>CAWETN010000001.1:0-71382 GCA_963812075.1 uncultured Alphaproteobacteria bacterium
GGCGGCGGAGGTGATGGAGCCAAGGCCAGGAACCAAGGGGAATGCGGGACAGCAAAGCACACACCGGACGCAGGGCCGGGATCGTGTGACCCAGGCGCTCGACCGCGTACGGCAAGCTGCAAGGCAAAGGAAGAAGGAAAAGCTCACCGCGCTTCTCCACCATATCAACGTCGATACACTCCGGCAGGCGTTCTACGCGCTCAAGCGCAAAGCCGCCCCCGGCGTAGACGGCGTGACATGGGAGGACTACGAGGCGGACCTTGAGCCTAGGCTCGAGGACCTGCACGACACGGTCCGTCGGGGAGCGTACCGCCCGCAACCGTCTCGCCGGACGTATATACCGAAGGCGGATGGCAAGCGGCGGCCGCTCGCGATCGCGGCTCTGGAAGACAAAATCGTCCAAGGGGCAACCGTCATGGTACTCAACAGCATCTATGAAGGCGACTTCTGCGGCTTCTGGTACGGGTTCCGACCCGGACGCGGGCCGCATGATGCGCTGGACGCCCTGGCGGTGGCAATCGACAAGCGGAAGGTGAACTACATCCTGGACGCCGACGTGGAAAATTTCTTCGGGAGTGTCAGCCAATCCTGGCTGGCTCGCTTCCTGGAACACCGCGTCGGTGACAAACGCATCACCCGCCTGATCCAGAAATGGCTGAAGGCGGGGATACTCGAAGACGGGGTCGTGACGGGGGATGACAGGGGAACGGGTCAAGGCTCGGTGATTTCACCGCTCTTGGCCAATATCTACCTGCACTACGTTTTCGACCTCTGGGCCGAACGCTGGCGACGGCAGGAGGCACGGGGCGACATGATCATCGTGCGCTACGCGGATGATCTGGTGGCCGGCTTTGAGCATGAGGATGACGCGTCGTCGTTTCCTCGATGCGATGAGAGAGCGGTTTGAGGCATTCGCGCTGTCACTCCATCCGGACAAGACCCGTCTGATTGAGTTCGGTCGCCATGCGGCATCCGATCGCAAGCAACGCGGGCACGGCAAACCGGAGACCTTCAATTTTCTGGGCTTCACCCACATCTGCGGCCGATCCCGCCGGGGATACTTCCAGCTTCAGCGGAAGACCCGGCGCGACCGCATGCGGGCGAAACTCCAGGAAGTAAAGGAGGAGCTGCGGCGTCGAATGCATCAGCCGATCCCCCTCCAGGGTGAATGGCTGAGGCAAGTCGCGACCGGGCACTTCGGCTACTACGCGGTACCCACCAACAGCCAGGCGCTTTCAGCGTTCCGGCACCGGGTGACCGACCTCTGGCGACGAACGCTTCGGCGACGCAGCCAAAAGGACGGTCTCACATGGGACCGCATGAGGAAGCTCGCCGACGACTGGCTTCCCAAACCGCGTATCCTTCATCCGTGGCCAAGCCAACGCTTTGCCGTCAATCACCCGAGGTAGGAGCCCGGTGCCTTAATTGGGCCCGCCGGGATCTGTGCGGGGGGCGCTCAGCGATGAGCGTCCCTACCGCGAGCAATGCATGGCATCAAGGGTGACGATGCTGTGCGCGACATGGAGTTCGCCGAGCAACTGCTGCGCGGCGGGGATTTCGTTGGACTTATCCGCGATATCGACGTGTGCCAGGACGAGACCGGCTTCGACGTCGAAGGCGTGCAGCACCTGGGCCGCCTTGCGGTCGGTGAAATTGTCGAAGCTCCGTCTGAGTGTCTTGCCATCGATCGCGATGACACGTCGCGCCGGATCGGTAATGGCGCCGCACAGACCAGCGGCGTGTTGGCGGAAAATCTGCTCGACCGCCTGGGGTTCAAGGCCCTGGAGGATGTATCGAATAGAGGTATGGGCTGGGGCACGCCGCCAGTGCAGACCGAAGGCGGCGTTCAATCGGCGGCGGTGCACTTTGATGAAGGTCACGATGGAACGGTAGGAATTGCCGCCGGTTACGACAGCAAGGATCGAAAACAGCAGGACATGCTGCAGCTTGTAGAGCTTACCCTCGGCCCGGCGCGGGTCGGGGATATTGCTGAGCAAACCGAGCAACTGATCGAACGATCGCATGGCAACCTTCCGGCGGTTTGGTTGCCGTGCATAGAATTCGAAGAATTCGCCGCGCCGGAATCCGTCCCCTGGGACTGCTGGCATGATTTGCCCAACGTGTTGCGGCGAGGACTCAACCTATCAGGTCAGTTGTATAGAGCGTTGAACAGCCCTGCGCAAGCCAATTCGAGGTTGACGGCCGACCTCTTGGATTTTTCCACTTCAGTGGATACGACGTGTACGACACATTGCACCTCTCACGCCACGACGGGCGCTATTCCGTCTACAATCTTCCATCCGTCGCGGAGATCTTGAGCTGGTACAGTGACCAGATCCTCTCATGTCCGACGGTCGCGTTGCTCAGCGAGCCATATAGGTTCGACCGACTTGCCAGCGGTGTTCGGCTCAATCAATTCCTGCGCGAGCTACTGAAAAAGTACGAAATATACGCACCACGCTTTGACGTTCAGACCCCCGGGGGAGCGGATGCGCTCTGCGCATTCTTGATGGACCCGCTGCCAGCAACGGGATCGATGCTGCCGTTGGTTGCGGCCGAAATATATGAAACCCGCCCTGATCTCCAGCGGGCATTTCCTGGCGCCCATACGGCAGAGGAACCCTCAGGCTACTGGCGCTGGTTCTGCCGCCACTCCGGCGACGAATACGACATTCAGCTGCTGGTGGACAGGTTCCGCCGTGTCCTGATGTCGGCTTCGCTGGCCGATTTTTCGCAAAAGGTGGCAAACCTGCTTGGCGGGCTCGAACCTCTGTTCCTGGGGCAGGATCGCGCTGCCGCGGCGCGGCATATACGGATGACCGGCGACGCGGAATGCGCGGATACACTGCTTGAAGGGCGACAAGAGTGGTATTTTTTCCACGACATGTCCGCTGCATTCAGAATCTATGAGAATCGACCCGATCTGCAAAACTCCTTCCCTGCTATCCTTGGAAAAGACTTCGGCGCCTTCTGCAACTGGCTCGATCGACACGGTCCGGAAGAGCACGGGTGTGCCGCGGGTCTCGGCAGCAGGCTGCGGCGCTGCGCTCCGGCAGAGTCCCTGGCTCGGGTGTTCTCGTATATCGCGCGCCGCGAGGATGTGGCCCGCGCCTGCCAGGACTCACTGCTGCTTGACGATTCGGAACCTGCGTTGCGATGCCTGATCCGGGGTGCGGGCGAGGGATTGGAATACGACCTGGATGACATCGTCATGCTGCGTTTCATCCACCAGACTGCCCGGCATCTTCTCGTGCCGCTTTATCTGGAGCTGCCTCTCATTCGGCTCAGGTCGTCGTCCGCGCGCACGACCGAGAACAACAACCGCACTCTGCCCGAAGCTGTGCGGGATACCCCATGGTCGGTGCGCGGATGTCAGCTGCATGCGACGTGCTTCGATCTGTTCGAGGCATATCTCGATGAGGAGATGCGTCGTTGGTTCGAGGCATCCTCGTCGCCGTCACGGGAGGTGATCGGCTTCCTGCGTGTGTCGAGACATGGCCACCTGGCTATCAGGCGCATCGAGCCGGCGTATCGTGCAGCAGCCCGTCGGTTGCGGCCGGAAGATGCAGCTGCTCTTCCGACAATCGGGACGCGGCTCAAGGAACGTGAGCATCAACCGGGTGTCAACGTCTTCGGATACTTCCATTCGGACATCGGTGTGGGGGAATCGACGCGAGGCCTTGCTCAGGCGCTCGCTGCGCTGCGTCCGGTCAACAAGGTGCCGCTGTGCACGGGACAATTGCGGGACGGGACTGAGCTTTCACAACTCTTCCAGCGGTTCGACTACCTGTCGGATACCAACGTCTTTGTCTCCTATCCGCACCAAAGTGAAGATCTGCTCGGCATGATGCGACCCGAACATCTCGCGGGGCGTCGCAACATCGTGCATCTGGCGTGGGAGCAGAAGGATGCAAATCCCTGGTGGAAGATCGTCTACGACCGTTACGACGAGATCTGGACGGTCTCGGAATTCGCCGCCACGGCGTTCCGCAAGATGTTCCCCGATCGCATCAGGGTGGTGCCGAACGTACTGGACTTCGCATCCTTCCCCACGGCTGAAGCGGCCCGTCGAACCAGGCTGCAGGGGGAAAGCCTGAATTACCTGTTCGTATTCGATGCCAACAGCTCCATTGAGCGGAAGAACCCTGAGGGCGTGATCGATGCCTTCACGCGGGCGTTCAAAGGAACGACGCTTGCCAAACGTGTACGGCTTACGCTCAAGGTTGTCGGCGTGCATCGGCCCGAGCACGCGGCACGGATCGAGAAGCTGCGAAGCCGTGCATTCGATTCAGGACTTGCCATACGCTTCGACGGGCGGCAGCTGCCGCGCAGCGAGATGCTGGGACTGATTTCGCAAGCTGATTGCTACGTATCGCTGCATCGCGCCGAAGGCTTCGGCTATACGATGGCAGAGGCGATGTTCTACGGCGTCCCGGTGGTTGCATCAGGTTACTCTGGCAACCTCGAATATATGACGCACAGAAATAGCCTGTTGGTGCCTTGCACCGAGACCTTCGTTAAGAGCGCGGACGGTCCGTTTCAGCGAGGGTCCATCTGGGGCGACCCTGATATCGATGCCGCCGCGGACATGATCAGGCAGGTCGCGGAGAGACCCGCCGAGGCGCTGGCAATAGGCGAACTCGGTCGCGAGACAGTCGAGACGACGTTGAGCGTGGCGGCGGTGTCCAGACGCTTGATGCCGTGCTTCAACCTTGAAGCTGACGACGAGACAGGCAGTCGTCCCATCGCATCCCGCTGACAACCGGCGGCAGGCCGCTGTGCCGGGAGTCCAATCCGTGGCGCCGTCCGGCCGCTATCGGCGGCGTTCGGTCAGCACCACGCCGTCGCGTTGCAGGGCAGCGATCTCGTCGGTCGAATAGCCGTGCTGCGCCAGCACCTCCGCACCATCCTGCGCGAACCGGGGTGGCGGCCGGCGGGTGCCGCCCGGCGTGCGCTGCAGCTTGATCGGCGTGCCGAGGCCGCGATACCAGTCGAGCTCCGTCACCATCTCGCGATGCGCGGTGTGCGGCGCCGCGGTGGACTCGTCCACCGGCAGCACGGGGCCCGCCGGCACGCCGCCGCGGATCAGCCGCAATGCCAGCTCGTTGCCGTCATGCTCTGCGAAAGCCGCAGCCAGCGCCTCGGTCAGCGCCGCGCGGTTGACATTGCGCTTGCCGTTGTCGGCGAAGCGCGGATCGTCCGCGAGCTCGGGGCGGCCGATGATCTCGGCCAATTTGCGGAACTGTCCGTTGTTGCCCGATGCGATGAAGACGTCGCAGGTCCTGGTCGGGACCTTGTCGTACGGCACCAGGTTGGGATGCGGGTTGCCGGTGCCCGCCGGCCGCTTGCCGTTGAGGAAGAAGTTCGCCGCCTGCGGATGCAGCAGCGCCAGGCCGCAGTCGTACAGCGTCATGTCGAGATACTGGCCCTGGCCGGAGCGTTCGCGTTCGTGCAGCGCCATCAGGATGCCGATCGCCGAATAGAGCCCGGTGCCCATGTCGACGATCGCGGTGCCGAGACGCATCGGCCCGGTGGACGCGTCGCCGTTCACGCTCATCAGTCCGGTCATCGCCTGCAGGATCGCGTCGTAGCCCGGCAGGCCGCCAAGCGGTCCGTCCGCGCCGAAACCGGAGATGCGGCAGTGGATCAGCCGCGGGAAACGCTGCGACAGCACGTCGTAGCCGATGCCCCACTTCTCCATCGAGCCCGGCTTGAAGTTCTCGACCAGGATGTCGGCGCCCTCCAGCAGCCGCAGCAGCACCGCGCGGCCATCCGGCTTGCCGATGTCGAGTGCCAGCGCGCGCTTGTTGCGGTTGATGCCGATGAAATAGCTGGCGTCGTCGCCGTGGAACGGCGGCCCCCAGTCGCGCACCTCGTCGCCCTGCGGCGGCTCGACCTTGATCACCTCGGCGCCGTGGTCGGACAGGATCATCGTGCAGTAGGGGCCGCCGAGGACGCGCGTCAGATCGACGACCTTCAGGCCGGCCAGCGCGCCGGGAGACCTTGCCAGCCCCTTGCCCTGCGGCGCCGGCGGCTGCGTTGCATCGTTCATCGGACGTCTGCTCCTTGGATCTGGCGGCAATTCAGCACGCGGCGACAGGACGATCCAGTTTCAGCACCTCGCCTGCCAGGTACAGGCTGCCGCAGATCAGCACCCGCGCCGGCGCGTCGCGCGGCAAAGCACGCAGCGCGTCGGCCACATGCGGACCCGGCCGGGCCACGCCGCCCGACGCCTCGACGATGGCCTCGACCGGCCGGGCGTCGTGCTGGCCTGGTTCGGCCACCGCCCACACGCTGGTGGCGTGCGGCAGCAGCGGCCGGAGGAACTCGATCGCATCCTTCGACTGCTTCATCCCGACCAGCAGGTGCAGCGGCCGATCTGCCCAGCTGCGCATATGCTCTGCCAGCACGGCGCCGGCGCCCGGATTGTGCCCGCCGTCGAGCCACAGTTCCCACCCGCCCGGCAGCAGCGCGGCCAGCTCCCCGCGCAGGCGCTGCAGACGCCCGGGCCATTCGGCGCGGCCGACGCCGGCGACATCCATAGCCAGCCGCGACGCCCGCATCGCCGCGATCGCGATGCCGAGGTTGTCGAGCTGGAAGGCGCCTGGGAGCGAAGGCGGCGGCAGCGCCAACGAGCCGCCGGCGTCGCTGTAACGGCCCTCCGACACCTCCCAGTCACGACCGCGCAGCCTTGCGGGCGCGCCGACGCGGGTGGCCGCCGACAGCAGCACATCCAGCACCTCCGGCGGCTGCAAGCCGATCGCCACCGGTACGTCCGGTTTCAGGATACCGGCCTTTTCCGCGGCGATCAGCGGCAGCGTGTCGCCCAGCAGCTCGCGATGATCGAGCGAGATCGAGGTGATGGCGCAGGCCGCCGGCGGGTCGATCACGTTGGTCGCGTCGCCGCGCCCGCCGAGGCCCACCTCCAGCACGCAGAGATCGGCCGGCGTCTGTGCGAACAGGTGGAAGGCGACCGCGGTGATCACCTCGAACACCGTGATCGGCGCGCCGGCGTTCACCTGCTCGATATGCTCGAGCGCGGTCGCCAGCGCCGCGTCCGACACCAGAACGCCGGCGACCCGGATCCGCTCGTTGAACCGCACCAGATGCGGCGAGGTATAGACGTGCACCCGCTGCCCCGCCGCCTCGGCCATCGCGCGGATGAAGGCGCAGGTGCTGCCCTTGCCGTTGGTGCCGGCGACATGCACCACCGGCGGCAGCCGACGCTCCGGATGGTCGAGCTTCGCCAGCAGCGCGCGCAGCCGGTCCAGGCTCAGGTCGATCAGCCGCGGATGCAGGCCGTGCAGCCGCGCGACGATTCCCTCGATCCGCGCGCTCATGCCGCGGCCGGAACCTCCTTGACGCGCAGCAGCGAGATGACGCGCGCCAGCGTCGGCTTCAACTCGGTCCGCTTCACCACCATGTCCACGATGCCGTGCTCATGCAGGTACTCGGCGCGCTGGAAGCCCTCGGGCAGCTTCTCGCGCACCGTCTGTTCGATCACCCGGGCACCTGCGAAGCCGATCAGCGCGCCCGGCTCGGCGATGTGGACGTCGCCCAGCATCGGGAAACTCGCGGTGACGCCGCCGGTGGTGGGATCGGTCAGCACCACGATGTACGGCAGGCCGGCCTCCTTCACCAGCCGCGTGCCGATGATCGTGCGCGGCATCTGCATCAGGCTGATCGCGCCCTCCTGCATGCGCGCGCCGCCCGAGGCGGTGAACACGATCAGCGGCGCGTCCTGCAGCACCGCCAGCCGCGCCGCCGCCAGGATGCCGTCGCCGACCGCGGCGCCCATCGAGCCGCCGATGAACTCGAACTCCATCGCCGCCACGACCGCCTGGTGGCCGTCGATCCGGCCGTGCGCAACCACCAGTGCGTCGTCGAGATGTGTCTTGTCGCGCGCCTCCTTCAGCCGGTCGGTATAGCGCTTGGTATCGCGGAAGCGCAGCGGATCGGCGATCACCTTCGGCAGCTCGATACGGGTGAAGCTGCCCTCGTCGAACGTGTAGCCGAGTCGTTCGATCGCACCCACACGCATGTGGTGCCCGCAATGCGGACAGACCTTCAGGTTCGCCAGCAGGTCGCGATGGAAGATCATCTGCTGGCAGGCGGGGCACTGGTGCCAGAGGTTCTCGGGCGCCTCGCGCCGCGCGAACAGCGTGCGGATCTTCGGGCGGACGAATTCGGTGAGCCAGTTCATGCGGGCACCCGGGCCCCACGCACGCCGGCGGCCAGTGCTCGCACCTGATCCAGCACCTGCGGCACCAGATCGGGCTTGCCGAGATTGGCGGCGATCGTGCTGCACAGCGCCGAGCCCACCACGGCCGCGTCGGCGACGCGCACCGCTTCGGCCGCCTGCGCCGGTGAGCGCACGCCGAAGCCCACCGCGATGGGCAGAGCGGTGGCGCGGCGGATGCGCGGGATTGCCTCGCCGAGGTGCTCGGCCGTCGTGCTGCGGGTGCCGGTGATGCCGGTGATGCTGACGTAGTAGACGAAGCCCGAACTGCCGCGCAGGACCAGCGGCAGCCGCTTCTCGTCGGTGGTCGGCGCGACCAGCCGGATGATGTCGATGCCCTGTGCGGCCGCCTGCGGCACCAGGATGTCGGCTTCCTCGGTGGGCAGATCGACCATGATGAGCCCGTCCACGCCGGACGCCGCGGCGTCCGCGCAGAAGCGGTCGACACCGTAGGACAGGACCGGGTTGAGGTAGCCCATCAGGACGATCGGCGTTGCGTCGTCCTCGCGGCGGAACGCCCGCACCATGCCGAGGACGTTCACCACCGTCGCGCCGGCGGCCAGCGCGCGCTTGCCGGCCGCCTGGACGATCGGCCCATCGGCCATCGGGTCGGTGAACGGGATGCCGATCTCGATCAGGTCGGCGCCGGCGCCCGGCAGGCCATGCAGCAGCGCGGTCGAGGTCGCGGCATCCGGATCCCAGGCTTCGATGAACGGGATGAACGCTCCGCGGCCCTCGCGCCGCAGGGCGGCAAACCGGGCAGCGATGCGGCTCACAGCTTCACCCCGAGATGCTCCGCCACCGCGAAGATGTCCTTGTCGCCGCGTCCGCACAGATTCATCAGGATGATCTGGTCCTTGCCCATGGTCGGCGCCAGCTTGGTCACATGCGCCAGCGCGTGCGCCGGCTCCAGCGCGGGGATGATGCCCTCGGTGCGCGTGCACAGCTGAAACGCGGCCAGCGCCTCCTGGTCGGTGGCCGAGACGTATTCGACGCGGCCGATGTCGTGCAGCCACGAATGCTCCGGGCCGATGCCCGGATAGTCGAGGCCCGCACTGATCGAGTGCGCCTCGATGATCTGCCCATCGTCGTCCTGCAGCAGATACGTCCGGTTGCCGTGCAGCACGCCCGGCCGGCCGCCGGTCAGGCTGGCGGCATGCTCGCCGGTCTCGATGCCATGGCCGCCCGCCTCGACGCCGATCAGCCGCACCGACGGATCGTCGAGAAACGGATGGAACAGTCCCATCGCATTCGAGCCGCCGCCGATGCATGCCACCGCGGCGTCCGGCAGCCGGCCCTCGGCCTCGCGCAGCTGCGCCTTCGCCTCCTCGCCGATCACCGACTGGAAGTCCCGCACCATCATCGGATACGGGTGCGGCCCGGCGACGGTGCCGATCAGGTAGTAGGTGTCCTCGACATTGGCGACCCAGTCGCGCAGCGCCTCGTTCATCGCATCCTTCAGCGTGGACGCGCCCGAGGTCACCGGCTTCACCTCTGCGCCCAACAGCTTCATGCGGAACACGTTGGGCGCCTGCCGCTCGACGTCGGTGGCACCCATGTAGACGGTGCACGGCAGGCCGAACAGCGCGCACATCGTCGCGGTCGCCACGCCGTGCTGGCCGGCGCCGGTCTCGGCGATGATCCGCGTCTTGCCCATCCGCCTGGCCAGCAGGATCTGGCCCATGCAGTTGTTCGCCTTGTGGCTGCCGGTGTGGTTCAGCTCGTCGCGCTTGAAGTAGATCCGCGCGCCGCCGAGTTGCCGGGTGAGCCGCTCGGCGAACCACAGCGCGCTCGGGCGTCCCACGTAGTTCTTCAGGTAGGCGTCCAGCTCCGTTCTGAACGCCGGATCGGCGCGCGCCGTGAGATACGCCTGTTCCACCTCGAGGATCAGCGGCATCAGCGTCTCGGCGACGAACCGGCCGCCGAACTCGCCGAAGCGTCCGCGACCGTCGGGGCCATTGCGCAGGCTGTTGATACCGGGAACCTGGTTCACGTCGGGCTGTCTCCTTCCGCCGTGTCATAGCGCAGCCGGCAGCCAGGGTCACGCCGCGGCGGGAGAACCACCGGCTGACCACCGCGACCCGTCTTGGTCTCCCGCCGAAGCCGCGCCGGAACGACAGGCTTTGACTTAGATGACACCAAGTTAATAAGCGGCGGCATTGATCGCGATGCGTACTTAATTTTGACAGCGCTTTTCATAAAATGGAGCGGCATTAAGGAGTTTCTGTAAGAAAATGTAACAGTTGAGAATATTTCGTTGACGATCAGGAGATCGTAGCCTTAACGTTACGTCGCCGCGAACCTGTCGCATAATATTCGTAAGTAAGGCCTTTTCAGCGATCCCTTGCCGAGAAGAGCAAGCCCAGCACAGCGCCCGGCTGAAGTGGAGAAACTTGTACGAATACAAGACGAGGCGCGGCTTATAATAAATGGAGAGAGTCTCGCAATGTATTATCTTACAGAGAAGGCTTCGCGACGTCGTCAGCGCGAGGCGCAGCAGGCGCGCAACAACCGGGCAGAGATTGTCAAAGCGCTGTCGCACGGCCAGATCACCCGCCGCGACCTGTACAAATGGGGCATCTTCACCGCGACCGGCATGCTCGCCCTCAAGAACGGGCTGAGTCCCTTCGCGCCCAGCGCCCTCGCTGCCGTGCCCACCGGCACGCCGCGCAGCCCGCTGTTCGGAGCGCAGAAATTCACCCAGGAGATGCCGCGGCTGGCGCTGCAGACGCCGGTCCCCATTATCCGGACGCCGGTGGATGGCAACCCGAACAACGACCTGGCCGTGTTCTCGACGCTGCCGAACGAACGCCCGGCCAGGCGCCTTTCGTACCATACCGACTTCACCGCCAACCCCGCCGATCCGCAGTACCGGAATCCGCTGACCGGCCGGGGACCGATCGAGGGTCGCCCGCCCGGCGAGGTGTTCGCGCACCAGCGCTGGAGCGAGTTCTTCCCCAAGGTGGGCTACGTGGAGTCGTGGACAGGCGTCGCGCCGAACAGCAGCTTCCACCCCAGTTTACCGGTCCAGGAGACGAACAGCGTCTGGACCTATGGGGCTGGCAATGTCACCGGCCAGGCGACGCTGCCGCCGCCCCTGTTCAAGGGCCGCTACGGCGAGCCGATCATCAGGCGGGTGTACAACAACACGCCGGCCGACCGCACGCAGAACAACGGCTTTGGTCGCAACGAGACCGAGATACATTTCCACAATGCGCATAACGGCGCGGAGAGCGACGGCGCCGCCAATGTCCACCACTTCCCCGGCACTTTCTACGACTACCGCTACAGCACGACGCTGGCCCGCCGCGACAAGACCAACACCCAGGCGACCGACCCGCGCGCCTCGGGTCCCGACGGCAATGGCGGCCTGATCAACGTGGCGGGAGACTTCCGCGAGATCCAGGGCACCATGTGGTCGCATGACCACCGCTTCTTCTTCACTGCTGAGAACGTCTACAAAGGCGCCGTCAGCATGATCAACTATTACAGCGGCCCCGACCGCGGCAACGAGGCGCTGGACGACGGCGTCAACCTGCGGCTGCCGAGTGGCTCGCTGCTGGACTCCGGCAATCTCGACTTCGACGTCAACCTCATCGTGTCGAACTCCGCATACGATGCCTCGGGCCAGCTGTATTTCGACATCTTCGACACCGACGGCTTCCTGGGCGACGTGCCGCTGGTCAACTTCGCCTATGCGCCGGTGTTCGAGGTGCTGCCGCGGAAGTACCGCTTCCGCATCCTCAACGCCTGCATGTCGCGCTTCCTCCAGTTGCAGCTCGCCGACGCGAGCGGCAACGCGGTGCCGTTCCAGTTCGTCGCCAATGACGGCAACCTGGTGGTCAACCCGATCCCGCTGACCGTTCTGGATCAGCAGGGCACGGCGGAGCGCTACGACATCGTCGTCGACTTCTCCAACTTCCGTGTCGGCGACAAGGTACATCTGGTCAACACGCTGGTACAGACCGACGGCCGCCTGCCCGGTGGGCGGGTGTCACTGGCGAGCGCGCTGCGCGGCGTGCCGACCGATCCGATGGTCGGACCGGTGCTGCAGTTCCGCGTCGTCGACCACGTGTTCAGCGTTGACGTCCCCGGCGTCATTCTGCGCTCGGCCGACCCCGATCCGAGCCAGGTTCTGCACACTCTGACCGAGCAGATCCCGATCGTGACGCCGACACGCACCAGGGTCGTCAGCTGGGGGCGCGGGAATGCCGATTCGCGCCAGCCGAACGGCCAGTGCGTTCCGGACTGCCCGGAGACCGCGCAGTTCTTCTGGAGCGTCAGCGTCGACGGTGGCCAGTCCCATTCGATGAACGCCAACCGGATCAGCCTGCTGGTGCCGAAGCCGGGCGAGATCGAGCACTGGACCTACGTCAACAGCGGCGGCGGCTGGGATCATCCGATCCACCTCCATTTCGAGGAAGGCGTGACGATGAACCGGGGCAGCGCATCGATCCCGGCCACCGAGAAGCTGGTCCGCAAGGACGTCTGGCGGTTGCGCCCCGCCGGGCAGGTACAGTTCCAGATCCAGTTCGGCGAATACGGCGGGTCCTATGTCAACCACTGCCACAACACCGTGCACGAGGACTTCGCGCTGCTGATGCGCATCCAGCTGGTGACCGGCGTTGCCGGGTCACCGCAGGCCGCGATCACCCAGACGCCCAACCCGACGCCCGACGGCGTGGTGTTCACCACACCGGAGGTCCTGAAGGAAGCCTGATCGCCTGCTCGACCACGGCCGAAGGGCGTCGCTGATGGGCGCCCTTCGGCCGAACGCCATGGAGGAGCGCATGCGCAGAAGGATCCTGACCAGGCTCGCCTGCCTGGCGGCGATGATCGTCTCGATGCCGGGCACACCCGACGCGCGCGGCAACCGCTGGGGCGCCGGCTACTTTCCCGACGTGTCGGTGACCACGCAGGACGGCAAGACGCTGCATTTCTACGACGACCTGATCAAGGGCAGGATCGTCGTCGTCAGTTTCATCTACACCAGCTGTTCCGAGCTCTGCCCGATCGAGACGGCGCGTCTGGCCGAGGTGAAGGACAGGCTGGGCGACGCCGTGGGGCGCGACGTCTTCTTCGTCTCGATGACCGTCGATCCCGAGCACGACACGCCGGAGATGCTCAAGGCTTACGCCGATGCATTCGACGCCAAGGCGCCGGGATGGCAGTTCGTGACCGGACGGCCGGACGACATCAAGGCGATCAATGCGAAGTTCGGCGACCGCAGCGCGGACCGCAGCCTGAGCAGCCATCGCAACGAGGTGCTGATCGGCAACGACACGACCGGCGACTGGCAGCGCGACTCATCCTTCGGCGATGTCGATGAGCTGGTGATGACCATCCGGCTGATGGACCCGGGGTTCCGCGACCAGGCCGGCGCCGGTCGGCAGGCGACCGCGGGCGGCTCCGACTATTATCAGCTCAGCGGCGAGCCGGGCCAGGCGCTGTTCAGCAAGCTTTGCGCACCATGCCACACGGTCGGTGGCGGTCGCCGCGTCGGCCCCGATCTTCTGGGGGTCGCCGGCCGGAGGGACCACGACTGGCTGATCGAGTTCATCACCAACCCGCCGGGAATGCTGGCGCGGCACGATCCGACGGCGGTCGCACTCGCCGCCAGCTTTCCGGGCGTTCGGATGCCGGCGATGGGGCTTGGCGAAACCGACGCGGCGGATCTGGTCACCTACCTGCGGGACCAGACGTCCCGGCAGCAGGTGAGCGCGAAGATCAGCGCCGACGACACTCATTCGCAAATAGAAAAAGTCGATAAGTAATAATTGGCATAATTCGATGTAATAAACGGTAACGGTATGTCGAATACTATTGACTATATTGACAAGTAGCGCTTAACGTTTTTTTGACACTGCATAGCGGCCGGGCCAGTCGCGCTCGGAGGACCTGAACCGCGAGTGATGCGTGCGCGACATCGGGGGTGATATGGCGGGTTCGAAGGAAGTGCGCGGCCGCTCGGCCGCCGGGGAGTGGGCGCGAGCGGAGCTGCGGGTACGGGAAGTGCCGCCGCTTTAGCTGCCGACGGAGCGCGGTGATTGCTGTCTCCGGCTCGTGCCGCCGCCAGGTTCGCCGACAGCGTCGGTGCACCCGGTGCGCTGCTGAATGCGGGACAGCGACCGAGCAGACATTCGTGAAGCCGTGCACAGGCCTCGTCAACACATGTCGGGTGGGGGTTGCGATGTACTATCTGCCGGAGAACGCATCCAGACGTCGCCAGCGCGAGGCGCAGTGCGCGCGCGACAACCGTGCGGAAATCGTCAAGGCGCTGTCGCACGGCCAGATCACGCGTCGCGATCTGTACAAGTGGGGCCTGTTCACCGCGACGGGGATGCTCGCGCTGAAGCACGGCCTCAGCCCGTTCGCACCGAGTGCCTTCGCGGACAGCAGCGTGCCGACCGGCACGCCGCGCAGTCCTCTGTTCGGGGCGCAGAAGTTCACCCAGGTGATGCCGCGGTTGGCGTTGCAGACGCCGGTACCGATGATCCGCAAGCCGGTCGACGGCAATCCGAACAACGACGTGGCCGTGTTCTCGACGTTGCCGAACGAACGCCCGGCCAAGCGCCTTTCCTATCACACCGACTTCACCGCCAATCCTGCCGACCCGCAGTTCAGGAATCCGCTGACCGGCAGAGGCCCGATCGAGGGCCGGCCGCCGGGCGAGGTGTTCGCGCACCAGCGCTGGAGCGAGTTCTTTCCCAAGGTCGGCTACGTCTCGTCATGGGCCGGCGTCGTGCCGAACAGCCGAGTTCCACCCGAATTTCCCGGCCCAGGAGACCAACAGCGTCTGGACCTACGGAACCGGCACATTCGTGCAGGGCGCGCTGCCGCCGCCGCTGATCAAGGGGCGCTACGGCGAGCCCATCCTGCGGCGCATCTACAACAACACGCCGGTCGACCGCACGCAGAACAACGGCTTCGGCCGCAACGAGACGCAGCTGCACTTCCACAACGCGCACAACGGCGCGGAGAGCGACGGCGCGGCCAATGTCCACCACTTCCCCGGCACCTTCTACGACTACCGCTGGAGCACGACGCTGGCCCGCCGCGACAAGATCAACACCCAGGCGACCGATCTGCGCGCCTCCGGGCCCGACGGCAATGGCGGACTGGTCAATGTGGCGGGCGACTTCCGTGAGCTTCAGGGCACCATGTGGGCGCACGACCACCGCTTCTTCTTCACCGCCGAGAACGTCTACAAGGGCGCTCTCGGCATGATCAACTATTACAGCGGCCCGGATCGCGGCAACGAGGCGCTGGACGATGGCGTCAACCTGCGCTTGCCGAGTGGCTCGTTGCTGGATTCCGGCAACCTCGACTTCGACGTCAACCTGGTCGTGTCGGACTCCGCATACGATCCCTCCGGCCAGCTATTCTTCGACATATTCACCACCGACGGCTTCCTGGGCGACGTGCCGCTGGTCAACTTCGCCTATGCGCCGGTGTTCGAGGTGCTGCCGCGGAAGTACCGCTTCCGCATCCTCAATGCCTGCATGTCGCGCTTCCTCCAGCTGCAGCTCGCCGACGCGAGCGGCAACGCGGTGCCGTTCCAGTTCATCGCCAATGACGGCAACCTGGTGGTGAACCCGATCCCGCTGACCACTCTGGACCAGCAGGGCATCGGCGAGCGCTACGACATCGTCGTCGACTTCTCCAGCTTCCGCGCCGGCGACACGGTACAGCTGGTCAACACGCTGGTGCAGACCGATGGCCGCATGCCCAGCGGTCGGGTGTCGCTGACCAGCGCGCTGCGCGGCGTATCCGCCGACCCGATGGTCGGCCCGCTGCTGCAGTTCAACGTCGTCTCGCAGGTCTTCAGCGTGGACGACCCGAGCGTGCTGCTGCGCTCGACCGACCCCGATCCGAGCCAGGTTCCGGCGGTCCTCACACAGCAGATCCCGATCGTCACCCCGGTCAGGACCCGCGTCGTCACCTGGGCGAACGGCAATGGCGATTCCCGCCAGCGCAACGGCCAGTGCATTCCCGACTGCCCGCCGAAGACCGAATTCCCGTGGGTCGTCAGTGTCAATGGTGGGGAGGCCCACTCGTTGAATGCCAACCGGGTCAGCCTGCTGATCCCGAAGCCGGGCGAAGTCGAGCACTGGACCTACGTCAACGACGGCGGCGAGTGGGACCATCCGATCCATCTGCACTTCGAGGAAGGCGTCACCATGAACCGGGGCGGCGCCGCCATCCCGGCCACCGAGAAGCTGGTCCGCAAGGACGTGTGGCGACTGCATCCCGACGGGCGCGTGCAGTTCCAGGTCCAGTTCGGCGAATACGGCGGCGCCTACGTGCAGCACTGCCACAACACGGTGCACGAGGACTTCGCGATGCTCATGCGGATCCAGATACTGAACGGCATCGCCGGCACGCCGCAGGCTGCGATCACCCAGACGCCCAACCCGACGCCCGACGGCGTGGTGTTCACCACGCCGGACGTGCTGAAAGAGGCCTGAGCAGGTGCTCCGACGGATCCTTGACGGCGTCGTCTGCTTGGCGCCGCTGATCGCCGGGATGCCGGCGCTCGCGGCGAACCCGGCGCCGCCGCCGCAGGAATTGTCGGGGATCGGTGGGCCGTTCACCCTGGTCGATCAGGACGGGCGCACGGTGACCGATGGGACCTACCGGGGAAGCTGGATGCTGCTCTATTTCGGCTACACGCATTGCCCGGACACCTGCCCGATGGCGCTCAGCAACGTCGCCGAGACGCTGGATCGCCTCGACGCGGCAACCCGCGCGAGGCTCCAGCCGATCTTCGTCACGGTCGATCCGGATCGGGATACGCCGGCGGTGTTGAAGGACTATGTCGGCGCGTTCGAGGGAGCGCGCATTGTCGGCCTGAGCGGCTCGCACGAACAGGTGGCAGCCGTCGAGGCGGCGTACCGCATCCATGCGCAGCGTCGCGCCGGACGCCGACGGCGAATACAGCATCGACCACACCGCGTTCTTCTATGTTGTGGACCCCGACGGACGCTTCGTCGCCCTCATCTCAGACCTGATGCAGCCGGAACGTCTCGCCACACGGCTGACGCAGATGGTCACGCGCTGAGGGTTTGAGCCGGCGGCCGTCCGGTCAGCCCGTCTCCAGCGCCCGCCAGCCGATGTCGTGACGGTAGAAGCCTTCCGGCCAGTCGACCAGCCGTGCCGCGGCATACGCCGCATCTCGCGCGGCGCGCAGACTCGGCGCAGTGGCGCAGACGTTCAGCACCCGGCCCCCGGCGGCGCGCAGGTGCCCCTGCGCATCGGCTGCGGTGCCGGCGTGGAACACCAGCACGCCTGGGATCGGCCGCGGCGCGATCCAGACCGCGGATCTCGCTGCCGCGCTCCGGCGCCTCGGGATAGCCGCGCGCCGCCATCACCACGGCGATCGAGGCCGCCTCGTTCCAGCGCAGGTCGAAGTTCGCCAGCTCGCCGTCATAGGCGGCCTGCAGCGCCGGCAGCAGGTCCGACTTCAGCCGCGGCAGCAGCACCTGGCACTCCGGGTCGCCGAACCGGACGTTGAACTCGATCAGCTTCACGCCCTCCGCCGTGAGCATCAGCCCGGCATACAGGATGCCGCGGAACGGCGTGCCCCGCCGCGCCATCTCGGCCAGCGCCGGACGGATGATGCGGTCCATGGCGGCCTGCTGCAGCGCCGGCGGAAACGACGGTGTCGGCGAATAGGCGCCCATGCCGCCGGTGTTCGGGCCGGTCTCGCCCTCGCCGACCCGCTTGTGGTCCTGCGCGGCGCCTAGCGGCAGCGCGGTCTCGCCGTCGCACAGCGCGAACAGCGAGACCTCCTCGCCGGTCAGGCATTCCTCGATCACGACGGCCGCGCCGGCCTCGCCGAAGACGCGCCGCTCCATCATCGCCTCGATCGCCGCCAGCGCCTCGGCCTCGGTCGCCGCCACCACGACGCCTTTGCCGGCGGCCAGGCCGTCGGCCTTCACCACGATCGGCGCGCCGCGGCGGCGCACGAACGCGCGCGCCGCGGCGGCATCGTCGAAGCGCTCCCACTGCGCCGTCGGGATGCCGGCGGCGTCGCACATCTCCTTGGTGAAGGCCTTGCTGCCCTCCAGCTGCGCCGCGGCGCGCGACGGACCGAAGCAGGGGATCGAGGCAGCCTCGATCGCATCGGCGACGCCGGCGACCAGCGGCGCCTCGGGCCCGGGGACCACCAGGTCGATCGCGTTGTCCTGGGCGAAGGCGACCAGGGCCGGAATATCGAGCACGCCGATGGGCACGCATTCCGCCACCTGCGCGATGCCGGGATTGCCTGGCGCGCACCACAGCTTCGTCAGCAGCGGACTGGCCGCGAGCGCCCAGCAGAGCGCGTGTTCGCGCCCGCCCGATCCGAGCACCAGCACCCGCATCGCAGGCTCTCCTCACTTCAAGCGGCCGCTGGCTGTAGCATAGGCTGCCGCCATGGACGAACTGCGCGGCCGCCGTTTCGAATGTGCCGGAGTACACCGTCTCGGAGATCTCCGGCGCGGTGAAGCGCACGCTGGAAGGCCGGCTTCGGTCGCGTGCGCGTGCGCGGCGAGATCACCGAACTGAAGCGCTACCCCTCGGGCCACATCTACTTCTCGCTGAAGGACGAGGGCGCGAAGATCGCCGGCGTGGTGTGGAAGTCCACGGTCTCCCGACTCGGCATGGAGCCGGAGAACGGCGTCGAGGTGATCGCCACCGGCCGCATCTCCGGCTACGGCGAGCGGTCGTCCTACCAGCTCATCATCGAGCGGATGGAATACGCCGGTGCCGGCGCGCTGCTGGCCCGCATCGAGATGCTGCGCCTGCGGCTCGCGGCCGAGGGCCTGTTCGACGCCGGCCGCAAGCGCGCGCTGCCGCGTGCTGCCGCGAGGTGATCGGCGTCGTCACCAGCGAGCGCGGCGCGGTGATCCAGGACATCCGCACCACGATCGCGCGCCGCTTTCCGCGCACGATCCTGCTCTGGCCGGTGCCGGTGCAGGGCGAGGGCGCGGCCGAACGGATCGCCGCGGCGATCGCCGGCTTCGAGCGTGCTCGATGCCGCGCCCCGACGTGCTGATCGTGGCGCGCGGCGGCGGCAGCCTGGAAGACCTGATGGCCTTCAACGAGGAAATCGTCGTGCGCGCCGTCGCCGCCTGCCGGATTCCGCTGATCTCCGCGGTCGGGCACGAGACGGACACGACGCTGATCGACTTCGTCTCCGATCGCCGTGCGCCGACGCCGACCGCGGCGGCGGAACTCGCGGTGCCGACGCGCGCCGACCTGGTCGCCGATCTGGAGCACAAGGCGGCACGGCTGATCGGCGGGCTGAACCGGCTGGCGCAGGAGCGCCGGCTGCGCCTGTCGCGCGCGGAGCGCGGGCTGCCCGATCTGCCGGCCCTCGTCGGCGGCGCCCGGCAGCGTCTGGACGATCGCGCCGAACGGCTGGTGCTGGCGCTGCCCAACCTGCTGGCGCGGCGCGGCGCGGCGCTCGACCGCGGTCGAGCGGCGGTTGCCCGGACCTGCCCAGCCATGCTGGCGCGCTGGCGCGAGCGGGTGCAGGAGCGGGGCGTGCGGCTGATCATCGCGCTGCCGAACTTCGTGACGCATCGGCATGCCGCGCTCGACCTGTGCGGCCAGAAGCTGGGCGCCGGCCTGCGGCATGCCGTCGCCGGAATCCACAACCGCGCCGGCCGTACCCTCGGGCGGCTGTCGGATGCGGCCCTGCGCGCGTCGGTGCGGGAGGCCAGGGCGCGGCTGGGCGGAGCCTCGGCGAGGCTCGAATCGGTTTCCCCGCTGGCCGTGCTGAAGCGAGGCTACGTGCTGGTCTCGGATCCGCCGGCCATGCGCTCACCGCGGCGGCGGCGGTGTCGCCAGGTGCCCGGCTGCGGCTGCGCTTCGCCGACGGCGAGGTCGGCGCCACGGCCGACCGGCCCGAGCGGCAGGGTCGCCTGCCGCTGTGATTCAGCGATCCGTTGCAGGCGCGAGCGCCCGTTCGCGCACCGCCTTGAGCAGCCTGGCACGGGTATAGGGCTTCATGACGATGGGGTCGCTCGGCGGGATCTTGTCGGGGCCCAGCGCGTCGGCGGCGCCGGTCACGTAGATCACCGGCAGTCTCGGGGTGGATCGAACGCGCCAGGCGCACGAACTCCGGCCCGGACATCATCGGCATGGCGTAATCCACCAGGGCGAGGCAGACGGGCCCGGCGGCCAGCACGTCGTGTCCCTCCGGTCCGCTGCCGGCCTCTTTCACGGCGTAGCCCGCCTCGCGCAGGAAGATCGCGGCAATCTCGCGCACATCGGGATCGTCGTCGACGACCAGCACGGTACCCCCGCCGCTCAGCCGCCGGGACGGCGTGCGGCTCGCCGGCAACGCCGGCGGTCTCGGCCAAGGCCGCCCGCGGCAGGAGGACCTCGACCGTGGTGCCTGCTGCGGTGCTGCCGGCGATCCGCGCGGTGCCGCCGAACTGCGTCGCCACCCCATAGACCTGTGCCAGCCCCAGCCCGCTGCCCTTGCCGATCGGCCTTGGTGGTGAAGAACGGCTCGAAGGCGTGCTCGAGCACCTCGCGGGTCATGCCGACGCCGGTATCGATCACCGCGATCCGCACGTAGTCGCCCGGCATCGAGCCCGTCCGGGCCGCCGGCCTCCACCCGCTGCACGTTCGCCGTCGCGATGGTCAGCCGGCCGCCGTTCGGCATGGCGTCGCGCGCGTTGATCGCCAGGTTGAGCACCACGAGTTCCAGCTGGGTCGGATCGCTGGTCGCCGGCCACAGGTCCGGCGCCAGGTCGGTCTCCACCTGAACGAGACCGCCGAGACTGCGCTGCAGCAGCTCGCCCATCCCGCCGATGACGTCATTCACGTCCACCGGCCGCGGGGACAGGTTCTGCCGGCGCGCGTAGGCCAGCAGCTGCTGGGTGAGCTCGCCGCCGCGCATCGCCGACCTCAGCGCCGCATCGACCAGTGTGGCCGAACGCGCATCGGTGACGCGGGACTGCAGCAGTTCGAGATTGCCGATCACCGCGGTGAGCAGGTTGTTGAAATCGTGCGCGATGCCGCCGGTGAGCTGGCCGATCGCCTCCATCTTCTGCGCCTGCCGCAGCTGCGCCTCCACCCGCCGCATCTCGGTCAGGTCGACCGACGCGAGCAGCACGTGCTCGATCCGACCGCTGTCGCCGGGCAGCGGCACCAGGTAGGACCGGCGCGACACCTCGCCGATCGGCAGGCGCGCGGTGTACTGGTACTCGACGGGCTGCCGCAACTCGATGGCGCGGCGATACTGCATTGTGGCGAATGCCGCCTGGTCCGGCGGCAGGGTCTCCTCCAGCGATTTCCCGACGACCGAACTCGCGGCTGTAGCCGGAATGTTGTTCCCACGCCGGATTGGCGTCCTCGCAGACGATGCGGCCGTCCGGCTGGACGGCCATGAAGGCGAGGTCGATGGGCGAGTGCGCGAAAATCGCGCTGTAGCGGGCGCGCGAGCGGCGCAGTTCCTCCACCACCCGGCTCAACGCGCGGGTGCGCGCGCCGACCTCGCGCTCCAACTCGTCCGCGAAGCTGCGCAGCGCCCTCTCGGCCTCGATCCGCTCGCTGATGTCGCGCCAGTAGACGGTGACGCCATCGTGCGAGGGACCGACATTGACCGACACCCAGATTCCGGTGGTCGGCGACGGCGCCTCGAACGTGACGCCCCGCTGTTCCTCGCGGACCTCGCGCAGCACGCGCTCGTTCAGCGTGCCGACCATCTGGGGGAACCGTTCCCAGATGACCTGGCCGATGACCTCGGTCGCCGTCGCTCCCCAGAATTCGAGCGCGCGTCGGTTGGCGTAGACGATGCGCCAATCGCCATCCAGTGCGTAGAACGCATCCCCCATGCTCTCGAGGATGGCCCGGGCATCGGGCGACAGAGTGGCCGGTTGCGGCTGCACGGCCAGAGGCTCCCTGGAGATCGTTACCCCCCTTATGGTTGCAGACGGGGCGGAAGCCTAGCCCAAGCGGCGAGGGCTGTGTCATTCACCGGGTCGGAGAAGACATGTCGCTGGCGCGTTCGACAAGGCGGGGCCTGTTGTCGTCACTCGGTGCGGCGGTCCTGGCGCGCGGCGCCTCGGCGGCCATCCCGGTTGCCGTTCAGCTCGTGCTCGCCGTGGACGTGTCCGGCAGCGTGAGCGAGGACAGGTTCGCGCTGCAGCGCGAGGGCTACGCCTCGGCCTTTCGCAATCCCGCGGTGCAGCAGGCCGTCCGCTCGACCTCGACCGGCTCGGTCGCCGTGGCGATGCTGCAATGGACCGGGCCGGCCCTGCATGTCGTCGCGGTGGACTGGACGCTGATCGACGATGCGGCTTCCGCTGACGGCTTCGCGGCCGCGATCGAGGCGGCGCCGCGGGCGCTGTTCGGCGGCGGCACCTCGATCAGCGGCGCCATCGACCATGCTCTAGGCATGCTCGCACAGGCGCCGTTCCGCGGGCTGCGGCAGATCGTCGACGTCTCGGGCGATGGCGCGAACAACCGCGGCCGTGCCGCCGAGGCCGCGAGGGACGCGGCAGTCAGCGCGGGAGCCACGGTGAACGGGCTGCCGATCCTGACGCTTGAGCCCGATCTGGACGTCTATTACCGCCAGAGCGTGATCGGCGGGCCCGGCGCGTTCGTCATGGCGGCGCGCAGCTACGACGAGTTTGCCGTCGCCATCCGCAGCAAGCTCATCACCGAGATCGCCGGCTCAGGCGAACATGCTGTCGATGTCGGTCTGGGCGAGGTCGGGCGCGACCGACGGCGCATCCTGCACCGTCGGCGCCTCGGGCATGATGCCTGACAGCATGGTCTCGACCTGCTGCAGGTGTTCGATCGCGCGACGGATGCGTTGACCGGTCAGGTCCTGGAACGTGCAGGCCTCGAAGATCGTATTGACCTGCTCGGTCACCGCCGGCAGCGCGGCGGGATCGCCGCCCGCCTGCAGCCAGTTGCTGATGGCTTCGGCAGCTCCCATGATCTGGTTGGCTGCGGTCTCGGTCGCCTGAACCACCGCCTCCAGCTCGATGCCGCTGTTGAGCGTGCTGGCCATCGGCGGCGCCACCACGTGGGCGATCTGGTCGTGGATGCTCGCCAGCTTGGCCGACAGGTTCGTCTCGCTGTAGTCCACCAGTTGAACCGTGGCGTGGATCTCCATGCTCAGCTCGGCGATGCGGCGATCGACGAACCTGCGGAGGTCGTCGAACTCCGCGCGGATGCTTGCGCGAACGAGCTCTTCGAGGTCGGCGGACATGGCGCCATCTGACGCCTGCGCGCTTAAGGCGAGGTAAACCGGGGGCCGGTCGCCGGTTAACTTGCCCTCACTCCTGTGCCACACTCTCCGTCTCGGCGGGTGGAACGCACCGTCGCCATGGGGAACGGCGGACCACGCCGTTTCGCCGCACTAGGGAGTGAATGTTCAGTGGCCACACAGAAAGTGTTGATCATGGGCGCGTCCTACGGGTCGCTGCTCGCGTCCAAACTGTTGTTCGCCGGGCATCAGGTGACGTTGATCTGCCTGCCCGCCGAGGTTGCGGCGATCAACGCCGAGGGTATCCGGGTGCGTATGCCGATCCGGGGGCGTGCCGCGCCGGTCGAGATCAATTCGCGCAAGCTCCCCGGCAAGGTGACCGCCGCCGGCCCCGCCGGCATCAACCCCGGGGACTACGACCTGGTGGCACTGGCGATGCAGGAGCCGCAGTACCGCTCTCCCGGCGTGCGCGAGTTGCTGGACGCCGTTGCGAAGTCGCGCAAGCCGTGCATGTCGATCATGAACATGCCGCCGCTGCCCTACCTGAAGCGCATTCCCGGCCTGAACACCGACACGCTGCACCACTGCTTCACCGACGCCAGCGTGTGGGCGAATTTCGAGCCCGGCTGCCTGACGCTGTGCAGCCCCGATCCGCAGGCGATCCGCATGCCGGACGATCCGATCAACGTGCTGACGGTGACGCTGCCGACCAACTTCAAGGCGGCGCGCTTCGCTTCAGAGGCATCCACCGACATCATGCGGCAGTTCCAGCGCGAGATCGAGGCGATCCGCTTCGACGCCGGCGACGCGATGATCGACCTGCCGGTGAAGCTGAAGGTGCACGAATCGATCTTCGTGCCGCTGGCCAAGTGGGCAATGCTGTGCACCGGCAACTATCGCTGCGTGCGCAAGGACGCGGCGGTGACGATCAAGGAGGCGGTGCACACCGACCTCGATGCGTCGAAGCGCATCTACGACTGGGTGCGTGACCTGTGCGTGCAGCTCGGCGCTGCGCCGGACGACCTGGTGCCGTTCGAGAAATACGCCGCCGCGGCGAACGGGCTGATCCGCCCGTCGTCGGCGGCGCGTGCGCTGTTCAACGGCGCGCCGAACATCGAGCGCGTCGATCGTCTCGTGCAGAGCATTGCCGCGCAGAAGGGCATGCGGAATGCCGAGTTGGATGCGACGGTGGCGCTGGTCGATGCGCGGCTGGAGCTGAATCGCAAGGCGGCGGCGTGACCGGCTGTTAGGGCGGCCGAACAGGCCGCCCTAAATCGGTGCCAACCCCACCGCTCCCGGTGCCAACCAATTGCAATATTTTGATTGAGCGATACCGATACGCCGATCGATCAACCAGGTCCGGCACGTCTCCCTGTCCGGCGACGCAGAACCATCCTGCCGAAATCGCGCCATTCCGCTGCGCCGAGCGCCATCACCCCAGCAGCGTAGGCTGCCATGCCCAGCACGACCAATGCCGCCAGCGCAGCGAACCGCTCCATGCCGTGCAACGGCGCGGCAAACAGCACGGACTGTGCCAGCCACAACGCCACGCCCATCGCCGCGGCCGCCGCGACCATTCGTAGGCTGCGTCCCCATAGCCGTGCGTCCGGCCGCAGATGGCCCTGGCGCGCCAGCACCGCGCCCAGCCATCCGACGTTGAAGATCGCCGCCAGGCTGGTCGCCAGCGCCGGCCCGACATGCTGCAGCGGCACCATGAAGGCCACGTTCATCGCCAGGTTCAGCGCCACCGCCGCGACGCCGATCTTCACCGGCGTCGCCGTGTCGCCGCGCGCGAAGAAGCCCGGCGCGAGCACCTTCACCAGCACGAACGCCGGCAGCCCCAGCGCATAGGCCGACAGCGCCTGCGCCGACAGCCGCGCGCTCTCGGCGTCGAACGCGCCACGGCCGAACAGCGTCCACATCACCGGATATGCAGTGACGACCAGCGCCACCGCAGCGGGAAGGGTCAGGAACAGCGCGTATTCGATCGCCCGGTTCAGCGTGTCGAGCGAGGCCTCCGCCTCGCCGGCGCGCACCTGGCGGGACAGCAGCGGCAGCAGCGCGGTCCCCACCGCGGTGCCGATCACCCCCAGCGGCAGCTGCTGCACCCGGTCGGCGTAGTACAGCAACGAGACGGTGCCGGCCGGCAGCAGGCTGGCGATGATGACATCCACTGCGAGGTTGAGCTGGGTGACGCCGGCGCCGACCAGACCCGGGAGCATGCGCCGCAGCAGCACGCGGATCTGCGGCGTGAGGCGCGGGCGTGGCAGCCGAAGCCCCATGCCGGCGCGCCGCAGCGCCCACAGCAGCAGCCCCAGCTGCGCCACGCCCGACGCCGTCACGCCCCAGGACAACGCATGGCCGGCTGTGGCGACGTACGGCGTCAGCCACAGCATGCAGGCGATCGAGACCACGTTGAACAGCACGTAGGAGGCGGATGCGGCGGTGAACCGGTCGAGCCCGTTGAGGACCCCCGACACCAGGGCCGCCAGGCAGATCAGCAGGAGGTAAGGGAATGTTATCCGCGACAGCGTGACGGCCAGCGCGAACTTATCCGGCGTGGCGGCGAAGCCGGGCGCCAGCACCTGCATCATCTGCGGCATCAGCAGTTCGCCGGCGATGGTCAGCGCGCCAAGCCAGAACGCCATCACGGCGAAGGTCTCTTCGGCGAAGCGGTGCGCCGCCGGACGGCCCTCGGCGGCGAGCATGCCGGCGAAGGCGGGGACGAAGGCGGCGTTGAACGCGCCTTCGCCGAACAGGCGGCGGAAGAGGTTCGGCAGCTTCAGGGCCACGAAGAATGCGTCGGCGATCGGGCCGGCGCCGAGCATCGCGGCGATCAGCATGTCGCGCGCGAAGCCCAGGATGCGGCTCCCCATGGTCCAGCCGCCGACGGTGAGCACGCCGCGCAGCATGCCACCCCCTGCCTTTGCGAGAGGGGGGCGGGGGGAGGGGGCGCCGCTCACTCGTCCCGCCGTGGCCGCGCGAGCAGTGTCGCGATCGACTCCGCCAGTGTCGTCCGTCCCGCCAGCAGGGCGGCGACCGCGGTGCAGATCGGCAGGTCCGCGCCGGTGGCGCGCGCGACGAGGGCAGGGGCGGTGGCTACCCCTTCGGTGACGGCGCTGCGCGAAGCCAGGATATCGGCAAGTCGCTCGCCACGGCCGAGCGCCAGGCCGAGGCTGTAGTTGCGACTGGCCGGCCCGGTGCAGGTCAGCAGCAGGTCCCCGAGGCCGGACAGCCCCATCGCCGTCTCGGCGCGTCCGCCCAACGCCTGGGCGAGCCGTGCCAGCTCCGCGACCCCTCGGGTGATCAGCGCGGCACGGGCATTTTCGCCCAGCCCGGCGCCGATCACCGCTCCGGCCGCGATGGCGATGACGTTCTTCGCCGCTCCCCCGACCTGCGCGCCGATCGGGTCGTCGTTGCCATACAGCCGGAACGAGGGTGTGCCGAGCAGGGCGGCCACCTGCTCGCGCAGGTCGGCGTCGCGGGCGGCAACGACGGCGGCGGCCGGCAGGCCGGCAGCGATCTCGTGGGCGAAATTCGGCCCGGTGAGGACGGCGGCCGGTACGGCCGGGCACAGCTCGGCGACCACCTCGAGCGGCAGGCGGAGCGTCCCCTGCTCGACACCCTTGGCGCATGCCGCCAACGGCCCTAGTCCTGCGGGGAGCCGCCCGAGCACCGCGCGCAGGTGCTGCATGGGAACGGCGAGCAGGGCGAGATCGGCGCGCTGGGGTGGCGCGGCCGAAACCGCGATGGCGTCGTCCAGTCGCCAGCCGGGCAGGCGGGGGTTTTCCCGGCTGTCGGCAATCGCCGCTGCCCGGACCGGGTCGCGTGCCCACAGCGTCACCGCGTTGCCGGCGCGCGCCGCCTGGACTGCGAGCGCGGTGCCCCATGCTCCGGCGCCGATCACCGCGACGCTACTCATCGGCGATCCGCGTGATGGCGGCCGTCTCGCCCGGCTCCCGATCGCCCAGCCGGGCGAGCAGAGCCGTCAGGATCGCCGGCACCTCATTCTCGAAACGGTAGGGCGGGTTCACCACGAGCAGGCCGCAGCCATTGAGCCGGGTCGCGTCGACCGGCTCCCGCAGGCACAGCTCGGCGGTCACGACGTCCCGCACGCCGCTTGCGGAGATCGCCGCCAGCAACTGGCGGACCGGCGCGCGCTGCTTGATCGGATACCAGGCGACGAATACGCCGGTGCGGCAGCGCTGCCAGCCGGCGACGATGCCGGCCGCGAGCTGTGCGAACTCGTCGGGCGCCTCGAACGGCGGATCGACCAGCACCAGGCTGCGCCGCTCGCGGGGCGGCAGCAGGGCGCCGAGTGCCTCCCACGCATCGCGCCGGTGCACCGCGACCTGCACGTCGCCGTGGAAGTTGCGACGCAGCGAGGCGGCATCCTCGGGATGCAGCTCGCAGCACGCCAAGCGGTCACCGGACCGCAGCAAAGCGCGCGCGATCGCCGGCGAGCCGGGATACAGGCCAAGCGACCGCACAAGCCCCGCGTAGTCCGCGAGCGCCGCCGGCGGATCGTCGAGCAGGCGTGCGATCCCCTGCCGCCATTCGCCCGTGCGCAGCGCCGGGGCGCCATCGAGATCGGTGCGACCAGGGCCGGCGTGGGTGTCGAGCACGAAAAACGGCGCCGGCTTGCGGTGCAGCGCGCGCAGCAGCCAGATCAGCACCGCGTGCTTCACGCAGTCGCCGAAGTTTCCGGCATGGAAGGCGTGGCGGTAGTTCACAGCGGCCATCTCGGCCGCGGAGCGAAATCCAGCTCATCCACCAGCCCCAGCCGCAGCCGCTCGACCCCGGTCCATGCCACCATCACCGCGTTGTCGGTGCACAGCCGCACCGGCGGCGCGACCAGCGTAAATCCCTGCTCACCGGCGGCCGCTGCCAAAGCCACGCGGACCGCCGTGTTCGCCGCCACACCGCCCGCGACCACCAGCACGTGCGCGCCTGGTGCCCGCTGCCGCATCATCGCCATCGCGTGCTTCGCCCGGTCGGCCAGCACCTCGGCGACGGCAGCCTGGAAGCCGGCGGCGATGTCGGCTGCGACCTGCACCGGCAGCGGCCCCGCGCCGTGCCGCGCCACGTCCTGCGCCACCGCGGTCTTCAGGCCGGAGAAACTGAAGTCACACCCTGCCCGCCCCCGCATCGGTCGGGGAAACGCATGCCGCCCCGGATCGCCGCCGGCCGCGAGCCGCTCCAGCGCCGGCCCGCCCGGCCAGCCCAGGCCGAGCAGCTTGGCCACCTTGTCGAACGCCTCGCCGGCCGCATCGTCCATCGTGCTGCCCAGCCGCACGTGCCGTCCCACGCCCTCGACCGCGACGCACTGGCAGTGTCCGCCCGAGACCAGCAGCAGCAGGTAGGGAAACGCGACTCCGCCCTCCACCAGGCCCGGCAGCCGCGCGGTCAGCGCGTGCGCCTCCAGGTGGTTGACGGCGACGAACGGCAACCCGTGCGCGATGGCGATGCCCTTGGCGAACTGGCTGCCGACGATAAGCCCGCCGATCAGCCCCGGCCCGGCGCTCGCCGCCACCCCACCCAGCGCGTCGAACGCCAGTCCGGCCCGCGCCATCACGCCGCGTACTTGCTCCGGCAGGAAGGCCAGATGGGCGCGGGCAGCGATCTCCGGCACCACCCCGCCATAGGGCGCGTGCTCGCGTTCCTGGCTCAGCACTGCCTCAGCCAGCACCCGCCCGCCGGCGTCCAGCACCGCCGTGGCGGTCTCGTCGCAGGATGTTTCGATGCCCAGCACGGGGCGCATCCGCGCAGTCCGATCTTCCCAGTTGCCCGCCAGAGTAATAGGACGCCGCCATGAGCACCGCCATGCCGGCCTCCCCGTCGCGCAACCACCCGCTGCGGGTCGGCACGCGCGGCTCGCCGCTCGCGCTGATCCAGACCCGCGGCTTCATCCAGCTGCTGGCGCGCGCCATTCCGGCGTCGCTCGAGGAGCACGTGATCCGCACCACGGGCGACGCGGTGCAGGACCGCCGCCTGGCCGAGATCGGCGGCAAGGGGCTGTTCGCCAAGGAGATCCACGAGGCACTCGCCGACGGCCGGATCGACCTCGCGGTGCACAGCCTGAAGGACCTGGAGACCGAGTTGCCGCCGGGCATCGTGTTGGGCTGCACGCTGCGGCGCGAGGATGCGCGCGACGCGCTGATCCTGGCACCCGGTGCGCGCCCCGACCCGGACCGGCCGTTCGACAGCCTGCCGGCGGGAGCGCTGATCGGCACCGCCTCGGTGCGTCGCCAGGCACAGCTGCTGCATGTGCGTCCGGATCTTGCCATCACCATGCTGCGCGGCAACGTGCAGACGCGGCTCGAGAAGCTGGCCGCCGGCGTCTGCGCCGCCTCGCTGCTGGCCTATGCGGGATTGAAGCGCCTTGGCCTGGCAGATCGGGCCAGCGTCGTGCTCGACCCGGAGACCATGGTGCCAGCCGCGGGCCAGGGCATAGTCGGCGTCACCGTGCGGGAGGCCGACGTGGAGCTTCGCACCGCGTTGGCCGCCATCGAGGACGCCGAGGCACGCACCGCAGCCACCGCCGAGCGGGCGCTGCTGGCGCGGCTCGACGGTTCCTGCCGCACGCCGATCGCGGCATATGCGCGGTGCCCGGCGGGTGGCGATCTGCAGCTGACCGGGCTGGTCGCGCGCGCCGATGGGTCTTTCCTCGTCAAACGCGGCCTCTCCGGCGCCGCTGCCGACGCAGTGAGGATCGGCCTCGAACTCGGAGCCCAGCTGCGCGCCGACAGCCCAGACGACATCTTTGCCTGACGCCGGCCCCGGCGTTCTGATCACCCGCCCTGAACCGGGCGCCAGCGACACCGCCGCGCGCGTGGCGGCAATGGGATACCGGCCCGTCGTTGCCCCACTGCTCGAAATCCGCACCCTTGGCGCGCCGCTGTCGCTCCCGGCACGGATCCAGGCGATACTGGCCACCAGCGGAAGCGCCGTCCCGTGCCTGCCGGCGAGCCATCGCCACCTGCCGCTCTACGCCGTGGGCAACGCCACCGCCGCGCGCGCACGCGCGGCCGGATTCAGCCGCATCGACAGCGCCGATGGGGATGCCGGAGCGTTGGCGGCACTGGTGGCCCGATGCTGCGATCCGCACGCCGGACCCCTGCTGCTCGTCTCGGGTCGCGACCAGGGGATGAGCCTGGCCGCCGATCTGCGCGGCCGCGGCTTCGCCGTCGTCAGGCGCGTCGTGTACGCCGCAGTTCCGGCCGCGGTTCTGCCGGACGCCGCGCGCGCCGCGTTCCGCTCGGCGGAGCTGTCCGCGGCGCTGTTCTTTTCGGCGGAAACCGCGCGGCAGGGCGTCCGCCTGCTGAAGGCCGCACGTCTTGCGGAGGCGGCCCGATCGGTCGACGCGCTGGCTATCGGCCCGCCGAGCGCCGTGGCATTACAGGCGCTTCCCTGGCGACGCATCCTCGTCGCCGCCCGCCCCAACCAGGACGCGATGCTGGCACTGCTCCGATGAGTGATCCGATCGACCACCCGCCGGAGGAACACGTCGAGCCGCCCGCGCCACCGGGCCCCGAACCCCGCCCGATCGTGCGCTCCTGGCTGCCGTGGATGACCGGCGCCGGCTTCCTGGTCGTTGCGGCGGCATTGAGCTGGGTCTGGCGGCACCCCGACATCCCGGCGCCGTCCACCGAGGCGACCGATGCACTGGGCCGCCAGGTCGCCACACTGGACAGCCGGGTGACCCGGCTGGAACAGCGGCCGCAGCCGCAAGGCGCCGATCTTGCCCCGCTCGCTGCCCGCGTCGCCGCCCTGGAGCAGCGCCCCGCCACGCCGGCCCCGACCGCCGCGCCCGATCTCGCCCCGCTGGAGCGGCGCATCGCGGCGCTGGAACAGCGGCAACCGCCTGACCTCGCGCCCCTCGAGGCGCGGATTGCCAACCTGGACAATGCCACCCGGGCGGCGCAGAGCGACCTGGCCCGCCGGCAGGATGCGGAGGAAAGCCGGATTGCCGCGATCGAGAAGGCGGCCCGCCGGGCTCCGCTTGTGCAGGCCGCATCCCTGGCGCTGGCGGCGGGCCACAAGCTGGGCGACCTGCCTGGTGCGCCCGCGGCGCTTGCGCGCTTTGCCAACGACGATCCGCCCACCGAGGCTTCGCTGCGCCTCGCGTTTCCCGCTGCCGCGCGCCAGGCGCTGGAAGTCGCGCATCCGTCGGTGGAGGGAAAACCTCTGCTGACCCGGCTCTGGGCCCAGGCGCAGGACCTCGTCACCATCCGACAGGGCGACCGCGTGCTGGTCGGCGATCCGGTTGCCGGGGTGCTGGAGCATGCGCGCGCCAAACTGGACGCCGGGGACCTGGCCGGGGCGGTGGCGGAGGTCGGCGCCCTGCAGGGTGCCCCGGCGCAGGCGATGGCGGCTTGGCTCGCGCAGGCCAGGTCGCTGCTGGAGGCACGCGCCGCTCTTGCCACCTGGGCCGCGGCGGGCTGATGCGCCGCATCCTGCTCGTGCTGCTGGCCGCGGGGGTGACGGTTGCTCTCGCGTGGGGACTGGCCGGCCTGCCGGGTCGCGTCAGCGCGGAAATTGGCGACTACAGCTTCGCCGCCCCCGTTTCCGTGGTGGCTCTCGGCCTGCTGCTGCTGTTCGCGCTGCTGTACGTGCTGTTCCGGCTGCTTGGCGCCCTGATCCGCCTGCCGCGCACGCTGCGTGAGCGGCAGGCGGCGCGGCGGCGGCGTGCAGGGGACACCGCGCTGACGCGTACCCTGCTGGCGCTCGCCGCCGGCGAGACGGGCGATGCGCGGCGCGAGGCCGGCCGTGCGCGACGTCTCCTGGGCGACACCCCCGCAACGCTGCTGCTGGCCGCGGAGGCCGGCCGGATCGCCGGCCGCACGGACGAGGCAGAGGCGGCGTTCCGCACGCTCGCTGAGCGCGACGACGCAGCATTCCTCGGCCTGCGCGGGCTGCTGCGCCAGGCGATCGAGCGGCAGGATTGGGCCGAGGCCACCGCGCTCGCGCGGCGCGCCGAGACGGTCGAGCCGGGTGCCGCCTGGCTGCGGCGCGAGCGGGCGCGGCTCGCGGTGCGGGCGGGCGACTGGTCGGAGGCGCTCGCGCTGGCCGATGCCGATGCCCCCAAGGCGGCGCTTGCCACCGCCGCGGCGCAGGCCACGAGCGACGCAGCGCGGGGCATGCGGCTGGGGAAGCTGGCCTGGCAGGACGATCCCGCGCTGGCGCCGGCCGCGCTGGCCTACGCGACGCGGCTGCGTGCGGCTGGGCGAGAGAACCGCGCGCTGGCGGCGATCCGCCACACCTGGGCGATCGCCCCGCAGCCCGATCTCGCAGCGTTCGCGCTGGCACCGGTGAGCGACCCATTGCAGCGTACGCAGGCCGCGCAACGGCTGACCCAGGCCAATCCGGAGCATGCCGAAAGCCGCCTGCTGCTGGCGCGGACGGCGCTCGAGGCCGGGCTGACCGGCGAGGCGCGTCGCCAGGCAGAGGCGGCGGTCGCGGCCGGCCTCAACCAGCGTCGGCTGTGGCTGCTGATCGCCGAGATCGAGGAGGCCGAAGGCGGCGACGGCGAGGCCGGCCGGCTGGCGCAGCGGGACGCGCTGCGGCGCGCCGCCGTTGCCGACCCGGACCCGACCTGGCATTGCGACGCCTGCCACACGGCACATGCGTCCTGGCAGCCGCACTGTCCGGACTGCTTCACCGTGGGCAGCCTGCGGTGGGGCGCCACCGTCCCGGCGGACGCGCCGCGCACGCTGCAGGATGCGTCGGCGACCTTCCTCATCGGGCCGGCCGAATAGCAGCCTGCGTGTGTTTCAGTCCGGACCCCGGTGTGTATGTTCTGACGCGGAGTCGTTGCGCCGTCGCTGCTGTCGGTTGCCGAACAGCCGGCGTACCCGCGGCAATGACGACCAGACATAATCGCCGTACAGGAATGGCTCGAACGGTGCAGTATTCGCCAGCGGAAGCGGTGCAATTTGCCAGTCGAGCCGCGGCTCGAAGAAAAACGGTATCGAGAATCGCTCCCGTTCCGGCGAGAGGACGCGATGTTCGCAAGCGATTGTTCGGCCGCCCGTCCATGTCGCGAGCAGCCTGCCGCAATTGACCACCAACTGACCTTCGCGCGGCAAGATATCGACCCAACTGCCTCCGGGCAGCCGCACCTGGAGCCCCGGCGTGATGTCCTGCAGCAGTAGCGTCAGGCAGCCAAAGTCCACATGAGGTTCGCTGACGATCATGCGTTGATCGTTGTCACGAAAGACGAGGGCGCCCGCGCCATCAGCGTCGGCCGGACGGGGCAGGTACCGCAGTAGCCGCATCTGGGAGGCGCCGCCGACGAACGGCCTTGCCAGCTCGTGCTCGGAGAGGCCCAGCCCGCGGGCGATGCTCCGCAGCAGAGTCGCGCCAACCTGCTCCATCGCCAGGAAATGCGATCGCACCCGCCTCTCTCCAGCCTGGAACGACCGCTTCGGGCGGCATCGGCGTCCGACCAGTGAGGGGATCGTCGTCATCGATGGCTGCACCGTCGCGTACGACGTCTGCCCCGATCTGGAACGCGTCGTACCACGACAGACGCCCCGGCTGAGGCGGAAACCATCCGCGATGGCTGAGCGGCCGCGACGGATCGCGCGTGTTTCCAGCCAAGCCTTCGATCACACGGACGGCGCGCCGAACAGGCGCAGCATGCTCCGCCGGGCTGCCACATCGATGTGTATGTCGCAGGGCAGCCCCGTGATCGTCATCATGCCGGTGACCGTCATGGCCTGGAGCACCCTCACATCGACGCCTTCCCTTTCGGGCGAGGGTGGCCCGAAGAGCGGGCACACGTCGATCTCGGGCGCGTCATCCATACCGATCAAACTGGCGTCTCCATGGCGAATCGGAGCCGAGAAACGACCAGCCACCTACCGCGCGCGCTTCTCCTCGGGGGCGTGCGCCTCCTCCAGCGGCTCCGGCGCCGGCTGCGGGCAGTGCGACAGTGCAAGGTATGGCTTCGGATCGACCGCGCGACCGTCCACGCGCACCTCGAAATGCACGTGCGGCCCATGCGCCCGACCGGTCGTGCCGACGCGGCCGATCACCTCGCCCGCGGCAACCGGCTCGCCCGGCGCGATGCCCGAAGCGAACGCCGACATGTGGCCATAGCGGGTGATCAGGCCGTCGGCGTGACGGATATCGACGATCCGACCATAGGCGAAATACCAGCCGGCATACACCACGGTGCCGCCGGCGGCGGCGCGGATCGGCGAGCCGTATGGTGCCATCAGATCGATGCCGGTATGGAAGTGGCTGAAGCCGCGCGAGATGTAGTTGAGGCGCTCGGGCGGGGTTATCATGCCGATGCAGCCAGACGGTTCGTCTGCGGCGCCGACGGCGGGGAAGGCGAGGCACAGTGCAACGACGAGGGCTGGTGCGCGCATCGCCGCAGCAAACAGGAGACCGGCGCGCGAGTCGAGGCGGCCTGAGCGATCTCGGCCCGGGCATCACTTCGGCACTGTCGTACAGCGCTGCCGATGTCCTCGGCAAGATCGTGTTCAACGACGGCATGGACGTGCTGTCGTTCATCACCACGCGCGGCGTGCTGACGGCGGTGTTCTTCTGGTTCTGGCTGCGGCGCAGCCCGCCTTCCAGGCCGCACACCAGGCGCGAACGCGTCGTGTCGATCGTCATCGGCCTGATGTTCTCGATCAACGTGTTCGCGCTGCTGCTGGCGATTCAGCTGCTGCCGCTGTCGATCGCCATCCTGACCTTTTTCATCTATCCGCTGCTGACCGGGCTGGCAGGTGCGGTCACCGGCATCGACCGGGTCGGCCTGCGCGGGCTGCTGGCGGCGCTGGCCGCGTTCGCCGGCCTGGCGATGATGCTGGGCGCGCGGCTGGGAGAAGTGGAACTGCTCGGTGTCGCCTGCGCCTTGGCGGCGGCGGTGCTGCGCGTGGTGTCGCTGCTGGTCACCCGCGCCGCGCTGCGCGAGACGGATTCGCGGCTGAACACCTGGTATTCGCTGCTGCCCTCGGCGGCGGTGTTCCTGCTGGCATCGCTGCTGACGCAGACATGGCACCCGCCGCTGTCCACCGCCGGCTGGGTCGCGTTCGTCGGCATGAGTGTCACCAGCACGCTCTCGCTGCTGACCGGGTTCGTGTCGATCCTGCGCGTCGGCCCGTTCCGTACCGCGCTGATCATGAACCTGGAGCCGCTGGTCACGACGCTGGGCAGCATCGCATTGCTGGGCGAGGTGCTGACGCCGGTGCAGACGATCGGCGGCACGATCATGCTGGTGGCGCTGTGCGCGTTTCAGCTGCGCCGGTGACTGACCGCGCCGTGCCACACATGAAGGGGCTTGCTTCGTCGTTCCGCTCCTCGCAAATGACAGCGGGGCGGGAGGTGCGTTATCGCAATTCGAACCCCAAATTCCGCAGCGCCTCGCGCATGCGGTCGCGGCCGCGCAGCGCCGCTGCGTCCTTCACGCGGTTGAGGCATTGCTGCGTCCAGTCGATCGGCTTCATGCCCTGCTCGCGCTGGAAGCTGCGGATCGTCGCGTTGTAGCCATCGATCGCATCGCTGCGCTGGACGGCAGAGTACTGCTCGCGGTGCAGCACCACGGACTGCGGCAGGCGCGGCTTGATGTCGGTCGGCCGGTCCGGATCGGGATAGCCGACCGACATGCCGAACACCGCGAAGACATGCGGCGGCAAGCCGAGTTCGGCAGCGATCTGCTCGGGCAGATTGCGCATCGCTCCGATATAGACGCCGCCCAGGCCGAGCGACTCCGCGGCGATCAGGGCGCTCTGCGCGGCCAGCGCCGCATCGACCACGCCGACGATGAACTCCTCCAGATAGTGCGTGCCGTCCACCTGCGCCTGTCGCTCGGCGGCGATGCGATCCAGCCGCGACAGATCGGCGAGCCATACCAGCAGCAGCGGCGCATCGCGGATGAACTGCTGCTGACCGGCAAGGTCCGCCAGGCGCGACTTGCGCCCCGGCTCCTGCACCGCGACTACGCTCCAGAACTGCAGATTGGACGAGGTGGAGGCGGACTGCGCGGCGGCGACCAGCAGCTCCAGCGTACCCTCGGGCAACGGGCGCGGCAGGAAGCCGCGCACCGAGCGATGATCGAGAACCGTTTCCAGCACCGCGTTCCATTGTGCAGGTGCAGCAAGCGCGCCGTCGCGATTGCGTCGCTTCAGCAGTGAGTGTGCATCGGCGGCGGGCTCCGCCTGGGTGCTTGCGGATGACACGTGACTCTCCAGATATGGGCGAGTGTCGATCATTCCCGACCCACTGCGTCCAGGCAAGGAGAGGTTGATGACGATCTATTCGGGCCCTGTGTTCGACATGGCCCGCCAGCAGTTCCAGGTGATCGCCGATCATCTGGAGATCCCGCTCGATGAACGCGACCGGCTGCTCTATCCGAAGCGCGCCATCACCGTGTCATGCCCAATTCACCGCGACGACGGACGCATCGCGGTGTTCCAGGGTTACCGCGTGCAGCACCATCTGACGCTTGGACCGACCAAGGGCGGCACGCGCTTCTCGCTCGAGTCTCGATATCGGCGAGGTGGCGGCGCTGGCGATCTGGATGAGCTGGAAGTGCGCGCTGGCCGGCCTGCCCTATGGCGGGGCGAAAGGCGGCGTCGCCGTCGAACCGCGCGCGCTGTCACGGCACGAGCTGGAGAATCTGTCGCGCCGCTATATGCAGGAGATGATCCCGTTCGTCGGTCCGCACACCGACGTGATGGCGCCCGACATGGGCACCAACGAGCAGGTCATGGCCTGGTTCATGGACACTTACTCCATGTACCAGGGCCGCACCGTCACCGAGATCGTCACCGGCAAGCCGGTCGCCTCCGGCGGCACCGAGGGCAGGCGCGAGGCGACCGGTCGCGGCGTGGCGCATCTGGTCGGGCGCGCGTTGGAACGCATCGGCCTTGCGCCGCAGGGTGCGACGGCGATCGTGCAGGGCTTCGGCAATGTCGGCAGCTACACCGTGGAAACGCTGGCGCAGCGCGGTGTGAAGCTGATCGGCGTGTCGGACCACACCGCGTGCTATTTCGATCCGCGCGGGCTCGATGGGGCTGCGCTGATGAAGCACGCGCAGGAGCACGGCGTGCTGGCGGGTTTCTCCAACCAGCTGTCGCTCGATCCGCGCGAACTGCTGGTGCAGAAGTGCGACGTACTGGTGCCGGCGGCGGTCGAGCGGGTGATCGACGCGTCGGTCGCTGCGCGGCTGCAATGCCGCGTGCTGGCGGAGGCCGCGAACGGTCCGACGACGCCGGATGCGGACGAGGTGCTGGACCAGCGGCGCGGCGAGATCTTCGTGGTGCCGGATATCCTGTGCAATGCCGGCGGCGTGGTGGTCAGCTATTTCGAATGGGTGCAGGACCTGCAGCAGTTCTTCTGGGACGAAGCCGAGGTGATGAGCAAGCTGTACCAGGTGCTGGATCGTGCGTTCACCCAGGTGATGCGCCGCGTGGAGCACGACGGCGTGCCGCACCGCACGGCGGCGATGGCGATCGGGGTGGAGAAGGTGCGCAGCGCCAAGGCGACGCGCGGGCTGTTCCCGTAGGAAGCCAACGTCCGGCCGGGTTTGTCCTGGCCATCGACCGTGGCACCCTGCGGCCACGGATGGACGGCGCGAGGCCGGCCATGACGTGGGGGTGCAGGTCATGCCGAGGGAAATCCGCCTCAACGCGTTCGACATGAACTGCGTCGGCCACATCCAGCACGGCATGTGGGCGCATCCGCGCGACCGCTCGATGCAGTACACCGACCTCGATCATTGGGTGTCGCTGGCCCGGACGTTGGAGAGCGGGCTGTTCGACGGGTTGTTCCTCGCCGACATCCTGGGCGTCTACGACGTGTTCCACGACGCGCCGGATGCATCGATCCGCAATGCGGTGCAGATCCCGGTGAACGATCCGCTGCTGCTGGTGCCGGCAATGGCGTATGCGACGCAGCACCTGGGGTTCGGCGTCACCTGCAACCTGACCTACGAGCCGCCCTATACGTTCGCGCGGCGGATGTCGACGCTGGATCACCTCACCAAGGGACGCATCGGCTGGAACATCGTCACCGGCTATCTCGACAGCGCCGCGCGCGGCATGGGGCTGGTCGAGCAGCCGGAGCATGACAGCCGCTACGACGTGGCCGAGGAATACATGCAGGTGGTCTACCGGCTGTGGGAGGGCAGCTGGGAGGACGCGGCGGTGCGGCGCGACCGCGACGGCCGTATATACGCCGACCCCGCGCGCATCCACCGTGTGAAGCACGAGGGCCGGCACTACAAGGTGGATGCGATCCATCTGTCCGAACCATCGCCGCAGCGCACGCCGGTGCTGTACCAGGCCGGCGCCTCCGAACGCGGGCGCGCGTTTGCCGCGGCGCACGCCGAGTGCATCTTCGTCAACGGCCAGTTCCGCCACAACGTGCGCGATATCGTCGCCGACATTCGCGCGCAGGCGAAGGCGATAGGCCGCGACCCGTACGACATGAAGATGTTCGTGGGTGCCACCGTGATCGTGGCGCCGACCGACGCCGAAGCGCAGGACAAGCTCGCCGAGTATCGCGAGTACGCCAGTTCGGAGGGTGCGCTGGCCCACTACTCGGCCTCGGTCGGCGTGGACTTCTCGCGCTACGGCCCGGACGAGCCGATCCGTTTCGTCCGCACCAACGCGCTGCGATCCAACCTCGAGGCGATCACCGTGCGGAGCGGCGGCACCGAATGGACGCTGCGCAAGCTGCTCGGGATGATGGTGCTGGGCAGCCGCCAGGCACCGATCGTCGGTTCGCCGTCGCGCGTCGCCGACGAGATGCAGGCCTGGGTGGACGAGGCCGATGTGGACGGGTTCAATCTGTCGCGCAGCGTCATCCCGGAATGCGTCGAGGACTTCGTCGCATTCGTCGTGCCGGAATTGCAGGCGCGCGGGGTGATGAAGCGGGAATATGCCGCTGGGTCGTTGCGGCAAAAGCTGTTCGGCGCATCGGCCCGGCTGCCTCCCAGCCATCCCGCCGCTCGTTGCCGAAGGTAAATTTCCTCGCCGCCCTGTGAACTAGGTCACAGAGGCGGCCCCAGTGTCCGTGCATCAATGGCGCTGTCGGTCGGCGCTGCCCCAACACCCGCGCAGACCGGCTGGGTCGAGAGGCCCAGGTCAACCCGGACCTTCCTTAACGGCTCGGTCGCCCTCGCAGGTGCCGGGCCGTTTTTTTGCCCTCAGCCGATCTCCTCATGCCAGGTGCGGCCGTCGCGTTCGATCAGGGCGATCGCCGCGGTGGGACCCCAGGTGCCGGCGGGATAGGGCCGCGGCTGGTCCGGCCGGCTGCCCCACGCCTCCAGGATCGGCTCCACCCAGCTCCAGGCCGCTTCCACCTCGTCGCGCCGCATGAACAGCGTGGCGTTGCCGCGCACCGTGTCCATCAGCAGCCGCTCGTAGGCGTCCGGGAAGCGCATGCCGAAGGTCTTCTCGAAGCGGATGTCGAGCGCCGGTCGGCGACAGGCGCAGCCCGCCCGGGCCGGGATCCTTCGTCATCATCGCCAGCCGCATGCCTTCCTCGGGCTGCAGCCGGATGATCAGCTTGTTCGGCGTCCACTCGGCCGCGTCCGGCGGGAAGATCGAGAACGGCAGCGCGCGATACTGGATGACGATCTCCGACACCTTCTGCGGCAGCCGCTTGCCGGTGCGCAGGTAGAACGGCACGTTCGCCCAGCGCCAGCTGCGCACCTCGGCCTTCAGCGCGACGAAGGTCTCGGTCGTGGCTGGTCTCCGGCCCGTCGAGATCGGCGACGTAGCCGGGCACCGGCTTGCCCGTCGATCGCGCCCTGCGTGTACTGGCCGCGCACGGTCAGCGTGCTGCGCCTCATGCGGCTCGAACGGGCGCAGCGCGCGCAGCACCTTCAGCTTCTCGTCGCGCACCCGGTCGGCGTCGAGCGACACCGGCGGCTCCATCGCCACCAGGCACAGCAGCTGCAGCATGTGGTTCTGCACCATGTCGCGCAGCGCGCCGGAGTCGTCGTAGTAGCCGCCGCGCTCTCCACGCCCGACCGTCTCGGCCACGGTGATCTGCACGTGGTCGATGACGTCGGTGTTCCACAGCGCGCTCGAAGATCGTGTTGGCGAAGCGCAGCGCCAGCAGGTTCTGCACCGTCTCCTTGCCGAGGTAGTGGTCGATGCGGAAGATCTGCGGCTCGGCGAACACCGCGCCGACCTCGGTCGTTGATCTCGCGCGCCGAGCTCGCAGGTCGTGGCCGATCGGCTTCTCCAGCACGACGCGCGACTGCTCGGTGACCAGGCCGTGGGCGCCGATGTTGCGGCAGATCGGACCGTACAGGTCGGGCGAGGTCGCCAGGTAGAACACGCGTACCCGGTCGGCATCGAGGATGCTCGGCGAGCGCACGCCAGTCTGCCTTGGGCGTCGGTCGCATCGAGGCGGACATAGCTGAGGCGGCGGCAGAAACTGGTCGGCGGTGTCGGCGTCGAGGTCGTCGCGCGCGACGTGCTCGCGCAGCGCCTTGCTGGCGCGCTTGCGGTAGTCGTCGTCGTCAAGGTCGGAGCGGGCCGCGGCGATGATGCGAGAGTCCGGCGGCACCTGGCCGTCGCGGAAGCGATAGTACAGCGCCGGCAGCAGCTTGCGCAGCGTCAGGTCGCCGGTGGCGCCGAACACCACGCAGTCGAAGGTCGCGACGGGAATGATCTTCGGCATTGCTGCAACCCTGGCCCTGGTGTCGCTGCAAGGAGCACGGCGTTGTCGCGGTCGCGTCGCCGATGCTCCTCGCACCGACGCGGACCTTACACCACCGGACTGGCGCCGCCGTCCATGTTGATCGCGGTCCCGGTGGTGAAGCCTGCGTGATCCGAGCAAAGGAAGCACGCCATGGCGGCGAACTCCTCGGCCTTGCCCATGCGGCCGACCGGGATGCCCTTGCCGGTGGTGGCGACGTATTCCTCGAACGGCGTATTGGCGCCTTCGCGGGCGTGGCGGCGGGCGATCTGGTCGGAGACAATTTGGCCGACCAGCATGCCGTTGACCAGGATGCCGTGCGGCGCGCCCTCGCCGGCGAGCACCTTCATGAACGCCATGCCGGCGGCGCGTGACACCGCGGTGGGTGCGCCGTTGGCGCGCGGCGCCTTCGCCCCGGTGTTCAGCACGTTGATGATGCGGCCCCACTTGCGCTGCTTCATGCCAGGCCATGCCAGCCGCGCCAGGCGGATCGCGGCGAACAGCTTCAGTTCCAGGTCGTCGCGCCAGATCTCGTCGGTGATCTGCTCGGATGGCATCGCCATCGACTGGCCGGCGTTGTTGATCAGGATGTCGACCTTGCCGAACGCCTTGATGACGCCGTCGAACGTGCGCTGGATGTCGTCGGCCTTGGCGACGTCGCAGACGAAGGTGGCGACGCGGCCACCCTGCGCGGTTGCCGTGACGGTCTGCTTCGCCTGCTCCAGTACCTCGGGCCGGCGCGCCAGGATGGCGACATCGGCGCCGGATGCGGCGAACTCTTTCGCCATGGCAAGGCCCAGGCCCATGCTGGACCCGGTGATGATGGCGCTACGGCCGTCGAGACGCACTTCCATCGAGGCTCCTCCCGTTCATGCTCGGAAAGAACTCTGCGATGCGCCTGGGGAAAACGCCAGCCGCTAATCCGCTGCCGCCGAGTGCATCTTCTCGGCCAGCGTCGGGATGCTGTGCCGGCGCGGCGACAGCCAGTGCTGCAGCCGGTCCAGGTACAGGTAGATCACCGGCGTGGTGTACAGCGTCAGCGCCTGGCTGAGGATCAGCCCGCCGACCATCGCGGTGCCCAGCGGCCGGCGCAGTTCGGACCCGGCGCCGTGCCCCAGCATCAGCGGCAGGCCGCTGAGCAGCGCCGCCATCGTGGTCATCATGATCGGGCGGAAGCGCAGCAGGCAGGCCTGGCGGATCGCGTTGAGCGGGGTCTCGCCGTCACGCCGTTCTGCATGGATGGCGAAGTCCACCATCATGATGCCGTTCTTCTTCACGATGCCGATCAGCAGGATCACACCGATAAGCGCGATCACCGACAGGTCGTATTTCATGAACATCAGCATCAGCAGCGCGCCAACGCCGGCCGAGGGCAGGGTGGACAGGATGGTCAGCGGCAGGATGTAGCTCTCGTACAGGATGCCCAGGATGATGTAGACGGTGATCAGCGCTGCCGCGATCAGGTATGGCTGGGTGGACAGCGACGACTGGAATGCCTGCGCGGTTCCCTGGAAGGTGCCCTGCACGGTGATCGGCACGCCCATCTGCCGCACCGCGGCGCCGATCGCGTCCACCGCCTGTCCGAGCGCCGCGCCCTGGGCCAGGTTGAACGAGATGGTCACCGCCGGGAACTGGCTCTGGTGGCTGATCGACAGCGGCTGCACCGGCGCGGTTGTCCACTTCACGAAGGTGGACAGCGGCACCGCCTGGCCCGTGTTCGACTTCACGTAGAGCTTGTTCAGCGTCTCGACGTCGTCCACCTGATCCGGCATCACCTCGAGGATCAGGTGGTAGGAGTTCACCTGCGAGAAATACTGGGTGATCTGCCGCTGGCCGAACGCGTCGTACAGCGTGTCGTCGATCACCTGCGGCTGCACGCCGAAGCGCGCGGCCTGGTCGCGGTCGATGGTCAGCGTCGCGGTCATGCCCGGCGACCTGCTGGTCGGTCGCGACATCGCGCAGCATCGGCAGCGCACTTCAGCCTGTCGAGTATCTGCGGCGCCCAGTGGTACAGCTCGCCCAGGTCGGCGTCCTGCAGCGTGTACTGGAACTCGGTCTTGGTGATGCGGCCGCCGACGCGGATATCCTGCGCGGCGGTCAGGAACAGCGCGCCACCCATCACCTTCTGCAGCTTGGGTCGGATGCGGCGTGATGAAGTCCTGCGCCGTGCCGGCGACGCGCTGGTCCCACGGCTTCAGCGCGATGAACATGCGGCCGTTGTTGGTGGTCTGTCCGCCGACGCCGGCGCCGATCGTCGCGGCGTAGGCCTGCACGTCGGGATCCTGCGACACGATCTCGTTCAGCGCTGCCTGGACTGCGCGTCATCTCCTTGAACGAGACCGTCCTGCGCGCCCTCGCTGATGCCGAGCACCACGCCGGTGTCCTGCGCCGGGAAGAACCCCTTGGGGATCTCGATATACAGCCAGACGGTCAGCGAGACGGTGGCGAGGAAGGTCAGCAGCGTGATGAACTGGTGCCGCAGCGCGATGTCGAGCGTGCGACGGTAGCCGCCGATCAGGCGGTGAAGAAGCCCTCGATGATGCGATAGACCAGCCCGTGCCGGCCGGTGTCGTGGCGCAGGAAGCGCGAGCACATCATCGGCGTGAGCGTCAGCGAGACGATGCAGGACACCACCACCGCGATGGTGACGGTCATGGCGAACTCGCGGAACAGCCGGCCCACGATGCCGCCCATCAGCAGCAGCGGGATGAACACCGCGATCAGCGAGAAGCTGATCGAGACGATGGTGAAGCCGATCTCGCCCGCGCCCTTCAGCGCGGCCTCCATCGGCCGCATGCCCTCCTCGACGTGGCGGTAGATGTTCTCCAGCATGACGATCGCGTCGTCGACCACGAAGCCGACCGCGATGGTCAGCGCCATCAGCGACAGGTTGTCGAGGCTGTAGTTCAGCAGGTACATCACCGCGAAGGCGCAGATCAGCGCGACCGGCACGGTGACCGACGGGATGATGGTCGCCCAGACGCTGCGCAGGAACAGGAAGATCACCATCACGACCAGGCTGATCGACAGCAGCAGGGTGAACTGCACGTCGTGCACCGAGGCGCGGATGGTGAGCGTCCGGTCCATGACCACGCTGACGCTGATCGGCGGGCGGGATCGCCGCCCGCAGCGCCGGCAACGCGGCCTTGATGCGCTCCACCGTCTCGATCACGTTGGCGCCCGGCTGCTTGAAGATGACCAGGATGATGCCGCGCTTGCCGCTCTGGTAGCCGGCGAGCAGCGGTTCTCCGGCCCGTCCACCGCGTGGCCGATGTCGCTGACCCGCACTGGCGCGCCGTTGCGGTAGTTCAGGATGACATTGTTGTATTCGTCGGCCTTGGTCAGCTGGTCATTGGTCGTAGAGCGACAGCGAGCGCCGGTCGGTATCGACCGAGCCCTTCGGCGCATTGGCCGTGGAGTTGACCAGCGTGCCGCGCACATCCTCCAGCGTCAGGCCCATCGAGGCGAGCCGCCCAGGATCGACCTGCACGCGCACGGCGCGCTTCTGCTCGCCGCCGATGAAGACCTGCGACACGCCGGTGATCTGCGACAGCTGCTGCGACAGGATGTTGTCGGCGTAGTCGTCCACCTCGATCAGCGGCACCGCGTCGGACTGCACCGACAGGATCATGATCGGCGAGTCGGACGGATTGACCTTGCGATAGGTCGGCGGCGAGGGCAGGTTCTTCGGCAGCTGACCGGAGGCGGCGTTGATTGCCGCCTGCACGTCCCCGGCCGCGGCGTCGATGTTGCGCTCGAGGTCGAACTGGATGGTGATCGACGACTGGCCCAGCACGTTGACCGACGTCAGCTGCGCGACGCCGGCGATCTGCGCGAACTGGTATTCGAGCGGCTGCGCCACCGTGCTTGCCATCGTCTCGGGGCTGGCGCCGGGGAACCTGGCGTTCACCGAGATGGTGGGGAAATCGACGCGCGGCAGCGGGGCGACCGGCAGCAGCGGATAGGCCGCGATGCCGACCAGCACGAAGGCCACCATCAGCAGCGAGGTGGCGACCGGCCGGCGGATGAACGGGGTGGAGATGCTCATGTCGCGGACCGGTCCCCCGTCGTGTCAGCCGCCGTTTTTGGCCGGCGTCGCCGCCTGCTGCCTGGCGTCGTTCGCCGCCACCCTGCTGCCCTGCTGCAGGCGCGACTGGCCGTCGGTGACCACCGCCGCATCGTCCTCCAGCCCCTTGGCGATCACCGACACGGTACCATTTTCGCGCGCGACGTCCACATCCTGCCGCGCCACGGTGGAGTCCGGCTTCACGACATAGACGTAGAGACCGGCGGGTCCGTGCTGCACCGCGGTCGAGGGCACCGTCAGGACGTTGCGCTCGGTGCCCATCAGCAGCCGCGCGTTGACGAACTGCCCCGGCCACAGGGCGTTGTTGGGATTGGGGAACACCGCCTTCAGCTTGATCGTCCCGGTGCTCGCGTCGATCGAATTGTCCGGCGTCAGCAGTGTGCCCTGGTCGAGTTCCGTCCTGCCGTCGGGTGACAGTGCGGTGACCGGCAGCTTGCCCTTCGCCATCGCTGCGTTGATCCGCGGCAGGATGTCCTGCGGCAGGGTGAACAGCACCGCGATCGGATGGATCTGGGTCACCGAGAGGATCCCCGTCCCGTCCGAAGCGTGCACCATGTTCCCCGGATCGACCTGGCGCAGGCCGACCCGCCCCTGGATCGGCGACGTGATGGTGCAGTAGCCCAGGTTCAGCCGCGCCGTCGAGATCGCCGCGTCGTCGGCGGCGAGCAGCGCGGTCAGGCGGTTGACCATCGCCTGCTGGGTATCGAGCTGCTGGCGCGAAGCGAAGCTGCTCTTCTCCAGCGACGTGTACCGCGCGAGGTCGCGTTGTGCGTTGCCCAGGTCGGCCTCGTCCTGGCTGCGCTTGGCGATCGCCGCGTCCAGCGCCGCCTGGTAGGGGCGCGGATCGATCACGGCGAGGATATCGCCTTCCTTGACGTCCTGGCCCTCGGTGACTGGCACCTGCATCAGCGTGCCGTCGACCCGGCTGCGCACCTGCACGGCGTTGAACGCCTGTACGGAACCAAGCCCAGATGCATACAGCGGCACATCCTGACGGGCGGTGCGCGCAATGGTGACGGGGATCGCGGCCGGAGCTCCCTGGGCGCGCGGCTGCTGCGCCGACGAACGGTCGGACAGCGCGAAGGCGAGGCCGGAAGCTGCGGCCAGGATGACCACCAGCCCGAGCGCCAGCTTCAGGCCCGGTCGCGAAGGGCCTCGTGCTTTGTCGGTCATCGTCGCAATCCTGCCCCTTCGCCGTCACCCAGCACGACGCATTCGTGTTGCGCCGCAGCATACCATCGGAAGCCTTCCCCGTGCCCTTCCCGGCCATGACGGTCCCGTCATGTGACGGTCAGGATCGCATTGTCGGCGAAACGGCAAGGGAGTGCCAGCGTCAAAATCGGAATGTTGTCGCTCCGGTCAAGACACCGACACGTGCTGTTACGAAACGAGCCAATTCAGTCACCGCCGACATCGAGGGCGCGGCGGAAGCGGTCCGCCAGATAGGCACCGTCGCGCGGCGGCAGATGGCGCGGCAGTTCCGCCGGCGAGATGCGGACGACGGCGAACACGTGCTCCTGCCGCAGGCGTGGACGCAGCGCCTCGACCGCCGGCATGTCGCGCGCGGTGACGGTGGCCGGCCAGCCGCAGGCGGCGGCGACCGCGGCGAGGTCCGTCGTCAGCCCGGTATGACTCGGCTGCGCGCCGGTCTCGCCGTAGCGCGCATTGTCGAGCACTGCGATCGCCAGGTTGGGTGCGCCGGCGGCGGCGATCGTGGCGAGTGCGCCCATGCCCATGAGCATCTCGCCGTCGCCGGTCAGCACCAGCACGCGCCGCCGTGGCTGCGCCAGCGCGAGGCCGAGTCCGACCATTGCCGCGCCGCCCATGGCGCCCCAGAGATAGAAGTTGAGCGGCCGCTCGCCGGCGGCGGCCGCATCGTAGGTCGGCGCGCCCAGGCCGGTGACCACCAGCAGGTCGCCGGGATCGCGCAGCAGGGCCGCGGCGACCGCGCGGCGGTCGAGGGTGCCGTCGTTCCTCATTTCGCGAACACCTTGGCGCCGACCAGCCGCTGCGAGAACAGCACGGCGACGGGCACCGCGCTGTCGAATGCCAGCGCCGCCGAGGCGGCGACGATCTCGGCGGCATCGCCGGGGTGGTCGGCGCGCCGGACGTGCACCCCGGCGGCGGTGAGAACCGCCGGCGTGGCGGTGCCCATCGGCACCTGCCACGGGTTGAACTCGGCCCACTCGCCGCGCATCGTGATCAGCGTCAGGAACGGCATGCGGCAGGTCACCGGCAGCGACAGCATGTTGATGCAGTTGCCGACGCCGGACGACTGCATCAGCAGCGCGGCGCGCTGTCCGCCCAGCCAGGCGCCGGCGGCCAGCGCGATGCCCTCCTCCTCGGTGGTGAGCACGACGGCCCGCATCGCCGGATCGGCGTGCGCCGCCTCGATCAGCTGCGCGTGCCCGGCATCGGGCACGTAGCCGAGCTGGACGATGCGGGCGTCTTTCAGCGCGGCGTAGACCTGCGCCTGCCAGGTGGTCTGCGACATGCGGACTGTCAGGCGGCGGCGAATTGGCCGCGGCCGAACACCTTGTCCAGATCCTCCGGCTTCGCCTTGTCGAACTGCGTCGTCTTCGCCCGGACATCGTCCACCGCGGCAAGCGCCTTCTGCACCGCCGGGCGCTCGTTGATCACGCCGACCCAGCGCATGACGTTCTTGTACTTCTCCGCCGCCGGTGCACCGAGCAGCGCCGGGATGTTGCGCGCCCACGGGTATGTGGCGATGTCGGCGATGCCGTATTCGCCCCCGCCCAGCCATTGCCGCGTGGCCAAGCGCTGGTCCATCACCTCGAGCACGCGGTGCACCTGCGTGGTGTAGCGGCTCTGCGAGTACTCGTTGCCCTTCGGGGCGAAGCGCATGAAGTGCACATGCTGGCCGAACATCGGGCCGAGCGTGGTCATCTGCACCATCATCCACTCGATGGCCTCGTACTTCGCGGCCATGTCCTTGGGCAGCAGCTTGCCGGTCTTCTCGGCGAGATACAGCAGGATCGCGCCGGACTCGAACAGCGTGACCGGCTTGCCGCCGGGGCCGTCGCTGTCGGTGATCACCGGCACCTTGGCCATCGGGTTCAGCTTGAGGAAGTCGGCATCGAACTGCCCGCCGGTGAACACGTCCACCGGATGGACGTTGTAGGGCAGGCCAAGTTCCTCCAGCGCAATATAGACCTTCACCACGTTGGGGCTGCCCATGCCATAGAGCTCAATCATGAAGTCCTCCGTTTGATGAACCAAAGTGCCGCGGACTATGCGCGTCTTGCCAGCGCGGTGGTGCGGTAGAGCGCGGCGAGCGGCACCGTGAAACCGATACTGGGCAGCGCCACGTCGCCGTCGCCGCCAATCATCCGCGGCTCGGCCGGCCAACTGCCGTCGACGTTCCGGATCAGCAACTCGGCTTCGATGCGGGTGCTGCGGACGGCAAGGATCTCACGCACGCTGGGCACCGTGGTGTAGGCCCAGATGTTGGCTCTGGTGTCGGCCTCGTTCGATGGCGACAGGATCTCGACCAGCAGGACCGGCTCCGGCAGCATCATATCGTTGGACGGCGCGGCGCAGGTGACACCCAGGTCGGGCACGCGGTAGTTCCAGTCCGCGCGCACCCGTGGGGCGATCCCGGGTTCGGTCACGACACGGCCCGGCCGGCCCTGCTCCAGCAGATGATTGCCCAGCAGACGGGCGATCTCGCTCTGGATCGCGCCGTGCGCGTCGCTGCCCGGCGCCATGGCGACCGGCTCGCCGTCGACCAGTTGCCAGGAGCGAACGCCGGGATCGCCGGGGTCCCAGGCGAGGAATTCGTCCAGGGTCATGCGCGCCGGCACGGGCTTCCGAAGGGCGACCATGCCCGGACAATAGCGCATGCCGTGGCAGCAGACTATGCGCGCAGCCCGCGCAGCGTCTCCAGCCCCGAGCGCAGCGCGGCCTGGAACAGCAGATGGTCGAGCCCGAAGGCGATCATGCGAAACCCGTGCTCCCAGTACCTCCTGTGCCCACGCGGCATCGCCGGCCATGAAGCCCGCGACCTTGCTGTTTGCCCGCGTCGCCGCCACCACGCGCCGCACGGCCTCCAGGTAGTCGGGGTGGCTGAACTGACCGGGGATGCCCATGAAGTTGGTCAGGTCGAAGTGCCCGAGCCACACCACATCGATGCCCGGCGCGGCGGCGATCGCCTCCACCTCGTGCAGGCCCTCCGGCGTCTCGATCTGCGCGATCACCAGCGTGCGCTGCGCGGCGCGCGCCATGGCGGCGGCGGGTTCCGCGGTACGGTAGTCGTCGTGCGCCACGCCGAACGCCGCGCCGCGTCGTCCGGCCGGCGGGTAGTGCGCACAGGCGGCGATGCGTGCGGCTTCTGCCGCCGAGCCGACCATCGGCACCATCACGCCATGCGCGCCGACGTCGAGCGCGCGGGCGATGAAGTGGTATTCCCCGCGCGGCACCCGGACCAGTGGCGCGAGCCCGATGCCGCGGCAGCCGGCCACCATCGCCTTCATCGTCTCGAGCGACGCGCCGGTGTGCTCCATGTCGAACAGCGCGAAGTCCGCTCCGGCCGCGGCGACGATCGCCGGCATGCCGGGCACCAGGAACTCCATCACCATGCAGCCGAACGCGCTGCCGTCCTGGCGCAGCCGCTGCTTGAGGTCCGGCATGGCGTGTCCCTTCGTGGCCGCGGTCTGGTAATGATCGGTCATGCAGGCCGAACCCTACCCGCCCGATCGCCTCAGCATAAGGCTGGAAGGCAGCGCGCCGGTCTCCGGCCTGCTGCTGGTCCCGGACCCGTGCTCGGCCGGCCTCGTACTGGCGCACGGCGCCGGCGCAGGGATGTCACATGCTTTCATGGCGGCCACCGCCGCCGGCCTACATGCGCGTGGCGTCGCCACGCTGCGCTACCAGTTCCCCTACATGGAGCGCGGCTCGCGCCGCCCCGACGGGCCGGCTGTCGCACAGGCGACGGTGCGGGCCGCCGTGGACGAAGCAGATCGACGGCTTGCCGGGGTGCCGCTGTTCGCCGGCGGAAAGTCGTTCGGAGGACGCATGACGTCGCAGGCACAGGCGGCGGCGGCTCTGCCGAATGTGCGGGGCATCGCGTTCCTCGGGTTTCCGCTGCATCCCGCGGGCAAGCCGTCCGTCGATCGTGCCCGCCACCTCGACGCGGTCCGCATCCCGATGCTGTTCCTGCAGGGAACCCGAGACGCCCTGGCGGAGCCCGCGCTGATCCGCCAGGTCGTCGATGCGCTGGGTCCGCGCGCCGCCATGCTGATGGTGCCGGACGCGGACCATTCCTTCCACGTTCCCGCACGCAGCGGGCGGAGCGATAGTGAGGTGTTGGACCAGGTGCTCGACGCCGTCGCCGCATGGATGACGCGCACAACCGGCGCGCCGGACCTGTCCTGAAAAAACAAAGCCTCCCCCTCACTTGGATGAGGGGGAGGCTTTGTGCCGTTGTCCGTCAGCTCCTGGGCGGAGCGACGACCCGGATGCGGGCCATCATGCCGCCGTCCTCGTGCTCGAGGATGTGGCAGTGGAACACGAAGTCGCCGATCTCGTGGAACGGGATCTCCACGACCACGGTGTTCGGTTTGCAGGCGCCGCTGAGGAAGGCATCCGTGGTGCCGTCGCAGTTGTCGGTCACCGCGGCCCGCGGCAGCGGCACGTTGTCGTGCAGGACCAGCCCGTCCGGCGTGTTGGTCGGCAGGACGGTGCCGGGCACCGTGCCGCCCTGCAGCAGCCGGAAGCGGGTCTGGTGGATGTGGAAGTTGTGGTCCTCATCCGTCAGGTTGATCAGCTCCCAGATCTCCTTCACTGCCTGGCCCTTCGCTCCCAGCGGCACGCAGACCGTGGTGCTGGTGGGGTCGAACACGCTGATCGGCTTGCGGGTCGCAACGATCTCGCGGCCCTTCTCGTCCACCTCGACGTAGCCCAGCCCGAACCCGTCCTCGCCGGGCGTCGGGTTGCCGAAGTAGATGCGCCGGTGATGGCCGGGCGCCAGCGGCGTGCACTGCGCCGACGTGCGGAACCCGAGCTTGAGATCGGGATCGATCGCGATGGACGGCGCCTGCATCAGATTGCCCGGGTTGGCGTCGCCGGTGACCGGCAGGCTTGCGGCGTTGCGCGCCGCATCGACGCCGGCGAGTGCGAACGATCCGTGCGGCCGCAGCTCGGCCGGGCCCATCAGCCCGCCGGTGCCCGACATCGCGTTGCCGGCCTGGGTGCCAAGCGCCAGCGGCGGCAGCACGGGGCCGCCGGAGAACGCGACGTGCGCCAGATCGATGGCCGGCCAGCTGTCGCCGCCGGTGAAGAAGAGGGCGGTGCGCAGCGTGGCACCGGCGGACTTCTGCCCGACCACGCGCACCTCGGCGCGCGAACTGGGCATCATGCGCAGCGTCGTCGTGCACAGGCCGCCCGGTCCGCCATAGCCGGCCGGCTTCGGGCACGGCACCGGCCTGACCTTGCCGGCAAGCAGCTTCGCCATCGCGCTCTCGCCTTGCGCGTTCATCGCCAGGCTGTCGATCGGCACGCCGTCGATCGCCAGCACCTGCATCAGCACCGGGGCGCCGGTCGCATCGTCACCCAGCGACAGCTCGTAGGAGCGGCTGCCGGCGGAGTTCAGGATGCGCCAGATGTCGCCGCTCGCGCCGACCTTGATGGTCGGGAACACCTGGCCGTTGATCGTGTGGTACCAGCCGCCGCCGGCGAAACTGCCGTCGTCGCTGTTGACCCCGGCGCAGAACCCGCGCGGCGACCCGTCCGGCGGGTCGCCGCAGAAGGTCGGCTCCTGCTGGTTGTTGATGCTGCCGTCGGCCATCACCTGCACGTCCTTCAGCGTGAGGTGCCGCACGTTGCCGGCCCGCACCTGCGCGACGCACTGCGCATCGGCGCACATGTCCTGCGGCTGCCCGATGGTGATGATGCCGGACAGTCCGGACGTCACCTGGTTCAGCGCCACCCCGTGCATGTGGGGATGGAACCAGAAATGGCCGGACGGATGGTTGGCGGGGATCTGGATGGCGTAGTCGATCGCGCCATAGGCGACATCCATGTCCGGATGCCCCATGGCGTGCGCGCCGTGGCCGGGCATCGTCGTGGCGGCGGCGCTCGGGATCGGGTTTTCCGGGTTGCGCAGCTCCACGAAGACGTAGTCGCCGTACGGATCCTTTGGCCCTTCGGCGCGGTGCGGCTCGACGATCAGGCCATGGGTATGCAGGTTGGTCGGGTTGCCGATCAGCAGCGGGTTGTCGGCGATGTGCTTGGCGTCCGGGTTCGGCGGCAGCTTGTTCACCAGCCGGATGCGCAGAGTGTCGCCCGGATTGAGCTGCAGCCGCACGCCGCCAAACGGGTGCGCGCTGCCGTCGGGGCATGCATTCTGCAATGGCGCGGTGCGCGGGCAGACGGTATACACCCAGGCAGCGACATTATTGCGGTCGGCGATTGTGGTCGGAACCGCGCCCGCGACCATGACGAGGTCGAGCGTGCCGCGCTGGCTGGTGAAGACCGGCGGGTCGCTCAGGTCAGCGGCGAAGGCGCCCGGTGGCGCACCCGTGGCAGCCAGCAGGCCGGCAAGGCCGGCCGAGGCGATGAGGTGGCGTAGCATTAAATGCGGCTCCCCTTTCAAAGCCCCCCGAAGCCGGGCGGCTGGGTAGTTTAGATGCGTTATTGAATCTATTCCAGCAATCACACTAACGTGATACCAATGTCTCATAAACCTTGCGTGACGACCGGCGCAAGAAGATTCTCATTGCCGTCGCCGCTGCGGGAAAATCAGGCAAAAAAAACCCCGCCTTCAAGGCGGGGTCTCGTGTCGTCCGAAGGCGCCGCTCAAACCCGGCGCGGTCACGGGGGACCGGTATCAGCGCACCGGCGCGTCCCCATCGCTCCCGTGGGCTCGCTGCTGCGCCTGCTGTTCCTCCTTCGTGGCCTGGTGGTGGCCGATCACGCACCCAGCGGCAGCGCCCAGCACGCCATGCCCCGCCAGATGGCCGGCGACGCCACCGACCGCCGCACCCTTCAGGCAGCCTTTCGCCTGCGCCGGGCCAATTCCTGCGCCGGCCGCAACCAATCCGAACACCACTGCCGATACGATAAAGCGCATGCTCTGGTCCTTTACCTGTGATGCGCCGGAACGGCGCTCGCCGCTGCGCTAACGCGCGCCGGGCCAAGCGGTTCGCAGCCGGCGCTACGCCGGCCCGCGCCTCCAGGCGACCATGCCGAGGCGCGCCGCGGCGTCGAGCACCTGCGCAGGCCCGGCAAGAAGGCCGTGCGCGGCAAGGATGTCCTCGGGCGAACGCGCCGGGACGTCGGGAAAGACCGGAACGCCGCCCGGCAGGCGCACGTCGGGCGTGCGGGTCAGGTAGAACGTGTCATAGCGGTCGAGGAACAGCGCGAACACGTCGGGGCCGCCGATCACCCCGACCGACGCGCCTGGCTGGCCCAGCGCCAGCAGCGCGTCCTCGAACGAGGCGCCGGCGGGATTCCACAGCAGCGCCCTGGCGTTGGCCGGATGTGGCGCGATCCCCGCTACCCGTCGCGTCAGCACCAGGCGCCGGCGCAGCGGCGAACGCGGCTGCCGCTCCTGCGAATGCCGGCCGTGCACCACCACGTCCACGTTGTCGAGCGCGGCCTCGAAGAAGCGCTGGTCGGCCTCGAACACCAGGGATGCGGGCATGGTCCGCGAGGCGTCCGCCAGCATGCCGTCCTCCGACACGATCGCGTAGCCTTGGATGCGGCGCATGAGGGTTCCGTCGGCCATGCGCCAGCCTCCACCGCGGTTGCGGCGCGAGTGTGGCGGGGGCAATTGCCGGTCCGGCGCGCGGGCGGCAAGATGCCGCCGACCGCAGGAGAACACCCATGCAGCTCGCGCTCTCCACCTGGCACGAGGTCGAGGACTATCTGCGCACCTCGCGCGGCATCATCGTGCCGATCGGCTCGACCGAGCAGCACGGACCGAACGGCCTGATCGGCACCGACCACCTCGACGCGGAATTCGTGGCGCGCGGCGTCGGCGACGAGATCGGCTGCCTGGTGGCGCCCACGCTCACCATCGGCATGTCGCAGCACCATCTGGGCTTCGCCGGCTCGATCACGCTGCGGCCTTCCACCCTGATCGCTCTGGTGGGCGACGTCGTGACCTCGCTGATGAAGCACGGCTTCGAGCGCTTCCTGTTCATCAACGGCCATGGCGGCAACGTCGCCACCGTCACCGCCGCGTTCGACGAGATCTATGCGGCCTCGTCGATGCGTGGTCCGGGAAAATCATCGCCGGTGCGCTGCAGGATGGTGTTCTGGTCGCAGGGGCCGCGCTCGGACGCGCTGGCCAAGGAACTCTACGGCGACGCCAACGGCAGCCACGCCACGGCGTCCGAGGTGTCGCTGTCGCAGTACTACCAGCCGCAGGCGATCAAGCACGCGCAGATGTCGCCCAAGGTGGCGCCGAAGAGCAAAGGCTTCTTCGATTGCGCCGACTACCGCCGCCGCTTCCCCGATGGACGCATCGGCTCCGACCCCTCGCTGTCAACGCCGGAACACGGCGAGCGCATCTACCGCGCGGCGGTGGCCGACATGATCGAGGTGTACCGCGCGTTCCTCGCCGACTGACGCTCGGGCCGGAGCCGCAGCGTCTATTCCCGCCGTGCCGGCACGATCAGCGCATCGACGGCGGTGATCGTATCCCCCGTGCAGATCAGCGGATTGACATCCAGCTCCGCCACCACGTCGCGATGATCCGCGGCGAACGCGGCGATTCGGCAGATGACATCCGCCAGCCTGTTCCGGTCCACCGCCGCCATGCCGCGGAATCCATCCAGCAACCGCGCGCCCTTCAGCTCCGCCAGCAGCGCCAGCGCCTCGGCGTGCGTTACCGGTGCCGGCGCCAGCGCGGTGTCCTGCATCAGCTCCACCAGGATGCCGCCCAGCCCCACCACCACCAGCGGCCCGAACAGCGGATCGACGCGCGCACCCACCACCATCTCGACGCCCTGCGGCATCATCCGCTGCACCAGCACGCCGGCGATCCGCGGCGGCGGATTCACCGCCTTGGCGCGCGCCATGATCGTCTGGTACGCCTCGCGCACCTCATCCGCATTGCGCAGGTTCAGCCGCACCACGCCCGCCTCCGTCTTGTGCGGCAGGTCGGGCGATTCGACCTTCAGCACCACCGGATAGCCGAGTGACCCCGCGGCGTTCACCGCCTCGTCCACGCCCTGCGCCACATGCTCGCCGACCACCGGCACGCCGTACAGCGCCAGCACCTGCTTTGCCTCGCGCTCGGTCAGCGTGCGGCCGCCGGCCGCCTCGATCAGCGCGCGCGCCTGGCGGATGGTCTCCGCCGGCGTGGCCGCGATCGTCGGGACGGCGGCCGACCGCTTCGCGCCGCGCCAATGCCAGGCCGCCAGCGCCGCGAAGCAGGACGGCATCGAGCGGAACAGCGCGACATGTTCCGCCTCTTCCGCCTCCTTCACCCCGGGACCTTCCAGCCACTCGCTCTGCCAGGCGATGCAGGCGATCTTTCCATGCTTCGCCGCCAGCGAATCATAGACCGGGATGCGCTTCGCCGACGGGCCGTAGCCATAGGTCTGCGGCACCACCAGCGCGCCATACGCCGGATCGCCCAGCAGCGCATCGGCGCAGGCGTTCAGCGATTCCGGATTGGCCAGGATCTGCGCCGTCACGTCGCACGGATTGCGCGCCGAGCCGAACTCGGGGATGTGCGCCAGCAGTACGTCGCGCACCGCATCGGCTGGCTGCGGCAGCGGCACGTCGAACTGTTCGGCGCGGTCGGCCGCCATGATCGCCGCGCCGCCCGACGCCGCCACCACCGCGACGCCGCGCGCCTTCGGCGGTCGCGCCTTGGCGAAGAACGCCGCGGTCTCGCACAGCGCCTCGTAGTCATCGACCAGGATCGCGCCGGCGCGGCGGAACACCGCGCGATACGCCGCCTGCGAGCCAGCGAGCGAACCGGTGTGCGACATCGCCGCCGCGGCCCCCTGCTCGCCGGTCGCCATCTTGAACACGATCAGCGGCTTGTCGCGCTGCCACGCACGTTCGGCGGCGATCAGCATGCGCTCGGGTTCAGCCATGCCCTCGAACACGCAGGCGATCGCCGCACAGGACGGATCGTCGGCGAGGTAGGAGATGTAGTCCGCCATGTCGACGTCGCACGAATTGCCCGAGGTCAGCACGTGGCTGAACGACACGCCGCGCACCACCGCCTGCGCCAGCGCCATCCCGAGCGCGCCGGATTGGCTTACCATGCCGATCGACTGCCTGCGCGGTGCCGGAATCGGCGTGATGTCCATGAACGTCACGCGCATGTCGAGCGGTGCGTTCACCACGCCGATGCAGTTCGGCCCGACGATGCGCATGCCGCTGTCGCGCGCGATCGCCGCCAGCCGCTGCTGCTGTGCGATACGATCCGCCTTGCCGGTCTCGGCGTAGCCCGAGGCGAACACGATCGTGCCGCCCACGCCGGCGGCGGCGCATTCCTCGACGATCTCCTCCACCGCCTCGCGCGGCGCGGTGACCACGGCGCAGTCCGGCACCTCGGGCAGCGCGGCGACGTTCGGATAGCAGCGCTGCTCGCCGATGCGCTCGTAGCGCGCGTTCACCGGATACACCCGGCCGCCGTAGTGCTGCAGGTTCACCACCACGCGCTCGCCGAACGAGCCCGCCCGCGTCGACGCCCCGATCACCGCGACCGATGCCGGATGCAGCAGGCGCGTGAGGTCGGTGTGTCGGTAGACGGTCGTTCGTTTCGCGTGCATCTCGGGCTCGATTGACGTTTCCGGGGAGCGAGCATACTGAGCGGTAGCTTCCGCGCAAAGGACACCGGCATGTCTTCGCTGTTCGATCTGACCGGCAAGGTCGTCGTCGTCACCGGGTCCAGCAAAGGCATCGGCCGTGCGATCGTCGAACGCATGGCGGAGCACGGTGCGAAGGTAGTGGTGTCCAGCCGCAAGGCCGATGTGTGCGAGCAGGTCGCCGCCGGCATCCGCGCCAAGGGCGGCGAGGCCGCGGTGATCCCGTGCCATGTCGCGCGCAAGGAGGAGCTGCAGAAGCTGGTCGATCAGACCACGGCGCTGTGGGGCGGCATCGACGTCATGGTGTGCAACGCCGCGGTCAATCCGTATCTCGGACCGGCGGCGGGCGCATCGGACGAGGTGTACGAGCGCATCATGGGCGCCAATGTGCGCAGCAACTTCTGGCTGGCGAACATGGTGTGTCCGCAGATGGCGGAGCGCGGCGGCGGGTCGTTCATCGTGATCTCGTCGATCGGTGGCCTGCGCGGGTCGGCGACGCTCGGGCTGTACGGGATTTCCAAGGCGGCCGACATGCAGCTCACGCGCAACATCGCGGTGGAGTGGGGACCGAAGAACGTGCGTGCCAACTGCATCGCGCCTGGCCTGGTGCGCACCGACTTCGCGCGTGCGCTGTGGGAGGATCCGGTGCGCTATCGCAAGACGACGCGCGACAATCCGCTGCAGCGCATCGGCGAGCCGGACGAGATCGCCGGTGCTGCGGTGTTCCTGGCCTCGCCCGCCGGCAGCTTCGTGACCGGTCACACGCTGGTGGTGGACGGCGGCACGATGGCCGGTGTCGTGCTGCAAAAGGATGACTGAGCCGACGCGCGACGACGCGGCGGCACTGGATCGCGTCGATGAGCTCGCGGCGTTTCGCGAATTGTTCGTGCTGCCGGATGAGGTGATCTACCTCGACGGCAATTCGCTCGGGCCGGTGCCGAAGGCGGCGAAGCCGCGCGTGCTCGAGGTGCTGGAGCGCGAGTGGGGGCAGTCGCTGATCCGCAGCTGGACCGAGCACGGCTGGATCGATCTGCAGCATCGCGTCGGCGCGAAGATCGGCCGGCTGATCGGCGCCGCGCCGGACACCACGGTGGTCGCGGATTCTACGTCGGTGAACCTGTTCAAGCTGCTGGCCGCGGCGCTGGACCAGCGGCCGGGTCGGATGGTGATCCTGACCGAAGCGGGCAACTTCCCGACCGATCTCTACATCGCCCAGGGGCTGACCGCGCTGCTGCAACGTGGCCACGAACTGCGTCCGGTGCGCGATGTGCGTGCGGCGCTGGACGAGAGCGTGGCCGTGCTGATGCTGACGCATGTGAACTACCGCAGCGGCGCGATGCACGACATGGCGGCATTGACGCGTGCGGCGCACGACGTGGGCGCGCTGGTGCTGTGGGACCTGTCGCACTCCGTCGGTGCGGTTCCGCTGGAGTTGGCAGCGCACGGCGTCGATCTCGCGGTGGGCTGTGGTTACAAATATCTGAACGGCGGCCCTGGCGCGCCGGCGTTCCTGCACGTCGCCGAACAACTGCAATCCGATCTGCGACTGCCATTGACCGGCTGGCTCGGCCATGCCGCGCCGTTTGCCTTCGAAGGTTCCTATCGGCCGGCTGACGGCATCGCGCGCACGGTGGTCGGAACCCCGCCGATCCTATCGCTGGCTGCGCTCGAGGTGGGCGTGGACATCGCATTGCAGGCGCCGATGGCGACGCTGCGCGCGAAGTCGCTGCGGCTGGCCGATCTGTTCATCGAACTGACGCAGCGGGAAAGCGGAGTTCACCCTGCTGACGCCGTGCGACGGCGCGCTTCGCGGCAGCCAGGTCGCATTCACCCATCCTCAGGGCTACGCGATCATGCAGGCGCTGATCGAGCGCGGTGTCATCGGCGACTTCCGTGCTCCCGACGTGCTGCGCTTCGGCCTGGCGCCGCTCTATGTGCGGTTCGTCGATGTGTGGGACGCGGTGGCGGTGCTGCGCGACGTGATGCGCGCCGGTGCGTGGCGGGAGGCGCGGTTCCAGCAGCAGCGGAGCGTGACTTAGGCGCCCCTCCCCCGCTCCGCGGGAGAGGGACATTTTGCGGCTCAGCCGTTTTTCGCCTTGTTCTCGAGCGCCTCGGCCAGACGCTGCGGATCGACCTCGATCTTCACGCCCGCGCGCTCCAGCTGGCACAGCATGATCGCGCGCGAGTCCCGATCGGACCAGCCGCGGTTCAGCCCTTCTGCGAGGTCCGCCAACGCGAGATTGGCCAGCCGCATCGGCACGTTCAGTTCGCGTCCCAATGCGGTGGCCAGCGACACATCCTTGTGCGCCAGCCGCAGCGCGAAGGCCGGCGGCTCGTACTTGTTCGGCAGGAACTGGTCGGTCAGCGAGTCGAACGCGCCCCGCCGGCCGATCGCGCCCTGGCGCACCGCCTCCCAGATCGCCAGCGGCTCGATGCCTGCCTTGACGCCCATGCTGAACACTTCCGCCGCCGCGGCGGTGGCGATGTAGCCGAAGCAGTTGTGCACGAGCTTGGCGACCGATCCGGCGCCGATCGGACCGATGTACTTCGCCGCGTCGCCGATCATGTCGAGCACCGGCTTCCACTGCTCGAACACGTCCTCGTCGCCGCCGCACCAGATCGCCAGCTTGCCGCTCGCAGCACCGCGCGGGCCGCCGCTGACCGGCGCATCGAACAGCTGCGCGCCTTTCGCGGCGAACGCCTCGTGCGCCTTGCGCACCACGGTGGGTGAATTCGTGGTCAGGTCGAAATACGCCGTGCCCTTGCGGATGCCGGCAAGCAATCCGGCCGACACCGCCTCGAACTCGGGCGGGCCGGGCAGCGAGGTGAAGATCACCTCGCTCTGTTCCGCCACCGCCTGCGGCGTATCCGCCCAGATCGCGCCGTCGCGCAGGTGGCGCGATGCGGCCTCGCGGCGGATGTCGTGCACCACCAGCGTGTCGCCGCGGGCCTTCAGTCCCTTCTGCAAGTTCGCGGCCATGCTGGCGCCCATGGTGCCGAGGCCGATGAATCCCGCCTGCATGGCGCGCTCCTCGTTACGGGTTGGCCTCGAACACCTCGCGCGCGATGTTCGCCGCCGACATCGCCGCCGGCCAGCCGGCATAGAACGCCAGATGCGTGATCACCTCGGACAGCTCCTCCTTGGTCACGCCGTTGGCCAGCGCGCGCTGCAGATGCCCGCGCAGCTGTTCCGGCCGATAGGTGGCGATCAGCGTCGCGCAGACGATCAGGCTGCGGTCGCGCTTCGACAGCTGCGGGCGTTCCCACACATCGCCGAACAGCACCTTCTCGGACAGGTCGATCAGCTTGGGAACCGTGCCCCGGACGCGATCGCGCGATTCAGTCGAGGGTGCCTGTGCCATGGTTTCCTCCTTCGGATTGGTCTCGCCGCCATTGCACACCATGCGCCGATGCGAGTCCAACCGAGGCGCACGACGAGACGGCCAAGCGAGCGGCAGATCGTTGCCGGGCCGCATGTCCGCGCAGCCAGCAGGCGCGCTAATTGCCGGAAGACGCGGACGCCTTGCGGTGCGCGTCCTCGGCGAACTTCGAATGCCTGATTTGGTATTTCGTCTCGAGGTCCAGGATCGTGCCGTCCTTCGCCCATTTGGTGACCCTGGCGGACAGGTAGCCGGCCCATTCCGGCTGGTCCTTGCGCACCGCAACCCCCCAGGGCTGCACCTCCTGGGATGCGAGCGGCATGTCGTAGCTGATCCACGCCGGCTCCTGCATGAGTCCCTCGATCGCGGTGTCGTCGAACAGCAGGCCGACACAGCTTCCCTGCTGCAGCGCCTTCAGCGCTTCGGCCGTGCCGGCGAAGGGAATGACCTGAAGCTCGAAGTTCGTCGCCGCCTCATAATTGTAGTAGGCGCCCTCGATGCCGCAGACCGGCTTGCCTTTCAGCTCCGCCCAGGACTTCAGGTTCATCGACCGCGGCAGCATGACGTTGTAGCCGGCGGCGTAATAGTTCGGCTTCACAATCTCGACCGCCCACCGGCGATCCATCGTCCCGTTCATCGTGGCGATGATCAGGTCGATCTTGCCCTCCTCCAGCAGCTGGATGCGGTTCGAGGCAGCCACCGGCACCAGCTCCAGCTTCACGCCCAGGCTCTGCGCCACGTCGGCGGCCAGCGCGGGTTCGATCCCGACGATCTCGCCGGACGGCGAGCGGAATCCGAACGGCCGATAGTCCGCCTTCACGCCGACGACCAGCGTGCCGCGCTGCCTGATCGTTGCGAGATCGTCGGCGTTCGCCCGCTGCCCCTCAAGGGCAGACAGGCCGGCGGCGATAAGCATCGCTGCCAGCAGGCGCGGGAAGGAAGTGCCGACCTTCATGCTGTACTCCTGGCGAGGCTACGCCCGGCGCACGCCCCAGAACAGCGGGAACATGGCCTTCACGATGTCCTTGATGTCGGAGCGGAACGCGGTCGGCTGAAAGATCTGGCCAAGCGGGAGGTAGGGCAGGGTCTCCAGGCCCTGCAGCTGGATCTGTTCGGCCAGCGCCTTCTGCGACGCCAGGTCCGGGGCGTCGAACCAGGCATCGCGCAGCGATTCCAGCTTGTCGTCCGTCGGCCAGCCGAACCAGGCCTTCTGGCCGCTGCCGCGCAGCGCGAAGTTGCCGCCGGGATTGGACACGGTGAGGCCGTCCAGGGCGGTGATGAAGGCGCTCCAGCCGCCCTTGTCGCTCGGGTTCTTACTGGTCCGCCGCGTGACCACCGAACCCCAGTCCATCGCCTGGAAGTCCACGGTCAGGCCAAGCTTCTGGAACAGGTCGCGCGCCACGAACGACACCTGGCTGTAGACCGGCCGATCGCTCGGCGACAGCAGCACGACCGGTTCGCCGCGATAGCCCGCCTCGGCCACCAGCCGCTTCGCCAGGGCAAGATCGCGCGGCCGGGTCAGCACCTCGAGGCCGACGTGCGACGCCATCGGCTGGCCGTCGGCGAAATAGCCGCCCGGCACGCGGCCGAGATCGGTCTGCTCGCCGATCACCGCCGTGACGAACGCCTTCTGGTCGAGCGCCGGCAGCACCGCGCGCCGCAGCTTCGGGTTGTCGAACGGCGCGGTCAGGTGATTGAGCGCGATGATCGGCTGCCAGCCGAACGGATCGTTCACCGCGACCACCACGTCGGGCGCGGTCCGCAGCATCGGGCAGAGGTCGATCAGCGGCTGTTCGACCCAATCCACCTCGCCCGTCCGCAAGGCGGCGGCAGCGGTTCCCGAGTCCGGCTGCACCAGCCATTCGACCCGCTCGAAATGCGCCACCTTGCCGCCCGCGTAGAAGCTGGGCGGCTCCTGGCGCGGCACGTAGCCGTCGAACCGCGCATAGCCCGCGTGGGCGCCGGACACCCACTCGCCGGGCAGGAAGCGGAACGGCCCCGACCCTATCGTCTCCTTGACCTGCTCGGAGGCCGGCGTCATCGCCATGCGCTCCGGCATCATGAAGCAGCTGCGCGCGCCCAGTCCGTAGAGCATCTGGCGGAACGGCCGCTTCAGCCGGATCTGCAGACGCTTGTCGTCGAGAACAACGATCTCGTTCGCCACCCGCGTCAACTGCTGGCCGAACGAATCGCGCGAGGCCCAGCGCTTCAGCGACATCACGCAGTCCTTCGCCAGGACCTTTTCGCCGTCGTGGAAGGCGAGCCCGTCGCGCAGCGTGAATGTCCAGGTGAGTTCGTCGGCCGAGACCTCGTGCCCGGCACACATCTGCGGCTGCAGCTCGTTGCGGGCGTCGATCCCGTACAGCGTGTCGTAGACCAGAAAACCATGCGCCTGGGCCACCAGCGCGGTGGTCCATATCGGGTCGAGCGACGAGAGATTGGCGTTCGGGATGAACCGCAGCGGCCGCGTGTCGGCGCGTGCCAGTGCGGGGGTCATAAGCAGGGGTATCGCCTGCAACAGCTCGCGACGGCGCATGGTGCCTCCCAGGGCTTTTATTTTTTGAACTCGGACGTCGGTCTCGCGGAAAGTATCTTGAAGCGCCGCGGGCGCCAAGCGGACCAGGCCGGTTCAGGCACGGCCCGTGGTGCGTGCAGCCTCGCGCATGTCGGGCCCGGCCGCGCGATCCTGCGGCGCAGGCGCCGCGTCGGCCGCCGCGCGCGTCAGCGGGCCAAGCTGCGCCAGCGGGTACTCGCGCGAGGTGATGACGAACGTCACGCCGGCGGCGGCGATCGGCAGCACCTGGTACCACCGGTGCAGCGCCTCGCGCGCCGAGATCCGCTCGAACCGCTCGAGCCCCGCCGTCCACCGCGCCCGCGTCGCCGCGGAATCCTTGGCACCACCCGGCGGCTGCGCCGCCTCGACCACGGCATCGGCGCGCGCCGCGGAGAAGTTGCTCCACGTCGCGCGCGGCCCGGCGTCGGCGCGCAGCGGCGCCAGCCAGGCCGGCTGCTCCGCCGCCGGGGGCTCCGCCAGCGCCGGCGGATCGGCGGCGATCGCGCGCGCCGCGGCGAACAGCAGCTGGGTCAGCAGCCGCGCGTGCCGCGCCAGCTCGTCCGCATCGCCAGCCGGTGCCGGCAGCGGCTCCACCCAGAACACCGGCCCGCTCAGCATCTGCTCCAGCAGCGGCAGCAGCACGCCGCGCGCATGGTCCAGGCTGAGCGCCGGCACCGCCGCGCGGATCGGCTCCACGAACGTGTCGAGCAGCAGCCGGTAGCGCCCGAGCACCGCGCTCTGCCACTGCGGCGGCAGCAAGGCCAGGTTGAACAGCATCGCCCGGTGCGCGTCGCGTCCGCGCAGCACGGTCTCGTGGAACGCCAGCACCAGCGCGTTGAGCCTTGCGGCGGGCGCTGCCGCCTCGGTCGCGTCATAGGCGGCACACACAAGCTCGGTGAGCCGCAGCACGTGATCGACCAGGATGTCGCCCAGCAGGTCCTCGCGATTGCGGTAGTAGTAGCTGACGCCGCGATTGGGCAGTTGTGCGACCATGCCGACCGAGGCCAGCCCCACCGCCGCGACGCCGCGCTCGGCGAACAGCCGTGCGGCGACCTGCCGGATCGCCTGCTTCTTCACCAGCGCCGCCGACGTCGGGTTGGGGCCGTAGGCGTTGCCGCGCTGGTACTTCTTCGGCGGGTCGAGGCGGGGCAGGGGTGGCATGGGCGGGTTCGTCTGTCTGTTTGTCCTGCTAACTAGCATCTGTTAGAATGCGAGGCAAGCAGTGTCGCGGCAGGGCGTCGCGACCGGGTTGCTCGACGTGCTTGACCGCGTCCGCATGGGGCGGATGCTGCCCGCAGCAACGCCTGGTCGCCGGCCATGAAACACCGCAGCACCCGGACGAGGATCTCCTGCCAGGACCTGGCGCAGGACCGCGCGTTCTGGCGCGACCTGCTGGCGCAGCGCGCCGGCGCCGGCGGCCTGCCGGCGCATAGCGCCGGAGGCTACCGCAACCGCCGGTTCGCGATCATCCGCGACGCCGCGTGGATCACCTTGTACCGCGCGAAGCTGCCGTTTCCGCAGGTGGGCGTGTTCCTCCGCTGCACCGGCCTCGCCGGCGAGGCCTTCTTCGCGCTGGCCGATCACGCGCGTGCGCAGATCGAGCCGCGGCTGCGGGCCGAGCTTGGTCCGGATGCGACGCTGGAATGGGGCGCCTCCTTCCATCCGGGGATGACCGACGTCGCCGCCATCCTGCCAGCCCCGCTGCCGTGGGATGACGATGCGGCGGGACAGCAGATCGCGTGGCTGCTGCCGGTCGGTGCGGTGTGGTGGGATTGCTTCACGTCGCTGGCGGGCGGCCCGGAGGCGGTCGATGCCTCAGCCGTGGGGGGAGGAAGTGGTGCTCCTTGAAGCCTGTGCCCAACAAGCGGAGCAGGTGAGCCACGCGGCAGAATGAGCGGCCTGAACGGCTGAGTTGGGTGGAAAGCGGACCGTCGCGCGGCGTTCCTGATCGTCTTCCGACGGGCACCGCGTCATTCACCCACCCCGGCAGGGTTGGAGAACCAGCGGACGGCGGCTGGGCTTCCGATTGGCTAGAAATGGTGGCGTAATGGCCCTCGCCAGCCGGGGGTGGACCATGGCTTGGACGCAAGCCGACACGATCGCCGAACTTCAGCGCGCCAACTCGGAACTGCGGCGGGAACTCAGCGAGCGCGACGCTGCGTTGGCACAGCGTGACAGCGACTACGACGAACGGATCGCGCATCAGGCGGCGACGGTCGAGGTGTTGAAGGCGATGTCGGCCTCCCCCGGCGATCCGCAGCCGGTGTTCGATCTGATCGTCGATCGCGCCCGCGACCTTTGCGATGCTTATGGCGCGACCGTGTTTGAATTCGACGGAACGCGAATTCACTGGCGCGCCGCGACGGGCGTCAGCGACGACCCGGCGGTGCGAGCTGCATACGAAGCCCAGTTTCCGATGGTGCCCACCCGGGATTGGCACTTTGGTCGAGCAATCCTCGACCGGCGGATCATCCGCATCGATGACCACGAGTCAGAACCGGGATTGCATCCGACCTTGCGTGGCATCACCGCGAAATCGAATGTCACGATCCCGATCATGCGCGGTGACGCGGTCATCGGGGCAATCGGCATGGGCCGCTGCGAGAAGGGTGGCTTTTCTGACAGCCAGGTCGAGTTGCTGAAAACCTTCGCCGAGCAGGCGGCGATCGCGATCACCAGCGCCGAAACCTATCGCACGCTGCAGGCCCGCACAGCCGACCTCCTGCAATCCCTGGAATATCAGACGGCGACATCGGACGTGCTGAAGGTTATCAGCCGGGCCGCCTTCGATTTGCGCCCAGTGTTCGATACCATCGTCGCCACGGCCGCGCGGCTGTGCAATGCCGGTTACGCGAACATCACGACGCGCGTGGGCGACGTCTTCCGTGGGGTCGCTGAGGTCGGCTTACGCTCCGGCGAACCCACCATGGCCGACCGTGTTTTCTCGCTCGACAGAGAAACCGTGACCGGCCGGGTCGCTTTGGCGAAACAGGTCATCGAGGTCGCGGATATCGCCGCTGACCCGGAGTACGTCCTGACCGAGGATGCCAGGCGCTCGGGAGTGGGGACCGTTCTGGGCGTGCCGTTGATGCGCGGTGACTTTGTCGTCGGCACGCTCAATCTCGGACGGCGGATGGTACAGCCGTTCACGGACCAGCAGATCGAGTTGGTCAGAACCTTTGCCGATCAGGCTGTCATCGCGATCGAGAACGCCCGGCTGCTGGGTGAACTGCGCGAGGCGCTGGAGCGCCAGACCGCGACCGCCGAGGTGTTGCGTATCATCAACGAGAATCCGGGCAATCTGGGGCCGGTGTTCGACATGATTCTGGAGAAGGCACTGAGCCTCGCCGAGGCGGCGTTTGGCACCCTCTGGATTTACCACGGCGACACCATGCATGCCGGGGCGACGCGTGGGATGACGCCGGCATTGGCGGAATTTCGCGCGCGGAACCCCGTTCTGGCGCTCCCCCCTGTCGCCCGGGAAGCCAGCGAGACGCGGCGCGCAGTCCAGATGCTGGATATCCGCGAAAGCGAGAGTTACCGCGCCGGCCGCCGCGCCTCGCGGGCCATCGCCGATCTGGGCGGCGCGCGCACGAACCTGGTGGTTCCGCTGCTGAAGGACAATGAGAGTGTCGGCTGCATCCAGATCTACCGGCAGGAGGTGCGGGTCTTCACCCCGCAGCAGATTTCACTGCTGGAAGGCTTCGCCGCCCAGGCGGTGATCGCGATGGACAACGCGCGGCTGCTGAACGAAATCCGCCGGCGTCAGAACGAACTCGATATCACTTTCGAGAACATGGGCGACGGTGTCGCCATGTTCGATCGCGACCACAGACTTGCCGCCTGGAACCGCAATTTTCAGGACATTCTCGACCTGCCCGACAATTCGGTGCGCGTGGGGCTGCCGTTCGTCGATTACATTCGCGGTTTGGCGGCCAGAGGCGAATACGGCCCGGATGCCAACGCGGACGAACAGATCGCTCGGCTGACCATGGCGGTTGGCCAGGCAAATCGATTCGAGCGCACGCGCCCCAACGGCCGCGTCATCGACGTGCGTCATAACCCGATCCAGGACGGCGGCTTCGTCGTCATCTACGCCGACATCACCGAACGGAAGCGCGCCGAGGAGGCTCTGCGTGTCGCTCGCGATGCAGCGGAAACGGCATTGCGTGAGCTGAAGGTCGCCCAGGCCAACCTGGTCCAGGCGGAGAAGATGGCGTCGCTGGGTCAGGTCACCGCCGGGATCGCGCACGAGATCAAGAACCCGCTCAACTTCGTCAACAATTTTGCCTCGCTCTCGGTGGACCTGCTGGATGAACTGAAGCAGGTCGCTGCGCCGGCGTTGGTCACGCTGGCGGACGATACCAGGACCGAGATCGAAGAACTGACTGCGACGCTGACGGGGAACCTGGCGAAGATCGAGGAACACGGCAAGCGCGCCGATGGCATCGTGAAGGCGATGCTGGATCATTCACGCGGTGCGTCCGGCGAGCGGCGCGCCGTCGACATCAACGCGCTGGCGGATGAGGCGCTGAACCTCGCATATCATGGCGCCCGCGCCCAGGATCCGAACTTCAACATCACCCTTGAGCGCGACTTGGGCGATGGGATCGCGCCCATCGAGATGAACCCGCAAGATATCACGCGTGTGCTCCTGAACCTGTTCAGCAACGGATTCTATGCGGCGAACAAGCGCACTCGGAGCCATGCCGACGGCGCCTTCAGGCCAACGTTGAAGCTGACGACCCGCGCTGTCGGCGACGCGGCGGAAATCCGCGTGCGCGACAACGGCACCGGCATCCCGAAGGACATCCGCGACAAGCTGTTCCAGCCGTTCTTTACCACCAAGCCGACCGGCGAGGGCACCGGTCTCGGCCTGTCGATCACCCACGACATCGTCACGAAGGCGCACGCCGGCACGATCTCGGTGGACAGCGAGGTCGATGAATTCACCGAATTCGTCGTCACCTTACCGCGCCGGATGTTCACAGGCGGCGGAAGCGCTGGATGACCCGACGCCGCTGCCATGCGCACGTTCAGTGGTGCCGGTTGTAGGACCGCTTTGGGTCGGTAGCAGTCGAATCTCCCGGCGGATGCAGGATCAGCCATTTTCGGCCTGCCCACTCGGAGGCACCAGTCCGTTTCCAGTTCGGGTCGTCGGTTTCTATCCAGAGGCCCTCGACTCTCCGCAACCGTCGTCACTCCCGCGTCTTCTACGCCGCACCCACCCCCTCCCCCCTCACCTTCGGCAGCTCCTCCGCCCCCAGCGTCTCGTGCGCCAACAGCGACGCCGCGCCCTCGTCCAGCTCCGCCCGGTTCGTGCGCAGTATCCCCACCGCCCGCGCCAGCGCCCCCTCCAGCCGCGACCGCACCGCCTGGTCGATCTCGTGCGCCGTCTCGTCGCTGAACCGCCGCTGCTGCCAGAACGTCCCCGGCTGGTTGAGGAACTGCCCCTGCTCGGTGTCCCACGCCACCGGCCCCAGTCTCTCGTCCATGCCGAACCGCAGCACCATGCCGCGCGCGATGTCGGTCGCCTTCGCCAGGTCGTCCGCCGCCCCGGTGGAGATGTCCTCGCCCAGCAGCGTCTCCGCCGCGCGCCCGCCCATCAGCACCGTCATCTTGTCCTCCAGCTCCCGCCGCCCCATCAGGAACCGGTCGTCGGTCGGCCGCTGCAGCGTGTAGCCCAGCGCGCCGATGCCGCGCGGGATGATCGACACCTTCTGGATCGGGTCGCTCCCCGGGATCGCCAGCGCCACCAGCGCGTGCCCCATCTCATGATAGGCCACGACCCGCCGCTCGCGCGGGATCAGGATGCGCGACTTCTTCTCCAGCCCGGCGACGATCCGCTCCACCGCGCCGGTGAAGTCCGCCATGCCGATCGCCTGCGCGCCGCGCCGCGTCGCCAGCACCGCCGCCTCGTTCGCCAGGTTCGCCAGATCCGCCCCGGTGAACCCCGGCGTCAGCGCCGCGATGTCCTCCAGCTTCACGTCGTCGGCCAGCTTCAGCGTCTTCAGGTGGATGCGCAGGATGTCCACCCGGCCCTTCTTGTCCGGCCGGTCCACCAGCACCTGGCGGTCGAACCGCCCGGCCCGCAGCAGCGCCGGGTCGAGGATCTCCGGCCGGTTGGTCGCCGCCAGGATCACGATCGCCACCGAGCGGTCGAACCCGTCCATCTCCGCCAGCAGCTGGTTGAGCGTCTGCTCCTTCTCGTCCTGCCCGCCCATCGGGCTGACGCCGCGCGCCCGCCCCAGCGCGTCCAGTTCGTCGATGAAGATGATGCACGGCGCCGTCTTCCGCGCCTGCTCGAACAGGTCGCGCACCCGCGCGGCGCCGACGCCCACGAACATCTCGACGAACTCGGCGCCGTTGGTGGCGTAGAACGGCACCCCGGCCTCGCCCGCCACCGCGCGCGCCAGCAGCGTCTTGCCGGTGCCGGGCGGGCCCACCAGCAGGATGCCGCGCGGGATGTGCGCGCCCAGCCGGGTGAACTCCTCCGGCCGCTTCAGGAAATCGACGATCTCGTGCAGTTCGTCCTTCGCCTCGTCCACGCCCGGCCACGTCGGCGAAGCGTGACCTTCACGTCGGTCTCCGCCACCAGCTTGGCCTTCGAGCGCCCGACCGACAGCAGCCCGCCGCCGAACCCGCCGCCGCGCCCGCCCATCATCGCCCGCGAGGCGAACATCCAGATGCCGACGAACAGCAGCGGCGGCAGGATCCAGGACAGCAGCGTGCCCAGCGCGCCGGCCTCGGTCGCCGTGCCGGTGAACTCTACGTTGTGCTTCGCCAGCTGGCCGGCGAGGTCGGGTGCCACCTGCACCGTGGTGAAGCTGCTGCGGCCGTCGGCCATCGGCTCGGTCAGGGTGCCGCGGATGATGTTGCCCGCCACCGTGACCTGCTTCACCTTCCCCGCGTCGAGGTATTGCTGGAACTGGCTATAGGGGATCGCGTCGGTGCCCCCGCTGCCGCCGCCGCCGAACAGGCCGAGCATCGAGATCGCCGCCAGCCCCGCGAGGACCAGCCAGGTCGACGGCGGTATGTTGGGTTTCCGCGCTGCCACGCGCCTGCCTCCTGATCCGGGGATAAACAGTGGGCTGACGCCTGGCCGGCGGCAACCGCATCGCCCGCGAACCAATTCTTTACGTCTGCGGCGTATTTGCTTCGTTCGCGCAGTCGCGCAGCCACGCCAGGTGGCAGGGCAAAACGACCGGTTCCTGGTTTCCCCGTCCCGGGAGATGGGCCGTGTCGAATATCATCACTCTTGGCAACGCCGCGAACACGGCAACCTTCAGCACGGTCGATACGCTCACCTCGGGTGCGGGTGCCGACACGATCGCGCTGACCGGCGCGATTGTTAACGCCTCGATCGACCTGGCGGGCGGGTCCGACGTGCTGAGCCTGGGCAACGCGGCGAACAGCGCCAGCATAGCCAACGTGGAGACCATCACCGGCGGCACCGCCGCCGACACGCTGACCCTGTCCACTGCGCTGAGCACCGCGATGCAGGTCGACCTGGGCGCCGGGTCGGACAAGCTGGTGCTGGCCAACGCGGCCAATACCGGCTCGCTGAGCAACGTCGAGAGCGTGGTCGGCAACGCCGGCGCCGACGCCATCACCCTCAGCACCGCGCTCACCGCCGGCTCCATCGACCTCGCCGCCGGCAGCGACACGCTGACCTTCGCCAACGGCACGAACAGTGCCAGTCTGGCCAACATCGAGACTGTCACCGGCGGCACCGGTGCCGACACCGTCAGCCTGACGGCGGCCGCCGCCAGCGCCTCGATCGACCTCGCCGCCGGCAACGACGCGCTCACCCTCGGCGGCTTCGCCAATGTGGCCACCCTCGCCAACATCGAGAGCATCACCGGCGGCTCCGCGGCCGACACCCTCACCCTGACCACCGCGCTCGCCGCCGCCATGGCGGTGGACCTGGGCGCCGGCGCCAACAAGCTCACCCTGGCCAGTCTGGCGAACACCGGCACGGTGAAGAACGCCACCAGCCTGATCGGCGGCACCGCCGCCGACACCATCACCCTGGGTGCCGCCATCGCCGCCGGCTCCATCGACCTCGGCGCCGGCAACGACACCCTGGTGTTCGGCAACTTCGCCAATTCGGCCACCGTCGCCAACACCGAGACCCTCACCGGCGGAACCGGCAACGACGCCGTCAGCCTCGCCACCGCGCTCACCACCGCCATGGCGGTCGATCTCGGCACCGGCGCCAACGCCCTCAGCCTCGCCGCCGGCGGCAACACCGGCACCGTCAGCAACCTTCAGTCGCTCACCGGCGGCTCGGGCGCCGATGCCGTCACCCTCGCCACCGCCATCGCCAACGGTTCCATCGACCTCGGCGGCGGAACCGACACCCTGGTGTTCGGCAACCTCGCCAATGTGGCAACCCTCGCCAACATCGAGACCATCACCGGCGGAACCGCCAACGACACCGTCA
>CAWETN010000002.1:0-285357 GCA_963812075.1 uncultured Alphaproteobacteria bacterium
CTGGGTGGCGCAATCGCTGGGGGCTCCGTCGATCTCGCGGCGGGAAACGATACGCTGGTCTTGGGCAACTCCGGGACGAGCCTGACAGCGTCGAATATAGAAACCCTCACCGGTGGGACCGGCGCGGACGCGGTCACGCTCGCCACGGCGCTTACAAACTCAATGTCGATCGACTTGGGTGCCGGCGCCGATCGGTTGAACCTCGCCAACGCCGCGAATACCGGCACAATCAAGAACATCGAAACGGTACTGGGCGGCAGCGGCGCCGACGTAATAATCCTGGCGACCCTGGCTCAGAACGCCAGCGTCGACCTGGCGGGCGGCAACGACACGCTCACTTTCGGCAACTTCGCCAATAGTGCGACGGTCGCCAGCGTCGAGACAGTCGCGGGAGGTTCCGCGGCCGACACGATATCGCTCGTCGGCGCACTCACCACCTCGATGTCCATAGACCTGGGTGCAGGTTCCGACAAACTGACCCTGCTCAGCGCGGCGAACGCCGGTACGCTGCAAAATACCGAAACCTTGATAGGCGGCAGCGGCGCGGACGCCATCACTCTTGGGACTGCACTGGTCAACGGCAGCATCGATCTCGGCACAGGGAGCGATTCACTGCGACTCGCGAACAACACGAACCGGGTGTCGACCGCCAACACCGAGACAGTCTTCGGTGGCACGGGCAACGACACGATCGTGCTGACCGGCTCAAACGCCAGCATGATCATCGGTGGAGGAGGAATGGACTTCATCACCGGAAACACCGGCGCGGACCAGTTCGTTTTCGACCAGAGCGGTGCGGGCGACTACAGCACCGTCGTCAATTTCAACGCCGCCAAAGGTGATAAGATCGCGCTCGATACCGCGGGCAACGCAACACTGGGCACCAATGCCTACGACCTGGGCGGTGCAGCGTTGACCGACAATCAGAACCTGAAGGCAGTAGCCGATGTCGCAACGCGGCTGACCGTCAGCGAGGCGACAGGCGGCAAGGGCGGGTTCGTTTACCAACAAGATACCGGCGAGCTGTACTACAGCTCGAACGGTAACTTCGCTGGCGGCGGGACACTGGTGGGAGTTGTCGACAGCAGCAGCGGCGTCCCCTGGGTCTACAACGCAAGCAGTTTCGTCCAGGTCTAGCAGTGTGATCGCATGAAGACATCGGCTCGGGTCGCCAAACAAAATGCAGGAACGACGGCCCGATCGGTCACTCCCCCGGGGCCTGGCCGCCTGGCAATCCGGCAACCTGGCCAAGGCGGAAGCGTACTGGCGTGCCACGTTGCTGCGGAATCCGGAGGACCCGCTTGCACCGCGCGCACTGAGCGACATTGTGCATCAGTCCGGACGATACGCGGAGGCGGCGCAGTTGCTGCGCTCCTTCGCCGCATCGCCGCCAGAATATTCAAATCTGGGAATTGCGCTCGAGAAGTTGGGACGGCCGGACGAGGCAGAGACAGCATACCGTAAGGCAGTTGCGCTCGATCCGAAATTCGCACCGGCCCATCTCAACCTGGGGAATTTGCTGTACCAGCAACAGCACCTGGCGGAAGCTGAGGCTGAGTACCGTTCCGCGCTTGCCTTGCGGGGCGATTACGCCATGGCGTGGACCGGCCTTGGCCATGTGCTGCAATGCCAGGGTCGTGCAGATGAGGCCGTGGAAGCGCTTCGCCAGGCGGTGCACCATGACCCCGACAGCGCCCTGGCGCATTGCAACCTCGGCACCGTCCTCTTTGCGTTGGACCAGAACATCGAGGCCCACACCGAGCTGCAACGGGCGCTCGTGCTGGACCATGGACTGGCGTTGGCCCATGGCAACCTGGCAGCCTTGCTCGCGCGCTCCGGCTTCCCTTTGGAGGCCGAGTCAGCCAGTCGTACGGCGATCTCCCTGGCACCGGACCAGCACTGCTGGTTGACCAACCTGGGTGTCGCCCTGTTCACGCAAGGTCGCCACGCCGAAGCCGAGTGCGCCTATCGCCAGGCGCTGGCGATGCGGCCGGATTACGCCGACGGGCACGGCAATCTGCTGTTTGCGCTCAATTACCGCACTGACCTCACGTCCGAAGCGATCTTCGCCGAATACCAGAACTGGGACCGCTGCCATGCCCGGCGGCTGGCGTCCGAAGCGGCGCCGTTCTCGCTGGACCGGACGCCTGGGCGGAGATTGCGGGTGGGCTACGTATCCGCCGACTTTCGGCAGCATGCCGTGGCGATGTTCGTCGAACCGTTGCTCGCCGCGCACGACAGGGCGAACTTCGAACTCTACCTCTATTCGGGCGTCGTGGCCGAGGATGCCATGACGGAATGCCTGCGCTCGTTGGGCGATCACTGGCGCAGCACGGTCGGACTGGCGGACGCCCAGCTCGCGGAGCTGATCCGGGCCGACCGCATCGACGTTCTGGTGGATCTCGCAGGCCACAGTGCCGGCAACCGTCTGCTGGCGTTCGCGAGGCGGGCGTCGCCCGTGCAGGTCGCGTATCTGCTGGGGCACGGCTACAGCACCGGCCTCTCCGCCATGGACGCATTCCTGGCTGACGCTGTACCTGGCGCCGGACGGTGCCGATGCCTTGTTCAGCGAGCACCTGGTGCGGCTGTCGCGGATACCGCTGGCCTACGAGCCACCGCCCGACATGCCTGCGGTCACCGATCTGCCCGCTCTGGCCAACGGGTTTGTCACGTTCGGGCATTTCGGTCGCACCGAGCGGCTGAACGACGATGTCGTCGCGGTATGGGCGCGCATCCTGCACGCGGTGCCGCGATCGCGCCTGGTGCTGGACAACCGGCCTTTCCAGGAGCCGGGATTCCGCGATCTCTTCCTTGCGCGCTTCGCGCAGCATGGCATCGAGCCGGCCAAACTCGAACTGGTCTTTTCAACGCCGCAGCCGCATGCATGGGCCGGCTATGGCGGCATCGACATCGCGCTCGATCCGTTCCCACACAATGCCGGAACCACCACGATCGAGGCGTTGTGGCAGGGCGTTCCGGTCGTGACGCTGGCAGGGCGCCCAACGGTCGGCAGGTTCGGGGCCAGTATCCTGCATGCCGTCGGCCTCGACGACTGGATTGTGACCGATACCGACGGTTATGTGGCGCGCGCCGTGGCAGCCGCATCCGATCCTGCCGTGCTCGCACAGCTGCGCTCGGAATTGCGGCAGCGCGTCGCTGCGTCGCCGCTGCGGGACGCGGCTGGACTGGCACGCGAGATCGAGGCGACCTACCGAACGCTATGGGATGAATGGCGGGAAGGTGACGTCGCCCGCCTGCATCGCCTCTACACGGAGGGCAGCTGCACGTCAGCGGAAGAGCTGGCGCACCGCATGCTGCGACGAGACGAAGCGGACGCCGAGGCACATCATGTGCTCGCCCTGCTGGCGTATCATGCGCATCGGCTCGCGGATGCCGAGGCCCACATGCAGCGAGCCCTCGCCGCCCGTCCCGGCCAGGCCGAACTGCATGCCAACCACGCGGCGATCCTGCGCATGCGGGGTCGGCTCGCGGAGGCGGAGACCGCGGCGCGTCGCGCGCTGGAACTGGAGCCCGATCGTGTCGCGGCGTACAACAATCTGGGCAACATCCTGCGCGACGCCGGCCGCTTCGACGAAAGCGTGGCAAATTTCCGCGCGGCGGTCCGCCTCGCGCCGGACTTCGCCGATGCATGGATCAATCTGGCCTGGGTCCTGGCGCTTGCGGGATTTGCCAGGCAGGCAGAGGAGGCCGCGCGCGCCGCGATCGCCTGCGACGCGGCGAATGCCGATGCGCACAACAATCTGGGCCTGGCGCTGATGCGCCAGGGGCGCCTCAGCGAGGCCGAGGCGGCGCTGCGCCAGGCGCTGGCCCTCAAGCCCGACTTTGCATTGCCGCACAGCAACATCCTGTTCTGCCTCAACTACCGGCCCGAGGTATCCGCCGAGGATATCTTTGCCGAGTACCGACGGTGGGACATGCAGCATGCTCTGCCGCTGCTGCCAGTGCTGCCAGCCTTCGACCTGGACCGCACGCCGGGGCGCCGCCTGCGGGTGGGCTACGTCTCGCCCGACTTCCGACAGCACGCGGTCGCCCTGTTCGCAGAACCGCTGCTGGCGGCACATGACCACTCCGCGATCGAGTTGCACTGCTACGCGGAAGTTCCCGCGCCCGACGCGACGACCGAGCGGTTTCGAGCCCTCGCCGACCACTGGCATGCGACGGTCGGGCTCAGCGACGCCGACCTGGCGGAGCAGATCCGCCGCGACCGCATCGATGTCCTGGTCGATCTTGCCGGCCATACGGCGGGCAACAGACTCCTCGTCTTCGCGCGAAAGCCGGCGCCGGTGCAGGTCACCTGGCTGGTCGGGCACGGCTACAGCTCCGGGCTGTCGGCAATGGACGCGTTTCTCGCCGATGCCGACCTGGCACCGCCAGGATCGGACCACCTGTTCAGCGAGCGCCTCGTGCGACTGTTGCGCATACCGCTCGCCTATCGACCGCCGGCGGACATGCCCGACGTCGCACCACTGCCGGGGCTGGCACGCGGCTGCGTGACGTTCGGCTATTTCGGCCGCACGGTGCGGCTGAACGATATGGTTCTGGCCGCATGGGCCCGCATCCTGCACGCCGTGCCGGGGTCGCGGCTGATGCTGAACAGCGCCCCGTTCAGCGAACCGGCCGGCCGCGAGCAGATGGCGGCGCGCTTCGCGGCATTCGGCGTCGATGCGGCGCGGCTGGAGTTGGTCTACACCTCGCCGCAGCCTCGCACATGGGCGGCGTATGGCGAGATCGACATCGCGCTCGACCCATTTCCCCACAATGCCGGCACCACGACGATCGAGGCCTTGTGGCAGGGCGTTCCGGTCCTGACGCTGGCCGGCCGCCCGACGGTCGGACGGTTCGGCGCTGCGATCCTGCGCACGATCGGATTGGACGACTGGATTGCCGCCGATGCCGACGCGTACGTGGCCAGGGCGGTGACGGCTGCGAGCGATCTGGGCGCGCTGGCTACGCTGCGGGCGGAGCTGCGTCCTCGCTTCGCCGCGTCACCGCTGCGCGATGCCGACGGTCTGGCACGCGAGATCGAGGCGGTGTTCCGCGGGCTGTGGCGACAATGGTGCGAAGACGACGGCCAGGATGTTCGGCAGCTGTACGCCGCGGGCAAGGTCGATGCAGCAGGGCGCCTCGCTGAACGGCTGCTGGCGCGCGATCCTCGCGACGCCGCCGCGCTGCATGTCACCGGCCTGATCTGTCACAGTCGGGGCGATGCCGGGACGGCGGTGAAGCTTCTGCAGCGTTCGGTCGATGCCGTGGCGGATGCGACGGTTCTGTCGGATCTCGGCGTGCTGTTGCGCTCGAGCGGGCATTTGCAGGAAGCCGAGACAGCCTACCGGCAGGCGCTGCGGATCGATCCAGCGTTGGTGCCGGCGCTGGGAAACCTGGGCAACGTCCTGCTGGACCTGCATCGCGTCGCCGAGGCGCGCGACGTGCTGGTCGAGGCGCTGCGTCGCGCACCGGATCGGCCCGGGCTGCTGCGCAGTCTCGCGCTCAGCCAGGTGGCATGCGGCGAAGCGGATAGCGCCGAGGCGACGCTCCGGCAGGCACTTGCGGTTCGCCCCGACGATGCCGAGGTGCATGAAACGCTGGGTGCACTGCTGGGTCGGTCGGGTCGTCCGATCGAGGCGGAAAGTCATCATCGCGCGGCATTGCCGCGGGCGGCGCAGCGGCACCGCGTGCTCTCCAACCTGGCGATCGCGCTGCAGACGCAGGGCAGGCATGCCGAGGCCGAGAATTGCTGCCGTGAGGCGCTGGAAGTGCGGTCGGACTATGCGGTCGCGCACAGCAACCTGCTGCTCCTGCGCGACGACCGGGACGACGTGACGGCCGATGCCGTCTTTGCCGAATATCGCCGCTGGGGGGATCGTCACGCGGCGCCGCTCGCACCGGCAATCCGGCCGATGCCGGCAGAACCCCTTGCGGGTCGGCGGCTGCGCGTCGGGTACGTCTCCGCCGATTTCGGGCAGCGCGCCACCGCCCTCGCCGAACCGTTGCTCGCGGCGCACGATCGCACGCAGATCGAGCTGTTCTGCTACTCGGGTGGGGCGACGACCGATGCCGTCACCGATCGGTTCCGCCGATCGGCGGAGCACTGGCGGGTCATCGTCGGGCAGGACGATGCTGCGGTCGCCGATACGATCCGGCGCGACGGCATCGACGTGCTGGTGGATCTCACCGGACACGCCGCGGGCAGCCGGCTTCTGGTGTTTGCGCGCCGTCCGGCGCCGGTGCAGGTGAGCTATGCGTTGGGGCACGGCTGTACCTCCGGCCTGTCGGCGATCGATGCATTCCTCGCCGACGCCGAGCTTGCGCCGCCAGGCGCGGACTCGCTGTTCACCGAACGCCTCGTCCGGCTGCCCCGCATTCCGCTGGCGTATGCACCGCCCGATGCGATGCCGGATGTCGCTCCGCTGCCCGCGCTGGGCAATGGCTGCGTCACGTATGGATATTTCGGGCGCATGGAGCGGCTGAACGACGCGGTGGTCGCGACATGGGCGCGGATCCTGCGCGAGATGCCGGGCGCCCGGCTGATGCTGAACAGTATGCCGCTTCGCGAACCGGCGTTCCGCGATCTGATCGCCGCACGATTCGCCGCGCACGGCGTCGACGAGAACCAACTCGTGCTGGTCGCAACCGGGCCGCAAGCCGCCACGTGGGAGGCGTACGGCGACATCGACGTGGCGCTCGATCCCTACCCGCACAATGCCGGGATGGCGGCGATCGAGGCACTCTGGCAAGGCGTGCCTGTGATCACGCTGGCGGGTCGGCCGGGCGTCGGCCGCTTCGGCGCGATGCTCCTGCGGGCGGTCGGAATGGGCGAATGGGTCAGCGAGGATGCGGACAGCTATGTCCGGTACGCGCTGGCTGCTGGGGCAGACCGCGAGAAGCTTGCACACACGCGTGCGACGCTGCGGCAGCGTGTCGCCGCGTCGCCGCTGTGCGATGCGGCGGGGCTGGCGCGTGCGGTGGAGGCGGCCTATCGCGCCCTGTGTGATGCATGTTGAGCATCGCTGCCTCCGCACGCATCTCGCAGCTGGCCGATATCGAGGACTCGCAGCGCGGCAGCCGGATCGTCATCGAGGACAACGTGGTCATCGATGCCTTCGTGAAGCTCAAGCCGGCCGGCGGTGCGGGCGACGTGGTTATCGGCCGCGGCACGGTGATCAACTCCGGCTGCGTGCTCTACACGGGGAACGGCATCCGCATCGGCTGCAACGTGCTGATCGCCGCCAACTGCACGCTGGCACCGAGCAATCATGCGTTCGACGATCCGGAGCGGCCCATCCGCGCCCAGGGATTCCAGCCGAGCCGCGGCGGGATCGTCATCGGCGACGATGTCTGGATCGGCGCCAACTGCGTGCTGCTGGACGGCGCCACGATCGGCGCCGGCAGCGTCATCGGCGCCGGATCGCTGGTGCGCGGAACGCTGCCGTCATTCTGTCTGGCGCACGGGACGCCGGCGGCGGTGCACGGCTGGCGCGGCCGGCAACGCTAAATTTACCCGCTGCCGGTAGAAGCGGAGCCAGGCAAAACGCTCCGGTGCGCATCCTCGTGTCCGCTGGCCATGCAACATTCACGGTACTGGGCGCCGGCGGGTTCATCGGATCGACGCTCGCCGCCCTGCTGCGGAGTCAGGACCAGGCCGTGCACGCCGTGACCCGGGCCTCGCTGCCCGGACTGCTCGCCGATCGCCGGCCCACGGGGCATGTCATCGACTGCATCGGACTGACCGGCGATTTCCGCACGCGTCCGCTCGACGCTGCGGAAGCCCATGTCGGCCTTGTCGCACGCTGCCTGGCGGATCTGCGGTTCGATTCATTCCTGCTGCTGTCATCTACGCGCGTGTACGCGCGCGCGCACACTACGCACGAGGACGCTGTGCTGGCCGTGGTGCCCGCCGATCCGTCCGACCTTTACAATCTCACCAAGCTTGCGGGCGAGGCGCTGTGTCTCGCCGATACGCGCGCGACACGTGTGGCACGTCTGTCGAACGCGTATGGCGGCGGCATGCCCGCGCAGACATTCCTCGGGCAGGTGCTGCAGGAAGGCCACGCAACCGGCCGCGTGACGTTCCGCCAGGGTGCGAACTCCGCCAAGGATTACGTGAGCCTCGGCGCAGCGATCCGGTTGCTGCCGCAGATCGCCACGCGCGGGCGGGAGCGAATCTACAATGTCGCGGCCGGAGCCAACACCGGCCATGCCGCGATCGCGCGTCGGCTGCATGACGCTGCCGGCTGGCAATGCGGTTTCGCGCCGGACGCGCCGACGCTCGTGCATCCGCCGATCGACACGAGCCGGCTCCGTGCGGAATTCGGACCAGCCGACAGCGACCTGCTGGCTGATCTGCCGGCCCTGCTGACCGCTGCGGAGGACCGCCATGCTGATCATTGACGAAGCGCTCGGCCGGGTGACCGTGCGCCGCGAGGACGGTACGGCGGAGGAACATGGGCTCGATACTGCGGAGGCATTCGAGGCGGTCTCCGCCGCCTGGCTCCGCTGCGGCTGGGACGTGAAATACGTCTATGGCTTCACCTGGATGGGGCGCCCGGTCATCCAGTTGCCCGAGGACATGATCCGCATCCAGGAGGTGATCTGGCGCCTGCGGCCGGATGTGATCGTGGAGACCGGCGTTGCGCATGGCGGCTCGCTGATCTTCTACGCGAGCCTGTTCGAGGCGATGGGGCATGGTCGTGTGGTCGGCGTCGACATCGAAATCCGCCCACACAACCGCGCGGCCATCGCGGCGCATCCGCTCGCCCGGCGCGTCACGCTGATCGAGGCCGATTCCGCCGCACCGGCCACCCTGACTGCGGTGCGACAGCACGTTGCCGCCGGGGAGAGCGTTCTGGTGGTGCTCGATTCGAACCACACAAGGGCGCACGTCGAGGCGGAACTCGACCTCTACGCGCCGCTGGTGACGCAGGGTTCGTTCATCGTCGCCTGCGACGGCATCATGGCACGGCTCGCCGGCGCCCCGCGCAGCGCGCCCAACTGGTCCTGGAACAATCCACTCGCGGCGGTCGATGCCTTCCTGGCGCGCAATCCGGACTTCGTCCTGGAAGAGCCCGGCTTCCCGTTCAACGAGGGCAAGGTGCGCAGCCGGGTCACCTATTGGCCCAACAGTTTCCTGAAACGACGCTGATCATGCAGGCGGTCATCCTGGCGGGCGGCCTGGGCACACGGATCTCCGAGGAATCGCATCTGCGGCCGAAGCCGATGATCGAGATCGGCGGGCGGCCGATCCTGTGGCACGTGATGAACATCTACACCGCGCATGGGGTGACCGACTTCATTATCTGCCTCGGCTACCGCGGCTATATGATCAAGGAGTATTTCGCCAACTACGTCATGCACGAATCCGACCTGACGGTGGACGCGCGCAACGCCGAGATCACCTACCATACCAACCACGCCGCACCGTGGCGGGTGACGCTGGTCGATACCGGCGCCGCCACGATGACCGGCGGGCGCCTGAAGCGCGTCAGCCGCTATCTCGACCGCGACGACAGCTTCTGCATGACCTATGGCGACGGCGTGGCCGACGTGGACATCGGCGCGCTGGTCGCGTTCCACGAACGGCATGGCAGGCTCGCCACCGTCACCGCGGTGACGCCGCCCGGCCGCTATGGCGCGCTGCTGCTGGACGGCGATCGGGTGACCCGCTTCAGCGAGAAGCCGCCGGGCGACAACGCGCTGATCAACGGCGGCTTCTTCGTGCTGCATCCACACGTGCTGGACCGGATCGCCGGCGACGACACACCGTGGGAGACCGCGCCGCTGGAAAGCCTGGCGCGCGACGGAGAGCTGTGCGCCTACCGTCACACCGGCTTCTGGCAGCCGATGGACACACTGCGCGACAGGATGACGCTGGAAACGATGTGGTCGTCGGGCGAGGCGCCGTGGAAGGTTTGGCCCGACTGATCTTCGCTTCCGTGTGATGCAGGAACGCCTGGCCATCCGTCGCGTTCCAGCGAGATGATCAGACGATACCGACTGCTGTTCGGCCTGCTGGCGGGTATCACGCTGCCGTATGCTGCGGGTGCGCAGAACCCGCAGCCGGCGCCGCCCAACCAGGACCATCCGACCTTCGCGCCACCCAATGCGCCCAATCCGCCGCCCGAGCAGATCGCCCCGGCCGATCGCGGCACCGCGCCCGGCAACACAACGCTGAGCGAGAAGCTGTCCGAACAGCACGGGACGCTGAAGCCGCCATCGGTGGATCCCGGGATCAATGCTCCCATGCCGGCGCCCGCCCGCGGAACCATGCCGGTGATCCCGCCGCCCGGCACGCCGGGCGGCGATCAGCGGGTAGTGCCCAAGTAATCAGAGCCGCCGCAGCGCCTCGCACACCAGTGCAACCTGCGCCTCGGTCAGCTCGGGGTAGATCGGCAGACTGAGGACCTGGCCTGCGGCGGTTTCCGTGGCCCTGCATCCGGAAGGCCCCAGCGCCAAGCGCCCCTGATACGCCGGTTGGGCGTGGACCGGGCTGGGGTAGTGAATGCCGGTGCCGATGCCGGCCTCCCGCAGCCTGCTCTGCACGGCGGCTCGCTCCCGCGGGCGCAGCACGTACAGGTGGAAGACGTGGCTGGCGGCCGCCCGGCGCGCGGGCGGTGCCAGCATGGTGCCCTTCAAGGCCTCGTCATACGTCGCGGCAATGCTGCGCCGCCGCTCGTTCTGCCGATCGAGGTAGCGCAGCTTCACCCGCAGGATTGCGGCCTGCATCTCGTCCAGCCGGCTGTTCACGCCAACCGAGTCGCTGATGTAGTGGGTGCGCCAGCCATATTGTCGCAGCGCGGCGAGATCGGCAGCCCTCCCGGCGTGCTGGGTCACCACCATCCCGCCGTCGCCCAGCGCGCCCAGATTCTTCGTCGGATAGAAGCTGAACGTCGCGACGTCGCCGAAGGTACCCACCTTCCGGCCCGCGAGCTCTGCGCCATGCGCCTGGGCGCAATCCTCGATCACCGCCACGCCATGCCGGCGGCATGTCGACAGGATGGGCTCCAGAGCGGCCGGCTGGCCGTAGAGATGCACCGGGATCACCGCGCGGATCGGCGGGATGCCGGCCGGTGGATGCGTCAGCACCTCGGCCAGTTCGCCCGGGTCCATCGTGTAGAAGTCCGGCTCGATGTCGATCAGCACCGGCGTCGCGCCGACCATCTCGATCGCGGCGACCGTGGCAACCGCGGTGTGTGACACGGTCACGACGCTGGCACCCGGCCCCACGCCCAGCGCGCGCAAGGCGAGCGCCAGCGCGTCCGTGCCGTTGCCGCAGCCGACGGCGGCGCCGGCGCCCAGCCAGGCGGCGAACTCCGCCTCGAAGTCGCGTCCCTCCTGGCCGAGGACATACCATCCCGATCCGAGCGCGCGCGCGACCGCGGTGTCGATCTCGTCCTTCAGCGCGCGGTAGCCCGCGCCCGGATTGGCCTGCGGCACGCTGATCGGAGGTGCACTCATGGGATGGTCCCTAATGCGGATCGACGGCGATGTAGCGCGCTGGCCGCGGGCCGTCGCCGCCGCACTGGTACCGGCCGGCCCGGGCCAGCGCCGCCCGATCGTCGTCGGACAGGCGGGTGACCTCGCGCAGATGGTCGGTCCAGCTCTCCATCGACCAGACCTCCATCCAGCCCTCGGGGTGCGCCACGTCCTCATAGAGCTGCCAGAACATGGCACCAGCACGGCCGCGAACCTTGCGGACCTCGGCCATGGCGGCGAGGAACGCGCCGCGCTGCTCCTGTTCCACGCGATAGTGCACCGTCTCCATCACCCGGCCGCGCGCGCGGCGCAACAGCGGTACCAGTTCGGCGGCCGGCGCTTCGGGCATGGGCCGCGGCTCCGGGCGGCTGGGACATCGGCCGCGCGATCGAGAGATCGATGGAAAAGCCGCGCACCAGGAACGCCAGGGCCAAGCCCGATTCCGGCCGCCACCAGCAGCGTGTCGGCCATGCCCAGGCGGTCGGCCAGCACAGCCCCAGGCGAACGACCCCGCGGTCAGCGCGCCGTTCTGCGCCAACTGGTAGATCGACAGCGCGCGTGCCCGCACCCAGGGCGGGCAGACCAACTGCGCCGCGGCCTGGATGGTGGCGTAGGCCGACGTCCAGCCGATGCCGAACAGCAGCATGCCGAACGCGGCCGGAAGCCAGTGGTGCGTCGCGCCCAGCAATCGCGATGCCGGCGCAGGAGAACAGCGTGCAGCCGACCACCGTGGTGCCGCGGCTGACATAGCCCCGCACCAGCGGCAGCAGCATCCCCGAGGTGACCCCGCCGATCCCCATCATGCCGAGGATCACGCCGTACATGCCCGGCCCCAGGTCCGAGATGCTCGGCGCACCAGCAGCGGCAGCAGCGCCCACGGCGCCGAGGCGGGTACCGAATAGGCCAGCGTGCGCACCATCGCGTACTGCACCGCCGGCGTGTTGCGCACGAAGCGCATGCCGGCGCGCATCGCCGACAGCAGGTGCTCGCGCGGCAGGCCGGTGAACCGGCGGCCGCGGCGCCAGGTGAACAGCGCGTGCAGCACCGCCACGATCGACACGGCGTACAGCGAGAAGGTCAGGCTGGAGCCGCCGATCAGGATCAGCGCACCGGCCAGCGCCGGGCCGATCGCGCGGGTGAGGTTGAAGCCGATGCCGTTCAGCGCGATCGCCTGCACCAGGTCCTCGCGCGGCACCAGTTCGGGCACGATCGCGCTCCAGGCCGGCGCGGTCAGCGCGGCGCCGATGCCGATCGCGAAGGTCAGCGCCAGCAGCCAGAACGCCGTCATCAGGTGCGCGATGGTCAGCGCGGCCAGCAGGGTGGCGGCCAGGATGGTCCAGATCTGTGTGCCGATCAGGAACACGCGGCGATCGACGATGTCGGCGAGCGCGCCGCCGGGCAGCGCCAGCAGGAACACCGGCATGATGGTGGCCGCCTGCACCATGGCGACGATGAGCGGCTGCGGCGCCAGGCTGGTCATCAGCCAGCCGGCGCCGGTGTTCTGCAGCCACGTCCCCAGCCACGCCACCACGTTGGCGAGCCAGAGGCCGCGGAAGGTCGAATTGCGGAGCGGAACCAGGGCGGCGGGCAGGCGCATCCATGCATCATAGTCGGACCGGCGGCGATTGCGCCCTATGTCGGTGTCATCGTTGTGGCGAGAACATCGTCCGCAGGACCTGCCGCTGCACCTCGATCGCCTGTGCCGGGGTGTGCACCAGCCCGGACGAGGCGATGATGCCGCCGGCCAGCGAAGCCGCCGCCGCACGGTCCAGCGCCGCCAGAAGATCATGATACGCGACCTCGACAGGGACCGGCTTGCTCGGCTGCGGCTGGGCCATGGGGTTCTCCACTGGGAACGGCGCATCCCAGATGATCGGCTTCGGTTTATTTTTTCCTAATGTCCGGAAGTCTCAACGATTGCCCGACCGGCCTCGCCGGCCGCATGTTCGTTCCAGCACAAAGGGAGGCCGCGATGAACGATGCCGCGCCCGCGTCCGGATACGCGGAGACCTATGCTGCCTGGCGGGCCGATCCGGAGGCCTGGTGGGCCGGCATCGCCGAGGGCGTCACCTGGGACCGACGCTGGAATCGCGTGTTCGACGGTTCGACCGGCCCGTACGGACGGTGGTTCGCCGGCGCGGAACTGAACACCTGCTTCAACTGCCTCGACCGACACGTGCTGGCCGGCCGGGGCGAGCAGGCGGCGCTGATCTGGGACAGCCCGATGACCGGGCGCGTCGAGACCTTCACCTACCGCCAGATGCAGCTTCGCACCGCGAAGCTTGCCGGCGCGCTGGCGGGGCTTGGCGTGGCGCGCGGCGATCGGGTGGTGATCTACCTGCCGATGGTGCCCGAGGCGGCGATCGCCATGCTGGCCTGCGCGCGCCTGGGGGCGATCCACTCGGTGGTGTTCGGCGGGTTTGCCGCCGCCGAACTGGCCTCGCGCATCGCCGACGCGAAGCCAAGGGTGATCGTGTCGGCATCCTGCGGCCTCGAGCCGGGGCGGGTGGTGAAATACAAGCCGTTGCTGGACGCGGCGATCGCGCTCTCGCCACACAAGCCGGAGGCCTGCCTGATCCTGCAGCGCGAAGCCGGGCCGGCGACCCTGGTCCCAGGCCGCGACCACGACCTGGCAGAGGCCGAAGCCGCGGCGGCGCCGCACGATCCGGTGCCGGTGGCGGCAACCGATCCACTCTACATCCTCTACACGTCCGGCACGACCGGGCGGCCGAAGGGCGTGGTACGCGACAATGGCGGGCACGCGGTCGCGCTGTGGAACTCGATGCGCATGCTCTACGGCGTCGAGGCCGGCGACGTGTTCTGGGCCGCCTCGGACGTGGGCTGGGTGGTCGGCCACTCCTACATCGTCTACGCGCCGCTGCTGCGCGGCTGCACCAGCGTGATGTACGAGGGCAAGCCGGTCGGCACGCCGGACGCCGGCGCGTTCTGGCGGGTGTGCGCGCAGCACGGCGTCAAGGTGCTGTTCACCGCGCCCACGGCGATGCGCGCGATCAAGCAGCAGGATCCCGACGGCAAGCTGCTGCGCGCGCACGACCTGTCGAAGCTGGAGGCGCTGTTCCTTGCGGGCGAGCGCTGCGATCCGCCGACCGCGGTATGGGCCGCGGACCTGCTGGGCAAGCCGGTGATCGACCACTGGTGGCAGACCGAGACCGGCTGGGCGATCACCGGCAGCTTCCGCCAGTTCGAGCTGTTCCCGTTCAAGCCAGGCTCAGGCGGGCGGCCTAGCCCCGGGATCGACCTGCATGCGCTGGACGACGACGGCCACAAGGTGCCGGCCGGCCAGACCGGCAATCTGTGCGCCCGGCTGCCGCTGCCGCCTGGCTGCGCGCCGACGCTGTGGCAGAACGACGAGGGCTACCGCACCGCGTATCTGTCGGACTTCCCCGGCTGGTACCGCACCGGCGATGCCGGCACGATCGACGCCGACGGCGACGTGTGGGTGATGGGCCGGACCGACGACATCATCAACGTCGCCGGCCACCGGCTGTCCACCGGACAGATGGAGGAGGTGCTGGCCTCGCACGCCGCGGTGGCGGAGTGCGCCGTGGTTGGTGCGAAGGATGAGCTGAAGGGCCAGACGCCGATCGGCCTGGTGGTGCTGAAGGCGGGCGTGAATCGCCCGGAGGCGGAGATCGCCGCCGAACTGGTGGCGCTGGTGCGCGAGCGCATCGGGCCGGTCGCGGCGTTCAAGGACGCGCGCGTGGTGCCGCGGCTGCCGAAGACGCGGTCGGGCAAGATCCTGCGCGCCTCGATCCGCCGCATCGCCGACGGCGAGACCGCGCCGGTGCCGCCGACCATCGAAGACCCCGCGGCACTGGACGAGGTGGCGCAGGCGCTGCGCCACTGAAGGCGGTCAGGCCAGCGCGGACAGGCGTCTGAGCGCGACCGCGTCGGCAAGTGCCGCGGCAAGTTCCTGCGGCGACAGGGAACCGATCGCCGCATCGAGCGATTCGGCCTCCTCGATCCTGGCCCGCGCCAGCAGCAGCGTCGGGTCGAGCGGATCGACGCCCGGGCGGCGCGGCGGCGGCAGCATAGCGGTGTGCGCGGCCAGCAGGCGCGGGTCGCGCAGCAGGCGCGCCACGTCGGGCGGCTCCATCGCCTCCCATTCGCGCTGCAAGGCGGTGGCGCGGGCGACCACCGGCGGCGGGTCGAGGTCCTCGGGCGTGCGCAGCACGCCGGCGGCGTGCCGCCGGCCGGTCAGCAGCGCCAGCGGGATCGCCAGCGCGAGCCCCAGGATCACCGGCAGCATCCACAGCGCGAGCGACAGCGACACCGCCCAGGCGGTGGCCCCGAGCAGCAGGCCGAGGACGGTGTGGCGCCGGTACAGGCGCTGCGTCTCGCGCGCCGGAATGGCGCCGTCGCCGCGCCGCTGCGCGTTCCAGCCCGAATCGCGCCCGAGCAGGATCGCCACCACGTCGATCGTCTGGGTGATCATCACCACCGGCGCCAGCAGACCGGCGATCAGCGTCTCGAACAGGATGCCGGCGACGAGACGCGGCAGGCCAAAGCCGTGCCGGTCGCGGCGGCGCAGCAGAACGGCGATGCCGCCCAGCAGCTTCGGCACCAGCAGCAGCGCCATGGTGGCGACGAACATCCACATGGCGCGCACCGGGTCGACCACCGGCCACTGCGGGAACAGCGACTTGCCTTGCGGGAAGTAGTCCGGCTGCACGAAGCGCGCCTGTACCGCGATCAGGATGCCGGTGAGGATGAACAGCAGCCACAGCGGCGCCGTGATGTAAGAGCCGATGCCGGTCAGCAGGTGCAGCCGACTGACCGCGTACAGCCCGCGTGTGGGCAGCACGGCGAGATGCTGGAGGTTGCCCTGGCACCACCGCCGGTCGCGCACAGCGAGGTCGGTCAGCGTCGGCGGCGCCTCCTCGTAGCTGCCGGGAACGCCCGGCACCATGTGAATTGCCCACCCGCCGCGGCGCATGAGCGCAGCCTCGACGAAATCGTGGCTCATGATCGCGCCGCCGAACGGACGGCGGCCGGTGAGTTCCGGCAGCCCGGCCTGCTGGGCAAAGGCGAGGGTGCGGATCATCGCGTTGTGACCCCAGTAGTTGCCCTCGGCGCCGTGCCACCAGGCGATGCCGTGCGCGATCAGCGGGCCATAGACCCGGCCGGCGAACTGCTGCACGCGGGCGAACAGCGTGGCAGCACCGGTGATGACCGGCAGGGTCTGGATCAGCCCGACATCGGGGTTGCGTTCCATCGCGCCGGCCAGCCGCACCAGCGTCTCGCCGGTCATCAGGCTGTCGGCGTCGAGGATCAGGAACTGCGCGTAGGCGCCGCCGAAGCGCGTCACCCAGTCGGCGATGTTGCCCGACTTGCGCGCCGTGTTCTTCGGGCGGCGGCGATAGAACATCCGCTGCTCCGCCCCAGTGCGGTCACGCAATGCGAGGAAGCCCGCCTCCTCGGCGATCCAGATCCGCGGATCGGTGGTGTCGCTGAGGATGAACAGGTCGAATGCATCGGCTGCCGCGGTTTCGGCCAGCGACTCCCACATCGCCTGCAGCCCGGCCATCACGCGCGTCGGCTGCTCGTTGTAGGTCGGCATCAGCAGCGCGGTGCGCGCCTGCAGCTGCGGCAGCGGTGCGTCGGGTCCGGTACCCAGGCGGCAGCCGCCGCCGGCCAGCATCGAGCAGAAGCCGGCGAGCCCGCTGGTGAACGACAGCGCGATCCAGGCGAACAACGCCAGGAAGATCGCCATTATGAAGATTGCCAGCGCGGTGACGCCATTGACGGCAAACACGAGGTACATCTCGTGCGCCCCCTCGAGGGTGAGCGCCACGGCGCCGCCGATCACCAGGAAGCGCCGCAGCGCCATGCCGCGCGGTGCGGAAGGTGGCCGCGGACCGCGCTTGGGTGCCGACCGCAGCGACTGCGTCGGCATGGCCAGCGGCGCCTCGTCCGGCAGCGCCCTGAAGCGGATATCCGTCAGGCTGTCCAACGGTAGAGCCAGGTCTCGGTGAGGGGTTTGTCGCCGTCCATCAGCCGGGCGTGCATCTCGACCAGCTTCTCGCTGCCCTGGTCGAGCTGGAAGCTGAGCCGCCAGCCGCCGGTCGCCGGATTGGGCTGCACCACCGGGTTCTCGATCTTGCCCTTGCTGGCGCCCAGGTCGATCGCCGGCAGCGCGTCCGGGCGGCGCCCTTTCAGGACCCCGCCGACGAAATCGATGATGAACTGCCGGTTCTTCTGGTCCCAGGCGAGCCCGCACCGGGTCGCGACCACTTCCGCAAGAGTGCTGCCGGCCGGCACCGACGAGCACCAGTGCAGCCGGTAGCTCAGCAGGTACTCGCTCTTGGCCTTCAGCGGGTCGTGCGGGCGCCAGAACGCGACGATGTTGTCGTTGATCTCGCGGTCGGTCGGAATCTCCACCAGTTCGACAATGCCCTCGCCCCAGTCGCCGATGGGCTCGACCCACAGCGAGGGCCGGTTCTCGTAATGCGCCTCGAGGTCCTGATAGTCGCCGAACGCCCGCCCGCGCTGCATGAGCCCGAAGCCGCGCGGACCGGTATCGGTGAACGCACTGATCTGCAGCTCGCGCGGATTGGCGAGCTGACGCCAGATCTGCTCGCCCCTGCCGGTCCACAGCAGCAGCCCGTTCGAATCGTGCACCGCGTCGCGGTAGTCGTCGACGCGCGCGCGGTCGTTGGTGTCGAACAGGAACATCGAGGTAAGTGGCGCGATCCCTGCGGTGGCGAGGTCGACGCGCGGATACAGCGCCATCTCGGTGTCGAACACGGTCTGCTGACCAGGGCGTATGGTGAAGCGGAAGGCGGCAGTGGCGCTCTGACTGTCGAGCAACGCGTGTACCACGATCGCGTCGCTGCCCTTCCCCGGCCGCTCGAGCCAGAAGGCACGGAAGGCGGGGAACTCTTCTCCGGCGGGATCGGCGGTCTTGATCGCCAGGCCGCGGGCCGACAGCCCGTATCCCATGCCCTTTGCCACGGCGCGGAAATAGCTGGCGCCGAGGAAGGCGCAGATCTCGTCGTAGTAGTCGGGCTTGCTCAGCAGGTTGTGCAGGCGGAACCCGGCAAAGCCGATGTCGCCGGCGGGCGGCTTCAACTTGTCGAAGGTGAACAGGTCGGGGCTGTAGTGGATCGGCGCGGCCTTGCCGTCCACGACCTCGAACATCTTCACCGCCTCCTTGTAGAGGAAGCCGCGGTGGAAGAACTCGGCGGTGAAGCGCAGGCCCAGGCCGCGCCACAGCGCGTGCCCCGGATCGAAGCGGATGGAGCGGTACTGCTGGTAGTCGAGGTCCTTCAGTTCCGGCGGCAGCGTCTGGTCGGGGGCCTGCCACGGGTGCTGCGCCATGTCGCGCGCCATGTTGCGCACGGTCGAGGCGTCGAAAGGAGCGGCGTCCTCGGCGCGCGCGATACCGCCGCCCAGTGCTGCCAACGCCGGCAGCACAGCGGCCTGCAGCAGGATGTCACGCCGGCGCATCGCATCTCCCATGGGAACGAAATCGCGCATTCATCGCCCTATTGGGGCGAGATCATGCATACTCAACCGGAGTTGAAGCCCTAAAGGAAGCGCAGGGCGAGAAAGCCGCCCAGGATGCCGGCGGCGAACAGGCTGGTGACCAGGGTCAGCCGCCGCTCGACGAAGTCGCGCACCGGGGTGCCGAAGGCGCGCAGCAGCGCCGCCACCAGGAAGAAGCGCGCACCGCGCGTCACCACGCTGGCCGCCATGAAAACCATGAAGTCGAACCTGGCGGCGCCCGAGGCGATGGTCACCAGCTTGTAGGGGATCGGCGTCAGTCCCTTGATCAGGATCACCGCCAGGCCCCAGCGGGCGTACCAGCCCTGGAACGCGCCCAGCGGATCGGGACCGAACAGCGCGCGCGCCAGCGGCAGCTGCATCAGCTGATTGAACACGAAATAGCCGATGGCGTAGCCCAGGGCACCGCCCAGCACGCTGGCGACCGTGCAGATTGCGGCGAAGCGCCAGGCGCGCTCGGGGCGGGCCAGTGCCATCGGAATGAGCAGGGCGTCGGGTGGGATCGGGAAGAAGCTGCTCTCGGCGAAGGCGATCGCCGCCAGCCACCAGGGGGCGCCCGGCGCGGCGGCCAGCGCGAGCGTGCGCATGTAGAGGCGATGAAGCATGGCGGGCTCCTAGCATCCCGCCCGCCCCTGGTCACTGATTCCAGCCGGCCCTATCGTGCTGCCCCGCAACCATTTGAGGGGTCCTGCATGCGCCGCACCGCCTGGCTGACCGCCGCACTCGTCCTGGCGGGGCTGCACGCCGTACCGGCGCGCGCGCAGGGCCTGCCGCCGCATGCCTGGCTGTTCGGCGCCTGGACCGGGGGGATCTTCCCGCCCCCCAGCAGCATCACCGCGCAGGAGTGCCTGGCCATGCCGGTGGTGATCTTCACCCGCGATATCGTGATGCGCGCGGTCATCACCGACCAGTTTCTCGCGCAGCGGCTGGTGGAGACCGCGCGGGTGACGCCGGAGGGGACCGAGTTCCGCTTCGTGCAGCAGGCGTCGCCGGCCGGCAGCAGCCCGTTCACCCTGGGCGGCAGCGGCGGTGAGGTGGGCTTCGGCTGCATCAGTCCCGATGCGCTGCGGGTGCAGCGCCGCACCGAGAACGAGATCAGCTTCCCCGGCTGCACCGATTTTCCCTATCCGCTGGTGCGCTGCCCGGCGCGCTGACGACAAGCAGGAGACGTTCCCGCGATGAACCGGTCCGTTGCCCGTCTGCTCGCCGAAAGCCTGGAGGCACACGACGTCGATCAGATCTTCTGCGTGCCCGGCGAGAGCTATGTCGGGCTGATCAACGCACTGACCGACATGAACTCGATGCGGCTGATCGTCTGCCGCCACGAGGGCGGCGCCGGCTTCATGGCGGTGGCGGACGGCCGGCTGCGCAACCGCGCCGGCTGCTGCATCGTCTCGCGCGGTCCGGGGCTGTCCAACGCGATGGTGTCGCTGCACTCGGCGTACCACGACGCGACGCCGATGGTGATGCTGGTGGGCCAGGTCGAGCGCAAGGATTTCGGCCGCCAGGCGCTGCAGGAGCAGAACTACTCCCGGCTGCTGTCCGACGTGACCAAGTCGGTGATCGAGGTGATCGAGCCGGAGCAGGCGTCCGAGGCGATCGCGCGCGCCTTCCACATCGCCGAGAGCGGCACGCCAGGGCCGGTCGCAGTGATCCTGCCCGAGGACCTGTTCGACGCGAAGACGGATGTTGCGGTCGATCAGCCACGGCCGCGCGCGCTGGCGGGACCGCGCGCCGAGGACCTTGACCGGCTGGCGGAGATGCTGGCCAGGGCGGAGCGGCCGCTGGTGCTGGTGGGCGGCGCGCTGCTCGCCGATGCGCTGTACGACGAGGCGGTGTTCGGCGACCTGCGACGGCTGGCGGAGGAGTGGGTGCTGCCGATCTCGCCCACACATCGCCGCCCGCAGCTGTTCGATGCGACGCATCCGCACTATGGCGGCTACATGGGCATCCGCGTGCCGCCGGCGCTGATCAGCGAGATGAAGAAGGCCGACCTGATGGTGGCGATCGGCGAGCGGCTGACCGACAGCGTGAGCCAGTCCTACACCTTCCCCGCAGCGCCCCAGCCGCAGCTGCCGCTGGTGCACATCTGGCCGGACGCCAACGAGGTCGGGCGGGTGTGGCGGCCGGAGCTTGGCATCGCCGCGTCGCCGCACGAGGTGGTGAAGGCGCTGCTGAGGCGCGGTGCGCCGGCGGGTGCCGAGCAGCGCCGCGGCTGGGTCGGTGGACTGCATGCGATCCACCGCAGGCTGCTGGCCAAGGAGTGGGAGCCGACGCCGGACGGGGTGAACTTCGCCGCGATCGTCTGCGAGGTGGACAAGCACCTGGCACCGGACGCGACGGTGACCTCGGACGCCGGCAACTTCGGCAGCTTCATCCACCGCTATATCGGCTTCAAGCCAGGGCAGGTGTTCCTGTCGTCGGTGGTGGGCGCGATGGGGTCCGGCATGCCGATGGCGGTCGCCGCGACGTTGCGCCGACCGGGCAGGCAGGTGGTGGCGTTCATGGGCGACGGCGGCGCGCTGATGGCCGGCAATGAGATCGCCACCGCGATGCAATACGGCGGCGCGCCGATCATCGTCATTTCAGACAACCGGATGTACGGCACGATCGGCATGCACCATCACGTGCGCTATCCGGGGCGGCCGTTTCAGGAGTCGATGAAGCTGACAAATCCCGACTTTGCGGCGTGGGGGCGGTCGTTCGGCGCGGAGGGGATCACGATCCGCGACGAGTCAGAGGTGGCGGACGGGATTGCGCGGGCGTTCGCGGTGAAGACGAAGCCGGTGATCGTGCACTGCCATACCTCGGCGGTGCAGATGAGCGCGTGGCGGAGGTACGAGCCCAAATAGGAAGCACAAGGGCCGGTCAGTTCTCACGCCGACAGCGCTGACACCGCGTCCAACTGCTTGGAGTTGCGCCATGCGGCTTGCATTCAGGGTCGGTTCGCAATTCGGAGAGCGCGCATGAGCCTTTGGGCTGAATTTCTTACCCATTCGCGGCAGGCCAGTTCACAAATGGAAGCATTACTTCCCTGCCTACGAGAGGCACTTCGCGCGATTTGTGAACGCGCCCACCCTCTTTCTTGAAACTGGCTGCGGAACCGGTGGTTCGCTTCAGCTATGGAGGAAATATTTTGGCCCTCACGTGCAAATCATAGGTATCGACGTCAATCCACAGTGCACTGCCTTCGAAGAAGACCAGATCGCGGTCATCGCGGCCAACGGCGTGTACATGGTGGAGGATCTCCATACCGCCTATTGGGACGAATATGGCGGCGGGCTGCATCGCGCGGGCAGCTTCATTGAATTGTGCAAGACGCTGCTCGATGAACTGAACGCCGAAACGAGCCGTGGAGCTCTTCCTCCGACAGCATTTACACGCTCGACCCAATCGATGCATTTCTACGACAGTCTCGCGGTGTTCGAGCGTGGCCGTGTTCCCGCCAAGCAAGCACTGATCGTGCCATCTCCGCCTGACGAACCGGCCGACCTTCGCTAAACCGGTACGAAGAGAAGATATGCAGCCTCCTTTTTCGGCTATGAACGGAGGCAGTCCGTTGACAGTGTCATTCACGCCTCGTCAGGATCGTCGGGTTTGACACCACGGGCAAGACAGCATGCTGCCACTCGATGACCGGCTGCGCATCGGCATCCAGACGATCCATCGGCGCACCGAGCCGGCGACCGGTCCTTGGCTGCCGATGATCGACGACCTGGTGCAGCTGGTCGAACTGGTGGACGGCAGCGGCTACGATTCGCTCTGGGTCGGCGACCACGTCTCGTTCGCCGTGCCGGTGCTCGACCCGCTGCTGCAGCTGGCGCAGGCCGCCGTGGTCAGCCGGCGGCTGACGCTGGGCACGTCGGTATATCTGCTGCCGCTGCGCCATCCGGCGCCGGTGGCCAAGCAGGTTGCGACGCTCGATCACCTGACGGAGGGGCGACTGATCTTCGGCGTCGGCGTGGGCGGCGAGTTCCCGCGCGAATACGAGGTATGCGGCGTGCCGCGCGCCGAACGCGGTGCGCGGCTGAGCGAAGGCATGCAGCTGCTGCGCCGGTTCTGGAGCGGTGAGCCGGTCAGCCATACCGGTCGCTTCTACGGCCCGTTCAGCGATGTGCCGATGCAGCCGCCGGCGCGACAGCCGGGTGGTCCGCCGATGTGGTGCGGCGGACGCTCGGACGGTGCATTGCGGCGCACCGGACGGCTGGGCGACGGCTGGCTGTCCTACGTGGTCACACCCGAGATGTACCGTGCCGCGCTCGAGAAGATCGACATGGCGGCAGAGCAGGCCGGGCGGAGGCTGGCGCGCTTCGGCACCGGGCACCTGCTGTTCACCCGCATCGACGACAGCTACGAGCAGGCGCTCGACGCGGCGACCGAGACGCTCAGCGTGCGCTATGCGATGGATTTCCGCCGCGCGGCGCAGCGCTACTGTGCGCTGGGACGGCCGGAGCAGGTGGCCGAGCGCATCCGCGAGTTCCATGCGGCGGGCGTGCGCCACATTGCACTCGATCTGCTCGGGCCGTACGAGCAGCGGCACGATCAGATCGCGCGCTTCGCCGCCGAGGCGATGCCGCTGCTGCGCGATCTGACCGCCGCCTGACAACAAGAGGAACGTCATGAGCCGGAGCCGCCGCGACCTGACCGCCATGCTGCGACCGCGCTCGATTGCGCTGGTGGGTGCCACCGACCGGTCGCGCTGGTCGCAGAACACCTTTGACAACCTGGTCAACCGCAAATACGCCGGCGACATCCACCTGGTGAGCCGCCGGGGCGGCACCGTGCACGGGCGCAGCGCCGCCACGTCCTGCGCAGCGGTCGGCGCGCCGATCGACCTCGCGCTGCTCATGGTACCGATGGCGGCGATCGACGAGGCGCTGGCGGACCTTGCCGCGGCGGATGTGCACAATGCGGTGATCCTGACCTCGGGCTTTGCCGAGACCGGTCACGAAGGCGCCGACCATCAGTCGCGGCTGGCATTACTGGCGCGTCGGCATGGCGTGTCGCTGCTCGGGCCGAACTGCCTGGGCTTCGTCAACTTCATCGACAACGTGCCGCTGTGGACCGGCGGCTTCCGCGCGCCGTCGCGGCCGGGCTCCATCGCGGTGGTGACGCAGAGCGGCGCCAACGGCAGCTTCATCTCGAGCCTGGCGGCGCAGCACGAGATCGGCCTGTCGCACATGGTATCGACCGGCAACGAGGCCGACCTCGACTGCGCGGCGTTCATCGACCACCTGGTCGAGCAGCCCGAGGTGCGGGCGATCGCGCTGTTCGCCGAGACGATCCGCCACGCGCCAAGCTTTGCCGCCGCGGCGCGCCGTGCGATCGCCGCGGCGAAGCCGATCGTGGTGCTGAAGATCGGTCTTTCGGAGGTCACGGCGCGGTCGGCACAGGCACATACCGGCGCGCTGGTCGGCGATGACCGGGTATTCGACGGCGTGTGCCGTCAGCTGGGCATCGTGCGCGTCGATGCGATCGAGGACCTGCTGTTCACCGCGGACGTGATCACCCGCACCGGCGTGCTGGAGCCGCGTGGACTGGCGGTGGTGTCGATCTCCGGCGGCGCCTGCGAGATCGTCGCCGATCGTGCGCAGGTGCTGAACGTCCCGATGCCCGCGCTGTCGGACAGCGCGGTCGCCGAACTGCACGCCGCACTGCCGAGTTTCGGCACACCGCACAATCCGCTGGACATCACCGGCGGCGCGGTGCTGCAGCCGGATCTGTTCGAGCAGGGGCTGCGCATCCTCGGACGGCAGCAGGAATTTTCCGCACTTGCCTGCCTGTTCGATGTGCCGGTCGCCGAGGAGCACGCCACCGAATTCGTGCTGGCGGCGCTGCGGCATATCGCGGCGGGACTGCACGCGGCCGGGATGCCGGCGCTGCTGGTGAGCCACTCGGTGAAGCCGGTGACCGGGGTCTCGACCCGGATCATCGATGACATCGGCCTGCCCTATGTCAGTGCCGGTCTGCACCATGGCATGAACGCGCTGGGCAAGGCGTTCTGGTGGTCCGAGCAGCAGCGCCGGCTGGGCGGCGCATCGGCCTCGATTGCCACCATTGCCGACGCCGACGATCGTCCGCGGTCGGAGCGCGCGACGCTCGACTATCTGGCGCGGTGCAACGTGCCGGTGGTGCCCGTCGCGCTGGCGCAGGATGCGGACCAGGCGGTGGCCTTGGCGCGGGCGACAGGCGGGCGCGTGGCGCTGAAGATCGCCTCGGACGACATCGCGCACAAAAGCGATATCGGTGGCGTGGTGCTCAACCTGCAAGGCGACGATGCGGTCGCCGACGCGTTCCGCCGCGTGATGGCAGTGGCGCCGCACGGTGCGCGGGTCGATGGCGTGCTGGTGGCGCCGATGCGCAGCGGCGGGCTGGAGCTGTTCGTCGGCTGCACGCGCGATCCGCAATGGGGGCCGGTGATGGCGGTCGGCCTGGGCGGCGTGTGGGTCGAGGTGCTGCAGGACGTGTCGCTGCGCCCGCTGCCAATCGACGCGACCGAGGTGAAGCGCATGCTGGGCGAACTGCGCGGCGCGAAGCTGCTGCATGGCGCGCGCGGCATGGCGCCGGCCGATCTCGACGCGGTCGCCGCCGTGATCGCGCGCATCGGCGATGCGGCGGTGGCGCTCGGGCAGGATCTCGATGCACTGGAAGTGAACCCATTGTGGGTGCGCGGCGCCGATGTCGAGGCGCTGGACGCTCTGGCGGTGTGGCGCGTCTGATCCCATTTAGGCGCGCAGCGGGAGGAAGCGAATGGACCTGAGCCTGTCCGACAAGCATCGGGCATTGCAGGAGGAGGTGCGCGGGTTCATCCGCGAGCACGGGCACCGATCGCCAAAGCTGGGCGGCGGGCGCAAGCGGCCGGACCGCAAGGCGCTCGACTGGCAGAAGCTGCTGGTGGATCACGGCTATGTCGCGCGCACCATCCCGCGCGAATACGGCGGCTTCGGTGCGGAGCCGGACGTGGTGGAGGCGGCGGTGATCGCCACCGAATTCGCCGCCGCCGGGATCTATGCCGGGCTCACCAACCAGGGCATCAGCATGCTGGTGCCGACGCTGCTGGAGGTCGGCACCGAGGCGCAGAAGCGGCAGTGGGTGGAGAAGACGATCCGCGGCGACGTGATCTGGTGCCAGGGCTACTCCGAGCCCGGCGCCGGCAGCGACCTCGCGTCGCTCACCACGCGCGGCGTGCTGGAGGGCGACCATTTCGTGGTCAACGGCCAGAAGATCTGGACCAGTTCGGCGCACTACGCCGACATGATGTTCCTGCTCTGCCGCACCGAGCCCAACGCGCCGAAGCATGAGGGCATTTCCTATCTGCTGCTGTCGATGCAGACTTCAGGCATCGAGGTGCGGCCGCTGCGCACGATGACTGGCCGCGCCGAGTTCAACGAGGTGTTCTTCACCGACGTCCGGGTGCCCGCCGACCAGATCGTGCTGGGGCGCGGCAAGGGCTGGTATGTCGCCAACGTGACGCTGAAGCACGAGCGTTCGATGATCGGCAGCGCCGAGAAGATGACGACGCGGCTGGAACAGCTCATCGCCCTGATGCGGGCGCGCGACCTGCTCGGCGTGGCCGAGTTCCGTGACCGGCTGCTCAAGTTGCAGGGCGAGGTGATCGCCTGGAAGGCGCACAATCTGCGCCTGCTGACCGAGGCGGCGCAGGGCGTCGATTCCGGCGTGAAGCGCATGATCATCAAGTATGGCGGCACGATGCTGGGCTTCCGCCTGGCATCGCTCGCGGTGGATGCGCTGGGCACCGACGGGCTGGCGTTCGAGAGCGCCGGCGAAGACGCCGAAGACGACGATGCCACCACGTGGAATATCGACTACCTGTACGATGTGGGGCTGATGATCGGCGGCGGGTCGAACAATATCCAGAAGAACATCATCTCGGAGCGTGGGCTCGACCTGCCGCGTGAGCCGAAGGTGGCGAGGGTCTGATGGAATTCGCCCTCAGCGAAGAGCAGCGTCTGTTCGCCGATTCGCTGCGCAGCCTGCTGGCCGATCGCGTGCCGGTCGAGGCGTTGCGGCGGCACGCTGAGAACGGCAGCGGCTTCGACGCGGGGCTGTGGGACAGCCTGGTCGAACTCGGTCTGCCCGGACTGCTCGTGCCGGAGCGCTTCGGCGGCGCGGGTCTCGGCATAGTCGACGCGGCGGTGGCGGCCGAGGTGCTGGGCGGTGCCGCGGCGTTCGCGCCGTTCGTCGGCAGCGTGGTGATGGCGACGCTCGCCTTCACGCATGGCGCGACGGAGGAATTGCAGGACGCATGGCTGCCGCGCATCGCCGCGGGGGAGGTACGTTTCGGCGTCGGAACCGGTGCGGCGCTGCATGGCGATCGGCTGACCGGAGAGGTGAAGGCTGCGATCGATGCCGGCGCCCCGACGCACCTTCTGCTGTATCTCGCCGACGGCAGCGCCGCCGTGGTCGCCGCCGATGCGCCTGGCGTTGCCGCGACGATGCATCGCAGCATCGATCGCACGCGGCCGGTCACCGACCTGGCATTCGACAACGCGGAGGCAGTCGTGCTCGACGCGGCGAATGCGCCGATGCAGGCGATGCAGCGCGTGCTGGATGCCGGTCGCGTGGTGCTCGCCGCCGACACGCTTGGCGCGGCACAGCACATGTTCGACCAGGCATTGGGGTTCGTGAAGCAGCGCACGCAGTTCAATCGGGTGATCGGCAGCTTCCAGGCGGTGAAGCACCAGTTCGCCGACATGGTGACGATGCTGGAGCCCTGCCGCGCCATGGTGTGGTACGCCGGCTACGCGCAGGATGCGCTGCCCGATGAGGCGCGGCTGACCGCGTTGCAGACCAAGGCGCATCTCGGCGATGTCGGTCGCGACATCGCGCGCATGGCGACCGAGGCGCATGGCGGCATGGGCTTCACCGACCTGCTCGGGTTGCACTACTGGTTCAAGCGCATCGGCTTCAACCGGCAGATGCTCGGCGGCCCGGAGTATTGCCGCGAGGCGGCGGCGCGTCTGCAAGGATGGACGACATGACGAAGCCCTTCATCGAACTCATCGCCGTTGATCCGTGATGGCGAGGCGTTGGCCGCCCGCATGCGGCGCGATGGCTACCTGTTCCTTCCCAGGCTGCTGCCGCGCGACGATGTCGCGGCGGTGCAGCGCCAGGTCGGCACGATCGCGCGCGACGCGGGCTGGCTGCGCGGCGACCGCCCGGTGGAGGATGCGGTCGCCGAGATGTCCGGGTTCTGCGTCGATCCGGAGCCCACCTACCTGAAGACGCTGCGGCGCATCAACCGACTGGAGGACTATCACGCGCTAAAGCACCATCCGGCGCTGATCGGCCTGCTCGAGCGCATGCTGGGTGGCCCGATCCTGCCGCATCCACGCGTGCTGATGCGCAACATCTTTCCCCAACGCGAGGAGTATACCACCAAGGCGCATCAGGATTTTCCCAATGTGCAGGGCACCACCGAGGTCTATACCGCGTGGCTGCCGCTGATCGACTGCCCAATGGAGGTCGGACCATTGCAGATCGCGGCGGGTTCGCACACCGCTGGCGTCTACGACTTCGACATCGCCGGCGGCGCGGGCGGCATCGAGATCACGGATCCGCTGGACGGCAGCTGGGTCTCCGCCGACTTCGCGGCCGGCGACGTGCTGCTGTTCCACAGCATGACGGTGCACAAGGGCGTGGCGAACCGCAGCGGCAGGCTGCGCATGTCGATGGACGTGCGCTACCAGTTGGTCAGCGAGCCGTTCAACATCGACAACGCCAATCCCGACGGGCAGCCGCTGTCGTGGGAGGAAATCTACGCCGACTGGCGGTCGGATGCGCTGCAATACTACTGGCAGCGCCTGCCGCTGACCCTGAAGGCATTCGATCCGGTGTGGTTCGACAGGCGCGACGCGCTGGGCTTCGCATTGGGCGAGGCCGGCGATCCGCGCGCCCGGTCGGTGCTGCAGCGCATCGTCGCGCGCGACGCGAACGCCGAGAAGCGGGCGCGGGCGCAGCGCCTGCTCGACGCGCTGTCGTGATCGACTTTCAGGTCAGGCACTACGAGCGCCTTGGGTCCACCAACGACGAGGCCCAGCGCCTGGCCGCGGAAGGCGCGCCGCACGGTACGGTGGTGCACACCGACGAGCAGACGGCGGGGCGCGGGCGGCTGTCGCGGCGCTGGCTCAGCCCGCCCGGCAACCTCTATCTGTCGATCGTGCTGCGTCCGGATGTGGCGCCGGCGCGCGTCGCCGAAATCGGCTTCCTGGCAGCGCTGGCGGTGGCCGACTCGGTCGATGCGCTGCTGCCGCGTCAGCTCCGCGCCACCCTGAAATGGCCGAACGACGTGCTGGTGAGCGACGGCAAGATCGCCGGCATCCTGGCCGAACAGGCGGGAGATGCCGTCATCCTCGGCATCGGCCTCGACGTGCTGCAGGCACCGACCGGTCTGTCGTACAAGGTCTCCACCATCGTCGGCTGCGGCGGCCTGGCGACAGTGGACGGTGCGCGCGATCGGGTGCTCGCGGCTCTGGCGAACTGGATGAACGTATGGGAGCAGGACGGGTTCGCGGCGATCCGCGCGGCGTGGCTGGCGCGTGCGCATCCCGTCGGCAGCGCACTCTCGGTCCAGATGGGCGATCGCTTCATCAACGGGCTGTTCGCCGGCCTCGATGATGAAGGTGCGCTGCTGCTCGACGACCAGGAAGCCCGTCACCGCATCGTCGCCGGCGACGTGCAGCTTCGGTAGCAAACTCGGGAGGCAGGCATGGATTTCGGCATCGGCATCGCCACGTCGCATGATTCGTGGAAGCTGGCGCAGCGCGCCGAGGAACTGGGCTTTACCCACGCCTGGTTCTTCGACACGCAGATGATCACCGCCGATTGCTTCGTCGCCATGGGGGCGGCGGCGATGAAGACCTCGCGCATCCGTCTCGGCACCGGCGTGCTGGTGCCGTCGAACCGGATCGCCGCGGTCACCGCCAACGCCTTTGCCACGCTGAACGGCATGGCGCCGGGGCGTATCGACTTCGGTGTCGGCACCGGCTTCTCGGCCCGTCGCGCCATGGGGCTGGGCGCGATGAAGCTCGCCGACATGGAGGAGTATATCCGCGTCGTCTACGGCCTGCTGGACAACGAGACGCTGGAGACCAACGTCGAGGGCAAGCGCAGGAAGATCCGCTTCCTCAATCCCGACTTCGGCCTGATCAACACGCGCGATCCGATCCGGCTGCACGTCTCGGCGTACGGCCCGAAGTCGCAGGCGCTCACCGCGAAGCTGAACGCCGGCTGGAAGAGCTTCGTCTCCGACGTGCCCGGTGCGCTGACCGCGCTGGAGGGGATGCAAGAGAGCTGGCGCGCGGCGGGGCGCAGCGCCGGCGACCTCTACGCCACCGCTTGGGCGTGCGGCTGCGTGCTGGAGCCGGGCGAGCCCGCCGACAGTCCGCGCGCGGTGGCCCAGGCCGGCCCGCGCGCCGCGGTACTGCTGCACCGCGCGGCCGATCTCGACATGGAGGGCTGGCAGAACACCTCGCCGGTGCCGCCGTCGGTGAAGGAGCAGGTGGACGGCTACGTTGCCATGGCGCGCGGCTTCGAGCCGGCGGACGCGCGCTATCTCAACAACCACCGAGGGCATTTCGTGTTCCTCAAGCCGGAGGAGAAGCGGTTCGTCACTGCCGACCTGATCCGGCGCACCACGTTCACCGCCACCGAGCAGGAACTGAAGCAGCGGGTCGAGGCTCTGCGCAGCGCGGGGTGGGGTCAGCTGGTCATCCCGATCACCCCGGGTGAGGAGCGCGCCATCGAGGATTGGGCACGGATCAGGCGCGCGTTCGACTGATCGGTGAAGTTTCCCCGGCCCAGCGAGTAACGCTACCCACCGGGCGCAATCGGGCGTATCGTGGCAGTGGCTCCCCCGACCACAAAGGACAGTACAGCCTTGCGACCGCCCAGGAACGACCGCCAACGGCCCCCCCGCCGCCGCGGTTTCGATGATGACAACTTCTACGGCAACGCGCCTTCCCCGATGCCGCTTCCCTCTTTCGCCTCGAGCGCTTCCGGACCGGAGCTGGAGGCGACGGTAAAGTGGTTCAACGGCGAGAAGGGCTACGGCTTCGTCGCCCTCACCGACGGATCGGGTGACGTGTTCCTGCACGTCAATACGCTGCAGGCGGCCGGCGTCCAGACCGTCAACCCCGGAGCCACGCTGAAGATCCGCGTGGGGCAGGGACAGAAGGGCCGCCAGGTGGATCAGGTGGTCTCCGTCGATGAGAGCACCGCGAGTGCGGCGCCGGCCCGCCGGCCGGGTGGCTTCCAGCCGCGGCCGCCGCGCAGCTTCGACGGTCCTCCGCGGCGCCAGGTCGATCTCAGCTCCGCGGTGGACATGACCGGCACGGTGAAGTGGTACAACCCGGACAAGGGGTTCGGCTTCATCACGCCGGAGTCCGGCGGCAAGGACGTGTTCATCCACGCATCGGTGCTGGAACGCGCCGGACTGGGACCGTTGCAGGAAGGCCAGACGGTACGGATGGGCGTCGTCCAGGGCCAGAAAGGGCCGGAGGCAGGGTCGATCAGTATCGACTGATCAAGCCTCTGCCGCGATCGCCCTCGGTTGGCCGGTGCGCCTTGCCGTGGATCGCCGGAGCGCCAATTCTCTGCTCATGACCCGTCTGGCCGCATTGCCGTGCCGTGCAGTCCTCGCGATCGAAGGCGAGGATCGCGTCGCCTTTCTTCAGGGCCTGGTCTCCAACGACGTGGCCGAGGCGGTGCCGGGCCGCGCGGTGTGGGCTGCCCTGTTGACACCGCAGGGCAAGTGGCTGGCGGATTTCTTCATTTTGTCCGACGGCGAACGGCTCCTGCTCGATTGCGAACGTGGCCAGGCATCGGCGGTGCTGCAGCGCCTGTCGCGCTACCGCCTGCGATCCAAGGTGACGCTGCGGCAGGCCGATGAACTGTCGGTCTTCGCTGCGTGGGGCACTGCCCCGGAAGCCGCCGCGATCGCTGCGCCGGATCCGCGACTGCCGGAGGCGGGATGGCGGTTGATCTCGGCCGAACCGCTGCCCACCACAGCGTCGGAAGCCGACTGGGACCGCCATCGCCTGGCGCTCGGGCTGCCCGACGGCTCGCGCGACCTGGAGGCGGAAAAGACCGTGCTGCTGGAGGCCGGCTTCGACGAGTTGCACGGCGTGTCGTGGAGCAAGGGCTGCTACATGGGCCAGGAGCTGACAGCGCGGACCAAGTACCGCGGGCTGGTCAAGCGCCGGCTGATGCCGGTCTCGATCGATGGCCCGCTGCCGCCCCCCGGCGCGCCGGTGCTGCGCGACGGGGCAGAGGTCGGCACCATGCGGTCCGGACGCGAGGCAGCAGGGCTCGCCGTTCTGCGGCTCGATTCGCTCGAGGGCTCGCTGACCTGCGGCGGCGCCGTTCTGGCGCCGCGCAGGCCACCCTGGATGCGGGCGGACTGAGGCCCGCATGGTGTCGTCCGGACCGCCGCTCCGCATCGCCAATGTCATGCTGGGCGGCGGGCTCGGCGGCATGGAGCAGGCGCTGCTCGACCACAACGACGCTCTGACGCTGACCGGACATCAGGTGCTCGCGGTGATCCGCCCCGACGCCGCGGTGCGCCCCGCACTCGAGGCGCGCGGTGCAGCCTGGCACGGGCTCGTGCATCTCGGCAGCTGGGACGTGGTCGCCGCGATGCGGCTGCGCCGGCTGCTGCACCGGTTCGACCCCGACCTGTGCGTTGCCCACGGCAACCGCGCGATGAGCCTGCTCCGGGCCGCTGGCGCAGCGCCGGTGGTCGCGGTGCTGCCGAACTACAAGGTGAAATGCCACGATGCAGCGGGCGTGTTCTATCCGACGCTGAGCCTGCGGCAGTTTGCCGAAAGCCAGGGGGTCCCGGGCGCCGCAATGCACCACATACCCAGCATGGTGCGGGTGCCGCCGACGCCGCGGCCGCGCGACCGATGGGATACGCCGAGAATTGGGGCCATGGGCCGCTTCGTGGCGAAGAAGGGCTTCGACCTGTTCATCGCCGCGCTGGGCCGCCTGCGGGACCAGGGTGCCGGTTTCCGTGCGGTGCTGGCCGGCGACGGCGAGGAACGCGCGGCACTCGAGCGGCGCGTGGCCGCCTGCGGTCTGCGGGATGTGGTGACCTTCACCGGCTGGGTGTCCGACAAGCGGGCGTTCTTCGACGGCATCGACGTGTTCTGTCTGCCTTCGTACCACGAGCCGTTTGGCATCGTGCTGCTCGAGGCGATGGCGCAGGGCATGCCAATCGTTGCCACCGACAGCGAGGGCCCGTCGGAGATCCTGCGCGACGGGGTCGATGGCGATGTCGTGCCGATCGGCGACGCGGAGCGGCTGGCGCATGCGGTGCATCGGATGATCGCCGATCCCGAGCGTGCCGGCAGGCTGGGCGAAGCGGCCTGGCGGCGTGCCCGCGATGTCTACGACCTGCCCCGCGTGGCGGCCAGGATCGATTGTGCGGTGCGCGGCGTCGTGGCGACGTCGAGGCGAATGGCTGAGGCGAGCGGATGAGCGAGACACAGGCGATCGACTGGGAGAGCCGCTATCGCGACAAGACCGCGGGCTGGGAGCGGCACGGGATCAACCCGGCGTTCCTCGCCTGGCGCGATAGCGGTGCGCTGGCGCCCTGTCGCATTCTGATTCCCGGCGGCGGCCGCAGCCTGGAGCCGCTGGCGCTCGCCGAGGCTGGCTTCGAGGTTACCGTGGTGGATGCCGCGCCCAGCGCGGTCGCCGCCCAGCGCGCGCATTTCGAGCGGCTGAAGCTGCGGGCGCAGGTCGAGCAGGCGGATCTGTTCGCGTGGGATCCGGTTTCGCCGTTCGATGCCGTCTACGATCAGACCTGTCTGTGCGCGCTGCCGCCGGGGCTGTGGCCCAGCTATGCGCGGCGGCTGCACCGATGGCTGCGGCCGGACGGGACGCTGTTCATCCTTTTCATGCAGAGCGACCGGCCGAGTGGGCCGCCATTCCATTGTCCGATCGAGGCGATGCGGCGGCTCTTCGCGGCTCCCGCCTGGCGTTGGCCCGATACCGTACCGGGTTTGGTGGCACACCCGTCCGGGCTCACGGAGCAACCCGCGGCGTTGCACCGTCGCTAGCCGACACTCTGAGGCCGGAACGCCGCGCCGGTTGAATGAGTGTGCGTGCTGCGCTGCTGTGACCGTATGGCAACGCTTTGCCGGGAAACCGCGCCCGTCCGACGTCCGGCAAACAAAATGTTCCGCTGGCGGCCCGACGAATGGATGAACGCAGATTCTATTGCGTCTTGAGCCTTTGTTAGCGATGCGCGTGATCGAATCACCGCCGGGGGCTGAGGGAGCGACAGGGGGCAAATCCCTCTGCTGGAAGATATGTGGATCGGCTGACGAGCATGGCTGTCTTCGCCAAGGTCGCGAGCACCCGGAGCTTCTCCGGAGCGGCGCGCGAACTAGGCATTTCGCAGGCTACCGCCAGCAAGCACGTGCAGACGCTTGAGGACTGGTTGGGCGCCCGGCTGCTGCATCGCACGACCCGGCGCGTGGCGCTGACCGAGGCCGGAGAAGGCTTCTTCGTGCAGTGCGCGCGGATTCTCGAGGACATGGAGGCGGCCCGATCGGCGGCGCGGCCCGAGTTCGCCGGTGCGCGGCAGCATGCGGATCACGGCGCCGGTGGTGTTCGGCAGTACCCGGCTGGGACCGCTGGTGAGCGATTTCCTGCACCAGCATCCGGAACTCACGCTGAATGTCGAGCTTTCCGATCGATCGGTGGACCTGATCGAGGAAGGCTATGACCTGGCGATCCGCGCCGGGGCCGCCGGCGGCACGGGTCTCGTCGCCTGGCCGATCATGTCGCTCAATTACATGCTTTGCGCGGCTCCAGGCTACCTGTCCCGGCACGGTACGCCGGTCGTGCCGGCCGACCTCGGCACGCATCACTGCATCACCGGCACCGACGTGCCCGGCGGCAGCTGGCGGTTCGATGGGCCTGATGGGGCGACCTCGGTGTCCATCTACGGCCGGCTCCAGGTCAACAACGCCTTGCTGCGCTGCGATGCCGCCCGCGCCGGCGCCGGCATCCTGCTGTGCCCCAGCTACCTCGTGCAGGACGATATCGAAAGCGGCCGACTGGTTCGCCTGCTGCCGGAATACGCCCCCACGGGCAGCACGCTCCATGCGGTGAGCCCGACGCATCGGGCCGGATCGTCCAGGGTCCGCAGCCTGGTGAACCACCTGACGACGCAACTCGCCGAGCCGCGCTGACGGGTTGGCCCAACTCCCACGGCCCTGTTACTCAGGGACGTGCCGAATTTTCAGCTCGAGAGGCGTGCCGGCGGACGCGTCGCCGGGGTGGATGAAGTGGGCAGGGGTCCGCTGGCGGGCCCTGTGGTCGCCGCGGCCGTGGTGTTCCCCACCGGTGTGCCCCGCCGGCTGGCCGCGCTGCTCGACAATTCGAAGAAGCTGACGCCCGAGCAACGGCTGGTGGCGTTCCAGGCGCTGCGCGCATCGGGTCGCGCCGAGATCGCAGTCGGTGCGGCTTCGGTCGCCGAGATCCAGCGGCTGAACATCCTGCGCGCCGCGCTGCTGGCGATGTGTCGCGCGATCGGCCGGCTGCCCGTGCCGCCCGATCTCGCCCTGGTGGACGGCAACCAGCCGCCGCCTCTCGGCTGCGCCGTGCAGTGCGTGGTGGGCGGCGACGGGCGATCGCTGTCGATCGCCGCGGCCTCGATCGTCGCCAAGGTGCTGCGGGACCGCGCAATGGCGCGGCTGGCGGTCCGCTTCCCCGACTACGGCTGGAGCAGCAATGTCGGCTACGCCACCGAATTCCATATCGCCGCGTTGCGCCGGCTGGGACCCACCCGGCACCATCGGCCCAGTTTCGGCACGGTCGCTCAGCTTGCCCTCGATCTGACCTGATTGACGCGACTTCGCCCGCGCCGCCACGATGCGCTGCCGTCGGCGGGCGTGACCGGCGGCATCCCGTCGCAATCCACCACCCGGGAGCACCGTGGAAGTCGTCCGCGAACTGCCGCTCGATCAGGTCATGCTGGGCGATTGCGTGCAGCTGATGCGCATGTTGCCGCCCGCCTCGGTGCACTGCGTGTTTGCCGATCCGCCGTACAACCTGCAACTCCGCGGCGAACTGCGCCGACCGGACGACAGCCTGGTGGACGGCGTGGACGAGGATTGGGACCGCTTCAGCGACTTCCCCGCCTACGACGCCTTCACCCGCGCGTGGCTGACCGAATGCCGACGGCTGCTGCGCAAGGACGGCACGCTCTGGGTGATCGGCGCCTACCACAACATCTTCCGCATCGGCGCGATGCTGCAGGATCTCGGGTTCTGGGTGCTGAACGACGTGATCTGGCGCAAGGCCAACCCGATGCCGAACTTCCGTGGGCGGCGCTTCACCAATGCGCACGAGACGCTGATCTGGGCGGCGCGCCAGCGCGACTCGCGGCACCGCTTCAACTACGCGGCGATGAAGGCGCTGAACGACGACATCCAGATGCGCAGCGACTGGTTCCTGCCGCTGTGCACCGGGCCGGAGCGGCTGCGCAACCAGCACGGGCTCAAGCTGCACCCGACGCAGAAGCCGGAGGCGCTGCTGCACCGGGTGCTGCTGGCCAGCACCGCGCCGGGCGACATCGTGCTCGACCCGTTCCTGGGCACCGGGACCACGGCGGTCGTCGCCAGGCGCCTGCACCGGCACTTCATCGGGATCGAGCGCCACCCGGCCTATGTCGAGGCCGCGCTCGGCCGGGTGCGCGCGACGCGTCCGGCGCCGCCGGAAGGCCTGTCCGGCGCGGTGTCGAAGCGCGATGCACCGCGGGTGCCGTTCGGCAGCCTGGTGGAGCGCGGCCTGCTCGCGGTCGGCAGCAGGCTGTTCGACCGGACGCGGCGGGTGAGCGCCGTGGTGGCGGCGGACGGTACCGTGGCGGCCGAAGGGTTCCGCGGCTCGATCCACAAGGTCGGCGCGGCGGTGCAGAACGCGCCTTCCTGCAACGGCTGGACGTTCTGGCACTTCGAGCGGGACGGACGGCTGGTGCCGCTCGACGCGCTGCGTACCGACCCGGGCTGAGTCCGCGGTTGATCGCCCCGTGCCGCCATGCGATGCGGAGGCGAAGCAGCAGGCGGGGGTGATCATGGCGTTCGATTTCAGCGGCAAGCGCGCCGTGGTGTGTGGCGGCAGCCGCGGCATCGGCCGCTCCATCGCCCTCGGTCTGGCGCAGGCGGGTGCGGCCGTGTCGATCTGCGCCCGCGGCGCCGAGACGTTGGAGGCGACGCGCGGCGAGGTCGAGAAGTTCGGCCGCACCGCCCATGCCGGGGTCTGCGACCTGGCCGACGGCGCCGCCATCCGCCGCTACATCGCCGACGCCGCGCGGGCGCTGGACGGCATCGACATCCTGGTGAACAACGCCTCGGCCTTCGGCTCGAGCGATGACGAGACCGGCTGGGCGGCCAGCGTCGCGGTGGACATGATGGCGATCGTGCACGCCACCCAGGCGGCGCTGCCGATGTTGAAGGAGGCCAAGGGCTGCGTGGTGAACACCTCGTCCACCTCGGCGTTCCGGCCGGCGGCGCGCCAGCCGCCGTACGGCGCGATCAAGGCGGCGGTGATCCACTACACCGCGACGCAGGCCGCGATGTATGCGCGAGACGGCGTCCGGGTGAATGGCGTCGCCCCCGGTTCGATCGAGTTCCCGGGTGGCGTATGGGACCGGCGCAAGACCGAGAACCCGAGCCTGTACAACGCGATCCTGCGTTCCATCCCGTTCGGCCGGCTCGGCCATCCGGAGGAGGTGGCGAACGTCGTGCTGTTCCTTGCCTCACCCTATGCCGCCTGGATCACCGGCCAGACGCTCGTGGTGGACGGCGGCCAGCTGCTATGACTTCGGCGCCGCCGCATAGGTCTCCGACAGGTACTTGACGATGGTGTCGGCGGCACTGTCGTCGATCGGCGCGCCGAACGCGGTCCGCATCTTGGCCACCTCGGCCTTCCAGACGTCCGGCGTCAGGAACACCGAGTTCATTCGGATGTAGTTCAGCGTGTGGCAGGTCGCGCACGACGCCTGCACCACGTCGAGGCCGGGACCGGGCTTCAAGGTCGGCTCGTCGGCGAACGCCGGTGCAGCGGACAGCAGCGCGAGCGCCAGGTAACGGAACATGCGCGACCTCCTCATGCCACGGTGACCGGGATCTGCTGCGGCACGTTGTTGTGGTAGCCGGCCGGGTTGAACTTCAGCGTATCCACCTGCGTCTCGCCGGCGTTGTTGGTGGCGCGCGACGACAGCACGTAGTTGCCGGCCTCGATCCGGCCGGTCGGAAAGCTGAAAGCGCGGAAGGCAAAGCGGCCGAGGTCCTTGCCCAGCGCCGCCGGCTTCCAGCTCTTGCCGCCGTCGAGCGAGACCTCGACCTGGCGGATGCCGTGGCCGCGGTCCCAGGCCACGCCCTCGATGGTGAAGCCGGCCGCGGTCAGGCGCGCGCCGCCGACCGGATCGGCGACCACCGAGTTCACCACCATCTCGGTGATCGGCCACGTCTTCTCGTTGTCCTGGGTAGGGAACGGCCGGTCCACCGGGAACATGCCGGCGGGCACGCGATAGGCGGCCTTGACCCAGAAGTTCTCCAGCGGCTTGCTGCTCACCTGGATACCGGTGACGTGCTTCATCCAGTAGGTCGCGGTCCAGCCCGGCACGACGATGCGTGCGGGATAGCCGTTGAGGTGCGGCAATGGCTGGCCGTTCATCATCGTGGCAACGATCACTTCGTCGGCCATCGCCTTGTCCATCGGTAGCGACTTGAGGAAATCCGGCGTCGTCGGCAGCACCGGGCCATCGGCGCCGTTCAGCCACACCTCCGCCGCGCCGGCCTTGACGCCGGCCTTGGCCAGCACGTCCTTCAGCCGCGGCCCGCGCCACACCGCGTTGCCCATCGCGCCGTAGCCCCATTCCACGCCGGGGACGTGTGGCGTGGATAGCCCGCGACGGTTGCCGGAACACTGGCACACCGCCGCAACCTCCATTTGCTCGAGACCGCGGAGGTCGTCGAGGCTCAGCGTCACCTGCCGCTCCGCGGCGTCGCCGCCGACGGTGAGCGACCAGCCATTCAGCTGGTCCATCGGCGGAATGTCGGCGAGATGATAGCGGACGAAGAATTCGTCGTTCGGCGTGATCGGTGTGCGGAAGCTCTCGATCGGCGTTTCGTAGTTCGGCGGGCGATCGGTGAGGCGGATCAGCTTCTGCTTGCCCGGCAGCGCCTCCAGCGTGGCCTCTTCGCGCGTGCCTGCCGGCAGCTGCGGGCTCAGCCAAAACGGCTTGTCCACGGCGCGCGCGGGACCTGCGGCCAGCGCCGCCCCGCCAAGCCCGGTCAGCATCTGCCGGCGGTTCATCGATGTCCTCCCCTTTCTCGCAGGCGCAGGAGAAAGTTTATTATGGGTCAGGCCGGAGATCGGCAAGGGCCTGCTCCGCGAGAGAATTGTCGACGCATCGCTCGAACGCGATGTCCTGGTCGAGTGCGCCACCGGACCGCATCGCCGCCTGCAGCCGGTCGAAGCCCTCGCGGCGCAGCACGGGGTCGGCAGCGAACAGCCGGAGCGCGCGATACCGCTCGATCGCCGGCGCGAAGATCGCCGGAGCGACGGTCGGAAAGAAGTCCGCCACCGCGCGGGCGACCTCGGTGCCGGGGGTGGCGGCGATCCAGCGTTGTGTTCGCGCGATCGCACGCGTCATGCGCAGGAGATCGTCCCGGCGCGATTGCAGCAGTGGCCGGCGCGTCACCAGGGTGGTGTAGGCGGTCAAGCCGCGGTCGGCTGCTGCGTACCAGACGTGACCGGCGCGCGACGCGACCAATTCCTCGACGTAGGGTTGGAACAACTGCGCCGCATCCAGTGCGCCGGAGCGCAGCGCGGCGGCGTTGTCGGCCATGCCCGGACCGTGGATGCGGTTCACCCTGGCCGGATCGACGCCCGCGCGGCGCAGGTCGTCCTGCAGGCAGAGCCACGGCGTCGGCACCTCCGCCACCGAAGCGAAGCGCAATTCGGCGAGATCGGCCAGCCGGAACCCCGGCCGGGGCGCGCAACCGACGATGAAGAAGGGGTCGCGCGCGATCACGTCGCAGAAGCACACGCTGTCGGCGGCGGCGTCCCGCGCATGGGTCAGCATCACGCGCAGTGGGCCGCCCCACATCGCGTCGATCTCGCCGCTGTGCAGCGCGGCTGCGGTGCGCGCCGGATCGGGCGACGACAGCAGTTCGACCTCGACGCCTTCGGTCTGGTAGGCGCCGATCGCGTGCGCGGCATAGAACGGCGCGTAGAACAGCGCGCGGAAGTTCTCCGAAAGGCGGATCGGCATCGGCGCTCCTCCTGGCGATCGCGTGTCATTGCCGGGCGCTTGGCGCCGAAGCAAGCTCCATTGGGGTCAGCACCGAAGGGGGAAAAGCAATGGCCGCATCGTCTGAAGCGCTCGAGGCCGATTTCGTTGTGGTCGGCGCCGGTTCCGCCGGCTGCGTGATGGCCGCACGATTGTCCGAGGATCCATCGACCCGGGTCGTGCTGCTGGAGGCCGGCGGCGAGGACCGCAACCGCTGGATCCATATCCCGCTGGGCTACGGCAAGACCTTCGCCGACGCGTCGGTGAACTGGTGCTACGAGGCGGAGCCGGATCCGGGGGCGAACAACCGGCGCATCTTCTGGCCGCGCGGCAAGGTCCTCGGCGGGTCCTCGTCGATCAACGGCATGGTGTATATCCGTGGCCAGCACGAGGACTTCGATCTCTGGCGCCAGCTTGGCAACGCCGGCTGGTCCTCCACCGACGTTCTCCCTTACTTCAAGCGCGCGCAGCACCAGACGCGCGGCGCCAGCGAGTTCCACAGCACCGGCGGCCCGCTCTGCGTGTCCGACACCTCGGAACACCATCCGATCTGCGAGGCGTTCATCGCGGGCGCGGTGCAACTCGGCCATCCGCGCAACGACGACTTCAACGGCGCGCAGCAGGACGGCGTCGGCTACCACCAGACCACGACGCGCAACGGCAAGCGCTGCTCCACCGCCGTCGGCTACCTGCACCCGGTGCGCAACCGGCCCAATCTGCGCGTGGTGACCGGCGCGTTGGCCGAGCAGGTGCTGTTCGACGGCCGACGCGCGACGGGAGTCGCGTTCCGCGAGCACGGCCAGTCGCGTATCGTGCGCGCGGCGCGCGAGGTGATCCTGTGCGGCGGCGCGGTGAATTCGCCGCAGCTTCTGCTGCTGTCGGGTGTGGGACCGCAGGAGCAGCTGGCGCAGTTCGGCATACCGCTGGTGCATCATCTGCCTGGCGTCGGCCAAAGCCTGCAGGATCACTATTCGGCGCCGATCAAGCTGAAGTGCCGGCTGCCGATCACCGTCAACGACGTGATGCTGAGCAGCGTGAAGAAGCTGAAGGTCGGGCTGCAGTACTACCTGTTCAAGACCGGCCCGCTCACCATGGCGGCCGGTCCCGCAGCGCTGTTCGTGCGCACGCGGCCGGAACTTGCGTCGCCGGACGTGAAGATCTCGGTGGCGCCGTTCAGCGCCGACCGGCCGCAGGACGGGCTGCATCCGTGGTCGGGCTTCGGGCTGACCGTCTACCAGCTGCGGCCGGAAAGCCGCGGCGAGATCAGGCTGAAGTCGGCCAATCCGCACGATCCGCCGGCGATGCTGCCGAACTATCTCTCGACTGAGGCCGACCGCCGCGCCATCGTCGATGGCCTGAAGATTGGCCGACGTATTCTCGCGACGCCGCCGATGCAGCGTTTCGTTGCCGACGAGTATCAGCCAGGCGCGTCGGTGCAGACCGACGAGCAGCTGCTGCAGCATGCAAAGAACACCGGCGGCACGGTGTTCCATCCGACCAGCACGTGCAAGATGGGCGCCGATCCGATGGCGGTGGTGGACGCTGAACTGCGCGTGCATGGTATCGCGGGACTGCGCGTGGTCGATGCGTCGATCATGCCGACGGTGATATCCGGCAACACCAATGCCGCGACGATCATGATCGGCGAGAAGGCCGCGGACCTCGTGCGGCAACCGATGCGCATGGCGGCGTGAGGAGAACAAAATGCGGCTGTTCAGTGCAACGCTCGCCACCGAGACCAATACCTTCTCGCCATTGCCGACGAGCCTCGATGCCTACAGGGAGGGCGTGTTCCTGCGCCCGGGGGAACACCCGGACGATACGCCGCTGATGTGCACCGCACCGCTATTCGTCGCGCGTCGTCGCGCTGCGGCCGAGGGCTTCACGCTGGTCGAGGGAAGCTGCTTTGCCGCCAGTCCTGCCGGCACCACGAACCGTACCGACTACGAGTTCATGCGCGACGAGATCCTCGATCAACTGAAGGCGGCATTGCCGCTCGAGGGCGTGCTGTTCGGTCTGCACGGCGCCATGGTGGCACATGGCTACGACGACGTGGAGGGCGATATTCTGCAGCGTGCACGCGCGATCGTCGGGCCGGATTGCGTGATCGGCGTGGAACTCGACCCGCATTGCCATCTGACGGTGAAGCGCGTGCGGCTCGCCGACATCACAATCCTGTACAAGGAGTTTCCGCATACCGACGTGGTGGAGCGCGCCGAGGACCTGCTGACTCTGGTGCTGCGCACGATCCGCAAGGAGATCAGGCCGACCAGCTCGCTGTTCGATTGCCGCCAGATCGGCAGCTATCCGACGACCTTGCCGCTGATGCGCGGCTTCGTGGACAGGACCGCGGCGTTGGAGGGGCGCGATGGCGTGCTGTCGGTGTCGATCGGCCACTGCTTTCCGTATGCCGATGTGCCGGAGCTTGGCGGTCGCATCCTGGTGATCGCCGACAACGACAAGGCGAAGGCGGACCGTCTGGCGAGCGAGATCGGTGAGGAGTTCGTCGCGATGCGCGGCCGGACCGCGCCTGACTATCTCGATTGCGATGCGGGCATCAGCGCCGCGCTCGCGTTCAACGGCAGCCCGGTTGTAATGGCCGATCCGGCCGACAACGCCGGCGGGGGTGCGCCGAGCGACAACACCACGATCCTGCGTCGGCTGGTGGAGCGCAACCTGGACAGCGTCGCGCTCGGGCCAATCTGGGATCCCATCGCCGTGCGACTTTGCTTCGACGCAGGGCTTGGCGCGACATTTCCGCTGCGTCTCGGCGGCAAGACCGGCCCGGCATCGGGCTATCCGATGGACGCGACGGTGACGGTTGTCGGGTTGCAGCGTGACTGCTGGCAGAGCTTCGGTCCGACCCGGGTGCCGCTCGGCGATTGCGCCGCCGTCAGGATCGGCGAGATCGAGGTCGTGCTGATCTCCAACCGCACCCAGGCGCTGGGCCTCGAGCTGTTCCGCAATCTGGGGGTTGAGCCCACCGAGCGCAGGCTGTTGGTGGTGAAGTCGACCAATCACTTCATGGCGGCGTTCGGGCCGATCGCGCGGAAGGTGATCTACGTGGACTCGGATGGCCCGCTGAGCCGCGATTATGGAAAAATCGGCTACACGAAGGTGCAGCGTCCGATCTGGCCGTTGGACGAGACGACGTATCCAGGCCTCATTGCGTGACCGCCGCTTCCTTGACTTGCGGACGGGGCGTGCATAGAACGCTGCACCCCCGCGGCCGACCGGCAAGGCAGCGGGGCGTTTGTGTTCGATCAGGCGACAGGACAGATGGCCAATAACGCTTCAGCGCGCAAGCGCAACCGGCAGACGGAACGCCGCACAGAGCGCAACCAGGCGCGCAGGTCGCGCATGCGGACCTTCGTCAAAAAGGTCGAGACCGCGATCGCCGGCGGCAACAAGGAAGCGGCAATCGCGGCCCTGCGCGAGGCACAGCCCGAGATGCAGCGTGCGGTTGGCAAGGGCGTGGCGCATCTCAATACCGTCGCGCGGAAGTTGTCGCGGCTGTCGGCGAGGATCAAGGCGCTATCGGTGGGGTGACCGGCGCTGGTGCGCCGGTTGACCGGAGCGTCAGCGCGGCGATAATGCCGTGTGTCATGGGCGGTTGCTTGCGCGATAACGATGAGCCCACGCGGCTTTATACTTGACCGCCCACAGTATTATCCACAGCCTCTAGCAATGTTGTTTCGTTTTACTTTGTCACGACTGTAACGGTCGGATTCGCCGTTGCCCCCTGTACGCGATATGACATAATCTCCACGTCAGCCGATCGCCACCCGGTGGTTGGACATTCTCTCGATCTTTCGTCCTGCCGCCTGGGGTCGGCGTTGGGTCATTGCGTGAGCGGCGGCAGCAAGACCGTCGCTGGGGGCTGGGATTTTTTTGGCGGCGGGGGGAGCGACTGCATGCGACACGATATGTCCGCGACGATGGAGCAACCGGTCGTGGACATCTCGGAACTGCCGACGCAATGGTCGCGGATCCGCGGCCGCATGCAGGGCGAGGTCGGCGAACTCGAATATCGCAACTGGCTGCGGCAAATGACGTTCGCCGGCCTCGACGGGGACGAGGTCACCGTGCTGCTGCCGACGCGTTTCCTGTGCGACTGGGTGCGCAGCCGCTACGGCGACCGATTGAACGCGCTGTGGCATGCGGAGAATCCGGCGGTGCGCCGGGTCGATATCCGGGTGGGCGGTGGGACGGCGCCCGCTGCCGGTCTTGCCGAGAGCCTCGCGACGACAACAGATGCAGCTCCCGTGGCGTCGAGGTTCGAGGAACGGATGGATCAGCGCCAGGAACTGACGATCGATCCTCGCTTCACTTTCGAGGCCTTCGTGGTCGGCAAGCCAAATGAATTCGCGCATGCCTGCGCGCGACGCGTCGCCGAGCATCCGTCCAGCCCGGGCTTCAATCCGCTGTTCCTGTACGGCGGTGTCGGCCTCGGCAAGACGCATCTGATGCATGCGATCGCCTGGGAACTCGTCGCGCGCAACCGGGCCAACGGTGCGCGTCCCGTCTCGGTCACCTACATGTCGGCCGAGAAGTTCATGTACCGCTTCATCGCCGCGATCCGCAGCCAGTCCACCATGCAGTTCAAGGAACAGCTGCGCAGCGTCGACGTGCTGATGATCGACGACCTGCAGTTCCTGATCGGCAAGGACAACACGCAGGAAGAGTTCTTCCATACATTCAACGCCCTGGTCGATGTCGGCAAGCAGATCGTGGTGTCGGCGGACAAGTCGCCGTCCGACCTCTCCGGGCTGGACGATCGCCTGCGCACCAGGCTGGGCTACGGCATGGTGGCGGATCTGCACGCCACCACCTTCGAACTGCGCATCTCGATTCTCGAGGCGAAGGCGTCGCGCGCCGGCGTCGCGGTGCCGGCCAAGGTGCTGGACTTCCTGGCGCACAAGATCACGTCCAACGTGCGCGAGCTGGAAGGCGCGCTGAACCGGCTGGTCGCGCACGCCAACCTGTTCGGCCGGCCGATCACGCTGGAGACCGCGCAGGAGGTGCTGCACGATGTCCTCAAGGCGCACGATCGCCGGGTGACGATCGAGGAGATCCAGAAGCGCGTCGCCGAACATTTCTCCATCCGGCTGACCGACATGTCCTCGGCGCGCCGGGCGCGCGCGGTGGCGCGGCCGCGGCAGGTGGCGATGTACCTGGCGAAGCAGCTCACCCAGCGCAGCCTGCCGGAGATCGGCCGGCGGTTCGGCAACCGTGACCACACCACGGTGATGCACGCCGTCTCCCGGGTAGGGGAGCTGATGAGCCGCGATGCCGGCTTCGCCGAGGATGTCGAGCTGCTGCGGCGGATGCTGGAATCCTAGGCCGCCGGCTGCCCGGGGCCGCGGCGCGATCGGCCTTCCCCGCCGGACCGCGCCATTGCTACAGTGCGCAGGTGGATTCGCCTGGGCGGCGCTGTAACCCGGCCCTTTGAGGATTGATGCCATGAAGCTGAAGGCCGACCGGGCCACCCTGCTCAAGGCGCTGGCTCACGTGCAGAGCGTGGTGGAACGCCGCAACACCATCCCGATCCTTGCCAACGTGATGCTCGCCGTGCGCGACGGCAAATTGACGCTCACCGCCACCGACATGGAGATCGCCATCGTCGAGGACGTGGCGGCCAGCACCACGCGCAACGGCTCGTGCACCGCGCCGGCCGCCACGCTGTACGAGATCGTCCGCAAGCTGCCGGACGGCGCCGAGGTGGAGCTCGACCACCCGGGCGGCGACGCCCAGCTGGCGCTGCGGGCAGGGCGGTACTCGACCAGCCTCGTGGTGCTGCCGACCGAGGACTTCCCCTCGATGACCGCCGGCACCCTGCCGCATCGGTTCAACCTGTCGGTGCAGGTGCTGCGCGGGCTGATCGACCGCACGCGCTTCGCGATCAGCACCGAGGAGACGCGCTACTATCTCAACGGCATCTACCTGCACGCCGCCGAGAGCGAGGGCACGCGGGTGCTGCGCGCGGTGGCAACCGACGGGCATCGCCTGGCCCGGGTGGAGGAACCGCTGCCCGAGGGCGCCGGCACGATGCCGGGGGTGATCATCCCGCGCAAGACGGTGAACGAGCTGCGCAAGCTGCTCGACGAGGTAAGCGGCAACGTGGAGGTGGCGCTGTCCGACACGCGCATCCAGTTCCATGCCGATGCGGTGCTGCTGACCAGCAAGCTGATCGACGGCACGTTCCCGGAATACGAGCGGGTGATCCCGCGCGGCAACGACAAGGTGCTGCGCGTCGGCAAGAAGGACTTCGCCGATGCGGTCGGGCGCGTGGCGGCGATCTCGGCCGAGCGGTCGCGGCCGGTGAAGCTGTCGCTGGCGCGCGACCTGCTGGTGTTGTCGGCGGCCAGCCCCGAGCAGGGTACGGCGACCGAGGAGCTCGATGTCGACCATGTCACCTACGAGGCGGGTCCGCTGGAGATCGGCTTCCAGGCGCGCTACCTGAACGACATCACCGACCAGATCGTGGGCGACGTCGAGTTCCGCTTCGCCGACGGCTCGGCACCGACGGTGGTGCGCGACGCCGCCGACGCCAGCGCGCTCTATGTGCTGATGCCGATGCGGGTGTGAGCGACGCCGCGCGGTATTACGCCTCGATCTTCACGTACTCGAAGTCGCCCGGCTTGTTGTCGATGCCGATGCGCGGCGGTGCGATCCACGAAGCAAAGCCGCCCGGCGCGTGCACCGGCTGCATCAGGCTCTGGATGAAGCGATTGTCGTCGGCGGACGGCAGCATCGTCTCCCTGTCGGCCTGCCACTCGTTCACCGCTCATCGGCCGCCCGCCGGTATCGGCACGGATCGCGGCGAACTCACCGATCCGGCGATTGAACGCGACATGCGGCAGGCGCAGGCGGAATTGCAGTCCCGCCCGCTCCAGCACGCGGTTCCAGCGCGTCACGCCGGCGTTCGCGTCGCCCACGAAGTCGTCGCGCAGCCGCATGTTCAGCGCCGACAGCGCCGGCACCTCCTCCTGCACGATGGCGCCGTCCTTCAGCCGCAGCACCGGATAGGTCGCCTCGGTCAGCACGTGGTCATCGGTCAGCCGGTCCTCGTGGTAGCGCCCCTTCAGGCCGGCATTGAATGCGTTCGCCGCGTTCGTGCTGATCTCGTTGCCGAACAGGTCGAGCGTGAGCGAGAAATGCAGGTTCGCCTTCTTCTGCAAGGTCGGCAGGTCGATCACGCCGAGTGCCCGCACGCGCTCGATATCGGTCGGGTCGTCGATACCCGCCGCGCGCATCGCCTCGCAGGTGCGCTGCACGATGCGCTGTACGCCGGATTCGCCGACGAACATGTGGTGCGCCTCCTCGGTCAGCATGAAGCGGCAGGTACGCGACAGCGGATCGAAGCCTGACTGGGCCAGCGCGGCCAGCTGCATCTTGCCGTCGCGGTCGGTGAAGAAGGTGAACATGAAGAACGACAGCCAGTCGGGCGTCGCCTCGTTGAACGCGCCCAGCATGCGCGGGCTGTCCTGGTCGCCCGAGCGGCGGCGCAGCAGCTCCTCTGCCTCTTCGCGGCCATCGCGGCCGAAGTACTTCTGCAGCAGGTACACCATCGCCCAGAGGTGCCGGCCTTCCTCGACGTTCACCTGGAACAGGTTGCGCAGGTCGTAGTTGGACGGCGCGGTGGCGCCGAGATGCCGCTGCTGTTCCACCGACGCGGGTTCGGTATCGCCCTGGATCACCAGCAGGCGGCGCAGCATGGCGCGATACTCGCCGGGCACCTCCTGCCAGGCGGGCTCGCCCTTGTGCGCGCCGAACGGGATGGTGCGGCCTTCCACTGCCGGGGCCAGCAGCACCCCCCAGCGATACTCCGGCATCCGCACGTAGCCGAACTTGGCCCAGCCTTCGGAACCGACGCCGACCGCGGTGCGCAGATACACCAGGCTGTCCTGGAACCCCTCGGGTCCCATCTGCTTCCACCAGTCGATGTAGCCGGGATGCCAGGTCTCCAGCGCCCGCTTTACGCGCTGGTCGTCGTTGAGCCCGACATTGTTCGGGATCAGACCGTCGTAGTCCACCGCGGTTCCGTCGGGCATCACACTCGCTCCGTGTCATAGGTCGGCCGCTGACCGCTGCCGTAGCGCTTGAGCGAACCCGCATCGCCCGCGGCGCTTGGCCGCTGGAACACCCAGTTCTGCCACGCCGTCAAACGGCCGAAGATGCGGGTTTCCATCGTCTCGGGTCCGGCGAAGCGGAGATTGGCCTCCATCGCGGTCAGCGCATCAGGCGAAAACGACGCGCGCTCCTCCAGCAGCAGCCGGACCTCGTCGTCCCAATCCACCTCGTCGTATGCGACGGTGACCAGTCCAAGCGCGTCCGCCTGCCTGGCCCGCAGCGTCTCGCCCATGCGCTGCCGCGCTTCGGCGAAGCTATCGGGCTCGCCGAGGAAGCGCGTGGCGAGACGCGTCAGCCCGTTGCCCATCGGGTAGGCGCCGAAATTCAGCGGCGACAGCGACAGGGTTGCGGCGTCGGCCATCACCGAGCGGTCGGCGGCGAACAGCAGCTCGGCCAGCGTGCCCGCAAAGCAGCTTTCCCGCTCGACCAGCGCGACCAGGCTGCGCGAGGTCACGTCGATGCGCTTCAGCACGCGCTTCCAGGTACAGCCTGATTTCGCGCACCAGCCAGTCGTTCTTGCGCGCCTCCAGCAACTCGTCCACTGCCAGCACCGCAGCGGCATCGCCCTGCGAGCGCAGCACGATCAGGCCCAGCGCCGGCTCGTTCAGTCGAAGGTGCAGGATCGCGTCGTCCAGTTCGCGCGCCAGCAGCAGCGACCAGTCGAGGCCGGCGACGCCGTCCGGGCCCATCAGCGTCACATCGGCCCGGTGCGCGGCGCGATCATACGTCACATGCAGATGAGAATAGCCGATGCCGTCTTCGCCGATCTCGCGTTGCAGCGGCGACAGCGCGACGCCCGGCGCATCGGCGGGCCGATCGGACCTTGCCGCCAGCGACAACGCCCGCTCGCGCAGCGTCGCGTCCCACGCCGATGGCGGCACCACTTCGTCCACCAGGCGCCACTCGACGGCGCGCTGGCCGCGCACGCCTTCCTCGGTGGTGCAGAACACGTCGGCGCGGTCGCGCCGCACCAGGCGCTTGTCGGTGAGTCGCGTCAGTCCGCCGGTGGCCGGCAGCACCGCGAGCAGCGGCAGCTCCGGCAAGGCGACGCCGGAGCGGCGGTCGTCCACCAGCATGATGTGTTCCGCCGCCATAGCCAGCTCATAGCCGCCGCCGGCGGCGCTGCCACTCACCGCCGCGAGCCACACCTGCCCGGAGTTCGCGCTGGCGTCCTCGATGGCGAGCCGTGTCTCGTTGGTGAACTTGCAGAAGTTCACCTTGTGGCCATGCGATGCCTTGGCCAGCATTCGGATGTTGGCACCGGCGCAGAACACCCCCGCCTTGCCGGAGCACAGCACGACGCAGCGCACTTCGGGATGCTCGAAGCGCAGCCGCTGCACCGCATCCGCCAGCTCGATATCGACGCCGAGGTCATAGGAATTGAGCTTGAGTTCGCAGCCTTCGAATAGGCCGGCGTCGGGATCGACGTCCATGGTCAGCGTCGCCACCGGGCCGTCGAACGCGAGGTGCCAGTGGCGATAGCGGTCCGGATGGGTCTGGAAATCGATCATGCGGCCCTCTCCATCAGCACGCTGCGCACGAACGGCACGATCGCGTCCAGGGTTTCCCGCCGCGCATCGAAATGCGGCGCATGGCGGGCGCCGGCAATCAGGCGTGTCTGCACCGGGCGAGCCACGGCGCGCTCCAGTGCGTGCAACTGTTCGTCGCTGCCGTAGGGATCGTCCGTCCCCTGCAACGCGAGCACGGGAACCTGGATGTTCGCAGCTTGCTGCGTGATGTCGAAGGCGCGGAACCGCGGATCTAGCCACGCATCGCTCCAGCCGCGGAACGCCACGTCCACGTCGCGGTGATGCCGCGCGAGCCGCGCGCGCAGGTCACCCTGTTCGTAGGTCTCGGTGATGGCGCGGATGGCGGCGATGTTCAGGTCCTCGACGAAGAAATGCGCGGCGATCAGCACCACGCCCGCGACGCGCTTATCGCCTACCTCGCCGGCGAAGATCGTGGCGATCGATCCGCCATCGGAGTGCCCAAGCAGCACCGCACGCCGTACCCCCGCCGCATCGAGCACGCGGGGCAGAACGTCCAGCGCCTCGTCGTGCATGTAGCGCATCGGCCGCGGCAGCATCGCAGGGTCCGATGCACCATAACCGAAGCGCGAATAGGCGAACACGCCGCAGCCGGTCGCCTCGGCCAGCGCATCGGGAAAGTCGCGCCACAGCGCGACGCAGCCCAGGCCCTCGTGCAGCAGCACCAGCGTCGGTGCAACGTCCGGCGTCGGCCCCCACCAGCGCGTCTCCAGCGATCTATGGCCGATGATCATCGCGCAGCCGGAAGCGCTGGATCTTGCCCGTCGCGGTCTTTGGCAGGCCATCGACGAACTCGATCCAGCGCGGATACTTCCATACGCCGATCCGTTCCTTCACATGCGTCTTCAGCAGTTCCTTCACCGTCTCGGCGTCCTGCTGCCGCGCGGCCTCCTGCAGCACGACGAACGCCTTGGGCTTGGTGAGGCCGTCGCGGTCCAGCGCGCCCACCACCGCCGATTCCAGCACCGCGGGATGCGACACCAGCGCCTCCTCGACCTCGAACGGCGAGACCCAGACGCCGCTCACCTTGAGCATCTCGTCGGTGCGGCCGCAGAAGCGGAAATAGCCCTCCTCGTCGCGGATGTAGGTGTCGCCGGTGTGCGTCCACTCGCCGCGGAACGTGCGCCGTGTCCGGTCGCGCTGGTTCCAGTAGCCGTCGGCCGCCGACGGGCCGCGCACCACCAGTTCGCCCGCCTCGCCGTTCGGCACACGGCTGCCGTGCTCGCTCAGGATCGTCGCATCGTAGCCGGGCACTGGCCTGCCGGACGTGCCGTAGCGAATGTCGTCGGCGCGGTTGGAGATGAAGATGTGCAGCATCTCGGTCGAGCCGATGCCGTCGAGGATGTCCACACCCACCATGTCGGACCAGCGCCGCCCGACATCCGCCGGCAGCGCCTCGCCGGCCGAGATGCACCGGCGCAGCCGCGAAGATCCGGCGCCCGGGCCGATGCGCGGATTGGCCAGCATCGAGGCGAACAGCGTCGGCACGCCACCGAAGATCGTCGGCTGGTGCCGCTCCAGAGTGTCCATCACCGCGTCCGGCGTCGGACGGTCGGGCAACAGCACCGAACCCGCGCCGACCGACATCGGGAAGGTCAGCGAATTGCCCAGCCCGTAGGCGTGGAATGCCTTGGCCGCGGAGAAAACCAGGTCGTCGGGGCGGATCTCCAGCACCTGTGCGCCGTAGGTCTCCGCCGTCGCGCGAAGGCTGCCGTGGACGTGCCGCACCCCCTTCGGCGCGCCGGTCGATCCGGACGAATAGAGCCAGAACGCCACTTCGTCCGCCGGCGTGGTCACACTCGGCGTTGCCGGGTCGCCGGCGGCGAGGAATTCTGCCAGCCCTACCGCGCGCGCATCGTCGATCCGGGCAGCCGTGTCACCGTCCGGCTGCGCCACGATGATGCGGCGCAGGTCCGCGACGCTGTGCAGCACCGGCAACAGCGGCGCCACCAGCGGTGCCGAGATCACCACGGCGTCGGCCCGGCTGTCGGCGAGGATATAGCCGACCATCTCGTGCGTCAGCAGTGTGTTGATCGGCACCGGCACGACGCCGGCGCGGATCGCGCCCCAGAACGCGACGGGGAAATCCACCGTGTCCAGCAGCAACAGTGCCACGCGCCGCTCGCGCGCCACGCCTGCCGCGCGCAGTGCGCCGGCGAAGCGGCGGCTCGCCTCGTCGAGCGCGCCATAGGTCAGCGTGCGCCACGGATCGTGGAATGCGACAGTATCGCCGCGCCCCTCGCCGAGGTGGCGGTCGACGAAATACTCCACTGCATTGCCATTCGGCACAGCTGCCATCTGCCGCTCCTTCCGGGCAAGTATAGCGCGGGCAGGCACGGCGTGGCGATTGCGGCGCTATGCCACCTTCACCAGCTTCTGCAGGCTGCGCAGGTTGTCGGGCCGGGGCTGGCCGGGGAACAGCGACGGCCAGGACGCAACCGATACCTCGCCCACATAGATGTCGCCGTGCGAATCCACCGCGATGCCATGCGGCGACATGAATTGTCCCGGAGCCTGGCCGTGCGGATCGGTCTCGGAGCCGAGCCGCGCCAGCAGTTTGCCGGTGTTGGACAGGATGCTGATCCGCGGCCCCAGATTGGGGAAGCCGCGGTTCGAGCCGAGATAGGGACCGACCTCGCCGATGAAGCAGAGCGGACAGGTCCCGGTGGTCATATGCAGCGCACTCGGACGGTGCACGACGTTGCTCCACGCCGTCTCGAACCTGCCGTTGCCGTCGAACACCTGCACGCGGTGGTTCTCGCGGTCGGCGACGTAGACCCAGCCGTCGGCGTCGCAATGCACGTTGTGCGGCAGGTTGAACTCGCCCTCGCCGATGCCGCATTTGCCCCAGGAGAGCATGTGCTTTCCATCGGGCGTATATTTGTGGACCTGCGCGTTGCCGTAGCCGTCGGTGACGTAGATCTCGCCCTTCGGCGACAGTGCGGTGTGGGTGCAGCGGCAGAACGGCTGCCCGCTCATGAACGGCGCCGGCTTGCCGGGGACGCCCAGCGTCATCAGCACCTCGCCTTGGAGCGTGCAGCGCCGCACGCAATGCGCGCCGTCGTCGGTCAGCCAGATCGTCTGTTCGGGATCGATGTGCACGCCGTGCGCACGCGGGAACATCCCTTCGCCCCAGGAGCGCAGGAAGTTGCCCTCGCGGTCGAATACGATCATCGGATGTTCGCCGCGGTTGAAGGCGTAGACGTTGTCGTTGTGGTCGACGCCGACCGCGGCCACCTCGTGGAACGACCAACCGTCGGGCAGCCTGCCCCAGCCTTCCTCGACGCGATACCGGTACTCGCCGGACCCCAGAATCACGGACATCTCGTTCTCCCTTGGCGCAGTCAGGAAATGACCCGCAGCGATCGCACGCACGAGAAGTCACGGTCGTGCGTCACGAGGGCGGCAGCGTTGATCGCCAGCGCGCTCGCCGCCTGAACGGCGTCCGCCAGCTTCCGGCGGAGCGACGCCCACAGCCGCGCAGCACTCTCCGCGATGCCGACATCGAGCGCAATTGGCCTCCAGGATGCCAGAACGGCACAATACCGCCGCGCCAGTGCCTCGTCGGCTGCCTGCAACGGGCCGGTCAGGACCTCGGCGATGTTGATCGTCGTCACGGCGAAATGCAGGCGCCCACCGTACAGCGCTGTACGGGGGGCGGGTCAATCACGTCGAGCGTCCTGCGTAGGCTCAGTAGTGCGTAACCCACGGGCTGTTCAGCGCTTCCTCGATGCGGCGATGGCGCGCCCGAATGACCTCGGCCGGCACCGCACTGACGAAGGCGTAGAAGGTATTGGTGCGGATCGCGTCCACCACGCGGTCGCCCACCTTCTTCGGATCGAGGCCTGTCGCAACGAGCCGCTCCGCCAGCATCGCTTCGTCGCTGGTGCGGATCTGCGGCCCGCCCATGTGATCCGGGCGATTGCGCGCGCCGCGCGCGATGTTCGTGGCGATCGGCCCCGGGCAAAGCACCGAGACGCCGACATTGGTGCCTTCGAGCTCGTGTTCCAGCCCTTCGGACAGCGAAAGGGCGGCGTATTTGCTCATCGAATACGGCCCCTGATCGGTGCCGCGGCGATTCTGGAAGCCGGCGACCGAGGCGGTGTTGACCACGTGCCCTTCCTCGCCGTGCTTCAGGATGGCGGGGACGAAATGGCGGATGCCGTGGATGATCCCCCAGATGTTCACGCCGATCACGAACGCCCAGTCTTCCGGCGGCACGTCGATCATCCTGGTGCCGTGCATCGGCACACCGGCATTGTTGCAGGCGATGTGCAGCTTGCCGAAGTTGCGCTCGGCTTCCGCCAGTGCATCGACGACGGATTGCTCCTGCGTCACATCGATCCGCACCGGCATGACACGCTTGTTGGTGCCGGAGAGGCTGTGCGCGGCCTGCTCCACCGCGTCCTTCTGGATGTCGGCCATCACGACGTTGGCGCCGGCCTCGGCCAGCGCGGTCGCGATGCCGAGGCCGATGCCGGACGCGGCGCCGGTGACGATGGCGGTCTTGCCGGAGAGGTCCTTCATGGCGCGGTCAACCGATAGACCTTCGCCGCGGTGCCGCTGTACAGCGCCTTCTTGTCGGCGGCCGATGCATTGGCGGTGATGCGCTTGAACGCGTTCCACAATTCGGTATAGCCGCCCGACTGCTTGTCGGGCGGGAAATTGCTCTCGAACATGCAGCGGTTGACACCGAACGCTTCGATGCAGTGTTCGACATAGGGCCGCCACGCCGCGGCGAGATCCTCGGACGAGGGCGGAACGTCGCGTTCGTGGAAGTCGAAACCGACGGACACCATGCCGAGGCCGCCCAGTTTGCAATAGACGTTCGGGCTCTTGGCGAGTTCGCTGATGTCCTTGCGCCAGCCGGCAAGGATCTCCTGGCGGCGGTTGTTGTATGGCCCGACCCCGAGCACGCCGCCGACGTGATTGAGGATGATGGTGGTATCCGGGGAGGAGCGTGCGAGATCGATCGCGTCGGGCAGTTGCGGATGATACTGCCATGACTCGAAGCTCAGCCCGAGCGGTGCGAGCTGCGCGAAGCCTTCGCGGAACTTCGGGTCCATCACCTGGTGCAGCGGCACTGCGCGCGCGGCGTATTTGTAGACCGCCTCGTTGGTATCCCACGCCACGCCGTGGCGCAGGCCGCGCAGGCGCCCACCGGCAGCGGCGATCTCGGCCTCCAGCAGCTCACGCACGCGCGCGCCGACCGTGAGATCGCCACCGCTGACGATGCCCTCGGCGACACGGCATGGGCCATAGCCGCCAGAAGCGCTCATCGCCGCGATGCCGGTGACGAATTCGACCTCGCCGAGTGCCGCCATCTCGCGTGGGCCGTCCTTGCGGTACATCGCACGGCATTCGAGGAATACGGTCGAGACGATGTTGTGCCCGCCGCCGATATCGGCCAGCAACTCGGGCAGCAGGTAATGGCCGCGATGCGGCGTGTCCCAGAAGTGGTGGTGCGGATCGATGATCGGCAGGTCAGGCTCCAGCGCCGCTTCGGTCGGGCGCTTCGCCAGCCAGGATTTCAGTGCGGCGTCATGCGCGATGGACGCCGCCACGGTATTCGCCCTTGGACTCGCCGAACTGTGGCATGCCGGTTTCCTCCGTCGTTCCCTGGCTCAGCTTAAGCCCGAGAATGGCGATGGCAAAACAGTACGGGCGTCACGACGGGTGCCGTGCGCGGTCCGGGGCGTGCGAACGGGACCATGGTCGGCTATGGTGTTGCCAGTACGGCACAGAGCACGCTGCCCAGATTGGACTCCATCGCCTGCACAAGGAGTACTCGCAATGATCGACCTCTACTTCTGGCCCACCGGCAACGGCAAGAAGACCGTCATTCTGCTGGAGGAACTCGGCGTCCCATATACGTTCAAGCCGATCAACATCGGTCGCGGCGACCAGCTCACAGCTGAGTTTCTGAAGATCTCCCCCAACGGCCGCATGCCGGCGATCGTCGACGACGAGCCGATGGGCGGCGGCGAGCCGATCTCGATCTTCGAGTCCGGTGCCATCATGACCTACCTGGCCGAGAAGGAAGGAAAGTTCCTGCCGACCGATCCGCGCGGCAAATACGACGTGGCGCAGTGGATGTTCTGGCAGATGGCAAACCAGGGGCCGAAGCTGGGCGAGCAAGGTCATTTCCGTCGTGCCAAGGCCGCCGGAACCAACGGCGACCTCACCTACGCCCTGCGCCGCTTCGACAACGAGGCGCATCGCATTTTCGGCGTGATGAACCTGGGTCTGTTCAACAAGCAGTACCTGGCGGCGGGCCAGTACACCATCGCCGACATGATCTGCTATCCCTGGGCGTCGAGCTGGGCCACGCGCGACATCGACATCGAGGAATTCCCCAACGTGAAGCGTTGGCTGGACGAGATCGGCGAGCGGCCGGCGGTCAAGAAGGCGATGGCCCTGGGGCCGGAGTTCCGCGAGGACCCCGCCTCGATCAGCGCCGAGGAGCAGACACGCCGCCAGAAGCTGGTCGGCGACCAGCGCGCGCAGGCAGTCCCGGCGGAGTGGCTCAGCGCGGCAGCGGAATAGGCGCGGCGGCGGCGCACCGGGTCATGGCACCGGTGCGTCGTTTCGCAACAGCCCCTCGTGCTTCAGCTCGGCCCAGAAGTCCGCCGGAATGGCGTGGCGGAATGCGACGACGTTGCGGGTCACGTGCTCCGGCAGCAGGGCGCCCGGGATCACCGAGGCGACCGACGGATGTCCGAGTGGAAATTGCAGCGCGGCCGCTGGCAGAGGAACGTCGTGGCGAGCGCAGACCGCTTCGATCCGCGCGACCTTGGCCATGATCGCGGGCGCGGCATCGGCGTAGCGGTAGCGCGCACCGGGAACCGCACCGGTGGCAAGAATGCCCGAGGCGAACGGGGCGCCGATGACGAAGCCTATGCCGCGTTCCGCGCAGCGGGGAAACTCGCCGTCCAGCACGTCGGTATCCAGCAGCGTGTACGGCATGGCGACCAGGAAGACGTCGATGTCCATCAGGTCGAGGAAGCGCGGTATCATGCCGGCTTCGTTGATGCCCGCGCCGACGCCGCGGATCAGGCCGGCCTGTTTGAGCTCCGTCAGCGCCCGGAAGCCGCCGTTGTGCAGTTCGGTCAGATACGCCGTCACCCGCGCATCGGTGACGTGATGCGGAATGTCCAGGTCGTGTATCAGCAGCAGATCGATGCGCGGCAGGCCGAGGCGTTGTAAGCTGTCCTCGAAGCTGCGCATGACGCCGTCGTAGCTGTAGTCGAAGCGGTGCTGGAATTTCAGCCCGCCGCGCCAGAAGCCGTGCTCGAAGTTCTCCGCGTCGTGCACCGCGCGGAACAGCCGGCCGACCTTGGTGGACAGCACGAAGTCGCGGCGCGTACGGCGATAGAGCGTGCGGCCGAAGCGATGCTCGCTCTGGCCGCGGCCGTACCACGGCGAGGTGTCGTAATAGCGGATGCCCGCGTCCCACGCCGCAAGCAGGGTGGCGCTGGCATCAGCGTCCTCGACCACATCGAACAGATCGCCCAGCCCGGCTCCGCCGAGGCCGAGTTGCGTGACCTCGATGTCGGTGCGGCCAAGCCGACGGCGGGCCAGCGGGTCCATCTTCTAGCCGGTGATCCCGGCGCGGCGCGTCCAGTATTCCCATGCGCGCGCGTGGCCCGCGCTGGTCCTTCGCATCTCGGCGATTTCCCCTTCGCTGAGGTAGACGACGTCGCCGCCCATTCGCATCGCCTCGGCCTGGATCTTCGCATTGATCTTCAGGTGAACAGAGGTGTGAACCGAGTCCTGGATCGAGGTCCCGGCGATCGCCGCACCGTGGCCTCGCATCAGCACGACACGGTTCGCGCCGAGCCCTTGGGCGAGGTCGTCGCCCTGCGCGATCGTTGTCACCAACAGATTGGTGTCGCCGAACCTGTGGCGAATATCCCAGACCGGGATCTCCGCCCCGATGCCGGCTGCCACGTGGAGGACGGGTCGAAGCTTTGCGTTCTGTGCCACGGTGAACGGGATCACCTCGTACGCGTGGTTGTGCACCACGGACATCACGTCGGGACGCCTGCGATAGATCGCGCCATGGATCGGGCGCTCGGTGTACTGCGTGCGGCCGCGCAGATCGATGGGATTGCAGTCGAGATCGTATTCGATGATGTCGTCCAGCGTCACCAGTTCCGGGCTGCGCGAGCCGGACAGGAAGAACCGGTCGGACCGTTCCGGATGGCGCACGCTGATATGGCCGTAGGCGTCCACCACGCCCTCATGGGCAAGAATGCGGTTCGCGGTCACCAGATCCCGGAGCAGGTCGGCGGTACTCATGCGACACTCCCGTCGTGATCAGAAGAAGATGCTCAGGTTCTTTGCCGTCAGGACGTTCTGATCCAGTACCATCCGACGGCCGGCGATCCGCCACGCGCCATCGACGCGGCGCAGCCGGTCCTGGCGTGCGCCGACGTAGAAGTCCTGCTCGGTCTCGCCACGGCTGCGATAGACGATGAAATTGCAATAGGCCGTCAGCACAAACTCCGACGCATCCGGTGCGATCTCGATGTTGGTGATCAGGTGCCGGGTGCGCGACGGCGGGTCCTCCGCCCAGGCCATGCCGGTATCCAGCCGCGCCACGCGTGCCGTCAGCGTCCTGATATCCTCGTCGAACAGCGCGAACTCCTCGGTACTGTTCGGGTCCTCGTCGGCCCGGCGGTCATTGTCCAGGCTCGCCAGCGCCTTGCTCGATCGTGGATAGCGGTTGCCGCGCGCCGTCATCCAGTAGTGGACGTCGTCGGTGAACAGGCCGAGCCAGTCGTGGAATCGCCGCTCGTCCAGCAGGCGGGCTTCCCGGTAGAGAAACTGTTCGACGCTCCGGATCAGGTCCGCGTCAGGCATGGACGGCTTCCTGCGCTGTCGCGCGTTGCAGGGCGCGCCAGTCGGCGGCCTGCATCAACTCGGCCCAGCGCCGGTAGAACTGGCGGTGGTTGCTTTCGGAGAAGCGATAGTCGCTGACCCAGGCGCCGAGCGCAGGGTCGAAGCGGTCGTGCCCGAGTCCCATCCCGTTGTGCAGCGGCATCCGCCGCGACACGACGCCGCGGCAGGTTTGGGTGCACTCCTGCCAGTTGTCCATGTCGTCCTGCTCGAACGAGCCGGAAGGGCTGAAGCCGCGGATGCCAGCTTGGCGGATGGCACGCTTGACCTCGGGCGGCGCCGCCTTGTCCATGAAGACGAACGACCGGACCTCGGTCTTCTCGGGCCCGCGCGGCTGCCAGACCCGGAAGGTGCGGGACGTGCCGCGCAGCAGCGAGAAGTTCGGGAACACCGTGCCGACGATCGGGTTGATCAGATTGGCACGCGCTCCGAGACGCCGGCGGACATCCGCGGCGATCGCGCGTTCATAGGCCTCGATCTCCGGCATCGGCGGATCGCCGACATCGTCGGGACCGACACAGATCAGCGCATGGCCGTTGCCCGGCGAGGCCATCCGCTGCGTGCTGTGCGTGTTCGCCGTCACGCCGCGGCTGAAGCCGATCTTGACCGCGGACAGGTGGTTCCACTGCACGTGATACGCGTCGCCGCCGAAATTCTCGGCCGGGAACTTCCAGTTGCACGGCATGATCCACTTATGGGTCGCCAGCACCTCGATGCCGCCTTCGCAGCGGTCGACGAAGGTGTCGATGTACCAGGCCATTTCGCCGAGATACTCGCGCAGCGGCGGTGCCGCGGGATCGAAGCTGGCAAACCAGAGGCCCTTGTAGCTCTCGAGCTGTGAGACGCGGATCAGACCGAGGCTCTCGCGGTCGAGATCGCCGTGATAGGCCTCGCGCAGGTTCGGCACGCCGGTCAGCCGGCCGTCATTGGCGAACGTCCAGCCATGATAGGCGCAGATGAAACTTGCCGCGTTGCCGTCGTCGGCCCGGCACAGCCGGTTGCCGCGATGGCGGCAGACGTTGAGGAAGGCGCCCACGCTGCCTGCGGTGTTGCGAACCACCAGCACCGGGTCCTCGCCCATCGTGGTGGTGAGGAAATCGCCGGGCCGCGGGATCTGGCTGTCGTGGCACAGGAACAGCCAGCAGCGCGCGAAGATCCGCTGCTGCTCCTGCTCGTAGATCTCCGGCTCGATGAAGATCCGGCGACTGATCATTCCGCGCTCGGTGTCGACGAGCCCCGCGACCTCGGTCGTCATGCTGCCTCCATCACACGTGTGGTGTCGGGCAGCGCGCCGGCGGATCCTGCGCTCCCCTTCGGCATCTCGATGAGAGGCTAGTCCGGATTTGCCGGACTGCGAAGCGCTGGTTGCACGCGGCGCCCGATGACTGGATGATGGCTCGAGCATCGGCCGCTTCGCTGTGTCGATGTGCGACGGCAAGAGGGCAGTTGCACGATGCGTCGATGGTTTGCTGCCGGTCTGGTGTTCGCCTGGTGTCTGGGCTTCGCTGCGCTGGCCGAGGAGACGCCGAAGCGCGGCGGCACGCTGACCTTCATGATCCCGGCGGATGCCCCGCCGAGTTTCGACGGCCATCGCGAGAATACCTTCGCAACGATCCACGCGGTCGCGCCGTTCTACAGCGTGCTGGTCCGGGCTGATCCAGCGAATCCCGCCGATACCACCAGGTTCGTCTGCGATGTCTGCACGGAAATACCCACGCCGACCGATGACGGCCGGACCTACGCGTTCCAGATCCGCGGCGATGTGAAGTTTCAGGATGGTTCGCTGTTGACCGCCTACGACGTGGCAGCGAGCTGGAACAAGATCGTTGATCCGCCGGAGGGCGTGATCAGCGTGCGGCGCGGCTACTATCCGATGATCGATCGTATCGAGGCGCCCGATGCGAAGACCGTGGTGTTCCACCTGAAGTTCGCAACCGCGGCGTTCCTGCCGGCGCTCGCTGATCCGTACGCATTCGTCTACAAGAAGGCGATCCTCGATCGCGACCCGCGCTGGTTCGAGAAGAACATCATGGGTTCCGGCCCGTTCCGGTTCCAGGACTACCAGTTGGGACAGTCGATATCCGGGGTGCGCAATCCCGACTACTATCGACCGGGCCTGCCGTATCTGGACGGCTTTGTCGGCCTGTTCGCCGACAAGCAGGCGGTGCGCGTCGCGGCGATCAAATCCGACCGTGCGGCGATCGAGTTCCGCGGTTTCCCGCCGGCAACGCGCGACGAATTGGTGGCGGCGCTTGGCGACAAGATCGCCGTGCAGGAGAGCGACTGGAACTGCGGCGCTCTGGTCACCGCGAACCACGCACGCAAGCCGTTCGACGACGCGCGGGTGCGGCGCGCCCTGACCCTGGCGATCGACCGCTGGCACGGCGCGCTGCCGATGTCGCGGATCACCGTGTCGCGCACGGTCGGCGGCATCGTGTTTCCTGGCTCGCCGCTGGCGGCCAGCAAGGAGGAACTGGAGCAGATTGCCGGCTACTGGCCCGACATCGACAAATCGCGTGCCGAGGCGCGGCGGCTGCTGAAAGAGGCGGGTGCGGAGGGGCTGACGTTCGAACTGCTCAACCGCAATGTGGACCAGCCGTACAAGTTCAACGGCACCTGGGTCATCGACGAATGGAGCAAGATCGGCGTGCGTGCCACCCAGCGCGTGCTGCCGACCGGGCCGTACACCGAGGCGCTGCGTCACGGCGACTTTGCGGTGGCGATCGACGCCGAGTGCCAGAACATTGTCAATCCGCTCCTGGACGGCACCAAGTACCTGCCGCACTCGGTGTCCGACGAGAATTACGGCAACTACGAAGACCCGGCGGAGGTCGAGATCTACGAGCGGATGCTGCGCGAGACCGATTTCGCTCGGCAGCGCGACCTGATGCGGCAGTTCGAGAAGCGGGTGCTCGACACCGAGGCGCACGAGGCGTTCCTGTTGTGGCGCTACCGCATCGTGCCGTACCGCAGCTACGTCAAAGGCTTTCGGATCAGCCCGAGCCACTACGTCAACCAGGACCTGGCGACGATCTGGCTGGATCGGTAGCAGTCAGTCCGGCAGCCGCAGCAACCGGTCGGCGTTGCCGTGCGCGATCTTCGCGCGATCGGCTGGAGAGACGGGCAGGGCATCGAGGAAGGCACGGGCGCGGGCGTTCGATGCGAACGGGTAGTCCACCGAAAACATGATGCGGTCCACCCCGAACGACATCAGCGCGGCCACGAACGGCACCATGGTGAAGAAACCGCTGGTGGTGATCCACACCTGGTCGAGGATCGTCTGGCGCACCGTGCGTCGGAGCTGCGTCTTCGCCGTGGCGGCGGTGGTTTCGTCGATGCGGTCCAGCATGAACGGCAGCGCCTCGCCCATATGGCCGATGACGATCTTCAGCCGGGGATGACGGTCCAGCGCGCCGCTGAGCGCGAGGCGCAGCGTGTGGATCGCGGTGTCGGCGTGCCAGCCCCAGGCGGACAGCGCCATGGTGAAGCTGAAATTGCCCGGCAGGTTGTCGTAGTAGGCGGCGCGCACCGCCGCCGTGGGAATGCCGGGATGCAGATAGATCGGCACGTCGAGCGCCTCGGCCCGCGCGAGGATCGGTTCGAAGGCGGGGTCATCGAGGAAGCGCCCGTCGGTCGCGCCGTTCACCAGCACGCCGACAAATCCCAGCTGCCGGACCGTGCGTTCCAGTTCGTCCGCTGCCGCCTCGGGGGCGAGCAGCGGCAGATGCGCGAAGCCGCGGTAGCGTGTGGGATGGCGGGCGCAGCCCTCGGCGAGCGCGTCGTTGTAGGCGCGTGCGAGGTCGATGCCCGACTGGCCCGGCACAAGGTCGGCGCCGGGGCCGGCGACCGACAGCACCTGCACGGTGATGCCGCTCTGGTCCATGTCGGCGATGCGCGCCTCGCCCAGGTCGGCGAGTTCGTGGCGTTTGGTGGTCTGCGCCCAGACGAAATCCGGGCCGGGAAAGCCGCGGCGGGCGATGGCATCGGGCGCGATGCCGGCGACGATGCGGGGGACGGTGTAGTGTTCTTCCAGGGCGACGATGCGCATGCGGTTCTCTCCCAGCGACCGGGCTTGTTCGCTTGCAGATAACCACTTGTCGCGATGCGATCCACAGGCCGCCCCGGCTTCGGCCTGGCACGAGGGTCCCGCGGCCCCTATCCCGCAATGTGCGGCAACACCTTGTCGGTCAACAGCCGGAACGAGCGGCCGCTGAGCGGCGCCGCCATCAGGTAGGTCATGCCGATCTCCGCAGCGAACGACTGGATCTGTTCGGCGACGCTCTCCGCGGTGCCGTGGATCATCACGTCGTCCAGATAGAAATCGATCGGATCCTTGCCGCCGAAATCCCGCGGTGGCCCCTGCCGCACATTGCCGGTGTGCTGCGGGCCGACATAGGAGGCGACCGTCCATTCCGCCGCGCGCTTGGCCACCGCGCGCGCCTTCTCTGCCGTCTCCTCGACGGCGATCAGCCGCGCCATCGGGATGGTGCGGCCGGCGTCGCTGTGGCCGGCCTCCGCCAGCTTCGCCGCGTAGTAGCCTGCGCTTGCGGATGAGTTCGGCGCGCGATGAATGCGGGTCCATCAGGATCGAGTGGCCCTGGCTCGCCGCCCACTCGATCGCCGGCGTCGGACGACGCCGCCATCCAGACCGGCGGGTGCGGCGCCTGCAGTGGCTTGGGCAGCACCTCGACGCCGTCGTATCTGTAGAATTTGCCCTGGTGGGTGAGACGCTGGTTGGTCCAGGCCTTCAGCACGATGTCGACCGTCTCGTGGAAGCGCGGCGCGCTCTCCTCGCCCGGGATGCCGAAGGCGGCGAACTCGCTGCGCTCGAAGCCGCGCCCGGCGCCCCAGTTGACGCGGCCGCCGGAGAGCACGTCCAGCAGCGCCACCTCCTCGGCGAGCCGCAGCGGATTGTAGAACGGTGCCAGCGAGACCGCGGTGCCGATCCGCAGCCGTCTGGTGCGGGCCGCGGCCATGGTGCCCATCATGTGCACCGACGGACAGACCGAGAAGCTGGAGAAGTGATGCTCGGCCAGCCAGACGGCGTCGTAGCCGGTCTCGATCCATGATGCAGAAGCGTTCGAGTGCGGCTGCGTAGACCGAATTCGAGCGGCACCGATCGGTCGCGCCAGCCGAAGAACTGCAGGATGCCGACCTTCATTTCCCCTCCGGTCCTTCCCCCTGCGACGGCGAACGGGCGCGCTGCGGGTCTCGCGAAGCTGCGTACGGTAGGTCGGCGGGGTCAATGCCCGCAAGTGCTTGCCTGCTCCATGATCCCGGCGACACACTGTCGGTACACGGGCGGTGACGGGAGAAAGCTCATGGAGCTGAGAGGGGCGGTCGCACTGGTGACGGGCGGCAATGGCGGGCTTGGTCAGCGCATCTGCCACGCGCTGGCGAGGGAGGGCGTGCATGTCGCCGTCATGTACGCGCAGAGCCGCGACCAGGCGGAGGCGCGTCGCGCGCGAACTCGCGTCGAGCTATCAGATCAATGCCGCCGCGTTTGCCTGCGACATCACCGACAGCGCCGCCGTGGAAAAGCTGATCGGCGATGTGGCCCGGCGCCTCGGCCGCATCGATATCCTGGTCAACGACGCCGCCTACAACAAGTCGATCCCGTTCAGCGATCTCGACAGTCTGACGCAGGAGGTGTGGGACAGGATCATGGCGGTCAACCTGACCGGACCGATGCGGCTGATCAAAGCGGTGGCGCCGATCATGAAGGCGCAGGGCCGCGGCCGCATCGTCAACATCGCATCGGTGGCCGGGCTCGGGCCGACCGGTTCCTCGATCGCCTATGCGGTGTCGAAGGCCGGGCTGATCCATCTCACGCGCTGCATGGCGGTGGCGCTGGCGCCCGAGACGCTGGTCAACTGTGTCGCTCCTGGCCTGCTGGAGGGCACGCGGGCGACCGCCAATCTCCGGCCCGAGCAGGTCACGCACTCCGCGTCCAGCTCGCTGCTGAAGAAGGCCGCCGACAAGGACGACTGCGCCGACATGGTGGTGACCATGTGCCGCACGGAGACGATGACCGGCCAGACGGTCGCAATCGACTCCGGTCGGTTCTTTCACTGACGGGCGACAATCGGGTTACCGTGTCATTGCGAGGAGCGCAGCGACGCGGCAATCTCGATCGCAGTACCAAATCGGCCGGAGATTGCCTCGCTGCGCTCGCAATGACAGCGAGGATCAAGGCCACGAGTGCTTCGCGTGTTCCCCCGATTGCCGTGGCGGCGCCGGTCGGCGTCATTGAAGAGGTGGACGAATTGGACGAGAGTGGCGTCATGGCGGATTTGCAGAAGCTGCTGTTCGAGACCCGCGCAACGGTGACTGACCGGGAGGTTCTGGCGACGGCCCGGCTCAACGCGCGGGTCAAGGCGTTCGCCGGCCGCGAACTGAGCGACGACGTCACCGACCAGATCAACGCGGCGGTCGCCGACGAGGTGCGGAAGCTCATCGCCGACGGCGTGCTGCGCGAAAAGCCTGACTGGCTGGCGGTGATCGTTCGCCGGCGGCTCTACGTGGCGTTCGGCACTCGGGCGGTGCAACAGCTCAGTCGGGAGCTGAAGGAGATGGGAGCGACCTGACTGCGCGTCAGTACGCCGCTTCGAGCAGCCGCATAGCGTCGTCGATCTGCTCCTGCGGCGAGCGAACGCCGGCATTGGCGTTGAAGTTCTTCACCGTCTCGTTGGCGATGATCCGCAGGTCCTCGCGCTGGACATCGAGCTGGCGCAGCCGCGTCGGCACGCCGATGCGCGTGTAGAGCACCTCGATCCTGTCCGCCACGGCGAGCGCTGCCTGCCGGGCGTCCATCCCGTCGCGCCAGACCTCCAGCGCCTCGGCGACCTGCCGGGCCGAACGCGCCTCGACCGTGTCGGTGAGCCGGATCTTTGCGGCATGTACGACCGACGTCGACTCGCCCTGACCGACATGTGGATAGCGGACGTGCAGCGCCGTGGAGACCGCGTAGTTGCCTGAGAACGCACCGCCGCGGTCCCGCCGCAGCCCGTCATCCTCGGCGCGGTCCTGCAGGAAGGCGGCGATGCCCAGTTCGATGCGCAAGGCTGGATCGTCGATCGCGTCCGCCAGCCGCGGATAGGCCCCGTACGCCAGCCGGAACGCATGGTTCCGATCGCCCTCCACCAGCGGATTGAGGCCCGTCTGCGCCATCGCGCCGACCTGGCTGGCGAACACCGTCGTCGCGGTGGAACGGGTCAGGTCGGGCGGCGCGCTGAGCAGCGCGTCGGCGTCGAGGAAGATCGCCTGCGGCCGCGTCTTCGGATCGAAATACTCCATCCGGTGGTCCAGGTCGGGGTTCTTCAGCCCCGTCCCCGCGCGGTTCATCGCGCTGGTCGGCGTCGTGGGGATGTTGATGATCGGTGGCTTCGGCGCCAGCAGCCGCGGGCTGTAGGCTGGTCTGCCTTCCGGATACTGCGTCATGATATCGAACGGATCGCCCGGTTCGGCCAGGAAGATCGCCACCGCGCGGGTCGCGACGATGACGCTGCCGCCGCCGACGGCGATCAGCAGATCCGCGGCTGCTTCGCGCGCGGCCTGCGTTGCGGCGCGCACCGAGGCGTAGGTGGAATCTTTTTCGATGCCGTCAAACACGCCGGCATGGCGCTGGCCGAGTGCCGCTGCGATGCGCCGGACGATGTCGGTGCGCCGGTTGACCGAGGGCGAACAGACGACGAAGGCGCGCCTGGCGCCGGCGCGATCCACTGCCTCATTCAGTCCCTGCTCGATGACGCCTCTGCCGCAGTGCAGCCGCCACGCGTAGCCTGCCGCCCTGAACGCGCCCTCGCTCATCGTACGCTGCTCAGAACGCCTGGTCCCAGGGCTCCGGCACCATGCGATAGCCGTCATCATCCCGGGTGATGTGCGCAAAGCCCGGGAAGTGCATGTGCATGCCGGCAACCAGCTGGCGGTCCGTCGTGACCTGATCGAGCAGCCGCTTGCGCGTCGCCGCCGCGGCGTGCGGATCGGTGTCGAATTCGATCGTGACTTCGGGGCGTGGTATCTGGATGTCGGGCACATGCACGATGTCGCCCCAGATCAGCAGCGACTCATTGCCCGACGAGACCATGTAGCCGCTGTGTCCAGGCGTGTGCCCATGCAGCGGCACCGAGGTGACGCCAGGGAACACCTCCACGCTTTTGGAGAAGGTGTGCATCATGTTGTGGTACGGCGCCATCTGTTCGCGCGCGCACTGGAAGTACAGCTTCTTTGCCCGCTCGCTGGCGCGCGACATCGCCGCATCGTCATTCCAGTGGCGCGGCTCGTTTTCGTGCACGACCAGTTCGGCGTTGGGGAACAGCCTGCGCCCTGTCCTCGGATCCGTCAGTCCGGCCGAATGATCGGGGTGCATGTGGGTCAGCAGGACCTTCTCGATGGCAGCCGGGTCGATGCCCGCCGCGGCGAGATTCTGCTGCAGCTTGCCGGCGGTGGGCAGCAGGTAGTCGCCCGAGCCGGTCTCGATGAGTGCGAGCCGCCCTGCGGCGTAGATCGCGTAGCAGTTGACCGAGGTGCGCCGGCCAGGACGGAAGTTCCCGGTCAGGATGCGCATGGCGTCGTCCGACGTGATGTTCTGCAGCACGTCCACCGTGCCGTCGAGATAGCCGTCGGACAGCGCGGTGACGACAATGTCGCCGATGCGGCGGTGGTAGACGCCGGCAATCTGCTTCGTCGGTCCCTGGACCATCTGGCTCGCTCCCGGATCAGTGTGCGATGTAGCCGCCGTCGATCACCAGTTCCGTCCCGGTGACGAATGAGGCTTCGTCCGACGCCAGGAACAGCACGCCGTAGGCGACCTCGATCGGCTCGCCCAGGCGGCGCAGCGGCGTCTGCGCGATCTTCGCCTGGCGTCCGGCGGCGTTGGTGGCGTTCAGCATAGGCGGCATGTAGCCCGGATGCACCGAGTTCACCCGCACGCCCTGCGGCCCGTAACGGCACGCCGCCGCCTTGGTGTAGTTGCGCACCGCAGCCTTGGAGGCCGGATAGCCGGGATGGCTCTCCTCGCTGGCGACGATGCCCATGATCGACGAGATGTTGACGATCGATCCGCCGCCGGTCTTTGCCATCTCCGCGGCCGCCAGCTTGGTGCCGAGAAACACGCTGGTCGCATTCACCGCCAGCAACCGCTGCCAGCCTTCGATCCCGTCCGGATCGCCGACCGAACTGCCGCTGATGCCGGCATTGTTCACCAGGATGTCGAGTTTGCCGTACGCCGCTATCGTTTCGGCGATCAGCCTTTGCCAGTCGGTCTCCGACGTCACGTCGATGCGCACGAAGCGCGCCTGGCGCTGCCCGGCGGAGATGTCGGCTGCGACGGCCTCGCCCTCCTTCACCAGCACGTCGGCGATGACGACCCTGGCGCCTTCTTCGGCGAACAGCCGGGCCTCGGCTTCGCCCATGCCGTGCGCGCCGCCGGTGATGATCGCCACCTTGTCCTTGAGCCGCATGATGACCCCGAACCATGTTTGCACCGATCATCCGCTGGCGACGGATGGCGCGCAATCCGGTCGCCACCCGACACCGACTTTCCTAATCTGCCGCGAGACCGAACAAGGACCGAACCGCGATGACCGAACCGACCGGGCCGCTGAAGGGCTTCCGCATACTCGACCTGACCACGGTGCTGTTCGGCCCGTTCGGCACGCAGACCCTGGGCGACTGGGGGGCCGAGGTGATCAAGGTCGAAAGCCTGACCGGCGACACCTGGCGCACCTCCGGCGTTTTCCGCAACCGCGGCATGAGCGGCCAGTTCATGGCGACCAATCGCAACAAGCGCAGCATCGCGCTCGACCTGAAGCACCCGGACGGCAAGGCGGTACTGCGCCGGCTGATCCCGACGGCGGACGCGCTGGTGAGCAACATCCGTCCCGCCGGCCTGGCGCGGCTCGGCTTCAGCTACGAGGCGTGCCGCGAGCTCAATCCGAGGGTCGTCTACGCCTCCGCTGTGGGCTTCGGGCAGGATGGCCCCTGGGCCGCGCGGCCGGCGTTCGACGAGATCATCCAGGCGGCATCCGGCTTCGCCTCCGCCATGGGTACTGACGACGAGCCGGCCTTTGTCCCCAGCCTGATCGGCGACAAGATCTGCGGCATGGCGCTGACCTCCGCCGTGACGGCGGCGCTGCTGCACCGCGAGCGCACCGGCGAGGGACAGATGGTGGAGGTGCCGATGCTGGAGACGCTGGCGGCGTTCAACAGCATCGAGATGTTCGGTGGTATGGCGTTCGAGCCGCCGATCGGACCGTCAGGCTACAAGCGGATGAAGGCGCGACGGCCGGTGCGGACCAAGGACGGCTGGCTGACCATGCTGCCCTACTCAGGCGCCAACTGGTGTGCGTTCTTCGAGGCGGTGGGGCATCCGGAGTGTATCGAGGAGTTCGCGGTGCGCGATCCCGTGGCGCGGGCGCGCAACATCGACCGTATCTACGATCGCATGCGCGACATCGCGCCGGGCAGGACGACGGCGGAGTGGGAGGAGCTGTTGCTCTCGATCGACGTGCCGCACACGGGGTTCGCCAGGCTGAGCGAAGTGGCAGAGCAGCCGCACCTGAAGGCGGTAGGGCTGTTCCGGCGGGTGGAGCATCCGACCGAGGGGACGCTGCTTCAGGCGCGTCCGCCGGCGCGGTTCTCCGCCAGCCCCGCGGCGGTGCGGCGGCTCGCGCCCCGGCTGGGCGAGCACACGCGCGAGGTGCTGCGGGAAGCCGGCTACAACGAGGCTGAGATCGAGGGACTGGCGGAGCGGAGGGCGGTGGGCATTGGTTTAGCCGATTGACCACATCCCTCGAATCGATAGCAACGTCGCGGCTGGTGGATCCCTTCGCGGCACGGCTGGAGGTATTGGCCTTCGATGCGGCGGCTGCCGATCATGCTGCCGACATTCGCGCCGAACTCGAGCGGCGAGGCCAGACGATCGGCGGTGACGATCTGCTCCCCGCCCTGTCTCGCGGAGCGCCTGTCATTCCAGATCAGCCCCAGTGGCCCGGCACCCAGTAGCCGCCCTGCCAATGCGGCGGAATCCACACGCGTTGCGGCTGGTAATAGGCCACCGGCGGTGGCGCGTAGTACACTGGTGGCGGCGCATAGACCGGTGGTGCGATGACCACCGGTGGAAGCACCACGCCGATCCCGACCCCACAGCACCAGCCACCACGCCACCAGGCCTCAGCCGGTGCCGGCGCGGTCGCGATGCCGACGGCAGCGAGGCCGGCAATTCCCAGCAGGGCACCCAAACGCGGATATCTCACCATGGTTCGCTTCTCCCAGAGCACGTCGCGGCTGAATGGAAGCCGATTGTGTCACCGGCATGGCCCGATTGTATCCGGCGCCGCGGGCTCAGCCGATCAGCACCGTCGGCAGCCCGAGTACGATGGCGCCGCCATGCGCCGTCATGTCCCCCATCCGCGCCGCAGGCTGCCCGCCGATCAGCACGGTGAACGAGCCGAGGGCGATCACGTCGGGCGGGCCGACGCAGACACACATGTCGCCGACCCGTGCGGCCGGCATGCCGCCGATCAGCGCCGTGATCCCGCCAGGCGGCAGGATCGGACCACCGACATGCGGCACGATGCCCGTCACCATCGGGCACACATGCATGTCGGCTATGCGAGCGGCTGGCTGTCCCATGCGGCGACTCTAGGTCGGCCCGATTGTCCGCCGCAATCGGGATTGTTGCCGGCCTCATTCCGCCGCCAGCCGTGGCGCTTCCGCCATCTCCGCCGCCCGCGGCCAGATCGACCGACAGCAGCCGCGACACGCCGCGCTCCTGCATCGTCACGCCATACAGCCGGTCCATCCGCGCCATCGTCAGCGGGTGGTGCGTCACCACCAGGAAGCGCGTCTCGGTCTCCCGCACCACGTCCTCCATCAGGGTGCAGAACCGCTCGACATTCGCGTCGTCCAGCGGCGCGTCCACTTCGTCCAGCACGCAGACCGGTGCCGGGTTGCAGCGGAACACCGCGAAGATCAGCGACAGCGCGGTCAGCGCCTGCTCGCCGCCCGACAGCAGCGACAGTGTGGCGAGCTTCTTGCCCGGCGGCTGGGCGTAGATCTCCAGCCCGGCCTCCAGCGGGTCGTCCGAGCCGACCAGCGCCAGGTGCGCCTTGCCGCCGCCGAACATGCGGGTGAACAGCGCCTGGAAGTTGCGGTCGATCTGCTCGAACATCGCGCCGAGCCGCTCGCGCCCCTCGCGGTTCAGGTGGCCGATCGAGCCGCGCAGCTTGGCGATCGCGGTGGTCAGCTCCTCGCGTTCGGCCGTGATGCCGGCGATCTGCTTTTCGACCGCCTCGGCCTCGACGTCGGCGCGCAGGTTGACCGGCCCCATCTCCTCGCGCTCCTTCAGCAGGCGCTCGAGCCGGCGACGCGCCTTGTCCTCCACCTCGGGCGTGACCTCCGCCGGTGGATCGGGCATCGCCGGGCTGGCGCCCAGCCGCTCGGCGATGCGCTCCGCCATCGCGCTCCAGGTCTGCTCCGCCTGGGCCGCGACACCCTCCGCGCGCACCGCCTCCTCGCGCGCGCGCCCGAGCGAGGTGTCCGCGGCGCGCGCCGACCGATCCGCTGCCTCGGCGTCCCGCACCGTCTCCGCCAGACGGTCGGCGGCGCCGCGATGATGCGCCTCTGCTGCCTCCAGCGCATCGAGGGCGCTGGCGCGTCTGGCCGCGATCCGTGCCGGCGCGGCTTCCAGCTCCGCGTGCTCTGCCTGCGCCGCCGTCCGCCGTTCGGTCAGGTCGAGGACCCGCCGCTCGGCCTCGACCGCGCGCTGCGTCCAGTCGGCGCATTCGCCGGCGATCGCCACTCGCCGCGCCGTCCGCACCGCGTGCTCGCGGGCCAGCGTCTCCTGCGCCGTCCGGGCGGTCGCCTCGGCCGAACGGGCGGCGGCCAGCTCGGCACGCGCCGCCTCGACCGCGGCCCGCAGCGCCTCCAGGTCGGGCAGCGCGGACTGCGCCTCACGCGCGTTCCGCAGGGCGCCGGCAGCCTCGTCGCGCTCGACGGTCAGGTGCTCGATCCTGGTGTCGATCGTCGCCAGCCGCGCCTCGGTCTCCGCTGACTGCGCCCGCAGGTGCTGGTGCGCCGCGCGTGCGCGCTGCAGGCGCTGCTCGGCCCCCGCCCGTCCGGATCGCGCCTGCGTCTCCGCCGCCATGGCGGCCTGGTCGGCGTCGGCAGCCGTGGTCCGTAGCTGCGCCACGGCCGTCGCCTCGTCGCGCGCCATGGCACGATCGCGCTGCAGCAGCGACAACCGGTTGCGCTGCTGCAGGCGGACTGCGGCCGCCGTCGGCGTGCCCGCCCGAATCGTGTAGCCATCCCAGCGCCACACGGCACCGGCGCGCGACACCAGTACCTGCCCCGCGGCCAGTCCGGACTGGAGTGCTTCGCCGTCCGACTCGTCCTCGACCAGCCCGGTCTGCGACAACACCCGGGCGAGTGCCGGTGGCGCCTGTACCAGGGCGGCGAACGGCGTGACGCTGCCGGGCAGTTTGGGAGCAGGGTCGAATGCCGGCAGTTGCCGCCAGTGCCGGGCCGCCTCGCGGTCCGAGGCGGACGACAGCTCCTCGCCCAACGCCGCGCCCAGCGCCGTCTCGAGGCCTGGTGGGACGCTCAGCGCATCGACCATTGGCGGCCACTGCTCGCCGTCCTTCACCGCCAGTACTTCGGCCAGCGCGTCGGCCTCGGCGCTCAGCCGGGCGAGCGCGCTGTCCGCCGCTGACTGCCGCTCCCGCGCCGCCGCCAGCGCCGGTCCGGTCTCCGTCCTCACCTGTTCGGCCGCGGCCAATGCCGCGTTTGCCGCCGCCAGCGTGGCCTCCGCAGCCGACTCCTCCGCGCCCGCCGCCGCGAGCGCCGCCGGATCGACCGACCGCTCCGCCACCCGGTCCCGCTCGACCCGGACCTGGCCGAACTGCTCCTCCAGTCGCCGCAGGCGCTGCTCGCACTCGGCCAGCCGCCGGGTCACGGCCTGGGCGCGGGCGCCGGCTTCCGCCGCCGCCTCGGTCGCGCGATTCGCCGCCGCCTCGGCGAGGCGGACGGCGTCGGTTGCCTGGGCGGCGCCAGCTTCAGCCGTCTGCGCGCGCTGTGCGTGCCCGCTCTCGGCCTCCGCAAGGGCGGAATCTTCCGCCGCAAGCCGCGACCTGGCCGCCTGGGAATCCGCCCTGAGCTGTTCCGCGTGCGCCAGGTCGTTCCCAAGCTGGGCCAACCGGGTGCCGGCGTCCGCCAGCGCCGCCTGAGCGCGCGCCTCCTCGGCGGCGATCTGCTCCTGCGCCACGCGGTGGCGCTCCAGCGCCGTGCGCGAATCCGACTCGGCGGCGCGCAGCGGGGGCAGCGCCGCGGCTGTCTCCGTCGCCTGCCGTGCGGCCCGGGTCGCGGCCTCGGTGGCAGAGGCGACGGCGAGCCGCGCCGTGTGCAGCGCAGCCTCCGCCTCCGACCGCATGGCATCGGCGGCGGCCCGCTGGATCGCCAGGAGCTCCGCCTCCGCCTGCCGGATCGCGCCGGAGATGTTGCGGTAGCGGCTCGCCTGCCGCGCCTGGCGCTTCAGCGCGCCCAAGCTGCACCTCGAGCTGGCCGCGCAGGTCGTCGGCCCGCGCCAGGTTCGCCTCGGCGGCCCGCAGCTTGAGCTCCGCTTCGTGCCGCCGCGCATGCAGGCCGGTGATTCCTGCGGCTTCCTCGAGCACGGCGCGGCGATCCTCAGGTTTCGCGGTCACCAGGGTGCCGACGCGTCCCTGGCTCACCATGCCCGAGGCATGCGCGCCGGTCGCCAGGTCGGCGAACAGCGTTTGCACGTCCCGCGCGCGCACCTCCTTGCCGTTCACCCGGTATGCACTGCCGGCGCCGCGCTCGATCCGCCGCACCACCTCCAGTTCCGCCTGTTCGTGGAACGGCGGCGGCACGGCGCCCGCCGTGTCGTCCAGCGTCAGCGTCACCTCGGCCAGGTTGCGTGACGGACGCCCGGCGGTGCCGGCGAAGATCACGTCGTCCATCTCACCGGCGCGCAGCGAGCGGGTGCTCTGCTCGCCCATCGCCCAGCGCAGCGCTTCGACCACGTTCGACTTGCCACAGCCATTCGGCCCGACAATCCCGGTGAGCCCCGGATGGATCTCCAGACTGACCGGTTCGGCGAAGCTCTTGAAGCCGGCGATTTGCATGCGGCTGAAGCGGACGGACAACTGAGACCCTTTCGCTAACTTCCTAGAATTGTAGCAAATTGCCCGGGCGACATAGCACCCGAATGGAGCTTGCCGTCAATGATGAAGCTGGGTGTTGCAGTCACGCGCCAGCGCTGTTCGGCGGTCAGCGCCCGCTGCACGATCCAGTCCTGCAGTCCGGCGTCATCGAGCGCACGGTCGAAGGTGGGACGGTCCATTCCGGCGTCGCCCGCCAGCGGCCAGAGCGAATCGGCCACGCTGCCGGCGCCGAACACCCAGCGGTCCTGGTTCTCGAACAACGTGTCGATGAACCTCGGGTAGCGCTCGACCGGCAGGTAGCGTGCGACCATGGCAGCTTGGAGCGCCGCCTTGTCGGTCGGGAAGTCGTAGAACACCCAGCGCAGCCGGCCAGGGACGACGAAACGCGTCCGGATCTCCGGCAGCGACTTCAGGGCGAACTCGGCGCAGTGCGGGCAGCTTAGTGAAAAGCACTCGACCGCGGTCTGCCGCGCCTTGTCGCTGCCCATGCTGCGCTCGCCCCTGACCGCGTCCTCGGCGGCCGCCAGCAACGGCGGGGCGATAGCCAGGTAGAGTAGTTCCCTGCGCAGCACTGCCATGTCTGCCCCTGGATCCCGTAGGTACCCAGCGCTCCGGCAGGCTGCCCGGCTACACCTGTGGCAGCAGCTTGCGGAACGCTTCGTAGTTCATCTCGCCAGCGTACTTCTGACCGTTGATCACGAAACTCGGAGTCGAGTCGATCTGCCATTTGTCCCGGTCGGCCTGCTGCTGCTGGAGGATCCAGTCCCGCAGGTTGGTGTCGGCGAGTGCCTTGTCGAACGTCGCCCGGTTCATGCCGGCCAGCGCCGCCAGCTTCCAGATCTCCTCGGTGCTGTTGGCGTTGCGCGCGAAGGCCCAGCGGTCCTGAGTGGCAAACAGCGCCTTGACGAACGGGTAGTACTGCGCCGGCGGCAGAGAGCGCGCGACCACGGCGGCGCTCAGCGCCACCTGGTCCAGCGGGAAGTCGTGAAAGACGAAGCGGACCTTCCCCGGCTCGATCAGGTCCTTCTCGATGTCGACCATCGTGGTGCGGGCAAAGGCGGCGCAGTGGGTGCAGGTCAGCGAGAAGAACTCCTGCACCGTCACCTTGGCCGCGGGATCGCCCAGCGAGCGTTCGGCCTTGCGGCCTTCCTCCGGGTCGGGGGCGGTGGTCTGCGCCCGTGCGGGCGCGATGCGGCTCGGGCCTCCGACGGCAAAGGCTGCGACGCCGCTGGCGGCGGCCAGGGCGGAACGGCGGGTCAGGATCATGGTTTACCTCGATCGGTTGGGGGACGTGAGCAGGGCGTGGCCCAGCGCGGCCAGCGCATCGCGCAGATTGCCCTCGGGGACCAGGGCGACGGCGGCGGACACTGCTGCCTGCTGTGCCGGGCTGACCGTTGCCTGAGCCGGCGCGCGCACCGGGGGTGCCTCCAGGGTCTGCACGAAGCGCAGCGCGGTCACGGCCGGCGTGCCGAGATGGCCGTTGATGCGCGCGATCACCTCGCCGGACAGGTGCTGCAACTCCATGGCGATGGGTCCGCTGCAGGCGATGGTGAGCGTGCCGGCCGCCAGCCGCCGCGGCACGGTCACTGCCGCGATCGCCGGCCCGACGATCGCCGGCCAGTCCGCCAGTACCTGGGCCGTCGCCGGCGCGCGTCGGCGGAAGGCGGGCCGGGCCAGCCGTGGCACCAGCGCGCCGATGGGCCGCGGCCCATAGACATGCCGTTCGTCGCTGGCCATACCGCCGTCTGTGAGTTTTTCCGCCACCGCTCTCCTCACCTGGTACGATCGGCATCGCCGGTCGCTGCCCTGGCGGTCCGGCCCGGGCGAGACGCCCGAGCCTTACCACGTCTGGCTCAGCGAGATCATGCTGCAGCAGACCACCGTTACGGCGACGATACCGTACTATGAAAGATTTCTCAGGCGGTTCCCGACGGTGCAGGCGTTGGCCGCCGCCCCGCTCGAGGACGTGCTCGCCGCCTGGGCCGGCCTCGGTTACTACGCCCGCGCGCGCAACCTGCACGCCTGCGCCCGGGCGGTGGTCGCGGCAGGTGGATTCCCGCGTGATCCGGCGGATCTGCGCGCGCTGCCGGGCATCGGCGAGTATACCGCTGCGGCGGTCGCCGCGATCGCCTTCGATGCGCCGATGGTGCCGGTGGACGGCAATGTAGAGCGCGTCGTGGCGCGGCTGTTCGCGGTGACGGAGGCGTTGCCGCACACCAGGCCATCGCTGCGCGGACTGGCGGAGCAGCTGGGTCGCGATCCGGCTGCCCGGGCACGACCCTCCGACTTCGCCCAGGCATTGTTCGACCTCGGCGCCACCGTGTGCACGCCGGCGAGGCCGGCCTGCGCGCTCTGTCCGTGGACGGCGGCGTGCGCCGGTCGCCGCGCCGGCATCGCCGCCGACCTGCCGCGCAAGGCGGCGCGGCGCCAACGGCCGCTGCGGCACGGGGTGCACTTCTGGCTCACCGACGCCGCCGGCAATGTGCTGTTGCGCCGACGCCCGCCCGAGGGCTTGCTCGGCGGCATGACCGAACTGCCCGGAACGGCGTGGCGTGCGGCGCGGTGGCAGCCGGAAGAGGCGCTGTCCCTGGCGCCCATGCGGGCTGAATGGCGGCCGGCGGGCCAGGTACGCCATGGCTTCACTCATTTCGAGCTCAACATCGACCTGTTCGCCGCCATGGTCCCGCGCATCGAGGCGCCGGGCTTCGCCCGCCCGATCGCCGCGCTGGCGCAGGAAGCGCTGCCGTCGGTGATGCGAAAGTGCATCCGCATGGCAGGGACCGCGCGCACTTAGCGAAATCTTCAGTAGCTTGCCCGATCGTGCGCGGCATCGTCCTCGACAGGCGCGGTCTCGTCGAGGTCTTTGCGCGAGGATGCCCAATGCGACAAATCGTACGTTCGATCGCTACGTGGTCGATCAAGACCAAGCTGCTTGCCGGCTTTGCCTGCGTGCTGGCCATCCTGCTGGCGGTGGCGGGCATCGGCTACTATCGCTTCCTCGGCGTCGCAGACTTGCTGCAGGACTACGTGCAGCGCGTCGGCGTCGTGACCGCCAGCCGCGACATCAATCAGGACTTCTCGGAATTGCGCCGGCATGTGCGCGAGTTCGCCATCACTGGCAATCCCGACGAAGCGACGGCCGCCGAGACCGGGGCCGAACAGGTGGAGAAGGGTATCGCCAAGGGAGTTGCCATCACGCGCAACCCCGAGCGGCACCGTCGCATGGAGGAGATCGCCGCGCAGTTTGCCGACTACCGCAAGGGGATGAATACGGCATTCGGGCTGCGGCGCGACCTCGACAAGCTGGTGGCCGTCTCGTTGGATCCGATCGGTACCGCCGCACGCGCCGACTTCGACGCGCTGATTGCCAATGCCGCGCGGAGCGAGAATGTGGAGCTGACGCGCATTGCACAGCAGGCGCAGCAGTCGCTGATGCTGCTTCGCCTCAACTCCGGCAAGGTCATCGACCGGCAGCGGGACGACGCCGCTGCAAAGAAGGTGACGCTGGCGCAGGCCGACCTGACCAAGCTCATGGCGATGCTCGATGCGGCGACAGCGGGTTCCGGCAACAGACCGGCGTTCGACACCCTGCGTGGGCACGTGGCGGACTACGAGAAGGCCTACCGCGAAGGCCTGCAACTGAAGGCAAGGCTGGACGAGAGGGTCAGCGTTGCCATGAAGCCGGAAGCCGAGAAGCTGGCGAACGCGGCGGCCGCGGTGAAGGAGTTGGGAACCGCTGAGCAGCAGGCCATCGAAGCGGCCACGCTGGATGCGATCGGCGCGACCCAGAACCTGCTGATCGCGTTGGCGGCAGGCGGCCTGGTGCTCGGGTTCGCGGTGGCGTGGCTGATCGGCGGTGGCGTCTCGCGCCCGGTGCTGCGCATCACCGAGGCGATGCACCGGCTGGCGTCCGGTGACCTCGAGGCCGAGATCCCGGCGCTTGATCGCACCGACGAGGTCGGGCGGATGGCGCAGGCGATGAAGGTGTTCCGGCAGAACGCGCAGGAGGCGCGCCGGCTCGAAGGCGAGGCACAGCGCGTGCGCGCCGCGAAGGACCGGCGGCAGACGGCGATGGACCAGTGCACGCAGGACTTCGGCGCTTCCGCGTCCGGCGTGATGGTCATGCTGGAGGGCTCCGCGGACACCATGCGCAAGACGGCCGACAACATGGCGCAGGCGGCGCGGCAGACGCGCGACACCGCGGCGCAGACCGCGGCGAACGCGGCGACCTCGGCGCAGAACCTGGGCTCGGTGGCGGCGGCGGCCGAAGAGATGTCGGCCTCGATCCACGAGATCAGCGCGCAGGTCGCGCGGGCGACGCGTGCCGCGCAGGAGGCGGTGGAGCGGGCGTCGGTGACCGATGCGAAGGTGGGCGGCATGGCGACCGCGGCCGAGCGTGTGGGTGATGTGGTGCGGCTGATTTCCGACATCGCCGGGCAGACCAACCTGCTGGCGCTCAACGCCACCATCGAGGCGGCGCGGGCCGGCGAGGCGGGCAAGGGCTTTGCTGTCGTCGCCGGCGAGGTGAAGGCGCTCGCCGCGCAGACCGCCAAGGCGACCGAGGAGATCGCCTCGCAGATCGGTGCCATCCGTGGCGCCACCAGCGAGGCGGTGAGCGCGGTGCACGAGGTAAGCACGGCGATCGGCCAGGTGAGCGAGGTGGCTGCGGCGATCGCCGCCGCGGTCGAGGAGCAGTCGGCGACGACGCGCGAGATCGCCGCCAGCGTGCAGACCGTCACCGAGGCGACGCAGCAGGCGTCCCAGGCCATGCAGGACGTGGCGTCGGTCTCGGAGACTGCCGAGGCATCCAGCCAGAGCGTGCTGCAGAACGCCGGTGAGGTGGGCAAGACGGCCGATGTGCTGCGAACCGAGTTGTCGCTGTTCCTGCAGGCGATGGCGAAGACCGACGAAGAGGACCGTCGCCGCTACGAACGTATCGACGGCCACGGTGCGGCAGCGACGCTGCGCATGGCGGGACGCGACGCGATCAGGGCGACGATCACCGACATCTCGCGCGGCGGCGTGGCAGTGCGGTGCGACTGGTCGGCGCCGGCCGGAACCGAGGTGCAGGTAGAGCTGCCCGGCACCAATGCAGCGGTGTCGGCGCGGGTGGTGCGCGCCGAGCGAGGCCTGCTGGTGCTGGCCTTCCGCCAGGAGCAGGCGATGCTGCGCTCGATCGATGCGGCACTGGAGCAGATCGGCGGCAACACGAGAGCGGCGGCGGCATGAGGCGTCAAGCAAGTCTTAACCCGTGCGTGAGGTAATCCACGTGTCCGAAACGAAGAGGTTCCTGATGAAAGCGATCCTGGCCTGCCTGCCATTGACGGCTGCGTTGCTGTTCGCCCCGGTCGCCCACGCCGCCGGCCTGGCTTCACCCGACGACGCCAAGGCGATGGCGACCAAGGCGGCCGAATACCTGAAGTCTGTCGGACCCGAGAAGGCGTTCGCGGAGTTCGACGCCAAGGACGGCCCGTGGCACGACCGCGATCTCTACGTCACGGTGCAGGATTCCAAGGGCGTGATGGTGGCGCACGGCACCAACGGCGGGCTGATCGGCAAGTCCGTCATCGACCTGAAGGACGTTGATGGCAAGCCGTTCAATCGCGACGTCCAGGCAATCAAGGAATCCGCCTGGATCGACTACAAGTGGCAGAATCCAGCGACCAAGGCGGTGGAGGCGAAGACCTCGTACCAGGTGCGCGTCGGCGAGTACATCGTCGGTGTCGGCGCCTACGCGAAGTGATTCAATCCAGCGGCGAGGCTGCGCCATGAAGCTGTTGAACAATCTTCCGATCACCGGAAAGTCGCTGATCTCGACTGGTACTCGGCGCGCTCGTGGTCGTTGGCATGGCTGGCCTCGCCGTCTCCAGCTTCTCCGCCTTCCAGGCGGCGAACGATACGCAGGGCAAGTCGACTGAGCTTATGAACCAGGGGCGTGACGCCTGGATCGAACTCGCACGCGGCCAGGCGGCACTGTATCGCTCGATCAACATGAAGGCCCAGAATGTCGAGGTCGGACTCGTCCGGGCGGCGAAGAGCGAGGCGACGACAGCCATCGGTCGGGCTCGTCAGAAGCTGGCCAAGCTCGACACCGCAGGCCTGGTGGTCGACGGACAGATCGTCAGCGATGCGGTCAAGGCCGTCGAGGATTATGCCGCCGCCGCGCTTCAGGCCGCTTCCTTCGTCGAGGAGGACGCCTTCAACGCCACGATGTTCATGACCGACGCCGAACAGAAGTTCGCAGCGGCGGAAGGGAAGGTTTCGGGTTTGGTCGCCACGGCGGTGGAGATCGACGATGCCTTCGATAAGCAAATGGCCGGTCTGATGAGCGCGCGTCGCCTGACCACCCTGGTTTGCGCGGTCATTGCGGTGCTGGCTTCGATAGCGGCGAGCACCTTGGTGGGACGACTGATTGCCCGCCCGATCGTGGCCATGACCGCAGCGATGCGCCGGCTCGCCGAAGGCGACCTGGCCGCGGAGATTCCGGCCACCGACCGCAGGGACGAGGTCGGCCAGATGGCGCAGGCGATGCTGGTTTTCAGGACCAATGCGCAGGAGGCGCAGCGCCTGAGAGCCGATGCCGACAAGGAGAGCGCAGCGAAGGCCCGGCGCCAGGCCGCGATGGATCGCTACACGCAGGAATTCGGCACTTCGGCTGCCGGCGTGATGGCGAGCCTCGCTCGGTCGGCGGAGGCGATGCGCGCGACTGCGGCGCAGATGACGGAGGCCGCGCATCGGACGCGCGACAGCGCGGCCCGCGCCGCGGACGGTGCGTCCCGTTCGTCGGCCAATCTCGGCGCAGTCTCGGCGGCGGCCGAACAGATGTCGTCCAGCATCAACGAGATCAGCCAGCAGGTCGGCCGTGCGACACACGCGGCGGGCGCGGCGGTCAAGCGTGCCAACGTCACCGACGCCAAGGTCGGCGGCATGGCCGAGGCGGCGGACCGCGTGGGCGATGTGGTGAAGCTGATCACCGACATCGCCAGCCGGACCAACCTGCTGGCGCTGAACGCGACGATCGAAGCGGCGCGGGCCGGCGAGGCGGGCAAGGGATTCGCTGTCGTGGCCGGCGAGGTGAAGGCGCTGGCGACTCAGACCGCCAAGGCGACCGAGGAGATCGCCACGCAGATCGCCGCAATCCGCGCCTCGACCGGCGATGCCGTGGGCGCGGTGCGCGACGTCAGTGCCGCAATCGGCGAGGTGAACGAGGTGGCCACGGCAATCGCTGCCGCCGTCGAGCAGCAGGCCGTGGCGACGCGCGAGATCGCCGCAAGCGTCCAGTCGGTGTCGATGGCAACGCAGGACGCGACGCAGGCGATGCAGGAGGTGTCGTCGATCTCCGAGCAGACCGACGCAGCGAGCGCCAAGGTGCTGGAGGGTGCCGGCACGGTCGGCCGCGACGCCGATACGATGCGCGGCGAGGTGACCCAGTTCCTCAGCGCGATGGCCAGCACCGACGGGGAGGATCGTCGTCGCTACGAGCGGGTTGCAGGCAACGGCGCGCAGGCGGTGCTGCGGATGCAGGGGCGGCCGGAACTGCGCGTGGAGATCCACGACATTTCGCGCGGCGGCATCAGTCTGCGCTGCGACCTGCGCGCCGATGTCGGCACCGAGGTCTCGCTGGAACTGCCCGGTGCGGGTGCGGAGGCGGCCGCTCGCGTGGTGCGCATGCAGGACGGCGTGCTGGTGCTGGCGTTCCGTCAGGACGAGGTGGTGCTGCGGCGCGTCGACCAGGCGCTGGCGTCGATCGGCCGGAGTGTCGGTGCCGCCGCTGCGTAGCTACCGCTTCACGCCCAGGCCGCGCATGAATTGGTCGCGGATGCGCGGCGGGTCGCGCTCGGTGGTGTCGGCCGGCTTCTCCTTGTCGATGCGGCAGCCGATCAGCCAAGGGCCATCCTCGCGCAGCGACAGTTCGACAAGTTCCTCGAACGCGCCTTCGTCGGCCGCCCAGGCGCTTTGCGCGATCCCGGCCCCGCGCGCCATGGCGACGATGTCGGCACCCAGCTCCGTGGACGTAGGCTGGCCGCCGGTGATCTGGTAGGTGCCGTTGTCCATGATGACGATTGCCAGGTTCTGCTGTTTCCGTGCGGCCACGGTGGCGAGCGAGCCCAGCTGCATCAGGATCGAGCCGTCGCCTTCCAGCGCGATCACCTTCCTGGCCGGCTGCGCCAGCGCCACGCCGAGTGCGATCGGCACTGCGAGGCCCATGCTGCCCAGCATGTAGAAGTTCTGCGGCCGCTGTCCCGCTGCCCACAGGTCGAAGTTGGTGTAGCCGATACCGCCGATCACCGCCTCGTCGTGCTTCAGGCGCGTCACCATGCGTTTGGTGATGTCGAACCGGTTCATCACCTTCGCCTGGTCGCGCCTCGCCGGATGGTTCGCTGCGAATGACATTGCTGCGCTCACTTCGCGAAGACCTTGCCGCCGGTCAGCAGCGGCGAGAGGATGAACACGCACGGCGCCTGGGTGGCGACCGCCTGGGTGATGCTGCGATCGACGATGAACTCCACCTCGTCGAGGCGCGTCATGGTGTGGTGCTCCACGGCGAGTGCCTCGAGCACCGGGCGCATCGTGCGTGCCACCAACGACTGGCCGATGTTGAATTCGCCCAGCGTGCCGCGTTCCGACACCAGCATCAGCACCGGAATCTGGAACGGCACCGCCAGCGAGGCGATCGCATTAGGCAGCGTGGCGAAGCCCGAGGTCTGCATCAGCACGATGCCGCGCAGCCCGCCCATCCAGGCGCCCGAGACGATCCCCACCGCCTCTTCCTCGCGCGCGCAGGAGAACGCGGTGAAGAACGGGTCGGCGTGCATCGCGTCGATCAATGGGCGCAGCACGTTGTCCGGCACGTAGGCGACCAGCTTCACCTGGTGCCGCTTCAGCACGTCGCACACGATGCCGTGCCAGGCGTGTGGGGTTTCTTCGTCCATTCAGACTCCTCCTGCGGCCGCGAAATCCACGCCTTCGCAGAGTTCCCTTAGCGGCATTTCGATGCCGATCTCGGGCATTGTGAGCACCTCGTCGGCGCCGAGGACATGCCCCATCCAGTCCTCACCGAGCCGCTCGAAAACTGTCGCGCCGATGAATTCCTGCTCCAGGATCGCGTAACACTGGATGGATGGCGTGTCGCGGTATTCCTGGTTCTTCACGATGACGTGCGTCGCCCGGGGAGTACAGCGCGCGACGAATGCATCCGGGTAGCGGATCGACCCGGCGGCCTGCATCTTCAGGTCACTCGTAAACACCTCGCAGGTCTTGCCGAGCAGACGCGTTCCCAGGGCGATGCTGATATTGCCTTGATTCGCCGAGTGGCCGCGGGTTCCGACAGTCATTGCGACTGGCGTGAAGCCATCGAATTCCGACTGCGGCTCCTGGTGCTCCTCGCAGGCCAGGAAGTCCTCGATCGTCATCGGACGCTGCGCCGCGATGCTCATGGCTAAATTGTGCGACGCCTTGCGCGTCCGGGCAACCGTTCGTAAGGAGACCGGCGAAGGATCAGGAGGCCCCGATGGCTGATGCCGGCCCGTATGACGTGATCGTGGTTGGCGCGGGCAACGCCGCGCTGTGCGCCGCACTGTCCGCCCAGGAGCAGGGCGCCAGGGTGCTGGTACTGGAGAAGTCGAACGAGGAGGAGCGGGGCGGCAACTCCACCTTCACCGCCGGCGGCTTCCGCTTCGTGCACCACGGCGTGGACGACCTGCGCAAGGACGTGCTGGTCGATCTGTCGGATGCCGAAGCGAAGCAGATGTACATCCCGCCGTTCACGGCGGAGATCTACATGGACGATCTGATGAAGGTCACCGAGAACCTGTCCGAGCCGGAGCTGGCCGACCTGCTGGTGAACCGCTCGCGCGAGACGGTGGTGTGGATGCGCGAGAAGGGCGTGCGCTGGATCCCGATGTTCAAGCGTCAGTCGTATCTGGTGAACGGCATCCAGCACTTCTTCGGCGGCATGGCGGTGGAGGCGGTGGGCGGCGGCTGGGGCCTGGTCGATTTCCTGTTCAAGTCGGCCGAACGCCACGGCATCCCGGTGCGCTACGACACCGGGCTGCGCAGGCTGATCCAGAACCGCAAGGGCGAGGTCACTGGGGTCACTGTGTTCGGCCCCGACGGCTACGAGGACATCTCTGCCCGTTCGGTGGTGCTCGCCTGCGGCGGCTTCGAGGCGGATCCCGAGATGCGCGTGCGGTACTACGGCCCGGGTTGGGAGATGGCGCGGGTGCGCGGCACGCGGCACAACACCGGCGACGGCATCAAGGCAGCGCTGGAGATCGGCGCGGCGGCGTTCGGCGGCTGGTCCACCTGTCACGCGGTGCAGTGGGACCTTAGCGCGCCGCCGTTCGGCGACCGCGTGGTACTGGACAACTACCAGAAGCACTCCTACCCGATCGGCATCATCGTCAACGCAGACGGCGAGCGCTTCGTCGACGAGGGTGCCGACTTCCGCAACCACACCTACGCGAAGTACGGCCGCGAGGTGATGAAGCAGCCGCAGCGCATGGCGGTGCAGATCTTCGACAACAAGACCAACCATCTGACGCGCGACGAGTACCGCATCCGCCAGGTGACCAAGGCGGAGGCGAACACGCTGGAGGAGCTGGCGCAGAAGCTGGAGATCAGCCCGGACGGGCTGGTGAGGACGGTGAAGGAATTCAACGCGGCGTGCCAGCCGGGCGAGTACAACCCGGCAATCCTTGACGGCAAGGCCACCAAGGGCATCGCGCCGCCGAAGTCGAATTGGGCGCTGCCGATCGACGAGCCGCCGTTCCATGGCTACGCGGTGACCTGCGGCATCACCTTCAGCTTCGGCGGCCTCAAGATCACCACGGACGGCGCGGTGGAGGACACCACCGGCCGCGTCATCCCCGGCCTGTTCGCCGGCGGCGAACTGGTGGGCGGTGTGTTCTACCAGAACTACCTGGGCGGCGCGGGGCTGATGTCGGGCTCGGTGTTCGGGCGGATCGCCGGGCGGTCGGCGGGCCGGCACGCCAAGGGCTGAACGGTGGCTGGTCCGGCAGCATGAGTGAGCAGCGCTGCCGTCAGCGGACGCAGCCTGGCGTCATGCATGCTGGAAATCGGATCGCAGGGCGTTTCGTCGCAGACCTCAGCCGCTGACCGTCTGCCAGTTGCCGCCGGCGGTGCGGCAGGCGACGCGCTCCGAGCGGTAGAGGCGCGTACTGGCCTCGACCGTCTCCTGGTAGGCGCGGCACCAGCCGTATTTCGGCGACTTCGCGGTGCTGATCGGGCGCACCGTCCCGTTCGCGCCGGACGCAGGGTCCTGCCACGGCTGCGCCTGGCCGCTCGGGAGCGTCTCCAGCGCGGATCGTCGTGCGGCGTCGCGCGCCTGTCCGGCCTGTGCCGTCAGGGGCGGATCCGCCGTCGTGTAGCCAGTCAGTGTGATGGTGCTGGTCGTTCCCGACCCGGTGCGGTCATCGCGGCGCACGTAGTAGGCGATCGCTGGCGCATAGAAGAACGTGCGCGTCAGCCCGGGACCAGGTGGCACCGTGCGCATCGAGCAGACCACGCGGAACGTGTCGAAATCGCCGGCCTTTGTCGCCACGCGCTCCGTGCCGTCCACGCGGCATTGCCAGGATTCGGCGACCTCATCGGCGGAGCGGCCGGTGCCCTCGACCGTGCGGCGCGTCGCCTGGAACGCGACGGTTCTGCCCGGCGCCAGCGGGAACAGCGCATTCCGCGCCACCGCCATGGTCCGCGCGCCCCGCACCTGCAAATCGCTCCACTCGATGCGGGGCAGGAGCACGTTCTCCGTCGTGGTGAACGCAAACCCTGCGTCGCCCTGCCATCGCACGGCGCTCGGCGCCGTTCCGACGACGCGTTCCATCCGTCCGTCGTCGAAGCTGTAGGAATCGCCGACGGCGTAGACCGGCAGGGCGGCCGGCGCCAGCGCCGCGTTTGCCGACAGATCCGTGCAGCCGGCCAGGGCCAGCGCCGCGGTCAGCGCCAGACAGCGCCGGCGGAGCGGACTACTGGCTGACCAGCAGCGACCGGGCGCCGGGCGCCATGGTGTACTCGACGTTCCATGTTCCGCCGTGGTCGCGGCAGGCGAGGCCATACATCGTCCTTTCGCTGGCTTTCGCGCCGCCCATCGTCTCCCGGTACTCGCGGCAGAACGTATCGGTGGCACGGAAGGTGCGGATTGGTTCTACCGTGACACTACGGTGCGCGGCCGCGTCGGTCCAGGAGACCGGCTGTCCGCTCAGGCTGTGCTCGAGCGCGGCCTGCAGCAGGCGCTGGACCGCCTCGTCCGACCCGCCGCCGTGCTGGCGGGGCGAGATGTCCACGAACTGGCCGATCCCCACGCCGAACACGAGCGCGAGGCAGGCTGCCAGCGCATGCGACCACAGCGGCCGGGAGGCGAACAGGGTGGGACGGCGGCGGATGCCGCGGCGGTCCGGCGCCGGGGCGGACGGCCACACGGTCTCCTGCTGGGTCACCAGTCCGACGGACCACTGGCGGACCGCCGCGTTGATCGCGCGCAGGTCCGCCAGGCGTCCGCGCAGAACCGCATCCGAGCCGAGATCGGCTTCCAGTGCCGTGGCCGTGGCGCCATCCAGTTCGCCGTCGATATAGGCGCCGAGGGTCTCGTCGTCGTACTGTCTCATCGTGCGGATCCAATGGCTGTTGCGGCGTGCTGTGGCCGGCTGGACGCCGGCTCGTGCAGCAGTTCGCGGAGCGTGGCGCGGCCGCGCGCCAGGCGGCTCATGACGGTGCCGACGGGGATGTCCAGCACCGCGGCGGTCTGTGCGTAGGAGAACTCCTCCACGCAGACCAGCAGCAGGACGGTCCGCTGGTCCTCCGGCAGCGAACGCATCGCCGCATCGACCGCGCCGAGTGTGAGCCTGGCCACGGTGGCGTCCTCGGCGTTGGTGTCCGGACGCGATCGCATGCGGAGGTCCTCGGCGTAATCCAACCGTACTCTCCTGGCCCTCTGCATATCGATCCAGGCATTGCGCATGATGCGAAGCAGCCAGCCTTCCATGTGGTTCAGGCGCTCCGCGTCGTTCCAGGCGCTTATCGCTCGGACGATGGTGTCCTGCACCAGGTCGTCGGCCTGGTGCCAGCTGCCGCTCAGCGCGCGCGCGAAACGACGCAGCCGCGGCATGAGCAGCACCATCCCCGATCGCATCTGCTCATCGGCTGGACGTTTCATGGTGGGGAAGACGTGCGACGCTTCGATCTATTCCAGGATCAGCCTCTATCTTGTCCGTTCTCGCCGGCAGCTCACAATTTCGGTGAGGGAATAGCTTGTCGTCTGGGCCGTTCTTCTGGCTGAGGGGCGCGAGAGTGGGCATCGGACACACTCCGGCTGGACCGGAGGCAGGCAAGGACCCGATGGCTATTCACGGAAGGCGCTCGCGGAGGAACGCAGTGATTGAGGAGCACACCGAGATGCTACAGGCGACGGAACGACATTCCAACGGGCTGGCGCCCGAGACCTCCCGCCCGCTGTCGCGGCGGCGGTCTGCGACACTGTTCGCTCTTTCCCTGAGTGCTTGCGCTCTGGCGATGACCGCAGCGCCGTGGCGCTTCGATGCCACCCACGGCGGACTGCAGCTGCAGGCCGCCCATGCTGACCACGGCGACAGCGGCGGTGGCGGCGGGGCGGTGGCGGTGGCGGCGGTAACGGCGGCGGCGGCGGCGGTGGTAACGGCGGCGGCGGTGGCGGCGGCAACGGTGGTGGCGGCAACGGTGGTGGCGGCAACGGCGGCGGCGGTAACGGCGGCGGTGGCGGCGGTAACGGCGGTGGTGGCGGCAACGGCGGCGGCGGCAACGGTGGCGGCGGCGGTAACGGCGGCGGTGGCGGCGGTAACGGCGGTGGTGGCGGCAACGGTGGCGGCGGCAACGGTGGCGGCGGCAACGGTGGCGGCGGCAACGGTGGTGGCGGCAACGGCGGTGGTGGAAGCAGCGGCGGCGATCATGGCGCCCAGGGCTCCAGCGGAGGCCATGGCGGCGGCACCGGCAGTGCATCCGGCTCGAGCGATGACGGGAGCGGACATGGTGGCGGTGCCTCGGCGCACGGCGGACCATCGGGAGATGACGCTCAGGGGCACGGTGGATCGGCGAATTCTGGCCCTGGTTCGGCCAATTCCGGCCCCGGGAACGCGAACGCCAGTGCTGCGGCTGGTGCAGCCGCCGGCAACGCCGCACATGATGCGGGCGAACGCCACGGACTTGGCGAGACGGGCGACGATCGCGGGCACGACGTCGCGAACGATCACGCCACCGGGACGGCGGCGGCGGCCATCGTTGGGCGGTTGGGACGCAGCCTGTCGCGGACGGAGGAGCAGGCGGCGATAACAGGCGGCTGGTCTCGCTGAACCGATACGCGGCGCGGCCTGCGACGGACGGGCACCGTACCCGCCGTCGCAGCGCCTGCGCCGCGCTCCGGAGACTGCGTTGTCCTCAAGGATGGCGGGTAGGATCACGCCGGTCGCGCGTTCCGTCCTGATCGTCGAGGATGATCCGGCGGTCCGCGATGGGCTGGACAAGTATCTTGCAGCCGGCGAGGCATTCACCGTCGGTCCGAGCAAACCGCCAGACCCTGCGGTTTCCTCTCGCCTCGCCACCGCGCCCAGGAGTAAACTTGCGGTTGTCGCCGGCCACCCGAGGCACCTATGACTCCGCTGTTTCCCACGACCCGTCTCCGCCGCTTCCGCCAGTCCGAGGCGCTGCGCTCGCTGGTGCGCGAGACCGCGGTCACCGCCAACGACCTCATCCAGCCGATCTTCATCGAGGAGGGCATCGACGATCCGCTGCCGATTGCCGAGATGCCCGGCGTCTCGCGCATTCCCGAACGCAAGATCGAGCACGTGGTCGAGGCCATGGCGCGCGACGGGGTGAAGGCGTTGATGCTGTTCGGCATCTCGCACCACAAGGATGCGGTCGGCAGCGACGCCTGGAACCGCGACGGGCTGGTGGCGCGCATGGTGCGCCGCGCCAAGCGGGCTGCGCCGGGCCTGGTGGTGATTCCCGACATCTGCTTCTGCGAGTACACCGACCACGGCCATTGCGGCGTGATCGAGCACGACCATGTGGCGAACGACCCGACGATCGAGAACCTGGCGCGCCAGGCCGTGGTGGCGGCCGATGCGGGCGCCGACATCATTGCGCCGTCGGCGATGATGGACGGCCAGGTGGCGGCGATCCGCCACGCGCTGGATGCGGCCGGACACCCCGACACGCCGATCATGGCCTATTCCACCAAGTTCGCCTCCGCCTTTTACGGCCCGTTCCGGGTCGCGGCGGGGTCCGAGTTGAAGGGCGACCGCAAGACCTACCAGATGGATCCCATGAACGGCCGCGAGGCGCTGCGCGAGTCCGCTCAGGATGAAGCCGAAGGCGCCGATATGCTGATGGTGAAGCCGGGCCTGGCGTATCTCGACGTGCTGGCGCGGCTGCGCGAGCGCACCCTGCTGCCGATCGCGGTCTACCAGGTGAGCGGCGAGTACGCGATGATCAAGTTCGCCGCCGCGGCTGGGGCGCTGAACGAGCACGTGGTGGTGCGTGAGACCCTGGGCGCGTTCAAGCGCGCCGGCGCCGACCTGATCCTGTCCTACTTCGCGCGCGATGTGATCCGCGAGGGCTTCTAGCGGGGCGGAAACCAGGAATGCGGCGACGCCACGCCGATCACGGGACGATCCGCGTTTACAGTTTGTAAAACATCTTTACGTCGAGTCGGCTCTCGAGGGGCTACAACCAGCGATGGTAGCTCGCCAACCGACCGTGGTTGGCATGTCCAAGGGGGACGGCGACGGGTATCGGCTTCGGGCATGACACGGCTATGCGGCCGGAGCGACGCTATGATCCGGGTCGACCGCTCGCCTTCATGCATGTCCCCAAGACATCGGGTATGTCGCTCCGGACGGCGCTGCAGGAGTGCCTCGACGCACATGAACCCGCCCCGGGCTTCGACGAGACCGCGTTCGGTGGCTTTCGGGGCTTCGATACGGTCAGCCCCGAGCTGCTGCGCCACATCTACATCGACGGCAGGTTGCCGGACCTGAGCGCGGCGTTCGTGACCGGTCACATCGCGCGCTCGACCCTGATCGCGCGGCGACCCGGCGTGCAGCTCCTGACCGTGCTGCGTGAGCCTCGCTCGCGCCTGTTGTCGCACTGGCTGTTCTGGCGGGGCCTTACGGACGAGCAGCTGCGCGGCTGGGGGAGCTGGACCGATGTCGTGAAGACCGCCCGCAGGCCGCTATCGGCCTTCCTCTCCGACCCCGCCGCCGCTGGCAATACCGACAACATGGCGGTGCGAATGCTCGTGTGGCCCCACCCGGACATTCCGGCGGATGGCTTCATCGACGAAGGCGCGGACCACCGTATCGTTTCGGCCGCGCTGGCTGCAGTCGAGACTTTTGCCTTTGCCGACATCGTCGAGAATCCCTGCCTGAACGCCAATCTGCGGCTTTGGCTGGCGCGGCCTTGCGACTACGGGCATCTCAACGAGACACCGAGGCTGGATCCGGCGCTGCGCACGTCTCTGGGGCGGGAATTGACGCACGAGGCGTTCGAGCTCCTCGATGCCCGCTGCCGATTGGATCGCGAAGTGTGGCTTGCACTGGCGCGCCGCACCGCCCGGCCGGAGGCGACGCATGCCCTGGCCGAACGCACCATGGTACGCAATGTGGCCCGCTATTCTATGCTGGCAACGTAGTGGTCGGTGTCGAGGCGTCGCCTATCTCGAATAGTATTCGACCACGAGGTTGGGCTCCATCTGCACCGGATACGGCACGTCGGTCAGCTTCGGGGTTCGCGCGAAGCGGCCTTTCATCGCCCGGTGATCCACCTCCAGGTACTCCGGCACGTCGCGTTCGGTGCTCTGCGAAGCGTCAAGCACCATGGCGAGCTGCTTGGACCTCTCCTTCACCTCGATCGTGTCGCCGTCCTTCACCCGGTATGATGCGATGTTCACCCGCCGCCCGTTCACCTGCACGTGCCCGTGCGAGATGAACTGCCGGGCCGCGAACGGCGTGATGGCGAACTTCATACGGTACACCACGGCGTCGAGCCGGCGCTCCAGCAGCTCGATCAGCAGCTGCGAGCTGTCGCCACGCACCCGCACCGCCTCCTGGTAATAGCGGCGGAACTGCTTCTCGCTGATGTTGCCGTAGTAGCTGCGCAGCTTCTGCTTGGCCGCCAGCTGGGTGCCGTAGTCGGTGGCCTTCTTGCGCCGCTGGCCGTGCTGGCCGGGCCCGTAGTCGCGCTTGTTGACCGGCGACTTCGGCCGCCCCCACAGGTTCACCCCGAGGCGGCGGTTGATCTTGTACTTGCTCTCGGCGCGCTTGGTCATGGTGCGCGTTGCCCTTTCGTCTGGCTCTTGTTGCACCGGTAGGCCACGCAGAGCGCGGCGGGCGCAGGCCCCGAAAGCCTGTCCACGTTCCCGGCAGTGAGGGCGGGGTTCTAGGGGGACCATCGCCGCCTTGTCAAACCGCCCGCCGCCGCCTAGCACGCCCGGATGGTCAACCGCGGCGAGATTCTGTGGCTGGGCATCGCCTCCGGTGTCATGGGATGCCTGGTCGGCGGCATGATGCTGGGCATCGGCATGGACCTGATCGTCAACGGCCAGCCGCTGGGCTGGCTCTTGCTGCTGCCGGGCGCCCCGGTCTCCGCCGTTCCCGGCTGGCTGCTGGCGCGACGGCTGGCACAACAGATCTAGCGCGCAAGGAGCAGGCGCATGGACCAGGAGAACACGTCCCACCGTCCCGCCGGGCCGCTGACGCTGGCGCTCGACATCGGCGGCACCGGCCTGAAGGCGGGCGTGCTGTCGACGACCGGTGAGATGACCGCCGGCCCCGCGCATGTCGCCACGCCGCACCCGTCCGCGCCGGACGCGGTGGTCGCTGCACTGGTGGAACTGGTCCGCCCGCTCGGCTGGTGCCAGCGCATCTCGATCGGCTTTCCCGGCGTGGTGCGCAGCGGCCGTGTGATCACCGCGCCCAATCTCGGCACCGAGGCCTGGCACGGCGTCAAGCTCCCCGCCCTGCTGTCCGACCGCCTGGGGGCACCGGCGCGCATGGCGAACGACGCGACGGTGCAGGGGCTGGGGGTGATCTCCGGCCACGGCCTCGAATGCGTCATCACGCTGGGCACCGGTATGGGCTTCGCGCTGTTCGAGGAGGGCCGGCCGGGGCCGCATCTGGAGCTCAGCCAGCACCCGGTACGCGGACGCAAGACCTACGACGAGTATCTCGGGAATGCGGCGGTGCAGGCCGTCGGGCACAAGCGGTGGAACCGGCGGGTGCTCAAGGCGATCGGCTTCATCGCCACGCTGACCAACTTCGACACGCTGTACATCGGCGGCGGCAACGCACGGCATATCGTCGGCGAATTGCCGAAGAACGTGCGGATCGTGCCGAACGAGGCGGGCATCACCGGCGGCATCCGGCTGTGGGATGCGAAGCTGGATGCGATGTTCACAACGGACTGACGCGAAGGGCCGCCTGCACGGCCGCATCGAGAGCACTCAGGAAGCGCGACCGATCCGCCGGCGTCAGGGCCGCCGGGCCGCCGGTGGTCAATCCGACCTCCCGCATGTGCTGTGCCACCGCGCGCCCGGCCAGTGCGTTGCCGATGTTGTCCGCCGTCCAGTGCCGGCCATTGGGCGACACGGCGCGGGCCGCCTTCGCCAGGCAGCGGGCGGCCAGCGGGATGTCGGCGGTAATGCAGACGTCGACGGCGGTGATGCGTTCGGCGATCCAGTCGTCGGCAGCGTCGGGCGTCGCGTCGACGATGACCATGCGGACATTGGGCAGGCCGGGCGGGCGGATCGGGCGCGAACCGTTGGAGACGACCAGGACCGGCAGGTTGAGCCGGGTGGCGACGCGATAGGTCTCCTCGCGCACCGGGCAGGCATCGGCGTCGATGTAGATGGCGGTCATTTGAGTGCCTGGCCCTGTGGAGCGTGAAACGGCACATCATCCTGTCCGGCGAGCGCCGGCAAGCTGCTGCAAGCGGCGCCTGGCGGGATGGAGGGTGTCGGAACGTGAGGCGGCGCGTGCGGGGCTCCATATCCGGTGAACCCAGTCAGCCAACTTTCAACCGTAGCCTGGCGTTGCCCGGTTTCGTGGACACCGGATGGTTTGCGTTCAAGGAGTTTACGATGTCCAGGACAAGGTTGCCCTACGCACCTGAGTTCCGCCGCCGGTTGGTGGAACAGGTGCAGGTCGGCCTGAGGCGTGAGAACCTGGTTCGCTCGGGAGACCTCAGTTGAACGGACTTCTACTGTTCTCCTCGCATGAATCGCGTGCGACCCATCCGCTTCATACAGTTCCGTTTATAGAGCGCCCAATCGCCTCCCCCAACAGCTCCACGCCCAGATCCACTTCCGCCTCGCTCACCGTCAGCGGCGGCGCGATGCGCATCACCCCCTGTGACGCTCCCGCCCGCACGATGTTCGCCGACAGCCCCAGATCCAGCGCCAGGTCCGTCACAGCGTCCGAGATCGCCGCCGCGTCGCGCCCGCCGCTGGCACGGAACTCCAGCCCCAGCAGCAACCCCCGCCCGCGCACGTCGCCGATGCAGTCGAACCGCTGCTGCAGGCCGCGCAGCCCCGCCGCCAGCCGCGCGCCCATCACCCTCGCCCGCTCCGCCAGGCCGTCGCGCTGCACGATCTCCAGCACCTTCAGCCCCACGGCGGCAGGCAGCGGGTCGTTCACATGCGTGGTGTAGAACAGGAATTCGCGTCGTTGCGCCTCATCTGCAACCGCGTCCGAGGTCAGCACTGCCGACAGCGGCAGTCCCGCGCCCAGCGTCTTCGAGAGAGTCAGGATGTCCGGTACGACGCCATCGCGCTCGAAGGCGAACATCAGCCCGGTGCGCCCCACGCCGGTCTGCGCTTCGTCCAGAATCAGCTTCATGCCCCGCGCCCGGCAATGCGCCGCCAATGCCTCAAGGTAGCCGATCGGCAGGTCGATGATGCCACCGCTGCTCAGCACCGGCTCGGCGATGAACGCCGCCAGGCTGCCGGTGCTCTGCCGGTCCAGTAGATCGAACGAGTTGTCCAGCTCTTCGCGCCAGCCCACGCCGGCGAAGCGCGGCCGATAGGCGTTCGGCGCCGGGATGGCGAAGTTGCCTGGCATCATCGGCCCGACGCCGCGCCGCCCCGCCTTGTAGGTTGCCGCCGCCGCACCGCTCGTCATGCCGTGCCAGGACTGTGCGAAGCCCACCACCTCCCACTTGCCGGTCACCAGCTTGGCCAGCCGGATCGCCGCCTCGTTCGCCTCGCCGCCGGTGGACAGCAACATCACCCGCGGCAGGTCCGGGACCAGGCCGGCCAGCGCTTCCGCCAGCCCCACCACCGGCTCGCACAGCATCGAGGAGAACAGGTGGTCCAACTGCCCCACCGCGTCGCGCACGGTGGCAACGATCTCAGGATGCGAGTGCCCCAGGATCGCGCTCATCTGGCCGGAGGTGAAATCCAGCACCCGTCGGCCCGACGCGTCGTACAGGAACGAGCCTTCGGCACGGACCGGCACAAAGGGGACGAAGTCGCCGCCGTAGCCCAGCATGTGACGCCGTGCGCGCTGCCAGAACCGCTGGTCCACGGAATGCGAGACATCGTCCATCGGCATCACTCCCCAGAACTATGGTGTCATCTGATACGCGCATCGCCGCGCCCCGACGAGGGCGTGTTCGATGCGCTTCCCCCGTGGGCGATGCCCCCCTCGGCTGGGTGGTGTTCGCCGCCGGCGTGGTCGGCGCAGGCTTCGGGCTATCCTGGGCCTTCAGCAGCCAGCGCATCCTGGGCGATCTCGAAGGCGACGAAAGAACGATCGGCGGCGCCGGCATCGCCACGGTGCGACTGACGCGGCGTCGGGTTCGGCCATGGCCGCCGCGGTCGCCAACCTGTGCGGGTTCGCCGGCGGCTTCTCGGTGCCGGCAGCTCAGGCGGCCGACGTCTGGGTGATCGCCGCGGCACTGCCGCTCGGCTGCGTCACGGCAGGGCGGCTGGGCGCGCCGTGCCCTCTCACCGTGGCGACTATGACTGCGCCACAGCAGCGGCGTCGCTGGCGTGCGATGCCGGCTTCTGGTGGCTGTGGTGCTCGCCGAGATGTCTGTAGGCGAACGCGCCGGCCTTCATCCGCGCCAGTGCGTCGTAGTCGGTGCCATGCTGCATCGCCGTCACGCTCGCGACCTGCGCGGACGGCGTTGCCGTGCTTGTCGGCAGGCTCTGCCCGGCAACTTGTGCCGCGAGCGCCGCCTCGAACGGCGAGGTCTTGGCCTCGTTGGCCGGACGGCTCTCCAACTTGCCGCCGGCCGAAGCGGCGTTCTTTGTGGAATTGAGCTGGTCCGACAGCCAGGACGCACCCTTGGCGACCGAAACCACCGCGCCGATGACGCCGCCTATGGCAAGGAGCGGAAACATGAAGCGCCTCCCGTGACCTGTGTCGCGGGAGGCGCTGCATGCCGCGTGCCAGGCGCTACTTCAGCGGCGAGAACGACGCCGGCACGACCAGCATGTTCTCCTGCTTCAGCAGCGCGCCGGGCGGCCCGCCCGGTGGCCAGACGCCCTTGGCCACCGCTTCGGCGCGGATGCGGCTGCGTTCGCCGGCGTCCTTGTAGGCCCAGATGTGGCACCACTTGTTCAGTCCGCCGAGTTCCGAGTACCAAGCGCCGACCAGCGGCGACAGCGCGATGCGGCCAGGCACTTTCTCGGCCCAGCGCTCCATCACCGCCGGCAGCGTGCCGGGCGCATAGGTGTACATGCGGATTTCGTAGATGCCGCCCAGCGTGCGCGGCTCGAGCGGCGGCGAGAACGGTGCCGGCAGGAAGATCTCGCTCTTCTGCTCGAGCGTGAGTTCGCGCGTATTCGGCGGCCAACCCTCGGCCTTCGACGCCTCGGCGCGTACCTTCGCACGCTGGTCCAGGCTGTCGTATGGCCACACATGGATCACCTGGTTCAGCGGCCCGACCTCGGTGTGCCAGAACGCGGCGAGCTTCGAAAACTTCTCCCGGATCGCCAGCGCGCTGCCGAAGCGTTCCTCGAACGTCGGGATGTTGCCCGGCTTCAACGTGTAGGTGCGCATTTCGATGATCATCGGTCGCCTCTCCCCTCTTGGATGGCCGACGTTAGGGCCCGTGCCCTCGACTCGGCAAGCGTGCCGCGATAGCGAGGCGCATGGACGATCGGCAGGAAATCCACGATCTGTTCGTGCGCTACACGACGGCGCTCGACGCTGGCGACGTGGAGACGATCGTCGGCTGCTTCACCGCGGATGGCGCGCTGGAGAGCCCCGCGGTCGGGGTCTACGCCGGGCGTCCGGGTATCCGCGAATTCGCCGAACGCTTCGCGCGCTTCCACGAACGCGGCGCGCAGTTGCGCCACTTCATCTCCAACCTGGCGGTGCAGGTTACAGGCGATGAGGCGCGGGCGACGTGCTATCTGCTCAACGTCATCACCCGAGCGGGAAAGACGGAGCTGATGCCGCCGGGACGCTACGACTGCAAGCTGGCGAAGGTCGGCGGCCAGTGGCTGTTCAAGCATCGCCTCGTCGTCCTGGACGGCGACGCGAAGCTGGATGGGATCTGACCAAGGCGTATCGGCTACCTGAAGCTTGCGAAGCACAGCCCCGTGCCGCTCAGCGCTGGCGTGCGATAGCCCGGCACATAGCTGACCCACTGCATCTCCATCGACCCGAGCGTCCCCGCCAGGCAGATCCAGTTGCGCATCTCGGAACTGCCGGACTTCAGCTTGGTCAGCGGTGCGTTGCGGAAAAACGCCGCATCCTTGCGGCGCAGTGCGTCGATCAGCGCCTGATCGAACGGCTCGTCCACCACGAAGTGGCTGAGCCCGCCTGATGCCATGACGCCGATGCGCACATCGCCCGGGAACGTCTCGACCGCACGTCGTAGCGCCTCGCCCAGCGACATGCAGCGGGCCGGCGCCGGCTGGTTTGGCGGATAGTAGGCATTGAGGAACACCGGCACGATCGGCACGCCGTCCGGCAGGTAGAAGCGATGAATGAAGGAGAATGCGTGGCCCTCGCGCTGGCCGTCGTTCAGCGAGCGCATCACCGACAGGTCGAACCCGTCCTGCTGCAAGGCCGCGATCAGATGTCGCGCCAGCGTCGCATCGCAGGGATGATCGGATTCAACGATCTCCTTCTGATAAGGCAGCCGGCCGCGGATCGTCTCGCCGTAATAGATGCCGATCGCCGGCATGTTGTCGTGCTGGAACAGCTCCTCCTGGTCGTCGCCGACGACGATCAGCGCGTCCAGTCGCGCAGCCGCCACGTCGTCGCGCAGCCGCGCCATCCCCGCCATCGCCTCGCCATGGCGCCGCGCAAGCTGCGCGGGTGCGATCCGCTCCAGCGCATCCGCCGGCGCGCGCGCCAGCAGTGCGTCGTAGTCGCACGCGTTGCCGTCGAAATCGACGAACTGCCGAGCCCGGTCGCGGGCAAGAAAGTTCGTCTGCCAGTCCTCGACGCGCGAGGCGAGCATCGGGCTGTGCGACGAACCGAACGCGGCGACGAGTTGAGCCACGGGACGTCCCTCCTGACTGCACCGTGAAGGCATGCTACACCCGCGCCACTCCAGCAGTGAAGGCGGACCGGCCATGGAATTCGGCGCATCGATCTTCTTCACCGACTATTCGATCTCGCCGGCCGAACTTGGCGTGGCACTGGAACAGCGCGGCTTCGATTCACTGTGGGCGGCAGAGCACTCGCACATACCGGTGCCACGGCGCACGCCACCGCCCGGCGGCGGCGAACTGGCGAAGCGCTACTACGACGTGATGGACCCGTTCGTCACCCTGGCCGTGGCCGCGGCGGCGACCCGGGCGCTGAAGGTCGCCACCGGCATCTGCCTGGTGATCCAGCGCGACACGATCCAGACCGCAAAGCTGGTTGCCTCGATCGATCAGGTGAGCGGCGGACGCTTCCTGTTCGGCATCGGCGGCGGCTGGAACGCCGAGGAGATCGAGGCGCACGGCACGGTCTTCGCCACGCGCATGCAGAAGATGCGTGAACAGATCGAGGCGATGAAGCAGATCTGGACCAAGGACACGGCGGAATACAGCGGCGAGATCGTCAAGGTGCCGTCGATGCAGACCTGGCCGAAGCCGACGCAGAAACCGTATCCGCCGATCCTGCTGGGTGGCGCGTTCCCCTGGGCGGCGCGGCGCGCGGTCCGCTATGGCGATGGCTGGTATCCCAACGCGTCCAGCGGCAACCCCGATGAGTATCTGCCGCGTTTCCGTCAGATGGCGACCGAGGCCGGGCGCGATCCGCAGTCGTTGCCGGTGACGCTCGGCGGCGCGCCCGAGGACCTCGCCCAGCTGCGGCACTTCCGCGACCTGGGCGTCGCGCGGGTCAACGTGACCTTGCCGGCCGAAGGTGCAGCGACCATCCTGCCGATCCTCGACCGGTGGGCCGGACTTATCCGGCAGCTGCGCACCTGACTTCGCCCGCCTGGGACTCGAAGCAATGGTCCGCGCTTATCGGCACGCAGCCGCGCGGTGAGGTGATCACGGTGCCTGCGTGAGCAGCCCGTGGTGGTTCATCAGGAACCAGATCGCGAGCACCATCGCCACCAACAGGAAGTTCATGGACTGCCCTCCGCGCCCGGGTGATCAGGCAACCACGGCGTCGCACTACCATCATCGCGCCGGCCGGCCGTCGCGGAGCCGCCGGAGGAGGGCATGGATTAGCGCGGCAGCCCCGCGGCGCTGGGTGCATCACTGCTTGAAGCGCAGTGTTCAGGCATCGAACGGAATGACGCACAGGTGAGCGCCTTGCTCGAAACCGCATTCCACCTCAGTGCCATGACAGGATCTACGAGCTCGGTTGACCCGAGAGTGTGAGGTTGACCCCGCCTGGAGCGAGGGTTAGCCGAACCCCTTGAGCTGTCGAGACCCCGTCGATCACGACACCATTCTGGTTACGGAGACTCACCACGGAACCACCGCCGGCCACAGTGACGCCCGCGGCGATCGAAACGTAATTGCCGCTGAAATCAGCGACATTGCGCAGGTTGTGCACGTTTCCGCTGCCAGTGATTCGCGTCACGCCCACATCGACCACTGACAGCCCATTCAAACTGAAGGGATATTGCCGTCCCTGGTATGTGAGGGTTCCGCTGCCCCATTGGAATCCAACACCGATTGCGACCGCGCCGCCGGTGAAGGTAATGGTCCCCTCGGTGGAACCGAGACCGGCTGCAACAGGCGGCGGAGGCGGCGGCGATGCGCAGCTTGCTAAAGCACAGACGCCCAACGTGGCGATAGTGGTGACCAAGCGATGCATCAGTTTTCCCCCTTGAGAGTTGTCCCCAGTCTAGCTGCACATGCAGCTGACACAAACGACGGTGGATTGGGGACCGAGCGGCCCGATCACGTGCAGCCACGGCCGTATCGACGGTCCTCCTCGCCCTCGTCGCCAGGCTCAGCGATAGGGCTCGGCGCGCGACCGAAGCCGTCAGTCGTTCGTTATCGCTACACGTGACCACGTGAGGTCCGGGTCGAATGTCGTCATTCCCGCGGCGATGCGCGCTGTCTCGGCTCCAAGGTCCTTCTGGTAGACATCGCCGTCCGGCCCAACGATGAATGTCATGATTCCGCTCGAACTCGAACACCGCCGGCCACGCGATCAACGCAAAGCCGCCGACCATCCGGCCGGACTGCACGTAGCTCTTGGCACCACCATCCCCGTTTGGCCCTTGCGCCTTGAGGATACGGAAAAAGTAACCTTCGTAAGGGATCGGCTTGCCGCCAATCAGTTCGCCGGGATAGCCTGCCTCCTGCGCCGCATCGATCAGTGGGCCAAGCGGGCTTTCGGTCTCGCTTTCGGCCACCGGCCAGTAAAGCCCGTCGCGGCGTCCGGGCGTGCTGACCAAACGCGTGGCGTATTCGCCGCGGCCGGTTGCCTGCTTGGCACGCTCGAAATAATCGCGTTGCGCATCGACGCTGGCGAGCAGGGTGCGGATCGCCGACAGCTCGTTGCGGCCGATCCGACGGTCGATGATCGTCTGCGCACCTGCCTCGGTGTCGAAAGTCCAGCGTCCATCGTGTTCGACCAGCGGAATCGGCATCGGCCAGTCGTTCGCGCCGACATCCAGCTCGGCGCGCCCGTCGCTCTTTTGGTCGATCGTGTGCTTCTCGTCGTACAGGGCAACGAAGCGCTGATGGAGCTCCCGGTCGGCATACCGGTCACCGGAGTTGATTACGCGGTCGGCCTCCGACCCAAGGATGGCGCGCAAGTCGGCTTCCTGGTTGTTGCGCAAAGCTGCGACGAACGCGCTCACCGCCTCCTCGGCAGATGCGAAGCTTCGCTGAGGCTCCGGCGCCTTGGTGGGGGCCGCTCGTGCGACCCCGACACAGAGGATCGCTGCCACGATCAACCGCGGCCAGCTTTTCAGCAAGTCCATCGATGACCTCCCTAACGCCGTCCGCCGCCGCCACCACGTCCGCCGCCGCCGCGTCCCCCACCACCACCAGCACGTCCACCGCCGCCGCGAGCGCCGCCGGAGAAGCCGCCACCACCGCGCCCGCCACCGCCGAGCGATCGCTGCTGTCCAGCGGATCGGCTCTGCGCGCCCCGTTGCCCGTACTGACCAGCCTGACGCCCGCTATTCATGTCACCGAATGCGCCGCGCTGCGCACCGGTGGGGCGCTGTCCTCCCCGAGCCGCCTGTGTGGGCCGGCTCGCACCTCCTGCGCCGCCCACGCCACCAGGACCGCCCGGCCGGCCCACACCGCCAACGCCAGCGGGACCGCCTGGCCGACCCGCACCGCCAACGCCGCCCACCCCGCCTGGACCGCTCGGCCGACCGGGACTGCCCACGCCACCCACGCCACCAGGACCGCCCGGCCGACCAGCACCGCCGACACCGCCCACCCCGCCGGGACCGCCTGGCCGGCCGGCACTGCCCACGCCACCCACGCCACCAGGACCGCCTGGCCGACCAGCACCGCCGACGCCACCCACGCCACCGGGACCGCCTGGCCGACCAGCACCGCCGACGCCGCCCACCCCGCCGACGCCGCCTACCCCGCCGGGACCGCCTGGCCGACCAGCACCACCGATCCCGCCCACCCCGCCGGGACCGCCAGGTCGACCAGCACCGCCGACGCCGCCAACGCCACCAGGACCGCCCACACCCCCCGGGCGGGTCGGAGGCCGCACCGCATTGCCCGGAACAGAGACTTGCGAGCGGCCCGGAAGCCCAACCGGTCCGCCGGGCGCACGTGAGACGTTGCCGGCCCGCCCAGCCCCAGCGCCCGCGCCCCAACGGTTCGAGGTGATCTGCGACCGGTTGGCGTTGATGTTGTTGTATCGATTGACGTTGACGTTGGCATAGCCGCCGCCATAGCCGCCCCACCCGGGACTCGCCCAACCCCACAGCCCGCCCACGACCGCGGCGCCTGCCGCGAATGCCAGCCCGGTGGCGAGCGCCGTGCCGAAATAGTAGCCCGACGGCGGGGCAGCGTAGTACGGCGGATATGACGGGTAGGGCCACGACGAGCCGTACACCGTTGCAGGATTATAGCTCGGCACGTACACGGTATCTGCTTGAGCCGGCTGGATGACGATCACCTCCTGCTGCGTCGGGGGCTGGCTGCTACCCGCTGGTGGCTCGACCGTCACCTGCTGCGTGCTCACCACCTGCTGTGGCGACGACTGCAGCTTGTCGTTGGCCTGTGCCAGGCGGCGAAGGCGCTGCACCGCAGCGAATACGTCCGCCTGCTGCGTTGCGAACGCATAACCCAGCTGCTGCAGCCAGGTCAGATTGCTGTTCAGCGTCGCCAGGACGACCGGGAACGGCGCCAGCGACTTTACGCTCGGGTCCCACGGCTCGGCTTCCAAGGCCTTCACCAACGCATCTCCGGACAGCGACTTGTGTGCCGGGTCCTCTACCCAGCGCGCCGCGGTCACGACTTCAAGCGGAAACGTCGAGGCCATCAGGAGTTGGGTCAGCAGGTCGTCGGGGTAGAGCGCGATCGAGGCGACCAGCGCGTCGAGCTGCTCTGCGTTGAACGGCTGGGCCGCGGCCGGCTGAGCGGGGATGGCCGGGGGCTTCTGGGCCCACACGTCGAGGGGGAATGTCGCGTTGAGCATCAGGCAACTCGCCACAGCTCGCATGAACCGGCCAGCCATATGCCCTCCGGGATTCCCAACCAAGACTAGGGTATATACCGTAGAGATCATGCTGGCGACAGGCGGCACCCGCGCGCGGCCGTTCCAACATGATCTCGCGCTCCCACGTCACGCACCGGCCAGGATGCGTGAGCATAAGCTTGCTGGTCGGGTTGCGGGTGTTGCCCGCTCGCCGCCTGCCGACAGGCTCAGCGGGCCGATGCCACGCTTCGACGGATTCGCCTCGATGGACAACGGCTCAGCGGCGTTGCGCGCCAGCGGATCGGACCTCGTCACATGACGGGGTCGCCAGCGCGAAGGAAGGCGAGACAGCTTTGGGCGCGCGGCGCTTTGCTGCTGACACGCTCGCTGACGACGCGTTCTGCGCCCGCTGCAGGCAGGTCGCGCGTCGGCTCCGCCAGGCCGCCCGCCTAGGGGTCTCGCCACCAAGAACCGGGCCCAGTGGGGGGGAGCGGGGGGCTGGGCCAACTGGCTTTCGCGCGCTATGACTGCACGGCAAATCTCATCTCAGAGCGGAGACACCTCATGGCCGACCTCATCGTCATCGCCTACGACACCGAGGCGACCGCAGAAGCCGCGCGGAAGAAGCTATTAGAGTTACAAAAAGAATACCTCATTGAGCTCGGCGATGCTGTGGTGGCAGTGCGCCAGCCCGACGGGCATGTGAAGCTGAACCAGTTGGTCAACATGACGGCTGCTGGTGCAGCCTCCGGCGGCATGTGGGGCGCCTTGATTGGCCTCTTGTTCCTCAATCCGCTGCTTGGTGCAGCAGTCGGCGCAGGAGCCGGCGCCCTTAGTGGCCGGTTCACGGATATTGGCATCGACGACAACTTCATGAAGGAAGCTGCCGGCGCATTAAGGCCAGGCCAGGCGGCGCTCTGCGTGCTGGTCCGCAAGGTCACAGCCGATAAGGTGCTGCCCGCAATGGCGACTTTCGGTGGCAAGGTCCTCAGCACGAGCCTGACGACCGAGCAGGAAGCCAAACTGCAGGAAGCCCTGAAGGCCTGACGTTGGCATTGCGCCACCATTCGTAACCTCCAGGTGGCGCCAAGTCATTTTGGCAGTTCGACGCGGGCACCCGGCGCGTTGTTGCCGGCTCTGCCCGAGGGGGGCGCATGGGGAACCGTACGGTCCGAGCCGCCTGTCAGTCCGACGCTCTGGGATGGACGGGTCCATATGATCCCACGGCTGCGCGCTGGCGGGGGCGCAAATAAGCCGGTGAGGACCAGGCGCTCGGGCGCGCGCGGCGGACTGAACACCAAGATCCACGCTGATCGACCCGATCGGCTTCTTCCTGACCGGCGGCGAGGCACACGACCTGGTTGGGGCCGACAAGCTTCTGCCCACGATGGAGGCCGATACGCCGATCGCCGACAAGGCCTTCGACGCCGACGCGCGCTTCCTCGAGCCGCTGACGGCTGCCGTCCAGCTCGCGGCCGCGTGCTGCAGAGCGCATGTGCGACGGCCGGCAGTCGATGGGGGTCATTGGCGGCCTTGGCAAGTGCACCGCTTGGGCAGCAGGCTGCCGTCGCGTAGCATCGTGCGAACGATTCGAGGGGAGGTTGACATGGCGAAGACCCGCGGCACCGGGCTGCTGATGGCGTGGATGGACATCGATCCACTGCACGAGGATGCCTTCAATCGTTGGTACAACGAGGAGCACCTCAGCCGGCTGCTGGCGGTTCCCGGCTTCCTCTCGGCGGCTCGTTATGTGGCCCTGCGCGGCGCGCCGAAGTATCTGGCGATGCTACGAACTCGAGGACCACAACGTACTGCGCAGCGCCGCGTTCCTCGACACCGTGCGCTATCAGCCGTCCGCCGACCGGACCCGCTTTTCCGGTGGCTATGTCGGCCGCAACTACCTGCTCAACGGCTACCGCCAGATCTTCCCTGCGCGCACCGATCCGATCGAGAGCACCATGGGGCCCGCTCCCTTCCTCCAGATGGGCCGCATCGACATCGCGTCCGCCATGGAGGAGGAGTTCAACGACTGGTACAATACCGCCTATATCCCCGGCTATCTTACCGTTCCCGGCTGCATCCGTGCCCGCCGTTATCTCTGCGTCGAGGGGCAGCCGAAATACCTCACGGTGTATGAGTTCGAGAATGCCGGCGTGCCCGATACGGCGGAATGGGCGCGCGCCCGCACCGGCAATCCATGGAGCGCGCGCATGCGACCCCACGTGCAACTCGACGAAGGTTCGCCTGCCGTGTTCCGCCGGATCCATCCGCAATAGCCAGTGCAGGACGCAGCGTCGCCCGTTAAGCGGTCCTGCGCAACGCCAGGCCGAACTGGATCCACGACACGCCGTGCACGATCAGCTCGACGGCGATCAGCGTGCCGACGACCCACAGCCCCGACCATGGCAGCGTCATGTACAGCATTACGCCGACCAGCAGGCTGATGACACCGCCCGCCAGCATCAGGCCCCAGCCCGGCATGCTTCGATGCCGTAGGCCGATGACGATGCGCAGGATGCCGCCGATGATCAGTGCGGCCGCGACGAAGAGGGTGATGATGACGGAGCCCTGGATCGGCTCGTCCATCAGGAGCAGCCCGCCGATCACGTAAAGAACGCCCACCAGCAGGTGCAGTGCGAACGTGCCCCAGGTTCGGTCCATGAAGGCGTGCACGATCTGGAACGCGCCGGCCACCACCAGAAGTGCGCCGATGAAGATGACGCCGGCGATAGTGAACGCGATGACGTCAACCCAGGCGATCGCGCCCAGCACGAGCTGGAGGATGCCCAGGGCAACGAACCATCCCCAGCGCGTGCGCGGTCGGTGGCCGGAACCGGTAGCTGTAAGGTCGCTCATGGGAACGGACGTTAACGACGAAACCGCGGCGCGGGCAACCTCCTGCCGCGAGCGCTTGTTTCGGCCGTGCGGGGCGCGTATGCGTCCGGCATGACCGCAGCGCATTCCTGCCGATGACCATGGCCGCAGCAGCCGGCGTCTTGCGCAAGCCGTCGCCTCCGTTCGGTGTGGTGTTGGCAGTACTCGGCGTGGTCTACGGCGACATCGGCACCAGCCCGCTCTACGCCTTCAAGGCGAGCCTGCAGCACTTCCCGCCGAAGGACGTGACGAACCTCGAGATCATGGGGATCCTCTCATTGATCTTCTGGTCGCTCGTACTCGTCGTCACCGTGAAATACGTAATGTTGATCATGCGCGCCGACAATCGCGGGGAAGGCGGTATTCTGGCGCTGATGGCTCTGGCACAGCGGGTCTCCGTTGGCGATCGGTACGCGCCGCGCCCTGACATTGATCGGCATCGTCGGCGCGTGCCTGTTCTTCGGCGACGGGGTCATCACGCCAGCGATCTCGGTGCTGTCGGCAGTGGAAGGGATCGAGGTCTCGGCGCCCGAACTGAAGCAATACGTCCTGCCGATCAGCATTGCCGTGATCCTCCTGCTGTTCATCGTCCAGTCGCACGGCACCGGCAGTGTCGGTCGCGTGTTCGGTCCGGTCATGGCCGTCTGGTTCCTGTCGATCGGCCTGTTGGGAGCGTGGGAGATTGTCCGGCACCCGTTTGTTCTGTTGGCACTCTCGCCGACCTATGCGGCGATGCTCTGCCTGCACCACGGGCTGTTGGCCTTCGTCCTGCTGGGCTCGGTCGTACTCTGCGTGACGGGCGCCGAGGCGCTGTACGCCGACATGGGGCACTTCGGGCGCGAGGCCATTCGCATCGCCTGGCTGTACTTCGTGCTGCCCTGCCTGATCCTGAACTACTTCGGCCAGGGCGCTCTGCTGATTGCCGAGCCGAACGCCATGGTCAACCCGTTCTTCCTGCTCGGCCCTGCCTGGGCGAGCGTCCCAATGGTGGTCCTGGCTACCGCGGCGACCGTGATCGCCAGTCAGGCCATGATCTCCGGCGCGTTTTCGATGGCACGGCAGTGCGTTCAGCTGGGCTTTCTGCCGCGAATGACCGTCCGTCATACGAGCACCATGGAAGAGGGTCAGATCTATCTTCCCCAGGTGAACAACATGATGGTCGTCGGCGTGACCATACTGGTCCTGGCCTTCAAGACATCCGACAGCCTGGCCGCGGCTTATGGCATCGCCGTCACGGGCACATTCCTGTGCACCAGCATGCTGGCGACGGTCGTGTTCCGCCGGGAATTTCACTGGTCGCGGACCACCTCTGTCGCGGTGTTCGGCTTGTTCTTCGTGATCGATTTCCTGTTCTTCGCCTCCAACCTGCTGAAGGTCCCCGAGGGAGGCTGGGTCCCCCTGGTTCTGGGAGCCGTCCTCACCGCGCTCATGACGTCGTGGAAGCGCGGGCGCGACCTGTTGTTGGCGCGCTGGCGCCAGGACAGCCTGCCGCTCGCACCGTTCCTCGCGCGCCTGCCGCAGTCGCGCACCGTCCGCGTGCCGGGCATGGCGGTGTTCCTCACCGGCACCCCCGACTACGTGCCGACGTCGCTGCTGCACAACCTCAAGCACAACAAGGTGCTGCACGAGCGCGTGCTGTTCGTTACCGTGCAGAATGTCGACGAGCCGGAGGTGGCAAGCGATCGGCGTACCGAGGTGGCCGAACTCGCGCCCGGCATCCATCGCGTGATCCTGCGCTACGGATTCATGGAGAGCCCCAACATCCCGCGCGCGCTGGAGGAGCTCTCCGCGCTGGGTGTCGCGTTCGACCCGATGCAGGCCAGCTACTTCCTCGGCCGCGAGGTGCTCGTGCCGGCGACGGTGCCAAAGCTGCCCTGGTGGCGGCATTGGCTGTTCCTCGTGCTGGCGCGCAATGCGGTGCCGGCCACGGAATTTTTCCGAATCCCATACGACCGGGTGGTGGAGCTCGGGGTGCGCGTCGCGATCTGAAGTACCCGCTGTCGGAATTGTGATAATTGCGACCACGCCACGCGTTTCTAACGACTTCGTAATGTGGCGGCATAACCCACGATAGATGCTGCAAGGCATGGTTGCGTCCCTGCCTCTGGGAGACGCAGGGATGGCGGCCGACGCGATCAGGATGCGAGATTGTTTCCCCTGACGATACGCATCCTATCGGGTCGGCCGACATTTTTGCTTCGCGACGACGGTAACGGGTTCGGTCACCCTTTCGTTACGCGACATGACTCCACTGCCTGTGACAGGTTCGCGGAACGGTTGCCTGCCTTGGTCGGGCGACCCAATTTCGGTTCAGGAAAGGTCTGAACGTGATCACAAACGAAGTAAGCGACGGGTTGGCCGGGATCCTGCGTACTGCAATCGTCGAACTGGTCCGTCGCGACGGACCCGATCTGTCGGCGCGGCAGCTGGGCGTCTTCCTGACCTGCTATCTTGATTCCGAGGCGCAGACGGTGCGTGGGCTTGCCGCCAAGCTTGCCGTCTCCAAACCGGCCATCACGCGGGCGCTCGATCGCCTGTCCGAGTTTGACCTGGTACGGCGCAAGACCGATCCGCTGGACCGGCGCAGTGTACTGGTGCAGCGGACTGCCACCGGCATGGCGTTCATGCGCGAACTGAGGATCATCCTGCGCGACGCGGCGACCACCATGCGCATCAGCCTCGAACCGGCTTCGGCTGGCCGCCAGCGCACCGGCAGCGAGGCACGCGCGGCGGCGCATTGAGGTCGGGCAACGGCTGACGCCCGCGCCCACGCGCCATGCACGACCCGCGCCGCCCGGCACCCTGGATCCCTGACCGGCGGCAGCCGGACCAGGCCGTTCTGTACGACGACCTCGCGCGAGAATTGGATGCGCTGCTGGCCGGCGAGCCGGATCGGATCGCCAACGCCGCCAACGCGGCGGCGGCGTTGTATCATGCGCTGCCCGAGCTGAACTGGGCAGGCTTCTATTTCCTGCAGGGCGATGAACTGGTGCTGGGGCCGTTCCAGGGCCGACCTGCCTGCGTCCGTATCGGCCTCGGCAAGGGGGTCTGCGGCACCGCCGCGGCCCAGCGCCGCTCGGTCGTCGTGCCGGATGTCGAGGCGTTTCCTGGCCATATCGCCTGCGATACGGCCTCGCGATCGGAGCTGGTGGTGCCGCTGCTGCAAGGCGACGTGCTGCTGGGCGTGCTCGATCTGGACAGCCCGCGGACCGGCCGGTTCGACGAGACCGACCGGGCCGGGTGCGAGGTGCTGGCCCAGGTGATCGTGCGCCACCTCGGCCGCTGAGCGAATCGAAGGCCGGCGCCTCAGCTGCGGTGCCCGAAGATGGCGCTGCCGACGCGCACCCAGGTCGCGCCGCAGGCTATCGCCAGCTCGAAATCGGCCGACATTCCCATCGACAGCACCGTCAGTGCATGCCGCGCCGCGCGCTCGGCGAGCCACTCGAAATGCGGCCGCGGATCGGCCTCGAGCGGTGGCACGCACATCAGTCCGACCAGTGCACTGCCGAACCGTGCCTTGCACTCGTCGATGAAACCGTCGGCCTCGGCTCGCGGGACGCCTGACTTCTGCGCTTCGTCGCCGGTGTTCACCTCGATCAGCAGCTGCGGCGTGCGGCCTTCCTTGGCCATTGCCGCGGCAATGGCGTCGGCCAGCCGCGGCCGGTCCAGGGTCTCGATCACGTCCGCCAGCCGCACCGCGTCGCGCGCCTTGTTGGTCTGCAGGCCGCCGATGATGTGCAGCCGGAACCGGTGCTCGGCCCGCAGCGGCGGGAACTTCGCCGCCGCCTCCTGCACACGGTTCTCGCCGAACACGGTCTGCCCGGCCGCCAGCGCGGCCCGCACCGCCTCGGCGGGCTTGGTCTTGCTCACCGCGACCAGCGTCACGTCCTCGGGCCTGCGGCCCGCCCTGATCGCCGCCTGCGCGATCCGTTCGCGCACCCGGCGCAGGTTGTCGCCTATCGCGGCGATGTCATTCGGTATCTCGGTAATCGACATACTGCTTCTCCTCGATGATGTCCGAGCCCAGCAGCGTGTTGATCGCCCGCTTGACGCGGCCGCGGTCGTCGTTGGTGCGGTAGACCGCGCGTGCCAGCGCGATGAACTCGGCGTCGAACGTCTTCGCTGCTTCTTTCCGCCGGACGGCGTCCTCAATGTCCCACAGTCGACGATTGACCGCCGCCAGCTGGCCGCACAGGGCGGCGAGGCCGGGTGGGGCTTTGCCGTGCTCCGCCGCCACGGCGCGCAGCAGGGCGAGTTCGTGGCTGGCGTTCGCCTGCGCCGCCGGCGCGCTCAGTCGCTCGACCTTGATCTCCAGGATGCTGATCCGGTCGATCAGGTCGCCCCAGGAGATCGGCGCTTTCAGGGTCACAGCTGCGCCGCCATGCGGGCGAACACACCGGCCCAGTCGCCGCGCCTCGATTGCCGGAACAGACGCATGGTGGGATACCAGGGGCACTCCTCGCCATCGAGCAGCCAGCGCCAGTCGGGCACGTGCTGCAGGGCCACCCATACCGGCCGCCCGAGCGCCCCGGCAAGATGCGCCACCGAGGTGTCCGAGGTGATGACGAGGTCCAGGTTCTGCATCGCGGCCGCGGTGTCGATGAAGGCATCGGGACCGGCGTCCAGGTCGTCGCCCAAGGTCTCGATCCGCAGGCCGTCCGGCAGGCACCCGAGCTGTTCCAGCCCGTCGTGTTGTTGCAGGCTGATCAGCCGGATCCCCGGAACGTCGGCCAGCGGACGCAGCTGCGCCAGCGGATAGGAGCGTCCCAACTCCGCCGGGCTGGCGGGATTGCCCTGCCACGCCACGCCGACCCGGAGCCCTTGCTCCCCCACCCGGTCCCGCCATTTCGCCACCCGCTCGGGGTCGGCGGCGAGGTAGGGCACCGGCGCGCCGAGCCCGCCCAGCAGGCCCGGCAGGTCGAGCAACGGCGCCTGGAGGTCGAACCGGGGCAGCTCGTCGCCCATGCGCGTGACGCGTCCGATCCCGCCCAGGCTGCCCAGCAGACGACCAAGGGGTCGGTGCACCTCCAGGATGACCTCGCCATCGCCCACGAGCGGAGCGAAGCGGCAGAACTGAATGGCATCGCCAAGTCCCTGTTCGGCGCGGATCAGCAACGTTCGTCCCGCCAGCGGCTCACCCTGCCAGCGCGGCTGTGCAGCGTCCGGAATGACCGCCGCGCCGGCTCGGAACCGCCAGGCATACTCGCGCCAACCCTCGGAGGAGCGGCCCTCGAGCAGCAGGAGGAGGCTCAGATTGTAATGCTGTGCCGGATCGTCTGGCCCGAGCGCCAGCGCGCGCCGGTACAACGACTCGGCCTCGTCGAGCTGGCGAAGCTCCTTCAGGACCCCTGCCAGATTGGCCAGCGCATGGGTATCGTTCGGCGCCCGCGCGACGGCTTCGCGCAGCACGGCCGTCGCCTCGTCCTGCCGACCGGCGTGCCGCAGCGCCAGCCCCAGGTCGTTGTGCAGGTCGGGCAGGCCGGGGTTCCAGCGCAGCGCGTCACGATATGCGGCGACGGCTTCTTCCGGCCGGCGCAGGTCGGCCAGCGCGTGGCCCAGCACCTGGCACGCTTCGGCGGAGTTGCGCTTCAGCGAAAGCGCATGACGGCACTCTGCCGCCGCTTCCTCCGCGGCGCCCTTCGCCAGCAGGGCCGTCGCCCGGTTGACATGGTAAATCGCCTCCGCCGGCCGTACGGCGATCGCCTGGGCGATCAGTTCGAGGGCGGCGTCGGCCTGCCCGGATTGCAGCGCCAGGACGCCGAGCATGTGCAGGCTGCCGGCGTGCCGGGGCACGGCGAGCAGGACCTGGCGGTAGGTGGCCTCGGCCTCGGCCAGCCGCCCGGCCGCGTGCAGCTGCGAGCCGTGACGGAACAGGCTCTCGATCTGGTGCTTCCGGCGGCTCATGCTGCCCTGCCATTGCACGCGGCCGCGTCGCTGTTCAAGGAGCGCAGTCGATGGACCCACGCCTGCTTTCCTGGGCGCATGCCGCCGCCTCACGCTGCCGCTCGCGGCAGCCGGTACTGTGGCTGTTCACCGATTCGCGGCGCCTGCCGGATCCGCGCCCGGCGGCTGCCCGGCTGCCAAGGGGCCTGGCCGGCATCGTGCTGCGCCACGACGATGATCCGTCCCGCTCGGCGCTCGGGCGCGATCTGGCGCGGATCTGCCGGGCCAGGCGCCTCGTCCTGGTGGTCGCGGGCGATGTGCGGCTGGCGTGTGCCCTGCGCGCCGGCGTTCACCTGCGCGCCGGCCGCTGGCCCGCGCCGCTGCGCCCGGGCCGTGGCATGGTGACCAGCTCGGCGCACGACCCGCGCGAGATGGCCCGCGCCCGCCGTTCCGGCGCAGGCCTCGCTTTCCTCTCGCCGGCGTTCGCCACCGCGAGCCACCCCGCCGCGCGCGGACTGGGTTCGCTGCGCTGGAACCGGATGGCGGCCGGCGCGGGACTGGTCGTGGCTGCGCTGGGCGGCATCGACGGTCGGGCGGTGCGCCGCCTGACGCGCCGATATTGCTGCGCGATTGGCGCGATCGGGGGCCTGGCCTGAGGCCACTGTGTCAAACCGGTCACAGTGTTTCGCAATTGCCATCCCGAGGTGCCGAGGCTTATTGCGACCTCCGAGGAGTCGCGACCATACTCCGCCACTGAACAAGTCCGACGTCGCCTGGCGACCCGGACAAACTTTGAGCCGGCCCGTCCGGGGAACCGAGGAGGATTGCATGCGTAAGCTATTGTTGGCCAGCGCAGCGTTGGTGGGTGCCAGCAGCGCCATGGGCGGCTTCGCCAGTGCTCAGCCGGCGTCGGCCCCTGCGCCGGTCGTGACGACCCCGCAGATGCAGACGTTGGTCACCGGCAACAGCGGCAACTCGGCGAACAGCAACAACAACTACCAGGCGGCCATGCTGCCGGGCAGCGTTGCCAACCCGACGCCCGGCACCATGGTGGTCCGCTTCAACGGCGCGGTGTGGTCGCGAGGTCGGCGTCGGCGGCGGCAGTGGCTTCGTCGGCAATGGCCCGACGGTGGTGACGTCAGGCGGGCTTGGCCCGGGCCCCGGCCGGCCACGGTACGGCCGCCTTCATCGGCGTCGGCACCAACGCCGGGCAGAAGCTGACCAACTACGGCATGGGCACCTACTTCCGCCTGTATCCCGGTGTCGACGCCATGGCGACGAACGGGCTGCGCTACGGCGCCCAGGTGGAAATCCGCGAGAACTTCATCGCCGCACAGGCCAACACGCGGCGCCACCGGCGGATCGGGTCTGACCAGCGGCCAGACGCTGTATGTCCGGCGCGCCTTCGTCTATGCGGCGGGCGACAACTGGGGCCTCATCCGGGTCGGCCAGGGCGACGGCGTGCCCGGCATCTTCGACAACGGCATCACCACCGGCCAGCAGGCTGGCGCCGGTCTGTGGAACGGCGACGCGCCGATCATGATCCGCCGGCAACGGGCCCACCTATCCGTGGTTCTCGCAGCAGGGCGCCGAGTACGGCTACAACAAGATCGTCTATCTGTCGCCGCAGATCGCCGGCTTCGACTTCGGCTTCCAGTGGGCGCCGAACAACGGCAACCAGGAATTCGGCGGTGCTGGCAGCAGCCGGAGCCGCCCAACCTGTCGTCCTCGATCACGCCGCCGCAGGGTGCGCGCTTCGTGAACCAGTACGTCGCAGGCGTGCGCTACCAGGGCACGTTCGGCCCGGTCGCGGTGTATGGCTTCGGCACGTATATCGGCAGCGGCCACGTCAACTACACGGGCACCGCGGCCGCGGCGATCACCGCCGAAGGCGGCCCCTCGCTTGCGCAGGGCAGCCGGTACACCGGCCAGTTCAAGGGTCTGAGTGCCGGCTTCGCTGGCGTGGCCTTGACATGGGCCGGGTTCACCGTTCGCTGGTGCGTGGCAGGGCGGTCAGTACAACGGCGTGATGGCCCTGGAGCCGAAGGGCGGCACGGGCGCGAATGCCTGGGTGGCCTCGATCTTCTACTCAGCACGGACCCTTCAGCATCGGCACCACCTACTACCAGTTCGAACTCTGCAGGGCGCGGTCGGCCTGACCGGTCTGAGCCAGCGGCATGAAGATGCGCTTCGGCGTCGGCGGCACTTACTCGATCGCTCCGGGCCTGCTGGCGTTCTGGGAATACATCTACGGCTCAGCGCCACCAGGCCGGCTTCGACCTGAACAACGGCAAGTACTTCAACCAGGCTGGCTATGCCGGCAACAACGACAACCACGTGCAGGCCGCGTTCGCGTGGCGTCCGCGTGCGCTGGTAGTCTTGAGGCACGATTTCGGACAGGAGGCGGCGGGCATGGCCCGCCGCTTTCGTTTCCGGACCTCTGTGCCCATCGCCACGTCTTGGCGAAACCCCCAACGACGCGCTACACGAGCAGCGTGCCAAGTCTCGGGGAACGAATGCCTGCTAGATCGATTTTGCGACTGTTGCCGGCCGCTGCGGCGCTGCTGGCCGCATGCGGCGAGACCAAGCCGCAGCCGACAGTCCCATACTATACCGGCATCTACGGCCCCGGCGGCTCGCAGGACAATGGCAGCATCCTGGGCGGCGAGGGACTCGTCTTCGGCACCGGACGCACCGGGCGCAATGGCGGCGGCGGCGGCGGCGATACCGGGGGCGGTGCCCTGGGCGTCAATGCCTATCTCTGGCGCGGCGCGCTGGACACGCTGGGGTTCATGCCGCTGGCGTCGGCCGATCCGTTCGGCGGCGTGATCATCACCGACTGGTACACGCCGCCAGCGTCGAACGGCGAGCGCTTCAAGGCCACCGCCTATATCCTCGGCCGCGAGCTGCGCAGCGACGGCGTGCGCGTCAGCATATTCCGCCAGGTGCTGCAGAACGGCCAGTGGGTGGACGCGCCGGTCAGCGCGGTCACTGTGGGCGAGATCGAGAACAAGGTGCTCGCCCGCGCCCGCGAACTGCGCGAGAGCTCGCAGGCGAGCCAGTAGCGGTCGAACGAGTTGCGGCCTTGCGCAGCGTCATCCGGCTCGTATGGCGTGTCGCATCGATAGAATACCACAGTGCAGATGAGGCAGATGCCCGCGGCACACGCAGATCGGTCCGGGCGACCCATCCGGCAGAACCCACCGCTATCCTCCGTTCCACCAACGCTCGGTGCCTCTTGCGCGGCCGGGCTTGGCGGCAAATAAAAGGGGCATGAACGAAGCCGTGACCGTCGCGGCCGACCAGCCGCGCTACAACTTCGCCGAGGCCGAATCCCGCTGGCAGCGCGCCTGGGCTGAACGCGGCTGCTTCCGCGTCGCCGACGTGCCGACCGACAACAAGCCGAAATACTACGTGATGGAAATGTTCCCGTATCCCAGCGGGAAGATCCACATGGGCCACGTCCGCAACTACACGCTGGGCGACGTGGTGGCGCGCTACAAGCGGGCGCGCGGCCATTCGGTGCTGCATCCGATGGGTTGGGACGCGTTCGGGCTGCCGGCGGAGAATGCGGCGCGCGAGCGGGGCATCCATCCGGCGGCATGGACGCGCGAGAACATCGCCACCATGCGGGCGGAACTGCAGCGGATGGGACTGTCGCTGGAGTGGGAGCGTGAGTTCGCCACCTGCGATCCCGAATATTACGGCCACCAGCAGAGGCTCTTTCTGGATTTCCTGCGCGCCGGCCTGGCCGAGCGCAAGGAGAGCTGGGTCAACTGGGATCCGGTGGACGGCACCGTGCTCGCGAACGAGCAGGTGATCGACGGCCGCGGCTGGCGGTCGGGGGCGCCGGTGGAGAAGAAGCAACTCAGCCAGTGGTTCCTCAAGATCACCGACTACGCGCAGGACCTGCTGGACGCGCTGGGCACGCTGGATCGCTGGCCGGAGCGCGTGCGGCTGATGCAGGAGCGCTGGATCGGCCGCAGCGAAGGCGCTCGGCTGAACTTCGCGCTGGCCGAGCCGGTGGAAGGTATCGCCCAGGTCGAGGTCTACACCACGCGGCCGGATACGCTGTTCGGCATGTCGTTTTTGGCGCTGGCGCCGGAGCATCCGCTGTCCGCCGTCGTGGCGGCACGCGATCCCGTGGCGGCTGCGTTCGTGGCCGACTGCCGGCGGATGGGCACGTCCGAGGCGGCGATCGAGACGGCGGAGAAGCAGGGCTACGATACCGGGCTGCGGGTGCGCCACCCGTTCCTGCCTGACGCCACATTCCCGGTATGGATCGCCAACTTCGTGCTGATGGAATACGGCACCGGCGCGATCTTCGGCTGCCCGGGGCACGATCAGCGCGACCTCGACTTCGCACGCAAGTATGGTCTTGGCGTGGTGCCGGTGGTGCTGCCGCCGGGCGCCGACGCGGGCGCTTTCACCATCGGCGACACGGCCTATGTCGGACCGGGCACGATCTTCAACTCGGACTTCATGAACGGCCTCGATGTCGACGCGGCGAAGCGCACGGTGATCGCCAGGCTGGAGCAGCTTGGCGCCGGCCGCGGCGAGGTAAACTGGCGGCTGCGCGACTGGGGCGTGAGCCGGCAGCGCTACTGGGGCTGTCCGATCCCGGTGATCCACTGCGACGCCTGCGGCGTGGTGCCGGTGCCGGACGATCAGTTGCCGGTGAAACTGCCGGACGACGTGACGTTCGACCGGCCGGGCAACCCGCTGGACCATCATCCGACCTGGAAGCACGTCGCCTGCCCACGCTGCGGCGCGGCGGCACGGCGCGAGACCGACACGTTCGACACCTTCGTGGACAGCTCGTGGTATTTCGCCCGCTATTGCAGCCCATACGCCTCGGTGCCGGTGGAACGCAGGGCGGTCGATCACTGGCTGCCGGTGGATCAGTATATCGGCGGCATCGAGCACGCGATCCTGCACCTGCTCTATTCGCGCTTCTTCACCCGCGCGATGAAGCGCACCGGCCACCTCGACTGCGAGGAGCCGTTCGCCGGCCTGTTCACCCAGGGCATGGTCACGCACGAAAGCTATCGCTCGGCACCGGGTCCGAACGGCACCTGGCTGTATCCGGAGGAGGTCGTCAAGCAGCCGGACGGCGGTGCGCTGCACAAGGAGACCGGCGAGCCGGTGGTGGTCGGCCGGGTCGAGGCGATGAGCAAGTCGAAGCGCAACACGATCGATCCCGAGGCGATCATCACGCGCTACGGTGCCGACACCGCGCGCTGGTTCATCCTGTCGGACAACCCGCCCGAGCGCGACATGGAGTGGACCGAGGCTGGCGTTGCCGGCGCCTTCCGCTTCACCCAGCGCGTGTTCCGGCTGATCGAGAACGTCGGCGCGGCGGGTGCCGAAGGCGAGTCCGATGCCGCCCGCGCCCTGCGCCGCGTCACCCACCGCACCATCGCCGCGGTAACCGAGGCGCTCGACAGCTTCGCGTTCAATGTCGCGGTGGCGCGGCTGTACGAACTGGCCAATGCCCTGTCGGATGCCGAGAGGGTGCCGGATGCGCCGGGTCTGGGACCGGCGCGGCGGGAGGCCGCCGGGATGCTGGCGCGGCTGATGGCGCCGATGATGCCTCACCTGGCGGAAGAAGCTTACAAGTGCATGCACCCGGTATCCGGCCAGCTGGTGGCGGAGCTGCCCTGGCCGGAGGCCGATCCGCAACTGCTGGTGGCGGAGAGCGTCACCATCGCGGTGCAGGTGATGGGCAAGCTGCGCGGCACCATCACAGTCCCACCGGACGCACCGCGCGAGGCGAACCTTGCCGCGGCGATGGCCGAGGCGAATGTCGCCCGCGCCCTGGAGGGCAAGCGCATCGTCAAGCAGGTCTACGTGCCGAACCGGATCGTGAACTTCGTGGTGACGGGATGAGGCGGCGGCGGTTCGTCACGCTGGCAGGCGCCGCTTCGCTGTCGGGCTGCGGATTCCAGCCGATCTACATGCCGACCGCCTCGGGCACCGCCGGCGTGGCGCAGCGCGAGCTGGCGGCGATCCAGGTGAACCTGATCCCCGACCGTCCGGGCCAGGTGATGCGCCAGGCGCTGCAAGAGCGATTGGAGATGGCGGGTGGCACAGCCCCCCATCTGTACGATCTGTCCGTGACCTTCGGTGTGGCCGGCGAGGGGCTCGCGGTGCAGCCGGACAGCATCGCCACGCGGGTTCGGATGATCGGCAATGCGACCTGGACCTTGATCGCGCAGGACCCAGGCCGGACCAGGCTGACCAGCGGATCGGCCAAAGCGGTGGACGGACTGAACATCATCGACACGCAGTATTTCGAAGCCGACTTGACGAGTGCGGTCGTCACGCGGCGATTGGCCGAGGCGCTGGCGGACCAGATCACGCTTCAACTGGTGGCGTATTTCCGCAAGCGGGCGGCGACGGCGACGGCAAGCAGTTGAAGCTGCCGCCGCAGCGCGTCGCGGGGTTCCTGCGGGATCCCGGATCCTGCAGGGTCGTGCTGCTGTACGGCGAGGACCACGGCATGATCCGCGACCGCGGCACGGCGCTGGTGCGTGGGGTCGCCGGCTCGCAGGACGATCCGTTCCTGGTCGCCGAGCTCGGGCGCGACGAAGCGGGGCGGCTGGCCGAGGAAGCGGCGTCGCTGCCAATGACCGGCGGACGGCGCGTCGTGCGGCTGCGCGAGGCGACCGACGCCGCGACAAACCAGGTGACCGCCATCCTGCAGGGCACCGCGCCGGCGCTGGTGGTGCTCGAGGCGCCCGGGCTGGCGACCCGCTCCCGGCTGCGCTCGCTGGTGGAGGCGGCGCCCGATGCCGCGGCGATAGCCTGCTATCCGGAGGAGGGGAGGGCGCTGACCGACACGGTTCGCTCCGTGCTGTCGGAGGCAGGCGTCGGTATCGATGGGGACGCGCTCGGCTGGCTCACCGGGCAACTGGGTGCGGATCGCGCATCGACGCGGGGTGAAGCCGAGAAGCTGGCGTTGTATGCCGGCCCGGGCGGCCGGGTGGACCTGGACGCGGCGATGGCCTGCGTCGGCGACCTGGCGGGACTGTCGTTGGACGACGCCTTGTTCGCCGCGACGGCAGGGGACGTGGAGCGGGCGGACCGGGCGCTGGAGCTGGCGATGGCCGAGGGCGCGTCGCCGGTGGGTGTTCTGCGCGCGGCGCTGATGCACCTGCAGCGCCTGCACCGGGTACGGCTGACGGCGGATGAAGGGCTGAGCCCGGCCGACGCGGTGAAAGGCGCCCGCCCGCCGGTGTTCTTCCGCCGTGTCGCTGCCTTCACCCGAGCGATCGAGCTGTGGTCCTCCGGGGCGCTGACAGCGGCGCTGGCGGGCCTGGCGGACGCAGAGCGCGCCTGCAAGCGCACCGGCGCGCCGGACGACGTCCTGGCGCGCAACGCGGTGCTGACGCTGGCGCGCCGATCCGCCGCGGGGCGGCGGGCATGAGGAACTGCGGACCGACCTGGAGGTATTGCCCGGCCGGTCCGCGCCGGGTGCTCAGCCGCCCTGCCCCATGAAGGGCGGGAACAGGTAGACCGGCATGCTGCTCAGCATCTGCCTGGTGGCACCGGCCATCATCGGTTTCGCTCCATCGAGGTTGACGTGGCTCAGCGGCACCGCCACCAGCTTGTTGCCGCCGCCCACGAAGTCGCCGACGGACAGGACCGCTGTGGGCTCCGACCCGCCGTTCCTTACCAGGACGTCGACGACCGAACCGATGCTCTGACCCTGATCGTTGTACACCGTCGCGCCGATGATCCTGCTGGCGCGCATGCTGTGATCGGTCATGACGATCTCGCTGTTTGCACTGGCAGCCAGTGCGGGTGCTGCGAACGTGACGGCAAGCGCGGCCATGGCGACGAGACCGGAAAACTTGTTCATCGGAACCTCCTGTTGGTTTGTTCGACGCGGCCAAGGTATCGACGGGGTCGCCGCGCCTGAAATGCCGATGCGGTATCGGCACGATACGACGCGCCTATGATTCCTGCGGCAGCCGCAGCCGCGGTGTCAGGGCGATCGACGCGATCAGCGCGAGACCGATGCCGACGGTGCAAGCGGGCCAGCCGAGGCGATCGTACACCTGCCCGAGCGCCAGGCTGCCCACGAGGCCACCCAGGAAATAGCAGGCGAGATAGGTGCCGCTCGCAGACGCGCGGTCGGTGCGCGCCGCGCGACCGACGAACCCGGTGGCGACCGCCTGTGCGAAGAACGTGCCGACGCTCACCAGCACCATGCCCACCAGCACCGCCTGCAGCGAGGGCAGCAGCATCAGCGGCAGTCCGAGTGCGGCAAGCGCCAGTGCACCGGCGCAGGTGGTGCGCGTGCCGAAGCGCGCGACGACGCGTCCGGCCGGCGGCGTGGTCAGCACCGACGGCAGGAACACGAAATACACCAACCCGAGCGACATCATGCCCAGGGCGAAGGGCGGGCGCACCAGGACGAAGTTCACGTAGGTGAACGTGCCGATGAATGCGAACAGGATGCAGAAGCCGATGGCGAAAGCAGCGCGCATCGCCGGGTCGCGCAGATTGGCGAGCCAGGCGGACAGCACACCCAGGGGTGACATCGTGTCATGCGCTGCCGGACGCCGGTGGATCGTGCAATACACCAGCAGCGCACCGCACAGATTGAGCGCCGCGAATGTATAGAAGTTGGACGCCAGTCCCAGGTGGTCTGCCACTGCGGCCGACAGCAGGCGGCCGAACAGGTTGCTCGCAACATTGCCGGTGATGTAGGCGGCGAACGCCGATGCCGTGCTGCGCGCGTTGCCGGTCTCGCCGAGATACGCCAGCGTCAGTGTGAAGGCGGCGGCCATGCACAGTCCCTGCGCGACGCGCAGCAGCGCGAACATCGGTAAACTCGGCATCGTCGCCAACAGCACTGTCGGCAGCGACAGCAGCGCCAGGCTGAGCATGATGCCGCGCCGGCAGTCGATGCGGCGGCCGACCAGCGCCACGCCGAGACCCGAGATCGCCATGCCGATCGTGCTGGCGTTGACGGCGAAGCTCATCACGGCCGGCGTGGTGCCGTAGGCGCGGGTCAGCGCTGGCAGGATCGCCTGCGTGGCAAACAGATCGACCACGGTGAGGAATGCGGTCAGGCCGATCAGCAGCGTGCGCAACACGCTGTCGGCCTGGCCCTCCGATTGCGGGATCGCCACCGACATGGCGGTTGGGGCCATCGGCATCATGGCGCAGGACTCCTGTGCATACATGGAAAGCGAATGGCGCGGCCAAGGTCTGACCGCGCCATTGAACGGAGGGTTGCCGCCGGCGATGCGGCTACATCATGTGCTGGTCGGACTTCTCCGGGAACAGATCGGCCGACAGCAGAACGACGGTCTCCTTGCCGGTGTTCTTCCACCAGTGCGCAGTGGCGTGCATCTCCACCGAGGTTTCGCCGGCGCGATGCACGATCGGCACTGCACAGGTGCTGGCGTATTCGACGATCTCGCCCTGCACGATGTAGATGATCGCGGGGCGGTTGCCGTGCGAGTGCCACGGCACGACGCCGCCCGGCTTGATCTCCAGCCGGCGCAGGCGCAGCAGCCGGTCCTTGACCGCGGCGGGCTCCTTCGCCAGGTCGATCGAGGTCAGCACGGTGTCGCTGACGTCCTTCGCCGGCGTGGAATTCACCTTCTCGCCGCTGCCGTCGGGCCGCATCTGGTCCGCGGGGCAGGCGCCAGCGAAAGCGGATCCGGCAAGCGCGATGCCGCCGGCCAGCGCAAGGCCGAGGCGCATGGTGTGCTTCGCGATGGTCATGGTCGTGGCTCCTTCGTTGCCTGGGGCCAGACCGCTATTGGCCTGGCGCGCAGGACGAAGGATCGCGGAACGGCTCGCCCCAGCGAAATGCCGTCTCCTTATCGGTTCAATTGCTCCGGGTCATGTCGGTGGACGGACCGGCAGTTCCACGATACCCGTGCCGACGACCGACAGCTCGCCGTCCTGGTTGCGCGCCTCCTGCGCGATCTCAATGAGGTGCCGGCCGTCCTCGACGAAACAGCGTGCCACGGAGCCGTCGATGAACAGCGTGTCGCCTTCCGGATTGTGCCGGCGGATCTTGCAGCTCGCGCGACACAGCATCCCGTCGTCACCCATCCAGTTGGTGAGATGGTGCGTCAGCCAGGAGCAGCGTTCCGGGCCGTAGTCGTAGGCGCCCGGCACACCGACCATGCGCGCGAACTCCGGCTCCCAATGTACGCGCTCGGGGCAGTCGGGAATGCCGAAGCGATTGGCAATACCCAGGCCGCGATGGGCGTGGATCTGCTTCCAGGCCAGCTTGTTCGCCCGGATGTACAGCCCGCCCCAGCCCTGCGCGTAGGCGATGAAGCCGGTCACCGTCATCGGACCCTTGACCATCGTCGGCAGCCGGTCGCCGACCGCTACGTCGTTCCAGGTGCGCGGCGTGGCCCCGCGCACCTCCTCCTCGGCGTAGAGCCGGTAAATGCGTTCCAGATCCGTCTCTGTGTAGTGCGGCGGCGGCCGTCCCTTCACCGCATCGTATTTGCTGCCTTGTTCGCGCGCGTGGTCTCGATCCGTGCGGAAGCACCAGCTGTCCGCGGACGCCACCATCTCGCCGCGCTGGTTGTAGAAGTCCACGTGATAGACCTGCTGGATCGAGCGGCCGGCGAACCTGGTCTGGTGTTCGATCAGATCCTTGAGCCAGGCCTCGGTGCTGATCGCGTCGTTGCGTTGCACGGGTCGGTGCCAGCTCCAGTCGGCACCCGCCCACATCGCGTGCACGCCAGGCAAGCCACCGACATAGCCGGAGATGATCCGGCTGGTGGCGAACAGGAAGCTGGGCAGCGCGATGATACCGCCCCAGCGCGTCGCTGCCGCATAGTCCGGATCGCACCACAGCGGATTGTCATCGCCGATCCCGTGCGCGTAGTGGCGGATCGCATCGCGCGACGCCTCGTGGCACCACGGCTCCAGCGTGTTCTCGATCCGCACGTTCAGCCGGCGTCGCAGCGCATCCAGCGCTTCTTCCGTGATGGTCGGGAACAACCGGTTCGGCGCTTCGCTCATGCTGGTTCCTGCCTCTCCCGCTCACGCAGCGCCCTGCGGTTCACCTTGCCGGCCGGCGTCTTCGGCAAATCGGCCACGAACGCGACAATGCGCGGGTATTCGTGTCGGCTCAGGCGCGTCCGCACAAAATCCTGGATGTCCGCGGCCAGCGCGTCATCGTGTGGCCGGTCCGTCACAACGAAGGCTTTGACCACCTGGCCACGCTGCAGGTCCGCCACACCGATCGTTGCCGCCTCACGCACGGCGGGATGACGCAGCAGCACATCCTCGATCTCGGTCGCGCTCATTGTCCAGCCGGCGGAAATGATCACGTCGTCCGCGCGTCCGGCGTGGAAGTAGAAACCATCCGCGTCGATCCGGCCACGGTCCTTGGTGGGGAACCATGTTCCGTGCCGCCACACCTTGATCTCGCCAATCTCGCCGGCGGTGCATGCACTGCCGTCCGGCCGCTGCACCGTCACCTTCACGCCGGGCACCGGCACGCCGAGTGCGCCGGGTCTGCCGGCGAAATCCTCGGCACCGGGATAGTTGGCGAGGATCACGCCGACCTCGGTCGTGCCATACATGCTGCACAGGCGTGTGCCGAAGGCCTGCTCGGCGAAGGCCTGGCTGTCGCTGTCGATCGGTTCGCCGGTGAACGACAGTTTGCGCAGACCGTAGCGATAACGCGAGGCCGCGCCCGACATGCGCATCATCCGGTAATGCGTGGCCGCCGCCGACAGATTGGTGGTGCCGAAGTCCTGCAGCGCACGCATCAGCCGTTCGGCGTCGAAGCGGCCGGCATAGACACCGGTTTCCACACCGAGTGCCAGCGGTGCCAGCGTCCCGTGCCAGAGACCGTGACCCCAGGCCGGCGATGACGGACAGAGGAACCGGTCACCGGGTCGAATGCCGGTGCCGTACAGCGCGGCGACCATGACGACGACAATGGCACGATGCGTGTGGTGAATCGCCTCGGGCAATTCGCGCGTCGTGCCGGAGGTATACTGGTAGATCGCCAGATCGTCGCTCCGTGTTGCCGGCGTAAAGCTGCTCGGATAATGCGCCAGCGACGCCGCCAGCGCATCGTCCGGCACGACGATCGGACACGGCAACAGACCGAGCGATTGCGCCTTGTCGGGCGTCGTCAGCAGCAGCCGCGGCGAACAGTCGTCGACGCGCGACCGCACGCCATCCGGCCCGAACAGCGTGAACAACGGCACCGCGATCGCGCCCAGCTTCATCGTGCCGAACAGCGACGCGTAGAACGGCAGCGACGGCTCCAGCATGATCGCGACGCGATCCCCGGGCACGACACCCCTCTCGGCCAGCCAATGGGCGTAGCGCGACGACTGCTCGGCGACGCTGCGGAAGCTGATCGCTTCATCGCGTCCGTCAGCATGGGCGATGCGGATGGCGATGCGCCGTGGATCGGCTGCATGGCGATCGATGCACTCGTGCGCGATGTTCAGCCGCGCGCGATCGCCGTCGAACAGATCCCACAACCGTGCGGATGCGAACTCGCGCTGGGCATCCGCGTAACCGGTGTAGCCGGTGAGCAGTGTCACGTGGCGTTACGTCGGCCTGCGCTGCCACCCCAGCCAGTCGCACACAGCCTGGCCCATCACCTGCTCCACGTCCTTGCCCTTGAGCCACGGCAGTTCCTCGGTGAACAGCGTGACGCACTGGCGATAGCTGCACGGCATGCGCGTGATGTCGGTGCCCCAGAAGAAGCGCTGAGGCCCGTAGGCATCGAAGATGCGGTGCAGCCCGTCATGGATGTCACGGAACGGATAGGCCACGGCAGAATAGCCCGGCGCGCCGGTCGCCTTCACCGCGACGTTCGGGCACTTCGCCAACGAGCACAGCGTGTCCAGATCGGCGAACGCCGCGGCTCCCTTGGCCGACCGCACCAATCCCAGATGGTCGATGATCAGCTTCAGGTTGGGATAATTCTCGGCGATCTGCCTGAACAGCGGCAGGAAGCGCCAGGCCATCGTGGCAATCGGCGTGCCAGCCTTCTCGGCCGCGGGCCACAGCCAGTCCATCTTGCCGTCCTGGTGCCAGCTCTCCTGCTCCGGTCGGGTCAGCGACCAGCGCAGGCCGAGCATGCCGGGGCGCTGCTTCCAGGTCTCGATGCGTCTGCGTTCTTCCAGCTTGTCGAGCGGGAACCAGCCCAGGATGCAGAACCGGTCCGGATACTTCTTCGCGGCCTCCACAGCCATTTCGTTGGAGCCGTTGTCCCAGCTCGGCGGATGCAGCACCGCGCCGTTCACGCCGGCCTCATCCATCTCCGCGATCAGCTCTTCGGCCGTGTACCGCGAGGTCTGCCGGTGATGTCCGCTTGGCATGCCGCTGCCCCAGATGTGCACCTGCGCGTCGATGATCTGCATCGGTCGTCTCCTTCCCGCCCGGTCATGCTGGACGGCGGAGAGCGGACGCGTCAAACAGGCTGCGAACGAACAAGCGGAGCGAGCACGTGCTGGATCGGATCCTGCTGACCAACGACGATGGCATCGACGCGCCAGGGCTGGCAATTCTGGAGCAGGTTGCCGCCGAGCTGGCGCGTGAAGTGTGGGTGGTGGCGCCAGAGCACGACCAGAGCGGCGTCTCGCACGCGATCAGCCTGCACCACGCATTGCGCGTCAGCCGGCAGGGTGAGCGCCGCTTCGGCATCACCGGCACGCCGGGCGACTGCGCGGCGATGGGCATCTGCCACCTGATGGCCGAATGCGGTCCGCCGCAGCTGCTGCTTTCCGGTGTGAACCGCGGGCTGAACCTGGGGATGGAGACGGTGTTCTCCGGTACGGTCGGCGGCGCGATGACCGGGATGATGCTCGGCGTGCCGTCGATCGCGCTCAGCCAGGCGTACAAGGACCGCAATAATCCGCTATGGGACGCATCGCGCACGCTGGGCGCGCAGGTGGTGCGCGACTTGATGGCGATCGGCTGGAGCAAGGACGCGTGCCTGAACGTGAACTTCCCGGCGTGCCTCGCAGCGGAGGCAGGGCCGATGACGCTGGCGCGGCAGGGCGTCGGGATGGTCGCGGGGATGCATGTCAATTCACGCGTCGATCCCCGCGGGATGACATACTACTGGCTCAACTTCCGCCGTGGCGATCGCCAGCAGGGGCCGGAGAGCGACTACGACGCGCTGCGTGCCGGCAACATCGTGGTGACGCCGCTGCGCTATGATCGGACGGACGAGGACGCGTACCAGGCGCTGGCGGAGAAGCTGCCGCGGTTCAGCGGCGGATAGCCTGCTCGTCGTATGACTGGCCAGCACCGCTTGCCGGGCCGCATGCGCCGCCGGCGACAGGTGCGAAACGCAAGCCGGCGAATCAGAAGCTCCAGAACACCGGGACCAGGAACTCGGCGACGACGAAGAACAGCAGCATCAACGGCAGACCGAGCTTCCAGTAGTCCCCGAAACGGTAGCCGCCAGGACCCATCACCATAAGGTTGACCGGGGTCGCGACCGGGGTCAGGAACGCAGCCGCCGATGCCACCGTGACGCTCATGAGCACGGGCCGGGGCGACACGCCGATCTCGTGTGCGGCGGCCACCGCGATCGGGATGATGATGAGTGCTGTCGCTGTGTTGCTGATGAGCTGACCAAGGATCGCCGTCAGCACGAACAGCCCGGCGAGCAGCGCATAAGGACCGGCATCGCCCACCAGATGGACCAGCGATTCCGCCAGGAAGTTGGCCGCGCCGCTCTTGGACATGGCAGTGGACAGCGGGATCATGGCGCCGACCAGGATCACCGTGGTCCAGTTGATCGAGCGGTAGGCCTGCTCGACCGTCACCACGCGCAGCAGCACCATCGCACAGGCGGCTACCAGGCCGGCGATCGCCGAGGGCACAACGCCGGTCGCGAGCAGTGCCACCATCGCGAGCAGCACGGCAATCGCCGACTTCGCTCCCAGGCCCATCGGAACCGCCTGCCGACGCACGAGTTCCGGGGAATCGACAACCAGCACGTCGGGGTCGTCGAGGTGCTTGTCCAGTGCCTGCCAGGTCCCCTGGAGCAGCAACGTGTCGCCCGCGGCAAGAATGGTTTCGTTCGGTCCCTGATCTTCGTCCCTGCGCTGCACCGCAAGGATCACCAGGTCGCCGCTGGGCGTGACCATTCCAGGAAACACCGACTGCCCGATCATGCCGGAACGGGGCGGGATCACGACTTCGGCCAGGCCGGAGCTACGGTTGAACAACGTCTCGACGACGTCCGTCGGCGCGTCCTCGGTGCGAAACGCCAGCAGCTTGTCGGACGCCAGGCGACCGGCAGTTTCCGCGTCGCCGCGGACGATGAGGATATCGCCCTCGGCGAGCTTGGGGCGCCGAAGGCGGCCGCTGCCGTCACCCGCCTGGATGGCGACCAACGTCACCCCCGCGTAGTCGGTCAGTTCGACGGCGGACTGCGGCGCACCGACGTAAGGGGAACGCGCGCGCACGCCGAGTTGGAACAGCCCGTCTGCCAGGCGATATTGTTCGACCAGGGTCCGGGCATGCCTGCTGAGATCGAGCGGGAGCGTCCGTCCGCTGCGTTCCGGCAGCAGACGCTGCCCGAACAGCACCACGATAAGGATCGTGCCGACCATCAATGGGATACCGGCAACGGCGAAGGAAAAGAAACCGAACGGTGGCAGCCCGGCGTCGGTCGCGGCTTCCGACACCAGAACGTTCACCGGCGTTCCGGTGAGCGCCAGCAGCGATCCCGAATGCGCAGAGAACACCAGCGGCATAAGAAGTTGCGAGGGGGCGCGGCCAAGGCGGATCGCCATCACCACGACAACGGGCAGCAGCGCAGCAACCGCCCCGTTGACGCTGATCAGCGCGGTGAGCAACCCGACAAGTGTCATCATGAGGACGATCAGGCGGGTCCAACTCTGGCCCGCCTTGGCGATCAATCCCTGTCCGGCCCATGCCGTCACGCCCGTGGCGTCAAGACCTGCACTGACGACGAACAGCGACGCGATGAAGATGACGGCCGGGTCGCCGAGCCCGCCCAGCGACTCCGCCAGATTCGAGCACACCGGTGAAGTAAAGCGCGAGCGCCGTTCCGAGGGCGACGATTACCACCGGAACGACATTCGAGACGAACAGGACCACGATCCCGACGACGATTGCGAAGGTGATAGCAATATCGCTCATGCGGTCTGCCTCGCGCGCTTCGCCGTCTGCATTGTCCGCTGCGCCGGAGCCGAGCGGAGCGTGGCCTGTCGTCCAACCAGCGACCGGCGGCTACACGCCAAGGGGAATTCCCAGCAGATACCAAAGGACCAGCAGCACGGTCCACACGACATAGGCCGCAACCGTATAGGGCAGCATCATCGCCACGACGGTACCCACGCCCGCCTCTTTTTGATATTTCTGCGCGAATATCACGATCATGCCGAAGTAGGCCATTAAAGGCGTGATCACGTTTCCCGGCGAGTCGCCCACCCGATAGGCGGCCAGCACAACGTCCGGAGCGACGTTCAGCTTCAGGAACAGCGGCACGAAGATCGGGGCAAGAATCGCCCATTTGGCGATCGCGGCCGGAATGATCAGGTTGACCACCGCGGTAATGACGATGAAGACGATCAGCAACGGCAGCGAGCCCATGTTTGCGCTCTCGATGAAGTCGGACAGCCGAACGGCCGCGATCGTCGCGAGATTGCTGTAGTTGAAGTGCGCCAGGAACTGGCTGATCACCAGGAACAGGAACAGCAGGCCACCCAGGCCGGCGAAGGTCTTGGTGATCGCCGCGATCGCTTCGGTCAGACTGTTGATCGTTCCGGCGCCCTTGCCGTAGGCAAACCCGGTGACGAGGAACAGCAGCATGATCAGCACGATCAGGCTGTTCATAAGCGGCGAATCGCCGATCAGCGCGCCCGTCTCCGGATTTCGCAGGGGGGCGCCCGGCGGCAGCGCGAGCAGCGCGATGACGATGAGGATGCCGACCAACCCATACAGCGCGAAACGCAATCCTCGTGCCTCCCCTGCGGACGTGCTTGCGCTTTCCTCGGTCGGCCGTTCCCCGTGGTACGGGCCAAGCCGCGGTTCTATCACCCGTTCGGTGACGATGGTGCAGACCACGCACAGCAGGATGCTGGACACAATGGAGAAATACAGGTTCGCGGTCAGATAGATGGAGGTGGACGGATTGAGCAGGTGGATCGCGTCGTTGGTGATTTCGGTCAGCACGCCGTCGATCGGCGTAATGATCAGGTTCACACCGAATACGGCGGCCACGCCGGCAAACGCTGCCGCCAGTCCGGCGATCGGATGCCTGCCCAGGCTCAGGAATGCGGCGGCTCCCAAGGGGATCAGCACCAGATAGCCGGCGTCGGACGCGACGCTCGACAACACGCCCATTGCCACGATGATGAAGGTGATCGCCTTGCGGGGTGCGACGATCACGATCTTGCGGATGAGCGCGTTGATCAGGCCGGCCTCTTCCGCCAGGCCGACGCCCACCATGGCAACGAGAATCACGCCGACCGGCGTGAAGCCCAGGAAGTTCCTGATGGCCGACGTGATGATGAAGCGGATGCCGTCCACGGTCAGGAGGCTGTTGACGACCGCGGTGGTCTCCACGGCCTTATGGGTCGTCGGGTCGATGACCTGATAGGTGACGCTGCTGCCCAGCAGATGAAAGACATGCGACAGCACGATAACGATGGCTGACATCAGCAGGAAGATGACGGCGGGATGCGGCACCTTGTTGCCGACCGTCTCGACGCCGTCGAGCAGCTTTTGCAGGAACGTCTTTCCTGCCACCGTGGTTTCGCTCATTGGCCGCCCCTCCGACGCTGCGACAGTCGCTTCTGTTTTGTATCTGGACCATTGTTGTTCAGGTTGCCGAGGTCGCCAAGGCCGAGTTTTCCGCGGCAACTCCATCAAGGCATCGTCAGAACCGTGCGACGGCTGCTCCCAGGATGCGGTTGGCGATCCCGAGGCCCGCCCCGGCCGATCCCGCCGCCGCCGTTCCGCCGAACAGATCGCGTCGCGTGAAGACGTACTCGAGGCCGACGTCCAACCAGCCGCTGCCGAAAGTGCCGTCACGCACCTCCGCGAACGGACTCCAGATCAGGTTGGCGAAGACCCTGATGCATGTCGGTATTCAGCGCCAGCGCCGACGTTGAACAAAGGGTGAAGCCGAGCGCATAGGATGGGTAGGGTGCGAGTAGGCATAGGAGAAGTTGCTGCGAAGCTTTGTCGTCAAGAACCGGCGGTAGGCCGCGATCGCGCCGTAGGTTGGCACCGTGTTCACACTGAAGCTGATGCCGGTGAGCCCGAGGTTCGTCAACACATCCTGGCCCGAGGTGTTGCCGGGGAAGTAGCGTCCGATGCCCTGGCCGTGATAGGCCATGCCAAGCAGTTCTTCGTTCCAAAGGCTGTTCGCCTTGCCGATCAGGACCCTGAACCCTTCCGTGCCGAGCTCGGCCAGGCCTGGCGCAGGCGGAAGACGGCATTGCTGGAGGTCGGCGAGCCGCCGCCGAAATCGCCCTCGATGCGGGTCTCGAGAGTGCCCCAGCTTGGTCAGCGTGCGAGTGTCCACGCCGATCCGGCTGAAGCGCGCCGTCATGTCGAACTCGCCACCCTGTTTGTCGGCAGCGCTGTTGTTCAGCGGGATCGTCTGCGCTGTCGGTGCATCGGTCTGGTTGCGGCCGTTCAGATCGTAAGAGCCCGACAGCTTCGCGAAGCCATAGAGGTGCACCTGGCTGTCGGTGCCGGGAATGCGGATCGACAGACCCGGAAGATCGGAGCGCAACGCATCCTCGTTCGAGAACTGGTTGCCCATCGGCTCAGGCGGAATGAGCCCGGGCACAGTGGTTTCAAATGGTGGTGGCGTCGGCTCCGCTTTCGCCATTGCGGCAGGGGCGGAAGGTGCAGCCGCCGGAGCAAGGGCGGCCGGAGGAGGTGGCCGTGCAGCGACAGCCGCCGCGGCGGCCTCGCGATGTGTCCGGGCGACCTGCGTCTTGACCGCCTTCTGCTGACTTTCGAGCTCATCGACCCGATGCTGCAATGCGTCGATCTTGCGCATCAGGTCGCCGATTGTGGGCTGCGGTGCCAGCGCGGAACCAGACGCCACTGCAGACACCACGACACCGATGAGAAGATTCGAGGCTCGCACGTTTCTCCTGCGATCAGTTTGACACGCCGTCTCACCTCATCGCACTCGTTGGGCATCGAGCCAGCAACGGCTCGCGACACCACCCACAAAGTCTCAGCGTTGTCGCAATTCTAGTTGGTTCTGTACGCCTAACGTGGGACAGGTATCCCAAGACCATACCGAGCGTCCCAACATCGCGCGGCGTCCGGGCTATTCGCCACATCAGCCCGTGGACTGCTTCCCGCGTGGCCTATCGAGCCTGCTGGCCACTCCGACAACCGAGCAACCACTCGTCGCGATCGGCAATTCCACTTGGAGGAGCGACACACTGCGATTCGCCGCCGAGCGCCTGCCCGGCATCAAAACCCCTGGTCCAGTCGGTTTCAGGTGCGGCAATCGTCGAGCCAATGTTCCGTTGCTGTTCGGACCAGCCCGCGGCGTTCATGCATTGCCTGAAGACCTGGCTGCGCATTCTGGCGTTGGCGTCGTATCGGACGGTGAGCGGGCGCGTAAATTGACCGCGCGAAGTGACGCAGGCCCCGCTGGACCCGAGTTCCGAGCAGGTGGTGAAGGATGGCGAGGCGACATCGCTGCCGATCGTCGCGGTGGACGGCGCCTGCGGGGCCTGCAGATACGCGGCGGACAGACACCGCTCCATCGCCAACTCGGACTCTGCTTCCGTCGATCCGGCCTTCACCCAGACTGTCTGCGCGCACCCCGTCAGGGCCAGGAGCGCAGGCACGAGATGCCAGATGGCTCTGAGGGGGCGGGTATATCTGGTCTTCATTGGCCGATTCCTGTCGGGCGCCGTTCGGTAACGATCCATCCGTTCATCGCGTCCGCCCGTCAATCCGCGGCGACCGTCATGCCGCCCGGTGGTCGCGCACAGGGGTACGCGTCTACTGGGACGAAGCGCTGCGCCGTCCAGCCGCAACTCCTTGTTGGAAGGCTCTGTCCTCGGCCCTTCTCTGCTGGTCGACGAGGAGCCCGCCAACCAGTCCGGCGCCGGCGCCAACGGCGGCACCAAGTCCGGCATTGCCACCGATGGCACCGGCGACCGCCCCGACGCCTGCGCCGGCCGCCGTTCCCGTCAACGCGCGCTGTTGCGTCGGACTGAGGTCGGCGCACGAAATCATCGGAAGGGTGACACCCGCGAGCAACAGCAACGTCCGGACTCGGCTCGCATGCGTCGTCATCAGCGGTGTTTCGAACACGGATACCGTTCCCCAAGAAAGCGGATCAGACCATCGGCGGCCGGGGCGCTCATGCGGTCCGCTGATGGACGCGCCCACTGCACGAACTCTTTGAGTGTGTCGTTGCGTGTTGGCGGAGGATCCGGCAGGCAGAACAGCTTCATGCTGCGCGATCCGGCATCGTGCGCCATCTCGACCGATACCGCGCCCTGCGCGAAGCCGCTGCAGAAATTGACCGCCGCGGTGGCCAGAGCACCGTCCGACTGCGGATCGCACAATTCAACGATATCGGCTGTCGTCCGGGCGGCGAAGTTCGCCTCCGTGACAGCGTATCCGGCACCTGGGCAGGTCGCCAGGATAAACGCTGCAGTCGCGGTCCATCGCCTGAGAAGTCATGATCGCCTTTCTCCGGACGCACGAGCGGTGCGCGACATCCAATGGTCAGGCATTTGCAGGTGCATGGGAGGCGGCCGCCTGCACGCCCGCGAGAGCCGCCTGCAATGCCTCTTCCTTGGTCTCGTCGAACGAGCTTCGCAGCACCGTGCCACCGGTGCCCTGCAACGCGGCCGCCACTTTGTCGGTCGTCATCTTGCGGATCAGCAGGAACAGCGCCGCATTGCCGGATTGCAGCGTCTTGCCGACATTCTTCATGAATTCGTCATTGATGCCGACGTCGGTCAGCTTGCCGCTGAGCGCGCCCGAAGCGGCGCCGACCGCGGCACCGACCAGAGGCATCATGAACAGAAGGCCGACCAGCGTGCCCCAGAACAGGCCCGACGCCGCACCGGCTTTGACCGGGTGAAACAGCTGGTTCAATCTGACATGTCCTTCGGGGCATTTCGTAACCACGACGGCATCGCCAAGCTCGATCAGATATTCGTTCTGCATCGCCAGCAGCTTCTGACGAACCTCGTCGGCCTGTGCTTCGGTCGGGAATTCGATGACGAGCAGATCGGACATGGCCATGATTCCTGTTCTATTCAGTCGGATCCCGATGATCGCATCGATCGCCAGGTGGCGCGACTACTTAGCTTACGAGGTGGTCCCTCTCAAATGCCGATCCTACGATCGGGCAACCTGGCGTGCAGCAAAGGCCGCGCCATCGACCGGCGATATCGAATGGCGCGGAGACCGGCTTCCCTGCATCGGCTTGCGTAATTTCGTCAGCTTTTGATGGCAAGAGTGGTCGTGTCGAACTGCACCGGCAGCATCTTGCCGTCAGTCAGTTGGACGACCGCGATCCCTCGGCTGAAGTCCATGGCCACTATTTTGCTTGCCGGGTGTTTGAGCTTGATGCTGTTCAGCAGAATGGTCTGCAGGATTTCCGACACCGACTGGCCACCTTGTCCCATCCGCGCCTGGACCTCGGCGTGCTTTTCCGGCGACAGCCCGGCAAGCTCTGCCTGCTCCAGCGTGGTTGCCACCTGTGCGTACGCAACCGGGGCCGCCATGACAACGATAGCGCATACCGCCAGTGCGGCAGTCCTGTAGTCGATCCTCATCGTATCTCCTCCGTCCGAACAGGAAATCGAGCACTTGCCTACTACCGTTCGGTAGTGAAGATGCGTATGCTCGGTCGGAAAACTAGCAATGCCTTGGGCATCTGAGATGAGCCCGGAATCCCGTGACCATGCTGTGCGTCCCAAAGTACAGTGTGCCTGGATATTGGCTGTGAATGTGCCAGCGGTGCTGGCACGCGCGAGACCAAACCTACGACTTCGTGCTCAACCTCGTGGGCTGAGCGATCGCCGTGCATCGATGCGGGGACTGCCCATCCAATCATCGCCGGTCCGGATGCGCACTTGCCCGCCGTCCAACCGGGCGATGGGCGACCGTCTGGCCGCGTAGCTGCTCAGGAAGTTATTCAGGGGAATCGATGTGAGAATGGCGGAGTGGCCGGCTTCGATGAGCAGATCCACGTCGGCCGGCCGCAGGGTCAGTCCGGTCCGGATTGCCAGAAGCTGCTCCTTGGTCGGGCTGTCGGGAAGTCCGGCCAGCGAGACATGGACCAGCGCGCCGTCCACGTCATCGCAGCGCGCGCCATCGATCGTCGTCGCCTCGGAACAGCGCGATCGCTTGATCGCTGCGACGAATTCCTGCAGCTGCTGATCCACCACCGCCAGCGTCTCGAAGTTGAAGCGATCGATCTGGGTACCGGAGACCAGGCGGAAGATGGCGAACAGACCTCCGACCACCCGCTGCTGCGCGACAGTGGTATCCTGCGCACCCTGTCCGTCGATGCTCAGCACCAGGACGCGGCGGATGCGGTTCAGGCGGCGTGCCGCGAAGTTCTCATGCGATTGTGCGATGGTCTGCATGGCCGCGCCGGCACCGCGCAGCGCCAGATTGTCCGCAACGCCGCCGTCGACCAGATGCACGTAGCGGGTGCGGTCGTTGTCCAGGTATCGTTCCGCGTCCCTGGCCTCGTTGCCGATGCGCGATCTCGGATCCAGCCGCTGCGCCTCCGTGACCCGCCGCAGCCATCCGGGCCTGCGTCCATCGCATGCTGCCGCACGGTTGGTGAGGGTGATCGGTGACAGCAGTCCCGGGAAGCCGTTCGACGCCGCTACCGCGCGGGCGACCGGCAGGTCGTCGAGACTGGAGCAGATCAGGTCGAACGTGTCCTGGGTGAACAGGAACGGCGTGCCGTAGGCTATGTCCGTGCTGCCGATCGCCACGATGGGACGCCCGTTCTTCTGCAGGTCGTCGAAGCGCGCGCCGTGGAACATCTCGCGGTCGTAGACGCTCTGCATGAAGTCGTTGGTGCCGACCAGCGGGTTGATCAGCCATGTCCAGTTCCAGGGCAGCAGGTAGATGCCCCAGATATTGGCTTCGGTGTCCCGGTACAGGAAATCCGTTTCGTATTGTCCGAAAGTCGCGTCACGATGCAGGCCGTAATAAGCGGCCGTGAAGCTGCCGCCCGAGACGCCCGCAATGGCATCGATCTCGCCTAACAGTGGACGCGGCCCGACCGAGGTCTGTATCGGAAGGTCACGCAGACCCTTGAGCGCACCGTAGGAAAACGCCGCGGATCGCTTCCCTCCGCCGGACATGGCGACGATCACCAGCAGATCCGGCGTCGCCGGCGACGTGGCGAGCGCATCCAGCCGATAGCCGTCGCGGGAAATGTGTTCACTGCCTGGCGGCTCGAGCCGGCTCTCGGACAAGGGCTTGGTGTCGGAGATGGTGAGCGACGCACAGCCGCCGAGTGCCAGGGCCAGCATCAGCGCGATAGCGGAGGCATGTAGGAGCTTCATCGGGCGGCGATCATTGGCGTGACACTGCAGTGGCCGGGTGGCGGTCGATCGATTGGTCTCCCGATGCTTCATTCAGTGCCCGGTCAGCATCAACGCCGCCAGCACCACCGCCAACGCCAGCAGCGAGACGCCCGCGACAGTCCACTGCCGCAGCACGCGGTCCAGCCACTCCATCGCCAGGCCCGCGGCCCGGGCCAGACGCGTGGCACCCGCCACGGCCACCCCTGCGATATCGCCGTCCGGGATGCGTGGCAACCTGCCCCAGCGCCGCTGTGCGATCGCCAGTGCGCCGCCCAGCAGCATCGGCCAGATCGCCGACCAGAGCGCGGCGGGTGCTACGGCATCGGCAACCGTTCCGCTCATCACGGTGAGATAGACCGTCCACGGGACGGCGATGGAGGCGAGTGCCATGGCGAGCCATGGCAAGGACGACGGCGACGGGTCGTCCGGCGTCGCATGCCTCGCTGACGACACTGCCAGGCGATACAGGAAGTGCGCCATCAGCAGCGTGGTCCCTGCCGAGGACAGGCTCATGAGCAGGGCAACGAAGCCGTCGCCGACGGGCGTCTTCACTACCAGCTTGGCGAGCGCGCCGCCGGTCAGCGGAAGCCCGCCGAGGCCGAGTGCCAGTACCGCTGCCGGCAGCAGGACCGGCCAGGGTCGACGCGCGCCGGCGGTCGCGGCGACCCCTACGGCGAGAAACAAGGCACCCTTCACGAGGGTGTGGTGCGCTGCGTAGAACGCCGCGTCCAGTGCAGTCCCGCTGTTTCCCGAAACCAGGCCCATCCCGAACACCGTGGCGAGCACGCCCATCTGGCTCACGCTCGAATAGCCCAGCACCGCCTTCGGATTGCTCTGGGTGATGCCGATCGCGACACCGTAGAACGCCGAGAGCAGGCCCGCGGCGGCCAGCGCCCCGCCCCATCCCGGCATCGACGCATCCAGCGGCAGGAAGCGGATCAACCCGATCACGCCTGCCTTGACCGCCGCGCCGCTGAGCACCGCCGCGGCTGGGATCGGCGCCGCCCGATAGGCAAGCGGCATCCATACGTGGAACGGCACGAGCCCGATCTTTGCGCCGAAGCCGAGGATCACCAGCGTCAGGATGGCGGCGCGCCAGGGCGAAGCGGAAAGCGCCGCCATGACATCCGAGATCAGCAGACCGTCACCGGTGGCGCCTTCGGCGAGCAGCACGAAGGCCATCAGGAGGAAGGCTTCGCCAAGCAGTGCGAGCGCCACATAGATCAGGCCGCTTCTGCGGGCGCGCGGCGTTCCGTCGTCCACGATCAGCCCGTAGGCCGCGAGGCTGACCATCGAGAACACGAGATAGAAGCTCACCAGGTCGGCCGCCATGAAGACGCCGATGCTGCCGCTCAGCGTCAGCAGCCACCACACGACGAAGCGGCCACGGTCAGGGCGGCCGCGCAGCCAGGCCGAGGCGTAGGCGCCGCCCGCGATCCACAGCAGCGCCGCAACCCCGAGAAGCAGCGCGCCCGGCAGATCGAGCACGAATCGCAGGCCCAGCAGGGCCTGCGGCAATGCGAGCGTCCCGCCCGAGGCCAGCAGAGCGGCTGCGAGGGCGGGCACCGGTGCGAACGCCAGCAGCGTCGCCATGCGCATCCTGAGCCGGAATGACAGGCAGGCCAGCAGCATGGCGAGCGGCAAGGCAAGTGCGGCCCCCAGCAGCACTGTCGAGGTTCCGTTCATTGCGCGAGGGCCACGCTCGGGACGTGGCGCCCAACCTCGAGCAGGAGCGAGGGCCGCAACGGCACCAGACCCAGCAGCAGCGCGCAGATCGCCAGCGCCAGCACCACGCCCTGTCGGCCGTTCGACACTTCCGTTTGCAGCGTCAGGGGTTTGTCGGCGGCGGTCAGCGCCGGGGTAAGCACGCGGAACACGTATCCGGCGGCAAGCAGACCGCCAGCCAGGATGACGATGGCCCACCACCACTGGTTCTCGGCCACCGCCGCCACCAGCAGCATCGCTTTTGCGACGAAGCCTCCACTCGGCGGCAGTCCCATGAGCGACATTCCGGCAAGGCCGAATGCAAAGACGGTCTTCGGCAGCGCGCGGCCGATGCCAGCCAGTCCCGCGATCCTGTCGTGCCCCAGCGCCTCGGCGATCAAGCCGGCTGCCATGAACATCGCAGCCTTCGCCACGGCGTGCGAGACGAGTTGCAGCACACCGCCAGTCCAGGCGATGCCCGCCCACGTCTCCGCCGTTCCGGTCGCGACGGCCGCTGGCGTCGACGCCAGCGGGAAAAGAAAGAACAGGTAGCCGATCTGCGCGATCGTCGAGTAGGCGATCATCAGCTTCAGCCGTGCCTGCCGCAGAGCCAGCACACTGCCGAACACGATAGCCATCGCACCCAGCGCACCCAGCGTCTGGGCCGCCGCGTGATTCAGCAGGTTGGGGATCGCGTCGAACCAGATCCGCACGATCAGCACGAACGAACCTTTGACCACCAGCGCGGACAGCAAGGCGCTGGCGGCAGCCGGTGCGCCGGCATGCGCCGGCGGCAACCAAAGATGCAGCGGGAACAGCGCGGTCTTCGCGATCAGCCCGACCGTCATCAGGGCGACCGCCACCCACACGGCGGGCTCGGCACGAACGGCGGCGGATAGCAGCGCGATGTCGAGCGTGCCGTAGGCGCCATAGAACAACGCCGCCCCCAGCAGGTACAGCACCGAGCCGAGCAACGCGAACAGCAGGTAGCGCAGGGCGGCGGCCAGTGTTTCCGCACGACCGTCCAGCGATACCAGCGGCACCGCCCCGAAGGTCAACAACTCCAGCGCGACGTACAGCGTGAACAGGTCGCCGCCGAACCAGACCGCGTTCAGGCCGGCCCAGACACCCATCAGCAGGGTCCAGAACACCGTCGGCGCACGCGCATCCGCGGTGCCCGCCGGCACGGTGAAGCCTTGGCGCGCGAACAGCCCGATGGCGCAGATCACCACCGCGGTGGTCACCGTCATAATGGCCGACAGCCCGTCGGCGCGCAGCGCGATTCCGAGCGGCGGCAGCCAGCCTCCCACGTGGTAGGTGAGCGGGGTCCGCGTCTGCCAAATGTCGGCGGCGACCGCGAGCGCGAGGCAGAGTCCCACCGGCATGGCCACCAGGGCGGTGCGTTGGGCGTTGCGGCCACCCAGCGCCACCGCCAGCACCACGCCGGCCGCCGGCACCACGACCGCCAGCACAAGCAGGAAGCCGGCGGTCTGCGGGATCAGCGACCGCCTCCTTTCCCGTCCGAGCTCATTGGCGTCTCGGTGCTCAGAGTTGCGCTCCCGGAAACCTGGTACAGCCGCAGCAGCAGCGCGACAGCCAGGGCCGTCGCCGAGAACGCGACGACGATACCGGTGATGACCATCGCCTGTGGTACCGGATCGCCACCCATCCCGGCCGCAGCGCCTCGGCGGGCGATGACGCCGAACTGCAAGAACACCCCACCGCCGAGCAGGTTGAATGCGAGCAGCTTGCGCAGCGGCTGGGGGTGTACGATGGCACCGAACAGGCCGAGACCCACCAGGGCCGCACTGCACAGCCCGTACAGCGTGGCTCCGCTCATGGCCGCTTTTCGCGTTCCGGCGGGCCGGCCACCAGCAGGCCCAGGATCGCGGCGATGGACAGAGGTCAGCACCACCTCGATCACGATGATCAGTGGTTTCGCGAACCCCTCCGGGTAGGACAGAAAGCCGTTCGGCAGGGCAAACCCGGCAAACCCGACCACCAGGAAGACCGCCGGCCCGGCGACCAGGACGAGCCGCAGCCGCCGTCGGCCGATTTCGGGCGTCGCCCGCAATCCGGCGATCATCACCAGCAGCCACATGGCGGCCAGGATCGCGGCACCTTGGAAGGCTCCGCCGGGTGCCTTTGCCCCGACCCACAGGATGTAAATGCCGACCACGATCCCGACAGGCGGCAGCAGACGGGCAAGGAGGGTCAGTTCGCGGCCCGGCGGCGTATCGGTCCGCAGCACCGGTGCACCGCCCCAGAACCGGTCCGGTGCAAGCGACCACACGCCGACCAGGGCGAGCAGCAGCACGACTTTCTCGAGCAGTGTATCGAGCGAGCGGTAGGCAAGCAGCACGGCCGTGACAGCGTTCCCGACGTCAAGCTCCGGGAGGTGCACCGCAGCCGCCGGTGCGAGGGTCGGCGCCGACCCGGCAGGCAACAGGACGAGTGCGGCAAGACCGGCAGAAACCAGCACGGCCAGCGCGCCGGCAGCGACATGCAGCACAGGACCGGGCCGTTCGGCCGCCGTTCGCGACTCGGTCGGTCGCAGGCGTGCGGACGCCGCGATGAGCAGGGCCCCGGTCACGCCGCTGCCGATCGCCGCCTCGGTCAGCGCCACATCGACGGCGGCGAGGCGCACCCAGACGAGGGACAGCAGCAGACCGAACGTGACGAACCCCACGACGGCGGAGAAGGCCGGCCCCGCGGCGACAGTCCACACGGCCATGACGAGCACCAGGAGGGCCAGTCCCGCGTCGAGAACCAACGCCGCGGTCATGCCTGTTGGCCGGCGCGCCGAACCGCCCGGGCGACCATCTGGGTGACGGTCGCGCCGGCCAACTGGGCCAGCAGCCAGACCGCGACGAGCTTCAGCACGGCCAGCGACCCGTCTGCCTGCAGCAGAAGGCCCAGCACGATCAGCCCGAGACCAAGGTTGTCGGCCTTGGTCAGCGCGTGCAGGCGCGACAGCGAGTCGGGAAAGCGCAGCAGCCCGACCGTCCCGGCGAGAAAGAACACCGCGCCCGCGGAAACCGCGATGACCGTTGCGATATCGAGCAGTGTCCGCATCGTCTCAGCGGTCCGTCGAGCCGCGCCCGGCAGCATCCGGACGAGGCACGCTGTTGGCGAAAGCGACGGCGGCAAAGGCCGCCAGCAAGGCGAGTGTCAGGGCGGCATCCACGGCGGACGGCGTCGCGGTACCCGCGGCCAGCAGCAGCAGTGCCGCGATGCCGCCGGTACCGAGCAGCTGCGCCGCCATCATGCGGTCGGCATCGGTCGGTCCGCGCAGGACGCGCACCAGCCCCACCGCCACCATCGCCAGCACGAACAGGGCGGCGGCGGTCAGGAATTCAGCCATTGCGCACCGCTTGCATGAACACCGCCTCCTCCGCGGCCAGCTGTGCGGCCGCCGGTTCGTCCACATCGAGGCAGTGGACCAGCAGCGTCCCGTCCTCGTTCGTATCTGCCGGCAGCGTGCCCGGCATCAGGCTTGCCAGTGCGCAGAACGCGTCACGCACTCCGCCAGGTGGCAGGTGCGGCGAATACGTCACGAAGCCGGGCCGCAACGGCAATCGCGGATCGAATGCGCGCCGCGCGACGTCCATGCCTGCGATCACTGCCTGGCCTGGAAAGCGCAGGGCCAGCCGTGCCATGCCGAGTGGCGACAGCCGCCATCGGCCTGGCGGCAGCAGGCGCAGGCTCACGAACGTCGCCCCAGCCACGGCGACCACCACTGCTGGAAGATCGCCGGTGTGGAGGCCGGCAAGCACCAGCCAGAGGACGAGGAATCCAGCGGCGCGCACGCCGGCGCCCTGCAGCCGGCCGCCGGCGTCAGTCGCCATTGGCGTGCGCCATGACGTCGTCACGCACGGGCGGCTCCTTGATGCGGAACCATGCGACGTAGAGTGCGGGAAGGAAGATCAGCGTGATGACCGTGCCCACCAGGAATCCGCCCATGATGGCGAACGCCATCGGCCCCCAGAAGATCGTCGCCGCGATCGGGATCAGGCCAAGCACCGTGGAAACCGCCGTCAGCATGATGGGACGGAAGCGCGATACGCTCGCCTCGATCACCGCTTCCCAGGGCGGGCGCCCTTCGGCGAGTTCCGCTTCGATCTGCTCGATCAGGATCACCGCATTGCGGGCGATCATGCCGATCAACGAGAGGATGCCGAGGATGGCCACGAAGCCAAGGGGCCGCTGGAAGATCAGCAGCCCCGCGACCACGCCGGTCATCGCCATCGGCACGACGATGAGCACGATGAACAGACGGCTGAAACTCTGCAGCTGGATCATCAGGAAGGTGATCATCAGCAACAGCATCAGGGGCACGACGGCGATCACCGAGGCCTGCGACTTCGCGCTCTCCTCGACGGTGCCGCCGACCGCGATGTGGTAGTTCTCCGGCAGGCCGGCATTCAGTTCCTCGACCGCCGGCGCGAGCTTGGCAACGATGCTTTCGGGCAGTTCGCCGGGTGCCACATCGGCCTGCACGGTCAGGGTGGGAACCCGGTCGCGACGCCACACCAGCGGGAATTCCTGGTCGAAGTCGAAGCTGGCGAGCTGGCTGAGCGGCACGGTCCGTCCGTTGGGCAGCGGCACCTGGACGTTGCGCAGCGTCGCGAGCGAGACGCGCTGCTCGTCGGTCGCCCGCGCGACGACATTGACGAGATAGATTCCGTCGCGCAGTTGCGTGACGGTCGTGCCGGTGACCACGGAGTTCAGCACCTGCGCCAGCGCCTGCGAGCTCAGGCCCAGCAATCGCGCCTGATCCTGGTCGATATTGATCCGGACCATGCGGGCCGGTTCCATCCAGTCGTAATTGACGTGCCGCGCGCTCGGATCGCCCGCCACGGTGGCGGCGAGGCGCAAGGCGATGTCGCGGACCTGTGCCGTGTCCGGGCCACTGACCCGATACTGCACCGGCCATCCGACCGGCGGGCCGAGCCCGAGCGGCGAAACGCGCGCCACCGCGCTGGGAAACTGCGTGGCGAGCACCTCCTCGAGCCGCGCATGCAGCCGCTCCCGCGCCGCCACGTCCTTGGCGATGACGACCGACTGGGCAAAGAAATCGTTGGGCAGTTCCACCGCGAGCGGCAGGTAGAAGCGGATCGCGCCGCGGCCGACATAGGTGCTCCAACTCGCCACGTCCGGGTCGGTCTTCAGCACGGCGTCGAGTCGCGCGGCGAGTTCGTCGGTAGCGAAGATCGAGGCGTTCTGCGGCAGCCTGAGATCGACCAGAAGCTCCGGGCGATCGGACGGCGGGAAGAACTGCCGCGGGATCAGCGGCGATGCCAGGAGCGCCACGACGAGGCATGCCACGGTGACGCCGATGGTGATCCACCGGGCGCGCATTGCGCCGAGCAGCAGGCCGCGAAATGCACCGAGGATGCGGCTAGGCTTGGCAATCTTCGATGTGTCCGGCTGACGGAGCAGCGCCACGCCAAGCAGCGGCGCGAACAGCACGGCCACGAACCACGACATGATCAGCGCCAGGCCCACCACGACGAAGATCGAGAAGGTGTATTCGCCGGCAGAGCTCTTCGCGAAGCCGATCGGCACAAAGCCCGCGGCGGTGATGAACGAGCCGGTCAGCATCGCTACCGCCACCGACCTGTAGGCGAATGTTGCCGCCTGCTCCTTGCTGTCGCCGGCGGCAAGCCGCGAGGTCATGACGTCGATCGTCGTCATCGCGTCGTCGACCAGCAGGCCCAGGGCGATGATGAGCGCGCCGAGCGAGATGCGCTGCAGGTCGATCCCGAGGAACTGCATGATCGGGAAGACGATCGCCAGTGTCAGCGGGATGGACAGCGCCACCACCAGCCCGGCGCGGGCGCCGAGACTGACGAAGCTCACCGCCATGATGATGGCGATCGCCTGCCAGAGCGACGTGGTGAAATCGCTGATCGCATGCTCGACCACATGGGGCTGGTCGGCGACCAGGATCGGCGTGATGCCGAGGGGCAGTTCGGCGGTGACGCGATGCATCGCCTGCTCGATGTTGCGCCCGAGTGCCAGGATGTCGCCGCCTTCGCGCATGGCGATGGCGAGGCCGATCGCCGGCTTGCCATTGACCCGGAACAGGGGCTGTGGCGGGTCGGCGAAGCCGCGCCGGATCGTCGCGATGTCGCGCAGGCGGATCATGCGCCCGTTCGCGACGAAGTTGATGTTGCGCAGGTCCTCTTCGGATTCGAAGGCGCCGGTGACGCGCAGCAGCAGGTTCTCGTTGCCGGTCTGGATGGTGCCGGCCGGGCTGACGACGTTCTGCGCCTGAAGGGCGGCAATCAGCGCCGAGCGGTCGACCCCGAGGCCGGCGAGCTGTTCCATCGAGAACTCGACGAATACCCTCTCGTCCTGCGCCCCCAGCATCTCGATCTTCGACACGTCGGGGACCAGCAGCAGGCGCGATCGGACATCATCGACATGATCACGCAGCTCGCGCGGGGTAAATCCGTCGGCGGTAAATCCATAGATGATCCCGAAGGTGTCGCCGAACTCGTCGTTGAAACCTGGCCCGACGACGCCGGACGGCAATGTATGCCGCATGTCGCCGACGCTCTTGCGGACGTGGTACCAGATGTCCGGCACCTCGCTGGCCGGTGTCTTGCCTTTCAGGTTGACGAAGATGGTGGTCAGGCCGGGGCTGGTGTAGCTGCGCAGGAAGTCGAGGTTCGGCGTCTCCTGCAGAGTGCGCTCGATGCGCTCGGTGACCTGCAGCAGCGTGTCGTTGATCGTGGCGCCTGGCCAGGCGGCCTGCACGATCATCGTCTTGATGACGAAGGCCGGATCCTCGTTGCGACCGAGGCTCCTGAAGGATGTCATGCCCGCGAAGATCGACGCGATCATCAGGTAGACGACGAAGGAGCGATGGCGAAGCGCCCACTCGGAGAGATTGAACCCCACTAGGCTGTGGGCCCGAGCAGGCGGACCGTCTGGCCCGGATGCAGGGCCTGAACGCCGGCGGTGACGACGATATCGCCGGTGTCGACGCCGTGCGCGACCACGACCGTACCCGGGTCGAAGCGCAACAGCTCGATGTTACGCAGCGACACGGTCAGCTTCGACGGATCGACGATCCAGACCGCCGGCTGATTGTTGAGTTCGGTCAGCGCGGAGGCCGGGAGCGAGATCACCTTGTCCGACTCCAGACCCACCGAACCGTTCACCGTCGAGCCAAGTCGCATCGCCTCCGGCGGATCGGTCAGGCCGACTTTGACCTGGAAGGTCCGGGTGACCGGGTCGGCCTGCGGGGCGACCTCGCGCACGCGTCCGATCGTCGTCACGCTGGGATCGTCGGTCAGGCGTATCGTGACGCGCGGGTCGCTGGGCGCGGATCGCAACACCTGCGCGGGCACGTCGAACACGGCGTCGCGTCCACCCTGACGCGCCAGTTGCACGATCATCTGTCCGGCCTGCACGACCTCGCCCGGCTCCGCGCCGCGGGCAGTTATCGTTCCGGCGGCATCCGCCTGCAGCACGGTGTAGCTCACCCGGTCGGCGGCGATTCTGACCTGCACTTCGCCGTCATCGACCTGCGCCTGCGCCGTCCGCAACGCTTTCTCGGCCAGATCGAACTGGGCGCGTGGCGTATGGCCCTGCGCCAGAAGGGTCCTCTGTCGCTCGAACGCCGAACGCGCCTGGGTCAGTTGCGCGTGCGCCGCAGTCAGGCCCGCCTGAGCGGAGCGCAGCGCGTTCACCTCGTTCTGCGGATCCAGTCTGGCGAGTTCCTGTCCGGGCTTGACCTGGTCGCCGACGTTGACGAACCGCTCGGTCATCCGCCCGCCAATGCGGAATGCCATAGACGCCTCGTCCTCCGCCTGGATATGCCCGGTCAGCATAACCGTCTCGCCGGCATCCTGCGGCTTAGCCGTCACGGTTCGCACCGGGCGTGGTTCGGGGACCGCTGCCTCCTTTTTCGGTCCGCACGCCGACATCGTCAGCACAACGGCCGTCAGCAGCAACATCGCGGGCCAGCCGCGGTTCATTGCGAGGCGTCGTCGTAGCCTGCCGCGTCTCATGCCACGCTCCCCGCGCTCGAACATGCCTCGTCAACTATAGGCGATTGCCGACTCGCGGCGACATAGCACTGGACGTACTGAGTGTGAAGGCAATGATGCTTAAAGCTTTCGGTGTGCAACAACGACGCGCGCTGCGACGCGTCACACCTCCGGCTTCGACACGAACAGGTTCATGCCGAGTTGCGCTGCCAGGTACCGAGCGACAAGCTGACCCTTGACGCTGTTGCCGGCCTGGTCGAGCGGCGGAGCAAATGTTCCCAGCCCTCCCTTGCCCGGCGACACGGTGACGATCCCACCGCCGATGCCGCTCTTGCCCGGCAGTCCGATGTCGTAGAGCCAGTCGCCTGAGGTCTCGTAGAGTCCGGCGGTCGCCATCGCGGCAAGCGCGTAGCGACAACTGTCGGCATCGACGACCTGCCGCCTGGTCAGCGGGTTCATGCCGCCGTCGGCCAACGTCGCCCCCATGACCGCCAGATCCTTTGCCGACACGTTGAGCGAACATTGCCTGGTGTAGAGATCGGTCGCTTCCGCCGGATCGAGGTAGATACGGCCGTAGCTCTGCAGCAGGCGGGCGATACTCTGATTGCGGAAGTTGGTCTCGGAGGCCGAAGCGTAGACTTCGTCGTTGAGCGGCAGCGTGCGTCCGGCGAAGCCGGAAAGTCCTTCGTGGATGAACCGCCAGCGCGCCTCGGCTGTCGCGCCGGGCACCAGGCTGGTGGTCGCGATCGCTCCGGAATTGACCATCGGGTTCGTCCGTCCGTCGCGGCTTTGCTCGATCGCGGACAGCGCGTTGAACGGCAGTCCGGTGGCGTTCACGCCAAGCCGCTCACGGGCTTCCTCCGCACCCAGGCACTGGCAGACCAGAGCGAAAACGAATGGCTTCGAGACGCTCATGATCGAGAACTCATGGTCGGCGTCGCCGATCTGATAGACGTTGCCGCTGGTGCCGACCACGCAGATGCCGAAAAGGTCGGCGGGTACCCGGGCAAGGGCAGGATAGACGTCGGAGTTCCTGCCGTCGGTATTTGTCCTGAAGCGATCGTGGGCACGCCTGACGGCCGTCGTCACATCACCGGGATCCGGCAGGTGCCCGGTGGATATGTACCCTGGTACTGCCGTTGCATCGGTATCAACGTCCGCTTGCATCGCTTCCTCCTGCTGTCATGCGCTATGGCGGCCGGTCCCCCACGGGCCCGGACTACCTCGAGGGTGCAGGCTCCCTGGCACGTTGCGGAAGCGGCGGTGGATTGACCGGGATTTCGCCGGGCCTGTAGCCAGGCAGACGGCCCGCCGGGATGATCGCCAACAGCGCGAGCCCCGCCATCAGCAGAAGGCCGAGCCTCAGCGCACTGAGCCGCGCGTCGGTATTGACGCGTACGGCCTCGCTCACCTGCTCGGGCGTCGCGGTGGTCCGCTGCATGATCCCAAGCAGCCGGTCGTTGCTGACGAAGTTGATGCTGTCGAGATCGATCTGCGACTGGATCTCAGGCGGCAGAAGCGGGTTCTCGGCGATGCCGCGCAGGATGGTGGCGCTCAGCAGACCGACCAGCAGCGCGCCGACCACCGCCGTCCCGACGGCGGCAGCAAGGTTGTTGGCGGTACCACGCAGCGAGCCCACGTCGCCGGCAAGCTCTTTGGGGGAGGCCGTCACCAGTACGTTGAACACCAGCGTCACCAGCGAGCCTTGGCCGATGCCGAACACGACCAGCCCGACCAGGACGGCGACCGCGCTCCAGTCGTTGTGCACGACGAAGGCCAGCCACAGCAGCGCAACGGTGCAGGTGATGAAGCCGAGCCGACCGATCTGCCGCGGTGTCAGCGACTGGTAGAGGCGAACGATCAGCATCGCCGAGAAGAAGACCGACAGGTTGAACGGCAACATGGCGATCGCGGTTTCTATCGGCGTGCGTCCCTGGATGATCTGGATGTAGAGCGGTACGGAGAAGTTCAGCCCCGCCTCCAGCGCGACGACGCTGAACATCGCGTAGACGGCAGCGCGCTCCTCGCGCGAACTCGATGACGCTCAGGTCTAGCAGCGGCGTCTTGCCGGCCTCCTGGCGTCGGCGTGTCCAGACCAGGAAGCTCTGCAGCAGCGCCACGCCGATCACGATCATCGGCACCGCGGGGGACAGGCCGAGAATGTCGAACGGCGCGCCCGGCCGCGCCACGCCCAACCCCCAGCGGTTCAGGTTGTTGAAGCCGAAGCTGATCAGGATGATGGCCGCCGCGGCGAGCACCACGCCGACGATGTCGATCTGCACCTCCGGCCGCCCCTGGTCGGGCTTGAGCCGGAAGCTCAGCAGGAAGACCAGCACCGACATCACGATCAGGATGCCGAAGGCCGGGCGCCAACCGATGAAGGTGCCCAGTATGCCGCCGATCAGGAATGCGGCGACACCGGCACCGGCGCGCGCCGATCCCAATGCACCGAGCGCGGTCGCCTGCTGCCTGCCGTGGTAGTTGTTGGCGATCAGTGCGACCAGCGAGGGCACGAGCGCCGCCCCGGCAGCGCCCGACAGCAGCTGCGCGGTCAGCATGACGGTCGCCGTCGGACTGAAGGTCATCAGCACCTGGGCAATGCCGAACAGCACCACCATCGCCCGGAACACGCGCAGGCTGCCATAGCGCTGATTGAGTTTCGCGCCGAGCATGACGAGGCCGGCGACGGCGAGCGAGTACATGACGATGCCGGTGGCGACCGTCGTCGGCGGGACGTTGAAGCTGTGGACCATGCCGCCGATCGCGACGGGCAGGGAGGCGACATTGAAGGACATCAACGCCTGGCCAAGGGCGATCGCGACCATCGGCAGCCAGGACTCTGCCTCTTCTATGTCGGCAATGGAATTCGCAACCGCATCTGACGCCATGGTGCTTGCTCTCCGGATCGAGGACTGTCGGAGCCAGGCGAAGCAGGGCCTCAGCAGAGCGTCGCGGCAACCACCTGCATCGCTGCCTGCGCCAGGCCAATCACCCTGCCGCAGTTCTCCGACCCGCCCCATCGTTGCACGGCATTATAGCTCGATCGTCGACGCTAGCAGACCCCGGGGCAGCGAGGACCGGCACAGAGTCCCAGGACTGGGCCTGGCGTCCCAATCCTGCCGATCCGACGATTCCTGCCTCGTGTCGATCGGTACAGACAGGCCATGGCGCAAATGCTAAGGGACAGCAGCAGCGAGCGCGCCTGGGCTCGACGCGATCAGCCTTGGTCGTGGCATTGGGTGATGAGCTTCCTGACCACATTCCCCGAAGATGTGTATCCGATGCATCGCCTGGCCGAGACGATCGGGAGGGACACGTTCGACATCGAGCTGGCACAGGCGCTCATGTGGATGTCGCAGGCGGCTTACGAAACCACCGCGGACAGTTGCCAGGAGGGCGGCACGCCAAAACTGGAGCGCATCCTGGGCCGCTGGGGCTTTGCCTGCCGCGCGCGGCTGAGCCAGGGCGGTACCGAGGGGTTCGTCGCCGAGAGCGAGGCGGCGATCGTTGTTGCCTTCGCGGGCACCGATCCTGTGGTGGCGGCCAACTGGATCACGGATTTCAACGTTCGCACCGACAGCGACGGCATCCACCGCGGCTTCGCCGATGGAGTCGAAGGCATCTGGCCCGCCCTGGTCACGGCGCTCGAGGGTATTGCGAAACGCATCTTCCTCGTCGGCCACAGCCTTGGCGGGGCGCTGGCCGTCGTGGCTGCCTGGCGTCTGACCGGCGACGATCAGCTCCGCGCGGACCAGGCCAGGCGCGGGGGAGGGATCGGTGTCGAGCGCATCGCCGGAGTCCTCGCGTTCGGCATGCCGCGCGCAGGCGACCAACGGTTTGCCGCGGCCTGCAAATCGCGCGGCTTGTGGCCGAAAATCGCACGCCTCGAGTACGGCAGCGACATCGTCCCGTCGCTCCCACCCGCGGTCGTCGGGCACCTCGCGTTTCGCCACGTCGGCCCTGCGCTGCACTGCCCGCACGGCGGGCAATTCAAGGACTCGCTGCCGCCCCACGACGATCCCGACGAGCCGATGACCCTGGCACATCTCGAGGAACTGCTCGGCGTCACCGACAGCGAGACGCTCCGCCTGTTCGGCGAGGCCTGGCATCGCATCCTCGACCACGGGGTTCCGCGCTCGCCGGCCGGCGGCACAGCTACGCTGATCATCGACAGGCTGCCCTTTTTCCTGCGCGATCATTTGCAGGACTGCTACCTTGAGGCGCTTGGCTGGTCCTTCACTCGGCCCTCGGCTTCCCGCGTTTCGATCAGTGCCGAGGACGCCGATTCGTTCGCGCACGCATCGGAAGCCCACATCGAGGAAACCCGTCGGGACCTTCCGGCACTGTTGCGCCGGCTGTTTGTCGGCGGCTGACCGAAGACTTCCGCCCGTGCCGCCACCAGAGCCTCGACATCGCCGGCTGCACGTGATCGACTGCCAGGCGTTCTCAGCAGGCATCCACGAACCGCCTCCGTCAGTCCGTTTCCGCGTTTGCGCATGCCGGTTCCGGGTCGCCGCACCAAGGGACATTGAGGAACATCGCACCCGATGATACCCGCCAAGGGCCCCGACACGATGCGCGATCCGATCCCGAAAACGCGCCGGACCAGCGACAGCGCTCTCCGCGCGATGGTCGGTGTAGGGACCGCCATCCTCGTGGTCGCCGCCCTGGGCGTCGCACAGCCAGTGTTCGCCCCGCTCACCTTCGCACTGTTCATCATCGCGATCGTCTGGCCGTTGCAGTCCTGGCTGCAGGCGCGGCTGCCGAAGCTGGTGGCTCTTGCGGTCAGCGTCCTGGTGACGATCGTGGTCATCGGCGCTTTCGCGTGGGTGATCACCTGGGGGCTCAACAGGGTCGGTCGCTACGTCGTCGCCGACGCCGCCAGGTTCCAGCTCCTCTACAACCAGCTGACGGACTGGCTCGAAGGGCACGGCATCGTGGTGGAGACGATCTGGACCGAGCATTTCAACATTGGCTGGGTGCTCCGGCTGTTCCAGGAGATCACCGCCAGGGTGAACGGTACGCTGAGCTTCTCACTCGTCGTACTGATCTACGTCATCCTCGGCCTCATGGAGGTCGACGACGCGGCGCGCCGATTGCGCGGCATGAAGAACCCGGAGGCCGGACGCGTACTGCTGGCCGGCGGCTTCCGGACCGCGGTCAAGTTCCGCAGGTACCTTCTCGTCCGCTCGCTGATGAGCGTGGTGACGGGCATCCTGGTGTGGGGGTTCATCCATCTCTGCGGACTCCCGCTGGCGCAGGAATGGGGCGTGATCGCCTTCGCGCTCAACTATATCCCATTCATCGGCCCGCTGGTTGCGACGGTTCTGCCGACATTGTTCGCGGTCGCCCAGTTCGATGCCTGGCAGAACGCGATCCTGGTATTCGGGTGCCTGAACCTCATCCAGTTCCTAGTCGGCAGCTACCTCGAGCCCCGGATCGCCGGCAGCATCTTATCCATGTCGCCGTTCATGGTGCTGTTCGCTGTCTTCTTCTGGACCTTTCTGTGGGGATTGGCCGGCGCGTTCATCGGCGTCCCGATCGTGATCGCAGTGCTGACCATCTGCGACCAGCATGCGTCGAGTCGCTGGGTGACGGAGATCTTCGGAGCGCCCGCTGCTGCACGGGACTGATGGGTCGCCGTTCGCGCCCTGAGGGAGACACCGATGACGCCGATACTCGACCCGCGAAACGGCGACATCGAGGACGATGCCGCGAGCACCAAACGGCGATCGCTGTTGTCGTTGATGGGCAGCCTGCTCGCGGAGATCAGCCTGCCGAAACTCGCGATCGCCTGGATGCTGCTTATCGGTTTTCCGGGCCTGCTGCTCGGAGCGGCACCGCTGCTGGTCTCCATCTGGATCGCTTCGGTCGTCGCCAAGATTGCGAACATCTACGCCGAGGTCCTGCCGGCACTGCTGCTGCTGCCTCTGGTGGCGATCGCCTGGTTCGCGGGCCGGCCTCTGCTGCGGCTCGCCGAGACCAGCTTTTGGTCGTTGAACGCCCTCGCCGTGCAACCTGTCTATATCGCGTTTCGCGAAGGGCTTCGGCATCTTGCCGAACGCTTGTTGGGCAGACGGGATGAGTGACGACCGACGCGCCGCGGTTCGCGCCGGCACCGCGGCCGTGTCGGGCGTGGCGATGTGCGCGGCTGGGGGTCGGCGTCGTCGTCCTGGTGTGGCCGGCTTCGCGATGGGTTGGCAGCCTGGCGGATCTTGCGACGCCACTTCGGCTGTTACCTGTCGTACTGGCCAACAGTGTGGTGCTCATCTCCGGTTACTTCGCGGCGGCCGCGCTGATCTGGGGAATCGCCGATGCTGACGATGGCCCAGCCACGGGACCTCCGAACCTACGCCGTCTCGTCAGGCGGCGGCAGAACATGGCGCATCGCGCATTTGTCGGACATCCACACGGTCGGCGAGCGCTACGGGTTTCGCATCGAGAGCGGAAGATCCGGGCCGCGCGGCAACGAGCGACTGAGGCAGACGTTGGCGCGATTGGAGGAGATCCATGCAGCGCAGCCACTGGACGTGATCCTGATAACGGGAGACCTGACCGACGCGGGTCGCTCCGCGGAGTGGGCCGAGTTTTTCGCCGCATTCGCTGCCTACCCGCGACTGGCCGAGCTTGTGGTCGCGTTGCCGGGCAACCACGACGTCAACGTGGTGGATCGCGCGAAGTCCTGCCCGAATGGACTTGCCGATGAGCCCCACCAAGCGACTGCGCCAGGTCCGTACGATATCCGCCCTCGGCATGCTGCAGGGCACGCGGCTCCATGTCGTGGACGAGCAAGAACGGTCGGATCGGTGGCAGCCTGGCAGACGCGTTGCAGCCGCATGCCGCCGACATGGCCGCCTTCGCCGACACAGGGTCGGCACGTCTGTCGAGATCACTGGCTGGGCTGTGGGCCGCGATATTTCCAATGGTGTTGCCGCCCGACACGGACGATGGGCTGGGGATCATCGTGCTGAACTCCAATGCCGAGACGCATTTTTCATTCACCAACGCGCTCGGCCTGGTATCGGCCGAACAGGCCCGTGCCTTCAGGATGGCCACCAGGCAGTATCCCGCGCGCCTGCTGGATCGTGGCTCTGCACCACCACGTCATCGAATATCCGCAGCCAGCAAAGGAGCTGTCTGAGCGCATCGGGACGGCGCTGATCAACGGCAGTTGGTTCATCCGTCGGCTGCAGCACCTCGCCGATCGCGCCGTGATCATGCATGGTCATCGACATGTCGATTGGATCGGGGAGTGCGGGCGACTGCGGATCGTGTCGGCGCCTTCCCCGGTCATGGGCGCGACCGACGGCCAGGAAACCTATTTCTACGTGCATACCTTTGCCATCGGAACGGATGCAACGGCTCCGTTTGCTGGAACCTGAGCGGATCAGTGTGCGGGCGTCAGGTCGTCGACGAAGCATGGACGTGAGGCACTGCGACCGCAGTCGGCGGCGCTGTCGTGTTGCCAGCCAATCGTCGGTCGCAGAGACTGTCGGCAAGATCAACGAGGGGGGCACCAATCATGCAATCGCCCGCACGGCGAAGCGGCCTGGGCTATTCGGATCTGACGTCGAAATGGGGCTCGTTCGTCGCACTCGGCGTGTTGCTGATCCTCGCCGGCGCCCTTGCGCTGATCGACGTGGTGGCGGTGACGCTGGCGAGCGTGATCTTCATCGGCGCGATGCTGCTGGTTGGCGGCGCGTTCCAGATCGTCCACGCCTTCATGACCAAGACCTGGGGCTCGTTTGCACTGAACCTGCTATGCGGCGTGCTGTATCTCTTCGGCGGGCTGCTCATCATGGAGGAGCCGGTTGAAGGCTCGGTCATCATCACGGCCCTGGCGGTTGCCGCGCTGATCGCTGGCGGCGTCCTGCGCGTCGCTATCGCGCTGCGGCACCGCGACGTCAGGGGATGGTGGCTGCTGCTGTTTGGCGGGCTGGTCAGCGTGGCGGTCGGGGTGCTGCTGTACAGGAGCCTGCCTTGGTCCGGGCTTTGGGTGCTGGGCACGCTGATTGCGGTGGAACTGCTGATGCAAGGCGGGACCTGGCTGCAATTCGGCCTGTCCTTGCGGCGGATGGCGCGCACCGGATAACGCGCGCGCGGCCATTCGCTTGTCGGTCGAGCTAGAGAGCGCGGAGCCCGTCGCTCAAACTGTGCATTTCGGGACCGATGCGATCCTTCGGCATTGCCGCCGGTGCCGTTCCGGCCGGGGAAGCGGCTCGCACGTCGCTCGGACTTAGGCCGAATTCGTGCCGAAATGCGCGACTGACGCCCGACGCGTCGGTAAAGCACAGTTCCTCGGCGACCGTCGCGATTGGTTCCATGTTCGACGCATCGCATAGCGCTGCATAGCCGGCCAACAGACGCCAGCGCTGGACGTAACGTGCGACTCCGCTCTCGGCTTCCAAGAGACGGTGCAGCTGAGAGCGCGAGGCGAATGGCACGCCGTCAGGCGCTTCGACCGAGACGTCGTCGGTCCTGACGGCGGTGGAAACGCGATGCCCGATCGTGATGGCCCAGTTGTCCACCGGGTTGCGCCGTATGAGTGCCTTCGTCCGTGCCACATGGATCGATGGAGCAGCGACCCGGCTGACCGCAAGCCCGTCCAGGTTCCAAAGCCGGCTCTCAGCAAGGAAACCCGCTTCGTCCGATTGCCGAGGCAGCACTTCGAAAACGGAGTGGAACCAGGAGCGCCAGGCTTCGAGTGCTCCCGCACAGGCAGCGAGTGGGTGGCAAACCTCTCCGGTATCATACTGTCTTAACCAGAGCCGTTCCTTCGGAGCCGGGCCGCATGTCGAGAATTGGCGCTGACAGCCACTAAACACCGAGTGCCCGGCCCGGACAATGGTCAGGCGGGCCGCTACTCCCAGAAGGCCTCGACGATGATACCCTTGTCGTCGGTGACGAGTGGAGGCGTCCGGACCCTGATCCGCCCCCTGATGCCACGATATATTGCCCGCCACATCCATGCAGGTCACGGCGAACGGTTCGGTCAACTGGTTTGCCGCCACCGCATCCCGCGGTCGCAGCACCTGTCGGATCGCGTGGTCGACTCTCTCGGATGAAGCTGTTCTTGCCGGGAGCGGCGGTCGACAGGCGCCAGACCTCGCTCATGAACCGATAGAACGCTGTCTCGACATCGTCCTGCGCGAAGGACGACGATACATGGCTGCCTTCAAACTCGTCGACGTTGAAGCAGACCTCCTCGATCCCCTCCGGAGACGTAGAAATCGAACAGCTCGGCGGGCGGCGCCAGGCTCGGCGACGTCAGCACCGAGATCACACCTCGCCGCCGAAGCAGGGGATGCCCGCCAGCGTTAGATCGAAGGTGCCCTGGCCGGAACGCGTCAGACGGTGCCGGTCATGCAGGTGCAGCAGGTTCGTCAGATCCTCCCTCCTGGGAGGGAGCGTTCCAGCGCGCTCGTGGACCAGTGGCGGCTAGGAATGGTACAGCAGGCCCCAGGAGCCCATCGTCACCGTTCGCTGCGGCGGTTGTCCATGGACAGGAGCGGTGTTCTCGCCCTCCTCCCATTTGCGCAACTCACTCGGTGAATAGCCGAACTCGTGACGAAAGGCGCGACTGAAGGTCGACGCGTCGGAAAAACAGCAATCGCTGGCGATCACACTGATTCTTCGGGTGCAGGCCGGATCAGCGAGCATGTCGTGCGCACGGCGAAGCCGCTGCTGTTGAATGTAGCGGACAACGCCACCATAGGGCTCGAACATCCGGTAGAGGTTCGAACGAGATATGCCCGCCGCCTTGCAGAGCCGCCCGGTGTGAAGGGTCCACGAGCCAAGGTTCTGGTCGATGATGTCGCGGACGCGGCGCAGGCGCGGTGCGTCGAAGCAGCTGTCGTCGGAGTTTAGCGGAGGCGCCGACGAAGCGGTGCAGCTGGCGACGATCGCCTGCGTTACTTCGATTGCTCCGGCGAGGTCGCCCTCGGTCATGGACGGAAGCTCGTCCGCCAGGGAGATCAGATAGGCAGCGAAGATGCGGCCAAGCGGGCCGTCGAGGACAAGATGCTGATTGTGCTTGAAGGCTGCGTCTGCCGAGGGAATGATTCCGCGGGGAACGAACAGGCCAAGCCAGTCGACATCCGTCCGCCGCGCGTCATAGGCACCGGCGAGCGAAAAGACCGACAGGACATCAGGGCCGGTGCGTATCGTGCCGGTCGCCGCATGCGCTTCCTGGCTGCCGCGCCGGACCAGGTTGAAGACCCAGTGATCCAGGCCGTCGCGACGCACCTGTGCGGCGCTGCGTGAGAATTGGCCGGCCGGGGTATGGATGCGCCGAAGTGCGAGACGTCCGAGCATCCACATCTCGCAAGACGCATCAAAGCCCAGGCCGGAGCCCTCATTGGGCAAAATGTCGATCACGGGGGCACAGTACGCCCGATAGGCGTCGAACTGCCTGGATGCAGGCAGGCCCCGGGTGGTGAAGGTCGTTTTCGCAATGGCGGCATTGGACTGTGCGGCTGCGCCCGCCAGGGCGCTCGGCGCACCACCCGAGACGTGAACATACGCGGACGCGGAGTTCATTTGGGCGGTTCGCGGGACGCTTCGGACCAACCCCATTACAAAGGCTTCCTGCCACGCAGAGACCGTGGGGCAGAGCTGCGCAGACACGCGCGACCAGCCACCGATTCGCCTCCGCGGCGACAGCAACAGCCCGGGCTCGATCTTATCATCTCAGCTAGAACTCTCCCAATTGCAGAAATTCTTGCTTGATTCTGCGTGGATCCCCAGTCCCAAAGCCATCCGCTGTGTCCCACTTTTCGTGAGTTGGGCCGCTATTGTGTCATCTGCAGGTAGCCAGAGCGGAAAAATCGTGGTTCGAAGGGTCCCAGTGTCTCGCGTGTCGGTGCAAGCGCGTCGGGCCAGCAGGTCGGGGCCGCGCCGCGCTGGCGTCCGTCCCTCATCGGCTGCCGGGCGGCGGCCATGCCTCGCACAGTCGAGAGCGCTTATTGACCGATACGGCCGCGCTTTTCAAGTTTTTCGGAGACCACACCCACGATCCGACGTGCCTGCAACTATTCGGCTATCGCAGGAGCCCTGCTGCTGAGTGCCTGTGTCCAGAATCCGATGGGTCCCACGGTCCAGGTCCTGCCTGGCCCGGGAAAGTCATTCGCCAACTTCCAGAACGACCAGGCCGTCTGCAGACAATTCGCGGAGCAGGCCGTGGGTGACCAGGCACAGGGTGCCAACCTGCGAGGGTTCGGCACTGCGGCGCTTACGACGGCACTTGGTGCAGGCTTGGGTGCGGCGATCGGTGGTGGGCAGGGCGCGGCGATCGGCGCTGCGGCCGGCGCCGTCGGCGGTGCCGGGCTGGGGGCGGTGAGAAGTTCGGGCACCCAGAACGCAATTCAGGCGCTTTACGACAACGCCTTTGTCCAATGTATGTACAGTCTCGGCAATTCGGTCCCGAACGCCGGCCCGATGATATCCCAGCCGCAGGTGCCCGGACAGCCGACTCCGCGGTGAATATGCCGGCGCGTGATTGCGTCACCCGATCGGCGGACGGCTGTCATTCTAGTTTCATCGTGCCGATGCTATGCGTTGGGTTGGACGCAAGTGGAGCGCTGTTGGCAATGCCCGTCACATCATCGGTAGCCGGCAACGCGCGGCCGACGCAATTGGTCGACCTCGCGCTGCAGGGCGGCGGGTCGCATGGCGCCTTCACCTGGGGTGTGCTGGACCGTCTCCTCGAAGAACGCTGGATCGAGATCGAGGCGATTTCCGGCACCTCCGCCGGGGCCATGAATGCTGCCGTCATGGCGTATGGTCACGCCCGCAATGGCAACCCCGGCGCGCGTGAGTCGCTGGAGACCTTCTGGCACAGCGTTTCCAGGGCCGCACTGTTCAGCCCGCTGCAACGCAGCCCGGTCGATGTGCTGCTGGGCCGCTGGACGCTGGATCATTCGCCCGCCTATGTCGCCTTGGATCTGCTGGGGCGCATCTTCTCGCCCTACGATATCGGCTTCGGCGGGACGAACCCTCTGCAGCAGATCTTGTCCGACACACTCGATTTCGCCAGCCTCGCCACGGCCCCCATCAAGCTTTTCATCACGGCGACGAACGTCCGGACCGGAAGGCCGCGCGTGTTCCGCAACGCGGAGGTGACGCCAGAGGTGCTGATGGCTTCGGCCTGCCTGCCGACCATGTTCCAGGCCGTGGAGATCGACGGCGAAGCGTATTGGGACGGGGGCTACTCCGGCAACCCGACCATGACGCCCCTGGTGCAGGAATGCGTGTCGGACGACACGATCCTCGTCGCCATCAATCCGGTCGAGCGCCCGGGGATTCCGCGCACCGCCCGTGACATACTCAACCGTCTGAACGAAGTTTCGTTCAACGCGGTGCTGTTGAAGGAATTGCGGATGATCGCCCTGCTGCGCCAGGTCGCGGATGCCGGCAACACCGAGGGTGCTCATTGGGCGGGCATGCGCATCCACCTGATCAGGAGCGAGATGATGACCGATCTCGGTTCGTCGTCGAAGCTCAATGCAGAATGGACATTCCTCTGCATGCTGCGCGACGAGGGGAGGCGCGCGGCGGACGCCTTCCTGTCGATGCATGGCGAGGATCTGGGGCATCGATCCACCCTGGACATCGACCGCCTGCTCCAGGGCGTCTGACACGATGGGGCTTCTCGGCGTTCTGCTCGGCCTGGCCCTGCTGGTCTGGCTGGCCTTCCGGGGCTGGAGCGTGCTTCTGCTCGCCCCCCTGGCGGCATTGCTGGCCGCGGCGTTCGCCCGCGAACCACTCCTCGCGCATTGGACGCAGACCTTCATGGGCAGCGCGGCGCAGTTTCTGGCGCAGTTCTTTCCGCTGTTCCTGCTGGGCGCGCTGTTCGGCAAGCTGATGGAGGACAGCGGATCGGTCACGGCGATCGCCGGCTGGATGACCGAGCGCCTCGGCGCAGGCCGCGCCATATTGGCCGTGGTTCTCGCCGGCGCCCTGGTGACCTATGGCGGCGTCAGCCTGTTCGTCGCCTTCTTCGTTCTGGCCCCGATGGCCGAGGCGCTGTTCCGCGCCGCTGCGATTCCGCGCCGGCTGATGCCGGCAGCGATCGCTCTCGGCACGTCCACGTTCACGATGTCGGCGCTGCCCGGGACGCCGGCGATCCAGAATGCAATCCCGATGCCGTTCTTCGGTACGACACCCTTCGCCGCGCCGGGACTCGGGGTGATCGCCGCCGCCATCATGCTCGGCTTCGGACTATGGTGGCTCGGGCGGGCCGAGGCCGCCGCGCGACGACGCGGCGAGGGTTTCGGCGACGCTCGCTCCGCGCCGGCGGATGCCGCCGCCGACGATCCGACGGTGCGCGAGCGGGCGACGACGGCGCAGGCCTTCGACCCGGCTGAAATCCATCGCGCAAAACGTGCGGCGAACCCGCCGCCCATAGCGCTGGCGGCGCTGCCGTTGGTCGTGGTCGTCGCCGTCAATCTTCTGATGTCGTTCGTCGTGCTGCCGCGGATGGACACTGCATTCCTTGCGGAACCGGCCTGGGGCGCGACATCGCTGTATGCCGTCGGCGGGGTCTGGTCGGTCGTGGTGGCGCTCGCTGCGGCCATCCTCACACTTCTGCTTTGCAGCGGGCGACGGCTGCCTGCCCTGCGCGAAAGCATGGACGCCGGCGCCAATGCCGCCGTGCTGCCGGCCTTCAGCGTTGCGAGCCTCGTGGGCTTTGGCGCCGTTGTCGCGGCGCTGCCGGCGTTCGCCGTGGTGCGCGACTGGGTGCTCGGGATCGGCGGCGGTCCATTGGTGTCGCTCGCCGTCGCGACGAACATCCTGTCCGCGCTGACCGGTTCGGCTTCAGGCGGCCTGACCATCGCACTGGACGCCCTCGGACCGACCTACATGCGTCTCGCTGTGGAGCAGGGCATCGATCCGGCACTGCTGCATCGGGTCGCCGTCATCGGTGCGGGAACGCTGGACAGCCTGCCGCACAACGGTGCCGTGGTGACCCTTTTGGCAGTCTGTGGTTCGACACATGCCGAGAGCTATCTGCAGATTGTCATGGTCGGGATCATCGGAGCGCTCATCGCGCTCGTGGCCGTCATCGCCATCGGCGATCTGGTCGGATCGTTCTGAACCTACCGCGTGAACCGGGGCCAACCCTGCCGGAGCATGCTCACGGCAGGGCAGCAGGTCACGGGGTCTTGGTCGGCGGGGGCGACGCCATCGCCGGCGCACCATGTTGGATCGAGGCCAGTTCCTTTGCGTTGAGCTGGTCTGCGCTTCGATCGGGATTCGACGAGACGAAGACATCTGCGGCATCTTGTGAGCGGGCGCCGGGTGCGTCACGTGACGCGGCTGGACAGTGCCCTGAGCGGGGGAGGAGGAGCTCTGCGCGAACGCGGGACCCGCAGCGAGCGCCAGCACCGAGAGACCAACGACGAGCCTGTAGCGTGACATGGAGTGTTCCTTTCGAACGATGTTACGCCTTCGCTTCGGCCTTACCGTCCCGCAGCCAAAGCAGGTCGGGCCTCGGCATGTCCGTTGCAGCCGCAATATAGCGGCTTCGACTGTAGAGGGAAGCCTCAGTATTCATTGCGGTTGCGCGGGCTCTCCGGGGACATTGGCGAGACAGCGAGGGCTGCGGCAAGGTCGGTGAAACATGACCCGTCGGCCCCGGTCGGTACAGCGGCAGCAGCCAGGGCACGAGGAACACGCTGACGACCAGCACCACGAAGGTGAACGGCACCCCGACCCGGACGAAATCGCCGAAGGCATAGTTGCCAGGCCCGACCACGAGCGTGTTCACCGGCGAGGAGATCGGCGTCATGAAAGCGGACGAGGCTGCCAATGCCACGATCATCGCGAACGGATAGGGCGAGGCGCGAAGGTCTCCCGCGACCGCCAGCGCGACGGGCGCCATCAGCACGGCCGTCGCGGTGTTCGAGATGAACAGGCCCAGCGACGCCGTTATGACGAACAGCATCGCCATCACCACGCGGGGCCCGGCGTCGCCGACCAGGGCGACCATCCCGTCGGCCGCCAGATCGACACCGCCGGTCCGTTGCAGCGCGACCGAGAACGGCATCATCCCGACGATCAGTATGAGGCTCTTCCAACTGATCGACCGATAGGCGCTGTTCAGATCGACGCAGCCAAGCAGACCCATGAGCAGACACCCGATCAGGGCGGCCTGGACGTTTGGCACAATGCCGCCGACCATCAGTGCGACCACGAGCAGGAGCGCGCCCAGTGCGTGCGGCGCCCTGTTTGCGGCGGGGAGAGCATCGTCCAGCTCGCCTGGCATGTTGAGCACGACCATATTCCCGCCTTCGGCGTGCAGTCGTCGGATGTCGGTCCAGAAGCCAACCAGCAGCAGCGTGTCGCCGACCCTGAGCTTTTCGTTCAGCAGGCCATATCCATGCACCACGCGGCCACGCCGTAGACCGATCACCGTCAACCCGTGCTCTCCGCGAATCCTGGCCTCCAATACCGTATGGTCGATCAGCGTCGACTCGTTGTGGACGATAGCCTCCACCATGCCGATTTCGTGTCGCGAGTCGGTGAAGTATCCGCTGTCGTCGCCGAGCGGCAACGCATCGAGCGCATATTTCTGGCGCAGCGCCGCTATCTCGACTTCCGGGGCGAGGACGTCGACGAGCAGAATGTCGTCAGCCTGCAGTTCCGTCTGCGCGACGGGGCGAATCATCTCGGTGCCCAGGCGGAGGCTGCGGACGATGGCGACTATGTTCATGCCGGCCACGCGCAGGGCAAGCTCCTCGAGGCGCTTGCCCAGCAGCGGCGATCCGGTCGTCACGCGGACGCGGTATTCCCGATCGGCCAACCGATACTGATCGATCCATGTTTGCAGGCTCGGGCGGTGGCGCGCCGCCGCGGACTCTTCCGCTCCAGCGGGCAGCATCTTCCGTGCGAAGACCATATAGGCGATTGCGAGAATGAGCAGCGGCAGACCGAACGGGGTGAAGCTGAAGAAGCGAAATCCCTCCATGCCGTGGCGGGCGAGTTCTGCGTTGACGACAAGGTTGGGAGCAGTCGCCACGAGCGTCAGCATGCCGCTGACCAACGCTGCGACGCTCAAGGGCATCATCAGCCGGCTCGGCGCCGTGCCCGTGTTGCCGCAGATCCGCAGGACCACCGGAATGAATATCGCGACCACCGCGGTCGAGCTCATCAGCGCGCCGAGGCCGCTGACGACCAGCATCAGCAATACGAGCAGGCGTGTCTCGCTGGTGCCGGCCGACGCGTTCAGCCAGTCGCCAAGCCGTCTGGCAACGCCGGTCCGTACCAGACCTTCACCGATCACGAACAGCGCCGCGATGAGGACGATGTTGGAGTCGCTGAACCCGGCCAGTGCCTCGTTGATGCTGATGATGCCGGTGAACGGCATCACTGCGATCATGATCAGGGCGACCGCGTCCATGCGCGGCCGGTCGGCAACGAACATCGCGATCGCGGCCGCAAGGAGGCCAAGAACAATAGCGAGGTCTACGGTCATATCCGGATCCTCCGCGCGCAGGGGTGGCTCCCCTGTCCGTCTGCGCGGGTGTGAAGTGGCCTCCAAACCGGACGTTGAACCAAGGCCTGGTTGGCGGTCCGTTCGCGCCGCCGCATCTTCCAGTCGGACTCCGCCCGGTGCAAGGCTGAACATCGCTGTTCGCTCGCGACGCGAGACGGCTGCGCTCGTACAGATGAGGCAGCCGACGCAGCGATGGGCACACAGTCCCAACGCTGTGCCGGACGTCCCAGCCCACCCGTTCGTGCCGGATGTGCGGCGAAAAGACGCGCAGAATACGCAGGCGACAGCTTGCGTGTTCGTGACGCAGCACTTACCAAGTGTGTGATCTGGAGGGGTGCGCCATGATCGGTAAATCAGACGGCGCGGTCGATACCGTGCTGGCGCGGGTGGATCAGGACATGGATCAGGCGCGCGATCGCCTGTTCGATCTGCTGCGCATTCCCAGCATCAGCACGCAACCGCTGCATGAGCCGGACGTGCAGCGCGCGGCCGAATGGCTTCGCGACCAGCTTGCGGGCCTTGGATTCAAGGTCGCTGTCAAGCCGACTGCCGGACATCCCGTCGTGCTCGGGCATTATCCCGGACCGGCCGGCACGAAGGCGCCGCGTATTCTGTTCTACGGACACTACGACGTGCAGCCGCCGGATCCTTTGGAGCTGTGGCACAGCCCTCCGTTCGATCCGCAGATTGTCGAAGGCCCACACGGCCCTCGCCTCGTTGCGCGCGGCGCTGTCGACGACAAGGGACAGCTTATGATGTTCGTGGAGGCTCTGCGCGCCTGGAAGGAGGTCGGCGGTGGCATTCCTGCCCCGGTGACGATGCTGCTGGAGGGCGAGGAGGAGATCGGCAGCCCCAATCTCGAGCCATTTCTCGTTGCCAATAAGAAGTCTCTTGCATCCGACTTCGCGCTGATCAGCGACACCAATATGTGGAACATCGACACGCCGGGCGTCACCACGCGGCTGCGGGGCATGTGCAACTGCGAAATCACTCTGAAGGGTCCGGCGCTCGACCTGCATTCCGGCCTGTTCGGTGGATCCGCGCTCAATCCGATCAATGCGCTCACACGGATCCTGGGCGATCTGCACGACGACCAGGGCCGCATTCAGCTCCCCGGATTCTACGACGCGGTACGGCCGATCTCAGCGGAGCAGTTGGCAGAGTGGCAGGCGCTCGGTTTCGACGAGAAGGCCTTTCTGAACGGCATCGGCCTGTCCGCGGCGAGTGGCGAGGCCGGGCTATCGGGACTGCAGCGCATATGGGGCCGCCCCACGGCCGACATCAACGGCATCTGGGGCGGTTACACGGGGTCAGGCAGCAAGACGATCATTCCGGCGGAAGCGTCGGCCAAGGTTTCGTTCCGGCTGGTGCCCGACCAGGATGCACAGGCGATCTTCGAGGCGTTTCAGCGTTTTGTCGCCGATCGATTGCCCCCCGGCGCCCAGGTCTCCTACCAGGCCTTTGGCATGTCGCCCGGCATGGAGATCGCCACGGATACGCCGTGGGTGAAGGCGGCGCGCGCTGCGCTCGAGCGTGAATACGGGCGTCCCGCCGTCATGATCGGCAGCGGCGGATCGATCCCCGTGGTCGAACAGATCAAGCGCACGCTCGACATCGACACGCTGATGATGGGGTTCGGACTGGACGACGACCAGATCCACAGCCCAAACGAGAAGTTCGAAATGCGCTGCTTCCACAAGGGGGCGCGGTCGCACGCCATCCTGTTGGGGACACTCGCGGAGCATTGAGGGCGCCGATGCCGCCAACAGCGATCCGGCGGTAGGGAATCGTTGCTGCACCACGCCACGTGTGCATGGAAGGGGGAACAATGAAGGCTATTCAAAGGGCGCTTGCCGTTTCGGCATTCGTAGCTACGACGCTCGTGGTGCAAGGCGCCATGGCGGCCAATCCGACACCTATCGAGCAGGCAGAGATCGGCATGCTGTCGCCCGCGTTGCAGGCCGAGGTCAAAACCCGTATGGCGGCCAGTGGGCAGAAGGTCAGTGAAATACTTGACACCATGCTGCTGAACAGTGTCTCCAAGATCTTTGCGAGCGGGCGTATCGTTGCGGCCGACTTCAATCATGGTGTCGTGGTGACACAGGGTACAAACGGGGAGTTGCGGTCCTTCAACTTCGATCCGGCGACTCTGATTACGAAGGCGTAGCGCTTCAACCGATCAGAGTCTGCCTGCGGTTGTGCCTGTCCACTGTCCTGCGAGCGAAGCGAAGCAATCTCCCGCAAGCATTGTTGTGGTAACCCCAGGCGATTGCTCCCATCATCCAGATGTGTTGTCGACTGCATCCGATCTTGATGCCGTGTCAGAATGCGTGCGGCGCCGGCGGCGTAGCTGGGACACCGCCATTGGCCTCGCTGCACTGCCGCGCCGTCCGCACGGCGTCCATGCTATGCTGCGGCCAAATGAGTGCGCTCCTCGACTGGTTGGCCCTGCCCGCAAGCGCCGCCGCGCAGCATCGTGTGCCGGTCGTCGACGGCGCTGCGTCGGTTGCCACGGTCGCGGCTCTGCTTCATAGCGCCAGGGTACGCGCTGCGATCGTGGTGGACGATGCCGGCCGGGCCGCTGGCCTGGTGGAGAGCGCGGACCTGCCGGCTTCCGCTGGGCCGGGCGCCCACGCCGCCTCGGTGATGCAGGGCCGGACCGCCCTCTGCGACGAGGGCGGGGCACTGCATGCCGCGGTTGCACGAATGCGACGTGAGGGCCGCCAGGTGCTGGCGCTGGTGTCCCCGAGCGGACGGCCCGCCGGGCTGCTGACGCTCGACGCAGCTTTGTCGCCGCTGCTCGCTCCGCTCTCCGCCGGGTTGACCGATCCGTCCCTGCCGGAGGCAGCGCACCAGGCCGAACTTGTCGCCGCGCTGTTGCGCGACGGTCAGTCCGGCGTCGCGGTGCAGCGAGCCATGGCGATCCTGAACGACGCCAGCACGGCGGCTATTGCCGCGCAAACCATCGCCGCCATGCGCGAGGACGGCTGGGGCCAGCCACCGGTCGGCTTCGCACTGATTGTCATGGGCTCGTCGGGGCGGCGGGAGAGCTTCCTGCACCCCGATCAGGACAACGGCCTGGTGCTCGATTCGTACCCGAACGACGCGCACGCCGTGATCGACCCGTATTTCATCGAGTTCTCGGTGCGGCTCACCACTGCCCTGGACCGCGCCGGCTTCCCGCTCTGCCGCGGCCATGTGATGGCGACCAACCCGGTCTGGCGCAAGACGCTGGAGCAATGGCAGGCGCAGGTCGGCCGCTGGGCGTGGCAACGCAGCGGCCAGGCGGTGCTGTCGGCCGACATATTCCTCGATTTCCGCCCGGTCTACGGCGACGCGAGCCTCGCGACGCGGCTCCGCGACGAGGTACTCGGCATTGCCGCTGCCAACCCGGCATTCGTTCGCCAGATATCCTGGCAGGAGGCGCGCGAAACCGCGCCACTCGGCCTGTTCGGGCAGATCCTGCCCGACGACGACGAGAAGCGCATCGACCTGAAGCTACGCGGCACTCTGCCGTTGGTGGGCCTGGTCCGCTTCATGGCACTGAGCCATGGCATCGGCGCGACCGGCACGCTCGACCGGCTCGCTGCACTGCAGGCAGCCGCGGCGATCAGCCCGGGTCTGCACGCAGCGCTGGTCGAGGACTTCGCTGTGCTGACGGACCTGCGGCTGCGCCAGCAACTCGCCGACCACGCGGCAGGCCTGCCTCCCGGAAATCGGCTGGATCTGGCCGGGCTGGCGGAGCGGGATCGCGCACGCCTGGTCCAGGTGTTCCGCAGCGTCGAGCTCCTGCGCAAGGTCGCGGCGCAGCGCTATGGCGGTCAGCGCGGCTGAACCGTAGTCGCCAACCCGGCTGCATGCTGCGCAACCGGCAGCGTCAGGGTGAAGGTGGCGCCTGCGCCGGGCGCGCTCGCCACCGCTATGGTGCCGCCGTGGCGGTCGGCGATCATCCGGCAGATCGCCAGTCCGAGGCCGGTGCCCCCCGCGTTGCGGGTCAGCGTTTCGCCCACCTGGCGGAAGCGGTCGAAGATGGCCTCATGGTCGGCCGCCGCGATGCCTGAACCGTTATCGGCGACGCTGACCCGCTGGGCGGCAGCGTCGCCGGCGAGCGTCACCCGCACGACGCCGCTATCCGCGGGTGCGAATTTCGCGGCGTTGGACAGAAGATTGATGACGATCTGCGCCAGCCGGTCGCGGTCGCCCATCACCGGTGCCAGGTCCGTCGCGAGTTCGAGCCGCAGCTCGACACCGCGATCGGCGAACAGCCGACCCGTTGCCGTGACGGCATCGCGCACAAGACCTGCCAGGTCCACCTCCGCCATGTTCCAGACCATTGTCCCCGATCCGATCTTCGCCAGATCGAGCACATCGTTGATCAGCCTGGTCAGCCGCTCGCTTTCGGCGATGATGATGCCGAGGAACTCGCCGCGCCGTGGTGCGTCCAGTTCAGGATTGTCGTGCAGGATCTCGGCAAAGGAGCGGATCGAGGTCAGCGGCGTGCGCAGCTCGTGGCTCACCGTGGCGACGAACTCGTCCTTCAGATGGTCGAGTTCCCGCAGCCGCTCATTGGCGCGCCGCAGCTCCTGCGTTGTCGCCTGCAAGGCCTGGGACTGCTCCTCCAGCTGATGGCTGTAGCGCAGCAGCTGCGACGATTCGTCGAGGATCAGCATCAGTTCTTCGACGCCGAGTGGTGCCTCGTGCACGGCGGAGGCGACGAGTACCCGCGCAGAGGCACCGCCGATCACGCCGGCGAGCAGACGCTCCGCATGATGTGCGGCGGCCGGATCGAGAACGGCGGCGGAGGGGTCGAACCCACGCTCACGCGCGAGGTTGTCGAACGCCTCAGCCGCACGCGCCGGGCCGATGAAGCGCCCGACCAGCGCCACCAGTTCGGCGCGCGACGCGGCGTCGATGCGAGGGGCCGGGACGTGCCCTCCGTGGCCGAGGGAGGTCTTGATGAATGCGACTGCGTGCGCGAGTTGCACCGGCGACGGCGGGGCAAGCACCGAGATCCCGATCAGGAGGCCTGAATTCGCCAACATCGACCAGAACAGCGTGTGGGTGATCGGGTCCAGCCCGCCCAGTCCGAATAGTGCGTATGGCCGCGACCATTCCAGCCCGAACAGGCCGGCGTCCAGGAACCCGTCCGGCAGCAGGCCCGAGCGGGCGAGCGAGGGCAGGAAGAGCGTGTAGGCCCATATCAAAGTACCGGCGGCAATTCCCGCACCCGCGCCGGCGCCGCGTGCTCCGGGCCAGAACAGGCCGAGCAGAATGCCGGGCGCGAGCTGCGCGGCGGCGGCGAACGACACCAGGCCGATCGAGACGAGCGCGTAGCTGTCGCTCACCACCCAGGCGTACAGCAGGCCGAGCAACAGCAGCAGCACGATGCTTGCGCGCCGGATGCCAAGCAGAAGGCGCGTCAGGTCGGGAATGCCGGCCATGCGCCCAGGCAACAGGCGCAGCAGCATCGGCATGACAAGGTCGTTGGACACCATGGTCCCGAGTGCCAGGGTTTCCACCGCGACCATGCCGGTCGCGGCCGAAACTCCGCCGACGAAGGCGAGCACCGCGAGCCAGGCCGCGCCGGCATTGAGCGGCAGGTCCAGCACGATCATGTCGGCGTTGTGCCCCGCCGGCAGCAGGAACGCGCCGGCCAGCGCGATCGGCAGCACAAACAGGTTGATCAGCAACAGGTAGAGCGGGAAGCCCCAGATCGCATGCGCGAGGTCTGCCTCCCGGCGGTTCTCGACCACGATCATGTGGAACTGGCGCGGCAGGCAGAAGGCCGCCGCCATCGACAAAAGCAGCAGCGCCGTCCAATCCGCCGGGGGTGCCTCGAGACGCACGAGACCGGCGAGATCGGCCCGCGCCTTGGTCTGGGCGAACAGGTCGCCGAAGCCGTCGAACAGCACCAGCCCGACGAACAGCCCGACCGCGGTGAGGCATACGAGCTTGACGACCGAATCGAAGGCGATCGCCGCCACCAGCCCCGGCCGGTGCGCGCTCAGGTCGGTGTGCCGGGCGCCGAACAGGATGGCGAACACCGCAAGCAGAACCGCGGTCGCCAGACGCACCTCGCCCGTGCCGAGGCCGGGTGCCAGCGGCAACAGCAGCGTCAGGCTCTCTGCCACGGCCTGCAGCTGCAACGCGATGTAGGGCACCGAGCCTGCCAGCATCACCAGCGTGACCAGGCCGGCGAGCCGGGCCGACTTGCCGTAGCGCGTCGAGATGAAATCCGCGATGGAGGTGATGCCGCTGGCCTTGCTCACCCGAATCATCCGCGCCAGCAGCCAGCCGCCCAGGCAGAACACCAGCGTCGGTCCGAGATAGACCGGCAGGAAATCGACCCCGCTATGTGAGGCGCGGCCGACCGAGCCGTAGAATGTCCAGGACGTGCAATAGACGCCGAGCGACAGCGTGTAGACGAGGCCGGGCCAACGTATCCCCCGCCGCTCTGCCCACAGTGCGATGCCAAACAGCAGACCGACATAGCCGCCGATGACCGCAAGCAATACCGGGCCGGAGGTCATCGGCGCTTGTTGCGGTCGTTGCCGTCACGCTCGACGACCCAGCCCAGGGCCGCGATCAACCCGGCCCAGGCGAGGAACATATAGGCGAGCAAGGATGGTACGCCGAATACCGTGCCGTTGCGCGGCAGGGTCACCAGCGGCGGCAGGAACAACACCAATCCGAGCGTGAACAGCGCGGCAAGGCGCGCCAGGGTGCGTGATGACACCGCGCGTCTCACACCGGGTTCTTGCCGGGAGACGCCCGCCGGCCTGAGGCGAGGAGGGGTGATGCCATCGCCGTTCGATTTCAGAACTGCATCTGATTGGCACGCAGCCGGCCGCGCATGTCCGTGGCGGCCAATAGCTGGCCCAGGCGCTCAATGCCCCGCGCCTCCAGCGTCTCCAGCTGCCGGACCAGGATCGCCGCGGTCAGCAGCGCGTCGCCCAGCGCGTCGTGCCGAGCGGTGACGGCGAGGCCCAGCCGGGCTGCGATCGCGTCGAGCGAGTGGTCCTTCTCCTCCGGGTCCAGGCTGGCCGAGATCAGCAGCGTGTCGATCACCGCATGGTCGAAGCGCAAACCGTTTGCCGTGGCACCCTGATGCAGTGCGGTCATGTCGAAGGCGGCATTGTGCGCCACCAGCACCGTCGCCTCGCCGACGAAGCGCTGGAACTGCGGCAGTACCAGCGAGAACGGCGGCCGACCGGCCACCATCGCGTCCGTGATGCCGTGGAAGCCCGTGGAATGCGGCGGGATCGGCCGGCCCGGATTGATCAGCCGCTCGAAGTTCTCCATCGGCAGCACCCGGCCGTTGACGACCCGGACGGCACCGATCGCCACCGGCACGTCGCCGCCCGACAGGTCCAGGCCGGTCGTTTCCACGTCGAATACGACGTACGCCAGACTGCGCAGCGGGCGCTCGCGGAGCGCCTGCGGGGCGGTCGGGGCGGCGAGGTCGAAATCGTAGAACTCCGGCCGAGGCGGCCGCCGGCGCTGCGCGACCGCTGCCTCCGGCGGCTCGGCGGCTGGCAGCGGGATGCGGATCAGCGCCTCGCCCTCGCGCTCGGACCTGCTCCAACAATCGGTGCCATGGCGCTGCAGCACCCCGCGCCCGTCCGCGACGGCCTTGCCGTCGGCAAGCGGCATCTCCAGCCAGCGGTCGAGATCAGCGGTTCGGATCGGGGCGCCACGCCAGATCAGATCCAGATCGACCAGCCGCCCCTGTCGCTCCACCGCGACCGTAAGCGTGCGCACGTCCCGCTCGCTCGCCAGCATGCCGATGAGATGCTCCAGCAGGTCGATCAGCGAAAGGCTGTCGACCAGGAGCCAGTCGGGCAGCCCAGCCTGTATGATCTCCATCGGGAGCCTGGCCCCGAGCCGCCGGCGCAGGCTGGCGATCAGGTCGCCGGTATGGACCTCCGACATCAGCCAACGCAGCCGGCCGGACTCGTCGAGCGTGCGCGCCAGCACGGCGTTCTGCTCGGCGAGGCCAAGGGTCTCGTGCAGCACGACCGCTTCGAACCGTTCCCGCTCGTCAGCCGACAGGTCGTGCCCGCCCGCCAGGGTCTCGGCAGCCGCGCGCAGGCTGCCCAGCATGCCGCGCTGGCGCTCGATGGCGGTGCGCAGCATCCGGTCGCCAAGCGCCGCCTCGTCGAACTCGGTGCCCGCATCGGCCAGGGTGAGAACGTAGCCGCTTGGCGCGCCAGAGTGGTCGGTCATGAGCGCCATCCGGGCCCGGCGCAGTCGTCCAGCGGTGACGGTGGCGCAGACGAAGCGTTCGGTTGCCGCCGCGCCGGCCGGGTCGCGGTGCAGCAGCCGGTCGAGGTGGTGCAGGATCGCGTCACGCGAGAGCGCAGCCAGAAGCGACCGGCCGAGCCCGACCGCCTGTGGCTCATCCAGCAAATCCGCGGCCGACTGATTGAACAGCAGCACCTGGTGGTCGAGGTCGCAGACCAGCACGCCCTCGGTCAGGTCGAGCAGCAGCGTCTCCAGCCGGCGCTTCTGGTCCTCAACCCTGGCGGTGGCCGCGGCGAGCTGGTCGCTGATCGATGTTTCGGCTGCGCACAGCCTTGCCTGGACGGCGCAGGCGGCCAGCGTCAGCCGCCGCAGCCAGCGCCCTCGGGGTATGGCAAGCTGCAGCGCCGGATGGTCACGGGCGACGATCGCGAGATCGCGCGCGAGCCGATCGAGCGGCGTGGCCAGGCCCTGATCCACCACCAGGAAAACACCGCCGAGCGCGATGAGCCCGCCCGCCAGCGCAAGCGCCACCGCGGCGCGGTCGTCGGGCAGAGCGAGAAGAAGCGCGGCGCCGCCAGCCAGGGCCTGGACCGCCAGCAGCGCCAGGAACAGCCGGCGCAACAGCGCGGTTGCGGACCGGGGCGGGCGTGCGGCGGTGTCCATCCGGTCAGCCGGGGCTCCCGGTCAGGGTCCGGCGCACCAGCTCGACGACCTCGCGGGTGGAGAACGGCTTGGTGATGTAGGCATCGGCACCGAGAGCGAGCCCCTTGGTCCTCTCCACCGCCTGGCCGCGCGCGGTGAGCATGACGATGCGCAGGTCCCGGCACGCGGGGTCGGCGCGCAGTGCGTCGCACACGTCGTAGCCGTTCCGTCTGGGCATCATGACGTCGAGCAGCACAAGATCCGGCACCGCTTCGGCCACTGCCTGCAGCACCGCGTCGCCGTCATGCGCAACCCGCACCTCGTAGCCGGCGCGCTTCATCAGGAATTCCAGCGACAGCACGATATTCGGATCGTCGTCGGCGATGAGCACCGAGGCGGCCATGGGCCCATCCCTCCCTTATGCGGCACAGGCGCCAGTTTACTGTCGCCGGGCGCAAACTCGTTGACATGGATCAAGGCGGCGCATCGCCAGCCGGCCCTATACGCGGGTTCCGGCATGCATGGCCGACAAGGGGGCGAGACGCATGGACAACGAGGCTGTCCAATATATCAGGCACCATCCGAAGTTCCTGGAACTGGAGCGCAAGCGGAGCCGATTCGCCTGGACGCTGAGCGCGCTGATCCTGGCGATCTACTTTGGCTTCATCCTCCTCGTCGGCTTCGCGCCTGGCGTGCTGGGCCAGCCGCTGAGCCCAGGCAGCGCAACCACCGTCGGCATGCCGATCGGCGTCGGCGTCATCCTGGCGGCCATCCTGCTCACTGGCGCTTATGTCTGGCGCGCCAACGGCGAGTTCGACCGATTGACCCGTGAAGTGTTGGAGAGCGACCGATGAGCCGCAAGCTGACGACCCTTGGCTTCGGCCTGCCGATCGGCATGCTGCTGCTCGTCTCGCCGGCACTGGCAGCCGCGGTTGAGGGGCAACTTGCGAAGCAGGCCACCAACTGGGTTGCCATCGGCATGTTCTTCGTGTTCGTGCTCGGAACCCTGGGCATTACCTACTGGGCGGCCCGGCGCACCACCTCGCGGGCACAGTTCTACACCGCGGGCGGCGGCATCACCGGCTTCCAGAACGGGTTAGCCATCGCCGGTGACTACATGTCGGCGGCCTCGTTCCTCGGTATTTCCGCGCTGGTCTATAGCTCGGGCTATGACGGGCTGATCTATTCGATCGGCTTCCTGGTCGGCTGGCCGCTCATCATGTTCCTGATGGCCGAACGACTGCGCAACCTGGGACGGTTCACTTTCGCCGACGTGGTGTCCTACCGCCTGTCGCAAAATCCAATTCGCGTGCTGTCCGCCTCGGGCACGCTCACGGTCGTGGCGTTCTACCTGATCGCACAAATGGTCGGCGCCGGTCAGCTCATCAAGCTGCTGTTCGGCCTCGACTACATGTACGCCGTCATCATCGTCGGCATCCTGATGATGGTCTACGTCATGTTCGGCGGCATGCTCGCCACCACCTGGGTGCAGATCATCAAGGCCGCGCTGCTGCTCGGCGGCGCGAGCTTCATCGCCTTCATGGTGCTGTTCGCGTTCGGCTTCAATGTCGAGGCGCTGTTCGCCAAGGCGGTGGAGGTGTCGCCGAAGCACAGCGCGATCATGCGGCCCGGCGCACTGGTGAGCGATCCGGTCTCGGCGATCTCGCTCGGGCTGGCACTGATGTTCGGGACCGCCGGGCTGCCGCACATTTTGATGCGGTTCTTCACCGTCGCGGACGCGCGCGAGGCACGAAAGTCGGTGTTCTGGGCCACCAGCTTCATCGGCTACTTCTATCTGCTCACCTTCATCATCGGCTTCGGCGCCATCGTCCTGGTCTCCACCAATCCGATCTATCTGGACTCCAAGGGTGTGCTGCTCGGTGGCGGCAACATGGCGGCCATCCACCTCGCCAGCGCGGTCGGTGGCGATCTGATGCTCGGGTTCATCTCCGCGGTGGCGTTCGCCACCATCCTCGCGGTGGTGGCGGGCCTGACGCTCGCCGGAGCGACCGCGGTGTCGCACGACCTCTACGCCAGCGTGTTCTGCAAGGGGCGTGCCGACGAACGCAAGGAGCTCCGCGTGTCGAAGCTGGCGACGCTCATGCTCGGCATCGTCGCCATCGTGCTGGGTATCCTGTTCGAAAAGCAGAACATCGCCTTCATGGTGGGTCTCGCCTTCGCGATCGCGGCGAGCGCAAATTTCCCACCGCTGTTCCTGTCGATGTTCTGGCGCGGCCTCACCACGCGCGGCGCCGTGGTTGGCAGCACACTCGGCCTGGTCACGGCAGTGGCGCTCACGGTGCTCAGCCCGGCGATCTGGGTGAAAATATTCGGCTATCCCGCGCCGATCTTCCCGTATGACTCGCCGGCACTGTTCTCGATGCCGCTGGCTTTCGCGGCCTCCTGGCTGGTATCGGTGCTCGACCGCAGCCAGGCGGCGCGCGATGTGGCCACGCTGTTCGACGCCCAGTACGTACGCTCGCAGACAGGTGCCGGCATGGCGGAGGCAGTGAAGCATTAGTGGTGCACGGGCCGGAGACTGATCCACGGTCGAAGCGGCCCGACTGTCTGGCTCAGCCGGCGCGTCGGTCTGGCATCGGAGAAAGCCCTGCAGTTGCGGTGATTAGCATGACGTTCCGACGCCGCCTCCCTTGCCCTGATCGGCTTCTACCGCCACCCTAGCGGTCGGTCTTGGGCCTCGCCTTGCCACCATGGTTATGCCTACAAAGGCGGGCGTGAACCCCATAGGGACGATCCCGATCTGCCGCTGCTCCCGCAGTTGTGTGGAGCGTCCCAGGAGAGAAACAATGGCCAACCGGCTGCCGTGCGCCGTGCGCACCGAGGTGCCGGCGCGTCGGGCTGAGGTGGCTGAAAGCATACCGGTTCTTCGGCCGCGCCTGCCCAGCACCGACCGCCTCGTCGCGTACCTCCGCCGAATCGACGCCAGTCGGCTCTATACCAACCATGGCCCACTCTCGACCGAGTTGGAGAACAGGCTCGCGCACCATCCGATGCTTCCGCCGCTCGGGGTGACCTGCGCGAGCTCGGGTACAGCTGCTCTCACCGGCGCCATCCTGGCGGCGGCGGGCCATGCCGCTGAACCGGGGACGCTGGCTCTACTTCCCGCATTCACCTTCCTGATTACGCATAACCCTCAGCCAATTTCAGGAGCCGATAGGGCATAGGGGTGGTTCGGACGGCAGCCCAAGTGAGGCGCGGGATCATCGCCGCCAGATCGTATCGGCGGTTGGAGAGATATTCGAATTCGGCGAGGTAGCGCGGGACATGCTTGCTGTTGATGGCGCGGTAGGTTCCTGTGATGGCGGCCTTGATGTTGCCCAACGCGGTGTTGACCCACTTGAAGGCTGGCGTCCGAGCTGCCTTTGGTCCGGACCCAGTCTTGACGACCTGGTGCGCGCAACCGGCATCGGCGACGCTGGCGAAACACTGAAGGCCATCGCTGACGACGAAGCAGTCTGGATCGAGGCTGCGCTTGGCGAACCCCGCGATCGAGGTTGCACAGAAGCTGGTGACCCGGCGCAGCTTCAGGCGAACCGGCTTTCCTTCCTCGGTGGTCTCGACAGCAGCGACGAACGGCGTTTTGCCAGGTGCCCCGCGGCCTCGCTTCCCGCCGGAGCGTTCGCCGCCGAGATAGGCATCGTCGATCTCGACCCTGCCGTTCAGGCGCTTGGTCGCGTCACGCTCAAGCATGACCTGCTTCAGCTTGTGTTTCATCTTCCAGGCGGTGGTTTGCGTCACCCCAAGGCGACGACCCAGTTCGATGCTGGAAATGCCCTGCTTGGTCTGCGTCAGGTGATAGATCGCCCGGAACAATAGCTGCAGCGGCAGATGGGTCGAGGCAAAGATCGTCCCGGCGATCGGCGACGTCTGCCGGCGGCACTTGGCGCACTGATACAGATTACGGGTAGTCACCACGCAGTGCCGCGTGGCTCCGCATGCCGGACACTCAAAGCCATGTGGCCAGCGTGATGCAATGACCATCGCCCGGCATTGCTCCTCGGTGCCATACTGCTGTTCGTATGCGGGTTCGCTGAGACCTTTCTGGAACTGCACGACATTACGAGCCACGGCCACAACCTCATGAAACAACGCAGAACCCTCGGCCCGCTATCAGGTGTTTCGTGACTGAGGGAAGTGCGTAATCAGGTACCGTTTTGCGTGTGCATGCGCGCCAACCCCGGAACAGCCAACTGGAGCGGCAGGCATGGTCCGGCGGACGGCGGAAATGGATCAACACCTACGCCGCTCAGCTCGCGGGCAGGCTGCAGGACGACTGGCGCGCCGGCCACTACCTGTCGTGCCTGCGGCCGTCGGTGCGCCTGGCGTTGCTCGCCCCCGGTTGGGCAATGCGGACGCTCACGCGCAGGAGTCCGCGCGTGACGCGCCGACGCGCGCGAGGCGGGATCGATTTCGGCGACCTCGCTTCGGTTCGCCCACTCAGCACCCAGTTCGGTTTCGACCGCGGCCTGCCGATCGACCGCTACTACATCGAGAGGTTCCTGGAGAGATTTTCAGCCGATGTTGCCGGCAGTCTGCTGGAGGTCGGCGATGACGGCTACTCGCGGCGCTTCGGCGGATCGCGGGTCACACAGCAGGATGTCCTGCACGTGCATCCGGGCAACCTCCAGGCGACGATCGTCGGCGATCTCGCAGAACCCGGTCTGCTGCCGGACAACAGCTTTGACTGCATGATCATCACACAGACCCTGCAGCTGATCTTCGACTTCAGAGCCGCCATTACCGGACTGCACGAAGCGCTGAAGCCAGGCGGGGTTCTGTTGCTCACGGTTCCCTCCATCAGCCAGCTGGATGTCGGCGAAGCGGGATCGACCTGGTATTGGACGTTCACTCCGCTGTCGATGATGCGGATGTTCTGCGAGGAGTTTGGCAGTGCGGCCATCACCGTCGATGTCTTCGGCAACGTCTTTGCCGCGACGGCTTTTCTGCAAGGCGTGGCGGCCGAGGAGGTGGATTGCGCCAAGCTGCAGCCGTACGATCCGACCTATCCGGTCGTGATCGCTGTGCGCGCCCAGAAGGCGCTGGTCTGACATGGCCGCGCCGCAACCGCAGCCGGTGATCCTGCTGTATCATCGCATCGGCCGGCCAGAGCTCGATCCGTGGGGCCTCAGCGTCTCGCCGGAGAATTTCGTGCAGCAGATGGCATATCTGCGGCAGTTCCGTCGGCCGATGGCGCTGGACGGTTTCGTCGATGGCCTCTGCCAGGGTCAGCTTCCGGCAAATGCCGTCGCTGTCACGTTCGACGACGGATATGTCGACAATCTGACCGTGGCGAAGCCGATCCTGGCCGCCCACCTGGTCCCGGCGACACTCTTCCTTGTCACGGGGGCAGCCACTACGCCGACCCGGTTCTGGTGGGACGAAGTGGCCCGACTGATACTGAACAGCCCGGGTGCGATCGACGAGACCATTACCATACAGGGGGTCGCACATCGGTTGCGTTGGGACGCCGAGGATCGTCCGGCTGCATCGTCGCGACGTTGGCGGGCATGGCAGCCTGCCGTCACACCTCGACAGTCTGCATACTTGGCGATCTGGCGTTCGCTGCGTGACTGTGACGAGGAAGCACGCCTGCAGGCAATGACTTGGCTGCGGTCACGATTCGGAACAATCGACATGACGTCGGACCTCGCCATGACCGATATCCAGGTCGAGGAACTGCTCGGCGAGGCCGTGTTCGAATTGGGAGCGCACAGTCTGCTGCATCCTGTCCTGACACGGATCGGCCCGCAGGATAGGCGTCGCGAGATTGCCGGTAGCCGGGCGCGCTGCACACGCATAGCCGGCCGCCCGGTTACGGGTTTTGCCTATCCCTACGGCGCCTTCAGTGCGGAGGTTCGCGCCGACGTGGTCGCGTCCGGATTCACTTGGGCCTGCTCCGCCACATCATCCGTCACCGGTCGCGGCGGGATCGACCGGTTTGCCCTGCCCCGTCTCACCGTCGAAGATTGGGGAACGTCACAGTTCGCCGAAGTGCTGGTGAAGAAGGGATTTCCCGATCGAGCGGGCACGTAGACGCGCCCACCCGTGGTTGGTGCATCGTCGGGGGCCGCAGAGGAATCGGGATCAGCTCAAGCGTCCGATCCGGAAACAAGGGTTGCAGCCGCCCGGCTGAGGCCCGAGCGTCACTCCGCCAGACGGGTCGACTGCCAGGTCACCATCTGCCACTTGCCGCCCCGGTTGGCGTAGACGTCGGTGAAGCGCACCGCGAATGCGTTCGGCTTGCCGCCCGAGGTGACCCGGATGCGTGCAACGCCGGAGAGCACCACTGCGCTGCCCAGATCCTGCGCCTTCACATCCGACGGTTCGACCGCATTGTAGACGGTGGAACCAGACTGCATGTTGCCGATCAGGCTCTGCTTGGTATCAAGCCGCGCCGATGAGTGCGTGTAGATCAGGTCGTCGGCGAGCAGCGTGTTCAGCGTGTCGATGTCCTGCGCGGCCATCGCCTGCATCCGCTTGCGGTCCAGGTCGATAATCATCTGGGCGTTGTCGGCCATGTTTCTCTCCCGTCCAAAACCATTGCGGGCCTACCCTGCGACACTTGGGTGCCGTGTCAAGCGCCGGAGGTACGAGCCGCTGGCAGGCTTGGTGCGCCCGGGTATGGCGTGCGAAGCTTCTGGCTGAACACGGGAAGCAGCGCATGACTCCGGCGGAACTCGGCAAGGTGGATGTCCTGGTGATCGGTGCCGGCAACGCGGCAGCGAATGCCGCGCTGTCGGCGCATGAAGCCGGTGTCACCGTTGCCATGCTCGAGACTGCGCCCAAGGAAGCCCGTGGCGGTAATTCAGCCTTCACCGGGGGCGCGTTCCGCTTCACCTATTCCAGCGTCGACGACCTGCTGCGGCTGGCGCCGGACATCGCCGACCTCGACCTCGCGAATATCGACTTCGGCAGCTACACCGACGGCCAGTATTTCGACGACATGGGCCGGCTGACCGAGTACCGCTGCGATCCCGATCTAACCGAAGTACTGATCGGCAACAGCTTCGATGCAGGAGTCTGGCTTCGGAAACAGGGCGTACGGTTCCAGCCGGCGCTCGGGCGGCAGGCGTTCAAGGTGGCGGGGAAGTTCAAGTTCTGGGGCGGTCTTGCATGCCACATCCTGGGTGGTGGCCAGCATCTCGTCGCGGCGCTGCACGAACGGCTGGAACGGGTCGGCATCCCGGTGCTGTACGACACCACCGCCATCGCGCTGCTGCGCGGCGACGTGCACGTCGAGGGCGTGCGCGTGCGGCATCGCTTCCGGCAGTACGATCTGCGTGCCGGCGCGGTGGTGATGGCGTGCGGCGGGTTCGAATCGAATGCCGAGATGCGCGCACGCTATCTCGGTCCGAACTGGGACCTCGCGAAGGTGCGCGGCACCCGCTATAACACCGGCATCGGCCATCGCATGGCGATCGACATCGGCGCTGCCGTCGCGGGCCACTGGTCAGGTGCGCATGCGGTGCAGTGGGACATGAACGCGCCCGCCTATGGCGACCTGACGGTCGGTGACCGGTTCCAGAAGCACAACTACCCGTTCGGCGTGCTGGTGAATGCGCGCGGCGAGCGCTTCCTGGACGAGGGACTGGATTTCCACAGCTACACCTATGCGAAGTACGGCCATGAGGTGATGAAGCAGCCCGGGCTGTTCGCCTGGCAGATCTTCGATGCGAAGATCGTTCATCTGCTGCGCGAGGAGTACCGCATCGCGCGCATCACCAAGGAGCAGGCCAATACGCTCGAGGAATTGGCGCCGAAGCTGACAGGCGTGGATACCGCCGCGGTGCTGGAGACCCTGCGCCGCTACAACGCGGCACCGCGCCCGGATGTGCCGTTCAACCCGAACGTGCACGATGGCCTGCGCACGAGCGGACTCGCCATCGACAAGACCAATTGGGCGCAGAAGCTGGATACCCCGCCGTTCCATGCCTATGGCGTCACCGCCGGGGTGACGTTCACGTTCGGAGGGCTGCAGGCCACGACCTCCGCCGAGGTGGTAGAAACGTCGGGCCAGCCGATCCCCGGGCTGTATGCTGCGGGCGAAATTCTTGGCGGGCTCTACTTCCACAATTACGGCAGCGGGACAGGCCTTGTCGCCGGCGTGGTGTTCGGTCGTATCGCCGGCGATCGTGCGGCGCGTGAGGCGCTTAGCTTACACTGATCAGCGGTGGATTGCGCAGCGTCTGCAGGATGACGCAGTAGCGCTCGGTGGTCTGGATCATGCGCGCGAGCTTCGCCGGATCGGCGTCGCTATCCACCTCGAAGTGCAGGGCGATGTCCGTCAGACCCACCGCTACGCTGCGGTCGACGCCGAGGGTGCCGCGTGCATCCCACGTGCCCTCCGCAATCACGCGGCCGCCGCGAATGGTCACGCCCGATGCGGTCGCCACTGCGCGCAGCGTGACGCCGGCGCAGGCGACCAGAGCCTCCAGCAGCATGTCGGCCGAGCAGGCGAGTTCGCCGGTGCCGCCGGTTGCCGGATGCAGGCCAGCGTCGGTATTGCCGCGCCACGACGGAACGGTGCAGACGATGCTATCCGCGTCGAGCCGCGCCTCGGCGCGCGCCGCAACGCGTGCCGCGTCCGGTGTGTCACGATAGCGCTGCTTGAGCGGCGCCTGCACGGCGCGAAGCTGCTCGGCATCCATGGCGGGTTCCATTCGGACGATGACCGTGGCGGGACCATAGTGATCCCGATCGGCCACAGCAATCGATCAGCCTACCGCACGACACGCAGCGTCGGGCGGGCCCGCGCGCCGAGCCGCCGGTACAGCGCAAGATAATCCTCGGCCATCCGCTCCGCCGAGAAGCGTTGCTCGAAATTCCGGCGCACAGCGGCGCGCGACAATGCGGGCACCCGATCGATTGCCGCCACCGCCTGCGCCTCGTCCTGTACGATGAACCCGCTCACCCCATCCTCGACGATTTCCGGCACCGAACCGCGATCGAATGCGATCACCGGCGTGCCGCAGGCCATCGCCTCGATCATCACCAGGCCGAACGGCTCGGGCCAGTCGATCGGCACCAGCAGTGCGACAGCACCGCTCAGGAATGCCGACTTGTCGGCATCGCCGATCTCGCCGATCAGCTCGACGTCGCGGCCATCGATCATCGGGCGGATCACGTCGCGGAAGTAATCCTCGTCGGCGCGATCCACCTTCGCGGCGATCTTCAGCTTGATGCCGGCCTTGCGCGCGATGCGGATCGCGCGATCGGGCCGCTTCTCGGGACAGATGCGGCCGAGGAAAGCCAGGTAGTCCGGTGTCGTATCGACCGGCGCCAGCAGGTCGATCGGGAGCCCGTGGTGTACGGTGGCAACAAAGTTGGCGCCCGGGAGCGGCGCGCGCTGTGCATCGGAGATCGACACGAGGGGCACATCCGCGAAACTGTCATAAATCTGCCGCAGCTCAGGCAGGTCGAGACGGCCATGCAGCGTCGTCAGGAAGGCTGTAGACTGCCGGCTGAGGACAGAAAACGGCCAGTAGTCGAGGTGGCAGTGCAGCACGTCGAACTCGTCGGCGCGGCGACGGACCTGCTCGATCATCAGCATGTGCGGTGCCATGGCGTCCCGCACCGTCCGATCGAACCGCAACGCGCAGGGCCAGGCCGCGGCAAGCTCGGCGGTCGTGCTTGAATCGCCGCTGGCGAACAGTGTCACGTCATGGCCCATGGCGACGAGTTGCTCGGTCAGAAAGGAAACGACGCGCTCGGTACCGCCGTAGAGCCGCGGCGGCACGGACTCCGTCAGCGGTGCGATCTGGGCAATTCGCATGATTGTGATGCCTCTCCCGTGGACATGATGCAGGACGTCTCGATTTCCGGGTCAGTTCGGGCTTTTCTGGGGCAGCGGAGGGCTCATTTCAGGTCTCACGGCTAAGTGAGGCAGTGGCGGCGGGCGACGCGCTACCGTTGCGTCCTGCTCGGGCTGCCACGAAGGGAGGATATGTGACGCGTCTCGTTATTGTATCAAACAGAGTGCCCCTGCCGTCGGAACGCGGACCGCGTGCTGGCGGACTCGCGGTCGCCCTGGCGGACGCTCTCCGACCCGGCTCGCTGTGGTTCGGCTGGAGCGGGAAGCGGTCGGCCACGCCTGATTCCGAGGCGCGTCTGCAGCGCTCCGAGGGCACGACCTACGCGACGATCGACCTGAGCGAGGCCGAATACCGTTCGTTCTACGTCGGCTTCGCCAACAGCGCGCTGTGGCCCTTGTTGCACTTCCGCCTCGGCCTGGTCGAGTTCAAGCGCGAGGACTACGAGGCGTACCGCGCGGTCAACCGTCGCTTCGCTGAATCGCTGTCGCGGTTGCTGCACGACGACGACGTGATCTGGGTGCACGACTATCATCTTTTCACCCTCGCCGAGGAACTGCGCCGGCTGGGCGTGCGCAACCGGATCGGGTTCTTCCTCCACACTCCCTTCGTGCCACCGGCGCTGCTGCACGCACTGCCGCGCGCCGCCGATCTGATGCGGGCGATGTGCGCCTATGACGTGATCGGCTTCCACACCCACACCTATCGCCGTGCGTTTCTCGACGGCGTGCGCGAGATCCTGCCGGGCACCAGGATCACCGACGGAAGCTTCACGCACGACGGTCGGCATGTGGTTTCGATCGTCGATCCGATCGGCATCGACGCCGCTGGCTTCGCGGCGATCGCGGCGCGTGCGGAACACAGCGTCGAGACCGTACGGCTGCGCGAGAGCCTGGCAGGACGGACGCTGGCCATCGGGGTTGACCGGCTCGACTATTCCAAGGGTCTGGTCAGTCGCTTCGAAGCGTTTGGACGGTTGCTTGCCAAATATCCGGAGCATCGGCGCCAGGTCAGCTTCTTGCAGATAGCGCCTCGCTCGCGCGAGGAGTCCAGCAGCTATCAGCGTTTGCGGCGCGATCTCGACCGCATCGTCGGCGACACGAACGGCCGGTTCTCGGAATTCGACTGGGTGCCGCTGCGCTACATGACCAACACGGTGCGCCGCACGACGCTCGCCGGCTTTTACCGCTGCGCGCGGCTGGGCGTGGTGACGCCGCTGCGCGACGGGATGAACCTCGTGGCGAAGGAGTACGTTGCCGCGCAGGATCCAACCGATCCAGGTGTGCTGATCCTGTCGCGCTTCGCCGGTGCTGCGGAGGAGCTTGCCGAAGCGCTGATCGTCAATCCGTTCGATGCGGATGAGATCGCCGATGCAATGCACGAGGCATTGGCCATGCCGCTGGCCGAACGCCTGCGCCGCCACAATGCACTCCGGACGCGGGTCTGGGAGACCAACGCCAGCAAGTACTGCGCGCATTTCCTGGCTTACCTCGAGCACGGGGAGCCGACGAGGCCAAGGCTCCGGTTGCAGTTCGCCTCGTAGGCGCTGGCTCATTCGTGATCAACGACCCGGAATGATGCCCACGGGCTGCCATGGTTGTGTGTCATGGCAGCGGGCAGCGAAAGGAGATCATCGAATTATGCAGCGACTTGCACCCCTGGCGGCCGCACTGGGAATGGCACTGGCCGTATCGGCCTGCACCGACCCGTACGATCCTGGCCAGCGCGCGGTCGGCGGCGGCCTGCTGGGCGCCGGCGCCGGCGCTGCGATCGGCGGGCTTGCCGGCGGCGGACGCGGCGCGGCAACGGGAGCGCTGATCGGCGGCGCAGTCGGCGCCGTAGGCGGCGCGGCGACCACGCCTCGGCCGCCCCCTCCGGCCTACTACGCACCGCCGCCTCCGGGCTACTACCCGCCCCCGCCGCCGCCCGGCTACTAGACGTCGGCGAAAGCCGCGACCGGTGCACCGAGGACCGGTGCGCCGGCGCGGAACAGGCCACCCAGAGTGGGATGCTGGCGCAGTGCTTCCTCGCCGCGGCCCTCACGCAGCGTGGTCACATAGAGCTGGTGTTCTGCAAAGCACGGCATCGTGGGTCCGGGCACCGGGAAAGGCAGCTTGGTCAGCAACGTCCCGGTCGCTGAGAAGCGGTTGAGGCAGCCGGCAGAAGGACCGGCCGACCAGTAGGCGCCTTCCACGTCCACCGCCGCTCCGTCGGGCCGCCCGTCCTCGTTGGTCAGCGTGGCGAGGATGCGATGGCCGGCCAATGCGCCGCTGTGGGCATCGAAGTCCCACGCCTCGATGATGCCGGACGTCGAGTCCGAGTGATACATGACGTGGCCGTCGGGCGACCACGCGAGACCATTGGACACGGCGTAGCCGTCCGACCGGCGCTCGATCCGGCCGTCAGGCGTCACCCGATACAGCGCACCGGTTTTCTGGCGCGGCGAACGTTCGTCCATGCTGCCAACCCAGAAGCAGCCGTCGGGACCCACCTTGCCGTCGTTGAAGCGGTTGGTCCCCGGCTCGTCCACCGGATCGGTGAGATTTTCGATCGATCGCGTGCGCGGATCGAACAGCACGACGTGGTGGCGCAGCGCGACCACGAGGCGCCCGGACAGGCAGAGGCCGAAGCTGCCGACCACTTCGGGGAAGTCCCACGACACGCGCGTGCCATCGTCGACCGACAGGGCATTGATTCGCTTGCCCGGGATGTCGCAGAACAGCAGCCGCCGCGTCGACGCATCCCACACCGGCGACTCCGCGACGCCGCAGCGCGAGTCCCAGACCAGTTCAAAATCTGCCATTGTCAGCTCCGCCGGATGTTCCAGAAGACCGGGCTGCCCTGCAGCATACCGGTCAGGTTGGCCTGATACGCGGTCGGGATGAAATACTGGCCGAGAGGAATGTAGGGGACATCCTCGAAGGCGTGCAGTTGCAGCTTCTCGGCCAGCGACTTCTGCGCGGCAAGGTCCGGCGCCTTGAACCAAGCATTGCGCAGTTCCTCGATCCTCGGGCTGCTGGGCCAGCCCACGGTCGCCGCCTTGCCGTTGCCCCGCAGGAAGACGTGGCCGGCCGGGTTGATCATGTCGAGCCCGCTCCAGCCGGTGTGGAAGATACTCCACCCGCCCTGCTCGACCGGCTCGGTCTTCGCGCGGCGCTGCACCAGCGTCGCCCAGTCCATCGCCGGCGCCTCCACGTTCAGGCCAAGGCGGTGCAGCCAGTCCGCGGTGATGTCTGCCATCGCCTTCGACCAGGGAATGTCGGTGGGCGTCAGCACGACGATCTTCTCGCCCTTGTAACCGGCGGCCTCGACGTCGTGCTTCACCTTGGCCATGTCGCGCCTGCTGGTGAGGACCTCCATGCCGGCCTTGGTCGCGAGTGGCGTATCTGGGCAGAACACGCCGACCTGATCGCGCCACAGATTTTCGTCGGTGCCGACAGCGCCGATCATGTAGTCCGCCTGCTCGATCGCCCCCAGCATCGCGCGCCGCAGCGCCGGATTGTCGAACGGCGGGTTGAGGTGGTTGAAGCGCAGCGTGGCAATCGTGCCCGTGGGGTTCACTGTCTCGATCTTCAGGCGTGGCTGCTTCTTGAGCAGCGGCAGAAGATCGGCGTTGGGCGTGAGCCACCAGTCGATCTCGCCGTTCTGCATCGCCGCGCCGACCGTGGCGGCATCAGGCATGATCATCCATTCGATGCGCTCGAAATAGGCGCGCTTCGGGCCGGCCGTGCCGTCGGGTATGCCGCTGCCACGCGGGACGTATTTCGCGCTGCGCTGATACACCACGCGCGATCCGGGCACGCGTTCGTCGGCCTTGTAGCGATAGGGACCGCTGCCGACCATCTCGGTGACCTGCTTGTACGGATCGGTTGCGGCCAGGCGCTCGGGCATGATCGGACACATGCTGGGCGGTGTCTTGGCCAGCGCGTCCGGCAGCAGCGGAAACGGCTGTTTCAGCCGGAACACGATGGTCCTGTCATCCGGCGCGGCGATCTCGTCGGTGGCGGCAAGCAGCGCCTGGCCGAAACCGTCGCGTGCACCCCAGCGCCGGATGGAGGCGACGCAGTCGCGGGCAAGCACCCTGGTGTCGTCATGGAACATCAGATCCGGCCGCAGCGCGATGCGCCAGATCCTGCCGTCGTCTTCGCTGATCGCGCCCTCCGCCATCTGCGGCTGCGCCCGATAGCGGCCGTCGAGGCCGAACAGCGTGTCGAACACCAGCAAGCCGTGGTCGCGCGTCTGGTAGGTCGTGGTCCAGACAGGATCGAGGACGGCGAGATCCGCCTGGGGGACGAACTTCAGGACCTGTGATGCTTCGCCGCGAACGATCGCGGGCCTGGCGACAGCGGCAGCCGCGGCGGCGAGGAATGTGCGGCGGCGCATCAGGTCCGATCCAGCACTTCCGGATTGATCACGTTGTCCTGGTTCGGCCTGCCATCCAGCACGCTCAGGATGTTCTGCGCCGTCGCCACCGCCATGCCGGCGACCGCCTCCGACCGTCACGCCCGCCATGTGCGGCGAGGAAATCACCGTATCGAGCTTCAGCAGCGGGTTGTCCGGCGGCGTCGGCTCCTGGTCGAACACATCGAGTCCCGCGCCCGCGATGTGCGCCGCGACGTCAGCGCCGCGTGCAGCGCCGGCTCATTGATGATGCCACCGCGCGCGGTGTTGACGATGAACGCACCCTGCTTCATGCGCGCCAGCCGCGCGGCGTTGAACATGCCCACCGTCTCGGGGTTCTTCGGGCAATGGATCGATACGAAGTCGGCCCGCGGCAGCGCGGCGTCCAGGTCGGCGACGCGTTCGCAGCCCGCCGCCGTGATCTTCTCCGGCTGGCACATACGGATCGTAGATCAGCACGTTCATGTCGAAGCCCTGGCAGCGCCGCGCCGAGCGCGTGCCGATGCGACCGAAGCCGACGATCAGCACGGTCTTGCCCGACAGCTCCATCGGCAACCCGCCGTGGCGGTCCGCCCAGGTCGCCCTTCGCACCAGCGCATCCAGCGCCGGCGTGCTTCTTCGCCAGCGCCATCATCAGATGGAACGCCTGCTCGGCCACCGAGGTGGAGTTCGCGGTGCCCGCCACCATCAGCGGCACGCGACGCGCGGTCAGCGCGGGCACCTCGACCGCGTCGTAAGCCGACACCGATGCGCGCCACGACCTGCATCGCCGGCGAGGCATCCATTTCGGTCTGCTTGGTACGGCGTGCCGGACAGGGCGATGCCGGCGATGTCGGCGAGCATCGGCAGGAACTCCGCCTGCGGATGCCGGCCGGATAGATCACCGTTTCGATGTCGTCGCGCGCCGGATCAGCGCGATGCCCTGCTGGCCCATCGTGTGCGGCAGCATCACCTTGCGTTTGGTTCGGTGGCCATCTGTGACAGTCCTCAGAGTTGGCGTTGCAGGGCGGCGACGTAGCCGCGGTTGTGGGTCGGCGCAAGATGCACCTCGTTCATCACCACGTGCTTGGGCAGGCAGGCGATGTAGCGGATCAGGTCGCCGCAGTCCTCCGGCTGCACCATGTTCGCGCGCACCTCCGGTCCGACCGGATTGGGCCGCTTGATCGAGGATCGGCGTCGCCACCTCGCCCGGCAGGAACACGGTGGAGCGGATGCCGTTGATGCATTCCTGCATGTTGAGGCGAGTGGCTCATCGCGACGACGCCGTGCTTCGCCGCGGTGTAGATCGGCCCGCTGACGCCGCCGATGAAACGTCCGGCCATCGAGGCGGTGTGGATCATCACGCCGTCCTGCTGCGCGCGCATGAACGGCAGCGCGACGGTGACGCAATACAGCGCCTGCGACAGGTTGCCCTGCACCAGGGTGTCGATGCCCTCCGGGCGTCAGCTTGTCCCAGTGCCGGTCGACGATGTTGACGCCGGCGTTGTTCACCAGGATGTCGAGCCGGTCGAATGTGGTGCGGATATACGCGCCGACCGCCTGCACCTGCTTCTCGTCGGTCAGGTCGGCCGGTTGCACATGCGCCTCGCCGCCCTGCTGGCGGATGCGCGCGGCGACGTTCTCCAGCTTCTCCGCCGTGCGGCCGGTCAGGACGATGGTGGCGCCCTCGTCGGCCAACGCCAGCGCGGCAGCCTCGCCGATGCCGCTGCCCGCGCCGGTGATCCAGGCGATCTTTCCCGCGAGCCTCGGCATCGCTCTCTCCTCCTCGTTGCAAGCTTGCGCGCGCGGCATTGAACGTGTTTGCCTGCACGGCGGCAAGTGTGGAGGCGATGTTGGCAACAGTGCTGACCGAGCACAGCGAACTCAACCTGGCAGCGAAGGACGGGCTGTGGCTGCTGGCCGACGATGCCGAACGCGCCACCGGCTGGACGCCGAAGCCTGAGGGCATGTGCCGGGACGATATCTGCGTGCCGATGCCGGTGCGCGACGGCCGCGTCGATGTGGCGGCGTTCTGGCGACGGCTGGATCGGCCTGTGGTCAGCGATAGCGCGGGCGAGACGTGGGTGCTCGGCGCCGGAGCGGCGCAGCGCAACGACGCGCTGGCCGGACTGATCGCACCGGACTTCACGCTGCCGGATCTTGCCGGAGACGCTGCACACGCTGTCGGCGCTGCGCGGAAACAAGGTCTTCCTCTGTACCTGGGCCTCCTGGTGAGGCTGCCGCTTTGACTTGCCCGTGTGGCAGCAACTGTTCGACAGCCTGAAGGCGGAGAAATTCATGATCGTGGCGGTCGCGGAGGAAAGCCGCGGCGCTGAGCACGCACGCCAATGGATCGAGCAGGCCAAGGCGCGAGTACTGGTGCCTGATCGATGCCGAGCATCGTGTCGCCGAGCTCTACGGCATGGTGAACGTGCCGCAGGCGGTATGGATCGACGAGACGGGACGCATCGTGCGGCCGCCGGAGACCGCAGGATCGACCGATCATTTCCGCATGATGGATCTCACCACGCGAACGCTGGCACCGGAGCATCAGGCGGCGCGCGACGCGGCGCGCACAGCGTATCTGGATGCGGTGCGCGACTGGGTGCTGACCGGACGGCATGCGCTTCCCGCGGACGCGGCGCTCGAGCGGCTTGCCGCAGAGTCACGCCGGAGATCGCGCAGGCACACGCACATTTCCGACTGGGAGTCTGGCTGCGCCGGCATGGCAACGCGGCGGAAGGCGATGCGCATCTGGCCGAGGCGAGCCGGCTGCATCCGGACTCGTGGAACATGTGGCGGCAGACGGCGGACCTTGACGAGGTGGGCAAGGCAGGCGGTGCCGAGTTCTGGCAGCGCGTCCGGGCGCTGGGAGATCGGCCGTACTATCCGCCGCCTGACCTCAGCGGCTAGAGCGGTTGCCTGTCCCTTGGGTTTGCAGAACGCGTCGAGCACGCCGACCTCCTTGCGGTCGCCTTCGAAGTCCGCAGCGATGCGTTCGTACAGCCTGGCGGCGCCTTCGTAGAAGTGCCGCGCCGCGGGATCCTCGCCGACGAACTGCGCGATCTCCTCCATCTCGGCGACCCAGCGATACGCCTTGGAGTACATGTTCGGCACCTGCCGCGTCAGCCAGCCGAACAGCGCCGGCTGGCTCGTGGCGAGTTCCGCCTTCAGGTCCTCGGCCGTGCCAGCGCGCGCGGCGGCCAGCATCATGGCCGCGCCGAGGGCGGTGAAACCCTTGGTGATGCCGGCATACGACATCTTCATCGCCGAGGCGGCGCCGATCGGACCTGGCTGTATCGGCATCTCCAGCCCATACTTGCTCAGCACTGCCGCTCGGTCGGCGCCTTCGCCTGACAGGTAGATTTTGGGGCTGTAGCCGGCCTTCGGCGGGCCGCCGACGATGCCGCCATCGACGAACGTCGCGCCGGTCTCCTGTATCACCCGCGCAATCCGCAGCACCGTGGCGGGATCAAGCGCATTGCAGTCGACATACACCGGCTTCTTCGCGGCGGCGCGCAGCGCGGGCGCCAGTCTCTCGGCGAGACCCAGCGCGTCGCCCGGCGGCAGGATCGACAGGATGATGTCGGAGGCCGCGATCTGCTCGTCCGGCACGCCGATCATGCCGGCAGCCTTGGCGCGTGCCAGCGTGGCCTCGCTGCGCCCGGCCAGCGAGGTGCGCACCTCGATGCCATTCTCCGCCAGACGTCCGCCGACGCCACTGCCCATCATGCCCGGCGCGATCACTGCGACAATCGGCTGCATTGCCTGACTCCTTCGCTATGCCAACACACCCAGCGTGCGCAGCTTGCCGATCTCATCGGCAGAATAACCGGCGTCGCGCAGAACGTCCTCGCTGTGCTGGCCGACCTTCGGCGCATAGCGTGGCGCGATCTTTGTTTCGCCATCCAGGTGGAACGGGCTGGACACGGTGAGGACCTTGCCGTCCTCGAATGGCACCAGGGCGCCGATCGCCTGCATCTGCGCATCGTCCGCCACGTCGTCGGTCTTCGCGACCACGCCGAACGTCACGCCCACCCCGTCGAGGATCCTGCGCCAGTCCGCCATGTCGCGCGTGGCGAACACGACGTCGAGTTCAGCCACCAGCGCCGCGGCGTTCTGCTTGCGTGCTTCCTTGGTGGCGAAGCGCCGGTCGTGCGTCAGGTCCTCGAGGCCGATTGCGTTGAGCAGCGGCGCCAGCTGCCGGTCCTCGTTGAACAGCGCCATGATGAACCACCGCCCGTCGCGGCAGCAATAATGGTTGGCGAGCGCGTTCGGGGCATGCTCGCGCGGCGGACGATGCGGCACGGGCTCACCGAACAGGCGGGTCTGGGCGAAGCAGCCGTTCGCCCACAGGCCGTTCTGCACCAGCGATGACCTTACCACGCCGCCACGGCCGGTCTTTTCGCGGCGGTACAGCGCGGTGACGATGGCGGCGTAGAGACCGGTCGCACTGGGATGGTCGCCCATGCCAGGTGCCGACCTGGCCGGTGGCGTGTCCTCGTCCGCCCGCACCGCATCCATCAATCCGGTGCGCGCCCAATAGGCGGTGGAGTCGAAGCCGGTCTTCGCCGCCTCCTCGCCCGCCTCGCCATAGGCGGTGAACGACGCGTAGATCAGCCGATCATTCAACGGCAGCAGATCCGCTGGCGCCAACCTGAGGCGATCGCGCACGGGCAGCGGAAAGTTGGTGACGAACACATCCGCACCGGCAACGAGGCGGTAGAGGACCGTGCGGCCAGCCTCGTGCTTCAGGTCCAGCGCGAGGCTGCGCTTGTTCCGCGACGTGAGCTGCCAATAGTAGTCGTTGTTCGCGCCGCTCGCGCTGCGGGCTCGCCATGGATCGCCGGCACCGGGCGGCTCGATCTTGATCACATCGGCACCGAAGTCCGACATGATGGTGGCCGCCGCGGGTCCGGCGATCCAGCTTGCGCAGTCGATGACCTTCAGACCGGAGAACAGGTGGTCGGACATGGGATTACGGCTTCTGGTTGCTGAAGATGATCGTTCCCGACGCGGCGAACATGCCGCCGACACCGTGGCAGACGGAGATCTTGGCACCTTCAATCTGTGCCGGCGCTGCGCCGCGCATCTGCCGTACGCTCTCCTGCAGTGCGTACATGCCGTACATGCCGGAGTGCATGTACGACAGTCCGCCGCCGTTGGTGTTCAGCGGCAGCTTTCCGCCAACGGCGGTGTTGCGGTCGGCAATGAAACGCCCCGCCTCGCCGCGAGGCACGAAGCCCAGGTCCTCGAGGCCGAACAGCGGCAGGTGCGCGAAGGCGTCGTAGATCATCAGGTGATCGACGTCTTGGTGTGTGATGCCGGCCTCACGGAACGCCGTCGGTCCCGCAACGCTGAACGCACGCGAACTGGTGAAGCTCTCCATCTGGCTGACCATCGGCGTCTCGACGCTCTCGCCGGTGCCGAGGATGTAGACCGGTTTCGTCGGAAAATCCTTGGCTCGGTCGGCCGAGGTAAGGATCAGCGCACCGCCGCCGTCGGTGACCAGGCAGCATTGCAGCAGCCGGAACGGATAGGCGATCATGCGTGATCCCAGCACGTCCTCGACGGTGATCGGATCGCGGAACGTCGCGCGCGGGTTCTTCGCCGCCCATTCGCGCTGCACGACAGACACCATGGCCATCTGCTCATGCGTCACGCCGTAGGTCTTCATGTAGCGGAGCACGGGAATCGGGAACAGGCTGGGCGGCCCCATCGGGCCGAACGGCTGCTCGAACTGCCCGTTCAGGCTTGATGCCGGCACCGGCCGTGGACCGCGTCCGATGCCGGAGCGGCCACTTTCACCGTGTGTCACCAGAATGGCCTTCGCCAGTCCCGCCTCGATCGCCGCAGCAGCGTGGCGCACATGGATCATGAACGAGCAGCCGCCGACCGACGTGCCGTCCACCCAGGTGGGCGTGATGCCGAGATAGTGCGCGATCTGCACCGGCGTCTCGCCTGCGGTAGCAACGCCGTCGATGTCCTTCGGCTTCAGTCCGCAATCCGCCATCGCGTTCAATGCCGCATCGGCATGCAGCTGAATCTGCGACATGTCTGGGATGACGCCGAGCTTGGTGGTCTCGGCGGCGCCGACGACGGCGACCGTGTTGTGGGGCATCGGGATCAGCCTTTCATCGGGCGGAAGAAGGGCAGCGTGATCGCGTCGCTCTGCTTTCCGAACACCACCTCGAGCGGCATGTCGAGCTGCAGTGCCTCGGGTGTCTGCGGACATTCGACGATGTTGGTCATCATGCGCGGTCCCTCGGCGAGCTTCACCACGGCAATCGCGTAGGGCGGCTCGAAGCCTGGCACCTTGCGGTGGTGAATCACGTAGCTGTCGAGGATTGCGCGGCCGCTGGCGGCGAACACGCTTACCTTGCGCGAGGCGCATTTCGGGCAGAACGGGCGCGGTGGAAAATATGTGTGGCTACATTCGTCGCAGCGCTGCAGGCGGAGTTCGCCGGCCTGCGTGCCGTCCCAGAAGTGCTTGGTCTCCGGCGTCGGTTGCGGCAGGGCGCGGCCTGGCTCGGGCATCGTTGTGGTTTCCTTCGTTCGATGAGTTCAGGCGCGCCGGCGCGCGGTGCCGGCGATATAGGCCACGCCTTCCGCCCCAACCTGTTCGGCGTGCAGGCAGCCGGCCAGTATCTCGCAGTGATCGCCGGCACGGAAGGTCTCAGGCTTGCCGTCACGGATCGGCGTGATCTTGCCGCCAAGCACCATGATGGGCGCGTCGAAATCATGCGCATGCGCATCTGCGGTGTGGCCGGGCCTCTGGCCGCCATGGACGACCTCGAAACCCTCGCGCCGCAGCCCCGCTTCAAAGGCGAGACGGTCCATCCCGCTTCTCCCTTATGCTTGTGCCGGCGCGAGGCGGCCCGCGACATAGGTCGCGCCGTCCGCACCGGCGTGTTCGGCGTGTCGGCACCCGTGAGTCATGCTGAAGGTATCGCCGACGCGATAGGTGTTGCGCTGATCCCCGACGACAACCGTCATTTCGCCGGCCACCACCAGCAGGCGCGCATCGAAGTCGTGCGCGTGGTCCGGATTGACCTGACCCGGCTGCATCGTGTTGACCACGATCCGATAGCCGTCACGCAGAAGCTCGGCCTCGAATGTGCTCCGGTCCATCGCGGGCATCCTCCCAGGGTTTCGCCTCAGGCTAAGGCGATTTGCGCGCCGCTGGCAACGCACACGGGGTCCGTCCTCGCGAGCGGCCCGCCGACCTGAGTTCGCACCGATGAACGATCAACGAAGGGTTGCGGGACGCGTAGACCCGGATCAGCCGTCGCCGATGCGATGACTGACGTCCTGGGGTTCGCCACCTAATATGGCGGTGGCGCGACGTAGCCAGGCGGATAGGTCGGCGGAGGAGCTGCATAGGTGCTGGATTGGGCTGCAGAATTCGCGGCCGCACCGACAACGGCGCCCACCGCGACGCCCGCCGCGACGCCACCCCAGTTCGGTCCGCTGTTATAGTTGCCGTAGCAGCAGCCGCCCCGCCGGCGTGACGTTCACATTCCGGTTCGCGTTGACATTCACATTCCGGTTCGCGTTGACGTTCGCATCCGGTTCGTGTTGCGCCGGCAGTGTTCGACACGTCCCGATGGAAGTCGTTGCTCTTGAAATTGCCCGCCGCGGTTCGCACCGCCGGCGGCACGCTGCCCACCACCGCCCGCGGCCGCTGACCACCACCACCACGTCCGCGATTCTGCACGAGGATCAATCCGGACTGTCATCAGACTGAACAACTGTGTCGATCGCTCGCGAAACGCTGTCCGGCGCGAATGGCGCAACCGGCGCCGCCATGGCGCTGCCCGCGAACGCCAAGGCGGTCGCGAACAACAATGTGGATCTCGTGTGCATATCAGCGCCCCAGATACTTGGCTTGAAGCGCCTTGAAGTCCGCGATCGCCTGAGGGCAGTTCTTATGGTCGAAGTCATGCCCCGTCCCGTAGCCGAACGAGCCGCTGTAAATGAACGCGGCCTGCAGTCCGAAATGCAGGCTCACTTGCGTTGCAAGGTCGATAGCGCCCTGGCCGACTTGCGGCTTGTCCGCTTCGCTGGAACAGGCGTAGGCCTCACCAGACATCACGCCGAGCTTGCGGATACCGGTCATGAACGCCTCGTCGGCATCGCTCCCCTTCTTCGGAGCATCGTCGGCAAACGCGGGAACAACAAACGTGCCCGCCAGAACGCAGGCCACCAGCATGGTGCGCATTGGTTTTTCCTGGATCGTTGTTGCAGCAGTCGGAACACGTTTCACGTCGTCCGGCCAACAGGTGAGGTCCCTTGCAGTGGGTTCGCACTCGCCGCCGGTTGCGCACGGTTTTTGCAACCGCGCGAAGCGCCGCGCTCTCTGGGTGACGTAATGCTCTGTGGCCGACGTTCCCCGCATGATCGGTCCTTCCGACCATCTGGCGAAATGGTACCGCGTCGCGATCCATTCTGCAACAGTCGCCTGGCCATGACGAGGCCGGGGGTCGGCTGACCAACTGAAGAATTGCTCCCGAGCAGGTACCGGAACCAGGCGCCGGACCTCCTCATCCCACCAGCACAGCCTTGCCGATCACCTTGCGATCGATCACCGCCTGCATCGCTTCGGCCGCCTGCGCCAGCGTGAAACGATGTGATATGCGCGGCCGCAGCCTGCCCTGCGCGGCGAGGTCAGTCAGCGCCTTCATGTTGGCAATCGCCAGGGCCGGATCGGCCTCGTTCAGCCCGCCGATGCGCACGCCGATCGCATCGATGCCCTTGATCAGCAGGTAGTTGCTGCGGATGTTGGTCGGGCCGCCACCGAGAAAGCCGAGGATCAGCAGCCGCCCGCACCAGGCGAGGCTGCGCAGCGATTCGTCGGTCACCTGGGCGCCGATCGGATCATAGGCGATATCGACGCCGCGGCCGCCGGTCAGTTCCTTGACCTGATCGAGAAACCCACTTTGGTAGTCGATCGCATGGTCGGCGCCCTCCTCCAGGCACGCCGCGCGCTTCATTTCGGTGCTGGCGGTGGCAATCACCTTGGCGCCGAACAGCTTTGCCACCTGAATCGCCGCGATGCCGATGCCGCCGGCCGCACCGTGCACCAGCACCCATTCGCCTGCCTTCATTCGCCCACGCTGCAGCAATGCGTGGTAGGCTGTGGAATACGCGCCACGGAACACGCCTGCAGCCTCAAGGCTCATGCCGGTCGGAACGTGATCGCACAGCGCCGCCTTGGCGTTGCCCAGTTCGGCGCAGGCTCCCAGGCTGTGGCGGCTCATCACCTTGTCCCCGACACGAAACTGCGTCACGCCAGGGCCCGCCGCGATGACCACACCGGCCGCCTCGCTGCCCGGAATGAACGGCGGTTCCGGACGGAACTGGTATTTGCCCGCAAGCATCAGCACGTCGACGTACTGCACGCCGCGCGCCTCGATGCGGACCTGCACCTCTCCCGGACCTGGTGGCGGCGGATCGGGCACATCGCGCAACGCCAGTACCTCGGGACCGCCGAATGCCTCGCACATGACGGCTTTCATGCTCATACACCTCTGCTGCCGGTGCAGTATTGCCGCGTCATCGCCGCGCGGCCAGCAGCATGGGAGCGTACTCGGCGATGAACAGTGCGAAGGCGCCCACCCATGCCAGGGCAGCGACCTCGTAGAGTGCCATCTGCCCCTCGAACAACCAGGCCGCGGCGATGCGCAGCAGCGCCGAAGCGTTCACCAGCACATAGATCGCCACCGTCGTCTTGTCGGCGCGCAGGACGCGGCCGGTGTGACCGAGCGTGGCGCGGGTCATCACCGCCAGGATCGTCGTACCCATCGCCCCTGCCGTCAGCGCGTGCACCGCCGCGGCGGGCGGGACGGCGCTGCCGATCAGCGACAGCCCGAGCAGAGCCACTCCGACGACCAGCCACAGATAACCGACATGAAGGACCAGCAGCAGCGGTTCCTCGAATGCTGGCGATGCCGCGCCAGCGCGCCAATCGCACAAGGTTCAGCGCCGATGCGGCCAGCAGGAGCACGCCGATCGGCTGCCAGTCGGCCAGGAGCACCCATCCAAGCAGGGCGGCGATCAGAGTGGCCCGGGCTGCAATCTCCAGCCATGGCAGGCTCGGCGGCACCGGCGCCTTGCCGCGCGCGCCGAGCCAATTTCGGGTGAACGTCGGCACGATACGGCCGCCAATGACCGAGATCAGAACGATCACTACGCCAATGCCGAGACGCCAGCCGAGCTGAATCGAAAGATGCGTGAGAAGATTGGCGATCGCCAGCACGGCCACCGGCACCAGCAGCGGATAATTGCGTCGGTTTCCCACGGCCATCAGCTCATGAGCGGCGACGATCTCCAACGCGACGGCGAATGCGAGGTCGGCCGGGACCACCACCCACGCCGGGAACAGCGCGGAGAACAGGCAGGCGATGCGCCCCAGCAGCCACAGTCCGACCAGAACGGCGAGCGTCGCTCCCGCCACCGGAGTGCGCCCGGTCCAGTTGGGAATCGCGGTCAGCAGGAAGCCGCCAACCGCGGCCATGACGAAACCGAACAGCATCTCGTGGATATGCCAGCTCAGCGGATCGAAGCTGGTCGGCAGGTCCAGCTCGCCGGTCAGCATGGGCAGCCACGTGGCCATCGCCAGGGTCGCCCAGGCAGCGGCGGCAAGAAAGAAAGGGCGGAATCCTGCGGTCAGCAGCGTCGGCATTTTGCGGTCCTCGGCGCTGTGTCCATAATCGCACATCGCCATGGAGGACACACGCCCATGTCAGGTGCCAACACATTCAAGTTCGTGATGCTGCCGCCGCAGACCGAGGTGACGCGCAACTGGGGCCGCCAGCTTGCCGAGGCACTGCCGGAGGTGCGCGTGGTGATCGCCGAGGACAAGGCGACTGCGGAGCGCGAGATCGTCGATGCCGAGGCGGCGTTCGGCCACCTGCCCCGTGAGGTGCTGCTGAAGGCGAAGCGGCTCCGCTGGCTGCAGGCGCCGCAGATCGCCCCGCCCGCCGGATACTACTACCCGGAGCTGATCGAGCATCCCATCACGGTCACCAACTTCCGCGAGATCTTCAACGACCACATCAGCGCGCACATCATGGCCTTCGTGCTGGCGTTCGCGCGCGGGCTGCAGGTGTTCATTCCGCAGCAGCTGCGTCGTGAGTGGAAGAAATCGCCGGAGACGCGCGTCGTGCATCTGCCGGAGGCGACCGCGCTGATCGTCGGCGTAGGCGGCATCGGCGCGGAGACCGCCCGCCTCGCCGCGGCGTTCGGCATGACGGTGCTGGCGACCGACGCCCGGCGCACCTCAGCGCCACCGGGCGTCGCGGAGCTGCATCGGCCGGAGGCGCTGGACGCGCTGCTGCCGCGCGCCGACTTCGTCATCCTGACGGTGCCGCACACGCCGGCGACCGAAGGCTTCATGCACCGTGCGCGCTTCCAGCGAATGAAGCGCGGCGCCTTCTTCATCAACATCGGGCGCGGCATGACGACGAAGTTGGACGACCTCGTGGCGGCGCTGAACGCGGGCGAGATCGCCGGTGCGGCGCTGGATGTCTTCGAGCAGGAGCCGCTGCCCGCCGACCATCCGCTGTGGACGATGCCGAACGTGCTGCTGACGCCGCACACGGCGGGATGGGGGCCGTACCTGGATGACCGACGCTACGAGATCATGATCGACAACTGCCGGGCGTTCCTCGATGGCAAGCCGCTGCGCAACGTCGTGGACAAGGCGTCCTGGTTCTGAAGCCGATCCGGCTGTGGCGCGGTCAGTGCCACAGCCGCTTCGAGGCTATCTGCGCGCCTTCGACCAGCGCGGCCAGCTTGCGGAACGCGATCTCACGGTCCACCCGCCCGGCCGTGCCGACCGATGTGGCGAACCCGCAATCGGTTCCGGCCATCACCCGCTCGCGCCCCACGACATCGGCGAAGCGGCAGATACGCTGCGCCACCAGTTCCGGATGTTCGATGTAGTTCGTGCAGGTGTCGATGACGCCTGGGATCAGCACCTTGTCGTCCGGCAGCTTCGTCTCCTTCCACACCGCCCATTCGTGCTCGTGCCGCGGATTGGCAGCCTCGAACGAGATCGCCTGCGGCTTCGCCTTCAGCACGATCGGCAGGATCTTCTGCAGCGGGATGTCGAAGTCGTGTGGGCCTTCGTAGTTGCCCCAGCAGAGATGCAGCCGCGCCGAGGCCGCCGGCACGTTTGTCAGCGCGTGGTTCAGCGCCTCGACCTGCTGCTCGGCCTGCCTGAGAAATTCCGACTCGCTCAGGTCCTGGAAGCCGGTGTGGCGCGCCATTGCGAGATCTGGGCTGTCGAGTTGCACCACGATGCCGGCGTTGGCGATCGCCTCGTATTCCTCCTGCATTGCAGCGGCGATGGCACGGATATAGGCAGCGTGGTTCGGATAATGCCGGTTGGGCTGGAATGTGGAGACCACACCCGGCGAGGCCGCCGGCATGAACGCGTCCACCGGCTTAGACGCGGCGATCGCCGCCTTGAAGTTGTCGATGTCGCGCTGAGCCGATGCATGGTCCTGGCGCGCGATCGGCCCGGTGCAGCACAGCCGGCGGATCTGCTGCGGCCCGATGAACTGCTCGAGGCGCCGGCGGAAATCCGCATAGGGCGCCACGTCGCGGTTGGGCTTCGGCACGTAGGGTTCACCGCCGAATCCGGTGAGCCGCTCGTGCACATAGGTGGCGTAGCCGACCTTGCTGGTCTCGCCGTCGCTGACGACGTCGATGCCGATCTTCACCTGGCGCGCGACGATGTCGGCGACAGCCTGGCGCACCTGCGCGGCAAACTCCGCCGCGTCGTACGGTTCGTTGCGGTCCTTTTTGATCAGCAGTTCCACCAGCGTTTGGGGCCGCGGCAGGCTGCCAACATGCGTGGTCAGGATGCGATCGGTGCTGAGCTTCATGATGCGCTCCTCAGTGCCACAGCTTCGCCGAGGCCAGCTTCGCACCTTCGACCAGCGCGCCAAGCTTGCGGTAAGCGATCTCCGGATCAACGCGCCCCGCGTGCCCGACAAAGGTGGCGAACCCGCAATCGGTGCCGCCAAGCACGCGCTCGCGCCCGACAATGTCGGCGTACTGGCAGATGCGTTGCGACACCAGCTCCGGATGCTCGATGTAGTTGGTGCAGGTGTCGATCACGCCTGGGATCAGCACCTTGTCGTCGGGGATTTTCGCCTCCTTCCACACGGCCCACTCGTGCGCGTGTCGCGGGTTGGCCGCCTCGAACGAGATCGCCTGCGGCTTCGCCTTCAGGATGATCGGCAGCACCTTCTGCAGCGGTATGTCGAAGTCGTGCGGACCTTCGTAGTTGCCCCAGCACAAATGCAGCCGCGCCGAACCCGCCGGCACGTTGGCCAGCGCGTGGTTCACCGCCTCGACCTGTTGCTCGGCCTGCCTGAGGAATTCGGCCTCGGTCAGGTCCTGGAAGCCGGTATGCCGTGCCATCGCGAGATCGGGGCTGTCGAGCTGAACGACGATGCCCGCGTTGGCGATCGCCTCGTATTCCTCGCGCATCGCATTGGCGACCGCGCCGATATAGGCGGCATGGCTCGGATAGTGCCGGTTCGGCTGGAACGAGGAAACCACGCCGGGCGAGGCCGCCGGCATGAACGCATCGACCGGCTTCGATGCCTCCATCGCCGCCTTGAGGTTGGCGACATCGTGCTGCACCGCCTCGCGGTCGCTGAGCCGCACGTCACCGATGCAGCACAGTCGGCGGAACACCTGCGGTCCGGTGAACTGGATCATGCGATTGCGGAACTCCGGATAGTCCGCAAGGTCGCGCTGCGGCTTCGGCGCGAACGGTTCGCCGCCGAAGCCGGTGAGGCGGTCCTTGATGTAGGTGGCGTAGCCGATCTTGCTGGCCTCGCCGTCACTGACCACGTCGATGCCGATGGCGACCTGGTGGGCGACGACCTCCGCGACCGCCCGGGTGACCTGCCGATCGAATTCGGCATGATCGTACGGCTGCTCCTGGTCCTTCTTCACCAGCAGTTCGACCAGCGACTGCGGCCGCGGCAGGCTGCCCACGTGGGTCGTCAGGATGCGGTCCGTGCTGAGCTTCATCGCCTTCCTCCCGGGCTTGTTCCACAATGGTAGGGCCAGCGCGGCGGCGCGGCGAGTTGGGTCACGATAACGTCCGATAGAAGACCTCCGGTGAATCGATCTCGGTGATGCTGCCGCCCTCGATCAGCAGGCATCGTGTGCCGATCGCATCGACGAACGCACGATCATGCGACACGATGACGCAGGTCGCCTCGTGCGCGAGTATCTCGGCCTCCAGCCGCTCCTGCCCGGCGATGTCCACGTGATTGGTCGGCTCATCCATCAGGTAGAAATTCGGCTCGGCGAGGCGCAGCGCCAGCAGGCCCAGCCGCGCCTTCTGCCCGGGCGAGAGCTGCGCGATCCTCCGCCGCTGCATGTCAACGCCGAACCCGGCACCGGCGAGCAGGCTGACGGCGCGCTGGTCGCCTGGGCGGAACCGGTCACAGATGAAACCATGCGGCGTGGCTGCGTCGGGCAGGTGCGACATCAGCTGGTCAACGTAGCCCATGGCGATCGACGGGCTGGCGCGCGCGCCCGACACCTCGTTGCCCTGCAGCACGCGGCGCAGCAGTTGAACGAACTGCGACTTGCCGACGCCGTTGCGGCCCAGGAGCACGATGCGGTCCTCCTGGAACGCGGTCAGCTTGGCGACGCGGAACAGCATGCGTCCATCCGGCGCGGCGACCGCGACGTCCTGCAGCGCCAACATCACTCGCGCATGCGAGCCACGGTTGGCGAGGCGGATATCGCCGGAGCGTTCCGCATGCACCGACGTCAGCGACTGCTCCAGAGCGGTGGCGCGTTCGCGCAGCTGCTTCGACTTCTTCAACAGGAGGTCGCTGCCGCTGTTGATTCCCACGTTCTTCAACTCACCGGCGTTGCGCCGCAGCCGGTCCACTTCACGCGATTCCTTGGCGAGCTTCGCCTCCTGTGCCGCATCGTCCACCGCCAGCAGGTGACGCGCCCGCGTGTAGGGGTGCGCGTAGAGACGCGACACGCCTGGCCGCAGGAACAGCGTCCGCGTCGTGCAGGCATCGAGGAAGCGACGGTCGTGGCTGGCAATCACCATCGGCACGCGGCACGCAGCGACCCAGCGTTCCAGCATCTGGATCTTCGCCAGGTCCAGGTGGTTGGTCGGCTCGTCGAGGAGCAGCGCGTCCGGCTCGGCGACCCAGGCGCGGGCGATCAGCGCCAGGCGCTGCCAGCCGCCGCTGAGCGCGTGCAGCGGGCGGTCGTGCAGGTCTGGCTGTGCTCCGAACTCGTCGAGCACGACATCGACGCGCCATGCGTTCGCCTCGCGCTCACCCGCCGGCAGCGCGCGACGGATCGCCTCGGCGAGCGGCAGGCTCAGCAGGTTCGCCGGCACGTCCTGCTCGACATAGCCCATGCGCAGGCCGCGCGAACGGACGATGTCGCCGGCGGTGGTTTCGGCGAGGCCAGCCAGACAGCGCAGCAGCGTGGTCTTGCCGCCGCCGTTGCCGGCGATCAGCCCGATGCGGTCCGCATCGCCGATGGTGAAGGTCAGGTTCCGGAACAAGGGATGCGGCGTCAGAACGCCGACATCGCGCAGATTGATCGAGGACATAGAGGGTCTCGCGGCTCGGGGAACGCGTAAACGTTCAGAGCCGGCCGGCGGAAGCTTCAGTCAGGGCCGCTGGCCAGCCCTGCGACGACGGGTCGCAGGGCACCGACAGGGCCGCGCGGATGATGCTGATTGTAAGCGCTCATGCAGCCCTCCCGTGGATGGATGTTGCGTCACCGCCAGCTTACCGGGGCGGGCGCGATTGCTGCAAGCCTGACCGATGACTGTGGGCGGCAACAGGGCATGGGACCAGGGCAGACGGCGGGCGCGCCGTGCCGGCATTGCAATGGCCGCTTCCAGTCGCCGGCAGGCGTGACATGGGCTAGGTTATGCGAAATCGCCACTATCCAAGGAACAACGGCATGACCCAGGCGCTGACCGGCATTCGCGTGATCGACATGACGCACAACCAGGCGGGGCCGGCGTGCGCGCAGATCCTGGGCTTCCTCGGCGCCGACGTGATCAAGCTGGAGGAGCCGAAGGGTGGCGACGTCGCGCGCACCAACATGCGCGACCGCACCGACAGCGATAGCCTGTTCTTCCTGGTGCTGAACGCCAACAAGCGCAGCCTGACGCTCAACCTGAAGAGCGAGGAGGGCAAGCGGCTGTTCCGCCAGGTGATAGAACAGTCCGACGTGCTGCTGGAGAACTTCGGTCCTGGCGCGCTCGACCGGCTGGGGCTCGGCTACCAGGAGCTGGCGAAACTGAACCCGCGGCTGATCTACGCGACGATCAAGGGCTTCGGCACCTACGGCCCGTATAGCGGCTTCAAGAGCTTCGAGCCGATCGCGCAGGCGATGGGCGGCGCGATGAGCGTCACCGGGTTCCCCGATAATCCCCCGACCTACGTGATGCCCGCGATCGGCGATTCCGGCACCGGCATGCATATGGCGATCGGCATCCTGGCCGCCTTGCAGCAGCGGCATCAGACCGGCAAAGGCCAGCACGTCGAGGTGTCGATGCAGGACGCCGTGGTGAACCTGATCCGCGTCAGCCTGCGCGACCATCAGCGCTTCGGCAAGCCGATGCAGCGCCAGGGCAACCAGCTTGGCCGCACCGTGCCGGGCACGACCTATCCGTGTGCGCCCGGCGGCCCGAACGACTATGTTTACATCTTTGCCCAGCCGCAGATGTGGCAGGCATTCATCGCCGCGATCGGCCAGCCCGAGCTGGCGGATGATCCCCGCTTCGCGTCGTCCGAATCACGCTGGGAGAACCGCCCTGCGCTCGACGCCATCGTCGAGGCATGGACGCGCCGGCACAGCAAGCACGAGGTGATGAAGGTCCTGGGCGATGCCGGCGTGCCGTGCGGTGCGACGCTCGATACCGGCGAGGTGCTGGCCGATCCGCATCTGCGCGAGCGCGACATGATCGTGGATATCGACTATCCGACACGTGGTACGTATCAGACCGTCGGCTGCCCGGTGAAGCTGTCGGACTCGCTGGCCGAGGTGACGCGGCCGCCATTGTTGGGCGAACATACGGCCGAGTTGCTCGAGGCGCTGTGCGGCGTCGATGCGGACGGGGTGGCGAAGCTGCGGGCGCAAGGCGTGGCGTAGGGCACGCCAGGCCCACCCGATTGGCCGGGTGCGCATTGCAGGCCTTCCGGCACGGATGAAATCGATTTTCCTGCATATCGGCACCCACAGGACCGGTACGACGTCGCTGCAGGCCTATCTGGACCGGCAACGGACAGTGCTCAACCGCTCGGGCTTCGCCTTCTATCGTGGCGGCTTCATGCGCAACAATCATGTCGAGCTGCACGCCGCGGCGATGCGTCCCGGACGCGACACGCCGTTCCGGCACTACGCCAGGATCGGCGACATCGCGCGGCTGCGACGGTACACCGAACAGCGGGTCGGCGCGTTTCTCCAGCGGGCACCGCAGTCGAAACTGATCTTCTCCGCCGAGGGTCTCGCCTACCTGCGCCACGCCGACGAGGTGGACTACCTGGCCAGCCTGCTTGCGCCGCAGCAGACCACGGTGATCGTCTACCTGCGGGACAAGGCTGCGTTTCTTCGATCGTATCGGCGGCAGCTCCGGCTGATGAACCTGCCGCCGTCGTCCGACCCGCAGCATTACGCGTATTGCGAAGCCGACAGCTGGCTGGTGGACTACGACGCACTTGTCGGCGCGTATTCACGCGTCTTCAGCGACGTCCGCGTGCTCGACTACGACGAGATATGCGCGCGCGAACGCACGATCATCCCATCGTTCGCGCGCGAGATCGGCTGGCACGACTACGATGTCCCCGACACCCGTCTGTTCCTCAACGTGTCGCGCCTGGCTTGAGGCTACTGCCGTTCGAACTTCACGATGCGCCGCACGCGGCCCCACTCGCCGGGCTGCACGACATAGATGTCGCCACGCGAATCGCCCCAGATACCGTGGCACGAGCGGTGGATCGGATCGCCCCAGCGCGCCAGCCGTTCACCGTCCAGCGTCAGGATGCTGACCATGCCGCCGTTGTGCTCGGCGATGTAGACGATGTCGTCTGGATCCACATAGAAGAACGCTGGGCCGATCAGTTCGGTCGGCCACACCTCCAGCAGCTTGCCGGACTGGTCGAACACCTGTACGCGATCGTTCTCGCGGTCGGCCACCAGCAGCCGTCCGCGACGATCCACCCACACACCGTGCGGTAGGTTGAACTGGCCCGGCTCCCTGCCAGGCTCGCCCCAGGAGAACAGGTACTTGGCGTCGGCCGAGAACTTGTGCACCCGCGCATTGCCGTAGCCGTCGCTCATGAACATCGACCCGTCCGGCGCAAACGCGATGTCGGTCGGGATGTTGAACGGGCCGCCGCCGTGCGTGACCTTCTTCCAGGCCACCGAGCTGTAGTCGTCGTCCGGCACGCCGGTGTCCGAACGCGCGTCCTTTTCGCCGATGGTCTGCAGCAGCTGACCCTCGGGCGTGAACTTCATGAACTGCATGTGGTGACCGTCGGTGAGCCAGGCGTTCCCCTCGTCATCGAAGCGGATGGCATGCGGGAAGCGAAACGTGCCCGCGCCCCACGAGCGCAGGAACTCGCCGTTGCGGTCGAACATCACCACCGGATGTTCGGCATTGCGATTGAAGCAGTAGACGCGATCGTGCGGATCGACCGCCACCGCAGCGGGCTTCATCTCGATGTGGGGCGGCACATGCGCCCAGTCCTCGTGCACCTTGTAGGTGTACTTTCCGCTGCCGACGATCGCTTCCATTTGCCTGCCTCCCTATGACAGTCCGACCACCTCCGCCAGAGCCTCCACCTGCTCGGCGTGGCGCGAAACCGGGTTCAGCAACAGGTGATTGGCGCCCAACGCCATCACCGTCTCGAGCTTCTCGCGCACCTGCGCCGGGGTGCCGTGGACCCCCGAGGCATCGGTGCCGGCGGGGTTGTGATACACCTCGGTGAACCACCGGTGCAGTTCCGCCCGCGCCACGTCCGGGCGCTCGTCTACCGCCATGAAGAGGCGCTTCGAGATCGGGAACGTCGTCGGATCGCGTCCGGCCTTCTCCAGCGCCGCGCGCAGCAGCGGCACCGAGCGCCCGAACTCGGCGATGCTCGACCCGCCGGATCCCATCCAGCCATCGGCGAGCGATGCCGCGCGGCGCACCGCGTCCGGGTGGCCGACGCCCATCCAGATCGGCAGCGGCCGCTGTACCGGCTTGGGCGACATCGTGCCGCCTTCCAGGTGGTAGAAGCGTCCGTGGTAATCCACCTTCGGCTGTGTCCACAGCGCGCGGATCAGTTCAACCTCCTCGCGAAAGCGGCGCACACGCGCCTCTTCCGGTACCTCGAACTGGCGATAATGGTGCTCGCGTCCCAGGCCGACGCCCAGGATGGCGCGCCCGTTGCTGAGATGGTCCAGCGTCGCCCATTGGTGCGCCACCATCAGCGGACTATGGATTGCCAGCACCACCACGGACGCGCCGAGCCGGATCCGGCTGGTCACCGCTGCCGCATAGGTCAGCGCCACCACCGGATCGAGGCACGTCACGTGGTCCAGCGTGTTCTCGGTCACCCAGAGGTCATGGAACCCGAGCGCCTCGGCACGCTGCGCCACCGTGCGCACCGCTTCCACGCCGATCGCGTCGGGCGACCGGTGCGGCAGCGACATGCCGAACGGGATACGGTCCTTCAACGCCATCCGCACCTCCTAGGGCGCCGGCGCAGCTCCCTTCGGCATTCGCGGCAGGAACAGCGCCAGCGGCCAGACCAACAGCCCCAGCATGCCTAACATCCAGAAGATGTCGAGATAGCTCATGATTCCGGCCTGGGCCTGAACGATCGCGTCGATCGGCGGCAGCCGTGTTCCAGGCAAAGCCGTTGTACGCCGTAACGTGCTCGGCCAGCCGTGCGTGATGGAATTGCAACCGTTCCTGCAACATGGTCGGGGTGAACGACACGCCCACGCTACCGCCCAGGTTGCGCGTCAGGTTGATTATCTTCACCGGCAGGCGCTGCACGATCTTCACATAGTTGCCGGTGGCATTCTCCGCCGGCAGCACGCTGGACTCGGCGTCCTCGGTTCCGTCTGCTTTTCCGCGTCGCTCTGCCATGTCGCCTGCTCGCGGGCCGTCACAGGGAATCGTCCAAGTTTGCCAACAAGGGCCGATGGCGCGACCGTTCGACCCCGCCGGTGTTCACGGACGCCTGAGGAGGTATTCAGTATGGCCGACGACCTGATGCGGCTCACTGCGACCGAGGCTGTCGCCCGCCTGCGGCGGCGCGAAGTCTCGCCGCTCGAGCTGATCGACGCGGCGGCAGCGCGCATCGCCCAGGTGGAGCCGGCGGTCAACGCGCTGCCGACACTGTGCCTCGAGCGCGCGCGCGAGCACGCAAAGCGGTTGATGGACGGCCACGGGCGCGGTGCCGAAGTCGAACCGGGTTGGCTCGCCGGGCTGCCGGTGGCCATCAAGGATCTGACCGACGTCGCCGGCGTGCGCACGACCTACGGTTCGCCGATCTTCCGTGATCACGTGCCGGCGAGGTCGCATCCGGTGGTGGAGCGCATCGAACGCAAGGGCGGCATCGTCGTCGCCAAGTCGAACACGCCGGAGTTCGGCGCCGGCGGCAGCACGTTCAACGAGGTGTTCGGACGCACACGCAACCCATGGAACACCGCGCTCACCTGCGGCGGCTCGACCGGCGGAGGCGCGGTGGCGGTGGCGACCGGCGAGGTGTGGCTGGCGCACGGCACCGACCACGGCGGATCGCTGCGTCGTCCCGGAACCTATTGCTCGGTGGTGGGACTGCGGCCGTCGCCGGGACGGGTGACGCGCGGCACGGCGAATAACCTGTGGTCACCGCTATCGGTGCACGGACCGATGGCCCGCAACATCCCGGATCTCGCGCTGTTTCTCGACACGATGGCGGGGCTTTGCCCGCACGACCCATTGACCTTCGATGCGCCGGCGGCGTCGTTCGTGGACGCGGTGGCCGCGGCATCGCCGCCGCGGCGCGTCGCCTATACGGCGGATTACGGCGGGCGGATCACGATCGATCAGGAGACGCGCGAAATCTGTGCGCGCGCGGTTCGGCGGTTCGAGGAAATGGGATCCGTGGTGGAGGAATTCGCCCCTGACCTCGGTGCGATCGACGAAGCCTTCATGGTTCTGCGGTCGCAGCATTTCGTGGTGGATCGCGAATTGCAGATGCAGACCCATCGCGACCTGCTGAAGCCCGACATCGTCTGGAACACCGAACAGGGTCTGGCGCAGACGCCGAGCCGCATCGCCTGGGCCGAGCGCGAGCGCGCCGCGTTCTTCCGCCGGTTCGCCGGGATGTTCGAGACATACGACATTTTCGTCTCGCCCAGCGCCGCGACGCCGGCGTTCGACGTGAACCTGCGGCATCCCGAGCATGTCGGCGGCAAGAAGCTGACGGACTACATGGGCGCCTCCACGCTGAACGCGGCGGTGACGATGACCAGTTGTCCGGCGGTCGCGGTGCCGTGCGGGTTCGATCAGTACGGCCGCCCGGTGGGGCTGCAGGTCACGGCGCCGATCCGCGAGGAGGCGCGCGCGCTGGGCGCGGCCTGGCTGTTCGAGCAAATCACGGGATTGGACCGGCTGCTGCCGATCGATCCTCGTGCAGGTCGCGTACCGCCGCCATGAGAGCAAGCAGGAGCACGCCAATGCCGCCTTCCCCCGATATGGTCGCCGCCGTCCTGAGCCACGCCGATGCGTCGGTGGACGGCTCGCGCGGGCGCCTATTCGATCTGCTGCGCATCCCCTCGATCAGCACGCAGCCCGACCACAGGCAGGATTGCCTGCGCGCCGCCGAGTGGGTGTGCGACCAACTGGCCGGTCTGGGGTTCGCCGCCGATGTACGGCCGACCGGTGGACATCCGGTCGTGGTGGCGCATCACCCGGCTCCTGCCGGCTACACCGGACCGCACATTCTGTTCTATGGCCATTACGACGTGCAGCCGGTCGATCCGCTGGAGCTCTGGCACAGCCCGCCGTTCGATCCGCAACTGGTTGACGGCGAGCACGGCAAGCGCTTCGTCGCGCGCGGGGCGGTGGACGACAAGGGTCAGACGATGACGTTCATCGAGGCGCTGCGCGCCTGGAAGGAGGCCGCCGGCGGCATCCCCGCCCACATCACCGCGCTGATCGAGGGCGAGGAGGAAATCGGCAGCCCCAACCTCGAGCCGTTCCTGGCCGCCAACAGGCGCGAACTCGCGGCCGACCTGGCGTTGATCAGCGACACGGGGATGTGGGACATCGACACGCCGGCAATCACCACGCGGCTGCGCGGGATGACCTACGTGCAACTGACGCTGAAGGCGGCCAACCGCGACCTGCATTCGGGGCTGTATGGCGGATCGGCGCTGAACCCGATCAATGCGCTCGCCCGTGTCCTCGGCGAGTTGCACGATGCCAACGGCCGCATTCAGCTGCCGGGTTTCTACGACAAGGTGAAGCCGGTCTCCAACGCGCAGCGTGCGCAGTGGGACGCGCTGGCGTTCGACGAGCATGCGTTCCTGGGCAAGATCGGCCTTGACACGCCGGCGGGCGAGCGCGGCTATTCGGCGCTCGAGCGCCTGTGGGCGCGACCGACCGCCGACATCAACGGCATGTGGGGCGGCTATACCGGAGCCGGCGGCAAGACGGTGATAGCGTCGGAGGCCTCGGCGAAGATCTCGTTCCGGCTGGTGCCCGGCCAGAATCCGGACGAGGTGTTCGAGCAGTTCCAGCGCTTCGTCGGCGAGCGGCTACCCCCGGGCGCGACGGTGACCTACGAATGCGGGACGCGCTCGCCCGGGATCGAGGTGAACGTGGAAAGCCCGTGGGTGCGCGCTGCGCAGACCGCACTAACCGAGGAGTACGGCAAACCGGCGCTGCTGATGGGCAGCGGCGGCTCGATCCCGGTGGTGAACTCGCTGCGCAGCGTGCTGGGGATCGACAGCCTGCTGATGGGCTTCGGGCTCGACGACGACCAGGTGCACAGTCCGAACGAGAAGTTCGAGCAGCGCTGCTTCCATCACGGCATCCGCTCGCACATCCGGCTCTTGGCGAAGTTTGCCGGGGGTGGCTGAGTGCCCACCTCCCCGCCTGCGCATCATCGACCTGCACAACCCTCTGGCCGGCCCATTCGACCTCGAACTGGGCGCCGGTGAGTGCCTTGCCATTGCCGGACCATCCGGCTCCGGCAAGAGCCTTCTCCTGCGCATGCTCGCCGACCTCGATCCGAGCCAGGGCGAGGTGTTCCTCGACGGCGTGGAGCGCCGGACGATGTCAGCGCCGGCCTGGCGGCGCAGGGTGGTCTACAGCGCTGCCGAGCCAGGCTGGTGGCACGAACGGGTCGGCGAACACTTCAACGGCGATGCCCTGCGGTTCGCCCGCGCGATGGCGCCAAGCCTCGGGCTCGTTCCAACTCTGCTGGAAGCGCCCGTGGTGCAGCTTTCCACCGGCGAGCGCCAGCGCATTGCTTTGATCCGTGCACTGGCGCTGCAGCCGCCTGTGCTGCTGCTCGACGAGGCCACAGGGGCGCTGGATGAGGACAGTACCGCCCGGGTGGAAGCCATATTGCGCGACCGGCTGGTCGGCGGCTGCACGATCGTGATGGTGACGCACAGCGCGGCGCAGGCCGCACGGCTGGGACATCGCCAGCTTCGCATGGAGAACCGCCGCCTGGTGCCGGTGTGAATCCCATCCTGCTCACCCCGTTCGACGTTGCGATCGCCGCCGTGCTGATCGTGCTCGATGGCGTGCTGTCGCTGGTGCTGCGGCTCGGGCTGCACACCCAGCTCGCCTGGGCCGCAACGCGGATGGTGATTCAGCTCGTGCTGATCGGCTTCGTGCTGCGCCTGGTGTTCGCCATCGCCTCGCCGCCGGCGACTGTCGCGGTGGTGCTGGTGATGGTGGCGATTGCCGCGCGCGAGGTCGCGGCGCGCCCGGAACAGCGGCTCGGCCGATTCGGCAACTACGCGGTCGGCGCTTCGGCGGTCGCAATCGCCACGTTTCTCACCGCGATCCTGGCGCTGACCACCGCCATCCGCCCGCAGCCGTGGTACGACGCGCGCTACGCCATCCCGCTTGCCGGCATCATCCTTGGCAGCGTGCTGAACAGCGGATCGCTGGCACTCAATTCGCTGCTGGGCGGTGTGGTGCGCGAGCGCGCCGCGATCGAGGCCCGGCTGGCCCTCGGCGCCAGCTTCAACCGGGCGATGCGGGGGCTGATCCGCACCTCGGTGCGCCGCGCGCTGCTGCCGATCATCAACCAGATGTCGGCCGCCGGCGTGGTGACGCTGCCGGGCATCATGACCGGGCAGATCCTCGCCGGCATGGACCCGCTGGAGGCGGCGAAATATCAGATCCTGCTGATCTTCCTGCTGTCCGGCGGCAGTGGCCTTGCCGCCGTCGCTGTGGTTTACCTTGCGGCAATGCGGCTGACGGATGATAGGCAGCGCCTGCGCATCGACCGGCTGACCGCCAGGACACGAGGATCGCGCCCATGATCGCCAGCGACGTGATGACCCGCAACGTGATCTCGGTGCCGCCGGACGCGACCGTGGCACAGGCGGTCGAACTCATGCTGGAGCGCGGCATTTCGGGGCTGTTCGTGGTGGACGATACGGGCACATTGTGCGGAATCGTCACCGAGGGCGACCTGCTGCGGCGCGACGAGTTGGGGACGGAGCGGAGGCGGTCCTGGTGGCTGCGGCTGATCGCCTCGCCCGGCCGGCAGGCGGCTGACTTCACCCGAACGCATGGCCGCCGCGTCGCCGACGTGATGACGCGCGACGTGATCAGCGTGGATGCCGGCGCGCCGCTCGAGGCGATCGTCGCATTGATGGAGGAGCACCGCATCAAACGCGTGCCGGTGCTTGAGGGCGATCGCGTCGCCGGTGTGGTAAGCCGCGCCGATCTGCTGCGCGCATTGTCGGCGGCGGCGCGCGAGCATGGCGCGGCGGCCGGCGATGACCCGACCATCCGCGATCGCATCCTGGACACGCTGGCGCGCGAGCCATGGGCGCCGCGCACGACGCTCAACGTCACCGTGGTGAATGGGGTTGTCGATCTCTGGGGCACCATCGGCAACGACCAGGAACGCCGCGCGATCTGCGTGATCGCCGAGAACACGCCAGGGGTGAAGAAGGTGATCGACCACCTGGTATTCGTCGAAGCCTACACCGGGACGGTGATCGAGCCGCCGCCGTCCTGATTGCGTGGTGCTGCGCCGACGTCAGCTCATTGCGCAGACCGCCGCCGCGGCACTGCAGGCCTGCGCCGCCGACCCGGACGTGGATGCCTATCTCGGCTCCGCCAATAAGCCGGATGCGCTGCAGCGCCATTACGCGCTGCAGCGCGCGCTGTCGGATGCGCCGCTGGTGTTCGGCAACCGCACACGCCTGCTGGTGGACGGCGCGCAGGCATTTCCCGCCATGTTTCAAGCGATGCACCAGGCGCGTGATCACATCAACCTGGAATACTTCATCTTCGAGGATGTCGCCGTCGGACAGTCGCATCTGTCCGATCTGCTGACCGGCAAGCTCGCCCGCGGCGTCGCAGTCAACATCATCTATGATGCCTATGGCTCGCAGGCCACGCCGGCCGCTCTGTTCGATACGCTGCGCCACGCCGGTGCCAGGGTGCTGCCGTTCGGTCCGATCGATCCGGTCGCGACGCTGACGGGCCATTCGCCGAATCACCGGGACCATCGCAAGATCATGGTCGTGGATGGCCGCGTGGCCTTCGTCGGCGGCATCAACCTGTCGCGCACCTACGAAAACCCGCCCTCTGCCGGCGTGCCCGCCAACGGCGACACGGATCATGCCTACTGGAGGGACACCGCCATGGAGATTGGCGGTCCGGCGGTGGCCGAATTGCAAAGGCTGTTCTTCGACACCTGGAAAAGACAGAACGGCGATCCGGTTCAGGCGGCGAGCTATTTTCCACCGCTGCGACGCCAAGGCGTGCAGACCGTGCGGATCATCGGCAGCGCGCCCGGTGATGATCGGCCGCTCTATTATCTCTCGCTCGAGCAGGCGATCCACGCGGCGAACAGCCGCATCTGGCTGTCCACCGGCTATTTCGTGCCGCCGCACCAGGAGCGCGAGGATCTGGGCAAGGCGGCGCGACGCGGCGTCGATCTGAGGCTGGCCGTGCCAAGCCACACCGACGTCGAGAGCGCGGTGTACGCCGGCCGCGCCGCCTATGGCGATCTGCTGGAGTCGGGCGCGCATATCTTCGAACTGCAGAATGCCGTGCTGCATTCGAAGCTGGCCGTGGTCGATGGGGCGTGGAGCGCGATCGGGTCGTCCAACCTCGACCGCCGCAGCGTGGTGTTCAACAATGAGGTCGATGCGATCATCCTCGGTTCGGATACCGCGGGGCAGATGGAGGCGCTGCTGCAACGCGATTTCGCGGCGTCGATCCCGGTGACGATGGAAGCCTGGCATGAGCGGTCCCTCGGCGAGCGGCTGCACGAGCTTGAGGCGAGGGTTTGGCAATACTGGATGTAGAGGTGTGGTATGAACATCCGCTTCGACGGCAGGACCGTGGCGGTCACGGGCGCGGGCCACGGGTTCGGCCGCTGCATAGCGCAGACTTTCGCGCATCTCGGTGCACGCGTGTTCGCCACCGACATCTCAGCCGATGAGCTGGCTGAGACGGCGGCGCACGGCGGCATCCTCACCAAGGCGGCGGATCTGCGCGACCGTGCCGCCGGGGCCGCCTGGATCCGCCAGGTCGAGACGCAGAGCGGCGGGCCGATCCACGTGCTGGTGAACAATGCCGGCGGGGTCGGCGGCCAGAGCCCCAGGCCACTGGAGGAGGTGTCGGACGAAGACTGGAACATGCTGTTCGACATCAACGTCAACGCGGCATTCGCGCTGTGCCGGGCGGCGGCACCGGCGATGAAGCGCGCGGGCGGCGGGCGGATCGTCAACACCAGCTCCGGCGCCGGTCTGCAGGCCTCGCTCACCGGAATCCAGGCCTACTGCGCGGCAAAGCACGCCGTGGTGGGGCTGACGCGGCAGCTCGCGCACGAGTTCGGCCCCTATAACATCACGGTGAACTCCGTGGCGCCCGGTTTCATCCGCTCCAACCCGTCGTCCGAGAAGCAGTGGGAGGGCTATGGCCCGGACGGGCAGACAGCGCTGATCGAGCGCATCGCGATGAAGCGGCTCGGCACGGCACAGGACATCGCCAATGCCGTGGTGTTCTTCGCCTCCGACCTGGCAGAATTCGTCAACGGACAGATCCTGCAGGTGGATGGCGGCCGCTGAGCGTGGACGACACGTCCGGTGCCATCGGCTCGAACATGACGACCCGTTCGCCGGGCCGCAGCTTGATCAGGTCGTGGTGCGTGAAGATGCCGCGGTGCCGCAAACGCCGCGAATTCGCCCAGTCTAATGCCGGCTCGCTGATCGCGCCGACACCACGGCCTTGCGCAGCTCGGGGAGGTCTACCGCGCCGGGGATGAGCTCACCTCCGATCACTAGCGCCGGCGTCCCCTCGATGCCGATCGAGCGTGCCAGCTGCAGATGGGTATTGATCCGCGTCTGGATCGCCGGGTCGTCCATGTCATGTTCCAGCCGCTTCCAGTCGAGCCCGAGACGCTGCGCCGCGTCCTGAATGGTGGCCTTGGTGGTCTGCGGCGGCCCGGCCATGATCGCATCGCGCAGCTTTTCGTAGCCACCCTGCTTCTGCGCGGCGAGCAGCGCCTTGGAGCCCAGGACGCTGGCCGGACCCAGGATCGGCAGGTCCTTGTAGACCAGCCTGATGCCGCGGTCGCGCGTCAGCAGGTCGGCCATGTCGGGTTCCAGCTTCCGGCAGTACGGACAGCGTGTGTCGAAAAATTCCACGATCGTCACGTCGCCGCTCGGGTTGCCGGCAACCGGATCGGCGGGATCGACCAGCGTGTCCTTGGCGGCGGCGAGCGCCGCGCGCTGGCGTTCGCCCTCGTCGGCCTGCATGGCTCCAACCGCGTCGCGCAGGATGGAGGGGTCCTGCTTCAATGCATCCCGCAGGATCCGCACGATCTCGGCGCGCTGGGCCGGCGTGAATTCGTCTGCCAGGGCGGGAGGCAGAGCGAGCAGGCAGATGATCTGGCAGCTCGCCAGCAGGGGCATGAAACGGCTCATGCGGGATGCCTGTAGGCTGCCGCATGCCGCGTGTCGAGGCAGGGCTGGTTGCCGCCTCGGCGGAAGGCGTCTATGGCAGCCAGCCTCATCGGGATTGTTCGGACCACCACGCAATTGGCACATCAGCAACGCGGCATGGCGGGCGGAGGACGATGGCTGCGCGCCGGTGCCCTTCTGACGGCGTTGGCGGCCTCCGCCTGCAACACCGTCTCCAGCGTGACCGACACCCTGCTCGGGTCAGGCAATGCACCGGCACAAGGGCAGCCCGGGTACGTCCAGGGCTTCCTGGGCGCTGCGGTGGCCGACGAACCCCGCGCGGCACTGGCGGCGCGCGAGGTGTTGTCGGCCGGCGGCAGCGCGGCGGACGCGGCGGTGGCCCTCGGGTTCGTGCTCAGCGTGACGCTGCCCTCACGGGCGGGTTTGGGTGGCGGCGGCGCCTGCCTGGCCTACGCAAGCGACAAGAAGTCGGCCAACGGCGGTGTGCCGGAGGCGGTGCTGTTCACCCCGGTCGCACCTTCCGTGATCAGCAACGCCGATCGGCCGGCGGCCGTACCGATGCTGCCGCGCGGACTTTACCTATTGCATGCGCGCTACGGCTCGCTGCCGTTCGAGGGGCTGGTTGCGCCGGCCGAGCAGCTGGCCCGCTTCGGCACGCCGGCGCCACGCGCCCTGGTGCGCGACATCGCTTTGGTCTCGGGACCGCTGTTGGCCGATCCGAATGCGCGCGCGGTGTTCTCGCAGAACGGCACGCCGCTCGCCGAAGGGCAAACGCTCATCCAGCCGGACCTGGCTGCGACACTATCGCGGATCAGGGTGGCCGGCGTCGGCGACCTCTACACCGGGATATTGGCGCGCCAGGTCGTTCAGGCCTCGCCCAAGGCTGGCGGGCCGCTTTCGCTGGCGGATCTGAACGCGGCGCTGCCGCGTCTTGCCCCTGCGATCGTACTGCCCAACCGCTACGACAAGGTGGCCTTCCTGCCGCCGCCGGCCGATGGCGGTCTTGCGGCTGCCGCGGGGTTTGCCGTGCTGCAGCACGATCCATCGGCGCTTGGCCCCGCGACGGCGCGGGCGCTCGCGGTAGCGGCGCGGTGGCGGCAGGGCGGTGCCGATGCGCAGGCCCTGCTCGCCTCGACGTCGCTCCAGGAGGTCGGCCTGCCGCCGCTGCCGGCGTCCACCAGCTTCGCCACGCTCGACAAGAAGGGCAACGCGGTCGCCTGCGCGCTCAGCATGGACAACCTGTTCGGCACCGGGCGCGTGCTGCCAGGGCTGGGCGTTCTCCTGGCTGCCTCACCGGCTGCCGTGCCGACACCGCTGTATGCGGCGGCTATCGCCTGGAATGAAAACACGCATGCGTTCCGCGCGACGGTAGGCGGCTCCGGACAGGCGGGTGCTCCGATGGCGGTCGCGGTCGGCATGCTGGACGCGCTCAGATCGGCACAGCCGATGCCGGCCGCAGTTCCTGATCCGGGGCGTGCCAACGTCATCTCCTGTCCGAACTATCTGCCGGGCGAGAACGGCTCCTGCGCCTGGGCGGTGGATCCGCGAGAGGCCGGGCTGGCGGCCGGCGGCGGTACCTGAGATTCGGAGCATGGTGGTTGGAGGATGGTCAGTATGAACGTTTGGGGGGCAGCCGGATGGCTCGCCATTGTGGGCATCATGGCGAGCGCGACCCCGGCGTGGGCGCAGGCCCGGCCGGCTGCCACCGACGTCGGCCCGGGCAAGATCTTCTGCCGGACCCCGACGTCGTGCGAGCTCGACATCGGCACGCCCGTAAGCCTTAGATACAAGATCGATCCGGCGGCACTGCCGGCTGCGGACAAGGATCGCCTGACCAGGCAGTGCAAGGTTACCGGGACGCCGTGCGTTGCCACGGTGACCGGCGCCGACACCAAGGCCGGCGTGAAGGCTGCCAGCATCAAATTCTACAACTGACGTGCTGAAGGTTGGTCGTGGCGCCAGCGCGCCGCCATTCATCGTGATGGACGTGATCGCCGCGGCCAATGCCCGCCAGGCGGCGCTTGCGGCGGGAGATCCGCGCGTGATCCGCATGGAGGTGGGGCAGCCAGGCACCGGCGCACCCGCCGGCGCGGTCGCCGCCGCCGAGGCGGCGCTGCAGTCGGGCGATCCGCTGGGCTACACCGAGGCATTCGGCCGCCGCTCGCTGCGCGAACGGATCGTCGGGCATTATCGTGACTGGTACGGGCTCGAAGTGCCGCTTGAACGCGTCGCCGTGACGGTCGGCGCATCGGGGGCATTTCCGCTGGCGTTCCTGGCCGCGTTCGACCCGGGCGACCGGGTGGCGCTGACCTCGCCGTTCTATCCGCCTTACGTCAATATCCTCACCGCTCTCGGGATGCGGCCGGTGATCCTGGAGGCGGGGCCGGAGACGCGGTTCCAGCCGAGTGTCGCGATGCTGGAACGGCTCGACCCGGCGCCGGACGGGCTGATCGTGGCGAGCCCGTGCAATCCGGCGGGCACCATGCTGCATCCTGACGAATTGGCGGCGATCGCGGCGTGGTGCGACGGCGCGGGCGTCCGGCTGATCAGCGACGAGATCTATCACGGGCTCAACTACGACAGCCCGATCGCCAGCGCGGCGTCGGTCAGCGGCAATGCGGTGGTGGTCAACAGCTTCTCGAAGTACTTCTCGATGACTGGCTGGCGGATCGGCTGGCTGGTCCTGCCGGACGACCTCGTGCGCCCGGTCGAGCGCCTGGCGCAGAACCTGTTCATCAGTGCGCCGTACATCTCCCAGGTGGCGGCAGAGGCGGCGTTCGGGTGCCACGCCGAGCTGGCGGCCAATGTCGCGCGCTACCGCCGTTCGCGCGACCATCTGCTGCGTGCGTTGCCGACGGCCGGGTTCGATCGCCTGTCGCCGGCGGAAGGCGCGTTCTATCTCTTCGCCGACATTACCGGGCGTTCGAACGACAGCGCCGCGTTCTGCGCGCGCATGCTGGCCGAGGTCGGGGTCGCGGTGACCCCCGGAGTGGACTTCGACCACGCCCGCGGCAGCCGATTCCTGCGATTCTCATATTGCGGGCCGGAGGCGGACATGCGGCAGGCGGCCGATCGGCTGGCCGGGTGGCGGTAGCCCGGCCGAGCTATGCCGCCAGCTCCAGTATCTCGCGGACCTGCGCCGGTCGATCGATAGGACGCGGATTGCGTGGCACCCAGGGCGTGCCCATGGCCTGTTCCGCCAGTCGATCGAATGCATCGCGCCGGACATTCACCGCGCCGAGGCTGCGCGGCATGCCGAGGCCGGCGATGAAGGCATCGAGCACGTCTGCCGCGTCCTCGCCCGGCTGGTCCATCGCCGCCGCCACCAGCGCCTGACGGTCGGCATTCGCCGGCCGGTTCCAGCGCATCACCGCCGGCAGCATGATGCACGAGGTATGGCCGTGCGGAATGTCGAACACCGCACCCAGCACGTAGCCGATGCCGTGGCTGGCGCCCATCGGCACGCCGCTCGCCAGCGGTCCCATCGACAGCCAGGACCCCAGCTGGCAGTCGAGCCGGGCCTGCAGATCCGACGGATCGGCCTTCACCCGCGGCAGACCGCGCGCGAGCAGCGAGAGCCCGCGCAGGGCCTGCGCATCGGCATAGGGATGCGCCTCGTTCGAGCAGATGCCCTCGACGCAGTGATCCACCGCACGGATGCCGGTGGACAGGAACAGCCACTCGGGCGTGTGCACTGTGACGGCTGGATCCAGCACGACGCCGCGGGGAACGATGCGGGGATGGCGGAACAGCTCCTTCACCTTCACCCTCTCGTCAGTGACGCCGGCAATGGCGGAGAACTCGCCGGCCGAGAGCGTTGTCGGGACGCTGATCTGCCGCACCGTCGGCGCGTTGCACGGCGGCGCCGCGCCGTTCACCGGACGCAGCGCATCCAGCGCCTCGGGCGTGCGCACGTCGTTGGCGAGGCAGAGCTGCACCGCCTTTGCCCCGTCGGTGACCGATCCGCCGCCGATCGTGACGATCAAGTCCGCACCGGTGTCGCGGGCCTGCTCGGCTGCGGCGATCACCGCGCGGCGCGGCGTGTGCGGCGGCATGCTGTCGAACACGCCGACACAGCGGTTGCCGAGAGCGCGGCGGACCTTGTCGATCTCGTCCGTCTCGCGGTTGAGCGTTCCGCTGACCATCAGGAGCACGCGCTGCGCGTTGCGCGCGAGGTCGGCGATCGCCTGCGCGGCTGGTTCGCCGAACCGCACCTCCTCCATCTGGCTGAACACGACGCGGCCGGACTGCGGCATGGCGTTCTCTCCCATTGGATGGGATAGGCTAGAACCGGCGCAGGGAGAACGCGATGGAGTACCGAACGCTGGGCAAGTCGGGGCTGCGTGTGTCGCTGCTCGGGCTTGGCTGCAACAATTTCGGCCGCCGCATCGACTACGCGGCGTCGCAGCCGGTGGTGCACAGGGCGCTCGACCTCGGCATCACGCTGTTCGACACCGCCGATGTCTATCGCAGCGCGATCGGCGGCTCCGAGGAGTTCCTGAGCCGCGCCCTTGGCCCGCGGCGCAAGGACGTGGTGCTGGCCACCAAGGTCGGCATGCCGATGGACGACGGCGGCCGCGGCGCTTCGCGGCAGATCATCATGGCCGGCGTCGAGGCAAGCCTGCGCCGGCTGAACACCGATTGGATCGACCTCTACCAGCAGCACCAGCCCGATCCGCTGACCCCTATCGAGGAGACGCTGCGCGCGTTTGACGACCTGATCCAGCAGGGCAAGGTACGCGCCATCGGTTGTTCCAACTTCAAGGCCTGGCAGGTAGTGGATGCGCGCTGGACGTCGCGCTCGCTCGGGCTCGCGCCGTTCGTGTCGTGCCAGGACGAGTACAGCCTGCTGACCCGTCGCGCCGATGGCGAGCTGGTCCCAATGATGCAGGTCCACGGCATGGGCCTGCTGCCGTACTACCCGCTGGCGAGTGGCGCGCTGACCGGCAAGTACCGGCGGAATGTCGCGATGCCGGAGGGCGCGCGCTTGACCGTTCATGGTGCCCGCTACGGCGACAGGTTCCTCAACGATACCGCCTGGCCGGTGCTCGAACGGCTGGGGGCCTTCGCGCAGGCGCGCGGCCGGACGCTGCTTGAGCTCGCCTTCGGCTGGCTGGCCGCCCGGCCGTGCGTATCCAGCATCATCGCCGGCGCCACCCGGCCGGAGCAGCTGGAGGCGAACGTCCGCGCGGTGGACTGGCGGCCGACGCCGGCAGAAATGCAACAGATCGACGCTATCGCCGCCCCCGCCTGATCGGCAGCGCCCAACCACACGTCTTGCTGTGTTGCGGCAAAGGAATGGTGGCCGCAAGGTCCGCTATCGCCGGTTCAATCCTCTCCGGGCCCCGGCGACCGAGAGACGCGACCGTGCTCCCGCTCGTGAGGAAAGGGAACGAAGCACGCCGCGCCATGCCCCCAAGCACCCGTGAGCAATGTCTGCTGCGTGCTGAGGAATGCGGTCGCCTCGCCGCAGAGTCCAAGAATGCACACCTCCGCGAGCCCATGCTGTTTCTCGCAGGCCGTTGGCGCGCCTTCGCAGCTGCGGTCGTCACGCGTGTTCCGCCAGCTTCCGGTGAGTTGCGTGATGAAGCGAGGCACATGCGCGTCCTCGCCCTTGAGGTGGTGACCGATGACGTTATGCTGAGGGAACTTCAAGCCTTGATCGACGAATTGGAAGCCCGCGCACTCGGGCCGGACGGCACCGAGTAAGGCCTCGACATCCTCCCTCGCTCGCCCCATATCCGCCCAATCGCCGACAACGACCCTTTGGGCGCCGGCGACTGAGAGACGCGACAGCGCTCCCGCTCGCAACGAAACGGAGCCCGCGGCATTGTTTATCCCGAACCCCAAAACCCCCCAAGATTACATTGATCGGGCAACCAACTGCGAGCAACTGGCCGATGCGGCCACATCGCCCGAAACCCGAGAGACTTTGCTCTATCTGGCCAGTCGCTGGCGCGCCCTCGCTGACGAGGAAGAGGCCAAGCGACGACCCATACGACCCGAGCCGCAGCACCCCTCCGAATAGGAGGCCATCACATGGCAACTGCGGGAAAGTTCCGGGCCGAAGCGGCCCGGATGCGCGAGTTTGCACGCACCGTGACCGATCCGGAGATATTGGCTGAGATCGAAGCGATGATCGCGGAGTGGGAGCGTCGCGCGCGCGCGCTGGGCAACGGCGACGGTGCCGAATGTACGCCGGAGGTATCAGTCCGCAGGCTGGCGGGGCATCACGGGGAATTGGCGAGGCAGTTGCCGCCGTTGGTGCAGCGTCAAACGTAGGTCGATCAGCGGCTCGTCGCCGCGGCCGACCGCAGCAGAGCAGCGCGTGGCCCAACTACGAGTTCAATCGACGCCATCGAGAGGGCCGAAGTCATTCGCGCCGTCGTGTCGTGCCAGGACGAGTACAAACTGCTGACCTGTGGCCCCGATGGCTAGCTTATCCCGATGATGCAGGGCTACGGCATGGGCCTACTGCCATGCCGGCGAGCGGGACGCTGACCGGCAAGTACCGGGAACGACTGGCGGCGACGTCGGAAAAAAATGCGACAGATCGACGCCATCACCCCCCGCTTGATTGACCGGCATCGGCTGCTAGGGTCGGCCGCGCATGAGCACTCACGACCCCGTCCGCTTCGTCGCCAAGAACATGCGCGTCGATCTGCGGCTGATCGCCGAGATGATCGCGCCGGGTTCGCGCGTGCTGGACATCGGCTGCGGCGACGGCACGCTGATCGACCATCTATTCCGCACCAAGGGCTGCGACGCGCGCGGTATCGAGATCGACATGGCCGAGGTGATCCGCGCGGTCGCGCACGGCATGCCGGTGATGCACGGCGACGCCGACACCGACCTCGCGCACTACCCGGACGGCGCGTTCGACTATGTGGTGCTGTCGCGCACGCTCCAGGCGGTGGAGCGGCCGCGCGCGGTGTTGCAGCAGATGCTGCGGATCGGCACGCGGGCGGTGGTGAGCTTCCCGAACTTCGGCCACTGGCTGGTCCGCTGGCAGTTGCTCAGCACCGGGCGGATGCCGATGACGCCCGCCTGGGACCGGCCGTGGCACGAGACGCCGAACATCCACCCGTGCACGATCCGCGACTTCTTCGTCCTATGCGAGCATGACGGCTACGTGGTAGAGAGCTGGCTCGCCGCCGACGACGGTGGGGGGCGCACGCCTTGGCGGCGCTTCCCGCGGATGGCGAATCTGTTCGGCGAGCAGGGGCTTTTTCTGCTGCGCCGGGTGGACGCGGGCGGGAGGATTGATCCAGGTCAATGAGGCGCTAGCGCCTCCGGCTGATATGACCCTTCGACATCGCCCCTGCGGGCGACCCCGAAGTGTCACGGCCGCGGGCGACGACCTGTTGTATGCGAATGCTCCCGAGCAAGGAGGCCGACCCATGCAGTGTTGGGCTGATTTTCGTGCCGTCCAGGAATACTGGCTGGATGCCTGGCAGCGATCCATCCTGTTCCTCGACGTGCTGCGCGAACGTGGCAACACCTATCGGGAGCAGACCGAAAAACTTGCGCCGAACGTCCTGAACTTCTCCGCCGAAGTGATCTGCGACGGCCGCACGCTGGCCCGTCCGGTGAACTACGCGCTGGTCCGCATCGTTCCCCCGGCCGGCACGACCATCGATCCGACCAAGGCGCCGATCATCGTGGTCGATCCGCGGGCGGGTCATGGCCCAGGTATCGGCGGCATGAAGCAGGACAGCGAAATCGGCGTCGCGCTGGCGTCCGGCCACGCCTGCTACTTCGTGGGCTTCCTGCCGGAACCCATGCCCGGCCAGACGGTCGAGGACGTGTGCCGCGCCGAGGCGCTGTTCGTCGAGCAGATCGCGGCGCGCCATCCCGATGCGGAGAGCAAACCGATCGTCATCGCCAACTGCCAGGCCGGCTGGCAGGTCATGATGATGGCGGCGATCCGACCGGACCTGACCGGCGCGATCATGCTCGCCGGTACGCCGCTGTCATACTGGGCCGGTGTGCGTGGCAAGAACCCGATGCGCTACACGGGCGGACTGCTGGGCGGCACCTGGCTCACGGCCCTTTCGGGCGACCTGGGCCATGGCATCTTCGATGGCGCCAACCTGGTGGCGAACTTCGAATTGCTGAATCCTGCCAACACATATTGGAGCAAGGCGTACAACGTCTATTCAAAGGTGGATACGGAACGCCAGCGCTTCCTCGACTTCGAGACCTGGTGGGGCAATCCGGTGCTGCTGAATGCCGAAGAGATGCAGTGGATCGCGGACAACTTGTTCGTAGGCAATCGCCTGGCGACCGGCCAGCTGCGCACCACCGACGGTGTGCGGATCGACCTGCGCAACATCCAGTCGCCGATCATCGTGTTCTGCTCGTGGGGCGACAACATCACGCCGCCGCAGCAGGCGTTGCACTGGATCCTCGATCTCTACGACCACGAGCACGAGATCGTCGCCAATGGCCAGACCATCGTCTACACGATGCACCAGACCATTGGGCATCTCGGCATTTTCGTGTCCGGCGCCGTCGCCGCCAAGGAGCACGGCGAGCTGGTCTCCTGCATGGAGATGATCGAGGTGCTCCCGCCCGGCCTGTACGAGGCGGTCATCACCGAGGTGGACGAGAATACCATCAACCGCGATCTCGTGCAGGGGCGCTACCTGTTCCGCCTGGAGGCACGCACGCTGGCCCACATCCGTGCGCTTGGCGGCAACGACGCCGCTGACGATGCCAGATTCGCCACGGCGGCACGTGTATCCGAGATCAACCTCGGGATATACAACACCGTCGCAGCCCCGGCAGTACGCGGATTGTCGAGTGAGGCCTCGGCTGCCGCCATGCGCGCGCTGCACCCGAACCGCCTGCGCTTCGCCATGCTGTCCGATCAGAATCCTTTCATGCAGCCGGTGAAGGCGGTGGCCGAGTTGGTGCGTGCCGCGCGTCAGCCGGTGGCGCCGGACAATCCGCTGCTCGCCGCGGAGAAGCTCGCCTCGTCGTGGATCACCACGTGCCTGGACGCCTACGGTGAGTTCCGTGACACCATGAGCGAGATGGTGTTCCTGAGCACCTATGGCTCGCCCGTGCTGCAGGCTCTCGTCGGCCTTGGCATGCAGCAGGGGCCACAGCGCATCGAGCGCGACCTGGCCCGCGAGACCGCGCAGATCCGCATGCGCGCGGAACTCGAAGGCAGGTTCGATGTCGGCCACGTGGAAGAGGCGGTGCTGCGGGCTCTCGTCTACATCCGGCTCTCAGACGGCAGCGTGGACGAGCGTGGATTCACGATTCTAAAGCACGTCCGCGACTCACGACCGGCGGCCAGACGCCTGAGTTTGGCGCGCTTCAAGGAGATGCTGAGGGAGCAGTTCCTGCTCGTGCTGCTCGACCAGAAGCGCGCTGTCGCCGCCCTGCCCAAACTACTCGGCGCTGATGCTGCGGAACGCGGCATGGCATTGGATGTGCTGCACAAGGTTCTCGCGGCGCGTGGCGACCTGTCCGAGGAAGGCAAGCGCCGGCTGGCCGAGATCGAGCGACTATTCGCGGCGCGGCCGGCGAAATCCAGGGCGGCGGAGGACGCGCATGCCTGAGGCCGGCGGACATCCGGACGGGCGGCCCAGCAAGTATGCACGTCTGATCAACGCGGCGCAGGCCGAGGCGGTCATCAAGGTGGCGGTGGCGCACCCATGTGACGACGTCTCGCTGCACGGTGCCATCGAGGGAGCACGCCTCCGCCTGATCGAGCCTATCCTGGTCGGCCCGGTAGCGCGCATCAGAACCGTCGCAAGCCAGGCCGGGCTCGACCTCGGCGGCCTGGAGATCGTCGATGCGGAACACAGCCACGCCTCGGCCACCAAGGCGGTCGAGCTGGTGACGACCGGGCGGGTCGAGGCGCTGATGAAGGGCAGCCTGCACACTGACGAACTGATGGGCGCCGTCGTGTCGCGGCAGGCCGGCATCCGCACGGCGCGACGCATCAGTCACTGCTTCGTAATGGATGTGCCGAAGCATCCGACGGCACTCATCATCACCGATGCCGCGGTCAACATCGCGCCGACGCTGGATGACAAGGTCGACATCGTGCAGAACGCGATCGACCTCGCGCACGCTCTGGGGCTCGAGCCGGTGCGGGTGGCGATCCTGAGCGCGATGGAGACGGTGAACGCCAAGGTGCCGTCGACCATCGAGGCCGCAGCGCTGTGCAAGATGGCCGATCGCGGCCAGATCACCGGGGCGCTGCTGGACGGCCCGCTGGCGCTCGACAACGCGATCAGCCCCGAGGCGGCGGCGATCAAGCGGATCGCCTCGCCGGTGGCCGGACGCGCCAACGTGCTGGTGGTTCCCGACCTCGAAGCCGGCAACATGCTGGCGAAGAGTTTGTCGTTCCTGGCGCATGCCGACGCTGCCGGGATCGTACTCGGCGCGCGCGTGCCGATCATCCTGACCAGCCGCGCCGATACCCTGCTCACGCGGCTGGCCTCGTGTGCGGTGGCCGTGCTCGTCGCCGCGGCGCGACGCAAATCGGCAGCCGCGGCCATCAGCTGAAGGACCGGACGATGAGCGATGCACACATCAGACCCGTGCTGTCGGGCCAGAAGGCGCTGGTCATCGGCGTGGCGAACGATCAGTCGATCGCCTATGGCTGCGCCAAGGCGTTCCACACCGTCGGCGCGGAGCTGGCGATCACCTGGCTGAACGAGCGCGCCCGGCCCTATGTCGAGCCGCTGGCGCAGCAGCTTCAGGCGCCGATCACCGGCGCGCTGGATGTGTCCGTCCCGGGCCAGCTGGAGGCACTGTTCGGTCGAATACGCACGGAGTGGGGGCGGCTGGACATCCTGGTGCACTCGATCGCCTTTGCACCGCGGGAAGACCTGCAGGGCGGGCTGCTGAACTGCTCGGCCGAGGGCTTCGCGAAGGCAATGGACGTGTCCTGCCACTCGTTCATCCGCATGGCGAAACTTGCCGCGCCGCTGATGACGCAAGGCGGCACCATGTTCGCGATGAGCTACTACGGCGCCAACCGGGTGGTGGCGAACTACAACGTGATGGGGCCGGTGAAGGCGGCGCTGGAGGCGGCCTGCCGCTACCTCGCCTATGAACTCGGGCCGCAGGGCATCCGCGTGCACGCCATCTCGCCCGGTCCGCTGAAGACGCGCGCCGCGTCGGGACTGAAGGACTTCGAGCACCTGCTCAACGAGGCGGCGCAGAAGGCGCCGCTGGGCGAGCTTGTCGACATCATGGACGTGGGGTTCGCCTGCGCCTACCTGGCGACCTCGCTCGCGCGGCGGATCACCGGCGGCACAGTCTACGTGGACGGCGGCGCCAACATCGTCGCCTGAGCGTCATTCGCGCCCAGCGCCCACTTCCCCCACGCGCCCATCGCCGCCTGACGGCTGGCGACGTTGTGGGTGAGCACCGTCAGCAGATCGCGCCGGATCGATGCCAGCGCGTCGGCGTCGTAGACCGAGCGGGCGCCGCACAGCTCGACCAGCTGCTCCACGGCCCAGCGCACCTGGTGCTGGGCGTAGGTCATGTCGCGCCGCGCCCGCGTCGCGCACTCGGGCGGGATCGGTTCACTCTGCTCCACCAGCGCCTCGGCCGTCGCGCGTCCGCTGCGCATGATCAGGGTCGCCGCATCGATCGCGGCGGCAGCCTCGGCCACGGTCATCTGCACGAACTCGCTCGCCGCCAACCGCGCCACACCGCGCGACACGCGATCACGCAGGCCGGCCAGGGCGACCGCCAGCGCACGATTGCCCAGTGCGATTGCGACCGGCGGCAGCGAGTAGTTCACCAGCAGGCCGCGCGGCGCGCGCACCAGCGGATAGTCCGGATGCGCCTGCACGCCGGGCGCGGTGCCGGCAAGCAGTTCGCTCAGCAACACGCAGCGATGCTCTGGCACGAATACGTCGCGCAGGCGCAGCGTCCGGCTGCCGGTGCCGGCGAGACCCAGCACGTGCCAGTCGTCGACGATCTCGATGTCGGTGAACGGCACCAGCAGATAGCCGATGCCGGCGGGATCGCCGGCGGCGCCCAGGAATGCGCCGATGATCGCCCAGCGCGCGTGCGTGCTGCCGCTGGAGAACGGGAAGTCGCCGCTCAGCCGCCACCCGCCGCCGATGCGCTCCGCCACGGTGCGCGGTGCCAGCGACGAAGACGCGACCGCCCCGGGATCTTCGCCCCAGACGTCGATCTGCGCCTGCAGCGGGTACGACGCGAGCAGCCACTGGTGCTCGCCCAACACCGCATAGACCCAGCCGCTCGAGGCGCAGCCCTCGGTCAGGATCTCCACGATGTGCGAGAACAGCGAGAAGCGGAGCTGCAATCCGCCGAACCGGCGTGGCTGGATGATGCGCAGGATGCCGGTGCGGCGGAAATCGGCAATCGTCTCCGGCGGCACGTCGCGGCGGGCGTTGGTCGCCGTGGCGCGTTCCGCGAGCACGGGGACCAGTGCGCGTGCCTGGTCCAGCAGCGCCTGTTCCATCAGCGGTTGATGCCGCGCACCGCCTCACACACTGCCCGGGTCACCTCCGCGGTCGTCGCCTTGCCGCCGAGGTCGGGTGTCATGACGCCGGCGGCGCAGACCTGCTCCACCGCGCGCATCAGCAGGTCGGCGGCCGGCTTCTCGCCGAGATGCTCCAGCATCATCGCGCCGGTCCAGAAGCTCGCCACCGGATTGGCGATCCCCTTGCCGGTGATGTCGAACGCCGAGCCATGGATCGGCTCGAACATCGATGGGCTGCGCCGCTCCGGATCGACATTGCCGGTCGGCGCGATGCCGAGTGATCCCGCGAGTGCCGCGGCGAGATCGGACAGGATGTCGGCGTGCAGGTTGGTCGCCACCACGGTGTCGATGGTCTGCGGCTTGCGCACCATGCGCATGGTCATCGCGTCGACCAGCTCCTTGTCCCAGGTCACGTCGGGATAGTCGTGCGACACCAGGGCGGCGATCTCGTCCCAGAACACCATGCCGTGGCGCTGCGCGTTCGACTTGGTGACCACCGTCAGCAGCTTGCGCGGGCGCGAGCGCGCAATGTCGAAGGCGAAGCGCATGATCCGCTCGACGCCGCGGCGGGTGAAGATCGCGGTCTCGGTGGCGACCTCCTCGGGCAGGCCGCGATGCACGCGCCCGCCGTGGCCCGAATACTCGCCTTCGCTGTTCTCGCGCACGATCACCCAGTCGAGGTCGCCCGGCCCGACGTCGCGCAGCGGCGAGGTGATGCCGGGCAGGATGCGCGTCGGGCGAACGTTGGCGTACTGGTCGAGGCCCTGGCAGATCGGCAGCCGCAAGCCCCACAGCGTGACGTGGTCGGGGATGTTCGGGTCGCCGACCGCACCGAAATAGATCGCGTCCGCAGTGCGCAGCCAGGCGAGCGCATCGGCCGGCATGAACTGGCCGTGTTTGCGATAACGATCGGAGCCCCAGTCGTAGTGATCGACGATCAGGCTGAAGTCGCCGTCGCGCGCCGCTACGGCGTCCAGCACCTCAAGGCCGGCGCTGATGACCTCGGGGCCGATGCCGTCGGCCGGAATCGAGGCGATGCGGTGCTGACGGGCCATGGGTCGTTCCTGCGCGGAAGTGCAGTCGATTTGATAGCGCGCAGTGGACGTGTTCTCCAAATCTTGACGTAGAACTCCGGCATCGCCGCAGGTGGCGCCTGCTCGCGACACACCCGTCGCCAAACGGTACGGCGGTGCGGCATGCGACGGCCGTGTGCGCGACACGCGATGGGGAGCTGGAAGTGCGGCTGCGACCGGGTGCATGCCGGCACTCGTCAATAGGGCGTGAGTTGCTGCGCCGACCTCTGCGGATGCCGGAAAGCGCCATTGCTGCGCCACATGTTCCCCGGCAAATCGGCTCAATGAGCGATCGGCAAGAAGAAACGTCTGCGGCCGGATCGGCTTTCATGGCAGCGGGGGGGGAAATGGCCTCGCTGATCGGTTCGCGCGACTGGTCGGCCACCCCGTTGGGCGCGCAGCATAGCTGGCCGCAGAGCCTGCGGACGGTCCTGCGCATCCTGGTCACGTCGCGCTATGCGATGTGGCTCGGCTGGGGTTCGGACCTTACATTCTTCTACAACGACGCCTATGCCGCGATGACCTTGGGCGCCAAGCATCCCTGGGCATTGGGGCGGCCGGCGTCCGAGGTATGGGCGGAGATCTGGCGCGACCTGCATCCCCGCACCGAGACGGTGATGCGGACCGGGAAGGCTACCTGGGACGAAGGCCTGCTGCTGTTCCTGGAACGGAATGGCTACCCCGAGGAGACCTACCATACATTTTCCTATAGCCCGCTCCCGGACGATACGGGGGCGATCGGCGGCATGCTGTGCGTGGTCACCGAGGACACCGAGCGGGTGATCGGCGAGCGCCGGCTGGCAACGCTGCGTGAACTCGCCGCCCTGCTGGCCGCGGTGCGCAGCGAGCCCGAGGTACTCGGCGCCATCGAACGTGGGCTCATCGCGAACCAGCACGACCTTCCGTTCAGCTTGCTATGGCTGTTCGACGCCGACCGAAAGCGGGCGCGGCTGGCCTCGGCGTCCGGCATCGAGCGCCACCATCCCCTGGCGAGGGCAGAGATAGATCTGGCCGCCGTACCGCCCGACCACCCGGCGGCGCAGATCATGGCGGGCGCCTCCCACGTCGCCGTCGAGGACATGGCACTGTTTGTGCCCCTGCCGTCGGGGGCGTGGGATCGGCCGCCGCACCGCGCCCTCGCCGTGCCGGTCGTGCAGCAGGGCCAGGCGATGCCGGCCGGCATGCTGTTCGCCGCTCTCAACCCATTCCAGCCGCTGTCGGAGAGCTACTCGGGCTTCATCGATCTGGTCGCGGCGCAGATCGCCTCGGGCCTCGCCAGTGCCCGGGCCTACGAGGCCGAGCGACAGCGGGCCGAAGCGCTGGTGGAAATCGATCGGGCAAAAACCGCCTTCTTCGCCAATGTCAGCCATGAGTTCCGCACACCGCTCACGCTGATGCTGGGTCCGCTCGAGGAGGAGATGGCCAGTCATCCCGCGGGTTCCGCCGGGCGGCTCGACATGGTGCATCGCAACGGGCTGCGGCTGCTACGGCTCGTCAACACGCTGCTCGACTTCTCACGCATCGAGGCCGGGCGCGTTCGCGCCGCATTCCGCCCGACCGACCTCGGCATCTATACAGCGGAACTCGCCAGCAACTTCCGCTCGGCCTGCGAGCGCGCCGGACTTGAACTGACGGTCGACTGCCCCTCCTCGGCGCAGCCGGTTTATGTCGATGCCGATATGTGGGAGCGCGTGGTGCTGAACCTCGTCTCCAACGCATTCAAGTACACGCTCACCGGCGGCATAGCGGTGCGGGTCCAGTTGGCGGGGGCGCGCGCGGAACTGACTGTCGCCGATACCGGCGTCGGCATTCCCGCCCACGAACTGCCGCGGATCTTCGACCGTTTCCATCGCATCGAAGGCCAGGGCGGCCGGACCATGGAGGGCACCGGCATCGGCCTTGCGCTGGTCGGCGAACTGGTGCGCCTGCACGGTGGAACCATCGACGTGCAGAGCGATGTGGGCATCGGCACCAAGGTGCGTGTCACCTTGCAGCTGGGCGATGGGCACCTGCCGGCGGACCAGGTATCGCAGGACCGGGGACGCACGAGTCCTGATGGCGGTGCGGCGGCGTCGTTCGTGGCCGAGGCGCTACGCTGGCTGCCGCTGTCCGATCGGCCGACCGAGGCCGACGGCATCCTGGAAACGGCATCCGCGCTGTCAGCGCTCCAGGACCCGGCGGCCGATCTCGCGGAGCGGCCGTATGTGCTGCTGGCCGACGATAATGCCGACATGCGCGACTATGTGGCGCGCCTGCTCGGCGGCCAGTACGAAGTGGACGTCGCCGAAGATGGCGAGGCCGCGCTGGCGGCGATGCGGCGCCGCCGTCCCGATCTTGTACTGACCGACGTGATGATGCCGCGGCTGGACGGCTTCGGCCTGCTCACCGCCATGCGGAAGGATGGAGCCCTGCGCGATCTGCCGGTCATCATGCTCTCGGCGCGCGCCGGCGACGAGGCGCAGGTCGACGGGCTCGAAGCTGGCGCGGACGACTACCTGGTGAAGCCGTTCGCGGCGCGCGAGCTGCTGGCGCGCGTGCGATCCACCCTTCAGCTCGCACAGATTCGCCGCGAGGCGGCCGACCAAGTACGCGAGGAGGCGCGGCGGCTGGAGCTGCTCAACCGCACCGGCAACATGATCGCGGCGCAGCTCGATCTCGAGCCGCTGGTACAGGCGGTGACGGATGCCGCGGTGGACCTGACGAGGGCGGAGTTCGGCGCATTCTTCTACAACGTGCTCGACGAGACCGGTGAGTCCTACACCCTCTATTCGCTGTCGGGTGCGTCGCGCGACTCGTTCGCCGGGTTCCCGATGCCGCGCAACACCAAGGTGTTCGATCCGACATTCCGCGGCGAGGGCATCGTCCGCTCCGACGACATCACGCTCGATCCGCGCTACGGGCACAATCCACCGCATTACGGTAAGCCGCGCGGCCATCTGCCGGTGCGCAGCTACCTCGCCGCACCGGTCGTGTCGCGCTCGGGTGAGGTGCTTGGCGGGCTGTTCTTCGGCCACTCGCAGGTCGCCGTATTCGGCCAGCGTGAGGAGCTCATCGCCGGCGGCATCGCGGCGCAGGCGGCGACCGCCATCGACAATGCGCGGCTGTACCGCACCAGCCTGCAGGCTCAGGAGAGCCTTCGGGCGCTCAACGAGACGCTCGAGCAGCGCGTGGCCGACGAGATCGCCGAACGCATGCAGACCGAGGAGGCGCTGCGGCAAGCGCAGAAGATGGAGGCTGTTGGCCAGCTTACCGGTGGCGTCGCGCACGACTTCAATAACCTGCTGACCGCGATTCTGGGCGGTGCCGATACGCTGCAGCGCGTTCTGCAGATCGCCGACGGCGCGGCCGGCGAGCGCGCCGGCCGCGCACTCCGCATGGTGCAGGAAGGCGCCAACCGCGCGGCGGTGCTGACGCAGCGGCTGCTCGCCTTTGCGCGGCGCCAGGCGCTCGATCCGCGCCCGATCCACGCGAACCGCCTGGTGGCGGGGATGTCGGAGCTGCTCCGGCGCACGCTGGGCGAGGCGGTGCAGATCGAGACGGTACTGGCCGGCGGGCTGTGGCGGACGATGGCCGATCCCAATCAGCTCGAGAGCGCGCTGCTCAATCTCGCGGTGAACGCGCGCGACGCGATGCCTGGCGGCGGACGCCTGACGATCGAGACCGCCAACAGCTATCTCGACGAGTCCTACGTGGCACTGCATCAGGAGGTACAGCCGGGCCAGTACGTGATGATTGCCGTGTCCGATACCGGCGAGGGCATGACACAGGAGACGATCCAGCGGGCGTTCGAGCCGTTCTTCACCACCAAGGACATCGGACAAGGCACCGGCCTGGGGCTCAGCCAGGTCTACGGCTTCATCAAGCAGTCCCTTGGACACATTAAGATCTACAGCGAGCTGCATCACGGCACGGTGGTGAAACTCTATCTGCCGCGGCTGCTGGGCGATTCGGTGGCCGCCGAGGACCGCGATGCCGAGCCGGAGTCACCGATCAGCGGCGCCGGCGAACTCATCCTGGCGGTGGAGGACGATGACGCGGTGCGCGCTTACAGCATAGAGACGCTGCGCGAACTGGGCTATCGCGTGATCGCGGCGCGCAACGGAGCAGAGGGCCTCGCGCAGCTGGTACGCCATCCCGACATCCGCCTGCTGTTCACCGACGTTGGGCTGCCAGGCGGGATGACCGGACGCCAGCTTGCCGACCGGGCGCGGGCGCTGCGGCCCGGCCTCCTGATCCTGTTCACGACCGGCTACGCGCGCAACGCAATCGTGCACGGCGGGATCCTGGATCACGACACGCATCTGTTGCCGAAGCCGTTCACGCATGGAGCGCTGGCAGGGAAGATCCGAGCGCTGCTGGACAACTGAATAGGCCCATTCGAGAGCGGCCCGACAACGCTCAGAGAGCAGACAGGTCTCAGGTGATCCGCAGTGCGGCCGGCCCGGTCTCCACAGCGCCGACGATCGATGCGGCAATGCCCTGCTGGTGCAGCGCCGCTATGCACGCTTCCGCACGCTCAGACGTGATTCCGGCAAGCAGTCCGCCGGATGTCTGCGGGTCGAACAGCAGCGCCGTGCGCGAGGCAGCATGCGCATCGGGCACCAGACGGCGGTTCTCCGGCGCCAGCGTGCTTTCCACACCGTGTGCCGCGAGTTCAACCGCACCCGGCAGCGCCGGCACGCGCTCGGGCCAGAGTACAGCTCCGACACCGGACGCCCGCAGCATCTCGAACAGGTGACCGACGAGACCAAACCCGGTCACATCGGTGCACGCGACGGCACCAAACTCGCGCAGCACGCGTGACGCGGCGGCGTTGCTGGCGCGCATGGAAGCGAGCGCCGCCTGCAGCCAGGGCGCGCGCGCCAGGCCTTTCATGTGGGCTGCCAGCACGATGCCGGTCCCCAGCGGTTTGGTCAGCACCAACACATCGCCGGGCCGCAGCCCCGCCTTGCGCAGCAGCTTCCGGGGATCGGCCAGGCCGGTCACCGCGAAGCCGAGTGCCGCCTCTTCCGCCTCGCCGCTGTGGCCGCCCACCAGCGCGCAGCCGTCCGCCGCAAGCACCCGGCTGGCGCCTTGCAGCATGTCGGCGAGCTCGGTCCGCATCTTCTCGCCCGATGCGTAGGGCACCGCCGCGATGGCCAGCGCGGTCCATGGGCGGGCGCCCATCGCGTGCAGGTCGGACAGCGCATGCGCCGCAGCGATCTCGCCGAACACGAACGGGTCGTCGATGAACGCGCGGAAGTGATCGACACTCTGCACCACCACCATCCCGGGCGGTGGGCGCATCACCGCCGCATCGTCCGGAGCCTCGAGTCCGATCAGTACATCCGGCGCGCTCACCTGCGGCAGCGCCGCCAGAGCGCCGGCCAGGACCTCGGCGCCGACCTTGGCGCCGCAGCCGCCGCAGCGCATCGGCTCGCTGCCCTGCATCGGCGCCATCGGCTCCTGGTACATCCGCATCCAGCGCCGATCGATCCAGTCCTTCCAGCGCCAGACCAATCTGCCGGAGACCGCCACGCCGTTGCGCCACGCCAGCGCACGTCCCTGTCCGAGGCTCAGGATCGCCAGCGCCTCCGCCTGCGGCCGCCAGCGGCGCGGCGGCCGACCGCGTGCTGCCCGGCGCAGATTGGCCGCCAGCGGCGTGCCGGCCCGCACCGCCCAGACGCCGGACTTCGGCCGCGGGCTGCCCTCGATGGCGGCGCAGTCGCCGGCGGCAAAGACCTGGGGATGGCTGACGCTGCGCAGCGTCGCATCGACCAGCACGCAGCCGGCCGCGTCGCAGGCAAGGCCCGAGGCGGCCAGGAAGGCCGGTCCCACCACGCCGGTCGCCCACAGCGCGCTTGCCACGTCGAGCGAGCTGCCATCCGACAGCGTCAGCCGCCCGCCGGCCCAATTGCCGGCGCGTACGCCGCACGCCAGCTCAACGCCGGCATCCACCAGCGCGGCGCGCGCGACGGATCGTGCATAGGAAGGCGCGCTCGCCAGCGGCTCGGGGCCGTCGCACACCAGCACGATCCGCACCCGCTCGCGGTAGCGCCGCGCCAGGGCCAGCGCGAGTTCCGTGCCGCCGGCGCCGCCGCCGACGACGGCAACGCGCGCGCCGCGGTCCAACCCGGCCTCCAGCGCCGCCAGGCGGTCGAGGAACGTGCCGATCGGCTTGACCGGCACGCCGCCGCCCGGGGGCATCGCCGGCGCGCCACCGACGTCGAGCGACAGCAGGTCGAACGGCACGTCGGGCCGCCCGTTCACCGCGACACGGCGCTCGGCCAGGCCGATCGCCGTCGCCTCCGCCAGGATCAACCGCGCGCCTGCGCTGGCGGCGAGCGGGGCCAGATCGATATGTGCCTGGTCGAACGTGTAGTCGCCGCGGATCAGCCCCGGCAGCATGCCGGTGTAGGGTGTCTCCGGCTCGCGGCCAATCAGAGTGAGGCGCACCCCCGGCTCCCGGCGCATCGCGAACCGGCGCAGGACCTCGACGTGCGCGTGCCCGGCGCCCAACAGGACGAGGTCGGTCGTGACGGGCGTGCGCGGCTGCATCCCCGCAAGCCTAGCCTGCTTGCGGCGAGTCGCATGAGCGGCGAGGATCGGACCCCGTCGCAGTTGCGCGACGAAGGACCAGCTGACAAGACCGGGAGCCCATGATGCGCCGCCTGCTACTGGCCACCGCCTGTATCCTGGCCACCGTAATGCCAGCCTTTTCCCAAACGCTGCGCATCGCGCTGCGGCAGGACCTGGACGTGCTCGACCCGACTTTGGCGACCACCTATGTCGGGCGCATCGTGTTCGCCGGGCTGTGCGACAAGCTGTTCGACATCGACGAGAAGCTGAACATCGTGCCGCAGCTGGCGACCGGCTACGAATGGGCGGACGACCGCACGCTGGTGATCCACCTCCGCCCGGGCGTGAAGTTCCACAACGGCGAAGTGCTGGATGCGGCGGCGGTGAAGTACTCGCTGGAGCGCCATCTGACGCTGCAGGGCAGCTTCCGCAGGAGCGAGATCAACGCGATCGATCATGTCGAGGTGGTGGATCCTGCCACTGTGCGCATCGCGCTGAAGAGTCCGTCGGGTGCGTTCCTGGCACAGCTCACCGATCGGTCAGGCATGATCTACCCGCCCAAGGCGACCGAAGCGGCGGGCAAAGATTTTTCCCAGCATCCGGTATGCAGCGGACCGTTCAAGTTCGTCGAACGCGTGCCCCAGGACCACGTGACGCTCGAGCGCTTCGCCGACTACTGGGACGCCAAGAGCATCCACTTCGACCGGGTTGTATATCAGGTCTTCCTGGATTCATCGGTGCGTCTGGCCAACCTGAAGGCGGGAACCAGCGATATCACCGAATACATCGCCCCAACCGACGTCGCCGCGGTGAAGGCAGACCCGAAGTTGAAGCTCGTGGTGTCCAACGCGCTGGGCTATGCCAGTGTCAACAACAACCTGGACAACGGCCCGCGCTCCAACACGCCCTACGGCAAGAACCCACTCGTGCGCCAGGCGTTCGATGCGGCGATCGACCGTGCGGCGCTGGTCAGCGTGGTGTTCAACGACATGTATGCACCGAGCGTGCAGCCGGTGTCGGCCAGTTCGCCGTTCTACGATCCGGCGTTGAAGCCGCCGCCGCGCGATGTCGAAAAGGCGAGGGCGCTGCTGAAGCAGGCTGGCGTTTCGCTGCCGGTGAAGGTGGAGCTGCTGACACCGAACCAGCCGGACCAGCTGCAGGTGGCCGAGGTGCTGCAGTCGATGGTCGCCGAAGCCGGTTTCGAGCTGCGGATCCAGGCGATGGAATTCGCTTCGTCGCTGCAGGCGCAGGCGCGCGGGGAGTACGAGCTGTACCTGATCGGCTGGTCCGGCCGCGTCGACGTCGACGGCAACACCTATCAGTTCCTGCGCACCGGGCAGGGCAACAACCTCGTCCGCTACAGCAATCCCACGGTGGATAAGCTGCTCGACGAAGGCCGCGCGATGACCGATGTGGCAAAGCGCCAGGCGGTGTACTATCAGGTCTGGCCCGAACTGCGCCGCGATCTGCCGGTGACCTACCTGTACAATGCACGCAACATCGTCGCGATGACGGCGAGGCTCAATGGCTTCCGCGCGGTGCCGGACGGCATGATCCGTATCCAGGGCATGGAGCTGGCGAAGTAGTGCGCGGGCATCTCGGCACGCGCATCGCGCAGATCATCCCGACGCTGATCCTGGTCAGCATCCTGGTGTTCTGCCTGCAGCAGCTGATGCCGGGCGATCCGGCGCTGGTGATGGCGGGCGAGGAGCGCGGCGATCCGCAGGTGCTGGCACAGATCCGCGCCGAGCTGTGGCTCGATCGGTCGCTGCCAGTGCAGTACCTGCACTGGATCGGTAATGTACCTGCAGGGGAATCTCGGATTCTCGTGGCGCATACGCCAGCCGGTCGCGCAGCTGGTGCTGCAGAAACTGCCGGTCACCCTGCAACTCGGCACGATGGCCTTCCTCATCGCGGTGCTGATCGGCGTGCCCGCGGGCATCATCGCCGCAGTGTATCGGAACCGATTGCTCGACTACGTCGCCAATGCGGTGGGGCTGGCAGGGCTGTCCACGCCCAACTTCTGGCTGGGGATCATGCTGATCCTGCTGATCTCGGTGCAGCTGGGTTGGCTGCCGCCGTCGGGCTACGTGCCTTTGACCGAGGACTGGCGACAGTCGCTCGCCACCACGATCATGCCGGCCTTCGTGCTGGGAAATGCGATCGCCGCGATCCTGATGCGGCACACGCGAAGCGCCATGCTGACGTCGCTGGATCAAGACTACGTGCGGACTGCGCGGGCCAAGGGCCTGCGCGAGTTCGTCGTGGTGATCCGCCACGCGCTGCGCAACGCGCTGATCCCGGTGGTGACGCTGGGCGCGCTTGAGCTGGGCACGCTGTTCTCGGGTGCTGTGCTGACCGAGCAGGTGTTCAGCATCCCGGGCTTCGGCAAGATGGTGGTGGATGCGGTGTTCAACCGGGACTATCCGGTGGTACAGGGTGTCGTGCTGGTGACGGCGTTTCTTTACGTGATGCTGAACCTGCTGGCGGATGTGATGTACGTCGTGATCAATCCGCGGCTGCGGGGCGCCTGATCATGAGTACCACCACCGTAGCCGTCCCCGCCGTCGGTCGCCCGGCCGCGATGCCGCGCAGTCCCGCCCAGCTGGCGGTGCGCCGCTTCCTGCATCGCCCGGTCGCCGTCGCCGGCCTGGTGGTGATCGTGCTGTTCATCGCCGTCGCCGTGTTCGCGCCACTGATCGCGCCGTACGATCCCGTCGCCACTTCGTGGTCGGCGATCCGCAAGGCGCCGTCGCTGGCGCACTGGATGGGTACCGACGAGAACGGCCGCGATGTGCTTGCGCGCGTGGTGTTCGGCGCGCGCGCCAGTCTGCTCGCCGGCGTGGTGGCGGTGCTGATCGCCGCCGGCATCGGCGTGCCGGCCGGACTGCTCGCAGGCTTCGCCGCGGGATGGGTGGACGTGGTGCTGAGCCGGATCGTCGATGCGATGCTGGCCTGCCCGTTCCTGATCCTGGCGATTGCGCTGGCTGCCTTCCTTGGCCCGGACCTGACGAACGCGATGATCGCTATCGGCGTGTCCACCGCGCCGCGCTTCATGCGGGTGGCGCGCGCGGCGACGCTGGATGCATCCAGCAACGACTACGTCGAGGCGGCGCGCGCGATCGGCAATCCGGGCTGGCGCGTCGCGGTCCGCCATGTGCTGCCGAACATCGTGCCGCCGATACTGGTGCAGGGCACGCTCGCCATCGCCGCCGCCATCATCGCCGAGGCGAGCCTGTCGTTCCTGGGCCTGGGCCAGCAGCCGCCGGCACCCTCCTGGGGCTCGATGCTGAACTCGGCGCAGCGCTTCCTGTCGCAGGCGCCGTGGCTCGCGGTGTTTCCCGGGCTGGCGATCTTCCTAGCGGTGCTGTCGTTCAACCTGGTCGGTGACGGGCTGCGCGATGCGCTGGATCCGCGGGGTCGGTGAGGCGAGGCCTGTTCCCCACGCGATACTCGCGGCGCTATCGCAGGCGTTCGAGACCGAGGCAAGGCTAGACTAGGCCACGGAGCAGGCGCACCGCGCGTTGTGCTGCCGCACGCGGAGGGCGTTCATTCGGCGTGGTGCCGAACGCTGTCCAGATACCGTACCCAGGCCTCTGGCAGGCCATGCGCACGAGCGCCGTCGCGCAACAGCGAGATGTAGCGAAATGATGGGGTTCGGTCGGTGTCGAGCCCACGCGCCATATAGGTTACGGCGGTGAGGGTGTTGCCGTCCGCGTCTTCCGCCGAGACCAGGACGTGCCGGTAGTTTCGCCCGGGAACGCCTTCGGTGGAATCGAGACGCAGCAGTTCACGCCGCGTGATTCGGTAGAGCACGCCCCACAGCTCGCCAGCGGGATCGGGACAGATGTTCGCCGGCGCCGCCTTCCCCTTCGGATGGCCTTCCAGGTTGAAGCGCAGCCGGTAGCCACGGACGTGCGCGGCACGCCATTCGCTCGGCCGCATGCCGCGGCGCTCGCGGAAGGCGCTGTGGTGCATGTTCGAGCCGTAGGCGAAATACCAAACCGGTTCGGACGGATGTCCGACGAGGGCCTGTCCGTGCCAGCGGTAATGGTGGCGCGACAGCAGCCATGACCTCGCCACCAACCGACGCCAGCGAAGGCGGATCCATCTGCGGTGAACGCTGGCGCGACCGGCGACCGATCGCAGCACGGTCAAACCGGTTCGGTGCCACGGACGTATCATGGCCGGAAAGCGCCCCTGCTCATTCCGGCTGCATCGCCTTGTGCGCCAGCAGCGCCATCAGTCGACGGTCGCGCCATTCCTGCCGCACGCCCTGCATGTTCGCCGGCAGTTCGGCACGGCGAGCGGCGTGCAGTTTGCCGATGAGTGCGGCGTCCCATTCGCGCGGAGTCATCTGCCGCTGCAACTCGGCATAGAGCGGCCCGTAGCGATCGCAGTAGTCCTGCAGGCCCCCCGGCGCGTTGAGGTCGATCGTTTCCAACGGACCCATGAAGCTCCAGCGCAGCCCAAGCCCGTGCTTCACCAGCGCGTCGAGATCGGCCGGTGAGATCACGCCATCGGCGATCAGCCGGAACGCCTCGGCCAGCAGTGCGCCTTGCAGCCGGTTCAGCGCGAAGCCGTCTACCTCCTTGTTCACCGTAGCCGGTACCTGCCCGGCGCTGGCCATCAGAGCCCGTGTGCGCCCCACCGCCGCCGGATCGGTCCATGGCGCCGGACACAGCTCGACCAGCGGGACCAGGTACGGCGGATTGACAGGATGCGCGACGAGACAGCGCGCGCGGCCCGCCAGCGTCTCGGTGTAGGCGCTTGCCGGGATGCCGCTGCTCGAGCTGGCCAGCACCGCATCGGGATGCGCGGCACGGTCCAGCTCGGCGAACAGCGCCTGCTTGGCGTCCACACGCTCGGGTCCGTTCTCCTGCACGTGCTCCGCGCCGCCTACCGCTTCCGACAACGTGGCAGCACCGTGGATTCGCCCGAAAACCAGGGCCGGCGATTCCCTCAGCAGTCCGGCCTCTTCCAACTCAGGCAGCCGCTCGGCGATGAAGCCGAGTGCCGCCTCCACCTGCTGCGGATAGGGATCCCACAGTGCGACATCGAACCCCGCGCGGGCGAACACGATCGACCAGGCACGGCCGATCAGACCCGCACCAACCACCGCCACCTGCGTCATGCTGCCCTCCTCCCGGACCCCTTGAGGTCAACGCCGGAGCCACGCAGAGTCAACGCGTGGTATTCGATCCCAATTGGCTGGGCACGCTCGCCGGGCGGCCCGAGCTGCTGACGCCCGAGGAGATGGCGCGCGCCGACGGCGCCGCCCCGGAACTGGGCGTGCCGGGGCCGGCCCTGATGGCGAATGCCGGCCGCGCGGTGGCGCGGGCGATCCAGCGGCGCTTCCGCGCCTGCCGGACACTGGTGCTCGCCGGTCCCGGCAACAATGGGGGTGACGGATACGTCGTGGCGCGACTGTTGCAGCAGATGGGCTGGCCGGTCGCGGTGGCTGCGCTCGCGCCGCCGCGCACCGGGTCCGATGCGGCTGCTGCCGCAGCGCAGTGGCGAGGCAATTCCGTTCCCTTCACGCCGGACAACGCGGCGCGCGCAGCGTTGGTGGTCGATGCGGTGTTCGGCGCCGGCCTGGCGCGGGACGTCGATGGGGTGGTCGCCGATACGCTGCGCGCCGCGCGACGCGTGGTCGCGGTGGACGTCCCCAGCGGCGTCGATGGCGGCACCGGCGCGGTGCGCGGATTTGCCCCGCAAGCGTTGGTGACAGTGACGTTCTTCCGGCTCAAGCCGGGACACGTCCTGCTGCCCGGACGGGAGCTGTGCGGCGATACGGTGCTCGCGGACATCGCATTGCCGGATGCCGTGCTGTCGCGTGTGGCGCCGCGCAGCTTCGTCAACCTGTCGGAGCTGTGGCATCTGCCGGCGCCCGGCCCGCTGTCGCACAAATATTCGCGTGGTCATGTCACCGTCGTGGGTGGCGAGACGATGACCGGGGCGGCGCGATTGGCGGCAGACGCTGCACGCCGCGGCGGTGCCGGGCTCGTCACCATCGCAGCGATGGGCGGCGCGGGCGTCTACCGGGCTGGGTCGCCCGGTCTATTGGTCAGCGGCGCTCCGCTCGCCGAGCTGTTGCAGGATGCACGGCGCAACGTGTGGGTGTGCGGTCCAGGGCTCGGACCGGAGGCTGCGCGCATCACGCTGCCGGTCCTGCTGTCGTCGGGTCGTTCCGTGGTCGGCGACGCCGACGTGTTCACGGCCTTCGCCGGCGCGCCTGATGCACTGCGCGGGGCGGCGGTGCTTACGCCGCATGCCGGCGAGTTCACACGCAGCTTCGGCAACCCCGGTCACGATCGCGTCGCCGCAGTGCGTGCCGCCGCCGCGCGCACGGGTGCGGTCGTGCTGCTGAAGGGTGCCGACACGATCGTCGCCTCACCCGACGGCCGCGTGGCGATCAATGCATCGGCACCGCCGTGGCTGGCGACCGCGGGATCGGGTGACGTGCTCGCCGGACTGATCGCGGGGCTGCTGGCGCAGGGCATGACACCGTGGGAGGCCGCCGCCGCCGGCGCCTTCGTGCATGGTCGTGCCGGGATGATCGCGGGTCAGGGGCTTGTGGTGGAGGATCTGCTGCCCGCCCTCACACCGGCACTGGTCGAAGCGGCGGCGCAGCCACATCTGTTTCGCGGATGCCGATGATCGGCGTTCATCGCGGAGAAATGCATCGATGAGTGACCTCGCCGTCCCTGGCCTTCTCGACCGGGCCATTCGTCGGATCACCACGGTCTGGCGCGACATGGCCTCGGGTGTGGAGGACGAGCCGCTGGTCGAGCAGATGCGCTCGTGCCTGGCGGCCCGCGGCGGGGAAGTCAGCGCGCGAAACCGGGCGGCGAAGCTGGCGGAGACCTACCTCAAGCTGGACGAGGCCGGGCGCAAGGATTTCCTGGGTACGCTGGCGAGTTTCGATTCCGACCCGAACGCCGTGGCAGCGGCTTACCAGGAGGTGCAGGCGGCGGCCGATCCGGCCGAGTTGGCCACCGCCAAGGCCGACCTGCGGCGCGCCCTGGAGCCACCGCGACTGCGGCTGCTGACGCAGTTCACCACCATTCCCGACGGCCGGAAGTTCCTGGTCGATCTGCGCGGCTTCCTGCTGAAGGTGCGACGCGACGACAAGCTGCTGGCGGCGCTGGAGTCCGACCTGCGCGGGCTGCTGGCGGCCTGGTTCGACATCGGCTTTCTGGAGTTGCAGCGCATCGATTGGAATAGCCCGGCGATGCTGCTCGAGAAGCTGGTCGGCTACGAGGCGGTGCACGAGATCCGCTCCTGGCGCGACCTGAAGAACCGGCTGGATTCCGACCGCCGCTGCTATGCCTTCTTCCATCCGCGTATGCCCGGCGAGCCGCTGATCTTCGTCGAGGTGGCGCTGGTGAAGGGGCTGGCCGGCAGCGTGCAGAGGCTGCTCGACGAGAAGGCGCCGCTGCTGGACTCGCACCAGGCGGACACCGCGATCTTCTATTCGATCAGCAACTGCCAGGCGGGGCTGGCGGGCATCAGCTTCGGCAACTTCCTGATCAAGCGCGTGGTGGAGGAACTGTCGAACGAGTTCCGCAACCTGAAGACGTTCGCCACGCTCTCGCCGATCCCTGGCTTCCGCTCCTGGCTGGACGAGAGGTTGGCGGCGGACCAGCCGGGTCTGCTGTCGGACGAGGAGGCCACCAGCCTCGCCTCGGCGGTGCCGGCGGCGTCCGGCGAGCAGGCGCTGGCGGCGCTGCTGGCGAAGCGTGGCTGGTGGCGTGATGCGGCGCTGCACAAGACGGCAGAACCGGTGCTGCTGCGGCTTTGCGCGCGCTATCTGCTGGTCGAGTCGAACGCCAGGAAGCGGACGCGCGACCCGGTGGCGCACTTCCATCTGTCGAACGGCGCGCGGGTGGAGCGGCTCAACATGCTGGCCGACACGTCGGAGAAAGGCGCCAAGGAGAGCGCGACGCTGATGGTGAATTACCTGTATGATCCGGCGAAGATCGAGGACTGGCACGAGGACTACGCCGGCGAGGGCAAGCGCAACGCCTCCACCACGGTGCGACGGCTGGCCCGCGGGTGGAGCTGACGGAGGAAGGAATGTCCCAGGCAATGCTGACCGAGCCACTGGTCACGGTAAGCGCGTTCGAGGCTTTCCTCGACTTGCAGCGGGACGAACTCGCTGTTGGTGGCGGACCGCGTTGTTGCCATGACGAACCCTAGCGAAATTCACGAGAAGATCGCGAGCAATATCGGCGCGCCGTTGGCAGTTGCGATGAATCCGAAGGGTTGCCACGTCTACCAGGGTGGCATCGGCGTAGAGCGTTCGGACCATTCGACCGGGATCAACCGGACGCGGCCTGACGTCGTGGTACAATGCGGCTGTCTGGGCACGCGAAATTTCATCACCGACGCACTCGTCGGGGTCGAGTCGACCAACGTGCATCGCCTGGCCGACTGATGGACACCACAGCGACGATCACCGCCACAACCGACCGCCTGCACATCCTGCAGCAGCTGGAACGCAAGCTGCTGTGGCTGTCGTCGTGGATGATCCACAACGCCAACCACATCCGGCCCAACCGCGACGGGCTGAAGGTGGGCGGGCACCAGGCGTCCTGCGCGTCGGTGATTTCCATCATGACAGCGCTCTACTTCGAAATCGCCCGCCCGCAGGACCGCATCGCGGTGAAGCCACATGCCGGTCCGGTCTTCCACGCCATCAATTACCTGTTCGGCCGGCAGACGCCGGAGAAGATGCAGGGGCTGCGACAGCTGGGTGGCGTGCAATCGTATCCGTCGCGGGTGAAGGACGGACCCGAGGTCGATTTCTCCACCGGCTCCGTGGGCCTTGGTGTGGCGATGACCACGTTCTCCGCGCTGATGGCCGATTATGTGCGGCTGCACGGGCTGGGTCGCACCGACCTGCCGCCCGGTCGCCATATCGCCATCGCCGGCGATGCCGAACTCGACGAAGGCAATATCTACGAGGCGCTGCTGGAAGGCTGGAAGCACGACGTCCGCAATCTGTGGTGGATCGTCGACTACAATCGCCAGAGCCTCGATTCCGTGGTGCCAGACCGACTGTTCGGCCGCATCGAGGGCCTGTTCCGCGACATGGGCTGGAACGTCGTCACCATCAAATACGGCCGCAGGCTGGAGGCGGCGTTCGCGCGCGAGGGCGGCGAGGCGCTGCGTGCGTGGATCGACGACTGCCCCAACTCGCTCTACTCGGCGCTGACCTTCCAGGGCGGCGCGTCATGGCGCCAGGCGCTGCTCGCCGACCTCGGACGCTCGAAGGCGCGCGCGATCATCGATCCGCTGGCCGACGATGAACTGGGCGCGCTGATGACCAATCTCGGCGGCCACGACATCGAGACGGTGATCGACACGCTGCGCGCCGAAGCCGATGGCGACCAGCCCACGTGCTTCATCGCCTACACGATCAAGGGCATGGGTCTGCCGTTCGCCGGCCACAAGGACAACCACGCCGGCCTGATGACCAAGGAGCAGATGGAGGGCTTCCGCGCCTCCATGGGCATCCGGCCGGGCCACGAGTGGGATCCGTTCGAGGGCCTCGATGTGCCTGAGCACGACCTGCGCGACTTCCTCGCCGCGTGCCCATTCGCGACACCGCTGACACCGCAAGGCCGAACGCTGAGCGCGCCCTCGGTGACTGTGCCGGCCGCCCTGCCGGTGGCGAAGCTTGCCGGGCGGAAGATGTCCACGCAGGCAGGCTTCGGCGACATCCTTGCCGAGATCGGCCGCGGGCAGGGCGAACTGAAGGCGCTCGCCGATCATATCGTGACGACGTCGCCCGACGTGACCGTCTCGACCAATCTCGGGCCGTGGGTGAACCGGCGCGGCATCTTCGACCGGCATACGCGCAACGACGTGTTCCGCGATGCGAAGCTGGCCAGCGCGCAGCGCTGGGGCATGTCGCCGAAGGGTCAGCACATCGAGCTTGGCATCGCCGAGCAGAATCTGTTCCTGTTGCTGGGCGCGGCAGGACTGGCGCCAGGGATGACCGGTGCGCGCGTGCTGCCGGTCGGCACAGTGTACGATCCGTTCGTCAACCGCGGCCTCGATGCGCTGATCTATGCCTGCTACCAGGACGCACGCTTCCTGCTCGTTTCGACGCCGTCGGGCCTGACGTTGGCGCCGGAGGGCGGGCAGCATCAGTCGATCAACACGCCGATGATCGGCATGGCCGCCGACCGGCTGGCGAGCTTCGAGCCGGCGCATGTCGATGAGCTGGCGATCCTGCTGCGTCACGCCTTGGCGCACATGCAGCGCCCGGACGGTTCGGCTGTGTGGCTACGATTGTCCACACGGCAGCTCGAACAGCCGGCGCGGACGCTGGACGGGGAGGCAGTGATCGCCGGCGCGCACTGGGTCGTGCCCCCGGCGGATGGCGCACGCATCGCGATCGGCTACCAGGGACCGGTGGCACCCGAGGCGATGGCGGCGTTCGCTGAGTTGGTTGCCGAGGAACCCGGCGCCGGACTGCTGGCGATTACCAGCCCGGACCGGTTGCACGCGGGTTGGATTGCCGCGCTGCGAGCACGGCGACGTGGCGGCGGACCGAGGGCGGAGTCACACATCGAACAAGTGCTGACCCCGCTGTCGCCGGAGGCAGCATTGGTGACCGTGCTTGACGGTCATCCCGGCACGCACTCCTGGCTCGGCGCGGTGCGCGGACATCGGGTGGTGCCGCTCGGACCGGATCACTTCGGCCAGAGCGGAGACATTCCGGATCTATACCGCGAATACGACATCGATCAGGACGCCATACTCGATGCGTGTGCCCAGGCTCTGCTGGCGTAGATCGGTGCGGTTCTGCCGTGTCGCGATGCTGCTGATCGGCGTCGCGACGCACGCAGCGCGGGCCGATGAGGTAACGGAGCAGATCAACGAGGCGCTGGAGGCATACCGGAACCACGACATGCAGAGCGCGGTCGCCGCGTTGGACGCCGCGGCCAATCTGCTGCGCCAGGGACGTGCCGAAGGGATGAAGAAGCTGCTGCCGGCGCCGCCGGCGGGCTGGACCGCCGATCCACCCGAATCCACCGCGGTCAGCGTTGCGATGTTGGGCGGCGGCATCACGGCGAACCGCAGCTATCACAACGGCATTCAGCAGGTCGAGGTACAGATCGTCACGGATTCGCCGATGCTGCAGGGCCTCGCTGCCCTGGTCGGCGGCCCTCTCGGAACGATCGGCGGGCTGAAGACCGTGGTGATCGGCGGCCGACGCTTCTCCTACATCGAGAACGACCATAGCTACGTGACGCTGGTCGCCGACAAGGTCATTGTGAAGATCACCGGCAACGCTGACACGCCCGATCCGACCCTCAGGAGCTTCATCGGCCTGTTCGACTACCCAGGCGTCGAAAAGCTGGCACACTGAGCATCATCGTTTCTTCACATTGCGCAGGGTTGCTGGGGATACCCGGGACCATAAGGTGCGGCATCCGGCTCGAGGAGAGAGTGCATGCGGCTTGGCATCACCGCGGCGATAGGCCTGCTCGCGGCGACATCGGCGCTGGCGCAACCGATGAGCGATCCGCTGGCGCGGATCGGCCATGTGGTAGTGATCTTCGAGGAGAACCGGAGCTTCGACAATTTCTTCGGCCGCTTTCCCGGCGCGAACGGACTGGCAAACGCAGGCGATAAGGCGACCCAGGTCGATGCGGACGGCAAGCCTTACGGGGAGCTTCCTTCGCCGATCGACAGCAACCTGAAGCCGCCGGGCGTCGACAAGCGCTTCCCGGCGAAGCTGCTCAACCGGCCGTTCGAGATCAACCCGTTCGTCCCGCTCGACGACGACACGGGCGACCTGATCCATGCGTTCTATCAGGAGCAGATGCAGATCAATGGCGGCGCGATGAACCGCTACGCCCTGGTGTCGAACGCGAGGGGCCTGACGATGGGCTATTTCGACATTTCGAAGACATATCTATGGAAGCTCGCACGGCAATACACGCTGGGCGACGCGATGTTCCACTCGGCGTTCGGCGGCTCGTTCCTCAATCACGCGTTTCTGGTCTGCCAGTGCGCCTTCCGCTGGCCGGACGCGCCGCAGGCCATCGTGGCACAGCTCGGTGCGAACGGCGCGATGGTGAAGGACGGCCAGGTGACGCCGGACGGCTATGCGGTCAACACCAGTCGGTCGGTGTATCTGCACCCCGCGTCCGATACGGATCCGGCTAGGCTGGTGCCGCCGCAGACCATGCCGCATATCGGCGATCGGCTGGATGCCAGGGGGATTTCGTGGAAGTGGTACTCGGGCGGCTACGACGACGCGTTGGCCGGGCATCCCGACGCGCGCTTTCAGTATCACCACCAGCCCCTGCAGTACTTCCAGGATCTGGCGCCCGGGACGCCGGCGCAGAGGGCGCACCTGCAGGACTACAAGGACCTCGTGCGCGACATCCAGCAGAACACGCTGCCGCAGGTGGTGTTCTACAAGCCGATCGGGCAGTTCAACCAGCACCCAGGCTATACCAACGTCACTGACGGTGACCGGCACCTCGCTGAACTGGTGCCGATGCTGCAGAAAAGTCCCGCCTACAGCGACATGCTGATCATCATCACCTACGACGAGCATGGCGGGCAGTGGGACCACGTGCCGCCGCCGCGCCGCGACCGATGGGGTCCTGGGACGCGCATTCCGCTGATCGCCGTGGGGCCTACAGTAAAGCGCGGTTATGTCGACCACACGCCGTACGACTTCGGCTCGATCCTGCGGACACTGGAGGTTCGCTTCCAGCTCGAGCCGTTGAACGACGCTGACGGCAACGCCTATCCGATGCGGAACCTGCTGCAGCCACAACAAAAGCGATGAGCGTTCCCCGCGCCCGTGCCGCCGCGCCTCGATGGGGGTCGGGTTTGCGCCTCGTCGGACGCCGGTGTCAGCCAAGCCGCCCGTGGCAGTGCTTGTACTTCTTTCCCGATCCGCACGGGCACGGCGCGTTGCGCGACGCATTGCGCCAGGTCGCGGGATCGTTCGGATCGACTGCGTCCGACCGCATCGGCCGCATACCGATCGCCACGGCGCCAGCGCCCTCCATTGCCATCTCCGGCTCGCCGGCAAAGACCGGGGCGGGCTGCGGATGCAGCTCCATCATCTGGATCGGCGGCGGCGGGCGCACCGGCTCGGGTGCGATCTCGACGCGTGCCAGCATCGACGTCACCCGCTCCTTCAATTCGTCCAGCATGACGTTGAACAGCGCGAAGGCCTCGCTCTTGTACTCGTTCAGCGGGTCGCGCTGGCCGTAGGCCCGCAGGCCGATGCCCTGGCGCATGTGATCGAGCGCGTAGAGGTGCTCCTTCCACACCGCGTCGAGCGTCTGGATCAGCAGCGACTTCTCGATGAAGCGCATCAGGTCGGGACCCATGTTGGCCGCCTTCGTCGCCATCATGGCGTCCGACGCCTGCTCGATCCGTTCGCGCAGATGGCTCTCGTCGATCCCTTCCTCGCGGCCCCACTCCTCGATCGGCAGGTCGAGGTTCAGCACGCGGCGCATATCGTCGGCGAGCTCCTTCAACTGCCATTGCTCGTGGAACGCCTTCTCCGGCACCCGTCGCAGCACCATCTGCTCGACCACCTCGGCGCGCATGTCGGCCACCGTCTCGGACACGTCTATCGCCTTCATGAACTCCTTGCGCTGCGCGTAGACCTCCTTGCGCTGCGCATTCATCACGTCGTCGTATTTCAGCACGTTCTTGCGGGTGTCGAAGTTACGTGCCTCGACCTTCTTCTGCGCCTTCTCCAGCGCCTTGTTGATCCACGGATGGACGATCGCCTCGCCGTCCTTCAGCCCGAGTCGCTGCAGCATCCCGCCCATCCGGTCGGAGCCGAAGATCCGCATCAGGTCGTCTTCCAACGAGAGGAAGAAGTGCGAACGCCCCGGATCGCCCTGCCGGCCTGATCTGCCCCGCAGCTGGTTGTCGATGCGCCGGCTCTCGTGGCGTTCGGTGCCGATGACGAACAGGCCGCCGGCAGCCTTCACCTGCTCATGCGCCACGGCCACCTCGTCGTTGATCTCGGCGATTCGTGCAGGGTCGTCGGAGCCTTCGTTCTTCAGCCGCATCTCGAGATTGCCGCCGAGTTTGATGTCGGTGCCGCGGCCGGCCATGTTGGTGGCGATGGTCACCGCACCCGGCGCGCCGGCCTGGGCGACGATCTCCGCCTCCTGCTCGTGAAAGCGCGCGTTCAGCACCGCGTGCGGAATTTTCTTCTTCTTCAGAATCTCGCTGATCGTCTCGCTCTTCTCGATCGACGTGGTACCGACCAGCACCGGCTGCCCGGTCTTGCGTGCCTCATCGATCAGCGCTGCCACCGCCTCGTACTTCTCGGCGGCAGTGCGATACACTTCGTCGTCCTCGTCGTTGCGCACGCACGGGACGTTGGTGGGGATCTCGACGACGTCCAGCTTGTAGATCTCGGCGAACTCGTCGGCCTCGGTCATCGCCGTGCCGGTCATGCCGCCGAGCTTCGGATACAGCCGGAAGTAGTTCTGGAAGGTTATAGTGGCAAGCGTCTGGTTCTCCGCCTGCACCTCGACGTGCTCCTTGGCCTCCAGCGCCTGGTGCAGACCCTCCGAGTAGCGGCGGCCCTCCATCATGCGGCCGGTGAACTCGTCGATCAGCACCACCTTGTCCTGTCGCACGATGTAGTCGACGTCGCGGGTGAACAGCGTGTGCGCGCGCAGCGACTGCTGCACGTGGTGCACCACCGAGACGTTGAAAATGTCGTAGAGGTTGCCCTCGGTCAGCACACCCGCATCGCGCAGCATGTCCTCGACGCGCTCGGAGCCGGGTTCGGTCAGCGCGACGGTGCGGACCTTCTCGTCCTTCTCGTAGGTATCGGGCTCCTTCACCAGCTCCTTCACCACGGCGTCCACCTGGCGATAAAGATCGGAGCTGTCCTCCGCCGGCCCCGAGATGATCAGCGGGGTGCGCGCCTCGTCGATCAGGATGCTGTCCACCTCGTCCACGATGCCGAAGAAGAAATCGCGCTGGACCATGTCCTCGAGCCGGTACTTCATGTTGTCGCGCAGGTAGTCGAAGCCGAACTCGTTGTTGGTGCCGTAGGTGATGTCGCAGGCGTACTGCGCGCGTTTCATGTCATCGTCCTGGCCGTGGACGATCACGCCGACGCTCATGCCGAGAAACCGGTAGATCTGGCCCATCCAGTCCGCGTCGCGATGGGCAAGGTAGTCGTTGACCGTGACGATGTGCACGCCCTTGCCGGCCAGCGCGTTGAGATAGACCGGGAGGGTCGCGACCAGCGTCTTGCCCTCGCCGGTCTTCATCTCGGCGATCTTGCCGTCGTGCAGCACCATGCCGCCGACCAGCTGCACGTCGAAGTGACGCTGTCCCAGCGTCCGCCGCGCGGCCTCGCGCACCACGGCGAATGCCTCGGGCAGCAGGTCGTCCAGCGTGGCACCGTCGGCCAGCCGGGCGCGGAACTCGGCTGTCTTCTCTCGCAGCGCCTCGTCTGACAGCGCCTCGGTGGCGGGTTCCAGGGCGTTGATCTGCGGCACCCGCCTCTGGTAGCTCTTGAGCGAACGATCGTTGGCGGTGCCGAACACGGCGCGGGCGATTGTAGCGAACATGGGACCTTCCAGGATGGCCGGCGGCAGCGCCGGGCAGCCCCAGGCGAGGTCCGGGGCATCGGTTCAGATAGGACCCAGGCCGGCTCGGGTCAACGACGCCGCAACGTCGCATCAACGCTGCTCTGCGGTCGGCATTCTTGTGATGCGGGGTGGATTCGGCCATGGTGGGCCCCTGCCTCGCATAGGTGATCTGATGTCGCGTACCGCCGGTACTGCATGGTGTTTGCTCGCGGTCACGCTGCTGGCCGGCGCCGCCGCGTGGGCACAGGGGACCTCGCAGCCCCCGACCGATCCCGTCGTCGCCAAGGTGGACGGCCAGCCGATCCACCTCAGCGACCTGAAGGATGCGGCTCAGGCGCTGCCTGAGAACGTGCGGGGCATGCCGCCGCAGACGTTGTACCCGATGCTGCTCGACCAGCTGATCGATGGCCGCGCGCTGGCCGCCGAGGCACGCAAGACCGGTCTGGACCACGATCCGACGGTACAGCGCCAGGTCGCAGCCGCCCAGGACCGCGCGTTGCAGACCGCCGTGCTCAGCAAAGAGGTCGGCCCGACGGTCACCGATGAGGCGGTCAAGGCACGCTACGACCAGGAGTTCGCCAACAAGCCCGGCGAGGAAGAGGTGCACGCCCGGCATATCCTGGTGGACAACGAGGACGAGGCGAAGAAGATCATCGCTCAGCTCAAGGGCGGCGCCGACTTCGGCGACCTGGCGAAACAGTTCAGCAAGGATCCCGGTGGCGCTCAGCAGGGCGGCGACCTGGGTTTCTTCAAGCAGGACGAGATGGTGCCCGAGTTCGCCGCCGCCGCCTTCGCCATGAAGCCGGGCGAGGTCTCGCAGCAGCCGGTGCACAGCCAGTTCGGCTGGCACGTCATCAAGGTGATCGAGCGCCGCCAGGCCAAGCCGCCGGACTATGCCCACGCGCGCGACGAACTGCGCCAGAAGATGATCCAGGAAGGCGTGCAGAAGGCAGTGGCGAAGGCGCGCGCCGCGACCTCGGTGGAGAAGTTCAACCTTGACGGCTCGCCGGCGCGCGCCACCGACACCGCCGAACCGCCGCCGCGCCGCCAAGCAATAAGCCGCGCTGAACAAGGGAAACGTCCATGGCCACGCCTGTCTCGCCGCTTGCCGTTCCGCTTCCGGAAGTGCCACCGCTCGCCGGCGTTCGGCTGGGCGCTGCCGCAGCCGGGATCCGCTACCAGGGGCGGACGGACCTGGTCATGATGGAGCTCGCGCCGGGCAGCACCGTCGCCGGCGTGTTCACCTCGAGCAAGTGCCCTGGCGCACCGGTGGACTGGTGCCGCGCCGCACTCGGCGCCGGCAAGGCGCGCGCCGTGGTGGTGAATGCCGGCAATGCCAACGTGTTCACCGGCAAGGCGGGGCGGGACGCCTGCGCTGCCACCGCCGCGGCCACAGCGAAGCTGGTGGGCTGCCCGGCGAAGCAGGTGTTCATCGCCTCGACCGGGGTGATCGGCGAGGTCCTGCCGCACCAGAAGTTGGTCGCGGCGCTGCCGGCGCTGCACGCTGGCCTGCGCGATGATGGCTGGGAGGCGGCGGCGCGCGGCATCATGACCACCGACACCTTCGCCAAGGCCGCGACTCAGACCGCGCGCATTGGCGAGACCGAGGTGCGGATAACCGGTATCGCCAAGGGCAGCGGCATGATCGCGCCCGACATGGCGACCATGCTGTGCTTCATATTCACCGACGCCAGGTTGCCGGCGGGCGCGATGCAGGGGCTGCTGAAGAAAGCCGTCGACGTCAGCTTCAACTGCACGACGGTCGACTCGGATACCTCCACCTCGGACACCGTGCTGCTGTTCGCCACCGGCCAGGCCAAGCATCCCCGGGTGCCGGCGGAAGGCGGCCGGATGCTGGCCGACTTCGCCAGGGCGCTCGAGGCCGTGCTGCTGGATCTGGCGCTCCAGGTGGTGCGCGACGGCGAGGGTGCACAGAAGCTGGTGCGGGTCGAGGTCAGCGGCGGCGCCACGGCGCGGTCCGCCAGGCGGGTTGGGCTGGCGGTGGCAAACTCGCCGCTGGTGAAGACCGCGATTGCCGGCGAGGACGCCAACTGGGGCCGGATCGTCATGGCCGTGGGCAAGGCCGGCGAACCCGCCGATCGCGACAAGCTATCCGTCGGCGTGGGCGGCGTATGGATGGCGCGCGCCGGCGCGGTGGTGCCGGGCTACGACGAAGCGCCGGTGGTGCAGCACATGAAGGGCCGTGAGATCGCGATCGCCATCGATCTCGGGATCGGCCGTGGCAAGGCCACGGTATGGACCTGCGACCTGACGCACGGCTACATCGATATCAACGGATCGTATCGAAGCTGAGGGGCTCGTTCAGGCCTTCTCGGGAACCAGGCTCTCGATCGCATCCGCCACGCAGGCGAAGCGGAGACTGCGGCCGATCAGCGGCTGCACAACGACTTCCTCGGCCGAACGCCACAGAATCCAGCGCCGAAGCCGGTTCTTGTTCGCGTAGAAGGCAATGACCTCTTCGTATTCGTCACCTTCGACCCAGTGATCGAGTTCGACCACCATCTGCAGGCCGTGAAAGTCAGCCCACCCCTTCAGCAGAACGAGATCACCGATCTCGAAGGCAAGACCCGTGGGCGCAGGGCGGCTGATCAACGGCCTTGGCATGAAGCAAACTCCAACCACGCACCTGACGGTGCCTCACGGATCTGTGATATGCCATCACGGGCGCGTGAATGCAAGCGCCAATATTGAGATTGCTCGCGCCGTACAGTGTTCGTTTCGCGGTTTTGCCCCCGCTTCCAGGAAGGCGCGTCCTCTCGGTGGTGCGCCTCTCCTCCACCGCCTAGACTTCGCGTCACCGTGACGACTGGAAAAGGACGGTCACTGCATGGACTTCCATATCAGCGCCGAACAGCGGCAGATGCTCGCGTCGGTGCGCGAACTGGCGCAGGCGGAATTCAAGCCGAAGGCCGCGCGCTGGATGGATGGCAGCTTCCCCTGGGAGAACATGCGCCAGCTCGCCTCGCTGGGCGTACTCGGCATGTCGGTGCCCGAGGAATACGGCGGTCTCGGTCTGCCCATTCTGGACACCGCGCTGATCCTCGAAGAGATCGCCAAGGCCTGCTACGTCACCGCCATGGCGGTGCTGGGCGAGGCCGGTGTGCAGACCCGCGTGATCGCCCGCTACGCCCCGGCCGCGCTCCGCGACCGTATCCTGCCGCGCGTCGTCTCCGGCGACTGCATGCTGGCGATCTGCATGACTGAGCCGCACGCCGGCACCGATGTCGCCAACTACCGCACCAACGCCCGTATCGTCGGCGACCGCGTGATCCTGAAGGGCACCAAGACGCTGATCAGCCGTGCCCCCGAGGCCGGCATGTTCATCGTGTTCAGCCGCATCGACGGCAAGCCGGGCCGCGAAGGCATCGGCTGCATCCTGCTGGAGGCCGGCACGCCAGGCTTCGAGGTCACCGGCACCTACCACACGATGGGCGGCGAGAACCTGTTCGAGATCCAGTTCAATGACTGCGAGCTGCCGCTGGAGAACCTGGTCATCAAGGACGATGGGTTCCGCAAGCTGCTGACCGCGTTCAACACGCAGCGCTGCCTCAATCCGGCGATCTCGCTCGGCCTGGCCGAGGGTGCGTTCGACGAGGCGGTGAACTACGTGCGCGAGCGCACGGTGTTCGGCAAGCCGATTGCCGACCATCAGGGCATCCGTTGGAAGCTCGCCGACATGTTCAAGGACATCGAGGCCGGCCGCGGCATCCTGTACCGTGCCTGCCTGACCGCCGATCCGTTCCCCGATCCGTTCATGGCCGCGGCGGCCAAGGTGTTCTGCAACGAGATGTCGCTGCGCGTCACGTCGGAGGCGGTGCAACTGCATGGCGGCTTCGGCTTCACCGACGAGGCGCCGGTGTCGCGGCTGTATCGCGGCGCGCGCTACGGCACGATCGGCGGCGGAACCTCGGAGACGCTGCGCGACCTGATGGGTCGCAAGATCGTCGGCGACGTGGACTTCGACCAGGGCATCCTCGGGCTCGGTACCTACTGACGTGCTGCTGATCGAGGCGGACGGCAAGGCGCTGCTGACGGAGCACGCCATCGCGGCGCCGGATGGCGTGCTGGTTGTGGATGCAACCATCGGCGATCTGCCCGGCGACGGCCCGTGGATGGTGAAGGCGCAGGTGCCGGTCGGTGGCCGTGGCAAGGCCGGCGGCGTGGTGCGCTGCGAGGCGCCGCAGGATGTCGCCGCCGCCGTGCACCGGATGCTGGGCCAGCGCATGAAGGGGCACCGTGTCGAAACCTGCCTGGTCGAGCAGGCCGTGACCGGCGACGAGCGCTATCTCGCCGTCATGGTCGATGCCGCCAGTTACGGCCTGCGGGTGATCTACGGGGCGCGGGGGGGTGTCGATGTCGAGCAAGCCGGGTCCGCGCAGGGTCGGCTGTGTGCGCCGGACGCCGAGGCGATCGCCGCAGCGCTGGCTGAGCTTGGCGCCGAGCCCCACCTGGTTGCGACAGGCCGCCGACTGGCCGAGATGCTCATCGAGCGCGAACTGGCCCTGGCGGAGATCAATCCGTTGTTCGTCTCCGCTGCCGGATGCGTGGCCGGCGACGCCAAGGTGGTGGTGGATCTGAGCGCCATCGAACGCCAGCCTCGCATCGCAGCGCTGATCGCCGCCCGGCCGCTGGTCTATGCCGATGCCAATCGCAAGCTGGCCGAGGGCTTCGACTACGTGGAGGTGGACCCCGAAGGCGAGGTGGGACTGCTCACCACAGGCGCCGGCCTGTCGATGATGCTGATCGACGAACTCGCGGCACGCGGCATGAAGCCGCTGAATTTCTGCGACGTGCGGACCGGCCAGATGCGTGGCAGCCCGGCGCGCGTGATGCGCGTGCTGGAGTGGATCACCGCGCGCCCGTCACTGCGGGTTCTGCTGGTCAGCGTGTTTGCCGGCATCACCGACCTGGCCGAGTTCGGCGAGCTGCTGGCCACGGGGATCGAGCGCACGCCGGCGCTGCGGGTACCCGTGGTCGCGCGGCTGGCGGGACGCGGCGCGGCGGCGGCGCGGCGGATTCTGGCGGAGCGCCAGCCAGACGTGTTCGTCACCGAGGATCTGGAGGAGGCGATGCGCAGCGTCGCGGAGCGAGTACGCGCATGATCGGCTCGCTGTCCCGGACCACGCCGGTGATCGTGCAAGGCATCACTGGCCGGATGGGTCGCACGCATGCGGCGCTGATGCGTGGCTACGGCACCAACATCGTCGGCGGTACATCGACGCGCACCGACGCGCGCGAGGCCGCCGGCGTCCCGGTGTTCGCCACCTGCCACGAGGCAGTACGCGCCACCGGCGCCGTTGCTTCCGTCGCCATGGCGCCTCCTCTGGAAACGCGCGCTGCCGTCGAGGAAGCGCTCGCCGCCGGCATCCGCCTTATTGTGACCGTGGCCGAGGGAATTCCGCTGCACGACGCCTTGAAGATCGGCCGGGCGGTGCGCGAGGCGGGCGCCACCTGGCTCGGCGGTTCGACGCCCGGCCTGGCAATTCCCGGCGAGATCAAGCTGGGCTTTCTGCCGGATGTCTGCCTCAGCCCCGGTCCGCTTGCGATCATGACCAAGAGCGGCACGCTGTCCTACGAGTGCGGTTACCGCCTGGCTCAGGCCGGGCTCGGCCAGAGCATCTGGGTCGGCGTCGGCGGCGACCAGGTGAAGGGCGTGCGCTTCGCCGACCTGCTGCCGGCGTTCTTCGCCGATCCGCGCACCCGGGCGATCATACTCGTGGGCGAGGTCGGCGGCGCCGAAGAAGAAGAGTGTGCCGACGCTCTCCTGCAGCTGGGCCTGCGCAAACCGCTCTATGCGCTGATCGCCGGGCGAGAGGCGAAGGAGGGCGTGTCCATGGGACACGCCGGAGCGCTGGTGCTGGGTGAAGCAGGCTCGCTCGCGTCGAAGGTGCAGCGGCTTACGGCAGCCGGAGCACGCGTATTTGGTTCAATAGACGCCCTGGTCACAGCCTGCCTGCAGGACCTCACCCGGGCTTGAAGTCCATCGCCGCGCCGTTCATGCAGTAGCGCTGTCCGGTAGGGCGGGGACCATCGGGAAACACGTGGCCGAGATGTCCGCCGCACCGGCTGCAGTGCACCTCGGTACGCGTCATGAAGAAGCTGCGGTCGTCGCTGACGCCGACAGCACCTTCGAGCGGCTGGTAGAAGCTCGGCCAGCCGGTGCCGCTTTCGAATTTCGTTTCTGAGTCGAACAGGTCCTGCCCGCAACCGGCGCAGGTAAATATACCGTGACGCTTCTCCGCGTTCAGCGGACTGGTGCCGGCACGCTCGGTGCCATGCTTGCGCAGCACCTGGTATTGCCCTGGCGACAGCTTCGCGCGCCACTCCTCGTCCGTGTGCGTGACCGGATAGGTCTCGGTGTCCGTCGCGTGCGACGAGCCGAACAGCTTCATCTGGCGGGCCTCCTCGGGTCCTGGTTGGGCATAGTATAGGGTGCCGTCTCTGGCTATGGGAGGACTCGGATGGCCGCAATTGGTGACACGCTGCTGCCGGTGCTGCCCGATGACAGCGCCTCGGCGGCGCTGGCGGGACGCGTCTGGCGACCGGATGTCGCGGGACCTTCTGTCGTTGCAGTGCGCAACGGCGATCTGCTGGACGTCTCGTCGAGCTTCCCCACCATGCGCGACCTGTGCGAGGCGGATGCGCCGGCGGATCGGCTGCGCGCCGTGGGCGGTGAACGCATCGGCCGTGTCGATGACGTGCTGGCCAACACGCCACCCGATACGCGCGACCCGGCCAAGCCCTGGCTGCTCGCTCCGATCGATCTGCAGGCGATCAAGGCGGCCGGCGTCACCTTCGTGCTGTCCATGATCGAGCGCGTGATCGAGGAGCGCGCCCGCGGCGACCTGAGCGCCGCCGCAGCCATCCGTACCGAGGTGAACCGGCTGGTGGGCGATGATCTGGCGAAGCTTCAGCCGGGGTCGGCGGAAGCCGCGCAGCTGAAGCAGGTGCTGATCGAACAGGGCGCGTGGAGCCAGTACCTGGAAGTCGGCATCGGCCCGGATGCGGAGATCTTCACCAAGGCGCAGCCGATGGCCGCAGTCGGCACCGGCATGGATGCCGGCATCCATCCGAACTCTTCCTGGAACAACCCGGAGCCTGAGGTGGTCCTGGCCGCGGCGTCGTCCGGCCGCATCGTTGCCGCGACGCTGGGCAACGACGTCAACCTGCGCGATGTCGAAGGACGCTCAGCCCTGCTGCTCGGGAAGGCGAAGGACAACAACGCGTCCTGTTCGATCGGGCCGTTCCTGCGGTTTTTCGATACCGCCTTCACGCTGGACGACATCCGGCAGACGACAGTATCGCTGAGCGTCGTGGGCGAGGACGGATTCCGCATGGAAGGCGCATCGTCGATCGCGAAGATCAGCCGCGACCCCGCCGATCTGGTGGCGCAGACAGTCAACGCGCATCATCGCTACCCGGACGGCGCGGTGCTGTTCCTGGGCACGATGTTCGCGCCGGTGGAAGACCGCGACGCGCCGGGCAAGGGATTCACCCACAAGCCCGGCGACATCGTGACCATCGCCGCGCCTAAACTCGGGCGGCTGGTGAACCGGATGATGCCGACGGATCGATGCGAGGCCTGGACCTTCGGGGCGGCTGCGTTGATGCGGAATCTGGCGAGTCGCTCGCTTCTGTAGATGTCGCAGATGCCCGCGTCTTCGCCAGCGAAGCGGCAGCACGTCGACTGGGCTACACCTTCAGCACCTCGGCGCCCTCCGCCGGTTCCAATTCGCAGGCGTTTACCGTCATCGACAGCATCGCATAGTAGCCGATGGCGCCGGTCAGCTGGATGAATTCGTCGTCGCCGAACCGTGCACGCATCGCATTCGCCGTCGCATCGTCGATGCGATGCCGGCGCAGCAGCTGTCGGGTGAAGTCCACGATCTGTGCATCCTCGGGCGGAATGCCGCGCGAGTGGTTCTCGCGGATCGCGCTGATGGTCGATTCCGCAACGCCCAGCCGGCGCGCGCCGCCGGTCTGCGCGCCCCACACATACATCGCCTCGTACTCGCGCGCGACCACCATCGCCGCGAGCACCCGCACGCGCATGTCGAGCGATCCTTCGAACCGCACATAGGCACCGAGATGCGCCACGCGGCCGGCGATCTCCGGCGAGTGCAGGAACATGGTGAACGGACCATGCACCGAACCCCGGCTGGCGACGATCGAGTCGAATGCGGCGTGATCCTTTGCCGCCACCTGGTCCTTGCTGGTGATGGTCTTGAGCCTGGCCATTCTGTCCTCCCCTACAATGCCGCCTTGACCCGGTCGGTCAGTGTTGCCCGCCGACTGTCGCAAAGTACAGCTTCGGATCGGCCGCCCGCACAGGTGCCTCGGGCAGACCCAGTTCGCGCCGCACGATGTTCGTGCCCTCGACCATCGAGACGCACTTATAGTGCGCGATGCGCCGGCTCAGGCCCTCGCGGCCGAAGCCGCAATCGGTGGTGATGACCAGCCGCTCCGGTGGGATGAACTCCAGTGCGCGGCGGATCAGCCCGGCCACGTATTCCGGCGGCTCCACCACAGTATTGCAGTGGTTCACCACGCCGATGCCAATCTTCTTGTCGGTCTTGTATTTGCCGAACAGGTGAAGGTCCCGCCCGTCGCTGCTCGCACATTCGAAGGTGATGACATCGCCGTTCAGCTGCAGCAGATACGGCATGGCGCGCTCGTAACTGGGCACCTCCCAGTACACGCGTTGCTGGTTCGGATTGCCCCAGCAGGTGTGCACCCAGATCTCCGCATTCACTCCGACCAGCTGCCGGTTGAACGCCTCGGTCAGGAACTCCAGCTCCGCCTCGGTGCAGTCCGGCCGCAGCGAGCGCCCGTGATGCGGCGGCTCTTCAACCTGTATCAGCGGGCAGCCCGCATCGGCCATCTCGCGGAATTCGGCGTTCATGATATCGCAGAGATCGAGCACCAGCTGCTTGTCGTCCTGGTAGAACTCGTTCCACAGCATGCTCGCTAGCGCTGGCGCACAGATCGCGCCGAATTTCACCGGCCGGTCCGACATGCGCTGAGCCACCTGCCAGATCGCGGTGTATTCCAGCGGCCCGCGCTCCAGCTTGTGCTTCACGATGCCCGGCTGATACGCCTCCTGCACCTCCCACAGGATCTTGCCGGGCCGCAGGCCGTGCCGGCTCATCCAGCCGCGCGACGTATCGCGATGACCCTCGACGCCGAGGATGCGCTCGATCGGGTAGAAGAACCACGACTTGCCACCCACCGCGAGGTCGAACCGGCTGTCGCCGTCGGTGACGATGTCGAGCCCGGCTGCCTCCTGCGCATTGATGATCGCGGCGACCGCGTCGAGGTACTGTTCGCGGAACAGCGACTCGCCCAGCGCCGACTTGAACGACCGGCCATCTAGACTGAGATCGAACCACAGCGGCCGCGGATAAGATCCGGTGATCGCCGTCGGCAGGATCATGTTCTGTGTGACTGACAGCACTTGACGTGTCTCCTCCGATTTGCATGGGCGACGCCTACTGGCCGTCTACCCCGAGCTGTTTAGGGTTGGGTTTCTCCCTTGGGCCGCCTGCTCACTCCGCTGAGCGCATATCCAATCAGTCCACCGATTAAAGTGCCTATCGATTGAGCCTCAAGGATGTTCTCCATTCCGAGGATCAGGATGAGCGGCACAACCATTCCGATAGTTGTGAGCTGGACCGTCCTGACACCGATCCCTTCCGGTTGGAGGTAGGCGCGGATAAGCACCGCGAGAAATGCAAGCGGTATCGCTACTGCTGCCAAGACCTCGATGATTCTGCGAGTGTCCATGTCAGTGCCTGCCGCGGCCTTTCCTGCTGTCGGAGTATCAGTCGAACATCAGCACGGTGCGCGCGACCTCGCCGGCCTTCATCGCGCGAAATGCCTCGTTGATATCGCTCAGACGGCCGCGCCGGCTGATCATCGAATCGAGATCCAGCCGTCCTTGGCGGTAGAATTCCAGGTAGTTCGGGATGTCGGTGCGAAACTGGTTGGAGCCCATGCGCGAAGTCTGCACCCGGCACTCCGGCCGGATCGCCATCCATGGGAACTCGATCGTCGCATCCGGCGGCAGCACGCCGACGATCGTGGCGGTGCCGCGCACCGCCAGGCTCTCGATCGCCTGCCGGCACAGCGACGCGACCCCCACAGCCTCGAACGCGTGATCGACGCCGAGCCCCTTGGTCATCGCGCGCACCGCCTTCACCGGATCGTCCTGCGTAGAATTCACCGTGTGAGTCGCGCCGACACCCTTCGCCATCTCCAGCTTCGCGTCGAACTGGTCCACGGCGACGATCTGCCGCGCGCCGCCGATGCGAGCCCCCTGCACGATGGACAGTCCCACGCCGCCGCAGCCGAATACCGCGACGGTCTGTCCGGCCTGCAGCCCGGCGCTGCGCAGCGCCGCACCGACGCCGGTCAGCACGCCGCATCCCACCAGCGCAGCGCGGTCCAGCGGGATCTCCGGCTCGATCCGCACCAGCGAGTTCTCGTGCAGCAGCATCCGTTCGGCGTAGCTGCCGATCGCCGCAAAGGTGCGGAACGGCCGGCCGTTCTGCGAAATGCGTGGCGTGGCGTCCTCGGCGCGCGCGACGATGCCGCCGGTACAGACGTTCGGATGCCCGCTGAGGCATTGCGGGCAGGTGCCGCAGAAGCCCGACAGGCAGGCGACGACATGGTCGCCGACGCGCAGCGCGGTGACATCGGCACCCACCGCCTCGACCACACCGGCACCCTCGTGGCCCAGGACGAAGGGGCGATCGAGTGGGAAGCGTCCCAACCCGTCCACCACATGCAGGTCGCTGTGGCACACGCCGGTGGCGACGGTGCGCACCAGCACCTCGCGTCCCCACGGCCTGTCGAGTTCCACCTGCTCGATGGTCAGCGGTTCATGCACCTTGCGGAAGACGGCGGCGGACGTTTCCATTGTTGACACCCTGCGTCGATTGCGGGAGGTGCGTCACACGGTATCGCAATCCGGAGAACGCACCAAATGGCCAGCGCACCGCTTCTGTTCACGCCGGTCACGCTGCGCGGCGTCACCGCGCGCAATCGCCTGGTGGTGTCGCCAATGTGCCAGTACGTGTCGGTGGACGGCAGCCCCACCGACTGGCAGTTCGTGCATTTCGGCCGCTATGCGATGGGCGGCGCCGGCATCGTGTTCGGCGAGGAGACCGCGGTCGAGGCGCGCGGCCGCAAGACCTATCACTGTGCCGGCATCTGGAACAATCAGCAGGCGCGCGCCTATCGCCGCGTCACCGACTTCATCAAGGAGATGGGCGCGGTACCGGCGATCCAGCTCGGCCATTGCGGCCGCAACGCCGGTTCGCACGGCGCGATGCAGGAATGGCGTGCGCTCGATGAGCGGGACGCGCGGGACGGCATGCCGCCATGGCGCGGCCTGGCACCGAGCCCGCTGCCGGCGCGGCGCGGCTTCCCGGTGCCGATCGAGATGGACGCGGGCGACATCCGCACCGTGCTGGAGGCGTTCCGCGACGCGACGAAGCGGGCCACTGATGCCGGCTACGATGTCTGCGAGATCCACGGCGCGCACGGCTACCTGATCCACCAGTTTCTCTCGCCGGTGTCGAACCGACGCACCGACGTCTATGGCGGATCGCGCGAGAACCGCATGCGCTTCGCGCTGGAGGTGGCCGAGACGGTGCGCGCCGCCTGGCCGCAGGACCGGCCGGTGTTCTTCCGTGTCTCGGCGGTGGACGGCAAGGGCGGCCTGTGGGGTCTCGATGACACGGTGGCGCTGGCACGCGAGCTCAAGGCACGCGACATCGACCTGGTCGACTGCTCGTCCGGCGGCATCAGCGGCGATTCCGCGATGGGACTCGTCCCCCGCGTGCCGGGCTATCAGGTGCCCTATGCATCGCGCGTGCGGCGTGAGGTCGGCATCATGACGATGGCGGTGGGCTTGATCACCGAACCGCATCAGGCCGAGGCGGTGCTGCAGGACGGCCATGCCGATCTGGTGGCGATGGCGCGTGAGCTGATGGTCCACGCCGACTGGCCGCTGCGTGCGGCCAAGGAACTGCAGGCCGGGCACTACGATCTGATGGCACCGTCGATCGCGCACCGGCTGCGGCGGCGAGACGAGCAGGCCGAGGCGCACCAGCCTGGGAGTGCAGTGCAGATCCCGGTGGCCGCCGGCCACGCCGAGCCGTATCGCTGGCAATAACGGTGTGACCGCGGCCACACGTTGCCTGCGACCACGATGGTAGCGTCCTGCCAGGTGCAGCCAGGGAGGATGGCGTGCCGGTCAGCTACGGAGTCCTGCGCGGCAGCGTCACCAAACTGCTGCACCACAGTGCCGGCGATCCGTCGCCCCATGTGGAGCTACGGGTGCAGACGCACCACGGCCCGTGGCGGCTCGCGGTGAATGTGCGCTCGGACGACAGGACCGACCTCCTGTTCGACATCGAGACCGATTTCCGCCATCCGATCCTCGATGCGATCGACAGCCTGCCGGTCGGCCTGACGCAGCCATCGCACAACGATCGAACGCGCCGTCTCGACTACGTGCGCGGCCAACTGTTCGACAGCTCGGCAATGCGGGCGGTGGCAGCAAAGGCGCAGGGCGATCCCAACGAACTGGACGACCGGATCAGCGCGGTGATGCACCGTGCGATGTACACCCGCGGCGCCGAGGTGTTCGCGTTTGGCAGTCCGTGGGGCCCTGAGCACCAGAAAGACGAGTACTTCCACTTCACGCCGGGCCGCGGACTGCATGACCTGCACATGAACCAGGGCAGCCCGCAGCCGCACGCACGGGATGACGGCGTGTGGCTGGACGGCGGGCTGTTCGTGCGGTTCCCTGGCGCCGCGACAGTGGCGTTCTTCTTCGCGTTCCAGAGCCAGTCCTGGCAGACTGACGACGTGACGGGCCGGCCACGCCGGGCTGCTTGATCGCACCGGCCCGATCGCACAGTATCGCCTGACCAATCAGGCTGCGCTGCTGCGCGTGCCTGACGCAACGGGCAGCCACGGCGACGACCGGCGGCGCGGAGGAAACGATGGCCGTCGCCAGCGCCGTGACGTTGCTGGAGCGGACGACGCAGCATCGCGGCATGATCACCGCGTGCATCATCTGTGCGACGCTGCTGCAGTCGCTGGACCAGACCATTGCCAACGTGGCGCTGCCCTACATGCAGGGCAGCTTCTCGGCGAGCTATGACGAAATCACCTGGGTGCTCACCGCGTACATCACCGCCGCCGCAATCATGACGGCGCCGGTCGGCTGGCTCGCGGCACGGTTCGGCCGCAAGCGGCTGTTCGTCGTCTGCATCATCGGCTTCACCATCACGTCGATGCTGTGCGGCGCGGCGCAGTCGCTGGAGCAGATCGTGCTGTTCCGCCTGCTGCAGGGCGTCAGCAGCGCCGCTCTGGTGCCGCTGTCGCAGGCGATCCTGTTCGACATCTACCCGGTCGAGCGACGGGGCTTCGCGATGGCGGTCTGGGGCATGGGCGTGATGATCGGCCCCATCCTCGGTCCCACCCTCGGCGGCTGGCTCACCGACACCTACAACTGGCGCTACGTGTTCTACATAAACCTGCCGTTCGGCCTGCTCGCCACCCTCGGCCTGCTGTTGTTCATGCATGAGCCCGAGGGCGAGAGCCACCTGCGCTTCGACTGGCTGGGCTTCGTTGTACTCGGCACCGGTATCGGCGCGTTGCAGATGATGCTGGACCGCGGCAACAACCAGGACTGGTTCACCTCGAAGGAGATTATCGTACAGGCGGTACTCGGCGGCCTGTGCATCTATCTGTTCCTGGTGCACATGGCGTGGGCGCCGCGTCCGCTGATCCGCCCCGAGCTGTTCCGCGACGTGAACTTCTCCGCCGGGCTCGTGCTGATGTTCGCTGTCGGCACGCTGCTGGTGTCGTCGATCGCACTGATGGCACCGTGGCTGCAGACGCTGGCCAACTATCCGGTGGCGACCGCTGGTCTGCTGATGGCGCCACGCGGCATCGGCAACCTGTTCACCATCATTCTTTGCGGCCGGCTGGTGACGTGGTGCGATCCGCGCTGGCTGGTGGCCACCGGCCTGGTGATGCAGTGCTGGTCGTTCTGGGTAATGACCGGCTGGACCCCCGATGTGTCGGTGCACGAACTGGTGCTGACCATAGCAGTGCAGGGCGCCGGCCTCGGCCTGGTGTTCACGCCGCTGCAGGTGCTGGCCTTCGCCACGCTGCCGTCCCGCTTCCGTACCGAGGGTGCCGCGCTGTTCAGCCTCGGCCGCAACATTGGCGCCGCGATCGGCGTATCGGTGACCACGTCGCTGCTTGCACACAACGCCCAGGCGCTGCACGAGGTGATCGGCGCTTCCGTCAATCCGTTCAACCGCGCGCTGCAGGCGCTGGGCGGAGCGCGCGACTGGATCGATCCGGCCACGAGCCACGGCGTGGCGATGCTGGACCGGATCGTCAATCACCAGGCGCAGATCATTGCCTATATCAACGACTACGTGCTGATGATCTTCACCACTCTGCCGTCCCTGCTGTTGCTGTTGTTGATGCGTGGCCCGCGCCACGCCGCGAAGGCCGAGCCAGCGGTAGCGAGCGAGTAGGCGCCGCCTATCCGCTGGCCGCGTTCAGTGCGTCGATGTCCTGCCGGTCCAGCTTGAGCTCGGTTGCCTTCACCAGGTCCTGCAGCTGGTCGAGACTGGTCGCACTGGCGATGGGCGCGGTCACGCTCGGCCGTTCCATCAGCCAGGCCAGCGCCACTTGCGCCGGCGTCACCTTGTGGCGCGCTGCGACGTTGTCCAGCGCGTTCAGCACACCAAGGCCGCGCGCGTCGAGATACTTCTTCACGCCGCCACCGCGCGGGCTCTTGCCCAGGTCCGCCTGGGACCGGTACTTGCCGGTGAGGAAGCCGGCAGCCAACGCGTAGTAGTTGATCACGCCCAGGCCTTCCGCCTGGCACAGCAATTCCAGTTCGGCTTCGAAGGCCTGCCGCTCCACCAGGTTGTACAGCGGCTGCAGTGATTCATAGCGCGGCAGGCCGTGCGCCTTGCTGACGTCCAGCGCCGATTTCAGCCGGGCGGCGGTGAAGTTCGACGCGCCGAGTGCGCGGACCTTGCCCTGCTTCACCAAGTCGGCGAACGCCTGCGCGGTCTCTTCCTGCGGCGTGTCCGGATCGTCACGATGCGCCTGATACAGATCGATCACGTCAGTCTGCAAACGCTTCAGCGAGGCCTCGGCCTCCTGCATGATCCAGGCGCGCGACAGTCCCTTGTCGCCTGAACCCATAGGGGCTCCGACCTTGGTGGCAATGATCACGTCGTCGCGTCTGCCGCGGCGCTTTAGCCAGTTGCCGATCACGGTTTCGGATTCGCCGCCCTGATGGCCGCGCGCCCATACGGAGTACACGTCTGCGGTGTCGATCGCGTTGATGCCCGCGGCGACGCAGGCGTCGAGCAACCTGAACGAGGTGGCTTCATCGGCGGTCCAGCCGAACACGTTGCCGCCGAACATCAGTGGCGGGAGTTCGATCCCGGATCGCCCCAGTTGGCGCATTTCCATCAATACCTCTCTCTTATGCCCGTCGTACACCCCAGAACAGCACGTTGGCGCATTTCACGAAGTCGGTCAGGTCCTTGCGGATCGCCCATGGATAGTACCCACTGGCCGATCGGCATGAACGGAATGCTCTGGAACGCCTCCAGCTGAATCTGCTCGCAGACCTGCTTCTGCGCCGCAACGTCGGGCGCGTCGAACCATTGATCGCGCAGCTCCTCCATCTTCGCGTCGGTCGGCCAGCCGAACCAGCCCTGCCTGCCGTTGCCGCGCAGCGGGAAGGAACTGCCGGGATTGGACGTGGCAAGCCCGCCCCACGTCGTATGGAACACGTTCCAACCGCCCTGCGACGGTGGATCCATTTTCGCCCGCCGCGCCACCAGCGTGCCCCAGTCCATCACCTGGTAATCGACATTGATCCCCAGCTTGATGAACATGTCGCGCGATACCTGCGACGGCGCCACCAGCGACGGCTGGTCGGATGGCGCCATCATAACGATCTTCTCGCCGTTGTAGCCGCTCTCGGCCACCAGACGCTTCGCCTTCGCCAGATCGCGCGGCGCGGTGAACGCCTCCATCCCCGCGCCGTTCTCCATCGGCGAATTGCCGGTGAAAAAGCCGACCGGATACTTGCCGAGGTCCTGCTGTTCGCCGACCCATGCGGTGACGTATTCCTGCTGGTTGATTGCCGGCAGCAGCGCACGCAGCAGCTTCGGATTGTCGAACGGCGGAAACAGGTGGTTGAAGGCGATGATCGCCAGCGATCCCAGCGGATCGTAGCGCACCACGTCGCAGCCCGGCGACTTGCGCAGCATCGGCAGCAGGTCGAGCACCGGGAACTCCAGCCAGTCCACCTCGCCGGTCTGCAGCGCCGCCGCCGCGGTGGCCGGGTCGGGCTGCACGATCCACTCGACCCGCTCGAAGTTCGCCACCTTGCCGCCTGAGAAATACTCCGGCCTCTCCTGCCGCGGAACATAGCCAGAATTCCTGACGTATACCGCCTTCGACCCAGACGCCCATTCGTCCCGCTTGAAGATGTACGGCCCCGAGCCGATGAACTCTTTGATCTGCTCGGTTGCAGGCGTCTTCGCCATGCGTTCCGGCATGACGAAGCAGTTCTGCGAACCGAGCGCATACGTCATCTGCCGGAAGCGCCGCTTCAGCCTGATCTGAAAGCGCCTGTCATCGAGCGGCTTCATGTCCTCGGTCTGCGCTGCGAGCTGCTGGCCGAACGGATTCTTCACCGCCCAGCGCGCGATGGAGGCGATGCAGTCGACGCCGCGCACCGGCTCGCCGTCGGTGAACTTCAGGCCGTCACGCAGAGTGAAGGTCCAGGTCAGCTCATCCGACGATATTTCGTGGCCGACACACATTTGCGGCTGGCCGACCAGCGCGTCGTTGATGCCGTACAGGGTCTCCCACACCATGTAGCCGTGATTCACCGCCACCGTCGCCGTGGTCCACACCGGATCGGGATTGGCCAGGTCCGCCTGGGGCACGAATTTCAGCAACTTTGCCGAGGTGCCTTGTGCGATCGCCGGCCGTGCGAGCTTCGTAGCGCTGATCGAGGCCAGCGCGGCACCTCCTGACAGCAGATGTCGGCGTCTCATCTCAGCTCCCCTTCCGCCCAATTACCAACGCATGGGTATCCCACTCAACAGATACTCGTAGAGCTGCACAAAATTCGTCTGGGTCCTGACATGCCCGTCCTCGGTTGCGACGACACCGCACGAGAGACAAGGCTCATAGGCAGCCCCTGCCTCTTTCCCTCGCGCCAGCTGCTGATAGTGCCGCCGACTACTGCGCAGCACCTTTCCGTTGCGTATCGCCTCAACCGGATCTTCGGCCCGACCCGTGGCATGCTCCGGCGAGACCACGTAACAGCAAGGATGCACCAAGCCGTTCGAATTCACACTGATGCTCTGATACAGATAATCGCAACCAAAATACCGATACTCCGTCCGACGACGATCTGCCTGCTGTTGGCGCCGCGCAATCAGATTGGCCGGCGCTGGCAGCGGCTTCTCATCGACAGGGCGATTGCTCTTCGAGTGCTTGGTTCGCTGTGTCATGATGCCTGGTTCGATGCCGAACTCGTCCACGCCGATTTCAACAGCCAGTTGCCGAGCCATTTCTATCTCGTGGCCATTCCAGGGGAACCTGAGATAGCGCCAATAGAGGTGCGGTGTAGCGGAGCGCTGACGCCGCTTGGCCGCGACCAGGCGACGCGCGTTGTCGAGTGCCAGCCCTAGGTTCCCTCGCTTGCGATACTGTTCATATGTTGCCTGGGTCGCTCCGTCGATGGAGAGGCTGATCGTGTCCAATCCCGAGGCGACCAGTGCCTCGATCGCGGCGTCATCGAGCGGCACGCTCATGTTCGAGCTGATCAGTACCCAGATGTCGTGCTGCTTGCACCTTCTTATCATTTCGGGAAGGTTCTTGTTCAGCAACGGCTCGCCCCACAGAGACAGCCAGATCCGCACCAGGTAATCACCATATTGACCGAGTATATGGTCGAGCTGACCAAGCCGCATATTCGGCAGCGTATAGCGGTCCTCGCGGATCATTTGCGATAGGCACAGCGGGCATTCGAGATTGCAGGCGAACGCCGGATCGATCTGCCCGGTCACCGGCATCGAGCGAACGCGCTCCACCTGCGACAGTCTCTCTCGCTCGTTCAGGATGAGGTTGCGAAGCTTCTTTAGACGCAACGGCGCGAGGTCCGAAGCCCGCGCCTCCACCTCATACTCCGGAAACTCCACCGGGCAATGGAGTGTGCCGGAGTGTCCGTCCTTCGCCAGAAAATCGATCGAAAATCGACTGCCCGGACCGGGCGTTCGCGTCACCGGCAGCGTCGCAGCAAAGCCCGAGTGCGGCGAGAACTGCGCATCGGCACCGGCGACGTCTGGCCGAGGAAGTCCCCATCGAAAGCTCCATTGTTCGTCGCCCAACCGCAATGTGGCCGCGATCGGCTGGTGATTCTCGGCGCCTACTGGAGTGAACCAGCCACTGACGACGAGGAACCCGCCACGGCCGGAGGCGCTTCTGAAGAAATAGCTCTCATCGACCTTGCCCCGCCTGTATGGCGGAGCCTGGATTCCGGGCTTTTCCGTCAGAACATAGGCGGATGCGGTTGGCATCATCGCGGTCGAGCAGTGGTGTCAACTCTATCGCACGATCGAGGCCGGCAAATCTTCCACGCCTCCGTCACGCCACCATGTCCTTTTGCGCCTCAGGGTCGTAGTTCGCGTCGTACCAGTATTCCTGCCACGCCGCGTAGGTGATTGGTCCCCGGCGCGGCGGGTTGCCAGGGTCGGTGCAGGTCGGCAGGCATTCGTTCACCTGGTCGAACTGCTGCTGCCGCGCCAGCACCTGCAACATGCCAGGACGCCCAGTCAGGTAGTCGGCGACGTCGATGATCGGAATGGCGGAGGTCACGGACTGCCTGCGTCCCAGCGATAGCGGAAGTCGCATTGCGTCGCGCCGCCCATCAGCGTCTGCGTGCGCTGCAACTTCAGGTGAGGGTCGTAGCCCTCGCAGAATGCGCCGTCGCGGTTGCACGACAGCACGGCGCCCAGATCGGCGAGCCCCATGGCGCGGTACATCTCGGCGTAGCGGCATCGCGTGACGTTGAAGTGGAATTCGTGCGCCGTCGACTTCACCACGTCGATGCGCAGCGCGTCCTCGGCCGTCCAGCGCGACTGGATGGCACGGAACGAGTCCAGATCCGCTTCGCCGTCCGGCGCCTGGCGCGCCATCTCGGCGGCGGTCTCCTTCGCGAGCTTGATCACCGCGGCGGACAGGATGCGCGTCGCCGTCGCTTCGCCCAGCTCCGCTTTCATCTCCTCGTAGACGCCCTTGGCGAACGCTGCCTCAATTCGGCGCTGTGTCAGGATCGGCAGTGCGTCACTCATCGGCGACCTCTGGCGCGACGACGCGGAAGCGCTGACGGTGGACGTGCGGCGGCCCGTACAGCGGTGCCAGCACCATCGCCTTGCGCAGGAACAGGCCGATATCGGCGGCATCGGTGTAGCCGATGCCGCCGTGCAGCTGAATGCACGCACGGGTTACCATCATCGCGGCGTCCGAGGCGCGCACCTTGGCGCGCGACACGGCGGCCTGGCGCTGCGCCAGCGTGGGTGCGGTATCCAGCGCCCCCGCCGCGGTGGTGACCGCCGCGCGGGTGAGCGAGATCTGGATCTGCATATCAACTGCGCGGTGCTGCAAAGCCTGGAAGCCGCCGATCTTGCGTCCGAACTGCTCGCGCGTCTTCATGTAGTCGAGGGTGATGGCGAAGGCGCGGTCCATCAGACCGAACAGGTAGGCGGAGCTGGCCATGATGGCGTGCTCCAGCGCCTCGCTCGCATCGCCCGCGATCGCCTCGGCCGCGACGTTGTCGAAGGTCAGCATGCCGTAGTTGCCACCGTCCTGCGTCTGCTGGACGTCGAGCGACACGCCGGACGCGTCGCGCTCGACCAGTGCAAGCCCGCTGGGCACGGTGACCAGGAAGGCATCGGCGCCGGCGGCCATCGGGACGAACACCTTGCGCCCGGATAGCCTGCCGTCGCGCAGCGCCGTCTCGCCGGTGAGGTCGAGACTGTTGGCCTTCTCCTGCCAGGCGGCAAGCACGATGCGCTCGCCGGCCAGTACCGGCGCCAGATGGTCCGGCGGCAGCAGCTGCGCCGCCATCGCCGCCTGGATCAATGGTTCGGGCACCAGCGAGGCGCCGAGTTCCTCGGCCAGCCCGCAGAACTCGCGCGCGCCAAGCCCGGAGCCGCCGCTGTCCTCCGGGATGCGCAGGCCGAGCCAGCCCATCTCGCACATCTCGCGCCAGGTGATGCGGTCGAAGCCCGGTTCGGTGAAGCGCAATGCGCGGATCCGCTTGAGATCGCCCTTGCGTGGCGCGATCCCCGCCGCGCTGTCCTTCAGCATCTGCAGATGTTCGAGCGGGTCCATCATGGCGGCTGTTCCTCCTTTCCCTCTCCGCCCCAGGCGGGGGTCAGGGTGAGGTCGGCGAGCGGTGCAGCGGCGCGTCGGTGCGGGCCTGCAGCGCGTCGAACGTCAGCCCCGGCGCCATGTCGAGCACCTCGAAGCCGCGCCCGGTGACGTCGAGCACTGCGAGGTTGGTGTACACGCGCTTCACCGCGCCGACCGCGGTGAGCGGATAGGAGCAGCGGTGCACCAGCTTGGACGTGCCGTCCTTGGTCGTATGCTCCATCAGCACCCACAGTCGCTTGGCGCCGGCCGCCAGGTCCATGGCACCGCCCACGGCGGGGGCGGTATCGTTCTCCGATGTCGCCCAGTTGGCGATGTCGCCGTTCTCCGCGACCTGGAACGCGCCGAGCACGCAGAGGTCCAGATGGCCGCCACGGATCATCGAGAAACTGTCGGCATGGTGGCAGAAGCTGCCGCCCTGGCGCAGCGTGACGTACTGCTTGCCGGCGTTGATCAGCCAGGGGTCGATCTGATCCTTGGGCGGCGCGGGACCCATGCCGAGGACGCCGTTCTCGGAATGGAAGATCACCTCGCGCTCCAGCGGGACGTGGTCGGCGATCGCCGTGGGGATGCCGATGCCCAGGTTGACGTACCAGCCCTCAGGGATGTCGCGCGCCGCGCGGGCGGCCATCTGCACCCGGCTGAGGGGCTTGAACTCGGTCACGGCGGTGTCGGGCATCGCTGCCTCCTGTCAGAAACCGGTCGGATCACCGTAAGGCACGTGCAGCACGCGGTCCACGAAGATGCCCGGCGTCACCACGTTGTCCGGGTCGATCTCACCCAGTTCGCGCAGATGCTGCGCCTGCACGATGGTCAGTTGCGCCGCCATCGCGATCACCGGATTGAAGTTGCGGCCTGACTCGCGAAACGTCAGGTTGCCCCAACGGTCTGCCTCCCACGCCTCCACCAGGCCGACGTCACCAACCAGCGCGCGCTCCATCACGTAGCTGCGGCTGTCGAACTCGCGGGTCTCCTTGCCCATCGCCATCTTGGTGCCGACGCCGGTCGCGGTGAAGAACGCCGGCACGCCGGCGCCCGCGGCGCGCATGCGCTCGGCGAGCGTGCCCTGCGGCACGATCTCCAGCTCGATCTTGCCGGCGCGATACAGCGTCTCGAACACCACGGGGTCGGACGAGCGCGGGAACGAACAGATGATCTTGCGCACGCGCCCCAGTTCCATCAGCCGCGCCAGGCCTATGTGACCGACACCGGCGTTGTTGGCAGCGACCGTAAGGTCGGTGGCACCCTGCTCGATCAGCCCGTCGATCAGCGCGTTCGGCTGGCCGACGGCGCCGAAGCCGCCGATCAGAACTGTCGAACCATCCTTGATGCCCGCCATGGCGTCGGCCATGGACTGGACGATCTTGTTGATCATGCGCTGCGTTCCCTCCGGGCGTTTCGGTCAGTCGGTCTCGGGCAGCCAGTCGCCGAGCACCGGCGCTTCCGTGTAGGTCAGCACCCCGATGTCGGCCCGCGGCTGCTCGCCGTATTCCTGGAGGTTGGCGTGCACGAGGCCGCGCGTCCGGCGGTTCTCCCGAGCGATGATCCCGGTGACCTCCCGACGCAGGCCAGGGCTTTCTTCCGGTCGTCGCTCGATCTCCGCTCGAGCGCGCCGGATCGTATCGCGCCGGCACCGTGCCGGCTCGGTCGCCGGCGAGGCCTGCAGCTTCAGCAGATGCTCGATCACCGCCGCGAGGTGGCTCGCCAGCGCGTGGCGCTCGGATCGGCCCAAGGTGTCGATTTCCTCGGCCATGTTCTCCCAGTCGATCGGCGCATTCCAGCCGGCACGCGCGGCGGCGCGCAGCGCACGCCCCTGTTCCTCGGCCCAGAGCACCAGGTCCTGATCGTAGAGGCTTCCCATGGCGCCAAACCCTAGCACGGGCCGAAGACCGACCGGAAACCGCCAGCTTGCAGTATGCGCCCCGACCATGCCAAACGGACCGCGAGGGAGTTCCACGTCAAAGAGGCCGAAAATGGCACATGTGACGTCGTCGGCGGAGTCCGCGCTCGAGAACCAACGGATCGGCAGCCTGCAGCTTCGGGTTGCGGCGCTGTGCACGCTGGTGCAGATCTGCGACGGCTACGACCTCAACGCGGTCGCCTGGGCGGTGCCGTCGCTGATCAAGGCGTGGCACCTGCCGCCGCCGGCCTTCACCACGGCCTTCTTCTGGTCGAGCGTCGGCATCATGGCCGGTGCTCTTTCGGCTGGCCCGATCGGCGATCGCATCGGCCGCCGGCCGCTGCTGCTCGGCAGCCTCACGCTGTTCGGCATCGCCTCGCTGCTCACCGCGACTGCTGACTCGCTGGCGATGCTGGCTGTCTGGCGCTTCTTCACCGGGCTCGGCATCGGCGGTGGCTTCTCGGGCGCGGCGGCGCTCACCGGCGACTATGCGCCGCACCGACTGCGGGCGACGATGATCATGGCGACGTTCACCGGCGCGCCGGCGGGCGGCTTTGTTGGCGGGCAGATCGTCGCGGCATTGCTGCCGCACTACGACTGGCCGGTTATCTTCGTGCTGGGGGCCGTCTTCCCACTCATCCTGGTGCCCGCGCTGGTGCTGTGGCTCCCCGAATCGCCCCGGTTCCTGGCAACCCGGCAGACCCTTTCGGCCCGCCAGGCGGCCCTCCTGCGGCGTCTCGACATCGCCCCAGCACAGAGTAACCCGGTTGACGTGGCGCGCAGCAATCCGGTGCGCATGCTGTTCAGCGAGGGCTACGCGCTGCAGACAGTGCTGCTGTGGATTATCTTCTTCTGCAGCCTGATGAACCTGTTCCTGTTCGCCTATTGGATGCCGACGGTACTCAACCTGATCGGCATGACGCCGTCACAGGCGGTCTTTGCCTCCAGCCTGCGCGACTTCGGCGCGATGTTCGCCGCGGTCTACCTCGGCGTCGCGATCGACCGGATCGGCCCCGAGCGGACCTTGGCGCTGCACTACGCGATCGGCGCCGTGTTCATCGCCGTCATTGCGCTGGTGGCGTTGCCCTATGCGCTGCTGTTGCTCATGAGCTTCCTGGCCGGACTGACGATCATCGGCAGCCAGACCGGCGCCAACGGCACCTGCGGCAAGCTCTATCCGGCACGCATGCGCACCAGCGGTCTCGGTTGGGCACTCGGGATTGGGCGGCTTGGCGGCATCGCCGCTCCGCTGCTGGGCGGCTACCTGCTGTCGCTTGGCCTCGCCCCGACGCAGATCTTCCTCAGCGCCTGTCTGTTCGCGCTGATCGCGGCGGCAGCGACAGCGCTTCTCGCCTTCCGTGGCAGCCGGGTGGGTGTCGCCGGCGTTGAAGAGGTTGCGCCGTAGTCGCGGTCAGCTTGGCGGCGCTCGCTGCGAACATCGCCGTCACGGCGCCGGTCGGCGTCGGCGGGTGCACGACGGTCTTCGGTCAGTGGCACTTGAAGGCGTCGAAGGGCTCGCGGCAGGTGCGGCAGCGATGCAGCGACTTGCAGGCCGTCGAGCCGAACTCGCTGATCTGCTCGGTATCGGCGCTGCCGCATAGCGGGCAGGCAGGATGCGCTTCGCCGAACAGGGCGCGGCGCGATGTAACGTGGCCAGGTGGCGCGATACCGAATGCGGCAAGTTTGCGCCGCGCTGCATCCGTCAGCCAGTCGGTGGTCCAGGCAGGCGACAGGCTGGTGCGGATATGCGCCTTGATGCCGGCGCGCGCGAGCGCTGTCTCGATCTCCAGCGCGATCATATGCATCGCCGGGCAACCGGAATAGGTGGGGGTGATAGTCACCTCCACCGTGTCACCACACAGCGAAACGTCGCGCAGGATGCCGAGATCGGCAATGGTCAGCACCGGGATTTCCGGATCGGTGACTGCCTCCAGTGCGGCCAGCGCACGTTGGCGCAGTGACGTGCTCACCAGGTGGCCTCCGGGTAGGTCCGCTGGAGGAACTGCATGTCCGCCAGCAGGTGACCGAGATGCTCGGTATGACGTCCGCCTCGGCCGCCGGACTGCATCCAGCTATCCTGTGGCCGTGCCAGCGTCGCGCGCCCCAGGATGCCATCGACCATGGCGTCCCACGCGCCGCGCAGGGACGTCGGGTCCGGCGCGACGCCGGTATCGCCCGGCAGGACGGCGAACAGTTCGCCGGTGTATGGCCACAGCTCGTCGAGCGCGGCCTGCGATCGCCGGTGGCTTTCCTCGGTGCCGTCGCCCAGTCGGATGAGCCATTCAGCCGCATGCCGCAGGTGATAGGCCGTTTCTTTCTCGGCCTTGGCTGCAATGGCCGCAAACGTGCCGTCGCGCGATCCGGTTGCACGGCGCCAGAACGGATCGGCGAAACACGACACCAGCAGCAGCCGCGCCATGCTGAACGCAAAGTCGCCGTTCGGCAGCTCGACGATCAGGCAGTTTCGCCATGCGGGCGCGTCGCGCAGATAGGCAAGCCGATCCTCGGTGTCGCCGGTCAGCGTCGCGGCGTAGGCGTAGAGCGAGCGAGCCTGGCCGATCAGATCCAGCGCGATGTTGGCGAGCGCCAGCTCCTCCTCGAGCGTTGGCGCATGGCCGGTCCACTCCGACAGGCGATGTCCGAGGATCAGCGCATCGTCCGCCCGCGCGAGCAGTTGCAGGACAAGCGGGGTCTCCTCGATGACGATGGACGTGGTAGCCATGCGTGCGACACTAGCACGGATCGGCCGTCAGTGCGCATTGCCAGCGCAGGCCAGCGGTTCGAGCCAGCCCTCGGGACGGGCGCGGTCGAGATGGAAGGCATAGACGCTGGCCGCCGGATACAGGCGGCAGGCGCGCTCCAGCGCTTCCGGCGCGTCGCCTCGCGCGTACAGCACCGGCCTGTCCAGGCGGATGCCGTTGCGCACGAAATCCTTCCCCAGGTTGGGCGCGGTGCGGTCCGCACGCTCGTTCCAGGTGCTCGGGAAGTCGTTCATCAGGATCACGGAACGGTGGTCCGGCGGCAGCGAATCTCCCAGGCGGAACACCGATGACCGTTCGTGCATGACCTTCGCCTCGAAGGCGACTTGCCCCGGCAGCCGCGCAAGGCTGACCGGGACCAGCAGCAGGCAGCAGGCGACGACGAAGCGCTGCCACTCCCGCTGCTGCTGGGAGTAAACGCTCCCGAGAGTAAGATGCATGACGACGAAGCCGTCGAACCAGTAGCGCGGTCCCATCTGGAAGCCGCCGAGATCGGGATAGATCAGGAATATGACGAAGTTCGCGATCGGCACCAGATCATAGAAGCGGAAGTCGCGGCTGCGGGCCCGCAGCGCGAGCGCGACCAGGTAAAGCGCAGGTACTACGAGCGAAGCGGTGTCGGCCAGCTCGCCGAGCCGCCAGAACGTCTGCACCAACATGCGAAAATGCTGTGGCCGAGCTTCGACGCCCTGGAGGCCGCCGGCACCGAATTGGATCTGCCCCGCCCATGCGGTCGGCGGCACGATAGGGCTCCCGGTCACCAGCCAGTTGTAGATGGCCGCAACGGCAACCAATGGGGCGACACCGGCGAACCCAAGCAGCAGCGTGCGTCGTGCTGCAGCCCTGCTCGATCCACGCGGCCAGTGCTGCGAGCCCGGCCAGGGCAGCACTGTCGATCCGACATAGCAAAGCGAGCCCGACGCAGACACCGCCGGCTACGGGCCACCCCCACCATCCACTGCGCTGCGCATTCAGCATGCACAGGATCGTACCGGTCACGGTGAGTGCGCTGGCGCAGTGCGAGAAATACGTCGCGCTGTTCAACAGGAAGAAGTCCGAGCTGCCATAGGCGAGCAGCAGCGCGACGGTGAGCGCGGTGGAGCGGCACTCCAGGCGCAGGGCGGCCCACAGCAGCAGCAACAAAACCGCGCCGCACACTGGCGCCGCCAGCCACGGCGGCAGGCGTGCGAGCTCGAACAAGGCCATGATCGCTGGCCAGAACGGCAGGTACTGGCTGATCCAGATGCCGTTGCGCGCGATGATCAGGTTCTGCTCGAACAGCCCTGGATCGGCGGGTGGCGCGTTCCACAGGCGCATATGGCGGAAGGTATCAGCCTGGAACAAAAAACCGTATTCATCGGCCGAGTTTGGGAACTGGTCGAACGCAAAACAGACGATTACCGCCGCAAGCATCGCGCAGGCAGTGATCGACACCAGCACGCCGCGTCGGGAGAGCAGCGGTCTGTCCAATACATCGTCGCCACACACGCGTGCGAACCGCCAGCCCAGCAACATGACCGCGCCGCCAACGCAAACCCCGATGCTGCCCAGAATGAGCGTCTGCGGCCCAAACCAGAGCTTTGCCCGTGCCGTCACGGTGACACCGGACAGCACGAGAGATGACAACGACAACAGTAAGGCCCACAGCATGAAGCTCCGGCTGCCCCCGGTCGACGGGCCTGAGCGCCAACCCGGTATGGGCTTCGGATGTGCGAATTCGCTCAGCTGCGTCATTCGATCTTCGATGTGTTCCACGCCAGTGCCGCGATGCAGACAACCTTGCCGCACCAGCGCTCCAGGCGCTGCGCCGGCCGTGGGACTGCAGCCAGCAGCGCGTCGACCTCGGGCAAATCGGGGGTGCGCGCGATCAACCAGGTGTTCGATCCCGATCGTATGTCGGCCACAAGCTGCCGGCGCGTGATCCATTGCACGCCCATCCGCACTGGGATTGCGCCGTCCTCGACATTGTCGCGCGGTCTGTCTTGCCACTTCTGGAGACCCACGAGTTCCGGTGCGTAGTATGCGAGAGGCGTCGGATCCGTCAGCGGCCCCAGCACGACGTGATCTGCGTGCAGGAGGTCGGGATTGAGCTGTGCCAATAGTCCCCGCCAGGGTTCTTTCTGAGGAGCAGCGAACTGGTAACCAAGGCCCGCCACACAGACGACTGTGGCAATGGCGATTGTCGCGGTGCGCCAGGACCAACGCGAGGCCAGCGCATCGGCCAGCAGCAGCGAGACAGGGATGCCTACCCAGCAGAATATGCGTGCGATGAAGATAGGATTGCGCAGGCTGGCTGCGGCAATGAGCAGTGCGAAGATGGCGGGGACGGCAACCAGTACCAGCCAGACGCGGCGCGGGGTGCGCAAGGCCAGCAGTGCGCCGGCGAGGCAGGCCGCGAGCAACAGGGATAGCTCCGCGCCGGGGAACAGCGTCGGGGTCGAGGTGCCGACGATCACCGGGCTGAGCGCACGGATGACGTCCACCGGGCGAAATGGCGGAATCCATCCGATCCCAGACCCTGTCCGGCCGATCGCAATGAACGACACGAGTTCGGGTGTGGCTGCAACGCCGACCAAGGCATTGGTGACGATCCAGCGAGTGAGCGCCACGCGCCTGTCGAAGGCCCGCTCCGTCAGCAAGCAGCCGATCGCTATGACGTTGCATGCCACGAGGAAGAAGATGGCCGTTGCGTGACAGTACAGCGCAATGATCGCCCCTGCCGCATAGGTCAGCAACACGCGGTTGCCGACATCCCCGCGCAACAGGCGCGCAAGTGCAAGCAGCACAACCGCAATCGGGATCAGCAGAAGCGCGTAGGTCCGCGCCTCCTGTGCGAAGTCGATCTGCAGCGGGGATAGGGCAAAGACCAACATCGCGAGCAGTGCTCGTCGCCGGTCGAACAATTCGCAGCCGATCAGGTAGATCAGCGGCAGCGTCAGCACCGAGGCGATCAGCGACAGCGACCGCAGCGCCGCCTCGCTGGTGCCGAACAGCCACATCCAGCCTTCGATCGCCATATAATAGAGTGGGGGACTGTTTTCCCGTAGCAGTCCGGTGGTCCAGAGGAACTTCAGGCCGAACAGATCGGCGTAGTAGCGGGAGAACAGCTCATCGGTCCACAGGGACTGGCGACCGATGTCATAGGCGCGGATCGCCGTGGCGACAGCAATAATGAGTGTGGCCAGAACGACCAGTCTGACGCGGCCGACACTGGGCACGCTCGCTGAGGTTGTATGCGGTGCAGGCAGCACGCTCGGTCATTTTCCCTGTCCATCCCACGGGGCAACTTGTACAGCGCGAGGAACACTTTGCCAGGATGCTCATCCACTTGTGACCGGGACGACAGCGGTCAGTGCGGAATCCGCACCGGCATCGCGGAGATGGAGCGGAGAATGTTCGAGTAGGCACGCGTCGGCGGCTCCAGCACCTCGATTGTCGGGAAGCGCCGCAGGATTTCCTCCCATAGGATTGTCAGCTGCAACTCCGCCAACCGGTTGCCGACGCAGCGGTGAATGCCAAAGCCGAAGGACAGGTGCTGGCGTGGCCGCGCGCGATCGATGATGAAATCGTCCGCGTTCTCGATCGCTTCATTGTCACGATTACCGGAGATGTACCACATCGCAACCTTGTCGCCCTTGCGGATACGCTTGCCGCCAAGCTCAGCGTCTTCCAGCGCGGTCCGCCGCATGTGAATCACCGGCGTATGGTAACGGATGATCTCTGGTACAAGGCTGGTGACCAGCGACGGATCGGCCATCAGCCTGCGGGTACTGATCCGGATTGCTGTGCAGCGCCCATAATCCACCCGACATCGAGTTGCGCGTCGTGTCGTTGCCGCCCACCAGCAGCAGGAGGATGTTGCCCATGAACTCCGCCGGCCGCGACGGCAGATCGCGGGTCGCCTCGCCATGCGCCAGCATCGAGATCAGGTCCGGCCGGGGCGGCTGGTTCGCGCGCTCACGCCACAATTCGACGAAATACTCCATCGCCTGCTGCAGTACCGCGTCGCGCTTCTCGTCCGAGTCGATCTCTGTCCCGGCCCGCGTATTCACCGTGGCGACGTTCGACCAGTAGGTCAGCCTGCGCCGCTCCTCGAACGGAAAGTCGAACAGCGTGGCGAGCATCTGTGTGGTGAGTTCGACCGACACGCGATCCACCCAGTCGAACGCCTCGCCGCGCGGCAGGCCTTCGAGCACGCGCTGCGTGCGCTCGCGGATCGTGTCGGCCAGCCGCGCGAGGTTCCCTGGTGCCACCACCGGCGAGACGACCCTGCGCTGCTCGTCGTGCTTCGGTTGGTCCATCGAGATGAAGCTGGGCCGGCGATAGTCCATCGGCGTGTCGCGCAGCACGATGCCGCCCATCATCGCGTCGGAGGAATAGGTTTGCTGGTTGGTTTCGACCTGCATGATGTCCTTGTACTTGGTCACCGACCAGTACGAGCCGTACAAGCCGTTCTGGCACCAGTGCACCGGATCCTCACGGCGCAGGCGCTCGAAATACGGATGCCAGATGTCCTTCTGATACAGAAGCGGCTGGCTCACGTCGATCTGATCGAGCGGCATCGCGTACGCGTCTTCGCGCGGATCGACACCGACCGGAGCGTTCATCGCGTTTCATCCCTGCTGTTCGGTCGAGGCTGCGCCCGGCCTTACATGTTGTCCACTTCGTCAGGCACTTCGTAGAAGGTGGGGTGCCGATAGATCTTCGATGCCGCGGGCTCGAACAACATGTCCTTGTCGGAGGGATCCGATGCTGTGATGACCGCCGACGGCACCACCCAGATGGAAAGCCCCTCACCCCGGCGCGTGTAGACATCGCGCGCTGCCTGCAGCGCCATGGTCGCATCGGCCGCGTGCACCGAACCGACATGTCGATGCGCGAGACCGGTCCGGGCGCGGATGAAGACCTCCCACAGTGGCGTCGGCTGGTCGGTCATCACGCCGCCGCGCGTTCTGCCGGGCGATGCTTGTCAGCATAGGCAAGCGCAGCTTCGCGCACCCATGCGCCGTCGTCGTGCGCACGCCTGCGTGCCGCCAGTCGTTCGCGATTGCACGGTCCTTCGCCGGCGAGCACGCGACGGAACTCCTCCCAGTCGATCTCGCCGAAGTCCCAGTGGCCGGTGGCTTCATTGAAGTGCAGTGCCGGGTCAGGGAACGTCAGTCCAAGGTAGTGGCCCTGCGGCACCGTGGCATCGACGAACTTCCGGCGCAGCGAGTCGTTGGTGAATCGCTTGATCTTCCAGCGCATCGACGCATCGGAGTGCTGCGACGCCGAATCAGGGGGGCCGAACATCATCAAACTCGGCCACCACCAGCGGTTCAGCGCATCCTGCGCCATCGCCTTCTGCTCGGGCGAGCCGCGCGCCAGGGTGGTCATGATCTCGAAGCCCTGGCGCTGGTGGAACAATTCCTCCTTGCAGATACGGATCATCGCCCGCGCATAGGGTCCATAGGAGCAGCGGCACAGCGGGATCTGGTTCATGATCGCCGCACCATCCACCAGCCAGCCGATAGCACCGATATCCGCCCAGTTCAGCGTCGGATAATTGAAGATCGAGGAGTATTTCGCCCGACCGGTCAGCAGCTGTTCGACCAGTTCCTCGCGTGACACGCCCAGCGTTTCCGCCGCGGCATAGAGATACAGTCCGTGGCCGCCTTCGTCCTGCACCTTGGCGAGCAGCGCCGCCTTGCGCCGGAGCGTCGGCGCGCGGGTGATCCAGTTGCCCTCCGGCAGCATGCCGACGATCTCGGAATGCGCATGCTGGCTGATCTGGCGGATCAGCGTCCGGCGGTACGCCTCCGGCATCCAGTCGTTCGGCTCGACCCGCTCCTCGGCGTCGATGCGTTCCTGGAAGCGCTGCGCCGCTTCGCTGCTGTCGGCAGGGCCGGTGGCGGTGTTCAGGGCCTGGCTGTACATGGGAGAAATATGGCCCAGCCCGCCAGCCCCTGAAAGGCCCATCGATGGACTTCGCCCTCACCGACCAGCAGCAGCAGATTCGTGACGAGGTGCTGAAGCTCTGCGCGCGGTTCGACGACAACTACTGGCTGGAGCGTGACCGTACCGCGACCTTCCCCGAAGCGTTCTTCGCCGCCATGGCCGAGGGCAACTGGCTCGGCATCGCCATGCCCGAGCCGTACGGCGGCGCCGGCCTCGGAATCACCGAGGCGGCGATCGTGATGCAGGCGGTGGCCGAGTCGGGTGCCTGCATGTCCGGCGCATCGGCGATCCACATCAACGTCTTCGGACTCAACCCGGTGGTCGTGTTCGGCACCGAGGAGCAGAAGCGGCGCATGCTGCCGCCGATCGTCACCGGCCAGCAGACAGCCTGCTTCGGCGTGACGGAACCCAACGCCGGCCTCAACACCACGCAGATCAGCACGCGCGCCGAACGCCGCGGCGACCGCTATGTGGTGAACGGCACCAAGATCTGGACCTCCACGGCGCAGGTCGCGACCAAGATCCTGCTGCTGGCGCGCACCACGCCGATGGATCGGGTGCAGCGGCACAGCCACGGGCTGACGCTGTTCTACACCACGCTCGACCGTACGCACGCCGAGGTGCGGCTGATCCACAAGATGGGCCGGCATGCGGTGGATTCGAACATGGTGTTCTTCGAGGACATGGAGATACCCGAGGAAGACCGCATCGGTGAGGAAGGCGAGGGGTTCCGTACCCTGCTGCACGGGCTCAACCCCGAGCGCGTGCTGGTCGCCGCCGAAGCGATCGGCATCGGCCGCGCCGCGCTGGCACGTGCGTCACGCTATGCGCGCGAGCGTGTCGTGTTCGGCCGCCCCATCGGCCAGAACCAAGCCATCCAGCATCCACTGGCCAGGTGCTGGGCCGAACTGGAGGCGGCCAACCTGATGGTGCTGAAGGCCGCCTGGCTCTACGACCAGGGTCAGCCCTGCGGGGCCGAAGCGAACGCTGCGAAATACCTCGCCGGCGAGGCTGGCTTCCGTGCCTGCGAGCAGGCGGTGATGACGCATGGCGGCATGGGCTATGCGCAGGAGTACCATGTCGAGCGCTATCTGCGGGAATCGCTGATCCCGCGCATCGCCCCGGTCAGCCCGCAGCTGATCCTCAGCTACCTCGCGGAACGCGTGCTCGACCTGCCGAAGTCGTACTGAGCTACTTCAGCCGGTCCTGGATCTTCGCCAGCCCCGCCTTCGCGCACTCCTCGTCGAAATTGGCCCCGGGCGCTCCGGCCACCCCGATCGCGCCCACCACCTCGTCGCCCGATTTGATCGGTACCCCGCCGCCCAACAGGATCAGGTGCGGCACTTGGGTGAACAGGTTGGTGAACCCCGCGGCTGTCTTCGACCGCTCGAACAGCGCGCTGGTGTCTGCCTTGAAGGTGACGGCCGTGTAGGCCTTGTCAAACGCGCTGTCGAGCGTGTGGCTGCCGGCGCGGTCGCCCCGCAGCACCGCCTGCCGCACGCCATCCGCATCGACCAGAACGCTGCTCACGAAGTAGTTCTGCTTCGTGCAGCTCGCGACCGCCTCCGCCACCGCTTCGGCGGCAAGCGCCGACGGGATCCGGTGCGTGGTCATCATCTCGGCGTGCGCGCCGAGCGGAAGCAGCACGGCAAGCGTCAGCAGCGGTGCAAATCGGGTCATCGGTTCGGCTCCTGGCTGATGGCAATCATCAGCTCGTTTCGTCCATCGATGTCAATGCTCGCGCGCAAAGAACAGCGCCCGCGCGCGGCCGCCGTCAACGTGCAGGCCGGCAATCGCGCCGGCCCCGTCGCGCACGATCCGCGCATCGAGCCAGCCGCGGAACAGGGGCGTCGGTGTGATCACGCGGACGAAGTCGCCCTCGATCGGTTCGATCTGGGAACCTGTGCCCTTGTACAGTGGCCCAGCGATGCCGAGCGTCATACCGGCATCCGCGGCGGCGATGGTCCACACCGCTGCGACCTCTTCGCTGGCATAGCGGCCCGGCAGGTCGGGTGGCAGCTGGGCGCCCCCGGCGATGCGGTGCAACGTCTCGCTGACGCCGGCATCGCGGCGGACCTCCAGCACATCGTCCGATACCAGCCGCATCGCGAAATCATCCGAGCCGCGGCTGGTTGCGAGGTAGCCATCGGCCGTCGGAAGCGTGGTGAACGTGACGCCGTAAGTGCTCGCGGTAACGCTGCCGACCTGATTGACCGCCACATCCACCGTAGCGCCGGTATCCCGGTTGAGATATCTGCCCGGAAGCCGCACCGTCTCCGGCATCGGCGGCATCGCATGCAAGCCCGGACTGGCCCTCGATCAGCGCATCGACCACCCGGAACGCCAGGTCGTGCGGATCGGACGTCGCGTCGTTGCTGAGGCAGATCACAGCGGCGTCCTCATCCGGCAGGCGTACAAAGCTGCTCTTGTAGCCGGGCCAAAGCCCATCGTGGCCGACCGTCCGAACACCGCGATGCAGCTTCCAGCGCAGGCCACGTGCGTAGGTGTTCGGATGCCCGTTGCTGAACGGGGCCATGGTCATCAGTGCGTTCGCCACCGCCGTGCCGCCCACGCGCGGCGACGCGAAATGCGCGTGCCATAAGGCGAGATCCGCCACCGACGACACAAGCCCGCCCTCGCCGTGCAACGGAAAGCCATGCTGCGCGCGCGACCAGGCACCATTCGTCTCGGGGAGGTAGCCGGTCGCGAGATCGGCCACCACCTCGGTCGTCCGCTCGACGTGCCGCGTCGCGTTCATGCCCAAAGGGCCGAAGATGCGCTCGTCGAGAAAGGCGCTCAGCGATTGTCCGCTGACCTGTTCAACGATGCGGCCGAGCAACATGAAGTTGGAGTTGCTGTAGAGGTAGCGCGATCCGGGTGCAAAATTCAGCCGGCGTTGGCGGCAGACGCTGTCGAGCAGGTCCTGCGGCGTGCAGGGCTGCGTGAGGTCGGCGCCGCCCAGCCGCATGATCTCCAGCATGTCGCGGATACCGGAGGTATTGTGCATCAGGTGCGCCAGGGTGATCTGGTGGCCGAGATCGGGTACCGCCGGGAGGTGTCGGCGGACGTCGTCGTCGATCGCGAGCCGGCCCTCCTGCGCGAGCAGCAGGATCGCGGCACAGGTAAACTGCTTGCTGACCGAGGCGATGCGGAACGTCGTCTGCGGGCCGAGCGGCACACTGTGCTCGATGCTCGCCATGCCGGCGCTCTCGTGCACGACGAGGTCGCGGCCGAGCACCACGCCGATAGACACACCCGGTCCACCGATGCCGCTCCACGGGGTCAACAGCCGCACGACGCGACGCCGCAACAGAAGCTGGTCGAGACTGCCCATGGACTCGGTTCAAGAAGATTTCGCGCAGCGACACAGAGAACACGGAACCTCCGCGTCCCTGTGTCGCTGTGGCGAGTAGCTGCCTTACGCCTCGATTTCTTCGCGATCCGCCTCGCCGCCGCCGTCCTCGTCCGGCTTCGGCAGCGCCGGCAACTGCGCCTCGACGATCTCGAAGTCGAGCTTCCCGTCCTTCAGCGTGACCTTGACGGAGCCACCCTTCACCAGCTTGCCGAACAGCAGCTCCTCGGCGAGCGGCTTCTTGATGTACTCCTGGATCACCCGCGCCAGCGGCCGCGCGCCGTACAGCCTGTCGTAGCCACGTTCCGCCAGCCACTCCTTGGCTGCCGAGGACAGCTCGATCGTCACGTTGCGATCGGCCAGCTGCGCCTCGAGCTGCATCACGAATTTCTCGACCACACGGCCGACGATCTCCGGCGTCAGTCCGGCGAAGGCAATCGTGGCATCCAGCCGGTTGCGGAACTCCGGCGTGAACAGCCGCTTGATCGCGTCTTCGTCCTCGCCCTCGCGGCTCTCACGGCCGAAGCCGATCGCCTCCTTGGCCAGGTCCGAGGCGCCGGCATTGGTCGTCATGATCAGCACGACGTTGCGGAAATCCACCGTCTTGCCGTTGTGGTCGGTGAGCTTACCGTGGTCCATCACCTGCAGCAGGATGTTGAACAGGTCCTGATGCGCCTTCTCGATCTCATCCAGCAGCAGTACGGCATGCGGATGCTGGTCGATGGCGTCGGTCAACAAGCCGCCCTGGTCGAATCCGACATAGCCGGGCGGCGCGCCGATCAGCCGGCTGACCGAATGCCGTTCCATGTATTCCGACATGTCGAAGCGGATCAGCTCGATGCCCATCGTCGCGGCGAGCTGCCGCGCCACTTCGGTTTTGCCGACGCCGGTCGGGCCGCAGAACAGGTAGTTGCCGATCGGCTTCTCCGGCTCGCGCAGGCCCGCGCGCGCCAATTTGATGGCCGCCGCCAGCGCCTCGATCGCCCTGTCCTGGCCGAACACCATCGACTTCAGGTCGCGCTCCAGATTGCGCAGCGTCTCCTTGTCGTCGGCCGACACGCTCTTGGGCGGGATGCGGGCAATCTTGGCGACGATCTCCTCGACGTCGCGCAGCGTGACGGTCTTCCGCCGCTTGTGCTCCGGCAGCAACATGCGGGAGGCACCGACCTCGTCGATGACGTCGATCGCCTTGTCGGGCAGTTTGCGGTCGTTGATGTACTTGGCCGACAGCTCCACCGCGGCGCGGATCGCCTCGTCGGTATAGCGGACCTTGTGGTGCTTCTCGTAGTTCGTCTTCAGCCCTCGCAGAATTTTCACGCTGTCTTCCAGCGTCGGCTCGTTCACGTCGATCTTTTGGAAGCGACGGACCAGCGCCCGGTCCTTCTCGAAGTAGTTGCGGAACTCCTTGTAGGTGGTGGAGCCGATGCAGCGCAGGTTACCGGAGGCCAGCGCCGGCTTGAGCAGGTTCGACGCGTCCATCGCGCCGCCGGACGTGGCCCCGGCCCCGATCACCGTGTGGATCTCGTCGATGAACAGGATGGCGCCCTGCTGGTTCTCCAGCTCCGACACCACCGCCTTCAGCCGCTCCTCGAAGTCGCCGCGATAGCGCGTGCCGGCCAGCAGCGCGCCCATGTCCAGCGCGTAGATCGTGGAGCGTGCCAACACCTCCGGGACGTCGCCCTCGACGATGCGCTTGGCCAGACCCTCCGCGATCGCTGTCTTGCCCACGCCGGGATCGCCGACATAAAGCGGGTTGTTCTTGGTGCGCCGGCACAGGATCTGGATGGTTCTCTCGATTTCCGGTTCGCGGCCGATCAGCGGGTCGATCTTCCCCGCCATCGCCTTTTTATTCAGGTTCACGCAGTAGTTCGACAGGGCGTCCTGGTTGCGCCGGTTCGGCTTTTCCTCGCGCTCCTGCTCCTGGTGCGACTCCGGCTGGTTGCCGGTGCCTTGAACGGGGCGCTGTGCCGAGCGGCCGGGCGCCTTGGCGATGCCGTGGCTGATGAAGTTCACCGCGTCCAGCCGCGTCATGTCCTGCAACTGCAGGAAATACACCGCGTGGCTTTCGCGCTCGGAGAATAGCGCCACCAGCACATTCGCGCCCGTCACCTCGTCGCGGCCCGACGACTGGACATGGATCGCGGCGCGCTGCACCACGCGCTGGAAGCCGGCGGTGGGCTTCGGGTCGCCGGCGCGATCGGTCGCCAGGCCGGCGAGATCCTTGTCCAGGAACTCCGACAGATCGCTGCGCAGCTTGTCGAGATCCACACCGCAGGCGCGCAGCACCGTTGCGGCATCGGTGTCATCGGCGAGGCCCAGCAGCAGATGCTCCAGGGTCGCGTATTCGTGACGACGCTCGCTGGCGAGCGATAGCGCGCGGTGCAGCGTCTGTTCGAGGTTTCGTGAAAGCATCGTCGCCGCTCCTACGCGCTGAAGTCCTTAAGCTGGGCCTGATCATCCCCGGCGGCCCGACCGGCAGTCAACTCGGGCAAGTTCCGTACCCCCGGCCCTGACCAAGGCTCACGATCATTCCTTCTCGATCGTGCACTGCAAAGGATGCTGGTTCTGCCGGGCGAGGTCCATGACCTGGGTCACCTTCGTCTCGGCGACCTCGTACGTGTAGACGCCACAGACGCCCACGCCGCGGCGGTGCACATGCAGCATGATGCGCGTCGCCTCCTCGCGGGACTTCTGGAAAAACCGCTCCAGAACATGCACGACGAACTCCATCGGCGTGTAGTCGTCGTTCAGCATCAGCACCTTGTACATCGCCGGCTTTCGCGTTTTCGGGCGCGTCCGGACGACGACCCCGGTATTGGGGCCCTCGGTATTGTTGTTGCCGCCACGCCTGTCGCTGTCGCTCATCGCAATTCCGGACCCATCTGCCGCGACGTCCTCACCCCACTCGGACGGCGACGGCGTCCCGTCCCGCCCTGCCGAAGCACGAACCATATCGGAAGCCGGTGCCGGGTTAAAAGACCATTGACAGCCAAACATTCACCCGCACGAAAAAAGGCCCCGGCGCCGGCCGGGACCTTCTTCCGCTGTGCCACGATCGCCGGGGAGGGGGGCGATCCGGTACCAAAGCCGCCGCGCCGGTCAGGCCGCCTTGGAGAACTTCTCCATGGCGAGGCTGAAC
>CAWETN010000003.1:0-8557 GCA_963812075.1 uncultured Alphaproteobacteria bacterium
GTCGCGGTGGGCTTCGTGGTGGCCGCATTGGTGAAATCGATCACCACATCGGACGCCGCGGCTAGCGCAGCGATGTCGGCAAGCAATTCCACCCCGTCGGGCGCCGGCTTGCCGGAGCCGGGGCGGCCGACACCGCCCGCGAGGTCGGCGCCGGCGGCGCGCACCTCGTCGACAAGCAGGTGACCCATGCGGCCGGTAACGCCGGCGATACCGATGCGGATTGCCATTTCGTTTCTCCCGGTACAAGGCCACGATCCTGCTTGCGTGGCGCAACGGAAGCAATTCAGGGTGCGGCATGGCCTATCTGCTCACCTGGTCCGGCACGCTGCTATGCCGCCATCGGCACAGCGGCGCGCTGCTGCATCGCGCCATCGCGCCGGACATGGGCGACCTGGAGCCGATCGTGCTCGACCTGCCAACCGAACAGCTGCAACCGGGTTTCGGCCATCATCTGCGCGCGACGCTGCCCGATCTGCCGGCATCCGCATCCGGCATGCTGCAGCGATTCCGGCCGCAATGGGCAGAGGACCAGCGCACGATCACGCTGCAGCACGATGATGCGTTCCTCACAGCGGCCCCACATGACGACGGCATCTCGATGGTGCCCGGGGCACCCGGCGGCTGGCAGACGTTCCTGCCGTTGTCCGCCGCTGATCTCGATGCACTGCGAACCATCCTGGCCGCGTCCTGGCTCGTACGCTCGTCGGGCGAATTGGTCGAGCGACCGACCCTCGGCGCGCTGTTTCACCTGCATGTCGGCGGTCTGGCGGTCGATCTGCGGTACCAGCTGCCGTTCGATCACGCCCATTGGCCGAACCGACTGACCTTGCTGCGCGACGGCTGGCGGATTGACCAGATCTGCCGCTACCAGCCGCTGGTCTATTACTCGGCATTCGGCAGTCCCGACCACCTTGAGCAGTTCGCCGTCAGCGTGCGTTCGCTCATCGAGTTCGGGCGCTACCAGGGTCCGATCCTGGCGCTGACCGATCAGACGCCCGCCGGCATGGCGGGATATCTCGCGCCCGAGGACTGGCCCGGGTCGCACTGCTGCAGTTCAAGCCGCACGACAGGCCCGGCTTCATGGCCGCGCGCTATCTCATCCTTGACTGGGCGGAGGGCTGGACCTTCCAGCCGTTGCTCTACGTCGATGCCGACACGGTGTTCGACGACGACGTGGCGCCGTTGCTGCGCACCGTTGCCACATCGGACCACATAGCGGCACCGCTCGAGCTGACGTCGACGATGGCGGAGACTGCCGGTGCCGGAGCCTCGTTGTTCCAGCGGGACTTCTGTTCGCCGGGCTTCATGGCCGGATTCAACACCGGCACGCTGGGCATTCCCAACCTGCGCGCGCATGCTGAGACGTTGCGGCTGATCCGCCGGATCATCGCCAACCATGGCATCATGCATGGCCGGGCGACGTTGCCATGGGCCGATCAGGAGGTCGCAAACTACGTGGCGTTCCGCCTGATGCCGTTCGACACCGGGCCGATCTCGCGCTTCGTGCGCTTCGCCGGCGCCGACGTCGATACGCGTGGACGACGCGGGCTGGTGCACTTCTGGCCGGTGCCTGGTGCCGCCGAGCGAGCCCGCGTCATGCGCGACTACCTGGAGCGGCTGCGTGCGGGGTGACGGCACCGACGTCCATCCGCCGACCGCGCGGCGCTCTTCTGCCCGTCGGCGCCGCAGAGCGCGAAGCCAAGGCTCAGTGCGATGGAGGCCGCGCCAACTGCAAGGCAGCCGCTTCGTCGCCGTGTCGCGGCGGCAGCATCAGTCGCGCTGCCTGAGCGCCTCCACCGTTTCGCCGATCAGTGCGTGAACCAGATCGCTCGCCGGCATCGCGCGTGTCAGTGGCGCCCCCTGGCCAGCAGCGAACGAGGCGAAGTCGGAGGCGTCTGCGCCCTGGCGCAGCGGCCCGGACACGCTGGCCTGGATAGGGAACGGGAACGCCAGGTCATCGACATCCTTGAGCGCCTCGGTGTAGCGGTTGCGGATCACGCGCGCGGGCCTGCCGGAGAACAGCCGCGTCAGCCGCGTGCCATCGTCATGGGCGGTGGCGAGCGCAGCGCGGTGATCGGGATGCACCGCTGCTTCGGGGCAGCGCAGGAATGCGGTGCCGATCTGCACGCCGCTGGCGCCCAGCATCAGCGCGGCGGCAATGCCGCGTCCATCGGCGATCCCGCCCGCCGAAATCACCGGGATGCGCACCCCGCGCACGATCTGAGGCAGCAGGGCGAACAGCCCGGTTTGCACGGAGGGAGCGGCATCAAGGAATGTGCCGCGATGGCCGCCTGCCTCGAGGCCCTGGGCGATGACTGCATCGACACCTTGCGCTTCGAGCCATCGTGCCTCGGCCACCGTCGTCGCGCTGCTCAGGACGAGCGCACCGGTGGCCTTGACCGCGCTGAACAGCGCGCTTGGCGGCAGTCCGAAGTGAAAGCTCACGACCTGTGGGCGATGGCGACGGATCAGCTCCAGATGGTCGGAGCCGAACGTCGGGAACGGAGCGTGGGGTACCGGCGAGTCAAGGCCTTTGGCCGCATAGTAAGGCCGCAGCCGCTCCCACATTTCTGTACCCTCGAGCCGGGTCCCGTCCGGCTCTGTGTGACAGAAGAAATTGATATTGAGGCTGCGATTGGACAGCGCACGGAATGCAGCGATCTGGGCATCGGCAACCTCGATGGGCGAGGTGGCCAGCCCCAGTCCCCCGAGCCCGCCCGCGTTGCTGACCGCCGCGGCCAGTTCCGGAGTGGTCGCCCCGGCCATCGGGGCCTGGATGATGAGGCGGTCGAGGCCGAGTTTCTCGACAAAAGGGTTGGTCTGCCACATGAATCCCTCCTTCATTCATCTCTACTTCGCCGAACAGGAACGCGGCAGCGGCAACGGCAGCGTCTGCGCGCAGTGCCGGGGCGGCGGCCGTTCATCACACGATGCGGGTCGAGTTCGCCCCCTGGATCACGTCCGACGCGGACGCGAAGCCCGGGCAGCGTGATGTGACGGAAACTGGCCCAACGCGTCCGGCCGTCACCAAGAGCGGGCTTAGAGGCCCATCAGCGCTTCGCCAGATCGACGATCGCCGCGAAGCCTTTTTCGCTGCCGATGGCAAGCTGGCTGCCGTCCGGACTCCAGGCCAGCGCCGAGACCGGGCCGCTGCGGCCGGGCGGCGCGATCGGCAGGATGCGTGACGAGTTCACCTCGGCCAGCACCACGAGCCCATCGGCGAAACCGCCGGCCACCATCTCCTGCTGCGGATGCGCGGCGACGCGCGTACAGGTGATGCCGTCGCCGCCAGCCAGTTCGATCGGCGCCTTGCCCATCGGCCCACCGCCGAAGAACGGCCACAGCACCATCGCGTCGGCGCCGCTGGTCGCCAGCCACCGGCCGTTGCGGGTGAAGGACAGTGTCTCGGTCTTCGCCGGATAGCCGCTCATGCGCATGTGCTGGTTGTCGGACAGCCGCCAGCCGTGCAGCGCGTTCTCCTGCATCGCGGTTACCGCGGCGTCGCCGTCGGGGTGGATGGCGACGGCGATGTGGCTGCCCTTCCACTCCAGCCGGCGCGGGCTGTCCGCCTTGGCGGCGACGAACCACAGCGACGCCCCGTTGTAGTGTGAGCCGGCGATGCGCTTGCCACGTGCATCGAAGGCCAGCCCGGTCACGCTCGACGGGTGAGGTAGGTCCTTGAGCTTTTCGCCGGCCTGGTCGAACAGGTGGATCGACTTGCCGACGGCGCAGGCCAGCAGGCCGCCTTTGCCCTTCTCGCCCGGATGGCTGGCAACGTGTTCCACCCACTTCGAGCGGAAGTCGGCGATGACGGCGTCGAGGCGGCGGAACTTGCCGTCGTCGCCGCCGGTGATGAAGCCGGTAGGCGTCGCGTCCGGTGCGAGCGAGAGGATGGCGCCGTCATGCGCCTCCACCGTCCGCCAGGCGTCGCGCTCGCCGAGCGGGACCAGGCGCAGCGTGCCGTCGCCCAGGGCGAAGGCCGCGGTCGTGCCGCTGCGATCGAACGCGGCGGCGACCACGAATACACCAAGGTCGCGCCGCGTGCCGCGCGATTCCAGCAGAAACTGGGCGACGGAGTCGCTCATGGCAGCCTCTTCTCGGTTATCTGCACCCCCTTCCGGTCCCTCCCCCGCTGCGCGGGGGAGGAAGGTCGGCGCCCCCGCGCAGCGGGGGAGGGTCGGCGAGGGGGTGGTGCCATCATCCGCTCAATCAGCCGCACACCCCTCGAAGCCGCGCCGCAGCCGCGGCCGGTTCAGATTCCGGCCGATGAACACGATCCGGCTGATCCGCTCCTCGCCATCCTTCCACGGACCGATGAAATCCCCGTCGGCGATCATATGCACCGCCTGGAAGGCGAATCGCCGGTCGTCGTTGGCATATGAGAGAATACCCTTGGTCCGCAGCAGGTCCGGGCCCTGCTCCTGCAGCAGCGCACCGATCCAGGCGTTGAACTTCTCCGGGTCGATCGGCTTCTCCACCTCGAAGCTGACCGACGTCACCTCGTCGTCGTGCTCGTGTTCGCTGTCGGTCAGGAAGTCAGGCGCCATCGCCAGCACGCGGTTCAGGTCGAACGCCCGCCGGTCCAGTACCTGTTCGATCGGCAGTGCTGCGCGCTCGGTGCGATGGATCACCGCAAACCGGTTGATCGAGCGGATCCTGTCCTCGACCGCCTGCAGTTCCTCGGGCGACACGAGGTCGGTCTTGTTCAGGATGATCACGTCGGCGAAGGCGATCTGGTCGGCTGCCTCGTGGCTGTCCTCCAGCCGCTGGGGCAGGTGCTTGGCGTCCGCCACGGTGACGATCGCATCCAGCTTCGCCTTCGATCGCACGTTCTCGTCCACGAAGAACGTCTGTGCCACCGGGGCGGGGTTTGCCAGGCCGGTGGTCTCGATGATGATCCCGTCGAACCGATCGCGCCGCTTCATCAGGCCGCCGACGATGCGGATCAGGTCGCCGCGGACGGTGCAGCAGATGCAGCCGTTGTTCATCTCGAACACCTCCTCGTCGGTGTCCACCACGAGGTCGTTGTCCACGCCAAGCTCGCCGAACTCGTTGATCACCACCGCGTATTTGCGGCCGTGCTGTTCGGTGAGGATGCGGTTGAGCAGGGTGGTCTTGCCGGCGCCCAGGTAGCCGGTGAGCACTGTCACCGGCACCAGGGCCTCCGTCTCGGTATTCGCCATCGATGGGGCTCCGCGTGCTGTTGCATGGGAATATAGGGCGGCGCCCGCTTGTTGTCGCCACGGCCCACGGCAATGCTGACCGGGCCCGTCGCTCTGCCGTGCTCGTGACAAATTTGTGAGGCACCCTATCTGGCGCTGGACCACCCCGCATCGGAGCCCGTCCCGGATGGCGATTCGCCGCGCCTGTGTCGTACTGCTTGTGCTGCTGACCGCCTTGGGGCTTGGCGCACTTCTCTGGCAGGTCCTCGCGCCGGGCGGCTGGTCCACCGCCAAGCTTGTCATGTTGGCGGCGTTTGCCGGAACAGCGCCCTGGACCGGGCTGTGCCTGGCCAACGGCCTGATCGGGTTCATCATCCTCGTCGGCAGCCGCGACCCGGTCCGCGCGGTTTTCCCGGTGGCGGACAACGACCGCACCGCCCTGCCGCGCACGGCGATCGCCGTAACCGTTCGCGACGAGGACATGGACCGCGTATTGCCGCCTTTGCGTCGGCTGCTGCATGAGCTGGATCTCGCCGGGGCTGGCGGCATGTTCGCGGTGTTCATCCTCTCCGACACGCGCGCGGGCCGGGCAGCTGCCGTCGAACGGCGGGCAGCGGCGGCGTTCCGCGCGATGGACCGCCACCCGCAGCGGATCCATTACCGCCGGCGACCCGTCAACACCGGGTTCAAGGCCGGCAACATCATGGACTTCCTGTGCCACCGAGCCGAGGGCTTCGAGCTGATGCTGACGCTCGACGCCGACTCGGAGATGTCGGCTGCTGCGGTGCTGCGGCTGGTCCGCGCCATGCAGGCCGACCCGACCCTGGCGATCGCCCAGCACCTGACGGTGGGCCTGCCGGCCGCCTCGGCGTTTCCGCGGCTGTTCCAGTTCGGCATGCGCGCGGGGATGCGCACCTGGGCGACCGGCCAGGCGTGGTGGCAGGGCGATGAAGGTCCCTACTGGGGCCACAATGCCGTGGTGCGTATCGCGCCTTTCCGTACGCATTGCCGGCTGCCGCTACTGCCGGGCGGTCGGTACATCCTGTCGCACGATCAGTTCGAGGCCGCCGTGTTGCGTGGCACCGGCTGGGGGGTCCGGGTGCTGCCGGACGAGGACGGATCCTGGGAGGCCAATCCGCCGGCGTTGCCGGAGTTCGTCCGCCGCGACCTGCGCTGGCTGGCCGGCAACCTGCAGGTACCTGGCACCTGCTGCGGCTGCGCGGACTGCGGCCGATGGGTCGCTGGCAACTCTGCCAGGCCATCCTCATGTTTGCCGGCGCGCCGTTGTATCTGCTGTTCCTGCTTGCCGCGGCGGCGGCAGCCGCCAGTGACGCGACATCGCCCTTCCCGATGGCGCCGGCCGTCGGGCTGACCATCGCCTGGGCTGGGGCGCTGTACGCGCCCAAGCTGCTGGGCTATGCCGAGGTAGCGCTGTCGCCCGCCAAGCGCCAGCGATACGGGGGTTTTGCGCGCTTCGCCCGCGGGACGCTGGCGGAATTCGGTTTCACGCTGCTGCTCGATGCGATCTCCGTGGTGGCGAAGACCGGCGCGATGCTGCGGCTCGCGTATGGCGCGGCCGCCGGCTGGACGCCGCAGAACCGCAGCGAGCGCGGCGTGACGTGGGGCGAGGCGACTCGGCTGCTGTGGCCGCAGACCGGACTTGGTGTGCTGGTGTTCGCGGGCTTCGCCGCTGCCGGTTGGAGGGCAACGCTTTGGGCGCTGCCCTTTGCCGGCGGACTGCTGGCAGCGATCCCGCTTTGCGTGCTCACCGCCGATCCGCGGTTCGGCCGCTGGCTGCGGGATCGCCAGATTGCGGCAATTCCCGAGGAGCATCCGCGCGGGCCGCGCGTCCCGGCGGTCGCGGGGCTGGCGTTGCGGCCACAGCCCGAATCGGATTGAGGGGAATGCACGATGTTGACGCGCCGCACGCTGCTCGCGACGTCGGCCGCCGCGCTGCTTCCGGGCACCGTTTGCGCCGCAACTGCCACGCCCAAGGACGTGCTGGTGATGGGCAAGGCGCTGGACGACATGATCGCGCTCGATCCGGCGCAGGCCTATGAGTTCACCGGCAACGAGCTGAACGGCAACCTCTACCGCCGGCTGGTAACACTGGACCCGAAGACCGGCATCAGCGTGATCGGCGATCTGGCCGAGAAGTTCGAGGTCAGCAGCGACGGCCTGAACTTCACGTTCCACCTGCGCCGCGGCGCAATGTTCGATTCCGGCAGGCCGGTGACCGCGCAGGATGCGGCGTTCTCGTTCCACCGCATCGTGCTCCTGAACAAGCCCCCCGCGTTCCTCATCACGCAATTCGGCTTCAACAAGGACAATGTGCAGAAACTGATCCGCGCCACCGACGACCATACGGTGGTCATGACCCTGCCGGAGCGGCGGTCGCCGGGTCTCGTGCTGTTCTGCATCTCCGCCAATGCCGGCAGCATCGTCGAGAAGGCGACGGTGCTGGCGCACCAGGAGAACAACGACCTGGGCAACGCCTGGCTGAACGGCAACAGCGCCGGCGCCGGCCCGTACAGGCTCACCTCATGGAAGGCGAGCGACACCGTCGTCCTCGACGCCAACCCGTACGCCACGCCGCCGCCCGGTGTGAAGCGGCTGCTGATACGGCATTTGAAGGACCCCTCGGCGCAGCTGCTTGCGCTGCAGCACGGCGACATCGACGTCGCGCGCAACCTGGGGGTGGAACAGCTGAAGTCGATCGCCAAAGATCCGAATTTCCGCGCGCTCTCGGCGCCGCAGGGCACCACGATGTACGTCGCGATGAACTGCGCGGTGCCGCAGTTCGCCAAGAAGGAGGTACAGGCAGGCGATCAAGTGGGCGATCGACTACGAGGCCATCGCCAGGAACATCACGCCCGGCGTCTGGCGCGTGTCGCAGTCGTTCCTGCCGGTCGGCCTGCCCGGAGCGCTGTCCGACACGCCGTTCCACAAGGATACCATGAAGGCGAAGCAGCTGCTGGCCGCCGCCGGGCTTGCCGGCGGCTTCTCGATCAGCATGGACCATGCATCGACCTGGCCGTTCCCTGATATCGCGCAGGCTGTTCGGGTTAATCTCGGCACCATCGGCATCAAGCTGCAGCTGCTGCCGGGCGAGCCGAGGCAGGTGATCACCAGGACGCGCACGCGGCAGCATCAGACGGCGTTGCTGACCTGGTTCGCCGACTGCATCGACCCGCATTCCAACGCGCAGGCCTGGTGCGCCAATCCCGACAACTCCGACAACGGCAGCCTGAAGATGCTCGCCTGGCGCAGCCACTTCGCCGACCAGGAGATGACCGACGAGGTGGACCGTGCGATGAAGGAGATGGACAACCGGAAGCGCATGGCGAGCTATGCCGGCCTGCAGCGGCAGATGTGGGACCGCGGACCGTTCGCGT
>CAWETN010000004.1:0-43414 GCA_963812075.1 uncultured Alphaproteobacteria bacterium
TGGTGGAGCCAGGGGGAGTTGGACCCTGACCTCCTGAAGATGCCGTTCAGCGCTCTCCCGACTGAGCTATGTCACCCGACCGCACGAGGGCGAGGTTGTCGCGCGGCACTGGAGGCCGATCAAGGGCGCCGCCCCCAGCCTGGGTGCTGGGGCGGAGCGGAGGCCGCTGTCGGAAGGGGAGTTGGGAAGCTCGGTCTAGTAGGCCCTGAACATCTCCGCGATCCGCTCCGGTTCGCGCGTCACCGTGAGGGCCAGCGCCAGAAGGATGCGGCCTTCTGCGGCAGCAGGTTGTCGGCGATCAGGAAGCCCGCATTGGCGAGCCTGGTGCCACGGAACGTCCCGCCCGCTGCCGGCGCGGGTGCACTGCACCACCACGACGCCCTTGGCGACCGCCTCCTTCAGCGCCTCGAAGTCGCCCGGCGGTGCGAAGCCAGGCGCGAAGCCCGCCGACACGATTCCCTCGGCGCCGGCCGCGGTGAACGCGCGCACCGCCGTGCCGTCGCCCCCGGCATAGGCGTAGGCGATATCGACGCGGGGCAGTGCCTCGAGCGAGCGGATGTCGAACTCCGTGTCCGGACAGCAGCGCCGCAGCGGCCGACGGTAGAACGCGATCGCATCGCCGTCGGCATGGCCCAGCGCGCCGAAGTCGGCAGAGCGAAACGTCTGCAGATCGCAGCGTCGCAGTCTTCGTCACGTCGCGCGCCGCCTGGATCTCGTCGTTCAGCACCACCAGCACGCCCATGCCACGCGCCTCAGGACTGGCCGCGACGCGGATCGCGTTGACCAGGTTGAGGCCGGCGTCGGTCGACAGCCCGCTCGACGGCCGCTGCGATCCCACCAGCACCACCGGCACGCTCACCTTCAGCGTCAGGTTGAGGATGTAGGCGGTCTCCTCCAGCGTCGCGGTGCCATGTCCGATGACGATGCCGGCGAGATCGGCGGTATCCGCCACCAGGCGCTCGCACAGCAGAACCAGCGCCTTCCAGTCGGCAAAGTCGATCGCGGTGCTGGGGATGTTGCGGTAGCGCACGGGCAGTACGCTCGGCGACCAGTGCGGTCTCCGGCCAGCGGGCGAGGATCTCGTCGGCGTGCATGACCACGCCGTGGGCGCCGTAGTCCTGCAGGTCGAGTCGTCCTTGCCGACCGAGGCGATCGTGCCACCGGTGCCGATGAACGCGACCTTCGGTCTCATGCGACGGTGACGGCGGTGGCGTCCACCGCATCCAGCACTGGCGGGCGCCTCGTGTGGAAGTCGGTGTCGCGCTGATACGCGTCGGCCACCTTCAGCACGCGCGCTTCGGCGAACGGGCGCGCAGCGATCTGCAGACCGATCGGACAGCCGTTAGGGTCGAAGCCGCAGTTCACGCTCACCGCCGGCAGACCCAGGTAGTTGTACGGCCGGGTCGCCGAAGAGACCGCCATGAACGTCGCCTCGGTGCCCGGCGGGCCGTGGTCGATGTCGGTCTCCGCCAGCGTCGGCAGGCAGCTGCGGATGGTGGGCGAGATCGAGTACGTCCGCCTTGGCGAACACCTCGCGGCAGAACGCCTTGAGGATCGGCCCGCGCCGGCTCAGCGCCTCGACATAATAGGTTGCCGGAATGGCGTAGCCGCCATACATCCGGCCGCTGATGTGGATGCCGTAGTCGCCGGGCCGCTCGCGCATCCACTGCGCGTGGATCGTCGCCGCCTCGACGCGCGAGACGATGCTGCCGTAGGTGGTCACGGCGTCCATCAGCGGCAGGGCGATCGGCTGCACCGTCGCCCCGCGCGCGACCAATACAGCCACCGCGCGCTCCATCGCCTCCAGCACTGGCGCCTCAACGCCTTCGAGGAACCATGTCGAGGGCAGCCCGATGCGCAGCCCGCGGACGTCGCCGTCGAGCGCTGCCTCGTAGTCCGGCACCGGCTCGTGCGAACTGGTGGGGTCGCGCGGGTCGCGGCCGGCGATCAGCGTCAGCACCCGCGCGCAATCGCGTGCCGTGCGGGTGAGCGGCCCGACATTGTCGGCGCTGAACGACAGCGGCATGACGCCGTAGCGCGACACCCGGGTCTGCGTCGGCTTGATGCCGGTCACGCCGCACGCGGCAGCAGGCAGCCGGACAGAACCGCCGGTGTCGGAGCCGAGCGCCATGTAGTTGAACCGTGCCGCCACCGATACGCCCGAGCCGGAGGACGATCCGCCGGTGATGTAGGGCGGGTTCCACGGGTTGTGGCAGTCGCCGAACGCGCGATTGTGACCGGTCGGGTTCTGCGCGAACTCCGCCATGTTGAGCCCGCCGAACACGTAGGCGCCGGCGGCGCTCAGCCTCTCGATCACCGTGGCGGTGACCGCGGGCCGCCAGTCCCTGCGCAGCGCCGAGCCGCAGGTGCTGAGCCTGCCCGCCTGGTAGTACATGTCCTTGTGCATCATCGGCACGCCGTGCAGCGGGCCGAGCCAGGCTTTCTCGCGTAGCGCACGGTCCGCCGCGCGCGCCGCCTGCTCGGCACCCTCGCGGTCGAGCCAGATCGTCGCGTTCAGCCGCGGATCGACCGCCTCCATGTTGCGCCAGCAGGCGTCGAGCAGCTCCAGCGAGGTCGCGTCGCCGCGTCGCACCGCCTCCGCCGCATCGACCATCGAGAGGTCCGCGAGATCGGTCATGGCGCTACTCCTTCGCCTCGTGCAGCGCGGCCTCGAAGCTGGAGGGCTCGTCCTCGAACGCCAGCGAGCCACGCAGCGCCTCGAAGGCGCGGATGGTCGAGATCAGGTCCGCCGCCATCCGCCGGGCCGGGTCGTTCGGTGGGGCGATGCCGTGCCATCGCGCAATCGTTGCCTCAACCTGGGCTTCGAAGTCGTCCATGGTCGATGTCTCCGGCGTTACCGGAGCCATTATGCCAAAGAGAGGGATCGAACGACATGCCGGATGAGCTGCGCCCCGACATCCCCGCCGGCGCGGTATTCGAGACCGACGTGCCGGCGCGGCTCGACCGCCTGCCCTGGGCGCGGTTCCACTGGCTGGTGATCGTGGCGCTGGGCATCGCCTGGGTGCTCGACGGGCTGGAGGTGACCATCGTGGGGTCGCTGTCCGGCGCACTGACCGAGAGCCCGGTGCTGCGCCTGACCGAGCAGCAGGTGGGCCTCGCCGCCAGCGCCTACCTGATCGGCGCCGTGGCAGGCGCGCTGTTCTTCGGCTGGCTCACCGACCGGCTGGGGCGGAAGAAGCTGTTCAGCATCACAGTGCTGGTCTACCTGACGGCGACGATCGCCTGCGGCCTCTCCTGGGACTTCTGGTCGTTCGCAGTGTTCCGCATGCTGACGGGCGCCGGCATCGGCGGCGAGTATGCCGCGGTGAACGCCACCATCCAGGAGCTGATCCCGGCGCGCCGGCGCGGCTTCACCGACCTGGTGGTGAACGGCAGCTTCTGGCTGGGCGCCGCGGCCGGCGCGATCGGCGCGCTGGTGGTGCTGAACCCGGCGGTGATGCCGGCCGAATACGGCTGGCGCTTCGCCTTCATCATCGGCGGCGTGCTGGGCTTCATCGTGCTGCTGCTGCGCCGCTTCCTGCCGGAGAGTCCGCGCTGGCTGATGACACATGGCGACCCGGCCGAGGCCGAACGCGTGGTGGCCGAGATCGAGCGGCGCGTGGAGCGCGAGACCGGCCGCCCTCTGCCGCCAGTGCCGGGTCAGAAACTGCTGCTGCGCACCGATGTGCATGAATGGTTCGGCCCGGCGACCCGCGCGCTGTTCACCGACTATCGTCGTCGCGCGATCCTGGGTGTCGTGCTGATGGCGGCGCAGGCGTTCTGCTACAATGCGGTGTTCTTCACCTACGCGCTGATCCTGACGCGGTTCTATGCGATCGCATCGGGCAGCATCGGTTGGTTCATGCTGCCGTTCGCCGCCGGCAATTTCCTCGGGCCGTTGCTGCTTGGCCGTCTGTTCGACACGCTCGGCCGGCGGCTCATGATCACCACTACCTATGCGCTCTCGGGCGTCCTCATGGCAGTGACCGGCTGGCTGTTCACCCTGGGCCTGCTCGATGCCGTGCAGCAGACCATGGCCTGGACGGCGATCTTCTTCGTCGCCTCCGCCGCGGCAAGCTCGGCCTATCTGACGGTGGGCGAGAGTTTCCCGCTGGAGATGCGCGCGATCGCCATCGCGCTGTTCTACGCCTTCGGCACCGGTGTGGGCGGCGTCGCCGGGCCCGCGCTGTTCGGTGCGCTGATCGGCACCGGCGAGCGCGTCTCCATCATGTGGGGCTATCTGTTCGGTGGCGCACTGATGGTGGGTGCGGCGGTGGTCGCAGCGTTCCTGGCGGTGCCTGCGGAGCGCCGCCCGCTGGAGGAGGTGGCACCGCCCCTGTCCTCCGCCCGGCGATAGCGGCATAGTTGCGGCCCGGGCGAATGGAGCGGACGGTGGCAGTGGAAAAGCAGGCTTACCGCGAGGCGATGGCGCGTCTCGGCGCCGCGGTGAACGTGATCACCACCGACGGGCCCGGTGGACGCGCCGGCTTCACCGCATCGGCGGTGTGCAGCGTCACTGATTCGCCGCCCACCCTGCTGGTCTGCGCCAACCGCACCAACGATTCGTATCCGGCGATGAAGGAGAACGCCGCACTGTGCGTGAACACGCTGGCCAGCGCGCACGAGGAACTGTCGCCGGTGTTCGCCGGCATGACCGAGCACACCATGGCCGCGCGCTTCGAAGGCGCCAAATGGCACACCCTGCTGACCGGCGCCCCGGTACTGGACGGCGCGCTGGTCGCGTTCGATTGCCGCATCGAACAGATCGTGGAGGTGGGCACCCACGACGTGTTCATCTGCTCGGTGGAGGCAGTGGAGGTCGGGACGACGCACGAGGGGCTGATCTACTACGCGCGCGGCTACCACCGGGTCACGCACAGGGGGTAATCCTCGGGCCGGATTCTGCAAACGCCGCGGGGCGCGTTCAAGGCAGGATCATTGTGCCTCGGCTGATATGATGTGGGCATGCAAAATCGATAGGGGCTATGCCGCATGGTGAGCAAACCGCCGACCGCAGCCGGCACCTGGCACGCGTTGGCTGCGCACCTTCCGGAGATGAAGGGTGCGTCGCTTCGCCGCCTGTTCGCTGACGACCCTGGGCGCTCGGAGCGCTTCTCGGCCGAGACGGACGGGTTGTTCCTGGACTACTCGAAGAACCTCGTCGTCGACGAGACGATGCAGCTGCTGCTGCGACTCGCGCAGGAATGTGGGGTGACTGCACGGCGCGACGCCATGTTCCGCGGCGAGAAGATCAACGCGACCGAACGGCGCGCCGTTCTGCATGTGGCGCTGCGGGCGCCGCGCGACGCCCGGATCGAGGTCGACGGCGAGAACGTCGTTCCCGAAGTCCATGCGGTCCTCGACCGCATGGCGGGTTTTGCCAGCGCGGTGCGGAGCGGCGAGTGGCGGGGCGCCACGGGCAAACGCATCCGCAATATCGTCAACATCGGCATCGGCGGCTCCTATCTTGGGCCGGAGATGGCCTACCGGGCATTGCAGCCGTACAGCGATCGATCGATGACGTTCCGGTTCGTCTCCAATGTCGACGGCGGGAATTTTCTGGAGGCGACGCAGGATCTGGAACCGGCCGAGACACTGTTCATTGTCTCGTCCAAGACCTTCACCACCCTCGAGACGATGACCAACGCCGCCACGGCGCGTGCTTGGCTGGTCGGCGGCCTCAATTCCGACGCCGCCGTTGCCCGGCACTTCGTCGCCGTGTCGACCAACGCCTCGGGCGTAGCCGCATTCGGCATCGAAGCGACCAATATGTTCGGCTTCTGGGACTGGGTCGGCGGGCGCTACTCGATGGACGCGGCGATCGGCCTGTCGACCATGATCGGTCCCGATAATTTCCGCGACATGCTCGCCGGTTTCCATGCGATGGACGAGCACTTCCGCACGGCACCGCCCGAGCGCAATCTGCCGCTCCTGCTCGGCCTGCTCACGGTCTGGTACAACAACTTCTTCGGCGCCCAGACACTCGGCATCATGCCGTATTCGGCGCATCTTGCGCGCTTCCCCGCCTATCTTCAGCAACTGCAGATGGAGAGCAATGGGAAGCACGTCGATCTCGATGGCAACCGCGTCGACTGGCAGACCGGGCCGATCATCTGGGGTGAACCCGGCACCGACGGACAGCATTCATTCTACCAGCTCATCCATCAGGGAACGAAGCTCATTCCGTGCGATCTCATCGGCTTCCTCGAACCGCTGAGTCCATACACTTCGCAGCACGACCTGCTGACCGCGAACCTGTTCGCGCAGGCCGAGGCGCTGGCATTCGGCAAGACCGCCGAGGAGCTAGCGGCCGAGGGCTCGCCGGCCTTCCAGACTCCGTTCCGTGTGACCGAGGGCAACCGCCCTACCAATATGATCCTCTGCCGGCGACTGGATCCGCGCACCCTGGGCAATCTGGTTGCGCTCTATGAACACAGCGTGTTCACGCAGGGCGCGATATGGGCGATCGATTCGTTCGATCAGTGGGGGGTGGAGCTGGGCAAGGCGCTTGCGAGCCGTATCATCCCCGAGCTGCAATCGACCGAAGAACCCACGCTGCATCATGATGGCTCGACCAACGCGCTGATCCGGCGCTATCGCAGCCGCGGACGACAGGCGGTGAGCAACGTCGCGACGCCTGTCGACATCGGATACGACAAGCCACTCTACATCCTGCCCTTCGACCATCGCAGCTCGTTCGAGAAGGCGCTGTTCGGATGGAGCGGGGCGCTGGCACCCGAGCAGACCGCGCGGATCGCTGCCACGAAGCGGGTCATCTACGACGGCTTCCGCCAGGCGCTCGGGAGCGAGATCGACGTTGCCGATGCTGGCATCCTGGTGGACGAGCAGTTCGGTGCAGCGATTCTCCGCGACGCCAGGGCGGCCGGCTTCATCACCTGCATGCCCGCCGAGAAGAGCGGCGAGAGTGAGTTCCAGTTCGAGTTCGGCGAACGGTTCGCGCAGCACATCGAGGCCTTCCAGCCCACCTTCGTGAAGGTTCTGGTGCGGTACAACGTCGAGGACGATCCGGCCACGAACCGTCGCCAGGCTGCACGGCTGAAGACGCTTTCGGATTATGTGCATGCGCATGGTCGCCGTCTCATGTTCGAGCTCCTGGTGCCGATGACGCACGAGCAGTCGGATCGGCTGGACGGCGATGCGCACCTGTTCGACCACGATCTCCGGCCCTCGCTCATGATGGCGGCGATCAAGGAACTGCAGGATGCCGGCGTGGAGCCCGATGTCTGGAAGGTTGAAGGCCTCGAGACGGCCGACGACTGCGCGAAGGTCGTCGAGACGGCGAGGCGCGACGGCCGCGGCCGCGTGGGCTGTATCGTTCTGGGTCGCGGCTCGAGTGCCGACAGGATCGTGAGCTGGCTGCGCAATGCCGCCGCAGTGCCGGGGTTCGTCGGCTTCGCGGTGGGACGCACCACATTCTGGGATGCAGTTGTCGCCCTGCGCGACGGGCGCATGTCGCAGGAACAGGCAGCGCAGGCGATCGCCGATCGGTACCGGGAGTGGATACGCATATTCGTATCGGCGCGGAGCAGCCGATAGAGAACATGCAGGCCGCAGGCCCGAAATGGCAGGTCGCGCGTCGGCAGCAAGAGGCGATCCTGACGCTGAGCGGCAACTGGCTGGTCCACGAATTGGGCCTGCGTTCGATCGGCGAATTGCGCGCCACGATCGATGCGATCGGCGGCTGCGCGCGCGTGCGATTCGTGACCGGCGACCTGGGACGCTGGGACAGCGCCCTGGTGGCGTTCATCTGGTCCCTGGAGGGCTGCATGCTTCCCGGCGGGCACGCGCTGGAACTGGACCTCGCGGGTTTACCGGAGGCGTTGCGGCGGCTGCTTGCGCTGACCCGCGCCGAACACGAACAGCACGACGTCGAGCACCCCGAGGCGCACGGTCGGATCCTCGAGCAGACCGGTGCGTGGGTGCTGCGCGGATGGGGCGGCCTCACCGGCATGATCGAACTGCTCGGAGCAACCGTTCTGAGCATCCCGCCGGCGCTGCGCGGAACAGCGGGCACGCGCTTCAGCGACGTGATGGCGGAGATGTACAACGGCGGCATCCGCGCCATAGGCATCATCGCCGTGGTCAACAGCCTGGTTGGCGCCATTCTTGCGTTTGTCGGTGCAGTCCAGCTGCAGCGCTTCGGCGCCGGCGGCTACATCGCGGATCTCGTCGGCATTGCCGTCGTCCGGGAGATGGCACCGATCATGACGGCGATCGTCATGGCTGGCCGTACGGGCGGTGCCTACGCGGCGCAGATCGCGATGATGCAGGGAAATGAGGAGATCGACGCGCTGCAGGTCGCCAGCATCTCTCCGGTCGACTATCTCGTTCTGCCGCGCATGACGGCGTTGATCACCATGATGCCGTTCCTCTACGCCTATGCCTGCTTCGTCGGCATCGCCGGCGGATTTGTCGTCGCCTTCGCGGTGCTGTCGTTGTCGCCGACGGCATTCCTGGTGCAGCTGCAGACCGCCGTTCCCCCGGCGGAGTTCTACATCGGCTTCACCAAGAGCGTCTGTTTCGGCGCCTTCATCGCGCTTTCGAGCTGCCAGACCGGACTGCGCGCCGGCCGCAGTGCAACCGATGTCGGTGATGCGGCGACAGGCGCGGTGGTGACCGGCATTGTCGGCATCATCGCCCTCGATGCGGTCTTCGCGATATGCGCCAATGTCATCGGCATCTGACGCCGGCGCTGGCGCGTCGCTGCGCTGCACCGAGCTCACTCTGGCGTTCGGCGCCAGGGTCGTGCAGTCCAACCTGACATTCTCCATCCGCAGCGGGTCGATCTTCGCCCTGATGGGCGGCAGCGGCTCCGGCAAGAGCACGGTGCTGCGCAGCATGTTCGGGTTGCTGCCGCCGCGGCACGGCACTGTGCTGGTCGATGGCGAGGACTATTGGGCCGCCGATGCCAGCCACCAGGCGCGGCTGAGCCGCAGGTTCGGCGTCCTGTTCCAGAGCGCGGCGCTGTGGAGCTCGCTGACGGTGGGCGAGAATGTGGCGCTGCCGTTGCAGATGCTGACTGATCTCGACAACCGGGCGATCGCCGAACTCGTTCGGTTGAAACTGTCGCTGGTCGGCATGGCGGATGCCGAAGCAAAACTGCCGGCGGCGCTCAGCGGCGGCATGCGCAAGCGAGCTGGGCTGGCCCGCGCCATGGCGCTGGATCCTGACATCCTGTTCCTCGATGAACCGTCCGCCGGGCTCGATCCGATCACATCGAGCCGGCTCGATGAGCTGATCCTGGAATTGCGCGACGGCCTGGGCATCACCGTCGTCATCGTGAGCCATGAACTGCCCAGCCTGTTCGGGATCTGCGATGACGGCGTGTTCCTCGATGCCGAAACGAAGACAGCAATAGGCCACGGTGCGCCCCGCGACCTTCGCGATCGAGCGGAACATCCAACCATCCAGGCCTTCATGCGGCGGGCGGCGGCGCTTGCCGCGCGACCGGGGGAGACGACCCATGCCATCGGCTAAGCCGGCCGCGGTCGGCGGCTTTGTGCTCGGTGCCCTGATCATCGTGGTCGCCGCGATCCTGTTCTTTGGCGGATCCGAGGCATTCTCGTCCAAGACAAGGGCCGTGGTGTATTTCGATGGATCGGTCGGCGGTCTCGGCCCTGGATCGCCGGTCACCTTCCGCGGCGTACGCGTCGGGTCCGTCTCGGCGGTTGCGCTTCTGGTCGATGCCAGGCGCATGCAGGCACGCATCCCGGTGCAGCTGAAGCTCGAACCCGATCGCGTGACCTTGGTGAACGGCTCGAGCGGCCCGACCATGCTGCGCCGGCTGATCGAAGCCGGCCTGAAGGCGAGGCTGAAGTCCGAGAGCCTCGTCACCGGGCAGATGGTCGTCGACCTTGATTTCAGGCCGGAATTGCCCGTCCACCTCGTCGGCGAGCGGGATACCGACGTGCCGGAAATTCCCTCGATGCCGTCGGATCTGCAGGAGCTGCGCCGGCAGCTTACCCATGCGCCGATTGCCGACACGGTGACGCAGGCCAAGCAGGCACTCGCTGCAATCGAGCGCGTGGCCGACCGGCTCAACTCGGTGATCGGTCCGCTGACAGCAGGCGCGCAGCACGTTTTGGACAGCACCGGACGAACGATGGAGGTCGCCGGCGTCGCGATCCAGGACCTGCAACGCAGCGCGATGGACACCTTGGGTGACGTGCAAGCTCTTACCGCCGATGGAAGGCAGCAGCTGTCCGCCCGTGGGCAGGAGCTTGGCCACACGCTTGCGACCGCCGAGAAGGCGCTGCAGACGTCGCGCGACCTGCTGGCTTCGGCGAACGGCCTTGTCGCGCGCGGCGCGCGGCCGCGCGACGACCTTGAGGCGACGCTGCGCGATCTGGCCGCGAGTGCAAGCGCGCTGCGCGACCTGTCGCAGGCTCTCGACCGCGATCCCAACATCGTGCTGCTGGGCCGCAAGGGACGATGATGCATATGCCGTGGTCCGTTCGGCTTCGTCTGCTTGCCGTGCTTGCCGGCGCGCTCGCTGTGCCGCCGGGCTGCGGTATGGGAGAGCCGTCGCCGCAGGTCTATGTACTCGGCGACGCGGGTGCGGCGGAGCCGGGTGCGGCGTCACAGATGAACACGCCGACCGTCGAGGTGCGTCCGGTGCGTGTGCCTGATTATCTCGACACGACCGACATCGTGACGCGCGGCGCGGGCGGATTGGTCGTTCCGAGCGAGAGCGGGCGTTGGGGCGAACGGTTTTCCATCGGCCTGACACGCGCCGTTGCGGCAGATTTGGCCAGGAAGCTGCCGGGTCTCGCTGTGACGACCTCGGCGCGATGGAGCGAGCCGCGGTGGCAGGTGGCGATCGAACTCGAGTCGTTCGACGTGCGGTCGGCCGGCGGCAGTTCGCTGGCAGCGACCTGGACCATCCTGGAGGGCCAGCATCGACGCAGGCTTGCCGAGGAGCGTGTCGTGCTGACGGCGAGCGGCACAAATCGCACCGATGCCGAGGTCGTTGCGGTCATGGATCGGCAGGTCAACGACCTGGCCGAGCGGATCGCGGTGTCGCTCGCGCCGCTTGCGGGCGTGTCGCCGGCCGGAGGCAGATCGACCCGGAAGAACTCGTCGCGAAGGACCACCGCGGCGATGAGCGGCCATCCCTGAAGGCGTTTACGCGGCGCGCAAGGGACGCGCTGCCTCGATCACCTCGGCAGGGTCGTGCTGGCAAAATGGCTGAACTCGACGTAAGCACATGAGCAGAGCTTGCCAAAGTAGCCCGAGGCATCGCAGGTATGGCGCCGCAGGTCCATGTCATCGGCGCGTCGGGCCGCAGCGGATCGGCGCTATGCCGGTCGCTGCTGGCCGATGGGATATCGTACGTTCCCCTGGTACGCGATTCGGCGAAGTGGACCGCGAGGGAGCACGGCATCGTCACGCCACGCGTGGCCGATCTCACCGACGCAGCGCGCCTGCGGGCTGCGCTGGCCGACGCCACGCGGATCGTCAGTTGCGCCCACGCGCGCCACACGCCCGCGGTGCTTGCCGCCGCGCCAGCCGAGGCGCGCCTTGTTCTGCTTGGCAGCACACGCAAGTTCACTCGCTGGCCCGACGCGCACGGCAACGGCGTGCTGAGGGGTGAGGCGAGCTTTCTCGCCTCCGGCCGATCAGGCGTCATACTGCACCCCACGATGATCTACGGTGCGCAGGGCGAGGACAACGTGCAACGCCTCGCGACGCTGCTGTGCCGGCTGCCCTTCGTGCCGCTGCCCGGCGGCGGAACCGCGATGGTGCAACCGATCCACCAGGACGACGTGACGCGCGCGATCCGCGCCGCACTGGATCGCGTATGGGAGGGCGCGCATTCGCTGGTGATCGCCGGGCCTGCCCCCTCGCCCTACGCCGATTTCGTCCGTGCCGTCGCCGCCGCCAGTGGACAGCGCGAACCGCGCATCCTGGCACTTCCCGCGACTCCGCTGATGGCGCTCGCCGGCATTCTGCGGTACATCCCGGTCCGGCCGCGGATCGACCCCGCTGAAATCCGCCGCCTGATGGAAGACAAGAGCTTCGATGTAAGACCAATGATCGAAACGCTGGGGTTCACGCCTATGCCGCTGCACGAAGGCCTCGCGCGCACGTTCACGTAAAGGAGCTGAGACGGACATGCCGATCATCAACCGCATCGCCGAGTTCCACCGCGAGATGACCGAATGGCGGCATGACCTGCACGCCCATCCCGAACTGGCGCTGCAGGAGACCCGCACCAGCGGCGTCGTGCAGGCGAAGCTGAAGGCGTTCGGGGTCGATGAGATCATCACCGGCATGGCGCGCACCGGCGTGGTGGGCGTCATCCGCGGCCACGGCGCATCGGAGCGCGCCGTCGGTCTGCGCGCCGACATGGACGCGCTGCCGATCGCCGAGGAGACCGGCGCGCCGTATGCCTCGCGCAATCCCGGCGTGATGCATGCCTGCGGCCACGACGGACACACCACGATGCTGCTCGGCGCGGCAAAGTACCTGGCGGAGACCCGCAACTTCGACGGCACCGTCTATGTGATCTTCCAGCCGGCCGAGGAGAACCTGGCCGGCGGCGAGATCATGGTGAAGGAAGGCCTGTTCGAGCGCTGTAAGATGGACATGGTGTTCGGCATGCATAACTGGCCGCAGATGCCGGCCGGCACCTTCGCCTGGCGGGACGGCCCGGTGATGGCGGCAGTGGCAAACATCGAGATCACCATCACCGGCAAGGGGGCGCACGGCGCGATGCCGCATTTCGGCATCGACCCCGTGGTGATCGCCAGCCACATCGTCACGGCGCTGCAGTCGATCGTCGCGCGCACCGTCGAGCCGCTGGAAAGCGGCGTGGTCACCATCGGCCACATCAACGGCGGCCACACCTACAACGTGATCCCCGAGACCGTGCGCATGCTGGGCACTGCGCGCTGGTTCGACCCCCGTGTCGGCGATCAACTGGAGAACGGCGTGCATCGGCTCGCCACTGGAATCGCCGCGAGTTTCGGTGCCAGAGCCGATGTCGTGTTCAGCCGCGACTATCCGGCGACGATCAACGACCCTGAGGCCACTGCCCTTACCCGTCACGCTGCGGCCGCGGTCGCCGGCGAGGCGCGCGTGCTGCACATGAGCAAACCGACCATGGGCGGCGAGGACTTCTCGTTCATGCTGAACGCCAAGCAGGGCAGCTACATCATGCTTGGCGGCGGGCGCGGCAAGGACGATGCGATGGTCCATCACCCGCGCTACGACTTCAACGATGAAATCCTGCCGGTCGGAGCGTCGTACTGGGCCACCTTGGCGGAACAGCTGCTGCCCAGGAAGGAGTAGCTCAGCGCCCCCTGGCCAGCCGGCGTTCGTACGCCTGCGCCAGCAGCGTGCTGGGGAACAGCATGGCGAAGTAGATCAGCGCCACCACGGTATAGACCTCGAGCGGCCGGTAGGTGTCGGCGGTGATCAGCGTGCCCTGGTACAGCAGATCCGGCACCGCGATCGTGGACACCAGCGAGGTGTTCTTGAGCTGGGTGATCGACTGGTTCACGAAAGGCGGGATCATCCGCTTGACCGCCTGCGGCAGGATCACCTTGCGCATCATCGGCCAAGGCCGCAGGCCAAGCGCGCGCGCCGCATCCCACTGGCCCCGCTCGATCGAGATGATGCCGCCGCGGAAGATCTCGGCGTAGAACGCACCAGTGTAGCAGGACAGCACCAGCACCGCCGCCGTGGTGGCGGGAATCTGGATGTGCAGCAGCACCGGCAGCGCGTAGTAGAACCATACGATCTGCACCAGTAGCGGCGTGCAGCGGAACGCCTCGATGAAGGCGACCAGCGGCACGTTCAGCAGCTTCGAGCGCGACAGGCGGCCGAGCCCGATCAGCAGGCCGATGACCAGGCCGAGCAGAATGGTCGTCGCGGTATAGGCGAGCGTGACCAGCACGCCCTTCCAGAACAGCGGCGTGTAGCGCAGCAGGAAGGCGAAGTCCCACTGATAGAACATCGCCCGCCCCGTTGCTCAGAAGGTCAGCGTCGCCGGAACCTGATCCCGCGTGACGCCGAACTTCGCCAGCCCGTCCAGGAGCCATTCGCGGATCTGCCCGGTGCCGCGGTTGAAGTCGATCCATGCATTCACCACGTCGGCGAACCGCGTGTCGGGTTCGCGCTGGATGCCCAGGCAGCTGGGCAGCGCCACGGTCGGCCCGGTGAGCAGATGGTAGGTCCCCAGCGCCGGATTCCTGCCGATCGCCGACAGGCCCAGGATCGCCGCCAGGATGTGCGCGTCTGCCCGCCCCGACTGCAAGGCCAGCGTGCAATCGTCGCGCGTCTTGTAGCCGGTGAGCTGCGCCTTCGGGCAATAGCGCTTCGCCGCTGTTTCGTGCAGTGAGCCGATGTCATAGACCACCCTCACGTCGGGCTTGTTGAGGTCGTCCCAGGTGCTCGGATCGAGCCCCTTGCGCGCCACGCAGCCAAACGGGTGCACGATCATCGGATGGGTGAAGCCGATCGACAGCGCGCGCGCCGGCGTCGGGTTCAGCGCGAACGCCAGGTCCACCTTGTTCGACTGCAGGTCGAGCACCGAATTGCCATAGGTGGACTCGACATACGCCAGCTGCGCATCGAACACCTTGGCGATGTCCTTGGCCATGTCGATGCAGGCGCCGCTCCACTCGCCGCTGGCGAGGTCCTTTTGGAAATACGGCAACTCACCGGGCAGTGCAGCGATGCGCAGCGTCTTGCTGCGCCGGACGCGGTCGAACGTGGTCTCGTTGGCGGGCTGCGCCCGGGCGGAACGGATCAACGCGGCGGCGGGTAGCATCGCGGCGGCGCCGGCGATCGCCCGGCGGCCGAGGCTGGTGGTCATGGTTTGCTGTCTCCCAGTGTCAGGCGGGACCGATCCTCAAGCCGATGCAGCCGGCATACAATCCCCATTCCGGCGCTGGGCAATCGGCTGCGTCCGATCTTATGATCGGGGAGCGCACCCAAGGAGTCCCCCATGCCCGCTCCCGCACCGATGACAGCCGGCGTGACCCAGCACGGCGGCAGCGTGGATGGGATCGTCTGGCACATCCTGGGCCAGACCTACACGCCGCTACAGGTGACAGAGAGCAGCTTCTCGTGGCACGCGCTGCTGCCGCCCGGCACCTTCGTGCCGCCGCACATCCACCCGACGCAGGACGAGTTCATCTACATGTTGGAAGGCCGGTTCGACCTGCTGCTGGACGGACAGTCGGCCAATGCATCGGCCGGCGACCTGATCCGCCTGCCGCGCGGCATCCCGCACGGGCTGTTCAACCACAGCCAGGCGAACATCGCGTGCCTGTTCTGGGTGTCCCCGACACGCCGGCTGTGGGACCTGTTCCAGGCGATCGACAACGTACCCGACCCGGCCGAGGTGGTGCGGCTTGCAAGCCTGCATGAGGTGAATTTCCTGCCGCCGCCAGGCTGATCAGCGGCGCGCGTTCACCTGCTCGCGGGTGAAACCGGCCATCGAGGCGTAGCCGCGGACTATCGCCTCGCGTTCCGCATGGGATGCCACGGCATCCACATCGGCGAAGCCATCCGGCGCGCGCTCTTCCAGTACATCGATCACCCGTTCCGGTCCGCCCTTGCGGTTGTTCAAAACGATCTCGGCGGTCATCGGCCGCCGCTCGGCGTCGTAGGCCGCGAGCGCATCCACCACGCCGCCGCCACCGATCAGCCGCCGCGCCAGCGCGCGCGCATCCAGTATTGCCTGGCTCGCGCCGTTCGATCCCACCGGATACATCGGGTGCGCGGCATCGCCGAGCAGGGTTGCCCGGCCGAACGACCAGCGCGGCAAGGGATCGCGGTCGCACATCGGATATTCGTAGAACGGGCCGGACGCACGGATCAGTGCCAGGGGGTCGACGAAGTCCAACCGGAACCGGTCGCGCACGAAGGGTTCGACCTCATCCCACTGTCCTTCGCGGTTCCAGTCCTCGCGCCGCGGCGGCGCGCCGCTCCCATCGCCGACACGCGCCATCACCGCCCAGTTGGTCAGCCGACGCTCGGGCGTGGCGGGATCGGCATGGATCGGGTAGAAGACGAACTTCTGGCCCATGCCGCCGGCGATCACCATCGTGCGGCCGTCGATGTACACCGGCCAGTCGGCGGCGCCGCGCCACAGCATCATGCCGTTCCACACCGGCGGCCCTTCATCGGGGTGAAACGCCGCGCGCACCGTCGAGTGGATGCCGTCCGCGCCGACCAGCACATCGCCCTCGGTCGCGAAGGCATCGCCCGCGTCGCGCTGTTCGAAACGCGCCGCAATGCGCTCGCCGCGCTCTGCGAACGACACCAGCCGGCAGCCGCAGCGCACCGCATCCTCGCCCAACCGCGCGCGCACCGCTTCCAGCAGCACCGTGTGCAGCCTGCCCCGATGGATGGAGAACTGCGGGGTATCGAAACCGGCATCGGTGCCGCGCGGCTCGCGCCATACCACCTGGCCGAAGCGGTTGGCGTAGATCAGTTCGCGGGTGCGGATGCCCGCGCGATCGAGCGCCGGCAGCAGGCCCAGCGAGGCAAGCTCCTTGATCGCGTGCGGCAGCGTATTGATGCCGACGCCCAGTTCGCGCAGCTCGCGGACCTGTTCGAACACCGTGCAGGCGATGCCGACCTCGTGCAACGAGAGCGCCGCTGCCAATCCGCCGATCCCGCCGCCTATGATCAGCACGTGCATCGCGCTATTCCCGCACCGGTCTCATCGAGGGTCCGCTGACACCGGGGGGATCACATCTGCAACACCGCGGCACCCTGCAGCACGCCGGCGCGCAGATCGTCGAGCGCTGCGTTCGCCTGTTGCAGCGCGTACACCACGGGCCGCGTCCTCACCGGTATCTTGGGCGCGAGCGCGAGGAACTCCTCGGCGTCACGCCGCGTGAGATTGGCCACCGACCGCACGGTCCGCTCACCCCACAGGATATCGTACGGGAAGGCTGGTATATCGCTCATGTGGATGCCGGCGCACACCACCGTGCCTCCCGGTGCAATCGACCGCAACGCGGCGGGAACCAGCGGCCCGACCGGAGCGAAGATGATGGCCGCGTCGAGGGTTTCGGGCGGCGGCCGGTCGGAGCCCCCCGCCCAGACTGCACCGAGTTCGAGGGCGAAGGATTGCGCCTCGGTGTCGCCGGGGCTGGTGAACGCGAATACCGCCCGACCCTGCCATCGCGCCACCTGCGCGATGATGTGCGCGGCTGCGCCGAAGCCATAGAGGCCAAGCCGCTGCACCTCTCCGGCCATGCGCAACGAGCGATAGCCGATCAGGCCCGCGCACAGCAGCGGGGCGGCCTCGATGTCGCCGTACGCCGCAGGGATCGCGAAGCAGAACCGCTGATCGGCAACGGTGAATTCACTGTAGCCGCCATCGATCTGGTAGCCGGTGAAGCGCGCCTGCGGGCAGAGATTCTCGCGCCCGGAACGACAGTACCGGCATTCGCCGCAGGTCCAGCCGAGCCATGGCACGCCGACCCGGTCGCCCACCGCGAAGCGCTCGACGCCGGCGCCGCAGGCGGCCACCGTTCCGACGATCTCATGGCCGGGGACCAGCGCCGGCTTCGGGCGCGCAAGCTCCCCATCGACCACGTGCAGGTCCGTGCGGCACACCGCGCAGGCGTGGACGCGGATCAGCAGTTGCCCCGGTCCGGGCGCCGGCACGGCGAGCGACGCCAACCGCAGCGGCCGGCGCGCGGCATCGAGGATCATGCATCGCATCATGGCGGGCCCGTCATGGCGGCGGCGAGCGCAGCGTCGCCAGCCGTCCCTCGGCACGCTTGAGGTTGTAGCGGGCGATGGCGCGCTGCTGCAGCCGCGCCGGCCCGTCCAGCAACGTGATCGCATCGCGGTAGATCGCCACCGCCTCCTCGATCGAGGCTTCGTCGTCCAGCGCGGTCAGCGCGTTGGCGAGGTTGGTGCTGGCCATCGCCCACTCCAGCGGAGTCGCCTCGCGGGTGTACACCGCAAGCGCGGCGCGACAGGCGGCGACCGCCTGGACCAAAAGGTCGCGGTCCTTGTCGCGCTCGCCCAGGACACGCAGCGCCTGGCCCAGATTGCTCTGCGTGATCGCGATGTCGATCGGCGATTCCTGGCGCGTGTACTCCTCGAGCGCGGCGCGATAGTGATCGAGCGCCTCGCGCAGCGACGCCGTGTCCCCGGTGCGCTCGCCCATCAGCGACAGCACAGCGCCGCAATTCCGCTGCATCCGAGCCCAGTCGTTCGGCGCGGCCTCGCGCGTATAAACTGCGGTGGCGAGCCGATAGCTGTTGAGTGCCGCGTTGAGCCAGGCGGGATCGCTGTCGCGCTCGCCCAGCACGACCTGTGCCGCCCCGAGCAGGGCGACCGTGCGCGCCCAGTCCTCTGGCGTGCCGTCGGGACGGTAGACCTCCAACGCCTGGTCGCACGCGGTCATCGCCGAATGCAGCATCACCGGGTCGTCGATCCGCGCCCCGAGCGCCCGCAGCCCGGCCGACAGGCGGGACTGCGTTTTGGCCCAATCGAGCGGCGCGTCGCTGCGCGGCGCCAGCCTCAATGCCGTATTGAAGGCAGACACCGCATCGGCGATGCCGGAGACATCTTCCTCGGCCTCGCCTTCCGACAGCAGGATTTCCGCCTTGGCGATCGCCTGGCGCCAGGCTTCGCCGGCGCTCATGGGTGGGCGCGGACGGCCGCCCGGTCCGCATTCGTCATGGTCGGGCCTGACCCGGGCATCATGCCTCGGCGCGCATCTCCGCGAAGGTATCCTTCGCGACCAGCAGAGCTTCGCGGATCAGCGGCACGCCGACATAGCCGCTGAGGTGCAGCAGCGACTCGACCAGCTCATCCTCGGTCCAGCCCTGGTTGCGGGCCATGCGCAAATGCAGCTTCAGTTCCGGATCGCGGCCGGTCGCGGCGTCGGAGATCACGCAGATCAGCGCCCGGGTCTTCAGGTCAAGGCCGGGACGCGCCCACAGCGCGCCGAAGATGCTCTCCTGCGTGACCTCGGCGAACTTCGCCATGATAGGATCGTTGTAGATCGCCTTGTCCATACGCTCGACCAGTGCGTCGCCCAGCAGCCTGCGCCGCAGCGCGCGGCCCTTCTGTCGCAGTTCGCTCTCGGCCATTCCTGTGCTCCCATGGTTGACGTGGTTCGAGCGCTAAAGCTCCACCACCACGTAGTTCTGCTCCACCGACACCGGCACCGTCTCTGCCACGAACGGCCCCTTCGCCAGTGTCTCGCCCGGCACCACCTCCACCTGATAGGTGCGGGCCTTCACGCTCTCCGGATGACACCATGACTGGCCGGTCTTGATGTCGAACTCCCAGCCATGCCACGGACAGCGGAGCAATTCGCCGTGTCGCTCCAGCCGATACTCACCGGGCCGATCCGAGGTGAATTTGGCCAGCACGAAGCCGATGCACAGCGGCGCGCCCTCGTGCGGGCAGCGGTTGATCAACGCGTAGAACTCGCCGTTCACGTTGAACACGCCGATCGAGCGGCCCGCTATGTCGACGATCTTGCTGGCGCCCGGCGCGATCTCGCTCGCGGCCGCGACAACGTGCCGGGCCATGTCTTACTCCAGGCCGTAGAACGCCAGCGCGTTCTCGCGGAACACCATCCGCTTGTGCTGCTCGGTCAGCGGCGCCTTGAAGGCGTAGCGCGGGTCGTCCTGGTCCCAGTGCGGATAGTCGGTCGAGAACATGATGCGGTCCCAGCCGATCCACTCGCAGGTCGCCAGCAGGTCCTCGGGCCGCTCCGGCTCCTCGATCGGCTGCGTCGTGACCCAGATGTTGTCGCGGATGTATTCTGACGGCAGGCGCTTCAGATGCGGAACCTCGTTGTGCAGGCGCCTGTAGTGCTTGTCGAGCCGCCAGGTCAGCGACGGCAGCCAGGCGAAGCCGCCCTCTACCAGCGCGACACGCAGGTTCGGGATGTGCTCGAACACGCCCTCGATCACCAGCGAGGTGACCAGCGCCTCCTTGCTCTGCGGATACGAGGGATGCTCCTCGTGATAGAACGACGGCCAGCCGCCGCCGGTGGACGGATGCCCGCCGGTGCCGCCGAGATGCAGCGCGATGGAGAAGCCGTTCGCCGCGCACGCCTCCAGGATCGGCCAGTAGCGGCGGCGTCCCAACGGTTCCAGGCCGCGCGGCGGGATCATCACATGGGTGAAGCGCCGGTCGCCGGCACGCTTCTCGATCTCCTTGATCGCGGCCTCGGTGTATTCCAGCGGGATCTGCACGCCGGCCTTCAGCCGCGGCTCGCGGTCGCACCAGACCTGCGCCTCCCATTCGTTCGCCGCTGTAGCCATCGCCGCGCCGAACTCGACATTGCGTTCGTCGGAGCCACGGCCGAGCAGCGGCATCATCAGGCCGTACGACACGTTGAACAGGTCGAGCAGCTGTTCCTGCATCATCGCCAGATCCGAGCCCGGATGGGTGCCGTCCTTCGGATACGAATCCATCCGCATGCCGGTGAACGGCGACATCCGCGGATAGTTCGGCGCGTTGGAGAACGGCGAGCGTGCGCGGCCGCCAACCTCCTGGCGATGCCTGCGCCAGCGCTCGGACAGGAACTGATCCAGATCGGCCGGCGATCTGGTGTACGGATGCACATCGCAATCAACGATGCCAAGCTTGGTCTGCGACGAGGTATCTGGTTGGCGATCCATGACCGTGACGTTCATCGGGCTTGCTCCAGCTTCACGGGGATAAACGGGGATAGGTGGCCAGCGCGTTGTCGACCAGCAGCTTGCGCAGCAGGTGATCGGGCAGGCCGTCGGGCAGCGCGTCCTTGTCGTCGAAATGCCAGTGCGGATAGTCGGTGGCGAACAGCAGCATCTCGTCGGAGCCGATCTCCTCGATGATGCGCTGCAGCTGATCGGGGCGCGGTGGCGCATCGAACGGCTGGACGGTCAGCCGCACGTGCTCGCGCGCATACGCCGCCGGGGACTTCTCCAGCCAGGGCACTTCCGCGCGCACGCCGCGCCAGGTCTTGTCGGCGCGCCACATCCAGCCCGGCAGCCAGGTCACGCCGGATTCCATCAGCACGACCTTGAGGCGCGGAAACTCGACGAACACGCCCTCGGCGATCAGGCTGTTCAGCACGCCGGCGAAGCCGGTGGACCACGAGACGTAGTCTTCCAGGTAATACGACGGCCAGCCGAGGTTGGTCGGCGGATGGCGATAGCTGGAGCCCGCGTGGATGCCGATCGGCAGGTCGAAGCGGTCGGCCGCACGGTAGATCGGCCAGTGGATGCGTCGGCCCAGCGGCAGTTCGCCCATTTCCCACACCAGCACCTGCACGAAGCGCGGGTCGGCGGCCATCCGCTCGATCTCCTTCGCGGCAAGCTCCGGGCTGTGCATCGGCACCACGATGGAGGCGCGCAGCCGATCGTCCTTCGCCAGCCATTCGGCGGCCAGCCAGTCGTTGATCGCGCGGCACATCGCCGCCGACAGGTCCTCGCTGAACACCGCCGGCGCGCCATGCAGCACATTGCAGATGGCATAGCGCGTGCCGAACGCATCGAGCGCCTGTGAGCGCAACAGGTCGAGATCGGTGCCGGCGGCGCCTTTCGGCGGCTTCCAGTCGGGGCGGCAGTTGATCGGCGCGTTGGGCGGGAAGGCGGAGGCGGTGTAGTTGTCGCGCTCGAGTCCACGCATCAGCACGTGTGCGCGCCAGTATTCGTCGAGATACGGCACGAGGGCCTGCATGGCGGGCAAGGCCGGGTGGATGTCGCAGTCGATGGCGCCGGGAACGGGTACGGTCATGCTCGCGACACGATAGGGCGGGGTGGCACGGCGTTCAATGGCGCACTGCTCACCGCAGGTTCACCTGCCGGGATCAGCTCCATCCGAACAGGGCGGCGGCATCGTCGCGCAACGCCGCGCGCGATCCATCGTTGGTGTAGAACATGTGCCCACCTGGATACACCGAGAACCTGATGCGGCCGTCAGCCTCGGCCGGCGGCAGCTGATCGAGCAGCAGTTGCGTCCCCAGATACGGCGTGACCAGGTCGAACAGCCCGTGTGCGATGAGCACCTTCAGCCGCGGCTCGCGTGACAGCGCGTTGCGCATCGACTGCATCGACTGCGGTGGATTCCAGACGTTGTGTCCCCAGTCCCACTGGTGGTTCGCCTGCGCATTGCCGAGTTCGTAGCTGGCGTCGGGACGCCAGTTCAGCCGCGTGGCGTAGAGCGCCAGCATGGCGTTGCTGATCGGTCCACGGAAGCCGCCGAGTACCGGATCTGGCAGCTCCCTGCGCGAGTCGGACGGATAGGGATCCGCCGTGGTGATCGTCGCGTCGAAACTGCTGCCGACGCGGCCCTGCGAGCGATACAGCTCGTGCAGGAAGACCCGGTTGTCGATCATGCCGCGATGGCGTTGGACGAGGGCTGGATCGAGGTCGGTGAATTCGGCGACGCGCTCACTGCGGCGGGCGATCGCCGCCGTATCGCTTTCGCCTCGTGTCAGGTCGAGCAGGTAGTCGGTCGTGGCGTAGCGCTCGACATCCGCCAGCATGGCGCGCGTCACCAGCCCCTGCCTGGCGCGCGCGGCAGCCGTCATCGAGGGCAGGTGCGTGACGTAGAAGAACGGTGCGAAGGCGGAACTTCGGCCGCCGAGGTCGAGCGCCGGCGACACCAGCGCCAGACCGGCCACGTTGTAATTGAGCGCCCGTGCCAAGCGGGGCACCCGGAAGCCCCCGTAGCTCTCGCCCAGCAGGTATCGCGGCGACGCACTGCGGTCGTATTCGTCCAGCCAGCGGCGTATCGCCTCGGCCAGATACTCGATGTCGCCGTCGACCGACCACAGCCGATGACGCGCCTCCGCATCGCTTGCCAGCACGCGCGAAAATCCGGTCCCGGCCGGGTCGATGAACACCAGATCGGTGAAGTCGAGCCATGTCTCGGCGTTCGGCATCAATTCGGCTGGCGCCGGCGATCCGCCTGCATCGGCACCGAGCGCGATGCGCCACGGCCCCACCGCTCCGACATTCAGCCAGGCCGAGGCGAAGCCAGGCCCGCCATTGAACGCGAACGTCACCGGACGGCGGACTCTGTCTGCAGCCTCGCGCTGGAACGCAACGAAGGCCAGCTCGGCACGCGGCGCCTGCTTCTCGTCGGTCAGCAGGATGGAACCGGCGGTCGCCTCGAAGGTCAGCGTGCGGCCGGGCAATTCGAGCGTGTGGCGGGTGATCGATACCGGCGGCAGCCGCTGTGGATCGGAGGGCTGCGGCGAGCTCTGTGCGTGGACGCCGATGCAGCGGCCGAACAGGGCCGCGCCCGCGAGCGACAGCGCGCCGCGCCGGTCGATGCGGCGCGCGGTCGTCATTCCACCCGCAGCGCCGCGCGCATGTCGGCGACGCCGCCTGGGTCCTCCAGCGTCGCGAGCCGTCCGGCCGCCAGCAGCGCGAACCGGTGCAGCAGCGCGCGCCGGCGCGCACCGGGCAGCGGATGTGCAGGCGCCTCGCGCAGCAACTCGGCCTCGAGGCCGGCAGCGACGATGAGGCCGGCCTCCGCCGGCAGCAGGGCCAGTGGGAAATCCGCGTCGACGGCGAAGAACAGTTCGTCGGCGTAATCGCGGTAGTTCTGCCACTTTATGTCGGTGAGGAAGTCGCGCGGCCCGGACTTCACCTCGATGCAGGCGAAACAGCCGTCCGCCCGCAGCGCCAATATGTCGGCGCGCCGGCCGTTGGGCAGCGCCACCTCGTGCAGCGGCGCCCAGCCGAGCCGCAGACACAGCCGCGCCGTGGCGCGGCGGATGGCGAAAGCGCGTTCCGGGAAGCCTGGACCCATCAGGCCAGCAGCGCGTCGATCGCGCGGGCGAGCTTCACGTCGTTGTCGGTCAGTCCGCCGGCGTCGTGCGTCGAGAGCTCGATGCGCACACGGTTCCAGACGTTGGACCAGTCGGGGTGGTGGCTCTGGCTCTCCGCCAGCAGCGCGACCCGGTTCATGAAGCCCCAGGCCTCGTTGAAGTCGCGGAAGCGGAAGCTGCGCTCGATCGCCTCGCGGCCCTGCACTGCCTTCCAGTCCGGCAGCGTCTGCCCCAGCGCCGCGCGTTCCGCATCGGTGAGACGTGTCGCCATGAGCACCTCCTGAAACTGCTCGCCGGTTTGACACCAGGTGGGCCTCTGCCCAGCATGCCAGCGGCGGATCGCCGGACCATACCACCGACCGCGGGAGGAACCATGGCCGACACGACGGCGGCCCATTCCGCAGCCATCCACGGCCATATTGCGGCGCGGATCGACCGGCTGCCGCTGACCCGGGTGCAGTGGCACCTCGCCATCCTGGTCGAGATCACCTGGGGTTTCATCATCTTCGACACCGACGGGATCGGCGCGCGGCTGTTTCCCTTCGTCTGGCGGCCCCAGCACATCATCGACGTGTACCAGTATGCCGTGATCCAGGCTTTGCAGGTCGGCGCCGGCATCCTGCTCGGCGTCTTCCTGATGAGCTGGATCGCCGATCGCTACGGCCGGCGGCCGGCCATCCTGCTTGCCACGCTGCTGGGCGGCATCTGCATCTGGCCGTTCGCCTACGTCACCAACTTCTGGGGCATGGTGGTGCTCTCCGTGCTCAGCACGCTGGGCGTCGGCGGCATTGTGGCAACGCATTCGGTCTACCTGTCCGAGATGACCTCGCCTGCGGTGCGCAACAGGGTGCTGCTGGCCTCGCAGGGCGTCACTGCGCTGGTCGCCGTCGGTGTCAACCTGCTGGCGTTCTGGCTGATCCCCGGTCGGTGGCAGCTGTTCCTGTGGATCAGCGCGATCATCGAGATCGTCGTGCTGCTGCCGTGGCTGTACTGGAAGCTGCCCGAATCGCCGCGCTGGCTGGAGGCACACGGCCGGCACGCGGAAGCCGAACACGCGATGGAGGAGTACGAGCGCCAGGTGCAGCGCTACAACAGCGCGCCGCTGCCGGAACCGCGGGGCGCGGACAATCCGGTCATCATGGCCGGCAAGGGTGCCTGGAAAGAGCTGTTCACCAGTCCGCAGTACCGCCGGCGCACCTGGGTGCTGATCGCCTGCTGGATGGCCGGCTATGCCGGGCTGATCTACGGCGTCGGCGCATTCCTCGCGGTCTACATGGTGGACCACGGCGCCACGGCACATGAGGTGTTCATGACAATCGCCGCCGCCTACGGCCTGCTGTTCATCGCTTTTCAGGTGAACGCACGGCTCGGCGAAGGCGTGGAGCGGCGCGATGTCATCGCCGTCATGGCGACGATTTTCGCGGCATGCTGGCTGGTCGCCTGGGCAGTGCCGACGCTGACCGTCATCGTCGTCTGCTACATCGTCAGCCGCGTCGGCACCGGCCTGTTCCTGTTCAATCTGTACAACTACACCGCGGTGGCCTATCCCACGCGCATCCGCTCGGTCGCGTTCGCCTGGACCGACGGACTCGGGCATCTGGGAGCCTGGGGCGGGGTCACGCTGCTCGGGCCGCTCTACGCGCTCGGGCCCAATCATCTGGGATGGATCCTGTGGATCGTGGGACCGGGAGCGCTGTTGCCCGCCGTGCTGATCCGCGGCTATGGGATCCGCCAGTCCCGTGCTGTGCTGGAGCAGGTCTCGACGTGAAGCCACCAAGTGCCGACGACATCCACGCGATGGCCGAGCGCGCCTTCGCTGCGATCCCGCGGCCGCTGGCGGAACACGTGCGTGGCGTCGGCATCACGGTGGAGGAGCTGCCGGACGACGAGACGCTGGACGATCTGGGGATCGAGTTCGGCCTGGGAGCTGACCGGCCTCTATCGCGGCACGCCGCTGACCGAGCGCAGCGTCAGCGACGTCGCGCGCGAACCGGACCTGATCTTCCTCTACCGCCAGCCGATCCTGCTGGAGTGGATCGAAACCGACGTGGAACTCTACCCACTGGTGCGCAACGTGCTGGTGCACGAGATCGCGCACCATTTCGGCTTCAGCGACGCCGCCATCGAGGCGCTCGAGCGGGAGATGGAGTAGCCGGCGTCGCCCACCACCGTGGCGGGCGACGCGGCGTGCCCTACGGTTCGACGATGACCTGACCGTACATCCATGGGTGCGGCGTGCAGATGAAATAGTAGGTGCCCGCCTCGTCGAACTTCACCACCTTCGACTGTCCTTTGCCGAGGATGTCGGTGTCCCACTTCCCTGCCGTGGCCCCCGTCGCGGTGGCCGAGTGCGGGATGTCGCCCAGGTTCACAAAGTTGATCTGGGCTCCGCGCTTCACCCGCATGCGCGCCGGCCAGTAGGAGTATTCGACGTTGTTGTCGCCGATCCGCACCCGGTCCACGCCCTCGGCGATCGGGCCGGTTGGGCCGGCCACCGTGGCCGGCGCCGGCGGTGGCCACAACGGCTGCACGGTGCCGTTCAGCGCGAACGTCCAGACGGCGTCGCCGAACGCACTGCCGTGCACGGAGTTGCCGCCAGCGACGATGGTGACATATTGCTGGCCGTCCACCTCATACGTCATCGGCGGCGCATCGGCGCCGAAGCCGGTCTGGAACTGCCACAGAACCTCGCCGGTCTTGGCATTCTGTGCGACCATGTTGCCGTCGGGTGAGCCGCGCAGCAGCAGGCCGCCGGCGGTCACCAGGCCACCACCGTTGCCGCCCATGCGATACGGCAGCTTCTGCTGCCAGGCGATCTTGTTGGTGGTGCCGTTGATCGCGGTGAACGTGCCGCTCATCGCCGAACCGATCGGTGCCGCCTGGGTGCCGCCGACATAGCGCTGGCCGTTCTTCCAGTCCTGACCATACCGCGCGAACACACTCGTCCGGACGGTGCCGTCAACGTAGAGGAAGCCGGTATCCGGGCTGTACGGCATCGGCGACCAGTTGGTGCCACCGATGCCGGAGGGCTGGACCAGCACGGGCGTGTCCCAGAACGGCTGGAAGATGCAGCCTGCCTTGTCGTAGCCGGCCACTGGCTCGGCGCATTGCGGCACGGTGGCATCGCCCACCGGGTATGGCTGGGTCTTCGCCGTCTTCTGCCGCGGCTCCTGCGGCACGGGCTTCTCCTCGATGCCGACCAGCGGCTTGCCGTTGGTGCGGTCGAGTATATACACCCAGCCGGTGCGCCCGGCCTGCGCCAGCGCCTTGCGGGGCTGCCCGTCGATCGCCGTATCGAACAGCACCACCGGGCTTGCCGCGTCGTAGTCCCAGATGTCGTGGTGCACCTCCTGGAAGTGCCATTTGTAGGCGCCGGTCTTGGCGTCGATCGCCATGATCGAGGCACAGAACAGGTTGTCGCCTTCACGCATCGAGCCGTCGTAGTCGGGACCACAATTCCCGGTGGCGAAATACAAAAGCCCGAGTTCCGGATCGAGCGCCGGCGTGTTCCAGATGCTTGCTCCGCCGCGCAGCGCGTGGGTGGTGCCAGCCGGCCAGGTGTCGGCACCGACCTCGCCCGGTGCCGGCAGCGTGTACGACCGCCAAAGTATCTTGCCGGTCTTCGCGTCCAGCGCGGTCAGCCGACCGCGTACGCCAAATTCGCCGCCGGTCATGCCGCTGTAGATAATGCCGTCGTAGTAGAGTGGCGCGGCGGTCACGCCGTAGCCGTTCTTCCAGTCCTCGATCGGCGTCTTCCACACCTCCTTGCCGGTCTTCATGTCGAGGGCGACCACGTTGGCATCGAGCTGACCCAAAAACAGCATACCCTCGCCCATCGCCAGGCCGCGATTGAGCCAGCCGCAGCAGACGGTGGTGATCTGCTGGTCGATGCCGGACCAGCGCTCCCATTTGAACTCACCGGTCTTCGCGTCCAGCGCGAACACGTCGTCGTTGCCGGTGACGACGTACATAAGCCCATCCTTCACCAGCGGCGTCGCTTCCGCGGAGTACTTGCCGCCCATCCCGGAGCCCTTCAGGCGGGTCATCCACGCGCCCTTGAGCTGTTTCACATTGTCGGTGTTGATCTGCTTCAGCGTCGAGTAGCGCTGATTGGTGAGGCCGCCACCGTTGGTCACCCAGTCCTTGCCGGCCGGGCTTTTCACCAGGCTGTCGATCTCGGTATCGGCAGCCGAGACCGGCAAAGGGCTCCCGCAGGCCAGGAAACCCGCAACCAACGCCGACGCCATGCGGAGACTGCACTTAACCATGTTGTTTCCCCCGGAGACTTCGTTCTGGCTTCCCCGGCATGTTGGGCCGGTTGCATCCCTGGTGGCAAGATCTTGCGCTGCAGCCGATTGAAGCCTCGCTTGCGGCGCACGTTCTTATCGACGCCAGGCGAACTGTATTCGATCGGCCGTTTGGCTTAGTGATGTCCTGAGCATGTGTGGTCGCTACGCATCCTTTCTGCCGGCCGAAGCGCTGCGCGCGCTGTTCCAGACGGTGAACCCGACGCCGAACTGGGAGCCGACCTGGAACATGGCGCCGACGCGCGACGCGCCGGTGGTGCGGCTGCATCCCGAGACGCGGGCGCGGCATCTCGACCTGCTGCGCTGGGGCCTGGTGCCGCACTGGGCGAAGGATCCGAAGTCGGTGCGCCAGCCGATCAACGCGCGGGCCGAGACCCTTGCCACCGCGCCCATGTTCCGCGACGCATTGGCCCGTCGCCGCTGCCTGGTTCCGGCGGATGTGTTCTACGAGTGGCAGGCAGCGGAGAGCGGCAAGCTGCCCTACGCGATCGCCCGCGCCGATGGACAGCCGATGGTGTTCGCCGGCCTGTGGGAGGGCTGGCGCGGTGCCGACGGCACCGTGATGCGGACCTTCACCATCGTCACCACGAACGCCAGCCCAGCGCTGCGGCCGCTGCACGAGCGGATGCCGGTGATCCTCGAGCCGGTCGATTGGCCCATCTGGCTCGGCGAGTCCGAGGGCGATCCGCCGGCTCTTTTGCGTCCGTCCGAAGCGGAACTGCGCATCTGGCGGGTCGGGACTGCGGTGAACAACGTGCGCAATGACAACGCCGCGCTGCTTGAGCCGGCATAGCGACGGGGGAATGCATGTCCGCTGAACGCGTCGAGGATCACTACGCCCGTTCCGGCTCGGGCGGTGCCATCGCCGCCCGCATCGTGGCCGCGGTGCGCATGCACGCCGGCGCCGAGGCGGCCATCACGCCGGAGGCCCTGGCGCCGGTCGATCATCTGCACGGCCGCGGGCCGCTGGCGACCGCAGATCTCGTCGCGATGCTGGAGCCGCAGGCCCGCGAGGCGATCCTCGACATCGGCTCTGGCCTGGGCGGCCCGGCACGCTGGATCGCGTCCCGGTTCGGCTGTGCGGTCACCGGCGTGGACCTGACCGAGGAACACTGCGACGCGGCGCGCGAACTCAACGCCACGTGCGGGCTGTCGGATCGCGTGCGTATCCTGCAGGGCAGCGCCACCGCCTTGCCGTTGCCCGACGCGGGCTACGACCGCGCCTATTCGCACAACGTGGTGATGAACATCGCCGACAAGGCGGCAGTGTACCGCGAGGCCTTCCGCGTGCTGAAGCCGGGAGGGCGGCTGGTGCTGTTCCACGTCAACGCCGGGCCGAACGGTCCGGTGAACGTCTTCCCGGTCGGCTGGGCGTCGGTGCCGGAGAACAGCTTTCTCGCGACGCACGAGGAAACCCGCCGCGATCTCGCCGCCGCCGGTTTCGACATCGCCACGTATCGTGAGGTGGCGGCGGCCGCGAGCGCCGAATTGCGGCGCAAGCTGGAGACCGAAGGCCTGCCGCCACTCGGCCCGCACATCGTCCGTCAGGGAGACGGCCTGCAGATGCTGATCAACAGCATGCGCGCCCGCGAGGACGGACGCGCATGCGAGGTGCAGATCCTGGCCAGGAAGCCCGGTTAGACTACCGGGCGGGTTTGTAGGCCTTGCCGACGCTGGCGGCCTTCGTCATGGCCGCCACGCCTTCCGTGCCGCTCATCAGTGCCGTGGTCTTGGCCGATCTGACCGCGCCGCCGGCACCGACCGCGAGCGCGATCGCCGCCATGCTTTCCGCATTCGGCATGTCGGCGACCAGCACGAGGTCGTACTCGCCGAAGCAGTACCACGCGCCGACCAGCTTTCCGCCGGCTGCCTCGCACAGGGCGCGGCCCACCGAGTTGGCTCGATTTTGCGGATTCTTGAGCTGCGCCGCCCAGGACTCGCCCGTATAGGCCGCCTGATACATGTAGAGAGCCATCGTTTCCTCCCTTGTGATTGCCGATTTTTTTCGGAATTTTGCGGCGTCGTCGCGGCTCCGGCCGCCGGACGCTCAGCGCCGTTCGGAACGCCGCACGTGCAGCATGCTGGGATGCCGGTCGCGGGTCAAACACCGGTGCCAGGGGCAGGACTTGCCATGCCGCCCCCGCTGCGCGACGGTTTGGCCATCAAGCCAGTCCAGACAACCAGGGTGAGGGTGCAGTGAACGACACCGTCGTGACCGACTCCGTGAAGCGCTTCAAGTGGGTGGGAACCCGTCCGATCCGTCCGGACGGCGTGCCCAAGGTGACCGGACGCGCCATGTACGGCGCCGACTACAAGCTGCCCGGCATGCTGTACGGCAAGATCCTGCGCTCGCCGCACGCCCACGCCCGCATCCGCTCGATCGACACCTCGGCTGCCGAGAAGCTGCCGGGCGTGAAGGCGGTGATGACCGCGAAAGACCTGCCGGACCAGAAGTTCGACTACATCGGCCCCGAGCGCGTCGCGGTGAACTTCTGGCACGTCACCCGCAACATCATGGCGCGCGAGAAGGCGCTGTACGAGGGTCACGCGATAGCTGCGGTGGCTGCCACCAGCGCGTCGATCGCCGACGAGGCCGCGGCGCTGATCAAGGTGGACTACGAGGTGCTGCCGCACGTCATCGACGTGGACGAGGCAATGCAGCCTGGCGCACCGCTGGTGTTCGAGGATATGATCACGCGCGGCGTCGAACCGGCGCCGACGAAACCCTCCAATATCTCGAAGCGGCTGGAGTTCAAGGTCGGCGACGTCGATGCCGGCTTTGCCCAGGCCGACGTGGTGATCGAGAAGGAATTCAAGACCGCCGCGGTGCACCAGGGCTATATCGAGCCGCACGCCTGCCTGGCGCGTTGGGACGCTGACGGCCAGACCGAGATCTGGTCGTCGAGCCAGGGTCACTTCCAGATGCGCGCGCTGACAGCCGCGATCCTCAAGAAACCGGTGGGCGACATCCGGGTGTATCCGGCGGAGATCGGCGGCGGCTTCGGCGGCAAGACGGTCACCTACCTGGAGCCGGTCGCCACCATGCTGTCGATGAAGTCGGGCAGCCCGGTGCGGCTGATGATGTCGCGCGAGGACGTGTTCCGCGCCACCGGGCCGACCTCGGGTTCGTCGATGTGGGTGAAGATCGGCGTCACCAAGGATGGCAAGATCGTCGCCGGCGACGGCATCTTCAAGTTTCAGGCCGGGGCGTTCCCCGGTTCGCCGGTGATGAACGGCTGCCTGTGCGCGTTCGCGCCGTACGACATCCCGAACCAGCGCGCGGTCGGCTACGACGTGGTGTGCAACCGCCCCAAGTCGGCGGCGTACCGCGCCCCGGGCTCGCCGATCTCCGCCTTCGCGGTGGAGAGCGTGATGGACATGTGCGCCCAGGCGATCGGCATGGATCCGCTGGAACTGCGCCACAGGAACGCCGCGCGCCCCGGCACCGGCACCATCTTCGGGCCGAAGCACGCGCATGACGGCTACGTGCAGACGCTCGAGGCGCTGCAGAACCACCCCGCCTACAAGGTGAAGCTGGGCAAGAACCAGGGGCGGGGCGTCGCCTCCGGCTACTGGTTCAACGGCGGCGGCGATTCGAGTGCAACCATCCAGGTGAACGCCGACGGCACCGTGCTGGTGGCGACCGGCTCGCCCGACATCGGTGGCTCGCGTGCCTCGATGGCGATCATGGCGGCCGAAACGCTGGGCGTGGACTACAACGTGGTCCGTGCCATCGTCGCCGACACCGGATCGGTGGGCTACACGCACGTCACCGGCGGATCGCGCGTGACGTTCGCGACGGGCACCGCGGTGGTGAACGCCACCAAGGCGGTGGTGAAGGACCTGTGCAAACGGGCGGCGCTGATCTGGGATGTGGACCCCGAGGGCGTGATCTGGGACGACGGCTTCGCCAAGCCGGCCGGCAGCAACGTGGGTGACTTCGAGCCGCTGTCGCTGAAGGCGCTGGCGGCGAAGGCGTCCGCCACCGGCGGGCCGATCACCGCCGCGGCGTCGGTGAACGCCGGCGGCCAGGCGCCCGGCTTCTCGACGCAGTTCTGCGACGTGGAGGTGGACCCGGAGACCGGCAAGGTGACCATTCTTCGGTTCGTCGCCGCGCAGGACGTGGGGAAGGCGATCCACCCGAGTTACGTCGAGGGGCAGATCCAGGGCGGCGTCGTGCAGGGCATCGGCTGGGCACTGAACGAGGAGTACATCTACAACGCCAAGGGCCAACTGGATAACCCGGGCTTCCTGGACTATCGCTGCCCTGTCGCCTCCGACCTGCCGATGATCGACGCGGTGCTGGTGGAGGTGCCAAACCCGGCGCATCCGTTCGGCGCCAAGGGTGTGGGCGAGGTGAACATCTGCCCGCCGATGGCGGCGATCGCCAACGCGATCAACGCCGCGATCGGATGCCGCATGACCGAACTGCCGATGTCGCCGCCCAAGGTGCTGGAGGCGATCGACGCCAAGCGCGCCTGACCGATGAGCGAGGCGCCCGCGCGGGTCGTCTTCACCACCGGCTTCTCACGCCGCTACACCGGCGGCGTGGCGGAGTTCGCGGTGGCGGCGAAGACCCTGCGCGGCGTCATCCGCGAGATGGACCGGAAGTTCCCCGGCCTGGCGGAGACGCTGGAGGAGGAGACGACGGTGGCGATCGACGGCGAGCTGTACGAGATCGACTTCCTTCGCCCGATCAGGCCGGGGGCGGAGGTGTTCTTCATTCCGAAGATCGAGGGTGGATGACGCTTCAGGTCACAGTCTGAAGACCGATCCGCCAGGTGCCGGGCGCGACGGCGTCCGCAAATGGCGTGGCGCCTGTGAGGCGCCACCAACCGAAACCACTACGTGTTCGATGTATCGGAGCTGCGTGTGGCGTGGCGAACGCCGCCACGGTGACCCATTCCGACCTTGAACTCCTTGCGCCTCAGACGCGGCTTGGTGGCTGCGTCGACCGGCAGCAAAGCGAGGGACACGGCTGTCGGGTCCTGGCCCGCTTGTGTATAGCTGGCTCGGTGCGGGCTCGATCGGTCCAGGCGCGCGGCTGAGTTTGAGAGGAGACCGATCCGGTCGTGCGATCAACGAGCAACATCAGAGGTGCGACAATGCGACCGAACAGAATCAGGCAGATGTGGCAAGCCGGTCAATGCGTGACGCTGGGCTGGCTCTCCGTGTCGCATGGGTTCACGGCCGAGGTGATGGCGCGTCAGGGTTTTGATGCCCTGTGCGTCGACCTGCAGCACGGCACCGCTGAAATGAAGGACGTCGGGCCCATGTTGCAGGCGATCTCGCAGACTGACACCGTCCCGGTCGTGCGGGTTGCCTGGAACGAGCCGGCGACCATCATGAAGGCCTTGGACCTTGGCGCCTATGGCATTATCGTGCCGCTGGTCAATACCGCCGCGGAGGCCGCGATGGCGGTGGCTGCGTGCCGCTATCCGCCGGTCGGTATGCGCTCGTCGGGTCCGGTCCGCGCCATGCACTACGGCGGCGCCGACTATGTGGCCCATGCCAACGACGAGATCGTCATCATGGCCATGATCGAGACGAAGGAAGGCATCGCCAATCTCGATGCCATCTGCGCCACGCCCGGCCTCGACGCCGTCTACATCGGGCCGGCCGACCTGTCGTTTGCACTGGGGCTGGCGCCGCGCGGCGACAACCCTGATCCGCTGCATCTCGCCACCTGCGACAGGATCCGCGAGGCCGCGCACAGGCACGGGATCAAGTGCGTGATGCACTGTGCCGGGGCAGCATTCGCGGCGGGTGCGGTGAAGCGTGGCTTCGATATGGTGATGCTGACGTCCGACCTGTCGTGCATGGTCGCCGGCGCGCGGATGCAGCTCGACGAGCTCAGGTCCAAGACGGCCTGAGGTCGTCTGCCGGCAGCTGCGTGCTGCGACCAGGAGGCGTTTCCCGATCGCAGTGCACAGGCTGTGCAATCGGGGACAGCAGCGTGGCCACCAGTGACGGCCATCGGCCGCGGAGCCGAGCACGGGTGGCGGGAGATGACCACAGGGAGGGGAAATTGCAATGCGCAGCCTGAAGATCGGCGACGTCACCATCACCAGCATCATCGAGCGCGACGGTCCGTGGCGACAGCCCGAGGATATGTTCCCCGCCTACGATGCCGGGCTTGGCCGCCGCTATCTCGCGGAGATGGATCCCGAGGTCTACGACGCGGCGTCGAACCGCATGGTGATCACCTACCAGACGTTCGTCGTCCGCACGCCACATCACACCATCCTGGTGGATACCTGCACCGGCGAGGACAAGGGTTATCCCGCGCCCATGGACTTCCCGAAGCAGCCCTGGCTGGATGGCTTCCGCGCCGCAGGCCTGACGTTCGACACCATAGACTACGTGTTCTGCACCCATCTGCACATCGACCACTGCGGCTGGAACACGGTGTTGCGCGACGGTCGCTGGGTGCCGACCTTCCCAAAGGCGAAGTACATCTTCCACAAGCGCGAATACGCGGCGTGGGAAGCGGCCACCGCGCGTGGCGATCAGCCACCAGGCAACGTCTGGCGCTTCAACTGCGAGCCCATCGTTGCCGCAGGTCAGGCGTTGCTGGTGGACGATGACTATACGCTCGACGATACGGTGTCGCTGACGCCGACACCTGGCCACTCGCCATGCCATTGCTGCGTGAACATCCACTCGGGCGGGCAACGCGCGTCGGTGACCGGCGACATGATGCACCACGCGCTGCAATGCCGCGAACCTGATTGGTCGACGATCTTCGACTGGGACGCCAGCGAGGCAGCGGTTTCACGTCGCCGCTTCCTCAGCCAGGTGGCGGACACCGGAACGCTGATCCTGCCGATCCATTTCCCTGCGCCGACCGTGGGGCGGGTGACGGCGGACGGCGATCGGTTCCGCTATTCGTTCGTGCGATAGGAGGCGGACCATGCGGACCTACCGGTATGATCACGTGCACCTGCGCAGCCCGGACCCCGATGCGACCGGGCGGTTCTTCGAGACGATGTTCGGTGCCGAGGTGACGCGCAGCGTCTATCCGCCCGGCACGCTGTATCCAGGTCAGATGCGTGTCACGATGAGGGTCGGCGGGCAGAAGGTGCTGATCGCGCCGACGCACCCGCATGATCCGACCGGGGCTGCGCCGCAATTCCCGTACTATGGCCTGGAGCACATCGGCCTGACGGTCGATGATGTGGATGCCGCCTGCGATGAATTGCGCGCGAAGGGCGCGGATGTCGCCATCGGACCCCTGACGCGCGATCCCGGCACGCGCCTCGCGTTTGTCCGTGGACCGGATGGGATCATGGTCGAACTGGTGCAGCAGGTGCGTGGCGGCGCAAGCCAGGACTAGTCGCACGAATCGCGGCGGCTGGGCACACCGACCGGCAGTTGGCTCCCCGGGCAGCTTTGGATTGTCATGCGGCACAGATCCGCCGCCGATCGCGGGCCGGCGTTGGCTCGACCCGCAACGAGGGCATGTTGGCTTCGCGGGCTGCCAGCGCACGACATGCTGCGCGTCAATCCTTGTCCAGCCCACCCGACCCGTTTAGCCTCTCGGCTGTGATGTAGTCGGGCGCATCCAGTGCCAGCCAGACGATCATGCCGGCCACCGTCTCGCAGTCGGTCCGCCGCCCCAGCGGTATGCGCCGTGTGCGCTCGTCGAGGAACACCTCGATGTCGTTGCGCCCCTCGATTGCCGCAAGCTGGCGTTCGGTGATGCGCTGCATCGCGGTGTCCATCATGCCGGGCGCGACGCTGTTCACCGTGATCCCGAACGGCGCCAGCGCGACCGCGGCGCCACGCGTCACCGCATCGACGCCCGCCTTGCTCGCCGCATACGCCAGGTAGTTCGGCAGCGCCATGCGCGAGGCGGGCGAGGTGACGTTGACGATGCGTCCCTTGCCCCGCGCGCGCATGTGCCGTCCCGCCGCCGCGCAGATCAGCGCCACCGCCTTCAGGTTGAGATCGAGCGTGCGGTCCCACGTCGCCTCGCGCATGTCGAGGAACGCCTCGCCGGCGCCGTAGCCGGCGTTGTTCACCACGATGTCGAGCCCGCCGATGGAGGCGATGCTGCGCGCGACCGCGGCTTCAGCGCCGCCAGGCGCCGTCAGGTCCTGCACGATCACCCGTGCCGCGCGGCATGAGCGCGCAACTTCCTGCACCGCGGCGGCATCGATGTCGACCAGTGCGAGCGTGCAGCCGCGCGCCGCAAGCGCGAGCGCGGTGGCGTGACCGAGCCCGCTGCCGGCGCCGGTGATCATGGCAAGCATTGCACCAGGATAGGTGCAACCCCACCGCAATGACAGCGGAAAAGGAAGGCGCTACTCTGCGTGTCCCGGAGGGACCGCAATGCTCACCCAGACCCAGATCGACCAGTACCATGACATTGGCGCCATCGTCGTTCCCGACATCCTGAGCGCCGATGAAATCCTGCGCCTGCGCCGTGTCACCGAGGAGTTTGTCGAACGGGCGCGCGGCGTCACCGCGCACAACGAGATCTACGATCTCGAAGACAGCCACACGCCGGACAACCCGCGCGTCCGCCGCATCAAGACGGCACACCTGCACCACCCGGAATACGCGCGCCTGGTGCGCCATCCGAAGATCGTCGCGGTGTTGCAGGACCTTTGGGGCCCGGACATCCGTTTCGATACCGCCAAGCTCAACCTGAAGTGCGCCGGGTTCGGCGCGCCGGTGGAGTGGCACCAGGACTGGGCTTTCTACCCGCACACCAACGATGACCTCGCCGCGGTCGGCGTGATGTTCGACGACATGGGGATGGCGAACGGTCCGTTGATGATCGTGCCCGGCAGCCATCGCGGCCCGATCCACGACCACCATGCCGATGGCGTGTTCTGCGGTGCGATGGATCCAGAGAACCGCGAGGTCGACTACGGCGCGGCGATCCCGCTGACCGGCAAGGCCGGTTCGATCACCATACACCACGTGCGCGCGATCCACGGCTCGGCGCCGAACGTTTCCGACAGCGATCGCCGCCTGCTGCTGTTCCAGTTCCGCACCGCCGATGCATGGCCGCTACTCGGCTTCCCCGCGGGAATCGAGACGTTCAAGGACCTGATGGTGAGCGGCGTGCATCGCGAACCGCGGCTTGAGCACGTGCCGGTCCGGTTGCCGCTGCCGCCGGCGAAATTGCAAGGCTCGCTCTACGAAAATCAGAAAGGCATGAAGAGCCGGTACTTCGCGGTGCCGGTCGGCGCGCGCGAGCCGGAGCCCGCGAAGTGAGCGACGCGGCGCCGAAGCCGGTCGACTCCACGTTCGACACGACGCGTCCGCTGGTCTTCGATGGTTTGCCCGACCCGGTGGTGTACGACGCCTCGCCCCGCGCGATGCGCCAGCGCACGGTGAATTTCGCCGCCAAGCGCTTCGTCGACATGATGTATGTGACCGGGCTCGATCGCGGCACTGCCGAGAGGCATTTCCGCTGGCGTCCGATCGCGCATCCCGGTGGCCTGTCGGCGCCGCGCGAGGCGTCCGGCAGTGAGGCGGAGTTGCAGGCGGCCCACCGCACCGGCCGCTTGATGATCGAGACCAATGATGCGAACCGTCAGGTCACGGTGCACTGGAGCGATCCAAGCTTCGGCGAGCGCCTCTCCGGCTCGGCCATTGCGCGCCCGGGCTATGGCGGCATCCTGCTCGGCTCGCGCGATGCACCGGCATTCGATCCCGCGCCGTTGCCGCGCCGTGCCGCCGACCCGGCGAGGGCATGGCCGGGCGGCGACGGTGTCGAGCGTCCGGAGCCGCCATCGGTCAAGCTGACCGCGGCGCTCAACGCGCTGTTCGCCAACTCACCGGGCATCTATGGCATCCTGATCGCGTCGCCGGATCAGGTGCTGGTCGAGCGCTACAGCGCGTTCGGTGCGCCCGACCGCGCCACGCCGAGTTGGTCGATGACCAAGGCCGTCACCTGCACGTTGATCGGGCGGCTGATCCATGAAGGCTGGCTCGGCTCGGTGTACGACCCGGCACCGGCGCCGCTATGGCGCGACCCCCGGTCGATCCATCATCTGATCACGCTCGATCATTTGCTGCGCATGCGCTCGGGCCTGGGCTTTCCCGTGGTAGGCGCGCGTGGCCAGGCCAGCATCGGCTTCGAGAACAGTGCCGTCTACCAGGACGCCGCCGATGCTTTCGATGCGGCACAGCGCTCCATCGTCGCGACCGTCCCCGGATCGGTCTACCGCTACATCAACGCCGGCATCAACGTCCTCGGCGCGATCATCCGCGAGCGCATCGAAAGTCGTGCACTGGCCTACCACGCCACGGTGTACGGACTGCTCGCCGACCGGCTGGGCATGGGCACGTATCAGCATTCGGCGGACTACACGGGCAACTTCATCGCCTCGGGTTCCGGCTTCGCCACGCTGCGCGACTACGCGAAGCTGGGCGTGCTCTACCTTCAGGACGGCGTGTGGAGCGGCGAGCGGTTGCTGCCGCGCGGCTGGGTGGACTATGCGCTGGCACCGACGCATGCCGGCAGCAGCTATGCGGCGTGCTTCCGCAGCAACGCCGACCGTAGTTTCCCGGATCTGCCGGCGGACACGGCCTGGGCGTCAGGTGCATCAGACCAGCGCATCTTCATCCTGCGCGGCCACCGCCTGGTCGTGTCGGTCGCCAATGAAACCGATCATCCGATGGATTTGGCCGCGCTCAACCGCGTCATCGCCACCGCGATTGCGACGAAGTGGTGACGGGGAAGCAGCGGCCAGGCCTGCATACGAAGCCCCGGACAGAGCACCTCAATCCACGTCATGGCGGAAGGCGGTCTTTTCCGGCCCGCTGCAGCGGATGCCGTGGATGGCAGGGCCAGGCCCTGCCATGACGGTGCCGGGGTCGCGGTCAGTTGCAGCAGGTCATTCGTCCGCAGGCTCAGAATGACCCGAGGAAGTCACGCTTGCCCAGCTCGACGCCACGGTGCCGCAGGATGTTGTAGGCCGTCGTCGCGTGGAAGAAGAAGTTCGGCAGCCCAAAATGCAGCAGGTAGGCGCGGCCCTTGAACGACATCTGCCGCTGGCCGGCGGTCCAGGTGATGTCCTTGTCCTCGGAGCCGTCGATCTGCGCCGGCGTGAAACCCTTCACGTAGTCGAGCGACTTTTCGATCCGCGCCTTCGCCTCGGCGAACGATGTCGCATCGGCCGCCGGGAAGTCGGGCAGAGCACCGCCGGCCAGCCGGCCCGGGATGTTGCGACCGAAGTCGCTGACCTGGCGGAACTGCCGCGCCAGCGTGAACATGTCCGGGAACAGCCGGTCGGACAGCAGTGCGGCCTCGTCGTACTTCTTCTCTGCGCAATGCGCTGCCGCCTTGTCGATCACGGCTGCCGTGCTGCCGAGGATCTGCACGCAGATCGGTATGGTGGCCTGGAACATCGAGAATGCCATGGCTGTTGCCCTCCTTGGTTATGGTTACACCGACGCCGATCAGTGCTGCCGCAGCAACGGCTCAAACACGTCCACGACACCGGTGATCAGAATCTGTACGCCGATGCAGAGCAGCAGAAAGGCCGAAAGCCGTGTGACGGTACGGCTGCCCCCTGGCCCCATCAGGCGCGCGATACGATCGGAGAAACGGTAGGTGATCCAGATCGCCAGCGCCAGTGCGGCGGCCGCGGCGCTCATGCCGATGACGAAAAATGCAAACATCTGGGGGTCGCGCGGGCGGCTGGCACTAAGCGCCACTGCGACCGCCATCGTGCCCGGACCCGTGGTAATGGGAATGGTCATCGGAAATAGTGCGATGTCCTCGGTCACGGTCGCAGGCAGTGCCTGCTCCTGCTTGCGTGCCTCGCGATGCTCCGGCCGGTTCAGCAGTTCCCACGCGGTCAATGCGACCACGAAGCCGCCGGCGACGCGCAGCGCCGCAAGGGTGACACCGAAGAACGCCAGGACGAGCGCGCCCGCCCACAGCGCCACCATCATGACCACGAACGAATAGACGGCGACCTTGCGCGCCATGTTCGCGCGCTCTTCCGTGGAGCGATCCTCGGTCACCGACCCGAAAATGAACGCGCCGCTGATCGGGTTCACGATGGAGAACAGCGCCGGCAGGCCAAGCAGGAAGGCGTTGATCGCCTCGCTCATGCCAGCGCGGGCCGCCTGTCCGCCCAGGGCTGCGTCTGCTCGAACGCCGCCGATGCCTGCAGCACGCCGAGATCGTCGAAGCGCCGGCCGACGATCTGCAGGCCGACCGGCAGGCCCTCGGCGGTGAAGCCGCACGGCACGCTCGCGGCGGGGTTCCAGGACATGTTGAACGGGTAGGAGAACTCCGCCCACGACAGCCAGTCCCAGTCGTGCTGCGGCCAGTGCTGCGGCATCAGCCGTTCGGCGGGGAACGCGGCAACCGAAACCGCAGGCGTGAGCAGGAAGTCCCAGTCCTCGAACCAGCGATGGATCGCGGCGATGTAGGTCATCTTGCGGGTCCGCATCGCCTGATACTCCGACACGCGGAAGTCGCGTCCTGCCTTGATGCAGGCGACCAGTCCGGGGTCCATCCGCGCTTCCCATTTCTCCAGGTGCTGCACCAGATGCGTCTGGTGCGCGGCCCAGAAGAAGCGGATCAGTTCGGGGCCTGGCGCGGCCCACGGCGTCTTCACTTCCTCGACCGTGGCGCCGAGTTCACTGAAGCGTGCCGCGGCGGCCTTTGCCAGCGCCGCGACATCCGGGTCGACGCGCGCAAGGCCGAGATCGGGACTGTAGGCGATGCGCCGGCCGCGCACGCCTTCGCCCAGGCGGCCGAGATAGTCCGCTGGTCCCGCCTCGCAGGTCGTGTGATCGAGCGGGTGCGGTCCGGCGATCACACTCAGCATCAGCGCGCTGTCGGCGACGGTGCGCGTCATCGGGCCCATGTGCGAGGTGTAGTCGCCGGCGCCCACCGGATAGTACGGCACGCGGCCGAAGCTCGGCTTCAGCCCGAACACGCCGCAGAAGTGCGACGGCATGCGGATCGAGCCGGCGCCGTCGCTGCCCTGGTGCAGCGGCCCGAACCCTGCCGCCGCCGCGGCACCCGCGCCAGCGGACGAGGCACCGGCGTTGAAGCCGTGCTTCCACGGATTGTGCGTGATGCCGGTCAGCGGCGAGCGGCTGACGCCGGTCCAGCCGAACTCCGACGTCGTGGTCTTGCCTAGGATGATCGCGCCTTCGTCGCGGAGACGTGGCACGATCGGCGTGTCCTCGGCTGGCTGGTTGCCGGCGAAGATGTGGCTGCCCATCTGCGTCGGCATGTCGCGGGTGATCGCCAGGTCCTTGATGGTCACTGGCACACCGTGCAGCCGGCCGATGCGGCTGCCCCGCATCAGCGCCGCCTCGGCGCGCTTCGCGGCGTCCATCGCGGCATCGGCGGCGAGGTGGGCGAAGGCGTTGACGCGCGGGTTCAGCGCCTCGATGCGCGCGAGCAGCGCGGTCATCAGCTCGACCGGCGACAGCTGCTTCTGCCGGATCATTCCGGCGAGCTGCACCGCAGGCGTGAAGGCGAGCGTTTCGCTGTCCATGTGTTTTGCCCCCGTTCAGTAGGTCGCGCGGCCGCCCGAGATGTCGAACACGCCGCCGGTGGAGAAGCTGCATTCCTCGCTCGCCAGCCAGCACACCAGCGCGGCGATCTCGTCGATTTCGCCGAAGCGGCCGATGGGGATCTTCGACAGCATGAAGTCGATATGCTCCTGCGTCATCTGCGCGAACAGCGGTGTGCGGACCGCGGCAGGGGTGACGCAGTTGACCCGGATGTCGGTCCTGGCGAGCTCCTTGCCGAGTGACTTGGTGAGCCCGATCACGCCCGCCTTGGAGGCGGAATAGGCAGCGGCGTTGGGGTTGCCTTCCTTGCCGGCGATCGAGGCGATGTTGACGATGCGGCCATAGCCGTTGCGCAGCATGTGCGGCACCACCGCGCGGTTGCAGTAGAACACGCCGTTGAGGTTGACGTCGATCACGCGGTCCCACTCGGCAACCGGGTAATCCCGCACCGACAGGTTGGGATCGGTGATGCCGGCCGAAGCAACCAGGATATCGACGCGGCCAAGTGCGGCCTCGGTGTCCCCGCGGCGGCGCGTGCCACCGCATTCGGCGTCGGTGACATCGACCGCGGCCTTGTGCGCCGCCGCCGCGCCGGCAAGCGCGGCCTCGTCGCGATCCCCAGGCTGACGCGCGCGCCGTCGGCGGCCAGGCGTGCGGCAATGCCGGCACCGATGCCGGACGCGCCGCCGGTGACGATGGCGGTGATGCGGTCGGTGTAGCGGCCCACATCCGGCGCCTCCGTGTTCTGCTGCTGTGATTGCCTATCAACGCGCGTCCCGGCATGGTCCGCAAGCCATGACCCGCTTCATCGGTGCCATGATCAGGGCACGACCAGCACACGCGCCATGGTATCGACCGGCAGCGGCGGGACCATTGCCAGCGCGCAGATTCGGCCACATGCAGAACTATCCGCACCCGGCTGGGTGGAGCACGACCCGCGCAGATCTGGCGCCACGCAGTCGGCGATGGCCATCGCACGCCCAGCGCCAGGCGGGCACACCATGATCTCGCCGCGATCGGAATCACCAAAGCGAGACGACGTGGTGTGGGACCGCCCCACCGGCCAGCTCGGTGGAAACGCCCTCGTCTGGCAGGACAGGCGCGTCGCTCCGTTGGCGGCGGACTACGGGCGCGACGGCGGCCAGGACCGCTTCCGTGCGCGCACGGGCCTGCTGCTCGCCAGCTACTTCTCCGCGCCCAAACTGCGCTGGTTGCTCGAAAATGTAGCCGATGCGCGCGGCCGCGCCCACCCGCTGAGCTTGCGTTCGGCACGATCGACAGCTGGCTGCTGTGGAACTTGAGCGGCGGCCCATCACGGACGTCAGCAACGCGCAGCCGCACCGCAGCCGTTCGGCCTTCCCACGCTTGCATGGGATGATGCGCTGCTGCCGCGTTCGATATTCCCGCGCGCCGGGTGCTGCCGGAGATCGTGCCGTCGTCCAGCCGTGGCAGGCGCGATCGAGAAGCGGTGCCCATCGCCGGCATTGCGGCGATCAGCAGGCGGCGCTGATGGGTCAGGGCTGCTTTATGCCGGGCGAGGTCAAGAACACCTATGGCACGGGGTGCTTCCTGCTGATGAACACGGGCGTCGACCGCGTGCCGTCCGACAGCGTCTGATCACCACCGTGGCATGGCAGCTCGGTGAGCAAGAGCCCTGCTACGCACTGGAAGGTTCGATTGCCATCACCGGCGCCCTGGTGCAGTGGCTGCGCGACAACCTGGGGGTGATACGCAGCAGCGCCGAGATCGAGACGCTGGCCGCCTCGGTGCCGGACAATGGCGACGTTGATTCCGTGCCGGCGTTCTCCGGCCT
>CAWETN010000005.1:0-54177 GCA_963812075.1 uncultured Alphaproteobacteria bacterium
ATCCTCTCAAAAACAAAAAAAAAAAAAAAAAAAACACCTCCTCTCTCCACCCTCCCTCCCTCCCTCCTCTCTCTCCAACAAACAAACAAAACAAACAAAACAACCTCCCTCCCTCTCTCTCTCTCTCTCTCTCTTCCTCTCTCTAAAAAACACATACCTACAGACACCAGTATACATACAGTCACCACAGTACCAATGACAGACAGAGACCAGTCACTCAGCCGCCTCCCTCAACCACAGACCAGACGCCGCCACCTATGTACCCACTGTCTACCTACTACTGTCTCAGCTGCCTATGTTACTATGCCAGACAGACACCAGGTAACTACAGACGTGCTCCACCCGCCCGACCAGCCAACTACAGACTACTACGAGACCTACTACTAGATGACAGACGAACGATACAATTACTAATACTATCTATATGCTTACCAGCCTACAGAGAGATGCTACAGTACATACAAGCAGGAGAGAGAGAGATCAGGAGATGCGAGGAAGCGGCGCGCATCGGAGCCGTAGTCCGGGCCGCGTTGGGAGGGGGGCAGTAAGGCGTGAGCCATCCGGGTTTGCTCCCTTTTCTCCTCCAATGCACATCCAGCGTATTACCGAGGCTATATCCCAAGTATATCTCCTCAATGAAACTATATGCCCTTCTGCACACTTCATCTATGCAGTATTGTCGAACTATATTTCTTCGGCTAATACTTGGGCTATACGTGCACTGTACTGACCATTTACTGGGTCCTTGAAACGGCCGCCTCCGGAGCCTCCGGGAGCCCTCCTCAAAGCCGGCGAGCGCGTCGCAGCGTGAAATCTGGCGAGGTTCCCGGCCCGTCGCTGACATTGAAAACAATGCCAACATTCTGAGCGTGAAATCTGGCCTCGCGCGTCTCGTTCGGCAAAACCGAACCTTAGCCGGCATGGGTCCTTGCTTCACTTCGCGTGGCAGTGGCGATGTCTTTTGGCTCGCTAATTTTCATCTTCATTAAGCCTTAACGCTGGGACATGTTACTCGATGTTATTCATGCTAGTCTTAACTATACTGCCGGCCAGGCTTCTGGAAGCCAGAATAGCGCGGGTCTGTTTTGGTTTCGCCCGCCTCGGGTTGATAGGCGAGGAGCCGGCGCGCGTCGCAATATGGGGGTCGATGGTAGTGTCTCAGTTTGAGGCCCTCTTGACGGGCTCGCCCCCGGCCAAGGCTAAGATAAAACAGCTGGGGAATGTTGGATTTTGTATTCAAGCTTGATTTTATCGTATATGCGCTTTTAGGGTGCCTGTATCACGTCGGCTCCGACATGAAGAAGCTTCATGGAGCGGAGAACGACGCTCTAGGCGCGGGGCGGCTTCTTCGGCTCGCGCTGATCTCCGGCGTGATTGTGACCCCGGAGATGGTTCTGCCGGGACTTCGGTTTTGGAGGCTATTCGGCGTCTTTCCTGACTCCATGCTTGTGGAGGCTGTTTATAGCGCCATGAGGAAGGTAGAGCCTTCTTCAGATGCTCAACGTGTGTCTGTAGGACGCTGGATATGGAAACGAAGATTGATTCGAGCACCGGCTTGCGCCAAATCGTCCGAGGCGTCCAACAATGTTTGGCGAGATATTTTAATTGCGGAAAGGTGCTTCGGAATATGGATTACTCGTTGGTTTGAGACGACGTAATCATCGCCAAGTTTATACGCCCCGTAGTGTAAGATATGGTTTCTCAACGTAGCAATGATGCCAAGTTGAGATTGAATATATGTCCATTCTGTTTCTTTTCAGCCGGCCACTGTTGCGCGTCGCTTAGCTTCGTAATAATGGTCATCATCCCGTTAATCTTGACGCTGGAGAGCGCGGCGTTTCCAATGTTTGGCATGACCTGCATTACGTGATAAAGTACGGATCGAACGCGCGCCTCCGTTATGGAGAAGTTCCGAGCAAAATTGCCCTAGGGCTTCGGCAAATTCATCGGCCATAAGCAAAACTAACACCGAATTACATGGCGAAGATAGCATCGAATCTTCAAAGAGCCTCGGTCAATTTGATCGGTTCGCCAAGCCGCCGGGGAACGGCTGCTTTTTTCGCGCAGCGGACGGCTGGAGTTGACGTTAAGCACCGGTTGCGGATCGCGGCCTTGGACGCTTCAATTGGGCGGATTGCGCGCCTACAGGAGTCGCCTTGGGAAGGACCGGAGTCCGCGCCATAGCCGCCATTCCATCGCGAGGGCGAAACGTTCGAAGGTCGCGACGAGGGCAAGGAGACTCCTGAGCGTCACGGAGTAAAGTTACCCGCACGAACAATCTGCATGCCAACAAAGGGCCGCTTTTGCTCCCAGAAATCACGGCGGCGTCCGACCCGGTCAGAGGCTCATAGAGGCGCGTTGCGCTTGCAGGGCGTGAGCCACCTTTATAAAGCCGCCGTTGACACTCACATTTTTGGATAAGCCGCGAGTATTCGCTGAGATTGGTCTTCGAGAGCGCCTCGCAACTCTGGGTGCGTAAAAATATACAGTTCATTGTCCCTTATTCCGCGCATGGTCTTTTCTGCGATTTCGTCCGGCTCCCTACCTGAACGAACCAAAGCGGCAATCTGGGCTTCAGCATCGGCGGAAGTTTGTGTGCTTTGCCCGTAGCGTTCCGGACGATTACGCGCGCTACTGTCTATTCGGGTGCGAACAAATGAGCAGCAGACCATGCTCACACCAATTGGCGAGCCTGCGAGTTCCGCCGCGAGCGTTTCCGAAAGCGCTCTAACGCCAAATTTGGCGACGCTGTGAGGACCAACCCCAGGGGCGCACATGAATCCAGACATTGAGGCCACTGACACGATGTGACCGCCTTCGCCCTGCTGTTTAATGTGCGGCAGGAACGCCTTAATGGAGTATATGTTGCTCATCAGCTCGACGCCCAGCACCCAGTTCCAATCACCCAAGGTGATGAGCTCCATTGGTCCACCGGCAACAACACCGGCATTGTTGCAGACGAGATGTATTTTCCCAAAAGCAGCTAAAGTTTCCTCTGCAGCCCGCTGGACAGAATTGTAATCGGCCACGTCGCATTCGACCCCTCTCGCGTCGATCCCACTGCCCCGGAGTTCGGCTACGGCGGAGTTGAGCGCATCTGTCTCAATATCCGCCAACATCACCCGCATGTTCGCGCGACCAAAGGCGCGCGCAAGTGAAAGGCCGATGCCGCTGGCCGCGCCGGTTACGAAAGCGACCTTGTTATCGAACTCGCGCATTTCTTGCCTCCCTCGTTTTTTTTCACGAAAACCACCACCCGCTCACCACAAATCGTTGGAGAAGTTCAACCTTGCGCGGTTCCGAAGGTGGAAGTTGGTCGACCAGCGACCGGCCGCGCTTAAGGTGCGCGCTGGCTTCTACAGTGTTTAACGTCGCGGTCGCGCGCTGCGAGGCCACAAGATAGTATTCCACCGCGTCGAAGATCATGCCGCCCTCAGAACAATGCTGCGCAAGTAGCTCTGGCTGAGTGACTACCAGATTTGGAAAGTCTTGCCGCAGCACGAACACGATGCGCCTATGAAGTTCTTGCCGTCGACTACGCAGTAGGGTGCTGTAGGCGGCGTCTCTCAACAATTTCCAGGAACTTGAATGCTTTCAGCCGTTCGAGCCAATTGTCCATCGGTGTCAGCCCTCAGACAGCCTCATCGTTGCCGGCGCGCTCGGCCTGGGGCAGTTCCCGTAACCAGAGCCCGTCGATCCGATTGCACCTAAGCAATTCCTCAAGACGAGGCAATCGACGGGGTCGAGGAGGCGGGCGAGGTTGAGGCGGGCGAAACCAACAGACCCCGCTTTAGTATGGGGGGGGTCGGTGCGTCCGGTAATCCAGGACAGAAGTTATCGCGGATATAAGAGAGTGCCATTAATTGTCTGTCTATTCCACCTGTGTTAGCTATTGTGATAGATCCCGCTAGTGATAATCATAGTCGAACCAGGAATGTGTTCTGTTTCGCAGGTTGGCATAGAGTTGTTGCAGTTGGCGTTGAATTTCCGCTTACTGAGCGCTAGTTGCACCATTTAGCAAGATAAACCTAGCGCCATCTGACATTATAGTGGCTGCATTAGGGCCTGGGAATAGTTCAAAATGAAAATATGTTTCATTTAGGCCCCTAACTTGCTGGATCATACAAGGTTTATCAGGAAACCAAGAAAACAATGTTACTTCCTTCGGCGTTATCCGAAACACAGGGTGTTAAATAACTAAATGGGTAAATGCAGGATCGTCTGGATGTAATGCATTACTCGATCTACCCAATGACGAGTAACATGTGGACGTTGCCCGCTGAGAAAGATATGCCTCGCTTCAATAAACTTGGGTGACTAACATCGTTTGGCTCAGCTAGGCCCGATCTTGCTGAGAGTGCGCCCGCCGCTGAAAGCGGCCGAGCAGAGGGCGATTATTACAACCGTGAGAGTTTGGCCGGGAACATCATGTGGGGATGCATAGTTGCGGAGCATGAGGCGGACGGGGCACAGGAAGGTAAGCGCCTGTGGTCTGCCGCGTGGTAGAGGAAGCCACCCCTCGGACAAACAGATGACATGGTCAAGCGCCTTTGCGTTCCTCTCAGCCCTGATTTGGTTCTTAGCCGCAATCGCCCGATTCCCTCGCACAATTTGGATTGCCGCAGGAGTTGGAGGTGGTCGGCCCAGTCCGGAGGCGGACGAAGTTCTTCTGCAACTAAAGCGTCAATCGTGGCTGAGTGCTGCGGCAGCTATTTGTATGGGGATTTCCGAACTGCTCCAACAATGGCATCTTTGATGCATGTAAACGTAAAGTCGCATAACCTCCATCCGTCCCAAATGTTTTGATTTTCGCACGGGCGGCAAACCGCCTGCCCCCTTTTTTGAGCGCACCTTTTCGCGCGATTCAGGCCCTTTTTCCCTCAGAGACTTACCGGGCCCGGCTCAATCGCTCGAACGTGAAACCAGCGTGCAAATCCGCTTGATGGCGGACGAAGGGTCAGAGTGCACTCCGATCGGGGCGACGGCTGGCGGTGGCGGGTCTTGAGGAATTCGAACGCCTATCGGCTTGCCGGGGGCCGTGCAATGTTCAAAGTCCGATTTTCGGCCAGGATCACCGAATTTGAGAGTTTAATTTCTTACTGGAATGCGCGCTCGACCGCCTGAAAGATGGCATTCGTGGAAGAGCGACGCCGGAAACGGCGTTAGCTGCGACGGCGTAGCCTCAGGGCAAGGCCGAGGAACGGCCTAGGCGGCTTGGCGCAACCAGCGGCAGGGCGAGTTCGTCGATGCCGGCGTCCTGATCGGCGTTCGAAGTTGAAGCTGGCGATAAAGCTGCGTCCGGCTCGTCAATTGGCGTCGCCGTTGTAAGACGGCCGCCGCGCGATCTTGGCAAGTTCCTCGCGGGCGCCGTTGCGCATCAATCGACGAATTGAAGCCGACAGCGATAGCCCCGCTATCTGCGCCGCTTGCTCGAAGTCCGCCTTCTCGCAAGCGGTGGACCCATGTCAGTAGGCCCAGCCGTTCTAGTTCCTGGACCGCCAGCGCTGCCGTCGACCTCGCTACGCCAGCTGCAGCCGCCAATGTGGCCAGCGACGGGAACACCGTCCCGCTAGGCCCGTGGAAGCGATACGTCAGCGCGTCCAGCACCATCAGCGCAGCGCGGCCAAGCTCGCGCGCACGCACGAGGCAGCGGCCATGGTGCATGAGGCGACACTTCGCGGTGCGGGTCGCCGCCGAACTCAAGGCGATCTACCGGGCGAGGGACGCGGACCTGGCCCGCAAGGCGCTGGAGGATTTCGACGCCGGCGTCTGTGGCCGCAAATATCCGTCGAATTGCGCAGCTCGGCGGCGCCAACTGGGAGCATGTCCTGGCTTTCCAGAAGCCGGGGCGACCGACAGTATAGCCAAGACTAGCATGAGTAACAGCGAGTAAAAACGGCAGCGCTGAGGCTTAATGAAGATGAAAATTAGCGAGCCAAAAGACATCGCCACTGCCACGCGAAGATGAACGCAAGGACCCATGCCGGCTAAGGTTCGGTTTTGCCGAACGAGACGCGCGAGGCCAGATTTCACGCTCAGAATGTTGGCATTGTTTTCAATGTCAGCGACGGGCCGGGACCTCGCCAGATTTCACGCTGCGGGCGCTGGTATTGCTTTCCATGTTAGCGACGCGCTCGCCGGCTTTGGAGGGCTCCCGGAGGCTCCCGGAGGCGGCCGTTTCAAGGATCCAGTAAATGGTCAGTACAGTGCACGTATAGCCCAAGTATTAGCCGAAAAAATATAGTTCGACAATACTGCATAGATGAAGTGTGCAGAAGGCATATAGTTTCATTGAGGAGATATACTTGGGATATAGCCTCGGGATACGCTGGATGTGCATTGGAGGAGAAAAGGGAGCAAACCCGGATGGCTCACGCCTTACTGCCCCCCCGGCCGCGTTGGGGGCGATGCGGAATTCTTCGTCGCGGCGGTCCCGGAAGCCCGCCCGATGCTCGGCTTCACTCAGAAGGCCCACGCGCATTGTCTCGGCTCGGGAGCAGCAGCGACTAGCACTGGCGGTCAGCCGATTCCTGTGCGGTGCCGCGCAGGCGAGCGGCGGCCTGTGCCTGATCTTCGACGACCTGCAATGGCTGGACGAAAATTCCCTGCGGGCCATCGAGCGGCTGGTCAGCGACGTCGCCGCGGTGCCGGCGATGCTGATCCTGATCGTTCGCGCGACGCCCGGCGCGCCGCCGCCTCCGGTCATCTCGGGCCTGCGCAAAATCGACCTGGGACCGATGCCGGTGGCGGGAATCGCGGCGAATTCTCGGCCGCACCTTCGATCACCGCATGGCCAGCGCGGACGACCTCGCGGCTCAGCTCCATACCCTGTCGGGCGGCAATCCGCTCCATGTGACGCAGATCCTGCACCTCATGGCCTCAAGAGGCGGGATCTCCTGGGACGCGGACGCCGGGATGTGGCGATGGTCAGGCGGCGCTGGGAGTAATCACGCGATGAGCGACAACGTGCTTGCGCTCATCGCCGAGCGCATCGCGGGGCTCGACCTGGAGTTGCGGGAGGCCGTTCGCGCCGCGGCCGGCCTTGCGGAGGCGTTCGACGCAAGCGAGATCGCTGTCGTTCTCGACCGGGCGAGCGTCGGGGTGGAGGATTTGCTGACTGCCCTAGCTGCGTCGGGACTGATCCTGCCGGCCGAAAGCGACGGGTCGACGAGGCGATGGCGGTTCACCCACGATCACGTGCGCCTCGCCGCGATCCACGACGCGCCCCAAAGCGAACGGGCCGACCTTCGCCACAGGATCGGCTTGAAGCTTCTGTCGCAACGCGACGAGGCTTCGCTCCACCGGCACGATTTCATCATCACCGATTGCCTTGCGGATTATCCCGCCAAGACGCTCGACACTGACGGCCGCCGCCGCCTTGCCGAGCGCGAAACTCTCGTTAGCGTCGACGCTCGTTGCAGACTCGATTTCACGGAGGCGGCGCGCCATCTCGACCGCGCCGCGAACCTCCTGCCCGACGACCCCTGGCGGAGCGCGCGCACCCGGTGCGTGCGGATCACCGAGGAGAAAATCTATTGCGCCTTCGCTTGCGGCGACTTGGAAACCACCGACCGCCTGTTTAGCGATGCCCTGAACCATTCTCCCGGCCTGCTCGACGCCGCATATTTCCATCGGCTCCAGGTAATCATCGAGACGCAGGCCGAAAACTACTCCGGCGCGCTGCGCGCCGCGGCTAGGGGCCTTTCGAAATTCGGGGTGCGGATGCCGCTCAGCCGTTCGTCGGCCGTGGCGGCTGCGGTCCTCGAATTCGCGCGCGTGTCCGTCCGACCTGGTAGGCCGCCACGAGCACGGACGCGATGAGGTCGATGGCCGCGCGTGTCGTCGGGTCGGTCGATAGTGGCAGCGCCTTCAGTCTGCGGATGGGATCGCGTCCGAGGCGCTCCGGAGCTAATGCTGGCCGGAGGCCTGAAGATTCTCGGCCTCTCGCTGTCGAGCGGGCGCGCACGAAGCACCCCGATCGGCGAAGCGCTCTACGGACTGGGCGTGAGCGCGTTTCTTGGCGCGCGGCGGGCCGGATTCCGGTTTGGGGAGCTCGCCGCGCAAAACGCGGCAATGGGCAACGACCCGTACATCGAAAACCAGGTCCTGCTTATTCATGCGGCCTTTGTCCGGTTCTGGGCCGGAAAGCTCATCGACGATGAGCCGCTGCTGCGGCGCGGATACGAACTGGCGAGGCAATGCGGCGACATGCTGTTCGCCAACTTTCACATTTTGGGACTGATGTCTCACGGGCTCGCGCGGGGCGCGCCGCTCGGCGAGCTCGAAGACCTGATCCGGTGGGGCGAGGATCTGATCCGGCGCAGCCGCGAAGGTTATTCTATCGACACGATTGAGAAATGGCGGGACGTCGTCGTCGCGCTGCGCGGTCCGGCCGCGCTGCGAGCCGAGGTTCCCGCGGCTCTAAGGCCGGGCGCAGGAAGCCAGCGCGGAAACCAGATCAGCGAGTGCTACCGGCGCGTCATGCTGTGCCAGTTTCTCTATTTCGCCGGCGACGTCGCCGGCTCGGCGGCTGCCGGACAAGCAGCCGAAAAGATCTTGTGGCGGTCACCCGGGCACCTGGTCGAAATCGAGCACGCCTTTTATTACGGATTGGCCTTGGCCGCCACGGCGCGACAATCCGGCGGATCGACTTGGCGCGTCGACTTGGCGCTGCGACGCATGGTCCGTCGCCTCGGCCGCTGGGCGGCCGCCGGGTCGGACACGTTTTCTGCACGACTTGCGCTTTTGCGCGCGGAGCGCGCTTCGCTGCAGGCGAGCGCGTCCGCTATCGCGCTCTACGAAGAAGCGATCCGGGCGGCGCACGTGTCCGGGATGCCGCATATCGCCGCACTAGGCAACGAAGCCGCCGCGCGGCACTTTCTTCGGCTGGGATCACAGGCCGCGGCCCAGGGTTACGCTGTCAAGGCGCGCGAACTCTACGAGGGCTGGGGCGCTCTGGCGAAAGTTCGCGCCCTCGAGTTCGAGATTCCGGAGCTGTTTCCTCTCCCCGGCGAGACGGAGGCCATCGCGTCCGCGCGTGGAGCGGCGGATTTCGCTGGCGGCGCGTTGCTTTCCGTCTCCGATCCGAACGAATTGCTGCCGATCCTGCTTACCCTTGCTTGCAGGTCGCGTCTCTGGCGCCGATTTTGCGGTCTATGCGAGCGTCGAGAACCAGTCGGTGACGATCGACGCGGAAGCGCACGGCCTGAAAGAACCGGCTCAAGCCGGCCTCTCGCCGGAACTACTCGATTCTGCATCGCCGTTGGTGCTGAGCTACGTCGCGGCCACTGGTGAAGGCCTTTGGGGCAATCTGGCCGCCGACCAGCGTTTTTCGAACTGCAGCCGGTTGGCGGCCCGCCGCCCGAGCGCGGTCTGCTGCCTTCCAGTTCAGCGCAAGGACGAGGTCTTCGGGCTTCTCTATCTGGAGCACTTCTCCAATCCGGCCGCATTTTCATTCTCCGTCGTCGGGGCGCTCAGAACTCTCGCCGGCAACCTGGCCTCGACCCTACGAAACGAGCAAACCAGCCGCGCGCTTCGGGTCCGCAACGCGGAGCTCACAGAAGCGGCACGCAAGATCGCGCTCCTTGAGGCCGCGAAATCGCAGTTCGAGAAATTCGCTCCGAATGTGGTCCGTGAGGAGATATCGGCGAACCCAAAATCCCCCAAACTTGACGCTCGGCCTCGCGACGTCACCGTATTGTTTCTGGACATGGCAGGCTACACGAATCTCAATGAGCGACTAACTCCGGAGGAAGCTCGCGCGCTCATAGAAAGCTGTTTTTCGGGGCTGGTCGATCCGATCTATCGGCACGGTGGCGAAATGTGCGATTCAGCCGGCGATGGGCTGATGGTTCTCTTCTCGGCGGGCCAACCAGCTGAGCATGCGCTTGAAGCTGTCCGTTCGGCCCGAGAGATGAAACAAGAGTTGACCGCGATGATGGCTGAGGCTCGGCAAGGAGAGCCGCGCATTGTTGTCAATTTCGGCCTTAATTCAGGACAAGGGGCGGTCGGGCTAACGCGGCTCGAGGGTAGGGAGCACAGCCGGTGGATCTACTCCGTGCATGGGCAAGTCGTAAACATCGCAGCCCGGATAGTGGGGCAGGCCAAGGACGGCGCGATTCTTGTTGGCCCCGAAACGGCACGCCGCGTGCGGGACCGCATAGACATGACGTCGGTCGGCTTCCACAACCTCAAAGGCCTCACCATGGAGGTCGAACTGTTCTCGGCTGGGTAGAATGTGCATCGCCTCAAAATCCCAAAAGGTTGTTGACCTGCCCGAACGTCCGCTATTGCGGAGTCCGACCGAAGATCGCGTCGCTGCGGGTCGGGCCCTGGCCATCTGGTCGCCGGTCCAATCGGGCATGAAGTTAGGTTCTGACCTCTTTCGCCTTGAGAGCCTCAAGAGCCGCGAGTTGGACGGGAAAAAGTAGTGAGATCAAATCGACGAGTCCGCGCCGAAGGCTGGACAGGGCGCTGTCACGCGAACTGATTTTGGTCGCGCGAAGATTGGAAAGCCCAGTTCGGACTCAGGCCGCGGTGGCGGCTCGCCACGTACGGATGGCTTCCTCTCGGAAGACGCGGAGCGTGCGGCGGGATGTGAGATGGCGCTGGATGCTGAAAATGTTTTGGACGACGGCGTGAATGGACAAGAAGCGTTGAGCTGATCCGGGCGATTTGAACCGCTGCATCTTACGCTCGCGCCGTCGTGTCGGCTGGTGCGAATTCTCAGCCCGATTGTTCGCGCGCAAGCCCTGGTCGTGGCGAGCCGACAAGCCGATTTCAGCCTTTGCCGCGCCGTAAGAGCGCAGCTTGTCGGTAACCAGCACATCAGGCGCAAAGCCTTGTTTCTTGAGCTGCAGTAGTTAAGACTTAATCTGACAGTTGGTGTCATGGCTGAGGCGGAAGCCGAGGCCGGGCGCGGAGTGGTCGGGGTTCGCAGCGCCCGGCCTCGGCGTTTCGAAAGGACACCGACGATGACCAAGGAACAGAAGATCATCCGCGCCAAGGTAGGGCTGCTGGAGTTGGCCAGGCAGCTCGGCAATGTCAGCCAGGCCTGCAAAATGATGGGCTACTCGCGCGACAGTTTCTATCGCTTCAAGGAGCTTTACGGGGATTGTCACGGGAACTTGGCTCCGGCCGAACGAGAGTCGAAGGGCTCGGCTCTTGTTCAGGCCGCAGTCGCCGCCCGCCAAATTCTGAAACGCTTCGCCTCTGAGAGCGCGGAGCGTATTGCGGGAAACGAGATGGCGTTGGACGTTGAACGCGTTCTGAAACCGCTCGACCAGCCGGCGTGCCTCGGAAGCGGGGAAGGCTTCATACAGTGACGCCGGCTTGTGAGTGTTGAGGTTGTCCTGCACGAGTACAAGATCTTCCTCGCATCGGGGAAATGTGTGTCGGACAGTTCCTTGAGGACCTGGGCGTAGTCCACCGCAGTATGGCGATCGGTGACTTTGACACACCGCCAGCCTTCCAGTGGCGCGAATATCATGAACAAGTTGGCGGTACCGTTGCGCTGGTACTCGTAGTCATGCCGAGGCGCGTGTCCTGGCTTTGCCGGAATGGGCACGCGTGTCTCGGCGATGCGTTGGCTTCGAGGTCTCGTCCACGCAGACCACGGGACGCGCCGGATCGTGCGGCCTCTGGTAGACTTCCAGCACATCCTCCATGCCGGCTACGAAGGCGGCGTTGGCATCCGGCGGGATCACCCACTGCTTTTGCCGGTGAGGCTTGAGCGTGTTTCTTTTAACGTCCGGCCAATAGTGTTATCGCTGGCACGATCAACGATGTTCAGTTCTACCACCGCCGTTTCCAGCAGCTTAAGCGTCCATCGCGCGCGTCCCTTGGGCGGTTTGGAACAGGCCAGGGCGATCAGCTTGGCCTCGGCGGCTCCGTCGAAGATACGCGGCCTGGCGGAAGCTCGGCGAATGCTTGTGGATCAGGGCCGCCTCGAAGCCTTCCTCCACCAATCGCTGGCGGGTCCGGGCAACCGTGTTGACGGTGGTCTCCAGCGCACTGGCGATTTGGCTGTCACTCCAGCCCTCGCCGGCCTTGCAGGCATCGGCCTTCAGCAGGATACGCGCCCTTACCAACTGGCGTGCACGATGTTTGCCGCTACGGATCAGCGTGCTGAGCTGTTCGCGCTCCGCGTCGCTGAGCTTCACGACGTTAATTCTTCACGGAGGGTGTCTTTTCGCATAGCGAACCATCTCCGGTGGCTCCGGAGACATCAATTCATTCACCATGAAATCAATGACGGAAGGTCCTAGCTTGTTCACCAGCGAATCGCTCTGGCCGGGGTCCGACAGCAGCGCCTTCTGCGCCAGCGCAGGATACTGGATGTAGCGGGAGAGATTGCTCGCGGTCAGCAGCACCTTCATCACGTTGGGATTGGCCAGTGCGGTCTTGATGTCCTTTGCCTTGGCGAGACCCGCGGTGAAGGCCGCAATATCCCGCTGCACCTGCGGGGTCTTCGCCTCCTGCGCGACGTCCTTGGTCTCGTTGATCTGCGCCAGCTTGAGGTCGGTGAGCGGATTGCCGGTGGAGACCGCGGTCGAGGCGGCACTCGTGCCGCCGCCGAACAGCGTGGTCAGCATCGAGCTGGCGACGTCGGCCGTCGACGAGCTGCCCGAGAAGAGCAGGCTGTAGTCGATGCCGCTGATGATGCTGCTCATCGGGGAGCCTCGGCAATGCGGTCCAGTCGCTATCTTGCGCCGGCGGCCTTAATCCTTGGTTTACGGCTGCCGCTTGCTTGACATCCGAACGCCCCGCTTCATCATCCGGTCATCCGGGAGAATGTCCATGTCCGCCCTCGATCGTTGCCTGAACGTTTATGACCTGCGTGCCGCCGCCAAACGCCGACTGCCACGGGCGGTGTTCGAATTCGTCGATCGGGGCAGCGAGGACGGCATCGCGGTCGCCAACAACCGCAACGCGTTCGAGCGCATCAAGCTGCGGCACCGCGCCCTGGTGGACGTCTCGGGCCGTACCATGAACACCGAACTGTTCGGCAAGCCGGTGTCGATGCCGCTGGCGATCGCGCCCACCGGAGCAGCCGGCCTGTGCTGGCATGAGGGCGAACTGGAGTTGGCCAAGGCGGCGGCCAAGGCGAAGATCCCGTTCACGCTGGCGACCGGGGCGATGACCGGGATGGAGAAGATCGCGCAGCAGGCGGGACCCGGCGTGGGCGGCCGGCTGTGGTTCCAGCTTTACGTCTGGAACAAGCGGGAGATGTCGTACCAGCTGATCGAGCGGGCCAACCGGGCCGGGTTCGAGGCGCTGATCGTCACCGTCGATACCATCGTGCCGCCGAACCGCGAGTACAACACGCATAACGGCTTCATCGCGCCGTACCAAGCCGAACGTGACCTTCGCGCTCGACATCATGCGCCACCCGGTCTGGTTCACCAACGTGCTGATGAAATATCTCACGACCATCGGAATGCCGCGCAACGAGAACTATCCGGACGAATACAAGCGGCTGGACCGTGACGAACCCGGCACGTACGCGCTGACGCGGCAGGATTCGCTGGACTGGGAGGACATCCGCATCTTCCGCGACAAGTGGCCAGGGATCCTGATGATCAAGGGCATCAACCGGCCGGACGATGCGCTGAAGGCGATCGAATACGGCGTGGACGGCATCGTGGTGTCGAACCACGGCGGGCGCAACATGGACAGCGTGGTGGCTTCGGTCGACGTGCTGCCGGAGATCGCCCAGGCGGTGGGCGACAAGCTGACGGTGATCCTGGATTCCGGCGTACGCCGCGGTTCGGATATCGCCAAGGCGCTGGCGCTGGGGGCCAAGGCGGTGCTGACCGGGCGCGCCACGCTGTACGGCACGGCGGTGGGCGGCGAGGCGGGCGCCTTCAAGGCGATCAACCTGATCCGCAACGAGCTCGACAAGACGATGGCCTATACCGGCTGCCGGTCGGTGGACGAGGTGACCACGGACATCTTCTTCGGCGGCCGCCAGGGCAACAGGCTGTACGAGCGGGTGATGGACGAAGCGGCGTTCTGAGCAATCGGCAACTCGTCCGGCCGAAGCCGGACAGGCTCCTCGCGTCACCGATCCTGAAGACGATGCACAGAGCGCTGGTCGCGTTTCCCCGACCAGCGAGTTCCGGAACCGAACGCTGTCCACGAGGGGGGACAATATGGGCTCCTGTGACCATGCCGGGTACGATCCGCCGGTGCGGGATGCATGGTCCGCGACCTGCTCCGGGCAACGGCGGACCCGCATCGCCGCAGCACTGATCGCGGTTGGCGCCATTCTGTTCGCCGCGCCAGGCGCGCACGCCGAGAGCGCGGCGAAGAATGCCTGGAGCCTGTTCTCATCGCTCAGCCTCAAATTCTTCGAGAAGATTGCGCCACACCCTGCCTACAGCATCGTAGCCGGGTGGGCGCTTCAGGTGATCGGTCAGCAGATCGGTCCGGGCGGCGGCATCCCGACGGACCCGGCTGTCCTGGCGGCACTCGGCGACATCAAGCAGCAGCTTGGCGCGATGGATGTGGAGATCAAGAAGATCAAAGGCCAGCTCGAAACGACGAAGGAGGAGGTGAAGAAGGAGATCGATATAGCGCAGTTCAACATCATATCGGCGCAGCTCAAGGACCCGGTCACTCGCATCGAGACGCTGTCGGACGAATATCAGAAGCATTGGCTGAACAAGGATTGGATTCAGAAGCAGTCAGCAAGAAAGCTGTCCGACGACAAGGCGGCATTCCTGAACCAGATCAGGGACTATGTGCCGCACGCCGTGCAGACGATTTACGCGGTCATGGTCGGTGGTGGTGGCAGCCCGGGCCTCCTGGCGATCTGGACGAAGAAGACCTCGTATGACCTGCTGCCCGCCGATGATGCCGTGTCGGCCGCGTGGCTGCATCGCGCCGGGCTGATCTTCACGTACTATGCCGCGCATCCAGGCGAAGGCTCTCCTGCTGGAAGCGGAACGGCTGCAGAGCTACAAGGATGCAGGCTACGATCCTGACGACGAGGTGCAGGAGCTGAAGTCATCCCTGGAGCAGCGGCTTCTCCAGGAGATCCAGTATCTGCCCTATGGTCCCCAGTGGGGCGCCTCGTGGACCGACCATCTGCCCCAGACATCCGATCTCTTCGTCGACACGAACACCGGGTATGTCTGGACGACTGCGAAGGCGATCACCGGCAAGCAGCTCGTATGGCTTGGCTGGCCGGACGGGAACAACACCGACTCGGCGCCTACTCTTGGGGACGTGTACGTTTTTCTTCAGCGGGAAAACCTGTACCTGCCTAACCTGGCGGAATTCTCCGGCGCCTTCAGAGCCTTTGTCCCCTGGCGAAAAAAGCATCAGGGCGCCGATGTCGGCGAATTTCTCGCCGCCTATCTCGGCGATGCGTTCACCTATGTGAAGGGGAACGACTATTACTCGCGCGATCGCAACATAGAAATGAACGACGGCGAGCCGCTCATTCCCTGCATCTGGCTGGATACGCCGCAGGGCGAGCAGAGCATGCTTACCACAACGGTGGTCATAACGGTGCCGATTCCGCAGAACGGACGGCTGGTCAACACGGCGACGCAGAAAAAGGCTGACGATATCAGGCTGGAGGGGCCGATCCGTGTCAGAAACCCGGACAATCCGAACGACCTGGCCTTTCACATCCACCGACCCGAGCGGGAATGCACGGTGGTGGCGTTTCGCTATAACAAGCTCGACGGGACGCCGGTCCGCAGATGATGGACCGACCCTTGGCGCTGCGGCAGGGAGAGGCACATGATCAGGAGACTGCCAACTGGCGATTTCGTCCTGCCATCGCGCCGTTGGCGTCAACGGAAAGCGCTATGCGCGGCTGCGGTTGCTCGGCGCATGTGCAGTGATCCTCGCCTTGACCGCCGCGCCGCACTCGTTCGCCAAGGAACGCTCGCCGCCGATACCAAGGTTCTGCGTTGCACAACGGGACGCCAGTGAGACCGACGTGAAGAACGCCATCCGCTGGGCCTGCACGTCCGGCGGCGTTTCCGGTCCCGTCTGCAATGAAAATGCCTGTGAGGGCGATCTGGTGACCATCTATGACCGGGCCGATATCATATTCAACGTCTACTATAAGCGGTTCCAGAAGGCGCAACAGGATCGTGCCTGCGTCTTTGGCGGCGCGGCGCAGCTTTCGACCGGCGAACCGGGCAGGTTTTATGACTTCACGACGAACGTTCTGACGTGTCCATGATTTGTCCGCGGCGGCCGGTCGCGCGGCGTAGCGGGTTCGACGCGTTGCCCTTTGCCGGCTCACGGGGCAACCTCACGGTCAGTGGGAGTGGAACGTCCGATGACCAGTGTTGATCGTTGTCTGAACGTCTGGGACCTGCGCGCCGCCGCCAAGCGACGGCTGCCGAAGGGGGTGTTCGAATTCGTCGACCGGGCCACCGAGGACCATCTCGCGGTTGCCAACAACCGCTCGGCGTTCGAGCGCATCAAGCTGCGTCATCGCGCGCTGGTCGATGTCTCCGGCCGCAGCGTCGCCACCACGCTGTTCGGCAAGCCGGCCAGCCTGCCGCTGGCGATCGCGCCCACCGGCGCGGCCGGCCTGTGCTGGCACCAGGGCGAACTGGAGCTGGCGAAGGCCGCGGCCAAGGCGCAGATTCCGCTCACCCTCTCTACCGCCTCGATGACGCCGATGGAGAAGATCGCCGCAGTCGGCGGCCGGCTGTGGTTTCAGCTGTATGTCTGGAAGCAGCGCGAGCTGTCGCACCAGCTGATCGAGCGCGCCCACCGCAACGGTTTCGAGGCGCTGATCGTCACGGTGGATTCCCCGGTCTCGGCGAACCGCGAATACAACACGCACAACGGCTTCGGCCTGCCGTTCTCGCCGACGCCGCGCTTCATGCTCGACATCATGCGCCATCCGGCGTGGACCACCGGCGTGCTGATGAAATACTTCGGCTCGCAGGGCTTTCCGCGCCACGAGAACTACCCGAAGGAGTACCAGGGTTCGATCCTCAGCGGCGCCGGCTCGCGGGATGCGATGCGGGCCAACTCGCTGGCCTGGGACGACATCGCCAAGTTCCGCGACATCTGGCCGGGCGTGCTGATGCTGAAGGGCGTCAACCGGCCGGACGACGCGCTCAAGGCGGTCGGCTACGGGGTGGACGGCATCGTGGTGTCGAACCACGGCGGGCGAAACATGGACAGCGCGGCGGCCACGCTCGACGTGCTGCCCGAGATCGCTGAGGCGGTCGGCGACAAGCTGACGCTGATCCTCGATTCAGGCGTGCGCCGCGGCTCCGACATCGTCAAGGCGCTGGCGCTGGGGGCGAAGGCGGTGCTGACCGGGCGCGCGACGCTCTATGGTACCGCGGTCGGCGGCGAGGCGGGCGCGCTGAAGGCGATCAGCATCCTGAAGAATGAGGCCGACAAGACGATGGCCTATACCGGCTGCCGCACGCCGGACGAGGTGAGCAGCGACATCTTCTGGCGCTACCGCGAGGGCAACCGGCTGGTCGGTGCCTGAATAATCGCCAGCCCGGCGCCCAGCATCATTGCCCCGGTCGCCCAGGACGTTATCGCGATCCCGATCGCGGCCCCTGCCAGCCAGGGCGTCTCGGGCCGTCGCGGGTCGCTTGCTTCCTTGCCTCTGCGCATCATCGATCCTACTCCTTGCGCGAGTGTAATCGCGGCAACCCATGGAGGCAAAGCTTGGCCGACGCCGTCGATCCGGTGACCGTCTCGGTGGTGCAGCACCGGCTGCACGCCATCGTCGAAGAGATGGGCGAGGCGATGCTACGCACCTCGTATTCCCAGATCCTTAATTCAAGCCGCGATTTCTCCACCGCGATCTGCGACCTGGACGGCAGGCTGATCGCGCAGGCCGAGCACGTGCCGATCCATGTGGGCGCGCTGCCCTGGGCGGCCAAGGCGGTCACCGCGTTCTTCCAGGGCGACATCCACCCGGGCGACGTGTTCCTGCTGAACGATCCGTACCACGGCGGCAACCACCTCCCGGACCTGACGGCGTTCGTGCCGATCTTCGAGGGCGAGCGCCCGGTGTTCTGGTCGATCAACCGGGCGCACCAGAGCGACATCGGCGGCTCCACCCACGGCGCCTACAACGCCGGCGCCACCGAGATCTGGCAGGAGGGAATCCGGGTCACGCCGCTGCGGCTCTACGACCGCGGCACGGTTCGGCGCGACGTGCTGGAGATGCTGGTGACCAATGTGCGCCATCCGCACGACTTCCGCGGCGATCTCGCGGCGATGATCGGGTCGGCGCATGTCGGGCAGCGGCGCATGCTGGCGCTGGCCGGCGAGTTCGGCTGGGAGACCACCCACGCGGCGATCGAGGCGGTGCTGGACGGCGCCGAACGCCAGGCGCGCGCGGTGATCGCGACGTGGCAGGACGGGGTGTACCGCGGCGAGGCGTTCCTCGACGACGATGGGCACCGCTACTCCGACATCCATGTGCGCGCGACGGTGACCAAGCGCGGCAGCGACCTCACCATCGATCTGTCGGATTCGCACGAGCAGGTGGTGGGGTTCGTCAACTCCTCTTTCCCGAACATGCGGTCGGCGGTGGTGGTGGCGCTGGCCTACCTGATCGATCCGCACACGCCGAAGAACGACGGCGCGTTCCGCCCGGTGGAGGTGATCGCCAGGCCCGGCACCGTGGTGTGGGCGAACGAGGGCGCGCCGGTGACGCTGTGCACCAACCACTGCTCGCAGGAGATCATCGAGGCGATCATCAAGGCGCTGGCGCCGGCCTGCCCGGATCGGGCGATGGCAGGGTGGGGACGGCGGTTCCGAATCGCCATCCAGGGGCGCGACCCGCGCACCCGGAAGCCGTTCATCTGGCACATGTTCCAGGCACGTCCCGGCGGTGGCGCGTCGCCGGTCGGTGATGGCTGGCCGGCGGGCGGCGAGTGGCAGGCGGCCGGCGGCATCAAGTTCGGTAGCCTCGAGGTGACCGAGGTGCGGTTCCCGCTGTTCTTCCGCAGCCACGAGTTCCGGCCGGGATCGGGGGGTGACGGGCAGTTTCGCGGCGGGCCAGGATGCGTGCTGGAGATGGTGGCGGAGATCGACGAGCCGGCGAAGGGCAACACCGCGGGCGATGGGGTGAAGTACGGCGCCTGCGGCATCCTGGGCGGAGCCGACGGGCTGCCGCACCGCTACGTGCTGCATTCCGAAGGACGCCAGCAGCGCGTGCTGAAGACCAAGGAGGTGGGGATCGAGATCCGGCCAGGCGACGTGTTCCACATCGAGTCGGGCGGCGGCGGCGGCTGGGGTGATCCGGCGAAGCGCGAGACGGCGGCACGCGAGCAGGATGCTGTCGATGGGTTCATTTGAGATGATGGATCTGGGCGGCGGCACCGTGCCATGCTGAAGATCGGCATCGACGTCGGCGGCACGTTCACCGACCTGGTCGCAGTGGACGACACAGGCCGGTCCATCCTGGCGAAGATCGCCTCCACACCCGAGGACCCTTCGATCGGCGTGATGGCTGGCCTCGATCGCCTCGCGGCGCTGCTGCACCTGCCGCGCAGCGAACTCCTGGCGCAGACCGAGCGCATCGTGCACGGCACCACCGTCGCCACCAACGCGCTGCTCGAGCACAAGGGTGCCAAAGTGGGGCTGCTGACCACCGAGGGCCATCGCGACGTCATCGAGATGCGCGAGGGCCTGAAGGACGACCGCTACAACCTGCGCATGAAGCCCCCCGAACAGCTCGTGCCGCGCGCGCTGCGGCTGGGCGTGACCGAGCGCATGCGCGCCGACGGCACCGTGGAGATACCGCTCGACCACAGCTCGCTCGACGCCGCGATCACCACGCTGAAGCGCGCCGGCGTGGAGGCGGTGGCGGTGTGCTACCTGCACGCCTATCGGGATCCGCGGCACGAGCGCGCGACCGCGGAGGCGCTGGGGCAGGCGATGCCACAGGCGTTCGTCTCGCTGTCATCCGACGTGTTCCCGCAGATCAAGGAGTTCGACCGCGTCTCCACCACGGTGGTGAACGCCTATGTCGGGCCGGCGCTGTCGCGCTATCTGCACCGGCTGGAACAGCGTCTGGAGGAGGCGGGCTTTCAGGGACCGGTGCTGATCATCCAGTCGCATGGCGGCGTGGCGCCGATCGCCGAAGCCGCACGGCTTGCCGCCGGCGGCGTGCTGTCGGGTCCTGCGGGCGGCGTCGCCGGCAGCCGCTACGCCACGCAGCTGCTGGACAGCGGCAACCTCATTCCGTTCGACATGGGCGGCACCAGTACGGACATCTGCCTGATCGTCGATGGCGAGCCCGCTTTGGTCAGCGGCCGTGGCATCGGCGGCCATCGCCTGGCGCTGAACAGCCTCGACATCGTCAGCCTTGGTGCCGGCGGCGGCTCGATCGGACGCGTCGACGCCGGCGGCATCCTGCATGTCGGCCCGCAGAGTGCCGGCGCGGTGCCGGGCCCCGCGTGCTACGGCCGAGGTGGCACCGAACCCACCGTGACCGACGCCAATCTGGTACTGGGCTATCTCGATCCTGCGCACTTCCTGGGCGGCAGCGCGCGGCTGGATGCGGCGGCGGCCGAGACGGCGCTCGACCGGCTGGCGGCGGGCCTGAAGGTGGACCGCATCGCCGCAGCCGAAGGCGTGCACCGCGTGGTCAACACCAACATGGCGGAGGGCATCCGCCTGGTCTCGGTGCGGCGCGGCGTCGATCCGCGGCGCTTCGCGCTGCTGTCGTTCGGCGGCGCCGCCGGCCTGCACGTCACCGACGTCGCGCGCCAGCTCGACCTGACGCGGGTTGTGGTGCCGCGCGTCGCCGCGGTGCTGTCCGCGTGGGGCATGCTGGCGACCGACCTGCGCTTCGAGGTGTCGCGCACCCATATCGGCGACACCGCACGCCTCGACGGCGCCGGCATCAAGCGCCTGTTCGCCGAGATGGAGCAGGAGGGGCTCACGCGGCTGCGCGCCTCGTTCGACGGGCCGGCACGCGTGCAGCGCTCGGTGGAAATGCGCTACGGCGAGCAGATCTTCGAGATCACCGTGCCGCTGGACGGCATCGACTGGGACGCCGACGACCCGCTGCCGGCGATCGTCGAGCGGTTCCACGACCGGCACGAGGAACTCTACACCTATGCGCTGCGCGACCAGGGCGCCGTGCTGGTGAACGCGCGCGCCGCGGTGATCGGCGTGCTGCCCGGGCTGCCGCTGGAGCCGGCGCTGCAGCCGCGGCCCGGCACGACACAGCGGGGCGAGCGGCGCATCTGGTTGCGCGGGTGGACCAGCGTGCCGGTCTTCGATCTCGATACGCTGGCACCGGGGCAGGCGGTCGCCGGGCCGGCCATCGTCGAGTTGGCCATGACGACAGTGCTGCTGCGGCCCGGCGATCGGGCGCGGACGACGCCGCATGGATGGCTGGATATCGCGGTCGCTACACCTGCATGAAGCTGTTGGCGTTGAACGCCCACGGCGTGACGCCGTCGCTGGTGATCACGCTGATCAGGCTGCCGCCGGCCGCGAAGGATCCATTGCCGCTGTAGAACAGCTCACCGGTATCCTGCTGATAGACGAAGGCGCCTTTGCCGCCGTTGTTGAGGGTGATGGCGAAGCGCGACGCTGCGTCGGCGGCCGCCGCAAGATCGGTATTGACGACGAGGGCGGCTCCTCCGAGGTCGTAGGTGTTGGCTGACAGCGTGGCATTGCCGGCGGTATCCAGTGCGATCCTGTCGCCCTTGGCCGAGCTGAAGTTCATCAGCCAGGTGCAGCTTGCGTGGCTGCTCTGGTCGAGCACGAACTGGTCGGCGCCGGTGTTGCCGGTGATGAAGTTCATCCCGCCGCCGCCCAGGACGGTGCTGGCGACCGACCCGCACAGCACGATCGTGTCGCTGCCGCTGCCACCCTGCACCGTTTCCACGTTCGTGACCGACACGCGGTTCGTGTAGCCGGCAAGGGCCAGCGTGTCGCTGCCGGCGCCCAGGTCCATCGACCCGTTCACGGCGGCGGTGCCGAACGCGATCGCGTCGTTGCCCGCGCCGCCGATCAAGGTCGCGACGTTCCTGACGCTCCCGGCATTCCCGGCGCTGCCGAGGGTCAGCTTGTTGCTGCCGGCTCCGAGATCGATCGACGTGCCGCCGGTAAGCGGACTGTTCAGGGCGATCGTGTCGTTGCCGCTGCCGCCGAGGACAGTCTCGATGTTGGCGAGCGTGGCGGCATTGGCGAAATTGCCGAAGCTCAGTGAGTCGTTGCCTGTGCCGCAGGTCGATGCTGGCGCAGGCTGCGGCGGCGCCCAGGGTCACCCGGTCCGCGCCGCTGCCGCCGTTCAGTGTGCCGATATTGGTTAGCGTACCGGTATTCGCGAGGTTTGCCAGACCGAGGCTGTTGGCTCCCGCGCCCAGATTGACCGACATGCCGGCCGTCAGGGCGGTGGAGAGAGCGATAACGTCGTTGCCGACGCCGCCGACGATCGTCTCGATATTGGCAAGGGATGCATTCGGTACCGGATGCGCTGAGGGTGAGTGTGTCGGAGCCACTGCCGAGATCGATGCTGGCGCCGGCGGCTCCGGCTGCGAGTGTGAGTGCGTCGGCGCCACTGCCACCGATGAGGCTCTCGACGTTGCCCAGGGTGGCAACGTTGGCGCCATTGGCCAGAACGAGTATGTCGGCGCCGGCGCCCAGATCGACGCTGCCGGCGATGAGCGTGGTGGCAAGGGTGACGACATCGCCGCCGGCGCCGCCGACCAGCGTGCCGACGTTGCTGACCGTGCCCGTGCCGCCGGTGCCAGCCAGCACAAGCTTGTTCGCGCCGGCCGCGAGGTCGATTGTCATGGCGGTGGTGAGCGACGTGGCGAGGGTGACGCTGTCGTTGCCGGTGCCGCCGGTGAGCACCTCGGTATTGGCGATGGTGGCCGCATTGGTCGCGTTGGCCAGCATCAGCGAATCGCTTCCCCCACCGAGGTCGATGCTGGCGCCGCTGACCCCGGCACCCAGCGTGATCGCATCGGCGCCGGAGCCGCCGGTCAGTGTGCCGATATTGCTCACCGTGCCGGCATTGGCGGCATTCGCCAGGATCAGCGTATTGGCGCCGCCGCCGAGGTCGAGCTTCATGCCGGGGGTCAGGGCTCCGGTGAGCGCGACGGTGTCGTTGCCGGCGGCCCCGATGATGCTCTCGACGGCGGCCGTGCTGACCGCATTGCTGAAGGCGCCCAGGGTGAGCGAGTCATTGCCGGCACCGAGATCGATGCTGGCGCCCGCGGGGGCCGCGGCCAGGGTGATTGCGTCGTTGCCGGTTCCTCCGAGCGCGGTCTCGACGTTGCTCAGGGTGGCGACATTGGCAAAACCGCCCAGGGTCAGTGTGTCGTTGCCCGCCGCGAGGTCGATGCTGGCATTTGCCGCCGCGGTGGCCAGGCTGATGGTGTCGGCGCCGGAGCCGCCGATCAGGGTCGCCACGTTGCTCACCGTGCCGGCATTGCCGCCGGCGGCGAGCGCAAGCCGGTTGCTGCCGGCACCAAGATCCACCCGCATTGCCGTGGTGAGCGCGCTGCCCAGCGTGACGGCATCGGCAGCGCTGCCGCCGGTGACAGTCTCGATGTTCGCCAAGGTCGCGCTGTTCGCGAGATTGCCGAATGCAATGGTGTCGCTGCCGCCTGCAAGATCGAAGGATGCGTTCGCGACGGCGGCAGCCAGGGTGACGGTGTCGGCGCCGGCCGCGCCGAGGATGGTCTCGACGTTCGCAGCGGTGAGCGAATTGCCGCCGCCTGCCAGGTCCAGCCGGTCGTTGCCGCCGCCGAGATCGACGGTGCCGCCCGCCAGTGCGGTGGCGAGCGTGACGCTGTCGCCGCCGGCGCCGCCGATCAGGGTCTGAACGCTGCTGACCGTGCCCGTGCCGCCCACGGCGGCGAGCGTCAGGCGATTGTGGCCGGCGCCGAGATCCAGTTGCATCGATGCGGTGAGCGCGGTGGCCAGCGTCACCGCATCGTCGCCGCCGCCGCCCAGGATGGCCTCGACATTGCCGATGGTGGCGCTGTTCGTGCCGCCGGCGAGGCTCAGCGAGTTGCTGCCGGCGCCCAGGTCGATGCTGCCCCCGGCGAGCGCGCTGCCGAGGGTGACGGCGTCGCTGCCGGCACCGCCTGCCAGGGTGTTCACATTGCTGACGGTGCCTGTGCCGCCGCCGGCAAGCGTAAGCCTGTTGCTGCCGAAGCCCAGGTCCACCGACATGCCGGCGGTGAGTGCGGATGCGAGCGTCACGACGTCGTTGAGCACGCCGCCGGCGACGGTCTCGATGTTGGCGAGAGTCGCCGAATTCGTGAAGCTGCCGAAAGTCAGCGTGTCGCCGCCTCCGGCCAGGTCGATGGATACCCCAGCGACGGCGGAGCCCAGGACGATGGTGTCGTTGCCGGTGCCGCCGACGATGGTCTCGACGCTCGATACGGTGGCCGAGTTCGTGCCGTTGGCTAGGATCAGCGTGTCGTTGCCCGCGCCGAGATCGACCGAGGCGCCGGTCAGGGGCGAGCTGAGGGTGACGGTGTCGTTGCCCGGGCCGCCGGCGATCAGGTTGCTGTCGACGAACTGGCCGATGTCGACTTCCACGAAGCCGCTCGCCAGCTGCGCCAGCGGAATGGCCAGCGGCTGGTTGAAGCCCCAGGGATTGCCCAGCTGCACCATCGGCGTGCCGCCTACGATGGTCAGGCTCTCGAACATGTAGGCGTGCGAGTTGACCAGGTTGTATGGCAGGCTGCCCGAGGACGGCGTATCCATCGTGATCAGGTCGCCCGCGGTGATGTACGACTGCAGCTGCTGCAGCGAGAGCGCGGCGGGCGATACCGAGGTCGCGGTCTGGCCGGTCAGCTCCTCCATCGCGATCATCGGATTGCCGCCATTGCTGATCGCGGCGTAGCCGCCGCACAGCGTTGCGACGGCCTTTTCCAGGACCTGGACCCAGATCTCCTTCTGGCCGTTCAGTACGTCCTGCGAGGCGCCGTTGTTGACCGAGTTGCTCGGGAACGTGTTGTCGATGGTGACGGTGGTGGGCCTGAACGAGGTCGTGCCGTACGTCGGCAGCTGGCCGGAGGCGGCGAGATGGAGCGTTACCGTCTCGGTGTTGTCGGCGTTGGCGTAGATCATGCTCATGATGGCGCTGGGATGGAACAGAGCGATCTCGCCGATCGCCGCCAGCAGGAAGCAGTCGCCGATCTGGCCCTGGTTGATGTCGCTGACGCTGATCAGCGCGGGATCGCCGGTTTCCTGCAGGTAGAGCACCTGCGTAAGCGAGACCGTCGCATGCACGATGGTGGTGCTGGCGACCTGGTGCGCTGTCGCAGGCCGGATCTCATCGTCGTCGGGCAGGTAGCCGTCTACCGCGGTGCCATGCAGCAGTCTGAACTTCTGGCGCGGCCCGGACGCGCGAGTGCTGCCGGCGGCGCCGTCGAGGCCAGTCGCTGCAGTTCCGGTCATGGCGATCTCGCTGCTTCCCGCGCGAGAGCGTTGGCCTTCCGGCGCGGGCCCCATTGCCTCGCGAGTTTTTCGCCATCCTTCGATCAGGTGGGGCGCTGCTCCGCCGATCGGCAGTCGTCACCTTACGGAAGGGACGCTGACAAAAGGTGAACGACCGGCACGCGTGGGCGCATCGCCGCGGTTCGACAGACAAGGACCTGCGCCCGCGTGCGGAAAGAGCAAAAGCAATAAAGCGCAGATAAAACCGCATGCACCCGAAACACGCAGACCATGGCTGCATCAATCGCCGCGCCCCGGTGCGGCGGACAATGTTCGTCGACAGCCCTGTCGGAAGCGACGGAGGTGTGCGAGGACCCGTGCGACAGCCCGGAATGGAGGGTCGGGCATGGAAGTGCTCGCGGTGTTGTTCGTGCTGGCCCTGATCGCGGGCTGGTTCCTCGGCGTTATCGCCTTCTTCAAGGTCCTGTCGGCGCGAAGCGAGATCGCCGCGCTGCGGCGGCGCCTCGAAGCGCTGGCTTCCGGCGACACGGCGCCGGCCTCGGTGCCGTTCGTTCCGCCGGTGGTGGCGGAGCCGGCAGCGGAACCGCCGCCGTTCGCGGCCGAACCGGCGGAGCCGCTCGCCGAGGCCCCGCCGCGCCCGGACATCGAGGCGCTGCTGACCGCCCGCTGGGGCGTGTGGCTCGGGGCCGCTGCCCTGGTGCTCGCCGGCATCTTCCTGGTGCGCTACGCGGTGGAGCAGGGCCTGCTCGGCCCCGCACCCCGCTGTGTTCTGGCCGCTCTGCTGGGCCTGGCGCTGCTCGCGGCGGCTGAGTGGCTGCACCGACGCGAGGCACCGCAGCCCGGCATGACCGATACTGCGCCGCCGGCGCTGGCCGCCGGTGGCGTCGCGGTGCTGTTCGGTGCCGCCTATGGCGCCGGCGTGCTCTACGAACTGGTGCCGCCGCCGGCGGCCTTCGTGCTGCTGGCCGCCGCCGCGCTGCTGGGACTGGCGATCTCGCTGCGCCACGGCCAGCTGGTCGGCGCCGTCGGCATCGTCGGTGCCTTCGTCACCCCGGCGCTGGTGCAGACCGACACGCCGTCGCTGCCTGGGCTGTTCGGCTACCTGCTGCTGGTGACTGCCACCGCGCTCGCGGTGGTTCGCTACACGGCGTGGATCTGGCTGGGCTGGGCCACGACGGTCGCCTGCGCCGTCTGGGTGCTGCTGGCGATCGCAGCGGGGGCCGACGCCGACCACTGGGCGCCTGCGCTGTTCGTGCCGGCTGCCGCCGCGCTCGGTCTCGGGCTGCTGCCACGCGAGGCACTGGACCACCCGATCGGGCGACGCCTGGCCTGGGTCCCCTGTGCGGCGCTGGGTGCGACCGGGCTGCTGCTGGCGATCATTGATCAGACCTGGGTCACCCGCATCGGCGTGCTGCTGTTCGTGCCGCTGACGATCGGGCGGGCGGCGACCGAGGATCGACTGCGCCTGCTGCCGTTCCTCGCCGCCGGGCTGTTCCTGTTGCTGCTCGCCGCGTGGTCGGTCGAGGTGCACGACTGGCCGGACATCGCCATCCCCCCCGACAGGTGGACGCCGGCCGTGGTGCAGGCGCTGCTGGCGACGGCTGCGCTGATCGCCGGCTGCTTCGCCGCCAGCGGCCTGTGGTTCGAGCGCCGCGCGGCCTTTCCGCTGCCCTGGGCGAGCCTCGCGGCGTCGGTCCCCGTGCTGACCCTGGCGGTGGGCTACGCGCGCGTCGCCGAATTCCATCCGCGCGCGGGCTGGGCCGCCTTCGGCGTGCTGCTGGCGGCGGGCCTCACGGCCGCCGCTGCGGCGACGCTGCGGGAGGGCAGCCGCGAGCGGGCCGGCATCCACGCCGCCGGTGCTGCGGCGGCCTTGGCGCTCGGCTGCGCCATGCTGCTGCGGGACCAGTGGCTGACGCTGTCGCTGTCGCTGCTGCTGCCGGCGCTCGCCTGGATCGCGGCCCAGGCGGGTCTGCCGGCGCTGCGGCGCGTGGCGCTCGCCATCACCGGCCTCGTGCTGGTCCGGCTGCTGCCGAACGGCTATGTGCTCGACTACGACTTCGGCCGCTGGACGGTGGCGAACGGCCTGCTGGCGGCCTATGCGCTGCCGGCGGTCGCGTTTGCCCTGGCGGCGACGATGTTCCGGCGGCAGCGCGATGACCTCACGGTCGGCGTTCTCGAGGCCGGCAGCGTCGCGCTGGCGACCGCCTTCGTGGCGCTCGAGATCAGGCACGCGGTCGGGCCGGAGGAGGGCCTGCACGCAGCCGCATTCGGCTTCCCGGAAGCCGCGCTCGATGTCGCATCGCTGGCGGTGCTCGCTGTGGTCACGATGCGGATCGCCCGCCGTCTTGGGCGGCCGGTGCTGCACGCGACATGGCGGGTGCTGGGCGCCCTGGCGCTGGCCGGCGGGGTGCTTCTCATCCTCGACAACCCGATGATCACCGACGTCGAGCCGGGCCGCCTGCCGCTGCTGGACTGGCTGTTGCCCGGCTACCTGGTGCCGGCCCTCCTGGCGGCGGCGGCGCTCCGCAGCGACGCTCTCACGCAGCCGCCAGCGCTGCGGCCGCTCCTGGCGGCGTATGCCCTGGTCGCCGGGCTGGCCTGGATCACCCTGGAGGTGCGGCACCTGTTCCACCGCGGCCCGATCGGGCTGGACGGCGTGGCGGTAGAGGACGCCGAGTTGTGGGCCTGGTCGGGCGCCTGGCTCGCCTACGGTGTCGGCGTCATGGCGATTGGCATCGCCACCGGGAACCGCCATCTGCGGCTGGCGGCGCTGGCGATCGTCGGCCTGACCGCGGCCAAGGTGTTCCTGCTGGACATGTCCGGGCTGGAAGGGCTGTGGCGGGTGCTGTCGTTCCTCGGCCTGGGCCTTGTGCTGATCGGCCTGGGTGCGGTCTACCAGCGGCTGGTCGCACCGTCCGGGTGGCCGCAGAGCTGAATGCAGCGAGAGAAGATGCCCACCGACCTGCCCCTTGCCGGCGTCCGCGTCGTGGACCTGACCCGCGTGCTGTCAGGCCCGTTCTGCTCGATGCTGCTGGGCGATCTGGGCGCCGATATCATCAAGGTGGAGACGCCGGGCGAGGGCGACACGGTGCGCCACCAGGGCGCGGGCAGAGACGGGCTGTCCTGGTATTTCGCCAACTACAACCGCAACAAGCGCTCGATCACGCTGAACCTGCGCAGCGAGGAGGGCCGTGCGATCCTGGCGCGCCTGATCGGGCAGAGTGACGTGCTGGTCGACAACTACCGACCTGGCGTGCTCGCCGCCATGGGGTTCACCGAGGCGCGCCTCGCGCAACTGAACCCGCGCCTCGTGCGCGGCAGCGTCACCGGCTTCGGCACCACCGGCCCCTACCGCGACCGGCCCAGCTTCGACTTCATCGCCCAGGCGATGAGCGGGTTCATGAGCGTGAACGGCGGCGCGGATCAGCCGCCGATGCGTTCCGGTCCGCCGGTCAGCGACCTGGTCGCCGGGCTGTACGCCGCCCTCGGCATTGTCGCGGCGCTGCTGCGCGAGCGGCGGACCGGGGAGGGCGGTTCCGCCTCGGTCAGCCTGACCGGCGGGCTGATCAGCTTCCTGGGCTTCATGGCCACCGACTACCTGGCGACCGGCCGCTTGCCGCAGCGCACCGGCAACGACCATCCGATCGGCTCCCCCTACGGGCTGTTCCGCACCGCCGATGGCGAGATCGCCGTCGCGCCGGCGGGCGAGGCGATGTACCAGCGCCTGTTGCGTGCGCTCGACGCCGAGGCGCTGCGCCAGCGGCCGGAGTTCGCCACCAACGCGCTGCGGGCGGAGAACCGCGCCGCGATCAACGCCGAGATCGAGGCGCGCACGACGCGCCAGACCAGCGCGCACTGGATCCGCGTGCTGAACGAGTCCGGCGTGCCATGCTCGCCGGTTATGAACCTGGAGCAGGTGTTTGCCGATCCGCAGGTGATCGACCAGCAGGCGGTGGTGAAGGTCGAGCATCCGGGGCTTGGGGAAGTGTCCATGCTGGGGTCGGCGCTGCACGTCGATGGGGCGCCGTTGCCGGTGCGTCATCCGGCGCCGGGGCTCGGGGCACAGACCGAGGACGTTCTCAGGGAGCTCGGCTATTCCGCGCCGGACATCGATCGGTTTCGCGGAGGTGGAGCGATCTGAAGGAGATGCGTGCTGGCGGGTACCCGCCGCATCTCAGTACCTGCGCGCCAGAAACGCACGGCCGGCCGGGGTGATGCGCACCGACGCCACGCCATCGATGCGCGCATGTTCGACGAAGCCGCGCTCGATCGCGTCCTCCCACACCGGCAGGCGCGGGCATGACGTGCGCCAGGCGTCCATGACCTCGGCATACGGCCTGGCGTCGCGATCGAGCCAGGCCAGCATATCGCCCAGCAGGGCATCCACCGTTTCCGACATCGCGCTCTCCTCCGGATGGCGGCGGCTGTTTAGTCGGGTCAGCCCGATGCGTCCACCGGATCGCGCTGCAGGCTCCGCCGGATGAACCCGAAGCGGCGGCGGTACTGCGCCGGCGTCAGCCCGACCTTGCGGCGGAACAGCCGGTTGAAGAAGCTGGCGTCCTCGTAGCCGACCTCGAGCGCGATCGCCTCGACCGAGGTGTCCTCGGTCTCCAGCATCTGCTTGGCCTCCTCGAGCCGCACCGCGTGCACGTATTCCAGCGGCGACAGTCCGGTCGCCTTGGCGAAGCGGCGGACGAACGTGCGCTCCGGCAGGCCCGACAGCTTCGTCATCGCCGCGACCGGCGAGCCGTCGGTGTAGTGCTCGGCCGCCCATTCGCGGCAGCGCGCAATGACCGCGTCGCTGACCTCCCGGCTGGCGAGCAGCGAGGCATAGGGCTGCTGCCCGGCCTCGTGCCATTCGATCAGGTAGGCCTTGGCGACATCCAGCGCCTCCCGCAGGCCGACGAAGCGGCCGATCAGGTAGAGCACCAGGTCCAGGTTGCTGGTGCCGCCACCCGCCATCACGATGCTCTGGCCTACGCCGGTGACGACGAGGGACCGGTTGGGATGCAGCCGGACCGTCGGGTAGTTCTGCGTCAGGGACTTGGCGTAGGCCCAGTGGATCGTCGCATCCAGGCCGTCGATCAGGCCGGTCTCCGCCATCAGCATGGCGCTGGTGCAGACCGAGGCGATCGTCGCGCCGTCGGCATGGCATTGGCGCAGCCACGCGACCTCGGGTCCGAAGCGCCCGGCACAGCCTTCGCCGGGCACATGGGTGAAATCCGGAATGCAGACCAGCGCCGGCCTGGGACAGGCATCCATCGCATGGTCGGCCTTGACCATGATGCCGTTCGAGGAACGCACCGGAGCGCCGTCGCGCGTCACGACGTAGGGCTGCATGCGCTGCTCGCCCGGCACGCCGGACATGATGAACGACCAGTCCCTGCCAGCCGCCGAGAACAGGTCGTGCATCGCATAGACCGCCGATGCCGTGACCTCGGGCACCGCCAGAATTGCGACCTTCACCTTCGGTCCTGCATCCGTCATGGCGGAAATGAACAGAAAGCTGCGCTTTCCACTTTAGTGCCTGCATGCAACGTGCCGCTAGCATGCCGGCAATGAAGGCGGATCGTGGGAGGTCAGTCATGGCGGGGGATGCGAAGGCGATCGCGGAGCTTCGTGCGGCGATCAGAGGTACGGTGCTGCAGCCAGCCGACGACGACTACGACGCGGCGCGCGTGGTGTGGAACGGCATGATCGATCGGCGTCCGCGGCTTATCGTGCGCTGCCACGGCGTCGCCGATGTCATCGCCGCGGTGAACTTCGCGCGGCAGGCACGGGCTGCTCGTGGCGGTACGCGGCGGCGGCCACAACGTCGCCGGCTACGCGACGTGCGACGACGGCATGATGATCGATCTGTCGGCGATGCGTGCGGTGCAGGTCGATCCCGGTGCCCGCTCCGTCCGGGTGCAGGGCGGCGCCACGTGGCGGGACGTCGACTGGGAGACCACGGCCTTCGGGCTCGCCACGCCGGGCGGCCTGATCTCGACGACCGGTGTCGGCGGCCTGACCCTGTCGGGCGGCATCGGCTGGCTGCGCGGCAGTCACGGCCTGTGCATCGACAACCTGCTGTCGGCCGACGTCGTGACCGCCGACGGACGCCTGCTGCACGCGAGCGGGCACGACAACAGCGATCTGTTCTGGGCGGTGCGCGGCGGCGGCGGAAATTTCGGCATCGTCACCTCGTTCGAGTTCCGCCTGCATCCGATCGAGCCCGAACTGATGGCCTGTCTTGCGGTCTATCCCGAAACGCAGGCGGCGTCGGTCATCGCGGCCTGGCGCGACTTCATGGCGACCGCGCCTGACCCGCTGCTCGGCAGCCTGGTCGAATTCTCGACGCTGCCGGATGATCCAAGCCTGCCGCAGGCGGCGCGCGGCGCGCGCGTGATCACCGTGGCCGCGGTGCACGACGGCCCGGCCGATGAAGGCGAGGCGCTGGTGCGGCCATTGCGGCAACTGGGATCGACGCTGGTCGATTTCAGCGCCAGGATGCCGTACTGCACGATCCAGAGCATCCAGGACGAGCTCTTCCCGAAAGGCCGCGACCGCAGCTACTTCAAGTCGCTGTATCTCAGTCGGCTCGATGCGGCGGTGATCGCCGACATCGTCTCGCGACTGCGGGCGCGGCCGTCGGACATGACCTATACGTCGGTCTGGAACTTCGGCGGGGCGTTCGCGCGCGTCGCCGCCGATGCGACCGCGTTCGGCGACCGCAGCATGCCCTACATGCTGAGCATCGACGCGATGTGGTCGAAGCCCGAGGACGATGCGACGAACATCGCCTGGGCGCGCGGCTTCTGGTCCGACATGCGCCGCCATTCCGACGGGCGGCTGTATCTCAACTTCCCCGGGCACGGCGAGGACGCCGGGTTGGTGCGTCAGGCGGTCGGCGCCGGCACCTACGCGCGGCTGGTGGAGGTGAAGCGGAAATACGATCCGACGAACTTCTTCCGCATCAACCAGAACATTCCGCCGGGCTGACGCGACGCGCCGATGTTCTGACGCTAAACCTGATTGCCTGCTTTTCCGCCGTCATCGCGAGCGCAGCGAAGCAATCTCACGCACGCATTGGTGCAATATCCCCTGGAGATTGCTTCGCTGCGCTCGCACTGACGGCACTGGGCGGGGGCCGAACCGTCAGGACCACAACGCTACCGGTTGACCTGCTCGATCAGCTTCGCCCAGCGATCCAGCACCGGCAGGGTCGTGTCGGCCTGCTCCGCCGGCAGGCTGACGCTGACCCGCACCGCGCCCAGGTCGCGGTAGCGCTTCAGCATGTCGGCGTCCTCCTTCACGTTGAACAGCGTCACCGGGCACGATGCCTCGTCGCGTCCCGCCTCCTTCAGCATGGCGCGGAACTTCGGCACGAAGTCGAACACGTCGCCGTGCTGGTCGGGCCGCCCGGCGAGCGGGATCCAGCCGTCGCCGTAGCGCACCGCGCGCCGTGCCGCCTGCGGGTAGGCGCCACCGACGATGACCGGCGGATGCGGCTTCTGCACCGGCTTGGGCCACGCCATTATCTCGGGGAAGCTGACCAGTTCGCCGTGGTACTCGGCCTTGCTCTTGGTCCAGATCGCCTGCATCGCCTCGACCCGCTCGCGCACCAGCTTGGCGCGCGTGGCGAACACCGTGCCGTGGTCCTCCATCTCCTCGGCGTTCCAGCCGATGCCGATGCCGAACAGGAACCGCCCGCCGGAGACCTGGTCGATCGAGGCCACCAGCTTGGCGGTCTGGATCGTGTCACGCTGATTCACCAGGCAGACGCCGGTGCCGACCTTCAGCGTCTTGGTGGCGACCGCCGCCGCGGTCAGCGTCACGAACGGATCCATCACGTCGTAGTACTGCTTGGGCAGATCGCCGCCGCCGCCCCAAGGCGAGCGCCGCGAGGTCGGGATGTGCGAATGCTCAGCCGCCCAGACCGATTCGAAGCCGCGCGCCTCCAGCGCCTGCGCCAGTTCAGCGGCGGTCATCGAATAGTCGGTGAAGAACATCGACGCACCGAAATGCATGGGCCTGCTCCCGCGGTTGGTTGGCGCCACGATAGGTCCGTGCGCAACCGGCGCAAAATCGCGGCGCCGCTGGTAGCGTCCGTCACACATATCCTGCGGGCCAAAGCAGAAAGGCTGGTTGAATGTCGTTTTTCAAGTCGCTGCCGGCCGACGCCGGCCCCGCCGATGTCTTCACAACCTATCCCGCGATCTACAGCCTCTGGGCGAAGATGAGCCAGGCGCTGATGAACGGGCCGTCGCCGCTGAGCCAGGCGGAACGGGAACTGATCCTTGCCTACGCGGCCGGGGTCGCCGGCTGCCGGTTCGTCTACGTGGCCCATTCGGAGGTGGCCTATGCCTGGGGCATCGAACGCGGCCTGCTCGACGCGCTGCTGGCAGACCCGGACGCTGCGCCGGTCGAGCCTCGCCTGAAGCCCTTGCTGGCCTACGTGCGCAAGCTCGCGGTGTCGCCGGGCGAGATGTCCCAGGCGGACGCAGACGCGGTGTTCGCCGCCGGCTGGGACGAGCACGCGCTGCATGACGCGGTCGCCGTGACCGCCCGCGCCGCCTTCATGCAGCGGCTCGTCGAAGGGCACGGCTTCACGCCGATGTCGCGCGAGGCGGCCGCCGATCGGGCGCGGCGGCGGCTGGAGCACGGCTACGTCGCCCTGTATCCGGCATTCCGCGAAAGTCCGTAGCCGTTCGGCTTCCGCGCTGCTTGCGCCTCCGCCCAGGATCGGCGATCAAATCCGCCATGCAACGCGTGTTCTCCGGCATCCAGCCGTCCGGCATCGCCCACCTTGGCAACTACCTGGGCGCTCTGCGCAACTGGGTCGCGCTGCAGGACAGCCACGACTGCATCTATTGCGTGGTGGATTTGCACGCGATCACCGAGTGGCAGGATCCGAAACAGCTGGCGCAGCAGACACGCGAGATGGCCGCCGTGCTGCTCGCCTGCGGCATCGACCCGCGCAAGCACATTCTGTTCGCCCAGTCGTCGGTGCGGGCGCACGCGCAGCTGGCCTGGATCTTCAACTGCGTCGCGCGCATCGGCTGGCTCAACCGCATGACGCAGTTCAAGGACAAGGCCGGCAAGAACCGCGAGAACGCCTCGGCTGGGCTGTACGTGTATCCGAACCTGATGGCGGCCGACATCCTCGCCTACCACGCGACCGGCGTGCCGGTGGGCGAGGACCAGCGCCAGCACCTGGAACTCGCCAACGACATCGCGCAGAAATTCAACCACGACTACGGCGTGGAGTTCTTCCCGCATATCGAATCGCTGATCATGGGCCCGGCGCCGCGGGTGATGAGCCTGCGCGACGGCAACCGGAAGATGTCGAAGTCCGATCCGTCGGACCAGAGCCGCATCAACCTGAATGACGACCCCGACGCGATCGCGCTGAAGATCCGCCGCGCCAAGACCGACCCCGAGCCGCTGCCGTCGGAGCCGCAGGGCCTGGAGAACCGGCCCGAGGCGCGCAATCTCGTCGGCATCTATGCGGCACTGGTGGGCGCCGACCATGCCTCGGTGCTGCGCGAGCACGGCGGCAAGGGGTTCGGCGCGTTCAAGGACGCACTGGCCTCGCTGCTGGTCGAGAAGTTGCGGCCGATCGCCGGCGAGACACGGCGGTTGCTGGACGATCAGGCCAGCGTCGATGCGGTGCTGCGCGACGGTGCCGAAAGGGCCGCGGCGATCGCCGATCCGATCGTGGCCGAGGCGGAGCGGCTGGTGGGCTTCCTCCGCGCGTAGCGCTTTCCACGGCGTGCGTTCAGGTTCTATGAAACAGTTCACACGCGCCGCGGGCTGATCGGGCTAGGGTAAGCCTACGCGATCTCCTGCCGGTTGGATTCGCGGCGCTCACAATGGGGGAGACGGACGGCATGAGCCTGTTGTCGATCGGCGCCCGCCTGGCGCTTGTCGCAGGAACCCTGACAGCGGTCGCACCTGGGGCCAAGGCTGCATCGATGTCGCTGACCGATATCACGGCGGCTGCCGACCAGCTTTGCAACCTTGTTCAGACGCAAGGGTCGTCGCAGAGCGTGAAATACGAAGGCCAGGTCAAGGCGGAAGTGGACGGGCTGCTGAAGAAGCTGGGGGTGAATGCCGGCGCCTCCGGCAGTACGGAGCAGGCATCCTCGAGCTATCAGGGCGTCCTGCAGGCGGACCTCGTCTCCGCGCTGCGCGACAATGCCACCTGCAAGCTCCACGTGTTCGATTCACTGGTGAAGGCACTTCCCCAGCTGACGGGAGGTGCTGACAAATGATCATCGGCACGCGGCGCAATCCCTCGGTCGGGATGGTCCTGCATGCGGCATCGCTGGCCGGATTGGTTGCCGGCGCTCCGGCCGCGCGCGCCGGCCAGGACGCCTTGACCCTCACCGATATCACCGGCACCGCTGACCGGATCTGCAACATCGTCAAGCTGGATGGTGCGGCGCAATCGTCCAGCTCTGCCGGCCAGGTGAAAGCGGAACTCGATGGGCTGCTGAACAAGGCCGGCCTGGACGCGAATGCGAAGACAAGCGCGGCGCAGGCCTCGTCGAGCTATCAGGGACTGATGCAGACCGACCTCCTGGCAGGGTTCCGCGACAGCACCAGCTGCAAGATCCACATCTTCGACGTACTGGTAACGCGCCTGCCGACCTTGCAGACGCAGAGCATGGAAGATGGGAACGTCCGCCGGAGCCTGCCTGGAGCCCAGGCCGGGCCGATTGCGCCCCTCGCGCTTGCGCCGCGGCCCGTCATCGACAATCCACAGCGGGCGGATCAGGCGGTGTACGGTCGCTGGACGACGGCTCCAAGCGGCGACTGCAGTCAGAAATATTACTCATGGACATTCAAGGGCCAGTACATGGAGTTCGTCGACCAGTCGAACCAGGTGGATGTCGAGCAGGTTCTCGCCGTCCGGCCGGATGGTATTTCGACCGTGACAGTGCGGTCGATGCATCACGACGGCAGCGGCGAGACGATCGGCACCAAATGGGACTACACATTCGAGCCAAGCGGCAGAATCTCCGTCGCAAGCTCCGCCGGCAAGCGGTTCGCTATGCGCCGCTGCGGCGCCTGAGGTGACGCAGGGCGCTCCTCGTCGCATTGCACGCAGGAAGATCGCTGCACTGTTGTCAGCCGAGGCCTTGTCCCAATGGGTTCAGGCGGCCTCGCAAAGATTGCACGCCGCACCGGCCCGGAAGACTGCACGCCCCGGCCGCGTCTTCGAGCCCGCCTGCGTCCGGGACGGCGACGATGCCCGGGGAAGCGCGGCCGTCATGGGAATCGCTGCCGCCGACGCCTGCACTGCCGCCGCAGGCGCGGACCGGATTTGCTGCGATCGACAATGCCCGCATCTTCTATGCCGAATTCGGCGAAGGCAGGCCGGTGGTCTTCCTGCACGGCGGATTGGCCAACGCCGATTACTGGGGACACCAGCTGGAGGATCTCGGTCGGGACCACCGCGTCATCGCCATCGATCTGCGCGGCCACGGTCGCAGCACACGGTCCGACGATAGGCTGACATACGCGCGGTTCTCGTCCGATGCCGTCGGTGTCATGGATCACCTGAAGCTGCCGCGCGCCGCCATCGTCGGATGGAGCGACGGTGCGATCGCCGGGCTGGATCTGGCCATGCGGCATGGCGATCGGGCCGATGGGCTGTTTGCCTTCGCAGCGAATTTCACCAGGGACGGTGGCATCGCGGCCGGCAATCAAAGCCGGGTGTTCGCCCTCTACAAGCAACGCTGCGCGGCGGAGTATGCGCGGCTTTCCCCGCAACCCAACGACTACCCGCAGTTGCTCGGCGCCATGAAGGCGATGTGGCAAAGCGAGCCGAATTACTCGAAGTCGCAGCTCGCCGCCATCGCCACGCGGACGTGGGTGGTCGATGGGGAGCACGACGAGATCATCAGCCAGGGCCATACGCGCGAGCTGGCCGCGGCGATCCCCAAGGCGACCCTGGTGATCGAGCCCGCCGTCAGCCACTTCGCACTGCTGCAAAGGCCCGAGCGCTTCACCCAGGATGTCCGGTCCTTCCTGGACGCCACGAAGCCGGTCTGAACGGCGTTACTGCGCTGCCGCCACCGGTACCGTGACCCCGATCATGTCGCCCTCGCGCACGATCGCGGCGAGCCGCTGCTCGTCCCAGCCCTCGGTGCCGGCAGGGCGCCGCGGCAGCACCATCCAGCGATAGTCGGCGGTGGAATCGACGACGCGGATCGTCACGCCCGAGGGCAGCACCGTGCCCCATTCGGCGATCAGTCCGCGCGGATCGCGCACGCCGCGTGCGCGATAGGCGGCCGACTTGAACCAAAATGGCGGATAGCCCAGCACGGCGCGGGGATAGCAGCTGCACAGCGTGCAGACGACCAGGTGGTGCACCGCGTCGGTGTTCTCCAGCACGCCCAGCGGCGGAGCGCCGCGCATCGGGATGCCGAGTTCCTCCGCCGCCTGCGTGCCGTCCTGCAGCATCCGTGCGCGGTACGCCGCATCGGTCCACGCCTTCGCCACCATGCGCGCGCCCTGGCCGGGATTGGCGGCGTCGGTGATCGCGATCCTCTCGGCGATCTCGGCGTTCGACACCAGGCTCTTGGCGGCCAGCAGGTCGCGCACCGCCGCCAGCAGCTTCTCGCCGTCGGTCTCCAGGAGGGTCATGGGTATGCTCGGGCGAACGCCCGATCCTCTGGCGTGAAGGCCGGATCCGATCCGGCCATCACGCCGGCTCCAGCCAATGTTCGTAGATCTCCACCAGCAGCTGGTCGCCTGCGCTGCCTTCCTCCCACACCGCCGGTTGATCGAACGTCACGTGGTACAGCGCGCGCTGCGCCGGCGGTCGGGCGAAGGCGAGGTCCTCCGGGTTCGGGTATGTGCCAAGCTGCCGCACCACGGTGCCTTGCAGGCCGCGCAGGTAGTGCGGCGTGCGGATATGCACCGGGCCGCGCGTCTCCGGCCAGTCGTCCTTCACGCGTACTGTGGCGCCGGCGGCGAACATCATCGACGGTCTCGGGCGAACGCCCGATCCTCCTTCGTCTTGGCCGGACCCGATCCGGCCATCAGATGCGCTCCAGCGCGGCGCGCAGTTCCGCCTCGGTGATGACGCCCTTGACCAGCAGGTTGTCGGCGATCGAGCGCATCCAGCGGCGATAGTAGCTCAGCCGATGGTAATCGGCCTCGGGGATCGCTTCGATGCCGCGGCGCAGTTCGTCCACCGTCATCACGCGCTTCATGCCGAGTACCTGGCGCAGCGCATCGACCTCCTTGTCGAAGTCGGTCAGCGCGTGCGGCTCGACATCGACCGGCTCGCACATGAATTTCGATACGCCACCCAGATCGTGGTGGGCCCGCGGCACGTCCTTGTCCATGGCGCGAACGATAGCGCGCCCGCGGTCAGTTCGTCACCACCTCGCCAGGCAGCGTGCCCCAGAACTGGCTGCGCTTGAGATAGCCGCGATAATCGCCGGCCTGCACCTGGCACCAGTCCGAGGCGGCCGGGCAGGATCGGATGTGGCCGATGACGCCCGGCTTCAGCACCGCCACCGCCGCGGCAGCGTCGCGCGCATCGCGCCGCAGCGTGGCATCGGCGCCGGTGACGATGAAGCTGCGTCGCCCCGTTAGAGTCGCCTGGTGTACCCAGCCCTTGGTGCCGTCGGGATCCTGCACCAGGCGCCAGACCTCGAACTCGCGCTGGATCTCCACCGGCAGCTCGCGCCGCTTGTAGACCCACTGGATCGGATAGCGCGTGCCAGGTCCGGCCCGCAGGTTCACCTCGTCCGAGCGCAGCGCGGCGTAGCGCGGCAGCGGCAGGCCGGTGTTGGAGCCCTTGGCCGTATCGGTCTCCGCCTGCTTCGGCGGCTCCGGGGGCGGCGGCGGTGCCGGCGCAGGAGGCGTGGTGGCCGGAGCCGCCGGCGCCTGCTTCGCCGGCTTCTGCGCATGCGTCGTGCCGTGCGGCTTGACGACCGGCGTGGGTTTCGCCGGATGCGTCGCCTTGTGCTCGTTCGCGGGCTTCGGCTGCGCCTGCACCGGACCGGGGGTCTGTGCCGCCGCGTCCGGCGCGCACAACAGCACGCCGCACAGCAGCAGGGCGAGCCACGACGCCGACACCGGAATGGTCATAGCCCTATGCGTGCCAAGCCGCCGCGAGCCGGGTCAAGCGCTGCGGCGGTGTTTTCCCGCGCCGGCCGGTTCCCCCGATCTGCCGTTGGGGTGACGCTGCTAGCGGGCGTGCATGCCGACCGCGGCGCCAAGCCACGCCGTTGTCGTCCACAGCAGAAGCAGCACGCCGTAGGCGCGCGCGGTGAGCGCCGGCACCGGTGCTTCCTCGCTCAGCGCATCGCCGCCGTTCAGCGCCACCGCGGTCAGCGGCACGTAGACCAGGAAGCTCGCCACGCTGGCGGCGATCAGTGCGGCGATGCACGCGCGCCAGCCGAACACGACACCGGGTGCCAGCGCCGCAAGCACGAAGGGAAGGCCCAGCAGCCGGCCGCGTGCATCGTGCAGCGAGGGCCAGGCGAGTGCAGGCACGGTCTGTCGCAGGGAACGCATTGTCAGCTCCGCAGTTCTGGGGACAGGTCTTCGTGGAATCGGTTGCCCGCGGTGGTCGGCCGGATGTGGCCGGCGCGGATCGTGTAGTCGCCGAAGCGCTCGCCCGAGTTGCGGCGTTCGGCGTATTCGTGGAACAGCGGCGCCAGTGCGGCGACGATGGCGTCGCCGCCGACATCGCGGCGGTACAGCTTATTCATCCGTGCGCCGTCGAACGCGCCGCCGAGATACAGGTTGTAGAGGCCAGGGCTGCGACCGACGAGACCGATCTCCGCCAGGTACGGGCGGGCGCAGCCGTTCGGGCAGCCGGTCATGCGGATGGTGATGTCGTCCTGTGCAAGGCCCACGCGCTCGAGCGCATCGTCCAGCCGCGTCACCAGGTCGGGCAGGTAGCGTTCGCTCTCCGCCAGTGCCAGCCCGCAGGTCGGCAGCGCGACGCAGGCCAGCGCGTTGCGCCGCAGCCCGCTGGGGGGCGCATCCGGCAGCAGCGCCGCGACCTCTGCCTTGCGGTCGGCCGGGATGTCGGCCAGCACGAGGTTCTGGTTCGGCGTGATGATGAACCGGCCGATGCCGAGCTCAGCGATGGCGTGCAGCGGCGCGAGATCGCGCACTCGGCCGTTCTCGACGAACAGCGTATAGTGCCAGCGCCCGTCGTCGCCTTCGATCCAGCCCAGCCGGTCGCCGTTGCCGGTGAAGGCGAAGCCACGCGCCGGTGCCAGCGCGTGGCCCAGCCGCTGCTCGAGTTCGGCGCGGAATGCGTCGAGCCCCATGCGCTCGATGGTGTATTTCAGCCGCGCGTGCTTGCGGTCCGAGCGGTCACCGAAGTCGCGCTGCACCGTCACCACCTTCTCGGCGACGTCCACCGCCTCGTCCGGCGTGCAGAAGCCGATCACGTCGCCGGTGCGCGGGAAGGTGTCGGGCTCGCCATGCGTCATGCCCATGCCGCCGCCGGCCACCACGTTGTAGCCGACGATACGGCCGCCTTCGTCGATCGCGATGAACCCCAGGTCGTGCGCGAACACGTCCACGTCGTTGTTCGGCGGCAGCGCCACCGCGATCTTGAACTTGCGCGGCATGTAGGTGCGGCCGTAGATCGGTTCGTCTTCCGCCTCGCCACCGGGGACCTGCTCGCCGTCGATCCAGATCTCGTGCCAGGCGCGGCTCTTCGGCAGCAGATGCGTGCCGATCGCCTGCGCCAGCCCCGACACCTCGGCATGCGATCGGCTCTGCCATGGATTGACCCGCGCGATCACGTTGCGGTTCACGTCGCCGCACGCCGCGATGGTGTCGAGCAGCGCGTCGTTCAACCCCTGGATCGCGCGACGAAGATTGCTCTTGATGATGCCGTGGAACTGGATGGTCTGCCGCGTGGTCAGCCGCAGCGTGCCGTTGCCCCGCTCCAGCGCGATCTTTTCCGCGGCCAGCCACTGCTGTGGCGTCAGGATGCCGCTCGGCACGCGCAGCCGCGCCATGAAGATGAACGCCTTTTCCATCTTCTTGCGCCCGCGCTCGGCGCGCAGGTCGCGGTCGTCCTGCAGGTAGATGCCGTGGAACTTGGTCAGCTGCTGGTCGTCGTCCGCCAGCGAGCCGGTCTCCACCCGCCTCAGTCCATCGGCGATCGTGCCGCGCAGCAAGCGGCTGTTCGCCTTGATCGCCTCGTTGGGCGACGGAGGACGAATGTCAGTAGACATCGCGCAGATACCGCTTCTCGCGCCGCAGACCATCGAGCGCATCGTCGCCCAGGATCCGCTGCAACGTGGCGTGCACGTCCTTCGCCATCGCGTTCGCGTCGCCGCACACGTAGATCGCCGCGCCGTCGTGCACCCAGCCGGCGAGCTCCCGGCGCGCGTCCCACAATGCGTGCTGCACGTAGCGCTTCTCCGGCTGGTCGCGCGAGAACGCCACGTCCAGCCGCGTCAGCACGCCGCGCTTCAGCAGGTCCTGCCATTCGAGTTGGTACAGGAAGTCGTGCGTGTAGTTGCGGTGGCCGAACACCAGCCAGTTGCGTCCGCGCGCGCCGACCGCGTCGCGCTCCTGCATGAAGGCGCGGAACGGTGCGACGCCGGTGCCGGGTCCGATCATGACGATCGGGCGATCCGGATCCGCCGGCAGGCGGAAATGCGCGTTCGGCTTCAGGAACACCCGCATGCGGTCGCCGGTCTTGCGCCGTTCGGCCACGTCCACCGAGGCCACGCCGTTGCGCGTATGCCCGAGCGATTCGTAACGCAGTGCCGCCACCAGCACGTGCGCCCCGTCCACCACCGCCTTGCGGCTCGAGGCGATCGAGTAGTAGCGCGGCGCCAGCGGCCGCAGCATCGCCAGAAGTTCCTCTTCGGAGCGCCGTCGCGGCGCCGCCTCCAGCTGGTCGATCACCTGCCAGCCGGCCGGAGAGTTCGGTGCGGTCAGCGTGGTGATGTCGTACTGCTCCAGCAGCCGCGTGCGCAGCGGTGCGTTGCCGTCCTGCCCGGAAGCGGCCAGCACCTGGTCCACCAGCGCCGGGTCGTTCACCGGAACGAAGCCAAGCGAATCGCCCGGCTCGTATTCGATGCCGGCGCCTTCCAGCGACAGTTCGACGTGCCAGGTGTCGGAGGTGGACCGGCTGCCCGACAGCCGGATGCGCTCGGTGATCTCCGCCTCGAACGGCCGGGCGCGGGTCCACGCGCTTGCGGCTGCGGCCGGGCGCGCGAAGTCCACGTGAATGACCGCGCCTGCCTCCGGCTCGCCGATCTCGGTCTGCAGCGTGCCCAGCGTCGCGTTGATCCACGCGCCGGCCGGCGTCTCGTAGTCCAGGTCGCACTCGATGCGGTCCGCCACCCGCGTCGCGCCGAGGGCGGCGAAGCGTTCGTCGAACAGCCGCCCGGTCTCGCAGAACTTCGCGTAAGCGCGATCGCCCAGCGCCAGTACGGCATAGCGCACACCATCGAAGCGCGGCGCATCGTCGGCCATCAGCGCGGAGGAGAAATCGATGGCACGCTGTGGCGGATCGCCCTCGCCCCAGGTGCTGGCGATCACCAGCAGGTTCTGCGCGGCGGCGATCTGCTGGGGCGTGGCGTCCGCCATGTCCAGCACGCGCGCGGCGAAGCCGAGCTTGCCGGCGGCCCTGCGCGCGGCGTCCGCCAGTGCCTCGGCGTTGCCGGACTCGGTGGCGAACAGGATGGTCAGCGGCGCCCGGCGCGCCGGCGGCGCGGTGGCGGCAGGCTGCGGAGCGTTCGCCGCCTGATAGCCGGCGAGGAACCCGGCCAACCAGGTGCGCTGCTCCGCATTGGTCCCCGACATGATGCGGTTGAGCGCGACGATCTGGTCGGCCGGGAAGGGGGCGGTCTCAGGCAGCATGGCGTTCTCCTTCGGGTCGTGCCCCGGTGCCGCCGGCGAGCAGCGGCTGCAGCGCGACGACGGGGCCGATCACGATCAGCGTCGGCGCGTGCGAGGGGATTGCAGTGGCGGCGGCAGGGGCTTCGGCCAGCGTGGTGATCACGACGCGCTGCCGCGGCGTGGTCGCCTCGCTGACGAAAGGCGACCGGTTCGTCCGCGGCGCGGCCCGCGGCGCGCAGCTGCGCCGCGATCGTGCCGATCCGGCGCAGCGCCATGTACAGCACCAGTACGTCGGCGCCGCGCGACAGCGCCGCCCAGTCGAGATCGGGTGTGTTCCCGCTGGCGTCGTGGCCGGTCACGAACGCGACGCTGTGCGCCAGCCCGCGATGCGTCACCGGGATGCCGGCCGCCGCCGTGCCGCCGATACCGGCGCTGATGCCGGGGATGATGCGCCAGCGGATGCCGGCAGCCGCCAGTGCCAGCGCCTCCTCGCCGCCGCGGCCGAACACCAGCGGGTCGCCGCCCTTCAGCCGCACCACACGATGGCCGCCGCGCGCCAGCTCGATCAGCCGCTGGTTGATGCGGAGCTGCGGCGTGCGCCGGCCGCCGGCGCGCTTGCCCACCGGTTCCAGCCGAGCCTGTGGCGCCAGTGCCAGCACCTCCGGCGAGACCAGTGCGTCGTGCAGCACCACGTCGGCTTGCGCCAGCGCGCGCGCCGCGTGCAGGGTCAGCAGGCCCGGGTCACCGGGGCCCGCGCCGACCAGCCAGACGGTGCCCGGCTCGAAGGTCATGCCAGCCACCCGTTGGCGCGCAGCAGCGCGTCGGTGAGGTCGCCGACATCCTCGCCATCCCGGCGCCACGCGTCGCGCCGGCTGCGCAGCAACGCCACGCGCTCGGCCCATTCGGGGCCGAATTCGGTGGCGAGCCGGGCGCGGATGCGCGCCGCGAGGCCCGGGCTGGCGCCACCGGTGGACACCGTCAGCAGCAGGTCGCCGCGACGCACCGCGGCGACGCTGTGGAAGTCGCACAGGGCAGGGCGGTCCTCGACGTTGACCAGCACGCGTTCGGAGCGGGCCAGCGTGGCCAGCTGGACGGCCTCGTCATCAGGCAGGCCGACGATCCACAGCGCGCGCAGGGCGAGCAGATCGGGCCGTCCCGGCAGGAACCGGCGCAGGGCCGGGCCGGCGGTCCGGACCAGGTCCTCGTCCGGGCGGTCGGAGAACAGCAGCGGCGCGTGCGCTCCCCCGGCGCGCAGCGCCTGCAGGCGGCGCGTCGCTTCCGGCCCCGCGACCGGCCACCGCCAGCGGCAGTGCGATCGCGTCGAGCGCGATCGGTATCATCGCCGCGCCCCCGACCCCAGAAAATGCTTCTCGCGGGACATTCGAACCCCGGTGCTGGTTTTGCTCCGGATTGCCAAAGGAAGCGGCGATCCTGGCCCTAGCAGAGAAGCATTTTTCCTAAATGTTCAAGTGACGGCGCTGAAAAAGTATATTCTTCCACGCCTGGCGATCCAGGCAGGCGGCATCGCCTCTCCTGCCGTGTGATCGCGCCATACTGTCCCGACCTTGCCCCGTCGGCGCTGCCAGCGGCGAGAGAGCGTTCGCGGCTGCGGCAGCCGGAGGCCTGCCCCGACGCGTATCGCGCGGGACTCGGCCGCGGAAGCGCGCGGGACGCGCGCCGCCGCCTTGGCCGCTACTTCACCAGCGCCGGCTCCGCCACCTTGGCCTTGCGGAACGCCGGCATCACCTCTTCGGCGAAGCGCTGCAGCTGTTCCAGCGCCTCGGATTTCGGCACGCCGACCGACAGGGACACCGAGATCCGCTCCAGCGCCGGGTATTTCTGCTCGAGCGCCTTCAGGTGGTCGATGATCTCTTGTGCGTTGCCGGTGAGGAAGCCGCCGGCCGCCACCGCGTCCTCGATGCGCGGCAGCTTCGCCGCCGGAGCGCGTTTCGGATCACGCATGATCTCGATCTGCTCGTCGCTCAGTGCGCGTACCAGGCGCAGCTCGCCGAACATCTTCATGTTCTCTTCGTAGTATTTGCGGGCGCGTTCGATGCCGTCCGCCTTGCTCTTGCCCATGTAGAAATGGAAGCCGAAGCACAGCCGCTCGCCGAGTTCGATGTGCTTGCCCTGCTTGGCGTGTGCCTCCTGCCAGCCCAGCACCACCTTGTGCATCGCGCCGCCCTCGGCTGAGCCGCCGCCGACCATGCCCTGGATGCCGTGCTTGGCCATGAACTCCAGCGCGCGCGCACTGCCGCCCTGGATCGGCTGCCAGGTCTCCACCGGTAGGCGCAGCGGGCGCGGCACCAGCGTGAGCTCCTTCAGCGTGTAGCCGCGATACGGCACCTCGGGGGGCAGCGTGTAGTGCTTGCCCTTGTGGCTGAACAACTCCTCGTTGAACGCCTTGAAGATGATGTCGGTCTGCTCTTCGTACAGCTCGCGGTTGGCGTCCTGGTCGAGCAGCGGCGAGCCGAACGTCTCCACCTCGCGCGTGTGATAGCCGCGGCCGAGCCCGAAGATCACCCGGCCGTTGCTGAGGATGTCCGCCATCGCGTAGTCCTCGGCCAGCCGCAGCGGATGCCACATCGGGGTGATGTTGAAGCCGCAGCCGATCTTCAGCTGCTTCGTCACGTGCGTCAGATGCAGCGCCATCAGCAGCACGTTGGGGATGCACTCGGTGCCCTCGCGCTGGAAATGGTGCTCGGCCATCCAGAACGCGTTGTAGCCGAGGCCGTCCATCAGCACCGCCATCGACTGCGCCTTCTCCAGCGCGGTGGCGAGATGGGCGTTGTCGTAGCGCCGCTCGTTGATTGGCGTGCCGGCGTAGCCGACGTTGTCGAGATCGACATGGCCGGCATACAGGCTGTCGAACTTTGTGATCATGCCGTTGTCCTCCAGGTGCTTGCGGCCATGCTAGCCGAAGGGCCTCGGTTGGCAACTCGAATAGGACGGTGTCATTTCCCGACTGGGAGCTTCACCCTGGCATACCCTCGATCACGCGCCATCTCGTTCCGGTCGAAATTACATTCGTAAGGCGGAAACCCGCAGCCGTGAACAGGACATCGAACTCTTCAGATGTTCGCTCCTGCCCGCCCGGCTCAACAAGCATGTTGAGATCGCTGAACTTTGCCTCCGGGCCTTCGTTGGGTGGGGCAATGACGCGCTCGATCACGATCAACTTCCCATTGGGATCGATTGCCTGGCGGCAGCGCAGCAGGATTGAGATCGACGCATCGTCGCTCCAGTCGTGCAGCACCGCTTTGAGAAGGTATGCGTCGCCTCCGCCGGGCACTCCCTCAAAGAAACTGCCGGAGACCGTCTCGCACCTGTCGGCAACGCCCGCTGTTCGGAGCACTGATCCCGCGCGAGCGACGACGTGCGGCTGGTCGAAGAGAATTCCGCGGCTTCCAGCATGTGCCGCCAGGATGGCAGCCAATAGCGCGCCCTGGCCGCCGCCGACATCGACGATCAGCCGACATTGCGAAAAGTCAAAGGCAGCCATAACGGCTCCGGCGACGCCCATCGAGTTGGCGGTCATTGCCTGATCGAAGATCGCCTCCTCATCAGGCCTCAGCGAACGGTATTCGAAATTGCCGACGCCGTGGGCATCGCGGAACGCGTTCTCGCCGGTCCTGATGCTGTGCGACAGATGTGCCCATGCCTCCCACATGTACGGACGGCCGATGAATATGGCCGTCGGACCCACCGGTGCCGCGGCGTCGGAGCGCAGGCGCTCTCCCATGGCGGTGAGCGAGAAGTCTTGCTTCGTTCCTTCGTGGAATATCCCGACGGCCGCCAGTGCCCGCAGCAATCGATAGAGCGATCTCGGGTGGCTGCCTGTCGCGGTTGCCAATTCATCAACGCCTACCGGGCCCGCCGCCAGAAGGTCGGCGATGCCCAGGTTGGCGGCGACGTGGATCGCCTGGGAGACCTGGTAGCCGGTGACCAGGCGCATCAGTTCATCGGATTGCTCTTGCTTGGTCATGACGGATGCCCCTCCTTGGATTTCTGATTTTTACTTATGTGAAGTCCCAGCGACGCCGTAGGAGCGCTCACATGGTGCATAACAGCACGGCGCATCAGCATCTGATAGTATTGGCCGGCATGGGGGCCGTTTTCTCAACACGGCAGGAGAAGCGTCGCTGAAGGCTGGCCCGGCGACGCGGACTACGAACCCGTGGCGCCAGTTGACCCGCAGCCTCACATCGTCCTGTTGCCCGAGTGCCAGCCGAGACCGCGCCGGCGGCGCGCTGGCCATCGTCGCGACGCCTCCGGTCCGATGGGCCGACCCTTCCGCACCCCCGCACCGCGTGCTACCGGCGCCGGCATGAAGCGGCTGGCACAGCACCCCATCGCGCAGGCGGCGCTGGCCAGGATTCTCTGGCTTCTATCTCGCCTTCGCGCTGCGGACGACGCGCTGGTCGGTGGACGGCTACGAGCACATGGCACCGCATGCCGCCGGTGCTCCCGTTGTGGTGGCGTTCTGGCACGAGCGGCTGCCGATGATGCCGATGCTGTGGGTGAAGGCACGGCAGACCGAGGGCTGGCGCAAGGCGCCGAACCGGGCGCACGTCCTGGTCAGCCAGCACCGCGACGGACGCTTCATCGGTGCCGTCGTCAGCCGGTTCGCGCTCGACGTGGTGCTGGGTTCGTCGTCGCGCGGTGGCGCCAAGGGTCTGCGCGTCCTGCTCGCCCTGCTCGCCGGCGGCGACCATATCGCGATCACCCCGGACGGTCCGCGCGGGCCGCGTCGCGTCGCCGCCCCGGGCGTCGCCCAGCTCGCCGCGCTGTCCGGCGTGCCGGTGCTGCCATGTGCCGCGCAGACCACGCGGCGCTGGGTGCTGCGGACCTGGGACCGCATGGTGGTGCCGAAGCCGTTCGGGCGCGGCGTGGTGGTGTGCCTGCCGACCATCGTGGTCAGCCGCGACGCCTGGCACGACACCGTGCCGGCGATCGGCGCCGCGCTGAGCGCCGCGGCCGAGAGGGCCGACCGGCTGTGCCCCGCGTGACCTCTCTCGGCGCCGTGTGGGCGGCGGCGACCACCATGGCGGCGCCTGGCCTGCGGCTGATGCTGCGGGCCCGCCAGGCGCGCGGCAAGGAGGTGAAGGGGCGTCTGCCCGAGCGCCGCGGCGTCGAGACGACCCCACGTCCGCCGGGCCGGCTGATCTGGCTGCACGCCGCCTCGGTCGGCGAGACGATGGCGATCCTGCCGGTGCTGCCCGAGCTGGCCAAGGCCGGCACCATCCTGCTGACCACCGGCACCGTGACCTCGGCGCGGCTGCTGGCGCAGCGGCTCGATCCGGGGCTGACCGCGCGCGTGCTGCACCGTTTCGCCCCGCTCGACGTGCCGGCCTGGGTCAGGCGGTTCCTCGATCACTGGCAGCCCGACGTGGCGGGCTTCGTCGAGAGCGAGCTGTGGCCCAACCTGCTGGCCGCCTGCCGGGCGCGGCGCATCCCGACCATGCTGATCAACGCCAGGCTGTCCGACCGCAGCCTGCGCCGCTGGCGTCGCGTGCCCGCGCTGGCGCGCCACGTGCTGGGGGAGTTTGCGCGCGTGCAGCCGCGCAGCGTGGCCGACGCCGACCGATTGCGCAGCCTGGGCTGCGGCCAGGTGGGCGAACCCGGCGACCTGAAGCTGGCCGCACCGCCGCTGCCGGCCGACGCGGCGGAGCTGCGGCGCCTCGGCCAGCTCCTGGAGGGGCGCCCGGTCTGGCTTGCCGCCAGCACGCATGCCGGCGAGGAGGCGCTGGCGCTGTCCGTCCACGGCACGCTCGCGCCGCGCCACGCCGGGTTGCTGACGGTGATCGCGCCGCGCCATCCGGAGCGCGGTGCGGAGATTCCCGCCGCCGCCTACCGATCGCGCGGCGACGATCCTCCCGCGGGCGGCGTGTGGGTCGCCGACACGCTGGGCGAACTGGGGCTGTGGTATCGGCTGGCCGGCATCGCCTTCGTCGGCCGCAGCCTGCTGCCGCCTGGTGGCGGGCAGAACCCGCTGGAGCCGGCGCGCCTGGGCTGCGCCATCGCGGTGGGACCGCACACCGGCAACTTCGCCGAGCACGTCGCCATGCTGCGCGACGCCGGCGCGCTGACCGTGGTGCAGGACGCGACGGAGCTGGCGGCCTGGGTGGATGGCCTGCTGGGCGATCCGGTGCGCCGCCGGGCGATGGCGCGGGCCGCGGTCGAGGCGGTGGCGCGCCACAGCGACCTGCCGCGGCGTACCGCCGATGCGCTGATCGGGCTGCTGGGGTGATCGTCGGCGGTCGGCCGGCGTGAGGCTGAAGCCGCCACGGTTCTGGCACCGCGACGGCCCGCTGCCGCGGCTGCTGTCGCCGCTCTCCGCGATCGCGACCGGCGTCACCGCGCGGCGGCTGGCGCGGCCCGGCTGGCGGGCGCCCGTGCCGGTGATCTGCTGCGGCAACGTGACGGTCGGAGGCGCCGGCAAAACGACCCTGGCCCTGGACCTGGGTGCGCGGCTGGTCGCCGATGGGCGGCGGGTGCACTTCCTGCTGCGCGGCTACGGCGGCGCGGTGCGTGGACCGCATCGCGTCATGCCCGGCGACAGTGCCGCCATGGTGGGGGACGAGGCCCTGCTGCTGGCGGCAGTCGCACCGAGCTGGACCGGCGCGGACCGTGCCGCCAGCGCGCGAGCCGCCGTGTCTGCGGGCGCGGACTGCCTCGTGCTGGACGATGGCCTGCAGAATCCCGGCCTGCACAAGGATCTGTCGCTGCTCGTGGTGGATGGCGCGACCGGCTTCGGCAACGGCCGGGTGCTACCGGCCGGCCCGCTGCGTGAGCCGGTTGCCGCCGGTGCGGCACGCTGCGACGCGGCGGTGCTGATCGGCGCCGATCTCACAGGCGCCGCGGCAAGGCTGCCGATCCCAGTGTTGCGCGCCAACCTGCGCCCGGGACCGGAGGTGGCCGATCTCGCTGGGGGTGGCGTGCTCGCCTTCGCCGGGATCGCCCGACCGGAGAAGTTCTATCGCATGCTGCGGGAGGCTGGGGTCACGGTCGCCGCCACGCTGTCGTTTCCGGACCATCATCCATTCACCGAGGCGGACCTGCGGCGTGTCGCGGACGCCGCGAGGCGTCACAACGCGACTCCGGTCACCACGCCGAAGGACGCGGTGCGCCTGCCGGCCGCATGGCGCGAGCGGGTGCGCGTCGTCGGCGTGTCGCTCGACTGGGACGATCCGCCGGCGCTTGACCGGCTGCTGGCGGCCGCCCGCTGATCAGGTGGCGGTGCCCCCCACGGTGAGCCCGCTCAGCTTCAGCGTTGGCTGGCCGACCCCTACTGGTACGCCCTGGCCGTTCTTGCCGCAGGTGCCGATGCCCGGATCCAGCGCCATGTCGTTGCCCACCATCGTCACCTTGGTCAGCGCGTCCGGGCCGTTGCCGATCAGCGTCGCGCCCTTCACCGGGGCGGTCACCTTGCCGTCCTCGATCAGGTAGGCCTCGCTGGCCGAGAACACGAACTTGCCCGAGGTGATGTCCACCTGGCCGCCGCCGAAGTTCACCGCGTACAGCCCGCGCTTCACCGAGCGGATCATCTCGTCGGGCGAATGCGGCCCCGACAGCATCACCGTGTTGGTCATCCGCGGCATCGGTGCGTGGGCATAGGACTGGCGGCGGCCGTTGCCGGTCGCGCGCATCCCCATCAGGCGGGCATTCAGCCGGTCCTGCATGAAGCCGACCAGCACGCCGTCCTCGATCAGCACCGTCCGGCTGGTCGGGGTGCCCTCGTCGTCTACCGTCAGGCTGCCGCGCCGGTCGGGGAGCGTGCCGTCGTCCACCACGGTGACGCCGGGCACAGCGATCCGCTTGCCCAGCAGTCCGGCGAAGGCGGAGGTCTTCTTGCGGTTGAAGTCACCCTCCAGCCCGTGGCCGATCGCCTCGTGCAGCAGGATGCCGGGCCAGCCCGCGCCCAGCACAACCTCCATCTCGCCCGCCGGGGCCGGCACGCTGTCCAGGTTCACCAGCGCCTGGCGCAGTGCCTCGTCCACCGCGCCGCGCCACACCGCGGGTGCCGTGACATGATCGTAGGCGAAGCGGCCGCCGGTGCCGTAGCTGCCGGTCTCGCGCCGTCCGTCCCGCTCCACCACCACCGAGACATTGAGCCGCACCAGCGGCCGGAGGTCGGCGACGCGCGTGCCGTCGGCCCGCATGATCTGCACTGCCTGCCACTCGCCGGCGATCGACGCCATGACCTGGACGACGCGCGGATCCTTGCCCCGCGCATACGCGTCGATGTCGGCGAGGAGTGCGGTGCGAGCAGGAAACTCGGTCGCCCCCAGCGGATTGGCGTCGGAATAGAGCCGCGAATTGGTGGCGCGCGGCGGTTCGGCTGCAACCCCGGAGTGGCCTGCCGCCACCGCCGCAACGCTCTCCGCCGCGCGACGCAGCGCGGGCTCGGAAAGTTCGCCGGCATGTGCATAGCCGGTGGCCTCGCCGGCGACCGCGCGGAGGCCGAAGCCCAGGGTGGTGTCGAACCCAGCGCTGCGGATGCGGCCGTCGTCGAGGCTGATCTGCTCGGACTCGCGGTATTCCAGATAGAGCTCGCCGTCGTCGCTCTTCGCCAGCGCCGAGTTGAGCGACGCCTCGGCAGCGGCGCGGTCGAGCACAGTGTCGGCGCGCTCGAAGAACAGCCTGTCCGTGGCGGCAAGCGGCGTCATGGCGGACTCCCTGGTCACTGTCGGTTGGTCGGCAACCGCTAAGGTGGGGTGTCCCGGCGCCTTTGACCAGCGACGATCAGGGCCGGGCTCGCGGCGGCTGCCGCGCGGTGTGCAGCACGACGACCGCGGCAGTGAGCAGCAGTGCGGCGGACAGCTGGTGCAGCGCCGCCAGCGTGACCGGCACCACCGCGAGCAGGGTCGCCACGCCCAGCAGGTACTGCACGACCACTGCCGCCGTAAGGGCGATCAGTGCCAGCCGTGAGGCGGGCGGCACCGGCCCGCTGAAGGCGACGGCCACGGTGGCCATGACGACGAACAGGGCCAGCGTCGCCAACAGCCGGTGGTCGAACTGCACCGCGGCGATGTTCTCGGTGAGGTTGCGCAGCCACGGGCTCAGCCGAGCGTAGCCTGCCGGCAGCAGCCGCCCGTCCATCAGCGGGAAGGTGTTGTAGTCGAGGCCGGCGTGGATCCCCGCTACGAAGCCGCCCGCCAGGATGGTCAGCCCCACCGCGCTGCAGGACAGGAGCGCCATCCAGCGCAGCGACGGTGAAGCGGGAGGCCGCGGGGGGGTTGGCCGCAGCACCGTCAGTCCGGTCCACAGGATCGCGACGTACAGTGCCAGCGCTAGCGCCAGATGGATCACCAGCCGGTAGGGCGAGACGGCGGTCGCCTCCGGCTCGAACCCCGACGCCACCATGAACCACCCGACCGCGCCCTGCAGCCCGCCTAGCACGAACAGCCCGCCAAGCCGCCAGCGCAGCCGTCGCTGCAGCCGTCCGGTCGCCCAGAACCAGATCAGCGGCCCGAGGAAGGCCAGCCCGATGAGCCGGCCCCACATCCGGTGCGTCCACTCCAGCCAGAAGATCCGCCTGAAGCCGGCGAGGCCGATATCGGGGTTCACCAGTGCGAATTGCGGAATTTGCCGGTAGAGGTCGAACAGCCGCTGCCACTCGGCGTCGCTCATCGGCGGCAGCGTGCCGGCGAGCGGCGCCCATTCCATGATGGAGAGGCCGGAGCCGGTGAGGCGCGTCACCCCGCCCAGCACGATCATGCCCAACACCATGCCGGCGACGACGAACAGCCAGGTCGCCACCGCCCGCCGATTGCGGCGGCCGCCGGCGCGGTCTTCGGGCGGCGCGCCGGGGAAATCGCGTACGTCGAAGGGCATGGGCCACTATAACACCCGCGCGCCGCGGGGATACCGCCGGCGGGCGATCTCAGGTTATCCTCGTGCCGGCCATCCCACCCGGGATGACCGCGACCGGCGATGCTCAATGGGGAGGATGCGATGGATCGTCTTGAATTCGAAGCCGATCTGCGGCGGGATGGCTTCAGCGTGGTGAACGCCAGCCTGAAGCCGAACACGCGCGAAGCAAACCACTGCCACGACTTCGACGCCCGGCTGTACGTACTGGGCGGCGAGATCACCATCACCCGCGACAACACGCCGGAGACTTTCCGTGCGGGGCAGTGCTGCGAGGTGCCTGCCGGCTGCATGCACGCCGAACATGTCGGTCCCGAAGGCGTCGCCTATGTCTCCGGTCGCCGGCGCAACGGCCCACTGACCCGAGAAGCGTTCGAGAGCGACCTGCGCCGCGAGGGCTTCGAGGTGGTGCATGGCGGCCAGCAGGGTGGCGTGGCCGAGGAACCGCACGCGCATGATTTCGATGCGCGGATCATGGTGCTCAGCGGCGAGATCACCGTGACCAGGGACAACCAGCCGCAGACCTTCCAGGCCGGCGAGCACTGCGAACTGCCGGCGGGATGCCTGCACACCACGAACGTCGGTCCGGAAGGCGTCGCCTACATTGTCGGCAAGGCGTACCGCCAGGCGTCCGCCGGCTGAAGCCGGCAGGCCGCACGCTCGGGCGGCGACCGGTTCCCGCGCGCACGCGCGGTCCGGGCTTCCGGTTCAATGGAGTCGGAGATACGCACCCGGCGCGCGGAATGACGCCGGCTTGACCAGCCGGGCGGAAGCAACGCGCACCGAATGCACCTCGCCCTCCAGTTCGCGCCGCCAGAAATCGAGGAACTTGTGCAGCACGGGAAAGCGTGGGGCGAGGTCGAGTTCCTGCCAGACATAGCTCTGCAGGATGCCGGGATGGTCGGGCAGCCGGTAGAGGATCTCGGCGGTGGTCAACCGGTAGTCATTCAGCTGCAGGGCGAGGCTCATCGTGGTCCTCCGTGTCTCCGTCTGTTTCTCCCCGACAACAGCATGACATGAACACGGGTTCCTTACGCAAGCCTGAATCGCAGCGATTTCAATAAGTTGGCACTC
>CAWETN010000006.1:0-35435 GCA_963812075.1 uncultured Alphaproteobacteria bacterium
GATGATCGCGCTGCCGGTCGAGGACGCGCAGTCGCGCTACCTGGAAATCGAGGTGGGCGGCATGACGGTCATCGGCATCTACCTGCCCAACGGTAATTCCGGCGGCGCCGCAGGCTTTGCCTACAAGCTCGCCTGGCTGGACCGGCTGGCGGAGCGCGCCGAGGCGCTGCTCGAGGCGGACACCCCGTTCCTGATCACCGGCGACTTCAACGTCGCCCCGGGGGATGACGACTGGGCGCCGGGATCGCTGTCGGCCGGCGACGCGCTGATCCACCCGGAGAGCCGCGCGCGCTTCCGCCGCCTGCTATGGGACGGGCTGACCGACGCGGTCCGCGCGGTGCACCCGCACGGCGCGGTCTACACGTTCTGGGACTACCAGGCAGGCGCCTGGCAGCGCGACATCGGCCTGCGCATCGATCACGCGCTGCTGTCGCCCACACTGGCCGAACGGCTGGTGGCGGCGGCGCCGGACCGCGAGGAGCGCGCGCAGCCGCAGCCGTCAGATCACGTGCCGGTGGTGTTCGAACTGCATTGACGCGCTCAACCCCAGTGCGCCGGCACCCAGACGTAGCGATAGCCGGTCCAGCGCCAGTGGCCGGGAATCCATGCGCCGGGACGCGGCGGGCCGGCCGCGTAGTGCCCGCCGAACCAGACGTAGCGGTAGCCGTTCCAGTGCCAGCGGCCGGGCTCCCAGTAGTAGCCGGGCCGCGGTCCGGGCACCGGCTCGTAGCGCGGGTCGGGCACCGGGCCGTATGGCACCGGCGGCTGCGCGACCGCGCCACCGATGCCAAGGCCGAGCAGAACAGCGGCGCCTCCCAGCATGAACAGTCGTCTCATAGGTCGGCAAACTCCTTCACCGGCAGATCCCTGCCGATCAGATGTCCGCGTAGCAGTGTGTCTCGGCTTCGGCGCCCGGATGCGTGAGCGCACCCAGATGCGCCGGCCCGACCAACTGCGCGTATTTCCAGATCGCGCCGGAGTCGTAGTCGGTGCGGCGCGGCTGCCAGGCGGCGCGGCGCTCGGCCAGTTCGGCATCCGACAGCACCACGTCGATGGTGCCCTTCGTCGGCGTCGATGACGATGATGTCGCCGTTGCTTCAGCAGCGCGATCGGGCCGCCCACCGCCGCCTCCGGTCCGACATGGCCGACGCAGAGGCCGCGCGTGCGCGCCGGAGAAGCGGCCGTCGGTGATCAGCGCCACCTTGTCGCCCATGCCCTGGCCGTAGATCGCCGCGGTGGTGGACAGCATCTCGCGCATGCCCGGACCGCCCTTCGGCCCCTCGTAGCGGATGACGATGCACGTCGCCCGGCTTGTAGGCGCGCGCTCTGCACCGCCTCGAAGCGCCTCTTCCTCGCAGTCGAAGCACGAGCGCGGTGCCCTCGAAGCGCAGCGTTGCGTCATGCCGGCGACCTTCACGATGGCGCCGTCCGGGGCGAGGGTGCCCCACAGGCCGACCACGCCGCCGGTCGGCGAGATCGGGTTCGACACCGGGTAGATCACGTCCTGGTCGGTGCGGGAACACCACGTCCTTCAGGTTCTCGGCCAGCGTCTTGCCGGTGACGGTCATGCAGTCGCCGTGCAGCAGGCCGGCGTCGAGCAGCGCCTTCAGCAGCACCGGGATGCCGCCGATCTTGTGCACGTCGAGCGCCACGTATTTGCCGCCGGGCTTGAGGTCGGCGATGTACGGCGTGCGGCGCATGATCTCGACCACGTCGTCCATGGTGAAGCGGATGCCGGCCTCGTGCGCCATCGCCGGCAGATGCAGGCCGCCGTTGGTCGAGCCGCCGGTGGCGCCCACCACCACGGCGGCGTTCTCGAACGCCTCGCGCGTGCAGATGTCGCGCGGGCGCAGCCGTGCTGTCGAGCAGCGCCATCACCGCGCGCGCCGGACTCGACCGCCCAGCGGTCGCGGTCCTCGTAGGGCGCCGGCGCGCCGGCCGAGCCGGGGCAGCGCCAGGCCGATCGCCTCGGAGACGCATCGCCATGGTGTTGGCGGTGAACTGCCCGCCGCAGGCGCCGGCCGACGGGGCAGGCGACGCATTCCAGCTCGTGCAGTTCGGCGTCCGACATGTTGCCGGCCGAGTGGCGGCCGACCGCCTCGAACACGTCCACCACGGTGACGTCGCGGCCCTGGAAGCGGCCGGGCAGGATCGAGCCGCCGTACATGAACACGCTGCGGCACGTTCAGCCGCAGCATCGCCATCATCATGCCGGGCAGCGACTTGTCGCAGCCGGCGAGGCCGACCAGCGCGTCGTAGCAGTGGCCGCGCATGGTCAGCTCGACGCTGTCGGCGATCAGGTCGCGCGATGACCAGCGAGGACTTCATGCCCTGGTGGCCCATGGCGATGCCGTCGGTCACGGTGATGGTGGTGAACTCGCGCGGCGTGCCGCCGGCCTCGTTGACGCCCTTCTTCACCGACTGCGCCTGGCGCGATCAGCGCGATGTTGCAGGGCGCGGCCTCGTTCCAGCAGGTGGCGACGCCGACGAAGGGCTGGTCGATCTCCTCCTCGGCCGAGGCCCATCGCGTAGTAGTAGCTGCGGTGCGGCGCGCGGCCGGGCCCCACCGTCACGTGGCGCGACGGCATGCGCGACTTGTCCCAGCGGCGGGTCAGCATGGCGGTGTCCTTGGCTGTGGTTCGTTGCGGGCGGTTATAGCGGAGGCGAGGCGGAGGGCGAATGGGGGCGTCACCGTTCAGACGTGGATGTCGCATATCGCGTCGTGGCACGCGCTGCGACCCTGTTATCACCCTCGGCCGGCTCGCCCGCGGCTGCTATCCAACCGGCATGTCCGAGTTGCAGGCAGACCTGTTCGGCAGCGCGCCGCTTCCCCACGAACAGCCCAGCAAGGAGATCGTCGCGATCGTCCGCAGCCGGCTGCACGCCACGCTGGCGCCGGTGAAGTCGGCGCCCGCGATGCCGTGGCCGGACCAGCTCAGCATCATCCGCGAGGACAACGCGTTCCGCTTCGGCAAGGACGTGCTGCCCGGCGCCGAGGGCGCGGCCCTGTGGGCGGAGTTCGACGCCGAGATGGACCGGCCCTACGCCATTATGAACGAGGGCAAGGAGCCCGATCCAGGCGACTGATCGCCCGCTTTCGTGCCGATCGATCAGCGCAGCCCGCGACACCCGCGGGCATCGGTGCGAGCATCGCCGCAGCGACACAGGAGCCATTCCGAATGCGGATCACGACGACCGCCTGGCTGATCGCCGCGGCGCTGGCGATCAGCGGCTGCGCCTCATTCACCGTGACCGACACGACACCGCTGACCCAGGCCGAGCTTGCGCCGCCTGGCTCGTTCTCGCTGTCGCAGGGCGGCTACCGGCTGTCGGCGCTGCCGCCGCATGCCGAGGCGCCGGACCTGCTCGTGCTGGTGGCGATGTCGGGCGGCGGCAAGCGTTCCTCGTCGTTCGGCTACGGCGCGCTCAAGGGCATGCGCGAGACGATGGTGCCGGCAGCGGGCGGTCCGGTGTCGCTGCTGTCGCAGCTCAGCGCCATCTCCGGCGTGTCCGGCGGCAGCTTTCCCGCAGCGTATTACGGCCTCTACCGCGACGCCGCGTTCGGCAGGTTCGAACAGGACTTCCTGTACGACGACACCAACGCCTACATCTTCGGGATCTACCTGCTGCCGTGGAACTGGACCTGGATCGCCGACCCGAGCGTCGGCACCAACGACTTCATGGCCCGCGTCTACGACCGGACGATGTTCCATGGCGCCACCTACAAGGATCTGGAACCGAAGGGCCGGCCACTTGTCGCGGTCGGCGCCACCGACGTCTCCTACGGCGCGCCGTTCCTGTTCACCCAGGAGAACTTCGACCTGATCTGCGCCAACCTCGAGAGCTTCCCGCTGGCGCGGTCGGTCGCGGCGTCGAACGGCTTTCCCGGCCTGTTCTCGCCCGTGACGCTGACCAGCCGTACCGCCGACTGCGGCGGACGCAAGCCAGGCTGGCTCACCCTCGTCACGCCGGCAGAGCTCAACGATCCACTCTCGCGCCTGGGCCGCTATGCGGTGACCGCCGACCGCTACACCAATCCGGAGCAGACCAGCTACCTGCATCTGGTGGACGGCGGCGTCTCCGACAATCTCGCTTTGCGCGCCGCCGGCAGCGTCATGCTGACCAGCGCGATCGATATCGGCAACACACCGTTTCTGAGCGTACGGCGGCTGCTGATCATCAGCGTGGACGGCGAGGGCTCGCAGGATACCTCGGTGGCCCGGCGCAAGGCGGTGGGCGGCATATTCTCCCTGCTAGGTCTGGTGACCGGCAACCAGATCGACAGCTACAACTTCGACACGCTGATCGTGCTGACCGAGCAACTGCAGAGCCTGCAGGCAGCCATCATCAAGGCGCGCTGCGCGCGAGGGCCGGTGTTCGAAGGTATCCGCTGCGACGACGTGCAGGCGAAGCTGCTGCATCTTTCGCTCGCCGGCACGCCGCCCGGACCCGACAGGGACAAGCTGCTGGCCATCCCGACCGGGCTCACCATCGCCAGGGACGACGTGGACCGGCTGATCGCGGCCGGGCACGAACTCGGTGACGAACTCGGCCGAGCTGAAGGCGTTCCTGGCCGACTATCCGCCACAGCCTGTGGCCCCGCCCACCCGCACGACCGCGGCGCGGCGGTCGGCGCAACGCTAGCGCGATGGGCAGTCGATGCCTCGCCGGGTCACGTTGCGGCAGGCTGCCGATTGACCGACCATCCGCTGTCCGGCAGGGGAGAGAAACGATGAGCCCACGCGTGCCGATGGTATCGCTCGAACGCGCCCGCGAACTCGGCGAGGCGATGGGACTGCCTGCGCGCCGCACGCAGAGCGAGGCGTTCCGCGTGGTGGCCAACAATCCCGGCGTCGCCCGGGTGGCGTTCAGCCAGCTGCTGCAGCTGCTGGAGAACAACCGTTTCGACACGCGGCTGCGCGAGCTCATGATCATGCGCATCGCCTGGGTCACCGGTTCGGCCTACGAGTGGACGCAGCACTGGCGCGTCGCGGCCACCGCCGGGATTCCGCCCGAGGACGTGCTGGCGGTGCGCGACTGGCGGTCAGCGCCGCAGCTCACGCCGGCGGACAGGGCGATCCTCGCCGCCACCGACGAGTGCCTCGACGGCAAATCCATCTCCGATGCGTCATGGGCCGAAGTGGCGAAGCATGTCGCCGACCCGGCGCAGCAGGTCGAGTTCATCATCGCCATGGGCAATTGGCTGTCGTTCTCCATGCTGTTCCGCAACCTGCGTATCCCGCTGGCGGACGGCGTGGCGGTGTGGCCGCCCGACGGGCAGGCGTCGCCGGCGGCTGCACGGTAACAGCGCTCAGGCGCAGTCGAACAGCGCCATGAAGCCGTGATCCATGTGGTTCTGCATGTGGCAGTGAAACAGGCTCAGCCCCGGCTGGTCGGCGGTGAAATCGACCGTCATCTCCTGAAACCCGCCGAGCAGCACCACGTCCTTCATCACGCCCGCCGTCGGCATGCCGGCGATGGAGGTAAGCTCGAAGCTGTTCCTGTGCAGATGGATCGGATGCGTGTCGTCGGTGGCGTTTCGCATGTGCAGCCGATACCTCGTCCCGTGGCGGAGCCGGAGCAGCGGGTCCATGCTGCCCATCGAGAACGCGACATCGTTGATGGTGAACTCGTCGAACCCGTCGCGGGCGCCAACCCTCGCGGCGAAGGTCAGCTGCACGGTCTCATCCGGCGCCGCCGCGGCAGCGCCCAGGGTGCCGAAGCGGCGGTAGTCCCAGCGGAACGCAGGCGGCTTCTGCCACTGCGGCTTGCCCTTGCGCCCGGCATACTCGACCACGATCCCCATGCCGCGGTCGCGGTCCTCGTCGTTGGTGTCGCCCATCACCCAGATACCCGGGTGTTTCATCTCGACGACGGCGCAGACGCGCTCCGCCGGGCCCAGCCACAGGACCGGCACCGCCGTCGGATGCGGCACCGGGTTGCCGTCGAGCGCCACGACCTTGAAGACATGTCCCGGCAAGGCCAGGCTGCGGATCTCGCTCGCGCTGGCGTTCAGCACGTGCAGCAGCAGGCGCTCGCCAGGCTTGACGCGGATCGGCTCGCCCTGGCCCAGCATGCGGCCGTTGACGGCGAAGAAGCTGTAGCCCAGTTCGAAGCCTTCCGACCGGCCCCGCTTCAGCGCCTCCTTGACCGCAGCCTCGGAGGCCGCGCGCAGTTCGGGGACCTCGCGTGTGGGCGCGAGGAAGTCATCGGGCATCTCGGTACGGGTCAGGAACGGCCCGAACTCCTTCAGCGTGATGAACACCTCGCGGTCGAAGGCACCCGGATTGTTGCGCGGCTCGACGTAGACGAGGCCGACCTGTCCGCTGTACGACCCCGCGGTGAGGTCGCTGCCGGCGTGGGTGTGCGTGTGGTAGAAGCGAAACCCAGCGGGAAGCGGCGTGAATGCGATGCGCCGCATGCCGTGCGGCGGGATGAACGGCGTGCTCTCTTCCGCCGCGCCATCGACGTCGCCCGGCAGGAACATCCCATGCCAGTGGAGCTGTTCGGGGGTGTCAGTGTCGTTGTGCACGTCCACGACCACCTGCTTTCCCTCGGTCAGGCGCAGCAGCGGCCCGGGAAAGCTGCCCGAATAGAGCTTGGTCGAGACGACCGTGTCGTGGCCCAACTCGACCAACCCGATGCCGATGCGCAGCGTATGGTCAGCCGGCGCGTCGGCCGGACCCGGTCCCGGCTGCTGTGCCGCAGCGTGCGGCACAAGTCCGCCGGCAAGCGGCGCGGCAGCGGCCAGCTGAAGCATGCGACGACGATTGAGGGTCATAGTCGTACGAGGTCCCCACGACTGCAGCTGGCGGGATGATAATGCGAGTCACTCGCAATCGCAATAAGCCTCCTGGACCGCTGGCCTCGCCGCCAGCGGACGGATAGGAATTGCCGACCCCACGAAGGAGCCATCGATGTCCGAGGACGCGTCCATCCCGCTGCTGAACCACGAACTGGCAGCCGACGAACTGGCGTGGATGCAGGCCGTCTACGCTGACTTCTCCAGCACCCGCGCCGCTTTTTCCGATCCGAAGGAAGCGCTGCGCGCGGTACTCGGCCGCGACGAACATCGGCTGCCGACGCCGATGGATCTGTCTGGCCCCGGTCCCTGGCGGAACGGCCGCAATCGCCATGACCGCATGGTGACCGCCGTCTTTCTGCCGAAGGTGGAGCTGCACCGCCACGCCCGCAGCCGGACCGACCAGTTTCCGATGTACGTCGTCGGCGAAGCGGACGCCTTCTCGCTCGACGCGGCTGCGCAGCCTGAGCTCACGCCGGTCGCCGGCGGCAGCCACTTCCACAACCCGCCAGACGCGCCGCACGCGTTCCTGCCGAAGGTGGGCCAGCCGATACCCGACGATTGGGAAATCGCCTTCATCGCGATCACGCCGCGCAACCTGCGCGAGGACACCCAGAGCGTCTCCGACGAAGTGCGATCGGCGTACCGCCGCGTCGCCGGCACGGAGGCGCCGCACGGCGTGTGACGCACTGCCGGCCGGGGGGAAACAGCACATGCAAAGCCAGACATACGACTTCATCGTGGTGGGCGCGGGCTCGGCGGGCTCGGTGCTCGCCAACCGGCTCAGCGCCAGTCCGCAGCACAAGGTACTGGTGCTGGAGGCGGGGCGCGAAAGCCATCCCTGGTCGCGCATCCCGGTCGGCTTCGCCAAGCTGATCAACAATCCCGCGGCCAACTGGCTGTATTCGTCCGAGCCGGACGAGGGCACCGGCGGACGTCGCATCCCGATCCCGCGCGGCAAGCTGCTGGGCGGGTCGTCGTCGATCAACGGCATGGTGTTCGTGCGCGGCCAGGCGCAGGACTACGACCAGTGGGCGCAACTCGGCAATCGCGGCTGGAGCTATCGCGAGGTGCTGCCGATCTTCCGCGACATGGAGAGCTACCAGGGCGAGGGGGACGACGAGTACCGCGGCCGCGGCGGCCCGCTGAAGGTCAGCGAGAACATCGAGCAAGGCCCGCTGTACGACGCGCTGATCAAGGCGGCCGGCGAGGTCGGCATCAAATACACCAGGGACTACAACGGCGCGACGCAGGACGGCATCGGCATGACGCAGATGACCATCCGCGGCGGCCGGCGCATGAGCACCAAGGTGTGCTACCTCGACCCGGCGCGCAGCCGCGCCAACCTGACCATCCAGGCGAATGCGCACACCGAGTGCCTGCTGCTGGAGGGCACGCGCTGTGTCGGCGTGCGCTATTCGGTGAACGGTGAGACGCGCGAGGCGCGCGCCGGCCGCGAGGTCGTCGTCAGCGCCGGCTCGATCAACTCGCCGCAGTTGCTGGAGCTGTCCGGCATCGGCAATCCCGACGTGCTGCAAGCCGCCGGCATCGAGGTGCGGCACGCGCTGAAGGGCGTCGGCGAGAACCTGCGCGATCACTACTCGCCGCGCATGAAGTGGACGGTGCCGGCGTCGCTCGGGCTGACCTACAACGACAAGGCGCGCGGCCTCGGCATGGTGAAGCAGGCGCTGCGCTACGCGTTGACGCACAAGGGGCTGCTCGGACTGCCGGCCTCACCGATCCGCGCCTATGTGCGCACGCGGCCTGGGCTCGATGCGCCGGATGCGGCGATCTCGTGGATCCCGTTCCTGTCCGATCCGAACTTCCGCCTGGCGAAGACCTCGGGTCTCACGGCGATCACCAACATCCTGCGCTCGGAGAGCACCGGCAGCATCCACGTGACGTCGAACTTGCCGCGCACACCGCCGGCGGTGCGCTTCAACTTCATGACCGCGCAGCTCGACCGCGACGTGACCCTGGAGGCGATGCGCATCACCCGGCGCATCATGACCGCATCGCCGATGCGCGGCATCGCCACCGAGGAGCTGACGCCCGGCATCGCGCTGCAGTCCGACGACGAGTTGCTCGACTGGGTAAGGCAGAACGCCGAGACCACCTACCATCCGGTCGGTACCTGCAAGATGGGCTCCGACCCGATGGCGGTGGTGGACGATCAGCTGCGCGTGCACGGCATCGAGGGACTACGCGTCGCCGACGCCTCGATCATGCCGACGCTGACCTCGGGCAACACCAATGCGCCGTCGATCATGATCGGCGAGAAGGCGTCGCGGATGATGCTCGCGGTCGCCTGACGACGATCAGTCCGCGCCGCCGGGCCGGAGCAAGCGCCGGCCGGACGCGAGGATCGGACCCATGTGCTGCCTGTGGTGTTCGATCACGAAGACATTGCTGTACAGCTGCGCCACCCATTGGCGCCCTTCGATGGTCAATTCGAGGTAGCGTATCGCGTCGCCGATATACGGTTCGACCTTGTGCCAGAAGAACGTCGGATATCGCTCGGCCAGATCCGCCGGCGTGGCGTAGCCAAGCTTCGCGTTCACGCCGATCTCGGAGAACTCGTAGAACAGCGCGTTCAGCTTGCGCGGATAGAGCGGATCGCCGAGTTGCCCGATCAGGTCCGCGGCGCGCAGCAGGCCGGCTTCGGTGTCGGTCTGCGCGTGGTCCGCGTCGTCGGGGATCGGGAACCGCGTCAGCTCGATCGCCTGCGCGACGCGCTCGCCGTCGATCAGCGGGTTGTGCGCAAAGCGATCGCGCACCACCGCCTTCGAACGGAACACGTGATACGGTGCCAGGAAGGCATCCGACGATCCGCGCGGCATCGTCACGCTGTTGCCGGCATCGTCGATGATCTGCCTTTCGGCCGTGTCGCCGGGACAGATGCCACGCAGATAACCGATGTCGTGGCCCAGCGCGGCGACGATGAAATGCAGCCAGTCGGTCACCGTGATGTCGCGGCTGAGGCGCAGCCCGCGCAGGATGTCCTGCGCCACCAGGGTGACCAGCGCGGTGTGCTCCGCGTCGTGATACAGCGCGTCGCTGGTGGCAATCCGCTCGATCACCAGGCGGGCCGCCTCGTCGATCGCCGCCGCCACACGCTGGTGGCTGCCGCCGAAGCTGCGGAGAAAGGTGGCGGACAGCCTCTGGCCCATCTCCTCCGCCAGAAGCGTCGTCGCATTCAGCATGTGCATCACTCCCGAACGCGAGGCGGGCACTCTCCTACAGGCTGCGCCGACGCTCAAGCGCGATGACGGCAGTCCGAAGCAAACGACTCCTCACCGCGCCCGCAGCAGATCGGCGACCGCCGCGGCCAGATGCGCCATGGCGGAACGGCTTGGCGAGCCGCGGCAGCCCGCCCGCCTCCCGGTCGGCGACCGTGGCATAGCCGGTGATCAACAGCACCCGTAGCCCGGGCCGCAGCGCACGCGCCTCGTGTGCGAGATCCACACCGGTCATCCCCGGCATGGCATAGTCGGCGATGAGCACCTCGGTCGGGTGCCCCGACCTGAGCAGTTCCAGCGCCTGATATCCGGAGCTGGCCTGGGTCACGCTGTAGCCCGCCCCGCTCAGCATGTCCGCTGTGCCGGCGCGCACCAGCTCCTCGTCATCTACCAGCAGCACCGGTGTCGCATCCGCCGTTGCGCGCACCAACCCGGCATCGTCGCTGTCTGCCGCGCTCTCGACCAGCCCATGCTCGGTGAACTGCTCGCCGGCCAGTGCCCGGGCCCAGACGGCCTTGACCGCCGCCTGCTGTTCCGGCTGATCCGCCAGCAGCTCCAGCATGCTGTCGCCCACCCGGGGGCGCACGCCGAAGATCCGTTCGAACCCGTCGCACGCGGCACGATTGATCGCGAGCCAGCGATAGGCGAGATCGGCGACCTGCACCCGCGCGTCGGTCTTCTCGACGATCTCGGCGAGGATCGTGCGCTCGGCCAGCACGTCGGCGACGCGCTGCTCCAGCGTCTCGTTCAGCCCGCGCAGCCGCGCCTCGCTGTCGCGCAGCGCACGTTCGACGATGATGCGCCGCGTCGTCTCCGACACCGCGCAGAACATACCTGCGACATGGCCGCTCTCGTCACGCACCGGCGAATAGGAGAAGGTGAACCCGGTCTGCTCGTCGAAGCCCTTGCGGTTCATCACCAGCGGCAGGTCCTCGCGGTAGCTCGCCTGCCCCGCCATGGCGGCATCGATCAGCGGGCTGATGTCGTCCCAGATCTCCGACCAGATGTCGTAGAACCGCGCCCCCAGCGCGCGCGGATGCTTGGCGCCGAGGATGTCGGCATAGGCGTCGTTGTAGAGGAAACCAAGGTCCTTGCCCCAGGCAACGAACATCGGGAATTGCGAGTTCTGCAGCAGCCCGACGACCGATCGCAGCGACTGCGGCCAGGCTTCCGGCGGACCCAGCGGCGAGGTCGACCAGTCGTGCGCACGCATCAATGCGCCGACCTCGCCACCACCCTCCAGGAAACCCAAAGCCATCCGATCCAACGCGCCAGTCCACGCAGCCGTCGGGCTGAGTAGACAGCGCAGCCTGCTGACACAACCCTGTCAACCGGCTTCGCTGTCATCGGGATGCGAACGCCAGAACAGGTGCCGCATGGATCGACGCGCTAAGGGTATCCTGCTGATCATCGTCTCGACGATCGCCTTCAGCTCGGCAGGCTTCTTCACCCGGCTCATTCACCTCGACACCTGGACGATGCTGTTCTGGCGCGGGCTGTTCGCCGGGCTGATGATCTTGTGCATTATCGTCATACGAGAACGCCATCGCACGCTGATCGCCATGCGCGCGGTCGGGTGCCCCGGGCTCGTCGCGGCGTTCTGCTCGACTGCGGCCACGATCCTCTACATCCACGCGCTGCGGCGCACGACCGTCGCCGACGTCGCAGTGATCTTCGCCGCCGCCCCCTTCCTCACCGCCGGACTTGGCTGGCTGTGGCTCGGCGTGACGGAAACCCGTACCACGCTCGCCGCCAGCTTCGCCGCTCTGTTCGGCATCAGCATCATGGTCGGCGGTTCGACGATCGAAGGCCATCTCGTCGGTGATCTGCTGGCGTTCGGAATGGCGGCCTGCATGGCGGTCATGATGCTGATCATCCGTCGGCACGAGGCGACGCCGATGCTGCCGGCCGCCTGTCTCTCGGCGCTGCTGTGTCCGCTGCTGGTCTGGCCGTTCGCCACGCCGTTCGGGATAGGTGCAGGCGACATGGCCGACCTGTTCCTGTTCGGCACGGTGCAGTTCGGCCTGGGACTGGCACTGCTGACCGTAGGCGGCCAGATGGTGTCGGCGACCGAGAATGCGCTGCTCAACACGCTGGAAACGCCGCTCGCCATCGCCTGGGTATGGGTCTGCTTCGGCGAGACGCCGTCGGTCACGAGCCTGCTGGGCGGCCTGATCGTGCTCGCGGCGGTCGTCGCACAGATCGGCCTGCGCGACCGACGCCGCCCGGCCATCGGTGTCGGTTGAGGCTTCCGCCCGATCTCGCAGCCTGGTGCTCCGCGGCCGCATCCGGCTTCGCCACGACTTCATTGCGGGTCCCGCCACCGCTATAGGGTTCCGCGAAATGCAGTTCTTCGAGCGACGGCTTGGGCGAGTGATGAGAGGGGCACGACGCTGATGCGCGTCGCCGTCATCGGCGCGGGCATCGTCGGCGTGTCCTGCGCGCTGCATCTGCAGCGCGACGGCCAGGACGTCACGCTGCTCGATCCGCGGGCGCCGGGCACGGCGACGTCGTTCGGCAATGCCGGCGGCATCGTCACCGGCGCGGTGGTGCCGAACAGCACACCTGCCCTGTGGCGCGACATCCCGCGCATCCTGTTCGACCGCGACAGCGCCGTGCGGGTACGCTGGAGCTATCTGCCGCGCATCGCACCGTGGCTCGCCCGTTTCCTGCTAGCGGGCCGCCATGGCCGGGTCAACGCGATCGCCGATGCGCTGCAGCCGCTGGTTACCCACGCCTATGCGGCGCACCGCGAGTTGATCGCGCTGGCAGGGGCCGAGGACCTCGTGCGACCGCTCGGCTGGCTGAAGGTATTCGAAACCGAGACCGGCTTCGCCGCCACGCGCCACGAGCGCGACGTCATGGCGGCGCGCGGCGTGCGGTACGATGTGCTGGGCTCCGACGAGATCCGTCAGCTCGAACCGGCGCTGGCGCATCGGTTCGTCAAGGGCCTGCTGCAGCCGGACAGCGCCTCGGTGGTCTCGCCGCACCGCCTGGTGCAGGCCTACGCGGCACAGTTCCAGCGTCTGGGCGGCACGCTGGCACAGGAACGCGTGCGCGGCATCCAGCCGGTCGAGGGCGGCGTTCGCCTGGATTGCGAACTTGGCTTCCGCGCGTTCGACGCGGTGGTGGTCGCCGCCGGCGCCTGGTCGAAGGAACTGGCGCGCCAGGTGGGCGACCGCGTTTCCCTCGACACCGAGCGCGGCTACCACCTGAACATCGAGCCCGGCCAGGCGGGCGACCTGCGCCGCCCGGTGATGTTTCCGGAGCGCGGCTATGTGCTGGCACCGATGCTGGACGGCATCCGCCTCACCAGCGGCGTGGAACTGGCGGGCCTGAACGCGCCGCCGGACTTCGCGCGCATCCGCCGCCTGCTGCCGGCGGCGCGCGAGGCACTGCCCGGCCTCTCCGACCGCGTCACCCGGCAATGGCTTGGCTACCGGCCCTCCACGCCGGATTCGCTGCCGGTGATCGGCCGTTCGCTGCGCAGCCGAGCGGTGTTCTACGCCTTCGGGCATCAGCATCTCGGCCTGACGCTGGGGCCGGTCACCGGCCGGCTGATCGCCGCCGCCGTCGCCGATCGAACCCCGGATTGCGACCTGACGCCCTATCGCGCCGACCGGTTTGCGAGAATATTATAACGCACATTCAATACGATGACAGACGATCCTGGTCCCGTCAGGCAGCTGGATGAGACAGTCCGTGTCAGATCACGCCCTGCTCGCGCAGCCCCGCCAGCTGGGACGCCGTGAGGCCGAGACGCTCGCCCAGCACCGCATCGGTGTGCTCGCCCAACAGTGGCGGGGCGAGGCGGTAATCGGCCGGCGTCTCGGACAGCCGCACGGGGTTGGCGATCACCTTCACCGTCTCTCCCGATCCGTGCGCCATCTCGCGCACCACGCCGCGCGCCACCACGTGCGGATCGGCGAACACCTCGGAGAGCCGGTTGATCGGCCCGCAGCCGATCTTCAGCGCCTCGAGCTTGGCCACCCACCAGTTCGTCGGCTGCGTCTGCATCACCGGTGTCAGCGTGTCGGTCACCAGCTGCCGGTTCTGCACCCGCGCGGCATTGGTGGCGAAGCGCGCATCCTCCAGCAGATGCGTCAGCGCGAACGCCTCGCAGAACCGCTTGAACGTCGGGTCGTTGCCGATCGACAGCACGATGTAGCCGTCCGCCGTCGGAAACACCTGGTACGGCACGATGTTGGGATGCTGGTTGCCGAGCCGCGCCGGATTCTCGCCGGTGGCGAGGTAGTTCATGCCCTGGTTCGCCAGCCACGCCACGTGGGTGTCCAGCATGCCGATGTCGATCTGCTGGCCCTGTCCCGTCGCGTCGCGGTGGCGCAGCGCGGCGAGGATGCCGATGCAGCCGTACAGCCCGGCGAACAGGTCGGCGACCGGCACGCCAACCTTCTGCGGCAGTCCGTCCGGCTCGCCGGTCAGACTCATCACTCCGCCCATCGCCTGGATCAGCGAGTTGTAACCCGGCCGCGGCGCATAGGGTCCCGTCTGGCCGAACCCGGTAATCGAACAATAGATCAGCCGCGGATACGCCGCGTGCAGCTCCTCATAGCCCAGCCCGTATTTCGCCAGTGCGCCGACCTTGAAATTCTCCACCAGTATGTCGCTCTGCGCGATCAGCTGCCGCGCGATCGCCTGGCCCTCGGGCCTGGCAATGTCCAGCGTGACCGAGCGCTTGTTGCGGTTCACGCCGACGAAGTAGGCGCTCTCCCTGGTGCCCTGCATGTAGGGCGGTGCGAAGCCGCGCGTGTCGTCGCCTGCACCGGGGCGCTCGATCTTGATCACGTCGGCGCCCAGATCCGCCAGCATCTGCGCGCAGGTCGGCCCCGCCAGAACGCGCGTCAGGTCGAACACGCGCAGCCCGCGAAGTGGTCCGGTGGGTTGCGCGCCATTGGCATCACGCATGCGTCTCTCCAGCTTGCCGGGGCGCCCGTCGGGGGCCATACCGCCCTGCCGCTTATACCCCGGGAGGAGAAGCCGGCAATGCCGGACACCATGGCGCCGCAGCGCGCGGCCAGCATCGAGAGCCGCGCGTCGTGGACCGCCGCCTCCGTCACACTGGCCATCCTGTCGATCTCGTACGGCGCCCCGCTGCTGGTCGTGGTGGGCTTGAAGCCGATCCAGGAGGCACTCGGAACCGAACGTTCGGTCGTGGCGCTGGCGGGCGCGCTGGTCTGGGTCGGCACTGGTCTCGGCGGCATCATGATGGGCTGGCTCGCCGACCGCATCGGCATTCGCTTCAGCGTGTTCACCGGTGCGGTGATGATGGCCGCGGGCCTGGCGCTGTCATCGACCGGCAGCGTGTGGGCGCTCTATGTCGGGCACGGTCTGCTGATCGGCCTGCTCGGCAACGGCGCGATCTACGCGCCGCTGGTGGTCTATGTCTCGCGCTGGTTCGATCGCCGACGCGGCTCCGCTCTGGCACTGATCTCGTCCGGCCAGTACGTTGCGGGCGTCGTCTGGCCGTCGGTGTTCGAGCGCGGAATCGCGCACTACGGCTGGTCCGCCACGATGATGGCCTATGCGGCGGTGGTGGTCGTGGTGATCGTGCCGCTGACGCTGCTGTTCCTTCGGCCGACACGCGAGGCACAGGCGTTGCGCGCATTGTCCTCCGGTCCGCAAAAGGGTGGGCGCGTACTTGGCCTGCCGCCGAACCTCACGCTGGCGCTGATCTGCGTCGCGGCGTTCTTTTGCTGCATTCCAATGGCCGTGCCGAACGGACATTTGGTGGCATTCTGCACCGACCTCGGCATCGCGCCGACGCATGGCGCGGCGATGCTGTCGGTTCTGCTGGCCTGCGCGTTCGTCAGCCGGCAGTTCTGGGGCATGCTGGCAGACCGGGTCGGCGGACTGCGCGCGGTGATGGCGGGTTCGGCCTGCCAGGCCGTCGCGATCGCCGCCTTCCTGCTGACGCAGAGCGAGATCGGGTTGTACGCGGTCTCCGCAGCGTTCGGTCTGGGCTTCTCCGGGATCATCCCGTCCTATGTCGTGGCGATCCGCGACCTGTTTCCATCATCCGAGGCGTCCTGGCGCGTGCCGACTTCTTCTTCCTGGCCATGTCCGGGATGGCGTTCGGCAGCTGGCTCGCCGGTGCGCTGTACGATCGGTTCGGCTTCTATGCGCCGGCGTTCGCTGCCGGCGTGTTCTTCAACCTCGCCAACCTGGTGGTGATCGGGTTCCTGGTGCTGCGACAGGGCGGGCAGCAGCGTCTCGCGCTGGCTTACCGGTAGCGTCGCTTCAGGAGTCCCGGCGCCTGCGTCCCGGTGTCCGAAACGGGTCCGCGGCATCCCACAGGCGCTTGTCCTGCGCGATCCAGTGGTCGGCATCCGCCTCGGTGGCAAATCCGGTTGCCAGCTGCCCGAGGGCGCCTGGGCGCGATACCTCGACGGCAAAGCTTTCGTCCTGCTGGCGAACCACTCGATAGGTCGCGTCGGTCATCGCATCGTCCCCCGCGACATCGAACAGGATCTGCGTTCAGCGGCGCGGTCGGTCTGCGCGCGTACCACCCGAGCGTATCCTCGCTTCGGCATTGCGCGTGCGCTGAAGGTCCCGCTGTGCCTCGAGCGCCCTGACGTGCGCATCGACGCCATTCCCGTCAGGCCTGACCGCCGTGATCTGCTGCTCGGTGACCGTGCGCTCCTGTCCATCGGAGACACGCTTCACACGATACTGGCAGACATTGGCTTCAGCGGGCAGTTTGCGCGAGATCGTATGAATGTCCAGCGGGCTGCTCTCGACGTACCTGTCCAGAGTCAGCCGAACGCGGTCGCCCACCGCGAACTTGTGCGAAACCATCGGCGTTGCTCCGGCAGAACTGCCCGTCCCCGCATGATGCGGGGACGGTCGCCATCCGCTCAGGAAGCCTGCAGATTGACCGCGGAGGTCTTGCCCTGCTGGCCGCGCTCGATGTCGTAGCTGACCTTCTGGCCCTCCTTGAGGCCGCTCAGACCAGCACGCTCCACCGCGGAGATATGCACGAAAACGTCCTTTGAGCCGTCATCCGGCTGGATGAAGCCGTAGCCCTTCTGCCCATTGAACCACTTGACCGTACCTGAAGACATCGCGTCACCACCTGGTATCGTCGGCGATCCGCACGCTGCGGACCGTAGTACTTTTCATCGTAGATGCCGGATCGACGGGGTCGCGGATGCGGATCATGCCAGGAGTGGTCCTGGCGAAAAGTGCCGAACTCCCATATAGGCCCGCGGGCCAAACTATACCAGGGCCAATTTCCGCGGCCGCTGGCCCGCCCCAGGCAGCGCGCTTCCCACAGGACGTTGGCCGGAAGGCTGCGCGTCAGGTCGCCGAGTCAACGCCCGCCGAGTTGAGTCCCGGCGAGACGTTCGCAGAGCTTGGCCATTTCGGTGTGATCGGCGTCCGAGCCGAACATGGCCTGCGCCGCTGCCGCAAGCTCCCTGGTGAGAGCGGACAGCGGTGCGGGCGTGTCTGTCTCGCGCCCCACCTGCAAAGCGATGGAAAGATCCTTCACCAACAGCCCCATGGTGAAACCCGCGTCGAACTTCCGCGACAGCACGAACTGCCTGAACTTCTTCTGCGTCGAGTTGTTCATCCCGGTTGCGGCATTCAGCACATCGACCATCACCGCCGGGTCGAGGCCGAAGCGCTGGCCGATCAGCAGCGCCTCGATGCCGATCAGGAAGCCGCCCGCGCTCACAAGGTTGTTCAGCGCCTTCATCGCCTGGCCGGAGCCGACCGCGCCGGTACGCAGCACCGTCGTGCCCATCGCGCTCAGCACCGGCATCACCGAATCGATGATCGCGCCGTCGCCGCCAACCATGATCGCCAGCTCACCGATTTTCGCACGCGGCACGCCGCCGGAGACCGGTGCGTCGATCATATGGCTGCCGAGTTCCATCACCCGCTCGGCCAAAAGCTGCGTGACAGACGGCACGCCCGAGCTCATCTCGATGACCACGGTGCCCGGCTTCATGCCGGCCATCACCGTGTCGTCGCCGGTCGCCAGAACGTGCTCGACGATGGTGCTGGTCGGCAGCATGGTGATCACCACGTCCGACGCAGCGGCAAGCTGGCGCAGTGTATCGGGCGCATCGCCGCCGATCTGCTGGACGAAGTTGTTCGCGATCTCGCGGCGGGAGTCGTTCACGTGCACGACGAAACCCGCCTTCACCAGGCAGGCTGCCATGGGCCAGCCCATGTTGCCGACGCCGATGAAGCCGACGCTGGGCTTGTCGGCCATCAGTCGCTACCCTTCGCACTATCGGCATCCTTGAACACCTCGGTGGCGATGCGGAACGCCTCGAGGCAGGCGGGAATGCCGCAATAGGCGCCGATCTGCAGCAGGATCTCCTTGATCTCGTCGCGAGTGACGCCGTTGGTGAGTGCGGCGCGCAGATGCAGGCGAAACTCCGCGCCGCGGTTCAGCGCGGCGAGCATCGTCAGGTTGATCATGCTGCGCGTCTTGCGGTTCAGGCCGGGGCGTGTCCAGATCATCCCCCACGCGACCTCTGTGGTCATCTGCTGGAATGCGGCGTTGAAGTCGTCGGCACGGGTCAGCGAGCCATCGACGTAGTCGGCGCCGAGGACGTCGCGGCGGACTTCGAGACCCCGCTTGAACAGGTCGCTCTGGTACTCCGGGCGGTTGGGGATGTCGGCCATGGCGCATGTCCTCCGCTGCGAGGCGGCGGACGGTAGAGATTGCCATGGTCAGCGGCAAGCCGATGCCGGCGGGATGAGGAGCAGGCGGCGAAGACGCTTGCGACCCGCGCGTCACGGTTTCGCGATGCCCACAACCTTCGCCCGCCGAGCCGCTGCCAATTGCTGCTCCAGTTCGGCGATGCGGGCCTGCAGCGGACCCACAACGGTTTGGACTTCCGCGGCCGTGAAGCGAGGCGTGATGTGCTGCGGGCAATTCCAGTCGAATGCCTCCACCGTCACCACGACGAACCGCTCCAGCTTCGCCCGGTAGCCGTCAACGCACAGGGTCGTCGCGAGGTCCGGCCGGCTGTCGAGATCATGTGCCCGCATGTGGCCAAGTATCTTCAGGCGCTCCTGGTGCGGATAGTCCATGAACAGCATGGCCACCCTGTCGTCGGTGGTTGCATTGCCGATCGAGACGTATTGGCGGTTGCCGATATACTCTGCCCAGCCAAGTGTGCCGTCCGCGAGATGCCGCACGAAGCCCACCGGCCCGCCGCGGTGCTGCACGTAAGGCCAGCCGGTTGCCGAAACGGTCGCCAGGTAGAAGCTGTCGCGTGCCTGGATGAAGGCGATCTCCCGCTCTGCAAGGACATCGGCGGTGGCGTCCGTGCCGGGCCGCTCAGTCATCGCGGAATACGCGTTGCGTGAACCGCGCAGCGTCTGCTGCTCACGGACCGCCGGCGTGAATGCAAGGTCGAAGAAGCGTTTTCGCATCGGGGGCCCTCCAGGCTCGACAATTGCGAAATCTAAGGCGTCCCGAGCTTGCGATCCAGGAATCCGCGGATCAGCGGTGCCATGACGTCGAGCTTGTCCTCCAGGGCAAAATGGCCGGTGTCGAGCAGATGAAACTCCACATCGGGAAGGTCATGCTTGTACGGGTATGCACCGTCAGCGGGGAAGATCTTGTCGTTCTTGCCCCAAACGATCAGCGTCGGCGGCCGGCGCTCGCGAAAGTAGGCCTGCACCGCCGGATAGAGCGGCAGGTTGGTACGATAGTCATAGACGATGTCCATCTGGATGTCGGCGTTGCCCGGCCGATCCAGCAGTGCCTGGTCGTGCACCCAGTTGTCCGGCGCGATGCGGCTGACATCGGCCACGCCGTCGGTGTACTGGAATATCGTCGTTTCGGGCGCGACCAGGCCGTACAGCGCCTTACGGTGGGCTTCCGAATGATCGGACCAGTAGGCCTTGATCGGATCCCAGAATTCTTTCAGACCTTCCTCATAGGCGTTGCCGTTCTGCACCACGAGCGCGGTCACCCGCTCTGGATGCTTCAGTGCCAGACGCCAGCCAACCGGTGCACCGTAGTCCATCACGTACATCGCGTAGCGCGCGACGCCAAGTTGATCGAGCAGCCCATCGATCAATGCGGCGAACCGGTCGAACGTATAGGCAAACGTCGTGCGATCCGGCATGTCGCTCTGTCCGTACCCCGGGTAGTCCGGCGCGATCACGTGATACCGGTCCGCGAGCAGCGGCATCAGGTTGCGGAACATGTGCGACGATGTCGGGAAACCATGCAGCAACAACAGTACCGGGCCGGTCTCGGGTCCCGCTTCTCGATAGAAGACTTTGATACCCTCGATCTGCTTCGTTCGGTAATGCGTGACAGGAACGGCGCCGGGCGCGACCTCGGCGTTCGCCGCAACGGTGGCTCCCGTCGATGCCAGGTAGGCGGCCAATGCCGGGAGTCCAAGGACCAACCGCCGCCGGCCGGCGGCGGTTGGCCGGTGCGAGGCGCGACCGGATTTCATGTGGGTCTCCTTCGGAAGGATCGTCCATGTGGCAGCCGATCGCGCGATCAGACGCTCGCGTAGACCAGCCTGGTAAAGAAGCCGGGGTCGATGACGAAGTTGCCCCACTTTGCATCGAAGTCCGCGGTCGGCCGCGCGGCCACCGTCTCGTCGCGCGATCTTCCCTGCTTCTTGAGTGCCGCGACATTCTCGCGAACCGCCACAAGCATATCGCGGAATTGCTGCAGTTCCGCCCGGTTGCTGACCGGTGACCCATGCCCCGGGATGATGATGGTGTTGTCGGTCGTCGCCGCCAGGTTGGCGTCGGATGCTGCGATCATGCCGTCGATGCTGCCGCCGGTCGAGTGGTCGATGAACGGATGGATACCGTTCCAGTAAGTGTCCGCGGCGTGCAGGATGTCCGCCTCGGCAAATGTCACGGAAATGTCGCTGTCGGTGTGGGCGGGTCCGTAGTGCCTTAGCCCGATGGATGCGCCGTTGAGCTTCAGGCTGTGCGTCGTCTCGAAGACCTCGCTCGGAATGCCGCCCGCCGGCAGGGGCAGGAAATTGTAGTCCCAGTCTTCCACACGTTGGATCGCGGTGAGATATTTGCGTGTGTTCGCGTGAGCGATGATCTTCGCACCGGATGCGTGCAGCCAGGCATTGCCGTCCGTGTGATCGAAGTGCCAGTGGGTGTTGATCAGGTGGGTGACCGGATCGGCGCCGAGACCGGACAGTGCCTTGGTCACCTGAGCCTGCGACACGCCGATGCCGGCATCGACGAGTACTTTGCCGTCGGAGCCTGTAAGCACCGCAATGTTGCCGCCGGATCCCTCGAGTACGCTGATGTTGCTCCGCAACTTGTGGGCGACGACCGGCGCTGTCGCGGCACTGTCCTTGATCAGGCTGACAATGCCGCGCGCTTCCGCGAATGCCTGTCGCGGTGTCAGCCAGTCGGTCGCCGCGGCGGTTGCACCGCCGAGGCAACAGAGGCAAAAACCGCGGCGCGACAATGGAGTTCGGGCCGGATACCTCATTGCTTCAGTTCCTCCCCCGATTGCTCAGCCCGAAAACCACCGGGCTGCCGGTATCGCAGTCCTTGTAGATGGATGTCTGTGACGTCTTTTTGTTGTGATCGGCATCGCGCGACTTTCATCGACCGGAGAGATGATTTCGCCGCCGATGCCCCCACCGGGCTTGAACACAGCGAGCGCATTATCTGCGGCATGAATATGCATTGCATTTGACCGAGAAAGGTCATCTCCCTGCGGCCAGCAACCTTTCGGCCGGCCGCCGGAAGCTCGGCAGATCAGCCCAGATTGCCAGCCGCGATCTTGCCGAGCTGGAGGTCCGCCTGATGGCCTAGCCCGCGCCGGAATACCTACCGGCTCGCGGTCACCTTGTGACCCGGTGTCAGCCCGTCCAGGACCGCGTGTGCCAGCGTTTGCGCCACGCAAAGATAGCCGCGGTCGTTGTGGTGCAGGCCGTCGGTGGCGATGAAGTCCGACAGCGCCGCGCCGTCGTGGTGCCAGGCGAGCATCAGCGAGCGGCGGGAGAACAGCGACGCGCCGGTCTCGGCGGCCACCTGAGCCAGCGTCTGGTCGAATACGGGTTCGGTCGCCTTCGCCAGCAGCGCCGGCGACTGCTGGTTGTCCATCAGGATCACGTCGGCGCCGGCCGCCTGCAGGCGCCGCACGCCGGAGGTCACCATGGCCCGGAACACCTTGGGGTCGACATTGCGCAGCGCACCGTTGGCGCCGACCTGCCAGATCACCAGCTGCGGCCGGATCGCCAGCACGTCGGTGTCCATCCGTGCCAGCTCCTCGGCCGCGTCCTGGCCGCCGATGCCGCGGTTGATCACCGCCACGTGCGCCTCGGACAGCCCGGTGGACAGCGCCTGCTGGATACCGCCGGATAGGAATGCGCAAGGTCGGACGCCATCGCACCCTGGGTCGAGGACGACCCGAACGCGACGATCACGCCCTCGGTGCGGTTGGCCACCGCGCTGGCAAGGTGCGGCAGTGACAGGGGTGCCATGGCCGGCGCGGCCGGGCACGAAGGAGCGGCGTGGGCTGCGGCCGACACCGCCAGGCCGAACAGGGCAGACAACAGGCGCGGGGCGGCTTGCATAATCGCCTTCAACTATATGCGAGCGGGAATGTCCAGAACGTTAAGCGCGCGCCGGGCCGCGGGCCTCAGCCCTGCCAAGCGAAAGGTTCAGTCCTCGCCGCGGAACGTAACCACCAGAACGTCGCGGAACCCCGGCTCCGCCGGATCGATCGGCTCCACCGGCGTCACCCCATGCATCACGCGGTGGTCGTCCACCCACGCCGCGTCGCACGGCTCGGTCAGCGTGAAGCTGCCGAGGTCGGTTCCGTCGGTGGCGCGGATCGAGGTGACGCCGCTCTGGATGTTGCGGCGGCCGACCAGCAGCACCAGCACGTAGTCCACGCCGTCGCGGTGCGTGCCCTCGGGGGTCGGCCGGCCCTCGACGCCGCTGCGCGCCTCGATGCGGAACTGATGCACCTCGATGTGCCAGTCGCGCGTCGGCGCCAATTGCTCGAACAGCGTCCGGCAGGTCGCCAGGATGGTGGTCATGCTGGCGCCCTCGGCGATCTCCGGCAGCACCGGGTCGAACCAGCGGGCGATGCCGCCATTCAGCGGGTTGTAGTCGCGGCTCTGGTAGTGCGGCTGGTGCGCCTTGCGGTGGATCGGCTCGCCCACCGGTGCGCCGAACGCGGCGTGCCGACGCTTCCGGTAGCGGCCGCCATCGGCCATGTAGGTGTCCAGGCCCAGGTCGTTCCAGCTCGCGGCGAAGTGCGGCCAGTCCGACAGCGGCCCGAAGACGGCGCGCATCTCGTCGCCATTTGCGAATGCGAAACCGTTAGCCGCCAGCCTGGCAGCCAGCCGGCTCATTCCCGCTGCTCCGTGATCTGTCGCATCGCGACCATGCGCTCCACCGGATTGTAGAGCTGGATTCCCAACTCCTCGAACCTGCGCTTCATGCGCCGGTTGAACTCGCGCTGCACGCTCCAACGACCTGAATCCGTGCAGACCACCTGGCCGGCGATCGTCAGCCGAGGCGCCGTCCACTTTGTCCACCCCCCACAGCTGGAGGTCACTCAGCATTGCGGATCGAGAAGTCCGGCTCCGCGCGCATGCCGGTGACGATCTCCTTCAGCACCTCGCACACCCGGTCGGTGTCCTCGTGCGCAGGCAACGCTGACGCTGACCGAAGCGTTGCCCAGCCCGCGATTCACGTTGGTCACCGTGGTGACCGAACTGAACGGAATGATGTGCACCGACCCGTCGGCGGCGCGCAGCCGGATGGTGCGGACCGACAGCGCCTCGACCGTGCCGGTCAGCCCCGAGACGGTCACCGTGTCGCCCACCTGCATCGCATTCTCCAGCAGCAGGAAGATGCCGGTGATCAGGTCCTGCACCAATTTCTGCGAGCCAAAACCGATCGCCACGCCGACGATGCCGGCGCCGGCCAGCAGCGGACCGATGTTCACGCCGATCTCGGACAGCACCATCATGCCGGCGACGATCACGATGGTGATCAGCAGGGTCGTGCGCAGCAGCGGCAGCAGCGTGCGCAGCCTCGCCGACCGCGCGGCCTGGGCCTGCTCGGTTAGCCGGGCGAGATGTCGCTCGAACGAGGCGTTCACCGCCTCCCAGATGGCGACCGCGAGCAGCAGCGTCAGCGCGAAGCTGAGCAGGCTGGACAGGACGCGCCGGCCAAGCGTGGTAGCCACCAGCCAGTCGAAGGTGCCAAGTCCCCAGAGCTGGAACACGGCCATGATCGCGACCAGCAGCACCAGCGCCCGCGCGATACGGACCAGCACGGGGTGATAGAGCGCCAGGCGTGTCTCGACGGCGGGGTTGCGCGGTTCGGTCTCCGGACGCGGCAGCATCGCGCGGTCGAGCGAGCCGATCACCGCGATCTGCGCAAATCTGGCCACCACGGCGACGATGACGACGCTGCCGCCCAGGCTCAGCATCCGTGCGTAGCCGTGCGGCACCTCTGCCGCCCAAACGAGCCACAGGCCGGCGAGAACCACCAGCGCCAGCCAGTGCCAGATCAGCGCCAGCCAGTTGCGCGCGGCGGCGATCGGGCCGGTCGCACCCTCGGGAGCGCGCAACAGCCGGCTGACCGGACGGCGCTCCTGCACGACGACGATGCCGAGGCCGACATGGACCACGAGACTCACCGCCTTCAGGAATTCGTCGTGCGCCAGCCGGGACAGGCCAAGCAGCCGGCCGACCTCGGCGAGCGCGTAGCCGAACACGGCAATCACAACGATGCGCCGGGTCCAGCGCATGGCGTAGGCAGCGGTTCGATCGGGCAGCGTCAGCAGGCGCAGACGCGGCTGCCGCGGCGAGAACATCACGCGGGCGACCGACAGGATGGCGACGCACAGCGCGTAGGCGTCCACTGCCGCAAGGATGACGAGGCGGGCCGGGTCATCGCCGCCCAGTCCGGCCGCAGTGGCCAAATGCGCCACGACCAGCAAGGTCAGCACCGGCAGCAATTCCAGCACGAAGCGACCGAGCACCAGCGGCACGCGGCGCAGCAGGATCAGCGCCGCGATTCGGCGGCGGTGCGGCGGCTCCGTCTCGCCACTCTCGGCGCGCGCCTCGGCGTTCTCCTCAGGGGCGTGGCCATTTGGCGCCTGGTGCACGAGCGCGCGAATCGGCCGCTGGATGGCACGACGAACCGCCCACTCCGCCGCGAGGCCCAGCAGCATCACCAGGACGAGGCGCCACGCCGCGTCGAGCAGGACGCTGCGCGGTCCGGGATCGGTTGCCATGATCTCCAGCCAGACCAGCAGCTGGGGTGCACTGCGCACCGTGCCGATCGCGCCGGCCACCTCGTTGGACATCCGGCTCAGGAACGCCGAGGCGCTCGTCAGCACTTCCGCGCCCAGGCTGTCCGGCGCAATCGGCCCGTCACTGGCGGGCGCGGGTGGCGGAGCTGCGGGCTCGGGTGCTGTGGCGCCCGTAGGAGCCGGCGCCGTCGCGGCCGTAGCCGTCGGCGGACCAGCCTTGGCGATGGTCTGCAGCGTGGTCACCAACTGCTCGCGCTTCTGCGGGTCCTGCAGCACCTCGAGCGCGCGGCGCGCATCATCGGGGCTCACCTGGGCCGCTGCGCGCGGATCGGGCAGAGTGGCAAGGAGGCCAACGAGGATCAGCAGGCGCAGGATCATCATGTCTTCGGACAACACCGGGCGAGTGGGGTCAACAGGGTGGCAGCCGGCCGCCCTCTCCCGCGATGTCGCGGAGGGTTGGGGAGGGGGTCGCACGATCCTACATCACTTCGCGTGAAGACCTTCCTCGCCATCCTGGTGGCGCTGCTGATGCTCGCCACCCTGGGCGTACTGTTCGCCGGCCTGGTCGGCCTGGCGCGCGGCGACGGCAACCCGGCGCGCTCCAACCAGCTGATGCGCTGGCGCGTGATCCTGCAGGGCGCGGCGCTGCTGCTGTTCGCCCTGCTGATGACCCTGCTGCGGTCCTGACCGGCGGTTTGACAGCCCTCCGCCCCCTGCATATGGTCCGCCGCCTCTATTGCAGGTGCGAACAGGCGGCGACGCCTCGCGAACGCGCAACAATCCTGGAAGCCGCTCCATGAAGGTTCTGGTCCCGGTCAAGCGGGTGGTCGACTACAATGTGAAGGTCCGCGTGAAGGCGGACGGCTCCGGCGTGGAGACCGCCGGGGTGAAGATGTCGATGAATCCGTTCGACGAGATCGGCGTCGAGGAGGCGGTACGGCTCAAGGAGAAGGGCGTCGCCAGCGAGATCGTCGCGGTCTCGATGGGCGTGCCGCAATGTGCCGAGACGATCCGCACCGCGCTCGCCATGGGCGCCGACCGCGGCATCCTGGTGGAGACCGACGCCGAGTTGCAGCCGCTCGCGGTGGCCAAGCTGCTGAAGGCGATCGCCGACAAGGAGCAGCCGAAGCTCATCATCCTGGGCAAGCAGGCGATCGACGACGACATGAGTGCCACCGGCCAGATGCTGGCCGCGCTGCTGGGCTGGCCGCAGGGCACCTTCGCGTCGAAGATCGTGATCGAGGGCGAGACCATCACGGTCACGCGCGAGGTGGACGGCGGGCTGGAGACCGTGGCGCTGACCCTGCCGGCGATCGTCACCACGGACCTGCGGCTGAACGAGCCGCGCTACGCCTCGCTGCCCAACATCATGAAGGCGCGCAAGAAGCCGATCGACAACCTCAAACCGGCCGATCTCGGCGTCGATCCGGCGCCGCGGCTGACGACGCTGAAGGTGGTCGAGCCGCCGAAGCGCAAGGCGGGGGTGAAGGTGGCTTCCGTCGAGGAGCTGGTGGCGAAGCTGCGTACCGAAGCGAAGGTGATCTGACCGATGACGGCCCTGGTTCTGCTGGAATTCGACGCGTCGGGGATCAAGCAGCCGTCGCGCAGCGCCGTCGCCGCCGCCGGCAAGCTGGGCGAGGTGCATGCCCTGGTCGCCGGCAGCGGCCTGGATGCGGCGGCGCAGGCCGCGGCGAAGCTGCCAGGGGTGGCCAAGGTGCTGACCGCCGACGCGCCGGGGCTCGATCACCTGCTGGCCGAGCCGACAGCGGCACTGCTGGTGGCGCTGGCGCCGGCCTACGACCACCTGCTGGCCGCCACCACCGCGGTGGGCAAGAACATCATGCCGCGGGTGGCCGCATTGCTCGACGTGCAGCCGATCAGCGACATTGCCGATGTGGTGGATGCCGACACCTTCATCCGGCCGATCTATGCCGGCAACGGCATGGCAACGGTGCGGTCGTCGGACGCGAAGAAGGTGATCACGGTGCGCGCCGCGAGCTTCGATCCGGTCGCCACCGAGGGCGGCAGCGCGCCGATCGAGGCGGTGAGCCTGCCCGACCTGCCGTCGGTGTCGCGCTTCGTCTCGGCCGAGCTGTCCAGAAGCGAGCGGCCCGAGCTGACCGCGGCGCGGGTGGTGATCTCGGGCGGCCGCGGCATGCAGGCCGGCGACAACTTTAAGCTTTTGGAACCAATTGCGGATAGTCTTGGTGCCGCGGTGGGTGCTTCACGCGCCGCGGTGGATGCCGGTTTCGTGCCCAACGACTACCAGGTGGGGCAGACCGGGAAGATCGTGGCCCCGGAGCTCTATATCGCTGTCGGAATATCTGGCGCGATCCAGCATCTTGCTGGTATGAAGGACAGCAAGGTCATCGTGGCCATCAACAAAGACGAGGAAGCGCCCATCTTCCAGGTCGCCGATTACGGCCTGGTGGCTGATCTGTTCGCGGCATTGCCAGAGCTGGCAAAGGAACTGGAGCGCTCCTGAATGAACATCGACGTGAAGCCTTTGCCCGCCGGCGGGACGCTGCTGGCGGATCCGCCGCCGATCGCACATGTCGGCGTGATCGGTGCCGGGCAGATGGGCAACGGCATCGCGCATGTCTGCGCGCTCGCCGGGCTGCCGGTGACCATGCTGGACGTGAAGCCCGCCGCGCTGGAGCGCGCGATGGCCACGATCGGGCGCAACATGGACCGCCAGGTCAACCGCAGTCTGATCGGCGAGGTGGACAAGCTGGAGGCGCTGGCCCGCATCCGCACCAGCTCGGACTACGCCGCCATGGGCGAGGCCGACCTGGTGGTCGAGGCCGCGACCGAGAAGGAAGATGTCAAGCGCGCCATCTTCAAGCAGCTGACGCCGCACCTGAAACCGTCCTGCATGGTGGCCTCGAACACCTCGTCGATTTCGATCACCCGGCTGGGCGCGGCGACCGACCGGCCGGAAAAGTTCATCGGCATGCACTTTATGAACCCGGTGCCGGTGATGAAACTGGTGGAGATCATTCGCGGCATTGCCACCGATGAGCCGACTTTCGAGGCGGTGCGCGCGCTTGGCGAGAAGCTGGGCAAGACCACCGCGGTGTCGGAGGATTTCCCGGCGTTCATCGTCAACCGCATCCTGGTGCCGATGATCAACGAGGCGGTCTACGCGCTGTACGAGGGTGTCGGCTCGGTGGCAGCGATCGATACCTCGATGCGGCTGGGCGCCAACCATCCGATGGGACCGCTGGAGCTGGCCGACTTCATCGGGCTGGATACCTGCCTGTCGATCATGCAGGTGCTGTATGAGGGACTGTCCGACTCGAAGTACCGCCCCTGCCCGCTGCTGGTGAAGTATGTCGAGGCCGGCTGGGTGGGACGGAAGAGCAACCGCGGATTCTACGACTACACGGTGACGCCGCCACGGCCCACGCGGTAGACGCTACCGCTTGGCGGGGAACCAGTCGCCCGGCACCTGCTCTTCGGGATAGCTGAATTCCTTCGAGCGCGGCGCCTGATGTTTCGCCGCGGTCGGACAGGGCGAGAGCAACCTGGTGTCGCGCTGGCCCTATCTCCCTGGCGATGACGTGGGCCACGGTCTGTCGGAGACTGGGCGAGTCCTCGATCACCCGCTCGATCTCGCTGCGCTGCTCGACGATCGTTTCGCGCCAACTGGCGCTCGGCTGCCGGCAAGGCCTGAAGCTTGAGCAGGTGGACGAGTACGGTCCGGATGCGGCTCGCCGGCTCGCGGCCCTGCGACTTGCCCAAGGCCTCGATCTCCTCGGCCACGTTCCCCCAGTCGATCGGCAGATTGGTGCCGGCGCGGCCGGCGTCGCGCAGCGCGCGCGCCTGGTTCTCGGCCCAGAGCGCCAGATCGATGTCGTATTCCTGATCGGCCTCCAGGCTCCCCCCGCCTACCTCCCGAACGCCGGATACTCGGCCCGATCCTCCAGCGCCTCTGTTCCTTCCGTCGGCAGCGCCACGTAGTGGTTCAGCGCCGCGTTGATGTCGCCCTCCCACGTCTCGCGCGGCAGCTCGTACAGAAGCTCGACGCTGTAACCGTTGGGATCGCGGATATAGAGGCTGTGCGTCATGCCGTGTTCGACGCGGCGCTCGAACGGCACGCCCTTGCTCTGCAGGAACGCCAGCTGCCGCAGCCAGGACTCCCGGTCCGCGAGCGCGATCGCGACGTGGCCGATCGGGTGCGGCCCGCTCGGCTGTGCGAGGTCCGGCGTATCGACCAGCGCGATGTCGTGGTGGTGCATCCCGCCGTCGCGAACGCCACTGTAGAATCGCATCGCACCGCGCCGCACGCCGCCCAGGCCGGGCGGCACCTCGCCCACCTGACGGAACCCCAACATCTCGGTCCAGAACCGATGCGATGCCTCGATGTCGCGCACGTTCAGCACGAGGTGGTTGAGGCCGACCGGTGTGACCGCAACGGATGGATTGCCTGGCGCCATGTCGTTCATTCCGAACACCTCCCGATGGCCTGGACCTTACGCAGTCCAGGACGCGCCGGCCAGCGGGGCACTTCAGTCCGGCAGCTCGGCCCGGCTGGCGAAATGGCCGGTTGCCATCTGCTCGCGCCTGGACGGCCCCGGTTGGCCGAAGAAGCTGTCAGCCATCCCGACCGGGCCGAGCACGAGGCGCTGTGCTGCTGCGGCAAATCCCTGCCGCGAGGCGGCCTCGACCAGCGCCTGCACGATCTCGTAGCCGCCGCCCGGGTATCCGTACGCACTGCCGGGGACGCGCACGACACGCACCGGCGGCGAGTTGGCGGGCGGCGTGCCGTCGAGGATCTGCACCAGGTTCGGCAGCGCCGCGCCCGGCGCGTAGCCGAATATAGCCTGGAACGTCGATGCCGCCCGTCATGCTCAGCAGCCCGCGCAGCGTGAGCTTGTGGTCGCGCGTGAACGGCCCGGGCGGAACTTGCCAGGAAACCAGTTCGCTATCGACGTCGATATCGAGCCCGAGTCGACTCTGCTGCACGAGCCGCAGCGCCGCCACCGCGGCCACCAGCTTCGACATGGAGCCGGCTTGGCAGATGGTCCGCGGGGTCGCGTCGCCGAAAGCTTCGACCCAGGCGATCCGGTCGCCGCGGATCACCGCGATGCTCACGGAGGGAACATGCAACGCCTGCATCGCAGCGGGCAGATCGAGCCGCGCCGTCGCCGGAGCACCGGGGGGCCGCAGCTCCAGCTCTGTGGCGATCTCGGCTGGTGCGTTAGCGCTCGCTGCCGGAATGGCCACAGCAGGGCGGGGCCGAGGGCGAGGGTGCGGATCACCAGCCGAGCGATGCCCGCACTCGTGCCAGCGTCTCCAGGTGCCGCTCATGATCGCCGGCGAAGCGCAGCACGAGGTCGGTGGCGCCGGCGCTCCCATAGGCAGCAAGCCACGCCGCAAGCCCGTCCGCGGTGCCGGAGTAAACCGCCTGCCGCTGCCGCAGCACGGCGGCGGGTGCGCCGTAATATCCTTCGAGGAACCGATCCATCCGCGCCGCCGCCCGGGCGCCATCGTCATCGACCGCGAGCGTCAGGTACATCGCCGCCGACAGCCGTGCCGGATCGCGGCCTGCGGCGCTTGCGATGCGCTGCACCTCTGCCCATTGCCCGGCGAACGCAACGGCGTCCGGCGCATTGGGGAACCAGCCGTCGAACAGCCGCCCCACGCGCTCCAGGCTCGCCGGCGTGTTGCCGCCGATCCAGATCGGCGGACCGCCGGGGCAATGCGGCACCGGCGCCAACACGCCGCCGCTGACCGGCCAGCGTCCGTCCCAGTCCACCGGCTCGCCGCGCCACAGCGCGCGGCACAGCCGCAGCCCCTCCAGCATGCGCCCGACGCGCTTCTCGAATGGCACGCCGCAGGCGGCGAACTCGGCGCGGATGTTCGGCACGTCGCGGGCGATGCCCACGCCCAGGATGAAGCGTCCCTCCGACACCTGGTCCAGCGTCGCCACCTGGTGCGCCAGCAGCACCGGGTTGCGCAGCGCCGGCAGCAGCACCGCGGTGCCCAGCGCGACGCGCGGCACCCGGCCGGCCACGCCGGCGAGCAGCGTCAGCGGATCGTGCCGCGGCCGTGCCAGCACCGAATCGCCGACCCATACCGAATCGTAGCCCAGCGCCTCGGCGCGGGCGGCGAGCGCCAGCAGCGGAGCGGCGTCGGCGCGGCCCTCCATGATCTGCTCGCGCGTCGGCAGCAGGTAGCCGACCCTGGGCGGCATCATGGTTTCTCCTTGCTGGGTGTTGTCTCAGTTTGAATTCCGATCCAGGACGGCCCTTTGGCGGGGCTACCAGTCCCGCGTGACGAACTCAGTGCCATGTCGCTTCCAGATTTCCTCACGTTCCCCAACAGTAATGTCCGAGGCGTGCTTCCCTAGAAATCTCATTTCCTCGACAGTCTTCGCGCCGTCACCCGGCGTGAAGATGAAAAATGCTCGGCCATCGGTGAGAGCGCGCCATCCGTGGAGCGCCCCACGTGGAACGAAGATCCAGTCTCCCTCATTTGCCTCCCTCATCTCATCACCGAGCCGAACGATAAAACTTCCAGCATGAATGTGGATCACTTCATCGCTGGTGTGGTGAATATGAAGTGGTGTGCCCATGCCGGTCGGCACCACCTCCTCAAAAACGGCGACGGAACCATTGGTCTGGTCGCAGAGGAGCTTGAAAACTGCCGGCCTGCCCGGTGCCATATCCCAAATCGGCCCATCGGTCCGTTTGGCGATCAGTCCCATCTTTGTATCTGGCATTCGACCTTCCTCCCATTGGTTTGCAGTCTGGTCGTGTGCCAAAGTCGGCGCTGCCAACTGAGACACTATCCCTTGCTGAGGAAGCCGTTCATCGCGGCCAGTTCCGCGTCCAGGCCGCGGCGGAAGGCGGCATGCTTTGGCCGCGCGCCGACAAAGCCCAGGTCGGCGTCCAGCCGGCCGCCCTTCAGTGCGACATTTGCCCAGCCGATTACGTCATAGCCATACAGCAGCGGCATCGCGTAGTAGCCGAAGCGTCGCTGCTCCGGCCGCGTGTAGGCCTCGAAGCGATATTCCCATCCCCACAGATGCTCGAAGCGCCGGCGCTCCCACACGATCGGATCGAACGGCGCAAGCAGCCGGACCGCTTCGGGCTCACCACGCCGCGCGGCCGCACCGGCGGGCCAATAGTACCGCACCCGGTCCACCTCACCGGTCTCGACCTCGCCCGATGCGACCAGCGTTGCCAGCGCCTGGCGCCAGCCGCCGAGCCCGGGAGCGCCGCGGCCCAGCAGTCCGAACGTGCCGGCCAGCCCCGGTTCGGCCAGCGGCGCCAGGATGCCAAGGACCAGCAGCACGATGCGCCTGCTGCGTTCCTCGGGGGACAGCGGATCGGCATGCGGCACCGCCGCCTCGTAGACCCGGATGCCCTGTCGCCGCCCCGCCACCCGCAGCAGGCCGTGATAGTGCAGACTGTGCAGGACGCGGGTGGTCGCCTTGGACAGAGCCGCCCCAGCCGTTCACCGCGCGCTCGCGGCCGAAGCGCTCTTCGAGGTCGGCGGGATGCGTCGGTCCCCGGTCGCGCACGAACGCCAGCACTTCGGCCGCCAGGTCGGCCGGCACCTCGAGGCGTCCCGTCGTTGCCGGATCGCGCGGATGCAGCAGCCGGAAGGTGTCGCGCGGCATGAACCCGTAGGCGTAGAGGAAGTCCTCCTCCAGCCCCAGGCGGGCGAAGCGGCGCTCCAGGTCGCCGGCGCGGTATCCTGCGACACGATGCCGCAGGATCAGGTCCTGGGCGCGAGCGGGCGCCCGGATCGGGTCGGCCTGCACGAACCCCGCCGCGCCGATGGCGCGCGCCAGCGTGGTGGGCGGCAGCAGCGAGCCCAGCACCGCCTGCCGGCGCAGCGCCACCACCGTCGGTTTCCCGGGCATCGGCTTCAGCGCGCCGGCAGCACCTCCTGCACCCGCTCGGGCGGCCGGCACAGGCGCACGCCGCGCGGTCCGACCACCACCGGCCGCTCCATCAGGATCGGGTGCGCCAGGATCGCACCGATCAGCGCTTCGTCGCCGTGGTCGGGATCGCCGAGGCCCAGGGCGTCGTACGGCGTGCCGCGCCTGCGCAGCAGCTGGCGCGGGGTCATGTCCATCCGCCGCAGCAGGCCCAGCAGCTCGATGCGGCTGGGCGGCAGCTTCAGGTATTCGACGATGCGCGGCTCGATGCCGGCGGCGCGGATCATCCCCAGCACCTTGCGCGACGTGGCGCAGGCCGGATTGTGATAGATCACCACCTCTGATGCAGCCGCGCGCGCCATCGCAATCCCTCCCGGCCGCAAAGCATAGACGGTTGCGTCCCCTTCCCGAAAGCCGGATCGTCCCCATCATCGGGGCTGCCGGAACCAATCAACGGGGGAGAGAGAAGTGCTCGAACGCCTGATACCGCTCGCGCTTGCCGCGTGCCTGTCCGCCACTGCCGCCATGGCGCAGAACGCGCCGCCCACCCGCATCCGCGGCACGATCGCCGGGCTTGAGGGCAACACGCTTTCCGTCACCACGCGCGAGGGTCCCAAGGTCGATGTCACGCTGACCGATCCGTTGACGGTGGCGACGGTGAAGAAATTCGAGCTGGCCGACATCAAGCCCGGCTCCTACGTCGGCATCGCCACGCGCGGCGGCGCCAACGGCGAGATGCGGGCGATCGAGGTGCTGGTGTTCCCCGAAGCCATGCGCGGCGCCGGCGAGGGACATTACGGGTGGGACCTCGAACCCGGCAGCATGATGACCAACGGCACGATCACCGGGACGGTGGACGCGACCTCGGGACGCGAGCTGAGCGTGTCGTTCAAGGGCGACAGCAACAAGATCGTCGTGCCGCCCGGCGTGCCGGTCGTGACCTTCGCGCCCGCCGAGAAGGCCGACCTCAAGCCAGGCGCCAGGGTGATGTTCGGTGCGAGCAAGAACCCCGAGGGCAAGCTCACCGCCGGCCGCGTGACGGTGGAGAAGGACGGCGTCGCGCCGCCGATGTGACGTGGAGCGGGTGAAGGGAATCGAACCCTCGTATGCAGCTTGGGAAGCTGCCGTTCTACCATTGAACTACACCCGCGGCGCCGCGGTCCTGGCTGTGTAGCGCACCGCCGGACCGCGGTGCAATCCGCTCGAACCGCTGTCAGACCGGCACCGCCAGGCCGCTACAGCCCAGCCTGTTCCAGCCGCAGGATCGCCCGTGCGCAGGCCTGCGCACGCGGCACCAGGCTGTCGATCCGCAGGAACTCGTCGGGACTGTGCGCCTTGCCGCCGACCGGCCCCACCGCGCAGATGGTCGGGGTACCCACCCCGGCGGTGAAGCCGGAATCGGCACAGCCGCCGGTGAACTCGCCGTCGGTGGCGAATCCGGTGTCGGCGGCGGACTGGACGTAGATCTCGAACAGCCGCTTCGCACCCGGCGTCTGCACCAGCGGCAGGAACTCGCCGCGGATCTCCAGTTCCGCCTTGGTGCCGGGTACGTAGCTGCGTTCGATGATCGCGCCGATCTGCGCCATCGCATCGTCGCGGTCATGCGGATCGACGTAGCGCAGGTCGATCTGTCCCTCGGCCCAGGGCGCAACGGTGTTTACGCTCTGTCCGCCGCTGATCAGGCCGACGTTCACCGTGATGCCGCGCTCGACGTCGGTGACGGCGTGCAGCGCCTGGACCTTGCGCGCGAGTTCCTCGATCGCGCTGATGCCCTCGCTGTAGTTGCCGCCGGAGTGTGCCGCCTTGCCGGTGACGCGGAACACCGAGAACACGCCACCCTTGCGCCCGGTCACCACGTTGCCGGACACCCGCCCGGGCTCGCTGTTGAACACCACGCGGGCGCGGCGCGCCTCCGCCTCGATCACCGTGCGGCCTTCCGGGCTGCCGATCTCCTCGTCGCCGGTGAACAGCCCGACCATCGGCGCCGGCGCGCCGCCGAACTTCGCGAACGCGGCGAGCACGAAGCAGTTCATCACCAGCCCCGCCTTCATGTCGGCGACGCCCGGACCGTACGCGACGCCGTCGCGGATGGTGAACGGCCGGCGCGCCACCTCGCCGTCGGGGAACACGGTGTCGCGGTGGCCCATCAGCACGATGTTGCCGCCGGCGTTGCCCTGCGGTCCGTCCCACGGTACCGCGGCACGCAGGCAGTCGCCGTGCTTCTGCTGCGGGCGC
>CAWETN010000007.1:0-610000 GCA_963812075.1 uncultured Alphaproteobacteria bacterium
GGTCTCGCTCTCGAGCTCCAGCAATTGCGCCGCCCGCTCGGTCTCGATCCCCTCCACGCCGCGCAGCTTCCGCCCGACCGCGCGGGTCCGCCGGCGTGCCGCGTCAATCGTGTTGCTGAAGCTGCCGGCCTGCTTCGCCAGGCGCTCGAGCACCTCGTCCATCTTCAGCATCTCGGTGCGCGTCGCGCCCAGGAGGTCGCGGATCTGGTCCGCCTTCTGCTCGAGTGCCAGCGTGATGAAGCCGAGGTGGATCGTTCGTAGCAGCGCCGGGAACAGCGACGGTCCCATCACCAGCACGCGGCACTCGCGGCCGATCTCGTCGATCAGCCCGGGGATGCGTGCCACCTCGGTGTACAGCGCGTCGGTCGGCAGATAGAGCACGGCGAACTCCACCGTGACCGGCGGATTGATGTACTTGCTGGCGATCTTCCGCGCCTCGTCGCGCATGCGGCGCTCCAGCATGCGTGACGCGGCGCGCTCGGCATCGGCATCGCCGGCGTCTGAGGCCGCCAGTAGCCGCTCGTAGTCCTCGACCGGGAACTTCGCATCGATCGGCAGCAGCGGTCGGTCGGCGCCCTTCATCGGCATGCGCACGGCGAACTCCACCACCTCGTTGCTGTCGGGCCGCACCTTGCAGTTCGCCTCGTACTCGCCGGGCGGCAGGATGTCGTCCAGCATCGCGCGCACCTGGGTCTCGCCCCAGCCGCCGCGCGTCTTCACGTTGGAGAACAGGCGCTTGATGTCGCCGATCTGCGCGGTGACCGCCTGCACGTCGCCCATCGCCTTCTGCACCGCGGCGAACTGGTCGATCACCCGGTTGAAGCTTTCGTTCATCTGCTTCTCGACCGCGGCGTGCAGCTGCTCGTTCACCGTCTTCTGGATCTCGGCGAGCTTCGCCTCGTTGCCCTCGCGCAGTTCGCGAAGCTTGGTCTCCAGCATCGTGCGGGCGCCCTCGAAGTGGGCGCCGATCTCCTGGCGCTGCTGACCCTGCTCGCGCGACAGCGCGGCGCGCGTGGTCTCCGCCTCGCTGCGGGTGCCCGCCAGGCTCTGCTCGGCCAGCAGCCGCAGGCGCTGCAGCGTCGCGGCCTGGCGCAGCACGATCGAGCAGGGCGGCGATGGCGGCAATCCCCGCCACAGCGGCGAACAACTCGATGAGCATGGCCGAAATCCCTTGACGCCAGCGCACTATGCCGCGGCGCGCGAAGTTGGCTCACGCCGCCGCGGCCACAGTGTCCTGGTTGGTGGCCAACTGCGGCAGCAGCGGCAGCAGCGTCGCGAGATCGCGCTCTGCCACGCAGACCAGATACTGCCGTGCCTCGGCCGCCTGGTCGGTCCCCTCCAGCAGCAGCCCATCCTCGCCCAGCGGTAGCGCGGTCAGCCCGAGGTCGCCGTACACCTTCAGCAGGCCCCGGCCGGCGCGCCAGAACGCCGGATCGAGGCCCTCCTGCTGTGCCAGGTCGCGCAATCGCCAGATCGCCGAGACCCGATCGGTTTCGGCACCCATCGGATCGCCGATGCCCAGCAGCACACGGCCGCAGCGGCGGAACGGGATGCCGGCATGCTCCGCCTCGCCCAGGACCGACTTCGTCAGCGCGTGCCGGCGGAATGATACCGCCGAGCAACGCCAGGCGCTGCCTGGTCTTCGCGTCCCATGGCAGCCAACGCACCTTGCCGGGGCGCAGCAGGCGCCAGATCGCGATCAGCGCTAGCGTGACCGCCAGCGCCACGGTAAGGCGCAGCGTGTGCGGCACCTCGCGCGACATCACCACCGCCCACCAGGCGTTGTTGGCCAGCAGGTGCACGCGCGGTCGCGTGCCGACCAGCGCGAGCAGGCAGATCACCAGGGCGAACAGCGAGACGGCGCTCGAGGCATTCAGCGGTCCGCTCAGCAGTCTGGCGTGCCGGTAGAAGCAGCGCTTGAGCGGCGCCACCAGCATGACGACCACGACCAGCACGGCGGAAATCCACAGCCGCTCCATCTGCGTTGCGGTGAACGCCGCCCCCACCACCAGCAGCAGGATGGTGGCCACCCAGGCGAGATTGACCCGCTGCGACAGACCCAGAGTCACCACGATGAGGCCGGCGCCGATCAGCGACGGGACGAACTGACCGGCCTGGGTTGCCATCTCGGCGAAGTCAGGGTCGATCCAGGAGAAGTCGGACTGCGGCGCCAGGATGCCGACGCACAGCAGCATCACGCCGGACATCGCGACCAGTCCGGTGGTGCTGGCGACCGCGAAGTCGGGCTCGCTCCAGCGCGCCAGCGCGCCAAACCTCTCGGCGCGCCGCAGCAGCACGCTGCCGCGCAGCAGGATCTCGTTGCCGGTGAACAGGAAGCCCGCCAGGAACAGCGGAATGATGTAGTAGTAGAGCCGGAACACCACGATCGCGCCGACGATCTCCGGCGCGCTGAGGTAGGGCGACAGGCCGAGCAGGATCGCCGTGTCGAACACGCCGATGCCGCCGGGCAGGTTGGCCGCGAGCCCCGCCGTGTACGACGCGACATAGACGCCCAGGAAGATCGGCCAGGTCAGATGCGGGGCGTTCGGCAGCAGTGCGTAGAAGATCGACGCGGTGATGGCGACGTCCACCGTCGCCAGCACCACCTGGACGATCGCCATCCGCCAGCCCGGCAGGCCAACCTCGTAGCCGAACAGCCTGACGCCGCCCAACACGCGCGAAAGCGTGACGTAGCCGAGTACGACGGCCCACAACAGCGCGCCGACCGTATACATCACCCAGTGCGGCAGATGCTCGCCGAAGAACGGAATCGACTGCGGTTCCAAGAACAGGATGGTGCCGCCCAGCACCATGCCGCCCAGCGCGAAGGTCAGGCTGCAGAACGCCACCGTCTTGGCGATCTGCAGCGGCGTCAGGCCCCAATGCGCGTACAGCCGATAGCGGACCGCAGCGCCCGACACCGCGGCAAAGCCCAGGTTGTGCGAGAGCGCATAGGCACAGAACGAGGCGAACGCGACGCGACCGTAGGACACCTTGTGGCCGGCGTAGATCGTGCCGAGCCGGTCGTAGATGGTGAGCACGCCGTAGGACAGGATGGTCCACAGAAAACCGATCGCCAGCGACCGCGCCGGAATGGCATGCAGCGCGGCGTCGATGTCGCGCAGCCGAAGGTGGCGAAATTCCTTCTGCACCACATAGATCGCGCCGATCAGCAGCAGCACGCCGAGAACCGCCGGCAACTGGCGCAGCGCGGCCCGGCCGACGGCGCGCGCCCGCTGTGCCAGCATCGCATTCACGCGGCGTCGGCCGGGCGCGCCAGCGCAGCCTCGATCAGCGCGATCGTCTCGTCGACGCCGTACAGCGCCACGAAGCCGCCGAAGCGCGGACCCTCCTGCTGGCCCAGCAGCACTTGGTAGAGGCAGCCGAACCAGGCCCGCAGGTCCGGGAACGGGTGCCGCTTGCCGACCTCGTAGACGATCGTTCTGGATCGCCTCGGCATCAGCGATGCGGTCGAGGCCCTTCAGCGTCTCCGCCAGATCGGCCAGCGCCGCGCGCTCCACCTCGGTCGGGCTGGCGGTAGCGCTTCTCGGGGCGGACGAAGTCGCGGTAGTAGGCGATCGCGTGATCCACCAGCCGGTCGAGGAACGGCATCGTCTCGGGTGTCGCGTCCGGGCGGTAGCGGCGGATGAACCCCCACAGAATCTCCGGCGTGTCGGCGTTCACCACCGAGGCCAGGTTCAGCAGCATGCCGAACGACACCGGGCTGCCGCCATGGTTCGGCAGCCGCCCGGCATGGATGTGCCAGGCGGGATTGAGCCTGTCGATCCGCCTCGCAGCTTGGCGGCGTTGCCAGGTACTCGTCCACCGCCCTCGGGATCATGTCGAAATACAGCCGCTTGGCGCGCTGCGGCGCGTTGAACATGAACTGCGACAGGCTCTCGGGCGGCGCGTAGCGCAGCCACTCCTCGACGGACAGGCCGTTGCCCTTCGACTTGCTGATCTTCTGCGCCTGTTCGTCGAGGAACAGCTCGTAGGTGAAGCCATCCGGCGGCGTGCCGCCGAGGATGCGGCAGATGCGGCCCGACAGCCGCACCGAATCGATCAGGTCCTTGCCGGACATCTCGTAATCGACGTCGAGCGCGTACCAGCGCATCGCCCAGTCGGCCTTCCACTGCAGCTTGCAGCTGCCGCCCTTCACCGAGGTCTCATACGTCTCGCCGCTCTCCGGGTCGCGCCAGACCACCGTTCCGGCTGCAGCGTCGTGCCGCTCCATCGGCACCTGCATGACGCGCCCGGTGCGCGGGTGCAGCGGCAGGATCGGCGAGTAGGTGGCACGGCGTTCCGGCCCGAGCGTCGGCAGGATCACCGCCATCACCTCGTCGTAGCATTCCAGCACGCGGACCAGCGCCGCATCGAACCGACCGGAGGCGTAATATTCGGTGGAGGACGCGAATTCGTATTCGAATCCGAACGAGTCCAGGAACGAGCGCAGGCGGGCGTTGTTATGCGCACCGAAGCTCGTCGTGCGAGCCGAACGGATCGGGGATGCGGGTGAGCGGCTTGCCGAGATGCGGCGTCAGCAGGTCGCGGTTCGGCACGTTGTCCGGCACTTTGCGCAACCCGTCCATGTCGTCGCTGAACGCGATCAGGCGAGAGGGCAGGCCGGTGAGGTCGGTGAAGGCATGACGCACCCAGGAGGTGCGGGCGACCTCGCCGAAGGTGCCGATATGCGGTAGTCCCGACGGACCGTAGCCGGTCTCGAACAGTGCATGGGTCTTGCCGCTCGCCGCCAGGCGGCGTGCCACCTTGAGCGCTTCCTCGTACGGCCAGATTTTCGGGGGCCCGGTTTCGTTGTCGCGTGCTGTCGCAGCCATTCCGCAGAAGCTAGGAACCTGTCGGTTCCGGGTCAATCACGCAGTCCCATCGCGGCTACATGCCGCTCCCCCCCATGCCACCGTCACCCCCCATGCTCGCGCCTCGATCGTTGGTTTGCGGAACATGGTGGGCACTCATCATGCGGGTCGCAGCACAATCGGCGCAGACCAGTCCGGCGCAGCAGAGGATGGCCATGCGGACGAATGCAACCATAAGATCAGTAGCCACCACCGCCGCCGCCGCCGCTGGACGGCTGGGTGATCAGAACGCCGGCCTGCGAGCGCTGCGGAGTCGAGGCCTGATCGGCGGGAGGCTGCGCACAGGCGGCGAGCCCAGGACAAGTCCGCCTATGACAAGAATGCTGCGGCCCGTGTTCATAATGACCTCTCCCACCCATACAATGGCACTGACGAAGCGATTGTGATATGAATTCCCTTCCTCACCAATTCGTGGTTGTAGAACCCCTGGCGTGCCGTCGGCGGTTCTGCCTGTGCTTCCCGGGTGACCAGCGGCATCACGCTTCCTGACGCGCCGGCTGTGGTGGCCGGGCATGGCCGTGCCGCCATCTTTACCGCCGATGGCGAGCTGCTGCTGGTGGCGGCGACAGATGCCCCGGCGCATTTGCGCGGCCTGCCACCACCCCTGCTGGTCCACGCGCCCGCGACATTCCGGCGGCTCGGTTTGCGCGGCGTGCCGGCCTTCGATCTGCTGGAGCTGTTCGCCTTCGTGCTGCCGGCGCGGGCGCCGGCGCCGACGCCGCGGGGCCTCGCACTGGCGCTCGACTTCGAGCCCCCGCGCGGGCTGGAGGCTGCCGCTGCGCTGCTGCCCGAACTGGTCGCCGCGCTGCTGAATCGCCTTGCGCAGGGCCGCGAGCTGGCGCTGAACCGCGATGCGGCAGGGCTGGCCGCCCGCATGGATCAGGGTGGATGGAGCTGGGGACCATTCGTCGCGGCAGCGCTCGGCCGGCCGGACGCGGCACCTTCGGTAGAGGCGCTGCGGGTGTGGAGGCGCCTACCCGAGTGGGAGGACGCGGCACCCCTGCCGCCGCCGTCGTCGCATCCGGTGGCTGAGGCCGAGGCGCGGTCGCGGCTGGCCGCCATGCTTGGACCGCACGCGGAGCAGCGGCCGGGCCAAGCCGACTATGCGGGGGCGGTCGCCGCGGCGTTCGCGCCGCGCGAGACCCGCGGCGATCCGCATCTGGTGCTGGCGGAGGCCGGCACTGGCACCGGCAAGACGCTCGGCTATCTGGCGCCGGCCAGCCTGTGGGCGGAGAAGAACCACGGCGGCGTGTGGATCAGCACCTTCACCCGCCACCTGCAGCGGCAGATCGACGGCGAGCTGGCGCGGCTGTTCCCCGACCCCGCTGACCGGCACCGCCGCGTCGTGGTCCGCAAGGGACGCGAGAACTATCTCTGCCTGCTGAACTTCGAGGACGCGCTGGGCCCGGTCCATCGCGCCTCGCGCCAGCCGCGGTCATCCCGCTGGGCCTGATCGCGCGCTGGGCGCTGGTGACCGATGACGGCGATATCCAGGGCGGCGACCTGCCGGGCTGGCTGGCCGAGTTGTTCGGCACTGGCACGATCCTTGGCCTCGCGGACCGGCGCGGCGAGTGCATCCATGCCGCCTGCCCGCACTGGAAGCGCTGCTTCGTCGAGCACACGATCCGCCGCGCGCGGACCGCGCAGCTGGTGGTCGCCAACCATGCGCTGGTGATGACGCAGGCCGCCTGGGGCGGACTGGACGACAGCGTGGTGCCCGGCCGCTACGTGTTCGACGAAGGCCACCACGTGTTCGACGCGGCGGACAGCGCGTTTTCAGCCGAGTTGTCCGGCCTGGAGACCGCCGAGATGCGCCGCTGGCTGCTGGGCGCGGAAGGCGGGCGCTCGCGCGCCCGCGGCCTGCGCCGGCGACTGGAGGAACTGGTTGCCGCCCGCCCGCCGCTGGAGGCGCCGCTGGACGCCGCGCTGCAGGCGGCGCGCGCGCTGCCGGCGCCGGGCTGGCAGAGCCGCATCGGCACCGACCTTCCCGAACCGGGCGGCCAGGGCGCCGGCCGGCCCAATCCGACCGAGGGCTTCCTGCGCCTGGTCCGCCACCAGCTGCTGGCCCGGGTGGCGCGCGACGAGATGGGCTGGGGCGGGCTGGAATGCGAGGTCTTTCCGCTGGGTCCGGGTGTCGGCGAGGCGGCGGAGAGGCTCGCGCCGCGCCTTGGCGCGCATCGCCGAGCCGATCGCCACGCTGCGCGAACGGCTGCTCGGTCGGCTCGACGAGGAGGCGGACGACATGGATGCCGCCACGCGCAACCGCATCGAGGCGGCCGGCCGGTCGCTCAACCGCCGGGCCCTGGCGCCGCTCTCGGCCTGGCAGACCATGCTGCACGCGCTGAACGAGCGCCGCCCGGAGCCGGGCGAGCGCCCCGACGAGATCCTGTTCCTGCGGCTGGCGCGAGCCGAAGGCGGGCGCGAGATCGATGTCGGCCTGCACCGCCATTGGCTGGACCCTACCATCCCGTTCGCCACCACGCTCGCCGCTCCGGCCCAGGGTCTGCTGGTCACCTCCGCCACCCTGCGCGACGCCGGCGACGCCGATCCGGAAGCCGCCTGGGAGTCGGCCGAGGCACGGGTTGGCGCACCGCATCTGCCCTCGCCGGCGATCCGCGCCGCGGTCGCCAGCCCGTTCGACTATGCCAATCAGACCCGCGCCTTCATCGTCACCGACGTGCAGGGCGGCGACCTCGCACAGCTGGCGGCGGCCTATCGCGCATTGTTCATCGCCGCAGGCGGCGGCGCGCTGGGGCTGTTCACTGCGATCCGCCGGCTCCAGGGCGTGCACGCGCGCATCGCGGCCGAACTGGAGGAGGCGGGCATTCCGCTCTACGCCCAGCACGTCGATGCAATGGGCAACGCCACCCTCGTGGACGTGTTCCGCACCGAGGAGGAGAGCTGCCTGCTCGGCACCGATGCGATGCGCGACGGCGTGGACGTGCCGGGGCGCGCGTTGCGCCTGGTGGTGTTCGAGAAGGTGCCCTGGCCGCGCCCGGACATCCTGCACCGTGAGCGCCGCATCCACCTGTCGCACGGCGATCCGAAGGGCTTCGACGACCGGGTTGCACGGTTGCGGCTGCGCCAGGCGTTCGGCCGGCTGATCCGCCGCGCCACCGACCGTGGCGTGTTCGTGCTGCTGGACCGCCAGACGCCCTCGCGGCTGCTGTCGGCGTTTCCGGCCGGGGTGGCGGTGCGCCGGTCGGGTCTGGCGGAGGCGGTGCGGCAGACCCGGGCGTTCCTGGCCGAACCGCTGCCCGCTTGAACTGTCCGCACCGTCTCTATCAGGTTCAGGCGCACGCAACACGGAGATCGACGATGCACGCGCACGAGGCGCTGGATGCGCCCGAAGCACTGGTCCTGACCATGGTCCTGGTGGCGGCTGCCGATGGCGGCACGACCGACCGCGAGATCGGCGTGATGTCCGGTCAGGTGCAGACGCTGCCGGTGTTCCACGAGTTCACCACCGCCCAGCTTGCGACCGCTACCGATGCGGCGGTGCAACTGCTGAACGAGGAGGACGGTCTTCAGCGTGCCGGCCGACTGATGCGCGACGCGCTCGAAACGCGACTGCGCGAGACCGCCTACGCACTGGCCTGTGAGGTCGTGGCGGCGAGCAAGGTGGCGAAGGAGCGGACACTCCAGATGCTGGCATTCGTGCGCGACGAACTGCGGCTCGATCCGCTGATCGCCGCCGCCATCGAGCGCGGCGTGCGCGCCCGCCACCAGCGCATCGGACCCAGCAAATAGCGACGCGGGTGCTGGGGGCTGCGGCGGTCGTCGCCGGAGTTCCGGTCGCTGCCCTGCTGCTGCTGGCAGTGGTGGGGTGGGCACCGGTCGGCGCCGCACTGGCGGGGATCGGCGCCACCCTGCTGGCCGCGCTGGTCCTGGGGCTGTGCTGGGCGCGCGATCTCGACCTGTTAGCGGAGGCCGTGCACCACATCGGCGCGGACGGGACGCTGCCGCCCGGGTCGCCGGTCCTGCCAGGGATGCGGCGCCTCGGCGTGGATCTCGAGCGGCTGGCACGCCGGACCGCCGCGCGGACCGCGCTTATCGAACAGCTTCGGCGCACCGACGGAACGGTGGTCGAGAGGCTGCCCGATCCGCTGATCGTGCTGGCGGAGGATCGTGGCGTCCGGCGCGCCAATTCGGCAGCGCGCGACGCGTTCGGTGCCGACATTCCCGCGGTGCTGCGGCACCCCGATCTGCGCGCCGCGATCGACCGCGCGTTGGCGACCGGCCTGACCCAGACCGCGGAGGTGATCCTGCCAGTGCCGGTGCCGCGCGAGGTGCACGCCGCGGTCGTGCCGATGGACCCGGCCCTCGCCGATGGCGGCCGCGCCGTGGTGGTGCTGTCGGACCGCACGCGCGAGCGCGCCGTCGAGCGCATGCGCGCCGATTTCGTTGCCAACGTGAGCCACGAGCTACGCACGCCGCTGGCTTCGCTGATCGGCTTCATCGACACGCTGCGCGGTCCCGCGGCCGACGATCCGCCGGCGCAGCAGCGCTTCCTCGGCATCATGGGCGAGCAGGCCTCGCGGATGAACCGGCTGATCGACGACCTGCTGAGCCTGTCGCGCATCGAGCTGATCGAGCACCAGGCCCCGTCCGGCGCCGTCGCGCTGGACGAACTGGTGGGTCGGCTGGCGGCCGGATTCGAGCCGCGGCTGAAGGCGCGGTCGGTGAGTCTCGACCTGCATCTGGGGGAGAACCTGCCGGCGGTGACCGGGGACGCCGACCAGTTGACCCAGGTGCTGCAGAACCTGCTCGATAACGCGGTGAAGTACGGCCGCGAGGGTGGCACTGTGCGGCTCGAGGCGGCGGCGGCACAGGGCAGGCCGGGCGTGGTGCTGAGCGTCGCCGATCAGGGTGCCGGCATTCCGCGCGAACACCTGCCGCGGCTGACCGAACGCTTCTACCGGGTCGATACCGGGCGCTCGCGCGCCGCCGGCGGAACTGGGCTGGGTCTCGCCATCGTCAAGCACATCGTGAACCGCCACCGCGGACAACTGACGATCGAGAGCGAGGAGGGGATCGGCACGACAGTGAGCGTTTGGCTGCCGCAGGCGGTCGCGCGTCCGGTCGCCTCGGAGATCCATGCCTAGCGTCACGTCCCGGGTCGGAGAGGATATGGGCAAGCGGGCAGGCCTAGCCCTGGCGGGGATCGCGCGCGGGTTGTCGTGCATGAGCGCCACGGCGGCGCGCACCCACCTTGCGCCGGGTGTCGTACACGCCGTGGGGGGCCGCGCTGGAACGCAACCACGTTCCGACGAAGGCGGAGGCGCGATGGGTCACCTATGTGACCGAGCAGGCGACCGCCCCCTATATTGAGGTGGAGGTGCGGGAACGACATGGCATGGCTGCTGCGACGATCCCGCCACCAGTCCGCGTTGTTCACCGTCTGTATGATATGCGCAACCACGCGGTGCAGAAGGAAAACGACGCAAGCGATGGCTATGACCGCCTGCGGTGATGAAGGAACGGAAATCGACAGGCTCCAGGCGCTGACTCTGCTGGTGTCGTCGCGCTGACCGTGTCGGCCCTGCCGCCGGATCGCCCGCGCGCAGGAGAAGTGTAGGCCGGTCCAGTTCGCACACGGGCAGTCGTCCGCAACGATTCAGGGCACCGCGCCGCCGGAAGGCACGATCTGCTACAGCTTTGCGGCAGGCGCGGGTCAGACGGCGCGCCTCCAGGTCACCGGCAAAAACATGATGATCTCCGTCATCGGCGTGGGCGACGACCGGGACTCCCGGATCTTCACGACCAAGGCGCAGACTTACAAATTCATCGTGGCGCAGGAGATGCGCTCGGCGACACCCGAGGCATACACGGTGACGCTATCCATCGGGTGACGGGCGCGTCGTCACAAGCTTCGCCGTCACCACGGGCGACGATTCAGTGGTTCCACCGCGCTGACCGCGGCCATGGGCCAGCTGTCGGCCGCGGCGCTCCTCATGCTGGCGCCGGTGCTCTTGTTCGATCGGCCGTGGCAATTGCCGGTGCCGCCCGGGACGATCTGGATGTCGCTGGTTGCAACGGCGGTGCTGTGCACGGCGGCCGGCTACCCGGTCTATTTCCGTCTGCTCGCGCTGGTCGGCGCGACCAACCTGCTACTGGTGACATTTCTGCTGCCCGTCACGTCCCTGCTGCTTGGCGCTCTGCTGCTGGGTGAGGCGGTCACCCCGGCTTCCGCGGCCGGTATGGCCTTGATCGGATTCGGGCTGGCGGCGATCGACGGGCGGCGGCTGGTGCCGCGCCTGGCGTTGCGCAGCGGTTGATCGCGCGCGAGAGTCGCCGGGAAACACACGGAGGATACGGCCATGGCGGGCGACAGGAAGATCGCGATCGTAACCGGGGCGGCCAGCGGCATCGGGCGGGCGATGACGCTCGGCTTGCTGGGCGCCGGGGTGGATGTGGCCGCAGTGGACCGCAACGAGGCGGCCCTCGCGGCACTGGCCGCGACAGTGCACGACAGTCGGGGGACGATGCAGACCATCCCCGCCGACCTCGCCCAGCCGGACGCGTTCGATGCGATCGTATCGGCGGTGCTGAGTCGCTCCGGCAAGATCGACGTGCTGGTGAACAACGCCGGCATCGGCCAGGCCTCGGTCAAGCCGGACCAGCGGCACAACCCGATCCGCATGTGGGAGATCACGCCAGAGCAGTGGCAGCGGTTCCTGGCGGTGAACGCCACCGGGCCGATCATGATGGCGCGCGCAGTGGTGCCGCACATGATCCGGGCGGGGTCGGGGCGCGTGATCACGGTGACCACCAGCCTGGGCACCATGGTGCGCGCCGGCTACCTGCTGTACGGCGCGAGCAAGGCGGCGGCCGAGTCGGCGATGGCGGTGCTGGCGGCGGATCTCGCGGGCACCGGCGTCACCTCGAACGTGCTGGTGCCGGGCGGGGTGACCAATACCGGCATCGTGGGCGACGAAGCGGGCGACCGGGCGCGCATGCTGCAGCCGGAGATCATGGTGCCGCCGCTGCTGTGGCTGATCTCGGACGCCGCGGCGGCGGTGACGGCGCGGCGGTTCGTGGCGATGGACTGGGACGCGTCGCTGCCCGGCGCGCAGGCGGCGGAGAAGGCGGGCGTGCCAATCGCCTGGCTGGGCATCGCGCGGATGCCGGTGGAGCCGGGGTAGTTCAACCGGCGGGCAGGATCGCGCTGCTCAGGATCGCGTCGGTCGCGCCGGGCTCAGCCGCGCCGGCAGCAGCAACGCCAACCCCAGCGCCACCACCGACAGCAGACCGGCCAGGACGTAGGTGTTGTGCAGCCCCAGACCGACGACATCGGTCAGCCGCGCCAACTCTGTCGGGGCGAGCGCCTGGCGCGCCAGCGGGTCCAGCAGCCGGTCGACCTCGCCCACCGCCTCCGGCGCGACACGCAGCAGCGTGAGGTTCAGCACTGCGCCAAACGACGCCGCACCGAGCGACGACCCGACGAAGCGGAGGAACATCACCGACGAGGTCGCCGCACCGCGCTGCTGCCATGGCACCGCGGCCTGTACCGCGACGATGAAAGTCGTGTTGCACAACCCCATGCCGACGCCAATCAGCAAGGATCCGGCGCTCGCCCAGCCAACGCCGCGTTCCGGCGTCAGCGCGATCAGCACGGCACTGCCGGCGATCAGCGCCAACGTGCCCAGTACAGCGGTCAGCCGATAGGTCGTGCGCACCATCAGCCGCCCACCGTAGAAGCTCGCCACCGCCCAAGTGACCGACATCGTGCCCAGCACGAGCCCGCCGGCCAGCGCGCTCCGTCCCATCGCGCCCTGCACATAGGTCGGCAGGAAGGCTGAGACGCCCATCATCACCGCCGAGATCACCGCGCCGCCCAGGCTTGCCACGAGGATGACGCGGTTGCGCCAAAGCTCGAGAGGCAGCATCGGCTCCGGCGTACTGCGCTCGTGCATCGCCAGCGCCGCCAGCGTCGCGACGCCTATCGCGCCCACACCGATCGATACCATGTGCGGCAGGCTGCCACCCTGCACCAGCACGAGCATCAGTGCGGCGACAGCGAGCATCAGCAGCAGCGAACCGAGCCAGTCCACTCGGTGCCGCCGATGTGCCACCTGCTCGCCCAGGAACACGGCGATCATCACGATCGCCGCGACGCCGATCGGCAGGTTGACCCAGAACACCAGTTGCCAGCTCACCTGTTCGACCAGGAACGCGCCGAGCGAAGGCCCCAGCACGGCAGAAATGCCGAACACGCTGGAGACCAGGCCCTGGATGTGCGCGCGCTCGGTCGGCGAGTAGATGTCGCCCAGAATCGTGGTGGCAATCGGCTGCACGCCGCCGGCGCCGAAGCCCTGCAAGGCGCGGAACAGGATCAGCGTCTGCATGTTGCCGGCAAAGCCGCACAGCGTGGAGCCGACCAGGAACAGCCCGGCGCCGAAATAGAATACCTTCTTGCGCCCGTAGATGTCCGCGAGGCGGCCGTACACCGGGATGCTTACCGCCTGGGTCAGCAGGTAGACCGCGAATACCCAGGAGAACAGGTTGAAGCCGCCGAGATCGGCGACGATGGTCGGCATCGCCGTCGCGACGATTGAGCTTTCGACTGCCGCCATGAACGTCGCCATCAGGCAGGCAGCAAGCACCAGCGTGCGGCGGGGGTTGCGGTGCGCGACGTGCAGCGGGGCGGTCGTTGGCTGGAACCCCTCGTCGGGCACAGGCTGGCCTCGTTATGGTTGGGACGCGGCGGGGTTTCTGTCATCGTGGCCGGCGCCTGACAACCGGCGCGGCCGCAGCCCTGTCGTGCGTACAGGTGCCGAACCCTTCTGGAGGCGTACGCTCCCGCATGCCCGATCCCGCTCACGCGACCGACATCGGCGTCGATATCGGCGGCACCTTCACCGACATCGTCTGCCGGCGCGCCGGCGAGCCCATGCGCGCGCTGAAGATCCCCACGACGCGCGGCGACCCGAGCGCGGCGGTGCTGAACGCGATCGGCCATCTGGCGCGCGGCCTCGGCGTGGCGCCGGGCACCATCGCGCGCTTTCTGCACGGCACGACGATCGCGACCAACGCTGTGCTCGAACGCAAGGGCGCGAAGATCGGCCTGATCGCCAGCGAGGGTTTCCGCGACGTGCTGGAGATCGGCTACCAGCTGCGCCAGGACCTGCACCGGATCCTGCTGGAGCCGGTCACGCCGGTGTTCCTTGCACCGGGTGCGCAGCGTAGGGAGGTGCGCGAGCAGGTATCGGCGCAGGGCGAGGTGATCATCGCGCTGGACGAAGACCAGGTGCGGCAGGCGGCGGCGGAACTGGTTGCCGATGGGGTGCAAGCGATCGCGGTGTGCTACCTGTTCTCCTTCCTGCATCCGGCCCACGAGCAGCGCACGCGCGCGCTGATCGAGGCGACGCATCCAGGCATCGCTGTCTCGCTGTCGAGCGAGGTCGATCCCACGTTCCGCGAGTACGAGCGCACCGTCGTCACCGCGTTCGATGCCTATATGAAGCCGGTCGTCGGCCGCTACCTGGAGCGACTGGAGGACGGGCTGCGTACGGCCGACGTGCGCGCGCCGCTGCAGATCATGCAGTCGCGCGGCGGGCTGGCCGGAACGACCGTTGCGCGACGGCGACCGGTGCGGCTGTTCCTGTCGGGACCCGCGGCTGGCGTGATCGGCGGCGCGATCGTCGGGCGCTCGTCCGGCTATCGTGACGTGATCACCATCGATGTCGGCGGCACGTCGAGCGACATCGCACTGGTCGAAGGCGGCGAGCCGGTGATCCGCGCGCAGGGCACGATTGCGGGCTTCCCGGTGCGCGTGCCGATGGTGGACGTGAGCGCGATCGGTGCTGGCGGCGGGTCGATCGCCTGGCTCGACGGGGCAGGGGGGCTGCGCGTGGGTCCGCATTCGGCCGGCTCCGAACCAGGTCCTGCCTGCTACGGCCGCGGCGGCGAGGAGGCCACTGTCACCGATGCATCCGTCGTGCTTGGCTGGCTCGACCCGGCGTTCTTCGCCGGTGGTGCCGTCGCACTCGATCCAGCACTGGCGCGTGCAGCAGTCGAGCAACGCGTCGCGCGGCCACTAGGCCTGTCGGTGGAAGACGCGGCACTCGGCATCCATCGCGTGGTGAACGCACAGATGGTCGAGGGCATCAGGCTGGTGTCGATCCGTCGCGGCTTCGATCCGCGACGCTTCACGCTGGTTGCCCTCGGTGGCGCGGGTCCGATCCATGCGACCGCGCTGGCCGTCGAGCTGGGCGTCGGCAGCGTGCTGATTCCGCGCCACCCCGGCGTCCTCTCGGCCGCGGGGCTGCTCGCCGCACCGATCGAGCACGAGGTGGCGATCGCCTTTCCCCGCGCGCTCGCCGGCCTGGCGTTCGCCGATGTGCGCGCGGTGCTGCGCGACCTCGACCTGTACGTGCACGGCGCTGATGGCAGAAGAGAGCGTTGGGGACACGCCGATATCGGTGCAGTATTCCGCCGATGTCTGGTACGTCGGCCAGTCGTATCATCTCGAGGTGCCGCTGGACGCCGACGCGGCCGAACCGCTGCAGCGCCTGTACAGCGATTTCCTCGGGCTGCACGATCGTATCTACGGGCATGCCACCGATCAGCCGGCGGCGATCGTCAACCTGCGCGCCGTGCACCGGGCCGGTGGTAGCGACCGGCTCGACGAAGGCGCGTGGCGGCCGCTGGATGCCGACCCACGCCGGTCGCCGCGCGCGATCCGCGTGGCCGGCGTGCGGGAGGCGGTGCTGGCGGCGATCTACCACCGTGCCGCGATGCCCGCGGGGATGGCGTTCGCCGGCCCCGCCATCGTGGAACAGGACGATACCACCACTTTAGTCGAGCCGGGCTGGAACGGCGCGGTACTGGACAACGGCAACCTGCTGCTGACGCGAGGCTGACATGGACGTCGATCCGATCACGCTGGAAGTGCTGCGCAACAAGCTCGACGGCATCGCCAACGAGATGCAGCTCACGCTGGTGCGCAGCGCGTTCTCTGCCATCGTGAAGGAGGGGCTCGACGCGTCGGCCAGCCTGTTCACGCTGCAGGGCGAGACGCTGGCGCAGGCGCTGGCGATCCCGGTGCATCTCGGCGCGCTGACGCCGATGGTGGGACGCCTGCTGGCGGACGTGCCGGTCGAGACGATGGGTGAGGGCGATATCTGGATTCTCAACGACACCTATCTCGGCGGCACGCATCTGCCGGATATCGCCATCATGATGCCGGTGTTCGCCGCCGGCCGCGTCATCGCGATCAGCGCGGCCATGACGCACCACCAGGATGTCGGCGGCATGGCGCCGGGTTCGACGCCGACCAATGCGACGGAGATCTTCCAGGAGGGCATCCGCATCCCGCTGCTGCCGTTCCGTCGTGGCACCGCACTGAACGACACGCTGATCGCCATGCTGCGGCAGAATGTGCGGTTGCCCGACGTGCTGATGGGCGACATCAACGCGCAGGTTGCCGCCTGCACGATCGGTGCGCGGCGGCTGTCGGAGCTGGCGGGCAGCTTCGGGCGCGCCGAGCTGCTGGCGCTGTTCGCCGAGCTGCTGAATCGATCGGAGACGATGACGCGCCAGGCGCTGTGCGGACTGCGCGGCGGCACGTATCGGCACGTGGACTACCTGGACAACGACGGCATCGAACTCGACCGGCTGGTGCGCATCGAGGTCGCGGTGACGATCGCGGAGGGGCAGATGATGTGCGACTTCACCGGCACCTCGCCGCAGGTGCGCGGGCCGTTCAACTGCATGGCGTCGGGGCCTTATGCCGCGGCGTGCTTCGCCGTGCGGTCGGTGACCGATCCGGACGGGCGCATCCCCAACAACGGCGGCTGCTTCCGCCCGCTCGCGTTCCATCTGCCGGAGGGCAGCCTGGTCAATCCGCGCGAGCCGGCGCCGACCGGCTGCCGCACCTCCACGATCAAGCGGATCACCACATGCATCCTGGGGGCGCTGCGCCAGGCGGCGCCGGACCGCGTGCCGGCGGATTCCGGCAGCGAAATCGTAATCATGCATTTCGGCGGGCGGCGTTCCGACGGGCGACGCTACGTGACGTCGCAATTGCTGGTCGCCGGCAGCGGGGCGTCGGCGCGGCTGGATGGCGTGGACGTGATCGAGACAGATGCCACCAACTGTCTCAACGTGCCGGCCGAGGCGCTGATGCTGGAGGCGCCGATCCGGGTGCATCGAGCGGCGCTGAACCGTGATTCCGGCGGGCCGGGCGCGCGTCGCGGCGGGCTTGGCGGTGTCTACGAATACGAGCTGCTGGATGGCGAGGCCACGGTGACGTACCGCGGCGAGCGGCATCTGTGCGAGGCGGACGGGGTCGCCGACGGCATCGCCGGGGGTCGCGCGCATGCGGTGATCAAGCGTGTGGACGGCGGCGAGGAGGTGGTGAAATCGAAGATCGTCGCCACGCTGCACAAGGGCGATCGCATCGTCGTCGCCACCGCGGGTGGCGGCGGCTATGGCCCACCGCTCGAACGCGATGCGGCGCTGCTGCTGGCCGATCTGCGCAACGGCAAGGTCAGCCTGGAGGCGGCCCGTACGTTCTACGGATACCGCGGCAATGTCTGAGCCGCACGATCTGCATGATGCGGCGCTGCGCGACCGCGCGGTGCGTGCGGCGCGTGGGCGGGATCGATTCGACGTGCTGCTGACCGGCGGCGTGGTGGCCGATGTGGCGACGGGCGAACTGCACGCGGCGGATGTTGGGCTGGTCGGACCGCTGATCGCCAGCGTGCATCCGCGCGGAACGCGCGACGATGCGCGTGAATCGATCACGCTGGCGGGGCAAATCGTCGCGCCGGGGCTGATCGATTCGCATCTGCATATCGAGAGCTCGATGGTGACCCCGCGCCGTTATGCCGAGGTGGTGGTGCCGCAGGGAACCACGACGATCTGCTGGGATCCGCACGAGATCGGCAACGTGTCGGGTCTCGACGGCCTGCGCTGGGCGATCGCGGCGACACGGGACTGAGGCTGCGCATCGCCGTGCTCGCGCCGTCCTGCGTCCCGTCGGCGCCAGGACTGGAGCGCGGCGGCGCTTATTTCGGGCCGGACGAGATGCGCGAGATGCTCGCCTGGCCGGCGGTCGCCGGTGTGGCCGAGGTGATGGATATGCGTGGGGTGCTGGAACGCGCGCCGCGCATGAGCGGCATCGTGAGCGAGGGTCTCGTCAGCGGCAAGCTGGTGTGCGGCCATGCGCGCGGTCTCGCCGGTGCGGATCTGCAGGCTTTCGCCGCGGCCGGCATCGAGAGCGACCACGAGATCACCAGCGGCGAGGACCTGCTGGCGAAGCTGCGTGCCGGCTTCACCGTCGAACTGCGCGGTTCGCACGATTATGTGCTGCCTGATGCGGTCGAGGCGCTCAACGCGCTGCCGCAGATTCCGCAGACGCTGACGATCTGCACCGACGATGTGTTTCCCGACGACCTCGTGCACGGCGGGCGGCATGATCGACGTGCTGCGTCGGCTGGTGCGGCGCGGACTGGCGCCGCTGCAGGCACTGCGCTGCGCCACTCTTAATGCGGCGATGCGGCTGGGTCGGCGTGATCTGGGTCTGGTCGCACCGGGTCGGCGCGCCGACCTGATCGTGCTGTCGGACCTGAACGCTCTCACGGTCGACCCGGTGTTCGCGTCGGGCGTGCTGGTCGCAGCGGATGGCCGTCTGCTCGCGGCGACTGCCGGCAAGCCCACCTGGCGCGCCCGCTGGAGACGATGCAGGTGCCGCCGATGTCGGCAAGCGACTTTGTGCTCGATGCGGGCGGCGCGAATGCGGGTCGCGTGCGGCTGCGCACGGTCGTCAAGCCGCGCTTCACCGAGTGGGGCGAGGCCGTTGCCGAAGTGCGCGATGGCGCCGTGGTGTTGCCGGCCGATGCGATCCTGATGGCGGTGATCCATCGCCATGCGAAGGCGCCGGCGCGGCCGGTACTCGGCGTGCTGCAAGGCTGGAGCAGATGGCGCGGCGCGCTGGCGACGTCGGTCGCGCATGACTGCCACAACCTTGTGGTGTTCGGCCGCGAGCCTGCCGATCTGGCCGCGGCGGCGAATGCGGTGATCGAAGCCGGGGGCGGCATGGCGACGGCGGCGCGGGGCTCGGTCACGGCAGTGCTGCGGCTGCCGGTGTGCGGCTTGCTGTCCGATGCGCCGGCGACCGAGGTTGCAGCCGAATTGCGTGCGCTGCGCGTGGCAGCCGATGCGATCGTCGACTGGCGGCCGCCGCTGCTGACCTTCAAGGCGATCGTCGGCGCCAGCCTGGCCTGCAATCCCGGCCCGCACGTGACCGATGTCGGCATAACCGACGGCAGCACGGGCGAGGTGTTCGCGGACGCCGTGATTGGCGCGGTATAACGCGGCTGTTATCGTACCGACGGTGAGTGACGATAGATCGCTCCGGGTATGCGGCCATGGCAGTCCCGTGTTCGACTGGATCGCGAATCACGCATCGACGCGCGGTGACTGCGTCGATGGCAGATCTTTCGACCGGCCGGAGCGCCACCTACGCGGCGTTCGATGACCTCGTCGGCCGGCTTGCGGCCAGGCTGCGCGGCCGCTTTGGCGCGGCACGGGCGATCGGGGCTTTTTGCCAGACGGCGAGGGCGGTCTTGCCGCACCGGTAGCCGAACAGCGGGTCGAAGACGCGCGATAGCGGCACCATCCAGCGATCCCAAAGGAGGATCTGAGCGCGCGTGGGAGTAGCCGAGTGGAGCAGCATCCGATTGGCAAGCGACGCGAGCAGGCCGACGCTGTCCAGGTAGCGCGCGCGCCGGGAGGTCGTACCCTCGGCGGCGACCGCGAGTAACTGACGCATCGCGTACCGCCGGAAGTGGCCGATCGCGGCATCGAACGGGGTGTAGAGGGCCTGATGTGCCGGGACGAGCACGATCAGATGGCCTCCCGGCGCCAGATGGCGGCACACCCTGGCGACTTCGGCCGTGTCGTCTTCGATATGCTCCAGCACGTCGATATAGAGCGCTGTGTCGAACATCTCGTCGGGCGCAAGATCGCCGGTCGTGCCGCAGCGGATTTCGCACGCCGGCGGCAACCGGCCGTCACGCACTTCCTTGCTGAGCTGCGCCGCCATCTCGCGGTCCGGTTCGAGCGCCACCCAGCGACCGATATCCGGCCCGCACAGACTGCGCGTCACCGAGCCGATTCCGGCTCCGACCTCGAGCACCTGCCGACCGAGAAAGCCGGACACCTGGCGCTGCCAATAGGCGCGCCAGTGGGTCGCCTCTGCGAACAGGGCTAGCTCGGAGCCGAGATATTCCCTGGTTGGCGCCGTGGACATTGTTCACCCACAAGGATCCGCTCCGCCACATACTGCTGAGCATGCAGCGCCGGTACGAAAGATGCGGCGGATCGTGTACCGAGCATGGTCAAGGTGGCGACGACTGACAAGGTCAGCGCCTGGAACAGCATGATCGCACTGATGCCTACCACGCTGGAGGCCCATCCGGGAATGGCGAGATCGGTGGCGGTCCGTATGGCGATCGCGACCGCCGCGGCGACCAGGGCGCCGACCGAGACGATGCTGGCGAGCGCGAGTAGCCGCACGAAGACCAGGTCGCTGAAGACCGAGATTGCACTCAGCCCGTGCGTCAGCAGGGAAACTAGGTTCATCGATGACCGGCCGGCATAGCGTGTGCCCCGGTCACACGGCACGCGCACGATGCGCACGGAGGACCGGAGCACGGCGGCGGCCAGGTGGTTCCAGGTCTCCGGCATGTGGGCGAGTCGAACGGCAATCGAGGCAGGGATCACCATGAAGTTGCCGAAGTCAATTCTTCGGCCTGTGGCGGCGGCAAAGATGCCCTTGTAGATCGCGTAGAACAGTCTGAACCGGAGCCCTTCGGTGCGCCGCGCACGGCTGGCGACGACGGCTGCCGACGGGTCGCAGCGGTGCGCGGCGAGCAGCCGGAGCAGGTCCGCCGGGCGGTCCTCGCCGTCGCAGTCCATCACCACGACGGCATGGTGCCTCGCCAGTGACGCCACACTCGCGAGTCCCACCGCGATTGCCCGCTGGTGGCCAAGATTGCTGGCGAGGCAGCGGATCTCCATGTGGTCGACGCCCTTGGGCAGACTGGTCGGAATTCTCGGCGTTTCCAGTGATCCGTCGTCGATGGCCAAGATCGACAGCCGGATCCCGGCGGATCGGACCGCTGTGCCGATGTCACGTACGAGTGCCGCGAACGCGGTGAAGTCGTTATAGACCGGCGTGACAATGGCGATGTCGAGCGTTGCCGCATCGAGGTCGGTGGTCATCGGTCATAGAACTTTCGAAACATGGCCCAGACCGGGCCGCCTTCGGCGATGTTGGCGTTGGCCAGCCTCACCCACTGGTCGTTGTCAGGGTGCTCAGGCGGCAGCGGTTCCACCGCCGCCGGCAGGTTGGCCATATCGCCTTGTATCTGGGAGAGCTTGAGCGGCACGATGATGGACAGAGGGTAGGCTAGTGGAACGAGGCAGGCTATCGCCAGGGCGAGCGAACTCCACCGACACCAATAATCGCATACCCGGGCAAATTCGGCAGTGCACCACACCACTGCAACCGGCATCAGGGCAGCAGAAGCCACCCATTGCCGGCCCAGAATCCAATAATGGCTCCGGTATGACAACCAGGCCAGACCGCTGGACAGGAGGAGCGTCCCAAAAGCCAACAAACTCGGAGCGAGAAGCCCTCGCAAGCGCGCCTGCCAAGCGCCATGGCTCAAGGGATAAAGCAAAAGTACCGCGGCCATGGCATAAAGAATAAGATATGGCGGGCTATACCAGGTCCACAACGAAATTCCGCACGGACAGACGAATCCCAGGTGAACGGCGCCGAGGGAAGTAACAAGCAAATCCTCGCGATGGATCCACTGAAATGGGTCGAGATGAAGTGCGATCGAGCCTCGCATCCACGTCAGGCCTCCAGCCATAAGAAAGATCGCCAATCCAGCTACGACCTTCCTTGCGTCCAGGAACCGGATGAAGTCGACGCGAGTGAAGTGGACGTTGTCTTCAAGTACGGCGCGGATAAACCCAATGCAGATAACCGCTGCGAGATAGGCGGGGAAATACGGGTGCATCAGTGATCCCAGGCAAATCGAAATGGCGCCGAACCATTGCACAGCGCCACGTCGACGTTCGAGCGGCATGCTGTAGAACGCGAAAGAGCCGACAGTCGCCGCTGCCAGAGGCATGTAGGGGCGCGCCTCTGCGGCAAAGTTCATCACCCATGGCTGCGCCAGCAGCGCCAGTATCAGCACAACCTTCCAGGCATTGCCGAGCCGGCGCGCACTGCAAAATGTCGCAGCGGATATAAGGAGCCAGCCAGCGCTCAGCAGACTGGGCAGGCGCAACGCGAACGCGCTTGCCCCGAACAGCTTCAGCAGCCAGAAATCGAGCAGCATATAGATGCCCGTCTGATTGAAATTGAAGCTGCCGATCGACTGGACGATCACATCCCATGCTTCCGCCGTATCCGACATCCCGCCGAGGGCGAAATGGAGAAATTCATCTATCCAGATCGGATGTCGATAGCCCGAGTAGAGTGCAAGCCCGGCCGCCCCTGCGACTAGCGCAACACCGCCTGCCAATCGCTCTACAGAAGCGTTGCCTGACACCGACGGCCCGGTCCAAAACGACTCTGGCAAGACGTGGGGCCGCCAGCCCTACACCTCGCACCCTTCGTCGCGCAGCAGCTCGGTCACCGCCGCCGCCGGTACGTCCGCGGCGGTGAAGGTGCTGCCGATGCCCCGCGCCAGCACGAACTTCAGCGCGCCGTCGCGGACCTTCTTGTCGCGCCGCATGTGGCCGATCAGGGTGGCGGCCGAGAACCGCCGGTTCAGCATGCGCAGGTCCGCCGGCATGCCCATCGCGGCGACATGCGACACGACGCGGTCGGCGTCCGCCGCCGTGCAGTGGCCCAGCCGCGCCGACAGCCGGAACGCCAGGCCCAGGCCCACCGCGACACCTTCGCCGTGCAGCAGGCCGCCGCCGTAGCCGTATTCCGCCTCCAGCGCATGGCCGAACGTGTGCCCGAGGTTGAGCAGCGCCCGGCCGTCGTTCGGCTTCTCCTCCCTCTCGTCGTCACCCACCACCGCGGCCTTGAAGGCGCAGGCCCGGAAGATCGCCTCGGCCTGCGCCTCGCGGTCGCCGCCGACCACCGCGGCGCCGTGCGCCTCGCACCAGGCAAAGAAGTCGGCATCGCCGATCAGCCCGGCCTTGGCGATCTCGGCATAGCCGGCGCGCAGCTCGCGCGGCGGCAGCGTCGCAAGCGTGCCGGTGTCCGCCAGCACCATACGCGGCTGATAGAATGCGCCGACCAGGTTCTTGCCCTGTGGGGTGTTCACGCCCGTCTTGCCGCCGACCGAGGAATCCACCTGCGACAGCAGCGTCGTCGGGACCTGCACGAACGGCAGCCCGCGCAGCGTCGTGGCGGCGGCGAAGCCCGCCAGGTCGCCCACCACGCCACCGCCCAGCGCGATCACCGTGGTACGGCGCTCGACCCGCGCCTCCAGCAGCAGGTCCACCACGCGCTGCCAGCTCTCGAGGCTCTTGGACGCCTCGCCCGGCGGAACCAGGATCTGGCTGGCGGCGATGCCGGTCTCGCCCAACCCGCGGAGCAACGTCGGCAGATGCAGCTGCGCCACGGTTTCATCGGTGACCACCACGGCGCGCTTCTGGTCCATGCGCGGCGCCAGCAGGGCGCCGGCGCGCGCCAGCAGGTCATCGCCGATCATGACGTCGTAGCGGGTACTGGGCAGCACCACGGGAAGCCGCCGTGGCGCCTGCCACGCCGTCAGGCCGTTCAGGACCCGGTTTGTGGTGGCCTCTGGGCTTTCGTCCTGACAGTCCACGATCACGTCCGCCTCGGCATAAATGGGATAACGCAGCTCGATCAGCCGCTGCAGCACCTCGGCCGGATTGCCGCCGGCCAGCAGCGGCCGGTTGTCGCGCCCGGCGCAGCGGCGCAGCAGCGTCCCCAGCGGGCAGCGCAGCCAGATCGATATCGCCCTTTCGCGCACCGCCGCGCGCGTCTGCGGGTCCATGAAGGCGCCGCCGCCGAACGCCAGCACCAGCGGCTCGCCCGACAGCAGCCGGCGGATCACCCGCCGCTCCCCGGCGCGGAAATCGCCCTCGCCGTAGCGCGAGAACAGCTCGGGGATGGTACAGCCCGCGGCCAGCTCGATCTCGGCATCGGCGTCGCGGAACGGCATGCCCAGCCGCGCCGCCAGTCGGCGCCCGATCGATGTCTTGCCGGCGCCCATCAGCCCGACCAGCACGACGCTGCGACCGGCAAGCGCTTCCGGCGGCGGAACAGCCTCCCTCAGTGCGGTGTTGCGCGTCATGGCGGCGGACGCTAGCACATCGGCCATCGCACAGGCCAAGTCGCTGGAGTCGGTGGAACAGACGATGATCCGCATCTTTCTGATCGTCGTCGCGGCGGGGCTGGTGATCCTTGGCGCCACCGTGGTGTTCCTGGGCTCCTATCCGCCGAACCCGACGCCGCGCCCGGTCGAGAAGGTGCTGCCCAACGACAAGTTCCAGAGCCACTGAGTGGATCGCCACGTCGAGGCGTTCCTCGAGATGCTCGCCGCGGAACGCGGTGCAGCGCGCAACACGCTGCTGGCTTACCAGGCCGACCTGGCCGACTTCGCCGCCTTCGCCGCGGCGCGCGGCCACCCGCCGGCGACGTGCGACGCGCCGGTGCTGCAGGCCTACATGGCCGGCCTGCATCGCGCCGGGCTGGCGGCGCGTACCGCGACGCGGCGACTGTCGGCGCTGCGCCAGTTCCATCGCTTCCTGCTGCGCGAGGGCGTGCGCGGGGATGACCCGACCGCGTTGCTCGACGCGCCCCGTCTGCCGCGAGTGCTGCCAAAATACCTGAGTGAGCACGAGGTGGACGCCTTGCTCGAGGCAGCGGCACGAATGCCTGACCTGCGGGGTGCGGTGGCGCGGGCGGCGTTGGAGATCCTATACGCCAGCGGGCTGCGGGTGTCCGAACTGCTGGCGCTGCCGCGCCGCGCCCTGGGCGGCGATGCAGCCGTTTTGCTGATCCGCGGCAAGGGCGGCAGGGAGCGGATCGTGCCGCTGTCGGACGCCGCAAAGCAGGCGGCATCCGCGCTGGTGGCGCAACAGGGGCAGGAGGTCCAATTCCTGTTCCCCGGTCGCGACCCGCGCCGGCCGCTGACCCGGCAGGCGTTCTTCCTGCTGTTGAAGGATGTGGCGCTGGCCGCCGGGCTCGATCCGGCGCGCGTGTCGCCGCATGTGCTGCGCCATTCCTTCGCCTCGCACCTGCTGGCGCACGGCGCGGATCTGCGCAGCCTGCAGTTGCTGCTGGGGCATGCCGACATCGCCACCACGCAGATCTACACGCACGTGCTGGCGGAGCGCCTGCAGCGGCTGGTCGAGCAGCACCATCCGCTGGCGCGGCCGCGGAGCGCCGACACGGACACGTGATCGCGCGAACCTGTTGCCGCGGTGCCGGCCGGCGTTACGGTGTGCCGCCCGTTCGATGGGGGGAAGTCGGACGATGGGTACTTACCTGAGCGTGGAGGAGCTCCGCCGGTTGCAGCCGGCGGAGGCGGCGGCATTCGAGTCACCGGTGCCGACGCAGGTGATCTCGAACGGCGAGTTCAACCCGCTGCCGCAGACGGCGCGACAGCGCCAGGTCGAGGCGCGCATCGCTGCGTTGGCGGACGCGAACGGACGCCGGCTCGGCCTGGACCGGCGCGGCTTCCTGCGCACGGCGTGCGGCCTTGCGACGGCATTCGTCGCGATGAACGAAATCTACGGACCGTTGTTCAGCGTCGATCGTGCCGAAGCGGCGCAGCCCGACGCGGCGGCGGCGCGCGCGGCAGGTCTCGCACGTCAGTTCGTGTTCGACGACCAGCTGCATTTCGTGCGCGATGACTATCCGTGGCAAGGACTGTCCGATCTCGCAAAATACGCCGCGGCGCACTGGAATCCGGCGATGCAGAAGGACGCGGTCGGCCTCGGGATCGACCGCTACAAGTTCGACAACTTCCTCAAGGAGGTCTACCTCGACAGCGACACGCGCGTCGGCCTGCTGAGCGGCGCGCCGTTCGACGACCCGGCCAACTGGTTCCTCACCAACGATCAGATCAGGCAGGCAGCCGACACGGTGAACCGCATCGCCGGCCGCCAGCGCCTGCTGTACCACTCGCTGTTCACGCCGAAGCAGCCCGGTTGGCTCGACGAAGTAGACCGCTGCATCGCGACGGTGCGGCCGACCAGCTGGAAGGGCTATACGATAGGCGATCCGCTGTCGCCGAAGACCACGAAGTATCCCTGGCGGCTCGATGATGCCGAGTTGATGGGTCCGTTCTACGACAGGATCGTCCGGGCGGGCATAACCACGGTGTGCATCCACAAGGGCCTGCTGCCGAAGGACTACGAGACCTCGATCCCGGGCGGGGCGTGGCGCTATGCCACCGCCGACGATGTCGGGCCGGCGGCGAGGCAGTGGCCGCAGGTGGACTTCGTCATCTATCACTCGGCGTTGCGCGCGTTTCTCGAGGACCCGCAGAGCGAGCTCGACCGGTTCGAGAAGACCGGCAGGATCGAGTGGGTCAGCGACCTCGCGGCGATTCCGGAGAAGTTCGGCGTCGGCAACGTCTATTGCGACCTCGGCACCTCGTTCGCCATTTCGGCGGTCACCAATCCGCGGTTCTGTGCCGCCATGCTGGGCACGCTGATCAAGGGGCTGGGCCACGAGCATGTCTTCTGGGGCACCGATTCGGTGTGGTACGGTTCGCCGCAGTGGCAGATCGAGGCGTTCCGCAGGCTGGAGATCCCCGAGGACATGCAGAAGCGCTTCGGCTTCGCTCCGCTTGGCCCGGCGGAGGGGCGTGTAAAGAGCGACATCCTCGGCTATAACGCCGCCCGTCACTATCGGCTCGACCTGGCCGCCAACCTGGACGGCGACGGCATCGGGCAGATCAAGACCGCCTATCTGGCCGACGGCCAGGCTCGCAGCAACCTCGCCTACGGATACGTCGTGCCGCGCACCTGAGTGCGCGGCCGGGTCAATAGAAGCCACCTTCCGGGAGGACACATGATCAGACGAGCGTTTCTGGCCGCTTCGGCGGCGAGTGCGGCTGCCGTGACGCTGAAGGCCGCGGGCGCCGCGACCGAAGGTCCGCTGGGCGAGACCGGCGTGCCCTTGCCGGTGCCACCCCCCGAGCGACTGCCGCTCGGGCCGCTGTCCGGATCGCGCTATCCCGATCCGCATATCGAGGCGCTCGACAAGAAGCGCTTCAAGGGCAGCGTAGGGACCGGCGCTGTGGAGCGCGTCGCCACCGGCTTCCGCTGGGCGGAGGGGCCGGCGTATTTCCGCGCCGGCCGCTACCTGTTGTTCAGCGATATCCCGAACAACCGGATCATGCGCCTGACGGAAGACGACAATCATCTGAGCGTATTCCGCCAGCCCTCTTTCAACTCGAACGGCAATACGGTCGATCGCGAGGGGCGGCTGGTCACCTGCGAACACGGTGGGCGCCGCGTCACGCGCACCGAGCATGACGGCACCATCACCATCGTCGCCGATAGCTACAACGGCAAGCGGCTCAATTCGCCGAACGACGTCGTCGTGGCGTCCAACGGATCGATCTGGTTCACCGACCCGAGCTATGGGATCAAGGGCAATTACGAGGGGCTCCGCGCCGAGCCCGAGCAGGCGAAGCACAACGTGTACCGCGTGGATGCGGCGACCGGCGCGGTGACAGTCGTGGTCGATGACTTCGTGCAGCCCAACGGCATCGCCTTCTCACCCGATGAAAAGCGACTGTACGTGATCGACAGCGGCTTCACCGACGGTGGTCCGGCCCATATTCGCGTGTTCGACGTCGATGTCGCGGCCGGCAAGGTGAGCAACGGCAAGGTGTTTGCCGAAGGCTTTGCGCCTGGCATCACCGATGGCATGCGCTGCGATGTCGAGGGCAACGTGTGGTGCAGCATGGGCTGGGCCGATCCGAAGGAGGATGGCGTGCGCTGCTACAGCCCCGAGGGCGACCTGCTGGGCAAGATCCATATTCCGGAAACTGTCGCCAACCTGACCTTTGGCGGCCTCTTGCGCAACCGGCTCTACATCTGCGGCAGCACGTCGCTCTATGCGTGCTACGTGGATACGCAGGGCGCGATGCGGCCGTGACTCTTCGCCTCGCCCGCTTGCGGGAGAGGCAGGCGCGCAGCGCCGGAGTGGGTCGTGCCACCGCACACGCACCCTCACCCGCCGCACTGCGCGCGGCGACCTCTCCCGCAGGCGGGCGAGGTATTCGGATCGACATCGACTGACATCGGGAAACGCAGGGGAGACCGTTCATGTACAGCAGAAAGCAACGTCTGGCCTTTGGTGCAGCAATCGTCCTGGGTGCGTCGCTGAGTGCTTTGCCCGGCATGGCGCAGCCGGTCGACACCGGACGGATCGCCGCCGGGAGCCCGAACGACTGGCTGACCTATCACGGAGCCTACAACGGCTGGAACTACAGCGGTCTCGAGCAGATCAACCCGAGCAATGTGAAGGACCTGTCGGTTGCCTGGATCCACGTTCCGGGCCGATCCACGCGCGGCCTGCAGTCGGTGCCGCTGGTGGCCGACGGCGTGCTGTACTACACGGGCTCGTATAGCCGGACCTTCGCGCTGAACGGCGCCACCGGCGAGGTCATCTGGTCCTACTTCCCCGAACTCGACGACACGCTTGTGGCGCGTCAGACGCACTCGCCGTACAACCGTGGCGTCGCGCTCGGCCAGGGCAAGGTGTTCGTCGGCACGGTGGACGGGCGGCTGATCGCGCTCGACATGAAGACCGGCAAGCCGGTGTGGGACACCAAGCTGCAGGACTTCGCAGAAGCTCACCGTCGGCTTCACCGGCGCGCCGCTCTACGCAAAGGGCGTGGTGGTGATCGGCAGCCAGGGCGGCGAGTGGCCGGGCCGCGGTCCGATCTATGGTGTCGACGCCGAGACCGGCAAGGTGAAGTGGACGTTCCTCACTGTCGCGCCAAACGACGAGGCAAAGAAAAGCTGGGGCAACAACTCGTGGCGGACCGGCGGCGGCGGCGGCTGGATGCCCGGGACCTACGATGTCGACACGAATACTCTCTACTGGGGCACCGCCAATCCGGCGCCGCTGTACGACTGGTCCGGCGCCGACTGGAAGACCCAGGGCGCTCGCCCGGGCGACAACCTCTACACCACCTCGGTGATCGGCCTCGACATCGATACCGGCAACCTGAAATTCTATCATCAGGAACTGCCGCACGACGCATGGGACTTCGACAGCGCAGTCGGCGAATTCGTGCTGCTCGACCGCGACGGCCAGAAATCCATCGTGCATCCCAACAAGGGCGGCTTCGTCTTCGTCTATGACCGCGACCTGAAGGTGAAGAACGTCTATCCGCTGGTGAACGCCATCAACTTCGTGAAGTCGATCGATCCGAAGACCGGCGAACTGGTCGGGCGTCGCGACTTCAGCGCCGGCAAGGCGTCCGAGCCGCTGTGCCCGGCGATCAGCGGCGGCGTCAGCTGGAACGGCGGCAGCTACAATCCGAAGACCGGGCTCTACTACAAGATCGGCAACGAGTGGTGCATCAGCCTGGACGTGGTCAAGACGACGCCGGTCACCGAGCCTGTCGCGCAGCTCAACATCGGCGCCAACTTCAAGCTGGTGGCGCCGCCGGGCGGCACGATCTACGGCCATCTCGACGCGCGTGATCCGCTTACCGGCGCGAAGAAGTGGGAGGTCCGCTATCCCGAGCCGCCAATGGCGAGCGTGCTCTCTACCGCGGGCAATCTGGTGTTCGTGCCCGACAGCCGGGGCACCGTGCATGCCTACAATGCAGAGACCGGCGGCGAGCTGTGGAGCCACGGCGATGGCCTTGGCCATCAGGGCGGCATCATCAGCTATGCCGTCAACGGCAAGCAGTACATTGCCGTGGTCGCCGGCTTTGGCGGCATGGTGAGCGACGACTTCGCCCCGGCCTTCGGCGAGCCGTACAAGAGCATGCCGCGGGATGACGGGGTCCTGGTGGTCTATTCGCTGAAATAGCCACCGGCTGTGCGGCCCTGGCGATGGTCACATCTTCGCCAGGGCGCCTTCGCACGGTTGCGGCAGACGCGAGAAGCGGCACCATTCATCCATGCTCCGGTTCGTGCTTGCAGTGCTTGTTCTGGTGGCGGCTGAGTCACAGGCTGTGCGTGCGCAGCAGTCCGCGACGGCAAATGCGAAATCCTCGCTGGATGTACCGCAGCTGTTCGCGACCACCTGCGGCTGGTGCCACAGCGACGGCGGACGCGCCGCGGGGAAGGGGCCGCAACTCATGAACACCGAGCGCAGCGACGATTTCATCCGCACCCGGATCAAGCAGGGCAAGCAGGGAGCGATGCCGGCCTTCGGCTCGATCTATAGCGACGCCGACATCGATGCGATCATCCAGTACATCCGGACACTGAAGCCGGAGCAGGGATGAAGGCAGCCGCACGATCCGCCGGCGTGCCGCTCCGCACGATCCTGGCGTCGCTGGCGCTGCTCGCGGGGGTCCACGCGGCGTCGGCGCGCACGCTGCAGGCGATCCGTGAGCGGGGCACGATCAGCCTCTGCGCGCACCCGAATTCGCTGCCCTTCGCAAGCCGCACCGAACAGCCGGCAGGCTTCCAGATCGAGCTCGGCCGCGCGCTGGCAGACCGGTTGGGAGTGTCGCTGACAGTCGAGTGGGTGCTGATCAGCTACCAGATTCCCGCGTACCGACTGCGACATCATCCCCGACACCATCGCCGTGGACGACGCCCCGCCGGATTTCGGCATCCGGCTGTCGAAACCCTACTACCGCAGCGGCGTGATCCTGGCCGTGCCGGCGGGCAGCGCCATCGCCTCGTTCCACGACCTGGGCCGCGGCACCAAGGTCGCGGTGCAGACCGGATCGCTGGCCGCCATGAGCATCGACAGGCGGCACGTGCCGATCTCGGTGTTCGGCTTCGAGGACGACATGCTGGCGGCGCTTGCGGCGCACGAGGTCGATGCGGCGGCGGTGACCCCGCTGTTCGCCGGCTATTACAATCATCGGCACGCCGACCAGCCGGTCACTCTGCTGCCGCTCGACGAGGCGGAGCACGACCTCGTGTGGAACGTGGCGATCGGCATGCGGCGCCCGGATGACGCGCTCCGCCAGGCGATCGATCAGGCGATCGAACGGCTGTCGGCGGACGGGACCATCGCGGGAATCTATCGCCGCTACGGCATCGTGCTCCAGCCGCCGCGATGAACCGCGCGCTCAGCCCCAGAACGGCACCGCCTGGCGGAACTTGTGCCATGCTTCGGCGATTCGTTCGCGTTTGCCGCTGTTGTGGGCGCCGATGAAGCCGAGCACGAGGCCGGAGGCGAAGGCGTGATTGCCGCCGAGTCCAGCGATCAGGTCTGACGCCACGGCAGCATCGTTCAGGGTGCCGAGCCGGTCCTGCAGACGGCTCAACCGGTGGATGAAGCGATGCGTCGCCTTGCCTGAGTACAGCGGGGCGAAGATCTCCGCTGCGTAGCGGAGCTGTTTCGCGCGCAGGCGGAGTGCGTGCAGCGCGCCCGGTTCGAGTGTGGTGAGATCGTCCTCGACCTGAGACAGCTTGCCCAGCCGCTTGTGCAGCACGCCGGCCGCGAAAGTAAGGAGGTCAGTCTCCCCCGCATCCGCGACGACCTGGCGCGAGCCGGACAGGCAGGCCAGCTCGACGCCAAGCCGGCGGAATTCGACGCTGTCGAGGAAGCTGCGCAGTTCCCTGTGGCAGGCGCGCTGCCGCCGTTCGGCCGCGCCCAGCAGATGCCGGACGCGCTGCTCGGCGGGAAATGTCTCGGCGACCAGCGCCCCGGTCTCGGTCACGAACACGTCCCAATCGCGCGCCGGTGCCAGCCTTGCGCCGAGTGCCTTTAGTCCGCGATCCGCCGCCGCGACGTCCGGCGTGTCGATGGCAGACCCGAACACCTTAATGACCGAGCGCAGCCGGCGAACCGCCACGCGCATCTGGTGCACCGGCTCTGGTCCGTCGCCCGCTCGGGCAGCCTTCGGTGCGAAATACAAGATGACGTCGGTCAGGTGGCCAACGACGTGCGCGAAGGCCTCTGCCACCGACACGCCGGCGGGCAGTTCAGGGGCGCCCTCATGACGCGGCGGCGGTTCGGCGCCCGAGACGGCAGCCGCAGCCTCGGCGGCAAGGCTGGCGCATGGCACCGCGAGCCAGATCTCGCCTGCCAGAGCCAGAGCGAGCGGCTGCACCGCCTCGGGTGCGCCCTCAAGTCCGATACGGCAGACTTGGTGCTCGGAGGTCACGGCGCGGACCGTGCCATTGAGCAGGGTCATGCCGACCGGACCGCGCTCGGTGTTGAGACAGAGGCTGGTCGTTCGCCCGATCAGCGCCGCCACTGGCACCAGCGGCTCGGGCAGCGCCTGGCCGAGCGCGGAGGGATCGTGGCCCGTCGCCAGAACCGGCGCGCGAGTTCCGGGCGACCAGGTCTGGCCATCGGGCAGCAGCCGTTCCAGCCGCCACACCGGACGCTGCTCGGCCAGCGCGAGGCCCTGCCGCGCCAGCGCGCGATCGGGCCCATCGTGCCAGACGATCCTGACGCCGTGGCTGCGCGGTCGGCCGCTGCGCAGCGGCGCGAGCAGCCTCAGGCGTCTCAACCGAGGCGCGTCGTCCGGACGAAGGCCGAGTTCCAGCTCCATGCGGTCAGGTCGTCATCTCCGGCAGGTCGCGCGGCGTCAGGAACCGCACCAGCCGCGATCCTGCGCCCTCGATCTGCTGCCATTGCGAGGCGACGGCGAATTCGGCGAGCGCTGCCGTTGGGAAGCCGTCGCCCAGCCTGGCGTCCGTTGCGTCGGCGCTCGGGCCGGCGAGCCGCACGGCCAGTTCATGCAGACCGGGATTATGCCCGATCAGCATCAGGCTGCGCACGGTTTCGTTCACGTCACGCAGGACAGCCAGCAGCTGCGGCAGCGTCGCCAGGTAGAGTGTCTCGACCTCCTCTACCAGCGGCGTCTCATCCCACGGCTCGAGCCCAGCGAGGGTCTCCCGGGTCCGTCGCGACGGCGAGACCAGGACGAGGTCCGGCGTCAGCCCCAGGTTCAGCATCGCGCGCCGCATGGCCTCGGCGGTGCGCCGCCCGCGCTTGTTCAGCGGACGGTCGCGGTCGGCCAGTTTCGGGTCGTCCCAGGACGACTTGGCGTGGCGCAGAAGCAGAAGCTGGTGCATGCGGCGGACTGTCCAGCGCTGGCAAACGTCGATCCTGCCACGACGCCGGTATGGTTGGCTAACGGCGCGCGGCGCTGGCCTGTGCGGTGCGGGTCAGGGACGTGCAGGCGGTCACGTCGATCGGCTGTGCCAGCTGCTTGCCGGCTGCGAAGCCGGGCAGCTCCGAGCCCTTCGCCACCGCCAGCACCTCGGTGAAGATGCCGACATTCTGCTGACAGAACAGTGTGCCTTGGCGGATCCCGTTCTGCGAGTGGGTGTTCGCCAGACTGGTGATGTAGTCGTCCTGGTCGCGCTGCGCGCGGCTGCCGGACTTGCGCACGAAGTAGGCGTGCAACGCGCGTTCCTGCGCCATCAGGTCGGGGCGGAAGCGCTGCACGAAATCGTTGTAGCGGGCCTGCTGGCTGCAGGTGAGCGCGGTGACCATCAGCCGGCTCTTGAGGCTGGCGATGTCCAGCGCAGCGACGTCCGCGGGCTTCGCACAGGGCTCCGCGGTGGCGATGCCTGCGGACAGCAGACCGACAGCGAGCAACGCGGATGTTATCGAGTGCATGTGCAAGTCCCCCCGAACCACTGCCGCGAGTGTGCCGGGTGGCCGTTTCGATGGCAAGCCGAGCGCCGTGGTTTGCCGGCTGTTGAAGCATCCGCTGCAAAATCAGCTTCTGCACATCTGGCGCGCCTTCGTAGATCTGGCACACCCGGACGTCGCGATGGAATCCGCCCAGCGTCTGGTTCGCGGCGGTGCAGGCCGCCTCTGCCGCAAACAGCTTCGCCTTGCACGCAGCCTCCAGCGCAGGGGCTCCGTGCCTCTCAGGCGGCGTCACCCATCAGGCAGTGCATCTACAAGCGCCTGTTCGATGGTGAACGGCGGCTGCTCCGGCAGTTCGAGCAGTCCTGTCTCGTCGAGAGCGGCGGCCCGAGCGCGCGGGTAGGCGGCCACGACAAACTCCGGCAATCTGGCCCGCAGGGAGGGATTGTCGGCCAACAGATCCTCGATCTCCTGCCGTTGCGTGCGGATGGTGGCTCGCCAGCTGCGACTGCGGAGCTCCGGCTGGTAGTGCCACTTCAGCAGGTGTTGCAGCAGGCTCGCCAACCGGTTGCGGAGTTCTCGGCGCGTGTTGCCTCCCACGGCTTCGATCTCCTCCGCGAGATTCAGCCAGTCCAGTGCGGCATCGTTGGTCAATTCTCCGGCCGCGCGGCGCCGTAGCAGTGTTGCTTGCTGCTCGGTCCAGAGGGTGAAGTCCTCGTCGTAGAGGTCGCTCATGGTGGCGTATGACCGTGCCTTGTGGGAAGCTCAACGGGTAGGCCAAGTGCCTTGCGCATCGCCATATGGGCGTCGGTGACAGCCTCTGCATAAGTTGCGGACATACATCCGATCAGCCTGATCCAGATAGAATTGAACCAGGCATGGGTCGTTGTACGACGCAGCCAAATCGAACGCTCGAATGCAGCTGGCGCAAGTTTCCACGGCCAACTGTCTGCCGGTGCAGGCCTAGTTGCCACTGATACTACGACAAGCGCTCCTTGTTCTGTGCCACCTCTACAGCATCCGCTGCAAGATCAGCTTCTGCACGTCCGACGTGCCTTCATAGATCTGGCACACCCGGACGTCGCGGTAGATCCGCTCCACCGGATAGTCTGCCAGGTACCCATAACCCCCCAGCGTCTGAATTGCCGCCGTGCACACCGCCTCCGCTGCCTCGGACGCGAACAGCTTTGCCATGCACGCCGCCTCCAGCGCCGGCGCGCCTTCCGCCTTCAGCCGCGCCGCGTGCAGCGTCATCTGCCGCGCCGCCTCGACCTTGGTCTTGGCGTCCACCAGCCGGAACCCCACCGCCTGGAAGTCGATGATCCGTCCGCCGAACGCCTGCCGCTCCTTGGCGTACTGCACCGCGTAGTCCAGCGCCGCGCGCGCCATGCCGACGCTCTGCGCGGCGATGCCGATCCGGCCGCTCTCCAGCGTGGAGAGCGCGATCTTGTAGCCTTCGCCTTCGGCGCCGATGCGCTGGTCGTCCGGCACCTCCATGTCCTGGAATGCCAGTGCGCAGGTCTCCGACGCCTTCTGCCCCAGCTTCTCCTCCCGCCGCGCCACCAGGTATCCCGGCGTCGCCTTGTCCACCACGAAGCACGAGATGCCCTTGCGCCCGGCCGACGGATCGGTGACTGCGAACAGCACCGTGTAGCCCGGTACGCCGCCCGAGGTGATGAACTGCTTGGCGCCGTTGATGATGTAGCGGTCGCCCTTCTTCGTCGCGCGCGTCTTCAGGTTCGACGCATCCGATCCCGCCTGCGGCTCGGTCAGCGCGAACGAGCCCACCGCCTCGCCGGTCGCCAGTGGGCGCAGGAAGCGATCCTTCTGCGCGTCCGTGCCGTACTGGTCGAAGATGATGCAGGTGGGCGAGTTGTGCACGCTCACCATGGTGGACACCGAGCCGTCGCCAGCGGCGATCTCCTCCAGCAGCAGCGCATAGGTCACTGGGTCGAGCTCCGAGCCGTCCCACTGCGCCGGCGTGGTCGCGCCGAAGATGCCGAGTTCGCCCAGCTCGCGGATGATCTCCGGCTCGATCGCGCCTGCCTTCTCCCGCGCCGCAGCACCCGGGGCGAGCCGTTCCGCGGCGAACCGCCGCGCCATGTCGATGACGAGGGAGTCGGTGCCGATCGGGGTGTGGTCGGGCATGGCTGGCCTCCTTGCGACGGCCACGATAGGTTGCCGACGTGTCCGATGTCGATGTGGTGGTGATAGGCGCCGGGCTTGCCGGGCTCGGTGCGGCGACGGCGTTGCGCGCCGCGGGTCGGCGCGCGCTGGTGCTGGAGGCGGCCGACCGCATCGGCGGCCGTGCCTGGACCACGCAGCCGCCCGAACTGGGCGGCGTGTGGTTCGACATGGGCGCGGTGTGGCTGCACAGCGCAGAGGTCAACCCGCTGGTGCCGATCGCCGAGACAGCCGGCGATACGCTGCTGCGTGCCGACGCGCTGCGCCAGGAGCGCACCTTCGTCGGCCGGCGCGAGGCGACGCCCGCGGAATACGACGACTATGCCGGCTCCTGGGGCCGCTTCGAGGCGAAGGCTGCCGAGATCCTGCGCGAGGCGGACGACGTGCCGCTGGCCGCGGTCGCGCGGGCGCTGCCGGACGATCCCTGGGCGGTGACCGTGGAGACCTGGGAAGGCCCGATCGTCTGCTGCGCCAGCGCCGACGAGTTCAGCGCGCGCGACTGGCTGCGCAACGTGCTCTCGGGCAGCAACCTGGTGCCGCAGGGCGGCATCGGCGCCTTTGTCGCCCGCCGGCTGGGCGATGGTCTGGACATTCGCCTCGCCACCCCGGCGACGCGCGTCGCCTGGAACGGCTCCGGCGTGGCGGTCGAGACGCCGCGCGGCACCATCACGGCGCGTTCCGCCATCGTCACCGTCTCGACCGGCGTGCTCGCGGCGGGTGAGATTGCGTTCGACCCGCCGCTGCCGCTCGAGACGCAGGCAGCGGTCCAGGCGCTGCCGATGGGCCTGGCGATGAAGGTGGCGTTGCGGGCGACCGGACCGGACCGTCTCGACCTGCCGCTGCACTGTTCGGTGGACCGTCAGGTGCAGCGCAGCGGCGATCCGACCGTGGGGTTCCAATGCTGGCCCTACAAACGTGACTACGTGCAGGGCTGGGTCGGCGGGCCGGTGGCCTGGGACCTGGCGCGCGCCGGCGAGGCGGCGGCGGTGGACTTCGCACTCGGCCAGCTGCGTGCGCTGTTCGGCGGCCGGGTGGACAGGCTGTTCGGCAACGGCCAACACTTCGTCACCCGCTGGGACGCTGACCCGCTGGTGCGTGGCGCCTATTCGTTCGTACGTCCGGGAGACGCCGATGCGCGCCTTGCGCTGGCGCAGCCGCTGGGCGGCGGGCGGCTGCTGTTCGCCGGCGAGGCCTGCCACAACGGCATGGCCGGCACGGTCGCCGGTGCCTGGATCAGCGGACAGGATGCGGCCCGCGCCGCGGCATGATAGCGTTGCGGCCAGGAGGAACCAGGCCATGACAATCCAGGCTCTCGGCTATCTCGGCATCGGCACCGACCGGCTCGACGACTGGGCGGACTACGCTACCCACTGGCTCGGCATGCAGAGGGTGGATCGCGGCGCCGGCGTGTGCGCCTTCCGCATGGACGACCGCCGGCAGCGCCTGGTGATCGACCGCTCGCTGCCCGAGGGTCAGCGCTATTTCGGCTGGGAGGTCGCGGACGCGGCGGCGCTCGATGCGCTGGCGGCACGGCTGGAGGCGACCGGTGTCGCGGTGACGCACGAGCCGGCAGCGCTCGCCGACCAGCGCTTCGTCAGCGGGCTGATCTCGTTCGCCGATCCGTCCGGCAACCGGCTGGAGGCATTCCACGGCGCGCAGGTCGCCGACGAACCGTTCCGGCCCGGGCGTTCGATCTCTGGCTTCCGCACCGGCCCCATGGGCATGGGCCACGCCGTGCTGCTGGTGACCAGCATCGGGCCAGCGCTGCGGTTCTACTGCGATGTCCTGGGCTTCCGCGTCAGCGACTACATGCGGACGCCGCTCACCGCGTATTTCCTGCACGTGAATACGCGCCATCACAGCGTGGCGCTGTTCGAAGCGCCGCACACCGGCATGCACCACCTGATGGTAGAGCTGTATTCGTTCGACGACGTCGGCCAAGGCTACGACATCGCATTGGGCGACAAGGACCGCATCGTCGCCACGCTGGGGCGCCACCCGAACGACCTGGTGACCTCGTTCTACATGCGCACCCCGTCCGACATCCTGGTGGAGTATGGCTGGGGCGGCGTCGAGGTGGACGATGCGACCTGGCAGCCGACCGAGATGGCGAGCGTCGCCAGCTTCTGGGGCCATCAGGGACTGTTCGATGCGATGGGCGGCGAAGGCCAGCCGCCACCGCCGCCGGGAATCCGCGCGCCGCTGCAGGTGATCGACGGCAACTACCGCCGGATGAGCGGCGCCTGCCCGTGGTGGGATGCGATGAAGGCCAACGCATAACGCATAAGGAGAACCAGATGCTGTCACGTGAGGAAAACGAGCTGATCACCCGTGTCGGCCAGGGCACGCCGATGGGCAATGCGATGCGCCGCTATTGGATTCCCGCCCTGCTGTCGCGCGAGATCGCCGAACCCGACGGTCCGCCGGCGCGCGTCCGGCTGTTGGGTGAAGAGCTGGTCGCCTTCCGTGACACCGAGGGCCGCATCGGCCTGGTCGAGGAGTTCTGCCCGCATCGCCGGGTCTCGCTGTTCTTCGGGCGCAACGAGGAATGCGGCCTGCGCTGCATCTATCACGGCTGGAAGTTCGACGTCTCCGGCGCCTGCGTCGACATGATGAACGAGCCCGAGGAATACGACTTCAAGCATAAGGTGCGGGTCACCGCGTATCCGACCTGCGAGCTGGGCGGCATCGTGTGGGCCTATCTTGGCCCCGCGGAGAAGATGCCGCCGCTGCCGAAATTCGCCTGGACGCAGGCGCCGGAAGCCAACCGGCACGTCACCAAGGTGATCGAGGAGTGCAACTGGCTGCAGGCGCTGGAAGGCGGCATCGACACCTCGCACGCGCCGATTCTGCACCGGTTGCTGACCGACAGCAGCAAGCGCGGCGGCATCAAGCCGTCCAATCCGTTCGTACGCGGCAAGGCGCCGAAGCTGGTGGTGGACATCACCGACTATGGCTACCAGTACGCCGGTATCCGCCCGCTCGACGGCGGCGACGATGTGCACATCCGCACCTATCACTTTATCATGCCGTTCCATCAGATCCGGCCATCGAAGTCGGAAAGCGGCCTCGAGCTCGACGCCGGCCATATCTGGGTGCCGACGGATGACGAGAACTGCATGGTGTACAATTGGAGCTATTGTCCGGACGGTCCGCTGACCGAGGAGGACAAGCTCGAGCGCGGCCTGGGCAACGGGCCTTTGCACGTCGATCCGATGACGTTCCGCTCCAAGGCGAACCGCGCCAACAACTACCTGCTGGACCGCGAGGTGCAGAAGACCGAGACCTACTCCGGCATCGACGGAATCAACGCACAGGACCGCGCGTTGCAGGAGAGCATGGGCCGCGTCGTCGATCGCTCGAGGGAGCACCTCGGCCCCGCCGACAAGGCGATCATCCAGGCGCGCAAGCTGTTGCGCCAGGCGGTGAAGGCGGTGGAGGCGGGCGGGTCACCGGATGGTATCGGCACCAGCTACTATCCGCTGCGCGCACATGAACAGGTGCTGCGGGCCAGCGCGGACTGGCGCGCAGAACTGGTGCCGGAGATGCCGCGCGAGGCGATCCTGCAGACGGTGTGAATTGCGGCCGGTGGTCGGGTCAGATCCGGCCACCGGCAGACCAGTCATCCAGCCACGCCACGAATTCATCGAATGGCAGCGGCGGGCTGAAGTAGTGGCCCTGCAGACCGTCGATCCCCAGGTCCGTCAGCAGCTGTGCCGTACTGGCATTGCCGACGCCCTCCGCTACGCATTCCAGGTCCAGGTCACGCGCAAGCTGAATGACCGACCGCACGATCACCAGCGAATCATGCGAGGTCTCGACCTCGCCGACGAACGACTTGTCGATCTTGATCCCGGAGAACGGCAACTGGCGCAGCGCCGTCAGCGACGAGTGGCCGGTGCCGAAATCGTCGAGCGACACGGAGAAGCCCTTCAGGCGCAGGCGGGTCAGCACGCCTGCGGTCTCCTGCGGGTCGTGCATCGCCACGCTTTCGGTGATCTCCAGGCCGATGCAGCTGGGTGGCGCCGAGTAGCGTTCGAGCAGGGTGGCGAGCCGATCGGGGAAATCGATCGAGCGCATGCTGTGGCCCGAGATGTTGATGCGGATCTGCACCTGGTGTCCCAGGTCGGCGAGACGCCGGTGTTGCGCGACGCCAGCGTCGGCCACCCACATCGTCAGCCGATCGATGACCTCGTCGTCCTCCTCGGCGGCCGGCACGAACTGCTCGGGCGACACCAGTCCGAGTACCGGGTCGCGCCATCGGACCAGGGCCTCGGCACGCGCCACCACCCGCTCCTGCGAGGAGATGATTGGTTGCAGATGCAACTCCATCCGGCTGGCTTCGACCGCCTCGGCGACGTCGTTCGCCGAGATCGACAGAGCGGCGGGCTGCGCATTGGCCGCAGGCGACGCGGCCGGACCGGTGGGTCGCTCGATGATCTCGAGCACGTCGTGCACCTGCGCCGCGCGCGCCGGCTTCTCGATCACCGCGACGATCGACAGTCCCAGCGTGTTGCCGATCTGCTGCGCCGAGGCGAGCACCCGTGCGTCGAAGCCGCTGATCAGCACGATCGCACCACGGTAGCCGACACCGTGCAGGAAGCGCAGCTGCTCGATGCCGTCGCTGGCGTGGAGCTGCAGGTCGAGGATGATCGCCGTCGGCGGTGCCGCCTTGATCAGCGCCTGGAACTCACCCTCGCGAGTGACCGCCTGGGCATGCCAGCCGCGGTTCCTGGCCACCGTTGCCATGAACGTCCCGATGGATTCGTCATCGTCCAGAACGACAAGGCGCATATGGCGATTTCAGTACAACTTGGCGGCAGGTCACCATAGGGTTGGAAGCACGCCAACGCAAACAGGAGCGGCAATTTTTGTGGCCGGTCTACGGAATTTGCGACAATAACGCGTCGCGAAACGCCTGCAGGTCGATCGCCTCGCGCGCGACCACCTCGACGCCGGCAGCGGTCAACAGACGGAGACATTCGACGTCCTCGGCGATCGCAAGCGAGCGCTGAACCGTGGTGCTTGCCGCTGCAGCCTCGGTCAAGGCGCGGCGCTGTTCATCCGGTAACGCGTCGAAACATGTGCGGTTGACGAGCAGCGGCGCGAGACCCTGCAAGTGTCCGGTGAGGCTGACATGCCGGTGGTGCGCGTGAAGGTTGAAGTTCACCAGGTTGGTCAGCGGGTTCTCCTGGGCATCGACGGTCCGCTCCGCAACCGCCCGCGGCAGGTCGGCGACGTCGATGAATTGCGGATGGAAACCGAGCCGGCGGAACGCTGCCTGATGCTGCGCGTTGTCCAGCGTGCGAAGCCTGAGCCCGATGCAATCCGCCGGGGTACGGATCGGCCTCTCCGCATTGCTGATGTGGCGTATCCCGTTGTCCCACCAACTCAGCACATGATAGCCGGTCGCCGCCGCGACGCTGGCGGCAAGCGACGCGCCGACATCACCATCCAGGTCAGCGAATACCTGCTCGCGCGATCCTGCCTGGAAGGGCCGGTCGAATGCGCCGAGTTCCGGCACCCTTGCGGCAAGATAGCTCGCGGCAAAGTAGCAACCGTCGAGTTCGCCGGTCTCAACCATGGCCAGCAGGTCGGTCGCCTTGCGGCTCTGCGCGACCACGTTGTCGGTCACGCTGATGGCCAGCCCGTCTCCGGCGCGCGCCACGCCTGCGCGCAGGGCGTGCAGTGCTCGCGTGTGTACCGAGCGCGCCGGTTGGTAGCCCGCGAAGTGGAGCGCGATCATGAGTTGTGTATGGCGCAAACACCGCCATCTTGCCATGGTCCACAAGGATCGGAGGATGTATGGCGTTTCGTCTGCTGCCCTGGCGCCGGCCGCGCATCAACGTGATCGAGATGCACGGGCTCATCGCGCCGCGGCCGGGCGCGGTGAGCATGGGAACAATGGCGCCATTGATCGAGCGTGCCTTCCGCTCCGCCCGCGGCCGACCCGTGATCCTCGATATCGAAAGTCCTGGCGGATCGCCGGTGCAGTCCGATCTGATCGCCACCCTGGTCCGCCGCCGTGCCGACGAAAACGAGGTGCGTGTGCATGCGGTGATCCGCGAGGTGGGCGCGTCAGGCGGCTACTGGCTTGCCTGCGCGGCCGACGAAATCCACGCCAATGCGATGAGCATCGTCGGCTCGATCGGCGTGCGCGGCGGTGGGTTCGGGTTTCCCGACCTGCTGGCGCGGTTCGGCATCGAGCGGCGGCTGTACACCGCCGGCGCCCACAAGGCGCGGCTCGATCCGTTCAGCCCGGAGAAGCCAGAGGACGTCGCCTTCGTGCAGGACCTGCTCGACGCATTGCACGAACGCTTCAAGGCGTGGGTGCACCAGCGGCGGGGTGCACGGCTGAAGGGCGACGAGGCGGCGCTGTTCGATGGCAGCTTCATGCTGGGCGAGCGCGCCAAAGCTGCAGGGCTGGTCGATAGCCTCGGCGACATCGACGGCCTTGTTCGTTCGCTTGGCGGACCCAAGGCGAAGGCACGGGTCTTTCGCCCCCGACGGCGCGGGCTGCTCGCGCGCCTGCCGCGCGTCATGCTGGACGCGCTCCTCGATGCGATCGAAGAACGTGGCTGGCGGTCAGGGCTGGGTCGATAGACCCTACCTGAACTTTCTCAGTTCGAGCTTGTAGGTGCAGGCGTTCCCCACCTTTGTCTCGGCAAGAATGGCACCGTTGGCGATCTTGCCTTCGATGGTCTGAACCTGCATCTGGGCGCTGCGGCTGCCGCCCGCATAGTTGTTCTGGCCAGAGCCGCTGAAGGACCCATCGGCAGCTACGGTCGCCGTGATCGTGGCTCGCCCCATATGGTTGTACTCGAGCTTGTTGTCCGTCACGGTCATCTGGACCGGCGCGCTCTTGGCGCAGTTCATCGCGTTCATCCCGCCGGCGGTCAACGTGCCGTGGTATGCTCCGTCATACATGCCAGCGGCAGTTGCGACATTCGGGCCGCCAAGCGCCAGTGCCGCCAGGATCGCAAGAGTGCTGCCGGCGCCCCGGAGAGCAGTTCTTCTCATTCACCACCTCTGGAATACATGCCAATCATGTCGAAGATGCTATATTTTTAGATGATGACGCCGAGGGCTGCAAGCAAAAATCAAATCGTTGGCAAATGCGCCACCCGTCGCCATGGCCGGGCCGGGCCGGCCATGGCGAGAGGAGCCGTCCTCGGCGCGCTCTCGTGTCCCTATGGTATCAGCCCCGTCCGATGAACGGCATCTTCGTCGCCATGATGGTGACGAACTGCACGTTCGACTCCAGCGGCAGGTTGGACATGAACAGGACCTGCTGCCCGACGTGGTTCACGTCCATGCGCGGCTCGACCGCCATCTGGCCGTAAGGCTGCATCTGCCCGTTGGTGCTGCGCGCCGTCATCGGCGTCGCCGCATTGCCAATGTCGATCTGGCAGGAGCAGATGTCGTACGGCCGACCGTCGAGTGCGATCGACTTGGTGAGCCCGGTCACCGCGTGCTTGGTCGAGGTGTAGGCGCAGGATCCCACCCGCGGCACGTGCGCCGAGATCGAACCGTTGTTGATGATCCGCCCGCCCTGCGGCGACTGGTCACGCATCATGCGAAACGCGGCATTCGAGCACAGGAACATCGCGTTCAGGTTCACCTGTACGACGCGGGTCCACATCTCGTAGGTGAAGTCGCCGAAATTGGTGGTGGGCGTGCCGCCGCCGGCGTTGTTGAACAGCATGTCGATGCGGCCGAAGTTCGACCTGATCTGCGCGAACAGGGCGTCCACCTGCGCCGGGTCGGTCACGTCGGTCGGCACCACCAGCGCGCGTCCGGCGGTCTTCAGGCCGGCGGTCTCCTCCAGCATTTCCTTGCGCCGTCCGGCGAGCGCCACCGACCATCCGTCGTTCATCAGCGCCAGCGCCGATGCGCGCCCGATGCCGCTGCCTGCGCCGGTGATGACGGCGAAACGGTCTGCCATGGTGTCTTCTCCCCCTCGATTGCTGGCTGTCGGCATTGTGGACTGCGGTTGCGGGGCGGGGAAGATGGTGCGAGCGTTCGCCCACTTCGGGAGGGATGCCCATGCCGCGCTTCGCCGCGATCGGACTGGATCACCGGCACATCTACGACCTGACGCAGGATCTGCTGGACGAAGGCGCCGAGTGCGTCGGCTACAATCCCGACACGAGCGATCCGCGCGTGCTCGCCGGCTTCCGCAAGCGCTTCCCGCAAGTGCCGCAGGCGGAGACGATGCGGCTGCTGGAGGATCCGGCGATCGACTTTGTGGTGATCGCCGCGCGTCCCTGCGACCGCGCCGACCTGGCGATCGCGGCGATGCAGCGCGGCAAGGACGTGATGGTGGACAAGCCCGGCGTCACAACCTTCGACCAGCTCATCGCGGTCGAGCGTGCGGTTCGGGAGACCGGGCGCATCTGGTCGATCAGCCTCGGCCGGCTTGCCTCCCCCGCGGTGCAGGAGGCGTTGCGCATCGTGCGCTCCGGCGAACTCGGACGGCTGGTGCACACCACCTCGCTCGGCCCGCACCGGCTGAACCGTGCGCTGCGGCCGTCCTGGTTCTTCGACACGCCGGCCTATGGCGGCATCATCAACGACATCGGCGTGCACTCGATCGACCAGTTCCTCGCCCTCGCCGAAGCCGACGACGCGGAGATCGTGTCGTGCACTGTCGGTGCGTTCGGCACCGAGCCGCCCGGCTTCGAGGATTTTGCGGAGCTCGTGCTCGCCACACCGTCGGTGCGCGGCTACATCCGGCTCGACTGGTTCACGCCTGATGGGTTGCCGACCTGGGGCGATGGGCGGTTCTTCGTCGTCGGCACCGAGGGCACGCTGGAGTTGCGCAAGAACCTCGACATCGAGGGCCGCGAGGGCACCGACCATATGTTCGTCGCCAACCGCACCGCCACGCGCTACGTCGATTGCAGCGGGCTGCCGGTGACTTACTACCGGAACTTCCTCGCCGACATCGCGCAGCGCAGCGAGACGGCGATGCCGCAGCGACAGACCTTCGCCGTCTGCCGCCTGGCGCTGCAGGCCCAGGCGCAGGCCACGCGCTACGCGGCGCAACGCCGGTGATCGGCGTTTCGGTCATCGGTCTGGGCAACGCGCTGCAGCCGCATGCGCGGAGCCTGGTCGATCTCGCCGATCGCGCGCGCGTGGTGTGGGCCGTGGCGAGCAGCGAAGCGCGGCTGCAGGGCGTTGCCGACCGCTACGGCTTTCCCACCACCACCGACGTCGCGCGCGCCATCGAAGACCCTGCCGTCGATGCGGTAATCGTGCTGACGCCGGCCAACGCGCATCTGCCGATTGCCGAGGCGGCGTTCGCCGCCGGCAAGCACGTGCTGTGCGAGAAGCCGCTGGAAGTCTCGATCGAACGCGGCGAGCGGCTGATCGCCGCGGGCCGTCGCGCCGAACGGCGTCTCGGCATCTGCCTGCAGCATCGCTTCCGTCCGGGCAGCCAGCGACTGCACGAAGTTCTGCGGTCCGGCACACTCGGCGACATTCAGGCGGCGACGCTGATGGTACCGTGGTGGCGGCCGCAGTCCTACTACGACGATCCCGGCCGTGGTGTGCTGGCGCGCGACGGCGGCGGCGTGCTGATCACCCAGGCGATCCATTCGCTCGACCTGTTCCGCTGGCTGCTTGGCATCGAGCGAGTCGAGGCGGCGCAGGTGCGCACCACGGCGCTCCATCGGATGGAGACCGAGGACTACGCCGCGGCGCTGCTGAGGCTGGGGAACGGCGCGCCGGGCACCATAATCGGGACCGTCTCGGCGTATCCCGGCAGCCCGGAGTGGCTGCACATCATCGGCAGCCGCGGCACGGCGAGGATGGACGGCGGCAACCTGCGCCTGGCGTTCCTCGACGGGCGGGAGGATGTGTTCACCGACAGCGCCGGCACCGGCAGCGGCGCCAGCGTGATGGCGTTCTCGCACGACGCGCATCGCGCGGTGCTGAGCGATTTCCTCGACGCGATCGAGCAGCGGCGCGACCCGGCGATCCCGGGCGAGGAGGCGCTGGCCACCCAGCGCGTGATCGATGCAATCCTGGAGAAGGGGAGAGGCTAGATGCAGGACCTGCTGCCATTGGCGGAGAAGCTGGGCGCGCGGCTGAAGGAGCGCGGCGACACCATCGCGATTGCGGAGTCCTCGACCGGCGGACTGATCTCCGCGGCGCTGCTGTCGGTGGGCGGTGCGTCGGCGTATTTCCGCGGCGGCAGCGTGATCTACACGCACTATGCGCGGTCGGGCTTCCTCGACATTCCCAACCCGCTGCCGAACGGCATGCGCGCCTCGTCCGAGCCGTATGCCGCGCTGCTGGCGACGACGGTGCGTAGCCGTCTCGGTTCGACCTGGGGCCTGAGCGAGACGGGTGCTACCGGCCCGACCGGCAACCGCTATGGCGACGCCGCCGGACACACCTGTATCGGGCTCGAAGGGCCGGGCTATTCGCGCGCCATCACGCTGGAGACCGGCAGCGCCGATCGCGTCGCCAACATGCGCGCCTTCGCGCAGCGGGCGCTGGCTCTGCTGGCCGAGGCGCTGGGGTAGCCCCGCCGCTCAGCGCGCCGCGACGTGCGGCCGGTCGCCCAGCAGTCCGGCCAGCGTCGGCTCGATCGCCGCAGCCATCAGCGCCTGGCCTTCCGGCGTGGGATGCAGCGGCGGCTCCGGCGGCGTCAGCTTCGGGTCGAAGAACAGGCCGGCGTTGAGCCGGCCGTCGCGCATGAACACATGGCCGATATCGAGATAGGTTACCTCGCCGCCGTTGCGGTAGCGCGCCGCGAGCGCGTTGTTGATCGTGGCAGTGCTCTCGGTGACCCAGGTGCTGCGGTCCGACGGGAGCACGCCCAGCAGCAGCAGTTTGGTCTGCGGCAGGCGATGTCGCAGTTGCTGCACGATGGCGTCGATGCCGGCCACCGTGTCCTCGGCCGACCAGTGCAGCCGGCCGAGATTGTTGGCGCCGATCAGGACGACGGCGACCTTGGGCGCGATGCCCGCGACCTCGCCATTCTCGATCCGCCACAGCAGGTGTGCGGTCGCGTCGCCGGTGAAGCCGAGATTGACCGCATTGCGGTCGCCGTAGAAGCGTTGCCAGACCGGCACGAAATCGCGCCATTCCTGCGGGCCGCTCCGCTCGTAGTCCTGGGTGATCGAATCGCCCAGGAAGATCAGATCGACGCGCCGGCTGCGCAGTTCCTCCAATTTCGCCGCGTGCCGCTGGCGCCACCATGCGAGGTCCATGCGTGAGATCGGCGTGGCGGCGAGCACAGCGTGCGGCTGCGACGGAGCCGCGCCGCTCAACAGCAGAGCCGCGGCCAGAGCGAGGTACTGCAAACAGCGCATGTCGGGCGAATCCGTCAGGTGATCCGGGCGGTCGCTCTATAGCCGAACGGCCTGGGCGATGGGTATACGGACCGCGTGTCGCCGGAACTGGTCATCTTCGACTGCGACGGGGTGCTGATCGACAGCGAGGCGATCGCCTGCCGCGCCGACGCCGCCTGCCTTGCCGAGATTGGCGTGGTGCTGTCGGTGGAGGAGATCCTCGACCGCTATCTCGGCATCAGCGCCGCGGAGATGTGCGCCGACATCGAGGCGCGGCACCGGGTCAGATTGCCGGAGGACTTCGGCGAAACGATGCGGCGGCGGGTCGCCGCTGCCTTCGAGACCGAGCTGCTGCCGATGGCCGGTGTGGCGGAGGCGCTCGCGGCGATGCCGCAGCGGCGCTGCGTCGCCTCCAGCAGCGCACCACAGCGACTGCGTCACTCGCTGTCGCTGACCGGGCTGCTGCATTGGTTCGAACCGCACGTGTTCAGCGCCACCCAGGTGGCGCGCGGCAAGCCAGCGCCCGACCTGTTCCTGTTCGCTGCTGCGTCGATGCAGGTCGCACCGTCATCCTGCGTGGTGATCGAAGACAGCGTGCCCGGCGTGCAGGCCGCGGTCGCGGCCGGGATGCGTGTCATTGGCTTCATCGGCGGCAGCCATTGCCGGCCTGAACATGCGGAGCGCCTGCGCACCGCCGGCGCGGTCGCTGTCATCGCCTCGATGCAGCAGCTTCCCGATTGCGTGTGGGACCTCAGTCGGCCGGCCTGCTATTGAGCTGCATCCAGTTCTCCACCCCGATACGGCGGATCAGTTCGAACTGCGTTTCGATGAAGTCGATGTGCTCCTCTTCGTTGCGTAGAATGTGCGACAGCAGGTCGCGGCTGACGAAGTCCTGGACGCTCTCGCAGTAGGGGATCGCCTCGCGCAGGTCGGTGACCGCTTTCTCTTCCAGCGTCAGGTCGCAGCGCAGGACCTCTTCCGGCGTCTGGCCGATCAGCAGCGCGTTGAGCCGCTGCAGGTTCGGCAGCCCCTCGAGGAACAGGATCCGTTTGACCAGCGAATCGGCATGTTGCATCTCATCGATGGATTCCTGGTATTCGTGCTTCCCGAACCTGGTGACGCCCCAGTTGTCCAGCATCCGCGCATGCAGGAAGTACTGATTGATTGCCGTGAGCTCGTTGGTCAGCACGGTGTTCAGGTAGTCGAGGACCTTCGGATCGACCTTCATGCGGACTCCTGCGCCGGTTCGGGGTTCCGAATACCATCGTCGCCGGGGCGATCGGATCGCTAGTCGGCCGCCAGCATCTCCACCACGCGGTCGTTCGCCGCAACGTCGTCAAGCACCCGCCGCACGGTCCGCGAGCACGTGCCGCACTGCGCGGTGCAGCCGCACGCCGCGTAGACCTCGCTCGGACGGCAGGCGCCGGCAAGGGCAGCGGCACGGACATGACTGTCGGTCAGGCCGTTGCAAAGGCAGACGTACACCGGGAGCTCTCGCGAGGGGTTTGCTGGCAAGCCTTGTAACCCGGAGTGAGTGCATTTGCAACTCATTCGCAGTTAGCGGTTCGCTTTTTTCCCGAACGGGATTGGAATGCCGCCCAGCGCTCCATAGCATGCTGGCCGAGGCACGGGGGGGACCATGCGCATCACGAAGATAGAGGACCTGCACTGCAACGCGGGCTGGCGCGACTTCTCGTTCGTCAAGATCAGCACCGACGAAGGCCTTGTCGGCTGGTCCGAGTTCATGGAATCGTACGGCTCGGCCGGCCTCGCCGGCGTGATCCGCAAGCTCAGCGAGAAGCTGATTGGCTGGGATCCGCGGCCGGTGGAGAAGATCACCGCCTATCTGCACGGCGTGACGCGCCAGTCGGTCGGCGGTATCGCGCAGCAGGCGATCGCCGCGATCGAGAACGCGCTGGTCGATCTGAAGGCGAAGGCTCTCGGCATCCCGGTGTACGAGATGCTGGGCGGCCCGGTGCGCGACAGGCTGCAACTCTACTGGTCGCACTGCGGCACCTGGCGGATCAGCCACGCGCACCGCATCAAGCAGTGGACCGGCTTCGATCCGATCCGCTCGCTCGACGACGTGGAGCGCGCCGGCGCGGAGGTGGCGGCGCGCGGCTTCAAGGGCCTGAAGACCAACATCTTCCGCTTCGACGGGCCGGAACCCTACGTGCACATGCCAGGCTTCAACGGCCCCGGCTGGCCGGAGTTGAACATCAACCGAGACCTGGTCGATGGGCTGGTGGCGCAGATGACGGCGTTCCGCAACGGCGCGGGACCGCAGGTGGGGCTGCATCTCGACTTGAACTTCAACTTCAAAACTGAGGGCTACATAAGGCTGGCGCAGGCGCTCGAACCGTTCGACCTGGTGTGGCTGGAGATCGACAGCTACGACCCGGCCGCGCTGGCGACGATCCGCCGCTCGGCGCGCACGCGGGTCGCATCGCTGGAGTCACTGCACGGACGGCGGCAGTTCCGGCCGTTCTTCGAGCAGCAGTCGGTCGATGTGGCGATCATCGACGTGGCGTGGAACGGCATCCTGGAATCAATGAAGATCGCGTCGATGGCGGATGCCTACGAGGTCAACGTGGCGCCGCACAACTTCAACGGCCATATCGGCTCGCTGATGAGCGCACATATGTGCGCCGCCATCCCCAACTTCCGGGTGATGGAGATCGACATCGAGGACGTCCCCTGGAAGGACGAACTCGTCTCACCGGTGCCGAAGATCGAGGGTGGCATGTTCGTGCTGCCGACCGGACCGGGCTGGGGCGTGGAGGTGAACGAAGAGGTGATTCGTGCCCATCCGCCCGAGCCGATGGGGCGGTGGGAGCGCTAGCGGCGACAGCAGCGCATCGTCTTTGTTGACCGGTTGTGATCGTTGCGGGAGTTCTGCCGCAACGATCAAATAGGGTAGGCAGACCATGCCGCAGCCCGCAAGCACGGTAACGCCGAGGATCGAGCGCCGATTGGCGGCGATCATGGCCGCGGACATCGCCGGCTACAGCCGGCTCATGGGCGTGGACGAGATCGGCACGCTGAGCGCGCTGAAGGCGCACCGCCACGAGCGCATCGATCCGGCCATCGCCCGCCATCACGGTCGCATCGTCAAGACCACCGGCGACGGGCTGCTGGTAGAGTTTGCCAGCATTGTGGACGCCGTGGCCTACGGCGCGGCGATCCAGCGGGGGATGCTGGCGTTCAATGCCGGCGTCCACGCGGACCGGCAGATCGTCGTGCGCATCGGCATCAATGTCGGCGACATCATCATCGACGGTGACGACATTTTTGGCGACGGGGTGAACGTCGCTGCCCGGCTGGAGGCATTGTGCGAGCCCGGTGGCCTCTGCATCTCGCGCTCCGCCAACGAACAGGTACGCGACAAGCTGTCGCTGGGCTTCGCCGATCTGGGCGAGCAGACGGTGAAGAACATCGCGCGCGCCGTCGGCGTGTTCGGGCCGGCGGCGAAGGACATCGCGGCGATACTCGAAGAGGCATTGCCGCAACCTGCGCTGCCCGATCAAACAAACCCGCCGATGCATAGGAGGCGCCATACCGGTTGAAAGTTGGCCGCCGGCGCAATGGTCCTGGCGGCGATCCTGGCGGTCGGCGGCTGGTGGGCATCGCGCGACAAGGGTGCGGCGCCGGCCAATGCAATGCTGACACCGGCCGCGCCGCACCCCTACTCGGCGCAGGACCGGCGGATGTCGGTGATAGTGCTGCCGTTCGAGAACACCAGTGGCGACTCCACGCAAGACGGCCTCGCCGCTGAAATCACTCGCGATCTGACGGAGGCCCTCGGCAGGGCGGGCGACGTCCCGGTCGTTCCTCTGATGACCGCTGCGGCCTACCGCGGCAAGACGACGGACCTGCGCGCAAGCGGACGCGACCACGATGTGCACTTCGCACTCACTGGAAATGCCCGCAGTCAGGACGGGCGCCTTATCGTATCGGCGAGCATCTACGAAACCGTTGGACTTCGTCGGGCGTGGGGTGGGCGGTTCGAGCGCACGGATGGCTCGGGCGCTTTGCATGCCATCGTCCAGGTCCGCTACGAGAACTTTTGGCAGACGGCAATCGACGAGGAATCCGCGCCCTGCGTGACCGCCCAAACAATCTAGACGTGCGTGACCATGACGGCGACGCTGACGACCCGGCTCTCGGTCAACACCAAGGAGAACTTCCTGGTGCGGATCGGCCTGATCGAACGGGCATTGAAGATCAATCCCAACTACCCCGTGGGACTTGAGCGCGAGGTACGCTACCGCGCCCGGCTTGTTGCTCAAGCTCCTGCCCGAGTCAGCAACTCCTGCCTGAGTCAGCGATCTCACTGCGCGCCAAGGCGGCCGTGCTACGCGCGCAAGGCAACTGGGACGAGGCCGAGGCCGTGCAGCGCAAGGCGCTCGAGAAGCAGCCGCACGAGAGCAACCGCCATACAGAAATGGGCCTCATTCAGATGGCCCTCGGTAAGCACCCGGACGCGCTGGAAAGTTTTGCCAAAGCCCGGCAATTCGCTGGCGGCAGCGACCCCTCCTATTGGATCGACGCCAATCGCGCGCTCGCTCTGATTGCGAACGACAAATGCACTGAGGCGATGAACACGGCGCAGCAGGCGAAGAGGGCCTACCCGCCGGAAGGCGGCTTCGGCGAGGAATCAGCCTGGCTGGCGCTGATCGCTGCCCAGAGCCTCTGCGGCCAGATGGCCAAGGCGCGGGACGATCTGCGGGACTTTCTTGCCCAGCCGCCGAGCCTGCGCAACCTGACCGAGGTCGGGAAAGTCGCCGCCCTCGCCGCCAACCCGAAACTGATCGATGGCCTGCGCAGCGCAGGGAATAAGGGCGGTGATGGCGACGTGACTACGGGTGCGCGCTGACCAGTGCGCGCGGCATCAGCAGCGGCAGGATCAGGCCGACGCCCAGGCCCCAGGAGCCGTTGATCAGCAGCGACCGGGCGATCGGCCAGGCCTGCCAGCCGTTGGCGATCGGCGCGTGCTTGATCGCTGCCACGACGAACATGCCAACCAGCGCGGCGATGATTCCCAAGATCAGGCCGCAGACCCACAGCGGCAGGGTTAACCGCGGCGCAAGCAGCCCGAATACAGCGCCGTAGAGCCCACCCCAGAAGCAGAGATTGGCAATCCACGGTACCCCGAGCGGCGGCACCGGCGACGTCCGGAACGGCGCCAGCGGGGCGAGCCCCAGCGCGTGCAGCACGGCGACCATGCCCTGATGAAATGTCAGTACCGCGATCGCCGCGGCAACGAACCCGAGAAACGCCCGCATCCCCGCTGATGGCATTGCTTTCCTCCCTTGGCCCCAACGTGCCGCAACCATCTGGTAGCGGTCTCCGATCCGTCAATCCGGTGCCGGCAGGGCGCCGGTCTGCTCGTCCTTCAGCCCGATGCCGGTGAGGCGAAGGCGCCGCATCTCGCGGATCAGCCATAGCAGCTTGTCGGCGGCGGTCGCCGGCGCCAGGCCGCCGGGCCGGATGTTCGATATGCAGTTCCGTTCGGCATCGGAGCGGCCACGCCGCGGGCGCCAAGTGAGATAGACGCCCAGGCTGTCCGCCGCCGACAGGCCCGGGCGCTCGCCGATCAGCACGGCCACCGCCTCGGCGCCCATCGCCTCGCCGATGTCGTCGCCTAGCGCGACGCGGCCCTGTTCGGCCACCACGATCGGGGCAACCGTGCCCGGCGCGCCCGGGACCAGCTGTCGCAACAGCGCCACCGAATGCCGCTGCACCGCGATGGCCGACAGCCCGTCACACACCACGAACAGCAGCGCGCCCGGGATGACCGGGATTGCGGTGCGGTCGCGCAGCCGCCGTCCCAGGTCGGGCCGCAGCAGATACGTGCGACGGTCAGGCGCCTCGCTATGCACCGGCAGGCTGGCCAGCCCCGCTACGCTCAATTCCGCGCGCAATGCCGCGACGTCGAGCACGGCATGCACCGCATCGCGCGCCGCGGCGTGGTCGGCCTGGAACGCGAGATGCGCTGCCGTCGGCAGACCGTTGCCTGCACGGCCCAGCGCCACGCGCGCCGGCGTGAAGTGCCGGAGGTCGGCCCATCGTGCGGCAGGCTGCATCACTTGCTGTCGAGTGGTCTCGCGCAACCGCTCCGCCTTCCTAGATGCCCCGCATTATGCAGGGCAGGACATTTGCGATGAAGCCACTCGCCGCCGGCGACCGCGGTCCGCCGGACCCGCACGCGCCGAGCAACCCGCCGGTGGCGCCCACGCCGCCCGCCTACGCGCCTCGCTGATCGAGGCCAATCAGGGCCGGTGACAAGGCTTCCGGAATCTGCTCCGGCACCTCCACCCCGGCGATCCCCATGCGGGCGAGCCAGGCATCGAATTCCGGCGCGGGACGCAGTCCGAGCGCGGCGCGCAGGTAGAGCGCGTCGTGGAAGGACGTGCTCTGGTATGACAGCATGATATCGTCCGCGCCCGGCACGCCCATGATGTAGGTCACGCCGGCCACGCCCAGCAGCGTCAGCAGCGCATCCATGTCGTCCTGGTCGGCCTCGGCGTGGTTGGTGTAGCAGACGTCCACCCCCATCGGCAGGCCGAGCAGCTTGCCGCAGAAGTGGTCCTCCAGCCCGGCGCGGGTGATCTGCTTGCCGTCGTACAGGTATTCCGGCCCGATGAAGCCGACCACGCTGTTCACCAGCAAGGGTGAGAAGGCGCGTGCCACCGCATAGGCGCGCGCCTCGATGGTCTGCTGATCGACGCCGTGATGCGCTTCGGCCGACAGCGCGCTGCCCTGGCCGGTCTCGAAATACATCACGTTGTCGCCGAGTGTGCCGCGCCGCAGCGCCAGCGCCGCCTCGCGCGCCTCGCGCAGCAGCGCCAGAGATACGCCGAAGCTGGAATTCGCCGCCTCGGTGCCGCCGATCGACTGGAACACGAGGTCGAGCGGGGCGCCGCGCTCGATCGCGCGCAGGCTGGTCGTGACGTGCGCCAGCACGCAGGTCTGCGTCGGGATGGCGTAGCGCTCGCGCACCTCGTCGAGCATGGCGAGAAGCGTGCAGGCGGCGTCCACGCTGTCGGTCGCCGGGTTCACGCCGATCACCGCGTCGCCGGCGCCGAGCAGCAGCCCGTCGAGCGTGGAGGCTGCAACGCCGCGCGGATCATCGGTCGGGTGGTTCGGCTGCAGCCGCACCGAGAGGCGTCCTGGCAACCCGATCGTGTTGCGGAAACGCGTCACGACGTGGCACTTCGCGGCGACCGCGACCAGGTCCTGCAGCCGCATCAGCTTGCTGACGGCAGCGGCCATTTCGGGCGTCAGACCAGGGCGCAGCGCCGCCAGCACGTCCGGCTCCGCCGCCAGCAGGAACTCACGGAACGCCCCCACGGTGAGCGAGGACACTGCGGCGAAGGCCGCCGCGTCGTGGCCATCGGCGATCAACCGCGTGATCTCGTCCGTTTCGTACGGCACGACCGGCTCGGCCAGCAGGGTCGCCAGTGGTAGGTCGGCCAGCGCCATCTGGGCGGCGACCCTCTCGGCGGCGGTGCTGGCTGCCAGTCCGGCCAGCGCATCGCCGGAACGGAACGGCGTCGCCCGCGCCAGCAGCGTGCGCAGGTCGTCAAAGACATGGCGTGTGCCGGCGAGCGTGTGGGCGTAGGTCATTCTGGCTTTCTCCGACATCCTGCGCCCGTCCGGGCCGCGTCGGAAGATGCCTGCACTGTGAGGTCACTCACTGCCGCCGCCACGGGGGCGCGGCAGAGTGGCAACCACAGGCGCAGGAGGGTTCCATGGCCGTGTCCGCAGTCACCGATCCTCTGGCCGGCGCCCGCCCGAAGGCGCGGCGGGAAGTGCGACCGACGTCGCCTTCGCGCCTGTGGCCGGCGCTGCTCGCCAGGTGGACCGAGCGGCTCGACCGACGGATCGATGCGGACCTGCGGTGGCTCGACCACACGGGCGCGCTGGAGGATTGCCGGCGGGTGTCGCGCAGCTGAGCGGCCGAACCGGATCCGATCCGGCTGATTTTGCTTTTAGTCAGGTGAACCGGGGACGGCTGGGAGACCCGCCGGGCGTGGCGTTTGCCGGCGGAGAACCATGCGACCGGTCCGAGCGATTGCCGTGGCAGGCTGGCGCGCGACCCTGGACTTTCTCGCCCTGGTCCGCTAAACGCCCCCGCTCCATCGGAACGCGGGAGGCTGTCCCACCGCCGGTTGCGCGGGAAAGACGCCGTTTGCACCGCGGTCCCCGGGACCACAGCACGAGGACCAGGGATATGGCAAAGAAGATCGCCGGCTACATCAAGCTGCAAATTCCGGCCGGCAAGGCGAACCCGTCGCCACCAGTCGGCCCCGCGCTGGGCCAGCGCGGGCTCAACATCATGCAGTTCTGCAAGGACTTCAACGCCGCGACGCAGAACATGGAGCCCGGGATGCCGGTGCCCGTGGTGATCACCGCCTTCGCCGACCGCACCTTCAGCTTCATCACCAAGACGCCGCCGAATACCTATTTCCTGATGAAGGCGGCGAAGATCGACAAGGGCAGCCAGACGGTGGGCAAGAGCGCGCCGGTCGGGCGGCTGACCATGTCGCAGTTGCGCGAGATCGCCGAGCAGAAGATGAAGGACATGAACGCCAACGACGTGGACGGGGCGGTGCGGATGCTGATGGGCTCCGCTCGCTCGATGGGCATCACGGTGGTGGAGGGCTGAGCCATGGCGAAGGACAAGCGCCTGCAGAAGGCCTACGAGAACGTCGATACGGCCAAGTCGTACCCGCTGGCGGACGCGATCAAGCTGGTGAAGCAGAACGCCAAGGCGAAGTTCGACGAGACAGTCGAGATGTCGATGAATCTGGGCATCGACCCGCGGCACGCCGACCAGATGGTGCGCGGGCTGACCTCGCTGCCGAATGGGACGGGGAAAACGGTGCGCGTCGGGGTGTTCGCACGCGGGCCGAAGGCGGAGGAGGCCCAGGCGGCCGGTGCCGATGTGGTCGGCGCCGAGGACCTCGCCGAGAAGGTTCAGGGTGGCGAGATCGCGTTCGACCGCTGCATCGCGACGCCGGACATGATGGGCGTGGTCGGGCGGCTGGGCAAAATCCTGGGTCCGCGCGGGCTGATGCCGAACCCGCGCCTGGGGACCGTCACCATGGATGTGAAGGGCGCGGTGACCGCGGCGAAGGGCGGGCAGGTGGAGTTCCGCGCCGAGAAGGCGGGGATCATCCATGCCGGGATCGGCAAGGTCAGCTTCGAGGACGACAAGCTGGTCGAGAATGCCAGGGCACTGGCAGACGCGATCCAGCGGGCGAAGCCGACCGGGGCCAAGGGTACCTATGTGCAGAAGGTGTCGGTGAGTTCCACTATGGGACCCGGCGTGCGCGTGGACGTCGGCTCGCTGGCCGGATAGCAATACTCCCGCATCACGCCGGTCAGCACCTTGGTTTGTGGGGTCGGGCTCGGCACTGTTATCGGAACGGGTTGACGATCCGCACGCCGTCGATTTCGCGCCCGTCGCCCATGTTCTCTGAATGGAGGCGGCGACAGCCCAATGCTCGCGCCGCCGCGATGATCGCGTAATCCCAGAACGACAGCTGGTGCGCAGCCCTAGGCCGAAGCGCGGCGTCGAGGAGTGGCAGTGTCATCTCCTGGCCCCTGAACCGCTGCCGCCATACGTCCATCAGTTCGACCGCAAGCAACCTGTCCTGCCGTGTGGGCCGCGTCGCCTGCCCGTAGAACTCCTGAAGGACCTGCATCGATAGTGCCCCGTCAGACTGTCCGACCAGCGCCACCGCCCGATCATGTTTCACGGCTTCGCCCGGTCGGTGCTGAGCGCTGAAGCCGGCAGGGACATGGGCGCGCAGTTCGCGCTCCCGGTACTGCAGCCGCTGAGCCTCGCTTTCACTGCTGCCCAACTCGGTCAGGTCAAGGCGGACCAGCGCGGGCTCGCATGCGTGCATTGCGGTAGATCTGGTCATCGCCGGGAATCGCAACCCCGCCGAGGACGAAACCGCATGTCCGGACCAGCGAAGTGCTGCGCGGCGCCGTGGCGGCCGAACGGTCTCTCAACTCTGGTGACGCTTTCCGCTACCTCCCCGCGCTCGCAACGTGCCGCCGGGTAAGCCTCGGCCGGCGTGGAGCGAAACCTGTCCGAGACCGCACGTCGTCCCACGGGACGTTAATGGACCATCCGGTCCGCGCGCGGGAGACGGGAAACACCCACGGACCGCTGGGTCCCTGGGTTGGTTCCGGCTTGCAGGACAGGCGAACTGGGCAACCTGGCTCGGGCGCGGTCCAAACGCGTGCGGGCTACAGTGGAGACGATACGTGGACCGGACTGAAAAGCGGGACTTCGTCGCCGGTCTGCACGAGGCGCTGGCCGACACCTCGATGATCGTGGTCACCCACAATACGGGTCTCACGGTCGCGGAGGCGACGGAGCTCAGGCGCCGAATGCGGGCTGCCGGCGTGACCTTCAAGGTCGCGAAGAACCGTCTGGCCCATCTCGCCCTGGAAGGGACCCCGTTCGACGGGCTGAAGCCGATGCTGAGGGGTCCGACCGCGCTTGCGTGGTCGCAGGACCCGGTGGCGGCGGCCAAGGCGACCGTCGAGTTCGCCAGGATCAACGACAAGCTTGTGCTGGTCGGCGGGTCGCTCGGCTCCCGGACACTGGATGCGTCCGGGGTGAGGGCGTTGGCCGAGCTGCCGGGCCTGGATACGCTGCGGGCACGGATCGTGGGGATGATCGCCACCCCCGCGACCCGGGTGGCCGGCGTGCTCCAGGGTTCGGCCGGACAGCTTGCGCGGGTCTTCGGCGCCTTTGCCAGGAAAAGCGAGGAGGGCGAGGCGGCTGCGGCTGCCTAAATGCCCTGGGTTCGGCCCGGGGCTTGCATGGAACCAACCGACGACTAAATTAGGGACACACGCAAATGGCTGATCTACAGAAGCTGGTGGACGAGCTGTCCAGCCTCACGGTGCTGGAGGCGGCTGAGCTCTCGAAGTTGCTCGAAGAGAAGTGGGGTGTCTCTGCCGCCGCGCCCGTCGCGGCTGCTGCGGCCGCACCTGCCGCCGGGGCTGCGGCTGCCGCCGCGCCGGCCGAGGAGCAGACCGAGTTCACCGTCATCCTGGCGAAGGCGGGCGAGAAAAAGATCAACGTGATCAAGGAGGTCCGCACCATCACCGGCCTGGGCCTCAAGGAGGCCAAAGACCTGGTCGAGGGTGCGCCGAAGCCGGTCAAGGAAGGCATCGGCAAGGACGAGGTCGCCAAGATCAAGAAGATGCTGGAGGACGCCGGGGCATCCGTGGAGGTGAAATAGCACGATCGGACGAGACACACCGGGCGGGCGGTCGCGCCGAACCGCTGCCCGGGCTGATCTGGATGCGGGCGGGAATCGAGTCGGTTCCCGCCCCGCTCCGCGTTGCGGCGATGGCATGGGCAGGCAGGCAGGACATTCATGAACGCAATCAGCAGGTCGATTACCGGACGCAAGCGGATTCGCCGGAGCTTCGGGCGCATCCCCGAGGTCGCGCCCATGCCGAACCTGATCGACGTGCAGCGCGCTTCCTACGAGGCGTTCCTGCAGATGAACGTTCGCCCGGACAGCCGGCTGCATGCCGGCCTGCAGGAGGTCTTCAAGTCGGTCTTCCCGATCGACGACTTCGCCGGGCGCGGTCGGCTGGAGTTCGTCTATTACGAGTTGGAAGAGCCGAAATACGACGTCGAGGAGTGCATCCAGCGGGGCATGACCTACGCCGCGCCGCTGAAGGTCATCCTACGCCTGATCGTCTGGGACGTGGATGAGGACACCGGGGCGCGGTCGATCCGCGACATCAAGGAACAGCCGGTCTACATGGGCGACATGCCGCTGATGACCGACAACGGCACGTTCATCATCAACGGCACCGAGCGCGTGATCGTCTCGCAGATGCACCGCTCGCCCGGGGTGTTCTTCGACCACGACAAGGGCAAGACGCACAGCAGCGGCAAGTACCTGTTCGCCGCGCGGGTCATCCCGTATCGCGGCTCGTGGCTCGACTTCGAGTTCGACAGCAAGGACCTGGTCTACGTCCGCATCGATCGGAAGCGGAAGCTGCCGGTCACCACGTTGCTGTATGCGCTGGAAGGTGAGGCGACGGCGCGGCTGCGCGCCGAGCGCGAGGCGAAGGGCGAGCCGGTCGAGCTCGGCGAGATCCGCGGCATGGATCAGGAGGAGATCCTCCGGTACTTCTACAACCAGGTGGTGTTCGACCACACGCCGAAGGGTTGGGCGCGGCCGTTCGATCCGGATGCATTCCGCGGCGTGAAGCTGCTGGAGCCGATCGTCGATGCCGAGACCGGCGAGGTGGTGGCCGACGCCGACGCCAAGCTGACCCAGCGCCAGGCGCGGCGCATCGCGGAGAAAACCAAGGAGGTTCTGGTCGGGCGGACCGATCTGCTCGGCCGCTTCGTGGCCGAGGACCTGGTCAACGCCGAGACCGGCGAGATCTACGCCGAGGCCGGCGAGGAACTGACCGAGCCGCGGCTGACCGCGCTCGAGGAGGCCGGCGTCACCCGGTTGCCGACGCTCGCGGTGGACCAGTCGAACGGGCCGTGGATCCGCAACACACTGGCGGTGGACAAGAACTCCAACCGTGACGATGCGCTGATCGACATCTACCGCGTTATGCGTCCTGGCGAGCCGCCGACGCCGGAGACGGCCGAGGCGCTGTTCCGCGGGCTGTTCTTCGACCCGGACCGCTACGACCTGTCGGCGGTCGGCCGGGTGAAGATGAACATGCGCCTGGGCTTCGACGACGTGCCGGACTCGATCCGCGTGCTGCGCAAGGAAGACCTGTTGCGCACGGTGAAGATCCTCAACGAGCTGAAGGATGGGCGCGGGCAGATCGACGACATCGACAATCTCGGCAATCGCCGGGTGCGCTCGGTCGGCGAGCTGATGGAGAACCAGTATCGCATCGGGCTGCTGCGCATGGAGCGGGCGATCCGCGAGCGCATGGGCTCGGTGGATATCGACACCGTCATGCCGCACGACCTGATCAACGCCAAGCCGGCGGCGGCGGCGGTGCGCGAGTTCTTCGGCTCCTCGCAGCTGTCGCAGTTCATGGACCAGACCAACCCGCTGTCCGAGGTGACGCACAAGCGGCGTCTGTCGGCACTGGGCCCGGGCGGTCTGACGCGTGAGCGGGCCGGCTTCGAGGTGCGCGACGTGCACCCGACGCACTATGGCCGCATCTGCCCGATCGAGACGCCGGAAGGTCCGAATATCGGGCTGATCAATTCGCTGGCGACCTACGCCAAGGTCAACAAGTACGGCTTCATCGAGACGCCCTACCTGCTGGTCAAGGACGGCGTGGTGCAGAAGGAGCCGCGCTACCTCTCCGCGATGGAGGAGGAGAAGCTGGTCGTCGCGCAGGCCGATGCCCCGATGGACGGCGGTGGTCGCTTCACCGAGGACCTGGTCTCGGTGCGTCGCCAGGGTGACTTCCGCCTGGTGCGGCCGGAGGACGTGACCGCGATCGACGTCTCGCCGAAGCAGCTGGTGTCGGTGGCCGCGGCGCTGATCCCGTTCCTCGAGAACGACGACGCCAACCGCGCGCTGATGGGCTCCAACATGCAGCGCCAGGCGGTGCCGCTGATCCAGGCAGACGCGCCGCTGGTCGGCACTGGCATGGAGGCGGCGGTGGCGCGCGACAGCGGTGCGACGATCATCGCCCGCCGCGCCGGCGTGGTCGATCAGATCGACGGCGCGCGCATCGTGGTGCGGGCAACCAACGAGGATGGCACGACGAAGGGCGTCGATATCTATCGGTTGCGCAAGTTCATGCGCTCGAACCAGTCCACCTGCATCAACCAGCGTCCGCTGGTGAAGGTGGGTGACGTGGTGCAGGAACATGAGATCATCGCCGACGGTCCTTCGACTGAGCTGGGTGAGCTGGCGCTGGGGCGGAACGTGCTGGTCGCGTTCATGCCGTGGAACGGCTACAACTTCGAGGACTCGATCCTGATCAGCGAGCGCATCGCGCGTGACGACGTGTTCACCTCGATCCACATCGAGGAATTCGAGGTGATGGCGCGCGACACCAAGCTCGGCCAGGAGGAGATCACGCGCGACATCCCGAACGTGGGCGAAGAAGCGCTGAAGAATCTCGACGAAGCCGGCATCGTCTATATCGGCGCGGAAGTGAACCCTGGCGATATCCTGGTGGGCAAGGTCACGCCGAAAGGCGAAAGCCCGATGACGCCGGAGGAGAAGCTGCTGCGCGCGATCTTCGGCGAGAAGGCGTCGGATGTGCGCGATACGTCGCTGAAGCTGCCGCCCGGGGTGACCGGCACGGTGGTGGACGTGCGCGTGTTCAGCCGTCGTGGCGTGGACAAGGACGAACGCGCGATGGCGATCGAGCGTTCCGAGATCGAGCGTCTGGCCAAGGACCGCGACGACGAGAAGGCGATCCAGGAGCGGAGCTTCCTCAACCGGCTGCGTGAGAAGCTGCTGGGGCGCAAGGCGTCGGGCGGGTTCAAGGGCATCAAGGCCGGGACAGACATCACGGAGGAGCTGCTGGCCGAGCATCCGCGCGGCGCCTGGCGTCATATCGGCGTGCAGGACGACGCGGTGATGGCGGAGATCGAGACGCTGAAGCGCGAGTTCGACGCCGCCGTCGGCCGGCTGCAGGCGCGGTTCGACAGTAAGGTGGAGAAGTTGCAGCGTGGCGACGAGTTGCCGCCAGGCGTGATGAAGATGGTCAAGGTGTTCATCGCGGTGAAGCGTAAGCTGCAGCCCGGCGACAAGATGGCCGGCCGCCACGGTAACAAGGGCGTTGTGTCGCGCGTCACGCCGGTGGAGGACATGCCGTTCCTCGAGGACGGCACCCCAGTCGATCTGGTGTTGAACCCGCTGGGCGTGCCGTCGCGCATGAATGTCGGGCAGATCCTGGAAACGCATCTGGGCTGGGCCTGCCACACGCTGGGGGCGCAGATCGGCGAACTGGTGGAGACCTATCGCCGCACCGGTGCGCAGCGCGAGGCGTTGCTGGAGCGGCTGCGCGACGTGTACGGCGAGGAGGAGTTCCGCGACAGCATCGCCAGTCTCGATACAGCAGAGCTGATGGAGCTGGCGGACAACCTGAAGAAGGGCGTCCCCATCGCGACTCCGGTGTTCGACGGCGCGCGGATGTCGGACATCGAAGGCATGCTGGTGCAAGCGGGGCTGGACACGTCTGGTCAGGTGGTGCTGGTCGATGGCCGCACCGGCGAGCCGTTCGAGCGGAAGGTCACCGTCGGCTATATCTACATGCTGAAGCTGCACCACCTGGTGGACGACAAGATCCACGCGCGCTCCATTGGGCCGTACTCGCTGGTCACCCAGCAGCCGCTCGGCGGCAAGGCGCAGTTCGGTGGCCAGCGGTTCGGCGAAATGGAGGTGTGGGCGCTCGAGGCGTATGGCGCCGCGTATACACTGCAGGAGATGCTGACGGTGAAATCGGACGACGTGTCCGGCCGGACGAAGGTCTACGAGGCGATCGTGCGCGAGCAGGACAACTTCGAGGCCGGCGTGCCGGAGAGCTTCAACGTGCTGGTGAAAGAGCTGAAGTCGTTGGGGCTGAACGTCGATCTGGACACCCGGGCGGCTTGATTAAGCAAGAACGCCACAGAGACACCGAAGCACGGAGAGCACCCGGTGTTCTCCGTGCCTCTGTGGTGAAACCTTCTTTCTGAGGGTAGCAAACGCATGAACGAGCTTATGAAGATCCTTGGCCAGACCGGCCAGGCCATGACCTTCGATCAGATCAAGATCCAGATGGCGAGCCCAGAGCAGATCCGCTCCTGGTCGTACGGCGAGATCAAGAAGCCTGAGACCATCAACTACCGCACTTTCAAGCCGGAGCGCGACGGCCTGTTCTGCGCGCGCATCTTCGGGCCGATCAAGGACTACGAGTGCCTGTGCGGTAAGTACAAGCGGATGAAGTTCCGCGGCATCATCTGCGAGAAGTGCGGCGTCGAGGTGACGCTGGCGAAGGTGCGGCGTGAGCGCATGGGCCATATCGAGCTGGCCTCGCCGGTGGCGCATATCTGGTTCCTGAAGTCGCTGCCCAGCCGGATCGGCCTGATGGTCGACCTGACGCTGAAGGAACTGGAGAAGATCCTCTACTTCGAGAGCTACGTGGTGCTGGAGCCCGGCACCACCGATCTCAAGCTGCATCAGTTGCTCACCGAGGACCAGCTGCTCGCCAAGCAGGACGAGTTCGGCGACGACCAGTTCGAGGTCGGCATCGGCGCCGAGGCGATCAAGAAGGTGCTGCACAAGATCAACCTCGACGAAGAGAAGGTGAAGCTGCGCGGCGAGTTGAAGGACACCAACTCCGAGGCAAAGCGCAAGAAGCTGGTGAAGCGCCTCAAGCTGATCGAGGCGTTCGCCGACAGCGGCGCGCGCCCCGAGTGGATGATCCTCGACGTGGTGCCGGTGATTCCGCCCGAGCTGCGCCCGCTGGTGCCGCTGGATGGCGGCCGCTTCGCCACCTCCGACCTCAACGACCTGTACCGCCGCGTGATCAACCGCAACAACCGGCTGAAGCGGCTGATCGAGCTGCGTGCGCCGGACATCATCGTGCGCAACGAAAAGCGCATGCTGCAGGAGAGCGTGGACGCGCTGTTCGACAACGGCCGACGTGGGCGCGCCATCACGGGCGCCAACAAGCGCCCGCTGAAGTCGCTGTCCGACATGCTGAAGGGCAAGCAGGGCCGCTTCCGGCAGAACCTGCTGGGCAAGCGCGTCGACTATTCCGGTCGCTCGGTGATCGTGGTCGGGCCGGAGCTGAAGCTGCAGCAGTGCGGGCTGCCGAAGAAGATGGCGCTCGAGCTGTTCAAGCCGTTCATCTACTCGAAGCTCGAGAAGTACGGCCACGCCACCACCATCAAGGCCGCTAAGCGGATGGTAGAGAAGGAGCGTCCGGAAGTCTGGGACATCCTCGAAGAGGTGATCCGCGAGCATCCGGTGATGCTGAACCGTGCGCCGACGCTGCACCGCCTGGGGATCCAGGCGTTCGAGCCGGTGCTGATCGAGGGCAAGGCGATCCAGCTCCACCCGCTGGTCTGCACTGCGTTCAACGCCGACTTCGACGGCGACCAGATGGCGGTGCATGTGCCCCTGTCGCTGGAGGCGCAGCTCGAGGCACGCGTGCTGATGATGTCGACCAACAACATCCTCAGCCCGGCGAACGGCAAGCCGATCATCGTGCCGTCGCAGGACATCGTGCTTGGGCTTTACTACCTGTCGCTGGACACCGCTGAGTTCGGCGCGGTCGCCGACCAGGACGCGCCGGCCTACGGCACGATCGGCGAGATCGAATACGCGCTGCACGCCGGCGCCGTCGGCATGCACGACAAGATCAAGGCGCGCCACGAAACGATCGACGCCGGCGGCAACCTGGTGCGCGGGGTCGTGGTGACCACGCCCGGGCGGATGATGATCGCGCAGATCCTGCCGAAACACCCGAACGTGCCATTCGATCTGATCAACCGGCAGCTCACCAAGAAGCACATCTCCGACGTGATCGACATGGTGTATCGCCATTGCGGCCAGAAGGAGTGTGTGATCTTCGCCGACCGTCTGATGGGACTTGGCTTCGGCCAGGCGGCGAAGGCGGGCATCTCGTTCGGCAAGGACGACCTGATCATCCCGGTGGAGAAGGATGAGTTGATCCATCGCACGCAGGCCGAAGTGAAGGAGTTCGAGCAGCAGTACCAGGACGGGCTGATCACGGCCGGCGAGCGCTACAACAAGGTGGTGGATGCCTGGTCACGCTGCACCGACGAAGTCGCCGGCGCGATGATGAAGGAGATCTCCAAGCAGGAACTGGGCAAGAAGACCAATTCCGTGTGGATGATGAGCCACTCGGGCGCGCGCGGCTCGCCGGCGCAGATGCGTCAGCTCGCCGGCATGCGCGGGCTGATGGCGAAGCCGTCCGGCGAGATCATCGAGCAGCCGATCATCGCCAACTTCAAGGAAGGGCTCTCCGTGCTGGAGTACTTCAACTCCACTCACGGTGCCCGCAAAGGGCTGGCCGATACCGCGCTGAAGACGGCGAACTCGGGCTACCTGACACGCCGCCTGGTGGACGTGGCGCAGGACTGCATCATCTTCGAGGAGGATTGCGGCACCGAGCGCGGCCTCACCGTTCGCGCGGTGATGGACGGCGGCGAGGTGGTGTCGGCGCTGTCCGAGCGCATCCTGGGTCGCACTGCGGCCGAGGATGTGCTGGATCCGGTCACCAACGAGGTGATCGTGCACGGCAACACGCTGATCGAGGAGGATGCGGCCGACCAGATCGAACGCGCCGGCGTCGAGGCGGTCAAGATCCGCTCGGTGCTGACCTGTGATTCCGAGGTCGGCGTCTGCGGGCACTGCTATGGCCGCGACCTGGCCCGCGGCACGCCGGTGAACATCGGCGAGGCCGTCGGCGTGATCGCCGCTCAGTCGATCGGCGAGCCCGGCACGCAGTTGACGATGCGCACGTTCCACATCGGCGGCGCGGCGCAGCGCGGCGCCGAGCAGTCGAGCGTCGAGGCGAGCCACGAAGGCATCGTCAACGTGAAGAACCGCAACGTCGTGCTGAACAGCCAGGGTACGCCGGTGGTGATGTCGCGCAATTGCGAGATCGTCCTGACCGACGACAGGCAGCGCGAGCGCGCGCGCTTCCGTGTGCCGTACGGCGCACGGCTGCTGGTGGACGAAGGCCAGCAGGTGGCACGGGCGCAGAAGCTGGCGGAGTGGGATCCGTACACCCTGCCGATCATCACCGAGCGCAACGGCAAGGTCGAATACATCGACCTGATCGAGGGCATCACGCTGGTCGAGCGTATGGACGAGGTGACCGGTCTCACGTCGAAGGTGGTGGTCGACTACAAGCAGGGCGCCAAAGGCGTCGACCTCCGACCGCGTCTGCAGCTGAAGGACGACAACGGCGAGGTGGTGCGGCTGCCGAACAACACGGACGCGCGCTACTTTCTCGCCCCTGACTCGATCCTTTCAGTGGATGCGGGCGCGCAGGTGGCGGCGGGCGACGTGCTGGCACGCATCCCGCGCGAAGGCAGCAAGACTCGCGACATCACCGGCGGTCTGCCGCGCGTCGCCGAACTGTTCGAGGCACGCCGGCCGAAGGACCACGCGGTGATCGCCGAGAACGACGGCCGCATCGAGTTCGGCAAGGACTACAAGAACAAGCGCCGCATTATCGTGAAGAACGACGAGACGACCGAGGAGACCGAGTACCTGATCCCCAAGGGCAAGCACATCTCGGTGCAGGAGGGCGACTTTGTCCGCAAGGGCGATCCGCTGGTCGACGGCCCCCGCGTGCCGCACGACATCCTGAAGGTGATGGGCGTCGAGGCGCTGTCGGACTACCTGGTCAACGAGATCCAGGACGTCTATCGGCTGCAGGGCGTGAAGATCAACGACAAGCACATCGAGGTGATCGTTCGCCAGATGCTGCAGAAGGTCGAGATCCTCGATCCGGGCGATACGACATTCCTGGCCGGCGAGCAGGTGGACCGCACCGAGTTCGATGCGGTGAACGCCAAGCTGGGTCACGACGACAAGCCGGCGCAGGCGATGCCGGTGTTGCAGGGCATCACCAAGGCATCGTTGCAGACCAACAGCTTTATCAGCGCCGCGTCCTTCCAGGAGACCACGCGGGTGCTGACCGAGGCGGCGACCGCCGGCAAGACCGACAACCTGACTGGACTGAAGGAGAACGTGATCGTCGGGCGGCTGATCCCGGCGGGCACCGGATCGGTGATGAACCGGCTGCGGGCGATCGCCGCCGGCCGCGATCAGCGGACCCTGAGCATGGGTTCGACGCCGCAGATCACCGAGGAGATGAAGGCGGCGGAATAGACCTTCGTCGGAGCCGCGCAAAGGGCCGCCGAACACCGTTCGGCGGCCCTTTTGCGCTCCGGAGGCCGCATCGGCGCGGCGGCTCGGGTTCGAGTTCCATGCGCGGCGTTGTTTCACCGCGCGGCTCGCGTCAGTGCAGGTTCGGATCAAACTGTGACCGGGTCGCCGCGGACAACTATGCTGCCACGACTGCGGGCTGTGTCGTTGTGGCCTGGAACGCCGCTCCGTAGCGGCGCGCCAGCGCGGCGCACACCATCAGCTGAACCTGGTGAAACAGCATCAGCGGCAGCACCGCCAGACCTAACGACGGCCCGGCGAACAGCACGCTCGCCATCGGCAGGCCGCTCGCGAGGCTCTTCTTCGAGCCACAGAACGTCACGGTGATCTGGTCAGCCCGGTTGAAGCCGAGCAGCCGGCCGATGCAAGTGGTCGCCAGCAGCACCGCGATCAGCAGCACGACGTCCAACAGCAGCAGCGCGGCAAACGAGCGCGGCGAAAGCTGGTGCCAGATGCCATGCGTGACGCCCTCGCTGAACGCGACGTAGACGACGACAAGGATCGAGCCGCGGTCCACCAGGCTGGTCAGGTGCCGGTTGCGGGCAACCCACCCGCCGATCCATGGCCGGGCAAGCTGACCGGCGACGAACGGCAGCAGAAGCTGCACTGCAACGTCACCGATGCCGACCGCCGAGAAGCCCCCATGCGCGCTCAGCAGCAGTCCGGCCAGCAGCGGCGTCAACAGGATGCCCAGCAGGTTCGAGGCGGTCGCGGCACAGAGCGCCGCCGCCACGTTGCCGCGAGCGATCGAGGTGAAGGCGATCGAGGACTGCACGGTGGACGGCAGCACGCAGAGCATCAGCACGCCAGCCCACAGCGCCGGCGTCAGCAGCCCCGGGACCAGCGCCCTGGCAGTCAGCCCGAGTGCGGGGAACAGCAGGAACGTGCTGGCGAGCACCGCGGCATGCAGCCGCCAGTGCCGCGCCCCGGCCAATGCCGCCTGCGGCGCGAGCTTCGCGCCTTGCAGGAAGAACATCAGGGCGATCATCGCCGACCCGGTACCGCTCGCGGCCGTCATGCCGAAGCCCTCGGCCGGAAACAGCGAGGCAATGCCGACCATGCCAAGCAGGCCGACGATGTAGGGGTCGATGTTCAGTCGGGAGAAAAGTGCCTTCATGCGGGCCGTCCTGTGGTGCTGCCTTGCGCGCGAGTATCCGGGCTGCCGCGTTCATTGTGAACGACGATTATAATGCTTACTGTGATCGCCGTTCATGATCACGGAGGCAGGCGGTGCTCGATCCGGCGTTGCTGCAGAGCTTCCTCGCCGTGGCGCAGACCCACAACTTCAGCGAGGCGGGGCGCCGGCTCGGATTGCGCCAGTCCACCATCAGCCAGCACATCCGCCGGCTCGAGGAGGAGGCCGGACGCCGGCTGTTCGTGCGCGACACGCACTCTGTGGTGCCGACCGCGGACGGGGAGGCGATGGAGGGCTTCGCCCGTTCCATCCTGGAGGCGAACGAGCGGGCACGGCGCTATTTCGCCGGATCGCAGCTGCGCGGGCGGGTGCGGTTCGGCGCGTCGGAGGATTTCGTCAGCTCACGCCTGCCGGAGGTGCTGGCCGAGTTCGTGCGCCAGCACCCGCTGGTCGACCTGGCGCTGACGGTCGATCTCAGTGCGACGCTCTACCAGATGCTGGATGCCGGTGACCTGGACCTTGTGCTCTGCAAGCGGCGGGGCGGCGATGAGCGTGGTCGGCTGGTCTGGCGCGACCGGCTGGCCTGGATCGGCACCGAGACGACCCGGATCGATCCGGCCCAGCCGCTGCCGCTGATCCTCTATACGCCGCCCTCGATCACACGGACCGCGGCGCTGGAGACGCTGGAGCGTGCAGGACGGCCATGGCGTATCGTCTGCACCAGCGGTAGCCTCAGCGGGCTCCGTGCCGCGGCGCTCGCCGGACTTGGGGTGACGGTGCACGCGCGCGGGCTGATGCCGGACGGTCTGGTGGAAATGCCGGCGGCCTGCCGGCTGCCAGATCTGGGCGACGTCGAGTTCGTGGTTCTGGGGGCGGCGCGGCAGGATCGCGGACCCGCGGCCGAGCTATCGGCGGCGATCCTGGCCAACGGCAGCAGGTTGCAGCGGCGCGCAGGCTGATGCGCCGCTGCTCCCCGACAGTGTTTGCGCCGATCAGCCGCTTGACACCCCTCGGACCCGACACTAGGTTCCGCCCCCTCTGGCCGACCCGGAATGGTTGAAGGGCGGCCGTCGTTTGCAGGCCGAAGTCGCGTGCGGCGCCGCCTCCGGATCGACCGGCGGGCCTAGGCCGTGGGCTCCAGGACCCGCAGGGTGGGTGTTCCCAGCCGGCGGGCTTTGCCTGTCAGAGGACGGTCGAGAGGCCGAACTGAGTGCAAGAGGCGCGATGCCGACGATCAACCAGCTCATCGCCAAGGGGCGTGAGCCGCAGAAGACCCGGAACACGGTGCCGGCGCTGCAAGGCTGTCCGCAGAAGCGCGGCGTCTGCACGCGCGTCTATACGACGACGCCGAAGAAGCCAAACTCCGCACTGCGCAAGGTGGCCAAGGTGCGGCTGACCAACGGCTACGAGGTCGTCTCGTATATCCCTGGCGAGGGCCACAACCTGCAAGAACACTCCGTGGTGCTGATCCGCGGTGGGCGGGTGAAGGACCTGCCGGGCGTGCGGTACCACATTCTGCGCGGCGTGCTCGACACCCAGGGCATCGCCAAGCGCCGCCAGCGCCGTTCGCTGTACGGCGCCAAGCGGCCGAAGTGAGGAGAGCGCCATGAGCCGCCGCCGCCGCGCGGTCAAACGCGAGATCCTGCCGGACGCCAAGTTCGGCGACATCGTCATCACGCGCTTCATGAATGCACTGATGTACGACGGCAAGAAGTCGGTCGCAGAGGGTACCGTGTACGGCGCGCTGGACGTGATGAAGCGCCGGGGCGGCGCGCAGGCCGACCCGGTGCGCATGTTCCACGAGGCGCTGGACAACGTGAAGCCGGCGGTGGAGGTGCGCTCCCGCCGCGTCGGCGGCGCGACCTACCAGGTGCCGGTGGAGGTGCGCACGGACCGCCGCCAGGCGCTGGCGATCCGCTGGATCATCGACGCCGCCCGCAAGCGAGGCGAGCATACGATGGAAGACCGGCTATCCAACGAACTGCTCGATGCGGTGAACAACCGCGGATCCGCGGTGAAGAAGCGTGAAGATACCCACCGGATGGCGGAGGCGAACAAGGCCTTCAGCCATTACCGCTGGTGAACTGATCAACGGAGACACAGACGATGGGCAAGGCGAAATTCGCGCGCACCAAGCCGCACTGCAACGTCGGCACGATCGGTCACGTGGACCATGGCAAGACCACGCTGACCGCCGCCATCACCAAGATCCTGGCGAAGACCGGTGGCGCGACCTTCACAGCCTACGACCAGATCGACAAGGCGCCGGAAGAGAAGGCGCGCGGCATCACCATCGCCACGGCGCACGTCGAGTATGAGACAGGCAAGCGGCATTATGCGCATGTCGATTGCCCCGGCCACGCCGACTACGTGAAGAACATGATCACCGGCGCCGCACAGATGGACGGCGCCATCCTGGTGGTCTCGGCTGCCGATGGCCCGATGCCGCAGACCCGCGAGCACATCCTGCTCGCCCGCCAGGTCGGTGTGCCGGCGCTGGTGGTGTACCTCAACAAGATCGACATGGTGGACGACCCAGAGCTGATCGAGCTGGTCGAGATGGAGCTGCGCGAGCTGCTGTCGTCCTATCAGTTCCCCGGCGACGACATCCCGATCATCAAGGGCTCCGCGCTGTGCGCCCTGGAGGACCGCGAGCCCGACATGGGCGAGAAGTCGATCATGGAACTGATGGATGCGGTGGACAGCTACATCCCGCAGCCGGTGCGCGCGACCGACCGGCCGTTCCTGATGCCGGTGGAGGACGTGTTCTCGATCTCCGGCCGCGGCACGGTGGCGACCGGCCGCGTCGAGCGCGGCGTGATCAAGGTCGGCGAGGAGGTCGAGATCGTCGGCATCCGCGCCACGCAGAAGACCGTGGTCACCGGGGTGGAGATGTTCCGCAAGCTGCTCGACCAGGGCGAGGCCGGCGACAACATCGGCGCGCTGCTGCGCGGCACCAAGCGCGAGGACATCGAGCGCGGCCAGGTGCTGGCCAAGCCGGGCTCGATCACGCCGCACACCAAGTTCAAGGCCGAGGCGTACATCCTCACCAAGGAGGAGGGAGGCCGGCACACGCCGTTCTTCACCAACTATCGCCCGCAGTTCTACTTCCGCACCACCGACGTCACCGGCGTCGTGCAGCTGCCGGAAGGCACCGAGATGGTGATGCCGGGCGACAACGTGACGATGGACGTGGAGCTGATCGCACCGATCGCCATGGACCCGCAGCTGCGCTTCGCAATTCGCGAAGGCGGCCGCACGGTCGGCGCCGGCGTCGTCGCCAGCATCACGGCCTAGCGTAGAACACCGGCACCGGCGCTCCTCGGCAACGAGGGGCGCCGGTGGCGTTTGCAGGGGACTCGGGGACACCGATGGCGCTCGACAGTCAGAATATCCGCATCCGGCTCAAGGCCTACGATCACCGCGTGCTGGACAACAGCACGAAGGAGATCGTCAACACGGCCAAGCGCACGGGCGCACAGATCCGCGGTCCGATCCCGCTGCCGACGCATATCGAGCGGTTCACCGTCAACCGCTCGCCGCACGTCGACAAGAAGAGCCGCGAGCAGTTCGAGATCCGCACGCACCGGCGCCTGCTCGACATCGTCGAGCCGACGCCGCAGACGGTGGACGCGCTGATGAAGCTCGACCTCGCCGCCGGCGTCGACGTCGAGATCAAGATCTGACGGCCCGGAGCGAACGATGGCAAATCAACGCACCGGATTGCTGGCCAGGAAGCTGGGCATGACGCGGATCTTCCGCGACGACGGCTCGCATGTGCCGGTGACCGTGCTGCAGCTCGACACGCTGCAGGTGGTGGCGCAGCGTACGTCCGAGAAGGACGGCTACGACGCCGTGCAGCTCGGCTGGGGCCACGCCAAGGTGAAGAACGTGTCGCAGCCGAACCGCGGCCACTTTGCCAAGGCGAAGGTGGAACCGAAGGCCAGACTGGTCGAGTTCCGCGTGGCGCCCGATGCGCTGCTGGAACCGGGTGCCACGCTGTCGGCGGCGCATTTCGCCGCGGGGCAGAAGGTGGATGTGTGCGGCACGACGCAGGGCAAGGGCTTCGCCGGCGGCATGAAGCGGTGGAACTTCTCGGGCCTCGAGGCGAGCCACGGCGTGTCGATCAGCCACCGCAGCCTGGGCTCCACCGGCAACCGCCAGGATCCGGGGAAGACTTTCAAGAACAAGAAGATGGCGGGCCATCTGGGCGTCGAGCGTGTGACCACGCTGAACCTGGAGGTGGCGGCGGTGGATGCCGAGAAGGGTCTGCTGATGATCAAGGGCGCGGTGCCCGGAGCGAAGGGTGGCTTCGTGCTGGTGCGTGACGCGGTGAAGCGTGCGCGGCCGGCCGACGCGCCCTATCCGGCGGCACTGCTCGAAGCGCAGGCGGGCTGAGCGATGCAGGTCGAAATCACCACCCTCGACAGGACCAGTGCCGGCAACGCCGATCTGCCGGACGAAATCTTCGCCACGGTGCCGCGCGCCGACATCATGGCGCGCGTGGTGCACTGGCAGCTGGCGAAGCGCCGGTCCGGCACGCACAAGACCAAGGGCATGAGCGAGGTGTCCGGAACGACCAAGAAGCCCTACCGACAGAAGGGCACCGGCAACGCGCGGCAGGGCAGCCTGCGCGCACCGCAGTTCCGCACTGGCGGCGTGGTGCACGGGCCGGTGGTGCGCTCGCACGAGTACAGCCTGAACAAGAAGGTGCGGCGGCTCGGCCTGATCTCGGCGCTGTCGCAGAAGCAGGCGGACGGCAAGCTGGTTGTGCTGGAGGCGGCGAACGGCGGGGCGAAGACGTCGGAGCTGGCGAAGCAGCTGAAGGCGCTGGGCTGGTCTTCGGTGCTGATCGTCGACGGCACGGTGGACGCCGGTTTCCTGCGCGCCAGCCGCAACATCCCCGGTATCGACGTGCTGCCGACGGTCGGCGCCAATGTCTACGACATCCTGCGCCACGACATGCTGGCGATCACCACGGCCGGCGTCGAAGGACTGAAGCAGCGGCTCGGTCCGAAGGCTGCCCAGGCGAACGGCGGAGACGCGGCATGAGCGGCACGGTGAAGCGCAAGCCCGCGCTGTCGCGCGAGGCGATGTACCAGATCATCCGCAATCCGGTGATCACCGAGAAGGCGACCATGCTGTCGGAACACGGACAGTTCGTGTTCCGTGTCGCGGTCGATGCGAACAAGCGCGAGATCAAGGCGGCGGTGGAAGGCCTGTTCGGCGTCACCGTGCTGGCAGTGAACACGCTGGTGCAGAAGGGCAAGACCAAGCGGTTCAAGGGCCGCCCGGGGCAGCGATCGGACGTGAAGAAGGCGTTCGTCAAGCTGGCCGCCGGCCAGTCGATCGATTTCACGACCGGGCTCGCATAGGGGGGCCGCGCACAAAATGGCACTCAGGCAGTTCAATCCGGTCACGGCGAGCCTGCGCGGCACGGTGCTGATCAACCGTTCCGAGCTGTGGAAGGGCAAGCCGGTCAAGGGCCTGACCGAAGGCAAGTCCGGCACCGGCGGGCGCAACAACCACGGCCGCATCACCAGCCGCTTCATCGGCGGCGGGCACAAGCAGTCGTACCGCTTCGTCGACTTCAAGCGCCGCAAGTTCGACATGCCGGCGACGGTGGAGCGGCTGGAATACGATCCGAACCGCAGCGCGTTCATCGCGCTGGTGAAGTATCAGGACGGCGAGCTGTCGTACATCATCGCGCCGCAGCGGCTGCGCGCCGGCGACAGCGTGGTTGCCGGGCAGCGGGCGGACATCAAGCCGGGCAACGCGATGCCGATGGCGGTGATCCCGGTCGGCACGATCATCCACAACATCGAGATGAAGCCGGGAGCGGGCGGCAAGATCGCGCGGGCCGCCGGCACCTATGCGCAGCTGGTCGGCAAGGACGCCGGCTGGGCGCAGATCAAGCTGGGTTCGGGCGAACTGCGGCGGGTACGCGGCGAGTGCATGGCCTCGATCGGCGCGGTGTCCAACCCGGACAACATGAACCAGAAGATCGGCAAGGCCGGTCGCACGCGCTGGCTGGGCAAGCGTCCGCACAACCGCGGCGTGGTGATGAACCCGGTCGACCATCCGCTGGGCGGCGGCGAAGGCCGCAGCTCGGGCGGGCGGCATCCGGTGACGCCGTGGGGCAAGCCGACCAAGGGCTACAAGACGCGCAGCAACAAGCGGACGGACAGCATGATCATCCGCCGCCGCAACAAGGGCAAGTAAGATGGCGCGTTCCGTCTGGAAGGGTCCGTTCGTCGACGGCTATCTGCTGAACAAGGCGGAGGCCGCGCGCCAATCGGGCCGCAACGAGATCATCCGCATCTGGTCGCGCCGCTCGACCATCCTGCCGCAGTTCGTCGGGCTGACCTTCGGCGTCTACAACGGCCACAAGTTCCTGCCGGTGCAGGTGAACGAGAACATGGTGGGCCACAAGTTCGGCGAGTTCTCGCCGACCCGCACCTTCACCGGCCATTCCGGCGACAAGCGGGCGAGGCGGTCATGAGCAAGCCCACCCACCCGCGTGGCCTGGCCGACACGGAGGCGCAGGCGATCGTGTCGAACCTGCGCGTGTCGCCGCGCAAGCTCAACCTGGTGGCGGGGCTGATCCGCAACCAGCCGGCGGCGCAGGCGGTGGCGACGCTGACCTTCTCCAAGCGCCGCATCGCGCAGCAGGTGAAGAAGGCGCTGGAGAGCGCGATCGCCAATGCCGAGAACAACCATCAGCTCGACGTCGATCGGCTGGTGGTGTCGCGCGCCGAGGTGGGCCGCTCGATCGTGATGCGGCGGTTCCATGCGCGCGGCCGCGGGCGCTCGGCGCGCGTCGAGAAGTGGTTCAGCCATCTGAAGATCGTCGTCGCCGAACGCGCCCAGGAAGCGACTGGGCAGGAGGCCGCATAGATGGGTCACAAGGTCAATCCGATCGGGCTGCGGCTCGGCATCAACCGCACCTGGGACAGCCGCTGGTTCGCCGGCGACGACTACTCCAAGCTGCTGCACGAGGACCTGAAGCTGCGCGCCCATCTGCGCAAGAAGCTGCACGGCGCCGGCGTGTCGCGCGTGGTGATCGAGCGGCCGGCGAAGAAGCCGCGCGTCACGATCTACGCGGCGCGGCCTGGCGTGGTGATCGGCAAGAAGGGCCAGGACATCGAGGTGCTGAAGCGCGACCTCGGCCAGATGGCCAATGCCGAGGTGGCGCTGAACATCGTCGAGATCCGCAAGCCGGAGATCGACGCGCAACTGGTGGCCGAGAACATCGCCCAGCAGCTCGAGCGCCGCGTGGCGTTCCGCCGCGCGATGAAGCGCGCGGTGCAGTCGGCGATGCGGCTCGGCGCGCAGGGCATCCGCATCAATTGCGGCGGCCGGCTCGGCGGGGCGGAGATCGCGCGCGTCGGAGTGGTATCGCGAAGGCCGCGTGCCGCTGCACACGCTGCGCGCCGACATCGATTTCGGCGAGGCGACGGCGAAGACCACCTACGGCACCTGCGGCGTGAAGGTGTGGGTGTTCAAGGGCGAGATCCTGGCGCACGACCCGCTGGCGCAGGACCGCCGCGCCGCCGAACAGGCGCCGCAACGGTAAATGGACTGGTAACGAACCATGCTGCAACCGAAGCGCACCAAGTACCGCAAGGCGCACAAGGGCCGCATCCATGGCAACGCCAAGGGCGGCACGTCGCTGAACTTCGGCACCTACGGGCTGAAGGCGCTGGAGCCGGAGCGGCTGACCGCGCGGCAGATCGAGGCGGCGCGGCGCGCCATCACGCGCGCGATGAAGCGCACCGGGCGCGTGTGGATCCGCATCTTCCCCGACGTGCCGGTGTCGGCGAAGCCGGCCGAGGTGCGCATGGGGTCGGGCAAGGGCTCGCCGGAATTCTGGGTGTGCCGCGTGGCACCCGGGCGGATCATGTTCGAGATCGACGGCGTGCCGCCGGACCTGGCGCGCGAGGCGCTGACCCTGGGCGCCGCCAAGCTGCCGATCCGCACGCGCTTCGTCGCCCGCATCGGAGACGCGTGATGGCGAAGGCAGGCAACCGACGTGCGGGCGAAGACGCCGGACGAGCTGGCGACGATGCTGCTCGATCTGCGCAAGGAGCAGTTCAACCTGCGCTTTCAGCGGGCCACCGGCCAGCAGGAAGGCGTGGGCCGCGTGAAGCAGGTGCGGCGCCAGATCGCGCGGGTGAAGACCATCATGGCGGAGCAGCAACGCTCCGCGGCGAAGTCGTAAGGAGACCGGCGCGAAATGCCAAAGCGCGTCCTCAGCGGGCGGGTGACGAGCGACAAGATGGACAAGACCGTCACGGTCCTGGTCGATCGCCGCGTCATGCATCCGCTGTACAAGAAGTTCATCCGCCGCTCGAAGAAGTACGCGGCGCATGACGAAGCGAACCTGTGCAAGATCGGCGACACGGTGCGCATCGAGGAATGCCGCCCGATCAGCAAGCGCAAGACCTGGCTGGTGATCGAGCGCAACGGCGCGCCGCTTGCGGCGAAGCGCGGAAGGAGCCGCGGCATGATCTCGGTCGAGACCAACCTGGAGGTCGCCGACAACTCCGGCGCGCGCCGCGTGCAGTGCATCAAGGTGCTGGGCGGATCGAAGCGCAAGACCGCCTCGGTGGGCGACATCATCGTGGTGTCGATCAAGGAGGCGATCCCGCGCGGCAAGGTGAAGAAGGGCGACGTGCACCAGGCGGTGATCGTGCGCACCGCGTTCCCGGTGCGTCGCGGCGACGGCAGCGCGATCCGCTTCGACCGCAACGCGGCGGTGCTGATCAACAAGCAGCTCGAGCCGATCGGCACGCGCATCTTCGGCCCGGTGGTGCGCGAACTGCGCGCGCGCAAGTTCACCAAGATCATGTCGCTCGCGCCGGAGGTCCTGTAGATGGCCGCGCGCATCCGCAAGGGCGACACGGTCGTGGTGATCACCGGCGTCAGCAAGGGCCGCCGCGGCGAGGTGCTGCGCGTGATGCCGAAGGCCGATCGCGCGGTGGTGCAGGGCGTGGCGATGGCGACGCGGCACATCAAGCCGCGCGGCATGCAGGAGCCGGGCGGCATCCGCCAGCAGGAGGCGGCGATCCATCTGTCCAACCTGATGCTGATCGATCCGCGCAGCGAGCAGCCGACCAAGGTCGGGTTCCGCGTGCTGGACGATGGGCGGAAGGTGCGCGTCGCCAAGGCGACCGGCGAAGTGATCGAGAGCTGAGGTCCACATGAGCGGATCGAAGAACCAACCGAAGAGGCGGCGCACCGAAAGGTGGCGGCGGCCGAAGGGCGGCGGCAGTCGTGGTGGCTCCGGCCCGCCGATCAAGGGCGGCAAGGCCGAGGCGCGCGCCGAACGCGCAGCGCGCGGCGGAAGCGGCGGCCAACGCCGAAGCCGGTCGCGGCGTCGCCCGAGGAGATGCCGCGGCTGCAGAAGCGCTACCTCGACGAGGTGCGCGCCAAGCTGCAGCAGGAGTTCGGCTACACGCAACCCGATGCAGGTGCCGAAGCTCGAGAAGATCGTCATCAACATGGGCGTCGGCGAGGCGACCGGCGATCAGAAGAAGCTCGATGCGGCGGTGGACGAACTGACGCGATCGCCGGGCAGAAGCCGGTGAAGACGGTGGCGAAGAAGGCGATCGCCGGCTTCAAGATCCGCAAGGGCCTGCCGATCGGCTGCAAGGTCACGCTGCGCAAGGCGCGCATGTATGAGTTCCTGGACCGGCTGGTCACCATCGCGATGCCGCGCGTGCGCGACTTCCGCGGCATCGCCGGCAAGGGCTTCGACGGGCGCGGCAACTTCGCCATGGGGCTGAAGGAGCAGATCGTTTTCCCGGAGATCAACTACGACCGGGTGGAATCGGTGCGTGGGATGGACATCCAGTTCGTCACCACCGCGAAGACGGACGCGGAAGCGAAGGCGCTGCTGAAGGCCTTCGATCTGCCGTTCGCCAACTGAGGAATTTGAGGATGGCCAAGACCTCGCAGGTCAACCGCAACGCCATGCGCGAATACATGGCGAAGCGCGACAAGGCGAAGCGCGGCGCGCTGAAGGCGATCGTGATGGATCGCACGCTGCCGGTGGAGGATCGCTTCAACGCGTCGCTGAAGCTGGCGCAGCTGCCGCGCAACGGCGCGCCGTGCGCGTGCGGCTGCGCTGCGAGCTGACCGGGCGTTCGCGCGGCAACTACCGCAAGTTCAAGCTGTGCCGCATCAAGCTGCGCGATCTTGGCCAACCAGGGGCAGATCCCCGGCATGGTCAAGGCGAGCTGGTAAGAGAGGGAACGGGCAGATGTCGAATTCCGATCCCCTGGGCGATATGCTGACACGCATCCGCAATGCGCAGCGTGCGCGTCATTCGATGTGCATGGCGCCGGCGTCGAAGCTGCGCGCGAACGTGCTGGACGTGCTGAAGCGCGAAGGCTTCATCCGCGGCTTCACGGCCGAGGAACTGCGGCCCGGCGTCGCGCAGCTTCGCATCGAGCTGAAGTACAACGAGGGCGAGCCGGTCATCAAGGAGATCACCCGCATCTCCAAGCCGGGCCGGCGCGTCTATTCGAAGATCAAGGAGCTGCCGCGGGTCTATGCCGGCCTCGGCATCTCCATCCTGTCCACGCCGCGCGGCGTGATGAGCGACGCCGAGGCGCGCGCTGCCAATGTCGGCGGCGAAGTCCTCTGCCGCGTGTTCTGACGGAGAGGCTGCGATGTCGCGCGTCGGCAAATATCCGGTGGAAATCCCGCAGGGCGTGCAGGTGGCGATCGCCGGCCGGCTGCTGACCGCCAAGGGCCAGCTGGGCGAGCTGAAGCTGCAGCTCACCGACCACATCGAGGCGACGGTCGAGGGCAACCAGGTCACGGTGAAGCCGCGCACCGAGGAGCGCCAGGCGCGCATGATGTGGGGCACCACGCGCGCGCTGCGTCGCCAGCATGGTGAAGGGCGTGTCCACCGGCTACGCGAAGTCGATGGAGATCACCGGCACCGGCTATCGCGCCGCGGTGCAGGGCAAGAACCTGGAGCTGGCGCTCGGGCTATTCGCATCCGGTGGTCTATCCGATCCCGGACGGCATCAAGATCACCTGCGAGCGCCCGACGGCGATCAGGGTGGAAGGCGTGGACAAGCGGCTGGTCGGCCAGGTCGCCGCGGAGATCCGCGGCTTCCGCGGGCCGGAGCCCTACAAGGGCAAGGGCATCCGCTACACCGACGAGCAGATCCGGCGCAAGGAAGGGAAGAAGAAGTGACGCGCATGGCACCTCCTCTCCGCGCAGCGGGAGGTCGAGTCTCCGGTGGCCCCCAGCATCCGCGCGGGAGAGGGGGTGCGCATGAGCACACTGCAGGATCTGCGGGCGCGGCGGCGCGAGCGCCTGCGCTTCCAGTTGCGCCACAAGTCCGGCGGCCGGCCGCGGCTGTCGGTGTTCCGCTCGGGCAAGCACATCTACGCCCAGGTGATCGACGACGCGCAGGGCCGCACGCTGGCGGCCGCGTCGTCGCTCGACAAGACGCTGCGCGAGTCCTGCGCACCGGCGCCGACAAGGCGGCCGCCGCGGCGGTGGGCAAGCTGGTGGCGGAGCGCGCGGTGGCGGCCGGCGTCAAGGAGGTGGTGTTCGATCGCGGCGCTTATCTCTACCACGGCCGCGTCAAGGCGCTGGCCGATGCCGCCCGCGAGGGCGGGCTGGCGTTTTGAAGGACCTGATCACATGGCACGTGAAGCAAGAGAAGGCGGCCGGCGCGACCGGGATCGCGACCGCGACGCCGACGACGGCCTGATCGACAAGCTGGTCACCATCAACCGCGTGGCGAAGGTGGTGAAGGGCGGCCGCCGTTTCGCGTTCGCCGCGCTGGTGGTGGTGGGCGACCAGAAGGGCCGCGTCGGCTACGGCGCCGGCAAGGCGCGCGAGGTGCCCGAGGCGATCCGCAAGGCCACCGAGCGCGCCAAGCGCGGCATGATCCGCGTGCCGATGAAGGAAGGCCGCACGCTGCACCACGACATCGAGGGCCGCTACGGCGCCGGCAAGGTCAGTGCTGCGCACCGCCGTCGCCGGCACCGGCATCATCGCCGGCGGCCCGCTGCGCGCGGTGTTCGAGACGCTCGGCATGGGCGACGTGGTGGCGAAGTCGCTCGGCAGCCGCAATCCGCACAACATGGTCAAGGCGACGTTCGCCGCGCTCGAGCGCTGCGCCTCGCCGCGCTCGGTCGCCAACCGCCGCGGCAAGAAGGTGTCCGAGCTGTTCGCCCGTCGCGAAGCAGCGCCCCGACGCCGGCAGCACGCGAGGAGACCGCCAGTGCCTAAGGTGCGCGTGACGCAGACCGCCTCCGCGCTCGGGCGCAAGCCGGGGCAGAAGGAGACGCTGATCGGTCTTGGGCTGAACAAGCTGCGGCGGATCGCGCGAGCTGGAGGATACGCCCTCGGTGCGCGGCATGATCCGCAAGGTGGCCCACCTGATGAAGGTGGAGGAGCAGCCGTGCCATGAAGCTGAACGAACTGCGCGACAATCCTGGCGCGCGCCTGAAGTCGAAGCGGCTCGGGCGGGGCATTGGCTCCGGCAAGGGCAAGACCTCGGGCAAGGGCGTGAAGGGCCAGAAGGCGCGCACCGGCGTGTCGCTGAACGGCTTCGAGGGCGGCCAGATGCCGATCTACCGCCGGCTGCCGAAGCGCGGCTTCTGGAACCCGTTCCGCAAGGAATACGCGCCGGTCAACCTCGGCGCGCTGGACGCCGCGATCGCAGGCGGGCAAGCTGGATGCCGGCGCAGCCGATCGACGAGGCCAACGCTGCGCGCCGCCGGGCTGGTGCGCGGCAACGGCTGGATGGCGTGCGGCTGCTGGCCAAGGGCGAGATCTCGCCGGGCCGTCACCATCACCGTGTCAGCGGCGCGTCGGCGGCGGCGATCGAGGCGGTGCAGAAGGCCGGCGGCAGCGTCACCACGACGGTGGCGAAGAGCCGAGCCGGCGGCGGCTGAGCCTAGACGTCGTAGGCGCCGCAGGCACCGCGGCACCGAGTGGGCGCGGAGAGTTCTCCGTGCTCAGCGACTCGTGCTTCCGCCTTGCATCGGCATGGCGCCAGACCGACAATAGGCTGCGACTGACGAGGGACGTTCCATGGCCTCCGCTGCCGAACAACTCGCGGCAAATCTCAGTCTCGGCGTCTTCTCCAAGGCGACCGAGCTCAAGAAGCGCATCTGGTTCACCCTCGGCGCGCTGATCGTCTACCGTATCGGCACCTACATCCCGGTGCCCGGCGTCGACGCCTCGGTGATGACCGAGATGCTGAAGCAGCACGGCGGCGGCATCCTCGGCATGTTCGACATGTTCACCGGCGGCGCGCTGCGGCGCATGACGGTGTTCGCGCTGAACATCATGCCCTACATCAGCGCCAGCATCATCATCCAGCTGATGACCGCGGCGATCCCGTCGCTGGAGGCGCTGAAGAAGGAAGGCGAGGCGGGCCGCAAGAAGCTCAACCAGTACACCCGCTACCTCACCGTGTTCATCGCGATGTTCCAGTCCTACGGCATCGCCGTCGGGCTCGAGAGCATGCGCGGCAGCTTTCGGCGCCGCGGTGATCGACCCGGGCTGTTCTTCCGCTTCTCCTGCGTCATCTACGCTGGTCGGCGGCACCATGTTCCTGATGTGGATCGGCGAGCAGATCACCGCGCGCGGCGTCGGCAACGGCACCTCGCTGATCATCATGTCCGGCATCGTCGCCAACCTGCCGAACGCGCTGGCCGTCGCTGCTGGATCTCGGCCGCACCGGGGCGCTGTCGCCGTTCTTCATCGTCGGCTTCATGGTGCTGGCGGTGTTCGTCATCGCCTTCATCGTGTTCATCGAGCGCGCGCAGCGACGCATCGCCATCCAGTATCCCAAGCGCCAGGTCGGCAACCGCATGTTCGGCGGCGACTCGACGCACATGCCGCTGAAGATCAACACCTCGGGCGTGATCCCGCCGATCTTCGCCAGCTCGATCCTGCTGATCCCGGCCACTGCCGCCGGCTTCGCCGCGAACGGGCCTCCCTGGCTGCAGTGGATCTCCAGCGAACTGTCGCACGGCACGCCGCTCTACATGGCGCTCTACGCGGCGATGATCATCTTCTTCTCGTACTTCTACACCGCGGTGGTGTTCAACCCGCAGGAGACCGCGGACAACCTGAAGAAGTACGGCGGCTTCATCCCCGGCATCCGTCCCGGCAGCGCCACCGCCGAGTACTTCGACTACGTGCTGACCCGGCTCACCACGGTCGGCGGCCTTTACCTGGTCGCGGTCTGTCTGCTGCCCGAGATGCTGATCAGCGACTACGGTCTGCCGTTCTACTTCGGCGGCACCTCGATCCTGATCGTGGTGTCGGTCACCATGGACACCGTCACCCAGATCCAGTCGCACCTGTTGGCGCACCAGTACGAAGGCCTGATCCGCAAGGCGCGCGTCCGAGGTCGCCGGTGATGGCTGGACCAGGGCTCGGCGGCATGCGTCGAACGATCGGGCCATCGCCCGGGATCGACGCATGAGGCTGATCCTGCTGGGCCCGCCGGGCGCCGGGAAAGGGCACCCAGGCCAAGCGTCTGCAGGACCGTTACGGCATCGCGCAGATCTCCACCGGCGACATGCTGCGTGCCGAGGTCGCCGCCGGCTCCGCCGATCGGGCGCGAGGCGAAGGCGGTGATGGAGGCCGGCCAACTGGTCTCCGACGACATCATCATCCGCATGCTGGGCAGCCGCGTGGACCAGCCGGATGCGGCCAGCGGCTTCATCCTGGACGGCTTTCCGCGCACCGTGCCGCAGGCCGAGGCGCTCGATCGGCTGCTGGCCGAGAAGCGCATGAAGCTGGATGCGTGATCGAGCTCCAGGTGGACGACGCTGGCGCTGGTGGACCGTATCGCCGGTCGCTTCACCTGCGCCAAGTGCGGGACCGGCTACCACGAACGTTCAAGCCGACCGCGGTGGCCGGCGTGCTGCGACGTGTGCGGTGCGCACGAGTTCACCCGTCGCGCCGACGACAACCGCGAGACCGTGAAGGCGCGGCTCGAGGCCTATCACCGCCAGACCGCGCCGATCCTGCCGCATTACGCGGCGCAGGGCATCCTGCGCACGGTGGACGGCATGGCGGACATCGACGAGGTCACCCGGCAGATCGAGGCCGTGCTGTCGCCGCCGGCCTGAGCGTGGACCCGCGCGCGGCGCTGGCCGAGGCGGACGCGCTGCACCAGACACGTCGGTTCGCCGACGCTGCCTCGGCGTATCGTCGCGCGCTCAAGGGCGATCCAGCCTTGTTCGAGGCCTGGTATGGTCTGGGGTGTGCCAGTGCATCACAGGCCGCGCATGGCGAAGCGATCGAGGCGCTGCGCCGTGCAGTGGCGCTGCGGCCGGACGCCATCGGCGCCCGCTGCAACCTGGCGGAGGCGCTGTTCGAGCTTGGCCAAGCGGACGCGGCGGTTGCCGAGTACCGCCAGGCCGCCGCAGCCGGGGATTCCGAGGCGAGCGCCATCGCGCTGGGCGCGCTCGCCTGCATCGCGCCGGGTTGCCCCGGCATGGATCACGCCGGGATCCGCTCGGTGCGCGAGCGCTGGGCAGCATCTGTCGGGCGCGGCATTACACCCATGCCGCCGCCTGGCCGAACCGGCGGCAAGCTGCGCATCGGCTATGTCAGCGCGTTCTTCGGCGCGCGCAACTGGATGAAGCCGGTCTGGGGGGTGATCAATCGCCACGACCGCGACCGCTTCGAGGTCCATCTCTTGTCGGACGGCGCCGATCCGTCGGCGGAGAGCGGGTATGCAGACCACGCCGAAGACCGCATCTGGCGCATCGGCGGCGTCGCGAACGAAGTGCTGGCGCGGCGCGTGCGCTCGGTCCGGCTGGATGTGCTGATCGACCTCAACGGCTACAGCCGGCAGGCGCGGCTGCCGCTGTTCCTGTACCGCGCGGCGCTGCGCCAGGTCGCATGGTTCAACAGCTATGCCACCAGCGGCATGAGCGTATTCGATGCCCTGGTCGGTGATGCGTCGGTGGTGACGCCAGAGGAGGAGGAGCATTACTGCGAGAGCATCGTCCGGGTTCCCGGCAGCTATCTGGCGTTCGAGGTGCTGTATCCGGTGCCGGATGTCGCACCGCCGCCGATCCTGACCAATGGATGGCTCACCTTCGGCTCCTTCGCCTCGGCGTACAAGATCACCGACGAGGTGGTGACCGCCTGGTCGCAGATCCTGCTCGCTGCACCCTCGGCGCGGCTGCTGCTGCGCAACCGGACGCTGGGCGATGCGTCGAACCGGGCAGCATTGACCGCGCGCTTCGCTTTGCACGGCATTGCGCCGGAACGGCTGACGCTGGAGCCAGGGGCGGAGCACTTCGACTTCCTGCGCGGCTATGCCGAGATGGACGTGGCGCTGGACAGCTTTCCGTACAACGGTGGCACGACCACCACCGAGGCGGTGTGGCAAGGCGTTCCGGTCCTGACATTCAACGGCGACCGCTGGGCCGGGCGCACCAGCCGCTCGCTGCTGGAGGCAGCTGGGCTATCGGAGTGGGTGGCATCGGACGTGGCCGATTTCGTTCGCCGCGCTACCGCATTGGCGCAGGGGAAGGAGACCGCAGCCAGGCTCGCCACGCTTCGCGCTGGCATGCGCGCTCGCCTCGCCGGAAGTGCCGTCTGCGACACCGAGACCCTGTGCCGTTCGCTGGAAAATATCTATCGTGCCCTCGCGGCAAATTGATGGGCTCACGTTGACTCGCCACCCGTCCGGACTATATTCCGGCGCTCCGGTGCGATCCCCCAGGCGGGACCGCGCCCCCATGGACGTTCCCTAGGAGCATCGGCGTGGCACGTATTGCCGGCGTGAACATCCCGACCAACAAGCGGGTCACCATCGGACTCCGCTACATCTATGGCATCGGCCCTTCCAAGGCAGCCGAGATCTGCGAAAAGCTGACCATCCCGGACGATCGCCGGGTGAACCAGCTGTCGGACGAGGAGGTGCTGCGCATCCGCGAGATGATCGACCGCGACTACCGGGTGGAGGGTGACCTCCGCCGCGAAGTGGCGATGAACATCAAGCGGCTGATGGACCTGGGCTGCTATCGCGGCCTGCGGCACCGGCGCGGACTGCCGGTGCGCGGTCAGCGCACCCACACCAACGCCCGCACCCGCAAGGGCAAGGCGGTGGCGATCGCCGGGAAGAAGAAGGTCACCAAATAGTCCAAAGCCAGGCCGTCGCCGCACCCTAACAGCAGGATATTTACAGCATGGCGAGAACCGCCACCTCCGCGCGCCCCCGCAGGAAGGAGCGCAAGAACATCACCTCGGGCGTCGCGCATGTCGCGGCGACGTTCAACAACACCGTCATCACCATCACCGACGCCCAGGGCAATGCGATCGCCTGGTCGTCCTCGGGCAGCCAGGGCTTCAAGGGTAGTCGCAAGTCCACGCCGTACGCAGCGCAGGTCGCCGCCGAGGACGCGGGCCGCAAGGCGCGCGAGCACGGGATGGAGATGCTGGAGATCGAGGTGAGCGGCCCCGGTTCCGGCCGCGAAAGCGCGCTCCGCGCACTCCAGGCGGTCGGGTTCTCGATCTCCGCGATTCGCGACATGACACCGATCCCGCACAACGGCTGCCGGCCGCGCAAGCGCCGGCGCGTGTAAGGCGGAGCCCGCAGAAGCGGGAGGAAGCGCGCCGATCCTGTTGGGTCGTTGAATGGAACCCGGCCGAGGCCGCGGTCCGAAAGGTTGGATACATGAGGCAGAGTGCAGTCATCCAGCGCAACTGGCAGTCGCTGATCAGGCCGGAGAAGCTGGAGGTCGAGCCGGGCGCCGATCCGTCGCGCGTCGCCACCATCATCGCCGAACCGCTCGAGCGCGGCTTCGGCATGACGCTCGGCAATGCCATACGTCGAATCCTCCTGTCGTCGTTGCAGGGGGCTGCGGTGACCGCGGTGCAGATCGACGGCGTGCTGCACGAGTTCAGCAGCATTCCGGGCGTGCGCGAGGACGTCACCGACATCGTGTTGAACATCAAGCAGTTGGCGCTGCGGATGCACGGTGAGGGGCCGAAGCGGATGACGCTGACCGCGACCGGCCCGGGCGAGGTGCGCGCTGGCCAGATCCAGGCCGGCCACGACATCGACATCATGAACCCCGACCTGGTGCTGTGCACGCTGGACGACGGCGTAAAGCTGGGGATGGAGTTCACAGTGAACCTGGGCAAGGGCTACCAGCCCTCGTCGGTGAACCGGCCCGAGGACGCGCCGATCGGACTGATCCCGGTAGACTCGATCTACTCGCCGGTGCGCCGTGTCTCCTACCGCGTCGAACCAACCCGTGTCGGCCAGGTGACCGACTTCGACAAGCTGTTGCTCACGGTCGAGACCAACGGTGCGGTGACGCCGGAGGATTCGGTGGCGCTGGCGTCGCGCATCCTGCAGGACCAGCTGCAGCTGTTCATCAACTTCGAAGAGCCGCAGCAGATCCGTGCCGAGGAACCGGAAGACAACCTGCCGTTCAACCGCAACCTGCTGCGCAAGGTGGACGAGTTGGAGCTGTCGGTGCGGTCGGCGAACTGCCTGAAGAACGACAACATCGTCTATATCGGCGACCTGGTGCAGAAGTCCGAGCAGGAGATGCTGCGCACGCCGAACTTCGGGCGGAAGTCGCTGAACGAGATCAAGGAGGTCCTCGGCTCGATGGGCCTCGGTCTTGGCATGACGGTGGCGGGCTGGCCGCCGGAGAACATCGAGGACCTGGCCAAGCGGATGGAAGAGCCGTTCTAAACTTTGTCGTGTCGAGTGCGTCGGACCTCCAGCGCCTTCGCCTTCGGTCGTCACGCTCATAGGGGTAGCGGAACATGCGTCACGGGGTAGCCGGGCGGAAGCTCAACGTCACATCCAGCCATCGGCAGGCGATGTTCCGCAACCTGGCGGCAGCGCTGATCAAGCACGAGCAGATCACCACGACGCTGCCGAAGGCGAAGGAGCTTCGCCCGGTGGCGGAGAAGCTGATCACGCTGGGCAAGAAGGGCGGCCTGGCCAATCAGCGCCTCGCGCACGCGCAGCTGCGCGACGACAAAATCGTGGCGAAGCTGTTCGGCCCGCTGGCCGAGCGCTATCGCGCGCGCGCCGGCGGCTACTGCCGCGTGCTGAAGGCGGGCACGCGGTACGGTGACGCCGCTGACATGGCGGTGATCGAGTTCGTGGATCGCGACATCGCCGCCAAAGGCCAGGATAGCGGGCCGAAGCAGGTGCAGGAAGAGGAAGCCCCCGCCGCGTAACGGTGCCGCACGGCTGAGCTCAGGAACAGCCGGCCCATTCTTCCGCCGCGAGCCCCGGGCACGGAGCGCCGCCAAGCGGCGTCTGGGCAGTGCTCCAGCCAGGCCGCGAACTCCTGGATGGCTGAACGGTCGTGAGCCGCGCGTGCTTCGTGCCTATATGAGCGACGTGTCCACGCGCCCTACCAGCCAGAACGACATGTTCGGCCAGATCTCCGAGCCTGTGCCGGAGGCACCTGTCGGCCCGCGTCCGCTGGCCGACCGGATGCGACCGCTGTCCCTCGATGAAGTCGTGGGGCAGGACCACCTGCTCGGCCCCGGCGGCACACTCACGCGGATGCTGCAACGGGGCTCGCTCGCCTCGCTGGTTCTTTGGGGCCCGCCGGGCTGCGGCAAGACCACCATCGCCCGCCTACTTTCGGCGCGCTCCGGCCTGCACTTCGTGCAACTGTCGGCGGTGTTTTCCGGCGTCGCCGACCTCAAGCGCGCGTTCGAGGAGGCGGCGCGGCGACGGCGAACCGGGCAGGGGACGCTGCTGTTCGTCGATGAGATCCATCGCTTCAACCGCGCGCAGCAGGACGGCTTCCTGCCAGTGGTTGAGACAGGGACCATCACGCTGATTGGTGCCACCACCGAGAACCCGTCCTTCGCGCTGAACGGCGCGCTGCTGTCACGCTGCCAGGTGCTGGTGCTGCGCCGGCTCGACGATGCCGCGCTGGAGCAATTGCTGGCGCGCGCCGAGGTCGAAAAGCGCCGGGCTTTGCCGCTCAATGCGGAGGCGCGCGCCACGCTGCGGGCGATGGCCGATGGCGACGGCCGCTACGTGCTCAACATGGCCGAGCAGATCTTCGCCCTGCCGGATGAGACGCCGGAGATGGATCCGACGGCGCTCGCGGCACTGCTCGCCCGGCGGGCCGCGCTGTACGACAAGGACCGCGAGGAGCACTACAATCTGATCTCTGCGCTGCACAAGTCGCTGCGCGGCTCGGATCCGGACGCCGCACTCTACTGGTTCGCGCGGATGCTGAACGGCGGCGAGGATCCCCGCTACATCGCCCGCCGCCTCGTTCGTTTCGCAGCCGAGGACATCGGCATGGCCGACCCCAATGCACTGACCCAGGCGCTGGCCGGCTGGGAAACCTACGAGCGGCTCGGCTCGCCGGAGGGCGAACTGGCGATCGCGCAGGTGGTGGTCTATCTCGGTGCCGCACCGAAGTCGAACGCGATCTACGCCGCGTACAGCGCGGCGCGCGCCTCGGCCAAAGCCACCGGGTCATTGATGCCGCCGTCGCACATCCTCAATGCGCCGACGCGGCTGATGAAGGACCTGGGTTATGGCGCCGGCTATCATTACGACCATGCCGCCGACGAAGCGTTCTCAGGGCAGAACTATTTTCCCGACGGCATGGCGCGCGAACGCTTCTACGTCCCGCGCGACCGGGGATTCGAACGCGAGATCGGCAGGCGGCTGGAGTACTGGGCGAAGCTGCGCGCCGAACGGCAGGACGCCGCGGGTGGAAATCAGGAATAACGTCACACCAATGCACGCGGGAGATTGCCTCGCTTCGCCCGCAAACCCGAAGCGCCCGCCGCCGGGTCGTGGTCGGTCGATTTCCTCGATGGCGATCTCAGGCTTACCGCGAAGTGCCCGCTGATCCGTAGGAGGTCGTGCACCGGCGCCCAACCCGGTGCGGTGCGTGATCCACCTCACTTTACTCCGCCGGCAGGTATGCAACCCTGTCCATACGAAGACGCAAGTGTCGAGCGGCGCAGCTGGGGGGAGTTCGTCGGCATGCGGTCGATGCTCAGGTCCATTGCCACTGCCTTGCCGATGCCTCGCTGGTTGTCCCCGCGCAGGCGGGACCGCTCGGAGCCCGCAAGGACCGCGCGCGACGCGCTCAGGTTGCTTCGGCGTCTGTCGGCGGCCGGCGTGGCCGTGCCCGACGACACGAAGGCTGCCGTGCTGACCGCCGAACAGGAGGTTGCCGGCGGCCGCCGTCTCAGCATTGCGACCGGCCTCGCCCTCTACGACGCCTATCGCGATCTGGCGGTGCTCGCCGCGCGCACCGGCGACGATCACGACGTGGCGCTCGCCGATCCGTATGTCCGGGCAGTGGTGAATTCGGAGTTCCTGCTCAAGTTCGCCTCCGAGAACGGCACGGAGGTGCCGCCGCAGGTGCAGGCTGACCTCATCGCCGGCCAGGTCGCGGAGGAATCCAACCTCACCAACGAGGTCAAGTCGCGCTTCTACAGTGCCTACGCGGTGCTCGCGAAGCGTCTGGGCGACGTGACGGCCGATACCATCAAGGCGTGTCGGTCCGCACGCACCCGCCGGACGCTGAAGCGCGACGAGAAGCGTGCCATCCTATGGGCCGTCATTGCCGTGGTCATCTCGGTGCTGCTGTTCACCGCCGATGCCATCAACCAGCAGCTCGCCGATGACGTCGCCGCGGCAAACGATCTCGCCATCAAGCTGCGCGGCGTGGTGTTTCCTGTCGCGCCGCCCAATGCTCTGCCAGCCAAGGTGCCGGAGGCGTACGTCCGCAACGATCCGTGCGACCAGCTCGGGACGCCGCCCGGTCCGGGCGAGTTCGCGATCACCTCGCAGACCGAACTCGACCAGATCCAGAACTTCGCCATCTCGATCCGCGGCGCGCGCAGTCGAGCCAGCCGGCTGAACTGGTTTCTACTCAACGCGGAATGCAATCCGCTCGATCAGTGCTGGTGGTGGCAGGGCAAGCACAACAGCGAAGTGGCGGGCAGGAGCGACGACTGGCTGCGCAACCGCTTCGAGCTCAATCCGACGATCGGCAACTTCACCGCGGAATTCCTTTGCAAGGTGAAGACCTGGCAGGACATTCGCTATTTCGCTGTCAACGTGCAGAAGAGCTACGGGGCGATCTTCGGGGGGCTGGTCGCCCACGCGCTGCCGATCCTGTACGCGCTGCTGGGCGCCTACGCCTACCGGCTGCGCCAGTTCAGCGAGACGGTCAGGAACCGCACCTTCCATCCTTCGTTCGCGGATTCGGCGCGGTTGATCACGGCGATCATCGCCGGCGCCGTCGCCGGCCTGTTCAACCCGGCCCGCGACCTGGCGGTGTCGCCGCTGGCGATGGCGTTCCTGGTCGGCTACGGCGTGGAAATCTTCTTCAAGTTCCTCGACTACTTGCTGAGTTCCTTCGCGAACGCCGCCCCGGGGGGTGCCAGACCGCAAAATGCGCCGCCCGTAGCAGGCCAACCCGACGACAACCGCGGCGCGCTGCCATAGCCGCGATGCGGTCACAGTCCGGCAGCGTCAGCCGGGAACGTGCAGCAGGTTTAGGACCGGGGCGACGAGTTCCTTCGCCATCGTGGGCAGCAGCACGGTGACCGTGGTGCCGACGCCCGGCGTGCTGGCGATAGCGAGGCTTCCCCCATGCAACTCGACCAGCCCTTTGGCCAGCGGCAGCCCAAGGCCGGTCCCCACCGGCTTGCCGACCTGCGCGCTGGCCACCTGGGCGAACGGTTGCAGGATGCGCGGAATGTCCTCGGTGCTGATGCCGACGCCGGTATCCCGCACCCTGATCATCAGCCGATCGTCGTCGGCGAGCGCCACCTCGATCGTCACGCTGCCGCCACGCGGCGTGAATTTCACGGCGTTCGAAAGGAGATTGAGCAGGATCTGCCGCAGCCGCACCGGGTCGGCCCGCAGCCGCGGCAGATTCTCGACGATGACGCACCGCAGATTCACGCCGGCCTGGAATGCTTCCGCATCGAGCAGGAGAGCGGCGTCTCGCACTGCGGCAGCGGCATCGAGCGGATCGACGTGGAGTTCGAGCTCCTGCGCCTCGTACTTGGCGTAGTCGAGGATCTCGTTGGCGACGCCGAGGACGTGCTCGACGGCCCTGTCGATGCGCTCGCAGTATCCGCCGATCGCGGGATCCGGCGAGGCACGGGCCCGCAGGGCGATGAGCTCGGCACATCCGCGGACCACGTGCAGCGGCGTGCGCAGCTCGTGGCTGAGATAGGCGAACCACGCGGAGCGCCCCTGTGCGGCTTCCTCCGCGACGCGCTTCGCGATCAGTACCTCCTGCTTCTGCACCTCGGCGCGGTCGCGTTCCTCGGTGCGTCGTTCGAGCTGCCGCGAACCCTCGGCCAGGGCGGCCGCGAGATCATCCGCCTCCTTCAGGCCAAGCGGCTGAAGCGTCACGCGCTCGCCGCGTCCGCTCGCCAGCGCCTGCGAGGCCAGCGCCAGGATCGGCCGGATGATGCGCCTGCCTGCGAAGTGCGCGGCGATCAGGCCGGCGGCCAACAGGAAGAGCGTGCCGAACACGCTCCAGGCAAACGAACTCCACAGCCGTGCGGACAGCTCCACCGTCGGCACCCCGATCGCCACTGCCCAGTTCGATACTTCCGACCGGGTGAACGCCGCGGCGACCTCGGTGCCTTCCAGCGTGCTCGTACGGACGATCCCCTCGGGCATCTGGGCGATGCCGGCGATCAGCGCGGGAGCCCCCTTGCGGCCGACGAACTGCTCGGCGCCGTGGGTGCGCGCCACGATGATGCCCTTGCTGTCGAACACCGAAGCTACCCAGCCCGCCGGCAGATGCTCCTGCTGCAGGATTGCGCCCAGCCGCTCGGGGATGAACACGCTGGACAGAATGTAGGCCACCTCGCCGCCGCGCAGCACGGGAACGTCGATGCTGACGACGGGACGCTGACGGACGCCGCCGGTGTAGAGGTCGGAGATCCCCGGCTTGCCGGTGGCGATCACCCGGCGCAGCAGATCGAGCGCGCCGTGGCGTGGCAGCTCCTCGCCATACGGTCTGAGTGTGTTGATGAGTTGCTGGCCCGTGGCGTCGCTCAGCACGAAGTTGCTGCCCACACTGTCGTGCAGCAGGCTCTCGGCCTGGAGCGAGAAGGCGGCGAAGTCGCCGGCGGTGAGCGAGGGCGAGGTTGCCAGCGCGAGCGCCGTCGCCTCCGCGCTGGCCAGGTCGCGATCCACCGCCACCATGAGCGTGCGCGCCGTCGCGGCCGCGTCGCGCTCGATCAGCGTGCGTGCGTCGGTGTGGACCTTGTAGAGCAGCAGGGCGGACGCAAGCCAAACCGGCACCGCGCCGATCAGGACGACGCGGATCAGGACCGAGCGGATCGAGGTGGATCGAATGACGCCCATCTCTCCCGGCTATCGTACACTTTCCTGTGAACGACAATGATATAGATCAACCTGGGCCGAGCGTCACGGCGTAATTCAGGGCCGCATGGTGAACCGCGACTTCCCTGGCGTCCGCAGCGGCGCCGCCATGTTGGCAAACTCGCACAGCAGCCGCCGCGTGTCGCGCGGGTCGATCACCTCCTCCACCCAGAACGGCTCGGCGGTGCGGAACGGCGAGCGCAGCCGGTTCAGCCGATCCTCGATCTCGTCCATCTTCGCCTGCGGATCGGGGGCGGCGTCGATCTCGGCGCGGTAGGCCGCCTCGATCCCGCCCTCCAGCGGCAGTGAACCCCAGCTCGCCGACGGCCAGGCGTGGCGCACGCAGAGATGGCTCACCGGCTGGTGGCCCAGGCCGCCCACGCCGTAGCAGTTGCGCACCACGACGCTGCACCACGGCACCGTGGTCTGGTTGATCGCCGCCAGCGCGCGCACGCCCCAGCGGATCACCGCGCTGCTCTCCGCCGCCAGTCCCACCTGGAAGCCCGGGCAGTCCACCAGATGCACGATCGGCAGGTGGAAGGTCTGCGCCATGTCCACGAAGCGGATGATCTTGCTGCACGCATCCGCAGTCCACGCACCGCCGTGGAACAGCGGATCGCCCGCCATCAGCGCCACCGGCCAGCCGTCCAGCCGGCACAGCCCGGTGATGATCGGGCGGCCGAACAGCTGCCCCATCTCGAAGAAGCTGCCCTTGTCCACCAGCGCCTCGACGATGCGGCGCATGTGGTAGGCCTGCTTCTTCACACGCGGGATGGCGCTGATCAGGAACTCGTCGCGCCGCTCGGGGTGGTCCCAGTTGCGCACCCGCGGCGGCAGGTCCCAGATCGAGCCCGGCAGATACGACAGGAACCGCCGCGCCGCCTCGAACGCCTCCTCCTCGGTGTCCACCGCGTGGTCCACCGCACCGCAGGCAAGCTGCACCTCCCAGCCGCCCAGCTCCTGCTTGGTGCGCGGCTCGCCCAGCCGCTCCACCACCGGCGGTCCGGCGACGAACACCGCCGAGATCTCCTTCACCATCACCGAGTAGTGGCTGGCCGCGAGCCTTGCGGCACCCAGCCCGGCGACCGACCCCAGGCCCAGCGCCACCACCGGCACCAGCCCCATGTTGTTCGCCACCAGGTCGAACGACGTGGTCTCTGACAGCCCCCCCGGCAGGTTCGCGCGCCCGGTGGTCTCGATCGTCTTCACCGAGCCGCCGCCGCCCGAGCCCTCGATCAGCCGGATGATCGGCATGCGGAACTCGGCGGCGATCTGCTCCGACATCTTCGGCTTGCCCTTGATCGAGGCGTCCGCCGACCCGCCGCGCAAGGTGAAGTCGTCGCCGGCCACCACCACCGGGCGGCCATCGACGCTGCCGCGCCCGAACACGCAGTTGGCCGGCATGAAGTCGACGATCTGCCGGCTGTCGGCGTCGTACGTCGCCTTGCCGGCGGTGGCGCCGATCTCGTGGAAGCTGCCGGGGTCCAGCATCTGCTCGATGCGTTCGCGCACGGTGAGCCGACCGCCCTTGTGCTGGCGCGCCACACGCTCCGCCCCGCCCATCTCCTTGGCCAGCGCGATGCGCTCGCGCAGTTCGGCCAGTTCGGGCTCCCAGCCGACCGGTGCCGACGGTTGGGAGCGGGGCGAGATCGAATCGTCGGGCATGAGCGGATGTGTCCTGGTTCGGCGTCAGCTGGTCGGCGGGCCGCAGCGGTGCCAGACCTGCGTGTCTGCGTCGGACGACCAGGACGGCATGGCACCGATACGCAGGTGCACCGTATCCTCGTTGACCAGCGCCATGAAGATGGTCTGTCCCGGGTCCGGATCGGACGACGGGGCGACGTAGCGGAAGAAATGACGGGAATAGTCGCCGTCGATGTGACTGCCGCCCGGTGTGACGATGGCGGGTCCCTGGATCGAGATGCGCCGGCCGTCCGGGAAGCACCAGTGGCCGTCGATCGCGTCCGCGCGTGCGGCCATCGTGGCGGCGACCATCACAGCGCAACTTGTCGCCAGCAGTCTGCCCCAGGACATCGGTGCAATCCTTTCGCGCGCGACGCTATGGCAGGTGGCACGCGACCGCAATGCGCGCACCGGACGTGCAGCACTTTTCGCGATGTCTCGCGCGAGCCGATTGCCTGTCTTGCGATATCCCGCCGTCGCGGCGCACGCCGTCTGACGGCACCGCTTCGTCGCCGCGTCTCCCACAGTGCGGGGACCGATGACGATTGCAGCTATACCATTGTCAGGCCACCGGACACGCTGATCGTCTGCCCGGTCATGTACGCCGCGTCGTCCGACAGCAGGAACGCGATCATCCCGGCGTAGTCGTCCGGTTGTCCGAGGCGTCGCAACGGAATCGCGCGTGCCAGCGCGTCGCTGATCGATGGCGAAGCGGCGCGGAAATTGTCGAACAGCGGCGTGTCGGTCGGCCCAGGGCATATCACGTTCAGCGTCACGCCCTTGCGCGCCAGCTCGCGTGCCAGCGTCTTGGTGAACGCGATGATGCCGCCCTTGCACGCGGCGTACACCGCTTCGCCCGACGAACCCACGCGTCCGGCGTCCGACGCCACGTTCACCACGCGTCCGAAGCCGCGCTCGGCCATGCCGCGCGCCACGACGTGATGCATGTTCAGCGCGCCGTACAGGTTGATCTGCACCACCTTGTCCCACAGCGCCCGATCGGTATCGAGGAAGTCGACCGGCGTGTCCCATCCTGCGATGTTCGCCAGCCCGTCCGCCGGGCCGAACGCCGCGGCCGCGGCCGCGATCTGGTCGCGGTCGGTGATGTCCACGCAATAGGCGCGCGCGCTGCCGCCGCATTGTGCCGCCGTCGCCTGTGCGCCTGCTTCGTCGAGGTCGAAGATCCCCAGCACACAGCCCTCGTTCGCGAGGCGCAGTGCGGCGGCGCGGCCGATGCCGCTGGCACCGCCAGTGAGGATCACGCGCCGGCCGGCGAGCCCGCGCATGCTCATGCCACGTGGCAGGCGAAGTGCGCCTTCGGTTCCAGCGTCAGTCCGAAAGTGAGAAGATCGGCCGCCACGCCATCCGGTCGGACGATGTTGCTGCTCTGCTGATCCATGATCTGCGTGACCGCCGCCGGCTTCGCTTGCCGGAGTAGATGGCAGTTCGGTCCGCCGCTCAAGCAGACCAGGCGGTGCTGCTGCACGCTTGGTTCGGCGGGAAGGAGGCGGTCGCGGCCGCACCGCACGGCTGACTGCCGGTATGAGACGGGCGGCGCCGCGACAGCGGGGGACGTGCGACGACTTGCGTGCGTACACGAAACCGGCGGCTGCAGGTCCCGCAGCCGCCGGATCGCTGCTGTCGTGCTGGCCTACGCGGCGTGCATCAGCTCCAGCGCCTCTTCGTAAACTGTCATGTTCTTGCCGAAGGAGACCGCCGCGGCCTGGCAGCCGCAGACCAGGTGCATCCAGCGCCACGGCTCGCGCGTGTTGTGGAATTCCTCGATGACCGCCTGGTGGTGCTTGAAGGCGTGCATCTCGGTGAAGCTGTCGTGGCAGACGATGTCGGCAAGGCGCCGCATCAGCACCTGCGGATCGTAGCGCAGTTCGACGTATTGCTGCGCCAGGTTCACGGTGTGCTTCACCTCGGGCACCGCACGCATCATGCCGAGATTTGACACCTTGGACCAATCTGTCGGCGGCTGGTTGTAGATGCTGTGGGTGATCGCCTCCAGAAGCTCCTCCTGCGAGCGATGCGGCAGGGCGGCGACCGCGGCCATGTCAGGCTGAAGCTCCGCCTCCATGCGGTACTGGGTGGACTTCACCTCCGGTCCGGTATGCCACAGCAGCAGCGTCAGCAACTTGTTCTTCATGCTGAAGCCGTCGAGCCGGATCAGGTAGCGGCGCAGGTTGGCGCTGGTGTGCAGGTGCACGTCCATCGGGTTGCCGGTGAGCGAGCGCAGGAACAGGCCGGCGGCACCGATCGACAGCGCCTCGCCGGCGCCTTCCAGCGACAGCCCGTCAGCCAGCGCCTGGGCGATCATCCTGGGGATCTCGGGATAGGTCTTGCAGCTGCGGATCGCCTGGCCGAGTTCGCCTATCTTCGCGGTCTCGTCGTCGCCGCTGCGCTGGCGGAGGATGCGCGTCAGCAATCCGTGCTCCTCGATCAGCGCGTCGACCTCGGGCACCAGCCGCTGGGCGGGGAAGCGCGCGACGTAGCGCACAGCCGGGCGGAACAGCACCTTGAAGTGCTCGGTGCCGAGGGTTTCGAGCGCCCGCCACAGGTAGCCCGGGAACAGGAAGTAATGATCGTCGAGCGCATTCTTCGGCAGCGCGACGCTCATCAGCAGGTCGAACGCCTCGATGCGAGGCATGTTGTCCCACAGCCACAGGAAGATGTGGTCGGCCTTGTTGCTCTCGCCGCGGCTGCAGGCCTTCAGGAAGGCCTCCTTGTTCGCCTCGACACCCTTCGAGGTGACGATCTCGCCGGAGCCGTCATTGGCCAGATCGGCCGCGCGGCTCACGTCGGTGCCACTGGTGTCGAGCGGGCCAAACTCCAGCAGGCTGAACGGCGAGGTCACCGGGTCGTTGATATGCTTGTTGGACAGTGCGACGTGCTGGAGGATCGGCAGGAAGCGGTCCTCGCCCTCCAGGCGTCCGACCAGGTGGGTGATGGCGTGCAGGCCGGCGAGCGGGTGCAGCGGGCCGCCGTGATGGCCGGGCGGGAGGTCGGCGGAGCGGACGACTGCCAGCGCCGACGCGGTCAGCATCGTCTTGGCGTCGATGCCGGCGCGGAGCTTCTCCAAAGTGCGGTCGAGAATCTCGCCGGGGGGCGTCTGCTCGATGAATTGGACCAATGGTTCGATGGATTCAGGATATTGAACTCGTGCGTGCATCGTGGGCTCCTCGTTCGTGCATCTGCGCGCGACAGGCGGCGTGCGTGGTCTCGCTTTGCCGGGTCTCGCTCAGCAGCTGCCGGGGAGCGGGCAACACGAGGGACTCTTGGTGTCCTCGCATCGTCGGACGGAACCGCCGAGGTGTCAACTTTGGGCCTCGGGGGCCGGGTCACCGTAACAATTGCAACGATCGGGCGATGCGGGTCCGCCGACGCAGGTGACCGCGCCGGCGGACCAATCGAGCGGACGTCAGGGTGCCAGGAGGAAGTCGCTCTGGGTGATGTTGGCGACCGAGGTATGCGCAAGCGTGATCGAGTTGGCGCCGATCGTAACCACCGTGGAACCTCCGGCACCGGCCGCGATGGCGACGCTGGCGGCGAACGTCGTGGCGGTGATGCCGAATCCGCTGATGTCGATCAGGTCCTGGCTGCCCACCACGGTGCCGGCGGCAAAGTCGGTGATGGTGTCCTTGCCGAAGCCTGCGACGAAGCTGAAGACGTCGTTGCCCGCATTGCCGGTCAGCGTGTCGTTGCCCGCACCGCCGACCAGAGTGTCGTTCCCGCCGCCGCCGGTCAGCGCATCGTCGCCACCGCCGCCGGAGAGCGAGTCGCTGCCGCCGGCGCCGATGATCGCATTGGCCAGATCGTTGCCGGTGAGCGAGAGGCCGGTGGCACCTGCGTTGGACCGCAGGAATTCGATCTCGGAACCGGCCGTGAGGGTGTAGTTGACGTTGGCAAGCACGGTGTCGGTGCCGCCGCCGGCCGCCTCGTGCACCGCGTCGCCGATATTGTCGACAAAGTAGGTGTCATTTCCCCCGCCGCCGCTCATGACGTCGGCGCCGGCGCTGCCGTTCAGCGTGTCGTCGCCGACGCCGCCGTTCAGCGTGTCGTTGCCGGCGCCGCCCAGGAGATTGTGCGAGAGGTCATTGCCGGTGAGCGATCGGCCGATGCCGCCGTTTACTCGCAGGGTTTCGACCTCGGAGCCCGCGATCAGCGTGTAGTTGACGCTGGACCAGACGGTGTCCGTTCCCGCGGCGGCGGCCTCGCTCACCACGTCGCCGGCACTGTTGACGAAGTAGGTGTCATTGCCGAGGCCGCCAGACATGGTGTCGTTGCCCGCACCACTGGTGATCCTGTTGTCGAGGTCGTTGCCGTCCAGCGCGAGTCCGATGGCGGAACTTCCAGTCAGGTTCTCGAGTTCGGCGCCGAGAGTGTAGCTGACGCTGGTGACGACGGTGTCGTTGCCCTCGTTCGGATTTTCGTTCACCACGTCGGCGACGTTGTCCACGGTGTAGGTGTCGTTGCCCGCGCCGCCGGTCATGGTATCGGCGCCGAGGCCGCCGCTCAGTGCGTCGTTGCCGGCGCCGCCAACCAGCACGTTGGCGTGCGTATCGCCGGTCAGCGTGTCGTTGCCGGTGCCGCCGATCACGATCTCAATTGTGCTCACGCTGAGCGTGTCGGAGCCGATATCGAGGCTCGATGCCTTGCCCTGCAGCAGGTTGACCACGGCGTTGGCGGTGGTCGCCGAGAGGTCATAGGTGTCGTTGCCGGCGCCGCCGTTGTAGACGTTATTGCCGTCGCCAACCGAGGCCATGAAGGTGTCGTCGCCCGAACTCCCGGTCACGTTCTCGATCGAGATCAGCGTGTCGGTGCCCGTGACGGCACTGGTGGCAGTGCCGAGGCCGAGGTTGACGGTGGCACCGGCCGTGGTCAGCGACAGATCGTAGGTGTCGTTGCCGATGCCGCCGTCGTAGGTGTCGTTGCCGTCGGCCGCCCTGGCGCGGAACTTGTCGTCGCCGGCGCCGCCGGTCAGCGTGTCGTTGCCGGCGGCGCCGATCAGCGTGTTGGCGAACTCGTTGCCGGTAAGCACCAGGCCGGTTGCCGAGGTCGTCGACAGGGTCTCGATCTCGGAGCCCGCCGCGAGGGTGTAGCTGACGCTGGTATTGACCGAGTCGGTGCCCCCGCCGACGGCTTCGATCACCTGGTCCAGCGCATTGTCGACGAAATAGGTGTCGTTGCCGGTGCCGCCGGACATGCTGTCGGCGCCGGCGCCGCCGTTCAGCACGTCGTTGCCGCCGCCGCCGTTCAGCGTGTCGTTGCCGGTCGTGCCGGTGATCGTGTTGGCGATGGCGTTGCCGGTCAGCGCCAGGCCGATCGTGCCGGTGCCCGCCAGCGTTTCGATCTCCGCTGCGAGGGTGTAGTTGACGCTCGACCTGACGGTGTCGGTGCCACCGCCCGCGGCCTCGGTCACCACGTCGAGGCTGTTCTTGACGGTGTAGGTGTCGTTGCCCGCGCCGCCGATCATGACGGTGATGCCGGTGCCGCTGACCAGCGCGTCGTTGCCTGCCGTGCCGATGATCGCCGCCAGCGCCGGCGAGGCGGCGCCGACATTGCCGGCGAGGTCGGTTGCCTTGGCGGTGAGCGTGTGGCTGCCGGCTGCCAGCACGAGCGGCAGGGACCAGGCGCCGCCGGCATCCGCCGCCGCGATGCCGATCTGTGCGGCGCCGTCGAACAGCGCCACCGAGGCATTCGCCTCGGCGGTCCCTGCGATGGCGGTCGCCGTCACCTGGGAGACGCCGGGCGCCGCCGGCGGCGCGTTGTCGATGGTCACCGACAGCGCGGCCGAGGCCAGGCTGGCGTTGCCGGCGGCGTCGCTCGCCGTCGCTGTGATGGCGTGCTTGCCGTTCGTGAGAGGGCTGGTCGCGATGGTCCAGGCGCCGGCTGCGTCGGCCTTGCCCGAACCGAGGACCGTCGCGCCCTCCCGCAGCGTGACGGTCGCGCCGGCCTCGGCGGTTCCGGCCAGCGTCGGCGCGGTGACGTTGGTGATGTTGTCGGCCAGGACGCCGCTGTCCGATGCGGCGGTCAGCGTGGGCGTGCCGGGCGCGGCCGGCGCGACGGTGTCGATGGTGACCGTCAGCGCCGCCGACCCAGGGCTGACGTTGCCGGCGAGGTCCGTTGCCTTCGCGCTGATGGAGTGCTGCCCGTTCGCCAGCGCGCTGGCGCTCACTGACCAGTTGCCGAGCGGATCGGCCTTGCCGGTACCGACCGCGGTGGCGCCATCGAACAGCGTGATCGTGGCGCCGGCCTCGGCAGTGCCGGTGAACGACGGCGTGACGACGCTGGTCACGTTGTCGGTGCTCGACAGGCCGCTGTCCGAAACCGCCGACAGGTCGGGCGTGGCGGGATCAGCGGGAGCCGCCGTATCGAGCGTGAACGAGACCGTCGCGGTGCCGGTGTTGCCGGCGGTGTCCGTGTCCGACGCGACGAGGACGTAGCCGCCGTCGAGCAGGCCCGCCGGGGTGAAGCTCCACGCGCCCTTGGCGTCGGCGGACGTGCTGCCGAGTACGGTCGCGCCGTTGCGGACCGTCACGCTGCCGCCGGGGTCGGCTGTGCCGCTCAGGGCTGCCTTGCTGGTGACATGGTCGGTGCCGGACGAGCCGGTGTCCGTGGTCAGTCCCGCGGCAACGACCGGGGCGACGGTGTCGAGGGTGACTGTGAGGACGTTGGAGGCCGCGGAGACGTTGCTGAACGCATCGGTCTGCGTGGCGGTCAGGAGGTTGGCGCCCTCGGTCAGGGCGGCGGTCACCGACCAGTTGCCGGCGGCATCGACGATGGCCGAGCCGGCGATCGTGGCCCCGTCGAGCAGGGTGACCGTGTCGCCGGCGACGCCTTTGCCGGTGATCTGCGCCGCGGCGATGTTGGTGATGCCGTCGCCCTTGGCGCCGCTGTCGCTCGCGGCTGCCAGCGCCAGGCCGCCCGGCGCGCCGGGCGGCGCGTTGGTCAGGAACACGTCGCTGCCCCCGAGTCCGGCGTCTGCCTGGATCACCGCGTAGGTGCCGGCCACCGGTGCCGCGCTCAGGGCGAGCGTGGCGACGGTCGTGGCGCCGTTCAGCAGCGTGAGCGTGCTGCCGGCCACCACCGCCTTGGTGATCGGCGCCTGGACGTTGAGCTCGTTCGTCGGCGAGGTCGAGACTGGCCCGACATTGAGGCCGGCGATGGTGCCGCCGAAGCCCTGCAGCACGCCACCGACCACATCGGCCAGTTCAAGCGTGCCGGACGAGCCCAGAAAGCTCAGCGTGACGCCGGGCGCGACTGCGCCATCGACGCGCAGCACCGACCCGGCCACGGTGTCGACGTCGAACGCCATCGTCGTGGCGGTGAGGCCGGCGCCGAGTTCGAGCGTGCCGCCGCTCGCCTTCACCGTGCCGTCGCCGGAAAGAACGGTGCCGGCAGTGACCGTGCCCTTGCCAACCAGGACAGCGGGGGCATTGATGCCGATCCCGGACACATCGGTCAGCGTGCCGCCGTCCATCCTGATAGTGCCGCCGCCAACGATCTCGAGACCGGTCAGCGTCAGCGCGCCGGCGGCGCCGATCTCCAGAGTCTGGTTCGCACTGGACATCGCGATCGGCTGGGCCACCGTGGCGGTGTTGTCGAACTTCAGCGTTGAAGGCGATGCGCTGTCGATGGTGGGGACGAACGTGCCGCCGGCGCCATCGGTGAAGACGCCGGTGAGATCCAGGGTGCCGCCCGACGCGGTGATGGTATCGACCACGCCCTTCACGCCGCCGCCCGTGACGTTTGCCGCGATGGTGCCGAAGCCGACAATGGTCCCGGTGGCGCCCTGGCCGCCCACCGTGATGCCCAGGGTGTCGGTCACCGTGCCGCCCAGCATCCTGAGCGTGCCCTTGGACACCACTTCGGCGGCGTTGATCGTCAGACTCGTCGACGGCCCGATGATCAGCGACTGATTGGCATTGTTCATTCTGATGTTGGCGGCCGACGTGACGCCGCCACTCAGGTCGAGCCGCAGCGTCGAGCCCAGTGTGGTCGAGGTGCTGAAGTCGAGCACCACGTCACTGGCGATGGACCCGGTTCCCGTGATGTCTATCGTTCCGCTGTCCGCAGCGATGATCAGGCCGCCGCCGGAAATTGCACCATTTGCCACCAGGGTGCCGGAGCCCGTGATGATCGAATCGGCATCGAGAACGAGCGGCCCGTTCACAGTAAGTGTGTTGGCCTGGGTGAGCGACAACGTGGTGCCCTGGTTGGCCTTGTGGTTACCCGCCAGGGTCAGCGAGGCGATGGCCAGCGTGGCATCCTCGGTGACGGTCAGTGCGCCGACCTGATTGGTGTTGCCGATGAGCACGGTATCGCCGTTCGCCGGCGCCCCGTTGGGCGTCCAGGCACTCGATGTGCTCCAGCTGCCGTTGCCCGTCGCCGTCCAGGATTTGATCGCCATTGTTGGTTTTGCCCCTAAGCTATGCGCGCGCGTCCGCGGGAGGCGCTGCGTAGGCCTTCCGGTTATGCTGTCGGTCTGTTCAGGAATGATGCCTGGCCGGTTCGATCTTCGACCAGGGACGCCGTCACTCTTGTTGTTGTTGCTGTTGCACGAGCGACCTGTCCATTCTGCTGCCGGCACGTATGCCGGCAGCGAAACAAATGGTCAAGATTTTATTGTGTGCGTCGCTTGTTTTATAAAATATCAAAAATTTTGGGAGGATGCGAGTGAAAGATCGCGGCTAAAAGGAGATCTCGTATTCCAGCTTCCAGCGGATTGCGCTTCGTCCGGAGGCCGGGGTCAGACCCCAGAGATAGCCAAGCTGGTATTTCAGGTTCCCATAGGGCGCGAGACTCACCCCTCCGACCAGCACCGGCCCGACATAGTGCTGCTGCTGCGAGGTGGGTCCGGCCTGAGCGAGATCGTCGATCGTGCCGTAAAACTCGATACCCGGGTTGATCAGCGGATGCGTCAGGACCAGCGATTGCCAGGCATATTCGAATCCGGTCGCCTTCGACGAGTTGTGGCCGACATCGTGCGTCAGGAACAGGTTGAGCGTGTGCAGCGTGTTCACGCCCAGCACGTCGTTCAGTTCCTTCTGGATGATCGGCCCGAACGTGACCCCGTTGGGTTCGTTGCGCAGGGTGGACTGCGAGTACTCGAAGAACATGCCGAGATTGAAGAAGTACTCGCCGGGCTCGGTCAGCTGGAAGGTGTTCTCCAGCGTGACCGCCTCCCACAGCATGTGCTCGCCGCCGCCCGATGCCAGTTCGCCTTCCAGTTCGATTTTCCACCACGGCAGCACGCCGTAGCCGATCGAATTGGTGTAGCTCTGCGCACGGTTCAGCGATGACCCCTTGCTGTCGAAGGTGATCAGCCCGTTGTGCTCGAACTCGAATTCGCCGAGTTCGACGTCGGGCATGCGGACCTTCAGGTCGGCGAGGGCAGGGACGGCGAGCAACGGCAGTGCAGCAAGGCCAATGACTGGACGCAGCATGAGGTCACCGTGCGATGATGTGCCCGCGCGCGCGGGGGTTGAAGTCGTCGAAGAATTCATAGCTGCCGGCGCGCAGCGGGCCGACATAGATCACCACCTCTTGGCCAGCCGGCACCACCTTCTCGCGGTGCAGGGTGGGGCTCTCGAACTCAGCGGCTGCGCTGTCGGCGTTGCGGACGTGCAACTCGATCTTCTGGCCAGCGGGAACCTCCAGCTCGGCCGGATCGAAGGCGTGATTGCGGATCGTCAGTGACGCGGTGGGGTTGTCGGCGGCCACGACAGGCCACGGCAGCAGGAGGGCCAGCAGGAGCAGGGCACGGCGCATGGGTCACCCAGTTGTTGCGAATGATTTGCAATTGCATAACTTGGATGGCGGCGCAAGAGGCGCTTCTGTCGCCGGGCATAATCTGTGACGCTATGTTGCCCTACGTCCCCACAAGGAGGCTCACATGGCCAAGGCCTATTGGATCGCCTGCTATCGCTCGATCTCGAACCCCGCGGCACTGGCCGACTACGCCAAGCTTGCCGGGCCTGCCATCACCGCCGGAGGCGGCCGCTTCCTGGCCCGCGGCGGTACGGCGAAGACCTACGAGGCCGGCATCGACCAGCGCACCGTGCTGATCGAGTTCGACAGCGTCGCGCAGGCGATCGCCACGCACGACAGCCCGGGATACCAGGCGGCGCTCGCGGCTCTCGGCAATGCCGCCGAACGGGACATGCGCATCGTCGAAGGAGTTGGCTGACCCGTCGTCACGGCGCCCAGCCCGTCATGCAGGCCAGCCGCAGGGTGACAGAAGTCCGGCCCTCGCTCTGCGGCAGCCCGGCGAGCGCGGCGGGGAGCAGCGCGTGCGGCGGCGTCCGCCGGTCACGCTCGCGCAGCGCGTTCGTTTCCCCCGCCGCACGCAGGTCGCGCAGCAGCCTGAGCGGATCGGCGTAGAGCAGCCGCACGTCCTCCACGTCCGCCACCGGCAGTGCGAAACCGGCACGCTGCAGCAGCGCGGCGCAGTCGCGCAGGTCGGCGAACGGTGACACGCGCGGCGCCGCGCCGCCGGTCAGCGACACCTCTGTCTCAGTCAGCGCGCGGCGCAATTCCTGCAACGTGCCCAGTGCGGGCAGGCTGGCCAGCAGCAGCCCGCCCGCCCGCAGCGCGAGGCGGAGTTGGATCAGCGCGCCGGGCAGGTCGTTCACCCAGTGCAGCGACAGGCTCGCCACCACGAGGTCGAAACTGCCCGGACCGAATGGCAGGAACTCTTCGTCCGCCGCCACCGCCGGCCCGCCGTTCAGCGCCGCCATGGCCGGCGACAGGTCGCAGCTCACCACCTCGATGCCACGCTCCCGCAGCAGCGGCGCCACCACGCCGCGCCCGCCGACATCGAGAGCCTGCGTGAACCGCCGCGTTGTATCGTCCAGCCGATCGAGCAGCCGTTCGGCCGCATCGCGCAGCACATCCGCGACCAGGCCGACGGAGCGGGCGGCACGCTCGCGGTGACGGCGTACGGCACGGCGGTCGAACACCTCTGGGCTGCATCACCTCCGTGTGCGCCCGACGCCAATCGTTGCCAAGCGTTCACCGCGGCGCCTAGGCTGCGGCACGGAGGTCGCCATGACCCGCATCGACGCGAAGACCCTGCATGCCTGGCTACTCGACGGCCGGGAACTCGCTCTGCTGGACGCTCGCGAGGACGGCGAGTTCGGCACCTCGCATCTGTTCTGGGCGGTACCCTGCGCGTTGGCTCGGAAGCGCGAAATCCGCGCCCGCGCGCTGCTGCCGCGCCTCGCCGTGCGCATCTGCTGCGTGGACGACGGCCGCGGCGTCGCGGAGGACTTGGCTGCGTGGCTCGAAAGCATCGGCTGCACCGACGTCGCCGTGCTGGACGGCGGCACCAAGGCCTGGGCGGAGGCGGGCTACGAGCTGTTCTCGGCGTCAATGTGCCGTTCGAAGGCGTTCGGCGAATGGGTGGAGCACCATTACGGTACCGAGAGTGTCGATCCGCCGGAACTGAAGTCCTGGATCGATTCCAAGCAGGATATCGTGGTGCTCGACAGCCGTACGCACGAGGAGTTCGTGCGCATGTCGATCCCGACCGGCGTCAGCGTGCCGGGCGGCGAACTGGTCTACCGCATCGGCGACATCGCCCCGGATCCGAAGACGCTCGTGGTGGTGAACTGCGCCGGGCGCACGCGCAGCATCATGGGCGCCGAAAGCCTGCGCCGCGCCGGCATCCCCAACAAGGTCGTCGCGCTGCGCAACGGCACGATGGGCTGGGAACTGGCCGGCTTCCGCTGCGACCGCGGCCGCACGGAGAAGTTCGCCGCCCGGCACGCCGAAGACCGCCGCCTCCGCGCTGCAGCGGGCGCAGGCGTTCGCGGAAGAGTTGGGCGTCGGGGTGATGGGCACGATCGACCTGGCGCGCTTCGAGGAGGATCCCGACCGCACACTCTATGTGCTTGATGTGCGCGACCCGATGGAATACCGCGCCGGCCATCGGCCTGGCAGCATCAGCGCGCCGGGCGGCCAGCTGGTGCAGGCGACCGACCAGTGGGTCGGCGTGCGCAACGCCCGCATCGTGCTGGTGGACGACACCGGTGTGCGCGCCCGCATGGCCGGGGCGTGGTTGCGCCAGATGGGCCATCGCGACGTGTTCGTCGTGGAGGGCGGGCTGGAGGCGATCCGCACAACCGGGCGTGAGCGTGTAGCGGTGCCGGAACTCGCCGCCCAAGTGCCGACGATCGACGTCACCGGTCTGGTTGCGCTGCTCGACAGCGGCGCGGGGACGGTGGTGATCGACCTCGCGCGCAGCATCGATTTCCGCGAGGGCCACATCCCCGGCGCGCTCTGGGGGGTACGGACGCGCCTCGCCGGACTGCGGCCGCAACTTGCCGCGGCCAGGCACGCCGTCATCACCTCGCCCGACGGCATCGCCGCGCGGCTGGCGGTCGATGAGGTGAAACGGCTGTGCAATGCGGAGGTGAAGGTGCTGGAGGGCGGCACCGACGCCTGGCACGCATTCGGCCGTCCGCTGGTGAAGGATCGCAGCACCCCGCCGGACGAAGCCTGTATCGACAGCTACCTGCGGGCCTACGACCGGAACTCGGGCGTGGAGGAGGCGATGAACGCCTACCTTACGTGGGAGATCGAGCTGGCCAACCAGATCAGGCGCGACGACACGGTGGCGTTCGGTGTTGGCGAGGCATCTTCCGGTCACTGACCTCGCGTGGCGCGCCGGTCGCGCGCTGCTCGACCTGCTGCTGCCGCCGCATTGCCCCGCCTGCGACGCCACGGTCGATGCGCCCGGGCTGCTGTGCCCCGACTGCTTCCGGCGGACCGGCTTCATCACCGAGCCGTTCTGCGCACGCTGCGGCGTGCCGTTCGCCAACGCCGCGCTGGGCGGCGGCGACCATCTCTGCCCCGGCTGCCGTGCGGTGCCGCCGGTGTTCGGTCGGGCGCGCGCCGCGCTGCGCTACGACGCGCAGGGGCGGCGGCTGATCCTGCCGTTCAAGCACGCCGATCGCACCGAGCTTTCCACCGTGCTGGCGCCGCACATGGCGCGGGCCGGCGCGGCGCTGCTGCGCGAGGTGGACCTGCTGGTACCGGTGCCGCTGCACCGCGGCCGGCTGTTCCGGCGCCGCTACAACCAGGCGGCGGTGCTGGCGAAGGCGGTCGGGCGCATCGCACAGCGTCCGTGCGTGCCCGACGCGCTGGTCCGCCGCCGCGCCACGGCATCGCTCGGCGAGAAGTCGGCACAGGAGAGGGTGGCGGAAGTCGCGGGAGCGTTCGCGGTGCGGCCGTCGCGCTCAGGGCGTGTCCGCGGCAGACGCATTCTGCTGATCGACGATGTCATGACGTCCGGCGCCACGGCCAACGCCTGCGCCGCCGTGCTGCTTGCCGCGGGTGCGGCTTCCGTCGATGTTCTGGCGGCAGCGCGCGTGCCGGACCCAAGGCTCAACTGAGGAGGCCACGTCGATGGATGTAGTCGCTGACCGTGCCTGGCCGCCAGGGCTCACGCGCATCCCGTACTGGCTCTACACCGACCCCGACGTCCTCGCGCTGGAACAGAAGCGGCTGTTCGAGGGGCCAGTATGGAACTACCTTTGCCTCGAGACCGATCTGCCCAACATCGGTGACTACCGCACCACCTTCGTGGGGGCGATGCCGGTCGTGGTGGCGCGCGCCGAGGACGGCGAACTCTGCGCCTTCGAGAATCGCTGCGCGCATCGCGGCGCGCTGATCTGCCTGGACGACGGCGGTTCGGTGAAGGACTTCCAGTGCGTCTACCACTCGTGGCGCTATGACCTGCGCGGCAACCTGCGCTCGATCGCCTTCGCCCGCGGCGTCAACGGCCGCGGCGGCATGCCGGCCGACTTCGACATGTCGCGGCATGGCCCGCGCAAGCTTCGCGTGACCACATTCTGCGGCATGGTGTTCGGCTCGCTGTCGCCCGATGCTCCCGACTTCGAGACCTGGCTCGGCCCCGAGATCGTCGGCCGCGTGCGCCGCGTGCTGGGCAATCGCCGGCTCGAGGTGATCGGCCGCTTCACCCAGGCGCTGCCGAACAACTGGAAGCTCTACTTCGAGAATGTGCGCGACACCTACCACGCCAGCCTGCTGCACCTGTTCTTCGCCACCTTCCGCATCACCCGCCTGTCGTCCGGCGGCGGCGTGCTGGTGAGCGAGACCGGCGAGCACCACGCGTCGGCCACGCTGGCGCCGCCGAAGGGACCGGACGCCAGCTATCAAGGCCTGCGCTCGGAACGGGAGGAGTTCCGCCTCGCCGATCCCAGTCTGCTCGGCATGCACGACGAATTCCACGACGACATCCAGCTGCAGATCCTGTCGATCTTCCCGGGCTTCATTCTCCAGCAGGTGCACAACGCGATCGCGGTGCGTCAGATTGTGCCGCGCAGCGTGGACGCGACCGATCTCAACTGGACTTATCTGGGCTTTGTCGACGACTCGCCGGGGCTGCGCGCGCACCGGCTGAAGCAGAACAACCTGGTGGGGCCGGCCGGCTATGTGTCGATGGAGGACGGTGCAGTCGGCGGCTTCGTGCAGCGCGGCATCGCCGCGGCGGCGGACGAAGCGTCGGTGGTCGAGATGGGCGGCGCCGGCGCCGAGACGCAGGAGACGCGCGCCACCGAGGCGTCGGTGCGCGGCTTCTGGAAGGCGTACCGCATGCATATGGCGCTGTGATGGACGGCGCCGAGACGCTGTTCCGGCTATCGGCGCTGAACACGCGCTATGCCGGCTGCATCGACGCCGACCGGCTGGAGGAGTGGCCCGGGCTGTTCCTGGAACAGTGCCTCTACCGGATAACAAGTGCCGACAATCATCGGCGCGGCTACGCCGCCGGCCTGATCTACGCCGACTCGCGCGCCATGCTGACCGATCGCGTCGCGGCGCTGCGTCAGGCCAATATCTATGAACGCCAGAGCTACCGCCACATCGTCGGCATGCCGGCGCTGCAGCCGGGCGAGGCGATCACCGCGGAGACGCCGTTCCTGGTGGTGCGCACCATGCGCGACGGACGGATGGACCTGTTCGCTGCCGGCGTCTACCTCGACCGGGTGCGCGACGACGGCGGCACGCTGCGCTTCGCCGAGCGCGTCGTGGTGTGCGACAGTTCGCGCATCGACACGCTGCTGGCGATCCCGCTGTAGCGGCCAAAGGGGGAGGAGACGCCGTGACCAGGATACTATTGCTGCAGGGCGCCAATCTCACCTATCTCGGGCGGCGCGAGCCGGCAATCTATGGTTCGACGACGCCGGCCGAACTCGACGCCATCCTGCAGCGCCACGCGCAGGACCATGGCTATCGGCTGGAGATCTTCTACACCAACGTCGAAGGCGAGGCGATCAATCGCATCTATCAGGCCGCCGCTGAAGGTGTCGACGGTCTGGTGATGAATCCGGCTGGCTTCACCTATGCAGGCTTTGCGCTGAAGGACTGCATCAAGGGCGCGGCGCTGCCCTACGTCGAAGTGCACATCAGCAGTATCGCGAAGCGGAACATCCACTGCGTCCTGTCTGATGTGGCAGAAGGGGTGATCACCGGCTTCGGGATGCACTCCTACATTCTCGGCCTCGACGCGATGCTGGAGATCCTGCGAAGGCGTGCGGCAGGGCGCTGACCGGCGGCGGCGCTGCGGGCACCTTGCGCGGTCGGCTCCAAATCCCGATTCTGTAACGGGAAGGAGTCCTCGATGCCCGAGATCGAAATCTACACTCAGCCATGGTGTCCCTACTGCGCGCGCGCCGTGCACCTGCTCAGCGGCAAGCACGTGGCGTTCCGCGAGATCGACGCGCCGCATGGCTCCGCCGAGCGCGAGGAGTTGATCCGCCGCTCCGGCGGACGCACCACGGTGCCGCAGATTTTCATCGGCGGCCGGCATATCGGCGGCTGCGACGAGCTGGTGGCGCTCGACCGCGCCGGAAGCCTCGATCCGCTGCTGCAGGCGGGATAGCGACATTGTTGCCGCAATCCGCTGGCACTCACTTGCGGCGAGTGCCAGAATTGGCCATCTGGGATACGCCATGATCCATTACGACCTGCATTGCAGCCAGGACCACGCGTTCGACGGCTGGTTCAAGGACAGCGCCGCCTTCGACCGGCTTGCCAAGCGCGGATTGGTCGAATGCCCGCACTGCGGCGACACCAAGGTGGAGCGAGCGCTGATGCGTCCTGCGGTTGCCACCCGCGAGGCGCTGCCGGTGCCGGTCGCGACCCCGCAGCCGCCACAGCCCCAGGCTGCAGTGGCGGGTGGCCCGATGCCCGCGCAGGTCCGGGCCATGCTGCAGCGCATGCGGGCCGAGGTCGAGAAGCACTGCGACTATGTCGGTCCGCAGTTTGCCGATGAGGCGCGCAAGATCCATCGCGGCGAGAGCGACAAGCGCGGCATCTATGGCGAGACCAGCCCGGAGCAGGCTGAAGCCCTGGCCGAGGAGGGGATCGAGGTCTCCCGGATCCCCTGGGTGCCGCGTGCCGACGGCTGATCAGCCCGCGGCGGCGAGCAGATAATTGACCGACAGATCCCGACCGCTGCTCCAGCGGCCGGTCAGCGGGTCGGTCACCAGGCCGGCAGCGTCGGTCACCCGCAGCCCGACCCGCCGCAGCATGGTGCCCAGTTCCGGCGGGGTGATGAACCGGCGCCAGTCATGTGTGCCGATCGGCAGCCAGCGAAGCAGGTATTCAGCACCGACCTTGGCGGCGATGAAGGAGCGGGGCGTGCGGTTGAGGGTGGAGAGGAACAGCCTGCCGCCGGGCGTCAGCAGCGTGGCGAGCGTCGCCAGGAACGCCTCGGGGTCGGGCACGTGCTCGATCACCTCCAGGGCGGTGATGACTGGGAACCGTGCCTGTTCCGCCGTCAGGTCCTCGGCAGTCCCGGCGCGGTAGGTTAGCGGCAGGTTCTGCCCCTCCGCGTGGGCGCGCGCCGCCTCAATGGCTCCGCCGGCGGCGTCGATCCCCAGCACGCAGAAGCCGCAGCGAGCGAAGGCCTCGGATGCGATCCCGGCGCCACAGCCCACATCCAGCAGGCGCCCCAGCTTCTGCCCCTTCCCTTGCGCGAGGGGGGTGGGGGGAGGGGGCCGAAGACCAGCCGCCCCCCGCTCCCCCCTGTCCACTCCCGCAAGGGGAGGGGGAGACGTCATGGTCCCCGTCCGCTGCACGATCCAGGCCACCCGCGCCGGGTTCATCCGGTGGAGCGGCCGCATCGGCCCGTCCGGGTCCCACCACCCCGCCGCCAGCGCGTTGAACTTTGCAACCTCTGCGTGCAAAACCGACATGCCCAGAATGGTTGCCCCTGCTGCGCCGCGCCAGTATGACCACCGGGAACCGGCCACTGGCAACTGGCGCCCATGTCACGCATCGTGATGAAGTTCGGCGGCACCTCGGTCGCCGACCTCGACCGCATCCGCAACGTCGCCGCCCGCGTCAAGCGCGAGGTTGAGGCGGGCAACGAGGTCGCCGTCGTGGTCTCAGCGATGGCTGGCGTCACCAACCAACTGGTCGCTTGGTGCCAGGGCCTGTCGCCGCTGCACGATGCGCGCGAATACGACGCGGTAGTAGCGACCGGCGAGCAGGTGACCACCGGGCTGCTCTCCATCGCGCTGCAGGAGACGGGTGTCGAGGCCCGATCCTGGCAAGGCTGGCAGATTCCGATCCGCACCGACAACGCACACGGCAAGGCGCGCATCGCCGGCATCGAAGGCGCCGAGCTGATCCGCCGCATGCAGGCCGGCCAGGTCGCGGTGGTGAGCGGCTTCCAGGGCATCGGCCCGGACGGCCGCGTCACCACGCTGGGCCGCGGTGGGTCCGACACGTCCGCCGTGGCACTGGCCGCCGCGCTGCACGCTGACCGCTGCGACATCTATACCGACGTGGATGGCGTCTACACCACGGATCCGCGCATCGTGCCGCGGGCGCGCAAGCTCGCCCATATAAGCTACGAGGAGATGCTGGAGCTGGCCTCGGTCGGCGCCAAGGTGCTGCAGACCCGCAGCGTCGAGCTGGCGATGAACGAGCGGGTGCGGGTGCAGGTGCTGTCGAGCTTCGAGGACGTTCCGGGCACGCTGGTGGTGGATGAGGACGAGATCGTGGAAAAAGAGACGGTATCCGGCATCGCCTACTCGCGCGACGACGCCAAGATAACGCTGCGGCGGGTACCCGACCGGCCGGGGATCGCGGCCGCCGTATTTGGCGCACTTTCCGAACATAGCATCAATGTCGATATGATCGTGCAGAACGTCTCGGCCGACGGCATGACCGACATGACCTTCACGGTCAGCAAGACTGACCTGCCGCGCACCCGCGCGACGTTGGCCGAGGCGCAGTCGCAGATCGGTTTTTCCGAAGTGCTGGCCGATCCCGATGTCGCCAAGATCAGCGTGGTCGGCGTCGGCATGCGCAGCCACGCCGGCGTGGCCAACACGATGTTCCGCGCGCTCGCCGACAAGGCGATCAATATCCAGGTCATCTCCACCAGCGAGATCAAGGTGAGCGTGCTGGTGGCCGCGGAATACACCGAACTGGCGGTGCGCGCGCTGCACACCGCCTACGGTCTCGATGCCGCCTGACATCGCCACGCCCGACGTCGCCCGGACCGCCGCCCAGGCGGAACTCGACCGGCTGTGGTCGCGCGGTACGGCCTTCCTGGGCTGTCGCTATGCGATCATGGGCGGGGCGATGAGCTGGGTGAGCGAACGGCACCTGGTTGCGGCAATCTCCAATGCCGGTGGCTTCGGCGTGATCGCTTGCGGGGCGATGGAGCCGCACATGCTGGCGGCCGAGATCGCCGGCACCCAGGCGCTGACCGAACAGCCATTCGGCGTGAACCTGATCACCATGCATCCGCGGCTCGACGATCTGATCCGGGTCTGCCTGGAGGCACGGGTGGGTCACGTCGTGCTTGCGGGCGGCATTCCGCCCGGCGGCGCGGTGCGCGCGGTGAAGGACGGCGGGGCGAGGCTGATCGCATTCACCCCGGCGCTGGTGCTGGCGAAGCGGCTGGTCCGCTCCGGCGCGGACGCATTGGTCATCGAAGGGTCCGAGGCGGGCGGCCATATCGGGCCGGTGTCGCTGATGGTGCTCGCGCAGGAGATCCTGCCGCAGATCAAGGATGTGCCGGTGTTCGTCGCCGGCGGGCTGGGGCGCGGCGAGGCGATCCTCGCCCTGCTGGACATGGGCGCGGCCGGCGCTCAACTCGGCACGCGCTTCGCCGCCGCGAGCGAGTTCGATTGCCCATCCCAACTTCAAGCGCGCCTTCATCCGCGCCGCCGCGCGCGACGCAGTGCCGTCGGTGCAACTCGACGAGAGATTCCCGGTCATCCCGGTGCGCGGACTGGTCAACGAAGGGGTCAGGCGCTTCCTGCGCTTCCAGGCCGAAACGCGTGACCGGTTCGAGGCGGGCGAGCTGACCAAGGACGCCGCCCAGCTGGCGATCGAGCATTTCTGGGCGGGCGCGCTGCGGCGTGCGGTGATCGACGGCGACATCGAGAGCGGCTCGGTCATGGCGGGGCAGTCGGTCGGCATGGTGACGGCCGAGAGCCCGACGGCGGTGATCATCGCCGAACTGGTGGGGCAGGCCGTCGCCGCGCTGATGGAGCGCCAGCGGGTTGGCGGATGATGCCCCGCGAGCCCTGACGATGATGGCGCCCCGCAGGCTGCTGGCCAGGCTGCGCGAGACGATGGCGCACGGGTCGGCGCCGTTGCAGGAACTCATGCACCTGGTGGCGGTCGAGTTGGTCAGCGAGGCCTGCTCGGTGTTCGCCACCCGGCCCGGCGAGATCCTGGAGCTGGTCGCTACCGAGGGCATGAACCCGCAGGCGATCGGCCGCACGCGCATCCGTTTCGGCGAGGGTATCGTCGGCCTGTGCGCCGCCACCGGCCGGGTGATGAACCTGCCGGACGCGCAGAGCCACCCTGCCTTCACCAACCGGCCGGAGACCGGCGTGGAGGCCTTCGCCTCCATGCTGGCCGTTCCGGTGCGGCGCGCCGGGCGGACTCTCGGCGTGGTCGCCGTACACAACCGCAATCCGCGGAATTACTCGGACGAGGAGGTGGACGAGGTCGAGACGGTGGCGATGCTGGTGGCCGAGTTGCTGGCCTCGGCCGGCGCCACGGACGGCGCCGGCGGCGAGGGGGTTGCGGCGACGGTGCCACGGGTGTTCTCGGGAGCCACGCTGGTCCCCGGCATCGCTATCGGGCCGGTGGTGCTGCACGGGCGGCGCCACCACTCGCTTCGGCTGCTGGCGGACGATCCCGATGCCGAGCTGGCTCGGCTGCACGACGCGACGCAGCGCATGCAGCAGGGTGTGGACGAGTTGATCGCCAGCGCGCCCGACGGGCTGCGCAGCGGCGCCGATGGCATTGCGTCGCGCGAGGTCCTCGAGGCCTACCGTCTCGTAGCGACCGATGCCGGCTGGATCAGGCGGGTCGAGGAGGTGATCCGGGGTGGCCTGTCGGCCGAGGCGGCGGTGCAGCGTGTGGCCGGCGCGGTGCACGACCGGATGCGCCGCATCACCGATCCCTACCTGCGCGAACGGCTCGCCGATCTCGAGGATCTGGCCGGCCGTCTGCTCGGCGCACTCGCCGGCGACCAGCCGCGTCCCAACGTCCCACCCGGTGCCATCCTGCTGGCCCGGCGGCTCGGACCGGCGGAGTTGCTGGACTGGCACGCCGCCGGCATCGGCGGGGTCGCCGTGGAGGAGGCAAGCCCCGCGGGCCATGCCGCGATCCTGGCGCGCGCATTGGGCCTGCCCTCGGTCGGTGGCACCCGGGGCATGCTGGAATCCGCCGAGCCGGGCGATGAGGCGGTGGTAGACGGCGACGACGGCCAGCTGGTGCTGCGCCCCGAGGCGGAGGTCAGGGCGACCTATCTCCGGGAACTCGCGGCGCGGACCGAGCTGGAGGCGGGTTGGGCACCGCTGCGCGATCGGCCGGGGACCACCGCGGACGGCAGCCGGATCAGTCTGATGCTGAATGTCGGGCTGACGATGGAGGTGGCGCAGCTCGACACCACGGGTGCAGAGGGCATCGGCTTGTACCGCACCGAAATCGGCATGCTGGCGCGCGGCGCGATCGCCGACGTGGCGGAACAGGCTGCAACTTACGCGCGTGTATTGGATGCCGCAGCCGGGCGGCCGGTGCTGTTCCGCACGCTGGACCTGGGTGCCGACAAACTCCTGCCGGGCGACGCGCCGCAGGAGGAGAACCCGGCGATGGGCTGGCGATCGCTGCGCATCGGGCTGGACCGGCCGGCGCTGTTGCGGCGGCAGCTGCGGGCCCTGCTGCTGGCGGCCGGCGGCCGGAAGCTGTCGGTGATGTTTCCGATGGTCGCCACCGTGGCGGAATTCCGCGCCGCAAGGTCGCTGTTGCTGGCCGAGGCACGGCGCGTGCGCCCGGCACCCGAACGGCTGTCGATCGGCACCATGCTCGAAGTGCCTGCGCTGATGTGGCAATTGGATGAATTGTTGCGCGAGGTCGATTTCGTTTCGGTCGGTTCGAACGATCTGCTGCAGTTCCTGTTCGCGGCCGATCGCGGCTCGCCGTCTCTGTTCAACCGTTACGACCTGCTGTCGCAGCCCGTGCTGAGTCTGCTCGAGTACCTGTTGCGGGCGGCGGCGACTGCCAAGGGTGGGGCGGGAGTGCCGGTGTCGTTGTGCGGCGAGGCGGCGTCGCGGCCCCTGGAGGCTCTGGCCCTGGTAGGTCTCGGGTTCACGAGCCTCTCCATGCCGGCATCGGGCATCCTCCCGACCAAGGCGCTGCTGGCGCAGCTCGACCTCGGCGCATTCCGTCCGGTACTGGCGGCGATCCGTCGCAGCGCCTCGGGCTCGGCCAGCCTGCGCGAGCCGATCAATGTGTGGGCGCGGGAACACGGGCTGCCCGTTTAACGCGAGAAGTTCCCGTATAGGTTGAATGACGATTTCGACTCCGGCAGAAAACCAAGGCAAGCTGCGGAACGTTAGGCCGGCAACCAGCTTGCAGGGTCGGGGCGCGCCGAGTTGCAGGATCGCAGATCGAACGAGGAACCTGAGGCGCTGCCTCTTGCACGACGCGCGGGCGATGACCTGCGCGCGGCGCGCGAGCGGGTGGGTTGGTCACTACCAGACGTAGCTGCCGCCTTGCGCATCCGCCTGCAGCACCTCGAGGCGCTGGAGGCGGGACGGGTCGACGCGCTGCCGGGGAACGCGTACGCGCTTGGTTTCGTCCGAACCTATGCGCAGATGCTTGGCCTCGATGCGAACGAGGCGGCGAGGCGGTTCAAGGCCGAGGCGGAAGCGGTGACCCGCAAGACGCGGCTGACCTTCCCCGTGCCGGCGCCGGAACGGGGCGTGCCGGCGGGGGCTGTTGTCTTGCTCGGCCTCGTGCTGGCGGTCGGCGCCTATGCCGGTTGGTACCGGCTGTCGGGCGAAGGCAGGCTACCGGCGGAGACCAGTCTGCAGGTGCCGCAGCGCCTGGCCCCGCTGGCCGAGCAGGCCGTGCGGGCACCGAGCAACCGGCCGCCGGCCGTTGTCGCAACGGTGCCTGCCCCGACCGAGCCGCCCGCGCAGCAGGCCGAGGCGCCTCCCATTCCGGCCATTTCACCGAGTTCGGCGGCGGCGGCCTCGGTCCCGCCCGTTCCGGCAGCAGGGGCCATGCGGATCGTTCTGCGCGCCAACGCCGACGCATGGGTGCAGGTGCGCGACCGCGCCGGAGCTGTGCTGCTGAACCGCACGCTGCATTCCGGCGAGACCTGGGACGTGCCGGCCAGGCCGAACCTGTTGCTGACGACGGGCAACGCGGGCGGCACCGACCTGCTCGTTGACGGCGTGGCGTCGCCATCGCTGGGCGGCAGCGGCGCGGTGCGGCGCGACCTGCCGCTGGACCCCGACCTGATCAGGGACGGCAAGCTGGCGGCCACCGCTCAGCGCGCCAATCCCCAGTAGCGGCGCGGCGGCGGAAGCCCCATTCTACCGCAAGGCAGAACGGAGACCCACGCATGAGCTATCGGCCGTACCAGGAGATCATCCGGCGGAAGTCGCGCCGCGTGTACGTCGGGCGCGTGCCGGTGGGCGATGGTGCGCCGATCACGGTGCAGACGATGACCAATACGCTGACCACCGATGTTGAAGGTACGGTGGCACAGATCCGGCGGGCGGAACTCGCTGGTGTGGACATCGTGCGGGTGTCGTGCCCCGACCAGGAGAGCGCGCTGGCGCTGAAGGACATCGTGCGCGAAGTGAACGTGCCGATCGTCGCCGACATCCACTTCCATTACAGGCGTGCCATCGAGGCGGCGGACAGCGGCGCCGCCTGCCTCAGGATCAACCCCGGCAACATCGGCAGCCAGGAACGGGTAAAGGAGGTCGTCAGGGCCGCCCGCGACCACGGCTGCTCGATGCGCATCGGGGTGAACGCCGGATCGCTGGAAAAGCACCTGCTGGAGAAATACGGCGAGCCGAACCCCGAGGCGCTGGTGGAGAGCGCGCTCTACCACGCCGACATCCTGCAGCAACACGACTTCCACGACTTCAAGATCAGCGTGAAGGCGTCCGACGTGTTCCTGGCGGTGGCCGCCTATCAGCAGCTGGCGGAGGTGTGTGACCACCCGCTGCATATCGGCATCACCGAGGCGGGTGGACGCCGGATGGGGACGGTGAAGTCGGCGGTCGGGTTGGGCTCGCTGCTGTGGGCCGGCATCGGCGACACGCTGCGGGTGTCGCTGTCGGACGAGCCGGAGGAGGAGGTGCGGGTCGGCTGGGACCTGCTGAAGGCGCTGGGCATCCGCCACCGCGGAGTGAAGGTGATCTCCTGCCCGTCCTGCGCGCGGCAGGGCTTCAACGTGATCCAGACGGTGCAGGTCCTGGAAGATCGTCTGGCGCATATCGAGACACCGATCACCCTGTCGATCATCGGCTGCGTGGTGAACGGCCCCGGCGAGGCGCTGATGACGGATATCGGCCTGACCGGTGGCGGCAACGGCCGGCATATGATCTATCGGGCGGGCAAGACCGACCACACGATCGACGGCCGCGAGATGGTGGACCACATCGTCGAACTGGTTGAGGCGAAGGCCGCCGAGTTGAAGGCGACGCAGGAGGCGGAGAAGCTGGCGGCCGAGTGAATGACGGAGTCTCGGCACAGAGCTCGACATAAGCGCTTTCGTCAACGCGATTGAACGCCCGCGCCAGGGGCTCGAACGGCACCGGCGGGAGCCGGCGGACGAACAGCTGCGGGACGGCCTGATTCAGCGGTTCGAATTCACCTACGAACTCAGCCACCGGATGCTGCGGCGCTATCTGCGGATGATCGCGCCTTCGCCCGATGCTTACGACAGCATGTCGTTCCAGGATCTGGTCCGCAGCGGCGACGACCAGGGGCTGCTGCGCGGCGACTGGACGGCGCGGCGCCGCTTCCGCGACATGCGGGCACGTAGCAGCCATACGTATTCGGCGGCCGCGGCCCAGCAGGTCGTCGCGATCACACCGGAGTTCATGTCGGAAGCCGCGTTTCTCCGGGACCAGCTGCAGGCGCGGCTCGGATGATGTCGGTGCTCGACATGCGGGAGGATCACGTGCGCTTACTGCGCGCGGTGCTGCGCGCGCACCTGCCGGCCGACGCACGCGCATGCATATTCGGATCGCGCGCGCATGGCGGTGCACGGCGCTACTCCGACCTCGATCTGGCGCTCGAATGGGTGCGGCCGCTCGACCCGGACCTGATCGGACGGATCGCCGAGGCGCTGTCTGAGTCGGACCTGCCCTACAAGGTGGACATCGTCGATCTGGCCATCGTGGACCCGGGCTTCAGGGCGCACGTGCTGGCGGACTGCATTGCTTTCGACATCGGCTTGCGGGAAGCCGGCGATCACGCCACGCTCGGCGCGGATGCATGCAGCAAACCGGGAGGGTGACCATGGCAGGCTTCAAGGTGCGCGATCTTGCATATGGCCGGCTCCGCTCGCCGGACCTCGACGCACAGGAGGCGTTCCTCACCGCGTTCGGCATGGTGCGCGCGGCACGCACACCAACGGCGCTGTACATGCGCGGCACCGATCCGGTGCACCACATCCACGTCACCGAGAAGGGCGATCCGAAGTTCATCGGCTTCGCCTGGGCGGTGGGCAGCGAGGACGAACTGCGGGCGGCGGCCAGACTGCCGGGCGCCTCGGGCATCGAGACGCTCGATGAGCCCGGCGGCGGACGGCGTGTCCGCCTTGCCGAACCGAACGGCTACACGATCGAGATCGTCCACGGGATCGAGCCGGTGCAGCCGATCCACGTGGTGCGCCAGCCGATCAACTCGGGCGTGGAGCCGCTGAAGCGCGCCGGCGAGGTGATCCGCTTCGCCGCCGGCCCCTCCAGCGTGAAGCGCATCGGCCACGCCGTTCTGGGATCGCCGCGCAACCAGGAGACGGTGCGCTGGTTCCGCGAGACACTGGGGCTGATCCAGTCGGACGACGTGTTCGCCGGCGAGCAGGACAACATCATAGGCCAGTTCAGCCGGATCGACGCCGGCGACGACTACGTGGACCACCACGCGTTCTTCTGCATGAGGAACGAGCGCGCCGGCCTCAACCACTTCTCGTTCGAAGTGCAGGACATCGACGACGTGTTCATCGGCCACGAGTTCCTGAACGGCCTGGGCAGGTACGAGCACATGTGGGGCATCGGCCGCCACCTGCTGGGCAGCCAAGTGTACGATTACTGGGCCGATCCCTGGGGCCGCGTACACGAGCACTGGGCCGACACCGACCGGCTGAACGTGCGCAACGGCGGCAACCTGGTGCCGGCCGAGGAGGGGCTGCGCTCGCAATGGGGCACCCGGCCGCCGGAGAAGTTCCGGGGCCATGTCAGCCCGTGACGACCTACGGGTCACCCTCGTCGTTGATATCCGTCTTGTCGAAATCATCGCCCTTGAAGAGCAGCGGCCTACCGTGGTGCTTCGCCATCGCGTAGGCAAAGCAATCGGCCAGGTCCAACCGCGCCTATCCGATCTTGCCTTCCGGCCGCGTCCGGCTAGCTTGCCGCATGGCTTCCGAACTCCAGCCGCCACGCGGCACCCACGACCTGATCGGCGAGGACCAGCGCCGCCACCAGCATGTGATCGACACCGCCCGCCAGATCGCCGCCACCTACAGCTTCGACGAGTGGGCGACTCCGATCTTCGAGGATACCCGCGTGTTCTCCCGCACGCTCGGGGAGACCTCCGACGTGGTGACGAAGGAGATGTACAGCTTCCAGGACCGCGGCGGCGACGCGATCACGCTGCGGCCGGAAGCGACCGCCGGGATTTGCCGCGCCCTGGTCACCAACGGGCTGACCCAGTCGCTGCCGCAGAAGGTGTTCTGCGCCGGTCCGATGTTCCGCTACGAGCGGCCGCAGAAGGGCCGCTACCGCCAGTTCCACCAGATAGACGTCGAGCTGATCGGCTCGGCCGAGCCGCTGGGCGATGCCGAGGTGATCGCCTGCGGCTGGGATATCCTGCAGGCGCTGGGGGTGGCCGGCGAGACAGTGCTGGAAATCAACACGCTGGGCGACAAGGAGAGCCGCGCTGACTACCGCGCCGCGCTGGTGAGCTACTTCAGCAGGCATCGGTCGGACCTCTCCGAGGACAGCCTGGCGCGGCTGGAACGCAACCCGCTGCGCATTCTGGATTCCAAGGACGAAGGCGACCGCCGCATCGTCGCCAACGCACCGACCATTGCCGGCTTCCTGACCGAGCCCGCCGCTGCGTTCTACGCCCGGCTGCGGACCCACCTGGACCGCTTCGGCGTGCCCTACCGGGAGAACCCACGCATCGTGCGCGGCCTCGACTACTACGGCCACACCGCGTTCGAGTTCGTCACCACCAAGCTGGGTGCCCAGGGTACAGTGATGGGCGGCGGCCGCTATGACGGCCTGGTTGAGGAGATGGGCGGGCCGCCCACGCCGGCGGTCGGCTGGGCCGCCGGCATCGAGCGCCTTGCCATGCTGCTCGCGGCACCGCCGCCTGCGCCGAAGCCGGTTGCGGTCGTGCCGGTGGGGGAGGCCGCGGAGGCCGCCGCACTCGACATCCTCCAGGTGCTGCGGCGCGCCGGCATCCGTGCCGAGATGGCCTATCGCGGCAATCTGCGTCGGCGGATGGAGCGTGCCAACCGTATCGGCGCGCGCGCCGCGGTCGTGATCGGCGACGACGACATCGCGCAGGGCGTGGCGCAGGTGAAGAACCTGGCGACCGGCGAACAGGAGGCGGTGGCGCTCGCGGAGCTTGCCGGCCGGCTGCGATGAACCTGGCGCTGAAGCTCGACCGCATCGCCGCGCGCGCCGACGAGTTGCGCGACATGCTGACCCAGGGCCTGTCGGGCGAGGCCTACGTGAAGGCGTCGCGCGAACTGGCCGACATCGAGCCGGTGGTGGCACGCATCGGCGACCTGCGCGCCGCAGAGCACGCGCAGGAGGACGCCGAGGCGATGCTCGCGGATCCGGAGATGCGCGAGCTGGCGGAGGCCGAGTTGCGCGAGCTGAAGGAGCGCATTCCGTCGCTGCAGCACGAGCTGCGCGTCGCGCTGCTGCCGAAGGATGCCGCGGACGAGCGGGCCGCCATCCTCGAAGTGCGTCCCGCCGCGGGCGGCGACGAAGCGGCGCTGTTCGCGGCCGAGCTGTTCGGCATGTACCAGCGCTATGCGGAATTGCGCGGCTGGCGCTGGGACATCCTGGAATACGGCGACACCGGGCTGGGTGGGCTGAAGGAGGGCATCGCCGAGATCACCGGGCGCGGCGTGTTCGCCCGGTTGAAATTCGAATCGGGCGTCCATCGCGTGCAGCGGGTGCCGGCGACGGAGAACCAGGGACGCATACACACCTCCACCGTCACCGTCGCCGTGCTGCCGGAAGCCGAGGAGGTCGACGTGCAGGTGGACGAGGGCGACCTGCGCATCGACGTCTACCGTGCCTCGGGTGCCGGCGGGCAGCACGTCAACAAGACCGAGAGCGCCGTGCGCATCACCCACCTTCCGTCGGGCATCGTGGTCGCGATGCAGGAGGAGAAGAGCCAGCACAAGAACCGTGCCAAGGCGATGAAGATCCTGCGTGCACGGCTCTACGAGCAACAGCGTGCGTCGCTGCACGCCACGCGCGCCGCCGACCGCAAGGCTCAGGTCGGCACGGGTGATCGCTCCGAGCGGATCCGAACCTACAACTTTCCGCAGGGTCGGGTGTCCGACCACCGCATCAACCTGACCTTGTACAAGATCGACCGGGTCATGGCAGGCGAGCTCGACGAGTTCATCGACGCGCTGACCGCGGAGGATCAGGCGGCCCTGCTGGCGGCGGAGGAATGAGCGGCCCCGCACAACCTCGCGCCCATGCGCCGCGGGCGAAGACGGCGCTCAGCCGCAGCCCGTCAGCCGTGCGATCAGCGCCTCGTACGCAGCGATGCAGTCGGACATCGCCAGGTGCTTCTCGGCGTAATGACGCGCGCCCTCGCGCAGCCGGCGCGCGAGCGATGCGTCCTCCAGTACGCGGAGCACGGCGTCCCCCACCGCCTTCGGGTCGAGGAACGGCACCAGCAGGCCATTCTGATCGTGGGTCACGAACTCCGCCACGGTGGGCGTGTCACTGCCGATGACCACGCAGCCTGTCGCCAGCGCCTCGCGCAGCGACCAGGAGGCGACGAACGGATAGCTCAGGTACACATGCGCATCCGAGCGCTGCAGCAGTGCCAGGTACGCCGTATAGTCAAGCCGGCCAGGAAACAGCACCCGTGCCGGATCGATGGCATCGCCGAGTTCCGCCAGCAGCTTCTCCCGCCACGTGCCCTCCGCTGGGGGGATGCCGTAGCTGACGCCGTCGGCGCCCACCAGCACCACGCGGATGTCCTTGCGCGTACGCAGGAGATACGGCACTGCGCGCATCATCACATGAAATCCGCGATACGGCTCGAGATCGCGCGCGACATAGGTGACCAGCTTCTCACTCGGCCTGATCGTGGTTTCGCCGATCTTCAGGTTGCGGCGTCGCGCCTGCGGGTTCGGCTTGCACACATCGAGGTTCGCTCCCTCCGGCAGCAGGGTGATCAGCGGTTGCGCCCACACGGGATAGGTGGACAGCTGCCACCGGGTCGGTGTTTGCGCACATGCGCCGAGGTTGAGCGCCAGCAGGTTCACGGCGTTCTTCGCCCGGATCCTGGGGTGATCCCAGGCGGGCGTCGGGAATTCCGGATCGAAACCGACATCGACGCCGTCGATGCGATAATAGAATTCCAGATAACCGACCAGCGGTGCGTCTGGCCAGACATCGCGGATGTTCAGCAGTTCGCCCCAGCCGTGATGGCCTATGATGACATCGGGCTCGAAACCCAGCTGCTTCAGGTTGGCGGCCGTGCGCGCCACCGCCTCGGCGCGCCGTACGGCACCGTCGAGCTCGCGCGCTGCGATGTGCGCCTCCGCCGCCGCCGGCCGCGGCTTTGCGTACGGCACGGTTCGCACGCCCGGGATGCGATTGCTGTTGGGCTCACTGATGAAGACGACATCGTGCTGCTGCGACGCAACCAGGTGTCGGACGATGTGCAGGTACTGGCCGGGAAAGTTCTGGTGGACGAACAGGTATTTCAAGCCGCGACCTTGACTGGCGGATCGACGTGGGCGGGGTCGGCTCAGCGCGATCGCCGCGCCGGGGCTCTCGCGGTGCGCGGGGTTTGCGGCGGCGCGGGCTTTTCCGCGGCGGGCGGGCTCGGGCGCGCGCGTCCGCCGCTGCGTGCCGCCTCGCGTGTCCGGCGGCGGATGACGATCTGAAAGGCTTCCAGGGCGGCCAGGCTTTCGGCTTCGCACGTCTCGCCGGCCGGGACCGGCCCGATCGAGCTGCCGTCGACGAACGTCGCGGCGTAGCTGCATTCGTGCGTCTTCGCCGCCTCGCCCTTCAGGCGGACCCTGAGGCCCAGCAGCGGCAACGCCATGCCGCGGCTGCCGCAGAACTTGCCGCCCTCGATCCACGGCGACATCCAGCCGCGGCCCAGCACCGCCTGATATTCGATATCCGCCGGTGGCACGATATCGGCCGGGGCTAGGCTGAATCCCTCGATCCACTGCCGGCTGCCCCGCGTGCCGACCCATTCGCCGGTCTTGCCCGGAACGTCGCCGGCACGGTGCACGTGCGCCACGATATCGCTGTCGGCCACGTCGGCGGATGCGGCGTTCGCGGCAGCCGGCGGCGCCCGCATCTCGGCGCCCGCTTCGCCGCCCAGCCGCATCACCTGCAGCCGCGGCGCCGATTCCGCGGGGGCCGCCGGGGCCTGATAGACGGTCACTAGTATTTGCGCCGGCCCTTCGGCCACCCGGATCAGCGCCGCTGCATCGCTGCTGTTCATCCAGCCGTCGCCGCGGAACGTGCTGATGCTCACCGCCTCCGGCCGCCCGGCCGGGCCTGGCGGCAGCGAGATGCGCACGCCGGGCAGCCCCGAGCGATCGTCGGCCGGGGGTGAACCAGGCGCCTGGAATACGCAGAACAAGCCGGTGTCCAGCGTCATCAGATGGCCCGACACCCGCAGCTCGGCGACGCGATTCTGGCCGGAGTCCGCGGGAACCGCGGGCTGGGTTGCTCGAGGCTTCGGAACGGCGGTGCCGACATCAGACATTCGGGTCTCGCTCTTCTCGGTTGCAGCGCGCATAGGCGATCGAACGGTTCGCGCGAGGAATTGCACAGACGACGCTATAATCAAAGACGCTGTCGACGCGTGACGCCCGAAACCGTCAGGACCGCGTCGTTGATGGCATGCGGTGGCATGCCGAGCGGCAGCAGAACGCCCCGTCCCGTGCCGCGGATGCGTTCGGCCTGCGCCCCGATGTCGAACGCCACCACGCGCAGACCGGCCCGCCAGGCCTCTCCCAGCGTCCGGCACCAGGTCTCCGGAAAGATCGACGCCTGCAGCGCGAGCGTAGCGTTCTGAGCCTTTATCAACGGGACGGCCTCGTCGGGCGCATAACCGCCGGTGATGAACGCGTGTCCGGTCGCCAGGAGAGCCCGATCGTCGATGGTATGGCCGACGACGACGAATTCCAGCGGCAGGCGCCGGTCCGCTGCATCGCGGGCGCAGTCCAGGATGACCTGGAAACCCTTGTGGATGCCGATCGCGCCGATGACGCAGACGCGGCACGGGCTGACGGCCGAGTACGCTGCCGGGTCGGGGGATCCGCCATCGTCCTCATGGTGCTCCACCACGGGTCGAATGCCGGGGAAATATCGCCGCAGCCGGTCGGCGGTGTCGTGGGATGGGACTATCACCCGGCGCGCCGCCGACAACACAGCGGCTGACCGACCGCGCAGCGCGGCCACCGAGATGTCGTCGTCGATCAGGTTCCCGGCCTCGGCAACGCAGGCTTCGCAGCGCGCCACTGCAGGTTCGCCGCAATAGCGCTCGCTTGGCCCCACCAGGGCGATCCGGCCGCACAGCCAGGCGTAGTCGTGCACGTGGACGTCGTACGGCGCGTCGAGATGGCCGATCAGCTCCAGAACCGCCGGATGATGGCCGACCGTATGGTGCAGCTCGATCAGCCGCGGCCGCTCCCCGACCAGCAGTCGCCGCAGCGCGGCCAGCTCGTCCGGCATGCGATAGCGCAGGTTGGGAAATCCGCCGTCCGTCCCCTCGCCGACGCTGACGCACCGGGTGCCGTCGGACGAGCGGGACGGCCGCAGCACGATCACCCGGTCGCCTCGTGTGCGATATTTCGCGGCCGATACCGCGACCTGCCGCTCCACGCCCCCGCCTGAGGCGTGCGTGACCAGCAGCACGGCCCGGCTGCCGCGGCGCCGTTCCGCGCGCCAACGGGCAAGGTCGAGGCGTCGCCGCGACTCCGCCAGCGGATCGGCATGGGCGTGGGCACGGACCAGGTCGGCAAAGCCGGGGTGCAGCCGCTCCAGCAGGGCTTCGTTCCGCCTCCGAAGAGTGCTGCGCGGTATGGCCGAACGAGTGCCCGCCGACATGCGCGACGAAGGCGCCGGTCGCGGCGACATGCCGCCAGCCAAGCCGCCGCGCGCGCAGGCAGAAGTCGTTCTCCTCGCCGTAGCCCTGGGCGAACAGGTCGGCGCGGAGCGGCCCTACCGCATCCAGGCAGGCTCGCCGGATATACAGACAGAAACCCACGCCCACCGGTATGTCGATCGCACCGCCACCGTTCGCGCGCCTGGCGAGACGATCGATGCGCTGAGTCGCCGCGCGGTCCGGAACCGGGTTGCCGCCCGCCGGATCGGGATAGCTCAGGATGGTCGCGTCGTTGGACAGCGGCGTGACCGTGCCGATGTCCGGTGCGCCATAGGCGACCGCCCGCAGCTCCTTCAACCATCCGGGGGCAACCAGCGTGTCGCTGTTCAGCAGGACCACGTCGTGCCCGGCGGCGGCGCGCATGCCGGCATTGGCGCTGGTGGTGAAGCCGCGGTTGCGGCGGTGGCGAAGCAGCGTGATGCGGCCTCGCCCGGCGAGCGCCGCCAGTGCAGTTGTCAGCTCCGGCTCAGGCGAGGCGTCGTCGACGACGATGAGACGGCTGGGCCGCCGGATATCGGCCAGCACGCTGTCCAGGCAGGCGAGTGTACGGGCGGCTCCGCCGTGCACCGCCACGACGACATCCACTGGCGGCCGGCGGCGGGGCGATGCGCGCAGGGGCTTCGAGGAAATCGTCAATGCCACCGGCCTCGCGGCTTTCTCCGCCTGGCGTTCGGCCTCCGGACTGAGCGGACTGCCGAGCAGGTCCTGGCCGTCGCCGTCCAGCACACGCAGCGGACCGTGCATCCCGGCGAGCGCGGCCGCCGGGACCACGAAGCCGCGTGGCCGGGCCAGCAACCCGGCGGCATCGATCGTCGCGTCCATGTCGGACGCCAGCAGCGTGATCGTCCCATGTCCCCGCACGGGGCGGATCGTCAGGAGCGGATCGCGGCCAGGGTCGCCGGGACACCATGCCCAGCCCGCCAGCCCGCCATCCTTAACCGCGACGCAGCCGGCCGTCGCTCGGATTGCGTCGATCGCGATCGGGCTGCCTAGGAAGTGGCGACCATCGGGCGACGTGACCAGGAACGCCTTTCCACGCCGGCGCGGGGCGGCGCGGGGTCCGCGTGAGGCATGCGGACAGCATGGGGAGCGGCGTATGACCGGCTCTCCCTCCGCCGACAGCCCGCACCAGCCGGGTGCCCCCGCTTCGCGCGCGATCGCGTCGGCCTGCCCGATGAAGGCTGGATCGACCACATGCCGCTGCAGGGCCCGGGACAGCGCCTCGGCGGCACGCGTGGGATCGCCCAGGCGCCGGCTGGCGGTCGCCAGACCAAGCCAGACTTCGCGGACGTCGTGTTCGGCGCCGAGGTCCGCGAACAGTTTGGACGCTAGTTTATCGTCGTGCCCGAGGCTCGCCGCGGCAAGGGTGAGCGTCAGCGTCGGGTCGCGAGGGGCGAGGCGATGAGCCCGCTCCAGCCAGCGACAGGCCTGCGCCGTGTTGCCTGCCGCGAGCTCTCTTTGGCCGCGCTCGAAGGCGTCGCGCGCGAGTGACGCTGTCTCAGGCTGGCCGGTCAGTTGCCGGCGGCCTGCGACTGCGCCTGCTGCACCTCCGTCGTGACGGGCAGGGCAGCCAGGTCGTTCCGGGCCTCCTGCAGTCCCTGGGCGAGAGCCCGGTCGAGCCAGACACGGGCGCGATCGAAGTCGCGTTCTCCGGCGAGGCCACGTGCGAGGTAGCGGCCCAGCATCATCTGGGCATAGGCGTGCCCGCGCTCGGCAGCGGCCTGGAAGCAGGTCTGCGCCTTCGCCCGGTCGGTCGGGAACTCGTGCCCACCGCCATGCATCGCGCCCATCGCGAACATCGCGCCGACATGGCCGCGGCCGGCGGCTTTCTCGAACAGCGCGAAGGCACCCGGGTGATCCTTGGGTCCGCCACGGCCGGTCAGCATCATCTCCGCCAGCAGGACCTCGGCCTCCACCATGCCGACATCGGCGGCGCGCTTCACCCAGCCGCGCCCCTCCTCCGGATTCGCGTCCACGCCACGGCCCTCGACCAGCATACGGCCGTACCGGTACCTGGGCGTTCACCACGCCATCGGCGGCGCGGCGCAGCCACTCCGCCGCCTTCCTGTCGTCGCGCTCCACGCCGACCCCTTCGGCCAGGCAGACGCCGAAGTTGAAGGCCGCCACGAGGTCGCCCGAGGCGGCCGCCTTCTCGAACCACTCGCGCGTGCGGATCGCATCCTCCTCGCCGCCCTGGCCCTTCAGCAGCAGGTTCGCAAGATCGACGCGTGCGGTCTGGTCACCGGCCTCGGCGGAGCGACGGAACCACTTTGCCGCCTCCTCGGCGTCGCGCGGCACGCCGGCGCCGGTCAGGCACAGCATGCCGAGGGCACGCGCGCCGCCGCGATGACCGGCTTCCGCCGCGCGTTGGAACCACATCGCGGCCTCGGCATAGTTCGGCGGCAGCTTGCCGCCCTTGGCGTAGAGGTCGCCGACCGCTGCCGCCGCCTCCGGATCGCCTGCGAGCGCCGCCCGGCGCAGCCACGATTCGCCCTCGACCGGGTTCGCCGGGACCGTGATCCCCTGCATCAGGGCCATGCCCCAGCGCGCCTGGCTCGGGCGATTGCCCTTCTCGGCAGCCTGGCGGAACAGCTGGATGGCCGCTGCGCGATCCGGCGGACCTGCCCCGCCGCGCTCGGTCACCATGGCCAGCAGGTATTGCGCGGTCGGCAGGCCGGCGTCCGCCGCCTTGCGCAGATTCTGCGTCACCTGCGCCTGAATCTCGGGAGTGTTAGCATTGCGGGCCAGCGAAAGCGCCAGTCCGAGTGCCCCTTGCGGGCAGCCTGCGGTCGCCGATCGTTCGTACCAGCGATGCGCCTCGTCGGCGTCGCGCACCGACTCCGGCCCGGAGGTAAGGATGTACCCGAGCACCGCCTGGCCATCGGCGGAGCCCCCATCGGCCGCCTTGCGCGCCCAGCGCAGGCCGGTTTCGAAGTCCGGTGCCGCCGCACCTGGGGCGGCGAAGAGGTTCGCTCCGGTTCCCTGTTCCGCTCCTGCGGTCAGCCCGTGGATCGCCAGAGTGGCAAGCTGCGCCTGCGCCTCGACGTAGCCCCGGTTCGCCGCCTTCTCCAGCCATCGCGCCCCATCCGTCCGGCTCGGTGGCACGCCGATGCCTTCCAGGTAGCAGCGGCCGACCCGGTATTCCGCCTCGGCAATCCCGGCGCGCGCGGCTCGGGTCAGCAAGGGAAAGGCCTGCTTGCCGTTCCCCTGTTCGATGAGCCGCACCGCCCTTCGCAGGGCGGCGGCCGGAGAGAGCGGCACTGTCAAGCGGTCGAGAAGACCCATGCCGTTACGCCACCCCCTCCTGTCGGGCCATGACCGACGTCGCTCTCACGGCTCGCGCATCCCTTCCGAGGCGGCGCCTAGCACGCGACCCATCAGATACTGCAGCACGGTCCGCTTGCCGACCTTGATATCGGCGGTCACCGGCATGCCGGGCATCACATGGAAGTCAGCCGGCGTGTTGCGCAGATCGACGCGATCGACGGCGATGCGGGCCCGATAGTACAGATCGCCGCTGCCGTTCGGGATGGGCACCGAACCCGTCGGGTTGCGCTGCTCATCCTGCGAGGAGAAGCTGTCGGCACTAAGGGTGCGCACGGTGCCGTAGGCGAGCCCGTACTGGATGAACGGGAACGCGTCGAACTTGATCGAGACCGGATCGCCGACGCTGAGGAAGCCGTCGTCGCGGCCGATGACATTCGCCTCGATCTCGAGCGGGGCATCCGCCGGCACCAGCGTGATGAACTGCTGGCCGGACTGCAGGACGGAGCCGACCGATACCTTGGCCACACCAAGCACGGTCGCGTCGCTTTCGGCCCGCAACTCCACGAGCTGCTTGCGAAGCTGCGCCTTGTTGAGCGACTCGCGGGCATCCGACAGCTTGCCCACGGCGTCGGCCAGCTTCTCGGAAATGTCCGCGTGCCAGGACTGCACATAGCCGTCGCGCTCGGCGACCTGCGCCGCGAGATCGCGCTGGCTGCTGTTGGCGGCTTCCTCCGCGCCCCGCAGGTTGCGCTCCATCTCGACCCGATTGTCCATCGCCGCCAGCGTATTCAGCTTGCTGCCGACCTGCAGCTTCTCCAGGTCCCGCCGCATCTTCTCGACGTTGCTCGCCACTTCGAGCCGGTTCCGGTATCCCGCCGCGTCGGAGTTCGCCTTGGCGATCGCCGATACGATGCCGTTGATCTTCTGCGTGTAGTTCTCGAGCTTGTAGGTGTATTCGGACTGCCGCTGTCCGAAGATCGCCGCCTGCAGGGCCAGGTTCGGGTCGGTGCCGCTATAGGCGAACGGCTGGCCGTCGGCTTCGGCCTTCAGCCGCGACACCTGCGCCTGAAGCTGTGCCACCTGCGCCGCCAGCGCGCCCATGTCCGCCGTGGCGAAGGTCGGATCGAGCTGCGCCAGCACCTGGCCAGCCTTGACCGCCTGGCCCTCGCGCACGTTGATCGAGCGCACGATCGCGGTCTCCAGCGGCTGCAGCACGATGGTCGGCGAGCGCGACACGACGCGGCCCTGCGCGGTGACCACGCGGTCGACCTTGATCGTGCCCATCGCCAGGATGACGGCCGTGAACATGCTGACGATGATCCAGACGATGCCGCGCGCCGCCAGCGGCACCGGCGCCGACGTGATCGTGGTCGACGGCATCTGAAACTCGAGGATGACCGGCAACGTGGGGTCGTTGCCGTCCTCCACGACGGTGCTAATCGCCTTGGACGAGGGTCGGGGTGAGCGCGGCATGGCGGGGACCTTGACTGTCGAGATGACGGTTCTGCTGTGCCCAGAGCTGGCGATAGACAGTGCAGCGCTCGAGCAGGGTACGGTGCGGCGCGATGTCCGCCACCTTGCCCTTCTCCAGAACCAGGATTTGGTCGCACTCTGTCAGCGAAGACAGCCGGTGCGACACGATGACCATCGTGCGGCCGCGCGCGATGCGCAGCAGGTTGGCGTTGACCAGCGCCTCGCTCTCCGGGTCGAGCGCGCTGGTGGCCTCGTCGAGGATCAGGATGCGCGGGTCGTTGATCAGCGCGCGGGCGATCGCGAGGCGCTGCTTCTGGCCGCCCGAGAGATTGGGCGAGCCTTCCTCGATGTAGGTCTCGTAGCCGTTCGGCATGCGCTCGATGAATTCCTCCGCGCCGGCGAGCCGTGCGGCACGCACCGCATCCTCGAGTGTCAGACCGGGGCGGCCGGCGATGATGTTCTCGCGGATCGAGCCGCGGAACAGGAAGTTGTCCTGCAGCACCACGCCGAAGCTCTGCCGCAGGTGCCGCAGGTTGATCTCGCGCAGGTCGCAGCTGTCGATCTTCAGAAAGCCCGAATAGTCGCGGTTGATGCCCTGCAGCAGGCGGGTGAGGGTCGACTTGCCGGACCCTGACCGGCCGACGACGCCGAGCATCGTGCCGGCCGGGATCGAGAAGCTGACGCGATCCAGCGCCGGAACCTTCGTCCCGCCGTAGGTGAACGAAAGATCCTCGAGGCTGATCGCGCCGGAGAACTTCGGCCGCATGCCGCCGGAGGCAGCGTCCACCTCGAGCGGTCGGTTCAGCACCGAGGCGGCCTGGCCGACCGCCGCCGCAACGTCCTGGTACTCCTCGGTGAGCCTGGCGAGCTGAACCAGCGGCTGCGCGACGCGCTGCGACAGCATCATGAAGGCAAAGATCGCGCCGGCGCCGTAGCCGGTGGTGTCGGACAGCGCCCAATAGACTCCGATCAGGATCACGCCCATCCACATGAAGCGCTCGATCGGCGTCACGATGGTCTGCGGCCAGTTGCCCAGCTTGCCATACGCCAGGCGCCACTTGCCGGCCTCGGCGATCCGCTCGTCCCACAGCTGCTTGCGCTGCGGCTCGATCGCCAGCGACTTCACCGTGCGTATGCCGAACACCGTCTCGCCCAGCGCCGCGTGCTTGGCGACCTCGGCGGCGACGACACGGCCGTAGACAACGGCCAGCGGCCGCAGAAACACCAGGACGACGATGGTGATCAGGCAGGCGCAGGCCAGCACCAGCCAAGCGAGCGGCGCGTTCAGCCAGAACAGGAACGGCAGCAGCACGCAGAGCGTCATCAGGTCGAGGAAGGTCGTCAGCAGCTTGCCGGTGATGAACTCGCGCACCTTCTGGATCTGCATGATGTTGTGCATCGTCTCGCCGGCCGGGTGCCGCTCGAAATAGTCGAGCGGCAGGCGCAGCAGGCGGTTGAACACGTGCAGGTTCAGTCGCGCGTCGATCCGGGTGCCGACGACCAGCACGATCAGTCGTCGTGCATAGCCCAGCAGCGTTTCGTAGAAGATGGCGATGCCGACGATGACCGCGATCAGCGCCAGGGTCGAATAGGAACGGTGGGTCAGCACCTTGTCGACCACCGTCATAACCAGGAACGGCGGGAAGATGGTGATGACGCTCAGGGCGAGCGAGGCGAGGCCGATCTCGCGCAGCGAGCGCTTCTCCTGCATCACCAGGCCGAACAGCCAGCGCAGCGAGAACGGCGCGTCGGCCTCGGCGTAGCCGCGATTCGCGCGCAGCAGCACCGCGTCGCCGCCCCACACCTCGCTCAACCGCAACTCGTCCACCGGCACGGGCGCATCGGCCTCGGATGCGGTGGGGTCTTTGATGAAGACGACCTTGTGCTCGCCGTTGACGCCGGTCAGCAGCCCAGCCGTGCCGTCGTTGAACAGCAGCACCACCGGGCCGGTGTTGTGGAACCGCATCAGGTGGCGCCAGCGCAGCCGGACTGCGCGCGCCCACATGCCGGAGCCTTGCGCCCAGGCTGACAACGACGCTGCCGACGGTGACGGCTCGTCGCCCATGCGACGGAATTCGTTGGGATCGAGCTCAAGGCCGTGATAGCGACCGGCCACCATCATGGCGAGCAGGCGCGGATGAACAGGCGAGTCTTCGGCGCCGCCAAGCTGCATCGGCAGGCCGCTGTCGCCGCCGCCGCCCATGTCGGCGACCGAGTGTGGCCCTTGCCCCGGAGGACCGGGGACGTGCCCGTCGTTTACGTCCACTTGCATTCCCCTTCAAAGGCACGCCCAAAATGCGGGCGATTGCCTCGGTGACGGCCGAACCTGGACTGGCGGCTTCGACCCGTGGCCACGCAAGCCGCCGATCCAAGCTCCGACGACCTGAGGCCGAAGCACAGTATGCCTCATCGCGACGGCAATTTGCCACTAAAACCTTACCGGGATGATTGAGACTTGGCTCCACATCGGCAGAGAGGGACCTATGGAAGTGCTGAATGACACGGTGGGAGCCTTCGTGCCGGGCCCGCGCCTCGAGCATCCGCCGCTGGCCAGCGGTCGATTGTCCGGGCTCGACTTTGCCGTGAAGGATCTGTTCGACGTGGCCGGCGGCATCACCACCTACGGCAGCCCGGACTGGGCGAGCACCCACATGGCCGCAACGGCGACCGCCCCGGTGGTAACCACGCTGCTGCAGGCCGGGGGCCGTCTCGTGGGCAAGACCAAGACCATGGAGCTCGCATTCGGTCTCACCGGCGAGAACGTCTGGCAGGGTACACCGATCAACCCCCGGGCACCCGACAGGTTCCCCGGCGGTTCGAGCTGCGGATCGGCTGCCGCCGTCGCCGCAGAGCTGGTCGATTTTGCGCTGGGGTCCGATACCGGCGGGTCGGTGCGGATCCCCGCCAGCTATTGCGGCCTGTTCGGCATCCGTCCGACCCACGGGGCGGTCAGCCTCGCCGGAGCCTGTCCGTTGGCGCCGAGTCTCGACACCTGCGGCTGGTTCGCGCGGGGCGCGGGATTGCTGGCCGAGGTCGGCGAGGTGCTGCTCCCGGGAGGCGGCCGTCAGATGATGGATGGGCCACTGCTGCGCGTCGAGGAGGCATGGGTCAATGCCCAGCCGGACGTCGCCGAGGCGCTGCACAAGGCGCTGGAGCGGCTGGAGCGGCTGCGCGGCAGGGCGATCGCCATCCGGCTCGCACCCGAGGGCGTGGACAGCATCTTCGACCATTTCCGCACGGTCCAGGCGGAGGAGATCTGGGCGTCATTGGGCGCCTGGATCGAAGCGACGCGGCCACGCTTTGGCCCGGGAATCGGCGAGCGCTTTGCCGCCGCCAGAAAGACCGACGCGGCGATCGCCGGCCCGGGCCGGGCCTTCCGACGCGTGCTCCAGGCCCGCATCCGGCCGCTGCTGACCGGTGGGGCGATCCTGGTCTATCCGACCAGCCCATGCCCCGCTCCGCTGCTGTCGGCCAGCCTGGCCGAGCAGAACGCGGTGCGGCAGGCCACGATCGGCGTGACCGCGATCGCCGGGTTATGCGGCCTGCCCGAGGTGACGCTGCCGGCCGGCTCGGTCAACGGTGTCCCGGTGGGGCTCTCCCTGGTGGCAGGCCAGGGCCTGGACCGCGGGCTGCTGTCGTTTGCCTGCGACGCGGCGGCCGTGCTTGGACTCCCGGTCGGAGCTCAGGGGTAAGGGGTACGATGGAGATCCGTGCGGCGACCGGGGCGGACATCCCGGAGATCCAGTCGATTTACGCGCACCACGTGCTGACGGGGACCGGCACCTTCGAGGAGGAGCCGCCGTCGGTCGAGGAGATGACCGAGCGCCTCACCGAGGTGACCGGCAGTGGCTGGTGCTGGCTGGTCGCGACCGATTCGACGGGCGTGCTGGGCTACGCCTATTACACGCAGTTCCGCGACCGATCCGCCTACCGCTTCTGCGTCGAGGACAGCGTCTACGTGCGCGAGGACGTTCGTGGCCAGGGCGTCGGCAAGGCGCTCGTGGCCCGGCTGATCGATGATGCCACCGGCAACGGCATGCGGCAGATGATTGCGGTGATCGGCGACTCGGAGAACACCGGTTCGATCGGGGTCCATGCCAGCCTCGGGTTCCAGATGGTCGGGACGCTGCGCTCGGTCGGGGTGAAGTTCGGTCGCTGGTTGGACGTGGTCTCCATGCAGCGGTCGCTTGGCCGGGGTGATGCCGACGTTCCGTAGAGCGCGCACGGTCCCGGCTCGCCTGCCGGTTCCCACGAGGCACGGAGCGAACTCGGTTCTTTCTCTCCCGCTGCGGGACGGGGACGGCGGAAAGGGACCCATCGACCCCGCGCTTTGGCTGATGGCGGCCTATGGCTGCGTCGCCGGCCTGCCGCTGCCGCTGTCCGGCTTCACATTCCGCCTGTGGCTGTCCGAGGGCGGGGTGTCCCTCGCGCTGATCGGCCTGACGGCGAATATCGGTCTGGCCTACTCCCTGAAGTTCCTCTGGGCCCCGGTGCTGGACAACGTGGCGCCGTTCGGCGCTCTGCGCCGCCTCGGCCGTCGCCGTGGCTGGCTGGCTGTCATACAGCCGTCGCTGGCCGTCGTCGCCGCCTTGCTGGCGCTGTCCGATCCCGCCGGTTTCCCCTTCGTCGCCCTCGCGCTGGCCGCGCTGGTTGCCTTCCTGTCCGCCAGCCAGGACATCGCGGTGGATGCCTGGCGCATCGAGGCATATCCCGAGCACCGCCAGGGCGCGGCGCTGGCCGCCTACATCTGGGGCTATCGCGTCGCGCTGCTCGTGGCCACCTCCGGCGTGATCAGTGCCGTGGGGACGATCGGCTGGCATATGGCGTTGCTGGGCGTGGCGGCGCTGATCGGGCTGGGCCTCTTCGTCACGTTGCTGGCGCCCGAACCGCCGGCGCCCGAGCGACGCGACTCGCCGGCCGGCCTCGCCGGCCGCCTGCGCAATGCTGTCGTCGAGCCCCTGCGTGAGTTCCTAGGGCGGCGCGGCGCGCCGCTGATCCTCGCCTTCGTCGCCCTGTTCAAGCTCGGCGAGGCGATGGCCGGCATCATGACCGCACCATTCTACCGGGCCCTCGGCTTCTCGCGCGAAGCGATCGCGGTGACCAGTTGGTTCTCGCTGGCCGGCACGCTGAGCGGCTTCGCCCTGGGCGGCTGGTTGGTGGCGCGTCTCGGCACCGGGCGGGCGCTGTTGCGCACCGGGTGGGCACAGACGATCGCCATGGCGATGTATGTCGTGCTCGCGCTGTCGGCGGGCGAGCACCACGTGCTCTACGCGACCGTCACGATCGAGGCATTCGCCCAGGGGATGGCCGACGCAGCGTTTCTGACCTTCCTGTCGGCGCTCTGCTCGCGCGCGTTCACCGCCACCCATTATGCGCTGCTGTCCTCGCTCGCGCTGATCTCGGTGCACACGATCGGCGGCGCCTCGGGCGTGCTGGCGGCGCAGCTTGGCTGGGTGTGGTTCTATGCGCTGTGCATGTTGGCGGCGCTGCCCTCGATGGGACTTATGGTCGTCCTGCTCAGGCGGGAGCGCGTGAGGTAGCTGCGGGCCGCGACGCTATGCCAGCCGTCCGGTGCACACGAAATGCGGGTTCTCCCAGCCTGGCTTGCCATAACGCAAGTCCTCACCTTCGAACGTGCGGACCGTGCCGCCCGCCGCTTCGAGCACCGCCTGCGGCGCGCAGGTGTCCCACTCCATGGTGCGCCCGAACCGCGGGTAGAGATCGGCGATTCCTTCGGCCAGGCGGCAGAACTTCACGCTGGACCCGAAATTGATCAGCTTCGCCACGCGCCTGCCGCGCAGGAAATCATCCAGCCGCGTGCTGCTGCCGTGGTAGCGGCTGGCAAGTACCGTCAGCCCTTCCTCAGGAGGCAGGCGCGCGCCGACCTTGGTCTCAATCGATCCCACGCGCTTCCAGGCGCTGCGACCGACGATGCCGCCGAACAGCTCTCCGGCTGCCGGGATACCCACGACCCCGAGAGCCGGGCGGCCATTGCGAACCAGCCCGATATTCACCGCGAACTCGTCGTTTCCAGCGGCAAACTCGCGCGTGCCGTCCAGCGGATCGACCAGCCAGTACGCCTCGGTCGGCTGGGTGACGCTGCCCGCCGCGACCTCTTCCTCGGCGATGACCGGAAGATGCGGCGCTGCCTCGCGCAGTCCGGCGACGATGATCGCCTCGGCCGCATGATCCGCCTCGGTGACCGGCGAGCGATCCTCTTTGCGCACGACATCGAAGCCGCGCCGGCGGACGGCGAGGATGGCGGCTCCGGCATCGAGCGCGAGGCGCGCGGCGAGATCGATCAGTGCGTCATCGTCCATGCGCGGGTCATACCGGGCACGCAGGGTGGAGGCAACGCGGGCGGCTAGAGTTCGCGCGGCAGGCGCCCCTCGCGATAGCCATCCTCGGCGAAGTGCTGCGCGCCGGAACTCACGACGCCCTTGCGGATGCTTTCCGCGACATCGGGATTCTGTGCCAGGTAGTACCGTTCGTCGACCGGCATCGGGAACGGCATCCTGCCCTCGAAGTAGCCGTCACCCATGAAGTGCTGCTTGGCCGAAGCCAGTCTGCCGCTCTCGACCGCCCTGGCGATGTCCTCGTATTCGCGTAGATACCACGCCTCGTCGACCTCCACGCCGGAGATCATCATGCGGAAAATCTTGACGAAATCGTCATACGAGAGGCTGACCCGCAGCTCGCCTCGCACTGTCGATACTTCGACCATGCGCCTGATGAGATCGAACGGCGGCAGATACTTCACGGGCCCTCCGACGGTCGGCACGAAACGACGTGCGAAACTACCCGCAGGTTCGCCGTCTGCAAGCCCTCCGGGCAGCAATTGACGCGGAAATATCGAGGCTGTTGCAGCGCAGCACCCTCCATGTGATACGGGGCGCGAGGATTGAGAGAGCCGGTATGGACCAGAAAGCGCGCGTGAACGCATCGGTTGCAGGCATCGCCGATCCGGTCCTCGCCCGGAATGTTCGTCGCTTCGACGGTGCTCGCGTGCTGGTGCTGGGCGACGTGATGCTCGACCGCTATGTGAGCGGCAATGCGACACGCCTGTCGCCGGAGGCGCCGATCCCCGTGCTGCGACCCAACGCCAGGCGCGCCACGCTCGGTGGCGCCGCCAACGTCGCGGTGAACGTGGCAACGCTCGGTGCACAGGTGACATTGATCGGCGTGGTCGGCGACGATGCCGCTGGTGCCGATCTCGACCGCCTGCTCGCGAGCAGCGGTGTCGCGCCGCGCCTTGTGGTGGTTCCGGGGCGGCCCACCACCGCCAAGACGCGGTTCATGGTGGGTCACCATCAGCTGCTGCGGCTCGACGAGGAGACCACGGACTTCATCGACGCGACAACCGCCGCCCACGTGCTTCGGCATTTCGCCGATGCGCTGTCCTGGGCGCAGGTGGTCATCGTGTCCGACTATGCGAAGGGTGTGCTGAGCGATGCGGTTCTCCAGGCGGCACTGGCGCAGGCGCGGGAGGCCCACCGCACGACGATCGCGGATCCGAAGCGAAGCAATTTTTCCGCCTACCATGGTGCCTCGGTGCTCACGCCGAACGAACTGGAGGTAAGGCACGCAACCCACATCGATGCCGCCGACGATCTCGACGCGGATCGCGCCGGGCGACGCGCGCTGGACGACGCCGGCTGCGAGGCGGTGCTGGTGACGCGCTCGGCGAAGGGGCTGACGCTGGTGCGTCGTGGCCTGCCCGCATTGCATCTGCCGACCCGCGCGCGCGAGGTCGCGGACGTCTCCGGTGCCGGCGACACGCTGGTGGCAGCGCTCGCAGTGGCGCTGGGTGCAGGGGCTTCGCTGCCCGAGGCGGCGATGCTGGCGAACATCACCGCCGGTATCTCGGTGGGCAAGCCCGGCACCGCGACGGTCAGCCGCGAAGAGCTGCTGGGCGTGCTGCATCTGGATGACCTGGTGGCGACCGACCGCAAAATCGCGACCCGCGACGAAGCGATCCAGCGTGCCTCGGCGTGGCGCGCGCAGGGGCTGCGGGTCGGCTTCGCCAATGGCTGCTTCGACCTTATCCATCCCGGACACGTGCGTCTGCTCACCAAGGCGCGCATGCAGTGCGACCGGCTGGTCGTCGCGCTGAACACGGACGCCTCGGTGCAGCGGCTGAAGGGTCCGACGCGGCCGCTGCAGGACGAGGCGGCGCGGGCGACGGTGATGGCCTCGCTGGCGCCGGTGGACATGGTGGTGCTGTTCGACCAGGACACGCCGCTCGAACTGATCCAGGCGCTGCGGCCGGATCTGCTGGTGAAAGGCGCCGACTACCGGATCGATCAGGTCGTCGGCGCCGGTCTGGTGCAGGGCTGGGGCGGTGCAGTGCTGCTGGTGGACCTCGAGGCCGGGCACAGCACGACCGGCACAATCAGGCGGATGACAGACCCCGCGCCGGCATAGCGCGGTACACCAGGAATCCCAGGATCGCGTCCACCATGGCCTCCGGCTCGTCGGCGCGGATCGAATGGCTGCTGCGCTCGAAGATGCGGAGGTCCGCGCCGCGGATCAGCGATGCGATCTCCTCGGAGAACGCCGGCGGACAGATCCAATCGTGCCGCCCGGCCAGCACCAGCGTCGGCGCGGTGATGCGAGCAAGCTCGGGGCGCAGGTCGAAGCTCCGCAGGAAGCCGTCCGGACCGAACGCGCGGTTCAGCGGCTCGGGTGAGTGAATGGTTCGCGCGCGACCCGCGTCGCCGGCGGCCGCGTCATACGATCGTGCATACAACGGCGCCATGACGCGATAGTAGTGCCGCATCTCCTCCTCCGTGCGGAAGCCGCCGGCCCACAGCGTCTCGCACACCTCGCGCTGCTCGGCGGAGCCGCGCTCGCGGATGAACGCCTCGGCGCGCGCGACGAAGCCGCCATGTGCCGCGGTGACGATCAGCACCAGGTGCGACACCGCGTCGGGATAGCGCGCGGCGTGCGCCAGCGCCACCATGCCGCCGTACGAGGTGCCGATCGACACGATGGGCCCGAGTCCGAGATGGCGGCGCAGCGCCTCCATGTCCTCGACATTCTCGTCCAGCGTATAGCTGGCGGGATCAGCGGCGTCCGAGCGACCCTGGCCGCGGTGATCGAAATACACCAGCTGCATGCGTGCGGCGAGCGGCGTGTAGCCGGGCTTGAACCCGCTGTGGTCGCCGCCCGGGCCGCCATGGATCACCATGGCCACTGGCCTTTCGCGCATCGCTGTGCCGTCCGGCACCAGGCCCATGCCCTCCACGTCGAAGTAGATACGCGTGCCGCGCACGGAGGCGAACATGGCCTTCTCCCGGTTGACTGACCGCAATCTAGACTGCCCCATGGCAGTGTAGGAGGGCGCGCATGGCTGAACCGACCGACGACACGCGGCCGATCGCGACGCTTGGCTTCGTGGGCTTGGGCGTGATGGGCGAACCGATGTGCGGCCACCTGGCCCGTCGTTCCGGTCGTCCGGTGCTGGCGCACGACCTGCGCCCCGAACCGCTGGCGCGCCTGGCGGAATTCGGCGTAAAGGCTGCGCCGCCCGCGGAGCTCGCGCGCGCATGTGACCTGATCCTCCTGTCGTTGCCCGACGGCAAGGCGGTGGCATCGGTCGTCGCGGCGCTGGAGCCGCATCTGGCGCCCGGCCAGTACCTTGTGGACACCTCGACCGCGTCCGTGCCGATGACGCGCGAGATTGGCACGCGCCTCGCCGGACGCGGGATCCACTACGCCGATGCGCCGGTGGCGCGCACCCGCGAGGCGGCGGCGCGCGGCGAGCTCTCCATCATGGTGGGCGCCAGCGACGCGGTGTTCGCGCATATCCGCCCGGTGCTGGAGACGATGGGCAGCGACGTGACGCATTGCGGGCCGGTCGGCTCCGGCCAGGTCGCCAAGATCCTCAACAACATGCTGGTGTTCCAGCACACCGCCGCGCTGGCCGAGGCAATCGCGATCGGGCGACGCAACGGCGTGCCTCCCGAGGTGCTGCTGCCGGTCATCGCCAAGGGCTCGGCCGACAGCTTCGTGCTGCGCAGCCACGGTATGAAGTCGATGTTGCCGCGGGACTTTCCGGAGCGGGCCTTCTCCACCCGCTACGCCATAAAGGACCTGTCCTACGCGCTCGAGATGGCCGAGGCAGCGGGGCTTGCGGTGCCCGGAGCCGAGCTGACCATGCAGCGTCTCCGCCAGTCGGAGGAGGCGGGGAACGGCGAGGCCTATCATCCGGCCGTGCTCTGCGTCATCGATCCAGCATGAGCACGTGGCCTGCCGCCGCGGCGTGGTGCGAGGCCTGCGCGGAGGACGCCGTGCTGGCGACCTGGCGCGGCCCCTGGTCGGTGACGTTCGCGGTGGACAGCGACAGCGCGACCACGACCTTCACCTTCACCGACGGCAGGCTGGGCGGCGGCGGCATCCCGCAGTTCACTTTGGCGGCGCCCGACGGGGTCTGGGCCAAGTTCCTGGCACCCGTGCCACCACGGCATCACCACGCGATCTTCGCCATGCTGGCGCGCGTGCCGGCGTTCTCCGTGCGCGGCGACCAGCTGGCGTTCCTGCAGCACGCCCATGTGGTTCGCCGCGTGTTGGAGATCGGTAAGTGGCTGGCGCTGGGCAAGGCGGCGCCGGTGCCCGCGTCGTCGCATCCGCCGCTGACGTCGCCAACGCCGGCGCCGGACGTCACCGGCCGCTATGTGCCCGTGTCGGCCGGCGGCACCACTTATCAGATGTATTGCGAGCAGGCCGGCAGCGGCCGTGATCTCCTCTGCCTGCACACCGCCGGCGCGGACGGGCGGCAGTTCCATCGCCTGATGGCCGATTCGCGCATCACCGGCGTGCATCGCATGACCGCGTTCGACCTGCCTTGGCATGGCAAGTCGCCGCCGCCTGCCGGCGCGGTTCCCGGTGCATGGCGGCTGAACACCGATCTGTACGTCGCGCTGATCATGGGCTTCATCGCCGCCGCCGGGCTGGAGAAGCCGATCGTGCTGGGCGCCTCGATGTCGGGCGAGATCTGCCTGGAACTCGCCTATCGTCATCCTGAAGCGTTCGGCGGCATCATCGCCTGCGAGGCGTCCGAGCGCATCGAGCGGCGACAGACGCCGTTCTCCAACCATCCCGCGATCAACGCCGGCTACTTCGTGCCGGAGTGGATCCGTGGCCTGATCGCGCCGCAGAGCCCGGCGGAGTGTGCCGCGGAGATCGCCTGGCACTACGCGCAGGGCGGACCGGCGGTGTTCTTCGGCGACATCGAGTTCTATGCCGGCGACTGGGACGCGCGCGACCGCGTCGGCCGCATCGACACCAACCGCTGCCGGCTGTTCATGCTGACCGGCGAATACGACTATTCCTGCACCGTCGAGCACTCCGCCGCCACCGCAGCGAAGATACCAGGCGTGCGGTTCCAGCCGATGCCCGGCATCGGCCATTTCCCGTTCGCCGAGAACCCCGCACTGTTCGCCGACTATCTTTTGCCGATCCTGCACGAGCTGGACGGCTGAACCAGGGAGCCGACCCATGCCGCAGCTCACGCTCGACCAGGCCCAGACGATCATCGCCACCGCGCTGAAGCATGGATCGGAGCACAACATGCAGCCGCTGGCCGTGGTGGTGCTGGACGAACGCGGCGTGCCGAAGGCGTATGCCGCACAGGACGGCACCAGCCTGCGCCGCTTCGACATCGCGCACGGCAAGGCGCATGGCGCGCTGTCGTTCGGCCTGGGCTCGCGCACGCTGGCGAAGCGCGCGGCGGCCAATCCGCAGTTCATCGCCGCGGTCACGCATGCGGTCGGCGGTTCGCTGGTGCCGGTGCCCGGTGGCGTGCTGATCCGGTCCGCCGACAAGGCGATCGTCGGCGCGGTGGGCATCTCCGGCGACACCTCGGACAACGACGAGGCCGCCGCTGTCGTCGGCATCGCGGCGGCGGGACTGGCGGCGGACCCGGGCGAGGGGTGAGGTGCTTGAACACCCCGCCCGCTTGCGGGAGAGGTCGCCGCGCGAGCGCGGCGGGTGAGGGTGCATGTGTGGTGGCGCGACTCTCTCCGGCGCTTCGTGCCTGCCTCTCCCGCAAGCCGGCGAGGCGAAATATGGCTTCGCCGCTGCTGCCGTCATCCGGGCGCGGCGAGCGGATAGAACGGCTGCTGCTCGACGAGCCGCGCCGGGCCGCGCAGCACCTCGAAGCGCGTCGCGTCGCCGTCGCGCCAGAAGCGCAGGTCGAAGCGGTGCTGGCCCAGGCGTAGGTCGAGCAGCGTGATGTCCGGCAGCCACGCCGGCAGCGCGGGGTCGATGAAGACGCGGTCGCGCGGTGCGTCGAGTGCGATACCGAGGATCGCCTGCAGCAGCGCAAAGGTGGCGCCGGCTGCCCAGGCCTGCGGCACGTTGGCGCCGAGATACTGCACAGGGAAGTCCGCATCGCCGCGCTGCAGGCCGGAGTAAAGCTCGGGTAGCCGGTTGAACAGGAAGTGCCCCGCCGCGCGCGAGACGTCGCGGGCGATCTGGCCGACCTCGTGGGAAAATCCGTATCGTTTGAAACCAAGTGCGATCAGGCTGTTGTCGTGCGGCCAGACCGAGCCGTTCTGGTAGGAGTACGGATTGAATGCCGGATGCTCGGCCGACAGCGTGCGGATGCCCCAGCCTGAGTTCATGTCGGGCGCCATCAGGCGCGCGACCACGCGCGCGGCACGATCGGGCGGCACGATGCCGGACCACAGCAGATGGCCCGGGTTCGACGCGACGCTCAGCACCTTGCGCTTTTCGCCGTCGAGCATGTAGGCGTAGAAGCCGCTCGCCTCGTCCCAGAAGGTCGCGTTGAACGCCTGGTACAGCGTTGCCGCCTTGTCGCGCAGCGCGGCGGCGCGATCGGCGCGGCCCAGTTCGTCGTAGACCTCCGCCATGCGCAGCCAGGCGTCGTAGACATAACCTTGCAGTTCGCAGACCGCCTTCGGCCCCTTCACCGGCGTGCCGTCGGTGTAGCTCATCGAATTGCCGGAGTCCTTCCAGGACATGTTCTCGTAGCCGACCGGCGAGCGCGTCTGGTACTCCTGGAAGCCGTCACCGTCGCGATCGCCGCATTCGTCGATCCATGACAGGCAGCCTTCGGCCGTGTCGAGGTGCCTTTCCAGCAGGCCGCGATCACCGATGGCGCGCCAGGCGGCGTGCAGCGTGATCAGGTAGAGCGGCGTCGCATCCGCCGTGCCGTAGTACGGCGTGTGCGGGATCAGCCTGAAATGCGCGAGCTCGCCGTAGCGCAGCTCGTGCATGATCTTGCCCGGTTCGGCGTCGCGGTAGTCGTCCCGCTCCTTGGCCTGCCAGCGGCCCAGCACGTCGAGCGCGCCGCGTGCGAACTCCGGGTAGATCAGCATGTTCTGCAGCGACACCACCAGGCTGTCGCGACCGAATGGCGCCATGAACCACGGCAGGCCGGCGGCGGGGACGAACACCATGTGGTCGGTGCCGGCGATCGGCAGGCGCAGTGCCGCCATGTCGTCGATCGACTGGTGATAGGCGCGATAGAACTCCTCGTTGCTGGTGCGGATCTTCAGCACAGTCTGCTGCCATTCGGTGCGCGGGGTGGCGTGATGCGCGCAGTCGTGCGGTGCACGGAAGTGCCGGTTGCCGTCGAGCAGGTCGTAGAGCAGGCAGCAATGCCAGGCGACGCCGGGTGCCAGATGCACCTCGAAGCTGAGCCGACCGTTAGCGTAGGCAGCCTTCTGATCGGTCTGGCGCGGTCCGACCTGCACGCCGCGCACGAAATCCTGGTTGCTGTAGACGGTGCGCAGGCACTGGTGCGCATCCGACCAGTCGGTGGCGATGCGGCCGCGCCGGACGATGCGGTTCGACTTCACCTCGAACACGTCGGCAAAGTCGGAGCGGATGGCGATCTCCAGGTTGAAGCGCACCGGGCGGGCGCCATGGTTGGTGATGTCGAGATCCTCGTGCAGCCCGCCGTTCAGCCTGCGGCCGATGACCAGGCCCAGGCTACGGGCGGGAACGGCGCCGTCCTCGGTCGGGAAGCTGCCGTTGGTGAGATGGATGCGGGCGGTGTCGCCGGTGGCGGCCCCACCGTTCAGCAGTTCCCAGGGCTCGCCGTTGGCGTAGATCGCCCAGGCGGAGACCAGGCGGGTATCGAGGAAGTAGAGGCCCTTGTCCGACGGCCAGGTGACCTGGCCATCGGTGTCGGTGATCAGCACGGTCTGCCCGTGATGGATGGCGATCTGCGGCGGGCCGACTTCGACCTTGATCGGCATCGTGCGATGGCTCCCCTGTCCGGTTGGCCGGTTTCATCTCGCGCCCTCGCAGGCGCGGACGATGTGATCGTGCTGTGCGACGCCGAAGAAAGGAAGGCTCGCGGCATAGAGATGGGCGGCGTCCGCGCCGGGCGGCGAGGGCCATGAGGACCGCGTGCACGCCGATATGGCCGACGGCATCGGCCTCATGTACGCTGGCGCGCCATGGCACAGCCGCACGATCCCGACACGCCCGAACCCACCTTCGCAGAGCTGATCGCCGGGCGTCCGCATCTCGCGATGCACGCAATGGACGGACTCATAATCGAGGACGTGCCGCTGAACGCCATCGCCGACGCGATCGGCACACCGGTGTGGGTGTATTCCGCATCGGCCATGCGACGGCGCTATCGCCTGCTCTCCGGGGCGCTCGCGGACTCCGGCCTGGATGCGCACGTGCACTACGCGATGAAGGCCAACGACCGGCTTGCTGTGCTGCGGCTGTTCGGGCGCGAAGGCGCCGGGGCCGACATCGTCAGCGAGGGCGAACTCCGTCGGGCGCGCGAGGCAGGCATCGCGCCGGAGCGGATCGTGTTCTCGGGCGTCGGCAAGAGCCAGCGCGAGCTGCGGCTGGCGCTTCAGGAGGACATCGCGCAGATCAACGTGGAGAGCGCCGAGGAGCTGGCAATGCTGTCGGCGATCGCCGACAGCATGGGCCGCACGGCGCGCGCCGTGCTGCGCGTCAATCCCGATGTCGATGCGGGGACGCACGCCAAGATCACCACCGGCCGCGCCCAGGACAAGTTCGGGATCCCGGCTGCCGAGATCGTGCCGCTGTACCGCCATGCGGCTTCCCTGCCGGGCATTTGCCCGATCGGGCTGGCGACGCATATCGGCAGCCAGATCCTGACCCTGGCGCCGTACCGCGCGGTCTGCGCGCGGCTCGCCGAACTGGTGCGGACGCTGCGTGCCGAAGGGCTGCCGGTCGGCGTGATCGACTGCGGCGGCGGCCTCGGCATTCCCTACCGCGATGAAGCTGCACCTCTGCCGGAGGCGCTTGCCGGCGCGCTGCGCGGGGCGCTGCACAACCTCGATGTGCGCATCCTGGTGGAGCCCGGCCGTTGGCTGGTCGGACCGGCCGGCGTGCTGCTGGCCTCGGTCATCCTGGCGAAGCACACGCCGGGCGGCCGTTTCGTGGTGCTCGATGCGGCGATGAACGACCTGGTGCGGCCGGCGATGTACGATGCCTGGCACGGCATCGTGCCGGTCGGTGCCGTCGATGCCGTGGCACCGGTGTTCCCGGCCGATGTGGTGGGGCCGGTCTGCGAATCCGGCGACACCTTCGCGCGCGGCCGGCTCTTGCCGCCGCTGCGGGCCGGCGCGCGCGCGGCGATCCTCGACGTCGGGGCCTATGGCTCGGTGATGAGTTCGTCGTGACAATGCGCGTCCCGTAGCGGCCGAGGTGATGGTGGACGGCAGCGACTGGTCGGTGATCCGCGTGCGTGACAGCCACGCCGACTTGTGGCGGGCCGAGCGCGTGCCACATTGGCTGGAATGAACGCGCCGGGCGGAGAGTTCGATCGGCTGCTGCGCCGGCTGGCCGGCCGGCGCGCGCTGGCCCGCTTCGCCATCCTGTTCGAGCGCATCTGGCCGGCGCTGTGGCCGCCTCTCGGCGTTGCCGGCGTGTTCGTCTGTGCGGCCCTGCTGGACCTGCCGCGCCTGCTGCCGCCGTGGTGGCACGCCTTGCTGCTCGCGCTCACCGCGCTGCTGATCGTCGGGCTGCTGGTCCGCGGACTGCGGACGATCGCCGCGCCGGACGACAAGGCTGCCGATCGCCGGCTGGAGGTTGCCTCCGGGCTCGACCACCGGCCGCTGGCGGTGCTTACGGATCGGCCCTCGCGTGGCTTGGGCGGGCCGGACACGGCGTCTGTGGCGCTGTGGCAGGCGCATGTCGCGCGCGCGGTTCGCTCGGTGCGCCGGCTGCGCATCGGGCTGCCCCATCCCGGGCTGGCACGGCGCGACCCGCGCGCCCTGCGGGCGGCGCTGGTGGTGGCACTGATCGCCGCGGTGGCGATCGCCGGCGACGAGGCGCCGTCGCGGCTGGCGCTGGCGATGGAGCCGACTTTGCCGCGCGAGGCCCCGGCCCCCGCCACGGAGCTGCAGGCGTGGATCACGCCGCCTGCCTACACACGGCTGGCGCCGATCTTTCTGAAGGCTGGCAGCGGCACGGTGTCGGTCCCGGCCGGCGCCCACCTGACCGCCAGCGTGACCGGCGGCAGCGGCGTGCCGACCCTCACGCTCGACGGGCAGGGCGAGCCGTTCCGCGCACTGGACAAGGCGAGCTACCAGGCCGATCGCGATCTGGTCCGCGGCGGCCACCTGACGGTGCGGCGCGGCGGGCGCGAAGTGGCTGCGTGGGATCTCGCCGTGGTGGCCGATCAGCCACCGACCGCCGAGTGGGGCGATAATCCTGCGCGGGCGCCCGGCAGCCAGCAGACGCGGCTGGCGTGGCGGGTCGCCGATGACTATGGCGTGGTATCGTTGCAGGTCGAGATGCAGCTGCGCGATCGGCGCGACGCGCCGCCGCTGGTGGTGAGCGTGCCTCTGCCGGGTCGGTACGCCCAAGACGGCGCGCGGTACCAGCCAGCAGGACCTGACGGCGCATCCCTGGGCGGGGCTGCCGGTGATCGCCAGGCTGACGGCGCGCGACGCCCTCAACCAACCGGGCATGAGCCAGGAGGTGGAGTTCGTTCTGCCGCAGCGGCCGTTCCAGAACCCGGTCGCACGGGCGCTGATGGCGATACGACGCGACCTGAGCGTGCGTCCCGGCGATCGCGCCGCGGCGGCGAACAAGCTGGATGCGCTGCTGATGGCACCTGAGTCCCTGACCGGCGATCTCGGGGCGTACGCGAATCTCGGCGGCATCTACTACCTGCTCGAGCGCAACAGGGCGCCGGAGGCGGTGGGCGAGGCCCAGCAGCGCATGTGGGAGCTGGCGCTGCACCTGGAGGAAGGGCAGACGGAGCGCACGGCGCGGGCACTGGACGAGGCCCGGCAGGCGGCGCGCGACGCGCTCGACCGGGCGATCCGCGAACCGAACGAGGCCAACCGCGAGGCGCTGGACCGCAAGTTGAAGGAACTGGAGGAGGCGATCCAGCGGCATATGCAGGCGTTGATCGAGCAGGCGCGGCGCGAGAACAGCGAGATGCCGTTCGATCAGGAGGCGCAACGCCTGACCAACCGCGACCTCGACAAGTTGGCGGAGCAGGCGCGCGAGGCGGCGAAGGAGGGCCGCATGCAGGACGCCCAGCAGCGCATGGCGGAGCTGGAGCGGATGCTGGACAAGCTGCGCAATGCACGTGCGGAACATGGGCGGGACGGCGAGCGCACCGAGGTCCAACGCCGCCGCGGACGCCAGCAGATGGGTGTCGTGCAGGACATGATCGGGCGGCAGGGCGGGTTGCTCGACCATTCGCAGAGCCGGGCCGACGAAGCCACGCGGTTCCGTGGCAACCGCCAGCCGACGCAACCGGGTGATGACGGGTCACAGCGCGAGGCCGACCGGCGCGTGCAGCAGGCGCTGCGGCGCGCACTGGGGGAGCTGATGCAGCAGTTCGGCGACCTGACCGGCCAGGTGCCGCCCAGTTTGGGCGAGGCCGACACGGCGATGCGCGAGGCGGGCAAGCAGCTAGGCGAGGGCAACGACGCCGGCGCCGGCGAGTCGGAGCAGGCGGCGATCGAGGCGCTGCAGAAGGGCGGTCGCGAAATGGGCCAGGCGATGGCCAAGCAGTTCGGCCCGCAGGGTGGGCAGGACGGCAGCGAGCAGGAAGGCGACGGCGACGGTCCGATGGGGCTGACGCTGCACGACGGACCGGATGAGGGGCAGGGCCAGGGCTGGCGCCAGGGACCGCCGCCGGGCCGGGCCGATTCAGGCCGCGATCCGCTGGGACGGCGCTACGGCCAGGGTAGTTCCGGCGCCGACGAAGCCGGCGACGTGACGGTCCCGGAGGAACGCGAGCGCCAGCGTACCCAGGCGATCCAGGAAGAGCTGCGGCGGCGCGGCGCAGAGCGGCTGCGCCCGCAGATGGAGTTGGACTATATCGACCGGCTGCTGAAGCAGTTCTGAGCGTCGGCGTCGCGGCTGATTGGTCGCGGGCGAGACTGTGTCGCCCCCTTTACTCGCTTCCCCACTCCCGCCAATGTCCCGGCTTTCCTCGGGCTCCGCGCCTTCCGGGCTGCGGGCCGGGAACCATTGGGGAAACCTAAGGAAGGGCCGCCAAGCCATGATCACCGCCCTGTTGCCGAACTACGCCCGTGCCGACCTCGCCTTCGAGCGGGGCGAAGGCGCCTGGCTCACCACGGTGGACGGGCGACGCATGCTCGATTTCGGCTCCGGCATCGCCACCGCGTCGCTGGGCCACGGCCATCCGCATCTGACCAAGGCGATCGCCGAGCAGGCCGCCAAGGTCATGCACGTGTCCAACCTGTATCGGATCCCGGGCGCCGAGAAGCTGGCGCAGCGGCTGGTGGATGCGACGTTCGCCGACAGCGTGTTCTTCTGCAACTCGGGCGCGGAAGCGAACGAGGGCATGATCAAGATGATGCGCCGCGCGATGTACGACGCCGGCAAGCCAGAGCGCTTCCGGTTCATCGTGTTCGAGGGGGCGTTCCACGGCCGCACGCTGGCGACGCTCGCCGCCACCGGCAACACGAAGTACCTGGAGGGCTTCGGCCCGGTGGTCGAGGGCTTCGACCAGGTGCCGTTCAACAACATGAACGCGGTGCGCAACGCCATCGGCCCCGCCACCGCCGGCATCATCGTCGAGCCGATCCAGGGCGAGGGCGGCGTGCGTCCCGCCGACATGCAGTTCCTGCGCGATCTGCGCGCGGTTTGCGACGAGTACGGCCTGATCCTGGGGATGGACGAGGTGCAGTCCGGCATGGGCCGCACCGGCAAGTTGTTCGCCTATGAGTGGTCCGGCATCACGCCCGACGTCATGTCGGCTGCCAAGGGCATCGGCGGCGGGTTCCCGCTGGGCGCGGTGCTGGCGAAGGAAGAGTTCGCCAGGGCGCTGAAGCCCGGTACGCACGGCACCACGTTCGGCGGCAACCCGCTCGCCTGTGCGGCGGGGAATGCGGTGCTCGACGTGGTGCTGGCTCCGGGCTTCCTCGAGGAGGTGCAGCGCAAGGGCAACAAGCTGCGCGGCGAACTGGACAGGCTGGCGCGCGAGTTCCCGCAGGTCTACGAGGACGCGCGCGGCATGGGCCTGCTGCAGGGCCTGAAATGCGTGCTGCCGCAGGGCGAGGTGCAGGCTGCCTGCATCGCCGAGGGCCTGATGGCCATCACCGCCGGCGAGAATGTGCTGCGCCTGGCGCCGCCACTGGTCGTCACCGACGCGGATCTCGACGAGGCGATGGCGATGCTGCGGCGTGCGACGCTGCGCGTGCTGCCGTCGAACGCAAAGGCGGCAGCGAAATGAGCGCTTCTCTCAGACGCACCGACCAGACCGCCGACGTGGTGGCCGGTCCGCGGCATTTTCTCGACCTGCGTGACTTCGAACCGGCGATGCTGCGCCAGATGCTGGACGTGGCCGCGAACTACAAGCGCGGCGGCACCTCGTCGCGTCCGCTCGCCGGCAAGACGCTGGCGCTGATCTTCGAGAAGCCGTCAACCCGCACGCGCGTGTCGTTCGAGGTCGGCATGCGTCAGCTGGGCGGCGACGTTGTCGTGCTGTCGTCGCGCGACATGCAGAGCGGCCGGGGCGAGACGCCGGCCGATACCGCGCGCGTGCTGTCGCGCTATGTCGATGCGATCATGCTGCGCACCGACAACGTCGCGAAGCTGCACGAGCTGGCGCAACATGCCACCGTGCCGGTGATCAACGGGCTGACCGACACGTCGCATCCGTGCCAGCTGATGGCCGACGTGCTGACCTTCGAGGAGCATCGCGGCCCGATCGCCGGCCAGGTGGTGGCGTGGTGCGGCGACGGCAACAATGTCGCACGCAGCTGGATCGAGGCGGCGGTGCGCTTCGGCTTCACGTTGCGGCTGGCGACGCCTGATGCGCTGCGCCCGCCGGCCGAGCTGGTCGCGTGGGCGCGTGCGCAGGGCGGGCGGATCGAGCTGACCGACGATCCCGAGAAGGCCGTGGCGGGCGCGCGCTGCGTGGTGACCGACACCTGGGTGTCGATGGCAGACGATCCGAACATCAACCGCCACAACCTGCTGGCGCCGTATCGCGTCACCGGTGCGTTGATGGCGAAGGCGGCCGGAGACGCGGTCTTCATGCACTGCCTGCCGGTGCATCGCGGCGAGGAGGTCACTGCCGAGGTGATCGACGGACCGCAATCCGTGGTGTTCGACGAGGCGGAGAACCGGCTGCATGCACAGAAGGGCGTGCTGGCCTGGGTGCTCGGAGCAGTACGATAGCGTGTGCGAAATGTTCTCACCGGAGCTGCGGGAGCGTGCTAGATAACCAGGAAGCGGGGCTGTTCCCGCCCCCTGGTTGGACTACAGGCGCCTTGCGACGATGAATCGCATGTGCCAGCGGCCCCACCAGAGTTCCCAGACATTGCGGTTCAGCATTGTGGTCACTCCTGATGGCTCCCGGCGGAATTGCCGGGAGCTCTTGCGGGATACGCCACAAACGATGACGCGGGGTTAGCGGCGCCGGATCGCGGCGAGGTGTTCCCCACTGGTGGATCGGCGCTCCTTTCAAGGGCTTTGCTGCATCGCAGCAAGGCCCTTATTGATAGCCGAAACGCAGGAGTAACCTTCGCATGAAGTGGTCGCGCGAACTGCGCATCGCCCGCCGCAGTATGCGGACCGCGCTGAGGGCGGCTACCGCCATGGCCGTCGCGAGGGCCAGCGTGCCGGCGACCCCGGCACGGATTCAGCCGCTCGAGTTGACGCGGCCCGCGCTCGTTGCCATGACCGGGTTCGGCAGCAATCCGGGGCGCCTGTCGATGCTGGTCCACCTGCCGGACGATGACCCCGCGCGGTGTCGTCCGTTGGTTGTTCTGCTGCATGGCTGCGGCCAGGCAGCGGCGACGTTCGCTCGCAGTTCGGGCTGGCTGGCACTGTCGGATCAACTCGGCATACCGCTGGTCCTGCCGGAGCAGGCGGACGAGAACAATCAGGGCCGCTGCTTCAACTGGTTCCGGCCTGATCATACCGGGCGTGGACGCGGCGAAGCGTTGTCAATCCGCCAGATGGTGGCGACGGCGGTCGAACGCTTCGGGTCGGACACGAGCCGGGTGTTCATCGCCGGGCTGTCCGCCGGCGGCGCCATGGCGGCTGCGCTGCTGGCCGCCTACCCCGACGTGTTCGCCGCCGGCGCCGTTGTGGCCGGCCTGCCCGTCGGTGCCGCAGCCAGCGTGCCCGAGGCGCTCCGGCGGATGGCCGAGGCGGGACCCGACCGATCGCCTTTGGAGTGGGCAGCACAGGTACGGCAGGCGGCTCCGCCGCAATACCGCGGACCGTGGCCGCGGCTTTCGGTGTGGCACGGCACGGCGGACCGGGTGGTCGATCCTGCCAACGCCCGACTGATCGCCGCGCAGTGGGCGTCGGTCCATGGGATAGATCAGGCGTCGAAGGAGTTCGTCGACCTATCGGGCATGCGGCGCGACCGGTGGGGCGCCGCCGGACGGCCGCTGGTGGAACTGTGCAGCGTGCCGGACCTTGCCCATGACTGGCCCCCGGGGAGTGCCCGCGCCATGGCCGAGTTTTGGCAGATCGCCGGGGATTAACCCCACTGCAACCTCCTGCACGCAGCATTGCACTGACAGCAGAAGGCGGTCAGCGATGCCGAACGAGGCCAGCGTCAAGGACGTCATAGTCGCGGACAACGATGCGATCATCCGCAGCATCCTGCGATCGGTGCTGGAGGGCGAAGGTTTCACCGTGCTGCCTGGCATCGACGGGTTCGAGGCGGTCGACATCGCAAGGCGGACCCAGGCGAGCCTCGTCATCCTTGACTACAAGATGCCCCACATGGACGGCATTACAGCCTGTTCGGAGATCCGTCAGTTGCCGGGCTACGCCGCGACGCCGATCGTCATTCTTACAGCGTTCGGCGACAGCGATACGCGGCGGGCGGCAAATGCGGCCGGGATCAGCGCGTTCCTGACCAAACCCTTCACGCCGATCGAGGTGCTGCGCACCGCCGGCGGCCTGCTGGGTTACTCGATTGCCGCTTTGGCGCAGTGGCCCCCGCCGCTGGTGTGGAAACGCCGGCAGGAACCGAAGCCGCTGTTCGGCGAGCCGAGCGAGTTCTCCAACGCCCGCCGGCTGCTGAACATCTGCCGCCGCTGAGGCGATTCACACGGACAGCAGCGCCTCCAGCGACCGCCTGCGCCGCAACTCGCATAGCGCAGCCTTCGCTTCGCGGCGAATCTGGTCCTGATCGGCGAAGCCCGACCCCGCTGCCGTGTCGAAGCGGCGCGCTGCCGCTGCCAGCCGGCCGAAGCCCAGGGTTCCGGCGCCTCCGGCCAGCTCGTGCGCCAGCGGGGCGATCTCCTCTTCCGAGGCGCCGGACGGTTCATCGAGCCGCCGAAGCATCGCCTCGATCCGCAAAGCCAGGCAATCCAGCAGCCGCTGAACCTCCGCTTCACCCACGGCGGACCTGACCTGTCCAAGGGTCGCCGGATCGATCGCCGGCCCCTCGTTTTGCGGCCTCGCCCGCGCCTGCGCTGCGGCGCGCGTCACCGCGGCGAGCAATTCCGCCTTGTTGAAGGGCTTCGCCAGGTGCTCGGACATCCCCGCCCTTCGACATTCCTCCGCGTGCGCGTCGAGGGCATTTGCGGTCACCGCCACAATAGGCACGCGTCCGTTCGGAGCCTTCAGAGCCCTGATCCGGCGTGTCGCCTCGAGCCCGTCCATCCCCGGCATGCGCATGTCCATCAGCACGACGTCGAACAGATGCTCGCCGGCAAGGTCCACAGCCTCGCCGCCGTCCGCCGCCTCGAGCACTGTGTGGCCCGCAGTGACGGAGGTGGCCTGCTGCAACACCTCGATTGATCTCCGAATTGTCCGCGAGCAGGATCCTCAGTGGCTGCGCCTCGTCGGTACTCGGCCTCTGCGGCAGCCTCGGCATCCTCGGCAACCCCGGCGGGCAGCACCAGCCAGAAGACGCTACCGCCGAAGTTGTGGCGATGACCCACGTCGCCCCCCATCCGGTGGGCGAGCCGCTGGGCGATGGCGAGCCCAAGTCCGGTGCCCTCGATGCCCGTGCGCTCCGCGCCGAATTGCTCATATTCGTCGAACAACCGGTGACGCCTGGCCTCCGGTATGCCGATCCCGGTGTCGGCTACCTCGATCTTCAGGTGGTTGTCGTCGCCGCCCAGCCGGATCTCCACCGTCCCCTGCGGCGTGTACTTCACCGCATTGCTCAGCAGGTTCATCAGGATCTGCCGAAGCTGCACCGCGTCAGTGACGAAGCGCGCCGGCATCTGGGCGGAAACCGTCGTTTGCGTCTCCAGGCCCCGCGCGCGGGCGGCGGGTTCAATGATCGCCATGCAATCGTCGACCAGGTGGCGAATATCGGTCGGCCGCATATGCGGGAGAGGCCCCTTCGCCTCTACGCGCGCGTAGTCGAGCACGAGATTGACGATATCGCGCATATGCCGGCCGGCATGGACGATCTTGGCGACATCCTCGGCGTGGGCCGTCGCCAGGCGCTCGCCCAAGAGATGTTCCGCATAGCCGAGTACGCCATGCAGCGGCGTGCGCAGCTCATGGCTGAGCGTCGTGAGGAAGCCTGATTTCTCCCGGCTTTCGCGTTCAGCCTTGCCACGCCGGCGCGATTCGCCCAGCCACGACCGGACCAGCAGCGCGATCAGTCCGGCATAGGCTGCACCCAGCGCCGGCAGCCACCAGCTGATGCCCCCCTCGGTCGCCATGCCGACGCTCACGACCAGCGGCAGGCTGCCGATCCGGCGGAAGACGTAACTTCGCTGGATCCGATCGGCGGGATCATGCAGCGAAACCGCGGAGCCGCCAGTGCGCATGAAGCCGTGGAAGGGGGCTGCCGGTTCGAGCCTGCGGCCGATGTCGTTCGCGTCGAAGGGAAGCCGCATCAGAATGACGCCGCCCGTGGTGACCAACGCCACCGAGTTGTGCGGGCCCAGCTCGAATCCGCCGAACAGGTCACGGAAGTATGACAGGCGCAGCCCGGCGACGACGACACCGGCGAACTGCCCGTCGCGGTCCGGCAGCCTCCGGCTGACCGTCAGCGCCGCCTTGTCGTCGTGGGTGATCTGATAGGGCTCGCCGATGAAGGGATCGTTCGATCGGGCCGAACGCAGAGCGTTGAAGTAGTCGCGCGTCGCCCAGTTGCCGAACTCGGGGCCGGCCCGCGTGCTGGCGAGCACGTTGCCATCCGGACCCAGGACATCGACGAAATCGATGTATCGGTCGGGCCAAACCCTGTCCGCGAGGATGGCGTTCCGCTCCAGCTGGCTGAACCTGGCGTCCGCAGGCGACTGGCGGCCACCCATCACGTTCTCCAGCATCCGATCGAGCCGTTCGACCTCCTGCGTGATGTCGTGCACGACCATCGTCGCGATGCGCGAAGCATCGACAGCCGCCTGCTGCCCGGCGGGCGGCTGAAGGTGCGGCCAGGCAACAGCCGTCAGGATCACCACGAACGCCAGTGCAACGGCGAAACGGCCTGGAACGGTACCCAGCCACGCTGGCAACCGGCGAATTCTGCGCACCCAGCCCATGTCCGAAGGCCTCAACGGTTTAGCCGATTGTTGACAGCAAATTGCTAGAGAACCGTTGACGGACCCACCGCCAGTGGGCGGTTGAATCCCCGACATATTCCATCTTGCACGTGAGAATGCCGTCGTGCATGATCTGTTTTGATATCTCACACCTCATTGAGCACGGCATAGGGCATGATCACCGCCGCGCAGATGCGGGCCGCCCGCGCCATGCTGGGGATCGATCAGCGGTCGCTAGCGGAAATGTGCGGGCTCTCCTTGCCCACCATCCAGCGGATGGAGGCAAGCGACGGCGTGGTGCGCGGCAATGTCGACTCGCTGATGAAGCTGGTCGGCGCCTTGCATGATGCCGGCATTGAGCTGATCGCCGAAGGCGCCACCAGCAGCGACGGCGGCCGAGGGGTGCGTCTGGCGACATTGGCACCGCGACGAGAGCGACCGCACCGCACATGATCGTATGGATTCTCGCCGGCATCGTGCTGCTGCTGGGGCTTGCCGTGGCCGGTGCCCTGCTGGCTCGATCGCCGGCTGGCCGCGGCATCGTCTACGGCGGCACCCTGGCAATCGCTTGCGTATCGCTGCTGCTCGGACTGTTCTCAATCGGCGCCGCGCCGTCCACCGTCACCCTGCCACTCGGCCTGCCCTGGACCGGCGCGCATTTCCGCCTTGACCCGCTCGCCGCGTTCTTCCTGGTGGTGGTCGGGCTGGGCAGTGCCGGCGCGAGCTTGTACGCGCTGGGCTACGGCCGGCATGAGCACGAGCCCCAGCGCGTGCTGCCGTTCTACCCGGCCTTCCTCGCCGGCCTTAACCTCGTGGTGGTCGCCGACGATGCGTTCAGCTTCCTGTTCGCCTGGGAACTGATGTCGCTCGCGTCCTGGGCGCTGGTGATGGCGCACCACCGCGAGGCCGGCAACGCCCGGGCCGGCTTCGTCTACATCGTGATGGCGAGCTTTTCCGGGCTCGCCCTGCTGCTGTGCTTCGGCCTGCTCGCCGGCCCCACCGGCAGCTACGCCTTCAGCGCGATGCGCGCGGTGCATTCGACGCCGGGGATCGCTGCGCTGGCGCTGGTGCTGGCGCTGATCGGCGCCGGATCGAAGGCCGGCGTCGTGCCGCTGCACGCCTGGCTGCCGCTGGCGCACCCCGCCGCGCCGAGCCACGTGTCGGCGCTGATGAGCGGGGTGATGACCAAGGTCGCGGTCTATGGCTTCGTGCGCATCGCCTTCGACCTGCTCGGCGCGCCGACCTGGTGGTCGGGTACCCTGGTCCTGGCGGTGGGCGGCATCACCGCGGTTCTGGGCGTGCTCTACGCACTGATGGAGCACGACCTGAAACGGCTGCTGGCCTACCACACGGTAGAGAACATCGGCATCATCTTCATCGGCCTGGGCCTGGCACTCGCGTTCGGCGCCAACCAGCTGCCCGCCGCCGCCGCCCTTGGGCTGACGGCCGCGCTGTTCCACGTGTTCAACCACGCGGTGTTCAAAAGCCTGCTGTTCTTCGGCACCGGCGCGGTGCTCACCGCCACCGGCGAGCGCGACATGGACCATCTCGGCGGGCTGATCCACCGCATGCCGAAGACCGCGTTCGCCTTCCTGGTGGGCTGCATGGCGATCTCGGCGCTGCCGCCGCTGAACGGCTTCGTCTCCGAGTGGCTGACCTTCCAGGCGATCCTGCTGCATCCCGACCTGCCGCAGTGGGGCCTCAAGCTCGCCATCCCGGCGGACGGCGCGCTGCTGGCACTCTCCGCGGCACTCGCCGCGGCATGTTTCGTCAAGGCGTTCGGCATCGCGTTTCTCGGCCGCCCTCGCACCCGCGCCGCGGCCGACGCGCGCGAGGTGGATCGCTGCTCGCTCGCGGCGATGTTCGTGTTCGCCGCGCTTTGCCTGTTCGCCGGCATCTTCCCCGGCGTGGTGATCGATCTGCTGGCGCCGGTGACGCAGGCGCTGACCGGCGCGCACATGCCGACCCAGCTGGGCGTGGAGTGGCTCTCCATCGTGCCGGTGGAAAGCGCGCGCAGTTCGTACAACGGGCTGCTGATTTTCGTTTTCATCGCGGCCTCGGCCTCGCTGACCGTGCTGGCGGTGCATCGTTTCGCCTCGCACCGGCTGCGACGCGCGCCGGCCTGGGACTGCGGCTTCCCCGATCCGCGCCCGGAAACCCAGTACACCGGCGCCAGCTTCGCCCAGCCGATCCGCCGGGTGTACGGCGCTGTGGTGTTCCGCACGCATGAGACAGTGACCATGCCGGCGCCAGGCGACATGGCGCCCGCCCGCATCGAAAAGCACATCAGCGACCCGGTCTGGGACACGCTGTACGCGCCGGTCGCCGGTGCGGTCTGGCGGCTCTCGCTGACCCTGAACGCGATGCAGTTCCTGACCATCCGCCGCTATCTCGGCTTCGTCTTCGCCGCGTTGGTGATTCTGCTGCTGGCGTTGGCGCTATGGCAGTGATGCAGGGACTGCTCGTCCAGGGCGCGCAGATGGCGCTGGTGCTGCTGCTGGCGCCGCTGCTCACCGGGCTTGTGCGCAAGGTGAAGGCACGGTTGCAGCGCCGTCGCGGGCCATCGCTGATCCAGCCGTATCGCGACCTCAGGCGGCTGCTCGGCAAGGAGGTGGTGCTGGCCGAGAATGCCTCGTGGCTGTTCCGCGTCGCGCCCTACCTGATCTTCGCCGCCACCTGGGTCGCCGCGGCGCTGGTGCCGACCTTTGCCACCGGCCTGCTGTTCAGCTGGTCGGGCGATCTGATCGCGATCACCGCACTGCTGGGCAGCGCGCGATTTGCCCAGGCGCTGGCGGCAATGGACATCGGTACCAGCTTCGGCGGCATCGGTGCGTCACGCGAGTCGATGATCGCCTCGCTGGCCGAGCCGGCGATGCTGATGATCGTGCTGTCGGTCGCGCTGATCGCCGGATCGACCCAGCTTTCGACCATCGCCGGCTACATGGCGTTCTCGGCGGTGGGCCTGCGGGTGTCGCTGGCGCTGGGTCTGGTCGCGTTCGTCGTCGTCGCGCTGGCGGAGAACGCGCGCATCCCGGTGGACAATCCGGCGACGCACCTGGAACTGACGATGGTGCACGAGGCGATGGTGCTGGAATATTCCGGCCGCCATCTGGCGATGATCGAACTCGCCGCATCGCTCAAGCTGCTGCTCTACATCTCGGTGATCGCCTGCATCTTCTTTCCGTTCGGCCTGGCGGAAGGCTACGCGCTCAGCCTGCTCGCCTATCTGTTCAAGCTTGCGGTTGCCGGCACGCTGCTCGGCGTGTTCGAGATGTCGATCGCCAAGATGCGCGTGTTCCGCGTGCCGAACTTCCTGGGTGCGGCACTGATGCTGGGCCTGCTTGGCGTGCTGCTGCTGTTCGTATCGGGGGGCATGTGACGCACGGTCTCGGCTTCGACGTCGCCCACATGCTGGCCGGCGGGCTGGTGCTCGCCAGCTTCGCGATGCTGTACCAGGACCGGCTGTATGCGCTGATCAACGTGCTGGCGCTGCATGCGTTCATCCTGGCGGCTTCGGTGGCCTGGCAGGCGCAGATCCAGCACGCACCGCATCTCTACGTCACCGCGGCGATCGCGCTCGGGTTCAAGGCGATCGTCATCCCGACGGCGCTGCGGCGGATGGTGTTCCGCCTGGGCATCCACCGCGAGATCGAGACGGTGGTGAGCATCGGGCTGACCATGCTGGCGGGGATCGCGCTGGTGGCGCTGTCGCTGATGGTGATGCTGCCGGTCACCGCGCACGCCGATCCGGTGGCGCGCGAGGACATCGCGCTGTCGCTGTCGGTGGTGCTGATCGGCCTGTTGATGATGGTCACGCGGCGCAACGCGGTGAGCCAGGTGGTCGGGTTCCTGTCGCTGGAGAACGGCGTGAACCTGGCCGCCACCGGGGCGCAGGGTATGCCGCTGGTGGTGGAGATCAGCGTGGCGTTCTCGATCCTGATCGCGTTCATCGTCGTCGGCATCTTCCTGTTCCGCATCCGCGAACGCTTCGACACGGTGGATCTGCAGGCGCTGGATGCCTTCCGCGGAGAGCGGCAGTGACACCGCTCGTGCTGCTCATCCCCCTGCTGTCTGCCGCCGTCCTGTCGCTGATCAGCGGCTACCGTCTCTCCGCACGCATCAACGTCGCCGCCAGCGGACTGTCGCTGCTCGCCGCCCTGCTGCTGCTGGTTGACCGCCCCGCACCCGGCCAGTACCTGGCGGTCGACGACCTGAACATCGTCTTCATCGTGCTGAACACCTTCGTCGGCTTCACCACCAGCGCGTTCAGCGCCAGCTATATCGGCCACGAGATCGAGACCGGCCGCCTGACGCCGAACTACCTGCGGTTCTACCACGCGATGTTCCAGCTCATGCTGTTCGGCATGAACCTGGCGCTGCTGGCCAACAACATCGGCCTGATGTGGGTGGCGGTCGAGCTCGCGACGCTCACCACCGTGGTGATGGTCGGCATCTACCGCACCCACGAGGCGATCGAGGCCGCCTGGAAATACTTCATCCTCGGCAGCGTCGGCATCGCGCTGGCGCTGTTCGGCACCATCCTGGTCTATCTCGCCGCTCGCCCGGTGATCGGCGAGGGTCTCGACGCGATGGTCTGGACCACGCTGATCACCCGCGCGCGCGACTTCGATCCGGCGCTGCTCAACATCGCCTTCATCTTCCTGCTTGCTGGGCTACGGCACCAAGGTCGGCCTGGCACCGATGCACGCCTGGCTGCCCGACGCGCACGCCGAGGGTCCGACGCCGATCTCGGCGGTGCTGTCCGGCCTGCTGCTGAACGTCGCGCTCTACGCGCTGCTGCGCTTCAAGATGCTGCTCGCTGCCAATCCCGCGGCCATCGCGCCCGGCCCGCTGATGATCGCGCTCGGACTGATCTCGTTGATCTTCGCCGCCTTCATGCTGTACCGCCGGCGCGACATCAAACGGATGTTCGCCTACTCCTCGATCGAGCACATGGGCATCACCGTGTTCGCCTTCGGCATGGCGGGCCCGCTGGGCAACTTCGCCGGCCTGCTGCAGATGACGATGCACAGCCTGACCAAGTCGGCGATCTTCTTCTCGGTGGGCCACGTCGCGCAGGTGAAGGGCACGCAGCGCATCGCCGATATGGGTGGCCTGACCGACGACGCATCCGGTGCTCGGCTGGGGCCTGATCGCCGGCGTCGCCGCGATCGCCGGCCTGCCGCCGTTCGGCGTGTTCACCAGCGAGTTCCTGGTGATCAGCTCCACCTTCGCGCGCGAGCCGGTGCTGGCGATGCTGTTCGTGTTCGGCCTGCTGGTGTCGTTCGGCGCGCTGTTCCTGCGCCTGTCGTCCGTCGCGTTCGGCGAGCCGCGCGGCCCCACCGGCCCGGTCACCGCATCCTACGTGCCGATGTTCGCGCATCTCGCGCTGGTGCTGATCGCCGGCGTCTGGCTGCCGGCTCCGTTGGTCGCCTGGTTCCAGCACGTGGCGGCGTTGCTCGGATGACGCTGGTCGACGCGACCTACTGGCAGGAGGCGATCCGCTGCCTCGCCGCCGGCGAGGCGACGCTGCTCGGCCTGTGGGGAGAGCCTGGCCGCGTCCACATGGCGGTGTTCGACAACGCGGTTGTCGTGCTGAGCCTCGACTGCCCGGACGGCAGCTATCCATCGGTCGGCGCACACCATCCGCCGGCCATCCGTCTGGAACGCGCGGCACGCGATCTGTTCGGGCTGCGATCCGACTGGCCTGCCCGACACGCGTCCCTGGCTCGATCACGGCGCAAATCCCACCGCCTACCCGTTCCTGCCGGTGGAAGGCGAGGGCCTGCACCAGATCCCGGTCGGTCCGGTGCACGCCGGCATCATCGAGCCGGGCCATTTCCGCTTCACCGCCGATGGCGAGACAGTGGTGCGGCTGGAACAGCGTCTGGGCTACGTGCACAAGGGCATCGACCACCTGATGCACGGCGCGACGCTGCGAGCAGGCCGCGCGCCTGGCCGGCCGCACCTCGGGCGACAGCACGGTCGCCTATGCGCTTCGCCTTCGCGCGCGCCGTGGAGAGCGCGCTGGGCATCGAACCGCCGCCGCGCGCGGTCTGGCTGCGCGGCGTGATGGCGGAGCTGGAGCGGATCGCCAATCACCTCGGCGACTTCGGCGCGATCTGCAACGATGCGTCGTTCAGCATCATGCTGGCGCATTGCGGCATGCTGCGCGAACGCGTGCTGCGCTGCGCCGCCGCCTGCTTCGGCCATCGGCTGATGATGGACTGCATCGTGCCCGGCGGCGTCGCCGTCGATCTGTCGCCGAGGACGATCCGGATCCGCTCGCTGATCGACGAGATACGCGCGCGCTTCCCAGCGCTGGTGGAGCTGTACGACAAGACCGCGTCGCTGCAGGATCGCACGGTCGGCACCGGCATCGTGTCGGCGCGAACTGGTCCGCCGCTTCGGCGCCGGCGGCTATGTCGGCCGCGCATCGGGCCGCGACTTCGACGCACGCCGATCGATCGGCTATCCGCCGTACGACCGGCTACACTTCGATGTGCCGGTGCGCAGCGAGGGCGACGTCAATGCCCGCGTGTGGATCCGCATCAAGGAGATCGAGCAGAGCCTGTCGCTGATCGAGCAGATGCTTGAACGATCTGCCCGGCGGCGACGTGCGCATCCCGGTCGCGCCGCGCGGCCCGGGCGAGGGCATCGCGCTGGTCGAAGCATTTCGCGGCGACGTGCTGGTGTGGCTGCGCCTCGACGCGGCGGGTCGCATCGATCGCTGCCATCTGCGCGACGCATCCTGGTTCCAGTGGCCGCTGCTGGAAGCGGCGATCGAGGGCAACATCGTCGCCGACTTCCCGCTCTGCAACAAGTCGTTCAACTGTTCCTATTCGGGGCACGATCTGTGATCGATCGCTTACCGTCATGGACGGGCCTGGCTCGGCCATCCGCGTCTGGCTGGCTTGCGTGCGGCAAAGACGTGCAGGCGGCGCCATGCTGAGAACCCTCCTCCAGGGCCTGCGCTCCCCGGTCACCGAACCGGTGCCGCTCGATCCGGAGCTCGCCGCGCTCGCCGCCAACCTCGATCGCGCGGCCCAACGCCGGCTTGGCCGCAGCCTGTCGATCCGCGAGGTGGATGCCGGTTCATGCAACGGCTGCGAACTGGAAATCCACGCGCTCAACAACGCGTTCTACGATCTGGAGCGCTTCGGCCTGCGCTTCGTCGCCTCGCCGCGCCATGCCGACGTGCTGATGGTCACCGGACCGGTGACGCGCAACATGCGCGAGGCGCTGGAGCGCACCTGGCGCGCCACGCCCGATCCGAAATGGGTGGTGGCGGTCGGCGACTGCGCCGCCGGCTGCGGCGTGTTCGCCGACAGCCCGGCCTGCATCGGCGCCGTCGAGAACGTGGTGCCGGTGGACCTGGTGATCCGCGGCTGCCCGCCGACGCCGACGCAGCTGCTGCAGGGACTGCTGGCGCTGCTCAGCGCTCGCTGAACAGCACGCCGCCCTTCGCCTTGTTGTCGCGCGAGCTTTCGACGATCTCCACCAGCACCGCGTCGGCGGTGACGCCGAAATTCTTCACCACCGCGTCGGTGATGTCCTTGATCAGCGCGCGCTTCTGCTCCTTCGAGCGCCCCTCGATGGCATGGACATAGACTTCCGGCATGGTTGCTCCTCCGCTGCGCTGCAGGCCCAGCATAGCCCAAACGGTCGACAACACGACAGCAGGGCTGCGAAGGATCGCCGCAGAGTTCGGAGGGGAAACATCCATGAGCAGATTGTATCAGCCGGCGCAGCCTTGTCGCGGCCACTCTGGCGGCACCCGCCATCCTCGGCGCGCGCGCCCGCGCCGCCGGCACGATCCAGATGATCAGCCACCGCTATCCCGCGCTGGAATACTACGCCGAGAAGATGCGCAACGCGATCCCCGGCGTCACCGTCAACACCCAGCTCATGCCGTTCGACAAGGCGCTGGAACTCGATCACCATCGCCATGTCGTCGAAGTCCGACACGCCCGACATCGTCTATGCCAGCGACACCAGCTTCCAGACCTTCGCCAAGAACGGCTGGTTCCGTCCGCTCGACGATCTGTGGGCCAAGTACCGCGACGAATTCAAGCTGGACGACTGTCCCGAGCCGGTGCGCAAGACCTACACGCATGACGGCCATCTCTATGTCATGCCGCACACGCTCAACACGATGATGTTCTTCTATCGCAAGGACCTGTTCGACGCGGCCGGCAAGACGCCACCGAAGACCTTCGCCGAATACCGCGACCTGGCGAAGTCGTTCAACAGCCCGCTGCGGTCCGGCAGCGTGAGCTGCCTGAAGCCGGTCGATGCCGCGATCAACGAGGCGCACTGGTACTTCAATGCGCTCGGCGACGGCTGGTTCGACAAGGACTGGCATCCGATCTTCAACGACGCCAAGGGCGTGCAGGCGATCGAGATGATGAAGGAGATCGCGCACTACGCGCAGCAGGGCTTCACCGCCGCGGCCAACGACGAGTGCATGATCGCCTACCAGCAGGACACCGGCGTGATGGGCCTGCAATGGGCGACGCGGGCCAAGGCGATGGACGATCCGGCCAAGTCGCGCGTCGTCGGCAAGATCGACTGGGTGGCGCCGCCGCAGGGCCATGCGCGCAACTCCGGCGACGGCTACGCGATCTCGGCGTTCAGCAAGCAGGACCCCGACACGCTGTTCCGCATCATCGCCACCTCGTCCAGCCAGGCGAACATGCGCGGCGCCGCGTCGCTGCTGATCCCGCCGCGCAAGTCGCTGCTGGACGATGCCGGAACTGCAAGCAGGCCAATCGCTTCTATCCCGCGGCTCTGGCCTCGTACGACGTCGGGCACCGCCTGCGCCGTCGCTGCCGGAGTTCTACGCGGTCGGCGAGTTCATCACCCGCCGCATCCTGCAGGCGGTCACCGGCGAGATGCCGGTGAAGCAGGCGCTCGACACCGCGGCGACGGAGACCACCGACATTCCTCAAGGGTCACGGCTATTACAAGTGACGTGCGCGCCGCCGTCGCGGCGGCGCGCTTTGCCGGACCCGAAGGCAGCTGGTGGCTGTTCCTGGTGCCGAGCGCGCTCGTGCTCGCAGCGGTCATGCTGTATCCGCTCGGGCTATGCGATCTGGCTGAGCCTGTTCAACTACGATCTCGGCAGCGGATCGCCGCGATTTCATCGGTCTCGGCAACTACGCTGCCCTGCTGACCGACGCGCGGTTCTGGGACACGCTGAACCGCACCGTGCTGATCGTGCTGGCGGCGGTCGGGCTGGAGTTCTGCCTCGGCCTGCTGGTCGCGTACGGGCTGTATCGCCTGACCTTCGGCGTGCGCACGCTGAACCTGCTGATGTTCCTGCCCAGCATCGTCACACCGGTCGTGGCCGCGCTGTTCCTGCGCTGGATCTTCATCGGCCGCTGGGGATTGCTGAGCGCGACGCTGATCGCTCTCGGCATCTTCCCGCCGGATTTCCTCGGCAATCCCGGCTGGGCGCGCGTCACCGTGGTGCTGGCGGATTCCTGGCAGTTCACGCCGTTCATGATCCTGGTGCTGTACGCCGGCCTGAACACGGTCGACCAGAGCCAGATCGAGGCGGCGCAGATCGACGGCGCCGGCGTCTGGACGCTGCTGTTCCGCATCATGCTGCCGGCGATCCGGCCGCTGATCGTGTTCGTGCTGGCGATCCGCCTGATGGACGCGTTCCGCTTCTTCGACACGATCTACGTGCTGACCTCCGGCGGTCCGGGCACCGCGACCGAGACGATCACGCTCTACACCTACGCGCTCGCCTTCCGCCTGCTGCAGATCGGCAAGGCCTCGGCACTCGGCGTGCTGACGCTGCTGTTCGTCGCCGGCAATGGTCGCGCTGATGATCCGCCTGGTCTATCGCCGCGAACGGGGCGCCTTCTGATGCGCCCGCCGGATGCGCACGCAGCTGCCGCTGTTCCTGCTGCTGTGCGGCTTCACCGCGGTGAACCTGACGCCGGTGATCTGGGGCGTGCTGACCTCGATCAAGCAGCCGGTCGACGCGTTCTCGGTGCCGCCGAAGCTGATCTTCACGCCGACGTTCGAGTTCCACCAGCAGGTCTGGGTCGAAAAGGCGTTCTGGCACTTCCTGATCAACAGCGCGGTGATCTCGGTGTGCACCGTGGTCACGTCGGTGTCGATCGGCACCATGGCGGCCTACGGCCTGTCGCGGCTGCGCAACCGCGCCTCGCGCGGCCTGCTGTTCGGCCTGCTGGCGATGCGCATGTTCCCGCACATCCTGCTGGCGATCCCGTTCTTCGTGCTGGCGAAGTCGCTCGGCCTGATCAACACCTATCCGGCGATGATCCTGGCGCTGGTGGCGATCAACCAGCCGTTCACCATCTGGCTGATGCGCAGCTTCTTCGTCGATGTGCCGCACGAGCTGTACGAGGCGGCGGCGATCGACGGCTGCAACGCCTGGCAGGTGTTCGCCCGCGTGGCGCTGCCGGTGGTGCGGCCAGGCCTGTGGGTGACCGCGCTGTTCAGCCTGCTGCTGGCCTACAACGAGTTCCTGTTCGCGCTGGTGCTGACCGGGCCCGACACCAAGACGCTGCCGGTGGCGATCGCCGAATACGGCGGCGAGGACATCAACTACTGGTCGCTGTCCGCCGCCGCGGCGGTCGGCATCATGCTGCCGATCGTCGCCTTCATGATGGCGCTGCAGCGGCATCTGGTGCGCGGGCTGGCGTTCGGCGCGGTCAAGGGATAGCGTCGCCCGCATCTCGCTGCGATGGCCGGTGTCTGACATCCGGCAATTTTGCCCGCGCTCGCCGGTGGCGCCGTCGCGTCGGATGATCGCGCTTCATTCGACGAATGAGAATCGATCCTTTGTCACCGCGCCTGCCGACAATTAGATGCGGCGCTCCGTTACGTCCCAATGCAACTTCATACGGAGCGCACCATGGCAGGCCTGATGGCCGTCCTGTACGGCATAAGTAGCTACAGCGTGTTTCTCTTCACCTTGCTCTACGCGGTCGGCTTCGTCGGCAACCTGGTGGTTCCGAAGTCGATCGACTCTGGCTCGCCAGGGCCGCTGGTCGAAAGCGTCGTGATCGACGTGCTGCTGCTCGGGCTGTTCGCCGTGCAGCACAGCGTCATGGCGCGCCCGGGCTTCAAGCGCTGGTGGACCCGGCTGGTGCCGCATTCGATCGAGCGCAGCACCTACGTGCTGTTCGCCAGTCTGGCGCTGCTGGCCCTGTATGTTCATTGGCGGCCGATCCTGGCGCCGGTGTGGATCGTGCGCGATCCGATCGGCGTCGCAGTCCTCAACGGCATCTTCTGGTTCGGTTGGGGCCTGCTGCTGGTGAGCACCTGCCTGATCAGCCATTTCGAGCTGTTCGGCCTGCGCCAGGTGTTCGCGCGCCTGCGCCGTCAGCCGCCGGCGGCACCGACCTTCCACACGCCCTCGCTCTACCGCGCGGTGCGTCACCCGATCTACCTGAGCTTCCTGCTGGCGTTCTGGGCGACGCCGTCGATGACCGCCGGACACCTGCTGTTCGCGCTGGCCACCACGGGCTACATCCTGATCGCGATCCAGCTGGAAGAGCGCGACCTGATCGGGCTGTTCGGCGATCAGTACCGGCGGTATCGACAACAGGTCGCGATGCTTATTCCGCTGCCGAGGCGCCGCGGGTCCGCGTGGACCGGCACCAGCACCTCGCCAGAGCGAAGCTCCCCCTGAGGGCAAGGCGACGCGGGCACCCCGCCCGCGTCGCTTCGTCGTCGGGTTTTGGCCGGACCGCCGGTCGTGACAGTCTCCTCGGTCCACACATCGCGGGCGCTGAACGAGGAGCAACCCATGGCCATCATGCCCGGCTTCACCCTCACCGACATCGACACCTCCGGCGCGCGCATCCGGCTGCGCCACGGCGGCAGCGGCCCGCCGCTTTTGCTGCTGCATGGCAATCCGCTCACCCACGCCGCCTGGCATGCTGTCGCCCCCCGGCTGGCGAAGCACTTCCATGTTGTGGCCGCCGACCTGCGCGGCTACGGCGACAGCTCCGCCCCGCCCGAGGAGCCCGGCAGCGTCAACTACTCGTTCCGTGCCATGGCACAGGACCAGGTGGAGGTGATGCAGGCGCTGGGACACGACCGCTTCTTCGTCGCCGGTCACGACCGCGGCGGGCGCACCACGCACCGGATGTGCCTCGACCATCCGGACAAGGTGCTGCGCGCCGCGATCATCGACATCGTGCCGACGCTCGATATGTGGGCGGCGATGGACAAGGAGGGCGCCATCGGCGGGTGGCACTGGCCGTTCATGGCGCAGCCGGCCGACTTTCCCGAGACCATGCTGGGGGCCGTCGATCCCGACTGGTTCATGCGCAAGAAACTGCTGAAGCTGACCGCCAGCCTGGACCACGTCCCGCCCGAGGTCTGGGCCGAGTACGTCCGCTGCTTCAACGCCAAGACGATCCGCGGCTCCTGCGCCGACTATCGCGCCGCCGCGACGATCGACTGCGACCTCGACACCGCCGACCTGCCACGCAGGCTCGCGATGCCGCTCCTGGTGCTGTGGGGCAAGACCAGCAGCGTCGGCCGCCGCTTCGCCGACCCGCTCGCGCTGTGGCGCCGGCGCGCCGAGGACGTGCGCGGCGAGGCGCTGCCCGGCGGGCACTATGTGAACGAGGAGGCGCCCGAGCAGGTGCTGGAGTGGTTCATTAAGTTCTTTCGCAACTGACACAGCCCCCTTGTCCCTGAGCACCCTCGCGAGCGACACTGCGCCGGACGGATTCAGGGGGAAAACAAGGTCATGGACGATATGTCACGGCGCGTCGGAGCCGAGTTCTTCGGCACGTTCTGGTTGGTACTCGGCGGTTGCGGTGCCGCGGTCCTCGCGGCCACCTTCCCAGCCGTCGGCATCGGGCTGCTCGGCGTCGCGTTCGCCTTCGGGCTGACGGTGCTGACGATGGCGTATGCCGTCGGCCACATCTCCGGCGGCCACTTCAATCCGGCGGTCACCATCGGCCTCTGGGCAGCCGGTCGCTGTGCCAACAAGCATGTCGTCCCCTACATCGTCGCGCAGGTGGTGGGCGCCATCGTGGCAGCTGCCGTATTGTGGGTGATCGCCTCGGGTAAGCCCGACTGGGTGCCCGGCGGTTTTGCCGCCAACGGCTATGGCGCGCTGAGCCCCGGAAAGTATAGCCTCCTCTCGTGCGTGGTGACGGAATTCGTCATGACGTTCTTCTTCCTGCTGATCATTGTCGGCACCACCTCGAAGGGTGCCGCCTCGGGCTTCGCGGGCATTCCCATCGGCCTGGCGCTGACGCTCATCCACCTGGTCTCGATCCCGGTGACCAACACGTCGGTCAACCCCGCGCGCAGCACCGGCCAGGCGCTGTTCGCCGGGGCGGACTATGTTGGCCAGCTCTGGATGTTCTGGATCATTCCGCTGCTCGGGGCGGCGGTGGCGGGCGTGCTGTCACGCTGGATGTACGAACAGGAGCCGATCATCGACACCATCGTCCTCGAGGAACGCTCGACCATCTGATCCGATCCAGTGCAATCCGCGGCCGAGACGCGCAACCGGCGCGCCTCGGCCGCGACGCAGACCCAGCCAGAAGGACAAGCCGACAATGCAGCGAGGCGGACCAATCCCGATGGTGCTGACGGTGGCCCTGGCCGGCTGCGCCGGCCCGATGGGGACGATGCGCCCGGGCCCCTCGGTGCCCGCCAGCATGGCCGCGGAGGTCAGCATGGTCGTCCCGCCGGTGACCGCGTTCGACGGCTCTTACCGGCTGCGGCTGCGGTCCACGGGCGGCGCCGGGGCAGGCGAGGCAACCCAATGGTGCGAACCGCGCGGCCAGGCGGTGGTCACCGTGACGAACGGTCAGTTCGACTACGCGGTGCAGCATCCGAACATTCCGGGCAATCCGACCCCGGTCTTCGAGGCTACCGTCGCCGCCAGCGGCGCCTTCTCGGGCCAAGTCACCAGCGGGTCCATGTCCGGCCACATTGACGGCACGCACATCGAAGGAAAAATCGACGGCGCTGGATGCCTCTACGCGTTCAGCGGCGAGCGGGTTTAGCATCCGAACCGGTGGTGCTGCCGAACAGGAGACTGCAATGACGTGGCGACAGAGCGGGCCAATGGATGTCAGGGTCATGGCGACCTTTCTGTTCGTCGGACTGTTCGTCTACTCCGCCTGGCTGACGTCCATCGTGTTCTGCTCGACCAACGGACTGCGTCCGCTGCTGATCGCCGCCGCGGCCTTCTTCCCGGTCGGCGTCGTGCACGGGATCGGCGTCTGGTTGGGGGGTTGGTAAGAATCGCGGTCGGCCGCCCGGCTGCGTGATCGGCGTGGCCCTGCCGCGTCTCCATGGCGGGGCCCAGACCTGATCCTCCAAGCGATGGCAGCGGGCATCACGGGTCTTCGTCCGCGAGAGGGAGGGCGGCCGGCGATCGCCCGACCGGCGCACCAGTTGCGGGGCGGACCCCTACGGCCGGCGTTGACCCGTCATCCCACTCCGCTGGACAAGTCCGGGAACCAGCGTCTGGGCTTTTGCCCTCTGGGCGGCATCCAGGGCCGGCAGGAGTTTCTCGGCAGCTTCATGGACGCTGTCGAATGCCTGCTGACGAGCCTTGAACATCTGATTCATCATGGTCCGACGCTCCTGCCATGAGGCCGTACCCATCGAACTCGAACATGGTCTGGTGCAGACCCTGCATCTGCTCGCCAGCATCCGATACGGTGTCAGCATACGCCTTCCAGGCCGATTCCTGGTTCGGGGTAATCGCGAGCTCCTGCTTGAGGGCGTCCAGGTAGCTACGGGTATTCCACTGCCCGCCCATCATCCCTGGGTCGCCACCCATCATTCCTGGGCCGGTGCCCATCGTGCCCGGACCGCGGCCGCCCATCATGCCAGGGCCTGACTGGGCCATGGCAGTCGCGATCGCGCCGGTCAGTAGGGCAGATGCCGTTCCAAGCAGGAATCGTCGACCGATGACGCTCGACATGGCTTGTTCCCCCACCACCCAGAACCGGGAACGGCACTCTTGCATCCGGTCCGGGACAACGCATTGACCTGCATCAATGGTCCGGCGAGCATGATGCAGGCGGCAGCGGTCCGATCGACGCCGCTCCCGCCGGGCGGGGCAGATCAACAAAAAACTGGGGAGACGTACGATGGTAGACGAAGGCAAGCTGCATGAGTTCATTGGCCAGATGCTGGGCGATCTTGGAGGTGCCGCGAGCATCTCCATGGTGCGGATCGGCGACGCACTTGGCCTCTATCGGGCGCTGCACACCAAGGGAGGCATGACCTGCGCCGAACTGGCGCAGGAGGTCGGGGTCAACCAGCGCTACCTGCGCGAATGGCTGTCCCATCAGGCAGCATCCAACTACCTGGCCTACGAACCGGCAAGCGGCAAGTTCACCCTGCCGCCGGAGCAGGCGATGGTCTTTGCCGACGAGGACAGCCCGGTCTACATGATGGGCGGCTTCGACCTTATGGCTTCGCTGATCGACGCCCAGCCCAAGGTGCAGGATGCCTTCAGGACGGGTCGCGGGGTGGGCTGGGACGACCACACCGGATGCATGTTCTGCGCCGTGGCAAGGTTCTTCCGCCCCGGCTACTACAACAACCTGGTCGCGAACTGGCTGCCCGCCCTCGACGGCGTGGTGGAGAAGCTGCAAAGCGGTGCGAGCGCCGCCGATGTCGGCTGCGGCCACGGCTGGTCGACAGTGCTGATGGCGAAGGCGTTCCCGAATTCGACCTTCGTGGGCTACGACTTCCACCCGAGTTCCATCGAGAACGCGCGGCTGCACGCGCAGGAGCACGGCGTGCTGGCCAATACGCGCTTCGAGGTCGCCAAGGCCAAGGAGTACCCCGGTAACGGGTTCGACCTCGTGACGTTCTTCGACTGCCTGCACGACATGGGCGACCCGGCCGGCGCCGCCGCGCATGTCCGCCAGTCGCTGAAGCCCGACGGTACCTGGATGGTGGTCGAGCCGATGGCCGGCGACCGGCTGGAAGACAATCTCAACCCGGTCGGCCGCCTCTACTACGCCGGATCGACCATGGTGTGCGTGCCGACCTCGCTGTCGCAGGAGGTGGGAGCGGCCTTGGGCGCCCAGGCCGGGGAGGCGAAGCTGCGCGAGGTGATCACCGCCGGCGGCTTCGCCCGGGTGAGGCGCGCGACCGAGACGCCGTTCAACATGATCCTGGAGGCACGCCTCTGACGGTGCCCGACTCAGTTCTCGAGGAAGTGCCCGAGGGCGCGCAGCGGGCGGATGTCGTCGCAGACGATCTTGATGATCGCCAGCATGGGCACAGCCAGGATCGCGCCGGGCACGCCCCACATCCAGTACCAGAACAGCAGCGTCAGGATCACCGCCACCGGATTGATGGTGAAGCGACGCGCCAGCAGCATCGGCGTGACGATCTCTCCCTCGACAACATGGACCAGGAAATACAGACCCACCGGCAGCAGTGCCCACCAGGTGACGCCCAGCGACAGGATGCCTGCCATCAGGAAGACCACGAGGGCGACCATCGGCCCGAGGATCGGCACGAAGTTCACCACGAAGGCGATCAGGCCCCAGAGCAGCGGATTGGCCACGCCGCAGGCCCACATCACGCCCACCGTGAACACGCCTACCACGGCGTTGATCAGGGTAACGGTAATCAGGTAGGCGGAGATGTTCCGCTCGATGTCCAGCGCGAGCTCCACCGCCTGGCGCTTCTTGCCGAAGCTGGGCAGGATCTCGACGAAGCGTCGCATGAAGGTCTCGCCCGAGACCAGCAGGTAGAACAGCACCACGAGCGTGGTGAACAGGCCGGCGGCGACCTCGGTGGTGCCGCTGAACAGTGCCCCCATCACGTTGAACGAGTGGCCAGACGCCTCCGGCGGTCCGCTGCCCACGCCGGGGAGACTCTGCAGCTGGCCCATCATCCACTGCATCGAGCCGATGGGACGCGCGAGGAACTGCAGCTTCTGCTGGATCTGCGGCAGTGCCTCCGGCAGCTTTCCCGCCCAGGATGCCGCCGGCCCGGCAACACCACTGATCAGCGCGGCGATCGCCGCCACCAGCAGGAAGACCGCGAGGACCGCCCCCAGCGCGCGCGGCAGCCCCGCCCGCTCGGTCACCCGCACCAGCGGCTGCAGCAGCAGCTTCAGCACGATCGCCAGGACCACGGGCAGCACGATCGGCGAGGCGACGTACAGCGCCGCCAGGAAGGCGAGGACAAAAAGACCGCCAAGGAAGACGGTGCGCGGCTCGGTCGGCAGCGGCATGTCGTCTTCGTCCGCGATCGGCGTCGGCGTCGGGATGACGTCGTCCAGGCCAGCTTCGACCGCTGCCGACACTCGGGCACTCATGCTGACGCTCCTTCCCAACCGAGGCTGCAACGCCGCCCGCAGGCCCGCGGTTCGCGCCGCATCATCGCGACGGGTCGTTTGCCGGCATGTCCGGAATGTGGCCGGGCGGTGTCACGGATATGCGCTCCGTGAAACGTGTCAGGCGACCGGCAGGTTCAATTCACGCGAAAGCTTTTGCTTCATCGCCGCAGCGAACGCCGGGTAGTCCGGGCAGGTCAGAGCGAACGCATTGGGGCCGCCGATGACCTCTTGGGTGTAGGAGGCCAGCAGGTCGGGCTCTTCGTGCAGGATGCACAGCCCGTTGATGGTGACGCCGGCGGCGGCCATGCGGTCGCGGATCGGTCCGGGCGGGATGCCGTCGTTGGAGCGACCGTCGCCGACGACGTCTACCACCGACCGCGTCGGCGTGTCCGGGACACGCGCGAGCAGTGTCAGCGACGCGAGCAGCGCCTCGCCGATCGCGGTCTTTCCTGCGGGCACCACCCGCGGCATGTTGTCCACCGCGTCGGCGAAGGCGCGCGCATCGTCCGCCGAGGCGATCAGCGTCCAGTCGGCGATCACCTCCTGCGCTCCGGCGCCCGACCAGAGCAGCAGCGAGCACAGGCTGGCCTTCGCCGGCCCGCCGATCAGTGCGGCGATAATCGGCGGTTCGCGCAGTGCCGCGGCCATGCCGCCGGCGATCAGACCGAACTCGTCATAGGTGACGCTGGCGGAGCCATCGACCGCCAGCACCAGCGCGAGATCGACTGCGTTCATGGTCATCCCCTTGAGCCTTCGGCGATTGCGGCGGAGTATCGGCGCCAGACCGAGAGGAGACGAGGGATGCCGGAGAGCCCCGCCGACAAGACTATGCTGGCCCAGGCCCAGACGCGGCTGCCGCTGAACGGACTGAAGGTGCTGGACCTGACCCTGGCGCGCGCCGGGCCAACCTGCGTGCGCCACCTCGCCGACTGGGGCGCCGACGTCATCAAGGTCGAGCCGCCGGCAACCGACGGCGAGGAGATCACCGGCAACCGCCATGGCTTCGACTTTCAGAACCTGCACCGCAACAAGCGGGCGATGACGATCAACCTGAAGTCGCCGGAAGGCCACGCCGCGTTCATGCGGCTGGTGAAGACCGCCGACATCATCGTCGAGAACATGCGCGCGCAGGTGAAGCACCGGCTGAAGGTGGACTACGATACTGTCCGCGAGGTGAACCCGCGCATCGTCTACGGCAGCATCAGCGGCTTCGGGCAGACCGGACCGTACGGGCATCGCGCCGGAGTGGATCAGATCGCGCAGGGCATGGGCGGGCTGATGTCGATCACCGGCCTGCCGGGCCAGGGGCCGGTGCGCGTCGGCATCCCGATCGACGACCTCACCGCCGGCAACCTGCTTGCACTCGGGATCATGATGGCGATCTTCGACCGCGAGCGCACCGGCGTCGGGCGCTGGGTCACCACCAGCCTGCTCGAGGCGCAGATCTTCATGCTGGACTTCCAGGCCTCGCGCTGGCTGATCGCCAAGGAGGTGGCGCCGCAGGCCGGCAACGACCACCCCACCGGCATCCCGACCGGCGTGTTCCCGACCTCGGACGGCCACATCAACATCGCCGCCAGCTCTGCCCGCGTGTTTGGCCGCTTCTGCGAAGCGCTTGGCAAGCCGGAATGGAAGGACAAGCCCGAGTGGAAGGATCAGGTGTCGCGCAGCAGGCACCGCAAAGAGATCAACGCGGCGATCGGCGAGGTGACGAAGCACAAGCCTTCCGAATACTGGATCGAGCTGCTGGAAGGCGCCGGCGTGCCGTGCGGGCCGATCTACAGCATCGATCAGGTGTTCGCCGATCCGCAGGTGCAGCATCTCGGAATGGCGACCAAGATGCACTCGCCGATGATCGGCGACGCCGACGTGGTGGCCTCGGCCATCAGCATCACCGGCTTCAACAAGGACATCCGCCTGGCGACGCCGGAAATGGGATCGAGCACCGACGAAGTGCTGGCCTCGGTCGGATATTCGTCGGACGAGATCGCCGAGATGCGCAAGAAGGGAGCGATCTGAGATGAACGATTTTCCCAGTGGCGGCATCACCCGCGAGTACGCCGCGGGGAAAATGCTGGCGGCGAAGGACGACGGCGTCGGGCTGGTCACTTTCAATCAGCCCGAGAAGCGCAACGCGATGTCGCTGGAGATGTGGACCGGGTTCGGCGACATCCTCGACGAGTTCGCCGAGGACGGGTCGGTGCGCGTGGTGATCCTGACCGGGGCGGGCAACAAGGCGTTCGTCTCCGGCGCCGACATCAGCCAGTTCGAGAAGAACCGCTCGAACGCCGATGCGCAGCAGGAGTACGAGCGGCTGGCCGGCGTGGGGCGCGCCAAATACGCGGCGTTCCCCAAGCCGATCATCGCCCGCATCCGCGGCTTCTGCCTGGGCGGCGGGCTGGCGATAGCGATGCAGGCCGACCTGCGCATCGCCGCGGTGGACAGCGAGTTCGGCATTCCCGCCGCGAAGCTGTCGATCGCCTATGCGCCTGAACTCGGTGAAGCGGCTGATCGACCTGGTCGGACCGGCACATGCGCGGATGATCCTGTACACCGCTCGGCGGATCGACGCGGTGGAGGCGCAGCGCATCGGCCTGATCAACAAGATGGTCGCGGACGAAGAGCTGGACGACGAGGTGCTCGATCTCGCGCGGACCATCGCCGACAACGCGCCGCTGTCGGTGGCGGCGTCGAAGCTGACGATCAACGAGATGCTGAAGGACGAGAGCCAGCGCGACATGGCGGCGCTCCGCCGCGTTTCGGAGACGTGCTTCAACAGCGCCGACTACAAGGAGGGACGCACGGCCTTCATGGAAAAGCGGGCGCCAAGGTGGACGGGGAGGTGACGAGCCGCTCCCCGCAGCCTTTGATCCGCGCCGCTTGTCCGCGGCCGGCAGGGACTGCCGCGCTCAGCCCCGCCTGACATTCCAGAAGAACGGGCCGCCCGGGACCATACCGGTCAAGTCGGCGCGATACGCCCGCGTAGCTGTGACGGCTGCGCAGCCCGTCCTCAGTTGGTGTCATGCAGTGTGACGGCCGAGCCGCACCGGCTGCCGCCTGCGTCCCCAGTTGCCCGGCTCCGCCTCGAACATCCCGGCCGCCGCGGCGCCGCACGCACGGCAGCCGCCGCCCGCGTCCAATCCCCATCCGGTCAGTTCGTACCAGTCCCGCCCGATCAGCAGCGCACCGCAGGCGTGGCACCAGGTGCTGCCGCCGGCGCCGTCGTGCACGTTGCCGGTGTAGACGTAGCGCAGCCCGTGGCTCATCGCGATCGCCCGCGCCCGCGTCAGCGTGGCCGGCGGCGTCGACGGATGCTCGCGCATCCGCCAGTCGGGATGGAAGGCGGTGAAATGCAGCGGCACGTCGCGTCCCAGCTCGGCGGCGAACCAGGCGGCGAGCGCACCGATCTCGGCGTCGCCGTCGTTCTCGCCCGGGATCAGCAGGGTGGTGACTTCTAACCATACGTTTGTATTGGCGCGGAGCCACACCAGTGTGTCCAGCACGTCGGCCAGCCGGCCGCCGCACAGATTGCGGTAGAACGGCTCGGTGAAGCCCTTGAGATCCACGTTCGCCGCGTCGATGTCGGCGTAGAACTCGCGGCGTGCCTCGGGCGTGATGTAGCCGGCGGTCACCGCCACCGTCTTCAAGCCGGCGTCATGGCAGGCACGGGCGGTATCGGTCGCGTATTCCAGGAAGATCACCGGATCGTTGTAGGTGAACGCCACTGATCGGCAGCCCAGCTGCCGCGCTGCCTCGGCGATCATCGCCGGCGTGGCGTCCTGGTTCAGCCGGTCGATCTCCCGCGCCTTGGAGATATCGTAGTTCTGGCAGAACTTGCAGGTCAGGTTGCAGCCGGCGGTGCCGAACGAGAACACCGGCGTGCCGGGCAGGAAGTGGTTCAGCGGCTTCTTCTCGATCGGGTCGATGCAGAAGCCGGATGAGCGGCCATAGGTGGTGAGCACCAGCGCGTCGTTCTGCCGCGCGCGGACGAAGCAGAGGCCACGCTGGCCCTCGTGCAGGCGGCAGAACCGTGGGCACACGTCGCACTGGATGCGCCCGTCGGCCAGCGCGTGCCAGTGGCGGGCAGGGAACAGCGATCCTTCAATCGTGGCATCCATGTGCCAATATCTGGCGACGATGACCGAGATCCGCCATCCCGCCGTGGCGGGAACCTTCTACCCGGCCGAGCCCGGCGCGCTTGCGCGCCAGCTTGCGCAATTCATGTCCGAGGCCGGCAACGCCGCGCCCTTGTCCGCGCTGCCCAAGGCGATCATCGGGCCGCATGCCGGCTACGTGTATTCGGGACCGGTCGCAGCCCGCGCCTACGCGCGATTGACGGCGGCGCGGGGGAAGATCAGCCGCGTCGTGCTGATCGGCCCATCGCACTACGTGGGGTTCCGCGGCCTCGCAGTGGACACCGCAGAGGCATGGGCAATGCCGACCGGCACCGTCGCGCTGGACACCGAGGCGATCACCCGGCTGCGCGCGCTGCCCATGGTGGGCAAACTGGAGGCGGCCTACCAGCGCGAGCATGCGCTGGAGGTCCATGTGCCGTTCCTCCAGCACGTGCTGGGCGAGTTCCGCCTGGTGCCGATCGTCGCCGGCGACGCGCCGCCCGACGCGGTGGCGGCGGTGTTCAACGCACTGTGGGGCGGGCCGGAGACGCTGATCGTGGTGTCCACCGACCTGTCGCATTACCTGGACTACGCCGCCTGCCGCCGGCTCGACCAGTCCACCGCTGAAGCGATCGAGCGGTTCGATATCGATGCGCTGGACCCGAGCGCGGCGTGCGGATGGGTGCCGGCGCGTGGCCTGCTGCTGGCGGCGCGGCAGCGCGGGATGACGATCGAGCGGCTCGACCTGCGCAATTCTGGCGACACGGCAGGGCCGCGCGACCGGGTGGTGGGCTACGGCGCCTGGGCGCTCTACGAGGCTGCGCCGCCGGACGCCGAACGTGCTGCGGTGGAGGCGGTGGGGCCGGCGCTGCTGGAGCTGGCCCGTCGGTCGATCCGGTTCGGGCTCGACACCGGCCAGGCGCCGCATGTGATCGCAAATGCCGGGCTGCCCCCGTTGCTCGCCGCGCATGGCGCCGCCTTCGTCACGCTGCGGCGGCGTGGCGAGTTGCGAGGCTGCATCGGCTCGGCGACGGCATACCGACCGCTGGCGACGGACGTGGTGCAGCACGCGTTCGACGCGGCATACCGCGACTGGCGGTTTCCGCGGCTGGAATGGCTGGAACTGGCCGGACTCTCCGTGTCGGTCTCGGTGCTGACCCCGCCCGCGCCGATGCACTTCGACAGCGAGACCGACCTGCTGGCGCAGCTGCGCCCAGGGGTCGACGGTGTGATGATCGAGGACCTGGGGCGTCGTGCACTGTTCCTGCCCAGCGTGTGGGAGGAGGTGCCGGACCGGCGGCAGTTCCTGACCCATCTGAAGCTGAAGGCCGGGCTGTCGGCGGGGCATTTCTCGGCGGCCTTCCGCGCGCAGCGGTTCCGCTCGATCGAGGTCAACGGGAGGATGGATGCGGGGCAGGGAGTCGTTGCGACGCATTCAGGGTGGACCGTCCTGGGATCAGGAAAGGCCAGCCGCCGATTGACCGATGATCTCGCGACTCCCACTTCTCCGGGCAGAGGTTGACCCGAATGTCCGATACCGTCCCCGCATCAGCCATCGTTGCTTCGCTTGCCGGCGTCGGACCGAGTTTCGTCCTGGATCTCGGCACCGGCGTGGCGAGCACTGTCGAGACGAACGACTTTCGTGTCAGCGGGGCAACCTACGTTCCGTCCACGACCGAACCTGGCACGCCGCTGCTGGTCGACTTCTTTACCTGGGTTCCGGCCTCGGCACCGCCCGAAGCACCGCCGACCGTGCCCGGCGCAGGTGCGATCGGCACCCTGCAAGACACCGCCCCAGCGATCGCCGGCGGCATAGGCATGCCGTTCGATCAGCTTACGTAGCGCTGTGGACGGGCGAGCCTATGCCGGTTCCAGCCGCAGCGTCGTCGGCAGCACCTCCGCCCGCACCATCGCCTGGGCGTAGGGGCTGGTCGCGTACTTGCTCAGAAATGCCTGGCTCACCGCCTCGATCGTCGCCTGGTCGGACACATGAGCAATGTGGACCGGCAATGCGCGCTCACCGATCACCACCGTCGCCCGCCCATCCGCCGCGGCCGCGACGAACCACTTCCCCGCCGGCCCCCGAACCGAGCGCACGAACACCGCGTCGTCCGCGACGACGATCCAGATGATGACACCGCGGCCCTTGCTGCCTTCGGTGCGGATGCGGACCTCCTTTGCCGCGTGCAGGAGGGCAAGCGTTGCGGCGTCGAACGTGTCGGTCATGACGCGATCCTTCTTTGCCTGATCTCTCCGTTTGGACTAGCATCGAACCTGCGCGATCAACGCACCAATCAAGCCAGGGAGAGCACGATGTCCGGAACGGTCAGCATCCACCCATCAGTCGATCACGGCGTGAAGGAGGGCGGCGGTAACTTCGCGGGCAGCGTTCTGGTGTGCAAATGCGCGCAGAACCCGGTGAAGGTCGCGATTACCGGCGACGTGGCATACGACCACGCCTGCGGCTGCACCAAGTGCTGGAAGCCGGCGGGTGCGATCTTCTCCGTCGTCGCCGTCGTGCCGCGCGCCAACCTGAGCGTGACCGAGAACGCCGACAAGCTGGCGATCGTTGACCCGAGCGCGGCGATCCAGCGCTACGCCTGCAAGGCCTGCGGCGTGCACATGTACGGCCGGATCGAGAACACCAAGCATCCGTTCTACGGCTTCGACTTCGTGCATCCCGAATTGTTCCAGGACGCGGGCTGGGCGCCGCCGGCATTTGCCGCGTTCGTCTCGTCGGTGATCGAATCGGGCGTCTCGCCCGACAGGATGGCCGGCATCCGCGCCCGGTTGAAGGAACTCGGCCTCGAGCCCTACGACTGTCTGTCGCCGCCGCTGATGGACGCCATCGCCACCCACGTCGCGAAAGCCTCGGGCGCGCTGCCGGCCTGACAACTCTTCCGGATGGCCGGGCCAAACCCGGCCATGACGGCAGAGTGCGGCGAAAGCGTCAGTAGGTCACGACGCTGCGGATGCTTTCGCCCCGCCGCATCAGCTCGAACCCCTCGTTGATGCGTTCGAACGGCAGGACGTGCGTGATCAGGTCGTCGATGTTGATCCGCTTCTCCATGTACCAGTCGACGATGCGCGGCACGTCGGTGCGGCCCCTTGCGCCGCCGAACGCGGTGCCCATCCAGACGCGTCCGGTCACCAGCTGGAACGGCCGCGTGGCGATCTCCTGACCGGCGCCGGCGACGCCGATGATGACCGACTTGCCCCAGCCGCGATGCGCGCATTCCAGCGCCTGGCGCATCACCTTCACGTTGCCGATGCACTCGAAGCTGTAGTCGGCGCCGCCCTTGGTCAGGTCCACCAGATAGGGCACCAGATCGCCTTGCACCTCGCTCGGGTTGACGAAGTGGGTCATGCCGAACTTCTCGGCGATCGCCTTGCGCCGCGGGTTGAGATCGACGCCGACGATCATCTCGGCGCCCACCAGGCGCAGGCCCTGGATCACGTTCAGCCCGATGCCGCCCAGGCCGAACACCACGCAGCGCGCGCCGGCCTCCACCTTCGCCGTGTTCATCACTGCGCCGATGCCGGTGGTGACGCCGCAGCCGATGTAGCAGACCTTCTCGAATGGCGCGTCCTCGCGGATCTTCGCCAGCGCGATCTCCGGCAGCACGGTGAAGTTGGCGAAGGTCGAGGTGCCCATGTAGTGCAACACCGGCGCCCCGTCGCAGGAGAACCGGCTGGTGCCGTCGGGCATCACGCCGCGGCCCTGCGTCGCGCGGATCGCCACGCACAGATTGGTCTTGCGGCTGAGGCAGTATTCGCACTGCCGGCATTCCGGCGTGTACAGCGGGATGACGTGGTCGCCCTTCTTCAGCGACGTCACGCCGGCGCCGACATCGACGACGATGCCGGCGCCCTCGTGGCCGAGGATGGCGGGGAACAGCCCCTCGGGATCGGCGCCCGACAGTGTGTATTCGTCGGTGTGGCAGATGCCGGTGGCCTTGATCTCGACCAGCACCTCGCCGTCGCGCGGGCCATCGACGTCGACGGTTTCCAGGCTGAGCGGCTTGCCCGCCTCGCGGGCCACGGCGGCACGAACCTTCATCGCATCCCTCCCTTGTGGCGGAGACTACTGCTTCTTCTGGCCGTCCTCACCGAACTGTTCCAGATACGCGATCACGTTCTTCCGCTTCGTCGCATCCTTCAGGCCAGGAAAGATCATCTTGGTGTGCGGCACGACCGTCTGCGGCGATTCCAGATACTTGTCGAGTTCCTCCGGCGTCCAGGTGATGCCGGAATCCTTGTTCGCCGGCGAATACTCGTAGCCCGGATAGGTGCCCGCCTTGCGCCCCACGACGCCGTTGAGCACCGGCCCGACCGCGATCTTGGCGTTCGGGCCGATCTGATGGCAGGCGCGGCAGACCAGAAAGTCCTTCTCGCCCGCCGCAGCGTCCTGCGCTGAAACCTGACCCACGCCCATGACGAGGAGCGCCGCTGCGGCGATTGCCGTCCTGAACACCATCGAACCTCCTGAGATTTGTGCGGTCGAAAGTGCAGAGACCCGCCTGCCTAGTCAACGTGCCCGGTCAGGCCTTCTCGTCTTCCTGACCGGGCCATGCGCAATGCCAGCGCGCCACCCGCAGGTTCGGATGCTCGCCGATCCAGCGGGCAAGGTAGGGTTGCGCCTCCATCGTGCAGGTCCGCAGCGAGCCGGCGGACTGGTACAGCAGATGGTACTCGTGGCACGCCTCCGGCGTGGTCAGGGTGCATGCCAGGACGATGAGGTCGATCAAATTCATGCGGGTCCGCTGATACATGGTGCCGCAACGGATTGCCAGTTTGTCACGCAGGAAGCGGCGGCGCTGCTTGTGGCGATTCCCGGAAGGTACCATCCTGCGGGCAATGGAACGTCCAGCGCTGAGGCTGCATGCCGAAACCGGCCGCCGGCGAGTACTCGCGGCCACGCTGGGCGCGGCACTTGCAGGACTGTCGCGCACCGCGCGTTCTGAAACGCCGCCGCTGCAGATCGGCTATCTGCGCTGGCTCGAACCACGCCAGACAATCTCGCTGCTCGACAAGCCGGCGCCGGACAACGGGCTCGCCGGCGCGAAGCTCGCCACCGCCGACAACAACACGACCGGTCGCTTCATCGGTCAGCAGTTCGCGCTCGCCGACGCACCGGTGCGCGCCGGCGACGACCCGGTGGCGCTGCTGTCGGGCCTGGTGGATAGCGGCGCCGTGCTGGTGCTGTCGGACCTGCCGGGCGACAGGCTCCTGGCGCTGGCCGATGCCGGCCGGGCGAAGCAGGTCGTGCTGTTCAACATCGCTGCGCCCGACGATGCGCTGCGCCAGCAGGACTGCCGCAGCGACGTGATCCACGTCGCGCCCTCGCGCAGCATGCTGGCCGATGCGCTGGCGCAGTACCTGGTTTGGAAGAAGTGGTCGCGCTGGGTGCTGGTCTACGGCTCGCATCCCGAGGACGCGCTGCTGGCCGAAGCGTATCGCCGGGCGGCGCGGCGCTTCGGCGCGAAGATCGTGAAGGAGCGGGAGTTCAAGGACGCGGGCGGCGCGCGGCAGACCGATTCCGGCGTGGTGCAGACGCAGCAGCAGATGCCGGTTTTCACCCAGGGCCTGCCGGACTACGACGTGCTGGTAGCGGCTGACGAAAACGCGGTGTTCGCCGACTACCTGCCGTTCCGGACCTGGGACGCGCGCCCGGTCGCGGGCTCCGCCGGATTGCGGCCGGTCACCTGGGACCCGGGCAGCGAGTCGTGGGGCGGCACCCAGTTGCAGGATCGCTTCGTGCGCATGGCGCATCGTCGCATGACCGAGCTGGACATGCAGGCGTGGACCGCCTGCCGGATGATCGGCGAGGCCGCCAGTCGCGCCGGTTCGGTGGAACCGGCAAAGATCATGCAGGACATGCGCGGCGGCGATTTCGGTGTCGCCGCCTACAAGGGCCAGAAGCTGACCCTGCGCGACTGGGACTGGCAGCTGCGCCAGCCGATCCTGCTGTCGGACGGCCGCACGGTGGTGTCGATATCGCCGCAGCCGGGGTTCCTGCACCAGGTCAACACGCTCGACACGCTCGGGTTCGACCGACCGGAAACAAAATGCAAGCTGCAATGAACTCCCTGCTCGCCGCGCTGCTGCTGCTGGCCGCATCGGCGCCGGCGCACGCGTACATGGCCTATGTGACCAACGAGCGCGACAACACCATGAGTGTGGTCGATCTCGACCAGATGAAGACGGTGAAGACCGTGCCCGTCGGCCAGCGCCCGCGCGGCGTCACCATCACCGCGGACGGCAGCGAGATACTGGTCTGCGCCAGCGACGACGACACGATCCAGATCATCGATCCGAAGACGCTGCGCATCGTCGGCAACCTGCCGTCCGGTCCCGATCCCGAGACATTCGCGCTGCATGTCTCGGGCAACCCGCTCTACGTGTCGAACGAGGACGACAATCTGGTGACGGTGATCGACGTGCCGGCGCGCAAGGTGCTGGCGCAGATTCCGACGGGCGTCGAGCCCGAGGGCATGGCGGTGAGCCCCGATGGCAGGACGATCGTCAATACATCCGAGACCACCAACATGGCGCACTTCCTCGACTACGACACGCGCAAGATGGTGGCGGGCGTGCTGGTCGATCCGCGCCCGCGCATCGCCATGTTCAGACACGACGGAACGGAGGTGTGGGTGTCATCGGAGCTGGGCGGCACGGTCAGCGTGATCGACCCGGTGCAGCATGTCGTCACCCACAAGATCGCCTTCGAGGTGCAGGGGCTGCGCGCCGAGGCGATCCAGCCGGTGGGGATCCGCTTCACCCGCGACGACGCGACGGCGTTCGTGGCGCTGGGGCCGGCGAACCGCGTCGCGGTGATCGACACCAAGACCTACAAGGTGAAGAAGCTGCTGCTGGTCGGCCAGCGGGTCTGGCAGATGGCGTTCACACCGGACGAGAAATACCTGCTGACCACCAACGGGCTGTCGAACGACATCTCGGTGATCGATGTCGCCGCCCTGGACGTGGTGAAGTCGATCCAGGTCGGCCGCCTGCCCTGGGGCGTGGTGGTGTCGCCGAAATGAGCCTTGCCGGGGATCTGGCGCCGCCGGCCTCAGCCGCCGCGGCGACTGCCGTTCCGGCGCTCGCCGTGACCAACGTGAGCCATGCCTATGGCGCACGGCAGGCGCTGAAGGATGTGGGCCTCAGCGTGCCGCAGTCGCGCTTCACCGTCCTGCTCGGGCTGAACGGCGCCGGCAAGACCACGCTGTTTTCGCTGATCACGCGGCTCTACGACACGCGGCACGGCTCGATCGAGGTCTTGGGGCATCGTGTGTCGCGTGAACCCGGGCGGGCGCTGCGGCTCCTGGGCGTGGTGTTCCAGGCGCGCACGCTCGATCTCGACATTTCGGTGATGGATAACCTGCTGTACCACGCCGCGCTGCATGGCATCGGCACGCGCGAGGCGCGCCGGCGCGCGGTGGCCGTGCTCGAGGAGATCGATCTCGCCGACCGCGCGAAGGACGCGGTGCGGCGGCTCTCGGGCGGACAGATGCGGCGCGTCGAGATCGCGCGCGCCCTGCTGCACCGGCCGCGCGTGCTGGTGCTGGACGAGCCGACCGTCGGGCTGGACGTCGCGTCGCGTTCCGCCATCCTGCGCCACGTGCGCTCGCTGGTGCGCGAGCGTGGGGTTGCCGTCTTGTGGGCGACGCATCTGCTCGACGAGATCGCCGACGACGATGCGGTCGTCGTGCTGCATCGCGGCCAGGTGGTGGCGGCCGGCGATGTGCCCGACGTGATCGCAGCCGCCGGCGCCACCGACATGCGCAGCGCCTTCGCCGCGCTGACCGGCGCCGCGCCGGAGACCGCCGAATGAGCGTCACGACGCGCGGCGAGGAAGCCGGCTTCCGGCTGGGCCAGTATGCCATTTGCCTGCGCGGCATCGCCTGGCGCGAGGCGCTGCGCTTCCTCAATCAGCGCGAGCGCTTCGTCTCGGCCCTGGTGCGCCCGCTGGTCTGGCTGTTCATCTTCGCCGCCGGCTTCCGCCAGATCCTCGGCGTGTCGATCATCCCGCCGTACGAGACCTATGTGCTGTACGAGGTCTATGTCACGCCGGGCCTGATGGCGATGATCCAGCTGTTCAACGGCATGCAGTCCTCGCTGTCGATGGTCTACGACCGCGAAATGGGCAACATGCGCATGCTGCTGGTGAGCCCGTTCCCGCGCTGGTTCCTGCTCACCGGCAAACTGCTGGCCAGCACCGCAGTGTCGATCTCGCAGGTCTACGCTTATCTGCTGGTCGCCTGGCTGTGGGGCGTCGAGGCGCCGGCCTGGGGCTACGTCACCGTGCTGCCGGCGCTGATGCTGACCGGCATGATGCTTGGCTCACTCGGCATGCTGCTGTCCTCGGCGATCCGCCAGCTGGAGAACTTCGCCGGCGTGATGAACTTCGTGATCTTCCCGATGTTCTTCGCATCGTCGGCGCTGTATCCGCTCTGGCTGGTGCAGCAGTCGAGCCCGGTGGTGTACACGATCTGCCGGCTCAATCCGTTCACCTACGCGGTCGAGCTGATCCGCTTCGCACTGTACGCCGAGATCGACTGGACCTCGCTCGCGGTGGTCGTCGTCATGACGATCGTGTTTACCGCGGGAGCGATCGTCGCCTACGACCCGGCGCGTGGCCTGATCGCCCGCCGCGGCGGCGGCGGATGAGGGCACTCAGCCACCACGCCGCCCGTCCCCACCGTCATGGCCGGGCGCGGCCCGGCAATTTCCGTCGCTCCCTGCCGGCATCGGCGAAGACGTGGATGGTCGGCACACTGCCGGGGATGACGGTGGGGACAATGCTCACCCTCTTGCTCTGCGCACCCGCCGCGGCAGCGCCGCCGTCGCGCGACCCCGACTGGCCGTGCCAGCAGATCAAGGTGCCGCAGCTGTCGCTGGCATCGGTGTGGTCCGGTCCGTCGCCGGAGGCGCAGCAGGACGACCGGGGACAGGCACCGCGGGTGGACGAGCTGGTGAACGAGATCGCGCCGCGCCGAGTGCCGGTGGAACAGGCGCAGGAGAAGATCCGCGCATTCGCCGCGCAGGCGGGCGACCAGAGGCAGGCGCGCCTGCTGGACCTGGTCAACGGCCTTTTCAAGACGCTCAACGAGGAGCGCAGCACCGTCATTGCCGGGCTCGATCGCTTCGGCGCAAGGCAGCGGGAACTTGCCACCGAGCTGCGCGCCGACAACGAGAAGCTGCGGGCCATGCAGGCCGATGCATCATCCGATGCGGGCGATCTCAACCAGCTGACCCAACGCGTCCAGTGGGAGGCGCAGGTGTTCCAGGACCGGCGCCAGGCGCTGAGCTACGCCTGCGAGGTGCCGGCCAAGATCGAACAGCGGCTGTTCACCTTGGCGCGCACCATCCAGGACGCGCTGCAGTAGCTCACTCCGACGCAGGCGGCCGTGGCAGGGGTGTGCGCGGCTCCAGCGGCAGGTCCGCCGCCGCCCACCCATCGGTACCCTCAGGATACCAGGCGACGCGGCTGTAGCCGACCGCCAATGCGCGCTTCGCCGCATTCCATGACATCCAGCAGCTCGCCAGGCAGTAGAACACCAGCATGCGGTTCCGGTCGCCGCCGCTGGCCTGCGCGAGCCCGCTTTCGAAATAGCGCTGCATGACCGGAGCCAGCGCGCCATAGCCGGTGTCGGGCAGCCAGACGCTGCCGGGTATGTCGTCGCGCGGCTTGTCGCGCCAGATGGTCGATGCCGGCAGTCCGGCAGGGCGCGGCACCTGCGGCAGCACGTCGATGAACAGCGCATCATGCCGCTGCCACAGCGCATGCGCGGCCGCGGTGGACAGCACCGTGGCGCCCTGCAAGGTATCGGGCACTGCCGCACGATAATCGTCCATGCGGTAGTTGGCCGGCTCGGGCGGCGCAGCGGCCAGCAGGATCGCGGCGCCGAGCAGCAGCGCCGCAGGCCTCACGGCGCCAGCTTCTTGCCCTGTTCATCCAGCAGCGGCACGCCGTACTCCGTCAGAATCCGATCGATCTCCGGCTGGTTCTCGCTGATCAGCTTGTTGAGCCGGCGCTTCCAGTCCTGGTCGGTGCGCCGTACGCCCATGGCGATGCGGAAGTCCATGTGCTCCTGCTCCTTCAGCAGCGGCACGACGGCGAGGTGCGGCTCGACCCGCTGGCCCCAGTATCCGGCGATCGGCCCCCACAGCACGCCCGCATCGATCCTTCCGGCCGCCACGTCCTCGGCCATCGATTTCGCCGGCGCTTCGTAGCGGGTATCCACCGTCAGCGCGTAGGGCTTGGCCAATGCCATCAGCCCCTGCTGCACCATCACGGTGGCCGGCGGTGTGCCGGCGACGACGCCGATACGCTTGCCTTTGAGCCGCGGGTCCGCCAGCGATTCGATGCCGTCGAAGCCGGTGCCCGGCCGGAACACCAGCGCATAGGTGGTGTGATAGTAGGGGTTGGTGGTCTGCACCAGGTCGTCGCCCACCGCCACGCCGATGATCACGTCGCAGCGCAGCGCGTTCAGCGTGTTGCGTACGAAGCCGATCACCTGCGGGAAGTAGGTGTAGGTCGTGGGCTCGCTGAGCTTCGAGGCGAACAGTTCGGCCAGCCGGTTCTCGAATCCCTTGCCAGCCTCGTCGGAGAACGGCAGGTTGCGTGGATCGGCGCAGACCCGGAAGGCGTGCGGGTCCACCAGCTCGGTTGACGCGCCGAGACCGGGTGCCTGGGCCAGCGTCTGGCCGGCGAGCAGGCACAGGGCGGCGGCAGCCAGAGCCAACCGCACGAGCGTCAACCCATGCATTGGTCCTCGGCCTTGGTATAGGCTGCGGGCTTCGGAGCGTGCTTCTCGGGACGTCCGCGCCCCACCGCACCGTCCGCCCGTGCGCGCAGATAGACATAGATCGCGTCGATGTAGCACATGACGTTCTTGTTCTCGCCGTTCGAGGGCATCACCAGGTTCTGCGAGGCGGAAACGTCCTTCTTGCCGCTCGCCACCACTGTGTAGAAGTCGGTGTAGCTGAGCCGTTGCATCGACTCCATCAGCGCCGGCGCATAGGTCGACCCGACGCCGTCGGGGCCATGGCAGCGCAGGCACTCCGACGAATAGCGGGTGAAGCCGGCGTAGGTGTACCAATCCACCGTGCCGTCCGGCGCGACCTTGAAGGTCGGCGTGCCGTCCTTGTCGGTCCACTTGCCGTCCTCGGACGCCACCGCTGCGGGATCGCCGGATCCGTCGGTGACGGCTTTGGCACCGACCGAACAGCAGACAGCCGCTGCGACGACAGCGGCGGCACGCAGGGAACGTTGCACGATGTACTCCGTCGTTCGGGCGGATCGGCCGGCCCCGCAACGGCGCGGGGCCGGCCTGCCGGCTCAGCCGCCAGGCAGCGAGAAGACGGTCAGCGTCCCGCCGAGTGCCGTGTAGTTGTTCAGCGCGGCGTAGCCACCAACCGCGCCCAGCCCGGCATGCGGGTCGGTCAGTCCCGCGGCGAGACCGATGCCGGCCCAGCCGCCGATGCCGGACAGCACCGCCACGTACTGCTTGCCCTTGTGCTCATAGGTGATGACGTTGCCGATGATGCCCGACGGCGTCTTGAACCTGTACAGCTCCTTGCCGGTCTTGGCATCGACCGCCTTCAGGTAGCCTTCCAGCGTGCCGTAGAATACCACGCCGCCCTTGGTCGCTATCGCGCCGGACCAGACGGAGAACTGCTCCGGATCGGACCAGACGATCTTTCCCTTGGTCGCATCCCAGGCGATGAAGTTGCCCATGTTGGTCTGACCGGGCGGCGGATACATCGCCAGTGTCGCACCGACATAGGGCTGGCCCGCAGTGTACGACACGCGGAACGGCTCGTAGTCCATGCACACGTGGTTGGTCGGCACGTAGAACAGCTTGGTCTCCGGCGAATACGCCGCCGGCTGTTCGTCCTTGCTGCCCAGCGCGGCCGGGCAGATGCCCTTCGAGTTCACGTCTTCGCCGGCCTCGCCTGGCGCGTACTGCGCCACCACGTTCGGCCGGCCGTAGGTCGCACTGCTCTTGTTCATGTCGACGCCGGTGGTCCAATTCACCGCCGGATCGTATTTCGCCGCCACCAGCAGCTCGCCGGTCGCGCGGTTCAGCGTGTAGCCCAGCCCGTTGCGGTCGAAGTGCACCAGCGTCGGAACGGTCTTTCCGCCGATGTCCTGGTCCGCCAGGATCATCTCGTTGACGCCGTCATAGTCCCACTGATCGTGCGGCGTCATCTGATAGACCCAGCGCGCCATGCCGGTATCGGCATCGCGGGCGAAGATCGTCATCGACCACTTGTTGTCGCCTGGCCGCTGCTTCGGGTTCCAGGTCGAGGGATTGCCCGAACCGTAGTAGATCAGGTTGAGCTTCGGGTCGTACCAGTACCAGCCCCAGGTCGCGCCGCCGCCGATCTTCCACTGATCGCCTTCCCAGGTCTTGAGGCTCGAATCAGCGCCGATCGGTTTGCCGAGTTCGGTGGTCTTCTGCGGATCGACCAGCAGGTCCTGGTCGGTGCCCTCGGACCAGGCGCGCCAGATCTGCTTGCCGTCGGCGGTCGAGTAGGCGGTGACCCAGCCGCGCACGCCGAACTCGCCGCCGGAGACGCCGACATACACCTTGTCCTTCACCACCATCGGCGCGCCGGTCCCGGTCTCGCCCTTCGACGGGTCGCCGGTCTTCACTGACCACGCTACCTTGCCCGTCTTCGCATCGAGCGCCACCAGGGTGGTATCCGCCTGGTGCAGGAACAGCTTGCCGCCGGAATAGGCGAGGCCGCGGTTGACGGTATCGCAGCACATCACCGGGATGACGTTCGGGTCTTGCTTTGGCTCGTATTTCCACAGGATCTTGCCGTCGCTGTTCAGGTCGAGCGCGAACACCGTGTTGGGGAACGGCGCGTGCACATACATCACGTCACCGATGACCAGCGGGGCGCCTTCGTGACCGCGCAGCACGCCGGTGGAGAATGTCCACGCCACCTGAAGCTTGCCGACATTCTTCGGAGTGATCTGATTGAGCCCAGAGTAGCGCTGGTTGTCGTAGGTGATGGTGGGCATCACCACATTGGCCGAGTTGGTCTGCATCTTGACCAGATCTTCCGATGGCTGGGCGATCGCGGTCGAGATCAGCAATTGCGATGTTAGAAGTGTGCCTGCCGTGAGCCAGAACCCCGCCGAAGCACGCTGCATCAGTTCCTCCCGATTTGTGGTCGCTGGTGGCGGACGGCCACATGGCGTGCCCGCCTTTGTCAATCAATCCAACTGGGAGGAGGCGCATCCAACAGCATCGGCGGGCCCGGTCCTGGGTTGTTGTCCGACCGAAGCCTACACTGCCGCCCTGACGGATCCCCACCCTCCCAACCGCGGGTGTCCGTCGAAACCGGCGGTATCCTCGTGCCGCGCGCTGCAACCGGCAAATCACGGGATCGCGAACGCGCGCCGCCGGAGAAACGACGCACTACGCCGGCAAGTTATTCCGGCGGTCGTTGCCGCGATGCTGCTGATCGTTGCCCTCGCGCCGCGTGCGGCCGCCGACGGTACCGGTTTCCTTGCTGTGCAGCAACTGGCCGAAGGCGATTTTGTGCATGTCGGCCTGATCGCCCCGGTGACGCCGGACAATGCCGGCGACATCGCCAACCTTGGCATCATCGTGGGCGCGGATGCAGTGGCGGTCGTGGATACGGGCGGCAGCGTGGCGGTAGGCAGGCGACTGTTGCGCGCAATTCGCGGCATCACCGACAAGCCGATCCGCTATGTCATCAACACCCATGAACACCCGGACCACGTGTTTGGCAACGCCGCCATGCCGGGCGATGCGACATTCGTCGGCCACCACAATCTGCCGGCAGAACTGGCGCGGCGCGGCCCGTATTATCTGCGCTCATACCGCGAGCAGCTTGGCGATGCGGCGATCGCGGCGGTGCGGATCATTCCGCCGACCTTGCTGGTGAACGACGCGATGACGCTCGATCTCGGCGGTGGGCGACGCCTGCTGCTGACCGCGTGGGCAGCCGCCCATACCGACTGCGACCTGACCGTGCTCGACGAGCAGACCGGCGTGCTGTTCGCCGGCGACCTGCTGTTCCGCCAGCATGTGCCGGTGGTGGACGGCAGCCTGACCGGCTGGCTGGCGATATTGCCACGGCTCGCGCAGCTGCCTGCCCGGATCGCGGTGCCGGGGCACGGACCGCCCGGAGCCTGGCCCCAGGCGCTGGACGACGAACGCCGCTACCTCACGGTGCTGGAGCAGGATGCGCAACGCCTCATCGCCGCCGGCACGCCGCTCGCGCGTGCGGTAACGGAGATCGGAAGTTCCGAGCGCGATCGCTGGTCGCTGTTCGACGACTACAACGCGCGCAATGCCACCACGGCGTTCGGTGAACTGGAGTGGCGATGATGGCGACAGGCACGCTCGAGCGCTTCGCGACGACACGATTGACCGCCGAGAGGCCAGCGCAGGCGCACCTCGACGACCTGATCAGGCTGCACCTCGATCCCGCGGTGTCACGCTACCTGGGGGGCGTCCGTTCGCCCGAAGCCACCATATCCTGGCTGGATGCGCAGCTGGCGCATTGGGTCGAATGCGGCTTCGGCGTCTGGGTGCTGCACGGCATGGATGGCGCATTCGTCGGCCGGGCCGGCCTGCGCCGCGTCGAGCTGGACGGAACCCGGGAGATCGAGATCGTCTACAGCCTTGCACGTGCCTATTGGGGCCGCGGGCTGGCTACCGAGATCGCCGCAGCGCTGATTGACCTCTGGCTGACCCGGATCGACTCGCCATCCCTTGCCGGGATCGTTGCCGTCGGGAACACCGCCTCGCGCCGCGTCCTGGAGAAATCCGGCTTTGGCTTCGAACGGAGGACGGTCTTCCGCAGTGCGGATGTCGTCGTGCTGCGGCGCATGCGCGCTGAGTGACGCTCAGCCTGCCGCGCTGTCCGCGACGGCCCGGCCGCGATAGGCGTAGACCATGGTCGGCTGCGATGCGTCGTGCTCCGCCAGTGCCTGGATGCGGGCATGGTGCGGCGACAGTTCGCAGGCGGGATCGGTCGCCGCCGGGTCGCCGACCAGCGCCATCGCCTGGCAGCGGCAGCCGCCGAAGTCGATCTCGCGCAGTTCGCACGAACGGCACGGCTCCTGCATCCAGTCGGTGCCGCGGAACGCGCGGAACGCCGGCGAATCGCACCAGATCTCGGGCAGCGCATGGTCGCGCACCGACCAGAACTCGAGGCCGGGAATGCTCTCCGCCGCGTGGCAGGGCAGCACGCGCCCGGACGGCGTAACGTTCAGCGAGCGCCGCGCCCAGCCGCCCATGCAGGGCTTCGGGCGGCGCGCGTAGTAGTCCGGCACAACCATGTCGATCACCAGTCGGCCGTGATAGCGCGCCCGGATTCCCTCCATCTCCTGCATGGCGCGGTCGACCTGCGCACGCGTCGGCATAAGCGCGTCGCGGTTGCGCAGCGCCCATCCGTAATACTGGGTGTGCGCGATCTCTACCCGGCCAGCGCCGAGTGACGCCGCGGTTTCCACCATCGCGGCGACACGACCGATGTTGGCGCGGTGGATGACGGCATTGATGGTGAGCGCCAGCCCGAGATCGGTGACCGACTTCGCGAAGGCGAGCTTACGTGCGTGCGCGCCGCGATAGCCGGCGATGCGGTCGGCGCTGTCCGCGTCCACATCCTGCATCGACAGCTGGACGTGGTCGAGCCCCGCCTGCTTGAGCCGGCCAAGCCGCGTCGCGTCGAGCCCGACCGCCGAGGTGATCAGATTGGTGTAGAGGCCCGCATCGTGTGCGGCGGCGGCGATCTCCAGCAGGTCGCGGCGCGACGCCGGCTCGCCGCCGGACAGGTGTACCTGGAGCACACCCATCGCCCCCGCCTCGCCGAACACGCGCGCCCAGGTCGCCGCATCGAGTTCGTCCGTCCGATCGTCCAGCGTCAGCGGGTTGGAGCAGTAAGGGCAGCCGAGCGGGCAGCGATGCGTGAGTTCCGCCAGCAGGCCGAGAGGCGCGGGAAGGGAGGTCACACCACCATCCGCCTGGTCACGAGTTCCGCCAGCATGTCCGTCACGTCGCCGGCGATTTCTGTGCGGTCGGCAGTGTAGAGTGCTGCGAGTTCGTCGATCACCTGGTCCACCGTGCGCGTGCCGTCGCAGCGGCGTAGAATCTCGGGGGCCGGGCCTTCCGCCTCGATCACGCGTTCCGGGCCGAGCAGCACCCATGCCTCGCGCGTCTTGTCGAAGTGCAGGCGCACGCCCGGCGCGAGACGTGGGCGCTCGGGCAGTGGATCAGGCATCGGACCGCTTCGGCACGAAGGCACCGGGCGGTATCAGCCCGGGCGTGACGTAGGCATAGTGCAGCGCGTCGAGCATGCTCCACAGCACGTCGCACTTGAAGGCCAGCGTGTCCACCACCGCCTGCTGCTGTTCCGGCGTGCGCGCATGCTGCTTCACCCAGTCCAGCGCGAAGCTCGCGTCGCGCTCGGCCTGCGGGGGGCGCTTGTCGAAATACTGCATGATGTCGGATGTGATGAAGTCGTAGTGCGCCAGCATGCCGCTCATGCGCTCGGTGATGATCTGCGGCGAGAACAGCTCGGTCAGGCAGGAGGCGACCGCCTCGAGCATGCTGCGCTCGCGCACGTAGTGCACGTAGGCCTGCACTGCGAAGCGTGTCGTGGGCAGCAGCAGACGCGTCGAGGTCACCGCCTCGCGGTCGAGGCCAAGCCCGTCGGTCAGCTTCAGCCAGCGTTCGATGCCGCCCGGACGGTTGTCGTCGCCGTCATGGTCCTCGAGCCGCTTGCGCCATTCGCGGCGCAGCGCCGGATCCTCGGTGCGGCCGATCAGCGAGGCGTCCTTCAGCGGCACCATCGCCTGATAGTAATAGCGATTCAGCGCCCAGGCCTGGACCTGCGCCTTGGTGCACTTCCCGCCGTGCAGCAGCCGGTGGAACGGATGCAGATTGTGGTACCTCTCGGCACCGAGTGCGCGGAGCCGGGTTTCCAAATCGTCGCTCAAAGCCGAACCTCCATTCCGTCATAGGCGACCTCGAAGCCGGCCGCCTCGACCTCCCGCCGTTCCACCGAATCGGCGAGCAGGATCGGATTGCTGTTGTTGATGTGCAACAGCACGCGGCGGGCCGGCAGGTCCGCTAGCCCCTCCAGCGTTCCGCCCGGTCCGCTGACCGGCACGTGCCCCATGCGCCGCCCGGTCTTCGGCCCGAGTCCGGCGGCGATCATCTCGTCGTCGGTGAACAGCGTGCCGTCGAAGAACACCAGGTCGGCCTGACGAAGCTGCCGGCGCACCGCCTCGGTAATCTCGGCGCAGGCCGGCGCGACGATCACGCTGCGGCCGTTCGCCTGGAGCAGCGCGGCGTAGGTCGGGCCGGGTTCCGGCGCATCGGCGCCCTGCGTCTCCATATACAGTGGCACCTTTCCCGGCATCGGCAGCAGCGTCAGCGTCACCCCGCCGGGGCAGCGCGCAGGCTCGCCGGGGACGAGCGGCTCGCGTCGCACCGCCGAGCGATCGAGCACGTCGAAGATCCGGTTCTCTTCCAGCAGGTCGAGCATCGGCTGCGGCGCAAAGACGGTGAACGCCTGCCGCTCACGCAGTGCCAGCAGCCCGGCCAGCGCGTCCACGTCGCCGCCCAGCAGGACCACGGCCGCTAGCGGCGAGTCGCGCACTCCCTCGCGGGGCCAGAGCTGCGGTGTCTGCATGATCTGCTGGCGCAGGTCGGGCGAAGCGCCGACCACGATCCAGTCCGCGCCGTTGCCGGTTATCGCCACACTGGCCTGGGTTGCCGGCCGCGCCCGCGGGTCGCCGGCCCGCGCAAGACGGCAAAGGCGGCAGCCGCAGTTCCACTGCGGAAATCCGCCGCCCGCCGCAGCACCGAGAACCAGGGCCGTAAGCCCGGTCGCTCGGCCATCCATTGTCGAAAGTAAAGTCGTGCGCGACTACATCTTGCCGGCAAAGTAGCCGTTGATCTCCATGCCGATGCAGATCTCGCGGAGCTTCGGGCGGGTCCAGGCCATAGGTGTCTCCTCGCTTCTTGCGGTTTCGCCGAAACCGTTGGTATCGACGCCGAGACGCTATCAGGTTGCAGTCGGTGCGTCCAGAACGTCTCCGTATCTTGCAATCCGGGCTTCGGGTGCATGATTATATGTGGGGGCAGGCACGGACAAATCCACCTGCCGCGGGGGACATCCCATGACCCAACGAACCTATCCGCTCGTGGTGCGCCGTTCGCTGCTTGCCCTGGCGGGGGCGGCCCTGGCGGCACGGCGCGCCGGTGCCCAGGCCCCGGCGGCGCAGGACCCGTGGCCCTCGCTCGCGCAGCAGATCTTCGAAGGCCGGGCGGTGCGCGATGGTGCCGCGGTTCTGGCCATCGAGGCCCCGTACCGCGCCGAGGATGCCGCCCTTGTGCCGGTGGGGCTGCGCTGCCTGCTCCCGGCGGACGATGCGCGGAGCATCCGCGCCATCACGCTGGTGATCGACCAGAACCCCTCGCCGCTGGCGGCGGTGTTCACGCCGGGGCCGACCAGCGGAATGCGCGCGCTGTCCACGCGGGTGCGGGTCGATTCCTACACCAACATCCACGCCGTGACGGAACTCAGCGACGGCGAACTCTACGCGACGCAGCAATTCGTCAAGGCGGCGGGCGGCTGCTCGGCGCCGGCCGCCAAGGTGGAGGCGGACTCCATTCCGCCCGGCACGATGCGGTTGCGGCGGTTCGCGTCGGACGATCCCGAACGCGCCGAAGCGCAGATCATGGTCCGCCACCCGAACAACTCGGGCATGCAGATGGACCAGGTGACCCGGCTCTACGTGCCGGCGCACTTCGTGAGGTCGCTGCGCATTATGCAGGGTCAGGAGCCGCTGTTGGCTATCGAAGCCGGCATCTCGATCGCCGAGAACCCCAGCTTCCGCTTCGACTTCCGGCCCAACGGCGCGATCAGCTTCAGCGCCGACATGGAGGACAACGAGGGTTCGTCGTTCCACCAGACCTGGCCCGCGACGCAGACCTGAACCTGGGTCAGAAGCAGCGTACCTCCGACTCGGCCTGTGCCTCTTCGAGTTCCCGCACGATCTCGTTGGTTGTCGCGCTGCGGAACATCTGACCGAGATAGCCGCCCGACTGGCGGCGCATGCGCAGCACGGTTTCCGCCTTCTCATACCTGTTGTAAGGCAGCACCGAGGCGATCACGTCGATCGCGCACGAGCAGCGCTGCAGCGCTTCCTGCGTGCCGCCGTTCGTGGTCATGCAGGCGAATACGAACTCCGCACGGGCGGCGGTGGGATAGTCGTTGTCCTGCGCGTGCCCCGCCGCGGACAGGAGGGCACCGCAAAGTGCCAGCAATGGCAAACGGAGTTCTGGTCATGACGCGACGCGAGTCCTACCGCAGAAAATGGAAGGCTGCATAGAATGGGCAGATTGATCCTGGCCGCCGTCGCGGCCGTCGCCGCGCTTGGCGCCGCGCAGGCAGCCGAGAGGGCGACGCGGTTCTGGAACCTGACGGGCGAGACGATCACGCATCTGAACCTGGCCCCGACCGGGACGACGAAATGGGGACCCGACCAGTGCCGCAACGATCCCGACGGCACGGTCGACTTCGACGAGCGCCTGACGATCAAGGGCGTGCCCACCGGGCACTACGACGTGAAGTTCACCGACAAGACCGGCCGCAGTTGCCTGGTGACGGGTGTCGAGGTGAAGGCAGGCGCGGTGTTCTCGATCGGCAAGGAGGCGCTGACGCATTGCACCACGCCGTGACGGCGGGGATAATCGCGCAACCGGTCGGGAGGAAACACTGATGCGCATCACGCGGCGCGCTCTGCTCGCGGCGGCTGCACTGCCGCTCGGCGCTGCGGCGTCGCCACCGATCCGCATCGGCGTGCTGCGCTATGGCACGGTGTCGTGGGAAGTGGACGTGATCCGCACGCATGGGCTCGACGCGGCCGCCGGCATCGCCATCGCCCCGGTCGAGCTCGCGGCGGCGCAGGCCGCGCAGGTCGCGCTGCAGGCCGGCCAGGTGGACATGATCGTGGTGGACTGGCTGTGGGTGGCGCGTCAGCGCGGCACCGGCGCCGACTGGACCTCAATTCCCTTTTCCGACGCCGTCGGTGCGCTGATCGCACCGGCGGATTCGCCGATCCGCGACATCGCCGACCTGAAGGGACGTGCACTCGGCATCGCAGGCAGTCCGCTCGACAAGAGCTGGCTCATCCTGCGCGCCTACGCGACGCGGCGCTTCGGCATCGACCTGGATGCGGTGGCGAACAAGAGCTTCGGCCCTCCCCCGCTGCTGGCCGAGCAGATGAAGGCCGGGCGGCTCGATGCGCTGCTGACCTACTGGCCGTTCGTCGCCAAGGCCGAAGCGGCGGGTGCGCGCCGCGTGCTGGACGTGAAGGACGCCGTCGGCGCGCTCGGGATCGGCGCCGGCGTGCCGTATATCGGCTACACCTTCTCGCAGCGCTGGGCGGAGCAGAACCCGGCGCTGATCGAAGGCTTCGTGGGCGCATCGCGCCAGGCACGCGCGATCCTGCGCACGTCCGACGCCGAATGGCAGCGGGTGAAGCCGCTGACCGGTGCAGCCAACGACGCGGAACTGCAACGGCTGCGCGACTGGTACCGCGACGGCATTCCAGAGAACTGGGGCGAGGCGGAGCGGCGCGCGGCAGAACAGCTGTTCGATCTGCTGGCCGGTATCGGCGGCGTGGAACTGGTCGGGCCGATCAAGGCGCTGCCCGCGGGCACGTTCTGGCCCGTGACCTGGCGGGCGGCAGCCTGACGCGGACGCAACGGGACCTGCTGACGCGGCTTGCCTCCGCCGCCGTCTTCCTGCTGGCCTGGCAGATTGCCGCGGAGCTCGCGCACAGCCGCCTGCTGCCCACCGTCACCGCGGTGATCGCCGCCATGGTGCAGCAGACCGAAACAGGTGCGCTGCCGTGGAACCTGGCGATCACGCTTGGACGTGTCGTCGCGGCGTTCGCGCTGTCGCTGGTGCTGGGCAGCGGGCTCGGCATCGCGATGGGACGCTCGCGCCGGCTCGACCTGTGGCTGGACAATGCGGTGACGGTGCTGCTGAACCTGCCCGCACTGGTGCTGATCGTGCTGCTCTACGTCTGGTTCGGGCTGAACGAGGTCTCCGCCATCGTCGCCGTCGCTTTGAACAAGCTGCCGAACACCGTGGTGACGATGCGCGAGGGTGCCCGCGCGCTGGATCCGGCGCTGGCGGAAATGGCGCACAGTTTCCGCATGTCGCGCTGGCGCACCATGCGGCACGTCATCCTGCCGCAGCTCACGCCGTACTTCTTCGCCGCGGCGCGCTCGGGCCTGGCGCTGATCTGGAAGATCGTGCTGGTGGTCGAATTGCTGGGGCGCAGCAACGGCGTCGGTTTCCAGATCCAGATCTATTTCCAGCTGTTCGACGTGACGCTGATCCTCGCCTACACGCTGGCGTTCATCCTGGTGGTGCAGCTGATCGAGTGGGGCGCGGTGCAGCCGCTGGAACGCCGGGCGCTGCGATGGCGGGGGTGATCCTCACTTCTCTCGTCATGGCCGGGCTTGGCCCGGCCATCCGCGTCTTTGCCAGCCGCGGACACCATGACGATGATGCAGCCGACGCGTCGTCGTGTGAACGCCCATGGACCTGATCCTGTGCCTGCGCATCGAGCGCAAGACGTTCCGTACCGGCGACCGCGAGCTGCCGGTGCTGGACCGGATCGAGCTGTCGTTGGGGGCGCGCGAGATCGTCGCCCTGGTCGGGCCGTCGGGCTGTGGCAAGACGACGCTGCTGCGCATCGCCGGCGGCCTGGATACCGAGTTCGAGGGCACGCTCGACTGGCGTGGCGGAGCGATCGCCCGCGTCGGCACGGTGTTCCAGGAGCCGCGCCTGCTGCCCTGGCGCACGGTCCGCGAGAACCTGCTGCTGGCGCAGCAGACGCCGAATCCGGCGCTGGCGGACGCGTTGCTGCGGTCGCTCGACCTCGCCGGGTTCCGCGATGCGTTCCCGCGCACCCTGTCGCTCGGGATGGCACGCCGCGTGGCGATCGCGCGCGCCTTCGCGATCGAACCGGAGCTGATGCTGCTGGACGAACCGTTCGTTTCGCTCGACGCGGCGATGACCGCGCGTACCCAGGAGCTGCTGCTCGACGCGTGGCACGCACGCCCGACCGCGGTGCTGCTGGTGACGCACGATCTGCTGGAGGCGGAGAAGCTGGCCGATCGTATCGTGACGCTCAGCGATCGTCCGGCGCATGTGCTGCGCGAGATGGTGCCGGCGGGCGCGCCGCGTGACCTCGATCGCGATCGCATCTAGCCTGCCGGGACGAGCCAGGGAGGGTGTCCCGTGCACAAGCTTGCCGGCGTGGAACTCGATGTGTTCGAAGCCGGGCAGGGCCCGCCGATCCTGTTCCTGCACGGCGCGAACGGCTTCGCCCCTGGACATCCCTACGTGGCACCGCTGTCGGCGCAGCATCGGCTGATCGCGCCGTCGCATCCGGGGTTCGGCCGATCGAGCCTGCCGGACTGGATCGATGCGGTGGACGACATCGCCTATGTCCATCTCGAACTGCTCGATCGGCTGGGGCTCGCTCGGGTGGACGTGATCGGCTGCTCGCTGGGCGGCTGGATCGCCGCGGAGCTGGCGACCAAGTCGCCGGGATCGGTGCGCCGGATGGTGCTGGTCGGACCGGTCGGCGTGAAGACCGGGCCCGTGGATCGACTCGATGTGCCCGACATCTTCGCCCGGCCGCAAAGCGAGCTGGAGAGGCTGCTGTTCCACGATCCCGAGCGGATGCGCACGGACCCGGCGACACTGACCGACGAACAGCTGGCGATCATGGTGCGCAACCGCGAGACGCTCGCGCTGCTGACGTGGGAACCCTACATGCACAATCCGAAGCTGCGCCACCGGCTGCACCGCGTCACGGCGCCAACGCTGTTCCTGCGCGGCGAGAGCGACGGGCTGGTTTCGGCGGACTACCTCGCGGCGTACGCCAGGCTGCTGCCGGATGCGCATACCGGGACCATTGCGCAGGCCGGCCACGCGCCGCACGTCGAACAGCCGGACGCCTTTGTGCGTCTGGCGCTGGCGTTCCTGGATGCCGGAGACGCGCCATGAGGGCCTGGCATTTCAGCGAGAACGCCTATCCGTATCTGCCGCCGGCCGACGAGTACGAGTCGATCCGCGTCAGCCTGCCGAACCGCGTGTACGACCCGGTGAAGGGCGCCGACCTGTACGACCGCTTCCTCGACGAGTGGCTGATCGCGGAAGACGAGGGCATGGACATCATGCTCAACGAGCACCACCAGACCGCGACCTGCGTCGATCCTGCGGCGCCGCTGGTGCTGGCGGCGCTGGCGCGGCTGTCGAAGAAGGCGCGGCTGCTGATCCTGGGCAATCCGATCGCCAACCGCCGCCAGCCGGTGCGTGTGGCGGAAGAGATGGCGATGGTGGATGTGCTGTCGCGCGGCCGGCTGGAAGCGGGCTTCGTGCGCGGCGTGCCGTACGAGGTGCTGCCGGCGAACAGCAATCCGGTGCGGATGAACGAGCGCGAATGGGAGGCGCTCGATCTCATCGTCAAGGCGTGGACCACGCATGACGGTCCGTTCAGCCACGAGGGCCGCTTCTTCCACTATCGCGCGGTGAACATCTGGCCGCGCTGCTATCAGCAGCCGCATCCGCCGATCTGGATCAGCACCACGAGCCCCTCCGGCGCGGCGCGCGTCGGGGCGCGCGGGTTCGTCCAGGCGACGTTCCTCACCGGCTTCGACGGCACGCGCGCGATCTTCGACGCGTATCGCCGCGGCTGGCGCGAAGCGGGACGCGGCAGCGACGTACCGGCGCATCGCCTGGCCTATGCGGCGATGGTCTACACTGCGCCCAACGCGGCGGACGCGCGCGCCGGAGCGGAAAAGCTGTTGTGGTACATCACGTCCAACAAGGTGCCGCCGCACTTCGCCAATCCGCCGGGCTATGTGCCGGTGGCAGCGAACGTGGCGATGCTGCGCGGCGCGGAGCATCCGCTGAGTGCGTTCCGCAAGGCGGCGACCGTGGAGGGCGCGATCGAGGCCGGCATCATGTTCGCCGGCACGCCCGATCAGGTGCACCGGCAGATGAAGAAGCTGTATGACCATGTCGGCGGCTTCGGGCATCTGCTGATCATGGGCCAGGCAGGGTTCCTGGAGCATGACGAGACGGTGCTGGGGATCCGGACGTTCGCGCGCGAACTGTATCCGCGGCTGAGGGAGGAGTTTTCGGATATGGCGGTCACCGGTGTAGGATAGCGGGAAGACTCACCACAGAGACACTGAGCACACTGAGATTCTCTGCGGGCTCGGTGTCTCTGTGGTGAATCTTCCTGCTACCAACCGGAGTCCTGCATGACGGCGACCGACACAACCGCGACGGAAACCGGCCGCGACTTCATTCGCGACATCATCCAGTCCGACCTGGAAGCGGGCCGCGCGAAGGGTGTCGTGACGCGGTTCCCGCCTGAACCGAACGGCTACCTGCATATCGGCCACGCCAAGGCGATCTGCCTCAACTTCGGTGTGGCGGAGGAATTTCGCGGCCGCTGCCACCTGCGTTTCGACGACACCAACCCGACCAAGGAAGAGCAGGAGTTCATCGACGCGATCAAGCGCGACGTGCACTGGCTTGGCTTCGACTGGGGCGAACACCTGTACCACGCGTCGGACTATTTCGAGCAGCTCTACGCTTGGGCCGAATATCTGATCCGCGAGGGCAAGGCCTATGTGGACGACACGCCGCCCGACCAGATGCGCAGCCAGCGCGGCACGCTGACCGAGCCGGGGCAGAACTCGCCGTTCCGCTATCGCTCGATCGAGGAGAACCTGGACCTGTTCCGCCGCATGCGCGCCGGGGAGTTCCCCAACGGTGCCCGCGTCCTGCGCGCGAAGATCGACATGGCGTCGCCCAACATGAACCTGCGCGACCCGGTGCTGTACCGCATCCTGCACGCCGAACATCCGCGCACCGGCACCGCGTGGTGCATCTACCCCACCTATGACTACGCGCACGGCCAGTCCGACGCGATCGAGGGCATCACGCACTCGCTGTGCACGCTGGAGTTCGAGGACCACCGGCCGCTGTACGACTGGTTCATCGACAATCTGCCGGTGCCGGCTCGCCCGCACCAGTACGAGTTCGCACGGCTCAACATCGCCTACCTGGTGATGTCGAAGCGCATCCTGACGCGGCTGGTGAGCGAGGGTCGCGTTTCCGGCTGGGACGATCCCCGCATGCCGACATTGGCCGGTGTGCGCCGGCGCGGCATTCCGGCCGCGGCGCTGCGCGACTTCGTGCGCCGCAGCGGCATCACCAAGTCGAACAGCGTCGTGGAGTATTCGGCGTTCGAATTCGCGGTGCGCGAACTCCTCAACCGCACCGCGCTGCGTCGCATGGCGGTGCTGCGCCCGCTGAAAATGGTGATCGAGAACTGGCCCGAGGGCCGCACCGAGATGCTGGAGGCAATCAACAACCCGGAAGACCCTGCCGCCGGCACGCGCTCGATCACCTTCGGCCGCGAGCTTTATATCGAGCGCGACGACTTCATGGAGGACCCACCGAAGAAGTTCTTCCGTCTCGCGCCCGGCCGCGAGGTAAGGCTGCGCTACGGCTACTTCATCACCTGCCGCGAGGCGGTGAAGAATGCCGCGGGCGAGGTGGCCGAACTGCGCTGCACCTACGATCCGGCCACGCGCGGCGGCAATGCGCCGCCGGACGGACGCAAGGTGCAGGCGACGCTGCACTGGGTCGCGGCGGCCGATGCGGTCACCGCCGAAGTGCGGCTCTACAGTCATCTGTTCACGCGGCCCGCTCCTGGAGCAGACGGCGACATCATGGCCGATCTCAATCCCCTCTCGCTCGAGGTGGTACGCGACTGCCTGCTGGAGCCGGCGCTCGCCGCGGCACAAATCGGCGAGGCGGTGCAGTTCGAGCGTCTCGGCTATTTCTGCGCCGATCCGGACAGCACGCCGGGCAGGCCGGTGTTCAACCGCACGGTCGGGCTGCGCGATACCTGGGCAAAGGTGCAGGGACGGGGAGCATGAACACGATGCATTTCGGCGCCGCGATGTTCTTCACCGAGGCCTCGATGACACCTGGCGAACTCGGCCCGCTGCTGGAGGAGCGCGGCTTCGAATCGCTGTGGGTGCCGGAGCACTCGCACATCCCGGTGGTGCGGACCAAGGCGTTCCCGGGCGGCACCGACCTGCCGCGGCCGTACTACGACATCATGGACCCGTTCCTCGTGCTCACCGCGGCGGCGGTGGCGACGAAGACGCTGAAGGTCGGCACCGGCGTCTGCCTGATCAACCAGCGCGACCCGATCCAGACCGCGAAGCTGGTGGCCTCGCTCGACCGGCTGTCGGGAGGGCGCTTCCTGTTCGGCGTCGGCAACGGCTGGAACAAGGAGGAGATGGAGCACCACGGGACCAGTTACGAAACGCGCCACAGGCTGTCGCGCGAGCGGATCGAGGCGATGCAGGCGATCTGGTCGCAGGACACAGCCGAGTATCACGGCGAGTTCGTCGACTTCGCGCCGATGCAGACCTGGCCAAAGCCGGTGCAGCAGCCGTTTCCCGTCATCGTCGGCGGCGCGTTTCCGTACGGCGCGCGGCGGGCGGTGCGTTACGGCGACGGCTGGATCCCCGGCGCCGGGCGCACGCGGCATGGCGATATCGCTCAGACCCTGCCGCAGTTCCAGGCAATGGCGCGCGAAGCAGGGCGCGAACCCGCCGCCCTGCCCGTCACGCTGTTCCGCGTGGCGGAGGACCGCGATCTGCTCAGACAGTATGGCGAGCTCGGCATCGCGCGGGTTGTGATCAGCCTGCCGGCAGCCCGGCGTGACACGATCCTGCCAATTCTCGACCGCTGGGCACCGTTGATGCGGTCGGCCGCTAACTGAGAAACCTGTGATCTACTTCACTGACTGACAATTCGTACGCAGTCCACGCTCCATCCTGCCGAAAAAAGTCGCTCGAAGGATGGTGAGTGACATGGAAAGCATCGTCATCGACCGGGAGCCCGCGCATCTGGAGTTCGAGCTTCGGACCGACTTCGCGCGGCCGCAGCGAGTCCATCCTTGGCATCATGCGGTCGCAGGACATCCTGGGCCTCCTGGCCGAGCGCGACCTGCTCTCCCTCGCGCGTCAGGCGTCCACCAGGTCCATGCCGAAGAACCGCGTGCTGTTCCGCACGGGTGACGAAGGCCGCTCCGTGGTGCTGATCCTGAGCGGCTACGTGAAGCTGTCCACCATGGCGGCGAACGGGCGCGAGGTGGTGCTGGAAATCGCCGGTCCCGGCTCGATCTTCGGCGAGATCGCCGTGCTGAACGGATCGCCGCGTCGGGCGGATGCGACAACCCTCACCGCCAGCCGCGTTATGGCGATCGACGGCGCCCAGTTCCGCCGCGTGCTCGCCGCCACGCCGGACGCCATGTTCGCGGCGATACGCCTGCTGAGCGAACGGCTGTCCGCCGTCACGATGCGCGAGATGGACACGATATCTCTGCCGGCGGCGGTGCGACTGGCCAAGGCGCTGCTGCGCCTGGCGCAGCTTCACTCCGGTCGGCTGGAGAATGGCGCGCAGATCGGTTTCCGCCTGTCGCAGCGGGAGCTTGGTGCGATGACCGGGCTGATCCGCGAGAGCATCAACAAGCACCTGAAGGCCTGGCGCGCCGCGGGCTGGGTGGAGCTGTCGGGCGGCAATGTGACGCTGCGCGACGTGCGTGCCCTGCAGGGCTTCGTGCAGGGCAGCGAACAGCCCTAGCGACACACCGCGACAGAATCTGCCGGCGGAGTGAATCCGATCACTCTGGATCGGGCGCGGCTGCGCCACGTTCGGCAGTGCCCGGTCGGCCCGCGCGGGGAGGCGCGCTGGCGGCGGGCGCAGCAATCCACATGAACCGTCTCCGTCGTGTACGGAGCCTGAGCAGGAGCCCATCCATGAACCGTTCGATCTTTGCCGCACTCGCCGTGCTGTGCCGCTCGCTGGCGATGGGCGCGCCCACGCCGGCCGTCCGGGCCCACCACTACCGGTTCGTCCCCGATCAAGACGGGGGAGACCACAGTTGACGCTCATCGCTCCGGCCTGTACGCCGCGTGCCGCCGGAGCAGGGAGGCGAGTATGATCTGGACCTTGATCGTGATCGTGGCAGCGCTGATCATCGCCGTACTCGGCTGCGCGTTGCTCAATCCGGAGCAGAAGGAACAGGCTGACGAGGATTGGTCGCGCGCCGATGGCAACGATTCCGTCAGGCCGCAGTGACGCCAGGGCGCGGATGTGGCCGACAGATGCCGGCAGTCCGCCACGAAGCTGCTCCGTTGAGCGGCTTCAACCGCGCCTGATCGACTAACGGAGCATTCACGCCGGACGTCGTATCCCACCCTGCGGACAACAATCCGGGGAGGGATACCGCAACATGGCAACCGAACTCATCGACTGCGACGTTGTGCGTCCAGGACGCAGCGACGGAGGCGCCGCCTCGTATGGCGTGAGCGGGCAGGCCCTGCGGATGGTTCGCGAACAGGCCGTTCTGGGGCAGCTCGCCGAGAGGGACCTCGCCGCGATCGCGCGCCAGTCGCCGGTCCGCTGCCTGCCGCGCGGCCACACGCTGTTCCGCGGTGGCGCCGAGGGCCATTCGGTCGTGCTGGTGCTGGAGGGCTATGTGAAGCTCTCCATCGAGGCCGGGGACCGTCGCGAGGTCCTGCTGGAGATTGCCGGTCCGGGCACGATCTTCGGCGAGATCGCGGTGCTCAACGGCGTGCCGCGGCAGGCCGACGCGAAGACGCTGACGCCATGCCGGGTGATGGCGATCAACGGCGGCCTGTTCCGCCGCTCGATCGCGGCGGCACCCGAGGCGATGTTCGCCGCCATGCGCCTGTTGAGCGAACGTCTGTCGCGGGGCACCGAGCGTGGGATCGACGCCGTGGCGCTGCCGGCCAGGTTGCGGGTGGCGAAGGCTTTGCTGCAACTGGTCGACCTGCATTCTGTGCAGAGCGGCCACTCCGGGCAGATCGGCTTCAGGCTCTCGCAGTCCGAATTGGGCGCGATGGTCGGCCTGATCCGTGAAAGCATCAACAAGCACCTGAAGCCGCTGAAGGCGGCAGGTTGGATCGATGATTCCGACGGGATGATCACGGTGCGCGACGTGCGCTCGCTGCGCGAACTGCTGCGCAACGACTTGCTGCACTGAGCCCGGTGCAAGGGTCGCTAGAGCAGCGGCAGCCCGCCGGTATGGATCGCACCGCCACCGGTTTCCCGGATCGTGCGCTCCAGCCGGGGGCCGGCGATGCTGCATGGCTCCATCTGCAGGGCAGGCGCCAGGACCTGGCGACCGGCACGCCGAACACCGCGCGCGTCAGATCGAGCCGGTAGACCGTGACGCCGGAGGCTGCCAGCCGCTCGACCAGCAGCGGCAGGGCGATGGCGGGATCGGACGGCAGGCCCGGACCAGCCCGCCGCGGCGCGCCCTCCGGGTGCAGCAGCGCACAGCTGCGCGTGTCGAACAGCGTGCCGCGGCGCAGCTGCCGGCGATCGCTGTCGTTCAGCGCGGCTTCGCCGGATTCGCGGCGCTTGGCTGCCACCACGTGCTGCCCCAGCTCCACCTGGCACAATTCGAAGATCGCCGCGGTTGCCGCCTCGGCCAGCGTGAGCCGTGCGCCGAGGCCGAAGCAGAAGCCGAACCCGTCATCGCGCGCGGAAACCGCGGCGACCGCCGGGATGTCGATGTCGGTGGTGATGTCCAGCAGCCAGGTCCGGCGGTCCTGCCGGTCGCCGCGCAGCTGCGACAGCAAGCCTGCCGCGAAGTGCCCGGCGTCGCTGTCGTCCGCGACGGGTCGAGCGCGCCGGCCGCCACGCCACCACAGTGCCGCGGCGTCGCGTTCGATGAGCTCCAGCAGCGCGCGCAGCGTCGCCGCTTCCATGGTCGGGCCGGCGGCGCAGCCGGTGCTCAGCTTGAGCGGCGGGGCGAAATCCTGCTCCGCGGCCGCACGCCGGTAGCAGAGATCGGCGGGGAACCACGCTTCGGCGGCGTCCGGCAGTCTCTGCACCCTGGCCCATGCGATAGGACGGTCCTCGTCCACCGCACTCGCCTGCAACACCGCGGCAATGGCGTCTCTGGTCGAATCCTCTGTAGGAGTTTGCATGGAAGTTGATGCCCGCTCGATCGGATCATCGGTCAGCAGGAACTGGCTTAGATACTCGATGCCTTCTCCGACACATGACTCGAAGGCACGCTGCAACGTCAGGCCACAGCCCGCCAGATAGCCAGGCGGGAGTTCGGCGTGACGGCCGCAAAGCACTCCCGGATCGGCGACACCTGCAAGGAACACAAGGGCAGGAGCATCAGGCACCGGGAGCCGCACCACTCGGCTGAGCGTCGCCGCTGCACGCAGCAGGCGGGCGCGCTCTGGTTTCGCCGCTGCGTCGCCATCGTCGTATCGCAGGCGGTGCAGGACGCCCGGTGCATCAGGGCCCAGGCCGGCGACTGCGTTCCCGCTGACCAGAGCTTCGGCCAAGGCCGCCAAATCCGTGTTTTCGTCTGGCATCGCTGTGGATCAATTCACATTCGACTGACGCGTGCGGCGGTAGTAGCCGCCCGGCCTGCCCCCAGCCGTCGGGGAAGGCAGCCAATGATACAGGAGGGGAGCAATGTTAATAGATGTCCATGACGATGCCGACAATTGGGAGAAATGGGGCAAGCTCGTCCAGAGCTGGGCTCATGATCCCAAGTTGAGGCCGGCGGATGCGACCGCAATGCAGCAGCAGATCTGGTCTGCCGGTATCGATGCTGCAGTACCCGGTGCGAACGATCAGCCCCCTCGTCCCGTCGTCTTCTATCAGGTACCGACGACTACCCTGATCCGAACGGGAACACGGTCCCGCTCATCCTGCCGCTTCCTAGCAGCAAGATGCTCCAGGACGCCCAGGGAGCGCTTGGCGTGCCGCAGCCGTATCCGCTGTCGAGGTTCTATGCGATCGCGTTCGGTGGCGTGTCCGAGGGTGCGCTGATCCCAGCCGAGTTGCTCAAGTTCGAACTGCGCCGCCTGGGGGAATATGTGATCCTGCAATGCCAATAGGCTTGGAGGCGTGTAGCGCCGCTCACCAGCCGTGATGGTCTATGCCATCCGTTGGCAGGCCGGCGCCCCGTAAGCCGTCGCGAAGGCGCTCCCAGTCTTCGCGACGGCGGATCGGATAGAGATGCAGCAGCCATCGCACGATTGCTTCGTCGGTGGCCGGGTCAGCACCGAACCATTGTGCGCGGACCGCGGCGAGAAAGCGCGCCGCTTCCTCGGCTGCCTCGGCCTGCCGGCCGAGATGCGCGAGCGCGGCGGCGCCGAAGGCAAATCGATGCCAGCGTTGCACGCCCAGCGCGCGGTCGGCGACTGAAAGGGCCGCTTCGTAGGCGCCGGTCAGAACGTGGATGTCGAACAGATAAAGCCAGTGTGACGCGGTCGGCGCGAGAGCGATGTCCAGTTCGGGGCCGGCCATCAGCGCAAGGCCGCGGTCGGGCCGGCCGCAGAACACCAGCAGCAGCGCTGCAGAGATCGATGTCCAGGAATTGCTCGGGTTCAGCTCGCATGCCAGCTCGATATGCATCTGCGCCTGGGTGTATTGCTTGGCCATCGCGTGCGACCACGCCAGGCAGCGGTGTGCCCCCGAGTCCGACGGGTCGAGCTGGACGCCGCGTTGCGCCATCTCGAGCGCCCGCAGCTCGCGCTCGCGGGTGCGGAACACCCCCGGACGCGCGATGTGCTCGATGTTGGCGAGATTGGCCAGTCCGCAATAGGCGGGCGCGAAGTTCGGGGTATCCCGGATGATCTCGTTGAACTGCCGCTCGGCACGGTCCAGGTACTCGGCTTCGAAGGTTCGGACTAGGTCCTGGCAGCGCAGCCAGCGGTCGTAGGCGCCAAGCGAGACATCCGGCACTTCCGAGAACCGCCACAGGCGCTCGGCCGAAACATGCACGTTCAGGGCCATTGCCACCCGTTGAACCACGCGACGCTGCGCCTCGAACCAGTTCCTCAACGTCAGCTCGAAGCTGTCGCTCCAGACGTAGTGACTGGTGTGCAGCTCCTTCAGCATGATGGTCATGTGGACCGCATGCGCACCCTGATGACTGGTCAGCTGCAGCTCGTAACGGCCATCGGTCGCTTGTGCCGCACTGGCTGCCGGCGGGAATGGCGCATCGGTGACCTGCCACTCGCGGAAGCGAACCAGCGACGCGATCAGATGCATGCGGAAACCCAGCACCAGATGCGAGGTCTCAGGATCTACGGCCTGCACCGTGACCGGCTGGATGGAGAGCATCAGTCGCGTGTCCTGCCGCCGCGCGCCGCCTGGCGCGGAGGCCGGCAGACTCCTCTGCATCAGTGGCGCGGGCTCCAGCACGCCCAACTTGATCTGCGCCACCAGTTCCTGCGTCGCCGTCGAGGGCTCCATGCCGTAGTCTTCGTCCAGCAGGTCCCACAGCGCCTTGTAGATGCGCAGCGCGCCAGCCGTGTCGCCCGCAGCGACGCGCGCACGCATCAATCGACGGCGGGCATCCTCATGCGTCGGGTCGAGATTGAGGATCGCCTCTGCCAACCGCACCTCTGCCTGGGGAGGCGGCCCGTTGGTCATCGCCCGCTCGAGCGAGCGAAGCAAACGATCGCGCAGTGCGTGGCGCTTGGCGATCACCCAGGCGCGAAATGCCGGATCGAGATCGTCCAGCCCTGCCAGTAACTGCTCCGGCAGTTGCTGGCGTTCGAGCAGCAGCGGATGCACCTCGCCGGCCTCGGCCGCGTGCATCACGGTCCATACGTCGACGTCGATGGCATCCCGTCGTAACCGGATCTCGCGCGCGCCCAGACTGAGCGCGCCGCCGTCGGCGTCGCCAAGCAGGCCGCGAAGCTCGCGCACCACCTGGCGCAGCACGGCGCGCGCCTGGTCTTCGCCTGATTCGCTCCAGAGCAGTCCGACCAACCGCTCACGCGTCTCGACCAGCGACTCGTTCAGCGCGACGTAGCCGAGTATGGCTCGGAGCTTCTGGCTCCTGATCCGGATCTCGCGTTCGCCCTGACGAATCGAGACCGGCCCGAACAGCGAAAATTGCAGCGCGGGCGGTGTAAGCGGAGCGTGCATGGCGACCGCACCCGCCGGGCCGTGGCCGGCGATGCCCATTGCCGGTATGGCGACGGTCCGTCGTGCCACCATCCCCCCGCTTGCAGACGTGCTACCCCAGAACGTTGCGAACGTTACATTGTGTAACCGCAAATGGCAAAAGCAGTGCGGGGGGACCTGCACCCCGGCGCCGTTTGGAGAGCCACCGCAACGGGGATTGTATGGACAGCCGCAGGGGCAGCCACCACTCTCGCTGTGCCCGGCACATGGAGAGATCCGCATGACCGCGACGACCTGCATCCGCAACGCCGCCTGCGTCGTCGCCTGGGATGCGGCGAACCAGCGGCACGCCTACCTCATGGGGGGCGACGTCGCCTTCGCCGGCCACACGCTCGCGTATGTCGGAACGCGTTACGACGGCACGGTGGACACGACGATCGACGGCACCGACCTGATGGTGATGCCGGGCCTGATCGACCTGCACTCGCACCCGAGCACCGAGCCGTTCTACCGCGGCGTGCGCGAGGAGCACGGCGTGCCCGCGATGTACATGAGCGGCCTGTACGAACGCTCCGTCGCGCTGCAGCCGGACGCGGTTGGGCGCAAGGCCGGCAAGCAGGTGGCGTTCTGCGAGATGCTGCTGTCCGGCGTCACCTCGGTGATGGACATTTCCGGCATCGACGCCGGCTGGATCGATCTCGCCGCGCAGAGCGGGCTGCGGGTGTTCCTGGCACCTTCCTACGCATCCGCCCGCTGGCACCTGGAGAACGGCTGGGCATTGAAATATCGCTGGGACGAGGCGGCGGGGCGGCGCGGCCTCGACGCGGCGCTGGCGCTGATCGAGACGGCCGGGGCGCACCCTTCGGGCCGGCTGTCAGGCGTCGTGTCGCCGGCGCAGATCGACACCTGCACCACGGACCTGCTGCGCGACAGCTTCGCCGCCGCCGAGGCGCGCGGTCTGCCGCTCACGGTGCACTGCGCGCAGAGCGTCAACGAGTTCCTGGTGATGGTGGATCGTCACGGCTGCTCGCCGGTGCAGTTCGCCCACGGTCTCGGCCTCCTGTCGCCGCGCACCGTGCTCGGGCACGCGATGTTCATCGACGAGCACTCCTGGGTGCGCTGGCACACGCGCACCGATCTCGGACTGCTCGCCGACACCGGCACTCACGTCGCGCACTGCCCGTCGCCATTCGCGCGCTACGGCCACACGCTGGAGGATTTCGGCCGCTATCGCCGCGCCGGGGTCAACCTCGGCATCGGCACCGACGTCGCCCCGCACAACGTGATCGAGGAGATGCGGCTGGCCGCGATCCTCGCCCGGGTCGCGGCGCGCGACATCACCACCACCAGCGTGGGCGCGCTGTTCCACGCCGCCACCGCCGGCGGCGCGGACGCGCTGGGGCGGCCCGATCTCGGGCGCCTCGTCGCGGGCGCAAAGGCGGACGTCGTGCTGGTGGACCTGGCGAATCCATGGATGCAGCCGGCGCGCGATCCGCTGCGCTCGCTGGTGTTCACCGCCGCGGATCGAGCGGTCCAGACCGTGTTCGTGCACGGAACGAAGGTGATGGAGCATAGTCGGGTGCTGACGATGGACCACGCGGCGGCACTTGCCGAAGTGGCAGAAGGCCAGCGGCGCATGCTGCGCGATGCGCCGTTACGCGACTGGGCGGGCAGAACGGCGGAGCAGATCTCGCCGCCGAGCCTGCCCCGGCTGGAACTGTGACCCCGGCAATAGCTCACCGCCTGCGACACGCGGCAATTTTTCTTCTGGGCGGACCCAGAATAATGTAGGCATTGCGGGCGTTGGGCATGGGGATACAGCTTGCAGGGATCGCGGGCCAGGTGAAGCGGCTGCTGATTGTGATGTTGCTCGCGGTCGTGCCGCTGCGGGCCTTCGCGCAGCCGCAGCCGCACCCCGAGCGGCGTGTGGCGTTCGTGGTCGGCATCGGCGCGTATCAGCACGCCCCGAAACTGCACCAATCCGGTCAACGACGCGAAAGCGATCGGCGAAGCGCTTCGCCGGCTCAACTTCGAGGTCGACGAAGTGTACGACGCGGATTTCCGCCAGCTGACTCACGCATTGCGCGAGTTCGGCATCAAGGCACAACGTGCCGATGTGGCGGTGATCTATTACGCCGGCCATGGCGTGCAGGTCGCCCGCGAGAACTACCTGCTGCCGGCCGATGCCCAGCTCGAGCGTGAGCGGGACCTGGTGTATGAGGCATTGTCGCTCGACCTGTTCCTGGGCGAGATCGCGCAGGCGCAGAAGCTTGGCATCATCCTGCTCGACGCCTGCCGCAACAACCCGTTCGTCGATCGGCTGTCGCGCTCGCTGACCGTTGCCGAGCCGTGGCCCGGCGTCCGCTGGCCTGGCGCGCGTCGACAACGTGCCGCGCAACACGCTGGTGGCGATGGCGACCAAGGCGGACCAGACCGCCGAGGACGGCAGCGGCGGTCACAGCCCGTTCGCCGAGGCGCTGCTGAAGAACCTGCAGACCCCGGGGCTCGAGCTCAGCCTGTTCTTCCGCAGCGTGCGCGACGGCGTGCTGCAGGCGACGAACAACACGCAGGAGCCGTTCATCTTCAGTTCGCTCGGCGCCAACCCGTTCTACTTCAATCCGCGCCCGCCGAACCGGCCGCCGCAGTTGGCCGCCATCCCGCCGCTGGAGGTGCGCGACAATGCTGGCCCCACGCTATTGACGATCCCGCCGCCGACCGACCCGGACCAGGATCCGCTCACCGTCCGCATCACCGGGCTGCCGCGTTCCGGCGAAGTAAGGATCGACGGACAACTGGTGACACCAGGCGCTGTCTACGGCACCGAGCGCTTCGCCAAGGCGACCTACAAGCCGACCGGCACGGCGGTGGGCGATGTCGGCACCTTGGACGTCCTGGTGGAGGACGGCCACGGCGGCAGCGTGCTGGGCAGCCTGGCGATCAGCGTCATCGCCTCCAACCGGCCGCCCGTCCCCGAGGCGCGGCGGCGCCTGCGGATCTACACCGGCGCCCTCGGCATCACCCCGCCCACCGACCCCGACGGCGATCGACTGACCGTGACCGTGCAGGGCCTGCCGCGCGGGCTGATCCGGTTCGGCCTCAACACGGTCCGCACCGGCGACCGGCTGCAGCCGGAGCAGCTGCCGGCCCTGGTCTACGTGCCCGAACCCGGCTTCAGCGGGCCAGCGGGCACCTTCCAGTACCTGGTGGAGGATGGGCGCGGCGGCCGGGTAGATGGGGCACTCGACATCGACGTGATGGATCCTGCCGAGGCGGCGGCGCAAATGGCGGAGGCCGCGCTGTGGGAACGGCTGCGCGCCAGCGGCCGGGTGGAGGATGTGGACACCTTCCTGCGGCTCTATCCGAATTCCTACCTCGCCGCTGCGGCCCAGCGGCGGCGTGAGGAGCTGCTCGGCCACAACGTCGCGGTCGCACCGGCGCCGGCGCCGCCCACGCAGGCCGCGGCCCCGCCGCCAGTGGCAGTGGTCGAGAAGCCCAGGCCACCCGAGAAGCTGGCCGCCCTGCAGCCGATCGTGCCGGCGCCGCAGCCGCCGCCACCACCGACCCGCGAGCTGGCCATGGTCGTGCCGCCGGTCGCTCCGCCGGCCGGCGGCAATGAACTCACCTTCCAGGATTGCCCGACCTGTATCCGCATGGTCCGCGTCCCGGCGGGAACCTTCACCATGGGTCAGGGTGCCCGGGACAGCACAGCGCTGCCGGCGCACCGCGTCAGCGTGCGGCCGTTCGCGCTGGGCCAGTCGCCGGTGACGGTCGCGGACTGGAATGCCTGCCGCTCCGACGGCGTCTGCGGACCGCCGCCGCGCATGGCGGTGGCGCAGGACGACACGCCGCTGCACAACGTCAGCTGGGACGACACCCAGGTGTTCATCGGCTGGCTGTCGAAGCGCGCCGGCCACACCTACCGCCTCCCTACCGAGGCCGAGTGGGAGTACGCGGCACGCGGCGGCACCGTCAGCCGCTACTGGTGGGGCGACCAGGCCGGCACGGCGCTGGCCAACTGTGCCGGCTGCGGCGGCACGCAGGATCCGCGGGCGCCGCTGCCGGCGGCGATGTTCCGGCCCAACCCGTTCGGCCTCTACGACATGGCGGGCGGCGTTGCGCAGTGGGTGCAGGACTGCTGGTACCCCAACTACGGCAACGCCCCGACCGACGGCTCGGCGCGCCAGTCGCCGTCCTGCATGAAGCGCGTGCTGCGCGGCGGATCGTTCCGCGGCAGTCTCGAGGACATCATGCCGACTGCCCGCGAGAGCTACGACGCGCCGGTGCGCTATCTGGCCAACGGCTTCCGGGTGGCGCGCGACCTCGACTGACGGCGGCGGCCCGAGCTCAGCGAACGGTGATGGTGATCCGCCGCGACATCACCGGCGGGTTGTGCGGCACGTGGTTCTCGTCACCCATCAGCAACTGCAGCGTGTGCTTGCCCGGCGGCAGCTCGACGATCGTCTCGGTCTGGCCGAGCCCGAAATGCAAGTGGTTGTGGTCGTTCGGGATCGGCTGGTCCAGCGGCGGCAGGTCCACGTCGATCAGCAGGTGGTGGTGGCCGGTGTTGGCCTTCTGCACCCCGGCTGGTGCCACCCCGAAATTGCGTGTGCCGAACCAGACCTTGAACTTGGTGCCGACGACCGCGCCGTCGAGCGGCCAGCCGATATAGACGTAGGCATCGCGCGGCGCCGGCGTCCGCGCCGGCGTATCGCCGCCAGCCGGAGCCTGTGCGGCGGCGCCCGTCGCGACCAGGCCGGCAGCAGCCGAAAGCCACAGCATCCGGCGTCGGATCATGGACATCCTGTCTCTCCTTCCTCGCCGGTGCCTATTGCGTCACGGTGATGGTGATGCGCTTCGAATAGAGCGGCGGCTGGTGCGGAACATGGTTCTCGTCGCCTAGCAGCAGTTGCAGCGTGTGCTTGCCGGGCGGCAGGTCGAGCCGTGCCTCGGTCTGACCGAGGCCGAAATGCAGGTGGTTGTGGTCGTTCGGGATCGGCTGGTCGAGCGGCGGCAGGTCTACGTCGACCAGCAGATGGTGGTGCCCTGTGTTGGCCTTCTGCACCCCCGCCGGCGCGATGCCCGCGCCGCTCAGCCCCATGCGCACCCAGAAGCCGCCGCGGATCACCGCCCCGTCCGGTGGCCACAGGATGTAGACCTTCGCGTCGGCCGGCATGGTCGACTGCTGCGCGACAGCCTGTGTCCCTGCCAATGCGACACCACTCATCAGCGCCGCAAGAATCCAGATTCTCAGCATGCCGTCTCCCGCCCATACCCAGCCGCATTCATACCCCGTGAAGGGCGCGAAAGAAGCGAAATTCGTTGACGTATCACGATGTCGTGAGCTACAAAGCGACATTCCTTTGAAGCGACCTGCCTTTCATCGGCGGTGCGGTCCGACACGGAAGCGGGCCGCACCATTTGAGCGCCGTTCCGCCGCGATCAGGACGATTTCGCACCAAGAAGGACTTCCCATGATCCCGACCCGCGATGCCTTTCTCGGCCACTGCGCCGACACGTTGTCCGCCTTGAAGGCCGAGGGTCGCTATCGGGAATTTGCCCGCCTGGAGAAGCAGGCGCACCGCTTCCCGATCTATCGCTGGCACAGCGACCAGGGTGCGCGCGATGTCGTCGTATGGTCGTCCAACGACTATCTCGGCATGGGCAGCCATTCCGTGGTGCTCGGTGCGGCCGCGGCGGCGCTCGAACTCGTACGGCGCAGGTGCCGGCGGCACCCGCAACATCTCCGGTACCTCGCCGCTGCATGCGGCGCTCGAGAGCGAACTGGCGGCGCTGCACGACAAACCGGCTGCCCTGCTGTTCGGTAGCGGCTACATCGCCAACCAGGCGGCGCTGTCCACGCTGTTGACCGCGCTGCCGGGCTTTCATGTGTTCTCGGACTCGAAAAATCACGCCAGCATGATCGCCGGCATGCGCGGCGCGGCCGGCGTTGAGCGGCACATCTTCCGGCACAACGACCTCGAGCACCTGGAGCTCCTGCTGCGCGCCGCGCCCGTCGCGGCGCCGAAGCTGATCGCCTTCGAGAGCGTCTATTCGATGGACGGCGACATCGCCGACATCGGTGCGCTGTGCGACCTCGCCGACCGCTACGGCGCGATGACCTATCTCGACGAGGTGCACGCGGTCGGCATGTACGGCTGCCGGGGCGGCGGCATCGCCCAGCGCGACAACGTCGCGCACCGGGTGGACGTGATCGAGGGCACCCTGGCCAAAGGCTTCGGCGTGCTGGGCGGCTACATCGCCGGCGACACCCGGCTGGTGGACTACGTGCGCTCCGTAGCCAGCGGGCTGATCTTCACCACCGCCCTGCCGCCGGCGGTCGCCGGCGCGGCACTGGCCAGCGTCCGCCATCTGCGTGCCGACGGCAGCCGGCGCGAGCAGCTGGCCGAGCGGGCGGTCGCCCTGAAATCCGCGCTCGACGCGGCCCACCTGCCGCGCCTGATGAGCGGCAGCCACATCGTACCGGTCCACATCGGCAACGCCGCGCTCTGCCGCCAGGTCGCGCAGCGACTGCTCGAGGAGCATGCGATCTACGCCACCCCGATCAACTACCCGACCGTGCCGCGCGGCACCGAGCGGCTGCGCCTCTGCGCCACACCATTTCATACCGACGCCATGATCGCCGAACTGGTCGGGGCATTGTCGGCGGTGATGCGGCCACGCCTGGCCCGGGCGGCATAGTCCGTGTCCGATGGCCTGACAGCCATACCCCATGTCGCAGGACGGGGTGGTCAGGTGGACTCCGGCCGCCCGAACGGACATGGCCGGCGTGGCCGCCAGGGGTGGCTCGCAGCAACGCTCGCCGCCCTGGTTCTCGTCACCGCGGCCATCGCGCCTCACCTGCGGGAGGCGCCGGCCCCGGTAGTGGGACGTCAGCCGGAGCCGCCGCCGCTGCTGGCCGTGACGGTTGCGCCGGTGGAGGTTCTCGCGATGTCGCGGACCATCGTCGGTCATGGCTCGGTGGTGGCATGGCAGGAACTGGTGATCGGCGCCGAGGTCGCCGGGCTGCGCGTGACCGCGATCGCAGTGGACGAAGGCGACCGGGTGCAACGCGGCCAGGTGATGCTGCGGTTCGATCCGGCGGTGCTCACGGCGCAGCTGTCGCAGGCCGATGCCGTATTGGCCGAAGGCGAAGCCGCGCTGCAGATCGCACGGGCCGACTACAGCCGCGGAACCGAACTGCTGCGCGGCGGCTCGATCGCCACGCAGACCGTCGAGCAGCGCCAGTCGGCTGCGCGCCAGGCCGAAGCCCGCGTCCTCGCCGCGCGCGCCCATCGCGACGAGGCGGCCGCACGCCTGGCGCAGGCACAGTTGCTCGCGCCGGCCGACGGCGTCGTGGTGCGCCGTTCCGTGCAGCTGGGCGCCGTGTCGGCCGAAGGGCAGGAGCTGTTCCGCCTGGTGCGCGACGGGCGTCTGGAGCTGGACGCGAGGGTGCCCGAGCTCGACCTCCCCGCGGTGCATGCAGGCCAGGCGGTACGAGTCGTTCATGGGGACTGGCAGGGTGAGGCGGTCGTCCGCGCCGTCGCACCCACCGTCGCGACCGAAACGCGCCAGGGGCTGGTGCACGTCGCGCTAGCTGACGGCGGTCCGCTGCGGCCCGGCATGTTCGCCCGGGCCGAGATCCGCCTCGACGCCGTAAGGACGCGCGTGCTGCCGGAGGCGGCGATCGTCTACCGCGACGACCGCCCGGCGGTGTTCGTCAAGGAACCGAACGATCGCGTGTCGCTGCGGCGTGTGACGGCGGGCGCGCACCGCGGCGGCCTCGTGCAGATCCTCGACGGGCTGCGGGAGGGTGAGCTGGCAGTGACCTCCGGCGCCGGGTTCCTGTCCGACGGCGACCGCGTCCGGGTTGTCGCGGCGCTCGCGCTCAGTGCGCCCTGACCGGTCCGGCGCGCCATGCGCAGCCATCCGACCCTCGCCGCCGGTGACTATCGCAACCTCTCCGCCTGGGCGATCGGGCACCCGGTTCCCGCCTGCCTGCTGTTCCTGTTGCTGACGCTGGCGGGTCTGCTCGCGCTGCCCACGCTCCGGATCAACAATTCGCCCGACATCGAGCTGCCGACGGTGGTGATCGCCGCGGTCCAGCCGGGAGCCGGCCCGTCAGAGATCGAGGTGCTGGTTACTCGTCGGATCGAGGACGCCGTCGCCGGCCTCGCCGGCATCCGGCACGTCACCTCGACCGTCTCCGATGGTGTCTCGACGACGGTGGTGGAGTTCGCACTCGGCACCGACGTCAATGCCGCGGTGAGCGACGTGCGCGATCGCGTCGCGCAGGTGCGCGCCGATCTGCCCGCCGGCCTGCGCGAACCGGTGGTGACGCGCGTCGAGGCCGCCGGCGGAGCGATCCTGAGCTATGCCGTCTCCGCGCCGGATCGCAGCGACGCCGCCGTCTCGCGGTTCATCGACGACACCGTGGCACGCACGCTGCATCTGGTTCCGGGCGTGGCGCAGGTCACGAGGATCGGCGGGGTCGACCGGGAAATCCGCATCGTGCTCGACCCCGACCGGCTGCTCGCACTCGGCGTCACCGCCAATCAGGTCACCGCCCAGCTGCGCGACCTGAATTTGAACGCGCCGGCGGGGCGGGGCGAGGTCGGCCGCAGCGAGCAGACCATCCGCACACTCGGCTCGGCGCGCTCGGTGGACGAGTTGGGCGAGCGGACGATCGCACTGTCCGGCGGGCGAACCGCACGTCTGGGCGACCTCGCACAGGTGGTCGACAGCACGGCCGAGATCCGCGGCGCCGCATTGCTCGACAACCGCCCGGTCGTCGCATTCAGCGTGCTGCGGACGCGCGGCAGTTCCGAAGTCCGGGTGGCCCAACAGGTGGGCGCTTCCATCACGCGGATCGAAGCGGCCAACCCGGGGATCCGCATCGAACGGGTCGCCGATACGGTCGAATTCACCCGGGCAGGTGTGCGGGCCGCCGCCGAGTCGCTGACCGTCGGCGCGATCCTGGCCGTACTGGTCGTGTGGGCGTTCCTGCGCGATTGGCGGGCGACGGCGGTGGCCTCGGTCGCCATTCCGCTGTCGCTGGTTCCCACCTTCTTCGTCATGCGCTGGCTCGGGTTCTCGCTGAACAATGTGACCCTGCTCGCACTGACGCTGGTCGTCGGCGTGCTGGTGGACGATGCGATCGTCGAGATCGAGAACATCGTGCGCCACCTGCGGCGCACGCCCGAGGCGGGCGCCTGGCGGGCGGCGCTCGAAGGCTCCGCCGAGATCGGCCGCGCCGTCGTGGCGACCACGGCGGCGATCCTCGCGGTATTCGTGCCGGTGGCGTTCATGCCGGGCATTCCGGGCCAGTTCTTCCGCCAGTTCGGCCTGACGGTCGCCGCGGCGGTGGCGTTCTCGCTGTTGGTGGCCAGGATGCTGACGCCATTGCTGGCCTCTGTCCTGCTGCGCGACCGCCACCCACCGCAACGTGGCCGCGGCGCCATCGCCCGCGGCTATCCGGCGCTGCTGCGGGTGTGCCTGAATCACAGAGCGGCGACCGTCGCGGCCGGGGTCGCCTTCCTGGGCGCGTCCGCCGCCCTCGCGCCCCTGGTGCCACGCGACTTTGTCGCTGCGGCCGATCGAGGGCGATCAGTCGTGTCGCTCGAACTCGCGCCAGGCGCCACGCTGGCCGACAGCATGGCGATCGCCCGGGCGGCAACCGGCATCCTCGGGGCGCGGCCGGAGGTCTTGTCCGTTCTGGCCGCTGTCGGCGCAGCCGGGAGCCTGGGCGCCGATGGCCTCGCGATCGGCAGCGTCATCCGGTCGGGTGACGTGCGGACGGCGACCCTGACCGCGACCCTGACCCCGCACGCGGAGCGCGGCCTGTCGCAACAGGCCTTCGAGGCCTCGGTGCGTCCGCAACTGGAGCAACTGCCGGGTGTGCGGGTGCGGTTCGGGACCGACCGGCAGAGCGGATCGCGACTGCAGATCACCCTGGTCGGCGACGCCGTGCCCGCGCTCGCCGGGGCCGCGCGGGAGCTGGAGCGCCAGATGCGCGGGCTGCCGCAGTTGGCCGGCGTGCGGTCGACGATGAATCTGGCGCACCCCGAACTGCAGATCGTGCCGCTCGAGGCGCGCGCGGCCGAGCTTGGCGTATCGGTGGCCGGGATCGGCGCCACGGCGCGCGTCGCGACCATCGGCGACGTCGATCAGAATCTCGCCCGCTTCGACCTGCCGGACCGGCAGATCCCCATCCGGGTGATGCTGGACGAGCGTGCCCGCGGCGATCTCGACGTGTTGCGGAGCTTGCAGGTCGAAGGCGCGAAGGGACCGGTGCCGCTTGGCGCGGTGGCGGAGATCCGTCACGCGGCCGGGCCGGCGCAGATCGACCGCCTGGACCGCGAGCGCAAGACCACCGTGGAAGCCGAGTTGAACGGCACGCCGCTGGGCGAGGCGGTGCGTCTCGTCGCCGGCCTGCCGGCCATGCACGACCTGCCGGCTGGTGTCCGCGAACTGGAGACCGGCGACAAAGAGCTGATGCGAGAGACGTTCACCGGGTTTGCACTGACACTCGGCGCCGGTGTGCTGCTGGTCTACGTCGTGCTGGTGCTGCTGTTCGGCGGCTTTATCCAGCCGCTGGTCATTATGTCGGCGCTGCCGCTGTCGCTGGGCGGCGCGCTGCTGGCGCTGCTGCTCACCGGCAAGGCGCTCGGCATCGCCGCGGTCGTCGGCGTGCTGATGCTGATGGGGATCGTCGCGAAGAACTCGATCCTGCTGGTCGATTTCGGCCATTGTCGGACGCACCACGCGCGGCCTGCCAAGGACCGAGGCGATCATCGAGGCCGCGCAGAAGCGGGCCCGGCCCATCGTGATGACCACGGTCGCGATGTGCGCCGGCATGGCGCACATTGCCTTCGGCTTCGGCGCCGATGCGGAATTCCGCGCGCCGATGGCGCTGGTGGTGATCGGCGGGCTGGTGACCTCGACGCTGCTGAGCCTGGTGTTCGTGCCGGTCGCCTACAGCTGCGCCGATCAGTTGGCGGAGTGGGCTGCCGCCGCCGGCCGACGCGGGCGACCGGCAGCTGCCACTTCCGCCGGATCGCGCGACGCGATGCCCGTCCAGCCCCGCGGCAGCCGCGGGGCGCCAGCCTAGCCGCGCTGGATCAGCTCGATCGATACGTTCTGTGGCGCCGTCAGGAACGCGATGCGCACGCCCGGACGGATCGTCTTCGGCTCCATGGTGAACGCGACGCCCTTGCCCTTCAGTTCGGTCACCGCGGCCTCGATGTTCTCGACCGTCAGGCCGATGTGCTCGAGGCCCATATAGGGGATCTGCGGCGAGGCGCCGGTCTGCGCCGGGTCGGCCTTGGCGATGAAGATCTTCTGGCCCGTCAGGTCCAGGTCGTAGCGCGTCGAGCCGTCCGGCTGCGGCGTGCGGATGATCTCCGCTCCCAACTTGTCCTGGTACCACTGCGCGGTCTCCGCCGGGTCCGGCGAACGCAGATGGATGTGCTCCCACGTGTATCGGGTCATGGCGTCTCTCCCGTTGGCACTGCGCCATTAGCCTCCTGCGCCGGCCGGTCTGCAAGGGCATGTCTTCCCCAAGCGGCGGTGCGACCCCACTATACGGCGCATGTCCCGGCGCACCGTCGAGATCACCACCGACCTGATGCTGCGGGCCTACCGCCGCGGCCTGTTTCCGATGGCTGAGACCCGTCGGGGCGAGCGCCTGTACTGGCTGGACCCGGAGCGCCGCGGGGTCCTGCCGCTGGACCGCTTCCACCTGCCGCGGCGCCTGGCGCGCACCGTCCTGTCCGACGCCTACACCGTCACCGTGGACTGCGAGTTCGCCGGCACCATAGCCGGTTGCGCGCAACCGGCTCCCGGCCGCGACGACACCTGGATCAACCCGCAGATCGAACGTCTGTTCGGCGAACTGCACCGGCTGGGCCACGCCCATTCGGTGGAGACGCGGCAGGACGGCTGCATGGTCGGCGGTCTTTACGGGGTGGCCATCGGCGGGGTGTTCTTCGGCGAGAGCATGTTCAGCGCCGCACGCGACGCGTCCAAGGTGGCGCTGGTACACCTGGTGGCCCGGCTGCGCCTGGGCGGCTTCCGGCTGCTCGACACCCAGTTCGTCACCTCGCACCTGGCGCAATTCGGTGCCGAGGAGCTGGATCGCGACGTCTATAAGTCCCGCCTCGCCCACGCGATCACCGTGCCGGCGCAGTTCCCTGCCGAACCGAACCCCGCCGACCTGCTGGCCGAAATCCGCCGCATGGCCGACCGCTGAGCCAGATGCGCCGCACGGTCCTGCTGGCACTCGCCCTGTCATCGGCGTCACCGGCGCTGGCCGACCAGCCGCTGCTGCGGCCGAGCCGCGATGTGGACCTGACCTATCGGTCTCCGGCGCCGCGGGGCGGGGAAGTCGAGCAGCGCGTACGCTGGCTGGCGGCGGCACAGACCATGCGAATCGATCCGTCGGGGTCCGGCCTGCATGTAATTATCGACTACGTGGCGAGACGGATGAGCGTGGTGAGAGACGCGGCACGATCGGTGGTGGATATGACGGCTCCGGACAGCATGGCGGCAATGACGGGGGGCGGGACGGCGTCGTCCTTCGTGCGGCGCGGCGAGGCTACGGTGGCGGGTCAGGCCTGCACCGAATGGCAGACGCAGGATCGCGAGGCGCGCCCGGCCCTGGTGTGCATCACCGGCGATGGCGTGCTGCTGCGCGCCGCTGCGGAAGGCCAGGTGGTGGTGAGCGCCGTCTCGGTACGCTACGGCCCGCAGGATCCGGCGGAATTTCGGGTGCCTGCCGACTATGCGCGCCATGCGGCGGGTGCCGGTCGATGATCATCCCTTGGCGCGACCGGCACGGCCGCTTCCTGCCGCTGAAGGCCACGATGCTGGCGGCGGCCTTCATCCCGGGCGCGGTGCTGGCCTGGTGGTGGGCGAACGGCATGCTGGGCGGCCGGCCGGTGACCGAGGTGATCCATGGCACCGGCGACTGGGCGATCCGCACTCTGCTGATCTCGCTGGCGATTACCCCGGCGGCGCGGGTGCTGGACTGGCCGCGCCTGCTGCTGGTGCGGCGTATCGTCGGGCTGACGGCGCTGGCCTACGCGGCGGCGCATCTGACGCTGTACGTCGTGGACCAGAAGTACCGGCTGGGCGTCGTTGTGTCGGAGATCGCGCTGCGGTTCTACCTGACGATCGGCTTCGTCGTGCTGCTGGGGCTGGGCCTGCTGGGAGCAACCTCGACCGATTCCTGGGTGCAGCGGCTGGGGCGGCGCTGGAAGGTGCTGCACCGCTCGATCTACCTGCTGGGGACGCTGGCGCTGCTGCACTACTTCATCCAGGCGAAGTCGAACGTGTCGGAGCCGGTGTTCTTCTCGGGCCTGTTCGTCTGGCTGTTGGCCTGGCGGGCGCTGCCGATGGCGTGGCAGCGCAGCCTGTTCGCCCAGCTGGCCCTGACGGCGGTGGCCGCACTGGCGGCGGCGGGCATCGAATTCGCCTGGTATGGCCTGACCACCGGGATCGACCCGTGGCGTGTCCTGGCGGCGAGCGAGTTGCTGCGCTTCGGCCTGCGTCCGGCGCACTATGTCGCGCTGGCCGGGTTGGCGGTGGTGGTGCTGGCCGGGCTCCGGCGAATTGGCGGCATGGTCCGGATGCGGCCGCGGCTGGCGGCCTGATTCCTCTCCGGAGCTGGCCGGCAAAAGCACGGCCACGACCTGGTGCCGGCCTGCCTCCGCCAGATCGACGAGCGCCGCCGGCGAACCCAGTAGTCATCGGCAAAGGCGGTTTCTCGTTCGAGGAAACTCCGACATGTTGCCGTCCTCGACCTCGTCGTCCGGCCATCAATGTGCAGCGACCTCCTGCGTCCATGGCCCGAGGAGCCGTCTCGCCGGACGAAACCCGGGACACGTCCGGAACCCTCCGGCGCACGGCAGACCCATGCGCTTGTCCCCGCCGCCGAAAAGCATGATATGCAGGACCGGGAGGTCGGCGGCGGACGGGCGCCTCGCCAACCCGGTCAGGTCCGGAAGGAAGCAGCCGCAGTGAGTTTCCGCCCGGGTCGTTCGTCCGGCCTCCCACCGTTTGATCGCCACGCACCAGGGGGCCGCCGCGGCGGCTGAATCCGTCCGCATGTCCGGCCTGTTCCAGGACGACCCGCAGATCGAGGCGCCCCCGCCGCCGGATGGCCCCAGCCTGTTCGGCGAGCCTGCGCACGCCGCGCCCTACCGGGTGCTCGCCCGCAAGTACCGCCCCACGAGGTTCGACGACCTGATCGGCCAGGAGACGATGGTGCGCATCCTGCGCAACGCTTTCGCCACCGGCCGGGTCGCGCACGCCTTCATGCTGACCGGCGTGCGCGGGGTCGGCAAGACCACCACCGCCCGCATCATCGCCCGCGCGCTGAACTGCACCGGCCCGGATGGCCAGGGCGGTCCCACCGCCGACCCGTGCGGCGTGTGCGCGAACTGCGTGGCGATCCTCGCCGACCGCCACCCGGACGTCGTGGAGATGGACGCCGCCAGTCGCACCGGCGTGGACGACGTGCGCGAGATCATCGAGGCTACGCGCTACCGCCCGATCCAGGCCCGCGCCAAGGTATTCATCGTCGACGAAGTCCACATGCTGTCGCGCAACGCCTTCAACGCGCTGCTGAAGACGCTGGAGGAGCCGCCGCCGCACGTGAAGTTCGTGTTCGCCACCACCGAACTGCGCAAGGTGCCGGTCACCGTGCTCTCGCGCTGCCAGCGCTTCGACCTGCGCCGGGTGCGCATGGCGGAGCTGGCGGCGCATTTCGGCCGCATTGCCGCGCAGGAGAAGGTGCTGGCGGAGCCCGTCGCGCTGGAGGTGATCGCACGCGCCGCCGACGGTTCGGTGCGCGACGGGCTGTCGCTGCTCGACCAGGCGATCGCCCAGTCCGAGGACGCCGTCACCGAGGCGGCCGTTGTCGCGATGCTGGGCCTGGCCGACCGCGGCCTGGTGTTCGACCTGATGGACGCGGTGATGTCCGGCCAGCCGCGCCAGGCACTGCAGGTCACCGAGGCGGCGCACGAGCGCGGCGCCGATCTCGGCATGCTGCTGCAGGACCTGCTGGAGCTGGTCTACACGGTCACCCGGCTGAAGTCGGTGCCGGCGCTGCGCGACAGTCACGACCTGTCCGAGGCGGAGCGCACCCGCGGCGCCGCCCTGGCCGACCGGCTGTCGGTGCCGGTGCTGGCGCGTGCCTGGCAGATGCTGCTGAAGGGCGTGGCCGAGGTCGAAACGGCGCCGGACCGGCGCGCCGCCGCCGAGATGGTGCTGATCCGGCTGTGCCACGTGGCGGAACTGCCGCCGCCCGGCGACCTGGTGCGCCGGCTCTCCGGCGGTACCGCATCGGGATCCGGTGTGTCAGCGCCCGGACCCTCCGGCGGCGGGGTGCGCGCGGTCGCCGGCGGAGCGCCGGTCGCAGCGCCCTGTCGCGGCGCCCAGGCTGGCGAGCTTCCGCGACGTGACCGCGCTGGTCGCCGAATGCCGCGAGGCGATGCTGCATGCCCACCTGGTGCATTCGGTGCACGTGGTGCGCTTCGCCCCGCCGGTGATCGAGCTGCGGCCGCAGCCGGAGGCGCCGAGGGACCTCGCGGCACGGTTGGGCGGGCTGCTGACCGAGGCGACCGGCACGCGCTGGACGATCGCGCTGTCGACTGCCGCGGGCGAGCCCACGGTGGCGGAGCAGGGCAGCGCCGCCGATGCGGCGCGGCGCGTGGCGGCGGCCGACCACCCGCTGGTGCGCGCCATCATGGATGCGTTTCCCGGCGCGCGGATCGACACGGTGCACGACACCGCCGCCGACGCCTATGGTCTGCCGGTGGCCGACGTGGCGGACGCTGAACCCTCCGAGGACGAGATGGAGCTCGACGAATGAAGAACCTCTCCGGGCTGATGAAGCAGGCCCAGCAGATGCAGACCAAGATGGCCGAGATGCAGGCGAAGCTGGAGGGCATGGAGATCGACGGCGAGGCCGGCGCCGGCCTGGTGAAGGTCACGCTCAACGGCAAGGGCGACCTGCGGCGGATCAAGGTGGACCCGAAGGTGATCGACCCGGCGGATGCCGAGATGCTGGAGGACCTGATCGTGGCGGCCCATGCTGCCGCACGGCAGAAGCTGGAGGTCGCGGCGGCGGAGGAGATGCAGAAGGTGACCGGCGGCCTGCAACTGCCGCCGGGGATGAAGCTGCCGTTCTGACGGTGGCGCATGCCCCGATGAACTGAGCCCTTCGACCTCGCGTCCATGGGTGGCCCCGAGATCGACAAGCTGATCAGCCTGCTGGCCAGGCTGCCGGGCATGGGTCCGCGCAGTGCACGGCGGGCGGCACTGAAGCTGCTGCAGCAGCCGGAGGCGCGCATGCTGCCGCTCGCCTCGGCCCTGGCCGAGGCGGCGCGCGCGGTGCGGCCGTGCCAGCTGTGCGGCAACCTCGACAGCCGCGACCCTTGCTCGATCTGCACCGACCCGCAGCGTGATCGCGCGCTGATCTGCGTGGTGGAGGGTGTGGGCGACCTCTGGGCGCTGGAGCGCGCCGCGGTGCATCGCGGCCTGTACCACGTGCTGGGCGGCACGCTCTCGGCCCTGTCGGGGGTCGGACCGGAGGACCTGAACCTCCCGTCGCTGCTGACGCGCGTGGCCGAGGGTGGGGTGACCGAGGTGATCCTCGCGCTCGGTGCCACGGTCGACGGCGCCACCACCGCGCACTGGCTCACCGATCGGCTGAAGCCGCTGGGCGTCGCCGTCACGCGCGTCGCCCAGGGCGTGCCGATCGGCGGAGCGCTCGACGTGCTGGACGACGGCACGCTGGCCGCGGCCCTGCGGGCGCGCCGGCCGTCGTGACCCTGGCGCGCCGCGACCTGATCCATCTGGTCGGCCGGGCAGGCGGGGCGGCGGCGGCCTACGCCACCATGGCGGCGATGGGCCTCCTGGCGGTACCCGAGGCCTATGCCGGCCCGCCCCCCCTGCCGCCCGGTCGAGGCCGCCGCATCGTCATCATCGGCGCCGGGATCGCGGGAATGGTGCTCGCCCTGGAACTGCGCAAGGCCGGCTACGCCCCGCTGGTCCTGGAGGCGCGTACCCGGCCGGGGGGGCGCAACTGGACGTTGCGCGCCGGCGACACCGTCCACGAGATCGACAGCGTGCAGCGTGTGCGCCTGGGACCGCGCCGCCCACATGTATTTCAACCCGGGCCCGGCGCGGCTGCCGTACCACCACCAGGGCATCCTGTCGTACTGCCGCGAGCTCGGCGTGCCGCTCGAGGTGATGAGCAACGACAACCGCGGCGCCTTGCTGCACAGCGACGCCGCCTTCGCAGGCCGGCCGCAACGCAATCGGCAGGTGGTGAATGACATACGTGGATACGTTGCCGAACTGGCGGCGAAAGCGCTGGACCATGACGCACTGACCGAGGCGGTGACCACGGAGGACAAGGACCGCGTCCGCGCCATGCTGCGCAGCTTCGGCGCGCTGGACCGCGACCTGACTTACCACGGCTCGCCCCGCGCCGGTTACGCGGTGCCGCCGGGCGGTGGCACGCAGGCGGGAAGGGTCAGTCAGCCGCTGGATCTGCGCGCGATCCTCAATTCCGGCTTCTGGCAATTCCAGAGCAACTTCGGCGAAGGCTGGCACCAGGCGGCGACCATGATGCAGCCGGTCGGCGGCATGGGCCGCATCGGCGAGGCCTTCGGTCGCCGGCTCGGCGGCACGATCACCTACGGCGCCGAGGTCCGTGCCCTCCGCCGGGTCGGCGACGATGCGCGCGTCGTCGTGCGGGACGCCCGGACCGGGCGCGAGCGTGCCTTCGACGCGCCGCTGGTGGTGGTCACCGTCCCGCTCCCGGTGCTGCGCGCGATCCCGGCGGATTTCCGCCCGGATATCCGCCGTGCAATGGAGGCGGTCGACTACATCCCCGCGGTCAAGGTCGCCTTCCAGGCCGAGAGGCGCTTCTGGGAACTGGACGACGCAATCTATGGCGGCATCTCGTGGACCGGCCGCGACATCACCCAGGTCTGGTATCCGTCGGCCGGCATCCACCAGCGGAAGGGGATCCTGGTCGGCGCCTATATCTGGACCGACGATCTTGGCCTGAAATTCGCCGCCATGACCCCCGCCGACCGCCTGGAGGCTGCACTGTCTGACGGCGAGGCGCTGCATCCCGACAGTCGCCGTCATCTGGCCAAGGGAGTGTCCGTCGCCTGGACGAACATCCCGTTCAGCGGCGCGGGCTGGGCGGAGTGGAGCAGCGCCGCCCGCACCAGCCATTACCCGACGCTGCTGAACGGCGACGGCCCGTTCCTGTTCGCCGGCGAGCACATGTCCTACGTGACCGGCTGGCAGGAGGGTGCCGTGCGGTCGGCCCATTACGCGCTGCGCCAGATCGCCGACCGCCTGTCCCGGTAAGCGGGCCGTCAGAACTCGACGGTCACCGTTCGAACGTTGGTGGTAGGGTCGTGCGATAACCGGATGGTGGGCCGTGGGGCGGCCACCGCCGATGGCGCACAGCCGGGCCGCTGCGGCGCGATGGTGCAGGACCCGACGACCGTGGCGCCGACACCGAAGCTGGTCGAATTGCTGCCGGCGCTCGCCGACAGCGCGAACGCCAGCGCCACGATGAGCAGCAGCGCACTCGGAAGCCTCGCACGCCGCCTCATCGGAGGCGGTCCGCGCGGAGCGCATCGGCCGGGAGTGCCTGCGGTTCCCGGAAGGGTCCGGGTCAATTCGCCACGCATGACGGCTTTTCTCCGCCTGGGGAGCAAAGCCGTCCTGGCAAGGCGTGGTTGCGGCGGCGGCGAAGCCTGCCGACCATCTGAGCTTGGACCCCCATTGTGCCTGGAAGTTGTTGCTCGATGGTTGCGAAGGCCAGGGATTTCCCAGCCGCCGCACGCGATCGTGGCTCAGGTCAGAAGGTGACGGTCACCAGGATCGTGTCGCTGTAGGTCCCGGGCCGCGCCGCCTGGCGGGCCGTGATCCGGCCGAAGACGGTATGCGTCCTGCGGCAGAACAGGCAGGGAGCAGCGACCGTCGATGTGCCGCCTGTGCCATCGCCCCAGACCGTGGCATGCGCCGCATCAGAGTACAGCTGGTAGAGCAGAAAGGCGCCGGCGCTCGCCATGCGGCGGTTGGCGAAGTTGCCGCCGCCATTGATGCCGGCATTCAGCGCGATCGTGTACCCGTTGAAGGCACAGGCGATTGTCACGTTGCCGGTATTGTCCGTCGGTGTGGCGGCGAACGGCAGGTAGGTGCCGAAGGCGATCGGCGTGGCAGTGACGGTGCACTGGGCGCCGGCGACGGCTGGCGCCAGCAGGACGAGCCCGACAAGCGCTGCGGCCAGCCCGGTCATTGCTGAAGCTGGCAGCGCAGAGGGCCGATGTTCGGGATTTCGCCGGTCGCCGGATGATACGCGAAGGTGGCGGCGCAGCGCCGGCCGTCCGGCAGCTGTACGGTCACCCGGTTGTTCTGCGGGGTGAGGTCTTCGACGAAGGCCGCTCCGTCATAGCCCACCGGCACGGTGACGCCGGTCGCCGCCAGGGTGGCGGTGCTGCCGACCTTGATCGGCGCGCCCGCTTCGTCCACCAGCCGCAGCAAGGCGCCATGGCTGGTCTTGATCGGGAAGCGGACAACGACGCCCGAACGGTCCTGCGGTTTCACGTCGCGCCCGGTGTACGGGACCGTGGCATCCACCGGCACGTCGGTCGGCTCGATGGCGACGTGGTTCACGTCGAACGACCGCAGGTCCGGCACCAGCAGCCGGCCTGCCGCGTCCGTGCGGCCGACCTCGCGGTTCTCGTCGTAGACCCGCACGTTGCCGACCCCGGCGGTGTCCACCACGGCGAAGCTGTCATTGATCGCGTTGGAGGCAAACAGCCCGCCATCGACATAGATAGCGCTCCCTGCACCCCGGCGCGGACGGAGGTCTGCCGGTTGACGTGATCGGCACCCGCCGAGACCAGCGCCCAGGGCGACTTGTATTCCACCTCGGCGAAGGCGTGGGTCGGGTTTCCAGCCGCGCCGAACACCTGATAGCCCCAGTCGCCGACATCCACCGCCGACTGCACGGCCTGCGCCTGCGCATAGTTGCCCGATCCGCCGCCAGCGCTGGCACTCGCGGAGCTGCGGCGGCCGAGGGGAATCGTCAGGCCGAACAGCACGCCGCTGGCCCCGCCGCTGGCGAAGTCGCGAAATCCCGTGGCGTAGAACGACAGCGTGCCGACCTGCAGCGAATAGCTGGCGGTGAGGATGTGCGCCTGCTGGGCGGGGCGAAAGGTGCCGACGGTGCCGCGCACCGTTATCGTGCCGACGGCCAGCGACGTGCTGGTCGAGAAGAAGCTGCCGGGAGGCGCCACGAACTTGATCGGTGTCGGGGCGGAGTCGCGGTCGATGCCGACATAGGCGATGCCGAGGGAGCCGAACCGGCCCAGCGAAGCGCCGGCGTTAGCGGTGATCTGCCGGCGCGGCACGGGATCGCCGTTCATCGCCGCGATGTCGCGGAAACTGCGGTCCGCGAACGTCGCCGATGCACCGAGGCTGAAGGTCGGCCCGATGCGCTGCGCGCCGATCGAGACCTGCGCTCCGGCGCGTCCGCCGCTGCTGCTACCGGCAGCGGCGAGATCCGCCACGCCCAGGTTGAACAGGTTCGCCACCAGTCCGCCGCCGGCCATGAACTGACCGGCGGTCCCTTCGGCATGCGCCTCGACGGTCAGGTTGTCCGTCAGTCCGCGGCGCCAGGTCGCCGCGGCGGCGACATTGCCGTAGTCGTTGCTGAGAAAGCCGAAATTGCTGCGCACCGCACCGGCCTCGAACGAGTAGGTCTGCAGGCCGGCAGCGAGCAGGTCGGAGCTGGCGTAGAACGGCAGGGTCGTGGTGATCTGGCGCCCCGCCGCGTCGCTGACCGTCATCGCCACGGTGCCGGCGCCGGTGACCACCGGGAGCTGGGCGATCTGGAACGGGCCTGGCTGCACCTGGCGCGACAGGAACTGCGTGCCGTTCACCAGCACGTCCACGGTGGACGGCACCGCCACCGAACTGCCGACCGAGGGGAGCGGGAACGTCACCAGGTCGGGCCGCATCGAGAAGTCGGAGGTGACCTGCCCGCCGCCGATACGAACCGGGCGGGTCCAGCCGAGCCCGCCGGTGATCACGTCGCCCAGGCGATAGCGGCGCATGGTGTCGGGATCGGAATACACGTAGGTGCTGTCGAGGCGGATCGCCGCGTAGCTGCCCGAACCGCCCTGGTTGGCGCCGAGATAGACCAGGGCGCCGGACGACATGACCCCCCACGGCGAGAAGCCGCGCATGTCGAACAGCCCGCTGCCGACGTTCTGGCCTCCGGTCGAGGTGCCGGTGATGTCGTAATTGAGCGTGAGCCCCGTTCCGCTCTCGATCTGCCCGGCGCCGGCGGCGCCGCCCCGGATGAGGGTCGGCAGCAGCCGGTCGTCGCCTGCGGTGAGATTGAGCGCCTGCGTCGCCTGATCGAGCCGCACCGTCACGCCCGGGAGGTCCGACAGCGCTACCAGACCGTCCGTTGTGGCAGGTGCGGCGTTGGGAACCCGCACGCCGAGCTCGGTCAGTTCGCCGCGGGTGGCGAACAGCGCGCCGTCGCGCAGAGTGAATTCGCCCACCTTGCCGCTGTCGTAGCCATTGACCACCACCTCGAGCAGCAGTCGCTGATCGGCGGTCGCCCAGGCGGCGGACGGGTCCGGAAGGCAACCGGCAAGGACGACGATGCGGATCGCCGCCGCGCACAGGTTGTCACGGACCGGCAACTATGGCGACCGGCTGATCGACGGGCGCGGCGTCGGCATGGGCGGTCAGATGCATGCTCGCGCCGGGGGACGGAAGGCCGGGAGACAGGATGCGCCAGCGACGGGTGGCACCCGCCAGGACGTACGGGGAGGCGCCGCTCTCGACCTTCACGGCAGCGCCGCCGGTCTGCGACAGCGCGATATCGCGGACCGCCTCGTGATGGGTGCCGTCGTTGACCGCGACAAGGCTCGCCTGCCGGCCGCTGTTCTCGATCCGCCACTGCAGATGCGGGGCGACCCGCGTCGGCGGCTGGGCGAAGACGGGGATGGACAGGCGCAGCGCGATGCGCACGGTGCCGGGTGCCGCCGGCGGCGGAATCTGGTCGAACAGGATGCGGTAGGTCGCCTCCTGCGCCTGCGCGGGACGCCGCAGGACCAGGCGCACGACCTGGGTGCCGCCGGGGGGGATTGTCCCGAGCGGCGGGCTCGCCAGCAACTCGTCGGTAGCCGCAAGCTGGTCCTCTCCGCCCGGCTGTTTCCAGGCGAAGGAGCGGACCTGGAAGGACGTCTCGCTGTCGCCCTGGTTGATCACCGTCACCGCCGCCGCCATCTGGCCGGGCGGCAGATCGATGGACACGGGCAGGACGGTCAGTCCCTGCGCCTGTGCCGCACCGATCGCGACGGCAGCCCAGATGGCTGCCGCGAGACAGCGGAGCGCAGCTCCCGGCGGGCCGCGCCTCTTGGGCAGTTGCCGATTCTGCAACGAACGCCTCCTCCGGTTCTGGTTGCGTCGGCGCCCGTCCTGAAGGCAGCGATTGGCCGCCTGCAGGAAAGCCTGGGGGCCGTGGCGGCAGGAAATGTCAGTAGGTGATGGTGGCGGTGATGGTGTCCGCATAGCCGCCGGGCACCGGGAAGGCGTTGGCCGGAATGCGGCCGAACACGGTCAGGGTCTGTGCGCTGCCGTTGCCGGTGCCGGTCTGCGTATCGGCGCCCACCGTGTTGCCCCAGTTCTGCGTGCGCGCGGCGTCGCGGAACAGGGCATAGCCGAGTGTGGCACCGGCCGGCCCGACCATCTTGCGGGCGTTCACCGTGGCACCCGTCGAGGTGCCGGCGTCGAGGCCGACATTGTACGGCGTGGTGTTGGTGCAGGTCACCGAAATGCTGGACGTGGCGTCGGTCTGCGTGCCGGTGTAGTTGCCGAACGGGAGAGGATTGGCGTTGATCAGGCAGGTGGCCACGACGGTGGCGGTGACCTGGAACGTCGTGTTCGCGGTCGCCGCCACCGCTTGTGTCAATGGCGCCGCCACCGCCAGCGCCCCAAGCAGAGCACAGCCGGTTGCAAGCCGCTTTTTCGTCAGTACGAGCATCATGGAGCGCCTTCCGTTTTAGCAGGCCGCACCGCGCAACCGCGCACGGGCGTGGGTTCCATGTACCCAAAAGAAGTTAGAGAAACGTTGACCAGGACCGACTAAGGCGCGTCTCTGGCAGAGAAAAGCCAACGACCTGCCGTCAATGCGCTAGTTCTAGCCGTTAGAATAAAGAACGTGCCGGAGTTGAGCTACGCGTCCGGCCGGCGCTCGCGCGTTCCTGCCGCCTGCTCGAAATGGTGCCCGACGCGCAGCACCGTGGCATCGCCCCAGGCCGGCCCGATGATCTCCACCCCGAGCGGCAGCCCGGCGTTGCTGAAGCCCCCGCACACCACCATCGACGGCACCGCCGCGACATTCGCCACCGTGGTGAGCAGCGGCCGGGAAAATCCGTCGTCGGGCCGCTGCTCGGTCAGCAGCGGCGGCGTGCCTTGGGTCGGCGCGGCAAGCAGCACGTCGAAGCGTTCGAACGCCTTCGCCGTGGCGGCGATGAGGTCGGTGCGGCGGCGCTGTGCGGCGATGTAGTCGGCCGCGCGGACCAGTGCGCCGGCCAGCACGCGGACCCGGAACACCCGGGAATAGTCGGACAGCCGCGTCTTGATAGTGGCCTCATGCAGCGCATAGGCTTCAGCCGAGATGATCACCCGGCCGACCGCGTTGTACTCCTGCACCGGGGGCAGCGTGGCGTCCTCCACGCGGCACCCCAGGCTGCGCAGGGCCGCCGCCGCCCGGCCCATGGTCTGCAGCATCTCGGGCGAGGCGGGCACGTCGTGCTCGTAGAATCGGCGCAGCAGCCCCACGCGCAGGCCGCGCAGCGGTGCGGCGATGGCGGCAGCATAGGAGACCTGTGGGCCGGGCACCGAGGCAGGATCCGCCGGATCGTGTCCGGCCAGGGCATCGAGCAGGATCGCGCAGTCCTGCGCCGTCCATGCCATCGGACCGGCGGTGTCCAGGCTTGGCGCCAGCGGGATCACGCCGCGGCGCGACACCAGGCCCGGGGTCGGCTTGAGGCCGGCGATGCCGCAATAGGCGGCCGGCAGCCGGATCGACCCCCCTGTGTCCGAGCCGAGCGCGCCCAGCGCCAGCCCGGCAGCCACCGCCGCCCCCGAGCCGGAACTGGAGCCACCGGTGAAGCGGCGCGGGTCCCACGGATTGCGCGCCGGCGGCCAGGGCAGGTCGAACGCCGGCCCGCCGATGGCGAACTCGTGCGTCGCCAGCTTGCCCAGCATCACGGCACCCTCGGCGTGCAGCCGGCGCACCGTCTCGGCGTCCTGCTTCGGAACGTTGTCGGCCAGGATGCGCGACTGTGCCGTGGTGGCCACGCCCGCGGTCTCGTAGATGTCCTTGTAGGCGAGCGGGATGCCCAGCAGCGGTCCGCGCTTGCCGGCCATCACCGCCCGCTCCGCGGCGCGCGCCGCGGCAAGCGCCTGGCGCTCGGTGACCAGCAGGTAAGCGCCCAGCTCCGGATTCCTGACCTCGATGCGGGCCAGCATGTGTTTGACCAGATCCACGGGAGACAACCGCTTCGCGGCGATCAACCGGCCGGCTTCGGCGATGGTGAGGAAAGGCGGAACCGGAGCCGTCATCGGGCGCGACGGGTACTCTTGCGGGGCGCCGGTTTGGGTCGCGCTTTGCGCTTTGGGGGCACCTTGGCCTTCGGCGGTGCCTTGCGCTGCGCCTTTGCTGCCGGCCGCGCCGCCGGCCGCGCGCGTGGCGCGGTGGCGGCGGCGAGAGCAGGTGGCGGCAGGCGGAACGCCACCGCCATGTCGTCGGCCAGTGGCCGGTCATGCGGGATCGAGGCTATCAGTCCAGCCACCTGGCGCCAGGCGAGAACGAGGTCGGCGACCTGGCCGGGATTGAGCACCAACCCGGCGCGCGCCAGCAGCAGCTGCATCTCCCCGGGACTGATGGCCGGGACGGGCATGGTCGGCGGCGCGGGCATCCTGATCGGCGACCCTTTGAGCGGTGGCCGGTGACCCTAGTCAGCCGTGCCGACAGCAGCAAGCCGGCACGCAACGGTTTCCGCGCCAAGCGGATCGATTCGCCTGCCGTCGGAGCGGTCGAAGACGTGCAGGTGCTCGAGCACCGGCGCCACCATCAGGCGATCCTCGGGTGGCGGGGGGCCGGCCAGCCGCACCGTCAGCAGCTGCTCGTCGTCACCGGCCAGACGGCCGTGCACCAGGGTCTCGGAACCGAGCGGCTCGACCAGGTCGATCGCCAGCTCCAGCCCGGGACCCGGCACCAGGTGCTCCGGCCGGATGCCGGCGAGCAGCGCGTCGCCGTCGGCGCCGGGGCGACGGCCGTCCGGGAACGGCAGCAGCGGGCCGGCCGCCAGCTGCGCCGCCGTGCCCCCGCGGGCCAGGGTCGCCGGCAGTAAGTTCATCGTCGGTGCGCCGATGAAACCGGCGACGTAGGTGTCCATCGGCGTGGCGAGCTGCGCCGGGTCGCCCAGCGTCATCGCCTCGACCTGGTCATGCGTGACGAACAGGCTGGTGACGCCCAGCCGTCGCTGCAGCCGGCGGATCTCGGCGCGCATCGCCAGGCGCAGCCTGGCGTCCAGGTTGGACAGCGGCTCGTCGAACAGGAACAGCCTTGGGTGGCGCACGATGGCGCGCCCCATGGCGACCCGCTGGCGCTGCCCGCCGGACAGCTGCCGCGGCTTCCGGCCGAGCAGAGCCCCGATGCCCAGCAGTCCGGCTGCTTCGTCCACCCGACGGCGGATGTCGTCGCGCGCCAGACCGCGGATGCGCAGGCCGTACGCCATGTTGTCGAACACGCTCATATGCGGATACAGGGCGTAGTTCTGGACCACCATGGCGATGTCGCGCCGCGACGGATCCAGATCCGTCACGTCGCGACCGTCCACCTGGACCTGGCCGGCGGTCGGTCGCTCGAGGCCCGCCACCAGGCGCAGCAGCGTCGACTTGCCGCAGCCCGAAGCGCCGACGATGACCGGCATCTCGCCGTCGGCAAGCGTGAGGTCGACGCCGTGCGGCACATCGACCGGCCCGAAGCTCTTGCGCAGGCCGCGGAGTTCCAGGCTCGCCATGCGTGCGAACTTGCCACTCCGGTTACAGGACGCCGCCGATCAGTGGTCCGAAGGCCCGATCGGCATGTCGCGGATGTGGCGCATGTCGTCGCCGTCGTGGCGATCGCCGTGACCCTGATGGCCGCGGTCGCCGTGGTCATCGTCGCGACCATGGCCGTGATCGTTGTCGCCATCGTCGTTGTCGCCATGGCCGTTGCCGTTGCCTCCGGCACCGCCGGTGGTGATGAAGTCGCCGGGGCTCAGGCTGGTCACGCCGGCGAAGGTGATCGTGGTGTGGTCGGACAGTGTGATGGTGACGGATCCGTCGGTCACCGTCTGGCTCTTCAGTGCGTCACGCACCTCGTTCCTGCCGTAGCCCTGCAGGTCGATCGTGTCCCCGGGGTGGAATCCCTGGACCGAGTCGGTGCCGCCGCCCTGGCCGTTGGTGAACACGAAGCTGTCGTTGCCGCCGCCGCCGACGATCGTGCTGTTGCCGGTGCTGGCAAAGAAGGTATCGGCCCCGGATGCGAATAGGCCATTGAGCAACTCGTTGCCGGCGCCCGCATGCAGCTCCTGGCCGGCGTTTCCGGCGGCGAAGAGCTGGTCGCCGTCGCCGCCGCCGAACAGCGTGGCGTTGCCGGTTCCGGCGGACAGGAAGTTGTCACCGGCGGTCCCACCATGCACCAGATCCGGACCGGTGCCGCCGATGTAGTTGACGCTGCCGGCGCCGCCGTAAATGGTCGCGGGCCCGCCCAGGTTGCCGATGTAGAACAGCTTGGCGCCACCGTAGATGACATCGCTGGTGTCGCCGATGGCGGTGATCGTCGCCTGCCCGCCGCTGGCGCTCACCGTGTCGTCCCCGGTGGAATTGACGAGGCTGTTGCCGCCGCCGAGCAGGATCGCGTTATGGCCGGCGCCCGCACTGATAGAATTGTTGCCGGCGCCCAGCGCGAAGATGACGTCGTCGCCCTTTCCCGTATTGATCGACCAGTCGCCGCTGTCTCCGCCGGGGATCGAGACCAGGTTATTGCCGCCGCCGGCAACCACGGTTCCGGAACCGCCGGTAGCAATGAAGTCCAGCCGGCCGACGCTGGACAGCACCGAACTCGTCGGCGTCCCCCGAGCCGAAGACGACCGCCTTGGCCGCGGTGTCGATGAAGGCCTTGTAGCCCGGCGGCAGTGCCGTCATGCCGTCCTTCGTCTGGACGAACTCGCCGGTCGCGCCAGGTGGCAGGGGCAACGGCGGACCTGTGGAATCGTCCGATGCGAGGATGCTGCCGTTCTGCACGCCGGCGGTGATGGCCGAAGCGATCCGCTGTGCCAGCGCGGCGTTGGCTTCGGTGTCGAAAGTCAGGACAACAGTCTGGCCATTTGCGCCCGCGACGGTGACTGTCGACATCCCTTGGTCTCCCCGACTGCCGAGTTGAATTGCTCATCCGGTCGGGAAGGAGTGTGTGGCGGGAATCACGTTGCATCGGCAGTAATCCGTTATAAGATCGCCAATTGTCCGACGCTAACAAAAAGTTCAAAAAAGTATAGATCGCCGGCAAGCGATGATATATTTGACGTCAATCGTCCGTTCGTCCTGTAGCAGAATAACGGAAATATCCGTGACTCCGACGGCTGATTTGGCATCGCCGGGTGGCGGAATGTCTGCATTGTAACGGCCATATTCGGCGCTGCTCGAGCGCGCGTGCGAGGCTTGCTCCCACGCATCCCATGGGTTCCAGTTGGCAGGACGGTGCGGAGGGGGACACCATCGCCCACCGGGAGATGGCGGAGAGCAATGCGGCCCGATAGATCGATGCGGCTACAGATAGGAACGCTGGTCGTTGCCACGAGCGCCGTTCAGCTCGCCAACGGCTTCTTTGGCACATTCATCTCCCTGCGCGTGTCGATCGAGAACTTCGGCGCGACTATGGCCGGTCTGGTGCTCAGCAGTTATTTCGCCGGGTTCACGCTCGGGGCACTCCGCTGTGGACGGATCATCGAGCGCATCGGACACATCCGGGCCTACGCCGGCTTCGGTGGCCTGGTGGTCGGCGCGACGGCCGCCATGCCTCTTTGGATCGGGCCATTGCCTTGGTTGGTGTTGCGCGGGATCATCGGCTTCGGCTGCTCTGGCATCTTCATCACGACCGAGAGCTGGCTCAATGCCAAGGCTCGGCCGTCTGAACGTGGGCAGGTCTTTTCGGTGTACATGGTAGGAACCTTCCTGGCCCTTGCGGTGGGACAGCTCCTGATCGGCCGCACGGAAGTCGAAGCGGCGACGCCGTTCAATGCGATCGTCGTGCTGTTCGCGGTGGCGCTGGTCATGGTGAGCATGACCAGGGCCGAGCCGCCCCAGACAATCGCTGCGGCGACGCTTCGGTATGGCCAGCTCTCGCGCGCGGCGCCGGTTGCGGTTCTCGGCTGCGCTGTCAGCGGGCTGGTCAGCAGCGCATTCTACGCGCTCGTACCGGCATGGATGCAGGGTGAGGGTATCGAGCAGGCGACGATTGCGCTGTTCATGCTCGTGGCCGTGCTCGGTGGGCTTGCTTTCCAGGTCCCGGTCGGCCGGTTTTCCGACCGCTTCGACCGGCGCACGGTATTGGCCACGCTGAGCCTCGGTTTCGCGGGCGCCGCCGTTGCGCTGGTGCTGCTGCCGCACTCCCTTCCGATCGTCCTGCCGGCGGCGTCACTGCTGGGCGGCTTCATGTCGACACTTTACCCGGTCTGCGTCGCGCTCGCACACGACCGCATGCCATCCGATCGCGTGGTTGCCGTCAGTGGCCGGCTCATCCTGGTGAGCGGGCTAGGCTCCGTGATTGGCCCACTTATCGGAACCAGCCTCATGGGGCGGTTCGGCATCGACGGCGTGCTGTATTTCATGGCTGCCGCATCAGTCTTCCAGGCGATTGTCGCCGCAGGCCAGAGCATGGTCACGGCGGCTCCGCTGCGCCTGCGACGGCCATTCGGGATTCTGGCGCCGCAGGCCGCGCCGCTTGCGCACGATGTGCTTGGCTCCTCGGACGGACCCTCCCTGCTCGACCCGACCGGGGCGAACTCCGGGAAGGGCTGATCGCTATGGCGGGCCGGCAAGGGACGCGCGCGCCGCGAGTGGTTTCATCGCTTGAGCGCTTCTGCGCGCCGTTGCCGTGAGACATTGTCGGGGGCGCACTTGGGCGAAGTACTCGGCGACGAGGCGCCTGGTCGAGCCACTGCCGCAGTTGCTGATTGAGGTCGTCGAGATTGCGGAAGCTGCGACCGAGGAAGAAGTCCTCGCGGATGGAGTGATAGCGTCGCTCGACCCTGGCCTGCGTCTTGGCCCGGTAGGGCTTGCATGCCTTCGGCAGGTAGCCATAGTGGCGGGCCAAACCCAGCAGCGCTCGGTTGTAGACGATGTGGCCAGCCTCAGGACCCCCGCGGCTGAAGACGCTTCGCATGCGGTCGTAGAGAAGGGTTCCGGCACTCCGCCCAAGGGCCTCCAACGCCGCGGTCTGCCATTCTCTTGACGCTCCCCAGGTGTACGGGAGGTTTGCCACTACGGCAACCACTGTTGACACGGGCGTTGTCGTGCGTACGCATCGGGCGCCTGACGTTGCGGAAGACCTAACGATGATCGGTTCCCGGGTCTGCAAGAGAGGACCGAAGTGACGCTGGTGGCCCGCATGCGCGCCAGCACCGCGCGGGAGCATGCCCGCGCGGAGCGGTCGGGCATCGTTGCGGCAATCCTGTCCGGGCGGGTCAGCCGTCCTGCCTACGTGCTGTACCTGCGCAACCTCCTACCCGTCTATCGGAGCATGGAGCAGGCATTGGAGCGGCACGGCGCGCTGGCAGCCATAGCGCGGCTCGCACGGCCTGCGCTGTATCGAGCGGATCGCATCGCCGCCGACCTCGTTGCGCTGATCGGGCCAGGCTGGCCCGATCAGGTCCCTCTGCTCCGCTCCGGGGAGCGCTATGCTGCCAGGGTCGATTGGGCAGGAGCGGGAGATGGCACGCGGTTGATAGCGCACGCCTATACCCGCTACCTCGGGGACCTTAGTGGCGGCCAGATCCTGCGCCGGCGTCTGGCGCAGCGGTTTGGCTCGGACTTTCCTGTGGCGTTTGCCGAGTTTCCAGCGATCGGCGAGGTCGGCACGTTCTCGGCCGCGTTTCGGGCGGCGCTAGACTGCGCGGCAAGCCATGCGATGGAGGACGAGCCTTTGCTGTGCGAGGCGATCACTGCATTCGAGCTGAACATCGAGCTTTCGCTGGACGCGGATGGCGCTACGTGCGACGCGGACCCAGGTTCGGACATTGCGCCGATGTAATGCGGTCGCCCGCGGGTCTCCCTCCGTCCTTCTCGCCTTGCATCCGTCAACCATGGTAGTCTCCCTATCGGCCAGCAACCGGCCAGGCGTCTCCAGGAGGCTACAATCTCACTCGCTGCTCTGCCCGGCGTCAGCATTGCGCCCCCCGACGTGACCCTCATGCTCGACCTCGACGGCGTCATCCGTGACGCGACGCTGTCGAACGCGGTGTCGCAGGAATCGGCGGCCGACTGGCTTGGACGCGCCTGGGTCGACACCGTCGACGACATCGGCGGTGACAAGGTCCGGCGGATGGTGGCGGACGCTCGCGAAGGGGGCCTCTCGGCCTTCCGCCAGGTCACCCAGCGTTTCCCGAGCGGCCTCGAGCTGCCGATGGAGTACACCACGGTCCGGCTTGGAGGCAAAGCCGGGCTGATTGCCATCGGGCGCAACCTGCAGGCCGTGGCCGATCTGCAGACCCGCCTGATCGCCGCCCAGCAGGCAATGGAGCAGGAGTATTGGAAGCTGCGCGAGGTAGAGTCGCGCTATCGCCTGCTGTTCGACGCCTCGAACGAGGCGGTGCTGCTGCTTCGGGCGGACACCCTCAGGATCGTCGAGGCCAATCCTGCCGCCATCCGCGGTCTTGGCCTGTCGCCCGGGCGCGACCTCGTGAATGAGATGTCCGCCGCTGAGCAGCAGTCGTTCCACGCGCTGCTCCAGCGGGTTCGTCAGAATGGTCGGGCCCCGGGCGTGCTGCTGCATCTCGGTGCCGATCGGCAGGCGTGGCTGGTGCGCGCCTCGCTGATGACCAGCGAGCCGGGCCCGATGTTCCTGGTGCAGTTGGCCTCGGCGGACAGCGCGAACCCCGAGCCACAGCGCCCCAGCCAAGTATCAACCCCGCTCGATGACTTTGTCGACAGGCTGCCGGACGGGTTCGTCGTCATCGACCGCGACGGGACGGTCCGGCGGGCAAACCGCGCCTTCCTCGACCTGGTGCAGGTGACCGCCGAGGGCAGGGTAGTGGGCGAGCGGTTGTCCCGCTGGCTGTCGCATCCGGGTGCGGATATGACCGTCCTGCTGGCTAATCTCGGCCGGCATGGTTCAGTGCGGCTGTTTTCCACCGGCCTGCAGGGCGAATTCGGTGGCGAGACCGCGGTCGAGATCTCCGCGGTCGGCAACACCCCGGAGAAGCCGAGTTTGATTGCATTGCTGATCCGCGACGTCGGCCGCAGGCTGCCGCAGGCCGACGATACCGTCAGCCTCCAGTCAGCGCTCGCCGCGGTCATCGAGCAGAGCGGCAATACCCCGTTGCGCGGCCTGGTCCGCGACACCGTGGGCCTGGTCGAGCGACACTATATCGGGGCTGCCCTGCAGCTCGCCGGCGGCAACCGGACGGCAGCCGCCGAACTGCTGGGCCTGAGTCGGCAGGGGTTTTACAAGAAGCTGGCGCAGTACGAGATGGAACTCACCGGTCCGCAATGGGTCAGACTCGCCGGGCAACGGTCGATAGAACCCCATTGATCCAGGGAGGCTCGACGTGCTCACCCGCACGGTCGCGACGCCGGCTTTCGGACAGGCAGACCTTTCGAACTGCGAGCGCGAGCTGATCCATCTGGCAGGGTCGATCCAGCCGCATGGCGCCCTGTTCCTGGTTCGTGAGCCCGACAACGCGATCGTCCAGGCCAGTACGAACGCAGCGGGCTTCCTGGGTCTCGACGGCGAGGTCATCGGGCGCACGCTCGACGCAATCCCCGGCGACCTGGCCGAACGGCTCCGCCCGCATCTGTCGGACGGGCTGCGCGACGTCGCACGCGGCGTGCGCTGCCATTTCGGTCGCCGGCACGCAGCCTTCGATTGCCTGATCCATCGTCCTTCGGACGGTGGTCTGATCGTCGAACTCGAGCGCGCCGGCCCGTCGGTGGACTTTTCGCTCCACCTGGAGACCGCTCTCCAGTCGATCATGGCGGCGGCAACTGTGCAGGCGGTGTGCGACGCGACGGCGCGCATCTTCAAGACGCTGATCGGCTACGACCGAGTGATGGTCTACCGATTCGACGAGCAGGGCCATGGCGAGGTGTTCTCCGAGGAGCGTGAACCGGGGCTCGAGGCGTATCTGGGCAATCGCTACCCAGCCTCGGATATCCCGCAAATCGCGCGCCGGCTGTACGTGCGCAACCGCGTCCGCGTGCTGCAGGACGTCGAATACGCGCCGGTCCCCCTGACCCCGGCACTGTCGCCGATCAGCGGCGAGCAGCTCGACATGTCATTGTGCCTGTTGCGCAGCATCTCACCGATCCACGTGCAGTACCTCAAGAACATGGGCGTCCGGGCGACGCTGGTCGTCTCGCTGATGGTGAGCGGCCGGCTGTGGGGGCTCATCTCCTGCCATCACTACGTGCCGCGCTTCGTGCACTTCGAGGCCCGCGCGGTGTGCGAACTGCTGGCCGAGGCAATAGGCACCCGCATCGCCGCGCTGGAAAGTTTCGCGCAGGTGCAGGCGGAGCTGTCCGTCCGCCGGCTTGAGCAGCGGATGATCCAGGCGATTTCGCGCGAGGGCGACTGGCGCGGCGCGCTGTTCGACCGCTCTCTGGCGCTGCTGGAGCCGGTCGGGGCGAGCGGCGCGGCGCTGCTCTTCGAGGGCGAGGTGCGGACGGTGGGCGAGGTGCCCGGCACCGCCACGCTGCGCGAAATCGGCGACTGGCTGGACCGTCAGCCGCGCGATGAGCAGATCGCCACCGCCTCGCTGCCCGAGGATGCGCCGCAGTTCGCTGCGCTCAAGCCGATCGCCAGCGGGCTGCTCGCGGTGCCGGTCTCGGCCACGCCCGGCGAATATCTGGTTTGGCTACGGCCGGAACGCGTGCGGACGGTGACCTGGGGCGGCAATCCATTCGCGCCGCACGGCACCGGCGACGATCCCGCCACCCTTTCGCCGCGCCGTTCGTTCGCCCAGTGGCATCAGGTGGTCGAAGGCACGGCAGACCCCTGGAGCCCCGCCGATCTGGCCGCGGCGCGGCTGATCGGCGACAGCGTCGCCGACGTGGTGGTGCAGTTCCGCTCGGTCCGGATGCTGATCGCCGAGCATCAGCGCAACCAGGTGCGACGCCAGGTGCAGCAGTCCGGACAGGCGGTGGTGATCGCCAACGCCTCGGGCCGGATCCTTCAGCTCAATGCCGCCTTCCATGCGCTATTGCCGCGCGGGGCCAAGCGGCCGCAGGCCGTCGCCGACCTGGCGCAGCTCCTGGTCGATCCGGAAGAGGCGCGGCGCGCGCTGCACGTGCTGGTGGCGGAACGACGCGCCTGGCGGGGAGAGGTCCTGATGGATCGCCCCGATGGCGAGTCGATGCCGCTGCTGGTCCGGGCCGACCCGGTCTTCACCGGACAGGATCGCAGCCTGGGTTTCGTGCTGCTGTTCACCGACCTGACCGAGCGCAAGGCTGCGGAGGCGGCGCGGCGACAATTCCAGGAGGGCGTGATCCAGCAGCGCCGGCCGCTTTCGGGCCTGCTGGATTCCAAGGCCGACCTGATGTTCCGCAACCTGCTCACCGCGATCGTCGAGAACGCCCAGCTTGCTGCGCTGGAGATCGCCGACGGCGTCGATCCGTCGCGCATGCCGGACATGCTGGAGGCGGTCCGCGCCTCGGTCGCCCGAACCGCCGAGGTGCTGGGATATCTGGTCTGGCATGCGACCAGGGGCCAGGGCGACGACGACACGGCGCGCAACTGATCGTTGACATCACTGTCTTGCAGAGTGTCAACGATACTTGACGAACGGTGGCGCGCCTAGAATAAATGCGGCGTGCGGTCCGCTGCAGCCCATCGGGACGAGAGCCAGGCGCCGGACGGCGAGGACGCGCTGTCGGCCCTGGTGCTGCTGCTCAGCGAGGACCTTGCCGCCTGCAACCGGATCATCGTCGCCCGCCTGGGCAGCCGGGTGGAACTCATTCCGCGGCTCGCCGAACATATCCTCGCGGCCGGCGGAAAGCGGCTGCGGCCGCTGCTCACCCTGGCCGCCGCGCGGCTGTGCGGTGCCTCGGCGAGCGCGGCGCGGCACATCGAGCTCGCCGCCTGCGTCGAGCTGATCCACACGGCGACACTGCTGCACGACGACGTCGTGGATGTCAGCCAGCGGCGGCGCGGCCTGGCATCCGCCAATGCAGTGTTCGGCGCCAGCGCCTCGGTGCTGGTGGGCGACTTCCTGTTCGCCCGCGCCTTCCAGGTCATGGTGGAGGCAGGCTCGCTGCGGGTGCTGCAGATCCTGGCGGATGCGACCGCGACCATCGTTTCGGGCGAGCTCGTGCAGCTGATTAGCCAGAACGACCTCGACACACCCGACTCGCGCTACTTCGACGTGGTGAAAGGCAAGACCGCGGCGCTGTTCGCGGCCGCCTGCCGGATCGGGGCGGTCGCCGCGGGCTGCGAGGACGGCGAGGTGGCGCTTGCCGACTATGGCGCCAATCTCGGCATCTCGTTCCAGCTGGTCGACGACGCGCTCGACTACGCGGCCGACGAACAGAAGCTCGGCAAAACGGTCGGCGACGACTTCCGCGAGGGCAAGGTCACCCTGCCGGCACTGATCGCCTATCGCCGCGGCGCGGCATGGGAGCGACGCTTCTGGGAGCGCACGATCGGCCGGTCGGAACAGCGTGACGGCGATCTGGAGCAGGCGAGGGAACTGCTGCGTGCGCATGATGCGATCGCTGCGACACTCGACCAGGCAGGCGTCTTCGCCGACCACGCCCGGCGCGCGTTGCGCGTGTTTCCGGACACCCCGCTGTGCCGGCGGCTGCAGGACGTCGCCGGCTACACCGTGACGCGGTCGCGCTGATGCCCCGCACGCCCTTTCCCTTCGCGGCTATCGTCGGCCAGGACGACATGAAAATGGCGCTGCTGATCGCGGCAGTCGATACGGGCGTCGGCGGCGTCCTGGTGTTCGGCGATCGCGGCACCGGCAAATCGACCGCAGTGCGCGCACTCGCCGCCCTCCTGCCGCCGCTGAAGGTCGCCGGCGGCTGCCGCTACAACTGCGACCCGTCCGCCTCGGGCGAATGGTGCGTCGACTGCCGGGCGCGGCCGCAGCGCGCCAGAAGCGTCGCCGCGCCGGTCCCGGTGGTGGACCTGCCGCTGGGCGCCACGGAGGACCGGGTGGTCGGCGCGCTCGACCTGGAGCGGGCCCTGACGCTTGGCGTGAAGAGCTTCGAGCCCGGCCTGCTGGCGCGCGCCAACCGCGGGTTCCTTTACATCGACGAGGTCAACCTGCTGGAGGACCATATCGTCGATCTGCTGCTGGACGTGGCGGCCTCTGGCGAGAACGTCGTGGAGCGCGAAGGCCTCAGCGTCCGCCACCCGGCGCGCTTTGTGCTCATCGGCAGCGGCAATCCGGAAGAGGGTGAGCTGCGGCCGCAGCTGCTCGACCGGTTCGGCCTTGCCGTGCAGGTGGCTACCCCGGACGATCTGCCGACCCGCGTCGAGGTCGTGCGGCGGCGCGACAGCTTCGAGCGCGATCCCGACGCATTCTGCGAAATCTGGAAACCGCAGCAGGACCGTATCCGCCGGCAGATCGTGCGGGCGCAGGCGCGCATTGCCGCGGTAGCGGTGCCGGATGCCGCGCTGGAGCAGGCGGCGCGGCTCTGCATGCAGCTGGGCACCGACGGGCTGCGTGGCGAACTGACGCTGGTCCGCGCCGGGCGTGCGCTTGCAGCGTTGGATGGCGCCGATCGGGTCGGCGATCCGCAGCTTCGCCGCGTCGCGCCGCTGGCCCTCGGCCACCGCCTGCGCCGCAACCCGCTGGACAAGTCCATGTCCACCACCCGCGTCTCGCGGGCTGTTGCAGAGCTGATGGGGACGTGACAGGCGCCGAGATCTGGGCGGACGCGCTGCGCGCAACCCTGCTGTTCGCTGCCGACCCGTTCAGGTTCGGCGGCATCGTGCTGCGCGCCGGTGCGGGACCGGTGCGGGATCGCTGGCTGCGCCTGCTCCAGGGTTCGCTGCCGGCGGACAGCAGGTTGCGCCGGATGCCGCCCCACGTGGCCGACGACCAGTTGCTCGGTTCGGTCGATCTCGCAGCGACGCTGGAGCGCGGGCGTCCGGTGCATCGGCCGGGATTGCTGGCCGAAGTCGGCGGCGGCGTGCTGCTGCTGAGCATGGCGGAGCGCATCTTGCCGGCCGCGGCCGCGCGCGTGTGCGCCGCGCTGGAGCGCTGCCGCTTCGGGGTGGTGGCACTGGATGAAGGTATCGCGCCGGACGAGCGACCGCCGGCGGGTCTGCTCGACCGGCTGGCGTTCCACCTCGACCTGGGCGGCGTTGCGCTGCGCGACACCGAAGGCTGCGTGAGCCGGTTGCTGCGGTGCCCGGATGGTCTCCCGGTGCCGGGCCATCGGGCGCTCCAGGCGCTGTGTGGCGCAGCTATCTCGTTCGGCATCGGCTCGGCCCGTGCACCGCTGCTGGCCCTGCGGGTCGCCCGTGCGGCTGCCGCAGATGCGGGGCGCGAAGCGATCGCCGAGGCGGACCTCGCTTTTGCGGCGCGCCTCGTGCTGGCACCGCGGGCGACCCACCTGCCGCAGGTGGAGCGGCCGCAGGAGCCGCCGGATGAGCCGCCGGCGCCCGCCGACGACAGGCGGTCGGACAAGTCCGATGTTGGTCCCCTGCCGCCCGAGGAGCTGATTGTCGCTGCCGCGCTCGCGGCCCTGCCACCCGACATGCTGTTGCGGTTGCGTGCCGGCGCGGGTCCGCTCGCCCTGCGCTCGAAGACCGCCGGGCGCGCCGGGCAGGCACGCGCATCAATACGGACCGGCCGGCGGATCGGATGCAAACCGGGTGAACCGAAGGGCGGCGCGCGGCTCGATCTGCTCGAGACGCTGAAGGCGGCTCTGCCGTGGCAGCGGCTGCGTCGCTCCCCCGATACCCAGCCGGCGCCTACCCAGCCGGCACCGCGCATCGCGGTGCGGCGCGACGACTTCCGCATCATCCGCTTCCGCCGACGGACGCAGACCACCACGGTCTTCGCGGTCGACGCCTCGGGCTCCTCGGCGCTGCATCGCCTGGCCGAGGCCAAGGGCGCCGTCGAGCTGCTTCTCGCCGACTGCTACGTGCGCCGCGACCAGGTCGCGCTGATCGGGTTCCGCGGGCGCGACGCCGCGCTGCTGCTGCCGCCGACGGGTTCGCTGCTGCGCGCCCGACGGTGCCTTGCGGGGCTGCCGGGCGGCGGTGCGACGCCGCTCGCGGCGGGGATCGATGCGGCTGGGGTCCTGGCTGACGCCGAGAGGGGCAAGGGGCGTACCCCGGTCATCGCGCTACTCACGGACGGGCGTGCCAACGTAACCCGCGACGGCGGCAGCGACCGGCGCAAGGGCGAGGCGGACGCGATGGAATCCGGGCGTCGACTGCGTCTCGCCGGCCACGCGGTCCTGCTGGTGGACACCTCGCCGCGACCCAACCCGTTCGCCCGCTTGCTCGCCGACGAGATGCACGCCCGCTACGTGCCGCTGCCGTATGCCGCTGCCGACGTCCTGGCGCGGGCGATCCGCTCCTCGGCAGCTTCGTGACCGGCGGACTCTCCTGGCAGCGGGACGGGCGCGACTGGCCGAACCGGTGCGCGAGCCGGTTCGTCCGCGCGGGCGGCCTGAGCTGGCACGTGCAGGTCATGGGCTCGGGTTCCGCGGTGCTGTTGGTGCACGGCACGGGATCGGCCACCCATTCCTGGCGGACCATCGCCCCGTTGCTGGCGCGGCACTTCACCGTGGTGGCACCTGACCTGCCGGGTCACGGCTTCACCGAGACGCCACCGGCGGCCGGCTTCACCCTGCCGGGCGTGGCCGGCGGACTTGCCGCTCTGTTGCAGACCCTGGGGTTGGCGCCGGCGATGATCGTCGGACACTCGGCTGGCGGCGCTATAGGCGCGCGCATGTGCCTCGATGGTGTGGCGCGGCCCGACGTCCTGGTCAGCCTGAATGGCGCAATGCTGCCGATGCCGGGCCTGCCGACGGACATCTTCGCCCCGGTGGCGCGGATGCTCGCGAGCTCGGAGCTGACCGCGCGCGCTTTTGCGCTGATGGTGGGCGGGCGCGCTGCAGTGCGGCGGCTGATCCGCTCCGCCGGCTCGACGATCGATCCTGAGGGAACGCGGCTCTACGTGCGCCTGGTCAGCACGCCCTCGCATGTGGCTGGTGCTCTGCGCCTGATGGCGAACTGGGACCTTCGACCGCTGGCTTGCGATCTGCCACGCCTCGCCACGCGGCTGGTCCTGGTGACGGGCAGCAACGACGGCATGGTGCCGCCGTCGGAGGCGTACCGCGTGCGCAGCCTGGTGCCGCACGCAGAGCTGGTGTCGCTGCCAGGCCTGGGACATCTCGCGCACGAAGAACGACCGGACGAGGTTGCCGCCCTCCTGCTCCGCGCGGCGACGTATGCAACTGCCGGCTGACCATCCGCAGCGCGTCGAACTGAACGACGAGGTCCACGCGCGTCCGCCGGAGCCGCTGACCCCGCCGGCGCGGATGTCGTACCTGGCGCTGCTGTGCGACGCGGCGCAGCACGATGCCGGCGTGGCGGCGGTGGCCGAGTTGTGCCGGCGCTACGCCGTGCCGCCTCCAGCGCAGGGCGCCACGCACCACACCACCACGTTCCCGTCGTTCCGCCTGAAGTGGGAGCGGCACACCGAGTTCATCCGCTGTATGTTCATCGTCGAGGGTGCGGGCGACGATCCGTTCGCCGAACCGGCGATCGCCGCCGTGCCGGAGGACTGGATTGCGATGCTGCCCGGCCGGCTGATGGTTGCGGCGCACGCCGCGCTGCTCGCCGAGGACGTGTTGGCGGCCGACCCACCCGCCATCGGCGAGCGTTGGTTCCATGGCAACATGCTGGTGGGAGCCGCCGTCTCCGGTGGCGCGGCGACGGCGCTCACCGACTTCCGGATCCACTCCGATGGGTTCAGCCGCCATCTGGTGATCGATCGCGGCACCACGCCCTGGCAGGCCGGCCGGGTCGTTCAGCGGCTGCTGGAGATCGACACCTACCGGATCATGGCGCTGCTTGCGCTGCCGGTGGCGCGGGCCGCCACGCCGCAGCTGGCGAGTTCGGAACAGGAGCTGGCACGGATCACCGCCGCGCTGGTCACCGCCGACGAGGCTGACGAGCCCGGGCTGCTCGACCGGCTGACCCGCCTGGAGGCCGAGATCGAGAACCGTCAGTCGGAGACCCGCTACCGCTTCAGCGCGGCCGAGGCCTACCACGAACTGGTGCAAAGGCGCATCGAGGAGCTGCGCGAGCAGCGCATTCAGGGACTGCAGACGTTCCGCGAGTTCACCGAGCGTCGGTTGGCGCCGGCCATGGCCACCTGCCGTTCTATCGCGGCGCGGCAGGAATCACTGTCGCAGCGGGTCTCGCGCGCCACGCGGCTGCTGTCCACGCGGGTGGACCTGACGCGCGAGCGGCAGAACCAGGTGCTGTTGGGATCGATGGACCGGCGGGCCCGCTTGCAGCTGCGGCTGCAGTCCACGGTCGAGGGGCTGTCCGTGGCGGCGGTGACCTACTACATCGTCGGGCTGGTCGGCCACGCGGCCGAGGCCATGCGGGAGGCCGGCCTGCACGTGAACCCGGACCTGGTGATGGGGCTGAGCATTCCCCTGGTGGCCGGAGCGGCGGCGTTTGGCCTGCACCGCATCCGCCACTCGGTGATGCGCCCCCGGGACCGTTAGCGGGGCAATGCCGGCATGGCACTGGCCTGGCTCGCATCGCCGCACCTGATCGACGCGATCCTGGCGTTCACGCTGCTCGAGGGGACGGTGCTGGCATTCTGCTACCGCCGCACCGGGCGGGGCCTGTCAGGTGCGCGGGTTGTCCGGATGCTGCTTCCTGGCGCCTGCCTGTTGCTGGCGTTGCGCCAAGCGCTGGCCGGAAATCCGCTGCCCTGGGTACCCGCGGCTTTAGCCACGGCACTGGTCTGCCACCTGGCGGACCTGCGCGCCGGCTGGCGCAGTTGACGCGTCCCCTTCCAGTGCCTGTCAACTTGTGTTTACAATCGCGCCATGGCGACGTTGATGGACGTGCCCGCTCGCGCCTCGTTCCGCCCGGTTCGGCAGCCTGGCCGGCACGCGGTCGTAATTGGCGCGGGGCTTGGCGGCCTCGCCGCCGCCGTTCGGCTCGGCGCCCGCGGCTACCGGGTCACCGTCCTGGAAAGGCTCGACGCGCCAGGTGGCCGCGCCTCGGTGTTCCGCCAGCATGGCTTCACCTTCGACGCCGGCCCGACGATCATGACCGCACCGTTCCTGTTGGAGGAGCTGTGGCAGCTCTGTGGCCGCGCCATGCACGAGGATGTGGTGCTGGCGCCTGTCTCGCCATTCTACCGCATCCGGTTCCACGACGGCTCGACGTTCGACTGCACCGGCGACGCCGCCGCGATGCGCGAGCAGGTCGCGCGTCTCTCGCCGGGCGACGTCGCTGGCTACGAGCGGTTCATGCAACTCAGCGAGGCCACCTGCCGCATCGGCTTCGAGCAACTCGGCCACGTCCCGTTCGGTGCCTGGACCGACATGGCGCGCGTTGTGCCCGACCTGATGCGGCTGGGCGGGTATCGCAGCGTGTATGGGCTGGTCAGCCGCTTCATCAAGGACGCGCGGCTGCGCATCGCCTTCAGCTTCCATCCGCTGCTGATCGGCGGCAATCCGTTCACCACCAGCGCGGTGTACACCCTGATCCCGTTCCTCGAGCGCCGCTGGGGGGTGCATTTCGCCATGGGCGGCACGGGCCGCGTGGTCGATGGCCTGGCGGCGCTGGTCCGCGGCCAGGGGGGCAGCATCCGCTGCAGCACCGAGGTGGCGCGGATCGACATTGCCGACGGCCGGGCGGTCGGTGTGCGCACGGTTGCCGGTGAAACCATCGCCGCCGACATCGTGGTGTCGAACGCCGACGCCGCGTGGACCTACCGCCGGCTGCTGCCACAAGGCGCACAGCGCCGCTGGACCGCGCAGCGGCTGAACCGTGCGCGCTATTCGATGGGCCTGTTCCTTTGGTACTTCGGCACGGACTGCCGGTACGATGACGTGCCGCATCATTCGATCCTGCTCGGTCCCCGCTATCGCGGCCTGTTGCGCGACATCTTCGAGCGCAAGGTGCTGGCGGAGGATTTCAGCCTCTATCTGCATCGCCCCACCGCGACCGACCCAACCCTTGCGCCGCCCGGCTGCGATGCATTCTACGTGCTGTCGCCGGTGCCGAACCTCGGCGGTGACACCGACTGGACCAAGGCCGGCGAACCGTATCGTCGGGCGATCGCCAGGCGTCTGACGGCGACGGTCCTGCCGGACCTCGAGCGTCACGTCGTGACCTCGCGCGTGATGACGCCGCTGGATTTCCAGGAGCGGCTGTGCGCATGGCAGGGCGCGGCGTTCGGGATGCAGCCGACTCTGCTGCAGAGCGCCTGGTTCCGTCCGCATAACCGCAGCGAGGACATTGCCGGTCTGTATCTGGTCGGCGCGGGTACGCATCCGGGGGCCGGTGTGCCGGGGGTGCTGTCGTCCGCCAAGGTGCTCGACCGCGTGGTTCCCCATGCCGCAGCCCTGGACTGACGCCGGGGCGGCGGAGCTCGCGGTGTGCCGCGCCCTGCTGCGCGACGGATCGCGCAGCTTCGAGGCGGCGGCGCGCCTGCTGCCGCGCCGGGTGCGCGACCCGGCAGTCGCCCTCTACGCGTTCTGCCGGGTGGCGGACGATGCGATCGATGGCGGCGGCCCCGGCGAGCTGGCCGCACTGCGCGAACGCCTTGCACGGGTGTACGAAGAAAGGCCCCTGCCGCTGCCGGCCGATCGGGCGTTCGCCTCGATCGTGCGCCGGCATGCCTTGCCGCGCATCCTGCCCGAGGCGCTGCTGGAGGGCTTCGCCTGGGACGCCGAGGGGCGGCGCTATGCCGACCTGTCGGCCCTGCGCGGCTATGCGGTCCGCGTCGCCGGCACCGTAGGGGTCATGATGGCGCTGCTGATGGGCGTACGCGATGCCGATCGGCTTGGCGCCGCGGTGGATCTCGGGATCGCCATGCAATTCACCAATATTGCCCGCGACGTAGGCGAAGACGCCCGTATGGGCCGCCTCTATCTGCCGCTGGACTGGCTGGTGGCGGCGGGCATCGATCCCGAACGGTTCATCGAGCGGCCCGGACACAGCGCCGCGCTGGGGCAGGTCGTGCAGCGCCTGCTCGACGCGGCAGAGGAGCACTATTCCCGTGCCTGGGCCGGCATCGCCCGACTGCCGGCGGTGTGTCGCCTGGGGATCGGTGCGGCCGGCCTGCTCTACGCCGAGATCGGCCGGGAGGTGGCGCGCCGTGGCCTGAATGCGATGGACGGCCGCGCCATCGTCTCTGGGCGGCGCAAGGCCTGGACGCTGGCGAGCGGTTTGTCGCGCCTCGCGTGGCCGCCATCGTCGGTCGCGCGGGGCGGGGTGCCCGAGGCCGCATTCCTGCTGGAGGCGCTTGCGGCACCCTGGCCGCCGGCGGCGCCACCGCACTGGTGGCGGCTGCCGCAACGGGTGGATTGGATCATCGATCTGTTCGAACGGATGGAGCTGCGGGAGCGCCAGCTGGCGCGCCGGCGCCAGGCGGCTGCGGGGTAGCGCCGCGTGGAATTTGCCGGATGGGAGTGGGCGATCGGCGAGGTGATCATCCTGCCGCTGCTGCTGTTCGAGCTCTACCGCCTGCGCCGTTCCCAGCGCCAGGACCGCGAGGCGGCGCGCCGTTCAGCCGAGGCCGAAGCGGCGGACGCGGCGCGGCATGCGGAAGGGAAGCATCGCCTGGACCAGGGGCGAGCGAAACCGCTCGAGTGACAGCGTTTCGTGGATCGCCTTCACCGGCTGGCCGAGCAGCCGTGTGGTGACGACGGAGCGGGCATAGAACGGCGTGTCCTCGAGGGTCGCGACGGCCATTGGCACGTGGCTCTTCTCAGCGCCGACATGCCGCTCGATGCGCCAGCGCGTGGGGGCGAGCGGCATCACGGTCGGCGCAGCGAATGCTTCGGTGCCGCCATCGTTCCGGCAGAGCAGTGCAAGCCGCTGTCTCTGCGCAGGCGGAGCGACGTCGCGGCGCTCGACATCGTAGGTGATGGCAGTGCCCTCGGCCACCGGGGCGCGGCTCCAGTCCCAGTGCAGGAAATCAGCTTCGAGGGGGCGGTCGCCCGTATTGCGGTCAAAATAAGCCGGCCCGGACCATCGCAGCGCCGGGCTGCCCAGCTCAACTTCGGCCCGGGCGCACGGCGCGATCGGGCGCCAGCGATGGCGGCCCGCAGCGTCCAGCGTCCATTCGCGACGCTGCACCGAAACGGGCAGCAGCCGCACCAGCCCGCGAATCCGCCTTGGCAACGGCACCGCGACCTCGTCGAACTGCACTGTCAGTCCGGAATTGTCCCAGACCAGTTCGCTGGGCCCGATCGCGAGCCGGCAGCGCGTACACCGTACCGCATCGGCGCCGCGTTCGGTCATCGCCCAGCGTTTGCCGCCGCGGCCGTACAGCGCGACGTTCACGGCGCAGTGCTGCAGCGGATCGCCGCCGCCCCGGCGCCTCGCCCAGGCGTAGTACGGCGAGAACACGCTGCCGATGAACGCGATGATGGCGATGCCGTGCTCGCCGTCGTCGCTCAGCGCATCGAGATACCACCAGGCGTAGCCGCCATCCGCGACGCTCAGGCCGAAGTCAGGTCCTGTAGCAGGCTCGCCGCGGCGAGCCGGCCCGAGAGCACCGCCATCGGCACGCCCGGCCCCGGGTGCACGCTGCCCCCCGCCAGATACAGCCGCGGGATCGCGCTGCGCGATCCCGGACGGCGGAAGGCTGCCATCGTGCCGTGCACCGCCTGGCCGTACAGCGCTCCGCCGGTCGCCGGGAACAGGCTCTCGAACTCCACCGGCGTGGTCAGCACGGTCGCTTCCGGCCGGCGCCGCACAGCGAGGCCGCAGTCCGCCAGCAGGCCGAAGGCTGCATTCGTACATTGCTCCATCTCCGTGGCGGTGAACTCGCGGCGGTCGCCGATGGCAGGCGCGTTGACCAGCACCAGCAGGCGTTCCTGAGCGCCGTCGCCGGGAGCCTGGTCGGGTGCGCCACGATCCTGCGCGCAGACATAGACGGTGGGCTGCGCGGGAAGCTCGCGGCGGCGGAAGATGGCATCGAACTCGGCGGCGTAGTCGCGGGCGAAGAACACGTTGTGCCGGGCGAGCGGGAAGCCCGATGTCGGTGCCGACAGCGCCCAGGTCATCGCCGACAGGGATCGCTCGCCAGCCTCCGGCAATCGAACCGCATGCGAGGCGCCAGGCCCGAACAGTCCCTCGGCGAGGGCGGAGGCATCGGCGTTGACGACGACCGCGTCCGCCGCCAGCGTTTCGCCGTCCGCGAGCCGCACGCCGCCTGCCTGACCCCGCGCGAGCAGGATCTCGGTCACCGGTGTGCCGCAGCGCAGGACTGCGCCGTGCCGTGCCGCGAGGTCCGCCAGCGCCTCGACCAGCCGGTAGCATCCCGCCGCCGACCGCCCAGACGCCGCGCCGCTCGACATGCGCGATGAGCATCAGCGTTGCGGGCGATCTGGAACGGCGACGAACCGCTGTAGGTCGCGTAGCGGCCGAACAGCTGGCGCAGCCGCGCATCGGGGAAGTGCTCGCCAAGTGCGTGCCACAGTGTGGCGAAGGGTGATCCGGCCAGCAGAGCGGACAACCCCCGCAGGCCCATGCCGCCAACCAGCGACAGCACCGACGGTCGCTCGGCACTTATGAACGCCGGTTCGAGTGCGTCGTAGACCCGCGCGGCGCGGGCGCAGAACGCGCGGTAGCCCTCGGCCGCGGCGCGCCCGGCGAAGTCGCCGATCGCATCCGCGGTTCGTCCGACGTCGGCGAAAAGATCCAGCCGCTCCGACTCCGACCAGGCGTGGCGTGCCAGCAGGTCCAGCGGATGCAGCGTGAGATGGTCGGCGAGCGCACTGCCGGCGTCGGCGAACAGCGATTCGAACACCCAGCGCATGGTGAACACCGTCGGACCGCCGTCGATCCCCGTCGCGCCGGCCGCCAGTTGCCGGACCTTGCCGCCCGGCCTTGCCTGCCGTTCGAGCAGCGTGACCGCGGCGCCGCGGCGCGCGAGGTCGATCGCCGCCGCCAGGCCGCCCACGCCCGCGCCGATGATGACCACCCTCGGTGTAAGTAGCACCGCTCGATTCCGCCTTGACACCACTGTCAATTATGAATGACAGTCGTGATGACAACAATAGTTTACACGGAGGATGCGCCATGGATGCCGTCGGGCGGATCGAGCGGACCCTCTCGGCCGCGTTGGCCGCCGCCAGCGGGCCCGGCGGCCCGCCGTTGCTGGCCGGCGCCATGTCGCACGCCGTGTTCCCGCGCGGGGCGCGGGTGCGGCCTCGGCTGGCCCTCGCGGTCGCCGCGGCATGCGGCGACGACGACGCGGCCGCCGCCGACGGTGCGGCGGCAGCGATCGAGCTGTTGCACTGCGCTTCGCTGGTGCACGACGATCTGCCCTGCTTTGACGATGCCGACATGCGGCGCGGGCGCCCGTCGGTGCACCGCGCCTTTGGCGAGCCGCTGGCCGTGCTGGCGGGCGACGCGCTGATCGTGCTGGCCTTCCAGACCATCGCCGCCGGCGCGCAGCGTTCTCCGCTCCGGCTGCCCTCGCTGCTGATGATCCTCGTTCGGGCGGTCGGCATGCCGCACGGCATCGCCGCCGGCCAGGCCTGGGAGAGCGAACCGGTGGCCGATCTAGGCCAGTACCAGCGCGCCAAGACCGGTGCCCTGTTCGCGGCGGCGACGATGGCCGGCGCCGCGGCCGCGGGCTTCGACCCGGAACCGTGGCGCGCACTGGGCGAGCAACTGGGCGAGGCGTACCAGGTGGCCGACGACCTCGCCGATGTGCTGTCCGACGCGACCGCGCAGGGCAAGCCCACCGGGCGCGACGGCGCACTGGGCCGGCCGAACGCGGTGCTGTCGCTGGGGGTGGCGGGGGCGATGCGGCATCTGGAGTCGCTCGCCGCCGCCGCCGCCGATTCGATCCCTGCCTGCCCCGGCGCTGCGGGCCTGAAGACGCTGACGCTGAGCGAGGCACGCCGGCTGGTGCCGCGGGATCTTTCGCAGCACGCCGCGTGATGGCGGCTGGTGCCGCGGCGGCGGACGCCTCCTCCCAACCGTCGCTGCGCGATCGCCTGCTCGCCAGCCCGCGCTTCCAGCGTTGGGCGGCCGCGTTCCCGCTGACGCGCCCGATGGCGCGTCGGCGGGCGCGCGCGCTGTTCGACCTGTGTGCCGGCTTCGTCTACAGCCAGGCGCTGCTGGCCGCCGTCCGGCTCGGGGTATGCGACATCCTGCTGGAGGGGCCGCAGCCGCCGGAGGAGTTGGCGCGGCGACTGTCGCTGCCGCCGGACGGCGCGGCCCGGCTGCTGCACGCGGCGACCGCGCTGCGGCTGACCCGACGCCAGCGCGACGGGCGCTTTGCGCTGGGCAGCCTCGGGGCCGCGCTGGCCGGCAATCCCGGCATTGCCGCGATGGTCCGTCACCATGCGCTGCTGTACGACGACCTGCACGATCCGGTGGCCCTGCTGCGCGGCGAAGCCGGGCCTGCGTCCCTGCAGGCACTCTGGCCCTATGCCGGCCACGCGCGGCCGCAGGATCTGCGCCCGGAGGAGATTGCCGCCTACAGCGACCTGATGGCGGCTTCGCTCCCGCTGGTCGCGGCCGACGTGCTGGCGGCCTACCGGTTCGAACGCCATCGCTGCCTGCTGGATCTCGGCGGCGGCGACGGGGCGTTTCTGGCCGCGGTGGCGGCGGCCGCGCCGAAGCTCCGGCTGGCGCTGTTCGACCTGCCCGCGGTCGCCGACCGCGCCCGCGCCCGATTCGCGCAGGCCGGCCTGGCACAGCGCGCGCAGACGTTCGGCGGCGACCTTCGCACCGATCCGCTGCCGCGCGGCGCCGACGTCGATCTCGCTGATCCGCGTGATCCACGACCACGACGACGCCGCCGCGCTGGCGATCCTGGAGGGCGCGCGGCGGGCGCTGCCGGCGGGCGGCACGCTGCTGCTGGCGGAGCCGATGGCGGAGACCCGCGGCGCCGAGGCGGTGGGCGCCTATTTCGAGCTCTACCTGCTGGCGATGGGCAGCGGCCGGCCGCGCAGTGCCGCAGCGCTGGCCCATCTGCTGCGCCAGGCAGGATTCGCGCAGGTCCGTTCGCTGCCGACCCGCCAGCCAATGCTGGTGCGGGTTCTTCTGGGGCGCTGCTGAACGAAATATGTCACCCATGTGTAAATCATAGTTGACATGATAACTGGTCAATCTAGGGTGACACATGGGCGCGAAGCCCATGGTCGGCCCAGCTAGGGCGGGAGGGGTGCCAAGGATGGAAGCGTTGGCCGTCGTGCTGAACGGGCCGGGAGACCTCGCCTTCAGGCGTCTGCCGTTACGGCCGCCGACTGACGCCGACGTCGTCGTGGATGTCGCCTGGAGCGGCATCAGCACCGGCACCGAGCGGCTGCTTTGGCAGGGCCGGATGCCGCACTTTCCCGGCATGGGCTATCCGCTGGTGCCGGGCTACGAGGCGGTCGGGCGCATCGTCGCCGGCGCCGCGCGACAGCGTGCATCGGATCGACGATGCGGTGTTCGTGCCGGGCGCCAACTGCTTTCGGCGACGTGCGCGGCCTGTTCGGCGGCGCCGCGTCGCGGCTCGTGGCCCCGGCCGCGCGCGTGGTCGCGATCGATCCCGGCTGGGCGAGCGCGCGGTGCTGCTGGCGCTGGCCGCGACCGCGTATCACGCGATTGCCGCGCCCGGCGCGACCGCGGCCAGATCTCATCGTCGGGCACGGCGTGCTGGGCCGGCTGCTGGCCCGCCTCGCATCGCTGCAGGGCGGCGCCCCGCCGGTGGTGTGGGAGACTAATCCCGACCGCGTATCGGGGGCGCCAGGGCTACCAGGTCATCGACCCCCGAGCAGGACGAGCGGCGCGACTACCGCTGCATCTGCGACGCCAGCGGCGACCCGACGATCCTCGACAGCCTGATCGCGCGCCTTGCGCCCGGGCGGCGAGATCGTGCTGGCCGGCTTCTATGCCGATCGGCTGTCGTTCGCCTTCCCGCCCGCCTTCATGCGCGAGGCGCGGCTGCGCGTCGCGGCGCGAGTGGCCGTCCTGCCGATCTCGACGCGGTCAGCCGCATGGTCGAGCAGGGACGCCTGTCGCTCGACGGACTGATTACCCATCGCATGCCGGCGCCGCAGCGCCGAATCCGCCTACCGCACCGCTTTCGACGATCCCGCCTGCCTCAAGATGATTCTCGACTGGAGTGCCAGCTCATGAACGCAACGTTCCACCGCTTCGATGCGGCTGGCATCCGCGCGCCGAGGCGGCGATCGAGCCCGATGCCCGTCCGGCGAGCCGACCAAGACGACCCAGATCATCGCGATCTACGGCAAGGGCGGCATCGGCAAGAGCTTCACGCTCGCCAACCTGTCCTACATGATGGCGCAGCAGGGCAAGACGCGTGCTGCTGATCGGCTGCGATCCCAAGAGCGACACCACGTCGCTGCTGTTCGGCGGCCGCAGCCTGCCCGACCATCATCGAGACGTCGACCAAGAAGAAGCTCGCCGGCGAGGCGGTGCAGATCGGCGACGTCTGCTTCAAGCGCGACGGCGTGTTCGCGATGGAGCTCGGCGGTCCCGAGGTCGGCCGCGGCTGCGGCGGGCGCGGCATCATCCACGGCTTCGAACTGCTGGAGAAGCTCGGCTTCCACGAATGGGGCTTCGACTACGTGCTGCTGGACTTCCTCGGCGACGTGGTCTGCGGCGGCTTCGGCCTGCCGATCGCGCGCGACATGTGCCAGAAGGTCATCGTCGTCGGCGTCGAACGATCTGCAGTCGCTGTACGTCGCCAACAACGTCTGCTCGGCGGTCGAATATTTCCGCAAGCTCGGCGGCAATGTCGGCGTCGCCGGCATGGTCATCAACAAGGACGACGGCACCGGGCGAGGCGCAGGCGTTCGCCGACAGCCGTCGGCATTCCGGTGCTGGCGGCGATCCCGGCCGACGACGACATCCGCCGCAAGAGCGCCAATTACGAGATCATCGGCCGGCCGGGCGGTCGCTGGGCGCCGCTGTTCGAGACAGCTCGCGCAGCAAGGTGGCCGATGCGCCGCCGGTGCGGCCCGACGCCGCTGACCCAGGACACGTTGCTCGGCCTGTTCAAGGGCGACGCGGTCGGCCGCGACGTCGTGCTGGATCCGGCGACGATGGAAGACATGTGCGCAGCAACGGTCCTGACACAGGCCGTCGCTCGAAGTCGTCTACGACGGCGCGTCTGAGCGATGGACGGACGCGATCGATCCCGCATCCGATCCTGATGACGCGACCGCGCGGCTGCCATGGCGGCGCGCGACGACGCATGCTGCGCCGGCGGCGCGCTGCAGCGCGCCGGCAAGAGCGAGACGCTGGACGCGTCTCGCTGGCGGACTATCCGACGGGGCCGCACGATCAGCCGCAGAGCATGTGTCCGGCCTTCGGATCGCTGCGCGTCGGGCTGCGCATGCGGCGCACCGCGACGATCCTGTCCGGCTCGGCCTGTTGCGTCTACGGTCTGACTTTCACTTCGCACTTCTATGGCGCGCGGCGCACGGTCGGCTACGTGCCGTTCAACTCCGAGACGCTGGTGACCGGCAAGCTGTTCGAGGACATCCGCGAACGCGGTGTTCAAGCTCGCCGAACCCGGCCGAGTACGACGCCGTCGTCGTCATCAATCTGTGCGTGCCGACCGCCTCGGGCGTGCCGCTGCGACCTGCTGCCGAAGGAGATCGACGGCGTGCGCATCATCGGCATCGACGTGCCGGGCTTCGGCGTGCCGACGCATGCCGAGGCCAAGGATGTGCTGGCCGGCGCGATGCTGCGATATGCGCGCCAGGAGGCGGAGCACGGGCCCGGTGCAGGCGCCGCGCGCGCTGGTCGAGCGAGAAGCCGACCGTGACGCTGATCGGCGAGATGTTTCCGGCCGATCCGGTCGGCATCGGCGCGATGCTGGAGCCGATGGGCCTCGCGGCCGGGCCGCAGGTTCCGACGCGCGAATGGCGCGATCTCTACGGCGCGCTGGATTGCGCGGTCGTCGCCGCGATCCATCCGTTCTACACCGCGATCGTCCGCGAGTTCGAGCGGCCGGCCGCCCGGTCGTCGGCTCCGGCGCCGGTCGGCGTGGACGGCACCGCGGCCTGGCTCGAGGCGATCGGCAGCCGCCGCCGGCGTGCCGCCGGCGCAGATCGACGCCGCGAAGGCCGAATGCTCTGCCGGCGATCAAGGCGCGCTGGCGCGAACGCCGATCGGCGCCGCATCACGCTGTCGGGCTACGAAGGCTCCGAACTGCTGGTCGCGCGGCTGCTGATCGAGAGCGGCGCCGAGGTGCCTTATGTCGGCACCGCCTGCCCGCGGACGCGAGTGGAGCGAGCCGATCGCGAGTGGCTCGAGGCGCACGGCGCCCACGTCCAGTACCGCGCCTCGCTCGAGCAGGATCTCGCGGCGATGCGCGAAGTGCGAGCCGGATCTCGCGATCGGCACCACGCCGGTGGTGCAGAAGGCGAAGGCGCTCGGCGATCCCGTCGCTCTACTTCACCAACCTGATCTCCGCGCGGCCGCTGTTCGGCGCCGCGGGCGCCGGCTCGCTGGCCAGCATCGTCAACGCCGCAGACCGCCGGCCACGAGCGCTTCGACGCGCATGGTGAGCTTCTTCGACAAGGTCGGCGCAGGGGATACCGCCGGCTACGGCTTGGACGAGCGTGCCGAAGGACCGCCCGGCCTGCGCGAGCGCAATCGCAAGGCGCGCGAGGCGAAGGCCAAGGCGCCGCAGGCCGATGGAGACTGAGCGCATGCTCGTGCTCGACCACGATCGGGCCGGCGGCTACTGGGGTGCGGTCTACGCCTTCACCGCGATCCGCGGCCTGCGGTCGTCATCGACGGTCCGGTCGGATGCGAGAACCTGCCGGTCACCGCGGTGCTGCACTACACCGACGCGCTGCCGCCGCACGAATTGCCGATCGTCGTCACCGGCCTGTCGGAAGACGAGCTTGTCGATGAACGGCACCGAGGGCGCGATGCGGCGCGCGCACGCGACGCAGGATCCGGATATGCCGGCCGTCGTGGTCACCGGCACCATCGCCGAGATGATCGGCGGCGGCGTGACGCCGGAAGGCTCCAACCTGCAGCGCTTCCTGCCGCGCACCATCGACGAGGACCAGTGGCAGAGCGCCGACCGCGCGATCTACTGGCTGTGGCGCGAATTCGGCGCCAAGAAGCGCAAGCCGAAACCGCAGCCGCCGCGCGCCGAGGGCGCCAAGCCGCGCGTCAACATCATCGGGCCGATCTACGGCATCTTCAACATGCCCTCCGACCTCGCCGAAATCCGCCGGCTGGTCGAGGGCATCGGCTGCGAGATCAACCTGGTCTTCCCGCTCGGCAGCCATCTCGAGGACGTCCAGCGCCTGCCGAACGCCGACGTCAACGTCTGCCTGTATCGCGAGTTCGGCCGCATGCTCTGCGAGGCGCTCGACCGTCCTTATCTGCAGGCGCCGATCGGACTGCACACGCACCACGAAATTCCTGCGCAAGCTGGGCGAGCTGACTCGGCCTCGATCCCGGAGCCGTTCATCGAGCGCGAGAAGCACACCACGATCAAACCGATCTGGGATCTGTGGCGCTCGCGTGACGCAGGATTTCTTCGGCACCGCGACCTTCGCCATCGTCGCCGACGAGACCTATGCGCGCGGCGTCCGGCATTTCCTCGAAGACGAGATGGGCATGCCCTGCACCTTCGCGATCTCGCGCCGCGCCGGCGTGAAGCCGGACAACGCGGCGGTCCGCGAGGCAGTGCGCGACGAAGCCGCCGCTGGTGATGTTCGGCACGTTACAACGAACGCATGTACTCTCGCCGAAGCCGGCAGCCGCAGCGATCTACATTCCCGCATCATTCCCCGGCGCCATCATCCGCCGCGCACACCGGCACGCCGTTCATGGGCTATGCGGGCGCGACCTACATCGTGCAGGAAGTCTGCAACGCGCTGTTCGACGCGCTGTTCAACATCCTTCCGCTGGGCACCGAACTGGACAAGGTCGAGGCGACGCCGGCGCGGCTGTGACGCGCAAGCTGTCCGTGGGATCGCCGACGCCGCAGGCCATGTTCGACGAACTACGCTGGAGACGCGCAGCCGTTCCTGGTGCGCATTTCGGCCGCCAAGCGGCTGCGCGACCGGGCGAAGCGCGACAGCGCGCAAGGCCGGCGAGGACCGCGTCACCGTCGAGCGCGTCGCCGCATGGGCGCTCGGCCGACAGGCTGCCTCGCATGAGACGCCCGGCCGCATCGCGATGATCCGCGCCGTCGACCGGCGGCGGCTCGCCGAGGAATTCCGAGCGGCGATCGCATGCTCGGCTGGAATGCGGCGCCGTGGCCCGACCTGCCACCGGCGAATCCCAGTCGCGCGGGACGGGCGCGACAATGGCCGCAAGGCCGTTACGGAGAGTAACCGCATGGCTATGAACGCCAGCGAGGACCCTCGCTATCGGGGCTGACGGAGGCGGAGGCGAAGGAGTTCCACGGGATCTTCGTCACGAGCTTCATCGTCTTCACCGTGATCGCCATCGTCGCACACATCCTCGCCTGGATGTGGCGTCCCTGGCTGCCTGGCCCGAACGGCTATGCGACGTCGCTGGCTGAACGATGCCGGCGGTCTGCTCAGCGCACACGATCTCGCAACTCGTCTAAGGAGGAAGCGAACATGTGGCGAATTTGGCTTCTGTTCGATCCGCGGCGCGCGCTCGTCGCGTTGTTCATCGTTCCTGTTCGTCCTGGCGCTGCTGATCCACTTCATCCTGCTCAGCACCGACCGGTTCAACTGGTTGGAAGGTCCTCGCACACGGCGCAACCGCGGCGCAGATGGCGCCGTTGCCGACACCCGCGAAATGCGCCTAGGCATGCCGGACTCGCGGCACGGGCGGGCGGCGAGCGCCGCGGCCTCGACCGCGTCCCGGTCACTGCTGCCGACGCATTGACCCGATGTCGCGATCGGAGGAGCTGGCGATGGCGATGCTGAGTTTTGAACGAAAGTACCGCGTCCGGGGCGGAACGCTCGTCGGCGGCGACTTGTTCGACTTCTGGGTCGGCCCGTTCTACGTCGGCTTCTTCGGCGTCACGACCATCTTCTTTGCCGGCCTCGGCATCGCGATGATCGTCTATGGCGCCGCGATCGGCCCGACCTGGAACATCTGGCGGATCAGCATCGCGCCGCCCGACCTGAAATACGGCCTGGCGTTCGCGCCGCTCAAGGAAGGCGGGCTGTGGCAGATCATCACGATCTGCGCCCTCGGCTCCTTCGTCTCCTGGGCTCTGCGCGAGGTCGAGATCTGCCGAAAGCTCGGCATCGGCATTCATGTGCCGTTCGCGTTCGGCTTCGCGATCTTCGCTTATTTCATCGCTGGTCGTGATCCGGCCGGTGCTGATGGGCGCCTGGGGATACGGATTTCCCTACGGGATCATCAGCCATCTCGATTGGGTGTCGAACACCGGCTACCAGTATCTGCATTTCCACTACAACCCGGCGCACATGATCGCCGTGATCGTTCTTCTTCACAACGGCGCTTGCGCTGTCGCTGCATGGCTCGCTGATCCTGTCGGCCGCCAATCCCGGGCAGGGCGAGGCGGTGAAGTCGGCGGAGCACGAGAACACGTATTTCCGCGACACGATCGGCTACTCGATCGGCACCCTCGGCATCCATCGCCTGGGCCTGTTCCTCGCGATGTCTCGGCGGCGTTCTGGAGCGCGGTCTGCATCATCATTAGCGGACCGTTCTGGACGCCGTGGCTGGCCGGAATGGTGGAACTGGTGGCTCAATCTTCCGATCTGGCGCATGACGCATCGAGGAGGAATGCCATGGCCGAATATCAGAATATCTTCACGCAGGTTCAGCTCGCGGCCCGCGATGGACATGGGCGTCGCCGCTGCCGCGCGGCGAGCGGTTCGACGGGACGGCCGGGTTCTCCTACTGGCTCGGCATGCATCGGCGATGCACAGATCGGACCGATCTATCTCGGCTTCCCGGCATCGCCTCGTTGATGTGCGGCTTCATCGCGATCGAGATCATCGGCCTCAACATGCTGGCGTCGGTGAACTGGAGCCCGATCCAATTCGTCCGCCAACTGCCCTGGCTGGCGCTCGAGCCGCCGACGCCGGAATACGGGATCAGCATCATGCCGCCGCTGGCAACGAGGGCGGATGGTGGCTGATGGCCGGGTTCTTCCTCACCACGTCGATTCTGCTGTGGTGGGCGCGCATGTATCGGCGCGCGCGCGCGCTGGGGCTCGGGACGCACACCGCCTGGGCCTTCGCATCGGCGATCTGGCTCTATCTGGTGCTCGGCTTCATCCGGCCGCTGCTGATGGGACAGTTGAGCGAGGCGGTGCCGTTCGGGATCTTCCCGCATCTCGACTGGACCGCGGCGTTCTCGATCCGCTACGGCAACCTCTTCTACAATCCGTTCCACATGCTCTCGATCGCGTTCCTCTACGGATCGGCGCTGCTGTTCGCGATGCATGGCGCAACCATCCTCGCGGTCAGCCGTTACGGCGGCGAGCGCGAGGTCGAGCAGATCATCGATCGCGGCACCGCCGCCGAGCGCGCCGCGCTGTTCTGGCGCTGGACGATGGGGTTCAACGCGACGATCGAATCGATCCATCGCTGGGCGCTGGTGGTTCGCGGTGCTGTGTCCGCTGACCGGCGGCATCGGCATCCTGCTGACCGGCACCGTCGTCGACAACTGGTACCTGTGGGGCGTCAAGCACGGCATCGCGCCGACCTATCCGCAGGTCTTCCCGCACATCCTCGATCCAGCGGCGGCGTCGGCCATGGGAGCAGGACGATGAGCTTCACGTTGCGCCTGGTCGTCGGCGGTGCGGTGCTGGCTGCCGCGGCGGTCATCCTGAGCCAGACGGAGCGCCCGCCGATGCAGAGCATCCAGCGCGGCTATCGCGGAACCGGCATGGCCGAGATCTACAATCCGCGCCTCCTGGCGCAGACGGTGGCAGCGAACCAGGTTCCGGTGGCGCTCCCGTCACTGGGCAACGCCGGGCCAAAGGCGGGCACCACCTACAAGAACGTCAAGGTGCTGAACGATGTCAGCGTCGGCGAGTTCGCGCGGCTGATGGCGTCGATCACCACCTGGGTCGCGCCGCAGCAGGGCTGTGCCTACTGCCACGACGTGAACAACATGGCGTCCGACGAGCGCTACACCAAGGTCGTGGCGCGCCGCATGATCCAGATGGTGCGCCATATCAACGGCGACTGGCAGGCGCATGTCGCGGGCACCGGCGTCACCTGCTGGACCTGCCACCGCGGCCAGCCGGTGCCGGCGAATGTCTGGTTCAACAACCCCGGACCCGTGCAGGCCGGCGGCTTCGCCCAGGTCCCTGCGGGCAAGAACCATCCGACGGCGGTGGCCGGCGACACGGCGCTGCCGTTCGATCCGTTCACGCCCTTCCTGGAGCAGGACCACGACATCCGCGTGGTCTCGACGACGCCGCTGCCGGTGGCGGACCACCAGTCGATCAAGCAGACCGAGTGGACCTATGCGCTGATGATGAATTTCTCGCAGGCGCTGGGCGTGAACTGCACCTACTGCCACAACAGCCGCTCATTCACCGACTGGGAGCAGAGCACGCCGCAGCGCGCCATCGCCTGGCACGGTATCCGCATGGTGCGCGACCTCAACACCAATTACCTGGATCCGCTCAACACGACGCTGCCCCACCCGCGGCTGGGCGTGCTGGGCGATTCGCCCAAGGTGAGCTGCGCGACATGCCACAACGGCGTCTACAAACCGCTGTTCGGCGTCAGCATGGCAAAGGATTTTCCCGAGTTGACCGCTTCGCCGCCACAATAGCCTTCGCAGCCTGAACTCCGGGAGCCCACGCCGCATGGATTCGATGGAGGCCAACAAGGTCGTCGCGGCCGTGCTGGTCGCGGGCATCGTATTCTTTGTCACCGGACTGGTCGGCGATGTCCTGGTCCGCGAGACCGTGCCGAAGCAGACTGCGATCAGGATCGAGGTCGCGCAGACGGCTGCACCTGGGCCGCCGCAGACCGCGGCGCTGCCGCCGATCGCGCCGTTGCTGGCCAAGGCAGATCCCGCGGCCGGCGAGGCCTACGCCAAGCGGGTCTGCGCCGCGTGCCATAGCTTCGACGAAGGCGGCAAGGCGGGCGTCGGGCCCAACCTGTACGGCATCCTGGGCGCTCCGCACGGCCACATGCGGGGGTTCAACTACTCGACGGCGCTCAAGGGTAAGCAGGGGCCGTGGACGTATGACGAGCTGAACGAGTGGCTCAACAAGCCAAGCGCCTATGCCCCTGGCACGCGCATGGCCTTCGCCGGCATCACCAACGCGCAGGAGCGCGCCAACGTCATCGACTGGCTGCACATGCTGTCGGCGCATCCCGAACCGCTGCCGTCGCCCACCGAGGAACCGGCCGCGGGCGCTGCTCCGGGGACCGCGGCGGCACAGCCGGCGGCCGGCGCCGATCCGCCCGTCGCCAGCCTGCTGTCAAGCGCCGATCCGAAGCGTGGCCAGGCGGATACCATGAAGTTCGCCTGCTTCGCCTGCCACACCTTCAACGAAGGCGGGAAGGCCGGCGTCGGACCGAACCTGTATGGCATCGTCGGTGCGCCGCACGCGCATATGCAAGGCTATGCCTACTCCGAGGCGCTGAAGAGCAAGCAGGGCCCGTGGACCTACGACGAACTGTACGAATGGCTGAAGAAGCCGAGTGCCTACGCGCCGGGTACCAAGATGACCTTCGCCGGCGCGCCCGATCCGAAGGACCGGGCGGATATCATCGCCTATCTGCGCACGCTGTCGCCGAACCCGGAGCCACTGCCCGCGCAGTAGCCGCGGCGGCGGGCTACGTCTTCGGCGCGTAGACCAGGCACCAGCCGTTCGGGTCGATGGTACCCGTGACGATCTTGCACGCGGTCGGCGGCTCGAAGTTGACGCAGGTGCTGCACATCTGCCCGTTCTTCGGCGTCTTCTGATACTGCACCACCGCCTGGGCGATCTTCTCCTGCGCCTGGGCCCGTCGGGCGGCCGCGGCACTCCCGGCGCTGGCCAGTGCGGCCAGCATGATGTTTCGCCTGGTGGCTCTGTTGTCGTCGCGCATAGGCACTGTTGGCAGCTCCTTTTTCAGAACCGAACGAGGTTTCCTCTCAGGCTGCACGCCGCAGGCTGAGGCCGGACCAGATGACCGACAGCGCATCCACCAGATGCGCAATGTCGGCGTCGGTATGCAGCGGCGAGGGCGTGATGCGCAGCCGCTCGGTGCCGCGCGGCACGGTGGGGTAGTTGATCGGCTGCACGTAGATCGCGAACTCGTCCATCAGGCGGTCGCTGATCGCCTTGCAGAGCACCGGGTCGCCGACCATCACCGGCACGATATGGCTGGGATTGTCGTAGTGCGGCACGCCGATCTCGCTCAGCCGCCGCCGCAGCAGCGAGACGCGGTTCTGCTGCCGCGCCCGTTCGACCGCACTGGCCTTCAGGTGCTGGACGCTGGCGAGCGCGCCGGCGGCAACCGCCGGCGGCAGCGCGGTGGTGAAGATGAAGCCGGAGGCGAAACTGCGCACGAAGTCGCACATCGCCGCCGTCCCCGCGATATAACCGCCAATGACGCCGAACGCCTTGGCGAGCGTGCCCTCGATCACGGTGAGCCGATCCGCCACGCCGTCGCGCTCGCTGATGCCGCCGCCACGGTGGCCGTACAGCCCGACCGCGTGCACTTCGTCGAGGAACGTCATCGCACCGTAAGCGTCGGCCACGTCGCACAGGCGGCCGATCGGTGCGATGTCGCCGTCCATCGAATAGACCAATTCGAACGCCACCAGCTTCGGTCTCGCGGGATCGAGCGCGGCGAGCTGGCGCGCCAGATCATCGGGATCATTGTGGCGGAAGATCCGCTTCTCGGCGCGGCTGTGCCGCACGCCTTCGATCATCGAGGCATGGTTGGCTTCGTCGGACAGCACGACGCAGTCCGGCAGTCGCGCCGCGATGGTGCTGAGCGTTGCCCAGTTGGACATGTAGCCCGAGTTGAACAGCAGCGCGGATTCGGTGCCGTGCAGGTCCGCCAGCTCCTGCTCGAGCAGGACGTGGTAGTGATTGGTACCGGCGATGTTGCGCGTGCCGCCGGCGCCCGCGCCGCAGCAGTCCAGCGCCTCGTGCATCGCCGCCAGCACCGCCGGGTGCTGGCCCATGCCGAGATAGTCGTTGGAGCACCACACGGTGACAGGCGCACGGTTGCGCTCGCGATAATGCGTCGCCCGCGGGAAGGCGCCGGCGTGCCGCTGCAGATCGGCGAACACCCGGTAGTTGCCTTCGCGGCGCAGTCCGTCGAGCTGTCCGCGAAAGAACGACTTCGTAGTTCATGGACGTCCCCCTATCGTCACTTCCCTTGACACCGCCACCGGTGCCGCTCGCACCGGCTTCGCGCGCGCGCTGCGCGCGCCCAGGCTCCATTGCCACATCGCATTCCACAGCCGTGTCACCGAGATCGGCAGCACCAGGAACCAGTGTTCCAGGATCGCCAGCACCATCAGCGTCGCCAGCAGGGCGAATCCCGTTGCACGGAACGGATCGTCGGCCACGGCCAGTGCCCGTTGTGCCAGCAGCAGCGCGGCCAGGGTCGACAATGTGACCGAGAACGGGAACAGCAGGTTCATCGGCCGGTGGACGAAGAAGCTCCGAAGATGATCGAGATGCTGCGGCAGGAATTCGGCATTCAGGTTGCTGACGCCCAGGAAGACGTTCAGCCGTGCGCTCTGGTGCATCCACCACAGCACGACGAAGGTCCACAGGCCGAACCCGTTGCTGCGGTTCCACGTCAGCGCGACGACCGCACCGGCCAGCACCAGCACGGCGATCTCGTGATACAGGCTCGCCTGCACGGCGTGCATCAGATGCCGCCAGCCATGGCAGCCATGCGGGCAGTGGTGCCTGCGCGGCCCGGTGAGGTAGCCGATGTAGAAGCTGATCTCCAGCCACGCCCAGACCAGTACGCCGCTGGTGAAGCCGGTATAGGCGCCGAGTGACGCTGGTGTCCGTGGCGCTGGCCGCCAACCCATACAGCGCTGCCAGCAGCACGATAGTGGCGCCGGTCATGCTCCAGCGGAAGGTGCGTTGCGGCAGTCCGTCGAGGAACAGGATCAGCGCCGTGCTGAACCACCAGATCAGCAGCCCGTGCAGGGCGGGGAAAGCGATACTGCGCCATCGCGCTACCAGGCCGGCGCCATGCGGACCTGCGCCGGCAGCGCGTGCCGGCTCGGCCGCAGCAGAAACAGCCGGGCGATCGTCACGCCCGCGCTCGCCGCGAGTGCCACGCGCTTCAGCGCGCCGCCGACGCCGCGCTGCGCCTTCGCCGCGGCGATGCGTTCGCCGGTGCGGCGCAACCGCTCGAGGCCGGCCAGGAAGCGCGGGTTGTCCACGTCCAGCGTGACCGGAAACACCTGCCGACAGATCTCGGTGGTGATGCGGAACACCTGCATGTCGTACTCGGTCGGGTCCAGGCCGAGCGCGGCATGGAACACCGGGCGGTCGTGGTCGCGCACGTACATCGTGGCGAATACGGCGAGCAGGAAGAAGCGGATCCACAGCCGGTTGATGCCGCTCAGCACGCGCGGATTGGCGCGCATGATCAGCGCGAACGCCTCGCCGTGGCGGAATTCGTCGTTGCACCACTCGCGGAACCATTTGAAGATCGGGTGGAACCGCTTGTCCGGATGGCGTTCGAGCTGGCGGAAGATCGAGATGTAGCGCGCGTAGCCGATCTTCTCCGACAGGTACGACGGCGTAGAAGATGAACTTCGGCTGGAAGTAGGTGTATTTCTTCACCTTGGTCAGGAAGCTCAGATCGACGCCGACGCCGAAATCCTTCAGCGTGTCGTTGATGAATCCGGCATGCCGTGCCTCGTCGCGGCTCATGTAGCCGAACCAGTCGCGGATGTCGGGGTTGTTCACCCGCTTGCGTGATCTCGGCGTACAGGATGCAGCCGGAGAACTCCGCCGTCACCGAGCTGACCAGGAAGTCGATGAACTCCTCGCGCAGATCATCCGGCAGCGAGGACAGGTCGAGGTCGAAGTCGGCGTTGCGGATGAAGTGGCCCCTGTTGGCGTCGCGCGCGAACTCGGCCATCAGCGCGTCCCACTCCGCGCGCACCGGCGTCACATCCAGCCGGTCCATCGCGGCAAAGTCGGTGGTGTAGAAGCGCGGGCTCAGCACCGTGTCGCGCTGCGCCAGCTTCGTGGTCTCGCTGATCGGCCTTGGGGTGTTCATCACGGCTCCTTCGGCTGAAAGCCGACCTCGAAGAGTTCGCCAAGCGCGAGCAGTCCGCTCAGCTTCGCCTGCCAGCGGCCGAACACGCCGGCGCGCATCACGGTCGCCACGCACTCGATGCGCGCACGCTGGCCGAAGCCGATGCCCGACGGCGCGCCGCGCACCAACACTGTGTCGCCAGGGTGGATCGCGATGCCCTCCGGAATTGCATGGGCATGCAGGCTTTCGGCCGTATGCTCGATATCGACGATGCAGGGCACGTCCAGGCGTATCATGGCGTTGCCGGCCGCGCGGTCAGCAGCCTGGCGAACACCGACTCGTTGGTGATGCCGAACGCCTCCATCTCCACCCGCCGGCCGGTCGCGGGATCGGTCAGCGTCAGTCGCCCGTCGGCCCACTCGGTCAGGCGGAACGGGGTTTCGGCGCCTTCCGATTGCCGCAGCCGCTGTCGCGCGAGCCCCCGCATCGTGGCGCGCAGGAAGCCGTTGGTCTCCGGCGCAAAGGTGTCGATGGGCGCGCCAGGGTGGTTTGCGTCGAACACCGCGATGCCGCCATTGGGCAGATCTTTGAACAGCAGCTGCCGGTCGATCACCGGTGCGGCTGTGGGCTCGCTGTTGGCCGCACCGCTCATGCGGCCAGCGGCGGCAAGCGCGATGGACAATGCGATGGCGGCGCCGGCGGCCAACAGGGCGCCGCGCGGGAACGATGGTGCCGATGATGCGTGGCTCATTTCGGTCTCCGTCAGGCGGCTGCCGGAAGCTGTACACCGGCTACGGCCTCGCCCGGCGGGGCTGCCGCCACGCTCTTCGCCAGTTGTGCGGCGGAGGCGGCCAGCGCGCGGCCGAGAATGCGAGCGACCGAGGTGGCGTCGGCGACGGCCCGAAGCGTCGGCAGTGGCCGCGCGATCTTCCATGGCCGGGTATGTGGCCACAGCACCAGGTAGGCGACGCGCTCCCCGGCACTCAGCGTCAGCGAAATGTCGCCGGTGGCGTCGGCCCACGAACGCAGATCGGCGCTGTGGATCCTGCCGAACGGAATCTGCAGTGTCATCGGCAGCGCGATGCCGACGCGCATCACTACGCGCCGACTGGTGATCGTGTAGAGCGTGGTCCGCGCCACGAGCCAGGCGAACAAGGCCAGCAGTGCCAGAGCCAGTACCGCAAGCGCGCCGAGCCGGAGGGTGGACAGGGCGACATCCAGTGCGGGTGTCCCGGAAGACAGCCCGCCGAGTACCCCCCATGCCGCAAGGATGGCAAAATAGATCGCGAACTGACGCACCCGCATCGCGCGCAGGGCCATGCTCCGCCAGCAAGGCGCGCCTTGCCACAGGATGCTTTCGCCTGGCGGCAGCGGCGCCGGCAGTCCCGGGATCGGCTCGTAGTCGTGCTCGTTCACAGCAGCGGCTCCAGCCGGCGCGGCTCGGCGAACAGGTTGCCACCGGCGTAGAAGGCCGCGATGCGGTCCTCCTCGCGCAGCGTCACCTGGTCCGGATGCGCAAGTTGCGGCACATCGGCAAACTGTGCGCCGAGAATGGACTTCACGACGATCCGCCGCGTCTTTGTGTCCAGCTTTGCCAGCGGCATCGGCAGCAGCACGGAGGGGCCGGCGGCAAGCGTCACCTCCAGATAGCGGATCACCGTCTCGGCCCGATCGATCCAGAGGTCGGTCACTATGCCGCCCACGACACCGTCGGCGCCGACAACCTCCATGGTCAGCGGGTCGGGGCTTTCCGCGTCGATCGAATGATCGGTTGCCACGCGCAGCGGCACCACGCGGTGCTCGCCGGCTTCAAACGTCAGGTCGGGCGTATCGGCGCGCAGCGCTGAGGCCGCCGGGCCGACACCGGCCAGCATCGCATTGCCGATGGGCTGCAGCGGCGCACCGGGCCATCCGGCGACCGGCACGGCGTCGAAGGCCGGCTGTGGCGGCTCCTCCCGCGGTGCCGTCACGATGCCGCCCTGCGGCAACAGAAACGTCTTTGGCGTCGGCATCCGCGGCCAACCGTCGAGGCGCGCCCCGTCCGCGCGGTCGGAGATCAGCGGATAGCCTTCCCGCTTGTCCTCCTTGCGCAGGTAGATGATCAGACCAAAGAAGAAGATCCAGAACGCATAGAGCGCGACCTGCGCCACGTCGATGTAACCCGTGATGGCTCCAGCCTGCATGACATCACCTCGATAGACTGAGCGGATCAGAAGGAAGTTCGCCGAACCCGAAACCGGTGCCGCGCGCGCGGACTTCGACACGGCGCACCAGCGGGCCGACCGCGACCAGCGTCGCGAACAGCAAGGCGATCTCGATGTGGTAGACGACGGAATAGCCGGTGGCGGGTCCGGCCAGCGCCTGGCCCAGCGAGCCGTTGCTCGCCAGCAGCGATACGCCGTCGCGGATCAATCCGCCGGCGGCCACCGCCGCCCCGGCAGCCGATGCCTGCACCGCGCCCCAGATGCCCAGCGCCAGGCCGATCTGGCCAGGGCGTGCGGTGCCCATCGCCGCGGTCAGCGTGCAGTGCGCGAACAGTCCGGCGCCGAAGCCGATCAGGGCCGTGCCGGCGGCGAACAGCACCAGCGATTCCAGCGGTGCGGCAAAGATGATCGTGCTGAACGCCACGAGGCCGATCAGTGTGCCGACCGCGGCGAGCCGATACGGATCGGCGCCGCGGCCCAACTGCCGCGCGGCGACACCGAAGCCGCTCAATCCCGCCGAGGCCAGGACGGCGCTGAGGATCGTCGTCGTGCCGACCGCGAGGTGCAGTACCTGGCCGCCGTATGGCTCCAGCAGTATGTCCTGCATGCTGAATGCGACGGTGCCCAGCCCGAGCGCCACCAGTCGCCGCGTCCCCTGCGGTGTGCGGCTGAATTCGCGCCACGCCTCGCCGAAGCTCGGATGCGCGCGGTCGCGCGCGGTGAGCGAGGGATTGCGCGCCTCCTGCTTCCACAGTGCGGCGACGTTCAGCACCATGGTGGCGAGCGCGGTGCCCTGCACCACCTGGATCAGCCGGATCTCGCTGAAATGCGCCAGCAGCACGCCGAAGCTCAACGCACCGCCGACCATGCCCAGCAGCAGCATCATGCACAGCAGGGCCACGACACGCGGATGCGCGTGCGGCGGCGCAAGATCGGTGGCCAGCGCCAGCCCGACGGTCTGCGTCGTGTGCAGCCCGGCGCCGACCAGCAGGAACGCCAGCGCGGCGCCGATCTGGCCGATGACCACCGGGCCGTTCGTATCGCCGGACAGCACGATCAGCGCGAACGGCATGATCGCGAAGCCACCGAACTGCAGCAGCGTGCCCATCCAGATAGAACGGCACGCGGCGCCAGCCGAGCACCGAGCGGTGCGTGTCGGAACGGAAGCCGATCAGCGCGCGGAACGGCGCGAACACCAGCGGCAGCGAGATCATCACCGCGACCAGCCAGGCCGGGACGCCGAGCTCGACGATCATCACGCGGTTCAGCGTGCCGATCAGCAGCACGACCGCCATGCCGACCGAAACCTGGAACAGCGACAGGCGCAGCAGACGGCCCAGCGGCAGTTCGGGAGTTGCAGCGTCGGCGAACGGCAGGAAGCGCGTGCCGACATGCGTCCAGGTCCGCGCCAGCCGTGTGCCGAGCGCGCTCACCGGGGGGTGACCTCCAGCGCCTGCGAGATGTAGAAGCCGCGCGCCACGCGATGTGTGCGCTGGGCGCGCCATCCGGCGAGCGCGGGATCGCTGCCGATCCGCTGTCTCAGCGTGCCTTCGCGTACCGGCTCGATCGCCGGCGCGCGATCGCCGCGCGGAAACAGCCGCCCGACGGCGTGCATGACGGCGAGCGCCGGTCGTGCGGGGCGCGAATGTCACCAGCAGTGACGTGCAGGCAGCGCTCCGCAAGTCGCGACAGCACACGCACCATGTCGTCCGGCCGGTAGTGGATCAGCGAGTCCATCGCGACGACGTAGTCGAATCGCCCGAAGCGTCGGGTCCAGCATGTCGCCGACCACGAACTCGATGGTGCCGTGGTCGCAGATCATGTGGCAGACGCTCGCGCGCCAGGGCGATCAGCGTCGGCGAAAGGTCGACCGCGATCACCTGCGCACCGCGCCGCGCCGCTTCGACCGCCAGCGCACCCGTGCCGCAGCCGGCGTCGAGCACGCGCGCGCCGCGCAGGTCGTCCGGCAGCCATCGCAGCAGCGTCCGCCGCATCTCGTCGCGCCCGGCGCGCACCGTGGCGCGGATGCGGTTCACCGGCGCGTCCGACGTCAGCCGCCTCCACGCCTCGACCGCGGTGCGGTCGAAATACTCCAGCAGTTCGCCCCGGCGCGACTGGTAGGTAAGGGTCGGCATCAGTCGAATCCCAGCAGGTCGAAGATGTCGCGATCCTTCATCGGCCGCGTTTCCAGCGGCTCGGTGCCCTCCCACAGCATCGCTGCCAGGCGCAGGTATTCGTTCTGCACCGCCTCGAGCTCCGGCGACGGTTCCATCTCGAACAGCGTCGACTTCTTCAGGCGGGAACGGCGGATCACGTCGAGGTCGGGGAAGTGCGCCAGCGTCTGCAGTCCGGTCCGCTGGTTGAACTTGTCGATCTGGTCGGTGTCGGCGCTGCGATTGGCGATCACGCCGCCCAGCCGCACCTCGTAGTTGCGCGACTTGGCCTCGATCGCCGCGACGATGCGGTTCATCGCGAAGATCGAGTCGAAATCGTTGGCGGTGACGATCAGCGCCCGCGTCGGCATGCTGCAGTGGCGAGGCAAAGCCGCCGCAGACCACGTCGCCCAGCACGTCGAAGATCACGACGTCGGTGTCTTCGAGCAGATGGTGCTCCTTCAGCAGCTTCACGGTCTGGCCGACGACATAGCCGCCGCATCCGGTGCCCGCCGGCGGTCCGCCCGCCTCGACGCACATCACGCCGTTGTAGCCCTGGTAGACGAAGTCCTCGACGCGCAGTTCTTCGGCGTGGAAATCCACCGACTCCAGGACGTCGATCACCGTCGGCACCAGCCGCTTGGTCAGCGTGAAGGTGGAATCGTGCTTCGGATCGCAGCCGATCTGCAGCACGCGCTTGCCGAGCTTGGAGAATGCGACCGACAGGTTGGACGACGTCGTGCTCTTGCCGATACCACCCTTGCCGTAGACCGCGAACACCTTGCGCGTTGCCGATCTGGATCGTGGGATCCATCTGGACCTGCACGCTGCCCTCGCCGTCGCCGCGCGCGGGGATGCGCCGTATCGACTGTCATGCTGCCACCTCCAGGCCGACGCCTTCGAGCCGGTCTTCCAGGTCCTCGCCGGCGCGACGCAGGGCGTCCAGCATCGCAGTCGCTCGGGCGACCAGTAGTTCCGCTCGTGCGCTTCGATCAGCCGGTTGGCGATCTTCGCCGAGGCGGTCGGATTCAGCGCCGCCAGCCGCTCGCGCATCGTCGGGGTCGAGCACGAAGGTTTCCGACAGCCGCTCGATAGACCCAGGGCGCCACCTCGCCGGTGGTCGCCGACCAGCCCAGGGTGTTGGTCACGTGCGCTTCGATCTCGCGAACGCCTTCGTAGCCGTGCTTCAGCATGCCCTCGTACCATTTCGGATTGAGCACACGCGTCCGGGTTTCCAGCGCGACCTGCTCGGCGATCGTGCGAACCGTGCCTTCGCCGCGCGTCTGGTCGCCGATATAGACCGGCGCCGCCGCGCCGCCGCGCGCACGCCGCACCGCACGGCTGATGCCGCCGAGCGTGTCGAAGTAGTGATCGATCGGTCGTCACGCCGAGTTCGAGCGAATCGAGGTTCTGATAGGCGACATCGACGTTCGCCAGCACGTGCTGCAGCACCGCATCGTGCCGCCGCGGCGCGCCCGATGCGCCATAGGCAAAGCCCTTGCGCCGCACGAACGCCTCGGCCAGTTCGTCTTCGTCGTTCCAGGCGCCGTTGCCGACGAGGTGATTGACGTTGGCGCCATAGGCACCGTCGGCGTTGCCGAACACGCGCAGCGCCGCGTCTTCGATGCTGCCGCCGTGCGCCGCCTGGAAGTCCAGCGCGTGCTTGCGGACGAAGTTGCTGTTCGACCGGTTCGTCCGCGCCGGCCGCCAGAAGCGCCGCCTCGGCAAGCAGTTTCGTTTGCAACGGCAGCAGGTCGCGGAAGATGCCCGACAGCGTGGCAACGACATCGATGCGCGGCCGACCCAATGTCGCGAGCGGCAGCAGGCGCGCGCCGGCGAGGCGCCCATAGCTGTCGAAGCGCGGCTCGGCGCCGATCAGCCACAGCACCTGCGCGATCGGGCCGCCCTCGGTCTTCAGATTGTCGGTGCCCCACAGCACGATGGCGACGGTCTCCGGCAGTGCGCCGCTGTCCTCGCGGTGCCGCGCCAGCAGCCGCTCGGCCTGCTGCGCGCCGTCGCGCACGGCGAAGGCGCTCGGAATGCGGAACGGATCGAAGCCATGCAGGTTGCGCCCGGTCGGCAGGACGTCGGTGGTGCGCAGCAGATCGCCGCCCGGTGCAGGCCGCACGATAGCCGCCGTCGAGCGCATGCAGCGATGAGCCGGGATCTCGTGGATCGGTCGAGCCAGCAGATCGCGTCGAGGCGCGCGCACCGCTCCGGCCGCGCATCCGCTCACCGCCGCGCGGCGTCGCAGCATCGACCGCGCGCTGCTCCGCGTTCGGTGCGCTCTCGCCGACAACGTGCAGGCCATGCGGGATCAGCGTGTATTCGAGTTCCAGCACGTTCGCCGGCAAGACGGTCGATCGCTTCCGCATCGTCACCCGTCCAGGCCGGCTCGGCCTCGGCGAGGTCCACGGCCACTGCCTGCGCCTGGATCAGCGCACGCCAGCGGGTCGCGCTGCGCCGCATCGTCGTCCGGCGGCAGCCGCCGCCAGCGATCGAGCGACGCCTTCAGGTCCAGGAGGCCGCGATACAGTCCGGCATGCGCCACCGGCGGCGTCAGATAGCTGATCAGGGTCGCGGCCGAGCGGCGCTTGGCGATGGTGCCTTCGGACGGATTGTTCGAGGCGTAGAGATAGAAGTTCGGCAGGTCGCCGATCAGCCGGTCGGGCCAGCACTCGCCCGACAGTCCGGCCTGCTTGCCCGGCATGAATTCCAGCGCGCCATGCGTGCCGAAATGCAGCACCGCATCGGCGCCGAAGTCCTCGCGCGATCCAGCGATAGAAGGCGCAGAACGCATGCGTCGGAGCGAAGCCGCGCTCGAACAGCAGGCGCATCGGATCGCCTTCGTAGCCGAACGCCGGCTGGATGCCGACGAACACGTTGCCGAAGCGCTCGCCCAGCACGAACAGCGACGCGCCGTCGGTCTGGTGCCGGCCCGGCGCCGGGCCCCATTGCGCCTCGATTTCGTCGCAGCCAGCGCTGCGCGCCGCACGTGATCGTCCGTCGGCATCCGTGCGGCAACGTTGGCCTCGGCGCCGAAGCGCGCCGCGTTGCCGCCGAGCAATCGCGTCGCGCAGCGCATCGACACTGTCGGGCACATCGACCGGTAGCCGGCAGCCGCCATGCCGCGCAGCGTGTTGAACAGCGATTCGAACACCGACAGATAGGCCGCGCGTGCCGACCGCCCCGGCGTTCGGCGGGAAGTTGAACAGCACGATGCGCGATCTTCCGCTCGGCGCGCGACCTGCGGCGCAGCGCGACCAGCCGCGCGACGCGCGCCGCCAGCATCGCCGTCCGCTCGCGCGTGCTGGACCATGTCGCGCGCGCTTGTCGTCGCCGGCATCGCGCCGAGCGTCCGCCGAACGTCATCGGGCCGATCGCGCCGTCGAGTTCCGGGATCGCCACCATCATGGTGGCCTCGACCGGCAGCAGGCCGCGTCGGATCGCCCTGCCATTGCTCGAGCGTCTGGAATTCGACCGGATGCGCGGCGATGTACGGCACGTCGAGCTCGCGCCAGCAGTGTCCTCGGCAGCCGTGCGCGTCGTTGTAGGCAGGGCCGCCGACCAGACGAGAAGCCGGTCAGCGAGACCACCGCGTCGACCGTTGCCGCGACCGTCGTGCATGAAGTAGCGCTCGACCGCCGTCGCGCTGGTCGAGCCCGCTGGCGAAGGCCGGGATCGACGCTGCAGTCCCTTCGCTTCGAGTGCCGCGATCACGCCGTCGTAGTGCGCGGCGTTGCTGGACAGCACATAGGATCGCATCAGCAGCACGCCGACCGGCCGTGCGGACCGCGACGCGCGCGGCAGCTGCTCGACGCGCTCGACGATGCGACCGCGCGCGCGCGGGTGATAAACGCCGATCTCCGGGATATTCGACCGGCGCCGCCGCCGCAGCGACCGCGCAATGCGCACGCGGCCCGTCGGCGTAGCGATCGACCAGCATGCCGGACCATGTTGGCCATGTTCTCTTCCGAGCCGGCGAGCCAGTATTGCAGTGTCAGGAAATAGGCGCGCATGTCCTGCGCGGTGCCGGGGATGAAGCGCAGCAGTCTGCGGCAGCTGGCGCAGCATCGCCATCTGGCCGCGCCGCGCTGGAGCCCGTCCTGCTCTTGCCGCGCAGCCGCTTCAGCCAGGCTGCCAGCGCCCGCCGCCTCGGTCGCTCATGTCGAAGCGACCGACGCGGGTCAGTCGCACGACCTCGCCGGCGGACATGCAGCACAGCATCGCGTCGCAGTCGCTCCCGCCGGGCCGCCAGCGCCGGCAGGACCGCGCGGATGTGCTCGTCGAGGAACAGCATCGTCGCGATGACGATGTCGGCGCAGGCGATGTCGTCGTGGCATGCGGCCAGCGCCGCCGGATCGCCGCTCCATTCGTCGGCCGCGTGCATCGCCAGGTCCAGGTTCGGCAGCTCGCGCTTCAGCGTGGCTGCGGCGCGCCCGAGCGCTCCGCCGAGGTGACTGTCCATCGTCACGACGACGACCCGCACAGGGCGTGCGGTCAGCGGCCGTAGTGCGCTTTGGCATCGTACAGGGTTTCCAGAGTGATGGTCGGCAGGCCGCGTTCGAGGGCGAAACGCTCGGTGTTGCGGCGCGCCTTGCCGCGCACGAAGAACGGAATTTTCTTCAGTTCCTTCTCGGCCGCGCTGTCCCAGCCAGACCGACGCTCTCGGCGGCTTCGACGCGGCACCGCGGTGCGCTCTCGCCCAGATGCGACGGCGCCGGCCGCCGTCGTGGAATTCCGGATCGTCGCGGAACATCGCCAGCAGATGCTCTTCCAGGCCCATCATCAGCGGATGCACCCAGGTGTCGAAGATCACGTTGGCGCCTTCGAAGCCCATCTGCGGCGAATAGCGCGCCGGGAAATCCTGCACGTGCACCGGCGCCGAGATGACCGCGCAGGGAATGCCGAGACGCTTGGCGATGTGCCGCTCCATCTGCGTGCCCAGCACCAGTTCCGGCTGCAGCTCGGCGACCTTCGCCTCGACTTCCAGATAGTCGTCGGTGATCAGCGCCTCGACGCCGTGGCGCTTCGCCGCCTCGCGCACCTCGCGGGCGAATTCGCGCGCATAGGTGCCCAGCCCGACGACCTTGAAGCCAAGCTCTTCCGCGGCGATGCGCGCCGCGGCGATGGCGTGCGTGGCGTCGCCGAAGATGAAGACCCGCTTGCCGGTCAGATAGGTCGAGTCGACCGAGCGCGAGTACCACGGCAGCCGCGATCTCGGCCGCGCCCAGCACCGGCGCCGGATCGACACCGGCCAGCGTCGGCCACTTCGACGATGAAGTCGCGCGTCGCGCCGACGCCGATCGGCACCGTCTTCGTCATCGGCTGCCCGTAGGTGCGCTGCAGCCACTGCGCCGCCAGCCGCGCGATCTCGGGGTAGAGCACGACGTTGAAGTCCGCCTCGCCGAGACGCGCCAGGTCGGCCGGCGTGGCGCCCAGCGGCGCGGTCACCGCTCACGTCGACGCCGAGACGCTCCAGCAGTCGGGTGATCTCGGCCACGTCGTCGCGATGGCGGAAGCCGAGCGCGGTCGGGACCCAGCAGGTTGCAGCGTGGCCGCGCGCCGGCGGACCGGGCGCGTCGCGGGTGCGCGCGAGCGCGCGGACCAGCTGGTAGAAGGTCTCCGCCGCGCCCCAGTTCTCCTTCTTCTGGTAGGCCGGCAGTTCCACCGCCACCACCGGGATCGGCAGGCCCAGCGCGCGGGCAAGGCCGCCGGGATCGTCCTGCAGCAGTTCCGCCGTGCATGACGCACCGACCAGCATGCGCCTGCGGCTGGAACCGCTCGTAGGCTTCGCGCACCGCGTTCTTGAACAGACTCCGCGGTGTCGCCGCCGAGGTCGCGCGCCTGGAACGTCGTGTAGGTGACCGGCGGCCGCTTCGCCTGGCGCTCGATCATGGTGAACAGCAGGTCGGCATAGGTGTCGCCCTGCGGCGCGTGCAGCACGTAGTGCAGTCCCTGCATCGCGGTCGCGACACGCATCGCGCCGACATGCGGCGGCCCTTCGTAGGTCCAGAGCGTGAGCTTCATGCCCTCAGACCGCCAGCCGCGTGCGACGCATCAGCGGCCGGGCGAACAGCTCGGCGAGGTCGCCGGCCTGTTCGTAGCCCTGGATCGGCGTGAACAGCAGTTCGATCGACCATTTCGTGGTCAGGCCCTCGGCCTCGAGCGGATTCGCCAGACCCAGGCCGCACACGACGAGATCGGGTCGCGCGCGCCGGCAGCGGTCGAGTTGCCGCTCGACGTCCTGACCTTCGCTGAGCGCGGCATGCGCGGGCAGCAGCGCGAGTTCCTCGCGCCAGGATGCTGGCGGTGCAGATACGGCGTTCCGACCTCGACGATGTGCATCGACAGTTCGCGCGCGAGGAAGCGCGCCAGCGGGATCTCGAGCTGCGAATCGGGGAAGAGGAAGATGCGCTTGCCGGCCAGCCGGTCGCGATGCCGCGCGAGCGCGTGCCGGCGCACGCCGTCGCGGCATGCGCCGTGACGGCCTCGAAGCGCTCGGGCGTCGACGCCAAACGCATCTGCGGCGGCGCGCAGCCAGAGCGTGGTGCCTTCGGCGCCCAGCGGGAAGGGCGCGGCGATCCGTCTCGCGCCGCGCTCCTCCAGCGCGCGCGCCGTGTCGCCAGGAACGGCTGCGCCAGCAGAAAGCGCGTGTCTGGCCCGACCGGGGCAGGTCGGCGGCGCGCCGCGTCGGCAGGAAGCGCACCGGGGCGACGCCGAGCGCGTCGAACAGGCGCGCAAACTGATCCTCGACGACATCGGCCAGCGCGCCGACCACCAGCAAGCTCGGCGTTCCGCGGTCAGCCGGCAGGCCGGGCACCAGCGCGGCCAGGCAGGCATCCTCGCCTTGCGTGAAGGTCGTTTCGATCCCGCTGCCGGAATAGGCCAGCACCCGGACATGCGGGCGCGAAGCCGCTGTCCCAGGCGCTGCGCCGCGCGCGTCAGGTCGAGCTTGATGACCTCCGACGGGCAGGAGCCGACCAGGAACAGCAGCTTGATGTCAGGCCGCCGCTCCAGCAGCTGCGTCACGACGCGATCGAGTTCGTCGTTCGCGTCCGCCAGCCCGGCCAGATCGCGCTCGTCGATGATCGCGGTGGCGAAGCGCGGCTCGGCGAAGATCATCACGCCCGCAGCCGACTGGATCAGGTGCGCGCAGGTGCGCGAACCGACGACCAGGAAGAACGCGTCCTGGATCTTGCGATGCAGCCAGACGATGCCGGTCAGGCCGCAGAAGACCTCGCGCTGACCGCGCTCGCGCAGGACCGGATGTTCGGCGCAGCCATCCATCGCGTCGGTCGGAACGGCCGCGGCAGCGTCGTTCACGACGTGGCTTCCAGCAACGGTCGAGGGCGACCATGGCGCCGGTGTCGCGCCGCGCGGCGCGCAGCTTCAGCAGGAACTGCGTGGCGTTGACGACGTAGGTGGCGTAGGCGGCGAGCGCCAGCCACATCTGCCGCTCGGCGTCGACCGCGCCCGACGACAGCGCGACCAGATAGGCGGTGTGCAGCGCCAGCACCAGGATGCTGACCACGTCTTCCCAGAAGAAGGCCGGCGCGAACAGGTAGCGACCGAAGACCGCCCGTTCCCAGATCGAGCCGGTGACCATGATGGCGTAGAGCACCAGCGTCTTGACCACGACCGAGGCGGTGGCGAGCGCAAGGCCGTGGCCGGTGCCGAGATAGCGCAGCACCAGGCCGAGGCTGACGAGGAACACCGCGAACTGCAGTGGCGCCAGCACGCCCTGCACCAGCGTCCAACGCGATTCGTCGCGCCGCCGCGTTCATCCGGGGTGTAGAGCGGGCGGTGAGCGGCGTGGCGCGGCAGCAGCCTGCGCCTCTCGCGCCGGCCCGAGGCTGCGTCCCACGGACAACAGTCGGCGGCCTCGATGAAGCGGACCACCAGCTTGCCCGTCAACATGGGTTGACAGATAGGGCGAAGTTGATTTCCGCTTCCCGACGGGGCAGCGCGAACCAGCTGTCCACGCCGGACTTCGGCGCCAACAAAGTCTCTCGGAGCGTCTTTGGCCAGACGGATTTCCACCCCGCCCTCCCCTTGCGCTGGTGTGCGCATGACGAAGGCTAGGGTGCGTCCGGCGCATGTGTCAATAGTCAGTTGACGTAAATTCAGATTGACACGGCGGCCTGTCGGGAGTGAATTGACCGGGGGGAGAACACCATGGCCGCCTTCGTCGATCAGGTCGTTGATATGCAGCAACGGACCGACGAAACCAGGACATCTCTGACCGCTGCCTTTCCCGCCCTCGGTCGGGTGCGCCGAGAGCCCGACGTGCGCGATACGCTGTTGCGCCAGGCCAATCGGCGGATCGCCCTGCTGAACCGCGTCGTCGAGACCGAGGTGCTGCCGCGCCTCCTGCTTGCGCGCCGTGCCGCGCCGCCCCGCCCCGCCGCATCGGAGCGGCTGGTGCAGGACACGGCCGAGCTGGTGCGCCTCGTGCTCAACCAGGACGCGACCTGCGCCGCCGCATTCATCGAGCAACTTCAGGCGCGCGGCGCGACGGCCGAGTCGCTCTATCTCGACGTCCTGACCGGTGCGGCGCGCCGTCTCGGCGATCTCTGGCTGGCCGACCGGGCCGACTTCATGCAGGTCACCATCGCCACCGGCCGCCTCCAGCAGGTGCTGCGCCTGCTGGCGCCGGGCTTCCAGGCAGTGGCCGCCGCGCGCTTCGATCCGGAAACCGTGATGCTGATGCCGACGCCTGGGGAACAGCACACCTTCGGCCTGCTGATGCTGGGCGAATTCTTCCGCCGCTCGGGCTGGCACGTCGTTGGCGGCCCGGGTGCCTCGCCGGCCGAACCGATCGACACGGTGCGCCGGTCCTGGATCGACATCGCAGCCTTCTCGATCGGCTCCGAGACGCTGCTGGCGCGCCTCGTCCTGCTGATCCGCAGGGTGCGCCGCGCGTCGCGCAATCCCGGACTGCGTGTGATGGTCGGCGGCCCGCTGTTTCTCCAGCTACCCGACCTCGCGCGGCGCGTCGGCGCCGATGCGGCTGCCGCGGATGCGGCCGCGGCGGTGGGTATGGCGACCGACATGCTGGCGATGCGTGCGGCGGCCGAGTGATCCTGCCGCGGCGGCGGCAGCCGCACGGCCAACCGCGCGGATCGACGACGGATCGAATGTTCGAGGTGCGGAATTCGCGCTGACCGTGAAGGCCTTTCAGAGCCCCGAAGAGCGCCCTGGGACGACCTCGATGCCGAGGCGGTGGCGGTACTCGTCGCCAGCGCCGCCGATATCACGCTGATCCTCGACAAGGCCGGAGACAGTCCGCGACGTGGCGATCGCCGCATCGGACCTCGCTGATGAACTCGCCGGGCACGCCCGCTGGTACGGCCGGCGCTGGGCGGACATCGTCACCGCTGACAGCGCGGGCGAAGGTCGAGATGCTGCTGGCCGACGCCGCGTCGCGGCAGGCACCCGAGTGGCGGCACCTGAACCACCCGGCGGTGTCCGGCGCTGACGTGCCGGTGCTGTACGTCGCGGTCCCGGGCCGGCGTGCCGGGCCGGATCGTCGCGTTCGGGCGCGACCAGCGGCCCGTGTCGTCGCTCCAGCGCCGGCTGGTGGACGCCCAGCAGTCGATGGAGCGGGATTATGCGCGCATCCGCCAGGTCGAGACGCGCTACCGGCTGCTGTTGCAGATGGCGCCGGATGCGGTGCTGCTGGTCGACGGCACCAGCCTGCGCGTGCTGGACAGCAACCCCGCCGCGCGCCGGTTGTTCGGCGCCGCGGTCGGAGCCGCGCGGCCCGCTTGCCGCGCCGCTGATGTTCGCCGGGGACACGGCACGCTCGGTCGAGCAGCTTCTGGCCGGCGTACTGGCTTCCGGTCGTGCAGACGACGTGCGCGCCCGTCTCGCCGACGGCGATCACGAGGTGGTCGTGTCGGCATCGCTGTTCCGCGACGATGGCGGCGTGGTCTGCCTGGTCCGCGTCGCTGCGCCGTTCGCCGATCCCGCGGGTACCGTGGTGCCGAAGCTCAAGACCAAGCTGCTGAAGCTGATGGAGAGCGCGCCGGACGCGTTCGTCGTCACCGGCGAGGACGGACGGGTGGTCACCGCGAACGCCGCCTTCCTCGAGCTGGCGCAACTGCCGAACGAGGAGCGCGCACACGGCGAATCGCTCGAACGCTGGCTGGGGCGCGCCGGCATCGATCTCGACATCCTGCTGGCCCATCTGCGCCAGCACGGATCGGTCAGGCTGTTCGCCACGACGCTGCGCGGCGAGTTGGGCGCGCCGGCCGAGGTCGAGATCTCCGCGGTGACGGTGATGAACGGCGGCCGGCCCTGCTTCGGCTTCGCCATCCGCGACGTCGGCCGGCGCCTGTCGGTCGCTGCGTCCGGCGAGCGCGTGCCAGCCCGGTCGTTCGAGCACCTGACCGAGCTGATCGGCCGCGTGCGCTCAAGGATCTGGTGCGCGACGCGACGGACGTGATCGAGCGCCTGTGCATCGAGGCCGCGCTGGAGCTGACCGGCGACAACCGCGCTTCGGCCGCGGAGATGCTGGGGCTGAGCCGACAGAGCCTCTACGTGAAGCTGCGTCGCTACGGGCTGGGCGATCTGGCGGCCGAGGGGGCCAACTAGCATGGGAACTGCGGGCATGGAGCGAGCCTCGGTCGGCGCGATCGTCGAACTGCTGAAGCCGATCACCTGGTTCGCGCCGATGTGGGCGTTTGCCTGCGGCGTGGTCTCGTCCGGCCTGCCGACAGGCGACCGCAGTGGGTGGTGATCGTGCTTGGGTGTCGTGCTGGCCGGCCCGATGGTCTGCGGCACGAGCCAGGCGGTGAACGACTGGTTCGACCGCCACGTGGACGCGATCAACGAGCCGGACCGACCGATCCCGTCAGGCCGGGTGCCCGGACGGCGCGGGCTGCATATCGCCATCGGCTGGACGGCGCTGTCGCTGCTGGTCGCGGCGGCACTCGGCCCGTGGGGCTTCGGCGCCGCGGTGGTGGGGCTGGCGCTGGCCTGGGCGTACAGCGCGCCGCCGTTGCGGCTGAAGCGCAACGGCTGGTGGGGGAACACCGCCTGTGCCGCCTGCTACGAGGGCCTGCCGTGGATCACCGGCGCTGCCGTGATGGCCGCGGCGAGGCCGGACTGGCGCGTGCTGGTCGTGGCCGCGCTGTACAGCGCCGGCGCGCACGGCATCATGACACTGAACGACTTCAAGTCGGTCGAGGGTGACCGCCGGACCGGCATCTTCTCGCTGCCGGTGCTGCTGACGCCGGAGGTCGCTGCCAAGGTCGCGTGCGTGGCGATGGCGGCGCCGCAGTTCGCCGTGGTGGCGCTGCTGATGGCGTGGGGCTACCCGCTCTACGCCAGCCTGGTGGCGCTGCTGCTGGCGGTTCAGCTGCTGCTGATGGTGCGGCTGCTGCGCGCGCCGCGTGAGCGCGCGCCGTGGTACAACGCGACCGGCACCAGCCTCTACGTGCTCGGCATGCTGGTGACCGCCATCGCGCTGCGTCCGCTGCTGGTGCCGGCCCTGTGAGCGAGACATTCGACGCCGTGGTGGTGGGCGGCGGCCCCGCCGGTGCGACGGCGGCGAACGAACTGGCGCGGCGCGGGCGCTCGGTGCTGTTGCTGGATCGCGGCGGCCGCATCAAGCCGTGCGGCGGCGCCATCCCGCCGCGGCTGATCCGCGACTTCGCCATCCCCGACCATCTGCTGGCTGCGCGCATCACCTCGGCGCGCATGGTGGCGCCGTCCGAGCGTACGGTGGACATGCCGATCGGCAACGGGTTCGTCGGTATGGTGGACCGCGAGGTGTTCGACGAATTTCTGCGCGAGCGCGCCGCCACATCCGGAGCGGTGCGCCGGCTGGGGCGTTTCGTCCGCCTGACGCGCGACCCGGATGGAACGGCCGTCATGCTTGTCCGCGAGGCCGGCAACGTGGCGCGGGTGCGCGCCCGCGTCGTCGTCGGGGCCGATGGTGCCAAATCCGCGGTTGCGGCGCAGTGCATCCCGCGTGGCGACCGCGTGCCGTTTGTCTTTGCCTATCACGAGATTGTGCGCACGCCGTCATCCGGCTTCGATGGTGGGCGTTGCGATGTCTACTACCAGGGACGCCTGTCTCCGGACTTCTACGGCTGGGTGTTTCCACACGGCGCCACGGCCAGCGTCGGCTGCGGCACCGCCCGGAAAGGCTTTTCGCTGCGCCGGGCGGTCGGCTCCCTGCGTCAGACGGCGGGCCTGGGCGCGATGGAGACCATCCGTCGTGAAGGCGCACCGATCCCCCTGCGGCCATTGCGGCGCTGGGACAATGGGCGCGATGTCGTCGTGGCCGGCGACGCCGCCGGCGTGGTGGCCCCGGCGTCCGGCGAGGGCATTTACTACGCCATGGAAGGCGGTCGGCTGGCCGCCGAGGCTGCGGATGCCTTTCTGGCGACCGGCGAGGCTGCCACGCTGCGTATCGCCCGGCGCCGCTTCATGCGCACACATGGCCGTGTATTCTGGATCCTTCGCGTCATGCAGCGGTTCTGGTATTCCAGTGATCGCCGGCGGGAGCGCTTCGTCAGCATCTGCCGCGACCGCGACGTGCAGCGCCTGACCTGGGATTCCTATATGAACAAGCGGCTGACACGGGCGAGCCCGGTATCGCATGTGCGCATCTTCCTCAAGGATCTGGCGCACCTGCTGGGCCTCGTCTCGGCGTGATCGCAGAGATCGTCGTAGCCGCGCTCTGGGGCGTGGCGGTCGCCGGCATCGGCGCCTGGCTAACCGAGCTGTCGCCCTGGTATTACGCACTGAGGAAGCCTGCATGGCAGCCGCCGGACTGGCTGTTCGGTCCGGCCTGGTCAGTGATCCTGGCGCTCGCTTCGCTGTCCGCGTTCCTTGGCTGGCGCAGCGCCGGCGACAGCGGCAGCCGCACGCTGATCGTCGGGCTGTTTCTGGCGAACGGCGTGCTGAACATCCTGTGGACTCCGCTGTTCTTCAACCTGCGCCGGCCTGACTGGGCGCTGATCGAGGTGCCATTCCTCTGGCTTTCCATCCTGGCCCCGATGATCGTGCTGGCGCCTGTCTCGCCTGTCGCCAGCGTGCTGCTCGCGCCGTATCTCGCCTGGGTCAGCTTTGCCGCAGTGCTGAACCTTACGATCGTTCGCCTGAACCAGCCGTTTGTCGCCTGACGGCGCCCTTGAGGTCGGTGTGCGACAGGCCCGCGAACTTCAGGCACACCGTCGCTCTCACGATCGAACGCGCGCCTCGGCCACGCTGTCGTAGGCGCGCAGGTAGATTTCTTCGTATTTGCTCGTACGCCAGCCGCTCAACGCACACGTTGCCGTGCCAGGACCGCGGCCATCTATGCTGATCCTGATCAGGCTATCCGACAGCAGGCGCTGGTGAACTGACTGCCTTGGTCGGTATTGAAGTTCCCTGGACGGCCATGCCGGGCGAGCGCCTCATCTGCTGCGTCCAGGCTGAAATCGACCTCCTCCATTGAGATCGACACTCGCCAAGCCAGCACCGACGGCTGAACCAGTCCACCACCGCCGTGAGATAGACAAAGCCGCGAGCCATCGAAGGTATGCGATAAACCTTGTGCCCATCTGCAGATCTTGACGCATACGGGCGGTGGTGGATCGCCTCGATACCCATCCGCCGCATCATCCTTGTGACCCACTCCCGACCGATCGCGATGCCCTCGCCACGTAGCAGATCACGCAGCATATGACTGCCTGCGAACAGATAGTCCAGGTGCAATGCATCGGACAGAGGCGCTGTGCTTCACCCCGTATCGCAGCCAACTATTTCGCATTCATCCAACTCGCTTTAATCTGGCTCTGGCTGCGCGTTAATGAATCCACGACCTAATTGACCGCCACCGGCACCACCTTTCGCTCCAAGTTCGCTTACAGCCGCGAGTCCGTGGTCACCGCGAATGCTGCTTGCGGCACGCAAGGCAGGTTGCCTCCTCCTGGCGAATGTGCTCGGTGTCGTTCCCTGACCAGCTGCAAGGCTGCGCAAAAATCCACATCCAACGGTTACTATCTGAACCGGCGATCCAGCTCGGCAAACAGCGCCGCGCATCCGGCACCCCTACGCGTTGCTGGTTCACCGGGCTGGTCGCACTCAGCAAATATCGCAGCCCGTGGACGCCCGGCGCGACGGAGGTTCTCCGAACCGCCTGCTGCATACTTGCCGAGGATACGACGAATTACTGTCGCGTCGCGCGCCAGCCCGCTTGGCTTGCCCGCTCTATCCCTGTTCATCCGTGTCCATTCGTGGTTCCTGCTCCTTCCCCACTGTCTCCCCGGAGCGACGGGAGACGCTGGCGAGACGCGATTGCGCCCCCCGCACCCAGCGGCCCATACTCCGCGGCAAAACCACGGAGGATCGGCCATGGCCGTCACACCGCAACTCCGCCCCCTCGGCGAGACGCTGGGCACGGAAGCAATAGGCATCGACCTTTCCCAACCGATGGACGACGCGACGAACGCCTGGGTGCAGCGCGCGTTTGCCGATAATCCGGTGCTGGTGTTCCGCGACCAGGACCTGACCGCCCTCGAACTCGCCGCGTTCGGCCGCCGCTTCGGCACGCCGCGCATGCATGCGCTGATCAAGTACCGCCACGCCGACTGCCCGGAGGTCTCCTGGCTCACCAATGTCGAGGAGGACGGCAAGGTGGACTGGTACGGCGTCAAGCGCGCCACCGACTGGCACACCGATTCGACCTACGAGGACCGGCTGCCACTGCTCGCCATCCTGCACGCCAGGGAGGTGCCGTCGGAGAAGGGCGGCACGATGTTCGCTGACATGCGCGCCGCGTACGACGCGCTGCCCGAAGTGCGCAGGCAGCAGCTCGAGGGCCTCACCGCGCTGCACGGGCGCAGCATCGGGCCGGCCGGCGAGAAGCTGTATGGCGATGAGAAGGGCAAGACCGAAAAAGTCTACAAGGACGTGCACTGGCCGGCGGTGACGCGCCATCCGGTCACCGGGCGGCAGATCCTGTTCGTCAACCCGATGCACACCTACGGCTTCGAGGGCATGACGCAGCAGGAGGCGTGGCCGCTGATCGAGGAACTGGCCGAGCACGCCACGCAGGACCGCTTCGTCTACTACCATCGCTGGCGGGTCGGCGACGTGTTGATGTGGGATGAGCGCGCGACGATGCACCGTGGCGCCGGCGACTACCGGCCGGAGGAGCGCCGCGTCATGCTGCGCACCATCGTCTATCCGGACTGACGGCGACGACTTCTGTGCCTGGGCTGCTCAATCCACCGTCTCCGGCGCCCAGGCCTCGATGCTGTCCATCTGCTCCGGTCCGCGCAGTGCGGCCAGACGCCGGCGGAACAGCAGCCCGGCCTGTGCGAACAATGCACCCAGCCCCTCCAGCGTTCCGAGCGCAAATTCCGCGCCCTGAGCCGACAGCAGGGCACTGCGCAATGCGCGTTCCGCCGTGTCTCCCGGGCCGGCCTGCGCCAAGCTGGCGGCATGCAGCAGGTGCTTCTCGTCCTCCGACACCGTACTGCAGAGCGGGCAGTGGATCGTGATCGGCCGGCGCACGGCGCGTGCCACCACCGACATCAGCTGGTCGATCGAGAAGGCGGCGTCGTGCGCCCCCACTGTCTGCATCGAGCGGCATAGCCGCGGAAGCGGATCGCTGCCCCGCAGGTGGTCCGTCACCCACCAGCGGATTGCGGCGAGCAGCACGCACTCCGGCCGCTCGAGCTTGGCCACGACGGAGGGATAGGCTGCCGTGACGACCGGAAATTCGATGAGCTGACCCATGCCCGACTCCGCTATCTGACCGGGTCAGTCTAGATGAGAGTAATTCTTAATTGCAATACGGCCGTCTACCCGGCAGCCGTCCGGAGGCCGCGGGCTAGGTGGTCCCCCGCGCCGGCCACACCGGCTGGTGGTAGCCCAGCGGCACCGACGGCCGCGCCCAGAACGGGGGCGTCTCCGAGAGCTGAACGGTCGGACGCAGGTGGCGCAGCCGCCCCGATGGCGTCTCGGTCACCGTGGACCATCGCTCGAGCTCTTCCGGCGCGAACTCCGCCGGGGCGTCGCGCGCGGTGCTCTCGGCCACTTCGCCCAGGTCGACGATCCACTTGCCCACCTGCGCCAGCGAGATGCGCACCAGCCAGCTGCCGCCTTCGCGCTGCCGCCGCGCCAGCGCGACCATCGCGCCGAAGGCCATCAGGTAACCGGTGCAGTAGTCGATCGCGGACACCGGGTAGAACTGCGGCCCCGGCGCCTTGCCCGGGATCACCTCGGCCTGGCGGGAGGTGATGCCGCTGACCGTCTGCACCACGGTGTCGAAGCCGCGCCGCGACGCCCATGGGCCGGCATGGCTGAACGCGCACAGCGAGACGTACACCAGCCCCGGCCGGATCGCCGCCAGTTCCTCGGGCGAGAGGCCACGCATTCCCAATGTGCCGGGCCGGTAGCCCTGCGAGAACACGTCGGCCTCGCGCACCAGCCCGCGCAGGGTGTCCACGTCGCGCTGCTCGCGCAGATCGAGATGCGCCGACAGCTTGCCGTGCCCGGTGTCGAACTCCTGGTAGCCCAGGTTCGGCAAATGCGGTGCGGTGATCTTCAGCACGTCGGCGCCGTGCTCGGCCAGGGTGCGCGCGCAGGTCGGGCCGGCCAGCACGCGCGTCAGGTCGAGCACCCGGATGCCGGACAGCGGGCGGCTGCCGGCCGGCAGCTTCTCCGGCGGGCTGTCGCCGATGCGCACGATCTCCATCAGCGGCAGCCCGGCGATGGCGGCGGACTGCGGATGCTGCGCCCACTCCGCCTTGCTGCGCACCATGCCGCCGGCGCCCTTGGCGGCGATGATCGCCTCCTCCAGGTCGGCGGCGTCCCAGTTCAGCACTGCCTTGGCGACCGCGTCGCGGTCCTCCGCCACGCCCAGCACGCCCAAGGCCGCGGCGCGGTGGTTGGGGAAGTTGCAGTGCAGGTAACTCCAGCGCCCGTCCTTGGTGGGATAGACGCCCATAATCGAGTTGCGCCGCGCCGAGACCTCGCCGTCGCCCAGCTTCATGTAGTGCCCGCTGCGCAGCGAGGCGGTGGCCTGGCGCACGTCCACCGCCACCGACTGGCCGCGTCCGGTGCGCAGCTGCCACAACTCGGCTGCCGCCAGCCCGGTCGCCGCCAGGGTGGCGGCACCGGCGACGCCGATGCGGAACGGCGTCGGCAGGATCGGGTCGGTGCCGCCGGTGAAGGTCACACTGCTCGCGCGGTCGGCAGTCCAGCCGGCCACCGGCAGGATCGAGCGCAGGGCATCATGCGGCATGGCTGGTGACCCTCCCCAGGTTCGGGTTCCAGCATGGCGCGCAAAGCGGATGTGTTGCAATCTCGCTTGCAGCAACGGCCAGGGGAGTGAGCATGCGGATCGGCACCATGATACGGTTCACCCCCAGGGTTGACTCGCCCGAACGATTGCTCGACCGCGTCGCCGACTACGCGCGCCGCATCGAGACCGCCGGCTTTCCCAGCATCTGGGTGGGTGACTCGCTGGGCCGCGGCCGTCCGAACTCTCGATCCGCTGGTCGAGCTTGCCGTGCTGGCCGCGGTCACCCGCGACGTCGAACTCGGCATCGGTGTGCTGCAGCTGCCGCTGCGCCATCCGATCGAGCTCGCGCACCGGGTGCAGTCGGTGCAGGCGCTATCGGCGAACCGGCTCGTGCTAGGCGTGGGCAGCGGCTCGACGAAGGACGACTTCGACCTGCTGGGCTACGACTACGACGCGCGCTTCCGCACGCTTCGATCGTCGCTTGCCACGATGCGGCGCGTGTGGCGCGGCGAGCCCGCCGAGACCGGCGGCACGCTATCCACTTGGCCGGGCTGCGAGGGTGGCCCGCCGATTCTGATCGGCGCCTGGCGCAGCCACCGCTGGATTACGCTCTCTGCCAAGGAATACCAGGGCTGGACGCCGTCCGGCCGCTATAGCAGCTGGGCCGACCTGGAGGAGGGCATGCGCGTGTTCCGCGAGGCCGGCGGGACCAACGCCGTGCTGGCGAATGTCGCGGTCGATCTCGCCAACCGGCCCGGCTCCGCCGAGTTGGCGAAGGTCGCAGAACCTTCGCTGCTCGGCACGCCGGACGAGGTGCGACAGAAGCTGAAACGGATGCAGCAGATCGGTTTCAACGAGGTGCTGCTGGTCTCGCACCACGACGCGCTGGAGGACATCGAGCGCGCGCGCGATCTGCTCTGACCGCCTATCGCGGCGGGGTACCGTTCGGGTTGCCGGCGTCGGGCGGCGGATTGTAGTTCGGCGCGGCGTTGTCCGGAGCGCCGTTGCCGGTGGAAGTGCTGTTGCTGCCGTAGCGCCTGCTGTCCGGCGCGCTGCCCTGGGTCCCCGTGTTCATCGCCGTCAGCGTCGCCTGGTCGAGCTGTCCCGTCGCATCGATGTTGTGCTGCCGCTGGAAGCTCCGGACCCCGGCCTGGGTGCCCGGACCCCAGACGCCATCCACATGCCCGCGGTACATGCCACTCTGCGCCAGCGTCTGCTGGACGGAGCGGATCGTGTCCGGCGTCAGCTCCGCCGCCTGCGTTGGGGGCGCCGGTGCGGCGTTGTAATTCGGCGCGGCGGCATAGCCGGGGCTGGGGGCGCGGCTGCTCTCTCGGCTGCTGCTGTTGCCGCCTCCGAACATCGAGCAGGCGGGCAGTGCCGCTACGCTGGCCAGGGCCAGGAGGGCGGCGAGGGTGCGGGTCTTGGTCATCGATGTCTCCTCGGACGCTGCGATCGCAGTCCTTGAACCTTCGTCAGGCCCATGCGGTTGCGCCGGGGAACCATCTCGTGATGGCCGCTACGCCGCCGATGCGGCCTCGCGCTTCGATCGTTGCCTGCTCCGCAGCAGCCCGAGCCACGCAGCGCGCCGCGTGGCGGCCTGCGCGCCGAGAGTGCCGGCAATGAACGCCGCACGCGCGCCGTCCGCCAAGCGGCGTCGCAGCCGCGTGTCGCGCACCAGCCTGGCCAGCGCGACGAACCACGCGTCCTCGTCGTCGGCGACCAGCCAGCCGCCGGGTCCGTCGGCCAGCGATCCGCGATAGGCCTCGCGGTCTGACGCCAGGACCGGCATCCCCAATGCGGCGTAGTCCAGCGTCTTGATCGCCGACTTGCAGCGGTTGAAACGGGTATCGACAAGAGGCGCGATGCCGATGTCCCAGCGCTGCCGCGTCATCCAGTTGACGAAGCCGGGATAGGACGCAGAGGCCTGCACCGGCAGGCCGACGCGGTTGACCCAGGGCGGCATGTCGGCCCGGCTGCTGACGCCCAGCAGATCGACCTCCACCGCGTCGCCGAACACCGCCTTCAGTTGGGCCAGCGCGCCCTCCACCAGTTCGAAGTCCGCGTCGTGCGTCGCAGTGCCCATGAACAGGATGCGGACCGGTCCCGGACGCGGCGGCGCCGGTGCCGTCCACAGCCGCTCGTCCAGTCCGTTCTCCACGACGTGGACGTCGTCGCGCAGGTCGCCCAGCGAGGCCGCCAGCGAGCGGGTCGACGCCCACACTGCATCGGCCTGCCGCACCAGCCGTGCGACGACACGCGCCTTCGGCCGCAGCACATCGGCGTCGGCGTGGTCGCGCGGGATGTGGCGAAGGTCGTCGTCCAGGTCGTACAGCAGCGGGATGCCATGCGCGCGGCAGTGGCGCACCAGCGCATCGACAGCTTCAACGTCTGGCACGGCGTGACGCTGCGTCACCACGAGGTCAGGCCGGTACTCCAGCGCCGTCGCCGCATCGGCGAGCACGACGTCGACGCCATCGGCGATCGCCGGATGGTCGAGCGGCTGCAGCAGCCGGATATAGGCACAGGGTGTCAGCGCACCGCCGGAGAAGCGTTCAGGAATCGCCACGACGCGGATCCGGCCGCCCTCGCGCAGGTCGATCGGCTGGCGCGGGGGACGGGGCGAAGGCGCGCGCACATATTGCTCGCGGTAGAAGTCGGCCACCGGACGGCGCGGCAGCGCAGCTGGCAGCCTGCGGCGCCGCTGCTCCAGTGCGGAACGCACCTCCGCGAAGACCGCCAGCCATTCCTCCGGCGAGGCTTCCGGATCGGCCAGCCAGGTCAACCCGCGTCCTTCCAGGCGCTCCGGAAACGCACCGATGCGTGCGGCGACGATCGGCAGGCCGGCATCGATCGCGGTGCTGAGCGTGTAGCTATAGGTCTCCGGCCATTGCGAGGGAAACCACACCACATGCGGCTTCACGCGCGCCAGCAACGCCGGCAACTCGGCTTCGGCGTACTCGCCGGTGACCGATATGCGATGCGCCAGCGCAGCCGGCAGTTCGTGCTCGGGGTAGCCGATCAAGTGCACGGACAATTCAGCTGGATCGGCTGCCGAGACGAAGAGTCATCACCGCAACCGCACCCTTCTGGTACGCGAGCACGCCGATAACCGCCACTCGCAGCGTCTCGCCCCTGGCGAGCGGCGGCGGCGCCATCGGCCAGGGCTCCGGTGCAACCGGCTCGTGCGGCACGACGATTGCACGCCGGTCGAGATCGTAGCGTGCCAGGCGATCGCGCACGTCCTCGCTCGGGCAGATCACTCGGTCCGCCTCGAGGAACTGCCAGCCGTGCTGGCGCCGCCATGACACGATGTCGTGCGCGGCGTGGTTCGCGCGTTGGGCGATGCAGGCGTTGCAGCCGGCGAGGTCGGGTTCGCCGCAATAGGCGCCCTGCATCCAGGGCAACAGGTTCACCTGCGGGCAGATCGCGAAGTAGTCGTGCACCGTCACGTCGAACGGCACGCCCAGCCGGTGCAGCAGCGAACGGACGTCGAGGTCCATGCCCATCAGGTGGTGGATGTGAGCGCGGGTCACCCGCGCCGACATCAGCAGCGTCACGAGGTCCGACGCGCGATCGGCGGGAATCGCCAGCTCGGGATGCCCGGCAAGCGCGGGAACGGAGAGCGCCGCGCCCCGCGCTGTGGCCTCCAGCAGCAGGCAGTTCGCCCGTCCCGCGATGCGCGCGACAAGGTCCAGGATATGGCGCCGCACGCCACCGCCCAGGTCGTGCGCCAACATAAGTATGGTCGGCAGTTTCGAGCGGCGGAACAGCTCGGCGGTGACGGCGAAGCGGTAGGGGCCAGCGGCATCGAGTTTCACGTGCTGGGCCACCAGGCGCTCGTAGTGGGGATAGCGCTCGCGCAGCAGCACCATGCCCTGCTGCGCTGCGACGGACGCGCCGGCGCCGAAGCTCACCGAGCCTTCGTGGTAGACGTAGGTGTCGCAGGCAAGCAGATGACGCCAGCCGCGTGCTGCGGCGCGCAGGCAGAAATCGTTCTCTTCGCCATAGCCGCGGCCGAACGTCGCGGCGTCGAACGACCCGATTTCGGCCAGCGCCGCGCGACGGATGTACATGCAGAAGCCGACGGTGGTGGGAACCTCGACACTGCGGCCGGCATTCGCCGCGTGGCACGCGGCGTCCAGTTCGGCCACGCCGCCGCCAAAAGCGGGTGGCCCCCCGACGCTGTCCGGATAGCTGCAGATCGTGGCGTTGTTGGAGAACGGCGAGACAGTCGCCACGCGCGGCGCCGCATAGGCGTGCCCGGCGAGCCGGGCGAGCCAGCCGGGGGGCACCTCGGTATCGCTGTTGAGCAGCACCACGTCGTGCGGATCGGACGCTTCGATGCCGATATTTGCCGAGGCGACGAAGCCCAGATTGCTCCGGTTGCGGATCAGCTCGATGCGTCCGGCGGCGGCCTGCCGGTCGAGCCAGGCCGACAGCTTCGGTTCGGGCGAGCGGTCGTTGACCACGATCAGCCGTCCGGCCGGACGCGCAGGATCGGCCAGCACCAATTCGAGACAGCGGCGGGTCTGTTCGAGGCCGCGATAGACCGGCACAATCACGTCGACGGCGACCTGCCTGGGCGCGGCCGGGGTCACGCCGCCACTCGGCAGGTAGTCACTGATCGCGATCGGCTTCTCGGTCAGAAATCCGCGCGCGACGCCGAACATCAGATGGTAGAGTAGCGGATTGGATGCCGCCTCGGGATGTTGGTCCGCGTAGTAGACCGCATCGAAGCGGGGATGCGGATTGCGTAGCTCCGCCGCGCCGGCCTGAAGGTAGTGCAGCAGCGGATGCTGTCCGGATTGGGCGACATCCGGATAGTGCGTCAGATACCAGAGGCTGTCGAAGAAGCGGTTCGGATCGCGATATTCGGCGGCGCCGTGATGTATGAAATGATGCAGCGGGTCGGTGTTCGATCCGGCGACATCGGGGTAGCGTGACAGGTACCATGCGGGGTCGAAGAACCCGGAGAGCGCACTACCCAGATCGTCGAGGCGCATCATGCCGTCGGCGCTTCCCGCATAACGCGATCTATGTCAAGGAATAACCCGCATTCAGGGTAGGAGTGATGGATAAACTCGCCATATGCGCGATTTTCAAGGACGAGGCGCCCTATCTGCTGGAGTGGCTGGCGTTCCATCGCATGATGGGCGTGGATGCGTTCGTACTGTACGACAATGGCAGCAGCGACGGCGGCGGCGGCTTGATCCGTGCGTCGCAATACGCCGAAGCCGTCACCCTGATCGACTGGTCCGATCGCCCGGGCCAGCTGTCCGCCTACAACGATTTCCGCGTGCACCACGCCGCCCGGTTCGGCTGGGTCGCGTTCATCGACATCGACGAGTTCATGGTGCCGCTGGCCGGCGATTCGATCCGCGAACTGCTGGGGCGGCCAATGTATGCGGGTTTTGCCCAGGTCCTGCTGCAATGGCTGGTGTTCGGCCCGTCCGGGCATCGAACGCGTCCGGACGGCCCGGTGATCGGCAGCTACACGCGTCGGCTGCCCGAGACGTCCGACGCGAGCCGCCACATCAAGACCATCGCGCGAACCGCCGCGTTGTGCGGGATCGACTACACGCCGCATGCCGCCGAGTGCAGCGGCCCGGCTTGCAACACGCGCGGCGAGGCGGTGCTGCCGTACGCCATCCAGCCGACGGAGTGCCACGAGGTCATGGCGATCTTTCATTACTTCACCAAATCGTCGGACGAATGGGCGTTCAAGCGCCGGCGCGGTCGCGGCGACTCGCTCGAGCCCTATCCGGACAGGGTATTCTCCGACGTTGCCGGCGAGGCAACCGTCGAGGACACAAGAGCGCTGCGCTTCGTCCCGCGGCTGCGGGCGATGTTGCGCGCCTGAGCCCACGCAACTCCGGCAGACAACATGGACAGGATCGCCGTCTGCGCGATTTTCAAGGACGAGGCGTCGTATCTCCTCGAGTGGATCGCGTTCCACAAGCTGGTCGGGGTGGACCGGTTCGTGCTGTACGACAACGGCAGCACCGATGGCGGTCCTGAGCTGATCCGCCGCTCGAAATTCGCTGGCGACGTGACGCTGATCGAATGGCATGACCGGCCGGGACAGCTGTCCGCCTACCGCCACTTCCACGCCCACCACGCCGGCGACTTCACCTGGGCGGCATTCATCGATCTCGACGAATTCATCATGCCGGTGACTGGCAACTCGATCCGCGACATTCTGGCGCAAGAGATCTACGAGCCCTATGCGGACATTTTGCTGAACTGGCTGATCTTCGGACCGTCCGGCCACAACCGGCGACCGAACGGCCTGGTGATCGAGAACTACATCTGGCGGATTCCCGACGACGTCGAGGCGAACCGGCACGTGAAGTCGCTGGTGCGCACATGCGACCTCGTGCGTATCGGCGGCACGCCGCACATCTTCGAGTGCGCCCGCCCGACCTGCAATGCGCGCGGCGAGACGGTGATGTCCTATGCGGTGCAGCCGGTCGCCTGTCACGACGTGATGGTGATCAACCACTACTTTACCAAGTCGGTGCAGGAGTGGGAACTCAAACGCCGGCGCGGGCGCGGCGATTCGCTCGAGCCCTATGGCGACCGGATCTTCTCTGACGTGCGGGCCCAGACCACGGTGAAGGACAACCGCGCGCTCCGCTTCGTACCGCGGTTACGCGCGCTGCTGGCGGACTGACACGCTCCGCCGGCATCGCTATGGCGCCGCACGCGCGATCTCGGCGCGGAACTGCATCATCTCGGCATCGTCGCGCCACGGCATCCGGTAGGCCTCGTCGAACAGCAGCTCGCGGCAGATCAGCCAGTTGCGGTCGCGGTCGGACTGGTTGGAGAAGCTGTTCGGGTTGGTGACCTGGATGCCGCTCTGCAGCAGATGGTAGACCGGCCTGACCTCGCCATCGATTTCCTCGTAGGTGCCGCCGTAGCCGATCCGCACCAGGCGGCGGGTGTGCTCCACATGCTCCTGGCCGTAGCCGCGGAAGCGGGAGTCGAAGTAGCCGCCGTAGAGCAGGGCGGTGCGCGAGAAACCGCTGCACTGGGCGCTGACATGCGTGCTGACGACCGGATCCTCCACGGTCCCCGATCCGCGCAGGAAGCAGTCCCGGAACCAGCTGCCCGCGAGATTTGCATGGCCCCACTGCTGGATCGCCCGCACCCAGGACTGCTCCCAGCCGTCCTCGGTGGGAAACGAGTCATCCTCGAGCAGGATGATGGCGTCGCACTGCCTGATCGCGGCCAGCAGGAACAGGGCGCGGTTCTTGTTCCAGGCGATCCCCATGTTGGGTCCGGTCACCAGCGCGATGTTCCGCGCCCGCACAAGCTCGTCCGTGCCGTCGCCGGATCCGTCGTCGGCGACGACAAGTTCGACCGGCGCCTTGGTGTGCTCCCGCACGCGAGCCAGCGTCTCGGCCAGCACGTCCTTGCGATTGCAGGTGATGATGCCAATCCCGAGGCGGGCCGCCATGCGCCCTGTCTAGCAGCTGCGGCCGCGCGGGAGAAGCAGCGCCTCAGGCCCCCAGCAGCACGATCAGCGCCGCGCCGGCACCCATTGCCGCCAGCGGGTGCAGCCGGGTGAAGGTCAGCACCAGCGTGGTTGCGGCGGTGACCGCGTAGGTCACCCAGTCGTGCTCGGTGCTGCGGGCGATGGCGATGCCGCTGGCGATGGTGACGCCGATCGACACCGGTGCCAGCGCCTGCTCCAGAGTCTCGCGCCAGGCGGTGCCGCCGCCGCGGTGCCATAGCCGCGCGGTGACGAAGGCCAGCAGCGATGACGGGCCGAACATCGCCAGCAGCGCCACCAGCCCGCCCAGGACGCCCGCCGCCTTCTGGCCGATCAGCACGACGATCATCGAGCCGGGTGGAATCGCGCGCGACAGCGCGAACATGTCGAGGAACTCGCGCGCGGTGAGCCAGTGGTGCACGTCGACCGCCTGGCGCTGCATGTCGGGCAGCACCGCCGCGCCGCCGCCGAATGCCAGCAGCGACAGCACGCTGAACATCGCGGCGATCTGCAGCAGGGTTGCGATCATCGCAGGCGTTCCGCCAGGGTGACCGCGAGGCTGACTGGCAGCATCACCAGCAGCACCTCGAGCAGCGGGATGCGCAGGATGCCGATCCCGATGACGATGGCGCCGGCGATCAGCGCGGGTCCGAGGCGGCGGATGTTGCGGTAGCCGAGCCGGAGGCCGGTGGCCAGGTTGAAGCCGATCGCGGCGGCGCCGGCGCCGGCGAGCGCGGCGTTGATGATGTGGCTGCCGGAGATGCCGCGGGAGGCGAAGTAAAGCGTGCCCAGCGCCAGCAGGAGCGCCAGCGGCACCAGCAGCAGTCCGGCGATCGCGGCGATCGCCCCGGGCACGCCGCGCAGCTGCGAGCCGATGATGACCGACAGGTTCACGTTGGTGGCGCCGGGGACAATCTGGCTCAAGCCGTAGGACGCCAGGAACTGCTGGTCGTCGATCCAGCGGCGGCGTTCCACCAGCTCGCGGCGGATCCAGCCCAGCAGTCCACCGCCGAAGCTGGTCGAACCGATGGTCAGGAAGCTGAGGAACAGGGCACCCAGCGTGGGGCCATCCGCAGCCTTCCCCTCGCCTTGCGGAGGGGGCGGGGCCAGGCGGCTGGGTCCCTGACCCCCAGCCGCCTCTCGTCTGGTGCGGAGCCTCACCTCTGCGCCGGCGCGCGCTGCACGGCGCGCAGCCGGCGCACCTCAAGGAACTGCCAGATCAGCAAGATCGGCACGCCCACAGCGATGTCGCGCGCGCGCCGAACCAGCGAGACCGCCAGCGACAGCTCGGGCGGCACGCCGAAGATGGCGCCCAGACCCGCATAGCCCGCCTCCTGCACGCCAGCGTTGACCGGCACCAGGAAGGCGGCTGCAGCCAGGGCGCTCAACAGCGCCTCAATCGCCAGTGCATCGTCGAGGTCGATGCCGACGCCCAGCATGCGGTAGGTGATCCACCCGGCCACGCCGGTGCCGAGCCAGCCCAGCAGATGCAGGAAGAAGCCGACCGCAAGGCGCATTGTGCGGCCGTGGATCAGCGCCAGCTCCGCCTGGAGCACCTCGACACGGTCCTGCGCATCGTCGAACCAGCGGCCGGCGATACGCCGCCCCAGCCTGGTGAACAGCGGCGCGGCGCCCTGCTGCAGCCAGATCAGTGCCGCCCCGCCCATGACCGCCAGCCCAAGCCCCACTTCTACCGGCACCGCCAGAGACGAGTCCGGCGCCCGTGCCAGCAGGATGCCGAGCCCAATGGCGGTGAACGCCAGCTGGGCGAGGAATTCGGCGGTGACGTCCACCACAGTGGAGGCGGTGGCCAGCGACCACGAGACGCCGTGCAAGGTGGCGGCCCGCGCCCCGAACACGAAGCCGCCGACCTGGGAGAACGGCAGGCAGTTGGTCGCGGCGTCGCGCACCATGCGGCCCCAGATGAACACCCAGGGCCGACGGGCCTCGCGCGGCGGCGTGATCGCGTCCCACGCCAGGCCCAGCACCACGAACAGCAGCAGCTGCCAGCCGATGATGACGGCGAACTCGTCCCAGCCGATGCGGCGCACCCCGGTGAGCACGCGGCCGAACCCGAACCAGGCGATGAGGAGAGTTCCGAGCAGCAGGCCAGCCAGGGCAAGTGCGATCGACAGCTTCTTCAAGGAGTCCGACTTTCCGGCTGGGCACAGGAGGGCGGGCGGCTCTACTCCGGGCGTGCCGCTCCAGCCTATATATTGGGGGTTTGTTTGGAAGGATACCGCTTGGCAGGGGATTCACCGACACTGTTGACAGGGGCGACCGGCTTCGTCGGGTCGGCGGTCGCCCGCGTGCTGGCCGATCGGGGCCATCGGCTGCGCCTGCTGGTGCGCCCGACCAGCGACCGGCGCAACCTTGCGGGCCTGGACGCCGAGTTGGCACTTGGCGACCTGACCGATACCGCCTCGCTGGCGCGCGCCGCCGAGGGCTGCCGCTACGTGGTCCATGTCGCGGCCGATTATCGGTTCTGGGTACCGGACCCCGCGGTGATGCTGCGCGCCAATGTCGAGGGCACGGTGGCAGTGATGCGTGCGGCCGGCGCGGCCGGGGTCGAGCGGATCGTGCACTGTAGTTCGGTGGCGGCGCTGGGCTGGACCCACGACGGCTCGCCGGCCGACGAGACGACCCCGGTCAACGAGGCGGACTTCATCGGCCCATACAAGCGCTCGAAGTTCCTGGCGGAGCGCGCGGTGCTGGATCTCGTGCGCCAGGAGGGGCTGCCCGCGGTGGTGGTCAATCCGTCGGCGCCGGTCGGCCCGCGCGACATCAAGCCGACGCCCACCGGCAAGATGATCCGCGACGCCGCTGCCGGTCGGGTGCCGGCCTACATCGATACCGGCCTCAACATGGTGCACGTCGACGACGTGGCGGAGGGCCATGCGCTGGCACTGGAGAAGGGGCGGGTTGGCGAGCGCTACGTGCTGGGCGGCGAGAACCTGCTGCTGAAGGACATCCTGGCGCTGGTCGCCGATGTGGTCGGCCGCCGGCCGCCGCGCATCGAGCTGCCCGAGGCCGTGGTCTGGCCCGCCGCCTGGTTGATGGAGGGGCTGGCGCGACTCACCGGCATCCCGCCGATGATGACGCGCGACCACATCAAGATGGCGCGGCACAAGATGTTCTTCTCCTCCGCCAAGGCGATGCAGGAGCTGGGCTACGCGCCGCGCCCGGTGCGCCGCGCGGTGGAGGACGCGGTCGCCTGGTTCCGCGCTAACGGCATGCTGCGCGCATGACGACGCTGGCCACGCTGTCGTTGCTGGTCTGGCTGTATCTGCTGCTGGCGCACGGCCGGTTCTGGCACTCCGGTCCGGAGCTGGCAGCGGCGCGCCCTGCCGCCGCGCCGGCGGTCGCCGTGGTGGTGCCGGCGCGCGACGAGGCGGCGCTGGTCGGCCAGACGCTCCGCTCGCTGCTGGCCCAGTCCTATACCGGGCCTCTGCGGGTCATCCTGGTGGACGACGCCAGCAGCGACGGGACCGGCGAGGTGGCGCGCACCCTGGGCGACTCGCGGCTCCTCGTGCTGGATGGCAAGCCGTGTCCATCCGGATGGAGCGGCAAGCTGTGGGCCCTCGCACAAGGGCTGGCCGAGACGGAGGCAACGGAACTGGTCCTGCTCACCGACGCCGATATCGCGCACGATCCGCGTCATGTGGCGACGCTGGTGGCGCAGGCGGAGCGCGGCGACCTGGACCTGGTGTCGGAGATGGTCACACTGGCCTGCGACACCCCGGCCGAACGCGCGCTGGTGCCGGCCTTCGTGTTCTTCTTTCAGCTGCTCTACCCGTTTGCCTGGGTGAACGACCCGCTGCGCGCCACGTCCGCCGCGGCCGGTGGCACCGTCCTGCTGCGCCGCCGTGCACTGCAGCGGATCGGCGGAATGGCCGCGGTGCGCGGTGCGCTCATCGACGACGTGGCGCTGGCTGCGGCGGTGAAGCGCGGCGGCCGAATCTTTCTCGGCCATACGCGGCTGGCCCGGTCGCTGCGCGCCTACCCGGGCGCCGCCGATATCTGGCGCATGGTGTCGCGCACCGCCTACGTGCAGCTGCGGTTCTCGCCGCTGCTGCTGGCGGGCACCGTCCTGGCGATGGCGCTGACCTTCCTCCTGCCGCCCTGGGCGGCGCTGTTCGGCCACGGCGTGGCGCGATGGTTCGGCTGGCTCGCCTGGGGCGCGATGGCGGCAGCGTACCAACCGACGCTGCACCGCTACGGACGCTCGGTGCTGTGGGCGCCGCTCCTGCCGGCGGTGGCGGCGTTCTTTCTCGCGGCCACGGTCGGGGCGGCGGTGAACCACCATCTGGGCCGCGGCGTGACCTGGAAGGGCCGCGCCTATGAGGGTGCCGGCGCATGAGCGGCGCGGCGACCGTCGAGGCGTGGTCCGGCAAGGACCGCGGCGACGAGAACTTCCCGGTCGGTTCGCTGCTCATCCGCCGCGACCTGCGGGCGCATGTGCACGCGTTCTACGCGTTTGCGCGCAATGCCGACGACATTGCCGATTCAGGCGAGCTGGCGGCGGAAGAGAAGATCGCCCGGCTCGACGTGATGGAGGACGTGCTGCTCGGCCGGCGCGACGACGGTGCACCGAGTGCGCTTCGACTGCGCGGCAGTCTGGCTGAAACCGGGGTCACGGCGCGGCACTCGCTGGACCTGCTGATCGCGTTCCGTCGCGATGCGACCAAGCTGCGCTACGCCGACTGGGCGGAGCTGTACGAGTACTGCCGCTACTCGGCGATGCCGGTCGGACGGCATGTGCTCGATCTGCACGGCGAGGATCGCGTGACCTACGTACCGTCGGATGCGCTGTGCACGTCGCTGCAGGTGCTGAACCATCTGCAGGACTGCGTGAAGGACCTGGCGGCGCTGGACCGCTGCTATCTGCCGGGGGTGGCGGTGGAGAGTTTGCGAGGGGCGGCGGAGACGCCGGAACTGCGGGCGATGTTCGATGCGCTGCTGGATCGGGTCGATGCGCTGAATCGGGCGGCGGTCGACCTGCCTCGCCTGACGCGGAGTCGGCGGCTGCGGCTGGAGACCGGGACCATCGTCGGCCTGGCGCAGCGGCTGGCGCGGCGGCTGCGGCGCGGCGATCCGGTGGCGCGCCGCGTGCGGCTGACCAAGAGGGACGCGGTGGCGAGTTTGGCGGGGGCGCTGCGGTGGTTGCGATGATTGGCGCCATCCCCTTCCCAACCTTCCCCCGCTGCGCGGGAGAGGGTTGGGGAGGGGGGGCATGACCCCCCTCGACGCCGCCCAGGCCGACCTCGACGCGGTGGAGGCCATCGTCCGTGCCGCCGGCACGTCGTTCTATCGCGGCATGCGCGTGCTTCCGCCCGACCGACGCCATGCCATGTATGCGATCTACGCGTTCTGTCGCATGGTGGACGACATCGCCGACGAGGACAGCGCCTTCGCCGCCAAGCTGCCGGAGCTGACCGCGTGGCGTGAGCGCGTCGCCGGCCTGTATCAGGGCCAGTCCGACGGCCCGGTGACGCGCATCCTCCTCGCCGCCGTGCAGCGCTTCGAGCTTCGGCAGCAGGACTTCCTGGCGGTGATCGACGGCATGCAGATGGACGCCGAGAGCACCATCGTCGCACCCGATCTGGCGACACTCGATCTCTACTGCGACCGGGTCGCCGCTGCCGTCGGCCGGCTCTCGGTGCGCGCCTTCGGCGATGCCTCGGCCGCAGCGGACGAGGTGGCGTATGCGCTGGGCCGCGCGCTGCAACTCACCAACATCCTGCGCGACCTGCAGGAGGACGCGGAGCGTGGCCGGCTCTATCTGCCGCGCGAATGGCTCGACGCCGCCGGCGTGCCGCACGATCCGGCGGCGGCGCTGCGCGCGCCCGGTCTCCGCCAGGTCTGTGCGCAGGTCGCCGACCTGGCGCACCGGCACTTCCGCACCGCGGCGGCGGCGATGCGCCGCTGCGACGCCCGGGCGATGAAGCCGGCGCGGCTGATGGGCGCCACCTATGCGGCGATCCTGTCGCGGCTGGAGCGCCGCGGCTGGGCGCCGCCGCAGCAGCGCGTGAGCCTGCCGGCCTGGCAGAAGCTGTGGCTCGCACTGCGCTACGGCCTCGCTGTCGTCGCGTTGGCGCTGGGCCTGACGGCGGCGGCCAATGCGCAGGAGACTGAGCGCCGCGTGGCGCTGGTGATCGGCAACGCCGGGTACCGGCACGTGGATCGCCTGGCCAATCCCGGCAACGACGCGACGTTGATCGCCGACACGCTGCGAAAGTCCGGCTTCGCGCTGGTCGGCGGCGGTGTGCAGCGCGACCTGGACAAGCCCGAATTCGACCGGCTGGTGCACGACTTCGGCCAGCAGCTCCAGGGCGCCGACGTGGCGCTGTTCTACTATGCCGGCCACGGCATGCAGGTGCAGGGCAGCAACTGGCTGCTGCCAACCGACGCCAACCCCACCCGCGTGCAGGACCTCGACTTCCAGCTGGTCAACGCCGATCTGGTGCTGAAGCAGATGGACGGCGCGGGGACGCGGCTCAACATCGTGCTGCTCGACGCCTGCCGCAACAACCCGTTCGCCGGTCTGGGCACGCGCGGTGGGGCAGGGGGGCTGGCGCAGATGCGTGCGCCGGAGGGAACGCTGATCTCGTTCGCGACGCAGCCCGGCAACGTGGCGGTCGACGGCAGCGGGACGGATGGGCCGTATGCGCTGGCGCTGGCCGAGGCGATCCGCCAGCCGGGCCTCGACATCTTCCGCCTGTTCAACCAGGTCGGCCTGAAGGTGAAGCGCGACACTCAGGGCAGCCAGCAGCCCTGGGTTTCCAGCTCGCCGATCGATGGCGAATTCAGCTTCGCACGCGGCGAGGCAGCCGCTGATTCTGTCGCTGCGCCGACGCTCGAGGTGCCGGCTTCGGCGCAGGCCCACCGCGAGGGTGCCGCGAAGCCGGGGGCGGCGCAGGCCGCCGATCCACAAGCCTCGCTGCGCGAACTGGCCGAGAAGGGGCAGCCGCAGGCGCAGACCGATCTCGGCCTGCTCTACGCAAGGGGTATGGGAGTGGCGAAGGACTACGCCGCCGCGCTGCAATGGCTGCAGCGCGCGGCGGCGCAGAATTCGCCGCGTGCCCAGTACAATCTGGGCCTGATGTACGAGCGTGGCTACGGCGTGCCCCGCAGCTACGACACCGCACTGGAGTGGTATCGGCGCGCGGCGGCAAAGAACTACGCCCCAGCCGAGATCGCGGTGGCGCGCTGCTATGGAAAGGGCCTCGGCGTGGAGCGCGACCTGGCGCAGCGGAACTCCTGGCTGCTCCGCGCTGCCACCCACGGAAGCCCGCAGGCGCAGTTCTTCCTGGGCAACATCTACCGGCGAGGGCTCGACGTGCCGCAGGACCTGCCGGCGGCCGCGCAATGGTACCAGCGCGCGGTGCTGCAGGAATACACGCCGGCGGAACTGCAACTCGGCCTGATGTACGAGCACGGCAACGGCGTGGCGCAGGACAACGCCCAAGCGGTTCGGTTGCTGCGCCACGCGGCGGAGAAGGGCAACGCGCCGGCGCAGAACGCGCTGGGAATGCTGTACCGGCGAGGCCACGGGGTGAAGCAGGATTACGCGCAGGCCGTGCGCTGGCTGCGCGCGGCAGCCGAACAGGGCAACACGCTCGGCGAGCTGAACCTGGGTGTGATGTACCTTGAAGGGCTGGGCCTGCCGCGCGACCAGGCAGAGGCGCGGCGGTGGCTCGGAATGGCGGCCGCCGCCGGCAACGAGGCCGCAGAAGCCCGCCTGGTACGCCTGGATCAGGCGCAGTGAGCGCCGGCTAGCGCATGCACGTCCATGTCGTCGGGGCGGGCCTGGCTGGTCTGTCGGCAGCGGTGGCGCTGCGCGAGGCTGGACATACGGTCACGCTGGTGGAGGCAGGACCGGTCGCCGGTGGTCGCTGCCGCTCGTATCTCGACCGCGAACTCGGGCTGCGCATCGACAATGGCAATCATCTGCTGCTGTCCGGCAACCAGGCCACGTTCGCCTACCTGGACACGATCGGCGCGCGTGCGAGCATGGCGATGCCGGCCGAGCCGGCATTTCCGTTCGTCGATCTCGCCGATGGGACGCGCTGGATGCTGCGGCCGAATATGGGGCGGATCCCGTGGTGGGTGCTGTCCCGCGCGCGCCGCGCCCCGGGTACGCGCGCCTCCGACCACCTGGCCCTGCTGCAGTTGCGGCGCATCGAAGGCGACGCCACGGTGGCCGGGTCACTGCGCAAGGATGGGTTCTATCGCCGGGTGATCGCGCCGTTCGCCGTCGCCGCCCTGAACACGCCGCCCGAGCTGGCGCTGGCACGGCTGCTGGCAGCGGTGATGCGCGAGACCCTGTTCCGTGGCGGCAGCGCCTGCATACCCGCCGTCCCTCGCGAAGGGTTGTCGGAAAGCCTGGTGGATCCCGCCGTGGCGTGGCTGGCGGCGCGCGGCTGCGAACTCGTCACCAGCCGGCGCGTCACCGCGCTGCGCCTCGAGGGCGACGGCGTCGGCGCGATCGCCACGACCGACGGGCCGATGCCGGTCGAGGCAGTGGTTCTGGCCGTGCCACCCTGGGTGTGCGCCGACCTGCTGCTCGGACAGCGCTGCCCGACCGAGTTCCAGGCCATCCTCAACATCCACTTCCGGGTCACTGCCTATCCTGGTCCGGCCGGCTTCGTCGGGCTGGTGGGCGGCACGGCGGAGTGGGTGTTCGTCAAGCGCGGGCATGTGTCCGTGACGATCAGCGCCGCCAACCGTATGGTGGAGGAGGACGCCGAGGAGATTGCCCGTGCGGTGTGGCCGGACGTGCGAACGGCGCTCGGGCTGGATGGACGCATGCCGCCCTGGCGTGTGGTGAAGGAGCGGCGCGCCACCGTGGCCGCCACGGCGGCGCAGGAACGGCTGCGGCCGGGGCCGCGGACCGACCTCCGGAACCTGGTGCTGGCCGGCGATTGGACCGACACCGGCTTGCCCGGCACCATCGAGGGCGCGATCAGGTCCGGCGGGACCGCGGCCCGGACGCTGCTCTCCGCCTGAGGACGCGCGCAATGCCGGGAGAGACCTTGTCAAATCAGACCGTGCCGGATGTTGCGCTGCATGACGCGATCGAGCGTGCCGGCGGCGCACTGCTGCGTCGCCGGCACGCCGACGGTCACTGGCTGTTCGAGCTCGAGGCAGATGCGACGATCCCAGCGGAGTATGTGCTGCTCGAGCATTTCCTCGACCGCATCGACCCGGTGCTGGAGGGCAGGATCGGCGTCTATCTGCGCTCGATCCAGGGCGCGCATGGCGGCTGGCCGCTGTTCCACGACGGGGCGTTCGACCTTTCGGCCAGCGTGAAGGCATATTTCGCGCTGAAGGCGATCGGCGATGCACCGGACGCGCCGCACATGGCGCAGGCGCGGGCGGCCATCCTGGCGGCCGGCGGAGCGGAGCGGGCCAACGTGTTCACCCGCGCGCAGCTCGCGCTGTTCGGCCAGGTGCCGTGGCGGGCGGTGCCGGTGATGCCGCTCGAGATCATGCACCTGCCGCTGTGGTTCCCGTTCCACCTGTCGAAGGTGTCGTACTGGTCGCGCACGGTGATCGTGCCGCTGCTGGTGCTGATGGCCCTGCACCCGGTGGCGCGTAATCCGCGGAACGTGTGCATTCCGGAACTGTTCCGTACCCCGCCCGAGCAGGTGCGCGACTGGATCCGCGGGCCGTATCGTTCGGCGTGGTGGGGGCCGTTCTTCAAGGTGGTGGATTCCGTGCTGCGCGTGGCGCAGCCCATGTTTCCCCGCCGCAGCCGGCAGCGCGCGATCGACAAGGCGGTGCGCTTCGTCACCGAGCGGCTGAACGGCGACGATGGGCTGGGCGGGATCTACCCGGCGATCGCCAACAGCGTGATGATGCTCGACACGCTGGGCCGTCCGCCGGAGCATCCGGATGCGGCGATCGCCTGGCGCGCGGTCCGCAAGCTGCTGGTGGTGGAGGCGGATCGTGCCTACTGCCAACCGTGCCTGTCGCCGATCTGGGACACCGGGCTCGCCGGCCATGCGGTGGCGGAACTGGGCGGCGACACCGACGTACTTTGTGCCTGGCTACGCGAGCGGCAGATCCTCGACGTGGTCGGCGACTGGTCGGTGCGGCGGCCCGGGCTGCGGCCGGGTGGGTGGGCGTTCCAGTACGCCAATCCGCACTACCCGGACGTCGATGACACGGCGGTGGTGGGCATGCTGCTGCATCGCAACGGCGATCCGGCTTACGCCGAGGCGATCGCGCGCGCGCGCGAGTGGATCATCGGCATGCAGTCCTCGGATGGCGGCTGGGGCGCGTTCGAGCCGGAGAACACGCATCTCTATCTCAACAACATCCCGTTCGCCGACCATGGCGCGCTGCTCGACCCGCCGACTGCCGATGTCACCGCCCGCTGCGTGTCGTTCCTGGCGCAGATCGGCATGCCGGCGGACGATCCGGTGATGGTGCGTGCGCTCGGGTTCCTGCGGCGCGGGCAGGAGACGGAGGGAAGCTGGTTCGGCCGCTGGGGCACCAACTACATCTACGGCACCTGGTCTGTGCTGTGCGCGCTCAACGCCGCCGGCATCGCAGCCGACGATCCGGCGGTACGGCGCGCGGTGGCGTGGCTGCTCGAAGTGCAGCGTGCCGACGGCGGCTGGGGCGAGGACGAGGAGACGTACCGCGACGCCCCACACGGCCGCTACAAGGAGAGCCTGCCGAGCCAGACGGCGTGGGCGCTGCTCGGGCTGATGGCAGCAGGCGAGGCGGACAACCCTGCGGTCGCACGCGGCGTCGAGTACCTGACCGCGACGCAGGAGGCGGACGGCGGGTGGCGCGAACTGCCGTACAACGCGGTGGGTTTCCCGCGGGTGTTCTATCTGCGCTACCACGGCTATCGCTGGTACTTTCCGCTGCTTGCGCTCGCGCGCTATCGCAATCTGCGCGGCGGCAACACGCGTCGCGTGGCGTATGGCTTCTGACAACGCTGCTCCCCGTCCCCTCGCGAGAGGGGCCAGGGTTCGTGACACCGGCCCACTCCCCCCTGCGCCCTTCCGCAAGGGGAGGGGGAGCAAAAGAAGCATCGGAGTGGTCGTCGGGATGGCGGCGGAGGCACGGATCGTGCGTCGCCTGGAATGGCGCGTGGCGATCGGCGGCGGCAGCGCAGCCGGGGCGCACGAGGCCGCGCGGCGGCTCATCGAAGACGGCTGCGATGCACTGGTGAGCTTCGGTCTGGCTGCCGGGCTGGACCCGGCGTTGCGGCCCGGCGCGCTGATCGTCCCTTCGCTGGTGGTGGTCAGCGGCGATGGCCGGGCCAGGCCCAGCCATGACGGAGAAATTACCGATCCAGAGATCAGCCGCATGCTCGGCGGTGCGACGGCGCACACGCTGCTTGGCCTGGATTCAGTCGTGGCGACGGTCGCCGGGAAGCGTGGCCTGCACGAAGCCACATTCGCCGCCGCAGCCGACTTAGAGAGCGGCGCGGTCGCGTGCGTCGCCGCGCAGCAAGGCGTGCCGTTCGCTGTCCTGCGCGCGATCTGCGACCCGGCGGAGCGTACGCTGCCACCGGCGGCGCTGGTCGCGCTCGATGCGCATGGCGCGATTGGCATTGGTCGCGTGGTTCGCTCGCTCCTGGCGCGACCTGCGCAATTGCCCGGCCTGTTCGCGCTGGCCGCGGACGCCGCTGCCGCGCGGCGTGCCCTCACTGCGCGGGTCAGGCAGATACGGCGGGCCGCGGCTGCCCAGTGAATGCACTCACAGCCAGGCTGGTCGGAGTCCTGTAGTGGTCGTTCGCGGGGCGATGCGAACACGATGAGGACACATCATGCGCCAACAGCAAACGGACGACCCCACGGCCGAGAATTCGGTTGCTCCGAGCGAGCCGGTTGAACTGAACAAGGAGGAGTTGCAGCACGTCGCCGGCGGGATCAATCCGCAGCCGCTGCCTCCGGGACACGACACGCACGCCTGGTAGGCGAACGGTCGCGATCAACCGGCGTAGACTTCAGCCTGCGCCTCGATCTTCGCTGCATCGAGGTCCATGCCGAGACCGGGCAGCGTCGGCGGCACGAAGTGGCCCTGCTGCGGCGTGATCGGGTTGGCCAGGAAGTGCTGGTTAATTGCGTTCCACTTCACCAGATACTCCTGGATCGGGGTCAGCATCGGCGACTGCGCCAGCGAGAAATGCAGTCCTGCCGGCGTTGAATGGCCGTGCGGGATCACCACGAGATCGTGCACCGAGGCATAGGCGGCGATCTTCAGTGTCTCCGACAGGCCGCCCGCCCAGTAGATGTCCGGCTGCAGCACGTCGAGCGCCTCGGCATCGATGAAGCGCTTGAAACCCCAGCGCGTGTATTCGTGCTCCGCGCCGGACAGTGGGATCTGCGTGCGCTCCTTGATGCGGCGGTAGCTGTCGATGCGGTCCGGCATCACGCATTCCTCGAGCCAGCGTGGGCGGTATTCCGCGATGCGCTCGGCCAGCTCCACCGTGTAGATCGGATCGAACGACTGCCAGCAGTCGAGCATGATGTCGTAGTCGTCGCCCAGTGTCTCGCGCAGCGTGCGCACCAGTTCGACGTTCTTGCGCAGCCCATCGGGGCCGCTCATCGGGCCGTGGCGGAAGAACCATTTCTGCGCCGGATAGCCCAGCGCCTTGTACTCGGTCGCGCGCTCGCGCACGCGGCCCATGTCGAGCACCGAGAAGCCGAGCATCGAGGCATAGGCCGGAACGGCATCGCGCGTCGGCCCGCCGAGCAGTCGGAACACCGGCTGGCCCAGCCAGCGGCCCTTGAGGTCCCACAGCGCGCAGTCGACGGCGCTGATTGCCAGCATCGCGTCGCCCTGGCGGCCGTGCACCATGATGCGGTGCATCTGATCCCACAGTTTCTCGTGCGCGACGGGGTCCTGGCCCAGGATGATCGGGCGCAGACGTTTCGCCACGAAGGCGGCCACCATGTCGGGCAGCGGGCCAGCGATGCCGATTGGCCCTTCGTCGGTCTCGATGCGGACGAAGTACTGTTCCAGGCGGAAATGCTCCGCGTCGATCTGGATGCCGCCTTCGAAGTCGTTGCGTGTACGATACTCGGGATAGATGTCGATCGGCCGGACCAGTCGCTCCTCCCAGAACGGCCCGGTGGTGTGCATGGTGCCGGTGAGCCGGAGCAGCCGAACCGCGGTGATCTGCATCTTCCGCCGGCGGTCAGTGCTGCGGCGTGAGCAATTCTGCGGGCCGGAGCTGCGCCTCGGTGACCACGCGCTCGTGTCCATCCTGCACGTTCTTCACCCGGTACTGCAGGTCACGGCCCTCGTCCGGCAGCGCCCGTACAATCGTGTAGGCACCGGCCGGCACGTGGCGTTCAAGCCGGTTGGGCATGAGGTGGACGGTCTGTCCGACCTTGAAGCGATGGCGCGACACGATGACCCCTTTCCAGCCGTCAGCGGGCGGACTGGGCCCTTGACGATATCTGCCCAATATGTGTGCTCCGGCAAAAAATGCCAGCAAAAACCGGGCGATCCGCGGCGCTGGGCAGGGCTCGCGCGTCGTTCGTCGGCATCAGCGTCTCTACAACCTAGGGCTGCCGGATCAGCGGTCCTGCGACCAGTGCGGCCCCGGAGAGGGCGACGGTCACAGCGACGCGATCGCCAGCGGCCAGCGGCCTGTGCACCTCCTGGCAGACGGCGAAGAGCTCCTTCGGGAGTCCCTCGACGGATACCCAGTATTCCATATGGCTGCCGAGATACGCAGCCTTCACCACCTGCCCGCAAAGCCCATCGCCAACCGGTGACAGCAGCAGCGCGTGGGGGCGGATCGAAAGTTCGGCTGCGCCTTCGGCCGCATCGTGGTGCGGCAGTGTCAGTTGCAACGACACGAGGCGCACCGACGCCATGTCGCCTTGCCGGCTTTCGATCGTCACCGGAACGATGTTGGCGTCGCCGATGAAGTCGGCGACGAAATGGCTGTTCGGCTGCTCGTACAAGGCGCGCGGTGTGCCGTCCTGCGCGACGCGTGCCATGCTCATGACCAGGATGCGGTCGGAGATCGCCAGTGCCTCCTGCTGGTCGTGCGTGACGTACACGGCGGTGAGCGACAGGCTCTGCTGGATCTCGCGAATCTCCTCGCGCACGTGCCGGCGCAGCTTCGCGTCGAGGTTCGACAGCGGTTCGTCGAACAGCAGCACCTTCGGCTCCAGCACGATGGCGCGCGCCACCGCGACGCGCTGCTGCTGGCCGCCGGACAGCTCGCTGGGCAGGCGCGCACCGTAGCCGGCAAGCCCGACCAGCGCGAGCTTGGACTGCGCCAGTTCGACTGCCTGCGCCTTGCGCATGCCGGAGGCACGCAGCCCGTAGCAGACGTTCTCCAGCACCGTCATGTGCGGAAACAGCGCGTAGGACTGGAACACCATCGACACGTCGCGCTCGGCGGCCGACAGCAGCGTGACGTCGTCGCCGTCGATCAGGATCTGCCCGCTGGTCGCCTGTTCGAGCCCGGCGATCAGCCGCAGGATCGTCGTCTTGCCGCAACCGGAGGGACCGAGCAGCGTGACCAGCGTGCCGCGCTCGATGGCGAGGCTGACCGTGTCGAGTGCGGTCACGTTGCCGAAGCGCTTGCTGACCGCGCGGAATTCGACGGCAGGCGAGGTCATGTGCGGGCCAGCGCGATGTCGGCGTCCACCGCCGGCGCCGCGGCGCGGCGGCCGATGCGGCGCTCGCCGACCAGCAGCTGGATCAGCAGCAGGACCGACAGCATGACGATCACCAGCATCGCCGAATAGACGATGGCGACGCCGTAATCGCCCACGTCGGCGCGACCGACGATGTAGACGGTGGCGAGGTTGTAGCGCCCGGTGACCAGGAAGATCACCGCGCTCACCGCGGTGACGGCGCGCACGAAGCTGTAGACCATCGCAGTGACGATCGCCGGCCGCAGCATCGGCAGGATCACCCGCATCAGGGTGCCGAACGAGCGCGCGCCCAGGGTCAGCGACGCCTCATCGAGGCTGCGGTCGATCTGGCTCAGGTTGGCCAGTCCGGCACGGATGCCGACCGGCATGTTACGGAACGCGAAGGCGATGGCGATGATCGCGCCGGTGCCGGTGAGCGATATCGGCGGCACGTTGAACGCCAGGATGTAGGCGACGCCGATCACCGTGCCGGGGATCGCGAAGCTCATCATCGCCAGGAACTCGAAGGTGCGGCGGCCGGGGAACTGCTGGCGGTCCAGCAGCCACGCGGTGAGGATGCCGAGTGCCGTGGTGAACGGCATGGCGATCAGCGCGACCTTCATGGTGACGATGAACGACTGCCACGCCGAGCCCGAAAGGAACCAGCCGCCGACGCCCTTCTCGATCGAGAACGCGGTCCAGAAATACTCCAGCGTCGGCGTGTTGTCGCGGCCGACCGAGACGACGAAACCGCCTGCCAGGATCATGCCGTACACCGCGATCGTCAGCAGCAGCCACGGCACGATCACCGCGTAGCACGACAGCCGCACGCCGGTCGGCAGCGGTGCGGGGATGCCGGCGTGGCCCTTGCCCGCGACGGTCGCGTAGCTGCGCTGGCCGAGCCAGAAGCGCTGCGCCAGGAAGGCGGTCAAAGTGAACGCGAGCAGCACGATGGCGAGCACCGCCGCGCGGCCCTGGTCGTGCGAGGCGCCGACGACGGCGAAGAAAATGTCGGTCGAGAGCACGTTGAAATTTCCGCCGATTACCAGGGGATTGGCGAAGTCGGCCATGCTCTCGATGAAGCCGATCAGGAAGGCGTTGGCGAGACCCGGCCGGATCAGCGGCAAGGTGATGGTGCGGAAGGTGCGCCAGGGGGTGGCGCGCAGCGTCTGCGACGCTTCCTCGAGGCTCGGCGCGACACCTTGCAGGACGCCGAGCAGCACCAGCATCGCGATCGGGGTGAACGCCAGGACCTGCGCGATGGTGATGCCGGGAATGCCGTAGATCCAGCGGCTGCGCGGGATGTCGAGCAGGTTGCCGATCCATACCGTGACCATGCCGGCGCGGCCGAACAGCAAAATGAGCGCCAGGCCGATGACGAAGGGCGGGGTGATGATCGGCAGGATGGAGAGCACGCGCAGCAGCGGCTTCATCGGCATGCGCGTGCGCAGGGCGACCAGCGCGAAGGCGAGGCCGAGGAAGGTGGTGAGCACGCCGACCAGTGTCGCCTCCGCCACGGTGTGCCAGGCGACGCCGCAGCTTCGGTCGCCCGACACGCAGTCGAGGCTCCAGATCGACGCGTTGAGCAGCTTGCCGGCGAACAGCGCGGGCGCGAAGCCGCCGTCGTCGTCGCGCACCGCGGAGGCAAGGATGCAGAGCACCGGGTAGAAGACGAACAGCGTGATCAGGCCGACCACCAGCAGGATGGCGCTGACCACGAACACGTCGCCCTTGCAGGCGCCGAGGCGGGCTAGGCCGTAGGCAAGCAGCATGAGGCAGACGAGCGCATAGAGTGCGGCACCCCAGCCCATCGCCGGCTGCGTCGGTCCGCTGCCGAACAGCGCGGTCAGCCAGGCATAGGCCCAGCCGCGATGGATGATCAGCAGGCCCTGCACGACGAGCCATGCCAGGCCCGCGGCGGAGGCGGCGGCCAGGGCGCGCGGCCTGGCCACGCCGACCGACGCGAAGAGCGCCAGCAGCAGGGGCAGCGCAAGCGGCCACAGCCAGGGCACGTCCGAGAGCAGGGCAGGCGGCGAGACGCGCTCATCCAGGCCGTACCATGGCAGCAGCAGCAGCGATGCCGCGCCGGCGAAGAGCCAGGCGGCAACGAAGCGCGGCGGCAGGAATGAAGCTGACGGATGGAGCGGTCTCCCCGTCCCCGGGCGCGAGGGGAACGGGGGAGACGTTGTGCCGCTCGCGGAAGGCATGCCTATTTCGGCGCGTTCTTCACCTCGTTCGTCCACTTGCCGAGCAGCCGCTTGCGCGTATCGGACGAACCGTACTTGGCGAAGTCGTACTCGATCAGCTTGATCTTCGAGAGGTCGGGCGCCTCCGGCGGCACCGGGGTCGCGGGATTGGACGGGATCTGGAAGCTTCCCGTCGTGGCGGCGATCTTCTGCGCCTCCGCCGTCAGCGCCCAGTCGTAGAACTTCTTCGCCTCGTCCATGTGCTTGGCGCCGGCGATCAGGCTGAGCGAGCCGATCTCGTAGCCGGTGCCCTCGCACGGCGAAACAACCGCGACCGGCTTGTTGTGCTCGGCCACGTCGATCACGTCGTGCTGGAATGCGATGCCGACCAGCGTCTCGCCTTGGCCCGCGGCCAGCGCCGGCGCGGCGCCCGCCTTGGTATACTCGTTGATGTTCCGGTGCAGCGCCTTGAGGTACTCGAAGCCCTTCTCCTCGCCCATCAGCTGCACCATCGTCGCCAGCATGGTCCACGCGGTGCCGGACGAGTTGGGATCGGCCATCTGCACCTCGCCCTTGAACTCGGGCTTGATCAGGTCGGCCCAGCACGCGGGCGGCGTCATCTTGCGCTTCTTGATGTCTTCGGTGTTGTAGCCGAAGCCGAGTGCGCCGAGGTAGAGCCCGACCGTGCGGTTCTGCGAGCGCTGCGCCTGGCGCTGTGCCCAGTCGCGCAGCTTCGGCAGCATCGGCGAACTTGTACGGCTCGGTGACCTTTTCGTCCGCCGCCTGGAGATGGGGATCGCCGGTGCCGCCGAACCATACGTCGCCATGCGGGTTGTCCTTCTCGGCGCGAACGCGCGCATAGACCTCGCCCGCGCTCATGCGTGTCATGTCGACCTGGACGCCGGTCTCCTTCTGGTACGCGGTGGCGACCGCGCGGCACCACTTCTCGTCGACGCCGCAGTACATGACGAGTTGTCGCTGGGCCTGCGCCTGGGACGCCATCGCCACGAGCGCGAGGGCGGCTGCGAAGCCGACGCGATGCGAGATACCCATGTTCCCCCCTCCCGGTGGCTGGCAGGTGCGCCAGGCCGCCGGATAGGAGCCTGTCTGCGGCGTCTCCGCAATAGACCCGCGAGCAGAACTAATAGACCAGTACGGTGTCCCAGAAGTCGCACTTGTGGGCGGCGCGGAAATCCGCCTCGGAGATCGTCGAGAGGTGCGGTACGTTCTGCGACAGGTAGACCGGCGCACCGGAGGTGTAGCGCGGCCAGGGGGCGTTGCCCTTCAGGTTGGGATTGCCGGAGTACATGAAGTTCGTCCAAGCGGCGACAAGCTGCTTCGATAGAGCGTGTTCCTGCGCCGTGAGCGGATGCAGGATGCCGAGTGGACCGCCATGCCAGTCGTTGAACAGGAACTGGATGTCGATCGTGTGGGCGGCGCCGTGGTTGAAGCTGACCTTGGGGAAGTACCACGCGGCGTCGCGGTCGCTGAACTCGTAGGCGTACAGCGGAACATGCTGCGATACGCGGCTGTTCAGGTAGGGATGCCGGCAGACATTGGCGTCCGTGCCGACCGCGGTCCAGGCGTCGCCGGGCGTCTTGTAGGCGCCGAGCGGATATTTGGCCATGACCGCAGCGGGCGTGCCTTCGGCGTAGTTCGGCGGACCGGCGCCGGGTCCGGCGGGACCGCCGTAGGTGTTTTGACCAGCTCCGCGTAGCGGTCAGGTGTCATTGGTCCGAAGAACAGTTCGTCGATGCTGGCTGCGAACGCGCCTTCGTCGGCCACGCTGCCGTTCATGATCGGCATGTGGTTGAACTTGCCGGTCGTCCACGCGGTGTCGCCCGGCAGCGGCAGCACCTTACCGTCCACCAGCAGGCCGTTGACGTACGGGCCATTGCCTGACGCGGTGCCCTGCAGCGACAGGATCTTCGACACGCTCAGCTTGCGCAGGCAGTCCCCCGCAGCACCGTTGACCTCCTCGCCGCAACCAGCGGCGGCGGCAAATTTCTGGCCGCGCTGCTCCGCCAGTTCGCGCGGCGCGACCGTGAGCAGCGGCCCGCTTTCGAAGATCGCGCGGTGGAACAGCCCGGCGCTGGCAGGCGATATCACCAACGCAGCGGTGCTGGTCGAGCCGGCCGACTGGCCGCCGACGGTCACGTTGCCGGGATCGCCGCCGAAGGCCGCGATATTGCGCTGAACCCAGTGCAGGGCTGCCTGCTGGTCCATCAGGCCGTAATTGCCGAAGTCGTGACCTTCGGCGTCGATCACGGGATGCGCGAAGTAGCCGAGGAGCCCAAGTCGGTAATTGACGGTGACAACGACGGTTGGGCCGGCGGGGCCGCCCTTCACCAGCGCGGTCGCGTCGTAGTCGTTGCTTTCGCCGTCGAACAGCCCGCCGCCATGGATCCAGACCAGCACCGGCAGCTTCTTTGCGCTCCTGGTCTCCGGGGCGAACACGTTGAGGTAGAGGCAGTCCTCGGTCAGGCTCACCGGGCCGGCGAATACGCCGAGTTCGGTGATCTGCGGGCAGGTGTTCGCGAACTGCGTGGCATGCAGCGTCCCGGTCCATGCGGCGGCAGCCTGCGGCGGCTGCCAGCGCTGCGCGCCGGTCGGCGGCGCGGCGTAGGGAATGCCAAGGAATGTGCTCACGCCGCTGCGCACGATGCCCTGTACCGGCCCCTCGGCCGTACGCACCATCGGCGCATTCTTCTCCGCGGCTGCTGCCGACGGCAGACTTGCGGCGAGCGCGAGACCGAGCAGCGCGCCGGCGCAGCAATGCAGGTTCCATCCACGCGAGGCCATCGTTCCTCTCCCCTCGTTTGTTGTTGAGGGGATGGTGCGCGCCAACCTTCGGTTGTGGCAAGGCCTCAAACGCCCAAGACACGCGCAGCAGAACAGGGGACAGCAGGCGCCTCAGCGTGCCGGCGTCGCCTCCGGCCTGAAGCGCACGCCCTTCCGGGCGTAGCCGCCGCCGAGGCCGAGCGGCGTGCCGTCGGCCCGCCAGCACGCGGCACCGGTCATTGTGCCGTTGTCATCGAAGCGGATCGCGCTCATGCCGCCGCCGACATTGCCGGTGGCCATCACGTCGTGGCCGCGGTCACGCAAGGCGGCCAGCACGTCGGCCGACACGCTGTCCTCCACTTCCACGCCGAAGCCCTGGGTCCAGAGGCGCGGCGCCTCGACCGCCTCCTGCACGCTCATGCCGTGGTCGATCAGGTTGCAGATCGCCTGCATCACGGAGGGGAAGATGCGCAGTCCCCCGGGCAGGCCGAGGGCGAAGCGCGGCCGCCCGTCCTGCAGCACCATCACCGGCGACATCGACGAGGTGACGCGCTTGCCCGGTGCCACCGAATTGGCGCGACCGGGGTGCGGCGTGAACACGAACATGTAGTTGTTCGGGATCATGCCTGTCCCCGGCACGATGTAGCGGGCGCCGAACAGCGAGTTGATCGTCTGCGTGCTGGCGACGATGTTGCCCATACCGTCCGCCACCGTCAGGTGCGTGGTGTGCGCGCCTTCGCCCGGCGCCACCTCGGCGCTCCAGCGCTGCGCCCGGCGCAGGTCGATGCGCGCGCGGCGATCGGCGGCGTAGGTCTTCGACAGCAGCTTGTCGACCGGCACCTTGACGAAGGCGGGGTCCGCGGTCGCGGCGGCACGGTCGGCGAAGGCGATCTTCAGCACCTCGGCCAGCAGGTGCAGCGTGTCCGCCGAACCGAAGCCGAGTGCACCGATGTCGTAGCCTTCCAGGATGTTGAGCATCTGGATGATGTGCAGCGGCCCCGACGATGGCGGCGGCGGCCCGACGATCTCGAAGCCGCGATAGGTGCCGCGCAGCGCGTCCCGCTCGATCGTGCGATAGCCGGTCAGGTCGTCGCGCGTGAGGTAGGCGCCGGACTGTGCCATGTGCCTGGCATACAGCGTGCCCAGTGCGCCGGTGTACAGCAGGTCGGGTCCTTCGCGCGCGATGCTGCGCAGCGTCTCCGCGTAGTCTCCCATCACCAGCCGCGAACCGGCCGCGATCGGCGCCCCGCCGGGCAGATAAAGCTTCGCTATCGCCGCATCGCGTGCCATGTCGGCGGCGCAATCGGTGACGCATTCGTGCAGATAGGGCGTGACGCGGTAGCCGCGCGAGGCGTGGCGGAGCGCGGGCTCCATAACGTCCGGCAACGCGAAGGTGCCGAAGCGTGCCAGCGCCTCGCACCAGCCCTTCAGGTTCCCGGGCGAGGCCACCGCTGTCGGGCCCACGGCGTTCCTGCGCCCGACCGTGTCCATCGTGCCCGGCGTCGCGTTCGGATCGGGCGCGTAGGTGGTCGGACCGGTGGCGAGCGGCGCCATGCTCTGGTTGTCGATCACCACGTGGCGGCCGTCGGCCAGGCGGATATGCGACATGCCGCCGCCCAGGATGCCGACCATCATCGGCTCCACCACGGTCAGCGTGAACAGCGCGGCGATCGTGGCGTCGATCGCGTTGCCGCCGGCGGCGAGCATCTCGGCGCCGGCCGCCGACGCGAGCGGATGGTTGGTCACCACCATGCCGCGCGGTCCGGTCGCCGGCTGCTTCTCGCAGCGGAACGTCGTGCCCGCGCGGGCGCGCCAGTCGGACGGCGGCATGGCTGGTCCTTTCATGCGATGGCCGGTCACCATGCACGGCGGCACGTGGTGCGACAATCGTCTCGGACCCGGCGGGAGCCCGGGCGCGATCGAGCAGCTGGCGGTGGTTGCGGATGGTCCTCGCCACGACGCATGAAGCCGGCTCCTTCGGGCGATGAGAATTGCGCGTTTGTGGTCACCGGTGCGGCGGCCTAACTGAGCCACCGGCAGCCCTGACATGCGCGTGACATCCTGTCCGCGCGGCAGGGCCTCGACCCATCGATACAGGAGTGCCTACGCCATGACCGCGGCTATGCATTGGTGCGTCGTGACCTTGGCCGGCAGCGTCCTGGGCTTGCTGGTGGCCGCCACGGCGGTCCCCGCCCGGGCCGCCGGCGTCTCGGCCTCGGGGTTGCGGTCCGCACCGTCGTGTGCGGTGCCGATGTCCGCTGTCGCCTACGACACGGCCACCGCCTGGGTCCAGGCGTCGCGCCAGCCCCGTTCGTTCAACGTCTGACGGCGGAAAGCCGGCGTCACCCGCCGAACGTGTCGCGCCACTGCTCGATCACCTCGGGCACTCCCTTGCGGATCTCGTCCACGGTCAGCGCGATCACGGTCTGGCTCTCGAGTGGCGGCTCGTCCGGGCGCGGCGCCACATCCGAGCGGATTGCTTCGCTGCCGTCGGCGGCGATCAGCTTCGAGCAGTCCCGGCTCAGCAGCCACTCCATGAACAGGCGAGCGGCATTCGGATGCGGTGCGCCGGCCGGAATGGCGGAAGGGAACACCATCACCACCACCCCGTCGCGCGGCTGGGTGATGGCGATCGGGTTGCCCTTGTCCACGTCGCGATAGGCGCCCGGGGCCCAGGTCGGCCCGACCAGGCACTCGCCGCCGGCGAGCAGCGTCACGGTGTCCTGGGTCGAGCGGCCCACGCGCGGCTGGTTCTTCGCCAGCGCCTCGAAGAACTGCCAGCCATACAGCTTGCGCATCGCCAGCACCCACACACCGGCACCGCCGCTGAACGCCGGATGCGCGACCGAGAGCTGGCCCTTCCAGCGCGGATCCAGCAGGTCCGTCCAGGCCTTGGGCGCGGCCTCGGCCGATACCATGTCGCTGTTGCGGATCAGCACCCAGCGGCCGGCGTTGGTGACATAGTACCAGCCGGCATCCGACTGCGCCGCGAACTGCGGCCGCAGCGCGCTGGCGTTGTCGGGCGTGAACGCGGTCAGCTCGCGGCGCTCCTTCAGCACTGGCATGTGCGAGATGTCGGTGGCGCTGAACACGTCGCAGTGCGGCGTGCGGTTCTTGATGTCGAGCATCAGTCGCTGAAAGGCGACCTGTCCCGTGGTGCGGATCACCTCGACGGCGATGCCGGGATAGGCGGCGGTAAAGGCGCGGCCGAACCTCTCGGCGGTCGCGGTGTCCTGCTGCGCGACATACCAGGTCAGGCTGCCCTCGCGCCGGGCCGCAGCCAGCAGTGCGGCCGGATCGGCGAGCGCGGGGCGCGTCAGTGCCGCGACGAGCCCGATGACCGCACTGCGCCGCCCGATCGCCATGCATTTCCCTTCCTGGCTTGTCGCGGCGGTTCCGCCGCACTAGCTGTCTTGCCTGTCCCTGTCTTGCATGGAGCGACCGGCAATGAAAGCAGTCCTCGACGGCCAGCAGATCGCCGCCAGCGACGACATCGTGGAGGTGGGCGGCTACCAGTACTTCCCGCCGTCCGCGGTGCGCATGGACCTGTTGCAGAAGACCGAGAAGACCGAGTCCGACCGGGCCTGTCCGCATGGCGTGCAGTTCTACGACGTGGTGCTCAACGGCGTCCGCCACGCCCGCAACGCCTGGATCTACGAATTGCCGCAGCCGAAGATGGCGCAGGTCAAGGACCGTGTCGGCTTCTGGGAGGACGTCCAGCTCAGCTGAGGCGCACGCCTCCGCCCCGGCTTTCCAACCCGCGAACGCGGCGCACGGCGCGATTGTGGGCGGTGGGTGTCGGCCGCATAGTGCTCCGGCTGGCTTCGCTGGAGAGCAGCGGCAATGCAACCGCGCCTGAAGATTCTGTTCCCTCTCTTGCTCAGCCTCGCGAGCGCGGTGCCGGCGCGCGCCGCGCAGCCTCTCGAACGACGAGCGGATCTGGGCCGGATCGGCCACATAATCGTGATATTTCTCGAGAACCGCAGCTTCGATCACCTCTATGGGCTGTTCCCGGGCGCAGAGGGATTGCAGGACGCAGGCTTCGCGGCGATCCAGGTGAGTCGTGAGGGCGAGCAGTTCAGGTCGCTGCCTGCGGTGATCAACAATCTCATGCGGTCCGCGCGGATCGACTCGCGGTTCGCAGTCGGGCTGCCGAATGGTCCGTTCCGCGCCGATCGTTACGTCAGCCTCGAGGAACGGATCAGCGACCCGGTCCACCGCTTCTACCAGGAGCAGGAGCAGATCGACGGTGGCAAGATGGATCGTTTCGTCGCGCTGTCGAACACCGGCGCGCTGCCGATGGGCTATTTCGACGGCAGCGCGTTGCCGCTGTTCCGCCTGGCGCACGAGTACACGCTGGCCGACAGGTTCTTCCATGCCGCGTTCGGTGGCGGGCTGCTGAACCACTTCTGGCTGATCTGCGCCTGCACGCCGCGCTATGACAATGCGCCCGACAATCTCGTCGCGCGGCTCGATGCGGACGGACGCATGACCAGGGATGGTGCGGTGACGCCGGACGGCTATGTGATCAACAACATCGATTCGATCTCCGCACCGCACGATCCGCGCATCACGGACGATCGCCAGTTCCTGCCGCTGCAGACCATGACGACGATCGGCCGGCGGCTGACCGATGCCGGCGTGTCATGGGCATGGTATTCGGGCGGTTGGACGGACGCGGTCGCGGGTCATCCCGACGCGACCTTCATCTACCATCACCAGCCGTTCGCCTATTTCGCCGACTACGCCGAGGGGACACCGGGACGATCCGAGCACCTCAAGGATGAGCACGAAATGCTGCGTGCGATCAGGGAGCGCAGCCTGCCGGCGGTCAGTTTCTACAAGCCGATCGGCGCTGATGACGAGCATCCCGGCTACGCCAGCCTGGTGCGCGGCGACTACCATGTGGCCTCGATCATCTATCAGATCCAGCAGAGCTTCATCTGGGACGACGCGGTGATCATCGTGACCTATGCAGCGAACGGCGGAATCTGGGACCATGTTGCGCCGCCCAGGATCGATCGCTGGGGGCCAGGAACGCGCGTACCGACCATCATCGTCTCCCGGTTTGCGCGGCGGCACTTCGTGGACCACACGACCTACGACACGACATCCATCCTCCGGCTGATCGAGGCGCGGTGGGGGCTGACGCCGCTTGGAACGCGTGATGCGAACAGCGCCGATCTGACCAACGCCCTGCAGCTGGAGTGATTCTGGTCGCTGTCGGCGCGTGGCGAGACCTATGCCTCCAGCTTCGGCAGCCGGTAGCGATCCTGCGGATCGTCCCAGCCCTTGAACTGCGGCGGCCGCTTCTCGGCGAACGCGGCGCGTGATTCCATCAGGTCGCTCTTGGCGCCGTGCTCGTGCAGCGCAGTGGCCAGGCGCTGCTGCGGGGCCGATGGTTCGGGGCGCATCTGCCGCATCATGTGCACCGTGTTGACGCGCGAGGCGGGCGGCAGCGTCAGCAGGTGTTCCGCCATGGTGAGCGCACTCGGCAGCAATTCGTCGGGATCGACCAGGCGGTTGAGGAAACCCACGTCGTAGAAGCGCTCGGCGGTGAAGCGGAAGCCCAACGCCATCTCCATGGCGATCGGATAGGGCAGGTTGGCGATGTGGCCGTGGTTGTAGCCGCCCAGCAGCCAGCGCTTCGCCTCGGACACCTCGAACACGGCGCCGCGCACCGCCAGACGCAGGTCGGTACGCTCCACCAGCATGAACCCGCCGCCCATGGCGAAGCCGTTCACCGCGGCGATCACCGGCTTCTCCAGAGCGCCCGACATGAACGGGTCCTCGATGGCCGGCCGCCGGCCACCGGGGGCGCCGTTCGCCAGCGACTCCTTCATGTCCTCGCCGGCGCAGAACGCGCGGCCGGTGCCGGTGAAGATCGCCACCTCGAGCTCGTTGCTGTGGCGGAACTCGGTCCAGGTCTCGGCCAGTTCCGTACGCATCTCGTGATTGAGCGCGTTGAGCCGCTCGGGGCGGTTCATGCGCACGACGAGAATCTGGCCGTGGCGCTCGGTTTCGACGACGGGCATGGGCGATACTCCCTTCGAGGGCGCGGAGGCTACCAGGGCGGACGCAGGCGTGCACGCGAGCCAGGATCAGAGGCTCCTTGGAGCACCATGGCACTGCACGCGGCGAAGACGGTCAAGTTCATTGATCGAGCGGTCGTCGGCTGCCGCTGACCGGGCGTGGGCATAACGCCGGGCAAGAGTCGCACAGGCCATCAACTGCAATTGGTGGAAGATCATCAGAGGCAGGACCACAAGCCCGAGCGAGGCGCCGGTGAACAGGGTATTTGCCATCGGAATGCCGGTGACGAGGCTCTTCTTTGAACCGCAGAACACGATGGCGATCTCATCTTCGCGCGAGAGGCTGAAGCGGCGCGCGATGAAGGCTGTGACCGTCAGCATCGCCGCCAGCAGCGCCGCGTCGACGACGGTCAGCGCGAGAAGGCTCGATGACGGAACACGGGACCACATGCCGGAGAGGGTTGCCGCGCTGAACACACTGTAGACCATCAGCAGGACCGACGCGCGATCGACCAGCTGCACAGCCCGGGCGCGGCGCTGCATCCATGCCTCGATCCTGACCTGCAAGGCCTGACCGGCAAGGAACGGCAGCAGCAGATGCAGCGCGACCGAGCCGAGGCCGTTCAGCGACGCCCCGACATGCGCCTGGAGCAGGAGGCCAACGAGCAGCGGTGTCAGCACGATGCCGATGATGCTCGAAAGCGAGGCGCTGCACAGTGCGGCCGCAACATTGCCGCCGGCGATCGAGGTGAAGACCACCGACGCCTGCACGGCCGACGGCAAGGTGCAGAGAAACATCAGGCCGATGGCGAGCGGCGGCGTCAGCAGCGTTCCCGACACCAGGCTCAGAGCCAGGCCGAGAACGGGAAAGATCACGAAGGTCGCGGCGAAGCGAGCACCGCAGGGCGTGACAGGCGTGCGCCCTGGAGAAAGAAAGATACAGCAGCGCAATGGCGAATTCGCTGCCGACCGCGACCCAGCGGGCGCTCTCGCCCGCGCACGGCAGCACCAGCGACAACACCACGATCCCGATGATCGCGAGGGTGAAGCCGTCGGGGATCAGGCGCGGCACGGTGCGCAACGGATGTTGCTTTGGTCCGGGCGAACTTTGCGATGCGCGGGATCAGCCGGTTCGCACGAACTTGTCCACGCTGCGATCGACCGTCAGCCCGGCATAGATGTCGCCGCGCGAGTCCACGCCGACGCCGTGCACGTGGCGGCTTTCCATGCGGGCCAGCACGTTTCCTTTCGCATCGCGCACGCAGACATAGGCCGGATTGCCGGCGTCCTCCTGCTCGGCGATGTAGTAGTTGCCGTCCTTGCCACGCGTGATGTCGTTCGGTCCGCCCATGCCGGTCCATTGGCCCAGGAAGCCGCCTTCGGGCGTGAACAGCTGGATGCGCTTGTTCGACCGGTCAGCGACGTAGAGTTTGCCGTCGGGGTCGAAGGCGATGCTGTGCGGCAGGTGGAACTGGCCATCGCCCTTGCCGGGCGTGCCCCATGACGTAACCAGCTGGCCGTCGCGCGTGAAGCGGTGGACGCGCGCGTTGCGGTAGCCGTCGGTCACGTAGATGTCGCCATTGGGATGCGCCATCATCTCGGTCGGATGATTGAAGGGGCCCGCCGCGCGTTCGGCGAGCCAGGGCGAGCCGGTGCAGCCGGTGTCGGAATGCACGCCGCGCTGGCCGAGTTCAAGCAGCGTCTTGCCGTCCAGCGTGAACGATTTGGCGACTGAATCGGAGCGGTCGGTCGTGTAGACGACATCATCGACAATCTTCAGCCCGTGCGGATCGGTGACCTCCCCGGCACCCCAGGCGCCGAGGTACTTGCCGTCGCGATCGAACACCACCACAGGGGGGTTCTTGCGCTGGAACACATAGACCCGGTCCTGCGAGTTCGTCGCTACCCGGCTGACGATGCCAAGCGACTCGCCAGGGGGCATCCGCAGGAAATCGCGGATCAGCTCGTAGGTGTATTCGCCCGCGCCGAGTTTCGGCATTTGCTGTTCTCCTCCCGGTAAAGCGGTAGTTCACTCCTCGTTCGGCTGGACCCTGTCGTACAGCGCCGAAAGCGGGATGGCGATGCCGAAACAGCGCAGCTCCACCGCGGCGTCGCGGCCGGCAGTGAAGTCGAATGTCCAGCTGGCGCCTTCTCGTCGATAGGCATGCACCAGCATCTCATCCTGGTGGATCTCGACAATCTCCTGCACGCCCTCCACCGCCTGCAGATCTGCGCGCTTCTGGTCCCACTGCCGCTTGGGCTGCAGCTCCGACGGAGAGACCACCTCGAACAGCACGTGTGGCAGTTTCCCGCAGCGGATCAGGGCATCGGGAATTCGCACCGTATCGCGCTGCTCGTACTGCGGGACGGCGCCGCTGCCGACTTCCGATCTGACCGGCCATGCTCCGGTGGTTCACTCCGCAGCCGGCCGCAACTGAGCTGCGGCCGCGGGCTGGTTCGCGCGGAGGAAGCTGCGCACATGGCGCACCGCCAGGGGAATGAGATCCGGCGGGTCTTTCCACGGATAGAGGCTTACCTGCGCATTCGGCGCCAGACGCGCGGACTCCATCGCCACCGCGTAAGGATGCGCCGGCACGTCGTCAGGCAGCACCAGTATGGGGGTCTGGCAGGTGCGCACGAACTCGCGGGTCACGGTGAACACGAAGTCAGGGTTCGAGAGATACATCTTTTTCAGGAAGGCATCGACCATGGCCATGGTGATCTCGGGGCGGCGTTCGCACAGTCCCGGGCCCCAGCCCTTCATGTTGTTGTTGTAGAACAGATCACGCATCTCCGGTCGCGACCCGCTGGGCTGCGCTAGCACAGCGGCCACGACCCGCTCTGGCGCCCGCTTCAACATGTTCCAGATGAACGGGCCGCCGATGCAGAAGCCCATCACCATGAACTCCCTGATGCCCAGGTGATCCATCAGCCCGAGCTGGTCGTCGGTGTAGGCGTCCCATGGCCGGTCAATCTCCAGCGGGCCGGAGAACTCGCTGCCATTGGCGTTGCGCAGGTCCGCCGCGATGACGCGGTACTCGTCCTTGAACTCCTCGAACACGTTGAACGGACCGTTCACGGTGACGTAGGGGATCATCGCGTTCAGACCCCCGCCGGGGATGATCAGCAGAGGAAACCCGGCGCCGACCTCTTCGTAGTGGATGCGGACGTCGCCTCGTTGGTAGATCGGCATGCGTTCTCCTCCTTCTCCGGTTTGCGGTACTCGGGCAGTTCCGCCTCGGGAGCGACTGTATCGTGCCGACGCCGGCACCGGAACCCGCCCGCGGGCAGGGACGGCTTGCGGTCGAGCCGCAACACCAGCCAAGCTCTGCCTTCCATCAGATCGGAGGGCGATCCCATGGCAGCCGACCAGCGATCCTATATCTATCTGGGCCTCGCCGGCGAAACCGGGCGGGGCCGGACGGTCCATTCGGGCCTCTACCGTCTCGCCGACGGTGGGAACGAGTGGCATTCGGTGCAGAACGGCCTGCCCGAGGCACCGGCGATCCGCGCGCTTGCGGTGCATCCGCTGCACCCGGAGATCATCTACGCCGGCACGCAGTCCGGCCCGTACCGCAGCAACGACCGCGGCGAGCACTGGGAACGGGTGCCGATCGCCGACCACAATCTGCCGGTGTGGTCGATCACGTTCCATCCGCACGATCCTAAGGTGATGTTCGTCGGCTACGAGAACTGCGAGATCTACCGCAGCGACGATGCCGGCGAGCATTGGACGCGCCTGCCGGTCGGCGTGCGCTTCCCCGAGATCACCACCGCCCCCGGCGCCAATCCGGCCAAGCGCGTGCTCGCGCTGGATGCCAGCGTCAACCAGCCGGATCACCTGTATGCCGCGATCGAAGTTGGCGGCACGCTCCGCTCCACCGACGGTGGCGAGCACTGGGAGAACCTGAGCCACGGTCAGTACCTTGAATGACGATGCGGTGGACATGCACGGCGTGCTGGTCAGCCGCTGGCGCCCCGGCACGGTGATCGGCATCGGCCGGGCGGGGATGTTCCACAGCGCCGACGGCGGCGATCACTGGAGGCACGTGCCGCTCGACGCGATGAACCCCAAGGGGCAGATCTACTGCCGCAGCATCCGCGAGGTGCCCGGCAATCCGCGCAAGATGTTCCTCGCGGCTGGCGCCGGCTTCCAGAGCGACGCCGGGGCGCTGCTCTACAGCGGCGACGGCGGCGACACCTGGGCGCGCGTGGACATGGGGACGCAGCCGCCGCACACGCTGTTCTCGCTGGCGTTCGACGAACACCGGCCCATGCTGATGTCCTGCTCGACCAATGGCGGCGAGGTGTACGACAGCCGCGACGGCGGCGAGACCTGGACCGCGCTGCCGTCGCCGCCGGGCGGGACTCAGATCTACGCCCTGGCCCGCGGGTGATGGATTTCGCGCTCAGTTCCAGGCAGCGGGACTTGCAGCAGCGTTGCCTGGAACTGGCCGCGGATTTTGCCACCCGTTCGTCCGCCCACGACCGTGACGCCTCGCATCCGATCGAGAACTACGACCGGCTGCGCGCGGAGGGCTTTCTGGAGCTGACCATCGGCGAGGTGTGGGGCGGCGGCGGCGCCAGCTTCCTCGACCATACGGTCGCCTACGAGGCGCTGGGCCAGGGCTGCCCGTCCACCGCGCTGGCGTTCAACATGCACGCCTCGGTGGTCATGCCGGTGCTGCAATCGCCCGAGGTCGAGCACGCGGCGAAGCAGTTGCTGGCCGATCTCGTGGTGCGGCAGCGCAGGCTGATCGGCGGCAACTTCTCGGAACCCGGCACGACGTCGCTGCTCGGCGAGCGCCCGCTCAGCGCGCGGGCGCGGCGGATCGACGGCGGCTACAGCGTCACCGGACGGAAGATGTTCGCCTCGATGCTGGAGGCTGCGGATCGCGTGCTGGTGATGACCTACCCGCACGACGCGACCACTCCGCATGCCGGCATGCTGGTGATGATCGCGCCGGATGCTGCCGGTCGGCGCGTCAATGCCAACTGGGACACGCTGGGCATGCGGGCGACGCGCAGCAATTCGCTGATCCTGGATGACTGCCGGGTGCCCGACAGCGCAGTGATCGTGCGGTCCGACGACATGCGGCGATTCCGCCACGACTATCTGAACTGGTTCTGGGGATCGTACACCGCGGTGTATCTCGGCATCGCCGTCGCTGCCTACGACGAACTGCGCCGTGCGATGCACGCGCGCCAGCCGGCGGGCTACGCGCAGCCGCTGGCCTACCATCCCGACGTACGCCGCCACGTCGCGGAACTGAGCGCCGACCTGGAGGCGGCGCGGCTGATCACCTACCGCTCGGCCTGGCTCAGCGACACGCAGGGACCGACGGCAGAGACCACGGCGGCGCTGTATCGCGCGAAGTACATGGTCGGTGAGGCGGTCAGCCGCATCACCCGCGTGGCGCTGACGTTGGGCGGCGCACACGGCATCTTCAAGGGCTCGCGTCTCGAACAGCTGTTCCGCGATGGAGCGATCGCGCCGATCCAGCCGCCGCCGGCGGATTTCTGCCTGTGGAACATGGGAGTGTATGAACTGAGCCTCGATCCGGCGGACGTGCAGCCGCCAATGAAGTAGCCAGGGAAACGCCATGCAGATCCAGACGGTGCTCGGCCCCCGCTGATGCACGAGCACCTGTTCATCGCCTTCCCCGGCACCGAATTCGATCCCGCTGCGGCGTTCGATCGCGCGGCGCTCCTCGCTGGCACGCATCGAAGCGTTGCCCATGCTGCGCAGGCGCGGACTGAGCGACAGCGAGATCTTCGCCATGCTCGACGACAAACCGCGGTGCTTCCTGGCCGGCGAGCCACTGCCGCTGCCGGACCTGTGACCTTGCAACGACAGAGGAAACCCCATGCAGGCTGACTACGTCATCGTCGGCGCCGGGTCTGCCGGCTGCTGCCTGGCCAACCGTCTCACCGAGGATCCTGGCACGCGGGTCGTGCTGATCGAGGCCGGCGGGCGGGACTGGAATCCCCTGATCCATATCCCCGCCGGCTACATGAAGCTGCTGGAGCATCCGACGCTGACCTGGGGGTTCAAGGCCGAGGCCGATCCGGGCACCAACGGACGCGCCATCAACTACCCGCGTGGCCGCGTACTCGGCGGCTCGAGCTCGATCAACGGCATGATCTACGTGCGCGGCCAACCAGAGGACTTCGACCACTGGGGCCAGCTCGGCAATCGTGGCTGGTCGTGGGACGACGTGCTGCCGTTCTTCCGCAAGGCGGAGAACTGGGAAGGCACGGAAGACGCGGTGCACGGCAAGGGCGGTCCGTTGTACACCTCGCACGGCCGCGACCGGCCGCTGCTGTGTCAGGCGGCAGTGGAAGCTGCGCGACAGATCGGCTGCGAATACCGCGAGGACGTCAACGACCTGCCGGCCGGCGCCGGCGACGGCGTCGGCTGGGTGCAGCAGACCCGTGGCGGGCGCCGCCGCGCCAGCACCGCGCGCAGCTATCTGCGCCCGGCGCTGAAGCGGCCGAACCTTCAGGTGGTCACCGGTGCGCTGGTGCACCGCGTGCTGTTCGACGGCACCCGCGCGGTCGGCGTGGAATTCTCCCGCAACGGCAACACCGAGCGCGCCGATGCGTCGGGTGAGGTGATCCTGTCGGCCGGCGCGGTCGGCTCGCCGCATATCCTGCAGCTGTCCGGCGTCGGCGATCCCGAGCATCTGGAGCGCGTCGGAATCCCGGTGCAACACGTGCTGCGTGGCGTCGGTCGCAATCTGCAGGATCACTACCTGGCACGCGTGTCGTGCTCGGTGCAGGGCGCGCCGAGTTTGAACCAGCAGTCGCGCGGCGTGGGGCTGGCGGGGCAGGTGCTGCGCTACCTCGCCACCGGCAACGGCATTCTCACCTACGCGGCGTCGCTGGTGGCGGCGTCGGTGAAGGTGCTGCCGGAGTCGGCGACGCCGGACGTGCAGTGTCTGTTCGCCCATGGCAGCTACGCGCCGGGCGTGTCGCGCGAGCTGGACCGGATGCCGGGCATGACCTGCGGCATGTGGCAGATGCGCCCGCTCAGCCGCGGCTATGTCGAGGCGCGCTCGCCTCGGCCGCAGGAGCAGCCGGCGATCAACCCGCGCTACTTCAGCGACGAGACCGACCGCCGTGCCGCGGTCGGCGGGATGCGCTGGATCCGCCGGATGTTCGCGGCACCGGCGCTGGCGAAATACGTGGTGGCCGAGACGGTGCCCGGCTCCGACGTGCAGAGCGACGACGAGTGGCTGCACTACGTGAAGCAGACCGGCGGCACGGTGTTCCACGCGACCTGCACCTGCAAGATGGGGCACGACGTCATGGCAGTGGTGGACGACCGGCTGCGCGTGCACGGGGTGGAGCGGCTGCGGGTGATCGACGCCTCGGTGATGCCGGCGGTGACCTCGACCAACACCAATGCGCCGACCATCATGATCGCAGAGAAAGGTGCCGCGATGGTGCGCGAGGATGCGCGTCTGGCGCTGGCGGCTTGACCCGGCGATCGGCCGGCCTATGAGGGATGACATGACACTTTCCATTCGCGCAATCGATCCTGTCTCTCGGCCGTTCTTCGCGGGCGACGTATCGGGTGTGGACATCACCCAGCCCCTGTCGCGGGCGGACGCTGCGGCGATTTCGGCCGGCATGGACCAATACGGTGTGCTGGTGTTCCACGACCAGCGCTTCAGCGACGAGACGCAGCTGGCGTTCAGCCGCAACTTCGGCGGCCTGGAGCAGGCGACCGGCGACATCGCGCAGGGCCATGAACGCCGGCTGTCGATGGAGGTGAACGACATCTCCAATCTCGACAAGGACAACCAGGTGCTGGCGCGCGACGACCGGCGCCGGCTGTTTGGGCTAGGCAACCGGCTGTGGCACTCGGACAGTTCGTTCAAGGCGGTGCCGGCGAAGTATTCGCTGCTGTCGGCGCGGCGCATCCCCTCGGCGGGCGGCAACACCGAGTTCGCCGACATGCGCGCGGCGTACGATGCTCTGGACGACGAGGCCAAGGCCGAGTGCGAGAACCTGGTCTGCGAGCACAGCCAGCTGTTCTCGCGCGCCATCCTGGGCTTTTCCGACTTCACCGAAGAGGAGCGGCGGAAGTTCGCGCCGGTGCGCCAGCGTCTGGTACGGCGGCACCCGGTGACCGGGCGGAAGTCGCTGTTTCTCGCCTCGCATGCCGGGGCGATCCTGGGCTGGCCGGTACCCGAAGCGCGGGCGTTTTTGCGCGACCTGACCGAGCATGCGACGCAGCGTCGGTTCGTCTACGCGCATGCGTGGCGGCAGTGGGATCTGGTCATGTGGGACAACCGCGTGACGATGCATCGCGCGCGGCCGTTCGACAACACCGAGGTGCGCGACATGCACCGCACGACGGTGGCGTGTGAGGCGTCGACGATGGAGCAGGCGGCATGATCAAGCTCGTTGGCCGGCTGACGCGCAAGCCGGAGATCACCCACGAACAGTTCGTGAAGCACTGACGCTGGGCGGCGTGCACGGCGTCTTCATGGGTTCGCGCCTCGAACCACTGTACCGCGACGGCGCGATAACGCCGATCCGGCGGACGTGCAGCCGCCGATGAAGTAACCAGGGAACCACCATGCAGATCCAGACGGTACTCGGCCCCATCGGCCTCGACCAGCTTGGCCGCACGCTGATGCACGAGCACCTGTTCATCGCCTTTCCCGGCGCCGAATTCGACCCCGCCGCGACGTTCGATCGCGCGGCGTTCATCGCCGAGGCGGTGCGGCGACTGGTGCAGCTGCGCGTCGAGCATGGCGTGTGCAGCTTCGTCGATCCGTGCCCGATCGAACTCGGCCGCGACGCTGCGATGATGGCGGAGATCGCCGAGCGATCGGCGATGAACGTGGTGTGCACCACGGGCTTCTACTTCGAGGCGATGGGCCTGCCGGTCTATTGGCGCGCGCGCACGGTGGACGAGATCGCCGAGCTCTACATCCGCGAGATCACCCACGGCATCGGCAGCACCGGCGTGCGCGCCGGTGCCATCAAGGTCGCCACGGGCGCGCCGGCGATCACGCCGCTGGAAGCGAAGTTCCTCGAAGCGGCCTGCCTCGCGCAGCGCGCCACCGGCGTGCCGATCATCACCCACACGCAGGATGGGGTGTGCGGTCCAGAACAGCAGGCGGCGTTCCGCGCCGGTGGTGTGGGGCCGCATCGCTGCCTGATCGGCCACTGCTGCGGCAACGCCGATCCTGCCTATCACCGCCGCGTCTGCGAGGGCGGGTCGTATATCGGCTTCGACCGCATCGGGCTGACACGCTTCCAGCCCGACGCGGTGCGCGCCGACAACCTGGTGCGGCTGGTGCGCGCCGGCTACCGCGCCAGCATCATGATGAGCCAGGACCGCCACTGCGGCTGGCTGGGCAAGTTCCCACGCCAGCTGCCGCCGGAGGAACTGGCGCGCATCGAGGCGTTGCAGGCAGCGGGCGAGTGGCCGCCGCCGTATACCTACCTGTTCACCGACTTCGTGCCGATGCTGCGCGAACGCGGGCTGAGCGACAACGAGATCTTCGCCATGCTCGACGATAACCCGCGGCGCTTCTTCGCCGGCGAGCCATTGCCGCTGCCGAACCTGTAACCTCGCAGCGCCAGGGCAAACCCGGCTCGCCGGAAGCCCAGGCGAAACGCCGCGGTCGGAACGCCGGCTGCGACTGGTTCAGCGGGCTGGAGCCATCCGGGCGGCCGGCCGTTGACGTGCCGTGCCGCCCTCGGTACTCACCATGCGTCGTGTCCCGGGAGGAACCGCCATGGACCTGAACTTCACCGCCGAGGAACTCGCGTTCCGCGAGGAGGCACGCCGCTTCTTCCGCACCGAGGTCCCGCAATCGATCCGCGACAAGGTGGCGGGAGGCGAGGGGCTGACGCGTGACGACATGATCACCTCGCAGCGCATCCTGAACGCGCGCGGCTGGGCGACGCCGAACTGGCCGGTGCAGTGGGGCGGTCAGGACTGGTCGCCGGTGCAGGTCTACATGTACCAGGACGAGATGCAGCAGGCGCACGTGCCGTCGCCGATCGGCTTCAACGTCACCATGGTCGGCCCGGTGATCGCGCAGTTCGGCAGCGAGGCGCAGAAGCAGCAGTTCCTGCCGACGACCGCGAACGCCGACATCTTCTGGTGCCAGGGCTTTTCCGAACCCGGCTCCGGTTCCGACCTCGCCTCCCTGCGCACGCGCGCCGAGCGCAAGGGCGACAAGTACGTGATCAATGGCCAGAAGATCTGGACCACGCTGGCGCAGTATGCCGACTGGATCTTCTGCCTGGTGCGCACCGATACCGCGGCGAAGAAGCAGGAGGGCATCTCGTTCATCCTGGTGGACATGAAGACGCCCGGCATCACCGTGCGCCCGATTGTCACCATCGACGGCGGGCGCGAGGTGAACGAGGTGTTCTTCGACAACGTCGAGGTGCCGGCGGAGAACCTGGTCGGCCAGGAGAACAAGGGTTGGGACTACGCGAAGTTCCTACTCGGCAACGAGCGCACCGGCATTGCCCGGGTCGGTGCGTCGAAGGCCAAGGTGGCACGCATCAAGGAGCTGGCATCGATGGAGCGGGTCGGCGACCGCCCGCTGATCGAGGACCCGCGCTTCCGCGAAAAGCTCGCCGCGGTCGAGGTGGAGCTGAAGGCGCTGGAGATGACGCAGCTGCGCGTCGTCGCCGACGAACGCAAGCGCGAGAAGGGCAGGCAGAATCCCGCATCGTCGATCCTGAAGCTGAAGGGTTCGGTGATCCAGCAGCAACTGACCGAGCTGCTGCTGGACGTGGTCGGTCCGTATGTGACTGCCGTATCAGCGCGACTTCGACGGCCGCAACGAGGAGGTCATCGGCCCCGACTACGCCACCGAGGCGGCGCCGATGTACTTCAACTACCGCAAGGTCTCGATCTACGGCGGCTCGAACGAGATCCAGCGCAACATCGTCGCCAAGGCGATACTGGGGCTTTGACCTGCGGCGGTCATGCCGTGTGTTCAGCGTCATGGCCGGGGCCAAGCGTCGGGATGACGGTGTGCACTCTTCGCCTGTGACGGTTGGAGGCGAGAAAAGGGAATGGACTTCGATCTCACCGAGGAACAGCGCCTGCTCAAGGACAGCGTCGAGCGGTCTGATCGCCGACCAGTACCAGTTCGAGCAGCGCAAGAAGTACCAGGCCGAACCGGACGGCTGGAGCCGCGCGCTATGGCAGCAATACGCCGAACTCGGCCTGCTGGGCCTGCCGTTCGCCGAGGCGCTATGGCGGCTTCGGCGGTGGCGCCGTCGAGACGATGATCGTGATGGAGGCGTTCGGCCGCGGCCTGGTGCTGGAGCCCTACTTCGCCACGGTGATCCTGGGCGGCGGCCTGCTGCGTCGCGTTGCGACCGCGGCACAGCAGCAGGCGCTGCTGCCGCAGGTGGCGCAGGGGAAGCTGAAGCTCGCCTTCGCGCATGTCGAGCGGCAGTCGCGCTACGACCTCGCCGATGTCGCCGCCACTGCGCGCCAGGACGGGCCGAATTGGGTGCTGGACGGCGCCAAGAGCGTCGTGCTGCACGGCGACTGCGCCGACCGGTTGCTGGTGACCGCACGTGCCGTCCGGCAACCGCCGCGACCGCGCCGGCATCGGCCTGTTCGTCGTCGATCCCTCAGCCGCCGGCGTCACCCGGCGCGGCTATCCGACCCAGGACGGTCTGCGCGCCGCCGAGGTCACGCTGTCCGGCGTGCGCGTTTCGCAGGACGACGCGATGCCGGACGCGCTGCCGGCGATCGAGCACGTGGTGGACGAAGCGATCGCCGCGCTGTGCGCCGAAGCGGTCGGCACCATGCAGGCGATGCACGAGACGACGCTGGAGTATCTCAAGACGCGCCAGCAGTTCGGCCGGCCGATCGGGCAGTTCCAGGTACTGCAGCACCGCTCGGTGGACATGCTGGTGGCGCTCGAACAGGCACGCAGCATGGCGATGTTCGCTGCCGTCATGGCGGGCGAGGAAGACGCCGCCGAACGCCGCCGCGCGATCGCCGCCGCCAAGGTGCAGATCGGCCGCTCCGGCAAGCTGATCGGCCAGGAGGCGATCCAACTGCACGGCGGGATCGGCATGACGATGGAGTACAAGGTCGGCCATCACTTCAAGCGCATGACGATGATCGACAAGCTGTACGGCGACGCCGATGTACAGCCTGGAGACGCTGGCGAAGCTCGGCGGCCTGTTCGGCAGTACGAAGGCGGCGGCGTAGGGATCAGCCGGCGAGCCGCCGCAGCGTCGCTGCCAGCTCCTCCGGCAGCCGGTCAGAGGCGGCCAGGTCCCATACACCGTCGGCCTTGCCGGCCGTGTAGACCGGCGTGGCGGTGTTGTCGAACACCAGCACGAGGTCGGCGCGCTCGGCGAACCATGCGAACAGCTCATGTGATCGCTCACGCCGGCGCAGCACCCGCTCCGCCGGCACATCGTGCCCGCCCAGCGCATGGCGCTGCCGCACGCGCGCGACGTGCAGCGCGGGATGGCGGAGCGTGACGTAGACCAGTGCTACCCTGAAACCGACGGACTTCGCGGTCTCGACGCGCTGCTTCAGCTTGTCGGACGACAGAACGGTCTCCACCGTCACCGACCGGCCCGCTTCGATCTCGTCGTCGAGCCGTCCGTCGCAGATCTGCGCCGCTCGCAGGCTGATGTCCGCCGTCGGCGCACCACCGCCCGCCAGGTCGCGCGCCACATCGTCCGGATTGATCGACCCCAGCGGCACGTCGAGATGCGCTGCCAGAACACCCTGCCGCACCAGCGTGGTCTTGCCGGACCCGTTGGGCCCGGCGACGATCAGCAGCAGCGGTGACGGCAAATTACGGGCCGTCCGCCCGCACTGTTCCGTCCGGATAGAGCCAACCGACCCGGCCGTCATCCATCATGACGGCGACCGGCACGTTCGCGGCGTGGGCATCAGCGACGGCCTTGGCCGCCGCCTTGCGGAACCGCGCCTCGACCTTCTTGCCCAGCGTCCGCGGCGGCGGCTCCACCTGTGCCGTCCGCTTGGCGGAAGCGGCGCGGCGCGGTCGGGCCCCGGCGGCGGCAAGCCTGCTCATGCGCCCAATATGCGCCTTGCCCCGCCGGTTTGCCACTCCTCGCCGCGTCGCGTCACACCACGCCTTCGCCGTGCAGCGCCTTCACGTCCGCCTCGCTCAGCCCGAGCCAGCCGGTCAGCACGTCGTCGGTATGCTGGCCGAGGATCGGCGAGGGCCTCACCCGCGGCGGCTTGCCGTCCACGCGCACCGGCCAGGCCGGCATCTTGAACGGCTTGTACGACGGGTGGTCCATCATCTGCATGATGCCGCGTTCGTCGAAGTTCTTGTCGTTCATCAGCTCCATCGTGTCGAACACCGCGCCCGCCGGGATACCGGCGCTGCCGACCTGCTCCATCGCCGCGTGCTTGGTGCGCGTGCCTGTCCACGCCACAAGGATCTCGTCGATCGCCGCGTTGTTCTTCACCCGTTCGTCCGGCGTGGCGAAGCGCGGGTCGTTGATCAGCTCCTCGCGCCCGATCACCTTGCACAGTCGCGACCAGTGCTCCGGATTGGCGCGGCTGGTCATGATCCACACATAGTCGTTCGGCCCGCCCGGCGCGCAGGGATACAGCCCCGACGGCGCGTTGCTGCCGCCACCCGAGCGGGTGCCGTCACGTTCCACCGCCTTGCCGCTGCGCGCCTGGGTGGAGAAGTTGGTGCGCATGTAGTGCAGCATCGCGTCCTGCATGGCGACCTGCAGCCGGTGGCCTTCGCCGGTCTGCGCGCGACGGAACAGCGCGCCCAGGATGGTGATCGCCATCGTCATGCCGGTGCCGGTGTCGCCCAGCGACAGGCCGGGCTTCACCGGCATGCGGCCCTTCTCGCCGGTCACGCTGATGGTGCCGCCGGTCGCCTGCGCGATCATGTCGAAGGCGAGGTTCTTCTCGTACGGGCTGCCGGTGCCGAAACCCTTCACCTGGCAGTAGATGATGCCGGGATTCAGCTCGCGCACCACGTCGTAGCCGAGACCCAGGCGCTCGATCGTGCCGGGTGCCATGTTCTCGACGCACACATCGGCCTTGCGCAGCAGGTCCTTCACCAGTTCCAGCCCGCGCGGCGACTTCAGGTTGACGGTGATCGACTTCTTGTTGGCGTTGAACACCTGGAAATAGAACGGGTCGTCGTCCGGCTTGCCCGGCCGCAGCCGCCGGCCCGGATCACCGGTCTTCGGGTTCTCGACCTTCACCACCTCCGCGCCGAGCCAGGCGAGCGCCTCGGTGCAGGACGGTCCCGCCTCGAACTGGGTGAAATCGACGACGCGGACTCCGGAGAGAAACTGCAGGTCTGCACTGACGTCTGGCATGTTGTCCTCCCGTAGTGGCAATTGCCGGGAGGGTGGCACAGGTCAGTCTTCGGTGGCCAGTGCCGGCCGGTCCGTCGCGGCGCGCCGGAGGTCGTTGCGCCGCCAGGCCAGCCCGATCAGGCTCACCGCCAGGAGCCCCGCCGTGGCCGTGATGTCCACCGCGAGCAGCGGCCCGAACCGGTCGGCCAGCACGCCGATCAGCAGGATGCCCAGCGGCCCGGAGCCGATGCACACGGTCAGCAGCCCCATCAGCCGCGAGCGGAGCTGCGGCGGCGCATGCAGCACGATCAGCGAGGTCTGCATGTTGGCGAAGGCCGACGAGCCGAAGCCGCCGATCACCAGCAGGAGGCAGGCCAGCAGGAAGCTCGGGGCGAACGGCATGAGCATCACGCACACCAGGAACAGCAGCGATCCCCCCACCATCAGTGTGCGCCCGCTCAGCCGCGGGCCCCCGCCGGTGAGCCACAGACCGCCTAGCAGCGCGCCGAACGACTCGGCACCGGCCAGCATGCCGGTGAGCGTGGGCGACACCATGAACACCTGCCGGCCGATCGGCGCGACAAGTGCCGAATAGCAGAACCCCAGCAGGTTCATCGCGATGGTGACGGCGAGCACGCCGCCGATGATCACGTGCCCGCGCGCGAACGCGAACGCCTCGGCGAGATCGCGCGGCACCTGCGACAGCACGATCCGCCGCGCCGTCTGCTGATAGGCGAGCCCGGCGACGAGGATCACCGCAACCAGGTAGACGCAGGCTGACACAGCGTAGGCGCCCGCCAGCCCCAGCGTCTGGTACGCCGTCCCGGCGGCCATCGGTCCGATCAGCCGCGTGACCGAGTTGGTCACCGTGTCCAGCGCCAGCGCCCGCGGCACCAGCGGGCCTGCCACGCATTCGCCCACCATGCGGCGGCGGGTGGACATCTCGGTTGACCACACGGTGCCGGCGAGCAGCGCCGCCACGCCGACGTGCCAGGGACGCGCGACGCCGAACGCGGCGAGCACCGCGATGGTGGCGGAGCCAAGTCCCGCAACGACCTGGCCGATCAGCAGAATGCGCTTGCGGTCCACCGCCTCGGACATCACGCCGGCGAACGCGCCCAGCAACAGCATCGGCAGCGTGCGCGCGGCAGATACCACGGCGACGGCCAGGCCGGAGCCTGTCTCGTCGAGCGTGAAAAGCGCCGCGGACAGCACCTCGAACGAGCGCATCGTGTTGACGCAGCCGCCGATCGCCCAGAGGCGCAGGAAGGTGCGCGAGGAAAGCAGCGTCAGCACAGCGGTGGCGTCAGTCGTCCTTCGCGACGTGCACCGGCGGCACTGCGCCGAACCACTCCGGGCGGGCGCGTTCGACCTGCGCGGCGAGCTGCAGCAGCAGGTCCTCGCGCGCGAAGTTTCCGTAGAGTTGCACGCCGATCGGCATGCCCTCGCCGTCCAGTCCCGCCGGGATGCTGATGGCCGGCAGGCCGGTCTCGTTGCCCGGCATCGTGTAGCGGCAGGCGTCGGTGAGCCGGCTCATCCACGGCTCCAGCGCCTCGTCACGCAGCAGCGAGTAGGGGCCGTTGGCCTCCGGAACGCGGATCGCCAGCGTCGGGGTCAGCAGCGCGTCGTAGCGCTCCATCAGCGCGCCGAACTGGCGGGTGATCGTGTTGTTGCCGTTCATCATGCGGAACAGGTCGAACTTGTCGGTGCGTTCGGCCGCCTCGTAGTGCCGCCACGTCATGCGGTTCAGCAGTTTCGGCAGGTCGCCGATCGGGATGCCCCTGTCCTGCGCCATCACGCTGAACAGCGAGCGGCTGCTGATCCACTGCGTGGCATAGGTCTGCCACATCGTCTCCCAGTCGCAGATCGCATCGTCGTTCAGCTCCTCGACCGCGTGGCCGAGCGATTCCAGGAGCCGCGCCGCCTCGCGCACGCGTGCCGCGACTTCGGGGTCGGTGTCGGTGCCGCGCCCCCAGCGCGCCGTCGAGAGGCCGATCTTCAGCGGGCCAGGCTCGCGCGCGATCGCATCGAGATAGGATCCTGCGGGAGGCGCCATCTTGATGAAGCTGCCGCCGTTGGGCACCCGGCTGAGATAGTCGTACGCCGCAGCGGTATCGCGCACGCTGCGCGACACCACGCCCTCGATGCTGATGCGCGCGATGTACTCGCTGCGCGCCAGCGGCTGCGGCACGCGCCCGCGCGACGCCTTCAGCCCGATCAGGCCGCAGAACGACGCGGGGATGCGGGTCGAACCGCCGCCGTCCGACGACATCGACAGCGGCGTCACGCCGGCCGCCACCGCGGCCGCCGAGCCGCCGGACGAGCCGCCCGGCGTGCGCGCCAGGTTCCACGGGCTGCGCGTCACCTTCACCTCGCCACGGTAGTCGGTGGTGGTATCGAAGGTCATGCCGAACTCGGGCGTGGTGGAGCGGCCGAGTGGCACCAGGCCGGCGCGCAGGAAGTTCTCGACCGTCGGGTCGGTGGCGGCGATGCGCGTGCCCTTGGTGAAGCCCGAACCGGAGTCCTGGGTGCGGCCTTGCAGGCCGGATCCCAGGTCCTTCAGGAAGATCGGCACGCCGTAGAGCTTGCCGGCCTTGTCCGGTCCGTCCGCATCGGGGTTGACGCGCACGTCGTCGAACAGCTCGATGATCGCTTCGAGCTTCGGGTTCAGCCGCTCGACCGCCGCCGCGGCCTGTGCCGCGATCTGCTGCGCGCTCACCTGCCGGCTGCGCACCAGCTGAGCCAGTGCCATCCCGTCCAGCCGCGCCCACTCTGCCCAGCCCATCGCCAGGCCCTGCTCTGCCGCCATCCGCCGCGTCCCCCATGGACCGAAACTGCCCGTCCGCCCTATCATGCCCGCAAACGCGACATTCCGGCAGAGGGGACTCCCAAATGAACGACACGGTCATGACCAAACCGCAGTTCGATCGCACCGCCGAGGACCTCGGCAACATCGTCGAACTGGGCCATGTCAACGTCACGGTGCCCGACCAGAGCAAGGCGATCGCCTTCTATCTGATGGGGCTGGGGCTGACCCGCGATCCGTACCTGATGGCCGGTCTCGAGAACATGTGGGTCAATGTCGGCCGCGGCCAGTTCCATCTGCCGACGCGCAATCCGCCGCAGGTGGTGCGCGGGACGACCGGGCTGATCGTGCCGGACCTCGAGGCGCTGCTGAAGCGGCTCGAATACGTGAAGAAGTTCCTGGAGGGCACGCAGTTCAGCTACCGGCAGGTCGGCAACGTGGTCGAGACGACCTGCCCGTGGGGCAACCGCATCCGCATGCACGGGCCGGAGCCGGAGAAGTTCGGCCCGCTGCGTCTCGGCATGCCGTATGTCGAGTTCGACGTTCCGGTCGGCACCAAGCTCGACAAGATCGCGCAGTTCTACACCGAGATCCTGGGCGGCATCGCCGGCGTGGCGAACGACGAGAAGGGCGCCTATGCCTGGGCCAGCACCTCGGGCGACAGCAAGGTGATCTACCGCGAGAGCAGCACGAAGCACGGCGACTACGACGGCCACCACATCCAGATAACGCTTGCGGACTTCTCTGGCCCACACAGGATGTTGGTGGAGCGCGGCCTGATCACCGAGGAGAGCGACCAGCACCAGTATCGCTTCGTCGATATCGTCGATGTCGATACCAACAGGTCGCTGTTCCAGATCGAGCACGAGACGCGCAGCATGCGCCATCCGATGTTCAACAGGAACTTCATCAACCGCAACCCGGACATGAACAACCGCAACTTCGTGCCGGGCTACGAGGTCGGCGTCTGGGCGCTGGCGTAGGCCGCAGACCAATCGTCTCCCCTCCCGCAAGGGGAGGGGAGTATCCGACCGGGAGCCTCTGCCATGTCCCTCCAGCCGTACCGCGTCTCCGCCTACAACACGGCCAAGGCGTCGGAGAACAAGATCCACGACGACGCCACCGCGCGCCGCTTCGGCTTCAGTGGCGGACTGGTGGGCGGCGTGCACGTCTACGCCTACATGGCGCACCAGCCGGTCGCGCGCTGGGGGCGGGCCTGGCTGGAGCGGGGCACCGGCGACTGCCGCTTCTCCAAGCCGGTGTACGAAGGCGACATCGCCGAGATCGTTGCGGATGAAACCAAAGACGGCCTGGAACTGAAAGTGATGAGCCGCGGCGAGCTCTGCGCCACCGGCTCGGCCGCGCTGCCGGCATCGGTGTCGGCACCGTCGGTCGGCGACTTCCAGGCGGCCATCCCGCCGGCGCACGACGCGCGTCCGGCGGCGGACGAGAGCTCGCTGGCAGTTGGCCGCTGGCTGGGCATGCACCCGCTCGCCGTCACCGCCGGGTTCCACGCCCAGGATCTCAGCGACACGCGCGAGACCGAGCCGCTGTACGCCGCCGAGGGCATCGTGCATCCCGGCACGATCCTGCGCTGCTGCAACTGGGTGCTGTCGCACAACGTGGTGCTGCCCGCCTGGATGCATGTCGGCAGCAAGGTGCAGAACCTCGGGATCGCGCGTATCGGCGATACGCTGAGTGCGCGTGCCCGCGTGACGCAGAATTACGTGCACAAGGGCCACAAGTTCGTTGAGGTCGATGCGCTGGTGCTGGCTAACGAACGCACGCCGCTGGCACGCGTCACGCACATCGCGATCTACCTGCCGCGGCAGCTGGCCGAGGCCGCGTAGCGTCGCTTCGCCCGTCGGAATGGCTTACCGGTTGTCGCGGATTGCCTGAGCGACGCGGCCGGCCTGGCCGACGCTACCGATACGCGACCCACGAACAGCGGGGCGCGGCCGTCGGGTGGGGCGCGACGCCATCCCTGAATGGCCATCGTCCCGGCCGTGAACCCGCCAAGAAGGCTCCGCGTCAGCGGCTCGCCGGCGATCCAGCGCCGCGCGCATCGCCGCCAGTGCACGCTGGCGCTTCATCTCGGATACGAGCTGTGCGATCCGCGTATTCACGCGCTTGAGCGCCCGGGCGTACGCTTGTTTTTTCGCCGCCAGCCCGCGCTCGCTGCTGAGCCCACCGCCGCTGCCTGCCTTGCCGCGACGAGCGCGACGCAGGTCGCCGATCAAATCGCGGGCTCGATCGCGGCGAGCGCGCAGGAAGCGTACGAGATCCACCAACTGTGGGTGCGACAATTCCGCCAGATCCGGATAATGGCTTTGCTGCACAGGACCAAGCTCATCTTCTGCCAGCAGCCGTCGCTCCGCGGCGAACGCCACGCCCATCGCACATCTCCTTGATCGATGCCACCACTATAGGGCACCCGGCAACAATCTGGCACTCCGCTGAACAGAGCTGCCGGCGACACGGGTCGCGCCCTGCGGCGACGGCAGTCGGCAAACACGCCAAAGCCGCTATTCGCGCGCGAAATCGTAGAACTGTCCGTCGTCGAACGAGAGCCGCAGCACGCCAAGTTTGCCGTCCTTGCCGATCTGCCACTGCACGAACGCCGTCGGCAGCGGACCAAGGTCCTCGCTGATCGCCTTGAACGGACCGGCCGGCACAATGCTGGCCGTGAAGATGTCGCCGTCCCACGGCGTCAGCGCCAGCTTCGCTCCGGTGGCTTCCATCGCCATCACCAGCGCGTCGCCTTCCTGGATGACGACCGCTTTGCCGATGCCGGGATTGACGAAGCTGCCGGCCAGCGGTGCGAGCGGCGGAAACGGCCGCGGCCTGGCCGGACTGGCGAACAGATCGACCGATCGCACATAGCCGGCGAGCGCCGCCTTGTGGACCTCGGTGACCAGATCGACCTTCGGGTTATCGAGAATGCGGTCCAGGACCCACCGGCCGAGCGCGTCCGGCAATCCCACATTCGCCTCATTGGTCAGGACGACGACGCCGACCTGCTTTTCCGGCAGCAGTCCGAAGTACGAGCCGAAGGCGCTGGTGCCGCCGTTGTGCCAGACGATGGTGCCGTTCGGCGTCTGCTGCACGACCCAGCCCATCGCGTAGCTGACCTTGTCCGACATCGCCACCTTCGGGGTATGCGTCACCAGCAGGTTCGCGGCGCTGACGATCTGGTGGCCTTCGAATGCGCCGCTGCCCAGCTGGAAGCGCAGCCAGCGGCTGGCATCCTGCACGGTCGAGTTGATGTCGCCGGCGCCGTCGAAGTCGTAGGGGAAGATCTGGGTGAACGGCACTTCGACCGTGCCGGTTGGCGTCCAGCGATAGCCGCTGGCATGATTGGGCGCGGCCTCGATTGCCGCAGCGGTATACGACGTCTCCTGCATCCCGAGCGGGTCGAGCAGTTCCTGCTGCAGCACCGCGTTCCAGTCCTGCGCGCCGGCGACCTTCGCCACGATGCGGCCGGCCAGGACATGGGTAATGTTGGTGTAGGCGAAGCTGGAGCGGAAGCTGGATACCGGCTCGACGTAGCGCAGCGAGCGGATCAGCGAGGTCCGGTCCAGGCCCAGGATTCCCAGCGCGTCGTTGGCGTAGGGCGGCAGGCCGGAGCGCTGCGCCAGCAGGTCGAACATCCGGAACTCGCGGGTGACCCACGGGTCCTTCAGCCGGAAGTCGGCATCAAGATCGGCGACGCGGTCTTCCCACTTGAACCTGCCCCGATCAACCATCAGCGCCATGGTCGCCGAGAGGAACCCCTTGGTGGCCGAGCCGATCTGGAAGACGGTGCGCGCATCGACCGGCAGGCCGCCATCCTTGCTGCGCGTGCCGAAGCCCTTGGCGTAGACCAGCCGGTCGCTGGCGACGATGCCGATGGCAAGTCCGGGCAGGTCGAACGCCTTCATGCCGGACGCGATGGTGGCCTCGGCCTCGGGCCGCATGGCCTCGATGGTGGCCTCGACCGGCTCTGCCGCAACGACGGGGTGGCGGACGCCGGCGGCCACGGCCAGCGGCAGCGCCAGAGCGAGGCGCAGCGCAAGGAGCGTGAGCACAGCGCTCATCCGGCGACCCTGCCGATTTGCCGGCGGAGAGCGCCGCTGCCCCCGGTCATCGGTTTGACGCACCCCATTCCTCCTGCCGACCCCGGAGCCAACGCCGCTCGTGCGGCTGGGTGCAGCCCAAACGATCGGCCGCCGTCCTGTGTCTCAGCCGGGTTGCCGGGTCAACTGGTGACCGCGCGGGATTGGCGCGCCTTACGATCGCTGGTGGTGCAGCGTGTCGTTGGTACGGGGGGCTGGCTGCGCGCGGCTGTCCGGTTCAGCGCGGGTCGCCAGCGCCTCGTAGCGCTCCGCGATCTCGCGCATCAGTTGCTCATTTTCTGGATCGCGCATGTCGTTGGCAATCGCGGTCGCCTGTGCGGCGAGTTGCAGCCAGAGGATGGTCGCGGTCTGCGTCATCTGCACGCACCTGATTATTGATTGCTTCTACGAATATTTAACCCGCCAGTCACGCCTGGGTCGCCCCCCTGCACGACTTATTGAACGCAGCCGGCAAGCTGGGAACCGTGCTCGACCCGGTCCTGGGGCTTGGTTGGTGGTGCGGCGTGATCCGAGCCGGCGCACGGCATGGCTTTTTCTGTTGTCAACGACGGTGTGATTGCTGGATAGCGAACGCGTCCGGCCAGCAACCGGCTGTCCAACGTCTCCCGCAACAAGCCAGGACGAGTCCCCGCATGCCCGCAGACGCGACCGCCTTCAGCAGCCTCGCTGCTGTCATCTTCGACGTGGATGGGGTTCTCGTGGCCTCCCCGCATGAGCGCGCCTGGCGGGAGGCGCTGCGCGGGATCGTCGATCCAGCCCGCTTCACGACTGCGCTGTACCAGGCCCATGTCGCCGGAAGGCCGCGGCAGGACGGCGCGCGCGCAGCGCTCGACAGCCTCGGTGTGGCCGATGCGGCAGCGCAGGCGGCCGGCTATGCCGAGCGCAAGCAGCGCATCCTGGAGGAACTGATCGCCGCGCGCGAGTTCACCGTGTTCCCCGACGCCCTGCGGCTGGCCCAGGCACTCGTCGCGAAAGGGATTCCTTTGGCCGTCGCGTCCTCCTCGAAGAACGCCAACGAGATGATGCAGCTCATCGAGATCGGACCGCAGCGGACGCTGCTCGAACTGTTCGCCGCAAATGTCTGCGGTCGGGACTTTCTGCGGGGCAAGCCGGATCCGGAGATCTTCCTGGCCGCCGCAGGCGAACTCGGCGCCGCTCCGGCACACTGCCTGGTCGTCGAAGACGCGCCGGCGGGCATCGAGGCGGCACGGTCCGGCGGCATGATGTCGGTCGGGATCGCACGGCTCGGCGACGCAGCGCTGTTGCGTGCCGCGGGCGCGGACCTCGTGGTCGCGAGTCTCGACGACGTGGACGCGAGCGCCCTGGCCCATGGCCAGTCATCCGGCGAGGCGGACATGCGGAGCGCACTCAGCCCCACGGAGGATGCCGGCTGGCTGCTGGTCGAGCAGGGCTACGACCCGATGCGCGAAAGCAGCATCGAATCGCGCTTCACCGTCAGCAACGGGTTCCTCGGCGTGCGCGGCTCGCGGGCGATCAACCGCGGTCCCACCTGGGTATCGTGGCTGCATACGCTGAGATGGGCGTCGTGGCCGCGCACCTACGTGGCGGGGCTGTTCGACACACCCAATACCGAGCCGCCGGTCCCGGCGCTGGTGCCGGCGCCCGATTGGCTGCGCATGCGGGTGCTGATGGATGGGAGGACTGTGCTGCAGCGAGCCGGGCAGACGCAGGAACACCGGCGGATCCTCGACATGCGGCGCGGCCTGATGCTCACCGAATGGCGCCAGACCGACCAGCGCGGCGCATCGGTCAAGGCCACGACGCTGCGCCTGGTGTCGCTTGCCGACCGCGCGGTGGGACTGCAGCTGGTTCGCCTCGAGGTCGAGCAGGGCAACGCCGAGCTGGCGGTCGACGCCCGGTTCGACGAGTTGAGCGGCGCGCTCGACGAGGTCCGGACCGGACAGGATCTGGCGATATGGCGAACCGAGGAATCGGGCAAGGGTCTCGCCATGGCTTCCGCGGTCGCCCTGGAGCTCGACGGCGCGGCGCTGGCTCCACGCGCGCTCGGTGCGTTCCGCTGGATGTGGAACTGGCAGTCCGCGCCCGGCCAGTCGGCGTGGTTCCATCGGCTGGTCTCGGTTGCCCGCGGCGACGATCCGTCGGCCGATCCGGGCGAGGCAGCGGGCAGGGCGCTCGACCGCGCCAGGCGAATCGGCTGGCGTGGCGTTCTCGCCGAGCACGAGGCGGCGTGGCGAGAACGCTGGCGGCTCAGCGAAATAGCCATCGGCGGCGACGGGGCGTCCGCTCAGGCGCTGCGGTTTGCGGTCTACCATCTCAACGGCGCGGCCAATCCTGCCGATGAGCGCGTCTCGATCGGCGCCCGCGCGCTGACCGGCGACGCGTATCTTGGGCACGTCTTCTGGGACACCGAGATCTATGTCCTGCCGTTCTACATCGCGACCTGGCCTGAGGCCGCGCGTGCGCTGCTGATGTACCGCTACCACACGCTGCCCGGTGCCCGCTCCAAGGCCAGGCGGGCTGGCTGGCGCGGCGCGATGTACGCCTGGGAGTCGACCGATACCGGCGAGGAAACGACGCCCGAGCAGCTGGTCGGTCCGCGCGGCGAAACCATCCAGGTGCTGTGCGGCACACAGGAGCAGCACATCACGGCCGACGTCGCCTATGCCGTCTGGCAATACTGGCAGGCGACCGGCGATGACGGGTTCATGCTCGAGGCCGGCGCCGAGATCCTGCTAGAGACGGCGCGATTCTGGGCGAGCCGCGCCGGGCTGGAGGCTGACGGCCAGTACCACATCCGCGAGGTTATCGGCCCGGACGAGTATCACGAGCACATCGACGACAGCGCCTATACCAACGTCATGGCGCGGTGGAACATCAGGCGCGGGCTGGAGATGGCATCCCTGCTGCGGCAGCGCTGGCCTGGGCGGTGGAACGAGCTTGTCGGGCAACTCGGGCTGGACGCGGCGGAGCTGCGGCGCTGGACGGAGACGGCCGACGCCATGTTCACCGGGTTCAGCGCGGAGACCGGCCTGTTCGAGCAGTTCGCCGGCTACTTCGACCTCGAGCCGATCGACATGTCGCGCTACGCCGACCGCACGGTTCCTCTCGACGTCATCCTGGGCCGCGAGCGGACCCAGCAGAGCCAGGTGGTGAAGCAGGCCGACATCGTGGCGCTGCTGGCGCTGCTGCCGGACGAGTGCGATGCGCGCGCGCGGCTGGCGAATTTCCGGTTCTACGAGCCGCGCTGCGGTCATGGCAGCTCGCTGAGCCGCGGCATGCACGCCCTGGTGGCGGCCCATCTGGGCGACATCGAGCTCGCGACCAGCTACTTTCGGGAGACCGCGGCGACGGACCTGGCCGAAACCGGCGACGGCAGCGCCGGCGGCGTGCGCATCGCGGCGCTCGGGGGGCTGTGGCAATCGGCGGTCTGCGGGTTCGGCGGCCTCTCGCTCGGGGCCGATGCGCCGGCGTTGGACCCGCATCTGCCGGCCGCGTGGCGCACGCTGGCATTCCATGCACATTGGCGGGGGCGGCTGTTCAGCGTCGCGATCGATCAGGACGCCGATGCGATCAGTGCCACGCTGGTGAGCGGCGAGGCCATGCCTCTGTCTGTCCGTCAGCAGCGCCACGACCTTCGACCGGGCAACACGCTACGGTTGCGTTACCGGCCATCGGCGCAATGAAGTTGCACGGCCAGAGGGCGTCGGCGGCGATGGATTGGCTGGACTTTCTTGTCAAAGCGCACTATTGAGTGGTCACGGATCACAAATTCGTGAGACGGTTTAGGAGTTGTGGGAATAGAAGGGCCGGACGCATTACACTCTCGAAATCGTGAGAATTGAGTGGCGCCGAACGAAATGACCGGGTCTGCGGCTCGCGAATCTGAACAGCGTCAGACTGCGTGGGAAAGCTCCATGAAGGCGTCAGCAATCAGATCAGAATTTGCGGGGGCGGACATATCCGGCTGGCGTCGCTGGCTTAAATGGCGGCCGCGGATCGGGGGCCTGCCGATCAGTGTCCGGTTGTTGTTGATCATAGCCTTCTGCCTGGTGCCTACGATCGCACTTCAGATCGCTGCCAGCTGGGGCCAGTGGTCCGAGCGCAGGACTCAGGTGGGCGACCTCGCGTCGCGGCAGGCCGCGCTGCTGGCGGGTGACGTCGAAAGCATCGGCGAGGGAGCGCGACTGCTGCTGGTGACGGCGGCGGAATTCCTCCAGGTGCGCTCCGATCCGACCGAGTGCAGCCTGCGGCTTGCCGCCACCCAGCGGGCAGCGCAGAGCTTCGCATTTATCGCGATGGTCGACGCAAAGGGGCGCATCCTCTGCACGTCCGATTCCGACATTGCCGCCACTTCGCCGGATGCCGGCTGGCTGCGCGACGCCCGCGCGGCGACCAGCTTCGCGGCGGGTCGCTTCGCCCGCTCGGCCAGCCATCCGGGCGGGTTCCTGCCATTCTACCTGCCGCTGGAGGGCACCGGAGCCAACGACAACGGAACCATGATCGCGGCGTTGGACCTGACCTGGCTAGGTCAGCATCTGCAGCAGATCCAGCGCGGCAATCCGGCCTTCCTGGCAGGTGGCACGCTCAGTGTCACCGACAGCGACGGCGTGGTGCTCGGGCGGCTCACGCAGCACAGCGAATTCGTCGGCCGACAGATTCCCGCCGCGGCGATGGAAATGGTACGCGCCCAGCATCCGGGGATCCTGCAGGTCAGGGGCGTGGACGGAATCAGCCGGGTGTTTGGCTACGTCCCGCCCAGCGCGGCGACAAACAACGTCATGAGTGCCGTCGGATTCAAGGAATCCGATCTCATGGCCGACATCAACAGCGCGCTCTGGCAGGGCGCAGCCTTGCTGGTGGGTGTCACGCTGATCGTCGTCACGCTGACCTGGTTCGCGGCGCGGCGCTTCATCGGGCGCCCGACGCAGGCCCTGGTGGCGGTGGCGCGGCGTTGGCGCGAAGGCCATCTCTGGGCGCGCGCGCCGCATCAGGATGAGTCATCGGAATTCGGCCAGATTGCCGCGGCCTGGAACGAAATGGCGGCGGCGCTGCAGATGCGGCAGGATCAGCTGCAGGAATATTCCGAGCTGCTCGAGACACGGGTTGCCGAGCGGACGCGGGATCTGCTGGCGACCAACAACCGGCTGCAGGTCGAGGTCGCCGAACGCGAAAAGACCGAGGCGGCGTTGCTGCAGTCGCAGAAGCTTCAGGCGGTCGGGCAACTCGCCGGCGGCATCGCGCACGACTTCAATAATCTCCTGGCGACGATCCAGGGCTGCCTGGACCTGCTGGCGCGGACCATTCCGGACGAGCAGGGAAAGCAGCGTTCCTGGGTGCAGCGGGCCTCCGGTGCCGTCTCCCGCGGGGCGCAGCTGACCGGCCGGCTCCTGGCGTTCTCGCGCCGCCGGCGGCTGTCGGTGCGCTCGACCGATGTCAACCAGTTGGTTACCGACCTGATCGCGTTGTTCGGCGCCGCCACGCTTGGCGGGCGGATCAGCGTGAGGACGAATCTTGGCAGCGATGTGCGGCTGGCCGTGGTGGAGCCGAGCCAGCTCGAGGCCGCGCTGCTCAACCTCGCGCTGAATGCGCGCGACGCCATGCCGGAGGGCGGCGTGCTCACTTTCGGCACGTCCAACGAAGTGCTGACCGAGGCGGCCAAGGATCTTCCGGCCGGCGAGTATGTCAGCATCATGGTCACCGATACCGGGATCGGCATGGATCACGAGGTCGAAAGACGGGCCTTCGATCCCTTCTTCACCACCAAGGGCGCCTCCGGCACAGGTCTCGGTCTCAGCCAGGTGCAGGCCATGATCGACGAATACGGCGGCGCCGTGCGGATCAGCACGCGACCTGGCCAGGGCACCTGCGTCACCCTGCTGCTGCCGCGCGCGGTGGAGAACGCGTCCAGCGATCCGGCCGCGCCCGCCACGCATCGCAGGCGAGTAAGAATGCGGGTCCTGGTGGTGGACGACGATGTCGAGGTCCTGTCGGTCACGACCGACATGCTGAAGCAACTAGGCTACATGGTGACCGCTGCCACCAGCGGCCAGGAGGCGCTGGAGCGCCTGAAGGAGATCGGCGCACCGCCCGAGCTCGTCGTGCTGGACTACGCGATGCCGGGAATGAATGGAATGACGCTCGCCGCTGCGCTGCGCGAGCGGGGGGTCACCAGCCCGATCGTGCTGGCGACTGGCTACGCCGACCTTTCGGAGGTGGACCAGTCGGGCTTCGGCGAGATCCAGGCAGTGCTCAACAAGCCCTACACGATCAGCGAGCTGGAGAAGCTGCTGTCCGATATCGACGACGAGAAGTCGAGACGGACCGCCATCTCGGCGATGGAGGTCGCGCGCTACGACCTGCAGGGAGCGGACGCCAGCGACTGATCGGGCTCGGTTTACGACGCGGCATTTTATCAGGGGAGGAGAGCCGAGGCGGCGCGATGCTGGCACGGCGATGGCAGAGACGGTGACCTGCTGTGGATCCGGTGCCGCCACGCTACAGACCGCGGGCAGACAATGAGCACGGAGCAAACCTCGAGCGGGACCGTCAGGACCCTGCGTGCGCTGATCGTGGCTGCACTGGTCATACCCGCGCTGCTGTGGGGACTAGCCGCTTGGCGCGACCGACTGGCGATCCTCGATGGTGCAAGGGCCGATGCGCTCAAGCTCATGGATGTGTTCAACGCACAGGCGGACGCCCTGTTCGAGGGTCACGACATCCTGCTCGACCTCATCGTGCAGCGCATCGGCGAGCGTGACTGGGACGAGGTCGAGGCGTCGCCGAGTATCCTGAGCGAGCTCGAGTTCGATGGACAAACGGCTCGACGACGCTTCGGCGATCCTCCTGGTCGATGCCACCGGAGGGACGCGCGCCACGACCGTGCATATGCTCGCCAACGAGCCGCTGCCCGCCGGCGACCGGGCCTGTTTCCTCGCGCTGCAGAAGGGCAGTGCGGCAAGCTGCATCGGCAACCCCTATCTCGATCCCGCGTCGGGGCAGCACCTGTTCACCCTGGACCGGCGGCTGATGCGGAATGGCGCCTTCAATGGCATGGCGCAGGTGGCGATCTCCGCGGACTACATCCTGCGGCTCTGGGCGTCGGCGATGCCGCGGACCACCGACACGATCTCGATCGTGCGGGACGATGGCACGGTGCTCACCCGCGCCGACTCCAGCAGTGGGGCACCGCAGATCCCTAAGCCATTGGTGGCGGCCATCAGCGATTCCCCGTCGGGGATCATCACGTTACGCGCCGCCGACGAGGGCGGCGACCGGATCACGGTGTTCAAGAAGATCGCCAACTACCCGGTGCATATCATCTTCGGCCTCGATCGGAGCGCCATCCTTGCCACTTGGTATCGCAACATCACGCTGTATGGCCTTGTGGCGATCGGCGCGACCACGGTGGTGGTGGTGGCGCTCGGCTTCGCTCTGCGGCGGGCGCGGGAGGAACGCCGCGCCGTCGCGCGCTGGCAGGCCGAGACGCAAGAGCGTGAGCGAACCCAGGAACAGCTCTATCAGAGCCAGAAGATGGAGAGTTCTGGGCAAGCTGACCGGTGGCATCGCGCACGACTTCAACAACCTGCTCACCGTGGTGATCGGCAATGTCAGCATGGCTGAACGAGCGGTGGCCGATCGCGACGCCAGGCGCCAGCTGCAGAGCGCATTGCGCGCCGGCGAAAGCGCGATCACGCTGACCCAGCAGCTTCTCGCATTCGCGCGCAAACAGGTGCTGCAGCCGCGCTCGGTGGATCTACGCCGGCTGATCGAGGGCATGCAGGAGCTGCTGGTCCGCACCCTGGGCGAGAAGGTCCGGCTGGTCGTCAATGCCGACCGCGCGCTGTGGCCGACCCTGGTCGATCCGAACCAGATGGAGCTGGTCATCCTCAACCTGGCGATCAACGCGCGCGACGCCATGCCGGGCGGCGGAACCTTGTCGATCAGCGCCGCGAATCGCGACGCCGACCGCGACGCGCCGCCGGAGCTCTCGCCCGGGCAATATGTCGTGCTGACCGTCGCGGACACCGGCGTCGGCATGGACGCGCAGACCCTGGCGCGGGCGACCGAACCGTTCTTCACCACCAAGGATCCGGGCAAGGGCACCGGTCTCGGACTGGCCATGGTGCAGGGCGTCGTGGCGCAGTCCGGCGGTGCCACGCGGATCCGCAGCAAGCCAGGCGTCGGGACCGAGGTCGAGGTGTGGTTGCAACGCACCCAGCTGCCGGCACCGATGCCGGCCGACCGGGGGCCGGCGCATGGGTCGCGGAAGAGCGGCGAGACCATCCTGGTATGCGACGACAATCCGACCGTGCTCGAATTCCTGAGCGACGCGCTCAAGGGCGTCGGCTACCAGGTCGTCGCGGTGCACGAGGGCCGGTCGGTGCTCTCGGCCTTGCAGGCCGACCGCTCGATCCGCCTGCTGGTGGTGGACTTCGCCATGCCGGAGATGGACGGCGCGGCGGTGATCCGACAGGTCCGCGAACATCGTCCGCACCTGCCGATCCTGCTGATCACCGGCAACGCCGATCCGGAGGTGGTCCAAGCCGAGATCCCGAACGTGCCCCTCCTGCGCAAGCCGTTCCGCCAGGAGCAGCTCGCATCCCGCATCGATGACCTGCTGCGGCGGACGCCGGTGAGCGCGTAGCAGCGCTGCTACGGACACCCGGTCGGCCGGGTGCGGGTCCGGCGCGCCTGCGGCACCTTGCAGTCGTCGGTTCGCTGTTCATCTGACGCCTTGTCGCTCAGGCGCTCCTTGCCGGTCTTCCCGACCCCGCTCCCGCCCGGCGATCCGACGTCTCCGCCGGTCGCGGCCAGGGCGGTCGCCGATCCGGTGATCAGCAACAACAGCAACAACAACAACGGCGCGGACAGACTTCTGCCGCGCGTCCCGCGCCGACACGCCTTGGCGATGGCGGACATGTCCATAGCATGCGGAGGCATCGCAGGTTCGGCAAGTCGCTGAGCGTGCCGCGACCCTTGTCCGGTTTCCCGGAGCACGCTGTACTGCCGGCATGGCGTCTCTTCTCGTGATGGCAGCGACAGCATGATCATCGGCACCGCTGGCCATGTCGATCATGGCAAGACCGCGCTGGTGAAGGCGCTGACTGGCATCGATGCCGATCGCCTGCCCGAGGAGAAGCGGCGCGGCATCACGCTCGACCTCGGCTATGCCTACACCGACGCATTCGGCTTCGTCGACGTGCCGGGGCATGAGCGGTTCGTGCACACGATGCTGGCCGGGGCCAGTGGGGTCGACGCCGCGCTTCTCGTGGTGGCGCTGGACGACGGCGTGATGCCGCAGACCCGTGAGCACGTGCAGATCCTGCAGCTGCTCGGCATCGATCGCGGCGTGGTGGTGTTGACCAAGCTCGACCTGGCGCCCGACCGCGTCGCCGAGGTTGCGCAGCAGGTGCGCGCGTTGCTCGCACCGACTGCGCTCGCGCTGGCGCCGCTGCTGCCGGTGTCCGCGGTGACCGGCGTCGGCATCGAGGCGCTGCGGACGGCGCTGCTGGAACTCGGTCCGCGGCAGCGCGACGCCGATCTGCATCCGCGCCTGGCGGTCGATCGCGCCTTCACGCTGACCGGGGCCGGCCTCGTGGTCACCGGCACGCTCGTATCGGGGCGGATCGCCGTTGAGGACCGCCTCGTGCTGTCGCCGCCAGGGATCGACCTGCGGGTGCGCGCGCTGCATGCGCAGAACCGGCCCGCCGAGACCGCGACCGCCGGCCAGCGGGTCGCGCTCAACGTCACCGGGCCGCGGCTGTCCAAGCAGGCGGTGACGCGCGGCGACTGGGTGCTGCATCCGGATGTGCACGCACCCACGGCGCGCTTCGATCTCCGCCTCTCGCTGCTGGCCGAGGAATCGCGCGCCTTGCGTTCCCATACGACGGTACACCTGCATCTGGGCGCGGCGCATGTGACGGCGCGTGTCGCAGCGCTGGATGCCGAGCGGATCGAGCCGGGTGACACGGTGCTGGCGCGCCTGACGCTCGACCGTGCGATCGGCGCGCTGGCGCGCGATCGGCTGGTGCTGCGCGACGCGGCGGCAACGCGCACCATCGGCGGCGGCGTGGTGATCGATCCGTTTCCGCCGCGACGCGGAGGGCGCACGACGGAGCGGCGGGCGCAACTGGCCGCCCTGGACCAACCCGATCCGCTGGCCGCGCTGTATGACTTGCTGGCATTGCCGCCGGGGTGGACAGACCGGGCGGTCTATCTGCGGGCGCGCAACCTGCCCGCGTCGAAGGTGGAGCCCTCGACCGCGGTCGAGGTGGGAGACGTCCTGATGTCGCCCGCCGCGTTGGCAGCGATGCGCCAGGAGTTGCCGGCGACGCTCGCCGCGCATCATGCGGCGGCACCGGATCAGCCGGGACTGCAGCTGGAACGGCTGCGCACGATGATGCCGGGGCGACCTCCGGCCGCTGCCTTCCGCGCGGTGATCGCCGCGCTGGTCGATCGCGGTGTCGTCCGACATGACGGGCCATGGCTGCGGCTACCGTCACATCAGGTGACTCTATCGGTGCAGGACGAACGCATATGGCGAGAGGTGCACGACATGATCGCCGCGGATCGCTTCCGTCCGCCGCGCACCCGCGATCTCGCCCGTGCACTGTCAGTGCCGGAAGCGGCCATGCGCAGGACGCTCAAGCGCGTGCAGCGGATGGGGCGGCTGATCGAGGTGGCGCCGGACCAGTTCTTCCTCAGCGAGACGGTGGCGGAGATGGCCGGCATCGCCGCCGACATCGCCGCCGGCGCGGCTTCCGGCACGGTGACCGCGGCGACGTTCCGCGACCAGCTGGCCAACGGCCGGAAGGTGGCGATCCAGGTGCTCGAGTTCTTCGATCGTGCCGGCATCACGGTGCGGGTCGGCGACGAGAGGCGCGTGCGGGCGGACCGGCGCGGCGCATTCGGTCCGTCAGTCCAGTCCTAGGCGAAGGCGAGCAGGACCACGCCGCCACAGATCAGCGTGATGGCGGCGACGTGCTGCGCACCCAGCACCTCGCCGAACGCGTAGTGTCCGATGAGCGCTGCAGCGACATAGGAGATGGCGGTGCATGGCAGCGCGCGCGACATCGGAATGCGGCGCAGCGCGACGATGTAGAATACGGCAGCGCCGCCGTACAGGCAGAGACCGATCAGCGTCCGCCAGTCGAACAGCTGGGCGATGAAGTCGGCCACGCCCGCACCGGCTTTCAGCAGGGTCTGCCCCGCCATGCTGGTCGCGATGGCAGCGAACAGCGTGACCCAGTAGAACGTCACGCGTCGGTGTACTCGGCTGCCGCGTTGCGCTCAATCGAGCGCACCGTGCCCTGGGGCTTGCCGTTCGCCGACAGGAAGGTGCGGCCGACATATTCGCCCAGAATACCCAAAATCATCGACTGGATGCCGCCGACCAGCAGAAGCACGACCATGGTCGACGCCCAACCCGAGGGCGTGTCGCGCAGCACCAGAGCCTCAAGGATCGTCGCCACCGCACCTGCGCTGCCGAGCAGCGCCATGAATGCGCCGGCGTAGATCGCAAGCCGCAAAGGTGCGAGCGAGAAGCTGGTGGCCAGGTTCAGCCACAGCCGTATCAGGCGCGCGAGCGTGTAATTCGAAGTACCCACATCGCGTGGCAGGTGGCGCACCTCGATGCTGTCGATCCGCTGCGTTACCTGCATGATCAGCCCGTCGATGTACGGATACGGTCCCTGATAGCGGGTCACCGCGCGGACGACGAAGTCCGACATGCAGCGGAACGATGACAGGTAGAGCCCCTTCGGCTTGTCCAGCAGCCGGTCGGCCACCGCATTGGCAAAGCGGCTGCCGAGGTTGCGCCAGCCGGCGTGCTGCTTGACGCCGTAGCGGGTGTAGACGACGTCCCAGCGCCCCAGCCGTGCATGGTCGTAGAGGCGAATGACCTCTTCGGGCGGATTCTGCAGGTCGTCGTCCATGGTGATCGTGTAGGCCCCGCGCGCTTGGCGGAGCCCGGTCATGACCGCGTTGTGTTCGCCGAAATTGCGCGCATGTTCCACATAAGTGAGCGGAATCGCGGTCCGCTGCACCAGCTCGCGGCACACCTCGGCGGAGTTGTCCGGGCTGCCGTCGTTGACCAGCACGATCTCCAGGCCACCGGCCGGCCGCAATGCCGACAGCGCCTCGACGAGGCGACCGATCGTGGCCGCGCCGCGATAGACCGGCACGACCACCGACAGGCCGACATCGACACGCGAGGCCGCGGCAAAGGACAGCGGATTGCTCAGCAGGGTGGTGTCACTCATGGTCGCTCCGCGGTCGCCAGCACCGAGCTGCCGGCTGGCAGGCAGAAGGGCAGGCGACGTTCGATCTCGGTGATCGCATGGAATGTCGCATCGATCCATGTCGGAAAGGCGGCGACGTCCGAGGCGGCGCGATCGCGCGCCCTCAGCTTGCGCTGGGCGACCACGAGCGGCAGCAGCAGCCCGTTCCAGTAGGTCGCGCGGACGTCGACGAAGCCCGCCGCCCGCAGCTCTGCTGCAAGCCGGCCCGCGGTGGTGCGGCGCGCGTTGTGCACCTGCCGATCATGCGCCGAAAGCAGCCACCGGTACGCCGGCATATTGACGATGAGCCTTCCGGCGGGTCGCAGCACGCGGCGCAATTCGGACAGGGCCTTCGCAGGCTCCACCGCCGCATGGCACAGCAGATCCGCGGCGATCGCGACGTCGAAGGCCTGATCGGCGAACGGCAGCGCATCGATGCTGCCGCGGGCCACCGGCACGCCGGCCTTCGTCGCCGCCCGGCGCGCCGCCGGCTCGGTCAGTTCGAGCCCGGTCAGCCGCAGGTCGCGGCGGACAGACCGTAGGTGCGCAAGCAGCCCGCCGGTGCCGCAGCCGGCGTCCAGCACAGCGCCGCCTGCATCGTCCAGCGCCGCGGTCAGGCGCCGGTGCAGGGCGCGGTACCACCACATACTGCTCTCGGCCGCGTCCATCCTGTCGTATTCGGCCGGCTCCATCGCCTCGCTGCCTCGGTTCGGCGCTGATTGCCTTGCCGTTGTGGCGTCCACAAGGCAAGGATGCGGCGTGCAGCGGGGGAGCGGGCCGGTGGCTGACGTCGTGCCGCAGGTTGTGGCGGCGCGCGCGCCGCGCATCCTGACAGACAACGCATCGGACACGTTGCGCGGCATCGCGCTCGCCGTTCTGGCCTACCTGATCTGGACCCTGGGCGACGTAACGGCGAAGCTGGTGCTGCCCGCTGTCGGCGTCGCCGGAGCCATGCTGTGGCGCGGGCTGTTCGGCATGGCGACGGTCGCGGCCTTGACGGTGGCCCGGCCCGGCACGGCTGGCTGGCAGCGGCTGGTGCCGCGCCGCTGGGGCTTCGTGCTGGCGCGCAGCGCGCTGTCGTCGTTCGTCTCGGTGACGTGGTACATCGCGTGGCTGTCGATGAGCCTCGCGGACACCTATGCCGTCGGCTTCACCGCACCGCTGATCATGACCCTGCTCGCCATACCCATGCTGGGCGAGCGGATACGCTGGCGCCGGGCGCTCTCGACGCTGGTCGGCTTCGGCGGGGTGCTGATCATGCTGCGCCCCGGCGGCGAGCTGTGGACGCCGGTCGTGCTGCTGCTGCTCATCGGCACGCTGGTCATGGCGCTGACCCGCATCATGACGCGCCAGCTTACCACGACCGAGACCCCGGAATGCCAGGCGTTCTGGCTGCTGGTCTGTCACACCGCCACAGGGTTCTTGCTGCTGCCCAGCTTCCCAGGCTCGGGCGTCATCGGCACCTCCGGCTGGCTGGCACTGGCTTTCCTCGGTTTGTCCAGCGGGCTCGCGCATTGCGTGTTTGCCCGCAGCTACGCGCTGGCGCCGGTATCGGCGCTCGCACCCTATGAGTACAGCATGCTGCCCTTCGGCATGGTCGCGGGCTTCCTGGTGTTTGGCGAATTGCCGTCGTGGAACACGCTGCTCGGCGCCGCGGTGGTCGCCGCCTCCGGCACCTACAACCTTTACCGCGAGCGCGTGCGTCGCGCAGAGGAGGCGGCGGCGCAGGCGGCCCTTTAGAGCCGCAGAGACCCGGCAGCCTCCGCCAAGGCTGCATGCGCCGTGTCGGCCGCGGCATTGGCCTGCTCCAGCGCCTGGCCGAGCTGCTCCAGTTTCGTCTCGTTCGCATCGAGTGCCCGCGTCAGCCGGGCGTGCAGCGCGTCGTTCGGCGCAACCGCCGCGAGGTTGCGCCGGATGCGATCCTCGTCCTGCTGGATCGTGTCTTGCTGCGTTTTCAGCTGCGCCACTCTCGCCTGCTTCGCCGCCTCATCCTGACGCAGCGCAGCGAGATGCTGCAGTGCGGCGCGCGCCGCCGGCGCCAGCGCCTGCTCGTTCAGCAGCCGCACGACAACCGCGGCGTCGTCCGCCAGCAGCGCGGTGTCCTCGCGCTCAAGCCGATCGATGAACGCGGTGAGCGTGCGCACCTCGCCCGGCCTCAGCGCCACCGGTACGCGCCATGCGGTCGCTGTCTGCTCGATATCCGTGATGGGGCTGCCCTCCAGCGTCAAGTTACGATCGCCCTGCCGGGGTATTTCCACCAGGACGCGGCGCGACTCGTCGGCCGGGGCGCCGATCGTCACCCGCAGCACCTCGCGCTGCCGTGTTGCAATGTGCAGCACGCCCTGTGCGGCGGTCAGCGAGGCAAGGCTGGTCTCGCCCGTGTTGCTGCGCTCCACCGTTGTGCGCAGGTCCTGCGCGAATGACAGCAGCCGGCGCTCGCCGGGCGGCAGGCCGCCGAGCCGGGCGTCGCCGGCGAAGGTGGCCGCGCCCGCGGCGTCGTACAGCGTCAGCACGCCGGCCGGCAGCGACGATCCGGTGTCGTTGGTGATGCGGATCGCGGACAGCGGGTGCGCGTCGCTGCCGACGGCGAGGTCCACGCGCTCGGCTGGAATGCTGCGGTCGATGATCGGCACACTGGCCGTGTGGCCGGCCGCGAGCACCACGGGTGTGGGTAGCTGGAAGGTAGTCGCTTCGACGCCTTCGGCGGCCTGCACCTGGTCCGCTGGCTGGGCCATGGCCTCCTGCTGCGGCACCATGGCCGGTGCCGGCGGAGGCGCCGCGGCATATCCGCGCACTGCGCCGGCAGGGGACGGCGCCTTCTGCAGTGCCAGCACCGCAGCGCGGGCGCGGGTATCCACACCTGGCAGAATGCGGCCCAGGATCTCCACCGGCACCTCGGGGCGCTCCACGAAGTAGCTCTGGTAGATCGCCTGGCGGAAGGTGACCGGATTGCCGTACTGCAAGGTCAGCGCGACGCCGTCCCAGGCGGCGCCTGACTGATTCTCCAGCACCGCCCATCCTTGAAGGCGCGCCGGGTCGCCGTCCTTCGCCGGCAGCACCAGCCGGTACGACGTCTTCCACAGCGGTGCCGCCGCGACATAGCCGACGCGTACCGTGCGATGGCCGTCGCCGGTACTGCGCAGCGTGACGTGGCGCAGGCTGCGGTTCGCCTCGCGCCGCAGCGAATCGAGCGCCTGGCCGATGCGCGCGCGCAGCGCTGGATCGCTCACCTGGACACTGTCGGCCTCCTCCAGCACGAACTGGCGCATGCCGTCGACGCCCAGGATGGTGACGCGGGTCCGCTGCAGCGTGGCCTGCGGCTGGCCGGGCGGTGCCGGCACCGCCTCGGTGACCCGCTCAGCGTGCACGATGCGGCCGTTCATCGGGCGGGGCCCCTGTACCGCGATCTCCACGCCCTGCAGGCTGTTCAGGGTGTCGACCGACGAACGCAGCGCATCGGCCCCGAACGGCACGTTGCCGAACTCCGCCCTGGTGTTGTCGCGGCCCGGCAGTTCGATGGTGCCGACCGCACCGGTGCTGTCGAACACCACGAGCGACGTCAGCAGGTCGTCCACCTGGTCCAGCGGAACGTCGAGACCAAGGGTCGCCGCGCCGTCCACGTCGGCTTCGTATTCGAAGTAGCCGACACCGGCCGACGACAGCATCACCCGCTTCAGCGAAAGATCGGCTGCCGTCGCCTCGGTGGTGCCGAGAAGCAGCAGCGCCAGGAGCACGCGTCGCATTGCATTCCTCTGTTCTGTGGCCCGACAGTAGCGGTAGGCCACCACTTCGTACGGTGAACAAGCGTGAGCCTGTTCGACGCCATGTCCAGCACCGACCTGCAGGCGGCGAGGATCGTGACGGGTACGACGATGGCGGCGTTTCTCGCGGTCGGACTGGTTCCCAGCCTGCGCGCACATACTGGCAGGATCAGGGCGGCGCTGCTCGCCCTCTACCTGTCGGCCTGCGTCGTGTTCGTCGCCTGGGTTCTGCTGCGATGAGCGCGAGCCGTGACCGCGCAGCGCCTTCAGGCGGCCGCCTTGGCGAACGTCGTCGGATACTCCTGTCCGAATGCGTCGAGGCGGCGCATCACCTCGTCCGATTGCCGGCGCATCTCCGCGGCATAACCCTCGGCGCCGGCAGAGTCGCCGACGCCGAGGGCGATGAGCACCCTTCGGCCGAGTTCGTGCACCGCCTCATGCGGCTGCCTGATCGCCTTGAAGGATCCAAGTGCCATCGCAGCGCTGTCGCATATGTCGTCGTACCACCGTCCAAGCCGGCAATGATGCGGTGACGCCAGGGTATCGGGCGGCAGCTTCTCGCCGCGCGCCAGGATGTCCACCACGCGAGCGACGAAGGCGCAGTGGTCGTCCTTCGCCTTCTGCATCAGCTCATCGACGCTGGCGAGGCTGATCCGGTCGGCTTCAGCCGTGGTCAGTCCATCGCCGGTAAATGCGATATGCACACCGTCGCCCGATTGCTCGACGACCGTGCCGGTGACGCGCGCCGCGAAGCGAGGCGCTGCGATTTCAACCTGCTGACCGGGTGCGATCGACGCCTCGGTGATCGCGTGGCAGCCACGCTCGGAGACGTCGCGCAGCAGCGCCGCCTCCGAGCGACCCTGCGCTTCGATCGTCGCCTCGACGTAACAGGCGCGTCGCCGGTAGCGGCGACGGTCCACCTCGCTGGTGGCTGTGCGCACGATGTGCAGGACCGTCCGATGCAGGTCGTGCATCGCTGTGTCCAGCGCGACGATGTTTTCGCGCACCTCCAGCGCCTGCTGGCCGGTGTGTTCGGCTTCGCTCGACACCTCCTGCGTTCGGCTGGTCATTTCATTGGCGGCCGCGGCGGTTTCCGAGACGTTGCGGGCGATCTCACCGGTCGCGGTGCCCTGCTCCTCGACCGCCGCCGCGATCGAGCTGGAGATGGCATTGATCTCGCCGATCGTTCCTTCGATGCGTCCCACCGCATCGACCGACGCCGCGGTGGCGGAACGCACCTCGGCAATATGACGGCTGATCTCCTCGGTGGACCTGGCGGTCTGCGTCGCCAGCTGCTTCACCTCGCTGGCAACGACTGCGAAGCCCTTGCCGGCATCGCCGGCCCGGGCGGCCTCGATAGTGGCGTTCAGCGCCAGCAGATTGGTCCGTGCGGCGATCTCGCTGATCATGTCGGCGACGGTGCCGATGCGCGCCACCCGCTCATTCAGCGCACCGATCGTCTCGCGCGTCTCGCGGCCGGCCGCGACGGCGCGGCTGACGACGGCGCTGGATTGGCTGACCTGGTGGCCGATCTCGCGGATCGAGGCCGCCAGCTCTTCAGCTGCGCTGGCGACCGTCTGGGCATTGGCAAGGGCATGGGCGGCGGCAGTGGCAGCACTTCCGGCAGACGCACCCGTGCGGCCTGCCGAACTGGTCATGCTCGCGGCCGTCTCCGTCATCGTCGTCGTCCGGCGACCGATCTCGCCGAGCGCCTGCCGGGCCTCGCCCTCGATCATTTCGGCCATCCCCGCCAGTGCCGCCTGGCGGTTCGCGTCGGCCTGCTCCCGCTCCTGTTCGCGTTCGGCGGTCAGTGTCTTGGCGCGCTGCATGTACTCCTTGAATATCAGCACCGCGCCGGCCATGCCGCCGATCTCGTCACGCCGCCCGATACCCGGGATCTCGGCGTCCAGTGCTCCGTTGGCCAGGCGTTCCATCGCCGCCATCAGGCCCCGCAGGGAGCCGGCAATATCGCGGTCGATCAGCCAGGCTGCGAGCATGGTCGCCAGCAGGATCCCGCCGCCGAGGCCGGCTACCTTCCACAGCGCGGCATGGAATGCGGCGTCGAGATCGCTGGTGTAGGCGCCGGCATTGAGCACGAGATCCCACGGCGGGTACCGCAGCAGGTAGGCGACCTTGGGTTGCGCCGCCGTCTCTCCCGGCCTGGCGAACATGTAGGACACGAACCCATCGTTCGAGTTCCGCAGCGCCTGGCGCATCATATCCACGAGCGGTGTTCCACTCGCGTCCTTCGCGGCGGACGGCTTGCCGTCGAGCTTCGCATCCGAACCATTCGCCATCATCACACCGTCGTCCAGGCGATACGCCACGACGTAGCCGGCGCCGGCGTCGAACCGGATCGCGTGTACCGCATCGCGGAACTGCCGGTACGCCTGTTCGCCGGTGATCAGGCGTGCGGCGACCTGGTCTTGCAGCGACTGGGCAACGCCCGCCGTCGCCTGTGCGATGCTGCGCAGTTTGTCGACGCGATCGTCGATCAGCCGCTGGCGCATCACGGACGAGGCCACGCTGATCGAGGCGACTATCGCCAGGACCGACAGCCCCATCAGCAGGGCAAGCTTCGCATGCAGGCGGAGACGGCTGAGGATAGGCATGGTGGTTCCCTCGCGGGACTGCGCGGCCTGGAACCTGCCTGGGTGGGATTAATTCCGGGTGAAGCTCAAGCCTTGGCGTGGCCGTTCGGCGGCACGCGTATCCCGAGCAGCTGGGCGGCCGCCTCGGCGACAGCAGGATCGAGCGGGCGTGGTTCCAGCGACACGCCCTTGGACAGCCGGTCGGCGATCACCCGCAGCGCGGCCAGCCGGCCGAATGGCTTGTTGTTGGCCGGGATCAGATGCCACGGCGCGCGTCGGGTGGAGGTCTTCTCGACCATGTCCTCGATCGCCGCCTCGTAATCGTCCCAGTGGCCGCGATTGCGGAAGTCCTCGTAGGAGAGCTTCCAGCGCTTCAGCGGATCGGTCAGCCGCGCGCGGAAGCGGCGCAGCTGCTCCTCGGGGGTGATGTGCAGGAACAGCTTCACCAGGCGCGTGCCGTCGGCGAGCAGCATGCGCTCGAAGTGGTTGATCTCGTCATAGGCGCGGTGCCATTCGTCGTGCGTGGCGAAGCCCTCGACCCGCTCTACCAGGACGCGCCCGTACCAGGAGCGGTCGAACACCACGATCTGGCCATGCTGCGGCAGCCGTTCCCAGAAGCGCTGCAGGTAGTGGAGGTGCTTCTCGCGCGTGTCCGGCGCGGCGGTGGCGTGCACCTTGAAGCTGCGTGGGTCGAGCGCCCAGCCCAGCCGGCGCACCACGCCGCCTTTGCCGGCGGTGTCCCAGCCCTCCAGCACAATCACCGCGCGGTGGGTGGTGCCGAGATAGGCCTGCTGCACGAATTGCAGGGTCTCCTGCATGTTCGCCAGCCGGCGCTCGTAATCGGCGAACTCCACCGTGGGGAAATGCTTGATGGAATGCAGATGCGGGCGACTGAGGGCAAGGAAGTCGTCGGATTTCATGGCCGGCTCAGTGCCTGTTCGCGGGGGCCGATTTGTCTCCAACCCGCAACACATCGCTCAGCTTGTCAAGCAGATAGTCGAGGTCCTCCTGCGGCAGATCCTCGAACTGCGTCAGGATTCGGGTGATGACGCGCGAACGGTAGCGCTCGTGGTCACGCTCGCCGCCGTCGAACTCGGTGCCGAGGACGACGCTCACCGCGACGCGGACGGCCGGCAGCAGGCGCGGCGGCATGCCAGCCTTTTCGTACAGCGAGGCCAGGCCGTTCGGTCCGGCGTCGTGCACCAGGATGCGCGCGTTGGCTACCGGCACCTTGGCCATCACCGCCATTGCCACCTCGAAGAACGCGAGGTCGCCCAGGCAAAGCGCGCGCATCGCCAGGAACGGCGTCAGCCGCTGGCTGCGGTGCATCTGCCGTACCAGCTGTTCCAGCTCCTGCTCGCTCGAGCCGAGGCTGAACTGCAGCGTGGCGTGCTCGCGGCCCTGCAGCACGATGTCGCTGGCGACCGAGACGGGCAGCTCGTGGTGCCGGACCAGATACGATTGCAGCCGCTCGGAGACCAGCACGACCAGCCTCTCGGCGATGCTCGCGGGCAGGTCGGAGCGGTGGACCATGTTGGCCTTCACCCGTTCGCTGCCGGCGAAGCGGTCGATCGCGGTGCCCAGGCTGGCGGCGGTGATGCGGGCGCCCGTATTGCCCATCAGCGTCGCGACGGCGCTTTCGGCGGCCTGTGTCACCAGCGCGTCCGCGACAGGCTCGGAAACATCGGCCCGTCCGGCGATCGCCTCCTGTTTCGGCGCCGACCCCTTGCCCACCAGGGCGACAAGGTCCGCATCGGTCAGCACCGGCGACTCAGCCAGGATCGGCAGCGCCACGGCCTCCACGTCCTCGGCGAGCCGCACCGCCACGTCGCGCGGCAGATGCCGCGCACTGCGCAGGCTCTGCGACAGCGCGCGCCGCACCATCAGCTCCACGTCCTTTGCCATGGCGCGGACGATGTCCTGGGCGATTGCCAGTTCGGCTTCGGTCAGCGACGTGCTGTCGATCTCGCGCGCCAGCTTGTCCGCCACCTCGGCACGCGCCGCGGGCGACGGCTCCGCCAGCAGACGAGCCACGTCGGCCTGCGTAAGGGAGGATGCCATGGCACCACACCATGGCGGGAAACCCTTGCGGGCCGGTTAAGGACCGGGCGCTACTGCCGCACGTAGCGCTTGGAGCGGAGTACCAGCATGTCGCGGAAATGCGGGCGCATGCGGGCGGTCCACGGCGTGTCGGCGGCTCTCTTCCAGGCCTCGCTGCGCGGCACGTCCAGGTTCGCCAGATGGTACAGCGCCAGGTACTTGCGCTCGCGATCCGGCTCGTTCGAGCAGAAGCGGCGGGCGCACAGCACGCCCGGCACCGCGCCCAACTGCGCCAGGTGCTCGGCGTTGTACCACTCGTTGAACTCCGGCTCGGCGGCCGGATCGACATTCATCGAGGCGACCAGCAGCCCGCCGGCGCCGGCCGGCGCGGCGAGGTCGCCCGGCACGATCTGGTCGCCGGTGAAGCGCATGATGCGGTGCGCCATGGCCGTGACGCGCCTGGTCCAGACAGATGAGTTCTCGTAGCCGATCGCCTTGTAGGGTGCGCTCTGCAGCACGCCGAGCGTGTCGAGGTCGTAGGTGGCGACGGCGACGTTGGGGTTCTCCTCGCTGATCCAGCGCTCGGCGTTGAGGAAGCCGGGGACGCGCAGGCGCTCCGGTATGTGCTCCAGGTCGTACCAGTCGTGGAACTCGTCGGCGTGCGTGTTGGTGAAATCGAACGACGCGAACAGCAGCCCCTTGGCCATGTTTTCCTCCTATCGCGGATTGCGCCGATCCTGGCACGCGGCGGCGCGATGTGACCAGCGAGCGGGAGACCTGCAGCGGCTTTGCCTTTCCCTCCACCCGCGGTTAGCGTCCGCCGCAGCACGCGATGGAGGGAACCATGAAGGCAGCCGTCTTCCACGAACCGCACCAGCCGCTCACCATCGAGGACGTGGAGCACGCGCCGCTGAAGCGCCGCGAGGTGCTCGTGCGCACCGCCTTCGCCGGTCTCTGCCACTCCGATCTGCACTTCATGGAGGGGTTGTATCCGTTCCCCACCCCCTGCGTGCTGGGTCACGAGGCGGCCGGCGTGATCGAGGCGGTGGGCGACGATGTCACCTACGTGAAGCCGGGCGATCACGTCATCACCTGCCTCTCGGTGTTTTGCGGCGAGTGCGCGCAGTGCATGACCGGCCATCCGAACCTCTGCGAGAACACCGAGGTGAAACTGCTGCCGGGTGCGGCGCGCCGGCTCTCCTGGAAGGGCGCGGTGCTGAACCAGGCGATGAACCTTTCGGCCTTCGCCGAGAAGATGCTGGTGCACGAGCATGCCGTGGTGAAGGTGCGCGACGACGTGCCGCTGGATCGCTGCGCGCTGGTGGGCTGCGGCGTGATGACCGGCGTCGGCGCGGTGTTCCATGCGGCCAAGGTGGAGCCGGGGTCCACCGTGGCGGTGATCGGCTGCGGCGGCATCGGGCTGTCGGCGGTGAACGGTGCGGCGATGGCGGGCGCCTCGCGCATCATCGCGATCGACACGGTCGCCACCAAGCTCGACGTGGCAAAGCAGATGGGCGCCACCGACACGATCAACGCGTCCAACGCCGACCCGGTGGAGATGGTGAAGGAGATGACCGGCGGCGGCGTGCCCTACTCGTTCGAGGCGATCGGCACCAAGACCACGGCCGAGCAGTCGTTCCAGATGCTGCGTCCGGGCGGCACCGCGACGATCATCGGCATGATTCCGTTCGGCACCAAGATCGAGCTACACGGCGCCGACTTCCTGCGCGACCGCAAGATCCAGGGCACCTCGATGGGCGGCAACCGCTTCCGCGTCGACATGCCGCGGCTGCTGGAGCTCTACGTGCAGGGCAAGCTGAAGCTCGACCACATGATCTCCGGGCATATCAAACTGGCGGAGATCAACGAGGGCTTCGCGCAGATGAAGCAGGGCACGATGGTGCGGCAGCTGATCGACTTCGCCGCCGGATAGCGCCATCCCACTCGCCTGCCCACGACCGCGCATCCATGCCCTCATCGTGCCCGACCCGCGCCGCACGATGAAGGCACCCAGGTCTGCGTGCTTGCTACCCTGGCGCAACCGGCGCGCTGCACGCCCTCGCCTTCGGCCTCGTGCTCCGCGCGGCGGCCGCCTGACTATTTGTCGGAGATCGCGGCAAATTCGTTCGTGAGGTCGAGTGGCGTGAGGTCGATCTGCCGCCCGAGCCCGACCAGAAAGACCACGAACAGGAGCGGCAGGAGCGGCACGAGGTGACTGCGGATGATCCAACCGATCACGCCGCGCGGCTCTGCGCCGCGAACCGCGCTTCTGTGCCAGCCGATGACGGTCGTCAGGAACAGGCAGCCGCCGGGCAGGGGCAGGGCGATGATCGCCAGCGTCTGCACGGTGACGTCGGGGAATCGCCCGAGCAGCGCGCAGGCCAGCACCAGCAGGCCGACCGAGATGACCGAGGTGGTCGTGGTGGCAATGAGCCTGACGCGTCGCCAGAACGGCAGCATGGAACCTCCGTTTCCCTTGCCGGGTGTGGCGCATGGCGAGCGCCGGGAGCGCCACATAGCCGATGACTCGTTTTTAGATCGGAAAATTCCGGCTCCGTCGATCACGAACCGGTGAGAGGGGAACTGCACCGCCACGACATCCAGGCCCGCTGCACCGGCCGAAGCCAGGCGCAGGTTCCAGGTGCCAACCGGCGGCAACCGATGCCTCGGCACGCACGTCGCCCCGGCGCGGGGAGTTTCGCGCCGCCAGCGGGAGGAGGCCGCCTCGGCCGGTGCATCTTCCTTTACAGGTTCCTCCACCCCAAAATGACAGCCATGAGCCAACCCGACATTCTGTCCGCCATCCGCTTCGACACCGCCGGTCTGGTCCCGGCCATCGCCCAGCAGCACGACACCGGCGAGGTGCTGATGCTCGCCTGGATGAACCGCTCGGCAGTGCAGGAGACGCTGGCCACGCGGCGGGTGTGCTACTTCAGCCGCAGCCGCAATGCGCTGTGGCGCAAGGGTGAGACGTCCGGTCAGGTGCAGCATCTGAAGGAGCTGCGGGTCGACTGCGACGGAGATACGCTGCTGCTGCTGGTCGATCAGGAGGGCGTTGCCTGCCACACCGGCCGCCGCAACTGCTTCTTCCGCGCGGTCCGCGACGGCGCGCTGGCGGAGATCGCCACACCGCTGGTTTCGCCGGAAAGCCTGTACGGCCTGCCGCATGGCTGATCCTGTCCCGGTGACGGTGCTCACCGGCTTCCTGGGTGCCGGCAAGACGACCGTGCTGAACCATCTGCTGCGTCAGCCCGCACTCTCCGGCACCGCGGTGCTGGTCAACGAATTCGGCGAGATCGGCCTCGACCACCTGCTGGTGGAGAAACTCGACGAGAACACCGTGCTGCTGAATGCCGGCTGCCTGTGCTGCACCGTGCGCGGCGATCTGTCGCGCGCTCTGGCGGAGCTGTTGCCGCGCGTCGCGGCGGGCGAGGTGCGGCGCGTGGTGATCGAGACCACGGGGCTGGCCGATCCCGCGCCGATCCTGGCGACGCTGATGAGCGACGCGGTCGCTGCGCGCGCGTATCGCCTGGACGGAATCGTCACCGTGGTGGACGCGGTGAACGGCATGACGCAGCTCGATGCGCAGCCCGAGGCGGTGCGCCAGGCTGCGGTCGCCGACCGCCTCGTTCTCAGCAAGACCGACCTCGCCGATCCGCCGGCGTTGCGCGAGCGCCTGCGGCGGCTGAACCCGAGCGCGCCTCTGCTCGCCGCGGTGCACGGCGGGGTGGATGCCGCGACTGTGCTGCATGCCGGGCTGTTCGATCCCGCCAGCAAGATCCCCGATGTGCGCGGCTGGCTGGACGCCGAGGCCTACGCGGACGGCGACCACGCTCAGCATCACGACCTGAACCGGCACGATGCGCGGATCGCCGCGTTCTGCCTGACCTACGATGCGCCGTTGCATTGGGAGGGCGTGGCGACGTGGCTCGACATGCTGGTCGCGACGCGCGGTGAATCGTTGCTGCGGATCAAGGGCATCCTGAATGTCGCCGGCCAGGACCGCCCGGTGGCGCTCCACGGCGTGCAGCATCTGTTCCATCCGCCGACGCTGCTCGCGGCGTGGCCCGAAGGCGATCCGCGCACGTCGCGGCTGGTGTTCATCACCCGGGATCTGTCGCGCGACGTGATCGAGGAAGGGCTGCGGGCATTCAACGACGCCGCGTCACCTGGATGACCAGCGCACTCCCGGTGGCGGCCGATCCGGAATATCTGACCGGCGCGCTGCACCGCTCGGGTGTGCCGGCCGCGGTCCGCGTGCGCGAGGCATCGGTGGAGAGCGACCGCACGACCATCCTGTCGCGCATCGTGCGGCTGCGGCTGGTCTGCGACGGCGGGGGCGCGCCGCGTTTCGTCGTCCTGAAGACGGGCCTGCCCGGTCGCAGCGGCGGTGGGCTCAAGGAGGTCGAGTTCTACGCCCGGGTCGCCGCGGCGATGCCGCCGGGCCTGGTGCCCCGCTGCTTCGCCGCGCATCACGACGCGGCGCGCGGCGACTGGCACCTGCTGCTGGAAGATCTTACCGAGACCCACGTCATAGGCACCAACTGGCCACTTCCGCCTTCGGCCGAGCAGTGCTGCAGGATTGTCGATGCCTGGGCGCGGTTTCATGCGGCGTGGTGGGACGATCCGCGCCTGGGGTGCTCGATTGGCACGCAGCTCGATGCGGCTGGCTTCGCGCCGATCCTGCACGACTTCGCGGCTCGCTTCGCGCGCGTTGCCGACCGCTTCGGCGATGCGCTGCCTGGCGAGCACCGCACGCTGTATGAGCGCTTCATCGCTGCGTGGCCGCAGCGCCGCCGATGGGACCACAACGTCACCCTGGTGCACGGTGACGCGCATTGCTGGAACGTCTTCCTGCCGCGCGACGGCGGTGACGACCTGCGGCTGTTCGACTGGGATGCCTGGCGCATCGGTATCGCCGCCACCGACCTGGCCTACATGATGGCGGTGCACTGGTACCCCGATCGGCGGCGGAATCTGGAGCACGCCCTGCTGGACCGCTACCACGCGACGCTGCTGCGGCACGGCGTGCGAGGCTATGACCGGCAGGCACTCGCCGAGGACTACCGCCTGGCCGTGCTGATGCAGCTGGCGACGCCGATCTGGCAGGCGAGCTATGACATCCCGCCGGTGATCTGGTGGAACAACCTCGAACGCGTCATGCTCGCGGTGGACGATCTGGGCTGCCGTGACCTGCTGTCATGACGTGCAGCGCGGCGACGGGCGAGGGAGAATTGGGATGAACGGCGTCGAGGTGCCGGATGCAGTGGTGCAACGCGTGGTCGCGCGCTGCGGCAGCGCTCATCCGCACGCCGATCTGCAACCCGAGCGCACCGCCTTGATCGTGGTCGATCTGCAGAATGCATTCATGGACGATGCCGTCGGTCATGCGGTGTGCCCGATGGCCCGCGATATCGTGCCCAATGTGAACCGGCTCGCCTGCGCGGTACGGGATGGCGGGGGCGGTGTCTTCTGGATCAAGAACACCTTCGACGAGCGCGGCGTGCATGAGTGGAGCAACGCGCATGCGATGCTCACGCCGGCGGCGCAGCAGCGCCGGATCGCCGCGATGACGGAAGGCAGCAAGGGCCACGAACTCTGGGCCGGGCTCGATGTGCGGGCCGAGGACGAGATTGTCCGCAAGTATCGTTTCAGCGCGTTCATGCCGGGTACCTGCGACCTGCCGTACCGGCTGCGCTCGCGCGGCTTCGACACCGTGTTGGTCACCGGGACGGTGACCAACGTGTGCTGCGAGTCATCGGCGCGCGATGCAATGATGATCAACTTCAAGACCATCATGGTCAGCGACGCCAACGCGGCGATGACGGTGGAGGAACACAACGCGTCGCTGGTGGCATTCTATGCGATCTTCGGCGACGTGATGGACACGGACTTCGTCATCCGGCGGCTGACGCGGAACGACTAATCCTCGATCCGGTGCACGATCCGCGTCGGTGATCCATGGATGCCCAGCAGCCGCAGCCGGCCCTCGCCCGCGTTGCGGAACACATGCGGCACGCAGGCGGGCAACGCGATCATGTCGCCGACCGCGAGCCGTGCGGGTCGGTCCTGCTCGCCTTCCAGCCAAGCCTCCATGGTGCCCTCCAGGATGAACAGACACTCCACATACGGATGCCAGTGCAGCGGCGTCTGGTAGCCCGGTTGGCAAGTCTGCACGCCGGTGAAGATCGGCAGCCCGTCGTCGCCGGTCAGCCGGTTGTAGTGCGCGAGCGGACCGAACGACACCGTCTCGGACTCCGACAGGCGGGCGATCTTCGCTTCGGCGTGTGGTCGCATGGCGGCGTCCCCTGCTGCTGGCGTCGCGCTGACGGCGTTGCTACGCTCGCGGCAGAATACAGGAGGAAACGGACATGTCGATCTTCGTCATCGGCGGCACCGGCTTCATCGGCACCCGCGTCATCCGCCTGCTGGCGGCGCGCGGCGAGGCGATCGTCTGCATGGACATCAACCCGGGTGCGGCGTCGTTCGAGGATCTCGGCAAGCAGGTGCGCGTACTGCGCGGCGACGTGACGTCGTTCGACGACGTGATGGCCGCCACCGTCAGCGCGAAGCCGGACCGGATCATCAACCTGTCGTATTTCCTGGGCAGCGAGCACGCGCCGCACGTCGCGATGAAGCTGAACATCCTGGGCATGGACAACTGCTTCGAGGCAGCGCGGCTGGCCGGCGTGAACCGGGTGGTATTCGCCAGTTCACTCGCGGTGAACGGCATGCAGAAGCACTATGGCGACCGGATGATCACCGAGGACGATTACCGCCACGGCGAAGTGCAGTACGCGATGCACAAGATCTTCAACGAATGGCAGGCGCAGGACTACAACGAGAAATACGGCATGACGATCACCGCGGTTCGGCCGGCGAACGTGACCGGGCCGGACAAGGTGCGCGGCTCGGTCGATCATGTGAACATCATCACCCAGCCAGCGCAGGACAAGGCGATCACGTTCCCCCACAAGGATGCGATGCGCTGCCCGATCCACGTCGATGACATCGCCGAGGTGTTCACCCGCGTGCTGCTCGCCGACAAGCCGAAGCACGCGGTCTACAATTCGGGTGGCATCGCGATCAGCCTGGGCGAAATCGCCGACATCGTGCGCGAGTTCCTGCCGGATGCGCGCATCAGCTTCACGCACGAGACGGGCGGCAAGGCGACGTCGGGCAACTACCTGATCGACAACACCCGCCTCGTGCAGGAGTTCGGCGTGCAGTACCTGCCGTATCGCCAGCGCGTGCTGCAGATCATCAACGACATCCGCCACCAGGTCGGTCTGCCCGCTGTCTCCGGCTGAGATGCGCCGGCTGGTTCCCCTGGTCGTCGCATTGCTGGTCGCGATTGCGGTGCGCGCCGAACCCGGCGTGGACTGGTCGCAGGCGGAGACGGTGACCGTCGTCATGGTGGACGACCGGTTCGTGCCGGATCGGCTGCACCTGCAGCACGGCATGCCGTATCTGCTCCGCCTGGAGAACACCGGCAACGACCTGCACGAGTTCAGCGCGCCGGAGTTCTTCGCCGACGTGGTGGCGCGCGATCCGGGCACGCTGGCGAACGGCGGCACCGAGGTGGTGCTGCAGCCCGGGACGGGGGTCGACCTGTACATCATGCCGATCAAGGCAGGAGTCTATCGGCTGACCTGTGCCGATCACGACTGGGACGGGATGGTGGGCGAGATCGAGGTGGAATAGCGCGTCGTCTCGGTTGACGGCAGGGTGCGGCACTCGCCAAACTCGCGGCATCGGAAGGGGAGGCTGGCATGCGGGTCTGCGTGTATGGCGCCGGCGCGATCGGCGGCCACCTCGCGGTGCGCCTGGCGCGCGGCGGGGCGGAGGTATCGGTGCTGGCGCGCGGCCCGCATCTGGCCGCGATCCAGCGCAACGGGCTGACGGTGCACACCCACGACGGCCAGTTGCACGCGCGCGTGCAGGCGAGCGATGACCCGAAGGCGCTCGGGCCGCAGGATGCGGTGCTGGTGACGGTGAAGGCGCCCGCACTGCCGGCGGTTGCCGCGGGGATCGCCCCGCTGCTGAAACCCGATACGCCGGTCGCGTTCGTGATGAACGGCATCCCGTGGTTCTATTTCCACGGCATCGGCGGGGCACTGGAAGGGCGTCGCCTGCCGAAGATCGATCCCGACGATGCGATGTGGCGCTCGGTCGGGCCGGAGCGCGCCATCGCCGGCGTGGTCTATGCCGCGAGCGCGGTTATCGCGCCCGGCGTGATCGAGCTGGAGAACCCGAATTCGCGCGTGGTGCTGGGCGAACCTGACGGGCGGGATTCGCAGCGTGTGCAGGCGCTCGCTGCGCACATCAACGGCGGCGGCATGAAGGCTGTCGTCAGCACGGCGATCCGCGACGAGATCTGGAACAAGCTGCTGGGGAATCTTGGCAACGCGCCGATGGCAGTGCTGACCCAGGTGAGTATCCGTGACCTGTTCCAGGAGCCGGAATGCGTCGCGGCCGCCCGGCGCGTCATGCAGGAGGCGGGGGCGGTCGCAAACGCACTGGGTGCGCAGCCCGATACGGACCACGAGAAGCGCGTCACGCATGGCCGTAGCCTGGACCACAAGCCGAGTTCGCTGCAGGACCTCGAGCTTGGCCGCCCGATGGAGGTCGACGGCATCTTCGACGCGCCGCTGGAGCTTGCGCGGATGGTGGGCATACCGACGCCGACGCTCGATCTGTTGGTGGCGATGGTGAAGGTGCGGGCGCGCGCCGCTGGCCTGTACGCGCGCTGACGACGAAAGGATGTGACGATGGAAATGCGGACGTTCGGACGTACCGGGCTACAGGTGTCGATCCTGGGCTTTGGCTGTGGCGCGGTTGGCGGCCTGATGGTGCGTGGCGCGCCGGAGGATCAGGAGCGCGCGGTGGCGCGCGCGCTCGAGGCGGGCGTGAACTACTTCGATACCGCCGCGATGTATGGCAACGGCGAGTCGGAGAAGAACCTCGGGCGGGTGCTGGCGAAGCTGAAGCCGGATGTCGTGGTCGGCACCAAGGTGCGCATCCCGTCCGCCGATTTTGGCCGCATTGCCGATGCGGTCGCGGCGTCGCTGGAGGCCAGCCTGCAGCGGATGGGCCGCGAACAGGTGGACATCTTCCACCTGCACAACGCGATCACCGGCAATGGCGGCGGAGAGTCGCTGTCGGCGCAGATGGTGCTGGACGAGGTGGTGCCGGCGTTCGAGAAGCTACGCGAGCAGGGCAAGCTGCGCTTCCCGGGCATCACCGCGGTCGGCGATACACCGGCGCTGCACAAGGTGATCGACTCGCGCGCCTTCGTCTCGGCGCAGGTCAGCTACAACATGCTGAACCCGAGTGCGGCGGAGACGCTGCCGGCCGGCTATCCGGCGCAGGACTACAGTCGGATATTCGACCATACGCAGGCCGCCGGGGTCGGCGTCGTCGGCATCCGCGTGCTGGCCGGCGGGGCACTCAGCGGCGTTGCCGAACGCCATCCGATCGCCAGCCCGGCGCCTGATCCGATCGGCTCCGCCAATTCGTACGACACCGATCTGGTGCGGGCGCGACGGCTGATGCCGCTGGTCCAGCAGGGGCATGCGGGCAGTCTGGCCGAGGCCGCGGTGCGCTTCGCGATCACCCATAGGGCGATGGGCACGATCCTGGTCGGCATGGCAACGAACGCCGAATTCGAGCAGGCACTGGCGGCGGTGAACAAGGGGCCACTGTCGCAGGCAGCGCTCGACGAACTGGCGTCGTTGCAGCGCGGCTTCGTCGGCGAGGCTCGCTAGTCCGGGCGACGCGCCGGTGCGACTCGTCGCCATGATCGTGCGACGCCTGGCCTGGATGCCGCCAACGCTGTTGGGGCTGCTGCTGATCGTGTTCGCCATTTCGCACGTCGTGCCGTCGGATCCGGCGCGCGTCATGGCCGGCGAGAACGCGCCGCCGGAACAGGTGGCGGCGCTGCGGCATCAATACGGCCTGGACCTGCCGCTGCCGTGGCAATTCACCCATTACCTGCGCGACGTGGCGACCGGCAACATGGGCACCAGCCTGTTCACCCAGCGCCCCGTTGCCGAGGATCTGTGGACACGGCTGCCGGCGACGCTGGAGCTTGCCCTCTGCGCCATTACGCTGGCCGTCGCCGTCGGCGTGCCGCTCGGCGTGGTCGCCGCGTTGTCGCGCAACTCGCTGCTCGACCACGCGGTGCGTATCGTCACCGTAGGCGGCCTGGCGATGGCGGCGTTCTGGCTGGCGATCCTGCTGCAGCTGCTGTTCTCGATGTGGCTCGGGCTGACGCCGGTGCAGGGACGGATCGACGGCTGGGGTCCCGATCCGATCACCGGCTTCTACACGCTCGATGCGCTGTTGCGCGGCGACTGGGAGACGCTCGGCCAGTCGCTGCGCCATCTCGCCCTGCCGGTGGCAACGCTCGCGCTGCCGGCGACGGCGACGATCGTCCGCTTCACCCGTGCCGGCGTGCTGAACGTGATGTCCTCGAACTTCGTATTCTACCAGGCGGCAATGGGCATTCCTCGCCGGCGCGTGGTGTGGAAATACATCCTGCGCAGCGCACTGATCGGCACGCTGACGCAGATCGGCTTGATCTTCGGCACGCTGATCGCCAATGCCGTCGTGGTCGAGGCGGTGTTCGACTGGCCCGGCCTCGGGAGCTTCGCGGTGCAGTCGATCCTGCAGTCGGACTACAACGCGATCATGGCGTTCACCCTGTTCGTCGGCACGGTGTTCATCCTGGTCAACCTGACGGTGGATGTGGCCCAGGCCGTGCTGGACCCACGCGGCCGATGATCGCCGGATCAGGTCCGGCCATGGCGTGCGTCGAGCGGACATTCGCCCGCGGTCGCGCATGAGCACGCTGCGCCGGCTGATCCGCGACCGCTCCGCGCTGCTCGGCCTGATCATCATTGCCGCGCTCGTCCTCGCGGCGGTGTTCGCCTATCCGCTCGCGACCTTCCCGCAGGACGTTACCAGCTATGACCCGCCGCATCGCCTGCTGCCACCCGGCGGCACCTACTGGCTCGGCACCGACCGTATGGGCGGCGATATCTACAGCCGGCTGCTGTTCGGCGCGCGGCTGACCATCCTGATCGCCGTGGTGGCCACCACGGTCTCGGTGTTGATCGGGGTGCCGGTGGGACTGGTGGCCGGCTACTACACCAACCGTGTCAGCGACCTGCTGATGCGGGTCTCGGACATCTTCCTCGCCGTGCCGCAGATCGTATTGGCAATCGCCATCGCGCAGACGCTGGGGCCGGCGATCCAGAACGTGATCCTGGCACTGTCGGTCACCTACTGGCCGTTCTGGGCGCGGCTGGTCTACGCCGAGACGCGCAGCGTGAAGAACGAGATCTTCATCGAGGCGGCGATCGCACTCGGTGCCTCGCCGCTGCGCGTGATGGTGCTGCATGTGCTGCCGTCGATCGCCTCGTCGGTGATCGTGCGCACCACGATCGGCATGGGCGGCACAATCCTGGTCGCCGCGGCACTCGGCTTCCTGGGACTAGGCCCGCCGCCGCCCACGCCGGAATGGGGTCGCATGATCGCTGAAAGCCGCGCCTTTCTGCCGCAGGCGTGGTGGTACGCCGCGGCGCCGGGTATCGCGATCCTGCTGGTGGTGATGGGCTTCAACCTGCTGGGTGACGGCCTGCGCGACGTACTCGATCCACGCCTGCGGCGCGATGTCGGCTGAACTTCTGTCGGTGCGCGAGCTGTCGGTGTCGTTCGTCACCGAGGGCGGCGTGGCACGCGTGCTGGATGCGGTCAGTCTGTCGCTGGCGCCTGGCGAGATCATGGGGCTGGTCGGTGAGTCGGGCTGCGGCAAGACCACTCTCTCACGCGCGATACTGGGTGCGCTGCCGCCCAACGCAACCGTGCAGGGCCGCGGCCTGATGTTCGACGGACAGGACCTGCTGACGCTTGCTCCCGCAACGCTCGCGGATCGCGTGCGGGGCCGCACGATCACCTTCGTGCCGCAGGATCCGTACAGTTCCTTCAGTCCGCTGTTCACCATCGGCGATCAGGTCATGGAGCTGATGCGCTGGAAATCGCCGGAACGTTCGCGCGGACGCGCGCGGCGTCGTGCCGATCGCGCGCGCGTGCTTGCCATGCTGCGCTCGGTGCAACTGCCCGACGCCGAGCGGCTGCTGCGCCGTTACCCGCACGAGCTGTCGGGCGGCCAGCGCCAGCGCGTGATGATCGCCATGGCGCTGCTGCCGGAACCGCGACTGGTGATCGCCGACGAACCGACCACGGCCCTCGACGTGACCATCCAGGCGCAGATCCTGCAGCTGCTGCGACGGCTGGCGACCGAACGCGGCGTATCGGTGCTGTTCGCCACGCACGACCTGGGCACGGCGTGGGAGATCTGCGACCGGGTCACCGTGATGTACGCCGGACAGGAGCTCGAGTCGGCGCCGATTGCCGGCTTCTTCCGCATGCCGATGGCGCCCTATACGCGGCTGCTGCTGGACAGCCTGCCGTCGGGTCTCTCGCCGCTGCGCGGCATTGCCGGCGACGTGCCGAACCTGGTCGCACCTCCCGCAGGCTGTCGCTTCCATCCGCGCTGCCCGCGCGCCAGCGACGCATGCCGCACGCAGCACGCAGCGCCGAGTGAACCGGAACCGGGACACCAGGTGCGCTGCCATCATCCGCATCTTCAGCCGGTCGTTGCCGCATGAACGCGCCGGTGCTGGTTTTGCGCGATGTGCACATGCATTTCCCCGTCCGCGATGCCTGGGGCCGGCGTACCGCGTGGCTGCGAGCGGTAGACGGCGTGACGCTCTCGGTTGCGCGTGGCGAGATCCTGGGCATCGTGGGTAAGTCGGGCTGCGGCAAGACCACGCTGGGAAAGACCATCGTGGGTATTCATCGCCCGAGCAGCGGTGACATCCGTTTCGAGGACAATGCCATTGCCACGCTGTCGCCGAGCGAGGGCAGAGAGCTCCGCCGGGCCTTGCAGTATTGCTATCAGGATCCCGGTGCGTCGCTCGATCCGCACTGGAAGATCGGTCGCGCGCTGGACGAGCCGCTGGCGATCCACACGAAACTGCCGGCTGCTGAGCGGCGTGCGCGCGTGCGCGATGTGCTGTCCGCCGTCGGTCTGCCGGAGACGCATCTCGATCTGTATCCACACGAGATCAGCGGCGGGCAGCAGCGGCGCGTAGGATTGGCGCGGATCCTTATGCTGCGGCCGAGCCTGGTGATCCTGGATGAGCCGACGTCGGGACTGGACGTATCGGTGCAGGCGACGGTGCTGCGGCTGTTCCTCGAGCTGCGACAGCGTTTCAATCTGACCTATCTGTTCATCAGCCACGACCTGGCGGTGGTGCGGCTGGTGTCGCAGCGGATTGCGGTGATGTATCTGGGCCGTGTGGTGGAACTGGGCGAGACGGAGGCGGTTTTCGCGGCGCCATGCCATCCGTATACACAGTCGTTGCTGGCCGCGGTTCCGGTCGTCGGCGGACGACGGGTGATCGACGGGTTCCGGCTCGAGGGTGAGCCGCCAAGCCCGGGCGGTTTGCCAAGTGGCTGCCGCTTCCGGACGCGCTGCGCGCTCGCGCAGGCAAGATGCGCGGCAACCGAGCCGGAACTGCGCCGCCTGCCGGACGGCCGGCAGGCGGCGTGCCATCTGCTGTGACTGTCGCTACACGGAGTGATGATCCGGAATCGGGTTGCCGCCGAATCCGGTACGCGTTTGATGACCCGAACCGAACGGCAACGTGAAGTCGGTGTGATTCAGCTGGCGCGGCGTGACGCCGAGCAGATCGACCGTATCGCCGGCATAGTGGACGACGGCATGTCCGTCACGTGCCGCGGTGATCGCGAAGTCGCTGGCCTTCATGGTGAAGTCCAGCTTGTCGTCGGCTGGTGAGAAGTCGGTGATCGTGTCGTGTACACCGGTGGCGCTGAACACGAACACATCGCTGCCGCCACCTCCGGTCAGCTGCTGGCTCTGTCCGAGACCGGCAACGATCGTGTCGTCCGCAGGTCCTCCGGCGATCGTGGCGTTGTCCAAATTCACGCCGATCACCAGCTGTGCCGACGCAGGATCCTCCGCCGCGACATCGCTGCCGTGCCGGTCGGCCGCCACGAAGGCATCGGCCTGCACCACGGTGGTGTCGGTGTCGCGCATGATGATGTCGCTGAGGGTCGTATGCGCGATTCGGGCGGTCGTGGCAGGATCGAAGCCCTGGTTCTGCCACCACAGACGATCGCCATCGCGCAGGTTCTCGAACTGCTGCGCGATGATGGCATCGAAGGTCGATCCAAGCATTGCGCCCGACACATGGTCCTCGGCCAGGCCACCGATGAACAGATCGACGTTGTCGACCGTGCCGAACACCTGCTGCAGATGTGCTGCCACCGTCGGATCGCTGGTGATCTGGCCGAACGAGGTATATTTCGGCAGATGCAGTGCCACGCGCGTCTGGTTGAGTGTGCCGAGACCTACATCGCGCTCTCGCTGGATATCGATGGCGATCAGATCCATCTGATCAGGTGACGCCGCCAGGAGATTCCGCAAGGCATCGACGGCGTACACATCGTTGGCCTGCGTCTGATCGCCCAGGATGCCGCGCAACAGCGCGTCGATGCCACCGTTGGCCTGCACCTGCGTCGTCGTTGCGAAGAAGGCATCGGCCAGGCTTTGCGAGGCGAGCTGAACGCCCGAGTTGTCTAGCTTGCTCTCGGTGCCAGAGACGATGGAGTGGCCGAAGCGGTATGCAGCATCGGCGAATTCCTCGGTGATGCGCGGATCGACCGACGGATTGTAGCCGTGATACGGCCTGATGGCCTTCGGTCCCAGCAGGTGCGGCAGAAATTCTGTATAGGTGATGTTTTCGATTTCGGCGGTAACGATGGCACGTGCGGTCTGGTAGAGCTGATCGCCGGACCAGCTGGGATGCTGCTCCTTCAACTGGTCGACCTGGTAGTTGTGCTCGCGCACGAACAGCGTGGTGATCGCAGTCAGATCGGGATTTTCCGTGGCGCGCAGAATCGCCCGCGACGTACGCGCCGTTGACGATCGGCAGGTAACCGTCGGCACTGGTCTTCATGCGTCCGTCGGGTAGCCGCAGGCTGGCCGCCGTGGTGGCATCGGAGCCATAGACCATCGACGCGTCGAGCCATCCGGTGACGCTGTTCACCGTGGTGCCCGTGGCCGGATCGGTGGTGGATCGCGTCAATGGGATGACGCTGCCGGCGGCGAAGTTGGGGTCGCCGGGCGGTATGGTTATATCGATATGATTGGTGCCATCCGGCAACGTATGATCGAGATCGTGGTCGATGAACTGTCCCCACACGTACATCATGGCGGATAAGCCCGTCGGGTCATGCGCTTCGGCCTGTGGACCGGACGACACGACATTGCTGATCTCGCGCGCGTTTGGTCCATCTATGGGTGTGGTCGTTCCGGTCACGAAGTTTGCCGGAGCGATGCGGATCATGTCGCTACCGGTGCTGTTGATCGTCGGATCGGCAAGATTATTGGCAGAGCCATCAACGGTTCTGAATTTCAACATTGGTGTTGTTCCCCGGACTGTTTTTCGCGTTGAGTGACGCGCTGCTATCCGTGCCGGGCGAAGTCAGTCAATTGAGTTTTGGAATAAGTGAATGAAGATGGCCCGGTTCTGACGGTGCGCCAGCGCCGCGCCCTGAGAATTAGGAAAATGCTCACACAAACCGGAACGTTACACGAAACCGCGTAGCTGCAACGTTGCCACGGCGGGCGGTATTCTTATTCCGGAGTCCGCTGAATGACTCGGAAAGGTCAGGTCATCGACATCCAGCGAATGTCCTGAGCGTCCCCTATGGGGCAGAATCGCACGTCATGCACGTTCTTGGTGAATGGACCGAACCATCTCGTGTTATAGATGAACAGACCAGCTGCATCTTCTACCAGAATGTGTGAGGCTTCTTCGTAAAGCGGCTGTCGCTCCTCCTGCTTGGTGAGTACCAGCGCCTTGTCGGTCAGCTCGTCGAATCTGGCGTTTTTGTAGAAGCTCGAGTTGCCGGCACCGATGTTGCGGCTGTTGTACATGTAGCCGGTCCAGTTGTCGGGATCGGCGTAGTACGCGCTGCGCCACAGCGGCACCAGGTCGTGCGTCTTCTCCGCGTCGGAGAGTTTGCCGGAGATCACCGGCCATGGCTCGGTGTTCAGCCTGATGTCGATGCCGATCTTCGCCGCGCCTGCCTGCAGGAGCTGCGCGGCGGCCTCGCTCTGGTCGAAGCCCGCCAGAACGCCGATCTCAAGTTGCCGCATCGGGGCCTTGACCATCGCCAAGTGTTCCTTCGCCTTGGCGAGATCGAAGCTGTAGCCTTTCAGGTCCTTCGGCGCGCCCCACAGGTTGCCCGGGATGATGCCGGGGTTGCGAGTCACCGAACCGCCCAGGATGTTGTTGATGAACCCGTCGTAGTCGAACGCGTAGCATAGCGCCTTGCGCAGGTTCACGTCGGTCAGCGGCGGGCGTGCGTTGTGGATGATGAAGTACATCGTGCGCAGCGAAGTCGGCTTCCATGACCTGCACACTGTCGACGGTACGCAGCCGCTTGATCTGGTCCTGCGGCAGATAACCGTCGGTCGTGTTGAATTCGCCCTTCTGCAGGCCGAGGGCGCGGCTTGCCGTCTCCAGCACGACGCGGAACTCCATCGAGGTGATGTTGGACTTGCCGAAGCCGGCGAAATGCTCGTCGAACCGGTCGGCCTGGAAGCCGATCGCTGGGTCGTAACGGCGCAGCTTGAAACCGCCGGAGCCGGCTTCGTTGCGGGCCAGCCACTCGGCGCCCATGTCGCCGGACTTGTCGTGCTGGCGCAGCAGTTTGCTGTTGACCACCCACAGTTCCGACAACGTGGAGCCGAATACGGCATACGGCCTGTTCAACGTGAACTGCACCGTGTGCGCGTCGAGTGCCTTGGTACGCCCGGCATCGATCACGCCCTTGAACAGTCCGAACGCTCCCTTTTTCATCGCCAGGATGCGTTCCATGGAGAACACCACGTCATCCGCGGTGACCGGACTGCCGTCGTGGAACTTTGCGCCGGGCTTCATCGGCACCGTGTAGGTGATGCCGTCGGGCGCGATGTCGATCGTCTCAGCGAGCCACATCTTCAGCTCTGGCGGGTTGCCCACCCAGCGCACCAGGCAGTCGTACAGGTTGAGCCGGGAGCCGATGCGGCCGATGTCGAACACCGCGTGCGGATCGAGCGTGTCGTAGCCGCTGTTGTTGGCGGTGACGAAGCGCTTGCCTGATTCGGCGCGCGCTTTCGGCGTGAGTGCGGCGGCGGCGCCAAGTGCCAGAACGCCCCGACGGCCAAGTGCGGTCATGCTGCTCCTCCAAGCCCAAGCTCGCTGCGCAGATCCTGTATGACGCTGTCGCGAGTCCGCGTTTGCCAGCGCGAGCGCCGCCCGATCGGTGTGTTCTCCACCTCGGGCAGCACCTTCAGCGCGACGAATACCGGTCCTGGCTGCGCCAGGATGCCGGGCAGGTGCAGGCTGAAGTCGGCAAGCTCGGTGAACGCGTGCGCCCGCGGATAGCCGGCGCCGCGCGCCAGCATGTCGTAGGCGACCGACTGAGCGTTCGGCACCGGCTGACCGCCGGTTGTCGCGTAGCACCCGTTGTCCAACAGGAAGTGATACAAATTGGGCGGTGCCTGCTCCGCGATCGTCGTGAGCATGCCGAGGCTCATCAGGATGTCGCCCTCTGAGTCAAACAGCACCACACGGCGGTTTGGCTGCGTCAGCGCCAGCCCGAGCGCGAAGCCAGCGTGGCCGCCCATCGCCGGATCGCCCAGCGGGACGTCTAGGGTCTCGCGGTCGGAGAGTTTCACCCAATGGCGCCCGCCGCGACCCGGCACCACGATCGCGTCGCCGCGGTGCTCGGCGAAGACCTTGAGCAGTTCGGCCGTGTGCATCATGACCCGCGCCCTTACCGATTGAAGCCGTGGTACTCGTCGCCGACCAGCACAACCACCGGGCGTTGCGTACGCTCCGCCTCCTCGAACGCGATCGAGATGCGCGGCGCATCGGCGTCGCTTTCGACCAGGTAATAGTCGAGGCCGAACGCCATGAGGAACCGCTCGGTGTAGGTGGCCGCCGTGTCGCTGGTCACCCCGTGCCGTGTCCAGCCGCGATAGCCGACCATCAGCACCACCGGGACGTTCATTCCGAGCAGCCAGCCCCGGATCGAATCCCCAGATTCCATCATCCCGGTGTTCTGGATCAGGATCAGCGGCTTGCGGCCGCCGGCATGCAGCCCTGCGGCGATCGAACACGCGTGTCCCTCGCGCGTCACGCCGACCAGCCGCAGCGATGGCTCGGCCTTCATCAGCATGTAGAGCCAGTTCGTCTCGCTGTCGGGCAGCCACACCACGTCGGTGACGCCGTTCTGCTTCATGTGGGCCAGCACGGTCTCCGGGCTCAGTGCCACGGTGGTTGCGTCGTTCATCCATTCCTCCGGCTGGCGGATTTGTCGCGGGCGAGGCTGCTGGCTAACATCATGCCGACCAACCATCCAAGGGAGCAAGCCAATGGCCAACACGTTCCGCGTCGGCGACATGACGGTCCATCGGATCGTCGAGATGGAATGCGGCTTCACCCCGGCCCTGGAATTCCTGCCGGCGCTGAAGGCCGACGTGCTCGAGGAGAACCGGTCGTGGCTGGCCCCGAAGGCCTTGGACAAGGACGACAACCTGGTGCTGTGCTTCCAGTCCTACATCGTGCAGACTGGACGCCACACCATCCTGGTCGATAGTTGCATCGGCAACGACAAGGACCGGACCGCGCGCCCGCTGTGGCACCAGAAAAAGGACGACACCTTCATGCGCGGCCTGGCCGCGGCCGGGCTCACGGTGAACGACATCGACTTCGTCATGTGCACACACCTCCACGTCGATCATGTCGGCTGGAACACCAAACTGGAGAACGGCCGCTGGGTGCCGACCTTCCCCAAGGCGCGCTATCTGTTCTCGAAGAAGGAGCTGGACTACTGGCTGGCCGAGAACGACAAGACCGCGCTGCCGCCGATCGTGGACAGCGTCATCCCGATCGTCGAGGCCAAGCGCTGCGACCTCGTCACCAGCGACCACGCGGTGGACGATACGATCAGCCTGATCCCCACGCCGGGCCACACGATCGACCACTACGCGGTGGCGCTGGGCCGCGGCGGCAAGGACGGCGTGATCACCGGCGACCTGATCCACACCCCGCTCCAGGCGCGCTATCCGGACCTGGCGATGCGCGTCGACTACGACCCGCAGCAGGGCGCCGACACGCGGCGCAGGTTCCTCGAGACCTACTGCGACACCAGCACGCTGTGCTGCTTCGCACACTTCCCGTCGCCATCGCGTGGCCACGTCAAGCGCTGGGGCAACGGGTTCCGCTGCGATTACGTCACCGACTGACGCAACGTGCGGCTGCTCGCCTGGAACATCCGGCAGGGCGGCGGGACACGGCTCACCGGCATCATGGCTGCAATCGCGCGCCACGATGCCGATGTCCTGGTTCTGTCGGAGTATCGCGGCGGCGATTCGGCCGATCGTCTGCGCACCGCGCTGAAGGCCGGAGGCTATCGCCACGTCACGAAGCTGGTGCCGCCGCCGACGCGCACCGGCGTGCTGATCGCCGCGCGCCGGCGCTTCGTCGAGCGAGGTCCGGTCTGCGGCCAGGTCGAGGAGCCGTGGCGGCTGGTCGACGTCGATCTCGGCGTGCTGCGCCTGACCGGCGTGTACATGCCCAACCTGCAGAAGAAGGTGCCGTACTGGCGGACGCTGGTCGATGCGTTCGCCCTGCGCGCCTCCGGCGACGCGCTGGCGATCGGCGATTTCAACACCTGCCGTGCCTATGTCGATGAACCGGGCGCCATCGACGCAACCGCGCACTTCATGGACAGCATGGCGGCGGTCGGGTTCAGCGATCTGTGGCGGCATCGCTATCCGGACGGGCGCGAGTTCTCCTGGTACAGCCATCGCGGCAACGGCTTCCGCATCGACCACGCGTTCCTGTCGGCGAGCCTCGCGTCGCGCGCCGGCGTCATCCGCTACTCGCACGACGAACGGCTGGCCGGGCTGTCGGATCACTCGGTGCTGCTGCTGGATCTGCCACGCGCGAGACGAGGAACCCTGTCATGAAGTTCGGCCTGCGCTATTGCAACACCGGCCGCTATGTCGATCCGGCGCGCGCGGTGGAACTGCTGCAGGCAGCCGAGGCGGCCGGCTTCGAATCGGCCTGGACAGTCGAACACACTGTCATCCCGCGGGGCTACCAGTTCGGCGTATCCCTACACGTCGGACGGCCGGCTGCCCGGCGGAGAAGGCGATTTCCTGCTGCCCGATCCGCTGATCTGGATGGCTTACGTCGCGGCGGCGACGTCGCGTATCAAGCTAGCCACCGGAATCCTGATCCTGCCGCAGCACAATCCGGTCATCGTCGCCAAGCAGGTGGCGACGCTCGATTACATGTCGAATGGCCGCATCCTCCTGGGCATCGGCGTCGGCTGGCTGAAGGAGGAGTTCGACGCGATCGGCGCTGCGTTCGAGAATCGCGGGCGCCGCACCGATGAGTATATCGCCGCTATGCGCGAGCTATGGTCCGCCGATGCGCCGAGCTTCTCCGGTCGCTACGTCAGCTTCAAGGACGCGTTCATGCGGCCCAAGCCGGTGAACCGCACCGTGCCGATCATCATCGGCGGCCACACCGAAGCCGCCGCGCAGCGTGCCGGCCGTCTCGGCGACGGCTTCTTTCCCGGCCGCGGCCTGCCGACCGACCTGATCGAGATCGTTCGTCGCACCGCACGCGAGGCAGGCCGTGATCCAGCCGCGGTGGAGCTCACCGTCGGCATGCCCGACGACCTCGCACAGCTTGCGGACTATGCCGCTGCCGGCGTGTCGCGCGTATTGCTGCCGGTCACCGGCGTGGCCGGTCTGGCGCGCAAGGTGGCGGGGCCGGAGGAGCTGCTGGGCTGGCGCGACACGATCGAGCGCTATACCTCGGCATGAACGCGATCCTGCTGGACCTCGACGGCACGCTGATCGACTCGCGCCCCGGCATCGCCGCGAGCTGCGCCGCTGCATTGCAGGCACTGGGGCACACACCCGATCCAGACTTCGATATCACCGGGCTGATCGGTCCGCCGCTGCCGCAGGTGATCACGCGCCTGCTCGCGCGCTTTGGCGACGACCGCGTCGAGGCCGGCATGACGGAATACCGCGCGCACTACGGCGAAATCGGCCTGCACATGGCCACCGTCTATCCCGGCATACAGGACGCGGTTCGTGTGCTGTCCGAGCGCGGCCGATGCTACGTCGTCACCTCGAAGCGCAAGGACTTCGCCGCGCGCATCGTCGCTGCCCTGGCGTTCGCCGATGCGATTTCTGGCGTGTACGGCACCGAGCCGGACGGTAGTGTCGACGACAAGGCACACCTGATCGCCGCCGTGCTGCGCCGTGAAGCGCTGGACGCGCAGCGCACGGTCATGGTCGGCGATCGCTCGCACGACATGATCGGCGCGCGCGCCAACGGCATTCGCGCTCTCGGGGTACTGTGGGGCTACGGCGATCGCGACGAGCTGCTGGCGGCCGGCGCCGATGCGCTCGCGACCACCCCGGCGGAGCTGCCGGATGGCATCAGCCTGCCAGCACCTGCGTCGCCTCGCGCAGGGCATGGGCCAGGCGGTTCCGGCACCGCGTCGCGCTGATCGCGAGGAAGCGCGCGCTGTCGGTGCCTGGCGCGGTCTTCGCCAGCCTGCGCAGCGGATCGAGCACCGGCCACGCCGGCAGCGGCAGCGCCGGATCATGTGCGAAGCGATCGCCCGACGTGTAGTACACCGGTGCCAGCGCGCGCGACGCCCGCATCAGCGCTGCATCGCTATGTCCGCCGGCCTCCGCCTTGTCGCGCAGATGCGTCGCCGCCGCGATCAGTCCGTCGACCCCACAGCGCTCGCCCAGCGACGCGCGCAATGCATCGAGCTCGTCGAGCAGAACGCGCGCATGCGCAGCGAAGTCCAGCGGCAGCACGTCGTCGGTCAACAGCCGCCACAGCGTGTGCACATAGACGCGCGTGTCGCGCACCAGGTTGCCCTCGTCGATCTTGTCCAGCAGATCGTGCGGCGTGTGCCACCACCAGCCGAGCGCGTTGCGCATTTTCACCGGCGCCGGCGGCTGCTCGCTGAGCGCGCCGAACATCGCGGGAATGCCGATTCCCCAGAACGACTGGTCGGAGGACCGCGACATGCGTTTGCCGGCATACTCCGAGCCGGCCTGCTCGCCGATCGCCTCGCCGGCCAGCGCGATCAGCTCCGGTGCGGCCGCAGCGTTCTTCAGCACCACCGCGCCGACGCCGCCAGTCGAGTCCACATTCACATGCACCGCGCAACGCCGTTCCAGCTCGTCCCAGTTCTGATCGGCATACCAGGCGGATCCGGAGTAGCGCCCATGCGAATGACCGGACCAGAAGCAAAGCCGAAGTCCGCGCCGCCACCTGCCGTGCTCGCGCGCAGCGAGCCGCGCGGCCTCCAGCATCGTGGCGTTGGCGGCACCGTTGTCCATCACGCCGTAGTACCAGGTGTCATGATGGCCGGAGAACAGGATGAACGGACCGTCCGCGTCGGGTCCGTCGATCTCGGCCTCGAGAATCGGCGTGCGGCGCCAGCCGGTGTCGACCTCCGCATGCAGCGTGACCTTGGGTTGCTCGCCGCGCGCCAGGCGTTCGCGCAACGCGCTGCCGTCCTCGTTCGACACGGTGCACACCACGGTCGTCGGCAGGTCGGTCTGCGTCTCGTCCGACGGACTGCCCCAGACCGGCGAGACGCACATCTCGTGCAGGTGCTCGTGCGGGCTGATCTGCACCTGGCCCACCGCGCCGGCCCGCGAGGCACGCGCGGCCTGACCAGGGCTGGCGATGCCTTCGGTCAACACGATCGCATCCCGCAGGTCGCGACCTGTGAAATCTGCCGCGTCGCCGTCGCCCACATAGACCAGCCGTCCGGTCACGCCGCCCGGTGGCGAACTGCGGGAGAAGGAGTGCGTGATGCTGGTCAGGGTCTGGTTGTCCGCATCGACGCGCGCCTTGCCCGGCAGGCTGATATAGGCGTCGTGCATGATGAGCTTTGTGCGGTAGCCGTACTCGTCGAGGCGCGCCTGGAAGTAGCCCAGGCTCTGCAGCTCGTCCGGCGTGCCCGACAGCTTCACCCAGCGGGCGAGTTCCCGCATGTGACCCATCAGGATCGAGCCTTCGACGGCCTCGCACAGCGATCGGCGCACTGGGTCGCTCATCGGCTTGTCCTTTCAGCGGCACGCTCGAAGCGTGCAGGGCGTGGCGCAGGATGGCAAGGCACGATAGTCATGCGCAGTGACAGGGAACCCGTGGCGCGGAAGCGGTGCCGGCAGCATAAGGAGACGTCACGATGCAGTGCTTCTGCGGGATGAGCCACGATCTTGGCCGGCGCGGCTTTCTCGGCGCGCTGATGGCCGCCGCGGTGGGGGCACAGGCTCCGGCGCCGCAGTCTGCCGGTCCCGCCGATCCGGCGCTGATCGAGGACCTGGTGGCGGCGAACCGTATCCTCTACGACCAGGGTGTCGTCGATGGCTTCGGCCATGTCAGCACGCGGCACGACAAGGACCCGAACCGCTACCTGATGTCGCGCAGCATGGCGCCCGCCTTGGTCACCGCGGAAGACATCCTCGAATACGACCTGGAGAGCACACCGATCGACCAGGGCGGCCGCGCGGTCTACCTGGAACGCTTCATCCACGGCGAGATCTACAAACTGCGCCCCGACGTGCGGGCGATCGTGCACAGCCATTCGCCTTCGGTGATCCCCTACGCCAACGTGAAGACGCAGCTGCGGCCGATGAACCACATCGCCGGATTCCTGGGCGGTGGGGTGCCGATGTTCGAGATCCGCGATACCGCCGGCCCGGCCTCCGACATGCTGATCCGCAACCCGGCGCTCGGGCACGCGCTCGCCGTGACGCTCGGACCGCGGCCGGTCGCGCTGATGCGCGGCCATGGCTCGGTCGCGGCGGCGCAGTCGGTGCGCCACGTGGTGTTCCGTGCCGTCTATACGGAGGTCAATGCACGCATGGAGAGCGAGGCGCTGCGGCTTGGCGATCCGACGTTCCTCAATGACGAAGAGGCAGCGGCGGCGATGAAGACGAACGACGCGTTGGTGGACCGCCCATGGGATCTGTGGAAGCGCCGCGCGATGGGGAAATAGCAGCGTCCGCCTCAGCGGACGGTGAAGTCGATCTCGCCCATCGCCGCCTCCTGGTCTCGCATCGAGCGCGTGGTCCAGCGCAGCACATAGGCGCCGGGCGCGAGCCGCCTGACGCCGGAGTAGATCACGTTCGGCTGGCTGTTCAGGCGCGGGTGCAGGGTCTGCAGCGGTTTGCCGTCGCGCACGATCTCCAGACGGGAGGCGGCGTGGTCGACCGGGCCGTCGAAGCGGATGAAGAACTCGGTTTGCGTTTCGTCCATCACGGCGTGCGCGGCAGGCAGCGACTCCATGACCTGCATCGCGAGGGATGGCGCCGGCGCGCTCGCCAGCAGCGCCACCAGGTACAGCCAGGGCCATTCGCAGCATCGTCGGCGTCCCCTATAGCGACCGCGTTGCGCCGCCATCGATGTCGATGACGCAGCCCTGGATGAAGTCAGCCTTCTCCGACGCGAGATAGGCGGTCAGCCAGCCGATCTCCTCCGGGCGCCCGACGCGCGTGGTGTTGTGCGAGGACAACAGGAACGCGATCGCCTGGGCGCGGTCGAAGCCGTGCTCGCGCGACACGCGTTCGATGTTCCGGCCGAAGCGTTCGGTCTCGACCAGGCCGGGGTTGATCGCGTTCACCCGCACGCCGTCCTTCACACCGATATCCGCCATCGCCTTGGTGAAGTTCAGCAGCGCCACGTTCACCGAACCGCCGATGGTGAACTCGGCCGAGCCGGAGCGGGAACCGATGCCGACGATATTGACGATGCTGCCGCGCGATTCGCGCAGATGTGGCCAGGCGGCGCGCGTGGCGCGGACGTAGCCGTGGAACTTCAGAGCGAACCCGTCCTGCCAATCCTCCTCGGTGAGCGTGAAGAAGTCCGCCCGCTTCGTCGCTCCGGCGTTGTTCACCAGGATGTCGAGCCGGCCGAACGTTGCCACCGCGGCATCGACCGCCGCCTGCACCGCAGCGGCGTCGCGCAGGTCGCCGGCAACCACCGTGGTGCGGTTGCTACGGGAGATCGCGGCGATCCCGGCAGCCACCTCGTCCAGCTTCGTCCTGTCGCGCGCCGCCAGGCACACGTGGACACCCTCGCGGGCGAGTTCCTGTGCGATCGCCGCGCCGATGCCGCGGCTTGCGCCGGTGATCAGCGCCGTCTTGCCGGTGAGCTTCAGGTCCATGTCGTCTTCCCCGTGAGATTGCCCCAGCTGGTCACCTGCGCGATGCGCAGCGCGATCACCGGAAGGCCGGCGAGCTGCATCGTGCGGTACTGCGCATAGCGCACGCGCAGCAGCGCCTGGGCATGGTCGTGTTCGTCGCCCCCGGCCAGGATGTCGGCCCGGCCGCGCAGCATCACCCAGCCGAGCTGCCGCCAATCCTCGTCGTAGCGGTCGGCGACGAAGGCGACGGACGGATTCTCGATCATGTTGCGCAGCCGCTTCAGCGGACGCGCCGCCGCCTGCTTTGGCTTCTCGTCGATCGTGACGTAGAGCGAACCCGCCTCGATCGCGAAGCACACCGGCACGACATGCGGGCTGCCGCGTGCATCCGCCGTCGCCAGCCGCCCGACCCGCTGCGCGGCGAGGAATGCGGCCTCGTCGTCCGACAGCATCGCACCTCCATCGGTTCGGCGTCCGCCGTAGCATCGCTGCATGCGCCGGCGCCGCCCACCGCCTATGTTGGAACGGGTTGAGGGAGAGCGCCATGAGCGATTCCAACCGCATCGCCGCCACCGCCGCCCTGCTCGGCGATCCGGCGCGCGCCAACATGCTGGCCGCGCTGATGGACGGGCGTGCGCTGACCGCGAAGGAGCTGGCCTACGCGGCCCACGTCACGCCGCAGACCGCGAGCGGACATCTGGCGAAGCTGTCCGACGGCGGGCTGCTGGCGGCCGAGAAGCAGGGGCGGCATCGCTACTTCCGCCTGGCCTCGCCGCTGGTCGGCCACATGCTGGAAGGCGTGATGGCGGTCGCCGGCCCGGACCCGGCGCGCCCCACCAGCTGGCGCGGCGGCGAGGCGCTGCGCACTGCGCGCACCTGCTACGACCATCTGGCCGGTCGGTTGGCGGTGGCGCTGACCGATGCGCTGACCGAACGCGGCCACGTGGCGCTCGGCCCAGATGGCGGCGAGGTGACGGAGGAGGGCCAGCGCTTCCTCGACGGCTTCGGCGCTGCGCCGGCGCCGGGGCGGCGGGTCTATTGCCGGCCGTGCCTCGACTGGAGCGAGCGGCGGCCGCATCTGGCCGGCAGCGTCGGGGCCGCGCTGGCGTGCCGCTGCTTCGACCTCGGCTGGCTCGCTCGCCGGCGCGACACCCGCGCGGTGGCGATCACCGATGCGGGGCGGGCGGGGTTCCGCGCGACCTTCGGGATCGCGCTGGACACCTGATCAGGCCGGCAGGCCGAGCTTGGGCAGCACCTCGCGGCCGTAGAACTCGATCACCTTCTGCTGGTCGGCCTGCCCGGAATGCACATTGACGATGCTGACGCCGCTGTCGAACAGTTCGCGCAGCTTCGCCACGTGCACGCGTGGGTCGATCCCGGTCGACCAATCCTGCATGACCTGTTCCAACGGCACCTCCGCCTCGGCACGCTGCTGGATACGGGCCGGATCGGGGATGTTGTAATAGCCTTTGAACGCCTTCGGTCCGAAACGCCAGAGCTCGGCCGCGTGCTGTGCCTCGTCCCGGTCGCCGACCACCACGTACTGCTCGACAAGCACCGGCATCTGCGCCGGGTCCTTGCCGGCGTCCCGCGCACCGGACTCCCATGCCGCCTTGTGCTGCTTCCAGGTCAGCGGGTCGGTCACCAGGCCGTCACCGTGCTGGCCGGCCAGCCGCATCGACTTCTTCCCGTTCGCCGCGGTCAGCAGCGGGATCGGCGAGGCTGGCGGATCGTACAGCTTCGCCTCGACCGTGTAGTGGGTTCCCTTGTGCGACACCTGCTCGCCGGACCAGAGCTGGCGGATGATGGCGATTGCCTCGATGAGCCGGTCCCAGCGCTCCTGCCAACCCGGCCATTGTCCGGTGGCGGCCTGCTCGTTCAGTGCCTCGCCCGAGCCGACACCGAGGAACACGCGGCCCGGGTACAGCAGGTTCAGCGTCGCGAACGCCTCGGCGACGACGGCCGGATTGTAGCGCAGGGTCGGACAGGTCACCGTAGTACCCATCCAGGTGCGCGGCGCATGGGCGCCCAGCGCGCCCATGGTGACCCAGGCCTCGCCGGTGTGGCGCTGGTTCGCCTGCCAAGGCTGGAAATGATCGCTGGTCGCCAGCAGCTGGAACCCGGCGTTCGACGCCTGTGCACCGATCTGCAGCAGGTCAGGTACGGCGAACTGCTCGTGGGCCAGCATGAAGCCCACCATCTTCTTGCGGAAGTCGCGCGTCATCTGCGCCGTTCGGGCCATGGGATCTCCTTGCTGTGGGGCCGCCTGCTGGGCGGCTGCGCGTCGCAATCCGGTGCTTGACGCGGCAGCGAGGGCGGTGGTCCAGCCGAGCAGGTTGCGGCGATCGAGCGTCATCATTGTCTCCGGCGATCGGATGCAGTGCCAAACAGATAAGACGGCCGGCCGTTGTGATCAGAACATCGTGTTGGCGCGGCGACGCGTGCCGGCGAACCAGGTGGCATGCGCGGCGCTTATGGGGGGCAACTTAGAGAAGAAGCCCCATGCCGCAGGCGCCTCAACCATCCCCGGGACCCGGTCCGGAACGACCCTCTCCGGGTCCCGACATCGTTCCTCCGACCCCGGGTCCCGAGATTTGGCCGTCACCCGGTCCGGAGACCCCACAGCCAGGAATTGGTCCCGATATCCCGCCGGTCTCGCCACCGGGGCCGCGCGACATGCCGCCCCCGGTGGCGTGATGCGCGGACAGGAGGGAGCAAGGTCGGACAGCGAGGAACAACGCGAGGAGCGCATCCGCAAGCGGGCATACGGGCTTTGGGAGGCCGACGGCCGCCCCGATGGGCGCGAGTCGGAATTCTGGGAGCGTGCCAAGGAATTGATCGGCATGGAGGCCAGCGCCGGCGCCGGGCTGCTGCCGAATCCGATGACGCATCCGTCGCGTACCGATGGCGGGGTGGAGGAGGCGGAGATCCAGGAGAACTACGGCGAGATTCCTGGACGGCTGACCGACCAGGGCGACCGGCAACAGACACCCTTGCCCAACGGCCGCCGGAGCAATCGCTCAGAGTGAAGCACCCCTTGCCGCTGGATGGCCGGCGGCGGCCGGCCACCGCCTCGCCCGGCGCCGACCCAGCCGCCTGACCGTCGGCGGCCTCAGCCCGGCAGTTCGCCTTCCTGCTTCAGCATGCGCACCGCCTCGCGGAATGCCGCCGTCGTGTTGGCGACATCGTCCGCGGTGTGCGTGCACGACAGCAGCCCGCCGCCGCGCGGGTTGAGGTCCACGCCGTTCACCAGCATCGCCAGCCGCAGCTTGTTCACCAGATCCTTCGGCTGGTTCTTCATGTCCTCCAGCGGGATCTTCGCCGGATCGAAGTTGTGCGGCCCGACATCGAGTCCGCTCGGGTTCACGAACAGATGGAAGCCCGAGTAGGTGCCGTACACCGCCCACTTCACCTTCGCCTCGGCCAGCACCTCGTTCAGCTTCGCGCGCAGATCGGCGGCGGTCGCCGACGCGCGGTCGGCGGCGTCGGTCTCGGCGATCACCGTCAGCGCCGCGGTGCCGGCCGCGGCCGACACCGGGTTGGCGTTGAACGTGCCGGGATGCGCGATCTTCTCGCGTCCGGTGCGCGCCGCCACGTTGAAGTCGAGCAGGTCGAGGATGTCCTTGCGCCCCGCCACGCATGCGCCCGGCAGCCCGCCGGCGACGATCTTGGCGAAGCTCGACAGGTCGGGACGCACGTCGAACGCCATCTGCGCGCCGCCCTTGGTGGCGCGGAAGCCGGTGACCACCTCGTCGAAGATCAGCAGCACGCCGTGCTGCGTGCACAGCCGGCGCAGTTCCTGCGCGAACTCGGCGCCCAGCGGCACCTGGCCGAACGATGATCCGGTCGGCTCGTAGATCACCGCGGCGATGTCGTTGTCGCTGGCGAAGGCGGCGCGGATCGCCGCCAGGTCGCCGGGGTTCACCAGGATCGACTTCTCCGCCACGCCCAGGCAGCACGCCCGGCGTCGGCGAGCCGTCGAAGTGGTTGGTGTAGCCGCTGGCCATCTGGTCGTGCCAGCCGTGGAAGTGGCCCTTCAGCCGCATCAGGGTCTGTTTGCCGGTGAAGGCGCGCGCCAGCCGCACCGCCATCAGCGTGGCCTCGGTGCCGGACGAGGTGAAGCGGATGCGCTCGGCCGAGGGCACCAGGCGCTGGATCGCTTGCGCCCACTGCACTTCGCGCGGATGCGACGCGCCGAACTGCGTGCCGTCGTCAAGCGCCTCGCGCACCGCCTCGGTCACCACCGGATGGTGATGGCCCAGCAGCAGCGCGCCGTGGCCGCCGAAGTAGTCGATGTAGCGGTGGCCATCGACGTCCCACTTGTGCGGGCCCTGCGCGCGGGCGACGAAGATCCCGTACGGATCGACGTTGCGTGCGTCGTGCGTGATGCCGCTCGGGAACAACTCGATTGGCCTCGCGCGCCAGCTCGGCCGAGCCGTGCGTCCGCTCGCGGTAGGCCGCGATGATGCGGGAATTGGAGAGTTCGGCAGCGACGTCGTTCATGGCCCAGCCTCGCCGTGGGTTACGCTTGCCATAGTGGCGCGATGTGGCAGGGTTGGCCAGAGGGAGTCCTCCGCATGTTCGATCTGGTGTTGAAGGGCGGCCGGGTCATCGACCCCGCGCAGGGCGTGGACGAGCGCCTCGATGTGGCATTCGCTGACGGCAGGGTGGCCGAGTTCGGGCCGGACCTGCCTGGCGGCAAGACCGACGCGCGACGTGTCCGGGCATGATCGTGGTGCCGGGCCTGATCGATCTGCACACGCACGTCTATTGGGGCGGCACCTCGCTCGGCGTCGATCCGGACGCCTATGCCAAGGCGAGCGGGCTGACCACGCTGGTCGATGCGGGCTCCGCCGGTCCAGGCAACCTGAAGGGATTCCGCCGGCATGTCATCGAGCGCTCCGAGGTGCGCATCCTGCCGTTCCTCAACATCTCGCTTCGCCGGCATCTTCGCCTTGTCGAAGGAGGTGAATGTCGGCGAGTGCCGCGACCTGGCGCTGCTCAATCCGCGCGTGTGCCTGGACGTGGCGAAGGCCGAAGCGGACCTGGTGGTCGGCATCAAGGTGCGCGTCGGCGGCAACGCGTCGGGCGCGTCGGGCATCGCGCCGATGGAGATCGCGCTCGAGGTGGCCGAGCACGCCGGCATCCCGCTGATGACGCATCTCGATGCGCCGCCGCCGTACCGCTCCGAGGTGATGCCGCGGCTGCGCAAGGGCGACATCCTGACGCACTGCTTCCGTCCGTTCCCCAACACGCCGGTGGCCCCTGACGGCGCGGTGCGCGAGGACGTGCTGGCGGCGCGCGAGCGCGGCGTGATCTTCGACATCGGCCACGGCAAGGGCTCGTTCGGCTACGAGACGGCGATGGCGATGCTGAAGCAGGGCTTCCTGCCGGATGTGATCTCGTCCGATATCCATGTCGTGTCGATCGACGGACCGGCCTACGACCTGCTGACGACGATGTCGAAGTTCCTGGCGCTTGGCGTGCCGCTGGTGGAGGTGATCCGCGCCATCACCATCAATCCGGCGCGCGCGGTGCGGCTCGAGGATCGCGGCACGCTGCGGCCCGGCCTGCTGGGCGATGCAACCGTGCTGACGCTGGAGCAGGGGCGCTTCGTGCTCGAGGACGTGCTGGGCGAGAAGCTGAATGCGACGCAACGGCTTGCCTGCCGCGGCATCGTGCTCGACGGCCGCTGGTGGCACGGCTGACCAACGGGGGGACCAACATGCAGATCGGCGTGATCGGACTTGGCCGGATGGGTGCGAACATCTCGCGCCGGCTGATGCGGGCAGGACACTCGACCGTGGTGTGGGACGCCAACGCGGGCGCGGTGCGAGGGGCTCGGCCGTGAAGGTGCGCAGGGCGTCGGCTCGCTGCAGGAGGTGGTGCAGGCGCTGAAGGAGACGCCGCGCGCAGTGTGGGTGATGCTGCCGGCGGGGCGCATCACCGAGCAGACCATCGCGCAGCTGGGCGAACTGATGAACCAGGGCGACATCGTCATCGATGGCGGCAACACCAACTGCAAGGACGACGTGCGCCGCGCCAAGACGCTGGCGACGAAGGGCATCCGCTATGTCGATTGCGGCACCTCGGGCGGCGTGTGGGGCCTCGAGCGCGGCTACTGCCTGATGATCGGCGGCGAGAAGACGGCGGTCGATCATCTCGATCCGATCTTCGCCGCGCTGGCGCCGGGCCTCGGCACGATCGAGCGCACCGTCGGCCGCGAGGGTCACGATCCGCGCGCCGAACGCGGCTACATCCATGCCGGTCCGTGCGGCGCCGGGCACTTCGTCAAGATGGTCCACAACGGCATCGAATACGGCATGATGCAGGCGATCGCCGAGGGCTTCGACATCCTGCGCAACCGCGGTTCCGAGAGGCTGCCGGCGGACGAGCGTTTCGATCTGAAGGTGGCCGACATCGCCGAGGTGTGGCGGCGCGGCAGCGTGGTGTCGTCGTGGCTGCTGGACCTGACCGCTTCCGCCATGGCGAAGGATCCGGTGCTGGAGCAGTTCGCCGGCACGGTGGAGGATTCCGGCGAAGGCCGCTGGACGATCGAGGCGGCGATCGAGGAGGCGGTGCCGGCCGATGTGCTCGCGGCCTCGCTGTTCACCCGCTTCCGCTCACGCCAGGAGCACACCTTCGCCGAGAAGGTGCTGTCGGCGATGCGGTTCGGCTTCGGCGGCCATGTGGAGCCTCCGGCACCCAAGACATGACCATCGCCGTGCTGATGGGCGTCTCGGGCAGCGGCAAGACCACCGTCGCCCGCGGCGTCGCCGACCGCGCCGGCTGGCGACTGGTCGAGGGCGACGCGCTCCACCCGCCGGAGAACGTCGCGAAGATGCACGCCGGCACGCCGTTGACCGACGAGGACCGCTGGCCCTGGCTGCGCGCGATAGCCGCCGAGATCGACGCGATGCGGGCGCGCGGCGAAAGTGCCGTGGTGGCGTGCTCGGCGCTGAAGCGGGCCTATCGCGACATCCTGATCGGCGGGCGCAGCGACGTGGTGCTGGTCTATCTGCAGGGCTCGAAGGAACTGATCGCGTCGCGGCTCGTGGCGCGGCGCGGGCACTTCATGCCGCCGGCCCTGCTCGACAGTCAGTTCGCCACGCTGGAAGAGCCGGGCGAGGACGAGCACCCGATCGTTGTGTCGATCGACGCGTCGCCCGATGCGATCGTCGATGCGGTGGTGCGGCAACTGAAGGAGCGCACAGCATGAGCGGAGACTTCGCCATTTATCCCAGCCTGCGCGACCGGGTGGTGTTCATCACCGGCGGCGCCAGCGGGATCGGCGCCGAGCATGTGGCGCAGTTCGCCGCGCAAGGGGCCAAGGTGGCGTTCGTCGATATCGTCGACGCCGCGGCGCAGGCGCTGATCGGCCGCATCGAGGCGGCCGGGCACCCGGCGCCGCTGTACCGGCACTGCGACCTGAAGGACATCGCTGCGCTGCAGGCGACGATTGCCGACGTCGGGCGGCTGCTGGGACCGGTCACCGTGCTGGTGAACAACGCGGCGAACGACCAGCGGCACAGCTGGGAAGAGGTCACCGCCGAGTACTGGGACGAGCGCCAGGCCACCAACCTGCGGCATCAGTTCTTCGCCATCCAGGCCGTGGCGCCGATGATGCAGGCGGCGGGCGGCGGATCGATCATCAATTTCGGCTCGGTGAGCTGGCATTCGCTGACAGGGCGGCATGCCGGCCTACACCACGGCGAAGGCTGCGGTGGAGGGGCTGTACGCGTGGCATGGCGCGCGATCTCGGACCGCACGGGATTCGCGTCAATACGGTGATCCCCGGCTGGATCATGACCGAGCGGCAGATCACGCTGTGGCTGACCCCGGAGGCTGAAGCGGACCTGATGAAGCTGCAGTGCCTGAAGCAGAAGCTGGCGCCGGCCGACGTGACGCGCATGGTGTTGTGGCTGGCTGCGGACGATAGCCGGATGTGCACGGCGCAGTTGTGGGTGGTCGATGCGGGGCGGATGTAGGCTGCGGCCGCGCCGATGACCTACGACCAGTTCTGGCTGCGCTATCTGCGCGCCCATAGCCGCAGGAACACGCGGGCGCTGCACTACATCGGCAGCCTGTTGGCAGCCTTCACGCTGATCATCGCCGTAGTCACGCTGAACTGGCGCGGCCTGATCGCCGCGCCGCTGATCGGCTACACCTTCGCCTGGACCGCGCACTTCGCCGTCGAGCGCAACCGGCCCGAGACGTTCGGCCATCCCTTCTGGTCGCTGTTCAGTGATTGCCGCATGCTGCTGCTGGCGCTTTGCCGGCGGCTCGCACCGCATCTGCAGCGCGCTGGGCTGCGGCCGTAAACGACAGGGGGAACTACGCCATGTGGGAACCAAGCCAGCGCTACCCCGATCCCGCGGTGCAGGTGATCGATCCGAGCTTCAACCGCTATCGTCTGCCGCTCGCCTCGGTGGAGCGGCTGGCCACCGGCTGCCGCTGGTCGGAGGGACCGGTGTATTTCGGCGACGGCCGCTATGTGCTGTGGAGCGACATCCCCAACGACCGCATCCTGAAATGGGAGGAAGAAACCGGCGCGGTCAGCGTATTCCGCAAGTCCTCCAACAACGCCAACGGCAACACGCGCGACCGCCAGGGCCGCCTGGTCACCTGCGAGCACCGTGGCCGCCGCGTCATCCGCACCGAGTACGACGGCGCGATCACCGTGCTGGCCGACAGCTATCAGGGGAAAAAACTGAATTCGCCGAACGATGTGGTGGTGAAGTCGGACGGTTCGATCTGGTTCACCGATCCGCCATTCGGGCTGCTGGGCTATTACGAGGGCGAGCGATACGAACCGGAACTGCCGGCCAACGTGTATCGCGTCGATGGCCAGACCGGCACGGTCACTTGCGTGGCGGACGATGTGCAAGGCCCCAATGGCTTGGCGTTCTCGCCGGATGAATCGAAGCTCTACGTGGTGGAATCGCGCGGCATGCCGTCGCGCAAGCTGCGCGTGTTCGAGGTGCACGGCAGCACGCTCGGCGCCAGCCGGATGTTCATCGACGCCGGCCCCGGCACGCCCGATGGCTTCCGCGTCGATGTGGACGGCAACCTGTGGTGCGGCTGGGGCATGGGCGAGGCCGAACTCGACGGCGTGCGCGTCTTCAATCCGGCCGGCGACGCGATCGGCCACATCGCGCTGCCCGAGCGCTGCGCCAACCTCTGCTTCGGCGGGCGCTGGCGCAACCGGCTGTTCATGGCAGCCAGCCACGGACTTTACGCGCTGTACGTGAATACCCAGGGTGCACCCGGCGGCTGATGTTCGACCTCCGCGCGCACGGCACCTCGGTCCGCACCGAGATCCTCGCCGGCTGCACCACCTTCCTGACCATGGCGTATATCGTCGTGGTCAATCCGCGCATCCTCGCCGCTGCCGGCATCGATCACGACGCGGCCTTCGTCGCCACCTGCATCGCCGCCGCGATCGGGTCGGCCGCGATGGGACTGCTCGCCGACCTGCCGCTGGCGCTCGCGCCGGGCATGGGGCTGAACGCCTACTTCACCTTCACCGTGGTGAAGGGCATGGGGCTGTCCTGGCAGGTGGCGCTGGGCGCGGTGTTCCTGTCCGGCCTGCTGTTCCTGGTCGTCAGCCTGCTGCGCCTGCGCGAGTGGCTGGTGAACGCCATCCCGATGTCGCTGAAACTCGGCATCGGCGCCGGCATCGGGCTGTTCCTCGGCCTGATCGGCCTGCACGAGATGGGCGTGGTGGCCGGCAATCCGGTCACCCTGGTGACGCTGGGCCCGCTGGGCGTGCCGGGCACACTGCTGTCGTGCCTGGGTTTCCTGCTGATCGCCGGCCTCACTGCGCGCGGCGTGCCGGGCGCGATCCTGTTCGGCATCCTGGCCACCGCCGCGATCGGCCTGCCGTTCGGACTGACGCAGCTGCACGGCGTCGTCGCGCCGCCGCCGTCGCTCGCGCCGACCTTCCTGCAGCTCGACATCCGGGGCGCCCTGTCACTCGGCGTGACCACCGTCGTGCTGACCTTCTTCCTGGTCGACGTGCTCGACAACGCCGGCACGCTGATCGCGACCACGCAGCGTGCCGGGCTGATGCGGCCGGACGGCACGATCGCCAGGCTGCGCGAGGCGATGCTGGCCGACAGCGGCGGCGCCATCGTCGGTTCGCTGCTGGGCACCAGCACGACCACCAGCTACATCGAGAGCGCCGCCGGCATCCAGGCCGGCGGCCGCACCGGCCTGACGGCGGTCACGGTCGCGGCGCTGTTCCTGCTGAGCCTGCTGTTCGCACCGCTGGCCACCGCCATCCCGGCCTTCGCCACCGCACCGGCGCTGGTGTTCGTCGCCTGCCTGATGGCGCGCGCGCTGCGCGATATCGACTGGGAGGACGCAACCGAATACGTCCCGGCGGTGGTGCTGGCGATCGGCATTCCGTTCACCTTCTCGATCGCCGCGGGGATCGGGCTGGGGTTCATCACCTACGTCGTGGCGAAGGCGGCGGCGGGGCGCGTGGCGGCGATCGGCGGCCCGGTATGGCTGGTGGTTGTATTGACATTGGTCAAGTTCATCCTCGGAGAATAGGCCCAGCGCGTCGCCGTTCGCCGCTGTCTCCGCAATGTTATTGGCTCAAATCTTCCATTCTCTGGCGGTGCGAGGCACAATAATGTGACGCTTCTACACAATTGGGAAAGTGATTTGACCGCCGCTGGAGTGCCCAGCATTTTGCGCCGGTTAGCGCAGCGCGCGGCTTGATGGCGGGGTACAGATGGCTGATTCGGTCTTCATCACCAATACTGAGCTGAGCGTCAGCGAGACGGCGGGGACGGTCTTCGAATCGATCACCCGGGGCGGTTCGCTGGCTGGCCCCGTCACGGTGACCTATGGACTGAGCAGCGATACGGCCACGCTGGGACAGGACTTCGCCGGCGGTCCGGGCACCGTCCCGATACCTGCCGGGGTGCAGGGCACCGTCACGATACCTGCCGGGGTCAGCCGGGTGACGGTGCCGATCCAGATCATCAACGACACCCTGCCCGAACCGACCGAGACCTTCGTGTTCTCCCTGATCGATGCGCAGGGTGCGACGATCGGCGTGCCACGGACGTCGCGGGTCTCGATCCTGGACGACGAAACACCGGCGCCGCCGCCCAATCCGGAGCCTCCGCTGACATCGAACTACGATGTGGCATCGGTCTCGCTGGTCCGCGGCCTGAACCAGCCGATCCGCTTCGTTTTCTCGCCGGTCAATCCGTCGCAGGTCTACGTCGCGGAAAAGCCCGGGGTCATCGCGCTGTCCGACCTGACGACCGGCACCACCCGCACCTTGCTCGACCTCAGCGGGCAGGTGAACGACTTCGGCGATCGCGGGCTGCTCGACATCGCACTGGACCCGAACTTCGCGCAGAACGGCTTCATCTACGCCTTCGAGGTGATCGATCCGCCGGATACCGCCGGCAAGACCAGCAACGCCGGGCCGGACGGCGGCGGCAACCGCTACGCGCAGGTCATCCGCTACACCGCCGACCCCGCCACCAACTTCTCCACCATCCTGCCGAACACCGCCAAGATCCTGTTGGGCAACGCGGGTCAGTCGCTCGCGGATATCAGCGGCGGCGGCACGCAGGACTTCACCGACCCCGCCTTCAAGGATGCGACGAGTTCGGACCAGTTCATCAATCCCGGTGCGGCGACACCTCCCGTTGTCATCAACGGCTTCAAGCAGGACTACCTCAAGGTCGACTCCAGTTCGCATGCCGGCGGCCACCTGAACTTCGGGCCGGACGGCAAGCTGTACGTCTCCGTGGGCGAAGGGTCCTCGTTCAACTACGCCGATCCGCACTCGCTCAACGTGCAGTCGCTGGACAGCCTGTCGGGCAAGATCCTGCGGATCGATCCGGCCACTGGGCTTGGCTTGTCGGACAATCCGTTCGTCACCGGCGGCGTCGCGCTGAATAGCGACCGCGCCAAGGTCTATCAACTGGGCTTCCGCAATCCATTCTCAGTGGCTTTCGCCCCCGACGGCAGGCTGCTGATCGCTGATACGGGCTGGAACTCCTGGGAGGAGATCGACAGCGGCGGCCCAGGCGCGAATTTTGGCTGGCCGTTCTATGAGGGCGGCGATGGCGGCCTCTCGGTTGCCACGCCCGGCTACAGCGGGATGGCTGCCGCGCAGGCGTTCTACAAGCAAGTAGACAACGGCACCGCCTCGGTGATCGCGCCGCTGCGCGCGTTCTCGCACAACAGTTCGGATCCCGGGTTCCAGAACCAGGCCATCACCGCGGGCGAGGCGATCTACACCGGCAACGTCTATCCGGCCTCGCTGCAGAATGACTTCTTCTTCACGAACTTTCCCAGCGGCCAGATCTTTGCCATCGACATCAACAATACCGCCGACGTGAAGTTCCTTTACTCGGTCAACGGCGATGCTCCGACCGACTTCGTGCAGGGCCCCGACGGCTCGGTGTATTACGCGGACCTTATCAACGGCGTGATCGGCCGGCTGGACATCACCAACTCGACGACACCTGTCGGCACGCCGGTCACGCTGGCGGTCGGCAGCGGTCCGGACGCGTTGGTGCTGCGGATCAGCCAGGACGCGTTCCAGGGCAGCGCGCTGTACACCGTCAGCGTCGATGGCGTGCAGATCGGCGGTACGCTGACCGCGGGCGCCTCGCACGCCGGGGGACAGGACGACACGGTCTCCGTTCTCGGCAACTTTGCGCCGGGGCCGCATCGGGTGACCGTCAACTTCCTCAACGACCTGTATCACGGCACGCCCGACACCGACCGCAACCTGTACGTCGACGGCATCACCTACGACGGCACGACGGTGCCGAACGGCACCGCGGCGCTGATGTCGGCCGGGCCGCTGGACTTCGCCTTCACTGACAGCGGCACGGTCTCGACGCCGAAGAACACCACGATCGGCAGCGGTGCAGATTCCCTGGTGCTGAAGATCAGCCAGGACGCCTTCCAGGGCAGCGCCCAGTACACCGTCAGCGTCGATGGCAAGCAGATCGGCGGCGTACTCACCGCATCGGCGCTGCACGGGTCGGGCCAGGACGACACGACGACCGTGAAGGGCAGCTTCGCCACCGGGGCACATACGGTCACGGTGACCTTCCTGAATGACCTGTACGCCGGCACGCCGACCACCGACCGGAACCTGTACGTCGATGGCGCGACGTTCAACGGCACCGCGGTGCCCAATGCGACGGCGGCGCTGATGTCAGCCGGGCCGCAGAACATCGCCTTCGCCGGGCGGCAGACCGTCACCATCGCCGCGACCGATACCGATCCGGTGGTGAACCTGAGCCAGGTCGACATCGTGGCGACGGCGGGCAATCATTCGCTGTTCATCGGCGGATCGTTCGACACCGCCAGGCTGACCGGCGGCACCGAAGGGGTGCTGGCGTTTCAGGGCCACAACACGATCGTGACCGCCGCCGGCAACGACACCGTGCGCATCGCCGGTACCGGCAACGTCGTCAATGCCGGCGGTGGCCACAACCAGATCGAGGACAGCGGCGGCAGCAACCGGATCATCATGCCGGCCATCGGCGGTTTCGACGACGTGTTCGGCTACGTGCTGCAGAATGCCGACACCCTGGATTTCCGCCCGGCGCTGTCAAAGACCGCGTGGGACGGCAGCAACGCCACTCTTGGCAGCTTCCTGAAGGTCACCATGGCGGGTGCCGACGCCACGATCGCCATGACGGCGACGGCCGGCGGCGCTTTCACCAGCATAGCCACGCTGCACGCGGCGGGGGACCTGGATCTGCCAGGCCTGCTCGCCCACGCCATCGTGTGAAATTCGTTTCAGCGGGCGCGGGCGGCGACCCGGCGATGCACGTACCAGCCCGCCAGGGTGAACAGCAGCAGCCCGGCGCCGCATAGCGCGGCACTCGCCCAATCGCCCGCCTGCAACTCTGCCAGCGACAGCCCGGCGAACTGCGCCGGCACGACGTGCGCCGGTGCCCAGACGAACGCCGAGCTTACGTTGGCGATCAGGAACCGCGAGCGCGCCATGCCGGCCATGCCGGCGACCAGCGGTACGGTGGAGCGCAGCACCGGCACGAAGCGGCAGATCGCGACGCTGGCCGAGCCGTAGCGGTGGAAGAACGTCTCGGCGTGGCCCATGAGGTGTGGCCGTGCGGCGAACGGCCACATGCCGCGCAGCCGAAAACGGAAGTGGTGGCCAACCCAGTAGGACACAAAATCGCCGATCACCGCGCCCAGGATGGCGACGATCATGATGGGTACCATCGACGCGCCCGCCATGGCGCCGGCGGCGGCCACAGCCATGAGGATCGGCGTGCCGGGCACCAGCACGCCCAGCACGGCCACTGCCTCGACGATGGCCGCGGCGAACGCGATCAGGATCGACAGCAGCGGGTACTGTGCCGCAAGATCAGCCGCCCCGTTGATCAGCGACCACACACCACGGCCCCTTCGCCGCTGCCTACACCCACCGAAAGCCTCCCTGGACCTTGACCTGAATATGGGTGCTTTCAGGTTGTGATGGAAGCGCTTCCGGTCTCGATCCGGAAGATCACCAGGACCTGCAGCGTTTCGCCCGGCGCCAGCACCCGAAGCCCGTGTCCCGCCACATCCATCCGGTTGATCGCGTCGGTCATGTGGGTCACCGGCTCGACGCAGAAGTAGCCCCGGCCCGGCGGCGTGTAGACCACGACATGGCGGAACGGATCGTCCGCCTCGATGCGGAGCGCCGTTCCATCGCCCCAGTCGATCCGTGCCGCGCCGTCCCAGCCGGTGAAGCAGTTGTCCAGCGCGGCGTCGCCGATGGCGCGGCCTGCCGAGTGATCCCACTCCGGTGGAATCGGTACCTGGCGTGACGGCAGGAAGTCGGCGCCGTTCAGCCACACCCGGCGAGCGCTGAACCTCAGCGATGGCGACCCGCGCCGCGGGAAATGCGGGTGAAGGCCGAGCCCGGCCGGCGCTGACGCGCGGTGCAGGTTGCGCACGCTCAGCGCCAGTTGCAGGGCATCCGGGGCCAGGATGAAGCGCTGCTCCGCCTCGAAGGCGAACGGCCAGGCCCGCGCCTGATCGCCGCTCGCGTCATGCCGCAGCGTCAGGGTGGCGAACGAGGCGCCCGCCTCCGCCACCTCCCACGCGCGCTTCCAGCCCACGCCGTGGATGGTGTGGGGGTGGTCGCCGAAATTGCGGTCCAACGTGTAGGGCGCATCCTCCCAGTTGAACCGCCCGTTGGCGATGCGGTTGGAGAACGGCACGAGAGGGAAGCACGCCAGTCCGCGCACATTGCCGGCGATGATCGCATCCGGCGCCGGCAGCCGCATCAGCGGCACCGCGCCCAACCTCCAGCCAACGATGGCGCCGCCGATCTCGGGGGCCAGGACCAGCGAAGAGTTGTCCGCCTGCAGTGTCAGCATTCCATGCCTCGTTTCCGCGTGCCACTCTGCCTGCAAGGAGCGCGCGCGTGGAGTCAGTCGATTGCATCGTAGTGGGGGCCGGCGTCGTCGGCCTGGCGGTGGCGCGGGCGCTGGCGCTGGCTGGCCGCGAGGCGCTGCTGCTTGACGCGGCCGAAGGCATCGGCACCGAGACCTCTTCGCGCAACAGCGAGGTGATCCATGCCGGTATCTACTATCCCGCCGGCAGCCTCATGGCGCGGTTCTGCGTGGCCGGCCGCCGGGCACTCTACGCCTACTGCGCGGAAAAGGGCGTGCCGCACGCCAACTGCGGCAAGCTGATCGTCGCGACCAGCGCCCAGGAGGACGCGATGCTCGCCGGCATCAAGCGACGCGCCGAGGCGAACGGCGTCGAGGGCATGCGCGTGCTGAGTGCGGCCGAGGCGATCGACCTGGAGCCGAACCTGAATTGCACCAGCGCGCTGCTGTCGCCTGCCACCGGCATCATCGACAGCCATGCCTTCATGCTGGCGCTGCAGGGCGATGCCGAGAATGCCGGCGCGGTGCCGGCATTTCTCAGCCCCGTCATGGGAGGGCGGGTCGTGCGGGGCGGCCTGGAGGTCGATGTCGGCGGCGCCGACCCGACGAGCCTGCGCTGCCGCCTGCTGGTGAATTCCACCGGCCTGCACGCACCGTACCTGGCCTCGCACATCGCCGGAATGCCGGCGGACCGCATTCCGCGCGCCTACTACGCCAAGGGCAACTACTTCACCCTGTCCGGCCGGTCACCGTTCTCGCGGCTGATCTATCCGGTACCGGTGCCGGGTGGGCTGGGAGTTCACCTGACAATCGACCTGGGCGGCCAGGCGCGGTTCGGACCCGACGTGGAGTGGATCGACGGCATCGACTACACCGTCGACCCCGCCCGCGCCGAAGGCTTCTATGCGGCGGTGCGCAAATACTGGCCGGCGCTCAAGGACGGCGCGTTGCAGCCCGGCTATGCCGGCATCCGCCCGAAGATCGTACCGCGCGGTGCGCCGGCGCAGGACTTCGTCGTGCAGGGCCCGCAGACCCATGGTGTGCCGGGGCTGATCAATCTGTTCGGCATCGAAAGTCCCGGGCTGACCGCGTCGCTGGCGCTGGCGGAACACGTGCTGGAGGTGGCAGCCACGGGGTAGGCGAAGCGGACGCACCCGTCGCTTGATTCACCGAAGCGTCCCGTGCAGCTGAACGGCACGGTTGAGGGTTGGCAGCTGGATTGGCAAACCGTTACCTGCGTCCGGCGTATCTGTGCGCCAAGGCCGCGTCGCTGATCGCCGATGCCACCGGCGGCAAACTGGTGCCCGGGCCTGGCGCGAGCCAGCAGGGTAATGCCGGGATCGGCTACACGGTAAGGCTGCGTCCCAACTCTGCCATCACAACCTCCCGCAGCCAGCGATGTGCGGTGTCGGCCCGGCGCGACTCGTGCCAGACCGCGTAGACCGGCACAGGCGAAAGCTCGAGCGGAATTTCCAGGACCTGAAGCTGCAGGCGCTTCTCCATCAGTAGCCCCATGCTCGCCGGGAATATGCCCAACAGATCGGTGCTCGCCACAACGGTCGGTATCTCGAGAAGCTCGCTCACGCGCACTGCCACGCGCAGCTCTTGCCGGTAGAGCTCGGCAATGGCCTGGGGCAGATGCTCGATCTCGCCGCGACGGTGCAGAGAGACGAATTCTTGTCGTCGCATGTCCTCGGCCGTGAGGCACCGGTGGATCGAGGGATGGTCGCTTCGCGCCACGAGTATCAGCCGGTCGTCGAAGATTCTCTGGTTGACGAACGGGTCGGATGCGACCGGCAGCCAGTCGATGGCCAGGTCGGTGGTGCCATCGCGGAGTTTGTCCTGCAGATCGACGGGCAGAGAGACGGTGTCGAACATGAGGGCGATGCCGGGAGCGATGGCACCTGTCGCGGCTCGCAAAGTGAGCGCATAGAACGGCCCCATGGGGTGCGGGATGCTGATGCGGAACTGTCGCCCGGAGCGGGCGGGATCGAAACCGCTGGCCTCCGACAGGCTTCTGCGAAGCGCTTCGAGCGCCTGGCTGACGGCAGGATACATTGCCCGGGCTGCGGGCGTCGGAGACAGGCCCTGCCTGGCACGCACGAAGAGGTTGTCGCTACACGCCTCTCGCAGGCGCGACAGGGCGTGGCTGGTGGCCGATTGGCTGAGCGCCAGGCGATCAGCCGCACCGCTGACCGAGCCGAGTTCGTAGATCGCCTCGAACACCGTCAGCAGATTGAGATCGAGGCTGCGCAGGTTGAACACGGCGCGCCATCACCTCCGACATGGGTCGACGATCCTAGTAGACCGGGCCTGTCGGCGGAAACCCACTTCGGCCGAGGGATGGGGAGGCACCGCTATGCATGCCGTCGATACCGATCATGCAGAGCGGTGATTAACCTCCGTCGCAGCCTTGGGGTAGTTTGCCGGCGCCGAAGCGGCGGGTCCGCCGAATCGTTTCAACCTGCGCGACAGGTACTTGCGCGAAGTCTTCACCGCCCTGCCGGGTCAACCCCCGGAGAGACAGCACCCTGCGTCGAATGCCGGTCCGCAAAAAGCCTCGAGAGACGGCCCCGAGCGGGGTGGCGGACGTGAGCCAGGCACCACGCAGTGCATGGCAGCACATCCATTGTACATAGACATATTTATTGAATTGGATATTTGAACAGAATATGTCTAGAAAAGCGTCATGATCAGTTGAGTGTTGTACCCGTGCTATACCGCCGCAATGTTCCCAACAGGCGCTCCCCCGAGAGGGAGCACGAATCAGACGAAGAGAAGAAGTCGATGATCCCTCTGCCGGGCACGCGGGTGCGTTGCCTGGCCATGAACGATCCTCAGGCCGTACCTGCAGGGACGCTTGGCACGGTCACCGACATCACCGACATGGGCGCCTGGGTGCGGATAGGCGTGCGCTGGGACAATGGCAGCAGGCTGGCGCTTGCGGTGCCTCCGGATCGATACGAGCCGGAGTGATACGCGACGGCCATCGCTGCGGCGTTGACCAACCGCCACCGGCCGGGCGGCGGCCAGGCGTTGCCGCGCTTGTCGGCGTCCCGTGAGGCCCCGTAGCCTGCACGTCAAGGCAGGCGACGGGAGGAGACGATGGGTGGATGGTATCAGCGCATTCTCTGGACCGCCGCCGTGCTGCCGGCCGCGGCCGCCCTGCCGGCGCAGGCGGACCCGATCCCGCCGGTGGCCGAAGCCAGCAATATGCAGGTCATCGGCCACAGCGACCTGAACGGCGCGGGCAAGGGCGGCGAGGGGCTGGCGCTGCGCCAGTATCCCGATGGGCGGCGGATGCTGTTCCTCGCGCACGAGTTCGGCGCCGATGTGCTTCAGCGTCATCGACGTGACGCGGCCCGAGGATCCCAAGGTCGTCGCCCAGGTGCCGGTGGAGGAGGCGTTCGTGCGCTGCAACTCGCTGGGCCTCTCCGGCACCACGCTCGCGGTCGCGCACCAGGTGGAGAAGGTGGGGCAGCCGCATGCCGGCATGGACACCTACGACGTCGGCGACCCGGCGCATCCGAAGAGGCTGGCGCATTTGGACACGTCGGGCCCACATTCCCGCGGCGTGCACTATCTGTGGTTCGCCGACGGCGAGTACGCGTATCTCTCGACCGGTGCCAGGGACTTCACGCCACGCAACAAGGACGACGATCAGTTCCTGATGATCGTCGACCTGCGCGACCCGGCGCGCCCGCAGGAGACTGGACGCTGGTGGCTGCCCGGCACGCGCGACGGTGACACCGAACCGCCGCCGCCGCGCGTGGCACCGTTCGACGCCGGCATCCGCATGCACTCGCCGGCGCTGTCGCCCGAGCATCCGGATCGCGTCTACATCGGCTGGATCGACGGCGGGCTGGTGATCCTCGACATCGCCGACAAGGCGCATCCGAAGCTGGTGGCGCACAAGTCGTGGCAGTCGGCGGGCAACGGCTTCGCCCACACGTTGCTGCCAATTCCGTCGCGCAACCTGCTGATCCAGACCGAGGAGGCGACCACTGCCAACTGCAAGGACTGGCCGAAGCGCGACTGGGTATGGGACATGAGCGACGAGAAGAACCTCATTCCGCTCGCGGCCTTCCCGCCACCCGCCGACTTCGCCGCGCTGTGCAAGGCGGGAGGGCGGTTCGGTGCGCACAACATCGACATGAACCGGCCAACGGATACGTCGCGCACGCTGACGAAGACCGTGGTGGGCAGTTTCTTCAACGGTGGGATTCGCGCCTACTCGATCGAGGACCCGATGCATCCCGTGGAGATCGGCTACCTGGTCGAGGCCGCGCCGCCCGGCAACGCCACCCACACGATCCAGATCAACGACGTGTACGTGGACGAGAACGGCCTGATCTATGCCAACGACCGGCTGACCGGTGGGCTGGACATCGTGAAGTACACGGGGTCCGTGCCGTTGCAGTGACGGCCGCGGTCAGCGCGGCGCGCCGGCGAGCGCCACCACCCCGCGGCGGGCGAGATCGGCAATCTGGTCCGCCGTGTAGCCGTGCTCGCGCAGGATCGTCTCGCTGTGCTCGCCCAGTCCGGGCGCGGTCGCGAGCGGCGCGCCATCGACGAACGGCGGTGCGCCGATCACCTGCGGCATGGGGAAAGCCTTCGGCACATGCGGCTGGTGCAGCCAGGCGATCGCGCCCGATGCCTGAAGATGCGGGTGTTCGAGGAAACGCGCGTAGGTGTGCAGCCGCTCGTGCATGATGCGCTCGGCCGCCAGTCGCTCCGACCAGTGCGCGAAGGGCTGCGAGGCGAGCAGCGGGCGCAGGATGGCATTGATGTCCGCCGCATGGTCGAAGCGACCCTGCGTGGTGCGCAGGCGTTCGTCGGCGGCAAAGTCGTCGAGGCCGGTCGCCTTGCAGAAGCCAAGCCACTCGTGCAGCCGCACCACGGTGACCGTCATCCAGCCGTCGGCAACCGCATAGACGCCGCTCGGTGCGCCGGGCGGTCGGATCGCGCCGCCCTCGAGATGGGACTGCATCAGGCGCACCACCTGGAGGCTGGCCGCAGCCTGCATCAGGCTGGCTTCGATATGGCGCCCGCGCGTCTCGTCGCGCCGGGCGTACAACGCCGTGGAGACGGCCGAATAGGCATAGAGCGCCGTGCTCATGTCGATCGCGATGATCGGCGTGCGGTGCGGGATGCCGTCCTCGCCTTTGTTCTCCACCATCAGGCCGGTATAGGCCTGCAGGATCGGGTCCATCGCCGGACGCTCGGCCAGGGGACCGGCCTGGCCGAAGCCCGACACCGACAGGTAGATGATGCGCGGCTCGCGTTGGGCGACCGCGTCGTAGCCGAAGCCGAGGCGATCGATGACGCCCGGACGGAACCCCTGCAGGAACACGTCGGCGCCCTCGACCAGCCGCCACAGGATGGCGCGGCCGTCGTCATGCTTCAGATCCAGCGCAATGGCGCGCTTGCCGAAGTTCGCCGGCAACGAGTAGGCGCACTGATCGCCGTACACCACGCCGAGATTGCGCGCCCAGTCGCCGACGCCGGGCGGCTCGACCTTGATGACGTCTGCGCCGTACTGCGCGAGCAGCATCGCGCAATAGGGACCGGCCACGCCCTGGCTCACGTCGATCACCTTCAGGCCGGCGAATGGCTTGTCGTAGCTCATGTTCGGTGGTCAGTTCCTGGGGTTCAGGGACGAGAAGGTAGCCGGGAGATGCGGATATTGCGAGCCTGCGTCGCTTGCGTGCTCGTCCTGCTGCCACGGCTGGTCTTTGCGGGATGCACGCCGATCGCCATGGATGCGCCGCGCGCGATGCGGGCCGCCGCGGCGAGCGATGCGCTCAGCATCACCTTTCTCGGCCATGCCAGCTTCCTGATCGAGACGCCCGGCGGCGTGCGCGCGGTGACCGACTACAACGGCTACAACGCACCGGCCGCCCCGCCCGACATCGCCACGATGAACCACGCGCATTCCACGCATTACACCGACCATCCTGACCCGCGCATTCCGCATGTCCTGCGTGGCTGGCGCGACGACGGCAAGCCGGCGCTGATCGATCTGACGGTCGGCGACATGCGTGTCGCCAACCTGCCGACCAACATCCGCGACTGGCAAGGCGGCACCGAGGTCTATGGCAACTCGATCTTCCTGTTCGAAAGTGCCGGCGTCTGCATCGCACATCTGTCGCATCTGCACCATCTGCTTACCGAGCAGGACCTGGTGCTGCTGGGGCATATCGATGTGGTGATGGCACCGGTGGACGGCGTCTACACCATGAGCCAGCAGGATGTGGCGGCGGTGCTGGAGCAGATCCGTCCGCGGCTGGTGCTGCCGATGCACTATTTCACGCGTGACGTGGCGACACGGTTTGTCGATCTGGTGCGGGGCCGCTACGCGGTGCGGTTCAGCGACTCGCCGACGATCAACGTGTCGCGAATGACGCTGCCGGACCGGCCGACGGTCGTGGTGCTGCCGGGCGGGTTCTGACCATACGCTGACGGCGCCGAGCCGCCTAGCCCTTCCAAAGCTCATAGGCCTCGCTGCAGATCGTATCCCAGGCAGCCATACTGGGCGTCAGATGCTCGCCTGCCTGCGACAGGTTGAACCGATCGATGTAGCCAATGATCAGCCGATCCTCGACAAGCTCAACCGTGCCGCTTGGATGAGCGGCGTCCTGCAACCGCACGTATAGTAAGGTATTCGGTCCATAGCGTTCCAACGCTGCGTGAATTCGACGAACTTCCTGCAGTGTACAGGTTTTGTCGCCCATCTTGAACACGAACAGCTTTTGGCCGCCGCGAAGGTCTTCGATGAGTTTGCGCCGCAACAATGTCAATCGTTTGCAGCTGTCCTCGAACATCTTGTCGTACGGCACCTGATCAGACGCGACCCAGGTGTGCATTTCCATACCCAGGCGGCGATTAGCCGTCGCGTATTCCAGGTGGCCATCCTGGTGTTTGATATAGTCCAACACAGTCTCTTTTGGACTGCCCACACCGTCGAATTCAGTCTCCAAAGCTTCCGCTAATGATTCGGCGGTCATGTTCGACCATCGGAGAAGGCCAATCGGCTCCGCACCGCGCATCCGCTGCACGACCCCGAATTCACATCCCTGCGCAGTTCCGCCCAGGCTTTCGAATTCTGTCAACGGAGCTGTCGGCTCACCTACGATCGAGATCCTTCGGAAGGCGATGCTGAGCGCGCGACCGTCGGAATTTACGCCGATCTCGCCCGGAACCGCCCAATCGGGATGTTCCAGAATAATGCCGCTCGGCGGCGTTGCGGATTCAGGCAACTGCACCCAAAACGCGGACGGTCCTCCAAGTTCGACGTGCGCAACGGTTGCGTCGCCAATTTTGACGGTCAGCCTCTGCACGCTTCGGTGCGGAGGGGCGATGAATGGCACGACATCGAAATGGAGCATGAGCCTCTGACACGGCGGCAGCTCCGGCCAAGCGAGCGAACTCATGCCGCCCGTCGCCCACACGAATTGCTGTTCCTGATGCGACCAGCCGTCCCGACGGTAAGCGCTGCTGTTCCCACCCTGGCCAAAGTCCAGCACAAGCGCCTGGCGTCGCGGCTGCCTGGACTTTCGGGCGCCAACGGCCGTTTCCTTGGCATACAAACGCTGCTCGAGGTTCTGGCAAACCGAATAGATCTGGAAGTCCAGCGGTGACTGGCGAGCCATAATGCTAAACAGCAGGTTCCTGTCGTACTCCACCACCGTGCTTGAGACATTCTCGCGCGCGAGCGGGAGGTCGAGCCCGTCAATCTTCAGACATTCGAGCATCTTTGTGAACGAGGTGGCCAAGCGTTCGGTCGTCAGCACCGCGCTGAACGAGAACAGGCATTTCACCGCCTCGTCGAAGGCCCGGGGCTGCCCCTCGACGGAGTGAAGGTGCGTCGTCAAGGTCGAGTTGGTTAGAAATTGTCGAGCGAGGCCGCCACGTAGGTGTTGAACGACGACGGGGTTGTCCGATGCCACGAAATCCTCGATGGGCCGTGAGCGAGCTACCCGCACGCCTTCGATAATGTATTTATTGGCCTCACAATCGAGCTCGTTCCAATATCTGTACAGCGACACAGCCCGGTCGACCGGATGCCGGACGACAGTGAATATGCTCGTGTCGAATGGCAAGCGGCTCCACCCCCTACGTTCCACATGGCCGCCATAGTAGCGATAGCCGGCAAGTTCTGACTCTGAGCACGCGTCATAGTGCTCCGTGACGTGGCCTGGAAAGGCAAGCTCGCCGTAAATGCGTACGAAAAAACTTTGTATGGAATTGCCAGCCGTCTTCGGGATGTGAACAAAACAGACGCGCGGAAGCGCCTGTGTTCCTGAGCTCACCGCTTGGTGACCTTGCGGCGCACGGGGCTGCGGGTCAGCCGTGGCGCGTTCTTGACGGGTGCAGGTGGAGCGCTGCCGGCGCCGGCAACGGCCGACCAGTCATTGCCATGCCTGGATTCTTCACCCAAGTTCGCCGCCATGACTGGTAGGGTCCCCGCGCAGATGGCGCTCTCCTGGTGAACCTCGAACGACCCACTGATCGCGCCGCGAAGTTTGAGCCTCCCACCTCCAGAAAGCGGGTCGATACGAAGCCGCAGCAACTGCCCAGTCGCCAGGTCGAATGGAAGTGCAGTCTTGCGCGCCTCCTGTCCAACCGGGAAAGTGTGCTGCGCGCGATGAATCCCTTCGCTGCTGTCGACCATCCAGGAAATGCGCAACGTGTCGCTGCGGTCGGCAATTGCCAGCAACTGAAGATTGATGCTGCCCCCGCAGGCGCGGATAGTCGGCAGGTGCAACATGGGAGAATCGTCGACCGCCTCGACGTCCAGCCAATCGCCATTCACCCACGTCTGACACCGATGCTGCTGCAAGGCCATCGTGTGGATTTCTATGCTGTTCTGGCTCGTCCGTGCCTCTGGTGCAACCTGCGGCCGCCGTCCGTGCCAGATTTGTGAGAGCAGGCGCGACATCTCGTCCAGCTCGCGGTTGCGTGTGGATAATGCCGATTCCAACCGCTGCACGCGCTCGATCATGGTGGTGACCGCGGTGGTGTGATAGCGGCTGCCCGCCAGTTCCCCGACACAGTCCAGTATCTTGTAGACCATGTTGCTGACCTGCTCGTTGCTGCCGGTTGATTCGCGCAAGAGCCGATCCGGCGGTGCGGGGTGGTGGCGCAAATAGCCCAACCATTTTGCCTGTAATGCCAGGAAGCGCTGCTGAGTTCTTCTCCAATCGAATGGCTGATTGCGTTTCATGGCGAGCAGAACAGCCTCGACCCGATCGGTTGTCGGACCCTCGCCACATGCCTCGTCGAGTCGCATGCAATAGGGAGCGCTCGATTCCAGGTGTTTGTGATAGCAGCCGATGCAGTCCAGTTCGGCCGTGAGCGGCCACACTTTGGCCTGGTCCCATACGCGCGCCAGCGGATGGACGGCGCCATAGAATACCGCGCTGCGGATACCCGCTGCCTGCGCAACATGCGCCGGGAACGAGTCAATTCCAACGAAGCATGTGGCATGCGCAATGACGGCAGTCAGTTGGCAGACCGACAGTTTGCCCTGCAGGTCGATCACCTCCGCCCCGCCTGTTCCCCGTGGCTTTGTCACTTGTCGCTGGTTACCTACGATCACAACGGTGTCGAAGATTTGCGTGCATCGCGCCACGACAGCGCTTGCGCTTGCCGGCCTAAGGGCACGACCTGCGTGGTCGCGCGCGAACTCGAGGTGCACCACGCAGTAACTGCACTGGAGCGGTATTCCGCGTGGCAGCCTGCCGTAGCGAAGCAATGCATCGGTGAATGCCGCGAGGCCGGCATTTCCCGCTGTTGGCAGGCCGAGTATCCCGCTGAGCAGGGGATGAATGTTGACCGGCAGGCTGTAATTGAGATCGCGAATGGAGTGCAGCGCCGATATCCCTTCGGGTTCCAGCGTGCCCAGCAACGCGCTACGGTCTGGCTCACGCGTAATGCGCACGCCGGACAAGTCGATCAAGCCAGCCAGATCGGGGCAGTCCATGTTGATAACGACGTGCTCGCGCCTATCCGGCGTCAATGTGTCCAGCCAGGCGCGGAGATGAGGAAGGGCGCAGAACACATCGCCGATGCCTTGGCTCCATAAATCGAATACCTCAAGTCCGCCGACTTTCCCTGTCGCAAGTGTGTGTGCCCAACCGGCGAACAGCTGAGCCCGATTGTGCTCCAGTACCCGAGCTTCGCACCGATGCGGGCAGAGAGTTAACAGATGTGCTTCGCCAATGCTCGTGCGGCATCGGCATCCAGTGCAGGCGGTATCCTAGCTGCTGAGCGCGCAAGGATAGATCGGTGTCCTCGCACATCGCCCACTCGAACCGTTCATCGAACATTCCGAGCTGCTCGAATATTTGGCCGCTGAAGAGCAGGACTGATGCTTCGGCGTATTTGAGGGTCTCTACTGCCAATGCCGGCCGGGCCTGTCCATTGCCGAACATCGGATTGATATGCTGCGGGGTCTGTGCCGCCGCGACGCACGCCATTTCCGGATCGTGTGTGAGAAGTTCGATTGCTTGTGGGAGCCAATCGATGTGCGGCAGGCCGATGTCGTCGTTAAGGAACAGGATGTAATCCGAGGGCCTGGCGCGGTAGTTCTCGTTGTGTCCGCGGCCGAAGCCGAGATTCGGTCCCCCCGTGATCAGCAGGCAGTCGAACGCTGGCCGAGCCGTGCATTTGGCAAGCCGTTGACGCACGTCCTCAAACAGTGCGCGAGGATCGTTGTTGCGAATGACGAGGGTTACGTCGATGCTGGTCTCTCGTGCGAATTTGACCAGCCAGCCGGGCAGGTCGGCCAACAAAGTCAGAACGTCTTTGGCTCGACCCAGAGTGAGAATGGATACGAGCAGAGACCGCGGTGATCTATTCTTTTCTGCGAACGACACCGCGCTCCCCCAACCATATGCGTCGGACGTCTCGTCGGATACCTCAGTTTCGGACGAGGCGTCAGACTGTTGTGGTCGGTCAGGTTAGGGCTGCGCGCTAAATGAATCATTAACGGAGAGCTTATGCAAAACGCTAAGCCGCTAGTGCACTCGACACGACTCCGATGCCCGCAAACGCCACCTCCACCCGGTCTCCCGGAGCGATCGGGAACTGCCGAGTGAACGAACCGCTCATGATGAGCTCGCCCGGTTGGATGCTGCGTCCGAATTCCTGCAGTTTCCCCGCCAGCCAGACCGCCGAGTTCAGTGGGTTGCCCAGGACCGCGTCGCCGCGTCCTGTCGCCACGGCCTCGCCGTTGATCCGCACCGTTGCCTCCACGGTCTCCAGCGCACGGTCGCCGAGCGGCACCGGATCGCCCAGCACCACGGTCTTCTGCTGCGCGTTGTCCGCCATCGCCAGCGCGATCTGCGCGGTGAAGTCGCCGCGCGTCTCGATGATCTCCAGCGACGGATACACTGCATCGATCGCACGGCGGACGGTGGCCATCGCCACTTCGCCGCGCAGCGGCTGCGCGACACGCAGGCACAGCTCCGACTCGAAACCCGGCTGGATCAGTTCGTCGCGGCTGAACGTGTGGCCCGACCGCCTGCTGTCCAGGATGCAGCCGAATACCGGCTCGTGGAAGCCGAACTGCTGCTGGATCGCCGGCGCCGTCAGCCCCACCTTCCAGCCGATCTGGCGCTCGCCCGCCGCAATGCGCCGGGCGATCATGCCGAACTGGATGCGGTAGGCCTCGTCGAGCGTCAGGCGGTCGAACCACGCCGCCGGGAAATACTCGCCGCGTGCCCGCGCCGCCCAGAACTCCTCGATCGCGGCCTGTTCGTCGAATGGCATCGTGCCCTCCCAATCGGTGCAGCCGCACAGTTGCCAAGCCGGAGCCGGCGTGCAAGCTGGCAATCCAAATACACCGCAATCCCGGGAGGTCGCATGCGGATCGCCATCATCGGTCAGCAGGATTTCGGCAAGGCGACGCTCGAGGCGTTCCTCAGTCGCGGCGACACGGTCGCGGCGGTGTTCTGCGCGCCGGAGAAGGGCCGCCCCGACCCGCTGCGCGTCGCGGCCGAGGAACGCGGCGTGCCGGTGCACCAGTTCCCCAGGTTGACCGATCCGGCCGCGCTGGAGGCCATGAAGCAGGCCGATGCCGAGGTCGGCGTGATGGCGTACGTCACGCAATTCGCGCCGCAGGATTTCTGCAACATCCCGAAGTTCGGCACGATCCAGTTCCATCCCAGCCTGCTGCCGCTGCATCGCGGCGCGTCGTCGATGAGCTGGGCGATCATCTGCGGGCGCACGGAGACCGGTTTTTCCATTTTCCGCCCGACCGATGGGCTGGATGAAGGGCCGGTGATCCTGATGCGCTCGGTGCCGATCGAGCCGGAGGACACGCTGGGCTCGCTCTACTTCGGCAAGATCTTCCCGATGGGTGTCGCCGCACTGGTCGAAGTGGCGGAGCAGGTGGTGGCCGGCAGGGCGCCGGCGCTCGCACAGTACGAGCCGAACGCCGGCTACGAGGGCATCATCCGCGATGCGGAAACGCGCATCAACTGGGCGAACCACGTCGATATCACCTTCAACCTGATCCGCGGCTGCGATCCCGCACCCGGCGCGTGGACCACCGCGGACGGCAAGAAGCTGTTCGTGTTCAATGCAACCAAGCGCATCGCGCGCACCTTCTCCGAGGTGAAGGGCAAGAAGCTGGGCGAAGTGGTGGCGATCAACGACGGTGCGCTGGTGGTGCACGGCCAGGGCGGCTTCATCGAGATCGCACGGGCACGCCCCGATGGCGGCCGCAAGGGCGTCGCCGCGGACGCTGGCGTGGTGGTTGGCACGATCCTCGGGGGATAATGCCATGATCTTCGAGTTGCGCACCTACACATTCGACCCAGGCACGCTGCCGGCCTATATCGAGCACGTCGCGAAAGTCGGCCGTCCGGTGCGTGGCGACGATTACGGCAAGTGCTGGGCCTACTGGACATCCGAGTTCGGGACGATCAACCAAGCGTGGCATCTGTGGAGCTACGACAGCCTGAACGAACGGGCGCGGATGCGCGAGGCGCTGTCGAAGAACGAGCGGTGGACGAAGGAATATACGCCGGTGGTGCAGCCGATGCTGCAGCGGCAGGACATCCGCTTCCTCAATCCGGTGGTGGATATGCAACCGCCGGCGCCTGGCGGTGTCTATGAGCTGCGCATCTACCGCATGCATCCCGGTAAGGCCGGGCAATGGGCGCAGGCGTTCAAGGCGATCATGCCGGTGCGGCAGAAGTATTCCAAATACGTCGGCATCTGGACCGGCGAGGCGCCGCAGCCCAACGAGGTGCTGCACATGTGGAACTATCCGGACCTGAATACGCGCGCCAAGGTGCGCGCCGAGTTTCAGCGCGATCCTGATTGGCAGGCATTCGTCGCGGAGAACACGCCGAAGCTGATCGAGATGCAATCGGTGCTGCTGATGCCGACAGCGTTCTCACTGCTGCGATAGAAGGAGAAACCAATCATGCCAGTCATTCGCGCCGCGGACCGCACCACCAAGCAGGGTGCGGCTAGCACATTCTCCGGTACCGTGTTTCAGGACGAGGTCGTGGTCGGCACCGCACCGTCGCGCATGCGCGCCTCGGTGGTGTCGTTCACACCAGGCGCGCGCACCGCATGGCACGCGCATCCGGTCGGGCAGACGCTCTATTGCCTGTCGGGGGTCGGGCGCATCTGCTTCCAGGGCGAGAAGCCGCAGGTGCTGAACCCGGGCGACACAGTGCTGATCCCGCCGAACGTGCAGCACTGGCACGGCGCCGCACCGGACCGGCTGTTCGCGCATCTGGCGATGTCGGAGAACGGCAATGATGGCGCCGGCACGGCATGGGGCAAGCACGTCACCGACGCGGAATACACCGCGCCGGCGACGACCTGATCATTCGGCGGCGGCGCGTGCCGGCGACCCGCCGAGCGCGCCGGACGCCTTGATCTCGGCGATGCGACCTTCCTCGAGGCGCAGCACGTCCCGCAGAATTTCGTCGGTGTGTTCGCCCAGCAAGGGCGAGCGCTTCACCTCCGAAATGCTGTCGGACATCTTGATCGGATTGCCGACGCTCAGGTATTTGCCGCGCGTCGGATGATCGACCTCGACGACGGTGCCGGTGTCGCGCAGCGACTGCTCCTCGGCGATCTCCTTCATCGACAGGATCGGTCCGCAGGGAATGTCGTACTTGTTCAGGATGTCCATTGCCTCGAACTTGGTCTTGGTCATGCACCACTGCTCGATCGTGTCAAAGATCGACTTCAGCTTCGGCAGACGTGCCGGTGGCTTCGCGTACTCGGGATCGGTCTTCCATTCCGGCTTGCCGATCACGTCGCAGATCGCCTCCCACACCGGCGCCTGCGCGATGAAGTAGATGTAGGCGTTGGGATCGGTCTCCCAGCCCTTGCACTTCAGGATCCAGCCGGGCTGCCCGCCACCTGAGGCATTGCCGGCGCGCGGCACCGCCTCGCCGAATTCGCCATCGGGATACTGCGGATATTCAGTCAGCGGACCATGCGCGAGCCGCTGCTGATCGCGCAGCTTCACGCGGCACAGGTTCAGCACGCCGTCCTGCATCGCACACAGCACCTTCTGGCCACGGCCCGTCGTGACGCGCTGGAACAGCGCCGAGACGATGCCGAGGGCGAGATGCAGGCCGGTGCCGGAATCGCCGATCTGCGCGCCGGTGACCAGCGGCGGACCGTCGTCGAAGCCGGTGGTGGACGCGGAGCCGCCGGCACACTGTGCGACGTTCTCGTAGACCTTGCAGTCCTCGTAGGGGCCGGGGCCGAAGCCCTTCACCGAGGCAAGGATCATGCGCGGATTCAGCGACTGGATGTGTTCCCAGGTGAAGCCCATGCGGTCGAGCGCGCCGGGGGCGAAGTTCTCCACCATCACGTCGCAGGTCTTCACCAGCGCCTCGAGCACCGCCTTGCCCTGCGGGTTGCGGCCATCGATGGTGATCGAGCGCTTGTTGTGGTTCAGCATGGTGAAATACAGGCTGTCCACCTTGGGGATGTCCTGCAGCTGTCCGCGCGTGATGTCGCCGACGCCGGGACGCTCGACCTTGATCACATCGGCGCCCAGCCAGGCCAGCAGCTGCGTGCACGTCGGTCCCGACTGCACGTGGGTGAAGTCGAGGATGCGGACGCCGTCGAGTGCTTTGCTCATGTTATGCTCCAACCTTCTTCGTCAGGGCGCTTTTGGGGTTGAGATTGCCGATGTTGCCGCTCTCGCTGCCCGCCGCCGGGTCGATCACAGCGTTGATCAGCGTGGGCCTGCCCGAGTCCATCGCCGCGTCCACGGCCTGCTTCAACTCGTCAGGCGTCGTTGCATTGACGCCGACCCCGCCGAACCCTTCGATCATCCTGTCGTAGCGCGAGCCTTTGACGAACGCCGTCGTCGCCGGGTCGGCGCCGCCCCCGAGGTTGACCCCGTCGCCGCGGTAGATGCCGTCGTTGTTGAACACCACGACGCAGACCGGCAGGTTGTAGCGGCAGATCGTCTCGACCTCCATGCCGGAGAAGCCGAACGCGCTGTCGCCCTCGACGGCTAGCACCGGCTTGCCGGTCTCGACCGCAGCGGCGATGGCAAAGCCCATGCCGATGCCCATCACGCCCCAGGTACCGACGTCGAGGCGCTTGCGCGGCTGGTACATGTCGATCACCCCGCGCGCCTGGTCGAGCGTGTTGGCGCCCTCGTTCACCAGGACTGCGTCCGGCCGCTCTTTGATCACGTCCCGCAGCACGCGCAGCGCGGAATGATAGTCCATCGGAATCGAGTTCTTGCCGAGCCTGCTCGCCATCCTGGCGATGTTGGATTCCTTCTTCTCGGCGATCGCCTGCGTCCATTCGGTGGGCGGCGGCTGCCAATCGCCACCCATGCCACGCAGCAATGCCGCGACGCAGGAACCGATGTCGCCCACCAGCGGTGCAGCGATCTCGACATTGCTGTCCATCTCGCGCGGTTCGATATCGATCTGGATGAACCGCTTCGAGCCAGGCTTCCCCCACTGCCTGCCTTTGCCATGGCTGAGCAGCCAGTTGAGCCGCGCGCCGACCAGCATCACCACATCGCTGTCGGCCAGCACGGTCGAGCGCGCGGCAGCGGCGCATTGCGGATGCAGGTCAGGCAGCAGGCCCTTGGCCATGCTCATGGGGATGTAAGGAATGCCGCTCTTTTCGACCAGCGCGCGAATGTCGTCGTCGGCCTGCGCATAGGCCGCACCCTTGCCGAGGATGATCAACGGACGCTTCGCACCGCGCAGTACGTCGAGCGCACGCTCGACGGCCTCCGGCGCGGGGATCTGCGCCGGCGCCGGGTCGATCACCTTGACCAGCGAACGCCGGCCCGCCTCGGCCTCCATCACCTGGCCGAACAGCTTGGCCGGCAGGTCGAGATAGACGCCGCCCGGCCGGCCCGAAACCGCGGCGCGGATCGCGCGCGCGACGCCGATGCCGATGTCGGCCGCATGCAGCACGCGGAACGCCGCCTTGCACATCGGTTTGGCGATAGCGAGCTGGTCCATCTCCTCGTAGTCGCCCTGCTGCAGGTCGACGACCTCGCGCTCGGACGAACCGCTGATCAGGATCATCGGGAAGCAGTTCGTCGTTGCGTTGGCGAGCGCCACCAGGCCGTTCAGGAAACCCGGCGCCGAGACCGTGAGGCACACGCCCGGCGACCTTGTCAGCCATCCCGCGATCGCTGCCGCATTGCCGGCGTTCTGCTCGTGGCGGAACGAGATGACCCGCATCCCCTCTGCCTGCGCCAGACGCCCGAGATCGGTGATCGGGATGCCCGGAACGTTGTAGATCGTCTTGATCCCGTTGAGCTTCAGCGCGTCGATGACCAGGTGGAAGCCATCCGTCAGTTCGGCTTCCTGCGATTCGACCTTCTGCTCAAGTGCTGCGGACATTGGACTTCTCCCTATGCGTCGTGCCGGCGCCGTTCGTCGTCCGGGCCCGGTTATCCGATCCAGAAAATCGCCGTGCTGCTCGACATGCGCCGCCAGCCCCATCGTGTGCTCGCGCACCAGCCGCGCGGCAAGGTCGGCGTCGCACCGCTCCAGCGCCTCGATGATGTTGCGGTGATCGACGATCGACCGCTGTGCGCGGTTGCTCTGTGTCATCGTCACCGCGCGGACCGCGCGCATGTGGATGAACAGGTTGTCGGTCAGGCTGGTCATCAGCGCGACGCCGCCCATGCGGATGATCGCCTTGTGGAACGCCATGTTGGCGCGCGAGTATTCGCTGATCTGCTCCGACGGGTCCTCGCTGAATGAATCGACCAGGGTGCGCAGCTCCGCGAGTTCCGCCTCGGTGATGCGCGGCGCCGCGAGGCGGGCGGCCATGCTCTCGAGCGCCGCCCAGACGGTGATCATCTCGACGATCTCGCGCTTCGACTTGCGCACGACGTGGATGCCGCGGCGCGGCACGGTGTGCACGAAGCCTTCCTGCTCCAGGAGCGACAGCGCCTCGCGGATCGGGGTGCGCGAGACGCCGAGGTCCTGCGAGAGTTGGCGCTCGTCCAGCCGGATCTCGCCGGCGTGGCCGTAGATGTCCATCTCGGTGATCGCGCGCTTGATCGCCTCGCAGGCCCGCCTGCGCAGGCCGAGGCTGATCTCCAATGGTTCCACCCGCAGTCGGGGAACAGCATCGTCCGGCACGCTTCTCTCCCGGCGACGTCCTCGCCTTCGGGCATTCTGCATACTGTATACCAGCGCGCAAGGCAGCGGGCCGTGACGCTTTTGTCGCTTGAGTCACAGGACATTGTCGGCGGCGAACGTTCCCGTGCCATACGTCGCTGTGCCACCGGGGGAGAAGACGGTGCGGTTTTTCACACGCGGCCGGCGGCTCGCGCTGCCGGTCCTTTGCTGTCTGGCCGCGCTCGCCGGTCCGGTCCGCGCCGCCGGGCTGTGCGACGATGAGCAGCCGACGCCGCAGGTCCCCACCGACCTGGCGCTGTGTGCCCAGCTCGATCCCATCGTGCGAAAGCCCGGTGCGCTGCCGCTCGACGAGTACGAGGTGCAGCTCAATCGCTACGTCACCGCGATGTGCCATCGCAACTTTGCCGCCGGCTGGCAGATGGACAAGACGGTGCGCGACACCGGGCCGTTCGTCGCCACGCTCGCCAACGGCAAGTGGAGCGGCGAGTATTTCGGCACCCACGCCCCGGTGCTGGTCTGGTACTCGCCGGAGATGATGGCCTGGCTGCACGCCAACCGTCCCTCCGATCCGGCCAGGGCGCCGGCCGAACCGGCACCTATCCCGGACGGCGCGATCATGGTGAAGGAGATGTACAGCCCGCCACCGGCAGCGTCCTGTCGCGTCCCGGACCTGTTGCGGCTGCGGCCGGATTCGCAGGGCATGGCGGTGATGGTGCGCGACCGCGCCGGCGCGCATGACGGCTGGTTCTGGGGGGCCATCGGCTGGCAGGGCTGGACGAAGGACTGGCCGCCGCCGGAGAGCAACTCGCCGCCGTTCGCAGGGTTTGGCCAGGTACTGCACCAATTGTCACGCCTCGGCGCGCGACAACCAGACATTCGCCAGCCTGGGCAACATCAAGGACGAACCGGGCAGCTATCTGACGTTCCTGAGCGAGGACTTTTACCGGACGCAATCGGACGAGGTGTACACGCGGTTCTCGCAGATCCTCCAGCATGAAAGGGTCCGCCTCGAGGCGCTGCGGATACCGCAGGCGGAGCCGGCGATGAACGCGGGCCTGGCGCACGCGCTGCGGATGCCGGCCTCGCCCTACGTCGCGGACATGCCGTCGCAGGCCTATGACCATGCCTGGGTGCCGGGCGGCGGGCCTGGTCCGTCCAGCGCGTTCGTCACCTCCGACCAGTGCGTCGGCTGCCACAGCGCGGGCGGCACCGGCCTGCAATACGAAATGACTACCCCCGGCCCGAATGACCTGCTGGTCAACCTGTCGCCCTATGGCACCTGGCGCACCAGCCCGATGGGGCTGGCGGGGCGCGACCCGATCTTCTTCGCCCAGCTGGCCAGCGAGACGCAGACCTTCCACACCGCAGTGGCGCCCAAGGTACAGGACACCTGCCTGGGCTGCCACGGCATCCTGGGCCAGCGCCAGGCGGCGATCGACAGCGCGCGATCGCCGGCCTGCCCCGACTTCCTGCGCGAGACGGTGGACGCGGTGCCGTTCCCGCCGGACAATCCCTCGGCGCCGTCGGCGCGGCTCGGCGGCCTGGCGCGCGACGGGGTCTCCTGCACCGCGTGCCATCATATGGTGCTGGGACAGGCGGACACCGCGAAGTTCCACGACGCGCCGCAGAATCGCTGCGTGGCGCAGCGCCAGGACTTTCTCAACCCCGGCGCCACCGGCTTCGCCCGTACCTTCACCGGCAGCTTCCTGGTTGGTGCGACGGATGCGCTGTACGGGCCGTTCCCCGATCCGAAGGAGATGCCGATGCGCCACGCTCTCGGCATCCGGCCGGAGAAGAGCGACACGATCACCAGTTCCGAGATGTGCGGCACCTGCCACACGGTGCACCTGCCGGTGATGCAGGGGACGCAGGAGCTGGGGCACACCTACGAGCAGACCACCTACCCCGAATGGGCGTTCAGCGCCTACCGGACCGGCGACACGCCCGACGGCAAGCTGCCGCTGGGGGCGGGGCCGCTGGCGCAATCCTGCCAGGGCTGCCACATGCCCAACACCGCCACAGACGGCACGAAGTTCCGCAGCAAGATTGCCGGCATCCAGGAGCACGGCAATTTCCCGCAGGTGGAGAACGGGCTTGCCGGCAAGGACATTGATCTGCCGGTGCGCGAGGGCTTCGCCCGCCACGTGCTGGTCGGGCTGAACGTGTTCCTGATCGAGATGGCCGAGCAGTTCAGCAGCATCTTCGGCATCACCACGCAGGACCCGATGCTGGGTTCATCCGGTGTGCCGCCGCTCGACTACACGCGCGATGCGATGCTGGAGCAGGCGGCCAGCCGGTCGGCCGCCATCAGCGTCACGCGTGTGCAGAACTCGGCGGAGAGTCTGGCGGCGACGGTGACCGTCGCCAACAAGACCGGCCACAAGCTGCCGTCGGGGGTGGGGTTCCGGCGCGCCTTCGTGGACTTCCGCGTGCTGGACAGCGCCGGCGACACGCTGTGGGAGTCGGGCCGCACCAACGCGGACGGCGTGCTGACCGATCAGCAGAACCGCCCGATCACCGGCGAGCTGTGGTGGAAGCCCGACTGTTCGGGCCGGGCCGGCGCCGACAACCCTCACCAGCCGCACTACCAGTCGATCAGCAGGCAGGACCAGGTGCAGATCTACCAGGAGCTGGTGACGGCGCCGCCGACCGGCGCGGCGGTGCGGTGCGGCCCGCACGCGGCACCGACCGGGGCGTTGACCACCAGCTTCCTGTCGATCTGCGGCAAGCTGAAGGACAACCGGCTGCTGCCGACCGGCTTCCTGCCGCTCGACAGCCGCATCGAGATCTCGCACGCGCTCGGCGCCGATGCCGACATGGCGGAGGACACCGATCCGGTCGGCGTCGGCGACGACCCGGACTACCGCGACGGCGGCGCGGACACGCTGACCTACCGCGTGCCGCGCGCCGACATCGCCGGCCAGCCCACCGCGGTGCAGGCGACGCTGTATTATCAGGCGATCCCGCCGTTCTTCCTGCAGGACCGGTTCTGCACGGCGAAGGGCGTGGATCGCGACCGGCTGGCCTACATGTCGAGCGCGCTCAAGCTGGACAACACGCCGGCGGCCGACTGGAAACTGCCCATGGTGACAACGGGACGGGTGGCGCTGCCGCCGTGATGCGGTTGACTTGATCGGCTGGCTGCGTCTAGCTCGCAGGCAAGCCCCCGGCAGCGCGGGCCGGCAGCAGGGAGTTGCGTATGGGAAGGCACCGCGGCGTGTGCACGGCCTGATGCCACTGGCCGCGTTGGATTTCAGCTCTGCTCCGGGTCTCCAGGGTCGCCATGCGTTTCGGCGGCGTCGTCGCCTTGGGCGGCGTGTCGTTCGATGTCGGCTACGGGCAGATCTGCGGACTGATCGGCCCGAACGGATCCGGCAAAACGACGCTGTTCAACTGCATCAGCGGTTTCTACCGCTTCGCCGACGGCGACATCCTGTTCGAAGGCCGCTCGCTGAAGGGGCTTGGCCGGCATCGCATGGCCGGGCTTGGCCTCGGCCGCACCTTCCAGAACGTCGCGCTGTTCCGCCGTATGAGCGTGCGCGACAACATCCTGGTCGGCGCGCACCATCTCGGCCGTTCCGGCTTCATCAGCAATGCTCTGCGCCTACCGGTGGTGCGGCGGGAGGACGCGGTCGCCTTCGCGCGGCTGATTGAGCTGCTGGACCTGCTCGACCTGCATGACGTGGCGGGGACCGAGGCGGGCGCGCTGCCGTTCGGCACGCAGAAGCGCGTCGAGCTGGCGCGTGCGCTGATCAGTGGTCCCAAGCTGCTGCTGCTGGACGAGCCGGCAGGTGGGCTGAACCACGGCGAGGTCGACGACCTGGCACAGCTGCTGCGACGCATCCGCGAGCACTTCGATCTCAGCATTCTGCTGGTCGAACATCACATGAACCTGGTGATGCGCGTGTCGCACAAGGTCGTGGCGCTGGAGTTCGGCCTGAAGATCGCCGACGGCACGCCGGACGAGGTGCGCGCCGAACCGGAGGTGATCCGCGCCTATCTCGGCGAGACCCAGGAAGCGCAGCATGCCGGCGCTGCTTGAGGCACGCTCGCTGCACGCCGGCTACGGCGACACGCGCGTGCTCCACGGCATCGACTTCGCGGTGGAGCAGGGCGGTGTCACCGCGCTGCTTGGAGCGAACGGCGCCGGCAAGACCACCACGCTGCGGGCGATCTGCGGCATGGTGCGCACCAGCGGCGAGATCCGCCTGGGCGAAGAGCGCATCGACGGCAAGGCGACCGAGGACATCGTGCAGCGCGGCGTGGCGCATGTGCCCGACGGCCGCGGCACGTTCGTCGAGCTGACGGTCGAGGAGAACCTGCGGCTGGGCGCCTACATCCGGCGTGACAGGCAGGGTATCGCACAGGACTTCGAGCGGGTGTTCGGCTATTTCCCGCGGCTGCGCGAGCGCTACCGGCAGCAGGCGGGCACGCTGTCGGGCGGCGAGCAGCAGATGCTGGCGATCGCGCGCGCGCTGCTGCTACGGCCACGGCTGCTGCTGCTGGACGAGCCATCGTTCGGGCTTGCGCCGCTGATCGTGCAGGAGATCTTCGCGATCATGCACCGCATCCGCGCCGACGAGGGGGTGTCGATCCTGCTGGTGGAGCAGAATGCGAGCCTGGCGCTGGATATTGCCGAACAGGCGTATCTGCTGGAGACGGGGCGGATCGTGGTATCGGGGCCGGCGGCGGAGATCCGGCGCGACGAATCGATCCGGCGTTCGTATCTGGGGTATTGAGATGGTTGCAGACACCCCCTCCCTGACCTTCCCCCGCCGCGCGGGAGAGGGGCCTCTGATTCCCTCTCCCGCGCAGGGGGAGAGGGGCAGGGAGGGGGTGTAGATGCAAGGCGTACTACACCAGGTCCTCTCGGGCATCGCCAGCGGCGGCATCTATGCGTCGGTGGCGCTCGCCCTGGTGATGATCTACCAGGCGACGCACCACGTGAACTTCGCCCAGGGCGAGATGGCGACACTGTCCACCTATATCGCGCTCACCCTGATCAATGTCGGGCTGCCGTACTGGGTGGCCTTCGTCCTCACCCTCGTGATCTCCTTCCTGATCGGCCTGCTGATCGAACGGATCATCATGCGGCCGATGATGGATGCGCCTGTGCTCGCCTCGGTCGGCGTGTTCGTCGGCCTGCTGCTGATCATCAACGCCAGCACCGGCTGGATGTTCGACTACATGATCAAGACCTTCCCCACGCCGTTCCCCGGCGGCCCGCTGCTGTTCAGCGGCTATGTCTCCGGCCACGAGCTGGGCGCATTCTTCGTGACGCTGGTCGTGCTGATTGCGGTGTACCTGTTCTTCCGCCACACCAGGCTGGGGCTGGCGATGCGGGCCGCGGCGTTCAACCCGGTGTCCTCGCGGCTGGTCGGCATCCGCGTCGGCTGGATGCTGGCGCTGGGCTGGGGGTTGGCCGCGGCGATCGGCGCGGTCGCCGGCATGATGGTGGCACCGATCGTGTATCTCGATCCGAACATGATGGCCGGCATCCTGCTCTATGCCTTCGCCGGTGCGCTGCTGGGCGGCATCGACAATCCGCTGGGCGCCGTGCTGGGCGGCTTCGCGGTCGGCGTCATCGAGAACCTGGCAGGCGCGTATCTGGTCGGCACCGAGCTCAAGCTGACCGTGGCGCTGATCATCATCGTGGCGGTGCTGGTGGTGAAGCCGTCCGGCCTGCTGGGCCGCACCGTGCTGAGCCGGGTGTAGACGATGGTCCGCAGCGCCCTCGTCGCCGTCGTGGATGGATCGTCGTGGCCGCCGTGCCGGTGCTGCTGTTCAGCGACTACCATTTGTTCCAGCTCACCATGGTCATCGTCTATGCGATCGCCATCCTGGGGCTGGCCATCCTGGTTGGCTTCAACGGCCAGATCTCGCTCGGCCACGGCGCGTTCTACGCGATCGGCGCCTACACCACCGCGGTGCTGATGTACAAGTACGAGGTGCCCTACTGGGCGACGCTGCCGGTCTCGGCGGTCGTCTGCGCGGGATTCGGCTTCCTGATCGGGCTGCCGGCGCTGCGGCTCGCCGGCCTGTATCTGGCGCTGACCACATTCGCGCTGGCGGTCGCGGTGCCGCAGCTGCTGAAGCACGACGCGCTGGAGCCATGGACCGGCGGCGTGCAGGGGCTGGTGATCGACAAACCGGACCCGCCGTTCGGCCTCGACATGTCGCCCGACCAGTGGCTCTACGTCTTCAGCCTGACCGTGGCTGCGCTGTTGTTCCTGCTGGCCTGGAACATCGTGCGCGGGCGCATCGGCCGGGCGATGATGGCGATCCGCGACCACGCGCTCGCGGCCGAGGCGATGGGCATCGACATCGCGCTGCTGAAGACCCGGACCTTCGCGCTGAGCGCGCTCTTCACCGGCGTTGCCGGCTCGCTGGGCGCCATCGTGGTGCAGTTCGTGGCGCCCGACAGCTTCAACATCTTCGTCTCGATCTACCTGTTCGTCGGGCTGGTGGTGGGCGGCGTGTCCTCGATCGGCGGCGCCATCCTGGGTGGCTTCTTCATCGAGTTCGTGCCGAACGTCGCCGAGAAGGTGTCCAAGGCGGCACCCGGCGCGGTCTACGGCGTGATCCTGATCGCGGTGATGTTCCTGATGCCCGGCGGAGCCGCCGGCTTCATCGGTGCAGTGCTCGCACGCTTCCGCCGGCGCACGAAATCGGCTGAACTGCGGCCGGTCACGATGGGGGGATCAGTTGCGCACGAAGTTCCGGCCCGCTTGCCTGGTGGCGCTGAGCCTGACGCTGGCGGTAATCGCGGCGTGTAAGAAGGAGAACGCCTACGTCCCGCCGCCCCCGGCCCGGGTCAACGTGGCGAAGCCCGCCAGCAAGGAGGTGCTGCCGTATCTTGAGCTGACCGGCAACGCGGCCGCCTACAACATGGTGGACCTCGAGGCGCGGGTGCAGGGCTACCTGCAGCAGATCAACTACCAGGACGGCGCCGAGGCGAAGCAAGCCGACACGTTGTTCGTGATCGAACCGGCGCCGTACGAGGCGCAATTGCAGCAGGCGCAGGCGACGCTTGCTTCGACCCAGGCCGACCTCGTGCAGGCCGAGGCCGAGTTCTATCGCCAATTTACCCTGGGCAAAAGCGACTTTGCCTCGCAGTCGAAGGTGGACGAGGCGCGCGCCAAGCGCGACAGCGACAAGGCGCAGCTGCAGAACAATCAGGCGGGGGTGACGATCGCCGCGATCAACCTGGGCTACACGCGGGTGACCGCGCCGTTCAACGGCGTGGTCAGCGCGCACCAGGTGTCGATCGGCGGTCTGGTCGGCGTCAGCGGGCCGACCAAGCTGGCCAGTATCGTGCAGCTCGATCCGATCTACATCACCTTCACGGTCAGCGAGCAGCAGGTGCTGGGCATCAAGGCGGCCATGGCCAAACAGGGCCTGACGGGACGCGACATCAGGAACGTGCCAGTGGAGATCGGGCTGATGACGGAGGAGGGCTTTCCGCACGTCGGCAAGCTCGACTACGTGGCACCGACGCTCGACACATCCACCGGGACGCTGTCGGCCCGCGGCATCCTCGACAACGAAAAGCGCGCACTGCTGCCTGGGATGTTCGTGCGGATCCGGATACCGCTGGCGTTGGAGAAGGCCAACGCCCTGCTGGTGCCGGACGAGGCGCTGGGCTCCGACCAAAGCGGCAGCTACCTGCTGGTTGTCGACAAGGACAATGTCGTCCAGCAGAAGACGGTGCAGACCGGACAGCTCGAAGGGAAGCTGCGGGTGATCTCGTCGGGGATCACCGCGGACGATCTGGTGGTGGTCAGCGGCAACCAGAAGGCGATTCCAGGGCAGAAGGTCGCGCCTCAGATAACGACGCTTGCCGCGGAGGCAGGTCCTCCGGGCAAGTCGTGACGGCGCGGCACAGCCGATGATCTCCAAATTCTTCATCGACCGCCCGGTGCTGGCCAATGTGCTGGCCATCGTCATCGTGCTGATCGGCGGCGTGGCGCTGTTCACGCTGCCGGTGGCACAGTATCCAAATGTGGTGCCGCCGACCGTCTCGGTGACCACCAGCTATCCGGGCGCCAGCGCCGATACCGTGATGAACACGGTGGCCCTGCCGATCGAGCAGCAGGTCAACGGCGTGCAGGGCATGCTCTACATGCAGTCCACCAGCGCGTCGGACGGCACGTATTCGCTGATCGTCACCTTCGATATCGGTACCGACCTGAACTTCGCGCAGGTGCTGGTGCAGAACCGCGTCTCGGCGGCGATGGCGTCGTTGCCGCAGGCGGTGCAGGTGCAGGGCGTCACCGTGCAGCAGAAGTCCACGTCGATCCTGCAGATCGTCACGCTGACCTCGCCCGACGGCCGCTACGACAGTCTGTTCCTCAGCAACTTTGCGACCATCAGCCTGGTACCCGAACTTTCTCGCGTGCCCGGCGTGGGCAACGTCAACGTGTTCGGCGTCGGGCAGTACTCCATGCGGATATGGCTCGATCCGCAGACGCTTCAGGCGCGCGGGCTGGCGCCCGAGGACGTGATCCACGCCATCCAGCAGCAGAGCCAGCAGGTCACCGCGGGCCAGGTCGGCGCGCCGCCCGCGCCGTCGGGACAGGTGTTCCAGTACACGGTGAACATCGAGGGACGCCTCGCCGATCCGGCCGAGTTCGCGAATATCATCGTCAAGGTGGACAGCTCGAACGGCGGGCAGATCACCCGGGTGAAGGATGTCGGGCGGGTCGAACTCGGCGCGCAGACCTACTCGCAGGCGTCGCGACTGAACGGCAAGCCGTCGGCCGGCATCGCGATCTACCAGCTGCCAACTGCAAATGCGCTGAACGTGGCGACGCTGGTGAACGCCAGGATGGCGGAGCTGGCCAAAACTTTCCCGCAGGGCCTGACCTACGGCGTGCCGTTCGACACCACGCGGTTCGTCAAGGCATCGATCGACGAAGTCTACAAGACGCTGCTGGAAGCGGCGGTACTGGTGCTGATCGTCATCCTGGTGTTCCTGCAGGACTGGCGCGCCACGCTGGTGCCGGCGACGACGGTGCCGGTGACGATCATCGGTGCCTTCGCGGCGATGGCGGCGCTGGGCTTCACGGTGAACCTGTCCACGCTGTTCGCCATCATCCTGGCGATCGGCATCGTGGTGGACGATGCGATCGTCATCGTCGAGGGTGTCTCACACCACATCGAGCGTGGCCTGACGCCGCACGACGCCGCGATCAAGGCGATGGACGAGTTGTTCGGTCCGGTCGTCGGCATCACACTGGTGCTGATGTCGGTGTTCATACCGGCGGCCTTCCTGCCCGGGCTGACGGGGCAGATGTACGCACAGTTTGCGCTGGTGATCGCCGCCACGGCGCTGATCAGCGCGATCAACGCAGCGACGCTGAAGCCGACCCAGTGCGCGCTGTGGCTGCGCATGCCGGTGCCGCCGGAGAAGCGCAATTTCTTCTTCCGCGGTTTCAACCGCGGCTATCAGCCGGTCGAGAACGGCTACGCGCGGCTCATCGGCTTCATGGCGCGGCACAGTTCGCTGATGGTCATCGTCGCGCTGGTGGTGGCCGGCGTGGGCGGCTGGGGCATCGCACGGCTGCCGACCTCGTTCATCCCGGTGGAGGATCAGGGCTACGTGCTGGTGGCAGCACAGTTGCCGGACGGCGCCGCCACCGGGCGCACCCAGCAGGTGATGGACCAGGTGACCAAGATCGCGCTCGGGGTTCCCGGCGTCGATCAGGTGGTGTCGATCAGCGGCGTCTCGGTGCTGGACAACAGTGCCACGCTGGCGAACGCCGGCGTCGCCTATGTGATCCTCAAGGACTGGAGCCTGCGCAAGCCGGGCAGCGGCGCCGACCTGCGCTCGGTGTACGCCAATCTGCAAGGCGCGCTCGACAAGCTGGAGGACGCGGTCGCGCTGGTGCTGGTGCCGCCGCCGATCCAGGGCATCGGCAACGCCAGCGGCTTCACCATGCAGATCGAGATGCGCGACGGCAGTTTCGACTACGCCAAGCTGCAGACGATGACCCAGACCATCGTGCACGACGGCAACACGCAGACCGGGCTGCAGCGACTGAACTCCACCTTCCGTGCCGGCGTGCCGCAGCTGCGGGTGACGGTGGATCGGGTGAAGGCGGAGACGCTGAACGTCTCGGTGGGCGACGTGTTCAGCGTGCTGGCAGGCTATGTGGGATCGACCTACGTCAACCAGTTCAATAAGTTCGGCCGCACCTTTCAGGTCTACGTACAGGCGGACGCGAAGTTCCGGCTGCGGCCAGGCGACATCGAGAACCTCTATGTGCGAAGCCAGGACAACAAGATGGTGCCGCTGGGCACGCTGGTGACCATCGAGCCGATGGTCGGGCCTTCGCTGGTGGGCCTCTATAATCTGTATCCGACCGCGAGCATCGTGGGCGGACCGGCTCAGGGGTTCAGCTCAGGCGAGGCGATGGACCTGATGGAGCAGATCGCCAACCGGACGCTGCCACGCGGCTCCGGCTTCCAATGGACCGCGATGTCGTATCAGGAGAAGCTCGTCGGCAACCAGATCGTCTACGTGTTCGGCCTTGGCATGCTGCTGGTGTATCTGTGCCTGGCCGGTCAGTACGAAAGCTGGATCGCGCCGTTATCGGTGCTGCTGGCGGTGCCGTTGTCGCTGATCGGACCGGTGATCGCGCTGACCAGCCTGGGGCTGTCGAACAATCTGTACACGCAGATCGGGCTCGTGCTGCTGATCGCGCTGTCGGCGAAGAACGCGATCCTGATCGTCGAGGTCGCGCGCGAGCGGCGGATGCTGGCGAACATGCCGATCGTGCAGGCGGCGGTGGATGCGGCACGCACGCGGTTCCGGCCGATCCTGATGACGTCGTTCGCCTTCATCCTCGGCGTGGCGCCCCTGGTGACGGCGACCGGCGCGGGGGCGAGCGCGCGCGTCTCGCTTGGCCTCGCGGTCATGAGCGGCATGATAGCCTCGACGTGTCTTGCGGTGCTGTTCGTGCCGTCGTTCTTCGTGGTGATGCAGCGCTTCGAGGAGTGGCGCAAAGGCAAGAAGCAGCGCGTGCCGCAACCCACCACGGCCTGAAGGAGATTGGATCGCATGCTCGGCATGAAGGACAAGGTGGCGATCGTCACCGGCGCCGGTTCGGTCGGTCCCGGCTGGGGCAACGGGAAGGCGACCGCGACATTGCTGGCGCGCCAGGGAGCCGCGGTGTTCCTGGTGGACATCAACCAGGCGGCGGCGGAGGAGACGCGGCAGATCATCGAAGGCGAGGGCGGCACCTGCGCGGTGCATCAGTGCGATATGCTGATTGCGGCGGAAGTGCAGGAGATGGTGCAGGCCTGCCTGGACCGCTTCAAGAAGATCGACATCCTGGTGAACAATGTCGGCGGCTCCGCGCCGGGCGATCCGGTGTCGATGACCGAGGAGGTCTGGGACCAGCAGATCGACACCAACCTGAAGACCGTATTCCTCGGCTGCAAATACGTCCTGCCGGTGATGGAGGCGCAGGGCAAGGGCGCCATCGTCAACCTGTCGTCGGTGGCGGGACTGCGCAACGACGGCCATGGCGGGCGCGTGCATGTCGGCTACAGCGCGAGCAAGGCGGCGGTGATCCAGTTCACCCGCTCGACCGCCGGCGCCTACGTGAAGAAGGGCATCCGCTGCAACACCGTGGTGCCGGGGCTAATGCACACGCCGCTGGTGGAGTATCGTCTGGCACGCACGGTGGCTGGCAACGACGCCGCGGCGCTGATCGCCAGCCGCAATGCGCGCACGCCGATGGGCCGGATGGGCACCGCATGGGATGTGGCGCACGCTGTGCTGTTCCTGGCCTCGGACGAGGCCAATTACATCACTGGGACCGAGATCGTCGTCGATGGCGGGCTGATCCTGGCATCGCCGTAAGGGAGAAGAATGATGGCCGAGAGACGCTTCAAGGAACTCACGCCCGAGAGCATGACCCCGGAGCAGAAGAAGGTGGCGGATGCGATCCAGTCGGGGCCGCGCGGTGCCGGTCTGCGTGGGCCGTTCAACGCGCTGCTGCGCAGCCCCGATCTGTGCGACCTGGTGCAGCGGGTGGGTGCGTATGTGCGGTACTCAACCTCCATTCCCGCCCGGCTGAACGAGATGGCGATCATCATGGCGGGGCGGAAATGGACCGCGCAGTACGAGTTCTACGCGCATCGCAGGCTGGCGATCGATGCCGGCCTGAAGCCGGCGATCTGCGATGCGATCGCCGCCGGGACGCGCCCGCAAGGCATGGCGGACGACGAGGCGGAAGTGTACGACTACTGCACCGATCTGCTGGGCTCGGGGCATGTGTCGGATGCCAACTATGCGCGCATCAAGAATCGGTTCGGCGAGCGCGGTGCGATCGATCTGATCGGTGCGGTTGGGTACTACAGCCTGGTGTCGATGGTGCTGAACGTCGATGGTGTGCCGCTGCCTGCCGGAGAGACGCCGCCGCTGAAGCCGCTGTAGCGCGGTCGTTTCGGCCGGCCTGTCCGGTCCGGCGAGAGCCGTCGCGCACCGCTTCGAGCAAGGCGCGTGCTGCCGTGCGAGCCGGCGTCACATGCCGTCAGCTCGGGTGCTTGCCGAACATGATCCACCCGCCGCTGCTCGGCGTGGTGAATGCTCCCAGCGCGGTCTCTGCCCGCACCCTGACCTGCCGGGCGCCAGCGGTGCCGCGTAATTGCTCGATGCAGTCGGTGTACATCGCCGTCCGGGTGCGGCCGTTCCCCAGATTGCCGCCGCTCGAGCATAGCGGGTGCGGTCCCTCGACCCTGATGTCGCCCGCGTAGAACCCGAACGCATCGCCGCGTTTGACGCCGTGCCACTGGAAGGCTTCCAGGAAGAACTGCGTCATGGGTGCATAGCCGTCGTACGGATTGAATATATCGACGTCCTCGGGCCCAAGCCCGGCACCCTCGTACATTCTCCGGGCGGCGCGGTCGGTCCAGTCCTCGATCTGCTCCAGATCGGCCTGTGTACTGCGCTGCCTGAAGCTGTGCTGTGAGTGATTGAGCACGTAGACCGGCTTTTGCCGCATGTCGCGGGCACGCTCGGCCGTCGTGAAGAGATACGCGGCCGATGCATTGACCGGCCGGTCGCAGTCCCACAGCCTGAGCGGGTTCAGGATGTAGCGCGCATTGAGGTACTCCTCGATGGTGAGCTGTGGCACCTGGTGGGTGGCATTGTAGCCCCATGGCGTGAGCAGCCCGTTGCGGTGCTGGTTGACGACGAAGGGGGCGAGGTCGTCGTGCCTGCCGCCGTATTTCAAGCAGTATTGACCGTGCGGGAACATGTTGATGAAATCGTTGCCGCCGTGATTGCCCCAGGGTGCCGTCCATTGGCGGGCGCCGCTTGCGTAGTCGTCGGCGTTCTCGCCACCGCGACGATAGCGGCCTTCGAGATTGCCTGTCGGATAGATGACGAGACAGGTGCTGCAAACGCCGTCGCCCACGGCCTGTGCCGCCATGCCGACCATTTCGCTGATGGTCGGCAGTCCTGTCGGAGCAAATTTGACGTTGGGCAGCCCCATCTGCGCGATGAGCCACTGCGCGTTGACCAGAGTGAGCCCAAATTCCGAATTGTAGGGCGGGTCGAAGTAGGGCCGTGGCGCCCACTGCGAGGCGGAGCCGCCGCTGCCGCCGGCGATATGGCTGTCGCAGCAGATGACGCCGTCGATCTGATCCGCCGTCACGCCTGCCTCGTCCATCGCCTTCTGGCAGGCCAGGATGGAGTAGGCACCCAGCGTCTTGTGCATCGAGACGCCATCCCAGCGACGGTCCACCGGCGAATGTCCGACACCGGCCACGGCGACCTTGCCGCGATGCTCCCATACGCCGAGCCCGTCGTTGTCTCGCCGCCACTGATACCGGTCCGGCGCGGTCATGGCTCCACCTTTCCTGTCACCGTTCGTGCGGCCTACTTCTCGAAGCGGCTCGTGGCATCACGATCGCGGTCGTATCGCCGCGTGAGCGGAAACGGCGGCAACCAGGACTCGCGACGGATGATCCAGCTTTCGTAGGTCGGCCTCAGTTGGTCGGGCTCATCCAGGGATCCCAGGTTCACTTCGATCTCGTCCGCGGAACGCCCGAATACGGTCGACCCACAGCGGGGGCAGAAGAACCGCCCGGCATAGTCGCGTGATTCGCCTGCGATCGTCACCGCATCCCGAGGGAACACCGCGGAGGCGTGAAACAGCGCCCCATGATGCTTGCGGCAGTCGAGACAGTGACAAAGACCGACCCGGTATGGGGGTCCCGACGCCACAATCCGGAGATTGCCGCACAGGCAACCGCCCGTGAATTGATCCATGCTGCGTCTCCTCTCGTCGCACCGACAGGCGGCAGCGCTCACGGTCCGGCTGTCGCCGCCACAGCAGACCTTATCTGGCTGCAGCTGTCACCGGCTGATGCGCCCGCAGGAACTCGCGCACCTGCTCGATTGTCCTGGCCTTCAACTCGGGTGGCTCCCGCCATGGATACACGGTGGACACCGCCTTCGGCGCCAACGCCGCGACATCCACCGACGCCTGCATCGGGTGCGACGGGGTGTCGTCCGGCAGCACCAGCATCGGCGTCTGGCACCCGCGAGCGAATTCGCGCGACACGCTGTAAACGAAGTCCGGCTGCACGCGGTAGAGATTGTGCAGATACGCCTCGATCGTGGCCATCGTCAGATCGGGTCGCCGGGCCAGCAGTTCCGGCGCCCAGACGTCGCGGCCGGACCGGTGCATTACGTCCGGATCGTCGTCCCGGTGCCCGACGGTCTGCACCAGGACACCCGCCACCACACGGTCCGGCGCCCGCTCCATCAACTTGAGCGCGAAGCAGCCGCCGATGCAGTAGCCCATGAAGAAGAACTCGCGGATGCCGAGGTGATCCATCAGCCCGAGCTGGTCGTCGGCGAATGCCCCCCAAGGGTCATCCACGGCAACCGGCCCCGTGGACTCGCCGCCGTTCGCGTTGCGCTGATCCATCGTGATGCAGCGGAAGTCGTCCTTGAAGATCTCCATGGCGTTGAACACCGCGGTCGGCCAGTTGCTGACGCGCGAGTTCAGCCCGCCGCCCGGGGTCACCAGCAGCGGGAAGCCGCTGCCGGCCTCCTCGTAGCGGATGCGAACGTCGCGCTTTTGGTAGAATGGCATGCAGCTCTCTCCCTCCGTCAATTTTTGGCGCCGCTCGTGCCGCGGATCGGTCAGGAAATTTCCGACGTCATGGCGCGGGTTGCAACTCACTTGATGGTTCGCCGCCGGCGGCGAGCACGCCGCACCCGGCCACCAGCCATTGACGCGAGCCCGATCCGCGCTATGTATCAGCCAGGAAGTGTAGCCATGGCTACATTCTGTGGGAGAGAGTTGCATAGTATGGTCACGGCTGCATGAGCCAGAGTCTCAGCCTCGACGGACCGGACGATCGCGGCCGGCCGCGAGGCGCTGGCCGGCCGCCGGCGCGGCGTTGCGCGGCTTCCTGCCGTTCGCCGGCCCCGCCGTGATCGCCTCGATCGCCTACATGGACCCCGGCAATTTCGCCACCAACATCCAGGGCGGCGCGCAGTTCGGCTACCTGCTGCTGTGGGTCGTGCTGCTCGCCAACCTGATGGCGATGCTGTTCCAGGCGCTGTCGGCGAAGCTCGGCATCGTCACCGGCCGGAGCCTGGCGCAACTCTGCCGCACGCATTTCCCCCGCCCGCTGGTCTACGCCATGTGGATCGCCAGCGAGGTGGCCGCGATGGCCACCGACCTCGCGGAATCGCTCGGCGCCGCCATCGGCCTCAGCCTGCTGTTCGGCCTGCCGCTGCTGATCGGCCTGCTGATCACCTTCGCGCTCACCTACGCGATGCTGCTGCTGCAAGGGCGCGGCTTCCGGCCGCTCGAGATGCTGATCGCGGCGTTCATCGGCGTGATCGCCGTCAGCTACCTGATCGAGCTGTTCGTCGCCCCGCCGGACTGGCGCGTCTTCGCGTTCCACGCCGTGGTGCCGCAGTCTCGCCGGCCCGGACAGCGTCATGCTGGCGGTCGGCATCATCGGCGCCACGGTGATGCCGCACGCGATCTACCTGCATTCCAGCCTGACCCAGGACCGCATGCCCGCGCGAACCGACGCCGAGCGCCGGCGCATCATCGGCTACTCCAACCGCGAGGTGCTTGTTCGCGCTCGGCGTCGCCGGCGCTGGTGAACATGGCGATGCTGGCGATGGCTGCCGCGGTGTTCCATCAGGGCCACGCCGACGTCGCCTCGATCGAGACCGCCTATCACACGCTGGTGCCGCTGCTCGGCGTCGGGCGCGGCGGCGGTGTTCATGACCTCGCTGCTGGCATCGGGGCTTTCCAGCTCGGTGGTCGGCACGATGGCCGGCCAGACCATCATGCAGGACTTCGTCGGCTTCCGCATTCCGCTGTCGGTGCGCCGGCTGGCGACCATGGTGCCCGCCGTGGTCGTGGTCGCCTCGGCGTCGACTCCACCGACGCGCTGGTGCTGAGCCAGGTGGTGCTGAGCCTCGTGCTGCCGGTGCCGATGATCGCGCTGCTGGTGCTGTCCGGCCGGCGCGACGTCATGGGCACGCTTCGCCAGCTCGCGCGCTGGTGCAGTGCGATCGCGGTGGTCGCCGCCACGGTGGTGCTGGCGCTCAATCTGGTGCTGCTCTTGCAGACAGCCGGCCTGCCGGTGTCTCTTCCCGGTTCGAACTGACGACCATCAAGGAGTCGCCGTGGCAAGCTCCGCCGACGCGCGGCGTGCCGACATGCCGGCCGAGCCCACCCAGGCGCGGCGGTTCGGCAAGGCGCGCACCGCGCAGTCCGGCGCGCTGCACGAGGATTACGTCGAGCTGATCTCCGACCTGCTGGCCAATGGCGGCGAGGCGCGACCCACCGACATCGCGCGCCGCCTCGGCGTCTCGCACGCCACCGCGATCAAGACGATCGGCCGGCTGAAGCGCGAGGGCCTGGCGATGGCCAAGCCGTATCGCGGCGTGTTCCTGACCGACGCGGGCGAGAAGCTGGCCGACCGCGTACGCGCGCGGCACCGCGTCGTGGTCGACCTGCTGCTGGCGGTCGGCGTGCCGGTCGAGGCGGCCGAACAGGACGCGGAGGGCATCGAGCACCACGTGTCGGACACCAGCCTGGCGGCATTCGGCCGATTCCTGCGCCGGCGTGGCTGATGCGCTGCGCGGTGTGCGAGGCGGACGAGGCGCAGCCGTATCGCAACGTCGACGGCGTGGCGTATTTCCGCTGCGACGCCTGCGGCTCGCTGTTCGCGCGATCCGGACGTTCCTGGCCAGCGTCGAGGCGGGCGGCGCTGCCGGCTATGCCGATGACTACTGGCGGAATGAACTGAATGCGGCGCGGGAGCGCTGCTTCGGCCCGGCGATCCTGCGCGTGGCGGAGACCATCGCGTATTGCCGCATGCCGATCGGCGCGTTCATCGACATCGGCGCCGGCACCGGCTGGCTGCTCGACGCGCTCGACGGTGCTGCTGCCTGAGGTGATCGACCGGTTCCACGCCGTCGAGCTGTATCCGCCACCGCTGCCGCACCGCACCGCCAATCCGAACTACGTCATCGGCACGCTGGCCGATATGCAGCGGACCTTCGATGCCGGCGTCTGCATCGAGGTGATCGAGCATCTCACGCCGGCCGCGCTGCGCACCCTGGCGGCGCAGCTTGCCGCGGTGTCGCGGCCTGGATCGCTCTATCTGTTCAACTCCGGCCAGCCGGACTTCGTGGAGCATGAGGATCCCGGCTATCTCGATCCGCATCGGCCGCGGGCACATCGTGTCCTATTCGCTGGCGGGCGCCGCGAGCATCTTCGCGCCGGCGGGCTTCAACGTCATCGAGCTGCCCGGCCGCGCCTGGGCGTTCCTGGCCGAGTTCGGACCGCGGCGCCCGGTCGATGCCGAGGCGCTGATCGCGCGGCTTTGGCATCCGGTGCCGGAGAATGTATCGATGCTGCGGTCGGCACGGTTCGGCGAGCTGCATCCGCTGCGCCGGCCTCGATACGGCGCGCGCCTATCTGCCGGCGCGGGCGACGACGGTGGTGGCGCCGCCAGCGCGAAACTGGTTTCGGAGGAAACGATGACGCGTGCACGACCATTCGCGTTGGGGACCGACCGACCAGATCGGCGCCGGCAACCTGCTGACGGTGGAGAAGCGCCTGGCCGCGCTGCAGTCGGTGCGCGAGGGCCGCGTCTACGACGTGAGCCACGAGATCAGCATGGGCGCGCCGTTCATGGTGCCGAACCAGACGCCGTTCCTGCTGTCGATCTGGGCGTCGTGGCGTGATTCGATCAAGCGCCGCCGCGCGCTCGGCGCCACCAACGATGCCGGCGCCAATGTCGAGCGCATCGAGATGACCGCGCATGTCGGCACGCATATCGACGCGCTCGGGCACTTCTCCAAGGGCGACCGGCTGTACAACGGCCTGTCCGCCGCCGACACGGTGACCGACTGGGGGCTCGAGCGTCTCGGCATCGAGCACGCGCCGCCGATGATCACCCGCGGCGTGCTGCTGGATGTCGCCGGCTGCGACGGCGGACAGCATCTGAACCCCGGCCGCGTCGTCACGCCGGACGAGCTGGCGCGCGCCGAGGACGACGGCGAAGGTGACGCTCGAGCCGGGCGACATCGCGCTGATCCGCACCGGCTGGGGGCGCTATTTCGGCATCGACAACACGCGCTACCTGCAGGGCGAGCCGGGCATCGACCTGCCAGGCGCGCACTGGCTGATCGAGCGCGGCGTGGTGGCGATCGGCTGCGACAACATGGCGGTCGAGGTGCTGCCCAATCCGAACCACGGCATCTCCATGCCGGTGCACCAGCACGCGCTGGCCGAGGCAGGCGTGTACCTGATCGAGAACCTGGCGCTGGACGAACTGGCGCGCGACGGCGTGGGCAGCTTCTGCTTCATCCTGCTGGCGACCAAGTTCCGCGGCGCGACCGGGTCGCCGGTGCGGCCGGTGGCGATGGTGTAGCGATCGCCCGCCATTCCTCGAACATCTCGCGCAGCCAGCACAGCGTCAGTCTGAGCGTCGGCAAATCAAGCGCTCCGACGCGCCGCACCAGACGCATGCAGGTACCGCTGCCGGCAGCACAGGGACAGGGCCGCTTGAGTTACAAATAAGGTGTTATGCGTGTCCGTGGCTGCGCATCACCTCCAGACCATGTTCCAGATCGGCGATCAGGTCGGCGACGTCCTCCAGCCCGATATGCAGCCGCACCAGCGGGCCGTCGAACCTGCTGGCACTTGCCGTGCGCGTAACGAACCCCGTCGTCGGCAGCGCCAGGCTCTCGAAACCGCCCCACGACGCGCCGATGCCGAACAGCTCCAGCGCCTCGACGAACGCGTGCGTGCTTTCCACCGAATACTCCGGCCGGAACTCGACGCCGAACAGGCTGCACGCGCCGGAGAAATCGCGCTTCCAGATCGCGTGACCCGGCGCGCCCGGCAGCGCCGGGTGCAGCACCTGCTTCACCTCCGGCCGCCGGCTGAGCCAGTGCGCCACCTCGATGCCGCTGTCCATCTGCTGCGCCAGCCGCACGCCCATCGTGCGCATGCCGCGCAGCGTCAGCCAGCAATCGTCCGGACTGGCATACTGACCGAGGCCGCGCATCGTCGCGTGCAGCGTGTGCCAGTCGGCGTCCGAGTTCACCGTGACGCTGCCGATCAGGACATCGGAGTGGCCCGCGGGATACTTCGTCGCCGCCTGGATCGACACATCGACGCCGTGCGTGAACGGCTGGAAGTGATGGATGCCCCAGGTGTTGTCCATCAGCACCTTGGCCCCATGCGCGTGCGCGGCGCGCGCGATCGCCGGCACGTCCTGCACCTCGAAGGTGTGGCTGCCGGGGCTCTCCGTATACACAACCGTGGTGTTCGGCCGCAGCAGCGCGGCGATGCCGGCCTCGTCGATCACCGGGTCGTAGTAGGTGGTCTCCACGCCGAAGCGTTTCAGCACGCCGTCGCAGAAGCTGCGCGCCGGGCCGTAGACGCTGTCCGGCACCAGGCAGTGCTCGCCGCTCTTGAGGAACGCCAGCAGCGGCGTCGTCACCGCGGCGAGCCCCGAGCAGACGATGGCGCAGCGCGTGCCGCCTTCCACTTCGGCGATGACGTCCTCGAGCGCCCAGTGCGTCTCTGACCCGCCCAGCCCGTAGGTCAGCAGCCGCTCGTCGCGCCGCGCCGCCATCGCGCGCCGCTCGGCCACCGTCGGATACAGCACGGTGGAACCGCGCAGCAGCGGCGGATTGACGAAGCCGTGCACGCGCTTGCCGGCGCGGCCGGTGTGCGACAGCCGGGTGCGGAAGCCACGCTTCGGCGGGTCGGTCATGCCCGGCCTGTGGCGACTGGTGTGTCGGCGCGGCCGCCCCATTCGGTCCACGACCCGTCGTAGACGGCACCCTCGGGCAAGCCGGCGAGCCGCAGGCCCAGCGTCAGGATGCAGGCGGTCACGCCGGAGCCGCAGCTCGTCACCACCGGGCGCGCGCCATCGACGCCGGCCTGCGCCAGCCGTGCGCGCACCGCATCGGCCGGGCGAAACGTGCCGTCGGCATTCAGCAGGTCGGTGTAGGGGAGGCTGGCGGAGCCCGGGATGTGGCCGGAGCGCATGCCGGCGCGCGGCTCGGGGACCTCGCCGGTGAAGCGGCCGGCGGCACGGGCGTCCAGCACCAGTTCCGCCTGCGTCGTCACGTTCGCCAGCACGTCGCCGATGCCGCGCAGACGCGCCGCGCGGTGGTCGGGGCGATAGGCGGTGGGATGCGGGGCAGGGGGGTCGTCGTCCTCTACGGGGCGGCCCTCGCGCAGCCATTTCGGCAGGCCGCCGTCGAGCACTGCGGCGTTGTCGTGGCCGAACAGGCCCATCAGCCACCAGCCGCGCGCCGCCGAGGCCAGGCCCTTCTGGTCGTAGAACACCACCCGGGCGGCGTTGGAGACGCCGAGGCTGGACATCAGGTTGGCGAAGCGGCCGGGGGTAGGGACCATGTGCGGCAGGTCGGTGTCGGGATCGGCCACCTGGTCGATGTCGAAGTAGCGCGCGCCGGGAATGTGGGCGCGGCAATACTCGGCACGGCCGTCCTTGTCCTCGTTCGGCAGATATTTCGTGGCGTCGAACACCACGAGGTCGGGCTTGCCGAGTTCCGCGGCGAGCCAGTCGGTCGTCACAAGCGGTTCCATCGTCGTTCCCCTTTGCCGCTGCGGCGGTGCAGTGTCGATACGGGCGGCAGGGAGTCAATCGGCGGGACAGCCAGCTCGGTGTCCGTTGCCGTCCCAGCATGCGAGTTGGTGAGACGTTGTTGCGCGGGCTGAGAAGTTGCCTGGGTTCTGCCAGCGTTGGCGCACTCCAGAAGGACGGCGAGCGACGCCAGGCCGGATTGCGTCGACAGCGCCTATTCTTTGCGGTGGCATCGACCCAGCGATGGCGGTCACCTCCGAACGTGCGACGAGCGAGAGGCACATCGCCCAGCGCGGCGTTAAGGGCGCGAACGACGGGCGAGTGACCTGCCGCCTTGACGAAGAAATCCGGAGTTGGACCGCCGGGCCGATGGCACGGCCCGCCTCGGAGGTCCTGCCGCGCTTTATCGGTGCGGTGGCGACCTCGCGTGCGAGTGCGCGTCATGTCACGGCCTCGCGGTGACGGCGGGCGCGACGCCCCACCTCATGGCCCCTCCCGCGAGCGAAGCGGGGCCTCTCTGTCCCTCTCTGTCCCCCGCTACCCCGCCGGCGCGATGATGATGCGCCGGTTCTGCCGTCCCTTGTTCTCGATCTTCACCACCGAGATCCGCCCGATCTCCCCGGTCCGCGCGACGTGCGTGCCGCCGCACGGCTGCAGGTCCACCAGCGCGCCGTCCTCGCCGATCCGCATCAGCCGCAACCGTCCCGTCCCGCGCGGTGGCGCCACCGACATCGTGCGCACCAGCCCCGGATCGGCGTCCAGCACCGTCTCGTCCACCCACTCGATCCGCACCGGGTGATCCGCCTCGATCAGCGCGTTCAGCCCAGCCTCGATCTGCTCCTTGGGCGGCGGGTTGGGCAGGTCGAAGTCCAGCCGCGAGCGGTCGGCGCCGACCGAGCCCCCGGTCACCGCCGCGCCCTTGATCAGGCTGCACAGCAGGTGCATCGCCGTGTGCATCCGCATCAGCCGGTAGCGGCGGTCCCAGTCGATCTCGCCCTCCACCGCCACGCCGACCGGCGGCAACGCGGCGCCTGGCGCGGGTACATGCAGGATGGTCTCGCCCTCGCCCTTCACCGTATCCGCGATCGCGGTCTCGCCGCCCGCCCAGCGCAGCACGCCGACATCGCCCGGCTGGCCGCCGGAGCGGGCGTAGAACACCGTGCGGTCGAGCAGGATGCCGTCAGCCCCACTCGCCAGCACCGTGCCGGTCGCCGACCGCAGCCGCGGATCGTCGAGAAACAGCTTGTCCGTCATGCTGCCAGCCACTCCTTGCGCAGTGCCTCCCGCCGGGCGGCGAGCCACAGCAGGCCGATTGTCGCGATTGGGTTGGCCATCCGGCCGTCCAGCGCCGCCGCGATGGCGCGGTCCGTTGGCCAGACCCGCACCCGGATGTCCTCGTTCTCGGCGGCCATGCCACCATGGCCGGCGATGCCGGCGGCGTCCGCGCCCGGGGCGCTCACCCGGCCGACATAGAGTTCGCACAGCTCGTCCGCGCCGCCCGGGCTGAGCAGGAAGCCGCCGATGCGGCGCAACTCACCGACCGTCAGCGCCATCTCCTCGAGCATCTCCCGGCGGGCGGTGGTCTCGGGCACCTCGCCGTCGTCGCATAGGCCGGCTGGCAGCTCCACCAGCACCGGGTCGATGCCGGCGACAAGTGCCGGCAGCCGGAACTGCTCGATCAGCACCACCACATCCGCCGCCGGATCGTATGGCAGAACCGCCGCAGCACGGCCGCGCCGCCACAGCTCCCAGGTGCGCTCGCCGGACTTAGTGCCGTCGAAGCGGCGGTGGCGGAAGCGCACCAGGTCCAGCGGAAAACGGCCGTCCCAGACGCGCAGCTCGGAGCAGATCTCGACATCCGGATGCACGGGAAGGGGAGGGACGCTGCGGGCCGCCATGCGCCGCAGCATAGAGACGCGATGCCGCAGCGCCTACACCCGGTCAGCTCACGGTCGCGTCCGCGACCATCTGCCGCAGCCGCGCCGCCCCGGCCGGCCCCTTCACTGCCTCGCGCCAGTAGGCCTCCGCCACGCGCTGATGCGCGGCGATCGCCTCGTCGGCGCCGGTGATCATCGCCACGCCGGTGTGCGCCGAAGGGTGCGCGTCCGGGCGGAACGGATTCATCGCCAGGCTGACCCGGTCGCGCGCCTTCAGAATCTCGAACCCCGAGGAGGGCTCCGTCCCGGTCAGCAGGCCGAACTGGAGGCCCATCGGCTCGGCCTCCATCAGTGCGGCGATGTTCTCGACCTCGGCGAGCGCGATCTCGCGGCAGGCGCGGCGCAGCCGGTCGGACAGCTGCCCACCGCCTGCCACGCCCAGGTCCAGGATGCGCCGCACCGAGGACAGGGTGAGCATGGCGATGATGGTCGGGCGCCGCGTCACATACATTCGCTTGCGCGCCGTGAGGATCCCCAGCACCTGTTCAGCCATCGAGCGCATCGCCGTGTGCTCGGAGGGAAGCTGCTGGGATTGCTCCTCGAACGCCTGTGCCAGCGCGTTGTCATAGGCATCCGACGTGGTCAGATAGCAGACCGACCCGGAAAGCTGCAGAATCTGATCGGCGGTTTCCTCGACCTGGCGGAGGCGCTCGAAGTAACCGATCGGCCGGTTGTAGTACTCGACGCCGATCCCCAGCAGCGACAGCGGCGATATCTTGAGCAACTCGGCCAGCCGCTTGATGGTGTCGAGTTTGATGACCTCGCCTTTTTCGTAGCGATACAGCGCCGCCCGGGAGAACTCCCAGGCGAGCGGCGATCTCCTCCGCGCGTAACCCGGATTCCAACCGGTAGGCACGCAACTGCTGGCCGATCTCGGTGAAGCGCATGGACATCCGGGCCTTCCCCTTGGCCTCGCGCCCGCAATCCCGGCGTGCATCGCCGGAGTCTCAGAATCGGGACGAGCGGTCAACCTTATGGCCGGCACGCTCGTAATATCAACCCCTTTCCATCTATTGCGACTCCGTCTCGCACAACCGACGCGATCAACTTTTGCCACGAATGGAGAAGTCGGCGAGGCCCTCGATCGCCAGGATCAGTGCCGAATGGTCGAGATCCGCCCCACCATGCGCAGCACAGGACGAGAACATCTGCTGCGCCGTCGCCGTGTTGGGGAGTGACAGACCCAGTTCCTTCGCCGCCGACAGGGCCAAGTTCAGGTCCTTCTGGTGCAGCCGGATGCGGAAGCCCGGATTGAAGTTGCCGTTCAGCATGCGCTCGGCGTGCACCTCCAGGATGCGCGAAGCGGCGAAGCCGCCCATCAGCGCCGCCCGTACCTTGGCCGGATCGGCGCCCGCCTTTGCCGCAAAAACAAGCGCCTCCGACACGGCCTGGATGTTCAACGCGACGACGATCTGATTGGCCACCTTGCAGGTCTGGCCGTCGCCGTTCTCCGGCCCGACATGGGTGATATTCTTGCCCATCACGTCGAACAGCGGTTTGGCGCGGGCGAACGCCGCGTCGGGGCCGCCGACCATGATGGTCAGCGAGGCCTGCTTCGCGCCGACCTCGCCGCCGGACACCGGCGCGTCCAGATAGTCGCAGCCCAGGGCATTGATCTTCTTGGCGAATGCCTTGGTCTCGATCGGGCTGATCGAGGACATGTCAATCACCAGCGTGCCGGGCTTCAGGCCTTCGGCCACGCCGCCCGGGGCAAACAGCACGTCCTCGACGTCGGGCGTGTCGGGGACCATCACGATCACCACCTCGGACCTCGCGGCGACCGTCTTGCTGTCCTGCTCGACCTCCGACACCGCGCGGACGTCGTCGGGGACCGCGAAGCGATCATGCACCACCAGCGAGTGCTGCGCATTCTGCAGGTTCAGCGCCATGGGACGACCCATGATGCCCAGGCCGATAAATCCGATCTTCATGTCATGCCTCCCCTGGGGACTGATTCAAACTCCGAATTCCTGCCGCCACGTCAGTCCGGCGACGGTGTCTCCGGCCGGCCGGTATTCGCATCCGACCCAGCCGCGATAACCAAGTTCGTCCATCCGGCGGAACACGAACCGCCAGCCGATCTCGCCGGTGCCGGGCTCGTTGCGGGCGGGCACGTCGGCGATCTGCATGTGGGCGATCACCGGCAGGAACTGCTCCATCCGCTTGGTGATGTCGCCCTCGGTGGTCTGGCAGTGGTACACGTCGAACTGCAGGCCCAGCCGGTCCCGGCCGATCGCCTCGACCACCGCCGCGCCCTGCGCCTCGGTGTTGAGGAAGTAGCCGGGCATGTCGCGGTGGTTGATCGGCTCGATGATCAGCGTCACGCCGCGCGGCTTCGCCTGCTCTGCCGCCCAGGCCAGGTTCGCAGCGTAGACGCTGGCCGCTGTCACCTGCGGCACGCCCGCCGGTACGATCCCCGCCATGCAGTGCACCAGCTTGCAGCCCAGCGCCTCGGCGTAGTCGAGCGCCTGCTTGGTGCCGTCGCGGAACTCCGCCTGCCGGCCGGGCAGGCTGGCGAGGCCGCGCTCGCCCTTCGACCAGTCGCCGGGCGGCATGTTGAACAGCGCCTGGGTCAGGCCCTCGCCGTCCAGCCGCTTGCGCAATTCCGCCGCAGGGTGCTCGTAGGGGAACAGGAACTCGACGCCGTCGAAGTTCGCGCGGCGGGCGGCGGCGAAGCGGTCGAGGAATGGCACCTCGTTGAACATCATGGACAGATTGGCAGCCAGGCGCGGCATGGCGGACCCTCCCCGGAATCGCGACGGGAAGCTACAAGCGGCGGGGAGGATTGACCAGCGCATGACCGCGGAGCGCGTGCTGTTGGCCTTGCTGCTGGGCGGCATTGGCGTCGGCTGCGTGCTGGTGCTCTATCCGTTCTTCTCGGCGCTGCTGTGGGCGGCGATCCTGGTGTTCACCACCTGGCCGGTCTGCGAGTGGCTGCGCCTGCAGGCCCGGCTGCGTCGCGGCGCCGCGGCGGGCGTGATGGTGGCGCTCACCGCGGTCGTGCTGGTGCTGCCGCTGGCACTGGCGGCACCGGGGGGCGCCGACGACGTGAACAAGCTGCGCGGCATCATCGAGGACGCGCTGCGCGCCGGCCTGCCGGGCGCGCCCGACTGGGTGTACGACGATCCCGCTGGTCGGCCAGACGTTCGGCGATCTGTGGAACCGCTGGGCGGCCGACATCAGTGTCATGGTCGAGGCGCTGCGGCCGTATTTCGGCATCGTGCTGGAGGGCGGCCTGGGCCTTCTGCTGGGCCTCGCCAACGGCGTGCTGCTGTTCGTGCTGGCGCTGTTCATCGCGTTCTTCTTCTACCTGTACGGCGAGCCGATCGCGGCGCGCCTGCGCATCATCCTGCACCGCATCGCCGGCGCGCGGGCGGACCGACTGATCGCGGTCACCGGCGCCACGGTGCGCGGCGTGGTCTATGGCATCCTGCTGACCGCGATCGTGCAGGGCATGCTGACCGCGTTCGGGCTGTGGCTGTCCGGCGTGCCGCGCCCGGTGTTGTTGGGCGCGGTGGCGGGCTTCCTCGCCGTGCTGCCGATCGGCGCGCCACTGGTGTGGATCCCTGCATCGCTCTGGCTGATGGGTACTGGACATCTCGGCTGGGGAATCTTCCTGGCGATTTATGGCGTGGTCGCCGTGTCGGGTGCCGACTCGGTGATCCGGCCGTGGTTCATCGCGCGCGGGGCGCAACTGCCGTTCCTGCTGACCGTGCTGGGTGTGCTGGGCGGCGCGATCGCGTTCGGCCTGCTGGGGATCTTCCTGGGGCCCGTACTGCTGGGCATCGGCTACACCCTGCTCAATGAATGGGCCGAGGCGGAGGACGCCTTGACGGTCGAACGATGAAGGTCGGCACGTGAGCGAAAGCGGCCCGCCGGAACCGAGCCCGCGTCGCGCCCTGGTCGGGCTGCTGGCGCTGGTCGCGATGATCGTGGCCGTGCTGTTCATCATGCACCGGCTCAATCAGGCGGCGCAGATCCAGGACTGTGTCGCGTCGGGGCGGACGAACTGCGCACCGATCCAGACGCAGCAATAGGCGAACCCTACGGTCGCACTTCGACGACGTCCTGTGCGAAGACCATCTCCTCCGCCCCGACCATTCCGGGATCATCGACCGACGACAGATAGCGGGCGAACAGCCACACGCCGTCTTGCGGATTGTCGACGATCTCGACCTCGGCGCCGGTGCCCAGCATCACGCGCGTGCCGACGGCGAGTTCCCGGACGTTGATCGGATCGCTCACTCCGCTGCCCTGACCTCGCGTGGCGGAGTGCGCCACGTCATAAGTTGGTCCCAGCTGTCGGCCGCCATGAACTGCGCCCAGCGGCGGTAGAGGTTGCGCATCGGCTCCTCGCTCGCCTGTGCCTTGGTGAGTCGATGACCCGTCCCGGCATCCGGAGCCCGTCCCACTCGTAGTCCTCGATCGCGTGGCCGATCCCCATCTCGTAGGTATAGGGATGGCGACGGGCGATCATGCCGCGGCTGGCGGCATGGGCGTAGTTCCAGTTCTCCATGTCGTCCTGCTCGGTCATGCCGGCCGGACCGGAGTAGCGGATGTAGTAGTCGCGCAGGAAGTTCTTGACCTGCTGCGGCGCATCGCGGTCGACGAAGAAGAAGCGCCACACCTCGGTCTGGTGCGCGCTGCTGGGTGCCACACCGCCAGCGTGCGCGGCTGGCGCGGCAGCAGCGCGACGTTGGGGAAGATTTCGCCCGGCGCGCCGATCAGCCGCGCATTGGCTCCCGGGCGCCGCCGCCGCTCCTCCTCGCAGTGGCGGAAATACTCGGCGACCTCGGGCGAGTTCTGATAGGCGGCCTGCGGCTGGTGATCCTTGGGCAGCATGTAGGTGATCGTCTGGTGCCCGCGATCGGGAATCGCGACGTGCAGCTTGCGGGCCACGTTGAGCTCGCCGTAGTCGCGCCGGCTGCGCCCGCTCGGGCCCGCGCCGACCAGGTCGACCGAGCGGTGCGAGATGTTGTGGTAGGTGTCGCCGCTGAAGTTCTCCGCCGGCAATTTCCAGTTGCACGGGATCAGCCATTTCTGCACGCCGCCCAGCAGCTCGGCCTGGCCCTCGCGGCCGTCCCAGCCGTCGAGGATGAGGTCGAGAAAGCGGTGGAATTCGCCGAGATATTCGAGGAACGGCGGCGCGTGGCGTCCCAGTTGGCCCAGACCGTGCCCTTGTAGCAGCACAGCTGCGCGACCTCGACGAGGCCCCATTTCTGCCTTGTCGAGCTCGGAATGATAGGCCTCGCGGAAATACGGCACGCCGACCAGCGCGCCGTCGGTGCCGTAGCTCCAGCCGTGATAGGGGCAGGTGAAGACGGTGGTGTTGCCGTCGTCGTAGCGGCACACCTTCATGCCGCGGTGCCGGCAGGAATTGAGGAAGACGTGGACCGCGCCGGCGCGGTCGCGGCACAGGATCACCGACTCCTCGCCCATGCGCGAGACGAAGAAGTCGCCGGGGTTGGGGATCTGGCTTTCATGCCCGACAAACAGCCACGAGCGGGCGAAGACGCGCTCCTGCTCCTGGGCGTAGATGTCGTCGTTGACGAAGATCTCGCGGCTGATCTGCCCGGTCGCGAGATCGACGAGGCCGGGACGATAACCCCGTGTTCCGTTCATCGCCATCGTCGTTCCTCCGTTCAGAAGAAAAACGTCAGGTTCTTGGTCAGCAGCACGTTCTGGTCGAGGATGATCTTGCGCCGCGCGATCAGCCAGCCGTCGCCGTGCCCGGCGCAGCGTGTCCTCGCGCTTGCCGACGAGGAGGTCGGTCTCGGTCTCGACGCGGTTGCGGTAGATCAGGAACCGGCATTTCGTCGTGACCTCGTGCGGGCTGTCGGCATCCGGCGTCGCCTCCAGCAGCTGCACGTTCGACGACCAGATGCGCGATGCGCGATTGCGGCTCCTCGGCCCAGTGGATGCCGGTCTGGATCTGCCGGACGCGGCGGGTCAGCGTCTCCTTGCCCTCGTCGAACCAGGCGATGTCCTCGGCCTCGCGGGTGAATTCGCGCTCGGTGTCGCCGAATTTGACGTTGCGCCGCATCGGCATCCAGTAGCGGATGTCGTCGGCGAGCAGCGCCAGCCAGTCGTCGTAGCGCCGCTCGTCGAGCAGTTCGGCCTCGGCATAGAGGAATTCCGCGATCTCCTGGGTCAGCAGCAGCCGGGCGACGCGATCGCCGCTCATCCTTTGGCGGCCTCTCTGGTGCGCAATTCGTCCCCGGCCATCGCCTCGAGCACCTGGGCGACGATCGGAAAGCCCTCCTGGCCCCAGCCTGCGCCTGGGCGCGCTTGTAGATATCGGAGGCGAGCGCGCCGAGCGTCGCCGGCGCACCGACAGTCGCGGGCAAGCTGCGCAGGCGAGCTCTACATCCTTGGCGACGATGTCGAGCGTGCCGCCGGCAGCGAACGTGCGCGGGAACACGCCGCGGGCAATGTTGTCGAAGGTGCGGCTCTGCCCGGCGCTGACCGGCACGATCCGTGCCAGCGTGTCGAGATCGACCCCGGCCTTGGCGGCGACCAGCATTCCCTCGATCGCGGCGATGAAGTTGGTATAGCCCAGATATTGGGTCACCAGCTTGGCGGTCGCGCCGGCGCCGCTCGGGCCGACATGGAAGACGTTGGCGGCGATCGCCTCGAACAATGGCCGGTATTTCGCAAAGGCGGCGTCGCCGGCGCCGATCATCACGGTCATCGTCGGCGGGCGGCCGCTGACCGGCGCATCGATCAGTTCGATCCCGCGTGCCCGGCAGGCCTCGGCGACGCGGGCAACGGTCTCCGGCGCATTGGTGGTCAGGTCGATATGCGCGCGCCCCAGGTCGCAGCCCGGCCAGGATACCGGTCTGCGGTTCCAGCATCGCCGCCTCGAATTCGGCGGGACCGGGCAGCGAGGTGAACACGACCTCGCTGGCGCGCGCGGCGGCAAAGGCGCTGTCGGCGCACACCGCACCCTGCGCACGCAGAGCCGCGGTGGCCTCCGGGCGGCGATCATAGACCGACAGGGAATGGCCGGCGCGGATCAGGCAGCCGGCGATCGGCGTCCCCATCGTTCCGGTGCCGACAAAGCCGATCCGCATCGTGCTGCCGCCCTTCGCCTGGCGGCCATCATCGGCCGGCCCGGCGCGGACGACAACCGGGCTTCATCGCGGCCAGCCTCAGGCACGGATGCGGTCGGACCTGATCTCCAGCACACTGAGGAAGAACGCCCCGTAGGCGATCTGGAACGCCAGCAGGATCGCGGTGCCCGACGGGATGACCATCCGCATCGCGCGTTCCGGCGCGAGCACGCCGAACTCCACGCTGCCCCACGCGCTCAGCGCGTAGATGCCGAGACCGAGACCGATCAGCAGCAGCAGCCCGCCGGCGATCAGCCCCACCTCCAGCGTCACCAGTCGCATCACCGCGTCGAACCGCGGATCGGGCGGCACGATGCCCTCGCGCATGCCGTAGACCTTGGTGAACATCCAGAACAGCATCGAGTGGAAGCCCACCACCACGGCGAGCGCGGCGTAGAACAGCGTGTGGATGTCGAGCGTCACGCCCGCGAAGTGCCGCGGCGCCGGCAACAGCCAGACCATCATCGCCAGGCCCGTCAGGAACAGCGCCGCGCCCGGGCAGCAGGAACAGCCAGCGCGGGCTGAACAGCAGCAGGAAGCGCAGGTGCCGCCAGCCGTCGCGCCAGCTCTTCAGATGCGGCGGCGCGTGAGCGTCCGTCGGGCGACAGCGTCGTCGGCACTTCGGCCATGCGCAGCCGGCGCAGCGTCGCCTTCACCACCATCTCGCTGGCGAATTCCATGCCCGGCGCCTGCAGGTCGAGCGCCAGGATCGCCTGGCGGTCGAAGCCGCGCAGGCCGCAGTGGAAGTCGCCGCACGGGCTGCGGAAGAACATGCGTCCGATGGTGCTCAGCACCGGGTTGCCGAGGTAGCGATGCAGCGGCGGCATGGCGCCGGGCGCGATGCCGCCACGGAACCGGTTGCCCATTACCAGCTGATAGCCGGCCCGCAGCTTCTCGACGAAACCGTCGAGCCGGCTGAAATCGTAGCTGTCGTCGGAATCGCCCATCACGACGTAGCGACCGCGCGCGGCGCGGATGCCGCCCAGCAGGGCGCTGCCGTAGCCCTTCTCGCGGATCGGGACAACCCGGGCGCCCTGGACCTCGGCAATCTGCTGCGAGCCGTCGGTGCTGCCGTTGTCGGCGATCAGCACCTCGCCGACGATGCCGCTGCGGATCAGGAAGTTGCGCGCCTTGGTGATGCAGCGCGCCAGCGTCTCCGCCTCGTTCAGGCACGGCATCAGGATGGTGAGCTCGCACGTCTCCCACGCTGTCGCCGGGGCCTCTGCCAGGTCCGTGGCGTCGCGGTCCCTGGCCGAGGATCAGGCGTTCATGTAGGGCGAACTGCACTATTCGATATCCTCCAGGCTGAACTGCTCTGCCTCCTCGTCGTAGCTGAACAGCTCGGCATAGCGTCCCCAGGCGATCAGGGTGCGCAACGTGTCCTCGGCGTATTCCGGCGACATGTGATCTTCCAGCTCATCACGAAACCGTACGGCCGAGGCGCGGTGGTTCCAGCGCTCGTCCAGCACCTGCCGCACCATGCGCGCCAGCGGCACCGAGGCGAGCAGCGCGGCGGCGAACAACCGCTTTCGGTCGTCGGTGTCGGCCTCCACAAAGCGGCGGCCGTCCTCGGTCAGCGTGATGTCGCCTTCCTCCAGCACCGCGAAGTGCAACAGCTGCAATGTCTCGCCGAGCGGCAGCAACTCGTCCACCTCGTATTGCAGCGCCGCCGCGAGCGCCGGCAGGTCGGCGCGGCCATTGTAGGGTGGCCCCGCCAGCGCCTCCATCAGACCGGCCATCTGGTTGGTGCCGACACGCTGCAGCGGCACCGCGATGGTGGCCGGCGGCGGCGCGGCGCGGACGCTTGGCTTGGGTCGGCGGGTCATCAGTCCGTAGATGTCATCCACCAGCTGGCGGAAGGCCGGGTCCAGGCGATTGCGCGGATGGGGGAACGGCACCCGCAGCTCGTTCGCGACCCGGCCGGGGTTCGAGGCGAACACAAGGATGCGATCGCACATCAGCACCGCCTCCTCGATGTTGTGGGTCACCATCAGCACCGACCGTACCGGCAGCTTGCCCTCCGACCACAGGTCGATCAGGTCGGTGCGCAGGTTCTCCGCGGTCAGCACGTCCAGCGCGCTGAACGGCTCGTCCATCAGCAGCAGATCGGGGTGCACCACCAGCGCGCGCGCCAGCCCCACGCGCTGGCGCATGCCGCCGGACAGCTCCTTGGGATAGGCGCTCTCGAACCCACCGAGACCGATCAGGTCGATCGCCGCCTCGGCGCGGCTCTCACGCTCGCTGCGGGCCACGCCGCGCGCCTCGAGCCCGAGTTCGACGTTCTCCTGCACCGTCAGCCAGGGAAACAGCGCGAAACTCTGGAACACCATGGCGACGCCCTCGGCCGGCCCGTGCATCGGCCTGTCGCGCCACAGCACTTCGCCCGCGGTGGGTGTCAGCAGGCCGGCGACGATGCGCAGCAGCGTCGACTTGCCGGAGCCCGAACGGCCCAGCAGCGCCACCATCTCGCCCTCGCGCAGGCTCAGGTTGACGTCGTCGAGCACCACGAGGTCGGCGTTCGCCTCCTTGTGATAGGCCTGCCGGCAGCCCCTGACCTCGAGCAGCGACTGCTGGCCGACAACGGTGTCCATGCGCGGCTCCTCGATCAGCCCAGTTTCAGGTGGCGTTCCGAATAGGCGTACAGCGGCCGCCACAGCAGGCGGTTGAACAGCAGCACGAAGCCCGACATCACCACCACGCCCAGCACGACGCGTGCCATGTCGCCGCGCTCGGTCGCCGCCGCGATATAGGCACCGAGGCCGTGCGCTGTCAGCTTGGTATCGCCCCACGACGCCACTTCGGCGACGATCGCGGCGTTCCATGACCCGCCCGAGGCGGTGATCGCGCCGGTCACGTAGTATGGCAGGATGCCGGGGATCATCACCTTGCGCCACCACAGCCAGCCGCCGATGCGGAAGTTGCTGGCCGCCTCGCGCAGGTCGCCAGGAAACGCCGCCGCCCCGGCGATGACGTTGAACAGGATGTACCACTGCGTGCCCAGCACCATCAGCGGGGTCAGCCAGATATCGGCGCTGAGCTGGAAGTACACGATGAACAGCACGACCGGCGGGAACAGCAGGTTGGCGGGGAAGGCTGCAAGGAACTGTGCCAGTGGCTGCGCGCGCCGCGCCCAGACCGGGCGCAGTCCGATCCAGACGCCGACCGGCACCCACAGCAGGCTCGCCAGCGCCATCAGCACCGCAACTCGGATCAGCGTGAGCAGGCCCAGCCCGAGCGCCGTTGCGAGATCGCCGAAGCTGAGCTCGGCGGCGACGAATCCGATGATCTTCGTCAGTGCCCACACCAAGACCACGACGAGCAGGCCGAACCAGACGACGTCTGATACGCGCGACGACCGCGCGACCGGCACACCACGGCGGAGCCGGAGCGTGAGCGGCAGCCCGCCGAGAGCAGAGACCGTGTCGCCAACCGCATCGGCCAGCCGGCTGAGTAGCCGCGTGCGCCGCATCAGCCGCAGCAGCCAGGGGTCCTCGGCGGTCGCTCCCGCGGTGGTCTCGAAGCGGAACTTGGCGGACCACGCCACCAGCGGCCGGAACAGCAGCTGGTCGTACGCCAGGATCACCGCCAGCATGGCAAGGATGGCGTAGCAGACGGCGCGGATGTCGCGCTGTTCCAGCGCCAGCGCGACGTAGGAGCCGATGCCCGGCAGCTTCCAGGAGTTATCGCCGACCGAAACCGCCTCGGACGCCACGACGAAGAACCAGCCACCCGACATCGACATCATGGTGTTCCACACCAGGCCCGGAATGGCGAACGGCACTTCGAGCCGCCAGTAGCACTGCCAGGCGGTGAGGTGGAAGCTGTCCGCCGCCTCCTTCAGATCACCCGGCACGGTCTTCAATGACTGGTACAGGCTGAACGCCATGTTCCACGCCTGGCTGGTGAAGATGGCGAAGATCGCCGCCAGCTCCAGCCCCAGCACGCGGCCGGGGAACAGGCTCATGAAGAACACCACGGTGAAGCTCAGGAAGCCGAGGATCGGCACCGACTGCAGGATGTCCAGGATCGGCACCAGGATCAGCGCCGCACGCCGGCTCTTCGCGGCGGCGGTGGCATAGAGGAAGGTGAACAGCAGCGACGCCACCAGGGCGGCGAACATCCGCATCGTGGTGCGCAGCGCGTAGTCCGGCAGATGGATCGGATCGAGGCTGACGGCCAGCGCCTGCGGCGCGTCGATCCGTTCGAACGTGCCGGGCGCCTCGTGCGCGATTCCGATAAGTGCAGCGACCACCCACAGGATCGCCGCCGCATCCCATGCGTTCGGCAGGCGCCTTCCCTCGGCGAGGGCGGGGGGGATCGTCGCTGACATCGGCCTCGGATGGGGGTTGCGGCCTGCCCAGTTACCCCGGCGCGGTGCGCCAAGTCACCCCCCGGGGGCGTGGCAATCGTGTGACGGCGGATCAGCGTCCCGTGGAGCCGAACCCGCCCTCGTTCCGGCTGGTGGTGTCCAGGCTGTCCACCTCGTGCCAACGGGCGCGCACAACCGGTGCGAGCACCGCCTGGGCGATACGCGCGCCGCGCTCGACTGTGAACGGCGCGTCGCCGGCGTTCAGCACGATGACCTGGATCTCGCCACGATAGTCCTCGTCGATCGTGCCCGGGCTGTTGGGCAGCACGACGCCGTGGCGCAGCGCGAGGCCGGAGCGGGGCCGGATCTGCAACTCGTAGCCGGCCGGCAGCGCGACCGCGAGGCCGGTGGGGATCAGCGCGCGCCCGCCCGGTTCGATGGTCACCGGTGCGGCGACCGCCGCAAGCAGGTCCATGCCCGCCGCGCCGGCGGTGGCGTAGGCCGGCAACGGCAGGTCGCCGTTGTGCGGCAGGCGGCGGACGGCGATCTGGATGGTCATGCAGCGATCATCGCATATCAGCCGGCGAAGCGCTCCCAGGCCGCCTGGCGCGAGACGCCCAGGGCGCCGCCGATGAGCTCCCAGCTGACGCCGCGTCGGCGCAGCACGTCGACCTGCGAGCGCAGCACGGCGCGGGTGCCTTCGACGCTGGCCGCCGCCGGCTTCAGCGAGGCGAGCAGGTCGTCGTCGGTCATCGCGTCCCAGCCGGCGAAGGCCTGCGGCGTCGCCTCGAGGATCGCATTGCAGACGCCGACGCAGGCGTCGCAGATGTGCACCTTGGGGCCGGCGAGCAGCTTGGCCACCTCGCGCTCGGACCTGCCGCAGAACGAACAGCGCAACCGTCGTCTAGGCCTGGACACCATGGCGCCCCCGCATTTTCGTCAAGGCTAGCTTGACGGCTGGGCTGCGTCAAGACTAACCTGACGATATGAACGGCGGCGAAGCGATTCTGATCGAGATGGTACCCGCGCCCACCCAGGAGGTGGCCGAGTTGGTGAGCGAACTCGAACAGGTGCTGTCGGCGGAGTATCCGCCGGAGCAGCGGCACGGCCTGGCGCTCGACGCGATCTTTCAGCCGCACGTCCGGTTTTTCCTGGCGCGACTGGAGGGGGAGGCCGTCGGCTGCGGCGGGGTGGCCCTGTTCACCGACTTCGCCGAGGTGAAGCGCATGTATGTGCGCAATGCGGCGCGCGGGCGCGGCGTGGCGCAGGCGCTGCTGGCGCGCATCGAGGCGGAGGCGCGCGGTGCCCGTCTGCCGGCGCTGCGGCTCGAGACCGGCGATCGGCAGCAGGCGGCGATGCGGCTCTACACCCGCGCGGGCTTCCGCGACTGCGCCGCATTCGGCACCTATGCCGCGATGGCGCCAGCCGCGATCGCCACCAGCGTGTTCTTCGAGAAGCGGCTGGACCCGGCATGACGTCCGAGCCGCGCTGGCTGGTATGGGCCCGCGAGGTCCAGGCGATCGCGCAGATCGGCCTGACCTTTTCGCGTGACCCCTACGACCGCGAGCGCTACGAACGGCTGCGCGCGATCGCCGCTGAGATCGTCGCCAAGCACGTCGGACTGGACGCGGGGCATCTGGAATCGCTGTTTGCCGCGGAGACCGGCTACGCCACGCCGAAGGTGGACGTGCGCGGCGCGGTGTTCCGCGACGGCCGCATCCTGCTGGTGCGCGAGGCCGCCGATGGCGGCCGCTGGACACTGCCCGGCGGTTGGGCCGACGTGAACGAAAGCCCTGCCGAATGCGTGGTCAGGGAGGTGCGCGAGGAAAGCGGCTTCGACGTGCGCGTGGGCAAGCTTGCCGCGGTGTGGGATCGCGCGCGCCATGCGCACCTGCCGCACTATGTCTTCCACATCTGGAAGCTGTTCTTCGTCTGCGAGATCGTCGGCGGCGAGGCGCGCACCGGAACGGAGACCAGCGAGGTCGCGTTCTTCGCCGAGCAAGACGTGCCGGGTGATCTTTCCGTCAGCCGCGTGCTGGACTGGCAGCTTCATCGGATGTTCGAACACGCGCGCGAGCCAGCGCTACCGACCGAGTTCGACTGAAGCTGCCGGCTCCATCAGATGGCCGCGGTGGGCAGCGGAGCGTGACGCGGGCTGCGTCGTGCAAGCCGCGTGCGCAGCCAGGCGCCGATGGGTCGCTCGAACCACAGATGCGCAGCGATTGCGCCGGCCACCGCCAGCAACAACGCACAGACGACGTAGCCCGCCGCGGCCGCCGGGCCGGTGAGGTGAAGGCGCTGCCAGATCAGCCCGACCGGCCGCATCGCGAATGGATGAACCAGATAGAGTGCATAAGACGCATCGCCCACCAGCAGCAGTGCCCGCGGCATTCGCACGGCGCGTCCCAGCACTGAGGCTGCCAGCAGCAGCGCCATCGGCACGCCCACGGCGAGCGGCGCATAGCTGCTTGAACCGGATCGGTGCGCCACCAGCAGCAGCGCCGACGCGAGCAGCAGCAGGCCGAGCCGTAAAGATCCTCGCAGCGTGACGCGCGTCGTTGCAATCAGGGCGACAGCCATGCCGAACAGGAACTCCGCCATCAGCGGCGAGGTCCAGAATACCAGGGCTGTGGCTTCCTCGGGTACCAGCCGGTGCAGCGCCATGGCCGCGCCGAGCAGCAGGGTGACCAGTCCCACCGCGCGCAGGCGGGGAAGCCAGATGCACGCAGCGAACACGACGTAGAAGAACATCTCGTAGTTCAGCGTCCAGCCCAGGCTGTAGATCGGCTGGATGAGGCCGCTGGATCGCCGCGCCGGGATGAATGCGTAGCTCTTCACCACCTCGGCAAAGCCGCCGACGGCCTCGCTGACGCTGGTCGGCGCGGCGAATGCGACCACGAGAAACAGCGTCGTCGCGGCCCAGTAGATCGGCACGATCCGGATCAGGCGTCGCGCCATGAACCGCGCCGGACTGTCACGCCGACCGAACAAATCGGCCGACGCGTAGACCATGACGAAGCCGGAGATGACAAAGAACAGGTCGACGCCCGCTGCCCAGGGAAGCGCATCGTGCCAGCGCGCCATCAGCCCGCCAGGATCGAGGCCGATCGCGTCGTGCAGCACGTGCAGAATGGCGATGCTGAGCGCGGCCACGGCACGCAGCGCCTGGACCGACTCGATCTTCCGCGGTGGGCTCATCGCAACCCATTATGGCCGAATTGGCGTTGCCGCTGCCATCCCCTATCGTGCCGGACGAAATGCCAAGGAACCGGTCATGATCCTGTCGCGCCGTTCGCTGCTTGCCGCCACGGCCACCGCTGCCGTTGTACCTGCGCGCCTGCGCGCCCAGACCCGCCCCGTCGTCCGCATCGGCGTGATCAACGACATGTCCGGTCCGTATCGCGACGTGAACGGCCCGACCGGGGTGGCCTGCACGAAACAGGCGGTGCAGGAGTTCGCCGCCGGCGCATTCGACGTCGAGGTGCTGTCCGCCGACCACCAGAACAAGCCCGATGTCGCGGTGTCGCTGGCGCGCGAGTGGTTCGACCAGCGCGGCGTGGACATCATCATCGACATCGCCGCCACCTCCTGCGCGCTGGCGCTGGCCGGCGTGGTCAAGGAGAAGAACAAGATCATGATCGCCACCAGCACGGCGAGTTCGGACGTGACCGGCAGCGCGTGCACGCCCAACTCGATGCATTGGGTGTTCGACACCTACATGGAGGCGAAATCCACCGGTGGCGCCATGGTGAAGGCCGGCGGCGACACATGGTATTTCATCACGCCGAACTACGCGTTCGGCACCGCCACGCAGCGCGACACCACGAAGTTCGTCGAGGCGGCGGGTGGCAAGGTGCTGGGCTCGCAGCTCTATCCGTTCCCGGAGACCACCGACTTCTCCGCCTTCCTGGTGAAGGCGCAGGCTTCGGGGGCGAAGATCCTCGGCATCTGCGGCGCCGGCGCCGACCTGATCAACATCGTCAAGCAGGCGCATGAGTTCGGGCTGACGCAGAAGATGAACCTGGCGGCTCTGGTGGCCTACACCACCGACATCCGCTCGATCGGCATCCAGATGGCGGCGGGTACGCGCCTGTCCGAAACCTACTACTGGGACCTCAACGAGCGCACGCGCGCGTTCCAGAAGCGCATCGCGCCCAAGGTGACGCTGTGGCCGAACATGGCGCAGGCGGGGGACTATTCCTGCACGCTGCACTACCTGAAGGCGGTCGCCGATCTGGGCGCGGCGGCGGCGAAGGCGGACGGCGCGGCGACGGTCGCCCGCATGAAGGCGATGCCGACCGACGACGACTGCTTCGGGCCGGGCAGGATCCGCGAGGACGGCCGCAAGCTGACGCCGGCCTATCTGTTCGAGGTGAAGCAGCCGGCCGAGAGCAAGGCGGAGTGGGACCTCTACAAGCTGATCGGCACGACGCCGGCGGACGAGGCGTTCAGGCCGCTGTCGGACGGCGCGTGTCCGATGGTCAAGGCATAGAGCGGTCGCTCAGTCCGCGAACGTCAGCCCGTTGTATAGATCGGCGAGCGGCAGTGCGATGGCGAGATCGGCGAGGGCGATCTCGCCCACGGTATGCGCACTTGCCGTCCAGCTGTCGCCGGCCCCGCGCCGGAACACGGTGGCAGCTACCAGGGTCTGTTCCAGCAGCACGTAGCAGCGCAACGAGGGCACCTTGGCATAATCGATCAACTTCTCCACACGCTCGGTGGTGGCGGTATCGTCGGACAGACCTTGAAGATGGCCACGGCATCGGCCAGGGTTCGCGTGGTCTGTTCGATGGGCGCGAGGCGCCCGACCTGCAGGCGGTCGAAGGCGCTCAGGAGATCGTCGAGCTTTATCAATCGGAACCGCCTGCCACATCTACCGCCGCCGATCCGACGGCGCGGGGCCGATGAGGCGGAGGCGCAGGGGGGCCTGACGCGCCGTCGGCTACCTGCGGGTAGCGCGAACGATTCCCCCGGTGCACAATCGGCGGGCTGCCGACGTCCAGGAAAGAATGTCCGACACCACCCGAGTCCCGTACCGCGGCCTGATCACCGCCTCCGCGATGCTGGCGATGTTCATGCAGACGCTGGATTCCACTATCGCCAACGTGGCGCTGCCCTACATGCAGGGCAGCATGTCGGCGTCCTACGACGAGATCACCTGGGTGCTCACCTCCTACGTGATCGCCGCCGCCATCATGACCGCGCCGGTGGGCTGGATGGCGGTGCGCTTCGGCCGCAAGCGGCTGTTCATCGCCTGCATCATCGGTTTCACGATCGCATCGATGCTGTGTGGGGCGGCGCAGTCGCTGGAACAGCTGGTCGGCTTCCGCCTGCTGCAGGGCATGTTCGGCGCGGCACTGGCGCCGCTGTCGCAGGCGACGATGCTCGACATCTACCCGTTCTCCCGCCGCGCCCAGGCGATGGCGATATTCTCCATGGGCGTTACCATGGGGCCGATGGTGGGACCGACCCTGGGCGGCTACCTGACCGACCTCTACTCCTGGCGCTGGGTGTTCTACGTCAACCTGCCGTTCGGCATCCTGGCGCTGGTCGGGATCGCGCTGTTCATGCGCGAGACGACGCCGCGGCCGCAGCTGAGATTCTCCTGGTACGGCTTCGCCATGCTGGGACTGGCGGCCGGGTCGTTCCAGATGTTGCTGGATCGCGGCCAGGAACTCGACTGGTTCGGCTCGCGCGAGATCATCGTCGAGGCGGTGGTGGCCGGCCTCGCCTTCTATCTGTTCGTGGTGCACATGTTCACCGCCGAGCGGCCGTTCCTGCCGCCGGGGCTGTTCAAGGATCGCAACTTCGCCTCCGCCATCGTCATGATCTTCTGCGTCTCGTCGCTGATGCTGTCGACCTCGGCGCTGCTCGCGCCCTATCTGCAGAACCTGGCGGGCTACCCGGTGTACACCGCCGGCTGGGTGATGGCGCCGCGAGGGGTCGGCATCATCGCCTCGATGTTCCTCGCCGCGCGGATGGGCATGCGGGTGGATCAGCGCAAGATCATGGCGGTCGGCCTCTTGGGCCTGGGCTGGGTGCTCTACACGATGAGCAACTGGACGCCCGATGTGACCGCGGCCGACATGATGTTGACCATGATCCTGCAGGGCTTCACCGTCGGCCTGGTGTTCAACCCGATGACGGTGATGGCCTACACCACGCTTGCGCCCTCGCTGCGCGGCGAGGCTACCTCGATGCAGTCTCTGGCACGCAACATCGGCTCGGCGATCGGCATCTCGATCACCTCGTTCACCTTGACGCGCGGCGTCCAGGCGACGCATGCCGACATCGCCGGCGGGATCACACCGTTCGATCGGGTGCTGCAGGGCAACGACACGGTGCAGCATATGCTGGACCCGATGACGCAGCATGGCGCGGCGCTGCTGGATCAGATGGTCACGCACCAGGCGCAGATCATTGCCTACAACAACGACTTCCGGATGATGATGCTGACCGTGGTGCCGCCGCTGCTGCTGCTGTTCCTGATGCGCAAGCATGACCGCCCGGCGGTGGCGGCGGGGGATTGAAGCGACAATAGGTCGGAACACGGGAGACGCCGCATGGGACCGCTATCTGGCATCCGGGTGCTCGAATTCGCCGGCATCGGGCCGTGTCCGATGGCGGCGATGATGCTCGCAGAGATGGGCGCCTCCGTGCTGCGCATCGACCGCGTCGCCGACAGCGACCTTGGGCTGCCGATGCCGCCCAGGTTCGAGACGCTGAAGCGCAGCCGGCACAGCATCCGCCTCGACCTCAAGCGCCCCGACGCCGTAGCGCTGGCGCTTCGCCTGATCGAGCAGTCGGACGCGCTGATCGAAGGTTTCCGCCCAAGAGTGATGGAGCGTCTCGGTCTCGGCCCCGACGTCTGCCTCGCACGCAACCCCCGCCTGGTGTTCGGCCGCGTCACCGGCTGGGGCCAGGAAGGGCCCCTGGCGCACGCCGCCGGGCACGATCTCAACTACATTGCGCTCACCGGCGCGCTGCATGCGATCGGCCGCGCCGGTGCCCCGCCCACGCCGCCGCTCAACCTGGTCGGCGACTTCGGCGGCGGCGCGCTGTACCTCGTGGTCGGCGTGCTGGCGGCGATCATCGAGGCGCGGCAGTCGGGCAGGGGCCAGGTGGTGGACGCCGCCATGGTCGATGGCGCGTCCTCGCTGATGACCTCGATCTATGGCGGGAGGGCCTCGGGTCGGCTGAGCGGCCCGCGCGGCACCAACGTCACCGATTCCGGGGCCTACTTCTACGAGGTCTACGAGTGCGCCGACGGACGCTACGTCTCGGTTGCCGCCATCGAGGCGAAGTTCCATGCCGAACTGCTGCGCCTGCTGGAGATCGACCCCGCCACCATGCCGCCACAGATGGACCGCGCGCGCTGGCCCGAGGCGAAGGCGCGCCTGGCGGAGCGCTTCCGCACCCGTACGCGCGACGCGTGGTGTGCGCTGCTGGAGGGAACTGACGCCTGCTTCGCGCCGGTGCTGTCGATGGACGAGGCGCCCGACCACCCGCACAACCTTGCCCGCAGCGCGTTCATCGAGATCGACGGCGTCCCCCAGCCCCGGCCTGCACCGCGCTTCAGTCGCACGCCGCTCGCCGATCCCACTCCTCCCGAGCCTCCAGGCGCCGCTGATCCCCGCGTCGCGCTTGCACCGTGGGGTCTGGACGGCGCCGAGGTGGAGAGCCTCCAGGCCAGTGGATTGCTGACCTGACGAATCAGCATATTGCCGGTTGCTGGACTGCCACGTATCGTACGGCGACAATTGCGAATCATTCGCAACACGGAGGGTCGTCCGACGATGGGTCACGAGAGCAGCATCGCCCGGCGTTGTGAGCGCGCCGTGGTCACCGCCTATCGCGACCTGCGTCATCTCGGTTCGGACGACCTGACGGCGTTCCAGGCCTGCACCACGCTATATCGCATCCACCATCCTGAGGCGTCGCTGAACGAGGCGCGCTGGCTGGTCGCCGAGTGGATCGACCACCACGTGGTGCGCGCCGACCACGGTCCGACACAGGGTTGCGCCTGCGACTGATCTCCGTATCAGAGCCCCGCGCGGATCAGCGCGAGCGCCCGTTCCACCATTGCCACGCGTATCGTGGTGCGGTCGCCGGCGAACACCCGACGCTCGGTCACCGCCGCCTGGTCGCGCCGCGCCAGCCCGAAACAGGCCAATCCAACCGGCTTGTCCGCGCTGCCTCCGCCAGGACCGGCAACGCCGGTCACCGACACTACGATGTCGGCGTACGAGCGGAACAGCGCGCCGTTGGCCATGCTCAGTGCCACCGGTTCGCTGACCGCGCCCGCCGCGCAGATTAAGTCCGCCGGCACCCCGAGCAGCTCGATCTTCGCTTGGTTCGAGTAAGCGACGAAGCCGCACTCCATCACGTCGGACGACCCGGCGATCGCGGTCAGAACGGCGGCGATCAGGCCGCCCGTGCAGCTTTCCGCCGTCGCCAGCTTCACGCGCTTCGCGCGGCAGGCATCCAGCAGCGCGGCCGCTTCGTCCAGCAGGGCCTGGCTGATCATTCGACGCGCGCCTCGATGACCTTGGCCTTGATCGCCTCGGCGAACAGCCGCCAGTCGCTTTCCACCTGCACCGCGTAGGCCAGTGCGAAGTCGGCGATCGCCGTATCGAACGCGCCGCTCGATCCCATGTAGCCGGAAATCCGTGCCGCATCGCCCGAGCGTGAGTGCGCGCGCGCCAGCGTCATGCCGCACAGCGAGGCATAGTAGGGCAGCGCCGCATCTACGATGCCTTCGCCGACCGCCGCAAGCCGCGCGTCCTTCAGCTGGCGCACATAGCAGGTACTGGTCGCTGCCATGCTCCTGCGTCCAGCCCAGGAACATATCGTGTTCGCCTTGCATGATGCGCTGCCCGGTCACTACGCGCTGCCCCTGGTTGAGGTAGGCACTCGGCGCGGTATACGGCATCAGCACCGACTGCTGTGCCTCTTTCAATTGCAGCAGCAGCGCGGCGCCGTCGCGGTCGGTGAACAGCCCAAGTGCGCAGAACGCGCCGACGCTGCCGATGCCGACTACCTTGAAGGCCACATCGGTCAGCCGGTAGCGGTCGAGCAGAACGGCGCGGTCCTCAGGCTGACTTCACTTGTACGCCTCGAACGCAGTGCGTGCGACGACGTCGAGCGTTTCGTCGTGCACCGCGGGTGCCGGCGCGACGCACGGTAATTGGCGCCTGATGCGCCAGCCGGACTTGCCGCGTTCGAGCAGCCGACGATATCCCTTGCGGTGTGCATCGGCCGCAATGCGCAGCCGCCGGAGTTCGGCCTGTCGCAGCTTCGGCTCAGGGATGCCGCGCAGCACCTTCGCCACGTGCACGCGTGATCGCCAGCCGGTCTGCGGATCGAGTTGCATGAGCCTTGCCATCTGCTGTCGATACGCGCTGACCACCCCGCTCGCGAGCGTGCGACAGGCGCGCTCCGGCATCATTCTGCTGCGCGCATCGACCGCGACGCTGACTGCGAGCCGTTTCAGGTCCCACTCGAAAGGCGCAGGCAGCGTCTCGTCGAAATCCGTGAGGTCGAAGATCGGCAACCCGTCCAACGTGGAATAGACGCCGAAGTTCGCCGAATGGCAGTCGCCACAGGCCTGCACCCAGATGGCGCTGGTCGGCGTGCTGGAAAGATCCGCGGCCATCAGCGCGGCGGATCCGCGCAGGAAGGCGAACGGCGATGCCTGCATGCGGCCGTAACGGATCGGCAGCAGCGATGAGATCCGATGCCGCGTGGACTCGACCAGCATCTCCACCGGATCGCGCCGTTGTTGCGGTGTCTGCCACGTCGCGTGCAGACCGCGTGGCACAAGCCGACGCAATGCACGCCCGGCTTCTCGCCGCTCCGCCATCGGCAGCACGTCGTCGGGTCGGACATTCTCCAATGGCATTGCTGCTTCCCCCGACTGCACGGCGATCACACCGCTTCGGCGATGCGGGCGCAAGCCGAAAATGCGGCGCGCGACGCGGCGGTATTATCTTCGGCGGGGAACGATTCAACCGAACAGCGACGGCCAGTGTGCGCCGATCGCCCAGACGATGCCCGCCGTGATCGCGCCGGCGAACACGTCGTCGGCCATGATGCCGGCGGCGCCGTTTTGCCGATCCGCCCAACCGATCGGACCGGGTTTCGCAACGTCCAGCAGGCGGAAGATCAGAAATGCCGCGAGCACGCCGGTGGCCGACGGATGCGCCAGGCCCCACAGCGCGAGCAGCTGACCCGCAGCTTCGTCGATCACCACCCAGCCTGGATCGCCGTCCACCCTTGCCGCGCGGATCGACCATAGACCGGCGAGTGTCACGAGAAGTGCGGCGACCAGAAGCAGGGCGGGAGCGAAGCGCAGCAACAACGCTCCGGGAAGCAGCGTTGCGGCCGATGCGATCGTGCCTGATGCGAACGGCGCAAAACCGCAGCCGAAGCCGCTGGCGACCAGACGTGCCAGCGTCATGGCGCGACTGCGTCGCCGAGCGCCGGCCGCAGCGTCACGTCAATCCACCCCGTGCAGGAACGTGCGCAAGGCGGCGAGCATCTCCGGCTCGGCCAGCGTCGGTGCGTGGCCGATGCCGGGCAGCGTCGCCAGTTGCATGTCCGGACGCACCGCGCGCATGCGCTCCACGGTCCCCGGCAGCAGGATATCGCTGGCGTCGCCACGCACCAGCAGCAGCGGCAGATGCGCCAGCCCGTCGAACAGCGCCCACAGGTCGGGCGTCCTGCCGTTCATCAGCCGGGCGATCCGCGTGTCCCACACCGGCCGCAGCGACCCGTTGCCGTCCGGCGCGTAGGTGAGCTCCGCCATCGCACGCCACGCCTCGTCGCCCTCCAGCGACAGCGGGGGCAATACTGCGCGCAAATGCGCGACCGCCGCGTCGATGTCAGTGAAGGCCGCATCGCGCCCCACGAAGCGGCGCACGAACTCGGTACCGTCGCTGCCGAGTTCTGGGCCGATGTCGTTGAGAACGACCGCGCGGAACAACGACGGCCGCGCCGCGGCGAGACCCATGCCGAGCAGGCCGCCGAAACTGGTACCGATCACGACCACGCGGTGCAGATGCAGCGCGGCGCAGATGTCGAGCACGTCGCGCAGGCAGGCCTCGGGTGCGTAGCGCCGGATGTCGCGCGAACGTCCGGACTGGCCGCGGCCCGCATAGTCCGGGGCCACCACCCGCCGGCCACAGCCCAGTGCCCGCGCGAGTGCCGCGAAGTCGCCGGAGGTGCGCACGATGCCGGGCAGGCACAGCAGCGGCGCGCGCGTATTGCCGTCCCGCCATTCGCGGACCACAAGCGGCAGACCGTCCCAGGCGGAGATGCGATGGACTATCGCGTCCATTGCGCCAGCAGCGTCGGCGTGCTTTCGCCGCGACGCGCACGATAAATCACCACGTTTTCCAGGACGCGTTGCACGTAGTTGCGCGTCTCGTTGATCGGAATCAGCTCGATCCAATCGAGCATGTCGATCGGCCCCACGCGCGGATCGCCGTTCTCCGGCAGCCACTGATCGACGCGATGCGGTCCCGCGTTGTAGGCGGCGACCGCGAGCGGGAGCGAGTTGTCGAACCGATCCAGCATCTCGCGCAGGTAGCTGGTGCCGAGCCGCATGTTGTGGGCGGGATCGGACGTGAGGGTCGGCAGCGAGGTGGCGGTACCGATGCGCTTCGCCACCGCCTGTGCGGTGAACGGCATCAGCTGCATCAGCCCGCGCGCACCGGACGGGCTGACCGCCCCGATGTCGAAGCTGCTCTCCTGGCGGATCAGGCCCAGCGCCACCGCAGGATCGACCGCGCCGTCCGGCGGCTCGGCGGCGATCGGCCAGCCGGCCTCGGGCAACACCAGCCCATCGCGGCCCATGCGTCGCGCCACGGACACTGCGGTATCCGGCAGCCCGACGCGCAGCGCGAAGCGTGCGGTCAGGCTGCGGTCCGCCGGATCGGGCGCCAGGTCGTCCATGCGCAGCAGGAAGGTGCGCGCCCGCTGCGGGTCGTTCCAGGCGACCAGCATCGCCGCGGCGCGGACCACCTCGCGGTCGGTGAAGGCCAGCACCTGCTCGCGCGTATACGAGGGATCGTGCAGCGCGGTGATCCGGCGCCCGAGTGCCGCGGTGTCGTCGCCCAAAGCGAGCGCCGCGAGCTGCCCGTAGAACGTGGTGGGCCAGGCTGCGGCCAGTTCGTATTCCGGGCGCGGGTCACCGCCCTCGGCAGCAGCGGCCCGGCCCAGCCAATAGTGCGCGCGGCCCTGGGTGATCGCGGCCTTGGACTGTTGCGTCAGAACCGCGAAATGGCGTTTCGCCGCCACGGGATCCTTTAGCCGGCGCAACGCGATGAATCCGGCCAGGAACTCGGCGTCCAGCATCTGCTCCGGCGCGACAAGCCCATGCTGGTCCGCCAGCGCATAGGCGCCGGCGGCATCGCCATCGCGCAGCAGGCGGCGTGCCAGGAGATTGCGTTCGTTCCAGAAGCCGGCGAGGTCATCGGCAGGCGCATCGCGCTGCGCGGCCTCGCCGGCACGCTTCCAGAGCGCGAGCGCTTCGGCGGTGCGGTCGTTGCGCCGCAGCCAGCGGGCACGATCCAGCACGACGCCCGGCTCGCGGCGCACGGATTCGGACAGCGCGGCGACCAGCGCGTCGGCATTGGGCGCGTCGCGCTGTAGCGCCAGGCGTGCCTCGGCGGCCGCGCGGTGCGCCGGATCCAGGCGCGGCAGGTCGCGCGCCGCCGCGGCCTGGTCGCGCGTGATGAGGTGCTGATAACGCTCCCAGTCATCGTCCGGCCGCAGCGACCCGGCCCAGCGGCGCAGGAAGTTGGCCTCGTCGCCCACGCCCGCGGCCCAGGCGCGACGCGCATCCTCCTGCGCTTCGGCGTTGCGGCCGGCATTGGCCAGCGCCTCGGCGCAGTGCAGCAGGGTCTGCGGCAGGGTCAGCGCATTGCGGTCGCACTGTGCCAGGGTGGACGCGAGATCCGGGTCGGCGGCGATGGCCTCCTGCCGTCTGCGTTCCAGCAGCGCCTGGTTCGGCCAGTCGGGGCTCTGCGCCATGAAATCGGTGATCTCATCCGCGGTGGCCGCCCCCGGGGCGAGCAACCGGAAGTAGGTGACCAGCTTGGTGGCCACTGGGTCGGCGTAGCCGGCGGCCGCGCGCTGCGCGTCCGCCCATCGGTCGGCCCGGATGGCCGTGATCGGCTCGGCTTGCTGCGCCAGCGCGGGACCGGCGGCGAACAGGGCGAGCCAGGTGAAGCGCAGGCGAATCGATGCGGCCATGGCAGCTTTCTAGCCCATGCGCACCTTGCGATGCACCTCCCACGCGCCTAGCCTCCGCCTGCCTGAAAGCCGCCAACGCCAGGGAGAGGACAATGTTCAAGGGATCTCTCGTTGCTCTGATCACGCCGATGCGTGCTGACGGATCGATCGACGAGAAGGCCTACGCCGAGTTCGTGGACTGGCAGATCAAGGAAGGCACCGACGCGGTCGTACCGGTCGGTACCACCGGCGAAAGTCCGACCCTGTCGCACAAGGAACATGGGCGCGTGGTGGAGATCGCCGTCGAGGTGGCGAAGGGCCGTGTGCCGGTGATCGCCGGCGCGGGGTCGAACTCGACCGAGGAGGCGATCAGCCTGGCGCGCCATGCGAAGCAGGCGGGCGCAGATGCGACGCTGGTGGTGACGCCCTACTACAACAAGCCGACGCAGGAGGGCATGTACCTCCACTTCAAGGCGATCGCCGATGCGGTCGATCTGCCGATGATCATTTACAATATCCCGCCGCGCTCGGTGGTGGACATGAGCGTGGACACCATGGCGCGGCTGGCGAAGCACAAGAACATCGTCGGCGTGAAGGATGCGACGGCGAACCTGCAGCGCCCGCTGCACACGCGGCGGGCCTGCGGCGACGACTTCTGCCAGCTGTCGGGCGAGGACCACACGGCGCTGTCGTTCAATGCCGCCGGCGGCGTCGGCTGCATCAGCGTCTCGGCCAACGTGGCGCCGAGGCTGGTGGCTGCGATGCAGGATGCCTGGGCGGAGGGCCGCTTTGCCGAAGCGATGGCGATCCAGAATCGCCTGGTACCTCTGCACGATGCGCTGTTCGCCGAGACCAGCCCGGCGCCGGTGAAGTTCGCCGCGTCTTTGCTGGGCAAGACGTCGGAGCATTGCCGTTTGCCGCTGGCGCCGATCATGGAGAGCACGCGGGCCAAGGTGCGTGCCGCGATGACGGATGTGGGGCTGCTGAACTGACGGGCTGACGCGCCGTCCGATCACTGGTACCGGCTGAGGCGCGGGGTACGCTGCCTCTCTGCGGCTTTTGCTGCAAGGGCGGCTGCGCGGCTGGGCGCCGCTCGGGCCGTTGTCGCGCATGAACTGCCAGACGTTCTCGAGCGGGTTGAGTTCGGGACACTTGGCGGGCAGCGGCAGGATGGTGATGTTGTGCGGGACGACGAGCTGATGCGAGAGATGCCATGCGGCTTGATCGACGAGAAGCACGGCTGGTGCCGCCTGGCGCGACGGCGTGAGCGATCTCTGCCAGGTGGAGGTTCATCGCCGCGGTGTTGCAGTCGGGCAGGACGAGCGCCGCAGCCTTTGCCCAGCACCGGGCAGATGGCGCCGAAGATATAGGTGGACGCGGTGCGCTGATCTGCGGCGCCGATGGCCGGGTGCCTCGCCTCGCCCAGCGGCGGGTGATCTTGTTCTTCTGCCCGATCCGGGCTTCGTCGCCGAACCAGATCTCTATGTGGCACGACTCGACGCCGTTTTCGCGTGCGATCTCTGCCAGTTTGGCGGGGAAACTTTTTTAAAAGCCTCGATGGCCCCCTCGGCCTGGGCGTGATGTCGAGGACGCGCGGAAAGCTTGCGGTACCCCATCGCGCGAAGTTCACGGCTGAGGGTCTGCTGGGCGATGCTGACCTGAAACTCGTCCCAGACCCATTGGCATAGATCGACCATCCGCCAGCGAACCACGCCGTGGATAGCGGGGATCGGACCACTCTCGACGACCGCCGCCAGCGCTGCGCGATGGCTACGTGTTCAACCGAGACGGCCGGCCCGGGCGCCTTGCGATCGACAAGTCCGTCAGGGCCGTGAGCGTTGAACTGGATCACCCAGTCGCGCACGATCTGCAAGCTAACGTCGCCCATCCGGGCGGCATCGGTGCGGCTGGCGCCATCGTAGATCGCCGCCAGTGCCAGCAGGCGACGTGCCTGCTTCGCATCCTGCGTTCGTCGTGCCAGCCGCCGCAGGTCAGGACCAGTGAAGTCGGACCGAAGCGCTACCGCTGCTGCCATGGCGAGCATCCTGCTGTTCGCCATGGTGAATCACATCACTCCCGCGTCGGGGAAGCCCTATGAGTTAGACGTCATGGGCGTTGGTATAAGACCAAGCGCGGCGACTGATTGCCGATCTCGAGATCATCGGGGCGGCGGAGAGTGCCGAAACCGGCGCCGCGGCCGGGCGCAGGGGTGGCGATTGGCGGCAGCCGTCGTTGCGCTATATGAGTGCGCATGGCTGAAGCGAAGACCAAGAAGGGCCTGATCTCGCACGGCGTCGCGGCGCAGAACCGCAAGGCGCGGTTCAACTACGCGATCAAGGACACCGTCGAAGCTGGCCTGGTTCTCAAAGGCCCCGAGGTGAAGTCGCTGCGCCATGGCCGTGCCACGCTGACCGATGCCTGGGCAGGCGAGCGCGACGGTGAGATGTGGCTGTTCAACGCCTACATACCGGAATACCAGGGCGGCGTGCTGTCGCGCTTCGAGCCGCGCGCGCCGCGCAAGCTGCTGCTGTCGCGCAAGCAGATCCGCACGCTGGCCGGCTCCGTCTCGCGCGAGGGCATCACGCTGGTGCCGCTGCAGATTCATTTCAACGACCGCGGCCGCGCCAAGGTGTTGCTTGGCCTGGGCGAGGGCCGCAAGAACCATGACAAGCGCGCCGCGATCGCGGACCGCGACTGGCAGCGCGACAAGGCGCGACTGATGCGCGCACGTGGCTAAGGGAGGGAAATGCTCATGCCTGGTCCATACGTCTGCGAAGCCTCCAGCCTGACCGAGAGCACGACGCCGTTCGGGCACGGCCAGTGCGTCGACCTGGTCAGGACAATCACGCATGCGCCGCAGACTTCGCTGTGGCGCGAAGGCGCGAAGCTGGCCGATGCGATCCGGACGGCGGACGGCATCGCGCCCGGCACGGCGATCGCGACGTTCTTCGATGGCGCGTATCCGTCGAACGCGTCGGGCAATCATGCCGCGATCTTCATGTCGGCCGCCGAGGATCTGGCCAGCGTCCGGGTGTTCGACCAGTGGGTCGGGCAGACGCCGCACTTCCGCACCTTGATCTTCAACCGGCCGGGCCAGCACTCCGCCTCGGACCGGGCCGAAGCCTTCTCCATCATCCTATGAACCTGGGCCTCCCGCTCGTCGCGCTTGCAGCGCTTGCGGCGGGAGGTGCCGCGGCGGCCGACTCACGGCACAGGCTGGAGTGTCCCCCGCAGGCACCGGCCGAGTGGGGCGGCGCGCGCGGTTCGCTGGTGGGTGTGGACGTGCTGTCCGCCAGGCGCGGCGAGGCGATCGACGAGTCCGCGCCGCCCTCGCTGGTGCCCGACGCACAGCAGAGCCGCGCCGGCACTCTGCATCAGACCTGGCGGATGAATGCGGACGGTCCGGAGTGGGTGTTCCATGTCTGGTGCCGCTACGCCGGCAGCACGCGCGTGCTGAAGCTGGCGGCGTCGGGCGTCAGGCAATGCGAAAGAGTGCTGTCTGCCGCGCATCCCGATCGCCCGCCGCAACAGATGTTCTGCGACTGAGATACGATGGACGACGACGGTCCGGTCAACCACAGGCTGATCGAGGCGAAGCAGCGATGGGCGCGCGAAGGGCGGTTGCTGACCGGCACCACCGGCGATCCGGCGCGCGACCGCCTGCCGCCGGGGCAGCGCCTGGTGCGCGATTGGCCGGTGCTGGATCTGGGGGCGGAACCCAACGTCACGCCGCAGAAGTTCCGGCTCGACCTCGATGGGGCGGTGGCCAACCGGCTGAGCCTGTCACTGGACGAGTTCATGGCACTGCCGCAGACCGGCAGCGTGTCGGATATCCACTGCGTCACGCAGTGGTCGCGCTATGACAACCACTGGAAGGGCGTGGCGGCGCGCGCGGTGCTGGAACGGGTGCAGCCGATGCCGGAGGCGCGGCATGTCGTATTCCACAGCTTCGACGGGTACACGACGAATGTGCGGCTCGAGCAGTTCGACCAGCCGGATGTGTTCCTGGTGCACGAATGGGAGGGCGCGCCGCTGTCCCGGGCGCATGGCGGGCCGGTGCGGATGCTGATGCCGCGGCTGTATTTCTGGAAGTCGGCGAAGTGGCTGCGGCGCATCCAGTTCACCATCAGCGACCATCCGGGCTTCTGGGAGCAGCGCGGCTACCACAACAACGGCGACCCGTGGCAGGAGGAGCGCTATGATTGATCCGTCGCGTCGAATGCTGCTGCTGGCGGCAATGGGGGTTGCGATGGCTGCGAACAACGAACCGCTCGCGTGGGACTTCGTCTTTCCGTCGATCGACCAGGGAACGCTGGACTTCAGCGTGTACCGGGGACGCGTGCTGCTGGTCACCAACACCGCAAGCTTCTGTGGCTACACCTATCAGTACGAAGGCCTGGAGAAGCTGCACAAGGCGGAGCAGGCGCGCGGACTGACGGTGATCGGCGTGCCCAGCCAGGACTTCAACCAGGAGTCGGCGGACAATAAGACGGTCAAGACCTTCTGTGAGGCGACGTTCGGGGTGCAGTTCCCGATGACCGGCATCGCGCACGTCCGCGGTGCCGGTGCCGCGCCGTTCTATGCCTGGGTGCGTGACCAGCGGCGCTGGGAACCCAGCTGGAATTTCAACAAGGTGCTGATCGGCCGTGACGGCCGGATCGCCGGCATGTTCGGGTCGGGCGACGAGCCGCAGGGACCGAAGCTGTCGCAGGCGATCGAGGCTGAACTGGCGAAGGGCTGATCGGCGCCCCGGTCAGGCCGGCGGCGGCGACAATCCCAGCAGTTCGGCCAACGACCGCTGTGGCGCCGCGAGGTCCGCCAGGGTGTAACGATCGAGTACCGCGAGGAACGCGCCCAGCGCATCAGCCAGGACGTGCTGCAGCACGCAGCCATCCTGGATGACGCAGCGCTGCGGGTCGACGAAGCAGGCGACCAGCGCCATGTCCGGTTCGGTCCGGCGCACCACCGCGCCGATGTTGATGTCGGCCGGTGGGCGCGCGAGGCGCAGGCCGCCGCGTCGGCCGCGCGTCGTCGCGACATCACCGCTGGCGGCAAGCTGGTGCACCACCTTCATCAGGTGATTGGCCGAGATGTCGTAGGCATCGGCGATGTCGGCGATCGTCGACAATCGGTCAGGTTGCAGTGCGAGATAGATCAGCGTGCGGAGCGTGAAGTCGGTGAAGTCGGTCAGGCGCATGCAATCTCCAACCTCGACTCACCGCCGTCAGCCGATGTCCGGCGCCGATCTTGCCAGCAGATCCTGCATCACGGCGCGAAACATCGACTCCGTCAGCCGTCCGGTGTTCGTGTTGAGCCGCGACACGTGATAGCTGTCGGCGAGCAGGCGGTTGCCCGGCAGGTCGTGGACCGCGCCGTGGCGAAAGGGCGTGCGGGCGGGGCGCAGTCCGTGTACCCGGAGTACGGCGTTGTGGGCAGTGCCGCCGAGCGCCAGCACGCTGCGCAGACGCGGCATCGCAGCGATCTCGGCGGCGAGGAATCCGTTGCAGGCGCCCACCTCGGATGGCGTCGGCAGGTTTGCCGGCGGCACGCAGCGCACGGCATTGGTCACCCGGCAGCCGATCAGCCGCAAACTGTCCGATGGATCGGCCCGATAGTCGCCTTCCGCCAGGTCGAAATACAGCAGCGTGCGATACAGCAGATCACCGGCGAAATCGCCGGTGAACGGCCGGCCGGTCCGGTTGGCACCGCGCACGCCGGGCGCCAGTCCGACGATCAGCAGCGGCGCGTCGAGCCGCCCGAAGCTGGGCACCGGAGCGTTGAACCAGTCGGCGTGGGCCGCGCGGTTGGCCTGCCGGTACTCGGCGAGGCGGGGACAAAGCGGGCAGTCGGCGGACGGACTCGCCCCGTACGTCTCGCTCACGCAGCGTCGTGCGGATCGGTGAACGGTTCGGCCGGCGTCTGGCGCAGCGGAACGGAGCGCACTCGCGGTTCTGTCTGCCGGCGGGTGAACTCGGGCGCGATCTCGGCGAGCTCCAGGAACTGATCGGCCTGCCGCCGCAGTTCGTCGGCCACCATGGGAGGGCTGGTGCGGATCGACGAGACCACGGAAACGCGGACGCCTTTGCGTTGCATCGCCTCGACCAGGCGGCGGAAATCGGAGTCGCCACTGAACAAGACTGCGTGATCGAGCCGCGGCGCAAGTTCCAGCATGTCCACCGCGACCTCGATGTCCATGTTCCCCTTCACGCGGCGGCGGCCGGCCGAATCGGTGAACTCCTTGGCCGGCTTGGTGACCAGCGTATAGCCGTTATAGGCGAGCCAGTCGGTGAGTGGCTTCAGCGGCGAATACTCGTCGGTCTCGAGCACCGCTGAATAGTAGTAAGCCCGGATGACGTGAGCTTTCTTGCGGAAAAACTCCAGAAGATTCCGATAATCGACGTCGAAGCCAAGGTTGCGCGAGGCCGAATAGAGGTTGGCGCCGTCGATGAACAGTGCTGTACGTTCATTTGGCAGGAATTGCATCTAGTGTGACCTCGCAAGACAGCTTCACAGACGAGTCGGAAGGCGTGCCGACCGGACAAAACGCATGAACCGGGGCGATCGCGTAGTGAACCATCGCAGCTTCCTGCTCAATTGTGAACTGCCCACCCGGATTCGTTTCTTATGATCATTGTCGGTATTGGCGCAAATCTTCCCGGCCTGGAGGGCGCCCCGCCGCTTGCTACGGCGCGGTGGGCGGCAAAGCGGCTGGGCATGCTGCCAGGACTGCATTTGCGGGCCCTGTCGGGCTGGTTCCTCACCGAACCGGTTCCTCCTTCGGCGCAATCGCCTTACGTCAACGCCGTCGCCGTACTCGAGGCGGATCCTTCCGCAGCGGCGCCCGATCCGGCCGATCTGCTCGCCCAACTGCAGGCGATCGAGGCCAAGGCCGGCCGCGTAAGGGGTGAACGTAACGCCGCGCGCACCCTCGACCTCGACATCATCGCCATGGGCGAACGAGGCGGGATGCTGCGCGATGCACCCGACCCGATCCTGCCGCATCCGCGCGCCCATCTGCGAGCGTTCGTCCTGGTGCCGCTGCTGGAGGTGGTGCCCGACTGGATCCATCCGGTGCTGCGGCGATCCGCGGCCGACCTGCTGCGCGACCTGCCGCCGCAAGGCGTCCGCGCCATCAACTCCGCTGCGCCGTCAGACGTTGCGTGCAGCGGTAGTTCCTGATGGTGGCATCCAGTGTGCCGTCGGCGACCTTGCCCCGAACGGCGACCCATGCCGGGTCGAATGGCGGCACCGGGAAGTAGTTGATCATGTCGAAGGTGCCGTCGGCAGCGATCATCACCGGGAGCGGTCCGTGCGGCAGCGGATCCACCGCATAGGGATAGTCGAACCAACCGTCGCGCACCGCGAGCGTCGCGGTATAGCTTAGAGGCCCACAGGGAAAGTCGTTGATGTCGGGCCGCGTGTCACCCTGGACGAGGACCACCTGGCCGACGTAGCGGCCATCGAACGCCGTGCCGGCCGGCGCTGGCCCTGGCGGCGGGGCCATGCATCCGCCCAGCAGGGCAGCCAGGAGCGGTGCAACCGTACGGCTCATCCTGGGCCACATAGCCATTTGCCGGGGTTCGTCAAGCCGCCGCGGCCCGGCGCTCCTGCGGGAGACGTCGGCAGTCTTTAGCCGATCTGCAGTTGCAGTTGGCGCGCGCAGCGGTAGTCACTCACGGTGGCGTCGAGCGTTTTCCCCGCGATCCGGCCGCGTACCATCGCCCAGGTCGTTATGATGGTGCCGCCCCAACGCATGTAAGCGTCGGCGGCATACTGGATCTGCCCGCTGAATGATCCGTCGGCGGCAATCTGCACCGGAATGGGCGCGGGTGCGGCCAGTTCGTAGTTCGTGTAGACATAGTCGAATCGGCCGTTTCTGATGGTAACGGAAGCGAGCGCATCCCGCGGCGCGCACACAAAGCCGCCGTCGCCGCGAACCACATGGCTTTCGCCCCGATAGGTCCCATCGAACTGATCGCCTGCAGCAGGAGCGGGCGGGCCCGCACAACCGCCGGCGAAGGCCCAGAGGCAACACAGTGCTGGGAGGGCGCGTCCAAGCATACAGGGAGGACTGGAGGCTAACCTACGGTTCGTCAAGCTTGGTCGGGGTTGCGCTGCCGCACGGCCGCGCCTACATCACGCGATTGCCCAGTCCAACGCCCGGAGTTTGAGCGCATGGCGCGCGTCACTGTCGAAGATTGTGTCCAGAAAGTTCCCAACCGGTTCGAACTGGTTCTGCTCGCCGCCCAGCGGGCGCGCAACCTCTCGCGCGGCGAGGAGCTGAGCATCGACCGCGACGACGACAAGAACCCTGTCGTCGCGCTGCGCGAGATCGCCGACGAGACGATCGATCTCGGCCGCATCGAGCAGGACCTGATCAAGTCGCTGTCGCGCGCGCCGGAGCCGGAGCCCGCCGACGAAGAGGTGCTCGACCTCATCCCGACCGACCAGAATATCTTCGGCCTGCAGGACGTGACGGCCGAGGAAGAGGCGTCCAGCCTGCCCACCGAAGGCGAAGAGATGTCGCCGGAGGACCTCGAGGCGGCCATCGAGGCGGAGCTGGGCGGCCGTCCTCCAAGGTAGCCGCCAATGAGCGCGGGGGGCGCCGGCAGCGCTGGTACGAGGCCTGGCCTCGCCCCCGTCTTCGCGCCCGACGGCGCGACGGTGGAAGCGGCCTCGCTGCCCGCCACGCGGCGATTGACCGAAAAGCTGCGCGCTTACGATCCGAAGGCGGATGCCGGGCTGATCGACGCCGCCTATGCGCTGGCCGAGCAGGCGCACGGCAAGCAGCGGCGTGACAACGGCGATCCCTACATCACCCACCCGCTCGCCGTGGCCGACATCCTGGCGGGCTACCGGCTGGACACAGCCTCGATTGCCACCGGGCTGCTGCACGACGTGATCGAGGACACGCAGGTCAAGCTGCCCGACATCCAGACCCGGTTCGGCGGCGAGATCGCCGGCCTGGTGGACGGCGTCACTAAGCTGACCCGGCTCGAGCTGCAGTCCGACCGTACCAAGCAGGCGGAGAATTTCCGCAAACTGGTGCTGGCGATCAGCCGCGACATCCGCGTGCTGCTGGTGAAGCTCGCCGACCGGCTGCACAACATGCGCACGCTGCACTTCGTGCAGGACCCCGAGCGCCGCCACCGCATCGCACGCGAGACGATGGAGATCTACGCGCCGCTCGCCGAACGGATCGGCATGGACGCGGTGAAGACCGAGTTGCAGACGCTGGCCTTCGCCCAGCTCGATCCCGAGGCGTTCGCCACCATCCAGGCACGGCTGAACTTCCTACGCGGGCAGGGCGCCGACGTGATCGAGGAGGTACGGGGCGAGCTTCGGCGGGTCTGCGAAGAGTCGGGCGTAACGGTGATCGAGGTAGCGGGCCGCGAGAAATCGCCCTATTCGATCTGGGAGAAGATGCATCGGCGCAATGTCGCGTTCGAGCAGCTCTCCGACATCATGGCGTTCCGCGTCGTCGTCCCGACCAAGGAGGCGTGCTACGCGGCGCTGGGGGCGGTGCACTCGGCGTTCCCGGTAATCGCCGGCCGGTTCAAGGACTACATTTCGACACCCAAATCGAACGGCTACCAGAGCGTGCACACCGGCGTCACGCTGCGCGAGCCGGCCAACCAGAAGATCGAGATCCAGATCCGCACGGCGGATATGAACGACGTCGCGGAAAACGGCGTCGCGGCGCACTGGGTCTACAAGGGGCCGGACCCGAAGGCGGATCACCGCGACCTGCAGCGCTTCCGCTGGGTGCAGGACCTGCTGGAGATCCTGGAGAACTCCGCAGCCCCCGACGACTTCCTGGAGAACACCAAGCTGGAGCTCTACCAGGACCAGGTGTTCTGCTTTACGCCGAAGGGCCAGCTGATCCAGCTGCCGCGCGGCGCCACATCGGTGGACTTCGCCTACGCGGTGCACAGCCAGGTGGGCGACGCCTGCGTCGGGGCGAAGATCAACGGCCGGCTGCTGCCGCTGCGCTACCAGCTGCAGAACGGCGATCAGGTCGAGATCATGACCGCGCGCGGCGGCACGCCGTCGCCGCAGTGGGAGCGCTTCGTCGTCACCGGCAAGGCGCGCGCCCGGATCCGCCGGTTCGTCCACCAGCAGCAGCGCCAGCAGCATCTCGACGCCGGGCGTGCGGAGCTGGCCAAGGCGTTCCGCGGCGCCGGCGTGGACGGATCCGAGAAGGCGCTCGAGCCGGCGCTGAAGACGCTGAAATACGCCTCGGCGGACGACCTCTATATCGCGGTCGGGGCCGGCAATGTCGGGCCGAAGGACGTGGTGCACGCGGCCTATCCGGAGCTGCGCCAATCGCCGCGCGCGCCGCGCATGGTCCCGTCGCCGCCGCCGCGCGCACACAGCCGGCACCCGCACAAGTCGGACTTCGACATGCCGATCACCGGCCTGGTGCCTGGCATGGCGTATCACTTCGCCGGCTGCTGCCATCCGGTGCCGGGCGACGAGATCGTCGGCATCATCACCACCGGCAAGGGTGTGACGATCCACGCGCGCGACTGCCAGACGCTGACCGGATTCGCCGCCACGCCCGAGCGCTTCATCGAGGTGGACTGGAACTATTCCTCGCTCGCCGGCGGACGCGGGGACGGCAAGGGGCTGCACCACACCGCGCGGATCAGCGTGATTGGCGCCAACGAGCCGACAGCGCTGGCCAACCTGACCAACGCCATCGCCAAGCAGGAAGGCGCAGTCGCCAGCCTGAAGATCGTGAGCCGCCAGGCCGACTTCATCGAGGCGCTGGTGGATGTCGATGTGCGCGACGTGGCACATCTGTCGAAGGTCATCGCCGGCCTGCGCGGTGCAGTCGGCATCAAGGGCGTGGAGCGGGGGTGACAGCTCCCGGGTCATTGCGCGCGGTACAACCATGAAGCAATCCCGATGCGGATGGCCGGACACGGCGCGATGATCCTTGGCCTCGGCTCCGACATCTGCGACATCCGCCGCATCGAGGCGGCGATCGCCCGGCACGGGGATCGCTTCCTGCAGCGGGTCTTCACCGAGATGGAACGGGCCAAGGCGGCGAGCCGTGCGGAGCGGATCCAGGCGGCCACCTACGCCAAGCGCTTCGCCGCCAAGGAGGCGGCGGCCAAGGCGCTCGGCACGGGCTTCCGCCGCGGGGTGTTCTTCTCGGACCTGGGGGTGGTGAATCTGCCGTCGGGCCAGCCGACCCTGCGCATGACCGGCGGCGCAGCGGCGCGGCTGGCGGCGATCACGCCCGCGCGGATGGCTGCTTCGGTCGCGTTGACCATGACCGACGAATATCCCTACGCCTTTGCGCAGGTCATCATTTCCGCGGTACCGGCGGGCTGAAGGGAGAGAGCAACGTGCGACGGATTCCTGGTCTGCTGGCGCTTGCCGCGACGGCAGGGCTGCTCGGCGGCTGCGCGTACAATCCTTACACGGGCAGCTATTATCCCTGCTGCGGCTATTACGGCTATCCATCCTATCGCTACCCCTACTATGGCTACCCCCCGGCCTATCCATACGGCTACGGCTATCCCGCAGCGCAGCCCTACATGATGCAGCAGCCCCAGGGGCAGCAGCAGGGTCACCCGGGCGCCTACCAGGCACCCCCGGGTGCTTACCAGGCACCCCAGGGTCAGCCTGGTTATCAGCCGTCGCCGGAACAATCCCCGTCCGGGGCGCCTTCGGCCGAGCCGCCGCCCGAGCAGCTGGCGCCCCGGCAAGGGGCGGCCGCCGATCTGCATCTCGCTGAAGCGGCGCCGTCGGGTCTCCGCTGAGGTCTGCACCCGCAGCCCGGCGCTTCGCTTGACACGCCACCACCCCCTGGGCTTGATCCGCCCGGATTTTACACGGAAGCCCCTCTCGGCATGGCGACCAAGGTCAAGGCCAGGCGCAAGTCGAACGCCTGGATCGAGAACGTCAAGACGATCGTCTATGCGGGCCTGATCGCCGTCGCGGTACGCACTGTCGCGTATGAGCCGTTCAACATCCCCTCGGGCAGCATGATCCCTACGCTGCTGGTAGGCGACTACCTGTTCGTCGCAAAATTCAGCTACGGCTATTCGCGCTACTCCCTGCCGTTCGGCTGGCCGCCGTTCCCCGGCCGTATCTTCGGGCGCCTGCCGACCCGTGGCGATGTCGCGGTGTTCAAGTACCCGCGCGACAACTCGACCGACTACATCAAGCGGATCGTCGGGTTGCCAGGCGATCGCATCCAGATGCGGAAAGGCCTGCTCTACATCAACGGGCAGGTCAGCCCCCTGCAGCCCGAGGGCGACTTTCTCGACGATTCTGGTGGCATCGAGATGCTGCGGCGGCGTTACCAGGAGACGCTGGTGAACGGCGTGAAGCACGATGTCCTGAAGGAGCGGGACGACGACGCGCCGAACAATACGCAGGAATACCTGGTGCCACCCGACCACGTGTTCGCGATGGGCGACAATCGCGACAACTCGGCAGACAGCCGCTTCATGAACGCGGTCGGGTACGTGCCGGTGGAAAACCTGGTCGGCCGGGCCGAGATCATCTTCTTCTCGGTCGATGCGAAATACCCGTGGTGGGAATTCTGGTGGTGGCCGTTCGAGATCCGCTGGAACCGCCTGTTGATGGTCGTCCGCTGAGTGCATCCGCATTGACGACGCCGATCGAGGCGATCCTCGGCCACGACTTCGTCCGTCCCGAGCTTCTGCGTGAGGCGATGACCCATCGGTCCGCGGTGCGCGGGCGCAGCCGGGGCAAGGGCTCCAATGAGCGCATGGAGTTCGTCGGCGACCGGGTCCTCGGCCTGCTGATCGCTGAATGGCTGGCGGAACGCTTTCCGCGCGAACAGGAGGGCGATCTGGGCCGGCGGCTCGCGGTGCTGGTGTCGCAGCCGGTGCTGGCGGAAGTGGCAGAGGCGATCGGGCTGGGCGAGGCGCTGGCTGTGGCGCCCGGCGAGGCGAAGGCCGGTGTACGCCGCCGCGCGACGGTGCTGGCCGATGCGCTGGAGGCTGCGCTGGGCGCGCTCTATCTGGACGGTGGCCTGGGGCAAGCCCGCGCCTTCGTCCGCCGTGCGTGGAACGAGGCCATGGTTCGGCACGAGACGCCACCGCGCGACGCCAAGACGATGCTGCAGGAATGGGTGCAGGCGCGCGGGCTAGGCCTGCCGGACTATGCCGTGGCATCGCGCGTCGGGCCGCCGCACGCCCCGGAATTTGTGGTGACGGTGACGGCTGGTGGGTTCACCGGCTCCGGGACAGCCGGCAGCAAGCGGGCGGCGGAGCAGCTGGCGGCCATGGACCTGCTGCGGATGCTCGGCGCGTGACCATCGGGACGAGCCCGGCGGTAGGCCCCCGCTGCGGCTTCGTCGCGGTGGCGGGCGCGCCGAACGCGGGCAAGTCCACGCTGGTCAACCGGCTGACCGGGGCCAAGCTGTCGATCGTCACGCCGAAGGCGCAGACCACGCGATTCCGCGTGCTGGGCATCATGCTGCACGGAACCAGCCAGGTGCTGCTGGTCGATACGCCCGGCATCTTCACGCCGCGCCGGCGGCTGGACCGCGCGATGGTGGCGGCGGCGTGGACCGGCGTGCGCGACGCCGACCTGACGCTGCTGCTGGTCGATGCGAAGAGCGGCGCCGACGACATGGTGCGCGGGATCGGCGCGGCGCTGGCCGAACAGCATCGGCGATGCTGGCTGGTGCTGAACAAGATCGATCTGCTTGCCGCGCCGGCCTTGCTGCCGCTGACCGCGACGCTGTCTGCGCTGGCACCGTTCGAGGCGACCTTCATGATCAGCGCGACCACCGGCGACGGCATGGACCGCCTCGCGGAGGCGCTGGCGGAGGCGGTCCCCGAGGGGCCGCATCTCTATCCCGACGACGACCTGACCGACCTGCCGGAACGGCTCTTGGCGGCGGAAATCGTGCGCGAACAGATCTTCCTGCAGACGCACGAGGAGGTGCCGTACGGCACCACGGTGGAGACCGAGGACTGGCAGGAGCGCAAGGACGGCTCGGTGCGCATCGATGCGACGGTGTACGTCGCGCGCACCGGCCACAAGGCGATCCTGATCGGTGAGCGCGGTCAGCGGATCAAGGCGATCGGCGCCCGGGCACGGGCGGAACTGGCGGCGCTGCTGGAGCGCAAGGTGCACCTGTTCCTCAACGTGAAGCAGCGCACGGGCTGGGATGAGGAGCCGGCGCGGCTGCGCGCGATCGGGTTGGAGGATCCGGGGTAGCGGTTCGTTCATCGATGGCAGGTGGCGTGCCGGCATGCCAGATACGCTTGAGCCCGGCGGCAGCGACCGGTATCCTTCCGATATGGAAGCCCGCGTTGCCGTGCTCGAAAAGATTGCCGCCGTGACGACAGCGGGCCTCGAGCGGATCGAGCGGCGGCTCGATGCGATGGGCGATCGCACCCAGCGTCGCTTCAACTCGCTCAGCGCGGAACACCGGGCGGATTTCCGCTGGCTGCTCGGCACCATGCTGGGTGGCTTCGGTGCGCTGCTCGGGGTCACGGCGCGCGGATTCCACTGGCTGTAGCCGGTCAGCCGGCGCCTGACATGGACTGGGATGCACCCGCAATCGTGCTCGACGCACGACCGTATGGTGAAGGCGACGCCATCGCCACGGTGATGACGGCCGAGTATGGCGCGCATCGTGGCCTGGCGCGCGGCGGTGCGGCACGCGCCCATAGCGCGGTCTGGCAGCGCGGCAACCTGGTCCACGTGCGCTGGGTCGCCCGGCTCGCCGAACAACTCGGCAGCTTCAGCGCGGAACTGGTGCATCCTGGGGCGGCGCTGGCGATGGACGACGCGCTGGCGCTGGCGATGCTGTCGGCGACCTGCGCGGTGGCCGAAGGTGCGTTGCCAGAGCGCGAGCCGCATCCGCGCGTGTTCGATGGCCTGCTGCATCTGATTGCGCACCTGTCGCAGGGCGAGGCTCTGCTGACCGATCTGGTCCGCTGGGAGACAGCGGTGCTGGCGGATCTCGGCTACGGCCTCGACCTGACCAGCTGCGCCGTGACCGGCGAGACCGCGGGCCTCGCGTTCGTCTCGCCGAAGACCGGACGCGCGGTCACCGCCGCGGGCGCCGGCGTCTGGACCTCACGCCTGCTGCGCCTGCCGTCGTTCCTGGTCGGCGGCAACGAGGCCGCGCCGGCGGACTGGCGCGACGGGCTGCGCCTCACCGGGCACTTCCTGGCGCGCGACGCGTTCGGGCTTCACCACCGCCCGCTGCCGGCCGCCCGCGGGATGCTATACGACCGCGTCGCGGCGCTGGCCGCCGAATCGGAGCAGCAGCATGCCGGATGACCTGGCCGGGCATATCGAGGACACGCGCCTGACCGACGCGCTGTCCGAGCGCTATCTCGCATATGCTCTCTCCACCATCATGTCGCGGTCGCTGCCGGACGTGCGCGATGGGCTGAAGCCGGTGCATCGGCGGCTGATCTACGCGATGCACCTGCTGCGGCTCGATCCGACCGCCGGTTTCAAGAAATGCGCGCGCGTCGTCGGCGACGTGATCGGCAAGTTCCACCCGCATGGCGACGTCGCGGTGTACGACGCGCTGGTGCGACTCGCACAGGACTTTGCGGCGCGTTATCCGTTGGTGGAAGGGCAGGGGAACTTCGGCAACATCGACGGCGATAACGCCGCGGCGATGCGCTACACCGAGGCGCGACTCACCGAGGTGGCGCGCGCGCTGCTGGCCGGCATCGACGAGGACGCCGTCGATTTCCGTCCCACCTACGATGGCGAGGAGAGCGAGCCGGTCGTGCTGCCCGGCGCATTCCCCAACCTCCTGGCGAATGGTGCGGCGGGAATCGCGGTCGGCATGGCAACGTCGATCCCGCCGCACAACGCTGGCGAGGTGTGTGCCGCGGCGCTTCACCTGATCCGCCATCCGCAGGCGACGACGGCCGATCTGCTGGCGCATATGCCTGGTCCCGACTTCCCCACCGGCGGCGTGCTGGTGGAGGACCGGGCGGCGATCCTTACCGCCTACGAGACGGGGCGCGGTGGCTTCCGCACGCGCGCCAGATGGACGGTGGAGAAGGGCAGGCACGGCACCTGGCAGATCGTCGTCACCGAGATCCCGTACCAGGTGCAGAAGGCCAGGCTGGTCGAGCAGATCGCCGGGCTGATGGAGGAACGCAAGCTGCCGCTGCTGGGCGACGTGCGCGACGAAAGCGCCGAAGAGGTCCGCCTGGTGCTGGAACCGAAGACGCGCGGCGTCGAGCCGGAGGTGCTGATGGAGACGCTGTTCCGCGCCTCCGATCTCGAGGCGCGGTTCCCGCTGAACCTGAACGTCCTGGATGCGACGCGCACGCCGATGGTGATGTCGCTGTCGCAGGTGCTGCGCGCCTGGCTCGACCATCGCCACGAGGTGCTGGTGCGCCGCTCGCGCCATCGGCTGGCCGCGATCGAGCGGCGCATCGAGATCCTCGACGGTTATCTGCTGGTCTACCTCAACGTGGACGAGGTGATTCGTATCATCCGCAACGAGGATGAGCCGAAGCCTCGGCTGATCGAACGCTTCAAGCTGACCGACACGCAGGCCGAGGCGATCCTGAACATGCGGCTGCGCTCGCTGCGGCGGCTCGAGGAGATGGAGATTCGCAAGGAGCACAAGTCTCTGACCAGCGAGCGCAAGCAGATCCAGGCGCTGCTGAAGGATGAAAAGCTGCGCTGGGACCGCATCGCCGACGAGCTTGAGGATGTCCGCAAGAAGTTCGGCGCCGGCGCGCTGGGCGCGCGGCGTACCGAGATCGGTGCGGCGCCGACGGTGATGGAGGTCGCCAGCGACGCCTTCGTCGAGCGCGAGCCGATCACCGCCGTGCTGTCCGACAAGGGCTGGATCCGTGCGGTGCGCGGGCATGTCGGCGACGATGCCGACCTGCGCTTCAAGGAGGGCGACAAGCTCAAGTTCAGGCTGCATTGCCAGACCACCGACCGGTTGACGATCTTCGGCACCAACGGACGCGCCTATACGCTGAAGGCCTCCGATCTCCCCCGCGGCCGCGGTGACGGGCAGCCGGTGCGCGTGGTCGCTGGCCTGACCAACGAGGACGATGTCGCCGCACTGTTCATCGCGGTCGAGGGCATGCGCTATCTGGTCGCATCGACCACGGGGCGTGGGTTCGTCGTGCCGGCAGCCGAGTTGGCGGCGGAGAAGCGCACCGGCAAGCAGGTGCTGAACCTGCGGCCGAAGGAAGAGGCGGCGCTGTGCGTGCCGGCCGACGGCGACCACGTCGCGATCGTCGGCAGCAACCGCAAGCTGCTGATCTTCCCGTTGGACCAGGTGCCGGAGATGGCGCGCGGCGGCGGTGTGATCCTTCAGCGCTACCGCGACGGCGGCCTGGCGGACGCCAAGGTCTTCCGCCTCGCCGACGGACTGACCTGGCGGCTGGGCGACAAGACGCGCACCGAGACCAACCTGCGCGACTGGATCGGTGAACGCGCGCAGGCCGGGCGACTGCCGCCGAATGGCTTCCCGCGTTCAGGGCGGTTCGGGTGAGAGCAGCTCAGCGGCACAGGATGTGCGTATTGGCGGAGCGCCAGTCGAGGCGTCCAGCCGGTTCTCCAGGCGTCTGGGTGCTGATGAAGGCAGCACCGTCGATGATGCTGGGCGCGGTGCTGTCGTAGACGAGGGATATGCCGGCGCCCAGTCGGGTGGTGAATGACACCTGGTTGCCTTTGATCTGCAGGTTCTGCGCCTCGCCCAGGTCGTCGAGACCGTGCAGATCGCTCGACAGGGTGCGGTTGTCCACCTCACGTTCCAGCTTCTGCCAGATTGCCTGGCCGAAGCCTCGCCATAGATGCGCCGTCGGCCTGGCCTGCGTGCCGGCGAAGTGGATCTGAAAACCGCCCAGCGCGTTTTTCCCGGATATAGGGTCGCTCACCTGGAACGTGCCGCGGCATGTCTTGCCGATGACCGACTGGGTCGCCGGTTGCTGCGACCACGCCGTGGTGGAAGCAAAAACCGCGACAGCACCGATACAGCAGATCTTCGCAATCGACATTCGGGTGCTTTCCCTGATCAATCCACGGCGAAGGCGAAGGCCGTCACTGTCCGCCCGTGGTGAAGTCGGCGACAACGAGGGAGACGTCCTGCTTCAGTTGCGGAAAGTCCACCGGCTTGGTGATGAACTTGCTGGCGCCGCGGTCCAACGCGGTCCTGATCCGCTCGGCGATCGCCATAGGCCGAGATCATGAACACCGGCAGTTCCGGGCGCCGCTCCTTCACCTTCGGCAACAGATCGAGGCCGCTCATGCCGGGCATGTTGATGTCGGAGACCAGCAGGATGATCTCCTCGCCGACGCAGCCGTCGAGCTTGTTCAACGCGGCCTCGCCGGACAGCGCGAAGTCCAGCAGGTAGAGCCCCTGGCGCACCTCGCGGCGGAACTGCTGGCGGAACAGCGCCTCGACATCGGGCTCGTCGTCGACCACCAGTACTCTGACGGTCATGGTTGGCCTGCCTGGTTCGCCATGGCGCGCGGCAGGATGATGGTGAATTCGGTGAAATCGTCGATCCGGCTGTCCACGGTCAATTGTCCCCCGTGCTGGTTCACGATGATATCGTAGCTGAGCGAGAGACCAAGCCCGGTGCCCTCGCCGGCCGGCTTGGTGGTGAAGAACGGCTCGAAGATCCTGCCGCGCACGGCCTCGCTGATCCCGGTGCCGTTGTCGCGCACGCGGATCTCCACCTGCTCGCCCAGGTCGCGCGTGGTCAGTCGCAGACGTCGGCTCGAAACCGTCGGCAGCCGCGGTTGCGCGCGTGCGGGCGGCGTAGAAGCCGTTGCCGATCAGGTTGAGCATGACGCGGGTGAATTCCTGCGGATACATCTCCACCATGCCGGCCCGCGGATCGAGCTGCTTTTCCAGTGTGATGTTGAACCCCGGCGTCTCCGCCCGCGCGCCGTGATAGGCGAGGTTCAGCGCCTCCTCGACCGTGGCGTTCAGGTCGATCGGCCGGTGCTCGCCGGGGCCGGTGCGCGAGTGCAGCAGCATATTCTTCACGATGCTGTCGGCCCGCCTGCCGTGCTCGGCGATCTTCTCCAGGTTCCCCTTCAGCGTCGCGGTCAGTTCGTCGATCTCAGCGCGGGCGTCGCTACGGCGCGTCGGCGATCGCGTCGCGCAGCTCGTCCAGCAGATCGGCGGACAGATTCGGCAAAATTGTTGACGAAGTTCAGCGGGTTCTTGATCTCGTGCGCGATGCCCGCGGTGAGCTGGCCGAGCGACGCCATCTTCTCCGATTGCACCAGCCGGTCCTGCGCGCGGCGCAGATCGGCAAGCGCGTTCTCGGCGGCGGTGCGCGCGCGTCCTGCCTGCTGGAACAACTCCGCATTCTCGATCGCGAGCACGGCCTGTCCGGCGAAGGTCTGCAGCAGGGTCGGGATGCTGGGTGCAAAGCCGCCCGCCGTACGCCGGCGGATCACCAGCCCGCCGACGACCTTGTCGTCCCACAGCAACGGCACGGCGAGCACGGCGTGGATGCCGCGCAGCACGCTGCCGGCGTCGTTGAGCGCCGGGTCCTGCTGCACGTCCTCGACATGCACCGGCGCACGCAGCACCGCGGCACGGCCGAGATGGGTCTCGCCGAGCCTGATCCTCCGGTCACGCAGCCATTCGACGCGCTCCGCGCTCATGCCGAAGGTTGCCTTGGGAACAAACACCTGCTCGGCCGTATCGAACTCGTAGATCGTGCCTTCATCTGCCTGCGACAGCTGCACGGCGCGGCTGATGATCGTGGCGAGCACGGTGTCCAGGTCGAGCGAGGAGTTCACCGCGCGCAGCACCTCCTCCAGCGTCTGGAGTTCGGCGACCGAGCGGGTCAACGCGGCGGTACGTTCCTGAAGGGCGCGATACGTCGCGACGCTGCCGATAGCGATGACCGCCTGTTCGGCGAAGGTTTGCAGCAGCCTGATCTGACCGTCGGAGTATCCACCCGGGGGGTTTCCGGTCAGGCGATGACGCCGATAGCGGCGCCGTCACGCAGCAGAGGGACCGCGAGAACCGAACGCGCCGCCGTGCTGCTGGATGAGCCAAGCCAGATCGGGGTCGGTCGTGACGTCGCGGAATGTGAATCACCCGCCGATCGAGGATCGCGCGGCCGGCCACGGTGCTGCGATCGGGCTGCTTCGGGAATAGTTCGAACATGGCGGCCCGCGTCTCCGGATCATATCCGCGGATCGCTCGCGCGCGCTGCAAGCGTGCCGTCGAATTCTGTCAACATGACCCGAGATTCACACAATTCCGCCGCACAGCGCGCAATCAGGTCGAACACCGGCTGCGTGTCGTCCGGCGAGGCCGACATCGCCTTCAGCACGTCGATCGTGGCCGACTGCTGCTCGATCCGCTCGCCGAACTCGCTGTTGCGCTGCGCCAGTGCGGCTGTGCGCGCCCGCAGCTCGCGATATGTCTGGGTGCTGCCGATGGCGATGACCGCCTGCTCGGCGAAAGTGTTCAGCAGTTCGATCTGGCTGTCGGAGAAGCCACCTAATGGGCTGCCGTTCAGGGCAATGGCGCCGATCGGCTGAGAACTCGCGAAGCAACGGTACCGCAACGATGGCACTGCCGCCCAGGTCTCGTGCCGCCTGCGAGATGCCAGGGTCGGCCGCCACGTCCCGCACAGTGACGACTCGTCGCTCAAGGATCGAACGCCCGGCTATGGTGCTGGTATCGAGTGGGCGAGGAAACTGCCGGGCGAATTCGGCGGCTGTCCTTGGGTCCAACCCATGGCCGGCGCGGAAATGCAGGAGTGTCCCGTCGAATTCCCACAGGCCTGCACGCAGACTCGCACAGTTCCGCGGCACGTTGGGTGATCAGGTCGAATACCGGCTGCGTGTCAGCCGGCGAATCCGACATCGCCTTCAACACATCGATGGTGGCTGACTGTTGCTCGATCCGTTCCCCGAACTGGCTGTTGCGCTTCGCCAGCGCCGCGGTGCGCTCCTGCAACGCCCGGTAGGTTTCGGCGCTGCCAATGGCGATCACCGCCTGTTCGGCGAACGTCCGCAGCAGTTCCGTCTGGGTCGGGGAAAAGACCCCAGGTTCCCGCCGCCCGAGAGCGATCGCCCCAATGGGCTTGCCGGCGCGCAGCAGCGGAATCGCGATGATCGCGCGGAACTGCGGACCGCCGATCCTCGTGCGGGAAAAATGTTCGGGGTCCGACGCGACATCCTCGATCTGTACCGCGTCGCGCGTCAGGATGGCGCGGCCGAACATGGTCTCCGAACTGACCGGCCGCGGGAACTGGACCTCGTAGGAAGCGGCGAACTCGGTCGGCATCCGATGCGCTTGCAGATACAGCATGTCGCCATCGAGCAGCGCCAACGTCGCCTGCTCGGCGCCACAGAAGGTACGCGCGCGGTCCACGATCAACTGGAATACCGGCTGCGCGTCGCCAGGCGAGGCCGACATCACCTTCAGCACGTCGATCGTCGCCGCCTGCTGCTCGATCCGCTCGCTGTATTCGCTGTTGCGTGCCGCCAGTTCCGCGGTGCGGTCTTGCAATGCCCGATAGGTTTGGGCGCTGCCGATGGCGATCACCGCCTGCTCGGCGAAGGTCTGCAGCAGTTCGACCTGCGCCTCGTTGAAGCCGCCCGGCTGCGCCCGCGACAGCGCGAGGGCGCCGACCGCCTGGCCGTCGCGCAGAAGCGGCATGCCGAGTACCGAGGCGGAGTAGCGTCCCCGCATCCCAGGCGGTGTCTCGGATGCGCTGCGGGTATGCACGATCCGGCGGTGCAGGATCACCTGCCCATCGATCGAATGCTGGTCTGGTTCCGCTGGGTAAAGCTGGCGGAGCGCGGCATCCGCTTCCGTCTCGCCGTCCACCCGCACCAGTGCGCGCAGATGCCGCAGGCCGCCTTCGACCTCCACCAGTCTCGCCCCGCTCGCGCCGCAGAACTCCAGCGCTCTGCGCGTGATCAGCTCGAACACCGGCTGTGCATTACCGGGCGAGGCGGACATCACCTTCAGCACGTCGATCGTCGCCGACTGCTGCTCGATCCGCTCGCCGTATTCGCTGTTGCGCGCGGCCCAGTGCCGCGGTCCGCTCCTGCAATGCACGCAGCGCCTCGGCGCTGGCGATGGCGATCACCGCCTGCTCGGCGAACGACTGCACCAGTGCCACTTCGTCGTCGTTGAAGCCGCCCGGTCTCGGCGCGCGCCGAGGGTGATGCTGCCCACCACGCGCCCGTCGCGCAGCAGCGGCACGCCCAGCAGGGAGCGCGAGCCGAGCATCTGCATGTGCCCACGGGAGCGCTCGCCGTATCGGGGTCCGACTCAGGTCGCGGACCTGCACGATGCCGCCGCTCAGCACGACCCGGCCGTGCACGGTGCTCGGCGAGGGCCTCTGCGGCCAGACCTGATCGGCAGCCGCGCATGCCGCCGGATCGTATCCGTCGCGCGCGCGCATGTGCAGCAGCGTGCCGTCATATTCGGTCACGCGAGGCGCGCGCCGCGTTGCACAGCTCGCAGGCCCGGCGCGCGATCAGTCCGAACACCGGCTGCGGATTGTCGGGCGAGGCGGAGATCGTCTGCAGCACCTCGACGCTGGCGGCCTGGCGCGCGATCAGGTCGCGGTTCTGTGCCTCGCGCCGTTTCACCTCGGTGATGTCCGACACCGCGCCGACCAGCCGCGTGACCCGCCCGCTGCCGTCTCGCTCGACTGTGGTCTGGTCACACAGCCAACGCCATTCGCCGTTGGCCATCCGCGCGCGGTAGGTGAACTCGGCCCGATCGGCGGCGCTCTTGAGATAGGCGATCCGTGCGGCGCGATGCGCCGCGCGGTCATCCTGGTGGATCGATTCCAGGGAGCGCTGCGGCGTCCATGCTCCTGGCTCGTAGCCGAACAGGGCGAACAGCGCCGGCGAGAAATCGCAGCGCGTCGCGGCCTGGCACCCATTCGTAGTAGGCGACGTTGAGCGCGCGCGTCACGAGTTCGAACATGTTGTCCGCCGCTTCGCCGGGCTCATCCGGGCGCGGCACCCGAGACTCCGATGTGCTGTCCATGCTTCCCCCGGGCGGACCAGTCTCTGGTGCCACCGGTCGCCAGTCGCACGGAGACTAGCCTTCGCCGGCTGATGCTCCAATCCGGCCGGCTCCGGATCGGCCGGCGGCTTGACTGTCGGCGCGCCGCCGTTCACATGCCGCCGCGGTCCGGCAACGAACCGGGCAGCACACAGGCCTTCGCGATCCAAGGAGTGACTCGTCCATGTCCATTGCACGTCGCACTATGCTCACAGGCGCGGCAGCGCTCAGTGCCGCGCCGATTCTGCGCGCCCGCGCCCAGGCCAAGCCGCTTATCCGCCTCGGCGTGCTGACCGATCTGTCCGGCACCTACCGCGACAACACCGGCCCCACCTCGGTTGCCGCGGCGCAACTGGCGATTGAGGAAATGAAGCCGCATCTGGACTTCGACGTCGAGCTGATCAGCGCCGATCACCAGAACAAACCGGACGTCGCCTCGACCATCGCGCGCCAGTGGTTCGACCAGGGCATCGATGCCGCGATCGACGTGCCGACCTCGTCCGTCGCGCTCGCGGTCGCGCAGGTGGCGAAGGAGAAGGACAAGATCATGCTCAACGCGTCGGCGACCGTCGCCGCGCTGACCTACGAGCAGTGCAGCCCAAACTCCATCGTGTGGAGCTTCGACACCTGGGAAAATGCGCACTCGACCGGTGGTGCGCTGATGGCGTCGGGCAACAAGTCGTGGTTCTTCATCACCGCCAACTATGCGTTCGGCCAGTCGCTCGCCGATCTGACCAGGGACGTTGTGACCAAGGGCGGCGGCGAGGTGAAGGGCGACCTGCGCTACCCGTTTCCCGACACCACCGATTTCTCATCCTACCTGACGCAGGCGGCGGCGAGCGGTGCCAACGTGCTGGGTCTGGCGAACGCCGGCCTCGACACGCAGAACTGCATCAAGCAGGCCGCCGAGTTCGGGCTGAACAAGACGATGAAGATCGCGCCGCTGCTGCTGTTCATCACTGACGTGCACTCGCTCGGGTCTCGACGTGTGCGGCGGACTGACGACGACCGAGACGTTCTACTGGGACCGCGACGACCGTACCCGGGCCTTCACCAAGCGGCTGCTGGTCAAGACGCCGAACAACTATCCGAACCAGGCGCATGCCAGCTCCTACGCCATCACGCTGCACTACCTGAAGACAGCGCAGCAGATGGGGGCGGCCGAGGCGAAGAAGAGCGGTCGTGCGACGGTCGCGCACATGAAGTCGATCCCGACTGACGATGACGCGTTCGGTCCGGGGCGCGTGCGCGCGGATGGGCGCGGCGAGTTCCCTGCCTACCTGTTCCGGGTGAAGACCAAGGCCGAGAGCAAGGGACCGTGGGACCTCTACGACCTGCAGCATACCTCGCCGCCGTCCGAGGTGCTGCATCCGCTGGCCGACGCCTGCAAGTTCCCGACATCGTAGCGTCCGTCGCCAGGCGCTGGCCGTCCTATTCGACGACGGCCAGCGCCACGCAATTCACACCGCTTTCCGCCATCGCGATGTTGCCGTCGCGTGTCACCATCATGTTGCGCACCACGCCGCCGCCGGACGGGATCGCCCAGGTCTGGAAGCTTTCGGTCGCCGGGTCGAAGCGCACCAGCGTGTTCGGACGCACACCCAACTCGCTGTACCAGACCGCGCGCTTCAGATAGACGATGCCGTACGGCATCGAGCGCGGTCCGCCCGGCGAGGCGTACTCCTTCACCGCGCCGCTATGGGTGTCGAACCGGCCGAGAACGCCGCGCGCATAATCCGAGTACCAGATGATGTCGTCCGGCGTGATGGCGATACGGCGCGGACGGCTGTCGGCATTCGGCAGGAGATATTCACGAATCGCCATCGTCTCGGGGTCGATGCTCGCCAGCTTGTTCGCGCCGAACTCGCAGAACCACGGGACGTCGCGCGAACTGACCACCATGCCATAGGGGTTGGACCGCGGCGTGGGCGACGTCACCAGCCGGATCGCGCCGGTCTTCGGGTCCAGGCGCCCGATCATGTTGGCGCCCTGCACGGTGAACCATAGCATGCCGCGACGGTCAAAGATCGGCGTGTGCGGATCGCGTGCCGCCGGGTCCGGCAGCCGGTAGTCGGTGAACCTGCCGGTGCGCGGATCGAGCTTGCCGATATAGCCGGCAAAGTTGCCGGTGAACCAGATGTTGCCGTCGCCATCGGCGACCAGGCCGTGCGGACCCGAGCCGGCGATGTCGGGGTGATATTCGGTGATCGTGCCGCTGCGCGGGTCGAGCCGGCCTAGCACGTTGGCCATGTGCCCGGTGTACCAGATGGAGCCATCCGGATGGGCGAGCGGATCATGCGGCCGCGAACCCGGCGTGGGCACCACCCATTCCTTGATCTCGACATGGGCGCCGCCGGCAATCAGCGACGGCGCGGGTTTGGGTTTCTCGGGGAAATGCTGTGCCAGGTAGTCGGTCAGGGGCGCGACCTGGTCGGCCCGCAACGGGGCCCCGACATTCTGCATCATGTGCAGCACGTTCTCCCAGTCCGCCCGGCTGTAGCCGGCGTTGAGGATGCGAACCGGTTCGTGGCAGCTGAGGCAGGCCTGCTCGACGATAGGCTTTCCGGGCCCGTCGGGAAGCGGCGGTTGCGCCATCGCCCGATCGACGCAGGTCAGCGCGAGCAGGATCGCGATGTGGTGGCAGCGGCGCATCGGTGGCCTCACAGGACGCCAGGCCGCCAGTCTGGCGCGGCAGGCTCCGCGGTGCCAGTCGTCGTGCGACGCGCCGGGTCAGTCGCGGGCGGCGAGGTTGGCCAGCGCCTTGTGGTCCACGCGGCAGCTGCGGTCGCTCACGCGGGCCGATGCGCCGTCTTCGGCATCGAGCACCAGCGCCTTGGCCAGGGCCGCGGCACAGGCGCGGTCGATGCCGTTCGCTCCGCGGCAGAGGAACATCGCCTTCGCCACTGCCGGCGCGCCGGAGCTGGTCTGCGCCGGGGCCGGTTGGGCGGTCAGCGGCAGGATCGCCGCCCAGAGAGCGATGAGGCCCAGTGCCGTGGCGGCGGCGATGATGAACTGGCGCATGATCGTCTGTCCCCGTTGCGGGCCCGGCGTTACGCCGTGCCCTGCCCGCTGCCGTGTATTTGGAAGAGCCGTCAGCCGGCGGATATGAAGCGCTTCACAGGATCACGACCAATGGCCGGGGACCCAGTAGCCGTACCGCCAATGACCCGGGATCCAGGCGCGCTGCCCGTAATAGGCGGGCGGCGCGTAGTAGGCCGGGGGCGGCGCCACGACGACCGGCGGAGCGTACCCGCCGTAGCCGTAACCATAGGGGTACCACCAGGCGTTGGCCGGCTTCGGTGCGGCGGCGACGGCCACTGTGGCGAGGCCCAGCACGGTGCAGGCGGCGGCGATCTTGCGGACGGTGGAGGTGGTCATCTCGTTGTCTCCCCGAATGGGTTGGTTCGGTGTGCTGACGCTACGCCGGCCGACGCGCGCACCGATACGGGAGAGACGCTCCGTCGCTTTTGCCCGAGCCTGACCGGCGGAAGTCCCGAAAAATGCCGGGGGTTTCCCGTGAGGGGGCCTGACCTGGTCAGTATGCCCAGCACCAAAGCCGGGTCGGCCGCGTCGGCCAGGAAGCGTTCCCGCGTGCCGCTCGTACCGTGTCGATCCACCCCGAAGCCCCGCCGGTGATTTTGGCGCATTCAGCACGAGCACCATTCGGTGGCGGAGTTGGATCCGACAACCGACGCGTTCGTGCCTGCTCGCCCGCGACGCAATTTCTGGCGAGGCCGGTGGACATCATGCCGGTTCTGCCGATACCAGCCGCCTGACGGGTCGCAACGTCAGCAGGGATGAAGAGCATGCCCAACACCGTCCGCCTGCACCGCGTCTTGGCTACCAGCCCACAGAAGATCTATCGGGCGTTCGTTGAGGCGGATGCGCTCGCCAAATGGCTGCCGCCGAACGGCTTCGCCTGCACTGTGCATCATCTGGAAGCGAAAGTCGGCGGCACGTTCAAAATGTCCTTCCGGAATTTCACAACGGGCAAAAGCCACGCGTTCGGCGGGGAATATATCGAGCTCGTTCCAGGCGAACGGCTGCGCTACACGGACAGGTTCGACGACCCCAATCTACCCGGCGAGATCCAGGTGACGGTGACGTTGAAGCAGGTATCGGTCGGCACCGAGTTGGATGTCGTGCAGGCCGGCCTGCCGGACGTTATTCCACCCGAAGCCTGCTATCTGGGTTGGCAAGAGTCACTGCGAAACCTGGCAAGGCTCGTCGAGCCCGAGATCGATCAATAGGGGCCAAGCTCCGGCGCTGGGAAGCCCGGCGCTCAGTCCGCTGACTGGCGCGCCCGGATGGCCGCCGAACCGCTCGGACACGTGCCGTCCGCGCTAGCCGTCCCACACCTGGCTGGGCATCGGCAGGTCGGCGAAGTCACGCGGACCGGGCGGGTGGTCCGCCTCGATCCCGGCCATCCCCAGCAGCATGTTCCATTGCCGCACATGCTGTCCGACATGCCAGGTGCTGCGCTCCATGTATTCGTGGAGCAACTGCGGGCCGTAGTAGGTTTGCACCGTCTCGCGCGCGGCCTTGTCCGGCTTTGCGGTCCACCACTCCGACACCCGGCGCCGCACATCCGCGCCATAGGCGACGATGTCGGCCGTGGTCCGCATGCCGTCCGGCGGCGTCGAGGTCAGTCGGCCGTACTCCAGGGCAGCGCCATTGGCGACTTCGAGGAAGGTCTCGGCGATACGGAAGATGTGGTGGCCCAGTACGCGATAGCTGCGCGGACGGTTCGGCACCTCGGTCGTCAGCTGCGCGTCCGGCATCTGCGGGATCATGCGGAGCGCCGCGCCCAGGAACGTATCGAGCCGACCGATCAGCTGATCCGGCGACAGCACCGGCCCGGTCGCCTCGTTCAGCCCGAGGAACTTCACCACGTGGCCAATGTTCTGCGCGAATACATACTCGTCGCCACGCGACAGCACGGGAACGGAGCGGGCACCCAGCCGTCTCAGTTCATCGAGCCCGGCGGGGTCTTCCAGCACGTTGATGGATTGGAACTCGATCGCACGGACCGAGAGAAACTCCTTGAGTTTCAGGCAGCTGGTTCATCCAGGCTGCCAGAACACCTTCAGCGGGATCGCATCCACGCCATTCCTCCTGCACTCGCTGCGAGCAAGCTGCCACCTTCGGCAAGGCACCGTCAATCCGGCTTGCGATGCTCACCACAGCGGATCGATGGCGGGCTTCCCGGCCAGCACTGCCGCGATATTGTCCAGTGCACGGAAGCCCATGGCGTTGCGCGTCTCTAACGATCCACTGCCGATATGCGGCGACAGGATCACGTTGTCCAAGGTCGCGAACCGCATGTCGTAGTCCGGCTCCGAGCGGAACACGTCGAGCCCGGCCGCGAACAGCTGCCCCGACGTCAGCGCGTCGAACAGGGCGTCCTCGTCCACCAGACCGCCGCGCGCGACGTTCACCAGCACCGCCCCGCGCTTGAGCTTGGCCAGCGCCGCGGCATCGACGATCCGGTCGGTCGCCGGGCCGGCCGGCGCATGCAGCGACAGGAAATCGCAATGCGGCAGCATGTCGTGGAAGCGGGCGAAGTAACGCGCGCCCTGCTCGTGCTCCGCCGGCAGCCGATGGCGCGCGTGATACACCACCTGCATGTTGAAGCCGCGCGCCCGCTGCGCCATCGCGCGCCCGATGCGGCCCAAACCGAGGATGCCGAGGGTCTTTCCCGTCACCCGAACGCCGAGAAGGTCGCCCTGGCCGATCCGGTAACGCCAGCCGGCACGCATGATCCTGTCGTACTCGTAGGCACGCCGCGCCGCAGCCAGCAGCATCATGAAGGCGAAATCCGCGGTGCATTCGGTCAGCACGTCCGGCGTGTTGGTCACCACCATGCCGCGTGCCTTCGCCGCCGCCACGTCGATATGGTCGTAGCCGACGCTGCTGGTGGCACCGACCCGCACGCTTGCCGGCAGCCGCGCGATCGCCTCTGCGGTCAGCGGCAGCGTATTGGAGAACATGACCGCCTCGGCGCGGTGGACAGTGGTCGCGTCGATCACCTGCTGGGTGGTCATGTCGTCCTTGCCCTCGGCCACGACCGCGTCGAACTGCGCCCGTGCGCGCGCCACCACGTCGCGCGGCATCAGGGCGGCAAGCACCAGTCGTGACGGCATGGAAGGCTCCCGGTTCGCTCGCACCTTTATCGCCAACCGCACCGGCTTGCGGAAGGGCGGATGCGGCGGCAGGTTGGCAGCGTGTCGCGCACCATCATCATCGGCGGCGGTATCGTCGGCTCGTGCACCGCGTATTTCCTCGCCGGGCACGGCGACGTGCTCGTGCTGGAGCAGGATCCCAGCTACCAGTACGCATCCACCACTCTTTCGGCCGCCTCGATCCGCACGCAGTTCTCGCTGCCACTGAATGTGCGGATGTCGCTGTTCGGCGCGGCGTTTCTCGAGGCGATGGCGGAACGCGCGGGACTGGTCCGGCGGGCCTACCTTATGCTCGCCACCGAGCAGGGTCAGCAGGTCCTGCGCGCCAACCACGCGATGCAGCTGGCGGAGGGGGCGGAAGTGGCGCTGCTCGATCGCGCACAGCTTGGCGCGCGCTTTCCATGGCTGAACACGGACGGCGTCGCGTGCGCCACGCTGGGCCTGCGGCACGAGGGATGGTTCGATGCCTACAGCCTGTTGCGCGCGGTGCGCGCCGATGCGATCGGTCGCGGTGCGCGCTATGGTCACGACGAGGTTACGGCGATCGAGGTCGCCGGCGGGCGCACGACGGCGGTACGCACCGCGAGCGGTGAGCGGCTTGCGGCGGACCATGTAGTGGTCGCCGCCGGCCCTGCGTCCGGCCGCATGGCGGCGCTTGCCGGTATCGCGCTGCCGGTCGAGCCGCGCAAGCGCACGGTGTTCATGATCCGCGCGCCGCTCGAGGGCAGCGGCATGCCACTGCTGTTCGATACCTCGGGGATGTGGATCCGTCCGGAAGGCGAGGGCTTCATCTGCGGCATCTCGCCGCCCGCCGAGACCGACCACCATCCCGACAGGGACTTCGACCCCGACCTGTATCTGCTCGAGGATCCGCTTTGGCCTTTGTTGGCGCACCGCATCCCCGCGCTCGAGCAGTTGCGCCTGCAGCGTGCCTGGGCCGGGCACTACGACATGTGCCTGCTGGACCACAATGCGGTGATCGGTCCGTTCCCGGAGATCCCCAACCTGATCGTCGCGTCGGGATTTTCCGGGCACGGCGTGCAGCACGGGCCGGCGACCGGGCGTGCCGTCGCCGAGTTGATCCGCGACGGCGGCTACCGCTCGCTCGACCTGACCCCGTTCGGCTACGCGCGGGTGCGCGACAACCGCCCGATGCCGGAGAGCGTCGTCTACTGACCCGCGCTGCGCAAGCGATCGACCACCGGCACGGGCAGTTCGCGCGCGCTTGCGGCCACAGGTCCGAACCGCTTGACTGCGCTGCGATCAACAGCCCGAGGACTGGATGCCATTTGCTCGACTGGCCGTCGATATCGGCGGCACGTTCACCGATCTTGCGCTCGAGCATGACGGCAGGCGGTTCACCAGCAAGGTCCTGACCACCCCGACGGCGCCGGAGGAGGGCGTCATGGCGGGCGTGCGCGACATTCTTCAGGTGTCCGGCGTCGCCGCGGCCGACATCGGCATCGTGATCCACGGCACCACTCTGGCCACCAACGCGGTGATCGAGCGCAAAGGGGCGCGGACGGCGCTGCTCACCACGCAGGGCTTTCGCGACGTGATCGCGATGGGCAACGAAAGTCGTTACGACCAGTACGACCTGAATATCGTGCTGCCTGAGCCCCTGGTGCCGCGGCATCTGCGCCTGCCGGTGCCCGAGCGTCTCGACAACGAGGGCAATGTCCTGCTGCCGCTCGATGGCGCTGCGGTCCGCGCGCTGGTGCCGACGCTGCGCCGCGAGCGGGTCGAAAGCATCGCGGTGGGGCTGTTGCACGCCTTCGTCAATCCGGCGCATGAACGGCGCGTGCGCGATATCATTGCCGAGGAACTGCCCGACATCCCGATGTCGCTGTCCAGTGAGGTCTCGCCGGAGATGCGCGAGTGGGAGCGTTTCTCCACCACGGTCGCAAACGCCTATGTGCAACCGCTGATGGCGCGGTACCTGCGCGAACTGGCCAGCGGGATGCGGAGCATCGGCGTGACCGGGCCGCTGTTCCTGATGATGTCGGGCGGCGGGCTCACGACGATCGACACCGCGTGCCGCTTCCCGATCCGCCTGGTGGAAAGCGGGCCAGCGGGCGGGGCGATCTTCTCGGCCACCATCGCACGGCAATGCGGCATCGACAGCGTGCTGTCGTTCGACATGGGCGGCACCACCGCCAAGATCTGCCTGATCGACGCTGGCAAGCCGCAGACCGCACGCAGCTTCGAGATCGCCCGCGTGGGGCGGTTCCGCAGGGGATCGGGCCTGCCGCTGCGCATCCCGGTGATCGAAATGGTGGAGATCGGCGCCGGCGGCGGTTCGCTCGCCCATGTCGATTCGATGGGGCGCATCGCCGTTGGGCCGGAGAGCGCCGGCGCTGATCCCGGTCCTGCCTGCTACGGTCGCGGCGGAACGGAACCGGCGGTGACCGACGCCAACCTCGGGTTGGGCCGCTACGACCCCGCGCGCTTCGCAGGCGGCACGATGCGCCTCGATACTGCAGCGGCGCGCGCCGCCCTGTCGGCACGGATCGGCGGCCAGCTGGGTCTGACCACGGAGATGGCCGCACTCGGTGTCATCGAGATGGTCGACGAGAACATGGCCAACGCTGCGCGCGTGCATGCCATCGAATTGGGCAAGACCTACGCGGGCCGTACGCTGATCGCCTTTGGCGGCGGCGGCCCCGTGCACGCCTGCCGCGTCGCCGAGAAGGTCGGCATCCGCCGCGTGCTGGTGCCCTCCGGCGCCGGCGTGGGCAGCGCGATCGGCTTCCTTCGTGCGCCCGTCGGCTACGAGGTTGTCCGCAGCCTGTATGAGCGGTTCTCCAGTTTCGACGTCGCTGCGGTGAACACGCTGCTCGGTGACATGGAGGCCGAGGCCATGGCGGTGGTGATGCAGGGCAGTTTCGGCGCGCCGCTGACGCAGCACCGCATCGCCTACATGCGCTATGTCGGACAGGGGCACGAGATCCCGGTGCCGTTGCCCGCACGGCCGCTCGGCGAAGCGGACGTGCTGCGGATACGCGCCGCCTATGACACCGAATATACCAGGTTCTACGATCGACCGGTGCCCGGCTCCGACGTCGAGATCATGAGCTACGCGGTGCTGGTCGCGACGGTTCCGCAGGACGACGATCCTGGCAGGCCGATCGCCGGCGGCGATACGGTCTTCGCTCCGGAACCGGGGCCGGTGCGCATGCAGGAGGTGCGCGATACGGCGACCGGAGAGGTTTCGTCCTGGGCGGTCTATGATCGCACCACCCTCGCACCCGGCACGCAGATCGATGGGCCGGCCATCATAGCCGAGGATGAAACCTCGACGCTGGTCAGTCCGGGCTGGAATGCGGCGCTGAATGACCTCGGCTATATCGAGCTGACCCGGACGGACTGACAGCACGCTGCAAACGACGCGCGCCGATGGCTGGCACATTGCCGCGTGCCGGCCACCGACGCGACCCGGTCAGCGGATCGGCGAGAACGACGCGGGCAGCACGAACGCGTTCTCCTGCTTCACCACCACGCCGGGCGGATTGCGGGCCGGCCATTGCCCGGTGGCGGCTGCTGCCGCGCGCACCGAGTTGCGCTCGTTGGCGTCCTTGTAGGCCCAGATGTGTACCCATTTGTTGAGCGCGCCGAACTCCGAATACATGCCGGCGATCAGTGGCGAGAACTTCTGCCGTCCTTCGATCTTCTCCGACCAGCGCTCGATCAGCCCAGGGATCGAGCCGGGCGTCAGCGTGTACTGGCGGATCTCGAACAATGGCCCGACCTGCCGCGGCTCCAGCGGCGGCGAGAATGGCGCCGGGTGGAAGATCTCGTTCTTCATGTCGGTGATGAATTCGGAGATTGGCGGCGGCCAGCCTGACTCCTTCATCGCCGCGCCGCGCACCGCGCTGCGATGCTCGAAGCTGTCATAGGCCCAGACATGAATGATCTGGTTCAGCGGCCCGACCTCGGTATGCCAGAATGCGGCGAGCTTGCCGTGCTTCTCGCGGATCGGCAGCGCCTCGCCGAACCGCTTCTCTGCCTCGATCAGCGTACCGGGCTTCAGCGTGTAGGTTCGCATTTCGATGATCATGGGTGTTCTGCCCTTTCGTTCGCGCGGCGACAGTAGGTCTACTTCAACTGATCGGCCACTTTGTCGATCCCGGCCTGCACGCACGGCTCGTCCACGCCAGGGGAGCCCGACACGCCGATGCCGGCGATCACGTCCTCGCCCACCTTCACCGGCAGGCCGCCGGGTATCGCGATCACGTTCGGCAGGGTCACCTGTTGATGCACCACCGGGTTGTTCTCGGCGTAACGCTTCGCGTAGGCCGACGTGGCGGTGCGGAAGCTGAGCGCCGTGTAGGCCTTGCGCCGCGCGTTCTCCATGGTGTGCGGGCCGGCGCCGTCGGCGCGCAGCGCCACCATCGTCTCACCGGCGCGATCCACCACGACCGCCGATACCGGATAGCCCTTGGCGCCGCAGCTTTCGATCGCCGCCTGGGCGATGGTCAGTGCGAGCGGGTAGGAGAGGTCGCGGTGCGTCAGAAGCTGTGCCTGCGCCGGGCCGGCGATGACGGCGGCGGCCAGCAGCGTCGTTGCATGCGTCCGGCCCATCGGCACCCCCCCCTGTCGCGCCCGCCGACGTTGGCATAGTGCGCCGGCAGCGCCAACATGGGCGGACATGATCGCCTTCGCCGACCTGCTCGAGCGTCTCGCGTTCACGCCGTCGCGCAACGCGAAGATCGCGCTGCTGCGGCACTATTTCGCAACCCAGCCAGATCCCGACCGGGGGATCGGGCTGGCGGCGATCACCGGCGAGCTGGCCTTCGCAGCGGCCAAGCCCGGCCTGATCCGCGAACTCGCGGCCGCGCGCACCGATCCTGTGCTGTTCGCGTGGTCGTACGACTATGTCGGCGATCTGGCCGAAACCGTTGCGCTGATGTGGCCTTCGACCTCCAGCATTGCGGCGCCGCCGCGTCTCGCGGAGGTAGTGGAGGCATTGGAGAGCGCGCCGAAGACGGCGCTGCCGGGTATCGTGGCCGGCTGGCTGGACGCCTCGGATGCCTCGGTGCGGCTGGCACTGCTGAAGCTGATCACCGGCGCGCTGCGCGTCGGCGCATCGGCACGGCTGGCCAAGGTCGCGCTGGCGGAGGTTGGCGGCGTCGCGGCGGACGATGTGGAGGAGGTGTGGCACAGCCTGGCACCGCCGTATCTCGCGTTGTTCGCCTGGCTGGAGAAGCGAGCGCCGCGACCCGATCCGGCACAGGCGCCGGTGTTCCGTCCGCCGATGCTGGCGCATCCACTGGAGGCCGGCGACCTTGCCGGTCTGCAACCGGCCGATTGGCGCGCAGAGTGGAAGTGGGATGGCATCCGCGTGCAGATCGTCGCGACCGAAGGCGGCCGCAGGCTCTACTCGCGCGGCGCCGACGATATTTCCGGCGCATTTCCCGAGATCGTCGAGGCGATGGACTTCCACGCGGTGCTCGACGGCGAACTGCTGGTGATGCGCGAGGGTCAGGCGGCGCCGTTTGCCGAGCTGCAGCAGCGACTGAACCGCAAGGTGGTCAGCGCCCGCATGCTGGCCGATTACCCGGCGGCCATTCGGCTCTACGATCTGCTGTTCGATGCGAACGAGGACCTGCGCCCGCTGCCGTTCGACACGCGGCGGGAACGGTTGGAGGCCTGGTATGCCCGGGTGCGGCCTGCGCGGATGGATCTGTCGGAGCTGATCCGGTTCGCCTCGCTGGAGGAGCTGATGGTGCTGCGCGACGGCGCGCGTGCGGCGTCGATCGAGGGGCTGATGCTGAAGCGCGGCGATGCGCCTTACGTGCCGGGCCGCGTGAAGGGACTGTGGTGGAAGTGGAAGCGGGACCCGCTGACGATCGACGCCGTGATGATGTACGCGCAGCGCGGCCACGGCAAACGCAGCAGCTACTATTCCGACTACACGTTTGGCGTATGGCGCGACGATGAGCTTGTGCCGGTAGGGAAGGCGTATTTCGGTTTCACCGATCAGGAGCTGGCGTTCCTCGATCGGTGGATCCGCAACCACACCGTGGCGCGGTTCGGGCCGGTGCGCGAGGTGGAGAAGTCGCTGGTGCTGGAGGTTGCGTTCGACGCGGCGCAGTTGTCCAGCCGGCACAAGTCCGGCGTGGCGCTGCGGTTCCCGCGCATCTCTCGCATCCGCACCGATAAGCCGGCGGCCGAGGCGGATCGGTTGGAGAGCCTGATGGCGCTGGTCGAGAACAGGTCTGCCGTCGCCGCCGATTGACCGGTTCCGGTTCGCGTGCTGCGCTCCTTCCGAACCACTTGGGGTGCGGAACGATGCCACTGGTGCTGAATAACGCCAAACGCAAGATGCATGCAGGCGAGGTGGCTTTGGGCTTTGGGGTGCATCACCTCCGCACCGCCGCCGCACCCACGCTGGCCGCCGCCACCGGACACGACTGGCTGTTCCTCGACAACGAGCACGGCGCGTTTTCGGTGAGCGAGATCGCCCAACTCTGCATTGCGTCGCTGCCGATCGGTGTGACGCCGCTGGTTCGGGTCTGCGCCAACGCCATCGACGAAGCGACGCGTGCGCTGGACAACGGCGCGCTTGGTATCGTGATGCCGCATGTCGATACCGCGAAAGAGGCGCGCCGGATCGCCGAGGCGTTTCGCTATCCGCCGCTGGGCCGGCGAAGTTGGGGCGGCCCGCCGGCGGTGTACGGCTATCAGCCGCCCGCGATGGCCGTGGCACAGAAGGCGATCAACAGCGAGATCATGACGGTGGTCATGCTGGAGAGCCCGGAGGCGGTGGAGAACGCCGCGGACATCGCCTCGGTGGACGGCATCGACGTGCTGTTCATCGGCACGTCGGATCTGTCTTCGGAACTGGGCGTCGCAGGGCAGATGGGCCATCCGAAGATCGTCGATGCGTACGAGACCGTCGGTGCAGCCTGCCGCAAGCACGGCAAGGTGCTGGGCATGGGCGGCGTTTACGACGAGGAGAACGCTTCGCGCTATGTCGGCATGGGGGCGCAGTTCGTGCTGACCGGATCGGATCACAACTACATCCTGCTGGGTGCCAACGCACGAACCGGTTTCTTCAATGCGTTGCCACGCGCGGTGGGGGAGCCGGGCAAGAAGAACAAGCGGGCCAAGGGCTGAGGAGGGCCTGCATGGACATCGTGCACAACGTCGCGAAGCGCAAGCTGCAGGCGGGTGACATCGCGCTGGGCTTCGGGCTGCACCATCTGCGCAGCAGCGCGGCACCGATGCTGGCCGCTGCTGCGCAGCACGACTTCCTGTTCATGGACATGGAGCACGGCGCCTTCACCGTGCAGGAGGCGACGCAGATCTGCATCGCGTCGCTGTGCGCCGGGATCGCGCCGATTGTGCGCGTCTGTGCGGGCGCGCTCGACGAGGCGACGCGCCTGCTGGACAACGGTGCGCTTGGCATCGTGGTGCCGCATGTGGACACAAAGCAGCAGGCGCAGCGCATCGCCGACGCGTTCCACTATCCGCCGATGGGCCACCGGAGCTGGGGCGGGCCACCGCCGGCCTACGCGTACATGCCGCCGCACGTTTCCGAGGCGCAGAAGGCGATCAACGACGAAGTGCTGACGGTCGTGATGATCGAAAGCCCGGAAGCGGTGCAGAATGCCGACGATATCGCCTCGGTGGGTGGGATCGATGTCTTGTTGATCGGTAGCTTCGATCTTACGTCCGAACTGGGCATTCCCGGCCAGATGGGCCATCAAAAGTTGATCGATGCGTATCAGGCCGTTGCCGACGCCTGCCGCAGGCACGGCAAGGCGCTTGGCATGGGCGGGATCAACGACGACGAGAACGCCCGTCGCTATATTAAAATGGGTTCACGCTTCATCACGACCGGCAACGATCATAGTTTCATCGTGTCGGGTTCGATCGAGCGAGCGAAATTTTACCGCGATCTTGCCGCCGATGGCGGCAACGCGGTGGGCGGAAAGGAGGGCAAGACGCAGCACTGACCGTCCAGCGCACGGTTGTCACAGGAAGGTGAAGGCAACCGCATCAGTGCGAACGGCTTTCGGGCGGCGTGTCGGCAACGACGAAGGGAATTGCCATGTCCACGCTGCAGAATGTGTTGAACCAGCTTGGTGGCGCGTTCACCGGATCATCGGTGGCGCCGATCGATGGCAACACGCTCAGCCAGCCTTCCACTCTGAGCTTCATCGGCGAGGACGTCGCGGCGGCGGCGGCCGCCGCCGCGACACCGGTCGCCCCGACGACAGCCGCACCGGGCGCGCCGTACAGCGCGATGTACGTGTTCGGTGACAGCCTCAGCGACACCGGCAACGTGTCGCTGGCGACCTTCGGCCTGGTGCCGGTGTCGCCGCCTTATGCCGACCGCAGCTTCAGCAACGGTCCGGTCTGGGCGCAGGATGTCGCGCAGTCGATCGGGTTGCCACCGCTGACGCCGAGCCTGGCGGGTGGCACCGACTTCGCCTATGGTGGCGCCGAGACGGGCCAGACGCAGGTGCATACGCTCAACCCGACCGACCTGCCGTCGCAATATGGGCAATTCCTGGCTCAAGTTCCTTCGCCCCAGCCTGGCGCACTGTACGCCGTGTGGATCGGCTCGAACGATGTCCTCGATATCGCTAACAACAGCACTCTTACTCCCGAGGAGCAGCAGGCCAACGTCGCCTCGGCGGTGAACAACGAGGTGTCGGTGATCGGCGGCCTCGCCGCGCACGGGGCGCAGAACCTGCTCGTGCTGAACGTGCCGGACCTCGGGAACACGCCGTACGAGCAGGCGCGCGGACCGGCGGCAGCGCAGTCTGCCGAGTTGCTGGCTGCGCTCTATAACGCCGACCTGTCTGCGGCGCTGCAGCCGCTGGAGGCTTCCGGGGACAGTGAAGATCGACGTGGTTGACACGTTCGCCGCGCTGAACCAGGCGGCCGCCGATCCCGCCGCGTTCGGCTTCACCGACGTCACCGACCCGGTCTGGACCGGCAATCTGATCGACAGCAACAGCGGGACGCTACGCGCAAGCGGTTCGGCACAAAACCAGTTCCTGTTCTTCGATTCGCTGCATCCGACGGCGCAGGCGCACGCGCTGCTTGCATCCGGGGTTGACCAAAGCCTCGCCGCGACAGCGTAGGCGCCCCGGCGATCTCTGCGTTTATGAACCCGGCTTGCCGTGTCCGACCCTGGCGGAGCAAGGCGATCGGTGGCATCTATCGCCGTCTTGGCATCGCTTGCTCTGCAGGAACGCTAGAACCACGCATCGATGACAGCCCGCAATCGCCTGGCCGTCGACATTGGCGGCACCTTCACCGATGTCGTGCTGGCGCTGCCCGACCGGACGTTGTCGGCCAAGCTGCTGACCACGCATGGTGCACCCGACGAAGCGGTGATCGCCGGCAGCGAGGCGATCCTGCGGGAGGCGGGCATCGCGGCATCGTCGCTCGACCTGGTGATCCACGGCACCACGCTCGCCACGAATGCGCTGATCGAACGCAAGGGCGCCAGGACTGCGCTGTTCACCACGGCGGGTTTCCGTGACTCCCTGGAGATCGCCTACGAGCATCGTTTCGAACAATACGATCTCTACATGGAGCGACCGGAGCCGCTGATCCCGCGCGATCTTCGGCTGGAGGTGACAGAGCGCCTGGCAGCCGACGGCAGCGTGCTGCTGCCGTTCGATGCGGCGTCGCTCGAGCGCCTGATCCCCATTCTGCGACAACAGGAGATCGAAGCGGTCGCGATCAGCTTCCTGCACTCCTACATCGATCCGGTGCACGAGGAGCGGGCACGCGAGATGTTGGGGCGCCTGTTGCCGCATGTGGCAGTGACCATCTCGTCGGAGGTCTGCCGAGAGATCCGCGAGTACGAGCGAACCTCGACAGTGGTGGCGAACGCCTACGTACTGCCGATGATGGACCGCTACCTGGCGCGCATGCAGGACGGCCTGCGCCGCATCGGTGCGACCTGCCCGCTGCTGCTGATGATGTCCTCCGGCGGCGTCTGCACAGTGGAGACGGCGCGGCGTTATCCGGTGCGGCTGATCGAGAGCGGTCCGGCCGGCGGTGCCATCCTGGCCCGTCACGTCGCGGCACTCGGCGGCTACGACCGGGTGATCTCGTTCGACATGGGTGGCACGACGGCGAAGCTCACGCTGATCGACGACTACACGCCGCAGCAGTCGCGCCATTTCGAGGTCGCGCGGGCCTATCGTTTTGCCAAGGGCAGCGGCTTCCCGGTGCGCATTCCGGTCATCGACATGGTGGAGATCGGGGCCGGCGGCGGCTCCATCGCGCGGATCGACCCGTTGCGCCGCATCGCGGTGGGGCCCGACAGCGCGGGGGCGAGCCCTGGCCCCGCCTGCTATGCGCGCGGCGGTCGGCAACCCACAGTGACCGATGCCGATGTTGTACTTGGCCGCATCGATCTCGCGCGCTTTGCCGGCGGCAAGATCACGCTCGATTCTGCGAAGGCGACGCAGTCGGTGGCGGAGGCGGTCGGGGTGCCGCTGTCCATGTCGGTGCACGAAGCGGCGCGCGGTATCGCCGAGATCGTCGACGAGACGATGGCAAGTGCTGCCCGGGTGCACGCGGTGGAGAATGGCAAGGACACCTCTGGCCGGACGCTGATCGCGTTCGGCGGCGCGGCGCCGCTGCATGCGGTGCGGCTGGCGCAGAAGCTTGGCATCGGTCGCGTCGTGGTGCCGCCCGATGCCGGGGTGGGCTCGGCACTCGGTTTTCTCGGCGCGCCGATCGCCTACGAGGTTGTCCGCACACTGCTGGTGCGGCTTGACGCCATCAAGCAGAGCACGATCGACGCCCTGTTTGCCGAGATGCGCGCTGAGGCCGAAGCGGTGGTGCGGCTCGGTGTGCCACTGGGTACGCTGATCGAGACGCGCACCGGGTTTATGCGCTATCGCGGGCAGGGGCACGAGGTGGCTGTGCCGCTGCCCGAAGCCGCGCTGGTTCCGGCCGCGCTGCGTGCAGCGTTCGATGCGACATATGCACGAGTATATGGGCGGGTCATCCCGCGCCTGGAGGTTGAGGCGGTTACCTGGACGCTGTCGCTCGCCGAACCGCACGCGCTGCCGCCGAAGGCGCCGGTGCCGGATGATCGCGGTGCTGCGCCGCCGGCGGGGGAGTGCCGTGTCGTCGAGGCGGCCACCGGCGAGACGGTCGATGCCGCGCTGTTCGTGCGTGCCGATCTGCAGCAGGGCATGCGCGTCGCGGGTCCCGCGGTCATCGTCGAACACGGTACGTCGACGATCATTCCCACCGGCTATGCTGCCCGCATCGGGGCAGGAGGGCACATTGTGATCGAGGAGATCGAGGCATGACCCGCAGGAACATCTCCGAGATCGAGCTGCAGATCATGTGGAACCGCCTGCTGTCTGTAGTCGAGGAGCAGGCACAGACACTGGTCCGCACTGCCTTCAGCACCTCGGCCCGAGAAGCGGGCGACATCTCGGCCGGCGTGTTCGATCTCGGCGGTCGCATGCTGGCCCAGGCGGTCACCGGCACGCCCGGTCACATCAACACCATGGCGCGCTCGGTCGGGCACTTCCTCGAGGTCTTCCCGGTCGCGCAGATGAAGGACGGCGACGTCTACGTCACCAACGATCCATGGAAGGGCACCGGTCATCTCTACGACCTTGTCGTCGTGTCGCCGACCTTCATGGATGGCCGCATCGTCGCGCTGTTCGCCTGTACGACGCATCTGGTGGACATGGGCGGCGTCGGCCAGACCCCGGAGGGACGGCAGATCTACCACGAGGGCCTGTTCATCCCGTTGCTGCGCCTGGCACGCGCCGGCGAGATGAACGAGGACCTGCTGGCGATGATCCGCGCCAACGTGCGCGAGCCGGTGCAGGTGATCGGCGATGTCTACGCATTGATCGCATGCAACGAGACAGGCGGCCGCCGCCTAGTCGCGATGATGCGCGAGTTCGCGCTGTATGACCTGGATCAGTTGGGCGAGGCGATCGTCAGCCGCAGCCGTCAGGGCATGGCGGAGGCGATCGGCAAGCTGCCGCAAGGCACGTGGTCTGCATCCATGCGCATCGACGGCTACGAGGCGCCGATCGATCTGATCGGCCGGCTTACCATCGGCCGCGACACGATCCATGTGGACTATACCGGTACATCCGGGATGTCTTCGTACGCCATCAACTGTCCGCTATGCTATACAGAAGCCTATACGACCTTCGGCGTGAACTGCATCGTGGCGCCGCATATCCCCAACAACACCGGCACGCTGGACGCGGTGCGCGTCACCGCACCAGAGGGCACGATCCTCAGCGCGACGCACCCCGCGGCGGTGTACGCACGCTCGGTGATGGGACACATGCTGCCGGACGTGGTGTATGGCTGTCTCGACCAGGCGCTGCCGGGCCGCGTGCCGGCCGAAGGAACATCCAACCTGTGGACGCTGAACCTGATCGCGGGGCACGGCCTCACCGGCATCGGCCGCGCGGCAGGCACGGCATTCATGGTGAACAGCTTCCATTCCGGCGGCGCCGGTGCGCGGCCACACCAGGATGGGCTGTCCGCCACGCCGTTTCCTTCCGGCGTGCGCAACGTGCCGGTGGAGGCGACAGAGGCGATTACGCCGCTGGTCATCTGGCGCAAGGAACTGCGCCAGGATTCCGGCGGCGCCGGGCGCCAGCGCGGCGGGCTCGGCCAGGTGATGGAGATTGGCTCGCGCGAAGACGCAGCGTTCGGCATCTTTGCCCGCTTCGAACGGGTCAAGTACCCGGCGCGCGGCCGGCACGGCGGCGGGGACGGGCAGGCGGGCCGCCTGTCGCTGAAGTCGGGCACGGAGCTGAAGCCAAAGGGCCTGTCGGTGGTGCCGCCTGGCGATCGGCTGGTGGTGGAGATGCCTGGCGGCGGCGGCATGGGACCGGCGCAGGAACGCGATCCCCAGGCGGTGCGGCGCGACGTCCGGCTTGGCTATGTCAGTCGCGATGGCGTCCGGACACAATACGCGGCGGACATCGAATAGCCCGGTGTCCTCCGTGTCTCAGTGGTGAGTGCGCTATCCGACCCGCCGCGTCGCCAATTCCGCCTCGTTCACCCGCAGCCCAAGTCCCGGACCCTCGGGCAGCTGGAACAACCCATCCACCGGTCGCGGCGGGTTCTCGAACACCGCGTGCGTGCGCGTCGATGGATCGTTCCATTCGATCGGCTTGCTCGCCTGTAGCTGCGCCGCAACCACATGCATGTTGGCCAGGTGACCGATCATCGGCTGCGTCTGGTGCGACACAAGTTCCACGCCGTGTGCGTGCGCCAGCGCGGCGCAGCGGACCAGGCCGGTGATGCCGCCCATCTTCACGATGTCGGGCTGCACCATGCGCACGCCGGCCCCGATCAGGTCGGCCAGCGCGGCCAGGGTATAGGTCTGCTCGCCCGCCGACACGGTGATGTCGAGCGCGCGCGCCACCTCGCCCATCGCCCTGACGTGGTAGTGCTGCACCGGCTCCTCGAACCACCAGTAGCCCAGCTCCTCCAGCGCGCGGCCGACGCGGATCGCGCCACCGGTGGTGAAGCCGTTGTTGGCATCGAAGGCCAGCGGGAAGTCGTCGCCCACCAGCCTGCGCACCGCGCGCGCCTTGGCGATGTCGCCGGGAATGTCGCGATCCAGCTGCGTGCGCGGATTATCGAAGCGGATCTTGATCGCGGCCGGCTTGTCCTTCAGCCGCGTCTCCACCACGCGCAGCACGTCGTCCAGGCTGCGGTCGCCATTGCCGCCGATCGAGGCATAGAACGGCAGCGCGGTGCGCCAGGCGCCGCCCAGCAGCTTGGTGATCGGCAGGCCGGTCAGCTTGCCCTTGATGTCCCACATCGCGATGTCGAGTGCGGCCAGCGCGCCGGTCAGCGCACCCTCCGGACCAAGCTTCACGCAGCTGTGCAGCAGCGTATCGAGCAGCACCGCGTGGTCGAGCGGATCCTTGCCGATCAGCGCCGGCGCCAGGTCGTGGCGGATCATACCGAGTGAGGCCACGCCGCCCAGCATCGGCGATGCCTCGCCAATGCCGTCGATCCCGTCATCGGTGAAGACGCGGACGAAGGCGCTGTGCTGGGTCGGCTTTTCGTCCGGCGTCCAGCGCACCTGGAAGGCCTCGATGCGGGTGATCTTCATGGCGCCTGCTCCCTCGCTCAGCCCTCAATCAACACCGGGATCAGCGAGGCGACAAGCAGCAGCGCCATGGCGACGTTGAACGCGCGCAGCCGTGCGGGCGAGTGCAGCAACCGCGCGGCGCCGCTGCCCAACAGCGCCCAGACCAGCAGGCATGGCATGCCGACCAGCAGGAAGACCACGAAGATGCGCGCCAGCTGCACAGCGAGCGGCCGGTCCGGCGACAGGTATTCGCCCGCTGCCGCCGCGGCGATGAGCCATGCCTTCGGATTGATCCACTGGAACGCCGCGGCACCGAAGAAGCCCAGCACTCGCCCGCGTCCACCTTCACCGGGCGGCGGCGCGCTCGCGATCTGCCACGCGAGCACCACGAGCCACGCGGCGCCGACCCAGCGGAACAGCGGCAGCAGCAACGGCCAGCTGACCAGCGCCGAGCCCAGCCCGGCACAGACCAGCGTCAGCATGACGGAGAAGCCGGCGGCGATGCCGAGCATATGCGGGAGGGTCGCACCGATGCCGTGATTGGCGGCCGATGCGGCCACCATCACGTTGTTCGGTCCGGGCGTGATGTACATCGCGATGGAGAAGCCCACCAGCGACAGGAAGGCGCTGTTCATGCCGCCAGGACACCATGACCGCGGGCGCGCGTCACGTTCGCGTGGCGTATCTGTTGATAACGGCGGCCATGCTGCAACATGGGACGCAGAGCAACGACGAGGATCGGCGATGGCTGGCGAAACATTGCACGAACAGCGGGAGATCCTGGGACCGGAGATCCTCGACCGGCATCGCGCGATTTCCACCTTCATGGAGGAACTGGAGGCGATCGACTGGTACGACCAGCGGATCAAGGCCAGCAGCGATCCAGAACTGCAGTCGGTCCTCGCGCACAACCGTAACGAGGAGAAGGAGCACGCCTCCATGCTGCTGGAGTGGCTGCGGCGGCATGATGCGGAATTCGATGCGCATATGCGCACCTATCTGTTCAGCCAGGGCCCGATCCGCGAGGTGAAGGAAGGCAGCGGCGCCTCGGCGCCCGGTGCATCCGGCAGCCTGTCGATCGGCAGCCTGAAGGGCTGAGCGATAAATCACCTGCTTCGCGAACTGGCGCCGATCACCGAGGCCGGATGGCTGGAGATCGAGAAGGAGGCGCGGCGGACGCTGAAGACGACCCTCGCCGCGCGCAAGCTGGTGGACTTCTCCGGGCCGCTGGGCTGGCAGGCAGCGTCGGTTGGCACGGGGCGCAGCGATCCGCCGCAGGCCTCGCCACAGTCGGGTGTGCAGGCACGCTTGCGTAAGGTGTTGCCGCTGGTCGAGCTGCGCTCGGTGTTCACCATGCTGCGCAGCGAGCTCGACGCGATCGACCGCGGCGCGAAAGACCCCGACACCGATCCGGTCATCGAGGCGGCGCGCGCCATCGCCATCGCGGAGGATCGCGCAGTCTTCCATGGCTATCCGCCGGCGGGCATCCGCGGCATCTGCGAGGGGGGCGGACCGATCCAGATCGGCGGGGCTGCGGCGGACTACCCGGCCCTGGTGGCCAACGCACTGACGCGGCTGCGCGACAGCGGCGTGGACGGTCCGTACGCCGTCGCGCTCAGCGAGCGTTGCTACACTGAGCTGACCGAGGCGACGGATGGTGGCTATCCGGTGCTGCAGCACGTGCGGCGCCTGATCGATGGGCCGCTGGTATGGGCGCCCGGACTGGATGGGGCGGTGGTACTGTCGACGCGCGGCGAGGATTTCGAGCTGACGGTCGGTCAGGACTTCTCCATCGGCTATCTGGACCATGACGCCGAGCGCGTGCGGCTCTACATCGAGGAGAGCTTCACCTTCTGGCTTCAGTCGCCGCAGGCCGCCGTGCCACTGGCGTTTCCGAAGGCAACCCCGGGGTAACCCCTGCCGGCGTGCAGGGCAGGCTCACACGGAGCCTGCGCGTGCTCCGGCCAGTTGCGCGCGCGCACGTACCGGGTCCGGGATGTGCAGGAAGAACGCACAGACGAAGGAGGATATGGCGCAGAGGAACGCCAGGCCGTAGAGGCCACCGGCGTAGCTGTCGGTCATGTCCTTCACCACACCGACATACCAGGGCCCGAAGAAGCCGCCGAGATTGCCGATGGAATTGATCCAGGCGATCGACGCCGCCGCGGCAGTGCCGGTCAGGAACATCGGCGGCATCGCCCAGAACGGTCCCTTCGAGCCGTAGAAGCCGAAGGTAGCGATCGACAGGCCCACCATCGCCCACCAGGTGCCCATCGTGGTGCCGGCGATGACCAGCCCGGCGGTGGAGACCAGGCACGCCGCCAGCAGGTTCCAGCGTCGCTCGTTCATCCGGTCGGAGATCTTGCCCCAGACGACGAGACCGATGCCGCCGGTGATGTAAGGAATCATCGTCAGCCAGCCCACCGTCATATTGCTCATGGTGCCGAGTGACTTGATGATCTGCGGCACGAAGATGAGCACGCCCAGGCTGGCAACGACGATGCCGAAGTAGTTGAGCGCCAGCAGCAGCACCTTCTTGTCGAACATGCCCTGCCACAGGGTGAAGACCCGCACCGCCTCCTTCGCACGACGCTCCGACGCCAGCCGATTGCTGAGCCAGGTCTTCTCCTCGGCGGTGAGGAACGTCGCCTGCTCCGGCCGGTCGGTCAGGACGAAGAAGGTGAGAACGCCGACCAGCACGGTGGGCACGCCCTCGGCGATATACATCCACTGCCAGCCATGCAGGCCCCATACGCCTTCGAGCCCGAGAAGCGCCGTGGAGATCGGCGCACCGCCGGCCACCGCGATCGGCAGCCCGATCAGGAAACCGGAGACGATGCGGCCATGGTGATGCGCAGGGAACCAGTAGGTGAAGTAGAGCACGATGCCCGGGAAGAAACCGGCTTCGGCGGCGCCCAGCAGGAAGCGGACGACCGCGAAGCTGGTCGCGCCGGTGACCATGGCGGTGAGGCCGGCGAAGATGCCCCAGGTGATCATGATGCGCGCGATCCACAGCCGCGCGCCGACCTTTTCCAGCACGACGTTGCTGGGCACCTCGAAGATGAAGTAGCCCCAGTAGAAGGTGCCGGCGGCGAAGCCGAAGGCGGTTGCCGACATGCCGAGGTCGCCGCGCATGGTCAGGCCGGCGAAGCTCACGTTGATGCGGTCGATATAGGCGAGGAAATAGGTGAAGACTGCGAACGGCAGCAGCCGCAGATAGATTTTGCGCATTGCCGATTTTTCGATGGCCGCTTCCATGGGTGCTCCTCGCTGTCGCATCTTGACGGCCAGTCGGTTGGCAAACCGACGGCTGCCGACGCAATCTTTTCGAATGCACCTCCGTAACATCGCCGGTGCGGTCGCGTCCAGCGTGCCGGCGGGACTGTCAGCCAGCAGATCGTCGGCTTCGGCGCGCTACTTTTCTGGCTTGCGTGCCTTGATCGTCACGCGCGCAGGCGTTGCGTTGCCGCCTCGTTCACGGTTCCGTCGCCGTTGACCATCACCTTGTAGAGCGCGCGTGCGTTCTCCGCCGATACCAGGCCGTTGCGTACGTCGCGCGCCACCAGTGCCGGATCGCGCGCGGTGGGGTCGCCCATGCCGGCGCCGCCGGGCAGCTTCAGGATCAGCCGGTCGCCGTCCGGGATCACCTGGAATCCCTTGGTGCGCAGGTTCGTGCCGGACTTCAGCGCGACCACTCCCGGCGCACCGTCGAGGCCGCCCTCGCGGCCCTTCGGCGCGTTCGCGATGCGGTCGAACGTGGCGTTCACCGCGAACTCCAGATCGCCCTTGGCGCCCACCTCCATGATCTGGCCGGTGCCGCCGCGCGTACGTCCCGCGCCGCCGGAATCGGCGCGCAGTTCCTTGGACCAGAAGATGATCGGCGCGACGTTCTCGGTCGCTTCCACCGGCATGGTGCGCACCCCGGACGGGAAGGCGGTCGCGTTCAATCCGTCCTGCGTCGGTCGCGCGCCCGTGCCGCCCGAATTGAAGGTGATGATCTCGAAGTCCGGCACCACGGGGCGGTTGCCGCGTGCCTGGCCGGAGACCGAGGATCCACCGCGCAACGGCGGGTTCCACAATGCCGACGCGCCTTCGGCGGTGACGCGCTCCGGCACGGCCTGGTGCAGGCAGCCCATCATCAGGTCGGGCAGCAGATGGCCGATCACGTGGCGCACCGAGACGGGATATGGACGCGGCGCGTTGAGGATACAGCCCGCAGGGATCTTCATGCGGAACGGCGCCAGGCTCGCCCAGTTGTTGGGAATCTCCGGCGCAACCACGCACTTGATGCCGAAGCACGAATAGGCGCGGCAATAGGCGGGCGGCACGTTGATGCCGCGCGAGGAAAGCCCCGACGTGCCGGCGTAGTCCACCTCGATGCCGTCCTCGAGAATGGTCATCGCCGCCTTCAGAGTCACCGGCTCCTCGTAGCCGTCCGAGCAGATCTCCGCGCGGTAGATCCCCTTGGGAATGCGGGCGATCTCGGCCAGCGTGGCGCGGTGCGAGCTTTCGAAGATGAACCCGGCCAGCGGATCGAGGCTGTCCATCTCGAACTCGGCCATCATCTCGACCAGCCGGTGCGCGCCGGCGTCGTTGCAGGCGCACAGCGAGTAGATGTCACCCTCGAGTTCCACGGGCAGCCGGGAGCCGGCGCGCATGAAGTCGAAGAAGGTCTCGTTGGCGCGACCCTGGTCGAAGCATTTCACGATCGGGATGTACATTCCTTCCTCGAACACCGAGCGTCCCTCGGGCCCCATGCCGAGGCCCCCGACGTCGATGACGTGCGCCGTATTGGCGAACAGGCCGACGACGTGGCCCTTGTGGAAGGCCGGCGTGACGACCGTCAGGTCGTGCAGATGGCCGGTGCCCAGCCACGGGTCGTTGGTGATGTAGTGATCGCCCGGCTGCATGGTCTCGGCCGGGAACTTGCGCAGGAAATGGCCGACGCTTTCCGCCATGGAGTTCACGTGTCCCGGCGTGCCGGTGACCGCCTGCGCCATCATGCGCCCCTGCAGGTCGAAGATGCCGGCGGACAGATCGCCGGCCTCGCGCACTGTGGTGGAGAACGCGGTGCGGATCATCGTCTGCGCCTGCTCTTCCACAACGGCGATGAGCCGGTTCCACATCACCTGGCGATGGATCTGCGCAAGCGCGTTGGTTTCATGCGACATCGGCAACTCCAGGCAGGGCGATTCGGTCGGGGAAGGTCATATCTGCTCCAGTGCGGGCTTCACCTCGGCGGCGAACAGGTCGAGCGAGCGACGCGCCTCCTCCGTCGTCAGGTCACCCCATTGGAATGCGGCGCACAGGTAGTTGTGCTTCGGTCCGATCGCATCGACGACGTGGCGCAGCCGATCGCGCACCGTGGCCGCCGAACCCACCAGGACATGCCCCGCCTCGATCATTGCGTCGGCGTTGACGCCGCCGGGTCGCGGCAGCGCGCCGAAATGCGGCAGCCCGCCATCCACCCGCGCCTCGGTCGCGTGAAAATGCTCCGCGTAGGCGCGGAATGCCCGCCGTGCGAGCGACAGCGCCTCGGCGTCGGTATCGGCCACCACGATGTGCCGCGTGGAGCCGACCAGCGGATCGTCGCCCATGAAGCGCGGATCCTTGCGCGCGCGTCCCGCTTCCCAGATCTGCCAGAACTGCTCCGCCATCTCGCGCGTCGTGCGGCCGAGGGCGTTCATGCCCTGCTCCGCCGCGCGCTGCAGGTTCCCGGCATACCACAGGCGTGGATACGGCTTCTGCACCATCTCGAAGTGCACCTGCACGTCGTCGTAGCGGTAGCGCTCGCCGTGGTGCTTGATGCGCCCGGTGCGCAGCGCCTGCAGTACGATCGACAGTGTCTCGTCGTAGGCGCCGCGCGCCTGGCGCGGGTCGAGGCCGAACCACTCGTGCTCGACGTCGCGGATGCCGCGCCCGACGCCGGGCATGAAGCGGCCGTGCGACAGCTGGTCGAGCATGCAGAACTCCTGCACCAGCCGCGTCGGATGGTAGAGCGGCAGGCACAGCACCATCGTGCCGAGCCGGATGCGGCTGGTGCGGCGCGCCGCGGCGGCAAGGAACACCATCGGCGACGGCGCCATGTCCAGGGTGGTGAAGTGATGCTCGGCGATATGGTAGCCGTAGAAGCCGAGTTCCTCGGCGTGCCGGATCAGCTCGATGCGTTCGTCGTATTGCTGCCACAGCGGCATGTCGGACCGTTGCTCGAAATGGTCCCACCAACCGAACTGCAATGTCATGACGTCCCCGCGGCATCCCAAGGTCCGGCCCGTTGTCGCAGCGACCGCGCACCGATACGCTCGCCAGCATAGCGCGGGCCGAGAGGTCGATGCCATGCCGGACGACACATCCCATTGGCGCCGCCGATCCTTGCGACAAACCAGGAGGCTCCCATGCCGCTGCTGTCCCTTCCGGCTGTGTTCATGCGCGGCGGCACGTCCCGAGCGGTGATGTTCCATGAGCGCGATCTGCCCGACCGCAGCGAGTGGGATCCGATCTTTCTCGCCGCGATGGGCAGCCCCGACCCGAACGGACGCCAGCTCAACGGCATGGGCGGGGGCATCTCGTCGCTGTCGAAGGTCTGCATCCTGGCGCCGTCGGAGCGCGCCGACGCCGACATCGACTACACTTTCGCACAGGTGCAGATCCGCGACCCGCGCGTGGACTACCGCAGCAACTGCGGCAACATGAGTTCCGCGGTGGGACCGTTCGCGGTGGACGAGGGCATCGTGCGGCCGAACGGCGACACCGCCGTGGTGCGGATCTTCAACACCAATACACAGAAGATCATCCGCTCAACTTTCCCGCTGGAGGATGGTCGCGCCGCCGCCGACGGCGACCTCGCCATCCCCGGCGTCGCCGGCACGGGAGCGCCGGTGCGGCTCGACTTCCTGGCGCCGGGCGGCGCGACGACCGGGCGCCTGCTGCCGACCGGCCAGCCCACAGACCGGCTGGACGTGCCCGGCATGGGGCCGGTCGAGGTCTCGCTGGTGGACGCGGCCAATGCCTGCGTGTTCGTCCGCGCACGCGACCTCGGCCTGGCCGGTCGGGAGTTGCCGGAGGAGTTGGAACGCGACCCCGCGCTGCTGGAGCGCCTGCAATCGATCCGGCGCCAGGCGGCGATCGCCATGGGCATCGCGCGCGATGACGCCGAGGCGCTTACCGTCGCTGCCGTGCCGATCATCGGGTTCGTCGCGCCGCCGATGGACGCGCCGACGCTGTCGGGCGAGCCGATCGCGGCGGGCGATGTCGATCTGACCGTGCGCTTCCTGTCCAACGGCCAGCCGCACCGTGCGCTGCCGCTGACTGCCTCGCTGTGCACCGCCGTGGCGGCCAATATCACCGGGACGGTGGTGGCCGAGTCGCTGACACCGGGCGCCGGCGCACAGGTGCGGATCGGCATGCCGTCCGGCATCCTGACGGTCGGCGCCGAGGTTGGCCGGGACGGCGCCGGACAGTGGGTTGCCCACAGCGGTGCCTTCTATCGCACCGCGAGGCGGCTGTTCGACGGCCGGATCTACGTGCCCCGTTAGGGCTGTTCTGCGCCTTCCTGCAGCCAGGGCTCCGTCGCCCACAGCTTCGCCAGATCGCTGCGCTCGGCCTCGGCGTCGGCCGTCCATGAGGTGCCGTCACGCCATTTGGCGACGAAGCCGCCGGCGTCGGCGAGTTCGCGGAATTCCGCATCGTCGACCACCGCCTGCAGGGCCGCAGCAAGCCGGCGGCTGACGGCCTCGGCCAGTCCGGCCGGCGCGGCAAGTCCACGCCGGATCACCGCCGACAGGTCCAGTCCTGAATCGCGCAAAGGCGGCATATCGGGAAATGCGTCGGCCCGCGTGGTGGCGGCGATGCCAAGGCCGACCAGCCGACCCTCGCGCAGATCGCCGATCGCGCTGGAGAGGCCGAGAGCCGCCGCCGCGACATTCCCTGCGACCGCGGCCTGCCGCGCCGAAGCAGCCGATGGGAAGGCCACGATGTTGAGCCTTGTGCCGGCGAGCGCCTGCAGCCGCAGCGCCGTGAGATGGGCGGCGCTGCCGGCCGGCGGCGTGCCCAGCGGCACCGCTTCGGCGTCGTCGGCGGCGCGGGCGATGATGTCCTGGACCGAGGTCAATGGGGTGGCCGCCGGCGAGACGATGGCGATCGGCTCCTTCTCCACGGCGCCCACCAGGGTGATCTGCCGCAGCAGCGTGTCGGCGGCACGATCGACCATCCGTGCCGCTACGGTGGGCGTCGAGACCCAGGCAAGGGTAGCGCCGGTCGGCTCCGCCTGGCCGAGCGCCTGCAGCGATGCCAGACCGGCAACGCCTGGGACGTTGCTGATGGCGATCGCCGTATCCGGCAAATGACGGGTGAGGAAGGGGACAAAGGCGCGCGCCAGTGCGTCCACCTGCGAGCCGGCCTTGCCGCCGACCAGAATCGTCACGCTCGGTCCCGCCCACGCGGGACGGGCGAGCGCCGCGGCCGCCGAGACAGCCAGCATCGTCCGCCGGCGGATCACGGCCGGACCACCGGGGCGGCCACCGGTGTGGTCTCTCGGCGCAGGCGATGTTCGCCCAGGAACAATAAGATAGGCGCCGCAATGAAGATGGAGGACGAGGTGCCGACGATGATGCCGAACAGCATCACCCAGGCGAACCCGGAGATCGACTCGCCGCCGAACAGGGCGAGCGGCAGGCTCGCCAGGAAGACGGTCATCGAGGTGCCCAGGGTGCGGTTGAGCGTCTCGTTGATCGACAGGTCGATCAACTCGCGCAGCGGCATCGTCTTGTATTTGCGCAGATTTTCCCGCACGCGGTCGTACACGACGACCTTGTCGTTGGTGGAGTAGCCCAGGATGGTGAGAATCGCCGCCACCATCACCAGGTCGAATTCGATGCGGGTGATGGCGAGGAAGCCGATCGCCTTGGTGATGTCCAGGATCAGCGTCACCACGGCACCGACGGCGAACTGCCACTCGAAGCGGAACCAGATATACACCAGGATCATCACCAGGCTGATACCGAGGGCCAGCAGCCCGTTGCGGAACAGCTCGGCCGAGACCGAGGCGCCCACGGCATCGGTGCGCAGCACCTTCACGCCTGGAACAGCCTTCTCCAGCGCGGTCCGCACCCGGGTGACCGACTGCTGCACCGCAGCCTCGCTCGGCTGCGCGCCCAACCGGATCAGCACCTCCGAGGGATCGCCGAACTGCTGGACCCCCTGCTCGGGAATATGCTCGGCCGTCAGCGCGGAGCGGATCTGCGCGAAGTCCGCGGGGCCGGGGGTGCGCACCTCCATCACGATGCCGCCCGAGAAGTCGATCCCCAGATTCAGGCCGGGGTGGAAGAATAAGATCACGGAAGCTGTTGACAATACGGCAGAAATCACGAGACCCATGATGCGGCCCCGCATGAATTGGATCTTCGTGTGGTCCGGCACCAGCCGGAAGGAAGGCCGCATGAACATGGCAGATCAGACCGGCAGAAGCTGTGGACGCCGCGCGACATACCAGCGCGACACCAGGAGGCGCGTCAGCATCCAAGCGGTGAACATCGAAGTGGCGATACCAACCGTGATGGTGACCGCAAAGCCCCGCACTGGGCCGGAACCGAAGACGAACAGCATGACGTGGGCCAGGAATGCCGCGACGTTGGAATCGAAGATCGTATTGTAAGCTCTTGTGAAGCCGTGCTCCAGCGCGGAAAGCGGTGGCCGACCCAGGCGTTGCTCCTCGCGGATCCGCTCGTTGATCAGGATGTTGGCGTCCACCGCCATGCCCAGGGTCAGCAGGATGCCGGCCATGCCGGGCAGAGTGAGCGTCGCCTGCAGCACCGACATGATGCCCAGCATCAGGATCAGGTTCACCACCAGGCAGACATTCGCGAACCAGCCGAACAGACCGTAGAACGTCGCCATGAAGCCGATGACGAGGATGAAGCCGACCGCCAGCGAGACGGCGCCGGCGCGGATCGAGTCGGCGCCCAGTTCGGGGCCGACGCTACGCTCCTCGACCACGGTCAGCGGTGCCGGCAGCGCGCCGGCCCGCAGCAGCACAGCCAGGTCGTTGGCTGAGGCGGCGGTGAACGACCCGCTGATCTGACCGCGGCCGCCAGTGATCGGCTCGCGGATCACCGGTGCGCTGATCACCTTGCCGTCCAGCACGATGGCGAAGCGGTGGTTGACGTTGGCACGGGTTACGTCGGCGAAGCGCCGCGCACCGATCGAGTTGAAGGTGAAGTTGACCACCCACTCGCCGCTCTGCGGGTTGGTTCCGGCCTGCGCATTGGTCAGATCGCCACCGTCCACGTCCACCCGCCGCCGCACCGCGACCTTCTGGCTCGGGTTGTCCTGCATCGGCAGCGCGTCAACGCCCGGCGGCGGCGGACCGCCGGTGCTGAGATTGGCCGTCTCGTCGACCAGCTGGAATGTCATGTGCGCGGTCTTGCCCAGTAGCTCCTTGATCCGGTTCGGGTCGCTGATGCCGGGCAGCTGCACCACGATGCGCGTATCGCCCTGCTGGGTGATCTGTGGATCGACCACGCCTGTCTCGTCGATGCGACGGCGGACGATCTCGATCGACTGCTGCACCGCGCCGCGGGCGCGCGCGTTCAAGGCCACCGGCGACAACGTCAGAATGATGGCGCCGTCCGGGCTCGTGGCCTGCACGAATTCAGGTGTGTTGGTCGGACCCTCGGCGGAGATCAGCGGGCGGATGGCGGCCTGAGCGGCATCCGACCGGGCGGGGTCGCGCAGCCGCAGCAGGATGCGGTTCTGTTCGGGCTGCGCCTCAAGGGTCTGATAGAAGATGCCGCCAGGCCGCAGCGCCTGGCGCACCGCATCGACCATGCTGTCGAGCCGCTCCTTCACCACCGCCTTCATGTCGACCTCGAGCAGCAGGTAGGAGCCGCCCCGCAGGTCGAGGCCCAGGTGCACCTGCCGCCACGGCAGCCAGGGCGCCGGCGCCGGGAACAGGTTGGGGATGCAGAGAAGGGCCCCCAGCAGGCAGAGGCCGAGGATGACCGCCGTCTTGATCGGGGTGAAGTACATCATGGATGGTCGGCGGCTCCTCCCGGCGCGAGGCCCCTATGCGCCAGCGAGGGGGGAGAGGTCCAGATGGCGTGTGCTGGCACTGCATACCCTGCCCCGCGCGTGGTGCGACGCAGCGCTGGTCGCGACCGATCGTGCGGCTGGCAGATTGTGGGCGCGATGATTGATGCGGAAGCGATCACAGTAGCGTGTAATCCGGCGGCCGTGGCAGGCCTCTTGCTTGACTCACGTTACCGTCACGAGAGTTCGCGGGGGCACGCCGATGCGGGCGCAAACATCAGACGCACAGCCGATTGCGGCACCGTCCCGCGGAGCAACGTCGCCCCTCGCGCCCGGTGCGCATTTCAGCGTTCCACTGGGCGTTGCGATTGGCCTGGCGGTGTTCACCGCGGCCGCGCTGGCAGGAACCATACTGCAGCCCTCCCTGGACATTCCGCTGGTGCAGACGATCAATACGCTCAGCGCGCACTCCGTTCTGCCGGATCGTCTCGCGCGGGCGCTCACCGTCAACCAGCTCCCGCAGGGCATCCTGCTGATGGCTCTGCTCTGGTATCTATGGTTTGCCGCCGAAGACGTGGTTCAGCGGGGCCAGTTGGCCGCAGGCGTTGCCGCGTCGGCTTGTGCAGGAGTCGCCAGCCGCGCGCTGCAACTTTTGCTGCCGACGCATCTGCGGCCGCTGCACACCACGAACCTTGGGTTCGTGCTCCCGGCCGGCGTCGATCCGCACGCGCTGAATCATTTCAACGCGTTCCCCAGTGACCATGGCGCTGTGTTCTTCGGCCTGGCCTTCGTGGTCTGGCGGGCGCGCCCGCGCCTGGGTGCCGTTGCCTTTCTCTGTGCGACGGTGGTCGATGCGGCCAGGGTCTACGAGGGTTATCACTGGCCGTCGGACATCGTGGGCGCCTTCGGGCTGGCCCTGCTGGTCACGAGCCTGTTCCGGGCTGATTGGATACAGGCCCAGGCAAGCCGGGTGGCTGCGTGGGAACCGGCCCACCGACCGCTCTTCTACCTGCTGGCGTTTCTCGTCACCTACCAGATCGCGACTCTGTTCGACGACGCACGCGAAATTGGCCACGAATTTGCTTATATGATGCTGCATCACGATCCGTTCGCCGTGCGCTGAACGAGATCGGGTGTAGAGATATCCGTGGCTCGATCGGCTGCCGTCTCGCCGGCCGATCGGCCGCGGCGAACGCCGTTATACGCTCCTGTTGGGGATGGCCGCATGTGGCGCTTTCTGTTGCCCGCCTTTACCATGATGGCGGCTCTGCTCGTGCTCTTCGCGGGCGCGCTCGGCGATCTGCATTCGCTGCCGGATCTGTCCGACAAGGTCGTGGCCATGATCGGCGGCGGTCCATCGAAGCAATCGGCGCCGGGCGCCACCTCCGCCTCGGTTGCCGATCAGCAGACCACGCGCGACGCATTGCGTCGACAGGTCGCCGTTCTGGAGCGTCAGGCGAAGGAGTTGCAGCAGCAGGTGGCGCAGCGCTCGCAGGATCTTGATCAGCGGTCGCATGATCTCGAGACCGCGCGCGTGGAGGTTGACCGTATGCGGCAAGCTATCGAGGCCCAGCGTCAACAGCGCACGGCAGCGGACGCGGCGTCGCAAAAGATGACACCTCCTGCCGCGGCCTCAGTCGTCCCCGACGCGCAGGCGAAACGCGATGCCCTGCAGCACGACACGGAGGATCTCCAGCGCCGGTCCGACGCTTTGCGCCAGCAGATCGCACAGCAATCGCACGATCTCGAGCAGAGCTCCGACCAGTTGCAGGCAGCCCGCAGCGAAACGGACAGGCTACGACAAGGGATTACAGTACTGCAACAGCAGCGGCAGGGTGCTGCAGAACAGCAGGCGACGCGCGATGCCCTGGCACGTCAGATCGCCGACATGCAGCGCCAGGCCAGCGACCTGCAGCAGCAGGTCGCTGAACGCTCGCACGAACTCGACGCGAGTATTCACGAGCGTGACGCCGCGCGCGCGGAGATCAACACGCTGCGGCAAAGCGTCGCCGCGCTGGAGGAGGCGCGGAAGGCGGGTGGCGATCAGCAGGCAGCGGGCGATGCCCTGACCCGGCACATCGCCGACCTGCAGCGTCAGGCCAGTCAACTCGAGCAGCAGGTTGCCCAGCGAAATCAGGAGCTCGCTCAGGCCTCGCGCAATGTCAACTCGATCCGTGCCGAATCCGACCATCTGACAACCGCGCACAACGCGCTGCAAACTCAGCTCGATGACCTGCAGCGACAGGTTGCGCAGCGCTCTCACGAACTTGAACAGATCACTCCCGATCTCGTGGCGGCACGGACCGAAACTGCCCGAGAACGGCAGGCGTTTGAAGCACTGCAGCAACAGCGCAGCACGGAGGCGGCCGCTATCGCGCAGTTGAAGGATCAGGAACGGCAGATCGCGCTGGCTGATGCGTCCGCCGCCGAGCAGCAGACTTCGCGCGAAGCCATGCAGCGGCAGATCGAAGACCTTCGGCATCAGGCCAGCGAACTCCAGCAGCAGGTCGCGGAGCGGACGCGCGACCTCGAACAGCGCTCGCGAGAACTCGATCTGGCGCGTGCCGGGACCGACAGGCTGCGTCAGAGCACCGCCGCGGCGCGCCAGCAACCTGCTGCTGAAGAAGCGGCACGCCAGAAGGCGCCGGTTGCAACGGTTGCATCGCGGTCGCCGCCGGCCCGCGTTCCATTGCAGCAACAGCCTGCTGTGCTGCCGGTACTCTCACCCACCGCCGCGCCGCAACTCATGACGGCGCGCCAGTGGCTTGCGGGCGGCAGGCCGGACGAGGCGAGGCGGGTTCTCGCTATGGTGCAGACCCAGATGGTGCTGCAGCCGGTGACGCCCGAGCGTCCGGCGGCCGAGGGCGGGAATGTTTCCGCGACCGACGTGGGCAACGCAATCCGCTGGCTCGACATGGGCGCCAACACCCAGGCCATGCAGGCGATCGACCGTGCAATCGGCAGCACGGGTGGTTCCGCGCGTGCCGCTGGATGGTCGGGCTATCCGACCGGCCAGCAGACCAATTTCAGCAACGGCCTCAGCCGCTGACCGGCGACATCAGCGAACAGGCGGCGGGCCTGCCCCCTCGGACGACGCCGAACGGCTGCCGCGTGAGCGTCATCATACCATGCTACAATAGCGCGACGACCCTGCCGCGCGCGGTCCGGTCGGCGGCGCAGCAGACGATGCGCGAGATCGAAATTCTTATTGTCGACGACAGTTCGCGGGACGACTCGCTGGCTGCGGCGCGCTCACTCGCCGGGACTGATCCACGCGTTCATGTGATTGCGCTTGCTGCCAACCGTGGCAAGCCACACGCGATGAACCTTGCGATCGCGCGTGCCAGTGGCGAGTGGGTCGCGGTGCTCGATGCGGACGACTGGTATGAGCCGGACCGGCTCGACACCCTGGTCACGACGGCCGAGATGCGCAGTGTATCGATGGTGGCCGACAATCAGCAATTTTGGGATGCCGGTGCGGGGGTGATGGTGCGTACCGCCTTCTCCCCGGAGCGTGGCGACCACCTGCTCGATAAGCAGGCATTCATTGATGGCAGCGACCCTTACGCCGGATTCGACTTCGGCATGCTGAAGCCGATCGTGCGGAGCGAGTGCATCCGCCGGCTCGCATTGAGCTATCGCGAGAGTGCAAGGCTGTCGGAGGACTTCCTGTATCTGACTGATTTCTTTGCTGCCGGCGAGTGCGGCTGGCTGGTCGGGAAGCCGCTGTACAATTGGACCCAATCGTTCGGCAGCATTTCGCGCCAGTGGACATCGACCGGTGCTGGCGATTGGCGCTACGACTACCGTTCAGCGCTCGCTTCATATGCGGACGCGCTTGGCACACTTGCGTGCCGCGATATGTCGCTGGCCGACATGCTGCACGCCAGGATGCGGGCCTTCCAGCGGCTGGAGCGGATCAGCGCGATCAGCCGACTGCACAAGTCGGGCGCTGGACTATCGCGGCTGGTGTTGGAAGCTGCGCGTCATCCGTCGATTTGGCCGGCTTTGCTGTCGCGGTTGCTGCGAGCGTAGCCAACCTCACGCGCTTGCGAGCATTTAGCCGCTTCGCTCGCAACGACGGCGTGACAGCACCGCAACGTAAACCATTCGAGGCTCTGGCGCGCGGCGGCGGCAAAAGCGCCGTGGGCTATTGCCGATCGAAGCCCAGGAGCGTGGCACACCGCTTGCAACGTGAATGTTTCATCATCACCGGGCGCAGATCGAGCCGCCGCAACTGAATTCAGCCGGACGGGAGAAGTCGTGCATTCGTCGAAGCCTTCCCAATTGTCGGCCTGTCAAACTTCCGATGCGCTGTCGGTCCGTACCGTCTCGACGAAGGTGAGGCTGCGCGCCCGCCTTTGCACAGTATCGCTGCTGTCTGCCGATCTCGTCGCGTTCGCGCTGTCCGCGTTCGTCGCCTTTGCCCTCTGCGTGGCCTCGGATACCTCGCCATACCAACGTGCGATAACCAATGTCACGACATTGGGAGCAGGCTGGCACGGCTGGGGCAGTATGCTCGTACTCGCGTCATTGCTGAGCTACCTTGGCGCGCGCGGTCACTACACGTCGCGCGTGCCGTCCTGGACGCAACTCGGCGACGTGGTGATTGCCACGACCGTGGCGCTGGCGTGCGACATCTTCCTCACCGTCGCGGTCTACGACCGCCCGGTTGCAACGGAAGGCATGCTGCGCTGGATCGCCTTCTGCCCATGCCTGCTGCTGCTGCGCGCTGCGGCCCGTCGGGTACTGCATCTTTCGGGCATGTGGACTTTGCGCACGTTGATCGTCGCTGTCCCCGCGGATATGGAGGCAGCCGAGGCCGCGCTCACGTCGGATCCTGCGCTGGGCTACAGGCTGGCGGGATCGGTTACGCCAGGCCACGCCGCGTCGCTTTCCGACGAGGAGCTGTTGGGCCTGCTGGTCCAGCGGGGCGCCGACTTTGTGGTGATCACCGCGGGAACTGACGAGTCGCAGGCGGAGCATGCGGCGCTCGATTCGCTACGGCGGATCGGGATTCCAATCGCCCTGGTACCGGGGCTGCGCGGACTGCCGGTCACCGGGTTCCGCCAGCACTATTTCGTCGGCCACGACATCGTGATGCTGGTGGGCTCGAGCAACCTCGCGCGCCCGATGAGCCGCATCGTGAAGGCGGCCTTCGACCAGATCGCCGCCATCATCCTGCTGGTTCTGCTCGCACCCTTGCTGTTTACGCTTGCGGCGTTGATCCGTGCCGACGGCGGGCCGTCGTTGTATCGCCACCGACGGATCGGCGCAGGCGGGCGCATGTTCGACTGCCTCAAGTTCCGCTCGATGGGGGTCGACGCAGATAGCGTGCTGCGTCGGCTGCTGGCGAACGACCCGGAAGCGGCGGACGAATGGGCGGCGACCCAGAAGCTGCGAGATGACCCTCGGATCACGCGGATCGGGCGCTTCCTGCGTGCCTCGAGCCTGGATGAACTGCCGCAGCTGCTGAATGTCGTGCGCGGCGAAATGAGCCTGGTGGGGCCGCGACCGATCGTGCGTGCCGAGGTGGCGCGCTATGGCAGCAACATCGAGCACTACTACGCGGCGAAGCCGGGACTGACCGGCCTTTGGCAGGTGAGCGGCCGCAGCGACATGTCGTACGCCCGCCGTGTCCAGCTCGATGTCTGGTACGTGCGCAACTGGTCCCTGTGGCACGACATCGCGATCCTGTTCAAAACCGTCCCTGCCGTGTGCCTGCAGCGCGGCGCGCACTAGCCGGTCGCGCGTTACCGCTGGCTGTCCTGTCGTGCCTTTCCTGCAACCGAACATCGCACTGGAGACGTGTTCAATGGTGGGCGTCAGTCCCGGTAGTTCCGCTCCCATAAGCAAGCATGACCGAAGGATCGGAATTGCCCGGGGTCTCGCTCCGTCGTGCATCCGTCTGCGCAACATGCTGGGAACCACTGCCGCGGCGTCTGCCCTTGCCGGGCTGTCTGCGTGCAGTTCGGTGCCGGCCCTGCCGCCCGCCCCTCCCGTTCCGGCGCCAGACACCGGCTATGTCAGCGCCAGTTCGCTGCCGGCGTACCGGATCCAGGTGGGCGACGTGCTGGCGATACGGCTGATCCTGAACCCGGAACTCAACGAAGAGGTGACCGTGCGCCCAGACGGTCATATTTCCACGACGGTAGTGCGGGACGAGGTGGCCTATGGCCGCACCGTTCCCGATTTGACCGAGGCACTGGTGCACGACTACTCCGCCGAGTTGCGCAAGCCGCGGCTCAACGTCGTGGTCAAGTCCTTCGCGCCCACCCGGACCTATGTCGCCGGCGAGGTGAACAATCCCGGTGAGTTTATCACCGTCGGTCCGCCGCTGTCGCTCTCTCAGGCGGTCGCCCGCGCGGGTGGTCTGAAGACGATGACCGGCGACGAGGGCAAGATATTCATCATCCGGCGCGGTGCCGACGATGTGCCGCAGTTCTACGCGGTGCGCATGCAGGACGTGATGTGGGCGCACGACCCGGCCGCCGACGTCCGCCTCGCCCCCTACGATGTCGTCTATGTGCCGCGCACCGGCATCTCCGAGGTCTATCGCTTCTTCAATCAGTACCTGCAGCAGTTCGTGCCGGTCAGCTGGGGCTTCTCCTATCTGGTGAATCCGGGAAGCACCACGTCGGTCGTGAACGGCGCGCCGGTCGCGAGATAACCTGCCTTGATCCGCCTGCAGCTTCGACCACCTGATGAATCACTGCCAACTGGAGCCGCCGATGGCGTATCAGCCGTCCGTTCGTGAGATCATCCAGGCGTTCTTCCGCCGCAAAGCGCTTTTCATGCTGGTCTGCGGCGTCGTGTTCCTGGTCGGCGGCGCCTATCTGCTGCTGAAGGAGCCGTTGTATCAGTCGACCGCCTCGATGGTGCTGCACTTCGACACGAAGACGGTGCCGAACATCGACCGGACGATGGATCCCACGCAGCCGCTGGGCTCCAACGAGCATCGTGAGATCCTGTATTCCGACGCCGAGATCATGAAGAGCATCGGCGTGCTGCACAGCGTGATCGGCGCGATCGGGCTTGAGCGGCTGTACCCGAAGATCGCCGCGAGCGACCTGAGCGATGCCCGGAAGCTCGACCAGGCCACCGAGGCGCTGCAGTCCAACCTGGTGGTCGATGTCGGGCTGCAGAGCGACGTGCTGAGCATCAACTACCTCAACCCGGATGCGATCGTCGCGCGGGACACCGTGCAGTCGCTGCTCAGTCACTTCTTCGAGCAGGAGGCGGAGGTCTACGCCAATCCCCAGCTCAAGTTCGCCGAGAGCGAGTTGGCGGCGGCACGCGAGAAGCTGACCGCGGCGCAAAACAGGCTCGCCGAGTTCAAGTCGAAGCACAACATCGCCGATCTGCAGCAGCAGGTCTCGCAGTCCATTCTGTCGCGGACCGACGTGGAAAGCCGGCTGCGCGTGGCGCAGGGCCATATGCTGGAGGCACAGCAGCGTGAGCAGGCGCTGAAGCAGCTGCTCGAAAGCGTGCCGCCGACGATCACCAGCTCGGCCATGGGCGAGCAGTTCCACGCGGCCGACACGGTGGAGGCGCATCTCGACGAACTGCGAGCCAAGCGGGCGCAGATGGCGAGCACCTACAATCCGGGCAGCGCGGTGTTCCAGCAGCTGGACGCGCAGATCGCCACGCTGTCCTCGGCCGCGAAGGCGCGCACGGGCGAGGCGAAGTCGCGCAGCGCGACCCAGCCCAACACGGTCTATCAGAACATCAGGACCGACTACCTGCGCTCCTCAGCCGAGGCGACCAGCGCGAAGCAGCCGGTTGACGTGCTGACCCAGCAGCTGGCGCAGATCAACGCGCACCTCAACGACCTCGAGGGCCAGCGGAACCAGTACGACGACCTGACCCGCGCGGTGCAGATCCAGAACGACACCTACCGTACGCTGGCGATCCGTTTCGAGACCGCCCGTGTCGAGGCGAACCGCAACGCGCAGAAGATTTCGGCCGCCGTGGTGATCGCTTCGCCGATCGTGGCGCAGACACCGTCGCGCCCGCGCCGCAAGCTGGTCGCGCTCGCGACCATCCTCGCCGCACTGGTGTGCGGCTGTGCCGCCGTGCTTGCAATCGAAGGCTTCGATGATCGCTTCCATTCCCCGCGCGATGTCACGAGAACGCTTAGACTGCCGGTATTGGCTACCTTCGCGCAGGACACGTAGGTGCCGGCACATTCAGCCGGAGATTGTGTGAAATGATTGACACAGCGACAGAGACACCGGCCGCTATGCGGGCCGGATTGCCAATGCCGGTTCCCCGCCTGCCGCCGCGACTGGCGGCGGGCGCCCGCCCGCACGGACTGGCGCCTGGCGAGCTGGTCAAGCTGCACCATTCGCTCGCCGAGTTGCTGGACACCGATCGCGGCGTCATCGCGCAGTTCGTAGCACCCGAGCCGGACGCTGCGATCGAGTTGGTCGTCTACGACCTCGCCTACATCAGCGCCGCCTGGCTCGGCAAACGCGTGCTGTTCGTCAACGGCGTGGGCATGCGGTTCGATGCGACGGACCACGCGCGCCCGTCGCGGCAGGAACCAATGGTCGCGGGGCCGGCCAACCTGCGCGACATCGAAGGCTCGATCACCCGCGTGGTCGGACTCGAACTGTACCAGATGCGGTTTCCCACCATGAAGGGGGCGCTCGACCTGGCGCCGACGCTGCGGCAGATCCCGGAATTCCTCACCCGGCTGAGAGGCAGCTTCGATCTCGTGGTGATCGCCTCGCCAGCCGCCTCCGAGGCGCCGATGGGCGTTCTGCTGTCGCGCTTCGTCGACGGCAACATCCTGGTGCTCGAGGCCGGCCGCACCCGCGCGCCGGTCGCCGCCGAACTGCGTGACGCGCTGGCCTCTTCGGGCGGCGCCGTGGTGGGTGCCGTGCTGACCCGCTACCGCTCGCACGTGCCGCGCTGCCTGCGCCGCTGGCTGTAATGCACGTCGTCGTCGCCAACAACATCTACCCGCCGATCATGGCGGGCGGCGCCGAGTTGATCGTCGCCTGGCTCGCCGAGGGGCTTGCCGCGCGTGGCCACCGCGTGACCGTCGTCTCAACCTGCGGGCCCGAGATGGAGCCGTACCCGGTCGAGACGGTGAACGGGGTGACGGTCATCCGCTTCTTCCCGCGCAACGTCTATTGGAATTTCTCGCGCCAGGGCCAGCCGTCGTACCGGCGCGCCCTCTGGCATCTGCGCGATGCGTGGAACCGCGACGCCGGCCGCCGCTTCCGCGCCGTCATGGCCGACGCCTCGCCCGACATCGTGCACACCCATCTGATCGATGGCTTCTCCGCAGCGGTGTGGCGCTGCGCGCGCCGCGCCGGTGTCCCGATCGTTCACACCGCGCACGACTACCATCTGCTATGTCCGCGCGCCTTCATGCTGACGCGCGACTGGAAAATCTGCCGCCGGCCGCAGGCGGCGTGCCGCGTGTATCGCGCATGGCATCTCGCCACCGCGCGGGACATCGATCTGTTCGTCAGCCCGTCGCGCTTCCTGCTCGAGCAGCACCGTGCCGCCGGTCTGCCGAACGTGGCCACCGCGGTCGTGCCGAACGGCATCAGGCTGCCGGTCGCCACACCGGCACGTGGGCCACGTCCGACGTTCCTGCTGATGTGCCGCCTCACGGTCGAAAAGGGTGTGCGTGTCGTGCTGCGGGCGTTGGCTGCTCTGCCGCCCAGCCTGGACCTGCAAGTGGTGATCGCCGGCCGCGGTCCGCTTGAGGACGAGATACGCCAGGCCGCCGCGACGGACCCGCGCGTCAGCTTCGTGGGCTATGTCAGCGGCGAGGCGAAGCAGGCGCTGCTCGATGCGGCGCACTGCCTGCTGATCCCCTCACTCTGGTACGAGAACGCGCCGGTTGCCGTGGTGGAGGCCGCCGCGCAGAACCTTCCCGTCATCGCCAGCCGGATCGGCGGCCTGCCGGAATTCGTCGAGGACGGGCGCACCGGCCTGCTGTTCGAGCCGGGCCACGCGACGCAGCTTGCGGCGATCATGCAGGGCCTGCTGAGTGGCACCATAACACTGACCGACCAGGCGGATGCGTGTCGCGCGTTGGCACAGCGCCACACGGTCGACCGCATGGTCGATGGTTATCTGCAGCACTACCGGCGGCTCTTGCCGGCCGGCGTGACCGTGCCCGGCTGTGACGAGCTCGACCATGCTGCCTAGCGGTCCCCGCCGCCTCTCCTGGACGGCGTGGATGTTGGGCGCGCTGTCGCTCGCGGCAGCGCCGAACGGTGCCGCCGCGCAGTTTCCCGCGGACAGCGGTGCACTGAACGTGCGCGATTTCGGCGCCAAGGGCGACGGGCAGCACGACGACACGGCGGCGCTGACCGCGGCGATCGCCGCAGCGGGTTCGGATACCGGCGCGTTCTTCTGGCGCACTCGGCTCGTCTTCCTGCCGGCCGGTACTTATCGGGTGTCGGCGCCGCTGATCAAGCGCTATGAGAACGGCAAGTTCGGCTCCGGCATGATTCTGATCGGCGAGGGAGCGTCGAACACCACCATCCGGCTCGCCGATCGTGCGCAAGGCTTCGGCGATGCGGCCGCTCCTCGCGGCGTGATCATGACCACGGCCAAGCTGCTCGACGGTTCGCCCACCAGCGGCGGCAAGGACTACACGCGCAAGGGCGAGGGCAACGACGCCTACGAGAACTTCGTCGAGAACCTGACGATCGATGTCGGCGCCGGCAACCCGGGCGCGGTCGGCATCGACTATCTCGCCAACAACATCGGCGCAATCCGCAACGTCCGGGTCACGGCGCCGTCGGGCAGCGGCGCCGTCGGTATCTCGATGCAGCGCAAGTGGCCCGGCCCGGCGCTGCTGCAGCACGTGGATATCCACGGCTTCGCCACCGGCATCGCGGTTGCCAATACGGAGTACGGCGTCACGCTGGAGCACGTGCATCTCGACGGCCAGCGCGATGCCGGTCTCGTCAATGACGGCAATGCGGTCAGCGCAGCCGATCTCACCATCGAGGCATCGGCCACCGCTATCGCCAATAACGCGCCGGGCGGCTTGGTATCGCTGACGAACGCGGTGCTGCGCCGCGCCGGCGAGGGTGCCACCGCCATGGTGAACAACGGCGCGGTGACGGCCTATGGTGTGACGCTCGACGGATTTGCACCGCCCGACAGCAGCGGTGGACGGTTGGTCGGCGTGTGGCAGGGGCAGCAATGGCGCGCGGAGAAGGCGCCGGCGGATCTGACGCTGGCGGAGGCCGCCCCACCGCCAGACGATCCGCCGTCGCGCTGGGTGAGCGTCGCGCGCTTCGCCAAGCCGGGCGACCGGCCCGGCGACATCACCGCGGCGCTGCGTGCCGCAATGGCGACGGGCGCCGCAACGGTCTACCTGCCGCAAGGCCGCTACACGATCGATGACGGTATCGGGATCCCGGCGACGTTGCGCCGGTTCGTCGGCATGAACGCGTCGATCACCGTCCGCCCGGAGCGCCAGCCAAGCTTCGCGCGCGATACCGGCATGTTCCGCATCGAGCAGGGTGGTCCGCCGTTGCTGATCGAGCGCCTGGCCTTCGACATGACCGATCTCGGCGACCAGCTGGCGGTGCAGGTCAGCGGGAACCGTGACGTGACGTTGCGTGACATCGTGACGGCCGGAACGTCACTGATGACCCGTGACCCCAAAGGCGGGCGGGTGTTCATTGAGGACGTGTGTTGCGGCGCCATGCGCATCGCCGGACCGGCGCCAGTCTATGCACGCCAACTCGATACCGAGGGCGGCGACACGCGCATCCTGAACGACGGCAGTCCGCTGGTGATACTCGGTCTGAAGACGGAAGGCGTCTGCACCGTGCTGGAGAACCGCAACGGTGCGCGCAGCGTGATCCTGGGCGGGCTTATCTACATGGTGCGCGACGCGGACCCGCACGTCGCCGCCTTCGTCAACACCGGCGGCAGCCTGCTCGCCTCGTTCGTCGAGGAATCCTTCCGCCCGGCCAGCCGCTACGCGGTCTACCTGCGCGATCCCTCTCGCGAAGTGCCGGCGACGGGGTTCCCCGCCCGTGGCCACGGCCGGATCGTGCCCTGGCTAGCCGCCGGCCATTGATGGACGGATGTCGCGATATGGATCGGCCGCCGGGCTCTCCGGTCGCGTCGGAGCGTCGATGCAGACGCCGCGCTGCTGGCGCGCGTCACGGTCGCACGAATCGCGGCTTGCGTAGATGCACATCGACACCTGATTCGAGGTGAGGAGGCAGTAGTGACCCACGCCGCCCGAAATGTGCACCTCGCTCTCGTTCACCGAACAGTAACCCTGCATCTGCCTGGCGCGCTCGTTGCAAGCGCTGGCGTCGAAGAAGATGCACTGTGGCGGCACGGCCTGGGTCTGCACGCAAAACGGCGCCGCCGCGGCCGGAACCGGGGCCATGAGCAGAAGCAGCGCGATGGGACGCCCGAATGGATGCATGCAACCGGCTCCGCAAGCTTGCGTGAACGCGCAGCAAGCATCGTGCCAGGTCGCTGATGCAGACTTTCTTCACCGTCTCCGCGACCCTCTACATCCTGCTTTACGCATTCGAGGGTGCGCTGCGCTACGGTCTCTACAATGTCGGGATGGACAGCGCGATCCTGCTGCGCGACGGATTGCTGGACGTGCCGCTCGCCGTGCTGCTGGTGACCCAGGCGTTCCGTCTCCGGGTGCATCCGGCGTTCTTGATCTTCGCCTGCGTCGTCGCGCTGCACGGTCTCATCATCACGCTCAACTTCCACACGACCCTGCCGGCGATCTACGGCGCCAAGCTGCTGATCAACGTGCTGTTCGGCTTCATCGTCGCCCGGCAGATCGCCGAGCCGGGTCGGCGCCTGGTCTGGCTGTTCGCGGTGGTATGGGTGGCCTCGATCGTCGGCGTCCTGCTCGACAAGTTTGTCTACACCTTTCCGTGGATGGGACTGGAGACGACGATCGGCGGCATCAAGGTGGACGTCTCGCGCGGCTGGGACATCGACGGCGGCTTCGACAAGCGCGCTGCCGGTTTCTCCCGCAGTTCGATCTCGGCAGCGATGCTGCTGCCGATCCTGGCCTGGTCATCGCGCCCCGCGTACGCAACTGGCTGCTGCGCCTCGTCTTCCTGGCGCTGACCTGCGGCGCTGTGGCACTCACCACGCAGAAGGGCGCATTGGTCGCCATCGTCGCGATCACCCTGATCTTCTGCATGCCGGAATGGTCGCGCTACTCGTTGCTGTGCATCGCCTGCATCGCGTTCGCGCTGGTCGCAGTCGCCCTGCCTCTGTTCACTCTTGGCCTGATGATGCCGCAGACCGGGGGCGTGTTCAGCTTCGCCTCGTTCGCCATGCGCATTTCGCGCACGTGGCCGGACGCGTGGCGATGGATACTGAACCATGACATCTTCCCGTTCGGCGTCGGACTCGGCGGCATCGGCGGCGCGCAGCGCTTCTACGCGGTCAATTTCTTCAATCCGTCCGACAATCTGTTTGTCTACCTGTATGCGAATTTCGGCGTCTTCAGCCTGTTCTACCTGGGCTGGGTAAGCATGCTCGGATTGCGCCTGCCGCAAGAGCTGCGCGCGACCGCCGTCGCCCCGCTTGCCGTGCTGGCCTTCAACCTTGGCTACGGCGCCGCTCTGTCGATGCTCGAGGATCAGATGTCGGCGCTGTTCATCGGCGCTGCCGCGGGCATGCTGTGGCAGCTGCATCAGATGGCGCGCGCGGGCCTGTGGAGCGACCCGTACGGCGGCGCCCGCATGCGTCTGCGGCCGTCGGTGCTGCCTGGCTACGCCGGCGCCTATGGTCGGGCGATGAGGGCGCGATGACCAACCGACTCGACGAGACGCAGAACAACTTCACCCTGCTGCGCCTGCTGCTTGCGCTGATGGTGGTGCTGGGACACTTCAAGCTGTTGTCCGGCACTCACTACCCGCGGTTCCCGTTCAACCTGGCGGATGCGGCGGTCGACTGCTTCTTCGTCGTCAGCGGCTTCCTGATCGCCGGCAGCTACGAGCGCTGCCATGGCCTGTGGTCGTTCTACGTGCGGCGGGTCTTCCGGCTCTATCCGATGTATTTCTGTGTCGTGGTGCTGCAGGTCGGGATCATGTTGCTGCTGCTGCCCGGCGGCCCGTTCAGCGAACTGCATTCGACGCTGCGCTACCTTGCTGCCAACATGCTGCTGGCGAATTTCGTGCAATACGACATCGGCGGCGTTCTGGCTGGACTGCGAGAACCCCGGCATCAACCCGAGCCTGTGGACGCTGAAGATCGAGATCGGCTTTTACCTGATCGTGCCGCTGATCTTCGTCGGGATACGCCGTTGGGGCTGGCCGGCGCTCGCCGCGATCTTCGCTGCCTCGGTCGTCTACTGCATCGTGACGCTTCACCTGGGCGACGTCCGGCTGTCCAGGCAGCTGCCCGGCCAGTTGCAGTTCTTCGTGGTCGGCATGGCGCTTTACCTTTACGGTCAGCGGCTCAGCGTCCCCCCCTTGGTCAGCGCCGCGGTCGGGGTGGGATTTTTTCTGCTCTGGTCCACCGTACAGCCAATTCCGCCGGGCATCCGGCCACTCGTGGTCGGTGCCTTTGTGTTCTGCTTCGCGCTCTGTATGCCGGTGATCCGGATGCGGTCCGACATGTCGTACAGCGTCTACCTCGTGCATGCCCCTTTGATACAGACGCTGATCCTCATCGGCGCGTTCCATGACACGCCGCTGTATCTGGCCGGCGTCGTCTGCACCGTACTGGGCATCGCCTATATCGCCGAGCAGCTCGTCGAGCGGCCTGGCAATAACCTGGGCTACCGTCTCGCACAGCGCCTGCGGCGACGCCGCGGCGCGGTGGCGCGTGCTGCCTGACCATGTCCGTCCGCTCGGTCGTTGTGCTGAACGACTTCTGCCATGTACAGGGCGGGGCCAGCCGCGTCGCGATCGACGAAGCCGTGGCGCTGCGATCCGCGGGGCTCGACGTCAGCTTCATCGGCGCCGTGGGCCCAGTCGATCCCGAGCTGGAGGCTGCTGGCATCAATACGGTCTGCCTGCGACAGCCGCAGCTGCTTGACGCCAGTCCGGGTGCCCTGGCGCGCGCGCTATGGAACCGGCCGGCCTACCGCGCGACGCGCACGCTGCTGGAGACCCTCGATCGGCGCCATACCGTGGTGCATCTGCACGGCTACACGAAGGCGCTCACAACAACGCCCGCGCTAGCGGCGCGCCGTGCCGGGTTCACCGTGATCTGCACGCTGCACGACTTCTTCGCTGCCTGCCCGAACGGCGCCTTCTTCGATTACCGCCAGCAGCGGCCATGCACGCTGCATGCGATGTCGACCGCCTGCGTGTCGCGCAACTGCGACAAGCGACACCCGGCGCACAAGGCCTATCGGTTGCTGCGTGGCGTGGTGCAGCGCGACGTGGCGCGCTTTCCGCGGACTGTGCGCGACTACATTACGCTTTCGCGGCGGTCGTCGCTTCTGCTGCGGCCCTACCTCCCGCCGGACGCGCGGTTTCATGAACTGGCGAATATCATCCACGTCGCGCGCGAGCCGCCGGTCGATGTGGGCCGCAACCAGCGACTTGTGGTGGTGGGCCGGCTCGATGCGGAGAAGGGTGTGATGCTGGCGGCGACTGCCGCGCGCCATTCAGGGCTGCCGATCACCTTCGTCGGCGAGGGACCCTTGCGTGCGGACGTCGAGGCGACCGGCGCGCGCGCCACCGGTTGGCTGACCGCAGACGCAGTGCGCCGCGAGCTCGCACAGGCGCGCTGTCTGGTGTTTCCCAGCCTTTGGTACGAGACGTTCGGACTGGTGGTCGATGAAGCAGCGGCGCACGGCGTGCCGGCCATCGTCAGCGACGTCTCGGCGCCGTCCGAGCGCGTGGTCGACGGCGAGACCGGATGGATCTACCCGAGTGGTGATCTGACCCGGCTGGAGCAGTGTCTGCAGCTGACGCGCGACGACGATGTAGTGCGCGCCGCCGGTGCCGCCGCCTATCGTCGGTACTGGGCGGATCCCGCGGACGCGTCCCGCCACGCGCAGCAGTTGGCGGCCATCTACGAGACTGCGCTGAGCCGCAACACGTCAGGCTGACAGGTGTTCGAGAACTGCTCCGCGAGCGCAGTACCGGGGAGTTCGTTGCACCTGATGAAGCTGACGCCGGCCGCTGCGGCGACGGCCTGTGGCATCGTGTCCGGCGGGCCGCACCAGTACACCGTGCTGCTGTCGCGCATCAGCGGCAGGTCGTCCAGGTGATCGGTGAACAGGATGATCGGTCGTGCGTTCCAGCCGTGCGCGACCAAAAACGCCAGGACCTGACCGCGCTTGTGCACACCGGAGTTTGCCGGATCATCGTGCCTCCGGTCCGACCCGGTCGCCAGCACATGGCGAAAACCGAGCTGTCGGCCAAGGCCCGCAGCGTAGTCCTCGGCGGCAGCGGTGGCGAGCACCGCATCGATCTGTCCGGTTGCCACAAGCTGGAGCACGCGGCCCAGGTTCGGCCGCACGCGCTGCAAGAGCATCGCCTCGAACCGGTGCAGCGATGCGTGCGGGCGCTGCCGGATTGCCGATCGCCAGGCTGCCTGCAAGTGCCGCAGCAGGGCCTCATGGCTCGTGCCCAGGAGCTTGCGCTGCAGTACCCGCAGGGCGACGCGCAGCGACAAAAGCAACCGCCGATGGAGGCCGATCTCCGGCAGATGCCCGGCGATCAGGAACATGACCCAGTGCGGAAAGCTGTTGATGTCGAGTACGGTGCCGTCGAGGTCGAAGACTGCGACGGGCGCCATGTCACGCAGCGGCATCGAACGACCAGGGAAACCGGCAGAGTGTGCGATGGTACAGCCGGTAATCCGGTCGCACGATGGGCGAGTCCAGGGTCTGGGTGATGACGGCGGTGCGCACCTCGCAGCCGGTCGGGCACACTTCCCTCAGCAGTCGCAGGACGATCGACAATGTCGTGCCGCTGTCCACCGCGTCATCCGCGACCAGCAGGCGCGCCGCTCCCGACTGCGATCCCAGATGCGCGGCGATCGCCGCGACCTCCGTATCATCCACCTCCTGCCGGCGGCCACGTTGCGGCTGGCCCGCTGTGATAAAGCGGTGTTCCACCTGGCGCAGCAGGTCGACCATGCGCCGCGGCAGCGCGCCCAGGACGCTGCGCAACAGCGGTACCCGTGATTTTGTTCCGGTTGTCCCGCGGCGGCAGGTGAGTGGCAGCACAGGGATTTCGGCACTCGCAGCCGCTGCCATCGCATGTGCGACCGTGAGACCGCCGGTTCGGATGCCGACGATGTGCGTCGGCGCATAGTCGGCCTCGACCAGACGCATGAGATCGGCGCATGCCCGATCGAAGGTCGGGCCGGACAGGCTCATCACGGGCGCGAATTTCATCCGTCGCGCAATGCAAGAGCGGAGCCGTCGGTGCGGCCGGCACGAATCACAAACGGTTGACAGCGCAGGCAGCTGCTAGCATTTCGCTCAGGGGGAGCGAGAAACGTGATGACGAAGACCGAAATGCACGTCGACCACGTCCAGGAGCGTCCCGACGAGGCAGGGAGGGAGCGGGCTGAGGTTGCCGGTGCACGCCGGGTCGGTGGCCTGCAGGCCGGCCCCGACCGCAGCACCGCACGGCGCTACGGATTCGTCTTCATGGTCGCATCGAGCGTGACGACAATCGTCCTGCTGGGCGTCCTCTGGCTTGCCGTGCGGCACCTGTTCTGACGTCCTGGAATGTCGCTCGTGACGTGAACCCGTGTATCGCCAATCGCGGATAGTTGCTTCGAAACAGGGGATTATTGACGGAGCCCTGGCAGATCGGCAGGCTGCCGCACTTGGCATACCACTTGCCTCTTGATCCTCGTTGCCGTCACTGCGAATGGTCCGGTTGCTGACGTGGAAAGCTCGATACTGCAGGCCACCCGATCGAATCCGTCCCAGCCGTTCACCGGCCTCAGTCCGGATGAGCGGCGGCATCTGCGCGAATGGCAGAGTGCCGCGAGGACGATCGGCATCGATGCGGTCGAAGACCTCGCGCCGCGACCCTGGCCGTGCCCGATCGCCGATACGGTCATTGGCGTCTTCCGCGCGGGATCGGAGACGGCGCCCTGGCTGGTGATCGGCCATAATGGCGCCTGGGCTGTCGCCCACTGCGCCGAAGGCTCGGTGTCGCGGACGTTGCATTCGCTCGCAGAGGCGCTCGCGGTGATCTACCCCGGTGGCGCGCCGCACCTGCTCGATTAGCTGCCCGACGACTCGGCCGCCACCGGCGGCGGCTTCAGGCCACGTGTCAGGTTGATCGAATGACGCCGCAGCATGCGGTAGAGCGTTACCCGCGACACGCCGAGTTCCTGCGCGGTAAGCGTGATGTTCTCCTGGGTTCCCGCAAGCGCCTCCAGCAGCGCGGTGCGTTCCGCGTCGGAGCCTGGCTGCGGGCGGACGAAGTTGGCGACAGCGCGCGGAGAGGCCTCATCCAGTCCGGTGAGGTCGCTGAGGGTGACAACCGTCGCGTCGCCGATCACCACGGCGCGCCGGACCGCCGACATCAGCTCACGGACATTTCCCGGCCAGTCGTGGCGGCGCAGCGCCTCCATCGCCTCGGGGGAGAAACCGCTGACCTCGCGACCGTACTGGGCGGCCGCCTGATCGAGCGCGTGGTGCGCCAGCAATTCGATGTCCTCCGGCCGCTCGCGCAGGGGCGGCATGTGGAGCGACAGGATGTGCAGGCGGTAATAAAGGTCCTCGCGGAAACGGCCCTCTCCCATTGCCTGGCGCAATCGAACGTTGGTGGCGGCGACGATCCTCACATCTACCCGGATCGCCTCGCGCCCCCCGACGCGCACGATCTGTCCCTCCTGCAGGAAGCGCAGCAGGTGGCCTTGCAGATCCACCGGCATGTCGCCGATCTCATCGAGGAACAAGGTGCCGCCGTTGGCGTGCTCGATCTGACCCTTTGTCCGCGCGGCGGCGCCGGTGAACGCGCCCTTTTCGTAGCCGAACAGCTCCGAGGCAACGAGCGCCGAGGGGAAGGCGGCGCAGTTCACCGCCACGAACGGCCCGTCGCGGCGGCGTGACCGATCGTGAATCGCACGCGCCGCAAGTTCTTTCCCCGTGCCGCTCTCGCCGGTGATCAGCACCGGCTCATCGGTCCTGGCGAAGCGGCCGATCAGCGCGGACGCATGCTGTATGACGGCGCTCTGACCGATGATGTCCGACCTTGTCCCAGGCGAGGCCGGATGCAAAGTCTGTGGCGGCGGCTTGCTCTCCTCGATCGTCGCGTGCAATCGGCCAAGCAGTCGCTGGTCCTCGATCGCCCATTCCATCAACAGCTTCGCGAGCCGCTCGACCGGCAGGCGCGAGAGGTCACTCAGCGTCACTCGCAACATGCCCGCAGCCCCACTTAAGTCCCGATCATCGGCAGAAAATGATTGTTCGTCCAGAATTCGGCGGTTTAGTGGCAGATTGAAGCTCCCTTGTGTCTACCCCGGCATATATCATTGACGTGTCACTGGTTAGACTGCAATGACGTGCCAGCGAAGATTTTATGCCAAGCTGCGGCAGCAATCTCCCGATCGTGAAATGGCCGATGCTGCAACGTCTGCCGCGCGATGTTATGCGCTGCGCACGATGCTCGCCGTGGTGCACCAAATCTGCGAACGACACTGATGCGCGCAGGCGGGAGCACTGCCTCACCCACGGCGGTCGGGCGCCGACTCGGCAGCTTCGCCCGCAGGTTCGCGTGGCTGCGCGGTCGCAGCTTTGCCGCGAATGTCGCCTTCATGGTCACCGGTACTGCGTTGGGGCAGGCGGCCAGCATCGTTCTCGCACCGGTGCTCACGCGACTGTATTCACCGGACCAATTCGGCTACCTGAGCGTTTACACGGCAGCGCTGATGATCTTCAGCGTTGTCGCAGTGCTCGGTTTCGAGCTGGCGATTCCCATTTCCGCCAACGACACCGAACTCGCAAACCTGCTGGCGGTCAGCGGCGCGACGCTCGCCGCTACGACCGGGATCGTGGAACTCGTTCTCTGGCTGTTCCCGGACACACCGGATATTCCCTGGCTGGCGCAATTGATGTCCTATCGGCTGCTGCTGCCGTTGGGCTTCTTCTGCCTTGGCGGCTATTTCGTCATGGTCGCTGCCGCGACCCGGGCCGGTGCATTTCGTGACATCGCAGCGACGCGGATATCGCAGGGTCTGAGCGGGCCGCTGTCGCAGATAGTCTTTGGCATGCTGGGCTTTGGGGCGCCGGGCCTTGCGATTGGCTTTGTCATCGGCCAATCGAGCGGCACGTACCTTCTGTTCTCCCGCATGATCCTGAAATCGCCCGGTATCCGCGCGGCGATATCATGGCGCGGCATGCGGGTCGTGCTTCGCCGCTATGCGCGGTTTCCGCTGGTTGCGGGCTGGGCACGCCTGCTCGACATGGCGGGCAGCGGCACCGTGCTGTTCCTGCTGTTCTCCGCTTGCTATTCGAGCGAGATCGCGGGCTTCATGTTCCTTATCGAACGCGTCGTCGCGCGTCCGCTGTTCATCGTCAGTACCTCGCTCATGCAGGTCTTCATCGGCGAGGCCGGAAAGTCGGTGCAGCACGATCCTGCACTGCTGAAGCGGCGCCTGCGCCAGGTGGTTCCTCGCCAGTTCGTGCTGTCGGCCGCCTGGATTGTGGTGGTGAACCTGCTGGCGGGGTGGCTGTTCCCGATCGCGTTCGGCGAACAGTGGAACCCGGCAATCCCGTACTTGCGGGCACTCAGCCTGGCCTATCTCGCGGTCGCCACCCTGCACCCTGTGTCGACGTCGCTGCAGATCATGGAGCGGCAGGCTCTGGCCGCGGTCTGGCAGGCGGGACGGCTTGTTCTCGTGGTGTCCAGCGTCATCGTTCCCTGGAAGCTGGGCCTGGCGGCGCTGCCCGCGCTATGGCTCACATCCATCGCTCAGGTAATGGCGACCATCGTCATGCTCGCGCTGATCGCGGTGTCGGTCGAGCGGATCCAGCGACGCGCGGCCGATTAGGGATCGTTTCCGCCGAAACTACCGGAAGATTCCCCGCACGCTGCGCTGGATGTCGGCGAAGAAGCGCGGTACCACCACTGGCGGAGTTGCCTGGCTACGCACCAACGGGGCGCGCCGCACTGCCGGGCGCGAGTCGGGCCAGGGTTGATAGTAGTAGGTCGCGGGCGCCGGCTGCCGCGCTGGCGGTGCGGCCGTGGGCGGAGGCTGAGCGATCACCGTGGCCATTGCCGGAGCGGTGCCCATCGACGGCTGGACGTCCACAGCGTCATGCTGCTCGATCGCGTTGCGCTGCTCGGCCGTCTGCGCCGCAATGTCGGCGATCTGGTCCTGCGCCTGGCGCTGCATGTCGTGCATGGCGCCCATCTCGTCGCGGATCTCCGCCAGCCTGACATTCGAGCTGCGGCTGACGGCGAAGCCCGCCACGCCGACCAGCAAACCCATCATGGCGAAGCCCGCAAGCACGAGCATGCCGCGCCGCGCCTTTCGGCTTGCCGCCTGCGCCTGCACCGCGAGGTCCTCGGCCTGCTGAGCGGAGGTGATCGCTATCGAGGCCAGATCCTCGAGGTATTGCCGGACATCCAGGGCCGGATCGGACAGCAGCGCCATCGCCGCGAAGGGCTGGGATTCGCGGGGTGTCGCGATAGCTGGAGCTGCAGCGGCGCGGGCGATCAGCGCCGGGCTCGCCTCGGCCTCGGCAAGCAACCGCCGAGCCAACCGCCCGACTGGTAGCCCCTCCGGGTCATCAGGTAGCAGTGCGCTCAGTGCTCGCGTCCTTTGGTTCGGCGTCATCCCGGGTTCGCATCCAACAAAACCGCATTTGGCGCGGTTCGTCCAATCACGTCTGATCGTGCCGGTTGGTTCCGGTCCGCCATCGGTATCAAACGTCGACCTCCTCGACCGTCTTGGCGTGTTCCTGAATGAATTGAAACCGCAACTCCGGCCGGCGGCCCATCAGGCTCTCCACCAGCTCATTCGTGCGGGCCCGCTCCTCGGGCGGGGTGACCACCTTCAGCAGCGTGCGCTTCGCCGGGTCCATGGTGGTCTCCTTCAGCTGCGCCGGCGGCATTTCGCCGAGGCCCTTGAAACGGCTCACCTCCACCTTCGTCCCGGCCTTGAACTCCCGTTTCGTCTTCGTCTCGCGATCCGCGTCGTCCATCGCATAGACCGACTTGGCGCCCTGCGTCAGCCGGTAGAGCGGCGGTTGTGCGAGATAGACATGGCCGTGCCGCACCAGTTCCGGCAGTTCGCGGTAGAAGAACGTCATCAGCAGCGAGGCGATGTGCGCCCCATCCACATCGGCGTCGGTCATGATGATGACGCGCCCGTAGCGCAGTTTGCCGCGGTCGAACCGATCGCCGACCCCGCAGCCCAGCGCCTCGATCAGGTCCTTGAGCTCCTGGTTCTGCCGCAATCTGTCGGCCGATGCGCTGGCGACGTTGAGGATCTTGCCGCGCAGCGGCAGCACCGCCTGGGTCTCCCGGTTGCGCGCCTGCTTGGCCGACCCGCCGGCCGAGTCGCCCTCGACCAGGAAGATCTCGGTTTCGGCGGCGTTCTCCCGCGTGCAGTCCGTGAGCTTGCCCGGGAGTCGCAGCCGCCGCGTGGCGCTCTTGCGGGCGATATCCTTGCTCTCGCGCCGGCGCAGCCGTTCCTCCGCGCGCTCGATGACGAAGGCCAGCAGGTTGTCGGCCTGGGTCGGGTCGCCCGCCAGCCAGTGGTCGAATTGGTCGCGGAGCGCCGTCTCCACCAGGCGTGTGGCCTCGGTGCTGGTCAGTTTCTCCTTGGTCTGGCCCTGGAACTGCGGGTCGCGCAGGAACACCGACAGCTTCGCTGCGACCGGGTTCAGCAGGTCCTCCGCCACGACCTGCGCTGTGCGCCGGTTGCCGCGCTGCTCGCCCCAGGCACGCAGTCCCTTCAGCAGCGCGGCGCGGAACCCCGCCTCGTGCGTGCCGCCCTGGGTGGTGGGAATCGTGTTGCAGTAGGAGTGGACGAAGCCTTCGCCCTCCTCCAGCCAGGACGCGGCCCATTCCACCCGGCCTGCGCCGCCGGGCAATTCGGCCTCGCCGGTCCAGGGCTGCGGCAGCACCACCGCCTGCTCACCGATCTCGGCGGCCAGGCTGTCGCGCAGGCCGCCCGGGAAGTGCAGCACCGCCTCGGCTGGCGTGTCGTCCTTGGCGCCGCGCAGCAGCGCCGGGTCGCACGTCCAACGGATCTGCACGCCGCGGAACAGGTAGGCCTTGGAGCGACACAGCCGGTACAGCCGTGCCGGGCTGAAACCGACGCTGCCGAACACGGTCGGATCGGGCTTGAACCGAATCGAGGTGCCGCGGCGATTATGCACCGGCCCCGCGTTGATCAGCTTCGTCGTGGGCTTCCCGCGGGCGTAGCCCTGCTTCCACAGCACGCGGTCGCGCGCCACCTCCACCTGCATCGCGACGGAGAGCGCGTTCACCACGGAGCTGCCGACGCCGTGCAGGCCGCCCGACGTCGCGTAGACCTTGCCGCCGAACTTGCCGCCCGAGTGGAGGGTTGTAAGGATGACTTCCAAGGCGCTGAGATTCTTGAATTTCGGATGCGGATCTACCGGAATGCCGCGGCCATTGTCGCGCACGGTGAGCCAGTCGTCCGGCTCTAGCGTGACCTCGATGAAGCTGGCATGGCCGGCCACCGCCTCATCCATGGCGTTGTCGAGCAGTTCCGCGGCCAAGTGGTGCAGCGCGGTCTCGTCGGTGCCGCCGATATACATGCCCGGACGGCGCCGCACCGGCTCCAGCCCCTCCAGGACCTCGATGTCCTTGGCGGAGTAGCCGTCGGATCCCTTGCCGGAAAATAGGTCGTTCATGCTGTGTTCTCAGGCCTCGGCCGGCACGTTAGCCGGCCGCCGGGAGTCAGGGCAACCGCGTGCGTCAGGCGTGCAGCAGTGGGCTGGTGTAACAAATCGGCAGGTTGCACATCTGCCAATGAACGCGCGAAAACATCCAGGGGAAAACCAGCGTCACGCCCGGCGCGCGGGTCGACCGGAGAGCAGGGTGATGCCGAGCAGCGCAGTCCGCCGCTTCGACGATCCATGGGAACATCAGGCGTTCTTCCGGGCCGCCGATATGAAGCTGCTGGTCACTTCCGCCGGGGACTACCGTTCGGAACTGACCCGGATAGACCTGCACCGGCTGTGGATGCAGCGCAACGGAACGATCTTGCCGCACATAGCCCACCTCGCGGTCAACAACGACCGCAGCCCGATCTTCTTCCTCGCCGACATGCAGCAGGCTCCCATCGTCCGCTACGGCGTGGAGTTCTCGCCGGGGATGGTCGCGGTCAGCCATCCGGGCGCCGAGAGTCACACCCGGATAGCGACAGCGAGTTGGTGGGTGACCATGTCGCTGACCCCCGACGACCTCGGCGGGGCGGCTCGGGCTCTGACGGGACGCGAACTGAAGGCTCCGAGGGCGACCAGTATGATCCGGCCGCCGCGGCATCTCATGGCGCGGCTGATGCACCTGCATGCTGCCGCTGGCCACCTTGCGGCCACCGCGCCCGACACCCTGGCACAGGACGAGGTCGCCAGGGCGATGGAGCAGGAACTGGTGCGGACGATGATCCGGTGCCTGACCGAGGGTACGGCGATCGCCAAGGACAGTATCGGCCGCATCGCGGTGATGAAGCGGTTCGAGCGTGCATTGGCGGAGATGGCAGGCCGGCCGATCTACGTGGCGGAGATCTGCGCGGCCATCGGCGTGGCGGAACGCACGCTCCGCATGCATTGCCTGGAACATCTGGGGATAAGTCCGCATCGGTATCTCTGGCTGCGCCGGATGCACCAGGTGCGGCGGGCGCTCACTCTCGCCGATGCGGCGGCAACCTCCGTCACCATGATCGCCACCGACCACGGCTTCTGGGAATTGGGCCGCTTCGCCGTGGCGTACCGAAAGCTGTTCGGCGAATTGCCGTCCATCACCCTGCGCGGGGCGCCCGATGGGCGGCTCGCCGTAACAGGGTCTGGCGTTTCGGTGGCGCGATTGCCGATTTTGCCATAGGCGGACGCGGAACCTTTCGCCAAGGTTCCCACAGTCAGGGACCGGCGTAGCAATCGACGCCTGCGGTCCGACAGGGGAACGGCTGGGCGGGTCGGATGCCGGCGGGCGGCTCCAGCATCTACACTGATGCCGAGGGGTATCAGGACAGCCTGCGCGGCACGATCGACCTGTTGGTCGAACGGCCGCGGGAGTTCCACGCGCGGCTGACCTGGGTGGAGTTGCCGCGCCTGCGGCTGGTCCGCGCCAGGGAATCATCGGCGCGCCTCGCCTATGTCACCCTGCCGGTTGGATCGGTATCCGTCACCTTCACAACCGACCGTGGCTCGACCTTGATCTGCGACGGGAACGAGGTGCGGTTCGGCGACATCCTGTTCCATGGCAGTGGCGACCGGCTGCACCAGCGGACGACCGGTCCCACCCGATGGGGATCGATCCTGCTGACACCCGCGACCCTGGTCGCCTTCGGTGCGACCATAATGGGACGCATCCTGACCCCCCCGTCCGTCCGGCAGCTCCTGCGTCCACTCCCTGTCGACCGGCGCCTGTTGCTGCGCCTGCATGCACAGGCCGGTCGCATGGCCGAGACGGTCCCGGAGCGCATCGGCCACAGGGAGGTCGTGCGGGCCCTGGAGCAGGACCTGCTGCTGGCGCTGCTCAACTGCCTTGCCGGCAGGGACGTATGCGGCTCCTGCCAGCAACCCAGCGTATTGGTGCAGCTCGAGACGATGCTGTCGGCGAATCACCGCCGGTTGTTGACTGTCAAGGAGATCAGCAAAGCCCTGGGGATATCACCGCAGCGTCTCAGAACGATCTGTTCGTCGCGGCTGGGCATGAGCCCTGGCCGCTATCAGCGCCTTCGACGCCTCAAGCTGGTGCGCGCCAAGCTGATGCTCGCGGGTTCTGAACGAACGAGCATCGTCGAAATCATGCAGCACTACGGCTTCGCGGACATTCATCGCTTTGTAACAGAGTATCGCGATGCCTACGGCGAGATGCCGCCGATGCCATCAGGTCGGATCGATCGCTGATCCGGTTCCCATCCCATTGCCGATTTTGCCATAGAACTCTCCGCTTCATCGTCCGAGACTTGCTCCTGAACCATGCCGCGTGCGCTTGCCGCGGCCATACGGAGGAGGAGCCTTGATGAGAGCGGAAGGCGTTCGACAGGGCGTGCGTGCCCTGGTGCTGATGACGGCTGCAGTGCTGGGTCTCGCTCAGTGGAGCACGCCTGCCACAGCGCAGGCGCCGGCGAGACCGCCGAACATCCTCGTCATCATGGGCGACGACGTCGGCTGGTTCAACATCGGCGCCTACCACCGGGGCATCATGTCCGGCAAGACGCCGAACCTCGACAAGCTGGCCTCCGAGGGCATGCTGTTCACCGACTACTACGCCGAGGCGAGCTGCACGGCGGGCCGCGCCAACTTCATCACCGGCGAGATCCCGCTCCGCACCGGCCTGACGACCGTCGGCCAGGCCGGCGCCGACGTCGGCCTGCCGGACCAGGCGTGCACGCTCGCCACCGCCCTCAAGGCGCAGGGCTACGCCACCGGGCAGTTCGGCAAGAACCATCTCGGCGACCTGAACAAGTACCTGCCGACGGTGCACGGCTTCGACGAGTTCTTCGGCTACCTGTACCACCTCGACGCCATGTCGGATCCGTACTGGTTCGACTACCCGCAGGACTGGATCGACAAGTACGGCCCGCGCAACCTGGTCCACTGCTAGGCGACCGACACGGACGACGCGACGATGAGCCGCGCTGGGGCAAGGTCGGCAAGCAGAAGATCGTGGACGAAGGCCCGCTGGCGCCGTTCCCGAACATGACGGACGTGCAGAACTGGCAGGAAGGCCGCCCGGCCAAGTACGACATGGAGACCTTCGACGACGTGCTGGTCGAAGGCGAGCTCCGGACTTCATGGACAAGGCCAAGAAGGACGGCAAGCCGTTCTTCGTCTGGCACAACACGACGCGCATGCACGTCTTCACCTACCTCCCGCCGAAGTACCAGGCGATGATGAACTACCAAGACCAACTACGGCCTCGAAGAGGCCGGCATGGCGCAGATGGACGACAGCATCGGCGCCCTCCTGAAGCACCTCGAGGACATCGGCGAGGCCGACAACACCATCGTCGATCTTCACCACCGACAACGGCGCCGAAGTGTTCACCTGGCCGGACGGCGGCATGACGCCGTTCAAGGCCACCAAGGGCACCGTCTTCGAGGGCGGCTTCCGCGTGCCGGCCATCATCCGCTGGCCGGGCAAGGTCAAGCCGGGCACGGTCGAGAACGGCATCTTCTCCGGCCTCGACTGGTTCCCCACGCTCGCCGCCGCCGCCGGCAACCCGAACATCACCGAGCAGCTGCTCAAGGGCGTGAAGCTCGGCGACCGGACCTACAAGAACCATCTCGACGGCTACAACCAGATGGACCTGCTGACCGGCAAGGGACCGTCGGCACGCCACGAACTCTTCTACTTCGGCGGGCCGCACCTCGGCGCGCTCCGCATCGACGACTTCAAGTTCCAGTTCTATCCAGCAGCCGTACGGCTGGCCCGGCGAGAAGGTCACGACCGACATGCCGACGATCGTGAACCTCCGCCAGGATCCGTTCGAGCGGACGCCGTCGATCCGCGGCGAGAGCCTGAACAACCTGGGCGGCGGCTACATGAACGACTTCTACGCCCGCGAGTTCTGGCGCTTCGTGCTGGTGCAGCAGAAGGTGGCGAAGCTGGCGCAGACGGCGATCGACTATCCGCCGATGCAGGCTCCGGCCTCCTTCAACCTGGAGGCGGTCAAGACGAAGGTCGACGAGATGATCAAGGCGCACGAAGGGCAGTAACCGAGGGCAGGGCGGGGGGTGCCCGTCAACGCACCCCCCGGCCCGAGTTGGTGCGGGAGCCGAACCAGCCGGGACAGGATGGACGATGCGATCCAACAGTTCGTCGCCGACGCGCGGAGTTCGTGAACGAAACCCGGCTGAGAAAGGAGGGAGACATGAGAAAACTGATGCGCGGTATGAGCATCGCCATGGTGTTCACATCGGTATTGATGTCTGGAATAGCGGTATCGTCTGCAGTCGCCCAGCAGAGCAAGCCCAACATCCTGTTCATTATGGGCGATGACATAGGGTTCATGCAGCCAAGCATCTACCACCGTGGCCTGATGGTCGGTGAGACCCCCAACATCGACCGCATCGGCCAGGAGGGTTCGATCTTCATGGACTATGTCGCCATGCAGAGCTGTACCTCCGGGCGCAATGCCTTCTTCACCGGTATGTATCCGCTGCGCACGGGTATGATCCCGCCGCAACTGCCGGGCAGCCCGTCCTATCTGCGACCCGGCACGCCGGCGCTAGCCGTGTTCCTGCATGATCTCGGCTACACCACCGGTGAGTTCGGCAAGAACCACCTGGGCGATCACACCGCTGCGCTGCCGACAGCGCACGGGTTCCAGGAATACTGGGGCTATCTCTACCATCTGGACGCGATGCAGCAGGTGAGCTTCCCCGACATCAACTCGACCCCGACGACACAGGGCGTGGCGCCGCCGTGCAAAAACACCCCGATACCTGGCGTTCCGGATGTTCCAGGGGCGGTGGATCCGCTAACTACCACCTGCCTGACGCCGCCGCGTCCGGTTCTCGCCTGCACGTCGTCCGACGGCACTGAAAAGAATCAGACGTGCAAGGACGAGGGTCCTTTGACGCTCGAGCGCTCGAAGACGGTGGACGAGGAGATCTCGGCCAAGGTCGTGGACTTCCTGGACCGCAATGACCCCAAGAAGACCAACAAGCCATTCTTCGTATGGTACAATCCGGCGCGCATGCACGTCACGACCGTGCTGTCGCAGAAATACTATGACATGGTCGGGACCAAAGGCGGCAAGGATTGGGGCGTCAACGAAGCCGGCATGAAGCAGATGGATGACAACATCGGCGTCGTTCTCAAGAAGTTGGAGGACCTCGGCCAGCTCGACAACACGATCGTCGTATTCACCACCGACAACGGGGCCGAGGCGATCAGCTTCCCCGATGGCGGTGTCACGCCGTTCAAGGGGCAGAAGGGCGAGGCATGGGAAGGCGGCTACCGTGCGCCCCTGGTCGTTCGCTGGCCCGGCCACATCAAGCCTGGCACGGTGCACAATCAGCTCTTTGCCGCGCTCGACTGGCTTCCCACGCTGGTCGATATTGCCGGCGGCCCGAAAGGCAACGCACTGAGGGATCAGATCGAGGCCGGCCAGTATCCGGGCATCGTCAAGACAACGCTCGACGGCTTTGATCAGCGCGACTATCTCGAAGGAACGTCGAAGACCTCCGCGCGCGACGTGTTCTTCTACTTCTCGGGCGCAACCCCGTCAGCGGTGCGGTACAAGAACTGGAAGATGTACTACACAATGTCGCAGCCCGGACCCGAGGGATGGATCCTGCCTCTCATCCCGTTTCACTTCACGCTGGTCCAGAATATCAAGCGCGATCCATTCGAACAGGCGGTCGGCGTTGAGCAAAAAACAGCTATGGCCTTGGGAGGAGCGCTCGGTGGTCCACTGACCGCATTCCAGTACGACTGGAACATGCTGCCGATTGGTCAGCAGCTGTGGGAGAAGGAACTGGCGTCGTACGCGAAGTTCCCACCGTTGCAGGCGCCCGAGACCTACAATCTCACGGGCATCCTGGACGCAATGAAGAAGGCTGGCCACCCAAGCGACTAGCTGGCAAGGCACACTGCGGCCGGGGGTGTATCGAGATGTGCGCTCCCGTCTGCTGCGTGACGTGGTATCAAGAGTGCCGCCGCCTCGGGGGAGAAGGGTCATGAAGGTGAGCATCTGGACGCTCGCGTGCGCCGGCATGGTGCCGATCAGCTCCGTGAGCGCCATGGAGTCCTGCGTTGGCCGCTATTCGACAGCGCTGATCAACGCCCTTCCGGTGCCGACGGTGGTCGGTGTCGACATACCTGACAGCACGCCGACCAACCCCGGCCTCGTGCAGGCATTCACCCAGGGCATGAAGGAGGCGGGACAGAACACCGGCACCCCGCCGACGGCGAAGCTTTCGCTGACCTGGCAGGTCACCGGCCAGGGTGGCGGAGGCGGCAGCGACGGTGGCAGCAATCCGCCGGGCGGCACCGCCGGCGGCTGGAGCAACTGGTCGGGCAGCAACGCACCGTGGCTGCAAGGCGGCGAGACCGCCGCACTGCCCGGCATTCCGTCGTACGACATGTTCGCTCCGAAGCAGGCCGCGCAGTCGGCACTGCTCTTCCTGCGTGCCCAGTTGCAGCCCACAGGGTCAGGGGAGCCGGTCTGGATCGCGACGTTGCAGTGCACCTTGCAGCCGGTCGACAACCAGCAGCTTGCCTATCAGCTGGGCTACCTCATCGGCGGCGCGATCGGCAAGCGCATCGACAACAGTCCGCTGTAGCAGCGAACCGGAGATCAGCCGTGATCGTCGTCGTCGTGTGGTCGCGTGCTCGACACGTTAAGGGCTGCTTCTGATGGCCGCAGCAGGCGTCCTCCGGTTTCTCATCAAGGAGTTCCGCGAAGCGTTGCCGCCCATCGCCTTCTTCTTTGTAAGTTTCAACCTCATCGAGCTGACCACGCAGCTCATCCTCGCCGACTATATGGCCCGGCTCACCAATTACATGATCGCCACGACGACGGCGCTGGTGGTCGGGAAGGCGGTGCTGGTGGCGGATGTTCTGCCGTTCATCCGTCGCTTCGACACAGCGCCGATGGTCTGGCCGGTGCTGTTCAAGACCATCATCTACTGGGCCGTGGTGTTCCTGGCGCGGCTGCTGGAAGCGATGATCGAATACTGGCTTCACGGTGGTGTATTCGGTGGCTTCTGGGCGCACGTTCTGGCGGAGTTCTCCTGGCATCGCTTCGCCGCGATCCAGATTTGGATCTTCGTTCTCTTCCTGGTCTACACATTCGTCGCCGAACTGAATCGACGGCTCGGTGAAGGCGAGCTACGCCGGATCCTGTTCACGTCTGCTGCAAGCAGGCCTCACCTGACGAGCCGCGCCTAGCGAAGCAACCACCTCCGCGGCTGCATCAACCGACGACAAGGATATCCATGCTCATCACCACTCGTCGCCGCACACTCCTCAGCCTCGTGGCCGTCGCAGCCACGCCGGCGCATCGGGTGCTCGCCGCGGACGAGGTGCTGCCGTCCTGGCACGACGGCCCGGCAAGGCAGGCCATCGTCAGGTTCGTCCAGGAAACGACTGACCGGTCAAGCCCGCGAATTCGTGGCCGAGGCGGAGCGTATCGCCACCTTCGATCAGGACGGCACCTTGTGGGTGGAGCACCCGATGTACCTCTCAGGTGATCTATTGCCTGGACCGGGTGCCTGCGGTCGTCCGTGCCAGACCGGAGCTCGCGAAGGTCGAACCGTTCAAGACAGTGCTCTCGGGAGATCGCGCAGCGCTGGCGAAGCTCTCGATGCACGATCTGGAGACCATCCTTGCCGCCACGCTGACCGGCATGTCGGTGGACGATTTCGCCGCCGAGGCAAGGAAATGGCTGCGGATCGGCGAGGGATCAGCGCTGGCGACGGCCTTTCACCGACCTGACCTACCTGCCGATGATCGAGCTGCTCGGATACCTGCGTGCCAATGGCTACAAGACCTACATTGTCACCGGCGGCGGGCAGGATTTCGTGCGGCTGTACGCCGAGCAGACATACGGTATCCGCCTGAACAGGTGGTCGGCACCGCCGGGGCGGTCAGCTATCGCTATGCCAAGGATGGCAGGCCGTTCCTGTTCAAGGAGCCGAAACTGCTGCTGAACGACGACGACGCCGGCAAGGTCGAAGGCATCCGACCTGATGATCGGCCGCCGGCCACGCCTTGCGTTCGGCGACTCGGTCGGTGACCGGCAGATGCTGGAGTATACCAAAGCCGGCGACGGCGCCCGCCTTCCCCTGTTGCTGCTGCACGACGACGCGAAGCGCGAGTATGCCTACGGCCCTGCGCAGGGCCTGCCGGCCTCCAAGGTGGGCACCTTCACGCAGGCGCTGTACGATGAGGCGATGAAGCAGGGTTGGATCGTCGTCAGCATGAAGCATGACTGGGAGCGTGTCTTCGCGTTCGAACCGTGATCCTGCGACTGTGGTGGGCCGCCTCGATGGCCGTGCTCGTGCTGGCCGGCAGTGCGCTGCTGCCGGTTCGTGCGGACGACCAGCCCGGCTATGTGGGAACGCAAGTCCGCGCCGGCTGTCACGCCGCGCAGAGCGAAGCCTGGAAGGGCTCGCATCATGCGCTGGCCATGCAGCCGGCGACGTCGGCCACCGTGCTCGGGGACTTTTCCGGCGCGCAGATCGAACACTTCGGCGTCACGACCACGTTCTTTCGCGACGGCGACCGCTTCATGGTCCGTACCGACGGCCCTGACGGCAGGCAGCATGAATATCCGATCGCCTATACGTTCGGCGTCCAGCCGCTGCAGCAGTACCTGATCGAGTTCCCCAAGGGACGCTACCAGGCACTCGGCATCGCCTGGGACACACGCCCCGGGGACCAGGGAGGGCAGCGCTGGTACCATCTGTATCCTGACCAGAAGCTGGCCGCCGGGGACCCGCTGCACTGGACCGGGCGCGATCAGACCTGGAACTACATGTGCGCCGACTGTCACTCGACGAACCTGCGCAGAACTTCGACCTCGCCGGGAATGCCTACGCGACCACCTTCACCGACGTGGATGTAGGCTGCGAGTCCTGCCACGGACCAGGTTCGCGTCACGTTGCCTGGGTGCAGGCGAAGCAGGCGGGAACTCCGCTGCCCGCCGACCTGCGCGAGGGACTCGTCGCCTGGCTCGACGCCACGGATCGCGGCACCTGGCGGATGAACGAGCAGACCGGCATCGCACAGCGGACCGAGCCGCCGCGCTCGACCGCGGTGATCGACGCCTGCGGCGCCTGCCACACGCGGCGCAAGGTCATCGGCCGGGGCAACACTGCGGCGACACCCCTCCTGGACGGGTATCTGCCCGCACTGCTCGAGCCCGGCCTGTATCATGCCGACGGACAGATTGACGGCGAGGTTTTCGAACTCGGTTCCTTCCTGCAGAGTCGGATGTTCGCCGCCGGCGTCACCTGCACCAACTGCCATGATCCGCATGCCGGTGGCTTGCGCGCCGCCGGCAACGGCCTCTGCGCGCAGTGCCACGCGCCGCAGAAATTCGACGTGGCGGAGCATTACCACCATGCACCTGGCAGCACGGGCGCGCAGTGCGTCGCCTGCCACATGCCGGCAAAGACCTACATGGGTGTCGATCAACGGCGCGACCACAGCTTCCGGGTGCCGCGCCCCGACCTGACGGAGAAGATCGGCGTTCCCAACACCTGCAACTCCTGCCACCCGCTGCGGTCGCCGGCCTGGGCAGCGAAGACGGTGGCCGAATGGTTCCCGAACGGCCGGCAGACCACCCCGCACTACGGCACCGCGCTGCACGCCGGGCGCGTCGGCAGTTTCGATGCGGAAGCCGGGCTGGACGCGCTGATCCTCGACCGCACGGCACCGGCGATGGCGCGTGCCAGCGCCCTGCCGCTGCTGGCGCGCCAGGCCACGCCGGCGTCCGAGGCGGCGATCAAGGCGGCGATCGTCGATCCCGATGCGCTGGTGCGGATGGCGGTGCCCCGCGCCCTGCCAGCCAACCTGTCGGCGACCATGGTGCGCGCCGTTGCCCCGCTGCTCAGCGATCCGGTGCGTGCGGTGCGCATCGAGACGGCGCGTGCGCTCGCCGGTGCTGATCCGCAGGCGATGACCCAGGAGCAGCGCACCGCCCTGGACAAGGCAGTGCAGGAACTGGTCGCGGCGGAAATGATCGACGCGGACCGGCCCGAGGCGCACCTGAACCTCGGACTGCTGGACGTCCGGCTGGGACGCCCGACCGAGGCGGACGCCGAGTACCAGACCGCGCTGCGGCTGGATCCGGCCTTCGTGCCCGGCATGGTGAATCTGGCCGATCTCGACCGCGCGCGCGGCATGGACCAGCAGGGCGCCGACCTGCTGCGCAAGGCGATGGCGGTCGAGCCGGCCAACGCCACCGTGCGCCACTCGCTCGGCCTGCTGCTGGTGCGGCAACACAAGTACGATGAAGCCCTGGAGCAGCTGCGCCGCGCCAGCGAACTCGCCCCGGACAACACGCGCTACGCCTATGTCTATGCGATCGCGCTGAATTCGACCGGCGCGCAGGCCGAGGCGATGGCGTTGCTGGAGCGGGTGCACCAGCAGCACCCGACCGACCGCGAGGTGCTGGTGGCGCTGGTGTCGATGGCACGTGAGCGGAACGACATCGCGACCGCTCTGCGGCATGCACGCGAGCTGCTGATGCTGTCGCCTGCCGATGCGCAGCTGCGCGCGCTGATCGCCGAACTGGAGAAGCGGCAGGCCCGGTAGTTCAGCCCTCGAACGGATCCCGCATCAGGATCGTGTCGTCGCGCTCGGGGCTGGTCGAAAGCAGCGTCACCGGCGCCTCCACCAGTTCCTCGATCCGCCGCACGTATTTGATCGCCTGCGCCGGCAGATCGGCCCACGAACGCGCGCCGCGCGACGAGCCGGCCCAGCCCTCGATCACCTCGTACTCCGGTTCGGCCGCGGCCTGGGCGCCCGGCGCCGCCGGCAGATGCCGGCAGCGCTCGCCCCGGATGCGGTAGCCGGTGCAGATCTTCAGTTCCGGCAGCCCGTCCAGCACGTCGAGCTTGGTGAGTGCCAGCCCCTGGATGCCGCCGACCTTCACCGCCTGGCGCACCAGCGCCGCGTCGAACCAGCCGCAACGCCGCGGCCGGCCGGTGACGACGCCGAATTCCTTGCCCCGTTCGCCCAACAGCTGCCCAGTCGCGTCCAGCAGCTCCGTTGGAAACGGTCCCGAGCCGACCCGCGTGCTGTACACCTTGGCGATGCCCAGCACGAAGCCGACCGCGGATGGCCCCACCCCGGCTCCGGCCGCCGCCGTGGCGGCCACCGTGTTTGACGACGTGACATAGGGGTAGGTGCCATGGTCCACGTCCAGCATCACCGCCTGCGCGCCCTCGAACAGGATGCGCCGCCCGCCCCGCCGTGCTTCGTCCAGCCGCTCCCACACCGGCTCGGCGAACGGCAGGATCTGCGGCGCCAGTTCGAGCAGACGGGCCAGCACGTCGGCCTTGGCGAAAGTCGCCGCCCCGAGCCCTTGCAGCAGCGTGTTATGGTGCAGCAGCAGCTCGTCCAGTTTGTCTGCCAGGGTCTGCGGCTCGGCCAGGTCCGCCACCCGGATCGCCCGCCGCGCCACCTTGTCTTCGTAGGCCGGGCCGATGCCGCGTCCCGTGGTGCCGATCTTGCGCTCGCCGCGCGCCGCCTCGCGCGCCCGGTCCAGTGCCGGATACATCGGCAGGATCAGCGTGGCATTCTCGGCGACCCGCAGGGACGCCGGCGTCACGTCGATGCCCTGCGCGCGCACCCGTTCGATCTCGGCCAGCAGCGCCTCGGGATCCACCACGACGCCGTTGCCGATGATGCCGATCTTGCCGCGCACCAGGCCCGAGGGCAGCAGCGACAGCTTGTAGGTCTGGTTGCCCACCACCAGCGTGTGGCCGGCGTTGTGCCCGCCCTGGAAGCGCACGACGATGTCGGCCCGGCTGGCCAGCCAGTCCACGACCTTGCCCTTGCCCTCGTCGCCCCACTGGGCGCCGATCACCGCCACATTCGCCATCTGTCAGCTTCCGTTCAGAGGGACCGCGCTGCCGTCGCGCAGGATATGTGAGCACGACAGCCGCCGCGCTTCGGCCGGTGGATCGTCCTCCGGCCCCAGCGCTGCGATGGTGGCATAGCCGAGATGGCGCATCCGCGCAGCCTCGTCGGCGTCCGCCGCGTGCGGGACATAGAGGCGCTGGCGCACCGGGCGCGGCGGCGCCGCCCGCAGCACCGCGTCCGGATACAGCGTGAGGCCGGTGGCCGGCTCTGCCTCGCCGCAGATGTAACGTCCGCCCCGCCCAAGTTCCTCGTGCCGTCCGGGGGCGAAGATCGTGAACGAGACGCCGGTCTCGTAGCGGAAGCCGCGGAACTCCACCGGATCGATTGTCAGCCGAAGGGTCGGCGCACGGGCATGGATCGCCGCCACCGCATCGGCCAGCCGGTCGGCCAGCCCACGCCCGGTCGCCGGCAGGCGCGCCGCCTGGAGCGCCGCCAACGCGCGATCCGTCGGTCCCGCGCCCATCAGCAGGTCCGTCAGGGTCGGCGCCAGGCTGCCGCCATGCCGCGCCACGGAGGCGGCGTCCTTGCGGTCCAGCGCTCTCGCCAACGCCGCCCGGGTCGTTCCTGTGATGCCGGCATCGTCCAGCAGCACCGGCACCAGCGTCGGCAGCGTGAGGTCGAAGCTGATCCGCGTCAGCCCCGCCGCCCCCAGCGCCTCGGCTCCGACCAGCACCATCTCCGCGTCAGCCGCGGGACTGTCGCGGCCGATCAGCTCGATGCCGGCCTGAGCGATCTGGCGGTCCGGCGCGAGCTGAGTGCCGCGGACCCGCAGGCACTGCCCGGCATAGGACAGCCGCAGCGGCCGCGGCGCCTGTGCCAGCCGTGTGGTGGCGATGCGTGCCACCTGCGGCGTGGTGTCGGCTCGCAGGCCCATCATGCGCTGGCTCTCGGGATCCATCAGCCGGAAAGTCTGTTCCGCCACCGCCACGCCGGAGCCCGCCAGCAGGCTGTCCTCGAATTCCAGCAGCGGCGGCTTCACCCGCTGGTAGCCGTGCGCGGCGAACACCTCCATGAGCGCTTCCACCGACGCCGCCTCGGTCTCGGCGGCCGGCGGCAGCAGATCGCGCAGTCCCGCCGGCAGCAGGGCGCGGTGGTTGGGCTCGTGCTCACTCATAGAAATCGGGTGACATCTTCTGGCCGTCGCGCTGTGCCTTGTCGTGATTGATCCAGAGCTGCGCGTGCTCCTTTGCCATCACGTCGGCCAGACGCTGCATCGAGGCGACCGTCTGCTGTTTGTCGAAGTTGAGCTCCGGGACGCGGCGATTGTCCCAGTTGTCGCGGAAATGCGCCGCATCGCCCGACAGGACTACCGCGCCGGTCTGCGGCAGCCGTACCAGCAGCGACTGGTGCCCCGGCGTATGGCCGGGCGTGGCGAGGATCACCACGCTGCCGTCGCCGAACACGTCGCGATCGCCCTCGAGCTCCGTCACCGGCGGTCCCGGCTTGAACCGCGGTCCGTCCGGCCCGGGCCACTGATACTCCGCCTTCTGCACCAGCAGCATCGAGTGCGGGAACAGCGCGACATTGCCGATATGGTCGGGATGGCTGTGCGACACGGCGACGTAGCGGATGTCGTCCGGCTTGAGCCCCAGCTTCGACAGTTCCGCGATCAGCGTCGTCGGCCGCCGCCAGACGATGCCGCGCGCGTCCGCCGGGTGCAGGCCGTCCGGCATCGCGGCGATCGCATCGGACAGGCCGGTGTCCCACAGGAGCCAGCCCTGGCGGTGCCGGATCAGGTAGCAACTGTCCACGAAGGCCATGGACTTGCCCACGTTCACCCCGGGCGACCAGCGGGAGATGTCGCCTGCGACGCCTTCGCCGCAATTCAGGATGTAGAGCCGCTCAACGCTCTGGGCGACCGCCGGCAATCCCGCCATGAAGGCCACGACTGCTCCGGCGAGGATCAGGACAAGGCGCCTGGGCAGCATGATCGCATCCCGTTCTTTGCACAGTGGGCGTTGTCGTGTGCCGGTCGCGCTGCGTCAAGGAATGCGTTTACCCTTGGTTATACCGCCGGCGGGACACTCGCGGCCCGCACACCATGCTGTTCAATTCACCCGAGTTCGTACTGGGCTTCCTGCCGATCGCCCTTGCACTTTGCTTCGCGGCGGGACGCATCGGCGGACCGCGGTGGACATTGCGAGGCATCGTCGCCGCCAGCCTGTTCTTCTACGCCTGGTGGAACCCGAAATTTGTGCTGCTCCTGGCCGGCTCGATCCTGGCCAATCACGCGCTGGGACGACAGATCCTGCGGGATGGCAGCCGCCGCTGGCTGATCGCCGGCATCACCGCCAACCTGGCGCTGCTCGGTTGGTTCAAATACGCCAACTTCATGCTGCTCGGCGTGCTCCGGTTGCACACGCCCGAGCTCGACATCTTTCTGCCGCTGGCGATCAGCTTCTTCACCTTCCAGCAGATCATGTACCTGGTGGAATGCCACCGGCGCGAATGCGTCGACGCCGGCCTGCTTCCCTATGCCGCGTTCGTCGCGTTCTTTCCGCACCTGATCGCCGGTCCCATCGTGCGGCCGCGCGAGATCATGCCCCAGCTGCTGGCGCCCGACCTTGCTGTGCCGCGCGCCGAGCACCTCGCCGACGGGCTGACCATTTTCCTGCTGGGTCTCGCCAAGAAGCTCGTGCTGGCGGACACCTTCGCCCAGTTTTCCGATGTGGGCTTCGCCGCTGCCGCGCAGGGCGCACCGCTCAGTCTCGTCGAGGCCTGGTACGCGGCGGCTGTCCTACGCACTGCAGATCTATTTCGATTTCTCCGGCTATTCCGACATGGCGATCGGCCTGGCGCGCATGCTGAACGTGCGCTTCCCGCTGAATTTCGCCTCGCCCTACAAGGCGGCGGACATCGCCGGATTCTGGCGCTGCTGGCACATCACGCTGAGCCGCTTCCTGCGCGACTACGTCTACATTCCACTGGGCGGCAATCGCCGCGGCGAGGCGAGGCGCAACGTCAACCTGATGGCGACGATGCTGCTGGGCGGACTGTGGCACGGAGCGGCGTGGAACTTCGTGCTGTGGGGCGGACTGCACGGGACCTACCTGATCGTGCAGCACCGCTTTCCCTGGCGGCTTCCTGCGATCGTCGGCCATGTGCTGACGCTGTTTGCCGTGGTGGTGGCCTGGGTGCCGTTCCGCGCCGGCAGCCTGGACGCAACGGCGGCAATGCTGCGTGGCATGGCGGGGTGCAACGGCATCGCGCTGCCACAGATGATCGTGCACGCGTTCCCGCCGCTCGCCGCGATCGCGACACCGGTACCGCTGCTGCCCTATCTCGGCGACGCGCGCACGTTGAGCCTGCCCGAGGTCACGGCGTGCCTCGCACTCGGCTGGACCATCGTGCTGGCGCTACCGTCGGTGCACGAGCTGTCGGAGCGGGCGCGAGGCTGGGCACTCACCGGAGGTTTCGCCTTCACCGTGCAGGCGCTGTTCTTCGCGCCGCACGTCACCCCGTTCCTGTACTTCCAGTTCTGATGGCGGGCGGATCGGCGCATTCTCGGCACCCTCTTTCCGCAACGCGGAGCGGAGCATCCCGGCACGTCGCTTGTCGCCGGCTGTCTGTGCTCCCTGCTGCTCTATGTCCTGTTGTTCGCCTGCATCCTCGACCGCCCGCTGTCCCTCGGATTCCTCCAGCACCAGATCGACGCGAAGCTGGCACGCGCCGAAGCGATCGGGCAGCCGAAGCTGGTGATCCTGGCCGGCTCCAACGGTCCCTATTCGCATCGCTGCCAGGCCATCGAGCCGATCCTGCGCATGCCCTGCGTCAACGGCGGCGTCGCGGTCGGAGTAGGTCTCGACTACCTGTTCACCCGCTGGCAGCGCGTGCTGCATCCGGGCGATATCGTCTATCTGCCGATGGAGGAGGCACAGTACGTGCGGCCTCGCGCGGCCACCGCAGCGGGACCTGATGCCGCCATCATGGCGCGTCACGACTGGCGAACGCTTGCCGCATTGCCGCCGGGACGCTGGCTCGCAGCGCTGTTCGCGTTCGATCTGCGCGCGGCCCTCATGGCTCCGATCGAAGCCTTGCTCGTGGCCGTGCAGTTCCACGATCCGCGTGCCGAAGCGATCGGCGCCACCAATGCCTGGGGCGACCATGTCGGCCACACCGCCGAACGCGGTGCGGCCAGCCAGGCGGTGCTCGCGGCGGTCACTCCGTTCCATGCCTCCGCCGAGCAGGTCCGCAGCGGCTACGGCAGCGCGCTGATCGCCGCGTTCACCCGCTGGGCCGGCGCGCACAACGTGACCGTGATCGGCGGACTGCCGACCGGCTTCGCCGACGCGCCCAAGCCGGAGCTGGATGCCATCACATCGGTCTATACCGCCAATGGCGGCGGCTTCGTCGTGCTGCCGAATTTCAGCCGCTACCCGCGCGAGGCTTTCTTCGATACGTCCGAACACCTGAACGAGACCTGGCAGGCGGTGCATTCGCGGCTGCTCGCCGAGCAGCTCCGATGGCGTCGCGCGTCCATTGCAGCAGCTCGTCCTGCCGGTCCAGCAGATCCTCCGGCACCACGTAGTACGCCGACAGACTGACCTCGCGTTCCCCGCGCCGATAGCTGAATGGCCCACTGCCGGCCCGCTCGAAGGCCGCGCGCGTCAGGTCGTCCACCCGCAGGTACATCGCCTCGCGAACCAAGAGGCCGAACATCACGCCGCCATGGAACAGCCCGACGCCGCTGAACATGCGCCGCGCCACCGGATCGAGCGGGCCCAGCAGGTCCAGGATGAACGCCTGGAAGCCCTGGCTCACCGCCATCGCTCAGAACGCCAGCGAAGTCGCCTGCACCACCAGCGGCAGCGTGCGCACCATCGACAGCACGTCCTCGGGCACCTTCTCATCCACCGACACCAGGCAGATCGCGTCGCCGCCCTGGCTGGCGCGGCCGAGATGGAAGGTGGCGATGTTGATGCCTGCCCCCGCCAGCGTGGCGCCGAACCGGCCGATGAAGCCCGGCTTGTCCTGGTTGGTCACGTACAGCATGTGCGGCGCGAAGTCGGCCTCGACCTTGATGCCCTTGATCTCGACGATGCGCGGCCGCGAGCCGGCGAACAGCGTGCCGGCGACCGAACGCGAGAGCTGATCCGTCTCCACCGTCACGCGCACCAGGGTCTGGTACTCGCTGTCGCGGTCGTGCACCGTCTCGGCGACATCGATGCCGTGATCGCGCGCCGCCACCGGCGCGTTCACCATGTTGATGCCCGCCATCAGCGGCGTCATCAGCCCGGCCAGCACCGCCGCACTCAGCGGTCGCGTGTTCAGTGCCGCCGCATGACCCTCGTATTCGATCAGCACGCGGCGGATCACGCCGTCGCGCGCCTGCGTGAGCTGCCCGGCGAACGCGCCCAGCTGGCGACACAGTTCCATGTACGGCTTCAGCCGCGGCGCGTCCTCGGCCGACACCGACGGCATGTTGATCGCATTCGCCACCGCGCCGGTCAGCAGGAAGTCGCTCATCTGTTCGGCGATCTGCAGTGCCACGTTCTCCTGCGCCTCTGCCGTGGCGGCGCCGAGATGCGGCGTGCACACCACATTCTCCAACCCGAACAGCGGCGAGGCTGTCGCCGGCTCCACATCGAACACATCCAGCGCTGCACCGGCGACGTGTCCCGATTCGATCGCCTCGGCCAGCGCCGCTTCGTCCACCAGGCCGCCGCGCGCGCAGTTGATGATGCGTACGCCGGGCCGCGTCTTCGCCAGCGCCTCGCGCGAGATGATGTTGCGCGTCGCATCGGTCAGCGGCGTGTGCAGCGTGATGATGTCGGCGCGCGTCAGCAGGTCGTCGAGTTCCACCTTCTCCACGCCGAGATCCAGCGCGCGCCGCTCGTTCAGGTACGGATCGTAGGCCAGCACGCGCATCTTCAGTGCGACGGCGCGATCGGCGACAATCGAGCCGATATTGCCGCAGCCGATCAGTCCCAGCGTCTTGGCGGTCAGCTCGACGCCCATGAAGCGGTTCTTCTCCCACTTGCCGGCCTTGGTGGACGCCGAGGCCTCGGGGATCTGCCGCGCCAGTGCGAACATCATGGCGATGGCGTGCTCGGCCGTGGTGATGGTGTTGCCGTGCGGCGTGTTCATCACCACGACGCCGCGCGCGGTGGCGGAGCGGATGTCCACGTTGTCCACGCCGATACCGGCGCGGCCGACCACCTTGAGGTTGGTCGCCGCGTCCAGCAGTTCGCGCGTCACCTTGGTGGCGGAACGCACGGCGAGGCCGTCGTACGGTGCGATGATGGCGCGCAGTTCAGCCGGCGACAGGCCCGGGCTTCAGGTCCACGTCGACGCCGCGGCGGCGGAAGATGTCCACCGCGGCAGGGGAAAGCTTGTCGCTGATCAGCACTTTGGGCATTCGGGTTCTCGCTGCTTCCGTCGAGGGCTAATCGTTATGCCGCCGCCATCACCTCGCTGTGCGCCCAGTCGAGCCATGGCAGCAGCGCCTCGATGTCCGCGGTCTCCACCGTGGCACCGCCCCAGATGCGCAGCCCCGGCGGCGCATCGCGGTACGCCGCGATGTCGTAGGCCACGCCTTGCTTCTCCAGCAGCGCTGCGATCGGCTTCGCCGCGTCCGGCGCGGTCAGCGTCAGGCAGATCGACGTGCACGACCGCGTCGCCGGATCTTCGGCGAGAAAATCCACCCATTCGGTCCGCGCCACCCAGCGTTCCACCGCGGCAAGGTTGGCCTCGCATCGCGCGACCAGCCCGTCCAGCCCGCCGACCCGCTCTGCCCAGCGCAGCCCGTCCAGCGCGTCCTCGACGCACAGCATCGACGGCGTGTTGATCGTCTCGCCCTTGAAGATGCCCTCGATCAGCTTGCCGCCAGAGGTCAGGCGGAAGATCTTCGGCAGCGGCCAGGCCGGCTTGTGGCTGACCAGCCGGTCCGCCGCGCGCGGCGACAGCGCCAGCATGCCGTGCGCCGCCTCGCCGCCGAGCACCTTTTGCCAGGACCAGGTCACGACATCGAGCCGCTCCCAGTCGAGCCGCATGGCGAACGCCGCCGACGTCGCATCGCAGATCGCCAGACCCTGGCGGTCGCGCGCGATCCATTCGCCGTCCGGCACGCGCACGCCCGAGGTCGTGCCGTTCCACGGGAACACCACGTCGTGGGAGAAATCCACCGCCGCGAGGTCCGGCAGCTGCCCGTACGGCGCCGACAGCACGCGCGCGTCGGGCAGGCGAAGCTGCTTCAGCACGTCGGTGGCCCAGCCTTCGCCGAAGCTCTCGAACGCCAGCACATCGACGCCGCGCGCGCCAAGCAGCGACCACAGCGCCAGTTCGACGGCGCCGGTGTCCGAGGCGGGCACGATCCCCAGCCGCCAGTCCGCCGGCAGGCCGAGGACGACGCGCGAGCGCTCGATCACCTCGGCAAGCCGCGCCTTGGGTCCACCCGCGCGATGGCTGCGTCCCAGCAGCGCGCCGGACAGCGCATCCACGGTGAAGCCGGGGCGCTTGGCACAGGGACCGGAGGAGAAGTTGGCATTGCCCGGACGCGTGTCCGGCTTCGATGCGATCGCCATTGCAGCTCTCCCTTCCAGAAGAGAAGCGCCCCGGTGGGGGGGCGTGACCCGGCGCGGCGTATAGCGAAAGGGTCGATGCAGCGTCAAACGAAAAAGCGGAGCGCGGGATTGGCCCGACGGAACCTGCGCGGTCCGCGGTCCCACGGTCATTGATACGAAGCACGGCAGGGCTGAGCAGGACTTACCCGGAAGCGGTGCGACGTTGCCTGACCGGAAGCGCGTGCGCCGGAAAACGGGTGAAGATTCTCGGGGCGCAATTCCTCTTTCAGACACCCCAGCGGTGCGATAAGGGCAAGCGCGCCGTCCCGGTGGACGCGAAGCCCGCAGATGAACGGCTGGGCCCACGCCGTGCCGTCGCGAGCCCGCTGAAACCTTCCGGCGCGTGCCAGCGAACACGACACCGCCAGACGCTGAGAGGTGGCCATGGGAAACATGCTTTCGATCAAGCCGGACGTCGATGACCACATCCGCCTGATGGACGACAAACCACGCATCCTTCTCGAAATCTACCAGTCGGACAGGAACAAGCTATCAACCGTGGCAAAGCGCGAAGGCCATGCCAGTGGCGTGTGCGAGGGACTGTGCTGCGTATGGGCCAAATACAATTGCAGCGCAGGCCAGGATTACTTCATTGCCCACTTCGATCCCGAGATTATCGATGAAACGGTCGAGGCTCATAGTATCCTGAAAAAGCTTAAGGAGCAGGCCCGCGGTCGGCTAAAAGAGTGCGAGAGTATAGTAGTTGCACTGTCAACCGAGTTGAATCCGCTTTTATCGCAGCCTGCCAGCATACAACGCGACCAACGAATTAAGGAAATAGATATCGAGGCCCGCGTGAACGGCCGGGACATCGACATTATAACTGAGAGTTGCGATGATCTGCACAATGTGATACATGGGCTTCGTCGTTACCAGAGAAGATCAGACCTGGACTGCGCAATGCTCGTGGCGGGTCTTAATGCTATACTGGATTATTGTGTAAGAACTAACAACGTCTGCCTTATTCTTCTGCACAAGCCAGGCGCGGATCGCACCCAGGCAGGGCACTGCATAGGCTTCGCCGCCGAGGGGAAAAGAAAGATCCACTTTATCGACCCCAATTCGTGCCTGTACGAATTTGAGTTGGCTAACTCGTGCATCGCCTATTTCACGTGGTATTGGAAAGAATATTACCAGGGCACTTACTCTCACTATACCCGACTGCTTTCGGGATTGGCAATGTTCTCATAGTGCTATTCGGCGCGGTCTCGGCCAGAGCCGTATGGCTTCGGTGCGGCGATGGCGCCTGAAATCTGCGGCGGGGGCGGCGTGCCGCAGTCATGGCGGACAGCCGAAACGGACCGTGACGATCGAGCCGGCACTGGCATCGCAACGGAGCGCATGCGATGACAGCCGGCATCTGCATACGGCGAATTGCATGGACCAGGTCCGCACGCGGAAAAAACCGGCGCCGGTCTCCGCGCCGGAGGCCGCCGCCGAACTGATCGCGGTGATCGTCGCCGTCACCGACGGCGAGCCGCGCGTGCTCACCATCGACGATGGCGAGGCGCTGCCGTCCGGGCCGTTCGAACTCACGCACCGGTCGCTGCAGTCGGGCATGCGATCCTGGGTGGAACAGCAGACCCACCATCCGCTGGGCTATGTCGAGCAGCTCTACACCTTTGCCGACCGCGACCGCACGCGCACCGGCCTGCGGACGGTGTCGATCAGCTATCTCGGCCTGACCCGCGAAGTGGGTGCCTCCGGCGAACCGGGCGTGGGATGGCAGAGCTGGTATCGCTACTTCCCGTGGGAGGATCGTCGTGCCGGCGTGCCTCCTGTCGAGGACTTCGGTCGCTGCCGGGCTGCGCGCCTGGGCGGACCGGGCGGAAGATGCGGCGACAAGGCATGAGCGCCAGCGCCGGGCGGCCATTACCTTTGGCCAGGGCGGCCGCACCTGGAACGAGGAGCTGATCCTGCAGCGCTACGAGTTGCTGTGGGAGGCTGGTCTGGTCCCCGAATTGCCGCAGGCGGCGGCGTCGGTGGAAGGTGCCGCCATGACGCATGACCACCGCCGCATCCTCGCCACCGGTATCGCCAGGCTGCGCGCCAAGATCAAATACCGCCCCGTCGTGTTCGAATTGATGCCACCGCGCTTCACGCTGCTGCAGCTGCAGCGGGCGGTGGAGGCGCTGGCTGGCCGGCGGCTGCACAAGCAGAACTTCCGCCGCCTGATCGAGCAGCAGGACCTGGTGGAGGAGACCGGCGAGCGCGTCACCGAGACCGGCGGCCGGCCTGCCAAGCTGTTCCGCTTCCGAGGTGACGTGCTGGCAGAGCGGGCGGTGGCCGGCAGCAAGCTGCCGCTGGCGCGCTAGGCGACGCCCCGCACTCAGCTCTCCGGCCTGAAGTCCCAGCAACCGCTCGAACCGCTCGCAATACGCCGGCCACACCTCCGGGTTGATCAGCCGCGGCGGCCGCTTGCCGTCCAGTATGTCGATCAGCTGCTCGGCCGCGAACCGCGCCATGTTGTCGCGCGACTCCACCGTCGCACCCGCGGTGTGCGGACTGACCAGCACGTTGTCGAACGCCATCAGCTTGTGGTCGTGCGGCGGCGGTTCATCCTCCCACACATCCAGCCCTGCCCCGGCGATCTGCTTCGCGGCCAGCGCCGCGGCGAGCGCGTCCTCGTCATGGATGCCGCCGCGTGCGGTGGTGACGAAATACGCATGCTTCTGCATCAGGCTGAACGCGCGTGCGTCCATCAAGTTCTTCGTCTCGCGCGTGTACGGCGCATTCACCGATACGTAGTCCGCCTGGCGCAGCATGTCGTCCAGGTTCTCGACCTTCTCGGCGCCCTTGGCGGCGATCTGCGCGTCGGTCAGATACGGGTCGTACGCCAGCACGCGCATGCGGAACAGGCCCTTGCACAGCTCGGCCAGACGGCCGCCGACATTGCCGATGCCGATGATGCCGATCGTCTTGTCCAGCAGTTCCGTGCCGATGTACTCATTGCGCGGGATGTCGGGCGCGCGGCGCATGCGGCGATCGACCTCGATGATGCGCTTCGACAGCGTCAGCAGCATGGCCAGCGCGTGCTCCGCCACGGCCTCCTTGTTGCCGCCCGACTGGTTCACCACGACGATGCCCTGGCGCGTGCAGGCGTCCACGTCGATCGTGTCGTAGCCGGCGCCGTTCGACGACACGGCTACCAGGTTGGGCGTCTTCGCCAGCAGCGCGTCGGTCACCTGCAGGTGCCTGCCGATCACCTGGCGCGACGCGCCGATCTGGTAGGCGTGCGCCTGCGACAGAATTGGTTCGGCCTCGGCGTCCGGAGTTTCATTCTCCAGCTTGTCGAGCTGGATGTCCGGGCGCTTCGCGAGAATCTGGCCGAACACCGGGCCGGAAAGATACTTCACATAGAACACGCGCTTCGCGTTCGGCGCCATGGCGACGGTGACCTCGTTCGTGGACGTGAGGCCACCCTAGTCCGGTTCCGGAGCGATGAGTAGGCGGACCATCATGGTTGGCGGTGCAGCAGCGTCCTACGCCTGTTTCAGCTCGATCAAACTCCGCCGGATCTTCCGCCCGCGCTCCACCTTGTCCTCGATATACGCGGCGTCCCCCCAGCGCACTGCGCGCGACATCGCCTGCGCGTCCTCGACGAAGCGGGCCAGCATCTCCAGCAGCGCCTCGCGGTTGTTGAGGAAGATGTCGCGCCACATCACCGGGTCGCTCGCCGCGATCCGGGTGAAGTCGCGGAATCCCGAGGCGGCGAACTGCAGCACCTCCTGCCGGCTCTCGTCGGCCAGATCGTCGGCGGTGCCGCAGATGGTGAACGCCAGCAGGTGCGGCAGATGCGACACGATCGCCAGCACCCGGTCGTGATGTCCAGGCTCCATCCGCTGCACCATTGAGCCGCAGCGCCGCCAGAACGCCTCCACCTTGGCCACCGCCGCCTCGTCCGCGCCCGGCGGCGGGGTCAGCAGCGCCCAGCGGCCCTCGAACAGCGTGACGAACCCGGCGTCCGGGCCGGAATACTCGGTTCCCGCCACCGGATGCGCCGGCACAAAGTGCACGCCGGCCGGTACCAGCGGCCCGACGTCGCGGATCACCGACTGCTTGGTGGACCCCACGTCGGTGAGCACCGTGCCCGGCGCCAGGTGCGGTGCGATGGCGCCGGCGATATCGGCGAAGGCGCCCACCGGGGCGCACAGCATCACGCAGTCGGCGCCGGCCACCGCGCGGGCGGCGTCGGCCTCGATACGGTCGGCAAAACCCAGTTCCCGTACCCGTTCCAGCGTCTTCGCGGTGCGCGCGTTCACCACCACCTCGCCCGCGAGGTCGCCGCGCTCGCGGGCGATGCGCGCCACCGAACTGCCGATCAGGCCGACGCCGATCAGCGCCAGCCGCCGGAACAGCGGTTCAGCCATGCACCTGTCCCTGGGTCTGTTCCGGGGATCCGAACTCGGTCAGCGCGGCGATGACGAGTTCCACTTCCTCCGCCGTCCCCACGGTGATGCGCAGGCAGTGCGGCAGGCCGTAGCCGCCGACCGGCCGGGCGATCACCCCGCGGGTACGCAGGAACGCATCGGCCGCCTTGGCACGCTCGGGCGTCCCGAAGTCGGCCAGCACGAAGTTGCCCTCGGATGGCCAGACCTTGATGCCGGCCGCGGTCAGGCCGGCCGCCAGCTTCGGCCGATGTTCCGCGTTGTGCGCGCGGCCCTTCTCCACCCAGCCAGGCTCCGCCAGCGCGGCGATCGCCGCCGCCTGCGAGGCCAGCGACACGTTGAACGGCGAGCGCACCCGGTTGAACACGTCGATCACTGCCGGTGGCGCGTAGGCCCAGCCGATCCGCATGCCGCCCAGCCCGAAGATCTTCGAGAACGTCCGCAGCATCACCGTGTTGTCGGCGGCATCGACCAGCCGAACGCCGGGGTCGTAGTCCGGTCGCTCGACGTACTCGGCATAGGCAGCGTCGAGCACCAGCAGCACCTCGGGCGGCAGCCCGGCGCGCAGCCGTGCCACCTCGTCGTACGGCAGCATGCTGCCGGTCGGGTTGTTCGGATTGGCCAGGAACACCAGCCGGGTTGCCGGCGATACCGCTGCCAGCATGGCATCCACGTCGGCCGTCAGGTCACGCTCGGGCGTCTTGATCACCCGCGAGCCGGCGTAGGTGCCGGCGATCTGGTAGATGGCGAAGCCGTGCGCGCTCATGACGATGTCGCGGCCATGCCCGCCATAGGCGAGGCAGAGCTGGTAGATCAGGTCGTCCGAGCCCGCGCCGCAGACGATCCGCGCCGGGTCCAGCCGGAAGCGGGCGCCGATCGCCCGGCGCAACTCGGTGGCGTCGCCGTCGGGGTAGCGGTGCAGCTCTTCGGCGGCGCGCCGATAGGCCTCCTGCGCGCCGGGCGGCACGCCGAACGCGCCCTCGTTCGACGACAGCTTCAGCACGCGGTTGACGCCGGGCAGCGTCGACTCACCGCCGACATAGGGGGAGATGTCGAGCACCTCGGGTCGTGGACGGGGCGCGGTCATGTGGCGGCTCCGTCTTCCGGAATCGCATAGGCACCGAGCACCATGGGCCGATGCAGCGCTCCGTGCAGCCGATCCAGCCGCGGATCGTCGTCGGCGACGAACCCGCCGACTTCGACCAGCGCCCGGGCCACCAGGGAGCCGGGCTCACGCAGCAGGATCATTGACTTCGGCGGCAGTCCGGCCGTGGTCAACGCACCGGTCAACTTCGCGCGGCTCGATGCCGGATCGAGCTCGAGGCCAATGAACGAGCGGTCGCCACCCGAAGGATCGGGCGCGCCGGCGGCAACCACCACCGCCTGGGCGGCGGGCGCGCCTTCGGCCCGTGGCGCCCAGAACGGCAGCCGGCCCGCGATGCACAGCCGCGGCGTGTCCTGCTGCAGCAGAGCGGTCCACCACGTGTCGGTATCCGACGGCAGCGGCAGCACGGCCACCGCGGCGCTCCCGCGGCGCACCTCGCCCAGCGCCTGCGCCGGACGGCTGAAGGCGCGCAGCGGCGTCAGGGCGCCGAAATGCTCACGCGCCACCTGTGCCAGGCTGCTGCCGCCGGGCTCGCCGACGGCGATCACGAACGGCGCCTGCATGGCGGTCGTGCCGGCCAGCATCTCGCGCCAGATCCGCACCAGCGTCTGCGGCGGCAAGGCGCCGCTGTGCTGACGCAGCAGACGCCGCAGGATCGACGCCTCGCGCCCCGGCCGGTAGGCGCTGGGCTTGCCGGACTTCGCCACCTGTTCCACCACGCGTGCGCGCCGCATGAGCAGGCCGTGCAGGTCGTCGTCGATCCGGTCCAACTCGGCGCGCAGGGCAGCGAGGCCGTTGGACCAGTCGTCCTGCGGGGGCGGTTCCTCCGCCTGGGCGGCAGGAGCGGGCGGTGCGTCGGTCGGAGCGGAACTGGACATCATTCTGGCCGGAACGGGGCGGGCACTGATAGCCGAAGCCGGCGGACCTGCAAACAGCACCGACCCGGCGGTTGCGACCGAACGGCGCCCGGCCTATGCAGCCGCGGGATGGATACGTCAGCTGCCCTCGCCGCGACCGAGCACACCCCCACCGTCACCTTCGAGGACGGGATGACGTTGGACTGCGGGGCGCATCTCGCGCGCATGACGGTGGCCTACCGCACCTACGGCACATTGAACGCGGAGCGGTCGAACGCGGTCCTGGCGTGCCATGCGCTGACCGGCGACCAGTATGTCGCCGAGCGCCACCCGCTCACCGGCAAGGACGGCTGGTGGGACATGGTGGTGGGGCCCGGACTGCCGGTCGACACCGACCGCTATTTCGTGATCTGCGCCAACGTGCTGGGCGGCTGCATGGGCTCGACCGGGCCGCGCAGCCTGCGCGACGACGGGGCCGGGCCCTGGGGGACGGATTTCCCGCCGGTCACCATCCACGACATGGTGCGTGCGCAGAAGATGCTGATCGACCGCCTCGGCATCGGCCGGCTGTTCGCCGTGCTGGGCGGGTCGATGGGCGGGATGCAGGTGCTGCAGTGGGCGGCGAGCTACCCCGATGCGGTGTTCGCCGCGCTGCCGATCGCCAGCGCCGCCTACCACTCGGCGCAGAACATCGCGTTCCACGAGGTGGGGCGGCAGGCGATCTTCGCCGACCCCGACTGGGAGGGCGGCCGCTACTGGGCCAGCGGGCGCGTGCCGTCGCGTGGCCTGGCGGTGGCACGGATGTGCGCGCACATCACCTACCTCTCCGAGGAGGCGATGACGCGGAAGTTCGGCCGCCGGCTGCAGAACGCGCCGAAGGATCCCTCCGAGGCGATCGGCCTGTTCGGGGAGATGTTCGAGGTCGAGAGCTACCTGCGCCACCAGGGCTCCACCTTTGTGCAGCGGTTCGACGCCAACTCCTACCTGACGATCACCCGGGCGATGGACTACTTCGACCTGGCCGCCGAGTACGACGGCGATCTGGCGAATGCATTCCGGGGCACCCGGACGCGATTCCTGCTGGCATCGTTCACCTCGGACTGGCTGTTCCCGACCGCCGAGAGCCGGGCGGTCGCGCGGGCGTTGAACCGGGCGGGAGCGAACGTGTCATTCGTGGAAATCCCGTCCGACAAGGGCCACGACGCGTTCCTGCTGGAAGAGCCGGACTTTCATCGGACGCTGCGGGGGTTCCTCGCGGGGTGCGCGGTGCACGCCGGGCTTGCGGGGTAACGAGCCCTAGGGCTGGGCGATCAGCATTCCCAGGGGTTGATCAGTTGCACGCCGCTTCGCACGAAGTCCGCCGTGTTGCGGGTCACGACGGTCATCCCATGCACCAGCGCCGTCGCAGCGATCAGGGCGTCCCGGTCTGCCATCGGATCAGGAACATGCAGCTGCGCACATCGTCGCGCGACCGCGGTGTCGATGGAGAGCACCCGGTCGGCGAAGGCCGGTAGAACCCGATTGTTCAGCGACCCGCGCAACGCCCCGCCCTGCGTCGGATCGCGCCGCTCGACCTGCAGCACGCCAAGTTCCAGTTCGAGAATGGTGACCGCTGACAGGAACAGATTGAACGCCGGCATAACGTTCGACGACGCCACAACGTGGCGATCCGCTCGACCCGCCTTGCGCAGTTCGGATACGACATCGGTATCCAACACATACATCAGCGCAGGTCAGCGCTGCGCGACAAAGGACCGCGCAGCCGCGGGGGCTCGAAGTCGATGTCGGTGCCTTCGGGCATTGCGAGCCTATCGGCGATGCTGACCTGCGCACCTGCCAGCCTGCGGTAGTCCTCGATCGTCAGCAGCACGTGTGCCGGCCGGCCACGGTCAGTGACGAACACCGGGCCACGCATTGCAGCCTTTTTCGCCCGCCCAGTGTCCTGGTTGAATTCCCGGCTCGAGAGGGTGGTGGCTCCCGGCGTCTACTCCGCCGCCAACGCGGCTCCAGGCGCCGCGGCCAGCGTGAAGCCGCGATAACCCGCCGCCGCGATCTCGTCGCAGGTCTGCCGATAGGCGCCGACGCCGCCGATATACGGCATGAACACCTGCGGCTTGCCGGGCACGTTCACGCCCATGTACCAGGAGTTCGCCAGCGGATAGAGCGTCTTGTGGGCGACCTCGTTGCCGTGTTCCACCCACGCGTCCTCGGCCGGTTGCGTCGCCTCGATGCAGTCCAGCCCGTGCGCGCGCAGATACGCCACGCAGCCGGCGATCCAGTCCACGTGCTGCTCGATCGACACCATCATGTTGCTCAGCACCGACGGACTGCCCGGACCGGTGATCATGAACATGTTGGGGAAGCCCGCCGTCATCAGGCCGAGATAGGTGCGCGGCCCAGCCTCCCACTTCTGCCGCAGGGTCTGCCCGTCGGCCGCGATGTCGATGGCGAGCAGCGCGCCGGTCATCGCATCGAAGCCGGTGGCGAACACCAGCGCGTCCAGCGGGTACTCGACCTCGCCGGCGCGGATGCCATGCGCGGTGATCTCGCTGATCGGCGTGCTCCGCACGTCGATCAGCGCGACGTTCGTGCGGTTGAAGGTGCCGTAGTAGTCGGTATCGACACAGATGCGCTTGGTGCCGATCGGATGGTTCTTCGGGGCCAGCAGTTCCGCCGTCGTGCGGTTGGCGCACCGTCTCGCGGATCTTGTCGCGCACGAACTCGGCCGCCGTGTCGTTCGCCTCGCGATCCAGGATCAGATCGTTGAACGCCGCCATGAAGTTGGTGCCGCCGGCCGCCCAGCGCTCCTCGTAGATGCGCCGCCGCTCCTGTTCGGAAATCTCCAGCGCGGAGATGTCGTTCGGGTTGTTCAGGATGCCGGTGCGCATGTGCCGCGCCTGCTCGCGCCGCGCGGGATACTCGGACTTCCACGACTGCGCGTAGGCTTCGGTCATCGGGCCGTTGCGCGATGGGATGCTGAAGTTCGGCGTGCGCTGGAACACGCAAAGCTGTGCCGCCTGCTGCGCGATCACCGGCACCGCCTGGATCGCCGACGAACCCGTGCCGATCACGCCGACGCGCAGAGCGGTGAAGTCGACTCCCTCGTGCGGCCAATGGCCAGTGTGATAGGTCTTGCCAGTGAAGCGCTCGATGCCTGGGAAATCGGGCAGGCGTGCGGTGGACAGGCAGCCGGTGGCCATGACGCAGTGGCGCGCGGACACCTGGTCGCCGCGATCGGTGCGGACGTCCCACCGATGCGTCGCGCGGTCGAACCGCGCCGCCGTCACGCGGGTGTCGAACCGGATGTCGCGTCGCAGGTCAAAGCGGTCGGCGACGTGATTGGCGTAGCGCAGGATCTCCGGCTGCGAGGCAAACAGCTCGCTCCACCGCCACTCCTGCTGGAGTTCCGGCGAGAACGAGTAGGAGTACCTGCATGCTCTCGACGTCGCAGCGTGCACCGGGATAGCGGTTCCAGTACCAGGTGCCGCCGACGCCGCTGCCGGCCTCGAACACGCGCGCCGACAGGCCAAGACCGCGCAGCCGGTGCAGCACGTAGAGGCCGGCGAATCCGGCGCCGACGATGATGACATCGAAGCGTTCAGGCATTCTGGCAGCAGGCATCGCGCGCATTCTCCGCGTGGTTACCGTTCGGTAGTATTGAATACGCACCGGTACGTCAACGCCAAGGCGCGGCTACAGTCCCATGATTGCGCCACCGCCTCGATATCGCCGTCGGTGAACGTCTTCAACAGCGCCGCCATCCATGGATTGTTGCCGCGCGACCTGTGGTGGAGGTCGCGCATCGGCATTGGCATTTCTCCGATTCGCTTCAATCCGCTTGACGCTGCGAAAGCTCAGAGCTGGGAGTACCCCGAACCCGGACTGTCCACGCCGCGCCCCGCCGCTTTGTCGATCCAGCCGAACTCCTTGAGGATCTGCTGGCTGTAGGTGACGCGACCGTTGACCCTCACCGCCGGCTCGCTGGCCAGGAGCAGCGCGGCGCGCGCCATCATGGTCGGCGGCTCGCCCCGGGGGTCGTCCATGCCGGAGACCAGCTTGTGGTACACCGTGCCCGGGGTCGGCACGATCTGCGACGGCGACACCGCGGCGACGGTGATGCCATCGTACTGCGCGACCTCCTGTGCCAGCCCCTGGGTGAAGCGCTCGAGCGCTGCCTTCACCGCGCCGTACATCGTGCCGCCGCGCACGGTCTTGTCGGTATAGGGCCCACGACCGGGGCCGATCGCCGCGCCGGAACTGATGTTGATAATGGCGCCGCTGCGCCGCGGGATCATGTCCTTCAGCACTTCCTTCGCCAGCATGAACGGCCCGTGCACATCGACCGCGAAGGCGCGGACCCAGCGGTTGGTCTGCATCTCGGTGATTGGTTGGTAATAGGTAAGTGCGGCGTTGTTCACCAGGATATCGACCGGACCGTAGTCGCGCGCCGACTGTACCAGCGCGATGCAGTCCTCCTCCGATGAGACATTCGCGGCGACCGCCTTCGCCTCGCCACCCTTGGCGCGGATCAACTCCACGGTGCGCTTCAGCGTGCCTTCGAGGAACGGATGGTCGCCCTCGTTGAAGGTGCGGGCGGCCACCACGACCCTGGCTCCTTCTTCGGCGAACAGTTCAGCGATCGCCTGGCCGATGCCGCGGCTTGCGCCGGTGACGATGGCAACCTTGCCGTCGAGCAGCGCCATGTCCTATCTCCGATCCTGCAGCAGCCGGCGTGCGATCACCATGCGATGCACCTCGGACGGGCCTTCATAGACCCGCATGGTGCGCACCCTCTGCGCCATGAGCTGCAGCGGCAGCTCCTTCGCCACGCCCATGGCGCCGAACGTCTGCATTGCGTGGTCGATCGTCTCGGTGGCCATCTCGGTGCCGTACAGCTTCACCATGGATGCCTCGGTGCGCACGTCGCGGCCGGCGTCCGACTTGGACGCAGCATCGTATACCATGAGCCGGCAGGCGTGGATCTTTAGCGCCGCCTCGGCGACCCACCACTGGATCGCCTGGCGGTCGGCGAGGCGCTGGCCGAACGTCACGCGCTGCCTGGCGTGCCCGATCATCATGTCGAGCGCGCGGCGTGTCATGCCGACGCACCAGGCGCCGATCTGCAGGCGCCGTACCGTCAGGCGCAGCTGCATCGGCGCGAAGCCCCTGCCTTCCTGGCCGAGCAGCTGCGACGCGGGGATGCGGCAGTCGTCGAAGGTCAGCTCGCAGGTGCGCTGACCGCCGAGCATCGGGATTTCGCGCTCGATGTTGAAGCCCTTGGTGCCGCGCTCGACGATGAACGCGGTGACGCCTTCGTGGCGCTTGCCCTCGCCGGTGCGCGCCATGACGATGGTGAAGTCCGATTGCGGCACGCGGCTGACCCAGATCTTGCGCCCGTTGATCACCCAGTCCCCGCCGTCCTTCACCGCGCGCGTGGTCATGCCGGCGGGGTCGCCGCCGGCGTTGGGTTCGGAGATGGCGATGGCGGAATGCGCCTCGCCGCGCGCATAGGGCTCCAGGTATCTCCTGCGCTGCTCGGCGTCGCAGACTGCCATCAGCATGTGCAGGTTCGGGCTGTCGGGCGGGAAGGTGAAGGGCACGCAGGTGCGGCCCTGCTCCTCATAGACGCCGATCAGCGCCACTGTCGGCAAGTTGGCGCCGCCGAACTCCTCCGGCACGTCGAGGCCCCACAGGCCGAGTTCACGACATTTGCCGAGCAGCGTTGCCTCTTCGTCCGCGGTGAGCGAGGACTTCTGGCCGGACGTCTCGCGCGCGAGCACCGCCTTCTCCAGCGGCATGACGTCGCGGTCGATGAACTTTGCGACCAGGTCCTGCAGCATGCGGTGTTCTTCGGAGAGTTCGAACATCATGTCATTCCATTCTCGTCTTGGCTTCGCCGTACTGGCCGGCGCAGGGCCACGTCGCGCCGGCCATCCATTTCCTTGGGGATAACGTCATTCCCTCAGCAGGATCAGCGCGTCGGCGATCGTCAGGCCCGAGCCGTCGGCATGAAGGATTACCGGATTGAGCTCCATCTCGGCGATATGCTCACGATACGCCAGTGCCGCCTGCGACAGAGCAGCGATCAGTTCGGCCGCCGGTGCGATGTCGATCGGCTGCGCACCACGGAACCCGGCCAAGAGCCTCGCCGACTTCAGGCCGCGCAGCATGTCGGTCGCTTCGGCGACGTCGATCGGCGCAGGGCGATGCACAACGTCGCCCATCAGTTCCACCATGGTGCCGCCGAGACCCACCATCATGATCGGTCCGAACGCCGGATCGTTCACCATGCCTATCACGAGCTCATGTCCGCGCGGCGCCATCTTCTGCACCAGCACGCCGTCGACGCGCGCGTCGGGCCTGTAGGCCGCGGCCGAGGCGATGATCTGTTGGTATCCGGCAGTGACCGCATGCGGGCTTTGCAGGCCGAGGACTACACCCCCGGCCTCGGTTTTGTGCGGCAGGTCGGGCGAGGCGATCTTCAGCGCCACCGGGTAGCCCAGCGCGGTCGCAGCTTCCACCGCCTGGGCCTGCGACGTGACCAGACGCTCCTGCGGGTCCGGCAGGCCAAACGGAGCCAGCAGCGCCTTCGCGCGATGCTCGGTCAGAACGCGGGGCAGGTCCGGTGGCAGCGGCGGTGCGGACGCAGCCCTGGAGGAAGCGGGCAGGGGTCGCGCCTGAGCTTCCGCGTAGGCTGCCAACCGGCTCATCGCCACGCCGACGTTGCGAAGGTCGCTGTGGGTGAACAGTCCGCACCCCGCCGCGGTGCGGCGGCCGAATTCGGAGGGCAGCGTGTAGGTCCATACCGTCATCGGCTTGCCGCAGCGCGCCGCCGTTGCGCGCACGCGGTCGGCGTCGAGCGATACGCGCGTCTCGCTGGTCAGCGACGTGATCAGCACCAGCATGTCGATCTCGTCGGACTGTGCGAGCGTCTCCATCGCCGTCATCACTGCCGCCCCGGTGGCGGAGCCCTGCGCGGTGACGTCCACCGGATTGCCCGACGCGCCATAGGACGGCATCACCGCGCGCAGCGTCGCCTGCGTCGGTGCTGACAGCGGCGGCACGGCCAGGCCGTGCAGCGACAGCGTGTCCGCCATCCAGGCGCCGCCGCCGCCCGAGGGGGTGATGATGCCGACGCGACGCCCCTTCGGCAGCGGGCAGGTCAGCAGCACGCCGGCGATCGCCACCGCCTCGTCCGGGTCCTCCGCCTCGATCACGCCGTAGCGCTCGAACACAGCGCGGTACGCCGTGTAGGCGCCGGACAGCGATGCGGTGTGCGAGGCCGAGGCGCGCGAGCCGGCATCCGAGCGGCCGATCTTGATCGCGATCACCGGCTTGCCCAGTCGGCGCGCCTTCGCCAGTGCGGCGACGAAGGCGGGGCCGTTGCGCACCGCCTCGCAGAACAGCATCACAACGTGTGTGTTCGCGTCCTCGACCATGTAGTCGAGGAAGTCGGCGGTGTTGAGATCGGCCTCGTTGCCGGTGGAAATCACGTAGGAGAAGCCGATCCCGGCCGCCTGGCCGCGGTTGAACAGGGCGAAGCCGATGCCGCCCGACTGCGCGATCACGCCGACGCGGCGGTCGGAGACCAGCGCGCGGCCGGCGTCCTCCCTCACCTCGACGGTGGGGCTGAACGTGGTGGCGACGCGGCCGAGGGCGTTGAAGTAGCCCTCGCAGTTGGGGCCACAGGCGCGCAGGCCGGTGCGGCGGGTCACCTCGACCAACTGCGCCTGCATGTCGCCGGCGGCACCGCCTTCCTCGGCGAAGCCCGAGCTGATGATCAAGGCGTTCTTCACCCCGGCGCCGGCGCATTCCTCGAGCGCTGCGGCGACGCCGGCGGCGGGGATCGCCAGCAGCGCCAGGTCCACCGGTTCGCCGACCTTGCCGATCGCGGCGTAACAGCGCAGGCCGCCGATCTCCTGGTAGCTCGGGTTGATCGGCAGGATGCGGCCGGGATAGCCGTTGGCGCGCAACTGGTGCAGCAAACGGCCGCGGATGCGATGCGTGTCGGGCGATGCACCCAGCACGGCAATCGATTGCGGCCAGAAGAACGATTGCAGGGCGTGCGTCACCGGTGTCTCCGCTTTGCCACCCCGCCCTTCGGGGCGGAGAGGCGGCTTCGTCGCGGCGCCGGCACCCGGTCGCGATGGAGTTTCGCCATGGCCGTTTCCTCCGCCCCTACCGGCGGGTAAGGTCGCACGAGGCGTTTTCCAGCGGAAGAGCGAGGGCAGCAGACGATGGCCACCTACGAGCATATCGGCGTCAGCGAATCCGGCATGATCGGCACGATCGAGATCAGGCGCGGGCCGAACAACTTCGTCGATACCGACATGGTGGGCGAGATCGCCGACGTGCTGGAGGGCTGGGACCGCTCCCCGGACATCCGCGTGGCGGTGCTGTGCGCCGAGGGCAAGCACTTCTGCGCCGGCGCCGACTTCGGCAGCCGTGGGCCGGACGGCGTGGCACGCGGTACCAGGCGAGGCCGGCACCTATATAAGGAGGCGCAGCGGCTGTGGCGTACCGGCAAGCCGATCGTCGCCGTGGTGCACGGGGCGGCGGTGGGCGCCGGCGTCGGCCTCGCGGTGATGGCGGACTTCCGGGTGACCTGCCCCGAAGCGCGGTTCGCGGTGAACTTCACCCGTCTGGGGTTTCATCCTGGCTTCGGCCTGACCGCCTCGCTGCCGCGGCTGATCGGCCACCAGCAGGCGGCGCTACTGATGTACACCGGTCGGCGGATCACCGGCGAGCAGGCGCTGGCGATCGGCCTGGCAGACTATTGCGTGCCGCTGGACCAGGTTCGGGCGAAGGCGACCGAACTGGCGACCGAGATCGCCCAGTCGGCACCGCTGGCGGTCGTGGCGACTCGCGAGACGCTGCGGCGCGGGCTGGCTGAGGCTGTGGCCGCGGCGACCGAGCGGGAATACGAGGAACAGGACTGGCTGCGGGGCACCGAGGACTTCCGCGAGGGGGTCAAAGCCATGGCGGACCGGCGGCTGCCCGAGTTCACTGCACGGTGAGAGGCGAGCCGATCAATCGATACCCGGCTGTCCGATGCGCCGATTGATCGCGTCTCCCGATAAGTAATTCCGCTCGTGTCGGATCGTATGCAATGGTGGAGGGTGATCAGGTTCGCAGTGGGCACCCCGGCCCTATCGCAGAAATGGTACCATGCCGCGAAATTTGGTGGCCGGGAGGATTGGAGGAGATTTTCCGACGGTTCTTCGCGGACTTCTCGGTCATTTTTTGGCAGCCCGTGCCTTTCGCTCACGGTCGCGAATCCACGGCCCGAATAGCCGGTCGAGTTCGTTGATCTGGCGTTCGGAACCGGATTCCGGCACGCGGTGCTCGAACCAACTGCACAGGGAAATTTCAATCAGCTCGCGGGGCCTGTCCGGATGCTCGGCATGGATGCGCTCTGCCGATTGCTCGATCGATAGCCGTTCGCCATCGGCCCAGATGACCTTGCGCCGCTTGGCATCGACACTGGCGTTTTCCAGCGTGGCGAACACAAGGCCGGACACCTCGCCGGCGGTTTGTCCGTCAGGCGAGACCATCCATTCGAGGAAGTCCTCGGTGAGCGGGTTGTCGTCGAAGATGTCTGGCTCGCGTCGCTTTCCCATCGGATCAGAATAGCACGGCGGCTCACCGCTGTTGCGTCGCTCACGCCAGAGTCAACGCCGATCACGCGAGATTCAACGCGGGCATAGTGAGTCCCCGGGTAACGGCATCGTTCGTTACAACGCTACGAGCCAACCCAATGTCACTGTGGATACTCTGGTGGAATGCAATCCGGTCGCTGCGCCCGGCGTTCACCCGCCTGCAAACCTTCCTGTGGTTCGCCACCGCCGTGGCCGGCTTCACGGTGCGCACCGAGCAGCTCGGTGTCACCTCCATCGTGCGCGCGCTGAACCTCGATCCGCGTCGCTACAATGCGCTCCGCGATTATTTCCACTCCTCCGCCGTCAAGCTCGACCAGCTCACCGCGCTGTGGACCTCGCTGGTGCTTCGCCTGTTGCCCCAGGCGCTGCGCGTCAACGGCAGGTACGTCCTGGTCGGCGACGGCATCAAGATCCCCAAGTGCGGCCGCAAGATGCCGGCGGTCAAATTGCTGCATCAGCAATCGGCATCGAACACCAAGCCGGACTACATCACGGGGCACTCACTGCAAGCTGTAAGTCTGCTCGTTCAGGCCGCCTCTTCCGTCTTCGCTGTGCCGCTTGCCGCGCGCATCCATGAGGGCGTGGTATGGTCCAACCGCGACCGCCGGACCCTGCTCGACAAGATGATCTCCCTCATCGGCATCACCGATGTCGATCAACCCTTCTACTTCGTCGCCGACGCCTACTATGGCGCGCAGAAGATCATCGCCGGCCTGCTCAAGCAGAACAACCACCTGGTCACACGCGTGAAGTCCAATGCCGTCGCGTACACCGCCTACCAACATCGCGGGCCGCGCAAGCGAGGCGCGCCCAGGAAGTACGGCAAGAAGCTCAAAGTGAAGTCGCTGCTGAATGATCCCTCGGCCTTCCAGAAGGCCAACAGCCCCGTCTACGGCGAGAACAAGCTGACCATCCAATATCGCGTCCGCGACCTGCTGTGGCGCCCTGCCGGCCGCATGGTGCGCTTCGTCGCGGTGATCCATCCAACAAGAGGCTCCCTCCTCCTCATGTGCACGGACACCTCCCTCGACGCCATCGACATCATTCGTCTCTACGGTCTGCGCTTCAAGATCGAGCTCAGCTTCAAGCAGGCCGTGCACCAGATCGGCACCTTCGCCTATCATTTCTGGATGTTCGACATGAAGGCGCGGCGCCGCAACGACGGCAACCAGCATCTCCACCGGGCATCACCCAAATACCGCGACGACGTCAAACGCAAGCTGCATGCCTATCACGTCTTCATCCAGACCGGTCTCATCTGCCAAGGATTGCTGCAGTACCTCTCCGTCGCACATCCCCGGCTCGTCTGGGCCTCCTTCGGATCCTGGCTACGCACCGTCCGACCCGGGATCCCGCCCTCCGAACTCGTCGTCGCAACCGCGCTACGCCAGCGGCTTCCTGAATTTCTCCTGGATACCCCGAAAGACCACATCTTCACGAAATTCCTCGCCAAACGAGCCGATACCAATAAAATGCAGGGCTTCCAACTCGCAGCTTGAGAGAAAATTCTGGGCAAACCCCAGACTCTCAAGATTAACAGTCCATCGCAGCGCGCTCGATGCCTCATTCGTGGCATTGGGTTGCTTTCCGTAGAGATCCGGGAGCAAGGATCTGAGTCCGGAGGGTGCGGCGGTTTGTGAACGGACACGCAATGATATGGCGAGTGGTCCGTTCCTTAAAAGAATCTAAATTTACCCCGCACCTGCGAAGAAAAGCGTTGCAATGACTGAGCGATAGGTCATACTCGCCTTGGCTCGATGGTCGGTGCATCGGGGGCGGCGGCGTGATGCGCCCAAACGGAGAAATGAATGACTTCGGTAACGGTTCCTGGTCCGGGTAACTCGACCATCACGCAGACTTTCAGCAACCAGTTCAATCTCGCTTTGGCGCAGAACATCGCTGCAGCACTGGCGGCTGCATCGGCGGCGGGCTCCCTCGATATTCAGACAACTGACGGGTCGTCGGCGCTACCGCCGGTGGCGCCCGGGAAGATCGGCGAACTGGTCATTGAGCCGGGTACAGCCACAACGACGATACCGGCGTCCGCCGGTTACTCCTTCGTGGTCGATCTTGCCTCGGGCGACACGATCTTCGGCAGCCCGGCCTTGTCGATCATGGGCGGCAGCGGCAACTCACACACGATCGTCGATCCGGCGATCATCACGCTGGGCGACGGCACCAACGTCGTCACGGTGAGTGGTGCCGGCGACAATGTCGCGGTGGGCAACGGGCTCGACACGCTGACCGGCATTGGATCGGGCACCATTTCGGGCGGCACGGGCACCGACGACTTCATCCTGCAGGGCAGTTACGTCGTCAATTCGCAGGGCAAGAACGACACGATCAGCGCCGGCGACGGCGCGGTCACGGTGAATGCCTTGGCTGCGGGCGTGGGCGCGCTGGCGATCACCGGCGACGGGAAGTTCACCGGGCATATCGCGGGGACCTCGGACACGGTCCTGGGCAGCAGTGGGTTCGGCGCGACGTTCGTGACCCTCAGCGGCAGCAGCGATGTCGTGGTCGGTGGTCAGGCGGTACTGTCCGTGCTGGACAGCGGCACGAGCAACACGATCACCGCGGGTGCGGGCTCTGCGTCGGTCACCGCGGCCGGGGGTGGGTCGTTCGTCAATGGTGGATCGGGCGACCTGACCTTCGTAGGCGGCGCTGGTGCATCCACCATTATCGGTAGCTCTGGCGACTCGACTGTCTTCGGCGGCACCGGCGCGACATCGCTCTTCGGTGGCGCGGGCGGCACTTTCACTTACGTCAACACCACCCCCGGGGGCCTTTTCTACACCGGAGGGCCGGGCGGCGAGACGCTCGACGCCAGCCTCTCCAAAGGCAGCGCCCTCATTCTTGCCGGACAGGACACAGCCGGGCAAAGCTCGCTGGTGGGCGGGGTGGGCAACGACGCGCTTGTTGCCGGGGGAGGCTCTACTACCCTGGTCGGGGGCGGCGGTGCTGACTTCTTCGACTTCTATAGCCAGCTTGGCGGTGCAGCCTCTCAGAATGTGATCGGCGACTTCAGCGCTATCGATAACGTAATGTTGGTGAACTATGCCCCTGGAGAGGCAGCGGCTGCCATTGCTGGGGCGACAGTCTCGGGTAGCTCGACAACCATTACGTTGTCCGACCACACAACGATAACTTTCACCGGTGTCACCAATGCGGGCGCCCTGATCGGGCACATCCAGCAAGCAAACAGCTAGCCTAGCGCCCTGATCGGGCACATCCAGCAAGCAGGCACGCTAAATAGCTGATCAAAGCTGGGCCGCACTGAGCCACCCGCACGGTGCGGCCCAGCATCTTCTCGCCTAGGTCATTTTTCAACCGTGCGTGCCTCCGCGGAGGCACCTCGTGCGGCTGATCACCGCTTCAACAGGGTACGCCATTCGTGGGTCCGCTCGCGCGGGACCAGGAACCAATCCCAATACGACGAATTGCAAACTCGCAGCCAAGTGGACAAGTTCGGGCAGACTGCACCGAATAGGTCTGCGATGTGATACTCCAAGGATTGCGCAATATCGTAAAGCGAGCGGGCCGTCAGCCCGTACACGGTGTAGGTGGGCTCGCCGTACTCAACGCTGATGAATGGCCTGAAGTGTTTTAGCAGCCTAGACCCTCCTCGCAGACAGGCCACTTCACCGCCCTCGATATCTATCTTGATGAAAGACAATCTGACGATGTCCGAAAGGAACTCGTCGAGTTGTCGCACCTCCACGTCGATTGAGACAGGATCTGCCTGCTGGGGGTAATTCGAAATTCGTTCGCGCAAACCGCTTTCGCCAGGCGTACCGCGCATGTGGGTGAAACTGGAGCGGCCGGAAAAGTCGCTGAGTGCGCATGCATGGATCTGCACTTGGCAGCCGAATTCCCGATCCTGGAGCGAGGCGACCAGATGTGGCAGAGGCTCGAAGGCTACGACGACGCCATCTGGACCAACGAGGTCAGAGAATATCGCCGTGTGGCGGCCTCCATGGGCACCGACATCGATCACTGTCGTGCCCGCCGGAATCAGGCTTCGGTAACTGCATTCGAGGATGTGCTCATAGTCCGGCACGATCCCATAGCGCGTGTGGAAGCGCGCCAGCAGAGCGGCATGACATTCGAAGCTGCCCGGATCATCTCGCCGTCCCCGGCGTGTGAATTGAGCCATGCGTCTTAGCAGCTTGCGCATAGCGCCTCCCTGGCCCTAGTGGGCCGAATCAAATCATCGCATAGCATCCGCGGCAGACGTGGGCTTACCCGCCGAACGCGATGTCGTCCACGCAATGCTGGGTGGTCATGTTGGAGTAAAGGAAGTCCTGCGCTTGGGACGCCGTGCTGATTGTGGTCGTAACGCCATTGCGCTCCGTTGAGAACGATCCGAACCGAGCAAGTACAAAGTCCAGAAGGCGTCGCGGTGAGACATTCCGGTTTACCACCAGAAGGAAGCTATTGAATTCCATCACAAAGCGCGGACGCAGTCGGCGGATCGCTTGCGACGCTCCTTTGAGGACGTCGAGCTCGAATCCTTCTACATCGATCTTGATCAGATCCAGGCGTTGCAACGAAAGTTCAGCGACGACAGCGTCGATTGTCGTGATGGGAGTCATTATCCTTACTGGTGGACCTCGATCGGCGCCGGCATGGCTATCGGCCAGGAACGGGTCGGCTTCATTGCCGTCACTACCCGCCGCAGTATATAGGCCTACATGGCTTGCGGCTATGAAGGGGGTTTCAACAAATGCAACCAGCCCGCCAGTTTCGCCCAGACACTTGTTGATCACCGTGCAATTCGCCAGGTCGTTCGCTGCTACGGTTCTGATGAGGCATTCATACGCTCGCGGGGATGGTTCGATGGCGACCACCCTGCCATGCGGTACGCAGCGGCTTCCGATGATCGTCGTTATGCCCAGGTTCGCTCCTACATCCATGATCACGCCATCTCGAGGAAGTTTCATTGCCTCGGCGACGAACAGCGCGTTTTGTGCAGCGTAGGACGGCAGCTTTGTGAAGTAATCGTCGTCCAGACAACCGTATACGATGGCCGGAGAGCCCATTAGTTCTATATCGGTACTATCGATCTTCGCTTCAGCCGCCGGCAGAGCTTTGGCAAACTCGTCCGCTTCGTGATTGTCGTCCAATCCAGTCTGAACGGCATCAACCGAACCGTGCGCGGGCGCCAACCGACGAACCAGGTTGATGATGGGTTGCAAGGTCCGGTCCCAGACCAGCGAATCAAGTCTCTTATCGTGTCGCGGTGCCGGAACTTCTCCTGACAATACACGTCGCATTGCCGCGGAGAACGCGTCAACAGTTTCCGCGATGATAACCCCTGGCATGTCGGCGAATGCTTCAAAGCCCCGAAATGCTCTGGCAGTTGCGATGATAGGGTGTCCCGTAAGCAAAGCCTCGGGCGTCTTCAAGTTCGAGCCGCCGCCGTAGGTAATGGGCAGGATCATGCCTGCTGGCATTTTCTATAGGCAGTCCAGCTCGAGCGACGACACCTGCCCACGCAGCACCAGACGATCGCCTGCCATCGCAACGGCGCCTTGATCTGAGGATGCTCCGCGATACCGTCGCATACGCTGCCGGCGACGACGATCCGCTCATCGGGCCGGACCCCTACCAGCCCACCGATCACGAGCTCCGCAAAGCCGGCGCATTCGGTGGATGCGCGCTCGCCACAAACAGGAGGTAGCGCCACCGGTATCCTGATCGCCGTGGGCAGGACGTCGTGCAGGTGAGCACGTGCGCGTCGCTCTGTCCCGTTGGACGCCACTACGACCGGAGCCCGACGTCCAGTTGCGGTACACCGTCGCATCCGCTTCGGTTGTGGCACTGACCGCAGACGCAGCACTACGAGGTCTCGTTCCAGCTTTCTATTTCGCCGAGCAACATCCGTCCGGATTCGGCGATGCCCGCCTCCTTCAGCATCCGACACTTCAGTTCAGCCTCCAGGTTGTACGAATTGTAGACAATGGGCGGTCGTTCAGTGCTGGGCAGCTTTCTTGACGGCGGGCCACATCCAGGGATGCTCGAGCACCATAACGTCCGGTCTAGCCCGTTCCACAAACTCCCTTGAAGGCGGCGAAGCACTGTTCGTCATTGGCCAGAACCTCGCCGTTCGTCAGGTCAGATAGCTGCCAGATGTCCCGATAGCGTGGTGTAACCGACTGCTTTGTCCAAGTCGACGACCGGCGGCTGAAATACGCTGTTTGGATGCCAGGCTGCGTGATAGATCGGACACCGGGTGAGGGTGAAACCCGCCTCTTCCAAGGCCTTGCCAGTTTGCCGGGCACGAATTTGGCCGCCATCGCGCGGCTGCACAGATGGGAACGGGAGGATCTGGAGAACTCGTGTCAAGCGCTGTTCTCCAAGGAATTCAAGCGCCGCGACAAGTGTTGTTTGACTGCATCCGCGGTTTCGTCCCAGTTCGGGATGTCCTGAGCAACAACGCGCCTTCGCGGAGACTGTGCTTCAGCAAGGATCGCTCGTCGCCATTCCTCGCGATTGTCAGGATCTATGATTTCGGCAAGCCCCAATCCAGCCTCGGGAATTGCCGCGCGGTTGGAAGCGATCACGGGCCGTCCATGCTGCAACGCCTCTACGACCGGCAGGCCCCAACCTTCGTACAGGCTCGGGTACAAGAAGACGTGGCATGATTCATACAACCAGGAGAGACCAGCGTCGGAGATATTCTGCAACCAAAATATGCGACTCCCAAGCAGCGGAGACGCCTGCAAGTCCCGCAGGACATCTTCAACGCACCAACCGGCCATGCCAACGATCACCAAGTCGAGGTCGAACGTGCCATCGGCGACCAACTCGTGCCAAAGGTCGATGAGCAATCTGTAGTTCTTGCGGATTTCGAACGTGCCGACGCTCAGGCCGAAACGCCCGCGTTCCAGCCGATGCCGAAGATCGGCATCGGCGAATTCGTCAGCGCTTGGTGCAGCCGGTACGTTCGCGCCCAGTCGCACGACCTCTGCCTCAGGTTCTGGTCGGCTCACCTGCGCAGCAAATTCTACCAAGTCTTGACGGGTACACTCCGAGATACATAAGGCAAGGTCGCATTCATCCACAATATGAAGGAAGTAGTTTGCATAGTGAGCAGTTGACTTGCCGACCATCTCTGGAAACTTGACAGGAATGAGATCGTAGACCATCGAAACCAGGCGCAGATTGCATGTTGACGCAGTGTTTCGATGCAGATCCCAGTCAATGACGTCCCAGCCAAGACCGGCGCAGAACAACACGTCTGCCTCTTTGGGGTAGATAACGAGGCTTAGGTCAGGTGGCGGCTCCGACAGGCCAACGTCCGGGGCGGACCGCTGTGCAGCCTCGTAGATCTGGTTTCGAAGCGCTTGGCGCCCGTGGATAAGCATCTGCCGCACTTCCTCGCGGCTTGCAGGTGGAACCACGCGCAGACCGGCGCGCGCACAGGCCCGGAGTCCACGAGCCACTGGACCGATCATCCGGGTTCGGAGCTGCTTTGCAACCGACGGTGGCGGGACTGGCGGCGGCTCCGCAGCTTTGTTTGGCCGCCGTTGCGCGGTCGGATCAGCGGTCACGATGTTCCGAGCCAGGTCCAGCTCGAGCACTCTGAGCGTTCCGTCATGAAAGACAACCGGCAGCACCTGGAGATCAGGATCGTCGAGCAATCGCGCCGCGAGTTCCCTTTCGGTCCTAAGAATACCCACTGCGTGTGCCCCACGCCAGGCGAGAGATGTGCTGAGGCAGAACAGGACCCGTCCAGTTCTGGAAACGTCGTACGGCCGAACCAAGGAGGGCCGAACTTTGCGGTGAGCGGTCATAGTAGAAGGTCGAATAACACGCTTGAACGGCGCCTGCAGCCACCCTGTGTGGTCCGACAGCGGTTGACGCCGCCACAACATCGCGCGCAGTGGGCTTGGTGCGTCTGGATGCATGCAATGTCGTCCATTCTGCCCCCGATCTTCGGTCAGGCTTACTTGCCGTAACAAGGATAGCGTCCGCAAGCACCACGTTGCGACGACGCTCTGCCCACGTCCGAGGGTCCGTTCCCAGCGATCCGCGACCGGTGTAGACCGCCCAAGCACATCAGACCAAGCCCCTTCCATGCCCCTCCCCCGCACGCCCTCCCTCCGCCTCGACGGCCGCCGTGCCCTGGTCACCGGCGCCGGTCGCGGCATCGGCCTGGCGGCAGCCGCTGCCCTGGCGCAGGCCGGCGCGCACGTCGTGCTTGCGGCGCGCACTGCCGCCGAGATCGAGGCGGCCGCAGCCGAGCTTCGCACCGAAGGCGGCAGTGCCGAGGCGCTGACGCTCGACGTCACCGACCTCGCCGCGGTCCGCGCCGCAATCGCAGCCCAGCCGACCTTCCACATCCTGGTCAACAATGCCGGCACCAACCGCCCGGCGCCGTTCCTCGAGGTGACCGAGCCCGACTACGACGCCATCACCACGCTGAACCAGCGGGCCGCCTTCTTCGTCGCCCAGGCGGTGGCGCGCCGCATGGCGGCGGCCACGGTCCGGGGCTCGATCATCCACGTCTCCTCGCAGATGGGCCATGTCGGCGGTGCCCGGCGCACCGTCTACTGCATGAGCAAACACGGCATCGAGGGGTTGACCAAGGCGATGGCGATCGACCTCGCGCCGCATGGCATCCGCGTGAACTCCATCGGTCCCACCTTCATCGACACCCCGCTCACCCGGCCGTTCTGGAACGACGCCGCGTTCCACGACGACGTGCTGCGGCGGATCAAGCTGGGCCGGCTGGGCACGGTGGAGGACCTGATGGGCGCGGTGGTATTCCTCGCCTCCGACGCCGCGGCGCTGATCACCGGTACCGCGCTGGTCGTCGACGGCGGCTGGACCGCCGAATAGGAGGGCCCATGATCCGCACGCTGAAGCCCGGCGCGAGCGACGAGGCGAAATTCGCCGCCGACCGCCAGGTGCGCCAGACCGTCGAGGCGATCCTCGATGACATCATGCAGCGCGGCGACACCGCCGTCCGCGAGCTCTCCGCGAAGTTCGACCGGTGGGAGCCGCAACAGTTCCGCCTGTCGGCGACCGAGATCCAGGGCCTGATCGACAGCCTGCCCGCGCAGGTGATCGAGGACATCCGCTTCGCCCAGGCGCAGATCCGTCACTTTGCCCAGGTGCAGCGCGACGCGCTGCGCGACGTGGAGGTCGAGACGCTGCCCGGCGTCCGGCTCGGCCATCGCGAATATCCCGGTGGCCAGCGTCGGCTGCTACGTGCCGGGCGGCCGCTACCCGATGGTCGCCTCGGCTCATATGAGCGTGTTGACCGCCAAGGTCGCCGGGGTGCGGCGGGTCGCGGCCTGCACGCCGCCGCTAATGGTGTCGCGCCGGCCGCCATCGTCGCTGCGATGGCGATGGCCGGCGCGGACGAGATCTACCTGCTCGGCGGCGTCCAGGCGGTCGCCGCCATGGCTCTCGGCACTTCGAGCATCCCGGCGGTGGACATGCTGGTGGGCCCCGGCAACGCCTTCGTCGCCGAGGCCAAGCGGCAGCTGTTCGGCCGGGTCGGCATCGACCTGCTCGCCGGCCCGACCGAGACGCTGATGATCGCCGACGACACCGTCGACGCCGAGATGTGCGCCACCGACCTGCTCGGGCAGGCCGAGCACGGGCCCGACGTCGCCGGCGATCCTGCTCACGACGTCGGCGAAGATCGCGCGGCGACGATCGGGCCGAGATCGAACGTCAGCTCGACGGTCCTGCCCACCGCCGACGTCGCCGGCGGCCTGGCGCGATCACGGCCAGGTCATCCTGTGCGACACCGACGAGGAGATGGTGGCGGATGGCCGACCGCATCGCCTCGGAGCACGTCCAGGTGCATGACGCGCGACCCGCGACTGGTTCCTGCGAACGGATGACCAACTACGGCGCACTGTTCCTCGGCCAGGAGACCAACGTCGCCTACGGCGACAAGGTGATCGGCACCAACCACACGCTGCCGACCAAGCGGGCCGCGCGCTACACCGGCGGGCTGTGGGTCGGCAAGTTCCTCAAGACCTGCACGTACCAGCGGGTCCTGACCGACGAGGCGTCGGCGATGATCGGCGAGTACTGCTCGCGCCTGTGCGCCCTCGAGAACTTCGCCGGCCACAAGGAGCAGGCCGACCTCCGGGTCCGCCGCTACGGTGGCAGGAATGCACCGTAAGCCTATATGATGCCCGCACGGGAATGACGGGAGCGAGGACATGAACGAAGAGATCGCCACCCTGGGCGGCGGGTGCTTCTGGTGCCTGGAGGCCGTCTACAAGGACCTGCGCGGCGTGCGCAGCGTGATGTCCGGCTATGCCGGTGGCCACGTCGCCAACCCCAGCTACAAGGCGGTCTGCAGCGGCACGACCGGCCATGCCGAGGTGGTGCAGGTGAGATTCGATCCGGACGAGGTGGCGTACGCCGACCTGCTGCGGGTGTTCTTCACCATCCACGACCCGACGACGAAGGACCGGCAGGGGCACGACATCGGGCCGCAATACCGCTCGATCATCCTCACCCACTCGGACGCGCAACGCGACACCGCGCGTGCGGTGATCAAGGAGATCGCCGATGCCAAGGTCTGGCCGGCGCCGATCGTGACCCAGGTTGAATCGCTCGAAGTGTTCTACGAAGCGGAGCGCGAGCACCACGACTATTTCGCGCGCAATCCCTGGACCGGCTACTGCCAGGCGGTGGTCGCACCCAAGGTCGCCAAGTTCCGCAAGACGTTCTCCGACCGGCTGAAGCGCGAAGCTGCGGAGTAGCGGTTCGATGCCGTGGCTGCTGTGACAGACGACCCCAACGGCATGCTGAGCGATGCCGCGGTGCCCGACATGCATAGCATCGCGGTGGCGTGCGAGGCGCCCTTGATGGAGCACGCAACATGATCAAGGTTGTCGGCCTGCTGACGCGCAGGCCTGAGATCAGCCACGAGCAGTTCGTCAGGCACTGGCTCGACGTCCACGGCCCGCTCGCGCTGGCGGTGCCCGGGATCAGGCGTTACGTGCAGTCCCACATTGTGGGGATGCGAACGCGGCCGGACATTGCGGAGACCGATGTCGAGATCGATGGCATCGCCGAGCTGTGGTACGATGACGAAGCGGCGCTGGCGCGCGCCGCCGCGACACCCGAGATGAAGCGGTTGACCGATGACGGCGCACTGTTCATCGGTCGGATCAAAAGCTACGTCATCGACGAGAAGCAGATTATCCCGGCGGCTTCCGCATCCTGACCCCCTCCCGCGAGGGGAGGGGATGGAGGGAATTGACTACTCCGCGGCCGGGCTCAGCGTATCCGCCGCCTCATACGGGAAGCGCTTCACCTTCTCCATGTTGATGCCCTCGATGCGCAGCAGGCGCGTGGCGCCCTCGCGGCGCGGCGAGTGCAGCACGCCGATGTCGTACAGGTAGGCATCACCTGGCAGCATCGAGTAGTCGCGCACGTGCTTCGCCTTGCCGGGCGCGGTCTCGGTCGGCCGCGCGAGGCAGTCCCAATCCGTCATGATCGTCTCGCCGGCGGCCTGGCCGTAGATCGCCCAGGACGGGCCGTGATCGTGCGGCTTGCTGCCCTTTGCGCCGACATAGCCGTGCGCCAGGATGGTGAAGCCCAGCTCCGGGTCCTCGTACAGCACCTTGCGTTCCGGCGTGCCGTCCGGGATGTACTTGGCGACGAAGTCAGCGTCCTTCAGCACGTCCTTCACCAGTCCGCAGACCGCCTTGCGTCCCTCGGTCCCCGGTTTGCTCTTCAACGCGTCGTGGCATTGGGCGGCGAACTGTTCGAGCGTGGTGCCCATCAGGTCAGTCTCCTCAGAGTGGTTATTCCCGTCGGTACGGATAGCAGTGTGCCCGATCGAGCGGCAGTTCGAAGTGCTCGGCCAGCGCCTCGATCGCGTCGGCGTGCTGCTTATAGGGGTCGCTGTTGGCCGGTCCCACGATGATGCAGCCGAACGAGCGGTCGCGGCGTCCGCCTGGCGGCAGCATGGCCGTCACCAACGGTGCGCCCTCGTCGTTCCGCAAGGTCAGAAACAGCGGCATCTCGCGCTGGATGTGCGAGCCCTTGCCGATGTCCTGCTCGATATAGACCGAGGTCAGCGGCTTGTAGCTCTCCGCTGCCTTCGCCCATTCGCGGCGGAAATATTTTTCCACGGCATGGCGCATGACCTCGGATTCCAGCGCGGCCTCGCCCTCGTGCATCAGCCGGAACCAGGTCCTGTCACCCGGAGCATCGCAGACATACTCCATGTGTTTCCTCCACCCGGCTTGGATTGGCATCCGCCGCCAGCTTAGGATGGCGCGACGGGACAATCAAACAGCGCAGGGGAAACGGATGGCGAACATCGCCGGCGACGCCTTCGACTACGTCATCGTGGGCAGCGGCGCGGCGGGCTCGGTGCTGGCGCACCGGCTGACCGAACAGCCCGGCGCCACGGTGTGCGTGCTGGAGGCCGGTCCGCCCGATCGCCACCCGTTCATCCACGTGCCGGCCGGGTTCATCAAGATGCTGTTCAACCCGGACTTCACCTGGCAGTTCAAGACCGAGCCGTCCGAAGGCAGCGGCGGGCGCGCCATCCCCACCACGCAGGGCCGCACGCTGGGCGGGTCGAGCTCGATCAACGGCATGATCTACAACCGCGGCCAGCGCGCCGACCTCGACAGCTGGGCGCAGCGCGGCAACCGCGGCTGGGGCTACGTGGACATGCTGCCCTATTACAAGCGCACCGAGCGCCGTATCGGCATCGCCGACGACCGCATCCACGGCCGCGAGGGCAACCTGCCGGTCACCGACATCGACTGGATCCATCCGATCTGCGAGGCGTTCATCGCCGGCGCGGTCGGGGCGGGCATCCCGCGCTGCGTCGACTACAACAGCGGCGACCGGCAGGCGGGCGTCGGCTACTTCCAGCGCGCCATCAACCGCGGCTGGCGGCACTCGGCGGCGCGCGTGTTCCTGCATCCCGCCAAGGCGACCGGCCGGCTCGAGGTGCGCACGGATGCGCATGCGGCCGCGGTGCTGTTCGAGGGCAGGCGTGCGGTCGGCGTGCGCTACGTCAACGACCGCGACCGCGGCGAGCAACGTGTGGTGACGGCGCGGCGCGAGGTGATCCTGTGCTGCGGCACTGCCAATACCGCGAAGCTGCTGCAGATCTCTGGCGTGGGGCCGGCCGAGCTGCTGGGCTCGATCGGCGTGCCGGTGGTGCACGAACTGCGCGGCGTCGGCGAGAACTTCCGCGACCACTACGCGCCGCGCCTGGTCGCACGGGTGAAGAACAGCACCACGATCAACGAGCTGGCGCGCGGCGTCGGCCTGGCGGGACAGATCGTGCGCTGGGCGATGGGCAAGCCATCCATCCTCGCGCTGAGCCCGTCGCTGGTGCACTGGTTCTGGAAGTCGGACGACAGCATGGATGCAGCCGGACCTGCAGGGCGTGTTCAGCCCGGCGAGCTACAAGCAGGGGTTCGTCGGCATGCTGGACGACTACCCGGGAATGACCTGCGGCGTCTGGCAGCATCGGCCGGAGAGCACCGGCTATGTCCGCGCGCGGTCGGCCGATCCGTTCGACGATCCGGTCATCCAGCCGAACTACCTGTCGGATCCGATCGACCGGCGCGTGCTGATCGCCGGCATGAAGCTGGCGCGCCGGCTGCTGCACACGCCGGAGCTGGCGCACTATTTCGACGGCGACATGCTGCCCGGGCCGCAGGTGCAGAGCGACGACGAGTTCCTGGGCTATGCACGGCAGTATGGTTCCACCGCGTATCATCTGATCGGCACCGCGCGGATGGGGCCGGCGACCGATCCGACGGCGGTGGTGGACGACCAGCTCCGGGTGCATGGCATGCAGGGACTGCGCGTGGCCGATGCGTCGATCATGCCGAGCATGCCGTCGGCCAATACCTATGCGACCACGATGATGATCGCCGAGAAGGCGTCCGACATGATCCGAGGTCGTCCGCCGTTGGCACCGGTGGAGGGGATTGCCGCCTGACCTGCTTCCACGGACTATGGCAGAGCACGACCAAGGGGATCGAGAGTGAGCGCCTCGTTCAAGAGCACTGAACGCTATATCGCCTCGCGTGATCTGGAAGTGGCGGTGAATGCAGCCGTGACGTTGCAGCGCCCGCTGCTGGTGAAGGGCGAGCCTGGCACCGGCAAGACGGTGCTCGCCTACGAAGTGGCGCAGGCTCTCGGCCTCGAGCTGATCGAGTGGCACATCAAGTCCACCACCAAGGCGCAGCAGGGGCTTTACGAGTACGACGCGGTGTCGCGGCTGCGCGACGGCCAGTTGGGCGATCCGCGGGTGCACGACATCGCCAACTATATCGTGCGCGGTAAGCTGTGGGATGCGTTCGAGGCAGACCGGCCCGTGGTGGTGCTGATCGACGAGGTGGACAAGGCGGACATCGAGTTCCCCAACGACCTGCTGCTGGAACTCGACCGGATGCGCTTCTTCGTCTACGAGACGCGCAAGACCGTCGTCGCGACGCACCGGCCGGTCGTCATCATCACTTCGAACAACGAGAAGGAGCTGCCGGACGCGTTCCTGCGCCGCTGCTTCTTCCACTACATCCGTTTCCCCGATCGCGCGACGATGGAGCGGATCGTGCAGACGCATTATCCGGATCTGCGACACGATCTGGCGCGCGAGGCGCTGAACGTGTTCTTCCAGATCCGCGAGGTGCCGGGCCTGAAGAAGAAGCCCAGCACGGCGGAACTGCTCGACTGGCTGAAGCTGCTGATGGCCGAGGACCTGCCGGTCGAGGCGCTGCGCACCAACGAGAAGCACCTGGTGATCCCGCCGCTGTACGGTGCGCTGCTGAAGAACGAGCAGGACGTGCATCTGTTCGAGCGGCTGGCGTTCCTGGCGCGACGCGGCGCCTGATGTTCGCGCACCTGATCGAGGGGCTACGGCAGGCTGGTCTGCCCACGTCGATCACCGAATACCTGACGCTGCTCGGCGCATTGAAAGCCGGCGTGGCGGAGTGGAGCGTCGACGACTTCTACTATCTGAGCCGAGCGACGCTGGTGAAGGACGAACGCCACCTCGACCGCTTCGACCGCGTGTTCGCGCAGTGCTTCAAAGGGCTGGAGCCGCCGGAAGGCGTGCTGCCGCGCGAACTGCCCGAGGAATGGCTGCGCAAGCTGGCGGAGAAGCTGCTGTCGCCCGAGGAGATGGCGAAGATCGAAGCACTCGGCGGCTTCGAGGCGCTGATGCAGCGGCTGGCCGAGTTGCTGGCGGAACAGAAGGAACGCCACCAGGGTGGCTCGAAGTGGATCGGCACGGCGGGAACCTCGCCGTTCGGCGCGTACGGCTACAACCCTGAAGGCGTGCGCATCGGGCAGCATGAATTGCGGCACCGGCGCGCGGTGAAGGTGTGGGACCGGCGCGACTTCCGCGATCTGGATGACACGGTGGAGCAGGGGACGCGCAACCTGAAGCTGGCGCTGCGGCGGCTGCGGCGGTTCGCGCGCCAGGGTGCGGCGACAGAGCTCGATCTGCCGGATACCATCCGCTCCACGGCAAAGAACGCCGGGACGCTGGACCTGAAGCTGGTGCCGGAGCGGCACAACGCGGTGAAAGTGCTGCTGTTCCTCGATGTCGGCGGGTCGATGGACGACTTCGTCAAGCTGTCCGAAGAGCTGTTCTCGGCGGCGCGCTCGGAGTTCAAGCATCTGGAGTATTTCTACTTCCACAACTTTCCTTACGAGCGGGTGTGGAAGAACAACCGTCGCCGGCACGACGAGAGGCTTTCCACGTTCGAGGTGATCCGCAAGTACGGGCCGGACTACAAGCTGATCTTCGTCGGCGACGCGGCGATGAGCCCGTATGAGATCACCATGCCCGGCGGCAGCGTCGAACACATGAACGACGAGCCGGGCAAGGTGTGGTTGGAACGGCTGACCTCGCACTACACGCGGGCGGCATGGCTCAATCCGACACCGCGCAATTCGTGGCAGCACGTGCGATCGATCGGCTTGACCAGCGAGCTGATGGAAGGGCGGATGTACCCGCTGACGGTGAACGGCATCGACGAGATGGCGCGGGAGCTGAGTCACTAGAACCGTATCACCCTCTCCCGCGAAGCGGGGGAGGGATGGGGAGGAGGTTTGTCTCGTGAGGCGAGACTCCCTCCCTGACCCTCCCCCGCTTCGCGGGAGGGGGTGACGGAGGAGGAAACGCGAATGCCACGTCTTGCAGGCAAGGTGGCCATCATCACCGGCGCCGGAACCGGCATCGGGCGGGCGACCGCCGTCCTGTTCGCGCGCGAGGGAGCGAAGGTGGCAGTCGCCGAGATCGATGCCGCCGCCGGCGAGGAAACCGCGCATCTCGCCGGCCGTGACACGATCTTCATCCGCACCGACGTGACGGACGAGGCCAGCGTGCAGGCGGCGGTGCGGACCACGGTGCAGCGGTTCGGTGCGCTGCACGTGCTGCACAACAACGCCGGCGGCTCGACGCCACAGGACAACACCGTGGTCGAGGCGCCGATCGAGGAGTTCTGGCGTGTCATCAAGCTGGATCTGTTCGGCACGTTCCTTGGCTGCCGCTGCGGCATCCCGGAGATCATCAAGGCGGGCGGCGGCTCGGTCATCAACATGTCGTCGAACGTCGCACTCATGGGCATCGCGGGACGCGACTGCTACACCGCGGCGAAGGGTGGCGTGGCGGCGATCACGCGCTCCATGGCAGTCGAGTTCGCGCCGCAGCGCGTGCGGGTGAATGCCATCGCGCCGTCGGCGACGATGACCGAGCGGGTGCGCCGTCTGGTGGCCGGCAATGCAGCGTTGACCAGGCTGGCGGATGCGCACCTGCTGGGCCTGATCGACCCGCAGGACATCGCCGCCATGGCGCTGTTCCTGGCGTCCGACGAATTGCGCGTGGTCACCGGACAGGTGTATCCGGTGGACAGCGGCGTGACGATTTCCTGAGGAGGCAACGATGAAGATCAAGCGCGTGGAACACATCGCCATCGCAGTGAGCTCGCTGCAGCAGTCGATGGACCTGCTGCGGAACACGTTCGGAATACCGCTCGAGTACGAGGAGCAGATCGGTGCGACGCGGCTGGCCATGCTGCCGGTGGGCGAGACGTATATCGAGCTGCTGGAGAGCAAGGATCGAGACTTCGGCATCAACAAATGGATTGCCGACAAGGGCGAGGGCCTGTTCCACATCTGCTTCGAGGTCGAGGACATCGACGGCGCGCTGTCGGAACTGAAGGCAAAGGGCGTGAAGCTGCGCGACGAGACGCCGCGCATCGGCCACGGCGGCGCGCGCATCGCATTCATCGACCCCGCTTCAACCGGCAACGTGCTGATCGAGCTGGCGGAGCTGCCGGCATGACCGGGTTCGTGCACCCCGAGTATCTGGTCGAGACCGACTGGCTCGCCCAGAACCTGAACAGTCCGGACGTGGTGGTGCTGGACTGCACCACGCACCTGATCCCCGATCCGCGGATCACCTATCAGGTGAAGCCGGGTCGCGAGGACTTCGAAGCGGGCCACATCCCCGGCGCGCAGTTCGTCGACATGCTGCGCGACGTGTCGGACACCTCGCAGAGCCTGCGCTTCATGCGCCAGTCGCCGGATCAGTTCGCCGCCGCGATGCGCCGGTTCGGCGTCGGCAATGCCACGCGGGTGATCAGCTACAGCAGCGCCAATGTCTGGTGGGCGACACGGCTGTGGTGGCTGCTGCACGAGTTCGGCCATGATAACGCCGCGGTGCTCAACGGCGGGTGGCAGAAGTGGCAACGCGAGGCGCGTCCGGTGGAGACCGGCCCGGCAAACCCGCGGCCGGGCGGCAACTTTACGGTGCGCGAGGTTCGCAACCTGATGGTGGACAAGGACGAAGTGCTGAGCGCGATCGGCGACGGCGCGGTCTGCACCATCAATGCACTGCAGCCGGCGCAGCATGCAGGCAGCGGCGGCAACGCCTATGGGCGGCCCGGGCGGATCGCCGGCAGCGTCAACTTGCCAGCGTCGCACCTGCTCGACCCGGAGACCAACACGTTCCTGCCGCCCGACGAACTGCGCCGCCGGTTTGAGGCCGTCGGCGCGATGGACCGGCGGGTGATCAACTACTGTGGCGGCGGCATCGCCGCGAGTGCGGATGCGCTGGCGCTGATCATGCTCGGGCACCAGGACGTGAAGCTGTACGACGCCTCGCTGTCCGAGTGGGCGAAGGACCCGGCGCTGCCGATGGAGACCGGTTGACCCCACCGTGATGGCCGGTCTTGTGCCGGCCATCAGGGGCGCCACAGTGCCGGCCATGACGTGAGGGAGGAACCCATGCTTCTGCCGCTCGATGGACGCAACATCGCCTATGACCTGGTGGGACCGGAGAGCGCGCCGGTGGTCTGCATGACACATTCGCTCGCGTCGGATGGCGGCATGTGGACCGAGCAGATGCCGCCGCTGCTCGCCGCCGGCTTCCGCGTGCTGCGCATCGACATGCGCGGCCATGGCGGCAGCGACCCGGTTGGCGGCGACTACACGATGAGCGCGCTGGCGGGCGACGTCGCTGCGGTGCTGGACGCGCTGTCGATCGCGCGCGTGCACTTCATCGGCCTGTCGATCGGCGGAATGCTGGGCCAGGCATTCGCGCTGGAGCATGGCGGCAGGCTCGCCTCGGCGATGTGGTGCGACACGCTGCCGGCGACGCCGGCTGGCGCGCCGGAGGTTTGGCAGCAGCGCGTCGATACCGTGCGCGGGGCCAACTCTCTGGCACCGCTGGCCGATCCGACGATCGAGCGCTGGCTGACCGATGCGGTGAAGCGGCAGCGCCCCGGCCGCTACAGGCAGATCCGCGACACCATCGTCGGCACCACGCCGGCCGGCTACCTCGGCTGCGTCGCAGCGATCCGCAACTTCGACTTCGTCGCGCGCCTGCCGTCGCTGAAGCTGCCGGTGCTGGTGGTGTGCGGCGACCAGGATGCCGGCACGCCGCCCGAAGGCAACCGCCAGATCGCTGGCCTGGTCGCGGGCGGCCGCTACGAGGAGATCGCCGATGCGCGGCACTTCCCCAATGTCGAGCATCCCGAGACGTTCAACCGCATCATGCTGGGCTGGCTGAACGCGCGGCGCTGAAGGAGAGGAAAAATGCGTCTGGCAAACAAGATCGGCATTGTCACCGCGGCCGCCTCTGGCATGGGGCGCGCCGGCGCGCTGCGGTTTGCCCAGGAGGGCGCCGCGGTCGGCGTGGTGGACCTCGACGAGGCGGGCGCCAACGCGGTGGCGAAGCAGATCACCGATGCCGGCGGCCGCGCGATCGCGCTGGCCGGCGACCTCCGGCAGGACGCGTTCGCGCGCGAGATCGTGCGGCGCACCGCCAACGCGTTCGGTGGGCTCGACTTCGTCTGGAACCATGTCGGCCATCCTGGTCCCGCCGCGATCGAGGGCCTCGACTGGCAGGACTTCGAGCTGGCGATGGACCTCAACGTCCGCACGGTGCTGGTTACCACCGAGGCGGCCATTCCCGAGTTGCGCGCCCGCGGCGGCGGCGCGCTGCTGTACACCGCGTCCACGTCGGGGCTGACCGGATCGCAGTTCAGCCCGGTCTACAATATCGCCAAGTTCGGCGTGGTCGGCCTGGTGCACGGTCTGGCGAAGCGCTACGCGCGGGAGAAGATCCGGGTGAACGCGGTCTGCCCGGGGCCCACCGACACCCCGATGCTGCGCGTGTTCGTCGCCCGTCCCGACAGCCAGCTGCCGCCGGGCGAGACGCCCGAGACGCTGGTGGCCAAGCGTGGCGGCCAGGTGCCGATGGGCCGCCCGGCGCGGCCGGAGGAGATCGCCAACGCGGCGCTGTTTCTGATCTCGGACGAGGCGTCGTACGTCACCGGGGTTGCGCTGCCGGTGGATGGTGGCGCGACTGCCTGAGGTGTGAAATGGTTCACAGCCACGCGCTGCCGTGCGCGATCATAATTGAATCGAAAGGTTCACCTCCACGACAGGCCACAGGAGCGTCCGATCCGCCTCGCCGTCATCTCCGACATTCACGCCAACCTGCTCGCGCTCGAGGCGGTGATCGCCGACATTCGCACCCGTGGCGCCGATGCCACGATCAACCTGGGCGACAACGTCGCCGGCCCGCTGTGGCCACGCGAGACCACGGAATGTCTCGACGCCCTGGGATTGCCGATGGTGCGCGGCAATCACGACCGCTGGCTGCTTGACCACGACGCGGCCAGCCTCTCGGCCACCGATCGCTTCGCCCGTGCGGCGCTGACGCTCGAGCAGCGCCACGCGCAGCACGCGCTGCCGGCATTCATCGAGCCGGCCGAAGGCGTCCTCGCCGTGCACGGCACGCCGACCGACGACAGCGCGTTTCTCACCGAGGAGATCCACCTCGACCGGCTGATTCCTGCGCCGCGCCAATTGATCGTGCAGCGTCTCGGAGCAGCGCTGTCGCGCCAGGTGGTGCTGTGCGGTCACAGCCACCGTCAGAACCTGATGCAGGTTCCGGGTGGACCGCTGATCCTCAATCCCGGGTCGGTCGGGTGCCCGGTGTTCGCCGACGTGCCGAGTTCAGGCGGGCTGGAACTGCGCTCGCCGCATGCGCGCTACGCCATCCTGACGCGGCGCGGCACGCGGTGGTCGGCGGAATTCCTGGCCGTCGACTACGACTGGGACCAGGCCGCGGTGCGCGCCCGCGCCATGGGATTTGCCCACTGGGCCGAAGCGCTGGTCACCGGTGCGGTCTCCTGACGACTGCGACGCTGCTGCGCCGGATGGTCACCGCACCCGGTTGTATTCGTAGTCCTCGCGTTCGCCGCCTCCGGCACGCAGCCCGGGCGGCATTGGCGCACGGGTCTCGTTGACCTTGGCATGCACGTCGAGCGCGGCCTGGTCCTTCCACAGCTCGAGCAGCGCCAGCTTGTCGGGGTCGAGCACGCTCTGGAACACCTCGAACTGCTGGCAGCCTGGCTCCTGCATCACTTCGGCGCAGCGCGACCTGAACGCCTGTGCGAGCTCGGCACCCTTGCCGGGTGCCGCGGTGATGGTGACGACGAGACGGACGGGCATCGCTTCCTCCCCATGCCTGGATCGGGAGAGTAGTGATGTCGGCGCATCGCGCGTCAAGCGCGCGGCGTGCGGGATGTCAGCTCCCGTGGTCCACGATCATCCAGGTGAGCGCGACCTTGCCGGTCCCGTGCATGTTCTGCAGTGGCGTGAGCATCCGGTCCTCGGTTTCCGCGGTCGGCTCCCATGGGCAGAGATACCAGTAGTGCACGCTGGCCTGCGCGTACGCAGGCTTGCTGGCGAGGATGCCTGCGGTCAGCGCGATCTGGCTGGCCTTGCCCATGCTCATCGAGCAGGCGGCGCTGTCGCCGATCTTCGTCACGTCGGTCTGCAGGCTGATCTCCAGAGCATAGACCTGGCTGACGATGCTGCCCGCACCGAGGAACTCGATCGTGGCGTCCGGCCAGCGGATGCCGTCCTTGCGATGGCCGCGCTGCCACTGGAACCACGCCCGCGACTGCGAGGAGCGCGGGCCTCGCGTCCGCTCCAGCGACACGCCTGCAACCGGGATTCCAGTCTCGGCCTCGATCATGGAGAGGATCGGGACCAGGCGCCTCGAGATACACCCGCCAAGCGCCTGCTCATAGGTCTTGCCGCTGCCGGCGGCGGCTTCCTTCAGGTCGCGTCGCGCGCTTGCGTCCTGCACCTGAAGTCGCCGGGTTGCCACCGTCGCCACGCTCGCCTCCATCGCGGAGCGGGCAGCATCCCACGCGGGAGCCGGAATTGCAGCGAACGGCTTCACACTGCGCCAACCGGCGCGAAGCTATCCCCGATGGTCCAGCCCGATGTCCAGCACCTGCGCGCTGTGGGTCAGCCAACCCACCGACAGCAGATCCACGCCGCTGGCGGCGATCGCCGGCGCGGTGTCGGAACGGATGCGGCCGGACGCCTCGGTGATCATCCGCCCGTCCACCATGCCGACCGCCTGGCGCAGCAGGTCGGGGTCCATGTTGTCGAGCAGCACCGCATCCACCCGCAGCGCCAGCGCCTCGTCGAGCTGCGCCAGCGTGTCCACTTCGAGCTCGATCTTCACCATGTGGCCGACGCCGGTGCGCACGCGCTCCACTGCCGCGCGCACCCCGCCGGCGATCGCCACGTGGTTGTCCTTGATCAGCACCGCGTCATCGAGGCCGAACCGGTGGTTCGATCCGCCGCCGACCCGCACGGCGTATTTCTGCGCCGCGCGCAGACCGGGCATGGTCTTGCGGGTGCAGACGACGGCCGCCTTGGTGCCGACGATCGCATCGACGATGCCGCGTGTGGCGGAGGCGACGCCGGAGAGATGGCACAGAAAATTGAGCGCGGTCCTCTCGGCGGTGAGGACGCCGCGCGCCGGGCCGCGCACGGTGGCGATCAGGTCACCGGGTGCCAGCCGGGTGCCGTCGGGGCGTTCGACCACGCATTCGATCGCCGGATCGATCAGGCGGAATGCGGTCGCGGCGAAGTCGAGGCCCGCGACCACGCCGCTCTGGCGCGCCATCAGCGCGCATTCGGTGCGTGCCTCGGCGGGGACGATCGCGTCGGTGGTAATGTCGCCGGCGCGGCCCAGGTCCTCGAGCAGCGTGGCGCGCACCAGCGGCTCGACCATCACCGCGGGCAGGGGAGGAGGTGCCATGGGT
>CAWETN010000007.1:615000-822903 GCA_963812075.1 uncultured Alphaproteobacteria bacterium
AGCTAAGGTCCCCAAATCGTGGCTAAGTGGGAAAGGATGTGGGAATTCCAAAACAACCAGGAGGTTGGCTTAGAAGCAGCCATCCTTTAAAGAAAGCGTAATAGCTCACTGGTCTAATCAGAAATCCTGCGCCGAAGATGTACCGGGGCTAAAGCCACGTACCGAAGCTGCGGGTGTGTAGCGATACACGCGGTAGCGGAGCGTTCCGTAAGTCTGTGAAGGTGTACCCGTGAGGGGCGCTGGAGATATCGGAAGTGCGAATGCTGACATGAGTAGCGACAAACAGAGCGAGAAACTCTGTCGCCGAAAGTCCAAGGGTTCCTGCGCAAGGTTAATCCGCGCAGGGTGAGCCGGCCCCTAAGGCGAGGGCGAAAGCCGTAGTCGATGGGAACCAGGTCAATATTCCTGGGCCTGCCAGAAGTGACGAACGTGAAGTCTTGTCCGGGCTTATCGGATTGCCTGGGCTTGTGGATCGTTCCGGGAAATAGCTCTGGCGACGAGACCGTACCCGAAACCGACACAGGTGGACTGGTAGAGAATACCAAGGCGCTTGAGAGAACGATACCGAAGGAACTAGGCAAATTGCTCGCGTAACTTCGGGATAAGCGAGACCCGTTATTGGGCAACCAGTGGCGGGTGGCACAGAGCAGGGGGTGGCGACTGTTTAGTAAAAACACAGGACTCTGCGAAGTCGAGAGACGACGTATAGGGTCTGACGCCTGCCCGGTGCCGGAAGGTTAAGGGGAGATGTGCAAGCATCGAACCGAAGCCCCGGTAAACGGCGGCCGTAACTATAACGGTCCTAAGGTAGCGAAATTCCTTGTCGGGTAAGTTCCGACCTGCACGAATGGCGTAACGACTTCCCCACTGTCTCCGGTATCGGCTCAGCGAAATTGAATTCCCCGTGAAGATGCGGGGTACCCGCGGTCAGACGGAAAGACCCTATGAACCTTTACTGCAACTTTGCAGTGGCGCCAGGAACATTCTGTGTAGGATAGGTGGGAGGCTTTGAAGCCGGGGCGCTAGCTTCGGTGGAGCCAACCTTGAAATACCACCCTGAGTTTTCCTGGCGTCTAACCGAGACCGGTCAGCCCGGTCCGGGACCCTGCATGGTGGGCAGTTTGACTGGGGCGGTCGCCTCCCAAAATGTAACGGAGGCGCGCGATGGTGGGCTCAGGCCGGTCGGACATCGGCTGTTGAGTGCAATGGCACAAGCCCGCCTGACTGCGAGAGTGACAGCTCGAGCAGAGACGAAAGTCGGCCATAGTGATCCGGTGGTCCCGCGTGGAAGGGCCATCGCTCAACGGATAAAAGGTACTCTAGGGATAACAGGCTGATCTCCCCCAAGAGTCCACATCGACGGGGAGGTTTGGCACCTCGATGTCGGCTCATCACATCCTGGGGCTGGAGCAGGTCCCAAGGGTTCGGCTGTTCGCCGATTAAAGTGGTACGTGAGCTGGGTTTAGAACGTCGTGAGACAGTTCGGTCCCTATCTGCCGTGGGTGAAGGAGACTTGAGAGGATCTGTCCCTAGTACGAGAGGACCGGGATGGACGCACCTCTGGTGCACCGGTTGTCGCGCCAGCGGCACGGCCGGGTAGCTATGTGCGGACGGGATAACCGCTGAAAGCATCTAAGCGGGAAACCCACCTCGAAACGAGGTCTCCCTGAGGGCCGTGATAGACCATCACGTCGATAGGCCAGGTGTGGAAGCGCGGCAACGCGTGGAGCTGACTGGTCCTAATCGCCCGATAGAGCTCAAGATCCACACCATGCATGGAAATCATCCTCAGATCGTTCAGCACACAACAGACCCTCGGGTCAGGCCCGAGGACAAGCCAGAACCGCGATTCAGCCCAATAACGGATGGGCTGGATGACCTGGTGGCTTTGGCGGGGGGCCTGCACCCGATCCCATCCCGAACTCGGCCGTGAAAACCCCCAGCGCCCATGGTACTGCGTCTCAAGGCGTGGGAGAGTAGGTCGCCGCCAGGTCTTCCAGCCCATCCGTTTTCCGTTGCACGCGGGGTGGAGCAGCCCGGTAGCTCGTCAGGCTCATAACCTGAAGGTCATAGGTTCAAATCCTATCCCCGCAACCAACCTCACTCTCGACCACACCCGAACCCCCGACCCGCCAGATGCCACCGCCGGCTGTCCGGCTGGTTTGCGCTCCGCGTGAAAAAGCCGAACCATAGCCCGTGCCGGTCCCGGGATCGGGACCTTGTCGGCCGGGGGAACGTGCATGAAGTACGACGTGGTGATCGCAGGCGGCGGCGCGGCCGGATCGGTGCTGGCCGGCCGGCTTGCGGCGAACGAGCAGCTGTCCATTCTCCTGCTTGAGGCCGGCCCGGACTATCCCAGTCCCGCGCACCTCCCGGACGATATCAGACTCGGCCACACCCGCTTTGCCGAGGCCCCGGAACTCGCCGCACAACTGGGCCCTGCGGGGCACCATAACCGAGGAGCAGGGGCCGATCCACGTGGCGCAGGGCAAGGTGATCGGCGGCGGATCGTCGATCAACGGCCAGGCAATGCAACGCGGCTTCCCCGAGGATTTCGACTCCTGGGCGGCGCTCGGCAACGACGAATGGTCCTATGACCGGGTGCTTCCCTATTTCCGCCGGTCGGAGCGCGATCTAGACATCCAAGACAACTACTGCCACGGCACCGACGGCCCAATGCCCGTCAGGCGCCGCCAGACGGGCCCGTGGCCCGCCATCCAGCAGGCGTTCCATGCCGCCTGCACACAGGTGGGGTTCCCCACCACGGACGACACCAACGGACTGCACCCGGCCGGGCTCGGCGTGTCGCCGTCGAACAACCTGGACGGCGTGCGCATGAGTACGGCGATCACGCATCTCAATCCGGTGCGCCACCATCTGAACCTGACGGTGCGCGGCGGTTGCCACGTCCGGCGGGTCACGATCCGGGACGGCCGGGCCGTCGGCGTGGAAGCGGAGAGCGGTGGACGGCTGTTCCATGTCGAGGCCGACCGCGTGGTGCTGAGTGCGGGGGCGATCCGCTCGCCCCAGCTTCTCATGCTGTCCGGAATCGGCCCGGCGGACCAGCTGCGACGCTTCGGCATTCCACTGCTGCGCGACGCACCCGGCGTCGGCGAGAACCTGTGGAACCATCTCAGCGTCCAGGTGACCTTCAAGGTCAAAGACGGCGTCTCGCTCGCCGCCCACACCGATGCGGCACATTTCAGCCTGCACTACACGGCCGAAGGATCGGATGCGGTCAACGACATGGTGCTGCGCACCGGCACGGTCGTCGACGAGCGCGAGGAGCGTGTGCCGGGCGTGCGCACGAAGTACCTGAACGGAGATGTTCCGGCGGAGCGCGTGGCACGGATCTCCTGCACGCTCGGGCTGCCCGAAGGAGCGGGACATGTCAGGCTGGCCTCGGCCGACCCGGGCGTCCAGCCGTGCTTCAACTATCGCTATCTCCAGCATCCGAACGACGTTCGCCGGGTCCGCGACGGACTGCGGATGGCGATCCGGCTGCTGGCCTCGGACGCCTATCGCGAGGTGGTCGACTACCGGATCCACCCGACCGACGACGTATTGGCGAACGATGCCGCGCTCGACCGCTGGATCCGGCAGACCGTCGGCTCGGCCCGGCACGTGTCGGGCACCTGCAGGATGGGACCGGACACCGATCCGCTGGCGGTCGTCGACCAGAACTGCCGGGTGAAGGGTATCCGGGGGCTTTGGGTGGTAGATGCCTCGGTGATGCCGCGCATCCCGCGGTCGGGCGGCATCCATGCGACGGTGATCATGGTCGCCGAGCGGGTCGTGGACTGGATCGCGGCCGGCTGAGACACGCGCCGCTACGGGCAGGGTGCAGCTCTTCCGGAACGCCGGCCGCACGAGCTTCGTAGAGACAATCAGGCGAAGCGCACGCAGCTGATCGGCGGCAGGTGGCCGGCCACCAGCGACCAGGCATCGCCGGCGTTCTCCGACATCCACAGATGTCCCGTCGTCGAACCCATGGCCAGGCGGGTGCCGCTGCCGTCCACGTCGAGCGCGTGGCGGTAGACCAGGTCGTAGGCGTGGCACTGCGGCAGGCCCTCGGTCAGCACGTCGAACGAGCGCGCGCCGTCACGCGTGCGTGCCACCGCCAGCCTGGCGTTCACCGGCACCCGGCACTCGTCCTTGACGCCGGGCACGAACCACGCGGTGTCCGGGTCGCGCGGATGCACCGCCACCGCAAAGCCGAACTTCGAGGGGCGGATCGACGACACCTCCTGCCACGACCGCGCCGCGTCGGTGGAGCGGAACACGCCATTGTGGTGCTGCACCCACAGCGTGTCGGGCGCCGCCGGGCACTGCACCAGGCGGTGGATGTCCTGGGACTTCGGGCAGGTGGCGGCGTTCTGGCGGGTTGTAGTCGGCATACATCCCGTCGGCCGAGCCGTGCCACGACGCGCCGCCGTCGTCGGTGATCCACACGCCGCCGGTGGAGACGCCGATGGTGATGTGCTGCGACCCGCGGGGATCGACACAGATCGATGCCACCCCGGCGTCGTCGAACCCGCCGCCCATCCAGTCCGTGCGCTGCGGCAGGTTCCACAGCGCCTGGTTCATCGTCCAGGTTTCGCCGCGGTCCTGCGAGAGGAATAGCGCACCGGGAATCGTGCCGCACCACAGCCAGCCCGGGTGGTCGGCGCCGCCGGTTTCCAGGCAGAACAGGTAGGACACGCTGGGTCCCGCATCCCCGGTCTTGGGGAACGCCGGCGCGGCGATCTCCTGCCAGTGCTCGCCGCCGTCGCGTGAGCGCTGCAGCTTCACGCCGAAATGCCCGAGCGCCTCGGCCGCATACAGCGCGCCGTCGCGCGGATCGTGCAGCAGCATCGAGATCGGATCGCCGAGGAATCGAGTGCTCTCGATCGACCACGTGCCGTGCGCGCGCCGCAGTTCGAACAACCCCTTCTTCGTACCTACCAGCAGACGATCGCTCATCCGCATCTCCCGTTCATCCGCCCGACAATGCCTGCAACACGAACACCTCGTCCGCCTCGCCGACCGCATCGGCAAGGCGCACGCGGTCGGCGACCCGCTCGCCGTTGATGTAGATGGCCACGTGCCGCCGCACCCGGTCCTGGTCGTCCAGTATATACGACCGCAGCCGCGGCTGTGCGGCGAACACGCTGTCGAGCACGGCGCGCACCGTGTCGCCCGGCACGGTCCGCACCGGGCAACTCAGGTGGCGTTCCAGGTTCGCCGTGAACGCGACACGCGGCATGCGCTGTCCCTACATCGTCGGCCTGATCACCATCCACGATACGCCGAACTTGTCGGCGACCATACCGAAGCTCGAGGCGAAGAACGTCTTGCCCAGCGGCATCTGCACCTGGCCGCCTTCGCTCAGCGCTTCGAACAGCCGTTTGGCCTCTGCGTCCGAAGCCGCGTCGAGCGACAGGGAGAATCCCTGGAAGGCTGGCGCGCCGGTGCAGCGACCGTCCGAGGCCATCACCGTGGTGTCGCCGATCTGCACCGAGGCGTGCATCACCTTGTTCTCGCTGCCGGGCGGAATGGCGCCCTCGGGACAGGGCTCGGGACTGTCCTTCCAGCGCATCAGCATGCCGACCTGCGCGCCGATCGTCCTGCGGTAGAACTCGATCGCCTCCTCGCAGCGTCCGTCGAAGAACAGATAGGGCTGCACCTGCATGTGTAAGATCCTCCGCTTGTGTCGTCGCCACACCGCAATGTATACAGTGTCCACAAGAAGCTAGCAAACGCTGTGGACACTGTCCACATGCTCGCGGAGCAGTGATCGATGGACGCCCTGAGCCGCGCACCGCCACGCCGCACCTACCATCATGGCGACCTGCGGCAGGCGCTGCTCGAGGCGGGGATCGCACTGGCACGCGACGGCGGGCCTGGTGCGGTGGTGCTGCGCGAAGCCACGCGTCGCGCCGGGGTTGTGCCGAATGCCGCGTATCGCCACTTCGCCAGCCGCGATGCGCTGCTGCAGGCGGTGCGTTCGGCGGCGCTGTCGGCGCTGGCCGTCGCGATGGAGCGGGAGCTCTCCCGCGTGCGCGGGGCTGGCGCCCAGGCCGACGTCGCGCGTGCCAGCCTGAGAGCGATCGGCATCGCCTATCTTCGGTTCGCGCGAACCGAGCCGGGATTGTTCCGCATGGCCTTCTCTGTTCCCGGGGATCCCGAGGTAGCGCGCAGTCCGGCGATGGCGGGCAGGAGCGGGCTTAATCCGTTTCAGCTGCTGGGGGTGGCGCTCGACCGCATGGTCGAGGCCGGCGTGCTGTCAGCCGAGCGACGCACCGGCGCGGAGTACCTGGCGTGGTCTGCGGTACACGGCCTGGCCATGCTCGCGCTCGAAGGCCCGCTTCGCCGCCTGTCGCGCGCTGATCTGCGGCGGATCGAGCAGCGCCTGCTGACGATGGTGGAACAGGGGCTGTAAGTGAGTCTTCGAAGACCGGGAACACCGTCATGCTGCCGGCCTCCCTCGATCCCGCTGCCGACGCACCCAGGGGATCGGTTGGACATTATGACTGGTGAAATTGGCGCATGGACCGCGGTGCTGGCTGGCCGGGCGCCAAGGCTACAACACGCACCACACCTTGCGAGCGTCTCATTCGATCACCGGGCTGAAGCCCTGTTCAGAGTCACGGCAGCACGTATGAGCGTCTTGAAGGCATCCGCATCCACCTCATCGCCCTCGTGGAGATCTATCGCGCGCCTGGTGTTGCCTTCGAGACTGGCATTGAACAGACCGGAAGGGTCGTTGAGCGAGGCGCCCTTGGCGAAAGTCAGCTTCACGACGCTCTTGTACGTCTCTCCGGTGCAGATCAGTCCACTATGAGACCACACCGGAACGCCTCTCCACTTCCACTCCTCAACCACATCTGGGTCGGCCTCTTTGATCAGGGCGCGCATGCGGGAGAGCGTTCTACCCCGCCAGTCGTCGAGTTCCTTGATCCTCGCGTCGATCAGCCGGGAAGGCGGTTCGCCTTGCGCCATTGTGCGCTGTTTCATAGCGTTGGCAGCTCCTTCGGCGGTTTTGTTCAATACCGCGACCAGTACAACTCATAAGACACGCAGTATGCTGGATGCGATGCGTCATTGCGGCAAGTATCGAGTGCACGCCTGCGGGGCGGTCGAAGCGCTGCGGACTGCCCGGGAATCCGGCGTGCAATCCATGGAGGCGGGAAACTCATCATGGACGATCTCGAGACACCGGACCTGAGGGGCCATGGTCGCCGGCATCTTCTTGGCGGTGCGCTGATCCTTGCCGCAATCCAGCTCGGCAAGATCGGCGCGGCAGCCGCGCAGCCGAGCAGCGGGCCGCGCGTAACGAACGCTTCCTTCGGTGTTCTGAAGCAGATCGAAGCTGGTGCCCTGACCGTCGGTTACGCCGAGCTTGGTCCGGCCGAGGGTCCCGTGATCATTCTGCTCCACGGCTGGCCCTACGATATCCACAGCTATCTAGACGTCGCACCACTGCTGGCGGCAGCCGGCCATCGCGTGATCGTGCCGTTTTTGCGTGGCTACGGGACGACGCGATTTCTGTCCGACCAGACGCCGCGCAATGGGCAGCAATCGGTGGTCGCCGTCGATGTCATTGCATTGATGGATGCGCTCGCCATCAAACAGGCTGTTATCGGCGGCTTCGACTGGGGCGCGCGCACCGCCAACATCATCGCCGCACTCTGGCCAGAGCGCTGCAAGGCAATGGTCTCGGTGAGCGGCTATCTGATCGGCAACCAGGAGGCCGGCAAGGTGCCGTTGCCGCCGAACGCCGAACTCCAGTGGTGGTATCAATATTACTTCGCCACGGAACGCGGTCGGATCGGCTATGACAGATATCGGCGCGAGTTCTCGAAGCTCATCTGGCAGATTGCGTCACCCAAGTGGGACTTCGACGATGCCACGTTCGCTCGCACTGCTGCCGCGTTCGACAATCCCGACCATGTGGCGATCGTGATCCACAACTACCGCTGGCGGCTTGGTCTCATCGATGGCGAAGCGAAATACGACGACCTCGAAAAACTGCTGGCCCAGGGCCCGGTCATCAGCGTGCCCACCATCACCATGGAAGGCGATGCCAACGGCGCGCCACATCCGGATCCGGCTGCCTATGCGAAGAAGTTCACGGGTCAGGTATGAGCACCGGCTCATCACGGGCGGCATCGGCCACAACCTGCCGCAGGAAGCCCCGCAAGCCTTCGCCCAGGCGATCATCGACGTCGCCAAAGCCTGACGCCGCACCGGGAGCGGCAGGAAGTCGCGTTTCCCACCGCCTACACTTTCTCGACCTGTCGGTATTCCAACTCGACAGGCGTGGAACGGCCGAAGCTCGACATGCTGACCTTCACGCGGCCCTTCTCCTCGGGCGCCGGCGCTCCACGCCTTCCTGCGTCCGCTTCAACGTTCCACCGTTCAGCGACCGTTGGGACTGGCGACTGTTGGACAGCGATCGGCAGTCCGTGGCCTCATGCCAGGGGAGCAACTCGATACGAGTTCGTATCGAGCGGAGGAGACGGGCCCGACACATGTCGCTGCGAACATTGCACGATGTCGGCGAACTCGCCATGCCTGAGAAAGGGCTGCTCGCCGAGCTTGACAGCGGCGGGTACCATCAATGCGGGGATGGCAGTCTGCCGACCGCAGGCGACACGGCTCGCGCAATAAGGGCGAGCTTCCTACGCCTTCTCCTGCTCGGTGCACCAGATGTTCCGCGGCTGCACGAGAAGGGGCTTCGCCTCAGGGGCGCGTGGGTGACGGGTATCCTCGATCTGAAGGAGTGTCGCGACCTCCACGGTCTCACACTCGCAGATTGCCGGTTTGATTCGCCGCTCATTCTGCGATCTGCGGGAATCAACTCTCTTCTCCTTGACGGGTCCGTCCTCCCAGGCCTGGCAGCGGAACGTCTTCAGGCGAAAGGCGGTGTCCACCTGCGAGCGGTCGAGATCGATGGCGCGATCGATTTGCGGGGGGCGCTGCTCGATGGAGACCTTGTCCTGGATGGCTCGTCAGTGGTTGCGGCATCGCGTTCGACGCCGCCTATATAGTGACGCGTGGCGACCTCACGCTGCGGGGCTCGCGGATCCTTGGCGCCGTGAAGGTGGTGGGCGCTCGGCTGACCGGCGACCTGGCCTGATTGGCACCAGCCTGGACCACGCCGAAGGCGCCGCTTTGGCCGCAGACGGCGTGAAGATCGCAGGCGATGTGGATCTTCGCGCGGCGAGCATAACGGGTGAAACAAGCCTGATCGGTGCGCGTGTCAACGGTGACGTCAAGCTCGACGGCGGGACATTCGAATCGCCTGGCGCCATCGCGATGACACTGAACCGGGCGGTGATCGATGGGGCGCTGTTTCTGCGGGGTGGCGTCACGATCGATGGTGCGCTCAGTCTGAATGGGACGCAGGTCGGAACGATCGTGGACGAGCCCGCGAGTTGGCCCAAGGCGGGCGACCTGCTGCTGAACCGCTTCCGCTACGGTGGCTTCGTGGGCAGCCCGGTTGACGCGCGAACACGTCTGGACTGGCTGTCGCGTCAGGCACCCGAGCGCTGGGGCGAGGATTTCTGGCCGCAGCCATACGAACAGTTGAGCATCGTTCTGGACCAGATGGGCCATCGCGACGACGCCCGCAAAATCCTGTTCGAGAAGGAGCGACTGCAACGGCGGATGCGGCGGATGCGGGCCAGTCGGCCTCTACGCGCTGTCCTTCGGCTGAAGGATGCCCTGCTCCGGGCGACGGTCGGTGCGCGCCTATTGGTCGCCGGATACGAGGTGCGGGCTGGGTTACACCGCCAAGCGCTTTGAGTATGTGCAGAGAATTGCGGGGCTTGCTCTTGGCGTGCTGGCGTTCGCCGGCTTCTCCGGGATTGTGAGATTGAAATAGCGGGGCACGGACGGCCAGGAGCGGCGCGCTGGATGCTATCCGCCCCGGGTCGCTCCGCCAATTCCCCCGGGTCTCTACACCTTCTCGACCTGGCCGTATTCCAGTTCCACCGGCGTCGAGCGGCCGAAGATCGACACGCTGACCTTCACGCGGCCCTTCTCCTCGTCCACCTCTTCGACCGTGCCGTTGAAGCTGGTGAATGGGCCGTCGGCGACACGCACCTGCTCGCCCACCTCGAACAGCACCGCCGGACGCGGTCGCTCCACGCCCTCCTGTGTCTGCTTCATGATGCGCTCGGCCTCGGCGTCGCTGATCGGACTGGGCCTGGTCTTGCTGCCCAGGAAGCCGGTCACCTTCGGCGTGTTCTTCACCAGGTGCCAGGCGTCGTCGGACAGTTCCATCTTCACCAGCACGTAGCCCGGGAAGAATTTGTGCTCCGCGTTCACCTTCTGGCCGCGGCGCATCTCCACCACCTGTTCGGAAGGGACCAGCACCTCGTCCACCTGGTCGGCAAGCCCCTTCTGCGCCGCCTGCTCCTTGATCTGCTGGGCGATCTTCTTCTCGAATCCGGAATAGACGTGCACCACGTACCAACGCTTGGCCATTACCGCAAAACTCTCCTCAGCCGCTCATGCCGAACAGGGCACGAATGCCGATGCCGATGAACTGGTCCACCAGGAAGAAGAACATCGCCGCGAGCGCGACCATGGCGAACACCAGGCCGGTGGTCACCAGTGTCTCCTTGCGCGACGGCCACGTGACCCGCGCCACCTCGGCCCGCACCTCACGCACGAATCTCGCCGGATCGACCGCCACGTCGCTGTTCTCCACTCCCGGTCGCCAGGGATTATAGCGTGCCGCAGCGCCGCTGGCAGGGGTGGAGGGTCTCGAACCCCCAGCCTCCGGTTTTGGAGACCGGCGCTCTAGCCAATTGAGCTACACCCCTGGGTCAACGCCCACACGGCCGCGCCCCGTCGCGCCCGCCCCCGCTGATCTCGCAGGCACCCCAAAGAAATGGCCGCCCGAGAGGCGGCTCATGTAGCGTCACGATATGCCGATGTCCACAGTTCGCCACAGCGGGCAAGGCAGCGGGCATGCGCCGCCGGAGCGGCGCACCTTCCGAGCGCTATTGCCGGCTGGCCGGGTAGGAGGGCAGCGGGTGACGCGGCAGCGGCGGGCACGGTTTCGGTTCGTCGGGCGTGCCGCAGTTCTCGCCGACGGTGCGGCCCGCCATGGTGGAGGGAGCTGTGCCGGAACGCATCATGCTGGCGCTGCCCGGGGCGTTCGGCGGCGGGGTGCCGCCCATGGTTCCCGGGCCGGTCTGCGCGAATGCCGCGGGCGACAGCGCAACAAGCGCCGTGACCAATAAGATGGCTCGCATCGTGGTCTCCTCTGCTGGCGGGCTCGTCGCCCGAGGATTGACTCTGGTGCGCCGGCGGGCCCCTGTCGCCACCGCCTCGCGCATCTCTGAACGGGGCAGACGTCAGATCCGCGCCCCGTCCTTGAACACCTGGCGGAATGGCTGGATGTGGGTGCTCGCGAACAGCCCGGCCGAATCGAACGGATCCGTCGCGGCGAAATGCTCGGCGGCGGCGCGGTCGGCAACCTCGATGAACAGGATGGAGCCGATCTGCTGGCCGGCGTCGTCCAGCAGCGCGCCGCCGCCGGTTATGCACCGCATCACGCCTTCCAGGTATTCCAGGTGCTTCGGCCGCGTGGACTGGCGCAGGCCGACGCTGTTGGGTTTGTCGTGGCGGATGACGGCGAACAGCATGGCGGGCTCCGTTGCTGCGCCGGCGGAGAGGCCGGCAGGGCGGATGGTGGCGGCAACGTCAGTTCGCCACCGGCCTGACCCGCCTGTCCAGACCGGTCCAGCGCCGCCATGGCACGTCGTGCTGCCAGGTGGCCAGCACGATCCCGCCGACAATCAGCACCAGCGAACCGAGTTGCGGGAAGCTCAGCGTCTCGCCGATCGCCACCGCTGAGGCGGTCACGCCGATGATGGGCGTCAACAGCGTGCCGATGGCGGCTGTGCCGGCGTCGAGTCGGCGCAATGCCGCGAACCAGGTCAGGTAGCAGATGCCCATCGACATGGCCGCGGTGTAGGCCAGAGCCGCCCAGCCGAACCAGGGCATCGCCAGCAGGTCGGCGTGCTCGAGGGCGAAGCTCGCGATCAGCAGCGGAACGCAGCCCAGTCCCACCTGCCATGCGGTCAGGGCGGTCGGCGCCATGTCGATCGGGCTGCGCTTGCCGAGCACCGTACCAAGGGCGAACAGCACGGCGGCGCCCAGGGCGATCGCGACGCCGGGAAGTTGGGCTGCGCCCAGGCTGAAGCCGCTGCCGCCACCCACCAGCAGCACGACGCCGCCGATGCCCAGGACGAGTGCTGCCACCCGGGGCGGAGCAAGCCGCTCGCCCAGCACGGGCCAGGCGAGCAGGGCGGTCCAGACTGGCATCGTGTAGGCAAGCGTCGCCGCCTCACCCGCCTTCAGCCACAGCATGGAAAGCGTGGTGAGCCCCATCCATGCCGTGACGTTGAGCACCGACGCGCGCGCGAGGCGGCGGCGGCACCCGTCCGGCACTGCCAGGCTCTCGCCGCGCGACGCGGCTACGCGTCCCAGGACCAGGCTGGCCACGATGCCGGCGATGCCGCGCGCCGTCAGCGGCGGGCACTGCTGCAGCAGCAGCTTGGTGGCCGGCCAGTTCAACCCCCAGCCGAACGCGGTGACCATCAGGCAGGCGACGCCGACCAGCCTGGTCCGGCGGGGCAGGGAGGCAATCGTGCCGCTCACCGCACGATCTCGCAGCGGGCGACGCGTGCAGCTTCGGACAGGACTCTCGGCGAACGCGCTTCGGTGTCGCTACGAAATGCAGTATTCCACGTCATCGTCGGCGGGACTCGCGCATCTCGCTGGCGGCTCGCCTGGGGCATGCGCCGAGATGGATGGTCCGCATGATGCCTGCGCCGAGGTTGCGCTGGGTTACCAGCGACATGATCGGATTTCCGGTCATGGGTCTGGTCTGCGCGGCCTGGATCGCGGCGATGTTGTGGTTCGCGGCGCCGGCCGTCGGTGGGGAACAGCCGATCACGCTGAAGGTGGTCGGTGGGCTGGCCGGTGTCAGCCAGTACCGAGCGGCTGGAGAAGCCGTTCTGGGAACAGCGCATCACGGAGATCTCGCACGGCCGCATCCGTGCGGAGATCCACGCGTTCGACCGCAGCGGTCTGCCCGGACAGGAGATGCTGCAGCTCATGCATCTGGGCGTGGTGCCGTTCGGCACGGCCCTTCTTGCCGTCGTATCGGCCGACGAGCCGGAACTGAATGCGGTGGACCTGCCTGGCCTCAACCCGGACATCGCCGCGCTGCGCCGGACGGTGGGTGCCTATCGTGGACACCTCGAATCGGTGCTGCGCAGCAAGTTCGGCATCGAACTGCTGGCGATCTATGCCTATCCGGCGCAGGTGATCTTCTGTTCCCGGCCGTTCTCCGGCCTGGGCGACCTGGCGGGACGGCGTATCCGCACTTCCTCGGTCGGCCAGTCCGAGATGATGGCCGCACTCGGCGCTGTGCCGGCGGTCATCCCGTTCGCCGACGTGGTGAAGGCCGTCCGCGCCGGCACGGTTGACTGCGCCATCACCGGGACGCTGAGCGGACTGGAAATCGGCCTCACCGAGGTGACGTCCTACATCTCGCCGATGGCGATCAGCTGGGGGCTGTCGCTGTTCGGCGCCAATGCCGCGGCGTTCCAGGCGCTGCCAGCCGATGTGCAGACGACCATCAAGGGCGCCGTGGCGGGCCTCGAGCATGAGATCTGGGACGCAGCCGAGCAGGAGACCGAGGAAGGCCTGCGCTGCGACATCGGCGCCGCTGAGTGCAGGTCGCATCAGGCTGGCCATATGAAGCTGGTTCCGCTCACCGCGCAGGACGAGGCTCGCCGAAGGCAGCTGCTGGTGAGCGCGGTCCTGCCAGGTTGGATCCAGCGTTGCGGGCCGGACTGCGCGACGGCATGGAACGCGACCTTGGCGCCCCTGCTGGGCATCCGGGCAAATCCGAAATGAGGCTGTCAATCCGCGGCATCGCGCAGCTTTGCATCGAATAGCCGGTAGTAGGTTCGGTCGAGTTCGCTCGGCACCTGCGCCCTCGTACATCCGCCTGGCCGCCGTGTTCGCAAAATCGGTGGTCCATTCAAGCGCTGAATATCCGCCCTCGAGCGCAAGGCGTGCGCCGGCCCGGACGAGTGCCTGGCCGACGCCGCGTCGGCGCATTGCTTCTGCCACGTAAAGGTCGCGGATATACAGTGAGCGCGTCAGCTCGAAAGCCGGGAACGTCACGTTCATCACCAGCGAGCCCACGACGGCCGCATCCAGCATGGCGATCAGCACGTGCGGGTCGAAGATTGTCGCCGGCGTCCGGCACGCCAGGGCGGCGGCCTCCCTGGCACACGCCTCGGACACCGGGCGGCTGTAGTGGGTCTGCATTTCGGCGAACAGCGCAGCGAGGCCCGCGACGTCCGATGGCTGCGGTGTGCGAACGAGCAGCGCGGGCAAGAGGAAATGGCCAACGGTGCTTTCGGGTTGCATGGCACATTCCGACATTTGCGCAATCAATAACGGAACACTAACGGGAGCTGCATTGATTCAGATCAATGCCGATGGCCACCCGGCCGTGCACTGTGACCAATGCAGGCCGCCCGACGTGCGTGTTTGGCGGAAGGGGCGCTAATCTGCCCTCGTATCGGTGGAAGATCTGTTTCGCAGGATGCCCGGGATGACCCCACAGCGAGGACTGCACCGGGCCCTGGCGGTCGGAACTGCCGCGCTGTTGCTGGCGATCGCGGTGGGAACGGCCCTGCAGCTCTACTGGACTCATCAGACGGCGCTGCATTCCGCCAGAGATCAGCTGGCGAACGCAGCTCTCATTACCGAACACGCCGTCAATCGGCAGTTGCTGCAGGTGGATTCGGCGCTGGCGCGGCTTCCCGCCGTCCTGGCGGGCGATGCCTCCGACGGGGCGATCGACCAGCGCGCTGCCGCGAAGATCCTGCATTCATTCTACTTCGAGAATTTTGCGTTCCGCGACGTGCTGTTGGTGGAACCGGGCGGCGCCGTCTGGGCCGCCGCCCGGTCGCGCCCGAAAACCCTCCCGCTGCCGTTTCCATTGCCCGAGCAGATGAAGTTGTCGCTGGCCGGCTCGGTGATGCTGCAAGGTCCGGTGCTCAATCCCTCCACCGGAGGCTGGTCCTGGTTCCTGCTGCGTGCGTTCGAGTTGTCGGGTCCGGGGCGGCTGATCGCGGCCGCCGAGGTTCCGGTGCAGTTCATCATCGATCTGCTGGCCCCGATCGGCACCGAGGGCCTGCGCATCGCGGTGGTGCGCCTGGATGGAGTGGTTCTGGCGAGCCTGCCGCACGACGAACGCAGCATCGGCCGGCCGGCGATCCCATCGACCTTCCTCGCGCAGCCGAGTGGCGTGGCGTTCGACAGCGCTGCGGGTGCGGAGCGGACTGCCACGATCGCCGAGTGGCGGCGGACGCTCTATCCGGATGTCGCCATCGCGCTGACGCTCGATCGGGAGGTCGCCATGGCCGACTGGCAGCAGGAGCGCTCGCGGCTGCTGCTGCAGAACGGCCTGACCGGCATTCTCGTGCTGGTAATCGCCGGCTCGCTGCAGATGGTGATGAGCCAGCGCGAACGCCTCGAGCGCGAGCGCAAGCGGTCGCGGGAGATGCTGGACGGCGCGATCGAGGCGATGTCGGACGGCTTCGTCATGTGGGACGAGAACGATCGCCTGGTCACGTGCAACCGGCGCTACCGCGATTTCTACGCGATCAGCGAACCCTTCATCCGGCCGGGGGCCCGCTTCGAGGACATTATCCGGCAGGGCGCGCGGCTCGGCCAGTACCCCGAGGCCGGTGCCGACATCGAGGCCTTCGTCCAGTATATCGTGCAGTGGCACCGCGGCGACAATCCGGCGATCGAGCGCCTGCTGCCGGATGGCCGCTGGCTGCAGATCAAGGAGCATCCAATTCCGAGCGGCGGCGTCGTCGGCATCCGCACCGACATCACGACGATGAAGCGGACGCTGTCCGAGCTGGCGCTGGCGAACCGGCGGGTCAGCGGTGCGATGTCGGAGTTGAAGCTGCAGCATGACGTGCTGATCGAGCGCGACGCGGCGTTGCGCAGCCAGAACATGCTGTTCGATGCGGCGCTGAACAACATGTCGCAGGGTCTGCTTATGGTGGACGCCGACGGCAGGCTGATCGTGTGCAACCAACGCTTCCTCGACATGTTTCGCATCGGCGACCAGCAGGCCTCGCGCGGTACGACGGTAGCCGGCGTGCTCGATGCGATCGTTGCCGCCGAGGCACTTTCGCCGCAGGCGATGGAGGCGATGTCGGCGAGCCAGCAGGAGCTTGCCCAGGAAAGGAGGTCGGGCGAGTTCTCGATCAAGGATGGTACGCGCCTCGCGTTGTCGGTGTCGCAGCGTCCGTTGGCGGAGGGAGGCTGGGTGGCGACCTATGAAGACGTCACCGAGCATCATCTGGCGGAGGAGCGCGTGCGCTTCATGGCGCATCACGACGCGCTGACGAGACTGCCGAACCGGGTGCTGTTCCGCAGCCGGATGGAGGACTCGCTGCAGCGCATCGCCCAGTCGGGCGAGAGGCTGATGCTGCTCTACCTGGACCTCGACAAGTTCAAGTACGTGAACGACACGCTGGGGCATCCGGCGGGCGATGCCCTGCTCGAGGCGGTGGCGTCACGCCTGGCCGTTTGCCTGCGCGAGATCGACACGGTGGCGCGCCTGGGCGGCGACGAGTTCGCGGCGCTGGTGATCTCGGACGATCTGCAAGCCATCACCGGGCCGCTGGCGCGTCGGGTGATCCACGCGCTCAGCTCGCCCTACCACCTCGCTGGCCGCCAACTCGAGGTCGGAGTCAGCCTGGGCATCGCCATGACGGACGGCAGCGACATTGACTGTGACACGCTGCTGAAGCGCGCCGACATGGCGCTCTATTGGGCCAAGGCCAACAACCCCGGCGATTACTGCATCTTCGAACGCGGGATGGAGGACAGCCTGCGCAGCCGGCTCGCCATCGAGGCCGACCTGAAGCGTGCGCTGGTGACCGAGCAACTCGAAACCTTCTATCAGCCGGTGTTCAACATCGCCACGGGCGCTCTCTGGGGCTTTGAGGCACTGATCCGCTGGAACCACCCTGATCTGGGGCTGATGTCGCCGGACGAGTTCATCCCTCTGGCCGAGGAGACCGGCCTGATCAAGTCGGTGGGGGCCTGGCTGGTGCGGCGGGTCTGCGCCGACATGGCGATGATCCCGCCGCCGCTGAAGGTCGCGGTCAACCTCTCGGCCCGACAGCTCGAGGACGACGAGTTGATCGAGGACATCACCGAGGCATTCAACTGCTCTGGGATGAAGGGTGGCAGGTTCGAGTTCGAGATCACCGAGTCGACGCTGTTGAACAACAACACGCGCAGTCGCCTGATCCTGCTCGCGCTGCGGCGGATGGGAGCGACGATTGCGCTCGACGATTTTGGGACCGGCTATTCGCCTCTGACCTATCTGACCAAGTTCCCGCTCGACAAGCTGAAGATCGACCGCTCGTTCATCAGCCAGATGTCGACGCGGCGCGAGAGCGCCGCCATCGTGCGCGCAATCGTGGAGCTGGCCCACCAGCTCCACATGACGACGACTGCGGAAGGGGTCGAGACGGAGGAGCAGCTGAGTCTGGTCACGAAGGCCGGATGCACGAACGTCCAGGGATATTTGCTGGGCCGGCCGGCGCGGCTCGCGGAGGTGCTGCGAAGCCTCAATTCCTGGCGCGTCGCGACGACCGGGTCTGTGGCGCTATGGGAGACACGATCCTCCGACGACGGCATCGGGCGCGGCCGCGAAATGGTGGTCTGATCGTCCAACCGTGTGTTCGACCACATCCACGCTCTCATCGACCACTGCTGCCACGCAGGGAACAAGCTGGAGGCTCAGCCCTGGACGATCATGTCCATCGGCTTGCGCAACTGGGCACACCGGTTCTGATCAGAGAGTCTTGTTGGGGTGGACGGCCCCACGGCATCGCATGCCAAGGTTGGGCTGTCGAAACGCCAAAAGGAACCGTCCAGATGAGAGGTTAAGCGCATTGCGATCGACATCTCCAAGCACGCTTTCACGCTGCACGGCGTGGATGACCAGGAGCGTCCAGTGCTGCGGCGCGACCTTAAGCGTGCGGAGGTGGAGACCGTCTTCAGTAAGCTCGACAACACCGAGGTGGTTATGGAAGCTTGCGGCGGTGCTCACCATTGGGGCCGCGTGCTGACCCGGCTGGGCCACCAGGTGCGCCTGATCCCCGCGCAATACGTCAGGCCGTTCGTCAGGCGCGCCAAAAAGATCGAACCGATGCCGAGGCAATCAACGACGCCGCGTCGCGGCCGGGCATGCCCTCCGTCGCGGTCAAGACCGCCCAGCATCAGGCCGAGCTGATCATTCTCAAGCACCGCGAGATTCTGATGGCGCAGCGCACGCAGGCCATCAACGCGCTGCGTGGGCATGCCGCCGAGTTCGGTGTGTCGCCGCCAAAGGCACGGCCCAGGTCCAGGCCTTGCTCGACAAGCGGGCCGCGGACCCGGCGATCCCGGCCGTGGCACGCGCCATGTTTGTGCGGATCGGCGAACACGGTGCCGGGCTGGGCCGACAGATCGCCGCTGTCGATGCCGACTTGCTCGCCCGGCACAAGGCGAACTCCGGTCAGCCAGATGCTGGCCGAGGTGCCAGGCATCGGCCCGATCACGGCGATCACCCTGGCGCTGGGTGTGGAACCGACGGCATTTGCCTCTGGGCCGCATTTCGCCGCTTGGCTGGGGTTGACGCCGAAAGAGCATTCGACCGGCGGCAAGCAGCGCCTCGGCCGGATCAGCAAGGCTGGCAACGAAAGACTGCGCAGCCTGCTCGTGGTCGGCGTCATGGCCGTGATCCGTCATGCCAGGGAAGGCAAGCCGTCAGCCTCCGCTTGGCTGCTGGCGCTGCTCGCACGCAAGCCGCGAAAGCTGGCTGCTGTGGCGCTGGCCAACAAGATCGCCCGCGTCGTGTGGGCGATGATGGCGCGTGGCGAGGTGTATCGGCGCCAGCCGGTCGCCGCTTGAGCTGCGCGTCGATGCCGGGGGTTTAGGGCCAGCACAAGATGACCATCGGTCGCGCCGACAAGCGAGACATGCCGTTAATACCTGTGGCCACATCAGGCCGCAGTCTTGTTTGGCACTCGCTTGCGGAAGCCATCTGGGCCAGCGGTCATGAAGCCGCACTGACAGGTCGGACACATGAGCGCACGCGACCCCGAACCGTCCTGTGTCAAACCGCCTTGAACCCCAGGGGCCGTCCACATACGGTATTACTTCTTCTATCGCAAATCTGGTGGTATCCAAAACCGTCTAGACCCAGAAAGTCTCCTGGGAACAAGAAGTCGAACACGTGGCGGCGGCCGTGGTGAAGGAGTTCTACGGTCCGGACACAGCCCTTCATCACGCGCCGACAGAATCGCGCAGACTCGCCGTGCCCGCAAACTTTTTTCATCGCGCCGGCCGAAACGAGGCCGCCCCAAATGCGCAGCTTCTAGCTAAACAGCCGCCACAGTATAGCCTCCGCTGAATTGTAGGGTCTATTACGGTTGGTACCTATCCTGCCCGACCGGACGGCTCGGTAAGCGCGAAGTGCTGTTGTCCTGCGCTGCGGTGCGCGAGTGCCTTGCCAGCGCTTCATAACGCTCGGCGATTTCTTCGATCAGGTGGCGGCTTTTTGGATCGGTCGCTTCGCTAGCCATGCGTGAAGCCTGTTCCGCAAGCTGATCCCAGATCGTATGAGAACCGCTTATTGTGCGTTGCAACTCAGCCAGATTGGGCTTCCGATGCCCAGGAGGTTCGCGTTCTAGCAGCCAAGGAGTTCGATTCACCAGGGACGATCCTGTTTCGGGTTGCACAATCCGACCAGCACCCAATGAGTCCCACTAAGACATTGCCGGACTCGGCGGGGGTGCTAATCAAAGATTAACGGGAACGTCGCCATCAGCCTACCCTCGGAATATACCTAGGGCGGGACTGGACTTGCCCTGGTTTCGTGGATGGGTGTGAGCGTGGGATACGTGGTCTGACTTCATGCCGTCCTCCTGTTTGGTGATATTCTTTGGTTCGGCCCCCGGCGGAGCCATTCCGTCCCGGCCCGCACGACGGTGCGGCTGCCGCGCACAGCGGCGGTCAAGGACGGCCCCTTCTTGGGGCCGCCCGAAGGGCTTGTCCATGACGGGCCCGAGCACGGCGGCAGGCTGGTGTCGGTCGGGATTGCCTGCCGTTGCGTGATGCCGGCTCTCGTAGTTGATCGGTGAGAGATATCCGATCGAGGAGTGGCGGCGGCGCGGGTTGTAGGAATGCGCGGTGCGCCATAGGTGCCGCGTGCGGCCGCATGCGCCGGACGGATCTCTGCGATCAGCGCGGCATCCGATGCTGCCCGCCGCGATGGTCGTCGCTTCACCCAAGCATAGTAGCCGCTGGAGGAGACACCCAGCAGCTTGGCACATGGTGACGATCGGCTAGGCCGCCTGGTGGTCGCTCACGAACCGGAACTCTTCGGAGGGATCGTGTTCGTCTCCCGAGCGAACCAGGCCGCCACCTTTGAGAGTATCTCTCGCTCAAGCCGCAGCTGGCGGTTCTCTCGCCGCAGCCGGTTGAGTTCCTCGCGCTCCGCTCGCCGGTCGCGGCGTTCACGATCTGCCATCCGTCAGCAGTCGCGACGATCCCGAGGATTCCATCGGCGGAAAGGTACAAGTGGGTCGCTGACGCAGCAAAGCTGCACCGTCGTCGTCCAGTCGGACATTAGTCTGATCGAGCGGCGGGCAGCAGGGGCGGAACGGCCCGCCCCCTCAAGACCGCAATGGGGTCAGCTGTTGACCTGGCGGATCAGCCCGGCCCACTTGTCGAGCATCGGCAGCACGGTATCCCCCTTCGCCGCCGGCAGGCTGACGCAGGCGCGCACCACGCCCATATCGCGGTAACGTTTCAGCGCGTCGGCGTCGTCGGCGCAGCCGAACAGCGTTATCGGGCACGACGCCTCGGCGCGGCCGGCCTCCTTCAGCATCTCGCGGAACTTGCCGATCGCGGTGACGATGTCGCCGCGCCCGGCGAGCGGAATCCAGCCGTCGCCGTAGCGGACTGCCCGGCGCGCAGCCTGCGGAAAGGCGCCTCCGACAATCACCGGCGCATGCGGCTGCTGCACGCATTTGGGCCACGCCATCATCTCGGGGAAGTTCACGAACTCGCCGTGGTACTCCGCCTTCGACTTGGTCCAGATCGCCTTCATCGCCTCGACTCGCTCGCGCACCAGCTTGGCACGGGTGGCGAACGCCGTGCCGTGGTCCTCCATCTCTTCGGCATTCCAGCCGACGCCGATGCCGAACAGGAAGCGCCCGGCGGAGACCTGGTCGATCGAGGCCACCAGCTTCGCGGTCTGGATCGGATCCCGCTGGTTCACCAGGCACACGCCGGTGCCGACCTTGAGGCGCTTGGTCGCCATCGCTGCCGCGGTGAGCGTGACGAACGGATCCATCGCGTCGTAATACTGCTTCGGCAGATCGCCGCCGCCCGGAAACGGCGAGCGGCGCGAGGTCGGGATGTGGGAGTGTTCGGGTGCCCACACGGATTCGAAACCGCGGGCTTCCAGTGCCTGGGCGAGTTCTGCCGAGGTCATCGAGTAGTCGGTGAAAAACATCGACGCGCCGAAATCCATGTGCGTGCTCCTTTGACCCTGGCCTTGGTGTGAGCCCAGGCTAGAGGATTGGCGAATGTAGGGCGAGGGGATCTAACCAGGACGATCACTTGAACTGGCAGCCGTGCGTCGCTGCCCGGATCAGTGCAATCGCGGGTGGCTTTCGCCGATGAGAGCCGTCATGGCTTAAGACAAGGCAAACCCCTCGTAATCCCGTCGCGCCACGCTGTCGCAGATCTCGCGATAGCGCACCATGCCGCCGGCATATGGCATGAACACCTGAGGCTTTCCCGGAATATTGGCGCCGTGGTACCAGGAATGCTTCGCCAGCGGCAGCAGCGTCTTGCCCGCGGCGTCGTTGACCTCTTCGACCCAGCGATCCACCGCTTCCTGCACCGGCTCGATCCGGTGCAGCCCCTTCGCCCGCATGTGCTCGATGCAGTCGGTGATCCAGTCCACGTGCTGCTCGATCGCGACCGGCATGTTGCACAGTACCGACGGACTGCCAGGCCCGGTGATGGTGAACAGATTGGGAAACCCGGCAACCTGCAGGCCAAGGTAGTTGCGCGGTCCCGCGGCCCATACCTCGCGCAGTGCGACGCCATGACGCCCCCGGATATCGATCCGCTGCAGCGGCCCGGTCATCGCATCGAAGCCGGTGGCGAAGACGATAATGTCCAGCGGGTACTCGGCTTTCGTGGTGCAGACGCCCGCCGGGCTGATGCGCGTGATTGGCGTGGCCTTCACGTCCACCAGCGTCACGTTGGGACGGTTGTAAGTCTCGAAGTAATCGGTATCGATCGGCGGTCGCTTCGCTGCATACGGATGATCGATGTCCGACAGGATGGCCGCCGTCGCCGGGTGCTTCACGATCGAGCGGATCTTGCGCTTGATGAAGTCGGCAGCCGTATCGTTCGCCGCCTTGTCCACCATCATGTCCTGGAACGCGGCCCTGAACTGCAGTCCGCCACGCTCCCATGCCGCCTCGTATATCCTTTCACGTTCCTCGGGCGGGGTGTCCACCGCAAGGCGCGGCTCAATCCGGAATCCCATGCCGTTGAGCGTCTCGCGCGTGACGGCGCGGATCTCGCTGGCGTGCTGCCTGATGTATCGCTGGAATTCCGCGGTCAGCGGCTCGTTGCGCGCCGGAACCGAATAGTTCGCGGTGCGCTGGAACACCGTCAGATGCGCCGCCTGGGCGGCGATCACCGGTGCGGCCTGGATGCCGGTGGAACCGGTGCCGATCATCCCCACGCGCTTGTCCGCGAAGTCCACGCCTTCGTGCGGCCAGTGGCCGGTGTGGTACCAGTTGCCGCGGAAATCGTTCAGCCCGGGAAACTCCGGCACGTTGGCGGTGGACAGGCAGCCGACCGCACTGATCAGGTAGCGGACCGCGTAGCTCTCGCCTGCCTCGGTGCGTACCATCCAGCGATCGGTATCCTCGTCGAATTGCGCGGCGACGACGCGGGTGTCGAACCGGATGTCGCGCTTCAGGTCGAAGCGGTCGGCGACGAAGTTGAGATAGCGCATGATCTCGGGCTGGCCGGGATAGCGCTCGGACCATTGCCATTCCTGCATCAGGTCCGGCGAGAACGTGTACCAGTAGACGTGGCTTTCGGAATCGCACCGCGCCCCGGGGTAGCGGTTCCAGTACCAGGTGCCGCCGACGCCGCCGCCGGCCTCGAGTGCCTTCACCGACAGGCCGAGATGGTCGCGCAGGCGCAGCAGCTGGTAGAGGCCGGCGAATCCCGCACCGATCACCAGCGCATCGAGCTCGATCGTCCCGGTGCATACGCGGCTCGCATTGGAAGTCGTCATTCGTCCTCGTGTCTTGCTTGCAGCAGGGGGTCGCTACGCCGCCGCCAGCGCGTCGAACAGCGGCTTGCCGTCGGTGCCGCCCATCAGCGGGTCCACCAGATCCTCGGGATGCGGCATCAGGCCCAGCACGCGGTGATTGCCAGACAGGATACCGGCGATCGCGCGGGCACTGCCGTTGCGGTTGGCTTCGGGTGCCAGCTCGCCGGCGGGGGTGACGTAGCGGAGCGCCACCAGACCCTCGCCTTCCAGCCGGTCCAGCGTTGCATCGTCGGCGAAGTAGTTGCCGTCGCCGTGCGCCAGCACCGCGCGGAACACCTCGCCGCGCTGATACTGGCTGGTGAACACGGTGTCCGAGCGTTCGACGCGCAGGTGACAGTCCATCGACAGGAAGCGCAGCGAGGCGTTGCGCAGCAGCGCACCGGGCAGCAGCCCGGCCTCGGTGAGGATCTGGAAGCCGTTGCACACACCCAGGATCCAGCCGCCGCGGGACGCATGGTCGCGCACCGCGGACATCACCGGCGAATGCGCCGCCATGGCGCCGCAGCGCAGATAGTCGCCGTGCGAGAAGCCGCCAGGAATCACCACAAGATCAAGCCCGGAGAGGTCGGTCTCCTGGTGCCAGATCATCCGCGGTTCGGCGCCCGAACGGCGCAGCGCGGTCGCCATGTCGCGCTCGCGGTTGATACCGGGGAAGATGACGATGCCGGTCCTCATCTGTGCTGCTCGGTGCAGGGGAAGAAGCGGACGATCGCCTGGCCGATGGCGGCAGGCGCCGGGCCGTCTTCGTGGGTGTCGGCATAGGCGGTGACCACCTGGGCAAGCAGGTCGGGCGTGAAGTTCTCCGGCGGGCAGACGCCGCGCGGCGGGGTGGGGGCGAACTGCAGGTCGTAGATGCCGGCAACATAGCCGATGCAGGTGGCGTGCTGCGCCGCGTCGGACGCGTGACAGGCAGCGGCGAGCTGCTTCGAGGTCATCTGCTTCCAGTTCGGATTGGTAGCCGGCTGGGCGTGGCCAAGGCTGGGTACCACCGTGATCGCGAGGAGTGTAGCGAGGAAGCAATGTCGGTGGAGGCGCGCAACGACCCTGGGTTTGCTTCGCCGCGCTCTCAGTGACGCGCAGTGCAGGCGGTCAGCCATCCACCGACACCCGGAAGCTCTCGATCACCGTGTTGGCGAGCAGCTTCCGTGCCATCTCCTCGGCGGCAACTCGCGCGCGTTCGGGATCGCTCTCGGCCAGCTCCAGCTCGATCACCTTCCCCGCCCGCACTTCGCCGACCGCGGAAAATCCCAGCGTGTGCAGAGCGTGGCCGATCGCCTTGCCCTGTGGGTCCAGCACCCCCGGCTTCAGCATCACCGTCACGGTGGCCTTCACTGCATCAGCTCCGGACCCTTCATGTCGCGCACGCCGGCCTCGGGCAGGATGCCGAGGCGCTTGGCGACCTCCTGATAGGCCTCCTCGACCTTGCCCAGGTCGCGGCGGAAGCGGTCCTTGTCCATCTTCTCGTTGGTCTTGCTGTCCCACAGCCGGCAGTTGTCCGGGCTGATCTCGTCGGCGAGCACGATGCGCATCTCCTCGTTCTCCCAGAGGCGGCCGAACTCCAGCTTGAAATCGACCAGCGTGATGCCGACTCCCAGGAAAAGACCGGTCAGGAAGTCGTTGATTCGCAACGTCAATGCGACGATATCGTCGAGGTCGGCGGTGTTCGCCCAGCCGAAGCAGGTGATGTGTTCCTCGGACACCATCGGGTCCTCGAGCGCGTCGTTCTTGTAGTAGTACTCGATGATCGAACGGGGCAGCCTTGTGCCCTCCGGGATGCCCAGGCGCTTCGACAGGCTGCCGGCGGCGACATTGCGGACCACCACCTCGAGCGGGATGATCTCCACCTCGCGGATCAGCTGCTCGCGCATGTTGAGCCGCCGGACGAAGTGGTTGGGCACGCCGATCTCGGTCAGCCGCATCATCAGGTATTCGCTGATGCGGTTGTTGAGTACCCCCTTGCCGGTGATGATGCCCTTCTTCTGCGCGTTGAAGGCGGTCGCATCGTCCTTGAAGTACTGCACGAGCGTGCCGGGCTCGGGACCCTCGAACAGGATCTTGGCCTTCCCTTCGTAGAGCTGGCGGCGACGGGCCATCACGATCCCCTTCTGGGCGAGTGTGCCGGGTATAGCAGCGCATGGCCGGAGCCGCCATGCCGGCGGCGTTCAGCCGACCGGGACGAACGGCGCCTCGTCGGGCGGACCGGCAGCGAACAGCCAGACCGGCGGGCCGCCGTCGGGAACGGCCAGCAGCGACGAGCAGACTGTGCCGAAGCCGCCGCGTGCCTCCACGTTGAGCTGCTCGCCCGGCTCGCCGGAGCGGTCGGCAAGGACCGCCCGCCAGCTGTGCCAGTCGTCGGTCTCGGGCGGTGCGGCGGCGCGGAACCGGGGCAGGTGCCGGGCGACGCGGGGGCTTTCAGGATCGTCGGGGTCGTGGGCGGTGACCATGTGCAGGCCGGGTGACAACCGCTCCGCCTGCGGGCGGCCGTGGCCCAGGCCGCGGACGAAGATCGCACCGCCGCGATCGGCCAGCACCAGGTTGAAGCTGCGCCACTCGCCGGCATCCAACGCGCCGATCGCCGACGCCGCGGCGTCCGCATCGGCGTGCGCCAGCGCCCGCAGCGGCAGCTCGCCGCGGCTGCGCTTGCCGGCCGCCGGTCCCAGGCTGCCCGGCCGGTTCAGCACTGCGGCGACCACGCCGGCACGGTTGATCCCCATCCAGGTGCCGCCGCCCGAGCGGTCCCGGCCGGCGACCACCTCCGGCCGGTCCGGCCAGTGCGCCGCGGGCGGCTCCCAGGCGCGCTCCAGCATCTCGTCGCGGTTGGCAGCGAGCACGAGCGGCCAAGCGTGGCCGGGACGGATCAGGACGACGACGGTGCACATGCGGCGGCGCTTATCCCCGATCCGCCGCCTCGGCCACAATGGCCGGCCGCGCGGAGCGCGGCAGCGCCTCCGGTCCCTGGCCCGCCGCCGGCCGGCTGTCCCGCGCATGACGACACCGTCTGGCCAGGCTACACATCCGGTCGCCGCAGAACGGGTGCTTTTCGATGCCGAAGCCAGCTGGTGCCGGATCGTTGCCACGCTACGACCGCGACTTCCTGCTGAGCCCCGCCAAACGCAATCAGGTGCTGGACCTGTGGGAGGTCGAACAGTTCGGACGCGACAGTTTCGACGACCCCGACTACCTCTCGATCTTCGGCATGAAGCCATCCGAGTGGCACGCGCGCGGCGTGCGCCTGCTGGGACGCACGACCCTCGAAGCGGTCGGACGCGGAGATATCGCGCGTCGCGTCCAGGCGGCGCCTGATGGCGCCAGCTTCGGCGTGCTCGATCCGTTTGCCGGCTCTTGCAACGGCCTCTACTGGGTTCTGCGCCACGTCCCGACCGCGACCGCGCGCGGCTTCGAGCTGGACCCCACGGTCTTCGCGCTGACTTCGCGCAATCTTGCGCTGCTCGACCGCCCGATCGAACGCATCGAGGGAAACTACCGCGAACAGTTCGAACGGCACCGGTTCGCTGCCCACCACCACCTGGTCGTCTTCCTCGCCCCACCGTGGGCCGACGCGCTGGACGCTACGACCGGGCTTGATCTCGGCCGTACTCGCCCGCCGATCGCCGAAATCGTCGCCGATATGGAGCCGGGTCTATCCTGCCAATCCGATCCTGTACGTCGTGGAGGCGCATGAACGCATGGTGCCCGCGCCAATCGCCGCGTTGCGACAGCGCTTCGAACAGTCGGACTTTGTCGTCTACGACATCGCCGCGCCGCACGGCCGGCGTGCCATGCTGTTCGGTGCCAATCGCTGGCCCAGCGCAGGCAAGGCGTTCGAGAGGCAGCCATGATCACGTTCAACTCCGGCATCCGTGCGAGCACCGACACGTGGTCGCTGACCCGAGGCATCGCCGCCAACGCGCTCGACCGCGTGCACTGGTAAGAGCGTGCGCTGCTGACGAACCTGCTGGCCATCGAGGTACCGGTGATCGCGGCGATCGACGGCCCGGCCTCGGCCGCACTGACCGGCCAGACGCTGTCGGCGCAGGAGGCGTAGCAGCTCGGTCTGGGCGCCGAAGTGCTGCCGCCGGATCAGGTGTTGGCGCGGGCGTCAGACCGGGCTGATGCGCTCCCAGGTCAGCTCGCGGTGATGCAGTACGCCGTCGATCTCGCGCGGCGGCGGCAGCAGCACCATCCGCTCGCCTTCGAAGCGCACGCCGCGCACCTGCGCGGTGCCGATGTAGGCGGGATTGGGCGAGGCATCCACCTGCGTGGTCAGCGTCTTGCCGTCGAACGTGTAGTCGCCGCAATAGCCGCCGTATTCGCGCTTGGCGCCGGCCGGCAGTTCGCGCCGCCCGTCGGACAGCGCTGCCATCATGCGTCCTTCGGCGGTGAACACGATGCGGCCGATCGCCTGTGGCCCGTATGGCAACGGCAGCGGCTTCCCGTCGGCGTCCTGCGACTTAGCGGCGGCCAGGCGCCATGTGCCGGTGACATCGTGCATTGTCTCTTCCTCCCTCTACCCGAACACCCGCGCAAAGATCCGGTCCACCTGCGCCAGGTGCATCTGCCCGTCCATCACCACATCGAGCTCCGCCGCCGGCACGGCGCGTGCCACCTCCGGGTCCGCCAGCAAGTTGTCGCGGAAGCTGCGCGCGTCTGGGGTGCCCAGCCTTTCCCACGTCGCCATCGCGTTGCGCTGCACGATCGCGTAGGCGTCCTCTCGCGAGATGCCGGCCTTGGCCAGCGCCAGCAGCACGTCGCCGGAATACACCACGCCGCCCAGGCTCGCGAGATTGGCCGCCATGCGCTCGGGATGCACCACCAGCCGCTGCATCATCCCGGCCAGCCGTACCAGCGCGAAATCCAGCGCGATCGTCGCGTCCGGTGCGATCACCCGCTCGACCGAGGAGTGCGAGATATCGCGCTCGTGCCACAGCGTGACGTTCTCCAGCGCCGGCACCGCGGCGGCGCGCACGATGCGCGCCAGGCCGGTCAGGTTCTCGCTCAACACCGGGTTGCGCTTGTGCGGCATCGAGGACGAACCCTTTTGCCCCGGATGGAAGAACTCCTCCGCCTCGCGCACCTCGCTGCGCTGCAGGTGCCGCACCTCGGTCGCCAGCCGTTCGACGCCCGACGCGATCACCGCCAGCGTGACGAAGAACATCGCATGGCGATCGCGCGGGATCACCTGGGTGGAGACCGGTTCCGGCGCCAGGCCGAGCCGGTCCGCGACATACGCCTCGACCCGCGGATCGACCGAGGCGAAGGTGCCGACCGGCCCGCTGATCGCCGCCGTCGCCACCTCGGTGCGTGCGACCGCCAGCCGCGCCCGGCCACGGGCGAACTCGGCATAATGGCCCGCCAGTTTCAGTCCGAACGTCGTAGGTTCCGCGTGGATGCCGTGGCTGCGGCCGATGGTCACCGTGTGCCGATGCTCGAACGCGCGCGCCTTCAGCGCCGCCAGCACAGCGTCGAGATCCTTCAGCAACAGATCGGCGGCCTGCGTCAGCTGCACCGCGAGGCAGGTGTCCAACACGTCCGAGCTGGTGAGGCCGAGATGCACGAACCGGCTGTCATCGCCGATCGCTTCCGCCAGCCAGGTCAGGAAGGCGATCACGTCATGCCGCGTATCGCGCTCGATCGCATCGATGCGCTCGATGTCGGCCGGTCCGATACCGGCGAGCTTCGCCCCGCCCTTTTCGCGGATGGCACGCGCAGCACCCTCTGGGATGACCCCGATCCGCGCCATGCCCTCGGCCGCCAGCGCCTCGATCTCGAACCAGATGCGGTAGCGGTTGGCCGGCGCCCAGATGGCCTCCATCTCTGGCCTGGTGTAACGGGGAACCATCGCTGCCCTGTCCCGTGCTGGTGAGGGGTCAGCTAGACCGGCGTGCCGGCGACTGACAAGGGCATTGACCGCATGGACGAGATCTCGCTGACCCAGGACCTCGCGGCCCTGGCCCAGGTGATTCTGATCGACGTCACGCTGGCCGGCGATAACGCCGTGGTGGTCGGTCTGGCGGTGGCCGGCCTGCCCGACCGGCAGAAGCGTCCTGCCATCCTGCTGGGCATCCTGGGCGCGACGGTGATCCGCATCGCGCTGGGCGCCATTGCCTTGCAGTTGCTGGCGATCATTGGCCTGCTGCTCGCCGGCGGGCTGCTGCTGCTCTGGGTTTGCTGGAAGATGTTCCGCGAGCTGCGCCAGGCGCGCAGCCACGCGGCGCAGGCGACGGAGGAACGCAAGACGCTACGCCAGGCAATGACGCAGATCGTGCTGGCCGACGTCTCGATGAGCCTCGACAATGTGCTGGCGGTGGCCGGCGCGGCAAGCGGTCGAACCTGGGTGCTGGTCATCGGCCTGCTGTTGTCGGTCGTGCTGATGGGCGTCGCGGCGAATCTGCTGGCGCGCGTGCTGGAGCGCCAGCGCTGGGTCGCCTGGGTGGGGCTGCTGATCGTGCTGTATGTCGCGGTGACGATGATCTGGCACGGCGGATTCGAGGTGGCCGGCGCGCTGTCCGACTGATCGCGATGACTTGATCCCAGCGCGCGCATCTCGCGGGAACTCACGCGAAAGCGACAGGCGATGACCCATTTTCGCCACGAAATCACGTCCTTTATTCGTCCGACGAAACATGCACTGGGGGAGTAGCGACCGTGCCGAATCGGAGACCGATACTGATCGTTGAGGACGATGAGACCCTGCGCAACTTGCTTGCGGAGCATCTCGACGAAACCAACGAATTCGTCGTGACCCCCGTGCCGGACATCGAGGGCGCGGACAGGGTTCTGGCCGACGAAGATGCGCATTTCGATGCGATCATCCTCGACATCGGCTTGCCCGATGGCGACGGCCGCGACTATTGCGCGCGGCTGCGCCGCAATGGCCACAGCATGCCGATCATTATGCTAACCGGCGCGGTCGAGGAGACCGACGTGGTGCGCGGCCTCGATTCGGGCGCGGTGGACTACGTCGCCAAGCCGTTCCGCGCCGCCGAGTTGCTGGCGCGCCTGCGTGCGCAGCTGCGCGTGTTCGACCGCAGCGAGCAGGTGGTGTTCCCGGTCGGACCGTACACCTTCCGCCCGGCGAAGAAACTGCTGCACGACGCGGCGAAGAACCGCCGCATCCGCCTCACCGACAAGGAGACGGCGGTGCTGAAGTTCCTGTACCGCTCCGACTCGGCGGTGAACCGGCAGATCCTCATGCACGAGGTATGGGGCTACAACTCCACGGTGACGACCCACACGCTGGAGACGCACATTTACCGGCTGCGCCAGAAGATCGAAGCGGATCCGACCAATCCGGCGCTCCTGGTGACCGAAGGCGGCGGCTACCGGCTGCGTCCGGAGCCCGCGCCTGAGGCACGCTGGTGATAGCCTGGCCGGGGCGCTGACAGGCCGCCCCGGCCGTCCTATCTTGGGCGGATATTCCTGGCGAAGGAGGACCCCGCCATGTTGAATCCCACCTCACCGCTGCCGCTGAACGACCCGACGCTGTTCCGTCAGGCGAACTGCATTGACGGCAAGTGGTTGCAGGCCGACAGCGGCCGCACCATCGTGGTGAAGAACCCGGCCACCGGCGAGCCGATCGGCGAGGTTCCGGCGCTTGGCGCGGCCGAGACGCGGCGCGCCATCGAGGCGGCGCATCGTGCCCAAGGGCCGTGGCGGGCGATGCTGGCGAAGGATCGCGCTGCTATCCTGCGGCGGCTGAACGACCTGATGTTGGCGAACGCCGACGACCTCGCGGTCATCATGACCGCCGAGCAGGGCAAGCCGCTCGCCGAGAGCAAGGGCGAGATCGCCTACGCGGCGAGCTTCATCGAATGGTTCGCCGAAGAGGGCAAGCGGATTTACGGCGACACCATTCCGCAGAACGCCAAGGGTCGCCGTATCCTGGTGCTGAAGGAGCCGATCGGCGTGTTCGCCGCCATCACGCCGTGGAATTTCCCGGCAGCGATGATCACGCGCAAGGCTGGACCTGGCTGGGCGGCAGGCTGCACTGGGGTGATCCGACCGGCCAGCCAGACACCGTTTTCGGCCCTCGCGCTGGCGGTGCTGGCCGAGCGCGCCGGGATGCCAGCGGGCGTGTGCAACGTCATCACCGGACCCTCCGGGGAGACCGGCGCGGAACTGACATCGAACCCGCTGGTGCGCAAGCTCACCTTCACCGGGTCCACCGAGGTGGGGGCGAAGCTGCTGGCGCAGTGCGCGCCGACGATCAAGAAGACCAGCATGGAACTTGGCGGCAATGCGCCGTTCATCGTGTTCGACGATGCCGACCTCGACGCGGCGGTCGCCGGCGCAATGGCGAGCAAGTACCGCAACACCGGCCAGACCTGCGTGTGCGCCAACCGCATCCTGGTGCAGGACGGCGTCTACGACGCGTTCTCCGCCAAATTGAAGGCTGCAGTGGAGGCAATGAAGGTCGGCAACGGCATGGAACCCGGGGTGAGCCAGGGGCCGCTGATCAATGCCGATGCGGTGAAGAAGGTCGAGGAGCACATCGCGGACGCACTGGAGCGCGGCGCCACTGTGGTGACCGGCGGGCATCGCCACCAGCTGGGCGGCAACTTCTTCGAGCCGACGGTGCTGGCGAACGTGCCTAACGATGCGATGATCTTCCGCGAGGAGACGTTCGGCCCGGTGGCGCCGCTGTTCCGCTTCAAGACCGAGGAGGAGGCGATCAGGCTCGCCAACGATACCGAGTTCGGCCTGGCGTCGTATTTCTACGCGCGCGACGTGGGGCGGATCTTCCGCGTGGCCGAGGCGCTGGAATACGGCATCATCGGCATCAACGAAGGGATCATCTCGACCGAGGTGGCGCCGTTCGGCGGGATGAAGTCGTCCGGGCTCGGGCGCGAGGGATCGAAATACGGGATCGAGGACTACCTCGAGATCAAATACCTCGCACTCGGCGGCATCGGGACCTAGCGAGTCGCCCACAACTCATTCCTGTGCCGAGGGTCGGCGTCGGGCGCGCCGAACCGGCGCGCGGCTGCGCACGGCGGCCAAATCGCCTCAGCTGGCCCACCGTGCCGGCCGCCCGAACGCAATTGTTCCGCCATGGAAGGGCGAACCGGCGTCGCCATGAGGCTCGCGCACGATGAGCAAAAATGCCGCGGCGCCACGTCGGAAACTGCGCAACGCGGCACTCCAAGCGTGCCGAAGACCGATCCTTGGAGGTCCGATGCTGGGCCGCACCATCTCCCGGTAGCAGGGGTTCGGGCCGCTGCACACCTCTCCCCATGGCCCAGATTGCCGGCAACCGGCATGGCACACATCTTCGCTTGCCTAGGTACCGGTCACCCTGCGGCCGGGCACCAGCCGCACCCGGCGCGGCGCTGCGATCCATACGGCCGTCACCGACACGGCACAGCCCGCGATCGCCAGCAGGAAGGCGAGACGGTAGCTGCCAGTGGCATCGTGAATGTACGCCCGCCACCCACGGTCCCGCCGCGCCGCCACCGGTCAGCGCAACCGTGGCGGTGCCGAAGATAGCGCCGTAGTGGCACGACCCCAGTGCTGTGGATGCGACGTGCATCAGCACGCTGGATCGATGGCGCTCAGAGGTGGTTCGCTGCGCGCGGTCCGCGCGATGTTCTCGGCGATCAGCCGCGCGCGCGCATCGAGCATGCCTTCGGTCCAGCCGGAGACATGCGGGGTCATGATCACGTTCGGCAGCGTGTGGAACGGCTGTGTCGCCGGTGGTGCCGGCTCGGTCGAGGTCGGGTAGCGATACCAGACATCGAGCGCCGCACCGGAGATCCGACCCGACGCAAGTGCGTTGTAGAGTGCCGTTTCATCGCAGATCTCGGCGCGCCCGACGTTGATCAGGAACACGGACGGTCGCAGCAGCAACAGGCGTCGCGCGTCCATCAGCTCGCGCGTCTCCGGCGACAGCGGCAGCGTGATGGCGAGGTAGTCGGCTTGGCGGAGAACGTCATCCAGCCGCTCTGGTCCAGCGATCAGCGCAACGCCGTCCGGCGGGTCCGGCTGGGCGTGTCGTCGCACGGCGACCACCTGCATATCGAACGCCGTCGCACGGCGAGCGAGCGCCTGTCCGATGTGACCGAAGCCCAGGATGCCGAGGGTCTTGCCTGCCAACTCGGGCCAGAGTGGCGGTGCAGCCTGGCCGACTGCCCACTGGCTTTCCCATCGACCCTGACGCAGCGCGGTATCGAGCCGCGAAAAAGATCGCGTCAGGGCGATCATCGCACCCATGATGTACTCGGCGATGCCGGTTTCATGACCGTAGGCGTTCGCGAGCTGCATGCCCGGTCGCAGTGCCCGGCGATCGATGCGATCGAGCCCGGCGCCCGGAACCTGCACCAGTCGCAGCCTTGGCGCGGCCAGCGCAGTTTGCGCCGAGAATGCCATCGAGACCAGCACATCGGCATCGTGCAGGCGCGCGCCGATCGCAGTCTCGTCATCGTCCACCACGAACTCGCATGGAAGCGACAGCTGCGCGCGCACCGGCGCTGCGATCCGGGCGGCGAACGATCCGGCAAATGCGACCTTCATCAGCGACCTCGCGTTGCGCCGTGGTTCGGCCTGTGCACTATCCGGCGCAGCAAGCACCGATCAACTACGTGCCAGGTAGTTATGAGCACTCCGCCCGGCTTTGCATCGCGTCTCATCTGGTGGCGAAGGCGGCGCGGCCTGTCGCAGCTTCAGCTTGCGCTGGCGGCGGACTGCTCGCAGCGCCACGTCAGCTTCCTGGAGCTCGGCCGGACCAGGCCGAGCCGCGAGATGGTGCTGCGCCTGGCGGCGGCGCTCGATGTGCCCCTGCGGTCGGCCAATGAGCTGATGCTCGCCGCGGGCTATGCGCCGGTGTGGAGCGAAACCGAGCTCGGCGCGCCGGCGCTCGGCCCCATCCGCGACGCCCTCGGCTACATACTGTCCCAGCAGGAGCCGTATCCCGCCGTCGTCGTCGATCGTCGCTGGAACGTGCTGCAGGCGAACCAGGGTGCGGGCGCCCTGGTCGAGTTCCTGATCGGGCCGCTGGCGCCGGGCGTCGCGCTCAATCTGGCCGACGCCTTGGTCGCTCCAGACGTGCTGCGGCCGCACCTCGCGAACTGGCCGGACGTCGTCCGATACTTTCTCCGCACTGTGGAGTCCGACGCCGTCGCGGACGGCACCGCCGAAACCGCTGGGCTGCTGCAGCGGCTGCTAGGCTACGCGGACGTGCGCGCCGTCATGGCACAGACCGCACCGCTCGCCGCTGACGGCCCCGTGCTGCCGATGCATTTTCGCAAGGGCGCTGCGATGCTCCGCCTGTTCACCACCATAACGACGCTCGGTACGCCACAGGACGTCACGCTGCAGGAGCTGCGGATCGAGAGTTTCTTTCCGATGGACGACGCGACGCGCGGTCTGTTCCGTGGCTGGGCCGCGGCATCCAGCGGGCAACATCCTGCGTGACCCCGCAGGATGGCGGCGCATCGGCGCGCCCGCTATACCGGTCCGCACCACATGCGCGACAATAGCCCGCCCCGCACGGTAACCCAGGCGCTCGCCGCCGAGTTCGGCCTCTCAGCCGACGAGTACGCGCGCGTCCTCGAAATCATGGGCCGCACGCCGACGCTGACCGAACTCGGCGTGTTCAGCGTCATGTGGTCGGAGCATTGCAGCTACAAGTCGTCCCGCGTGTGGCTCCGGCAGCTGCCGACCAAGGCGCCGTGGGTGATCCACGGTCCGGGCGAGAACGCCGGCGTGGTCGATATCGGCGACGGGCTCGCCGCCGTGTTCAAGATGGAGTCGCACAACCATCCGAGCTTCATCGAGCCCTACCAGGGTGCCGCGACCGGCGTCGGCGGCATCCTCCGCGACGTCTTCACCATGGGCGCCCGGCCGATCGCCAACCTGAACGCGCTGCGCTTCGGCTCGCCGGACAACCCGATGACGAAGCGGATCGTCGACGGCGTGGTGCGCGGCATCGGCGGCTACGGCAATTGCGTCGGCGTACCCACGGTCGGCGGCGAGATCAATTTCCACCCGGCCTACGACGGCAATCCGCTGGTCAACGCAATGACCGTCGGTATCGCGCCGAAGGACCGCATTTTCCTCTCGGCGGCGGCCGGCATCGGCAATCCCGTGGTGTACGTGGGCTCGAAGACCGGGCGCGACGGCATCCACGGCGCCACCATGGCTTCGGCCGAGTTCGCCGCCGACGCCGAGGAAAAGCGTCCCACGGTCCAGGTCGGTGACCCGTTCACCGAGAAGCTGCTGATCGAGGCGTGTCTCGAGCTGATGGCGACCGACGCGATTGTCGCCATCCAGGACATGGGGGCTGCCGGCCTGACCAGCTCCTCGGTCGAGATGGCCGGCAAAGGCGGCGTCGGCATCGAGCTTGATCTCGACCAGGTGCCGGCGCGCGAGACCGGCATGACCGCCTATGAGTTCATGCTGTCGGAAAGCCAGGAGCGCATGCTGATGGTGCTGCGTCCCGATCGGCAGGACGTGGCGCGCACCATCTTCGAGAAGTGGGAGCTGGACTTCGCGGTCATCGGCCATCTCACGGACACCGGGCGCATCGTCGTGCGCCACCGGGGTGCGGTGGAGGCGGACATTCCGCTGGGGCCGCTGGCTGACCAGGCACCGCTGTATCACCGGCCGACCTCGGAAACCCAGAAGCGCGAGCCGGTCAACTCCACCAAGGTGGAGGACAGGGTCGGTCTGACCGGCGCGCTGTGGAAGTTGATCGCCTGCCCGGACCTCGCCTCGCGCGCCTGGGTCTGGGACCAGTACGACAGCACGGTCGGCGGCCAGACGGTGAAGCGGCCTGGTACGGCGGACGCCGCGGTGGTGAAGCTCGAGGATCTGCCGCGGGCGCTGGCGCTGACCACCGACTGCACCCCCCGCTACTGCGCCGCCGATCCCGAGGAGGGCGGCAAGCAGGCGGTGGCCGAGGCGTGGCGGAACCTCACCGCGGTCGGCGCGCGGCCGCTGGCACTGACCGACAACATGAACTTTGGCAGCCCCGAGCGGCCCGAGGTGATGGGTCAGTTCGCCGCCGCGATCCGCGGCATGGCGGCGGCCTGCGAGGCACTCGACTTCCCGATCGTGTCCGGCAATGTCAGCCTCTACAACGAGACGCGCGACCCCTCGGGCGTGGTGCGCGCTATCCTGCCCACGCCCGTGATCGGTGGGCTCGGTGTGCTGGACGATGCGGCGAAGGCGGTGGGCATCGCGGTCGGACCGTGGCTCGACATCGTGCTGGTCGGTGCCACCAAAGGCTGGCTCGGGCAATCGCTCTGGCTGCGCGAGATCGCCGGGCGCGAGGATGGCGCGCCGCCACCGGTCGACCTGGCCGCCGAACGCGCCACCGGCGACTTCGTACGTGCGCAGATCCTCGCCGGCACCGTGCGGGCCTGCCACGATGTCTCCGATGGCGGCACGCTGGTCGCGGTGGCCGAGATGGCGATGGCGGGGCTGACGGGCATCCGCCTCGCCACCAGCCCGCGCGAAATTCCCAGCCACGCCTACTGGTTCGGCGAAGACCAGGGCCGCTACCTGCTGGCGGTGCCCGACGCCGCGGCGCTGATCCGTGCGGCCGAGGCAGCGGGGCTGCCGGCGGTGCGGATCGGCACATCCGGCGGACAGGATTTGACACTGCCCGACGGGGGCACAATATCGGTGCGGGCGTTGCGCGGGGCGCACGAACGCTTCTTCCCGGCCTGGATGGAGGATCGGCATGGCGATGGCGGCCAATGAGATCGAGGCGCTGATCAAGGCGGCGATCCCGGACGCCCGCGTCACCGTCGAGGACCTCGCCGGCGACGGCGACCACTATGCCGCCACCGTGGTGTCGGAGCAGTTCCGCGGCATAACGCGCGTCAAGCAGCACCAGATCGTCTACGCGGCCCTGCGCGGCCGCATGGGGGGCGAGCTGCACGCCCTCGCGTTGCAAACCTCGGCCCCCGATTGAACAAGACCCTAGGAGTCTAAACGATGGCCAACGAAGTGTTCGAACGCATCCAGAGCGAGATCGATCAGGCGCCGGTGATGCTCTATATGAAGGGCACCGCGATGTTCCCGCAATGCGGGTTCTCGGCGCGCGTGGTGCAGATCCTCACCCACATGGGCGTGCCGTTCAAGACCGCCAACGTGCTTGAGGACGCCGAACTGCGCGAGGGCATCAAGCAGTTCTCGCAGTGGCCGACCATTCCGCAGCTCTACGTCAAGGGCGAGTTCGTCGGCGGCTGCGACATCATCACCGAGATGTTCCAGTCGGGTGAGCTCGAGACGCTGCTCGCCGAGAAGGGCGTCGCGCACCAGACCGAGGCGTAAGCCCCAAGTTAACCGTCGATGTGCACGCTGGCGGCGTGCACATCGGCGTTGTCATTCCGGCCTATGATGCGGCGCACTGGATCGCGGACGCGGTGGCGTCGGTGCGTTCGCAGACGCATCGCGACTGGCGGCTGGTGGTGGTCGACGACGGCTCGACCGACAGCACCGGCGCGGTGGTCGCGGCGTTCGACGATCCACGCATCAGGCTGATCCGGCAGGACAATGCCGGCGTTTCGGCGGCCCGCAACCGCGGCTTCGCCGAGCTTTGCGGCATAGCCCCCGTCCCCCGCCCGACAGAAGTGGGCGTTGGTCCCATCTTCCCCCTCCTGTCGCGGGACGAGGCAGCGGGGAAGGAACACGCAGTGCTCTTCCTCGATGCCGACGACCGGCTGGCACCCGATGCACTGGCACGGCTCGCGGCGGCACTCGACGCGCATCAGCCGGCGGTGGCAGCCAGCGGGGCCTGCGCCTTTGTCGATACCGGGACGATCAGGTGGCCGCCGTCCGGCGATATCCTGCGCCGGCTCCTGGTGCGGAATCTGTTCGCAAATGGCGGCCATGTGCTGATCCGCGCCGGCGCGGCGCGGCGGGCCGGCGGCTTTCTCCCGGCGCTGCGCTACGGCGAAGACTGGGAATACCTGATCCGCATCGCGCTGCAGGGGCCGTTCGCGGCGGCGCCCGGCCGGTCGCCGGTGCTGCATGTCCGCCAGCACGCATCGGGGGCTTTCCGGCGCGCTGCCTGCGACCCGGCTTCGTTCTCGCCCTGCATGGCGGCGATCTTCGGCAATCCGACCCTGGTCGCGCGATTTGGCGCCGCGCGGCTAGCCGGCTTGATCCGCCGGACGGAGGCTGAGAACGCCTGGACCGTCGGCCGCGAACTGGTTCGCGGCGGCCGGCTGGGCGAGGGCAGGGCCTGGCTCGCGCGCTCGGTGCTGGCCCATCCCACGGCAAAGCGCCTGACCCTGCTGCTCGCGGTCGCTGCGTTGCCCCTGCTGCCGGCAAGGCTCTGGGGGCCATGGCTGCCTTACCCGCAGGAGACCGTGCCGCCCGGCTGAGGCGCGCTCGTTCCTTGCTGCCCAGAGAGAAAATGTTGACCAACATCCGACGTCGCGCCGTATGCTGGGAGTTATTTAAAATAAAACAGGGGGGAATTGAGTAATGACAAAACAAGCAGGCCAGGCCGAGCCTGGCGAGGCTCCGGTGCTGCACGCCGCCATAGCACTGGCACCGCAGATCCGGGCAGCGAGCGAAGAGATCGAACGCGAACGCCGGCTGCCCGCCTCGATTGTGGACGCGCTGAAGCAGGCCGGGGTATTCGGCATGGCGATGCCGCGGGCGTGGGGCGGCCCGGAACTCGACCCGCTGACGCAGTTCCGCGTGCTGGAGGCGTTGGCCATGGCCGACGCCTCGGTCGGTTGGTGCGCCATGATCAACTGCGACGGCGGCTACATCACCGCCTTCCTCGACCAGGACGTCGGGCGACGCATGTATCCGGACCTGCAGTACGGCACCGCGGCAACGGCCACGCCGACCGGCCAGGCATTGCGGGTGACCGGCGGCTATCGCGTCAGCGGACGGTTCCCGTTCGCCAGCGGCTGCCGCCATTGCGAATGGGTCTGGGTGGGCTGTGTCGTGATGGCGGACGGCACGCCGGTGATGGATGCCAATGGCGTGCCAGAGACCCGCCAGTGCGTCCTGCGGCTGTCGCAATGCGAAATCCTCGACACGTGGTACACCACCGGCCTGCGCGGCACCGGCAGCAACGACCTGCTGGTCAAGGATGTGTTCGTTCCGGCCGAGCAGACCTTCAGTTTCCAGGATCCGAACGTCGTCAGGCGCCCCGGCCCACTGTATGCGTTCCCGTTCATGTTCGCGACGAAGGCGTCGCCGGTGGCGCTGGGAATCGCGCGCCACGCGCTCGACGTGCTGATCGATACGGCCACGCAGAAGACCGCCCGCCGCTATACGGTCGGTGAGCACCCCGAGCCGTCGAAGCTGATGCGCGACGATGTGTTCATTCAGGACGCGGTGGGGCGTGCCGACACCCAGCTTGTGTCTGCCCGTGCCTATCTGTTCGAGGTCATCGGCGATCTGTGGGATGCTCTGGTCGCCGGCGGAGAACTCACGCCGGCGCAGCTTGCCCGCTTCTTCACCGCGCACACCTACGTCGTCGGTGCCTGCGTCGATGTGGTGCAGCTGGTCTTCAAGGCTGCCGGCGGCACGGCGGTGTATCAGAAGGGTCCGCTCGATCGCTGCCTGCGCGACGTGCTGACGATGAACCAGCACGTGGTGGGCACGCTGCGCACCTACGAGATGGCCGGGCGCCTCTTGCTGGGCCTCCCGCCGCTCCGGTGGCTGTTCTAGCCGCGCTGCGCCACCTGCGAGGCGACGACGACATCGGCGATCTCACCGTGATGTCCGATCTCTGCGGGCGGCCGCCCAGGATGCAGCCATCGCTGGCCAACCCGAACCTCGTCGCAAATACCGAACCACCGCAATAACCCCCAAGCGAACAGCAGACTCTCGCCGATACCAGGCATGTTCTGGGAGTGCCCACGACGCCCCAATCGGCGTCGGCAATCTCTGATGCCGATGCAAGGACGCTGATCAGATATGCCAAGTACCGAAAGGAGCCAAAGCGGTCGTCTGATCAGGGTTCACAGCGGGCGCGGCGGCCAGCTGTCCCCCGCGACGGCGCGTCCAGCGCAACGATTGCCAGGGCGGCTGCACTCCGACCACTGCCTTGCACCTCGGCCCGGCGCGTTCCACGGTAGCGTCCGTATCGGGAGGCGGGTATGACCAAGGTGGCGGTGCTCGACGACTGGCAGGGGGTGGCGAGGCAGAGCGCGGACTGGTCGCCGCTACTGGCGCGCGCCGAGGTGGTGTTCTTCGCGCATGCATTCGACGGCGAGGACGACGCGGCGCGCCAGCTCGCCGACTTCGACATCGTGCTGTCGATGCGCGAGCGTACGCCGCTGCCCGGTTCACTGATCAACCGGCTGCCGAAGCTGCGCATGCTCGGGATGACCGGCGCGCGCAACGCCTCGCTGGACACCACGGCCTGCACCGCGCGCGGCGTGGTCGTGTGCAACACGATCGGCGGACGCCAACAGCGAGGCCGCCACCGCGGAGCTGGCCCTCGGCCTGCTGATCAGCGCGGCGCGCGCCATCCCCGCCGGCGATGCCAACATCCGCGCGGGAAAATTCCAGGAGGGCGTGCCGGTGGGCTATGCGCTCGCTGGCAAGACAATGGGGATCATCGGGCTGGGGCGGCTTGGCTCGCACATGGCGCGCTATTGCAAGGCGCTGAACATGACCCTGCTCGCCTGGAGCCAGAACCTGACGGCAGAGCGCGCCCAGGCGGCAGGGGCGACGATGGTGTCGAAGGAGGACCTGCTGTCGCGTTCCGACGCGGTCAGCATCCACCTGGTGCTGTCGGACCGCACGCGCGGGCTGCTCGGTGCGGCCGACATCGCACGCATGAAGCCGGGGGCGATCCTGGTGAACACCTCCCGCGGGCCGATCGTCGACGAAAAGGCGCTGATCGAGGCGGTGACTGCGGGAAAGATCGTCGCGGCGCTGGACGTGTTCGACCGCGAACCGCTGCCCGCGAACCATCCGTTGCGCCGCGCGTCCCACGCGGTGATGACGCCGCATCTCGGCTATGGCGTGCAGGAGACCTGGGTCGGCTTCTATCCGCAGAGCGTGGAGAACGCGCTGGCGTTCCTCGACGGCAAGCCGGTGCGGGTGACCAATCCGGAGGCGCTGGGCAACGCGCGCTAGCCCGCGGGTCCGAACAGCCGCCGGTCCCACCACACGGGCTCATGCAGGCTGTGGGTGATGCGCGGAAAATCGGGGTGCTCGGGATTGATCAGCACGTTGCGCTCCATCCGTGCGACCACACTGGGGACGAGCAGCAGGAGCGAGCGGCGCGACGTTTGCCAGGCCTCGCCATAGGCTCGGCTCGGCGCGCGGGAAATATCATCCCAGCCTGGGAGGTACGCCGGATTGAGCATTTCGTATGCCAAGCCGTTCGGAATCGTGATCTGCACGAAATGCTGGTTCGGCGGCACCCGACCGGTGCAATTGGCGACGATCTCCAGCATCGCCGTGGCGTAGTGCTCGGATGCATAGATGATCGGGCTGGCTGCCGTGTTCCAACGGCCAGGTGCAAGCTGCGATCCGGTCGCATCGAAGATCGGATAGCTGCCGTCCGGATCGCCTATTCGATAAGCAGTGAGGACTCGGTCGAGGATCTGCGCCGTCACAGACCCGTGCCGTACTTGATCCTGCCGAGAATGGCTTCGACCAACGGCCGGCCAAGTTCACCGGCCAGAACGACATCCATGGGCCGGCGCATGCCGAGTTCCGGATGCGGCCGCGACAGGAAGCCGCGTGCCTGCTCATCGTCTTGCCAGACGTCCTTGGCGAAGGCCCATACCGAAGCGAGCCTGGCGACACGGGCACTCTCGTCGGGCGTGAGCCGAGCCGAAGCCTGCGCACGTCGCCGCGCCAAGGTTGCCCGCGGCACGAGGCGGTGGGCAAAGCTGCTGTCGCCTGGCGCCACGGCGTGGGCGACGCGGTCGAGCGCCGACAGCGGCAGACCTCGCTCGACTTCTCCCATCAGACCCAGGGGTGTTCCCGGACGGGCAGGGTTCCGGCGCAAGCCCAGAACATCGGATACGGCAGAGAGACTGGCGGACACCATCGGCTCCCATCTCATATGAGCCTGAATATGATCTCGCTTGGGCAGCAGTGCAAGAAGCACACTTGACCCGGCGCCGCCGCCGGTTATCCATCCGCTCAACCCGAAGCAGGAGTTTCATTCATGCGCGCCTGGGCTGTGGTCGAGAATGGCAAGCCACTGCAGGAACTCGAACTGCCGACGCCGGAGCCGAAGGGCACCGAGGTGCTGATCGAGGTGACGCATTGCGGCGTCTGCCACTCCGACCTGCACATCTGGGAGGGCTACTACGACCTGGGTGGCGGCAAGCACATGTCGCTGAAGGATCGCGGCGTGGTGCTGCCGCTGGCGATGGGGCACGAGATCGTCGGCCGCGTCGCCAAGCTCGGACCCGACGCCAAGGGCGTGAAGGTCGGCGACCTGCGCATCGTGTTCCCCTGGCTGGGCTGCGGCACCTGCGAGAAGTGCCTGGCGGAAGAGGACAACATGTGCCTGACGCCGCGCAGCCTGGGCGTCTACGCCAATGGCGGTTACGGCACGCACGTAATCGCGCCGCACCCGCGGCACCTGGTCGATCCCGGCACGCTCGATCCGGCGGTGGCGGCGACCTATGCCTGCTCCGGCATCACCGTCTATTCGGCGATCCGCAAGGCGCTGCCGCTGCCGCCCACCGAGGCGATCGTGGTGGTCGGCGCCGGCGGCCTCGGCCTGAACGCCATCGCCGTGCTGTGTGCGATGGACCATCGGAACATCGTCGTGGTGGACATCAGCGCCGAGAAGCGTCAGGCGGCGCTGGCCGCCGGCGCGCACAAGGTGGTGGACGGCAGCGGCGAGGGCGTCACCCAGCGCATCGTCGAGGCTGCCGGCGGCCCGGTGCTCGCAGTGATCGACCTGGTGAACGGCACGCAGACGGCGCGCTTCGCGTTCGAGGCGCTGCGCAAGGGCGGCAGGCTGATCCAGGTCGGGCTGTTCGGCGGCGAGCTCACGCTGCCGCTGCCGCTGATGGCGATCCGCGCGCTGACCGTGCAGGGCAGCTACGTCGGCAATCCGAAGGAACTGCGCGAACTGGTGAAGCTGGCACAGGAGGGCACGCTGCCGGCGCTTCCGGTCGCCATGGTGCCGCAGAACCAGGCCAACGACGCGCTGATGCGGCTGCGCGACGGCCGCGTGACCGGACGGTTGGTACTGCGCAGCGACGCGGCCTGACCGGCTGCGATCTGGCGCCGGAACCGGGCTGTGGGAATCGGTCGCTGCGCATAGGCTTGTCGTCGCGGCAACGACATAAGAAGCCCGATGAACAATGTGCTCGCAGGACCGATCTGCTGTCTCATGCTCCTGGCGGGGTGCGGCAGCGACTCCGGATCGCAGCCATCGCCGACGTTCAGAACCGGCAGCCAGTTGGGCCAAGGCGGCGCGGCAGCGCCGGTCAGTCCGACCCCGGCGCCCAACGGGGCCGTCACCCTCACTCAATCGGCGGCGAACACCGCCGACGCCTTCTTTTCAAAGACGCAGTGGCAGGCGATCCGCAACCTCACCGGTGGGTCGCGGGGGATCTTTATTGCGCCGGATTCGACCAGCATCGGGTTCATACTCGGCGCCCAGCAGGGCGTCGGGGTCCTGCTGGCACGCCATGGTGAGAGCTGGAGCGATCCGGTCTTCGTCCGCCTGTCCAACTACGACATCGGCTTCCTGGCGGGCGTTGCAAAATCCGAGCTGATGATGCTGATCCTCACCGACAGCGCCGTCAGCCAGTTCATCGACGGCGTTTCGAAGCTCAGCGCCGGTGGCGGCCTCGCCGTGGGCGAGTGGGGCGTTGGCGGCATGGGCGCCGGCGGGATCTCGGGAGGCGCCCAGGTCATGACCGTCGAAACCTCGTCCGGTCTGTTCGCGGGCAGCGGGCTTGGTTCGATGCGAATGCGGCTTGACCCGGACCTCAACGCCGCCGCTTACGGCAGCGCATTCGACGTGAAGAGGACGCTTGCCGGTTCCGGCGGTGGCTTCACGGCGGCCGTCGGACTGCGCCGCATTCTTGCAGCCGCCGTCAGGCAATCCTGGGGCCAGTAGGTCCGACTACAGCACAAGGCTCGCCCAGGTCAGCATCAGCGTCGCGATCAGGCCGAGTGCGCCCAGGATCGCGGTCGGCTGGGTGTCTTCGCTCTGGCGCGGGATGGCGAGGGCACGAGGCTTGCTGGTGCGGCGGCGCATGCTTGGGTCTCCTGTCCAAACCCTGAGCTTGAGTGCATCACACGCAGGCAGTGCGGCGAAATTGGGGATGTTCCGTACGGACGGTGCCCGGCCGGCGCTACCAATCCTGCAGCGCAACTTCGTTCTCCGGCAGACCGGCGGCTTCCCAGGCCTCGCCCGATCATGCTTCCGTGGCTCTCCCGCCGGTGGCAATCATGCGACGCGTCCCCTCGCATGCTATCCTCCCGGTCGCATCGCCACGGGAGCCCCTGATGAGCCACACCGCCACGGTCCGCCGCTCGGTCGTACTGAAGCGCCGCCCCGACGACGTGCCGCGCCGCGAGCATTTCGAGATCCGTGAGGACGCCGTGCCGCAGCCCGCCCCCGGAGAGGTGGTGACCCGCACCATCTGGCTGTCGATCGATCCCTACATGCGCGGCCGGCTGCGCGAGCAGCAGACCTACGCCCAGCCGGTGAACCCAGGCGACGTGATGACCGGCGAGACGGTGGGCGAGGTGATCGCCTCGGCGCACCCTGACTTCGCTGCGGGCGACGTGGCGGTGGGGGCACGGGGCTGGCAGACCCACAGCGTCACCCCGGGCGAGCGGCTGGTAAAGCTGCCGCGGCACGCCGCGCCGCTGTCCGCCTATCTCGGCGTACTCGGGATGCCGGGCGCCACCGCCTATCGCGGCATCAGCGAGATCTGCCAGCCGAAGAAGGGCGAAACGGTGGTCGTCTCCGCCGCCTCCGGCGCGGTCGGCTCGGTCGCGGGCCAACTGGCCAAGCGGGCCGGCGCGCGCGTGGTCGGCGTGGCAGGCGGCGCCGAGAAGTGCCTGTGGGTGCAGGACAGCCTGGGCTTCGACGACTGCGTCGATCACCGCGCGCTCGACCTGCGTGCTGAACTGGCGGCGGCCTGCCCCGACGGCATCGACGCGTATTTCGAGAATGTCGGCGGCGCGGTGCAGGCGGCGGTGTTCGACCTGCTCAACCCGTTCGCCCGCGTGGCGATGTGCGGCATGGTCTCGCAGTACAACGAGGCCGAGTTCCCTCCCGGCCCCAACCTGGGCTTCGTCGTCGGCAAGCGGGTGACGATCCAGGGCTTCATCGTCTCCGATAAGCCGGAGAAGATCGCAGAATGGCGCAAGCTGGCCGCCCCCTGGGTGGCCGACGGCAGCCTGGTCTACCGCGAGGACACCCACGAGGGCCTGGACGCCGCGCCGGATGCGCTCGCCGGCATCCTGGGCGGACGCAACTTCGGCAAGATGCTGGTCCGGGTGGGGCCGGACCCGCTGGCATAGCCTCTGGGCAGGCGCCGCGCCCTGCCGCTATGACCGGGCTTGGCCCCGGTCATCCAAGTCTGTTCGGAGCAGATGAGAAAGACGTGGATGGCCGGCACGGGGCCGGCCATGACGATGACGCGGTCAGGCCGGCGGCGGCATCTGCGCCGTGGGTGTGGACCTGGAGATTGCCACCTCCTCCTCGGTCATGTCGGCCGGGATGTCGGCGAACAGCGGCGTGCTGAGGTAGCGCTCGCCGGTGTCGGGCAGCATCGCCAGGATGTTCGCCCCTTTCGGCGCCTCGGCGCAGATCTGCAAGGCGCCGGCGAGCGTCGCGCCGGCGGTGATGCCGACGAAGATGCCCTCCTTCGCCGCCAGCTCCTTGCTGCACTTCAGCGCATCGGGGCCGGCGATGCGCAGGATCTTGTGTAGCCCGCCGGCTTCGACCGCATCGCCCAGCAGCTTGGGGATGAAGTCGGGCGCCCAGCCCTGCATCGGGTGCGGCTTGAACGCGGCGTGCGCGACCGCCGGCGTGCCGTCCGGGTTGCGCGGCTGACGCTCGCCGCTGCTCAGCATCGAGGCGTCCGCCGGTTCGCAGACCACGATCTTGGTGTTCGGCAATTCCTTCGCCAGCACGCGCGCAACGCCCTTCAGCGTGCCGCCGGTGCCGTAGCCGGTGACCCAGTAGTCGAGCTGGGTGTCCTTGAAGTCGTCGATGATCTCGCGCGCGGTGGTGCGCGAGTGCATGTCGGCGTTGGCCTCGTTCTCGAACTGGCGGGTGAGGAACCAGCCGTTCGTCCGCGCCAGCTCCTGCGCCTTGGTGACCATGCCGATGCCGCGCAGCGCGGCCGGCGTGAGCACCACCTTGGCGCCCAGGAAGCGCATCAGCCGGCGGCGCTCGACGCTGAACGTCTCGGCCATCGTCACCACCAGCGGGTAGCCCTTCGCCGCGCAGACCATGGCGAGGCCGATGCCGGTGTTGCCGCTGGTCGCCTCGATCACCGTCTGGCCGGGCTTCAGCTCGCCGCGGCGCTCGGCGTCCTCGATGACGCCCAGCGCGAGGCGGTCCTTCACCGAGCCCAGCGGGTTGAACGCCTCGATCTTGACGAACAGGTTCACGCCGTCCGGGGCGAGCTTGTTGATCCGCACGACCGGCGTGTTGCCGACGGTCTCGAGGATGTTGGCGAACCTGCGACCCATGTGCTTCTCCCTGCTTCCCTTCCCGCGCCCAGGCGCTTGCAACCATATAGGCATTACTCCGGCACCGCTGCCACCCCGGTCGCTCTGTGCTAGGGAGGGCCTCACGGCAGAGGAACCTTCAGAGCATGAACGATGCAGTCCAGGTTGCCGCGGCCACTCCCGCGAGGACCGAAGCCTTCGACGTGCTGATCGTCGGCGCCGGCATCTCCGGCGTCGGCGGCGCCTACCACCTGACCCAGCAGTGCCCCGGCACCAGCTTCGTCGTGCTCGAAACGCAGGAGAGCTTCGGCGGCACCTGGATCGACGCACAAATATCCGGGCATCCGCTCGGACAGCGACCTCTACACCTTCGGCTATCGCTTCAAGCCGTGGACCAGCGCGCCGATCGCGACGGCCGCGGAGATCCTGAACTACATGGGCGAGGTGATCGACGAGAACGACCTCGCCCGCATATCCGCTACCGGCACCGGATCGACGTCGCGCGCGCTGGTCGAGCGCAGACGAATCTCTGGACCATCGACGCCACCCGCACCGACACGGGCGAGCCGGTCCGCTTCACCGCCAACTTCCTGTGGATGTGCCAGGGCTACTACCGCCACTCCGAGGGCTACACGCCGCAGTGGGACGGCATGGAGACCTTCAAGGGACGCATCGTCCACCCGCAGACCTGGCCCGACGATCTCGACTACACGGGCAAGAACGTCGTCGTGATCGGCTCGGGCGCCACGGCGGCGACGCTCATTCCGGCGATGGCGCGACGACGTCGGCCACGTCACTATGCTGCAGCGCTCGCCGACCTATTTCCGTACCGGCCGCAACGCGGACGAGATCGCCGACGAGTTGCGGGCGCTGGCACATTGACGAGACGTGGATCCACGAGATCGTACGCCGCAAGATCCTGCACGACCAGTCGGTGTTCACCGGCCGCGCGTTCTCCGAGCCGGAGACGGTGAAGCGCGAGCTGCTCGGCGGCGGTGCGCGCGCTATCTCGGCCCCGACTACGACGTGGACACGCACTTCACGCCGCGCTACCGGCCATGGCGTCAGCGCATCGCTTTCGTTCCGGACGGCGACCTGTTCCAGGGCATCCGCACCGGCAAGGCATCGGTCGTCACCGATGAGATCGAGCGGTTCATCGAAACCGGCATCCTGCTGAAGTCGGGCAAGCAGCTCGAGGCCGACATCATCGTCACCGCGACCGGCTTCAATCTCAACGTGCTCGGCGACATCGCGTTCGCGATCGACGGCAAGCCGCTCAACTTCGCCGACACGGTCACCTATCGCGGCATGATGTTCACCGGCGTGCCCAACATGGTGTGGGTGTTCGGCTACTTCCGGGCCAGCTGGACGCTGCGCGCCGACCTCGTCGGCGATTTCGTCTGCCGGCTGCTCAACCATATGAAGCAGAAGGGCGCGCAAAGGGTCGACGGTGGCCTCCGGCCTGAAGACGCGGACATGCCGCTGCTGCCCTGGATCGACCCGGAGAACTTCAATCCGGGCTACCTTATGCGCGGCATGCACCTGCTGCCGAAGCGCGGCGACAAGACGGAATGGCAGCACACCCAGGACTACTGGAACGAAAAGGACGAGTTCCCGGCCATCGACCTCGACGACGCGGAGTTCGTCTACGGCTGAACTGCCAGTTCGCCCGCGCGGCGATGGGACAGCAGTTCGGCTCTGCTGTCCCGCATCCCCGGTGTTGCTTCAGCGTTCCGACGTGACCGGCTTCAGCTCATAGAGCTGGGTGTTGGAGCGGATTGCCTCGTTCCAACCCTTGTCGCGAACATCGAAGTGTACCCAGTCCGGGCCGATGAACTTCTCGTTCGGCGCGTTCCTGATCAGGCTTTGCCGCCGTGCCCCCTCCGGATTGTCCTGCACGTAGGGCACGTTCGCTGCTTCCAGCTCCGCCACCTTCGTGCGCTGGTCATCCACCATGAAACCGATATGATGAATGCCGCAGAAGTCCGACGACTGGTCCGGTCCAAGCTTCGGCGTATTCTGCCCATGCTTCAGGATGGCAAAATAGATGTAGCCGTCGCTGAGCCAGACGCCCTCGGCGCCGGTGTCTTTCGGCTGCCGGTACAGCTCCTTCAGGTCGAAGTGCTTCTTGTAGAAGTCAGCGGTCGCCGCGGGATCCTTGCTCGCGACCGCAATATGCCGGATGAACGCCATAACATCTCTCCTTCGCTTCTGTTACGCCATCAAGCCCAACGCAACCTCTCGCATGTCTTAGGACAGCGCCGCGGCATTCTCGCCCTGAGCCCGCCGCGACTGGCGCCGCTTCGACAGCGCCGTGGAGACCAGTGACAGCGCCATGATGGCCATCAGGACGATGGCCGCTGGCCGTTCCAGCACGTAGGAGAAGCTGCCGCCGCTGATCTGATGTGTCAGGATCGACTGCGTCTCCAGCATGCGCCCAAGCAGGATCCCGACCACGGTCGCCGACACCGGATACCTGTAGCGGATCATCGCCACGCCGAGCAGCGTGAAGATGAACATGGTGATCGGTCCCGATGTGGTACCGTCCACCGAGTAGATGCCCATGATCGCAAAAGCAAAGACGACCGGCAGGACGTAGCGGCTGCGCACCCGCACCACATGACTTGCCGCGTAGATGAACAAGATGCCGACGCCGAGTAGAGCCACCGCCTGGAACAGGTTGCTCAATATGATTGCGTAGATCAGGTCCATCTGATTGCGCACGAAACTCGGCCCCGGCACCACGTTGTGCATGGTGAACGCGGCCAGCAGCACCGCGACCGCGCCGTGACCCGGTATGCCCAGCGCCAGCATGGTCGCCATCGACCCGCTCTCGCCGCTCGCCACCGCGGACTCCGCGGCGATGACGCCCTTCGGATTGCCCTTGCCGAAACTCGCGCTGTCCTTCGAGGCGCGCTTCGTCTCGGCATAGGAAATCAGGTTCGTCACCGCCGAGCCGGTGCCGGGCACCATGCCAAGGATGATGCCGATGATGGTGCCGCGGGTCAGCACGGCAGGATGTTTCAGCGTGTTGCGACAACCGGTCAGGATGCGCCGCAGGCTCACGTCGCGACCCTTCTCGACCTCGATCAGATAGTCCTTGGTTGCCAGGTTCAGCAGTTGCCCGGCCGCGAGCAGACCGATCATCGCGGCGATCGGCGAAACACCTGCCAGCAGATACGAAATGCCCAGCGTGCCGCGGGTATATCCCGCGGTATTCATCCCCACAGTGCTGATCAGGATGCCCAGTGCCGCCGCCAGGAAGCCGCGGGTGACATATTCGCTGCCCAGCGATCCGAGCAGTGCCAGGCCCCACAGCGCCACGATCAGCATCTCCAGCGGTCCGACCTTGATGACCAAATGCGCCATGGGTTCGACCACCAGCAACAGCAGCAGGTAACCCACGATGCAGCACAGCGTCGAAGAGAACAGCGCATAGCCCAACGCTTCGTTGTGCTGCCCCTTCAGCGTCATCGGATAGCCGTCGAACGTGGTGGCATAGGAGGCCGGCGTGCCGGGAATGTTCATCAGGATCGCCGGGACCGAGCCACCGAACACGCCGCCCGTGTAGACAGATGTCAGGAACACCAGCGACGGCATCAGGTCCATCTGCAATGTCAGGGGCAGCACCACCGCCATCGTGACGCTGATCGCCACGCCGGGCATGGCCGAACCGGCCAGTCCGATGACCAGGCCAGGCAGTATCCACACCCAGCACGCGGCCGAAGAACCGAGGATATGCGCGGCCGATGCCAGTGCGTTCAGATCAAGCACAGGACGGCGCCCCTACAGCACGGCCGTGTACATCGGATAGGGCAGCATTGCCCGGAAGCCGCTGACGACGAGGACGGCAATCGCCAGTGGAAACACCGCCAGCATCAGCGGGCGCCGCTCGCCGCAGATCAGCATGACCGCGATCGCGAACAGCCAGAGCGAGATGTCGAAACCGATGACGTCGAGCAGGAACACGAGCCCACCCAGCGATGCCGCCAGCAGGCCGATCTGCCACGCCTCCCCGTGGCTGTTCACCGTCAGCTCCTGCATGCCTGTGATGTCCTTGGCCCGTCGGTTCTGCGGCGCAGCCTGGCCAACGCGATGGAAACACTGCGGCACGATGGCGCAGCACAGCAGCACGGCAAACACGCCAACGGGGCCAATGAACAGCAGATTGTTCACGCTCATCGACACCGACATCGCGTCGGACAGGTACCAGACAACCGCTGCCGCGATCGCCGCCACGAAGGTCAGATGTCCCCAGTCCACTCGATATCGGCCCGGCATCGCGGTTCCTCCGAATATGGCACGATGGTCGCTAGCTTCCCTTGAGCAGGCCCGCGTACTTCTTGTATTGCGTGAACATCGCCTGATAGACGGCGTTGGATTCGTCGGGTCCGTACCACGTCGGATCGAGCTGCTGCTTCTCCATCGAGGCGATCGCCTGCGGGTTCTTGAATGCCCGTTCGAACGCGTTGACCATCAATGCATAGCGGTCGGGATATTTGGTCTTGAACGCGCTCTGCAGCACGAAGCCACGTACCGTTCCCGGGGAGAAGTCCAGCGCCTCCTTGAAGTGCATGTCGTTCACGCAGGGCGCGTCGAACGCCGCCTGCCGCTTCGAATTGAACAACAGCAACGGCCGCGTGAGCTGGCGCAGCGGCAGGAACCCTTCGGCGCCCGCCAGCCCGATATCGATCACGCCACCCATGATGGCGGTGCGCACGGTTCCCCCGCCTTCATAGGTCACGATGCGCAACTGTTCCCGCGGCACGCCGATCGCGTCGGCGAACAGGGCGAGGTTGATGTTGTCGGGCGACACCGACTGTGCACCGATTGACAGGCTCTGCGGATCTGCCTGCAGCGCCTTCACCACGTCGTCGACGGACTTCAGCATGGTGTTCTCGGCGCTGGTCGCCATCAGCGTGTAGTCGCGCGACGGCAGATTCAGCATGGTGAAGTCGTCGGCTTTGAATGGTGTCGGATGAACCAGCATGGCGATGACCAGCGTGTTCACGCCCGCCACCATGATGTTGTATCCCTCGGTCGGCGACTGTATCAGCCGTGCCGCGGCCAGCATGCCGTTGCCTCCGGGCAGGTTCATGATCGAGAAGCTCTGGCCCAGGTCGTGGGCGAGAAACGGGTCGATCGCCCGGCTGAGATTGTCGAGATAGCCGCCCGGCGTCGAGGGGTTCAGGATCACGAAAGGCTGCGACGGAAACTTGCCGGCCGCGCGCGCAAAGAGCGGGGCGGCCAGTGCCGGAGTGGCTGCAACGGCGCGCAATAGATGCCGCCTTGTTACGTGCTGAACCATTATCTGTTTCCTCGCCTACCCGGCAGCCGCCTGCCGTTGTTTGCCTGCGCGCTGCCCGCTACGCCTGTTGTCCCTTGTATGCCGCGGCGATGTGCCGGCGCATCACCATCTCCGCCAGCTCCTCGTCCGCCGCCTCGATCGCCGCAAGGATGTGTTCGTGTTCGCGGATACTGGCCTGCAGCCGCTCGGGCGAGCGGTTCCACTTCCGATGGATCTGGATCGAGAACCGCCAGATCTCGCGGCCGAGCAGTCGCGCCAGTTCCAGGCTTCCGCCGATCTCGGCAATCTTGTTATGGAACCGGTGCGGCGTCGGCGATCCGGTCCGCGGCGATGTCGGCTTGGCGTCGCGCGCGGACCTTGCCCCCTCCTCGACAGCCGCGTGCAGTTCCTCGATCTGCGCCGGCGTCGCCGCAGCCGCTGCGCGCCGCGCCGCCAGCCCCTCCAGCACCGCGCGCACCTCGTAAAGTTCGCCCAGCATGCGCAGCGACGGCGCAGCGACCCGCGTGCCGGAGAACGGCATGCGCTCGATGAGTTGTCGTTCTTCCAACCGCAGCAGCGCCTCGCGCAACGGCGCCCGGCTGACGCCATAGCGCTTCGCCAGGCCTACTTCGGTGAGCTTCTCGCCAGGCGCGAGATCGCCGGAAATGATGCCGGAGCCGATCAGCGCAAGCAGTCGATTGGACGTGGAGTCAGACCCGCCGTCGTCAGGATCGTCGACAATCATCAACGCTCTCGTTCGCCGCGACGTGGCGTGCTAAGGCGATCAGGGACGGCAGTCAACCGCAAGTCTGCCGCTCGCGATTAATTGTCGACAATGCTGGGTGGGTGGCGATGTGGCGCGAGTGGCGACCGCCGCTGCTGGTCGCCATCGCGCACCGCTGGTCCATGTCCCATCGACAGACCGTGGCAGCCTTGCGGATCTGCCGCATCGCCCCTTACCGTTATGCCCGGCCGCCCGAAATCCCGTGACCGGAGGCACGGCCAACGATGACCGATCTGTCGCTCCTGCTGCAGGCCCCAGGCGGCCACACGCTCGCCTACACAGACCCCGCGTTCCCCCATCAGCCCCTGCTGCTGCACAGCGCCATCCCGCCGCCGCCATGACGTCGACACCCCGATCGTCATCGTCCACCACGGCGTAGGCCGGAATGGGCGCGACTACCGCGACTACTGGCTCCGCCTGGTGGACGATGCCGGCATCCTCGCCATCGCCATCGAGTTCACCGAACAGCACTTCCCTGACTATCTCTGGTATCACTTCGGCAACCGCCACGACTCAGCCGGCGCCGCCAACCCGCGCGCGCAGTGGACCTACGGCATCGATGAACGCCTGTTCGCCGCACTGCGCGATCAGGGCCTGACGCGGCGCGAACAATATGGATTGTTCGGCCATTCCGCCGGCGGGCAGTTCGTGCATCGCATGCTGTCGTTCGGCTATCGGCAGCGCGTCGCGGTGGCGGTCAGCGCCAATGCGGGCACCTACGCCATGCCGGACCTCGATATCGCCTGGCCGTTCGGGCTGGGCGACACGGAACTCGACGCCGGGTCGCTGCGCCCGCTGCTGGAGTTCCCGCTCACGGTGATGACCGGTACCGGCGACACCAAGACGACGGGACGCTACTTCCCCAAAGGCCCGCGGTCGATGCGACAGGGCGCGCATCGGCACGAGCGTGCGCACAACTACGTCCGTGCCGGTCACGCGGCGGCCCACGCGCTGGGAACGCGTTGCACCTGGACGGTGATCGACGTGCCGGGCGTCGGTCACGACGGCGAACGCATGTCGGTCGCTGCCGCACCGGTCATCGCCGGGGCATTGCAAAGCGCGGGCGGCTGATTGCTGCGCCCTGTGGGCTGACCTAACATGTGCCCGTTCCGCGGGGAGACCGAAACATGCAGCGTCGCGACGTCCTGAAGTCCGCATTGGCGGGCGCAACTGCGCTGGCCGCGCCACGCATCGTGCAGGCGGAGGGGGCGAAGACCATCAACTTCACGCCGCATGCCGATCTAGCCTCGGTCGATCCGGTGTGGACGACGGCGGACATCACCCGCAACTTCTCGCTCGCGGTCTACGACACGCTTTACGGCTACGACGCCGCATTCAACGTGCAACCGCAGATGGTCGAGGGCCACGTCACCAGCAATGACGGCAAGCAGTGGGACCTGACCTTGCGCGACCAGCTCGCGTTCCACGACGGCACGCCGGTGCTGGCGCGCGACTGTGTCGCGACGATCCAGCGCTTCGCCAAGCGCGACCCGTTCGGCGGTGCGCTGATGGCGCGCACCGACGAGATCTCGGCGCCCTCCGACAAGGTGATCCGCTTCCGGCTGAAGAAGCCGTTCTCGCTGCTGCCGAACGCGCTGGCCCAGGTCTACTGCGCGATCATGCCGGAGCGGCTGGCGAAGACCGAGGCGACGGTGCAGGTAAGCGAGGCGATGGGCAGCGGCCCGTTCCGCTTCGTCGCCGCCGAGCGGATTCCCGGCCAGCGCGTGGTGTTCGAGAAGAATGACAAATACGTCCCACGGCTGGACGGCAAGCCGAGTTTCAACGCCGGTCCGAAGGTCGTCTACATCGATCGCGTGGTATGGAACTTCATCCCCGATCCCTCGACCGCGATGGCGGCGCTGACCCAGGGCGAGATCGACTGGTGGGAGAACCCGACGATCGACCTGGTGCCGAAGCTGAAGCAGAGCAAGGACCTCACGCTGGCGGTGAAGGACCGCACCGGCGAGATCGGCTGCCTGCGGTTCAACCACCTCTATCCGCCGTTCGACAACGCCGGCGATCCGCCGCGTGGTGGTCGAGGCGATGGACCAGAAGGAGATCATGGAGGCGGTCGCCGGCGCCGAGCCGTCGCTGATCAAGACCGACGTCGGCATCTTCGTTCCCGGCACGCCGATGGCGAGCACGGTCGGCGTGGAGCGGACCCGCGGGCCGAAGGACTACGACAAGCTGAAACAGGACCTGCTGGCCGCCGGCTACAAGGGCGAGAAGGTGGTGATCCTCGCCGCGTCCACCATTCCGACGATCTTCGCCGAGGCGCAGGTGGCGGCGGACACGCTGACGCGCATCGGCATGAACGATCGACTTCCAGGCGCTGGACTGGGTGACCGTGGTCAGCCGCCGCGCCAGCAAGGAGCCGGTCGACAAGGGCGGCTGGAACATCTTCTTCACCTACCTGGGCGGCTTCGGGAACATCACGCCGGCGCCGGCCATCCCGATCCAGAGCAGCGGCACGACCGGCAGCTGGTTCGGCTGGCCGACCGATCCGAAGATGGAGGAGCTGCGCGCCGCCTGGTTCGACGCGCCCGACGTCGCGGCGCAGAAGCAGATCTGCGAGCAGATGCAGGTCGAGTTCTGGCAGAGCCCGCCCTATGCGCCACTCGGCATGTACGACCAGCCGACCGCGTTCCGCACCAACCTGCTGGATATTCGCGACGGCTGGCCGCAGTTCTATGGCGTGAAGAAACTCGCATAAGGCAAACGCTGGGAGGCGGTCATGCGGCGACGGGAGTTTGTGGGGTCGGCGTTGGCCGGCGCGGCGGTGCTGGCCGCGCCCAGCATCGGGCTGGCGGAAACGCAGCGGGTGCTTAAGTTCCTGCCGCAAGCGGACCTGGCGACGCTCGATCCGGTGTGGACCACCGCCGACGTCACGCGCAACCATGCGCACCTGGTGTTCGACACGCTGTACGGCCAGGACAACAACTTCCAGCCGCACCCGCAGATGGCGGCCGGCCACAGCGTCGGCGCCGACGGCCGGCAGTGGGACATCACGCTGCGCGACGGGCTGAAGTTCCATGACGGCTCTCCGGTGCTGGCGCGCGACTGCGTCGCCAGCATCCAGCGCTGGTGGCAGCGCGACGGCTTCGGCGGCGTGCTGCGCGTGGCGACCGACGAGGTGTCGGCGCCGTCCGACCGGCAGATCCGCTTCCGGCTGAAGAAGCCGTTCCCGCTGCTGGCGGATGCGCTCGCGGTCACCACCAACATGTGCTGCATCATGCCGGAGCGGCTGGCGCAGACCGACGCGATGAAGCAGGTCAGCGAGATGGTGGGCTCCGGCCCGTATCGCTTCGTCGCATCCGAGCGGGTTGCCGGCTCGCGCGCGGTGTACGAGCGGTTTGCCGACTATGTGCCGCGCAGCGACGGTCCGGCGGAGATGACCGCGGGACCGAAGACGGTGCACTTCGACCGGGTCGAATGGACCGTGGTGCCGGATCCCGCCACCAAGTCGGCGGCGATGCGCGCGGGCGAGTTCGACTGGTGGGAGAACCCGACGATCGACCTGCTGGCGACGCTGAAGGGCCAGCCCGACCTGACGACGGTGGTGAAGGATCACTCGGGCTCGATCGGCGTCATGCGGTTCAACTGCCTGTACCCGCCGTTCGACAACCCGGCGATCCGCCGCATCGTGCTGTCGGCGATCGACCAGCGCGCATTCATGGATGCGGTGGCGGGCGCCGATCCCGAGCTGATCCGCACCGGCATCGGCCTCTTCGTGCCCGGCACACCGCTGGCGAGCGATGTCGGCGTATCGATGATGCAGGGACCGAAGGACCCAGCGAAGCTGAAGGCCGAACTGGCCGCGGCCGGCTACAAGGGCGAGCGCGTGGTGTTGCTGGCCGCCTCCGACTTTCCGGTGATCGCCGCGCTGGCGCTGGTGGGCGGCGACCTGCTGAAGACGATCGGCTTCAACGTGGACTACCAGTCGCTCGACTGGGGCACCGTGGTGCAGCGCCGTGCGAGCAAGGAGCCGATCGACAAGGGCGGGTGGAACATGTTCTTCACCTATGGCGGCGGCACCGGCAATGTGTCGCCGGCCTCGCTGACGGTGATCCGCTCGAACCCCGCCACCGCCTGGTTCGGCTGGCCGGACGATCCGAAGATGGAGGCGCTGCGGCTCGCCTGGTACGAGGCGCCCGATCTGGCGGCGCAGCAGAAGCTCTGCGCGGCGATGCAGGCGGAGCTGTTCGAGAACCCGTCCTACGCGCCGCTGGGCCTGTTCTATCAGCCCACCGCGTTCCGCTCGGACCTGAAGGACATCCCCGAGGGCATCCCGCAGTTCTACCGCGTGCGCCGCGCCTGATGGTGCACGCGGTGGTGATCGGCGCCGGGATCGTCGGCGCGGCCACTGCGGTGGAGCTGCTGCGCGACGGCCATCGGGTGACGATCCTCGATCCCGGCGATCCGGGTGGTGAACAGGCGGCGAGCTACGGCAACGGCACGTTGCTCAACCCGAGTTCGGTTATTCCGATGTCTTCGCCGGGTCTGTGGCGGAAGGTGCCGGGCTGGCTCGCCGATCCGCTCGGCCCGCTGGCGATCCGCTGGACCTATCTGCCGCGGTTGCTGCCGTGGCTCAGCCGCTTCCTGCGTGCCGGCGCGACCGAGGCGCGCGTGGCGGCGACTGCGCAGGCGCTGCAGCCGCTGCTGGCGGACGCGCCGGAGCGGCATCGCCGGCTGGCGGAGGAGGCCGGAGTCGGTGAGCTGATCACTCGCCAGGGTGTGCTGTTCGTGTTCCCGGCGCGCGCCGACTTCGAGGCGGAGGCGCTGGCCTGGCGTCTGCGGCGCGAGAACGGCGTGCATTGGCTGGAACTGTCGGACGATGAGCTGCGACAGCGCGAACCGGCGCTGAGCCGGCGCTATACGTTCGGCGTGCTGGTGGAGGAGAACGGCCAGTGCCGCGATCCGGGCGCCTATGTCGCAGCGCTGGTGCAGCACGCGGTGGGCCTCGGCGCCAGGCTGCTGCGGGACAAGGCAATCGGCTTCCGGTTGGAGGGCACCGGTCTGCGCGCCGTGCGCACCACGGCGGGCGAGATCGAGGCGGATCGGGCAGTGATCGCTGCGGGCGCAAGGTCGCATCTGCTGGCGGCCGAAGTGGGCGATCGCGTGCCGCTGGAGACGGAACGCGGCTATCACGCGGTCATCGCCGAGCCCGGGATCGCGCCGCGCTATCCGCTGATGCCGAGTGACGGCAAGATGGCGTGTGTGATGACGCCGCAGGGCCTGCGGCTGGCCGGGCAGGTGGAGCTGGCAGGTCTGGAGGCGGCGCCGAACTGGCGGCGCGCCGGGGTGCTGCGCGACTTCGCCAGGCGGGTGTTTCCGGACCTTCCCGCGGACCTGCCTGTGGACAAGGTGAAGGTCTGGATGGGCCACCGACCCTCGACGCCGGACGGACTGCCCTGCATCGGTCCGGCGAGCGGCTGTCCCGACGTGGTGCATGCATTCGGCCACGGTCATGTCGGGCTTACCGCCGGTGCGGCGACAGCGCGGCTGGTGGCGGACCTCGTCGGCGGCAGGCCGCCGTCGATCCAACTGGCGCCCTATTCGGCGGCGCGCTTCCGCCGGTAGCGCCGTCGCGCACCGGACGCCACCGAGGTCAGCCGGACCCCGCCACAGGCCGCTCGCCCTGTTCGGCCAGCATGCGCTCGAAATAGGCGATCGTGCGAGCGAGGCCGTCATCCAGCGCCACGCGAGGTTCCCAGCCGAGAGTGCGGCGGGCCAGCCCGATGTCGGGGCAGCGCTGCAGCGGATCGTCCTGCGGCAGCTCGCGATGCACGATCTGCGAGCGCGAGCCGGTGAGCCGAAGCACGCGCTGTGCAAGCTCGCTGACGGGAATTTCGTGCGGGTTGCCGAGGTTGATCGGTCCGGTGACATCGTCGTCGGTCGCCATCAGGCGAATGAAGCCGTCGATCAGGTCATCCACATAGCAGAACGCCCGCGTCTGGCCGCCGCCGCCATACAGCGCGATCTCCTGCCCGAGCAGCGCGTGCACAATGAAGTTGGACACGACCCTGCCGTCGTTGGGGTGCATGCGCGGCCCGTAGGTGTTGAAGATGCGGACCACCTTGATGCGCGTGCGGTGCTGGCGGAGGTAGTCGAAGAACAGTGTCTCGGCGCAGCGCTTGCCTTCGTCGTAGCAGGCGCGCGGCCCGAGCGGGTTGACGTTGCCGCGATATTCCTCGGTCTGCGGATGCACGGTGGGATCGCCGTACACCTCGCTGGTGGAGGCCTGCAGGATCTTCGCGCCGATCCGCTTGGCGAGGCCCAGCATGTTGATCGCGCCGATCACGCTGGTCTTGGTGGTCTGCACCGGATCGTACTGGTAGTGCACCGGCGAGGCGGGGCAGGCGAGATTATAGATCTCGTCCACCTCGACGTAGAGCGGGAAGGTGATGTCGTGCCGCATCGCCTCGAAGTGCGGATCGCCGATCAGGTGCGCGATGTTGTCCTTGCGCCCGGTGAAGTAGTTGTCCACGCACAGCACGTCGCTGCCTTCGCGCAGCAGGCGTTCGCACAGGTGCGAGCCCAGGAAGCCGGCGCCTCCGGTTACCAATACTCGTTTGCGCGTCAGGCTCATGCGTTCGGGGCTCCTGGTGGAAGACAGGTGGCGCGGTCGGCGGGCGGGCCGAACTCGCGCGGTCGCAGCCCGGCGTGCAGCCAGGTGATCAGCGAGTAGATGTCGTAGACCGGCAGCCCCAGCGTCTCGCGCAGGGCGAACGCGTAGGGCGGCATGTTGGTGCACTCCAGCACGATCGCGCCGACTTCCGGGTGGCGCGCGACCAGCCGCCGGCCGGCATCCAGGATGTCGGCCGCCGCCAGCGCCACGTCCATGTCCTGCTTCTCGCCGCGGACCAGCACGCGGAAGAATTCACGCCCGTCCTCGGTGCCGACGAACGGCGTATCCGGCGGCACGCCGGCCGCTGCCAGGTGGCGCGGGGTGAGCGAGCCCGCCGAAACGGTCACGACGCCGACGCGCCTGCCGGGCGGCAGCGTGGCCTGCACCCAGGGCACCTGGATCAGCGCGCTGGTCGCCACCGGCACCCGCACGTGCGCCGCGAGCTCCGCCTGGAACAGCGACAGGAAGCCGCAGTTGGTGGTGATCGCCTCGGCGCCGTCGGCCACCAGTTCAGCGGCGGCGGCCAGGAAGTCGTCGAGCAGCCCGGCGGCGGCGTTCAGCACCACGCGTTCCGGCGTCGCGCCGCGCACCACGCGGAACAGCACCGGGAACGGCCAGGTGGCGGCATTGCCCATGTCGCCGGGGATGCGCGGGAAGCGCGCTTCCAGCATGAGGATTCCGAGCGGCGCGCCGTACAGCGCCTTGCCGCCCTTGGCGATGACCTGCATTCTGCCACCATGCCCTAACCTGACGATAGGAGAAAGCAATGGCCGAGCGGCCGTTCACCCAGGCTGACCTCGATGTGCTCGCCCAGTGGGACACGCCGACGATCTGCAACGGTCTCGAGATCACCAACCCGGAGCGGCGGCGCTTCGGCTATACCGTGGAACCGATGGTCTGCCTCTACCCGAAGGCCAAGCCCATCGTCGGCCTGGCGCGCGTCGGGATGATCCGCTCCACCGAGCCGCCGCGCGGCAAGGTCACCGACCGGGCCGACTGGTACGACTACGTCCACGCCACCGATTTCCCGACCATCGCGGTGATCCAGGACATCGACGGTGCGATGGGCTACGGCGCCTACTGGGGCGAGGTGCAGTCCACCATCCACAAGGCGCTGGGCTCGATCGGCTGCGTCACCAACGGGTCGTTCCGCGACCTGGATATGTGGGCGGAGGGCTATCAGATGATCGGCGGCCGCGTCGGGCCGAGCCATGCGCATGTCCACATGGTCACGTTCGGCCAGCCGGTGAACATCTTCGGCATGCAGGCCGGCCATGACGATGTGATCCATGCCGACTTCCACGGCGCGGTGGTGATCCCGGCGGATGCGGTGAAGAAGCTGCCGGCGGCGATCGACCTGATCTCACGGCGCGAGAAGGTGATCCTGGATGTCTGCAAGGCGCCGGGCTTCACCCCGGCGAAGCTGCGCGACGCGCTGAAACGCTCGGGCGAGATTCATTGATGCGGCAGCATTCCCTCTTTGCCCCGGGGCGCGGGGAGGATCGGGGGCGGAGAGGGAGCCCAGCGCTGTGACCACCGTCATCCGCGGCGCCGACATGGTGGTCGCGTGGGACGCCGCTGCCAATACGCATGTCTATATGCCGGATGCCGATGTGGCGTTCGACGGCGGTGTGCTGCGCTTCGTCGGACGCGGCTACGACGGACCGGCGGACGAGGTGGTGTCCGGCTCCGGCATGATGGTGATGCCGGGGCTGGTCAACATCCACTCGCATCCGTCGTCCGAGCCGATGAACAAGGGGCTGATCGACGAGATCGGCAGTCCGGGCTTCTACAATTCCTCGCTCTACGAATACCTGCCGATCTTCCGCGCCGATGCCGAGGCGATTCCGCACTGCGTGCGCGTGGCACTGTCGGAACTGCTGCTGTCGGGCGTGACCACGCTCGCCGATCTGTCGATGGCGCATCCCGGCTGGCTCGATCTGCTGGCGGAAGCCGGCATGCGCGTGTGCATCGCGCCGATGTTCCGTTCGGGGCGGTGGTACACCAGGAACGGGCATATGGTGGAGTACGCCTGGGACGAGGCGGCGGGCGAGAAGGCGATGGTCGAGGCGCTGGCGCTGATCGAACGCGCCGAACAGCACCCGTCCGGGCGGCTGTTCGGTATGGTGGTGCCGGCGCAGATCGACACCTGCACCGAGGGCCTGCTGCGCGACTCGTTCGCCGAGGCGAAGGCGCGCGGCGTCTCGTGGCAGATCCACGCGGCGCAGTCGGTGTCCGAGTTCCACGAGATTACGCGCCGCCATGGCCACACGCCGATCGGCTGGCTGGATCACCTGGGGCTGCTGTCGGAGCGCTCGATCATCGGGCACGGCATCTTCCTCGACGACCATCCATCGACACGCTGGCATACCGACACCGACGTGAAGCGGCTGGCGGAGACCGGCACCACCGTTGCGCACTGTCCCACGGTGTTCGCCCGGCGCGGCATCACGCTGAAGGATTTCGGGCGCTACCGGCGCGCCGGGGTGAACATGGGCGTGGGCACCGACACCTATCCGCACAACATGCTCGACGAGCTGCGGCTGGTTGCCTACCTCGCGCGCACGCAGGCGAACAATCCCCGCACGCTGAACTCCACCGACCTGTTCGAGGCCGCCACCATCGGTGGCGCGCGAGCGCTCGGGCGCGACGACATCGGGCGGCTCGCTCCGGGCTGCCGCGCCGACATCGTGCTGGTGGATGTCACGCACCCGATGATGCGGCCGTCGCACGACCCGGTGCGCAGTCTGATCTATGCCGCTGGCGACCGGGCGGTGCGCGACGTGTATGTCGATGGGCAGAAGGTGGTCGAGGACGGGCGCGTGATGACGATCGACTACCCGGCCGCCGCGGCCGCGCTGCACGAGGCGCAGCAGCGCATCAAGGCCAACGTGCCGAAGCTCGACTGGGATCATCGCACGGCCGAGCAGATTTCGCCGCTCACCTTCCGCACGGCATGACCGCACTGCTGTCCGTCACCGGGCTGCGCACCGTGTTCCGCACCGCCGCCGGTGACATCGCCGCGGTGGACGGCGTGGATATCTCGGTCGAGCGCGGCCGCACGCTCGGCATCGTCGGCGAGTCCGGTTGCGGCAAGTCGGTGCTGTCGCTGTCGGTGATGCGGCTGATCGCCTCACCGGGCCGCATCGCCGACGGGCAGATCATGTTCGACGGCCGTAACCTTCTGGACCTGTCGCTGGCGCAGATGCGCGACATCCGCGGCAACCGCATCGCGATGATCTTCCAGGAGCCGATGACCAGCCTGAACCCGGTGTTCACCGTCGGCGACCAGATCACCGAGGCAATGCGCGCGCACGACCGCTCCGCCTCGGCCGGCGCGCTGCGCAGCCGCGCCATCGCGTCGTTGGAGCGCGTGCGCATCCCGGCGCCGGAGCGCCGGTTCGACGAATACCCGCACCAGATGTCCGGCGGGATGCGCCAGCGCGTGATGATCGCGATGGCGCTCGCGTGTGCGCCCGACCTGCTGATCGCCGACGAGCCCACCACCGCGCTGGATGTCACGGTGCAGGCGCAGATCCTCGACCTGCTGCGTGAACTCCAGCAGCAGACCGGCATGGCGATCATCCTGATCACCCACGACCTGGGCATCGTCGCCGAAATGGCGAACGAGGTCGCGGTGATGTACGCCGGCCGCGTGGTCGAGCGTGCGTCCGGTGCCGCGGTGTTCGACGATCCGCAGCATCCCTACACGCTGGGTCTGCTGGGCAGCATCCCGAAGATCGACGAGAACCGCGACCGGCTGCTGGCGATCGAGGGCACCGTTCCGCCACCGTTCGACCTGCCGGAAGGCTGCCGCTTCCATCCGCGCTGCGTGTTCGCCGACGCGGCGTGCACAACGCAGGATCCGGACCTGCGTCCTCTCGGCGAGAATCACCGCGTCGCCTGCATCCGTGCGCCGGTGGAGAATGTCGTCGCATGATGGCCGGATCAAATTTCACTGGCGCTGACACACGGCTGCAAGGTGCAGCGCGCTCCCTCCACCTCGTCATGGGCGGGCTTGGTCCGGCCATCCACGTCTTTGTCTGCTGCGGACATGAAGGCGTGGAAGGCCGGCACAAGGCCGGTCATGACGATGAAACCCCCCGCGCGCCATGACCTTGCTGCTCGAGGTCGAAGACCTTACGCGGCATTTCAGCGTCCGGCGGGGGCTGGTGTTCGGCAAGACGGTCGGCGTGGTGCGCGCGGTGGACGGCATCTCGTTCACGCTCGATCGCGGCGAGACTTTGGCGCTGGTAGGCGAGTCGGGCTGCGGCAAGTCCACCACCGCACGGTGCGTGCTGCGGCTGATCGATCCGACCTCCGGCACGATCCGCTTCGAGGGTACCGACATCACCGAGATGCGCGGCGATCCGCTGCGCCGGCTGCGCCGGCGGATGCAGATCGTGTTCCAGGATCCGTTCGCCTCGCTCAATCCGCGCATGACGGTCGGCGAGATCCTGGAAGAGCCGCTGATCGTGCACGACATCGGCGACCGCACGGCGCGGCGTGCCCGAGTGAACCAGCTGCTCGATCTGGTCGGCCTCGCATCGTATCATGCGCAACGATATCCGCACGAGTTCTCCGGCGGCCAGCGCCAGCGGATCGGCATCGCGCGTGCGCTCGCCGTGGAGCCCGCTCTGGTGGTGTGCGACGAACCGGTCTCAGCGCTGGATGTGTCGATCCAGGCGCAGGTGGTGAACCTGCTGAAGGACCTGCAGGCCCGGCTCGGCCTGTCCTATCTGTTCATCGCGCACGACCTGGCGGTGGTGAAGCACATGGCCGACCGCGTGGCGGTGATGTACCTGGGTCAGATCGTCGAGATTGCGCCGAAGGACGTGCTGTTCTCCGAGCCGCGCCATCCCTATACGCGCACGCTGCTCACAGCGATCCCGCGGCCGGACCCGCATCGCCACGGTGTGCGGCAGATTCCCGGCGGCGACGTGCCCAGCCCGATGAACCCGCCTTCGGGCTGCCGCTTTCATACGCGCTGCCCGTTCGTCATCGACCGCTGTCGCACGGACATCCCGAAGCTGCGCAGGTGGAGCGAAGGGCACCTGACCGCATGCCACCGCGCGGAGGAACTGCCGCCGGCGGGCGAGGTGATCGAACCCGGCCACGTCGCGCCGATGGCGGCGAAGCGGCTGGCGCTCTATGCGAAGCGGCGCGCGGAGGTGCGTGCCGCGTCCGGCTGATCGGGCATCGCCCCATCAATTCGTCCCATGCGCGCCGGCTGATGCATTCAGGCTCGCAATATGCGACTCCAATAGCCGGCGACGCTCGCCTAAGGCCGGATATTGCCGCCGGTGCCGCGTCAACCACAGACGCGCTTCAATGAAGGCCCAGTCTATCGGATTTGCCGCCCATTTGGGATCGAGCTCCAGTTCCTCATCGGTGCCGTACACACCGTCGAGGTCGCGATTGTTCAGCAACCACCATGACAAGATATCGAATGCTTCGAGGCAGCGCCTCAATTCGAAACCGGCCTTGTGGCATAGCTCGATCGCGTAGGCATCAGCCGCGAGTTCGGCATCACGCGAGTACATGCGCCGAGCCATGCAGTGCAGCAGCAACATGGCAAAGCGCAGCGGAGCGTGCGTGGCAGTGGCAGAGGCCCAGATCTCCGCGTATCGCAGGTGACCAAGTTCGTGGCAACGTGAATGCGGTCGGACCCGCCAGCCAGAGCACTTCAGCCTGCACCGGCTCGACGTGGGCCCGTGCCGCATTGAGTGCCGGCATGATCCGATCGACGCAGGCGTGAGCAAAATCCCGCTCTCGCAGTCCATGGCCCCGCATGATGATCGAATGCAGCCGTTCGCCCAGATGCTGCCTGGTCCGACTGATGCGCACGTCACCGGAAGATTCCACCAGTGATACTTTCACCCAACCTGACCATGGGCCAGAGCCCGAACCTTGGGTTCTTCGCGACTTTGTGGTGAATGGTCCAGCACCACTGCCACTGAGGAGGACAGCGCCATGACCGCAGTCAACGCCAATATCGCCGCACCCCGCATGCTGCAGGTCGGCGGCGGAGCGGTGCGCCAGATCGCCGAGGTGCTTGGCAAATTCGGCCTGTCGCGGCCGCTGGTGGTGACCGACCCGTTCATGGTGTCCTCGCGTCATGTGAACCACTGCCTCGACCCGCTGGCTGTCGCCGGCATCGCGGTAAGCGTGTTCAGCGATACGGTGCCCGATCCGACCGACACGGTGATCGAGGCCGGCGTTGCCGAACTGAAGCGCGGCAACTTCGACTGCCTGATCGGCTTTGGTGGCGGCTCGCCGATCGACACGGCGAAGGCGATGGCGATCCTTGCCGCCGGCGGCGGCAAGATGCGTGACTACAAGGTGCCGTTCGCCGCCGACAAGGGGGCGCTGCCGGTGATCGCCATTCCCACCACGGCTGGCACCGGCAGCGAGTGCACGCGCTTTACGGTGATCACCGACACCGAGCGCGACGAGAAGATGCTGATCTCCGGGCTTGGCGCGCTGCCGCTCGCCGCGATCGTGGACTACGAACTGACCTACAGCGTGCCGCCGCGCACCACTGCCGACACCGGGGTGGACAGCCTGACGCATGCGCTGGAGGCGTTCGTATCGAAGCGGGCCAACCCGTTCTCCGATGCGCTGGCGGTGTCCGCCATGGCGCTGATCGGGCAGCACATCCGCACCGCCTATGCCGAACCGCGCAACGCGGCGGCGCGCGAGGGCATGATGATCGGCGCGACCCAGGCGGGACTGGCGTTCTCCAATGCCTCGGTGGCGCTGGTGCACGGTATGTCGCGGCCGATCGGTGCGCATTTCCATGTGCCGCACGGGTTGTCCAATGCCATGCTGCTGCCGGCGATCACCCGCTTCTCGGTCGGTGCCGCTGAGGGGCGCTACGCCGCGGCGGCGCGACGCATCGGCTTTGCCGAGGAGCGCGACACCGACGCGTCGGCGGGTGCCAAGCTGGTGGCGGGGCTGGAGGCGCTGAACAAGGAACTCGCGGTGCCGTCACCGGCAAAGTACGGCATCGACGAGGGTGCGTGGAACGGCAAGATGGAACTGATGGCCGAGCAGGCGCTGGCGTCGGGGAGTCCGGCGAACAATCCGCGCGTGCCCGACAAGGCGGAGATCGTTGCGCTGTACCGCGAGGTGTGGACCGGGGCGCCGCGCAACGCCTGAGGTTGCGCAGGTAATTTCATTTGTTAGAATTCTCGCAACGACACGCCGACCGGGAGGGCGAATGAATCCGACGATCGAACAGGTCACCATGCGCAAGGTCTACCTGCGGCTGCTGCCGCTCGCGATGGTGATCTACTTCTTCTGCTACCTCGACCGCATCAACGTGAGCTTCGCCGCGTTGCAGATGAACGCCGATATCGGCCTGACTGCGGCGGCATACGGTCTCAGCTCCACCGCGTTCTACCTCGGCTATTGCCTGTTCGAGGTGCCGAGCAACGTGATCCTCGACAAGCTCGGGGCGCGCATCTGGATCGCTCGGATCATGATCACCTGGGGCCTCGCCTCCGGTGCCACTGCCTTCATCACCGGGCCGACCAGCTTCCTGGTGGTGCGCTTCCTGCTGGGCCTGGCCGAGGCCGGGCTGTTCCCCGGCATCGTGCTGCTGTTCACCTACTGGTTCCCTGACCATCACCGGGCACGCATCATCTCCAGCTTCACGCTGGCGCTGCCGGTCTCGGTGGCACTGGGTGCGCCGATCTCCACCGCGATCCTGGGTATGGATGGATTCCTGGGTTATGCCGGCTGGAAGTGGATCTACATCATGGAGGCCATTCCCACTGTCCTCATCGGCGTCTTCGTGCTGTTCGCGATGACGGACAAACCCGCCAAGGCGAAATGGCTGAGCGCGGAACAGAAGGCCTGGCTCACCACGACGCTGGAGCATGAGCGCCACGCGGTGGAGCGGGCAGGGCGGTTCAGCCTGTGGCAGGCGCTCGTCAATCCGAAAATTCTGCTGCTTTCCCTCAATTACCTGGGCATCGTCACCGCGAGCCTTGGCCTGCTGCTGTTCGTGCCGCAGATCATCAAGTCGCTCGGGGCGACCAACATGGGCACCGGGTACGCCACGACCCTGGCCTATGTCTGCGGCGCGATCAGCATGATGGCCTGGGGCTGGGTGTCCGACCGGATGGGCGAGCGGCGGTGGAACCTGACGGTGGCCTGCTCGCTGGCGACCGTCGGGCTGGTGATCGCCGGCATGACGATGGGTACCTGGTGGTCGCTCGCCGGCATGTGCATCGCCACTGCCGGATTCTACGGCACCAAAGGACCGTTCTGGTCGATGCCGTCGATGCTGCTGACCGGCACCGCGGCGGCGGCCGGCATCGCCTGGATCAACTCGATCGGCAATGTCGGCGGTGCTGTCGGCCCGGCCCTGGTCGGCTGGATCAAGGACTTCACCGGCAGCTACTCGGGCGGTCTGTACGGGTTGGCGGCGTTCACCGGCGCCTCGGCGCTGATCGCGGCCTTCGCGCTGCACATTCCCCGCCGGGTGCCGGTGCGCCAGGGCTTGGGTGTGGCAGCCGAATAAGCCGGCTGGGAGCTTCGCCCCGGCTCGTCGCCGGGGCGAAAGCATATTGCGGTCAGCGTTCGATTGGCACCCAGTCGCGGCCGCGCTTGCAATAGCTTCGCTTCACCGCTGCCCAGGCGACGCGGAATGCACGCTCTTCGTCGCCGCCGTACTCGTCCCATGCGTGGTTGAACGCCTCGCGGAAGATGTCCTGCGCATGCACCGGCAGATGATTGCGCAGGGAAGGAGGCAGTTCTAGGTTCGACGAATACGGCATGCGCAGGGTGATTTGGGGTACCTGTATCACCGCGGTCAATCCGTTGTGCAGTCGTACTCAGGGAGGACGCAGCATGCAGCACTTCACCGACAGGATCGCTGTGGTGACGGGTGGCGGCACCGGAATGGGTCGCGAACTGGTGCGCCAGCTGGTGGCGGAGGGCTGCAACGTCGCGATGTGCGACCTGCTCCGCAGCAGACCATGGCGGAAACCAGACGCCTCTGCGAGGCGGAACGGCTGCCGCAGGGCCTGCGGATCACCACGCACGTCGCCGACGTGTCGGATGACCGCCAGGTGCAGCGCTTTCGCGACGAGGTGCGCGGAGCAGCAGGCGACCGACCGGATCCATCTGCTGTTCAACAACGCCGGCATCGGTGGCGGCGGCAGCATGTTCTCCAACAGCGCGCGAAGAGTGGGAGAAGACGTTCAACATCTGCTGGGGCGGCGTCTATCACTGCACGCGCGCATTCCTGCCGATGATGCAGAAGGCGGACCAGGCGCATATCGTCAACACCAGCAGCGTCAACGGGTTCTGGGCGTCGGTCGGGCCGCGCATCTCGCACACGTCGTATTGTGCCGCGAAGTTCGCGGTGAAGGGCTTCACCGAGGCGCTGATCACCGATCTCGCGGTGCATGCGCCGCACATCAAGTGCTCGGTGGTGATGCCAGGCCATATCGGTACGTCGATCGTCGCCAATTCGCGCAAGATCCACAGCGGCGGCGAGACCGAGGCGCTGAGCGCATCGGAGATCGCGCAGGCGCGCGAGCGGGCCGCGCGCGGCGGGGATGGACGTCGCGGCGATGTCGGACGCCGACCTCACGGCGATGGTGATCGAGCGAGCGCGCCGGTTCATCGAGGACGCGCCGACCACGGCCGCCGAGGCGGCGACGATCATCCTGGACGGCGTGAAGGCGGACCGCTGGCGCATCCTGGTCGGCCAGGACGCGCACATCCTCGATGAACGTGTGCGGCAGTCGCCGGAACGTGCCTACGATCTCGACTTCTTCGAAGGCTTTGCCGCCGAAACGGGTTGGCGGCTTGGCCTGCCGCGTCCGGGTCGGCCGTAACAGGTAAGGCAACCGGGCCTGGCCTGGTCATCCACGTCTCACCTGACGAGCGGAGCCAGATTCAGCAATAGGCCCGGCCACGCAAACCAAGCGCCTTGCGGATCACACGTCCCACCGCGGTGGTCAATTCGCTTGAAGCAACCGCAAGGGGAACAAGTTCGCCAACACTCGCGGCCTCGGCCTGGAATTTGTCCCCACTGCCTATCAGCACGACCGGGAGCCCGCGCCGCCTCGCTCGAAGCTATGGGTCAACGAAATGCCGTGAGGACTGCCCGGCGGAAACGCTACGCCGGTGACCGGCACGTCGATCTTTGCGCCCGCTTCAACGTCGTCGATCACCGCCAGTGGGCTGCAATGACAGGTCACGCCATAGCTGGCGTCGCGGAGGGCACTTGCTGCGCTGGGAATTCCGGCAAATCGTGGACGATGACGACGGATGCCGGCATAAGCAGATTGTAGCCCGCGCTATTCGGTCGTTGAGCATATCGCAAATTAGCCGCGGCGTCGATCACGGTGCCACTCCTGGCCCCGGCGCGTTATGGCTCGCGCGTGGACGCGCCTCGCCGAATGGCCGGCTGCTCCCTGTGACAAGCTCAGGGATAGGGGCCGGCCATGGCGATGGAGAGGAAACTCAGTCGATCGCCGCGTGCACCAGGTTGGCCACACGATCAAGGCGCGCCGAATGCCACGGGTCCGGCGCGACGAAGTTGGTGAGATAGGTGAACGACACGCCGCTCTCCGGGTCGGCCCAGGAGTACGACGACCCGACACCGCCGTGGCCGAACGTCGCCGGTGCGCCGATCGTGCCGAGGCCGCGGATGCGATCGCTCTCGCCGCGCACATGTGGGCCAAGGCCGCGATGCATCGGGATGCCGTTCATCTGCTCGTCGCCGCGCTCGCCGGTATGATTGCGCGACACGTAGGCGATCAGTCGCGGCGAGAACAGCCGCACGCTGCCCAGCCGCCCTTTGCCGAGCAGCATCTGATAGAACGCCGCCATGCCGCGCGCGGTGGCGAAGCCGCCGCCACTCGGCAGCCCGGCCGCGCGGAATTCGGCGGAGTTGTCGCGCGGCTCCGGCGCGTAGGTGTCGGCGCAGCGTGACTGCTGCTCCGCTGGAACGCCGACATAGATGTCGCCGCCGAGTCCGAGCGGAGTGATCACCTTCTCGCGGATCACGGTGCGGTAGTCCTGGCCGGTGACCGCCTCGATCACCATCGCCTGCACCAGGTGCGCCGCCTGGCCGTGGTATTGCAGCTTCGATCCAGGGCGTCCAGTCCAGCGCGAAGTCGCACACCTCGGCGCGCATCCGCGCGTGGTCGGTCCAGGTCGCCTTGGTCACGTTGTTGGACGGGAAGCCGCCCTGATGCGTCATCACCTGCTGCAGCGTGATGTCGGCTTTGCCGCGCGCGGCGAACTCCGGGAGGTGATCGGCGATCCTGTCCATGAAGGACAGCTTGCCTTCCTCGACCAGCGTCCAGACCGCGGAACTGGTCAGCACCTTGGTCTGGCTGAACAGCAGGAACAGGTTCTCGTTGGTCGCCGGCACCCTGGCGGGCTCGGTCTTCGCGTTGCCGTAGGTGCGGAACAGCGCAAGCTGGCCGTGCCGCGCGAGCGCGATCTGCGCGCCGGGATAGCGGCCTTCCTCGATGTGCTGCTTGATCAGCCGATCGAGATGATCGAGCGGCCTGGCGGCGAAGCCGAGACTGGCGGGATCGCTGGACGGCAGCGGATAGTCGCCTGGCATACTGATTCTCCTCACTCCTGGCCTGCCGCGATGCTACGCTCGGCGGCGCTTGCGGCCAACCGGCGGATGCGGTTCGATCCCGCGTCGTCGCCGGCAGGGAGGAAAGCATGGCCGAAATCCGCACCGCCCATCTGATGACTCTCGCGCTCTCGGTGAGCGGCATGCAGGCGGTCGGCGCCACGCCGAACGGCAACCGGCGCGTCGGGCTGGTCGCCGGCGGGACGTTCCAGGGCGAACGCCTGCGCGGGACGGTGCTGCCTGGCGGTGCCGACTGGATCATCGTGCGTCCGGATGCATCCACCACGCTGGATGTGCGCCTGGTGCTGGAGACCGACGACAAGGCGCTGATCGGCATGACCTATCGCGGCCTGCGGCATGGTCCGGCCGCGGTGATGGATCGGCTCAACCGTGGCGAGAACGTCGATCCGGCGGAGTACTATTTCCGCACCGCGATCATGTTCGAGACCGCCGCCGCGAAATACGACTGGCTCAACCGCATCTTCGCGATCGGCACCGGACGACGCCCGCCCGAAGGGCCAGTGTACGAAGTATTTGAGGTTCTTTGAAATGGCGACGATCGGCTTCATCGGCCTGGGCAACATGGGGGCGCCGATGGCGGTCAACCTGGCCAAGGCCGGGCATCGTGTGGTCGGCTACGACATCAACGCCGCCGCCGTGCAGGCGCTCGCGTCGGGCGGCGTGCAGCAGGCACAGACTGCGGCGGAGGCGGCGCGCGGCGCCGACGTGGTGATCACCATGCTGCCCGCCGGCGAGCATGTGCGCGAGGTGTGGCTCAACCAAGGCGGCCTGATCGATGCGGTGAAAGGCGGCACGCCATTGCTGATCGACTGCTCCACGATCGATGTCGAGAGCGCGCGCACGGTGACCGAGGCGGCGCGCATCGCGGGGTTCGAGATGCTGGACGCGCCGGTGTCGGGCGGCGTAGGCGGCGCCACCGCGGCGACACTCACCTTCATGGTGGGCGGCAGCGAGGCCGCATTCGCGCGCGGCCTGTCGGTGCTGCAAACGATGGGCAAGAATATCGTGCACGCCGGCGGTCCCGGCGCCGGGCAGGCAGCAAAGATCTGCAACAACATGATGCTGGCGATCAACATGGTCGGCGTGTCGGAGGGTTTCCTGCTGGCGCGCAAGCTGGGTCTTGACTGGGACAGGCTGTTCCAGATCGCCTCGACCTCGTCCGGGCAGTCCTGGGCGCTGTCGAACTACTGTCCCGCGCCGGGTCCCGTCCCGGCGGCGCCGTCCAACCGCGACTACGCCGCGGGCTTCGCCGCGGCACTGATGTTGAAGGATGTGAAGCTGTCGCAGGCGGCGGCGGATGCGGTCGGCTCGCCGACACCGCTCGCCGCGCATGCGATGTCGTTCTATCAGGCCGTGGTCGATGCCGGCGACGCCGGCAAGGACTTCTCCGTGGTGTTCCGCTGGCTTGCGGCGCAGCCACGGCAATAGGGGGACGAAGATGGGGGCGGATGCATTCAAGGCGGCGCGCGATTTCCTGCTCGCGCACCGCACCGATTACCGCGCGGCCCATGCCGGGTTCCGGTGGCCTGAGCTGGACCGGTTCAACTATGCGCTCGACTGGTTTGATGTGGAGCTGGCGCGTGGCGCGAACGCCGACCGCATCGCGCTGAAGATCGTCGGCGACGGCGCCGCCACTGCGACGTTCGGTGAACTCTCCGAGCGCTCCAACCGCATCGCCAACGGCCTGCGCGCGCTCGGGGTGCAGCGCGGCGAGCGTATCCTGCTCATGCTGGGCAACGTCGTGCCGCTGTGGGAGGTGATGCTGGCGGCGATGAAACTCGGTGCCGTGGTGATCCCCGCCACCACGCTGCTGACGCCGAACGACCTGAAGGACCGGTTCGAGCGAGGCCGCGTGCGCCACCTGATCGCCAACGCCGCGGATGCGCCGAAATTCGCCGGCCTCGATCCGAGCGTGACGCGCATCGCGCTGGGCGACGCGCCGGCTGGCTGGCACGGCTACGCCGATCTGCTGCGCGGCGACGCGCGCTTCACGCCGGACGGCGAGACGCGTGCCACCGATCCGATGCTGTTGTATTTCACCTCGGGCACCACGTCGCGGCCGAAGCTGGTGGAGCACAGCCATCAGAGCTATCCGGTCGGTCATCTGATCACGATGTACTGGATCGGCCTGCAGCCCGGCGACATGCACCTGAACATATCGTCGCCCGGCTGGGCGAAGCACGCCTACAGCTGCCTCTTCGCGCCGTGGAATGCGGGTGCCACGGTGTTCATCGCCAACCAGCCGCGGTTCAACGCGCGCGGCATGCTGGACGCCATCGTGGAGAACAAGGTCGCCACAATCTGCGCGCCGCCGACCGTGTGGCGCATGCTCGTGCAGGAGGACATGGCGGCCTGGACGACATCGCTGCGTGAGGTCTGTTCGGCGGGGGAGCCGCTGAACCCGGAGATCATCGAGCATGTGCAGAAGGTGTGGAATCTGACCGTGCGCGAAGGCTACGGCCAGACCGAGACGACGCTGCAGATCGGCTGCTTCCCCGGCGAGCGGGTGGAACCTGGCTCGATGGGCCAGGAAGCGCCGGGCTACCGCATTCGCCTGCTCGATGCCGACGACCGGGACGCCGAGGAAGGCGAGGTCTGCATCGATCTGGACCCTATTCCGATCGGCCTGATGCGCGGCTACCAGAACGATGACGGTACGTTCGTGCCATTGGGGACCGTGGCTTATCGCACCGGCGACGTGGCGGCGCGCAGCACGGACGGTTACTATACCTATATCGGCCGCTCCGACGACGTGTTCAAAGCTTCGGACTACCGCATCAGCCCGTTCGAGCTGGAGAGCGCATTGATCGAGCATCCCGCGGTGGCCGAAGCTGCCGTGGTGCCGGCGCCGGACGCAATCCGACTGGCGGTGCCAAAGGCTTACGTGATCCTGACGGCGAACAGCATTCCGGATCGCACCACCGCGCTGTCGATCTTCCTGCATCTGCGCGAGACGCTGGCGCCGTTCAAGCGCGTGCGTCGCCTGGAATTCGCCGATCTGCCGAAGACGATATCGGGCAAGATCCGCCGTGTGGAGCTGCGCCAGCAGGAGGAGTTGCGGGCGAAGCAAGGCCAGCGCGGCGCACAGGAGTTCCGCGAGGAGGATTTCCCCGAACTCGCCGTGCGCTGAGTCTCAGACCCGTACCGATCTCCTGGCACAGCGCGAGCCAGGCCGGCAGGCAGACCCGCTTCAGGTCATACCGCTCGACCACGCTGCGGCGCGCCGCATCGCGCAGTGGCTGGTAGCGTGACTGGTCGGCCAAGGCGTCGATCACCGCGTCGGCGACGCCGTTCACGTCGAAGAAGTCGCACAGGATGCCGTTGGTTCCGTGCGTAATGATCTCCTCGACCGGCGGCGTGCGCGAGCCGACGACAAGCGCGCCCGCGCTCATCGCCTCGAGCATGGACCAGGATAAGACGAACGGATAGGTCAGATAGACATGCGCGGCGCTGACCTGCATGAGCCCCAGCAGCGTCTGGTGCGGCACCCGCCCGACGAAATGGACACGCCTGGTATCCAGCCGGTCGCGCACCTCGTGGAAGAAGATCTCCCGCCAGCTCTTGCCGGCTGGCGCTGCTGCCCCATAGGACACGCCGTTGCCGCCCACGATGATCGCCCGCGCCTTGGGCCGGCGCTCCAAGATGCGCGGCAGCGCCCGCATGAAGATGTGATATCCGCGGTACTGCTCCAGGTCGCGATTGACGAAGGTCACGACTTCGTCCCCCGGACGCAGCTCGAGGCCGGATGCGTCGAGCGCGACCGATGCCGCAGGCGAGGGGCGGATGACGTCGGTGTCGATTCCCTCGTGCAGGACAGTGATGTTCGTCCGCAGTTTCTCGGGGAACAGGCTTGCCTGCCATGCGGTCGGTGTGATTCCGCGATCCGCGTCGAGCAGACCGATGATGGTGGTCGAGTTGCGCGTGCGCATTTCCAGTCGCAGCAACTCGACGTCCGGCGGGGGAAACTCCGGGTCGAAGTCGACGTCGGAATCTTGCGCCCTGTAGAAGAACTCGGCGTGCAGAAGGATCCGGCAATCCGGCCAGACGTCGCGGACGAACAGCGTTTCGCCCCAGCCGCAATGGCCGATGACCAGATCCGGCGCAAAGCCTTCGGCGCGCAGCTTGCGCATCACCGCGACTGCGGCCGCGCCGCGGGCGACGCGGTCGGTATAGCGTCCGGCCAGCGGGAAGTTCGTGCGTGCCTGCCTTGGGTCGAACGGATACTCCCTCGTACGGATGATCTTCGGCCCGGTGTGTCCGGCGGGGACCAGCGCCAGAAGCTGGTTGCCCGGCTGCTGCTGCAAGGCAGATGCGACGTGTCGAAACTGCCCGGGAAAATTCTGGTGAAGAAACAGGACCCGCACCGGCACTCCGGCAATGTTACGGGCACGCGACGCGCGTGCGCGTTTCCCTTGATACGCGTGTCGTTGAAGGTAGCATGCGGCTGGGGCAAGGTGGAGTCATGTTGGGCAAGATCACACGCCGGGCGGCGATCGGCGGACTTGCGGCCGGATCGGCGCTGCCGCTGCGGCACGCGCAGGCGGACCTCGCGTCGCTGGCGGAGGCTGCTCGCAAGGAAGGCACGCTCACCTGGTACACCGCACAGATGAGCGGCGAGGCGGCCGAGGACATGGGCCGCACCTTCACCCGCCGGTATCCGGGGATCTCGGTCACGGTGATCCGCACGACCGGCCAGGTCGCGTATCAGCGCGTGCTGCAGGAACTGAAGAACAGCACGCCGCAGTGCGACGTGTTCTGCTCGACCGACATTTCGCACTATCCGGCGCTGAAGGCGCGCAACGCGCTGGCACGATATGCGCCGCGGAATGCCGGCGCGCTGGCGCCGCCGTTCGTCGGGTTCGGCGATCCGGACTACTACATCCCGGCGACCGCCTCGCTGCAGATCATGGTCTACAGCACCAAGAACGTGAAGCCGGACGACGTGCCGAAGAACTGGACCGACCTGACCGACCCGAAGTGGAAGAACCGCGTCGCCGTCGCGCATCCGGCGTTCAGCGGCTATTTCGGCACCTGGGTGCTGGCGATGCGCAAGCTCTACGGCTGGGAGTTCTTCGAGAAGCTGGCGAAGAACAACCCGCGCATCGGCCGCTCGGGCAACGATCCGATCGCCATGCTGAACGCCGGCGAGTCGCTGATCGGCACCGGCCCGGTCAGCACCAGCGTGCAGAACATCGAGAAGGGCAATCCGATCGGCTTCGTCTACCCGACCGACGGCACGCTGCTGTGCTTCGGTCCCGCGGCGGTGATGGCGGCTGCGCCGCATCCCAATGCGGCGCGGCTGTTCCTCGAATGGCTGCTCAGCGAGGACTACGCGCAGGCCTGCGTGAAGTGGCACCTCGAGCCGGTGCGCGCCGATGCGCCGCAGATGCAGGGGACCAAGCGCCTGTCGGAGATCAAGCTGCTCCGCCTGACGCCGGCGGAGATCGCCAAGGGAATTCCCGAGGTGATCGAGCAGTGGCGCGACACGTTCGGCAGTTGAGCCGGTCGGTCGACTGCCGCCGCATCGCGCAGGTTTGACGCTCGTGGCCGCACGGCTGCCCGCATTGCGTCGCCACGTCCGCGTCCCGCTGTTGCAACGAGGTGGCGAAGTCGAACATCTCCAGCGTGTTCTCCAATGCGGCGCAGTGGACTGCGGCGCAGTGCGGGCGGGCGCACACCTTCATCCTGGCCTGTGCGGTCATCGCCGTCTGGGCGGTGACCGGCCCGATTTTCGGCTACTCCGACACCTGGCAGCTGATCATCAACACCGGCACGACGATCGTCACGTTTCTGATGGTGTTCCTGATGCAGAACACGCAGAACCGGGACACAGCGGCGATCCAGTTGAAGCTCGATGAGCTGATCCGCGCCAATGAGAACGCGCGCAACGCGATGCTGACGCTGGAGGACCTGACCGAGGAGCAGTTGAAGCGATGAAGGCCACCTTCGCCCGGCTCGCCGAACGGCCCGGATGCCGCGCGGGACAAGCTGCGCGACGCACAGGAAGACCTCGCCAGGCCGGCGAGCGAGAGGGTCGAAGAGGCACAGGATACGATGCACCGACATGCAAGCCGGCGCCAGGATCGGCATGGCCAACGCCTGACGTCCTGACGCCGTCTGGTCATTCCAGCCCGGCGTCGGCTTAAGTCCTCCGATGGACGACGTCGGGGAGGAATGTCCAGCACGATCACGCGACGGCGCACGGTCGCCGGCCTTGCCGCACTCGGCGGCACCTGGCGACGCGTCACGCGCAGCGGACGAGGCGGCGATGCTGGATGCGGCCCGCAAGGAAGGCACGCTGACCTGGTACATCGCGCAGGTCGATGGCGAGACCGCCGAACTGATGGGCCGTGCCTTCACCGCGCATTTTCCCGGCGTGAAGGTCTCGGTGATCCGCACCACCGGCCAGGTCGCCTACGAACGGCTGATGCAGGACCTGAAGAACAACGCGCCGCAATGCGACGTGTTCAGCACCACCGACATCTCCCACATGCCGGCGCTGACGGAAGCGCAACGAGATCGCGCAATTTCGTGCCGGACAATGCCGCGGCGATGGCGCCGGCGTTCCACGGTCTCGGCGAGGACGGATACTTCTATCCGACCACCTCGACGCTGATGCTGATCATCTACAACACGCAGAAGCTGAAGCCCGAGGAGGCGCCGAGGAACTGGTCGGACCTGCTCGATCCGAAGCTCAAGGGCCGCGTCGCGTTCGGGCATCCGGCGTTCTCGGGCTATGTCGGCTGCTGGACGCTGGCGATGCGCACGCTCTACGGCTGGCAGTATCTTCGACAAGCTGGCGAAGAACAATCCGCGCATCGGCCGCTCTGGCAACGATCCGATCACGCTGCTGAACGCCGGCGAGTGCGTGGCGGGTCTGGGACCGCTCGCCACCACGTTGCTGTCGGCGGAGAAGGGCAATCCGATCGCGCTGCAATATCCGACCGACGGGTCGCTGCTGTGCATCGGCCCGTCCGCGGTGATGGCGCGTGCGCCGCATCCGAATGCCGCGCGGCTGTTCCAGAACTGGCTGCTGTCGCAGGAGTTCGCCCAGGTCTGCGCCAACGCCTATGTCACGCCGGTGCGCGAGGACGTGACGTTCAAGCCGGGTGCCATGCCGCTGTCCGCAGGTGAAGGTCCTGCGCCAGACCACGGCGGAGATCGCCAAGGGTGTGCCGGAGGTGATCGAGCAATGGCGCGACACGTTCAGCTGATTGCGACCGCAGCAATCTCCATGTGGGGGCACCGGCAGTCGTCCATCGGCTGGGATTGCCGCGTCGCTTCGCTCCTCGCAATGACAGGGGTACGCGATGAGCCAGGCCGAACTCACGCCGTCGTCGCCGCGCCATCGCGCGCGGTGGACTTCGACCCGACGCTGCTGCTGTGGATCGTGCTCGCCGCGGCGCTGATCTTCCTGGTGGTGAACCCGCTGTTCCGGCTGGTCCAGCTCAGCCTGCGAGGACACCGACACCGGCGCCTTCACGCTGATGAACTACGTCACCGCCTACAGCCGCCAGCGTTACCTCGTCGCGACCTGGAACTCGCTGGCGCTCGGCTTCTGGGTCACCGTGCTGTGCCTGATCTTCGCCGTGCCGGTCGCCTGGGCGGTGTCGCGCACCGACATGCCGGGCAAGGGCGCGATCCGCCTGCTGGTGCTGGGCGCGTTCGTCACGCCGCCCTATCTCGGTTCGATCGGCTGGATCCTGCTCGCCGGTCCCAACGCCGGCTGGCTGAACCGCGTTTGGATGTCGCTCACCGGCGCGCAGGAAGGCCTGTTCAACATCTATTCGTTCGAGGGCCTCGCCTTCAACATCGCGCTCTACTCGTTCCCGTACCTGTTCATCTTCACCTCCGCGGCACTCGACGTGGTGTCATCGGAAATGGAGGACGCGGCCAACATCCTGGGCGCCGGCACGCTGCGCACCACGCTGCGCATCACCCTGCCGCTGGTGCTGCCGGCAATCCTCGGCGGCGCCATCATCACCTTCCTGGAGGCGATCGCGCTGTTCGGCACGCCGGCGCTGATCGCCATCCCGGCGCGCTTCAACGTGGTCACCACGCAGCTTCTGCAGTTCTTCAGCCAGCCGATCCGCGCCGAGGTGGCGGCGGCCTACGCGGTGCCGCTGCTGCTGATCACCGTGGCGCTGTTCGGCGTGCAGCGCTGGCTGGTGCGCCGGCGGGGCTTCGTCTCGCTCACCGGCAAGGGCGGCGATCGGCGGCTGATCGCGCTCGGACCGTGGCGCTGGGTGATGCTCGGCTACACGATGCTGCTGCTGTCGCTCGCGGTGCTGCTGCCGTATGCCGCGCTCGCCCAGGCGGCGCTGGCGAAGGCCTGGGGCCGCGGGTTCAGCCTCGACAATCTGACGCTGCACAACTTCCACTACCTGCTGTTCGAGCACGAGACCGCGGCGCAGTCGGTGATCAACAGCTTCACCTATGCCGCCGCGGCCGCCTGCATCGCCATGGTGCTGGCACTGTCGATCGCCTACATCGTCAGCCGCCGCCTGCTGCCGTGGGCCGGCATACTTGAGTTTCGTCGCCATGGCGCCGTTCGTGGTGCCGGGCATCGTGCTGGCGATCGCGTTCTACGCCGCCTATGCGCCGCCGCCGCTGGCGCTGTACGGCACCGCGACGATCCTGATCCTCGCCTTCGCCACGCGCTTCCTGCCGATCGGCTACGCCAACGCCGATGCGGCGATCCGCAGCATCAATCCCGAGATGGAGGATGCGGTCCGCATCCTCGGCGGCGGTCGGCTGCTGGCGATCCGCCGCGTGCTGGCGCCGTTGATGAAGCGCAGCCTGATCGGCGCCTGGCTGCTGGTGTTCATCCCGGCCACGCGCGAACTGTCCACCGCCATGTTCCTCTACGGCCCGAAGACGCGAACCATGTCGGTGATGCTGATGGACATGAGCGAGGAAGGAAACTTCGAGAACCTCGCCGCACTCGGCTTCCTGCTGCTGGCCTCGACGCTGGTGATCGTCGGCCTGGCGTCCAGCCTGCTGGGGCGCGACTTCATGCTGCGGCGGGAGCGGGGATGAGCAAGCTTGTGCTGACCGGGCTCGGCAAGAGCTTCGGCACCGTGCCGGCGGTGCAGGATATCAGCCTGACCCTGCAGGAGGGTGAGTTCGTCTCGCTGCTCGGGCCGTCCGGCTGCGGCAAGACCACCACGCTGCGGATGATCGCGGGGTTCATCAGCCCGACCGCCGGCACGATCGAGATGAACGGCGCGGTGCTGTCGGCGCCCAACCGCGTGGTCGCGCCGGAACGGCGCGGCATGTCGATGATCTTCCAGAGCTATGCGATCTGGCCGAACATGACGGTGGCGCAGAACGTGGCGTTCGGCCTGAAGCTGCGCCGGCTGCCGGCGGAGGAACTGCGCACGCGGCTCGATCGCATCCTGGACGTGGTGCAGCTTGGCCATCTGAGGGACCGCTATCCGGCGGAACTGTCGGGCGGGCAGCAGCAGCGCGTGGCGCTGGCGCGGGCGATCGTGATCGAGCCCGAGGTGCTGCTGCTGGACGAGCCGCTGTCCAATCTGGATGCCAACCTGCGCGAGGAGATGCGCTCGGAGATCCGCCGCCTGCACGACGCGTTCCGCATCACCACCGTGTATGTGACGCACGACCAGGCCGAGGCGATGGTGACGTCGGACCGCATCGTGGTGATGAACCACGGACGGATCGAGCAGGTGGACGATCCGGTGTCGCTGTACAACCGGCCGCGGACCCGGTTCGTCGCGGGGTTCATCGGGCGCACCAATTTCCTGGACGGCACGGTGAACGGCGGGACGATCGGATTTCCCGGCTTCACGGCGCGCGCCGACCTGCTGCCCGAGGTTGCCGGCCTGAACGGGCAGGTCAGCTTTTCGGTCCGGCCACAGAACATCATCCTGCACCGCGCCGCGCCGGCCGATGCGAACGGTGCCTGGTGGGTCGAGGGACGCATCGCCGAGCGGGCGTATCTGGGCGAGTATTGGGAGTATGTGGTGCGGCCGGCGGAAGCGGACCTGCGTCTGCGTGTCAGCGCCGCGCCGCAGACGGTCTACGAGACCGGTGATGCGGTGTGGCTCGAGATCGATCCCGCGGCGCATCGCGCGGGTGCCGCCCGAGGAAGTTTAGGGCAAGCTGCGGGATGGCTGGCCATCCCGCATTGCTCCGATGCAGTCAACGAAGACGTGGATGGCGGGGCCAAGCCCCGCCATGACGAACAAGCACCGTGTCGACTGCTACACCTTGAGCTGATCGCCGATCGGCAGGTTGCGGATGCGCTTGCCGGTGGCGGCGAAGATCGCGTTGCACAGGGCTGGCGCGAACGGCGGCAGCCCCGGTTCCCCGACGCCGCTCGACGGCACGCTCCAGTCCGCCGGCACGATATGCGTCCGCACATCCAGCGGCGCCTCATCGATGCGGGCCACCACGAAGCCGTCGAAGTTCGACTGCTGCGGCACGCCATCCTTGAAGGTGATCTGGCCATGCCTGGCCAGCGCCAGCCCCATCACCGCCGCGCCCTCGATCTGCGAGCGGATGCGCTCCGGGTTGACGTGGAAGCCGCAGTCGATCGCGGTGTCCACCTGCCGGATGCTCAGCTTGCCCTTGTCGTCCACCGCCGCGCGCACGACCGTCGCCACGTAGGTGAGGAAGCTGCGATGCGCGGCGATGCCGAAACCTTCGCCCTTCGGCAGCGTCTTGCCCCACCCGGCCCGATCCGCCGCCAGCTGTGCGACGCGCTTCAGCCGCGCGGTGTCGATCGGATAGGTCTCGAACGGGTCACCGTAGTTCCAGTAGTCGGCAACCTCGGGCGACTTGCGCGGATCGACGATGCGGTCGGGGCCGATCAGTTCCAGCAGCATATCCTTCGGATCGCGCCCGAGCCCGGCGGCGATCTCCGCCACCATCGACTGCACCGCGAAGCCGTGCGGAATGTTGGAGACCGAGCGGAACCAGCCGATGCGCGTCATCGCCTGGCACTCGCCGTTCTCGCAGCGCAGGTTCGGGATGGCGAACGGATTGTCCACCAGCCCCATGCCGAGTTCGAACGCCGCCTCGTGGTCGGCGCCGGCCTTGAAGGTGGAGGCGATGGTCGGCGCCACGCTGCGGTGCCGCCAGGCGACGACCTTGCCGCTGGCATCGATGCCGGCGTCGATCCGTTCGGTCGACACGGTGTGGTAGAAGTCGTGCTGGATGTCGTCCTCGCGCGTCCACACGACCTTGATCGGCGAACCCGTCGCCTTCGACACCAGCGCGGCTTCCAGCACGTAGTCCCACTTCGACTTGCGCCCGAAGCCGCCGCCCAGCAGCGTCACATTGACGGTGACGTTCTCCACCGGAATGTCGAGCAGCTTCGCCAGATCGTCGCGGCAGCCGCCGGGGCTCTGCGTGGGCGCGTAGGCGACGCACTGGGTTCCGGCCTTGCCCTGGGAGACGCTGACCACCGCGGTCGGCGGCTCCATGCTCGCGTGCGCGAGGTGCGGCAGATTGTATTGCGCGGTGACGACCTTCGCGGCCGATTTCAGCGCACCCTCCGCGTCGCCGTCGTTGCGCACGACCTTGCCCGGATTGGCTGCCGTCTGCTCCATCTGCTGGCGCAGCGACGCCGAATCGTACTTCGCGTTCGGGCCGTTGTCCCAGGTCACCTTCAGCTTGTCACGGCCCTTGATCGCGCAGCCGGTGTTGCGCGCCACCACAGCGACGCCGCCCACCGGCATGAACTTCGAGGGCCAGGGCCAGCCCTGCACCTCCACCACCTTCTCGACGCCGGGAACCTTCAGCGCCTCGCTGGCGTCGAATGACACCAGCTTGCCGCCGACCACCGGCGGGCGCGCGATCACCGCGAACTTCATGCCAGGGAGCTTCGCGTCGATGCCGTAGGTCGCCTGCCCGGTGGTGATGTCGCGCAGATCGACGATCGGGATCGACCCGGTGCCGATGTAACGGAAATCGCGCGGGTCCTTCAGCTTCAGGCTGTCCACCGCCGGTGTCGGCAGCGCGCTCGCCGCCTTGGCAAGCTCGCCGTAGCCCAGCATGCGCCCCGAGGCCGGGTGCACGACCTTGTGGTTCTCCGCGCGGACATCGGCCACGGAGACGCCCCAGCGTGCCGCGGCGGCCTGCTCGAGCATCATGCGCATCGCCGCGCCGCACTGGCGCATCGGCTGCACGTAATGCCGCACGCTGCGCGACCCATCGGTGTCCTGGTTGCCGTATTTCTTCTCGTCGCCCGGCGCCTGGCCGACGCGCACGCGCGACCAGTCGCACTCCATCTCGTCGGCGACGACCATCGGCAGGCTGGTGCGCACGCCGGTGCCCATCTCCGAGCGGTTGGTCAGGATGGTCACCAGACCCGACGGATCGATGGCGACGAACACGTGCGGGTCATTGACCGTGCCGCCCGGCATCGCGCCGGCGCCGGTGTTCCACTCGGACATCGCCGGACGCGGCAGCATCCCGGCGCCGACCACCAGCGCGCCGGCGCCGACGAATCCCTTCATGACGAACCGGCGGCTCACATTGGCGATGCCGCCCGGTGCAATCGGTGTCGTGTCGAACATATGGGTCATGGCTCACACCCCCGTCGAGGCGAGGCGCACCGCCGCGGCGATGCGCTGATAGCAGCCGCAACGGCAGATGTTGCCCGCCATCGCGCTCAGGATGTCCTGGTCGGTGGGTTTGGGGTTCACCGCCAGCAGCGCTGCCGCCTGCATGATCTGCCCGGCGTGGCAGTAGCCGCATTGCGGTGCGCTCGTCTCGCGCCAGGCGCGCTGTACCGGATGATTGCCGTCGGGATCGAGGCCCTCGATCGTGACGATGGGCTTGCCGGCCGCGTCGGCGACCGTGACGGAGCACGAGTGCACCGCGACGCCGCCCAGATGCACGGTGCAGGCGCCGCAGAATCCCTTGCCGCAGCCGAACTTGGTGCCGGTCATGCCGAGTTCGTCGCGAATGACCCAGAGCAACGGGATCGATGTGTCGCCGTCGTAGGCGTGGTCCTGGCCGTTGACCTTCAGTGTGACCATGGCTCCCTCCTTGACGAGGAGAGGAGGAGCCGAGTGCCGGCTCCTCCCTCGCCCGTAGCCGTGTTGCAGATGCGGCTCAGCTTACGGCCGGCGCCGCAGCGCGAAAACCCACACCACGCCACCCTGCGGCACGGCGTTCGCGTCGAGCTTCATCGCGGTATTGGCCAGCGAATCCTGGATGCGCTGTGCGTCCACGCCCCAGCCGGACTGGATCGCGACGTATTCCGTGTCGCCGACCGAGTAGGCGACCGGCATGCCGATGATCCCGGAGTTGGTCTTCTGCTGCCACAGCAGTTCGCCGCTCTTCGCATCGAACGCGCGGAACATGCGGTCGTTGGTGCCGCCGACGAATACCAGCCCGCCGGCGGTGCTCAGCACGGAGGCGAACAGCTGGCTGGGGAACGGATAGGTCCAGGCCCGCTTGCCGGTCGCCGGATCCCAGGCCTGCAGTTCGCCGATATGATCGCCCCGTGGGAGCAGCTTCAGGCTGTCGGGGTCGGCACCCAACCAGAGCTGGCCGACCATGAGCTGCTTCTTCTCGCCGATCATCTGGCCGCACATGTTGTCGTTGGCGGGGATGTACAGCAGCTGCGTCTGGTCACTGTACGATTCCGACGGCCAGTCCTCGCCGCCCCACAGCGACGGACAGAAGCTGATCTGCTTGCCGACGACCGGCTTGTGCTCCGGGTCGTAGGTCGGCCGGCCGGTCTGCGGATCGAGGCTCTTGAACGCATTCTGGTAGACGAACGGCTGGCCGGAGATGAACTTGATGCCGTTGTCGGTCTGCTGCAGCGTCCACAGGTAGCCGTCGCGCGCCGGATGCACCAACGCGTCGATCGTCTGGCCGTTGCGCTGCATGTTGAGCAGCACGGGCGGGCGGATCTCGTCCCAGTCCCACGAGTCGTTCCAGTGATACTGGAAATAGGTCTGGATCTTGCCAGTATCGGGGTTCAGCGCGACCGTCGAGCTGGTGTAGAGATCGTCGCCGGGATGCAGGTCGCCCGGCCACGGCGCGGCGTTGCCGACGCCCCAATAGGCGAGGTTGCGCTTCGGATCATAGGAGCCGGTGATCCAGACCGACCCGCCGCCGGTCTTCCAGGCGTCGCTCTTCCAGGTGTCGCCGCCCGGATCGTCCGGGGCGGGCACGGTGAACGTGCGCCACAGCTCCTTGCCGTTGTCGGCGTCGAACGCGGCGATATAGGCGCGCACGCCGAACTCGCCACCGGATGAACCGACCATCACCTTGCCGCGCACCACCAGCGGCTCGAGCGTCATGTACTCGCCGTGCTGGTAGTCGCCGACCTTGGTGTTCCACACTTCCTTGCCGGTCTTCGCATCGAGCGCGATCAGCCTCGCGTCGACCGTGGCGAGGTACACCTTGTCGCCCCACAGAGCCACGCCGCGGTTGGTCGGATGCAACTGGAACAGGTCGTTGGGGAGTTTCTCCTTGTAGCGCCAGATCAGGTCGCCGGTCGCCGCGTTGAGCGCCAGCACCTGCATGCCGGGTGTGGTCACATACATGATGCCGTTGTTGACCATCGGCGGCGCCTCATGGCCTTCGACCTGGCCGGTCGCGAAGGTCCAGACCGGCACCAGGTCCTTCACCGTGTCGGTGTTGACCTGGCGCAGCGGACTGAAGCCGTGGCTGTCATAGGTGCGGCGATACAGCAGCCAGTTCCCGGCCTCGGGATTCTCCAGCCGCTGCTGGGTGACCGGCGCGTAGGTCGAGATCTCCTCGGCGGCAGCGCCCCCGATGCTCATGCCGCCGGCCAGCGTGGCGGCAAAGGCCATCAGAACAGTCCTTGTGGTTTGTTGCATGCGGTTCCTCCACCAAAGATCTTCTCGTTGCAGCCTACAGCGCTGCCGCCGGCACGTCGGGTCTCAGGCGGCGCCCGGCTTCTCGCCGCCGACGCGATCGGTGAACGGGCCGGCGACCTTTAGTGCGCCATCGCTCAGCGTCAGCGGAAGCGCAGGCAGCGGGCGCGGCGCAGGTCCGCCGACGACCTTCGCGCCCTGGCGAAGATCATAGCGGGACTGGTGGCACGGGCACTGCAGCACCTGTGCGGATTTCAGCCAGTCGGTCACCCAGCACTGCTGGTGCGTGCAAACTGCCGAATACGCGACCACCCCACCCGGCGCCATCTCGCGTTCGGCGTCGGCGAGTGTCGCCGGGTCGAAGCGCATCAGCAGCACCATGTTCAGCCGCGATCCATCGCGCGCGAGGCGGGTCTGCGGGTCGAACGCCCAGGCGAGCGTCAGGTCATGCAGGCCAAGGTCATCGGGTTTCAATGGGGTCTTGCCAGGCTCATTGCCGGCTTCGACCAGGCGATCGCCGATCTTCGGCAAGGCCATCCGGTCAGGGTCGACGGGCTCGTCGGCGCGGGCAACGAAGACGCCGCGTGCGCCGATGCATCCTCCAACCAGCGCGCGGCGCGACAGCGTCGAACCCGCCATCGTTCCTCCCGGTGCGACCAATCAGGCGTTGCACGAACCCCGCTTTGCACGGGCCAGTGAACAAGGGCAACTTCAGTAGTGGTTCAGTCTGGTCGCGGCACGCTTAGGCCCGCGAAGGATAACAAGTCAAGCTGACGGCGCCTTGTTGCGCCCGCCGATTTAGCGGCATCAAGAAAATATTAACACATCCCGGCCGAGCCTCGGCCGGATGAGCACATACATCGGTGCCGCGCCGGCGTTCGCTCCCTGGCTGGAGCGGCAGGCGCGCCGGACGATTCGGCTGGTCTGGTGGACCATTACCCTGCAGCTGCCGAAGCGATACTCGCTCTGGCGGCGGGCGAGACAGATGCGTCGCCTCGCGCCGATCGCACCGGCGCTGCAGCCGGCCCTGGTGCAGTACGTCGATCCGAGGCGGATCCGCGTGCCGCGCAGCGACCAGCCGACCGTATCGGTCATCATTCCGAGCTACGGCAAGCTCGATTACACCTTGCGATGCCTGGCCTCGATCGCAGCGCATCCACCGGCGGCAGCCATCGAGGTCATTGTCGTGGATGATGCCAGCCCCGGCACATCGACGGCGTGCCTCGCAATGGTTCCCGGCATCCGACTGATCGTCAATCCGGTCAATCTGGGATACCTGCGCTCCTGCAACACCGCGGCGCGCGTCGCCAAAGGCGAGTTCGTGCTGCTGCTCAACAACGACACGCAGGTGCTGGCGGACTGGCTCGATCCCTTGCTGCTGCCGTTCCGTACGCGCAGCGACGTCGGCGCGGTCGGTTCCAAGCTGCTGTATCCCGATGGCAGGCTGCAGGAGGCGGGCTGCATCATCTGGGACGACGGTTCGGGCTGGAATTTCGGCCGGCTGGATCGGCCGGACCGGCCCGCGTACAACTATCTTCGCGAGGTGGATTACTGCTCGGCGGCGTCGTTGCTGGTGCACCGCGCCTTGTTCCTCGCCCTGGGTGGTTTCGATGAGCGCTACGTGCCGGCCTATTGCGAGGACAGCGACCTCGCCTTCCGCCTGCGCGAACACGGCTACAAGGTGCTGTACCAGCCGCGCTCGCACATCGTGCACCACGAAGGCGTGTCGCACGGCTGCTCGCTGACGGGCGGGCTGAAGGCCTGCCAGCTGCGCAACCAGGCGATTTTCCGCGAGCGCTGGCTCACGGTGCTGTCGCATCAGCACCTGCCCAACGGCGAACACATCATGCGCGCGCGCGACCGGGCACGGGAGCGCGGGATTGTACTCGTCATCGACCACTATGTCCCGGAACCCGATCGCGACGCCGGCTCGCGCACCATGCTGTGCATCATCCGCGCCCTGCTGCAAACGGGATTTGTCGTGAAGTTCTGGCCGCAGAATCTCTATTTCAGCCCGGGCTATACCGAAACGCTGCAGGACCTCGGCGTGGAGGTCGCCTATGGCGGCGACAGCGGCACGTTCGCCGAGTGGCTGGCCGCCAACGGCAGCGACATCGACCATGCGCTGCTGTGCCGGCCGCATGTGGCGGCGGCATTCCTGCCGGAATTGAAGCGGCACGCCGCTATCGGACTGCTGTACTACGGAGCCGACCTGCACTTCAGCCGCATGCGCCTGGAAGCGGCGGAACTCGGCGACCGCGGCATCGCGGGCGAGGCGCGTTCGATGGAACGGCGCGAACGGTCGATCTGGCGGGATGTCGATCTTGTGCTCTACCCGTCCGACGAGGAGAGCAACATCGTCCTGCAAACCGAGCCGGGTGTCGTCGCGCGCACTCTGCTGCCCTACAGCTTTCCCGACTTCGCCTCGCCGCGGACGCCGGGCCGCGATCCGGTCATCCTGTTCGTCGCCGGCTTCGCGCATCAGCCGAACCGGCACGGGCTGTTCTGGTTCATCGACCAGGTGTTGCCGCTGATTTACGCGCACGTGCCGGCGGCCCGGCTGATCGTCGCCGGATCCAATCCCCCGCCGGATGTCGTGGCTTTGTCGCAGGGTGCGGTCAGCGTGCATGCGAATGTCAGCGACGCTGAGTTGCGGGAGCTCTACCGGACCGCGCGGGTCGCCGCGGTGCCCCTTCGCTATGGCGCCGGGGTCAAGCTCAAGGTCGTGGAGGCGTTGCGCGAGGGGCTGCCTTTGGTCACCACCCGGATCGGTGCGCAGGGACTGCCCGGACTTGAACATGCCGCGTCGATCTGCGGCACGCCGCGAGACTTCGCCGATGCCGTCTGCGGACTTCTCGAAGACGACGCCGCATGGGCCGAACGCTCGGCAGCGCAGGTGGCATATGCCTCGGCGCATTTCTCCGAGACTGCGTTTCGCGACAGCCTGCTGCAGGCAATGGCTCAGTCGGCCAGCCGCTGTGCGGCCCGCCTCGCCTCGTAATCGCCGCGGGCCGCATTCACCTGCGGCTGCGACGAGACCTCGGGCACCGCGACATCCCACCAATGACCGCCGGCGGCGGTGGCGATGCGAGGGTCGGTGCGGATCACCACCACGCTGGTGCGCGCGGCCGCGAAGGCGCGGCGAAGCGCGGCCTCGAGTTCGGCGACGCCGTCCACCTGTTCCGCCAGGGCGCCAAGGCTCGCGGCATGGGCGCGGAAGTCCACCTGCGGCGCGGCACCGCAGTCGGCGAGCAGGTTGTTGAAGGCGCCGCTGCCGGTTGCCCGCTGCAGCCGGTCGATGCAGCCGAAGCCGCCGTTGTCCAGCACGACGATCGTGAGCCTCGCGCCGAGAGCGACGGAGGTGGCGATCTCGGAGTTCAGCATCAGATAGCTGCCGTCGCCGACCAGCACGATCACCTCGCGCTCGGGACAGGCCAGCTTCACGCCGATTCCGCCGGCGATCTCGTAGCCCATGCAGGAATAGCCGTATTCCAGGTGATAGGTGCCGGGCTCACGCGCCTGCCACAGCCTGTGCAGTTCGCCTGGCAGCCCGCCGGCGGCACAGACGACGATGGCATCGGCAGGTGCCGCGCGCTGCACGGCGCCGATCACCTGCGCATCGGACGCGAGCTCGCCGTTCGGCGGCGCGACGGCAGCTGCCGCCGTCTCGCGCCACGCCGTGATCGCCGTAAGCGAGCGCCGCTGCCAGCCATCGGGCGCGCGATAGCCGGCGAGCGCGGCGGACAGCTCGGTCAGGCCGACACGCGCATCGGCGACCAGCGGCTGCATGTGGTGCTTGCCCGCGTCGAAGATCTGGACGTTGAGCCCGATCAGCCGGCGCGCCGGGTTCCGGAACAGCGCCCATGATCCGGTGGTGAAGTCCTGCAGCCTGGTGCCCACCGCGAGGACGACATCAGCCGCCTCGGCGGCCTGGTTGGCCGCCGAGGTTCCGGTGACGCCGATCGCACCGAGATTGCACGGATGGTCGTGCCGCAGCGCACTTTTCCCCGCCTGGGTCTCGGCCACCGGGACGCCGTGCTGCGTGGCGAAGCGATCCAGCGCGTCGAGCGCCTCCGCGTAGTGCACGCCGCCGCCGGCGATCAGCAGCGGCGCGCGCGCGTGACGCAGCAATTGCACGGCCGTCGCCAGCTCGGACGCGTCCGGCCGCAGGCGGCGAACGTGCCAGAGCCGCTCGGCGAACAGTGCGGTGGGATAATCGAATGCCTCGGTCTGCACGTCCTGGCACAATGCCAGCGTCACCGGGCCGCACTCCGCCGGATCGGTCAGCACCGACAGCGCACGCGGCAGCGCCGCCATGATCTGCTCGGGGCGGGTGATCCGATCGAAGTAGCGCGACACCGGACGGAAGCAGTCATTCGCCGACACCGTGCCGTCGCCGAAACCTTCGACCTGCTGCAGCACCGGGTCCGGCCGGCGCGAGGCGAACACGTCGCCTGGCAGCAGCAGCACCGGCAGCCGGTCGACATGCGCCACGGCGGCGGCGGTGATCATGTTGGTGGCGCCCGGCCCGATCGACGTGGTGCAGGCCATCATGCGTCGCCGGTGCGTCGCCTTGGCGTAGCCGATCGCCGCCAGCGCCATGGCCTGTTCGTTGTGCGCCCGATAGGTCGGCAGGTCGCTGCGATGTGCCGCCAGCGCCTCGCCGATGCCGGCGACATTGCCATGGCCGAAGATTGCCCATACGCCGCCGAACAGCGGAACGATGCGGCCTGCGTGCTCGATCCGCTGCGCCGCGAGGTAGCGCGTCAGTGCCTGCGCCATGGTCAGTCGCATCGTCGCCATGTCTCCCTCCCGCCGGCCACGGTTGCTATTGTCCCACGCCACAGAGGGGAAGGGGAGGCGCTGCGATGTTGAGCATTGCCGTGATAGGTGCCGGGCGCATCGGCAACATCCACGCGCGCAACGTCGCCGCGCATCCCGGTGCACGGCTGGCCGGCGTGGCCGATGTCGACGCAGCGGCGGCGTCGCGCCTGGCCGAGGCGTGTGGGGCGCGCGCCTTGCCGCTGGACGCGGCGTTTACCGCCGACGCCGTGCTGATCGGTTCGCCGACGCCTACCCACGTCGACTACATCGAGCGCGCTGCCGCGGCCGGCAAGGCGATCTTCTGCGAGAAGCCGATCGACCTGGCCGCCGATCGCGTGCGCGCGTGCCTCAATGCCGTGCAGCGGGCGGGCGTGCCTCTGATGATCGGCTTCAATCGCCGCTTCGACGTGCACTTCGCCACGCTGAAGCGGCGGATGGACGCCGGCGAGATCGGTGCGCTCGAGCTGCTCACCATCATCAGCCGTGATCCGGCGCCGCCGCCGCCAGCCTATGTCGCTTCGTCGGGCGGCCTGTTCCGCGACATGATGATCCACGACCTCGATATGGCGCGCTTCCTGCTGGGCGAGGAACCGGTGCTCGTGCACGCCGCCGCCTCGTGCCTGGTGGACGCGTCGATCGGCGCCGCCGGAGATGTGGATACCGCCGTGGCGACGCTGCGAACCGCGAGCGGCCGGCTGTGCCAGATCTCCAATTCCCGTCGTGCCGCCTACGGCTATGACCAGCGCATCGAGGCGCATGGCGCGAAGGGCCTGCTGCGCGCCGGCAACGTCGCTGCGACGACGGTCGAGCTGGCGAACGGTGCCGGTTTCGCCACCGATCCGGCACTGCCGTTCTTCCTCGAGCGCTATGCGGCTGCCTATCGGGCGGAGCTGGACGCGTTCGTCGAGGCAGTGACCTCGGGCACGGCGCCGAACCCGGACGGCGACGATGGGCTGAAGGCGCTGCTGCTGGCCGACGCGGCGACGCGGTCGGCGCAGACCGGACAGGTGGTGAGGCTCTGATGCGCATCGGTATGGTCACCGACAGCCTGTCGCACCTGGCCCTGGACGACCTGCTGCACACCGCAGCGGAACTCGGCATCGCAACGCTGGAGTTCCCGTGCGGCAACTGGTCGAGCGCGCCGCACCTGCAGCTGGACGCGATGCTGGAAAGTGAATCGGCGCGTACGACGTTCCTGGCGAAGCTGCGCGATCATGGTCTGGCGCTGAGCGCGCTGAACTGCTCGGGCAATCCGCTGCATCCCGGCGAAGTGGGGCGCCAACATCGGACGGTGACGTCGAAGACGATCCGGCTCGCCGGGCTGCTGGGCGTGGAGCGCGTGGTGATGATGTCGGGCTGTCCCGGCGGCCCGGGGGATGCCAATGCCAACTGGGTCACCACGGCGTGGCCGCCGGAAGCGGCGCGGGTGCTGGCGTGGCAGTGGGACGAGGTGGTGATCCCCTATTGGAGGGCTCTGGTCGAGGAGGCGAGGGCGGCCGGTGTCGGCCGGCTATGCCTGGAACTGCACGGCCAGCAGGTGGTTTACAACGTGGAGACGCTGTTCCGGCTCCGCGAAGCGGTGGGACCGGTGGTGGGCGCCAATTTCGATCCGAGCCACCTGTTCTGGATGGGCGCCGATCCGCTCGCCGCGACGCGTGTCCTGGCGCCGGCGATTTATCATGTGCATGCCAAGGACACCCGCGTCGATCCGGCAATGGCGGGCGTCAACGGCCTGATCGACACCAAGCCCACCGAACGGCTGCTGGACCGGTCCTGGAGCTACGTGACGCTGGGCTACGGCCACAGCCTGCTGTGGTGGCGGGAGTTCTGTTCCCTGCTGCGCCTCGTCGGCTACGACGACGTGCTGTCGATCGAGCACGAGGACCTGATGCTGCCGCCGCTCGACGGCGTGAAAAAGTCGGTGCAGCTGCTGGAGGCGGCGATCTGAAACCACGCTGCGAGAGGGTCTGCGGCGCTGAAGACCTGTCCTTACTTGATCGCCACGAAGGCCTCGACCTGCAACAGGAGGTCCGGGCTGGAGAATTGTGTGGCGACCGTCGTGCTTTTGGGCGAAGGCGGACCGAAATAGCGTGGCAACAGATCGGCGTATTTGTCGAATTCCGTGGGCGACGTGACTTGGTTGACGGTAAAGACAATGTCATTGACGGTCGCGCCTCCGGCCTTGAGGCACGCGTCGACATTCTTGCCGACCTGCTCGATCTGCGCCCGCATATCGCCCTTGCCGACGACATTTCCGGCCTCGTCGCGCGCGACCTGGCCGCCTATGACAAGCCAATGCCCGCCATCGCGCAGCGCGACCTCCGTGGTGGGCGGCGAGGCCGCGCAGGGTGCTCCGACGATGACCGGGGCGGGCAGATCCGCGACGATCTGCCAGTTTGCGTCGGCCCGCTTAATGTAGCTCTTGGCCTGTCGCTGCCATTCCGTCAGCCAAAAGCTGTTGTGTACCAGGTAGAGTTTGCCGTCGACGATGGCCCAGGCATTCGGATCCACGGTGTCCTTGTGCGCCGCCGCGTCATTCGTCACGCCCATGGCACAATAACCGTCATACTGCGGCGCATAGCGGTCCGGGTCTTTACTGAACAGGTCGCGATGCTCGCTGCTGGCAAAGCGCCAGCGTGATCTGTGCCAGAGATACTCGAGATCCGCCTTGCCCTGAATCGGCTTGCCGTCGGTGAAGTAGGCGACCGGATCGTAGCCGCCGATCGAGAGTTCTCGGTTCATCGCCCCGGGCGGAGGTTCCGGCGAGCGTTACCAACAGCAGGCCAATACTGGCAGCCTTCAACATGGTCTCCCCTCCGGGCCACACGCAGCGTACCGTGCTTACGTGGCCAGCCGGCGCAGCACCGAGTATAGTGAGGCTTGCCTACGGCAAGGTCAAACCAATTCGCTCGCGAGACCAGCTGGACGTCCCGCCACGATCTTTGGAGGAAGCTCCGTCTCCGAAGCGGAAACTTGCCGCCATTCTGCACGCCGATGTGGTCGGTTTCAGCCGCCTGATGGGCGAGGATGAGGCGGGTACGCACCAGGCTCTTGGTCGTCTCCGCAGCGCAGTCGATCCGCTGATAGTGGCACAGGGCGGACGGATCGTCGGCACCGCGGGCGATAGCCTGCTGGCGGATTTTCCGAGCGTCGTGGACGCGCTGAACTGCGCCCTCGCGATGCAACAAGCCGCCGGTGCCCTCAACGACACGATCCCGCTGGAGCGCCGTCTCGAGCTGCGCATCGGCGTCAATCTCGGCGACGTCATCGTCGATGGCGATGACATATTCGGCGATGGCGTCAACATTGCCGCCCGGCTAGAGGCTCTCGCCAGGCCCGGCGCCGTCTGCATTTCACATACCGTCTACGAGCACGTCAAAAGCAAGCTCGACCTTGGTTATCGACCGCTGGGCAGCCACCGCGTCAAGAATATCGCCGAGCCGATTCGTGCTTACGAGGTCGACGCGGGGCCAACGGTGCCAAGGCGAAGGAAAAGCCGCTGGCCCCTACTGATTGCCGGCATCGGGGCCGCTGCGATCGCGTCGGCCGGTCTGGTTGCCTGGGGCCTTCACGCAGGCGGCGGACGAGACCTGTTCGGGCTTCACCAGGCGGCCAGGCCGTTCGAAGTGGCGACGCTGGCCGCACCGGCTCGCATCGCGGGGCGTCCGTCGGTGGCCGTGCTGCCGTTCAAGAACCTGTCGGCCGACACCGGCCATGATTTCTTCAGCGATGGGATCACCGAAGACGTCATCAAGGCGCTCGGTCGTTTCTCCAACCTGCTCGTCATCTCGAGATCGGCCAGCTTCCCGTTCAAGGACTTCGAATGCGTCGCCCGCCGACATCGCACGCCAACTGAATGTGCGTTACCTGCTCGCGGGCAGCATCCGTCGTGCCGGCAATCGCGTCCGCGTCGGCGTCGAATTGACCGAGGCGACCACCGGGCGACTCGTCTGGTCGGAGACATACGACGCCGAGGTCGACGACATTTTCGCCGTTCAGGACAAGATCGCCAGGCGTGTTGTTGGCGCTGCGGCGGTCGAGCTCACCCGCTTCGAGCAGGAGCGCATTCTGTCGAAGCCTACCAGCAACCTGGCAGCGTACCAGTACGTTCTGCGCGGCCGCGAGGCCTTCTCGCACGAGACGCGTGACGACAACGACGCGGCAAGTGAACTCTTTCAGCGCGCCATCGATCTCGATCCCAATTACGCGGACGCCTATGCGGCACTGGGTGGCTCGTATTACGAGGCCGTCATATCAGGCTGGTCCGAATTCCGCACGGAGGACCTCGAACGAGCGGAGGCGCTCGCACAAAAGGCGTTGGCACTCGATCCGACGACGACGCGCGCTTACCGCGTGCTCGCCCAGGTCCAGCTTTACCGGAAACGCTTCGATCTCGCGCTCGCGCAGGTCGACCGTGCGCTCGAGATCAATCCGAGCGACGCGGACAATTTTTCCTACCGTGGCAGCATCCTGGTGTGGGCCGGCAGAGCCGCGGAGTCATTGCCGTGGCTGGAGGGTGCGCGCCGTCTTGATCAGGCCAATGGTTTCGCAGCGGCAAGGCTCTGCATGGCGTACTACCTCCTGCGTCGCTATACCGAAGGGGTCGATGTTTGCGACCGCGCCCTTTCGAGCGGTCCGGGGCGCAGCAATCAGTTGATCACGCATCCGATGCTTGCGGCCACCTATGCCGAACTGGGCCGACAGGAGGATGCGGACCGCGAGCGGGCCATCACCGCACGCATGTGGCCACTCCTCGACGCCCGGACGTTCGCTGGTCAATTCGGCACGGAGGAGGCGCGGGACCATGTGCTCGAAGGGCTGAAGAAGGCCGGATTTCGCTGACTGCCGCGAGCGTGGCTGCGAACTCCCGGCGGCGATCGGTTATCAGATGTGGATCACCCTCCCATATGCATCCAGCACCGCCTCGTGCATCGTCTCCGACACCGTCGGATGCGGGAAGATCGTCTCCATCAGCTCTGCCTCGGTGCTCTCCAGCGTGCGCGCGATGGTGAACCCCTGGATCATCTCCGTCACCTCAGCCCCCACCATGTGCGCGCCCAGCAACTCGCCGGTCTTCGCGTCGAACACCGTCTTCACCAGCCCCTCCGGTTCGCCCATGGCGATCGCCTTGCCGTTGCCGATGAACGGGAAGTGCCCGACCTTCACCTCGTGCCCGGCCTCGCGGGCACGCGCTTCGGTCAGCCCCACCGAGGCCACCTGCGGCCGGCAATAGGTGCATCCCGGCACGTTGCTCGCGTCCAGCGGATGCACGTCGTTCAGCCCGGCGATCTTCTCGACGCATAGCACGCCCTCGTGGCTCGCCTTGTGCGCCAGCCATGGCGGCCCCGCGAGGTCGCCGATCGCATACACGCCAGGCTCGCCGGTGCGGCAGTATTCGTCGATCGCCACATGCGAGCGGTCCACCTTCACGCCGGTGCCGTCCAGTCCGATCCCTTCCACATTGCCGACGATGCCGACGGCGGAGATCACCCGGTCCACCGTGATGTCCTGGCTCTTGCCGCCCGCCTCCACCGTCACCACGACATTGTCGCGGCCCTTCTTCGCGCCCTTCACCTGCGCGCCGACCAGGATCCTGATGCCCTGCTTCTCGAACGCCTTGTGCGCGAAGGCGGAGATCTCCTCGTCCTCGACCGGCAGGATGCGCGGCAGGACCTCCACCACCGTCACCTCGGCGCCCATGTTGCGATAGAAGCTGGCGAACTCGATGCCGATCGCGCCGGAGCCGATCACCAGCAGCGACTTCGGCATGGCAGGCGGCACCATCGCCTCCTTGTAGGTCCAGATCAGCTTGCCGTCCGTCTCGATGCCGGGCAGCTGCCGCGCGCGGGCACCGGTCGCGAGGATGATGTGCGGCGACTTCAGCGTGGCAACCGGCTTGCCGGCCTTCTCCACCGCCAGCGTCTGCTTCCCGGCGAGCCTGCCCTCGCCATCGAACACCGTGACCTTGTGCTTGCGCAGCAGGAACGCCACGCCCTGCGACAGCTGCTTCGCCACCGCGCGCGAGCGCTTCACCACCTTGTCGATCTCGAAGCGCGGCTCGACCGCGGCGAAGCCGAAGTCGGGCAGGTGGTGCAGCAGGTGGTTGATCTCCGAGGTGCGCAGCAGTGCCTTGGTCGGGATGCAGCCCCAGTTGAGACAGATGCCGCCCAGGTGCTCGCGCTCCACCACCGCGGTCTTCATGCCCAGCTGCGCGGCGCGGATCGCCGCGACGTAGCCGCCAGGCCCGCCGCCCAGCACGATGAGATCGAAACTCTGCTCCGCCATCCTATGCTCCTTCGGCCAGCGCGGTGAGCGCTGCGCCGCTCAGTTCCTCGGCATTCCAGCCGCGCACCGGTTTCGCGCCGATATGGTGATAGAACTCGATCGCCGGCGTGTTCCAGTCGAGCACGTGCCATGTCATCGCCGCACAGTCCCGCGCCACCGCGAGGCGCGCCATGTGGCGGAACAGCGCCAGCCCGATCCCCCGGCCGCGAAACGCGGCGTCGACGTAGATGTCCTCGACGAACAGGCCGCAGCGACCCGAGAAGGTGCCGAAGGTGAAGTACCAGAACGCGAAGCCCACCGTTTGCCCGCCGGCATCGACCAGGATGGACTCGATCGGTGGGTTGGATGCGAACAACGCGTCGTGCAGGCCGGCCTCGGTGATGGCGAAGCGGTGCTGCAGTTTCTCGTAGGTCGCGAAGTCGCGCATCAGCCGATGCAGCGCGGGAACGTCGGTCGGCCGGGTCGCCCGGAGACTGAAATTCATGCCTCGCGCTAGCGCAGCCGAGGGCCGGGGTCCATCCCGAGATAGACGCGTCCGCCGATCGGGTACCATTCCGGTCCGACCGTCACCGTCTGGCCGACGACGTGCAGGTCGCGCCAGCACTCCGCCAGGCGGCTCTCGCGCTTGAACGACGTGCTGCCGCCGTGGCGGTACACCAGGTCCATCGCCTCGCGCGCGCTGTCGGCGGCGTAGGTGGACGCCAGCCGGCAGCGGGCGCGCTGCTCCAGCGTGGTCTCCTCGCCGGCGGCGATGGCGTTCCACAGCTCGGCGATCATCGCGCTGCGGTAGACCCGCCCGGCGTTCAGGATCGCATCGGCGCGGCCAACCGACTCCTGCACCTGCGGGCTGTCGTTGAGCCGGAAGGTGCGGCCGCGCGGCGTCTTGTCGGCGGCCAGCGCGATCAGCGCGTCGATGCCGGCGCGCGCGATGCCGGTGATGACCGAGCTGTGGTGCGGCCCGACCCAGCATACGCTGGGCAGCGCATAGGTGAGGCCAGGCCAGCGGTCCCACTGGTTGTCGAGCGGAACGCCGACATGCGGCGTGGTGCGCCGTTCCGGCAGGAACACGTCCTGCACCGTCCAGTCGAAGCTGCCGGTGCCGCGCAATCCGGCCACGTCCCAGCTGCCATCGACGATCGTCGTCTCGGACTTGGGGAAGACGCCGCGCCAGTAGAGCGAGCCGCCGTCGTCGCGCCGGCGCGGCTCGCCGTCGTCGAGGATCTGGAAGCTGCCCAGCATCCACGACGCCTCGCGGCAGCCGCTGCCGAAGGTCCAGCGGCCGTTGACGCGGTAGCCGCCGGCGACCGGAACCGCCTGGCCGCCGCCCTGCACCGCGGTGCCGGCGATGATCGAGGGTTCGCCCTGGCCGTGGACCTCCAGCACGCCTTCGTCCGGCAGCCCGAGCGTGACCAGCTGGCCGATGCTGTTGTTGGCGAGGTTCCAGCCGACCGAGCCGACGCCCTCCGCCAGCAGCTCCACGACGCGCAGATAGGTGAGCGGGTCCACCTGGAGCCCGCCCAGCGAACGCGGGATCACCATGCGGTAGAAGCCGGCCGCGCGCAGCTGCTCGACCAGCGCGGGCGGCAGGCACTGGTCGCGCTCGATCGCCTGATGGTGGCGCCGCAGCTCAGGCTGCAATGCGGCCGCCGCGCGCACCAGGGGTTGCGCGTCGATATCGGCGGGCAGCAGCCGCGTGTTCTCGACCAGCGTGTCCATCGCCTTCCTCTCGCCGTTCGGATGCCAAGCCTGGGCGCAGTTTGCCGGCTTGTGAAGGCTGCGGGATAAATCGCCGCCGCAGGACAGGAGCCCGCGATGGACCGCACGCCGCCACCGGTATCGCTCGCCGCCGCGTTAGCCTTGCCGCGCACGCCCGGTCGCTCGGCCGAGGTGCTGGTGGACGGTGACCTGGAGCTGCGGTTCGCCGCCCGCCCCACCGACGGTCCTCAGGTACCGCACCAACGCGACGAGCTCTACTTCGTGGCGCGCGGGACCGGCCGCTATCGGGTCGAGGACAAGGTGACGCAGGTCGGACCCGGCGACGTGCTGTTCTGCGCCGCCCGCGTTGCGCACGGGTTCGAGGCCATCTCGGACGACTTCTCGGTCTGGGTGCTGTTCTACGGGCCGCAGAAATAGCCGCCGGTCACGCCGCCACTTCCAGCACGATCCTGCCGCGTGGCCGCGCCCGGGCGCCCTCGAGCATCTCGTGCGCGATCCGCGCCGCGGCGAGCGGCAGCACGCTGCCGACGCGCGGTGCGAGCACGCCCTGCTCGAGCATCCCGGCGATGTGCGCGAGCTGCGCGGAGCCGACATCGACCAGGAAGAACACTGCCCTGACGCCGTGCCGCACGGCGCTCTCCTGGTCCGGCTGCGACACCGCCGAGACCAGGGTCCCACCCGGTTTCAGCACGGCGAACGAGCGCCGCTGGGTTTCACCGCCGACCAGGTCGATGACCGCGTCCACCGGAGGCACCGCGTCCTCGAACCGCGCGGCGCGGTAGTCCACCACCACGTCGGCGCCAAGGCGGCGCACTTCAGCAGCATCCGCCGCGCCGGCCGTGGCGATCACGCGCAGGCCGGCGCCGTGTGCAAGCCGGACCGCATAGGCGCCGACGCTGCCCGCCGCGCCGTGCACCAGCACGCTCTGGCCGCGTTTCGCCTTGGCCTGCGCGAACAGCGCCTGCCAGGCAGTCACCGCCACCACCGGAACCGACGCGGCCTGCACGTCGGACAGCGCCGCCGGCCGCGGTGCGAGCATGGCCGCCGCAGCGATCGCGTATTCGGCATGGGCACCGGTGAAGCGCGGGTTGGTGACGCCGAACACCCTGTCGCCCACGGCGGGCGAAGCGACGTCCGGACCGACCGCGGCCACCTCGCCGGAGAGATCGGCGCCCAAGGTCAGCGGCAGCGGCTGCGGCAATGCGCTGCGCCCGGCGCGTACCCAGGCGTCCCACGGGCCGACGCCTGCCGCCTTCACCCGCACCAGGACCTCGCCTGCGCCAGGCGCCGGCGCCTCGACGTCTTCCAGCACGATGACGTCCGGCGGACCGAAGCGATGGATGCGGCACGCCTTGCCCCGCATGGGCTATTTGTCCGGCGTGGTCAGCACGGCGCCGTCGTCGGCGACGAAGATCGCCAGTAGGCTGGCGGGCTCCGTGGTGCTGGCGTTCGCGCTGACCAGATGGTCGCTGCCGGGTGGCTCGAAGAAGCTCTCGCCGGCCTGGTAGACCTTCGCCGGACCCGAGGTCGAGACCTCGGAGCGGATCGCACCGGACAGCACGTAGGCGAACACGCTGCCGGCGTGATGGTGCGATCCCGAGGCCTCGCCGGGTGCATAGCGCACCAGCACCGCGGTCAGGCTCTTCCCCGGCACGTTGGGCAACTTGTTGCTGGCCACCACCGTGGGGCGCCCGGGCGGCTGCTGGGCGGCGACGGGTACGACGAAGCCGCCGATGGTTGCGGCCAGGACGGGCCACAGCGGTGAACGATTGGTTCGCATGGACCTTGCGCTCCTTTCCCCTCGGCCGATGCCGATCGTGCATTGTGTTTGCACAGGCCGATGACCATAAGTACAGCGCAGCCTGCGGCAAAGCCGGATCGTGCAGCCCATCAATTTCTTCCGGGGCGACCCGGCCCCATGGTTCGTCGCCCGCAGCACCGCGGGCCCGCGCGACCGGTTCGACACGCTCGCGGGTCGTTACGTCGTGCTGTGCTTCATCCACTCGGCTGGCGATCCCACGGCAGCCGCGGCGCTCCGTGTGGCGATCGGAGACAGTGGCGGCGGCGTGTTCGATGGCCGCAATGCCAGCCTCGCCATCGTCAGCACCGACGCCGGTGACGAGAGCCTGCGACGGCTGACGCCCGCGGCTGGCGTGCGCTGCATCTGGGACTTCGACCGGGCGGTCAGCCGGCTGTACGGCGCGGTCGACGCCGACGGCGCTTGTCGGCGTTTCTGGCTGGTGCTCGACCCCATGCTGCGTGTGCTGCTTGTGGCACCGCTGGAGAACGTCGGCGCGGTGATGGAATTCATGGCCGGGCTGCCGCCCTGCGCCCTGCACGCCGGGGCGGCGCTTCCGGCCCCGGTGCTGGTGGTGCCGCGCGTTCTGGAGCCTGGGCTCTGCCGGCATCTGATCGCCCTCTATCGCGCCGATGGCGGCGAAGAGAGCGGCTTCATGCTGGAGACCGAAGGCCGCACCGTGATGACCACCGACGCGGCGTTCAAGCGCCGGCGCGACCACCAGATCCGCCATGAGCCGACCCGTGTCGCGATCCGCGAGCGCATCGAACGGCGGCTGCTGCCGGAGATCTGGAAGGCCTTCCAGTTCAGCGCGACGCGCATCGAGCGCTACATCGTCGCCTGCTACGATGCGGGCGAGGGCGGGCATTTTCAGGCGCATCGCGACAACACCACGCCGGCCACCGTGCATCGCCGTTTCGCGGTGACGATCAACCTGAACGACGACTACCGGGGCGGGGAGCTGCTCTTTCCGGAATTCGGCGATCGTCGGTATCGCGGCCCGGTCGGTGGCGCCGTCGTCTTCTCCTGTGCCCTGTTGCACGAGGTCACGCGGGTGACCCAGGGCGTGCGCTACGCCACGCTGCCGTTCCTGTATGACGCGCCGGCGAGCTGGGACGCACCATAGCGCGACGCGCGGTTCACCTGCCGAGGCACGGACTGAACACGAGATTGCACATCCCGAGGTCGCCGGAGAAGCTCGAACTCACCAGGCGATCCTGCTCGAAGGCCGCATTGACCGAGCAGGATCCGACAGTCGGCGAAACCGGGCTGGTGATCCCGATCGGCTGGCCGCGCTTCAGATTGGTCACGAACGCCATCCGGTCCTGGCCAGATTGCGAGAACTCCAGGCTCGGCGGTCCGGCGCAGGCGATGAACTGCGCCTTGGTCATGCCCTGCACCGCCTTGGAAAGATCGGCGGGCGGCGTCGTCGTGCAGGAGGCGATGGCTGCGAAGGTCCCGAGCAGCGCGCCGATCCGGCGACTCTTCGCGTATGAACGCATTGTCCAGCCTCCCGTTCGTATCGTCCTGCACAAATTGCCGTCGTGCAACCGTCCGCGTGCCTAATCCTTGCCGAGCCGATACTGTGGTGTGCCAGAGGCTGTGGCGGGGAGGGGAGATGTCTGTGTTGCACCTGCGTTTCAGGGCGATCGCTGCGATGGTCTGCGGCTCGCTGTCGGCGTGCTCGGGGTCGCAAAGCCAGAACGCGTCTCCACCGATCCCCGACCCGCCGCCGGCGCGTCCGGTCCCGATCGACGGCAGCTACAACGGCGTCATGCAACTTGTCAGCGGCAGCGCCGATTCCTGTGGAACCCAGGACATCTTCACCTTGCAGGTGCGCAACCGCGCATTCAGCTACGTGCTCAGGCAGCCTCAGGTTCCCTGGCGGCCTTCGGTTCCCTTCGGCGTCAGCATCGGTCCGGACGGTTCGTTCCACGCGGCGTCCGGTGGGGCGCAGATCGACGGAACGATCGCGCAAGGGCACATGCAGGGACAGATCGTCGGCGATGCGTGCGGCTTCCGGTTCGAGGCCGACAACGTCGGCACATTCTGATCGCGACGCCGCCCTCCCAACTCATTTCGCCGGACCCGATACTCTGAACTAGCCGTCCGGCCGGGGAAGAGGCGACGTTCGGGTTGGCGAACTCGATCAGCGCCTTGTGCTGACCGGGCATGACAGAGGGCGCCTGCCGCCCCCGAGCACCGGCAGGATATGCGCAAGTTCTCCACCCGATACGGGATGAGGACGGTTCTGTGTGCCAAAATGCGTCAACTGTTCGCAAGCCGAAGCACGACAACCGGAACATACGCGGTTGAGCTTCATCCTAAGCCAGGCGGAGGAGGGTGTGGCGGTCGAGGATGTGTGCCGGAACGGCAGCATCTCGCCGCAGACCGACGATCGGTGGCGCAAGAGGTATGGCAGGCTGAACATGAAGCGCTTGAGCTGCCCGAGGAAGACGCCGCCGGGTTGATGAGGCTTGCGGCGGATCTCTCGCTCGACAACGACATGCTGCAGGATGGTGTAAAGGCAGCTTTGAAGCCTTCTCGACCGTCGTCCGATCAGGTGGGCCGACGCCGGCTATCCGCGGAGGGTCGGAGGCCCGTTTCAGATACTATCGACGCATCCACGTCGCTTCTCCGGCGAGAGTGAATGATCCCGTAAGAAACGACATAGCAATGACATTAAAGAATGAGAATTTAGTTAACGAACTACATGCCAAGGAACTCCGCGCTTCTCCCACAAATGCGGTAATAAGGTGTAACGTTTGAGCCATGTCAATGCGGCTGGCTAACGAGAAAAATAAGGTTCCTGCCTGTTAGCGTGACATCGGTGTAGAGAGCGAAAACAGATGATCTTGTACAGCGCCTCATCAGAGGCGCTGCCCGTAAGTGTACAGTTGCACTCAAGCCGGAGTGTACAGCTGCACTCAAGCCAGCCTTTAGGTAGCCCTTCCGGGCTCCACGCCGGTGCCGCTTGATTTAGGAGGCATAGACAACCCATGATACCCAGAGTAACGATACTCGCTGCCGTGATTGGAGTTTGCGAGCTCAGCAGCGGCATACGCAGCTTCCATTACGATCACTGCTACAACTCCCGCACCAGAGACTGTGACGCTGACCGGCGATAAGGAAGCGGGTCGCCTGGCGAGCATCTCGATCGTCGCAATGCCAAAGGGCTCGGGCAGTGATCCAACCCTGAAATTTAATCTGGCCTCGCTGCCTTCCCAGCCGGATGGTCTCTATACCTGGACCGGACACATCGCTGCCGGGCAGTACCGCTTCGCGATCAACTCGTCCGGGGCGATTTCGTCTACGCCCACCTTTCTGACGATCACTGCTGCAACGGGTGCCAGTGCGAACCTGCCTCCCGACAGGAACGCGAGCCCAAATTGGAAAAAGGCCGGTATGTTGTCTGTGGGCGGTATCCCGGCCCGGACCACGGTATGCGCTACGCTCGCGCCTCGCGGCAATGGACTGGACGACACGGCGTCGATCAATCAGGCGATCGGCATGTGCCCTGTGGGCGAGGTCGTCTCGCTGAAGGCAGGAACGTTCACCATCGCCGAAGGCAATACGGTCGTGATCGACCGAGGCATCACGCTTCGGGGTGCGGGCCAAGGCGCTACGATCCTGACCAGAACCGGCGGTGCCACGCTGGGTTCTTACCAGCCGGGAACTCACCCGTCCTGGATTGTGTTCCTGGGCTCGGACTACAACGACACCCAGCCCGTGAATTTCACTGCTGACGGGGCGGCTGGCGCCACGTCGGTTCAGGTTGCCAGCACAGCCGGTCTGGCAGTTGGCGACATCGTACGCGTGGACGAAGCTTCCGGTGCTGGATGGCAGCCCGATGTCGTGTGGTCGAACAGGCAGATTTGGGCATCTCCGGACTATCGCGTGGTGTGGCAGAAGCATCAGCCCGCGTATCAGTATGTTGACGACTTCGCCTCGGGCGTCGTCCCGTCCCAGGCTGGCAGCGCTGGCTGTTGGTTCGCAAACTGCGACAGGCCGACGAATGAGTTCCATCGCATCGCAGCTATCTCCGGCAACACCGTCACGTTCGACTCGCCTCTGACGATTTCCTACCGCGTGGGCCACCAGGCTCAGCTGCACCACTCCGCGGTCCCGATGACACAGAACGCGGGTGTGGAGAACCTAACCGTATCGCATGGTGACGCAGGAAATATCTCGTTCGAGGGATGCGCCTATTGCTGGGCCAAGAACGTCGAGAACACGCTCTGGCTCAACGACGGCTTCGACCTCAACGCCAGCTTCCGCGTTCAGCTCGAGGGGGTCTACGTCCACGATGCAGCCTGGCCGGTCAATGGTGGCGGCGGCTATGCGATCAGCTTCGCATGGGGCTCCTCCGAGGCGCTGATCGAGAACAGCATCTCCGTGCGGGCCAACAAGGTAATGGTGGCCCGCTCTTCCGGCGCCGGCTCGGTCATCGGCTACAACTACATGGACGATGGCTACATCAACGGCCAGGACGGTTGGGTGGAGATCGGCCTGAACGGCAGCCACATGGTCGGTGCTCACCACATGCTGTTCGAGGGCAATTACACCTTCAACATGGACAGCGACATTACGCACGGCAACTCGATTTATCACACGTTCTTCCGCAACTATGCCGCTGGGCTGCGCAAGCCGTTCACCGCTCTTGACGGCACTCTCATCGACGACTCGAAGGGCTGCTGTGGCTATCTCCGGGCAGCTGGGGCGCACGCGTATTCCTACTGGTTCTCGTTCATCGGCAACGTGCTTGGCACGCCCGGCAAGACGACCGGTTGGGTGTACGACGGCATCGGTGGAACCAATGCCTTCCCGCCGAATGCGATCTGGGCGCTGGGTGCGGTTGACATCAGCCCGCAGGGTTACGATGCGAAGGTTGCAGCCACTGCGATCAGGGACGGCAACTACGACTACGTGACCAACTCGGTGAAGTGGGCAGCCTCTTCGCACAGCCTGCCTGACTCGCTTTACCTCACGACCAAACCGTCGTTCTTCGGAACCTCGACGTGGCCGTGGGTGGATCCGACGGCTGCTTCTCGCACTTATGTGCTGCCGGCGAAGGCACGCTACGATGCCGGCACTCCCTTCGCACAGCTAGTCTAATCTCTCTTCATAAGGAGCTACTGCCGCCGCCTCGACCTCGGTCGGGTGGCGGCTTTGGTTTCAATCCGATCCCACTCCTCTCCTCGTGGCCTATGTCCAGCAAGTTCCTGGCGCCGACCCTGTCGGGTGGCCACATCGTCGTCGTGGACAATATCGGCTCGCACAAGGTCGAAGGCGTATGCGAAGCGATTGCGGCTGCCGGCGCTCACCAGCTCCTGTTGGCCCGCCTACAGCCCCGACGCATCCACTGCCGCGGCCGGCCTCCCGACGAACTCCGCCACCGGGTTTCGCCCGGTTACGGATGCCGACTTCCAGCTGGTGTTCGACCTGCTCGGTTTTGACGGCACCCTGGGCGATACGTTCTGCGCCAACGATGCGATCGAGCCGAAGATGAGCGTTGGCGCGCCGCTACCGACGGGCGGGCTACATGCCGTTCTACCAGGCCTCGTCAGAGGGCAACCTGCTGCAAGTGGTGAAGGTCGGCAGCGTCCGAATGGCCACCGCGGAGCGTGCGGATATCATCGGGGGAACTGGCTCGAATAGGCGGCCGCGGTCCCACTGGCAGACGCTCCATATGCCTTTCGAGGTGCATCGAGGGTTGACGCGCGACGGCAGGCCGATTCCGCACATACCGAGCACGCTGCCGTCCAGGTCGCGGCGGCCGCGCTCGGTCCGGTCAGTGCCCGAGCGACCGCCGGCGCGCCCGCCACACGGCATGGTCCTCCTGGATGGGCGGTTCGTCGAACACCGACGTCGCCAGTCGCGCGCAGCAGGCGGTCGCGCGGGTGTCGTCATGCGCGGAAATCTCCCGCCTCGGTCAATCCGATGCGAGCATCGATGCGATCCGCTCCGACCTGACCAGGGACTCCCCGAATTCGGAGAACGCGGTGGGGTTCCCCGGTGCCTCGGCCAGGTCGATCGATCGTGACGTTGCGCCAGTGGGCGCCCAGACCGTGCGACCTTCCAGCAGATAGACCCCGTAGACTGCCCGCAGCCGACTTCGATCGAGCGAGCCGATCTCGCGCTGCATCGTATACGCTGCCAGGGCAGCGTTGGTGGCGATGGACGTCTCCCGCAATGCGTCCCGATATCCCGGGTGCTGCGTCACCGCACTGCCGAACACACTGTGGAGTTTCCGGGCCGATGCCTGAACCACGATAAGCAGGCGGTCGACGATGCTGCGTAGCGCATAATCACCGACGAGGGGCAGATAGACTGCCGGCTCGAGGAACGCATCGACCGCGGCCGACATTGCTCCGCAGCCGCTGTGTCCCAGTGCCACGATCAGTCTGAGACTGTCGCCGAGGTGGTCGATGGCGTATCTCAGGCTGCCAAGTGCATCGCTGCCGATACCGTTGCCCGCGACACGGACGACGAACAGATCGTTCGGCCCCTCGTTGAAGATCAATTCGACCGGAACACGCGCATCGGAGCAGCCGAGGATCGCGGCGAACGGGCATTGGCTGGGCGCCGAGTTCTCGTCAGCCTGCAGGCCGATATCGCGCGCGTCCACCTGGATCACCCGACGGCTGATTGCGCCGTCGTCGATTGCCTCTGCCATCAGGCCGGCGAAGCGGCGATTGCCATCGACCAAGCGGCTACGGGCTGCATCCGCATCCTGGGGCCGCAGCCGCGCGACAGCGCCTGGATCGCCGTATCGATAGACGATCTCCACCGCCTTCACGCTTGCACGGGCTCCAGCTGCGAGCTTGGCGATGTTGGCCGCTTGCGCGGCAGGCCGAGTCCCTGGCGGTCTTCAAGCAATGCCGAAGCCCGGTCCTGGTCATCGAAGCTCGAGCGCCCGACGCTTCGGTCGAGATGATCCAGATACCGCCGCACTTCGTTACGACGCTCCTCGAGTGTGGTGACGTCGCTGACCCCCATCAATGCCGCGCGCAGACGCCGCGTCACCTGGACCGACGTCGTGCCAAAGTGCCTGATCTCATCGAACGCCAACGCCAGGTAGTCCTGCCACGTCGGCACCGGAAACAGCAGGCGCAACCGGCCGGCGGCATCGAAGGCACGGCCGGCATCGAGCTCCCTGCGTCCGAGCCGCCGCAACAGGTCCTCGATCTGGTCGAGCGCCTGCACGGCCGTCGTCGGATCGTTCACGGCAGGTGACAGCGCCCTGATGGCGATGTCCACCAGCAGTCGGATGGGATATTTCGGATCCTGTTCGAATGTCCGCGACGTGGCGAGATGAATGGCGCGCAGCAGGGCCCGTTCGGGCAAGGGTTGCGTCGCGTCCATGACCTGCAGCAGGACCGTACCCTCCAGGACGGTGTCGCCCACGCCGCATTCCATCGTGATGACGGCGTCGGCGCGCTGCGCCAGGCGCACCAGGGCACTGACGTCGAACCTGGCGATCACGCGTGGCTCGCCGGTGTAGGTCAGCGTCTGTGTCGCGGAGCGTGGCGTCATCGGCGCATCCGAGCCGCCGGCCGGATCGGACCGGGCTTCGGTTGCGGGGCTGCGGAACATCGTGCCGATCACGGCTCTTCCGCGCGAACCGATCTTGCGCAGTACGTTGTGGATCTGCAGATCGTTGAGGCTTTGCACGAAGTCTGGCAAAAGCCAGCATGCTGACCATGAGCAGGACGGCCACCAGCAGCGTGGAGAACAGCGGCACCGTCCCGGCGCCCCCGCGATCAGTCCAGGCGAGCGCCGTCAGCGAGTAGGCGAAGGTGGCGAAGAAGATGCCAAGGGTATGGTACAGCGCGGGATTGCTGGCGAACATGATGACCAGTCGCGGCGAGTAGGCCAGCGCGCTGAACTGGACCATGACAAACGCTATGGCGAACACGATGCCGGTGAGCGCCATCATGCCGGAACTGACGGAGGAGAAGAACGCCAGCGCCGAGCCGACCGACATACCGTGCGTGTAGCTGGCCAGGTAGGTGTGTTCCAGTCTCGGCAGAGTGAGGCCCGCGAGCAGGCTTACGACGGTATAGGCAATCGGGATCAGCCAGAGTGGCATGGGGCGGCTGTTGACTATCCTCCGTTCGCCTCGTCGTGTTGCAGCGCCTTCACCGACCGGGGTGAATCGGCGTGATCTTCGAGCCTTCCAGACCGAGGCCTGCCATCAGTCCGCGCTGCCCGAATGGGAAGGCGTAGACGTCCTGGCCGAGCGTCGTGCTGGTCAGGCTGCCGGCCGCGCCCTTGTCCACCACCACGACGCTCGGGCCCGACCCGATCGCCCAGCCGTCACTCTTCTTCAGGTAGTCGAGAGCCGCATCGTTCATGAAGAACAGCGCGTAGCTGAACCGCTGCGCGCCGGCCTGCAGGCCGAACGAGGCGGCCGCAATGTTGTAGTAGCCGACGGCCTTGCCGCCGACCCTGAGTACACCGTCGCCGCCCTGGCCGCCGACGATGAGGCCAGCCTTGATGATCTTGGGGAATATCAGGATCGCCTTGGCGCGCTGCGCGAGTTCGCGGGCCTTAGGGTGAGCCGCATAGAGCGCGCGCAGCGCCTGGTCGGCGCCCGTATTGATCGTATTGGCGGACGCCGCGACCGCTTCGGTCGATCGCAATCCCAAGCCGCCTGCGATGCCTCCAAGCACGGCAAGCAAGGACCGCCTGGCCAGCCTCATGTGTGAGTCAGCTCCTTCGGACCGTGGCCAACGGATGCCGCCCGTCTCAACCGTCCGCTCCGATTACGTCCCGCACCAGCTTGTACGGATAGTCCGGCTCCTTGTAGCCGTGCGGCTTCTGGCGGTCGGGCAGCTTCACCTTCTCGCGCGGAAGCCCCTCGTGGGGAATGTGCCTGAGCATGTGGCTGATGATGTTGAGCCGCGCCCGCTTCTTGTCGTCCGAGTGCGCCACGTACCAAGGTGCCCAGGGGGTGTCCGTCGCGGCGAACATGTCGTCGCGCGCCCGCGAATAGTCGTACCACCGGCTGTACGACTTCAGGTCCATCGGCGAGAGCTTCCAGGTCTTGCGCCCGTCGTCGATCCGCGCGGTGAGCCGCCTTGTCTGCTCCTCCTCGCTGACTTCCAGCCAGTATTTCAGCAGAATGATCCCGGACTCGACCATCACCTTCTCGGCGGTCGGCGCCATCTGCAGGAAGCGCCTGGCCTGCTCCTCGGAGCAGAATCCCATCACCCGTTCCACGCCGGCGCGATTGTACCAGCTGCGGTCGAAGATCACGATCTCACCGGCAGCGGGCATGTGCGGCAGATACCGCTGGATGTACATCTGGGTCTTCTCGCGCTCGGTCGGCGCGGGCAGAGCGATGACGCGAAACACACGCGGGCTGACACGCTCGGTGATCGCCTTGATGGTCCCGCCCTTGCCGGCGCCGTCCCGCCCCTCGAACAGGATGCAGACCTTCAGCCCCTTCTCCACCACCCAGCGTTGCAACTGGACCAGTTCGACGTGCAGCTTCCTGAGCTGTCGCTCATACTCCTTGGTCTTCAACTCCCCGTCCGACGACGCTGCCTCCGCTTCCTGCTCGGCTCGCTTCGCCTTCTTCGCTGCACCCATACCACCCTCCCAGGACTGCGGCGTTCCGTGCCGCCGACGTCTATGCTTCCAGGGCGCTCTTCGGCCAGGTGAAGAACAGACCGATGTCGCCGGGCTTGCCACCCGGATAGTTGATCACCCGTGCCGAAAAGCCAAACCCTCCCGGCTTCAGGTTGTTCTTCCAGAACTCGTGGACCAGCCGGACGCCGGCCGGCAGCGTGGCGAGCCATTCCGGCTCATCGGGGCGCGCAGCAAGCTCTTCCTTGCTTGGCTTGTTGATCGGCGCGGCGCCGGCGTTGATCACCGCCCGACCGCCGTCGGTGCAGAAGTCGCTGGGAAACGCGGAGATCATCAGCTCGGTCTCGCCACGCTCGAACGCACGCTTGATCCGGTCAAGGCCATTCTGGATGATCTGGTCGGTCAGGCGAAAGTCGTCGAGCCGTTGCCGGAAGGCAGCGAGCTCCTCTTCCTTGCGTCGCTGCAGCTGCTCCGCCGCTTCCTCGTCCCGGCGGCGACGAGCGTCGCGCTCGGCGAAGAGCGAGGATACCGACAGGCCAGGGTTCGATACTCCGGACATGGTAGGCTCCCTAGTAGTCATAACGATATGGGCATGCAATGGTTCATAGAGGGATCGCAGATATTGGCCCGCGGGAATCGCTCGGCATTGACATGGATCAACACGGCCAGCCGAAAGAGCCAGTAACGACCTCTGCCGCTGCCGGCCCCTGCTCGAGCGGGAGACCTGCTTGCTGATGCTGTTCGATCGCCACGATCTCGTTGCCGGCGTCACGCTCGCGGCCTACGCCGTTCCCGTTTCGCTCGCCTACGCGACGCTGGCGGGATTGCCCCCGCAGGTCGGCATCTACGGCTATATGCTGGGCGGTCTGGGCTACGCTCTGGCCGGCTCTTCCCGCTTTCTCGCGATCGGCCCGACATCGGCAATCTCGCTGATGATCGGTGGCACAATCGCCGATATGGTGGGTGACGACACCGCGCGATACGCCGAAATCGCCACCGACGCGGCCCTGGGCGTCGGCCTCGTCTGCCTGCTCGCATGGCTGTTCCGGCTGAGCGTCCTGGTGAAGCTGATCAGCGACAGCGTGCTCACCGGCTTCAAGGCGGGTGCCGGCCTGACCATCGCGATCACCCAGCTCCCGGCGCTGCTCGGCGTGAGTGGTGGCGGCCACAATGTGCCGGAGAGGCTGGTCGTTCTCGCGGGCCAGGTGGGTGCCACGAACCCGGCGACCCTGGTGATCGGTCTCAGCGCACTCCTGCTTTTGTGGTGCGGCGATCGGTGGTTGCCGGGCAAGCCGGTCGCATTGTGCGTCGTGGCGGTGTCGATCGTCGTGGTGGCGGCGTTCGGCCTGACCAGGTTCAACGTGACCGTCACCGGCCTGATTCCATCCGGTCTGCCGAGGCCTGCCCTGCCGCACATGCGGCTGCGCGACCAGGAGGGCATCGTCGCGCTCGCCGCGGGGTGCATGTTGCTGGCTTACATCGAGGGCGTTGCCGCCGCCCGCGCCTTCGCGGCGAAGCACGGCCAGACCGTCAACCCGCGACGCGAGCTGCTGGGCCTCGCCGCGGCCAACATCGCGACGGCGGCGGTGGGCGGCTATCCTGTCGCGGGCGGGCTGTCGCAGACCGCCGTGAACGAGGGCGCCGGCGCTCGCTCGCGGATGTCGCTGGTGTTCGCCTCGCTGACCCTTGCGCTGTGCCTGATGTTCTTCACCTCGCTGCTGGCGGATCTGCCCAAGGCGGTGCTGGCGGCGGTGGTCCTGATGGCCGTCTCCGGCCTGTTCGATGTCGGTGCGATCGTCCATATGTGGCGGGCGAGCCGCATCGATTTCTGGAATGCGCTCGCCGCCTTCGCGGGCGTTCTGCTGCTGGGGATCCTGCAGGGCGTATTGCTGGCCGCGCTGATCTCCATGCTCCTGCTCATCGCGCGCGCCTCGGCGCCGCATGTGGCATTTCTCGGGCGCATGCCTGGCACGCGGCAATACTCCGACATGCAGCGCCACCCCGAGAACGAACCGTTGCCCCAGGCGCTGGTGTTCCGTCCGGAGGCCTCGCTGTTCTACTTCAATGCCGAGCATGTGCTGACGCTCGTACTGAGACGGCTGGCGGACAGGCCCGACATTCGCAGTGTGTTCTGCGACCTGTCCGGCTCTCCGAGTATGGACCTTGCGGGTGCCAGGATGCTGGCGGAGCTCTACCAGACCCTGCATGCGCGCGATGCCACGCTGACCGTGGTCGGAGCGCATGGCAGCGTGCGCGATCTGCTGCGAGCCGAAGGGCTGGACGGCAGGATTTTTGGCATCGCCCGGGGGACCACGCTGGAGGACGCGCTGTCAGGGCTGGCCGACCATGCCTGAGCCCTCCATCAAAGCGCAGGCATGGCGGCGTCAGGCACGAGCAGGGGTCGGCCGCCCAGCGTCATTTGTGGTTCCTGTATGTGGCCTCGGCCCAAGGGCCGCCGCGCGCCTTTTCGGCCTCGCCCTGCTGCTGCCTGTTATGGCTTGCGGCTCGATAGGGCCGGGGAGCGTCCCGCGTGACCGGACCGACTACATCGGCGCCGTGGCGGAATCCTGGAAGGAGCAGACGCTGCTCAACGTCGTCCGGCTTCGCTATGGCGATGCCCCGACCTTCCTCGACGTGTCGTCGGTGATCAGCGCCTATACGTTCCAGGGGCAACTTTCGGCGGCGGGACAGGTCAGTTCCGGACCCACCGCGACGATACCGCGTGGCCTGGCGACGCTGGGCGGCAGCGCGACCTACATAGATCGCCCGACGATCAGCTACACACCGCTTTCCGGCGACAAGTTCACCCAAAGCCTGCTCAGGCCCATTCCGCCTAGCGCGATCTTTCAGCTCATCCAGGCCGGCTATCCGGCGGATCTTGTGCTGCAGGTGACGGCGCGGGCAATCAGCGGTGTCTACAACCGATCCAGCGCCGGCGGGCGGACACGCGAGGCGGACCCTGAGTTCTACGCCCTGCTGGATGCGCTGCGCCGTCTGCAGATTTCGGAGGTCATCAGTCTGCGCCTGCAAAAACGCGGACCCGAGGAGACCGGTGTACTGGTCCTCGCAGGCAGGCGATCGGCCGAGGTGGAGCGGGATATGCGCTTTGTACAGACGACGCTGGCGATCGCGCCGGACAAGGATGGCGAGTTGAGCCTCGTGTTCGGCGCGTTGCCGCGCAACCGGTCGGAGATCGCCCTGCTGTCGCGCTCCATGCTGGAAATCCTGCTGGAGATCGCATCCGGTATCGATGTGCCCAGCCAGCACGTGTCGCAGGGGCGGACTGCCGCCGCCACGCGCGTCGCCGATGCGCCGAACCTGCGGGACCGTCCGCTGATCGGCATCGAGTCGTCGACAACCCAACCGGCGAACGCGTTCGCCACCGTCCGCTACCGCGACACGTGGTACTGGATCGACGACGATGACCTGGCCTCGAAGCGCATCTTCACCTTCCTGATGCTGTTCTTCTCGCTGGCGGCGACCGGCGTGACCCCGCAGGCGCCGGTGCTGACGGTGCCGGCAAGCTGAACGGACGCAGGCACCGCCCGGTCAGCGTCACCCCAGGCGGCGCAGCGGTATATACACCGTCACCACGACGATCGCGGTGATCGCATAGCTGACGACGACCGCCTCCACTTCAGGCGGCACATGGTTGGTCGCCGCCACCAGAAACGCCACGCCGACATTGCGCAACGCGCCGGCGATCGCGACCGAGTGGCGGACCTCCGCCAGGGCACCGCCCAGCAGATGGCCGACCAGGAGTGCGGCAATCGTGATCGCCGCTGCGGTGATCGTCGGCCAAAGCCGGGTCGCAAGGATGACGTACTGCAGGTCGACGACCTGGCTGGCGATCGCCGTCAGCAACAGCACAAGACCTGTGCGGCCAAGCCCAGTTCCGATCCGAACGCCCCAGCGGGGCGCCGCTTTCCTCACGACGGCTCCCAGGGCAAGCGGCAGCAGCTGAGCCAGGAACACCTGCCGGGCAATCGCAGCAGCGTCCGCGACGCCGTGCGTCCCGAGGATGGCGTTGGCGATGATCACCCAGGCCGGTACAGCGGGCACCGCAAGAATGGCTACGGCGACCTGCAGCGTCGGCGCAAAACCGGCATCCGCGCCGGAACCCAAAGCGCGTCGCAGGGCGAGCGGCGCACCCGGAGCGATCGCCATCAACGTGATGCCGACCTTCTCTGGTAGCGATAATCCGAAGGCGAAGCCTGCCGCGATGCCGATCACCGGCACGGCCACCAACACGCTGGCAAGGCCGCGGATCAGCAGGCCTGGCGAACGGAGATGCGCGAAGCACGCCTCGGGCGTGATGGTCGTGCCGATGGACGCCATGACGGAGAACACGGTCATGAAAGACAGCAGGTTGACCAGCCAGAGCGGGACGATCTCGACCACGGCTTGTCTCCGCTGCGCAACCCGCCGCCCAGGCGCTGCACCTGACCAACCCCGTTGGTGCCGTCGCGCGCGTGCGGTCCGGATGTTAGTCCGAAGCTACCCCCTGCGGTAGTGCGGCGAAGGACGCAGCGCGCCACGCGGCTGAACGGAACTGTGGGAGAGAAGCTTTGTCGGGCGCAGGTGGCGCTGAACGTCCGCTACCTGGATCGCCAGGCAGACCGACCTATGGCGGAGCTGGGTCGGCAGCGGCCAATCGGAGAGGGCCGTTGCTATGCCGTCAGCCGCGCCCGCCGCTGAAGGCGTTGAAGGTGATCAGCGTGTAGGTGTCCTTCACGCCCGGCAGGGTCTGGATCTGTTCGGTGACGAACAGGCCGATGTCCTGGTCGTTCTCCAGGTAGAACTTGCCGATCAGGTCGTACTGGCCCGAGGTGGAATAGAGTTCCGACATCTGTCCGATGGTGTCGGCGGCCTCGCGGGCGACCCTGTAGGCCTGACCCATCTCGCACTTGATTTGTACGAATATCGCCCGCATGCGATGCTACTCCTGCTGCGCCGCCGACCAGCGTAGCAGGATTGCACGGAGGGCCGAACTACCCGCGCCCGCCGCGGCGTTCGGCCAACATCGACAGGCGGTGGCTGGCGCTGCCAAGACGGCGCAGCATCACGGGAAGCTGCGGCTGGGCCGGCAGCGGACCGTCGTCGTGGCGGAAGTCGGACCAGGCCGACCATTCGCGATCGGACAGCAGCAGGACGCGGCGCTGATCGTCCGCGGTGAGCTCCATCTGCTCGCCGATCTCGCTGAACATCCGGAACTGGCTGCGCGCCAGCTTGTCGGTTGCCATCCAGTTCAGGCTCTGAAGCATCTCGGCACCTCTTGTTCCGTGCAGTTCAGCAGATACTCGCCAAATCGGCTGAGGCAAGGGCGGAAATTGGCGGACGTTTTGTCCGATTTGTGGCGAGCAAACACCGTCGAGTGACCGCCGGATAGTTCGGTCGATTGCGGATGGGGATTCTACGTAGTTGCGGCGAGGGCGTGACGGACTCCGTGCGACCTGCGTATCCTGACCGGCAAAGCGCCTCGGGGGCGTGGCGGGGAGATTTCGGATGGAACTGGGTCAGGCGCGCAAGGCGCGCATTGTCGCACGCACCGGCGGACGGGCGCTGGCGGACGCGCTGGTCGCACAGGGGATCGACCACGTCTTCGCGGTGCCGGGCGAAAGCTTTCTTGACGTGCTCGAGGGTCTCTACGAGGTACGTCAGAAGCTGCAGCTGGTGACCTGTCGCTTCGAGGCCGGCGCGGTGCACATGGCGGAAGCGTTCGGCAAGCTGAAGGGGCGGCCGGCGGCGGCGATGGTGACGCGCGGACCCGGCGCCTGCCATGGATCGATCGGCGTGCACGTGGCGATGCAGGACAGCACGCCGCTGCTGCTGTTCGTCGGCCAGATCCCGCACGAGGACGCCGGCCGCGACGCCTTCCAGGAGGTGGACTACCGCCGGATGTTCAGCCCGCTCGCCAAGTGGGTGACGCAGATCGACCAGGCGAAGCGCATTCCGGAGATCGTCGCGCACGCCGTTGACGTTGCGGTGTCGGGTCGGCCGGGTCCGGTGGTGATCGCGCTCTCGGAGGAGATGCAGAAGGACCTGATTGAGATGCCCGATCTGCCGCGTGCCACTGTCGCGCCGCCGCATCCCGATCCGGCCGCGCTGGCGCAGCTGCGCGCCATGCTTGGCCGCGCGCGCAAGCCGCTCGCGGTGCTGGGCGGGTCGTGCTGGACCGAGGAAGGCCGGTCGGCGATCCGCGACTTCCTGCTGGGCAACGACATCCCGGTCACCGTCGGCTTCCGCCGCCAGGCGCTGTATGACGGTACGCTTGACAATTTCGCCGGCGACCTCGGCGTGGGTTCCGATCCCGGTCTGCTCGGCAAGGTGAAAGAGGCGGACCTGATCCTGGCGATCGGCTCGCGGCTCGGCGACGCCGTGACGCAGGGCTACGCGCTGTTCGAAATGGCCGGCAGCGTGCCGATCGTCCAGGTGTATCCTGACGCCGGCGAGATCGGTCGGGTGTTCCGCCCGGCGCTTGGCATCGTGTCCGACCTGAACAGCTTCGCTCACGCGATGGCGGCGCTGGAACCGGTGCATTCGAATTGGGGGGAGTGGACCGAGGAACTGCGCTCGTTGCGCGAGGCGCAGCGTGCGGTGCCGAACTACGAAGGCACGCTCAATCTCGGCACCGCGATGCGGGAGCTGGAATCGCTGCTGGACCGCGATGCGGTGGTGACCACGGACGCCGGCAACTTTGCCGGCTGGGCGACGCGATTCATCAACTTCCGCGACGGCCAGCGCTACATCGGACCCACCAACGGAGCGATGGGCTACAGCGTGCCGGCGGCGATCGGCGCCAAGATCGCCGATCCGGAGCGCATGGTGGTGAGCATGGTGGGCGACGGCGGCTTCATGATGACGGGGCAGGAGCTCGCGACCGCCTTCCATCACGGTGTCGCGCCGATCGTGCTGGTGTTCAACAACCAGATGTACGGCACGATCCGCATGCACCAGGAGCGGGCCTATCCCGGCCGCGTTTCGGGCACCGGCCTGACCAATCCAGACTTCGCGAAGTACATCGAGGCGTTCGGCGGGCACGGCGAAGTGGTGAGCGACACGGCCGAGTTCTCGCCGGCATTCCGCCGTGCGATGGACAGCGGCAGGCCGGCGGTGATCGAGCTGCGCATGAACCCTGAACAGATCACCACGCGCGCCACCATCGCCGAGCTGCGCGCGGGCCGGGCGGTGAAGCCTGCGGCGAAGCCGAAGCGTGCCCCGGCCGCGAAGCGGGCGAAGCCGGCGCGTGGCACGCCGGCCGGCAAGAAGCGAGGTGCATGAGCCTCGGATTCAGCCAGCGCTTCAGCATCGATGTGTCCGGCCGGGCAATCGAGGCCTCGCCGGTCGCGCTGATGCAGTCGGCAGCGCAGGCCTATCAGCGTCGCGATGCGGCGGAGGCGGAGCGCGCCTGCCTGGCGGTGCTGGCGCGTGAGCCGCGGCACTTCGATGCACGGCATCTGCTGGGTGTGGTGTGCCTCGACGGCGGACGCCTGGACGAGGCCATCGACCAGCTGACGCGCGCGGTGGGCGAACGGCCGGACGACGGGCAGGCCAACTACCATCTCGGAACGGCACTGCTCGGTGCGAAGCGCTTCGCGGCGGCGGAGGCCGCGTTGCGGCGCGCGGTCGCGCTGCGGCCCGGCTACCATGGCGCGCTGGTCAATCTCGGCAATGCGCTGGCCGGCATCGGACGCCACGACGAGGCGATCGAGTGCTATCGGCGCGTGCTGGCGACGGATGGCGCGCATCTGCCGGCCCGCTTCAACCTTGGCCGGTCGCTGCTGGCGCTGGACCGTCTGGACTTGGCGTTGGCCGACTTCCGCGCCGCGCTGGCGCTGGCCGGGGATGACACGGACCCTGATCGGCTGGCCGACATCCACGCCAATCTGGCGCAGGCGCTGGTCGGTCTGGGGCGCTGGGACGAGGCGCTCGCCGCATGTCGCGCCATCGCCGGCGTGCGACCGCAGGTGGCGGACTGGAACGAGAGCCTGATCCTGCTGCTGCTCGGCCGCTACGCCGAGGGCTGGCGCAAATACGAAGGCCGCTGGGGCATCGCCGACCATGATCCGCCGCGTGCGGATGCGCGCGTGCCGACGCTGACGGAGGTCGCCGGCAGGCGCGTGCTGCTGACGCCGGAGCAGGGCCACGGCGACATGATCCAGTTCGCCCGCTATGCGCCGCTGCTCGCCGCACAGGGCGCGCATGTGGTGGTGCAGACCTATGCGGAGCTTGAGCCGGTGATGCGCACGCTGGACGGTGTCGAGCGGGTGGTCGCGCTGGACGAGCCGGAACCGGCCGCCGACATCGTGACGCCGCTGCTCAGCCTGCCATTGGTGTTCGATACGCGGCTCGAAACGGTGCCGGCGCAGGTGCCGTATCTGCACGCGCCGGCCGAGCGGCTGGCGGCATGGCAGCAGCGGCTCGGTCCGCGTACGCGTCCGCGCGTCGGGCTTTGCTGGTGGGGTTCGCAGCACATTCCCAAGCGGTCGCTGCCGGTCGAAACGCTGCTGCCGGTGCTGTCGATCGCCCGGCATCGAAGTGCACGCGCTGCAGAAGGAGATCCCGGCGGCGCAGCGCGACTGGCTGGATGCGCGCGGGCTGCTGCATGATCACAGCGCGGATGCTGGCTGACTATGCCGACACCGCGGCGCTGATCGCGCTGCTGGATCTGGTGGTGACCATCGACACCTCGGTGGCGCATCTCGCCGGCGCGCTGGGCAAGCCGGTGTGGATCATGCTGCCGCACAGTGCCGACTGGCGCTGGCTGCTCGGGCGCAACGACAGCCCGTGGTATCCGACCACGCGGCTGTTCCGCCAGCAACGGGCGGGCGACTGGGACTGCGTGGTGGCGGAGATGGCGCAGGCGCTGCGCGACTGGGCCGAGGCGCGCTGAGGTTACGGCCCGCTGCGGATGCCCTTGGCGTCGGCCTCGGCGATCAGTCGCGTCGCATCCTCGGGCAGCAGCAGCCGGGCGGCGACGAGGGTGTCGGCTGCCTTCCGCACCGCCGCCACATACGCCTCCTTGGACGGATAGCGCTCCTCCAGCGACAGGCGCGCGTCGCCGGTCCGCTCGCGTTCGGCCCTGGTGGTTGCAAACGGAACGAAACTGCCGGACAGCGGGCAGAAGCCGCTGTCGAACCACCCGTCACGGAACTGGTTCCACCCGGTATACGTGCCGATCGGCACCTGCACGAACACCGACCGCAAGCCGCCTACGTCGTTGCCGTCCGCGTCCACCTGCGGCACCAGCCCGCCATAGCGGCCGGTCCCGACCTCCGGCGGCTCGACCTGGAGGACGCCGCTGATGTCGCCGGTCCGGTAGCCGGCGCCACGGTCGAACACGTGCAGCGGGTTGTGCGCTCCGGTGAAGCGCACCGCCGGCCGCTCGACGCCGCCATAGGCATTGGCCGGGATCGACGGGAAGCGCACCGCGTCCGGCGACACCAGCGTGCCGTCGGCGATGCGCGGCGCTGCGCCGGGCGGCGGCTCCTTGCCGTCGCGTACCCACTGCGTCAGCGCGGTCAGCAGTGCACGCATGGTCCAGGTGTGCGGGTTGGGATTGCCCTGCTGGTAGCATGCGCCGAACGGTGCCTTGGTGGGCAGCGGCAGCGGGGTCGGAGCGTGCTGCGTGCTGGTCATCACGTAGGTGCGCACGTTGGCGGGATCGGCAACGTCGCGCAGTCCGAGCGTATCGGTGAAGCCGAGTGACTGGCGGCCTTCCCACATCTCCAGCGCGGTCGCGGCGTGGATGATCAGCGGGCATGTATCGTTGGCCTGGCAGCGGTCGAGGATGCCGGCGCTGCGTCCGCTGAGCGGATCGGTCTGGCGGGCATAGCTGAACGGAAACTCGTAGGCCGGATACAGGTGGTCGACCTGCTCGTTCCAGCCGCGGCCAGGCTGACCGAAGCGGATGTTCAGGCCCAGCAGGCCACCACCGATGTGCGGCAGTGCCGCGTCGAATGCGCGACCGCCGCCTTCGGCCTGGTTGAGCCCGAGAAGCAGCAGCGTGCGGATCATCCGTCCGCTCTGCGACGACCCGGTGATGACCGACCTGACGGCATCGCCGTGCACGACCGGGTTGGGCGTGCCGGCATCGTCCGCGACACGCGATTTGAGGAATGCGCCGAGATCGCGGGTCACCGCGAAGCCGATGCCGAGTACCAGCGGGTCCCTGGCGCGGTAGATCAGTTCGTAGATACGGCCGGGCTTGAAGCCGGCGGGGTAGCAGACGGTGCGGTCGCCCGGCGTCTCGTCATCGCAGGCGCCGAAGCGCCATGCGGTGTTGGCGACCGTGATGCGCGGCGCAGTCTCGCGGGCGCGCTCGGTCAATGTCGGCAGGAAGCCATCCGCGAGCGCGGTGCGGTTGTCGACGCTGACGGTGGGATAGGGCGCGTGGATCGCGCCGGTGAACCAGCCCGCCGACAGCGTCAGCGTCGTCGTCGGTGCCAGCGTGATCAGTTCGGAGCGGACGGTGCCGGTCAGCGGCGAGCCGTCCTGGTTTGCGGCGACCGGCACGGTCAGCGTCATGCGGCCGCCGCCAGGCAGCACATCGGCCTGCCAGCCGAACCAGACCAGCGTGTAACCCTGGCGCTGCAGCCAGCCGTCGCCGGCGATGGCCAGCGCATTGTTGTCGGTGACGTTCGGCGGTACGTCGGCGTCGTACAGCCGCTGCACGACCTTGTTGCCGCGGTTGATGACGTCGAACAGCAGGATGCGGTTGGACTTCGCGGGATCGGCCGGGCGCAGCATCTCGACGTCGCTGGTGTACTCCACCATGCCGCGCGCGTTGCGTGACGCGAGCCCGAGGTCCTGGATTATGCTGTTCGCCGGCAGGCTCGGGTCGAGTTCGCCATGCGCGCGGGCGAAGACATGCTCGAACGCCCCTGCCGTGCCGAAGCTCTGGCCGCCGAACGCGGGTTCGACCTTGACGATCTCGATCCGGGTGATCCGCGCCTCCGCCGAGGCGGTGAGCACGCCGGCCAGCAGCGCAAGCCCAACGATGCGGGCTAGATGACGACGCATTTCACCGCCCCACGGCGTAGCCCTGCATCCCCCTTGGATTGGCACCTGCGCGCATCTGTTCGCCCTCGATCCGCGCGGCGGACAGGCGGCCTTCCGACCAGTCGTCGGCCTTCTCCGCCTTGTGGTCGCGCGCCTTCAGCTCGTACATCACCGCGTCGGGGAAACGGCCCTCCAGCACCACCTTGCCGGGACGCGCGACGCGCGGCCAGAAGCTCGACGGCCAGTGCTCGGTGTGGAACGACGGCGCGTCGATCGCCTCCTGGATGCCCATGTTGTGGTGCACCATGCGCAGGAGGAAGATCAGCGACCATTGGTCCTGTTGCTCGCCGCCCGGCGTGCCGAACGCCATCCAGGGTTTTTCCCCGCGCAGCGCAAAGCTGGGCGACAGCGTGGTGCGCGGGCGCTTGCCGGGCGCGAGGCTGTTCGGCAGGTCGGGCCGCAGCCAGAACATCTGTCCGCGCGTGCCCATGCAGAAGCCGAGTTCCGGGATCACCGGCGACGATTGCAGCCAGCCGCCGGACGGTGTGGCGCTGACCATGTTGCCGTGCTTGTCGATCACGTCGAGATGGCAGGTGTCGGCGCCGATCACGCCCAGCCGAGCCACGGTCGGTTCGCCGACGCCCGGCGAGCGGGTCAGCAGGTGCGCGCGGCCGGCACCGTCGCGATCGACGACCGGCGTGAAGCCGGCCACCGTCCCGGGCCGCAGCTCGAGCGACGCGTTGCGCCCGACCAGTTTCCGCCGGTCGGCATTGTATTCCTCGGACAGCAACGCGCCCAACGGCACGGTGCAGAAGTTGGGATCGCCGTAGTACGCCTCGCGGTCGGCGAAGGCGAGCTTGGCGCACTCCACCACGGTATGCACGAAATCGTTGCCCAGCGGGTCCATCGCGCCGATGTCGAAACCGCGCAGCAGGGCAAGCTGTTGCAGGAACGCTGGTCCCTGGCTCCACGCGCCGCATTTCAGCACGGTGTGGCCGTGGTAGTCGTAGGCGACGGGGTCCTCCACTGTCGCCGACCAGCGCGCGAAGTCTTCCGCGGCGAGCAGGCCGCGATGCCGGCGGCCCGACACGTCCAGCACGTCGGTCGAGCGGAAGAACCTGTCCACCGCCTCGGCGACGAAGCCGCGGTACCAGGCACCGCGTGCGGCGTCGATGCGGGCCTCGCGCGTGTCGCCCACCGCCTCGCGGCAGATGCGCTCGTAGGTGGCGGCAAGCGCGGGGCGGGCGAACAGCGATTCGGGCTTGGGCACACTGCCGCCCGGCAGGAACACCGCGGCCGAGGACTTCCACTCTGCCTCGAACAGCATGCGCACGCTCTCGATCGTGGCGCTGATGCGCGGCACGATGTGGATGCCGTTCTTCGCGTAGCCGATGGCGAAGGCCAGCACATCGGGCAGTTCCCAGGTGCCCCAGTCGCGCAGCAGCAGGCACCACGCGTCGAACGCACCGGGCACCACCGCGGGCAGCACGCCGGTGGCCGGGATCAGGTCGATGTCGATCTCGCGGAATTTCTCCAGCGTCGCCGCCTGCGGCGCGACCCCCTGGCCGCAGACCACGTGCTGGGTCTGGGTGCGCGCCGAGTGCAGGATGATCGGCGCATCGCCGCCCGGGCCGTTCAGGTGCGGCTCGGCCACCTGCAAGGTGAAGGCCGTTGCGGCGGCGGCGTCGAACGCGTTGCCGCCGCGCTCCAGCACCGCCATGCCGACCTGGCTCGCGATCCAGTGCGTGCTGGCGACGACGCCGAACGTGCCGGCGATCTCGGGGCGGGTGGTGAACATGCGCGGCTTCTCCATGGCAAGGCAGGCGCGCTAGTGTCGGCGCCATGCAGCTGGCCAGCAAGACCTACGACGCCGGTGACATGCACGCGGTGCAGGAGCTGTACCACGCCAACGGCTGGACCGATGGACTGCCGATCGTGCCGCCGACGGAGGCTGCGGTCGCTGCGTGCCTCGAATGGGCGATGACGCCGCCCGACCAGCTGATCGGCATCGAGCCGGTGCGCGGCGTGCCGGTCACCGCGGAGAAGCTCGCGGTCAACGCGGTGATGGCCGGCTGCCTGCCGATGCATTTCCCCGCGGTGCTGACCGCATTCGCCGCGATGCTGCAGCCCGAGTTCCTGCTGCACGGCGCCACCGCCTCGACCGGCGGCTGCGCAGTGTTCGTCGTGCTGAACGGGCCGCTCCGGCTGGAACTTGGCGCGGCCGGTTCGTTCAACGCGTTGGGCAACAGCGACCGCGCCACTGCGGTGATCGGCCGGGCGATCCGGCTGGCGCTGATCAACATCCTGGAGGTGCGGCCTGGCGGCATCGACCGTTCCACACTCGGCCATCCCGGCAAGTTCAGCTACTGCGTCGCGGAGGACGAGGACGCAGCGTGGATGCCGCTGCATGTGCAACGCGGGCTGCCGGCGGAGGTATCCGCGGTGACCGTCATGACCGGCGGCGCACCGCGGCAGATCATGAACGAATGGACCACGGTGCCGGAGGAGATCCTGGAGACCTTCGCCGCCGAGATGCGCGCCAACATGCGGCACTATTCGATCTGGTCGGGCAACTACGCGCTGATCATTCCGCGCCAGCTGCGCGAGCACCTGCAGGCCGGCGGCTGGAGCAAGTCCGCCATCGCCGACTTCATCCACGCCCGCGCGCGCATCCAGCGCAGCGAGTGGGCCGGGGTCGGCAAGCGCGCGGTGGTGGGCGAGGGCGGCGATACGGAATACGCCGCGCTCGCGTCACCGGATCAGCTGCTGATCGTCGGCGCCGGCGGCCCGGCCGGCGGGTTCGGCGCGGTCATCCCGCCGTGGCTCGGCCACAAGAGCCGCGCCGTGACACTGCCGATCGGGGCGTGCGTCGAGTGCGAGGCGTAGTCGGCGCGCCTGGTGTTCTTCGTGTCATTGCGAGCGAAGGTAACGGGCGCCGACCAGCCTTCCAGCTACCCGTTGACCACGGCGACCGCCTCGATCTCGACCATGAAGTCGGGGCCGGCGAGCCGCGTGACGCCGACCGTCGTGCTGGTCGGAGTTGCCACGCCGAGATAGCGCATCCGCACGTCGGCGCATTTCTGGAACTCGTCGAAGTCGGTGACGAACGTATTGGTCTTCACCACGTCTGCCCAGGTGGCGCCGGCGGCCTTCAGGCACTTGTCGAGGTTCTGGAAGGTCTGCTCCATCTGCGCGCGCATGTCGCCCTTGCCGACGCAGTTGCCGTCGATGTCGCGGGCGAGCTGGCCGGCGGTGTAGACGAGCTTGCCGGTGCCGCTCACCGTCACGACATGCGAGTAGGACGGCTTGCCGGCGGACATTCTGACGTTCATGCCCTCCGGCTGGAACCGCTCGACCTTGATTGCCATGTCCTGTCTCCCCCTTCAGTGGATCGGATTAACCGCACCTGTGGCGATGTCGTAGACTCCGCCGGCAACTTTCACCTTGCCGCTGGCGATCATTTCGGCGACCACGGGCTGCGCCGTGGTGACCGCCTGAATCGTGCGCCGCACGTTCTCGGCGATGGCCGCGTCCAGCAGGTTCGCCGGCTGTGCCGACTGCGCCGCGGTCACCGCAGGCTTGATCTGATCGATCAGACCCGGCAGGTGACCTGGCAGCGTCGCGTTGTCCTTCACCACCTTGATCGCCGCCTCCACCGCGCCGCAGCCGCTGTGTCCCAGCACGAACACCAGCGGCGCGCCCAGGAACTGCGCGGCGTACTCGATGCTGGCCAGGCCCTCGTCCAGCAGCACGTTGCCGGCGACGCGCACGACGAACAGGTCGCCCGGCCCCTGGTCGAACAGGAACTCGGGCCCCACGCGCGCGTCCGAGCAGCTCAGCACCGCGGCGAGCGGTCGGTGCGTGGTGACGCGCGCGGCGCGTCCGGCGGCGAAGTCGCGGGTGTGCGCCTTGTTGGCGCGGTAGCGGGCGTTGCCCTCCATCAGTCGACGGAGCGCGTCATCACCGCTGATCGTGGTCGGAACCTCGGGGCTGGTCGCAGCGACCAGCATGGTGGCAGCGGCAGCGAGCAGCCCGCGACGTGACAATCCGGCACAGCGTTCACACATGGTCGGTGGTTCCCCTCATGGCGGCGACAACGTCGGCCGCATACGGGATCGGCGCAACCGCCCCGTAGCCGGTGCACTTCAGCGCGGCGGCGACATTGGCGTAGCGCGCCGCCTGCTCGGGTTCGTCGCCGGCGAGGACGCGCGCCAGGAAGCTGCCGCAGAACGCGTCGCCCGCGCCGGTGGCGTCGACCACCTGGACGGCGTGCCGCGCGATGTGCACCCGCCGCTCGGGCGTGGCGAGCCAGGCGCCGGCCTCACCCATCTTCAGCACCACCACAAGCGGTCCGAGGCGCAGGTAGAAGTCGAGCATGGCGTCGGGGTCGGTGAGGCCCGTCAGGATGCGCACGTCCTCGATCCCCGGCAGAGCGTAGTCGGCGCACGCCATCGCCGCATGCATCACCGCGGCTGCGCGCGCCGGCGGCCACAGGCGCGGGCGGTAATTGGTATCGTACGCAACCTTCACGTCATGGCGGCGGGCGATGTCGATCGCGGCGAATACCGCGTCCGCCGCGCTGGTGGAGATGCCCTGGCTGATGCCGGACACGTAGAACAGGCGCGCCGCGGCAATCGCCGCCTCAGGCAGATCGCCGGCGGTGTACATCGCGGCGGCGGAGTTGGCGCGGTAGTGCAGGAAGTGGTGCCCCGCTTCGTCGTGGGTGACAAAATACACGCCGGTCAGCCAACGATCGGTGCGCAGTCACGGTCGAGGCGTCGACCCCTTCGCGCGCCCACAGCGCCATGAAGCTGTCGCCCGGCATGTCGCGGCCGAGTGCGGTGATGTAGCCGACGCGGGCGCCCTGGCGCGCGGCCGCGATCGCCGCGTTCGAGGTGTCGCCGCCATGGCCCTCCAGGTAGTGGCGGCTGCCGTCGGGCTGCGGCGGGAGCTGGTTGAACTCCAGCATCGGTTCGCCCATGCACAGCAGGTCGACCGTCATGGCGGGGCCAGCACCTGGCGAGCGGCGGCCTCGATCACCGCGCGGTCGCCGGCGGCGATGCGTCTCTCGTCCACCAGCGCGCCGCCCATGCCGACGAACGCGGCGCCGGCCGCGAGATAGGCGGCGACGTTGCCGGGCTCGACGCCGCCGGTCGGGCAGAACGCCACGCCGGGCAGCACGCTGGCCAGCGCGCGGATATGCGCGGGCCCACCGGCCGAGGACGCGGGGAACACCTTCACCGCATCGGCGCCGGCCGCCAGTGCGGCGCGCACCTCGGTGGGCGTCAGCGCGCCCAGCATCAGCACAGCGTCCGCCGCACGGCATGGCGCCGCCAGCGACGCGTCGATCCACGGCGCCACGACGAAGCGCGCGCCGGCGGCGAGGCAGGTCTCGGCGGTGGCACGGTCTGGCACCGTGCCGGCGCCGATAATCAGCGACGGATCGGCGGCCAGTTCGCGGATCAGTGCGGGTGCATCGGGGATCGTCATGGTGAGCTCGAACACGCGAAGTCCCGCGTCGTGCAGCCACTGCACCGCGGTGGCGGCGTGCCGCGCTGCGTGCGTGCGGACCACAGGGATCACCCGCAGCCGGCGGAATTCCGCGAGCAGATCGGTGGCGGTCATCGTCCTCCCCTTGCGTCGCCGATCGGCCGCAGCAGCGCGGTGACCAGCAGCAGCGTGACCACCCCCAGCGTGATCCCGGCGAAGCGATCGATCCCCGGCAGGAGGCTCTCAGGGGGTCCCTGTCCCTGGACCAGCGTGACGATATAGACCATGTGGGCCTGCGTTCCGACATAGCCCGCGCCGGTCGTGCTGGCCTGCATCCACACGAACAGCCAGACACCTGCCGCCAGCAGCGCCAGCCAGAAGCTGAACACGGTCGGCGACACTGCCAGCACGGCAAGGCCCGCGACGCCGCCGACGAAGCAGCCGAGCAGGCGGTAGGCGGCCTTGGACAGGATGCGCGCGGGATCGTCGAGCACATGTCCGGGCAGCATCGGCACCGCCATCACGGCTGCAACGGTGGTCGCCATCGTGGCGATGCCCGGCAGGTTGAAGGTGTTCCAGATCACCGGCAGGACCGCGACCGTGACGCCGCTGCGCATCGCGTAGGTTGCTGCCGGCCACTGCGCGCCGAACGGGTCGCGCCAGCCGGGAAGCACGGGTGCATCGGTGTCGTCGGCTTCCGGAGCCAGCAGTATCGCCACCAGCAGCGCACAGGCGGTGCCGACGAGAACCTCCAGGAAGCGATACACCGCGACGCTGAAGGCCTGCGACGGATCGTTCAGCGATACCAGGACGACGAGGTTGAAGGTGATGCCGAACAGCATCCAGGCATAGCCGTGCGGGCTGACCGCCATGCCGTACAGCGCGATGGCCGACACGGCGAACAGTACCAGGCAGCACGCGGCGTGGTCGTAGGCGATCCAGCCGATCAGCAGATAGCCTGACAGCGCGCCCGCCATGGTGCCGATGATCCGGAGCAGTCCCTTCTCGAGCGAGGCGGGACGCGTCGGCATGGTGGACATCCCCGCGCTGACCGCGGCCCACCACGCATCCGGCAGGCTCATGGCGCAGGCGACGATCACCGCGAGGATGACCGCCGCAGTGGCCCGCGTTGCGTGCTGCGCGCGCGTCCCGCCCGGCGTGAGCGCGCCGACTTCGCGCCCCAGCGCCATCGATGTGCTTGCCACCTCGGCCAGCGATCGAGCGACGAGGCCGGTCACGGGAGGATCAGTACGCGCGCATCGGCGCCCATCAGCAACTTCAGGTCGGGTGGCCGATCGACCAGGTCGATCGTCACCGGGAACCGCCGCTGCAGACGGATCCAGTCGGTGGTGGGCGCGACATAGGGCAGCAGGCCCGGCGCGTCCGGTGAGCGGCTGATGCCGCGGCCGATGCCGTCGATCCGGCCGCGGTACAGGCGCCATGGATGGCTGTCCAGCCACACCCATGCGGTTCCGCCGGCGGTGAAGCGCGGGATGAAGTACTGCTTGTAGTTGGCGTTGATGCGCCAGGCGTGCGCATCGATCACGCCGATCAACGGCTCGGCGGCGCGCGCCATGTCGCCGACGCGCAGCGTGAGGTTGTTGATCGTGCCGTCGCCCGGGGCGACGATCCTGGTGCGGTCCAGCCGCCACTCCGCCAGTGCCAGTTCGGCCTCGAGGCGCTGCTGGGTGGCGGCGTCGGCGGCGAGCAGCTGCTGCGCCTTGGCCTGAGCGCCCGAGGCCGCGGCGACATCGGCCGTGGCGCGGCGCAGTCCCGCATTCGCATCATCGAGCTGCGCGCGGGACGCGACACTGTCGGCTTGCAGCGCCTGCACCCGCCGGATCGTCTCCTGGGCGTAGGTCAGCGCGGCATCGGCGACCTGCCGCTGTGCATCGGCGATGTGCGTCGCGTCCTGGTCGGCGACGATATGCGCCGCGGCCTCGCGCAGCGACGCCTGCGCCGCGTCGCGCGCCAGGCGAAACGGCTCGGGGTCGATCTTGGCCAGCAGGTCGCCGGCGGCGACAGGCTGGTTGTCGTGCACGACGACCGCGACGATCCGCCCGGTGACCTCAGGCGCAACGCTGATCAGGTCGGAGCGGACATAGGCGTCCGACGTGTAGGCGACGAAGCCGGTGGCCAGCTCCCAGAGCGCGAACAATGCAAGCACGCCGCCGGCGACGGTGAGGGCGCGCCGCCGTCGCGCGGTGCGCGCGGACACGAGCGTCTTCGCGGGCTCGACCACCGGTGGCATGGGCGCATCGTTGGGCATCGGACCGGACGGAGTCCCTGGCGGAGCGCGGCGACTATAGCGAGCACGCTGCGCGGCACCACTCGGGAGCGGTCGGAACGGAGGCGGGTCAGTCGGGCGCGAGGACCAGGGCGGCGTCGGCGGTACGCTCGAGCTGCATCGCCTGCGTGCGCAGCCGGTCGACGCGGGTCGCCAGGCTGTCCAGGCTGCCGCGATAGCGCTGCAGGCTGCCGCCAAGGCCGGAGACGACGGTGTTCAGCTCGCCGATCGCGCCGCGCCACGCGGCGATGGCGATGCGCTGGTCCGCCAGGGCGCGGTCCAGCCCCTCCAGCGCGCGCCGCAGGCGATCCTGGCCGTCTTCGGCGGAGCGCGCGGCACGGGTCGGGAATGGGATGATCACCGCGGTGACCGGGGAGGGATCCGACACGTGCTTCGCTCCGGCATAGGAATGGTTAGTAAACTATGAATCGACAATCTAAATCCAGACGAATCTTAAAATGCGATCGTCTGTCCGAGCAGCCGGAGCGTGAGCACGGTGACCATCATCGCGACGGCGACCACCGTGAATCCCCAGCGCAGCCACATATAGCGCACTGGCAGGAGATCGCGCCGCGCCGCCTCCTGCTCCACCAGCGCAGTGCCGATATACGCCGCGATCAATACGACCAGTGCGACCCACGGCGCGACCACCAGCGGCAGCAGGAGCGCAATCCAGCCGACCAGCGGCGGCACGACGCCCAGGCCGAGCCGGGCGCGGTGAATGGCGGCGTCGGCGCGGCGCGCCTGGAGTTCGAAGCCCCAGTGGATACCGCCGACGAAGGCCAGCGTGACGGCGGCGAAGCCGATCAGCGCGGCGAGCATCCGGTCCGCCGTCGCGGTGTCCGGACCGACCGCTCCGAGGCCGCAGACGATGAACGGGATCAGGCCAAGGACGCTGAGCAGGATCGCGAGCGCGGGCATGCAGCGTTCTGACACGTGCTGCGTGCCTATGGGAAGATCGGAGGCGGCGGCTATGCTGGGCCATGGGCATCGGCATCGAAAGCGTCATCGTCCTGCTGCTGATCCTGCTGAACGGCGTGTTCGCGCTGAGCGAGCTGGCGCTCGCCTCGGCGCGGCGGGCGCGCCTCGCGGTGCTCGAACGCAAGGGCGTGCCGGGATCGACGATCGCACGCGAACTGGCCGGCGACCCGCAACGCTTCCTGCCGACGGTGCAGATCGGCATCACGCTGGTCAGCATGCTGACCGGCGTGTTCGGCGGCGCGCGCATCGCCAGCGACCTGCGGGCGCTGCTCGAGACCGTGCCGGCGCTGGCATCGGTGGCCGAGACGCTGTCGCTTGCCATCGTGGTGGTGGTCACGACCTACCTGACGCTGGTGCTGGGGGAACTGGTGCCCAAGCACCTGGCGCTGCGCCGGCCCGAGCATGTGGCCGCCCGCGTCGCGCCGGCGATCGCCTGGATGGCGCGCGCCAGCAGCCCGGTGGTCTGGCTGCTCGACACGTCGTCGGCCGCGGTGCTGCGGCTGCTGGGCCTGCAGGGCGCGGCGCGGCAGACGGTCACCGAGGAGGAATTGAAGGCGCTGTTGGTCGAGGGTGCCCAGGTCGGCGTGCTGGAGACCGAGGAGCGCGACATGATCGAGCGCCTGCTGCGGCTGGCCGACAAGCCGGTGCGGGCGATCATGACGCCGCGCACCGAGATTGCCTGGATCGACCGCACGGATCCGCCGCGGGAGATCGCCGCGACGCTGAAGTCGGAGCCGCATTCGCGCTTTGTCGTGTGCGACGGGGCGGTGGACAACGTGGTCGGCGTGGTGCGGGCGAAGGACATCCTGGACCACATCCTGGATGGCGGCGAGGTATCGCTGGCGGCGGCGCTGCGCCAGCCGATGGTGGTGCCCGATACGGTGACCGCACTGGACGCGCTGGAGCGGCTGAAATCCGACGAACTCGGGATCGCGCTGGTGATGGACGAGTATGGGAGCTTCGAGGGGGTGGTGACCGCGGCCGACGTGCTCGAGGCGATCGTCGGCGATCCGAGCGATGCCGAGACGCAGCATGGCGGCGAGGAAGGCGGCGAGCATGGCGCGCTGGTGATGGACGGGATGATGCCGGTCGACGAGCTCAAGGCGCGGCTGTCGCTGCCCGACCTGCCGGCCGAGGGCAGCTACCATACGCTCGCGGGGCTGGTGCTGGCGCTGCTGCGGCGGGTGCCGCGCGTCGGCGACCGCATCGTGTTCTCCGGCTGGCGCTTCGAGGTGCTGGAGATGGACGGCAGGCGCGTGGACAAGGTGCGCGCCAGCCGCGAGCCCGCGGTGGAAGCCCTGGACCGTCCGGCGAGCAAGGCCGGCTAAACGCCGCCTTTACCTTCTCCTGGTTGACTGGCGCGCAGGCGGCGCGCGAGGCAGCGGATGCTCAGGACGACCCAGGAGTTGCCGGCGGGCCTGCCCGTCATGCCGCGCCTCTGCGTGGTGGCTCCAGTCTACAACGAGGCGGAGTGCCTGCGCGAATTCCAGCGTCGTCTCGCAGCGGCGATGGACGCGCTGGGCGAATGGCGCGTGGTCTACGTCGACGACGGCAGCGTGGACGGCAGCCCGGCGCTGCTGCAGGAGATGCGGCGGCACGACCCGCGCATCGCGATCGTCCGTCTGTCGCGCAACTTCGGCAAGGAGATTGCCACCACGGCGGGTCTGGACCACGCCTGGGGCGACGCCGTGATCGTGATCGATGCCGACCTGCAGGATCCACCGGAGGTGATTCCCGCGCTGGTCCGCCGGTGGGAGGAGGGATTCGACGTCGTCTACGCGCAGCGCCGCAGCCGCGCCGCCGAATCGATGCTCAAGCGGGCCACCGCCAGCCTGTTCTATCGGTTGATGCAGGACCTCGGGAATGTCCACCTGCCGCGTGACACCGGCGATTTCCGCCTGTTGAGCTGGCGTGTGGTGGAGGCGCTCGGAAGGATGCGCGAATGCCATCGCTTCATGAAGGGCCTGTTCGCCTGGGTGGGATTCTCCAGCACGGCAGTGCCGTACGAGCGCGCCGGACGGCTGGCCGGCCATAGCAAGTGGCGCTACCGGCAGCTGTGGAACCTGGCGATCGAGGGCATCACGAGCTTCACCGTGATGCCGCTGAAGGTGGCAACGTATCTTGGGCTGTTCGTGTCGCTGCTGGCGGCTGTGTATGCCTGCCAGCTCATCGTGCGGACCGTGCTGTTCGGCAACCCGGTGGCCGGCTATCCGAGTTCTGATGGCGGTCGTGCTGGTGCTGGGCGGCGTGCAGCTGCTCACGCTCGGGGTGATCGGCGAATACCTCGGACGTATCTTCAACGAGGCCAAGCGGCGGCCGCTGTACTTCGTCGATCGGTTCATGCCCGCGGCCGGCATGCCGGCAGAGCCACCGGAGGTGCCGGTCCGGCTGATGGAGCGGTTCGGCTAGCGGAGCGCGCTCGCCGCGTCGGCGCGGCGGTGGTCTGTCGCTGCCTGGGACGCGCGACTATCCTGGCGGCCAACCGCCGAGAGCCGATTTCCCGTGGACCCCGCGCCGGTGTCAGGCAGTGCCGCCTCCGATCGTCCCGTCACGGTGCGCCAATGTGCCGTGCTGGTGGGCGGGCTGGGATCGCGGCTCGGCGTGCTGACCGCCGGGACGCCGAAGCCGCTGCTGCCGTGCGGCGACCGGCCGTTCCTCGCCTGGCTGCTGCGCGAACTGCTGCGCTTCGGCGTCGAGGAATGCGTGCTGCTTGCCGGACACCTGGCCGATGCGGTGGAGCGCGACATGCCGGCACTTGCCGCCATGCTGCCAAAGCCGGTTCGCATCATGGTGTCGCGCGAGACGGTGCGCGCCGGCACCGGTGGGGCGATCTTCCATGCGCGCGCCGTCCTCGCCGAGAGGTTCCTGCTGTGCAACGGCGATTCGCTGTTCCGCGGCAATCTGGCGCCACTGCTGGCGGAGGGTGCGTGCGACGGGCTACCGACGCTCGGACGTGTGCTGCTGTGCGCGACCGACGATGTCGCGCGCTACGGCACCGTGCGCCTCGAGGCAGGGCGCGTGACGGCGTTCGGCGCACCGACCGCGTCCGGGGGAGCCGGCATGGTCAATGCCGGCGTCTATCTGTTCGACCGCCGGCTGGTCGATACGCTGTCACCGACATGCTCGCTCGAGGGCGACGTGCTGCCGCGTCTCGCCGCGGCCGGCGGGCTGCGGGGCACGCTGGGCGAGGGGGGATTCCTCGACATCGGGGTGCCCGAGGACCTGGCCAGGGCGCAGCGCGAATTGCCGCGGCTGCTGCGTCGGCGCGCGCTGTTCCTGGATCGCGACGGCGTGGTCAACGTCGATCATGGCTATGTCGGCTCGTGCGAGCGCTTCGAATGGATGCAAGGCGCGCTGGCGGCGATCGGTGCGGCCACCGATGCGGGCTGGCACGTGTTCGTCGTCACCAACCAGTCGGGTGTGGCGCGCGGGCGGTATGACGAAGCGGCCGTGGTCGCGCTGCATGCGTGGATGGCGGACGAGACGCGGCGCGCCGGCGGCACGATCGACGATATCCGCTACTGCCCGTTCCATCCGGATGCGGCGATCCCGGCCTATCGCCGCGCCAGCGACTGGCGGAAGCCCGCACCCGGCATGCTGCTCGACCTGATGCGTGCGTGGGAGCTGGATGCCGAGTGCTGCGTGCTGGTCGGCGACCAGGAGACGGACATGCAGGCGGCTGCGGCGGCGGGGATGCGCGGGTTTCGCTTTACGGGCGGGAATCTGCTCGAATTCCTGCGTCCGATCCTGAACGGGTGAGCGATGGCATTGCTGGGGGGATTCCATGTCGTGCAGGTCGGCGGCGGCCTGGCAGCCGCGGTGTGCGGTCGGCTGCTCGCGGATGTGGGCGCCGATGTCGGGTGTATCGAGCCGGACCCGTCCACGCAGCTCGCGGCCTATCTGAACCACGGCAAGCCTGTGGCCGAGTGCGGCGCGCTGGCAGTGGCAGACTTGATCGTGTGCGAGGGAAGCCCCGGCGACCTGCGTGCCCGCGGATGGGGTCCCGACGCACTGCGGCGCCTCAACGCGACGGCGGCGTTGGTGTTCATCTCGCCGTTCGGGCTGACCGGGCCGAAGGCGGACCAGCCGGCGAGCGACCTGACGCTGATGTACTCGAGCGGCATCGCCCGGTTGCTGACCGGTCAGGTTGACGACCTGGCGGAGGCGCCGGTCCGTCCGGTGGGCGAGCAGTCGGCGTTCATCGGCGGCCTCGCCGCCGCGTGTGCCGGCATGCATGCTTCACAGCCGCACATGTCCGGCGCGGTCATCGACGTATCCATCGAGGAAGCGCTGGCCACGATGGCGATGGCGGAGCTGGCCGGCGCCGGCCTGCACGGCAGGAGCCGCTCGCGCCGGCGCGTCGGTGACGGCAATGGCGCCACGGTCTGCATCCTGCCGGCGCGCGACGGCTACGCGGCGATCTCGCCGCGCGAGGACCGGCAATGGGCGGCGTGGCTGGTGGCGATGGGCTCGCCGGACTGGGGCGGCGATCCGCGCTTCGCCAGCAAGGCGGATCGCGTCGCTAACTGGGATGCGCTGCACGCGCTGATGTCGGCGTGGAGCCGCCAGCACGACAAGCAGTGGATCGCCGATACGGCGCAGGCCGCGCGCGTGCCGAGTTTCCCGTTGCGCGAACTGCCGGAGCAGCTGCACTCGCCGCAGCTGGCGCATCGGCGGTTCTGGCGCGCGGTGTCGATCGGCGGGCGGACGGTGCAGGCGCCGTCGGCGCCGTTCGGGCTGTCGATCGCGCATGCCGAACGCAACGCGCCTGGGCCACACGGGCCGCTGCCGCTGTCCGGCGTGCGTGTGCTGGATTTCAGCTGGGTGATCGCCGGGCCGACGACCACGCGCTACCTCGCGGCGATGGGTGCCGATGTGATCAAGGTGGAGGCGCCGGGCAAGGGCGATCCGGGCCGCGCATCGGACCTGCACACCGTGCTGGGGCAGGGCAAGCGCGCCATCGTGCTGAATCTGAAGCGGCCCGAAGCGGTCGAGGCGGCGCGCGCGCTGGCGGAACGCTGCGATGTCCTGGTGGAGAACTTCGCGACCGGGGTGATGGACCGGCTCGGGTTGGGGGCGGCGGCGCTGCGCGAGTGCAATCCGTCACTCGTCTACGTGTCTGCCTCGGGTCTCGGGCGCACCGGGCCGGAGTCGCATGCCGTGGCCTATGGCACGCTGCTGCAATGCTATGCCGGCTTCGCTGGACTCAACCGGCATCCGGACGCTGCGCCGCGTGTGGGGTTCGCCTGGCTCGATCCGATGTGCGGGCTGATGCTGGCGTTCGTCGTCGCCGCTGCGCTGTGGCAGCGCCGTACGCAGGGCGGCGTGGCGCGGGTCGACTTCTCGATGATCGAGGCGATGTTGTGGACGCTGGCGGAGCCGTTGCTTGCCGCTCAGACCGGCGAGTCACCGACGCCGCAGGGCGATCGCTCGTCGCGGCACGCGCTGCATGGCGCGTTTCGCTGCGCTGGCGAAGACGCATGGGTGGCCGCAGCGGTCGTGGCGGAAGCCGACCGGCAACGCGTGTCCGACCTGCTGGCGCCGGAACGGCTGCGTGGGGAGGATGCCGCGTCGGTGGCCGAACGGCTGGTGCGCGCGGGCATCCCGGCGGCGGCACTTGCCAGCTCGCTCGACCTTGTCCGCAGCGCGCATCTGCGTGCGCGGCAATTCTGGGAGCCGCACGGCGGCGGCGTGCTGCCAGGCCTGCCGTGGCGTGCGAGCTTCGGCCGCGCGTCCGGTCCGGCGCCGGCGCACGGCGCGGATACCGCCGCGGTGCTGCGCGATAGGCTTGGCATGGGCGTGCGCGAGATCGCCGCGCTGCTCCAGACAGGGGAGGCGTGACCGTGGTGACAGCCCTGCAGAAATCCACCGCGGAGGCCATCGTCAACGTCTTCGAGACGGGCTCCGCGGTCGGCGACTATGCCAACGTGACGCTGCTGGCGGGCGATGCCGGCCATCTCACCTACGGCCGGTCGCAGACGACGCTCGCGAGCGGCAACCTGTTTCTTCTGCTGAAGGCGTACGCGGCGGCGGAGGGCGCAGCCATGGCCGGCGACTTCGTGCCGTTCCTGCCGCGCGTTCAGGCGCGGGACCTGTCGCTCGACGACGATCCGGCGTTCCGCGGGCTGCTGCGGCAGGCAGGCAGCGATCCCGTCATGCACGACGTGCAGGATGCGTTCTTCGATCGCGTCTACTGGACGCCGGCGGCCATCAATGCCGAGCGCCTGGGGATCGTCACCGGCCTGGGCAGCGCGGTGGTCTACGACAGCATCGTGCACGGCAGCTGGGCGCTGGTGCGCGACATGACGATCAGCCGGTTCGGCGCACCGGACGCCGACGAGAGAGCCTGGATAGCCAACTATATCGCGGTGCGGCGCGACTGGCTCGGCAACAATGCGAACCAGTTGCTGCACAAGACGGTCTACCGCATGGTTGCGTTGGGCAGCCTGGTGACGGCCGACAACTGGGCTCTGGCGCTGCCGATCCAGGTGCGCGGCATCACGATCGATGCGGACGTGCTCAGCGGCCCGCCGATGCGTCCTTCGGCGCATGTCGTCGAGGAGCGCAACCTGATGCTTGCCCAGCCGATGCTGCTGGGCCAGGACGTAGCGGCGTTGCAGCAGGCGCTGGTTGCGGCCGGCTTCGGCGAGCTGGAGCTTGACGGGATCTTCGGCAACGCGACCGACGCGGCGGTGCGCCGGCTGCAGCAGGCGCGTGGCCTGACGGTGGACGGCATCGTCGGGCCGGCGACGCGCGCCGCGCTCGGACTTTGAGGCGCGATCCGTCGCCGCCCGTTAGGCGACTCCCGCCGCGGCAAGCGCCACCGGCTGTCGTTCCGGCGGCCTGAAGGTGAAGGCGATGGCGACCGCGCCAAGTCCGATGCCGGCCGAACCCATGTACATCCAGAAGTAGCTGCCGAAGGTGTCGAACAGCCAGCCGCCGGCCCATGGGCCGATCGCCATGCCCAGCGTGGAGACCATTGCCACGGTGCCGAACGCGGTGCCCATGATCTTCGCACCGAAATACTCGCGCACCAGGATGGCGTAGAGCGGCATCACGCCGCCGAACGACAGACCGAACAGCGCCGCCAGCGCATAGAAGCCCACGGTACCTTGCGTGACCATGTACAGGCTGACCGCCAGCGCCTGCACCGCTAGGCCGGCGACCAACGTCTGCTTGGCACCGACGCGGTCGGCGATCAGGCCGCACATGATGCGTCCGCTCAGCGAGGCGAGGCCGGTCATGCCGAACACCGTCGCCGCGGTCATCGACGAGATGCCGCAGTCGATCGCATAGCTCACCATGTGGAAGATCGGCCCGGAATGCGCGGCACAGCACGCGAAGTGGGTGAGCGCGATGACGGCGAACTGCGGCGTGCGCAGCACCTCGGCCATGGTGAAGTCGGGTCCGTCGGCGGCTGCACCCCTGCTGCCGGCGTGCACTGCCTGCGGCGAGGGGCGCACCAGCAGCGCGGCGGGGATGACCACGGCGAAGGCCAGCGCACCGATCGTCATCATGGCGCTGCGCCAGTCGTAATGGGTGATGATCCAGCGCGACAGCGGTGCCACGAACAGCGAGCCCAGCCCCATGCCGGCGGAGACCAGCGCCACCGCCAGGCTGCGGTTGGCGGTGAACCAGCGGGTGATCGTGGCGATCAGCGGTGCGTAGAAGCTGCCCGCCGCGAGCCCTACCAGGATGCCGAACAGCAGCTGGAACTGCCACAGCTCGGCGGCGTGACTTGCAGTGATCAGCCCGATGCCGAGCAGCACGCCGCCCGCCAGCACGACGGCGCGCGTGCCGAACCGGTCGGACAGCGAGCCCCACAGGAACGATCCGAATCCCATCGCGAGGAAGTTGAGCACCGCGGTGAACGAGATGCCGGCACGCGTCCAGCCCATGTCCTGCGAGATCGGCTGCAGGTAGACGCCGAGTGACATCATGCTGCCCATGCCGATGCAGGTGATCGCCATGCCGGCGCCGACGATGACCCAGCCGTAGAACAGCTTCATGGACTAATCCCCGTGGCAGCACGACGCGGCACCGTCGTCGTAGCGGTCGTGATGACGCACCCAGTCGGTGAGGTTGCCGTTGACGGTCTCGTCGCGCCCCTTGGGCATGATGTCAAGGAACGCGTAGCTGCCGAGGAACATCTCGCCGCCACGCGCGAAGGACGAGTAGGTGTGGAAGATCTGGCCGGCCGCGTCCTTGAAGAACACGCTGCGGCCGGACATCTCGTCGGCCACGCTGGCGCCGTCCCGATAGTTGTAGGTGGCCGTGCCGGCGGCGATCTGTTCGGGCGTGAACGACACGTGGAAGTCGAAGTTGAAGTCGCTGCCGAACGACGACACCCAGCGGACGTCCCAGCCCATGCGCCGCCGGAACGGCTCGGTCCTGGCCAGCGGCGCGCGGGCGACCACAACGTACGACACGTCGTGGTGCGCGAGATGCACCAGCGCGCCCTGCGTGTGATCGAGCTCGAACGAGCAGCCGACGCAGCCTTCGGACCAGTCGGGGCCGAACATGAAGTGCTTGATGACGAGTTGGCTGCCTTTGCCGAACAGGTCGGCCAGCGTCACCTTGCCTTCGGGTGCGTCGAACACGTAGGTCTTGTCCACCTTCACCCAGGGCAGCGCCCGGCGTTCGGCGCTGAGCCGGTCGCGCAGGCGGGTGAACTCCTTCTCGCGGTGCAGCAGTTCCTTGCGCGCGGCGAGCCACTCGTCGCGCGAGACGACCTGGTGTTGCATAGGATCATCCTCCTTGCGTGGTCAGATATTCGGCGAGGCGCTCCAGCGTGCTGCTCCAGCCGGTGACGTGGTCGTCGCGGCGGCCGGTGGTCTCGAACACGCCCTGGCGCAGCGTGAGCCGCGTCTTGCTGCCGTGGGCCTCGAAGGTGACCGTGGTCAGCAGCTCGTGCTCCAGCGAGCCGTCGGGCTGTTCCCAGGCGAAAGTGAAGACCACGCGCTCGGGTTCGACGATCTCCCGGTACACGCCGCGCTTCCAGTACTCGGTGCCCTGCGGCGAGCGCATCGCGCAGCGGTAGGCGCCGCCGACGCGCACATCCATCTCGCAGTGGGTGACGGTGAAACCCTTCGGTCCCCACCAGCGGGCGACGTGCTCGGGCTGGGTCCATGCGCGGAACACCAGGGCGCGCGGCGCGTCGATGACGCGCGTGACGACGAGTTCGCGCTGTTGCAGATCAGTGTCGGCGTCCACGGCGCTTCTCCTTGCCTTGCAACTCCTTGAGGTAGTCCTCGAGGCGATCGAGGCTCTGCTCCCAGAAGATGCGGTAGTGTTCCAGCCAGTCGACGGCGCCCTTCAGCGGACGCGCCTCGAGCCGGCATGGCCGCCATTGCGCCTCGCGCCCCCGGGTGATGAGGCCGGCGCGCTCGAGTACCTTCAGATGCTTGGAGATCGCCGGCAGGCTCATCGCAAATGGCTGGGCAAGCTCCGTCACCGAGGCCTCGCCCGCGGCGAGCCGCGCGAGGATGGCGCGGCGGGTCGGGTCGGCCAGCGCCGAGAAGGTGCGGGTGAGCGTATCGGCGGACATTCTATCCTGAACTATTTGGTTAAGTAACTGGGAGGTTAACTAATGGCGTGACGAGCGATTGTCAAGCGGCTCATATGGCGTCTGGCGGACATGGAGGACACGGTGATGGCACGTGCGGTTGCGGCGATGGCGATAGGCTTTGCGATGCTGTTTTCAGTCGGCGCGACGAAGCTCCACGCGCAGGACTACGCGGCGATCGTCGCACAGCCCGACCGTTCGGAGGCCGACCGCAAGACGGACGAGCGGCGCGATCCGGTGGACCTTCTGACGTTCACTGGGGCGAAGACCGGCTGGACGGTGCTGGATATGGGCGCGGGCGCCGGCTACAGCACCGAGTTGATGGCGCGCTGCGTCGGCCCCAGCGGCAAGGTGTTCGGGCAGAACGACGCCGACAACGAAAAGCTGCGCGCGCGGATGGCGACGCCGGTGATGAGCAATGTCGAAGTGCTGGTGCGCCCGTCCGACAACCCGCTGCCGGTGGACCAGCGCGGCGTCGACCTGATCACCTACTTCTTCGCCTATCACGACACGACCTACATGGAGATCGACCGTGCCAAGATGAACCGGGCGCTGTTCGCCGCGCTGAAGCCCGGCGGCTTCCTGGTCGTCGCGGACCATTCGGCGCGGCCCGAGGACGGTGCGACGGTCGGCAAGACCTATCACCGGATCGCCGAACAGACGCTGCGCGCCGAGGTCGAGGCGGTGGGGTTCAGGTTCGTCGCCGATGGCCAGTTCCTGCGCCATCCGGAGGACGCGCGGACGGGTATTGTGTTCCGCAATCCGACGCCGGTGGACAACTTCGTGCTGAAGTTCCAGAAGCCGATGTGAGGGAGCGTCGCCTGTGGTTGGGGTCTTTGGACCGGTGACCTTTCCGCTGCATTCCAGCAGGCTGACCCTGCGTTCCTGGGAGGACAGGGATCGCGCGCCGTTCGCCGCGCTGTCGGCGGATGGCGTCGTCATGCAGTACCTGACGCCATTACCGACACTGGAGGCATCGAACGCCTGGATCGACCGGCAACGCGCGCAGTTTTCGCAGGACGGGTCCGGCTACTGGGCGGTCGAGTTGCGCGAGACAGGGCAGTTGGTCGGTGCGGTGGGTTTGTCGCGCCCAAGCTACCAGGCGCATTTCACGCCGGCGGTTGGCGTGGGCTGGCGCCTCGCCCGGCCGTTCTGGGGCTGCGGCTATGCCTCGGAGGCAGCCGAGGCGGCATTGCAGTTCGGCTTCGGGCAACTCGGGCTGGACGAGATCGTGGCCGTTACGATTCCTGCCAACACCAAGTCGCAGCAAGTGATGCGGCGGCTGGGCATGACCTACTCGTCGGCCGATGATTTCGATCACCCGCGCTTGCCGGAAGGCCATCCACGACGACGCTGTGTGCTGTTTCGGCTCTTGCATCGGGATTGGGCGCGGGGCCGGTCGGCGCCATCGCACCCTGCCACGGCCCGGCCAAGCTCGTACACCTAGTCCAGCAATCGGATTTCATCGCCCGACCGGACGGTGCCTTCAACCAGCACCACCGCATAGAGACCAGCTTTACCGTCATGCGCCTGCGCCAGCCGGCGCAAGACTTCCGGCCGCGCCTCCGCCGTATCGGGATCGAGCGTGATCATCTTGCATCGAGGATCGAGGTCGGTCACCGCTACGACCGCCCTGCTGCCTATCTGCAGCCGGCGACCGACCAACGCCGCTTCGGCAAAACCGGCCATGCCATCGAAGTGTGCATAGACGTTTGCACGAAAGCGCCGTTTATCCAGCGCAAAGCCGACCTCATGTGCAAGCTGTTGTACGCTTTGCACCGAGCACAGCGAGACCGGTCGGCAGTCGGTCGCGGCACGCTCCGATCGCTGAAGGGAAACGGTATGCGATCGGTCGAGCCCCTCCGAGAGCGCCGCGATCAGCGCCGGGTCGTCGATCGCAAAGACTTTGCCTGACGGCGCTGCAACGTCGACCATCAGGTCGGCTGCACCGGCGTAGACCGGGGTTATGCCGGACAACGCCAATCTGTCGGCGATGCCTTCGGCTTCTGCCAGGTTAGGCGGCCCGGCCGCGTGATCCGGATAGCGAAACCTCGGCTCATAGAGCAGCATGGTCTCCTGCTGTCGCGCGGTAAAGAACGGAAACCCCTTGGCGGCCGCGGCGTCGTGGAATGCGTATAGACGATCGCCATAGACGCCCGCGAAGCCGAGAAAAGCCTCGCGAATTTCCTGTCCACGCATGCTTTTGACGGGATAGCGCCAGAGGCTTTCGACGTGCCCGATGCTGCGCATTGGTTCGGCTCCTCTCAGCGGTGCTCCCCGCGCGGCGCGCCAAGCAGCGGAACTTGCCACCCGCCGCCGCGTCAAAACTCGCCGCTGCGATACGCCTCGTCCAGCCGCTTCGCGTCCTCCTCGGACGGCTCCTCCCATGCCTCGCCGCGCCGCCGCAGCGCGCCGGTGAAATCGGGCGGGCGCTTGGCGTTGAACGCGGATCGGCCTTCCTCGCCGTCGGTGGTGACCTGGATCAGCAGGTTGTTCATCAGGTTCTGCACGTGCCACGCCTGGTCGGTCGGCAGGTCGCCGAACCGCACCACGAACTCCTTCATCATGCGTACCGCGACCGGCGGCAGCTTGACGATGTGCCGTGCGTAGCGCTCCGCCCGCTCCAGCAGTTCCGCATGCGGCACCACCTCGTTGACCAGCCCGATGCGCAGCGCCTCGGCGGCATCGAACGGTTCGTCGGTAAGCAGAATCTTCATCGCATCGGCGTAGCGCAGCTGCTTGATCAGCAGCGCCGCGCCCGGCCCGTGGCCGATCCAGCCCTGCGACAGCAGCGAGAACTTGAACCGCGCGTGTTCGGCGCTGGCGATGCGGATGTCGGTCGATGACAGCAGCACGTACAGCCCGGCACCGGCGGCCCAGCCGTTCACCGCGGCGATCACCGGCTTCCACACCCGCGGATAGTGGTCGCCGAAGCGTCCGTCCACGCCGGTCTTCTGCCCGTGCACCGTGCCGGCGAGCGGCCAGAAGATGCGCTGGGTGCGCAGATACTCGCGCTCCTCCTCGGTGATGTTCTTGCGCGGAGCCAGGTTGTGCCCGCCGCAGAAGTGCCGGTCGCCGGCGCCGGTGAGGATCGCGCAGCGCACGTCGCGATCCTCCCACATCTCAATCCACGCCGCGGAGATCTGGTCCGACGTCTCCTTGTCGAAGATGTTGGCCTTCTCCGGATTGTTCAGCGTGATGTAGGCGACGTGCTCGCGCTTCTCGTACTTGATCTTCTGCATCACGCCAGCGCCTTTCCCTTGCGCGCGATGAACTCGGGGAACGCGTCCTCAGCCTTGGCGCCGCGCATCACGTGCGTGGTGTAATGGTGCTCGATCTCGTACTGCCGCTCCTGGCTTTCGCCCTTCTGCTGCAGCAGCAGCGCCTTCACGCCGATCACCGCGCCGCGGTGGTTGCCGGCGATCATGCGCGCGATCTCCATCGTCTTGTCGCGCAGCTTGTCGCGCGGCACCAGGTGGTTCAGCAGGCCGATGCGATACGCCTCCTCGGCCTCGACCACGCGCGCGGTGAACAGCAGTTCCTTGGCCATCGGCCAGCCGACCTGCGAGCCCAGCGACCAGGTGCTGTTGATCCGCCCGTACGCCGCGGCGAGGAAGCGGAACCTGGTGTCCTCGCAGCCGATGCGCATGTCGAGCGACGACGACAGCACGGCCGCGCCGCCATAGGCCAGTCCGTTCATCATGCCGATGGTCGGCTTGGCGGATCCGGCGATGTCGTAGGCGCGACGGCCCTCGCGCATCTCCTCGAGCTGCTCGAAGCTGTATTTGCGATCGTCCTCGCGCTGCTCGTGGATGTCGCCGCCGGCGGAGAATGCCTTGGTGCCGGCACCGGTGATCACGATGCAGCCGACCGCATCGTGCGCGTCCATCGCCTTCACCGCGTCGTGGAGTTCGGCGGACAGCTTGCGATTCATCGCGTTCAGCACGTCCGGGCGGTTCAGCGTGATGGTGCCGACGCCGTCCTCGACATCGACCAGGATGTGTTCATAGCTCATGGTTTCCTCCACGGCGGCCTGTCATTGCGAAGAGCGAAGCGACGAAGCAATTCGGTCGTCAGTGCCCGCGCTGCGCGAGATTGCGGCGCGGCGCCGGCGATGACAATGGAGGCGCGTGCCTACTCGCTGGCCGGCTTGTCCGCCGCGGCCGGGGTCGGCTGCGGTCCCGCCGCGGTGTGCGGTGGCGGGTTCTTCGCGATCGCTCCGGTCATCGGAATGAAGAACACGCCCATGTCGCGCTTCGAGTGGATCTTGCCCTCGTCGTCCTTGGTGTAGACGTAGAGCACCTGGCCGCGCTTGAACGGCTGGCCGATCGGGATCACCAGCCGGCCGCCGGGCTTGATCTGCTTGAACAGGTCGGGCGGCGCGTACTGCGCGGCGCAGGTCACGATGATGATGTCGAAGCCGCCCTGGATCTCCGGCCAGCCGTAGTAGCCGTCGCCCACCCGCGTATGGACATTGTCATAGCCAAGCGGGGTGAAGATCTTGCCCACCGCCTTGCCCAGCGGCTCGATGATCTCGATCGAGTAGGCCCGCTTCACGATGCGCGACAGCAGCGCGCTCTGGAAGCCGCTGCCGGTGCCGACCTCCAGCGTGGTGTCCCCGGCCTTCGGCTTGCAGATCTGCGTCATGTAGGCCTGGCCCAGATAGTCGGACAGCGCCGAGCCGTAGCCCAGCGCCCAGGGCTTCGGATCGGATTCATACGCATCGCCCGGCGTCGCGCGATGCTCGGAGTAGATGTAGTGGAAATATTCGCGCGGCACCGCCTCGAACGCCGCCATCACCGCGGGATCGGCCGCGCCGAGGCGCTCCTTCAGGTAGCCCTCGATGTGCTTCAGCGCCGCCGGCTTGCGCTTCTGGATCGCATCGAACTGGGCATCCGTCAGGCTCACCGGCCGGCCCGACGCGTTCATTGCGGCTTCGTAGGCGCCGTGCGTCCACGCCGCCGCGGCGCCCCGGCGCGGTGCCAGGGCGAGTGCGCCGGCGGCGGAGATCACTCCGCGGCGCGTGATCGTTCGGAATGCAGCTGCCACGCGCGGCTTTTCCTTGTCGCAGGGAACATCACCAGGGCGATCACATACAGCACCGCGGCGGACAACAGAACCCGGCTGAAGCCGGCTTCGCGCGCGATCAGGTTGGCGAGTGGCGTCGCCACCACAGAGAACGCGCCATTCAATCCCCAGGCCCAGGGGAGCAGGCCGGTCGACCCGGTCTGCGTCAGTCCCAGCGGGAAGGGCAGACCGAGCGCGACCGATGCCGGTGCCAGCACGACGAGTACGAGCGCGGCGCGCGCCGGCCAGGGCAGATCGAGCGTGGCCAGGATCGCCGGCTGCAGCGCCAGGAACACCGCGCCGCACCACACCAGGATGATGGCGCCTGCCAGCATGATGCCGTTGTGCGGCGAGGCGAAGCGATCCGCCAGCATGCTGCCGGCGCCGGAAAACACCAGCATTCCGGTCAGCACCAGGGCGAACCCGGACGTCCGATCGTTGAGCCACAGGCTCACCTTCTCGATCAGGTAGATCTCGATGAACAGGAAGCCCAGGCCGAGCGCCGAAAAATACACGATCGGCCGCAGCACGCCGATCTCCGACAGGTGCAGCCGGCGCCTCGCCACCAGCGGAACCAGCAGCACGAGCACGGCGATCACCACCGCCTGCGCCAGCACGGCGAGATTGACCAGCGCGCCGATCTCCGCCTGCGGCAGGATCTCCAGCCGCTTCACGACCGTCTCGAGCTGGTCGAGCCGCAGCACGACGTAGAAGAACGGCCGGTCCAGCGTGATCGGCGCCAGGTTGAATGCGTCGCGTGACGGCGTCGCCGTGCCCGCCAGCACCGCACCGGCCTCGTCGGCGATCGCGTCGTCCGGCCCGTCCGAGGCGACCTCGCCGCTGGCGAACGACACCGCGGGCAGGTCGTTGTAAATGCTGTCGCGGGCCGCGCCCGGATCCATGCCGGGATACCAGGACACGTCGAACGACCGTTCATCGGCGAACGCCTTCACCGCGGCGATCCTCGCGGCGGGCCACGGGCGGTTGGACAGCAGCACGCGCGCGCCCCAGGCAGAGCGGACCACCACGGTGTGCGCCGCCGGATCGTCGATGCCGGCGGCCAGCAGCGCCGCGCGGGCGGTGCCGAGGACGCGCAGCGCGTAGACCGGAAAGTCGCGGATCGATACCGGGATGGACACGATGCCGCCGGGTCGCAGCGCGCGCAGGTCGGCCGTGAGAGCCTGCACGGTGAACGCGGTGGCGTTGGCTTCGGCGGCGTCGAGGAAGTCGGCCGACAGATCGATCACGTCGTATTGCCCGGCGCCGTGCACCGCTGCCACCGGGCCCTCGCCGGAGATGCTGACCCGGCCGTCACTCCGCCACGGCGGCGACGGACCCAGGCCCTGTTCCAGCGCGCGCAGCAGCACGGGCTCGGGTTCCAGCACGCGCACCTGAGCGGCGCCCAGCGCCAGCAATTCGGCGACGCGGAAGCCGCCCGAGGCACCGGCCAGAAGCACCTTCGCCTGCGGGATCAGCCGGTACGGCAGAGCATCCAGCGACGCCGATGCGTATCCCACGTCGGGCGTGCCCTTGGGCAGCGCGGCGATGCGATTGCCGTCGCGGTACAGCCCGAACGTTTGCGGCGGCCCCGGCACACCCAGCATGCCGGCGTTGTTGGAGATGTCGGTGTCGACGCGCTCGGTGAAGTCGTCGAGCAGCGAGTAGTCGCCGCGCGGCGACAGCACGTTCGCGAGGACGCGCGCGTCGGGGGTGTGCAGCGGCGCGTAGATCGCCTTGAAGTCGTTGTATTCGGCCTGGTTGTCGAACAGCAGCAGCGCCTCCCCGGCCAGCAGCGTGACGACCGCCGCCGCGGCGCCGGCGCGGCGCCAGCGTCCTGCGACGAAGCAGGCGCTCGCCGCCAGCGGGATCAGCAGCAGCGGCACCAGGAAGAAGGCGTGCACCACGAACATTGCAGCCAGCACGAACGCCGCGCCGGCCCCGGCACCGGTCAGGTCGAAGCCGTAGACCCGGCCGATGCGGTCGGCGTTCAGGACGAAGCTGAGGCTGACGAAGATGCCGGCCAGGAAGAAGAACGGCAGCAGGCAGGCATAGTAGCCGGCGATGTTCCATAGCTGCTGCTCCCAGGTCACCGGGTTCTGCAGCTGCAGCGGATTGAACGGGTTGGTGGTGGTGAAGTGGAAGCCGATCGCGGCGGTGGCGATCAGCAACGTCGGCAGAGCCGCCAGCAGGATCTCGCCGCGGCGCGCAAACGCTCCGCTGAACAGTGCCAGGATGACGCCGCTGAGCGCGAACCCGGCCATCACGATCGAGATCACCCAGTAGCCGTATTCCGACCACTTGGCGACGGCGAAGTAGCGCGTCAGCGCCGTCTCGTATCCCACAGCGGCCAGTGACACGAGGAACAGCGGCGCCAGCGGAGTGCCGGCCTTCACGGCCAGACGTTCCGCGTGACGAAGCCTCCGAGCAGCGCGTTGAAGCGGGCTGCGTCGTCGACGAACAGCGCGTGGCCGGCATTGCTGAACACTGCGATCTGCGTGCCCGGCCGGTTGCGCGCAAGGTTGGCCGCCTGCTCCGACAGCCAGCCGGGGCGCACCACGTACAGCACCGGTCGCCGCGTCGAATACACCGCGTCGCGCCAGTAGGTGCGCGGAACCGGGTAGGACAGCAGCGCGCGGCAGGCGAATTCCGGCGTACGCAAGGTCGCCTCGGTCAGCCGGTCGACATAGCTGTCCGATGGCGGGTGGTGGAACATGCCGACGACGAACCGGTGCATGGCGATGGCGTGCGGCAGCACCGGTGAGCGGCGGCGCGGCGGGTGGGGCGGCGGCGGCGGTTCTTCGCCCACCGAATTGTCCACCAGCACGAGACCGGCCACCTTCTCGTCGCCGAACGAGCGCACATAGGCGAGCGTGTCGAGCACGCCAAGCGACCAGCCGACCAGCAGCACCGGCACCGGGGCAAGATTGCCGATCAGTTCGGCGATGTCCTGCCCGCGGCGGCCCGGTTCGTAGCCCGACGGCGGGGCGTCCGAGTCGCCCTGGCCGCGCGGATCGAACGCCACGACGTGGTAGCGCTGCGCGAACGCAGCGATCTGTTGCTGCCAGATCCAGGCCGGCATGGTCCAGCCAGGCACAAACACGATCGTGTGGCCGGATCGCGGCCCGGCTTCGAGATAGTGCAGGCGTGCCCCGTCGCTGGTGAGGAAGAACCGGCTCTGCATCGCTTCATCGGCTGCGGCCGGTGAGGTCAGCAGCAGGGCCAGAATCGCACCAACGCAGGCAGCCATGCGCATGGCCGCACATGACCGACTTGCACCGCGTCGTGTCAATGTCTCCGGCTTCACGGCTTCTTCACCGCCGCGGCGGATAGTCGGCAGCCTGACACTTGCCGCGGCGGACCTCGTGGACACAGAGACCGACCCCGTTCGTCGCCTCCTGGTGGTGGACGACGAACCCGTCCAGTGCCTGATCATCACGCGCGCCATGACCTCGTTCGGCTTCGCCGCCGACAGCGCGCCCTCGCCAGGTGCGGTGCGGCGCACGCCCATCGTCGGCCTGACGGCCGGCGCCGAACGCGGCCGGGAGGCAGCCTGCCGCGAGGCCGGCATGGACGGCTTCGTCAGCAAGCCGGTGACCGCCGAACGCCTGGCCGCGGCGATCGAGGAGATCATCGTACCGGATGAGGGAGACGCCGCGATGATCGATGGCTGTCCGATGCTGGACGAAACGGTGCTACGGCGCCTGCCCGCCCTGCTGCGCGACGGCGTCGCACTGCTCGCGGCGTGGGAGGCGCGGCAGCACGCGCCCGCCGTGTAGCTACCTGCTGCTCGTCAAATCCCGCAGTGCGACCGGGCGGCGCAGCACGACGAAGCCGTCCTCCAGGTCTACCAGCCCTTGCTCGCGCCACAGGCGCAGCTGCTTGTTGACGCTCTCGCGCGACGAGGCGACCAAATTGCTGAGGTCGCGCTGCGACAGCTTCAGGTCGATCCGCGTGCCGTCGGCGCCTGGCCTTCCGTAGTCCTCGGCCAGCTTCAGCAACACCCGCCCGAGTCGCACCGGCAGGTCGAACAAGGCAATGTCCTCGAGCGCCATGGAGGTGCGGCGCAGCCGCCGGCACAGCACGGCGAGCAGGCGCAGGAACAGGTCCTCGTTCTGCCGCAGGAAGGGCAGGAAGTGCCGCCGCTCGACCACCAGCAGCAGCGTGTCCTCGGTCGCGGTCGCATCGGCGCTGCGCGGCTCGCCGTCGAGCAGGGCGATCTCGCCGAATATCTCGCCCTGGTTGATGGTGTTCAGCGTGACCTCTTTGCCGTCGCCAGAGACCGTGCTGATGCGCACCCGGCCGCGCAGCACCGCCATCATCGACGACCCGTTGTCGCCGCGCTGGAAGATCGTCTGGCCGCGCCGCACGCGCCGTTCGGAGGAGAAGTTGAGGATCTCGTCGAGCTCTTCGGGACGCATGGCGGCGAACAACGGGCTTCCCGACAGGGCTGCACGTTTAACATTGCGCTCAAGCCGTGCCACCAGCGTCTCCCGGTCCCAATGCCTCGCCCGCAGGTTCATCCCGTTCTGGGCGTACCTGGCGGTAGTATGCGCGCCGACACGGCCGTGTGATATCACGCCGCAGTGATCAGGGGAGGATTCGCCATGTCGGCACTGCAAGAGGCCGTGCGTTATGCCCTGGCGCACGAGACGCCCTGGCCGCGCGACCTGCGGGCGCACCTGGAGTCCGGCTTCTTCGAGCCGCCGCCGGACAACGCGATCCTCGGTCCGATTCGGCCACGCGGCGGCCCGAACGGGCTGATCCTGCGCGGCGGCGAGGTCGTGGCGCGGTGGGGGGACACGCGGCAGGTCGACTTCACCTTCTCGGTCGCCAAGAGCTACCTGAGCCTGCTGGCGGGCATCGCGGTCGCCGACGGGCTGATCGCGGAGCTGGACGAGCCGGTTGCGCGAACGGTGCGGGATGGCGGCTTCGAGGGCCCGCACAACGGCGCCATCACCTGGCGGCAGCTGCTGCAGCAGACCTCGGAGTGGGAAGGCACGCTGTTCGGCAAGTCCGACATCGTCGACCGCAACCGCAGCCTCGCGGTCGAGGGCAAGGGCCGCAAAGGCGACGCGCGGCCGCTGCAGCCACCGGGCACGTTCTGGGAATACAACGACGTGCGGGTGAACAGGCTGGCGCTGGCGCTGCTGCGGTGCTTCCGCCGTCCGCTGCCCGAGGTGTTCGCCGAGAGGATCATGCAGCCGATCGGCGCCTCGGACGAATGGCGCTGGCACGGCTACCGCACCTCGATGGTGGAGGTCGACGGGCGGATGATCGAGTCGGTATCGGGCGGCAGCCACTGGGGCGGCGGCGTCGAGATCCATGCGGAGGACCAGGCGCGCATCGGCGAACTGATGCTGCGCCGGGGGGCGTGGCAAGGGCGCCGGCTGCTGCCGGAGGGCTGGATCGACGCGTCATTGCGGCCGTGCGGGCTGAACCCGCATTACGGGCTGCTGTGGTGGCTCAACACCGGGCGAACGCGCTACCGCAACGCGAGTGAGCACAGCTATTTCGCGTCGGGGGCCGGCGGCAACATCACCTGGGTCGATCCGGAGAACGATCTGACCGCAGTGATGCGCTGGATCGACCCGGCGGCTGTGGATGGGTTCATCGGTCGCGTCATCCGCGCACTTGAACGGGGCTGAGCCATCGCCGATCTTTCGTGCAGCATTCGCTGTGATAGGGACGGTGCAGGGCATTGCACGCGCGTAGTGGGGCACTGTGAACGCCACGGAGGCCGAGCAGAAGACGTGCGCTATTCTCGCCGCCGATGTGGTCGGCTACAGCCGGCTGATGGCGGCGGATGAGCGCGCCACCTATGAGCGGCTCGTGCGGCTCCGCGCCACGGAATTCGAGCCTCGCGTTGCCGCGCACGGGGGGACCCTGATCAAGCACACCGGCGATGGATCGCTGGTGGTCTTCGACGATGTTCGCTCGGCAATCGCGTGTGCGCTGGAGATACAGCGCGCCATCGCTGCCGCCGAGATTTGGCGAGCTGCCGAACCGTCGCATCAGCCTGCGCATCGGCGTGAATGTCGGAGACGTCATCGTCGATGGCGGCGACATCTATGGCGATGCGGTGAATATCGCCGCCCGGCTGCAGACCTATGCAGAACCCGGCGGGATCGCGGTGACCGGCAGTGTCGCAGGCGCAGATCGGCGCCGATCCGCTGATCCGTACCGTGGATCTCGGCAACCTCTATCTGCACAACATGGCCCGCCCGGTCCGCATGTTCACCCTGCACGTGCAGGGCACCGAGGCGCGGCTGGTCGGTGACAGCGCCGCTGGGTGCGGACAATCGGCCGTCGATCGCGGTGTTGCCGTTCCGCAAGTATCAGAAGGACCCGGAGGAGGCATATTTCGCCGACGGCATCGTCGACGACATCATCTACGCGCTCGCCGGATTGAAGGAGCTGTTCGTGGTCTCGCGCGGCTCGACGCTCGGCTATGGCGGCGACGAGGTCGACGTGCGGGCGATCGGCCAGGCACTCGACGTTCGCTACGTGCTGTACGGCTCGGTGCGCCGCGAGGCCGGACGGCTGCGGATCGCGACTGAACTGAGCGATGCCGAGACCGGCGCCATCATCCGGTCCGACAAGTACGAGGGCGACCTTGGCGATCTGTTCACCCTGCAGGACCGCATCTCCGCCAGCGTGGTCGGCACGATCGCACCACACGTGCTCGAGCACGAGCTGGTGCGCGCACGGCGCAAGCATCCGCAGAACATGACTGCCTATGACTTCCTGCTGCAGGCGCTGGATCAGCTCTACCGGATGGATGATGAATTGCATGCACGAGCGCGAGGGCTGCTGCAGCAGGCGATGGCACACGATCCGTTCTATGGATTGGCGTATTCCTATGCCGCCTTCTGGTACATATTCCACGTCGGCGAGGGTCGTTCGACGGACCCCGAGGCGGATATACGCGAGGCCGCCCGGCTGGCCGATATGGCGATCGGCTTGAATGAGAATGACCCGTGGGCACTTGCCGTCTACGGCCACGTGCAATCGTTCCTGCTGCACGATTATGAACGCGCCATGCTGTTTCTTGATCGCGCGATCGAGGTCGGGGCCGAGTGCTGCCATTGCCTGGACGATGAGCAGTGCAACGTGCGGTTACATCGGCAACGGCCCGCTGGCGATCGAGCGCGCCGAGCGTGGCGTGCGGCTCGCGCCCCAGGACGCCTATCGGTTCTGGCACGAGGCAGTGCTGGGTCAGGCTCACTACATCAATGGCAACTATGACGAAGCTGCCGTCTGGGCGCGCCGCGCCATAGGGCGGAACGGCGCGATGGCGTTCAGCCTGCGGATCCTGATCGCCAGTCTGGCGGCGCTCGGCAAGACCGATGAGGCTGTCGCGGTCGGGCAGCAATTGCTCCGGGTGCACCCGGGTTTCCGGATGGAACGCTATGCAAGGCTGTGTCCGTTCCGGGGCGATGCGCTCGTGGCCTGGCTCGCCCGGCTGCGCCAGGCGGGGCTGCCGGAGTGATCTGACGGAATATTGCCCCGCCCTGTGAACCTGCTCACAGGGCGCGGATTGCAACGCTCCAATAAGAGATTGATTCGCTGTCGTCCGGCACCGAACCCGCTTACGCTCTGCGGCAGGTTACCAACGGGGGAACACGGCTATGGGAGCCAATACGGCCAATACCGCCAATACGGCGAACACTGCGAATGCCGGAAGTGCTGGCAACGGCGGCGGAAGTGGCGGCGAATGGACATTCGCCAATCGCGTGAATCGGCCGTTCGTGCTCGATCCTCGAGTCAGTGGCGCCTCGCTCAGCGTCGGCACGAAGTATCCGGACAGAAGATGGGATGCCTACTGGTATGCGACGGCGGTCGTGGCGGAATTCGCCGGCGCGCTCTGGCCGGGCATGATCGATGCGTCTTCGCCTTCGGTGACGATGGTCGATCCCGCGACCTTCGGTGCCGCCCAGGTGCAAGGTGAGATCGATGATCTCAGGACGCTGGCGAGGCTCGAACGGACTGATGCGATGGGCGAGATCATCGCGCAAAAGGATGAGTTCGTCAGCTACTTCATGGGTTTACTGCATGCCACGCCGCACTCGCATCCGCATACCTACCGGGTGCTGTATTCCGCGAGTCAGATCGCGCTGATGGCGGCTATGCACTTCAAGTATAAATTCAATCGTGCGCGGCCGGTCCAGCTTTACCCTCCGCTGCTGCCGCCCTGTGAAACGCCGGGTCATGCCTCGTATCCAAGCGGACATGCAACGCAATCCCGCATGATGGAGAACTGCATGGGACTGGTGCTTCACAATGCCACGCTTCTTGCCACCGCCCCGCTTCCCGGGGCGGATGCAACGACGCTGACGACGGACCTGTCCGCGCTTGCGTGGCGCATTGCGCACAATCGCGAGATAGCGGGCTTCCACTATCGCAGCGATACGGTGCACGGACGGACGCTCGCCGATGACATCTTCAGCCAGATGCGGACCGATCTTTCGTCGACAACGCCAAAGCTGTCGCTCCTGAGCAGCGCCATGAAGGACGCACAGGACGAATGGGCAACGTCATGAACAGCGGAGCCGAGGGCGACCCAACGCCATCCTATGCCGGAGCAGACGAGGCTCGGCAGGTGGCGTACGAGCGATTTATTTGGAGCGAGATCACGAAGCGATTGAAGTTTGCGGCCGAGGTTCCGGGACCTGACTTCAATCCGCTGGTGGCCACGCCCCAGGAGCTTGAGCGGTTCAAGCTGCCTTCCCGTCCCGATCCGAACAGCAACCCACGTGCATTCGCCAACTGGCGCAAGGCGATGTCGCCTCCATTGGTCTTCCTGGAGCGTGGCGATGCCACTTCGCTGTTCAAGGTTTCGGCTCGAAGCCGGCAGCTGCAGTTCCAGAGCTCGCTGGATGCCACCCAGGCGATGAGCAACAACTGGTCCGGCGCGTATATCAGGGACAATGAGGGGGAAACCTATACCCGCATTCAGGGAAGCTGGGTCGTGCCTCGCCCGTATCCTCCGCCCCCCCAAACTCCCGGCGGGGATTGGCTGCCGGGTACCAGCGTTGCGACAGTATGGCTCGGATTGGACGGCTGCGATCCGGGAAGCATCGCGATGCCGCAGTTCGGGACATTCCAAAAGGTCGTCGTGAACACTCCCACCAGGAACCCGGCCGACCTGGTGACATCGGTGTACGCATGGTGGCAGTGGTGGCAGATAGACGACGACGGGGTGCAGGTCGGCATCCCGACGAGCGTGTTTCCGCTTCAGGTGGGCGATCTGGTCTACGCGGAACTCGATGTGATCGATCCACACACCGTGCGATTCTTCCTCAAGAACCTGTCGCTCGGCACGGTGTTTCCGCCGTTCGACCTCGACCAGCCTTCGCCGTCGCCCACCAATCCCAACTTCCCGGTGACCGTGGAAGGCCGGACTGCGGAGTGGATCGTCGAACGGCAGACCGAGGCCCACACGACCAATCTGCGTCCGTTCTGCGACTATGGCGCGGTCATGTTCTACGGTTGCAACGCCCAGGTGCACACAGCGACAGGAGCCTCCGAGGACCGACAGCTTGATCTGGCGACAACGATCCGGCTGGCCGATTGGACTCTCGCGACGGCCGGCGGGGTGGACCAGCCCGGGATACATAAACCAGGCATCATCGTATCGTCCGCGGCGCTCCAGGGTGACGACGGCTTGCTCGTGACCTACACCGGCGCCACGCCGTGATGCGCTGTCCCGTCGTCGTCAGTCGAACCCCAGGAAGCCCGTCATCTCGCTGATCGGCCGCGCCGCTTGCAGCCTGGCGATGTCGGGCACCGGCCGCGCGGTCCTCGCATCCCCCGCCAGCATCGCCTCCAGTTCCGCGGCCACCGCCAGCACGAAGGCGTCGCCGCCGCGCGGCCCGACGATCTGCAGGCCGAACGGCATGCCGTTGCGGTCGAGCCCCACCGGCAGCGACACCGCAGGATGGCCCGCCAAGGTCACCGCATAGGCCAGCGCCAGCCAATGGAAGTAGGTGCGCGTCGGCCTGCCGTCGATCTCCGCCGGATACAGCTCGCGCCACGAGCGCGGGCTGATGGTGATCGACGGCGTCAGGATCACGTCCCAGTCGTCGAAGAACGCCTGCCAGCGGCGGTACAGCGCGGTCTGCAATGCCTGCGCCCGCGCCACGTCCGCTGCAGTGTAGCGCAGCCCCTCCTCGACGTTCGCGCGCACGTTCGGGCCGACGTCCTGCGGCCGGGTGCGCACCTTCTCCGCGTGCCCCGCAAGGAAGCCGAGTGAGCGCAGCACCTCGAACGCCTCGTCGGCGCCGGCGCAGTCGGGCGTCGCGTCCTCGGCGCGGGCGAACACCCCACGCAGCGTGCTGGTCTTCTCCGCGAATACCTCGGCGATATGGCGCTCGGTCGGGGCAAAGCCGAAGTCCGGCGTGAACGCCACGCGCAGCCGCGACAGGTCGATGCGCGCGGGCACCGCGTAGTCCTCCGCCCGCACCGCGGCGGCCAGCGGATCGCGCGTGTCGTCGCTGACCATGGTCGAGAGCAGCAGGCACAGGTCCGGCACGGTGCGCGCCATGGGTCCGGCGACCGGAAGGTTGCTCCAGCCCAGCCCGCGCCGCTCGTTGGCGACCAGGCCCGGCGTCGGGCGGAAGCCGACGATGCCGCTGAACGCCGCCGGGTTGCGCAGCGACCCGCCGGTGTCCGAGCCGGTGCACAGCGGCACCATGCCGGTCGCCAGCGCCACCGCCGATCCGCCGGATGAACCGGCCGCGGACCGTGTCGGGTCGAACGGATTGCCGGTTGCCCCGTACACCGCGTTGCGCGTGTTCGCACCGGCGCCGAACTCCGGCGTGTTGGTCTTGCCGACCACGATGGCGCCGGCCTGGCGCACCGCGGCGACGATGCGCTCGTCGGCAGCCGGGACGTGGTCGCGGAAGATCACGCTACCATGGGTGGTGCGCAGACCCGCGGTCTCCTGCAGGTCCTTGATGCCGATCGGCAGCCCGTGCAGCGGCGGCAGGTCGTCGCCGCGTGCCACAGCTGCATCCGCCTGCCGCGCCGCGGCACGCGCCCGCTCGAAGTCGCGCGCGACCATGGCGTTGACCGCGTGGTCCACCGCCTCGATGCGCGCGATGCAGCTTGCCAGCAGTTCGCTTGGCGCAAGCTGCTTGCGGCCGATCAGGCGACGGGCGTCGACCGCGGTCAGATCGCATGGCTCGGTCATGCGCTCAGTACCCTAGCGCCAGCCCGTCCTTGCGCGGTTCGGAGCCACCGATCAGGCAGCCGCGTGCGCGATCGATCCAGATGGCCTGGCCGCCGCCATGCGGTCGCTCGACCGGTTCCAGTTCGTGGCCCAGGCGGACCAGTGCGTCGCAGATGTCCTGCGGGATGCCGCGCTCGATCTGCACCTTGCCCTTCAGCGGGAACAGCCGCGGCAGGTCCAGCGACTCCTGAATGTCCAGCCCGTATTCGAGCAGGTTGGTGACGAACAGCGAGTGACCCATCGGCTGGAAGTGTCCGCCCATCACGCCGAACGGCATCACCGCCTGATTGTCCTTGCACACCATGCCGGGGATGATGGTGTGCATCGGCCGCTTGCGCGGCGCGATGCAGTTCGGATGGCCGCGCTCGATGCGGAAGCCGAAGCCGCGGTTCTGCAGCATCACGCCCGAGCGTTCGGCGAGGATCGCCGAACCGAAGCCCTCGAACAGCGAGTTGATGAAGCTGCACGCGTTGCCGTCCTGATCGACCACGCAGAGGTAGATCGTGTCGCGGTGCGGCGGCATCAGCGCCTCGCCCGCTGCCGGCAGCGAGCGCATCGCGCCGTCGTCCTTGATCAGCGCGCGCAGGCTCGACAGGTACTCGGCGCTCAGCAGCTTCTTCACCGGCACATCGACCTGCGACATGTCGGCGACGAAGGCGTCGCGGTCGCGATAGGCCAGGCGCGCGGCCTCGATGTGGCGATGGTAGCGCAGCGCCCCCAACGGGCCGTCGCTCGCCGACGGCAGTCCGCCCAGCATGCCCAGGATCATCAGGCCCACGATCCCCTGGCCGTTCGGCGGGATCTGGTAGACGTCGTAGCCCTTCCAGTTCAGCGTGATCGGCTCGACGAAGTCGGCGTTGGCGAGACCGGCGGCGAAATCCGCCTCGGTATGCAGCCCGCCGCGCGCGCGCAGGGTGGCGACAATGTCGGCGGCGACCGGACCCTCGTAGAACGCCTTGGCGCCGTGGCGGGCGATGCCGCGCAGCGTCTCCGCCAGGGCCGGGTTGCGGAAGATGTCGCCGGGGGCGGGCGCCTTGCCGTTGGGCAGGAAGGCGTGCGCGCCGTTCTTGCGCAGCTTGGCCTCCAGCCGCTGCCAGTCCCATGCCACCTTCGAGTGCACCGGCCAGCCCTCGGCGGCATAGCGGATCGCCGGCTGCAGCAGTTCGTCGAGACCCTTGCGGCCGTGCGCCTGCAGCAGCGTCTCCCAGGCATTGATCGCGCCGGGCACGGTGACCGCGTGCGGCGACGTGTTGTCCAACTGGCCGGAGATGCCGTGCTCCTCGTACCAGTCGATCGTGGCAGCGGCCGGTGCGCGGCCCGAACCGTTCAGCGCGATCACCTTGCCGGCGCCGGCGGGCGCATACAGGCAGAAGCAGTCGCCGCCGATGCCGGTGGACTGCGGCTCGATCACGCACAGCACGGCGCAGGCCGCCACCGCGGCATCCAGCGCATTGCCGCCGGCGCGCAGCACGTCGAGGGCGGTCAGCGTCGCGGCCGGCATCGAGGTCGCAGCCATGCCGTGCGTCGCGTAGACCGGGCTGCGGCCTGGCAGATGGAAATCGCGCATGCGGGCTCCAGTGAGTGGTCAGTGATCGGTGGTCGGTGCAGTATGGACCACCACCCGATCACTGACCATGGGAGCGGCCGATGGCCGAAACGATCGCTTACGACGCGTTCGAGCGCGTCGATATCCGTGTCGGCACGATCACCGACGCGCAGCCCTTTCCGCAGGCGCGCAAGCCGGCCTACCGGCTGGTGATCGACTTCGGTCCGGAGATCGGCAGCAAGCGGTCCTCGGCGCAGCTCACCGTGCACTATCGGCCGGACCAGCTGATCGGGCGACAGGTCTGCGCGGTGGTGAATTTCCCGCCGCGGCAGATCGGCCCGTTCATCAGCGAGGTGCTGACGCTGGGCATGCCGGACGGCGAGGACGCCGTCGTGCTGGTGCGTCCGGACTTCAAGGTGCCGAACGGCGGCAAGCTGTTCTGATGGCCACCCACTATTACGCCGTGTCGTGGGACCAGCTGCACCGCGACGCCCGCGCACTGGCGTGGCGGCTGATGGACAAGGGGCCGTTCGCCGGCATCGTGGCGATCACCCGCGGCGGGCTGATCCCGGCGGCGATCATCGCGCGCGAACTGGACGTACGGCTGGTGGAGAGCGTGTCGATCGTGTCCTACGCGGCGGGAAGCGGCGGCACGCTGATCGAGGAGGAGAACAGCGGCGTCCCCGTGGTGATCAAGCCGCCGGCGGCGGCGGGGGACGGCGCCGGGTTCCTGATCGTCGACGATCTCGTGGATACCGGCACCACGGCGCGGGTGGTGCGCGGCCTGCTGCCGAAGGCGCACTTCGCCACGGTGTACGCCAAGCCGGCGGGGCGGCCGGCGGTGGACGACTTCATCACCGAGGTGTCGCAGGACACCTGGATCCTGTTCCCGTGGGACACCGAGCCGCAGTTCGTGGCGCCGCTGGTGAAGCGCGGCGGGTAGCGCGGCGCCCGGTCAATCCGCCATGGGTGGCACCCGGAGATGCCAGTCGTGCGCCGACTGGTAGGCGTGGCCGATCCGCAGTGCCAACGGCTCCTGATACGCCCGGCAGACGATCTGCAGCGAACTGGGCAGCCCGCTGGCGGTAAATCCGTTCGGCACCGCCGCCGCGCACAGGTCGCAGTAATTGACCCACCGGGTGAGGATCGCCGGTGTGGTCGTCTGGTCGATCGAGGCGGCAACCGGTGCCGGCGTCAGCATCGTCGGCGTCAGCAGCGCGTCCATGCCCTGAATGGCGGCGTTGAAGTCCAGGATCATCTGTTCGCGCGCGGCCATGGCGTTCAGGTATTCCTTCGACGAGATCGCCGCCCCCGCCCGCACCCGCGGCCGCACGTCCTGGTCGAGCGGCGAGGCGTTGTCGTCCGCAAGGTCGGCGACCGCGGCATAGATCTCGGCGGAGATGATCTGCCCCATCGCCCCGGCCAGATCGGCGAAGCGCGCGGGCAAGGTCAGGTCAGCGATCTCGGCACCGAGCGAGGCCAGAAAGTCGACCGAGCGGTCGTAGGCGGCGAGAATTTCGGCATCGACCGCGGCGCGCTCCGCCGCCGGCAGCCGGCCGAGCCGCAGCCCCCGCACGCCGCGCCGCAGGTCCGGCATCGGATCGACGTCGCGGACCGGCATGGTGTGCGGATCGCGCGGGTCGCCGCCTTGCAGCACGGTCAGCAGCAGCGCGGCATCCTCCACATCGCGGGTGATCGGGCCCGGCGTGTCCAGCGTCGGGCTGAGCGGCAGCACCCCGAACGTGCTGATCCGTCCGATCGTGGTCTTCAGGCCGGTGATGCCGTTCCACGCCGCCGGGATGCGCACGGAGCCGCCGGTGTCCGTCCCGATGGCCCAGGGTGCCATGCGGGCGGCGACGGCGACGCCGGAGCCGGAGGACGAACCCCCCGGTGCGCGGTGGCTGGCCGCGTCCCAAGGGTTCCGCGGCGTGCCGAGATGCTGGTTGGTGCCCCAGCCGCCATAGGCGAATTCGACCGTGTGGGTCTTGCCTAGATTGATCATGCCGGCCGCCATCAGCTTGCGGTGCAGGGTGGCGGTGCGCGGCGCGATCCGGTCGCGCCAGGCGGCGGAGCCTCCCATCGCGACCTCACCCTCGATTTCCACCAGGTCCTTGATGGCGATCGGGATGCCGTGCAGGGGCCCGACGGCGTGGCCGGAACGGATGGCCTTGTCGGCGGCCTCGGCGGCGAGCCGGGCGTTGGCGGCGTTGACCGAGACGAACGCCTGGAGCTTGGGCTCCAGCCGGTCGATCCGTGCAAGGTATTCATCCACCAGGTCGACCGGCGACAGGCGCCGCGCGGCGATCTCGGCCGCCTGCGTGTGGACCGGAAGGAAGGCGGGGGATCGCATGGCTGAACTTCCGCTCATGTGGGTTGCCTCACTCGAATACCGCCACCGCGCGGATCGGGCTTGCGGTGCCGCCACGGATCTTCAGTGGGAAGCCGATGAAGCGGAACCTTCCGCGCCCCACCAGTTTGTCCAGATTGGCCAGGCATTCCATGTGCGTGATGCCGCGCTCCGCGCAGGCCATGTGCGCGAGATAGTTGGGTTCGCCTTCCGGCGCCGGGCTGATCGCCTCGACGCCGAACATCAGGATGCCGCGATCCGCCAGCCAGTGCACCGATTCCAGCGCCAGCCCAGGGAAGTCGTGCAGGTAGCCGGGCTTGCCCAGCAGCCGCTCGTTGGTCGCCATGTAGAGCAGCACGGTGTCGCGCGGCCGGATCTCCTGGCCCGACCGGTCGAGTGCCGTCTGCATCTCCGGCACGGTGATCGCGTGCTTCAGCGGCACGTGCGACAGGTCGAGACAGATCGCCGACGTGTAGAAGTTCTCCAGCGGCACCTCGTCGATCGACAGCGCGCCGGGCCGAGGATCGAAGTGCACCGGCGCATCGACATGCGTGCCGGCATGGTCGGACAGCGCGATCGACAGCGCCTTGGAGGTGAACACCGTGTCGCCGGCGACCTTCTTCTCCGAATGGTCGCCCCACACCGTCATGATGACCGGCGGATGCGACGGATGGGTCTGCGTGCGGTGGAATAGCTCGCGGCTGAGGTCGATGAGTTCCATGGCGGTGCCCTTCGCGAGAGGTGTGCGGCGGTGCTAGCGTCCCGCATCGCACGGGAGGAGACAACCATGGCCGGACTGGCGGATGTCCTCGAGACGACGCAGCTCGAGAAGCTGGCGGGCGGGTTCGTGTTCACCGAGGGACCTCTGTGGCACCCGGACGGCTTCTACTACTTCGTCGATATAAGGCAGAACCTGCTGTACCGCATGGTGATCGGCAAGAAGCCGGAGGTCGTGCGCAAGACCATCGGCGGCAACGGCACCACCTTCGACCTGCAGGGTCGGCTGATCAACTGCGAGGGCGATGGCCGCATGGTGACACGGCTTGCCGCGGACGGGTCGGTGACGACTCTGGTGGATCGCTTCGAGGGCAAGCAGCTGAACCGTCCGAACGACGTGATCTGCCATTCGAACGGGTCGCTTTATTTCACCGATCCCGGCTACCGCGTGCCGGTGAACGAGCGCGAGCTGGACGCCGCGGTGTACCGTATCGCGCCCGACGGGTCGGTCAGTCTGGCGGTGCCGGTGGAGTATCCGAACGGGCTGGCGCTGTCGCCCGACGAGCGGACGCTCTACATCGCCAACACGCGGTGGTGCCAGTACATCCACGCGGTGGAGCTGGACGCAGCGGGCACCATGCTGCGCCGGCGGGTGTTCGCCGACATGTCGGCCGACGGCACCAACGGCGTGCCGGACGGGATGAAGGTGGACCAGGCAGGGCGGGTGTTCTGCACCGGCACCGGCGGGGTATGGGTGTTTGCGCCGGACGGCTCGAAGCTCGGCATGATCGACATGCCGGAGGTGTGCGCCAACGTGGCGTTCGGCGGACCGGACCTGAAGACGCTGTTCCTGACCGCCAGCACGTCTGTCTATACGCTGCGGGTGAAGACGCCGGGCATGCCGCATCCTTGGTACAAACTGCGAGCATAGGAAGTATGGCAGAAGAGCTGGTGGGTCAGGGCGCCTAGGCTCGGTCGGCCCTGAGCTGCACGGCAACGTCACCTGCTATTGCTTGAAAGGCGTCACGTACTGCCGAACTCCGTAAATCGACGATTGGAATTGCTGGCCATCCATTCAGGTTGGTCGTCGTGATGCTGACGCCCGGCACTGCCTTCAGCCGATCGAGCAGCCGCTGTCGCGACGACTCTGAGGCGAAGGCAGGGTCACTGTGCAGGTACTGGAGCGAGGTTTCGATCTTGCCTGTGCTTCGGCGCAGGAAGAACGGCGAAGCGACCGTGCCGTCGCTGCGGCGAATGGCAGCCGACATGGAGTCCTGGCTTTTCGATATGGCAATCGAGAACCCGGTTGCGCGGAGCCAAACGAGTAGATGTTGTGCCGCTACTTCGGCATCCGAGCCGAACTTCGCTCCAAGACTGGCTAGCCAATCTTGCTCGGAGATCGGCGGTAGCGCCTCTTGCACAGCTTTCGCCGCCTGGGCTCGTTGTGTTGCTCCCACCAATCGGGGGACCAGCGTTCTCAACCCGTCACTGCTGGCGAATTGCTCGACCTCCACCGCCAGAACCTCGGCCGGTCGCATTTGCTCGTTCAGGAATTCGACGATCCTGCGCAGCTCAGGGGGGATACGGTCAGCGACGAATATAAGTCGGACGCGGCCAGCGCGGAGATTCGCCTCCACCTGGCGCCAGTATGAGTTCAGGATCGGTGTCACCCAGAAATTCGGCCAACACGCCGTCTGGATCGCTGCCTGCTTGGTGGGCAGTCTCGGAGAATTTCGTGACCAAGCGCTCGGTTGGCAGATAGGTAACGCCATTCGCAGCGTAGTCAAGCATTTGGGCCACCACTTCTCGTCGAACGCGCGTATCCGATGCACGTTTCACTTCCACCAGTACAGGGACGCCTTCGCGATCTACGAACAAATGATCGAGCGACCAGCGGTCGGAACCGTCCTGTTCGCCGGGCACGCCAAGTTCGCGGCAGATAAGCAATAGGCTTTGTCCCGAGGGATCCGCAGCGCCAGGTACGGACGGATGCTCAGCAAGTAGACGTTGCAGCAGCGCCTCCGAGTCATATGGCGATTGTCTGAGTTCAGTCAGCTGATTGTCCTGGCCGATCAGAAAGATGCGTGAATCCACTTGCCCCTCCAGATCATGGTGAGCGGCCCTACATAGTCAGCATTAAGGTCGTGCTTTGCGCTCCGAGGCAGATTCCGAGTGCCCCGACCGAGATGGAGCCAGGCGGAATTTTACCCAAAATGCCTATGATCTGCGATGATCTAGATCAAATGGCACGAATGTCTCTGTCTAAGTAGCGCCTCCTTCAACCTTTGCTCACATTCCAGAACACCGGCGCCGGTCCCTTCAGCGGGTCGCTGATGCCGGTGCTCCAGGCGGCGCGCGGCATGTAGCGGCCGAGCGGCACGAACGGCACCGCGTCGAACGCCGCCAGCGAGATCTCGCGTTCCAGCCGCGTCTGCTCTGCCGGATCGTCGCTGTCGAGCCAGGCGTTGTAGGCCGCCTCGATGCGCGGGATGGTGGGCCAGCCGATCCACGCATCCTTGCCGTTGCCGCGCAGCAGCGAGCCCAGCAGCGGGTCGCGGTACTCCGGCACCGGCGTGACGCTGACGAACAGCGACCAGCCGCCCTTCTCCAGCGGCTGCCGGCTGGCACGGCGCTGCAGCACCGTGCCCCAGTCCATCGCCTGGTCGTCGATGTTCATGCCCACACGCGTCAGCGCGTCCGCCACCACCAGCGACGCCGAGTTGTAGAACGGCTGGTCGGTGGTGTGCAGCAGCACCAGGCGCTCGCCGTGATACCCCGCATCCGCCAGCATCGCCTTCACCTCGGCGGTGCTGTGGCGCTTGGTGATCGCCTCGATCCCCGCCATGTCGACGTCCGGGTTGCCGGTCGCCAGGTAGCCCATCGGCAAGATGGTGCCGTCGGGATCGCCGCCCATGATCGCTTCCATCACCGCGCGCTGGTCGATCGCCGCCAGGATCGCACGCCGCAGCCTCACGTTGTCGGTCGGCGCGGCGACGTGGTTCGGCCGCAGCTGGCTGATGAAGCCCCACTTGTCGAGCCGTCCGGTCACCACGTTCGGCGCCCGCTGCAGCATCGGCAGCAGGTCCGGCATCGGCATCTCCAGCCAGTCGATCTCTCCCGTCACCAGCGCGTTCGCCGCGGTGGCGGGATCGGGGATCATCTTCCACTCCACCCGATCGACCAGGACACGATGTCCGCCCGAGGTGAAGCTTGCCGGTTCGTCGCGCGGCACGTAGCGCTCGAACGGCACCAGTGCCGCGTGGCTGCCGATCACGTACTCGTCCTGCAGGAAGCGGAACGGGCCGGAGCCGACGATCTCGGTCATCTGTTTGAACGGATCGGTGCCGTTGGCGATGCGTTCGGGCACCATCACCGCGGCGGTCTGGAACTTCGACAGCAGCTTGGGCAGCGCGGGGAAGCGCTTGTTCAGCCGCAGCACGATGGTGCGATCGTCTGGCGCCTCCAACGCGTCGAGCCGTGCCTCGAGCGTCGCGCCGCCCGGGTCGCGCTTCATCCAGCGCCGCAGCGACGCGGTGCAGTCGTGCGCCAGCACCGGTTCGCCGTCGTGGAACCATAGGTTCCGCCGAAGCCACATCACCCAGCGCCGACCGTCGTCCTCGACGCTGAAGCCTTCCAGCATCTGCGGCTTCGGGTTCATCTCCGCGTCGCGCCCGAACAGCACGTCGTAGATCATGAAGCCGACGTTCCGTGTGGTCATCGCGCTGGTCCACACCGGATCGAGGCTCGCGAGCGGCGACTGCGGCACGAAGGTCAGCGTCTTCGCAGCGCCGCCGACCGCCGGTCGCGCCAGCCCGGCGGCCGCGGCGCCGAGCAGGAATTGGCGTCGTTGCATGGCTCGTTGATCCGAAAAACTATGAGGCTCGCCCATCGTCATGGCCGGCAGAAGGCCGGCCATGACGATGGGGGATGGTCAGGAGCCGGCGCCCTGGATCACGTTGCCGAACAGCACCCAGGTCTTGCCGTCCCACTTCTCCAGCTGCATCGCGGTGATCGGATGGTAGTTGGTGGGGCTCGTGCTGATCTTGATGCCGGGCAGCAGCACCGGGTTCTCCACGTCGTGCAGGCTGGTCACCTGCTTCATGATATTGGCGCGCGAGAAGTCGCCGTTGGCCTGCTGCAGCACCTGCAGCATCGTCTTGCACAGGCCATAGGCCGCGATGTAGCCGCCGTCGGTCTGATCGGCGCCGGGCATGTATTTGTTCATGAAGCCGCGCCACTCGTTCATGCCGGCATCGTCCTTCCAGGTGGGATCGGACGAATCCTTCAGATAGGCGGCGCTGATGATGCCGATGCCGTTTTCCGGGCCGGCCGGCGTCATCACCGCGCCCACCGAGATCGCCACGTTGGACAGGAAGAACATCGGCTTCCAGTTGAGGTCGTGCACCTTGCGGATCGCCTGCGCGGCGAACTTGGGGATCGCCGCCACCAGCAGCACGTCGGCGCCCGACGACTGCAGCGTGGTGATCTGGCTGTCCACCGTCGGGTCGGTGGTCTCGTATGTCGCCGTGGTCACGATCTTGCTGAACCTGTCGCCCAGCACATCCTTCACGCCGTTCGGATAGTCCTTACCGAAGTCGTCGTTCTGGTACAGGATCGCGATCTTCGCGTCCGGCTTTTGCTGCAGGATGTACTTGGTATAGATCTGCGCCTCGGTGCGGTAGCTGGGCTGCCAGCCGATCGTCCACGGGGTCTGCTTGTAGTCGCCCCACTTGTCGGCGCCGGTCGAGACGAACAGCTGCGGCACCTTCTTCTGGTTCATGTAGCGCACGATGGCGCTGTTGGTCGGCGTACCCAGTGTGCCAAAGGTGAAGGCGACCTGCTCCTCCTCGACCAGCCGGCGGATCTGCTCGACGGTCTTCGGCGGGCTGTAGTTGTCGTCGAGCGAGATGAAGTTGATCTTGTGGCCGGCGACGCCGCCCTGTCCGTTCACCATGCCGAAGAACGCGCTCTCCAGCTTGCCCAGCACGCCGTACGACGAGGCGGGTCCGCTATAGGGCACGGTGTTGCCGATCTTGATCTCGGTCGCGGTGACGCCGGGCGTATCCGCCGCCGTCGCCGCGGTGGCGACAGCAGCGACCAGCGCCGCCGCGGTCAGGAACGTCTTCCTTCCAGTCATCGAGGTCTTGTCCTTCTTACCAGGTAGCCGTTGCCACTGTGGCCATGCCGGGCCGGTGCTTGCAACTCCCGTCAGCCTGCATCGTGCTCGGCAAAATCGACCAGAAGCTGGCCTTCCACGACGCTGTCGCCGGCCTGGCAGGACACGTTGGCGATGACGCCGTCGGCGGGCGCGGCGAGGCGGAACACCGTCTTCATCGCCTCGAGCACCACGAGCACCTGGCCGCGCGTCACCGCCATGCCCGGTTCGGCGGCAACCTGGGTGACCTGTCCGGGGATCGGCGCGACCAGCCGTCCGCCGGCATCGTCCTCCTCGGCGGCCGCGGCCAGCGGATCGGCGAGTTGCAGCCGCCAGGTCTCGCCATTGCGGCGCACCGTCACGCCGTTGCCGCCGCGCAGCGCGAAGACGTGCTCGTGCGCGTCGTCGAGGCACAGGTCCATCCGGCCGTCGGGCAGGCGCATGGCGCTTGCCACGATCTGCTGGCCGGCTACCGTCAGCTTCCAGCGCGGCGCGGCGGAGCGCACCGCGACGACGTGCGGCACGCCGGCCACGCTGAACGGCAGCGTGCGTTCGGCATCGCTGTTGAGCCACCACAGGTCGCGCGCATGCCACGGCGACCAGGGATCGGCGCCTGCCTCCGCCGCCGCGCCGGCGACCTCCGCCTCGTCTGCCAGCACGCAGAGCGCCGCGGCGGCCAGCACCTCGGACGGCGGCGCCTGCAGGGGCGCCAGCAGCGTTTCGCGGTGGCGTTCGATGAACCCGGTATCGATACCGCCGGCAACGAAGTCCGGATGCGCAACGATGCGGCCGAGCAGGTCGAGGTTGCTGGCAGGGCCGATCAGCGCGCTCTCGTCCAGCGCACGGCGCAGGGTCGCCAGCGCCGTGTCCCGCGTGTCGCCATGGCAGATCAGCTTGGCGAGCATCGCATCGTAGTGCACCGACACGCTGTCGCCGGTGGCGAAGCCGGTATCGATGCGAACCTCCGGCGAGGGCTCCGGCGTATGGAACAGCGCCAGGCGGCCGATCGACGGCGCGAAGTCGTGCTCCGGGTCCTCGGCGTAGATACGCGCCTCGATCGCATGGCCGTGCATGCGGATGGCCTTCTGGCCGAGCGGCAGCGGTTCGCCGGCGGCGACGCGCAACTGCCATTCGACCAGGTCGAGGCCGGTGATCATCTCGGTCACCGGATGCTCGACCTGAAGCCGGGTGTTCATCTCCAGGAAGTAGAAGCCGTCGGCATCGGCGACGAACTCGACCGTGCCGGCGCCTTCGTAGCCGACCGCCCGCGCCGCCGCGACCGCCGCGCGGCCCATCGCGGCGCGGCGTTCGTCGTCGAGACCCGGGGCAGGCGCTTCCTCGATCACCTTCTGATGCCGTCGCTGCACCGAGCAGTCGCGCTCGAACAGGTGCACGACGTTGCCGTGCGTGTCGGCGAACACCTGCACCTCGATGTGGCGCGGGTCGGTCAGGTAGCGCTCGATCAGCACGCGGTCGTCGCCGAACGCCGATGCAGCCTCCTGCCGCGCGGCATCGCAGCGCGGCGGCGAATTCGCCGGCGCTGGCGACGACGCGCATGCCGCGGCCGCCGCCGCCGGAGACCGCCTTGATCATCAGCGGGAATGCCGATGCGCGTTGGCCTGGTCGGCGAGGAACGCAGCGTCCTGCCGCTCGCCATGGTAGCCGGGCAGCAGCGGCACGCCGGACGTCTCCATCAGCGTCTTCGCCGCCGACTTCGAGCCCATCGCGCGCATCGCCGAGGCCGGCGGCCCGACGAACACGATGCCGGCGTCGGCACAGGCCTCGGCGAAGGCCGGATTCTCCGACAGGAAGCCGTAGCCGGGATGGATCGCCTCGGCGCCGCTGCGCCGCGCGGCATCGATGATGCGTGGGATGTCGAGATAGCTGTCGCGCGCCGGCGCTGCGCCGATGCGGACGGCACGATCGGCCGCCTGCACGTGCAGCGCGTCGGCATCGGCATCGGAGTAGACCGCGACGGTGGCGATGCCCATGCGTCGCGCGGTGCGGATGATGCGGCAGGCGATCTCGCCGCGGTTGGCGATCAGCAGGGTGCGGAACATCCGTCACATCCGGAACACGCCGAAGCGGGTCGGCTCGATCGGCGCGTTCAGCGCCGCCGACAGCGCCAGGCCCAGCACGCGACGCGTGTCGATCGGATCGATGATGCCGTCGTCCCACAGCCGCGCGGTGGCGTAGTACGGATGGCCCTGCCGTTCGTACTGCGCGCGGATCGGCGCCTTGAACGCTTCGTCCTCTTCCGGCGTCGTATCGCGGTCTGCGCGCGCACCTGGCCAGCACCATCGCCGCCTGCTCGCCGCCCATCACCGAGATGCGCGCGTTCGGCCACATGAACAGGAAGCGCGGCTCATAGGCGCGGCCGCACATGCCGTAGTTGCCGGCGCCATAGCTGCCGCCGATGATGACGGTGAGCTTCGGCACCGCGGTGGTGGACACCGCGGTCACCAGCTTGGCGCCATCCTTGGCGATGCCGCCCGCCTCGTATTTGCGCCCGACCATGAAGCCGGTGATGTTCTGCAGGAACACCAGCGGGATGCCGCGCTGGCTGCACAGTTCGATGAAATGCGCGCCCTTCAGCGCCGATTCCGAGAACAGGATGCCGTTGTTGGCGAGGATGCCGACCGGATAGCCGTAGATGTGGGCGAAGCCGCAGACCAGCGTGGTGCCGTACAGGCGCTTGAATTCGTCGAACTCGCTGCCATCGACGATGCGCGCGATCACCTCGCGCACGTCGTACGGCGCGCGCAGATCGGCCGGCACCACGCCGTAGAGCTCCGCCGGATCGTAATGCGGCGGCTCGGGCGCGCGCAGTGCCACCTGCGGCTGCTTCACGCTATTCAGCCCGGCGACGATGCGCCGGCACAGCGCCAGCGCATGCCGGTCGTCATGCGCGTAATGGTCGACCACGCCGGAGGTGCGCGCGTGCACATCGGCGCCGCCCAGATCCTCGGCGCTGACGATCTCGCCGGTGGCAGCCTGCACCAGCGGCGGGCCGCCCAGGAAGATGGTGCCCTGCTTGCGCACGATGATCGTCTCGTCGCTCATCGCCGGCACATAGGCGCCGCCGGCGGTGCAGGAGCCCATCACCGCGGCGATCTGCGGAATGCCCTGCGCCGACAGGTTCGCCTGGTTGAAGAAGATGCGGCCGAAGTGGTCGCGGTCGGGGAAGATCTCGTCCTGCATCGGCAGGAAGGCGCCGCCGGAATCGACCAGGTAGATGCAGGGCAGGCGGTTCTGCAGCGCGATCTCCTGCGCGCGCAGGTGCTTCTTCACGGTGATCGGGAAGTAGGTGCCGCCCTTCACCGTGGCGTCGTTGGCGACGATGACGCACTCGCGCCCGGAGACGCGGCCGATGCCGGTGACGATGCCGGCGGCGGGGACCTCGTCGTCGTAGAGGCCGTACGCGGCGAGCTGCGACAGCTCGAGGAACGGCGAACCGGGATCGATCAGTCCCGCGACGCGATCGCGCGGCAGCAGCTTGTCGCGCGCGAGGTGGCGCTCGCGCGCGGACTTCACCGCCGCCCTGTCCCGACCTCCGCGACGCGGGCGCGCAGGTCCTGCGACCAGTGCGCGCATCGTCGCGGCGTTGGCCGCGAAGTCGGCGGAGCGCGGATCGATGTCGGAGCGGAGATGGGTCATGTGCGTTCCCCATCGTCATGGCCGAGCTTGGGTCGGCCATCCACGTCTTCGATCCGGTGGTGAAAGGAAGGCGTGGATGGCCGGGCCAGGCCCAGCCATGACGGCGGGAGCGCACGTCGATAGTGCATCACGCCGTCTCGCGGAACAGCTCGCGGCCGATCAGCATGCGGCGGATTTCGCTGGTGCCGGCACCGATCTCGTACAGCTTGGCGTCGCGCAGCAGCCGGCCGGTGGGATAGTCGTTGATGTAGCCGTTGCCGCCCAGGCACTGGATCGCCTCCAGCGCCATCCACGTCGCCTTCTCGGCCGCGTACAGGATCGCGCCGGCGGCGTCCTTGCGCGTCGTCTCGCCGCGGTCGCACGACTTCGCCACCGCATACACATACGCCTTGGCGGCGTTCATCGTGGTGTACATGTCGGCGAGCTTGCCCTGCATCAGCTGAAACTCGCCGATCGGCTGGCCGAACTGCTTGCGTTCGTGCACGTAGGGCACCACCACGTCCATGCAGGCCTGCATGATGCCGAGCGGCCCCGCCGCCAGCACGGCGCGCTCGTAGTCCAGCCCGCTCATCAGCACGCGCACGCCGTCGTTGACGCCGCCCGAGCACGTTCTCCTCGGGCACTTCGCAATCGTCGAACACCAGTTCGCAGGTGTTCGAGCCGCGCATGCCGAGCTTGTCGAGCTTCTGCGCGGTGGAGAAACCCTTGAAGCCCTTCTCGATCAGGAAGGCGGTGATGCCCTGCGGTCCCGCCTCCGGATCGGTCTTGGCGTAGATCACCAGCACGTCGGCATCGGGCCCGTTGGTGATCCACATCTTCGAGCCGTTCAGCACGTAGCGGTCGCCGCGCTTGTCCGCGCGCGTGCGCATGCCGACGACGTCCGATCCCGCGCCCGGTTCGCTCATCGCCAGTGCGCCGACATGTTCGCCGCTGATCAGCCTCGGCAGGTAGCGGCGCTTCTGCTCCTCGCTGCCGTTGCGGCGGATCTGGTTGACGCACAGGTTGGAATGCGCGCCGTAGGACAGGCCGACCGAGGCGGAGGCGCGGGAGATCTCCTCCATCGCGACGACGTGTTCCAGATAGCCCATGCCGGCGCCGCCGTATTCCTCCTCGACCGTGACGCCCAGCACGCCGAGATCGCCCAGCTTGCGCCACAGATCCATCGGGAATGCGTTGTCGCGATCGATCTCGGCGGCGCGCGGCGCGATCTCGTCGGCGGCGAAGTTCTCCACCGTGTCGCGCAGCATGTCGGCAGTTTCGCCGAGGTCGAAATTCAGGCCGGGAAGGCGGTTTGACAAGGACGCCATGCTGGAACAATGACCGAGCCGGGGCGGGCCGCCAAGTGAAACCTGCTCGATGGAGGAAGCGCGATGACAGTCGAGCGCATGCTGACCGAGGAACAGCCGGCCGGCGACCTGGTCGGGCGCGTGTTGCAGGAAGCCGGCATCGAGTATGTGTTCGGCATCTCCGGCGGCCACACGGGTCGCATCATCCAGGGCCTGCGCAAGATCCAGAACTCGCTGCGCATGGTGCTGGTGCGCGAGGAATCGCTCGCCGGCGTGATGGCCGAAGTGTACGGCCGGTTGACGCGGCGGCCGGGCGTGATGATCGGGCAGGGGCCTTGGGTACTGGGCAACGGCCTGATCGGCACGATGGAGGCCTACCTGTCCAGCTCGCCGATGCTGCTGCTGACCGACTTCTCTGACTCCACGCCGTTCCATCTGCACGCACCCTATCAGCAGGCGACCGGCGACTACGGCAGTTGGGACGCGCGGCGCGCGTTCAGCGGCGTGACCAAGCACGTGGTGCAGGCGCTCACGCCGGTCGCCGCGGTGCAGGGGACGCAGCTTGCCATCAAGCATGCGCTGTCGGGGCAATGCGGCCCAGTCGCCGTGCTGTTCGCGATGGACTCGCTGTCCGGCACGGTGAAGCCGGATTCCCAGCCGGTGGTGTATCCGACGCAATACTATCTGCCCGCGCCACCGCCGCCGGCCGATGCGGCGCGTGTGGCGGCTGCGGCGAAGGCATTGCTGGCGGCGGAGCGGCCGGTGGTGATCGCCGGCAACGGCGTGCGCATCGCGCAGGGCTACGACGCGCTGGTGGCGTTGGTTGAGGCGGCGGGGCTGCCGGTGGTGACCACCGCGGCTGGCAAGGGCTGCTTCGCCGAGACGCACAGCCTGGCCCTCGGCGTATTCGGCACGTTCGGCACCGAGGCAGCGAATGCCTGCCTGGCTGAGGCCGACCTGGTGCTGGCGATCGGCACCAAGCTTGGTCCGTCCGACACCGCGTGGGAGAACCGCGACCTGCTGGATCCGACGCGGCAGACCTTCATCCAGATCGACATCGAGCCGCGCAACGCGTCGTGGACGTTCCCCGCCGAACATGTGCTGCTTGGCGACGCGGCGCAGGTGATGCGACAGCTGCGCGAGGCGGTCGGATCTGCCGCGGGGCGTCGTGCGGCGGGTGATGCACGTGTCGCCCGCTGGCGCGAGGCGAAGGGCTACTTCAATTCCGCGGGCTACACGGCCGACGACAGCCCGATGCTGCCGCAGCGCGCGATCGGCGAACTGATGCGGGCCCTGCCGGCCGACGCCATCGTCACCTGCGACGCCGGCGAGAACCGCATCATGATGACGCACTTCTATCAGACGAAGCAGGCGGGCGGCTTCCTGCAGGCGGCGGGATCGGGGCCGATGGGCTTCGCCATTCCGGCGGCGCTGGCGGCGAAGCTGGTGCATCCCGACCGGCCGGTGGTGGCGGTGTGCGGCGACGGTGGCTTCGCGATGACGATGAACGGCTTGATGACCGGGATCGAGCAGGACATCCCGATCATCACGGTGGTGTTCAACAACCAGGCGCTCGGCTGGGTGCTGCATGGCGGCGGCCCGTTCGCAGCCGAGTTCGCCGACTTCGACCACGCGGCCATCGCGCGCGCGATGGGCTGCAACGGCGTGCGCGTCACCGAGCCGGCCGAGCTCGGCACGGCACTGCGCGAGGCAATGAGCGCGAGGGTGCCGACGGTGATCGATGTGCGCACGTCGCTGGCGCAATCGTTCGCCGATATCACCTCGCCACTGGCGGTGGCCGCATCGCCGCGGCGGCGGTAACGCGAGTGGCTCGATCGGCGTGACCGGCCCCGCCGCAGTTCCCGGTCCGTCGAAGACGCCGGCCTGACATCTTGTTCGAACCGAGCGGAGGCGCCGTCCGGGCTCTGCCGGCCTGGCAACTCCACGATCCGGGCGGGGCACGCCCGTTTCAGAGAGAAACTCGATCATTCCGATGAATTTAATCGATTGGACAAATGAGCGCGGCGGCGCTATGGCCCGCGCCGGAAATGAGCAACGCAGGATCGGAGGCGGCATGAACGCCGAAAGCAAGTGCCCGATGGGCGGCAGGGTCAGCAGGGAGGCCATGATCCGGAGCATGTCGAACCAGCTCTGGTGGCCGAACCGGCTGGATCTGCCGATTCTCCATCAGAACTCCCCCCAGGCCGACCCGATGGGACCCGGCTTCAATTACGCCGAGGCGTTCAAGAGCCTCGATCTGAAGGCCGTGAAGGCCGACATATTCGCCCTGATGACCACGTCGCAGGACTGGTGGCCGGCCGACTATGGCCACTACGGGCCGCTGTTCATCCGCATGGCGTGGCACAGCGCGGGCACCTACCGCATCAGCGACGGTCGCGGCGGCGGCGGCACGGGCACGCAGCGGTTCGCGCCGCTCAACAGCTGGCCGGACAATGCGAACCTCGACAAGGCGCGCCTGCTGCTCTGGCCGATCAAGCAGAAGTATGGCCGGAAGCTCTCCTGGGGTGACCTGATGATCCTGGCGGGGAACTGCGCACTCGAATCGATGGGGTTCAGGACCGCCGGTTTTGCGGGCGGGCGCATCGATGTCTGGGAGCCGCAGGACGACATCTACTGGGGCTCCGAGGGCAAATGGCTGGCGGATGAGCGGTACAGTGGCGACAGGTCGCTGGAGAACCCGCTCGCCGCGGTGCAGATGGGCCTGATCTACGTCAACCCGGAGGGTCCGAACGGCCGGCCGGACCCGCTCGCTGCAGCGCGCGACATCCGCGAGACGTTCGCCCGCATGGCGATGGACGACGAGGAGACGGTGGCGCTGATCGCCGGCGGACACACGTTCGGCAAGACCCACGGCGCCGCCGACCCGGCGCGCTATGTCGGTCCGGAACCCGAGGGCGCCGTCATCGAACAGCAGGGCCTCGGCTGGAGCAACAGCTTCGGCACCGGAAGCGGCGAGGACACGATCACCAGCGGGCTCGAAGGGGCGTGGACCAAGAACCCGGTGAAGTGGGACAACGGCTTCTTCGACAACCTGTTCGGCTATGAGTGGGAGCTGACCAAGAGCCCGGCAGGCGCCTGGCAGTGGACGCCGAAGGATGCCGATGCGGCGGGCACCGTGCCCGACGCGCACGATCCGTCGAAGCGGCACGCGCCGATGATGCTGACGACCGACCTCGCGCTGCGCATGGACCCGATCTACGCGCCGATTTCGCGGCGCTTCCACGAGAATCCGGAGCAGTTCGCGCACGCCTTCGCCGAGGCATGGTACAAGCTGACGCACCGCGACATGGGCCCGGTCTCCCGCTATCTCGGCCCGGAGGTTCCGGCCGAGCCACGCATCTGGCAGGACCCGGTTCCCGCCGTCGAACATGCGCTGATCGATGACGCGGACATCGCGGCGCTGAAGGCCACGATCCTCGCCTCCGGGCTGTCGGTCGCACGGCTGGTGAAGACCGCGTGGGCGTCGGCGGCGACGTTCCGCGGCTCGGACAAGCGCGGCGGCGCCAACGGGGCGCGCATTCGCCTGGCGCCGCAGAAGGATTGGGCCGTCAACGAACCGACCGAGTTGAAGGCTGCGCTGGCAAAGCTGGAAAAGATCCGGCAGGCGTTCAACGCCGAACAGTTCGGCAGCAAGCTCGTGTCGCTTGCCGACCTGATCGTTCTGGGTGGCTGCGCCGCGGTCGAGCAGGCGGCGAAGAACGCCGGCCATATCGTCCAGGTGCCGTTCACCCCGGGGCGCACCGACGCGTCGCAGGAGCAGACCGATACCCATTCCTTCGCCGTGCTCGAACCCAAAGTGGATGCGTTCCGCAACTACCTGAGCGGCGAGCATCGTCGATCGCCGGAAGAGATGCTGGTCGATCAGGCACAGCTCCTGACGCTGACGGCGCCCGAGATGACGGCGCTGATCGGCGGCATGCGCGTGCTGGGGGCGAACTTCGGCGGGTCCAGTCTCGGCGTCTTCACCGATCGGCCAGAGGTGTTGAGCAACGACTTCTTCGTGAGCCTGCTCAGGACGGGTCCCAGCATGAAGTGGGAGGCGTCCGCTGACGCCGAGGGCGTGTTCGTGGCGCGCGATCGGGCGACCGGCGAGAGGAAGTGGGCCGGCACGCGGGTGGACCTGATCTTCGGTTCGAACTCGCAGCTGCGCGCGCTGGCGGAGGCCTACGCGGCCGATGATGCGGGGCGGGCCTTCGTGGACGCGTTCGTCGCGGCCTGGAGCAAGGTGATGCACCTCGACCGCTTCGACCTCGCCTGATTGCGGTTGGCGGGTCCCCGGCGGGTCGGGCCGGGGACCTGCCCCGTGACTGGTCCTGCATGGGTCTCGCGGGCGTCTCATTGCCCGTCTGGTGGGACGGGTGAGCTGCATCTGACTGTGCTGTTGGCAGTGGCGCTTTTCACCACGAAGGACGATCGAGGGCACCACGGAGAAGAAGGTGGTTGGCGTTTCGCGCCGCCTGGCGCGCTGGCCTGCGCGCGAGCGCATTCGAAAATCTCCGTGCTGCTCTGCACAGACCTGGAGAAATGCTGCCCCCACAGCCGGTCAAACGGCGGCGAGTCCGGCCTGCCTGTCGAGTTCCAACAGAACCGGGCTGGTTCCGCTGACGATGGCCCGCACCAGCTCAGGCGCAGGCGGGCCGAAGCTACAGGGTTCCGGCAGGTGGCCCAGCGAGCGGATCAGCTTCGCCCGCTGAGGGTAGGTGACGGCAAACAGTTCGGCCTCGGTCAGGCTGTTGCCCGTGTCATCGCGCGCCGGTTCCGGCGTGGGCGCTGAGGGCGGCGGCTGCGGCGCGGCTTCGCCGATGGCTTCGGCCATCTGCCTGGCCACCGCATGCTCGGTCCAGGCGTCCTGGTTGCAGGCGCCTGCGTCGGCCTCCCGCTTGCGCCGTGCCGCCTGGATGCGCGCGAGCAGCGCCCGCGCGGCGTTGGCCTGGCGCATCATGCTGACGGACTGCGCATTGCACTTGAGGACCGCGGCGAGATCGCCCGCGTGCCGGCGCGCCAGGCGCAGGCATTCGGTAGCCTGGGCATCGGCAGAGACGCTGCGAACGGCAATGCGGGCCTCTTCGGCATTGGCGGGCAGCATGGAGGCTACGTCGGCGATGGCCGCGCGGTCGCGGTGGACGCGCGCCTCCGGCGTCTCGTCGGCGGGCAGCGGGAGGCTGGATCGGAGGTCGTGGACGATCTGCCAGTACGTGCTGCGAGGGAGCAGGAGGCTGAGGTCGGGCTGCTCAGGCAGGGGCGCGGGGTCCATGCTGGGGGAATATATTGGTTAGTATGGATGGTGGCAAGAGTTAGTTACATTGCCGCCGCGGGCCGGAATGGCGCCTTGCGGACAGAGAGCGTGTCGGGGCGGACGCTGACCGGCTCTGCGCCCAATCTCGGTCCCCGGCCATTGGCGCCCTGCGCCTCAACCATCGAAAAATCTCCGGGACGATGTCGATCTCCGAAAACTCCTCGGTGCTGGAGGTCATCTACCTCATCTTCAATGAAGGCTATGCCGCCACGGCCGGCGAGGACCTTGTTCGGCCGAGCCTGTGCCTGGAGGCGCAACGGCTGGGCCGCATTCTGGCGGGGCTGATGCCCGAGGACGCCGAAATGTTCGGCCTGCTGGCCCTGATGGAAATCCAGGCATCGCGTGTGCCGGCACGTATCGGGCCAGACGGCGCCCTCGTACCGCTGACCGAGCAGAATCGCGCACGTTGGGACCAACTGCTGATCCGCCGAGGCCTGGACGCGCTGGCTCGGGCCGAAGCGCTCGGGGGCGATGGGCCCTATGCCCTGCAAGCCGCACTGGCAGCCTGCCATGCGCGTGCGCGCAGCCCGGCCGACACCGACTGGCCCCGCATCGCCGCACTCTATGACCGGCTGCGAGCAGCGATGCCGTCGCCGGTAGTCGATCTCAATCGAGCGATCGCCCACAGCATGGCCTTCGGGCCCGAAGCCGGCCTGCGGCTGATAGACGAGATTGCCGACGCTGACGCCCTGCGCAATTACGCACCATTCCCGGCTGCGAGGGGCGACTTTCTTTTTCGGGCAGGCCGATTGGCCGAGGCCCGCTCCGAATTCGAGGCTGCGAGCAAGCTCACCCGCAACGCGCGGGAAAGGGACTTTCTACTTGCCCGTGCAGGCGCCTGCGATTGACAATATCTCTGTGCCGGAAGCGCCCCTCGGCGACATAAAAAGCCGCCGGCCCGTTCACGACCCAAGTCGGGCGCTCGCGATCCGATCAACCATTCGCCGAAGCCGACATTCGATCAGATCGATCGGAGCAGGTTTCCGTAGCCGTCGACCGGCGTGCGAACGCCGGATAGGCGGAGGCAATGCCACAGGCTGGCTTGATTCGCCGAAACGACGGGACGTCGCAGGTCGCGTTCCAGCGCATCGAGAATACCCACGCAGCGAAACCCCGTGCCGGCGATCAGGACGCCATCCGCCTCCTGCGGGCAGGCCACCCGCACCTGCTGGTACAGCGGTTCGATCGCTTGCTCGATCCCCATACCCTGCCGATACAGCTCGCCAGGTGGCACGTCGCGCCATTTCCGGCCGGGATCGTAACGCAGATGTCCCACCGGCTCGGTCCCGCGTGCGCACCAGTCCCGAACACCCGCCGCCACCGTGCTGTCGTCGAACCAGGGCGGAAATACCAGGAATGGATGCTTCACGCCGCTCGCCCGCAGCGCCGCCGCACAGTCCAGCCCGTTGGTGGTCACCACCACCCCCCCGCCGAGTTCCCGCGACAGCGTTTCCACTACCGCCGCATCCCACTGTGGCCCGCCCAGGATGCTGCTGGAGCTATGGCCAACCACGACCGCCGACAGGCACATCGGTGCGAACTGCCGGCAGCCGCGCAGCAGGTCATCTTCCAACTCCACTCCGCTGCGGTCGTCACGCCAGCGCGCCCAGGGCGCCCGGGCGGTTACTCGTGCAGCGTGCACCGACACATCCGGCGGGACCATCGCCCACCACTCGGCCTCGGGCACGACTTCACTGCCGACGATGAACATGCCGATACGAGCTTGCCAGCCCCAGTTGTCTCTCTGTGTCATGGCTTTTCCCGAAGGCGGTTGTCCGGCTGTTTGCCAGACCGCCCGCATCGACGTTGTTAGGGCCCGCCGCCCAATAAGTGAATCGAGCGGGGTCCGGCTCACGCCCCGTCGCACTTATCCTGCAATGGACCCTGAGCGCTCGATCCCGGCCAGGGCGTTCTGGATCCCGGCCGTCGCCCAGGGGCCCCATGGCATGGTGAAGAACTTGAACCCCTTCTGGACGAAGAAGTTCGGGTCCATCCCGGGCGGGATGAAATACATCCCCGCGGCAATGCCGTGTTTTGCTGCCGTTGCCGCGATTTTATCGAGCGCTCGCTGATAAATGTCGCACTGGTAGTCGAGCGGCACCCCCAGCTCGATCGAAAGATCGGACGGGCCGATCAGCAGGACGTCGACGCCCGGGACCGAGGCGATGGCATCGAGATTCTCCAGCGACTGGTTGGTCTCGATCATCGGCACGATGACCAGCTCGTTGTTCACGGCATCCATGTAGTCGCGGTAATTCTTGAACTCGCCCCACTCGCCGCGCACGCCGGCGTTGCTGCGGTTGCCCGCGGGAAAATAGTGGCAGGCGCGCACCATCGCCTCCGCCTCCGCGCGGGTGTTGATCATCGGTGCAATGATGCCACGCGCGCCCGCGTCAAGCGCGAAGCAGATCTGATACGCCTCGTTGGCGGCGACGCGCACGACAGGCGCCGCCTGCTTGCCGCGCATCGCCTGGATCGACGGCTGCAGCTGCTTGATCTCCCAGGGGGAGTGCTGGGTGTCGAACAGCAGGAAGTCGTACCCGGCGTCGGCCAGTACCGACACGTCGACGTTCGGTGCCCCGGCCGTCCCGACGACGGTCCTGCCTGACTTGATGGAGTCCTTGATGGCGTTCATCTGGCGTCGATTCCTCCCACAGCAGCTTTCGCGCCCGTTCAACCGACCAACGGTGACGGGCGCGCGGCGCACGCCATTATCACACATTGGCGAAGCGGCGCAGCCCACGAGTCATCCCGACCAGAGTCGCCTCATCGAGGGTCAGTGTCAGCCATTCAGCATTGCGCATCCGAAGCTGTCCGTCCGCGTCCCATCCAAGGCCGTCTGCAGGGCAACATCGGCGAACGTCGGCTTTGAGGGCGCCAGCCGATGGCGGACCAGGCCGCGGCGCCACCAACATCCTTGTGCGCGCTGCATAAGGGCGTTCCGCCCCAAGGACCGATCCGACCATCGCTTGACTGCGCGCACAGTGCAATGGATCGTCGCAGTCGCGAGGAAATGCCATGGCTGGCCACGACCGCGAGGCTCATCTGACACGGCTCGAACATATCGAGCGCCGGCTGCAGGCGCTGGAGGATACGGAGGCGATCCGCAATCTCAAGTCGCGTTACGCAGCCTTGTGCGACGACAATTACAACGCCGATGGGATCGCCGCGCTGTTCACCGAGGACGCGATCTGGGACAGCCCGGGCCTGGGCCGGTTCGAGGGCCGCGAAGCCATCCGGGAGTTCTTCCGCCGCGCCGCGGGCATCTTCTCGTTCGCCATCCACTACAGTCTGAACGGTCAGATCCATGTGGACGGCGATACGGCCGGGGCGCAGTGGTACCTGTTCATGCCGTGCACGCTGGCGGACGGAAATCGCGCGATGTGGCGCGCCAGCATCGACCATGAGCGCTACCGGCGCACGGATGGCGGCTGGCTGTTCGCAGAGAAGCGTTCGGAGCCGCTGATGAATGTCCCGTTCGAGGATGGCTGGGCGCGCCGGCGCTTCGTCTGAGCCAGGGCAACGCCTTGCCGGACGGTTCAAGCCTGCGCCACGCTTGCCGCCACACGCTGGCCCGCAGCGCTGGGGAACTCGCCGGGCAGCGCAGCGCCGGCCGAACGCGCCGTTGATGGTGCACCGGCCATGCGGCAGCCGGTGACTTCTGATCGGATTCCCGCTCAGATCGCAGTCACAGCGCACATGAGGAACATCCAATGAAGCAGCCCAACCGAGTCAAGTCTGCCATGCGTGCCGGCCGCAAGGCGTATGGCTACAACCTTTCGTTCCCTTCCCCGTGGGTCATCGACATCTTGGGCAAGCTCGACTTCGATTTCGTCTTCATCGACGGCGAGCATGGGCCGTTCGGACTCGATCAACTCGAAGATCTCTGCAGGACCGCCGAACGCTACGACCTGACGACGATCGCCAGGGTGCCCGACATCGGCTCATCCACCATCCTGCGCTATCTCGATCGCGGGATCATGGGCATATTGGGTCCGCACATTGCCACCGAGGCGGATGCCCGCCAGCTCGTGCGGGCGTGCTATTTCGGCCCGCTCGGCGAGCGGTCGTTCGGGGCCAACCGGGGTACCGACTACAACGCGGGTATCCCCGACAAGGCGGCGTACTACCGCGCGGCGAACGAGCAGATGCTGGTGGTCGCGCTGCTGGAGGATGTCGCCGTACTGGACAACCTGGAGGCTATTATGTCGGTGCCGGGCATCGACCTTTACAGCATTGGTCCGAACGATTTCGCCCAGAGCCTTGGCTATCCCGGTCAGCCGGACCATCCGGAGGTCGTCAAGACGATGCGCGACCTCACGCATCGCATCCAACAGGCTGGCCGCACGATGCAAGGGGACGTGATGCAAGGGGCGTGGGTCAGCGACATGCTGCTCGAGGCGGGTCGTCGCATCATTCCTGCACAGCAGGGATAGGGTCCAGGCCCACGTTCTCCAGCTGTAGAGGTGGACAACAAGTAGGAAATCAAAAACGCAGATCAGGGCAGATTCACGCCGAACACGCAGATACGATTGATTCAGTCCTGATCTGCGTGTTTTGCGTGCATCCTGTTGTATCTGCGTTCATTGCTTCTTCGGGAACGCTGGCGCAGGTGCTTGTTTCTGACCTGGTTTTACGCGCGCCACCAGTGGGATCGCTCAAGCAGGCAGCTGTGCGTCCCTGCTCGGGCCGGCGCGGGCGCGAGTGGCTATTCGACGCAGAGTGCGCAGAGGTTCCGCAGAGGACGGAGAGATCATCGCGCTGCACCATCATTGGCGCTCGGCGGACTTCTGCGTGTCTCTGCGATCTCTGCGTTGACAGGCCACCCACCGGCGGCAAGGCCTTTGCCAAGGGTGCGCCGGATGCGAACGGTTCGCGTGATTGCCGTGGTGCGGCGCCGGCCGCGTGGAGGCTGCGCTCCTAGTCCCTGAACCGGGACGGGATGCCGGTCTGCGCCGTCAGCCCGCCATCGGCGACGAACGCCGCGCCGGTGACGTAGGACGCCAGGTCCGAGGCAAGGAACAGCACGACATTCGCCATCTCCTCGGGCTGGCCGAAGCGTCCCATCGGGATGGCGGCGCGCGTCTGCTCGACGAAGCCGGGGATGCCGTAGGCGCGCTGCAGCAGCGGCGTGTCGATCGCGCCGGGGCAGATGCAGTTGCAGCGGATGCCGTACGGCGCGTACTCGATCGCGGTACCGCGAGTCAGGTTGACCACGCCGGCCTTCATCACGTTGTACGAGGTGATGCCGAAATCGGCGAACAGGCCGGAGATCGATGCGGTGTTGACGATGGCGCCGCCGCCCTGCTGGCGCATGATCGGCAGGGCGGCGCGCGTCGCCTGCATCACCGCGGTCAGTCCGACCTGGAGGGTGTAGTCCCACACCTCCTGGTCGGTATCGGCGACGCGTGCCAGACGCTTCTCGCGCAGTGCGGCCGGCACGCCGAAGGCGTTGTTGTGCAGCACGTCCAGCCGGCCGAATTCCCGCACCGCGCGCGCGATCATCGCGTCGATATCGGACGGGATCGCCATGTCGGCGGTGACCGCGATCGCGGTCCCGCCGGCGCCGGCGATCTCGGCGACGACCGCCGCGGCGCTCGTGCCGTCGACATCCGACACCACCACCTTGCCACCGCGCTGCGCGAAGCCCAGCGCGGTCGCGCGGCCGATGCCGGAGCCCGCGCCGGTGATCAGGCAGACCTTGCCGTCGAAGCGCATTTTTCCCCCGTCAGCCCTTGCCCGGCTCGATCGTCTGGATGACATCGAAGCCCTCGAATTCCGGATGGCCGAGATACAGGCTGCGGTTGCCACCGGCGTCGCTGTGCGCGCGGCGGAACGCCTCGGAGCGCGTCCAGGCCTCGAAGGCGTCGCGGCTGGCCCAGACGGTGTGCGACGAGTACAGCACGTGATCGTCGTGCGCCGGGCCGCGCAGCAGATGGAAGGCGATGAAGCCCGGCACGCCCGACAGGTGGCTGTCGCGCGACGTCCAGACGTTTTCGAAGTCCGCCGTGGAACCCGGCGTCACGCGGAAACGGTTCATGGCGATGAACATGATGCACCCCTTTCGACGTTCCTTAGCCTGGACGGCGGTGGCGGGAAAGTTTTCAATGCCCCGCAGCCCCAGGGGAATGACTTATGACGATTTCGTTCCGAGCGCTGCATCCGGCCTTCGCCGCCGAGGTCTCCGGCATCGACTGCCGCCGCGCGCTCACCGGCGCGGAGGTCACGCAGATCGAAGCGGGCATGGACCGCTACGCCGTGCTGGTGTTCCCGGAGCAGGACATGAGCGACGAGCAGCAGCTGGCGTTCACGCGACAGTTCGGCGAGCTGGAGAACTACCCGCGCGGCGGACACATCCGCCAACGCTCGGACAGCCGGCTGGGGCCGGGGATCGCCGATTTCTCCAACCTCGACAAGGATGGCCGGATCATGTCGGCGGAGGACCGCGTATGGTTCTTCAAGCTGGGCGACCGGCTGTGGCATTCGGACAGCTCGTTCCGCCCGGTGCCGGCGAGATATTCGCTCCTGTCGGGACGCGTGCTGCCGTCATGGGGTGCGAATACCGAGTTCGCCGACATGCGTGCGGCGTACGACGCACTGGATGGGCGTACCAAGGCGGAAGTGGAGGACCTGGTCTGCCTGCACTCGCTGATGTATTCGCGCCAGGCGATCGGTTTCACCGAGCTGAGCGAGCAGGAGATCGAGGCATTCGCGCCGGTGCGCCAGCGTCTCGTGCGCACGCACCCGGTGACCGGCCGGAGGTCGCTGTTCCTGTCGTCGCATGCCGGCGCGATCGAGGGCTGGACCGTGCCCGAGGCGCGCATGTTCCTGCGCGACCTGACCGAGTTCGCGACCCAGCGGGAGTTCGTCTACTCGCATGCGTGGCGGCCGTTCGATCTGGTGATGTGGGACAACCGCACGACAATGCATCGCGCACGTCGTTTCGATCGCAACGAAGTGCGCGATGTGCGCCGTACGACGCTCGCCGGCGACGTGATCACAATCGAGCAGGATGCAGTGACCGCTTAGGAACACCATTGTACCGGAGTGCCGATATTTTGTTGCCGTAGTGACATGGCACTTGACACTGCGGCATATTTGGGCGCATTCTCTCGTTATTCCACGGAGAGGGAGGGCTCATCGCAGCATGACTCCACCGGGCAGTTCTCCAGTTGCCGACCGGCGTGGCACCGGCAACTGATCACAAAGTCCACGTTATAGCTTGGTGATCAGCACCAGGCGCGAAGAACATCAACTTCGCAAACCCGACCCCCGTTCAAACGCCTAGGCGTGCGGGGGTCTTTGCGTTTCTTGATCGAATGCCTACGCTCGCGCCATGAGCGACGTATCGGCGCGCGTGGTCATCGTTGGTGCCGGCCATGCCGGCGGCTCGGCGGCGGCGCTGCTGCGTCAATACGGCTGGCAGGGACCGATCACGCTGATCGGCGGGGAGCCAGTGCCGCCTTATCAGCGCCCGCCGCTCTCCAAAACGTGGCTGCAGGGTGCGGGTGCGCTCGCCGACCTGCTGCTGCGCCCCGCGGCGTTCTATCGCTCCAGCCGCATCGAACTGCGATCGGCCTGCAACGTGCTGGCAATCGATCGCGTGGGCGGCACGGTCCGGCTCGCGCAGGGCGATGATGTCGCCTACGACCATCTGATCCTGGCGACCGGGGCGCATGCGCGGGTGTTGCCGGTGCCCGGTCACGACCTCGCGGGCATCGCCGTGCTGCGCACGCTGACCGACGCCGACCATCTCCGGTCGCTGATCGTGCCGGGGGCGCATATCGCGATCGTCGGCGCCGGCTATATCGGCCTGGAGGTCGCGGCATCCGCGCGCAGCCTCGGCGCCAATGTCGTGGTGATCGAACGCGAGGCACGGGTTCTGGCCCGCGTCGCCTCGACGCCGCTGTCGGATTTCTTCCAGCGTCGGCACGCCGAAGCCGGTGTGGGCATCATGCTGGACGTGACGGTCGACGCGTTCGAGGGCGTCGGTGGCCGGGTCGCCGCGGTGCGCCTGACGGATGGCACCGTCGTTGCGTGCGACGCCGCGCTGGTCGGTGTCGGCGTGGTGCCGAACGATGCGCTGGCGCAGGCCGGCGGACTCGCCTGCGACGATGGCATCGTCGTCGATCGCGCCGCCCGCACCGCGGATCCGGCCATCCATGCGATCGGCGACTGCACGCGGCGTCCGTTGCCGCTGTACGGCCGCGCCGGCCGCCTGGAGAGCGTGCCGAACGCCACGGAGCAGGCGAAGCAGGCTGCCGCCGACCTGTGCGGCCGTGCACCGCCGCCGCCGGAGGTGCCGTGGTTCTGGTCCGATCAGTTCGACATCAGGCTGCAGATTGCCGGCCTGCCGTTCGACGTGGCGGAAATCGTGGTCCGCGGCGATCCGCAGAGCGGGTCCTTTGCCATCTTCCACCTCACCGGTGGCGGCGTCGTGCAGTGCGTGGAGGCGGTCAACGCGCCGGCGGAGTTCATGGCGGGGCGCATGATGATCGCGCGGCGTCGGCCGGCGGTGGCGTCGAGGTTGCGGGACGTGTCATGCTCGATCCGTGAACTGGCCGGCTAGACCGGCCGAGGGAGGAACATGCCGAAGGTCACCTTCGTGGAACACAGCGGCACCGAGCACGAGGTCGATGTCCCGGTCGGCACCTCGGTCATGCGCGGCGCCGTCGACAACAACATCCCTGGCATCGACGCGGACTGCGGCGGCGAGTGTGCCTGCGCCACCTGCCACGTCTATGTCGATGCGGCATGGCTGGACAAGGTCGGGCTGCCGGTCCCCGGGTCGCAGGAGGCGAGCATGCTCAGCTTTGCGGCGGTGGCGCAGCCGGATTCACGCCTGTCCTGCCAGATCACGATGACCGAGGAACTGGACGGCCTGCTGGTGCGCATGCCGGAGGGCCAGCACTAGCGCCCAGCACTTAGCGCAGTGCCTCATGGCCGGGCCGGGTCCCAGCCATGGAGCAGCCAGGCACGCAGCTTCAGCGGCGGATCGTGCTCTCGGTGCAGGCGATGATCTTGTCGTCTTCCCAGATGCCCAGACAGACGCTCTCACCGTCGTGCTCGATCAGCAGGTAGGGATCCAGCACGGTCTCTTCGCGCTTCAATTCGCCCAGGATCAATCGGGTCCGAGGCATCTCGGCCTTCAGCGCGCGCGCGACGCGGGCGATCGGCTCCGGAACATCGGCATAGGTCAGTACCTTCGCGCTCTTCCCAGTGTGAGCCGCCGCGCAGCCGGATCATGCCGGTGCCGGTAATCAGTGCGACCATGCACATCCAGACGAAGCTGCCGGTGATCGCCAGCACGCCGGAGTGCGCATTGAATCCGCCGCTCGCGGCAGCGATCGCCCCGGCCAGGGGGCTGGTGACCACGAGCAAAATGGACACCGCCGCCTGATGGCGATGCCAGAAGCTCGGTCCGTATTTCTGCTGCTGTGCCGCCTTGTGTTCCGCCAGCTGTTTCCAGGGTACCGCACTCAGTCGGTGATCCTCGAGCAGGTCGGCGATGGTTTTTTGCCGCGGGGCGGCGACCAAGGCATCGAAGGGCATGGGGCTGATCCTTCTTCGAAGTGGTGCTGGCAAAGGCTATATGGACAAGACGCAGTCGGCCACATTAATTTTGTCTCATAACATTGTTGCGAGTGCCCAGGGCTGCCCGCGAGCGAGCGCCGCCCATTGACTCCGCCCCGGCGCACAGGTTGCGCAGATCCGGACAGTACGTCGAAATGCGCGCCCGTTCATGCGATGGACTGGAACAAGGACCTGCGGCATGGCTGACCATCTCGCCGATCGCTCCGGCGCGCCGATCGAGCAGCCGCTGCCGCTGCCCTCGGGCAATGCGCTGTTCGGCAGCGACGTGGTGGCGGAGACGCTGCGTGCGCTGGAGGTGCCGTACATCGCGCTGAACCCGGGCGCCAGCTATCGCGGCCTGCACGACAGCCTGGTGAATCACCTGGGCAACGTGCAGCCGCAGATGCTGTTGTGCCTGCACGAGGAATCCGCCGTCGCCATCGCGCACGGCTACGCCAAGGTCACCGGCAGGCCGATGGCCGCCGCGGTGCACTCCAATGTCGGGCTGATGCACGCGACGATGGCGATGTTCAACGCCTGGTGCGACCGCATGCCGGTGTTGGTGCTTGGCGCCACCGGTCCGGTGGACGCACCGAAGCGGCGACCGTGGATCGACTGGATCCACACCGCGCGCGACCAGGGCGCGCTGGTCCGCCACTACACCAAGTGGGACGACCAGCCCGCCTCGGCGGAGGCGGCGCGCGAGGCGCTGCTGCGCGCCTGGTGGATTTCATGCACGGCACCGCACGGTCCGGTCTACGTCAATCTCGACGCCGGCATGCAGGAGGCGCCGCTCGCCGATCCGCTGCCGCCGATCGATGTCGCGCGCTTCGTGCCGGACGTGGTGCCCGCGGCCGCCCCGGCGCAGGTTGCCCAGGCGGTGGCGATGCTGCGTGCCGCGCGCCGGCCGGTGATCCTGATGGGGCGTGGCTCGCGGAACGCGCACGGCCTGGGCCAACCGCGTGGCGCTGGCCGAGGCGCCTGCGCGCGCAGGTGGTCACCGACCTGAAGCTCGGCGCGGTGTTCCCCACCGACCATGAGTTGCACGCCGGCGCGCCGGCGACGTTCCCGGTGCAGGAGGCGGCGCAGGCGATCGCTGCCGCCGATGTGATCCTGAGCCTCGACTGGGTGGACCTCGGCGGCGCGCTGAAGGCGGCGTGCGGCACGATCGCGCCGACCGCCAAGGTGATCTGCGTGACGCTCGATCATCTGCTGCACAACGGCTGGAGCATGGACCATCAGGCGTTGCCGCCGGCCGATCTGTTCATCGCCGCGGATGCCGACACCGTGGTCGCCGAACTGGTCGCAGCCTTGCCGGCGTCCGGCGCAACGATGGAGCGGCTTCCGCCGCCGGAGGCGGACCCCGGAGGCAGGCACCATCACCGTCGCGCAGCTGACGCAGGCGCTGCGCCGGGCGGTCGCCCCGGGGCCGACCTCGCTGTTGCACGTCTCGCTGTCATGGAACGCGGCGCTGTGGCCGTTCCGCGAGCCGCTCGACTATATCGGCTCCGACGGCGGCGGCGGTATCGGCGGCGGCCCGGGCATCGCGGTCGGCGCGGCGCTGGCGCTGCGCGGCAGCGGGCGGCTGCCGGTCGCGGTGTGCGGCGACGGCGACTTCCTGATGGGCGCCACGGCGCTGTGGACCGCGGTGCACTACAACATTCCGCTGCTGGTCGTGGTCGCCAACAACCGTTCGTTCTTCAACGACGAACTGCACCAGGAGCGGGTCGCGCGCATGCGCAACCGGCCGGTGGAGAACCGCTGGATCGGCCAGCGGATCGCCGACCCGGAAATCGACCTTGCCCATCTTGCGCGGGCACAGGGGGCGCTGGGCTTCGGCCCGGTCATCGACGGCGATGGTCTGGCCGCCACCTTGCGCGAGGCGGTCGAGGCAGTGCGCGGCGGCGGCGTCGCGGTGGTCGATGTGCGCGTCGCCCCGGGCTATGCGCCGGCCGCCGTCGCCGGACTGTTCCGCGGATGACGGTCTGCTGGTTCGCGCAGTTCCGTCGCGCGACGGCGGAGATGGCGTGGCTGTCCGACGCGATCGCTGCGACGCCGGGGCTGCAACAGGGCTTGATCCATACACCTTCGAGCGCGACCGATCCGTATCTGGACGACGGCGCGCCGCCGGAACTGGCGATGCAGCTCTACTTCGCCGACATCGCCACGCTCGAGGCGGCGCTCGCCCCTGGACGGCCACCTGCAGCGGCTCCAGACGCTGGAGTGTGACGGCGCCACGCAGCAGGCGATGGTCGTGCGGCGCTATCCGGTGCCGGATCCGGTGTTTCGCACACCGGCGGATGACCAGCCCTGCACCTACCTTGTCGCCTACGAAGGGCCGGCCGAGGACCGGCCTGCCTGGCTGGCCCACTACATCGCGGACCATCCGCCGATCATGGCGAAATTCCCCGGCGTCCGGCAGATCGAGATATACACTTGTATGGACTGGTGCGGCGGCCTGGCGTGGCCTCGCGTGGCGCACATGCAGCGCAACAAGGTGGTGTTCGACAACCGGGCGGCGCTGTCCGCGGCGCTGAACTCGCCGGTGCGGCACGCGATGCGCGCCTCGTTCCATCGCTTCCCGCCGTTCACCGGCCCGGTCACGCATTTCCCCATGGCAACCACCACGGTGACGCCCCATGCCAGTTGATCCGCAGATCCAGGCGCTGCTCGACCTCGGTACCGGCGTGCCAGCCACGAATACGCTTTCGGTGCCCGTGGCGCGCACCCAGTACGAGGGGCGCACGCGCCTGATGGCGCCGCCCGCCGCAATCGGCGGGGTGAGCGAGCGCACGATCGACGGCCCGGGCGGTCCGCTGCGCCTGCGCATCTACCGGCCGGGAGGGCAGGGACCGTTCCCGCTGCTGGCGTTCTTCCACGGCAGCGGCTTCGTGCTGTGCAGCCTGGACACGCATGATGGCATGTGCCGCAACCTGTGCGCCGGCGCCGACTGCGTCGTGGTCTCGGTCGATTACCGTCTGGCACCGGAGCACAAGTTCCCGGCGGGACTCGACGACTGCGTGTTCGCGACGCGCTGGATCGCAGACCACGCCGCCGAATTGGACGGCGACGCGCGGCGGCTGGCGATCTGCGGCGACAGCGCCGGCGGCAACATGGCGGCAGCGGCCGCGCTGCGCCTGCGCGACGAAGGCGGACCGCAACTCGTCGGCCAACTGCTGATCTATCCCGTCACCGACTACCACACGCCGGGGACGCCCTCGTATCGCGACAATGCCGAAGGCTACGGCCTGACGCGCGATACGATGGTCTGGTTCTGGGACCACTACCTGACCGATCCGTCGGAGGCGGCCGATCCGTACGTCTCGCCGCTGCGGGCGAGGAACCTGGGCAACCTGCCGCCGGCGCTGGTGGTGACCGCCGAATACGACCCGTTGCGCGACGAGGGCGAGTACTACGCCGAGAAATTGCGCACGGCCGGAACGCCGGCGGTGACCTCGCGCTGGGACGGCATGAACCACGGGTTCTTCTTCTGGGCCGGCCGGGTGGACAAGGCCGGCGCCGCGATGGCCGAATCCTGCCAGTGGTTGCGCCAGGTATTTCAAACCTGTCGGACGGCGGAGTAGGCGATGCAGTTCGGATTGTTCGGCGCGGCGCAGGCGCAGCGGGGCGGACCCGACGTGGACAGCGCCGCGGGCTTCAAGGACTACATCGACTACGTCATCGAGGCCGAAGCGCTCGGCTATCAGAGCGCGTTCATTGTCGAACACCACTTCACCGGCTTCGGCCAGGTGTCGGCGACGCTCAACCTGCTGACCTGGATCGGCGCGCGCACGCGCTCGCTGCGCCTCGGCACGGCGGTGATCGTGCTGCCATGGCACAATCCGGTGCTGCTGGCCGAGCAGGCGGCGACGGTGGACCTGCTGTCGGGCGGCCGGCTCGATTTCGGCGTGGGCAAGGGCTATCGCCATAACGAGTTCGTCGGCTTCCGCATCCCGATGGAGGAGGCCGAACCGCGCTTCGAGGAATCGATCGACATCATCACCCGGGCGTGGACCTCGGACGAGCGGTTTTCGTTCGATGGCAAGTACTGGCAGTTCGACGACATCATCGTCGAGCCGCCGACCATCCAGAAGCCGCACCCACCGTTCTGGCAGGGCGCCGGGCATCCTGAACTCGATCCGCCGCGTGGCGCGGCGCGGGCACAACCTGTTGCTCGACCAGTTCGCCTCGCTCGACGAGACCGGCCGACGCTTCGCGATCTACCGCGAGGCGATGCAGGCGAACGGCTTCGCCTTCCATCCCAGCCAGGTCGGCGTGGCGCGTGCGTTCTATGTGGCGCGCAACAGCGCCGAGAAGGAGGCGGCGCTGGATCGGCGCCTCGCAGCGCAGCGTCGGCTGCATGCGATCTCGCAGCGGCCGGACGGCAACAACACCGCCAGCATCATGGCGTTCTCCGACACGCGCGCAGCAAGCGAAGAAAGCGCGCTGTACGGCAATCCCGATGAGATCGCCCGCAAGATCGAGCGGCTGCGCGACATGGGGGTGGAATACATTCTGCTGAACGGCGGCGGCACATCGCGGGAGAACCTGCGCCGCTTCGCCAAGGAGGTGATGCCGGCGTTCCGCACCGAGCCCGACATGCGCGCAGCGGGCTGAAGCAGCGCCATGCGCATCGTCCTGACCGGCGTGTCGCACTGGCATACGCCGTTCTACCTGGACCCGCTGCTCGCGATGGCGGACGTCGCGGTGATCGGTGTCAGCGACCCGGAGCCTTCGCGCGCGCAGGAGGTGGCGGCGAAGGCACGCTGTCCCGCGTTCACCGACCATCGCGAGATGTGCGCCAGGCTGAAGCCCGACTTTGCCTTCGCGCTCGGGCGGCACTGCGACATGGCCGATGCGGCGCGCTGGCTGATCGGCGAGCGCATCCCTTTCGCCATGGAGAAGCCGTGCGCCGTCACTGCGGCCGATGCGCATGACATCGCGGCGCGGGCGGCGCAGGCCGGCGTGTTCGCCGCGGTGCCGTTCGTGATCCGCTACAGCCCGTTCGTCGACACGATCCGCGAGAGCGGCGGCACGCCGCAGTACATCGTGTTCAAGTTCGTCGGCGGCATGGTCGACCGCTACCACGAGCAGCGCGTCGAGTGGATGCTGCACCGTGCCACTGCCGGCGGCGGCGCGCTGCTCAATCTCGGGGTGCACTTCCTCGACCTGTGCCGCGTGCTGCTGCCGGACACCACGCTGCAGGTCGTCGGCGCGGCGATGTCGAACCACTTCTCCGGCCTCGACATCGAGGACCACGCGATCGTGCTGATGCGCGGTGGCGGTGCAACCTGCTCGGTGGAGACCGGCTATCTGTATCCCGCGCCGAACTCGGTGTTCGACCTGCACTATTCGATCCGCACCGAGCGCCACCATTTCGCCGCACGCGACAACCAGACGCTGGAAATTCTCGGCAACGACCGTCGGCGCGAGGTGCGGTCGATGAAGCTGACCAATGCGTTCTTCTATCCGACCTTCGTCACCGACACGCTGCGCCGCGTGCAGCACGGCGAGTCGCCGGTCGCCGATCTCGCCGACATGGCCGCGGCGATGGACCTGGTCGAGGCGGCCTATGCCGCCTCGCCGCTCACTCCGCCGGTTGCGGCGCCAGTGTCCCCTCCAGGTCGGCCGAGGTGATCTGCGAGCGGACCAGCAGCTGCAGCAGCGCCGCACCGAGGATGGTGATCGCCGCGCCGATCGCCAGCGCGATGACGAACGAGCCCGTCACGTCCACCACGAAGCCGGTGACGAGAGGCGACACCGTGCCGCCGAGATAGCCGCCGAAATTCTGGATGCTGGCGACCGACGTACAGTAGGACTGCGGCGCCACCGCGGTGATCAGCGTCCATTTGCCGGCAATGCCCAGCGCCAGGAAATACATCGCCAGCGAGATCGACACGATCGCCTGGGTCGGGGTGCCGGCCTGCGTCGCGGTCACGGTGAACAAGCCGGACAGCAGCAGCCCGATGATCGATGGCAGCCGGCGGCTTGCCACCAGGTCCATGCCGCGCGCGTTCAGCTTGTCGGTGAACCAGCCGCCGCTCCACGCGCCCAGGATCGAGCAGAACAGCGGGATCGACGCCAGGAAGCCGGTCTTGGCGATGCTGATGTGCTGCTGCATCTCGAGATAGGCCGGCAGCCAGGTCTGGTACATCCACACCGCGTAGCCGGTGCAGAACGCGCCCAGCATCAGTCCCCACATTGACTGGAAGCGGAACAGCCGGCCCCAGTTGCGCGCCTCCACCGGCACCTCGCCCGCACGGTTGGCCGCGAGATACGCCTCGTCCTGCGGCTCGAGCGGAGCGGTCGCCGGATCCCGGTACAGCTTGAACCACACCAGCGCGCCCAGCACGCCGACGACACCCATAGTGATGAACATCACCCGCCAGCCGAACGCCAGCATCAGCCCGGTGAGCAGCGGCGGGGCGATGAACGGCCCGATGCTGCCGCCCGAGTTGTACACACCGGTCGGCCTGCCGCGGTCCTTCACGTGGAACCAGTCGCTGGTGACGCGCACCGCCGCCGGGAACGCCGGCGATTCAGCGGCACCCAGCGCCACGCGTGCCCACAGCAGCTGGATGTACGACACCGCGAAGCCGCCCGCCGCCTGCGCCAGCGACCAGACCACCAGCGCCACGCCGACCAGCCAGCGGGGGCCCAGGCGGTCGAGGAAATAGCCGATCGGCACCTGGCAGAAGGCGTAGGTGATCGACCACGCCGATTGCAGCGCGCCGATCGCGGTGGCGTTGATGCCGAACTCCTCGCGGATCTTGATATTGCCGACCGCGAGCGTCGAGCGGTCCACATAGTTCAGCGCAATGGCCGCGGTGGCCAGCCCAACTGCAATCCACTGCATCCGCCGCATGCGCGACGAAACCGGCGAGACGGCCATGGCTCCTCCTGTCGGCGGAATTGGCGCCCGCCGTTTCTTGCTATTGGTCTGAATTGGCGCACTTTCGCCGGGTATTGGCAAGCCGTGGGCGGCCGCCCATGTTGGCGGAAAGGAGCAGAAGCCATGAGCGAATCGCCGGCTGGGGTCCGCATCGACATCGTCTCGGATGCGATCTGTCCGTGGTGCTACATCGGCAAGCGGCAGTTGGAACGCGCGCTGGCGACGCTGGCGCAGGACGGGCTGCATTTCTCGGTGCACTGGAACCCGTTCCAGCTCAATCCCGACATGCCGAAGGAAGGTCGTGACCGCGCGGCGTATCGTGCGATGAAGTTCGGCAGCCCCGAGCGGGTGCGCGAGATCGACGATCGCGTGTCGGGTGCGGCGGCCAATGTCGGTCTGCCGTTCCGGCTCGACCTGATTCAGCGCACGCCCAACACGATCGATGCGCATCGGCTGATCTGGTTCGCCGGCCGCGAGGGGATGCAGGACGCCGTGATGGAGGCGGTGTTCGCCGCCTATTTCACCCAAGGGCGCGACATCGGCGATCGCGACGTCCTGGCCGACTGCGCCGCCGAGGGCGGCATGGGCCGTGCGGCGGTCGCCGACTTCCTCGCCGGCGACATGGCGGCCGGTGAGATGCTGGCGGCGGACCGCGCGGCGCGCGAGGCGGGGGTGAACGGCGTGCCGTCGTTCTTCCTCGACGGCTATGGGCTCTACTCCGGTGCGCAGCCGGCCGAGACCATGGCCGCGGCGCTGCGCAAGGGCCACGAGATCCTGCGCCAGCGCGCCGCCGAGGCGGTGGCCTGACGCGCGGCTGCGTCACAGGTCGATATCGTCGACCAGTTCGCGGCTGATCCGCCTCGCGATCCCGGCAATCTCGGTGCTGGTCTGCTGGTATTCGGCGTCCCCGGCAAACGCCTGCTGCGCAGCCTCGTAAGCGGTCCAGTCGGCGTACTGGACGATCGTCAACCAGTCGCCGGCATTCGCGCCGGCATGAAAGCGGCTCAACCGATAGAGGACGCCGTGTCTGGCATCGGCGGCCTGCATCCTCCTGGCCAAGGGCGTCACCACGTCGATGGTGCCGCCGCGATAGCGGGAGACGCCCGACACGGTCCCGGTCGCCGGCGAAGCCCAAGGTGGCGGCGTCGTTCAGCGCGTCCAGCACGGCCATGCCGCCTTGCGACCAGCCGATCACGCCGATGCGGTCGGGCTCGACGAAGGGCTGGCCGCGCAGCCTGGCCTTGATGGCGCGTCGTGAAGCTGTCGACCGCGAGGACCACGTAGCCGAGAGCGGCCAGGCGTGTGGCCCAGTCCACCTCGCGCGCGGCAAGCCGGCCGGACGGGCTGACGAGGCCGGCGCAGCCGTGCAGCAGAACCAGCGCCGGATGGTGCATCGGCGGGCCGAACAGATAGCCGTCCACCACGGGATCGGGCTTGCCGCGCAACCGGCGACGATGGCTCCTGCGCATTCGGTCCGGCCAGCGGCATGCAGGCCAGGATGGCCGCGAGCAGACCGGATTTCAGGCGGGGGCCACCTCGCATCGCACGGCCTCCTGGACTGTGCCGCCGATGTGTAGCGAAAGGGCTTCGGAGCCGGAGCCCTTCCTCTATAATCGCCCATCCTGGAACGGAGAGCGGACCATGTCGAACCAGACGAAGCATCCGGAAACGCTGGTGCTGCACGCCGGCTGGCGGCGCGACCCGGCGACCAATGCCGTCGCCGTGCCGATCTACCAGACCACGTCCTATCAGTTCGACAGCGCCGAACACGCGGCGAACCTGTTCGGCCTGAAGGAACTCGGCAACATCTACACCCGCATCATGAACCCGACGCAGGACGTGTTCGAGAAGCGCGTCGCGGCGGTCGAGGGCGGCGTGGCGGCGCTGGGCCTCGCGTCCGGCCAGGCAGCTTCGGCGTTCAGCGTGCAGAACCTGGCGCGCACCGGCGACAACATCGTCAGCTCGACCGACCTGTACGGGGGCACCTGGAACCTGTTCGCCAACACGCTGAAGGACCAGGGCATCGAGGCGCGCTTCGTCGATCCGGCCGATCCCGACGCGTTCGCGCGTGCCACCGACGACAGGACGCGCGCCTACTACGCCGAGACGCTGCCCAATCCGAAGCTGGTCGCATTCCCCATCGCGGAGGTCGCGGCGATCGGCCGCAAATTTGGCATTCCGCTGATCATGGACAACACCGCTGCACCGACACTGGTGCGGCCGTTCGATCACGGCGCGGCGGTGGTGATGTACTCCACCACGAAGTACATCGGCGGCCACGGCACCTCGATCGGCGGCGTGGTGATCGACGGCGGCAACTTCCCGTGGGATCAGCACAAGGAACGCCAGCCGCTGCTGAACACGCCCGATCCGAGCTACCACGGCGCGGTGTGGGCCGAGGCCGCGAAGCCGCTCGGGCCGATCGCGTATATCCTGCGCATGCGCGTGGTGCTGCTCCGCGACCTCGGCGCGGCGATGGCGCCGATGAACGCCTTCCTGTTCATCCAGGGCCTGGAAAGCATGCCGCTGCGCATGCGCGAGCACTGCAAGAACACGCTGGCGGCGGCGCAGTACCTGTCAAGGCGCAAGGAGGTGACGCGGGTGATCCATCCGGCGTTCCACACCGGCGTTGGCGCCGAGCGCACGGCGAAGTACCTGCCGAACGGGCATGGCGGCCTGCTGGGCTTCGAGCTGGCCGGCGGCGTCGAGGCGGGGCGCGCGTTCATCAACGCGCTGCAGATGTTCTACCACGTGGCGAACATCGGCGATTCACGCAGCCTGGCGATCCATCCGGCGAGCACGACTCACTCGCAGCTGACGCCGGCCGAGCAGCTGGCGACCGGGGTGACCCCTGGCTACATCCGGCTGTCGATCGGCATCGAGCACATCGACGATATCATCGGCGATCTCTCGCAGGCGCTGGATGCGGCGGGCAGCGGAATGAAGGCGGCGGCGGAATAGCCGCGTCCGCCCTCATCGTCGGCTACGGCAATCCGCTGCGGGGCGACGACGCGGTAGGGCAGGTGGTGGCGCAGGCGTTGCGGGACGAACCCGGCGGCGGCGTGGAATCGCTCGCCTGCCACCAGCTGACGCCGGAACTGGCGGAGCGGCTGGCCGGCGTCGATGTGGTCGTGTTCGCCGATGCCGCGACGGCGCAGGAGCCTGGCAGCGTCGTCGTCACCGAACTGCAGCCCGGCGCGGAACCGACGGCGCTGGCGCACAGCGCCGACCCGCAGGCACTGCTTGGCCTGGCTCGGGCCCTCTACGGCCGGGCGCCGCGCGCCTGGCTGGTCGCCATCGGCGCGGACTCGCTCGCGCTGGGGGACGGTTTGTCGGAGGTCGTCGCCGCGGCCGTGCCGCGGGCGGTGGCTGCGGCGCGCGACCTGATCAGTTCCGCACTGAATCCAGCACCGAGCCGTCGGTATCCACCAGCTGGACCTCCACCGGATACTGGCCCGTCGCGTGCGTCGAGCAGCTCAGGCACGGGTCGTAGGCGCGCAGCACAGCCTGCACCCGATTGAGCATGCCGTCCTGCAGGCGCTTGCCGTCGACGAAATGCTGGCTCACCTGCTGGATGCTGCGCCCGATCGCCAGGTTGTTGTTGCCGGTGGCGATGATCAGGTTGGCCCAGGTGATCGCGCCGTCCTCGTTCACCTTGTAGTGGTGGATCAGCGTGCCGCGCGGCGCCTCGGACATGCCGATGCCCTCCAGCGCATTCACGCCGGCATGGGCGCGGACATGCCGGTCCAGGATGACCGGGTCCTGCAGCAGCTGCTCCATCCGCTCGATGCAGAACAGGATCTCGACCAGCCTCGCGTGGTGATAGTGGAACGAACTCTGCACCACCGCACCATAGCGCTGGTGGTATTCGGTGAATTCGGCGTCCGCGGCCTCGGTGCCGCAGCGCGCGACGACGTTCAGCCGCGCCAGCGGACCGACGCGGAACACGCCGTCCGGATAGCCTGCCGGCTTGAAGTACGGCGCCTTCAGGAACGAATGCGGCACCGTCGCTTCGCCGACATACTGCTCGAACTCCTCGGCCGGCATCCTGTCGACCACCGGATTGCCGGCCGCGTCGGTGAAGCGGAGATGCCCGTCGTACAGTTCCAGGTTGTCGTGCGCATCGACCAGCCCGGCGTACATGGTCGGCGTATTGCCGAAATACGCGATCTCCTCGTCGAAGCGATCGACGATGCCCTTGTACAGCGCCAGCGTGCGCTGCGTGATCGCCTTCGCCTCGGGCAGAGCGGCCAGGATGCGGTCGCGCTTCGCCACATCCAGCGGCGCATTGACGCCGCCGGGAACGGTCCAGGACGGATGGATCCGCTCGCCCGCCAGTCCCTCGATCGCCTGCTGGCCGAACCGTCGCAGCGCGATGCCATCCTTGGCCAGCTGCGGATGCTGTTCGATCACGCCCATGATGTTGCGGCGCGCCGGGTCGAAGTCGAAACCGAGCAGCAGGTCGGGCGAGGACAGGTGGAAGAAGCTCAGCGCGTGCGACTGGATCACCTGGCCGCAATGCATGATCTGCGCGCAGCTTCACCGCGGTGGGCGGAACGCGCACGGCCATGATCGCCTCGCACGCCTTGGCCGAGGTGAGCAGGTGGCTGATCGGACAGATGCCGCAGATGCGCTCGGTGATCGACGGCATCTCGTAGAACGGCCGGCCTTCGCAGAACTTCTCGAAGCCGCGCAGCTGCGTGACGTGGAACTGGGTGTCGGTGACCCGGCCGTCATCGTCGAGATGGATGGTGATCTTCGAGTGACCCTCGATGCGCGTGACCGGATCGATGACGATCGTCTTCATGGCCTGCCCTTCAACCGAAACGCCGGCCCCTGAGATCGGGTATGCGCCCCTCCAGGAGCTCGGTGAGAACATGCAGGATCAGCGGCGCCGACGGCGGGCAGCCCGGCACGTGCAGGTCGACCTTCACCACGTCGTGCAGCGGGATGGCGTGCTTCAGCAGCACCGGCAGCCCCTCGGTCGGATGCACCTTCTGCACGTCGGAGCCCTCGACATAGACGCGGTCGAAGATCGACTTCAGCGGGATCGGGTTGCGCAGACCGGTGACGTTGGTGGTGATCGCGCAATCGCCCAGCGCCACCAGGATGCGCGTGCGCTCGCGCACCAGCCGGATCTTCTCCAGGTCCTCGTCGCTGCTGACCGCGCCCTCGACGATCGCCACGTCCACGTCGTGCGGATACTCGCGCGCATCCACCAGCGGGCTGTACACCAGCTCCGCCTTCTCGGCGATGGTCAGCAGTCCTTCGTCCACGTCCAGCAGCGACATGTGGCAGCCGGAACAGCCATCGAGCCACATCGTGGCCAGTCGCGGCTTTCTCATGTGCGGTTGCCTCGCCTCGCTGCCAGGTCGGTGATGGCACGGTTGCGCTTCGTCATCTCCTCGACCGCCTGGCCCTTCTCCACCAGCGCGCCGGTCGGGCAGACCTGCACGCACTTGCCGCAGCTGGTGCAGGACCGTGCCTCGCCCCAGGGCCGGTTCAGTTCGGCCACCAGCATCGAGTTGATGCCGCGCGCCGAGATGTCCCACACTTGCGCGCCCTCGATCTCGTCGCACACGCGGACGCAGCGCGAGCACAGGATGCAGCGGTTGTGGTCGAGCACGAAGCGCGGATGCGACATGTCCACCGGCAGACGGGGAAAGTTGTACGGCAGGGTGACATGCGTCATGCCAAGCGTCTGCGCCAGCGACTGAAGTTCGCAATGGCCGTTGGAGACGCAGACCGAGCAGACATGGTTACGCTCGATGAACAGCAGCTCGAGCGCCATCAGCCGGTTGCGCGCGAGTGCGTCGGAGTTGGTGGTGACGGACATGCCGCTGCGCGCCGGCGTGGTGCAGGCGGGCAGCAGCCGGCCGACGCCGGCGACCTCGACCAGGCACAGCCGGCAGGAACCGGGTGCGCTCAGCCCCTCCATGTAGCAGAGCGACGGGATCGTGCGCCCGTTCGCCTGCGCCACCTGGAAGATGGTCTGGCCCTCGGCGGCGCTGTATAGCTCGTTGTCGATACGGACGGAGATTTGCGGCACGGCTGTGGTCTCCTATCCGCGCGGGACGGCGTGCGCGACGGTTTCGCGGATGTCGCAGCGCAGGCAGCGGCTCGCCTCCGCGTGCGCCTCCTCCGGCCGCAGCGCCGAGACCGCTTCGTCGAACGTCTTTGCGCGCTCGGCGGGCGGCAGGAAATGCGCGTGGTGGCGTGCGCACGGGCTCGGCTGCGGCGGCGCCTGGTCGTACTGGAAGGTCGGGAAGATCTGTTCGAAGCGCGCCTCGCCGATGAGATGGCGGTCGATGCTGCGCGCCGCCTCCTTGCCGTACGACATCGCGGTGACGACGTTCGACGCGCCGTTCACGTAGTCGCCGCCGGCATAGACCTTCTCGCGGCTCGTCGTCAGGTCGTAGCGATCGACGTCCAGCATGCCGTTGGATTTGGTGGCGAGCCCCGACGCGGCAGCGAACTCGCTCTCGGGGCTCTCGCCAACCGCCAGTATGACCGCGTTGCACGGCACCACGTGCACCTCGCCGGTGTCGATCGGACGGCGTCGTCCCGACGTATCGAAGGCGCCGAGCCGCGTTCTGGTCACTTCGATCGCCTTGACCGCACCGTGCTCGCCGACGATGCGGTGCGGCGACGCAAGGAAGACGAACTTCACGCCTTCCTCCTCGGCGGCATCGACCTCCTCGGCGATCGCCGGCATGTCCTTGCGCTCGCGGCGGTAGATCACCGTGGCCGACAGGCCCTTGCGGATCACCGTGCGGGCGCAGTCGATCGCCGAATTGCCGCCGCCGATGATGACCGCGCCTGCGCCGAGATCCGTCTGCCTGCCGTGTGCCTCGCCTTCCAGGAAGTGCAGCGAGCCGAACACGCCGGCGAGGTCGCTGCCGGCCAGACGCACCTGCGTCTCCTTCCAGGTGCCGAGGGACAGGAAGACCGCGTCGAACCGCTCTTCCAGGTCGGCGAGCGAAATGTCGGCGCCAATGCGCGAGTTCAGCACGAACTGCACGCCGAGGCGGCGGATGATCTCCACCTCGCGGTCCAGCACATTGCGCGGCAGACGGTAGCCAGGCAGCGCGATAGCGCAGCATGCCGCCCGGCTCCGCATGCGATTCGTGCACGACGACGTCGTGTCCCAGCAGCGCCAGGTAGAACGCGGCGGTCAGACCGGCGGGACCCGCGCCCACCACGGCGACTGCGCCTGCCGGTCGCCGGCTTCCGCCTGGCGACGACCTTCGCCGCCATCGCGTCGAACCGGTCGGACAGCAGCACGTGGTCGGCGATGACCCGGTGCACCTCGCGCATGTTGATCGGCTCGTCCACGCTCTGCCGACGACAGCGGCTTTCGCACGGATGCTGGCACACGCGGCCCGTGGAGGCGGGCAGCGGATTGTCCATGATGACGGATTCGAACGCGTCCTCCAGCCGGTTCTCCTTGTAGAGCTGCAGGAAGCGCGGGATGTTCATGTGGATCGGGCAACTGTTCTCGCACGGCGCCAGCGCGAGATCGCCGCACACGCCGGCGCGGCAGCGCTTGGCGCGGATGTGGTCCTCGAACTCGTGGCGGAAATGGCGCAGCGCGGTCAGCACCGAATTCGGCGCCGACTGCCCCAGCCCGCACAGCGAGGTGTCGCGGATCATCCGCCCCAGCTCGTCGAGTTCCGCCAGGTCCTCCTCGCGGCCCTGGCCCTTGGTGATGCGCGTCAGCGTGCGCAGCGCCTTGTCGAGGCCGACGCGGCACGGCGTGCACCCGCCGCAGGATTCGGCGCGGGTGAACTCGATGAAGTAGCGGGCGACGTCGACCATGCAGTTGTCTTCGTCCATCACCACCATGCCGCCCGAGCCCATGATGGAGCCCAGTCGCCCCAGGGCCTCGTAGTCGACCGGCGTGTCGAGCATGCTCGTGCGGAATGCAGCCGCCGGACGGGCCGCCGGTCTGCACCGCCTTGACGTTGTGGCCGTGCATGCCGCCGCCGCCCACATCATAGACGAAGCGGCTGAGCGGGGTGCCGAGCGGCATCTCGACCAGTCCGGTGTTCGCCACCTTGCCGACGAGGGAAAACACCTTGGTACCGGCGCTGGCCTCGCTGCCGATGCCGGTGAACCACGCCGGACCCTTGGCGATGATCGGCGGGATGTTGAACCAGGTCTCGACGTTGTTGATGTTGGTGGGATAGCCCCACAGGCCGCGTTCGGCGGGATAGGGCGGGCGTGGGCGCGACCGGCCGGAACGGCCTTCCAGCGAGCTTATCAGCGCGGTCTCCTCGCCGCACACGAAGGCGCCGGCGCCCTCGACCAGCTCGATGTCGAAGTCGAAGCCGCAACCCATGATGTTCTCACCCAGCAGGCCGTACTCCCGGGCCTGCGCGATGGCGACGTTGAGCCGGTGCACCGCCAGCGGGTACTCGGCACGGACATAGACGATGCCGTGCCGGGCGCCGGTCACGTAGCCGCCGATCGCCATGCCCTCGAGCAGCGAGTGCGGATCGCTCTCCAGCTCGTTGCGGTTCATGTAGGCGCCGGGGTCGCCCTCGTCGGCGTTGCAGATCAGGTATTTGCGATCGCCCTTGGCTTTGCGCAGGTATTCGAACTTGACGCCGGTGGAGAAGCCGGCGCCGCCACGGCCGCGCAGCCGCGCCGCCTTCAGCTGTTCGTTCACCTGCTCGGGCGTCGCGTCGCGCAGCACCTGGTGCAGCGAGCCGTAGCCGCCGATCGCGATGTACTCTTCGATGTCGTCCGGGTTGATCAGGCCACAGTTGCGCAGCACGATCTTCTTCTGGCCGCTGAAGAACGGCACCTCGTCCCACGGCGCGATCGAGCCGTAGCCGCTGCCATAGTCGAGCTGCGCGGTGATGTGGTCCCACTGCTCCGATCTTGCAGAGCGCGAGACTCTCGGGAAGGGCCCGCCCCACCATCCCGTCGAGGATCTGCCCGACCTGATCCGGCCGCACGCGATGCAGCATCACCAGCGGCTGGCCGGGGACCCAGACGTTGACCAGCGGCTCCTCGGCGCAGAAGCCGAAGCAGCCGGTCTGCACCAGCTGCACGTCGAGGCCGCGCTGGCCGATCGCCTCGTCGAATGCGTGGAACACGCCCTCGGCGCCGTTGCCGGTGCCGCAGGTGCCCATGCCGACGGCGATGCGCGGCCGCGCAGGCTGCAGCTTCGCCAACCCGGCGCTGCGGACCGCAGCCAAGGTGCTCTCGTCGCGAATGCGCGTCACGTCCGGGGCTCCCGCTGCGCCAGCGCATCCAGCTCGCGCTGCAATGTCTGCTCGTTCACGTGGCCGAAGATCGCGTGGTTCACCTCGATCACCGGCGCCAGCGCGCACTGGCCGAAGCAGGCGACGGTGCGCAGGGTCGTGTTGCCGTCAGGCGTGGTGATCGCGAGCTGGTCGGTCTCGCCATCGTCCCCCGTCGTGAAGCCGAAATACATCATCAGCTTCTCGAACAGGTCGCGCGAGCCGCGGGTGTGGCAGGCGGTGCCGCGGCAGACCGCAGATCGTGTCGCGTCCCTGCGGCTCGAGGTTGAACAGCGCGAAGAACGTGGCGACGCTGTAGATCCTGGCCAGCGGGATGCCGGTCTTCGCCGCAATGTATTCCAGCGTCTCCAGCGGCAGGTATTTCCGCGGATGATTGTTCTGCACCTGTTGCAGGATCGCCAGCAGGGCACCCTGGCCGCCCGGCCTGCCGGCTCAGAACGCCGTCAACGAATTCCTGGTCCAGGTCCGTGGCCAACTGCGGCGAAGGGCTCTTCATCGGTCAATTCGCCTCCGCGGTGTCGCCGGTCGTCATGGCAAGGTGCGATACTCCGGCAAAGTCACACAGGTATTGATCTAGCTCAATGCGCGTTTTGCGCAACGGCTGCATTTATCGGGAGCCTTCGTCCAGCGGAGGTAAGAAATCGTTAACAGGCGCGCGCCATGAGTTAGACCTCGGCAACACTTGTGTCGTCACAGCGGACGGCCGGTCCGATCTTCCACTGGTGGCGGGTCGCCATCCCGCTGCTGATCACGCTGGTGCTGGCGGTTCTGCCGCCGCCCCCCGGCCTTGCTCCCCATGCCTGGCTCTACTTCGCGATCTTCGCCGGCGTGATCGCCGCGCTGGTGACCGAGCCGCTGCCCAAACCCGGCGGTCGGGCTGATCGGGCTGTCGCTGACCGCGCTGCTGTCGCCCTACGTGCTGTTCGCGCCGGCCGACCTGGCCAAGCCCGGCTTCAAGCTCACCAGCCAGACGATCAGCTGGGCGCTGTCCGGCTTCTCCAGCACCACCGTCTGGCTGGTCGGCGGCGCGTTCATGTTCGCCCTGGGCTACCAGAAGACCGGGCTGGGCCGGCGCATCGCTTTGCTGCTGGTGCGCGCGCTGGGGCGCAGCACGCTGCTGGTCGGCTACGCCACGACGCTCGCCGACGCCGTGCTGGCGCCGTTCACGCCGTCCAATACCGCGCGCAGCGCCGGCATCATGTTCCCGATCGTCAGCAACCTGCCGGCACTCTACGACTCGAAGCCGCATGATCCGTCGGCGCGACGCTTCGGCGGCTACCTGATGTGGACCACCTTCGCCGCCGGCTGCGTGACCAGCTCACTGTTCATGACCGCCTGCGCGCCGAACTTCCTGGCGATCGAGTTCATCGACAAGATCGTGCACGTCCACATCACCTACCTGCAATGGATGAAGGCCTCGCTGCCGTTCGCGCTGCCGCTGCTGCTGGCGCTGCCGCTGCTGGTCTATGTGCTGTATCCGCCCGAGGTGAAGCGCAGCACCGAGGTCACTGCCTGGGCCGGCCGGGAGCTGCGCCAGATGGGCAGCGATCTCGCTGCGCGAGATCATCCTGGCGGTGCTGGTGACGGGTGCCATCGTGCTGTGGGTGATCGGTGGCAGCTTCGTCGATGCGACGCTGACCGCGCTGGTGGCGATCGCGTTGATGCTGGTGTTCGGCGTCGTCTCGTGGGACGACATGGCGAAGAACCATTCCGCCTGGACCACGCTGATGCTGCTGGCCACGCTGGTGACGCTCGCCGACGGCCTGTCGCGCGCCGGCTTCGTCAAGTGGTTCGCCGAGTTCGTCGCGGCGCATGTCGGCGGGTTCTCGCCGACGCTGATCCTGGTGATGCTGGTCACGGTCTACTTCTTCTCGCACTACATGTTCGCCAGCCTCACCGCGCACACCACGGCGATGATGCCGCTGATGCTGGCCGCCGGCATGGGCATCGAGGGGCTGCACGCGCCCACCCTGGCGCTGGCGCTGGCGCTCACCACCGGCATCATGGGCGTGATCACGCCATATGCCACCGGGCCGGGGCTGGCCTACTACAACAGCGGCTACCTGCCGCCGGCCGACTTCTGGCGGCTGGGCACGATCTTCGGGCTGATCTTCCTGGGCGCGCTGCTGGCGATCGGCGTGCCGCTGCTGGCGATGGGCTGAGCGTCAGCGCAGCCCCGTCATCTTGTCCCACTCGCGCACGAACTGCGTGTGGGTCTTGAGGAAGGCGTCCCAGTCGGTCGGCGCGAGCACCTTGAACTCGGTGATCGGAATGCCGCCGGTCGGCGGCGGGACGTCGGCACGCGGCGAGTAGAGCGACGTCGCTTCCGACAGCGCCTTCTGGCCGGGCACGCCGAGGATCCAGTCCATGAACAGCCGCGCGGTCTGCGGGTGCGGCGGGTTCTCCAGGATGCCGTAGACGCCCGGCGTGGCGGTCAGACCCTCCGGCGCGTTGACGAAGGCGATCGGCGCGCCCTTCGCCTTGAACTGCAGGTAGCCCGAGTACTGCGCGGTGGAGATCACCTTGTCCTGGCCGTTCACCGTGCGGTCGAACTGCTGCACGTAGGAATCGAAGGCGCGGGGGTTCAATTCGCCGAACTTCTTCCAGTAGTCGTCGCCGTAGATCTGCCGGATCATGTACCACGTGACGTGCTGCAGGCCGGACGTGGAGACCTTGATGTTGACGGCGTCCTTCCACTTCGGATCGAGCAGGTCCTTCCAGCTCTTCGGCGCTTCCGCCGCTGGCACGAGATTGGGGTTGTAGGCGATGCCGGCGACGATGATTACGCCCCAGGCCCAGAGGCCCTCCGGGTTGCTCTTGTACTCCGGCTTGTAGGCAGTGAGTTCAGGCGAGACGTACGACACGTAGCCTTTGCGCTTTTGGAAATCGAGCACGAAGCTCATGTCGGTGATCTGCATCACGTCGGCGAGGTACTGCTTTGCCTGGCGTTCGGCGTTCACCTTCGCATACAGCGCGCCGGCCTGGAGACGGACGTAGTTGGTGGCGATCTTCGGGAACATCTTGTGGAACTCGCCGAGATACTGCGCCATGTTGGTCTCGGGGTCCGTGCTGTAGAGGATGAACTGGCCCTCTTTCTCCGCCGCCTCGACGTCCGCGCAGGTCTTGAAGCCGTCCATCTGGCGCGGCTTGTCGCACTCTGCCGCCCAGGCCGAGGATGCGAGTGCAAAGGCAGCGGTCACCGAAAGCAGCCACTTCATTGGGGTCCTCCCGTGCTGTCAGGCCCGGCGCGATGATAGGCTATTCGCCGCCCGTCGCCACCGCCTGGCCCGGCGGGTGCCAGCGGCCGAGCGTCCGCCGCCGTGCCGGCGCTGCCGGTTCATAACTACCGATTACCGCAACTCGCCACGGCCACCCTCGTCTTCTGCTGCAGCTGGCCGGCAAGACGTGGATGGCCGGCACAGAGCCGGCCATGACGGAATCAGCCGCTCCCGGCGGGCTCGGCATCAGCCGGTCGGTGATGCGGGGTACTTCTCGTTGGGGCGGTCCGGTGGCAGGCACGCCAGTGCGTGGAGTCGCACCACCTGCGGCGAGCACGCACAGCCCGGGGGCAGAAGGGGCCAAATCTCCGAGTCCGGCGACCGCTGCGCCACGTCCGCCTGCCGGATCGCCGCCGCGGCGATCTCGTACGCCTCCTCCATCGGCAGCTCCAACAGCATCCTTGGGTCCAGCGCAACGATAGCGAATGCGTGGAAATCGATCGCGCGCTGCCAGACATCGGCGCGGTCCGTGGCGCCAGGCCCGGCCGCGGCCACCGCGTCGCGCAGCGTGCGCGCGTCGCGCAGCAGGCCGAGAGCCTGCACTGCGGGTCGACCTGGTCCGGTGTAGCCGACCAGCATCGGTGCGAGGCCATTCCTCTGGGCATAGGCCTGCAGCGAGAGCACGTCGGCCACGGGACCTGCGCCGGTGTCGGCTGCCTCGCCCTCGTGCAGCTCGCCGCGCAGCAGGCGCGCCGCATGACGCAGCGCCGCCAGCGTGATCAGCTGATCCCAGGGCTTGCGCGCGCGGTTCAGCAGCGCCTCGCCGAATTCGTGCAGCAACCGCGTCGCGAGCCTCCCGGTCGCGTCATCGACACAGGGAAAGTTGTGCCGCGCGATTTCCCATGGATCGGTGTCATGCGCCCGTGGCGGTGCCGGTGCCGAAGGCGCGCCCGGCTCGTCTGGACGCACGGCGAAGGTCCTGCGCGAATTTCGCCAGGCTTCGATGGTTCGCCGGACCAGCAGCGTTGCCGCCCGCCACGCATCGCTGTCCGCGGCCAGGGCCTCGGCGACCGCGCTTGTGAATTCCTCGGCCTGTGCGACCAGCCTGATGGCCTGGTTCCGCGCCGCCCGCTGCAGCACGCGTGGATCCTGAGCAATCGCGCTGAACGCGAGCGCGCGGGCGTCCCTTCCGGTCGAGACCGCCCACAGCCCCACCGCGTCTGGGTAGGCATGCCGCAGTCGCCACCTCTCGATCGGGCTGAGCATCCGGCCTGAACCTGCTCCGGCGTCAGCCAGGCATCCTGACAGCGGCGCGTGAAAGGCGGGTAAACGCCGGGTCAGCCGGCCGCTCGCTAAGCGGGCGTTCACATTGCCCGTGCAAGCTCTCGGGCGACGATTTCCAAGGTTTCAGGTCGAGCAGGTGTCGCACTCTCCGCCGGATTGGCCGGACCCGCACGCGCCGGATCCCGTGAGCTCCAGCGAGTTCCCGGGGATCGTTGCGCAGCACGCGGCCTATCTGGCGCGACGGCCCGGTGGTCGGCGCGCCAACCTCAAGTTCCGTGACCTGTCCGGGCTCGACCTCACCGCGTGCCACCTGGCCGAAGCCGACCTAAGCGGCGCGCGCCTGCGCGGCTGCCGTATGGCGCGGGCGGACCTGCGCGGCGCCAATCTGTTCGGCGCCGATCTGACGCGCGTCGATCTGACCGAGGCGATCCTGGTGGACGCCGACCTGCGCGGCGTCGCCATGAGCGACGCCCGGCTCGTCCGCACCGATCTCACGCGGGTCGATCTGCGCGAGGGCGTGCTGATGTCGGCAAGCACGGGCGATATCCGCCGGACGCAGACCGTCGCTGCCGCCACGATGTACCGCGCCGAGGTGGTCGGGGCGAGGCTGGAGCGCGCCAAGCTGTCGAATTCCTTCCTCAGCCAGGCGGACCTGCGCGACTCCGACCTGACCCGCGCCGTGCTGATGCGCGCGAACCTCACCAAGGCCGATCTGCGCGGTTGCAACATGCGCGGGGCGGACCTGACCGGGGCCAATCTGGCTGGCGCGAGCCTCGAAGGCGTGATCCTGATCGGCGCGACGATATCCTGCACGAACTTCGAGGGCAGCAGCCTGGTCGGCGCCCTGTTCGACGACATCGAGCACGCCCATGCGCCGATGCGGCAGAAACAGCGCTCCTTCCGCGAGCTGCGGCGCGGCCTCGCCCAGGTGCTCTCCGGCCATGCCGCGTGGACGCAGAGCGGCGGCCAGACCGGCCAGCGCGCCGACCTGACCGGGGTCGATCTGAGCGGGCAGGATCTGCGCGGCGTGGATCTGGGCGCTGCCGTCCTGCACGGCGCCGTGCTGTGCCGGACCAACCTGGCGGGGGCGCTGCTGGCGATGGCCGACCTGTCGCTGGTGGACGCGCGGGAGGCCAATCTCGCCAATGCCGATCTACGCGGCGCCAGGCTGGAGCGGGCGACGCTCAGCAGTGCGGTGCTGGTGGAGATTTGCGCCCGGCCGCTGCTGGTCGCGGGCGAGCACCGCTGCCCTACCGATCTGACCGCGGCGCGGCTCGATCGGGCGTGCCTGCTTCGGGCCGACCTGTCACGCGCGATTCTGGTCGGGGCCGATCTGACGAACGCCGATGTCCGCCGCGCCGATCTGCGCGGCGCCGCGCTGCAGGGCTCTGTCCTGACCGGTGTGGATCTGCGCGCCGCGGCATTGGAAGGCGCCGACCTGACCGACGCGACCGGGCTCGACGCCAAATTCCTCTCACTCGGCGCCAACAACGGTGTTCGGATCGGCAGCAATCCGTTCGACATCGCGCCGGGGCCGGGCGCTCCGTGACGCAAAAAAA
>CAWETN010000008.1:0-737961 GCA_963812075.1 uncultured Alphaproteobacteria bacterium
GCACGTTGCCCATCGGCGGCTGGCCGCCTGGAAGCAGCGCCGCCGGCTGGTGACGCAGCAGCGTGTAGGGATCCACCGCCGGCTGCGAAGCAGGGTTCAGCAGTTCCTCGACGGTCGCGTCGTAGCCCTTCGCCACGCGTGCCTCGAGTTCGTCGCGGCTGGCGCCAAAGCCCGCGCGCCGCATCAGGTGTGCCATCAATGCGATGTCGTCCTGGTGTGCCATATTCTATCCTCCCACTACCAGCGATGAACCAAAAGATCTGAGCGCTTACGTCGTCCTTTTCCGTGTCATACACGCTTGCTCGGGTGTGACGCCCGGCAGGCCAGCAGAACCAAGGCCGTTCCTGCCTCTGCATCCGGAAAAAGCGACCGACAAGCGAGGACGCCGATCCTAGTGAGCGCCGTCGCCGCAGTCAAAGCCACGCGAGCGGAACGGCATCGGTGCGCGGGCATCGCGGCTGCCGCACCCCCGCGGAACCGTCCGGTGCGCCGCGCCGTCTGCTCGCCGTGCGGGTCGAGGCAGGACAGCGGCGGGCGGACATGCAAGGATGTTGCCGCATTCGACCATGCCGGAAAACAGCTTGGCGCCAAGCTCGCAGCCACGCAGCACCACCTCGCAATCGTCGCGGCCCTTTGCTCGCCGCGCCAACGCCGACCACGCCCCATGCACGACCCGACTTGGGACGAGCCTTGCGGCGATTTGTTCATTTGTCCAATCTAAAGATGCGATATCAGCGATAGAGAAAACAAATCGGGAGAATACGCCATGACGCTGGCCGAATTGCGCTATCTGGTCGCGGTCGCCGACCTGCGGCACTTCGGCCGGGCCGCGGAGCGCTGCCGCGTCACGCAGCCCACCCTCAGCAGCCAGTTGCGCAAGCTCGAGGACACCCTGGGCGTTTCGCTGGTCGAGCGCACCACGCGCTCGGTCACCCTGACGCCGGTGGGGGTGCGCGTCGTGGCGCATGCGCGCCGCATCCTGGAGGAGGCCGACCAGATCTCGGAACTGGTGCGGCACAGCCACGGCACGCTGACCAGCGTGCTGCGGCTCGGGATCATCCCGACGCTCAGCCCCTACATCCTGCCGCTGCTGCTCGACCGGCTGCACCAGCGGTTTCCCGAGCTTCGGCTGGTCCTGCGCGAGGACCTCACCGACAACCTGGTCGCGGCGCTCGAGGGCTACACGCTCGACGTCCTGCTGATCGCGCTGCCGGCCCCGGCCGAGGGGCATCGCACCATGAAGCTGTTCCAGGAGCCGTTCTGCTTCGCCTGCCCGCCCGGGCACAAGCTGAGCAACCGCCCCGTGGTGACGGAGCGCGAACTGGTCAATGAGCGGCTGCTGCTGCTGGACGAAGGCCACTGCCTGCGTGACCAGGCGCTGGCGGTGTGCGGCGACCAGTATCGCGGCCGCGAGGGCACCAACGACGATTTCCGGGCGACCAGCCTGGAGACGATCGCGGAGATGGTCGCCGCGGGGATCGGCTGCACGCTGCTGCCGGCGATGGCGGTGCCGCACCTCACCGCACGGCACCGGCCGCTCGAGGTGCGGCCGTTGCGCGCGGCGAAGGCGCATCGCTGCATCGGCCTGGTATGGCGCGCCAGTTTCCCCCGCAGCGACGACATGGAGGTGCTGGGGCGGTTCATCCAGGAGCAGCTGCCGGACAGCGTGGAGGCAATCGGCGAGACGTCCGCGGCGCGGCTGCACCGGTCCGCAACAGCGCGATGAGCGACTGTCGTCGTCCGGGGAGGCACAACATCGCCACGACAGCGGCAATCGCGTCGATCGGGCGGGAACGTGGCTGATGCAGGGCGCCTCCCGGAACGTCCCGGCCCGAACGCTGGCTTATTGGCAGAGCCGCACGTCAAGCACGTACCAGCACTTCGTCCCATTGCTGTCACTGGCCGACTGCACGACAGGTCCGGCGGCGGGCGAAATGCCGTAGCCGTCGACCAGCCACTCACCGGGCGGCACGCCGTGCGAGGCCAGCAGCTGCACTTCCGCCGGAGATGCAGCATGGCCGTTGACGACGTAGCCCTTGGCCTGGGCCGAAACATCGAACAGGCCGAGGCCCAACGCGATGCCGGCAACGACAAGAGACAGCTTCATGACCCTCTCCACTCGCCTCGCCCCCCGCGGTGCGGCGTCTGTGCGGGCGCACAATGCCCCGGGAGTGGCTAAGAATTGCTGAACCGCTTCACAGGTCTGACGGCAAAAGTTGCGTGCGGCCGAACCCGCCGGGGTCATTTTCCCGCAGCCCTTCGCTCCCGGTGCCGGCGAGGCGCTACGATCCGGGCGACCGCGCTGCGTCGCCTTGTGCCGTCATCAACGCCACTGCCAGCGTGTCGAAGCTGACAAAGGTCTCGGCGCCGAGCCCTCTGCATTCATAGGCGATGACGCCGACGGCGAAATCACCGCCCGCCTCCAGCATCGCCAACCCCGCCTCCGCTGCGGGTCGGTTCACCACGACATTGGCGGCGCCGACCGGAGAATTTACCTTACGTTGAAGCCGGACGTTGAAGCCGGGTTACGCCAGCGCCAACTCCCTGAATCCCTCCTCGGCGACCTGGTCGCACCGCTTGCGATACGCCGGAGCGCTGCCGCTGTAGCGCGCGATGATGCGGGTCTGCTTGCCCGCGACGTTGCGGTTGATGCCGGTCATCCAGGAGTTCGACCTCGTTCGACAGCAGCCCGACGCCCAGCGACTTCACGTGGTCGGTCCAGGACGTCACGCCTGCCTCGGTCGCCGCCACGCGGGTCAGCCCATGGTCGTAGGCGTGGGCCAGCAGTCGGGTGACCCAGTCCACATTGTATTCGATGCTGCGCGGGATGTTGCCGAGTGCGGTGTGCGGCCCGATCAGCATCGCCATGTTGGGGAAGTCTTCCACCAGCACGCCCAGGTAGGTCTGCGGCCCGCCGGCCCACTTGTCCTTCAGCCGCAGGCCGTCCGCACCGCGTATGTCGATGCGGTCGAAGCTGCCGGTGATCGCATCGAAGCCGGTGGCATAGATGATGATGTCGAACTCGTATTCGGCATCGCTGGTCTCGATGCCCTTGGGCGTGATTCGCCTGATCGGCGTCGCGTTGATGTCCACCAGCCGGACGTTGGGCTGGTTGTAGACCTCGTAGTAGCGGGTCTCCAGCGGCACGCGGCGGGTGCCGAAACCATGGTTCTTCGGGATCAGCGTCTCGGCCACCGCCGGATCCTTCACGCGCTGGCGGATCTTGCGGGCGACGAAGTCGGAGATCGCGGCGTTCGCCGCCCGGTCGGTCAGGATGTCGCGGAAATTGCCCTGCCAGATACCGAAGCCGCGGTCCGCGTACAGCTTCTCCCAGAACGCCTCGCGCTCCTCCTGCGTCACGTCGAATGTCCGCCGCGGATCCGGCGTATGCAGGAAGCAGGCAAACGTCTCCTGGCAGCGGCGGAACATCTCGTTGTAGCCGGCCCTGATCTGCGCCATCTCGTCGGCGTCGATCCGGCCATTATGCAGCGGTGCGCACCAGTTGGGGGTGCGCTGGAACACGGTCAGCTGGCCGACGGTCTTCGCCACCTCCTGGATGGTCTGCACGCCGGTGGCCCCGGTGCCGATCACCGCGACGCGCTTGCCCGCGAAGCTGACCGGCTCGTGCGGCCAGCGGGCGGTGTGGCAGGACTGGCCCTGGAAGCTCTCCACCCCCTCGATGCGCGGCATGGTCGGCGCCGACAGTGGGCCGATGGCGGTGATGAGGAACCGCGCCGTATGGCGGCTGCCGTCCTCCAGCGTCACATCCCAGCGCCGCGTCGGCTCCTGCCAGTGTGCCGCCGTGACCCGGCTACGGAACTGGATGTCGCGGCGCAGGTCGAACCGGTCGGCGACGTGGTTGATGTAGCGCAGCGTCTCCGGCTGGCCGGCGAAGTGCTCGGACCAGTTCCATTCGTCCAGCAGTTCCTGCGAGAAGGAGTAGGCGTAGGAATAGCTTTCCGAGTCGAAGCGCGCGCCCGGATAGCGGTTCCAGTACCAGGTGCCGCCGACGCCGGTGCCGGCCTCGAACACCCGAACGCGCAGGCCCAGTTCGCGCAGTCGGTAGAGTTGATAAAGGCCGGACATGCCCGCGCCGATGATGATCGCGTCATAGTCCGGTCGGTCGTCGGCGGCCATACCCATGCTCCAGATTATCTACTGCACAGTAGCGCGATTCACGTCAATCGCCAGTCTGCACCGCATTCCGTGGCGTCATCGCGCTCAGCCCGAACAACGCAAGGAACGAAAGCCCGGTCAGCGAACCCGACAGCAACAGTGCGTAGAGCGGGCCGGCGCGGTCCAGCACGAGGCCGAACAGCACCGGCGCGCCGCCCTGCAGGATGCGCGCGGGGGCCGACAGGATGCCGGTGCGCAGGCCGTAGCCCGACGGCCCGAACAAGGCCAGGGGCAGCGTTCCGCGTGCAATCGTCAGCATGCCGTTGCCGGCACCGTGCAGCAGCACGAACGGGATCGCCATCATCGGCCCGAACAGCGCCAGCAGCGTCGCACCGATCGGGTGCAGACCGGTGGCGAGGCGCGCCGAGATCATCGGCGACAGCCGGCGCAGCAGGCCGAACTCGACCAGGCGGGCGCAGACCTGGGCGGGGCCGACCAGCGAGGCCGCCGCGACAGCAACCGCCTGGGTCGATCCCATGGCCTGCAGCAGCCGTGGCAGGTGCGCCGCCATGGCGGTCGAGACGAACCAGGTGGCACCGAACACCGAGGCCAGCACGATCATCGTCCACGGCACCCCCGATGCGGCCTCGTGCGGGTGTGCCGCACCCTGCGCGTGCGTCACCACCCGGGGGACCAGCAGGCGGTTCAGCGGCAACCCGATCAGCAGGTGCAGCGCGGCCCAGGCCAGGCAGGCGCCGCGCCAGCCGAAAGCGTCGATGAAGATCGCGCTGGCGGGCCAGCCCACCGTGCTGGCGAAGCCGGCGAACAGGGTGATGCCGGTGATCGCGTTGCGCGCCTCGCGTCCGTAGAGGCCCGCCACCGTGGCGAAGGCCGCCTCGTACAGGCCGAACCCCATGCCGATGCCCAGGATGGTCCAGGCCAGCGCCAGGCCGACCGGTCCGGACGCGAAGGCCATCGCCGCCAGGCCCGCGGCGAACAGCAGGTTTGTCGCCGCCAGAACGTCGCGGCCACCATGCCGGTCGATCATGCGGCCGGCGAGCGGCCCCAGCAGTCCGGACAGCAGCAGGGCGGCCGAGAAGATACCGAAGAACCACACCCGCGGCACATCCAGCGCCGTGGCGATCGGATCGGCGAACACCGCCGGCAGATAATAGGTCGAACCCCAGGCGAGGGTCTGCGTGATGCCCAGGGTCGAGACCACGACACCACGTCGGTCGGTGAGGGCGTCCAGCGTCATGACCCTTTCATACCAGCAGCCTGGATGAGCGGACAGCGCGTCGGGCGGCGGCGGAGCCGCGATCCCGGATGCCGTCCTAGCGCCTTGCCTTGACGCCGTATCAGCGCAAAGCGGAGAAGCCAACAGCGCGACGCCGTCACGACGTCACAACGGGCGCGGCGGAGACCGGGGCGCTGTTTTGGCTGGAGCGAAATGGGATAGAGGTCCAGGGGCCCATCTGCAAGAAAGGTGACCATATGCTCTCTCGTTCTGATGTAATAAGCCGATTTCTAGAATTGTTCGACAATCCGACCTACTTGGAAATTGGCGTAAACAAAGGAGAGACTTTCCATAGCCTGGGCAATTGTCAAAAAATCGGGGTAGACCCAGCGTTCTTGTTTGACGCGAATGCCTATCAGGGTAATCCTGATATAAGGCTATATCAGATATCAAGTGATGAGTTCTTCGGTCTTTTACCCGCCGGAAAAGGGCGATTTGATGTTATCTATCTTGATGGATTGCACACATTTGAGCAAACCTTGCGCGACTTTCTCAATGCATCGGAGCTTTTGCGCCAAAACGGTGTCATCATCATCGATGACGTCTTGCCAAACTCGTTCGATGCGTCGTTGCCGGATTTCGCACAAGTCGCCAGGTTGCGCGAACTGTCCTCGCAGACCGGCACGCCTTGGCCGTTCGATGGCAGCTGGATGGGCGATGTATTCAAACTGCCGCTCTTTATCGAGAGCTTCCTGCAACAATTTTCCTACGCCACCGTCGGAGACAACCACGGTCAGGCCGTCGTGTGGCGGCAGACGAGACCGGCGGACGCCTTGCCGCCCAGGTCCGTCGAGCAGATCGCAAGACTCGACTATCGTGACACGATATTAAGCCGCGACAGCTTCAATATTATGAGCCTCGACGCTATTGTTGACTTGTTCCAGAGCGCAGCGGCGGCGCGCCGAGAATCCGAGAACATTTATCGATAGGATTGCAGGACGCATCGACCCTGCCTCAATCCCGGCCGGCAGCCGCCGATGCGATCGGCAGGCTTCAGACCATGGCTACCGTCGCAGCGGGCTGGAAAGAGGTGGACCGCTCGCCATGACGGAATGAGGCGCACTCAGCCGAGCGCGGCATACGCATAAGTTGGGTATTATTGATATCGGGCAATATTGGTAAACGACAATAACCTGGAACTGGGGATACATTCCCGCCAGTTGGGGGAAAACACCCGCGTCAGGGTGGGGCAAATCCCCCATAACCCACGCGTTAAACGCTCGGAACGGTCGCTAATAGCAACATTCCCCGCGCGTTCGGTGGCTCGCCATCTCTGGCACGGTTCGTGCTCTTACCACGACAATGTCAGTTCAGAAACGTCGCCCGCCGAGGTGACGGGGCACATCGGGGATTGGAGAGCATGTCATGCGCGCTGCGATAGAAAGAGCCGATTTCACTCGAGGTCCACCGCGGTAGTGCCCCACTGATCGTGGGCCGTTTGCGGCTCGGCCCGGGGTGATCCTCAAACCGGTGTGGAGACCAGCGCTGCGCGGACACCGCTGGTCCGCAAGGAAAAGGCGCGCCTCTCCCGGCCCCATCCAGGCCTCACCGAATCATTTGCAAGTATAGCTGAAGGACTCATGTTATGACGATAAAGCTCACCCGCCTCGATCTCGATTTCATTCTGACGCAGATCCAGATGGCCGAGGCCGGCCAGCCGCCGATCAATCCGCTGCTGTCGTTCGGGCTGCGCGAGGTCGCCGGGACGAACAACAACGGCGTGCCGGGCCAGAGCACCTTTGGCGCGTCGGGCCAGGTGTTCCCGACCCTGACCGACCAGCTGTTCCAGACCGCGCAGTCGTTCGGTCCGGGCGCGCCGCTCACATCATATGCGCAGACGCTCGCCGGCAACGTGGTCGTCGACGCGCAGCCGCGCCTGATCAGCCAGCTCATCGCCAGCCAGACCACGGCGAACCCGGCGGCAATTGCGGCGCAGGCGCAGCAGATGGGCCAGCTCGGCGACGGCTATCTGAACACCAGCACGCCTGGCGCGGACGGGATGTTCGGCGGCACCTACAAGATCAATTCGACCGGCGCGGACGGGATCTACGGCACCGCCGACGACACCGCGATCTCGTATGGCGTGGATGGCAAGCTGGGCGGCAGCGATGACGTCACCGACCTGCGGGCCAATCTGCATCTGACCTCGGCCGGCGCCGACGGCCAGCTCAACACCGCCGACGACATCCTGAGCGACGACGTGCTGAGCGGCAACCTGGCAACGCCGACAGACACCTCGAGCAGCGGATCGACGATCCCGGGCCTGGCGCAGAGCCTGTTCATTCCCAACATCACGCCCGACAACGGCCTCTCGGCGCCGGCCAACAGCTTCTTCACGTTCTTCGGCCAGTTCTTCGATCATGGTCTCGACCTGATCAGCAAGGGCGGCAGCGGCATCGTCTACATTCCGCTGCTGCCGGACGATCCGCTCTACGTGCCGGGCGGTAATTCCAACTTCATGATCCTGACCCGTGCCACCAACCAGCCCGGCCCGGACGGCATCCTTGGCACGGCGGATGACGTCCACGCGTATGTCAATCAGACCTCGCCGTTCATCGACCAGAGCCAGACCTATGCGTCGGATCCGTCGCACCAGGTGTTCCTGCGCGAATACACGGTCGGGTTCGACAATCTCGCCGCAACCCGTCCCGCAGGCTATGTCAACGTGGTCTCCACCGGCGCGCTGCTGGGTGGGGCCGTCAAGCCCGGTATGGACGGGCTTATGGGCACCGCCGACGACCGCTACAGCATGGCGACCTGGGGTGATCTGAAGACCAACGCCAGAACCAACCTCGGCATCAACATCACCGACGCCGATGTCGGCAACGTGCCGCTGCTGGCGGTCGATGCCTACGGCAACTTCATCCGCGGCGCGCACGGGCTGGCACAGCTCGTCGTCCGGTTCAATGACGGAACGCAGGGCCTGATCGAAGGCAACATCGCCAACCCGATCGCCACCGACACCGCCACCTACCACGCGATCCGCACCGGCAATGCCTTCATCAACGACATGGCGCACAGCGCCTCACCGACCGACGATTTCGGCGCACCGCTCGCACCGGACGCACAACAGCGACGTGCCGACCCCAACGCCACGCCGGCCGCCGGCTTCTACGACAACGAATTGCTCGACGCACACTATGTCGCCGGCGACGGCCGGGTGAACGAGAATGTCGGCCTGACCGCCGTTCAGGACCTCTTCCATTCCGAGCACGACCGCCTGCTCACGCAGATCAAGACCATGGTGCAGGCCGCGCTCGACACCGGGCGACGTCTCCTTCGCGACCCCCTGGGTGCTGGCCGGCGTCAACATCGCCGGGCCCGAACGTCAATGCCCGACGGCACGTCGTCCGCCCGACCCACTTGATCACCGACAGCGAGTGGAACGGCGACCGGCTGTTCCAGGCGGCGAAGTTCGGCACCGAGACCGAATACCAGCACATCGTGTTCGAGGAGTTCGCGCGCTACGTCGCACCCGCGATCCACGTCGCCGGCGGCGTCAACGTGCACATCGATCCGGCGATCACCTCGGAGTTCGCCAACGTCGTGTATCGCTTCGGCCACTCGATGCTGGACGAGAACATCAACATCTACGTACTCGGCGCCGACGGCAAACCGGTGATCGATCCGGCGACCGGCCAGCCGCAGATGACGCAGGAGGGCCTGATCCAGGCCTTCACCAACCCGACCCTGTTCGCCAAGAACGTCGGCGGCGACTTCGGCAACGCGGTCAATTCGACCGCCGACATCGTGCTCGGCACGGTCAACCAGATCAGCGCCTCGATCGACGAGTTCGTCACCGGCTCGCTGCAGAACAACCTGCTCGGCCTGCCGCTCGACCTCGGCGCGCTGAACATCGCCCGCGGCCGCGACACCGGCGTCGCGCCGCTGAACCTGGTGCGCAACCAGCTCTACAGCATCTCCGGCGAGGCCCAGCTCAAGCCCTACAGCAGCTGGGCGGATTTCGGCAGCCAGTTGAAGCACCCCGAGTCGCTGGTCAACTTCATCGCCGCCTACGGCACCGAGCGCAACCATCACCGCGGCGACGACGATGGTGGCCAAGCGGGCGGCGGCGCAGGCGCTGGTCGACAACGGCACGCTCGGCAGCGCGACGTTCGACATCCACGCCTACAACTTCCTCAACAGCGTGGGCGAATAGCGAGCCCGCCGCCAGGCGTGCTGCGCGACGCCGATCCGCGGACGATCCATGACTCCACGGGCGCCGAAGCGAAATGGAGCACCGGCTCGGTCACCGGCCTCGACAACGTCGATCTTTGGATCGGCGGCCTGGCCGAGAAGATCAACCTGTTCGGCGGCGTGCTGGGCTCCACGTTCGAATACGTCTTCCGCACCCAGATGGAGGCTTTGCAGGACGCCGACCGGCTCTACTACCTGCCGCGCATCGAGGGCATGGACTACGAGGACTCGCTGCAGGACAGCTCGCTCGCCCAGCTCGTGCGGTCGAACACCGACATCAAGCACCTGCCCGGCAACATGTTCCTGACGCCGGAATACACCATCGAGGCGAGCAACTACTTCAACGCTGACGGCAGCCCCAAGGACCAGAATGCCGATGGCACCTTCAATACGGCGACCTGGCTGCACAACCCGGTGACCGGCAAGCTGCTGGTCAACGTGACTGCCGACGGGACGCTGCAGTTCGTCGGCGACGACAACTTCCTCGGCAACACCATCGTGCTGGGCGGCACCGAGGGCAATGACAAGCTGACCGCCGGCGCGGCCGACGACGACACGGTCTGGGGCGACGGCGGCAACGACGTCGATCGACGGCGGCGGCGGCGCGGACTTCCTGTTCGGCGGCACCGGCGACGACACGGTCATCGGCGGCCAGGGCGACGACACCATCCACGGCGACGAGGGCAACGACACCATCTTCGGCGGCGACGGGATCGACACGATCTTCGGCGGCGACGGCAACGACTACATCGAGGGCGGCCGCGGCGACGATGCCATCTCGGGCGGCCTCGGCAACGACATCATCATCGGCAACGAAGGCTTCGACGAGATCATCGGCGGCGGCGGCGACGACTGGATCGAGAGCCGCGGCGGCCAGGGCCAGCTGATGTTCGGCGACTTCGGCGCGCCGACCGGCCAGACACCGCTCTACAGCGGCAACGACGTGCTGGTCGGCGGCGTCGCCGGCGGCGACATCATGAAGGGCTTCAACGGCGACGACATCATGCTCGGCCAGGGCAGCTTCACCAAGTTCATCGGTGGACTGGGCTATGACTGGGCGTCGTATGAAATGGCCATCCACGGCGTGGATGCCGACCTGAACCGCAAGGAACTGGTGGCCGCGAACGGCTCGGAAGACAGCATCCGCGACATCTACCAGCTCACCGAGGGCGTCAGCGGCTCGGCGTTCGACGACATCCTGAAGGGCACCGACACCACAAGGCTGCTCGCCACCAAGGACGAACTCGACAACCCCAATCTGATCGTCGGCCTCCCGAGCTTCTTCGCGCCGGGCCTGGTCACCTACGACGCCGGCAACATCATGCTGGGCGGCGCGGGCAGCGACATGATGACCGGCGGCGGCGGCGACGATGTGATCGACGGCGATGCCTTCCTGCATGTCGGGCTGACCAGCTACTCGGCTGGCGCGCAGATCATCCGCCAGATCGCCTACGATCCGAACGGCAACACCGCCAAGTTCGCCACTCTGCCGAATGGCGCGCTCGACCTCAGCGCGGTCGATGCCAACGGCAACCACGTACCGACCCTGCTGGGCGGCAACGTCAATGCGGCGAATGTCGACACCGCGGTGTTCAACGACGTGTTCGCCGACTACGACATCAACCTGTTCGGCCTCGACCCGCAAGGCTTCATCACCATCGATCACGCCAGGGCGGGCGCGCCCATCGTCGGCGGCAACCCGCAGGGGCTGCTCGGCGGCGACGACGGCACCGACCGGATCCGCAATATCGAGCGTCTGCAGTTCACCGACATCACCGTCTCGATCGACTCGAACGGCAATATCCTGACCTCGTCCGACGGGCGGTTCATCGATCCGATCGCCGCGGCGAATCCGATCGGCGGCGACCCCTACTACGACGCGGTTCCCGTCGGCACGCCGACGCTCACCGAAACCGATCCGGGCGGCAACGTCGTGGATCCCACGGTGCTGGCCGAGGTCGGCGACACGCTGCACGCCAATATCGTCAGCATCACCGACGCCGATGGCATCAGCACCCCCGTCAGTCTGCAGTGGCAGGTGCAGGACTTCTTCTCGGGCGTCTGGCTGCCGATCGTCGGCGCGACCGGCGCGGACTTCAAGATCACCTCGTTCCAGGACGGCAATGCACTGCGGGTGAAGGCGAGCTACGTCGACGGCAAGGGCGTCACCGAAACCGTCGTCTCGGCGCCGACCATCCTGGTCACTCTGCCGGGTGGCGTGAATACCCCACCCTTCGTGGTCGCGCGGCAGCAGCTTACCGGCATTCCGGACACCACGGCACAGGCCGGCCAAACCTTCGACTACTTCGTGCCGATGACCACGATCTTCGGCGACGGCCAGACCCTGCCGAGCAACCTGATCTATACTGCGACCACTGCGGGCGGCCAGGACCTCGCCACGGTCGGCCTGTCGTTCAGCTTCACCGTCGATCCCACCACGCTGGTCGGCACCGGCGAGTTCAAGACGCTGCCGCCGGACCCGCTGGGACCCGACGGCGTCGCCAACACCGGCGACGAGGTCAGCGGCACTCTCGACACGCCTGGCCAGATCGCGGTTCGGGTCACCGCAACGGATACCGGTCCGGGCGTGCCACTGTCGGTCACCGACACGTTCTTCATCAATGTGCTGCCGCTCGACACGCCGCCGGTCGCGAACAACGATGCCTACTCCATCCTCGAGGACGCGACCCTCACCGTCACGCCGGCCACGCAGGGCGTGCTGGCCAACGACACCGATGCCGATTTCGGCGACCGGCTGACCGCCAAGCTGGTCAGCGGACCGGCACACGGGACGTTGCAGTTCCACACCGACGGCACCTTCGTCTACAAGCCGACTCTGAACTACGCAGGGAACGACTCGTTCACCTATATGGCGAACGACATCTTCCTGACCTCCAGCAACGTCGCGACGGTGTCGCTCACGGTCAACGCCAAGGCCCACGCGGTGACGGCATCGCTGCTGCATGACACCGGCGCGTCGGCGAGCGACGGGATCACCAATGACGCAACGCTGTCCGGCGGCGGCTTCGCCGGCGCGGCGGTGTTTGCCACCGTTGATGGCGCCGCACCGGTCAGGTTTGCCACCGGCGATGCCACGACAGGCGCCTGGAGCGGCGCGCCGGTTCTCGCCGATGGTGCCCACACCATCGTCATCAGCGAGACCAACGCGCTGGACGGCAGGAGCGACTTCGCGACGGTCAGCTTCACCCTCGACACGACCCCACCGCCGACGACGGTCCAGCTTGTGGCCGACACCGGCGCGTTCGCGACCGACGGGGTCACCTCCGACCCGGATCTCACCGGGATCGGCGACCCGGGCGCCGCGGTGCTGGTCAGCATCGACGGCGGCGCGGCGGTGTCGGTCGCGACCGACCCGACGACCGGCCTCTGGAGCTACTCACCGGTCGTCGCGGACGGCGCGCATACGGTGAATGTGACCGGCAGCACGGATCTCGCCGGCAATGTCGGGCAGGCGAGCCTGGCATTCACGGTGGACCGGATCGCCCCGGCGGTGACCGAGGCGCTTTCCGTCGACAGCGGCGCCTCGGCGACCGACAGGGTCACCAACAACGACACGATCGTCGGATCCGGCGATCCCGGCGCGGCGGTGTTCGCCAGCATCGACGGCGGGCCCGCGGTTCAGGTCGCCACCGGCGATGCGGCGACGGGCGCCTGGAGCTTCGCCCCGGTGCTCGCCGACGGCAGCCACAGCGTCGTCGTCAGCGAGACCGACCTGGCGGGCAACAGCGCAAGTGCGACGCTCGCGTTCACGCTGGACACGACGGTGCCGCCGGTGACGGTCGCGCTGGTGTCCGACACCGGCGCGTCGGCGACGGACCGGATCACCAATGTCGCGACGGTGACCGGGACCGGCGATCCGAACGCGTCCGTGCAGGTCACCATCGACGGTGTCCTGGCCGGATCGATCGCCACCAACGCCGCCGGCATCTGGGGCTACACGCCGTTCAACCCGACCCAGGGACTGCACACCGTCTCGGTCACCGGCACCGACCTCGCCGGCAACACCCAGACCGCGAACCTGGCCTATACGCTCGACACCGTGGCACCCGTCACGCCGACCATCGGCGGCATCACCTACAACGCAACCGCCACCGCACTGACCAACTACACGCTGTCGGGCACCGCGGAGGCCGGCAGCACGGTGCTGCTGTCCAACGGCGCGACCACACTCGGCACGGTCACCGCCGCCGCCAACGGCACCTGGACGTTCACCGTCACGCCGAACCCGACCTCGGGCTTCTCGACGAACGTGACCGTGACCTCGCGCGACCTGGCCGGGAACGTGTCCGGCGGCCAGTCCGCCGGGGTCGTTGTCGGCACCGCGGCCGTCAACACGCTGACCGGGTTTGCCGGCGTGCCCAACCTGATCCTCGGGCTGGGCGGCAACGATACCCTGACCGGCAGCACCGCGAACAATATCCTCGACGGCGGCACCGGCAGCGACGTGATGACCGGTCTCGGCGGCAACGACACCTACGTCGTCGATGCGGCGGGCGATGTCGTTAACGAAGCGGCAGGCGGTGGCACCGACACGGTGCTGACGAACCTCGCCACCTACACCCTGGGAGCGAACGTCGAGAACCTGACCTACACCGGGGCCGTCGCCTTCGCCGGCACCGGCAACTCGCTGGCGAACGTCATCACCGGCGGTGCCGGTGCCGACACGCTGACCGGCGGCGCCAACACCGCCGGGGCCGGGGTGGACACCCTGGTCGGTCTCGGCGGCAACGACACCTACGCCGTGTCCAACATCGGCGACGTCGTGGTGGAGGCCGCCGGCGGTGGGACCGATACGGTGCGGACGGCCCTGGGCAGCTACACCCTGGGCGCCAATCTGGAGAACCTCACCTATACCGGGTCAGCCAGCTTCGTCGGCACCGGCAACAGTCTGGTCAACGTCATCACCGGCAGCGTGGGGAACGACACGCTGGACGGCGGCGCGAACGCGGCCGGGGTCGACACGCTGATCGGCGGCACCGGCAACGACACCTACGTCGTCAATAGCGCAGGCGACGTGGTGACCGAGGCGACCGGTGCCGGCACGGATACCGAGAGGACGGCGCTCGCCAGTCTGACGCTCGCCGCCAACGTGGAGAATCTGACCTACACCGGCGCCGCCGCCTTCGCCGGCACCGGCAACGCCCTGATCAACGTGCTCACTGGCGGGGCCGGCAACGACACGCTGAACGGCGGCGCGAATGCCACGGGGGCGGACACGCTGATCGGCGGCGCCGGCGACGACACCTACGTCGTGGCCAACACCGGCGACGTGGTGACCGAGGCCGCCGGCGGCGGCACCGACACGGTCCGCACGGCGCTGGCGAGCTTCACGCTGGCCACCAACGTGGAAAACCTGACCTACACCGGGGCCGCCGCATTCGTGGGCACCGGCAACAGCCTGGCCAACGTGATCATTGGCGGCGCCGGTGCGGACACGCTGACAGACGGCACGAACACCGCCGGCATCGGCGTGGACACGCTGATCGGCGGCGCCGGCGCCGATACCTACAACGTGTCGAACGCGGGCGACGTCATCACCGAGGCCGCAGGCGGAGGAACCGACACCGTTCGCACGACACTGAGCAGCTACACCCTCGACGCCAACGTGGAGAATCTCACCTTCTCCGGCGCCGCGGGCAACTTCGCCGGAACCGGCAACGCGCTGGTCAACACGATCACCGGCGGCACCGGCAATGACACGCTGGACGGCGGCAAGAACACCACCGGGGTCGACACGCTGGTCGGCGGCGCGGGCAACGACACCTACGTCGTCCGCAACCTGGGCGACGTGACGACGGAGAACAACGGCGCGGGAACCGATACCGTGCTGGCGGCGGTCAACAGCTATACGCTGGGAACCAACGTCGAGAACCTGACGTTCATCGGCGCCGGCAACTTCACCGGCATCGGCAACGCCGCCGCCAACGTGATCGCCGGCGGCACCGGCAACGACACGCTGACCGGCGGTGCCGGCGCCGACACCTTCACGATGAATGCAGGGTTCGGCGTGGACGCGATCACCGACTTCACCGCCGGTGCCGCAGGCGGCCACGACGTGCTCGACTTCGCCTCCTCGATCTTCGCCACCTTCGCGGCGATGCAGGCGGCGGCGACCCAGGTGGGCAACAACACTGTCATCACCGCTGGCGCGAGCACACTGACCCTTACCAACGTCACCAAGGCAAACCTGGTGGCCGCCGACTTCATCACCCACTGACCGACCAGGGCCGGCCCGCGGGCACTCACGCGGGCCGGATCCACTGCTATTCGCCAGCTTCCTGTCACCCTGCGCCGTGCTTTCCGCTTCCGCTATCCGCCGGTGACGCGCCAGACCACATCGCCCACGTCGTCCGCCACCAGCAGCGAGCGGTCGGGGCCGATGGTCACGCCGACCGGGCGTCCGTAGGACGCGCGTTCATCGGCGGACAGGAACCCGGAGAGGATGTCGCGCGGCGGTCCCGCCGGACGTCCGTCCGCAAACGGCACGAACACCACCTTGTAGCCGCTCAGCTTGCTGCGATTCCATGAACCGTGCTGGCCGATGGCCATGCCATCGGGAAACCCGGGAAGCGTGCCGGACGGCAGCCAGCACAGGCCGAGTGACGCCGTGTGTCCACCCAACGCGTAGTCGGGCGTCAGGGCACGCGCGACCGCCGCGGGATCCTGCGGCACGCGGTCGTCGACAGTCTGTCCCCAGTAGCAATAGGGCCAGCCGTAGAAGCCGCCATCGCTCACCGAGGTGAGGTAGTCGGGCGGCGTCTCGTCGCCCAGGCCGTCCCGCTCGTTGACCACCGTCCAAAGAACGCCGGTTTGCGGTTCCCAGGCCAGGCCCACCGGATTGCGCAGGCCCGAGGCGAAGATGCGGCTTTCGCCGCTCGCAAGATCCAGCACGTGGACGGCGGCCCGGCCGGCTTCGACCTCCATGCCGCCCTCGCCGATATTGGTGAGCGAGCCGACACCGATATACAGCTGCCGCCCGTCGGGGCTCGGCAGCAGGCTCCGCGTCCAGTGACCGGCCGGCCTGAACGTGGCGAGCCTGCGGCCCGGCGCGGCGATGCGGCTCGCACCCGCCGCGTAGGGGAACGCCACCACGCCGTCGGTGTTGCCGACGAAGAACATATCGCCGATGAGCGCCATACCGAACGGCTGGTTCAGTCCTTCGAGGAACGTCTCGCGGACGTCCGCGACCCCGTCGCCATCCGTGTCGCGCAGCAGCGTGATGCGGTTGGCACTGACGCCGACCGCGGCGGCCCGCCGCATGGTGCTGATCATCGCATGATCGAACAGCGACCTTGCAGCCTCCCTGGGCACGCTGGTGGATTCCGCGACGAGGACATCGCCATTCGGCAGCACCTCGATCCAGCGGGGATGCCGAAGACCGCTGGCGAACGCGTTGACCCTGAGACCCGGAGCCGCGACCGGCATCTGACCGTCGCTCCATCCCCTGGCCGTCGGCATCTTGAGGGTCGGGATGCTGCCCTGCGATTTCGCCTTGGGTATCGCCGGGGCGCTGCCCCACGCCGGTTCGTGGTCGCCGTCGGTCAGGCGCCGGGTCAGGATCGCGGCTGCACCCACCAATGCGACGCCCCGCGCGAAAATGGCCGAAAAGCTCAATGCACTGTTCCCCTTGCTGGCAAGCATCATGATCGCGGCATGAACATCGCCCGAGCGCAACACCTTCCCGCTATTCCCTCGCTCGCCTGGACGTGTCCCACCGACCGGCGCCAGCACTGCGCCAATCGCGTGATGCAGCTGAATTTCGGCAAGGATGGCGATGCGGATCGGTCTTCCGCGCCGTGGCCGCCGGCCATGCGGGAAGCAGCCCGCCCCGGCCCGACTGATGGTTGCGGCAGGACATCTGATCGAGCAGACACGATGTCGTGCTGCTGCCTTGCGCCGCACCCTTCGTCCTACCATTTCGAAGAGGCGACGATGACCCTCCCAGGTAGGCCGGTGGAAGACGATCCGCCACCCGAGCGACAAAAGGGTCACCCTCCGCGCTATGGTGAACGCGTGATCAAACCGACGCTTTCATTACGCACTACGTTTATAGCAAATGATGGAAGCGAGGAACACGTTATGCGAGACCCGAAGTTCACAGCAGTCCGAAGCCGCATGGTCCCTCTTGCTGCGCTGGTACTGGTGACCGCGTTGGGCGGGTGCGTCGGCTACTCCAGCTACCCGTCGGGCGATTATGGCTACGCCTATCCCAATAGTTACTACGCCGGTCATCCGCGCACTTATTACAGCAATTCGTACAGCAATCGGCCATACTATTCTCCTTATTACAGTTCCTACAACAATGCATATGGCGGAAACAACTGATCCAATCGTACTATCAAATTTATCCCCAGGCGGGACTCCTGCGCGTATCGCAGGCGCTGGAAAGGCCGTGCGCCGACGAAGATCCGGCCAATCCAATGGTGAAGATTATGCCCGCCTGAACGGTTCTTGCGTCGTCGTCATGAATGTGACGGGCTCAGCGCAGTGCCCCCGGGTTTCGCCCAAATGACAGGCGAAACGTTCCCTCCATCACGACATTGTGCTGGTCTCAACGATCTGGTGCTGTGGGATTCAGGAGGAGTTCAAGCCTAAGTTGCGTCTGATAAGGGGGCGCAAATGAAATGAAACCACTTCGCATTCTCGTCGTCGAGGACGATGCCCTGATCGCCATGGTTCTCGGGGAACTGCTCACGGCGATGGGCCACGAGGTGTGCGACACGGCGGCCACCCAGGCCGACGCCGTGGCCTGCGGCCAGCCATCACAGACCGGACATGATGATCGTCGATGGCGGGTTGCGGCAGGGAAACGGCATGGCGGCGGTTGACGAAATTCTCCTTGCCGGGCCGCTGCCGCACGTGTTTGTCAGTGGGGACACCGGACAGGATCAAGGCGCTTAGGCCCGACGCGGCGGTGCTCCGCAAGCCATTTCGCCTGGCCGAGCTCAGCGGAGCGATCAACACAGCATTCGCGGGCGTCGCCGCCTGAGCGGTCACGCCGATCGCGGCACGGTCACCGAGACTGTCGTTCCGGGCAACGTCGCCGAAGTGACAACCCGCCCGCCCAATTGCCGGGTCAGCGCCTCGACAATGCTCGTGCCAAGGCCGCTTCTCGCAGATCCGTCCGACAGGCGGCTGCTGATCCCCACGCCATCATCGGAGACGTAAAGACGCCACGCGGTCTCGCTTGAATTCGAAACCTACGACAATCGTGCCCTTCGCGCCGCCGGGAAACGCATGTTTGAGCGCATTGATCACCAGTTCCACGGCGATCAGACCAATGCTGACTGCCTGCTCGGATGTCGTCGTTCCATCATTGGCTTCGACCCGGAGAGAGATCGGCTGATCGTCCAATATCATTGATGCAGCCAGACTCTCGCAAAGCCTCTTCAAATATGTCGCCACTTCGATCTGCGCCCCAAATGACGAGGGCTGCAATTGTTCCTGCACTGTCGCGACTGCCATGACCCGCTCATGGGCGTCCTCAAGGTGCTGACGGGTTTCCTCCGATTGGACCGTTTGGGCTTTCAGCAGCAGGATACTGGCTATTATGTGGAGGCTGTTATTGACGCGGTGGTGCATCTCCTGCAGCAAGAGGTCCTTCTGCCGCAGTAGCTCGTCCTTCTCGCGCTCCAGAGCACGCCGCTCGGTGACGTCTTCCATGGCCACCAGTACGCTGGTGCTGTTGTTGCCTTCGTAGAACACTTTGCGCGCATTCAGCAGCATGGTGCGGCGACCAAGCGTCGGGAAGTCGCGCTGGACCTCGTACTCTTCGATGGTGGTATGCTGCGGGATGATTTCTTCGAGCAGCTTGCGCAGTGATGGGATGTTCCACTGCCCGTTGCCCAATTCAAAGAATGGACGGCCCTCGGTGTCTTCCCGCCGCACCTGGAATGCGCGATAGAATGATCGGCTTGCGACGATGGCTCGCAACGCCTCATCGAGTACGATGAGGGGCTCGCGCACGGTGTCCACGATGGCCATCTCCAGGGACCGGCGCACTTCGGTATTGTTCATTGGATATATCCCAGGCGGTCTGAGTGGGCAAGTGTGTATGATATGGTACTGTGCAGCGACAATACGACCAGCATCGATGACGCTATCATGGGTCAGCGTGCCTGGATTAATTGCGCAAATCGCCGCGGGACGAACCGTCGCTACAGGGGCCAAACCCGTCCGGTGGCCAAGCGGATGTGCCTCCAGTGCCGGCGCGCCAGCTTCCCGTCCCCCTACGCGCCGTCTAAGACTCCCTACCGCCGCACCCACCGGGAGGAGGAGCGCATTCCATGTCCCAGTCCGGTCTGACCGCGGAACCCCGCGTCGCCTGGCCGTCCAACGGCGTCAGCGAGGTGCCGTTCCGGATTTACACCGACCCTGCACAGTACCAGCGCGAGCAGGAGCGCATCTTCAAAGGCCCGACCTGGAACTACCTTTGCCTCGCGGTCGAGCTTGCGAAGCCCGGCGACTACGTCGCCACCACGATCGGCGAGACCGCGGTGATCGTCGTGCGCGACGCCGCCGGCGCGATCAACGCCTTCGTCAACCGCTGCGCCCATCGCGGCAACCTGCTGTGCATCGAGCGCGCAGGCTGCGTGAAGGAATTCTCCTGCATCTACCACGGCTGGACCTACGACCTCTCCGGCCAGCTCACCGGCGTGGCGTTTGAGCACGGCGTCAAGCGTCAGGGCGGCATGCCGCCCGAGTTCCGCAAGGAGGAACACCGGCTGCAGCGCCTGCGCGTGGCCGAACTTGGCGGCCTGGTATTCGGCACGTTCAGCGACGCGGCACCTGACCTGGAGACCTATCTCGGTCCCGACGTGACCCGCGGCCTGCTGCGCGTGATGAACCGCACGCCGGTGCTGCTCGGGCGCAGCACGCAGGTGATGCCGAACAACTGGAAGCTCTACTTCGAGAACGTGAAGGACACCTACCACGCCTCGATCCTGCACCTGTTTCTCACGACGTTCCGCATCAACCGGCTCAGCATGCCGGGCGGCATCTACATCGATCGGCAGGGCGGCAACCATTACAGCTACGCCAAGCTCGACTATGCGGCCGAGGATGCCGACTACAAGGCGGCACAGCTGCGCGCTGACAGCGAGTTCCAGTTGCAGGACCGCTCGGTGGTGGAGTTGATCGACGAGTACGGCGATGGCGTCTCGGTGCAGATCCTCACCATCTTCCCGGGCATGGTGCTGCAGCAGGTGCGCAACACCATCGCGGTGCGGGTGATCCGGCCACGCGGCGTGGACAAGGCGGAGCTGGAATGGATCCACCTGGGCTTCGACACCGATGACGAAGCGATGACCGAGCGCCGGCTGCGCCAGGGCAACCTGATCGGCGCGGCAGGCTACATCTCGATGGAGGATGGCTGCGTCGGCGGCTTCGTGCAGCGCGCGCTGCAGTACAACGACGACGGCGCCGGCCTGGTGATGATGGGCGGCCACGAGGCGGAATCGCAGAACTTCCGCGCCTCGGAGGCGGCTATCCGCGGCTTCTGGAAGCACTACCGCACGCTGATGGGCGAGTGATGGACGACACCGCGCTGCGTCTCGGTATCCACGAGCTGATCGGCGACTACGCCGAACGCATCGACGAGGACCGGCTGGAGGAATGGCCGGAGCTGTTCGCCGATCCGTGCCGCTACCTGGTGATCAGCCGCGCCAACCACGCGGCCGGGATGCGCCAGGGCGTGATGTACGCGGCGTCACGCGGCATGTTGTTGGACCGCGTGTTCTCGATCCGCCGCGCCAACATCTTCGAGCCGCACCGCTACCGCCACGTCGTCGGGCCGATCCGGCTGAAGTCCGTCGAGGGCGACGTGGCGGTGGTACACTCGCACTTCATCGCCGCGCGCATCATGCATGACGGCGTGACCACGCTGTTCGCCAGCGGGCGCTACCTGGACCGCATCGACGCGTCGCGGACCCCATTCCGGTTCACCGAGCGGCTCGTCGTGCTGGACAGCGACAAGATCGACACGCTGCTGGCGATACCGTTGTGAGCGGAACATTCCCCCTTTCATTCCGGGAGGGGTCGGGAGAGGTGAGGTTACGCACCGTCTCTGACGACGAGGCCGACATCCGCCTGGATCGCTGGTTCCGCAGACACTTTCCTGGCGTCACCCAGGGCACGATCCAGAAGCTGTGCCGCACCGGACAGGTGCGCGTCGACGGCCACCGCGCCGACGCAGCGACCCGGCTCGCCGCCGGCCAGTCGGTGCGCGTCCCGCCGCTGCCGGAGGCGCCCGCCCCCAAGCCGCAGCCGGAAATCGATCAGAACGCCGCCCGCGACCTGCAGCGACTGGTGATCCATCGCGACGACCAGCTGCTGGTGCTGAACAAGCCGCACGGCATGCCGGTGCAGGGCGGACCCGGCATCACGCACCACCTGGACGCACTGCTCGACGCGCTGCGCTTCGGTGCGCCGGACCGCCCACGCCTGGTGCACCGGCTGGACCGCGACACATCGGGCGTGCTGCTGCTCGCCCGTTCCCCCGGCACGGCGGCGAAGCTCGCCGCGGCCTTCCGCAGCCGGGAGGTGGAGAAGACCTATTGGGCCGTCGTCGCCCGGCGGCCCATCCCGTCGGAAGGGCGCATCGACCTGCCGCTGCGGCGCATCGGCGGCGCACGCGGCGAACGCACCGAGCCGGCGGAGCGCGACGACAAGGACGCCGCGCGTGCCATCACCGACTACCGGACTCTCGACCACGCCGGGCAGAAGCTGGCCTGGCTCGAGCTGTCGCCGCTGACCGGCCGCACGCACCAGTTGCGCGTCCACTGCGTCGCACTGGGCGCGCCGATCCTGGGCGACGTGAAATACGCCCGCCCCGACCAGAACAACGCCTTTGCCGCCACGGTCGCGGGCCTGTCCGACCAGCTGCACCTGCACGCCCGCGCGCTGCGCCTGCCCCATCCTGCCGGCGGAACATTGCTGGTGGAGGCGAACCTGCCGCCCCACATGACGGCGACGTTCCGCACGCTGGGTTTTCACGCCCCCGCGGCACGACCGCCGCAGCGGCACTGAGGGGAGGACAGGGACGCGATGGCAAGGCGGGCACTCCCGCGCCTGGTGCGCATCGGCCTGTGGTCGCTGGCCGGTCTCGTGGTCCTCGTCGCCGCCGGCGCCGCGGTTGTGGCCGTTACGTTCGATCCTGACAGCCTCAAGCCGCGTATCGTCGCCGCGGTGAAGCAGGCCACCGGACGCGACCTGACAATCGCAGGCCACCTCCGGCTGGGTCTGTCGCTGCGGCCAACGCTGGTCGCGCAGGGCGTGAGCCTGGCCAATCCCCCCGGCTTCTCGCGCCCGCAGATGGCGACGCTCGAGCGGCTGGACGCGGAGCTCGCCTTGCTGCCGCTGCTGCACCACCGCGTCGAGATCGATCGGCTGGTGCTGCTGAAGCCCGACATCATTCTTGAGACGGATGCGCAGGGCCGGCCCAACTGGCAGTTCACGCCACAGGCCAGGCCCGCCGGGACACCATCATCCGCGACGGGAGGCGCGTCCGACGGGGCAGCCACCCGGCTCAGCGCCGCCGACGTGCGGATCGAGGACGGCACCGTCACCTGGCGCGATGGCCGAACCAACCGCAGCGCCGTGCTCGGGGTCGCCAGCCTGCGCGCCACCGCACCGTCGCCCGACGCCGACCTCACGCTGTCCCTGTCGGCGACCTACGACGCCGCGCCATTCACCCTCACCGGCAGGTTCGGCCCGCTGGCGGTGCTGCAGGGGAGCGCGGCGAGCGGCTGGCCCGTCCAGGCGCGCCTCGAGGCGGCGGGCGCCAGGCTGGACGTGGGCGGCAGCATCGCGCAGCCGATGCAGGCGCGCGGCTACCGGCTGAAGGTCGCCGCCACCGTGCCCGACCTGGCGGCTCTCGCGGTATTCGCGCCGGGTGCGCACCTGCCGCCACTGCGCGATGTCGTCCTGGCCGCGGAGGTAACCGACGCCGGCGCGGCGTGGCCCGAGGTGTCTGGCCTGACACTGCATATCGGCGCGTCCGAACTTTCCGGGCTGCGGATCGAGCAGGTGGACGTCACCGCCCCGCGCCTCGACCAGCCTGTGCAGCTTTCGGCAAAGGGCGAATTCGCCGGCGTGCCCGCGACCGTCACCGGTTCGACGGGTGCCCTTGCGGCGCTACTCGCGGGACGCGCCTCCGGACCGGTTCCGCTCGATCTCGTCATCCATGCGCTGGGTTCGAATCTGACCGTCAAGGGGACCGCGGCGCGCGGTGCGGACGGGCGTGCCTCGGTGCAGGCGGCCGCGGCGGCCGAGAAGGTCGATCTCGACGTGCTGCTCGCGGCGCTGCACCGGCCGCCGCCGCCCGCCGGCGCGGCCCCGGCTGCCCCGCCGCCTGCACCGGCCGCTGCACCTGCACAGGCCGCTGCGGGACACGTGATTCCCGATACGCCGATCCCGCTTGCGACGCTTCACCTTGCAGATGCCGATGTGAAGCTCAGCATCGCCGAGCTCGCCTGGGGCGGCGGCACCTACCTGGGGATCACCACGCACATCGACCTGCACGGCGGCCGGCTGCGGCTCGACCCGCTATCGGCCGATCTGCCGGAGGGCCATATCGATGCGGCGCTCAGCGTGGACGCCTCGCAGCCGACCCCGGTGGTGGCGCTGCGGCTGCAGAGCGCGGCGCTGGCGGTGCAGACCGTTCTGGCGGCGCTGAGGCAGCCGGCCTACGTCTCCGGCACGATGCAGGTGCATGCCGACCTGCACGGGACCGGGGCGACGCTGCATGCGATCGCTTCCAGCCTGGACGGGTCCGCCACCCTTTCGATGGGCGGAGGCAGCATCGACAACCGCCTGCTCGGCAGCACGCTCGGATCGGTGCTGCGCACGGTCAATCTGCTCGATCTCGTCGGCCGCGGCGGCGCAAGCGAGATCCGATGCTTCGCTGCCCATATCGATGCCAGCCATGGGATTGCCGCGCTGCGCTCTTTCGTGTTCGCATCGTCGCTGCTGTCGATGGATGGAGGTGGCAGCGTGAACCTCGGCGCCGAGACATTGGACCTGCACATTCGCCCGCAGGCCAGGCTGGCCGGCACCGGCATTGTCGTGCCGATGCGGATCAGCGGGCCCTGGCGCGCGCCGGCCACCGTACCCGACGCCTCGGCGGTCGCCGGGAATGCCGGCGCGATGGCGGGTGCCGTCCTCGGCAACGCCACGCCGCTCGGAATGATCGCCGGCGCCCTCGGCGGCAAGCAGATTCTGGGCGGATCGGGCGAGTGTGGTGCGGCCCCCGCCGCGCAGGGGCCGCCGCAGCAGGCGCCGCCCAAGCCGCCGAACCTCGGCAGCGTCCTGAAGCAGCTGCTCCGGTGAGGGCCCGGCCGTGAAGCGGTTCTGGGACAAGGCGTCGGTCGCACCCGGCGAGACGGGCTACACCATCCTGCTCGATGGTCGTCCGATGCACCTGCCGGGCGGAGCGGTGCTGACGGTCGAACCTGAACCGCTGGCCCGCGCAATCGCCGACGAATGGCAGTCGGCGGGCGGCGACAAGGGCGGTGAGATGTCGTTCGCCGACACCCCGCTCACCCGGTTGGCCGGCACGGCGCTGCAGCGTATTGCGCCCGACCCGGCGCTGACCGTCGATGCCATCGCCCGCTATGCCGAGAGCGACCTGCTCTGCTACCGCGCCGAAAGGCCGCGGGAGTTGGTGGACCGCCAGCAGCGCGCCTGGCAGCCGTGGCTCGACTGGGTGGCTCTCGCCTATGACGCGCCGCTCAGGGTCGGCTGCGGCGTGGCCTACGTGAAGCAGCACCGCGACAGCGTTGCCGCACTGCGTCGTGCGGTGGCCGGGCTCGACATCGCCGCACTGGCGGCGCTGGGCGTTGCGGTGCCGGCACTGGGCAGCCTGGTTCTCGGGCTGGCCATGGCCGACGGCCGGATCGACGCCCAAACGGCGCACACCCTCGGCGTTCTCGACGAGCTGTTCCAGGCGGAAGCCTGGGGCGAGGACGCCGAAGCTGCCGCGCGCCGGGCCGCGATCGCCGCCGACATCGAGCTGGCTGAGCGGTTCCTGCAGCTGACGCGACCGGTGGAGCGGAGATGGCCTGCAAGCGCCTGATCATCAGCGGCCGGGTACAGGGCGTGGGCTTCCGCATCTGGATGCTGGAAAAGGCGCAGGCCCTGGGCATATCGGGCTGGGTACGCAACCGGATCGACGGCTCGGTGGAGGCGCTGGTGGCCGGCGACACCGCGGCGGTCGAAGAGCTCCTGCGGCTCTGCCGGCGCGGGCCGCGCATGGCCTCGGTCGAGAGCATCGAGGAGGACATGGCCGATCCACCCGAGCATTTCGGGTTCCGGCAGGTGCCTACGGCGTAACCGTGCAGCCGGGCTGCGGAGAGCCGTCCTCGAACACCTCGTCCCAGGCCGCGCGCAGCGCGTCATCGGCGTCGGTCATCGTCGCCTCGATGCCCAGGGCTGCGAGGCTGGTGACGCCATGCTGGCGGATGCCGCAGGGCACGATGCCGGCGTAGTGGCCGAGGTCCGGCGACACGTTCAGCGCGACGCCGTGCCAGCTGACCCAGCGCGACACGCGCACACCGATTGCGGCGATCTTCGCTTCGCCGCCGGTCACCGAGTCCACGGTCCAGATCCCGACGCGGCCTTGCCGCCGCTCGCCTGCCACGCCGAACCGGGCCAGCGCGCGGATCAGCCACGCCTCGAGCGCATGGACGTAGCAGCGCACATCGCGCGCCGGTGCAGTGCCGTGCGGGCGGTTGAGATCCAGCATGACATAGGCCACGCGCTGTCCCGGGCCGTGATAGGTCCACTGCCCGCCGCGTCCGCTGGCGAAGCAGGGGAAGCGGCCAGGAGCGGTCAGATCCTCCGGCCGGGCGGAGGTGCCTGCGGTATACAGCGGCGGGTGCTCCACTAGCCAGACAAGTTCCGGTGCGGTGCCGGCGCGGACGGCAGCGACGCGCTCCTGCATGCGCGCCACCGCATCGGGGTAGGGCGTAAGCCCTCCGGCAACGCGCCATTCAGGGGTCATGGCGGCAATTGAAGCGCTGTCGGTCATCCGGTATATCCCGGCGCCTGCCCGGGCGGTCGTGGCGGAATGGTAGACGCGCAAGCTTGAGGTGCTTGTGGGGGTAACCCCGTGGAAGTTCGAGTTTTCTCGACCGCACCACCGACCCCTGCGCCCCTCCAGCGCCGGCTGCAAGCTGAGCCGGTCACGCATAAGTGGCGACAGTGTCGATTGTTTCCAACGGGTTGCCGGAGCAGTGTCCGGGCAGCGAAGGGCACCGGCAGCTCGCAATGGCGCAAACGACAGACCCAAGATGCGACGTTCTCCTGGTCGAGGACGAGGAGCTGATCGCCATGTTGATGCAGGACATGCTGGAGGAGGCGGGCTGCCGGGTGGCCGCAACGGTGGGCACGCTTGACGAGGCGCTCGAATTGGCGCGCAGCCGTACGTTCGACCTTGCCTTCATCGATCTCAATCTGCGCGGCATTCCGGCGTGGCCGCTGGCGGACCTGTTGCAGACGCGCGGCATCCCGTTCGCCTTCGTGACCGGCTACGGCTCGGCGGGCACGGCCACGACGCACGCCGATGTGCCGGTCCTGCAGAAGCCGTTCACGTCGCAGAATCTCATGACGATCCTCGCCCGCCTGCGATCGCGGCAGCCACCCGCCGGCCGATAGCTGACCGGCGGTTCTCATCGCCCCCCGACCGTCATGCGGTCGAGGACAGCGACGCAGGGACCATCGGCCGGATCCAGACGGAACAGGCGGATCGTTCTCGCACCGGGCGAGCCTGGGATGGCGAATGTCAGGTCCTGCACGCCGCTCGACGACCGCACGATGCAGCGCGTGCTCCGCTCCTCGCTGAAATACGCGTCACCCTCGCCGACCCAGAACAGTTGGACGGTTTCCATGTCCGGCGCCAGCATCCTCAGGCGCAGCGTCACGTAGTCGATCGGGCGAGGTGGCGAGAGCGGATTTCGGATGGTGACATGCGGGTCGATGATCGTCGAACGTATGCAGGCGCCGAGGCCCGGTTCGATGGACACACCTGCGTTGTGTGACGCACCCCCGACCACGGTGACGCCGTCGAAGCTCTCGCTCCACGCACCGGCGATCGGTCCGAGCGCCACGCCGTTCGGGAGCCACTCGGCCGATGCGCCGCCCGCCTTGCGCGCCCAGCCGATATGCCCGGTGTTCGACAGCATGAACTGCGTAAGGTCGGGATGGGTCTTGACCAGCAGATCGTACGCCATGCCGACATGCGCGGTATCGAGCTCGTCATCCGACCAGTGGGAGCGCGTGGCGTCCGGTCCGGTCTCGGTGCCGCGGAACCGGTAGTTCAGGTCGTCCAGCATCAGCCAGGCACCTGGCCGCAGCAGCCTGGGCATGAGCAACGCGGCCAATGCATCCGGCTCCCATTCATGCGCGCCGTCCAGGTAGCAGAAATCGAAACAGGGCTCGCACACACCGCCGATGGTACGGTCGCGCAGCAGACCCAGCAGGAACCAGTCATAGCCTCGGCGGTGCACGACCGCGTTGACGTAGCGGCTCAGTCCCGTGATCTGCGCCAGTTCGACGACCCCGACGGGAAACCGGTGCATGTGATCGACGGTGGTGACGGTGCCGCCGCCGATCTCCTCGATCGCCGCCGCCATGACGCAGGCGGTCGCGCCGAAGCCAGTGCCGAGTTCCAGGCAGTCGCGCGCCCTGGTCGCGATGACGCAGTGGTAGACCTCACGCAGCGTCGCCTCGGACAGCAGCACCAGGAGCTGCCTGGTCTCATCCTGGCACCGCAACAGCAGGCTGTGGACCTGATCGAACTTCATCGCTGTGCGGCCCCACCACCGACCGGAATGCCTGCAAGCCGTTGCCAGCCTGGGCCCGGCCGCTCATCCTGACAACGGATCATCCGGGTGGACCGCCGATGGACGACGACTTCCGCAAGGCCGCTCTCGACTACCACCGGCTGCCGCAGCCGGGGAAGCTCACGATCGAGCCGACCAAGCGCATGGCCACCCAGCGCGACCTGTCGCTGGCCTATTCGCCCGGCGTCGCCGCGGCCTGCGAGGCGATCGTGGCCGACCCCGACACGGCGTACGACTACACCGCGCGCGGCAACCTGGTGGGGGTGATCTCCAACGGCACCGCGGTGCTGGGCCTGGGCAACATCGGCGCGCTCGCCGGCAAGCCGGTGATGGAGGGCAAGGCGGTCCTGTTCAAGAAGTTCGCCGGCATCGACGTGTTCGACCTCGAGGTCGCCGCCGAGGACCCTGCGCGCTTCTGCGATGTCGTGGCAGCGCTGGAGCCGACCTTCGGCGCGATCAACCTCGAGGACATCAAGGCCCCCGAATGCTTCGCCATCGAGGCGGAGCTGCGCCGGCGCATGCGCATCCCGGTGTTCCACGACGACCAGCACGGCACCGCGATCACCGTCGCCGCCGCGGTGCGCAACGGGCTGGTGCTGCAGGGCAAGGCGCTGTCGGACGTCCGGCTGGTCACCTCGGGGGCGGGGGCGGCGGCGCTCGCCTGCGTCGACCTGCTGGTGTCGATGGGGCTGCGGCCAGAGAACGTGACGCTGACCGACATCAACGGCGTCGTGCGCACGGACCGCGCCGACATGCTGCCGAACATGGCGCGCTACGCACGCGACACCGCCGCGCACACGCTTGCCGACGTGCTGGCGGACGCCGACGTGTTCCTGGGCCTGTCGGCGCCGCGGGTGCTGCGGCCGGAGTGGCTGGCGCTGCTGGCGCCGAAGCCGCTGATCCTCGCGCTGGCCAATCCAGATCCCGAGATCCTGCCCGAGCAGGTCGCCGCTATGCGGCCCGACGCGATCGTGGCGACCGGCCGCAGCGATTTTCCCAACCAGGTCAACAACGTCCTGTGCTTTCCGTTTATCTTCCGCGGCGCGCTGGACGTGTCCGCCACCACGATCAACGAGGCGATGAAGATCGCCGCGGCCGAGGCGATCGCCGCGCTGGCGCGCATGGAGGCGTCCGAGGTGGTGGTCGCCGCCTATGGCGGATCGGCGCCGGTGTTCGGTCCCGACTACATCATCCCCAAGCCGTTCGATCCGCGGCTGATCCTGGAGATCGCCCCCGCGGTGGCCCGCGCGGCGATGCAGAGCGGCGTCGCGCGCCGGCCGATCCGCGACCTGGTGCAGTACCAGCGTGACCTGGAGCGCTTCGTGTTCCGTTCCGGCCAGTTGATGCGTCCGGTGTTCGAGGCCGCGGCCAAGACGCCTCGCCGCATCGTCTACGGCGAGGGCGAGGACGAGAGGGTGCTGCGCGCGGCGCAGACCCTGGTGGACGACGGCATCGCCCGGCCGATCCTGCTCGGACGGCGGGCAGTGATCGAGCGGAAGGTCCAGGAGATGGGGTTGCGCCTGGACCTGATGGATGGCGTGCGCGTGCTGGACCCGGTGCTGGACGACGATGTGTTCGGACCGCTGGTGCCGGATTACCAGCGGCTGGTCGGTCGGCGTGGCATCCCGCCCGAGGACGCTGCCTATGGCCTGCCGCGGCGCGGCACGGTCGCGGCAGCGATGCTGCTGCACGCCGGACTTGCGGACGTGGCGATCTGCGGCGGCAGCGCGAACTGGTGGCGGCAGGTGCGCTACGTGCTGCCGATCATCCCGCGCCGGCCCGACGCCAGTCGCGTCTATGGTCTGGGCTGCCTCATCCTGGCGCACGGCCCGCTGTTCATCTGCGACGCACAGATGGTGGTCGACCCCACGGCCGAGCAGGTCGCCGAGATGACGGTGCTGGCGGCGGCGGCGGTGAGCGAGTTCGGCATCACGCCCAAGGTGGCGCTGCTGTCGCACTCGAACTTCGGCGCCAGTGATTCGGAAATCCGCCCGCAAGATGCGCCGCGCCCTGGCGCTGCTCCGCGAGCGGGCGCCGACGCTGGAGGTCGATGGCGAGATGAATGCCGATGCCGCGCTGGTGGAGACGATCCGCGAACGCGCGGTGCCGGACAGCCGGCTGAGCGGAACGGCGAACCTGCTGGTGATGCCCACGCTGGATGCGGCCAACATCGCATTCACCCTGCTGAAGGCGGCGTCCGACGGGCTGCCGGTGGGGCCGATGCTGCTCGGGATGTCGAAGCCGATCCACGTGCTGGTGCCGAGTGTGACGGCGCGCGGGATCGTCAATCTGAGCGCGTTCGCCGCGCTGGAGGTCGACGTGGCGTAGCCGCCAGGCGGGGCGGCGCTGCCTCGCGCCTACGCGGTGACGCCGCCCTCGCCTTGCCTGCCGTTTTCAGTGGCGTCGCCTCGTCTTTGTCCGCTGCCGAGCAACTCCGCGACGCTGTCGGCCAACTGATCGGGCGTGAACGGCTTGCAAAGGATCGTCACCCCGGGAAGTTCGGCGCGGATGCTGTCAGTGTCGGCGTTGCCGGTGATGAGAAGGATCGGAAGGTGGGGACGGTCGGCGAGCGCGGCTCGGACCACCAGGCCACCGTTCATTTCCGGCATCGTGAAGTCGACAATGAGCAGGCTTATGGCTTCGTCCCGCTGCAGCACCTCGAGAGCCGCCTGCCCGCTCCTGACCGGCACTGCCTGATACCCGCTGCGTTCCAGCGCATCGCAGACAAGCTCGAGCACGCCGGGATCGTCGTCGCACACGAGGAGGGTTCCGCCGCCTTGCTCCTCGTGCTGGCGCCCGTAACTGGGCAACTCCTCCGGGGCCACATAGGCGCGCGGGAGCCACATCTCGATCGATGTCCCCTCGCCCGGCGAACTCTGCAGCCGGGTGGCTCCGCCAGACTGCAGGACAAAGCCCTGCATCATCGAAAGTCCGAGGCCGGTACCCTTGCCCACGCCCTTGGTGGTGAAGAACGGCTCAGTGGCACGCACCAGGGTCGCCGCGTCCATGCCGATGCCGGTGTCACAGACCGTGAGCACGACGTATTGTCCCGGCATGAGACTGGCGGGCGGTTGAGCACCGTTCGGCGAAATCGAAGGGACTTCGCCATTTACCACGGCGATGGACAAGGTTCCGCCGGACGGCATGGCGTCCCGCGCGTTGATTGCCAGGTTGAGAATCACCAGCTCGAGTTGGTTGAGGTCGATCAGCGCCGGCCAGAGATGCCGGTCGGATGACAGGTTGAGCCGAATGTCCGGACCCACTGTACGCAAGAGCAGGGGCCGCATGCTCTCGACCACCGACATAAGATCCAGCGGTTGCGGGCGCAGGACCTGCTTCCTGGCGAATGCGAGAAGCCTCTGCGTCAGGGAAGCGGCGCTCTCGCCGGCCCGCAGGGCGTTTTGCCTGAATCTGCGGTTCTGAGCATCCAGCGGCGCCGGCGGTATCATGGCGATGTTGCCGATGATGACAGTGAGCAGATTGTTGAAGTCGTGCGCTATTCCGCCGGTGAGCTTGCCCAGGCTCTCCATCTTCTGGCTCTGCCGCAGCTGATCCTGCGCCTTTTCCCTTTCCTCGGATTCCGTGCGCCACAACTCGACGGCCTCGCGTTCCTGCTCGGCGCGGCGCAACGCGATCCGGAGCGCCAGAAGGATGCCAGCCGTAGCGATCGCGGCGACCAGCCCATAGACGGTCAGGTTGGCATACCAGGTGAAGAGGACTGCCTGCTTGTCCAAACTCAGGCTGGCCACGGCCTGATTCTCCGCCAACCTCTTGTAGATCGTTATCCGATCACGCCCTCCGGCGGTTACCGGGCCGGTGAGAATTCCCGACTCGCTCTGCGCAATTCGCCACAGCAGCACTTTGCCGAGATCGCCCAGGTCCGGCTCGCTCTGCGGCTCGGGGCGCGATTGGACGAGAATCGTGCCGTCCGACGTGAACAGGGTGACGACGTCGGTGGCACTGGGGGTGGTCGACGCCCACAGCTGGGCGATGTAGTCCGCCGAGATGGCGACCTGCGCGATGCCGTTGAATGCGCCGTTCCGCTCCAGACGTCGGCTCAGCGAGAACACATTGCGTTGCGATCCGGCGTCGGTGTGCGGTTTGCTGATGCACCGCTCGGTCTGCTGGGTGGCGAGCAGGCGAAAGCATTCCGGATCGACCGCCGGCGGTGGCTCCCCCGGCAACATGGGCACCGTCGTGGCGCGCAGGGTCCCGGTGGCATCGACGACGAGAAATCTCCGAAGTCCCATCGAGACGACGGTCGATGTCCTCGAGCTCGTGCAGGAGATCTGCCGGGTCTGCCACCAAATCCCATGATCTGTCCCGCATGCGGCTGACGATCATGTTCACGATGATCTCGTGACCGGTGAACAGGTTTTCCGCCTGCTCGTGTACCAGCGCCACCATCTTCGTGCCGTCGTCCTCGGCGGCATCGAGTATGGCCACCCGATCTTTCCAGGCCGCCGCGCCGAACAGCAGCAATGGAATGGCAACTGCGACGACCCGCAGTCGTCGAAGCATCTGGACCGTCCCGCCCTGGTTCATCCTGGACGAGCGCACTTCGCCTTGATCCCCCGCGGCTGGCCATTCGGCTGGCCCCTGGCAGGGCCGCCGACACAATTGACTGTGCCGTTTAGGCTGAGTTTGTTGCGCAAGGCAATGCAAATCTGCCGTCGGGCAGTGCCAGCACCACCGCGCCGTGGAAACGCCGCACGCCCTCTTTATGCGCCCACCCGCAGCGTGATGCGCAGCGTGGCCGCGCTCTCAGCCAGGCTGAGGATGTCGAGCCGCCCGTTGGACCGCTCGATCATGCTTCTCGCCAAAGTCAGCCCGAGCCTGTCCGTATCTGCCGGCACGGTGGGCTCCGCGCGACCCTCGGCGACGAATTCGATGCAGGTGTGACGGCTGTCGGGTTCCGACAGGACGATGCGGAGGGTCCCGCCGCCCCGCGACGTTTCGGCCAGGATGCTCGCCATCGCCTGCACCAGCATCGGCGGATCGACATCGACCAGATGCCGGGCCGACCGCTGGTCATCGATGGCGACCTCCACCCGGACGCTTCGGAGCGCGACGCGTTGCCGGCTCACCGCCCCGCGCACCAGAAAAAACGGATCGACCGGCTGGAACGTTGCGATTCGGCTCTGCGCCACCGAGGCGACCTCGCGGGCGTACCGATCGAGGCGATCGACGCCGGCGGCGATCCGGTTCGGCGCCGAGGCGTCGGCGGGATGCGCGATCGGCAATCGCTCGGCCATCTGGCGGATCGCCGCGAGTGGGTGCCGCAGGCCGTGCGCCAGGGCGCCGACCGCCTGGCCTATCCCGGCAAGGCTCGCCATCCGGTGGAGATCAGCCTGCTGCTGCGCGATCTGACGCGCTCCGCGCCGCACGATCCAATAGAGGCTCGCGACCGGGAGCATGCCGACCAGAACCGCTGATCCCGCGATGAAGCGGAAGATGCGGCCGATGGTGGTTTCGAGCGCGATCGGGGTTTTGTAGAGTTCGACGACATAGACGATGTCCGCCCCTCGCCACATCGGCAGGTATGCTTCCACGAAGCGGCCTGCTTTGGGGGCGGCAAGCCCGACGTGTTCCGCCTTTTCCACCTCTTCCAGCGTGCCGAACTCGCTGACCAGCTGACCCGCCAGCGCCTTTTCCAGATCCGGGTTGTCGAAGCGTCGCCCGGTCATGTCCTGATCGGTGGACCACATGATGCGCCCGTCGGTGCCGTAGAGGTTCGCGCGCAGCACCTGCGGAAATCGTCCGGATATGGGCGATCAGTTCGGACATCAGTCCGCCGCCGGTGTCGGTCCGCAACCCATCGCTGTCGTATCCCACGATACTTTGCAGGAACGCCTGGGTGGCCGTCGCCTCGCGGTGCAGCACCGCCCTGGTCAGGAAGCTGTTCAAGCCGACAACCAGCGCAGCCGCCAGCAGCATTGTTCCGGCGACGCCCGTGACGGCGAACCGAAGCCGCAGATCAAGGTGCGCACGCCCCATTCCGCCACCCGATGGTTGTGCGGCGGCAACGTATCAGCCCGCGCTCACTTAGGAAATTCGCGGGCCGCCGATCGGTCCGGGCTGAGTTCGACAATGGCAGCGGTGGTAGAACCGGGCGGCAAAACGCTAGACTTCGCGGATGCTCTGGCTCGTCCTTGGCGCCCTGACCTTGTTCCTGTTCCTGGGCGGGCTGCGCGCCTTCGAGCGTGCCTCGGTCAAGACCATAAAGTCCCTGTTCGCCTGGATCGCCGCACTTGGCGGCATCGCCCTGGCGCTGCTGCTGATCCTGTCCGGCCGCGGCGGGATGGCGCTCGGGGCGCTGGCGATGTTCGGCCCGCTGATCTGGCGGCAGTGGCAGGCCCACCGCATGGGCACTGGGGCACAGCAGCAGTCCGACAACACGGCCCGGCCGCCGCCACGCCGCCAGAGCGGGATGACGCCGGAAGAGGCCTACCAGGTCCTCGGGCTGCATCCGGGCGCGACCGAGGAAGAGATCCGCGCCGCCCATCACCGCCTGATGCGCACCGCCCACCCGGACAGCGGCGGGTCGGACTGGCTCGCCACGCGGATCAACCAGGCGCGCGACGTCCTGCTCCGTCCCAGGCGCGGCAACGCGTGACGGGGTGCGCGGCAACGTGATACGTCTCGCCCGACGTGTCGCGCCCGCGCCCGACGTTAACGCCACATTTCCGCCAGCCATCGATTGTTGCTTCCGGGAGACAAGGGAGTTCATCGTGATCAAGCCATTGCGCAAGGCCGTCCTGCCGGTCGCCGGTCTCGGCACTAGGTTCCTGCCCGCCACCAAGGCGACCGCCAAGGAAATGCTGCCGGTGGTCGACAAGCCCTTGATCCAGTACGCCGTCGAGGAGGCCAGGGCAGCGGGCATCGAGCAATTCTGCATGGTAACCGGCCGCGGCAAGACCGCTCTGGTCGAGCATTTCGACATCGCCTTCGAGCTCGAGGCGACGCTGCGCGAACGAAACAAGACGGCCGAGTTGGCGACCCTGCGCGACATCCAGGTCGAGCCTGGCTCGATCGTGACCGTGCGCCAGCAGGTGCCGCTTGGTCTGGGCCACGCGATCTGGTGCGCACGCGCCTTCATCGGCGACGATCCGTTCGCCATCCTGCTGCCGGACGATCTGGTGCTGGCCGACACGCCGTGCCTGCGGCAGCTCGCCGACGTGTATCGCGACACCGGCGGCAACGTCGTCGCGGTCACCGAGGTGCCGCGCGAGCAGACCAACCGCTACGGCATCCTGCGCACCGGCAAGGACGACGGCAGGCTGGTCGAGGTGCTGGGGCTGGTCGAGAAGCCGGCGCCGAAGGATGCACCCTCCAACCTCTCGGTGATCGGCCGCTACGTGCTGATGCCCGAGGTGATCGGCCACCTGGCGCGTATGGAACGCGGCGCCGGCGGCGAGGTGCAGCTGACCGACGGCATGGCGAAGCTGATCGGCACACAGCCGTTCCACGGCCTGCGCTATGAGGGTCAGCGGTTCGACTGCGGCGACAAGGCGGGGTTCCTCGAGGCGCAGATCGCCTATGCGCTGAAGCGTCCCGACCTGGCGGACGCGGTGCGCGGCTTCCTGCGGCACTACGCGCAGTTCTGCTGAGATGGGCTGGACCCACGCGTTCCATCCGACCACGCTCCGCGAGTACGACATCCGCGGCACGGTCGGCCGCACCTTGTCGGATGCGGACGCCTTCGCGGTCGGCCGCTGCTTCGGCTCGATCGTCGCGCGGCGCGGCGGCCGGACGGTCGCGGTCGGCTATGACGGGCGGCTGTCCAGCCCGCAGCTGGAAGCGGCGCTGGCGAAGGGCCTGAGCGCCAGCGGTGTCGAGGCGGTTCGTATCGGGCGTGGCCCGACGCCGATGCTGTACTACGCGTCGACGAAGCTCGTGGCGGATGGCGCGGTGATGGTCACCGGCAGCCACAATCCGCCCGACCACAACGGCTTCAAGATGGTACTGGCCGGCAAGCCGTTCTTCGGCGAGCAGATCAAGACGCTGGGCGGGCTGGCCGCCGCGGGGGACGTGGTGGACGAGACCGCGGTGCCGGAACGGCGCGTGGATGTCTCCGCCGACTATGTGGCGCGTCTGCTGTCCGACTGGGACGGCGGCGATCGGATGCTGAAGGTGGTGTGGGACAACGGCAACGGCGCCGCCGGCGAGGTGCTGCAGCGTCTCGTCGCGGGCCTGCCGGGCGAGCACGTCGTGCTGAACGGCGAGATCGATGGCAGGTTTCCCGCGCACCATCCCGATCCGACGATACCGGCGAACCTGCAGCAGCTGATCGCCGAGGTCGCCGCGCGGCGCGCCGATGTCGGCATCGCGTTCGACGGCGACGCCGACCGTATCGGGCTGGTCGATGATGCCGGGAAAATCCTGTTCGGCGACCAGTTGCTGGTGCTGCTGGCGCGCGACGTACTGCGCGAGCGTCCCGGTGCGACGATCATCGCCGACGTCAAGGCGAGCCAGGTGCTGTTCGACGAAATCGCGCGCGCCGGCGGCAATCCGCTGATGTGGCGCACCGGGCACAGCCTGATCAAGGCGAAGATGGCCGAGACCGGCTCGCCGCTGGCCGGCGAGATGTCGGGCCACATCTTCTTTGCCGACCGCTGGTACGGCTTCGACGACGCGCTGTACGCAGGGGTGCGCACCCTTGGCGTGCTGGCGCGTCTGGACCGCAGGCTGTCCGACCTGCGCGACGAGCTGCCGCAGGTGATCAACACGCCGGAAGTGCGGTTCGACTGCGACGACACGCGCAAGTTCGCGGTCATCGAAGAAGTTGCCGCGCGGCTGCGCGCCGCGGGCGCGAAGGTGTCGGAGACGGACGGCGTGCGCGTGCTGACCGACGACGGCTGGTGGCTGCTGCGCGCCTCGAACACCCAGGCGGTGCTGGTGGCGCGCGCCGAGGCGGCGACCGAGGCAGGGCTCGAGCGGCTGAAGCAGGCGCTGGTGCGGCAGCTCGAGGCGTCGGGCCTTCCGGCACCGGATTTCTCCGGCAGCCACGCCGGCCACTGATCCCTTCGTTCCGGGCCGAAGCAAAGCGCGCTGATCCGCGGCGCGCGATCGCTTACGTCCTCTGTGCCGAAAGGCGCAATCAAAGGAGGACGAGACGATGCAGTCACAGAAGATCACGGGCCGCCTGGCGGTGACCGCGCTATGGGAGGCACGCGACGGCGAGGCCGATGCGGTTGCCGATATCCTCGCGCGCTTCGTGCCGCAGGCGCGACAGGAGCCCGGCGTGCAGCTGTTCACGGTGAACCGCGCGCTCGACGATCCCGCGCACTTCCTGTTCTTCGAGGTGTTCGACGATGCGGCGGCCTACGAGGCGCATCAGCAGACGCCGCACTTCAAGGCGCTGATCCTGGGCGAAGGACTGCCGCGTCTGAACCGTCGGGAGCGCCGGCAGTACGCGCCGATCTGATCGGCAGCGCAGATCGGAACCGCAAAGCACGCGGATGACGCGAAAACGGCATCAGGCCGCCCGGCGGGTGCCCGGCCGTTCTGCGTGTTCTGCGTGGTTTGCGGTACCATTTCAGGGCGGGCCGGTGGCGGGCGCCGCGGACCGCGGCGGTAGCGCTGGCTGTGCCAGGTCCGCTCGATCGCCGGGGCCGGCGGCGAACAGACGCCGATGCAGGGTGTCGAGGAAGCCGGCGAGGCTGCCGCCATAGGTGATGATGGCGTGGCTGAGTTCGCGCCAGAGCGCCGCGTCGAGCCGGCCCGGCGCGATGCCGAAGTCGCGGCAGATATCGGCGATCACGGCGCCGATCGGACGACGGCGCAACTCGGCGGCAATTTCCAGCTCGGTGGGAAGCTGCGCGAGATGCGGATCCTCGGTGCGCCTGGCGTGGCGGGGTTCGGGCCGGGCATCCGGCCGCGCAACCTGCTCGGCCGGGCTGGAGCGGGGAGAGGGGGCGGGCGAGGGCGTGAGGTCCCGACCGCTTGCGGCGCGGCGGCTGAGCGCGGCTTCCAAGGCGGCGGCGCGACGCAGGCCTGCGGTGATGCGGGCGAGGATGACGGCGAGATCGGCGGTGCCGAAGGGTCTGGCGAACAGCACGAAGTCCGGAGCGGCGGCGCGCTGCTGGACGGTGACGGCGAGCTGCCTGCCGTAGTCGATCAGCCGGCGCAGCAGGCCGAGGACGCGGCCGATGCGGCTGGGCACGGCGACGCTGGCCGGAGGTGGATCGGTAGCGATGGTCGCGGCGGCGGGGTGGGCGTCGACAGGCATGAACGCAACAAGAACATCAAAGGCGGGTTGTGTCAAGGAAAATACTCCCATATTGTGGGGCCTGTCCCTCCATGCCCGATGCTTCAGGCGTCATCGGCTGGCCCTTCGGCCTTCTGTCTGGGCGTTCGCTTAACTTCCGCAGGCGGCTTGCCTTCCAGTGCAATAACAATGATTTATATATCAACATTGTAATCGGGGCATAACCCCGGGGCAGGCTTGATTTTCCCGCTTGCCCCGACGCGGGCGGGTACAATTCGGTTGTGGCATGCCACCGCCGGCCAATTTTTCCGACTTGTCCCGTGCCGAGCTGGAAGCTCGGTTTGTGGAACTGCTGGGCGAGGTATCAGAACTGAAGCAGATCGTGCTGGTGCAGCGCGATGAGATCGCCCGGCTGAAGGGCCTCAAGGGCCGGCCGTCGATCAAACCAAGCGGGATGGAGAACGCGACGGGGTTGAAGCGTGGCGGCAAGCGGGCCAAACGCCGGCGCCGCGGTAAGGTGACGGCGCGGGTCGTGCCCGAGACCGAGGTGTTGCGGGTGGCGCATCCGACGGGTTCTCAGTTCAAAGGTTACGAGCCCTACCAAGTGCAGGAGTTGGTGCTGACCGCGCGAGTGGTACGCTATCGCCGAGAGCGCTGGCTGACGCCGCAGGGCGAGACGATCGTGGCGCCGCTGCCCAGCGGCATTCGCGGCCATTTTGGCCCAGAGCTGCGTCGCTTCGTACTGATGCAGTATCACCAGGGTCAGGTGACGGTCGAACGCCTGGTCGCGCAGCTTCAGGCGATTGGGGTCAGCATTTCCAAGCGTCAGCTCATGCGCCTGCTGATCGACCGGCAGGACGACTTTCTGACGGAGACCCGCGAGGTGCTGCGTGCTGGCCTGGAAACGGCCGACTGGATCACGGTGGACGATACTGGCGCGCGCCACCGCGGCTCCAATGGCGTCTGCACGCAGATCGGCAACGACAACTTCGCCTGGTTCGGCACGACGGGCAGCAAGAGCCGCCTCAACTTCCTCGACCTGCTGCGCGCTGGTCACACCGACTATACGATCAACGATGCAGCCTTGGAGTACATGCGGGAACATGCCCTGGCCGGAACGCTCGTGTCAGCGACTGGCGCGATGCACACGCGGCGGCAGTCTCCGCGACGATGAGCAGCGCTCTGCGCATGCTGGAATGCGTCTGCACGCTGGTCGGCATCGCCGATTGCCATCGCCACTGAGGGGGCGCTACGGGGTGCGGTGAATGCATCGGTTCCTGTGCGAGGCGGTAGTGGTCAGCGACGACGCGGGACAATTCAACGTCGCAACTCTCTGGATCCACGCCGAGCGCCTGGTGCACAAGCTGGAGACGTTCACTGACCACCAGCGTGTCGTCCAGCAGCATGTCGCGGGCTGATCTGGTGGAATGCCGACCTGAAGGCCTACCGGCTGAACCGACGCGACGTCGACGCAGTGAATTGCGGGCGCGCTTCGCATCTAACAGCGTAAGGCTTCGTCACCCTTGACCGCCTGCTGAAACGGCTGCACGCCAACAAAGACGAGCTGTCGATGGTGCTCGATCACCCGGAAATTCCGCTGCACACCAATGGATCGGAAAACGCCGTTGCCTCCAACGCCACGTCAGCGGCGGAACCCACAGCGACATCGGTCGCGACTGCCGCGACGCGTTTCTCGGGCTCGCCAAGACATGCAGCAAGCTCGGCATCGCCTTCTGGGTACCTTGGCGCCAGGCTCGGCGTCTGCGGCAGCCCCGCCGTCCCCCAGCTTCCAGACCTCATCCGTTGCCGCGGACACGCCTGACGTAGCAGCGGCCCGGGGTTATGCCCCGATTACTCAACATTGCCGGGTGATTGAGCACGTGGTACCAGATCGCAAGCGCCCACCCAGCCGCAGGCGATCATGTTCGGAATGAGCGACGTAATCGCCGCCTTCTGCGAGGATCATGTCACGCGGCTAACGGGTCTCGAAGCGTAGACTGCGCTACTGGGACAAGACCGGATGCCCCGAGCTCCGGACGAGAACCTGAGTGCCGTTCAGTCGCATCTACTCGTTCAAGGACGTAGTTGCAGTGCGAGTGCTCGAGATGCTGCGCGTCCAACCGCCCGGGACTGCCCACGGAGCTGAGGGACCTAAGTCTGGGCCAATAAAGATCGCCAAGAGGTTAGCAAGATCATCTCCAACTCCGGGGATGGAGGCGAAATCAAGTGGCGTTCCCGCCCAGAATTCAGACATGTCAGGGTACGTGGGATAAGCCGTAATTCTTGGACAATCTCTGGCACTCGCATTCGAGTAATTTCATCAGGAGACTTCACGAGGACGCTACTCGATTGAGCAGATTATCGCTGAGTATCCTGACCTGACGCCAGAGGACGTGAAGGCTGCGCTGCGCCACCATCAGGCCGCAGCATAGCGGCTTAACTGGTGGAAACACCTGTCCTGAGGGTGTTTATAGACCAGTGCGTTCCAGACTCCGCCGGTAGAGCGTTCCAAGAGCATGGCCACGAGGTGATCTACCTGAGAGAAAGGATCGCCACCGACAGCCCAGACCCACTCGTTGCTGCTGTAGCCAAGCCAACGAAGCGATTCTTGTCAGTTTCCCAATCGCCATGGCGTAGGGAGACGCGAGTTCCGTAGGTTGTCTCTGATCAAGCTCAGCTGCAGGGAGTCAGGTGCTATGCACGTATCAATCAGGCGATGACCCTGATCTACCACGAGTGGAACGTAGCACAGGACGGCCGTGACCGGCGGCTCTTCATGGACATTACGGATAGCACGATGCGCACCCTACGATGATTACCTCTCATCCTTGCACATCACTACATCAAAAGGATGAACTATTCCTGAATACTTCTATCGCCGCTCATGTGCCCATTCTGCCTTGTGCGAGCACGGGCGGCACGGAGAACCGCGGGGCCGGGCAACGCGCCATGCGCCTTGTGTCAGCCATTCACGCCTTGCGATAGTGCCGGATGCACCTCGCCTACCTCTCCGCCGCTGAACTCGCCGCGCTGATCCGCCGTCGCGAGGTCTCACCCGTCGAGGTGATGCGGGCAACGCTGGACCGCATCGAGCGCAGCCAGCCGGAGCTCAATGCATTCATCACCGTCACCGCCGATGCGGCGATGGACGGCGCGCGCGCGGCGGAGGCTGCGGTGATGCGGGGCGAGGCGATTGGGCCGCTGCACGGCGTGCCGGTGGCGGTGAAGGACCTCATCCCCACCGCGGGGCTTCGCACCACCTGGGGCTCGCTGATCTTCAAGGACCACGTCCCCGATCGCGACGCCGTCGCGGTTGCGCGCCTGAAGCAGGCCGGCGCCATCGTGGTCGGCAAGACCACGACGCCGGAATTCGGCCAGCAGTGCCTGACGCAGGCGCCGCTGTTCGGCCGTACGCGCAACGCCTGGCGCGCCGATCGCAGTTCGGGCGGTTCCAGCGGCGGCTCGGCGGTCGCGGTCGCCGCCGGACTCGTGCCCATCGCGGTCGCCACCGACGGCGGCGGATCGACGCGCATTCCCGCCGCCTGCAACGGCGTCGTCGGCTTCAAGCAGGGGCTCGGCGTGGTGCCGCAGGAATACGCGCAGGACGGCTTCGGCAACATCTCCTACACCACGCCGATGACGCGCACCGTGCTGGACACTGCGCTGATGCTGGACGCGATGGCGGGAACCGACCCGCGCGATCCGCTCACGGTGGGCCGGCCGAAGGCCGACTTCGTCGCCGCGGCACAGGCCGGTGAGCTGAAGGGCGTGCGCATCGCCTGGCGTGCCAGGCTGGGCAATGCAGCGGTGGCGTCCGCCGTGCTGACCGCGTGCGAGGCCGCACTGGCGGCGTTCGCCGAACTCGGCGCGGAGGTAAGCGAGTTGACAGCGCCGTTCGAGAACCCCGAAGCGGTGTGGTTCGTCAACAACGGCGCCTACCGGATGGCGCAGTTCGGTCATCACCTGCAGCGGCATCGGGCCATCATGTGCCCGACCTTCGTGCGGCAGATGGACCGCGTCGCGACCTACTCGGCGGCTGAACTGTACGACGCGATCTTCCAGCGCACGCGACTCTACCGGCAGGTGCAGGCATGGTTCGACAGCTGCGACATCGTCGCGATGCCCACGCTGTCGCGCAGCGCGGTGCCGATCGATCAGGACTTCTTCGGGCCGATCGAGATCGACAACCAGCTGGTCGAGAACATCCGTGCCGCCTGGTATCCGTATACGATGCCGTTCAACCTGACCGGCAACCCCGCGGTCAGCCTGCCGTGCGGGTTCGATGGCGCGGGAATGCCGCTGGCGATCCAGTTGGTCGCTCGCCCGGGAGCGGATGCCGAACTGCTGCGCATGGCGGCGGCATTCGAGGCGGCACGACCGTGGAGGCAGCACAGGCCTGCGTAAGGCCAGCCACTGCCTGGGTCGATCGGGCCTTGGGCGCGAACGCCCTGGCTGGAGAGCGGTCCTCAGGCGCCAACGAGCAGCGCGTGCAGCGCCGGAGCATCCGAAGCCTGTCGCAGGCGCTGCAGGAAACCGGCGTCGCGCAGCGGACGTGACAGCGCCGCGAGCGTCGCCAGATGCTGATTGCCGTTGTCGGGCGGGCTCAGCAGCAGCACCACCAGGTCGACCTTGCGTTCATCGATGGCGGCGAAGTCGATCGGCCGCGCGAGCCGGCCGAACAGCACAAAGGGTGCGTTCAATCCGGCGAGGCGTGCATGCGGCAGCGCAAATCCTCGGCCCAGCCCGGTCGATCCGAGCGCCTCGCGCGCCTGCAGCGCCTCGAAGATCAGGCGGCGTTCCAGCCCCAGCGCGGCGGCCGCGCGTCCCGCCAGCTCCTGCAGCAGCTGTGCCTTGTCGGCGACGCGCAGCCCTACCACGACCTGCTCCGCGCCGATGAGATCGCCCAGCGGCATCAGTCGGGCGCCCGCAGGCGATAGCCGACACCGGTTTCGGTCGCGATATATTCGGGCTTCTCGGTATCCCGCTCGATCTTCTGGCGCAGCGCACGGATGTAGATGCGCAGATACTGCACGTCGGTGTTGGGTCCCCAGACCTCGCGCAGGATCATGCTGTGGGTCAGCACCTTGCCGGCATGCGCCACCAGCAGCCGCAGCAGATCGTATTCGCGCGGCGAGAACTTCACCTCCTCGCCGCGCACCGTCACGATCCGCCGCACCAGATCGACCATGAGGTCGCCGGCGCGGAACACCGGCCGCTCGCCTTGCTGCTGCAGGCTGTGGCGCTGTGCGGCGCGGATGCGCGCCAGCAGTTCGTCGATGCCGAACGGCTTGGTCACGTAGTCATCGGCGCCAAGGTCGAGCGCGGTCACCTTGGCCGCCTCGTTCTCGCGGCTCGACAGCACGATGATGGGCAGCATCGCGCCAGCTTCGCGAATGCGGCGGATCACGTCGAGGCCATCGATGTCCGGCAGCCCGAGGTCCAGCACGACCAGGTCTGCGCGCCGCTGTCGTACTGCGTCCAACGCCGCCTGCCCGGTGGCGGCTTCGACCACGACGTAGCCCTGGCTGCCCAGGCCGGCGCGCAGGAAGCGCAGGATCGCCGGTTCGTCATCGACGACGAGTACGCGCAAGGCGGCGGAACCAGCGGTCATTCCATGCTCTCCGCCGGCGTCCTTCCCTCGACGAACACCGGCAGGGTCACGGTGAACGTGGCGCCCGGCCGGTCGGTGCGGTTGCCGGCGACGATGCGGCCGCCCATCGCCTCGACGAAGCCGCGGCAGATCGCCAGTCCGAGCCCGGTACCGGCACGCCGGCGGTCGGCGCCGCCCACGCGGTAGAACTTGTCGAACACACGCTCCAGGTCCTCCGGCGGGATGCCCGGGCCTTCGTCCAGCACCTGAACCACCATGCGCCCGTCATCGCGCCACCCCTTCACGGTGATCAGCGAGCCCGCCGGCGCATATTTGCCGGCATTGTCCAGCAGGTTGAACAGCACCTGCTCGAACAGCACCTCGTCGGCGTCCAGCATCGGCAGGTCGCGCTCCAGCACGACCTGTGTCCGGTGCTCCGCCAGGATCTTCCCGGCGCGCCGCAGCGCACCGCCGATCGCGTCGGACAGATCCACCGCGCCGGTGCGCAGCCGCAGTGGCCCCGACTCCAGCCGGGTCATGTCCAGCAGGTTGCCGATGAAACGATTGAGCCTCTCGGCCTCGTCGCGGATGTTGCCGATCAGATCGCGCCGGGTCGTCGCATCGAGCGTCTCGCTGAGGCTGGTCGCCGACCCCAGGATCGACGCCAGCGGCGTGCGCAGGTCATGCGAAAGCGAGGTGAGCAGCGCCGCGCGCAGCCGGTCGGTCTCCGCCTCGAGGCGGGCGCGGTCCACGTCCTCCACCAGGTTCACGCGCTCAATCGCCAGTGCCGCCTGGTCGGCCAGCGCATCGAGCAGCCGGTGTTGATCGGGCGTCAGGATCGGGCCCGGCTCGTCCCGGTCGATGCCGACCACGCCGACCGCGCCGCGTCCGGTGTTCATCGGCATGAACAGCCGCTTCGCCCCCGGCAGCGTGTCGGAACCGCGTCCCGCGGCGTGGTTCTTCTCCCAGCACCATTTCGCCGCGGCGAGATCCGCCGCATCCAGCGAATCCTCGGGCGGGTAGCCGGCGCGCACCACGACCGCGCCGTCCTCGGGGAGCAGGATGACAACTCGCACCTTCAGCATCAGCGCAATCTGGTGCACCGTGGCCCACAGCAGGTCGTCGAGGTTCGCCGCGCCCGCAAGCTTGCGGCTGAACTGGTACAGCTCCTCGGTGGTACGCGCGCGCTGGCGTGCCACGATCGCCTGGGCGCGCACGCGTGCGGTGAGGTTGCTGGCGATCACCGCGGTCAAGCCGAAGAAGAACAGCGCGACGACGTTCTCGGGATCGGCGATGGTGAAGGTGTAGAGCGGCGGCAGGAAGAAGAAGTTGTAGGCCAGCACGCTGGCGAAGCTTGCCAGCAGCGCTGGCCACAGGCCGTGCGCCACAGCGGACACCAGGACCGCCATCAGGAACGTCATCGCCACGCTGGCAAGCCCCAGCACCTGGTGCAGCAGCAGCGCCGCGCCCAGTGAGACGGCGACAAAGGCGAGACTGCCGAGCCATGCCCCAGGCGACACGGCGGGGCGGGCGAACGCGAGCGGCCCCGCCGCGTCGCTGTTGCGGCCCAGCACGTGCACGCCGGCGCCGCCGCCCTTGCGGATCAGCTGCTGCGCCAACGAGCCTGCGAACAGTTCGCGCCACCATGCCCGCGGCGGCTGCACGATGATGATGTGCGTGACGTTGTTGGCGCGCGCGTACTCGGCGATCGTATCGGCGACATCCTGACCCGGCAGGGTGACCGTCTCGGCGCCGAGGCGCTGCGCCAGCCGCATCGCCTCGGCGATCCGGTCGCGTTCCGCGTCGCGCAGTTTCAGCTCGCGCCCGGTCTCGACGTGCACCGCGGTCCATGGGGCCTTCAGGCTGTCCGCCATGCGCTTGGCCTGACGCACCACCTCCGCATTGCTGGTGTCCTCGCCGATGCAGGCCAGAATGCGTTCGCTGGCCGCCCAAGGGCCCGGGATCGCGTGCGCCTGCATATAGCGCACCATCTGCTCGTCGACCCGCTGCGCCGTGCGCCGCAGTGCGAGCTCGCGCAGCGCGGTCAGGTTGCCGGGCGAGAAGTAGTGCCGGATCGCGCGCTCGGCCTGGTGCGCCACATACACCTTGCCGTCGCGCAGCCGTTGGATCAGGTCCTCCGGCGTCAGGTCGATCAGCTCGATGTCGTCGGCCTTGTCGATGATCGAGTCCGGCACCGTCTCGCGCACGCGGATCCGTGTGATGCGGGCGATCACGTCGTTCAGGCTCTCGACGTGCTGGACGTTGAGCGTGGTGTACACGTCGACGCCGGCGGCGATCAGCTCTTCCACATCCATGTAGCGCTTGGGATGGCGACTGCCCGGCGCGTTGGTGTGCGCCAACTCGTCCACCAGGGCGAGCTGCGGGCGCCGCGCGAGCAGCGCGTCGAGGTCCATCTCGTGGAGCTGGCGTCCGCGATAGTCGATGCTGCGGCGTGGCAGGATCTCCATTCCCGCCAGCAGCGCCTCGGTATCGCGACGCCCATGGGTTTCGACTGCGCCGACCACGACGTCCGCACCCTCCTGCAAGCGTGCGCGGGCGGCAGACAGCATCTCGTAGGTCTTGCCGACACCCGGCGCGGCGCCCAGGAAGATCTTCAGACGTCCACGCGAGTCCTGGCGCGCCGCTTCCAACAGCGCGTCTGGGGAGGGTCGTCCGTCGCGTGAACTGCGTTCGTCCAATTACCGCTCCTCCTCTCCCCGTGTGGGAGGGGGCGGCGGGCGCCAGCGAGCCAGAGCCCCCTCCCCCGCCCCGCTCCCGCATGGGAGGGAAGATTCCGACCTGATGACGTCCTCTACCCCTTCATCGCATCCAAGGCGAGGTTCAGCTTCAGCACGTTGACATGCGGCTCGCCGATGATGCCGAGCAGCCGGCCGGTGACGTGGTCCTCGACGAGCTGCCTTACCTTGTCCTCGGGCAGCCCGCGCGCCCTGGCGACGCGCGGCACCTGGAACAGTGCGCCGGCCGGCGTGATGTCGGGGTCGAGGCCGCTCGCCGACGTGGTGACCAGATCGGCCGGGATCGGCGTGTTCGGGTTCTCCGCCGCCAGCTTCCCAGCGTCCTCCTTCACGCGATCGATCAGCGCCTTCGACGTCGGGCCGAGATTCGAACCGCCGGAATTCGCTGCATTGTACGGCGCCGGCACGGTCTTGGTCGCATCGCTCGGATCGGTGTCGGTCGTCGCCGACGGCCGGCCGTGGAAGTACTTCTCGGAAGCGAAATTCTGGCCGATGAGCACCGAGCCGATCATCTTGCCGTCCTTCTCGATCAGGCTGCCGTTGGCCTGATACGGGAACACGGCCTGGGCGATGCCGGTCATCAGCAGCGGGTAGATGATGCCGGTGATCAACGTCATGGCGGCGATCATCACGATGGCTGGACGGATGTGTTTCATGACACGGGTCCTTTTGAGGCCTGCTCAGGCCAGACCGATGGAAGTGACAAGCAGATCGATCAGCTTGATGCCGAGGAACGGCACGACGATCCCCCCAACGCCGTAGAGCAGCAGGTTGCGGCGCAGAATCGCCGCCGCCCCGATCGGCCGGTAGGCGACGCCGCGCAGCGCCAACGGGATCAGCGCGACGATGATCAGTGCGTTGAAGATGATCGCCGACAAAATGGCGCTCTCCGGATTGCCCAGACGCATCACGTTCAGTGCCTGCAACTGCGGATAGAATGCGATGAACATCGCCGGGATCATGGCGAAATACTTCGCCACGTCGTTGGCGATGCTGAACGTGGTCAGCGCGCCCCGCGTCATCAGCAGCTGCTTGCCGATCTCGACGATCTCGATCAGCTTCGTGGGATCGCTGTCCAGGTCCACCATGTTGCCGGCCTCGCGCGCCGCCATGGTGCCGGTGTTCATCGCCACGCCGACATCGGCCTGCGCCAGTGCCGGCGCGTCGTTCGTGCCGTCGCCGCACATCGCCACCAGCTTGCCCTGCGCCTGCTCGTCGCGGATCAGCTTCAGCTTGGTCTCCGGCGTCGCCTGTGCCAGGAAATCGTCCACCCCTGAACTCGGCGGCGATCGCCGCGGCGGTGAGCGCATTGTCTCCGGTGATCATCACCGTGCGGATGCCCATGCGGCGCAGTTCGGAGAAGCGCTCCTGGATGCCGCCCTTCACGATATCCTTCAGATGGATGACACCGAGCAGCCGGCCATCCTTGCAGACGGCGAGCGGCGTGCCGCCCGACTTGGCGATCTCGTCGGACCTGGCGGTAAGCTCGCGCACCGCGGCTTCCGATACGGTGGAACGCACTGCCACTGCGCCGCCGCGGTCCCCGCCATCACCGGCGACGCGCGCGAAGGCCAGCACGGCGTCGACCGCGCCCTTGCGGATCGACGAGCCGTCGAGATCGACGCCAGACAACCGCGTCTGCGCGGAGAACGCGATGAAGTGGGCGTCGACGGGCGCCATCTCGCGGCCGCGGATATTGTACTTCTCCTTGGCCAGCACCACGATCGAGCGGCCCTCGGGCGTCTCGTCCGACAGCGACGCGAACTGCGCGGCATCGGCCAGTTCCTGTGGGGTGACGCCGGAAAGCGGCAGGAACTCGGTGGCCTGGCGGTTGCCGAGCGTGATGGTGCCGGTCTTGTCGAGCAGCAGCGTGTCGACGTCGCCTGCTGCCTCCACCGCACGGCCGGACATCGCCAGCACGTTGAAGCGCACCAGCCGGTCCATGCCCGCGATGCCGATCGCCGACAGCAGCGCGCCGATCGTGGTGGGGATCAGCGCCACGAACAGCGCGACCAGGATCACCACCGAGACCGAGCCGCCCGCGTAGGTGGCGAAGCTCGGGATGGTGGCGACGGCGATCACGAAGATGATCGTCAGCCCGGCGAGCAGGATGTTGAGCGCGATCTCGTTCGGGGTCTTCTGCCTCTCGGCGCCCTCCACCAGCGCGATCATGCGATCGAGGAATGTCGAGCCCTGCGTCGCGGTGATGCGCACCTTGATCCAGTCCGACAGCACGCGCGTGCCGCCGGTCACCGCGGAGCGGTCGCCGCCGCTCTCGCGGATCACCGGCGCCAATTCACCGGTGATCGCCGATTCGTCCACCGAGGCGATGCCCTCGATCACCTCGCCGTCGCTCGGGATCAGGTCACCCGCTTCCACCAGGACGATATCGCCCTGCTTCAGTTCCGGTGCCGGCACTGACTGCCAGTTCACCGCGTTCTGCGCTGCGAGCCGCTTGGCGCCGGTCTCGGTGCGCGCCCGGCGCAACGTCGCCGCCTGCGCCTTGCCGCGGCCTTCCGCCACCGCCTCGGCGAAATTGGCGAACAGCACCGTAACCCACAGCCAAAGGACGATCTGCAAATCGAACCCGACATGCGCTGCGCCAGTGGCAAGATCCCGCAGCAGGATCACCGTGGTCAGCGCGGCGACAACCTCGACCACGAACATCACCGGGTTCTTGATCAGCACGCGCGGGCTCAGTTTCACGAAGGACTGCCCGATTGCCGGCAGGAGGATTGCCGGGTCCAGCACCGTGGACTGCGACTCGCGCTGCTTGTTGCGGATTTCCATGGTCAGCTACCTGTGTCGAAGAGGGTGCCCGCGTGCATCGCCAGGTGCTCGACGATGGGACCGAGCGCGACGGCGGGGAAGAAGATCAGGCCACCGGTGATCGCGATGACGCCGACCACCAGTCCGACGAACAGCGGACTGTCGGTGGGGAAGGTTCCTGCCGAGGCGGGCACGATCTTCTTCTGCCCCAGCGAGCCGGCCACCGCGAGCATCGGCACGATCATCAGGAAGCGGCCGACGAACATCGCCAGGCCCAGCGTGTCGTTCCAGAACGGGACGTTGGCGGACAGGCCGGCGAACGCGCTGCCGTTGTTGCCGGTGGCCGAGGTGTAGGCGTAGAGCGCCTCGCTGAAGCCGTGCGGGCCGGCGTTCGCCATCGCACCGGTGCCGACCGGCAACACCACCGCCAGCGCGGTGAAACCCAGGATGGACAGCGGCAGGATCAGGATGGCGAGCATGGCCATCTTGACCTCCTTCGCCTCCAGTTTCTTGCCCAGGTATTCCGGTGTTCGCCCGACCATCAGCCCGGCGACGAACATCGCGATGATGACGAACAGCAGCATGCCGTAGAGGCCGGAGCCCACGCCGCCGAAGATGATCTCGCCCAGCATGATGTTGACCATCGGCACCATGCCGGCGATCGGCAGCAGGCTGTCGTGCATATTGTTCACCGCGCCGCACGAGGCATCGGTGGTGATCGTGGTGAACAGCGCCGAGTTGGCGATGCCGAAGCGGACCTCTTTGCCCTCCATGTTGCCGCCCGACTGCAACGCACTCGCGGCCTGGTCCACGTGGAACACTGCAAAGGCGGGGTTGCCAGCGGATTCAGCCCAGTAGCAGGCGGTCACGCCGCCCAGGAACAGCACGCCCATGATGGCGAAGATTGCCCAGCCCTGGCGCTGGCTGCCGACCATGCGGCCGAACACGTTGGTCAGCGCCGCACCGATCGAAAAGATCAGCAGGATCTGGATCAGGTTGGTCAGCGCACCGGGGTTCTCGAACGGATGCGACGAGTTCGCGTTCATGAACCCGCCGCCGTTGGTGCCCAGCATTTTGATGACTTCCTGCGAGGCTACCGGACCCTGCGCGATCACCTGTTTGGCGCCTTCGAGCGTGGTCGCCTCGGTATAGCCGGCGAGGTTCTGTGGCATGCCGAGGGCGATGAACACCAGCCCGACCACGATGGAGATCGGCAGCAGGATGTAGAGCACGCAACGCGTCAGATCGACCCAGAAGTTGCCGATGCTGCGCGCCGAGCGCCTGGCGAAGCCGCGTATCAGAGCGACGGCGAGAACGATGCCGGTGGCCGCCGAGACGAAGTTGTGGACGGTCAGCGCCCACATCTGCGTCAGGTAGCTCATCGTCGTCTCGGGCACATACGACTGCCAGTTGGTGTTGGTCATGAAGCTGACCGAGGTGTTGAACGCCAGGTCAGGTGTGACCGCGTCCTGCCCCTGCGGATTGAACGGCAGCACGTTCTGCAACCGCTGGATCGCGTACATCACCACGAAGCCGGCGAAGCTGAATGCCACCATAGCAACTGCGTAGCCCAGCCAGTGCTGCTCTTCGCGCTCGCCGGTGCCGCACAGCTTGTAGATGCCGAGTTCGATCGGGCGCAGCACGATCGAGAGCGGCGTGCGCTCGCCCTCGAAGACACGCGTCATGTAGAAGCCAAACGGCTTGGCGATGAAGATCACCAGAACCGAATAGATCGCAATCTGCAACCAGCCATTGAAGGTCATCAGAACTTCTCCGGACGGATCAGGGCGTAGACCAGGTAGGCCAGCAGGCCGACCGTGACGATCGCGCCCAGCACATAATCGAGGGTCATGGCGAAGGCCTCACAGCTTGTCGCAGGCTTTGGCGTAAAGGATGCAGCCGCCCAGGAGGACAGCGCCGATCAGCAGGTAGATGAGGTCGAGCATGATGAGTGTCCCAGGATCAGCAACTATGCCGCCGCATGCGCCTGGCATGTTGCGTTGCACAAACAGTTGGTCGGAACCCCGTATAGAAGCGATGGGGCGTACACCCGTCCGGCATATAGATTCCATATAGGTCGGTTGTTCGGACCGGGGCGGTCGGGTGCGCGGATCAGTAGACCCCGACCAACGCCACCAGCACGTGGGCCAGCAGCGCCAGGCCCAGGCAGACCGCTATCACGGAGCCGAACTGGCGCAGGAAGTCGCGTGGTGCATAACATCTGGCGTCCCGGTCGTCGGTCGTTTCGGGCACAGTCCCGAATGCGGTATGGCTCGTTCGCACGCCGCGCTCCTTGGCAGGCCCCGAAGTACAGGTGGATCCGTATAAATTCGAGGCGGCGCAGACCGTCGCCGCATAGAGGCGCCATATACGTGGACGTGGACTTTTTTTGTGCCACGATGCTGCCCGGCGCGCTGGCGACACTCGGCGCATTTGCATGCGCTGCCCGCAATGCCGGCCGCCGACGCCTGAGGCAGCCAGCGCAGGGGATGCCATCATGTCAGAGACACTTGCCTTGAGTTTCAGCCGCACATCGAATGCCTCCGCGCCCGGCGCTGAATCGCAACGCGCTGCTGTTCTGCAACAGCGACTTCGCCGAAGAGCTGCTCATTGCCCGCTGGGGGTAGAGACGTGTGTCGAGGGCGAGCCGGACCGGGCCCGCGCCACGGCGCAGCGGCGCCTCGCCAACTACGCAAGCGGCCGAAAGCTGCCGGCAAGTCCGGCCACCCGCTGATCCCACTACCCGCAAGGACGGCGGTTGCCCTCGCGCCCTCGACCGTCTTCCAGCGCCAGCCGGCTCGGGCCAGGTTTGCGCTGCAGCAGCGTGTTGCTGTGAGCCGGGCACGAAGGGTAGTTCGGAGTGCTCGTCGATGATGGCGTGAAAGCGCGATGGCATTGCGGTAGGCTGCCCCGGTTCCACCGGAAGGCCTCCGATGCCTGTCATCGCGACCGCGCTAACAAGCCTACTCGGCATCGAGCATCCGATCCTGCTGGCGCCGATGGGCTCGGCTGCCGGCGGACGGCTCGCCGCCGCGGTGACCCATGCGGGCGGGCTCGGGCTGATCGGCTCCGGCTATGCCAATGCCGACACCATCCGCCAGGAGTTGGTCGAAGCGGGCAATGCGCGCGTGGGCGTCGGATTCATCACCTGGGCGCTCGAGAAGAACCCTTCGGCACTCGACGTCGCACTGGCCGCCCGACCCGCGGCGGTGATGTTGTCGTTCGGCGATCCTCGGCCGTTCGCCGGCCGCATCAGGGAGGCCGGCTGCAAGGTCATCTGCCAGGTGCAGACGCTGGAGCAGGCCCGGGAGGCTGCTGCCGCCGGCGCCGACATCATCATTGCGCAGGGCCGCGACGCGGGCGGCCATTCCGGAACGACGCGCGGCACCATCGGTCTCGTCCCGGCCGTGGTCGACGCCGTCGCGCCAATTCCGGTTGTCGCCGCCGGCGGCATCGCCGACGGCCGTGGCCTGGCCGCGGCGCTGGCACTGGGAGCAGCCGGCGTCTCCATGGGCACGCGCTTCACGGTGTGCCGCGAGTCGCTGTGGGATCGCAGCATGCAGGCGGCGACCATTGCCGCGGGTGGCGACCAAACCGAGCAGACGCGCGTGTTCGATGTCGTACGCGGTGCGCCATGGCCGGCGATCTATCCGGGTCGCGCGCTGCGCAATGCATTCTCGGCGCGCTGGAACGGAAGCGAGGACGCACTGGCGGCGGATCGGCCGGCCCAGGAGGCTGCCTATCTGGCCACGGCGTCGAACGACTTCACGACGCGCGTGGTCTGGGCGGGAGAGGGCGTGGACCTGGTCAACGATGCGGCACCAGCCGCCCAGATCATCGAGCGGATCGTGGCACAGGCTGCGGCGATCCTGCGGGAGACATCGCAGATGGTGCAGCCGGACCGATCCCGCCGCATCCACCCGACATGAAGGAGACATCATGGCACGACCGCCGTTGCCGCCATTCACGCTGGAGAGCGCGACGCAGAAGGTGCGAATGGCCGAGGACGCCTGGAACACCCGCGATCCGGAACGGGTCGCCGCGGCCTATACCGAGGACAGCCGCTGGCGCAACCGCGCGGAGTTCTTCCAGGGGCGTCCGGCCATCGTCGCGTTTCTGCGGCGGAAGTGGGCGCGCGAGCTGGAGTACCGCCTTATCAAGGAACTCTGGGCGTTCCACGGCGACCACATCGCGGTGCGCTTCCAGTACCGAGTGGTGCGATGACTCCGGCAACTGGTACCGCGCGCACGGCAACGAGCAGTGGGAATTCGACGCCGAAGGTCTGATGCGTCGGCGCGAGGCCAGCATCAACGATGTGCCGATCCGCGAGGCCGACCGGTTGTTCCGTTGGCCGCAGGGCCCCCGGCCAGCGGATCACCCAGGGCTGAGCGGTCTCGGCCTGTAGTACTTGCCCCGCCTCAAGATCGGGCCACCCGGCGCGCGATGTACTTGGGCACGAGGCGCATCAGGATCGGCAGCAGGCCGACCTGCCCGGGAAGGCTCTCGTCGCGTCCCTTGCCGATGTCGCGCAACACTCTCCCGACCAGCGCCTCCGCCGACATCTTCCGCCCCGTGACGGCGCTCGTCGCAGGCGTGTCCACCAACGGGGACAGCACCTCGACGACGCGAATACCCGCGGCCGCCGCCTGCCGGCGCAGCGACAGGGTGAACGAGCGCAGGGCAGCCTTGGTCGCCGAGTAGATCGGCGCGCGGGTGGCCGGCAGCAGCGCGTAGCCGGACGTGACCGTCACGACCATCGGGTCGCGTCCCATGCGCAGCAGGGACAGACAGTGCCGCGTCAGCATGATCGTGCCGGTCAGGTTCACCCCGATCTCATGGGCGACCGCGTCGTCGTCGACCGAATCGTCCAGCAGATCGACCCGCTGCATGATCCCGGCATTGTTGATCAGCACATCCAAGCGGCCGTGGCGCTCCCGGATCGCCGCGGCAAGGGCCAGCACGTCGTCGCGGACCGATATGTCGCAACGGATGGTCTCGACGCCGGGGTAGCTGTCCTGCAGCTGCCGCAGTGCCACCTGGCTGCGCCCGCACGCGATCACGTGGGCGCCTTCCCGCGACAGGCGTTCGACGAATGCTCGTCCGATCCCCGAGCTGCCGCCGCTCACCACGACGACACGGCCGGCCCAATCCTCGGGACTCGAATATGTGACCGCCATTGGCTGCGCCTCGAGGATGAAGCCACTGAAATCCGACGAGTATAGATGGGGCCGGCTCACGCAAGGTTTCATGAACCTTGCCCAGCGCCCGTCGTTTGCCCTTCCAGGTTATCCTTCAGTGAGTGGGACGGCGCCATGCAAGCCAGACTGATCCACGAGGCCCACGGCCAGCGCACGTTCGCGGTCGTCCTCGAGACCGGCGACGAGGTCGTCTCGGTGCTGACCGGGCTAGCGGCACGGGAAGCGCTCGAGGCCGCGCAGGTCACCGCCATAGGCGCGTTCAGCGATGCTGTGCTGGGCTACTTCGACTGGCAGACCAAAGACTATCGGCGCATTCCGGTTCATGAACAAGTCGAAGTCGCGGCCTTCGTCGGCGATATCGTTCTCGGCGAGGACGGCCAGGGATCGGTCCACGCGCATGTGGTCCTGGGCCGGCAGGACGCCAGTACCTTGGCCGGGCATCTCTTCGAGGCGCATGTCCGGCCTACGCTCGAAGTCGTGGTCACCGAGAGCCCGGCGCATCTCCGCAAGCGGCGGGACCCGGAAAGTGGCCTTGCCTTGATCGATCTGGATCGCGGGGGCTGAGTTTGATCCAGATCAATGACACTGCCGAATAGGTGGCCTTAGATCGCTTCGAGGTCGGAATAGCCCAGACGGGCATCGAAGCCGGCAACACTCGGTTCCCCGCCTTTCGCGAAGCGAGTCGACCGAGCGCCTGAACTCATGTCCGGAACCGGGCCGGAGGGCAGGCACATGACACCGAAAACGCGGACAGTGCTCCGTCGCGCCACCCGGGCGGCGCTGATCGCCGCAACCATCTGGTTGGCCGCGCCGTCGATCGGGCACGCATACTGGCTCAACGGCGTGTGGATCGCTCCTGATCTACCCCCGTACGGTTACTATCAGGCGCCGCCACCGGCCTATTACGGCCCGTACGCCCGCCACCCGGTCTGGGTGGGACCACACTGGAACGGCTCGCGGTGGGTGCCAGGCTACTGGCGAACCTACTGACGCTCGATGGCTCGGCTCTGCATGCGGGGCTACGAGTCGCTATAAGGCCCCGTGAGGACGCGCGGCAAAATTCCGGCTGCATTGCTGCTGCTGTCAGGCGTGCTGCTCGCCCCGCTGCTCATCGTCGACGTGCCGCCGGTGCTGGACTACCCCAACCACCTGGCGCGGTTCGTGCTGCTGGCGGCCGGCGCGGACGACCCTGCGCTCGCGCCCATGTTTGCGACGCACTGGGCGGTCATCCCCAATCTTGCGGCGGATGTCCTCGCCCCGCCGCTGCTGGCCGTGCTGCCGGTTCATCTCGCTGGACGCGCGCTGTTGGGGGGTATCCTGCTGCTGAACCTCGCCGGCGTCGTCGCGCTGCACCGCGCGCTGTTCGGACGGCGCTCGTTCTGGCCCCTGGCGTCGGGCCTCGTCGCCTACAACGCAGGCTTCCTGCTGGGCTTCCTGAACTGGGGGATCGGCTGCGGGCTGGCGATGCTGGCTGCCGCCTGCTGGCTGCACTGGCGGGAGCGCAGGCCGATCGCGAGCATCACGGCAGCCGCGGCGATGTCGGTCGTGCTGTTCTTCTGCCATCTGATGGCGCTGGTCTTCTTCCTCGTGCTGATCGGCAGTGCCGAGGTGGTGGCGATCCGGCGCGAGCGACGAGGCCTGTTTCGGTCCGCGTCGCTGCTGCCGGTGATTGCCGGGCCGCTGGTGCTGGCGCTGCTGATGCCGCTGCGCGACGCGCCGGCGGCGACGCACTGGATGACTCTCCAGGAGAAGCTCCTGCAGCTGGCCAGCCCGTTCATCAACTACCTGCTGCCGCTCGACATAATCAGCGCCGGACTGGTCGCAGGCGCCGTCGTGGCAGGCGTGGTCATGCGTCGGATCGCCGTCGCGCCGCGCGCCATTCCGGCACTGGCGCTGCTGGCGGTCGCTTACCTGCTGCTTCCCTTCGATCTGAAGAGCACGAGCTTCCTGGACACCCGCGTCGCCATCATGCTGGGCTTCCTGCTGTTCGCCGCGGTGGATCCAGGCAACCTGCCGCCGCGCGCGAAACGGCTCGCCGGTGTTGCACTGACCCTGCTGTTCGCGGGGCGAATGACCGTGGTGGCGCAGGCCTGGACCGAGCACCGTCGTGACCTCGCGGACCTGCGCAGCGTCATCGCCGCCGTACCGCCAGGCGCGTCGGTCTATATGACCAACGTTCCGCCCGATGAGGCGCCGGCCTATTGGGCGAGCGGGCCTCGGAACAGGTTGCTATCGAACGGTCTGCGGGCCGAGTATCACATGCCGGCGCTGCTGTTCATCGAACGCGGTGCATTCTGGCCGCTGCTGTTCGCCAATCCTGCGCAGCAGCCGATCCTCCTGCGGCCGCCCTACGACAGGCTCGCCCGCGAGGCGCACGACATCCCCCCGCACGCCGCATTGAAGACCCATCCTCACATCGGATCGGCCGACCTGCGCGACTTCGACTATGCGCTGATGCTGGAAGCCGGCGCCGACCCGGACCTGGCGCACTTCGTGCCCGGGTGCCTTACCTTGCTGTCCCGCACCGACTTCGCCGCACTGTTCCGCGTGCGGCGCGACGCCGCTTCATGCTGACGCTCAACGCGCATTCAGTGTTGGTCATGCTGCATGGTCATCATGCGTTCGGCCAACAACGCATCCGCCAGCTTCTTCTGCTCGTCGGAGAGCGCGGCATAGAGGGGTGTCGCAGCGGCGAGCACGGTCTGCACCGCGTCCAGTTCGGCCGTCAGCAGCTTGACCCGCCGTTGCATCAGCTCGGGCGCGGTGACGGGCCCAGGCGCATTCGTCGCGCCCGATATCGCTTGCTGCAGGCGTGCGGCGCTGCCTCGGAGGGCATCGGCAAAGGCATTCCACTGCGGCATCTGCGCGTCGGTGATCTTCAGCTCCGCCTTGAGGAAGGCAATCTGCCCCTCGACATGGCGCAGCGGCGGGACGCTCATCGCGCCATGCATCATGTGCATCATGGCCATCATTCCCGCCATGCCGCCACCCATCATGCCGCTTTGACCATGCTCGCCGGCATGGTCCGCTGCCGTCCCGCGTGGCATCGCCGGGCGATGCTGCGAATGCTCCGTCGCAGGGGTCTGCGTGCCCGTGCACAGGCGAGACTGACGCCCGCGATCAGAACGAGTCCGGCAAGCGACGTCCGGGCAAGTGCAGCTCTCCGCATGGCTTTGGGGCCGAGTCGGCCTCTCCCTGCATTCCATCAGCGTTCTGACAGCAGTCCGCCTGCCGGTCCAGGCTCCTGTCTGGACTTCGCGGGGATAACCGCCTTCGATGCGCGCAGCGACATTCGAGGGAGGAAGCCGGTGGGCAGGCTCGCACTGTCGATTGCGACCGGCGACTACGACCGGGTTCGTTCCCTGGTCGATGGTTCGGTGCAGATCGACGGCGTCGATCCGGTATTCATGCTGCTGGAGCCGGAGGAGATCTTCTTCCGCGCCTTCCGCCATGCCGACTTCGACATCTGCGAGCTGTCGATGAGCAGCTTCACGGTGAAGACCGCGAACGGCGACTGTCCCTATGTGGGCGTGCCGGTCTTTCCGTCGCGCTCGTTCCGCCACAACTCCATCTACGTCCGCACCGACCGCGGCATCGCACGCCCCGAAGACCTGAAGGGGCGCCGCATCGGCGTGCCGGAATACCAGGTCACCGCCAACGTGTGGACCCGTGCACTGCTCGAGGACGAGTATGGCGTGAGACCGTCGGACGTCACCTGGGTGCGTGGCGGCTACGAGCAGGCGGGGCGCATCGAGAAGATCGCGCTGGACCTGCCGCCCGACGTTCGCATCGAGGATGCGCCGGACGGCGCCACCATTTCCGCCCTGCTGGCCGATGGTGCGATCGATGCGGTCATCGGCCCACGTGCGCCGTCAGGCTTCGGCCGCCACCCGCACATCGGCTGGCTGTTTCCCGATCCGGCGGCCGCTGCTGCCGCATGGTTCGGCAAGACGCGCATCTTTCCGATCATGCACATCCTCGGCATCCGCCGCACGCTGGCCGAACAGCATCCATGGCTGCCCGCGGCTGCGATGAAGGCGTTCGAACAGGCAAAGGCGCGTGCCGTCGCCCGGCTCGGTGACCTTGCCGCACTGACGGTGACGCTGCCGTTCCTCGACGATCACCTGCTCGCCACCAGGCGGCTCATGGGCGAGGACTTCTGGTCCTACGGACTTGCGGCGAACCGGCACGCTCTGGAGATCTTTCTCCGCCGGCATCACGCCGAAGGGCTGTCGCTGCGAGCGCTCGCGCCGGAAGAGCTGTTCCATCCTTCCACCCACGAAACGCACCGGGTCTGACCGCCGCCGCAGAAAAAACGCAAGGCAGTGGCGATTGGCGCTATCGGGCGAGCGCCTGCTTCATTACGGCCCGGTTGAGCACCTGCATGACGTCGCTCAGTCCGTCCAGGCCAAGTGCGACGATGTGCTCGATCGGGGTGCGGCCGGAGAACGGCGATGTGCGGATTTTGCGGTGCAGCCAGCCCGGCCCCACTCCGCTGCCCGCCAGAGCCGCATCGATCTCCGGCAGGTACGAGGTGATTCGCTGCTGGCGGGTGGTGAACCGGAATCTAGGCCGCTTGCCGTCGGCCCCCAGCTTGCCGGGGAACTGAATGAGTTGCAGTGCCACTTCATCCGATACGGCCCAGTGCTGCATCAGGTCCCAGAACTGCCGACTCGAGAGCACCCGGCCCAGCGGCCGAGGCGGCGTGTCGGCCGCTTCGGCAGGCCGTCGCTGTCGGGAGGTGCGTTTGCGATCAGGCGATGCACCGGGTGCTTGCGACACACTCACGCAGACCAGCGAAGCCTAAAGCTTCCCGAGATCCGGCTGATCGGAGCCACAGCCCGTGCGTTTCCTGCGACTGCGCGGCCGGGCGGCAACCGGCTTCACCTCCACCAGCAGCGGCATCCGCAGCTGTGGGTCCGATCGTGCGGAATCCGGGCTGCCGGGAGCGGCTGACTTCGCCAGGTTGTCCAGGACACGCTTGCGGTGCTCATGAACCTTGGACGGAGGTATCGGCAAAATCTCCTCCTGGCCGGCGAGGACTTCAGGCCCGCTTGCGAGACCCTCTGCCGGCGGGCGCCGCAGCGGCTTTGGTCTTCGCCTCTTTCGCCGGCTTGCGGGCCGGCGGCGATGCATCGGCTGCCTGGCCGAGGCTCTTCTTCAGCGCGGCCATCAGGTCGATCACGTTGCCGCGGTCCGGCTCAGCGGGTTCGCTGACATCGATCCCCTCACCCTTCAGCTTGGCCTCGATCATCGCACGCAGACGCATCTCGTAGCGGTCCTCGAGGTCGGCCGGATCGTATTTCGTCGTCTGCCGGTCGATCAACTGCCTTGCCAGCTGCACCATCTCCGGGTCGGTTCGCGCCTCGGTCGCGTCGCCGAAGATCGCGCGCGCATCGTTGATGTCGCTCTGCTCATCCAGGGTATGCGCGACCAGGCCGCCCGCCATCGAGCGCAGGGCGATCGTGCGCTCCCGCTGCCCGACGACCACGCGCGCCAGCGCGACGCGGCCGGTTTCTGCGATCGCCTCGTGCAGCACGGCATACACATCGCGGCCGGCGTCACCGTCCGGCGCGAGATAGTAGCTGCTCGCGAAGTAGATCGGATCGATCGAGCCGACCTCGACGAACTTCTCGATGTTCATCACCGAGGAGCTTTCGACCTTCACGCTGTCGAAGTCCTCGTCGTGCAGCAGCAGATACTGGTTCTTCCTGAACTCATAGCCCTTCACCAGATCGCGCCGCTGCAGCTCCTCGTCGGTCTCGGCATCGACCGTCATCATCCGGATGCGGTTGCCGGTCTTCGGGTTGATCAGATTGAATTTGATCGAGGCGCGGTCGTGCTTGGCGTTCCACAGCGCGACGGGGCAAGACACCAGGGCCAGCCGCAAATGGCCGCGCCAGATCGGACGTGCCGCCATCGCCTAGGCTGCCTGATAGTGCTGGAACCACGCTCGACGGGCGCGCTCCGCCCCGCCCAGTTCCTCGGCTTCGGCCTTGTCGTCTTCCTCGGCATCGGCGACGCGCGCCAGCAGATCGGTCACGGCGCTTTCGATGTCGATCAGCGCATCTTCCACGTTGCGCCCATAGGCACCGCCCTGGGCCAGGCGGGCCTGACGCTCAACCAACTCGAGCGACTGCCGGAGACGGTCCAGGCGGTCGCCCGTGAATGCGAACTGATCAGGAACAGCATCTTTCGAGGTCATTAACGGACGGTGGCGTCGGACACGCCGCTTGGAAAGTGCGTCATCGACGGCCGCTCCGCGATTGTTTCGAGGCCGGCTGTTAGCTTTGTGCGGTATCGCTCTCGAATCGCTGCATGGTCACAGGTCAACTGCCTGACTCCTCGATTCTGCACACGATTCCGCGAGGAGCATTGTACTGGCGGCGCGATGGGCGCCGCCATCCAGCGCCACCACGTCGGGCATCGTGTGGGGGTCCCGCGTGACTTGTCACCGACCTGCCAAAGGTACACCCTTCCATCGGTAACCAAATCGGCCCGGGGGAAACGGAATGATCGATCGGAGCCGCCGATTTTTATCGGCGTCGGCAGCGGCCTTGCTGTTGGGTCTGACCAGCGCAGCACTCGCCGCGGATCCAGACATGGACAGCCTGTTGAAAGGGCCTGTTGGCAAGGACTGGGTCACCAACGGCGGCAACATGACCAATCAGCGCTACTCGACGCTGAAGCAGATCAACACCGACAACGTGAAGCAGCTCAAGGGCGCCTGGATGACCCGCCTGAAGGGCTCCGGCATGGGCGGCAAGTACTCTGCCGAGGCTACGCCCCTGGTCAAGGACGGCATCATGTACATGGTGACCGGCAACGACGACGTGTTCGCGCTGGACGCGAAGACCGGTGAATTCAAGTGGGAGCGTTGGTCGGGAATCGATCAGCAGATATCCACCGTATGCTGCGGCTGGCTGAACCGCGGGCTCGCGATGGGCGAAGGCATGGTGTTCCTGGGCCAGCTCGACGCCAACGTGGTGGCGCTCGACATGAAGACCGGCAAGGAGGTGTGGAAGACGCCGATCGAGGACTGGAAGAACGGCTACGGCGTGACCGCCGCGCCGCTCTACTACGATGGGATCATCTACAGCGGCATGACCGGCGGCGAGTACGGCGTGCGCGGCCGGCTGACGGCGCTGGAAGCGAAGACCGGCAAGATACTTTGGCGCTCGTACACGCTGCCGGCGCCGGGTGAAGTCGGTGCCGATACCTGGCCGGCGGGCACCACCCACGCGATGCGCGGCGGCGCCAGCATCTGGAACACGCCGGCGCTCGATCCGGAGCTCGGGCTGGTGTATTTCGCCACCGGCAATTGCGGGCCGGACTACGACGGCGCGATGCGCGAGGGCGACAACCTGTTCTGTGCCTCGATCATGGCGATCGACGCGAAGACCGGCGCCTACAAGTGGCACTTCCAGCAGGTGCACCACGACATCTGGGACTATGACGCTGCGAGCCCGGTAGTGCTGTTCGACACAACGGTCGACGGCCAGCCGCGCAAGGCACTGGCCGAGGCGGGGCGCACCGGCTGGGTGTATATACTCGACCGCACCAACGGCAAGCCGCTGGTCGGCATCGAGGAGAAGCCCGTGCCGCAGGAGCCGCGGCAGAAGACGGCGAAGACCCAGCCGATTCCTGTCGGTGACCCGACCGTGCCGCTGTGCCAGCAGCCGCTGCCCGGCTACCCGCAGGTGGGCTGCCTCTATGACGTGTTCTGGGATACCCCAGTCGTCATCCAGCCTGGCGGCCAAGGTGGTACCAACTGGTCGCCGATGCCGTACAGCCCGGACACCGGCCTGCTCTACGTGCCGGGCACAATCCGCGCCAGCGCCTTCGTCCGCTACGGCGACAATACCTGGAAGAACGGCCAGCTCTATACTGGTGGTACACAGGCGCCGCCGATCGGCTCGCCGTTCGCGGGCACGTTCACCGCGCTCACCGCAAACACCAACAAGATCGCCTGGCAGCAGCAGATGCCGTATCGCATGGGCGGTGGCGGCGGCTCGACGGTCACCGCCGGCGGCCTGTTGCTGCGCGGCGAACCGGATGGAAACTTCGTCGCGCTGAACGCCAAGACCGGCGAGGTACTGTTCAAGTTCCAGACCGGCTTCGGCGCCGACGCGCCTCCGGTGGTCTATGAGGTGGACGGCCAGCAGTACATCACCATTGTCACCGGCGGCAACCGGATCCAGGGCAGCGCGACCGGCGACGCGGTGTGGACATTCGCGCTCAATGGCAACGTCCAGCCGCTGTATCCGCCGCCGCCGCCGGCGACGGTGGCCGGGCCTCTAGGCCCGATCGCCGAAGGGGCGGACACAGTGCGGATCGGCGCGAACAACGTCGAGTTCGGCTATTTCCCTGCCCGCACGCGAGTGAAGCCGGGAACCAAGGTGACATTCACCAACGCCGGCGATCTGCCGCACACCGCAACTGCGACCGCAGGGATGGAAGGCAAGTGGGACACCGGCGTGCTCGCGAAGGGCGATTCGAAGAGCATCACCTTCGACAAGCCCGGAACCTACTACTACATCTGTGCACCGCACCCGTACATGTACGGTCAGGTCATCGTCGAATAGCCACCGTCGCGCTCTCCGGTGCCGGCCACGCCGGCGCCGGAGCCGCGCGGCACGCCCCGATCGTGCACTGCTGATTGGTGACCATCGTCCGATCCGCGACATTGGTCTCGCTGCTGGTGCTTCCACTGCACGCTGCCGCGGCAGACGCGGGAGGCGTCAGCGACGAGTGGGTCATGGCCACGATCCGCAGGCACTGTGCGATGTGCCATGCGGAAACGCCGTCGCACACGATGCTGCTGGGTCAGCAAGCCCCAAAGGGCGTCGTGCTCGAAAGCATCGAGGACGTGCGCCGGTTCGCCCCGCGCATCATGGAGATGGTGGTGCGCCGAAAGACCATGCCGTTCGGCAACGAGACGGCGCTGACCGAAGCGGACCGCGCCAAGTTCGGCCAGTGGCTGGCAGCTCAATGAGCGGTCAGCGAGTCTCCTGCCAGCTGGCCCGCACCTGGATCTCGCACTGGAACTGCAGCGGACCCTGGCAGTAGCCGCGCAGACAGATCCGCGTGTTGTCGCTGTCGATCCTGGTGCGTGCTTCGGCCTTTTCCACCTTCCAGTCAGGATCGCCGCCCGGGTCCATCATACGCGCGGTGACCACCTCGGCCTTCACCGTGTCCGGCACGATCTTCCAGCCAGCCGTGGCGTCGGCGCAGCTTTCGTTGGTGAGCAGGTGACTGGGTGCAGCGGCATCGAGAATCAATGCGGTCTCGTGCACCTCTACGCCGTTCGTCACCTGGCGCGTCTCCGCTGCGGCTGGCGTGCTCGCGGCAAGCACCATGATCAATCCGATTGCCCGAAATTGCACGGTCGGAACTGCTCCTTGTCCTGATGCTGGAAAGGCAGGCATCAGCGTTGGAATCGGATACTAGCCGATGGCGATGCGGCGCAAAACATCCTGCAGTCGGCGTGACAACGACATCGTCCGCTGGTAGCGTCCACGAGGTTTCGTTGGGGCAGGAAATGTCAGACGCCGATGCAGATCCGGTGCGCCGCGGAGGCGGCGCTGCTTGCCATTGTGCCAGCACCGCGGGACGGCGGGCATTGCTCGCCGCAGGCATCGGCGTTGCCGTCGGGCTCGCCGCCGGCGCGGCGGACGCGCAGTCGGACGAAGCGCACCAACGCCCGAAGGAGGGCGATCTGCTGGTAAAAGAGGGCAGCGAGGAACCGGTTCCGCTTGGACCGGACAGCCTTGCGCCGGGCGCCGGTCAGGTGATGGCATGGCCAATGGATCCGACCGACAAGGTGGTGCGCAACGGATCACGCCTCAACAAGGTGCTGCTGCTGCGGCTGGATCCGTCGGTGCTCGACGCGCAGACGGGCGCACGCGCCGCGGACGGCGTCGTGGCCTACTCGGCCATTTGTCCGCACACCGGCTGCGAGGTGGTGAACTGGGCCGCAGACCGGCAAATTCTCGAGTGCCCGTGCCATAACTCGCAATATGACCCGAAGGCCGGCGCGCGGGTCATCGCCGGGCCATCGCCACGTGGCCTCGCCGCGTTGCCATTGCAGGTCGTGGACGGAAGGCTCGTGGTGGCGCGCCCGTTCATCGGTCGGTTGGGTATCCAGCAGATATAACCATCGCGAGGCCGGTCGCGGTGGTCGCGCCGGCCTTTCGATACGAAGGGGGAAATGCATGTCGGACCGGAAAGGTACGTGGCGCTTGGCAACAGGTGCCGCCCTGACACTCGGGTTACTCGGCTCCTCGGCACTGGCCCAGCAGCCGGCGCCCAACCCGCCGCCGGCGCCGCCGGCTGCCCCGAGTCCGATGCCGCCGAACGGCGACGCGGTCGCCGCCCCGGTGCCGCTGGCCCCGGTCCTGGCATCGTACAAATCGGTCACCGGCGATCAGCTCAGCAAACCGGGCGATGGCGACTGGCTGATGTTCCGCCGCACCTACGACGGCTGGGGCTACAGCCCGCTGAATCAGATCACCGCGCAGAACGCGGCGCGTCTGCACCCGGTGTGGAGCATGGCGACCGGCCAGGTCGAGGGCCATCAGGCGCCGCCGATCGTCAACAACGGCGTCATGTTCGTCGCAACGCCGGGCAACCAGTTGCTTGCGGTCAATGCCAAGACCGGCGATCTGTTGTGGCGCTTCAAGCGGCCGATCCCCGAGGACATGCTGCAATTGCATCCGACCAGCCGCGGCGTCGGACTGTGGGGCGACAAGGTGTTCTTCGCCGCGACCGACGCAACGCTTGTGGCAATCGACGTGAAGACCGGCAAGGAGGTCTGGAACGCCAAGGTCGAGGACTACGCCAAGGGCTACTACATGTCGCTCGCGCCGCTGGTGATCAACGGCAAGGTGCTGGTCGGTTCGTCCGGTGGCGAACTCGGCGTGCGAAGCTTCGTCGCGGCGTTCGACGCCGACAGCGGCAAGGAAGTCTGGCGGACATACACCATCCCTGCGCCCGGTGAGCCAGGCAGCGAGACCTGGCCGAAGGGCGATCAGTGGAAGACCGGCGGCGGCTCGGTCTGGGTCACCGGCGTGTATGATCCGGCGACCAACCTGACGTTCTGGGGCACCGGCAATGCCGGCCCGTGGATGGGCGACCAGCGACCGGGTGACAATCTATACACAGCCTCCGTGCTGGCGCTCGATGCCAATACCGGCGCCATCAAGGGTCACCATCAGTACCACCAGAACGATTCGTGGGACTGGGACGAAGTGTCGCCGCCGATCATCGTCGACTACATGCACGACGGAAAACCGGTGAAGGGTCTCGTCGATGTCGCGCGCGACGGGTATCTCTGGATGCTCGAACGCACCGCCGACAAGATCAACTTCGTGGCCGGCCAGCCGTTCGTCTACCACAACACGTTCACCGGCCTCGATCCGAAGACCGGCCACCCGATCGTCGCGGAAGAGCACAAGCCGGGCACCGGCAAGATGGCGGACTTCTGCCCCAGCCTTTGGGGCGGCAAGGATTGGCCGCCGGTGGCGTACAGCCCGAAGACCAAGCTGCTCTACATCCCGGCGAATGAGAACATCTGCGGCGCGATCCTCGGCCGTCCGGTCACCTATGTCGCCGGTCAGCCATATACCGGCGTGACCAGCTGGCTGTACCTGCGCAAGGGAGCCGATCACATCGGCGAAGTGCAGGCGTGGGACCTCGACACCAAGAAGAAGGTGTGGACCCACAGCTATGGCATGAGCCAGAACTGGGGTCCGCTGCTGGCCACCGGCGGTGATGTGCTGTTCGAAGGCGGCACCAACGACCGCAAATTCCGTGCGCTCGATGCGACCAATGGCAACGTGCTGTATGAGTTCCCGATGCCGTCCGGCGTCAACGGCGTGCCGATGTCGTTCCAGGTGGACGGCAAGCAGTACATCGCCGTGCAGAGCGGCTGGGGCGTGGACGCTGCGCGCATGCAGCTGCGGCTCAACCTGGTCCGCCCGGGGGCCTATCCTGAGGTGCCGCAGGGCGGCTCGGTCTGGGTGTTCGCCGTCGATTGATCCGCTACCTGCACCGCCACGCGCCGTTCCCCGACGCGCGGCGGTGCAGGTTGCTTCATCGCATGGCGTCGTGCTTGGCTTGCGCCATGCTCGTGGGATCGCGCCGCGCCTGGCTGCCAATGACGGCACTCTTCCTGCTTGGAGGTGCGCCGGCACCGCAGGCGTTCCAGTCCGGCCTCTCGGCCTACACCACCGGCGACTACACGCGCGCAATGCACGACTGGCTCGGCCTGGCGGAGCAAGGCGATCCGGCGGCCGAGGCCGGCGTCGGCTTCCTGTTTCACAAAGGGCTGGGCGTGGTGCAGGACGACGCCGAAGCTGCGAAGTGGTTCGTGAAGGCCGCCGAGCAGGGCCAGGCCGAGGCACAGTTGCTGCTGGGCACGCTGTTCTTCTTCGGCAAGGGGGTGCCCCAGAGTTACGTCACCGCATTCGCGTGGTGCGACATCGCCGAGACCAACGGCCAGTCTGACGCGTCGGAGTGTCGCGACGTAGCGCTCGAGCACATGACGGCGGCAGAGACGGCGGAATCCTTCAGGCTCGTCACCGAGTGGCAGAACCGCCATTCACGGGCCACACCATGACGCGATCGAGGCTGCGCTGATGGACCTGCATCTTGCGGACAAGGTTGTTCTGGTCACCGGCTCGAGCCGCGGCATAGGCCTCGCTACGGCGCAGGCCTTCGCGGCCGAGGGCTGTCGGCTGATGATGTCTGCACGTACACCCGAGGCACTGCGCGATGCGGCGGCCGCAGTCGGTGCGGACGGCTCACGGGTGGCCAGCCACGTCGCCGACGTGACTAAGCCCGACGATGCGGCACGGCTTGTGGAGGCGACCGTCGCAGCCTTCGGTGGCATCGACGTGCTGGTCAACAATGTCGGCGGTGGCGGTGGCGGGAGGGCGATCGCCGACAGCACGGATGAAGAGTGGCGCAGCACGCTGGAGGTCAATCTGCTGCAGACGGTACGCATGATGCGCCTGGCGCTACCGCACATGCGCGACCGCGCGGGTGCGGCGGTGGTGAACATCTCATCGATCTCCGGCTGGTCGCCGCAGCTCGCCGGTTCTGGTCAATACGGCGCGGCGAAGGCGGCGCTGATCTTCGATACGGAACGCTGGGCACTGGAGTTCGTGCCGCATGACGTACGGGTGAACACCGTATCGCCAGGCTCCATCCTCGTCGCAGGCAATGGCTGGGATCGCTATCGCCTGGCGAACCAGGCGAATTACGACGATTACGTGCGGCACGGATTTCCGATGGGCCGTCTCGGCAAAGCCGACGAGGTCGCCGATGTGGTCGTGTTCCTGGCGTCGCCGCGGGCGCACTGGATCAATGGCAGGAACATTCCGGTGGATGGGCTCGAGCAGCCATACGCCGCACTCGACCGGCGTCCGTATTGAGGTCCGCACGACCTTTGTGGTGACGGCGCCATGCGGAGGCTGCTGATCGTGTATCACTCGCTGACCGGCGGTACGCGCCAGATGGCGGAGGCAGCCGCCGGCGCGGCGCGCAGCGAACCCGACATCGATGTGCGCCTGCTGACCGCGCCGGGGGCGCACGCGGCGGACCTGCTGGCGGCCGACGGCATCGTCTTCGCGACGCCCGAGAACCTCGCGGCGATCGCGGGGAAGATGAAGGACTTCTTCGACCGCAGCTATTATCCGGCGCTCGACCGCATCAACGGCAGGCCCTACGCGACGATGATCTGCGCCGGCAGCGACGGACAGAACGCCGCGCGCCAGATTGCGCGCATCGCCACCGGCTGGCGCCTGCGCGCCATCGCCGATCCGCTGATCGTCTGCACGCAGGCGCAGACGCCGGAGGCGATCCTTGCGCCGAAGACGATAGATCGCGCCGATCGTGCACGCTGTGCAGAACTCGGGGCCGCATTCGCCGCGGGCCTGGCCGCCGGCATCTTCTGAACCGCTACGGCATGACCAGCGCGGCTTCGGCAAGCTGCTTCGCCGTAGCGAAGTCGTAGTTGCGGTAGAGGTTCAGCTTGTTGGTCATCGCCGGGCCGCCGTAGAATTTCTCGTACTGCTGATGGCGACCGCCGAACTCGCTGCCGATCAGGTCCCACGCCAGCTTCAGCAGTGCGACGCGCCGCTTCGAGGGATACCCGGGCGATGCGACGTACCGCTCCAGTTCCGCCGCCGTCTCCGGATTCTCGTAGTCGTGCAGCGACGAAGGCAGCATGATCATCGCGCCGCCGCTGAGGTCACGTGCGATGTCGATCAGCCTCGGATTGATGTCGGATTGCAGCGCCATCACCGAATACAGCGCGACCCTCGAAGGCCACACCACGCCATTCTCCACCGTCGCGCGCGTCTCCTGCGCCTCGACCATGAGTTCGACGATCGAGGCCAGCGCCGCCATCTCGCCGAGCTGCGCCTGGCTGGCAGGCAGGGCATCGACGCCGGTGATCTCGCAGTGGTGCTTCATCACGCCGAGTAGGAACCGAAGCTTGGTCGCGTAGCGGATCTGCGCCTGGTAATTGCCGTAGATGTGCGACGGCGTCTTCCGCCACTGGTCGCGGCAGAGCTCGACGTTGCGGTAGATGAAGACCCGCTCCCAGGGCACGAAGACGTTGTCCAGCGTGATCAGCGCATCGGTCTCGTCGAACCTGCTGGACAGCGGGTAGTCGAATTCGGTGACGGCGTTGGTCGCATAGGACCGCCGCGCATAGATCTTCATGCCGGGCGCATTGATCGGGATGGCGACGCTGATCGCGTGGTTCTCGTCGCCGGGCACTTGCGGATGGATGCAGCTCAGGAACAGATAGTCGGAGAACGGCGCGCCGGTCGCCAGCTGCTGCGCGCCCTTCAGCACGATACCGCCGTCCCGCTCGGCAACGACGCCCGCACACAGCGTCGGATCCGACTGGGCATGCGAGGGCTTGCTGCGGTCGATCTGCGGCGGCGCGAGTGCGTAGGAAATATACAAATGGTTGTCGCGCGCATGTTCGTAGAACGCGAGCAGGTTGTCGGCGTAGCGCTGTCCACCTGCCGCGAACACCGCTGGGTTGGCGGCGAAGCCGGCGAAGAAGCCGGCGACGTGATCGGGCGTGCGGCCCATCAGGCCGAAGGTATGCTCGGCCCAGCGCTGGAGCATGCGCCGCCGGGGGCGAAGGTCTTCCGGCTGCTGCGGCACATGGTAGCACCAGAGCACTGGCTTGCCGGTCTTCGGCGACGGATAGGTCATCAGCTCGCGGTTGGCCGGATCGGCCGCGATGTCCCACAGGCCGGCGATCGAGCGGGCGGCACCACGGAACGCAGGGTGCGAGGTTACGTCGCGGACGATCTCGCCGTCGTAGACGACCTGGCGTCCGTCATTCCGGATCGAAGCCAGGTACTGCTCGCCGGTACGCAGGCCGGCGGGGGATTGCGATGTCTGGTGCTCCGACTGCATCGCAACCCCCCGTCTGTGGAATCGTCAGTTGGTCAGATTGTAGAACTTCGCCGCATTGTCGCAGGTGATCTTGCGGATGTCCTCGGCCGCCAGACCCTTGAACTGCTCGTCGATATACTTCGTCGAACTCCGGCCAGATGCCGTCGGTGTGCGGGTAGTCGGACCCCCACATCAGTGTATCCGTCGTCATAAGATTGTTCACGTTGAGCAGCTTCGGGCCGATCGGGTCGAACTGGAACGTGGCCTTGCACTGGCGCTGCCAGTACTCGGACGGCTTCAGCTTCATCAGATCACGGAAGCGGTCCTCGAACTCGAAGTCCATGCGGTCGAGCGCATAGGGGATCCAGCCGATGCCGCTCTCGCCGAACGACACGCGCAGCCTCGGGTAGCGTTCGAACACGCCGGCGCCCATCATCGCGGCAAGGATGTGGATCAGCCCCATCTGGAACGCCGACACGCCGGTGAACATCGCCGCGCGCCGCACCTGCCCCGAAGTCATCTCGCGCGCGCGTGGCGGCGTGGTCGGGAAGGTATGGAAGTGCAGCGGCAGCTGCACCTCATCGACGGCCTTCCACAGCGGCTCCCAGCACGGATGCCACATCGGCTCCATGTCCCACGAGCAGGACAGCTCCAGGCCCTTCAGGCCCATCTTGGCGCAGCGATGGATCTCCTGCACCGCCCAGTCGACGTCGCCGTACGGCAGGCAGGCGAGGCCGATATGGCGGTCCGGATAGTGGCTGCAGAAATCCTTCAGCCAGTCGTTGTAGATCCTGAACATCTCGGCCGCCGCCGCGCTGTCCTGCAGCTTCGAGGCGGACCCGAGGATGCCGAAGATCACCTCGGCATCGACGCCGTCGCGGTCCATGTCCTTGGCGCGCAAATGCGGGTCGCTGACCCGGCGGATGTCCTTGGCCCCATCGGCGAACAGGCCGGTCTCGGCCATGATGTCCACGCGGCGATTCTGCCCCGGCACCAGCTTCGCCCCGCTCGGACCGACGCCGTTCTTCAGCCCGAAATTGGCGCCGCCCTTGGTGACCCACATCGGCCCGTCGGGGCCGTCGGTCACGTAGGGCATGCGGTCCTTCATCTCGTGCGATGCGTTCTCCACGAACAGCGTCGGCGGCATCCACGGCATGTCGAGGTGGCAATCTGCTGAGATGCGATTGTAGCGCATGGCGTTTCCTTCAGGTGCGGTTGACCCAGCTGGGGTCAGCTTCCCCCCGTCACAGGCAACTGGCAAGTCGGGCGCGGTGTGGCATACCCCCGTCCTGACGCGCGGAGCCATGGCTTCGGCGCACCGTACGTCGATCGGCGACGCCAACTGTGAACACGGTCACTGCCTGCGGCCTGCCGTTGTGCTCAGGATACTGCATGCCCCTCGTCACCAGAACGGAACTGCTGGAGATCGTGCCTGAGCTGCGCGCCATGGCCGCGGCCTCCGAGGCGCCAACGGTGAGGGAAACCCTCACCCTGCTGGCGAACCGGTACGCCGCCATGGCCCTGCCCCCGAGCCTTGGGCCGGCCGACGAACCTTCGCATTGCGACCACGACTGATGTGAAATCCGAGCCGCCCGGCCGCGGCCGGCTTGCAGCCGTGCGACCGGACGCCCGACAGGATCAGGCGCCTGCGCAGCAGATGCCGGGCTTGCGCGCCTCGATAGTCGCCGAGGCGACGTAGTCCTCGATGCCCCGGCCGGCGGCCCAGGTGGCGATGTACTCGCGGCTCTCCGGCTTCACCTGGACGCCGATATCGGTGAAGCCCGCGGCGCGCAGCATGTCCTGGATCGCGGCGGCGGACGCCGCGCCCGACACACAGCCGCACAGGAGCGCCTTGTCGGCGGCCAGTTCGGCAGGCAGCGGCCGGACATTCACCACATCCGCGATGGCCAACCGCCCGCCCGGCTTCAGCACGCGGAACGCTTCGCGGAACACCTGTGCCTTGTCCGGCACCAGGTTGATCACACAGTTCGAGATGATCACGTCGCCGGTCGCGTCGGCGATCGGCAGGTGCTCGAGTTCGCCGAGGCGGAACTCGACGTTGGCCGCCCCGATGCGGGCAGCGTTGTCGCGTGCCTTGGCCAGCATCTCGTGCGTCATGTCCACGCCGATCACGCGGCCTTCCGGCCCGACCTGCTTCGCGGCGAGAAAGCAGTCGAAGCCGGCACCGCTGCCCAGGTCGATCAGCACCTCGCCCGGGCGCAGCGCAGCGATCGCCTGGGGATTGCCGCAGCCAAGGCCGAGATTGGCGCCGTCCGGCACCGCACTGAGCTCCGCCTCCGTGTAGCCGATGCGGGCCGCCTTCTCCGCCTCCGGGCTGCAGCAGGCGGAGGTGGGGGCGCAGCATGCGGAACTCGCCGCGGCGATCGAGCCGTAGCGGCTGCGGACCAGGTCTTTGATGTCGGCATCGTCCATGGATGGCTCCTGTGGTCAGGCGGACCGGCGGGCGACAGCCGTCGGATCGGCCGGTGTGCAGCAATCCTGCGCGGCACCCCGGCCGCAGCAGTTCTCGGTCAGGTAGGCGATGAGTCCGTTCATCGTCGCGTAGTCGGCGGCGTAGATGAGCTGCCGCCCAACCCGGCGCTGGGTGACGAGACCCGCCCGGTGCAGGTGCTGCACGTGGAAGGTCAGCGACGACGGTGGCACGCCCAGCCGTTCGGCGATGACGCCCGCGGACAGTCCGGCCGGACCTTGCTCGACCAGCATCCGGAACAGCGCCAGCCTGGTCCCGTGGGCGAGCGCCGCCAGCGCCTCAACCGTCCCCGGACTGTCCATGGGCACCCTACGACATTTCGACGACTGACGAAATATATCGCTGTGCGGCGGCGAAGTCAACGGCGCTGTCGGCTGCCCTGGGTAGGCTTGCCATCAGCCGTCTCATCGGGTCCAGTTCGCGGGAAGACGCGGACCGGGCCACGCGCCCGAACGGGAGGAAGAGATCCATGGCAAGCAAGCAACCCGTCGCCATCGTGTTCGATACGTTCGGCACCGTGGTGGACTGGCGCAGCAGCCTGATCGCGGAGCTCACCGCGTTCGGCCGCGAGCGCGACATCAACGCCGACTGGACCGCGCTGGTGGATGCCTGGCGGGCGTCCTATCACCCTTCGATGGATCGCGTCCGCAAGGGCGAGCAGCCATGGACGACGCTGGACGCGCTGCATCGCGCCTCGCTCGACAAGCTGGTGGCCGAGTTCGGCATCAAGGGCCTGAGCGAAGACGACCTGCGGCACATCAACCGCGGCTGGCACCGGTTGAAGCCCTGGCCGGACTCGGTCGCGGGCCTCACCCGGTTGAAGCGCAGGTTCATCATCGGGCCGCTGTCCAACGGCAACGTGTCGCTGTTGCTCAACATGGGGAAGAACGCCGGGCTTCCCTGGGACATGATCTTCGGCTCCGACCTGTTCCACCACTTCAAGCCGGACCCGGAGACCTATCTGGGCGCCGCAAAGCTGCTCGACGTGGAGCCCGGCCAGGTGATGATGGCGGCGGCGCACAACAACGACCTGGCAAATGCCCGCAAGCAGGGCCTGATGACCGCGTTCTTCGCTCGCCCCGGTGAGTACGGCCCGCACCAGAAGCGCGACTTTTCCGCCGATCAGCAGTGGGACGTTGTGGCAAAGGACATCGAGGACCTGGCGGCCCAATTGAACTGCTAGCGCGTTCCGACCTTGACGTGGTTGCCGTCTTTCCACCTGTCATTGCGGGCGCGGCGAAACGATCTGCATTGGTGCGATCTCAGCGGGAGACTGCTTCGCTGGGGCCCGCAATGACGGTACTGGGTGAAGCTGAACCGTCAGGATCACAACACTTGCGTTCGCCGGACGGAGGCGAGCCGGCTCTGCAGGATGCCATGCAGGGTTCCCTGATCTGAGCGATGTCGCGGTGTCCCGCCGTGTCGGCCGGCGCCGGGAGCTTCCGATATCCTCGCGGCCACCCCATATGTCGGTCGTCGGCGCCGGGGCCTTTCCCCGGCGCCTTTGCGTGAGGACCCGATGACCGACCCCGCCGCCGAGATCGCCCGCCGCCGCACCTTCGCGATCATCTCGCATCCGGACGCCGGCAAGACCACCCTGACCGAGCATCTGCTGCGCGCCGGCGGCGCCATCCAGCTTGCCGGCAACGTCCGTGCCAAGGGCGAGCGGCGGCGCACCCGTTCCGACTGGATGGGCATCGAGCGCGACCGCGGCATCTCGGTCGTCACCTCGGTGATGACCTTCGAGCACGCCGGCTGCGTGTTCAACCTGCTCGACACGCCCGGTCACGAGGATTTTTCCGAGGACACCTACCGCACGCTCACCGCGGTCAATTCGGCGGTCATGGTGATCGACGCCGCCAAGGGCATCGAGGCCCGCACCCGCAAGCTGTTCGAGATCTGCCGGCTGCGCGACATACCGATCGTCACGTTCATCAACAAGATGGACCGCGAGAGTCGCGACCCGATCGAGTTGCTGGACGAGGTCGCGTCGACGCTGGCGCTCGACACCGCTCCGGTGACGTGGCCGGTAGGGCGCGCCGCCGAATTCGCCGGTACCTACGACCTGCGCGCACGCGCGCTGCACCTGACCGCCGAGTTGTCGCAGTCGGACGCACGCCTGGTCGCGCTGGGCGACGAGGTGGACCTGATCCGCGCCGCGCTGCCCGAATTCGACCAGGACGCCTTCAACGCGGGGCATCTGACGCCGGTGTATTTCGGCAGCGCCATAAAAGGTCTCGGCGTCGGCGACCTGCTCGACGGGCTGGCCGAGTACGGGCCGCCGCCGCGCGCGCAGCAGGCGGATACGCGCGTGGTGGACGCCGGCGAAGGCGGCCTCACCGCGCTGGTCTTCAAGATCCAGGCGAACATGGATCCCAACCATCGCGACCGCATCGCCTTCGCCCGCGTCTGCTCGGGACGGCTGGCGCGCGGCATGCGGCTCAAGCAGGTGCGCACCGGGAAGCTGATCCCGCTGCACGCACCGCAGTTCTTCTTCGCCCGCGAGCGTGAGATCGCCGACGAGGCGTTCGCCGGCGACGTGGTCGGCATTCCGAACCACGGCACGCTGCGGATCGGCGACACGCTGACCGATGGGGAGGACATCAACTTTTTGGGCGTGCCGTATTTCGCGCCGGAGATTTTGCGCCGCGTGCGCCTCGACGATGCGATGAAGGCGAAGAAGCTGCGCCAGGCGCTGGCAGAACTCGCCGAGGAGGGTGTGGTCCAGCTGTTCCGACCGCAGGATGGCGGCGCCCCTCTGGTCGGAGTCGTCGGCACCCTTCAGCTCGATGTGCTGGCCGCGCGGATGGCCGCCGAGTACGGCGTTTCGATCGGCTTCGAGGCGTCACCCTACGCGCTGGCGCGCTGGGTCTCCTCCCCCGATCGTGCGGCGTTGCAGAAATTCATCAACGAGAACCGCAGCGCCATGGCGGATGACGTCGACGGCGATCCGGTGTTCCTGGCCACCTCGGCCTTCATGATGCGGCGTGCGGCCGAGCTGGCGCCGGCGCTGGCATTTCGCGACATCAAGGATGTCCGTGCAGAAAAGGTGGCGGCCTGAGATCCTCAGGCCGCCACCTCCGTCATATTCGTCCCATCACCAGCAGGATGACGACGATCAGCACCACCAGTCCCAGCCCGCCGCTCGGGTAGTAGCCCCAGCCTGCGCTGTAGGGCCACGTCGGCAGCGCGCCGAGCACCAGAACGATCAGGATGATCAGGAGCAGCGTGGACACGCCGGATCACTCCTTGCCGGTGACCTTGTCGCGCGCCTCGCGAGCCGCGTCCTTCATGCCGCCAACGGCGTTCTGCACGCGGCCTTCGGCCTTGTCCGCCTTGCCTTCAGCCTCGGTCTTGGCATCTCCGGTGACCTTGCCCCAGGCCTCCTTCACAGCACCCTTGGCCTGCTTGCCCACGCCTTCAACGCGATCCTTGTCCATAGGTCATCTCCTTGCTTTGGCCTGGCGGCCGATCTGCCCGACCGGTTCCAGCGACACAGCCAGTGCAACGACCTGGCCGCTGACCAGTTGCGCAAGTCGGCGTCAAGGTTCGGTGAATGCGGTGATCTATCGGATTTACGAATTTTTCGTTGTTGGATGAAACTGTTTGCTTTTGTACAGGCGGGACACTACGATTTGATTAGGGGTGCTTCAAGGAGGCGTGTCATGGGTGGATACCGCTGCTACATCCTCGACGCCGACGATCACATCGTGCAGGCGCATGATATCGAGTGCGAAAGCGATGAGCAGGCCGCTGTCACCGCGGGCGGCATGCTGACCCAGGATCCCTACCACAAAGCTGTCGAGGTATGGAGAACGACCCGGCTGGTGATCAAGCTGGACCGGAGCACCGGGCTGCAGGCCTTGAGCAGGGAACCGGCCGCCGCCTTGGCTCGATGATCCGACGCTGATACGGCCCCGGCGGCGGCGTTGACTTGGCCGACCGCCGCCGATACCACCTACCCCGCGACCAAGAATAGAAACCCAAGAAACGCCAGTGACAGGGCTGCGTAAGGGAGGGGTATTGCCACCACTCCTGGAAGTCAGGGAGTTGCACACCGAGTTCCGCACAGGCGCAGGACTCGTGCGCGCCGTCGACGGCATTTCCTACACTGTCGAGGCCGGCGAGACCGTGGCGATCGTCGGCGAGAGCGGTTCAGGCAAGTCGGTGAGCGCGCTGTCGGTGCTGCGGCTGATTCCCGATCCGCCAGGTCGCATCACGGGCGGTGAGATTCGCTTTGCCGGCCGCGACCTGATGCAACTCTCAGCTGCAGAGATGCGCGAAATCCGCGGCGGCGACATCGGCATGGTGTTCCAGGAGCCGATGACCTCGCTCAACCCGGTGCTCACCATCGGCCGGCAGATCACCGAGACGCTGGAGCAGCATCGCGGCATGGATCGCGCCGCAGCCCATGGGCGCGCGGTCGAACTGCTTGGCCTGGTCGGTATCGCCGATGCGCGGCGGCGACTGCAACAGTATCCGCACCAGCTGTCCGGCGGCATGCGCCAGCGCATCATGATCGCCATCGCGCTGGCCTGCGATCCAAAGCTGATCATCGCCGATGAGCCGACCACCGCGCTCGATGTGACAATCCAGGCACAGATCCTCGAGCTGATGAAGGAGCTCACCCGACGGCTGAACGTCGCATTGATCATCATCACGCATAATCTGGGCGTGGTGGCGCGCTACGCGAACCGGGTAAACGTGATGTATGCGGGCCGCCTGGTGGAGAGCGGGCCGGCGGCCGATGTCTACCACAATCCACGGCATCCGTACACGATGGCGCTGCTGCGCTCGGTGCCGCGGCTGGACCGACCGCGGCAGGAACGGCTCGATCCGGTGGAAGGCCAGCCGCCCGACCTGACGCGGCTCGATGCCGGCTGCGCGTTCCGGCCACGCTGCCGTTTCGCGGTCGAGGCATGTGCCGCAGCGCGGCCACCGCTCGAGTTGGCGGGCGTCGCCGGGCACCTTGCGGCCTGCTTTCGCAGCCGTGAGATATGCGAGACCGGAGCCGCGGCATGAGCACCGTCGGACGCCCGCTGCTGGAGGTGAAGGGGCTGCGGATGCACTTCCCGATCACCGAGGGTCTCGTCGCACGAAGACTGGTCGGCGAGGTGAAGGCGGTCGACGGCATCGACTTCAGCGTGCGCCGCGGCGAGACGCTGGGCCTGGTCGGCGAGAGCGGCTGCGGCAAGACCACCACGGGCCGCTGCATCCTGCGGCTGGAACGGCCCACGGCAGGCGAGATCCTGTACGACGGCGTCGACATCGCGCAGATGCAGCGGCGCGAACTCCTGGCACTGCGCCGGCGCGTCCAGGTGATCTTCCAGGACCCGTACAGCTCGCTGAACCCGCGCATGAAGGTGGGCGACATCATCGGCGAGCCGATCATGGTGCACGGCATCGAGCCGAATGCCACCAAGCGCACCGCGCGGGTACGCGAGTTGCTGACGGTATGCGGGCTCAATCCGCGCTTCGCCGACCGCTACCCGCACGAGATGTCGGGCGGGCAGCGGCAGCGCGTCGGTATTGCGCGGGCACTGGCACTGAACCCCGAGTTCATCGTCTGCGACGAGGCGGTGTCGGCGCTGGACGTGTCGATCCAGGCCCAGGTGGTGAACCTGCTCGAGGACCTGCGTGAGCAGTTCGGCCTGACCTACCTGTTCATCGCGCATGATCTGTCGGTGGTGCGGCACCTCTGCCAGCGCGTCGCGGTGATGTACCTCGGCCGCATCGTCGAGCTGGCGGACAGCGACGAATTGTTCGGCAATCCGCAGCATCCCTACACCCAGGCGCTGATGGCGGCGGTGCCGGTACCGGACCCATCGGTGGAGGCGCACCGCACCTTCCGCCCGGTGCAGGGCGAGGTGCCGAGCCCGATCAACCCGCCGTCGGGCTGCGTGTTCCATCCGCGCTGTCCGATCGCGGTGGAAGGCTGCCGGCGCGAGCGTCCCGAGCTGCGGGAGCTGCGGCCGGGGCACTTCGTGGCCTGCAGCGAGGCGCGATGAAAGCAACGACGAGGAACGGGGGAAACACGACCGGAGGCAACTGACACCAGGGAGGCAAGAACCATGCGAACGGCTCTGCTCGCGGCCTGGCTCGGCGCGATTGTCGCGACCGGTCCGGCCTTGGCACAGAACACACGCGAAGACACCCCGAAGCGCGGCGGCATCCTCACCTACATGATCCCGGCGGACGCGCCGCCGAGCCTGGACCTGCATCGCGAGGCGACATATGCCCTGGTACACGCAGTAGCGCCGTTCTACAGCGTGCTGATGCGGGTCAATCCGGAAAATCCAGCCGACACCACGCAGTTCGTCTGCGACCTTTGCACGTCGATCCCCACGCCGACCGACGATGGCAAGACCTACACATTCAAGATCCGCACGGACGTGAAGTTCCAGGATGGCTCGCCCCTCACCGCGGCGGACGTGGCGGCAAGCTGGCATGAGATCATCTTCCCGCGACCCGGCGTGCTGAGTGCGCGGGCCAACTGGTATTCGGCGGTCGACTCGGTGGCGGCGCCGGATGCGACGAGCGTGGTGTTCAAGCTGAAATTCGCCACCAGCACGTTCCTGCCTTCGCTCGCCGATCCTTACGCGGCGATCTATCCAAAGGCGATGCTCGACAAGGATCCACACTGGTTCGAGCAGCACGTGATGGGTTCGGGGCCGTTCAGGTTTGTCGCCTACGACATCGGCCAGGATATCAAAGGCGAACGCAATCCCGATTACTATCACAAGGGATTGCCGTATCTCGACGGCTTCGTCGGTATCTTTGCTGAAAAGCAGGTGGTGCGGGTAGAGGCAATCCACTCCGGCCGGGCTGCCATGGAGTTCCGCGGTCTGCCGCCTTCGGCGATCAACGATCTCAAGCGCGAGCTTGGCGACAAGATCAAGCTGCAGACCAGCGACTGGAACTGCGGCAACCTGATCACGCCCAATGAACGGCGCAAGCCGTTCGACGACGTGCGCGTGCGCAAGGCCCTGCTGCTTGCGGTCGATCAGTGGGGTGGCGCGCCGGCGCTGTCGAAGATTGCCAACGTGCATACGGTAGGCGGCATCGTGTTCCCGGGCTCGCCGCTGGCCGCGACCAAGGAAGAGCTGCAGAAGATGGCCGGATTCTGGCCGGACATCGAGAAGTCACGGGCAGAGGCGCGGCGCCTGCTGAAGGAGGCGGGCCAGGAGAACCTGCACGTCGAGCTGCTCAACCGCAACGTGGATCAGCCGTACAAGTACGTCGGCACCTGGCTGGTCGATCAGTGGAGCAAGATCGGCGTCACGGCGACCCAGCGCGTGGTGCCGACCGGTCCCTGGTTCGCGGCGATGCGCAGCGGCGAGTTCGACGTGGTGGTCGAGGCCAACTGCAACAGCGTGGTCAATCCGGTGCTGGACACGCAGAAATACCTGCCGCACGACGTGTTCGTGGAGAACTATGGTGGCTACAGCGACCCGGAAGAGGCCGACATCTACAACAAGATGCTGCGCGAGACCGATTCCACCAAGCTGCGGGCGCTGATGCGGCAATACGAGACCCGCATCGTCGACACCGAGGCGCGGGAATTCCCGATGCTCTGGTGGTATCGCGAAATCCCGGAACGGTCCTATGTGCACGGATGGAAGATCGGTCCGAGCCACTATATCAACCAGGACCTGTCGGATATCTGGCTGGACCGGACCCCGAACGGGTAGGTTCTCCGCTGTCACGGGTCCCGCCGCCCGGGCGGGACCCGCACGAGGCACCATTCAGGAACAGAGGCGATGTACCAATACGTGGCCAAGCGCGTGCTGCTGGTGATCCCGACCCTGGTCGGGGCAGCGGCCCTTGTGTTCGTCCTGATGCGGCTGATTCCGGGCGACATCTGCGTGGTGCGCCTGGGCTCTGGCGGCGGCAGCTTCGATCCGCACGCCGTCGATATCTGTCATGCGGAACTTGGGCTGAACCGGCCGTTGATCATCCAGTTCCTCGACTTCGTCTGGGGCTTCTTCCACTTCGATTTTGGCATCTCGATGTGGTCGGGCAAACCGGTCTCGCTGGAGATCCTGACGCGCCTGCCGATCTCGCTGGAGATCGCCCTGCTCGCCACGGTGATCGCCATCCTCATTGCAGTGCCTCTCGGCATGATCTCGGCGCTGAAGCAGAACACCTGGATCGATGTGGTGGTGCGCACGTTCGCAATCGGCGGCATCGCCACGCCGTCATTCTGGCTGGGCATCATCTCCATCCTGTTCGTGCTGGACGTCAGCAATGCAATCACCGGCACGCCCTGGATGCCGCCGATCGACTACGTGCCGATCTGGCGGGACCCGCTCCGCAACCTGTCGATGGCGTTTCTGCCGGCGATCACCGTCGGCTACCGCTACGCCGCGGTCAGCATGCGCATGACCCGCTCCGCCATGCTGGAAGTGCTGCGTGAGGACTACATCCGCACCGCGCGCGCCAAAGGGCTGGTCGAAAGGCTGGTGATCAACCGCCACGCGCTGAAGAACGCGCTGCTGCCGGTGGTGACGGTGATCGGCATCGAGTTCGCCTTCCTGATCGGCGGCCTGGTCGTCACCGAGCAGGTGTTCAACCTCAACGGCATCGGCCGGCTGTTCGTGCAGGCGGTGCAGAACCAGGACTACACGCTGACCCAGGCGCTGGTGATGCTCACCGTCGCCATATTCGTGTTCAGCAACCTGATCGTCGACCTGATGTATGCGTGGCTCGATCCGCGCATCCGCTTCGCCTGAGGGAGATCGCCATGTCCACCACGGTAGACGGCCGCATCGCGGTACCCGCGGATGTCGAGGTCGAACTCCACCGCTCGTTCTGGCAGGCGACGCTGCACTTCTGCCGCCGCGAGCCGCTGGGCGCATTCGGCATGGTCATCGTGCTGATCATGGCGGTGACCGGCCTGTCGGCCGAGCTGATCGCGCCGTACAGCCCGACGGCGAACGACTTCGCGGCGATGACCGAGGCGCCGAGCTGGGCGCACTGGCTGGGCACCGACCAATTCGGCCGCGACCTGCTGTCGCGCATCATCTACGGCGCGCGCACCGCGCTGATCGTCGGACTCGACGTCGGCCATCGTGGGCGGCTTCACCGGCCTGGTGCTGGGCGTGGCCAGCGCCTATTTCGGCGGCCGGCTGGACCTGATGTTCCAGCGCCTGTTCGACATCGTCATGGCGTTCCCGCTGATCATCATGGCATTGGCCGTGGTGTCGATCTTCGGCACCGGCGTGCACAACGTCATCGTCGCCATCACCATTCCGCTGATCCCGCGCTGCGCCCGCGTGGTGCGCTCCAGCGCGCTGGCGATCCGCGAGATCCCGTACGTCGATGCGGCACGCGCCTGCGGCTATAGCCATTCCCGCATCATCCTGCGCCACATGGTGCCGAATGTGATGGCACCGTTCCTGATCATGCTGACCGCCTTCGTCGGTCAGGCGATCCTGGCCGAGGCGTCGCTGTCGTATCTGGGACTGGGCGTGCAGGAGCCGACGCCGGCCTGGGGGCTGATGCTGCAGGGCGGCGCAGAGGAATACGCCTCGACCGCACCGTGGATCGCGATCTTCCCGGGGCTGGCGATCGCGCTGACGGTGTTCGGCGTCAGCCTGTTCGGCGACGCGCTGCGCGACGTGCTGGACCCGAAGCTGCGCGAGCGCTGAGCGCGCGCGAAGGCACGGCCGTCACGACGCCGCAAGCCACACGCCGAATGCGGCCATGGCGATCCCGCCAAGCCGCGCGATCCAGATGCCGTGCGGCAGCAGCTTTTCGGCAAACACGAACGCGGCGATGGCAGCGACCCACAGCAGGTTCATCACCCCGACCGCGAACAGCAGCGCCATCAGCACCCAGCAGCAGCCCAGGCAATAGGCGCCGTGCCCGGCGCCCATGCGCAGCGCCCCGCTCCAGCCGTCGCGCCACTGATTGAGCAGAAAGGCGAACGGTGAGCGGCACTGCCGCAGGCAGGCGGACTTGAGCGGCGACCATTGATAGAGCCCCGCCATGACGAACAGGGCGCCGCCGAGGAGCGGCGTGGCCAGCGCGAGCATGGGAGACAGCAGGGCATTCTGCTGCAGCCACCATTGCGCCGCCGTGGCCACCAGCGAAAACCCGCCCCACACGAGCAGATACCCGGCGACGAAGATCGCGGTCGGCACGTAGGCTTCGTGGCGCTCCCGCTTGCGCCGCTGCAGCGCCTCGAATGTCAGGATCATCGGCGCCGCAGAGGGCAGCATCATGCCCAGCATCATGATCCACCACATGGCGAGCACCCATCCCGCCGGAAACGGCATCGCCATGTCGGGCATGTCGTCCATCGGCGCCATCGGCATCGCCATGTCCCGCTGCGCGACGAGCAAATAGAGCCAGGCGAGCGCCGTCAGGCCGGCGAGCGCCAGCAGGACGACCGCGCGTTCGCGCCGCAGCAGGCTTGTCGGCGCCAGGCGCACGCGCGCCCTAGGCCGCCCAGGAGAACGGCGCGAAATGCCCGTTGTTGCCCTTGCCGTCCATGTCGAGGTCGAGACCGAAGCCCTGCATGTGCAGTTTGCTGGTGCGCGCGAGCGCAAGCCGTCGCCCGGCCGGATGCGCCGTGTTGTCGATGTAGAACGGCTGGCCGCTGCGGTTGCGCGACGGCACGCCCTCGATCTCGAACGTCAGCACGTCGGGGATGCGGACCGAGCGCTTCAGCCCTTCCATCTTGAACTCGATCGGCTTGAACACCACACCGCGAAAGTCGTTCACCAGGTTGGCGCGGATCATGCCGGGCGGGCCGCCTGCGTTGCCCGCGACGATCTCCGACAACGCCGCGCGCTGCGCATCGTCGGCGCTCTCGTCCACCACGCCGGCGAAGATCCAGTTCCCGTCGGCCATGACCTTGCCGGAGCGTAGCACCAGCGCGAAGCACAGGCCGGCGAGATCGGTGGCGCCGTGGTGCCCGGCATCGATCCGGAAGATCAGCGCCGCCGTGCAATGGTCGTGCGTCACCTCGCCCTGCGGGTTGGTGTAGATGCAGGGACATAGATAGTCGCAGTTGCAGCTCTCCATGTACTCGCCGCTGATCTGCCAGCCTGCCCCGGACATGCCCCGATCCCCTTATGCCTTCGCCCGCCACCAGCCACGCTCCGGCCAGGGCAGGCCCAGATTCTCGCGCAGCGTCGCGCCCTTGTAGTCCTTCTGGAAGATCCCGCGGCGCTGCAGCTCCGGCACCACGAATTTCACGAAGTCCTCGAACGTGCCAGGCGTGTGCGTGCCGCCAACGACGTAGCCGTCGCAGGCGCGCTCGACGAACCATTGCTCCAGCCGGTCGGCGATCTCCTTCGGCCCGCCGACGATCGCCTCGCGCGGCCGCCCGCGCCGCGTCACCTCGAGGAAGTCGCGCACGGTGGGATTGCGCCCGATGACCCGCATCACCCGGTCGCGCATCGCCTGCATCCCCGACATACCGTCCAGTTCGTCGTCAGTGAACGCCTCGTCCATGCGCTTGGTGGCGAAGTCGAAGTTCAGCGCCTCCGACAGCAGCGACAGCCCGTCCACCTCGCGGTAGCCGCGCTCGATCACCGCCATCTTGTCCTCGGCCTCGGCCTTGGTGGCCGCTGCGACCGGATAGGCAATCGTATTGATGGTGACCAGGTCCGGATCGCGCCCGTGCCGCGCCACGCCTGCCTTGAACGCCGCGTAGCGCCGCTTGCCTTCCTCGAAATCCGGGTAGCCGACAAACACCGTCTCGGCCCAGCGCTCGGAAAACCGCACGCCGCGATCCGACGAGCCCGCCTGGATGATCACCGGATGGCCCTGCGGCGAGCGGGGCACCGTGAACGTGCCGCGCGAGGTCAGGTAGTTTCCGCGATACTCCAGCCGATGCACCTTGCTCGGGGTTCGCGAACAGCCCGCTCGCCTTGTCGAGGACGAGTGCATCGTCCTCCCAGCCGTCCCAGCAGTTGACGACGATCTCCATGAACTCGTCGGCGCGGTCGTAGCGCAGGTCGTGCGCCAGGTGCTCCTCGCGCCCCATGTTCTGCGCCTCGCCGTCGTTCACCGAGGTCACCACGTTCCACGCCGCGCGCCCGCCCAGCATGTGGTCCACTGTCTGGAACCGCCGCGCCACGTCGAACGGCTCGTAATAGGTGGTGGATGCCGTCGCACCGATACCCAGTCGGTGTGTGCCGAAGCCCATCGCCAGCAGCGTCGCCACCGGGTCCAGCTTCACCACGCGCACGCCATTCGCCACCACCTGCGCTGGATTGCCGCCGTCGTAGATGTCCGGCATCGCCAGCCGGTCGTCGAAGAAGGCGAGCTGGAACTTACCCTCCTCCAGCACCTGGCCGATCTTCTGGTAGTAGGCGGCGGTGGTGAAGTCGGTGCGCGATTCGGGATGCCGCCACGCGCTGGCCAGCGTCGTGCAGTTCTGCGCCTGCAGGAAACCGACCAGAACCATCTGACGCATCGACCGACCTTTCAGAACGCGCGGCAGCACAGGCCGCCTTCCATCGGGATCATCGTGCACCCGGCGATGCCACGCGCAGGCGCCGGTTCGACGGAGGCCGCGACGGAATTTCCTCGATGCACCGTTCGGACCTACGCTAGGTGAACGAAATCCCACGCGCAAGGACAGCAGCATGTCCATCTACGAGCAGAACCTCGATCGCATGCCGGCGAATTACGTGCCACTGTCGCCGGTGTCGTTCCTGGTGCGTGCCGCCCAAGTCTACGGGCCGCGCATCGCGGTGATCCACGGCGAACGGCGCACAACGTACACGCAATTCCTCGAGCGCGCGCGCCGGCTCGCATCGGCCCTGGCGGGCGCCGGCGTGGGCAATGGCGATACGGTCGCGATCATGGCGCCGAACACGCCGGAGATGCTCGAGGCGCACTATGCCGTGCCGATGCTCGGTGCGGTGCTGTGCTCGATCAACATCAGGCTCGACGCCGGTGCGGTGGCGTTCATCCTGCAGCATTCGGAAGCCAAGGTGGTCCTGGTCGACGGCGAGTTCCGCGCGGTGATGACACGCGCGCTGGCGCAGAGCGGGCGTCGCCTGCGCATGCTGGACATCGACAGCGAGTATGAAACCTTCATCGCCGCCGGCGATCCCGACCATCCGGTGCGCCTGCCAGACGACGAATGGCAGGCGATCGCGTTGAACTACACCTCGGGCACCACCGGCAACCCGAAGGGCGTGGTGCTGCACCATCGCGGCGCCTATCTGAACGCCTGCGGCAACGCGCTGACCTTCGGACTGTCGCCGCGCAGCGTGTATCTGTGGACGCTGCCGATGTTCCACTGCAACGGCTGGACCTACACCTGGGCGGTGACGCTGGCCGGCGGCACGCATGTCTGCCTGCGCCGCGTCGAGCCGGCGCCGATCTTCGCGGCCATCGCCGAACACGGCGTGACGCATATGTGCGGCGCGCCGGTGGTGCTGAGCATGCTGATCCACGCGCCCGAGGCGGCGCGTCGCGCATTCCCGCAGACCGTGCAGGTCGCCATGGGCGGTGCCGCGCCGCCGTCCACGGTGATCGCCCGCATGGAGGAGATGGGCTTCGCGGTCACGCATCTTTATGGCCTGACCGAAAGCTACGGCCCCTCCACCGTGTGCATGTGGCAGCCCGGCCTGGACGACATGCCGGTCGAGCAGAAGGCCTCGTTCATGGCACGGCAGGGCGTGAACACCCCGACGCTCGAGGACGCGGCCGTGCTGGATCCGGCCACGATGGCGCCGGTCCCGGCGGACGGCGCCACGATGGGTGAGCTGATGCTGCGCGGCAACACGGTGATGAAGGGCTACCTGAAGAACCCTTCGGCCAGCGCCGACGCCTTCGCCGGCGGCTGGTTCCACACCGGCGATCTCGCGGTGATGCATCCCGACGGCTACGTCGAGGTGAAGGACCGCGCCAAGGACATCATCATCTCCGGCGGCGAGAACATCTCCTCGCTCGAGGTCGAGGAGGTGCTCTACAAGCATCCCGACGTGATGGAGGCGGCGGTGGTGGCGCGGCCGGACGACAAGTGGGGCGAGACTCCGCAGGCCTTCGTCACGCTGAAGCCGGGTGCCGGCGACGTCACCGAGGCCGACATCATCGCCTGGTGCCGCACCCATCTGGCGCACTTCAAGTGCCCGCGCTTCGTCACCTTCGGGCCGCTGCCGAAGACCTCGACCGGCAAGATCCAGAAGTTCGAGCTGCGCGACCAGGCCCGCGCGTAGACCGGCTACAGCAGCGCGACCCCGGCGCGGGCGCAATCCTCGTCCTGCTGCGCGGTGCCGCCGCCGACGCCGCAGGCGCCCTCGATCGCGCCGTTGCGCAGGATCGGCACGGCACCCTGGCCCATGATCATGTGCCCGCCGGATGCAGCGGCGATCCCCCGCGGCGTCGGGTGGTCGGCCCGCTCGCTCAGCTCGCCGCTGGCGCGGCCGAACGCGGCGGAGGCAACGGCCTTGCCCTGGCTGCCATAGGCGCTCGCCCAGATCGCGTTATCCATGCGCTGGAACGCCACCAGCCGGCCGCCGGCGTCGCATACCGCGACGCTGACGCGGATGTTGAGCTCGCGCGCCTTGGCGATCGCGCCCTGGATCACGCGGTTGGCCTCGTCGAGTGTCAGAGCCATGACTGCTTCCCTCCCCTTGGGCAGCAGCCGTTATAGCCCATTCGGCCGGATCGGCTCACGTCGTGTCCGCGATTGTGATCGCTGTCAGCGCGAGGGCGATCGGATGACCACTTTGGATGGAGAGCGGACATTGCAAGGGCGTGGCAATCACGGGATTGTCGGATCGTCGATGCGCAGGAGCCGTGCATGAGCGGAGCAATGCACCCTCAAGAAATAGCGGATAGCGTGACAATCTATACTGCGTTCGGCGTGGGGGCGACTCTCGCCGCGATGGTGGGCATGTTCGCGCATGTGGTTGGCTACGACCGCGATAGGGCGTTTTATGCGGCCGTCCTGACGGTAGTTGGCTCCCTTTACGTGCTGTTCGCGGTCATGGCTGGCGGGGGTCCCGACCTCATCCCCGAAATCGGATTCTTCGGTGTGTTTGCAGCGTTGGCTGCCGTCGGTTTCCGCACAAGCCTCTGGATTGTTGCAGCCGGGCTCGCGCTCCACGGCGCGTTCGATTTTGTCAGGCACGCCTTCCTGGCTGCACCCGGTGCTCCAGAATGGTGGCCCGCATTCTGCGGGTCCTATGACGTCGTAGCGGCACTTGGGATGACTACGCTGTTGCTCGACAAACGCAGGCGCGTGGAACGGGGCATCGGTCGCTAATCGATGATGACTGCACCAGACGCCGGTATCCTTCCGCGCCCATTACCCCATCATGCAGCCGTCATCGGTGCTGCAGGTGGTCTAGGCCGGGGAATTCTCCGGGTGTGCCGAGCGGAGGGAATCGGGTTCACTGCCATCGTCCGCTCGCGGCCCGAACGAATTACCGATGTGCCGGCTGGCTCCCGCGTGATGGTGGTCACATCTCTCGCCGATCAAGACGCCCTTACGCAGGCGTTTTCCGCGGCCGACGCGGTGCTTACTGCTCTTGGCGTAACGTCGGCGAGTTTTGATCGCTCAGCTCTGCTTTCCAGGAACGCGGCCACAGTTGAAGCGTCAATGCTAGCTGCAGGCGTCGATCGCCTCATTATGATCAATACGCTGCTTGCCTCACGCCCTGGAAAGCCTGCCAGCTGGGCCATGCGCTTCTTCTCCAGGATGCCAGGCAAAATGGGACGCGGAGCCGCCGAGCAACAAGCAGTTGTGGATGCTTTGGGCGACGGTGCGTTTGCGTCGCTTCGCTGGACCCTGGTTCGGGCCGGAGTCAATTTCAAGGGTAAGGACGACCGCCCTGTGGCCTCAGCGGATTGGGGCAGTGCTCCAAATTCCTGGATGCCCGTCTCATATGACGCCATGGGCCGATGGATGCTCGAGGAGGCTGCGGCCAATGACTTTATCCGCGGAGCGCCAATCGTATCGCGACCCCGTCGCTGATGGCCGCCGCTGAAGCAAAGCTGGCCTGGGCCGGGAGCAAAACCGCGCCCGATAGGGTCGCGAGAAAGGCGAAGGCGGCCTGCGAAGCCGAGCGGCAAGGCCATGCGGCTCAATGTCCCCTCAGGGTCGAAACCGGTCGTCCGATTGGGCCTCCGGTATGACATACACAAGCGCCGTCGCTTGACCCCGCCGGTACCCCCTCCCCATAGTCTGCCCCATGGCCCAGGTGTATAGGCACCCGCGAATTACCGGCCCGGCGGCTCGCTGAGCCCCGGGACCCCGGACCCGCCTGCCCACCCCTGACGCGGCTCTGGCCGCCTGGACACGCCATGAACGACGCCCCCGCCGATCCCGCCCAGCGCGACTACCGCGACACGGTGTTCCTGCCGCAGACCTCGTTTCCGATGCGCGGCGACCTGCCGAAGCGCGAGCCACAGATCCTCGCCCGCTGGGAGCAGATGGATCTGTGGTCCCACCTGCGTACCGCATCGCGCGGGCGGGAAAAGTTCATCCTGCATGACGGCCCGCCCTACGCGAACGGCAACATCCATATCGGCACCGCGCTGAACAAGATCCACAAGGACGTCATCAACCGCACGCGCCAGATGGCCGGCTACGACGCCGACTACATCCCCGGCTGGGACTGCCACGGCCTGCCGATCGAGTGGAAGGTCGAGGAGCAGTACCGCGAGGCGAAGCGCGACAAGGACGCCGTCCCGGTGCTGCAGTTCCGCGCCGAGTGCCGCGCCTATGCCGAGCACTGGCTGGGCGTGCAGATGGCTGAGTTCCGCCGCCTGGGCGTCGAGGGCAACTGGCGCGAACGCTACTCCACCATGGACCACGGCTCCGAGGCGGCGATCGCGGCGGAGATCTGCAAGTTCCTGCTGAACGGCGCGCTGTATCGCGGCCTGCGCCCGGTGATGTGGTCGCCGGTCGAAAAGACCGCGCTGGCCGAAGCGGAGATCGAGTACCACGACCACACCTCGACGACGATCTGGGTGCGCTTCCCGGTGCTGTCGGCGCAGGCGCAGGATCTGGTCGGCGCCTCGGTGGTGATCTGGACCACCACGCCCTGGACCATGCCGGGGAACCGCGCGATCGCCGTGGGGACCGACTTCGACTACGCGCTGCTGCATGTCGACAGCGTCGAACCCAACTCGCTGGCGCGCGCGGGCGAGAAGCTGGTGGTGGCGCTCGCCTTGCTGCCGCAGGTCTGCCAGGACACCGGCATCGCCACGCATCACGTCGCCCGCGTGCTGAAGGGAAGCGAGATCGCCGGCACGGTCACCGCGCATCCGCTGCGCGGCCGCGGCTACGACTACGACGTGCCGGTGCTGCTCGGCGAGCACGTCACCACCGAGGCCGGCACCGGCTTCGTGCACATCGCGCCGGGCCACGGCGAGGAGGACTTCGATCTCGGCCAGGCGAACGGCCTGGAGATCCCCGACACGGTCGGCCCTGATGGCACCTTCAACGCCTGGGTGCCGTTGTTCGCCGGCGTGCACGTCTACAAGGCGGCCGATCCGGTCTGCACTGCGCTGATCGAGGCTGGCGGGCTGCTGGCGCGCGGCAGGCTGGTGCACTCCTATCCGCATTCCTGGCGCTCCAGGGCACCGCTGATCTTCCGCGCCACCACCAACTGGTTCATCCGCCTCGACGGTCCGGGCGGCATCCGCGAGAAGGCGCTGGCGGCAATCGCGAAGACCCACTTCGTCCCCGAACAGGGACGCAATCGCCTCGCTTCGATGGTCGCCTCGCGCCCGTCCTGGTGCATCAGCCGCCAGCGTGCCTGGGGCGTGCCGATCGCCGTGTTCGTCGACCGCCGCACCGGCGAACCGCTGCGCGACGAGGCCGTGGTCGCCCGCATCGTCGAGGCGTTCCGTGCGGAAGGCGCCGACAGCTGGTACTCCTCGCCGCCGTCGCGCTTCCTGGGCAACGACCGCGATCCGGCGGACTACGAGCAGGTGATGGACATCGTCGATGTCTGGTTCGAGTTCGGGCTCGACCCATGCGTTCACGCTGGAGGCGCGCAACCTGCCCTGGCCGGCGGATCTGTATCTCGAAGGCTCCGACCAGCATCGCGGCTGGTTCCAGTCCTCGCTGCTGGAGTCGGTGGGAACCCGCGGTGTCGCGCCGTTCAAGGCGGTGGTCACCGACGGCTTCGTCATGGACGAGCAGGGACGCAAGATGTCGAAGTCCCTGGGCAACGTCACTGCACCGCAGGAGGTCGCCGACAAATACGGCGTCGATATCCTGCGACTCTGGGTGATGATGTCCGACACCTCGGAAGACCTGCGCATCGGCCCGGAGATCCTGAAGCAACAGGTCGAGCTGTACCGCCGCCTGCGCAATACGCTGCGCTGGCTGCTTGGCAGCCTCGCCGGCTTCACCGAGGACGAGCGAGTGGCTCGCGAGGCGATGCCGGAGCTCGAGAAGTGGGTGCTGCACCGGCTGTCGGAACTGGGGGCGCGTATTGCCGCGGCGGTGCAGAGCTACGACTGGACCGGCGTCTATCCTGAGCTACACAATTTCTGCGCCACCGATCTCTCGGCATTCTACTTCGACATCCGCAAGGACGCGATCTACTGCGACCGCCCCGACAGTCTGCGCCGGCGCGCAGCGCGCACCGTGCTGGATCACCTGCACCGCTGCCTGACCACCTGGCTCGCCCCGGTGTTGTGCTTCACCGCCGAAGAGGCGTGGTGCGCGCGCTTCGGCGAGCAGGACAGTGTGCACCTCCAGCTGTTCCCCGCGCTGCCTGGCGAATGGCGCGACGACGCGCTGGCGGCGCGGTGGGAAACGATCCGCGCGATCCGCCGCCGGATCACCGTCCCGATCGAGGAGGCGCGCCGCGCCAATACGCTCGGCTCTTCGCTGCAGGCGTCGGTGATGCTGCCGCTGAACGAGGAGCAGGCCGGGCTGCTGACCCAGGACGAATGGGCCGAGATCGCCATCGTGTCCGACATGCACGTTGCGCCCGGCCCGAACGATGCGATGGCGACGATCGGGCCGGCGCCCGGCAGCAAGTGCGCGCGCTGCTGGCGCGTTCTGCCTGAGGTGGGGCAACAGCCCGGGCATCCCACTCTGTGCGTGCGCTGCGCCGATGCGGTGGAGTCGGGCCTGGTGTGCCGGGCGTGATCGCCGGGCGACGGCTGTGACGACGCGCAACGCCTTGACGGCGCTTGGACTGATCACCGCTCTCGTCGTGCTGGTCGCGGATCAGGCAAGCAAGTGGTGGATCCTGCGCGTCCTCGACCTGCCCGATATCGGCCAGATCGTGCTGCTTCCGGTGCTGAACCTCACCATGGTGTGGAACCGCGGCGTGACCTTCGGGCTGCTGACCGGCTTCGGCCAGTGGAGCTATCTGCTGCTCGCCGCTGTCGCACTCGCGGTCGTCGCGGCGCTGGCGGTCTGGCTGCGCCGCGCCGAATTGCGGTTGGTCGCAATTGCGCTGGGTGCCATCGTCGGCGGTGCGATCAGCAACGTCGTCGACCGGCTCCGCTTCGGCGCCGTGGTGGACTTCATCCACGCCCATATCGGCTCCTGGTCGTGGTATGTGTTCAACCTCGCCGACGCGGCGATCGTTTGCGGCGTGGCGGCGCTGGTCCTCGACAGTATCCTGCCGCACGCGCGACGCGCCGGCTCGACCGGATGAGCGGCTTGCGACGCGACGGCGTCTGCGGTTAAAAATCCCGCGATGCCTCGCCTGACCAGAGCCTGCCCGACCGTTCTCGCGCTGGCCGCCTGCGCCGCGGCGCTCGCGGCCTGCAATGGCAGTCAGCTGGAACGCACGCTGGGCCTGGTGCACGACGCACCGGACGAATTCACCGTGACCACCCGCGCGCCCCTGGCCATGCCGCCGTCCTTCGAGCTGCCACCGCCGACACCCGGGGTGAGCCGGCCGCAGGAGGTAAGCGAGCGCACCCAGGCGGAGCTGGCCCTGGTGCCGCAGATGGCGCTCGGCACGCCGTCCGAAGGCAGCAGTCCAGGCCAGCAGGCGCTGGTACAGGCGGCCGGCCCTTCGGTCGGGACCGCGATCCGCACCGAGGTGGACCAGGAGGCGAGGAGCGACCGCCCATCCAAGGGCATCGGCGACCGGCTGATGTTCTGGCGCGCGCCGCCGCAGCCGGGGATCGTCGTGGATCCCGAGAAGGAGGCCAAGCGGCTGCGCGAGAACGCTGCGCTGGGCCAGAGCCAGGAGACCGGCGACACGCCGATCGTGCAGCCGAAGCAGCGGGGCTGGCTGGAAGGGCTCTTCTAGCGCGCCGGGCCGGCCGAACTCTGGACGCTCGCCGACGTTTGTCGCAGGCTCCGCCGCAGTCCCATCAGGAGGCTGCCATGAGCCATCGCCCCACCGTCTATGGCACCCGACACGCCGTCTCCGCCGGCCACTACCTCGCCGCCTCGGCAGCCTTCTCGGTGCTGGAGGCGGGTGGCAACGCGATCGACGCCGGCTGTGCGGCCGGCATCGCGCTGGGCGTGCTGCAGCCCGACCTGGTGAACGTCGCCGGCGTCGCACCGATCATGATCCGGCTGGCGAACGGTCACGTCGAGAGCATCGCCGGACTCGGCTGGTGGCCGAAGACGCTGCCGGCCGACATCTTCATGCGCGAGCACGGCGGCAAGATTCCCGACGGCGTGCTGCGCACCGTCGTGCCGGCTGCACCGGATGCCTGGATCACCGCACTGGAACGCCACGGCACGATGCGCTTCGCCGATGTGGCGTCCTATGCGATCCGCTACGCCGGCGAGGGCTTCGCGGTGTACCCGCTGCTCGCCGTCTCGATCGCAGCGCACGAGCACGAGTATCGCCGCTGGCAGTCCAACACGGCGATCTTCCTGCCCGGCGGCCGGGTGCCGAAGCCGGGGGAAAAATTCGTGCAGTCCGATCTCGCGCGCACCCTGCAGTACATGGCCGACCAGGACCGCGCCGCCGGCCCTGACCGGAAGGCCGGGCTGCGCGCGGCGCACGATGCGTTCTACCGCGGCGACATTGCGCGTGCGATCGTCCGCTTCCAGGCGAGCGAGGGCGGCCATCTGTCGATGGAGGATCTCGCCGAGTACCGCTCGCGCATCGAGCCGGTGGTGCGGCGCCCGTGGCGCGGCCACGAGGTGATCACCTGCGGTCCGTGGTGCCAGGGTCCGGCGCTGCTCGAGGCGCTGGCGTTGCTGGAGCGGGTCGGCATCGCCGGACTGCCGCACAACTCGGCCACCTACCTGCACCGCATCGCCGAGTGCGTGAACCTGGCGATGGCGGACCGCGAGTACCATTTCGGCGACCCGGCCTTCGTCGACGTGCCGATCGAGCACCTGCTCGATCCCGCCACCATCGCCCGCCGCGCCTCGGCGGTGCGCGACGACCGCGCGTTCGGCGAGATGCCGGCGCCGCTCGACCGCACCAATCTGCCGCATATGGCAAGCGCCGCCGAGCTGCCGAAGGTGGAGGCGGATACGTCGTATTGCTGCGTGGTGGACCGCTGGGGCAACGCGTTCAGCGCGACGCCGTCGGACGGCTCGGGCAACGTTCCCGTGGTGCCGGGTCTTGGCATCACGCCGTCCGGCCGCGGCTCGCAGAGCCGGCCCGATCCCCGCCATCCCGCCGGTGTCGCCCCCGGCAAGCGGCCGCGGCTCACGCCCAACCCGGCGATGGTGGTGACCGAGGCGGGCGGCGTCATGCCGTTCGGCACCCCGGGCGGCGACGTACAGACCCAGGCGATGCTGCAGGTGCTGCTCAACATCTTCCAGCACGGCATGGAGGTGCAGGACGCGATCGAGGCGCCGCGCGTCGCGTCGTACTCCTTCCCCTCCTCGTTCGCGCCGTTCGAGTATTTCCCCGGCCGCCTCGCGCTCGAGGGTCGCATCGATCCGGCGGTGCGCGACGACCTCGCCGCGCGCGGGCACGACGTGAAGGCGTGGCCGGAGTGGACGTGGCTCGCCGGCTCGGTCGAGGCGGTGCTGCGCGATCCGGCGACCGGGCTGATCGCAGCAGGCGCCGATCCGCGCCGGCCCGCCTACGCGATCGCAATCTGAAAGAATCACCACAGAGACACAGAGAACCACCGAGCCGACTCGCCCTCCGTGTTCTCTGTGTCTTCGCGGTGATCCTTCCTATACTCGGACCATGAGCCAGCCAGCCCCCCGCCAAGCCGCGCTCGCGCATCTCGCCGCCCTCGCAGGCCGCCCCGGCGGCAGACGCATCACGCCGCTGTTCGACGCCGACCCCGAACGGGCACGCAAGTTCAGCGCCAGCCTGGACGACCTGACGCTGGACTATTCGAAGTCGGCGATCGATCGGGACGCGCTCGACGCGCTGTTTGCGCTGGCCGACGCGGTGGACCTCGAAGGCTTCCGCCGCCGGCTGTTCGCCGGCGAGATGGTGAACGCCACCGAACACCGTGCGGCGATGCATATGGCGCTGCGCTCGCCGCCGGACGCCGGGCTGAAGGCGGCGCTCGCCGGCGGCATCGACGACGCGTCGAAACTCGCCGTGGCCGAACGCAACCGCATGCGCGGCTTCGTCACCGCGATCCACGAGGGCAGCCAGCGCGGCGCCAGCGGCGAGCGGCTGACCCATGTGGTGAATATCGGCATTGGCGGCTCCGATCTCGGCCCGCGCGTGGCGACCGAGGGGCTCACCATCGGGCGGACCGACGCCCGCATGGAGGCGCGCTTCCTGTCCAACGTGGACGGCCACGGTTTCGAGGCGGCGCTGGCGGGGCTGGACCCGGCGCGCACGCTGTTCCTGGTGGCGTCGAAGACCTTCACGACGCTCGAGACGCAGACCAACGCCCACGCCGCACGCGCCTGGCTGGTGGCGAAGCTGGGCGAGTTGGCGGTCGGGCGGCACTTCGCCGCACTGTCCACCAACCTGAAGGCGGTGGGCGAATTCGGCATCGCTCCCGAGCGCACCTTCGGCTTCCGCGACTGGGTGGGCGGGCGCTATTCGCTGTGGTCGCCGGTGGGGCTGGTGATCGCGCTCGCAGCCGGATGGGAGAAGTTCCAGGCGCTGCTCGATGGCGCCTGGGCGATGGACTGCCACTTCCGCGATGCGCCGCTGCGGCAGAACCTGCCGGTGCTGCTGGGCCTGGTCGGTATCTGGAACGTCAACGCGCTGGGCTGCGCGACCCAGTGCATCCTGGCCTACGACGACCGGCTGCGGCGCCTGCCGGCGCATTTCCAGCAGCTCGAGATGGAGAGCAACGGCAAGCACGTCACCTTGGCGGGCGTGCCGACCGGCTGGGACACCTGCCCGATCCTGTTCGGCGAACCGGGCACCAACGCGCAGCACAGCTTCATGCAGCTGGTGCACCAGGGCACGCGGCCGGTGCCGGTGGATTTCATCCTGGCGGCCAATCCGGACCACGCTCGGGCCGAGGCGCACCGGGCGCTTGCCGCCAACGCCTTCGCGCAGGCCGAGGCGCTGCTGCGCGGGCGGCCCGAGGCCGAGATCCGGGCGGAGATGCAGGCCAGCGGAGCGGCGGCGGCCGAGATCGACGCGGTGGCGCCGCACCGGGTGTGCGTGGGCGAGCGGCCCTCCAACACCATCCTGTTTTCGCGGCTGGATGCGTTCTCGCTGGGGCGGCTGATCGCCTTGTACGAGCACAAGGTGGCGGTGCAGGGCTGCGTCTGGGGGATCGACAGCTTCGATCAGTGGGGCGTGGAGCTGGGCAAGGAACTTGCCGGCGGCATTCTTCCGGAGCTGGAGCCGGGGGTCGTGCCGGGTGCGCATGATTCGTCCACCACCGGGCTGATTGCGCGGTTCCGGGCGCTGCGGGGGGAAAGCTGAGAGGTCGAGGCCTTTCGCAGGCAATAAAGTAAGTAAGCAAGTCATACACAGAGAACACTGAGTGTACACAGAGTTCCACAGAGAAGGTTTGAGCGCTTCGCGCAGGTTGTTGATGCAGCCTGCGCGAAACGCCCGATATTCTTCTCTGTGGAACTCTGTGTTGCGTCCGTGTTCTCTGTGTATTGCTTGCTTTCGCGCGACCGCACCGGCCTGACCGATGCCGGCGATCCGCATCCTGCCCGCCCACACCGTGAACCGGATCGCCGCCGGTGAGGTGATCGAGCGCCCTGCGGCCGCGGTGAAGGAGCTGGTGGAGAACGCACTTGACGCCGGTGCCACCCGCATCTCGGTCGCCCTCGACAACGGCGGCATCGACCGCATCGAGGTGACCGACGACGGCAGCGGCATGGATGCCGAGGGCCTCGCCCTGGCGGTGCTGCGCCACGCCACTTCGAAGCTCGCCGACGACGACCTCGCACACATCGCCACGCTGGGTTTCCGTGGCGAGGCGCTGCCCTCGATCGGCGCCGCCGCACGCCTCGCCATCACCTCCCGCGCCCACGGCGCTGCGCATGCCTCGGAGATCCGGGTCGAGGGCGGCGCCGTATCCGAGGTGACGCCGGCCGCGGGCCCGCCGGGCACCCGGGTGGTGGTGCGCGACCTGTTCTTCGCCACCCCGGCGCGGCGCAAGTTCCTGAAGCACCCGCGCACCGAGGCCGACCACGCCGAGGCCGCGGTGCGCCGCCTCGCACTGGCTGCGCCCTCTGTCGCCTTCCGGCTGGACTGCGATGGCCGCGTCGCCTTCGACCTGCCGGCGCAGGATCGCGCGGACCGGGTCGCCGCCCTGTTCGGCGCCGAGGCCGCGAGCGCGATGGTCCGGGTCAACGCCGACCGCGGGGCGCTGCGGATCGACGGCTATGCCTGCTCGCCCGCCGTCACCCGGGCCACCGCGGCGGCACAGGCGCTGACGGTGAACGGGCGGCCGGTTGTCGACCCGGTGCTGAAAGGCGCCGTCCGCGTCGCCTACCGCGAGGTCATCGCGGTGGGGCGCCACCCGATGGTCGCGCTCTGGCTGGACCTGCCGGCGGACGAACTCGATGTGAACGTGCATCCCGCAAAGGCCGAGTTGCGCTTCCGCGATGCCGCCGCGGTGCGTGCGCTGGTGATCGGCAGCGTCGGGCGCGCGCTGGCCGGCGGTGCCGGGACAGCCCTGCCGTCGCCGCGTGTGTCGCTGCACCTGGTCCATTCGAGGCCGCCACAGGTGCCTTACCGGTCGGTGCCGCTGCCCGGCATGGCGGAGACGCCGCTCGGCTTCGGTGCCGCGCCCGCCGCACGGATGCTGCCCGCCGCCGAACCGCGCGCCGACCACCCGCTCGGCGCACCGGTCGCCCAGGTGCTCGACACCTACGTGATTGCGGTCGCTCCGGACGGTTCGCTGGTGTTGGTCGACCAGCACGCCGCGCATGAGCGACTGACGCATGAGGCACTGCGCGAGCAGATGCTGGCGGGCGGGGTGCGTGCGCAGCCGCTGCTGTTGCCGGCGGTGGTGGACATGCCCTCGGCCGATGCCGCGCGCCTGTTGGCGCAGGGCGCCCAGCTTGCCCGCCTGGGATTGGAGATCGAGGCGTTCGGCCCAGGCGCCGTCATGGTGCGGGCGCTGCCGGCAGCGCTGGGCTCGCCCGACCCGGGGCCGCTGCTGCGTGACCTGGCCGACGAATTCGCGGAACTGGACGAGGCCACGGCGCTGAACGCGCGACTCGATGCGGTGATCGCGCGGCTCGCCTGCCATGGCTCGATCCGTGCCGGTCGGCGGCTGAACGCGGCAGAGATGGACTCGCTGCTGCGCCAGATGGAGGCGACGCCGCGCGCCGCCACGTGCAGCCACGGGCGGCCTACCTTCCTCAAGCTGTCGAAGGCGGAGATCGAGCGGCTGTTCGGCCGGCGCTGATCAGGAGCCGTAGACCAACCGCGGCAGCCACAGCGTCAGCTCGGGCACGTAGGTGATGATGCCGAGCACGATCAGCAGCAGGATAAGGAACGGCAGGATGCCGCGGATCACCTCGCCGACCGGTGCATCCGAGATGGTGGACAGCACGTAGAGGTTCAGCCCGACCGGCGGGTGCACCAGTCCGACCTCCATGTTGTGGGTGAAGATGATACCGAAATGCACCGGATCGACCCCGAGCGGCAGCAGCACCGGCGCCAGGATCGGCATCACCAGCAGCAGCGTGCTGACCACCTCCAGGAAGCAGCCGATGATCAGCAGCAGCACGTTGATCGTCAGCAGGAACTCCCAGGTGGCGAAGCCGCGGTGCGCGGCGAAGTCCACCAGCCGTCCAGGGATACCCGATCCGGTCATCCAGTGGCCGAACACCAGCGCGGTGGCGATGATCAGCATGATGACGCCGGCGCTGCGCAGCGCCTCGGCGATCACGTCGAGCGTGCGGCTCACCGGGAAGCCGCGATACACGCCGACGCTGACGATCAGCGCGGTCACCGCCGCCAGCGCCGCCGACTCGGTGATCGTCATGAAGCCGCCGTAGATGCCCATCAGCACGACGAACGGCACGGCCATCGCCGGCAGCGCGCGCCAGGTCACGCGCAGGCGCTGCGCGCATCGCCATCGGCGGTTCGGCGGGAAAGTTCTTGCGCCGCGCATAGTAGAGCACCCAGAGGAAGAACGCGCCGGCCTGCAGCAGGCCCGGCAGGATGCCGGCGAGGAACAGCCGCGGCACCGACTGCTCGGTGACGATGCCGTAGAGGATCAGCGCCAGCGACGGCGGGATCACCACGCCGATGGTGCCCGACGCGCCCAGCACACCGAGGGCGAAGCCGCGCGGATAGCCGCGCTCCAGCATCGCCGGCAGCAGGATCGTACCCATCGCCAGCGCGGTCGCCACCGACGAACCGGAGATCGCCGCGAACAGCGCGCAGGACACCACCGCGACCAGCCCGAGCGATCCCTTGATGCCGCCCAGCCAGGCGGTGGACAGATCCACCAGCGCCTGTGCCACGCCGCCGCGCCGCATGAAGGCCGCCGCCATGACGAACAGCGGCAGCGCCATCAGCGTGGTGGAGTTGAGCTGGTCGATCATGTTCTGCGCCACGCCGACCATCGGCTGGCCGGAGACGAAGAACAGGATCGCGGCACAGGTGCCCAGCACCAGGAAGATCGGCATGCCCGCGCCGAGCAGGCCGAAGAACATCACCAGGAAGCCGACGGTCCACATCTATCGCGCGGCGGCAGCGCGAGGTCGGGCGGCGCCTCGTGCGCGATCGCGTGGCCGATCGTCATGATGCGCGGATCGAAGCGGAACAGGTAGCGCGTACAGCCGCGCCAGATAGCGGAGCAGCATCAGTCCGCCGCCCACCGGCAGCGCCAGGTAGTAGATCCAGATCGGGAACTGCAGATCGGACGAGCTGCTCTGATCGAGCAGCAGCGCGGTGTCCACCACCTCCCAGCCGTACCACACCATGCCGAAGGTGAAGGCGATCGCCACCAGGCAGTTGAACGTCTCCACCCAGCGCTGCGCCTGCGGCGGCAGCACGCGCAGCACGAGATCGGGGCGCACGTGGCCGTTGGTGCGCACCAGGTCGCTGGCCACGATCATCACCGCCCATACAGCGATATAGACGATCACCTCCTCGGCCCAGGTGATCGCGTGCGCCGGGATCGATGTAGCGGCCGAACACCTGGAGCACGGCGATGACCAGCGCGAAGGCGCCGAGCAGACCGACGACGATCCGCTCGACGCAGTCCAGGTTGCCAGAGCTTGGAGGAGCCGCGTCAGCGTCAGGCGCCGACATCCGCCATGACCAGTTCCACCAGCTTGGGCGAGATGTGCGCCTCCTCCACCGCCTTGTCCTGCACCTTCAGCAGCGTCGCGCATGCGTCGCATCCAGTTCGGCCTGCGGCACGTCGACGAACTTGACGCCCTGCTTCTCCAGCGCCGCGCGGCCGCTCTCCTGCTGCTTCGCCGTGTTGGTGCGGTAGCCGGCGATGTTGTCGTGCCACAGCCCGACCATCGTCTCCTGCAGCTTGGGACCGACCTTCTGCCAGAACGCCGGATTGACCATCGGCACGTAGAGACCCATGCCCTGGTTGTCCTGCAAGCGAGTAGCGCAGGCCAGAATCGAACAGCTTGGAGCTGTTGACGCTCTCGTTGCTGCTGATCAGCCCGTCGAACGTGCCCTGCGACATCGCCAGCGGCACGTCCGGCCACGCGGTGACGTTGGGGATGCCGCCGAAGAAGCGGATGCGGAAGGAGTTCAGCACGCCGCCCGGGCTGCGCAGCTTCATGCCCTTCAGATCGGCCACCGAGTTCAGCGGCTTGCGTGTCGAGTACCAGTCGTTGAAGCCGAGATCGAACCATGGCCCCAGCACCTCGACCTTCAGCTTGCCGGTGATCTCGGCGTTGACGAATTTGCCGCCTGCGCCATCGGCTGCCTTGTGCACCATCTCGATCGGCCGGCCGTACAACGCGGGAAGCTGCGAGAAGTCGGCATCGGCGACGAAGCCCGTCAGGGTCCAGGTGCCCGGACAGGCCATTTCGACCTGGCCCTGCACCAGCGCCTTCAGCACCTGAAGATCGGGGAACAGCGCGCCGCTCTCGAACAGCCTGGTCTTGATCTGGCCGCCCGACGCCTCTTCGAGCTTGCCCAGGTAGTCGCGGAACGCGACGTTGCGCGGGTGCGACGGCGCGGTGTCGAGCGAGCAGCGCAGCTCCATCGGCGCCTCGCCGCGCGCGTGGCGCAGAATGGCGAAACTGCCCAGCGCCAGGACCGATGCGCGCGCGAACGCGCGCCGCGAAATGCAATGCGACACTGGCCGTATCCTCCGATCGGTTCGCGGGATCGTCTCGGGTATGCGGATGTCCGCCAGGCGCGTCAAGGCGGCGGCGACAGCGGCGCTGGCGTCAGCGGCTGTTGCTCCACCGGCGCCTGCGGGGCGCCCGCCGCCAGCAGCCACGAACCCAGCGAGCGGCGGACCTGATACTCGAACTCGACGTTCATCCGGTCCATCAGGCTCTTCGTCAGGTCGTAGAGCCGCCCCGGCAGATCATCGAGATCGCCGGTGTAGCGTGCCGGACACGCTGGCCTGGGCGAACGCTGCCCGCGTGGTTGGCGTATTGTAGATGTCGAGCTCGACCGACAGGTTGCCGGTGACCGTGTCACGCCGGCGCACGAGCGAGGCGTTCTGGATGATGAACACGGCCCGGTCGGCGCTGCCGAGCGCCTGCAGCCGGTCCTCCGCCATGGCGCGCAACGCCGACAACGGCGGCACCGGAGCGAACTGGGTGACATCGGGTGCCACGCCCGAAGGCACGAAGCGCTGTTCGACCTGGATCGTCGCCACGTTCAGCCTGAGCGGCGTCAGATAGTCGTAGCGCAGCGGCGGAAAGCTCGTCGCCGCCTCGTCGCCGCCACACGCGCCGAGCATCAGCGGCAGCAGCAGCGACGCGCGCCGGGTCAGCATGCCGGCGCACTCCGACCGCGCACGTCCTGGCGCGGGAAACGGAAGTCGAAGTTGCAGAACTCGCAGGTCATCACGATGTCGCCGTCCACGGCCATGTGATCGAGATCGTCGGGCGGGAAGCCCTCGAGGATGCCGACCAGCCGGGCGCGCGAGCAGCGGCAACCATAGGACAAGGCGCGGGCCCGGTCGGTCGCAATGCCCTCGCTGTGGAACAATCGGTACAGCAGCCGCTCCGGCGGCAGCGCATCGTCCAGCAATTCGGCGTCGGTGAGCGTGCCGGCGAGGATGGTGGCGGTGCGCCAGCTCTCCTCCTGCGCCTCGGCGTCCAGCGAAGGATCGATGCCGCCGGCGCCGGCGATCTTCTCCAGCACCAGTGCGCCGGCGCGCCAGCCGTCGTCGGTCTGCTCGCAGGCTAGATGGACGAAGCACCGCAAGCTGCTCGCTGGTGCGGAAGTAGTGCAGCGCCATCTCGGCCAGGTTGCCACCCTCGATGGTGACGATGCCCTGGTGGCGGTTCTGGTCCGGGCCCTGGTCGACCGTAAAGGCGAGATAGCCGCGCGCCCAGCAATTGGTCGGCCGCCGGCGAGGGATCCCGGTCCAGCAGCGTCGCAAGCTTCTCCGGCTCCGCCCGGACATAGCCGCGCAGCGCACCGGTGTCGGTGCAGTCGGCCAGCAGCATCGGCACCGGCCCGTCGCCCTTCGACTGCACGCTGAACGAGCCACGGAACTTGAGCGCGGTGGACAAGCGCCGCCGCCAGTGCCAGCGACTGGCCGGAAAGCCGGGTCACCACCGGATGGTTCGGGATGCCGGGTCAGCAGCGCATCGCGCCAGCGGCCCGAGACGCACCAGGCGGCCGCGCACCGGGCGGCGGGGCAGATAGAACGGCGTGACGCCGCGCGGGACGACAATGTCGGGCACCGGCGGACGGTCGCCGTCGAGGAAGGCAGGGGTTTCGGACATCACGCCAACATAGGCATCGGCTGCCGCGCGGGCTACCGTCCCGCCGATGGCGGACTTCGACCTGCGGCCGGTGCGGCCCGAAGATGCGGCGGATGTGGCGGCGCTGATCCGGGCCGCATTCGCCGCACAGTCGGTCCTGACCGATCCGCCACCGTCCGCACTGCGGGTCACCGAGGCCGACGTCGCGGCCCATCTCCGGGTCGGCGGCGGTGCGGTGGCCGAAGCGGCCGGCGTGCTGGCCGGATCGGTCCTTTGGCTGGAACAGATTGGCGGCGCTGTATCTGGCCCGACTGGCGGTGGCGCCGTCGTGGCGGCGATGCGGCATCGCCAAGGCCCTGGTGACGGCGGCCGAAACGGCAGCGCGTACGATTGGCCAGCCGCGCATCCGTCTCAGCACGCGCCTTGTGCTGCTGGACAACCGGCGGCTGTTCGCCGCATGCGGGTTCGTCGAGACCGGCCGCGCCGCGCATCCCGGATACGCCGAACCCACGTTCGTCAACATGGAGAAGACGCTGGCGCGCCCGCTTGCCGGCCCCGCCCGCGCTCCGGCAGCCCCGCAGGCAGGAGGAGAGACCCAGGCATGATTCAGGGCACCCATCGCTACCCGCCGATGGAGCGGGTGATCTACGGCATCCCGCTGGCTGACGCACTGGCGCAGGAGATCGACCGGCTCGGTGCCAACGCCGTCTACGTCCTGTCCAGCGGCACGCTGGCGCGCCAGACCGATGTGATCGACCGTGTCCGGGGCGTCCTTGGCAACAAGTTCGCGGGCCTCTGCGCGAAGATCGGCGCGCATACGCCACGCACGGACGTCGTCGCGGCGGCAAATGCCGCGCGCGAGGCGCACGCCGATGCCCTGCTGACGGTCGGTGGCGGCTCGGTGACCGACGCTGCCAAGATGGTCGGCCTCTGCCTGGGCAACGATGTCTCCGACCCGGCGCAGCTCGACAACTATCGCGCCCGCATCCACGGCGACGGCCGGGTCGAGCGGCCGCCGGTGAAGCCGCCTGCGGTCCGCTCGATCGCGGTTCCCACCACGCTTTCGGCAGGCGAGTTCAATTCGCCGGCGGGCTGCACGGACACGGTGCGGCAGGTGAAGGAGAGCTACCAGCATCCGTTGATGATGCCGCGCAGCGTCATCCTCGACCCCGCCGTCACGGTGCACACGCCGGAATGGCTGTTCCTCTCCACGGGTATCCGCGCGGTCGATCACGCGGTGGAGGACATCTGTTCGACGAACGCGCAGCCGCTGTCCGACGGCACGTCGCTGCACGCGCTGCGCCTGCTGAGCCGGGGCCTGCGCGCCGTGAAGGCCGATCCGGGCGACCTGAACGCGCGGCTCGACTGCCAGCTCGGATGCTGGATGTCGATCATGGGTTCCCAGAATGGCGTGCAGAAGGGTGCCAGCCACGGCATCGGGCATGTGCTGGGCGGTACCGCGGGCGTGCCGCACGGCTACACCTCGTGCGTGATGCTGCCGCCGGTGCTGCGCTTCAACGAACCGGTGAATGCCGAACGCCAGCGCTGGGTGAGCGAGGCGCTCGGCCGCCCCGGCGTGCAGGCGGCCGACGCGGTGGCGGAGCTGGTGGCAAGTCTGGGGCTTCCAGGAACGCTGCGCGCGGTCGGCGTCAAACCGGAGCAGCTCGACCGGATCGCCGAGGAATCGATGCACGACCGCTGGGTTCACACCAACCCGCGCAGGATCGGCGGTCCGGCCGATGTGCGGGCGCTGCTGGATGCGGCCTGGTAGCAGCGCTCAGTCCGCGGTGAGATCGCTCAGGAGCTGCCTCAGTTCCTCGCGACGGAACGGCTTGCGCAGGACCGCTACGTCCGGGTGGTCGTGGAACTTCGCCACGCCTTCGGCCAGCCGGAGGTAGGATTCGCTGAAGCCGGAAGTAAGCACGACCTTCACCGGAATGCCGGTGAGCAGGATCTCGTTCAGCACGTCGATGCCGTCCTTTTCCGGCATGATCATGTCGAGCATGAGCACATCGGGCTGAAACGCGATGAAAGCCTCCGTCGCTTCCGCCGAGCGGTTGATCGCCTTGGTGTTCAGACCGAGCTGTCGGGCGATCATTTCAACCACCTTGGTGATACCGCTTTGATCGTCGATCACGAGCAGCTTCTTCGCCATGGTGTGCTCTCCTTTCGGGGTCGCCACTCATCCCTGCGCTCCAAACCGCGGCGCGCGCGATCGTATAATTGAGTACGATTTCTAAAAATGCAGCAGAAAAGACGGCCCGCAGACTGGCTGGCGCGGGCACTTACGCATTTCCGAATTAGTGCGGGCGTAGAATAGCTCTACCCGAACCCCGGGTTGCCCGATCGTTGCGTTTCAATATGCCTCTGTGCCGTGCGGTGGGCCTCGCAGTGAGACGAGGTTCAGGTTTTTTCGACGCGCGGAAATCCAAATCCCTGAACACAACCGCAATCATTGATGAGGTGCGCGAATAGGACCATCCGTTCTTTGCAAGGCCGATCCCTTCGGTGTCAATGTTTCTTTACTGATCGTTACCCTTGGGATGGTCAGTTGGCCGCGAACCCAGTCGCCGAGCTCGCCCAATGTCGTCAGGCCACGCCGATGCCCCAACATTCCCAGCGCTCGAACGCCTTTGGCCGGCATTCATCGAGGCGGTGCGCGACGGGTTGCTGCTGCTCGATCGGGGCGGGCATGTCATGTCATGCAACAGAGGGGCTGAACTGACCACGGGCTACCGCAGCGACGAAATCGTCGGGCGGCATTTCTCCTGCCTTTTTCCGTCGGATGCCATCGGATCCGGCAAGCCTGAACTCGAGCTGGAGGCAGCAGCGGAGAACGGCCACTTCGAGGGAGTCGCCGAGCGGATCCGTAAGGACGGTTCGCATTTCATGGCCGAGGTGGTCCTTGTCGCCATCCGCGCTCCCGGCGGAGCCTTGCTGGCGTTCGGCGAGGTCTCCCGCGACGTCACGGAGCGAGCCGCTGCCGAAGCCCGCCTGCGGACCAGCGAGAGCAGGCTGCGCAGCCTGATCGCGACGGTGCTGGACACCGTGGTGGACGGGCTGATCACCATCGACCGCCACGGCATCATCCAGTCCTTCAACAATGCCTGCGCCGCCTTGTTCGGCTACACGCAGGAAGAGGTGATCGGACAGAACGTGCGGATGCTGATGCCGGAGCCGTACCGGAGCGAACATGACAGCTATATCGCTGCCTACCTGAATACCGGCGTCGCCAGGATCATCGGCGCAGGGCGCGAGGTCATGGGTCAGCGCAAGGACGGCTCGACCTTCCCGATGGAGCTGTCGGTCGGCAAGTCGCCGCGCGCCGGCAAGCACGCCTTCGTCGGCATCGTACGTGATGTGACCGACCGGCGCGAGGCCGAGACTCAGCGGGAGCAGCTGCGCCAGTCCCAGAAGATGGAAGCGGTCGGCCAGCTCACCGGCGGGTTGGCGCATGACTTCAACAACCTGCTGGCGATCATCATCGGCAACCTCGACATGCTGCGCGAGACCTGTGCCGACGATCCGGTCACCGACGAGCTGGTACGCGACGCGCTGGAATCGGCGCTGCGCGGGGCCGACCTGACGCGTCGGCTGCTCGCCTTCGCGCGACGCCAACCGTTGCAGCCCGAGCGGACCGACATCAACGAGGTGATCGGCGCCATCGTCCGCCTGCTGGCGCGGACGCTGGGCGAGAACATCACGATCGAGATGGCGCTGTCGCCGAACGTCTGGCCGGTGCAGATCGACCGGGCGCAGTTCGAGGCGGTGATCGCCAACCTCGCGACGAACGCGCGCGACGCCATGCCGCGCGGCGGCTCCCTGCTGATCGATACCCGCAATGGCTTGCTCGACGCCGCCTATGCCGCCGCACATACCGACGTGACGCCCGGCGACTATGTCGTGGTGGAGGTCAGCGATTCCGGCACCGGCATGCCACCGGACATCCTGTCGCGGATCTTCGAGCCGTTCTTCACCACCAAGGAGCAGGGCAAGGGCACCGGGCTCGGCCTGTCGATGGTGTTCGGCTTCATGAAGCAGTCGGGCGGGCACATCACGGTGTACAGCGAGCCGGGCAAGGGCTCGACATTCCGGCTCTATCTGCCGCGACTACGGGACTCGACTGCCATTCGGGAGGATCGAACGGAGGAGCCGGCCTCGCGCGGCGGCAACGAAACGATCCTGGTGGTCGAGGACAATGCCGGCCTCCGCCGCATCGTGCTGCGGCAGCTGCGCGAGGCGGGCTATCGGGTGCTTGAAGCGCCCGACGCCGACGCAGCGATGACAATCATCGAGTCGCCGGAGCCGATCCACCTGCTGCTGACCGATGTGGTGATGCCCGGCGCGATGGACGGCCGGGATCTCGCCCGCGTCGCCGTGGGGCGTCGGCCGATGCTGCGGACGCTGCTTACCTCGGGCTTCCCGGACGCGCGATGGGGCGGCTCGACGGCACGTGCGGGAAGCCGCCTGCTGAGCAAGCCGTATCGCAAGGAGGAGTTGCGCCGCGTCGTGCGCGAAGTGCTGGACGAGGGGCGGCTAGGTGTCGGGCCGCCGGCGTGATACGAGCCGTCGTAGCGAGATCAGGGGGCGATCATGAGCGACGGAGGAACGGTGCGGATCCTGGGCATTGCCGGCAGCCTGCGGCGCGGCTCGTTCAATGCCGCGACCCTGCGCGTGGCGCAGGAACTGGCGCCCGCCGGCATGACGATCGAGCGCTTCGATATCGGGCAGATTCCGCTGTACAACGAGGACGTGCGCCAGCAGGGATTTCCCGCTCCCGTCGAGGAGCTGCGGACGCGCATCAAGGCGGCCGACGGACTGCTCATCGTGACGCCGGAGTACAACTACTCCATTCCGGGCGTGCTGAAGAATGCGATCGACTGGGCATCGCGGCCGCCGGAGCAGCCGTTCGACGGCAAGCCGATCGGGATCATGGGCGCGGCCGGCGGCACATTGGGTACCGCACGCGCGCAGTACCATCTGCGGCAGTGCTTCGTCTTTCTCAACGGGCTGGTGATGAACCGGCCCGAGGTGATGATCCCGCAGGCGCAGAACAAGTTCGACGCCGACGGCAAGTTGACCGATCCGCCGACGCGCGATTTCATCGCCGCACACTTGGCCGCGCTCAAGGCCTGGGTGCTGCGGCTGAAATAGCAGGTCAGCGCGCCGCCTTATGGTATTCGCAATTCGGCATCATGTCGGTCGCCGATGCCATCCGGTTCGACAGGTTGAAGAACGCCGCGGTCTCCGACAGGTCGAAGATGTCGCGCTCGCCGAGGCCGGCCTCGCGCAGCGCCGTGCGGTCGGCGTCATCGATCAGCCATGGCGTGGCAGTGAGCTTCCAGACGTAGTCGAGCATCGCACGCTGCCGTCGGTCCAGCGGTGCCACGCGGTAGTTCAGCGCCATCATCTCGCCCAGTTCCGGATCGCCGGACAGCGCGCGCACCGCCGCGCCGTGTGCGACCAGGCAGTAGTAGCAGCGATTGGCCGACGACACGACGACGGCGACCATCTCGCGCTCCAGCTTCGATAGGCCGGAGTCGGACAGCATGATCTCGTTGTACATCGCCATGAAGTTGCGCAGACGCTGCGGCTTCAGGCTGTAGGCGCTGAACACGTTCGGCACGAAGCCCAGCTTGTCCACGCATTTCTGCCATATCGCCTTCAGGTCGTCGTCCAGCGCACCCGGGTCGGGCACGCCGAGTTTCGAGATGTGGTCGGGCTGCGGCATCCGTCCGCCTTTCCTGTGCGCTGCAGCCCGGATTTTCGGCCGACCCTGTGTCGTACTCAAGACCGCAGCAGGCAGATGGAACAAGCAGGAGGAACGGCATGATCCAGAGGACCTTCTGGGCTCAGCTCGGTCGTGCTGCCTCAGCCGGTCGGTTTGGTTACGCTCAGCGCGTCTTCCCGAAACTGTGATGATCGAGAATCCAGAATAATCCCTGCGCCCAGGCGTCAGCTCAGCACCGGGATAAAATTGGCCCGGCGCGAAGGGGGATCAAATGATTGCGAAGTTCGTGGGGATTAGTGTTTCGGCCGCGTTGCTGGCGTGCCTGGTCGCTACCCCCATGCGGGCGAAGGCCGATGACAGCAAGTTCAATTCTCCGATCATTGGGTCCTCTCTAAGAACCCCGATCGCAGGTGTTCCAAGCGGCGGAGCCCCATGGGTCGTCAGTCGGGGGCATACGCGGCTTGAAAGCAGTGGTGAGTTGCGGGTCGAGGTGACGGGCCTGTTGCTGGGCGCAACGGCCGGCGCCCCAGGCACCACAGGGAGCATTCCCCAGGTCGCCGCAAGCGTTGTGTGCGGGGATATCGTCGTGGCCACTACAGACCCGGTCTTGTTCCCTGCAACAGGAAGCTTCGAGATTCGCGACATGGTAACGTTGACCCAGCCGCAGGTGATGGGGTGCCCTGGCGCGGTGGTGCTCATTCGGATAGTCAGGCCGGCCAACACGCCGGCTGGCCCCTACATCGCCGTCAGCGGAGTGCTGAATTAGCAGCGCCAGGGTCGACCGATCGACCTGAAGCAGACACGGGCCCCGGCTCGCCACCGGGGCCCGTATTCAGCTCTCGCGGAAGGACTCAGTGCAGCGCGTAGAACCCCTTCGCGCCGCCGCCCATCACCTGGGCGACCGTCTCCTTCGACGCACCCTCGATCAGCTTGCGAACCATCGCCGGCGCGCCGGGGAAGAAGCCGTCGGGATGCGGATAGTCGGTGGCCCATAGGATCTTGTTGGCGCCGACATAGTCGACCAGCGGCTTCAGGCAGTGCTCGACCGGCTCGAACGCGATCCAGCAGTTGCGCTTGAACAGCTCGGACGGGCGGGTCTTCAGACCGGAATCGTTGAACCCCTTGTCGTCGAAGTGGCGGTCCATGCGGTCCAGCCAGCCGGCGATCCAGCCGCCGCCCGAACTCAAGGAAGGCGATGCGCACCTTCGGATGCCGCTCGCACACGCCGCCCCAGATCACCGCCATGCAGGCCAGCATCATCTCCATCGTGTGGGTGATGATGTGGCGCGCACCGCGCTCCTCGAAGCGGTCCATGCCGACCTGCATCATGCCGCTGTTGCCGCCCTCGTGGAACCCGACCGACATGTCGAGCTCTTCCACCATCGTCCAGAACTTCTCGTAGTCCGGGTGATGGATCATCTTGCCGTTGTATGGGTTGGGCCGCAGGAACACGCCACGGAAACCCAGCTTCTCGCGCGCGAAGCGCATCTCCTCGATCGCCAGGTCGACATTCTGCATCGGGATCATGGCGATGCCGAACAGCCGGTCCGGATACGGCTTGCAGTAGTCGGCGAGCCAGCGGTTATAGGCGCGCGACATTGCCGCGGCGGTCGGTGGATCGTCCACCGCGCCGGCGAACAATCCGATGCTGGGATACAGGAACGCCGCATCGATGCCGTCGAGATCCATGTCCGGAATGCGCGCGTGCGGGTCGAAGCCGCCCTTGCGGCCCTGCTCGTATTCCATGGCGTCGTCCACCACAGTGCCGTCGCGGGCCCCTACCCCGCCCAACGCGCCAAGCCCTTTCTTGCTGCCGAGCAACTGCTCGCCCACCTGCAGGCGCTGCTTGCCGTCCGCGTCGCGGATCAGCTTGGGCGCCTTGTCCCGGTATTTCGGTTCGATGTAGTCACTCCAGAGATTGAGCGGCTCCAGAATGTGTCCGTCGGCATCGATGACATTCAGTGCGCGAGCCATGAATACGTTCCTCCTTCAGTGCTTGATCCACTCCTTCATGTAGCGAGCGTAGCAGTCGCGCTCGCCGGGCATCTTCGGCCAGCCGGCGAGCAGCCGCGCGGTGGCCAGCAGAAGCCGGTCGCGCAGATGGGTGGAATTGTGGCCGTACTCCTCGAACGTCGAGTGGCTGATCTTCTGGTTGTGCGGGTCGTCCTGGAACTTGCAGGCGGTGACCGCAAGACCTGCCAGCAGCCGGCTCCGATCGGCACCGGTCTGCAGATAGGCATTCGCCACCGCGGTCGCACGCGGGAAGTCGAACGCCATGATCGCTTCGTCCTGATCGCGCAGCAGCGCCTCGGGCGTGCGGCCGCTCAGATCGTGTGACGCGAACTCGTCTTCGATCACCGAGCTGTACAGCTTGTTGGCGCGGGCTGCGTCGTTAACGAAGTTCGCCATCAGGTACAGGATGCGCGGTTGGTACGGATTGTCCGACGTGCGCATCCAGTAGTTCGCGGTGTTGCAGTAGTCGAACGGATGTTGGCCCTCGGTGAATTTGCGCCCGACCGTCGTGCGCAGCACCAGTTCCGCCGCACCGAGCTGGATCGCATCGCCCAGGCTCTTCAGCGAGACGCCGTCGCGCAGATGCGCGGTGAGCCGGTCCCACACCGTCTGTCCATCTGCCTCCATCAGCAGGCGGATCATGTCCTCGACCTGCTGCGGCGACAGCGACGCCTTGTTGGTCTGCTTCAGGCTCTTGCCGGCGTCGGGGAACGCCTCGGTCACCACGACACAGGCGGCGTCGTACAGTGAGTAGTAAAGCGGACCGATCGCCATGTCCGGCACGCCGGTATAGAACACGCCGTGCGCGCGCTCCCAGCCGATATGCTGCGCCAGGTCGACCACGGCGCGTGCGCGCAACGCCTTGTGCCCGGTGTTGCGCGCCTTGCGCCCCATCGTGGTGTCCTGCAGATCGATCAGGCCCAGGAACAGCAGCTGGTCGCGCAGCTTCGGCCGCACCGCTTCGTCGGCCGCAAGCCCCAGGAACAGACCATAGGAGCGCTTCACGTCGCCGCTCATCGTCGCGATCATGTGGGCGTGCAGCCGGTCCTCGAAGCCGCCGGCCTCCACGATCGGCTCCTGGTCGTCGTTCCATACCACCGGCCCGTAACTCGGCGGCGGCACGTTCATGCCCTTCATCGTGGCGTAGCGGCCGGGATACTTGCCGCGCAGCTGGTTCCAGATGTCGAGGCCGGCCGGGATGTACCACACACTCTGCAGCATCCCGAGCATGCGGTATTCGTCCGGCAGGTACTGCGTCAGGTCGGCCGAGGTGCGCAGGCCCAGGATGGTGTGGTCGTTGTTGATCAGCGTGATCTGGCCGTCGCGTACGTCGACATGATTCGGCACCTGCACGAACGGCGCCTCGGCCTCGGTCACCACGCTCAGCGCGTCTCCCATGCTGCGGCCGTCGCGGATCAGGTTGAAGAACAACTCGGCGGTACGCGGCTGGTCGCGCTGCAGGATCGCGTCGGTGAACGCATCCACGGCCTTGTCCTTGCGGATCTCCTCTCGGCTTTGCAACATGTACGTTCCTCGCTTCGGGTCGTCTCGGCTACTGGTGAGTAGCCTAGCGCCGAAGCGAGCGAGCCGTAAACCTCAGCCGACGCGCCGCCGGTAGCGCGCGATCAGTCGCTCCCGTTGCCGTTCCGCAGCCGGCTTGTCGCAACACCAGCCATCGCTTTGCCTCGGTAACACCCGCCGCACCGCGTGGAACACCGGCCTTTCCGGCGGGTCGAGGTTGTGAGCGCCGCTGGCAAGAGGGAGCGGAACAGACCGCTGTTCAGCCCGCGCTCTCCTCCGCCTTGATCTCCACCTCGACGTTCATGCCCAGAAAGGCGTTCGACGCACCGGTGAAGCTGCCTGCCAGCGGGATCGCCTGCGTGGGGTCGCGTGTCACGGCGACGCGGATCAGATTCCGGCCGCCGACCAGCGCATTCGTCGGATCGAACTCGATCCATCCGGCGCCTGGCAGATACACCTGGGCCCACGCGTGCGTCACGCCGCCGCCCACTACCGTTTGCTCGCCCACCTGGTCCTCGTCGTACAGGTAACCGGAGACGAAGCGCGCGGCGAAACCCAAACTGCGGGCAGCCTCCATCAGGAACAGCGCGAAATCGCGGCAGGTGCCGGCGCCGGAACCGAAAGTCTGCAGCGGATCCTGCGTGCCCATCTCGTCACGCTGGTTATAGGTGAACTCCGAGCCGATCGCCTCGACCATCGCATGCAGGATCGCCATCGTGTCGCCGTCGCGCTGCCGTTCGACGAAGCGACGCGCCCAGGCACCGACCTTGTGCCCCGGATCGGGGTAGTGGCGCTCCACCGTACGGCCGAGATCGGGAATGTCCAGCGCGTCATAGCTGAACGGGTAGTGCCGTGCATATTCCTCCAGCGTCACCTCGGCTTCCGGCAGCGGATAGTGTTCGGCGCGGAACGAGGAGACAACGAGCAACTCGCTGGACTGTTCGGTGAACTCCGCGGTCGCCACCGAGTTGCCGAACACGTCGTGCATCCAGCGCACATTCGCCGCCGGCGTGATACTCAGCGCCGTGTCGATCAGCCGCAGGTCGTGGCTATCGCGCGGCCGCATCATCAGCCGATGCGGCCCGAAGGTGACCGGCTCCGCGTAGCTGTACCGGGTCCGATGGACGACGCTCAGGACATACATGGGACCAGCACAACCCCCGTCACCGGTTTCGGTTCCATCACGTCTCTGTTGCCGCATCTTCCAGCGTGACGGCGACCGACAGGCTCTGCTCGCCGCCGCCCAGGATGACGCCGCGCAGCGGGGTCACGTCGCCGAAGTCGCGGCCCCAGCCCAGCACCACATGCTCGTCGCGCACCACGATCCCATTGGTGGGATCGAGATCCACCCAACCATGCTCCGGCCCGAGCCAACAGCCGACCCAGGCATGCGACTGGTCGGCGCCGAGCCGCGCCCGCGTCGGACGGGTGCGGATATAGCCCGACACATAGCGCGCCGGCAGGCCAATGGCGCGCAGCGCACTGATCATCAGGTGCGTGAAGTCCTGGCACACGCCCTGCCGCCGCCGCAGCACCTCGGCGACCGGCGTCCTGGTCGTGGTCACTCCGGCCCGGAAGGTAAAGTCGCGGCGCATGCGCGCGATCAGGTCGAGCAGCGCCTCGAATACCGCGCGGCCCGCCACGAACGAGGGGGCCGCATAGGCGCGAGCGTCCGGATCGGCCGGCGCATACGGGCTGTCGAACAGAAATTCAGCGGCCGGCCCCGCCGCCCAGGCAAGACGGGCCACATCCTCCCAGGCCGATGTCTCCGCAGCGTCGGGCGGTTCGGGAAACCCCACGTCCACCACCGAGTTCGGCGATGACCTGGAACGCTGCGTGCGCGGCGTCCAGGAACAGCCAGGTCACCTCGTTGCCGAAGTGGTCGCTGCCGTCGCGTCGCCAGGATACCGCCGGCGCGGCCTGTACTGAGGCGCGCAGGACGCGCTGATGCGGCAGCGAGCGTGGTCGCACATGCGCGAGGTGTGCGCCGAGATCCACCGGCGTCTGGTAGTCGTACCGCGTCACGTGCCGGACGCGGTAGATCATGCCGCGCCACGCAGCGGGCGGGGCACTGCCTCGATGCCGACTGTGCGGGTAGTGGGCAGCAGCGCGAAGTAGCGACGCGACACTCGGTCAGACAGCTCCGCCACCGCATCGCGCAGGCGACGCAGCCGCGCAGGCAGGAACAGCGCGGCCACCGACTGGTCGGCGGCCTCGCTCACGCTGCTCACCATCGCCTGCGGCTCCTCCTGAAGAGCCGCGGCCTCGAGAGCGAGCGAAGGATCGCCGCGGCCGGCGATCTCGCCGAGCAGCGTCCGCATCGCGGCAAGCTGGAAGGCCAGGCCACGCGGGTTGCCGTCGTCCGCCAGCAGCAGGTCGAGCGCCGGCGCCGGCTGCAGGACCGCCAGGTAACGGCTGCGGTAGGTGATCGATGAATTGCACAGCTCGAGCGCCAGGCGCAGCCCGTGCTCCACCCTGCCCGGCTGCTGGGCGACGCCGGGAAACTCCAGTGCGCAGGCGATCTGGTCGGCTACCGACTGTGCCCGCTCGACCCGTCGGCCCAGGTCCAGGAACAGCCTGCCGCCGCCGCGCACCATGTTCTCCGCCGCAAGACCGGACAGCGTGGCGGCGAACGCCAGCACCCGCGCCATCGCCTGCAACGTCGCATCCAATGCCTGGCCCTCACTGCGCGCGTCGATTTGATCGAGCGCGTCCTCCACCTCGCGCAGCCCGCGCGCCGTGACTGTCTGCATCTCGCCGGTCACCTGGTCGCGCAGCAGGCCTGTCATGCGCGACACCCGTCCGAGCAGGGCGTGGATCGATCCCCAGCTGCCCGCCACGCGCAGCAACGCCGGGCCGAGACCAGCGGGGCCCAGACCCGCGATCGCCTCGGCGTTGAGCAGGCCGGCCTGGGTGAGACAGGCGATCAGCACGTCCAGTTCGGCGATCTCATGCGGTGTCGGCGCGGGCTGGACAACCCGGCCGATCGCGATGCGCAGCAGCCGCGCCGCCCCTTCCAGCCGCTCGAGGTAGCGACCGAGCCAGAAGAAGTTGTCAGCCACCCTGCTCGGCATGTCGCCGGCCGTACGCCGGATCGCCAGCGGCGGCGTCCGGTCGGCCGCCGGCCCATCCAATGCCGCTGGATCCTGCGCCAGGACCCAGATGTCCTTGGCGATCAACGGCCCGGTGACCGGCCAGGCCTGCGCATCGTCAGCGAGCACGCAGCCGAGACCGCCCTGCATCGCCCGCCATCCGAGACGGTCCCGCACCAGGAACAGGCGGATCAGCAGGGGACGAGGTGCCAGCCCCTCGCCGTCGAGGCAGGGCGCCACCGAGGGTGAGAGCGCCGCGCTCGCGGCGAACCGCCACGGCGCGGCTTGCACCCGCTCGAACCACGCCCGCCGCTTGTCTTCGGCCAGCGCGGCGAGCGCAACCGGCGGCACGCCGGCATCCAGCGCCGGACGCAGGCACCAGTCCCGCGGGTTCGCCAGAACCTTGGCCTTGTCTGCGGCCCTTTCCAGCCACACCGTCGGCACGCTCGGCAAGGCAAGCGGCTGACCCAGCAGGTGCATCGCCAGGTCGGGCAGAAACGCCGCCAGGGCCGGTGCCTCGGCGAGGCCGCTGCCGGGATTGTTGAGGATCGCCACGTGATCGCGCGCGGCGGCGAGCAGTCCCGGCACGCCGGCCGCACCGGACTCGAGTTCCAGCGGATCGACGGAACTGCCGGGAACGCCGCGCAGCAGCACCTCGATCGGCTGCAGGCCACGCAGCGTCTTGAGGAAAAGGCGCCCGTCGCGCACGGTGAGGTCGCCGCCCTCGACCAGCGCGCACGACAGCTCGCGCGCCAGCAGCACATGCCCGTACCACGCCGGATCGGCATGCCCGGGCGTCAGCAGCGCCGCCGTGCCTGAGGGCGTTATCCGGCGCAGCGTGTCCAGGCAGAGCTCGACGAACGGCTCGATGTGGCAGAGCAGCTGCGAGGTGAACAGCTCCGGCACGATGCGGCCAAGCCGGCGGCGATTCTGCAACGCGTGCGCCAATCCGTCGGCCAGGCCGGTGCGGTCGGCCAGCACGTGCCAGGCGCCGTCCGGCGCACGCACGAGGTCGGCGGCATAGAAGTGCAGCGGCTCGATCCCCGCGTGCCGGCAAGGCCGCAGGAAGGCGGGGTTGGCGTAGACCAGTGCCGGCGGCAACACACCGTTGGCCAGCAGGTGCTGCGGGCCATAGACGTCGGCGAGCACCGCGTCCAGCAGTTCCGCGCGCTGTGCCAAACCGTTCTCGAGCGCGGCGAATTCGATCTGCGACAGCGGCAGCGGGATCGGGTCGAACCGCCACGGATCGGGCGGCGAGCCGGGCAGCAGGCTGGTGACGCCTTCCTCCTCCATGACGCGGGCCAGCCGCCGGGCGCGCTCCGCCAGCACGCCGTGGCCAAGGCCGGCCAGGACGCCGAGCAGGCTGCGCCATTGCGGCCGCAGCCCGCCCTTGCCGTCCACCATTTCGTCACGCGCCATGAACGAAGGCTGACCAGTCAGCCGGACCGGCGCAAGTCCAACGTGCGCGGATGTTCACGCGAACGCAGCGGCGTGGGCTCCGGCATCGGTCCTGGCGTGTGGCCGAACGGGAAGAAGCGGGAGCGCCGCCGGGCCTCCGCCTCATTCGCATTCACCGGGAAGCGCTCGTAGCTCCGCCCGCCGGGATGTGCGACGTGGTGCGTGAGGCCGCCCAGGCTGCGCCCCGACCAGCGGTCGTAGATGTCGAACACCAGCGGCGTCTGCGCCGGGATCGTCGGGTGTAGCGCGCCCAGCGGCGGTTGCCAGGCCTTGAAACGCACCCCGCCCACAAACTCCCCGGCGCGGTCGGTCGCGGTCAGCGGAACCGCCTGGCCGTTGCACGCCAGGACGTAGCGTTCGTCCACCCAACCGGAGACGCGCGCCTGCACGCGCTCCACCGAGCTGTCGACGTAGCGTGCGGTGCCGCCGCCGGCCGGCTCTTCACCCAGCACGTGCCACGGCTCCAGCGCGTGGCGCAGCTCCAGCGTGGCGCCGCGCAGCGTCACCTCGCCGATCCGCGGGAAGCGGAACTCGAAATGCGGATCGAACCAGGAGCGGTCCAGGCGGAAGCCGAACACCTCCAGCTCTTCCAGGACATCGCCAAAATCCTGCGCGACATAGTGCGGCAACAGGAAGTCGTCGTGCACCCGCGTGCCCCAGTGAACCAGGCGGCGCTCGTACGGACTCTGCCAGAAGGCCGCCAGCGCGGCGCGCATCAGCAGCATCTGCGCCGCCGCCATGCGCGCGTGCGGCGGCATCTCCAGCGAGCGCACCTCGACCAGGCCGAGCCGGCCGGAGCTGGTCTCCGGCGCGTACAGCTTGTCGATGCAGAACTCGGTGCGATGGGTGTTGCCGGTCATGTCGGCGAGCAGGTGGCGGAACAGCCGGTCCACCAGCCAAGGCGGTACAGCCTTGCGGGGCTCGATCTGTGCGAACGCGATCTCCAGTTCGGCCAGGCTGTCCTGCCGCGCCTCGTCGATCCGCGGATGCTGGCTTGACGGTCCGATGAACAGGCCGCTGAACAGGTAGGACAGACTTGGATGATTGTGCCAGAAGCCGAGCATCGACTTCAGCAGGTCGGCGCGACGCAGGAACGGGCTGTCGGCCGGCTCGGCCGCGCCCATCACCACATGGTTGCCGCCGCCGGTGCCGACGTGGCGCCCGTCGAGCATGAACTTCTCGGTCGCCAGGCCCACCTGGCGCGCTTCCTCGTAGAGCTGCTCGCTTCGCTCCACCATTTCGTTCCAGCCCGTGGCCGGGTGGACGTTGACCTCGATCACGCCAGGATCCGGGGTGACGGAGAAGTGCAGCAGGCGCGGGTCGCGCGGCGGCAGGTAGCCCTCCAGCACCACGGGCCGCCCCACCTCCGCCGCGGTATCCTCGATGGCGGCGGCAAGCGCCAGCCAGTCCTCCGCGGCAAACAGCGGCGGAAGGAAGACGTGAATCACGCCGGCGCGCGGCTCGATGCAGAGCGCCGTGCGCACCGGCTCGCTCTGGCCGCGTCCGACCACCGGCAGGTCCTGCGGCACGGGCCGGAAGCCCTCGGCGCCGGCGCCCATCGAGTCCAGCAGCACGGGACGGAACGCCTGCTGCGGCGGCAGCCTTTCGCGGGGCGCGAACGGATCGGGCTCGGACTCCGGATCGAGCGCGTCGGGATCGATCCAGGGCAGGCTCGCCAGCGGCAGGCGAAGCCCGATGGGCGAATCGCCCGGCAGCAGGAACATGCTGCCGCCGCGAAAGAACCACGGGCTGCTCTGCCAGGCGCGCGTGCCGTCGCGGATCGCGCGCCGCAGCGGCAGGACGCTGCCCACCGGCGCGCTCAGCCCGTGTCCGAAGACGCGCGCCAGTCGCTCCCGCTCGAGCGGATCGGCGAGCTTCGCGTCCTCGGCCAGGACGTTGGCCGGCAGCCGATGCTCGCGCCAGAGATAATAGTGCACGTCCTCGTAGGCCGGCTGGACCAGCGAAGGATCAACCTGCAGGCGCTCGGCCAGCGCGGCACAGAACCGGGCGGCGTCCTCAGCCGTGGCCGTTCCGGCCACGTCCGGGTTGGCCAACAGCGCAGGATCGCGCCAGACCGCTTCGTGATCGCGACGCCAATGCGCATACAGCGCCCAGCGCGGCAGTTGCTCGCCTGGATACTGCTTGCCGAACGCCGACTGGAGCGCTGCGCCCGGTGCCCAGAGCGGCTGCAGCCGGCGGATCAGCTGGTTAGCGAGACGCTGCTTGGTCGGACCGAGAGCGTCGGTGTTCCACTCCGGCGCATCGATGTCGGTGGCGGAGACGAAGGTCGGCTCGCCGCCCATGGTCAGCCGCACGTCCCCGGCGGCGAGTGCCCGGTCGACGGCAACGCCCATCGCCAGGATGTCCTGCCACTGCGCATCGCGGTACGGCCTGGTGACACGCGGCGTCTCGCGGATGCGGGTCACCCGCATGTCGAAGCCGAACTCGGTCTCGCATGGCTCGACCAGGCCTGCGATCGGCGCGGCGGACTGCGGGTCGGGCGTGGCGGCGAGCGGGATGTGACCCTCGCCGGTCATCAGTCCCGACGTGGCATCGAGGCCGACCCACCCGGCGCCCGGCAGATATGCCTCCGCCCAGGCGTGCAGGTCGGTGAAGTCGGCGGTCGGGCCTTCCGGCCCGTCCAGCGGCTTCACGTCGCCGACCAGCTGGATCAGGTAGCCGGAGACGAAGCGCGCCGCGTAGCCCAGCTGGCGCAGCAACTGCACCAGCAGCCAGGCCGAGTCGCGGCAGGAGCCCCTGCCCTCGGCCAGCGTTTCCTCCGGCGTCCAGACACCCGGCTCCATGCGGACGATGTAGGAGACGCGGCTCTGCACCATGCGGTTGAGCGCCACCAGCATGTCCACCGTGTGCTGCTCGCCGCGCGGCACACGGTCGAGCAGCGCGAGCAGCAGCGGCCCCGCAGGCGCCAGACGCCGGAATGGCGCCAGCTCCTGGTCCAGCACCGGGTCGTAGCTGAACGGCCAGGTCTCGGCCTCCGGCTCGAGGAAGAAGTCGAACGGGTTGATCGTCGCCATATCGGCGACGAGATCGACCGTGACGTCGAAATGCGCGACCCGTTCGGGAAACACCACGCGGGCCAGATGATTGCCCTGTGGGTCCTGTTGCCAGTTGAGGAAGTGCGGCTGCGGCGCGACACGCAGCGCATAGGACAACACCGGCGTGCGCGCATGCGGCGCCGGGCGCAGGCGGATGGTCTGCGGGCCCAGGGTGACCGCGCGATCGTAACGATATGTCGTGCGGTGGGTCAGCGCGACGGAAAGCGGCATGCTCAGCAGCTCGGCTGGTTGTGCAGTGGGACGGGAGCGCCCGCATCTTGCGCGGGATTGTGCATTGCAGCAAGCCGCACGTCAGCCGATCACGCGAACTGCGGCGCCACCTGCTGCATGAAGCGCGCCATCTCGTCCTTCACCTGGGCATGCGGCTTCAGCCCCACGTTGAAATACAGGATCACCTCGTCGAAGCCTGCCGCATCGACCTTTGCCAGCACCTCGCTGATCCGCGCGGCCGAGCCGAGCAGCACCGAATTCTCCGACAGGTCCTCGGGGCGCACCTTCTGCAGCCGCTCCACCATGCCGATGAAGTAGCGATAGCTTGGCGGCGCCGTCGCCGGGTCCCCCGGGAAGGCCGGAATAACGCACTCCTTGTAGTAGCGGATCTGCCGCGCCCGCGCCGCCTGCTCCTGCGTGTCGTCGTCGGCGAAATGCGTGAAGTAGCTGCACATCAGCCGTCCCGGCTGCGTGCCGTGTTTCGCACAGGTCTCGTGATACAGGTCGTGCACCTGGCGCAGCCCGCCAAAGGTCAGCGCCGCGGCGAACGGTGCCACGATCAGCCCGCAGCCCAGCCGGGCCGCCAGCTCGATCGAGGGCCTGGAGAACGACGCGACATAGGTCGGGATCGGGCTCTGCACCGGCCGCGGCGTGATCGCCACGTCGTCGAACGCATAGTGCCGGCCGCGATGCGAGATCGGCGCCTCGGATGACCAGAGGCGTCGCACGACCTCCATCCCTTCCTCGAAGATCGACTGGTTGTCGTCGAACGACACGCCCAACGGAGCATACTCGCGCCGGTCATAGCCGCGTCCCGCAGCGAAATCGACGCGCCCGCCGCTCAGCAGGTCGAGACTCGCCCATTGTTCAGCGACGCGGATCGGATGATGCAGCGGCAGCACGGTCACCGCCGGCGCCAGCCGGATGCGCTCGGTGCGCGCGGCGATATAGGCGAGCGTCAGGTCCGGGCAGGACAGCACGCCCAGCGTGCTGAAGTGGTGCTCGCCGATCCACGCCGAGTGCATCCCCAGCCGTTCGGCGTACAGCGCTTCGTCGACGATGTCGGCGACGAACTGGTTCGGCGGACGCGTGTTGTTGGCGTAATTGTTGTCGCTCAGCGTGAAGTAGCCGAACTGCATGGCGATTCCCCTGCTCAGACCGTCAGCACCTCGAGCAGGTGGCCGTTCGGATCCTTGAAGTAAAAGCCGCGTCCGCCGCCGCGATGGTTGATCGTCATGTCGTCAGGCGAGAACGGGCCGCTGCCGTAGGCCAGGCCCGCATCCTCGACGCGCTGGAAGATGCCGTCGAATTCCGCGTCGCCCACCTTGAAGGCATAGTGCTGCCAGTCGAAGCGTTCGCGGGTGTCGAAGTCCAGCACCAGCGTGTCGTTCACCCGCACCGGCGCGAAGTGCGACACTGCGCCCTCGTACGGCAGTCCGAAGATGCGGGCGAAGAAGCGCGCAGAGGCGTCGTTGTCATGCGCCGGCACGATGGTGTGATCGAGGACGATGGTCATGGCTGCCTCCCTCCTGGCGGCCGCCAGCTTAGCACATCCGTGACCAGCGTCTCCGTTTGAATTGCGGTTTCGACCCAACCTGGTCATACGCCGGCCCATTATGCATTCTCTGGAGCGGACGTTCAGCGCCGCTGGAGGCCGCCCGCACTGCTCTGCGCCCCTCCTGGTTGTTCCAGGCCGCGTCGCCGTCGCTCTAATGCGGACGCTCGACCGATGGTGGCGATAGCTGTTCCAACCCCTGCTGTGGATTGAAGTGTGCCAACTCATGCCATCGCTCTCTATGGCTGCGTCGGGTGGATTGCCGACCGCCGTCAGTGCTACGCGATCGCTCGAAGACGACATGGCAATAGCACCATCGCCGGTGAGCGAATGAGCGTTTGAAAACGGCGCTCGTTCGCTTCGCTGACAAGAACTACGTGCCGCGATTAACTAACTGGCACGATCGATGGCATCGGGAAGGCATTTGGATTCCGACGGGCTTCGACGGCCTCCGGCACGGGCGCGTAATTACGCAACAGCAGGTAGAACGGCCCGTTGGGTGCGGGCAGCCAATTGGACTCCAGGTCCTTGCCCGGGCTTGTCGACTGCAGGTACATCGTGAACGACCCGTCGGCGTTCTTCTTCATTTCGTTGTCGCTGCCGAGAGAATAGCGGTTGATCGGGTTCGGAACCGTGAGTTTCGTCATTCCGTCATACATCGTCACTGACCAAAAACCGGGAGGGATCGCCTGAGCATATGGAATCGATCCCCTGAAGTTGATGGTGTACGCTGCCTTCCCGTTCAGCGGCTTCCCTTCGGCATCCAACGCTCCAAGGTAGTAGATGGCCTCCACAGTCGTGTTCGCGGTCAGCCCAAGCACCGAGTTGATGCCGCGCGTTAGGTAATCGGCGCCGGTTGCGCCGAAATTCGCCGGCGGGATGTCCCAACCGTTCGACGGCTTCCCGACGATAGGCCCGACAACGTCCATCATCGAGCCGACTTCCTGGGCCGCGAGTTTCATTTCTCCGAGGACCAGGGGGTTCACGTCCTCCGGTTTCCACGGCTTGCCTAGCTCGATGCCGAGATACTTAAACTGCGGCAACACCGCCTCGACTTGATTGTGCGGCGGCGGGTTTTCGTTCATGGCCGCAGAGAATATCGACCAGAACTGCAGCGGATCCACAAACTTCAGCTGGCTACTGGCGACCTTTGGAACGAGCCTGGGCGCTTCGTAGTTGTAGGTCGAAGGGTTGAGAGCGGGCTTGCCAAGGTACTGCGACAACACCTGTACCGTGACTCCCTGCAGGACCTTCAGCGCGCCGTCAAGATCGGCCTGATTCTTCACATGGACGCGCGGCTGAATCTCAACCCAGCGGGTCGGGGCATCAATACGCTTCACGTCGGCGGGCAGGTCGCCTTTCCAGCCTGGCCCCACCAGCGCATATTTGCCTCCTTTGTGCCCGACTTCCTTTCCGGCTGCATACGCGAACGCGTTGTCCCACATGTCGACAATCTCGACCATGTAGTACCGCCCGCTGGAGTCGGGCGCGGTGACGATAATGGGCTCCTTAGCGAGGTCCATGAAGCCGAAGCCATAGACCGTGTTCACGTTGGGCGTCACGTAGCCTGCTTCCTCGGCAATCTTCGGGGTGGCGATGTCCGTGAGGCGCCAGAGTTCGTTCGGAGCCACCTTTGGCTTGGCTCCAACAGCCACCGTGTCCCGCAGGTTGTACATGCCGACGATAGCGGAACCATAGGTCGCGGCCTGGACCGCCAACGATCGAGCCCATGCTTGTATCAACTGCGCCTGCTCGGGCGGTAGGCCCGCCCGCTCCTTCTTGCCGGTATCTGCCGCAGCCGACCCGCCGCCCGCCGATGGCGCCTGTTGCGCCTGTGCCTGTCCGGCGAGCAAAGCCAGTGCGGCGACGGACGTGGCGCTCCCCGCGGCCAGAAGTGTTCTCCGGTTGAGGCGCGGCGTGTCCAGAGTCTCGTTGGGTATGCGTAAATATCCTCTGGCTGGGTGAATAGCGGCATTCGCTGTCGCATTTCGCCACCCGGTTACGCCCCCCTCAGGTCCGATCGTCATTGATCTAGCTCAACCACCGGCGACGGCCGCGAAGTGCGTATCCTCGGGCCGAACGAAGAACCGCTTTGGGTGGTGAGCGGTCGTCCCCGTTCCTCATTGACATGGATCAATGCCGCCGACCGTCTCCCTGGTTACGACCGGCATTTGCCGCCGCCACGAAAGCGGCAGGGGCGCCCCCGGGCTGAAATGGCGATCGTTAGAATATTTTGGGAGCGTACTATGGCACGTTTGATCACGGTAGGTGCGGGTTTGCTCGCATTGTTGCTGTATTCGTTTGGCGCCGTCGCACAATCGACGCCGCCGAACCCGCCGCCCGATGCCAGCAGCGCGGATGACGCGACCGAGCTCGCAAAGAAACTGCAGAACCCGATCGGCGACCTCTACAGCTTCCCTTTTCAGAATAACACCAACTTCAACGCCGGCCCGCATAAGGGCACGCAGGACATCCTCAACGTCCAGCCGGTCATTCCGATCCATATCAACTCCGATTGGACGATCATCACACGCACGATCCTGCCGCTGGTATGGCAGCCATCGTTCCAGCCCGCACAGACCGTGCCGTTCGGCGCCGGTCCGACCACGTTCTCGGCCTTCCTGTCGCCGGCCAACCCGACCAACGGCTGGCTATGGGGCGTTGGTCCCGTGATCCAGATACCGACGATCAGCAGCGCGACCCTGGGGTCCAACGTATGGGGCGGTGGACCAACCGGCGTGCTGGTCTACATGAAGGGACCGTGGGTTGCGGGCGCTGTGGCCAACAACGTGTGGTCGTTTGGTGGCACCCCGGGGCTGGCAGGCACGCGCTACAACACGTTCCTCGTGCAGCCTTTTGTGAACTACAATTTCGGCGGGGGTTGGTATGTCACCAGCGCCCCGATCATCACCGCGAACTGGCTGACAGCCGGCAACAATGCCTGGACACTGCCGGTCGGCGGCGGGTTCGGCCGCGTGGTGAAGATCGCCGACAAGCTGCCAGTAAACCTGTCGATCAGCGCCTACTACAACGCGCTCCGTCCGGAATTCGGTTCGACGTGGCAGCTCAGGACGCAGCTCACGTTCATCTTCTGAGTATTTGGTGATGAACAGATCGATCGCATGGAGATGCTCGCTCTGAAGCAGAACACAGGTTGTGCGGCCGTGATTGCCGCCCGTTTCACCTGAGGGCAATAGTCTGCGATGGAAGGAGAGTTGTTGGAGCACGCAAGTTGGACCTGGGGGCTGTCGCTCATCGTGCTGACGATAACAATCCACGCAACGGCGGTGGTCATGATGGCCCTCGCAGGGGCGCAGATACGAGCTCGGCTAGAGCGCCGAAGGCTTGGTCTACGGTGTGTGATCCCGATTGTGATCGGCGTGCTTGCACTTGTCGGACTGCTGTTGGTTGTGCTGCATGGGGTAGAGGCGGCGATTTGGGCGGCCGCTTATTTGTGGTTGGGCGCGCTCGGTTCGCCGACTGACGCGGTGCTCTATTCCGTGGGCGCGATGACCACAGCAGGCTCGGCACTGACGCTCGCAGGGCACTGGCGAATGGTAGGCGCGCTTAAGTCGGCGGGCGGTATGTTGCTGTTCGGCATCAGCACAGCCTACATGTTCGCAGTCATGCAGGTGTACTGGCCGATGCTCTACCCGCCTGGTCACAAGAAAACGTAACCTTGATCCACCATCGTTCGAGGCCCGCTGCTCTGATTGGCTCTGTCGAACGGAAGAGGCCGACTGCCTCCCCAACATCTATGTCCGCTTCACTCGGTACCTCGCCCGAAAGCAGCCCGTCCGCTCACCACCCATATCCGAATTTCAAACCGAGACACGACCATCCGGGCCCGGCTTGCGCGAGCCTTGTCCCGCGGCGGAAGATGCCGCCGGAGGTGTGCGCGATGAAGGTGTCGTATTTCGAAACTGGTCGCTACGTGCTGCCGCCGGACGTGCCACACGAATGGCCGGTCCCGCCGGACTGCTATGATTCGGAGATCGGCACCGCGGCGCTGCGCGGCATGGTCGAGCGCGTGCGCTTCGTCGAGCAACTGGGCTTCGACTGGATCAGCCTGTCGGAGCATCACTACTCGCCGCGCATCCTGACGCCGTCGCCGGTGGTCTCCGCCACCTGGCTCGCCGCGCATGTCGAGCGGATCAAGATCGCGATGCTCGGGCCGATCGTGCCGGTCAGCAATCCGATCCGCATCGCCGAGGAGCTGGCGATGCTCGACACGCTGGCGCCGGGACGGATCGTGGTCGGGCTGCTGCGCGGCACCACCAACGAGTACCTCAGCTACGACCTGAACCCCGCCGAGGCGCGCGAGCGCACCGACGAAGGGATGGAGCTGATCCTGAAGGCGTGGACCGAGCCGCAGCCTTTCGGCTGGCAGGGCCGCCACTTCCAGTACCGCACCGTGTCGATCTGGCCGCGCCCGCAAGGCAAGCCGCATCCTGTCACCTATGCGTTGGGCACCAGCGCGGAGGCCGGCGAGTTCGCCGCGCGGCACCACATCGGACTTGGCGTGTCATACGGCACCTTCGAGGTGATGGGCCGCGCGACGCGCTACTATCGCGACCAGTGCGCGGAGCATGGCTGGGAGCCTGGGCCGGACGACATCATCTACCGCGCCAACATGATCCTGGCAGAGACCGACGAGGCAGCCGAGGCGGCGCTGGCCAGGCGGGACCGGAAAGGGGCGTTCGTGGTCAGCCCCGCATTGCGCGACGCCCTGCTGGCGGCGGACGTGACGCGCAACATCGCGCACGAGCGGCGGGCGCAGCCGGTCGGCGCGGTACTGCCGATCAGCTTCTGCGGCGGGCCAGACCGCGTGGTCGAGCAGATCCGCCGCGCCCGCGAGGAGATCGGCGCCGGCGTGCTGGACCTGTCGCTGCAGGACCCCGGCTCCGGCGACACCGATGGCATGATGCGCGCGCTCGAACTGTTCGGGCGCAAGGTGCTGCCGCGCATCCAGGAGATCTGAGCGTGACGTTCACTGAAGCTTTCATCGAGGCGGACGGCTTCCGCATCCGCACCATGCAGGCGGGAGAGGGCGCGCCGCTGGTGCATCTGCACGGCGCCGGCGGGCTGCGCATGACACCAGCGCACGACCTGCTCTGTCGCCGCCACAGGGTGATCGTGTTCGAGATGCCAGGCTTCGGCACCTCGCCGGAGAACCGCCGGACGCAGACCCTGTCCGAACTCGGCGCCACGATGTGGTCTGCGGTGGCGCAGCTTGGCATCGAGCGCTGCAACCTGATGGCCACCTCGTTCGGTGCGCGCGTGGCGCTGTGGATGGCAGTGCAGCAGCCTGAAAACGTGCAGGCACTGGTGCTGGAATCGCCCGCCGCGATCCGGCCGCAGGGGCATCAGCCGCCGGCCGGAACGCCCGAACAGATGGCGCGCCTGCTGTACGCGCACCCCGAACGACTTCCACCGATGCCGGCGATGGATCCCACCATTGTCGCAAAGCAGCGCACGCTGACCGGACGCCTGCGCGGACCCGATCGCGACCCGGAGCTCGAGACGCGGATGCGCGCACTGGCAACGCCTACTCTCGTGCTGTTCGGCACGCGCGACCGCGTCGTGCCGCCGGAGATGGGCCGTCACTACAAGGTGCTGCTGCCGAACTGCCATCTGGTGCTGGTGTACCATGCGGGACACGCGATCGGCACGGAACGGCCCGAGGCGTTCGCCGACGTGACGCTCGATTTCCTCGAACGGCACGAGGCGTTCGTCATCAGCCGCACGGAGACGGTCATCCACCCCTGAACGACAGCATCCGCCCGCCAGCCGCGACGCCGAGTTGAAGGACCAGCAGGATCAGGAAGGCGGCGGGCAGGCTGGTCGCGTATGCGACGAAGCCGATCATCGCCGGGCCGGCGAGAATGCCGGCATAGCCCAGCGTGGTGATCGCCGCGACCGCCACGTGCTCCGGCATCAGCGACTGCCGGCCGACGCGCGTGTAGAGGGCAGGCACGGTGTTGGCACAGCCGAGGCCGATGAGCGCGAAGCCGGCCAGTGATGATTGCCAGGATCCGCGCCAGCGTCGCGAGCCCGAACCCCGCGGCGGCGCAGAGTCCGCCGCACACGACGACTGTGCGGCCGCCGAACCGTTGGACGATGTGGTCGCCGGCCAGTCGTCCGATCGTCATCGCCAATGCGAACGCCGCGTAGCCAAGGCCGGCATAGGCCGGGTCCATCCGGTCGACCGATGTCAGGTAGACGGCACTCCAGTCGAGGATCGCACCTTCGGAGAGGAATGCGACGAAACAGAGCGCGCCGATGAACAGCACGACGCCGCGCGGGATGGCGAACACGACGCCGCTCTCCCGGCTGCGATCAGCGAGCACGTGCGGCCAGGCCACGGTCAGTGCAACCACGATCGCCGGCCACGACACAGAGCGTCGCGCCCAATGGCGAGGCTCCCGCGCCCAGCATTGCAGTGACGCAGCCGGCGCCGGCGATGCCGCCGAGGCTGAACAGGCCGTGAAAGCCCGACATCATCGCCCGTCCGCTGGCGCGCTCGACCACGATCGCCTGGAGGTTCATCGTCACATCGATGGCGCCGAGGCTGCCGCCAAGAACCAGCAGGCAGACGGCGAGCCACGTCGGGCTGGAAACCACCGCCAACAGCGGGAGCGCCACGCAGAGCGGCACGGACGCCGCCATGATGACGCAGCGGCAACCAAAGCGTGCGGCGAGCGCGCTCGCCTGCGACATCGTGGCAATCGACCCCGCCCCGAGGCAGAGCAGCAGGAGCCCGAGCGTGTCCTCGGCGATCGCCGCCCGCTGCTGCGCGAACGGCACCAGCGGCGCCCATGCCGACATGGCGAACCCCGAGACAAAGAACACGATGCGCGTGGCGATCTGTTCGCGACGTCCGATGAGCCGGGTCAACCGATCAGCCGCCGCCTCACTCGCGCCGATACCTGGTCGATCACCGCCACGGTGACCAGGATCAGGATGATGATGAACGCCACCTCGTCCCAGTAGCGCACCCTGATCCGTTCGGCGATCTGCAGCCCGATGCCGCCCGCACCGACGACGCCGAGGATCGCCGCACTGCGCGTGTTGCTCTCGAACGCGTACAGCACCTGCGCAAGCAGTACCGGCAGCACCTGCGGCAGCAGGCCGAAGCGGATCACCAGAAGGCGCGAACCGCCGGTCGCGGTGATCGCCTCCATCTGCCGCCGGTCGGCGTTCTCGATCGCCTCGGCGAACTGCTTCGCCAGCACGCAGATATCGGCGGCGGCGATCGCCATCACGCCGGCCAGCGGCCCAAGTCCGACCGCGCGCACGAACGCCAGCGCCCAGATGAGCTGGTCCACGCCACGGAATGCGTCGAACACGCGGCGCACCGAGAAATGCGCCAGCGCGTTCACCAGCACGTTGCGTGCGCCGAGGAAACCGAGCGGCAACGCGATCATCGCGGCGACGAAGGTGCCGAGAAAGGCCATCGCGACACTTTCTGCCAGCCCTTGCAGGATGTCCTGCCACTGCGCGCCAGGGCTTGGCGGGATCATCTGGCGCAGGATGACGAACAGCCCGGAGATGCCGCGTGACAGCCGCGCCGGGGTGATGTCGAACCAGATGCACAGCGCGACGAACCAGGCGACGAACAGCAGCGCGCCTGCCCCGCGCAGCACGCGCGTCAGACGCGACGGGGCAAAGATCCGCGGGAAGCGCGCGCGCAGCTCAGCGAGGTCGCTCGACGTGCCATCGCTTGTCATTGCGAGGAGCGCGGCGACGAAGCAACCTCGGTGACATTGCGCACGATCATCGAGATTGCTTCGCTTCGCTCGCAATGACAGTGGAACCGATGCGCGTCACGCTACCCGCCCGATGGCCCGCGTGCGCAGCCACTCCGAGGTCAGATCGATCAGACTCACCGTCAGGATGATCAGCACGATGATGGCGCCGATCTCCTGGTAGTAATTGAAGCTGATCACCGAATAGAGCTCCTGGCCGATTCCCCCTGCCCCCACGAACCCGATCACCGTCGCGCCGCGCACGTTGATCTCGAAGCGCAGCAGCACGTAGCTCAGGAAGTTCGGCATCACCTGCGGCAGGATGGCGAAGCGCACGGACTTCACCCAGTTGGCGCCGACCGCGCGCATCGCATCCCATGGGCCGCTGTCCGCATTCTCCACCACTTCGGCGAACAGCTTCCCCAGCGCGCCCACGGTGTGCAGTGCGATCGCCAGGATGCCGGCGAGCGGACCGACGCCGAAGGTCCACACCAGGATCAGCGCGTACACAATGTCGGGCACGGTGCGGAACAACTCGAGCAGGCGGCGGCATACGAAATGCGCGGTGCGGCTCGGCGCCAGATTGGCCGCGGCGGGAAAGCACAGCAGCAGCGCGACGGCCGCGCCGCCAAGCGTGGCCAGGGCCGCCATCTGGCTGGTCTCGAACAGCAGCCACAGCCAGCTGTCGAGCCGGTACATCCAATAGGCGAAGGAACCCTGCGTCTGCGTGCCGGCGAACAGCGCGTGCAGTCGCAGATCGGGGATCAGCTTGGCGAAATACTCGCCGATGCGCGGCGCGCCGGCGATCAGCGACGACGGATACGCCTCGGACACCCACGCGGCGAGCAACAGGGCCGCGCCAAGCAGCACAACCGCGCCGGCGCCCGAGATGCGCCGCGTCCGACGGCGCGCCGCGAATGCCGCCTCGACGGTGGCGACCTCGGTCACCGACGCCGGCGCTGTGCCGCCTCCTGCTGCAGCATGTCGATGAACACCTGGAAGTCTGCGTGCTGCACCGGGACCCAGCCCTTGCCGCTGCCCATGTCGAACGTGTGGTAGACATCGGGATACGCCGTCGGCAGCGCCAGGTGGAACGCCAGCATGTCGGCCTGGTAGCTCGCCGGCGTGCTCTTCCGCACGGTCAGCGGGCCGTTCAGGATCGGCCGCGACTTCCAGATGATGCGCAATTCGTTCATGTCGAGCATGTGCTTGTCGACCATCATGCGCAGGTTGCCGCGCGTGTAGCCGACCGCCGGATCGCCGACGCCCGATGTCCAGGTGACGCCGGCGTCGTACTGGTGGTTGAGCACCGCCACCACAGCCTGCTCATGGCCGCCGGCGAATCCCGTGCGCCCAAAGTACTTGTTCGGCTCCGGATCGATGCCCTGCGCCCGGAACTCGGCGCGCGGGATCAGATAGCCCGATGCGCTGTTCGGGTCGGCCCAGGCCAGCGAATGCCCCTTCATGTCGGCGAGCGAGGCGATGCCGCTGTCGGCGCGGGTGTACATCACCGCAACGTAGGAGTTGCTGCCGTCCTGCTCCTGCGTCACCACCAGCGGCACCACGTCGCCGTTGCTCTCCAGCCAGGCCGAGGCATAGGCGGCCGGGCTCATATAGGCGTTCTCCAGCTGCCTGGCGGCGAAGGCCTGGATCACGCCGGCATAGTCGGCGGCGACCAGCAGCTTCACCGGCACCTCGAACGTGCTCTCCATCAGCTTCTTGTAGCCATCGACGCGGGCCAGCCGGTCGGCATCGTTCTCGCCGCCCAGCAGGCCGATGCGCATCACCGGAATCTCCTTCGCCCAGTCGCGCTTGCCGGGCTTCGGCATCTCCTGCGCCATCGCCCCACGGGCGAGCAGCAGGGCGCCGAAACCGACCGTGGCGCCGCGTCGTGTGATCATGCCTGCGAAATCCTCCCTGAGCCTCAGAACACAAAGCGCTGCGACGGCACGAACTGCGGCGGCGCCAGGCCCAGCATCGCCTGGGCGTACAGCGTGCCGCTGAACTCGAGGTTGGCCGCCGGGTGGTTGCGCATCGCCAGCAGGTCGCGGAACGCACGCTGCAGCACCCCATCGGCGCGCATCGTGCGGCCGCCATTCACCGCCACCAGGGCGCAGACCGCGTCGGTACAGGCGTGGTGCGCCAGCGCCGCCTCGTACAGCGCCTGTACCCGGCGCGGGAACGGGATCGTCTCGCCGGCGTCGAGCGTGGCGCGCAATTCGCGCCAGGTCGCCGCGAGCCGCATGCGCGCGCTGCCGGTCTCGACCAGGGCGCGCGCCAGGGGACGGTTCACCGCGGGATCGCGCGCCACCGGGGGGCCGCCATAGGCGGAGACGCGCGCGCGGTTGCTGTCGATGAATGCCTCCACTGCACCGAGCGCGGCGCCGATCGCCGGTGCTGCGATGGTGTAGCCGAACACCAGCCGCCAGGGCAGGCGGAAATACGGCCGGTCGTTGACCGCGAAGCCAGGGTCGCGGCCGTGATAGACATCGACCACACTGTGCGTGCGGTGCTCGGGAACGAATGCGTCCTCGATCAGCAGGTCCTTGCTGCCGGTCCCGGCGAGGCCGGTCACCTGCCAGCTGCCCTGGTCGATCGTGAAGTCGCCGCGCGGCACCAGGAAGGTGCGGAACTCGCCATCGCCGTCCGGGATCACGCCGCCGATCAGCGCCCAGCTGCAGTGGTCCACACCGCTGGAGAACGGCCAGCGGCCGGAGAGGCGGTAGCCGCCATCGACACGGCGCACGGCGCCGGTCGGTGCCAGCGACGACGCGATGCGCGCATCACGGTCCTCGGCCCACACGTCGCGCTGCGCCGCGTCGGCGAACAGCGCGACCTGCCACGGATGGATGCCGACGACGCTCGCCACCCAGCCCGTCGAGGCGCACGCCGAGGCGATCAGCGCCATGCCCTCGTAGAAGGTCGCATGGTCGATCTCCAGGCCACCCCATTGCCGCGGCTGCGTGGCGCGGAATACGCCGATGTCGGTCAGCTCCTGGATGGTGTCATCGGGCACCCTGCCAAGCTGCTCCGTTTCTCCGGCACGCGCGCGGATGCCGGGAAGACCTCGGGTGATGTCGGCAAGGAACTGCCTGGAACGCGCCTCGGACGATTCGGCCAGAACGGTATCGGGCATGGGACCTCTCCTGCCGGCTCAACGGGAACAGTCGATGACCACGGTGCCGATCTTGTCGCCGCGCTCCACCGCCATGTGCGCTGCTGCCGCCTCGTACAGCGGGAACCGCGCGGCAACGGACAGCATGCGCTTGCCGCCGGCGATCCATCGCGCGATGTCGCTCTGCGCCCGCCTGCGCGCCGCCGGCGGCGTGCCCGGGAGCGACATCGGATACAGCGACACGTTGCGCTGCATCAGCTCGCCGACCGGCAGCTTCGGCGTGCGGTCGCCGTTCGAGGCATAGATCGCCACGCTGCCGTTGGCGCGTACGCCAGCGCAGCGTCGCCGCCAGGTTGCCACCGAAATCAACATCCACGACGTGATCGACACCCTCGCCGCCGGTGACGTCGCGCACGCGTGCGGCGACGTCCTCAGTGCGGTAGTTGACCACGTGGTCGGCGCCGCCGGCACGTGCACGGTCGGCCTTGACGTCCGAACTGACGGTGGCGATCACCGTGGCACCCGCCCACTTCGCGAGCTGAACCGCGTAGTGGCCGACGGCACCCGCGGCGCCGGTCACGAGGAGCGTGCGTCCCTGCACCGGCCCTCCGACGAACACGCAGTAATGCGCGGTCATTCCGGGGACACCGAGGGTCGCGCCTTCGGCAAACGACACGTGCTCCGGCAGCGGCATCACCAGGTCCATGTGCAATGCGATGTATTCCGCCGCGGTACCCATCCAGCGGCCGTTGCGCTGGCCGTTGTAGAGCCATACGCGCCGGCTGACCCAGCTGTCCGGCACCATCGAGCCGACGCGGTCCACCACTCCGGCGCCGTCGCTGCATGTGATAACGCGGGGATACTCCATGGCCGGCGTCGGACCGCGCCGACGATAGGTGTCGGATGGATTGACCCCGGCCGCCTCCAGCCGCACCCGGACCTCGTAGCTGCCCGGGTCGGGCGTCGGCAGCTCGCCGCACACCAGGACGTCACTCGCCGGTCCTTGCCGGTCGTACCAGACGGCGCGCATCTTCCGAGCCCCCCATGGCTGAAGGCGAAAAGGTGGACCAATGAGCGATCAGCGCAAGCCTGTTCTGACCGGCGGCTGCCAGTGCGGTGCCATCCGCTACGCGTTCTACGCGCCTCCGGAGCGCGTGGGCGTGTGCCACTGCCGCATGTGCCAGAAGGCGGTGGGTGGGCCGTTCTTCGCCTGGGCGCATGTCGGACTGGATCGGTTCGCCTGGACGCGGGGCGCGCCCGCGGTTTTCCGCAGCTCATCGGCCTCGGAGCGCGGGTTCTGCCCGCGCTGCGGCACACCGCTGACCTTCGCCTATGTGCAGCGCCCGGGCGAGATCAGCGTGACGATCGGCAGCCTCGATACGCCTGGCGTGGTGACGCTGACCCAGGTGGACGGGATCGAGAGCCGCCTGTCCAACCTGGACGGCGCGGCGATCGCCGCGGTGCCCGGCCGGCGCACCAGCGAGGGCAGCCCACCGGAGGACCTGACCCGCATCGCCGTCTATCAGCATCCGGACCACGACACGCCAGCGGATTGGCGACCGCCCGCGTCATAGACGCTACACGCGTATTTGCATCGCCGGGCCTGAACTAATTCGCGAGGCGGCGGTTAACCGCGCGGCGCGCCGCACTCGCATGCTGTGGTGGCCAGACAATCCAAGAAAACGAGGCACTCCGATGGCCACGAAGACGATGCACGACCTGCTGATCACCTTCATGCAGGACGTTTATTACGCCGAAAGGCAGATCCTGAAGGCGCTGCCCAAGATGGCGAAGGCAAGCCAGAACGAAGAACTCAAGAACGCGCTGATGCACCATCGCGAGGAGACCCAGGGCCAGGTCGATCGCCTGCAGAAGGCCTTCGAGGCATTGGGCAAGCGGCCGCGTGGCCAGACCTGCGAGGCGATCAACGGCCTGATCGAAGAGGGCGAGGAGGTCATCGAGGAGTTCGAGCAGGGCGTCATCCGGGACAGCGGCATCGTGGCCTGCGCACAGGCGGTCGAGCACTACGAAATGGCGCGCTACGGCAGCATCGTCGCCTGGGCCAAGGCGATCGGCGCCGAGGACGTTGCGCGCCTGATGCAGGAGACGCTCGAGGAGGAGAAGAAGGCCGACTCGACGCTGAACCAGCTGGCGCAGAAGTCGCTTACGCAGCAGGCAGTCAGGCAGGCGGCCTGAGAGGGACGTGGGCGCCGCCGGGTCATCGGCGGCGCTCCCGCTTTTGCAGGAGGACACCATGGCGAAGCAAAGCACCGCGCAGAAGAAGACGGTCGGGCGCGTGATGCATGAGTGGAAGCACGGCGAGCTGGAGAGCAGCCGCGGCGGCAAGGTAAAGAACCGGCGCCAGGCGGTGGCGATCGCGCTCAGCGAAGCCGGTACATCGAACCAGGAGTCGCCCGGACAGAACCGACGTCAGCTGGCGCGCACCAAATCAAAGGAGCGGCGTGGCCAGACCGCGCAGCAGCAGAAGGAAGGCCGCGCCGCGATGAGCCGCGCCTCGTCCGGCCGCGAACGGTCGTCATCGCGCTCCGGCGGCCAGACCAGGACGCAGCTTTATCAGCAGGCGATGCGTCGGAAGATTCCGGGCCGGTCACGGATGAACAAGGCACAACTGCAGCGCGCGTTGGGTCGCTGACCGCCGTTCGACGGGTCATTGTGGCGGCGGCGGGGCCACGGCGCCCGGCTCGACCGAGTCGATCAGCCATCGGCGGAACAGCGCGATCTTCGGCGCATCGGCGGTGGCCTCGGGGGCCACGATGTAGAACCCTGCATCCGCCGGCAGGACGACATTGAACGGCACCACCAGCCGGCCGGCCGCGATGTCGGCCTCGACGAAGCGGGTGCGGCCAAGCGCCACGCCCAGCCCATCCACCGCTGCCTGGATCGCCATGAAGCTCTGATCGAAGCTGAGGCCGCGGCGCGTCGCCAGCGACATCGGCAGCCCCACCGCGGTCAGCCAGAGCTGCCAGTCCTCGCGCGAGGTCGTGGCGTGCAGCAGGGTGTGGTGCTCGAGGTCCTCAGGCTTCAGCAGCGGGTGCTCGCCTTGCTGCAGGGCTGGGCTGCAAACCGGGAACATGCCCTCCGCCATCAGCCAGTCGGTGCGCAGCCCGGGCCAGTGGCCGCGGCCGTAGCGCACCGCCATGTCCACCTCGTCGCGCTGGAAGTCCACCAGATGCGACGACGTGGTGATGCGCACCTCGATGCCCGGATTGGCGTCCTGGAACGCCGCCACCCGCGTCACCAGCCACTTCGCGGCGAGCGAGGCGGTGGTGCTGACGGTAAGCTGGCCCTCGCGCTCGGGCCGGCGCAGCCGTGCAGTTGCGCGGCGCAGGTCCTCGAACGCGCCGCGTACCGCCGGCAGATAGGACTCCGCCTCGCGGGTCAGCGCCAGGGCGCGGTTGCGCCGCACGAACAGCGGGATGCCGAGTTGCTCCTCCAGCCGGCGGATCAGGTGGCTGATCGCCGTCTGGGTGACGTTCAGCTCCTCGGCGGCGCGGGTGAAGCTCAGATGGCGTGCCGCTGCCTCGAAGGCACGCAGGCCGTTGAGCGAGGGCAGGATTGCCATGCGGCCAGCTTAGCATGAGCAGGATTCATCTGAAGCCTGATAAAGTGTCGTTTGTGAGCGGTCGGGTGCGACGCCATTTTGCGGCAACCTGCATCGAAAGGAGTTACGGCCATGGCCGTTATCGCCCACCCTTCCCTGACAAATTCTCAGCCGCTCGGGGTGCGGCCGTGGGCCGGCGGACGCCGGCATGGCCTGGCGCGCCTGGCGGAGACGCTGTCGCTGTGGCGCCGGCGCATGCGCGAGCGCCGCGCGCTCGCCCAGCTGACGGAGCACGAGCTGGCGGATTTCGGCGCCACGTCCGCGGACGTCTATCGCGAGCTCAACACGCCGTTCTGGCGCTCGCTGCCACCCTGCTGAAGCAACACCTTGAGGAGGAGCCAAAACAATGAACACGGACCGGACTGACCATCTGCCGCACGTCGAGGCGACGCTGAATTACCTGGCCCCGATGGCGGAACGCCCGCGCAACTACACGTTCGAACCGCCGCCTGGGGTGGCGCGGTCGAACGTGCAGCGCGAGCAGCACACCGTGGCGATCCACGATATGCGCCCTGCCGCCGCGGACGTTTCGCTGGATCGCGAGGGGTTCGCGGTGCTGCACGCACCGAGCGCGGTGAAGGATTTCTGGGACGAAGACGAGGTGCGCCGGGTGTACTACCCCGAGGTCCAGCGTGTTCTCGCCGAGGCGACGGGCGCCAGCAAGGTGTTCATCTTCGACCACACGCTGCGCAAGCGCGTGCGCGGCACGGAAGACCGGGCGCCCGGCACGCCACGCCAGCCGGCGACCGGCGTGCATGTAGACCACACGGCGACGTCGGGGCCACAGCGGGTGCGCGACTTCTTCGGCGACGAGGCCGAGACGTTGCTGCGGGGGCGCGTGCAGGTGATCAACCTGTGGCGGCCGATCCGCGGCCCGCTGCGCGACGCCCCGCTTGCGGTGTGCGACGCGGCCTCGGTGGCGCCGGAGGACCTGGTGCCATCCGACCTGGTGTACCAGAACCGCGTCGGCGAGACCTATGGCGTGCACTACAACCCGGCGCATCGCTGGTTCTACGTGCCTGAGATGCAGCCCGACGAGGCGCTGCTGCTGAAGTGCTACGATTCAGCGACCGACGGGCGCGCCCGCTTTGCGCCGCACACGGCGTTCGACGATCCGACCGCGCCGGCGGACGTGCTGCCGCGCGAGAGCATCGAGATCAGGACCCTGGTGTTCCACGAGACCTGACGACTTCGGGCGGCGGGCTCAGTGCTCGCCGCTCATTCCCTTGCCGTTGCCGATCATCGCCAGCACCTCGCGCCGGGTGGTCGGGTCGTCGCGGAACGCGCCCAGCATGCGGCTGGTCACCATCGTCACGCCCGGCTTGTGGACGCCACGCGTGGTCATGCACTGGTGCGCCGCCTCGATCACCACCGCAACGCCACGCGGCTCCAGCACCTGCTGGATGGTGTTGGCGATCTGCGCGGTGAGCTTCTCCTGGATCTGCAGCCGCTTCGCGTAGGCCTCGACCACGCGCGCCAGCTTGCTGATGCCCACCACGCGGCGATGCGGCAGGTAGGCGACGTGCGCCCGGCCGATGATCGGCACCATGTGGTGCTCGCAATGGCTCTCCAGGCGGATATCGCGCAGCAGCACGATCTCGTCGTAGCCGTCGGTCTCCTCGAAGGTGCGCTCGAGCAGTGCCACCGGATCGATGTCGTAGCCGGCGAAGAACTCCTCGTATGCGCGCGCGACGCGGGCCGGCGTATCGACCAGTCCTTCGCGCGTCGGATCGTCGCCCGCCCAGCGCAGCAGGGTGCGGACCGCCGCCTCGGCCTCCTCGCGCGACGGCCGATCGGTCGATGCCGCCGAAGACGCACGGGCGACAGGCGTGACAATGTTCACGGCAACTTTCCTCCAGGACAAGGATTACTGGCCCGATGACCCGGTATGCGGTTAATGCACCCTACCGCCCTGGTGCGGACTGTCCAGACTGAACGCCGGGATGGCGACGTCGAAGTTTTCGCCCGATGACGGCACCACCATGTGGTAGGCGCCGACCATGAATCCAGAGGGCGTGTCGAGCGGCGTGCCCGAGGTGTATTCGAAGCTCTCGCCCGGCTCGAGCAGCGGCTGCTCGCCGACCACGCCGGCGCCGTGCACATGCTGCGTGCGGCCCCGTGCGTCGGTGATCTGCCAAGTGCGCCGCAGCAGCTGCACCGGCTCGCGCCCGCGGTTCTCGATCTTCACCCGATAGGCCCAGACGTAGTGGCCCTCGTCGGGCTGCGACTGGTCCTCCAGGTAGAAGGAACGCACAGTGACGCGGACGTTGCGCGTGACCTTTGAATACGGTTCCGCCATGGCACAATCGGTGTGTTCACCTCGGTTGGCGCGATTCAAGGCGAGCGGAGGCCACTTGTCCAGTACGGCCGGCCGCAGGGACCACGATGCATCCAATCGGGATGCTGCTCGCCGTGGCGCCGCTCCGCTATTCCGCGGCGCGCGCCGTCGCGGCACCCGTGATCGTCGCCAACGCCCGACTGAGATCGTCCTTGATGTCTTCGACATCCTCGAGCCCGACCGACAACCGGATAACACCATCCGTGATGCCCAGCTTCGCGCGCTCCTCCGCGCCGATGCGCATATGCGTCGTGGTGGCGGGATGCGTCACCAGCGACTTCGAATCACCCAGATTGTTCGACACCGCGATCAGCTCGAACGCATTCATCACGCGGAACGCCGCATCCTTGCCGCCGACGACCTCGAAGGTGACCACCGTGCCGCCGGCGGTCATCTGCCGCAGCGCCAGCGCCTGCTGCGGGTGGTCGGCGCGCGTCGGATACCAGACGCGCGTCACCACCGGCTGCCCGGCGAGGAATTCGGCGATTTCCACCGCAGCGCGGCAGGCCGCGTCGACGCGCAGCGCCAGCGTCTCCAGCCCCTTCAGCAGCACCCAGGCGTTGAACGGCGACATCGCCGGACCGGTGTTGCGGATGAATGGCTGCAGCGTCTCGGTGATCCACTTGCGGTCGGCGAGCACCGCGCCGCCCAGCACCCGGCCCTGCCCGTCGATGTGCTTGGTGCACGAATACACCACCACGTCGGCGCCGAACTTCAGCGGCTGCTGCAGCAGCGGTGTGGCGAACACGTTGTCCACCACCACGATCGCGCCCGCCGCGTGCGCCAGATCGGCGACCGCGCGCAGGTCCACCAGCTCCAGCATCGGGTTGGACGGCGTCTCCAGCAGCACGAGCTGCGTCGGACGCGACAGCGCCGCGCGCCACTGCGCGAGATCGGCGCAGTCGACGAACTCGGTGGCGATGCCGAACTTCGGCAGCAGCGTGGAGACGATCCAGTGGCACGAGCCGAACAGCGCGCGCGAGGCCACCACGCGGTCGCCCGCCTTCAGATGCGCCAGCAGCGCCGAATTCACCGCCGCCATGCCGGTCGCCGTGGTGCGGCAGGCCTCGGCGCCCTCGATCAGGCAGAGCCGCTCCTCCAGCATCGACAGCGTCGGGTTGGCGAAGCGCGAATACTGATAGTGATCGACGGTGCCGGCGAACGTCGCCTCGGCCTGCTCGGCATCGTCGTAGACGTAGCCGGAGGTAAGGTACAACGCCTCGGCCGTCTCGCCGTGCTGACTGCGCTGCACGCCGCCATGCACCAGGCGGGTGGCGGCACGATATCGGCTGGGATCGATGGACATTGTCAGGGCCCTTCACAACGCGTGGCCCGACCGATGGAGCAGCTTGGCCCCTGACAAGGAGCCGTCGCTGGCCTCTTTAGCGCGCTTGTTTAACCTCGCCGCAATCCGGCCGGACAAATCACGAGGACCGGGACCGTCCCGGCGGCACGGAAACTACGGCGGCACTGCCGCCGGCGTCAATCCGACGCCAGCAGCCGCGCCTGAACCCTATTGCAGCGCCACCCCCATCGCCTCGCCGTAGCGCCGCGCCGGCTCGAGCGGATCGCCATACTTGCGGTGCATCGCCGTGTGGTACGCCGCCGCCAGCAGCAGCCTGTCGCGCTGCGGATGGCGGTTGGTGCCGAAGTCCATCAGCATGCACTGGGCGATCTCCTGGTTGTGCGGATCGTTGCCCAGCTTGGTTGCCGCCAGCGCGATGCGCTCCACCAGCGGGCCGCGGTCGCCGACGTTGTCGAGATAGGCCTGCGTCCAGGCCAGGCTCTCCGCCCCGTTCAGCGCACATACGGCGGTATCGACGCGTTCGAGCAGCTGTCCCGCCGTCATCCTGTCCGCACCGCTGGGCGCCGCGATCGCCACCGGGTTGGCATCGCCTATCCCCTTCTGGTGCTCGGCCACATGGTTCAGGAACGACGCCAGCAGGTAGATCAGCCGCAGCCGACGCGGGTGGTCGAAGTTGTCGTAGAACCAAGCCAGCGTGTTGCAGTACTCGTAGCAGTGGTGCGGCATGGAGAAGTTGTTCGGCCCGGTGGTCTCCATCACCACCTGCGCGCAGGCGATCTGCATCACGTCGAGGATGCGCCGCGGGTCCTTCCCCGCCTTCAGCAGCTTGGTTATGGCGTGCAGGTTGTCGGGTTCGTGGCCGCGGATGATCGCCTGGATCAGCGCCGCCGACTCTTCCTGGTTGAGTGGCTCCTTGTTGTTGCGCAGCAGCGCAACCTCGGCGTCGCCGACGCCGCCGTAGGGCACGGCGTGCAGCGTCTCGCCCTCGATGTTCATCTTCACGAGATTGCAGGCCATCTCGTAGGTCGAGTACCAGCGCGGCCCCACGGCGATATCCAGCGCGCCGGCATACAGCACGTGGTGCGCCGCCGGATCGTCCCAGCCGATCGCGTTGCCGATCTCCACCGTCGAGCGCGCACGATACGCCTTGTGCCCGGTCGTGTAGGAGCGGTTGAACAGCATCCGGTCCTGCACGTCGATCAGCCCGGCGAACACCAGCTCGGCCAGCACCGCCTTGCGGTTCGGCACGTCCTCCATCAGGCCCAGGAAAGTGCGGTAGGCATCGAGCACCTGGCCGCGATGCACCAGGGTCATCCAGTTGGCGAGCCGCTCCTTCAGCGGTCCTTCCTGGCGCAACGGCTCCTGGTCCGGCCAGTACACCACCGGCTCCGGCGGCTTGTCGATCGCGCCGAGATTGCCGCGGGCGCGCGTGTAGTGCCCCGGCGCCTTGTCGATCTTCTGGTTCCAGATATCCAGCCCGCTCGGGATGTACCAAATGGTCTGCGCCATTGGCAGCATCGCCAGCTCCGCCGGCACCATCTTCGTCAAGTTGACCGTGGCGCGTGCGCTCAGCAGGCAGTGGTCGTTGTTGACGAAATTCGGATAACCATCATCGATGCGCTCGTGGTATGGCACATGTGTGTATGGCGCATGGATGCGCACGCCCTCGGCGACGATCTCCTTCAGCGGACGCCCGGCGCGCACGAGATCGTAATAGACCTTGCTGGCCCCTATCTGGTCGCGCGCCATGACCCGCTCTTCCAGCTTCGCGTAAAGGGTACTCGTGGCACGATCGACCTGCGCGTCCATTCCGACATCCTCCGGCACGTTGTTGGACGATCCTAAGCTTGACAGACCGCTTCCGACAACCATGGTGGCCCCGACGGGAGGAACAGAACGATGCCGGATGCGCAATGGATCCTCAGCACGGTCGCCGGGACAGGCGAGCAGGGTTATGCGGGCGACGGCGGCCCGGCGTCGCAGGCGCAGCTCAACAACCCGTTCGATCTGGCGTTCGATCCCGCCGGCAACCTGTGCTTCTCCGACACCTATAACCACTGCATCCGGCGCATCGACCGCAACGGCGTGATCAGCACCATCGCCGGCACCGGCGAGAGCGGCTTCTCCGGCGACGGCGGCCCGGCGACGCAGGCGCGGATGAACCAGCCGTACGGCATCGTCATCGACCGCAGCGGCAACATCTACATTGCCGATCGGCTGAACGGACGCGTGCGACGCATCGACGGCGCGAGCGGCGCGATGACCACACTGGCGGGCGACGGCTCGGGCAGGTTCAGTGGCGATGGCGGGCCGTCGGATCGCGCCGGACTCGCCGAGCCGAACGGGCTTGCGTTGGACCGCGAGCATCGCCGGCTGTTCGTCGCCGACGTCGCCGACCATCGGGTGCGCGTCATCGACCTTGCGTCCGGCGTGATCGGCACGTTCGCCGGCACCGGCAAGGGCGCGCATGCCGGCGATGGCGGCCCTGCCGCGTCGGCCGACGTCTTCGGCGCGCGTGCGGTGGCGCTGGCGCCGGATGATTCGCTGTACGTGATGGAGCGCCAGGGCAGCAGCATCCGCCGCATCCACAACGGCAGCATCGAGACCGTCGCCGGTACCGGCGCGCGCGCCTATGCCGGCGATGGCCATGATGCACGCCATGCGGTGTTCAATGCACCGAAGGAGATGGCGGTCGATCCCGCCGGCAACATATTCGTGGTGGATACCGAGAACCATGTCATCCGCCTGATCGACGCGCAGAGCTGGATCGTCACCACGATCGCCGGCAACGGCGAGGCCGGTCCGCATGGGCTCGCGCGCCCGCACGGGGCGGTCGTCGGGCCGGACGGCGCCGTGTATATTGGCGATTCGGAAAATCACCGCGTGTGCAGGCTGGTGCGGCGCGGTTGATCTGTCCCCCCGGGTCATTGCGAGGAGCGGAGCGACGAAGCAAGCTCCATGAAACGGGCGCACCTGACTGGCGATTGCTTCGTCGGCTTCGCCTCCTCGCAATCACACGGAACCCTTGCCTCGGAGAAGCAATGCGACATCTGTGCGTGACCTTCGGGCTGATCCTCGGCCTTGCTGCCGTACCTGCCTTCGCCTGCGACAACCCGCGCCCGATGGAAGGCTTCAAGACCTGCGCCGATGTCGCGAAGGCCGAGAGCGAAGGCGCGCTTGTGGTGTATTCCACCGATCCTGAGGCCGCCGGAGAGAAGGAACTGTCGAAGTTCCACGCGCTCTTTCCGCGGATCAAGGCGACGTATCTGCGGCTTCAGGCCGGCGCGCTGTATGCCAGGCTGCTGGCCGAACGCCAGGGCAACGCCTACCTCGCCGACATCGCGCAGCTCTCCGACATGAGCTTCGCGCTCGATTTCCAGAAACGCGGCGGCTACATGCAGTACGTCTCGCCCGAAATGACAGCCTACAAGCCGGAATTCAAAAGCGCGCCCGAGGGCTTTTGGACCTGGGGCGCGCTGGCGATCGCGGCGATCGCATACAACCCCAACCTGGTGTCGGCGGAGGAGGCGCCGCGGACCTGGAAGGACATGCTCGATCCGAAATGGACCGACGCCATCTCGGTGAAGGTGACGATCTCCGGACTGCAGCACGTGGAGTGGTACGTGCTGCGCCAGCTCTACGGCAACGACTTCTGGACCAGGCTGGCGCCGCTGAAGCCGCATGCGTTCGATTCCTACGTGCAGCAGTTCGATCGGCTGGTGAACGGCCAGGACAAGGTGGCGCTCACCGCGCAGTACTCCGGCTACCTGATCATGAAGGCGAAGGGCGCGCCGGTGGAGTTCGTCATCCCGCCAGATGGCGTGGTCGCCTCGCCGCAGCCCTGGGGCATCGTGAAGGAGGCGCCGCACCCGGCGGCGGCGCAGCTGTTCATGGACTGGTTCCTCAGCGTGCCGGGGCAGACCGGCAATGCCGAAGTGCTGTACTACCACTCGCCGCGCGGTGACGTGTCGCCGCCACCGGGCGGTGTCAGCGTCAACGAGTTCAAGCTGCTGACCCCGACCGACTGGCATGCCTTCGAGCAGTCTCACGCGCAGTTCGTGCGCGAGTGGGACAAGATCACCGGCCTGCGCTGACGCATGCGCCTCCCCGCCATCACCCCGCGCCAGATCGTCATGCCGCTTGTCGTGCTGCTGTGCGGCGCGCTGGTGCTCTACCCGATCGGCTTCCTGATCAATGCGTCGCTCAATGTCGGCGATCCTTCGGCCTTCCCGCCCGAGGAGTACGGGCTCGACAACTTCGTCAACCTGACCGACGACTACCGGGCGCTGGCCAACACGCTGCTGGTATCCTGCATCGCCACCGTGCTGGCGGTGATCTTCGGCTTCCTCCAGGCCTGGATCCTGACCCGCACCAACATCCCCGGCCGCCAGCGGCTGGAACGGCTGATGGAGCTGCCGTATTACATGACGCCGCTGATCGGCGCGCTGGCCTGGGGCGTGCTGCTCGGCCCCAAGACCGGACTGATCAACCAGGTGTGGCGCTCGACCGGCGCGCCGGGCGATCTGTTCAACATCTACTCGGCCTACGGCATCGCCTGGGTGATGGCGCTGTTCGAGGGCACCGTCGCCTTCGTGATGATCTCGGCGGCAATGAAGTCGATGGACCCGTCGCTGGAGGAAAGCTCGCGGGTACTCGGCGCCGGCAAACTGCGCACCGCGCTGCGCATCACCCTGCCTCTGGTGGCACCCGGCGTGCTCAGCGCCACCATCTTCGTGTTCGCCGAGATGCTGGGCTCGTTCGCCGCCGCCTTCGTGCTGGGCATTCCGGGCCGCTTCTACGTCGTCACCACGCAGATCTGGCAGGCGACGCTGTCCTTCCCGCCCGACTACGGCCGCGCCGCGGCGATGGGGCTGTCGCTGTTCGGGGTCATGCTGATCACGCTGACGCTCGCGCGCTTCGTGCTGAAGCACGGCACTTACACCACGATCACCGGCAAGGCGTTCCGCCCGCGCGAAATGGACGTGGGTGCGATGCGCTGGCCGCTGCTCGCCATCGCCTGGGGCTACATCATCGTCGCGGTGGTCCTGCCGCTGGCGGCGCTGCTGCTCACCTCGTTCGAGCGCTTCGCCACGGTGATCCTGTCGCAGATGCGGTTCACCTTTGCCAACTACGAGACCGCGCTGCAGATGGGCTCGGTCGGGCCGGCCTTCGTCAACAGCCTGATCCTGGCGATCTCGGTCTCCAGCATCGGCGTCGTCGTGATCGGCGTGCTGGCCTGGATCATCTACCGCTCGCGCATGCCCGGTGCCGGCGTTGCCGAATACGTCATCATGTTCCCGCAGGCCGTGCCGCGGCTGGTGTTCGGTCTCGGCCTGCTGTGGGCGTGGATCAACCTGCCGATCCCAATCTACGGCACGCTGTGGTTGCTCGGGTTGGCCTACTTCACCGTGTTCCTGCCACTTGGCCTGCGCACCATCGCCAGTGTCGTGCTGCAGGTCGATCCGAGCCTCGAGGAATGCGCGCGCGTCTGCGGCGCTGGCTGGGTCTACCAGATGCGCACGGTGACGATGCCGCTGCTGCGGCCGGGCCTGGTCGCGGCATGGCTGCTGATCTTCATCGCCTCGGTGCGCGAACTGGGGGTTTCGATCTTCCTCATGGGGCCGAATTCCAAGGTGATCGCACCGGCGATCGTCAATTCGTGGCTGAGTTCGAGCTCCGAGCTCTCGGCGGCGATGGCACTGATCCAGACCGCCACCGTGTTTGTCGCCGTCGCTGTCCTGTTCAGCCTGGCGCGTCGCGTCACCGGAGCGACCCAGTGAACCAGGCCCGCATCGAGGTCAGCGATCTTATCGTGCGCTACGGCGACGTCACCGCGGTGGACAACATCGCATTCGCCATCGCGCCTGGCGAGCTGGTGACGCTGCTGGGCCCTTCCGGCTGCGGCAAGACCACCACGCTGCGTTCGGTCGCCGGGCTGGAGACGCCCACCGGCGGCACCATCCGGCTGAACGGCAGCGCGGTGTATTCCGCGCGCGAACGCCGCAACGTGCCGGCCGAGAAGCGCGGCGTCTCGATGGTGTTCCAGTCCTACGCGATCTGGCCGCACATGACGGTGTACGACAACGTCGCCTACGGGCTGCGCGTGCGCAAGCTGCCGCAGGCCGAGGTGCGGCAGAACGTCGAGCGCGTGCTGGACCTGGTGCAGATGCAGGCCTTCGCCGATCGCCCGGCCTCGAAGCTGTCGGGCGGACAGCAGCAGCGCGTGGCGGTGGCGCGGGCGATCGCCTTCTCGCCGAGTGTGCTGCTGTTCGACGAGCCGCTGTCCAACCTGGATGCGAAGCTGCGCGCCGAGATGCGCGTGGAGTTGCGCGAGCTGCAGCGCCGGCTGGACATCACGTCGCTCTACGTCACGCACGATCAGGAGGAGGCGCTGGCGATCTCCGACCGGGTGATTGTGATGAACGGCGGCAGGATCGAGCAGATCGGCACGCCCGAGGACATCTACAACCGCCCGCAGAGCCGCTTCGTCGCCGACTTCGTCGGCTCGGCGAACCTGATCGCCGGCAAGGTGCGCGGCCAAGGCGCCAACGGCACGCTGATCTTCGAGGCCGAAGGCGGCATGGAACTCGAGGTCGCGCCGTCGGATGCACCGCGCGAGCGGACCGCGGTGGCGCTGCGGTCGTCCTACGTCCATCTGGTGCGCATGCCAGACTCGCACAACGCGGTGCCCGGACGCATCCATCGGCGGATGTTCCACGGCGACTTCATCCAGTACGTGGTGGACTGGCCGGCCGGGCAGCTCATCGTACGGCGTCCGCCGACCGAGCTGTTCGAGGAAGGCAGCGAGGTCACCGTGTCGTTTCTGCCGGCGCACTGCGTGCTGCTGTAGCGGCCGCACCAGTTGCGTTGCTGAAACGCAAATATCAAGTTTGGGCTCGATCTCTCCGGTGAAGAACGATCGCGCAACCATCCGACCAAGGTCGCAGGTTTCCCACGCAACGCTGCGTCAGGCCGTGCCCGCCGTCCGGCAGGCTGCGACCGAAGTCCGGGCTGCCGAGCGACGCTGATCAGCGAAAGATCGAGGACAGGTCAGGCGTTTTGCTGATTACGCCGCCGCCTTGGCACGCTTCGGCCAGCGCGCCGCCACCATCGGCAGCACCTGCTCGATCAGCCTGCGCGTCTGGTCCAGCATGTCCGCGTCGCCGCGCGCCGCCGGGCGCAGGATGAACTTCGAGGCTCCGGCCTCAACGTAGTCCGCGATCCGCGCCAGCATGGTGCCTGCATCGCCGATCGCGAAGTGTCGTTCGGGATCGCGCCCGGTGCGCTTGCGGTACGCCTCCATCACCTGCGCCACGCCTGGATCGTCGATCCGCCCGAAGCGATAGGCGAACGCGGCACCGTAGTGGTCCTCGTCGATGCTGCGCCCGCTCTCCGCCAGCGCCGCCTTGATCTCCGCGATCACGCGCCCGACATCGGCCGCCGTCTCTGCGCCCGCCTGCCAGCCGGTGCCGTAGCGCGCGGTACGACGCACCGCCGCGGCGGACGAGCCGCCGATCCAGATCGGCAGATCGGACTGCACCGGCTTGGGCGAGATCGACGCGCCGGTCAGATGGTTGTGCCGCCCCTCGAAGTCGACGCTGTCCTCGCGCCACAGCCGCGCGATGATCTCCAGCGCCTCGTCGGTACGCCGCCCCCGTGTCGTCGTGTCGATATGCAGCGTCTGCCACTCCGGTCCCTGCGGGCTGCCGATGCCGAAGCCCGGCAGCAGCCGGCCCTGCGACAGCACGTCGATCGTGGCGCACTGCTTGGCCAGCAGCACCGGATCGCGCAGCGCCAGCGACACCACGTTGATGCCGAACTTGATGCGTCGCGTGCGCCCGGCGATGGCGGCGAGTGCAGTCATGCACTCGAGGATCGGCTGGCGGCTGACGATGCGGTCGGTTTGCCAGATCGAGTCGATGCCGCCCGCCTCGCAGAGATCGACCCAGCGCCAGAACCCATCGGTGCTGGAGAACGGGAACTCCATCAGCCCGACGCCGACGGCGATGTTGCGTGCCATGCTCGCTCCTAATCTCGCACCACCTGTGATGCGGCGGCAGAAGGCAAGTCATACACAGAGTTTCACCGGGTGCACACAGAGTTGCACGAACAAGACAAATCGGCGCTTCACGCGGGGGTGCCTCTCCGTGAAACCTCGCGTGCACTTTGTGGAACTCTGTGTATGACTTGCTCAGTTGTTCCCCACCGCCTCGCCCAGCGTCACCCCGATCTCCCGGTGCAGCACGAGGTCGGCATAGGGATCGAGCCCGGTCGGCTCGCGGTTCAGGATCACCAGGCGCGTGCCGTTGCGCACCGCCATCTCCGGGAAGCCGGCGGCCGGGTACACCACCAGCGATGATCCGATCGTGACGAACAGGTCTGCCTCCCGCGTCTCCTCCTCGGCGCGGATCATCGCCGCCGGCGGCATGGACTGACCGAACGACACCGTCGCGGTCTTCACGTAGCCGGCGCACCTGTCGCAGGTTGGCGGCTCGCCGGTGCGCTCGAATTCGGTGCGGATGTCCTCGATCTCGTAGCGCTGCGCGCAGTCGAGGCAGTGCGCATACGTCGTGTTGCCGTGCAGCTCGATCACGCGGCCGGCCGGCACGCCCGACGCCTGGTGCAGCCCATCGATGTTCTGCGTGATCACCGCCGAGGCCTTGCCGCGGTTGACCAGCGTCGCCACTGCGCGATGCCCGCGGTTGGGCTCCGCCTTGCGCATCGTCTCGTCGGTGGCGAAGCGCCGGCGCCAGGTCTCGCGCCGCGCCTCCTCCGAGGCGAGGAAGTCGGAAAAGTCGATCGGCCGCATCTTCGTCCAGATGCCGCCCGGACTGCGGAAGTCCGGAATGCCGGATTCCGTGCTGATGCCAGCGCCGGTGAAGATCACGATCCGCTGCGCCTCGTCGATCATCCGTCGCAGTTCGGCAACCTCTGGGTCCATCGCGTGTGCTCCACTGGGCCCGCATGCTCCCCCAGCGGCGTGAACGCGGCAAGTGGAGTTCACGGGCGGGGCAGCGACAGCCAGACTGTCACTTTGACATGGATCAATGCCTCCGGCCGCCTCCGGTGCAAGCTTCGTTGTCCGTTCTTTTTGCGGACGTGACTGGAGGGGCGGATGCAGACCCTCGTGCTGACCGTGCCGGAACTGGAGCGCGCCGCGCGCCAGTGGACCGCAGAGTTCCTGCACCAGGAACGGGCTGCCGCCGCGGTGGTGACGAGCCTGCGGCAGATGCAGGACAACGACCAGAGCCACCAGAGTATTATCCTGTTCGAGCGGGCGCCTGCCGCGGTGCTCATGCGCGTGCTTCAGCTAGGCGGCCATCCCTGGCTGGTGAGCGACCTCGTCATGCACGACCCGGCGGTCAGATACTGACGCGCATCACGTCACCACGCGCGTTGGTCTGATCGATCGCCGTGCTGTAGGATCGCGGCAAGGGATTCTGGAGGAAACGCATGCGCCGCCCGCTCCTGCTGCTGTTGCCAGCCATGCTCATGTACGTCCCGGTGTACGCCCAGGGCTATCCACCTCCGTATCCGCCGCCACCGGGGTATGCTCCGCCACCACCGGGGTACGCTCCACCGCCACCACCGGGGTACGCTCCGCCGCCGCCGGGGTACGCTCCGCCACTACCGCCGGGGTACGCTCCGCCGCCACCACCCTACGCTCGCCGCGGACCCGGTGCCGGCCCAGCGTACAGCACGGAGAACTGCGGCACGCCCGATACGCCGAAGCCATGCCCGCCGATGCCCCGCGTTCCGCTGCCGTATTATCCGGCGAACCGGCCGTAGCGCGTCCGACCGCGGCACGGAGCAGCCCGTCCAGCGCTGACATTGCCAGGTGCATAAAGCAGCAACGGCCCGACCCGCCGGCCGCCCCGCGTGGCTGATCGACAACGCTGACTTCTGGCGCCTCTGGTTCGTCGGGCTGGTGGTTTTCGTGGTCCGCTGGGTGGAGACCGTCGCGGTCGGCGTGTTCGTCTACCAGGCCACCGGCTCCGCCTTCACGGTTGCCATGATGACGATGCTGCGCCTGCTGCCGATGGGTCTGTTCGGCGCGTTCCTGGGGGCGGCGGCCGAGAGGATGGAGCGGCGCACCACGCTCATCGTCGTCGTCGCCAGCATGGTGGCGACATCGCTCGTGCTGGCGGTGCTGGCGCACCTGCACCTGCTCGCGGTGTGGCATCTGGCCGTTGCGAGCTTCATCAACGGCATCGGCTGGGCGACCGACAATCCGGTGCGGCGGGTGATGATCGGCGAGGTGGTCGGCGCCGCGCAGATGGGTACCGCGATGTCGGTCGATGTCGGCGCCAACAACGCCAGTCGCATGGTGGGACCGACGATCGGCGGCCTGCTGCTCGCCTCCGTCGGCATCGACGGCGTGTTCACACTGAGCGTGGTGCTGTACGCGATCGCCGTGGTGGCCGCCTGCCGCGTGCGGTATCGCAACAGCTTCGCGCCCACCACGGCGGAGACGGTGCTGGCACGCATCGCCGAGGGCCTGCGGCTGGTGCGCGGCGATCGGCGGCTCATCGGGACGCTGACGGTCACAGTGATCTACAACGTGTTCGGCTGGCCGTTCACCTCGATGGTGCCGGTGATCGGGCAGGACCAGCTGGGGCTCGGGCCCGAGGGCATCGGCATCCTGGCCAGCATGGACGGCATCGGCGCCTTCGCCGGCGCTGTGCTGATGGCAATGTTCTGTCGTCCGAGCCTGTACCGCCACGTCTATGTCACCGGCGTGATGCTCTACCTGGTCATGCTGACCGTGTTCGCGCTGGTGCCGCTGCCGGCGATCGCCGGTTCGGCGCTGCTGTTCACCGGGCTGGGCGGTGCGGGGTTCAGCATCATGCAGGCGACGCTGGTGTACCTGTCCGCGCCGCCGGAGATGCGCAGCCGCATACTGGGTGTGCTGTCGGTCTGCATCGGCACGGGACCGGTCGGCTTCGTCGCACTGGGATGGCTGGCGGATGCGATCGGCGCGCCCTGGGCGACGGCCGCGACGGGGCTGGCGGGGCTGCTGATGATGCTGCTCACGCGACCGCTATGGCGGGCGATCTGACGTCCGGTTTGCGGCGACCCGGAACGCGCGCACCACCAACCGCAGTTGCCTGCTTGTGGCGGCTGCGGAAAGGGCGCCATCTGCGTCACAGGCCGTTCATCGGAGAAATGCCGTATGGCAAGTGCGCCCAACGCCGGACAGATCGAGTTCTGGAACAGCGCGGTGGCGCAGACCTGGGTCACGCAGCAGACTCGCCTGGACCAGTTGTTTCAACCGCTGACCCAGGTGCTGCTGGAGCACGCCGCGCCACGGGCGGGAGAACGCGCGATCGATATCGGCTGTGGCTGCGGCGCCACCGTGCTGGAATTGGCCCACCGGGTCGGGCCGGCGGGCCGCGTCCTCGGCATCGACATCTCCGCGCCGATGCTGGACCTCGCCCGCAAGCGCGTCGCGGACGCAGGCCTCAGCCAGGCCACGCTGGTGCGCGCCGACATGTCCACCTATGGCTTTACGCCGCAGGATTTCGATCTCGCCGTTTCGCGGTTCGGCGTGATGTTCTTCACCAATCCGGTGACGGCGTTCGCCAATCTGCACGGCGCGCTGCAGCCTGACGGGCGGCTGGTGTTCGCCTGCTTCCGTCCACTGTCGGAGAACCCTTGGGTGCTGGAGCCGTTGACGGCGGCGAAGCACCTGCTGCCCCCCAGCGCGCCGCCAGGCCCCGAAGAGCCCGGCCAGTTCGCCTTCGCCGATCCCGACCGCGTCCGGCGGATCCTGGCAGAAGCCGGCTTTCACGACATCGCTTTCGCCAGGCACGATCCGGTCATGAAACTCGGCAGTGCCGAGAGGGCGGCCGAGCTTTCGTGCCAGATCGGCCCGATCGCGCGCGCCCTGACCGACGCGCCTGACTCTCTCAAAACGGCCGTGCAGGATGCCCTGGTCGGCGCCTATCGTCGGCACGAGGGACCGGACGGTGTCGTCTTCTCCGGGGGCAACTGGATTGTCTCAGCCAGGGTCTGACCGAAGCGGAGGTCGTGCGCCACGCCACCAGCCTGCATTGAAGGGCAGGAACCCGTGAGGCAACGCGTCCGATGAGTCACTTTACACCCATATCCTCCCTGCTCGGCGGTCTGTTGATCGGCCTTGCGGCCGCCGTCCTCTGGCTGGCCAATGGTCGGATCGCCGGTATCAGCGGCATCGTCGGCGCCCTGCCGTCCGCGCGCTCCGGCGACGTCGCCTGGCGCGTCGCATTCCTGGGCGGGCTGATCGTCTCGCCGTTGCTCTGGGCCGCGCTGGCCGGCCCGCCCGTCGTCAGCCTCGAGGCATCGCTACCCACCGTCATTGCCGGGGGCTTGCTGGTGGGGTTCGGCACCAGGCTTGGCGGCGGCTGCACCAGCGGTCACGGCGTCTGTGGTCTGGCGCGCTTCTCGCGGCGTTCCATCGTCGCGACATGCGTCTTCATGGTCGCCGGCTTCGCCACGGTGTTCGTCGCGCGCCACGTCGTCGGGAGCTGAGCGGATGGCACGGCTCGCCATCGCCCTGATCGCCGGCATCCTGTTCGGACTTGGTCTGACCATTTCGCACATGGTCGATCCCGCCAAGGTGCTGGGGTTCCTCGATCTCGCCGGCGACTGGGACCCAAGCCTCGCCCTGGTCATGCTGGGGGCGCTGGCCGTGATGGCGCCCGCCTACGCCGCGTCGCGGCGGCTCGCCGCGCCATTCTGCGCCGATCGGTTTGCGCTGCCACCCAGCGCGCAGGTCGATCGCCGTCTATGCGTTGGCGCGCTGCTGTTCGGCATCGGCTGGGGGCTGGTCGGCTACTGCCCCGGTCCGGCGCTCGCCTCGATCGGCTTCGGCGGCAGTCGCACGCTGCTGTTCGTCGTGGCGATGCTGTTCGCGATGGCGGTGTTCGCTGGCGTCAATCGAGATCGAGCGCCATCAGCTCTTCGTCATGGAAGCGCCCGGCCACTTTGAGCGAGCGCCGTTCGACGCCGTAGATGCTGAAACCCATGCGCCGGTAGAGACGCTGTGCCGGCACGTTACCGATGGTCACCGAAAGCTGCAGCACCACCGCGCCCGCCTCGCGCGCGCCGGCGATCACCGCCTGGACCAGGTGCTCCGCGAGGCCGCCGCGGCGATGCGCAGCCTCGACGTACATGCTGAACAGGTACGCCTTGTGCCGCTCCTTCGCGCCCTGTCGTATGGCGAGGCCGGCGAGCCCCACCAGCGCGCCGCCGCTGAATCCCCCGAAGCGCGTGATACCCGTCGTCCCCAGCCGCTCCGCGAACTGGCCGCGGTCCAGCGCCACCTCATCCTCGTACGCCGAGCCGAACGCCGCGGGATGCCGCCGCAGCGCGTCAAGCCGGATTCGGCGGAATTCGTCGACATCGGCCACTGTCAGTGCGCGAACCTCGCAGATCATCGCAGCGCCGCCGCGATGCGCGCGGCCAGCCGGCGCGCCACCTCCTGCTTCGCGAGAAGCGGCCACTCCTCGACGCCGTCGGCCGTGATCAGGTGAACCGCGTTCGTCTCGCCGCCCATGATGCCGGTTGCCGGCGAGACGTCGTTGGCGACGATCCAGTCGGCGTTCTTCCTGGTGCGCTTGGCCTGGGCGTTGGCCAATAAGTCGTCGGTTTCGGCGGCAAAGCCGATCACCAGACGCGGACGCCGTGGACCCTTCTCGGCGATCGTCGCCAGGATGTCGGGGTTCGCGACCAGTTCCAGCGCCGGCGGCGCCGCGCCCGGCTGCTTCTTGATCTTCCCCGTGGCGGCATGCGCGACGTGCCAGTCGGCAACCGCGGCGGCGAACACCGCGACATCCGCCGGCAGCGCCGACCGGCACGCCTCCAGCATCTGCTGCGCACTCTCCACCCGCTGCACCGTGACCCCGGCAGGATCCGGCACCGCCACCGGCCCGCTCACCAGCGTGACCCGCGCGCCAAGATCCGCAAGCGCGACGGCGATCGCATGGCCCTGGCGCCCGCTGGAGCGGTTGGCGATGTAGCGCACCGGATCGATCGGCTCATGCGTCGGGCCGCTGGTGACCAGCGCGTGGCGGCCGGCCAGCGGGCGTTCGGACGACAGCAGCGCCTCGATCGCCGCCAGAATGGCGGGCGGTTCGGCCAGCCGTCCCGGCCCGTACTCGTTGCAGGCCATCGCGCCTTCGTCCGGGCCTACCACGTGGATGCCGCGCGCGACCAGCAGCGCCATGTTGGCGACGGTCGCGGCATGCTGCCACATCCGCACATTCATCGCCGGCGCCACCAGCACCGGCTTGTCGGTCGCCAGCAACAGCGTGGACGCGAGGTCGCCGGCAAGGCCCGCCGCCATCTTCGCCAGGATGTCCGCCGAGGCGGGCGCGACCACGACCAGATCGGCGCTGCGCGAGAGCTGGATGTGGCCCATCTCGCTTTCATCGGTGAGCGAGAACAGGTCGGTGTAGACCTTGCTCTCGCTCAGGGCCTGGAGCGAGAGCGGGGTGACGAACTGCGCCCCCGCGCTGGTCAGCACGCAGCTGACGCCGCAGCCACGGCCGCGCAGCAGGCGGATCAGCTCGAGCGCCTTATACGCTGCGATGCCGCCCGACACGATCAACAGCACGCGCTTCGAGGTGAGGTCAGTCACAACCGCCATCCCGAATGGATCGCCGCGATCCCGCCCGACAGATTGCGCACCTCGACGCGCACAAATCCCGCCGCGCGCAGCATGCCCGCCAGCGTCTCCTGATCAGGGAACATCCGGATGCTCTCCGCCAGGTACCGATAGCTCGCTTCGTCCCGCGCCACGCAGCGGCCCAGCATCGGCAGCACGCGGAACGACCAGGCGTCATACAGCGGCCGCAGCAGCGCCATCTGCACCTGCGAGAACTCCAGGCAGAAGAACCGCCCGCCCGGCCGCAGCACGCGCCGCGCCTCGGCCAGCACCGCGGCTTTCTCGGTGCAGTTGCGCAGTCCGAACGCAATCGACACGCGGTCCACCGCGCGGTCCGGCAGCGGCAGCCTTTCGGCATCCGCCACCAGCAGCGACACCCCGCCGATCAGCCCACGCGACAGCGCCCGATCATGCGCCACCTGCAGCATCGCGGCGTTGACGTCGCTCAGCACCGCCGGCCCACCGCCCTGCTCCAGCCAGCCCAGCCCCACGTCGCCGGAACCCGCTGCCAGGTCCAGCAACGTGCGGCGTGGTGACGGGTCCAGCGCCGTCAGCAGCACGTGCTTCCACGCACGGTGCACGCCCAGCGACATCAGGTCGTTCATCAGGTCGTAGCGCGGCGCCACGCTGTCGAAGACTGCGCGCACCATGCCGCGCTTCGCCGCGCGCGGCACCTGGCGGAAGCCGAAATCAGCGGTGTCGGGGTTGTCGCTCATCCGGCCCACCTATAGCGTGCCGCCCGCCCATGCCGGAACTCCCTGAGGTCGAGACCGTGATGCGAGGCCTCCGCGAGCGGCTGGAAGGCCGCGTCATCGTGCGCGCCATGACGCACCGTCCTGACCTGCGCTGGCCACTGCCCGAGAACCTGCAGACCCGCCTGACCGGCGCCCGCGTCACCGGCTTCCGTCGGCGCGGCAAGTACATCCTGATGCGCCTGGCCGGCGGCGATTCCGTTCTGCTGCATCTTGGCATGTCCGGCCGCATCGTGCTGACGCCGCTGCGGCCGAACCAGCCGACGCCGCACGAGCACATGGTGCTGGAAACGGACGATGGGTGCCGCCTGGGCTTCGTCGATCCGCGCCGCTTCGGCTCGGTGGACCTGGTGCCGACCCGCGCGGAGGAACGGCACAGGCTGCTCGCCGGCCTGGGCCCCGAGCCGCTCGACGGCGGGTTCACTGCCGCCGTGCTGTCGGCGGCGCTGGCCGGCAAGCGCACGCCGATCAAGGCGGCGCTGCTGGACCAGAAGGTGGTCGCCGGCCTGGGCAACATCTATGTCTGCGAGGCGCTGTACCGCGCCCGGCTCAGCCCGCAGCGCTCGGCGCACACCATCCCGGGCGCGCGCGCCGAACGCCTGGTGCCGGCGATCAAGGACACTTTGCACGAGGCGATCGAGGCCGGCGGATCATCGCTGCGCGACTACGTGCAGCCGGACGGCGAGCTGGGCTATTTCCAGCACGCCTGGAAGGTCTATAGCCGCGAGGCCGAACCATGCGACCGCTGCCCGGGGCGCCCCGCCTGCCCGGGCGTCCGCCGCATCACCCAATCGGGCCGCAGCACCTTCTATTGCCCGCGGACCCAGCGCTAGCCACAGGAGAGCCATCGATGGCCGACTTCCAGAACATCATCGTCGAGACGCATGGCCGGGTCGGGCTGATCCGGCTGAACCGCCCCGCCGCGCTGAACGCGCTGTGCGACGCGCTGATGGAAGAACTGGGCAGCCAGCTGCTGGCGTTCGACGCTGATCCGGGCGTCGGCGCCATCGTGCTGACCGGCAACGAGCGTGCGTTCGCCGCCGGCGCCGACATCAAGGAGATGAAGGACCGCACCCACCCCGAGGCGGCGCTCGACGATTTCATCGGTCGCCGCTGGGAGACAGTGCTGAAGGTGCGCAAGCCGGTGATCGCCGCGGTGGCGGGTTTCGCGCTGGGCGGCGGCTGCGAGCTGGCGATGATGTGCGACTTCATCCTCGCTGCCGACACCGCGAAATTCGGCCAGCCGGAGATCAACCTGGGCGTGCTGCCCGGCGCCGGCGGCACCCAGCGGCTGACCCGCGCGGTGGGCAAGTCGAAGGCGATGGACATGATCCTGACCGCGCGGATGATGGACGCGGCCGAGGCGGAGCGTGCCAACCTGGTGTCGCGCGTGTTCCCTGCCGACCAACTGCTGCCCGAGGCGCTGAAGATCGCCGCGCGCATCGCCGAACTGTCGCCGGTCGCGGTCGCGTTCGCCAAGCAGGCGGTGAACCGGGCGTTCGAGACCACGCTGATCGAGGGCGTGCGGCACGAGCGCGCGCTGTTCATGTCGCTGTTCGGCACGCACGATCAGCGCGAGGGCATGGCGGCGTTCGCCGAGAAGCGGAAGCCAGCGTTCCGGCTGGGGTAATTCCGGGAATGTCGGGGCTCAAACTCCTGGTTGATCGGTGAGGGACGCGCTGCAGATCATCCTCAGATGAACGGAGGAGGATGTCATGGCGTGGTTCGATGATCTGAAGGCGGCGATCCCGGGGTATTATCCGGCGGGCGGGCTGCCCAACGTGGTCGGGTATCTGCGCGGCGCGAAAGACCCAGGCGTCTGGCGCAACATGGAGCAGGTCGGCAATCGCAACCAGATGATCATCCTGGGCAGCAGGCCGCCGGGTCCGCAGGACTGGCTCGCGGCCGGCGTTGCTCAGCGGGGCAGCGATCAAACCATCACGCTGACCGATCTTGCGGGATTCATTGTGCTCTACGGCGGTTTCGTCCGGCGCCCATGGGGCAAGATCTATGTGCTTGATGCCGAGGCTTTGCAGCACTTCCCGGCGCAACTCGCGTCCTGGAGGAGCAACTACAAGCCGCCGGCGCCGTGAACGGACAAATAGGCCAGCGCGCGGTTCCTGCGGTCCGATCTCTCACCGATTCGTGTTGCGAGACGAATCGATCCGACGGCGATAGGCTGATTGCGAGTCGGTGGAGTCAAAGCGTGCGGATCATCGCAACGTTCGTCTGCGTCGCATTGCTGTGCAGTTGTGGCGCGAGCGAGCCGGAACGGACGCAGGGTGGTGCCGCGGGAGGTGCCGCAACCGGTGCAGCCATCGGATTGCTCGGTGGCCCGATCGGCGTTGCCGTCGGGGCCATGGTCGGCGGCGGCGCCGGAGCGCTCACCGGGGCGGCCACCAATCCGAGCGACCTGAACCTCGGCGCCCCGCCGTGGAGCGACAGCAGCCCGGGCACGACGCCCGCATCCGAGACCACGCCGAAGCCGGTCGAATGACCGCCCGCCGGTGCCGGCGCAAACCGGCGCGGTGACGACGCGTCGGGACCTGCTGGCGCTGGGCATGGCCATTCCGGTCGCCGGCGGCAGCGCCGCATCTCCGGTCCGCGGGTTCAAGCTGTCCTCGCCGAGTAAGCGTATCGAGCTTGCCGCGGCATTGGATGCTGCGGGGCGGCCGGGCTACAGCGTCGCGTTCGACCGGAAGACGATCATCCAGCCATCGGCACTCGGCTTCGACCTGGGCGCCGGCGGCATGGTCGCCGGCGGATTCCGTGTGGCGAAGGCGGTGCGAACCAGCGTCGACCGGCAGTACGACGTGCCGGCCGGCAAGACGCGCCGCGCTCGCGATCGCTACAATCAGCTCAGGTTGCTGCTCGAGGCGGGTGAGCACCGGCTTGAACTGACGTTCCGCGCCTATGATGACGGGGTGGCGTTCCGCTACCGGCTGCAGGCGCCGCAAGGCAACGATCCCGTACTCGTCACCGAGGAACTCACCGAATTCGTTCTGGCCGGCGACTGGGAATGCTGGTGCCTCAACCTGATGCACTTCGGCACCGGACACGAGGGCGAGTTCCATCCGCTCCGGCGCGCGACGATGCAGGAGACCGACCTGTACGACGTGCCGGTGGTGTGTCAGAGCGGCGACGTGGTCTGCGCCATCGCCGAAGCCGACCTGGTGGACTATGCAGGCATGTGCCTGCGGGCGCTGGGCGACGGACGCCCCGGCGTGCGGGTCAGGCTGTCGCCGCGCCTCGACGATCCCACGGTCGCGGTGCGGATCGATGCGGACACCGACCTGGTGTCGCCGTGGCGCGTGCTGATGATCGCCGACAGCCCCGGCGGGCTGATCGAATCTACGCTGATCGCCAACCTCAACCCGGCCAGCGCGATTGATGACACCGGCTGGATCAAGGCCGGCAAGTATGCCTGGGACTGGTGGAGCGACGATGCCGTTCCCGAGGCGGGGCAGCATCGCAAGAGCAACGCCTCGATCGGGCGGCTGATCGACTTCGCTGCCGCAACCGACCTGCAGTACATGCTGATCGATGCCGGCTGGTATGTCGCCAACGGCGACGACCTCAAGGCTGGCGATGTCATGCGCAGTATTCCCGGTGTCGATCTGCCGGCGCTCGTCGCCTACGCGGGGCAACGCAACATCGGCCTGTTCGTCTGGGTGCACTGGAAGGCGCTGGATGCACAGATGGACGCCGCGCTGCACCTCTATCAGCGGCTCGGCCTGGCCGGCATCAAGGTCGATTTCATGGATCGCGACGACCAGGACATGGTGGCTTTCTACCACCGCCTGCTCGAAGCGGCGGCGCGGCACCGGCTGATGGTGGACCTGCACGGCGCCTATCCGCCGACCGGGCTGTCGCGCACCTGGCCCAACCTGCTGACGCAGGAGGGCGTGATGGGCGCCGAATACAACAAGTGGAGCGCGCGGGTGACCGCGACCCACAACGTCACGCTGCCGTTCACGCGCATGCTGCTCGGGCCGATGGACTACACGCCTGGTGGCTTCCGCAACGTGGCGCCGCAGGACTTCGTCGCGCGGCACCGGCTGCCGCTGGTGCAGACGACACGCGGCCAGGCGCTGGCGATGTACGTGGTCTACGAAAGCCCGTTCCAAGCAGTGGCGGATTCGCCCGATGCGTATCTGGACCAGCCCGGCGTGGCGTTTATGCGGGCGGTTCCTGCGACATGGGACGAGACCCGCTGCATCGCCGGCGAGATCGGCGCATTCGTCGTCATTGCGCGGCGCAGCGGTGCCGCCTGGTTCGTCGGTGCCATGACCAACGAGGCGGGACGCACGGTGACCATACCGCTGACCTTTCTCGGGGGCGCCCGGTTCGCGGCAACGGTCTACTCGGATGGCGACACGCCGACGGCGATCGTCGTCACCGAACGCGTCGTCGGCCGTGGCGAGGCAATCGCGCTGCGCCTGGCGCCGAGCGGCGGCGGCGCGATCCGTCTGGTGCCGCGCTGAGCTACCAGCGGCGTTCGTGCAGCAAAGCCTGCAGCCGCTCGATCATACGCTGCACATCGTCCGCGCTGCGCGCATCCTGTTCGATCTGCTCCATCAGCACCGGCGCCGCGCCGTCCTGCGGCGCGTAGCCGATGGCGCGCTTCGTCGTTTCGATGTCCCAGCGCATGCCGGGATTGTCGCTCATCAGGTTGAGCACGGCGAAGCCGACTCTGTCGGCCAGCACGGCGCGTTCCATCGCCTGGCAAAGATCGCGGTTGGACAGCCACATCGCCTGCCCCCACGGGCCCCAGCCCATCTGCGGTCCCGGCTGGTTGTCGCCCCGCTGCACGTAGCCGATGCGGAAACAGATCACCGACAGCCCACGCCGCGCATGGATGCTGCGCCCCATGCGCTCGCCCACCAGCTTCGAGACCCCATAGGCATTGACCGGATGTGGCTCCATGTCGGTGGTCAGCGGGCCAGCGGCGGACCGGTGTCCGGCCATCACCCAGTTGGAGCTGGCGAACACCACGCGCCGGACGCGCTGCGCCGCGGCGGCCTCGTAGACGTTCGCGGTCAGGTCGATGTTCAGCCGCTGCACCGACGCCCAGGACGCGCGCGGGCTGGGATCACCGGCGAGATGGATCACCGTATCGACGCCGGCGAACCGCGCCACCCAGGCATCGTCCCATTGGGTCAGATCGGCCGGCTGGACCGACGGGTCGCCGCGCGCATCCGCGTCGAGCAGACGCAGCGTCCAGCCCAGCGCGGCGAAATGCGCCCGCAGCTTGGTGCCGATATTGCCGCTGGCGCCGGTGATCAGCACGGTTCTGCTCATGGACTGGTCTCCTGCTCACGCGGGTGTTCTTTGACGTCCGGAACGGTGGTCGTCATTTCCTCGGACTATGTCGTCATCACAGACGGTCGCGCCGCCTCAACGGGCGCTGCAGCCTGGCCGGTTGCGCCCGGCGCTGCTGGTGGCCGCGCTGGCGCCCTTGCTGCTGTTCGTCGGCATCGCATGGTTCGACTACCGGCTGGAGGTCAGCCGCACGCGCGAACACGCCGCTGCCACGGCCGACGCGCTCGCCGAACATGCGCAGAAGGTGGTCGAAACGGTGGATCTCGTGCTGGCGCGCATCCTCGATCACGTTCAGGCGCTCGATTGGGCAACCATCGGCGCGCCGGCCGATGTACACGTGTTCCTGCTGGAGTTGAAGCGCGAGCTGCCGCAGCTCGAATCGGCCTTCCTGGTCAGCCCCGAGGGCATCAATGTCGCGAGCAGCCGGATCTTCCCCATACCGCGGATCGACGTGAGCCGCCGCGAATACTTCATCCACGCACTGGAGGGCGGCAACGGACCCTTCTTCAGCGAGCCGTTCAAGGGTCAGATCGCAGGGACCTACGCGTTCACCATCACCCGGGCGCGGCTGAAGGACGGCCGGTTCGACGGGCTGGTCGGCGTCACGATTTCATCGCCCTATTTTCAGGCGTTCTACCGTGCTGTGGCGGGCCACCCGGATGAATCGTCGGCGGCGCTTATGCGCGACGACGGCGTGCTGCTCGTGCGCTCCCCCAGCCTCCCCGATCAGCCGGTCCGTGTCTCGCCGCGGAGCCGGCTGCTGCAGGCCGCATCGTCCGGCGCCCGGTCCGCCAGGCTTCTGCCTCCTGAGACGCTTCCCGGACTCACCTGCGACGATCGCTGAACAGTGCGTAAAGGTTATCGAACAGCCGGCCGCCCTGCTCGACCCGCTGCATGTCGGACAGTCCGGAGTGCGCGAGGCCGTCGATCAGCGCAGCGATGCCGCCGGCCTCGACGCGGGCAAATTTGTCATCCTTCAGGTCGATGTCGTGCACGATCTCGCCGATTGCCGTCAGCGCGGGATCGTCGCGTCCGCTGCGCAGCAGCAGCACCTCGAAGGTGCAGCGGTCACCCTCGTGGGTGTACTCGGCGTCGAACATGTCGAAGCGGAGTTCGCCCTTGCGCGGCCGATACCCTTTCGCCGACACGAACTTGAACACCGCGTCCGGGTCGATGAACCGGCGGATCAGCCAGGCCGAGCCGATGCGGTCGACATGCACGTTGCGCCGCGTCACCCAGACCTGGCCCGGCTCCGGCACGAGCAGCCGCGGCGCCAGGCCGGGCGCCGTGTCGCCGGCTGACAGCGCGGCGAGCCGCGCCTCCACGTCCTCGCGCCCGTTGGCGCCGAAAAAGTCGATCGCGGCGATGCGTGCCGCCTCGACGCGCAGCCGCGCCACATGCGACGGTGAGGCGCCCTTGTCGATCGCGCGAATCTCCTTGGCCAGCGCGCGGTAGTCGGCCTCGCGCGCGGTGCTGAACAGCGCACGGGCGGCCTCGTCGGTCAGCCCGTCGATCAGCCGCGCCTCGACGATCAACCCCTCACCACCGTTTTCGCCGATCTCCTTCAGCACCCACTCGAAGTCCTCCTGCGCCTGCGGCCCCGCCGGCAGGGCGTAGACCGCGTTCTTCACCGCCACCGCGCCCAGCGCCTGGAGGCGACGCCACAGCTTGACGCGGGCATAGGCGGGCCGCGCCGGAAGCTGGTGCAGCAGCAGCAGCCAGGTGGCGGGCTCTTCGGCGCGCGGCTTAGTGATCATGAGATACTTGTATCCAAATTTGGTTCATGTATATCACCAACATTCGAGCAGGGGGAGGTTCGCATGTCCGACAGATGGATCACCCGCGAGCGGCCGAAGATCGACCGCATCGCCTGTCCGTGGCTGATCCGTCGTTTCGTCGCCAAGGACGCCGAGTTCATCTACGTGCCGGACTGAGCAGGTGTTCGCCGTCGCCACGCAGACCGGCGCGACGCCGTACGACGTTCCGGGCGCCGAGCCGTTCTCGCATCACGGCGAACAATGCAGCTTCGACGCCTTCCTTGACCACTACAAGCTGCACGAGCCGGCGCTCGACCGGCTTGCGGTGATCGTCCGCGGCGCCGACACCGCGCGACCCGAGCTCGCACCACAGGCCGCCGGGCTGCTGGCGATCTCACTCGGCCTGTCGGCCAATTTCGCGGACGACCAGGCGATGCTGGAGCAGGGCATGGTGGTGTACGACGCGCTCTACACCTGGTGCCGTGCGCTGCAGCACGAGACGCACAACTGGACGCCTGCCTCCGGCACGCCGGCCTGACCGATGGCAGCGACCGGCTCCGTCCCGGCTGCCGCCGGCGTCGCGCAGGCGCTCGAAGACCCGACGATCGTGCACGGAATCGGCTTCGGCGAAGCCGTCCGCGTGTGGACCAGGATCGCGCTGCTGAGCTTCGGCGGACCGGCGGGGCAGATCGCGGTCATGCATCGCGAGCTGGTCGAGGAACGACGCTGGGTGTCGGAGGCGCGGTTCCTGCACGCACTGAACTACTGCATGCTGCTGCCCGGACCCGAGGCGCAGCAGCTCGCGACCTATATCGGCTGGCTGATGCACCGGACGCCCGGCGGCCTGGTCGCCGGCGGCCTGTTCGTGCTGCCTGGCGTCATCGCGCTGATGGTGCTGAGCTGGATCTATGTGATCTGGGGCGAGGTCAGTGTCGTCGCCGGCCTGTTCTTCGGCCTCAAGGCGGCGGTGCTGGCGGTGGTGATCGAGGCCGTGCTGCGCGTCGGCCGACGTGCGCTGAAGACACGCCTGGCCGTCGTCATCGCCGGCCTCGCGTTCGTCGCGCTGTTCGCCTTCGCCGTGCCGTTCCCGCTGGTCGTGCTGGCGGCGGCGCTGATCGGCGTGGCGGCGCATCGGATGGGCTATGCGGTCGGCGCGCCCACGTCGCATGGCAGCCACGGCGACGACAGGCTCGGTGAGACCATACCGCGCCACGCAACGCCGACCGCTCGCGCGCGCCCTGCGGGTAGCGGCGGTATGGCTGCCGCTCTGGCTGGGGCCGGTGGCGCTGGCCTTGGTGCTGGGTGGACCCGACAACGTGTTCAGCCGGCTTGCGGTGTTCTTCAGCGAAGTCGCAGTGGTGACGTTCGGCGGCGCCTATGCGGTGCTCGCCTACGTGGCACAGGCGGCGGTTGGCACCTATCACTGGGTATCGCCCGGCGAGATGCTGACCGGCCTCGGCATGGCCGAGACGACGCCCGGACCGCTGATCATGGTGGTGCAGTATGTCGGGTTCCTGGCGGGCTATCGCGCGCCCGGGGATGTTGCCGCCACTGCTAGCCGGGACGCTGGCCGGACTGCTGGTGACCTGGGTGACGTTCACGCCGTGCTTCCTCTGGGTGTTCCTGGGGGCGCCCTACATCGAGGCGCTGCGCGGCGCCCGCGGGCTCAACGCGGCGCTATCGGCTGTCACCGCCGCCGTGGTCGGCGTTGTGCTGAACCTAGCGGTCTGGTTCGGCATCCACGTCGTGTTCCGGGACACGCAGCTATGGCGCGGATACGGCTTCTCGATCGACCTTCCGGTCGTCACCAGCATCAATCCCTTTGCCACGCTGCTGGCGGTCTGCGCTGCGCTTGCGCTGTTCCGCTTCCGGCTTGGCGTCATAGCCACCCTGCTCGGATGCTCGATCGCGGGCGTTCTGCTGCAGCTGGCGTTCATCGGTGTCCGCTAGTGCTTCCGCGGCAACCGACTGCCGGAAGAAGTTGTTTGAGTGACAGCCGTGTCACAACAGGAGGAATGCCATGCGTATCGCACCAGCTATCGTGATTGCTGCAACCATGTCCGTCCCGGCGCTGGCTGCGCCGGACTGGAGCAAGGTCGATCAGGCGATCGGCCGATCCACGCCGACGATGCCTGGGGACGTGCATCGCTACGGCTTCCCGCGCTCCGATCTGCACGTGACGGTCGATGGCGTGACGCTGCTGCCGGCCTTCGCACTCGGCGGCTGGCTCGCCTTCAAGGCGGAAGGCGACGCCGCGATGGTGATGGGCGATCTCGTGCTCACCGAGGATGAGATCAATCCGGTGATGTCGAAGCTGCTGCAAGGCGGCATCGCAGTGACGGCCCTGCACAATCACCTGCTGCGTACCCAGCCGGCGACGTTCTACATGCACGTGGACGGTCACGGCGACGCCGTGGCTCTGGCAACGACGCTGCACGACGCGCTCGCCGCCAGCCATACGCCGCTTGCGCCGCCCGCTGCCGCTGCCGCCGCAGCCAAGCCCGACATCGACGTCGAGCAGGTCGAGCAGGTCATCGGCCGCAAGGGCAATGCGGTCGGCGGCGTGCTGCAATTCGGCATTCCGCGCGGTGACGCGATCACCGAGGCGGGCATGCCAGTGCCGCCCGCCATGGGCACCGGGACCGCGGTCAACTTCCAACCGACCGGCGGTGGCAAGGCGGCGATCACCGGCGACTTCGTGCTCGAGGCGAGCGAGGTGGAGCCTGTGCTCGCAGCGCTGCGCGGTGCGGGGATCGAGGTGACGGCCCTGCACAACCACATGATCAACGACGAACCGCGGGCGTTCTTCGTGCACTTCTGGGCGAACGACGATGCGGTGAAGCTGGCACGCGGCGTCCGCGCGGCGCTCGACAAGGTGAACGTCGCCAAGAGCTGACCTCGGAGGTTCAACGATGCATCGCCGACGTTTGCTGCTCGCGGCCGCCGCTGCGGCGACCGCGACACCGGCCGGCGCGCAACAGCCGATCGCCGTTGCCCTCGGCGGCGCGCCACCGGGCCAGTTGCCGCAAGGCTTCAGCGTGGCGCGCACCGGTCAGGGTGCGCCCGCCGCGTGGAGCGTGGTGGACGATGCCAGCGTCCCCGAAGGGCGCGCGCTGGCGCAGACCAGCAGCGAACAGACCGACTATCGCTTTCCGCTGGCGATCTACGACGGCGTCGTGGCCAAAGACGTCGAAGTGGTTGTCCGCTTCAAGGCGGTGGCGGGCCGCGTCGATCGCGCCGGCGGCATCGCGGTGCGGCTGAGCGACGCCGACAACTACTACGTCCTGCGGGCCAACGCGCTGGAGGACAATGTCAACTTCTATCACGTGGTCCGCGGCACACGCCGGCAGATCCACGGGGCGAATGCCAAGGTTGCGTCGGACCGCTGGCATACGCTGCGCCTCAAGGCCGTCGGCGACCAGTTCACCATCGGCTTCAACGACCAGACGCTGTTCAGCGTCTCCGACCGGACATTTGGCAATGCCGGCAAGGTCGCGCTGTGGACCAAGGCGGACAGCGTCACGCGGTTCGCCAATCTGACGATACGGCCGCTAGCCTAGGCAGCGGCAGACCGCCTGAAGCGGGCACGAGGAATGGAGGAAACCATGCGTTCAACCACACATCGGCTGACGTGGGCTGGCGCCATCGTCATGGGTGCCCTGGCGCTGATGCCGCGCGCATATGCCGAAGAGAGCGACAAAGCCGCTCTCGCCGCCGCGCTGGCGAAGGTTGCGACCACATTGGAGAAGGGCCTGCAGGCGAGCGAGAAGATCGGCAAGCCGATCTCGGCAAAGTTCGAGATCGAGGATGGCAAACTGCAACTGTCGATCTACACCGTCGCGCCTGCTGGATTCACCGAGGTGATCGTGGCGCTCGACAGCGGTGGCGTGGCATCGAGCGAGAAGATCACCGATGCCGACGACCTCAAGGCGGCATCGGCGCAGAACGCGGCGATGGCGAAGGCAACGGTGTCGCTGCTGACGGCTACTGAGCGGACCGTCCAGCAGCACGCCGGATCCAGGTCGGTGAGCATCTTTCCCGAACTCCGGGGCAACGAACCGATGGCAGCCGTCACTCTGCTGGGCGATGGCCAGTTCACGACGGTCATGCAGAAGCTGAATTGAACCGGCCGCTCGGTCGGCATCCGTGCCCGACCGCCATGACAGGAGCGTCGCATGACCATCTTCGTGAAGCCGCTGTTGTTCAAGCCGCATCGTCTGAACGGCCTGTCCGAGCGGCCGCTGCAGAGCCACTACGAGAACAACTACGGCGGCGCGCTGCGTCGGCTGAATCTGATCCAGGCGAAGCTGATGGCACTCGACTGGCCGTCGGCGCCGGTGTTCGAGATCAACGGCATCAAGCGCGAGGAACTGATCGCCGCCGGTTCGGTCATCCTGCACGAAGTCTACTTCGATGCGCTCGGGGGTGACGGCGGCGATCCGCCTGCTGACCTCGGCCTGGCCGAGGCGCTGGAGCGCGACTTCGGCAGCCTGCGCGCCTGGCACGCCGAGTTCACCGCCATGGCGAAGGCACAGGCGGGCGGCTCCGGCTGGGTATTGCTGACCTGGTCGCCGCGGCACGGCCGGCTGGTCAATCAGTGGGCGGCGGATCATGCGCACGGCCTTGCCGGCGGCGTGCCGATCCTGGCGTTGGACATGTACGAGCACTCGTATCACCTGGACTTCGGCACCAGGGCCGCAGCCTATGTCGATGCCGTCATGGCGAACCTGCAATGGGAGCGCATCGCCGCGCGCTACCGCCAGGCGCGGCTCGGCGAGGCGGAGGACGCTACGTTGTTCACCGCGTTCGGCGCACCGCAGGAGGCTGCCGCGGTGATCTCGGCGGAAGACCTGCGCGACGCCATGTTGCGCGAGGCGCCGGTATTGCTCGATGTCTGTCTCGCGGACGACATCGCGCGCCGCACCGACATGATTCCCGGCGCGACGCTGCGCAATCCTGATGCCGTCGATCGTTGGGCAGAAGCCTTGCCACGCGATCGGTCGATCGCGGTGTACTGCATCTACGGTTTCCAGGTGAGCGGCGGTGCGGTGGGGGAACTGCGGCGGCGAGGCTACGACGCGCGATCCCTGACGGGTGGCATCGCGGCATGGCACGCAATCGGCGGCAGTACCGTGCCGCTGGACGCCAGCACGTACGATGCGTGATCCGTTGCGAGGGAGGGCAGCGACATGAGCGAGCAGCAGCGTTTTCGGCTTGGCGTAATGTGGAGCGGTGACCGCGATACGCGCCGCTCCGCAACGGCGCAGAACAACCGGCTCAGCGGCATGTTCGCGGCACTGGCCGAGCAAGGCATTGCGACCGAGCCTGCGGTGTACTCCGATGATTTCGTGGACGAGGTGCGCGCGCAGCTGCGGCGGCTCGATGGCGTTCTGGTGTGGGTCGATCCGATCACCGACGGCAGGAATCGCAGCGTCCTCGACGTGATGCTGCGCAATGTCGCCGCACGCGGTGTCTGGGTCAGCACGCATCCCGACGTGATTCTGAAGATGGGCGTGAAGGAGGTGCTGCATCGCACGAAACATCTCGGATGGGGCACCGATACCCAGCTCTATCGCGACGCCGGCGCCTTGCATGCGCAGTTTCCACCACGGCTGCAGACCGCCGGCCCGCGCGTGCTGAAGCAGAACCGCGGCAACGGCGGCCAGGGTGTCTGGAAGGTCGAGGCAGTCGGCGACGGGATCGTCCGCGTGCTGCACGCGCGGCGCGGCAGCGTGCCCGAGGACCTGAAGCTGGGCGACTTCCTGCGACGCTGCGAGACATACTTCGACAATGCCAGCTGCGTCATCGACCAGCCGTTTCAGCCGCGGCTGCCCGAAGGCATGATCCGCTGCTACATGGCGGGCGACCGGGTCGCGGGCTTCGGACATCAGCTGATCAAGGCGCTGATTCCGCCGCCGCCGGAAGGCCCCCACTCGCCAGAAGCGCAGCCTGGGCCGCGCATCATGCATCCCGCGGATGCACCGGCGTTCCAGGCACTGCGAGCCAAGATGGAAGCCGAATGGACGCCGCAGATGATGCAGGTGCTGGACATCGACGAGCGGTCGCTGCCGGTGCTGTGGGATGCCGACTTCCTCTACGGGCCGCGTACCGCGGCCGGCGACGACACTTATGTGCTGTGCGAGATCAATGTCAGCTCGGTCATTCCGTTTCCAGACCAGGTGCCGGCGGCAGTCGCCCGACTGGTGCCGGGCAGGCTCCAAGCGTGGCGGCAACGGAGGTGACGATGGTCAGACTAGAACGATGCCTGCTGTGGGTGACGGCGGTGCTCGCGACGATCGGCGCGCCGGTGCGGACGCAAGCGGAGCAGCCCGGTCTGGTGCTGGAGACGACGATCGCGCTGCACGGCGTGCAGGGGCGGATCGACCACATGGCGTTCGACGCGGGACGCAGGCGGCTGATCGTCGCCGAACTCGGCAACAATACGGTCGATGTCGTCGATGTGGTGGCCGGTGCGCCGGTGCATCGGATCGCCGGGCTGCGCGAACCGCAGGGCGTCGGCTATGCGCCGCGCGCCGATCTCATCCTGATCGCCAACGCCGGCGACGGATCGGTGCGACTGTTCAAGGCCGCGGACTTTGCGCCGGCCGGGAGCATCGCCCTCGGCGACGATGCCGACAACATCCGCATCGATCCGCGCAACGGACTGGCTGTGGTGGGCTATGGCAGCGGCGGTCTGGCGCTGATCGATCCGGTGGCGCGCTCCAAGGTCGGTGATGTGCGGCTGCCGGGGCATCCGGAGGGGTTCCAGATCGACCCGGCCGGCCGCGCCTACGTCAACATCCCCGAAGCGCGGCAGATCGCCGTTGTTGATCTCGACGCGCGACGCGTGCTTGCCAGCTGGCCGACCGGCAGCAGGCGGTCGAACTTTCCGATGGCGCTGGACGCATCGCAGTCTCAGGTGGTCAGCGTGTTCCGCGGACCGCCCACGCTGCTGGCGATGGATCAGGCGACCGGGGCGGAACGCCAGGCGGTCCCGACCTGTGGCGACGCCGATGATGTGTTTCTCGATGCGCAGCGACCGCGTCTCTACGTGAGCTGCGGTGCGGGCGAAGTGGCGGTGCTGGAACGCAGCAGCGCCGGCTGGCGCGACGCCGGCCTGGTGCGCACGGCTTCGGGTGCGCGGACATCGCTGTTCGTGCCCGACCTGGACCGCCTGTTCGTCGCCGAGCGCGCCGGTCTCATCGGGTCCGAGGCCGCCATCGCGGTATATCGGCCGGCCCCATAGCGATCAGCGGGTCAGCGGGTCAGCGCGTCGGCCAGGAACGGCAGGCTGATGTCCATGCGATAGTCGACGCCGGTGTGGTTGTCGGCGAACTCCTCGTAGCGGTGCTCGATGCCGAGTTGCTTCAGCCGCCGGGCGAACCGGCGCGCGCCGTACAGCAGGTTGAACTGGTCACGCTCGCCACAGTCGATGTACAGCGCCTTCAGCCGGCGCAGGTTGTCGGACTGCGTTTCCAGCGCGACCACCGGATCGTGGCGCAGCCAGTTGGCCCAGCGGTCGGCGATGATCTCGCAGGTGTCGAACGTGACCGGCAGCCGGATGCCGAGGAACTGGGTGGGGTCGGGATCGTAGCTGGCCGCCATTGCCAGCACGTTGAAAACCTTGAACGCGCCGTCAGGATGCTTCTGCGTCGATTCGAGCTGGAGCCACCAGCGTTCGATCGAATTCTCCACGCCGGCGAGAGCGCGCAGGGCGGCCGGCATGTCGGGCAGGTAGCAGAGCTCGAACCCCATGTCGCCGGAGTGGCAGGCCGCCGCCGCCCAGATGTCCGAATGCCGCAGCGCATGCATGATGGCGCCGTAGCCGCCGGAGCTCTTGCCGAACACCCCGCGTCTGCCATCGCCGCCGCAGCCGAACTGCTGTTCCAGGCGTGGCAGCATCTCGTGGCACAGGAAGTCCTCCCACGCACCGAGGGAGGTCGAGTTGATGTACTGGTTGCCGCCCAGCCGGGTGAAGCAGTCGGGGAATGCGACGACGACCGGCGGCATCTTGCCCTCGCCGATCAGGCGATCGAGCCGCTCCGGCAGGTTCTCGCGGAACCCGACCCAGTTGGTGTGCGCCAGGCCGCTGCCGGTGAAGCCGACCAGATCGACGAGCAGCGGCAGGCCGCGCCCGTCATGGCCGGCCGGCACATAGACGTCCACGACGCGCGACGTCGGGTCGCCCAGCATGTTGGTCCGGAGAGCGTCGCTCTCGATCACATGCCGGCTCACTGTTCCCGCTGGTCCGGCGAATTTTCGCATCTGCAGATCTCCTTCGCATTGGTGCGCTATCTCCGGGGAGATTGCTTCGCTTCGCTCGCGATGACAGCACTGGCCGGGTCTGAACCGCCAGGATCACCACGCTAGACCAGGCTACGCCCGGCCAACCGCTCCAGCACCCGCAGCGGCGCACGCTCCGGCTCCGCCATGACGCTGACCGGCACGTGGAATGTCTGTTCCAGTGCGCAGTGCCCGGCCAGCGCGGCATGCAGGACCTGGTCGGTAAAGCACATCCAGGTGGTGCCGGCGGGGAAGGCGACATCGGCCTTGGGCCCGGCAGTCTGATAGGCGCCGTCGAGTTTTCCCGCATCGTGCAGCCGCAGCATGAGGCGGTCGTACTCGCTGCGGCGGCCCCGCGTGATGCCCAGCCGTTGCAGCAGCCAGGCGCCGCCGGGCACGCCCGAACCGGTGCGCGGCAGGAACCGGCGGGCAAAATCGGCGAACGGCTCGCCGACGCGCCATTCGCGTGCGGCGCCATCCGCGGCGACGTTGGTGAACAGCCGCAGGATGCGCCGCCCGCCCATCGGCCGACTGGGGAACGCATCGACATGCAGCAGCCTGTCGTCGTGCCGCGGGGAATAGGCCCGGCCGGCGATCTCGGCCGGACGGAAGCTGGTGCGGGCCCGTTCCAGGTCAGCCGCATAGTCAGGCAGCAGGTCGTGCAGCAACGTCTCGGCAGAATCGCCGAAGCGGCGCAGCATCGCGCGCAAGCGATCCGCCTGGACGCCGGACAGCGACGTGTTCGAGATCGAACCGTCCGCCGAATCGAAGCTGATGTTCTTCCGCTCGCTGCCCATGACCGACGGCGACAGCAGGAACGTCTCATCCGGCGCCACGGCGAATGGCAGCCGCGCCAGCAGGACGCGGCCCGCTTCCAGCGCATTGCATGCACGCGCCCGCAGCGCCGCATCGAACGGGCCATGCCAGTCGGCGATCGGCAGCGTCTCGACGACATCCTGTACGTTCATGGCTATTCGTGCACCAGCACCCAGTCGTTGATGAAGCTCGCCAGCCCGTTGGCGTGGAAGTCGCGCTGCAGGGCGGCCGGATCGTAGTCCTCGCGCACCCAGTCGACGAATGGCTTCCGCCCCTCCGCCTCGCGCGCGTAGTGATGGAAGAATGCGTCGAGCACGCCGGTGCGCGCCTGGCGGATATGGCCGAAGCGCAGCGAGAGCTGCGCCAGCGCCTCGCGCGCGCTGCCGCCGCGGAACAGCACGAACAGACCGGCCGCCAGGCCGGCGCGGTCGGCGCCGGATTTGCAATGCAGCAGCGCCGGAGCGCGCATGTGACGATAGATGTCCAGCAGCCGCAGGATGCGCTCGCGCTGCGGCGCGCCGCGGCTGTCCAGCGGTGCGTCGATGAATTCCAGACCGAGGTCGCGGGCGGCGTCGCGGCTCAGCGCGTCGGATCCGTTGCCGGTCTCGCCGCGCAGGTTGATCAGCGTCCGAAGCCCGTAGCGGCGGGTGAGGAAGGCGAGACGTGCGGGCGTCGGGTGATTGCAGCGGTAGAGCCGGCCGGGCGCGACCGCGGCGAAGTTGCTCCAGACCAGGCGGAACACGGCGTGGTCGACGAACAGCGCATCGACCCAGGCAAGGGTGCGGCCTTTGGCGGTGCTCAGGTCGCCATTGAAGATGCTGTTCATCGGGTGCGGGGGTTGCGAACGGGAGGGCGCATAAGGCCATGCGACGGGGTGGCGTGCAACAGACCCGTGCGCCGGGTCCGCCGCACTGCGGCGGTGCCGCGCGGGCGGTCACGCTCAATTCCGTCTCAAGAGGCGCAGGACGAGACGATGTCTCACCAACCGGGACGGCCGCGGGCACCATCAGGCCGCCGCGGCACAGGGCCGGTGGGCTGGCTGGTCGATCATCCGCAGGATCGGGCTGGTGCCGTGGGCGAGCGCCTCGACGATCTCGGGGGCGGGCGGGCCGAAACCGAGCCGGCCCTGCGGCAGGCCGCCATGCCCCCGGTTCAGCGCGGCGCGGCCGGGGAACGGGTTGGGGAACATGGCGGTGCCGGTGGTTTGGATGGCGAAGAGGGTGGATGTGGGAGTTAGTTATGATACCTTCAACAGTTAGCCGGCTCAAACCGCCGACGACTGCGGATCTGGCCTGGTTCAGTAGTCGCGATGGCGGCCTTGCGCCGGGAGCGAACCCAAGCCGGCACGGCTGGTGATGTCGCGTATCGACCCGAGTCAGCCGATTGACGGCCAATTAGTCGGTCCGGGAAGCGGACGTTCCGAGGCGTCTAGCGCCGGCCGCTTCGCGCCCGCCTCCGTCATTCAGACGGCCTGACTGGCGTCTCGGAAGCGGACATTGAGCCAGAAGAGGCGATCGGTCGTTTGGGCCGGACTCCGCTGCGGGTCGATGCTGTTCGAAACATGATAGGCGACGACCGTAGTACCCGCGCCACCACCGATGCCCCGGGTGTCCGTTCAGCCTATGCCCTGTATTCATTCCGTGGTCAGAAACCGCTCGCGCAGCCGCTGCTGCCCCGCCTTGTCGATACCAAGACCCTCCATGAAATATGTCTCGATCATACCATACTTAGCGCGCATCTCCTCGAACGATGCACTGAGGTACGCGGCCTTGACACCGAGTAGGTCCTGCGGAAGGGATGGTTCGCCACCCGCCGCAACGAATCGATCTATGAACGTCTTATAGGCGGGAAGGATGTACTCGTTACTTCGGAGGAAGTCCTCATAGACCCGTTCTCCGGTACGCCGAGTAGCGTCAGCAGGGCGGCGGCTGCCCAACCGGTGCGGTCTTTACCCGTCGTGCAGTGGAAGAGAGCGGGCATGGCAGCGGAATCGCTAAGTTCGACAAACAACTGACGATAAGACGTGTTGGCGCTCGGGAGCCTAATGAATTCCTTATATACCTCTATAAACAAGGCCTCCGCCTTACCGCCGCCGAGGACTTCGTTCGCCTCTCGGGGTTTGGCGATGAGGCTCTGAAGCTCGGCCTCTTTTGACCCCCGCTCGATCGCGACAAGCGCAAACTGCGCCACCCATACCACGACGGAAATCCTGGGCTATGCCGGTTCAGCGAACCAACCGTCACTCCGGTACCGGTTGCAGTAAGGCCGCTTTGACCGACCGCAGTTGTAGCCGAAGCCCACTCTACCGCCGCAATGGGGTGGTTGCAGCCATTTGGTCTCAGCTCAAACGCCTGCAATTGGCGCGAAATTACTCGAGTCAGCTTTCCAGGACGGAACCTCGAGTTGACGCCCGGACCAACAGCGTCGCCAACAGGAGGTGCAGAATGACGGCCGGCCAAAGCAGGACGCCGCCGAAGCCACCAGCGAACCCCAGGTAGGTAAGATAGAGCGTGACCAATGCGCTGTAGCTTAGCAAGCCTATAAGCGGGGGACCCGGCCAGCACGCGATACCCAGACCGATCAAAGCCATGCCTGCCACACGGGCCACGGGAATCGCGACGCCACCAAATGGCTCGCCCAGCAACAACCGGCCGACCAGCGACGGAGCGATCAGCAAAGCCAGGCCCGTCGCCGCTTCGCCGACGGCCGCGACAACAATAAAAGTCGTATTTACCACAGTTTCGCTTCCGATGCCTAATCCGGGCCAAGTTCGAACGTTAGCCTGTCGATCTTGCCGGTGAACTTGAACGGCGGATCGTAGCGATATTCTAGCAGCGCGACGCCGGTGCGGGTGTCCAACCCGACGTCGAAGGTTTCATCTTCCGGGAAGGTGATGGGCGTCGAATGCTCCATCGTGTTCCTGGCGACTTCCTTGCCGTCCACGGACAATACGCCGGTTCCGCCCTTGCCCAGGCCGGGACTTTCCGGCGTCCACTGGAATACGACCGTGTGCCGGCCCGGCTCCAGCTCGGGACCCTCCCATAGCGTCCGCTTGAGGTCGAGGAGGTTGTGCAGGAACACGACCCGGCCTCGGTCGAATCCGAAGTCGCCCTTACTGAGGAACAGGCCGTAGCCGCCAAAGCGGCCACCTTGGGTGACGATCGTTCCCTCCGCGCCGCCTTCGGGGATCTGGACTTCGGCCGTAATGGTGTACGCTCGGTTCAGAATGCGCGGCGCGCCGCTCGCCGGCACCCCACTCAATTCGCCCGAATAAGTGAAGGTCTTGCGGCCAGCCGTGAGGCTCGGGCGGGGTGCGTTCCAGCGCGTCAGTGACGAGTTGTCGAGCGGAAGCACGTTGTTCTTCTTTGCCTCGGCGTAGAAGAGGTCCTGCATTTCCTTGAGCTTGTCAGGCATCCCCTGGGCGAGGTCGTTCGACTCGGTCGGGTCGTCCTTGACGTTGTAGAGTTCCCATTTGTAGCCGGTGATCACGTCCGGAGCCGGCTTGGTGCTGAGTTCCCACGGAATGGTCGCGGGCGTCGTCGCGGCCACCCATCCATCGTGATAGATGGCGCGATTGCCGAGCATCTCGAAATATTGCGTCGCCCGGTGGGATGGCGCATTGGCGTTCGCCTTGTCCCACGTGTAGGCCATGCTCACACCGTCCATCGGACTCTGCTTGATACCGTCGACAGTATCCGGCTGCGGAATACCGGCAGCTTCGAGGATCGTCGGGGCGATGTCGATGATATGGTGGAACTGACGGCGGACCCCGCCGACGTCATTGATGTGGCCCGGCCAGGAGATCGCCATGCCCTGGGCCGTGCCGCCGAAATGCGACGCCACCTGCTTCACCCATTTGAACGGCGTGTCAAATGCCCAGGCCCACGGCGCGGCAAAATGTGGAAAGGTCCTTTCTGATCCCCAGAACGGATACCACAGGAACTGGTCTTTGACGGGCACCGCCACGCCGTTGAAGGTCGTGAACTCGTTGGGCGTACCGTTGAGCATGCCCTCCGCGCTCGCGCCGTTGTCGCCGCTGATATAGATGATCATGGTGTTGTCGAGTTGGCCGAGGTCCTCGACGGCCTGGATGACGCGGCCGATCTCGTGGTCTGTAAACGCCTCGTAGGCGCCATAGACATCCGCTTGCCGAATGAAGAGCTGCTTCTGCTCGAGGCTCAGCGAGTCCCACTGCGGCAACTTTGCGCCGCCATACTCGGCCTGTCCATCCGGCCACGCCGTCAGCCTGGCGTTTTCGGGCATGATCCCGAGGCGCTTCTGGTTGGCGAAGATCGTCTCCCGCAGCTTGTTCCAGCCGTCGTCGAAGAGATGCATGTTGCTGATCTTCTTGATCCATTCCGGCGTCGGATGGTGTGGCGCGTGGGTGCCTCCCGGCACGTAATAGACAAAGAACGGTTTATCCGACGCGATCTCCTTGAGCTGCTTCATATAATGAATGGCCTCATCGGCCATTGCGGTCGTGAGATTCCATCCGGGATTGCCCTGGAAGGGATAAATCGCGGTCGTGTTGCGATAGAGGTTCGGCTGCCACTGGCTCGCATCGCCGCCAACGAAGCCATAGAAATACTCGAAGCCCATGCCGACCGGCCATTGCGTGAACGGCCCAGCCTGGGTCGCTTGATAGGACGGCGTATTGTGGTCCTTGCCGAACCACGCGGTCCCGTATCCGTTCTCTTTCAGTATCGTGCCGATGGTGCCGTTGGCTTTCAGGATGATCGAGTCGTAGCCTGGATAGCCAGTGCCAATTTCATCCACGACCCCGAAGCCGGCGACGTGATGATTGCGGCCGGTGATCAGGGCCGCCCGCGTTGGCGAGCACAACGAGGTCGAGTGGAAGTTCGTGTAGCGTAGCCCGGCGTTCGCGATGCGATCCAGAGCCGGACTAGGGATGACCCCGCCAAAGGTGCTCGGAACGCCGAAGCCATCGTCGTCGGTCATGATGAGCAGCACGTTGGGCGCGCCCTTCGGCGGCACGATGCGCGGCGCCCACCAGGGTGTCGACTCGGAGGCTCGCTCCTTGATGACGCCTCCGAACGGTGGATTGGGTGGCGGAAGCTGTTTGCCGTCTATCGTTGTGGTGGCGGTCGGCGAACCCAGGACCCCGGTTACCTGCTGAGCGACGGCGGGGGCGACAGCGAATACGCAGCCGAGGATCAACGCCGCCGCGCCGGTGCCGAGCTTAGAACGTGCCTGGGTTGCCGGTTTCATGTTTGCGCTCCTTGAGCGTTGGACGCGGACTCTCTGAAAAATTGACACACGTAGACACGCTCCGCCGCCTCCCTCCGGATGAACGGCTGCAACGATGCTCACGCTCGCATTTACTCAAGCGGCAAACATCATTCTGTGTCTGGCCTCACGCTATGGCGGACCACAACTGAGGGTCAACGGCCATGGGTATTGCTGACGCAAATTCTGGCGTGTCGGGTCAAAATCGCATTTCCGACTGACCACTAGACGGATAGATTTGCTTACAAGGGCGCGCAGCCCACCATCGATTGCGGTCGTGACGAGTGTGATCAAGGGACCTTTCGGACATGGGGAAATCCATACCGCTGATCCGCGCAGCGGTGCTTGGCCCAATGATTCGCTGGCTTCGAACAGGCGGACTCCCGCTCCACGAGCGCCTGCAACTGGCCGATCTTGCATACATCTCCGGCGACGACCCAGAGCTTCCGGTACCGCTGTTCTTCGTATTCGAGTTCTTTCGGAAATTGGCCGCGCTGGAGGGTCCCGATATAGCCGCCCGCGTCATCACCGAAAACAGCGTTGCCGATCTCGGCAAATTCGGTCGCGTAATACTCGGCTCGCGAACGCCGCGCGACGCCCTGCTGCGCGTCGTTGCGGCGCTTCCTCGGTACTCGACACACGAACTTATTTCGCTCAGGCCGATACGCGGAGGGCTTTGCGTACAGGCAGGATGGTCAATGGTTCTCGACGGCGAGACGATGCACCTCACGCAGCAATTTACCGCGTCTTTGATACAGCGGCTCTATGCGGCGACCGAGCGCGGTCATATAACGCCTCGGAGTATTCGCCTCCGGGCGCACCCGGCATTTGGGATCGAACATCTTCGACCATTCTTTGGCGCTCCTCTCGCAATTTCAAGTAAGGCGACACTTGCTGTCGACCTCGATGACGACGTGCTCGATGCAGCCATGATCGTTGGCGCCTCCGGCCCCGAAGAACCCCCGGGGGAAGAGTGGGACTTCCTCAATGGCGGCTCGTCATTCAGCCACTCGGCTCGAACTCGTTCTGGGGCCGATGATCGGTGAACCGGGCACGTCATTTGCCCGGCTCACGAGAGCCTCGGGAATGAGCGCGCGTTCGCTTCAGCGCGTGTTGACATTGGAGGGAACGAGCTTCAGGCAACTCTCGGACGAACTTCGACGTGAAAGGGCCTTGCAGGCCATGCTTGCAAATCCCGACGTCATCTCCGCTGCTGCCGCTGAGGCCGGCTATACCGCGCAGTCTTCCTTAAGCCGCGCGGTTCGACGCTGGACTGGCTCCTCTCCGAGGAGTCTTCGCCCCGCAACTGCCCGTCGGGTGAAGAATTGATCTGACGTGAGGCGGACCAGATTCGTAAGACCGCGGGCGTCATTGCCCCGGTATAACTTAGGCGGCACTTAGCTCACGACCCGATGTAGGACGAATGTCCGCTTCGACATTTTAGCTGCCCTAAGCCGTCATTCCGCTATCGGCCAGCTCCGGTCCGGGTTGGATGTATGGCTTCTCAATAGGACGGCCGACAGCGGACCGGCAGAAAATCACCCATCTGCGCCATTCTCAATGGTGCTACGCAACGGCCAGCATGGGTCTAGTAACGGGGGGCCACTCCAGACGGGCAGGTCCCCTGCGGCTACCGCGGCACCAGCGCCGCCACATCCTCCCGCCCCTGCCCCTCAAGCCCGGCAACCACCCCCGCCCGGTCCTGCGCAGGGCGGTTCTGGCTCATCTTCCACTTGCCCTCGAGCCGCACGATCGGCAGCGCGAACCCCACGATGCCCTTCAGCATGCCGTCGATGAAGTCCGCCGGCGCGTCGGTCACCGCCCAGGGCTCGGCGCGGGCCTGCTCCTCCCGCTCGGTCAGCCGCGTCACCACCTCGCGCAGCCGTTCCGCGTCGTCGAAGAACGCGACCGGCCCGTGGGCGTGGATGGTCACATAGTTCCAGGTCGGCACGACCTTGCCGTTCTCGCGCTTGGTCGCGTACCAGGACGGCGTGATGTAGGCGTCCGGCCCCTGGAAGATCGCCAGCGCCTGCACGCCCGGCGCGGCGCCGCGCGCCTGCGGATTGGGCCGCGCCAGATGGCCGAGCAGCGTGCCGTACGGCGCCGGCTCCGGGTCCAGCAGCATCGGCACGTGGCTGGCGATCAGCCCGTCGCCGGTCAGCGTGACCAGGGTCGCCAGCCCGCTGCGGCGGATCGCCGCGTGCAGCACGTCGACGCGGTCTTCCTTGAACAGCGGAGGGATGTACACGCCTGTCACTCCTGATCCTGACAGGCACGCAGACTGCCCGCAGATCGGATCGACGGAAAGGCTCGATACCGGTCGGTGCGATCAGTCCAATAGCGCCTGGTCAGGCCGCGGCGCGGATCGCCGCGGCACGGACCTCGTCGCCAACCCCGGCCTCGAACGCGGCAAAGTTCTTCTCGAACCGGCCGATGAGTTCGTTCGCCGTGCGGTCATATGCCGCCGTGTCGGACCACGACCCGCGCGGGTCCAGCACCTCGGCCGGCACGCCGGGCACGTGCTCCGGGATGGCGAGGCCGAAGAACCGCTCCTTGCGGAACCGCGCCCGCGCCAGGCTGCCGTCGAGCGCGCCCCGCAGCAGCGCGCGGGTATGGCGGATGCTCATCCGCTGGCCGACGCCATAGCGCCCGCCGGACCAGCCGGTGTTGACCAGCCAACAATCGGCCTCGTGGCGCGCGATCAGGTCCGCCAGCATGCGGCCGTACACCTCCGGCCGGCGCGGCAGGAACGGCGCGCCGAAGCAGGTGCTGAACGTGGCGACCGGTTCGGCGCCCAGCCCCTTCTCGGTCCCCGCCACCAGCGCGGTGTAGCCGGACAGGAAATGGTACATCGCCTGCGCCGGCGTCAGCCTGGCGATCGGCGGCATCACGCCGAACGCGTCGCAGGTCAGCATCACCACGTTGCGCGGCTGGCCGCCGCGCAGCGACGGCTCGAGGTTCGGAATGTACTCCACCGGATAGGCCGACCTTGTGTTCTCGGTCAGCGACTGGTCGGTGAGATCCAGCCGGCCATGCGCGTCGGCGATTACATTCTCCAGCACCGTGCCGAAGCGGTGACTGGCGGCCCAGATCTCCGGCTCCGCATCGGCCGACAGGTTGATCACCTTGGCGTAGCAGCCGCCTTCGAAGTTGAACACGCCGTTCTCGCCCCAGCCGTGCTCATCGTCGCCGATCAGCCGGCGATGCGGGTCCGAGGACAGCGTGGTCTTGCCGGTGCCCGACAGGCCGAAGAACAGCGCGACGTCGCCCTCGCCGCCGATGTTGGCGCTGCAGTGCATCGGCAGCACGCCGCGGTCGGGCAGGATCCAGTTCATCACGGTGAAGATCGATTTCTTGATCTCGCCCGCGTACTCGCTGCCGGCAATGACGATGGTGCGCTGCCCGAACGACAGCGCGACGGTGGTGCCGCTGCGCACGCCGTCGATCGCCGGGTCGGTCTGGAACAAGGGCGCGTGCAGGATGACGTAGTCGGGGGCGAAATCTGCCAGCTCCTCGGGGCGTGGGCGGATGAAAATGTTGCGCGAGAACAGCGCCTGCCAGGCGCCGGTGGTGACGATGCGCACCCGCACGCGATACGCCGGATCGGCGCCGGCGTACAGGTCCTGGGTGAACAGCTCCTGGCCTTGCAGATAGGCCTGCACGCGCGCCTTCAGCACGGCGAACTTCTCCGGTGCCAGGCGGTTGTTGACCTTGCCCCACCACACCTCGCCGCTGACCGAAGGTTCGTCCACCACGAACTTGTCCTGTGCCGAGCGACCGGTGTGCGCACCGGTGCTCACCACCAGCGCACCATCGACCGACAGGCGCCCCTCGTCGCGCTTCAGCGCCTCCGCGACCAGCGCCGGCGCGGTCAGATTGGCGTGCACCGGACGGGACGCGTGGACGCCGGTTCCCGCCAGCGCCTGCGCGGCGCTCGCCTTCCAGTTCCTGTGCCGCGCATGCGTGGCGTCGGGGGCAGGCGTCAACGGCATCGCTCCTGTGCTTTCCGGTGCGGCATTGTGCAGGATTATGGCAAGAGTAGGGGGTAAATTGGACGTTGACCCACGCCCGACAATCGCCAATCGGTTGTGCAGTGCGGCGTAGCGATCCTACCGCCGTTGCGCAAAGAACGCCCGCAGCAGTGCCCCGGCCTCGGCTTCGCGCACGCCGCCGACGACTTCCGGCCGATGCAGACAGGACGCCGCATCGAACACGCGCGCGCCGTGCTCCACCCCGCCGCCCTTCGGGTCGTAGGCGCCGAACACCAGCCGTCGCACGCGGAACAGGCTCGCCGCCTGCGCACACATCGGGCAGGGCTCCAGCGTCACCACCAGCGCGCAATCCGGCAGCCGCACCGCACCGCGCATCGCCGCCGCAGCGCGCAGCGCCAGCATCTCGGCGTGCGCCGTCGGATCGTGCCGCACCTCCACCTCGTTGCCCGCGCGTGCCAGCACAGCGCCGGTGCCGTCCAGCACGACCGCGCCCACCGGCACCTCGCCGCGCGCCGCCGCCGTCCGGGCCTCAGCCAGTGCGATCTCCATCGGCGTCATCCGGCCATCATGCCACACTGCACCCGCACAACGGAGGACGCCCGATGCCCCGCATCCCCCTGGTCACCGAGGCCAGCATGAACGACGACCAGCGCCGGGTATACGAAGCGATGCTGTCCGGTCCGCGCCGTTCGCCACCGGTCGGGCCGCTGGCCGCCGCGATGCACCGCCCCGATCTTGCCGAGAAGTGGTCCGACCTGGGCCTCGTGCTGCGCTTCAACTCCAGCTTCCCGCCGCACCTGCGCGAGTTCGTCATCCTGCTGACCGGACGCTTCTGGGACTGCCAGTTCGAGTGGTTCTCGCACGAGGGCGAAGCGCGCAAGGCCGGCCTGTCCGAGCAGACCATCGAGACGCTGCGCCAGCGGCGGCAGCAGCTTCGCCGCGCCGGACGAGCAGGCGATCCACGACTACGCCATCGAGCTGCTGCGCGACCATCGCGCGACTGATGCGACCTACCAGAGCATCCTCGGCACCTACGGCACCGCCGGCATCGTCGAACTGACCGCGCTGATCGGTTACTATGCGATGGTGGCGCTGACGCTGAACGCGCACGAGATCGGCGTGCCCAAGGGCGCGACGCCGCCGCTGCCGCCCTTGCCCGGTCACGCCGCGGCGGATTAGGCCGCCGTGCGAATGCCCATTGCGCTCGGTTCCAGCGCGACGCGCGATCGGCGGCCCGTCACAGGTATTCGATCACCATGGGCGAGGTCCCCACCACGGTGGCGGGGGGGCCCACCACCAAGGCGGCGGCGCCCACCACCAGGGTGACGGCGCAAAGAAGCCTGGCCCGATAAAGACGCGAGGTCCAACGAAGCCGAAACGAGGCCCAAAGAACGGGTGCCCAACGAAGCCGAAGCGAGGTCCAAAGAAGGGCTGAGGTCCCACGAAGCCGAAGCGCGGACCGACGAAGCCACGGTTAAATCCCGGACCGACAAATCCGCGATTGAAGCCACCGAAGCCACCGCCATGGAAGCCGCCACCTCCGCCACGCTGAGCCGAGGCGGGCGCCGATCCTAAGGCGGCGATCAAGACCATCGCGAACAGGGAGACCCGAACGGGAGGCGACATGGCGTTCCTCCTTATTTCCACCTTACCTTACACCTGCTGCGATAAATCGAACAGACCGGTGTGGTTGATGGGGCACTCGCGCGTCGGCATAAGGTAGCGCATCGTACGACTCCGGCGAGCGTCGCGATGCCGTCGATGGTAGAGCGAGCCTGTCACGGCGACCGATCAGGGGACAGACCGTCCGCTCGGCCTGGAGCGCAGAACACAGCGACTTCGAAGGGATTGGCACTCCATCATGCACAAGCGACCGATCATCGGCGTCACGCTGGATGCCGAACAGCCCGGGGGCTACTCGAAATATCCGTGGTACGCGATCCGGCAGAACTACGCCGACGCGATCGCGGCCGCAGGGGGCCTGCCCATCGCGCTGCCGCACGACGCCGCGCTGGCAGCGGAGTACCTCGACCGGATCGACGCGCTGGTCGTCACCGGCGGCGCGTTCGACGTCGATCCCTCGCTGTACGGCGACGCCGACCGCCACGCGACAGTGACGCTGAAGGAGAACCGCACCGCCGCGGAAATGGCGCTCACCAACGGCGCACTGGCGCGCGACATGCCGGTCCTCGGCATCTGCGGCGGCGAGCAGCTGCTGGCAGTGGCACTCGGCGGCACGCTGATCCAGCACATTCCCGACGCGATCGAGGGCGCGCTCGAGCACGAGCAGCCCAACCCGCGGCACGAGCCCGGCCACGCCGTGGCGATCGCCGGCGGAACGCTGCTGCGGCGCATCGTGGGGGCGGATGCGATGCAGGTGAACTCGTCGCATCACCAGGCGGTGCGCGATCCGGGGCCGCATGCCGTGGTGAACGCCGTCTCGCCGGACCGGGTGATCGAGGGCATCGAGGACACGCGCCACCGCTTCTGCCTGGGCGTACAGTGGCATCCGGAGTTCTTCATCGACCCCGGCGATCGCCGCATCTTCGACGCGCTGATCGCCGCCTGCCGCTTATGAGCGATCCCCCCGTCGTGCCGAAGGCACGCGGCGAACAAGGGGAACGTATCGCCAAGTGGCTGGCGCGCGCCGGGGTGGCGAGCCGGCGCGATGCCGAGAAGCTGGTGGCCGAAGGCCAGGTGCGGCTCAACAACAAGGTCGTCGCGCATCCCGCCACCTTCGTTGCCGCTGGCGACCTCGTGGTGGTGCACGGGAACGTGGTCGCGGTGCCGGAGCGCACGCGGCTTTGGCGCTACCACAAGCCGGTCGGCCTGGTGACCACGCATCGCGATCCGCAGGGCCGCCCGACGGTGTTCGAGCGGCTGCCGCCCGAGCTGCCGCGCGTGGTCAGCGTCGGACGGCTTGACCTCACCAGCGAGGGCCTGCTGCTGCTGACCAACGACGGCGCGCTGGCCCGCCGGCTGGAGCTGCCCTCGACCGGCTGGCTGCGGCGCTACCGCGTGCGGGTGCACGGCACGCCGGACGACCGCCGGCTGGCCGCACTGGCGAAGGGCATCACCATCGACGGCATCGCCTATGGCCCGATCGAGGCGGGGCTCGACTCGCGCAAGGGGGAGAATGCCTGGCTCACCGTGAGCCTGCGCGAGGGGCGCAACCGCGAGGTGCGGCGGGTGATGGCGCATCTCGGGCTTGGCGGTGACGCGGCTGATCCGCATCGCCTATGGCCCGTTCCAGCTGGGCACGCTGCCGCGCGGCGCGGTGAGCGAGGTCCCCGCCCGCGTGCTGCGCGATCAGCTGCCGCGCGAGGAGTAGCCCCGTTCCATGTCGGCGATGATGCGCCTTGCCGCTGCCACCGGGTCGGCGGCCTGGGTGATCGGCCGGCCGACCACCAGGTAGTCGGCGCCGCGCACGATCGCCTCCGCCGGCGTCGCGTGCCGCTTGTGGTCGTCCACCGCGCCGCCCGGTTCGCGGATCCCCGGGGTTGCGATCAGCAGGTGTTCGGCGTCCGCCATGCGGCGGATTTCGTCCGGGTTGTCGTGCGCCGAGGCGATGATGCCGTCGCAGCCGCACGCCACCGCCTGCGGCACGCGCAGCCGGATCAGCTCTGCCACCGGCAGCGCGTAGCCCATCTCGCGCGCCGCTGCATCGTCGAGGCTGGTCAGCACGCTGATCGCGAACACCTTGGTGTGAGCCGACGCGCCGCGGCCGGCGACCGCGGCGTGCATGATCTCCGGGTCGCCATGCACGGTGACCAGGCTGACACCCCTCTCGGCGGCGCGGGCGACGCCCTGCCGCACGGTCTCGCCGATGTCGTACATCTTCGCATCGAGAAAGACCCGCTTCCTCTGCGCGATCAGTCCGTCGATGAAGCGCTCGGCGCCGGGCGCGAACAGCAGCCAGAGGCCGATCTTGAAGAACGAGACGACGCCCTCCAGCCGAGCCGCGAGCGCCGACGCGCGCTCGATCGTCGGCACGTCGAGGGCGACGATCAGCCGGTCGGCCATCGCTTCAGGCAGGTCGCGTTCTGGCATGGTTCGGTTCCCTGGCGTCGGCGCAAGGGAGGCCCGGCGCCCTTGCCATCCGCGCCGATTTGCTGTGTGGGTTGCGCGGCAGCGTAACCCAAGCCGGCGAGGCCCGCCATGACCGTGACAGAGCTGCTGAATGCGATCCACGACGTGGTGGGGAAGCGTGGGCTGCTGACCGGCGATGCGGACACCGCCGCCTACGTCGAGGACTGGCGCCGGCTCTATCGCGGTCGCACCCCGGCGGTGGTCCGCCCGGCCACCACCGACGAACTTGCGCAGGTCGTCCGGCTGTGCGCCGAGGCGCGCGTGCCGCTGGTGCCGCAGGGCGGCAACACCTCGATGGTCGGCGGCGCGACCCCGTCCGAGGACGGCAGCGCCCTGGTGCTGAGCCTGGCGCGGCTCGCGCGCGTCCGCGACATCGACAAGCTGGACCTGACCATCACCCTGGAGGCCGGCGTCACGCTGAAGGCGGCGCAGCTGGCGGCGGCCGAGGCCGGGTGCCTGCTGCCGCTCTCGATCTCGTCCGAGGGCAGCGCGCAGATCGGCGGCGTGCTGGCCACCAATGCCGGCGGCAACAACACGGTGCGCTACGGCAACGCGCGCGACCTGGTGCTCGGGCTGGAGGTGGTGCTGCCGGACGGCACGATCTGGAACGGGCTGCGCCGGCTGCGCAAGGACAACACCGGCTACTGCCTGCGTCAGCTGTTCGTCGGCTCCGAAGGCACGCTCGGCGTCATCACCGCCGCCGTGCTGAAGCTGGCGCCACAGCCGCGCGAGGTCGCCGTCGCGCTGTGCGCCGTCGCCTCGCCCGAGGCGGCGCTGGTGCTGTTCGGCGCCTTCCAGTCGCACGATCCGGCAGCGATCAGTGCGTTCGAGCTGATGTCGGGGCTGGGCACCGACCTGGTGCTGCATCACATCGAGGGTGCGGTGCTGCCGCTGGCTGCGCCGGCGGCGCACTACGTGCTGGTGGAGCTGGCAACCCCGCGCCCCGACGCCGGGTTGCGCGAGTCGCTCGAAACGGTGCTGGCCGAGGCACTGACCGACGGCATCGTGGCCGACGCGGTGATCGCCGAGAGCGAGGCGCAGCGCGTCGCCATCTGGCGGTTGCGCGAGGAGCATTCCGAGGCGCAGAAGCGCGAGGGCGCCAGCGTGAAGAACGACGTGTCGGTGCCGGTGTCAAAGGTGCCGGAGTTCATCCGCCGCGCCACCGCGGCGTGCGAGGCGCTGATGCCGGGAATTCGCGCCGTGCCGTTCGGCCACATGGGCGACGGCAACATTCACTTCAATCTCGCCCAGCCGGTGGATGCCGATCCGGCGTGGTTCCTGGCGCAGGATCACGCCATCATGGACACGGTGAACGAGGTGGTGCGCGCTTTCGGCGGCAGCTTCTCCGCCGAACACGGGATCGGCCGGCTGAAGCCCTATATGATGCCCGACTGGCGCGGCGGGGCGGAGTTGGCGGTGATGCAGCGGATCAAGGCGGCGCTCGACCCTCTGGGGATCATGAATCCCGGCAAGGTGTTGCCATAGACGTCCATCGGCAGACCGATACCGAGGCCTGGCTCAATCGCATCGGCACCGCGGTGCCCCCGCACGACATCCACGCCGAGTTCGTGGACTTCGCCCGCACTGCACTGGCCGATACGCGCAGCCGAGCGCTGTTCGACCGCATGGCCGACCTCGCCGACATCGAGCACCGCTTCTCGTTCTTCGCCCCGGGACCCAAGCCGCGCGATCGCGTGCTGGACAGCGAGGGCTTCTATCTGCGACGTGCCTTCCCCACCACCGGCGCGCGCATGGCCCGCTACCGTGAGTCGGCACTGACGCTGGCGCGGCAGGCTATCCTGAAGCTCGACATCGAAGCGGAGCGCGGCGCAATCACCCATCTGATCGTGGCGAGCTGCACCGGCTTCACTGCGCCGGGGCTCGACTTCGACATCATGCACGATGCCGGCCTGTCGCTCTCGGTCGAGCGCACGATCGTGGGCTTCATGGGCTGCTTCGCGGCGGTGAACGCGCTGAAGCTCGCACGCCACATCGTCCGCTCCGAACCGCACGCGAAGGTGCTGGTGGTCACGCTCGAGCTGTCCAGCCTGCATCTGCAGGAGCAGTGGGAACTCGAGAAGATGCTGAGCTTCCTGCTGTTCGGCGACGGTTGCGGCGCCTGCCTCGTCTCCGCCGAACCGGTCGGCCTCGCGCTTCGGCACTTCCGCGCCGACGTGATCCCGCGGAGCGCCGAGTTGATCACCTGGCACATCGGCGACCAGGGCTTCGAGATGCATCTGTCCGGTCAGGTGCCTGGCCGCATCCGCCGCTGGCTGAAGGAGAATGGCACGCGCATGCTCGGCCAGCGCAACGCCGAGGATATCGCACTGTGGGCGGTGCACGCCGGCGGCCGCTCGATCCTGGATGCCGTGCAGCACGCACTGCAGCTTGGCCCGGACGCGCTGCGCCATTCGCGCAACGTGCTGCACGACTTCGGCAACATGTCGTCGGCGACACTGGTGTTCGTGCTGGAGCGCATCCTGCGGTCGTCGGTGGCCACCGGCGATGGCATGGCGATGGCGTTCGGTCCCGGACTGAGCGTGGAAACCTTCGCGTTCCATCGGCCATGAGTTCCGCAGCCCGCAGCACCGCCGACGAGCGGATGGACACCGACTGCGCCGACTTCGAGGACTATCGACGCTGCCTGCGCGATCTGGCGCGGGTCAACACCGTGACGCTGACGCACCGGCCGATGCTCAACTGGCTGGCGCGCGAAACCGCGGGGTTGCAGGCGTTCTCGCTGCTCGATGTCGCATGCGGTCACGGCGATGCGCTGCGCCGCGTGCAGCGATGGGCCGCGCGGCGAGGGATCACGGCGCGGCTCGAGGGCATCGATCTCAATCCATGGGCGATCCGGGCGGCGCAGGAGGCGACCGAGCCGAGCGCCGGCATCGTCTATCGGAACAGCGACGTGTTCGATGTGACCGACTCGTTCGACTTCATCGTCAGCTCACAGTTCACCCATCATCTGGATGACGCGATGGTGGTGCGGTTCATCGCCTGGATGGAGGCGCAGGCGCGGCGCGGCTGGTTCATCGGCGATCTGCACCGGCACTGGCTGCCGTATTATGGGTTCGGCGTGCTCGCCTGGGCGGCGCGCTGGCATCGCTTCGTCCTGAGCGACGGTCGCATTTCCATCGCGCGCGCCTTCGTCCCGCAGGATTGGCATCGGCTGCTGCGTGCGGCCGGGTTTGCGGAAGGCGACGCCGAGGTCACCTGGCATGTGCCGTTCCGGCTCTGCGTGGCGCGCCATTGCCCGGCGTCGTGATCGTGGGCGGCGGCCCGGCCGGCGCCGCCGCGGCGATCGATCTCGCGACGGCAGGGCGTGAGGTCACGCTCATCGAGCGCAATGCAATTCCGATGGACAAGGTGTGCGGCGACTTCCTCAGTGCCGAGGCGGTCGAGACTCTCGTGCACCTGGGCGTCGATCTGTCCGCGGCGACCGAGATCACCTCGGTGCGGCTGATCCAGGGCAGGCGCGCTGCGACGACGCACCTGCCGTTCGTCGGCCGCGGCCTCTCGCGACGTGCGCTGGACGAAGCGTTGTTGCGGCAGGCACAGAGACGCGGTGCCGTGGTGTTGCGCGGCCGCCATGTGCGATCGGTCCGTGACCGCAGCGCAGGTCTGGAACTGGACTGCGGCGCGTCGGACTGCACGGTCGCAGACACGCTCTTCCTTGCGACGGGCAAGCATGACGTGCGCGGCGTCGGACGGCCGGAGCGCGGGATCGGCCTTGTCGGGTTCAAGACATATTATGAACTCGCGCCTGCACAGCGTGCGGCGCTGCGCGGCCACATCGAGCTGATACTGTTCGAGGGCGGCTATGCCGGCCTGCAGCAGGTGGAAGCGGATCAGGTCGTCCTGTGCATGTCGCTGCCCGCGGCACGATTGCGCGCCGTCGGTGGAAAGTGGCCGAACCTGATCGACGATCTGATGAACGAATGCCCGCATCTGCGCGAACGGCTGACAGCCGCGCGCACGCTGCGCGACCGACCATCGGCCATTGCGGGATTGCCGTACGGATATCTGCATGTTCCCCAAGGCGGCGATCTGCCGGGCCTGTTCCGTCTCGGTGATCAGGCAGCCGTGATCGGTTCGCTGACGGGCGATGGGGTCGCGCTGGCGCTCGCCAGCGGTGGGCTGGCCGCCCGCACATGGCTCGCCGGCGGCGATGCCGAAACCTATCATCGACGTCTGGCCGCCGGCCTGTCGCGTCAGCTGCGGTTCGCTTCGATAATTCATCGACTTTGCGTGACGCCGGCGCTCCAGCCATCGATCCGGGCCGTGTGCGGACTGTGGCCGGGAGCCATGCGTTGGGCTGCATCGCTCACACGCACGCAGGCGCTATGATGTCCCCTGCAACCCGGAACGGTTGCATGCCGCATCGTTCAAGGGAATTGCCTCCGATGCCGGCATGGTCTGCGAGCTTGCATCGCAGCATCTGCTGACGCACAACCTTTGTGCAGCTGCGAGGGATTCGTCTCGAATAATGCGCTCAGGCAGATTCGTCACGCAGGTCGACGGCTACATGTTCCGCCAGCTGTTGCTGGCGCTGGTCGCGGTGACGGGTGGGCTCACCGCGTTGGTATGGCTGATCCAATCGCTGCGGTTCGTCGAGCTTGTGGTGAATCGCGGGCTTTCCGTTCTGGTGTTTGTACAGCTCACCGGCCTGCTGATCCCGAGTTTCGTGGCGGTGATCCTGCCGATCACCTGTTTTGTCGTGACGCAATTCGTCTATCAACGGCTCTCGGGCGACCGCGAGATCACTGTGATGCGGGCGGCCGGCCTGTCGCCGTTCGCCTTGAGTCGCCCGGCGCTGGCACTGGCCGCGATCGCGGTTGCCTGTGGCTATGCGCTGACGCTCTGGATCGTGCCCGCCAGCCTCACCGCGTTTCGGCAGTACCAGTGGGAAATCCGCAATCGCATGGCGGCGTTCCTGCTGCAGGAGGGTGTGTTCACGCAGGTGAACGATGACCTCACGGTCTATGTGAGGTCGCGCGATCCCGACGGCACGCTGCGCGGCATCCTGGTGGACGACGGCAGGGACAAGTCCGCACACGCGACGATCATCGCCGAGAGCGGGCGCCTGGTCGAAGGACCGACCGGCCCGCGCGTCGTGCTGGTCAGCGGCAGCCGCCAGGAGATCGATCATCAGACGGGTCGGTTGAACGTGCTCACGTTCGGGCAGAACGAGATCGACCTTGCCGACAATCAGGCGGGCTCCAACGAGCGCCTGCGCGACATGTCGGAGGCGTCGCTGGGGGAGCTGCTGGATCCGCATCCGCCCGGTGGACGCGACATCGACAAGTGGATCGCCGAGGGGCACAAGCGGCTGGCAACGCCGCTCAGCGCCGTGTCGTACACGCTGATCGCGCTGTTCGCGGTACTCAGCGGGACGTTTCGCCGACACGGCAGCATGGCACGCCCACTGGCGGCGATCGGCGCGATGGTGACTCTGCTGGCGGCCGGTCTTGCCGTCGAAAACCTCGCTGCGCGCAACAATGCCATGCTGCCGCTGATGTGGCTGCAGACGGTTCTGCCCGGCGTCATCTGCGCCTGGATGCTGTTTGGGCCGCAATGGCCGCAGCGCAGCCGCCAGGCTCTCGAGGCGACCTGAGCGCATGGCGCCGCCGATCACGCTGTCGATCTATATGGCACGCCAGTTTGCCGGCGCGGTAATCGGCATGCTGCTCGCGCTCGCCGGCCTGGTGGCTTTGTTCGACTTCATCGAGTTGCTGCGCCGCTCGGTTTCGCGACCGGAGGCGACCTTCACCCTGGTCGCCGAGATCGCCGGGTTGCGCCTGCCCTACATTGCCATGCAGGTGCTGCCGTTCGCTGTGCTGCTCGGCGGCATGTTGTGCTTCTGGCGGCTCACGCGCTCATCCGAGCTCATCGTTGCGCGCGCAGCCGGCGTTTCCGCCTGGGAATTCCTCGCCGCTCCTGCGCTCTGTGCCGTAGCACTCGGCCTGGTCGCCACAATGGCGGTGAGCCCGCTGTCGTCGGTGATGTTTGGCCGCGCCGAGGCGATGGACAACACCTATCTCAGGTCCGGCAGCGGACCGCTGGCGTTGACCGGGGGCCAGCTGTGGCTGCGGCAGTCCGACCACTCCTTGGCGCCGCAGGGCGTCGCCATTTTCCATGCGCATGGCGTCGAGTTGCATGGCAAGCTGCTGACCGCGTCGCAGGTCAGCCTGTTCCGTCTGGACGGCCACGACCGGCTGCTCAGCCGCATCGAGGCTGGCAAGGCGACGCTGGCTGCCGGCGCATGGCATCTGCAGGACGCGCGCGTGATCCGGCCCGAACAGATGCCGGAGCCGCCTGCCACCGTCAGCGTGCCGACCGACCTCACCGTGGCGCGCGTGCAGGAAAGCTTCGCCTCACCGGATACGCTGTCGTTCTGGACCTTGCCGGACTTCATCGCGTTGCTCAATCGCTCGGGGTTCTCTTCCATCCGCCACCGACTGCACTTTCAGGCGCTGCTGGCCCTGCCGCTGCTGTGTGGCACAATGGCCCTGGTCGGCGCGGGCTTCTCGATGCGTCCGGCGCGACGCGGCGGTGTGGCAAAGATGATCGCCAGCGGCATCGCAACCGGCTTCGCGCTGTTTCTGGTCTCCAAGGTCGCCGAGGAATTCGGCCAGTCCGGCGCCCTGCCGGTTGGACTTGCCGCCTGGGCCCCGGCGGTCTCAGGCCTGATGGTTGCGGTCGCGTTGCTGCTGCATACGGAGGACGGTTAGGCATGGCGGAAGCCAGACGCGTTCCGATGCTCAGATGGATGCTGTGGCTCCTGGCATTTGCTTCGGGCTTGGCGCAGCCGGGAATGGCTCGGGCGCAACTGCTGAACAATCTGACGAATACCGGTGCACAGCATCAGGCCGGCCGGGATCAGCCGGTCACCTTCACGGCGGACTCGGTCGAGTACGATCGGGAGAACGCCCTGGTCATCGCCCAGGGCCATGTCGAAGCCTGGCAGAACGACCATGTGCTGCGCGCCGACCGCATCACGTTCGACCGCAACACCGGCGTGGCGGCCGCCAAGGGCAATGTCGCGTTGCTCGAGCCGGACGGCCAGGTGCTGTTCGCCGAATACGCCGAATTGACCCAGGACATGAACAACGGCGTGTTGCGCGACATGCGGGCGATACTGGCCGAGAACGGCCGGCTGGCGGCGAACGGCGCGCGCCGCACCGAGGGGAAGCTCAACGAGCTGTCGCGCGTTGTCTATTCCACCTGCAACCTGTGCAAGGACGATCCCAGCAGGCCGCCGCTCTGGCAGATCCGGGCACTTTCGGCGGTCCAGGATCTCGAGCACAAGAAGATCGAGTACCAGGATGCCGTGCTGGAGATGTACGGAATCCCGGTGGGCTATATGCCGTATTTCTGGCACGCCGATCCGTCGGTGAAGCGGGCCAGCGGGTTGCTGATGCCGTCATTCGGCGGATCGTCGCACCTCGGGGCGTTCTTCGCCCAGCCGTACTACTGGGTCATCGACGACCAGTCGGACGCCACCTTCACCCCGACGATGACCACGAGCGCGGGGCCGGCACTCGAGGCCGAATACCGGCGCCGGTTCAACAGCGGCACCTTCGCGATCGACGGCTCGCTCGGATACCTCGACAACTCGGTACAGGCGGCGGTCTTTTCGAAAGGCCAGTTCAACGTCGATGATACCTGGCGGTGGGGCTTCTCGGCGGCCCGCGCCTCGTCCTCGGATTACATTCGCGACTACCACCTCGCCGGCCGGCTCGGTACCGACCCGAATCTGCTGACTACCCAGCTCTATGCCGAAGGGTTCGGGCAGGGCGCCTATTCGCGGCTCGACTTCCGTTTTTACCAGAGCCTGAACGACCTGATCGTCAGCGACAAGCTGCCGCTGGTTCTGCCCCGCTACCAGTACAGCTATTTCGGCCAGCCCGACTCGCTGGGCGGGCGCCTCAGCATCGAGGCGGGCGCCTTCAACGTGCTGCGCACCCTGGGCACCAACACCAGGCGGGCGAACCTGACGGCCGAGTGGTCCAGGCCCTTCGTCGGCGCGCTGGGCGACCTGTGGAAGTTCACGCTGCACAGCGACGTGATCGGCTACGACGCAAGCAACTTCAACCAGCAGCCGAATTTCGGACCAAAGAGCCAGGTGGATGCGGCGCGCGCCCAGCCGCAGGCCGCGCTCGAATTCCGCTGGCCGTTCATGCGCGATTTCGGGCGCGTGGGGCACCCAGATCGTCGAGCCGATCGCGCAGCTCGTCGTCGGGCCGCAGGTGGGCAACAGCCAGGTCAACAAGTACCCGAACGAGGACAGCCTCGATCTGGAATTCTCCGACGCCAACCTGTTCGGGTTCAACCGCTATCCGGGGGTCGATCGGCTGGACGGCGGCGTGCGGGCGAACGTCGCGCTGCACACCACCTGGTATCTTGCCGGCACCACGTTCGACGGGTTGCTTGGACAATCCTATCGCACCGGCCCGGACAACCAGTTTCCCGAGCTTTCCGGCCTGCACGAACTCGGTGTCGGATATCGTCGCGCGCGCCAGTTTCGCGCCGACCCGCTGGCTGAACCTGACCTATCGGACCAGGCTCGACCACAAGTCGCTGCAGACCCGGATGGCGGACGCTCTGGCAAGCGTGGGCGTACCCAAGTTCACCGTGACCGCCGGCTACTTCTACAGCAGCTTCAACCCTTACACGCTGTTCGATCAGCCGCCGCCGCCACCGATCACCTCCCCTTTCTTCACGCCGCGTAATGAGATTACCATCGGCGCCTCGTCGACCTGGAACAACTATCGGGTGAGCGGCTGGATGCGACGCAACATCGAACTGAGCCAGATGGTTTCGGTGGGCGCCGACGCTGCCTACGAAGATGAGTGCTACATCTTCGACGTGCGGGTCCTGAAGCGATACACCTCCTACAACGGCGACCACGGGGCGACCACCGCGCTGATTCAGATGACCTTCAAGACGGTTGGGCAGTTCGGCTTCAAGGCGCTCTGACTGACAGGGATCGGACTATGACTGGCACCACATCCAAATGGTTCGCGATCGGCTGGCTCTTGCTGTCGCCCGCCGCGGCACTCGCTGTCACGCCGCCACCGCCACAGGCGGGGCAGGGCATGCGGATCGTGGCCGTGGTGAATGGCGATGTGATCAGCAACGCCGATGTCGAAAGCCGCACGCGGCTCTTTGCCCTGTCCACCGGACTGCCCATGACCCCGGATGTGCTGGATCGGCTGAAGCACCAGATCACGCGCCAGCTCATCGACGAGAAGCTCCGCATGCAGGAGGTGCAGCGGCGGCACATCGTCATCCAGGACAAGGCCATCGCCGAAGCGATACAGGGCATCGAATCGCGAAACGGCCTTCCCCCAGGTGCGCTGCGGCAGAAGCTCATGGCGGGTGGCGCCGGTTACCGGACGCTGATCGACCAGCTGCGCACGCAATTGGGCTGGACCCAGGTGCTGCGCGAACAGCTTGGCGACCAGGTGAAGATAACCGACGCCGAAGTCACCGAGCAGCAGCGTCTGCTCGCCCAGCAGGTGGGCAAGCCAGAGTATCGGGTCGGCGAAATCTTCATCCCGGTCGACGACCCGGCAACGGCGGCGGATGCGCAGCGCTTCGCCGAGACCGTGATCAGCGAACTGCGCGCCGGCGCGGCCTTCGCGGTGGTTGCCGCGCAGTTCAGCCAGAATCAGACGGCGCTGCAGGGTGGCTCGCTGGGCTGGGTGCAGTCCAACCAGCTCGATCCCGACGTGGCACGCCTCGTCGCCGAAATGCCGGTGGGAGCCGTCAGCAATCCGGTGAAGGTGCCTGGCGGCATATCCATCGTGAACCTGCAGGGCAGGCGGGAGATCGGCCGCGACGTCGGCACGGCGGTGTCGCTGCGCCAGGTGTTCTTTCCCTTCACCAGCGCGCTCAATCCGCAGGCGCCGACCGATCAGCAGAAGCAGGCGCTCGAGAAGGCCCGCAGCGTCGGTGCGAGCGTGCACAGCTGCGAGCAGATGGAGCAGGCTGCCAAGGCCAACAACTCGCCGCGCCCGGCGGATCCCGGCGAGGTACGTCTGGAGAGCGTCAATCCGCCGGCGTTCCGCCAGATACTCGCGAGCCTGCCGTTCGATCGCGCCACCCAGCCGATGGTCACCAGTGACGGCATAGCCGTGATGATCGTCTGCTCGCGCGAAGAGAAGAACATGGCACAGCAGAGCAAGCAGGATGTGCAGGCGCAGTTGCTGAACGAGCGCGTCGAGCTCCTGTCCCGGCAGCTGCTCGCCAATCTGCGCCGTCACGCCACCATCGACCTGCGTGCCGGCGGCGCCTGAGTCGCTGCCGTCGCTGCGCGAGGTTATCGCGCGGCATCGGCTGGCAGCGCGGCGTTCGCTCGGACAGCACTTTCTCCTCGACACCAACCTGATCCAGCGCATCGTGCGGGCGGCTGGCCCGCTGACCGGACAGCACGTGCTGGAGGTCGGCCCGGGGCCCGGCGGCCTGACCCGCGGGCTGCTGCATTCCGACGCGGCGAGCGTGACGGTCGTCGAAATCGACGCGCGCGCAGTCGCCGCGATGCAGGAGCTGGCGGCCTCGTGCAGTCGCCTGCGTGTCGTCTCCGGCGACGCGCTGTCGCTTGACCTGGCGTCGCTGGTCCCGGCGCCACGTCAGGTGGTCGCGAACCTGCCCTACAACATCGCGACACCGCTGCTGATCGGCTGGCTGCGGCGCGCCGGCGAGTTCGAGCGACTCACGCTGATGTTCCAGCAGGAGGTAGCCGAACGGATCTGCTCCGAGAAGGAGATGCCGGCCTATGGACGACTGGCGGTGCTGGCGCAGTGGATCTGTCATGCGGAGCTGCTGATCCGCATCCCGCCTGGCGCCTTCGTGCCGCCGCCCAAGGTCTTCTCGGCCGTCGTCGGCCTTGTGCCGCATCCGCACCAGCCCGCGCCGGAGTTGTTCCAGGCGATGGAGCGGCTGACCGCCGCCGCATTCGGACAGCGCCGCAAGATGCTGCGCGGCGCGCTGAAGGCACTTGGCGGCGAAGCGTTGCTGCACGCGGCGGAAATCTCGCCGGAGCGGCGGGCGGAGACGCTCTCGGTGGCCGAATTCGACCGGCTGGCCGGGTTGCTCGCTACAGCCGCTCCACGAACGGCCTGAGCCCGGTCAGCCGTCCCGTCGCCGACCGTGCCGCATGCAGCACGGCGCGCACCGCCGCGACAGCCGCGTCCAGGATCTCGTTCACCACCACGTGGTCGTATTCCGGCCAGTGGCCGGCCTCGTCGCGTGCCCGCTGCATGCGCCGGGCGATCTCCGACGCATCGTCTCCCGACCGGTGGTGCAGCCGACGCTCCAGTTCGCCGAGCGTCGGCGGCAGGATGAACACGCCGACTATATCGCCGGGCAGCGCCGCCCGGAGCTGCCGGTGCCCCTGCCAGTCGATGTCGAAGACGACGTCGGTGCCGTCGCGCAGCGCCCGTTCGACCGGCGCGCGCGGCGTGCCATAGCAATGCCGGCCCAGCACGCGAGCCCATTCCAACAGCTCGCCTGCTGACGTCATACGGTCGAATTCCGGCTGGTCCACGAAATGATAGTGGACCCCATCGACTTCGTCCGGTCGGGCGGCGCGGGTGGTCACACTGACCGAACGCAGCAGGTCCGGCTCGCTTGCCACCAGGGCATCGGCGATCGCCGTCTTGCCCGCACCGGACGGCGCGGAGAGCACAAGGCAGACGCCGCGATGCTCGATCCCGGTCACAACCGCAACCGCCAGGCCATCGCTCCGGCCGATGCGTGCAGCATCATTCGATGTTCTGCACCTGCTCGCGCAGCTGCTCGATCGTCGCCTTGAGCCTGAGGCCGGTCGCCGTCAGCGCCACCGAAGCCGACTTGCTGCACAGCGTGTTGGCCTCGCGGTTGAATTCCTGCACGAGGAAGTCGAAGCGGCGGCCGATATTCGCGGCCTCCTGCAACAGCGACCGCGCCGCCGCGATGTGGCTGTCCAGCCGGTCGAGCTCCTCGCGCACGTCCGACTTCGAGGCCAGCAGTGCGACCTCCTGCGCGATCCGCTCTTCCGGCAGGCCGGGCGCTTCACGCAGCAGCGCGGCAAGGTTTTCCATCATCCGTGCCCGCTGTGCCGCCGGCTGGTCGGCCGCCTCGGCGGTCGCCTGCCCGTGCAGCGACGTGATCTCGTCCAGCAATCCGCCGATCGTCCGGGCAAGCCGCGCCCCCTCGGCCCGGCGGGTCTCGACGAGTGCGGCGAGCGCGGCGGAGAACCCGGCAGCAACCGGCACCGCGTCGGGGACAGCCTCATCCGGTTGCGCAGTCCTGATCACCCCCGGCAGGCCCAGCAGCGCCTCGGCGCGCGGCGCGGTGCTGCCGGGAATGCGCCGGTGCAGATCCGTCGTCAGCGCGAGGATCTGCTCGAGCGCCACCTCGTCGACCACCATGCGCGCCGCGCCGTCGCGCTTCAGGGTCAGGTTGGCGGTCACGTTGCCTCGCCTCAGCAGCCTGCCGGCGGCCTCGCGCAGCGTGGGTTCGAGCGCATCCCATCCGGCCGGCAGGCGGAAGCGCAGGTCCAGCCCACGGCCGTTGACACTGCGCAGTTCCCAAATCCAGGCGAGGCCGTCCGTGCCGCCCTCGGCGCGGGAGAATCCGGTCATCGAGGCGACTGCGTTGCTCATGCCGCGCGGGTGGGCGTCAGGCAGGCGGCTGCTCCGGCTCCGCTCCGGCCTCGAACAGCGTCGCCGGATCGAGCGTCTCCTCCTCTTCCTCGGCCTCGGCGCCGATCCGTTCGCCGCGCGCCTGGCGCTCCGCCTCTTCCTGGCTGCGCGCCACGTTCACGACGACCGGCAGGAAAACCTCGGGGTGCAGCGCAACGCGAACCCGGGAGAGACCCAGGGTCTTGATCGGATGCTCGAGCGCCACCTGCTGGCGGTTGATGGTCAACCCGGCCGCGGTGGTCGCTTCCGCGACGTCGCGCGCGGAGACCGAGCCGTACAGGCTGCCCGACTTGCCGGCCTGGCGGATGATCACCACCGAAAGCCCGGTGACCCTCTCGGCGACGCGCTCCGCCTCCTCGCGGCGCTTCAGGTTCTGCGCCTCGAGCTGGGCGCGCTCCTGCTCGAAGCGCGCGAGGTTGTCCTTGCTGGCGCGCAGCGCCTTCTTCTGCGGCAGCAGGTAGTTGCGGGCGAAACCCGGCCGCACCTTCACCACGTCGCCCATCTGCCCAAGCTTCTCGACACGCTGGAGCAGGACCAGTTCAACATCGGCCATGACGCTCTCCGTCAGCTCACGATGTAGGGCAGCAGCGCCAGGAACCGGGCGCGCTTGATCGCTACCGCCAGTTCCCGCTGCTTCTTGGCGGACACCGCGGTGATCCGGCTGGGGACGATCTTGCCCCGCTCGGACAGGAAGCGCGACAGCAGGCGCACGTCCTTGTAGTCGATCTTCGGCGCGTTCGGGCCGGAGAACGGGCAGGACTTGCGGCGGCGGTGGAACGGCCGCCGGGCGCCGACGGCGGCACGGCGTGCGGCAGGATTGATCTCGGTGCTCTCGGACATGGCCTACTCCTCGGCGCCGACGCGGAACTCGTCGCGGAATTCGTCGCGCGCACGGAATTCCTCTCGCTCGTCGAAGCCACGGCGGCGGCCGCTGTCGAAGCGACCGGCGGGCTTCGGGCCCCGGAAGCTGCGTTCACGTTCGTCCGACTTGCGCGACAGGATGGCTGACGGCGCCTCCTCGATCTCCGGCACGCGGATCGTCATGAAGCGGAGGACGTCCTCGTTGAGCCCGAGCTGGCGCTCCATCTCGCTGACGAAGGCCGGCTTCGCGTCCAGGCCCAGCAGCATGTAGTGGCCCTTGCGGTTCTTCTTGATCCGGTAGGCCAGGCCACGCAGGCCCCAGTACTCGCGCTTCTTCATCGCGCCCTCTTCGACTTCGAGTTGGGCGGCGATGCCGTCGGCGATGCCTTCGACCTGCTGTTGCGTCACATCGTTGCGTGCGATCAGCACGCATTCGTATAGCGGCATCATGCTCTCCCTATGGCTGGAGGCCCGCACAGCGCGGACATAGCCGGGGGCGATGCCTCGCCGCCCGGCAGGGAAGCGCGCTGTGAAGCACGATTTGGGGGCGGGTGGCAACCGCCGGACTATCGCTCGCGCGTGGCCGCCCGGCGCAGGCGATCGTTGATCGCGCGCCCAAGCTCTCGATCCGGCACCGGCATGGCCGCGATCCGCGCCAACCCGCGTGCCTCGCCTTCGGTGTCCAGCTGCCGCAATCCGGCGAACAGCCGGGCGGCGGCTTCGGCAACGTCGCCTTGGTCGCTCAGCCGGAAGACTGCACCGGCACCCGGCAGCGGCGGGCCGAACGCAAGCAGCGCTTCGTCCTGCCGCACGTCTGTCGCCTCCAGCCGTACCGGCAGCCTTGGTGCGTAGTGCGAGGCCAGCCTTCCCGGAGAGCGCGGCGCGCCGTCCGTGTCCGCTGGCGTGCCGATCGGTCCGATGACGGCCTCGAGCGCTTCCACCGTCGTGCCCCCGGACCGCAGCAACACCGGATCCGATGCCGACAGATCGAGCACCGTGGATTCGATGCCCACCTGGCAGGCTCCGCAGTCCAGTACCGCCGCTATGCGCTCACCCAGATCTCGCGTCACGTGCGCTGCCGTGGTCGGGCTCACCTGGCCGGAGAGGTTGGCTGACGGCGCCGCGACGGCGCACCCGGTTTCCCGCAGGAATGCGACCGCGGCCGGGTGTGCCGGAACCCGCACCGCCAGGGTATCGAGGCCGGCACTCGCCAGCAGGCTCACCTTGCTGTCGGCGCGGCGCGGCAGCACCAGCGTGAGCGGTCCCGGCCAGAAGGCTTCCGCGAGCAGTCGGAACTGCGCCGCCGCCTGAACGTCGATCAGCGCCGAGTCCAGGTCCGGATAATGGCAAATCAGCGGATTGAACCGCGGGCGCCGCTTGGCGGCGAAGATGGCGGCGACCGCGCGATCGTTCGTGGCATCCGCTCCCAGGCCGTAGACCGTTTCGGTGCCGAACGCCACCAGCGCCCCGTCGCGCAGCAGGGCGGCGGCGCGCGCAATTCCGGAAGGATCGTCGCGCAGCAATTCGGCCATCGACGGTGCAGATAGCCGGCTGGACCGGGCATGGCAAAGGCAGGGACCGCTGCTACATTCGTCGCGGAACGTGCGAACGTCAGGGGGAGTTTTACAATGCTGGAGATCGCCTTCGCCAAGCCAGGCTTGCCGAAGTCCGGAGCGCTTGTGTTGCTGATTGGCGAAGGCGAAATGCCGTCGGGTCTGTGGCAGCAGGCGGATGAGGCGACCGGCGGTGCGATCGGTCGGGCGTTCAAAGCCGCGGAATTCAAGGGCGGCAAGGGCAAGACGTGCACGATCCTCGCGCCCGGCGCCGGCCTGTCGCGCGTCGTCGGCGTGGGGCTCGGCAAGCCCGGGGAGCTTTCCACCTGCGTGCTGAACGAAGCTGGCGGGCACGCTGCGGCGGCGCTGCCGGTGGAGCCGGCCGGCTGCGTCGCAACCGGCGCGCTGGCGCCGGCGCAGGTGGCGGAGGTGGCGCTCGGGGCCGCGTTGCGCGCCTACCGGTTCGACCTGTACCGCACCAAGGAAAAGCCTGAGGACAAGCCGAAACTCAGCAAGCTGACGCTGCTCACCTCCGACCCGCCGCGCGCCAAGTCGGCCTGGGAGCCGCTGCACGGCGTGGCGAAGGGCGTGTTCCTGTCGCGCGACCTGGTGAGTGAGCCGCCGAACGTCCTCAACCCGGCGGAAATGGCGGACCGCTGCAAGAAGCTCAGCGAACTCGGGCTGAAGGTCGAGGTGCTGGGCCCGCGTGAGATGGCCCGGTTGGGGTTCGGCGCGCTGCTTGGCGTGTCACAAGGCAGCGCGAACGAGCCGCGCATGGTCGTCATGCAGTGGAACGGCGCCTCGGGCAATGGTCGCAAGGCCAAGGGCAAACCGGTGGCGTTCATCGGCAAGGGCGTCACCTTCGACACCGGTGGGATCAGCATCAAGCCGGCCGGCGGCATGGAAGACATGAAGTGGGACATGGCCGGCGCCGGCACGGTGGTCGGGCTGATGGCGGCGCTGGCCGGGCGCAAGGCGAAGGTCGATGCGGTCGGCCTGGTGGGCCTGGTGGAGAACATGCCGTCCGGCACCGCCCAGCGTCCCGGCGACGTGGTGAAGAGCTACTCCGGCCAGACGATCGAGGTGATCAACACCGACGCCGAAGGGCGCCTCGTGCTCGCCGACGTGCTCTGGTACTGCCAGCAGAAATTCGACCCGCGCTTCATGGTCGACCTGGCGACGCTGACCGGCGCGATGATCGTGGCGCTCGGGCACGAATACGCCGGCATGTTCAGCAACGACGATGCGCTGGCGCAGAAGCTGTCGGAGGCGGGCAAGGCGACCGATGAGAAGGTCTGGCGGTTCCCGCTCGACGACGCCTACGACCGGCTGATCCGCTCCGACATCGCGGACATGAAGAACATCGGCGGACGCCCGGCCGGCTCGATCAGCGCGGCGCAGTTCATCCAGCGCTTCGTCAACCAGAAGCCGTGGGCGCACCTGGACATCGCCGGGGTGGCGTGGAGCAGCAAGGACTCGCCCTGCGTGCCGAAGGGTGCGACGGCGTTCGGCGTGCGCCTGCTCGACCGGCTGGTGGCCGAGCACTACGAGGGATAGCGGGACTGCGCTGCGCGCTCAGGTCACGTGCAGCACGGCCTTGCCGGGGAACTCACGCGCAATGAGGCGCCGCGCGATGCCGGCGATGTCGGTCCATGGCGCCTCGACGTCGATATGCGGGCGCAGCCGGCCCAGCGCGATCTCCTGCGCCAGCAAAGCCAGCCCGGGCCCGGCCGGCTCCACCTGGCGCAGTTCGTGGAACAGGATCAGGCCGTACAGTTTCACGCCGCCCTGGCGGAAGAACGCGCCGCTTTCGATCGTCGTCTGCGGCGCCTCCGACACGCCGAACGTCACGCAGGTGCCGTTGGGTTGCAGCATCGTCAGCGCCGCGGCGAGCGCCGAACCGCCGATCGAATCCAGGATCAGGTGATAGGGTCCGCTCGATGTCGCCGCGCGCAGGTCCGGCGACACGATGACGCGCTCGCCGCACCACGCCCTGATCATCGAGCGCTGATCGGCTCGGCGAACCTGCCCGTACACTTCGGCCCCCGCCGCGGCGGCAAGCTGCACGGCGAGATGACCGACGCCGCCGGTTGCACCGTCTACCAGCACCTTGCGGCCCAGCAGCAGTCCGCCCTGGCGCAGCGCGTGCAGTGCAGTCAGGCCCGCGACGGGCAGTGTCGCTGCCTGTGCGTCGGTCACCGCCTCCGGCAAGGCCGCGACCGCGTGGCTCGGCGCACGGATGCGCTCCGCCCACGCTCCGGTCGGCAGCATGCCCACGACGCGCGTGCCCACCGGCGGGCCGCTGCCGTTCGTGGCGGGCTCCTCGATGATGCCGACGAAGTCCCAGCCGGGGCGCGCGCCCGCCTCGGCCTGCGACAGGGCGCGGTTCACCTCGCCGCGGTTCAGCGAGATCGTGGTGACGCGCACGGTGACGTCGCCGCTCTCGGCAGGCGACAGGTCGACCGGCCGGATCGTCAGCCGCTCGCTGCGTGACGGATCGACGACGACGGCTCGAACGGATTGCGGCATGGGGTTGCTCCCTTCAGCGTCCCTTGAAGCTTGGCTTACGGCGCTCACGCCAGGCCTGATGGGCCTCCTGCTTGTCCTCGGTCAGTTCCAGCATGGCGAAGCGGTAGAGATCGCCCAGCACCGCATCGGCCAGCGGCACGTCGATGCCGCGGTTCAGCGACTCCTTGGTGAGCCGCGTCGCCAGCGGCGGCAGCCGCGATGTGCTCCGCCACCTCCATCGCCTGCGCCATCAGGCGATCGTGCGGCACCAGCCATTGCGCCAGGCCGATGCGATACGCCTCTTCCGCCTTCAGCGGAAAGCCGAGGGCGAGCCGCATCGCCAGGCCCTTGCCGACCCAGCGCGCCAGCCGCGTTGCACCGCCCTGCGCCGGAATGATGCCGAGGCCGCTCTGCGGCAGCCGCCATTCGGCACGCTCGGAGGCGACGATCATGTCGCAGCAATAGGTGACGATGCAGCCGATGCCGACGGCGTAGCCGTTCACCGCGGCGATGATCGGCTTGGCGAAGTCGGTCAGCATCGGGATCGGATGGCCTCGGCGCCGATTCGGCAGGTCCTTCAGAAAGGTGGCCACCGACTCCATCGTGTGGGTGCGCGGGTTCTTCAGGTCGGCGCCGGCGCTGAATGCGCCGCCCTTGTCGTCGCCGGTGAGAATGACGCAGCTCACGTCGGGATCGGCCTCGAGTTCGGGCAGGCGCTGGATGAGGCCGGACTGGAATTCCTGCACCAGGCGTTGCGTGCCTCGGGGCGGCTGAGCGTCAGGACGGCGACGGGGCCGGTGCGCTCGCACAGCAAGGGCATGGCGGGTTCCTCCTCATACGTTCTACCGGCAATGCACGGATAGTGGTGTCAGATCCACACGTCGCCCGCGGCAGTTCGTTCGCCGCCCTGGTCACCGGTGTTGGCCACGCCGCGCGGCTCGATCAGCAGCAGCTTCACCTCGCTCTCGGCGCAAGGCTTATGCTCGGTGCCTTTGGGTACGACGAGCATCTCGCCGGCCGAAATCCTGACTGCGCCATCGCGGAAATCGATTCTCAGTTCGCCTTCGATGACGATGAACGTCTCGTCGGTCTCCGGGTGACTGTGCCAGATGAAGTCACCCTGCAGCTTCACGATCTTGAACTGATAGTCGTTCATTTCCGCGATGACCTTCGGCTGCCATCGTTCGTCGAACAGGCTGAATTTGGCGCTGAAGTTGATCGGCAGACAGGTCATGGGATGGCCCCCACCAGTGTTCCGACTCTAAACGTGGTTGCTTCGCCTCGCGCGCGACGACAGCACCGGTCGGGTCTGAACCGTCAGGATCACGACACGCGTGAGTGTCACACCTGATTCCAGCGCAGCGCCTCGCGCCTGACAACCACGTCGCCGTTGTGCGTCAGGCGGACCAGGTTGACGGTCTGCGCCAGATCGGGTGAGCCGGAATAGTAGGCCGGCACCGTGCCATCGCCGACGCGCTCGTGCCGATCCCAGTGGCCCAGCGCCAGATAGTCCGCCGCGGTGGCGGCGATGGCTTCGTCGCTGAACAGCCAGGACGGGCGCAGCGGCGTCGCCAGGTTATGCGGCGGCTCGTAGTGGCCGTGCGCCATGGCGATCTGCCAGCGCGTGCTGCGCGCGCGCGGGCCGCGCAACGGGGCCATGTTCTCGTAGTCGCGGTGGGCGTGGCCCCAGATCTCCAGGTCATGGTGGGGGAAGCCGACCGCCTCGTCGTGCGTGATGCCGAGGACGGCAACGTTGGGGATGGCGGCGAGGCCGCCGCGGACGAAGACGCTGTTCGGCAACGCGGGGTCGTGGTTGCCGGGCAGGATCACCACCGGGAGGCCGGCGTCGGCCAGCAGGCGACCGGTCCGGTCGAGCACCGCGGCCGGGACGCGGTTGTTGTCGAACGTGTCGCCGGCGAGCAGGACGATGTCGGCGCCGGCCTCGCGCGCGGCGGCGAGCACCGCGGCCAGGCCCGCGGTGCCGTCGTTGTGCTTGGTGGCGTTGCTCTCGTCATCGACGTGCAGGTCGGAAGAGTGGACGAGGATGATGTCCACTGGGGACGACTGGGAAGGTGGCATGGCCGCCATCGTAAGGAATGGGATCGTCAGGACAAGACCGCGCGGCAAGCCACGGGGATGGCAGCAAACGGTGATCGATGGCAGGGTGGCCACCAGTGCAGGAGACAGCAATGCCGGCCGCGATCACAGGTTTATGGGCTGCTGCGACAACCCCGTTCGACGCCGCCGGCACCATCGACCACGGCGCGCTGGCGCGCCACGCGGATCGGTTGCTGCGGGCGGGGTGCGATGGGCTGGTGCTGTTCGGCAGCAGTGGCGAGGGGCCATCGCTCTCGATGGCCGAGCGTCTCGCCGCTGCCGAAGCTGTGCTGCGTGCGGGCATCGCGCCGAACAGGCTCGCGTTGGGCACCGGGTCTCCGGCGATCCCCGACACGGTGACGCTGACCAAGGGGATGCTCGCGCTGGGGATCACGCGCTCTCTGCTGCTGCCGCCGTTCTATTTCGCCGGTGTTTCGCCTCAAGGGATCGAGGACGCCTTTGCCGCGGTGTTCGACGCCGTCGCGGATCCCCGGCTGAGCGCCTGCCTCTATCACATCCCGCAGGTGAGCGGGGTTCCTGTGCCGCCCGCGGTGCTGGGGCGTCTGCGCGCGCGGTACGGCGCAATCGTGTCGGGCGTGAAGGACAGCAGCGGCGACTTCTCGGGCTTCCTTGCGTTCCGCGCGGCGGCCCCCGACGTCGCGTCGCTGGTCGGCGCTGAAGTGCTGATAACGCGCGCGCTTGCTGCCGGCGGGCAGGGCACGATCTGCGGCATGGCCAACCTGGCGCCCACATTGTTGCGCCGGTTGTTCCATGAGCCGGGTGCGCAGACGGCGGTCGAGCAGGCTTGTGCAGCCGGTCGACAGCATTCCCTTGTTAAAGGCGACGCTGGCCGCGATGACGGGCGAGCCGGTGTGGCGCGGCGTACGTCCGCCGCTGCGCGCCGCCGAGGCGACTGCCGGTGCACGCATTGCCGCCGTGCTGGAGGCGCTGGAGCGACATGGTTGCGTGACGGGGGGAACCGGTCTGTCATAACGTTTGAAATCACCCCCGGAGGACGCCCATCATGTTCGAGCGGCTGGATCAGGCCCGGTCCTGACCCGCAATCAGATCAAGATTATCGCCGCCGCGATCATCGGCGACATGCTGGAGTTCTTCGATTACTTCCTGATCGGATTCGTGCTCGCGTTCATCATCAAGCCGTGGAACCTGACGTTCGGCGAATCGGCGATCATCCTGTTGTCGTCGGGCGTCGGCGCCATCCTCGGTGCGTTCATCTGGGGCCGGCTTGCCGATGTGATCGGCCGGCGCAAGGTGTTCATCGCCACAGTGCTGAATTTCTCGCATGGCCAGCGGCGTGCTCGCCTTCACGCCGGACAATGGCTGGATCTTCCTGTCGACATTCCGCTTCTTCGTGGGCTTTGGCGTCGGTGGCCTCTATGTCGTCGATCTGCCTCTGGTGCAGGAGTTCGTGCCGACCCGCATGCGCGGCGCGATCGGCGGGCTGGTCACCGCCTGCATTCCCCTGGGCGTGATGCTGGCTTCGGCGATCGCCGCGTTTCTCACACCCGATATCGGCTGGCGCGGGCTGTTCCTGGTCGGCGTTGCTGCCGGCATTGTTCACGCTGGTGGTGCGCGCCTGGGTGCCGGAATCGCCGCACTGGCTGCTGAGCCAGGGACGGCGCGAGGAGGCGCGGCGGTCGCTCGCCTGGGCATTGCAGGTTCCCGCCGAATCGCTGCCGCATACCGGTGCAGCGGCAAGCGCCAGCAGAAGACCGCGTGGAGCGAATTGTTCCGCTATCCGCGCAGTCTGGCAGTGTCGTGGATGGCGAGCATCGGCGCGCAGACCGCGTCCTACGGCATCGGCTTATGGGCGCCGACTCTGTTCGTGCTGCAGCTTGGCGTCACCCCGGCCCATGCGGCATTTCTGTTCATGTGGGTGAAGCTCGCCGGGATCATCGGGCGGGTCAGCTTCGCCTTCATGGCCGACATTGTTCGGCCGCCGCAACACCGGCATGCTGTGCGGCTTCGGCGCTGCGGTCTGCGTCGCCGCGCGCGGGGCTGTTGCCACAGGAGTACGCTGCGGCGGCGTTTCGGTGTTCTGGCTGCTGATCGTGATCGGCGACTTCTTCTACGACGGCGGCTTCGCGCTGATCGGTCCCTACATGGCCGAGGTGTGGCCGACCCGGCTGCGCGCGACCGGCATGGGATCGGCCTATGGCTTCGGCGGCATCGGCAAGATCATCGGCCCACTTGGGCTGGCGCTGATCGTCGGCACGTCGAACGTGATCGAGCCGAAGGCGACGCTGGCCGCAGTAACGCCGTCGTTCCTGTACTTCGCTGCCTGGCTGGTGCTGTGCGGCATGGCCTTCGCACTGTTCGGCTTCGAGACCGGGCGCCGGTCGATTGCGGCGATCGATGACGAGTTGGTGGAGGATGCGCCGCGTGGCAGCGCGGCCTCGCCGCGGAGATACGCAAATGAGCGATATCGACTTCATCCAACGCGCCCGCGACCTGGCGCCGCTGCTGACCGAGGCGCGGCGACGAGATCGAGCAGCGGCGCGAATTGCCGGAACACGTGGTGGCGGCGCTGATCGACGGCGGCTTCTTCCGCATGCTGCAGCCGCGCTTTCTCGGCGGCGCGGAGTTGCGACCGGTGCTGTTCACGCAGGTCACCGAGGCGCTGGCGCAGATCAATGCCTCGGTCGCCTGGTGCGTCGGTCAGAACAACGGCTGCTCGATGACCGCGGCGTATCTGGACCGCGAGGTCGCGTGCGAGATGTTCGGCCCGCCCACCGGCATCCTGGCGTGGGGACCACCCGGCGCGCCGTACGAGGCGCAGCCGGTCGAGGGCGGCTATCGCATCAGCGGCAAGTGGCGCTTCGCCAGCGGCTGCCATCACGCCAGGTGGCTCGGCGCGCACATGACGGTGGCGGGCACCGGCAAGGTGCGCACCATGCTGTTCCCGAAGTCCAGCGTGGAGATGCACGACATCTGGCACACGATCGGCCTGCGCGGCACCGCCAGCAACGAATACGTGATCAAGGACCTGTTCGTGCCGCAGCGGTTCTCCACCTCGCGCGACAATCCGGCCGAGCGGCGCGAGGACGGGCTGCTGTATCGTTTCAGCAGCAACCAGCTGTATTCCTGCGGCTTCGCCGGCGTGGGCCTGGGGATCGCGCGCGGCTGCATCGAGCGATTTCCTCGACCTGCCGGCCACCAAGGTGTCGCGCGGCGCCTCGCAAGCCGATGCGCGAGAACAACGTGGTCCAGTCGCAGCTGGCGCAGTGCGAGGCGCGCTGGCGGTCGGCGCGCGCCTTCCTGCACACCACGTGGGAGGCGGCGTGGGGACATGTCGAGGCCACCGGCGCGCAGACGCCGCGAGGACCGCGCGATGATCCGGCTCGCCTCGACCTGGGCGATCCAGCAGTCGCGCGAGATCGTCAACACGCTGTATCATGCCGCCGGGTCGATGGCGGTGTTCGAGGAGCAGCCGTTCGAGCAGCGCCTGCGCGACATCCACACGGTGGCGCAGCAGTCGCAGGGGCGGCAGCTGCACTACGAAGTCGGTCGGGCAGATCCTGTTCGGCCTGGAGCCGGAAAACCAGTTCTGACGGAGGAACAGCAGATGCCTGCAATGTCGCTCAATCACTACACGATCCTGGCGCGCGATCTGGAGGCGACGAAGGACTTCTACACCGACATCGTCGGCCTGTCGGTCGGGCGATCGCCCGCCACTCGGCTTTCCCGGCTATTGGCTGTATTGCGGCGGCGTGCCGACGGTGCACCTGATCGGCCACCGGCCGGAGAACGCGCCGATCCCTGATGCCGCGACGGATCCCGCGAAGACCGGCCGACTGGATCACATCGCCTTCGCCTGCGAGGGGCTGAAGGACATGAAGGCGAACCTCGAGCAGCACCGCATCAAGTTCGACGAGCGCGTGCTGCCGCGGCTGAACATGACGCAGCTGTTCTATTACGATCCGGACGGCATCGCGGTGGAGTGCAACTTCCCCGCCGCCGAGACGCCGGCGAGCTGATCCCGGCGGCCCCTCGGGAATTGACGAGGGGCTCAGCCGACATGCAGGGGGTGCCGATGACGTCGCTGCGTACGGCCGTCCTGATGAAGACCGACATTGCCGGCTCCACGTCCCGGTTTCGCGCGCTGCGGGCCGACGATCAGCAGTCGCTCCTGCGCGAGCACAGGGTGCTGGTCGTGCGCTATGCGGCCGAACACAAAGGCCAGGTCGTCAAGGCTGCCGGCGACGGGTTCTGGCTGGAGTTTCCGAGCGTCACGGCCGCAGCCAAGGCGGCGGTCGCCATGCAGGAATCACTACGTCTGGGGCAACCCATTCGCGGCGAGGACCGGCTGTCGATGCGCATCGTCATCGGACTGGGCGACATCGGCGACCTGGACGGCGAAATGTTGGGCGAGGTGCTGGCGCTCATCGTGCGCATCGAGGCGATCACACCAGCCGATGAGGTCTACCTTACGCCGGCGGCGCGGCTCGCCCTGATCCCGGCCGAGGTCCAGGCGTCCCGCGTCGACAGCTTTGCCTTCAAGGGCTTCACGGATCCGATCGAGGTCCATCGGGTGGAGCAGCGCAATCGATCATGCATCATGCCTGATGCCTGCATACTGTTATCCGATCTGCGTGGCTTCACGCGCATCACCGATAGCGAGCCGATCGCCGTGATCGAGAGGATCCTGACCACGCTCGAGAACATGATAAATGCGGTGGTCCACGAGTTTGGGGGCATCATCCGCTACAGCCTCGGTGACAGCCATTGTCTGACCTTCGATGCCGCGGCCGATGCGATGGCGGCCGCAGAGCGGCTGAGCGCCGACTGGAACGCCGCCGGCAGGCGCGACGGAATCGGTTGTGCGATCAATCTTGCGCTGCACCGCGGTGCGATCTGTGCGTTCCGATCCTTTCTCTATGGCAAGGGCATGGCGGTCGCTGCACGCGTCCAGCGCTCGTCCCTCGAAACGCTGGGACCGGACGAAGGCGGGATCTTCGTCACCGAGGCGTTACACAGTGCATTGCTGGACCGGCGGTGGCGAAACCGGCTCGTTCCCACGGGGCTGGCGCTGCCGGACGCGAGAGTATTCCGCCTGCTCGCGGTGGCGCCGACTAGTCTGCCGCCAATCGCTCCTGCGCGCGCTCCTTGATGGACACGCGCCAGTGGATGCGGTCCTCGTGCGGCGGGTAGTCGCCCGCCGCACGATGATAGGAACAGCGGTTGTCCCAGATGACGATGTCGCCGACGCGCCACTTGTGGCGGTATTCGCCGTCCGGCTGGATCATGTAGCCCGTCAGCTCATCGATCAGCATATCGCTATCCTGCGCTGACACGCCTTCGACCAATTCGATCTTGCCCGGATCGAAGTACAGCGACTTCCGCCCGGTCTCCGGATGGGTGCGGACGATCGGATGGCGCACCGGCTGCCAGTCGCGATCCTCCGCATTCAACAGCGCACGGCTCTTCTTCCGCCCGCCATAGGTAAATGCGCCCATCCGCCCTTCGAGCCGCTGTTTCAGCCGCTCCGGCAGCGCGTCGTACGCCGCGTAGCCGTTGGCGAACAACGTGTCGCCACCGGTGCTTGGGATTGCCAGTGCGTAGAGCTGCGTCGCCTTGAACGGATCGGCGTCGTAGGCGCCGTCGGTGTGCCAGCCCTCCGCGCCGCGGCGATAGATCGCCTCGTTCAGCTGGCCGTCGGCATCGAACTTGTTCACGCCGAGCAGGGTGATCTCCGGCACCTCCGGATGCCGCGTGCTCTTTGACGGATGCGGCACGACCAGTCCGAAGCGGCGGCTGTAGTGCAGGAACTGGTCGATGGTCAGTTCCTGGTCGCGCACCACCATCACGTTATGGTCGAGCCAGGCTTGGTAGATCGGCGCGAATCCCGCATCGTCCAGTACCTTCACGTCAACACCGGTCACCTCGACGCCGATCTGCGGCCCCATCCGACGGATCTGCACCATGCCGTTCCTCCTGCTGACCGGACGGTACTGACCCGGCGCAGGTGGGTCAAACAGGCGGGCTCGCCTGGTTGGACACACCGTCGCTGCGGCAGCCGGCCCAATCGACGCACCGGCACAATGGTGACCTAACCGACCCGCGCCGGGCATGCCATGGCTCACGATTGGACGCGAGGTCGTCCGAGGTTATGCTCGCGGCGGCCCGGTGTTCGAGGACCGGCCATTATGCGGAGCGTCCCATGCCCGACGACAGCGCAGGAACCACCACGCAGACTCCGTCCGTGGCGCCGCGCCGCATGATCGAGGGCCCCTCCGCGTGGATCGGCGCAGAGATGCGCGAGCGCGAGGCAGAGTGGACGTATCGCCTGTCGCCCGCGGAAATCGCCGAACTGGAGGCGGCGGCGGCTTCGGCGCAGGCGGGCGGCCTCGACATCGCCGACATCCGTCGCGAGCACTTCCCGCTGCCAACGCTGGGGCCCACGCTTGAACGGCTGCGTGGCGAGGTGCTCGACGGACGCGGCTTCGTGCTGCTGCGCGGCGTTCCGGTCGAGGGGCGACCGCTCGCCGAAAGCGCCGTGCTCTACTGGGGTATCGGCACGTATTTCGGCGCCGCGCGGTCGCAGAACGCCAAGGGGCACCTCCTCGGGCACGTCTACGACCTGGGCGGCAGCAGCGCCGAGAATCCGAACATCCGCAGCTACGCAACATCGGAGCGGCAGAATTTCCACATCGACCGCTGCGACGTGGTGGCATTGCTGTGCCTGCGGCGCGCGAAGTCGGGCGGCCAGTCGGCGATCGTCAGCTCGATGACCGTGCACAACGTCATGGCGCAGCGCCGGCCCGACCTGCTGGAGCGGCTGTACCAGCCCTTCCCGGTCGATCGCCGCGGTGAGGTGCCGAAGGGCAAGGCGCCGTTCTACGACGCGCCAGTGTTCAACCAGCACGCCGAGCGCCTCTCGGTGCTGTATTCGCGCCTGCATATTGGTTCGTCCCAACGCTTCGCCGCGGCGCGGCGGCTCACGCCCGAGGACGTCGCGGCGCTCGACATGCTGGCCGAGCTGGCAGGCGACCCGGAGCTGCGGCTCGACATGAACTTCCGGCCAGGCGACATCCAGTTCCTGCACAACCACACGATCCTGCACGCCCGTACCGGCTACGAGGATTGGCCGGAGGCCGACCGCAAGCGCCACCTGCTGCGCCTGTGGCTGGCGCCGCCGGGTGCGCGGCCGCTGCCGCCGGTGTTCGCCGAGTGCTACGGCGATCTGACGATCGGCAACCGCGGCGGCATCGTCTGCCAGGAGACGCGTTTGCACGTGCCGCTGGTGCCGGCCTGACCGGCTTGCCGGACCGTGGCCAACTGGCCACCATCGCCGCAAGCTTGCGCGGTTGCGGAGGCATAGCGGGGGAACATGGTGGCCGCGGATCGCCAGGGGGAGCCGGCACCGGCACGCATCCTCGTCGTCGATGACGAACCGGACCTGGAGCTGCTGATCGTCCAGCGCTTCCGCCGGCAGATCCGCGACGGGCAGCTCAGCTTCGCCTTCGCCAGCGACGGCGTCGATGCGCTGGCGAAGCTGGCCGACGCCACGGATATCGACATGGTGCTGTGCGACATCAACATGCCGCGGATGGACGGGCTGACGCTGCTCGGGCGGCTGCAGGAGCGCGACGACCATCTGGCCACCGTCATCGTCTCTGCCTATGGCGACATGGCCAACATCCGCACGGCGATGAACCGCGGCGCGTTCGACTTCCTGACCAAGCCTATCGACTTCGCCGATCTCGAGACCACGATCGCCAAGACCTTGCGCAACCGGGCGATCACGTTGAGCTATCAGCGGCGGCAGCAGGAGGCCGAACGCGCACGCGCACAGCTGGCGCGCTACTTCTCGCCGAGCCTGGTGGACTGCCTCGCCGCCGAAGCGGACGATATCGACCTGGGTGCGCAGCGACGCGACATCACCTCGATGTTCACCGACATCGCCAGCTTCACCACGCTGGTGGAGCGGCTGGAACCGGCGACCATCGGACCGTTGCTGAACGACTACCTGACCGGGATGACCGAGATCGTGTTCGAGCACGGCGGAACACTGGTCAAGATCATCGGCGATGGGCTGAACGTCCTGTTCGGCGCACCCACCGATCAGCCGGACCACGCTGAACGCGCGGTGGCCTGCGCGCTGGCGCTCGACACCTACGCCGAAGGGTTTCGCGAACGCTGGCGTGCCAACGGCGTGTCGGTCGGACCGACACGGTTCGGCATCCACTCGGGTCCCGCACTGGTCGGCAACTTCGGCGGCGGCCGGTTCTTCGACTACACCGCCTATGGCGACACGATCAACATCGCTGCAAGACTAGAGGCGGCGAACAAGCAGCTTGGGACCCGGATCTGTGTCAGCGGCAGCGTGGCCGGGCGCATTTCCAGTTTCCGCGGGCGCCCGGTCGGCCAGGTGACCCTGCGCGGCCGCAGCGAGCCGTTGACGGCGCACGAACCGCTTACGGCGGTGCGCCACGCCGACGCACTGACGGTCGACTACCTGGCGGCGTACGCGAAGGCCGCTGCCGGTGATACGTCGGCACTGCCAGCGTTCGCCGCGCTGCTGGGACGCGACAGCAGCGACGGACTGGTCGGCTTCCACCTGAAGCGCCTGCTCGCTGGCGCCGCCGGCATCTCGGTGGTGCTGGAATGACGACGGCACTGGATGCTGCGGCCGCCGAACGCGATGCAGCCCTGGCGCGCGAGGCGGCACTGCTGGAGGTGCTGCATGCGATCAACGCCTCGCGTGGGGATCTGGCGCCGGTGTTCGATGCGATGCTCGAAAGGGCGATGCATCTCTGCGGAGCCACACTCGGCTCGTTGTTCGTCCTGGACGGCGACGCCTTCCGAAGCGCCGCGCAACGCGGGGTCCCGGCCGCCTATGCAGCGTTGCGGGCAGGCACGCCGCTGCATCGCCGGCACGGCACACCGCTGTCGCGTGCCCTCGCATCGAGACAGACGGTTCACGTCCTGGATCTGGCTGCCGACGACGGCTATCTGAGCAGTGGCGACCACGCCTTGCTCCACGTCGCCGGCGCGCGCACCGCTGCCATCGTGCCTTGCCTGAAGGACCATGCGGTACTTGGCTTCATCTCGATCTACCGACAGGAGGTGAGTGCATTCTCGCCCGGACAGCTCAGGCTGCTGGAGAACTTTGCCGCGCAGGCGGTCATCGCGATGGAGAATGCCCGGCTGATCACTGAACAGCGTGAGGCGCTGGAGCAACAGACCGCGACCGCCGAAGTACTGCAGGTCATCAATGCATCGCCGGGCAACCTCGCACCGGTGTTCGACGCGATGCTGGAAAAGGCGATGCGGCTGTGCGATGCCGCATTCGGCCTGCTGGCGACCTACGACGGCAAGTCATTCGTCAGTACGGCGTGGCGGGGCATTCCACCGGCATTCCAAGAGTTCGTGAGCCGGCCGATCCCTTTGGAGGAGGAGCATCCGGAGTCGGCGTTCAGGCAAGTCCTGGGCGGGACCGACGTCATCCACCAGCCAGACATTGCGGATGATGAGGTCTACCGGTCCGGGATCGGTTCCCGCCGCGAACTTGTCGATCTCGGAGGGGCCCGGACCCGGGTCATGGTCGCGCTGCGCCACCATGGTGTTCTGCTCGGAATCATCAATATCTATCGCACGGAGGTGCGGCCATTCTCCGACAAGCAGATTGCGCTCTTGCAGGGCTTCGCCGCCCAGGCGGTCATCGCGATGGAGAACGCGCGGCTGCTCAACGAGCAGCGCGAGGCGCTGGAGCGACAGACTGCGACCGCTGAAGTCCTGGGCGTCATCAACGCGAATCCGGGAAATCTCGTGCCGGTGTTCGACGCGATCCTGGAGAAAGCTCACAGTATCTGCGGCGCCTCCAAGGGCGCGTTGAATACCTTTGATGGGGAGCACCTGCGGTCGGTCGCGACGCGAGGCATCTCGGCGGCTTTCCAGCGTATTTTGCGCGAACCCCGGGCAAGGGTGTCGGGCTCGCCTCTCGATCGGCTCATGAATGGCGAGAGCATCTATCAGATTGCGGACTGCTCGACGGACACGCATCCGGTTGCGCGGGCTGCGGCAGCGCTCGAAGGCATCCACACGATACTGTTCGTGCCGCTAAGGCGTGATGCCGCTTTACTCGGCATGATCACCGCCTATCGACAGGAGGTGCGCCCATTCTCCGATCGACAAATCACGCTGCTGCAGAACTTCGCCGCGCAGGCGGTCATCGCGATGGAAAACGCTCGGCTGCTGACGGAGCAGCGTGAGGCGCTGGAACAGCAGACCGCGACCGCCGAGGTGCTGCAGGTGATCAACGCGTCGGCCGGCGACCTTGCGCCGGTGTTCGACGCGATGCTGGAACGGGCGATGCGGCTGTGCGACGCCGCGTTCGGATCGCTCTACACCTACGACGGCGAGCGCTTCCAGTCCGCAGCGCAGCGTGGAGTTCCCGCCGCCTATGCTGCGTTCAGGCACCGCACCCCACCAACGCCGGTGCCCGGTGGCACGTTTGCCCAGGCGCTCGAGACGAAGCGCGCGCTCCAGGTGCCGGATCTGACACTCGAGAAGCCCTACCTCGACGGCAATCCGAACACCCGCGCGATGGTCGAGCTTGGGGGCGTTCGCACCATCCTCACCGTGCCACTCTGCCGAGACGCAGCCGCTGTCGGCCTGATCACCGTGTTCCGGCAGGAGGTTCGCGCCTTCACCGCCAAGCAAATTGCATTGATCGAGGCCTTTGCGGCGCAGGCGGTGATCGCGATGGACAACGCGCGACTGATCACCGACCAACGCGAAGCACTCGAGCGGCAGACGGCGACCGCCGACGTGCTGCAGGTGATCAATCGATTCCCCGGCGAGATTCGCCCGGTGTTCGATATCATCCTGGAGAAGGCGCACGCACTGTGCGGAGCGGCCGTCGGGTCTCTCCTCACCTACGATGGCGCATTTCTCCACGCGCAGGCAGCACACGGCTTCCCCGAAAGCGTCGCCGCCATTGTGCGCCATCCGATCCGCATCAGTGCACGTCATCGGGCGCTGATGCAGGGCGAAAGGTTCGTGCACGTTGCCGATCTGGGCGCGGTCGCTTTGCAGCCAGACCAGGACGTGGCGCGCGCTGTGCTGCAGTTTACGACCATGCGCAGCATGCTTCTGGTGCCGCTGCGCAAGGATGGTGCTTTTGTTGGGCAGATCACCGCGTTCCGCGAAGGTGTTCACCCGTTCGCGGAGAAGGAAATCGTTCTTTTGGAGAGCTTCGCCGCGCAGGCGGTGATCGCCATGGACAATGCCCGGCTGCTCACCGAACAGCGCGAAGCGCTGGAGCAGCAGAAGGCAACAGCCGAGGTGCTGCAGGTGATCAACGCATCGCCCGGCGACCTGGCGCCGGTGTTCGATGCAATCCTCGAAAAGGCGCACAATCTGTGCAATGCGGCCATGGGTGCGCTGGTGCTCTACGACGGTGAATATTTCCGGGCAGTGGCATCGCACGGTTTCCCGCAACAGCATGCAGAGCTCATACGCCAGCCCTACCGTCCGAACCGTCACCACCTGCCACTCTTCGGCGGCGAACGCTTCATTCACGTGCGGGATATCCGGGGGGCGGAGACGTCGGACCACGAGGTGTTTCGCAATCTGGTCCGGAACACGGCAGCGCGGACTCTGCTGATTGTGCCCTTGCGCAAGGATGGCCAGTTACTCGGCAATATTACAGCGTACCGCCTTGAAGTTCGCACGTTCTCCGACAAGGAGATCGCGCTGCTCGAGGGCTTCGCGGCGCAGGCGGTCATCGCAATGGAAAACGCCCGGCTGCTTGGCGAATTGCGCCAGCGGACGAGCGATGTGCAGGCATCGCTCGAATACCAGATGGCAACCAGCGACGTGCTGAAGGTGATCAGCCAATCCACCTTCGATCTTGAGCCCGTGTTTCAGACCGTCACCGCGACCGCCGTCCGGTTATGCCACGCCGATCAGGCGGGCATCTACCTCAATGGCAACGGCGAATATCGGTGGGCCGGCGGATACTCCCAGTTGCCGGAATACGAACGGATCGAGCGCGAGGTAAGAATCCGTCCGGGCACCGGCACGCTCGTCGGCCGGGTGGCTCTTGAAGGCCGGCCAGTCCATATCGTCGATGTTTGGAGCGATGCGCTTTACGAGGCGAAGGAAGACGCACACGTAGGTGCCATCCACACCTTGCTGGGCGTGCCGATGCTGCGCGACGGTGAGTTGATGGGCGTGGTCGGACTTGCCCGGACGAAAGTCGAGCCTTTCACCGAGCGGCAGATCGAACTCGTCACGACCTTTGCCGACCAGGCGGTGATCGCGATCGAGAACGCCCGGCTGCTGACCGAGCAGCGCGAGGCGCTGGAGCAGCAGAAGGCAACAGCCGAAGTGCTGCAGGTGATCAACACCTCGCCCGGCGAGCTGGCGCCGGTGTTCGACGCGATCCTGGAAAAGGCGCACAACCTATGCGGGTCGGCTGTGGGTTCGCTGGCGGTTTTCGATGGCCGCAATTTCCGCCGGGTGGCGACCCAGGGGATTCCCCGGCAGCACGCGTCACTGTCGAGCGGACCCTTTGCACCAACGGTGCTGTCCCAGCCGCTGATCGAAGGCACGCGGCTGAACCATGTTCTTGACGTGCGAGCCATCGATATTCCCGAGCACGACGCGATGACGCGGGATCTTGCCGAGCGAACCGAGGTCAGGACGGCACTGCTGGTTCCGCTGCGCGGCGATGGCGACCTGTTGGGCTACATCAGTGCGTTCCGCCACGAGGTGCGCCGATTCTCCGAGAAGGAGATCGCACTGCTGGAGAACTTTGCCGTGCAGGCGGTGATCGCGATCGAGAACGCCCGGCTGCTGACCGAACAGCGCGACGCGCTGGAGCGCCAGACCGCGACGGCCGAAGTGCTGGGGGTGATCAATGCCTCGCCTGGCGATCTGGCGCCGGTGTTCGACGCGATCCTGGAAAAGGCACACAGCCTGTGCGGCGCCGTGATCGGCTCGTTGCTGATCTATGACGGCGAACATTTTCATGCCGAGGCAACGCACGGCCAGCCTGAACCGATTGCCGCCATTCTACGCAAGCCGTTCCGCCCGAACGTCTTTCTGCAGAAGCTGCTGCTAGGCGAACATCTCGTCCACATACCGGACTTCAAGGCCGCCGCTACCGATGCGGATCACGCGCTGACGCGTGGGACCAGAGATGATACGGCAATTCGCACGAGTCTTTGGGTGCCGCTGCGCAAGGACGGCACTCTGTTGGGCTGCATCAGCGCGTTTCGCCTGGAGGTCCGCCCGTTCTCCGAAAAGGAAATCGCGCTCCTGGAGAACTTCGCTTCGCAGGCAGTGATTGCCATGGAGAACGCACGGCTGCTCGACGAAGTGCGTCAACGCCAGTTCGAGCTGCGTGCCACGTTCGAGAACATGGGCGATGGCGTTGCCATGTTCGATGCCACGCTGCGACTTGTCGCCTGGAACGGCAAGTTCCAGGAGATCTTCGACTTCCCCGCAGACCTGCTGGAGCGGAACGCGACCTATGAGGAGCACCTCCGCTACCTGGCACAGCGTGGCGACCTGGGAGCCGACGCAGAGGAGCAGATTCGCCGCCTGACCGACAGCGTCTCCCGCCACCACGCGTATGAGCGCACGCGACCGGACGGCAGGGTGATCGAGATCCGCCACAACCCCGTCCCCGCCGGCGGCTTCGTGCTGATCTTCTCCGACATCACCGAGCGCAAGCGCAACGAGGCGGAGATCCGCGACGCGCGCGATGCGGCCGAGACGGCGTATCGCCAGCTCAAGGCGACACAGGCCAACCTGATCCAGGCGGAGAAGATGGCCTCGCTTGGCCAGCTCACTGCCGGCATCGCGCACGAGATCAAGAACCCGCTGAACTTCGTCAACAATTTCTCCCTGCTGTCGGTGGAGTTGCTGAACGAGTTGAGGCAGGTGGTGACGCCGATGCTGCCGTCGCTGGACGAAGCCCGGCGCGCGGAGGTGCTCGACGTGGTGGGCATGCTGACCGGGAACCTGGAGAAGATCACCGAGCACGGCCAGCGCGCCGACGGCATCGTGCGCGCCATGCTGGACCATTCGCGCGGCGGCTCCGGCGATCGTCGCAGCGTCGATCTCAACACGCTGGTCGAGGAGGCGCTGAACCTGGTTTACCATGGCGCGCGCGCCCAGGATCAGGGCTTCAATATCGCGCTGCAGCGCGACCTTGGCGCCGGCATCCCCTCGATCGAACTGGTACCACAGGACGTGACCCGTGTGCTGCTGAACCTTTTCAGCAACGGCTTCTACGCCGCTCGCCAGCGCCAGCGGAACGGGGCGTCGCCTGGTTTCGAACCGATGCTGAAGGTGGCGACGCGCGATTTGGGCGACGCGGTGGAGATCAGGGTGCGGGACAACGGCATCGGCATCCCCGATGCGGACAGGGACAAGCTGTTTCAGCCGTTCTTCACCACGAAGCCGACCGGCGAGGGTACTGGCCTGGGCCTGTCGATCAGCTACGACATCATCACGCAACGGCACGGCGGCAGCATCACGGTGGACAGCCAGGCCGGCGAGTACAGCGAGTTCACCATACGCCTGCCGCGCGAACGCTGATCGAGCTTTACGCTCGTGCTCCGGCAGGCGACAGTTTCGCATGACCACGCCCTCAGGCCGCCTCGATCGCGCCGTCGCAACGCTGCCGCGCGCCTACCCTGGACCAGGCGGCGCGGTTGCCGTGCTCCGCGCGGGCGAGGTCCTGGCGCGCCACGCCTGGGGCTGGGCCAACGCCGAACGCCACATCCCGTTCACCCCACGCACGCTGTTCCGCATGTGCTCGATCACCAAGCAGTTCACCTGCGCGGTGGTGCTGGACGCGTTCCCCGATCCGTCGGTTCTGGACGGCGATGTGCGCGCGCGGCTGCCCAACCTCCAGCAGCCGGCGCCGGGCGCGCTGCACCTCTGCCACAACCAGTCCGGCCTGCGCGACTACTGGGCGATCGCGATGCTGCACGGCTCGCCGGTCGAGGCCCCGTTCGGTGACACCGAAGCCGCGCGGGTGATCGCCGGCACGCGCACGCTGCACTTCGCGCCCGGCACGCGCCACTCGTATGTGAACCAGAACTTCCGTCTGCTGTCCGACATCGTGCAGGATCGCACCGGGCGCAGCTTCGCCGAACTGCTGCGCAGCAGCGTATTCGAGCGGGCGGGGATGGCTACCGCGCTGCTCGCGGCCGATACCAACGCCATGCCGGACGGCACGCAAGGCTACGAAGGCACGGTCGCGGCCGGATTCCGCGCCGCGGAAAACCGCATCCTATGGACCGGCGATGCAGGACTTGGCGCCAGCCTCGACGACATGATCGCCTGGGAGCGCCACATCGACGCAACGCGGGACGACGCAGCCGCGCTGTATACGCGGCTGTCCGCACCGGTGGGCTTCGCCGACGGCAGCCCGGCCGTCTATGGCTTCGGCCTGAACCGGGGCACCGCGTTCGGCCGTGCGCTCACCGGTCATGGCGGCGCGCTGCGCGGCTGGCGCAGCCATCGGCTCTACCTGCCCTCCGAGCGCATCTCCGTCGTCGCAATGTTCAACCATTTGTCGGACGCGCACGGCGCCGCGATGGATCTGCTTGCTGCGGCGTTGGGTGAGGAACAGCCGACTGCCGCGACCGCGGCGCCGCCGGATTGGCTCGGCAGCTATGTCGAGCCGGACACCGGCCTTTCGGTGCGCATCGAAGCACGCGATGAAGGGATCCGACTGCGCTACGGGCACTTTCCGGAGGCACTGGCGGTGCAGCCCGATGGGACTGCCGTCAGCGACAACGGCGGCGTGCGGCTGCGACCGGCAGACGACGGGCTGTGGATGGACCGGCCGAACGAGAACCAGTCGTCATGCCTGTTGCCGCTCCAAGGGGCGGCGTCCAGAGACATCGCCGGCCGCTTCCATTGCGCGGAACTGGACGCCGAACTGACCGTGGTGGATGCCGGCGGTGTGCTCTGCGGCAGCTTCTCGGGCTTCCTCGGTCAGGGGCGCATGGAGACGCTTGGGCCGGTCGCCGGAGACGTCTGGGTGCTGCCCTGTCCGCGCGCGCTGGACCACACCCCGCCGGGAGACTGGACGCTGGAGTTCCGCCGCGATCCTTCAGGCAAGGTTGCCGGCCTGCAGGTCGGCTGCTGGCTGGCGCGCCGGCTGGTTTACGAGCGCATCGGCTGACCGCCGGTCAGACCGGCCGGTCGCCCTGTACCGTGACGCGATGACCTGAGCGCGTGTGTGGCCAGTAGTCCCACATCGCGCGGTGCTGCACGCAGCGATTGTCCCAGAACGCGATCGAGTTCTCCCGCCAGCGGAAGCGACACTGGAACAGCGGGTCCTCCGCGAGGTCGCACAGATAGTGCAGGATCGCCGTGCTCTCGTCGCGCGGCAGGCCGACGATCCGCTTGGTGAAGCCGCGATTGACGTAGAGCGCCTTCTTACCCGTCACCGGGTGCGTGCGGATCACCGGATGCTCGGCGCGCGGATAGGACGGCTTGTCGGCGACGCCGTAGTTGGCATAGGTGCCGCGATAGGCGTCCTCGCCGTCATGGATCGCGGTGAGCCCGTCCAGATAGCGCCGCATCCGCTCGGAGAGCGCCTCGTGCGCCGCATACATCGAGGCGAACAGCGTGTCGCCGCCGCGCGGCGGGCACGTGCGGATGTAGAGGATGCTGCCCATCGGCGGCTCCTCGTCGCAGGACACGTCGCTGTGCCAGCCCTCGCCGTTGGCGCGCGGCGAATCCTTGTCGGCGTGGATGACCATCAACTCCGGATGGCCCGGTGCATGCGGCGCGGCCGGATGGACGTGCAGCCTGCCGAAGCGTCGGCCGAAGTCGAGGTGCTGCTGCTCGCTGATGTGCTGGTCGCGGAAGAAGATCACCAGGTTCTCCGCCAGCGCGCGGTGGATCTCCTCCAATGTCTGGTTGCCCAGCGGCTGCGCCAGATCGACGCCGCCGATCTCGGCACCGATGATCGGCGTCAGCTTGTCCACCGTGATCGTGTCGTAAGGCGCCGACTTGCCGGCACTGTGCTTGTAGCGGGGTCCGTTGTTGCCACGCAGGACGCTCATCGTGTTCTCCTCCCTAGGCCCCGGCCAGGATCGCGTCGGCGCACTTCTCCGCCGTCATCAGCACCGGGAAGTTGGTATTGGCGCACGGCACCACAGGGAAGATCGATGCATCCACCACCCGCAGCCCGTCCACCGCGCGCACGCGACCGCCGGGATCGGTCACCGCCATCGGGTCGTCCTCGCTGCCCATGCGGCAAGTGCACGAGGCATGCCACACACCGACCGCCGCCTTGCGCACGAACGCCTCGAGTTGCTCGTCGTCGCGCATCAGCCCTTCCAGCGTGACGCCCTCCATGATGAGGTTCCTGATCAGGTAGCTGCGCAACGCCGGCGGACCGTCCAGCGCCTTGGCCAGCGCGTCGGTGATCCACTTGTTCTTCTTGCTCACCAGCCCGACCTGGCGGACCTTGTCGCTGTAGCTCGCCGGGAACGGATCGGTGGTCACCGCCCGCATCGTTGGGGTCAGGTGCATCGCGCCGAACCGCCGCACGCCGTCCATCATCCGCTCAAGATCACGCGGGTCCGACAGTAGGTTGAAGTCCACGATCGGTTCGTCCTGCCAGTTGCGGGACGCCAGCTTCACCTCTCCGGTCTCGGAATAGGTCTTGTACACCGTGATGATGAACGAGCCGATCTGCTCGCCCACCGCGTGCCACGACGTCTTGTTGGTCACCACGGTGAACATGTCGCCCGGCGGTATGCCGTCGAGCCTCGAGGAGTAGCGCAGCGCCAGGTAGATGTGCCGCCGGGTGTAGTCGTTGACGATGCGGGCGAACGGCTTGATGAACGCCGCCACCGCCACCGCCGGATGGTCCTGCAGCCGCTGGCCCACGCCCGGCGCGTTGGCCCGCACCTCGATGCCCATGTCGCGCAGGTGCGCCGCCGGGCCGATGCCGGCGCGCAGCAGATGCGCCGGCGAATGGATCGCGCCGGACGACAGGATCACCTCGCGACCACGGAACTCCGTCTCGCGCCCGGCGACACGCGCCTTCACGCCGACGCAGCGGAGCCCTTCGAACAGCAGCGTGCCAACCTGCGTGTCGGTGGAGATCGTCAGGTTGTCGCGCATGCGGGTGCCGGGATCGAGGTAGCCGATCGCCGCCGACACGCGCCGCTCGTAGACATTGGAGATGGTGATTGGGAAGTAGCCGTCTTCGAATTCCGCGTTCTGGTCGATCAGGAACCTGTAGCCGGCGGCCTTGAAGGTTTCGCCCGCCGCTTTGGCGTGCTCCGGCCACAGATCGGGAAAGATCCGGCGCACCGGGATGCGGCCTTCTTTGCCGTGCCACGGACCGTCGAAGTCCATGTCGCGCTCGACCTTCTTGAAGAACGGCAGCACGCCGTCCCAGTTCCAGCCGGTGGCACCGCGCACGTGCCACTCGTCATAGTCGGTGGGCGCGCCGCGATTGGCGAGCTGGCCGTTGATCGACGACCCACCCCCCAGCACACGGGCCTGCTCGTAGGTGCGCAGCTTGGGCCGTGGCTCGTCGGGACGGTTGTGTGGGATGACCTCGGTGGTGACCTTCAGCGACGACCACGTGTAGGCCGGGTTCAGATACGCCGTGCCCGGATAGGAATTGAGGATCGCCGCCGGCACCTTGCCATGTGGCGTGTCCTGTCCCGCCTCCAGCAGCAGCACGTTGTTCGACGACCGCGCCGACAGCCGGTTGGCGAGCACCGATCCGGCGGAGCCGCCGCCGACGATGATGTAATCCCAGTCCATCGGTTCAGCGCGTTTCCGTGTGGAAGGTCTTCGACACGATCCGCCACCCCTCGGCCAGCTTCACGAAGGTCAGGTAGTCGGTGAAGTAGCGCGGCGGGATCTGGCAGTGCACCTTGGCGAAGGCGACGGTCGGGCTGGCGCGGTCGATCTGCACCACCCAGTCGTGCCGCTTCAGGTCCTGCTGCTGCGGCGACTTCCGGCTGCGTACCAGGTCGAACCAGTATTCGCGCGACCAGTCGGTCAGCTTGCCGTCGGTGACGCCGAACAGATGCGCCACCTCGTGGAACACGCTGGCGAGCCTGGCGGTGTCGCCCTCGTACATCCCGTCGAAATAGGTCTGCAGCGCCTGTTCGAGATCGTTCAGATCGGACGGCATCGGTTCCTCCCGCGTTCGCCCGGAACATCGCCCCGTCGGTCCGTCGATGGCAAGAGGCCGCCGCCGCGCCGATGGCCACGGCGCCGGGTTCACGGCAGCTTGAACTACAGTGCTTCGGTGCCCTGCCGGCGGCCCGGACCCGTCAGGTGCTGGATCACGGCATGGGCGAACGCCAGGAGCGCCTCGGGTGCCACGTAGGGAATGCGGCTGGTCCCGGTTGCGTCGGTGGGCACGTCTGCGACGCGGCCGGGTCCGCTCCAGCAGGACCGAAAATGCCCCCGCCGTCAGCGGCAGCTTCAGTCGATGATGCGCCGCGCGCCCTAGCAGCCCAGATGCCGGTCGAGCCAGGATGCAAGGCGTCGCAGCATTCTTCGCAGGTTTGGCATGCGCATCTTTAGGCAGCCTTCTGCGTCTATGCGTTGATCTGGATCAAGCGCGCGGGAGCGGCCCCTCGGGATAGTGTTGCGGTCCTCCCGTCCGGGCGGTAAGCGCAGCCGGGAGAGCGACGAAAATCAGGAGGCACGACGATGGCCGATACGACCGGGTTCCGCCCCTATACGGCCGGCACCCAGCCGCCGTACGACGCGCCGGCGTATCGCGGCACGGTCAAGCGGCATCCGAAGCAGCGGCTCCACCCGCTGCCGCACACCGTCACCGAGACCGCCGGGCCGGTCTTCTCGCCCGCCCGGTTCCCGCCGCTGACCGACCTCGCCAACACCACCGGCACACCGGCGATCGGCGAGCGGATCATCGTGGCAGGCACGATCACCGACGAAGACGGCCGGCCCGTGGCGAACACCATGGTCGAGATCTGGCAGGCCAACGCGACCGGGCGATATGACCATCCCGCCGACCAGCACGACGCGCCGCTCGATCCGAACTTTCATGGCGCCGGCCGGGTGTTCACCGATGCGAACGGCCGCTATCGCTTCCTGACGATCCGGCCGGGCGCCTACCCTTGGCCGAACCACCGCAACGCCTGGCGACCGAACCACATTCACTTCTCGTATTTCGGACCGGCGTTCGCCACCCGGCTGATCACCCAGATGTACTTCCCGGGCGACCCGTTGCTGGCGTTCGATCCGATCTTCCACGCGGTACCGGACGAGCACGCGCGCAACCGGTTGGTCGCCGCGTTCGATCTGGATCTCACCGAACAGGATTACGCCCTGGGTTACCGGTTCGACGTCGTGCTGCGCGGACGCGACGCCACGCCAATGGAGCACTGATCATGGCCATCGCCACAGCCAGCCAGACCATCGGCCCCTACTGGCACCTGCTCGAGGATCCGTCCTGGTCCGACCTGACGCGCTTCGGCGCGCAGGGTGAGAAGATCACGCTGACCGGCGCTGTGCTCGACGGCGACGGCAAGCCGTGCGCCGACGCCTGCGTAGAGATCTGGCAGTCCGATCCACCGGCCTCGGACAGTTTCACGGGATTTGGCCGCAGCAACACCGACAGCCAGGGCGTCTACCGCTTCACCACGGTGAAGCCGGGACCGGTGCCCGGGCGCGGCAACGCGCAGCAGGCGCCGCACATCGCACTCTGCATCCTGTCGCGCGGGCTGATGCGCGCGCTGGTGACCCGGGCGTATTTCCACGGCGAGGCGCTGAACGACACCGACCCGCTGCTCACGTCGATCGAGGAGCCGGCACGCCGCGCGACGCTCATCGCGCGGCCGGCGGGCGCCACCGTCTGGCGGATGGACCTGCGGCTGCAGGGCGAGAAGGAGACGGTTTTCCTAGACGTCTGAGTCCTAAACTGCACATCGTTCCGAAGTCCTTGTTGACGGCCTGTGCCGGCGGCCGTGCGTCTGCGCGGGCACGCGTGCTCCTGCTTTGGCTGCTGGCCCCATCCGCCCCGGTTCCACGCGCAGATCGAGTGGCCTGGCTGGACGGAATGCGCGGGATCGCCGCTGTCCAGGTGGTTCTCTTGCACTACGCGACGGCCTTCCTGCCCGGACTGGGCCTGCACAATCGCCTTATGATGCGGCACCGCTGGGAGCGCATCATCGCCGATACGCCGCTGTAATCGGGGCAATGACCGGGCGGAGGCAATTTCGCAGCAGTGTTGGGATTCTCATAACCTTCCGTCTCATCGCAGCTTGGGGAGTTCGGGCTTCGAAATCTGATGTCGAACCTAGGCGCGAATTCTGCGCCATTCGACGTCGGCCGCAAGCCGGGTTCATTCACCTGTTCGCGGGGTGAGTTGGTCGGTCACAAGCAGCAGGGTAACCGCGGGGCTCCCAACGAATAAGTTCGCCGCCGCGGGAGCGGGCACATGCTCACCCAGATCAGGCCTCATCAAGGAAGCCGGACCAGAAAAAAGCGCGGGACCCTACCCGGAACCGTCGCTGCCCGTCAGGTCGTCGCTTTCAGCGGCGCGTCCGGCCAGCACCTTGTAGCGCGCGGCGTCCAGCAGAACACGAACCTGCAGGTCCTCGTGCCGGATCCTCTCGGCGGCCGCACGTGCTTCCTCGGCCAGCCCGCTCCAAAGCCATCGCTCGAAATTCATGCGCCGGTCCGATTGCGAACAATATATAGCGCATTCGTCTACACCCCATGGCGCGGCCGGCGCAACGGAATAACCCGTCATCGGAATTAATCCGCCAATCCAAAGGCATGGCCCGCCGAGTTGATCAGTTGGGGCCGGAGCGATAAGTGAGGATCTTCCCCTTCATCACATCCTGACCGCGGCGTCCGGCCGTCCTGCGCCCTGCACCTCCAGGTTGGTGAACGATGCAATGCCGTCCTGCGGCTGGGGCTCCGCGCTCCTCGGGTCCGCAGCGCGAACGGCGCCAGCGCGACCACCGTGGTCCGGGGAAGGAGGCGCGTGGTCGGCCCGACGCACAAGGTTGCGATACTATGGCCTGTTGTCCGGGGTCGGTGCATTGATCCGGATCAACCGACCAGCGCCGCCAGGAGCCACACCATGCCCACGAACCCCGCCGACAGTCCGATCCTCGGCACGCTCTACGGCAGCGATGCGATACGCGCGGTGTTCGACGAGCGCGCGTATTTCCAGCGCATGCTGGACGTCGAGGCCGCTTTGGCCCGCGTCCAGGCACGCCTCGGCGTCATCCCCGCCGATGCCGCACAGGCAATCACCCGCGCGGCGCGCGTGGAGAACCTCGACACCGAAGAACTCGCCGCCAGCGCCCGCAACGTCGGCTACCCGGTGGTTGGCCTGGTCGCCGGCCTGTCGCGCGCGGCGGGCGAGGCCGGCGGCTGGACGCACTGGGGGGCGACGACCCAGGACATCATGGACACCGCCACCGTGCTGCAGGTGCGCGAGGGTCTGGCGCTGATCCGCGCCGCGCTCGCCGCCCTGATCCGCGCGCTGACCGCGCAGGCGGACCAGCACCGGCACACGGTGATGGCCGGGCGCACCCACCTGCAGCAGGCGCTGCCGATCACCTTCGGGCTGAAGTGCGCGGTGTGGGCGCAGCCGCTGATCGCCCATATCCGCCGCCTGGACGCGCTGCGTCCGCGCGTCGAGCAGGTGAGCTTCGCCGGGGCGGCTGGCACGCTCGCGTCACTCGGCGATCAGGGCGTCGCGGTGATGGAGGGACTGGCGGCGGAACTCGGCCTCGCCGCACCGGCCGCCCCCTGGCACGTCAGCCGCGACGGCTTCGCCGAGACGATGGCGTTCCTGGGCCTGGTCTGCGGCAGTCTGGCGAAGGTCGCCACCGACGTGATCCTGCTGGCGCAGACCGAGGTGGCCGAACTGGCGGAGCCCTACGTCGCCGGCCGCGGCTCGTCGTCCACCATGCCGCAGAAGCGCAACCCGATCGCCAGCGAATACATCCTCGCCGCGGCGCGCACCGTGCACGCGCTGGTGCCGGTGATGCTGGGCGCCATGGCGGCCGACCACGAGCGCGCCACGGGACCCTGGCAGGCCGAACCGCTCGCCCTGCCGCAGGCCTTCGTGCTGACCCACGGCGCGCTGCTGCACGCCGCATCGATCGCCGAGGGGATGGTGGTCGACGCCGCCCGCATGCGGCGCAACCTGGATATGACCGGCGGCCTGATCGTGGCCGAGGCGGTGATGATGGGACTCGCCCCGCAGTTGGGCCGCGGCGAGGCGCACCATGTGGTGCAGCACGCCTGCAACACGGCGCTGACCGAGGGCATCGGGCTGGCGGAGGCGTTGGCGCGCGAACCGGCGGTGGCCGCACGGCTCGATCGGACCGCCATCGAAAAATTGACCGATCCTGCCCATTATCTCGGCAGTTCACAGCAATTTATCGACCGGGTTCTGCTCGCCGCCGAATTGCGCGGCTGACGCCTTGCCTCTAGGTTGCCCGCCAAGTTGGCGGGATCTCTCCTTGCCGGTCGGCGACGCCGTGCCGTGACGGAATGCCTGCGGACGACATTGCGCCTCGCAGGAGCCGGCGCGGATCCAGCGGTCGCTATCGCGCGGCCGAGTTCAGGAGGAAAGAATGCCCGGGTACAGGAAATTTTCACGCCGCGCCGCGCTCAAGCTCGGTGCGGCGGCAACCGCGCTGCCGCTGGTGCACATCCGCACCGGCCATGCCGCCGGCAAGGTCGTCGATCGGCTTCTGGGACCACTGGGTGCCCGCCGCCAACGACGTGATGAAGGCGCAGTGCATCGAGTTCGGCAAGGCGCACCAGGTGGACGTGCAGGCCGACTTCATCACCTCGGTGGGCTCGAAGAACATCCTGACCATCGCTGCCGAGGGCCAGGCGAAGACTGGCCACGACGTGCAGCAGTTCCCCGGCTGGGAGGTGCAGAACCACGCCGATCAGCTCGAGCCGATCGACGACGTGATGCAGCGGCTCAGCGCCAAATACGGCCCGACCAGCGCGGCGAGCGAGTACCTGTTCAAGATCAAGGACCACTGGATGGCGGTGCCGGCGAGCGCCGGCAACCAGAACAAGGGACCGTGCGGCCGGATTTCGTTACTGAAGCAGGCCGGGCTCGACGTCCTGACGATGTACCCGAACGCCGCCGATGCGACGCCGGCCGCCGAGGACTGGACCTACGACACGATGCTGCAGGTCGCCGAGGCCTGCCAGAAAATGGGCAAGACGTTCGGCATCGGTCTGGGCGTCACCGCCGATTCGGTGGATACGGCCGGTTCGATGTTCGCCGCGTTCGGCGCCGAGGTCGTCAGCGCCAAGGGCGACATCACGGTGAAGTCCGACGCGGTGCGCCAGGTGCTGGAATACGCCCAGAGGCTGGTGAAGTTCCTGCCGGCCGACGCGGTCAGTTACGACGATGCGTCGAACAACCGCGCGCTGATCTCGGGCCAGAGCGCGCTGATCTGGAATCCGCCTTCGGCCTGGGCGGTGGCGAAGCGCGACGCGCCGACGGTTGCCGCCGACTGCTGGACGTTCCCGGCGCCGAAGGGCCCGAAGGGCCGCTACGTGCCGCTGGGCGCGTTCTCGTGGGGCGTGTGGAACTTCGCGCCGAACAAGTCGGCGGCGAAGGAACTGATCGAGTTCCTGTCGCAGCGCGAGCAGGTGGAGGCACGGGCCAATGCGTCGCTGGGCTACGACCTGCCACCGTTCGCCAGCATGACCGACTTCAAGATCTGGGAGGAGGTCGAGCCGCCCAAGGGCACGGTGTATCACTACCCGATCCGCAAGTCGCACAAGCAGGAGAACTGGATCGCAGTCGCCCCGGCCCCGCCGGAGGTGGCGGTGCAGATCTACAACCGCGGCACCCTGCCGACGATGCTGGCCAAGCTGCAGAGCGGCCAGTCGATCAAGCAGGTGCAGGACTGGGCGCAGGACGAGTTGGAAGGCTTCGTCCGCTGACGCACTGATCGGCGAAGGGTCCGGCGGGCGAATTCTGGCACGTCGGACACCTCCCTCGCCGACCTTCGACCGCCGCTGTCGCGGCGGTCACTGGCGGGCTGGCATCCGGGCTGAAACCGGGGGGGCCCCGCCGACGCATTTGCAACTTTGGCGGCCGCGCAGGCGGCAAGGAGACAGGTCTATGGCGACAACCTACCGGGTCACGCGCCGGCAGGCGCTGCGCATCGGCGCCGCGGCGGGCGCTCTGCCGCTGGTTCACATCCGCTCGGCCGGCGCAGCGGGCAAGGTGTCCATCGGCTTCTGGGACCACTGGGTGCCCGGCGGCAACGACGTGATGCAGAAGCAGGTCGATGCCTGGGCCGAGAAGAACAAGGTCGAGGCGCATGTCGATTTCATCACCAGCACGGGCAACAAGCTGCAGCTGACCGGCGTGGCCGAGGCGCAGGCGAAGGCCGGGCACGACGCGCTGGCGTTCTTCAATTGGGATGTGTTCAACGTCGCCGACTCGCTGGAGCCGGTCGATGACGTGATGCAGCGGCTGGTCGCCAAGAACGGTGCGGTCGACGCCACCTGCGAGTACCTGGCCAAGGCGAAGGGCCATTGGGTCGCGGTGCCCACCAGCTCGGGCACGCAGACCAAGCCCCCCTGCGCGCGGATCAGCTGGTTCAAGCAGCAGGGCCTCGATCTCCAGGCGATGTACCCGGTCAAGTCCGAGCACAACGCGATGCAGGACGCCTGGACCTGGGACGCGTTCGCCAAATATGCCGAAGCCGCGGCGAAGGGCGGCATGACCTTCGGCCTGGGCATGGGCGGCGGCGTCAACACCGATGCGACCGACCTGCACGGCGCGCTGTTCAAGGCGTTCGGCGCCACGCTGATCGACGCCCAGGGCAATATACAGCTGAAGTCCGACGCGGTCCGCCAGGTGCTGGAGTTCGCCCAGCGGCTGGTGAAGGCGTATCCCGCCGACGCCGTCAGCTTCGATGACGCCTCGAACAACCGCGCGCTGATCTCGGGCAAGAGCGCGCTCATCTTCAACCCGCCCTCGGCATGGGCGGTGGCGAAGCGCGATGCGCCGCAGGTGGCAGCGGACTGCTGGACCTTCCCCGCGCCAGCCGGTCCCAAGGGACGCTTCCTGCCGACGCTCAGCTACTTCTGGGGCGTCTACAAGTGGAGCCCGAACAAGTCGGCGGCGAAGGAGCTGGTCGAGTATTTGATGCAGCCCGAGCAGGTCGAGCCGCGCTGCGTCGCGACCTCGGGCTACGACATTCCGCCTTACGCCGGCTTGCTCGGCTTCAAGGTCTGGGAAGAGGTCGAGCCGCCGAAGGGCACGGTGTACAACTATCCGATCCGGCCCTGGCACAACCAGCAGCCCAGCCTGACGGCGGCTGAGGCGGCACCGGAGATCGCGGTGCAGATCTATAACCGCGCGATCCACAACCAGATGCTGGCACGGATCAAGGACGGTCAGACGATTCCGCAGGTGATCGCCTGGGCGCAGGACGAACTGGAAGGCTTCGCCCGCTGAGCCTGCCGCGGGGCGGTCTCTTCCAGGGGGAGAGACCGCCCCGCAGCGCTCAGTCGTCAATGCCGATGCTCTCGGGCGCCGACAGCAGGGCGGCACTCTCAGGACCGGCGACGCTGTGCAGGAAGACCACCTCGTTGGCCGCGATGGCGGCGAGGAGGCATGCGGCCAGCAACACGTCCAGCCACTCTCGCCGCACAGCCGCACGCTGGCGGGCCTCGATCGCGTGCCATACCGTCCTTGCCTGGCTCATCGGTGCCTCTCCTGCCTGGTGTCAGGCATGGTGCAGGCCGTGCACGGCGCGCGCAGTGACCCTGGTCACCGTGGCGCGGCTCCGGCCTATGAGGCGACGCGTTCCAGGCTGAACATGTAGGCGCAGGTTGGTGATCCGAAGCGGCCATAGAGGTCGAGCTGGCCGTGGAAGGTCGCGCCCTCGAACTGACCGACGATCCAGTCCTGGCCGTCCGGCATCTGCAGGCCGCCGTCCGGGGCGATGGTTCCGCGGAACCGCCCGAAGCGCACCCGGTTGCCGTGGACCCTGAAATTGGTCACCTGCTTGGTGTCGATGCAGATGCCGCCGCCGGTCTCCAGCGGCACCGCGGTCCCGGCGTAGTTCCCGCTGCGATCGCCACCCGTTGCCTGGGGCCGGGACCCGGCCGGCGACGGGTTGTCCAGGCCGGGCGGCGGGCCGACCTGTCCCAGCGGCATGCCGGGCGGCGGCGGGGTATTGACCGGCGTCGTTCCCATCGGCGTGTCCAGCACGACCTTGGGCATCTGTCCCGAACAGCCGGCGAGCAACAGGCACGCGGCGTACAGTCGTCCAACAACAGCCTGACGGGATTGTTTCCTGGACATGGTGCGCTCACCCCCTGGCTGCGTTTACCCGAGGCCGGCCATCGCGCGCCATTCCGCCTCGGTGACGGTGCGCACGCCGAGTTCGGTCGCGCGGCGTGCCTTGGACCCCGCATCGCCGCCGACCACCACGATGTCGGTCTTCTTCGAAACGCTGTCCGTTACCTTGGCGCCGAGCGCCTCGGCGCGCGCCTTCGCTTCGGGGCGGGTCATGGTCTCGAGCGAACCGGTGAACACCAGCGTCTTGCCGGCGATCTCGCTGCCCGCGGTCTGCGCCCGCGCCGCGTCCTCGATGCTGAGCTCCGCGGTCAGCTCGTCCAGCGTCGCCACGTTGCGCGCCTCGCCGAAGAACTCCGCCAGTTCCTCGGCGATCGCCGGGCCGACGCCGATGATGTTGTCGAGTTCGGCACGCGCCTCCGACCCCGGTTCGGCCGCGGCGGCCATTTCGGCGCGCCAGTTGGCGAAGCTGCCGTAGTGCCGCGCCAGCAACCGCGCGTTGGTCGCGCCGATGCGGCGGATGCCCAGGGCGTAGATGAACCGCTCCAGCGTGATGCGCCGCCGCGCCTCGATCGCGCGCGCCAGGTTGCGCGCCGACACCTTGCCCCAGCCGTCGCGTTCGGCGATCTCCGCCTCCCGCGCCGGGAGGCGGAACAGATCGGCCGGACCGTGCAGCCAGCCCTCCTCGTAGAATTCGCGGATGGTCTTCTCGCCGAGCCCGTCGATGTCGAAGGCCGGACGCGAGACGAAATGGATCAGCCGCTCGACCCGCTGCGCCTCGCAGATCAGTCCGCCGGTGCAGCGGCGCACCGCCTCGCCCGGCGCCCGCACCGCGTGGCTGCCGCACACCGGGCATACCTCGGGATACACGAACGGCCGGGCGTCCTTCGGCCGTTGATCGACTACCACCGAGACGATCTGCGGGATCACGTCGCCGGCGCGCTGCAGCACCACAGTGTCGCCGATGCGGATGTCCTTGCGGGCGATCTCGTCCTCGTTGTGCAGCGTGGCGTTCTGCACCAGCACGCCGCCGACGTTCACCGGCTCGAGCCGCGCCACCGGGGTCAGCGCGCCGGTGCGGCCGACCTGGATGGTGATGTCGCGCAGCACGGTCATCGCCTGTTCAGCCGGGAACTTCCAGGCGATCGCCCAGCGCGGCGCGCGGCCGACGAAGCCCAGCCGCGTCTGCAGCTTCAGGTCGTCGAGCTTGTACACCACCCCGTCGATGTCGTAGCCGAGACCCGAGCGTTCGACGGCGATCTCGGTCTGGAATGCCGCCGCCTCAGCCTCGGTGCGCAGCAGGCGCGACAGCGGGTTCACCATGAATCCCCAGTCGCGCAGGCGCCGCAGGTAGTGCCAGTGGGTATCGGCCACCGGCTCGCTCGAACTCGCCCTGCGCGTAGGCGAACAGCGACAGCGGACGGGCGGCGGTGATCTTCGGGTCGAGCTGGCGCAGGCTGCCCGCGGCGGCGTTGCGCGGATTGGCGAACACCTTCTGCCCCGCGGCGGCCTGCACCTCGTTCATCTTGAGGAAGTCCGCCTTGGTCATGAAGACTTCGCCGCGCACCTCGATCATCGCCGGGGCACGGCCCTTCAGGCGCGCCGGCACCGAATTCATCGTCCGGAGGTTGGCGGTGACGTCTTCGCCCACCGTTCCGTCGCCGCGCGTGGCGCCGCGCACGAAGCGGCCGTCCTCGTAGGTCAGGCTGATCGACAGCCCGTCGATCTTCGGTTCGGCGACGAAGGCGAGCGGTGCGTCCGCCGCAAGCCCGACGAAGCGGCGCGCACGCGCGCAGAACTCGGCGAACTCGCCCGCTGTCATTGCGTTGTCGAGCGACAGCATCGGCACGCGGTGGCGCACCTTGGCGAAGCCGCTCTCCGGCGCACCGCCGACGCGGCTGGATGGCGAGTCGTCGCGGATCAGCAGCGGGAAGCGCGCCTCGATCGCCGCGTTGCGGCGGCGCAGCGCGTCGTATTCGGCGTCGGTGATCTCGGGCGCGTCCTGCTCATGGTACAGCCGGTCGTGGTGGGAAATCTCCTTCGCCAGCCGTTCAAGCTCGACGGCGGCGTCGGTCTCGGTCAGGGCGTCGACGGCTGACTTGATCGGAACGCGGGTCATGGGTGAGATCACACCGCCGCTCCCAGCAGATCGTCCGCCGCCGCCCGCGCTGCCTCGGTGACCCGCTCGCCGGCCAGCATCCGCGCGATCTCCTCGCGCCGCGCCGGCGCCTCCAGCGCATCCACCCGCGTCGCCGTGCGCCCGCGCCCTGCCTGCTTCGATACCAGCAAATGCGCCCCTCCCCGCGCCGCGACCTGTGGGCTGTGCGTGACCACCAGCACCTGCACTCGCTCCGCGACGCGCGTCAGCCGCTCGCCGACCGCCGCCGCGGTGGCACCGCCGATATCTGCGTCCACCTCGTCGAACACCAGGGTCGGCACCGGCGATCCCGCCGCCAGCACCACCTTTAGCGCCAGCATCAGCCGCGACAGCTCGCCGCCTGAGGCGATCCGACCCAGCGGGCCCAGGTCTTGCCCAGGATTGGTGGCGATCAGGAACTGCACCGAGTCCGTCCCCGCCGGCCCCCACTGCGCTTCCGGCAGGGCAGCCACGTCGGCATGGAACCGCGCCTTCTCCAGCCGCAGCGGCGGCAGCTCCTTCGCCACCGCCCGGTCGAGCCGTGCCGCCGCCGCCCGCCGCGCGGCCGCCAGCGCGGTGGCCGTCTGCACATATCCTTCGCGCGCCTGCCGCACAGCCAGCTCCAGCGCCTCGACTTCGGCGGCACCGGTCTCCAGCGCTGCCAGCCGCGCGCACAGCGTGTCGAGCAGTGCCGGCAGCTCCGCCACCGTCACCGCGTGCTTGCGCGCCGCGGCGCGCAGCGCGAACAGCCGTTCCTCCGCCTGCTCCAGCAGTCGAGGATCGGCGTCCGCCTCGTGCGACAGCCGGGTGAGGAAACTCTCCGCCTCGGCCAGCGCCTCCTCGGCGCGTTCCAGTGCGGCGAGCGCCGGCGCCGCCGGATTGGCTGCCTCCGGCTGCGCCGGCGGCACCAGCCGCTGCAGCGCCCGCGACGCCGCCCGCAGCGCCGCCGCGGGCGCTGGCGAGCGCCGGTCGCGCGGCGCGAGCTCAGCCAGCGCCGCCGCGATGGCTTCCGCATGCCGCTCACCCTGCTGCAGTCGCTGCCGGTCTCGCGCCAGTCGCTCCTCCTCGTCCGGCTGCGGTGCGAGCCCCGCCAACTCGTCCACCGCGTGGCGTAGCCAGTCCTCATCGCGCTGCGCCGCGGCGATCGCCTCGCGCGCCGCTGCCAACGCATCCGTCGCCCCGCGCCAGCCGCGCCACGCCGATGCAACCGCCTCGCGCAGCGGCCGTGCCACGCCGAACGCGTCGAGCAGACCCGCGTGGCTCGCCGCCTCGGCCAGCCCGATCTGCTCGTGCTGCCCCTGCACCTCCACCAGCAGCGCCGCGGCACGGCGCAGCAGAGCCACCCCCACCGGCTGATCGTTGATGAAGGCGCGCGACCGCCCGTCCCGCGTCACCACCCGGCGGAGCACGACATCGTCCTCCGCGACGAGCCCTTGCTCGGTCAGCAACGTGCCGACCGGATGGCCGGCGGGTGGGGCGAAACATGCCGTCACCCCGGCCTGGCCAGCGCCGGCCCGCACCAGCCCCGCGTCCGCCCGCGCGCCCAGCGCCAGGCCCAGGCTGTCCAGCAGGATCGACTTTCCCGCCCCGGTCTCGCCGGTCAGCACGGTCAGCCCGGCGCCGAACGACAGGTCCAGCCGCTCGATCAGCACCACGTCGCGGATGGAGAGCGCAGTCAGCATGCGCCGCTGCCGTCGCCGCTCAGAAGATGGAGTTCCACGCACGGGCGAAAAACCCGCGGTTGTCCGGCTTGCGCGGCGGTCCAGGCTGCTGCACCAGTCCGCTGTCGAACAGGTTGTTGTAGCTGTCCTCGTACCACTCGCTGCCCGGATAGTTGTAGCCCAGCACCGACGCGGTCTTCCGCGCCTGGTCCTTCAGGCCCAGGATCAGGTAGATCTCGGTCAGCCGGTGCAACGCCTCCGGCACATGGTTGGTGGTCTGGTAATCGTCCACCACGCGCTGGAACCGCCCGACGGCCGCCTCGTACAGGTGCTGGCCCTCGTACCAGCGGCCGATCTCCATCTCCTTGCCCGCCAGGTGGTCGCGGCACAGGTCGAGCTTGAGCCGCGCGTCGCGGGCATAGGCGCTGTCGGGGAAGCGGTTCACCACCTGCTGCAGCGCGTCCATCGCCAGTTCCGTGCCGCGCTGGTCGCGCTGGATGTCGGCGATCTGCTCGTAGTAGCACAGCGCGCGCAGGTAATACGCATAGCCGATGTCGCGGTGCGCCGGGTGCAGCTGGATGAACCGGTCCAGCTGCGCGATCGCCTCGGTATAGTGGTTGCGCAGGTACTGCGTGTAGCCCTGCATCAGCTGCGCGTTCACCGCCCAGCTCGAATACGGGTAGTTCTGCTCCACCAGGTTGAACTGGGTGGTCGCCGCCTCGTAGCGCTGCGCGTTAAGCGCGTCGATGCCGTTGTTGTAGAGCTGCTCGACGGGCGCGACCGTCGCGCTGGCATTGCTGTCTTCGTCCTTCGAGCTACCGCCGCAGCCGCCCAGCACAGGCAGGAGGGCCGCGAGCACCAGCGCGAGGCGGAGGATCGGGTGATTCGCTTGCATCGCGCCGGTTATATCATGCGGCACGGCGGCGCGAAGCGGCCAGCCTATTCGGCGGCGAGCGAAAGTTGCGCCGGCTCGGCCTGCCGCCATGTCGCACTGTCGGCGAACAGCGCCTGCAGCAGGCGGTGGTTCAGCGTGTGTCCGGAACGGTGCGCGACGAACCGCCCATGGATCGCGGCCCCTGCCAGCGCCAGGTCGCCGACCGCGTCGAGCAGCTTGTGGCGCACGAACTCGTCCGGCATGCGCAGTCCGGCCGGGTTCAGCACCCGTGCCTCGTCGACCACCACCGCGTTCTCAAGGCTGCCGCCCTGGGCCAGCCCGGCGGCGCGCAACTGCTCGATCTCGCGCAGCAGCGTGAAGGTGCGGGCCCGCGCCAGCTCGGCGCGGAAGCTCGAAGACGTCAGATGCAGCGCGAGCGCCTGCCGGCCGATTGCCGGTGCCGGAAAGTCGATCGTCATCGACATCGCCAGCCCCGGCATCCCGGGGATCGCCGGCCGCAACTCGGCGAACGCTTCGCCGTCGCTCACCCGAACCGGGCGACGGATCTCGATCGTCGCCCGCGGCGCGTCCTGCGCGACCACGCCGGCACAATCGAGCAGGAAGGCGAACGGCGCGGCGGAGCCATCGACGATCGGCGGCTCCGGCCCGTCCACCTCGACCACGGCGTTGTCGACGCCGCAGCCGGCGAGCGCCGCCATCACGTGCTCGATGGTGCCGATCCGGGCCTCTCCGTTGCCGATCACCGTGGCGAGCCTGGTGTCCACTACGCGGTCGAACCGCGCCGGGATGTCCACGCCCAGGTCGGCGCGGCGGAACACGATGCCATGGTCAGCCGGGGCCGGGCGGAACGTCAGCGTCGTGCGGTGGCCGGAATGCAGGCCCACGCCGACACAGCTGATCGGTGCCTTGAGGGTCTGCTGGCACCACGTCATCTGCTCGGGAGTCGGAGTCGCGATCGATCCGTCCATACCCACAGTCTGTATTGCCGGGCAGAGGCGCTGGCCAGTCAATGTTTGTTTCTGAGTGTTTCCGCCTAACTAGTTGATTTTGCAATTTTGCTCAGGACGACTGCCGCCGCAGAAAAGCCGGAATGTCGAGCCCCACCTCATCTCCTGCAGTCTGCCGGACCGACACGCGCGGCTGATCGGCGGGGGGCTGCGCCACCGGCTCGGTGCGCGCGACGGCGGGTTCACTTGTCACGGTCGCTCCGGACTGCTGTCGGCGGCGGAACGCGCCGGTGACGGTGCTGAACAGGCTTGGCCTGGCGGATTCGACGGCCTGGGCCACTGCCGGCCGGGGTTCGGCGAACAGGCCGGAAGGCGCCGCCGCCCTGGCGGCTTCGCCGACAGCCGCCGCTGCGGCCGCATGCACCGCGAACGGCTCCGCCAAAGCGCTGCCCATCGCGGCCTCCGCCATCGGCACCATCTGCGGCGCCTGGTGGCGCAGCGGCTGCATCGGCAGGACCGGCGCCGCCGCGACTGCGCCCACCTGAAGCGACATCGCATGCATCGGCAGTGGAATCGGCTGCGGCTGCGCCACCGCGCCGCCGCCCACCGCGACCAGGCGCGGCTTCTCCCTCTCGGCATAGGCGACCGAATCGATTCCGGTCGCCACCACCGACACTCGGATGCGTCCTTGCAACTCCGGATCGATCGCCGAGCCAAAGATGATGTTGGCTTCCTCGTCCACCTCCTCGCGGATGCGGTTCGCCGCCTGGTCCACTTCGAACAAGGTCAGGTCGTCGCCGCCGGTGATGTTGATCAGCAGGCCGCGCGCGCCGTTCATCGAGGTGTCCTCAAGCAGCGGATTGCTGATCGCCGCCTCTGCTGCGCGGATGGCGCGGTTGTCGCCGTCGGCCTCACCGGTGCCCATCATTGCCTTGCCCATCTCCGCCATCACTGTGCGGATGTCGGCGAAGTCGAGATTGACCAGGCCGGGCGCCATCATCAGGTCGGTGACCCCGCGCACGCCCATGTAGAGCACCTGGTCGGCCATCTTGAACGCCTCCTTCCAGGTGGTGCGCTCATTAGCCATACGGAACAGGTTCTGATTCGGAATGACGATCAGAGTATCGACGTGGCGCTGCAGTTCCTCGATGCCCTGATCGGCGCAGCGCGCGCGACGCGCGCCCTCGAAGCCGAACGGCTTGGTCACCACGCCGACGGTCAGGATGTTGCGTTCGCGCGCCATGCGCGCGATCACCGGCGCCGCGCCCGTGCCGGTGCCGCCGCCCATGCCGGCGGTGACGAACACCATATGCGCGCCGTCGAGATGCCGGGCCAGTTCATCGGCAGCCTCCTCCGCCGCGGCCTTCCCGACCTCGGGCTTCGCTCCGGCACCCAGCCCCTGCGTGATGTGCGGACCGAGCTGGATGCGCCGGTCCGCACGGCTGTGCATCAGCTGCTGTGCATCGGTGTTGGCGACGACGAACTCCACACCCTGCAGATTCGCGGCGAGCATGTTGTCCACCGCATTGGTGCCACCGCCGCCGACGCCGATCACAGTGATGCGTGGGCTGAAGTCGGTATGCGGAGTCTGCGGGATGGTAAGGTTCAGTGTCATCGCGACTTCTCCCCCAGTCGTGGCGAATCGATTCCATCGCTGTTACGCCAAAGCTCTCGATTCGTGCCGTGCATCACAGGCGATCCTTCAAAAAATTGACGATGCGCCGGACGAAGCCGGCCGGTCTCTCGGCTTCCAGATCGACGTCGTGCATCGTGCGGCCTTCACCTGCCGCCCATGCGAGCAATCCGGCCGCGGTAGCGAACGCCGGTCCGGATGCCGAGTCCGGCATGCCGCGCAACGCGATCGGCCGTCCGAGACGCACCTGCTTGTCGAGCACGCGTCCCGCCAGCTCGCGTGCACCGGCGAGTTGACACGCCCCGCCGGTCAGTACCACGCGGGTGCCGGCAGCGCGGTTCAATCCGGAATTGTCGAGGCGTTCCTTCACCATTTCGAACGTCTCTTCCAGGCGCGGACGGATGATGTTGACCACCATGCTGCGCGGAACCTTGGCGATCTGATGTTCCTCCTCGCCGACCAGCGGCACCGGCAGCATCTCGCGTTCGTCGTCGGCGCAGGATTGCGCATTGCCGTACAGTGTCTTCAGCCGTTCGGCATGCTGGACGTTGGTGGACAACAGGCGCGCCAGATCATTGGTGACGTGCACGCCGCCGATCGGCAGCTGCGCGGTGTGCAGCAGCTGGCCTTCGCCGAACACCGCCATGCCCGTCGTACCGCCGCCCATGTCCACCACTGTGGCGCCGAGTTCGCGCTCGTCGGCGACGAGCGTAGCAAGTCCCGCCGCCATCGGCGCCGACACCAGTTCGCCAAGATCGAGATCGCAGCGTGCGATGCAGGAGCTGAGCGAGCGCAGCGCCGTGGTGGCGGCATCGACGACATGCAGCCGCGCCGTCAGTTCCTCGCAGAACAGCCCGCGCGGATCGGTGACACCGTCGGTCTCGTCCACCGTGAACGTGAGCGGCAATGCATGGATCACCTCGCGGCCGTCGACGCCGGCGCGCGCGCGCGCCTCGTTCACCACGCGGCGCACGTCGGTTTCGTCCACCGCACGCCCGCCGACCGGCCACTGCACATTGAACAGCCGCGACTGCGGCTGCCCGCAGGTCAGGTTCACCGTGACCGAGCGCAGCCGTGTGTCCGCCATATCCTCGGCTTGGCCGACCGAGGCGCGGATCGCCTTCTCCGCCGCCTCGATATCGACAATGCCGCCACCGCGCACACCGACGCCGCGATGCCAGCCGAAACCCAAGGCGCGCAGCGTGCCGTCACCTTCGGTGCGGCCGATCAGACAGACGATCTTGGTGGTGCCGATGTCGAGCACGCCGAACGGTCCGCTGCGTCCGCGCGGACGCGTCGGTTCGTCCGCGTCGTGCGGCGGCGGCAGGATGCGGCGCGACATGTCGTTCATGTTGGCTTCTTCTCGTCCGGTCGCGGGCGCAGGACGAGGCGGTCGCCCAACCGCATATCGATCGCGGCGAGCGGCCGGTCGAGCACAGCGTGCTGCTGCTGCAATTGCATCAGCCGGTCGATTGCCTGCTCCTCGTGGCCTTCCGGCAGCATCACGTCGATGCCGCTGTTGAGGTGCAGGTTCCAGCGCCGCTCGCCGACGCGGACCGCGGCGATGACGCGCTTCTGCAGATCGGGACGCGCGGTCAGCGCATCGACCAGCACGGCGGCTGCCGCCGGCGCGCCCGCGCCGACAACGAGAGGCAGCTGGCGGAACTCGGCGACGTTCTGGTTCGCGACCAGCTGGCCGCTGCGGTCGATCAGCACGAACTTCGCCTGGTTCTGCCAGATGGCGAACGGCCGGCGCTCCTGGAGAAACAGCACCACGGTGCTGGGCAGACGGCGCTCGACCGTCGCATGCTCGACCCAGGACAGCGTCTCGATGCGCTGCCGCGCCGCCTCGACCGAGAAGCCGAGGATCGGATCACCGATGCTGGCGCCGAGTGCGGCGCGCAGCAGCGGCTCGGGCGTGTTCTCGCGACCCTCGATCACCACATCGGTGACGCGCAGGCCGGCGAATGCCGTCGCCCCGCCCAACCGTTCACGCAGCGTGGCGATGGTGCCGCCGGGCGCAGCCGACTGCACCAGGAGGACGCCCAGCAGCACGACCAGCCCGGCAAAGCCGATCCATCCGGCGGGACGCAGCAGCCGCTTCTGCCGGCGCAGCAGCAGCTTCAGCCGGGCCGGCCGATCCTTCACCGAGTTGCGCGGGCCGCGGGTCACACGCGGCATGTCGCGTTCTCCACCATCCACGTGCAGAGCTGCGAGAAGTTCATGCCGTGATGCGCCGCCTGCTCCGGCAGCAGCGAGGTCGGCGTGAGGCCGGGCTGCGTGTTGATCTCCAGCAGCACGAGACGGCCAGGCTCGCCCGCGGTGTCATCGTAGCGGAAGTCGCAGCGCGTGGCGCCGCGGCAGCCGATCGCGCGATGCGCGGCCAGTGCCACGTCAAGCGCTCGGTCGTACATGTCGGGATGCACGCGTGCCGGGATGATGTGGCGCGACCCGCCGTCGCCGTATTTCGATTCGTAGTCGTAGAAGGCACCCGCCTCGGCTATGATCTCGGTCACCGCCAGCGCGCGGTCGCCCATGACGGCGACGGTGAGTTCGCGGCCGGGCACGAACTCCTCGACCAGCGCCGCTGTGCCGTAGCGCCAGGCGCGCGCCACCTCGGCGCGGCGGTTGTCGCCGTGGCGGATGATCTCGACGCCGACCGAGGAGCCTTCGCTGACCGGCTTCACCACGTACGGCAGCGGCAGCGGATCGCCGGCAGCGAGTTCGTCAGTCGGCACCACGCGACCGCGCGGGATCGGCAGCCCGGCTGCCGCGAACACCGCCTTGGCGGCGACCTTGTCCATGGCGAGCGCCGAAGCGCGCACGCCCGAATGGGTGTACGGGATGGCGAGCCAGTCGAGCACGCCCTGGATCGCGCCGTCCTCTCCGAGGCGGCCGTGCAGCGCGTTGAACACCGCATCCGGATGCGGTGTGAGAGCGGCGATGACGGCGCCGATGTCCTCGCCGACCTCGATCGGGGTGACGTCGAAGCCGGCCTCACGCAGCGCGGGGATCACCTGGAGGCCGGAGGCCAGGCTGACCTCGCGTTCCGCGGAGATGCCGCCGTAAAGGACCGCGACGCGGGTCATGTTGCCATCCTCCCTCTGCGAGAGGGGGTTGCGGCGAGGGACAGTCGCCTTGCGTCGGTCACGTCACGGCCTCCGGTTTCCCCGCAGGCACGCCGCTGCGGTGGATCTCCCATTGCAGCGTGACCCCGGTCGCGGTGTGCACGCGCCGGCGCACCTCCTCGCCCAGCCCCTCGAGATCGGCCGCCGTCGCCTTGCCGGTATTGATCAGGAAGTTGCAGTGCTTCTCCGACACCTGCGCACCGCCGCGCGTCAGGCCACGGCAGCCGGCGGCGTCGATCAGCTCCCACGCCTTCATGTCCGGCGGATTGCGGAAGGTGGACCCGCCCGTGCGCGCCCGCACCGGCTGCGACGCCTCGCGCGCGGCACGGATCTCCGCCATGCGCGCGGCGATCGTCATCGTTTCGCCGCGCTGCGCCCGCAGCCGGACGCGCACCACGACGGCGCCGTGCGGCAGACGCGCGTTGCGATAGGCGAAGGCAAGATCGGCAGCGGAGAGGCGACGCTGCTCGCCGGTGCGCGTGACGATGTCGGCCCAGTCCAGGCAGGAGGCTGCATCGCCACCATAGGCGCCGCCATTCATCACCACGGCGCCGCCGATGCTGCCGGGAATGCCGGACAGGAATTCGAGCCCGGTCAGCCCGGCCGCGGCGGCGTGCTCCGCCACGGTCACATCGAGCGCGGCAGCACCGGCGACCACGCCATCCGGCTCCACCGCGATGCTGCCGAAGCCGCGCGCCAGGCGGATCACCACGCCCGGCAGGCCGCCGTCGCGGATGATCAGGTTCGAGCAGGCGCCGATCGCATGCACCGGAATGTCGAGCGGCAAGGCATGGAGGAACTGCGCGAGGTCCGCTGCGTCGGCCGGACGCACCAGCGCGTCGGCCGGGCCGCCGACACGGAACCAGGTGGTCGGAGCCAGCGGTGCGTCGAACTGCACGCGGCCGCGCAGCGACGGCAGCGATTCGGCGAAGCCCGGCACGTGCGCTGCGGCCATCATCATGCCGCGCTCCCGCCAAGCCGGCGGCCCTGCAACGCGGCCACCTCGCCGGGCAGCGCCGCGGCCCATTGGGTGATGTTCCCGGCGCCCAGGCACACCACGAAGTCACCAGGCCGGGCGATCGCGAACACCATCTCGGCCAGCCGCGCCGGCGACGGCAGCGGCACCACGCTGCGATGCCCGCGCGCCCGCAGCCCGTCCACCAGTGCGTCGCGCGTGATACCCGGGATCGGCGCCTCGCCGGCCGGATAGACATCGGCCACGATCACCGTCCCGGCGTCGTTCATGCAGGTGCAGAACTCGTTGAACAGAGAATGCAGCCGCGAGTAGCGATGCGGCTGCACCACCGCGATCACGTCACGCGCGCCGGCCTGTCGCGCCGCCTTCAGCACCGCTGCGATCTCCACCGGATGGTGGCCGTAGTCGTCGATCACGGTGATGCCGCCGGCGTCACCGGTCTTGGTGAAGCGCCGCTTCACCCCGGCAAAACCGGCGAACGCGCCACGCAGGGTGTCGTCGTCGATCTCCATCTCGACGCCGACCGCCACGGCCGCCAGCGCGTTCTGCACGTTGTGCGCGCCCAGCATTGGCAGCCGATACGGCCCCAGCTTGCGCGAGCGGTTGCGCGCGCGGTCGGTAACGGTGACCTCGAAGGTCGAGCCGAGCTTGTCTGGCACCAAGCGGTCGGCGCGCACATCGGCCTGCGGCGAGAACCCGTAGGTGATGATGCGCCGGTCCGACAGGCGTGGGATCATCTGCTGCACCGCCGGGTGGTCGATGCACAGCACGGCAAAGCCGTAGAACGGCACATTGCCTACGAACTCGTCGTAACCCGCGACCATCGCCTCGGGCGTACCCCAGTGGTCGAGGTGCTCGGGGTCCATGTTGGTGACCACCGCGATGACAGCCGGAAGCCGGAGAAAACTGCCGTCGCTCTCGTCCGCCTCGACCACCATCCATTCGCCGGCACCGAGCCTGGTGTTGGTGCCGTAGGCGTTGATGATGCCGCCGTTGATCACGGTCGGGTCGAGGTGCGCGGCCTCCAGCACAGCGGCGATCAGACTGGTGGTGGTGGTCTTGCCATGGGTGCCGCCGATCGCGATCGACCATTTCAGCCGCATCAGCTCGGCCAGCATCTCGGCCCGTCGCACCACCGGAATCAGCCGCGCGCGCGCCGCCGCGATCTCGGGATTGTCGGGCTTCACCGCCGATGACACCACGACAACCTGCGCCACGCCGAGATTGGCCGCGTCGTGGCCGATGGCGACGGCGATGCCGGCCTCGCGCAAGCGGCGGACATTGGCGGAATCGGCGATGTCGCTGCCCTGCACCGCATAGCCGAGGTTGTGCAGCACCTCGGCGATCCCCGACATGCCGATGCCGCCGATGCCGACGAAGTGGATCGTGCCGATGGACAGCGGCAGGGCCCTCATGTCCGCCTCGCCGACGAAGTGGGAGACGCAGGTGCGCAGCGCCGGCGAGGGTCGTGCCACAGCACACTGTCGTCATGGCCGGCCTTGTGCCGGCCATCCACGACTTTGCAGATGGCACCAAGGAAAGACGCGCAGGACCGGGCCCGGCCCTGCCATGACGAGTGGCGAAACTGCGTCACGTCCGTGCCTCCTGGCGCATGAGATCCTCGACCACATCGGCGAGCCGCGCCGTCGCGTCCGGACGAGCGATGCTGCGTGCCGCGTGCGCCGCGTGGGCGAGCAAGTCCGGCGAGGCCAGCAGAGCAGCAAGCCGGTCGCGCAGCGCATCGGGCGAAAAGTCCCGCTGCGCGATCACCGAGGCGCCACGCGCCGCCGACAGCGCGCACGCATTCGCCGACTGATGGTCGTCGATCGCACCCGGCAGCGGCACCAGCAGCGACGGACGCCCGGCGATCGCCAGTTCCGCCACCGTGGAGGCCCCGGCGCGCGCGATCACCAGGTGCGCCGATGCAAGCCGCCCGGCGACATCGGGGAAGAACGCCGACAGCTCTGCATCGATGCCGGCCAGGTCATAGGCGGCGCGGACGCGGCCGAGATCCTCGGGCCGACACTGCTGCACGACGGTGAGCCGCGACAGCAGCCCGTCCGGCAGCGATGCCAACGCGGTCGGTACTACATCGCTGAATACCCGGGCGCCGAGCGAGCCGCCCAGCACCAGGAGGCGGATCGCGTCGGTCGGCGGCGTGTAAGGCACGTCGGCGAGCGCGATGATCGCCGGCCGCACCGGGTTGCCGGTGACGACCGTTTCGACCTTCGGCACCCGCTCGGTCGCGGCGAAACTCAGCACCAGGCGATCGGCATGGCCGGAGAGGAACCGGTTGGCACGGCCCAGCACCGCATTCTGCTCGTGCAGGATCACCGTAGGCCGGTCCCGCATCAGCCGCGCCGCCAGCACCGGCGCGATGCACGGATAGCCGCCGAATCCAACCACCGAAGCGGCCTGCAGCCGCGCCAGGATGCGCCGCGCCTGGAGTACGCCACCGCCCAGCGACAGCGTCGCCTTGCCGGCGCGCAACGGGCCGCGTCCGGCGATGCCGGCGCCGCTGATGACGAAGCGTTCGAGCCCGGCGAACACAGGGCTCTGCAAACCACCGGAGCGCGCGTCGGTCATCAGCGCCACGCGCCGGCCGCGCGCCAGCAGTTCGCCCGCCAGCGCCTCGGCGGGAAAGAAGTGGCCGCCCGTGCCGCCGGCGGCGATGACGATGGGAAGTGCCGCGGGTCCTCTCATGGTGCGTCGCCGCGGTGCCGGCGACGGGTCAGCGCCAGCAGCATGCCCAGACCGAGCGCCACGGCCAGCGCCGACGATCCGCCGTAGGAGATCAGCGGCAGCGTCATGCCCTTGGTCGGGATCAGCTGCAGCGAGGACGCCATGTTGATGAACGCCTGCAGGCCGAAGCCGGTGACCAGACCGGTGCAGGCCAGCACGATGAACAGATCCTGCTCCTTCAGCAGGCGCAGCAGCCCCCGCAGCACGATGAAGCCGAACACCGCGATGATCAGCAGGCAGACGATCATACCGAACTCCTCGCCGGCGACGGCGAACACGAAGTCGGCGTGCGCGTCGGGCAGCACGTCCTTGACGCGACCCTCGCCGGGGCCGCGGCCGAGCAGCCCGCCATTGCCGAACGCCTCGAGCGCGGTGTGCGGCTGGTAGTCGCTGCCGGTCATGTTGCCGGGATGCAGGAAGTTCTCCACGCGCTTCTGGACGTGCGGGAAGAACATGTAGGCGCCGACGCCGGCGAAGCCCGTGGCGATCAGCAGGATGCCGACCAGGAAAAGGTTCAGCCCGTCGATGTAGAGTTGCGCGAAGAACACCGCGGTGATCACCGCCAGCATGCCGATGTCGGGCTGCGCCTTGAGCAGCAGCGCGATCAGCAGGAACACGCCGATCGCCAGGATCTTGCCCGGAAGGCGCGGCGTGCGGCGGCCCTCGGCGATCAGCCAGGCGGCGACGATGGTGAAGCAGGGCTTGAGGAACTCCGACGGCTGGATCGACAGGCCAGGCAGCGATATCCAGCGTCGCGCGCCCTTGATCTCGACGCCGGTCACCATGGTGGCCACGGTCAGCGCCAGCGCGATCAGGCAGCCGACCAGCGCGATGCGGCGGATGGTGCGCGGCGAGGCGAGCGACACCGCCACCACGATCGCACCGGCGGCGGCGAGGAAGAACACCTGCTTGAGGATGAACAGGTCGCGCGACGAGCCGATGCGTTCGGCGACCGCTGGGCTCGCCGCCAACATCATGATGTAGCCGAAGCCGATCAGCGTGCCGACCGCGCCCAGCGTCCAGCGGTCCACGGTCCACCACCAGCGGCCCAGCACGGAGTTGTCGGCGCGCGAGAGTGTGGGCATCAGCGAGACTCCGCCGGCAGGCGCGGCGCATGGAAGCGGAGGCTCGCGATTCGCAACAATGGGCCCCGTGTCATTGCAAGCGCAGCGGAGCGATCTCTATGACCGCACGCACCCCGATGGAAATTGCTTCGCTGCGCTCGCAATGACAGGAGGGCTGCGGCGCTCATCGGATCTTCAACGTGGCGAGCCCGACGAGAGCGAGGATCATCGAGATGATCCAGAAGCGGATGACGATGGTCGGTTCCGCCCAGCCCTTCTTCTCGAAGTGATGGTGCAGCGGCGCCATGAGGAACACCCGCGTGCCGGTGCGCTTGAACCAGAATACCTGCACGATGACCGACACGGTCTCCACCACGAACAGGCCGCCGACGATCATCAGCACGATCTCGTGCTTGGTGGCGACCGCGACCGCGCCCAGCGCGCCGCCCAGCGCCAGCGAGCCGGTGTCGCCCATGAACACCGCCGCCGGCGGTGCGTTGAACCACAGGAAGCCCAGACCGGCGCCGATCAGCGCGGCGCAGAATACAGCGAGTTCGCCGACGCCGGGCACCGCGTTGAGCTGCAGGTAGTCGGCGAACACGCGGTTGCCGACCAGGTAGGCGATCAGCGCGAACACACCGGCGCAGATGATCGTCGGCACGATGGCGAGGCCATCCAGCCCGTCGGTCAGGTTCACCGCGTTCGACGCGCCCAGCATCACCAGCATGCCGAATAAGGGGAAGGCGTAGCCGAGTGGGATCAGCACGTCTTTGAACACTGGCACGGTGAGCGACGTGGCGTAGACCCCGCGCGTGAGCATGACGATCCAGATCGCCGCGGCGAGGCCGATCGCCGCCTGTCCCACCAGCTTGATCCGCGCCGAAACGCCCTTGTGGTTGCGCCGCGTCAGCTTGCGGTAGTCGTCGGCAAAGCCCAGCGCGCCGTAGCCCAGCGTCACGAACAGCACCGACCAGACATAGGCGTTGCGCAGATCGACCCAGAGCAGGGTGGAGATGGTCATCGCCGACAGGATCAGCACGCCACCCATCGTCGGCGTGCCCTTCTTCTCGATGAGGTGGCGCTCCGGGCCGTCCTCGCGGATCGGCTGGCCGTGGCGCTGCACCGCGCGCAGCCAGCGGATCAGCGCCGGGCCGACGATAAAGGAGACCAGCAGCGCGGTCAGGCAGGCGGCGCCCGAGCGGAACGTGATGTAGCGCAGCAGGTTGAACAGGATGAACTCATTGGCCAGCGGCCGCGCCAGGTCGTACAGCATTAGGCGGCCTCCGCGCGTGGCTCGAGAGCGTTGACGATCAGCTTCATCTTGCTGCCGAGGCTGCCCTTGATCAGGACGGCATCGCCGGGCGCCACTGCGCGCGCCACCAGCGGCGCCAGCGCGGCGGAGTCCGGCATGTAGGCGATGCGCAATTCCACCGGCAGTTCAGCGTAGAGGTCCTTCATCAGCGGGCCGCAGGCGAACACGCCGTCGGCCGCCGCCGCAGCCTCGGCTGCCAGCGTGCGATGTTCGTCGGCCCCGGCCTCGCCGAGTTCCAGCATATCACCCAGCACGGCGATGCGCCGGCGTGCCGGCTGCAGGCGCAGGATCGCCAGCGCCGCGCGCATCGAGGCGGGGTTGCCGTTGTAACTCTCGTCGAGCAACAGCGCGGCTCCGCCCGACACCGCGATCCGTCGGCGCGCCCCGCGTCCGACGACCGGGGCGAAATCCTGCAGCGCCGCTGCCAGCGGTTCGGGGTCGGCGCCGGTCAGGTGCCGGGCGGCGGCAAGCGCGGCGAGCGCGTTCATCGCCATGTGGCGGCCAGGTGCGGCCAGCCGGAAGCCGATCCGCACGCCCTCGATCGCGGCAGTGACGTCGCTGCCCTCGGCGTCCATCGCGACATCGACCAGGCGGGCGTCGGCTTCAGGGGCGGCGCCGAACGTCACGACGCGCGCGCGACCAGCCGCACCGCACAGCCGCGCCAGCAGCGGCAAATCGGCGGGCAGCACGGCAACTCCGTCGGGCTCGAGCGGACGCAGGATCTCGGCCTTTTCGTCGGCAATCGCCTCGATCGAGCCCAGGTAGCCGATATGCGCCTTCTCCACTGCGGTGATGACCGCGACATGCGCGCGCGCGAGGCGGGCGAGCGGGGCGATCTCGCCCGCATGGTTCATGCCGATCTCAGCCACGCAGTACTCGGCATCCAGCGGCAGACGGGCGAGCGTCAGTGGCAGGCCCCAGTGGTTGTTGTACGACGCCACCGCGGCGTGCGTGCGGCCGAACGCAGACAGCACGGTGCGCAGCATCTCCTTGGTGGTGGTCTTGCCGACGCTGCCGGTGACGGCGACCAACCGTCCGGTGAAGCGCTGCCTTGCATAGCCGCCCAGGCGGTGCAGCGCGGCCAACGTGTCATCGACGCAGAGCAGAGGGTCGGCGTCGGGGATGGCGTGGTGCACCACCGCGCCGGCGGCACCCTTGGCGAGCGCGTCGGCGACGAAGGCGTGACCATCGCCGGCCTCGCCCTGGAGGGCAACGAACAGGTCGCCAGGCTGGATGGTGCGCGTGTCGATCGATACGCCGGAGGCAGCGAACAGCGTCGCCAGCGTGCCGCCGGTGGCTTCACGCAGATCGTGCGGGGACCAGATGGGGGCCCATCCGTTCATGTGCACCCCGCCGCCAGCCGTCGGACCACGTCCACGTCGTCGAACGGGATCACCGTATCGCCGATCGTCTGTCCCTGCTCATGGCCCTTGCCCGCCACCGCCAGCACGTCACCGGCCGCCAGCCCCGTCAGCGCCTCGGCGATCGCACGCTCCCGGTCGCCGACCTCGCGCCCACCCGGACACGCCGCCAGCACGGCGGCGCGGATCGCGGCCGGATCCTCGCTGCGCGGGTTATCGTCGGTCACGATCGCCACGTCGGCGTGGCGCGCCGCGGCCGCGCCCATCAGCGGGCGCTTGCCGCGATCACGATCGCCGCCCGCGCCGAACACAACGTGCAGCCGCCCCTGCGTGTGCGGCCGCAATGCGGTCAGCAGCCGCTCCAGCGCGTCCGGGGTATGCGCGTAGTCCACGTATATCGCGGCGCCGTTCGGCAGCCGCGCCGCCAGCTCCAGCCGGCCGCGCACGCCGCGCAGCGAGCCGAGATGATCCAACGCATCGCGCTGGCCCAGGGCGGAGGCCAGGGCCGCAGCGATCAGGGCATTGTCGGCCTGGAACCGGCCGGGCAGCGGCAGCAGCATCTCGTGCCGTACCCCGGCAACCGCTACGCGCAGAATCTGCCCGTCGGGGCGCGGCTCGGCGGCCAGCAGCCGGATCGCGGTGCCCGCCTCGCCCACAGTGCGCAGGTCCAGCCGCCGGCGGACGGCGATTCCGGTCAGCGCCGTCAGCGTCACCGGATCCATCTGTGAATGCGCCACCACCGGCGCGCCGGCCGGAAGCAGGGCGTCGAACAGCCGGAGCTTGGCTGCCCGATAGGCGTCCTCGGAGCCGTGGTAGTCGAGATGGTCGCGCGTCAGGTTGGTGAATGCCCCTGCCGCCAGGCGCACTCCGTCGAGGCGAAACTGATCGAGGCCGTGCGACGAAGCCTCCATCGCGGCACGCTGCACGCCGGCGCGGGCGAGGTTCGCCAGGGTCTCCGCGAGGCTCACCGGATCTGGCGTGGTCAAGCCGGCGCCGGGGTCGAAGCCCTCGGCGATCACTCCCAGCGTGCCGAGGCTCGCGGAACGCCTGCCGCCAGCGGCCCAGATCTGCCGCAGGAACTCGACCGTGCTGGTCTTGCCGTTGGTGCCGGTCACTGCCACCACGGTCCGCGGCTGTGCACCGGCCAGCCCGGCGGCAAGCTGGGCAAGGCGCTGGCGCGGCTCGGGGTCCTCGAGCAGCGGGCGCGGCGGCACACCGGGCGGCCAGGCGGTGCCCTCAGGCGCCAGCACTGCCACAGCGCCACGCGAGACCGCGTCGGCGATGAAGGCGCGCCCGTCTGCGCGGCTGCCGGGCAAGGCGGCGAACAGATAGCCGGGAGCGACCTGCCGGCTATCGGCGGTGATGCCGGCGATCTCCAGGCCGGCCAGGTTGCGCGGGGCGTTGCGCATCAGGTCAGCGAGCCGCAACCGGCACCACCGCGGGAGCGGCCGGCGCGGCAGCCTCGTGGCGCGGGTCGTGTGTCAGCGGGCGCGCCGGCGCCAGCGGCGTCACCGGCACGGTGAGCGCCGGCTGCACGGCCGGCACCGGCGGCGCGGCCGGCTTCGCGGCCACCTGCGGCGGCGCCTTGGCGGCGGTTGCCGGCGCCCGCGGCGCGCCGGCCGGGCGGCCCGGCTCAAGCGGGATGTACAGTGCCTGGTTGATCTGCGGCGCGTCCTGGATGTCGGGCAGCATCCCCAGCATCGGCGCGATGCGCGCGATCACCCGGCCGGTGGCCGGTGCTGCGACCCAGCCGGCGGTCGAATACCCGTAGGTGCTTTTGTTGCCGTGCGGCTCGTCGACCATCATGTACACCGCATAGCGCGGCGCGTTCATCGGGAACACGCTGGTGAAGGCGGCGACGTTGAAGCTCTCCTTGTAGCCGCGCTTGTAGCCGTGCTTGCCGACCTTTTCCGCCGTGCCGGTCTTGCCGCCGGGATAATAGCCGGCCACCTCGGCCTGCTTGCCGAAACCGTCGGTCACCACGAGGCGCATCAGCTTGCGCATGGTGTCAGACGTGGTCGCCTGCATCACCGGCACGCCCTCCGGGTGCGCGCCCTGCGGCAGCGCCAGGATGGTCGGGCGTTGCAGCACCCCGGTGGCAACCGCCGCGGTGCCGCGCACCACATGCAGCGGCGAGACCGAGATGCCGTGGCCGAACGCGACAGTGAGCGTGACGACCTCCTTCCACGCCGAAGCCGGCTGAATGATCGGCAGCCCCGCCTCGGGCAGCTCGATGCCGACGCGGCCGAACATGCCCATCGAGCGGAGCCAGTTGCGCTGGCGCTCGCCGCCTACGGTGTCGGCGATGCGCGCGGCGCCTATATTGGAGGAATAGGCCAGCACTTCCGGCACATAGAGCACACGGTGCTTGCCTTCGAAGTCCGAGATCGTGAAGCGACCGATGTGGATGTCGTGCCCGGCATCGAACTGGTCCCAGATGTGCACGATGCCGAAGTCCAGCGCCATCGACGCAGTCTGCAGCTTGAACGTGCTGCCCGGCTCATACATGCCGGTGACCGCGCGGTTGAAGCGGTCGTCGGCGGGCGCCGTGCGGAAGTTGTTGGCGTCGTAATCGGGCAGGCTGACCATCGCCAGCACCTCGCCCGTACCTGACGTCCATCACGATGCCGCAGCCGCCGATCGCCTGGAAGAAGTCGATCGCCTTGGACAACTCGTCGCGCACCACCGCCTGCACGCGCACGTCGATCGACAGCCGCAGCGGCGAATTGTCGCTGAACAGCCGCTGGTCGAAATACTTCTCCACCCCGGCGACGCCGTGCTCGTCCACGTCGGTGCCGCCGAGGATCTGCGCCGCGGTGCGGCCCATCGGATAGTGCCGCTGCTCGGTCGGGCGGAAATCGATCCCGGGGATCCCGAGCGAATTGATGGCGAGCTGCTCGCGCGGCGTGATCTGGCGTTCCAGGTATACGAACTGCCGGTTCGGATCGGCGAGACGCGTCCGCGCCATGTCCTCGTCCAGCCGCGGCAGCACCTGCTTGAGGCGATGCGCCGCATCCGCCGGGTCGACGATCTGGCGCGGATCGGCGAAAACCGCGACGGTGGGCAGCGAGATCGCCAGGATCTGCCCATTGCGGTCGGTGATCATCGCGCGCTGCGCCAGCGACGCCGGCTCCTCCGTTTTCGACGGCACGAACAGCGTCGCGATCGGCCTCTCCGCCCGGTGCGGCGCGAGCGGCTGCAGGATGGTGGCGTCGGCCAGCTTGCCGATCACCGCCAGGAACAGCAGGCCGAAGCCGAACGCGGTATAGACAAGGCGGCTGCGCGTCTTCTCCAGCGCGTTGCGCCGTTGCAGGTCGGGCTGGGTGACCCGCACCGTCTCGATGCGCGGCACCGCGTCGGCTCGCGCCGCGCCGCGGCGGTGCGCAGGCGTGCCGTGGGGCGACGCGTTGGGGGGTGGGGCCTCGCTCACCGCTAGCCGCCTCCGCCGTTGCTGTTGACCCATGGCGCGGCGCTCACCGGCATCGGGCGCGGCGGCGGCGGCGTGCTGCGGGCCATCCCGAGCGCCGAACCCATGGCTGGCATCGGCGCGGATGGGGCAATGGCGGCCGGCACCGAGGCGCTCGCGGCCACGATCGACCGGGGGCGCTCCGGGGTGACGACCGACCGGGCGACCACCGGCGTTGGACGGGGCAACGCCTCGGCGACGACGGGGCGCGGCGGCGCTTCGGCGGACGGACGCGGCGGTGGCGGCTTGTGCTCGGGCGGCCGCGGCGGCGTGACGGCAGCCACCGCCACCGGCGGCTTTGCCGGCGGCGCGACGGAGACCGGCGGCGCCTCCGTGGGCGGCGGTCCCTCGGCGACCGGAACCGACAGCGGGTCTGGCGGCGGCGGCTCTGGCGGCCGTACGGCCGGCAGGCGGCTGTCGAGGTCGGCCATGCTGGTGAACTGCCCGGGCGTGACGGTCTTCAGCGCGAGGAACTGGTCGGCCAGCGCCTGCAGGCGCTGCGGGTCGTTCTGCAGCGTCCACTCGGCATGCATCACCCGCGTCTGCTCGCGCAGTTCCTGGGTGGCACGGATGGTGTTCTCGATCTCCCGATCGATCATCTGCACGCGGTGCTTGGCCTGATAGAGATACAGACCCGAGCCGCAGGCCAGCAGGAAGCAGACGCAGGTGAAGGGCCGGATCATGACGGGTTCCCCGCCGCCGTGCATTCCAGCGCACGCAGCCGGGCGCTTCGGGCACGTGGGTTGCGGCCGATCTCGCCGGTGCCCGGACGAAGCGGACGCGCGGTGAGCAGGCGGAAGCGCGGTACCGGGCGATCTGCAAGCCCACGCGGATCGTGGCGCGACGGCGCCGGCGCGCGCCCGGCCGCCTCGGTCATGAAGCGCTTGACGATGCGATCCTCCAGCGAATGGAACGACACCACGATCAGCCGCCCGGCAGGCGCCGAGCAGGCGGCAGGCCTGCTCGAGCGCGCGCTCGATCTCGCCCAGCTCGTCGTTCACCCGGATGCGCAGCGCCTGGAAGCTACGGGTGGCCGGGTCGATGCCCGAGCGATCCGGCGGCAGCACGCCGCGGATCACGCCGGCGAGGCGGGCGGTGGTGGCCATCGGCGCTTCGGCGCGGGCGGCCACGATGGCTCGCGCAATCCGGCGCGAGGCGCGCTCCTCGCCGAATTCGAACAGCAGGTCGGCCAGCTCACGCTCGGGCAGCGTGTTCACCAGGTCCGCCGCAGTAGGGCCGGCGCGGTCCATCCGCATATCGAGCGGGCCGTCGCCGCGGAACGAGAAGCCGCGGGCCGGGTCGTCCAGCTGGAACGACGAAACGCCGAGGTCCAGGACCACGCCGTCCAGCGCAGCGACGCCGTGCCGCGCCAGCAGGTCCAGCAGGTCGCCGAACCGGCCGTGGATCAGGTGCAGCCGGCCCGGGAAGCGGGCAGCCAGGCTGGCGCCGCGGGCGATCGCCTCAGGATCGCGGTCGATCGCCCAGACCGTGCACGGCGCGGCCTCGAGCAGCGCCGTCGCGTAGCCACCGCCGCCGAACGTGCCGTCCAGGTAGACGCCGCCAGGACGGGGCTCGAGCAGGCCGACCACCTCGGACAGCATGACGGGGACATGGGTCATTGCGCCGCCTGCCCAGGCAGGGTGAAGCCGTGCGTCCGCGCCCGGTCGCGCGCCTCGGCGCGGCGACGTTCCGCCGCCGCCGGCTCCCATATCTGGAAGATACGGCCGAGACCCATGAAGACCACGGTCTCGCCAAGGCCGGCATAGGCGACGAGGGCGTCCGGCAGAACGATGCGACCTTCCTTGTCCGCTTCGACCGGGAATGCGTCCGAATACAGCGTCGCAGCCAGGTCATCATGAGCCTGACTGAACAGATCGAGTCGGTTCAACGGCTCGGCCAGCGCTTCGAACACTGCGGCGGGCCAGGCTTCGATGCAGGGATGCTGGTGCGAGGGGCGCAGCACGAGGTGGGTTCCGTTGGCCTCGTTGCCCGCCTTGAGCGCGGCGCGAAATGCCGCCGGGACCGAGACGCGTCCCTTGGCATCGAGCCGGTTCTGGTGCGTGCCGAGGAACTGCACCATGCTCTCCTGCAGGCCTTTCCCGCGTGACGCCTCATCGCATCGCCCCAATGGGCATCGTCTGAGTGGGACGACATGGGATAGCATGGGCGTTTATGGGCGTCAAAGCCAATCAGGCCGCGCGCCGCGACTTTCTGCGCCTGCGGAAGGCTGCCAGACGGCCTGTAAGCCGGGTTCTGTCCGCACTCGCGTGCGGGACGACCATTCCTCTGGGACGCGCCTCGCGGCGCGCCTCACGCGACCAACCCGGACGGCGGAGCGGGAAAGCTCCTGCGCCGTATTGGCGCAGCCGTCCCTATTCGGTCTTGCTCCCGGTGGGGTTTACCCTGCCGCCCCTGTTGCCAGGGGCGCGGTGCGCTCTTGCCGCACCGTTTCGCCCTTGCCCGCGGGCTGCCTTGCGGCGCTTGCGCGGGCGGTGTGTTTTCTGTGGCACTGTCCCTGGGGTCGCCCCCGCCGGAGGTTATCCGGCACCGTATTCCCGTGGAGCCCGGACTTTCCTCTGCCGCTTGCGCGACAGCGGCCGTCCAGCCGTCTGGCGGCGGCACAAATCGGCCGACGCCGCGTCGGGGTCAAGGCCTCGGATGGAGGTGGTGTTACGGCGCTCGCAGGCCGCTGCCGGGCGACATGGCCGCTTCGCGGCTCCCTGCCGGCTCCGCGGGCTGACACCGTGGGACCTGAACGCCGGGCCGAACAGGCGCTCGGCTTTACGCGGCACTTCTTGTGGCGGAGTATGGCGGTGCTGGACCCTGATACCCGGTCGAAAGGGTCTGGAGACGCGTGACCGGCAATGGAGGAAACGACTGCATGACCATTTCGCGGCGTGATTTACTGGCTCTCGGCGCGGCAGCCATCGGGGCGGCATCGATCCCCATCATCGGCGCGCGCGCGGCCTTTGATGACGTGCCGACAGCGGATGTGGCGCCGCCGGAATTCAAGATCGAGAAGGGCGCGTCGCTGCACATGATCCGCCCGGCTAAATTTGTCGATCCGGACGAGGTGATCTGGAAGGAAAACACCAAGAAGTTCATCGAAAAGACCGGCGTGGACGTGAAGGTGGACTTCCTGAGCTGGGAGGATCTTCGACCGCAGCTCGCCGTGGTGGCCAACACCGGGGCCGGCGCCGATCTCTTCGTCAGCTTCGGGGCGGACGCGCATATCTACTCCGACAAGCTGGTCGAGCTGACCGATCTCGCCGACTACCTCGGTGCCAAGTATGGCGGCTGGTACGAACTCGCGCTGCTGTATGGCCGCAAGTGGAACACCAAGAACTGGCTGAGCATCCCGCTGGGCGGCGGCACCGGTCCGGTGCTGTATCGCAAGTCCTGGGTCAACGAGGTCGGCTACACCGAGATTCCCAATGACCTCGGGAAGTTCCTCGATCTTTGCCAGAAGCTGCAGAAGGCCGGACATCCGTTCGGCATGTCACTCGGCCACGCACTCGGCGATGCCAACGGTTTTGCCTCATGGCTGCTGTGGACGCACAATGCCTTCGTCGCGGACGAGAAGGGCAAGATCGCTCTCGACTCCAAGGAGACGATCGCCGCGCTGAAATATGCCACCGAGCTGCAGAAGACGATGGTGCCGGGCACGCTGACGTGGAACGACGTCGGCAACAACCAGGCATACACCGCGGGCGCGGTCGGCATGACATTCAACGGCGTGTCGCTCTATTTCTCGCTGCTGAAGTCGCCGGACCCGAAACTGAACGCGGTTGCCGCCGACACGATGACGCAAGACACGCCGTTCGGGGAGTCGAAGCGCAAGCCGCAGTCGGCGGAGCCGATCACCGCGATGCTGTTCAAGCACAGCAAGTATCCGAACGCCGCCAAGGAGTACATCCGCTTCATGATGGAGAAGGATCAGTACGGAAACTGGCTGTCGAGCTGCCTGGGCTACTGGTGCCAGCCGCTGAAGGCTTACAGCAAGATGGACTTCTGGAACTCGGATCCGAAGCTCAAGCCGTTCGCCGGTGCGTTGGATTCGCCATTCTACAACGGCTACAAGGGACCGGTGAACGCGGCCTCCGCTGCGGTGACCGCCAACTACACGATCGTCGACATGTTCGCGTCCGTGGTCACCGGCGCGAACACGCCCGAAGCGGCGGCAAAGGAGGCGGCCCGGGCGGCCGAGCGCTACTACAGGAAGGTGTGACGGTAACACGCCGGGCGTCGCCGATCGGCGGCGACGCCCACCTTCGGGGACAGAGTCAAGATGAGTACAACGACCGCTGATGTCGGCCTGCAGCGCCTGAATTTCACCCGCAAGCCGGACGGCCTGCTGACGCGCCTGTTCGACAACAAGCCGTTCCTGGTTTTCCTGTGCATGCTGCCGACAATCGGCCTGTTGGTGGTGTTCCTGACCTATCCGCTGGGTCTCGGCCTGTGGCTGTCGATGACCGACGCGACCATCGGCCAGCCGGGCCAGTTCGTCGGGTTCGACAACTTCCTGTACCTGATGGACGATCCGATCTTTTGGATGGCGGTCACCAATACGATCTTCTACACGTCGGTCGCGACCGCCGGGAAATTCGCCCTCGGGCTGTGGCTGGCGATGCTGCTGAACCACCACATCCCGTTCAAGGCCTTCCTCCGCGCCATCGTGCTGCTGCCCTGGATCGTGCCGACCGTGCTGTCGTCGATCGCCTGGTGGTGGATCTATTCGCCGCAGTTCTCCATCATCTCCTACGTCGTGGTGGACGTGCTGCATCTGCGCGACACCTACATCAACTTTCTGGGCTCCCCCTGGCCGGCGCGGTGGTCGCTGATCGTCGCCAACATCTGGCGCGGGATCCCATTCGTGGCGATCACGCTGCTGGCGGGTCTGCAGACGATCTCGCCGTCGCTGTACGAGGCGGCGCTGCTGGACGGGGCGAGCGGCTGGCAGAAGTTCCGCCGCATCACCGTGCCGCTGCTGATGCCGATCCTGGCGGTCGCGCTGACGCTGTCGGTGCTGTTCACCTTCTCCGACTTCCAGCTGGTCTATGCGATCACCCGGGGCGGGCCGTTCAACACCACGCACCTGATGGCCACGCTGGCGTTCCAGCGCGCCATTCCCGGCGCGCAGCTGGGCGAGGGTGCGGCAATCGCCGTGTCGATGATCCCATTCCTGATCGGCGCGACGCTGCTGTGCTTCTTCGGGGTGGGGCGCCGCAAATGGCAGCAGGGCGAAGCAAATGACTGACGCCTACCTCCCAGAATCCCCCGTCGAAGTCGAGGCCATCGCCGGCAAGACCAAGGACGCGCCGGAACTGCTGCAGTGGGACTCCCGGCTGCGCCGCACGGTCACGATCTACATTCCCCTGGCGCTGTTCGTGATCGTGCTGCTGTTCCCGTTCTACTGGATGGCGATCACGTCGTTCAAACCCGACCACGAAATGTACGACTACAAGGAGTTCAACCCATTCTGGGTGCAGTCGCCGACGCTGCATAACATCGAGGTGCTGCTGTTCCAGACCAACTATCCCCGCTGGTTGATGATCACCATGGGGATCGCCGTCGCCTCGACCCTGCTGTCGGTGTTCTCGAGCGTGCTTTGTGCCTATGCGATCGAACGCCTGCGCTTCAAGGGCGCGCAGCATGTCGGGTTGGCGATCTATCTGGCGTACCTGGTCCCGCCCTCGATCCTGTTCATCCCGCTGGCGACGCTGATCTACCAGTTCGGACTGTTCGACAACCCGGTGGCGCTGATCCTGACCTATCCAACCTTCCTGGTGCCGTTCTGCACCTGGCTGCTGATCGGCTACTTCAAGTCGATCCCGTACGAGCTCGAGGAGTGCGCGCTGATCGACGGCGCGTCGCGGCTGCAGATCCTGCGGCGGATCACCTTGCCGCTGGCGGTGCCGGGGCTGATCTCGGCCGGCATCTTCGCCTTCACGCTGTCGTGGAACGAGTTCATCTACGCCCTGGCGTTCATCCAGAGCACCGACAGGAAGACGGTGCCGGTGGCGATCCTGACCGAGCTGGTGACCGGCGACGTCTACCAGTGGGGTGCGCTGATGGCGGGCTCGCTGCTGGGCTCGGTGCCGGTGGCGCTGATCTATTCGTTCTTCGTCGAGTACTACGTCTCGTCGATGACCGGGGCGGTGAAGGAGTAACCCCTGTCATTGCGAGGAGCGCAGCGACGAAGTGCAATCCCCATGGAGATTGCGTCGCCGCGCTCGCAATGACGGATGAACGGAGCATTGCATGAAGATCGAGCGCGTCGAGACATTCCAGGCCGATGCCGGTTGGCGCATGTTCTCCTTCCTCAAGGTCACCACCGACGACGGCGTCATCGGCTGGTCGGAATTTAACGAGAGCTTCGGCTCGATCGGTCTGTCCGACGTGATCCGCGGCCTGTCGCCGATGCTGATCGGCCGCGACCCGCGGCGCTATGAGCAGATCACCCAGCACCTGCACGTGCTCACCCGCCAGTCGCGCGGCGGCCTCAACCAGCAGGCGATCGCCGCGATCGAGAACGCGCTGCTGGACGTGACCGGCAAGGCCTACGGCGTGCCGGTCTATGCGCTGTTCGGCGGCCCGATCCGCGACCGCGTCCCGGTCTACTGGTCGCATTTCGGCACCTACCGGGTACGCAGCGCCGCGCTGATGGGCGTGCCGATGCTCAACAGCTACGACGACCTGGCGCGCCACGCCGAAGAGGTGAAGCGTGCCGGCTTCCGCGCGCTTAAGACCAACATCATTCCGGCCGAGGGCGGCAAGCTGTCGTCGTATACACCGGGCTTCGGCCGCACGCCGGGCTGGCCTGAGCTGAACTGGGACAACAAGCTGCTGCGCGGACTGGGCGACCAGCTCTCCGCCATACGCGCCGCGGTCGGCCCCGAGATGGGCATCCACCTCGACATCAACTTCAACTTCAAGACCGAGGGGTTCAAGCGCATCGCCGAGGCGGTGGCGCCGTTCAACCTGACCTGGCTGGAGATCGACACGCACGACGCGCCGGCGCTGGCCGAGATCAAGCGCGGCGCGCACTGCCCGATCGCGTCGTGCGAGACGCTGCATGGCAGACGCGAGTTCAAGGCGTTCTTCGACCACTATGCGACCGATGTGGCGATCGTCGACGTGATCTGGAACGGGCTGAACGAGTCGCTGAAGATCGCCTCGATGGCGGACGTCTACGAGGTGAACGTGGCGCCGCATAACTTCTATGGCCATCTGTGCAGCGCCATCAGCGCCACGTTCAGCGCCATCGTGCCGAACTTCCGGGTGATGGAGATCGACATCGACAGCGCGCCCTGGCGCGACGAGTTCTACGAAACGGTACCGACGATCGAAAACGGCGAGTTCATCTTGCCGAAAGGTCCCGGCTGGGGCATCGACGTGAACGAGAAGGCGGTGCGCGCACGGCCGCCGAAGAACTGAGCAACACCTGCCCCCTCGTCATGGCCGGGCTTGGCCCGGCCATCCACGACCTGGGAGCAAACGCAGAGACGTGGATGACCGGCACGGAGGCCGGTCATGACGGATGGAAAGGAGACCGGACTTGGCCAAGTACAAGATCGCCACCCCCGCGGGTGCCAGCTTCACCGTTGCGGGCGGCGGCTATGACCTCGAGATGGAGCCGCTGGAAGGCATCGACTGCGAGATCGTCGAAGGCCCCACCGATGAGGACGGCTTCATCAAATTCTGCCAGGACGCCGATGCGGTGTATGCCAAGGGCATCCGCATCAGCAAGACAATCATCGACGGCCTGCCCGAGCGCGTCCGCGGCATCATCCTGGGCAGCGTCGGCGTAGACAGCGTCGACGTGAAGGCCGCCACGGAGCGCGGCATCCCGGTGACCAACTGCCCCGACACGTTCATCGAGGAAGTCGCCGACCACGCCATGATGCTGCTGCTGTCCACCTTCCGCCGCACCATCGAGCAGGACCGGATGGTGCGCGAGGGCAAGTGGCGCGAAGGCCGCCCGGCGCTGCTGAACATCCCGCGCCTGATGGGACAGACGCTGGGCCTCGTCTCATTCGGCCACGTCGCACGTGCAGTGGCCAAGCGGGCCAAGCCATTTGGGCTGCGCATCCTCGCCTACGACCCGTTCATCGAGGAACTGGTGATGGTCGAGCACGGCGTCATTCCGTGCACGCTGGAAGAGGTGCTGTCGCAGTCCGATTTCGTCTCGATGCACGCGCCGGCGCGGCCCGAGGTCGAAGGCATGCTGGGCGAGAAGCACTTCCGGCTGATGAAGAAGTCCGCGATCTTCATCAACACCGGCCGCGGTCCGACGGTGCAGGAAGCCGCGCTGATCAAGGCGCTGGAAGAGAAGTGGATCGCTTATGCCGGGCTCGACGTGCTCGAGATGGAGCCGCCGGGCGACAACAACCCGCTGCTCAAGATGGACAACGTCATCCTGAGCGCACACACCGCCTCGGCCTCTGCCCGCTTCGACCCGGCACGCAAGCGCCATGTCGGGCGCGAACTTGCGCTGGTGCTGGAAGGCAAGTGGCCTATGAGCTGCGTCAACCCGGCGGTGCTGCAGAACACCAAGCTGCGCCGCTGGCAGCCGGTGTCCATGGAGCGCGGTCCCAACAGCTGATCTTCACCCCCATCGTCATGGCCGGGCTTGGCCCGGCCATCCACGTCTCCACAATCCAACGCTATTCGGCAGCGAGCGGCACCGTCCCGCGCTGCCGGCCGCGTTCCTGCTTCAGCTCCTCGGCCACCAGGAACGCCAGTTCCAGCGCCTGTGACCCGTTCAGCCGCGGATCGCAATGCGTGTGGTAGCGGTCGGCCAGCGTGGCTTCGTCGATGAGCTGCGCGCCACCGGTGCACTCGGTGACGTCCTTGCCGGTCATCTCGATGTGCATGCCGCCCAGATGACTGCCCTCCGCGCGATGCACGGCAAAGCAGGCGCGCAGTTCCGCGACGATGCGTTGGAACGGCCGTGTCTTCAGTCCCGCCGCCGTCGTCACCGTGTTGCCGTGCATCGGATCGCACGACCACACAACGCGTCGCCCCTCGCGCTGCACGGCGCGGATCAGCGGCGGCAGCGCCGAGTGGATGCGCTCCGCCCCCATGCGCGTGATCAGCGTCAACCGGCCGGGTTCGTTGTCGGGATTCAGCACGTCGATCAGCCGCAGCACATCGTCCGGCGTCATCGTCGGCCCGCACTTCAACCCCAGCGGATTGGCCACGCCGCGCATGAACGCGACATGCGCGCCATCGGCCTGCCGCGTGCGCTCGCCGATCCACGGCATGTGCGTTGAGCAGGCGTACCAGTCGCCGGTCAGGCTGTCCTGCCGGGCCAGCGGCTCCTCATAGTTCAGCAGCATCGCATCGTGGCTGGTGTAGAACTCGGTCGAGCGCAGTTGCGGCGCATTGGCGGTCGTCAGCCCGCAGGCCGCCATGAATGCCAGCAATTCCTGGATGCGCGCGCAGACGTCGCGATAGCGCTCGCCCTGCGGCGAGGCAGCGACGAACGCCTGGTTCCATTGCTGCACGCGTGCGAGGTCGGCGAAGCCGCCCTGGGTGAAGGCGCGCAGCAGGTTCAGCGTGATCGCCGACTGGTTGTACGCGCGCAGCATGCGCGAAGGATCCGGCTCGCGCGCCGCGGCATCGAAGGCGATGTCGTTGACGACATCGCCGCGATACGACGGCAGCGTGACGCCGCCGATCGTCTCGGTCGGCTGCGAGCGCGGCTTGGCGAACTGACCTGCCATGCGCGTCACCTTCACCACCGGCACGGCGGCGGCGTAGCTCAGCACCACCGCCATCTGCAGCAGCACCTTGAGCGTGTCGCGCAGCGTGTTGGCGTGGAACTCGGCGAACGATTCGGCGCAGTCGCCGCCCTGCAGCAGGAACGCCTCGCCGGTCGCGGCACGCGCCAGTTGCGCCTTCAATGCGCGCGACTCGCCGGCGAAAATCAGCGGCGGTGAGTGGCACAGCTCCGTCTCAGCAGCGGCGAGCGCCGCCGCATTGCGATACTCGGGCGCCTGCGCGATCGGGCAGGCGCGCCAGTCGTGTGGTGTCCACATCGCACGTCATCGCGTTCGCTGTGGCGCCGGCGGCGGCGGCACGGGTTTCGGCACCGGTCGCGGTACGGACGGTCCGGTGATCACGTCGAAGTCTGAACTGAGCACTGCACGCCTCCTTCGGCTGAAGAGGCCGCTCCTGCCTTGGCGAAATCCGGATTTCCGATGCAGTAGAAATGCGAAAGCCGCCTTGGACGGGCGGCTTTGGGGTTCCTGCTAGATGAGCACGATCCTAGGCCGCCGGGATGTACCAGCGGTACCAAAATCGCGTCGTGGCGATGATCTGCATCGATGCCATGCATCGTTCATAACCGGAATGGGCGGCGCGGCGCAAGTGCGGATTCAGCTGACCATCGGATTGTCCGGGTCCAGCGCGCGCAGCACGTAGTCGTCGCTCTGCGTCGCATAGACCTGCCACAGCGAACGCAGTTCGACGATCGGCGCATGGTGCCAGTCGACGCGCAGATCGATCAGCGGAAAGCTCGCGCGCTCTACCACCAGCAGATGCGCGCTGCGCACCGGCACGTGTTCGCCGCCCGCCGCAAGCCCCGCTTCCAGCGCCCGCACAAGGCGCTCGGCCAGCGGCGCGGATGCGTCCGCCTGAAAGGCGCGCAGCATCGCCGGCGGCACCACGGCACTCGCCAGGATGTTGCCCACCGCGCAGACATCCTGCGCCGCAGCCTCGTTTTTTTCCGGCTTGGTATGCGCGCCGCTGTACACCGCCGTGCGCCCGTCGGCGTCCATCACCGCGAGCTGCCGCCAGTGCGCGTGTGGCGTCGAGGCGACGAGAGCGTCCATCGTCTGCTGCGCCGTGCAGCCCGAGCGCAGCAGGTCAAGCCCGCGTGGCCCGAGCCGCGGATCGGTGCGATGCTGCGTCAGCACCGCGCCGACGCCGGCGGCGGCGAAGGTGCAGCGCGCGCCGACGGCGATGGACGAGGTTGCTACCGCGGCGCCGATCTGGCCGGTGCGTGGGCACCGGCCGATGAGGGAAAAGGTCATGGCTTCCGATGTCGCGATCTGCTGAGTGGGTGATGGTCGAGCGCGGGAATGATCACGCGGTTGCCGGTTATGTCCAGCTTGCCGCGTCGGTGCTCCTGCTCAGCAGCGCCTGGCCGCTCACCAAGATCGCGCTCGCCGCCGGCAGCACGCCGCTGTGGTTCGCGGCAGGCCGTTCCGTACTGTCGGGTGCCACCATTGCGCTCGTGCTGGCGACGCGCGGGCGGCTGCACGTGCCGCACCGCGCGGACCTGCCGGCGCTGGTCGCAGTCGGTGTGGGCCAGCTTGGCCTCTACTTCGCGTTTGCCCACGAGGCGGTGGCCTGGGTGCCGGCCGGGCGCACCGCGATCCTCGCCAATACCACGACGATCTGGGTGGTGCCGCTGTCGCTGGTCTTCCTGCAAGAGCGCATCCCGCCGCGACGGTGGGCCGCCGCAGGGTTCGGGCTGGCGGGCGTGACGGTGCTGATGAGCCCGTGGGCGATCGACTGGTCGGCGCACAGCGTCGTGGTCGGCCATGTATTCCTGCTGGCCGCCTCGCTGTCGTGGTCGGTGGCGATCATCGCCACCCGCATCACGACGCCGCGCTCGACGATGTTCGAGCTGATGCCCTGGTGCTTCGCGCTCAGCGCCGCGATGCTGGTGCCGCTGATCGCGTGGCACGCGCCGCAGGGCGGCATCGGCGCGCAGCCGGTGTCGTGGGCCGCACTGGCGTATATCGGGCTGGTCGCCAGTCCGTTCGGCACCTGGTGCGTCGTGCAGGCCACCGCGACGCTGCCAGCGGTGGTGTCCTCGGTCGGCTTCCTGACCACGCCGGCGATCAGCCTGCTTCTGGCCAATCTGCTGCTCGGCGAGCCGATCACCCCGGACCTGGTGGCCGGGTCGGCGCTGATCATCTTCGGCGTCGGTGTCGCCGCATGGCCGACCCGGCCATGAGGCTGAACGCGATCGAGGCCGGGCTCGGCGATCCGCCGCTGGTGCTGCTCCACGGGCTGTTCGGTTCGGCGCGGAACTTCGGCACGGTGCAGCGCGCGTTCGCCCGTCACCGGCGCACAATCGCCCTCGATCTGCGCAATCACGGCGCGAGCCCGCACGCTGCCGACATGCGCTACGCGACGGTGGCGGCCGATGTGCGGCACACGCTGCAGGAGCTGAACGCGCTGCCGGCGGTCCTGCTAGGCCATTCGATGGGCGGCAAGGCTGCGATGCAGCTGGCACTCGCCGAGCCGGACTCAGTCGCGCGGCTGATCGTCGCCGATATCGCTCCGGTGCCCAATCCGCCGCACCTGCGCGCGACGGCGCAGGCGATGGCGGCGCTGCCACTGGCCGCCGGCATGACGCGCGCCGAGGCCGACGCCGCGCTCGCGGATGCGGTGCCCGACGCCGGGATGCGCGCCTTCCTGCTGCAGAACCTTCGCACCGGTGCGTCGCCGGCGTGGCGCATCGGCTTGTCCGAGATCATCGCGGCCTTCGCCGACATCGAGGCGTGGGACGCGCCAGCCGATCCCCGCTATGCCGGTCCCACGCTGTTCATCGCCGGAGCCACGTCGGACTACATCAGGCCGGAGCACCGCCCGCTGATCCGGGCGTGGTTTCCGCGTGCATGCTTTGCCACGCTGAAGAACGCCGGGCACTGGCTGCACGCGGACAATCCGGCAGGCTTCATCGACCTGGTGGAGGCCTTTCTGGCCGCCACTGCCTGAGCATCGCGGCCGCCGCCCCGGTCACTTCGGCAGGTCGGACAGGGCGTCGACCGCCTTCTGCAGCGTATCGCGCTGCGATTGCAGCCGACCGAGCTTTCGCTTGAGGCGACGGATCTCCGCGGTCTCGCGCCGGGTCTCGCTGGGAGGGATTTCCAGCATTTCGGCAATCGTGTCGGCCAGCTCGCCGGTGGCGGCGCTCATGGCGGAGACGAGAACCGGGGTTTCCGGCGACGGCAGCGGCGCCTTGAGCCGCACACTGCGTGTCGTGGCGTTGTGGCCGCTGATCGCGATCTGCGCCATCAGGACCACGCAGCCTGAGCGATCGGCATCCAGGCGCTGGATGTTGATGTCCACGGTCGAAGTGGCGTTGCCCGTGATGGCGCCGCTCTTGGCGAACACCGTCGTTCCGGGCAGCCGCTCCGTCAGTTCCTGCACCAGGATCCGCGTGAGCATGGGGCCAAAGCGCTCGCCCCACTGCGCATCGGTGAGCACCTTGAGCTGGACGTCGTCGGACGACTGCACGATCTGCGTGCGCGTCAGGTACTCGGCGAGCGAGATGTCGCGCAGCTCGACCGCCGCCGGCCCCTTCTCGCGTGGCGGGCCCGGCACCTCGACCAGCGTGTACAGCTTGGGCTCGGATGCACAGGCCGCAGGGATCGCAGCCAGCAGCAGCAAGAAACGGCGGCGAATCATAATCGCTCCGACCCCCCCTGTTAACCATTTGCTAGCAGGGATTCGTTCGGATGCAAGTCGGGGTGCGTGTGTACGGAAGCGGTTGCCCCCTGTCAGTTGCGGCCGGCGTAGCGGCGCGTCGGCGGGATCTTACCGTCGGAGGCGACCATGTCCGCGCGCGTGCGGATGGCGCCGCTGCACAACGACACGCCGAGATAGGGCGCAGGATCGACCGGCCGTCCCGCCAGCAGCATCTCGAAATACAGGTGCATCCCATAGGTCAGGCCGCTATGCCCGACGACGCCGATCTTCTCGCCCGCCGCCAGCACGGTCTTTCCCTCGGCCAGCGCCGGCGTGACCATGCCGAGATGGCTGTAGATGCCGACGAAGCCGTCGTGCTGGACCAGCACCTCCAGACCGCCCGGCCCCTTGCGCTGGATCCGCATCACCTGACCGGGCGCCGTGGCCCGAACCGCCTCACCGGCCGGTGCGGGCATGTCCACACCGTTGTGGAAGGTGCCCGCCAGCGGCCGGTTCGGCAGCACACGCGGTCCGAACGGCGAGGAGACGCAGGCCGACGGCACGGGCGATAACAGCGACGCCTCGCGCCGGCTTGGCAGGTCAGCACCCGCGCTGCTTGGAGCCAGCAAGGCGACAGCGGCGAACCAGAGGCGCAAGGTCATCGTCTTCATCCGGACAGCGGCAAGCAGAGCGGTAACCGGATGAGCCACGCGCCAGCCTCGGCGTCCAGTAAGATCGCCGTGTCATCCGACACGAGGCGGTGTGCCTACAACGTCTGGATCGTCGGGGAGGCGACCAGATACCGTCGCAGCACCTCCATGTCCGGATCCCGCCCCAGGCCGGGGCCGGCCGGCACCGTCACCTTGCCCTCCTGTGCGACGACCAGGTCGTGCAGTGGGCTCGCCTCCAGGTCGATGAACAGCCGCTCGAACGGCGCGTCCGGGGCGATGGTGGCGTTGAGATGCAGCGAGGCGAGGAAGCCCGGGCCGAAATAGGCGTTGTGCGGCACCACACGCACCCCGTACGCCTTTCCCAGCGCGGCGATCTCCAGCAAGGCCGAGGGGCCGCCGATCTTGATCACACTCGGCTGCGCGACGTCGAGCGCACCGGCCTCGAAGGCAGCGTGGAAGTCGTGCAGGCCGGCGGCGTTCTCGCCCGCGGCGATCGGCACACCGCCTTCGCGACGGACCCGGGCGAGGCCCGCGTGGTCGCCGGGCGGCGAGACCGGTTCCTCGAGCCAGGTCAGGTCAAATTCGCGCATCCGGCGCGCCATCTCGACCGCCTGCCAGACCGTCCACGGACAGTTGGTGTCCACCATCAGCCGCGCGTCGGGGCCGATCGCGCGCCGCGCCGCCCCGACCTCGGGCACGGTGATCTCGTGCAGTTTGATGTCGCGGTAGCCACGCGCGACGGCGCGTTCACAGGCCGCGCCGACCATGGACGCCTCGCCGTAGCGCAGCAGGCTGGCGTAGCTGGTCAGCTGCGTCACCGGGGTCGCGCCGAACAGCCGCCATAGCGGCAGGCCGGCCGCCTTCCCGGCGATATCCCACAGCGCGATGTCGAGCGCCGATAGCGCAAAGACGTGCGCGCCGTTGCGGCCGAAGCCGTGGAACGCCTTCGACAGGCGCGCCCGAAGGCCGGCGATGTCGCGCGCGTCCTGGCCCAGCGCGGCCGGAGCCAGCTGGGCATCCAGCGTGGCCATCGTGGTGGCCGCCGAGGCATGGCCGAACGCCTCGCCCCAGCCCTCGAGGCCCTGGTCGGTGACGATGCGCAGCCACACGGTGTTCATCGTCTGCCAGTTGAGCCCACCCGTCGTCGCGGGTTTGCCGCCCATATCAAACGGAATGCGTGTCCAATAGGTCTCGACGGCGGTGATCTTCATGGCGCGGTCTCCCCGGCGGGCATCTTGGGCGGACTTGCGGCGCGAGGCCAGACGTCCGGGATTCTTGACCGATCGGTCCATAATGGGTAGGCAAGTGTCGCATGGCGCGGCCGAAGGCATTCGATGAGGACCAGGCACTGATGCAGGCGATGGAGCTGTTCTGGCAGCATGGCTATGCGGCCACCTCGCTGACGCAGCTGACCGGCTGCATGGGGATCAGCCGGCAGAGCCTGTACGACACCTACAGCGACAAGCGCGGCCTTTTCCTCAAGGCGCTGGATCGCTACTGCGGCCTGATCGGCGGCCGGCTGCTCGGAGCGCTGACGCAGGAGTCGCCCGGACTCGACGCGATCCAGGCGACGATCACCGCACTGATCGACTTCCTGGTCGCCTACCCCAAGCCGCGCGCCTGCCTGATGGCGAACACCGCGATGGAGCTGGCGCCGCACGACCGCACCGTGGCGGACATGGTGCAGGCGTTCCATCGCACGTTGGAGGATGCGTTCGCTGCTGCGGTGCGCAACGCGCGGCAACGCGGCGAGATCGCGCGGGGCGGCGATCCGGCGGCGCTGGCCAAGTACCTGGTGAGCGTCGCCAACGGTATGGCGGTTGCCGCCAAGGCCGGCGCCACCAGACAACACCTGCAGGACATTGCCGGCGTGGCGCTGCTCGCGCTGCTGCCGCGCGTGCGCCGGAGAAGGCGCTGATGTCGTGCCTCGCCGAAGTACTGGCCGCCGGCAGCTGCATCCAAATGCCGCTGCCGCTGTGATGCCGCCACTTTCTGCCGCAGATAGGGGAAATCCATGCCGATCGAACTGAAGATGCTGGCGTACAGCGCCGCGCTGTGCTTGCTGCTGGCGGTGCCCTACACGCTGGGCTTCATCGTCGAGCGCGGCATGCCGAAGCTGCTCGGCAACCGCGACGACTTCGCTCCGGGCACCGGCTGGATCGGCCGCGCGCAGCGTGCCCATCGCAACATGATCGAGAACCTCGTGCCCTTCGCGGCGCTGGCGCTTTCGGTCGTGGTGGCGAACCAGACCAGCGCCACGACGGCGCTGGCGGCGGAGCTGTTCTTCTATGCCCGGCTTGGTCACGCCGTCGTCTACATCGCCGGCATTCCCGGGTTGCGCACGCTGGCCTACGCGCTGGGCCTGGTCGCGACGCTGATGCTGCTGGGGGCGCTGCTCGGGTGATCGCCCGGTCAGCAACGCCGGACAGCCGCGCAGCCTGGGTCATCGCCGGCGCGGCGCCGGCGATCCTGACGGTCGCCTAGGGCGCGCCCCTGCTTGCCGCGGTGGCGCTGAAGCCGTTCGCCGCCGGACCCGCGGCGGCGGGGTCGTTCGCCTGTGTGGGCGCCGCGGTCGGCGGCATCGCCGCCGGCTGGCGCGCCGGGCGGATCGGCATCCGCCATATCATGGTATTCGGCGGCGTCATGCTCGCAGCCGGGCTGGCATTCAACCTTGCAACATCGTCGGTCTGGCGGCGCTGGTCACTTTCCAGCGGGCGGCTCGCCCAAGCCCTGCCATGGGATGATGGCCTCCGCCGTGCCCTGTGGCGCGAGCCCATCACAGTCGCTGGCGCGCAGCATGGCGGCGAACAGCCGAAGCGCCTCGGCGCCACCTCGATCGGCAAGATTCCCATTGTCGATCTCGTCGGCGAGCACTTCAGCCTGCGTCGCTGCGATCGTCGCGGCGCGGTGCAGCGCCTCCTGCGACAAAGCGATCTGCACTGCGTCCGGGAGCTGGTTCCAGTCGGGGAGCATGGGTCCCCTCCGCTCGGTCCAGCGTCAACATGCCGCAGACACCTTGAGATTGGCTGAACGCGCGATCAGCCCAGCCGCACCTGCACCGGCGGCAGCGGCGAGAAATACACCGTCACACTGGCGGGGCCGGTCAGCCAGACCGGCGGCGTGACGCTGCCGAGCATCACCACCTGGCCGGCCTTCAAGCCGCCGAACGCCGCCGCTACCGTCGAACCGGCGAGCCACGCCAGGCAATTCATCGGGTGCCCCATCAGGTCGGCGCCGACGCCTTCGTCCCGCTGGTGCCCGTCTATCACCAGGCGGCCGCGCAGCCGGTCGATATCGAGCGAACGCCAGTCCCGAGCGCCCGGCTCGCCGAGCACGCATGCGCCGTGGAATATCTGATCGGCGATCAGCGTCGGGACACCGAGTTCCTGCAACTCACCGTATCGATTCTCGACGATCTCGATGCCTGCAACCACGTCGCCCACCGCATCGGCCGCCTGCTCCGCAGTGCAAGGACCGGGCGGCAGGTCGCGGGCGAGGCGCACGGCCAGCTCACACTCCACCCCGGGCCGGACATAGTCGGCGAAGCGCACGGTGGCGCCACTGCGCAGGATATTGCCGGTTGCCATGAAGCCGGCGGCCGGGCCGGAGAGACCGAGATATTCCTGCATCCGCCGCGCGGTCGCGCCGATCTTGAAGCCGCCCGGCGCCGACGCACCGAAGCGATGCGCGAGCGCAAGCTGCACGGCGGCACCCTCGGCCTCGGTGCGCGGCGCGATCGCGGCCGGCAGCGGGGTGACCTGTCCGCGTCGCTGCCGAATCTCGTGCAACGTGGCGGCGGCCGGTTCGGGCTGGAAAGGGGTCATGCTCGCCTCGTCAGCTCGTAGAGCGCCACGGATGCCGCGGCGGACACGTTCAGGCTCTCCATTGCGCCCGGCATGCGCAGCCCGGCGAGCTCATCGCAGGTTTCGCGGGTAAGCCGGCGCAGGCCTTCTCCCTCTGCGCCGAGCACCAGCGCAACACGGCGACCGTCCATGCTGGGACCGGACAGCGCGGTGCCGCCGGCATCGAGCCCCACCGTCCACAGACCGGCCGCCTTCAGCGCGATCAGCGTGCGGGCGATGTTGACCGCGCGCAGCAGCGGGACCGTCTCCAGCGCACCGGACGCGGCCTTGGCCAGCGCGCCGGTCTCCTCGGGCGCATTGCGGTCTTGGGTGATCACCGCCGCGGCGCCGAATGCGGCAGCCGAGCGCAGGATGGCGCCGACATTGCGCGGGTCGGTGACCTGGTCGAGCACGAGCAGCGGACCGGGCCGGTCGAGCGCCTGCTGCAGGCTGGGCGGGGCCAGCGGATCGGCCAGCAGCGCCACGCCCTGGTGCGCGATGTCGCGCCCGAGCAGGTGATCGAGCCGGCCGCGCTCCACCTGTTCGGGCGGCACCGGCCAGGGCGGCGGCTGGCGCTGCGCGAGCGTCTGCTGTGCTTCCTCGGTCAGCATCAGGTGCCGGAGGCGGCGGGACGGGTTGGCCAGTGCGGCGGCGACCGCGTGCAGGCCGTAGAGCCAGAGCGCGCCGCGCGGAGTGTCCGGACGATGGCCGTGGTCGCGCTGGCGGTCGGATCGCTGGAAGTCATTGCGCGGCCGCTGGCCGTCGCCGTGTGGGCGGCTCTGGAACGGCTTGCCCTGCGGCCTCTGGCCGCCTCCCTGGCCGAGCGCCAACTGAGCACGACCCTGCTGGCGGTCGCTGCTCTGGCCTTGCGGACGGGGGGGACCGCCGGGGCCGCCGCGGTCCGCCGGCGGCCGTCCCGAGCCGCCGTGACGATTGGGGTGGGGAGGTTTCATTTCCCGGCTGGTATAGACTGCACATCGGCCGTTGGACAGGCCGCCGCGCAGATCAGGAGATGCGGAAATGCGGGTGAAGCTGGCAATTGCCGGTTGCGTTGCGCTGCTGGTACTGCTCCTCGCTCCGCACCATGCATCGGCCGATGCCGATGCACTGTGGTACATCGTCAGTGAGCAATGCGTGCCTGACCAGCAGCAGCTGCACTCGCCGAAGCCGTGCGAGCTGGTCGATCTCGACGCCGGCTACGTGGTGCTCAAGGACCGCGTCGGCGTGACGCAGTTCCTGGTGATGCCGACGGCGCGCATCAGCGGCATCGAGAGCCCTGAATTGCTCGCGGTCGGTGCGCGGAACTACTGGGCCGATGCCTGGAACGCACGGCGCTTCGTCGCGGACCGCGCGCATCGCACGTTGCCGCGCGAGGCGATCAGCCTGGCAGTGAACTCGGCCAGCGGCCGTACGCAGAACCAGCTGCACATCCATGTGGATTGCACGCGTCTCGACGTGATGGCCGCGCTGCGCGAGCATGCGGCAGCGATCGGACGTGCATGGGAACCGTTTCCGGTGAAACTATCGGGCCACGACTACAGGGCGATGCGGGTTGCGCAGGTAGAGCTCGGCAGCGCGGATCCGTTCGTGCTGCTGGCCGACGGCATCCCTGGCGCGCGCGCCGACATGGCGTCGTACACGTTGATCGTGGTCGGCGATCCCCACGGCTTCGTGCTGCTCGCCGGGCGCGCGACCGGCCTCACCAATCGCGGCTCGGGCGAGGAGCTGCAGGATCACGACTGCGCCGCGGCGCGCTGAAGGGACATCACCATGCAGCTCGGATTCAACCTGCCGATCAGCGGCCCCACCTCGCGCACGCGCAGCTTCGCCCGCATCGCGCAGGAAGGCGAGGCGATGGGTTACGACTATCTGACGCTCACCGACCACGTCGTGCTGCCGGACATGAGCGCGCCCGGCTATCCATATTCGGAGTCGGGCGAGTTCATGTCGAACCAGCCGACCGAGCGGCACGAGCTGCTGACCGCCACGGCGTTCATCGCGGCGAAGACTTCGCGCATCCGCCTGGTGCTGGCGGTGCTGGTGGTGCCGCACCGCCCTGCGGTGCTGGCGGCGAAGATGCTGTCCACCATCGACGTGCTGTCGGAAGGCCGATTGGTGATCGGCATCGGCGCCGGCTGGCTGAAGGCGGAGTTCGATGCCGTCGTCACCACGCCCTTCGCCGAGCGCGGCGCGGTCACCGACGAGTACCTCGAGGCGTTCCGGGCGCTGTGGACCGAGGAGCACGCGCAGTTCGACGGGCGCTATTCGAAGTTCGCTGATCTGGTGTTCCTGCCGCGTCCGGTGCAGCGGCCGCATCCGCCGATCTGGGTGGGCGGCGAGAGCGGGCCCTCGCTGCGCCGGGCCGCGCGGTTCGGCGATGCCTGGTATCCGATCGGCTCCAACAACCGGCACCTGCTGGACACGCTGCCGCGGCTTGCCGCCGGCATCGCGCGGCTGCGCCGGCTGACCGCCGATGCGGGGCGCGACCCGGCGACGATGGCGGTGGTGTATCGCGTGAAGCGCTACGGTGATGCCGTGCCGCCGGCGGCGTCGGACGGCGGGCGCCGGCTGTTCTCTGGCGGCGACGCCGACATCGTGGCCGACCTGCGCGCGCTGCGCGATCTGGGGGTGACGGCGATCGACGTCGAGGTCGAGGGGCCCGACGAGGCGGCCACCGTCGCCAACATGCGGCGGTTCAGGGAGACGATCTTCGCACGCGTGTGACGTGGAACGAAGATGTGGATGACAGGCCGGGCCCGGTCATGACAGTGCGACGCACGCGCTATTTGCCGATGCAGAAGCGGGCGAACAGGGTGTCGAGGATGTCCTCCACGCCGACATGGCCGGTGATGCGGCCGACGGCGCGGAGCGCCAGGCGGAGGTCTTCGCCGCGCAGCTCCGGCAGGTCTGCGGCCTGCGCGTCGGCGAGCCGCGCCGCCGCGTCGACCAGCGCGGCGCGGTGGCGGGCCTGAGTCAGCGGCGGCGGGCCGCCGGCTTCGGTCAGCGCGCGCGCCACGTCCATCAGACGCGCGCGCAGGGCGGGCAGGCCTGCGCCGGTCAGCGCGCTGACGCCCATCGCACCGTGAGGGACGCTGCCCAACCGGTCGATCTTGTTGGCGACGAGGATCCTGTTCTCCCCCTCCCCTTGCGGGAGTGGGCTGGGGGAGGGGAGCGTTATGCTCGACCGCCCCTGCTTCCAGCACCTCGATCACCAGATCGGCCGCCGCGGCGCGGGCGCGGGCGCGCCGGACGCCTTCGGCCTCGATCGCATCTGCCGCGTCGCGCAGGCCGGCGGTGTCCACCAGCGTGACCGGCACGCCGCCCAACACCACCCGCGTCTCCAGCGCGTCGCGCGTCGTGCCCGGGATCGCCGAGACGATCGCCACATCCCGTTCGGCGAGCGCGTTCACCAGCGACGACTTGCCGACGTTCGGGCGGCCGGCGACGGCGAACACCAGACCTTCGCGCAGTCGCTCGCCACGACGGCCATCGTCCAGGTGCCGCATCACCTCGCCGCGCAGCGCCGCGAGCTCGGCCAGCACCTGCGCCTCGGCCTCGGGCGGCAGGTCCTCGTCCGGGAAGTCGATCAGTGCCTCCTGCTGCGCCAGCAGCACGCGCAGCCGTCCCGCCCAGCCGCCATAGAGCGCTCCCAGTGCGCCATCCAGCTGGCGCAGCGCCTGACGTCGCTGCGCCTCGGTTTCCGCGGCGACGAGGTCGTGTACCGCCTCCGCCTCGGTCAGGTCCATGCGGCCGTTGAGAAAGGCGCGCCGGGTGAATTCGCCCGGCTCGGCCGGCCGGGCGCCAAGAGCCACCAGCGCGTCCGCCACGCCCGCCAGCACCGCGCGTCCGCCGTGCAGGTAGAATTCCGCCGAAGTCCTCACCGGTGTAGCTGCCCGGCCCCGGAAGCCACACCACCATGCCCCGGTCCAGCTCCTCGCCGACCACGTTGCGCAGCCGGCGAAACGACGCCCGCCGCGGCGCCGGCACCCTCCCACACAGCGCCGCCACGATGGTCCGGCTGGCCGGCCCGCTCAGCCGCATCACCGCGATCGCTGCATGGCCGGCACCGGATGCGACCGCGAAGATGGTGTCGGCGTTCATGCCATCCTATGTCACGCCCAGACGGAAGGAGCGCAATGCCATGGCCGCGCCGGAAAACCTGCTCCGCCACGAAACCTCGCCCTACCTGCTGCAGCATGCCGACAACCCGGTGCACTGGCGCCCCTGGGGGCCGGCGGCGCTGGAGGAGGCGAACGCGGCAAACAAGCCGATCCTGCTCTCTATCGGTTACGCCGCCTGCCACTGGTGCCACGTCATGGCGCACGAGTCGTTCGAGGATCCGGAGACGGCGGCGCTGATGAACGACCGCTTCGTCAACATCAAGGTGGACCGCGAGGAGCGGCCGGACATCGACCATTTGTACATGTCGGCGCTGCACGCGATGGGCGAGCAGGGCGGCTGGCCGCTGACCATGTTCATCGCGCCGGACGGCGCACCGTTCTGGGGCGGCACGTATTTCCCTCCGGAACCGCGCTGGGGACGACCGTCGTTCCGTCAGGTGCTGACGGGTGTATCGGACGCCTATCGCACCGGCGACACGATGATCGCGCACAACACCACCGCGCTGCGCCGCGTGCTGGTCGGCATGTCCACCGCCAATCCGGGCGACCTGCCGACGCCGGTGCACCTCGACGCGGTCGCCGCCGCGCTGCTGCGGATGAACGACCCCGAGCACGGCGGCCTGAAGGGCGCACCGAAATTCCCCAACCCGCCGATCTTCCGTTTCCTGTGGCAGAACGCGTTCCGCACCGGTGCGCCCGAAGGCCAGGAGGCGCTGCATCTGATGCTGCAGAGGATGTCACAGGGCGGTATCTACGACCATCTGGGTGGCGGCTATGCGCGCTACTCCACCGACGCGGTATGGCTGGTGCCGCATTTCGAGAAGATGCTGTACGACAACGCCCAGCTGCTGGATCTGCTGGCGCTGGCACATTCGCACCGGCCGGACCCGCTGTATGCGCAGCGCGCCGATGAGACGGTCGGCTGGATGGTGCGCGACATGACCGCCCAGGCTGTCGCCGGCCGCGCCGCCTTCGCCGCGTCGGAGGACGCCGACAGCGAAGGCGAGGAGGGACGGTTCTACGTCTGGACCGAGCCGGAGGTGGACACGTTGCTGGGCGACGCAGCACCTGCGTTCAAGCGCGCCTACGACGTGACGCCCGGCGGCAACTGGGAGGGCCACACGATCCTGCGCCGGATCGCGCCGCCCGCCGCCGCCGAGGCGGAAGCCTCGCTGGCGCGGTCGCGGGCGGTGTTGTTCGCGGCACGCGCGCAGCGCGTCCGTCCGGGACGCGACGACAAGGTGCTGGCAGACTGGAACGGCCTGGCCATTGCGGCGCTGGCGCGCGCCGCCGCCGTGTTCGACCGGCCGGAATGGCTCGCCCGCGCGGCGGAGGCGCACGATTTCATTCTGGCGGAAATGTCCACGCCCGACGGCCGCGTTCATCACGCCTGGCGGCTCGGCCGCGTCACCGCAGCCGGGCTGCTGGACGATCAGGCAGCGATGGCGCAGGCGTCACTGGCGCTGTTCGAGGCCACCGGCGAGCCGCGACGGCTGGCGCAGGCGATCCGGCTGGCCCAGGCGGCGCTGACCTGCTTCGCCGACGGCCATGGCGGCTGCTTCACCACGGCGGCGGACGCGACCGATGTGCCGCTGGCCCGGCCTCGCACCGCCGCCGACAACGCCACGCCGGCCGGCAACGGCGTGCTGGCGCAGGTGTTCGCGCGGCTGTGGCACCTGACCGGGGATGCGGTGTGGCGCGAGCGCTGCGAGGCGCTGCTGCGGGCGTTCGCCGGCAATCCCGAGCAGTTCGCGGCCATGCCGACGCTGCTCGCCGCCGCCGACCTGCTGGAGGAGGGTGCCGCAGTGGTGGTCGCCGGCCGCTCAGCGGTGGCGCAGGCGCTGGCGGCCGCGGCGCTCGCCGCTCCGGATCCGGCGGTGGCGGTGTTGCGGGCGACCGATCCGGATTCCGTTCCGTCGGGCCATCCGGCGTTCGGCAAGGTGGCGGGCCGCGAAGGCGGATCTGCGTTCGTCTGCCGGCGCAGCATCTGCGGTCTGCCGTTCACCGACCCTGCGGCGCTGATGCGCGCGCTGGCGGCGCGAAGGTAGGCGACGATCATGGCCTATCCGCCGCGCAAGATCGCCTTCGTCCTGGCATCGACCGATCACGGCACGCTGATCGTGAACCGCTTCGACTACCGCATGGTGGACGCGACCAGCGGCTTCGGCGTCGGCTATTCGCTGCTGGAGACCTCCAGCTACGAGCAACAGGAAGGCAGCACAGCGATGCAGCTGCTGGCATTGCGGCGGCAGCATTTCGGCGACGGCGTCATCGCGGTGGATTGCGGTGCCAATATCGGCGTGCATACGGTCGAGTGGGCCAAGGGCATGTCGGGCTGGGGCTTCGTCGTCGCGATCGAGGCGCAGGAGCGGATTTTTTACGCACTCGCCGGCAACATCGCGATCAACAACTGCTTCAACGCGCACGCCCTGCATGCGGCGGTGGGGGCGGAGAACGGCTCGCTGCGCATGCCGGTGCCGAACTACCAGGTGCCGGCCAGCTTCGGCAGCCTGGAGCTGCGGCAGTCCGACGACAACGAGTTCATCGGCCAGGCGATCGACTATACCGAGCAGAAGCTGGCGGCCGTGCGGCTGATGACGGTCGACTCGCTCGGCCTGTCGCGGCTCGACCTGTTGAAGATCGACGTGGAGCGGATGGAGCTCGAGGTGCTGCAGGGCGCCAGGACGGCGCTCGAGCGATTCCGCCCGATCATCGTGGTGGAGCGGGTCAAGGTGGCGCAGGACCAGCTGACGGCGGTGCTCGCTGCTTATGGCTACGAGTGGTTCACGCTGGGCCTCAACCTGCTGGCGGTACACCCGAGCGATCCGACCCGGCAGGCGATCAAGTAGCCACTGCGACTGCCATCAAGGACCTGACCCGTTGCGTCCAGGGATCGTCGCGGTGTCCGGCGTTCAGGTGGATGTCGAAGTGGTCGCAGTCCGGCAAAACCAATGACTGCACCGCGCATCCCGTCGCTGTCAGCGCCTCGATCATCTGCCTGCCGGTGCGCGGAACCCTCTCGTCGTCACGGGCGCCCCACGCGATGAAGAAAGGCACCCTCGCACCCGCGGCGAACGCCAGGGGGCTGTCCGGCGCGATGGCGGTGATCGGTTCGGGCTGCTCATGACCGGGTGCAACCGCCGGGTCGATGTTGCGACGGTTGAACGTGGCCGCGAGGCAGCAGCAGCCCTTGATCACCTCCGTCGACAGCCCGTGCTGCCGCAGCCAGTCCGGCCGCAGCGACATCAGCGCGGCGATCTGGCCGCCGGCCGAGTGGCCTCCGACGAACACGCGAGCCGGCGAGCCGCCAAGCTGCGCGCTGTGATCGACGATCCAGCGCAGCGCGGCGATGCAGTCGTGCACCGGGTCCGGGAACGCGACAGAGGGAATCAGCCGGTAGCCGACGGAGACGAAGATCGCCGGCAGGTCCGCGATCGGTGGGGCCATGAAGCCGCACCAATCCTTCGTGCCATGCGTCCATGCACCACCGTGCATGAACAGCAGAACGGGCAGATCACGGTGGCCTGAGTGGCGCGGCAGATAGATGTCCATCCGCTGGCGCGGATCGGACCCGTATGGAACGTCGGGCAGGACCCGGACCTGCGGCGCCGCATCGGCTGACCGCCGCAGGCATTCCTCGGCGTATCGTTCGGCGGCTGGAACTCATCCTGGTCGGCTCGGCAGTCATGGCGTGCGTCATCCCTTCCTGATCGACGCGTAGCGAACATAGTCCGGCGTCGGCCCCAGCTGAAAGCCGCTTACGTTCTTCGCCATCACAGCGACCTCGTCCGCCTGGAGCAGGAACGCGAACGGTCCGCGGTCCCACATCTGCCGCTGCAGGCCGGCATAGCTCGCCATGCGCTTCCGGTTGTCCATCTCCTTCATCGCACGGTCCACCTCGTCGGTCATCTCCTGGTCGGCGAAGTGGCTGCGCCAGGCGAGCATCTTCAGGCTGCCGTTGTCGGAGTCGTCGGGATTGGCGCACCAGGCCTGCGCGTTGGAATGCGGGTCGATGCAGTCGGCGAACCAGGTCAGCAACGCCGTCTGATGCTGCCGCGTGCGCGTCCTGGTGATCACCTGCCTCGGCTCGCCCGGCAGCAGCTGCAGCTTGATGCCGATGGTGCCGAGATTAACCCGAACAGCCTGCGCGATATCAGGGAACGGCCAGGTCGATGCATGGTCCATGCTGATCGAGAAGCCGCCGGCAAGCCCGGCGGCGGCCAGCAGCTGCTTCGCCTTCATGGTATCCTTGTGGAACGGCGTGTCGGACAGCGCTCCGGGCAGGCCGACCGGCAGGAACGACTGCGACACGCGCCAGACGCCGGGCGTGATGTTCCTGGCGATGGCCTCGTAGTCGATCGCCCACTTGATCGCCTGCTGTACCTCCTTCTTGGCCAACTGCGGCACCGCGCAGTTCATCGCGACGTACATCGTGGTGCCCTGCGGCGCCGAGAGCGCGTGGAAATTCGGATCTTTGGCGATCGACTTCAGCTGTTCCACCCCCAGGTTGCGCGCGACGTCGATGTCGCCGTGCTGCAGCGCAAGCAGCTGCGCCGAGGGGTCCTTCAAATGCCGTATCAGCAGCCGCTTCACACCGGGCGGCGGCGTGGCGTACGGGTTGGCGTCGAGGACGACGGTGTCGCTCGCCTTCCATGAGGTGAGCCTGTACGGGCCGGCGCCGGCGCTGTTGCCGTTCAGCCAGGCGTTGCCCAGGTCGTTGTTCTCCTGGTGCGCCAGCACCGTCGCCTTCTCGACGATGCTGCCGGCATTGGCGGAGATGCAGAACAGCACGAGACCCGGCGACCGCCGCTCCGGCAGGGTCATGACCACCGTATGGTCGTCGGTGGCGCGGATCAGTTTCTGCACATTGTCCTTGTTGAAGCCGAATTGCGTGATGAGGAACGCGGGGGGCTTGTTCAGGAGCACGATGCGGTGGAACGAGAACGCCGCATCCTGCGCGGTCACCGGCCTGCCGGAATGGAACATTGCGCCGCGGCGCAGGTGGAACGTGAAGTTCAGGCCGTCGCTGCTGACCTCGAACTTCTCGGCCAGATCGCCGATCACGCTGATGCCGGTCTTCGGGTCCAGTGTTACCAGCCGGCGGTAGAGGTTGCCGTTCAGCTCGTTGCCGGTGAACTCATAGGCCTGCGCCGGATCGAGCGCGATCATGTCGTCCAGCGCCTTGCCCATCACCAGCACGTCCTTGGGCGTGGCGGTTGCGGCGCAAACGGTGCCCGGAAGCAGCGCGGCGGCCGACGTCGCCAGCAGCGTGCGGCGCGTCAGCATCGTGCATTCCGCTCAATCCGATTCGGGCTGTGGCCGCAACGCCAGCCCGGCGACCGCCGGGACGCGCGGCCCGCGCGGATGCTCCTCGGGAATCGCCGCGATCTGGCGATCGCGCAGCCAGCGGCCGAACCGCGGATCGGCGGTGAGCACGCAAAGCGGGATCGCCGCCAGCAGTCCGCCGGCGAAGGGCAGCGCCCACAGCGTTGCCGTCCAACCGGCGGTGGCGAACCCGGCGAACACCAGCACTCCAAGTCCGGTCTGCGGCCACAGCAGGCGAGTCGCCTCGCCCCATGCCACGCCGCGCTCGCTGCGGTTCTGCGGCGTCCAGCCGGCGGCCGCGCCACACGCGAGCCGCAGCATCGCACCGGTCTTCGCCACCACGGAGATCGCATCCAGCAGCAGCGTGAAACCGAATTCCGCCAGCGTCCCGCAGGCGAAGCGCGCCAGACCGCCGTATCGCTGGCGCTTGGCGGGCGACAGCGCGACCTCGGCGTAGCCCAGCAGCTTGGGAGCGTACAGCGCGCCAGCCCAGGCGATGGTCAGCGCGAGGGCCGGCGCCATCGGGAAGGGCGACGTCGGCGTCACTGGCGGCTGCCGCCGCCGCGGCAAGCAGGAACAGCAGATAGAGCGGCGCGCCGGCGAACATGAGGATGGCCTGGCAGAGCTGCCAGCGACCCATCGGCCGCAGCCCGGGCAGCCGCAGCAGGTGCCAGGTACCTGCAGATTGCCGGCCAGCCAGCGCAGGTCGCGACGGACGAACTCCGGCAGCGCCGGCGGATTGGCCTCCCAGGATCCGTCCTCGTCCGGCAGCACCCGGACCCCCCAGCCGGCGCCGCGCAGGACCGCGGCCTCGAACTGATCGTGCGACAGGATGTGCCGGCCGCCCGGCAGCATCGGCAGCTCGGCAATGCGCGCGAAACGGCGCGATGCGCACCACGGCGTTGTGGCCCCAGTAGGGACCTTCATCGCCCTGCCACCACGCCTGGCCGGTCGCCCAGGTGCGCATCCCCGCGCGCATGCCGAACTGGAACAGCCGCGGAAACGCCGAGGCGGCCGGCAGCCCGACGGTGAGGTGCTGCGCGATCGCCAGGGTCGGGTCGGCCTGCATGGCGCGGACCAGCCGCAGCACCGCAGCCGCCGACATCTCCGAGTCCGCGTCGAGCGTCAGCATCAGCTCGAACCCGTCGGCCCGGCGACACAGGAAGTCCATGATGTTGCCGGCCTTGAATCCGGTGTTGATGGGGCGCCGGCGGTAATGGATCCGCCGCGGGTCGCGGTCCATCGCACGGAATGCCGCCGCCGCCCGCCGTTCGACGGCAGCTGTCCGGCCGGCGCGCGTATCGGACAGGATGAACACCGCGAACGCGCCGCCCGCGCCCACCAGGTCCAGCTCGTGCAGCAGCCGACGCAACGGCGGCAGCACGCGGTGCATGTCCTCGTCGCGAACGGTCACCGCGATTGCCGTGCGCGGCAGGGCCGTGCGGTCGTTGCCCGCCACCGGGAACACGGCGCGGACCGGGTCGCGGCTGCCCACAAGGATGATGAACCCGATCAGGCCGTTGGCCAGGCAGAGCCCGGTCCAGGGCGCCGTTCCGGCAAATGCCGCCAGCATGACAAGCTTGGCGGTGGACCAGCCGCCCGGCGCGAGCACCTGCCAGAGCAGTGTCCCGAGGCCCAAGGCGGTCAGCAGCACGAGCAACACGACAGACGCGCGGCGAATCGCCATCCGGAACGGGCTCCGATGCGGGGTGGTCCAGCGCCAGATAGGATGTCCGGCGAATTTGTCACGAGCGCGGCAGGGTGGCGCCGACGGGTCAGCATTGCCCCGTCCCGTGGCGACAACAAGCCGGTGCCGCCCTATATTCCCGCGCAACAGAACGCGGAGCCCTCTTCGATGGCGAATACCGAGACGGAGGCGCTGGTGCCGGTGACGGTGCTCACCGGCTACCTCGGCGCCGGCAAGACCACCCTGCTGAACCGCATCCTCACCGAACAGCACGGCCGCAAATACGCGGTGGTGATCAACGAGTTCGGCGAGCTTGGCGTGGACAACGACCTCGTCGTCGACACCGACGAGGAGGTCTTCGAGATGAACAACGGCTGCATCTGCTGCACGGTGCGCGGCGACCTGATCCGCATCGTCGGCGGCCTGATGAAGCGGCGCGACAAGTTCGACGGGATCATCATCGAGACCACCGGCCTGGCGAACCCGGCTCCGGTGGCGCAGACGTTCTTCGTGGACGAGAACGTGCGGGCGAAGGCGAAGCTGGACGCGATCGTCACCGTGGTCGACGCCAAGCACCTGCCGCAGCGCCTGGAGGACAGCCACGAGGCGGCCGACCAGATCGCCTTCGCCGACGTGATCATCCTGAACAAGACCGACCTGGTGTCGCCCGAGGAACTGCAGGCGGTCGAGGACAGGATCCGCTCGATCAACCGGTTCGCGGTGATCCACCGCACCGAGCGTGCGGCGCTGCCGATCGCGCAGGTGCTGGACCGCAAGGCGTTCGACCTGAACCGCGTGCTGGCGATGGCGCCGACTTCCTGACCGACAGCGAGCACGAGCACGACGACGAAGTGACGTCGGTCAGCTTCGAGGTGGAGAAGCCGATCGACCCGGAGAAGTTCAACGCCTGGATCGGTGCGCTCTGCAGGAGCAAGGGCCGGACCTGCTGCGGACCAAGGGCATCCTGTCATATGCCAACGACGACCGGCGGTTCGCCTTCCAGGCGGTGCATATGATCGCCGACGGCGATTTCATCGGTCCGTGGAAGGATGGCGAGAAGCGGATCAGCCGGATCGTCTTCATCGGGCGGCAACTCTGAACCGGCCCGCGGCTGCGGCGCGGCTTCGAGGGGTGCGCAGCGGAATGATCGGATGACGGGCAAGGCCCCCTCCCCCGGCCCCCTCCCGCAAGGGGAAGGGGAGAACCCCGCGCTGAACGACTCCCCCTCCCCTTGCGGGAAGGCGCTCGGGGGAGGCGGCCGATGAGCGACTCTGCCGCCCAGTTCCTGCTCGAACCCCGCGGCACCCAGCGCAACCTGGACGCCTTCGTCGTCGCCGCCAGCTTCGATCGCTCCGGCACCACCGTGGCGTTCGCTCTCGGCGACGGCACGCTGCGCCTCGTTCCGCTCGGCGACCGCGATACCTGGCGCACAGTGGAGGCGCATGGCGGCGCCATCCTCTCCCTGGCGCCGGACGCTACCCCTACCGGCTTCATTACCGGCGGCGACGACGGCAAGTTCCGCCGCCTCGATGCCGTCATCGCGGACTTCCGCTCCAAGTGGGTCGAGCAGGTCGCCAGCCACCCCGGCGAGAAGGGCAAAGGTGGCCTGCTCGGCCTGCGCGGTCGGCAAGTCGATCCACCTGTTCGACCAGGCCGGCGAGAAGCTGAAGGAGCTGGCCGCACCCGTCCAGCGTGACCGGCCTCGCTTTCGATGCACGCGGCAAGCGCATCGCCGCCGTCCACTGACAACGGTGCCTCCTTGTGGTTCGTTGCGGCCAAGGTGGATACCCGCGCCGGCTGGAATGGAAGGCAGCCACATCGCCATTGCCATCCACCCCGACGGCGACGCCGCTGTGACGGCGATGCAGGAGAACGCGCTGCACGGCTGGCGGCTGTCCGACAACCAGCACATGCGTATGAGCGGCTATCCGGCGAAGACCGAGACGCTGTCCTTCACCCGCAACGGCCGGTGGCTGGCGACCAGCGGCGCCGATGCGATGGTGCTGTGGCCGTTCTTCGGCGGCGGCCGATGGGCAAGGCGCCGATCGAACTGGCCGGCGGCGACGGCATGACCTGCACCCGCGTCGCCGCGCATCCGCAGCAGGAGATGGTGGCCGGCGGTTTCGCCGATGGCCTGGTGGTGCTGGCCGAGGTGAACTCGTCGCGCATCCTGCCGATCGCACCGCCGGGACGCGGCGGTCCGGTCTCGGCGTTGGCCTGGAGCCGGATGGCAGCCAGCTTGCCATCGGCACGGAAAAAGGCTTCGCAGCGATCATCGATCTGTCGAAACGCTTACCGGCCCGTTTCCGGGAAATCGGGCAGGCGCACCGGATGCCATGCCGCACCCTGAATTGCTTCCGTTGCGCCACGCAAGCAGGATCGCTGGCCTCGTAGCCGGGAGAAACGAAATGGCAATCCGCATCGGTATCGCCGGCGTCACCGGCCGCATGGGTCATCTGCTGGTCGAGGAGGTGCGCGCCGCCGGCGCCGACCTCGCGGGCGGCGTCGGCCGCCCCGGGTCCGGACAAGCCGGCGCCCGATGGGGTGGACATTGCTTGCCGATATCGCTCGCGCTGGCCGCGGCGTCCGATGTGGTGATCGATTTCACCAACGCCGCCACCGCGAAGCCCACCGCGACGGCGATCGCCCGGTTCGGGCAAGGCCTGGGTGCTCGGCACGTCGGGCCTCACCGAGGCGGACGAAGCGGCGGTGGCCGAGCCGCCGCCGAGCGCATTCCAGTGGTCTACGCGTCGAACTTCTCCGCCGGCGTCAACCTGGTGCTGGCGCTGTCCGAGCGGATGGGCGCCGCGCTGCCGGCCGATGCGTACGACGCCGAGATCATGGAGATGCACCATCGCCAGAAGGTGGACGCACCATCCGGCACCGCGGTCGGCATGGGCCGCGCGGTGGCCAAGGGTCGTGGCGTGGCGCTGTCCGACGTGATGGAGAGCGGCCGGCACGGCCACACCGGCGCGCGCAAGACCGGCGCCATCGGCTTCGCCGCGCTGCGCGGCGGCCAGGTGGTCGGCGAGCACACGCTGATCTTTGCGCTCGGCCACCGAGCACATCGCGCTGACCCACCGCGCGTTCGACCGCCGTGCTTTCGCAACCGGCGCGGTGCGTGCGGCGCAGTGGGTCGTCGGTCGGCCGCCTGGGCTCTATTCGATGATGGACGTGCTGGGGATGGCGTGATCGACGGGGCGGCGCGTCTCGCCGCCCGCTATCCACGCGTCTGGCACGTCATCGAGGCGGATGGCGCAGCGTCGTGGATCACCGCCTCCGATGCCTGCCTGCGTCCCGCCGCCGATATGCACGACGCGAGCGACAACCGGGATCGCTACGTCGCGATCAGACCTTGGGAACGGCCGCACCGCGGTGCTGCGACCGCAACTGATGGCCGACGACCGGCTGCTGCCGACGCTCGCGGGCGAGCTTCGCCGGCCGGCCCGGTCGCTGGCGACAGCACGTCGACAGCCACGTCTTCTTCTGGGCGACCGAGGCACGCCGCGACAGCGTTCGTCGGTGCGAACCGCCGGCTCCGCGCCCGCGTCCGCCTGCCGTCCCGCCGCCCGTCGTGCTCGAGGTCGACACCGCCGCATTGCTGGAGCGGCACGCCGCGAGTCGCGTTCTTCGCGACGTTCAACACCGGCTCCACGGTTCGCGGCGGAGCCAGCGCGCGGCGCGACGAGAACACGCTGCGCGCGGTCTGCCGAGTATCGGTCCGGCCCCGTCGCCGAACTGGCGATCCGCGGCCGGGTCGACCTGTCCGGCCTCGTCGTTGGCTACCCTTGACCCCTCTAGGGCGTTTCCGCCACACCGCCTGCGACCTGTCCAACCCTCCCCGAGACGAGAGAACCCATCCATGCGCGATACAGGCGAGTTCCTGTTCACCTCCGAGTCTGTCTCCGAAGGCCATCCCGACAAGGTCGCCGACCGGCTCAGCGACACGGTGCTGGATGCCTATCTCGCCGCCGACCCCTATTCGCGCGTCGCCTGCGAGACGCTGGTCACCACCAACCGCGTGGTGTTCGCCGGCGAGACCCGCGGGCCGGCCACGGTGACGCCCGACCTGCTGACGCATCTCGCCCGCATGGCGATCCACGATATCGGCTACGACCAGGACGGCTTCAGCTGGAACAAGGCGGAGATCTCCTGCCATCTGCACGCGCAGTCCTCCGACATCGCCCAGGGCGTGGACGCCGCCGGCAACAAGGACGAGGGCGCCGGCGACCAGGGCATGATGTTCGGCTACGCCTGCCGCGAGACCGACGCGCTGATGCCGGCGCCGATCCACTACGCGCACGCCATCCTGCACCGCATCCGCGAGCTGCGGCACGATCCGCGACAAGTCGGTCGAGGGCCTGCTGCCAGACGCCAAGAGCCAGGTGACGCTGCGCTACATCGACGGCAAGCCGGTCGGCGCCACCAGCGTCGTGGTCTCCACCCAGCACGTCGAGGACCTGGAGCAGGCCGAGATCAAGCGCATGCTCTGGCCGATCGTGCGAGAGCACGCTGCCCGAAGGGCTGGATGTGCCCCGAGGCCGAGTTCCATGTGAACCCGACCGGCAAGTTCGTCATCGGCGGCCCGGACGGCGACTGCGGACTGACCGGACGCAAGATCATCGTCGATACCTATGGCGGTGCCGCCCCGCATGGCGGCGGCGCGTTCAGCGGCAAGGACCCGACCAAGGTGGACCGCTCCGCCGCCTATGCCTGCCGCTATCTGGCGAAGAACGTCGTGGCGGCCGGACTGGCCGATCGCTGCACCATCCAGATCAGCTACGCGATCGGCATCTCGCGTCCGCTGTCGGTCTATGTCGACCTGCAGGACACCGGCAAGGACGTGGACGAGACGCGCATCGAGCGACGCCTGCGCGACCTGATGAACCTGACGCCGCGCGGCATTCGCGAGCATCTGCATCTGAACCGACCGATCTACGTGCCCACCTCGGCCTACGGTCATTTCGGCCGCGAGCCGGATGAGCGAGAAGGGCACCTTCACGTGGGAAAAGACCGACCTGGTGCCGGCACTGAGGTCAGCCCTGGGGCGCTGAAGCCGCCGCCCGACCGACTGTACGGCCGCGCCCGCGGCCACCGGCTGCGACCGCGCCAGCTCCGCCTGCTCGAAGTCACCTTGCCGCGCCTGGCGTTCGCGTCGGAGCAGGCGGCCGATCCGTGGGCGGCGTTCGTGCGGCGACCGGCCGAGGCTGTGGCTGGAGGTTGGGTTCGGCAGCGGCGAGCACGCGCTGGCGCAGATTGCGGCGCACCCGGAGGTCGGGCTGATCGCCTGCGAGGTGTTCGACAACGGCATCTGCTCGCTGCTGTCGCATCTGGTGCCGGAGGGCGGCGAGGCGACCGCGCCGCTGCCCGGCAACCTGCGCCTTTGGACCGAGCGATGCGCGGGCGCTGCTGCGGCTGTTGCCAGACCGCAGCCTGGACCGGCTGTTCCTGCTGTTCCCCGATCCCTGGCCGAAGACGCGCCACGCCAAGCGGCGGTTCGTGCATCCCGCGCTGCTGCCGCTGCTGGCACGCGTGCTGCGGCCAGGCGCCGAATGGCGCGTGGCGAGCGACGATCCGACCTATCAGGCCTGGGTGGCCGAGGTGATGGCGGGGCAGGCGCTCTTCGACGCGCCGCCGCCGGTCAGCGAGCGGCCGCCTGGCTGGCCGCCGACTCGCTACGAGGCGAAGGCACTGCGGGAGGGCCGGACGCCACGCTACTGGACGTTCGTGCGGCGAGCGCCATGACGCGGCCGTGACGCTGAGCCGGCAGCTCGATCCACTCGTGCAGCCCCCACGAGGCCAGAATCGGCAGAGCGATCGCACCGGGGATCCAGAGCGCGGTGAACAATGCCGCATCGCCATTCACCAGCGGCGCCAGCAGCACACCCAGCAGCTTCTGTACCGGCTCGTTGACCAGATAGATGCAGTAGGAGACCGCGCCCAGCCAGACCAGCGGCCGGGATCGTAGAACGGCCGCCAGTGCAATCGAAACCCAGTACCTCCGCCCCCATGGGAACGACGCGACCTGGGCAGCGAGGCATGCCGTCCAGACCACCGGCGGCAGCAGCTTGTCGACGCCGCCCTGTGCAGCGCACAGCGCCGACGTGGCAGCGAACACCGCGAGATACGCGCCCCAGCGGCCATCGCGGACCACGATCGCGCTGACCACGCCCAGCGCGAAGTACTGGGCCTTGTTCGGCAGGAACGCGCGGCTGAACAGCCAGGCTTCCGGCGCCACGGCCTGCCACAGCACGCCCGCGGCGGACAGCACCAGCAACAGCAGCGCGGTTCGCCGGGGCTCCAGGCGTCCGCAGATCAGCAAGGCCAGCAGATAGAACTGCCACTCCGTCGAGAGGCTCCAGGCCGCGCCCAGAAAACCGACCCACACATCGGGCAGCACGCCGTCGGGGAACAACCCGTGCGTCATCGTCAGATGGGTGACGATGCCGATCCTCCAGTCGCTCGGCCAGCCGCCGGACCAGATATGCCGGGCCGGGCTCTCCGGCCCGATCCAGGCCATGTGCTCGTAGCCGGTCGCCAGCGGCTGCACCGCCACAGCGAACGCGAACACCACCAGAAATACCGGATAGATCCGGGCCACGCGCGCGATCAGGAACGGGCGGGCCCGATAGGCGAAGCTGTCGAGCGACCGCACGATCACCAGGCCGCTCAGGATGAAGAACACGTCCACCCCGGCGCCGCCGTGCTGGAACAGCCAGTGCAGCCACGCCGGCATCGGCACGAACGGGAACGTGTGGCTCAGCATGACGTAGCACGCCAGCACGCCACGCAGCCCATCCAGGCATACCATCCGCCGCATGCGGGACAGCATCGCGGAGCCGGCTTAACAAGCCGCGAAAAATCCCCACGGCGCCTGCATCCGATCGGACAGCTCGCGACGATAGGGAGACGGCGGCCATCGATGGCCGCTCCAGCGACAGGAGAGACCCCCATGAAGCGTGCCGCACTGTTTGCCGTGACCCTGCTGGCGTCCACCGCATCGGCGCTCGCCCAGCCCATCCCCGAGCCGACCGTCCGCGTCGGCGGTCAGGCGATGTTCCCCTCGAAGTCCATCGTCGCCAATGCGGTCAATTCCGCCGACCACACCACGCTGGTCGCCGCGGTGAAGGCGGCGGGCCTTTTCGATACGCTGAACGGTCCAGGACCCTTCACCGTGTTCGCCCCAACCAACGCAGCGTTCGCCATGCTGCCGGCCGGCATGGTGGACAATCTGGTGAAGCCCGAGAACAAGGCGACCCTCACCAGGATTCTGACCTATCACGTCGTCGCCGGGAACTACGACAGCAACCGGCTGCGGGCGATGATCCTGGAGGGCAACGGCACCGCCACACTGACCACGGTGAGCGGCGGCAAGCTGTGGCTGATGATGAACGGCTCATCCAACATCGCGGTGAAGGACGAGAAGGGCGACATCGCCGACATCACTATCGCCGACGTGCGCCAGTCGAACGGCGTGATCCAGGTCGTCGATCACGTGCTGCATCCGCGCGCCTGATCGACAGTGCGGGCGGTTCCGAACCCCAGGGCCGCCCGCACGCCGCGAATCAGTCGGTTGCCAGGTCTTTCTTGGCGGCGTCGACCGCGCTCAGGCACGAGCTGTCGTTCTTACGGTCGAGGCTGCGCGCGCGGTCGAGGTCGGCAGCTACCTTCTGCAGCTTGTCGTCGCCGCGGGCCGCGTCCGGCGTGCCGTTGCGCGCCGCCTCCGCCTGGGTCGGCCGGCCTTGCTGTTGCAGCCGCACGTCCTGCGCCGACGCTGCGGAACCCGCGGTGGCACGGTTCATCGTGCCCGTCGGGCCGGCCCGGTCACCGCCCTGGCCCTGAGCCGACGTCCCCATCTCGGCGGGGCTGCGCGATGCCTCCGAGGTGGCACGGGTCGATGAACCCGCCTCGGATGCCTGCCGGCTGGCAGCATTGTCCTGGCTGGCCTGGACCGGGCCCGAGCCGGCGTCCTGGCTGCTGAGAGTCCGCTGCAGCGCGGTGATCTGCTGCGCGCATGGACCTGCCCAGGCAGCCCCGCTGCTCAGCGCCGCGACGGCGCAGCCCGCCAAAAGCCATTTCATGCCGTTCTCCCTGTGAAATCGCCAATGGAGAACTCGGCACCGAACCATCGGTTGCCGTCGGCACGTCACTCGGGGCAAATTTTCCCTCGGTATGAAGTTCAGCCTCCGACGCTCCGCGATGCGGCGATTGTCGCCAAGCCTCGCGGGGCTTGCTCTCCTCGTGGCGCTTGTCGGGGCGTGGGCACTGTCTCCCGGCGGCGTGCGTCAGGTGCTGCGCGAGCGTGCGCTCGACCGGCTGTTGCCCCTGCTGCCGCACGGAGCGGCCGGCGACCGCGGCGTGGTCATCGTCGATATAGACCGCGCATCCTTGGCCCGCCTTGGCCCATGGCCGTGGCCGCGCGACCGCATGGCCGAACTGGTCTCCGCCGTGGCGGCGGGCAAGCCCGCCGCGCTGGCGCTTGACATCCTGTTCGCCGGCCCCGACCGGCTGTCGGCGAACGGCGACGCAGCGCTGGCGCAGGCCGTGTCGGCGGCGCCGGCTGTGCTCGGGTTCGTGATGGATACCGCCAACGCCGGCCAGGACCTGCCGACGACACCCATACTGTTTCGTACCGCGGTGGCGCTGCCCGGTCTGTGGCAGGCCGATGGCGTGATCGGTCCGGTTCCGCTGCTGGTGGATGCCGCCCAGGGCCTTGGCGCCCTGGTGGCGGCGGCCGATCCCGACGGCCCGACGCGCCGGGTGCCGCTGATGGTCATGGCGGGCAAAAAGTTGCGGCCCGGCCTGGCGGTCGAGGCGGTCCGGCTCGCGCTCGGGGTCGGCACGCTGCTGGTGGACGGCGGCGGCACACTTGTCATCGGTGGCAGCGCGCTGCCGCTGGGCAGCGATGCGATGCTGCGCCTCTGGCGCTCGCCGGACATTCCGACGATTTCCGCGGCGACGCTGCTGGCGCAGCAGCCGGAAGCAAGCGCCGCGCTCGCTGGGCGGGTCGCGCTGATCGGCAGCAGCGCGCCGGAAGCCGGCGGCATGCGCGTGACGCCGGCCTCGCCGGCGACACCCTCGGTCCGCCTCCAGGCCGAGGCGATCGAGGCGATCCTGCACGGCCACGTTCCGGCCCGGCGCACCTGGGCCGGCAGCGCCGAAGTGGCGGGCGCGGCCACGCTTGGCCTCCTTTGTCTGGTGCTCGCGGCGCGGCTGCGGCCGGCGGTAGCGTCCCTGCTGGCGATCGTCGCCTGCCTCGCATGGATCGGCGCGACGGTCGCGGCGGTGCCGGCTCTCAGCGCTCTGCTGGACCCGGCCGGACCGCCGACCCTGGCCATCGTCACCTTCATCCTGGCCACGCTTATCCGCTTCGTCCGCGACGAGTGGCGCGCCCGGCTGCTGCGCCTCAGTTTCGAGCAGCACCTGGCGCCCGAGGTGGTGCGGCGCATCGCCGCCGATCCCGCGGCTCTGCGCCTGCAGGGCGAGATGCGTGAGATCACCGCGCTGTTCACCGACATCGAGGACTTCACCGGCATGACCGAGCGCGCCGAGCCCGGCGATCTGATCGCACTGCTCGACGCCTATTTCGACGTCGCGACGCGCGTCATCACCGACCATGGCGGCATGATCGACAAGATCGTCGGCGACGCGATCCACGCGATCTTCAATGCGCCGTTCACCCTGGAGGACCATCCCCGGCGTGCGGTCGCCAGCGCGCTGGCGCTGCTGGCGGCTACCGAGGAGGTCCGCCACTCGCCGCTCGGGCAGCGCCTGGGGCTTGGGCGCACGCGCGTCGGCATCGAGACCGGTCCGGCGATCGTCGGCGACGTCGGCGGCAGCCGCAAGCTCGACTACACCGCGCACGGCAATGCCATCAACGCGGCGGCGCGGCTGGAGGCGGTGAACAAGGAACTCGGTTCCGCCATCTGCATCGGTCCGGGCACCGCCGCCTGCCTGGAGCCCAGGACGGTGCGCCGGATCGGCACCATCACGCCGCGCGGCCAGAGCGCGGCAATGGATGTGTATACGCCGGTATCGCTGCTCAGTTGACCGAGGCCATCGCCGCCGCGATGCGGGCCGGGCCCCATGGGTGCGGCGGCGTCGGCTCGCCGCCCGGTTCCGCGACGTCGGTGCCCATACCGTCGGTGACCGTGACGAAGGTGTACTTTCCTACCACGATCACCGTGCCGCGCTCGACGAACACGCCGAACGGGCCATTGCTGGGGCCGGCGAAGAAGCGCGTGCCGCGCACCGCCACAAGGCCGAAGGGTGTCCGCACGGTGACCTCGGCGGCCGAGTTGCCCGGCGCGTGGTCGTACAGCATGGCGCCGTTGTCGAGCACCAGCACGCCGCCGGCGTCCACTAGGAAGCGGTCGATGCGCAGACGAGTTTCGGCGCCGAGCTTCACCCGCGTAACACTTCCCAGGCGCAGGCCGAGGGCCGATTGCGCGCCGGTGCCGACCGCGTCGCCGATGAAGACCTCGGCGGCCGGTGCCAGGGCCCGACGTCTGGCGGCCGCCTCCGCGTAGCAGTCGCCACGCGAGGTCTCCACCACGCCGGCCGCCTCCGCCGCATGAACGGCGGATGGCGCAAAACACGCCGCCGTCAGTCCGCCCAGCAGTGCACGGCGCGCAACCCGTCTCGGCATCGTCCTATGCTCCCTTACCCAGCTTCAGCCAGACCGCGATCAACACCGAGGCAAGGCCCACAGCAACGAACGCCACAGCCGACAGGCCGGCGAAACCGACCATGCCGAAGATCACTCCAGCTGCCGCCGAGCCGACCGCCGCGGCGAGCGAGGTTGCGGCGTTGAACAGCCCCACGCTCTCACCACGCGCGGTCGGCGCGAGCCGCACCGACAGCGAGTTGGCCCCCACGGCGAGCGCCGGCCAGACGAACTGGATCATGGCAAATCCACCCAGCATCAGCCAACCGCCCCACCCGGCCCCTCCCAGCGCCGGCACAGCGAGCACGCCCAGCACCGCCAGTCGCGCCAGCAGTCCGGCCAGCAGCATGCGCCAGCCGCCCAGCCTGTGCGTGGCCGCGCCCAGTGGCGCGTACAGATAGCAGGCTGGCAGCAACGCCGATGGCGTAGGCACCGGACGGGAGGATGGGGTCCATAGCGAACTCGCGCGTCGCGGCGACCGGGAACAGCGTGGCGAAGCCGTTCATGGCGGGATAGGCGATCAGCCATACCAGCAGGAACCAGCGCAGCGGCCGATTGATCACCGAGAAATACGCCGCGAGTTCCGCCCAGCTGACGTGGTGGCCGTGGTGGTGTGGGCCGGACACGCCGGCGTCGCCACCCATCATCGGCCGGGGCGCCGGCCTGGCCTGGGAGTCGCGGGGCGGGCAGGCGGGCGCGGAGACGAAGGCCAGAGCGCCGGCCGCCAGAAGGGCGACGCCGGCAAGGACGAATCCCGCGCCTGGATGGCTGCGCGCCAACACACCCGCGGCGAGCAGCCCGACCACCTGGCCGGCGCTGACGAAGCGCTGGAGCAGGGCGACACGCGCGTCCCACTGCGCGTCCGGATAGTTCTGGATCGCCAGCACGTTGCCGGCCGTCGTCGTCGCCATAACCCCCAGCCCCGCGCCGGCGGCGAGCACGATGCGCAGCGGACCGGCGGCAGCATCGAACAGCAGCAGCAGGACGCCGGCGCCCAGAGTGCCCCCGATCAGCAGTTCGCGGTGCCGGCCGAAGCGATCCGCCCAGCTTCCCAGCACCGGGGCGAACAGGCCCAGCAGCGAGAAGGCCGCGTAGGTCAGGCCGGCGCCGCCACCGTCCGCCGCCAGCAGGGGCATCAACACCGGGACGAGGCCGTTCTGGGTCAGGCCCAGCAATCCGTAGGAGACCAGCCAACCTTCGGTGCGCAAAGCGCGATGCTCCGGTGCCGCGGCGGCTTTAGCCTATCGCAGGCCGCCCGGCCGGGACGCCGGGGTCACTTCCTGCTGAACCGGTCGATGCGCTTGCCCTCGTTGGAAGCGCCGTAGCACGGTGCCCTGCGCGTCCACTGCCACACCCTCCGGACCGACCGGATCGCCGTCCGGCCGCGGAATGAACGACTGCACCACGCCGTCCGCAACGCTGCCGGTGCGGATGCCGTGGCGGCAGCCCGGGTCGGGTGTACAGCCCGTCTTGTCGGTGGTCTGCGAGTCGGCGACGTAGATCACGTCGTGCGCGTCGACATAGACCCCGCTCGGACGGCCGAACTGCTTCCAGTCGGCGATGAATGTGCCGTTCGCGTCGAACACCTGGATGCGGCTGTTCGAACGGTCGGCGACGTAGACTCGCTCCTGCGAATCCACGGCGATGGCGTGCGGCGTGTCGAACTCGCCGGGTTCCGTTCCCTTGCGGCCCCACGCCGTGACGAACCGGCCGGCCTTCGAGAACTTGACCACGCGCGCATTGGAATCCCCGCCGTGGCCATCGGCCACGAAGATGTCGCCATTGCGCGCGATCGCAATGCCGGTGGGTCGGTTGAAGAAGCCCGGCGCGTCGCCCGGCATCCCCGGCTTGCCCAAGGTCAGCAGCACCTTGCCGGTTGGGCTGAACTTCACCACGACGTGGCCCTTGCCGTTCCTGCCATCGGCGTCGGCGACCCAGACGTTGCCCTCGGGATCGACCGCGATGCCGTGCGGAAACACGAACATCCCGGCGCCGAAGCTCGCGAGAAGCTTGCCAGACGGGTCAAAGTGCAGGATCGGTGGCAGCTTCGAATTCAGCGCAGCTCGACCCGCCGCAGCGCTCGAACACCCAGACGCTCTTGCCATCGCGATCGATCGCCACCGCCGTCGTGCCGCCCCAGGCACGCGGCGCCGGCAGCTGTCCGAATACGGTGGCGGCACTGTACGGATCGGGGAAGTCGATGCCCGGCAGCGTGGGGGACTGCGCCCGCGCGGCCGACGACAGTGCGATGGCGACGAGGGCAAGCGCTGTCAGGACGAGACGTTGCATCGGCGTTTCCTCCGGTCGGTCCACGCTCTGTCCCGAGCGCTGCGCGGGGACCTTGGCGTGGCGGAGGACGGCCGGCAAGCGGCTCGCTCAAGACACAGGCATGAGCGCCGCCTCGGCGGCGCGTAGTGCATCCTGCGCCAGGCGGATCTGCCGTTCGTTGTCCTCGATCAGGCCGGTCGAGGTGAACGCGTTGCGCAGCTTGAGCTTGAGCGCGAGCGTCTCGCGCAGTCGGTCAGCGTAGGTCGGATCGGTCATGTCGCCTCCTTTTCGCGGGCAGTGCCCAGGCGAGAACGGGATATGACGACAGACACTATTGCGCGCCGGACCGTTACAGGTCCTTGGCCGGCGATTCAGCAGGCGTCGCGGCTCTCAGATCCCGACGTGCAGCGTCAGCAGGCCGATGCTTCGCGTATAGTTGCCAGTGGTCTGCAGGGTCGGCGAACTGCTGCCGTGCTGATCGGTGAAGTCGTACGTCGCCGACAGCCGCATATGGCGGTTGATCAGCCAGGTGGCTCCGCCGCCCAGCGACAACGACCCCGCGTGTCCGCCCGCCGGCAGGTAATTCGCGTACTGAACGCTGGCCGATGCCTGGAGCAGCACGTTGCGCAGATACTCATGATCGATCACCACGCGCGCCCTGGAATAGGTGTAGCCCGCGATGCCCTCCTGCGCCGCGTCCTCGATGCTGCGCGTCACCGTGGCGGTGAGCGTTGTCATGCCGCTCGGACTCCAGATCAGCGCCAGCTCCGCGATCGGCGCCTGGTGCGTGCTGAACTCCGACGCCCGGAACGCCCGCATTTCCCAGCCGAACAGGACGCGGTAGCGCCACACCGAATCGGCATCGTCGCCGAAGCCCACGAGCACCTGGTACCCGGTGGAATTTCGCGTCGGCTGCCCCAGCTGCGGCGCTGTGTAGTTCTCGCCGAGAACCCGCGTGACCAGCAGCAGATTGCGCTGCGGCGACAGCTCGTAGCGCGTGGTCACCGATCCCTGCAGCACGTTGCGGTCACGATACGCCTGCGACGCAGGCAGTCCACGGATCGTCGTCGGATCGTAGCGATAGGTGGAGAAGGCCAGCCCCGGCATGATCGACAGTCGTCCCAAGCCAATGGTGTAGCCCGCGCGGAGGTCGTTCACCTGGTAGGCGACCGGTTCGTCCGATGGCAATGCATCGAGGTCGGTGCGCGGCTGGTGCAGGCTGAAATGCGCCGCCGCCACGGTGAGCTGGTCGCGGCCGACCGACAGTGCGCCGCCTAACGATGCCGTCCAGTTGGTCTCGCTCTGGCGCGGCTGGTCCAGGTAACGCAGATCGTCCGCACCAAGGAATCCGGCCAGGCTGTCGCGCGACCAGTCTGAGTTGACCAGCAGCGATGGGTGCGTGCCGATATAGGCGCTTCCGCGTCGGACGACATCGCTGCCGAGGACATTGTCATCGTAGCCGAAATCCCTGCTCCAACGATGGCTGGAGCAGGAAACTGCCGGCGCGCACGCCGGGGGGATCGAATTCGGGCCGCGCACGCGAGGCCACGGTGACGCCGGGCGCCGTGCCGTAGCCGGGAACGCCGGCGGGGAAGTAATCCGACAGTAACTCGGCCCTTACCCCCAGGGCGGCCATGCCGACGAAGGCGGTGCCGGCAGACCAAGCCAGTACCCATCTCGCCCGCATGTGCCACATCGCCATGGCGTGTCACCATGCGGCGTCGGACCTACGATCGCGTTAACGGCGGCTACAGATGCGGCGCGCCGATCGGTCCGAGTTCGTCGTTCGCCGCCGGCAGCTGCGTCTCCCATCCGCCGCCCAGCGCCTTGTACAGCGCCACCAGATTGGCGGACACGTTGGTGGTGGCAAGCGCCAGCTGCTGCTGGGTGGACAGCAGGTTCTGCTGCGCGGTCAGCACCTGCAGGAAGTCGGCGACCCCCTCCTGATAGCGGCTCTGCGCCAGGCCCAGCGCCCGCTGATTCTGCGCCACCGCCTGGGTGAGCTGGTCACGCCGGGCCTGCTCGGTCTGATAGGCGGTGAGCGCATTGTCCACATCATGCCACGCGCTCAGCACGGTCTTCTGGTAGTTGATCGCCGCTTCCTGCTGCTGCGCCTTGCGCAGCTCCAGCGTCGCTCTCAGCTCCCCACCGCGGAAGATCGGGATCGTGACGCCGGGACCGACCGCATAGTTCCGTGCATCGATATTGAACATCTGCCAGGGCTGGAGCGATTGCAGCCCCAGGCTGCCGGACAGTTTCACCGACGGATAGAAGTCCGCCACCGCCACACCGATATCGGCGGTCGCCGCGTGCAGTTGCGCCTCCGCCTGGCGGATGTCGGGACGCCGCCGCGCCAGCTCCGACGGCAGGCCAACGGGCACCTTGGGTGGCACCGGCGGCACCGGCTTCGGCGGGACCAGCTCCGCCTGCAAGGCATTCGGCGGCTGCCCCAGCAGCAGGCTGATTGCGTTGACCAGCTCCAACTCCTGCTGCTCCAACCGGGGAATCTCGGCGGCCACCGTCCGCAACTGCGCCGCGGCATTCGCGACGTCCAGATCCGTGGTGACCCCGCCCGCCGCCCGCTGTTGCGTAAGGTCGAGACTTTGCTGAGCAATCCTGACGTTGTCGCGGGCAATTTTCAGCAGCGACTGGGTGCCGCGCAACTGCACGTAGTCCCGCGCGAGTTCCGCCAGGCTGCTGAGCAGCGTTGCCCGGCGCGCCTCGTTCGAGGCGACAACGGAGGCGTCGGCAAACTCGACCGACCGTCGCACCCTGCCCCACAGGTCCACCTCCCACGACGCGTCGAATCCCACCTGATAGATGTCGAACGGGTTGAGGTGGGAGCCGCGGATGCCGCCTGTCGAGTTGCCGGGCGCCCCGTTGGCGCCCAGCGCGTTCGGCGAACCGGAGAACACGCCGACATCGCTGGCTTTCTGGCGGGTGTAGGAGCCGTTGGCGTTCAGCGTCGGGAACTGTGCGGCGCCGACCACGCCAAGCTGCGCGCGGGATTCCGCGATGCGTACGGTGGCCACCTGCACGTCAAGGTTCTCACTGGCCACCCGCTGCTCGAGGCCGGTCAGCACCGGGTCGTTGAACAGCTTCCACCAGTTCGGATCGATCGGTTCCGCCACCGGTATGCTGGGTGCTTTGGGGATCGGCTCGGCCTTTTTGGCGAACCAGGATGCTGGTGAAAGCCATTCGGGAGGCTCGAAGTTCGGCCCCACGGTGCAGGCGCCCAGCGCCAGCAACAGAGCGGCAGCGGCAATTCGTCTCAGCATCACCCTCGTCCCAGCCGCGCAGCCGGCGCCGCCTGTCGAGGGTTCTTACCCGCGCGCCCTGGCAGAGACCAGAGCGGCCAGGGACACGCTATTGTTCGTCCAGGATGACGCGGTCGGCATAGTCGCGGCGGATTTCAGCGAGCGCCCGCGCGGCGTCGACGCGAAGCTGGCCGGAGCACAATGGCTGGTCGATGCGCGAGTCCAGTTGGCGCCGCACAGTGACGGTCTGGCCATCGGACGACCAGCGCGAGGTGAATTCGAACGCCTCGGTCGCGATCGTCCGGCCAGCCGGCAGCCGCTGCACGTGCCGCTCCGGCGGCAGGGTGAGCGTGAGGACTTCGACCTGTCGCCCCGCGTAGCACGGCGTCGGCTCGCTTTCCGGCAGACCCCGCTGTTCCACCCGGCCCAGCAGCAGGTCGCCTGGTCGCACCAGCAGCCGCAGCCCGGTCGGCGGCCAGAGGATATTGCCACCGGCGATATGGATGGCGCCATCGACCTCGAAACTGCCCGTCGCGGTGATCGTTGGCACCGACAGGTCCGCCGGCGGCAGTTCGACCTGCCCGGTGCCGTCCTCGCCCAGGTCGTGCAGCACCCGCGAAGGCCCGGCGTCGAGCCCCATCAATTCGACCCTGCGGACCGCGCTGCGCAGGCTGGTGGCGAACGGTCCGCTGGCCTCGGTCGCGCTTTCGCCCTCGATCCTGCCGTCCTCGGTGAAGCGGGCAATCGTGGTCAGCGTGGTCGAGGCGTCGTCATGCGACAGCACGGGGATCTGCCGCAACGCTGGCCCCGCAGACGCCGCGTGCACCACGGGCTTGCCGTATTCGGCGAAGGGCAAGGTGCCGAAACGCGCCAGCATCGAGGTGGAAATCCGCATACAGCCGGAACTCCGGCAGGTAGTTGATCACGTGGTTCAGTTGCGCGAACGGCGCCGGCACGGTCAGCCGGTAGCTGCTGCCGAGGTTGATCAGCACGTTCTCGCTGGCGATGCCCTTCGCCTTCAGCAGCGCGCCGAGCAGCATCGCATGGTCCTTGCAGTCGCCGTAGCCGTTGGCGAGCACGGCATCCGCCGTATGCGGCTCGACCGCGCCGTTGCCCAGGAACACGGCGATGTAGCGGATATGCTCGGCCACCCAGTTGTAGAGCCGTTCCGCCTGCTGGCGACGGTCATCGACGCCGGCGGTGATCTCGTCCGCCAGGGCCTGGACCCGTGGGGTCACCGCGCTCTTCGGTTCGGCAAGCGCCGCGTAGGCGCGCCCGATCGCCTCCCAACTGCTGGCGCTGGTGACCACCAGCCGGGGCAGGCGGTCGATCGGCGCAACGGCGGCGACGTCCTCCGCCTTGGCCGCCAGGGCGCTGAATCGCCAGTGGTAGGTCAGCGAGGTTTCGTCGCCCTCTTTCGTCACATCCGCGCCGACCGCCTCGATCTGCAGCGGCAGCGACGGCGGCGCCTTGATCGAGATGCGAACATCGTCCCACGCCTCGGCGCGGGTGAAATAGTGAACGGTGGAGAACACGCCGTCGAAGCGCAGGCGGAACACCTTCTCGCGCACCGTGACGACGACGGTGTCGCCTGCGGCCACCTGCGGGAACAGGATCACCTTCTGGCGGCCGTCGGTGAACGTCATGAGTGTCGGGTCACTCGCCGAAGCCTGGTCGCGGATGCCTGACGCGTCCACCTTCAGAATGCGGCCGTCCGGCTTGCGGGTGTAGGCCTCGAGCACTTCCACGTTCCCGAGCGGGGGATTGTAGGAGAAGGCGAACTGGGCGATGCGCTGGGCGGCCACATCGCTGCTGGCGCGCCGCTCCATGTGCAGGACCCGGGTATAAGTCCCGTCCCCTGCGACCTCGTAATCGCTGGTCAGCAGGACATTGGTCACCGGCGGCACCGCCGGCCGGGCTGCCTGCACCGTCGTCGCCAGGCCGGCCAGGAGCACGAGTGCAAGGATGATGCGCATGGCCAGCCTGCCAGAGTGGATGTCGGCAGATTGGCAGACGCGGCTTTCGTTCACAAACGAATTACCGCCGCGCAGGCAAGGTGGGCGAGGCCGCCGTCACGCGGCAGGACCACGCGCCGTTGGCGGGATCAGGCGAGGGTGTCGAGTACTTCCTCGTCTGTCGGGAATCGGCCGGTCGCCTTCTTCGAGAAGGCGAGCCTGCCGTCCACGGTGATCTCGAAAACCCCGCCGCCGGAGCGGCGCAGATCGACCTGCGCTCCAGGTGTGGTCTTCAGGATCGCATCCCGCGCCGCACGGGCGCGTGGCTCATAGCCTCACATGCCGCAGTATTCGATCTCGATCTGCATGGGCCTGGGCTCCCGGGTTGTGGACACCGGCGACAGAGTGGCAGGAGTTGCACGGGAAAGACACCCCTGGGAGACGGCCATGAACACAGCACACCGCCTGCGACCCGCCGATCCGTCGGTATCCCCCCGTTTCGGCGACGTCGCGACCTTGCTGCGCGCACCACGCGTGCCGGCAGGCCCCGGCGTCGACATTGCCCTGGTCGGCGTGCCGTTCGATCTCGGCACCAACTACCGCACCGGCGCGCGCGGCGGCCCGGCCGCGGTGCGCGAGGCCTCGCGCACCATCCGCCTGGTGCATCCGACGAGCCGCATCGCGCCGTTCGACCTGTGCGAGGTCGCCGATGTCGGCGACGTGGCGATCAATGCGATGGACCTCGCCGCCAGCCTCGACGCGATCGAGGCGTTCTTCCGCGACCTGCACGCCCTTGGCACCACGCCGATCACGATTGGCGGCGACCACACGGTGCCGCTGCCCATCCTGCGCGTGATCGCGCGGCAGCAGCCGGTGGGCGTCGTGCAGTTCGACGCGCATCCCGACACGCTGGACACGCTGATGGGCACCCGCATCAACCATGCGACCACCTTCCGGCGTGCCGTCGAGGAAGGCCTCATCGATCCGCGGCGCACCGTGCAGGTCGGCCTGCGCGGCAGCCAGTTCAGCGCCGACGATGCGGCCTGGGGACGCGAGGCCGGCATGCGCGTCATCACCATGGACGAGTTCGAGGCACTTGGACGTGGGCGCGTCATCGAGGAGATCGGCCGCGTCATCGGCAACGGCCCGACCTATGTCAGCTTCGACATCGATGGCCTCGACGCGGCGAACGCCATGGGCACCGGCGTGCCCGAGGTGGGTGGCTACTCGGTGCGCGACGCACAGGTGATGCTGCAAAGCCTGCGCGGGCGGCACCTGGTCGGCGCCGATCTGTGCGAGGTGGCGCCGATGTATGATCCCACCGGCCAGACCGCGCTGAACGCCGCCAACCTGCTGTTCGAACTGCTGTGCGTGGTCGCGGATAGCCGCGCGGCTCACGGCGCCAGCAGGAGCGCTCGCGCCTGAGCGGCGGCGGAGGCCGCCATGTCGCGCAGCGCCGCGTCGTCCGCGCTGCTTATCGGATGAGTGATCGTCGCGAATGCGTAGCCGGGGAAACCGAGCACGCGCGCCATCAGTTCAGCGGCGCTGACGAAGCGCGTCGTCATCACCGCCATCGCGGGGATGCCCAGACGTTCGGCGGCGATGAAGTCATGCAGACTGCACGACGAGCAGCTGCCTCAGTCGCCGATCCCGGTGACCACGGCCTGCCACCGCGCGATCTCGTCCACGATGTCGCGGTCCGCCGGTGCGCTGTAGTTGGATTTCTGGCGCAGCACGACGTCGGCGACGCCGAACTCCTCACGCAGCATGCGATCGAGATGGGCAAAGAAGCCGTGCGTGCCCCGCTTGCCGTTGGAGACGATGCCGATCGTCTTTCCTGCCAGCGAGCCTGGCCGCGGTGCCGTCTGGCCCAGCGGCGGCGCTGTCTCGTTGGTCGGATCCAGCACGCGGTAGGTCATGGCGAGCCTTTCTGACTATGCTGCTTACGCCGTCCGCGGCCGGCGCCGCACGTCGGGACGCACGTAGCGGAAGTTGAGGATGGCCGGATCGGCCACCACCGGCCCCGGTGCAATCCCGACCAGGACCTTGTCCGCGATCGGTTCGAAATCGGCACGGAAATGCACCGAGGACTTCAGCACGAGGATCGGGCATTCGGCGGGCTCTACGCCGACATGCCGCAGGATCGCCTGGTCCAGGGCCTGCACCTTGTGCGACACCACCATCACGCGCACCCCGTCGATATCGATGAGCGCGCACGGACCGAGATTGCCCGGATTGCCCGCCCCCATCGGCCCGGTCATGGTGAACTGGCCGTCGGTCAGCTTCAGCACGCGCGCCGCGCAGGCGAACGGCAGGCCGTCCGACCTGCCACCGAGTGACAGCTCCAGCGAACCGCCTTCGCCGGCCGAGACGCAAGCGGCCACACTCTCGGCATCGTTGATCAGGCACAGGACCGCGCCCTTAGCCTGCTGCCGAACCAGTTCGGCGAGCAATCCGGTGGTGTCGCCGTGCCCGCCACCACCGGGATTATCCTGCGTGTCGGCGATGACGATCGGCTTCGACGCCCGTGATGCAAGCCGCTTCGCCTCGGCGACCGCTTCGGCCGCCGGCAGCAGGTCCTGCACGAAGTCGGCCTCGCGCGCGGCGACATGGGCGGTGAAGGCGTCAGCTGCCGCGTCGGCCTTCGCCTGCGTGTCGGCATAGGCGGCGACGGCCGGCCCGCAATCCGGGAAATCGGCGTAGGGAAAGCCGAAGCAGAACGCCAGTTCGGCGACGCCCAGCCTCTCGGCAAGCGACGCACGCTCGGCCATCACCTCGTTCATCGGCTGCAGCAGCGTGCACTGGCTGCCGAGTGGGATCCAGAACGGCAGTTGCCGGAACGCACGCGCCAGCCTGGTGCCGCGCTCGATCCGCTGCAGCAGCAGGCGCATCGCCTGAGCACCCGCGGCTTTCATGTCCACGTGCGGGTAGGTACGAAATGGCACTGCGGCATCGGCCAGGTTCACCATCTGCGCCGTCAGGTTGGCGTGTGGGTCGAGGCTGATGGTCAGCGGCAGGTCGCCCACGATCGCCCGCACCCGACGAAGCAGTTCGCCCTCCGCGTCGGGAAAGCTCTCCACCACCGCGGCGCCGTGCAGGTCGAGGTAGACGCCGTCGAGCGGCGCCGCATCCAAAGCATGCGACAGCCCGGCGCAGAGCAGCGCCGCGATGCGCTCGAATGCCTCGTCCTGCACCGGGCCGGCGGGATTGGCCATGGTCCAGGCGAGCGGAACGACGGCGGCGCCCGCTGCCTCGGCGACCGGCAACGCGCCGGCGGTCGGCACCGACGTGCCGCGCACCGCGTCGAGCATCGCGGCACCCTCGGTCAGCGGCGGGAAGCCGGCGCAATGCACGAAGTCCACGTACCGCGTCGGCCGCGGTGCGAAGGAGTGGCTCTCATGCAGGAAGCCGCCGATGGCGATGCGTTTGGTCATCGCTGAGCTCTCACGCCAGCCACGCCGGCACCGGCAGGCTCTTCGAGCGCAGGAACTCCGGATTGAACAGCTTCGACTGGTAGCGCGAGCCGCCGTCGGCGAGGATTGTCACCACCGTGTGCCCCGGTCCCAGCTGCTTCGCCACACGCACCGCGGCGGCGATGTTGATGCCGGACGAAGTGCCGACCGACAGTCCTTCATGGATCAACACGTCGTAGATGTGCTGCAGCGCCTCGGCGTCGGGGATCTTCTCCGCATCGTCGATCGGCGCGCCGTCCATGTTGGCGGTGACGCGCGAGTTACCGATGCCCTCGGTGATCGAGCTGCCCTCGATCTTCAGGTCGTTGTGCTTCACCCAGCCGTACAGCCCGCTGCCCTCGCAGTCGGCCAGCACGATCCGCACCTGCGGATTGCGCTGCTTCAGTGCGAAGGCGACGCCGGCCAGCGTGCCGCCGGTGCCGCAGGCGCAGGTGAACGCGTCCACCTTGCCTTCCGTCTGCTCCCAGATCTCCGGCCCGGTATGCGTGCGGTGGCCCTCGCGGTTGGCAACGTTGTCGAACTGGTTGGCCCACAGCGCACCGGTCTCCTCCGCCATCCGGCGCGAGACGTGCACGTAGTTCCCGGGATCCCGATACGGCTTTGCCGGCACCAGGCGCAGGTCCGCACCGATCATGCGCAGGAAGTCGAGCTTCTCCTTGCTCTGCGTCTCCGGCACCACGATGACGCAGCGGTAGCCGCGCGCGTTGCCGACCAGCGTCAGGCCGATGCCGGTGTTGCCGGCGGTGCCCTCGACGATGGTGCCGCCCGGCCTCAGCACGCCGCGCTTCTCGGCGTCGGTGATGATGTAGAGACCCGCGCGGTCCTTCACCGACCCGCCGGGGTTCATGAATTCGGCCTTGCCCAGAATGGTGCAGCCCGTGGCGTCGGAGGCACCGCGGAGACGTATCAGCGGCGTCTGTCCGATCGACGCCGCGAGGTCGTCCTGCCAGCGCGTGCCGTGGTAGAGTTGGGTCATCGCCATCCTCGTGCAGCCGGAGTGCCAGTCATGGTCGAGAATGTGCCCCCGCGAAAGGTCTGGGAAGCCCTGCAACGCGATCCGAAGGCGCAGCTTGTCGACGTCCGTACCGATGCGGAGTGGAGCTTTGTCGGCCTGCCCGACCTGTCGTCGCTCGGCAAGCAGGTGGTGCCGATCCAGTGGCAGCTCTATCCGACGATGGTGCGCAACACCGCGTTCACCGAGCAGCTGAGGCAGGCTGGCTTTGCGCCTGATCACCACATCTATTTCATCTGCCGCAGCGGCCAGCGCAGCCTTTCGGCAGCGGAGGCGGCGCAGGCGGCAGGTTTCCTCTACGCCTACAATGTTGGCGACGGGTTCGAGGGCAATGTCGATGCCAACGGCCATCGCGGCGTTGCCACCGGCTGGAAAGCCGAGGGCCTGCCCTGGCGGCAGCGATAGGTTTCCGGCATCATAGGGCCTTATCGTCGATTCTCGGAACAATTCTGAATGACACCGCAGTTTCTCCGCTCGGAAGCGGCACGCTTCCGCGAAATGGCCGAATCGACCGAGCGCGAAGCCTCACGGCAGCGATTGCTGACCATGGCCATTGACTACGAAACACGGGCCGCGGCGGCCGAGAAGACCGCACCTCCGCCGCCACCGATCCCGGAACCGGCGGAACTGGTCCAGCACGCCGATGCGGACGCCGAAACCGAGGCCGAGCCGGAAGCGGGCGCGGATGCCGAGGTCAAGCCGAGACCGCGCAGACGAAGGCTGTCGTTGCAGAGCGCTCGCAGCTGACCCACGACGCGACCGGCACGCCGATGGCGAGGCGCAGCACCACCATCCACGGATAGCGTGGGTCGATCACCCGGCCATCGGTGGCCGCGAGCCTGCCGTCCGGCGTGACCGGCACGTGCTTCAGCGTCACAGCGTCATCGACGTTGCCGCCGACCACGCTGATCGCATCCGGTGCCGAGACATCGACCACGATGTCGCAATGGCCGGGGAAGTGGCCGGCGGGAAGATCGTCGTAGCGCAGGTCACGCGCCGTGCCGCGCCCAAGGCAGATGAGGTCGCCGGGCTGCGGCGCATAGGCTTCCGGCGCCTCGGCGACCACCAGCCAGTTCGATCGTCTGGCCCAACTGCATCTGCTTGGCCAGGTTGATATAATCGGAGTGGCTGGCGGAATACGGAAACCGCGCGCCGGCACCGGCGATGCGCATCACGTAGGACACGAAGGCGGCCGACCACGCATAGCGGCCGTCCTCGCTGGCCGGGAACACCACCCCGCTGGCGTCGTGGCGCCCGGTCCACGCCGCTTCCGGCGCGCCGGGGTTCATCGCCAGCCACCAGTATTCGCCGACCCGCTGCCACAGGCCCTGCTGCCGCTCGGGCTTGTCGTCCGGGCGTGGCCGGTCGGTAGCTGCCCGGCGGGTTATCGTCCACCGGCGAGCCGAACAGGCGCCATTCCCGCAGGGCGATCGCCACCACCGCAGCACGTGAGAACGGCTCGTAGGAAGCGCGCGCAAAGGGCGGCACGCGCACGTCGACCGTCGGCTGCGGCACGCCGCAGCTGCTCAGCAGCGCAAGACCGAGCAACGCCGCACAGCGCATCAGGCAATACCGTGGCAGGCCGCGCGTTCCGTGCATCGGCGCGTGAAGATCAACCCGCCCGTTCAGGGAACAGCGCAGCGAGCCCGGCCTCGCTCGCGCCGCAGCGGCCACGCTCGGTGATCAGGCCAGTCACCAGCCGCGCCGGCGTCACATCGAACGCCGGGTTGGCGGCCGAGCTCTCCACCGGCGCGACGCGCACCGTGGCGATGGCACCCTCCGCGGTGCGTCCCGTGACGTCGGTGACCTCGGCCTCGCCGCGCTCCTCGATGGGGATTTCGGCAACACCGTCCCTCACCGTCCAGTCGATCGTGCTGGACGGCAGCGCTACCCAGAACGGCACGCCGTTGTCGTGTGCCGCCAGCGCCTTCAGGTAGGTGCCGATCTTGTTCGCGACGTCGCCGCACCGCGTCGTGCGGTCGGTGCCGACGATGACGAGATCCACCTGCCCGTGCTGCATCAGGTGCCCGCCGGCGTTGTCCGCCACCACCGTGTGCGCCACGCCGTGCCGGCCAAGCTCCCAGGCGGTCAATGCCGCGCCCTGGTTGCGCGGCCGCGTCTCGTCGACCCAGACATGCAGGTCGATGCCGGCGTCGTGCGCGACGTAGATCGGCGCGAGCGCCGTGCCCCAGTCCACAGTGGCCAGCCAGCCGGCGTTGCAGTGGGTCAGCACGTTGACCTGGCGGCCCGGCTTCGCTGCCTGCTCGATCAGCGGCAGCCCGTGCCGTCCGATCGCCTGGTTCTGCGCCACGTCCTCGTCGGCGATCGCCGCCGCCTCGGCGTAGGCGACGCGCTCGCGGTCGGCGGCCGACGTGTTGCGCAGGCGGGTCAGCATCCGCTGCAGTGCCCAGCGCAGATTGACCGCCGTCGGCCGCGTACCGGCGAGCAGCGACGCAGCGCGCTCCAGGGCGTCCGACGACGGATCCTGCCGCAGCGCCAGACAAAGCCCGTACGCCGCGGCCGCACCGATCAGCGGCGCGCCGCGCACCTGCATGGAGCGGATGGCATGCGCCGCCTGCGCGACATCGGCCAGACGCACGACCTCCAGCGACCACGGCAGCTTCGTCTGGTCGATGACGCGGACCGACCAGCCATCGTCGGGGTCGACCCAGATCGTCCTGTACGGCACCCCATCGATGCGCATGATCCTCAGATCCTCTGGTGCAGCACGCAGACCAGCGTGAACAGCCGGCGCGCCGTGGCGAAGTCGATGGCGATCTTGCCGTCGAGCCGCTGGCGCATCAGCGTCGCGCCTTCGTTGTGCAGCCCACGCCGCCCCATGTCGATCGCCTGGATTCGCTCGGCGCGGCCTTCCTCCACCGCCTTGATGTGGCTGTCCACCAGCAGTTGGTAGTCTTTCACCAGGCCGCGGAACGGTCCGAGCGCCAGCCCGATCACCGCCAGCCGCGTGCCGTTGGCCCGGCGGATATCGAACACCAGCCGACCGTCCTGCACCGCCAGGTGCAGCACGAACGGCCCACGCGCCGTCACCCCGGGCCTCAGGGTCAGCGGCACGAATTGGTTCTCGGCCGCGAGGTCGGCAACCGCCTGGGCGCGATCCGCCTCCAGCGCGGCGGGCAGGGTGGAAGGAATGTCTCCGTCCAGCACCACCCGGGACAGACGTCCCTCAACAATGCCGGGCGGACCGCCGCTCATCCCGTTTCGGCGTCGGTCTTCAGCATGTTGAAGCTGAGCATGAGCCCGACGGTGGCACCTTTGATCGGCCGGATCAGCCCGATCGCAAGAAGCACGGTCAGCGGCACGAAGATCGCCGCCAGCAGCCACATCGGCGGGTCATCCATCTTCTGCATGATCAGCATCGCCGGGATCACGATATGCCCGACGATCAGGATGGTGAAATAGGGGGGCGCGTCGTCAGCGCGTGCCAGGCCCAGCGGCGCGGCACAGCGCTCGCATTGCGCCGCCACGCGCAGGAAGCCGGAGAACAGGCGACCTTCGCCGCACACTGGACAGCTTCCGACCAGTCCGCGGCCCAAAGCAATGGCAAGGCCGGGCACCGGCCAGGGCGGTTGCGGCGTCGTGCGGTCCGGTTGCCAGCGGATCGGGGCCATGATCGATGTGTCCTTGCAGGTTGTGATCCATATCGGACTGCTTGCGCCGGGCGCCCAGGGGGCAAACAGTATCTGCATGGCACGTATTCTCGTGGTCAACCCCAACTCGTCGGTTGCCTGCACCAGAGGCATTTCCGCGGCTCTCGCGCCGTTCCGCCAGCCCGGCGGGCCCGAGTTCGAGGTGATGACACTGCACGAGGGGCCGCCGGCGATCTACGACTGGCGCGACTGGCACTCCGTGGTGGACCCGCTCTGCCGTCTTGTCGAGCGCGAGCCCGCGGACGCCTACGTGATCGCCTGCGCCTCGGATCCCGGGATCGAGGCCGTGCGGGCCATCACGCGGCACCCGGTGTTCGGCGTGTTCCGCTGCGCGGTGGCAGCCGCCGTTGCGCGCTCGGAGCGGTTCGGCGTGATCGCCATCGTCGAGGCGTCCAGGGCGCGCCATCTGGCCGCGCTGAGGGCGCTGGGCCTGGAGGGCCGGCTTGCCGCCGAGGTCGCGCTCGACGTCAGCATGGAGACGCTGCTGGAGCCCGAAGCGGCGCGGTCGCGCCTCATCGAGGCGGCGCGCGCCTGCGCTCAGGCAGGTGCCGGAACGGTCATCCTGGGCTGCACCGGCATGGCGCACCACCGGTCGGCAGTCGAGGACGCCGCAGGCGTGTCGGTGATCGAGCCGTGTCAGGCCGCCGCTGGCATGGCTCTCGCCGCCATGATCGGCTGACGACTTGGAGAGCGGGCCACGCCCCGCTGTTGGGGCGCCGGCGGCTGGGAGTTCCCGTTGCCGTTTTGCCGGCGGCAACGGCGGGTAGCTGGACCAGGCACGATCACGCCTCCAGGTTCAGTTTGCGCGGCTCCGCTTCGACCATCTCGTCTTTCGGCTTCGCCTTCGGCTGTCGCGGCGGACGCCGACGGTCCTGCTCGCGCTCTGGCACCTGGCGTGCCTCCGCGGCCCCAGGAGCGACGGTGCGGACTACGGCACCAACCTCGCTCATCAGGCAGCATAGCCATGGCTCGGGTTAGCGTGGCGTTAACGCCGCGGTTCGCCCGCGGGCCTCTGCCACACCGGCGGGTCGACCGCACCCACCTGACCGGTGATCCGGCCATAGGTCTCCGGCCGGCGATGCCGGTCGAACGCGAAGATGGTCGTGCGCCCCAGCGTGCACATGTCGAGATTGCAGTCGGCGGTGATCAGCTCGTCGTCCCACGACGTCGCCATGGCGATGATCTCGCCCTGCGGGTTGACGATGATGGAATGGCCGAACAGCTCGTTGCCGTCCTCGCTGCCCGCCTTGGCCGTCGCCACCGCGAAGCAGGCATTCTGGTAGCACCCCGCCTGGATCGACAGATGCGAGTGGAACACCCGCAGATGGTGCGCCTCGAAACCGCCCGCCTCCATGTTCAGAGCAGGCGTGTTGTAGCCCAGCAAGACTAACTCGACGCTTTGCAGGCCCAGCACCCGCCAGGCCTCGGGCCAGCGGCGGTCGTTGCAGATCAGCATGCCCATGTTGATGCCGGCGAGACCGCCCACCGGCGCGCGGACCACCGGGAAGCCGAGATCGCCGACCTCGAAGTAGCGCTTCTCAAGGTGCTGCACCTTGCGTCGCGGGTCGAATTCCGCGTGGCCGGGCAGGTGCACTTTGCGGTACTTCAGCAGGATGTCGCCATCCGGGTTCACCAGGATCGACGTGTTGAACCGGCGCTTGTCCTCGGTCATCTCGGCGTAGCCGAGATGGAAGCCGATCCCGTACTTGCGCGCGGCCGCGAACAGCGGTGCCGTCGTGTTGGACGGCATGGCCGTCTCGAACCAGTGGTCGGCCAGGGCGATGTCGGCATGAAAGTGGCGCGGGAAGAATGTGGTCAGCGCCAACTCGGGGAACACCACCAGCTCCACGCCACGCCGGTGGGCGCGCTCCATCAGCCGCACCATGCGCTCGACCGCGACCGAGCGCGGTTCCGCCATCTGAATCGGCCCGAGCTGCGCCGCGGCGACGGTGATGGTTCGGTTCATGGCAGCATCCGACGGTTGCGCTGTGTCCAGTTCATTGTGCCGCGTGCCGCGCGTCAACCAGCTGCGCGGCCGGATCTGATTGTACCTTTTCCAGCTTCAGCAGCGGAAAGAGCCGCACCGTCACCTCGTGCCGGCGTCCGCCATCCGTCAGCCGGCTCACATAGTACACGGAGCCTGGCACCGGCGCGCCCGGCGCCAGGTCGTCTGGGCTCACGCCGCGCAGGTCCGCCTCGCAGGCAAAGCGGAAGGCCACGTAACCGCCGGCATGGGTCTGGATGTTCTCTATCCTGACGCCTTCCGGCAGCCCGAACCGGCCCGTCAGGCTGCGGTGCACCAGTGCAAGCGTCTCAGGCGCGTTGCAGTCCGGCGGTACGACATGCGTCCGCAACCAGACGACGGCGACGGCCGCGGACGCCAGGAGCAGGCACGCGCTGCCGCCAAGCACAAGTCGCAGCAGCGGCCGCCGGCGCGGACGGAATACAGTGTCCGCCATGGCTTCGCCGAACCTGCCAAACGGCCGCCTCAGCGCATCGCTCGCCTGATGAACCGCCCGTCACCCGGGCGCGCAAGCACCGTCGTGCCGTCCCAGATCAGCGCGCCGCGCAGATACGTCGCCACGACGCGCGCCCGCATCCGCCGTCCGTGATACGGCGACCAGCGCATCTCCGGCCGGTCCTGGATCGCCGCCTCATCGAACGTGAAATCGCCGCGCTCCAGCACACAGAGATCGGCATCGGATCCCACGCGGATCGCGCCCTTCCTCGGCCACAGCCCGTGCATCCTGGCGCTGCGCTCGGCGCAGTACGTCGCCATCAGCGTCGGCAGCAGCCCGCGCTCCTCGAGCAGCGAGAACATCAGCGGCGCGAAGCTCTGCAGCCCGGTGAGACCGGCGCCATTGGCGAAGATGTCCGGCAGCGTCTTGCGCTCGATCGGCCACGGCGCATGGTCGGTGGACACGTATTCGATCTTCCCCGCCAGCAGGCACTGCCACATCCGCTCCACCTCGGCGGCGGTGCGGAACGGCGGATTGCACTTCCCCTTGCCGCCGAGCCGGACGATGTCGTCCTCGGTCATGCAGAGATACTGGATGCAGGCCTCGCCGGTGGTCGTCGCACCCATGCCGCGGAACGTCTCGGCGATCGCGAAGCCCCGCGCCAGCGAGGAGTGCGCGATATGCACATGCGCGCCGCTCTCCAGCGCCATCTCGAAGATCTCGAGATCGGCCATCGTCTCGGCCAGCGGCGGGCGCGTGCGGCAGTGCATGATCGGCTCGACCCGATTCTCCGCGCGCGCCTGCGCCGTGAGCATCTCCACCAGTTCCTGGTCCTCGTTGTGGATGGCGACCGGCAGCCCGGTCTTCGCGATCTCGCGGAACGCCGCCAGCATCGTCGGGTGGTCGATGCGCGGGAACCGCACCGCGTCGTACTCGTAGGTGGAGAGCTTGAACGCGGAGATGCCGCCCGCGGCGAGCTCTGCGATCGCGCCGACGCCGCCGGTCTTGGTGATCGTGCCATAGAGCGCCATGTCGACATGCGCGGTGCGCTCCACCCAGCCGATCTTGTCGGCGAGGATCGCCGCGTCCGTGACCGGACGCGGCACGTCGTACGGCATGTCCACGCACGTCGTGACCCCACCGGCCGCCGCAGTCCTGGTCGCCGTCTCGATGCCGGGCCAGCCGGTGGACGACGATGTGTGCATGTGGCCATCGACCAGACCGGGCAGGATCAACCTGCCGGTGTGGTCGGCCCGTTCGCGTGCGGGCGGTGGCGCACCTGCGCCGATCGCGGCGATCGTTTCGCCGCGCACGGCCACATAGCCGTTCGTGATGACGGTATCGGCCGTGATCACCGTGCCGAGGATCACCCGATCGAACACGCCTTCAACCGCATCACTCATCGTCACCACCGCCGATCCAGAGTCTCGTAGACGATTTCATAGGGCCGAAAGCCTGCGTGCTGATAGCTCGGGCGTGCGGACGCACTCGCCGCCAGTCCGGTGACCCGCAGCCGCACCACGCCGGCCCTGCGCAGGCGGCACTCGATCTCGCCAATCAGCCGCGTCGCCAGCCGATGCCCGCGAAAATCCGACATGACCGCAGATGTCGGAGATCAGGCCGAAGCGGTTCGAGTCCGGCGTCTCGGCGATGCTGTGTGCCTGCGCGACCCAGCCGGCCACGAATCCGGCCAGGAACTTCGTCCATCTCCGCAATCAGAAGGGCGCCGCCGGAAGCCGCACGCCGCCATATCCTTGCGAGATGGTCATCGGCGATCTGCTCTCCCGGCAGACGCGCTCCATGCAGGCGGCGGCCGAACTCCTGCAACGCGACGACGGCCTGTCGGAGCGCTGGCTGCTCGGCTGGTGTTGCGGGATGCATGCTGAGCGAGCCGGCGATCATCTCTGCACACTATATATAAGTGTCACCGCACATGATGCTGCGCTTGCCGTTGCGCTGTCGCGACCTTACGAAGGATCGCCCACGGACACCAGCGGAGGAAACGCATGATCCTGCACGACGTGAAGGTGCACCCATCGAAGGACAACCTGAAGCGCGAGGATCAGCTCGCCTGGAAGATCGCTGCGGTCGCCGCCGACCGCGTGCCGGTCGAGCGCGACGTCGCCGCCATGCTCATTAACCGCGTGATCGATAACGCCGCTGTGGCAATCGGTGCGATCAACCGCCATCCGGTGGTCACCGCGCGCGACATGGCGCTCGGGCATCCACGCAAGGACGCCGCCACCGTGTTCGGCGTGGCCGCGGGAAAGCGTGTCAGTCCGGAATGGGCGGCGTGGGCGAACGGCACCGCGGTGCGCGAACTCGATATGCACGACACGTTCCTGGCCCAGGACTACTCGCATCCCGGCGACAACATCCCGCCGATCCTTGCCGTGGCACAGACGATGGGGAGATCGGGCCGCGACCTGATCCGCGGGCTCGCCACGGGATACGAGATCCACATCGATCTCGTGCGCGCGATCAGCCTGCACAAGCACAAGATCGACCACATCACGCATCTCTGCCCTGGCCAGGCCGCCGGGATCGGCTCCCTGCTCGGCCTCAGGCAGGAGGTGATCTACCAGGCGGTGCAGCAGGCGGTGCATGTGAGCTGCACCACGCGGCAGTCACGCAAAGGCGAGATCAGCTCGTGGAAGGCCTATGCGCCCGCGCACGCCGGCAAGCTCGCGGTCGAGGCGGTGGATCGCGTGATGCGCGGCGAAGGCGCGCCGAGCCCGATCTATGAAGGCGAGGACGGCGTCATCGCCTGGCTGCTGGACGGTCCGAACGCGCTGTACCATGTGCCGCTGCCAGCCGCCGGCGAGCCGAAGCGTGCCATCCTCGACAGCTTCACCAAGGAGCACAGCGCCGAGTATCAGTCCCAGGCGCTGATCGATCTCGCGTTTCGTATGCGCGGGCAAGATTCCGGACCTGGAGAAGATCGAGAAGGTCACCATCCACACCAGCCATCACACCCACGCCGTGATCGGCACGGGCGCCAACGACCCGCAGAAGATGGATCCGAAGGCGAGCCGCGAGACGCTGGACCATTCGATCATGTACATCTTCGCCGTCGCACTGCAGGACGGGCGCTGGCATCACGTGGACAGCTACACGCCACGTCGTGCCGGCCGCGCCGACACCGTGCGGCTCTGGCGCAAGATCGAAACGCGCGAGGATCCCGAATGGGAGCGCCGTTACCTCTCCACCGATCCTTCCGAGCAGGCGTTCGGCGGGCGGGTCGAGGTGCTGATGCAGGACGGCAGCCGCATCGTGGACGAGTTGGCGGTGGCGAACGCGCATCCGCTGGGGGCGAAACCGTTCGGCCGCGACGACTACATCCGCAAGTTCCGGACGCTGACCGATGGCGCGATTTCGACGCGCGAGGCGAATCGCTTCCTGGAGGCAGCCCAGGACCTGCCGCGCCTGAAATCGGGCGAGCTGCACGTGCTGAATGTCGCCCTGCCTGCCGGCACGCTTGCGGTCGGCAGGCCAGGGATCTTCTGACGGCCCGAGCCGCCGCCCCCTGTCATTGCGGGGAGCGGAGCGACGAAGCAATCTCGGTCCAGGCGCGCACCTGACCGAGATTGCTTCGTCGCTTGCGCTGCTCGCAATGACAGCAACCAAGGAGACCTCGCATGAGCGACACCGCCGCACTGCCGAACCGGGCGAAGAAGGGCGTCGGCCTGTCCGGCGTCACCGCCGGCAACACGGCGCTGTGCACCGTCGGGCGGACCGGCAATGACCTGCACTATCGCGGCTACGACATCCTCGACGTCGCCGAGACCTGCGAATTCGAGGAGATCGCCTATCTGCTGGTGCACGGCGCGCTTCCCACGCGCGCGGAACTCGCCGGCTACAAGGCAAAGCTCCGCTCGCTGCGCGGGCTGCCGACCGCGCGTGCGCCAGACGCTCGAGGCGCTGCCGGCGGCCTCGCATCCGATGGACGTGATGCGCACCGGCGTTTCCGCACTCGGCTGCGTGCTGCCGGAGAAGGACGACCAGAACCAGCCGGGCGCGCGCGACATCGCCGACCGGCTGATGGCCTGCCTCGGCTCGATGCTGCTCTACTGGTATCACTACGCCCATAACGGCCGAGCGCATCGAGGTGGAGACCGACGACGACATCATCGGCGGGCACTTCCTGCATCTGCTGCACGGTCAGCCGCCCAGCGAGATGTTCGTCCGCGCGATGCACACCTCGCTGATCCTTTACGCCGAGCACGAGTTCAACGCCTCGACCTTCACCTGCCGCGTCGTCGCCGGCACCGGCGCCGACATGTATTCGGCGATCACCGCCGGCATCGGCGCGCTGCGCGGGCCCAAGCATGGCGGCGCCAACGAGGTCTCGTTCGATATCCAGAATCGCTATGCCGATCCGGACGAAGCGGAGGCGGACATCCGCCGGCGGGTCGCGCAAGCGAGGTGATCATCGGCTTCGGCCACGCGGTCTACACGATCGCCGATCCGCGCAACAAGGTGATCAAGGAGGTCGCGCGGCGGCTGTCGGAGCAGGCCGGATCGATGAAGCTGTTCGACATCGCCGACCGCATCGAGGCGACGATGGCGGACGCCAAGAAGATGTTCGCCAATCTCGATTGGTTCAGCGCCATCTCCTATCACATGCTTGGCGTTCCGACGGCGATGTTCACGCCGCTGTTCGTGATCGCGCGCACCTCCGGTTGGGGCGCGCATGTCATCGAACAGCGCATCGACAACAAGCTCATTCGCCCTACAGCGAACTATGTCGGCCCCGAGAATCTGCGCTTCGTGCCAATCGACAAGCGCGTCTGAGCCGATCGTATGTTCTGAAACAGCCGCCGCGACAGCGATGTCGCGGCGGTCTTGTGTGACATCGATGCATCGCATTGCGCTCTGCGCGAAGTTTTTTCATCGCGCATGCGACGAAACGGTTGCTTTTTGTTGACAGCCATACACGAGACAAGGAATAGCGGATTCGGTGCGTGTGCATGCGATTTGCAGAGTTGATGCTGCGCACGGCAACGGAAGGACGGTCCATTGACCGCAGACCAGTCCAGGTGAAGCAAAGTCGATCGAGCATCGACGTCGGATGCGGAATCGCAGATGCGGCGAACACGATGGCACCGAGGTGCTCGGGGGATGTTCGTCGCGCTTCCGGGCCTATGCGGCATTGGCGAGCGCGGCACGAGACAGGCTGCGCGAGATCGCCGGCCCGGTCGCCGCAGAACCGCGCGACCGCAACCAACGACACGAGAAGGAGCTTCTACAGGTGAGTAACGAAGAGACGCCAACCACTGAGCAGCCACGCGCGCTGGCGCTGGCGATGCGTGCAGGCGGCCGCAAGAAGGCCGCTCCCAAGAAGAAGGCCGCCAAGAAGGCTGCCAAGAAGGCCGCACCGAAGAAGGCAGCTGCGAAGAAGGGCGGTCGCAAGAAGGCAGCGGCAAAGAAGGCCGCACCGAAGAAGGGGGTCCGCAAGGCCGCCGGCAAGAAGAAGGCAGCGGCAAAGAAGGGCGTCGGTCGCAAGAAGGCGGCTGGCCGCAAGAAGGCGGGTGGCCGCAAGAAGGCAGCTGCGGCCGCAGCTGCGGCTTCCGAGTTGATGCCGTCAGGCTCTTCCGATTCCATGAACTGAGCGGGCATCCGCTCCCGGCTCCGATCGTGGGGCCGGGTCGGTTGCCGAGGGCGCCGTCGAGCGCCCTGCCCTCTGTCAGCTACCCGAAGGTGGCCAGCAGGTCATCGACCTGACGTGGCGTAAGCAGCCGAGGTGCTGCACCGCGCAGCAACAGATAGAGCTTGGCGGCCTCCTCCAGTTCCTCGGCCGCATATACCGCATCCGTCAGCGTCCTGCCCGATACCACCGGCCCATGATTGGCCAGCAGTACGGCGCGCGCGTCGCCTGCCGCGGCGTGGATCGCCGGTTCCATCGCCGGATCGCCGGGGCGGAAGTACTCGACGATCGGCATGCTGCGCCCGACACGCATGACGAAATACGGCGTCAACGGCGGAATCGGGTTGGCCGCCTCGACGTCGGGCAGGCAGGCGACGGCGGTCGCCATGGTGGAGTGCAGGTGCACCACGGCGCCCGCGTCCCGGCGTGCCTGGTAGAACGCCCGATGCATGAACACCTCCTTCGACGGCTTGTCGCCATCGACATGGCGGAAGTCCGCGTCGAGCTTTGATATCCGCGCGGGATCCAGCCGACCGAGGCTCGAATTGGTCGGCGTGATCAGAAACCCGTCGTCGAGCCGTACACTTATGTTGCCCGCGCTGCCCACAGAGAAGCCGCGCGCGAACAGACTGGCGGCGAGGTCCGTCAACAGGTGACGGGTGGCATCCTCGTTCATGGCAGCACCTCGAAGGCCTTGATGAAGAAATCGCGTGCACCGAAATTGCCGGACTTGAGCGCCATCAGCAGCGGCGTGGCACCGCCTTCGGCGTAGGTCCACGGCACGCCCGGATCGATCTCGGCGCCGATCAGCAGACTGCGCACACCAAGACGGGACACGACGGCGCCTGCCGTCTCGCCGCCGGCAACCACGAGCCGCCGCACGCCGCGCGACACTAGGTCCTCGGCGACATGCGCAAGCGTCTGTTCGATCAGCGCGCCGGCACCGTCGCGGCCCAGCATCTGCTGCAGCGCCACGACCTTGTCCGGCGGTGCCGATGCAGCGATGACGATCGGCGTGGCGCCAAGCTTGCCTTCCATCCACTCGCGCGCCTTCGCCACCATCGCCTTGGTGTCGGGCTGCGCGATGGGGTCAAGCTGCAACACCGGCACCATCTCGCGCGCCATGCCCAGCTGCGCGAGCGTCGCGCGCGAGCAGGAACCAGCGATCACAGCCGCGTGGCCCGCAAGCGGCGGCAATGCCGCCGCATCGCGCTCCGCCAGCAGTCCCGCACGCCGGAAATTCGCCGGCAGCCCCATCGCCACGCCGGAACCGCCGGTGATCAGCGCGTGATGTTCGGCCGCCTCGCCGATCGCGACCAAATGGGGGTCGCTGACCGCATCCACGATGGCATAGCGCCGGCCCTGCTCCTTCAGCGCGGTCATCGCCTGGCGGATCGCCGGCGCGCCTTGCTCGACCGTTGCAAAGGGCACCAGCCCGACCGTGCCGTCGGTCTGCCGCGACAGCACGCGCACCAGGTTGGCGTCGGTCATCGGCGTCAGCGGATGGTTCTCCATACCGCTCTCGTTCAGCAGCGTGCTGCCGACGAACAGGTGACCCTGGTAGACGCTGCGTGCATTCGCCGGGAACGCCGGGCAGGCGAGCGCGAAGCCGCAGTCCAATGCCGCGATCAAGGCGTCGGCGACCGGACCGATATTGCCCGCATCGGTGCTGTCGAAGGTCGAGCAGTACTTAAAGAAGAACTGTCGGCATCCGGCAGCCCGCAACCAGGCGAGCGCGGCGAGGCTCTCGTCGACCGCCAGCCGCACCGGCGCCGTCCGCGATTTCAGCGCGACCACCACCGCATCGGCATCGGGGATCGGATCGCCTGGACGCGGCACGCCGATCAGCTGAACGGTGCGCATGCCGCCACGCACCAGCATGGAGCAGAGATCGGTGGCGCCGGTGAAGTCGTCCGCAATCGCGCCCAGCAGCATGGCGTCATCCTCCCTGTGGGAGCACCAGTATGTCGCGGTGACCAACGGTTATGGCAAGCCTGCCGCGCAGCGCCTGGCGAAGCCGCGCTTCCTGCCACGCGGTGATGGCCTCGGCGCGCGACGGCTGCGCGCGGCGTGCGGCGTCGGCCGCGCCATCGATCAACGCGCGCTGCATGCGGAGCGCGCGACGCGGGATGTGCCAGTCGGACGGTGCGGACGTGCCCGTGGCGAGGGCATGCGGTGCAGCAGTGCCGAGTGCCGGACCGAATCCTTTGTCGCGCCGCATGTCGCGCCGGAAAGCCGTGCGAACCAGCGCATCGTATGGATGGTGCGGTCGCCAGACATCGCGACCGTCGGCGGTGAGGCAGGCGAGGAACGGCACCGCCAGCGTCTTGCGCAGCCCGGCAAGCCAAGCTGCCGACACCAGATCGAGCAGCGCCGAGCAGATGACCGCATCCACCGCCGGTTGCTTCCCATCGTCATTGCCGGGCCGACCCGGGCCCGGCAATGACGACAGAGGCAGCGGCCGCGCAATGTCGCCCAGCACAGCCCGCACGCGCCACAGGCCCTGCGGCGTCGTCACCAGCAACTCGTCGTCCTGCGCCGTCGCCGCATAGTGCCGCGCCCGCGCCCATGAGGCGGTGCGCCCGAATGCCTCGTCGAGCAGCGCGGGATCGCTGTCCAGCAGGATCCAGTCCTGACCGCGTCCAACGATAGGCGCCAGGAAGCGGAACATGCTGCCGGTACCGGCGCCCAGGTCCAGCAGTCGTGGCCGGCGCGGCAGACGATCCGCCAGACGCCGCGCCAGCGCGACGCTGCGTGCTGCATGATCGAAAGGTTCGCGCAGCGCGAGCCAGTCGGCCGCGAACCGCTCGGTCACTCCGCCAGTGCCTGGGCGAATTCGCGCGCCTGCGTACGCCAGTCGGGCAGCGTCTGTCCGACCTGCCATGCCGCGTCAGCCATCTCGCGACGGAGCCCGGTGCCGAAGATCAGCCGCCGCAGCGCTTTCGACAGGTTGGTGTGATCGCCCACCGGACATACCACGCCGGACTCCGGCGTGATCAGCTTGCCGGCAGCACCACCGGCGGTCACCACGGCCGGCACGCCGCGCTTCAGCGCCTCGGCGATCGCCATGCCATAGCCTTCCCAGTGGGTCGCGAGCGCGAACAGGTCGGCCTGCTGCCACAGCGCCTCGAGCGCATCGCCGGTCACCTCGCCCGCGAATTCCACGCGGCGCGCGATCCCCAGCGCATCGGCCAACGCGGCAAGCGCGTGCGCATGCACCGGGTCACGATCCGGCGAACCGGCGATGGTGAGGCGCCAGTCGAGATCGAACAGCCGAACCAGCGCGCGCAGCAGCAGATCATGTCCCTTGCGCGGCACCAGCGTGCCGATCGAGACGATATGGCACGTCGGGCCACCCGATCCCGGGCTGCGCGGCGCATCGTCGGTGCCGGGCACGACGACACGAATTCGATCGCGCTCGACGCCGAACTCGCCCGCGAGCTGCGACGCCGTCGGTTCGCTGGTCACGATGAGTTGCGGGAGCGCTGCGAACAGGCGCCTTTCGGTTCGCAGCAACGCCGCGCGCTCAGGTTCCCCCAATCCGGTCTCGAACGAAGTCGGATGATGGATCAATGCCACGGCGCGGCGGGCCGCCAGTTCATCGGCCAAGTCGGCAAAGGCCGGCAGGGCGAGCCCATCGATGATCGGCCGCCAGGACACTCCTATTGCGTTCCACGCCGCGCGGGCAGCATCGCGTGCCGCTTCGTCCGCCAGCGGGTACGTGCCCGCCAGCTCTGTCACCTGGACGCCATGGCCGCCTTCGCGCAGGCCCGCGACGATGCGTCGGTCGTATTCATAGCCGCCGGACACCGCGTCGAACGGCGCCGGCACGATCAGCGAGGCTTCCATCAGGCGATCGCAGCCTCGTACGCCGCCCACGCGTTCGGGCTCTCGCGCAGCAACACCTTGAGGCCGGTCACCGCGCGGCCGCCATCGCCCAGCCGTCCGTCACGACAAGCGGCGGCGAGCAGGCCATGGATGTGGAAGGCCACCTGCTCGGTCGTCGTGTTGACGCCGCCGAACACCGGATTGTCGTCGAGGTTGCTGTAGTCGAGCGCATCCAGTACGAGGCGCAGCTCAGTCTTCGCCAGGCCGATGTCCACCAGCAGCTGGTGGTGGTCGAGCTTCGGTGCGCGGAACTCCGCCTCTACCGCGAAGGTGGCACCGTGCAGCTTCTGCGCGGGGCCGAACTCCGCGCCGCGGAAGCTGTGGGCGATCATGATGTGGTCGCAGACGGTAAGGCTGAACATTCACTCGGTCCCATAGGTGATGACATGGCACAGGCCGCCCGGTGCGAGGATGCGCGGCATGGCCTCCGGCATATCCTCAAATCGTGTTGGCCCGTCCAGCAGCGCGTCGTAGCGTGCATCGTCCAGCAGTTCGAGGGCGATGGCCAGACGTTCGGCGTGACTGCGCCGTCCGCGCATCGGCGTTGCGACCGCGCCCACCTGTGTCGCGACCAGACGCAGGCGCCGGGAATGAAACGCTTCACCGAGTGGCACGGTAGGCGCCGCGTCGCCATACCAGCTTGCCTCAACGATGCGCGCCTCGAAGGCGGCGCGATCAAGGGCCAGACGCAGCCCGGCTTCGCTCGCCGACGCGTGCACGATCAGCTCCTGATCGCCCGGCGCCGCGTCGGGGAAGGCGAAATCGCAGCCGAATTGCCGTGCCAGCGCTGCGCGCGCCGGATTGGTGTCCACCACGGTGACCTGTGCCGCCGGGATGCGCGCCAGCAGCGAGGCTGCCAGCAGGCCGACGACACCGGCGCCGATCACCAGCACGCGCTCCGCCGGAAGCGGCGCTGCATCCCAGGCGAGATTGAGCGCCGTCTCCATGTTGGCCGCCAGCACCGCGCGTTGCGTCGGCACGCCACCAGGAACCGGAATGCACATGTTGGCGGGCGCCCGGAAGCTATCCTGGTGCGGATGCAGCACGAAGACGCGCTGCCCGTCCACCACGCCTACGGCGCTGTAGCCGTATTTCACCGGAAACGGAAAATCGCCGCCCATCAGCGGCGCGCGCATTGCGGCGTGCTGGCTGTCCGGGACGCGCCCGGCGAACACCAGCGCCTCGGTGCCGCGCGAGACGCCGCTCGCCAGCGTTCGTACGAGCATTTGGCCGGCATCGTGCGGCGGCAATGGTTCGGCGCGCATCTCGCCGCGGCCCGGCGCCACGGTCCAGAACGCGCGCGCCTCCGTCATGCGGGGGGGCGGGCGCGCGACAGCGGGATGTCCACCAGCAGGTCGGCACCCATCCGGTGCACCGACCAATCGAAGCGCAGCACGTCGTTCAGCGTCGCAGTCTCGGGCAACGTGAACGCGGGGATGCCGGAGCCGATCACCAGCGGCGCGATCGTCACATGCAGCCGGTCCAGCGCGCCGGCGGCCAGGAAGCGCGACACGGTGATGCCGCCGCCTTCAACGAAGATCCGGCGGAGCCCGCGCCTGGCAAGCACGGCGAGCAGCGCCACGACGTCGAGCCCCTGTCCGGCGCGCGGCAACCGCAGCACCGGGGCATGGCCGATGCAGTCTTCGCCCCCGACATCCTGGGCGCACAGCAGCAGCGTCGCCGGCCCCTCGCGGAACACGCGGTAGTCGCCGTGCAGCCTGCGGTTGGTGTCCAGCACCACGCGCACCGGCGACGGACCTTCGACCTCGCGCGTGGTGAGCTGCGGGTCATCCGCACGCACCGTGCCGGCACCGATCACCAGCGCATCCGACAGCGCGCGCAGCCGGTGGGTATGGATGATGTCCTCCTGCCCGCTGATCCATTGCGACGCGCCCGAAGCGGTCGCGATGCGCCCATCGAGCGACTGGGCGATCCGGCCGATGACGAAGCAGCCGTCGGGCGCTGTGGGCGGATCGAGCAGCGGACCGTAGAGCGCCGACAAGCCGGCATCGGCCGGAGAGCGACACAGCAGGCGGCGCCATGTCTCCGGGGGCAGCGCGGTCATCCGGCGGACGTATCACGGCGGCTGCGGGTTCCCAACCCCGAGCGTCGACGGCAGCGGGACCACCCACACACGACCTCGTGCGCTGGCGACCCATCGCCCCCCGCAGGTCTGCGCGATGCGGAGCCGCGCACCTTCCGCATGCCCGGCCCCGCACCCGGCGGGGGAGCCGGGATGTCCGCGGCTCGCCCTCTGGTCGGCATCCTGCAGCTGACCTAATTTGCCGCCGAGCCTGCGGCAGCGCAGGCAAATGGCTTGCGCAGGCCGCAAGGCTTGGCCCATCGGCGCATCGTAGCACGGAGAACGCCGCATGCAGTTCAGCTTCACTAGCGAGCAGGAAGAGTTCCGGTCGGTGCTGCGCCGTTTCCTCGAGGAGAAGTCACCCACCACGGTGGTGCGGCGGCTGATGGAGACCGAAGCCGGCTGGGATCGCGCAGGCTGGCAGGAGCTGAACCAGCAGCTCGGGCTGACGGCGGTACACATCCCGGAAGCCTATGGCGGCCAAGGCTTCGGCTTCGTCGAACTCGGCATCGTGCTGGAGGAGATGGGCCGTGCGCTGTTGTGCGCGCCGTATTTCGGCTCGATCGCGCTGGCGGCGACGGCGATCATGAATGCCGGGACCGAGGCGCAGAAACGCGCTCTGCTGCCGGACATCGCCGCTGGCGACACCGTTGCCACTCTGGCGTTCACCGAACCGAACGGACGCTGGGATGCCGAGGGTATCGAGATGGCCGCGACGCGGGCGGGGGAGAAATACCGGCTGAATGGGGTGAAGAGCTTCGTGCTCGACGGCCACACCGCCGACCTGATCGTCGTGGTGGCGCAGGGCGAGAAGGGCCTGTCGTTCTTCACCGTATCGGGCGCCGCGCCCGGCCTGACGCGTCGCGCTCTCAAGGCAATGGACCCGACGCGCAAGCTGGCGCGCCTGGAGTTCAATGGCGTCGAGGCGGCGCTGCTGGGCGAGGAAGGCGGCGGCTCGGCACCGTTCGCGCGCACCATGACGCAGGCGGCGGTGTGCCTGGCGAACGAGATGGTGGGCGGTGCGGAGCGGCTGCGGCTGTCGGCGCTGGACTACGCCAACCTGCGGGTGCAGTTCGGCCGCACGATCGCCTCGTTCCAGACGATGAAGCACAAGCAGGCCGACATGTTGTGCGACGTGGAGCTGGCGAAGTCGGCCGCCTATACCGCGGCGCAGGCAGCGGCCGAGGATGACGCAGAACTGCCGGCGATCGCCGCGCTGGCGAAAGCGTGCGCGGCGGACGCGTATATGCAGACAGCGATACACACAATCCAGATCCACGGCGGCATCGGCTTCACCTGGGACAACGACACGCATCTGTGGTTCAAGCGCGCCAAGAGCTCCGAGGTGTTCCTTGGCGATCCGACCTATCATCGCGAGCTGATGATGCGGGCGTGGAGCGTATGACGATGACCGAACTTACCGAAGCCGCGGTCCGCGCCGAGGTGCGCGGTTGGCTCGAGGCGAACTGGAGCCCCGACCGCGGCCTGATCGAATGGCGCAACATGCTGATCGACAGCGGCTGGGGCGTGCCGTCCTGGCCGAAGGACTGGTATGGCCGCGAACTGCCGATGGCGCTCGAACGCGTGGTCGAGGAGGAGATGCGGCGCGTCGGCGCCGTGAGCGTGGCCAGGACCGGCATCCGCCGGCTGGCCGCGGCGACGCTGCTGGTGCACGGGTCCGACGACCAGAAGCGGCGCTTCCTGCGCCGCAGCCTGACCGGCGAGGACACCTGGTGCCAGTTGTTCTCCGAGCCGGGATCCGGCTCCGACCTCGCAGGGGCGATGACGCGCGCCGAGTTCAAGGGCAACCGCTGGGTAATCAACGGCCAAAAGGTGTGGACTACATCGGCGCACCACGCCGACTGGGGCCTGCTGCTGGCGCGCACCGATTGGGACAAGCCGAAGCACCAGGGGCTGTCGTATTTCGTGCTCGACATCCATCAGCCGGGCGTCGAGGTGCGGCCGCTGCGGCAGATGAACGGGCATGCCTCGTTCAACCAGGTGTTCTTCACCGATGCCGAGGTGCCGCCGGAGAACCTGGTCTCCGCGGTGGGCCGCGGCTGGGCGGTGGCGACCACCACGCTGATGCACGAGCGGCGCGGCGCTGACGGGATCGGACGCTGGGGCCAGTCGTCCGATCGGCCGGGCCGCGTCTACGACGAGGAGCGGGCGGAGAACGCCACCGTCATGGAGCCATACAAGTGGTATCCACAGCGCGCCGGGCGAGTGGACCTTGTCGTCGAACGGGCGAAGGCGACCGGGCGCGCCGCCGATCCGGTGGTGCGCCAGGAGATCGCCAGGCTGCTGACCATGTCGAAGGCGGCGGAGTGGACCGCGCTGCGCGCGCGGGCGGCGCAGATGCAGGGGAAGCCGCAGGGGCCGGAGGGATCGCTGGGCAAGCTGGTGTCGAGCCACGTGGCGCGCGCCGCGGCGCGGGTGCACACGCTGATCAGCGAGGCGGACGCCATGCTGACCGGCGAGGACAGTGCAATGGGTGGGGTGATCGCGGAGATCCTGGTGAGCGTACCGGCGGGCTCGATCGCCGGCGGCACGGACGAGATCCAGCGCAACATCATCGCCGAGCGGGTGCTGGAGATGCCGAAGGAACCGCGCACCGATAATGACCGGCCATTCCGGGACGTGCCAAAGAATATCGTGAGCTGATCAAGCTTACTGGATTGCCATAGATAGCTCCCGCGCAGTGCGCCGTGGGACCTGCCATGGGCAGCCCCTGCTGGCCTTCCTGCGGCTGGTCACCGCTCCCCGGGGTGCTCCGGCGCCCGCTGAGCATGGTGGAAGCCTGGAACCGGGTGGATGCCTGGCTGGGGGGCCCGGCGTGGGTTCCGGCGCCCACGCGTCACCACGCCGAGGTTCCAGCGCGGCTTCTTGATCGGGCACGGGGCTCGAACTGAACTCCACCGATGGCGACTTGCGCGAATCGCCGTGATGGGAATGGCACGGGGATCGTGGCGTCCCGTACGGGATTCGAACCCGTGTTACCAACGTGAAAGGCTGGTGTCCTGGGCCTCTAGACGAACGGGACGGACAGCGCTTCGGGTCAGGCCCGAGGGCAGCGGTGGGTAGCGGAGGGTCCGACCAGGGTCAAGCCGCCGCCATGTCCGCGATGAAGAAGCACGGCGCCACCGCGCCGTTCCACTCCTCGGCACGCAGATGGCCGGCAATATGCAGGGGCATGCCGCCCCCCGCGAGCAACGTCTCGGCCAGTGCACCGTCTCGCGCCCGAAACAGCATCGCCTTCAGGCGTGTCCCGCCGCCCTCACCTTCGACGAAGGCACGGATCGCTGTGCCCTCGCGACCGACGCGGTCGGCGCGCGCGACGCGTCCGCGCTGCAGCACCAGGATCGGCTCCTCGTTCCCGGCGCCGAACGGCGCAAGCCGCACCAATTGGTGGGCCAGGTCGGTCGTGGCGCCAGGCACCATAAGCGCGCCTTCCACCAGCAGATCGGCCGCCGTCGGCAACAACGCCGCCGCTGCCAAACGCTCGTCGAGGAAGGCATGGAAATCAGCCAGCCGCGATGGCGGAAGGGAGAATCCCGCCGCCATCGGATGTCCACCGCCGGTCGTGAGGATGCCCGCCTGACGCGCGGCGATCACCGCAGCACCGAGATCCAGTCCGGTCACCGATCGGCCGGATCCCTTGGCCAGGCCATCCGCAATGCCGGCGACGCAGGCCGGTCGGTTGAACCGCTCCTTGATGCGGCCGGCGACAATGCCCACCACGCCCGGATGCCATGCCGGACCGCTCACCACCAGTGTCGGATGCCGCTGCGCCGCCTGCGCCTCTGCGGCGCGCAGTGCGTCGTCCAGCATCGCCGCCTCGACCTCCTGGCGCTGCCGGTTCACCGCATCGAGCATGGCGGCGAGCGACGCGGCCTCCACCGGGTCTTCGCAGAGCAGCAGGCGCAGGCCGAGATCGGCGTCGGCGATGCGCCCGGCAGCATTGATCCGGGGGCCAAGCCCGAAGCCGCAGGTACCGGTGGTCGGGCGGTCACGCGATTGCGCCACGTCGAGCAACGCCGCCACACCGGGGCGCGCGCGGCGTGCCATCACCTTCAGCCCCTGGCAGACGAGGGCTCGATTGACCCCGGTCAGCGGCATCACGTCGCACACGGTGGCCAGTGCGACCAGGTCGAGCAGACCGATCAGGTCCGGCTCCTTGCGCGCGTTGAAATAGCCCTGCCGGCGCAGCGTGCGGACGGTTGCCACCGCCGCCAGGAAGGCCACCCCGGCAGCGCACAGGAACGAGAGGCCGGAGGTGCAGTCCAGCCGGTTGGGATTGACCGTGGCGACGATCGACGGCGGTGGGCCCTCCGCCTTGTGGTGGTCCAGTACCACGACGTCGGCATCGCCGGCGATGAAGCCCAGCGCCTCAGCCGCCGCGGTGCCGCAGTCCACGCAGACGATCAGGCGCGCGCCGCGCAGCACCAGCGAATGCAGCGCCGGCCCGTTCGGCCCATAGCCCTCCATCATGCGATCCGGCACGTGGTGCACCACCGTGCAGCCAAGCTGGCGCAGCAGCGTGCACATCAGGGCGGCGCTGCAAGCACCGTCCACGTCGTAGTCGCCGAATACGCCCACGGTCTCGCCCTGCTGTACCGCATGGGCGAGGCGGTCCGCGGCAACATCCATGTCGACAAGCACCGACGGGTCAGGCAGCAGCGCCCGCAGCGTGGGATCGAGGAAATGGCATACCGCATCCATGTCGATGCCACGCGCCGCGAGCAGGCGCCCCACGATCTCCGGCAGGTCCATCCGCTGGGCAATGCCGAGCCCGATCCGATCCTCGCCGCCGCGCCACACCCAGCGCCGCCCGCTCAGGCTGCGATCGATCCCGAGGGCGCTACCGCTCATGCAAATGGAGCCACGCATCCACACCAAAGATGCATTCGCCTTCATCCATGTGCATTTGCGGTTTCAATTCCCCTAATTCCGCACCCACGTCTTGGTGCTGAAGTTATGGTGCGCCTCGACGAACCGCACCGTGCCGGACTTGCTGCGCATCACCATGGAATGCGTGATCGCACCATGCCCGTGGCGCTTGACGCCGCGCAGCATCGTGCCCGAGGTGACGCCGGTGCAGGCGAACATCACGTCACCCCTTGCCATCTCCTCCAGCGTGAACTTCCGCTTCGGATCGTTGTGCCCCATCTCGCGCACGCGCTGCACCTGCTCATCGTTCTCGAACATCAGGCGCCCCTGCATCTGACCGCCGATGCAGCGCAGCGCCGCCGCCGCCAGCACGCCTTCGGGCGCGCCGCCGGAGCCAAGATAGATGTCGATCTCCGAGTCGGGGGTAGCGGTTGCGACGACTCCGGTTATGTCGCCGTCGCTGATCAGCATGATGCGCGCGCCCGCCTCGCGCACCTTGGCGATCAGCTCCTTGTGGCGGTCGCGGTCGAGGATACACGCCATCAGGTCCGACACCTGGCACTTCTTCGCCTTGGCAAGCTCGCGCAGATTGCTGCCAACCGGTGCATCGAGATCCACCACGCCATCCGGCAGACCGCCGCCGATCGCGATCTTGTCCATGTAGATGTCGGGCGCGTGCAGGAAGTTGCCGTGCTCGGCCAGTGCCACGACGGCAAGCGCACTTGGTCCGCCCTTCGAGGTCAGCGTCGTGCCTTCCAGCGGATCGACCGCAATGTCCATCGGCGGTCCGCCGGCGCCGACCTTTTCTCCGATGAAGAGCATCGGCGCCTCGTCCATTTCGCCCTCGCCGATCACCACGGTTCCTTCGATGGCGACCTGATCGAAGGCACGGCGCATCGCTTCGACGGCGGCGCCGTCGGCCTCGTTCTTCTTGCCGAGACCGATCCAGCGCGAGGCGGCGAGTGCCGCGGCCTCGGTCACGCGTACCAGTTCGAGCGCCAGGTTGCGGTCGGTGACATCGCCGGGTTGCGGGGCATGAGCAGCCATGAACGTTCCTCCGGAAGGGTATTGGCAGCAGCGTAGCAGGTTGACCGAAGACTGCCCAACGCCGGCCGCGGCCGCCCCCTTGCGTCGGCGTACCCGCGCCGCTCTTCCATCGCCGGGCAAAATCGGCTTACTCCGACCCGTCGCTGGCGGTCCCGCCAGCTGCCTGGAGATGCGCAAATGGCCGATGAATTGCCCCCGCGGGAGGCAATGGAGTTCGACGTGGTCATCGTTGGCGGCGGCCCATCCGGTCTCGCCGCCGCGATCCGCTTGAAGCAGATCGCCCCAGACGCGGCCGTCTGCCTGGTCGAAAAGGGCAGTGAGATCGGCGCGCACATCCTTTCCGGTGCGGTGCTCGAGCCGCGCGCGCTCAACGAACTGCTCCCCGACTGGCGGGAGAGGGGCGCGCCGCTGGACACGCCCGCCGGCGACGACCAATTCCTCTATCTCACGGCGACACGTGCCTTTCGCCTGCCGACACCGCCGCAGATGCACAACGCCGGGAACTTCATCGTCTCGCTGGGCAATGTGTGTCGGTGGCTGGGGCAACAGGCCGAGTCACTCGGCGTCGAGATCTATCCAGGCTTCCCGGCCGCCGAACTGCTGGAGGAAGACGGCCGTATCGTCGGCATCGCCACCGGCGACATGGGCATCGGCAAGGACGGCAATCCCACTGACAACTTCCAGCGCGGCATGGAGCTGCGGGCGCGCTACACGCTGTTCGCCGAAGGTTGTCGCGGATCGCTGTCGAAGCAGCTCATCCGACGCTTCAATCTGCGCGACGGCCATGATCCGCAGACCTACGCGATCGGCATCAAGGAGCTGTGGGAGGTCCCCGCAGCCAACCACAGGCCGGGCCTGGTCGAACACACCATCGGCTGGCCGCTCAACGGAAGCACTTATGGTGGTTCGTTCCTCTACCACTTCGGCGAGAACCTGATCTCCTACGGCTTCGTCATCGGGCTCGACTACCGCAATCCTTGGCTGTCGCCATTCGACGAGATGCAGCGCTTCAAGACGCATCCCGAGATGCGCAAGCATTTCGAAGGCGGCCGGCGCATCAGCTATGGCGCGCGCGCGCTGAACGAAGGCGGACTGCAGTCGATCCCGCGCCTGACCTTCCCAGGCGGAGCGTTGATCGGCGATGCGGCGGGCTTTGTGAACGTGCCGAAGATCAAGGGGACGCACACCTCGATGAAGTCGGGCATGTTGGCAGCCCAGGCGGTGGCGGATGCGCTCGCGGCCGGCGACGGAAGCGACCTGGCAGGGTACGAGGACAGTCTCCGGAACAGCTGGATCTGGCACGAACTGTCGCTGGTCCGGAACATCCGCCCGTCATTCGCGAAGTTCGGCTTGTGGGGCGGCCTGGCCTATTCCGCTCTCGACACATACATGCTGCGTGGCAAGGCGCCGTGGACCTTCCATCATCCGCATCCCGACAACGAGACATTGCTGGAGGCCAGTGCGGCGGAGCAGATCGACTATCCGCGCCCGGACGGCGTGCTGACCTTCGACCGGCTGTCCTCGGTGTTCATCAGCAACACCAATCACGAAGAGAACCAGCCGGCGCACCTGCGGCTGGCCGATCCCGATCTGGCGATCACGCTCAACTGGCAGCGCTTCCGCAGCCCGGAGGTGCGGTATTGCCCAGCGGGAGTCTACGAGATCGTCGGCGCCGACGAGGGCGCGCCGCGACTGCAGATCAATGCGCAGAACTGCGTGCACTGCAAGACCTGCGACATCAAGGACCCGGCGCAGAACATTGACTGGGTGACGCCGGAAGGTGGCGGCGGACCGAACTATCCCGGTGGGATGTAGCAACGGTTCACTGCCGCAGGGTTCTCGGCCTTCAATTCCGATGACACTCACGCTCACATGAAGTAGTGTGTGCAGATGCAGCATATCCGCACCCTGTGCCGCCCGCTTCTCCTCGCCATCGCGCTGCTGTCCGCCTGCGCGGCAGCGGATCCCTCGCCGGCCGGAGCGCCGCCTATGGCCAACCGGGACGCTCCGTCCCCGGTGTTCGGCGAATACCTGGCCGGCCGGTTCGCCATGAGCCAGGGGGACGCCCAGACGGCGGCCACGCAGTTCCTCAATGCGCTCGCCACCCGGCCGGACGACACGGATCTGCAGCAGCAGGCCTTCGTGGCGAGCCTGATCGCCGGGCGCTCCGAGGCGGTACAGCTCGCCCGGGCACTGCCGGACAGCCAGGCGGCACAATTGCTGCTGGGCCAGTCCGCGGTACGCGCCGGCCATTGGCAGGCCGCCGAACAGCGCTTCCAGTCGCTGCCGCGACAGGGCCTGACGCAGTTGCTGCAGCCGCTTCTGGTGGCTTGGTCGCAGCAGGGGGATGGTCGAACCGATGCGGCCCTGGCGACCTTGCGGCCGTTCCTCGACGGCCAGCGTTTCCGCGGGGTCTACGCGCTGCACGCGGCGATGATCGCCGACCAGGCCGGCCGCACCGCGGACGCGGCGAAGCTGTACCGCCAGGCGCAGGTCGACTTCGGCCAGACGAACCTGCGCCTCGCCCAGATCCTGGCGAGCGCCCAGGCCCGCCGCGGTCACGTCGGCGAAGCGCAGCGCGTCCTTGCAGGCATCGCCGCCGATGCACCGGATATGGCAATCGCCCTGCCGGCACTGACCGCCGCCAGCATGACGCCCACCGTTCCACGCGCGGTGGACGGCATCGCCGAGGCCTACCTCGCCCTTGCGGCAACCCTGCGTTCTCAGGATGCCGGCGACTTCGCGATGCTGGTGCTGCGGCTGGCGCTCGATCTGCGGCCCGACTTCACCGCCGCCCGCCTGCTGGCCGCCGACATCCTGGAGAGCCAGCACCATCTCGAAAACGCCCTCCAGATGCTGGCCCCGGTCGCGAACGACGACCCGCTGGTCTCGGTTGTGCGGCTGCAGCGGGCGGCGCTGATCGAGCGGCTGGGCCACACCGACGAGGCGTTGCACGCTCTGCAGCGGATTGCACGCGACTATCCCGAAAGCCCGGTCCCGGCGATGCGCGAGGGCGACCTGCTGCGCGGCAAGCAGCGGTTCCCCGAGGCGATCGGCGCCTACGACCGCGCCATAGCGCGAATCAAGGCGCCGACCGCGCACGACTGGCTCGCCTTCTACGACCGCGGCATCTGCTACGAGCGCGCGCACCAGTGGAGCAAGGCAGAGGCCGACTTCAAGCACGCCCTGGCGCTCTCCCCCGATCAGCCCTTCGTACTGAACTATCTCGGCTATTCCTGGGCCGACATGGGCCAGAACCTGACCCAGGCGCGGGCAATGATCGACAAGGCGGTGCAGCGCCGGCCGAACGACGGGGCGATCGTGGACAGCCTGGGCTGGATCATGCTGCGCCAGGGCGAGGTCACCGAGGCGGTGCGCACGCTGGAACGCGCGGTCGAACTCGACCCGGAGGACGCCTCGATCAACGGCCATCTCGGCGATGCCTACTGGGCGGCTGGACGCAAGCTGGAAGCGACCTATCAGTGGCGCCGCGCGCTGATCTTCAATCCGGAGCCCGAGGATGCGGCCAAGCTCGAGGCGAAGCTGCAGAACGGCCGGCCGTCGACGGTGGTGAGTGGCCAGTAGTTTGTGCCCGACCGTCTGACGGAGCACGCGCCGGCGAAGGTCAACCTCTACCTGCATGTGACCGGCCGCCGGGATGACGGCTACCACCTGCTGGACAGCCTGGTCGTGTTCGCTGGTGTCGGCGATACGCTGACGGCGGAGCCCGCCGACGCCCTGTCGCTGGCGGTGACAGGTCCCTTCGCGGCGGGACTGAAGGATGAACCCGACAATCTGGTGCTGCGCGCAGCACGAGCCCTGGCGACCGAGTTCGGTGTGGTTGCCACAGTGCATCTGGTGCTGGAGAAGCACCTGCCGGTGGCGTCGGGCATCGGCGGCGGGTCGACCGATGCAGCAGCCACCTTGAGGTTGCTGTGCCGGCTTTGGCGGCAAAGCCCGGCGCCTGGGCGGCTGGCCAACCTCGCGGCGAGGCTCGGCGCTGACGTTCCGGTCTGCCTGGCGGGACAGAACGCTCGGATGGGTGGAATCGGCGAGCGTCTCGATCCAGCGCCGGCCCTGCCGCGGTGCGGGATCGTTCTGGCTAATCCTGGGATTGGCGTCGCCACGGCGGAGGTGTTCCGCAAGCGAGGCGGTGCGTGGTCGCAACCCGCGATATTGCCGTCGGGGTGGAGCACCGCCGCGGACATGGCGGCCGACCTCGCTCGGCTCGGGAACGACCTGGAGGTGCCAGCAAGCGGCTTGCACCCAGTTATCCACCAGGTGCTGGGCATGCTGGAGGCAACGCCCGGCTGCCTGCTCGCGCGGATGAGCGGGTCCGGGGCGACGTGCTTCGCCCTCTACGCCGATGTCGCCACGGCCCGGCAAGCGGCTATGCAATTGCAGCAGAGGGTCCCCTGGTGCTGGGCCGGATCTCTGCACGGCGGCTGACCCGAGGCTTTACCTCGCGCGGTCAGCGACCTATGCACGCGATGGCGGATGCGGATGGGGCGTAGCCAAGGGGTAAGGCAGCGGATTTTGGTTCCGCCACCGGAGGTTCGAATCCTCCCGCCCCAGCCAGCCAGCACTTCTCGGCGACCCTTGCCGGCTCAAAGACTCAAGCTTCCCCGAAGAATGCCGGGACCCTGTCTGCTACCCGTGAATGCTCTCCATCACCGGCGCGGTCCGTCGCAACTCGCAGATCGCGGCATGAATTGCCTGCCACAGATCGTGCCGGGCAACGTCCCCTTGGTGGCGCATCTCAGCGGCGCGCTCCAACGCGACCGCCTGCGCCCGCAGGCCATGCAGCCTGATCATCGACTGCGCCGTTGCCTGCGCATCGCGCCTTATGTCCTGATCGCGCATGATTTTGTCCTCCTGCGAGCTGGCCTGTCGGCGATATGCGTGGTCGCGACGGAAGCTGCCAATCGCAGGCGCGTCAGCCAGATTAATTTCCCGCCATCACCGACGCCCAGAATCGAAGCCGAGGAAGCCCGCGCTCGGGTTGGGTGTACCGCCATCTCCGCTATAGAGACGCGCCGTCTGCGACGGAGCCGGAGCCGCGACCCGCGCCGGCGGCTGCGACGCCACGCGCGCCGGCTTTTGCTGCTGCTTTGCAGCGGCCGATTTCGCCCCGGCCGCCTGCGCCGGCCGGCCCTCGTCCGCCGCGCGCATGGACAGCAGCAGGAACGAGATGTCGTTCCGACCGAGATCGACCGAGAGCTCCAGCGGCGTCATGCTGAGGATGTTGTGCCCGCGCAGGTCGGCGCCGCGGCTCAGAGCGTCGCGCGCCGAGCCGATGTCCCCGCGGTTGATCGCGTCGAACAGAGCCTCGGTAGGCTCCATATCCAGGGGCGCGCGCGTCGGCGGCGCAGCGCTGCGGCTCGAGGCTGCACCGGGCAGCGCCGGCGGAGGGACGACCTTCTCCGCCGGTCCCGGTACCTGTTGCTTTCCCGGCGAACCCATCTGGTTCATCATCGAGGAGACGCCCTGAGCGTGCAGCGAGCCGGCGAACAGCGCGGCGATCGCGAACGGGAGCGGAAGCAGACGGATTCGCATGGCGGCAATCCTAGCTCAAGCCGGATTGAGCCACCAGAACCCCGCGGTCAGGTAGGCCGCGTAACCGCTCCACGCGAGATAGGGCGTTAGAAGCCAGGCGGCAGCGGCGCGAAGCCGGCGGAACGCCCGGATGGTCGCGACGATCAGCGCCAGCAGCACGAGGCAGACGGCGAACGCTAGCGGTGGGCTGTGCAGCGCGAAAAAGGCCGGTGTCCAGCAGGCGTTGGCGGCCAGCTGCCAGCCCCACAGGCGCAGCGGCCGCGGCGACATGGCACGCCGCCATACCATCCATCCGGCCACGCCGATCATCGCGTACAGCATCGTCCAGACGACCCCGAACACCCAATCGGGCGGCGTGCCGAACGGTCGGTTCAGCGACAGGTACCAGCCATGCGATGCGCGCGCGACGACGGAACCGTCGGCGGCTCCGACCAGCAGGCAAAGCCCGACGAAGCCGACCAGCGCGAGCCCGGGCGAGACCGGCGCCGACGAGCCGGGATAAGAGCCCCATTCGTTTGGATCGGTATTCTGGAAGGCACGGTCCTTTCGAATCACCAACCGTTCACGCGGTCCCAGATTGCCACGACTTCATCGCCGCCATCGACCACGAAATAGCGATCATGCGCCGCCGCCGTCATGCAGGTATGGTTAGGCGCGACCCGCAGCAATGCGCCGACCGGCAGATCGAGCGGATGTGCCGGATCCGGCTCGATCACGCCGTGCTCCTGGTAGGCACGCCGCACCACCGCGTCGCCGTGGCTGTGCCGGCCGGCCGCGTCGAGCACCAGGCCGAAGCCGAAATCGCGTGGCGCATCGGCGGTGCTGCGGTCCTTCGACAACGCCAGCCCGCCCGCATCGATGAGTAGCCGTCCGGGTCGTCGGCCGATCACGCTGGTCAGCACGGTCAGGGCGATCGAGTTTAGGCCGTGCGTGAAGATCTCCGCCTGGAACAGGTCGCCGAACATGTAGACGCCGGCGCGCACCTCGGTCACGCCGTCGAGGTGTCGCGCATGCAGCGCCGTGGGCGAACTGCCCATTGAAACGATCGGCGCAACAGAGCTGGCCGCGCGCAGCCGTTCGGCCGCCCGCACCACGCCGGCCCGCTCCGCCTCTGCGATCCGCGCCATGTCGTCTGGAGAACGACCGGCATAGGAGTGTCCGGCATGCGTCATGACGCCGGCAAGCTGCTGCCCGAGCCGCGCGGCAAGTTCGAGCAGCATGCCATCGTCGGGCGTCACGCCGCCGCGACCCTCGCCGGTATCGACTTCGATCAGGGCGCGCGGCGGACTTGGGTGGCTGGCGATCGCGCTCGCCGTGTCCAAATCGTCGGTCAGCACGATGATCTCGGCGCCGGCGCTGTTCAGCCTCGCCACCTGATCGAGTTTCCTGGGGGCGATGCCCACCGCATACAGAATGTCGGTGATGCCGTGCCGGGCAAAATACTCTGCCTCGGCCAGCGTCGAGACCGTGATGCCGCCGGGCTGGCCGGCCAGTGCTAGGCGCGCCACGTCGATCGACTTCGCGGTTTTCATGTGCGGCCGCAGCGGCACCCCGTGGCGTGCAAGCGCCCGCGCCATGGCGTCGATATTGCGCTGCAGGATGCCGCGGTCGAGCACCAGGCAGGGCGTCGGCAGATCGGCCAGCTTCATGGCGCCCACTCCGCAGCCGCGTCGATCGGCAGCACCGGCCGCGGCACGTGCTGCCAGCGAAAGCGCGACAGCACCGGGCTCGTCAGTCCAGGCGCATCCACCTCGATCACCTGCTCATGGCTGAAGAACTCGTCGAAGCCGCCGCGGAAGTGGCCGCGCGATTTCACCACCACGACACGGGCGGCGGCGATGTCGAGGCCGAACGCCTCGAAGAACACCGGGTCGGCGCACTGCACGCGGTTGGAGATCACCACCACAGCGATGCCGTCGAGCTGCAGCGCCACGGACGGGCCCAGAGCGAGCGTATTGTCGGCATAGATGCCGCGCCGGCCGCGCATGTTGCCGTCGTGCAGGCGGCGCACCAGCGCCGGTGCGCTGAACGGTTTGGAGAATTCATCACCGCCGTCGCGGTTGAAGCGCGCGGTGAACCGGGCGCCCTCGCCCGTCGCATGCGCTTCGGCGGCGAGCGCGGGATCGTGGATCACGCCAACCAGCGCGTCTCGCACGCCGGCCTGGTGAAACGCCTGAAGGATCCACATCGTGTTGCCGCGCCCGCCGCCGCCCGGATTGTCGGCGACGTCCGCAAAGATGAGCGCGCTGGAGCCCTCGGTGGTCTTGGCGAGCCGCACCGCCTTATCGAGCGGTGTAAGGGTCGCCCGGAACTGCTCGCGCCGCGCCCAGCCGGCCTCCGCGATCTCACGCGCGAGCCCCTGCGCCGCACCGGCATCCGTGGCGGTGACAACGACGGTGAGGCCGTTGAACGGCGTGTCGGCGTATGCGAAGCCGCCCATCACCGAGACGTTGAGCACGCGCCCGGCATAGGGCGGCTCGTGCATCCGCTGCTGGCCCAGGTCGATCAGCTCGCCATAAGGCCGTTCGTGCGCATCCTTGCCGGTGAGCATGCTGACGGTCGGCGGCACGATCGGCAGCCGGATGCGCGCGAGATGCGTCCTGGTGCCGCCGAGCAGCCTCCGCATCATCTGCGCCGACTCGGCGCCCCGTTCGCGCATGTCGAGATGCGGGTTGGTGCGGTAGCCGATATAGGCGTTCACCAGCTCGACGTTGGCCGCCGAGACGTTGGCGTGCAGGTCGTAGCTGGCGACCACCGGCACACGGTCACCCACGACGCGGCGCACCAAGCCTAGCAGGGTGCCTTCGGGATCATGGTCGTGCGTCGCAAGCCCCGCACCATGCAGCACGCAGTAGACCCCGTCGAGCGGTCCGGCGGTGCGCAGTCCGTGCTCCCACTCCGCCATCAGGCGGTCGAAGAAGGCCTGCTCCACCGGTCCGTTGGGCTCCGCCATCGCCAGCAGCAGCGGCACCGGCTCCCAGCCGCCGGCGGCGTCCATATCGGCGATGAAGCCAGGCAGTTCACCGAGCATGCGCGGCGCGGACGAGCGGGCGTCGGCCACCATCACCTCGCCGCGCAGCAGGGTGCGTCCGGCGAAGTCCTGCTCGGTGGCGGCAGGGGCGAAACGATTGCACTCGATCGAGAAACCCAGCAGGGCGATGCGTGGCGTCGCGGTCACAGCGCTACCCCCAGCAGTTCGGCTAACCGCGGCGTCGCCTTCAGACCGCTGCCGGTCAGCACCAGGACGGTGGTCTGCTCGGGCGTGACCGTGCCGGCGGCCAGCAGCTTGCGGAAGGCCGCGGCGGGCTGCGCCGCGGTCGGCTCGACATAGAGCCCGATGCGCGCCAGATCCAAGGTGGCGGCGGCGATCTCTTCCTCGCTCAGCATCACCGCACCGCCGCGCGTCTCGCGCAGGACGCCCAGGACCTCGCGCAGCCGGATCGGTTGGGCGATGGCGGTGCCCTCGGCGATGGTCGGGCTGATCTCGGTGGCGACCGGCGCATCGCTGCCGGCCAGGAATGCGGCGGCGATCGGACCGCAGTTCGCCGGCTGCGCAGCGAAGATGCGGGGCATCTTCTCGATCTCGCCGGCGCGCAGCAGTTCGGTAAAGCCGATCTCGCAGCCCAGGACATTCGACCCTGCGCCGCACGGGGTGATGATGTTGTCGGGCGCACGGAAGTCCAGATCTTCCCACAGCTCGTAGGCCAGCGTCTTGGTGCCGTGCAGGAAGAATGGGTGCCAGTTGTGGCTGGCGTAGAAGATCGTCGCCGAGCGCCGCACGGCAGCATCGGCGGTGTCCTGGCGCGTGCCCGGGATCAGTTCGACGGTCGCGCCATGTGCGCGCATCTGCACGGTCTTGGCTGGGCTCGTCGAGGCGGGCGCCATGATCGTCGCCTGCATGCCGCCGGCCGCCGCGTAGGCCGACACCGCGGCGCCCCCGTTGCCAGAGCTGTCCTCCAGCACCGCCCGCACGTTCTGCGCGCGCAGCAGCGACAGCATCACGCTGGCACCGCGGTCCTTGAAGCTGCCGGTGGGCATGAGCCACTCACACTTCAGCAGCGCCGGCACGTCATGCAGCATGCGAGGGATCAGCGGCGTGCAGCCCTCGCCCATGGTGATCGGGTCTTCGACCTGCATCGGCAGCGCGGCGCGGTAGCGCCAGAGGCTTCGGGTGGCGGAGTCGATCTGCGCGCGGGTAAGACCCGGGAGGGGGGTCAGGAGCAGCGGCGCGTGGTTCGGGCCACACCAGCGCGGTCGGTCGAGCGAAAAGGTCTGGCCGGTTCGCGGGTCGAGATATGCCGAAGACATGGCGGGGATTGTGCGCCTGCCGCTGCGATCAGGGGAAGGGGCCGAACTATCTTGGGGGACACTGCTGCTGGTCTCGCAAAAGCTCATCGATGTGCCGCATCGCCGGCACATGATCGGTACCGCCTGGCGCAAGGTGTCCTGACGTGACCAGAAGCCAGCAGGCATCGATCAGGCTGGCCTTCGCTAAGTCGGGTGAACCAGGCTTTGCAGCCTGTTCGACCAAGCTTCCGGCGGCGTCAGCGAGATCCCCAGGCAACTTCGGATCGAGCGCCAGAGCGCGCTGGAATTCCGCCATCGCGGCATCGCCTTGGCCCAGATCGGACAGCAGTGAGCCGACCAGCGCGTGATAGACCGCCTGATCGCCATCCAGCGCGATCGCACGGCGGTATTCGACAACCGCATCCTCACGCCGACCAACGTCGCGCAGCATGCTCCCGAGCTTGCTGCGCCACATCGCGTTGCCTGGATCCAGGTCGGTAGCGATACGAAGCTCGGCAAGGCATTCATTGACCTCGTGGCGAAGGTAGAGGATCTGGCTCAGATTGACGTGCGCCTCCGCGAGGTTGGGATCCAGTTCGATCGCCTTGCGCAGTTCCGCCTGAGCGTCATCGAGCCTGCCCTGCTGCAGCAGCATATTGCCGAGGTTGCTGTGCGCAGCGGCGTTGTTCGGGTCCATCTCGACGGCCTTGCCGTACTCGGCCATCGCATCGGTTGCTCTGCCCCTGTCCACGAGAACGTTGCCGATGCCATTGTGTGGGTTCGCGTCCCTCGGAGCCAATTCGATGGCTCGGCGATATTCTGCCATCGCGTCTTCGGGCTTCCCCCGATCAAGCAACACGTTGCCAAGCCCGTTGTGAGCCACGGCCAATCCAGGATCCAGATCGATGGCTCGGCGATATTCCGTCTCCGCATCGTCGAATTTGCGTTGATCACGAAGGATGTTGCCGAGACCGTTGTGCGCGTTGGCCAACTTCGGGTCCAACTCGATCGCCCTGCGATATTCTGCAATCGCCTCATCTGCTTTCCGCTGATTACGAAGGATGTTGCCCAGATTATTGTGTGGCTCCGACTTTTTTGGATCGAGCTCGATGGCCGTGCGGTACTCTGCCACTGCATCGTCCGCTCTGCCCAGTTCGGCGAAAACGACACCAAGGGAATTGTACGCATTGACGTACTTCGGGTCCAACTCGATGGACTTGCGGTATTCTTCCATCGCGTCTGTAAGCCTGTGCTGGTTGTGAAACACAAGCCCTAGACCGCGGTGCGGTGCGGCAATCCTGGGGTCGAGCTCGATGGCCTTCCGGAACTCGGCGACCGCTTCCGCGGAATCGCTTTGATCCATCAAGGCGTACCCCAGATTGTTGTGCGGGCCCGCTAGTTTCGGATCGAGTTCGATCGCCTGGCGATATTCCGTGATCGCCTCTGCAAGCCTGTTCTGATCGGCCAGGGCAAGTCCAAGGCCATTGTGGCACTCCGCCAGCGTCGGGTCGAGCTCAATCGCCCTGCGATATGCGGTCACAGAATCGTCGAACTTCCCCTGGCGCTCAAGGACAAGCCCGATGTTTCCGTGCGCGCTCGCATGCGTTGCGTCGAGATTCACGGCTGCGCGATATTCCGACGCCGCATCGTCGAGCTTCCCCTGATCGAGCAGGATGTTGCCGAGGATGACATGGCCGTCGGCCAGCTCTGGATCAATTGCAAGGGACCGATGAACCTCGCGGAGCGCTGCATCGTAGTCGCCCAGTTTGCGCAGAGTGTCGCTCAAATCGGCGTGCACATCCGCGCGGTCCGGATCGAGCACGGCGGCCTTGCGGTACTCCCTGGCCGCTGCTTCGGGCGCATGCTCCTGGTCCAGCACGAAACCCAGACTCAAATGGCTGCTTGCTCTGTCCGGTTCGAGTTTGATCGATTGACGATACTGGTCGGCTGCCTCCTCCAGTTTGCCCTGAGAACGCAGAACACGGCCCAGGTCGGCGTAATTGACGGCATTGTCCGGATCACGAACAATATTCTGCCGATACAGTGCGACCGCCTTGTCAAATTCGGCAGCGGCACCTCGCGGATCGTGCTGAACGCGCAGGAGCTCGGCGAGCGATGCGTGGTAGCCCGGGGAACCTGGAAACCTGGCTATCAGCGCACGATAGTCTTCCGCGGCCCGCGCATACTTTTCCTGGCTCCAAAGGACTCTGGCGGTATTGACCTGCGCCGCGGAATCGGGATCGAGTTCGCAGAGCCTCGTGGTATTCTGCTAGCGCCTCATCGTATCTGCGCTGGGCTTTCAGCACATTGCCGCGAACGGTGTGGGCTGGCGCATATCGTGGTTCAAGGCGAATGGCCTGTTCCGCCATTGCCATGGCCTCGGTGTACTTCCGCCGATCGATGTAGATCCAGGCTTTCACGACATAGGGGTCCGCCGGATTCCTGTCGGACGTCGTTTTGTTTTCACTCAGAGTATCCAGGATCATCAGTGCCTGGGCGGCATCGTCCTTGTACGCGAACAGGTATGAGGCTGCGACGAAGGGATCGATCTCATGATAAATGTGTGGAGCCGCCGCGACGAGCAGCTCGTCGGGCCGCTCCAGTGCTCCACCCGACAGGCTGCTGTAGATCTGCCCGCCGTCGAGCCGCAGGCGCAGCCAGAGTTGGCCGTCGGCGACCGTGAACTCGCCGGATATGGTTCGCCGCCGGTTACTGTGCAGGAAGCCGCGAATTGCCGTGACAATGCTGTCGATCGAAATACCGACCGTGGGGACCACGATGTCGGGCACATCGCTGCGCAATGCGATTTCCGGACCTTTTGGCGCCTGCGACCTCTCCGCAACGGCATTCATGGCATCTCGCAGCCGGCTTGCCGCCACCTCCGGCACGAAGCCTTTGTCGGCCAGTTGCTTTGGCACGGCGATCGGCAGGACCGCGACGGTGTGCCGGGTCAGCCCTTGAACCATCAGCGTTGCTATCACGACGGCCGCGACCAGCCCCGACAGAGCGAGCGTCAGGCTGGCCAGCGCCCGCCAAAGCTGCAAGGCGCCAGTCCAAATACGCAATGGACGCAGGAGGTCTCGCAGGATGCCACGAAACGGCCGCGGATGGCGTTGTCCGGCGTACGATTCGCCGGCGGCCGGGTCGGCCTCGATCGCCGGGGCCTCGGTGCCGGGACCATTCGTCACTGGCATGCGCGCGCCTGCTTATCCGCTGCTGCCGGGAAGTATAGCGCACCATGCGACCGCTCGATGAATATTGTCACGGTAGCGCCATTCCTGATCAACCGGGAGGACAGTGCCGCGATGACAGTATTCCGCAGGCACGCGATCAAGCCATGGACATCGCCTACCCGACGCCCATGGCCAGGAATTCCCTCACCGCCTCAATGAACCCCTTGGTGTTCTGCCCGTGCACGTTGTGGCCGCAGTCCGGCACCGTGACCAATGTTCCGCGCGGCAGCGCGTCGCGAAATCGCTCCGCCGCGTCCGCCGTCAGGATGCGCGAGTCGGCGCCACGGACCAGCAGCACCGGCAGGTCGAACGCGCGTGCCTCCTCCAGCGTGATGTTCTCCTGCGGGCCGGTACCGCGCACGATGCCGAGGCGGCGCGGGTTCGCGTCGCACTTGCTGACGAACTTCCCGTCGGCGCGCTGCAGCATGTTGTACTTCACCGTCCGCTCGATATGCGCGCGGGTGCGATAAGGATCGTACTGCTGCACGTTGCGCACGAAGTGGTCGAGGTCGTCGAACTCCTCGTTGTCGCGCACGAAGCCGGCGATCACCGCGCGCCCGCGATCCGACAGCTCCGGCCCCACATCGACGATCGCCAGCGCGCGCAGCAGCGACGGATTGCGGCGGGTCAGCAGCATCGCATTGCGCCCGCCCATCGAGTGGCCCATCAGGATCGGCCGCTGCAGCCCCAGCGTGCCGATGAACGCCTCGGCGTCCAGCGACATCTCGTGGTTGCTGTAGGCGACATCGCGCGCCCACTCGCTGTCGCCATGGCCGCGCTGATCCAGCGCCAGGACGCGGAAGCGCTGCGCCAGGTGCAGGCTGACCAGGTCCCAGGAATGCGCCGACTGGTGGCCGCCATGCAGCAGCACGATCGGCGGCGCATCCGGCGCGCCCCACTCCAGGTAGTGGAACCGCATCTGCCGCAGCACGACGTTGCGCGAGCGATACGCCACATCGGGCGCATGCGAAATGCCAAGATCGGTGGCACTGGCAAGCAGCAGGCGGAACTCCTCCGTCGCCGTCATGTCGAGCGGTTCGGTCGTGTCGGCGAAGCGGTTCAGATACATGGCTTTCCCGGGCGGCTCGCGTCGTGCGCCGCCACGTTCGGCCAATGACCGCCGCAAGGCAACAAGCCTTGCCACCTGGGAGCAGGGTGTGGGCCCGAGCCGCGGCCCGCCCGATCAGCCCGACTGGCCGCGCAGACTGAGGATGTATGCCGCAATATTGTCGATCTCGTCGCGCGTCAGATGCAGGTCGGGCATCCTGGCGTGCGGCGTCTGCAGGAACGCTCTCAGCGAGAGGACCGTGGTCGACTTCATGCGTGCTATCGCGGGGAATGTCGGCGCGCCATTGACGATGCCGCTCGAAGCGCTCGGAGCGACCAGGTGGCAGGAGCTGCACCAGGTCGCGGACAACTGGCGCCCGGCCGCGACGTCGCCGATCTCCTGGGCCTTCGGCTGCTGAGGAACAGCAACCAGAACGCTGCTCGCCACCAGCGCGACCAGGCAGGTGAGCCGGCGCGTTACGTTCTCGCGATGCATCAAGTGCCCCTTCGCATTGCCCTCAGCCGGGGCCACGGTCGCCGGCTCGAATGAACAAACTTGCCCGACTACAGCGTAGCGTCGGCCATCGGCGACAAGCAACACGCGGGCGGCCTCGCCGCGCGCCGCGCTCGCCCTTCGGCTCAGGACCTGCACCGTGCGGGACGCACGCGGAGCAGTGCGGCGAAGTCCGCGCGGTCCAGCAGCTGCAATCGGTCAGGCGCAAGCCGAGCGAGCTCCTGGGGATCGCCCACACCGAGCAGCAGCACGTAGTCGTAGCCGCAGAGGTCGATCCTTCCTGCCCGGCCGAGGTCGCGCGCATCGGCGACCGCGCCGGCCCGCATGGCCAGGTCTCGATACGGAGGCAGGGTCTCGATCGGCTGCTGCGACGGATTGTCGAACAGGAACGGCCAGAACGCGCGGCGCTCGATCAGCAGCAGCGCCGGCAGGTGGTCATCGAGCGGCATGCCGTTGGACAGGCGGCGATTCGGGGCATCCGCGTGCTTCGCGACGAAGACGCGAGCCCCAGGCTCCACCGCAGCGATGACGGAGCGCAGCGCCGCCAGGTCTCGCCGATGGTCCAGCCAGACGTTGGCAAGCACCGCCATGCGTACCCCGAACAGCAGCATGACGGCAACAACGGCCGCACGAGGCAGGAGTGCCGGCCGGACCGCACCGAACAGCAGGAAGCCCAGCATGATGACGAAGCGCGAGTCGAAATTCTGTGCGCCCTTCAGTTCGCCTGGCGAAGCCAGGTACAGCAGCGCCAGCGCGATCAGCGGCGCGCCGGAGCGGATGGGGACGCGGCAGCGTCCCGCCAGCAGGATAACGCCGACGAGGCCGGCGGTGGCGATGTCCAACCACAGGTCGTAGGCGGCAAAAGGCAGCAGCAGCTGGCGTGCCTTCTCGGCTGGCGACGGCCAGGCCGTGGCGGCGCTCAGCGGTGCGAGTGGCGAGAGCAGGTACAGCACCACCGGCACTGCGATCGCAGGGGCGACGGCCAGCACGCGCTTCAGCAGGTGGATCGGCGATGGGTCGCGCCACAGTCGCTCGGCCTCGTATCCGGCAATCAGCAGCGCGCAAAATGCCGCGCCCATGAGATGACAGAGGAACAGCACGCCCATGCCGATGCCGGCAAGCAGGGCGGTGCCGACCGGATGGCTTTCGCGCCAGACGATCCAGGCGGCCGAAAGCAGGAGCGCCAGCCCTATGCCGGCGACGAAGTTGAGAAAACCCAGCAGCAGCGCGCCGTTGTAGGCGACAAGCACCGAGGCGAACGGCCAGGCCGAGAGCGTGCCGAACACCGCGCGGCTATAGGCGAGCGTGCCGAACACGGGCAGCAGGACGGCAAGGCCGATGACGATCCGGCCTGCAACGTGCACCGGCAGCAGGTGCAGCAGCGGCGGGAGGATGAGGTCGGTGCCGAGATTGGGGATGATCGCCCAATGCGGCGTGTACATGCGTGACAGAACCGGATCGGATGCGCCCGCCGCAAGCACGACCGCGCGGGCCAGATGGTTCGGATAATCGAGCAGCGGCGGCACGTCCACCAAGGCCAGCGGCGCCAGGAGGGCCACGCACAGCAGAGCGAGCCCCCATCTCACCGCGGGACTTGAGGCAGGCGCTGCCGCCGCGCACACTCGCCGGCAGGAACGACAGGAGGGCAGGGATGGACCTGACGCAGTTCCGCGCCACGGTCGCACAGGGCGCGCCGCCGGACGGATTGAGCCTCGCGCTGCAGACCCTGTGGTGGGACGCGAAGGGCGACTGGAACCAGGCGCACACCTGCGCGCAGGCGGACGAGGGCAAGACCGGCTCGGCGGTGCACGCCTACCTGCACCGCAAGGAAGGCGACATGCGCAACGCCGGCGGCTGGTACAACCGCGCCGGCCGCGAGCCCGCCACGGTGTCGCTCAACGAGGAGTGGCAGTCGCTGGCGGAAGAGATGCTGTCGGTTCAGGCGGTGGACGGCGCGCGCGCGGCGATGGACGGCTTCATGGCCGCCTTCAATGCCCGCGATGCCGAGGCGATCCGATCGCGCTGGTTCCACTTTCCGCATGTGCGCTTCCATAGCGGAACCGTCACCGTGATGCAGGCTCCGGCGGACTACGACAATCTGGTCTGGGAGAGCCAAGGCCAGTCGGCTGGCTGGGGGCGGTCGGCGTGGGACTATGTGGAGGTGATCGACGCCGGGCCGGAGAAGGTGCATTTCCGCGTGCAGTTCACCCGGTATCGCGCGGACGGCAGTGCGATCGGCAGCTACCGGTCGCTCTACATCGTGACACTCAAGGACGGCCGCTGGGCGATTCAGGGCCGTTCGAGCTGGGCGGAATGACGCGCCGGACAGCGGGCGCGTCGATGCCATTCAAACGGAGCAGACCATGATCAGGAAATTCGCCACCGTCTATGCCGGCCACGTCGATCTGCCGGATCGCGGACAGGACGCGACGCCGGCGAACGAGCGTCGGTTCTCCAACGAACATCTCGCCGGCGTGTTCGCGAAGAGCGAGGCGATCGCCAAGGTCATGGACGAAGGCGGCTGGGACACGCTGTGGATGGCCGAGCACCACTTCCAGCAGGAAGGCTACGAGGTCATTCCGAACCTGCTGATGGCCGCGGTGCATCTCTGCCATTTGACCAAGACCCTGAAGATCGGCTGCGGCTTCAACATCACGCCGATGTGGCATCCGCTGCGCCTGGCCGAGGATTTCGCCTGTGCCGACATCATGACCAAAGGCCGCACGATCTTCGGCGTGGGGCGCGGCTACCATACGCGCGAGGTGGAGACGTTCGGTGCGCCGATGCTCGACCAGAACGCCAACCGCGAGCTGTTCGAAGAGCAGGTCGAGATCATCTTCAAGGCGTTCGACAACGAGCGGTTCAGCCACAAGGGCAAGCACTACACGCTGCCGCCTGAGGTGCCGTATCGCGGCTATACGCTGAAGGATCTGACTCTCGTGCCGCGTCCGGTCCACCTGCCGGTGGAGTGCTGGCAGCCGGTGGTCAGCGCCTCGGCACGCGGGCTCGACTTCATGGTCAAGCACAACATCAAGGGCGCGGTCGGCGGTGGTGCCGCGACCATGGAGCAGGGACCCATCACCGCGTTCCAGGCGGCCGGCCATCGCGCCGGCAAAGACTGGAAACTGGGCGAGAATCTGATGATCGGCATCGTCATCCATCTTGCCGATACCAAGCAGCAGGCGCTGAAGGAGATCGTCCCGCTCTACGAAGAGCACGCCAAGATGTTCGCCCCGCTCAACTTCATGCCGGGGATGACCAAGGAGCAGGTCGCCGCAGTGGCGCGGCGCGGCGGCTGGTACGAGGCCGGCGTGCCGACCGTCGAGCACTACATCAAGCTGGGCGGCTGGTTCGCCGGCACGTCGGACGAATTGGTGGCGTTCCTGAAGAACATCGAATCCCGCTATCCGGGGCTGGAGCACATCAACCTGTCCACGCCGATGGGCACGCCGCTGTCGATCATGCTCGACCAATATCGCCGCGTGACGGCCGAGGTGATGCCGCATTTCAGGCACTGAATGCGTACGATCCTCGGCTCAGGGCAGTTGCAGCGTCCGGACCGCTCCGACTGCCCACCCTGGCCGGAGCGGGATGTAATGTAGATCGGCCGGCCGGCTACTGCGGCACACCGTTGACGGCAACGACAGTGAACTTGGCGTATTTCTCTCCGATCTTATGCGCTGCCGTATATTCCGGTGACCCCCACCAACCTTTGAGTTGCTCCAGGCTTTGCCACCGAATGATGACAAAGCGCGTTCCGGCCGGCGAGCCTTCGATCACCGTACCCGGCCCCGCCGCCACATACACGCCACCGTGCGCCTTGATGGCAGCCTGGGCAGGCGGGAGATACTCTTTGGCGTACCCATCTGCGTTACCAACGTCAACCATTCCGATCTGGTAAACCGGTGGTTTGGGCTGGGCATCAAGGCTGTACATGCCTGCCGCTCCCATCCCGAAGCCTGCGAGCGTTGCGAGTGCGACGGCATTGCGTGTCCTCATGATCACCTCCTCCCTTACCCGGAGCTGCACGTTCACCGGACCGAATCTCGCATGCATCCAGCGGCGAGTTGGTGACTGTGCGCCCTGACCGCGCTCGCCAGCGCCAACCATAGGATTAGGATGCGGACTATCCTCTCACGGACGGCATGGTGGCCGGCGACGAGAAGGGCTTGGTTGCATCGTTCACAAACATGACCAGGGCGGTCAGGTCGCTGGTACCGCTGCTGGACACCTGCATCGGCGTGTCGGGCGGATGTCCGGCCATCGACTGACCGGCCGAGACACGGTTCACGCCCACCGGCGACTTCTGAGTGAGTTCACCGCGCAGCACGTAAAAGGATTCCGACCCTGGATGCGCGTGCACCGGTGTTTCAGCGCCAGGCGGGCCGCCGGACCGGACGACGCGCAGGAGGTATTCAGGGGCGGCAATCGAGGGCACAGGCCCTATCTCGGCCACCTTGCTGCCGCCGGGCGACGACCCGCCGGGCGGCCCGAGCGTGAACAGCCACGCCTTGCCATCGACTTCAGCGGTGAGCGCCGTGGGACTTGCCGCGGCTTGTGCCTTGGCGAGAGTTGGGAACGTGTCGACGCGCCAGAACAACGGGCCGCGCGGCAGCTGCGAGATCTTCTTTTCTGCCACCGGCGTGATGTCGAATTTCTGCGCCTGGGCCGCCGTCGAGAGCAGCAACGTCACTGCCACAGTTACCCATGTCAAAACTGAGCATCGCAAAGCCAGCAGGTGGCGCATGATTTCGCCTCGTCCTCTTTTTCCTGGAACGTGAGGCAAAATCTGACATCGGCGCTTGCGCCTGACGAGTTAACATATTTACATCAAGCCGGACGGAAGCGCAGGCCGACCGGCGCGAATTGCTGAGGCCGCGCTTCGAGTTCGCCAGCCGGGCATGTCCGCATGCGCTCTGCCCGCTTCCGCAGATCGAAAAGGGCGCGTGGCGTCGGGAATGACGCGGGATCGCGCCTCGTCCCGGCTGGGACTTGCGCCCGCCTGGATCACGCGGCCGCTGTTCGGCGATCTGCACCCTCACCGCTGGCGATCCCGCCCGGCCCGCTCTAGCTTGGTGCGATGTCCCCTGACGAGATTCGCGCGGCCCTGGAAAACGCTGTCGGCGTGCCTGAGGCAGCCATGCACGCGGCCGCAGCCAACCCCGCCGACGTGGCGCCCGCCGTCATCGCTGCCGCGACCGCCATGGCGGCCGGCCGCCTGCCGTTGCCGCCCGAGGAGCGGCTGCTGCGGTTCGGCCTGCACGCGCTGGCAATGGGACGGGAACCTAGCGCCTGCCCCGCCTTCCTGGCACTGCTGCGCCGCCCGGTGCTGGAGGTGGAGTGGCTGTTCGGCGAAGACCTCGAACGCGCGGTCTCGCGGTTGCTGCTGAGCCTATTCGATGGCGACGTGGACGCGGTATCTGCGGTCGTCGCCGACGCCGAAGTCGCCGAGGACGCCAGCAGCGGCCTGATACTGGGCCTCGCCGGCCTCGTCCGGGCGGGGCGCGCCGACCGCGCCAAGGTGCTGGAGGTGCTGGATCGCTTCGACCGCGAGGCGCCCGTGGCGGCGGACAGCGTGGCCTGGATCGGCTGGCAGGAGGCGGTGCTGCATCTCGGCCTCGTCGACTGGATCGACCGCGTTCAGCGCGGCTGGGCGGCAGGCCGCCTGTCCGACGACTTCCGCGACGTGGACCGGCAGGACTGGATCGAGCGAACCCGCAAGGCGGCCGAAAACCCGGACGAAGTCGCCACGCCGCTGGCGCCGATCGACGATCCGCAGGATGTCGAGTGGTCGGCCGACCGACCGACCGGTCCGGGCGAGGCGCCCAGCGGCGACGAACTCGCCTGGCTGGACGCGGCGCTCCTGCGCACCGTGCCAGCGAAGAACCTCTGCCTGGAGGAGGCCGACGGCCTGCTGACGGCGCTCGCCGCTGGGCCGGTACGGGTGCCTGCGTCGGAGTATATTGCGGAGATCCTGCTCGCCGAAGGCGAGACGGCGGCGCTCGACTCGGCCGAACACAAGGCGCTGGTCGTCGACCTGCTGACCCGGCACCATGACGCGACGGAGCGCGACCTCGCATCGGGCAAGGCGCCGCGGCCGTGGATCTATGGCGGCGTCAGCGACCTCCGCGGCGTGCTCTGGGCGCGCGGCTACCTGCACGGCATCGCCCTGCGCCCGGCCGAGTGGGAACCGCTCAAGCACGAGCGCCAGCGCACCAGCGCGCTGATCGCGCCGATGATCATGCTGATGCCGGACTCCCGCCAGGGCGGGGCCAGCGCGCTGACGCCGGACCGCCGGGCCACGCTGCTGGGCGCCCTGCCGGAGATCGCCCTGGCGACCAAGGCGCACTGGCAGGGTCGATGGCATCCGCTGTTCAACGCCGCGGCGCAACGCGCACCGAAGGTGGGCCGCAACGATCCCTGTCCCTGCGGATCGGGCAAGAAGTACAAGCGCTGCTGCGGCGCCGTGGCGGCATGACGACCGCCGAGAGGTTCGATGTCGCCTACCTGGTGCTCAGCGGCACGACGACGGCGGCGCGCGGCCCCGAGTTGTTGCGCGGGCTGGTCGCACTCGGCTTTGCGACCGTCATAGCCCTGCCGACGCCGAATGCCTCGCGCGTGGTTGCGGGGCGCGAGCTTGCCGATGTCGAGGGGGCACGCGTCGTCGAGTCCTACTTCGACCTGGCGATCCGCCCGCGGCCGCCGCGCGGCGTGGTGCTGTTCGCGCCGTGCAGCTTCAACTCGCTCAACAAGCTGGCGCACGGCATCGCCGACAGCCTGGCGTTGTCCGTCGTCGCCGAGGCGATCGGACGCCGCACGCCGGTGATCGTCGCGCCGTCGCTGAACCAGCCGCTGCTCGAGCATCCGCAGGCGCAGGCCTCGCTCGGAGTGCTGCCGACCTGGGGTGTGACGATCGTTCCCCCGGTCGATACCGGCGAGGGACCGCGCCTGGCGCCGAGCGAGCAGGTGCTCGCAGCGGTGCGTCCCCATGCGCCGTGGACGGCCCTGAGCTGAGCGGCGCGCTCGCTTGCGGCCGGCGGCGCGGGCGTGCAGGTTGCTCCGGAACTTCGGGGGGCACGCGGATGTCACATCGGCCGGCGGGTTCACTGTCGTCCGGCGACGCGGCGGTCTAGCGGCTGGCATGGCGTCTTCCGCGACGCAATCGGATGTCACCGACCTGCCGATCGGCGAAGCGGCGCATGAGGTCATCGACATCGAGCGCAGTGCGCCTCTGGATGGGGAGTTCGACATAACGCTGGGTGAAGCGTTCGGCCCCGAGCTAGGTGGCCACTTCGGACGCCAGGAGGCGACGGGTGCCGTCCGGCTGTATCGCCTGCGCGAGGTGACGCTCGATGCCTCGCTGATGCTGCTGCTGCGCGGCCGCAGCCGGATCACCGAGACGCGCTTCTTCGTCACCGACCAGGAATACTACGACACCCTGGTCAAGCCTTTGCCGGCGATGCGCCTGGATGCCAAGGAACACTACATCATCGGCTGCAACCGCGCCTGGCACGACTATTACCATTGGCTGGTGCAGTCGCTGCCGGCGATCGACCTGAGCCTGCGCTACAGCGGCCATAACAGCTCGACGCTGGTGTTGTCGTCGCTGCGCCCGTGGCAGGAAAAGTCACTGGCGTTACTCGGCTACCAGGACATTCCCCGGCTCACTCTGGATGTATCGAACACCTTCCTTCTGCCAAGCGCCGAGTTCAGCGACTTCCTGGGATCGCGCATGCCGGGAATGGTGGCGCGAACGGCGATGGCGACGTTTCGTCGCCTGAGCAGGGCGGTGCCGTGGACGCGCGCCGCGCCCGAAGCGATCTATGTGGCCACCGCGGGTACTCAGCACCACCGGCTGGAGAACGAGGCGGAGCTGATCGAACTGCTGGACGGGCAAGGCGTGCAGATCGTGAAGCCCGAAGACCTCTCGATGGCCGAGCAGATCGCAGCCTTCCGCGCCGCCCGTCTGGTGATCGGCGCGCATGGCGTGGGCATGAGCAACATCGTGTTCAGCCAGCAGGGCAGTTTCGTCTACGAACTGCTGCCCCGCCACTACCTCAGCACGACGGTCAATCGGTTGGCCCAGACGGCGGCGCTGAATTACTGGGCCGACATCTTCGGCGGCGCTGACGACAACCAGGAGCGCACCTGGCGCGTCGACCTCAACTCGGTCGCCGCGCGCCTGGCTGCCATCCGCGAGCGGATCGCCGTCACGCCGCGGCGGGAATCGGCATTGGACTTCCTCCGGCGCACGCAGGCCGCGCATCCCGACAACTCGGCGGCGGCGCCAGCACGCACACCGGTCGCGCGCGCCGCGCCGGCCGCCACGGAGCTACCGGTTTCGGAGGCGACCGCGCCGCGCCGGCGCGGCCTGGCCCGGCTGTTCTCCCGTCGCGGCAGTTGATGGCCTATCGCCGATAGGGCAAAGGCAGCAGGTCGCGCACCGGCACTTTGGTCAGCCCGCCCGGACCGCGCACGATCACCCGCGCGTCAGGGCAGTGGTCGACGAACATCTCGCGGCACGCGCCGCACGGCGGGACCACGGCGAGTTGGCGATCTGCCTCGTCGGGCTTCGGGTGGCGCACCGCGACGACGGCCTCGACCCGGACAGCGCCTTCGAGCAGGGCACGGCCCAGCGCCACCGCCTCGGCGCAAACCGCCAGGCGGCCGACCGTCGCGCCGAGGTGCAGGCCGGTCCAGACGCGGCCGTCGTCACTGCGGATCGCCGCCGCCACGGTGTGCCAGAACGGCTTGTAGTGACGCGCCAGCACGTCGTGGGCCGCGGCGATCAGGGCCAGATCGTCTGCGGAAACGGCAAGGCTCAGAGGAACGGAGTCGTTCAGCCGCGTGGCTCCTTGGGCCTTCCATGCTCGATCAGATTCAAGCGCGTCTGCCTATCCGTCCGAACCTGTCTCCTCGCGGAGTCCGCTGATCGCGCCGGCGATCCGGTCGACCCGGACCTGGACGACGTCGGCCATCGTGCATCCGTGGAACTCATGAGTTCAGGCTATCACAGGCGAGCCAGCCTGCGGAACGGCGTCACTCCGCGGCTTCCGCTTCCTCTGTCTCGTCCATCGACGCCATCATGGCGTTCGCCACCACGCCGGACTGCTCGCGGATCTTGTGCTCGATCGCATCCGCCACGTCCTTGTGGTCGCGCAGGAACTGCTTGGCGTTCTCGCGCCCCTGGCCGATCCGCTGGCTGTCGTGGCTGAACCAGGAGCCGGACTTCTCGACCACGCCGGCTTTCACGCCGAGATCGATCAGTTCGCCCACCTTGCTGATGCCCTCGCCGTACATGATGTCGAACTCCACCTGGCGGAACGGCGGCGCCAGCTTGTTCTTCACCACCTTCACCCGCGTCTGGTTGCCGGTCACCTCGTCGCGGTCCTTGATCTGGCCGATGCGGCGGATCTCCATCCGCAGCGAGGCATAGAACTTCAGCGCGTTGCCGCCGGTGGTGGTCTCCGGATTGCCGAACATCACGCCGATCTTCATGCGGATCTGGTTGAGGAAGATCAGCGTCGTGTTGCTGCGCGAGACGCTGCCGGTGAGCTTGCGCAGCGCCTGGCTCATCAGCCGGGCGTGCAGGCCCATGTGACTGTCGCCCATCTCGCCTTCCAGTTCGGCACGCGGCACCAGCGCGGCTACGCTGTCGATCACCACCACATCGATCGCGCCCGAGCGCACCAGCGTGTCGCAGATCTCCAGCGCCTGCTCGCCGGCATCCGGCTGGCTGATCAGCAGGTTGTCCACGTCCACGCCCAGCTTGCGCGCGTAGCCGGGATCCAGCGCGTGCTCGGCGTCGATGAACGCGCAGGTGCCGCCGCGCCTCTGTGCCTCGGCGATGGCGTGCAGCGCCAGCGTGGTCTTGCCGGAGCTTTCCGGGCCGTAGATCTCGAGGATGCGCCCTCGCGGCAGCCCGCCGATACCGAGCGCCAGGTCGAGCCCGAGGGAGCCCGAGGGGATCACCTCGATCTGCTCGTCGGTGCCGCGCGAGCCCATCCGCATGATGGAGCCCTTGCCGAAGGCGCGCTCGATCTGCGCCACCGCGGCGTCCAGCGCCTTGTTCTTCTCCATCAGCGGCTCCTCGTTCTGGCGGTTGCTGCGGGCTCGCAGGCGGATGACGTTGCCCCGAGCGGCGTTAACAATTTGCATACGGTCCTGCGGCAATTCGGCAACCATCTTTATGCCCGATCACCGCGGGGGAGACAAGAACACAAAGCGAACAATCGCGACATCTCCGGCGCAACCTGTCACTTGCCAGGCCTCTGCGCGCGCGTCGTCGGGGGACTTGGCGGCTTGCGGCCCAGGCGCCACACATAGGCGACGATCTCGGCCACCGCCTGGTAGTGTTCCGCCGGGATATCGGCGTCCACCTCCACCCGGTACAGCGCCCGCGCCAGCGGCGGATTGGCCACCACCGGCACGCGGTTCGCTTCGGCAGCTTCGCGGATGCGGACGGCCAGCGTATCGACGCCCTTGGCCACCACGCGCGGCGCGGCGTGCTTCGCGCGGTCGTAGGCGAGCGCCACCGCGTAGTGGGTCGGGTTGGTGATCACCACCGTCGCCTTCGGCACCGCCGCCAGCATCCGCCGACGCGCGCGCAAGGTGCGGATCTGTCTGAGCCGGGCCTTCACCCGGGGGTCGCCCTCCGTCTCCTTCTGCTCCTCGAGGATGTCGTGCCGGCTCATGCGCAGGCTGCGCCCATGGCGCAGCGTGACCCAGAAATAGTCCGTCGCCGCGATCACCGCCTGCGCCGCCAGCACCACCAGGGTCACGTGCAGCACCGGGGCCGCCGCGCGGCTCAGGATCTCGTTCGGGTCGCTGTACGGCGTCACCAGCAGTTTCGGCAGGTCGGCCAATATCGTCCGCCACAGCACGAAGCCGATCACCGCGGTCTTGGCGAGCGACTTGCCGGCCTCGATCAGGCTCTCAGGCCCGAGCAGCCGCTTGAGGCCCGCGCGTGGGCTGATGCGGGAGAAATCGATCCGCAGCGCCCTGCCGCTCAGCAGGAAGCGCGTCTGGATCAGCGCCGCCGCGCTGCCGGCGAGCAGGGTGGCCAACACGACCGGTCCCGCGCCGGCGAGCCAGGCGAGGCCGGCGACGCGGAACACTGGCGCACCCGCGCTCAGTTCATGCGCGCGTGCGAGGAAAATGCTGAGCCGCCGCGCCAGGTCATGCAGCATGCCGGGGACGAACAACATGACGGTCAGCGTGACCGCCGCGAGCCCGGCCAGGCTGGTCAGCTCGCGCGAGACCGGGACCTGGCCTTCCTCGCGCGCCTTTTGCAGCCGTCGCGGTGTTGCTGCCTCGGACCGTTCCTCCTGCTGCGTCTCGGCCATGCCCGCTCACGACCCGGGCAGGCCGGCGAAGCCGGACCGGACAGCGTCCTGCCAGGCTGACAGCAGCGCGTTCGCCACGATCGCCAGCAGCGCGATGCCGCCGAGGATCTGCCCCGGAATGGCGACGAAGTAGACCTGCAGCCGGGGAACCAGCCGCGCCAGCAGACCGACGGCGAAATGCCAGACGATGGCGACCAGCAGGAAGGGCGAAGCCAGCCGGGCCGAGAGCGCGAAGGCGGCGCCCACCGCACGCACGGCGGTCTCCGCCGTGTCGGCCCCGGGCAGCAGCGTTCCGGGCGGGACGAGGCCGTAGCTGCCGGCGAGCGCGCCCAGCGGCAGCGCATAGAGACCGCTGATCAGGATGGCGAGTGGCGCCGCCAGCGCGAACAGCCGCGCGATCGGCGTCGCCTGGCCTCCCAGCAGCGCGTCCGGCTGCAGCACATTGGCCAGCCCGAGCATGTAGGCGACGAACTGCCCGGCGATCGGCAGCGCCAGCACCAGAAGCCGCGCCAGCCAGCCGATCCAAAGACCGGTGATCGCCTCCGCGGCGACCATCAGGCCGGCCTGCAATCCGGCTTCCGGCGCCGGCGGCAGCAGCGGCGCGATGCCCGGCAGCAACAGCAGGGTCACCGCCAGGGCGAGGCCCGCGCGCAGCATCGCCGGCGGCTCCGCCTCGCCCAGGCCCGGCAGCAGCAAGGTGGCCGCACCGATGCGCGCCAGCACCATGAGAAAGGCGAACGCCCAGCTCGGCAGCGAGGCGAGCAGCGCAGCCGTGTCGCCCGTCATGATCCGCCGATCGTCACCAGCCGATCGAACAGCGTGCGCGTGTATCCGGATAGCGTGGACAGCATGAACGGCCCCAACAGCACCAGCGCGGCGCAGAGCGCCAATGCCTTGGGCAGGAACGCCAACGTCGCCTCGTTGATCTGCGTGACCGCCTGCAGCAGCGCGACCAGCAGGCCGACGGCGAGAGCCACGAGCAAGGGCGGGCCGCCCAGCTTCAACATCACCAGCACGCCGTCGCGCAGCAGCTGGGCGGTATCGGCGTCGTTCATGGCGCGCGCAGTCTCCGTTGCCGGCAGCCCGGCACTCAGATCGGCATCTTCATGATGTCCTGATAGGCCTGCACGACGCGGTCGCGGACCGCGGTCGCGGTCTGCAGCGTCAGTTCGGCACGCGCGAGCGCGGTGACGACATCGGTCAGGTTGCCTCCGCCGCTGAGCGCCTCGGCGGACCTGTCATCGGCGGTCCGCAGGTTCTCCACCGCCCCGTCGAGCGCGCGCTGCAGCACGGAACCGAAGCCGCCCGCGCCCTCTCCGCCGGCCGCATCGCCGCGGTCCACCCGCGCATAGGCGTCGGCCGCGGCCGAGGGCGTGACGACGATGGTCGGGATCGTGCTCATTTCAGCAGATCGATCGTGCGCGTCAGCATGCTGCGCGAGGCCTGCATGACGGCAAGGTTGGCACTGTAGGAACGCTCCGCCTCGCGCATGTCCATCACCTCGACGATGCTGCTGACGTTGGGCAGCTTGACGTAGCCGTCGGCGTTGGCGGCAGGATTGGACGGATCGTAGCGCCGCGGGAATTCCGCGGCGTCGCGGCCGATCTGGCTGACGCGCACCGCCTCGCTGCCGAGTCGCCGGTCGAGACGGTTCTCGAAGGTCACCGTCTTGCGCCGGTAGGGATCGGCGCCCGGCGTGGATCCGGTGGTGTCCTGGTTGGCCAGGTTCTCGGCGATGACCCTCAGCCGGATGGTCTGCGCCTCCATCCCGCGTGCGGCGATGCCGAGTGCCTTGTCGATGTCCATGACGATGTCCCACCTAGCCCGAGGAGCCGCGACCCAGCGCCATGCCGAACATGCCGAGATATTTGCGGTAGATCGTCGTCACCATCGCATGGGTGGTCTCGGTGTCCGCCAGCTTCACCAGCTGTTCGTCGAGCGCGACGGCGTTGCCGTCCGGCGATTGCGCGTGGCTGCGATCGACCACTTCGTCCGGCGCCGCGCCGCCTGCGGTCCCCGCCAGGTGGTTGGGGTGCGTGCGGACCTGTGCCACGCCGACGGCGTCGCCGAGTGTCGCGGCGAACGGCTTGAGGTCATGCGGCCTGAAGCGGGGCGTGTCGGCATTGGCGATGTTCTGCGCCAGCACCGCCTGTCGCCGGTCCGCCCAGGCCAGCCGCCGCTCCGCCAGGTCGAACAGGCCGATGCGCTTGGGGTCCATGCCCTTACTGTGCGCCGGTCAGTTGAATGCGCAGTTAATCTGTCGCGATAAACGGTTCGGTAATCGCGCCGCGCTTCAATGGCGGCGATGTCCGATACCCAGGATCACGGTCCAGCCGCGGCGGTCCGTGCGCAGATCGAAAAGCTGACGCACATGATCGGGATCGCCCGGGCGCTCGCTGAGTCGGGCCGCCCGGTCGATCTCACCGGGTTCGACGACGACGTCGGCCTGCTGTGCGCCAAGGCGCTCGACCTGCCGGCCGATGAAGGCCGGAAGATACGGCCGTTGGTCATCGCGCTGTCCGCGGCGATGGATTCCCTTTCACGCGCCCTGGCGGCCCGGCAGCCGTCCCACTGATCGCCCGCGACCCCGCCGGCAAAAGGCCGAGTCATGATGATCGGGTCCAGCACCATCCTGTCCGCGCTCGCCGCCCTGCTCGCCGTGCTGGCGCTGATCTGGGTCGCTGCCCGCGTGGCCCGGCTCAGCGGCGTGGCGCGCCGCCCGGCGGCTGCGGGCCTGCTTCAGGTGCAGGACGTGCTGGTGCTCGATGCACGCCGGCGCCTGCATCTGGTCCGCTGCGACGACCGTCGCGTGCTGGTGCTCACCGGCGGCGCGCAGGACGTCGTCGTCGGCTGGCTCGACCCGCGGGAAGCCAGGCGATGAAGCCGCTGCGCGCGTTCACCGTCGCCTGCTGCGTGCTGCTGCCGCTCGCGGTTCATGCCCAGTCGGTCAACATCGACCTGGGAGCCGCCGGCGCGACGGGCGCCACCGGGCGGCTGGTGCAGATCACCGCGCTGGTCACCGTGCTGTCGCTGGCGCCCAGCCTTCTGGTCATGGTCACCGCGTTCACCCGCATCGTCATCGTGCTGTCGCTGCTGCGCAGCGCGCTCGCCACCCAGGGCACGCCGCCCAACATCGTGCTGATCGGCCTGGCTCTGTTCCTGACCTTCTTCGTCATGCAGCCGGTGCTGAACGACGCATGGATCACGGGGCTGCTGCCGCTCACCGAGGGACGCGTCGGGGAAATCGAGGGCCTGCGCCTCGCCATCGAACCGTTCCGCCGCTTCATGACCGCCAACCTGCGGCCAGCCGACCTTCAGCTGTTCCTCGACATCGCGCACCTGCCTACCCCCGCCGTGGCCGACGACACGCCATGGCGGGCGCTGGTCCCGGCCTTCCTGGTGGGCGAGCTGCGGCGGGCGTTCGAGATGGGGTTCCTGCTGTTCCTGCCGTTCATGGTGATCGACATGGTGGTCGCCAGCGTGCTGATGTCACTCGGCATGATGATGCTGCCGCCCAGCGTCGTATCGCTGCCGTTCAAGCTGATCTTCTTCGTGCTGGTGGATGGCTGGCGGCTGGTGTCCGGCAGCCTGGTGCAGAGCTTCAGCGGGCCGGCGTTCTGAGCCGGTCAGTCGTCGCGGTGCACCCGCTCCATGCGCTCGTGCCGCTCCTGCGCCTCGATTGAGAGCGTGGCGATCGGGCGGGCCGCCAGGCGACGCAGGCCGATCGGCTCGCCGGTCTCCTCGCAAAAGCCGTAGGTGCCGTTCTCGATGCGGATCAGCGCCTGGTCGATCTTGGAGATCAGCTTGCGCGCCCGGTCGCGGGTGCGCAGCTCCAGCGCCCGGTCGGTCTCGACGCTGGCCCGATCGGTGATATCCGCCTCGTGGATGCCGCCTTCGGACAGGCTGGCCAGGGTGCCGTCAGCCTCCTTCAGCAGGTCGGTCCGCCACCGGAGTAGTTTCTGGCGAAAATATTCGGCCTGGATGGGGTTCATGAATTCCTCATCGTCGGTCGGTCGGTAGTCCGGGGGTAGGGTAACCATCATCGGTTGCAGGTCCTGCCTTTCCTCGCGCTGCGCTCCCGCCCTGGGCCTGTCGGAAGCCGCGGTCTCCCCGGTTCTTCCTGGATCGCAATTGCGCGGGCTTATAGCGACGGCCGTTAACGCCGCCAAGAGCGTGCGAGCAGGCTTCAACAAGCTGCAACGTCAGGCGTGTCGGCGGGCCAGTTCCACCCGGACCCGAACGAGGACCGCCGACACCAGGGCGGCAAGTCGCGGATCCGCCGCCAGCGGCACGCTGTCCGCAAGCTCGGCCAGGCGCTGCAAGGAGGTCTGTGCGTCGCCGCCGGTGAGCAGCGCACGCTGCAGATCGCTCAGTGCCGCCAGCATCTCCCCGCCATGGCGGCGGGCCTCGCGGTCGGCAACGGCCTCGCTGTGCATCTCCTGCAACGCCAGCATCGGCGAAAGCTGCGCCGCGGGTGCCGGAGCAGCGACACCGTGGCTCGATCGGGCATGTTCCAGCACCACGAAGCCGGCGCGCGTAGGCGCCCGCCGCGCCGCATTGAGCGGACCTGGCCGACCGACGCCTTCGATTCCCGTCATGCACCCGGCTCCAATTGCCCGCCTCGGCGTCCGCCCGGCAGTTCGTGCCGGCTCTGGTTCCGGTGGTTTCGGCAGGAAGCCGCCGGATCACCGCTGGCATGGCACTTGCCCTTGCTGCGGCAGACTGCCGCAAATTCCTTTCGCACCTGCTACCGCAGAGATCTGCCGTGACCCGCCTCCTTCGCCTGCTCCTTGCCGCGCTCCTGCTTCCGCTCCTGCCCGCCTGGCCGGCCAGCGCGGAGGTCCGCATCAAGGACATCGCCAGCCTCGAGGGCGTGCGCGAGAACCAGCTGATCGGCTACGGCCTCGTGGTCGGCCTGAACAACACGGGCGACAAGCTGGACAACGCCATATTCACCCGCGAATCGCTGATCGGCATGCTGGAGCGGCTCGGCGTGAACACCCGCGATCAGGTGGCGAAGCTGTCCACCAAGAACATCGCCGCGGTGATGGTCACCACCGACCTGCCGCCCTTCGCCCGCAGCGGCAGCCGGATCGACGTCGCGGTCTCGGCACTGGGCGATGCCACCAATCTGACCGGCGGCACGCTCCTGGTCACGCCGATGCTCGCGGCGGACGGCGAGGTCTATGCGGTCGCGCAGGGCGCGCTCGCCACCGGCGCGATCGCCGCGAAGGGCGGCGGGACCTCGGTGACGCGCGGCGTTCCGACGGCGGCGCGGATCGCCAACGGCGCCACGGTGGAGCGCGAGGTCGCCTTCCGGCTGGACAAGACCAACGCGCTGCGCCTCGGGCTGCGCAATCCCGACCTGACTACCGCGCGCCGGATCGCCCTCGCCATCAACAAGGCACTGGGTCCGGTCGCCGGCGCAACCGATCCGCGCACGGTCGCGCTCAACCTGGCGGGTCGCGACCCGATCGAGGCCCTGGCGACGATCTCGGAGCTGCGGGTCGAGCCCGACAGCCCGGCCATCGTGGTGATCGAGGAGTCCAGCGGCACCGTCGTGATGGGCGCCAACGTGCGGATCAGCACCGTGGCGATCGCCCAGGGCAATCTCACCATCCGCGTCACCGAAACGCCCGAGGTCAGCCAGCCGGCCCCCTTCTCGAACGGCGTCACCACCGTCGTGCCGCGCACCCAGATCCAGGTGGACGATCAGCACGACCGTAAACTCGGCATCGTGCCCGGCAGCGTCACGTTGCGCGACCTGGTGGCCAGCCTGAACGCGCTGGGCGTCGGGCCACGCGACCTGATCAGCATCCTGGAGATGATCAAGGTGGCCGGCGCGCTGCAGGCCGACCTGGTGATCCGCTGATGGCCGCGCCCATTCCGCCGATCGCCGGCGCGTCGCCGCAGGTCCAGACCGCGCGTCTCTGGCAGGCGGCACACGACTTCGAGGCGATGGCGATCGGCCAGCTGCTGCAGCCGATGTTCGAGACCGTGGATGCGCAGCACGCGGCGTTCGGCGGCGGCGCAGCAGAAGCGGCCTGGCGGCCGATGCTGGTCGATGCGATCGGCCGGCAGATGGCCGCACACGGCGGCATCGGCCTCGCGGCGCCGGTGTTCAATGCGATGCTGCAGGCACAGGAGCAGACGACATGAGCGATGACGCGATGGCGGCCGGCGACCGGATGGCCGAGGCGCTGCAGGCGGAGAACGCGGCACTCGCGGCGCTCGACCTGCCGCGGGCGGGTGCCATGCTGGCGCGCAAGCAGCGTGCGCTGGCGGATCTCGCCGCCGCGCAGACCCTCGCCGCCGCTACGCCGCGGGATGCGGCCGACCGCATGGCGCGGCGACTGCAGGGGCTGGCGATCGAGAACAAGCGGCTGCTCGAGCGCGCCATCGCCGCACAAGGCAGGGTGATCGGCGTGATCGCGCAGGCAGCCGCCGCACAGGCCGCGACTGGCGGCTACGGCCCGTCGCACGGGCACCGGCCGGTCGCAGTCGCCTTTTCGGCGAAGGCCTGACGCGCCGGCCGGTCAGGCGTATTGCACGCGGCGCGGCAGGATCAGCGGCAGGATGAGGCCGACGCCGATCCCCCAGAAGCCGTTGATCAGCAGCGAGCGCACCCAGCTGGTGACCTGCCAGCCGCCGCCGATCGGCGCGCCCTTCAGCGCGGCGACGACGAACAGCCCGACCAGCGCCGCGATCACGCCGAGCACCAGGCCATCGAGCCAGTAGGGACGGGGAAGCCGCGGCAGCGCCAGTCCGAAGACGACGCCGTAGAGGCCGCCCCAGAACGCCAGGTCGATGATGCGCGGCACGCCCCACGGCGGCACCGGGCCGGTCGGGTACGGCGGCGGCATGCCGAGGCCCGGCAGGTTCAGCACGTGCAGCAGTGCCCACATCGCCTGATGGAACGTGAGCACCGAAATGGCGGCGGCGACGAAGCCGAGTACCGCGCGCGTTCCCATGCCGCTCATGTTGTCTCCTTCGATCGGTTCAGCCGGATCCACAGAAGCTCCGCTGCAGCCTATCGCCGCGCCAGCGCGCTCAGTTTCAAGTCCAATCTCCCGCCCAGGTCCCCGGCAACGCAACCCGCCACGTCGCCATCCTGCGATGCGGCCGCCAGCAGGCGCCCACGCGTCGCAATGCCGGGATGTGCCGGCATATTGCGTCGACGCTTTGACGCTATACCCTATTCGGGGCCGTCGTTGAATTTTGCGTGACTGAGCCGCGCCCGCGTGCACCGGAAGGCTGCACGTCCATGACAAGAAGGATGCCCCGATGAGCGCTGACCAACGCCTGGCCGAGTTGGGCCTCACGCTGCCGTCGCCGCCCAAGCCGATCGGCAACTACGTGCCGTTCCGCCTGGCCGGCAATCTGCTGTTCCTGTCCGGCGTCGGTCCGCGCCGCGCCGACGAGTCGATGATCGCCGGCAAGGTCGGCGCCGATCTGACGGTGGAGCAGGGCTACGAGGCGGCCGAACTCTGCGGCCTGAATCTGCTGGTCAACATGATCGCCGCGGTCGGCTCCCTGGAGCGTGTCGATACCGTGCTGAAGGTGCTGGGCATGGTGAACGCCGTGCCGGATTTCACCAGGCACCCCGAGGTGATCAACGGCTGCACCGATCTGTTCGTACAGGTGCTCGGCGAAGGCGGTCGGCCGGCGCGATCCGCGGTCGGCATGGGGAGCCTGCCGCTCAACATCGCGGTTGAGGTCGAGGCGGTCGTGCTGGTGAGGGGGACTTAACCCGATCTTAACCGGAACGGATGCAGTATGACGCCATCCCCAGCGCCAGGACGGCGCCGCTTCTGCGGTTGAAGCCGCCATGTCGAACGAGATCTCCGTCAAGGCCGTCGGCGCGTTACCTGGAAGCAGCGAGTTCCGGCACCGAGTCCAGGACGTCTGCCACCACAGTGCCGCAACTGCAGGCTGCCGTCGCCGCATCCCCCGTGATCAATCCGACCTTGCGTCTGGATCCCGCGCTCGGGCTGGTGGTGATCGAGTTCCACAACGACAGCGGGACGCTTACAACGTCGATTCCAAGTCAGCGACAGATCCAGGCCTATCAGCGCTGGGAGACAACGCAGCTAGGACCGGCGCCGGCAGGAAAAACTCAGGTCAAGCCCCAAACAGCATTGCCCTCTTCGATTGAGACTGCGGAAGCGAAGCGACCCAAGGCAGACTGATTTGCGATCAGACAGGCTTCATTGTCGACGATCATAAGGCACCCGGCCTCAGGATGGGGCGGCCGCAGGTAGTTCCGGAGCCTGTAGAGTGCATCGGGCGATTTGTTAACGTCATCGTCGCAAAATAGCCCAATGCACTGCTTCATCGGATTCTTCGGACTTACCCGTTCGCTCCGCCATACCGCCGCAGCTGTCGAGACGGGGTTCTACCAGCCTCTCCGGAATTCCGGCATTGCGACCGTTCGCGCCGGCCACTTCAATCTGCCGAAGGTCATAACGAATCCTCGTTCTGGAGAATTCGCCATCGTCCCCGATCGCAACGACAGCGCATTGCTAGGACTTGACCTATGCTGGATCGAGCCTCAGAACATGGCCGCAGTTGCCCATGAATACGAGATCGCGCGCGCATTTCCTGATAGTTTCGGAGACCACTACAGAAGTCTGGGAAACCTTTGCCTCCAGTTGCACAGTCTACGACGCTTATGGTCGCTTCTTGAACTCCTGGGCGTACAGGAGACCGACATTGTTCTGCTGCTGCGCCCCGACCTGCTATACCTGGACAGTCTGAACCCAACGTTGCATCTAGCTCCGTTGCTCGAAGGACGCGCAGACTTAATCGTGCCCGGCTGGCAAAATTGGGGTGGTCTGAATGACCGCCTGGCGTTCTGCAGCGGACGTGCCGCACGCATATACGCCAACCGCATCAAGCTCTTCCAAGAGGGTTGCCTGAGACTCGGGAGCATGCATGCTGAACGCTTCCTCAAGTACGTGATTGACTATCATGGTTTGCGTGTTGCCTGCACGGATCTCCGCGCCGTGCGTGTTCGCGGCAACGGACGAATTGCCGCAAACGATGCGGGTATGGTCTGCATCCAACAGCCTGCGGCGCATCGTGCGCACCAGGCCATCTCAGCGTGAATTCACGTTTCGGATGGTCCGAGGATGTTCAACGGACCGCCAGCGCATCGGACGTTAACGGCGCGGCTGACTCGTCGTCATCCCGTATCGTAAGCACTTCGATCACCTGCTGACAAGCGTCAATGATTGCCCGCAGCTCCGTTATGTGGCTTTCGCGAGCTCCAATCTGAGAAATCAGATGCTGAATGATCAATTGATCTTCGGTGGCCTGGCAGTACTTCTCCACCGAAGTGCCGGAATTCCCGCGACGCAGGTTCATAATGTCATCAACGCGGTCGCTGATACGAGCGCGGCTCGTGGGCTTCGCGCTCCTCTCGAAGACCATGACACAGTCGTTCCATATGTTGCGCTTCCGGCGCGCTATGAATGACTCAACAAGCGCGACATCGTAACCCTCCCGTAAGGCCCATTCCTGCAGGCTAACACCGGCATCCGGATAAAATCGCCAGTTATCACGCGGATGCTGATGAAACCACCCGTTGGAAGGAGAATTGACATAGATATAGCCACCCGGACGGGTGACTTCGCACCATCTCCAGGAAGGTGACCCAAAACATCGTATCGTGCTCGAAACACGATGTCGCGACGACCGCATCGAATTTCTGATCCGAGAACGGCAGTACGTGGGGATCCCCAAGGACGACGTCGACCCCTGGGCCCGCAACCATATCAACGCCCACATAGTCGACTGTGGACGGCGCGACGGATCGGAGGGAGCCATTGACGTCCAAGGAGCCTACGTCCAGCACCAGTGCTTCAACTGTGGGAAGATACGTGTCGAAGAATACCCGGCCAAGTTCACATGCTGTGTCGTGCATCGGCTGCCCCTTATACTCTAGTCTGATGGTCGATACTCGGTCCAGGCAGCTGATCGCGGCACCAGATACGCCAAGCGCGCCGTAGCGCGTCTCCGAGGTTGCGCCCAAACCGCGGCGCGTCGCACAACGCGCTTGCCCTGACCTGCGCGCGCAGCCCGGACCGCAGCGCCGCAAGCGCCCGGAGATCCGCTGCCTTCGTCAGCGCGAGCTCGACATAGGCAGACGTGTCGGTTGCGACCCAGTCGCTGAGGCCGACATTGCTGAGATGACTGACCGAGTGGCGGGACGCGAAAAGCTCGCCGGCAAGGGCCACGGTCGGCACCCCCATCCAGAGCGCCTCACAGGTCGTCAGCCCGCCGGAATAGGGGAACGGGTCGAGCACCAGATCGACGTCGTTGTAGCTGGCCAGGAATGCGCGGTGCTGCGACGGGCCACGCAGTTCGACGCGGCTCGGATCAATGCCGTGTCCAGCAAAGCAGCGCAGAATCCACTCGGCTGTCGGCCGGTCGGCAAATTGATGCGCCTTCATCACCAGCCGCGCGCTCGGCAGGCGCCGCAGGATTTCGCTGTAGGCTGCGATCACGTGGGAAGTGGTCTTTGCAAGATTGTTGAAGCAGCCGAAGGTGATGCGACCGTTTGCCAGCGCCGGCGGCGGCGCGACATCGGGCGCATAGGGCGGCGGACTGTAGCAGACGTAGCCGTCCGGCAGACGGAGCAGCCGCTCGGAGTAGGTATGCGCCAACTCCGGCGGCGTCTCCCAGCGGTCGGTAATGATCCAGTCCATCTCGGCGAGGCCCGAACTGTGGTACTGCATTCCGACCCATTTGATCTGCACCGGCGCCATCCGGTAGGCGCAGGCCGTCATGCGCCCGGCGTCGCCGTAGCCGCCGAGGTCGATCAGGATGTCGACGCCGAGAGAACGGGCCTTGGCCGCGAGCGCGGGGTCGGTCAGGCCGTCCACGTCGTGCCATTCCTGCGCCAGGGCACGATAACGCCGCGCCATCCAGTCGTCGGCAGCGTTCTGCGCGAGGCAGATCACCCGGAACATGCCGGGATCCAGCGCCTCGAGCCCCGCCACGGTCAGCCAGCCCACCGGATGTACCCGGAACGAACCCGACAGCAGTCCCACGGTCAGCTGGCGGTCCGGATCCGGCAGATTGACGCATGCCGCCGCAGGCTCGCGCGGCAGACGATCGGAGCAATCCCGCAGCGCCGCAAGCAGCTCGGTGCCCGACGTGCCGCTGCGATAGGTCAGCGCGTTGCACAGCGATCGCCGCGGCATCGGGGCATCGGGTGCCAGCTGGATGGCCCGCTGCGTGAGGGCGACCGCTTCGTCCTGCATGCCAAGGCATGTGGTCGCATTGGCGAGATTGCACAGCTCTTGCATGTGCTCGCCATTGCGCTCGATCACCGCGAGCAGTTCGGCGCGCGCCTCCGCATGACGATGCATGCGGAACAGCACCGTTGCCAGCGTGTTGCGGAGCTGCTCATTCCCCGGATCGAGTTCACTTGCCCGTCGCAGTGCGGCCTCAGCCGCTCCCAGCCGGTTGGAGCGGGCGAGCACTTCGCCCAGGAAGAACGCCGGCAGGGGCGCGTCGGGCGCGAGCGCCACGGCGACTTCCAGTGCATCGGCCGCCTCGTTGCGCCGCCCCAGTTGCTCCAGCAGAACGCCGCGGGCAGTGGCCAGCACGGGGCTTGAGGGATCCTGCTCGGTGGCGACTTCGAGGCACGCCAGCAGCGCTTCCTCGGTCCCGGCGGCACACGCGGCCGCCACACGGTGCAGCGCATATTCAACGCACGCGGGGCGCAAGCTCCTGCGCCCTGGCAAAGGCCGACTCGGCCAGCAGCAACTCGCCGGTTCGACGCAAGGCAAGCCCAAGCGTGTCCCAGGCGTCGGCCCGCCGGGGCGCCAGACCGCAGCAGCGCAGCAGCAGGTCGCGCGCCGTCTCGCATTCGCCGCGCAGCAACAGCAATCCAGCCAGGCCCAGCAATCCCGCCTGGCGACGTGGATTGATTCGCAGGCCGCGCTCGTAGGCAGCGGCCGCTTCCTCCATCCGTCCCGCCGCGCGGAACGCTTCCGCGAGTCGCAGCGGCGGTTCGTCCCACTCAAGGAATGCCTGCTCCAGCGCCTCCATCTGACGCAGCGCGCGGACCGCATCGCCTGCCTGGTATTCCGCCAGCGCGAGATTGAGCAATGTCACCGGCGCCGTGTCGCCCAGCCTGACCGCAGCCTTCAGGGCAGCAAGCGCCTGCTCCGGAAGATGATTTGCCAACCGCACGATTCCGGTCGCCGCCAACAGCCCGGCGTCCGAGGTATCGGTTGCCGGCACGGCGTCAAGCGCGGCAAGCGCTCCGACGGCATCACCGGCATAGAGCCGTGCAAGTGCCTCCTCAGCCACCATGCGACGGGCGCTCCAGGACTACGAGCATCCCGGGAACCGGCCTGCCCCCTTCGAACCGTATGGTTTGCCGTTGCAGAACCCGGATCGCAAATCCCGCCGCTCGCGCCGCTTCGGCCACGAAGTCGAAGCTGTGGGCGTAGCGGCCCTGGCACTGCAGGGCCCAGCCGGCACCGCCCAATGCCTGCCCCTCGACGCCGGGCAACAACTCCTCGAGCGAGAGCGCGAACCAGCCGGTCGGCACTAGACGCGAGTATGCAGCGGCAAGCACCTCCCCCAGTGCGCCGAAATAGACCAGCACGTCCGCAGCGATGATCAGCCGCCAGCGCCGTGTGTCTTCGGCCAGGAAGCTCATGAAATCGGCATTGTGCAACTCGGCGTAGAGCTGCTTTGTCGCGGCGACCTGCAGCATTTGCGTCGACACGTCGACGCCGACCAGTGGCGCGAACGGCATATCGGAGAGCGCCACGGCGACGAGGCCGGTGCCGCAGCCCAGATCCAGCGCCGGCCCGACGACCTCGCCGGCCAGGACGGCAGGATGTCGCGCCAGTTCGGCACGCAGCAGACCAGGGACCCGATAGCCAAGCGATATGAGATGCGCCTCGAAGCGATCCGCATACCCGTTGAACACCGCCTGCAGATACTCGGCTGGAGCACGCGGCGCACTCGGCAGAATGCCGGCGGCTGCCACGAGATGCCGGACATACGGGTCGTTGGGCCCGAGCTTCAGCGCCTCGGCATAGGCCTGCGCGGCCTCGGCATGGCGTCCGAGACTGGACAGCGCATGTCCCATCAGGCCGAAAGTACAGGTGTCGACTACGCCGGCGGCACGCGCCGCTTCAGCCAGTCGGCATGCGCCGTCGAAGTCGGCAGCGCGAACCGACAGTATGATTGCGGCGTTGCGCAGCTCGATCGACGACGGGGCGAAGGCAATACCGGCAACGATCGTGGCGAGTGCCGCGTTGGCGTCGCCGCAGGCCTCCTGCGCCTTGGCCAGTCCCTGACGGAAGGCGGGATTGCCGGGGTCGGCCGACACGGCCTCGGTGAGGCAGGCCAGTGCGTCGTCTGGCCGCTCATGTTCCAACAGCAGCACGCCAAGCAATGCCTTGGCGGCCGGGTCCGAGCGATCGAGGATCACGGCATCGGCCGCATCCGCCAGCGCACCGACCGTATCGCCGGTCTGGAATCGCAGGTCGGCACGGCAACGGTGCAGCCGCGCACGACCGGGAAATTGCGCGACGGCTGCGTCCAGTTGATCGATTGCGGTTTTGGGGCGCCCCTCGGCCACGGCCGCCCGCGCCGTGAGCTCCGCGACCTCCGGCGAAGCGGGCGCGAGGCGGCCCAGTGCCGACAGCAGGGCACGCGCCGCGGCAGGGCGGCGCGCATCAAGCAGGGCCGAAGCCCGCGCGGTCAGCGCGTCGATATCGGCTGTCGCGTGCAATTGCTCCATGTGGGCTCCTTTTGAGCCAGCCGTGGCGATCGGATCGATGACGGCGATCTCCGACCGCGGCGAACAGAAAGTGTTGGGATGAGCGCCCGGTCAGACATTCCCCGACAGGCCGGCAGCGATGTTCTCATTGATCGAGATCAGGAAGTCGAAGTCGGGATCCTCCCGATCCATCTCACGCTGCACGGCGAACCCGACGGAAACGATCGAGGCGCGCAGAGTTTGCGGCAGCGCATTCAGCGGGTCATGCATCAGGCCTGACACGCTGATCCACAGCTGGCGATTGTCGGCGATCGCCTGCACGCGGCGAATCCGGTCGGCGTGACGAGCGGCCTTCAAGGCTCCGCTCGCACGACGGAACACGTCCGCCTCCTGTTCGCGCAGACCTCGATGGGTCGCCGCCGCCTGATAGGCCTGGGCGGCCTGGCTTGACGTTCGCATGGCTGTCAGTCGTCCCTTTGGTGTGGAATAGCCCGGTGGAGCACCGGCTCCGGATTGGCGGGCACGTTGCCCAGCACGGCGTCCTCGTGACGGACAATGCGCCGAATGAGCTTTAGCGCCTGGTAGCAGTCGTCAATTTCCGCCGCATCCAACGCTCGATCGAGGATCTCACGGGCAAGGGCGGATGTCGTGGCCGCCTTGAATTGCGCGATCAGCTCACGCGCCGAGGCCAGCCCTTGAGCCCGCTCCTCCTCGGAGCCGATGTAGGCCGACTGCAACGCAAAATAGATCCGCCGGGCCGGGCTGTCAGCCTGGTCGGGCGGCATGATCTGCTTGCCGAAAAGGAAGCGCGCCTTGGCGGTGAGCTCGATCCGCGACTTGGTGCGGAAGCGAATGGGAGCGCCGTTGACGATCATCATCTCGCCCTGACGCAGTTCCAACACGAGATTGGACATGAGGCTTCCCTGCTTCGCGTCATCCTGGTCAGAACGACACGCTGCCATCTAAAGAGGCGCGAAGTCGCCGCTTCCGGGTTGGCGTTCTGCCAACCCGGAGGAGCGGTTCCCGATCCGGTTACTTGAACAGGCTCAGCAGTGTCTGCGGGGCCTGGTTCGCCAGCGACAGCGCCTGAGTGCCCAGCTGCTGACGGATCTGCAGTGCCTGAAGCTGCGCCAATTCCTTCGCCAGATCCGCATCCACCAGCGAACCAAGGCCGGTGTTCAGTGCATCGATCTTGTCACTGTTGTAGGTGATCTGGTTCTTGACGTAGTTCACCTCGCTGCCGACCGTATTCAGCGCGCCGCCGACGTTGTTCATCTGCACGATGAATGTGCCGCCGGTCGATCCGGTGGTCAGCAACGCTGCGACGGATGCCGCCTGGGTGGCGCCGGTGTGAGCGAGAATGGCGCTGATGGTGATCGCGTTATACAGCGTCGAACCGTTGTATGTGACGATACCGTAGGTTGCGCCCGGTCTCGTTGCGCACCGTATTGACCGCCGAGAACGTGCCGCTCGAGCCGGTGATGGTCGCCGATCAGCGTCTTGCCGTTATAGCCGGCATCCTGGATGAACGATCTTCACGTTCGCCAGCAGCGACTTGTACTGCTGCCACATACTGCGTTCGCTGGTTGCCGGTCACGTTGCCGTCGGACAGGCTGACCAGCACGTCACGCATGCTGGCCATGGTGTTGGAAATGTCGTTCAGGCCGGACTGGGTCGTCGCCAGCAGGCCCTGCACGTTGCCGAGCTGCTGGTTCGCGGTGGTCAGCGCGCCGACGGTGGAGCGGACCGACTGCGCCACGGCATAGGCTGCGCCGTCGTCCGTGGCGTCGGCCACCCGGTAGCCGGTCGAGACCCGCTTTTGCGTCGCCGCCAGATCCGCGTTGGTGCGGTTCAGCGATTCGAGCGCGATCATCGCGCCCATGTTGGTGTTTACCGAATTGAGGGACATGGTGTCTTACCTTTCTTGTCCATAGAGATTACGCATGTCCCCGCCTTTTGCGGGCGTGGAGCCATACTGACGCCCTCGAGTTAATGGCCGATGAAGCGCACAGCATTTTCATGCGCCGACCGGAAGAAACTTCACCAGCGACAGACCGCTGAGCGTGGCGATCAGCTGGTAGGACGCCTGCATCTGCGTCTGCACCAGCGACAGCCGCGACAGCGTCGCCGCCATATCGACGTCCTCGGCCGAGGAGACCTGCCCGGTCAACGCGGTCTGGGTATCTGAAAGCCGGCTCTGCGTCGCGGTGAGCGACGACTGGACATTGCCCAGCACGCCGGCATCCCGGGCCATGGCGTCGACCGCGCCTGACAGACTGATGCGTGTATCCTGCACCAGGTCTGTCGAAGTTCGGATCATTCACCTGTGCATTGCTGAGCGAACCGATCGTCGCCAGTGCGCGCAGCACGTCGCGCATGTACGAGCCGGTGGAGGCCGGCGGACCAAGCGGCAAAGTAGGTGCGCCAGGCGGCGAGTCCGGGATCAGCCCGTTGGCGCTGGCCGGAATGCCGACAGGCTCTGTCTTGTTCTGCCCCACCTGCACGACCGGCGGAGCGGCCTGCAGCGAGGCGGACGGCTGCGACAGCCAGGCGGAGAATGGCGAGGTGCCGGCCGTGTTGGAAAGCGCGACCTGGTAGGTGGCATTCGCTGTCGCCGCCGCGCCATTGACCGTCAATGCACCGACCGCCGCATTGATCTGGGTATAGAACCCGGAGTTCAGGATGCTGTCGGGATCGGGTATCGGCGGGTTGGCGGTGTCCTGGCCGGCGAACACGTAGACTCCGGCGTCCTGCGTATCCAACAGGTCGACGACCTGCCCCAGCGCGTCGCGCGCCGAGGCCGCGATGGTGTCCACGGCGCCGGCGTTAACCCCACCCAGGTTGTTCAGCTGGGCATAGAAGTCCGTGGCGATCGACTGGATCGCGGTCAGCGCCGACTGCGCCACCGACATCCGCCCCGTGGCGGCGTCCACGTTGCTCTGCCAGGTCTGCAGATTGGCGATCTGCGGCCGCAGGTCGAGCGACACCGAAGCGCCGGTACCGAGCCCCGCGTAATTGTCGGCGACCAGGCCGGTGCTCGCCTGGTTGGTCAGCCGGTCGAGCCTGGCATGTGTCGTGGCACTGTCGGCGATCAGCCGGGTCAACGTAGCGAAGCCGGTCACGCCGGTCGTCGAGATGCTCGCGCTCATCGCATCTGCCTCATGGCACCGCCTGCAGCAGCTGCGTCCACATCGTCTGGATGGTGGAGATGACCCTGGCGTTGGCGCCATAGGCGTTCTGCAGCACGATCATCTGCGACATCTCGGCGTCGATGTTCACGCCGCTCTCGCTCGACAGTTTGCCGGCCAGCGTGGTCTGCACCGCCTGCTCGGTATCGGCCTGCGTGCTGACCGTGGCGCTGCCCTGCGCCTGCGCGGCGAGCAGCGTCGCGGCAATGCCGGCCAGGGTCGGCGGTGCGGTGTACGGCGCGTTCAGACTGCCGGTGGGGCCCAGGCCGCTGGTGTTCGAGGCAGGTTGGGCCACACCCGATGCCTGCTGCGGCCCGAAGGTGTAGGTCAGCACCTGCTGGATGATGCCGGTGTAGCCGCCCGACGGCGACGGTACCGGCAGCGGAACGGTGCCATCGCGCACCAGCGACGGCGTCGCCAGTACCAGCGGGTTCACCTGGATGGTGGCCGCGAAGCCGACATAGTTGCTCTGCACCGGAAGCGGCGATGCCGCGGGCGCAGGCACGTTGCCCGCCGGATCGGTGAACAGCGACAGGCCCTGCGCGTCGAAGCGGCTCGCGAGGTTCTGCGCGAACTCGTCCAGCTCCGCCTGTGCGGTCGGCAGCGTCGTGTCGCGCAGCGCGATGTTGGCGCCGATCCGGCCGCCACGCAGCTGACCGGTGACATCGTTGCCCGCAAGGGTGATGGGCTTGATGCCGCCGGCTGGATAATACGTGCCCGGCTGCACGCTTGCGCCGTCCATGGCGAAGGGGTTCGCCATGCCGTGGATCGGCAGCACCAGCCCCGCGGTCGTGGCGATCAGCAGGTCGCCGTTCGGCTGCTCCATCGCCTTCACGCCCACCAGCTGCGAGAGATCCGCCAGCGCGGCATCGCGCTGGTTCTCGAGATCGGCGGTGCTCTGCCCGGCAGCCTTCAGCGCGACGATCTTGTCGCTCAGCCCGCCGATGGTGGCGAGCGTCGTGTTGAGCGTCGCGAGTTCGCTGCCGATGCTGTCCTCCGCCGCCTGGCGCTGCGCGGTGTAGGCGTCGCTCAGCCCGTTGATGCCTTGCGCCAGTGTCGCGGCGGCCGCGACCACCTGGCTCTGCTGCGGCGCGCTGTCTGGATTGTTCAGCAGCGTGGAGAACTGGTCCTGCAGCTGGCCCAGCAGGCTGGCGATGTCGCCGCCCTGGCCGGGGGTGCCCATGACGGCGTCGATCGACTGCAGCGCCGTCTGCTGGGTCTGCAACCCAGCCACCGTCGCGTTCTGGCTGAACAGTTCGGCCTGCAACGACGTATCGAGATTGCGGATCGCGGGTCCGGTGTGCACGCCGAGGCCTGCGCCATCCGCCGTCAGGCTCCACTGCGTGCCGATCTCCGCGGCATATCCGGGCGTGCCAGCATTCGCGACATTCTGCGACACGATCGCCATGTGGCGGTTGACGTTGGCCAGCCCGCCGGACGCGATCGACAGCGCTGCATCGAGGTCTGATCATATCAACGCTTCATGTCGATGGTCTGCTGCAGCAGGTCGTCGGCCGTAGTGACCATCTTGGTGTTGGCCGTATAGGCGCGCTGGGCGACGATCAGTTTGGAGAACTCGGTGGCGATATCGACGTTGGAGCCTTCCACGGATTCGACCACCAGGTTGCCGGCGCCGTTGGTGCTGGCCTGCTCAGCCAACGGCGTTCCGGAGTCTACAGTCGCGGTGAACGACTGGCCGTCCTGGCGTTGCAGCTGGTCCGGATTGTTGAAGGTGATAAGCGGCACCTGCGCTATGACTCGGGACTGGCCGTTGTCGTAGTTGACGATAATGTTGCCGTTCGCCTGGGTGGTGACGCTGGAGAAACTGCCCGGCGGCACGCCGTTCTGTGTCAGTCCGCGCAGTGTGTACTCCGTTCCGGCATATTGCGTCAGGCCGTCGGACTCTCCGTAGGTGCCGAAGTTCAGCTGGATCGGCTGCGCACCGGAGCCGAAGTCGGCGCTGAAGGTCAGCGACGCCTGCGTGTTCGCGGCATATGGGCCCGAGGTGGCGGTGACGCCGCCGGTCGGCGTATCGACGGCGCCGACGGTGCCGGGCGCCGGCGGATTGTTGTTCGGATCGCCGAAGGTGACGTTGGCCGAACCGGCGAAACCGTTCACGTCGTCCGGGATTGCGAGGTTGACGGTCCAGTTGTTTGCCGGCGGCGCTGCGTTCAGCTGCCACCGCAGCGTCACCGTGTGCACCGTGCCCATGGCGTCGTAGACGTCGATGTCGGAGGTGAGCGGCGCGGCCGCCGTCGCCGTGTTGGCCGCCGGCGTGGCGGGCAGGTTCGCCGACAGCGTCACTGCGGACGTCGGCACAGGATTGTAGACGGTCTGTGTGACCTGGATCGGCGCCAGCGTGTTCTGGTTCACCGTCCCGGCCGCGTTGACCGGCCAGCCGTTGAGCGCCTCGTTGGCGCTGTTCACCAGATAGCCGTTCTTGTCCAACTGGAAGTCGCCGGCCCGCGTGTAGTACTTCTGCGTGCTGAACGTCGGCACGTTATTCGACTCGCCGATCTTGTGCGAGACGGCAAAGAAGCCCTGTCCGGCGATGGCGAGGCCGAGCGGATTGTCGGACTGGGTGATCGTGCCCTGCACGTTGTTGACGTAGTCGGGCCGCGCGACCACCGAGCCCGGATCGTTGAGGCTCGCGGTGCTGGTGGTCAGGTAGTCGATGAAGCTCGTGTCGACCCGCTTGTAGCCGACGGTCTGCGCGTTGGCGACGTTGTCGCTGATGTTGCCGAACGCGTTGGACTGCGAATTCAGCCCGCTGATCGCGGTGTTCATAGCGCCGAACAATGACATGGGATTGCTCCGCTCGTTCGTTCGCGGGTTGAGTGGCAGAAAGCGTGCCAACCCCGGCGCTGATGTTTCCCGCGGACTCCGCGGCGTTTCGCCGCCAGGGAGGCACGGACGGCCGGGCAGATTGTGCCGATGGACCAGCTCACCCGGTGTCCTTGCGGGCGCAATCGTCGCGCTGGCGGCTGGCACAACGGTTGCACATGCTCGCAGTCAGGAGCGACCGCCATGCCGTCAGCCGTTGCAGTTACGACGCCGATCCCTACCGCGGCATCCCTGCCGCAGGCGATGGCTGCGACGGCGAACTACGGCGCCGTGCCAGTCACGCCCATCGGTTTCCTGAGCGAGCTCGAGAAGCTGCTCACCGCAGCGGCCGACACGACGTCCTCTGGCATGTCATCCGCCGCGGGCGCGGATCAGTCGAAGGCCACGCCGCGATGGCTGCCGCCGGCGATGCAGGGCAAGCCGCCCGCGGCATCCACCGATACGCCGGTCACTGCCTCGGCTGTCAGCGCCGAACCGCCGGCCGATGGTGCGGCACAGCCATCGCCGCAGCCGCCCCAGTTCGTGGCAGTCGCGTCCACACCGGCGATGCCCGCAGCGATCACGCCCGCACCGCGGGCTGCCATCCCGGGCACCGGTGACCGCCAAACGTCGCCTGCGCGTCGCGGTACGCCCAAGCAAGCGGACGCGGCCGAAGCCAACGCGATTTAACCGCCCGCACCGCCGACAACGGTGGCGGCGCCAGCCACTATGCCGGTCACGGCAGACAGCCCCGGGCCTGTGCCACGCGTGACGCCCCGGACCGGCCTCGAACCGCCACAGGCCGCAGGCACGGAGCACGCTGCAGCGGTCCCGCCGATCGTCACCAACCCGCAAGAGGCTAAGCCGGCCGCGCCGTTCGATGCGCCGTCCCCTTCGCCCGACGCCGATACGCCCGTCGCTACGTCCGTTGCGCCCCCGCCTGCCGCCGCCGACCCGACGTTGTCGGTCCTGGCGCCAGCACCCGAGCCGCCAACGCCGCGGCCCGAACCCGCCGACGCAGCGACGCCCGCTTCCGCTACGACGGCGGCGCACGGCGCGTCGCCAGCCGCACAGCTGGCACCGGCCCTGGTGCAGATGGGGCATGCGCCCGACGGCGCGACGCGGCTCACGGTTCGGCTCGATCCGCCGGAGCTGGGCCATGTGGAGGTGCGGATCGAGCGCCCGCCTGAGGCGCCGGCGCGCGTCGAGATCACCGTCGAGAAGGCGGAGACGCTGACGCTGCTGCTGCGCGACCAGCCGCAATTGCAGCGCGCGCTCGACCAGGCCGGCGTGCCGCCTGAGGGCCGCAGCGTCACCTTCCATGTCGCACCGCCCGATGCGGCGCCGCGGAGCGAGCCGACCACCGCGCCGGCGCCAGGCGTGGCTGCTGGCGGGCCCAGCAACGACGGCTCGCACGGCGCGCCGCGCAATGGCGGGCAGCGGCGGCGGCAGGCCGGCGCGCCGGACGGGGATGTTCTCGAACTCTCTGCCGTAGCGCCGCCAGGCTGGGTGCGCGGCGGCGTCGACATCACCGCATGACGCAAGGAAACGACCGATGAGCATCGCCTCCGTCGCCGCCCAGCAGACCGCGGCGGCCACCGCCAGCACGGGTGCAGCCGCATCGACCGGCAATGCCGCGCTCAATTCGTTGTCGGCGAATTTCGGCGACTTCCTGAAGCTGCTGATGACGCAGTTGCAGAACCAGGATCCGACCAGTCCACTGGACACCAACCAGTTCACCTCCGAGCTGGTGCAGTTCTCCTCGGTCGAGCAGCAGATCAACACCAACACCAGCCTGACCCAGCTGATTCAGCTCACCCAGGCCGGCGAGGTGATGCAGGCCTCGGCGATGACCGGCAAGCAGGTGACGGTCAGTTCCGACCACGTGCCGCTGCAGAACGGCAAGGGCACGATCCTGTTCACTGCACCGGCGGCCGAACCGGTGGAGATCGCGATCTACGACGACACCGGCAAGAAACTGCGCGACGTGACGCAGATCGCCGCCAAGGGCAGCAACACCTGGAACTGGGACGGCAAGGACGGCTCCGGCCGCACGCTGCCGGACGGCAGCTACAAGGTGGCTGTGGCCGGGGCAAACGCCGACGGCACGACGGCTGCGCTGCCGTTCAGCGTGACCGGCACCGCGACGGGCGTACAGAACCAGTCGAACAGCATCCAGTTGCAGATGGGTGCGCTGTCGGTCGATTTCTCCAAGGTACAGTCGGTGGGCAATTAACCGAAGACGAACTCCTGATATCCGCCCTCGGCGACTTCGTCGGTCTTGCGCCGGAAGTGGATGCCGTGGCCGTTGTAGCCCAGCACGCGGCGCACGGTGCGGCCTTCCACGTTGCGGTTCACCCCGGTCTGCCAGGAGTTCCACCTTGGATGACAGCAGCTTCTCGGCCGCCTGGATCACGGTCTCGGTCCACTCCGCCACCTGTTCGGGTCGCGTCTCGACGCGCGTATAACCGTGCTCCCGCATGAACCGCAGAATGCCGGTCTGGAACTCGACGCTGTGTTCGACCGCCTGCGGGATGTTGCCGCGCGCGGTGTGCGGCCCCAGCACCATCAGCATGTTGGGGAAGCCCTCCGCCAGCATGCCCAGATAGGTGCGCGGGCTCTCTGCCCAGGCATCCTTCAGCCGCACGCCGTTTGCGCCACGGATGTCGATGCGGTCGAATGCGCCGGTCACCCCGTCGAAGCCGGTGGCGTAGATCAGGATGTCGAATTCGTGCTCCCGCCTGGTGGTCTGGATGCCGCGCGGCGTGATCCGCTCGATCGGTTCGTCGTTGAGCGTATCGACCAGTTTCACGTTGTCGCGGTTGTACGCCTCGAAGTACCCGCTCTCCAGCGGCACGCGACGCGAGCCGAAGCCATGGTCCTTCGGGATCAGCTTCTCGGCGACCTGCGGGTCCTTCACGCGCTGGCGGATCTTTCGGGCGATGAAGTCGCTGATCGCGGCATTGGCCTGCTCGTTGACGCCGATGTCGCGGAAGTTGCCCAGCCAGATGCCGAAGCCCGGCTCCGCATAGAGCTTCTCCCAGAACGCCTCGCGGTCGTCGGGCGGCACGTCGAGGGTCTTGCGGGGGTCGGCCTGGTGGATGAACCACATCGGCGTCGAGGCGCAGTGGGCGTAGATCTCGTCGTAGCGCGCCTTGATCGCCTCCATCTCCGTCTTGCCGATCTTCGCATTGTGCAGCGGCGCGGCCCAGTTCGGCCTGCGCTGGAACACCGTGAGCTGCTTCGCCTGCTTCGCGATCTCCGGGATCGCCTGGATCGCGGTCGCGCCGGTGCCGATGATGCCGACGCGCTTGCCGGTGAAGTCCACCGGCGTGTGCGGCCAGCGCGCCGGATGATACGCCGGGCCAAGGAAGCTGTCGCGGCCCGGGATGGCCGGCAGCGTGTGGGCGGAGAGGATGCCGAGGGCGGTGCACAGGAAGCGCGACGTCGCCTGTTGCCCGCTTTCCAGGGTCACGGTCCATCGGTTGGCCGCATCGTCCCAATGCGCGGCTGACACCGTGCTGCGGAACTGCATGTCGCGTCGCAGGTCGAACCTGTCGGCCACGTAGTTCAGATACTCCAGCGTGTCGGGCTGCGGAGAGAAGTGCTCCTTCCAGTCCCATTCCCGCATCAGCTCCTTGGAGAACGAGTAGCCGTAGGTCCAGCTTTCCGAATCAAAGCGGGCGCCGGGGTAGCGGTTCCAGTACCAGGTGCCGCCCACATTGGTGCCGGTCTCGAACACCCGCGCCGTCATGCCGAGTTCCCGCAGGCGATACAGCATGAAGATGCCGGAAATGCCGGCACCGATGATGATCGCCTCGAAGTCTGTCGAGCTGGCCGCGCGCGGCCGCTCCGCGATCTCGAGTGAGACGTTCATGCTGTGCTTCCCTTCCGCCGAGGCGTCACAGATAACCGTGAATGCGCGGCAGCGCCAAGCACACGCCATGTACTGCCAACCGACAGATCACCGGGTCCCGGGGCGAACTCGCGTTGCTGCACCGATACCATGCGTTGGCGGTCGCGGTAAGAAACAAAAACCCAGATGCACGCTGATCAGAGGGATGACGCAAACACTGGCTGAAACCGACACTGGCCCGCACGCCTGAGCCGCGGACCGTGCCAGCGCGCCATTCGCGTTCATCCTCGCTCATCCGTGTGCATTTTTCGTTTCCTGTCGCCTGAGCCAAGCCGACGCCGATATCGCGGCACCACCGTCAGCGCCACACGAACCGCCGCACGACCCGGTTTCGGACAACGATCGTCCGCGGTGGCGCTGCAACGGGCTATGACGGCCCCATCCGCATCGACGCCGGATGGCCGCCCGCCTTGAAACGCTTGCCGGTGTTGGTGACGGTCGTGCCGTCCACCTTCAGGATGGAAAAATCCTGGTCTGCGTAGTTGCCGACATACAAATAGCGGCCGTCCGGCGAGAACCCCATCGGCTCGGGGAAGGCGCCGACCTCGACCGTAGCGATCGGCGTCACCGTCTTGCCCTGGATCCCCAGCACGGTGACGCTGCCGTTCGGGTGGTGGAACCACGCCTGCTTCATGTTCGAGCCATCAACGTTGAGCGCCGCGGCGACGTTGCCCTTGGGGCTCATCGCCAGGCCCTCGGGCGCATCGCCCACCGTGACATGGGCGATGGCATGCGGGTGCGCGCCTTCCAGGTCGATCACCGTGACCGCGTCCGCGTTGCCGTCGGACGAGCCGCCGCCGCCGTTGTCGGCGGTGAGCGCCAGCTTCGAATCGGGCGAGACCACGATGTTGTAGGGGAACGGGTAGGTCGGGATGTCGAGCTTGTTGTAGCTCACCTTGCCGCCCTCGATCTCGAGCACCGCCACCTTGTTGTCCGGCGACTTCAGCGCCAGCGCATGCTTCCCGTCGGGCGTGAACACCACGTGCGACACGCCGGGCGCGACCTGCACGGTGTCGGTCTGCGTCACGTTGGTGCCGTCCACTTTCAGCACGCTGATCGTGCCGTCGGCGCGGTTGGCGACCAACGCCATGTCGCCTTTCGGGCTGAACGACAGGCCGGACGGCTGCTTGCCGACGGTGACGGTCTGCGCCAGCGCCGGCGGGTTCGCCTTGAGGTCGATGACGAACAGCTTGTCGGTCGGCACGAGTTTGCGCGCGCCGCCCTCCTCGGCGACGGTCATCGCATCGGCCACCAGCGCGATGCTGCCGTTGGGCGCGATGTCGAGATTGGTCGGCGGCCCGACGATGGAATTCTCCAGCTTCAGCGTGGCCGCGACCTTCGGCTCCTCGGGGTTCGCGAGGTCGAAGATCACCACGGTGTCGTTGCCGGCGGGGTTCACCACCGGCTTGCCCTGCGCGTCGGTGCCCGGCTTCTCGTCGTTGCCGACGATCATGTAGGGCGCGGCACCGGCCGGCATGGCGGTGGTGACAAGCAGCGCAAGGCAGCCAGCAGCTGACAATCTCGGCATCGTCGTCTCCCTGAGCATTCTCGTTGCGGCCACGAGTGTGGAAAGGAACCAGCGGCGGGACAAGCCCAGGGGTCAGGCGACCGCGGCGGCAGGGCGTGAGACGGGGACTGGCGATGTGGCCTCGGCGAGGCGCGGAAACCGGTCCGTGCGGCGGAACAATTGCAGCCCCTGCGCCGGCAATCGCACCGACACGCAGTGCGCGCTGCGCGCTGGATCGGCGGTGTGGACAATGACGTGGTCAGGGGCATAGTCGGTCGGCACCGCCACCAGCGTGTTACTGCCGCCGCTCCAGTAGCCGACGCTGAGCACCACGCCCCCGACCGCGACGACCTCGTAACGACGCAGCGGCAGATCGCCGAAATAGGGACTTGTCTCGGCGAGCGGCTCAGGAATTTCGATGCGACCCTCCAGCGTTTCGCCCTGACGCAGGCGGCGTGCCAGCGGGATGACCGGCATGGCGATTCTGCGGTCGGTCGGCAATGGGGGAATCATCCGGGCCACCGTCGCATCGCTTCCAGGCCCGGCGAGCACCACGACCCACTGCGTGTTCGGCTTTGCGGCACCCGACGCGTCGACACCGCCCAGTGCGTCCATGACGTAGACGTCGGCGGACCCGCGATTGGTGATGCTGTACGGGAAGACCAGGCGATCGCCTGCCCGGCTCGGCTGGCAGCTCAGCACGAGATCGGCCGCACCGCGGGAGGCACCGCTCACCGTTGCGTCCGTTCCCGCAGATAAGCCGCCATCGCCGGCGATATTGCTTCGACGGCGTGGACCAGATCGAACGTGCCGGTGACGATCGCCAGCGCGTGCACCAGGCGGCCAAACAGGATCACGTCACTCGGCAGGCCGCCAAGCGCGCTCGGACCTGGCCAGTCTGCCGGATCGTAGACCACCATGATCGCCGCATCCGTGCCGCCGTCCGGGTCCGGCATGCGCGTCCAGGCGTTCGGCGGATCGGTTGGCGGATCCGGCTTCACGACATGAACGTTGCAGCGGGCTGCACCGAGGTCGCGGAACAGCGCACGCCCGGCAGCCGTGCGCCTTATGTCGTTCAGATCGCGCACGACCGCGTCGGCGAATGCGGCATCGACGAGATCCACCCGCAGCCGGCCCTTGCGACCGACGCCCACGCCGGCGGCGGAGGCCGCGCACGCATCGCGGACGGTCGTGCTCACGCCGTTACTCCTTCAGCGCCCAGCGCATCGAAGTCGAAAAAGAGGCCGCCTCCACCAGAACGCCCTCGCACGCCGACCGGCGGCAGCACGGTGTGCTGGCCCCGCGGTCCACCTTTGCCGCCGTGCGAGGCCTGACGCTGGTTGGCGTGGTCGCCCGGATCGGCCTTGGCCGCATCGGCGATATCCTTGATGGTCACCGATGCCGCGCTGTCCGCCGCCCCTCCCTGCTGCAGCGGGACGATCGGTCCATCCAGCCAGGTGCCGCCCGCGTTCACCACGACGGTGCTGTTGCCGACCTTCAGCGTGATCTTCTGCGCCGCCTGGAGGACGATCGAGTCGGCGCTCAGGCTCAGCACGCCTTCGACGACCGCCCCGCAATCGCTCTGCAGATGGATCTGGGACTTTCCCTTGACGCTGAGCTGGTAGCCGCCGTCCACCTTCTCGTAGCGGTCCTTGCCAACATGCAGATCGTACTCGCCGCCGACGGTGGTGAACGACGAGCCGCCGCCGTGGGGCTTGCCGTCGGCGTCCTTACCGGCGACCACCTGGACATGGCGATCGCCTTCGGTGGTTTCGTAGCGCGAGCCTCTCGCGGTCTCGTCCATCCGGCCCTGCGAACGCAGCAGCAGCTGCTCGTCGCCGTAGGTGTCGTCGAAGCGCATCAGGTGGTAGCGCTTATGGTCACCCGCCGGAACGCTGCTGGTCTGCAGTCCATTGAAGCGGAAATCACTGAAGCCGCCGGGCTGCAGCCAGTCGTCGACCGTGTAGCGCGACGCGTCGGTCTGGCCCGCGCGGAACGGCAGGTTCGAATTGCCGCCGTCGGCGTTGTAGACGCGTCCGGTGATGACCGGCTGATCGGGATCGCCGTTGATGAACTGCACGATCACTTCCTCGCCGATCCGCGGCAGGAACTGCCAGCCAAATCCCCGACCGGCCCAGGCCTGCGAGACCCTGACCCAGCAGGCGCGGCGGTCGGACTTCAGCGGATCCGTGTCCTGCCCATCGCCGCCGGCACCTTCGGTGCCGGACTGCGGCGGGAGCGAGCGCTGCCAGGGAAAGCGGATCCGGACGCGGCCCAGCTGTTCGGCATGGATCGGTATCGCGCCATCCGGATTGACCCCCCTGGGGCCGATGACCGTCGCGAGGTGCGGGCCGCCGGCGATCGGCTTTGCGCCCTGCGGCAGCGGCACCTGCCGCGGCCAGCCGTCTTCCCAGTAGAGCGCCTGGAAGCTGTTGCCGTAGTCGTCGCCTTCCGACTTGATGACCTGCTCGATGCTGGATTCCACCGCGGGAATCAGCGACGAAACCGTCGCCAGGAGCCCTCCCAGCACGAACGTGTCGAAATACGGAACGGTCAGATTGGCGTCGCCCCCGGCCAGATGCTGCGTCTCGTTTCGCCACAGCTTCTGCATATCGTAGGGGAACCGGTTCTGCAGCCAGTTGCCCAGGCTCTGCGCCGCGGCGTTGGACGCGAACTGCGCAGCGCCAGAGACTGTCGTCAGAGGCTTCACGAGATTGCGGAACGCCAGCCAGATGTTCGTTCCCACATTGTATTCGTAGCCCCATTCATAGGCGGCGATCTCGAGATGATTGACGAGGCGCGCCTTGAGCTTGGCGTTGCCCTCCGGCTCCCAGGTGTTGATGGTCAATCCGGCAACCAGGGTGGCGTTCTTGGTGCTGCCGTCCAACGTCCAGACGCAGGCTTCTGCGCCGCTCATGCGTGACTGTGCGTGCAGGCCTGCCTGGGCGTTGCTCGCTGCCGACAGGCCGAACAGCTCGCTTCGGTAGTGCGAGCGATCCTCCGCCGGCAAGGTCCCCGGCTCGCCCATGACATTGAGAATCGGCGCGACCCTCGCCGTGCTGCTGAACGGCACCGTCGGCTGAACCGGGTTGAAACCGCCGCTTCTGATCCATTGCGCCGTCGGCGTGGCCGACTGCATCAGATGGGCGACCGTCTCCTCGTCGTCGATCTCGCCGTCTTCCTTGAGATTCTCCACCCTGAGGTCGGGCAGCCAGCAGGGCTTCGACGGTGGTTTGGATTTCCCCAGCACCATGCGCCCATTCCGGAGCTGCGGCGGATCGGGCGCCGGCGGGATCTCGCCGTTGAGGAAATAGTACCAGATGCCGAACTGCGCCATCAGCCGGGACGCGAAATTGAAGGTGCTCTCGCCGAACTGCACGCAGTACGGCAGCACGGGGAACGGCTCGGACTCGATGCCGCTGAAGTCGACGTGAAGATAGGGGCGGTCGGTATTTGCCAGCACTTCCTTCAGGATCTGCCTGACATCCATATTCTCGAAGACGCGGAACAGGACCTCCCGGTCCAGCAACCTGAACGCCGGCACGACGTCGATCGTGTAGTGCCAGACATTGGATTTGACCGTCTGGTTCAGGAACTTGACCTGCGCACTCTCGATCATACCGGTCCGGTAGATGTAGCGAGGATAGTGCTCACTTCCGTAGGGGTCTTTCCGGATTCGGATGCCGAAGTGCACGGGCGTATTGACCAGGGCCGACGGCAGTATATACGGCCGGTTCGGGTCACGGTGCATCTCCAGACGGAAGCTGAACGGTTGCGAGATGCCCTCGCTACCCCGGACGGAGGTGAGCAGGAACGGGTCGCCCTCCACGTCTTTCCTCATGCAGGCCGAGATACGTCAGGATCCGCAGGCGCATGCCGAGTTGGCTCAGTTTGCCGACGATGCTGTCCATTCACGGCGTCTCCACGGACTGCTGGCCGGGGTCGGCGATACTGATCACGCCGCCCCACATGCAGTTGCAGACCGAGAGATTGTCGAGCGCCACCTGGTGGTCGATCTCGACGGTCACCGCGCCGGGCGCCCAGGGTGCAGATGTGGCGGGTATGCAGGGCTGCGGCGTCAGCACGCCCAGCGCCGCCGCGGTGGCCGCGGCGACCTGCGGATTGGACGGGCTCATGCAGAGACCGAATGGCATGATGTTGACCATCGGAACGCTGTCCTGAACGGTAGCCTTCGGCTGCTGCGCGATCATCGTGCGATTCACCGGGAGCACCGTCAGGCTGGAGGGCGAACTGCCGAACGCGCATATCGTCTGTGCCCCGTTGACCACCTGCAGCGGCATCGCGTCGTTTCCTCCGTGCGTTCGAATGGCTGTCTACGGCTATGCACTGCGTGCCGTCGCTCCTATGAACGGGCTCACAGCGAATCGAACTCCTCCTCTCATCCGTCGTCCGGTTGCACCCCCATCTGATGCCAGAACCGAGCAATGTCGGGCGGCATTCCCCGCGATCGTGTCACATACCCGTGAGGCGGCGGCGGTAGACCACCTTCGTCCACGCAGCGAGCTACGTTGACCGCATGCCGACCGGAATTTCGCTTGCCCTCGCCTCCGCCGTGCTCTTCGGCGCCAGCACTCCGTTCGCCAAGCTGCTGCTGGGCGCCGTCGATCCGTGGCTGATGGCTGGCCTGCTGTACTGCGGCGCGGGCATCGGCCTGGCCGGCATCCATCTGTCGCGCGCCGCGCTGCGCATCCCGCCCGTCGAGGCGCCGTTGCGGCTGTCGGACCTGCCCTGGCTCGCGCTGGTGATCCTGGCCGGTGGCGTGCTCGGTCCGCTGCTGCTGATGCTCGGGCTGGCGCAGACCGATGCCGCCACCGCCTCGCTGCTGCTGAACCTGGAAAGCGTTGCGACGATGGGCATCGCCTGGGTCGTGTTCCGCGAGAATGTCGACCGACGCCTGCTGCTCGGCGCGTTCGCCATCGTGGCCGGCGCAGCGTTGCTGTCGTGGCGAGGCACAACGTCGTTCCAGGGGAGCGGGATGCTGATCGCCGCGGCGTGCCTGTGCTGGGGCATCGACAACAACCTGACGCGCAAGCTGTCCTCAGCCGATCCGGTGCAGATCGCCATGCTGAAAGGACTGGTGGCGGGCGCGGTCAACCTGGCCCTCGCGCTCGCGCAGGGCGCCGCGCCGCCGCTGCCCGGCACGCTGGCTGCCGTCGCGCTGGTCGGCTTCCTGGGCTACGGCGTGAGCCTCGCGCTGTTCATCCTCGGGCTGCGCCACCTGGGCACCGCACGCACCGGCGCCTACTTTTCGCTCGCGCCGTTCGTCGGCGCCGTGCTCGCGGTCGCGATGCTGGACGAGGCGCTGTCGATCAACCTTCTCGCGGCCGGCGGCCTGATGGCATTTGGCATCTGGCTGCACCTGACCGAACGGCACGAGCACGATCACATCCACGAACCGATGGAGCACGAGCACCGCCATCGCCACGACGCACACCACCGGCATGAACACGCGCCGACCGACCCACCCGGCGAGCCGCATACCCACCGGCACCGCCACGCGCGCCTCGTGCACCGCCATCCGCACTATCCCGACCTACACCATCGGCACGGCCACGGCACGGCGCACTGAGTTTGCGGTCCGCCGCCGCGGGGCTAAGCTGCCGAAGAAATCGCGGAGGAAACAGCCATGATGATCGACATGCACACCCATTGGAGGCCCGCCGACATCGCCGACGCCCTGCGCGCCCGCGCCAGGGAGCCGCGCATCCTGCGCAACGACGACGGCGTCGAGGTACTGAGGTCGCGGATGGGCGAAGAGCCGCTCGCCAAGGCGTTCGACGATGTCGATTTTCATCTGGAACGGATGGACCGCCAGGACGTCGGGACCAGCGTGCTGTCGCTGCTCGGTTCGTTCTGCTGGATCGAGTCGCAGCCGCCGGAGGTGTCCCTGCCGCTGTGCCGGCGCGTCAACGACGGGTTCTCCGCGATCTGCGAGAAGCATCCCGGCCGCTTCGCCGCCTTCGCCGCGCTGCCGCTGACGGACATGGCGACCGCCGTCGGGGAATTCGAGCGGGCGCTCGCGCTGCCGGGCGTGGTCGGCGCACAACTGCCCGGCAACTACTTCCTCACGCGCGCCGACGCCGAGGCGGCGCGGCCGTTGCTGGAGGTCGCCAGCCGCCACCGCGCGGTGCTGCTGATCCACCACGGCCCGCGGCCGGGCGACGCCTTCCCCAAGGTCACGGGGGATACCGACAACGCGCGCCGCCGCAACGGCACGCTGGACATGCAGGCGAGCCTGTCGTCGGTGATGGTCACGCTGTGCCTGACCGATGTCCTGGCGGAGTACCCGGACGTGACGGTCGTCGTGCACAACCTGGGCGGCAACATCCCTTACGAGGTCGAGCGCATGGATCACCGCAGCCTGCTCGACACGCCGGAGGAGGAACTGCCGTCGTCGCGCTTCCGCAAGGCGAAGGTGTACGTGGATTGCAACTCGTTCGGTCCCCGCGCGATCGAGGCGGCGGTGAGCCTGTACGGTGCCGAGAGGATCGTGTGCGGCACCGACGGCAGCGCGTTCGGCGTGGACTGGACCCGAAAGGCGCTCGAGGACGCACAGATCGGCGAGGAGGCGCGCGAGCGGATCCTGCACCGGAATGCGGCGGCGATGCTGGCACAGGTGGTGGGCGGCGCGGAGCGGGCGATGGCCGCCGACTGAGAAGGCGGCGTCTCCGCCCGCCCTTGCGGGTTTGCTCGCCTACACAATTTCGACGCATACGCCTTCGAGGCTGGTCCCCGCTGCATGCGGCGGGGCAACGCTTGCTGGCAGTCCGGGCGCCAAGTACGATCCGTCGCGCACAGCGGGTCGGCCCCGGCCGGGCAGGTGCTGTCGAGGGTACGGAATATGGGTCCAACGCTTGGCCATAATCAGTGCAAAGAACCCTTTCGGGAGCGGTTTGTCCTGTTGCTGAAGGATGTGCTGCAGGCATTCGCGACGACGACGCCGGGCTACGACCATGATAAGCGGTCGAGATGGGCCTACGCCTTCAATCCGCTGCCCGACGGGGATGCGGAAAAGCCGGTTTACGCGACGATGGCGGCGCTCAGGGCACCAAATTTCGCGGCATTGCGCGTCGGCGTGACCGAAGGCGGACAGGTCGTCGTGGAGGTCGAACACCGCAAGCTGGTGGTTCCGTATATCACCAACGATGTCGAAGATCCCCGGGAGTTCCCCAAGATCCAGCGTGGACTGCGGCAGATAATCGAACATTTCGAAAGGGCCGCTGGTCTGCAGCGCCACAGCCTGCTGGATCGTTTCGTGTCGGATCCAGATTACCGGCATTTGTCCGAGCAGCGTCTTGCCGCTGCCCGCGCCGGCTAGGTCACGATCCGACTGCGGCCCGGCGACCCGTCCGGGACCACCTCACTCCGCCAACGCCTGATACACCAGCGCATTGATCAGCGGCCGCCAGCGCCGCCGCTGCTCCCCCGGCACCTGGGCCATGAACACCACCGCCAGGTCCTCCGCCGGATCGGCCCACCACAGCGTGCCGTAGGCGCCGTTCCAATAGAATTCCCCCGGACCGCCCATCAGTGTGCTCGCCCGTTCGCGCACCGCGACCGTCAGACCGAAACCGTAGCCCTCCGAGTTGGGATCGAGCGCGGCGATGCGGTTCTCGATGTCCGGCGTCAGGCGGTCGGTCCGCATCGCCTCGACGGTCTTGCGGCCCAGGATGCGCGTTTCGCCCAGCACGCCGCCGCCCAGCAGCATCTGCGCGAAGCGGAGGTAGTCGAGCGCGGTCGACGCCAGTCCCCCTCCCCCGCACTCGAACCGCAGCGCCTGGGCGCGGTCCGGCACCGACTGCGCCGCGCCGGTATCCGGGTCGCGCGGCAACGGGCGGGCAAGGCGTGCCACCTTGTCCTGTGGCACAACAAAGCCGGTGTCCACCATGCCGAGTGGACCGAACAGACGCTGTTCCATGAATGCGCCGAGGCTCTGGCCCGACAGCGCCTCCACCACCAGGCCGATGACGTCGATCGACAGTCCGTATTCCCAGACGGTGCCGGGCTGGTACAGCAGCGGCGTGGCCGCGAGCCGTTCCAGGAGCCCGGCGGCATCGAGGCCGGCGCCCGCGACGTTCGAGGACTCGGGGTAGAGACGGTGCACGGCGGTGGTGCCGCGCCCGCCATAGGTCAGGCCGGAGGTGTGGCGCATCAGATCCAGCATCGTGATCGGTCGTTCGGCGGGCACGGTCGCGATCGGACCCTGCCCGGCGAGGACACGCTCGTTCAGCACCGCGACGCGCCGGTCTCCGAGTTGCGGCAGGAACCGCTCGACCGGATCGGCCAGACCGATCCGGCCCTCCTCCCACAGCAACAGCCCGGCCACGCCGGTGACGGGTTTGGTCATGGAGGCGATGGCGAACAGCGCGTCGAGCGGCATCGGTGCGCTTCGGTCCGGTCCAAGATGGCCGGCGGCGGCGTGGAACACGAGGCGCCCGCGCCGCGCGATGGCGATCACCGCGCCGGGCAGCTGGCCGCGTTCGATCTCGGCGTTCAGCGCGGGAACGATCCGGGCGAGCCGCGCCGACGACATGCCGACCGCTTCCGGCTCCGCGCGCGGCAGGGTGGGTGGGTTTGCCGTGGCTTCGGTCATGTCGCTCCTCCCGGTTCCGCCGGCTTGCTGCATTCTCGAAGTCCATGGGGGTGGGTCAATCCGCGCGGCCCGGCGCGCATGGACGACTTCCGCCCGATCCGGTAGCCCTCGCGCCCTACGGCGTGTGCCGCCGACCGAACCGGGCGAACAGGAAACACCACATGACGCAAGCTGCATGGCACGCCGATCCGCTGGTCTGGGGCCACGGATCTCGCGTGCTCGAGGCCTTCCTCGAACCGACCTGCCCGTTCTCCGTGCGGGCGTTGGGCAAATTCGACGGCCTGCTCGCGCAGGCGGGCGAAGACCGCATCACCATCAAGATCCGTCTTCAGTCACAGCCCTGGCACATGTACCTCGGGGGTGATCGTGCGCTGCATCCTCGCCGCCTCGACGCTCGAGGGCGGCAAGACAGCGGCGAAATCCGTCATGGCGGCGGTGGGCGCGCATCGTGAGGAATTCGAGTTCGAGCGGCATTGCCGCGGCGCCAATCTCGACGCCACGCCCAACGACATCATCGCGCGGATCGAGCGATACAGCGGCGTACGGCTCACCGAGGCCTTCGCCATCCCGGATCTCGACCGCGAGATCAAGTGGCACTGCAAGTATGCCCGCCAGAACGGGATCCATGTGTCGCCGACCTTCATGATCGACGGGCTTGTGCAGGCCGACATGGGCAGCGGGGACACGATCGCCGACTGGGCGTCGCGTCTGCTGAGGAACTGAGCGCAAACCGGTGTGGCTGCGCCGACCGCAAAAGGCTGTGCGCGCTCCGCCGCTTGCCGGGCACCTGAGCCGTCGCAGGTGAAGGCGCCGGAGGGCGGCGCGCGGCGACGGTCCTCCGGCGCGTATCGCCTGCCGACGCCGCTCAGCCGGAGATGCCGAGCAGCCGCGCCGCCGTGCCGCCCAGGATGGCGATCCTTTCGTCATCCGTAAGCCCGGGCGTGTTGAGCACGAGATCGACCTCGGTGCTGGTCCACGGGAACGGGTAGTCGGTGCCGATCATGATCTGACCCGGTCCGGATTCCGCGATGAGATGGCGCAGCGCCTCGGGCGTAAATACGATCGTATCGAAGAACAGCTGGCCGTCGCGCAGGTAGGCGGTCGGGTTCTTCTTTGGCAGCGGACCGACGCGGTCGGGGAAGCAGCGGATCACCGCATCCGACCGGTTGGCATAGGACGGCAGGAAGCCGCCGCCATGTGCCGCGCAGATCTTCAGGCCGGGGAAGCGGTCGAGCGTCCCCTCGAAGATCAGGTGTGACAGCGCGATCGTGGTCTCCAGCGGGTTGCCGATGGTGTTGGTGAGCAGGCCGCTGCCGCCGAGCCGGCCGGACGGTTCCAGCTCGCGCGTGCCCAGCGGGTGCATGAAGACCAGGACGCCGAGTTCCTCGCACTTGGCCCAGAACGGATGGAACTTCGGGTTGGCCAGCTCCTCGCCGGCGACGCTGCCCGCGACGCCGATGCCGCGGAAGCCCAGCTGCTTCACCGCGTGCTCGACCTGCTGCGCGGCGAGGTCGGGATATTGCAGCGCGGCGGTGGCGAAGGCGACGAAGCGATCGGGATTGGCGGCGCAGAACTCGACCAGCGTCTCGTTCTGCAGCTTGATCAGCTGCTCGGCCGCGTCGCGTGGGGCGCGATACCAATACGGGTTGATGCTGAGCGCCTCGACGTCGATGCCCTGCGCGTCCATCGCCGCGATGCGCGTGCTGGTGTCGTGCATCAGCAGGCCCGGGGCTTCGAGCGGATGGTTGATGATCGCCGCAGCCGGCGGAACGATGCAGTGCGCGTGCACATCCACCGTCTTGACGCGGCGCCCGTTGATGACGGTTTCGCGACGGCGTGGCTGTGGTGCTGCGGCGGGCGCCACGCTGCCCATCGCACATGGGATGAACGCGAGTGCCGCCATGGCGGTGGTCAGCAGATCAGTGGGAACGGGCACCGCTGTCTCCTCCTGTGTTGTTCGACCGACGCGAGCCGGGATCGCGGCGTGCGTATCACGTCGCCGGGTCGAGTGACCATACCGCAGGAAGTCGGCTCGGGTTGCCAAGCCGCGGCACCCGCCTACGATGCGGGCACCCTGGAGGACACGCCATGCTCAAGCAATTCGACAGCTCGTATGCGGGCCATATCGATCTCGAGAATGTCGGCTACGGCGGCACGCCGGTCAACGACCGGCGCTATCCGAATGACAGGCTGGCCACCGCGCTCGGCAAGGCAGAAGCGATGGCGAAGCTGATGGATCGCCTGGGCTACGGCACGTTCTGGATGGCGGAGCACCACTTCCAGCCGGAAGGCACCGAGTGCATCCCCAACGTGCTGCTGATGGCGCTGCACCTGACGCATGTGACGAAGCGCCTCCGCCTCGGCTGCGGCTTCAACATCACGCCGATGTGGCATCCGCTGCGCCTGGCCGAGGACTATGCGATGGCGGACATCCTGTCGGACGGGCGCGTGGTGTTCGGCGTCGGCCGCGGCTACCACACGCGCGAGGTGGAAAGTTTCGACGCGCCGCTGATCGATCAGGCCGCCAACCGCGAGCTGTTCGAGGAACAGGTCGACATCATCTTCAAGGCATTCAACGAGGAGTCGTTCAGCCACCGGGGCAAGCACTACACGCTGCCGCCGGAAGTGCCGTATCGCGGCTACACGCTGAAGGAGCTCACGCTGGTGCCGCGGCCGACGCGCCTGCCGGTGGAATGCTGGCAGCCGATCCAGGGCGGCACGCAGCGCGCTCTGGATTTCATGGCCAAGCACGGCATCCGCGGTGTGATCGGCGGCGGATCGGCCGAGGGCGGCGCGGTGCACAAGTCGATGGTGGACTTCCAGGCGGCCTATGCGCGCGCCGGCCAGCACATCGAGCTGGGCGAACGCATGGCGCTGGGCTTCCAGTTCTACCTCGCCGACAGCGTCGAGCAGGGCATGAAGCACGGCGGCGAAATACTACGAAGAGAACATGAAGATGTTCGGCGAGCTGCGCCTGGTGCGCGCGCTGACCGACGAGCAGATCGAGATCATGCGCGATCCGAAGCGTGCGCCGGGGGCAAAACTGCCGCGCATCGACGACGCGGTGAAGGCCGGCGGCTTCCTCACCGGCCGGCCAGACGACGTGATCGAGGCGCTGAAGAAGCTGGAGGAGCGCTATCCCGGCCTCGATCGCGTCACCGTCAGCCTGTCGGTCGGCGTGCCGCTGAACGAGGCGCTGGAACAGCTCGAGTGGTTCGCCCGCGACGTGATGCCGGCATTCAAGGGGGTAAAGGTCGCGGTGCCGGCGATGGCGAACTGAGTCGCGAGCATGGCGCAGACTGCCCCGCTTGGCGCCATGCCGCTCTACACGCACCTGGACCGCATCGCGCGCGGCCTGGCGGCAAAGGGGATCGGGCCGCATGACCGCATCCCGCCCGAGCAGTTGTTCGCGCTCGACCAGTGGCACTACCACGGCACCGCGGCGATCGAGGCCGCCGCCACGCGGTTTGCGCTGGGTCCGCAAAGCCGTGTGCTCGATGTCGGTTCCGGCGTCGGTGGACCGGCCCGCTATCTCGCGCATACGTGGGGCTGCCGTGTCACCGCACTCGAGTTGCAGCCGCAGCTGGATGCGATTGCCCAGGACCTCACGCGGCGCAGCGGCCTTGGCGACCGCGTGACGCATGTCTGCGGCGACGCGTTGAGCCAACCGGTTCAGGAGGCGTCGTACGATGCCGTGGTCAGCTGGCTCGCGATCGTGCACATCCCGGAGCGCCCGGGTCTGATGGCGCGGCTGGCAAAGGCGCTGCGCCCGGGCGGTGGATGCTTCATCGAGGACCTGTGCATGCGCGCGGCGTTCGCGCCCGCCGACCTGCGCGACGTGCGCGACATCGTCTGCGCCGCGACGATCACCCGCATCGACGACTATGTCGCCGATCTACGCGCCGGCGGCTTCGTCGATGTCGTCGCCACCGACCTGACCGGTGACTGGGCGCCCTATGCCGCTGCCCGGCTCACCGCATGGCGCGCCGGTCATGCCGAGTACGCCGGCGTACATGGCGAAGGCGCGTACAGCGCACAGGAGCAGTTCTACAGCGTCATCGCGCGGCTTTACGGCAGCGGCGCGCTTGGCGGGGTGCGGCTGGTCGCGAGCGTGCCGCCGGGCTGACGCGGCAGGGGCGCCAGCACCAGGCCCAACGCCCAGCCGAGGTAGAACCGCACGTCAATCCAGAAGTTCGCGGCGTCGTACAGCAGGAACCGCTCGAGCCCGAGCCGCGGCAGCGCCGCATCGAACAGCAGGGCCAGGAGCAGCCAAACCACCGCCACGCCGGCCACGTAGCGCGCAAGGCGGTGCCAAGCGAGCGCCCGATAGCCGAGTGCCAGGATCGCGAGGCAGGGCAGCGCGGTCGCGATCACCGAGTCGAGCGGCCACTCGAACAGCCACCCCGCGACGAACGGCGATGCGGCGGCGATGCCGCCCAGCGCCACTGCAATTCCGCGGACCTCGGCACCAAGCCAAGCGAACGTGACGGCGAACGGCACCAGGGCCCACGAAACGGTGAGGATGACGCCCGCAACCAGGCCGGCGTCCTCGGCTGCATGGCCTCGGTCAGAGACAAAGGCGGTCATCGCCTCATGCAGACAAACGGAGGCAAACGCGAACGCAAGGCTCAGCCCCGCGGTGAACAGCCCATCGTAGGTCCGCTGCACGGCGTGCTGCCGATGGCCTGACCGTGTCAGCAGGTGGCGGCCGCGCTCCATCAGCGGCTCGACGAAGAAGGCCAGGACGATGCCGATCAGCAGTGCGCCCAGTACGTCGGCGCGGCTGAGATGGCCCGCCGCCAGGCGCATGCCCTGCCAGAGGAACTCCGGCGCGGCGGCGCAGATCGAGACCCACAGAGCCGTGATCGTCGCAGCAGCACCGGCGAGCACGGCGCGTGCAATGTCGGGCTGCCACCATCGTCGCATTGTGAGCCATCGCATGATGCGGAACGCCTAGCGGGGCTGTCGGTCGCTCACAAGCCACCCAGCGCACGCCGCAGCGGCCGCACCACCAGGAGCGCGCTGCCGCCGATCGCCGCCATCGCCAGGAACGCCAGGCCGCCGAAGCGCGCGTAGAGGAAGCCCGCGAGCAGCATCAGCAGCCCGCCGGGCGCGCCATAGCCCAGTGCCGCGTGCAGCGCCTGTGCGGTGGCGGCGCGTTCCGGCGGGATGGCGCGGCTCAGCACCAGCATCGCCGACAGATGCTGCATCGCGAAGGTCGCGGCGTGCAGCAACTGCATCGCGGCCAGCACCGCAAGGGGCGGCGCGCAGGCGGTGACGCTCCAGCGCAGCGCCGATGCGGTCGGCGGCGCACGCGGTCAGTCCCGCCGGCCCGAGCCGCTCGATCAGGCGGCGGCCCCAGGCGAACAGCGCCACCTCGGCGACGATGGCTTCGGCCATCAGCAGGCCGATCACCGCGTCGGACATACCCTGCGATCGCCAGTAGAGTGGGGCGAAGCCGTAATACGCGGCGTGCGCGCCCTGGATCAGCGCGCTGGCCAGGACGGCGAGGCGGAACGGACGGTTGGCGAGCAGGCGCAGGCCGGCGAACGCGCGCGGCGCGGCGCGGCTGGCGGCCTCCGGCAGGAACGGCGTCACCGCGGTGGCCGAACCGTAGCTCGCCGCCAGCAGCCACGGCACCAGCCAGGTGCCGGTGACGGAGAGCAGCCAGCCCGCGCCGGCGCTCGCCGCCATGTAGGCGATCGAGCCGATGGAGCGCACCGGCCCGTATTCCATGCGCCGTGCGCGCGCCAATGCCAGCGCCAGCGAATTGATCAGCGGATTGAGCGCCGATCCGGCGATGCCCTGCACGGCTGCGACCAGCAGCAGCGGCATGAAGCCGTGCAGCGGGAGATACAGCAGCGCCGCCGCGGATGCGGTGACGCCCGCCAGCCAGCATCACCGGTCGCCGCCGGCCGATGCGGTCGGCGAGCGTGCCCCAACTCGGCCCCGCCAGCACGCGCAGCAGCGACGCGAAGCCGAGGATCTGCCCGATCGCCGCGGCGCTCAGGCCGCGATCGGCGAACCACAGCGGCAGGAAGGCGGTGTTGATCGCGGCGGCAGCGAACAGCGCCGCGAAGAACAGCGCGACGCGGACGCCGTCCGACATGGCGCGTCGCGTCACGCCGCGCGTTGCAGCGCGGCGAGTTCGCGGATCTTGCGCGCCATCGCGGCGATGCCGTTGCCGCGATTGGTGGACAGCGCCTCCAGCAGGCCGAGGTCCTTCAGGAACACCGGATCGGTGGCGACGATCTCGTCCGGCGTGCGGCCGGAATAGACGCGCAGCAGCAGCGCGATCAGGCCCGACACGATCGCCGCATCGGATATGCCGGCGAGGAACAGCCTGCCGTCGGTCAGCGCGCCCTCCATCCAGACCCGGCTCTGGCAGCCCGGCACGCGATGCGCATCGTCCGTCCAGGCGTCGGGAAACGGCGGCAGCTTGCGGCCGAGTTCGATGATGAACTGATAGCGCTCCATCCAGTCGTCGAACACGCCGAGTTCGTCGCCGATCGCGGCGATCGCATCGGCGGCGGTCGGCTTCCTCTGGGGTACGCGACATCTGGCGAACGCGTAGGTATGGCCGTCACAGCTTCACAGCAGCAGTCGCACCGCATTGCCGCTGGCGATCTTCGCCTTGTCCTCGGCGCAGAGCGGGATGGTCGGCAGCCAGTCGGTGCCCGGCTTGTTGGCGACGAACGGATAGTCGACCGAGAACATGATGCGGTCCACGCCCAGCTCCTGCACGCAGCACAGCAGCGCCGGGTTGGAGAAGAAGCCGCTGGTGGTGATGTAGAAATGCTCGCAGAACACGTCGCGGAATGAGCGGCTGCCGCCGCCGCGCGCAAAGCCCATGTCGATGCGCCACAGCAGGAACGGCAGGCCCTCGCCCAGGTGGCCCAGGATGATCTTGAGGTTCGGATAGGCGTCGAACACGCCGGACAGCACCATGCGCACGCCCTGCGTCGCGGTCTCCACGGTGAAGCCCCAGGCGGCGCGCAGGAGCATCGGCCAGTCCTGCGCGTAGTCCTTGTAGTAGGTGTCGATCACCGCCGGGTGCGGCATGGTGGGATGCAGATAGAGCGGCACGTCCAGCGCCGCGGCGCGCTCGCAGATCGGCCAGAAGCGCTTGTCGTCGAAGAACACGCCGTTGGTCGTGCCGTTGATCAGCGCGCCCTTGAAGCCGAGTTGCGTCACCGCGCGCTCCAGTTCGTCGGCCGCGGCCTTCGGATCGGGCGTCGGGATGGCGGCGAAGGCGGCGAACCGGTCGGGATGCGCGCGCACCGTTTCCGCCAGCCGGTCGTTGGCGATGCGCGCCAGGCGCACCGCGGTCTCGGCGTCCATCTTCTGCAGCCCGGGATTGGCGTGCGACAGCACCTGCATGTCGATGCCGGCTTCGTCCATCTCCTTGATGCGCAGGCCGGTGAGGTCGTTCAGCCGCTCGGCGATGGCGGGAAGCTGGCGCTGCGTCCTCGGGCGCGTAGGCCCGCACCACGTCGGGGTCCTGGTAGTGCTCCTCGATCGTGATGACGCGCGGCTTTGCTGGCATGGCGGCCTCCCCTGCTCCGTCCCAGTCAATGAATGCTGGCACATCGCTGGTCAACGGTACTCGCAGCGGACTGGGATTCAGCCATGAAAACAATGTCCGCCGGCTGTGATCGAGCTCACAGCGGACCGTAAACGGCGTGCAACATTTGACGGGGACTGTGGCATGACCCGAAGGGGGCACCAATGCAACGACAGCAAGGGCGCGGCGGCACGGGCGCGAGACCGCGCTCGGCGCTGCTCTGCGGGATCGGCCTAATGCCGATCGCCTGGCTCGCCGCGTGCGCGACCGCGCCGGTCGATCAGATACACCAGTTCTCCACAGTGTTCGACACGGTGAACGCGGTCGGTCAGCCGCTGCTGGACGACCTCTCGATTGCGGAACGCAGTCTCGGGACGCGAAACGCGCCCAATCGTCCGGCGCCCGCTGAAGATACGTGCAGCTATACCTCGATGCGGAGCACCGGGGTGGTGCTGGGCCTGTGCAACCGCGACGCGCCGCTGTTCTCCGACATTGGCGATCCGCCAGACACCAGACGACTGCGCAATGGGTTGGTCATCCTGCAACGTTATATCGACGTGCTGGTCGGATTCGCCGACGGCAAGGCGACGGCGGACACTGTCGCACAAGCCAACGCTCTGTTGCAGAAGCTCGGCGATCTTGCCTCGCTCGCCGGCGTGCCGGCAAAGCCGGGCGTCGATGCAGCACTCCTGGCGCTGAGGCCACTGCTGACCGATGTCGTGAACCAGCTTTCGGCGCGCGAGGCTCGACAGCTCATCGTGAACAGCAAGCAGCCCGTGAGCGACCTGATCATCGCCCTGCGCGACGCCACGCCGAGCGTCTTCAATGCGGTGACCACCGATACGGAATCCCAGCTCGGCAAGGCACGATCGCCGACACTGGCCGCCGACAAGGCCAAGTATGAAGCCTACCGCCGGATCGCAGCGAACTACTACGTGCTGCTCGATCAGCTCAACGATGCCTGGACCGAAACGGTCGCGGCAGCTCAGACCACGTCTCCGGCGAGCATCGCCGAGCTCGCCCATCGCGCCGGCCAGCTCCAGGCGGATGCGGAAGCGGTGAAGCGCGCCTTTGCCAGCCTGCGCACAGGAACGATGCCGGCCGGACCGTGACAACGGGACAAGCAAGGAGGATCAAGCAATGCCCGAGCCCAACGCTGCACTCCACGACCGCCTGCGGGCCGCGTGGGCCGACATCGTCGATCGCCTGAATGCGGCGACCGATCCCGCTGAGATCGCCACCCTCACCGCGGCACGCGATCGACTGCGGATGCAGGTCGATCTGGCGACCCAGGGCCAGCTGGATGACACCGCAGGCGCGGTCGCTGACGCAACCAGGACATTGCGCGACGTTATTGCCAGCGCGCGCACCGACCCGATCCAGCAATTCGTCGGTCTGATCGAGGACCATATCGCCGCGCTGCGTGGGATCACTCCTGGCGCCGTGGACCCGGCGCCGACGGTGGCCCGCGCTCCAGCAGGGCCGGCGACCGAAGCCACACCCGTGGATGGCCCGCGCAAAGCGCTCGCCTTTGCCGTGGCGGTCGTCCAGCATTGGGAAGGCTGCAGCCTGACACCCTACCACGGCAAGGCTGACCGGCCGGAAGTCTGGACGATCGGCTGGGGCTGCATCAGCATCGCGGGCACGCCGGTCGGTCCGGGCACGCCGGCGATCACCCAGGCGCGGGCGGACGAGCTGCTGGCGCACGAACTGGCTGGTTCGCAGGCTGCCGTGAAGCGGCAGATCGCCGTGGCACTGACCGACGTCCAGGAAGCCGCGCTGATCTCATTCACCTACAACCTGGGCGAAGGAAACCTTCGCTCCTCGACGCTGCGGACACTGCTGAACGATGGCCGTCCCGACGAGGCCGCGGCCGAGTTCGGCAAATGGGTGATGAGCGGCGGCCAGCGCGTGAGAGGGCTGATCCGTCGCCGCGGCGCCGAGCGGGCGGTGTTCGAGGGGAGAGTCGCGTTCGACCAGAACCTGCGGGCCACACTCGACAAATTTGCCGACGCAGCGCTGGCGGACAGCATGGCCTGAGCACTACAACCGCACCCAGCGGCCGTGCTGGACGCTCGTCGAACTCTAGCCGGCGCGGCTTCATCAGCGGCCTTTCGCGCTGCACCGTTGCACCACCTGCATGATCGCCGGGCAGCCGATGGCTTGCATCGTCGATTTCGCCGGGATAGGTCGTCACGGTACATCAACAGCAGGCTGAGTGAATGAAGCGATCGAAGGTGCGGACCGCTGCGGTGGCGGTATTGCTCATGCTGGGAAGCGGCACCGCGCTGCGCGCGGCGGAGCCGATTACCGAGGAAGCGGCGCACGCCATCGGCGTGCAGGCCTACCTCTACCTGTATCCGCTGGTGACGATGGACCTCACGCGGCGGCAGCTGACGAATGTCGCGCATGCCGAAGGCATCGCCGCGCCGCCGAACAGCTTCGCCAATGTTCCGGCGTTCCCCACCGCCGACATGAAGGTGGTGGTTCGGCCGAACTTCGACACGCTGTATTCCAGCGGCTGGGTCGATCTGACGAAGGAGCCGGTGATCGTCTCCGCGCCAGATACCGGCGGCCGCTACTACCTGCTGCCGATGCTGGACATGTGGACCGACGTGTTCGCCTCGCCCGGCTGGCGCACCACGGGCACTGCGGCGCATAGCTGGGCCGTGGTGCCGCCCGGCTGGACCGGCACGCTGCCGGACGGCGTCGATCGCATCGATGCACCGACCGCCTATGTCTGGATCATCGGCCGGACCAAGACCGACGGACCGACCGACTACGATGCCGTGCACAAGATCCAGGCAGGCTACCGGCTCACGCCGCTGTCGCGCTGGGGCAAGCCGGCTGAGCCGGTCACCGGTAGCGTCGATCCGGCGGTGGACATGAAGACCCCGCCGAAGCTCCAGGTCGACGGCATGTCCGCGGACAAGTACTTCGCCTACGCGGCCGAGCTGATGAAGCTGCAGCGGCCGCACCTCACAGACCAGCCGATCGTCGCGCAGATGCAGCAAATCGGCCTGGAGTCGGGCAAGCCGTTCGACCTGTCGAAGGCCGACGCCGCGGTGCAGCGGGCGCTACGGAGTGTGCCCGAGGACGCCCAGAAGCTGATGGCATGGAAGGTAAAAACGCTGGCCAGGGTGGTCAACTACTGGTCGATGAACACCGACACGATGGGGGTGTACGGCAACTACTACCTCAAGCGTGCCATGGTCGCGCAGCTCGGGCTGGGCGCCAACGTGCCGGAGGACGCGATCTACCCCCTCAACCTGGCCGACGAGACCGGCCGTCCGCTGGATGGCGCCGGCAGATATGTGCTGCATTTCGACAAGGCCGCCATTCCTCCGGCCTCGGCGTTCTGGTCGGTGACGCTGTACGACCCGGAAGGCTATCAGGTGGCCAACCCGCTCAACCGTTTTGCGGTGAGCAGCTGGATGCCGTTCCACTACAACCCCGACGGGTCGCTGGATCTCTGGTTCCAGAACGACAATCCCGGCCCCGCCAAGGAGGCCAACTGGCTGCCGGCGCCGAAGGGGCCGTTCAACCTGACACTGCGGCTCTACGCCCCGCGCGCCGAGGCGCTGACCGGACAATGGAACCCGCCGGCGGTCAGCCGAACCGAGGCACAGCCCCCCGTCGGCGCGCAATAGCGACACACGCCAGATGACATAGCCCCCCGGACGCTCTATCTGAGCGGCCGATGACCCCGCTCGACCACATCCGCAACTTCGCGATCATCGCGCATATCGACCACGGGAAATCCACCCTGGCCGACCGGCTGATCCAGGCCACCGGCGCGCTCACCGACCGCGAGATGACCAACCAGGTCCTCGACAACATGGAGCTGGAGCGCGAGCGCGGCATCACCATCAAGGCGCAGACCGTCCGGCTGACCTACCAGGCGAAGAACGGCCAGGTCTACGAGCTGAACCTGATGGACACGCCCGGCCACGTGGACTTCTCCTACGAGGTCTCGCGCAGCCTGGCCGCCTGCGAGGGCTCGCTGCTGGTGGTGGACGCCTCCCAGGGCGTGGAGGCGCAGACGCTCGCCAACGTCTACCAGGCGATCGAGGCCAACCACGAGATCGTCCCGGTGCTGAACAAGATCGACCTGCCCGCCGCCGAGCCGGAGAAGGTGAAGCAGCAGATCGAGGACGTGATCGGGCTGGACGCCTCCGACGCGGTGGAGATCAGCGCCAAGACCGGCCTCAACATCGAGGGCGTGCTGGAGGCGCTGGTGCACCGGCTGCCGCCGCCCAAGGGCGATGGCGCGGCGCCGCTGAAGGCGCTGCTGGTCGATAGCTGGTACGACCAGTATCTCGGCGTGGTGATCCTGGTGCGCGTCAAGGACGGCCGGATCAAGCGCGGCCAGCGCATCCGCATGATGGCCAAGGGCTCGGTGCACCAGGTCGAGCAGGTGGGCGTGTTCAGCCCGAAGATGATCCCGGTCGACGACCTCGGGCCCGGCGAGATCGGCTACATCACCGCGGCGATCAAGACGGTGGCGGACTGCTCGGTGGGCGACACGATCACCGACGACCGCACGCCGGCCACCGAGGCGCTGCCCGGGCTTCAAGCCGTCGGTGCCGGTGGTGTGGTGCGGGCTGTATCCGGTGGACGCCGACGACTTCGAGAAGCTGCGCGAAAGCCTGGGCCGGCTGCGGCTGAACGACGCCAGCTTCCACTACGAGCCGGAGACCTCGGCCGCGCTGGGCTTCGGCTTCCGCTGCGGCTTCCTGGGCCTGCTGCACCTGGAGATCATCCAGGAGCGGCTGACCCGCGAGTTCGATCTCGACCTGATCGCGACCGCGCCGTCGGTGGTGTACCGCGTCCACCGCACCAACGGCGAGGTGCAGGAGCTGCACAACCCGGTGGACATGCCGGACGGCAGCGTGATCGACCACATCGAGGAGCCGTGGATCCGCGCCACCATCATGGTGCCGGACGACTACCTGGGCGCCGTGCTGCAGCTGTGCAACGAGCGGCGCGGCGAGCAGGTCGGATCTGACCTATGTCGGCAACCGCGCGATGGCGGTGTACCGGCTGCCGCTGAACGAGGTGGTGTTCGACTTCTACGACCGGCTGAAGTCGGTCTCGCGCGGCTACGCCAGCTTCGACTACCAGATGGACGGCTACGCCGAGGGCGACCTGGTGCGCATCTCGATCCTGGTGAACGGCGAGGCGGTGGACGCGCTGAGCTTCATCGCGCATCGCAACGTGGCCGAGACGCGCGGGCGGGCGATCTGCGGCAAGCTGAAGGACCTGATCCCGCGCCAGTTGTTCAAGATCGCGGTGCAGGCGGCGATCGGCGGGCGGATCATCGCGCGCGAGACGATCGGCGCGCTGTCGAAGGACGTGACCGCGAAGTGCTACGGCGGCGACATCACGCGCAAGCGCAAGCTGCTGGAGAAGCAGAAAGAGGGCAAGAAGCGCATGCGCCAGTTCGGCAAGGTGGAGATTCCGCAGTCGGCGTTCCTGGCGGCGCTGAAGATGGATGCGTAGGCGAGGCGACGGCGTGGCTCGCCGCTGCGGCAACGATTTTCGCGCGCCGGCCTACCGGTTCAGCCTGTCCTTGTAGGCGACGCCGCCCTTCATGATGAGGTGGACGTTCCTGCCCGGGTCCGCCATGAGCGCGATGTCCTCGACCGGGTTGCCGTCGACGACCAGCAGGTCGGCGAAGGCGCCTTCCTCGATCACCCCGAGCTTGCCTGGATAAGGGTTGCGCGGGCCGGACAGTGCGAGCAGCTCGGCGTTGACGCCGGTCGCCATGCGCAGGATCTCGGCGTTGCCGTACCAGCGGGTCAGATGGGTCAGCATGGTTCCCTGGCGCGCCGCCAGCGTTTCGGAGAACAGCAGGTCCGAGCCGAATGCGGTCCGGATCCCGTGCGCCTTCGCCAGCCGGTACGCGGTGTCGGTGGCGGCAAACACCTGCTGCAGCTTGGCGCGGCTGGGGCCGGTCAGCGGAACCGCGTCGTCGTCGGAAAGGAAGGGCTGGATGCTGAGCCAGGTACCCTTCTCCGCCATCAGCGCGGCGGTCGCGTCGTCCATCAGGTGCGCGTGCTCGATGCACTGTGCGCCAGCGGCGATCGCCCGCTGTACCGTCCGCGGCGCGTAGGCGTGCACCGCCACGTAGGTGTTCCAATCCTCAGCGACCTCGACCGCGGCGCGCAGGCCCTCCAGGCTGAAGGTCGTCATGTCCAGCGGGCTGCGGGGAGAGGAGACGCCGCCGCCGCCCACGACCTTGATCTGCGAGGCGCCTTGCACGAGCTGCTCGCGCGCGCGGAGCCGCAGCTCGGCGGCACTGTCGGCGATCGCCGCGGCGCCGGTCCGCTCGAGCGCACTCACCGGGCCGCCGGGGCTCCGCGGCAGGTCGGACAACGGCCGCAGGTCACCGTGCCCGCCGGTCGTGGTCAGCATGGCCCCCGACGGGTAGATCCGCGGCCCCACGGCCAAGCCCTGATCGATCGCCTGCTGCAGCGGGAAGGCCGGGCCGCCGAGATCCCGCACCGTGGTGAAGCCGCGCATCAGGGTACGCCGGGCCTCCGCGGCAGCGGCGAGGAACAGGTAGCCCAGGTCGGCCGTCACCGCCGACGCCAGTGGCAGGGCGGCCAGCAGGCAGTGCCAGTGCGCGTCGATCAGGCCAGGCATGAGGACACGGCCGCCACAGTCGATCACCCGCGCGGCGCCCGGCGCCGGGTAGTCGCCGCCGGCCACCGCCTTGATCCGGTCGTCCTCGACCAGGACCCGGAGGCCGTCCCGCAGCGCATTCGACCGGCCGTCGAACACCCGGGCGTTGGTGAACAGGGTGGGCGCCCGCGGCCGTGCCGGTACCGACTGTCCGAAGGCGCGAGCGGGCAGGCCGGCCGCTGAGACTGCAGCCGCCATGCCAGCGACGAAGCCGCGGCGCGACAGATCCGCCTCGATCCGCCGCGTAAGGGACCGGATCTCCGGCCGGTGGCAGGAGCAGCCGACGTGGCGGGCGGGCACGGTTTCATCGCCCGTTGCGCATGACAGCATATCGACCTCACGCTTTCCCTGGAGTGGCCGGCGCGGCGACGACGGAGGGGCAGTCGCACCTCAGAGCTGGTGATACGGGACGTCCTATGGGGACGGGCGCTGCGGCGCAAGGGGAAGGCCAGTCATCACACCGCGCGGCGCGACCAGGTTTCCAGCGGCCGATCATACAGCTTACTGCGGCCGCGGCATCGAGGAGCAAGGCAGCATCTGGACGGAACGGCACCCTACCCCCCAGGATAGCCGCCCAGGCCCGCCGACAGGAAACGCCATGCGCATCGAGATCATCTGCACGGGAGACGAAGTCCTCACCGGCAAGATCGTCAACACCAACTTCAGCTACATGAGTTCAGAAGCTCGAGGACGTCGGGCTGTCGGTCCACTGGGGCACCACCGTGGGCGACGACCGGGAAAGCCTGCTCGCCGCGTTCCAGCTCGCGTCGCAGCGCGCCGATGCGGTGATCGTCAACGGCGGCCTGGGACCCACGGTGGACGACCTGTCGCAGGAGATCGCCGCCCAGGCGGCCGGCGTGGAGCTGGTGCTGAACGAAGAGTGGCTGACGACGATGGAGGCGTTCTTCACCAAGCGCAGCCGGGTCATGCCGCCCAACAACCGCAAGCAGGCGATGCTGCCGTCCACCGCCGAGATCATCGACAACCCGATCGGCACCGCCTGCGGCTTCGCGCTGGACATCGGCCGCGCGCGGTTCTTCTTCACCCCGGGGGTGCCGCGCGAGCTGCGGCGCATGCTGGAGGAGCAGGTGATCCCGCGCCTGCTGGCGCGCAGCGGCGCGCCGACCACGATCTTCCTGAAGCGCTTCCACTCCTACGGCATCGGCGAATTGCACGCCGACGCGCTGCTGGCCGGCATCGAAGCGCTGGTGCCCGACGGCAGCGTGAAACTCGGCTTCCGCGCGCATTACCCGCAGCTCGAGACCAAGCTGGTGGTGCGCGGCGCCGACATGGACGAGGTCCGCCGCAAGCTCGAACCGGTGCAGGCGCGAGGTCCGCCAGCGGTTGGGCAACTTCATCCTGGGCGAGGACGACCAGACGCTGGAGGGCGTCGTGCTGGCCGAACTGACCCGCGAGGGGGCGACGCTGGCGCTGGTCGAGACCTTCACCAGCGGTCAGATCGCGGCGCGCTTCGGCCACCTGCCCGGCGCCGAGCACGTGCTGCGCGCCGGCATCACCGTGCGCGACCGCACTGCGCTGCACAAGACGCTTGACCTTTCGCAAATCCAGCTTGCCGGCGATCTGTCCGAGGAGACGACCGCCGCCGTGGCGCAGGCCGCGCGGCTTCACACCGGCGCGACCCATGCGCTGGCGGTGCTGATCGAGCTTGACGACGGCCCGGATCGGATCGACTTCGGCGGCACCATCTGGCTTGCCATCGCCACCGCCGAGGACACCGCGGTCAGGCGTTCGCGCATTCTGGGTGGGCGTGAATGGGTACGGCTCGGCGCGGTCGAACTTGGACTGGACTGCCTGCGCCGTTTTCTGCAGCACCTGCCGGTGGTCGAGCGGATCGATTTCGAGAAGACCTGACGTCCCCGCGTCCGCTTGCAATTTCTGGCGTTGATGCCACATCGGCTCGGCAACCGTTGCGTTACCGCACGGGCAACGCAATCAAGGTTGCCCTGCGAAATCCGGGAGGGTCCTGATGTCCGCGACCGCGGTTAGGTCAGCGAATCGCTGGCTCCAGCTTTGGCTGGGCGTGCTCTGCATGGTGCTGATCGCCAACCTGCAATACGCCTGGACGCTGTTCGTCATACCGATGCAGAAGGCGAACGGCTGGGACATCGCCGGCATCCAGGTCGCGTTCAGCATCTTCATCGCCACCGAGACCTGGCTCACCCCGATCGAGGGCTACATCGTCGATCGCCTCGGGCCGCGTGTCGGGCCGCGCGCGATGGTGACCTTCGGCGGCGCCCTGGTGGGTATCGCCTGGGTGATCAACGCCTACGCCGGTTCGCTGGCGATGCTCTATGTCGGCGCGGCGATCTCCGGCACTGGCGCCGGCGCGATCTACGCCACCTGCGTGGGCGCAGCGGTGAAGTGGTTCCCGGACCGTCGCGGCCTCGCGGTCGGGCTCACCGCGGCGGGCTTCGGCGCCGGCGCGGCGCTCACCGTGATCCCGATCCGGATGGTGATCGACGCCCACGGCTACGCTTCCGCCTTCCTGTGGTTCGGCATCGCCCAGGGCCTCATCCTGCTGGTTGTCGCGCAGACGCTGCACGGACCGCTGCCCGGCACGATCCTGCCCACCAGGACAAATGCCGCCGTGCCGCAGTCGGCGCGCAGCTACACCAGCATGGAGGTGCTGCGCTCCCCCGCGTTCTGGCTGCTCTACGTCATGTTCGTCATGGTCTCGTCGAGCGGTCTGATGGCGACCGCGCAACTGGCGCCGATCGCCAAGGATTTCGGGCTGTCCAATACCGCAATCCTGTTCGGCGCGACGACGCTGAGTGTGGCGCTGGTGGTGGACAACGTGATGAACGGGCTGGCGCGGCCATTCTTCGGCGCAGTGTCGGACCGGATCGGCCGCGAGTACACCATGGCGCTGGCCTTCACGCTTGGGGCGCTCAGCTACTGGCTGCTGGCATTGTTCGGCTCCAGCGCGTGGACCTTCGTGATCTGCGCCGCGCTGATCTTCTTCACCTGGGGCGAGATATTCAGCCTGTTCCCCTCGACCTGCACGGACCTGTTCGGCACCAGGTACGCGACCGCCAACTCGATGATGCTCTACACCGCCAAGGGCACCTCGGCCTTCCTGGTACCGATCGCCAACATCCTGAAGACTGCCACCGGCTCGTGGGAAGCGGTTTTCCTTGTCGCCGCGGGGATGAACATCCTGGTGGTGCTGCTGGCACTGTTCGTGCTGCTGCCGATCCGCATGCGCCACCATCGCCTGCTGGAGCCCACCCTGGAGGCGGATCGCGCGGCAGGGTAGTCCCTCCCAACGGGGTTGGGTGGGACACAACAGCCGGTGAAGTTCGGCCCGATGCTGCGTTCCCCGGACGGGTCGGGGCCACCGCCGCGGGCCGCAAGATCCAGCCCGAGGTGGCCAGGCGTCTGGCTGGCCCGGAACCTGTGTGCGTGACAAAGCCGTCGTCCTGGTCGCACTCGCCCTGACGCCGAACACCCTCGCCGCCGCCGAGGTGTCGGCGAGGGCAAAGAAGCTGATGGTGATGATGAATGCCGCCGCTCGATCATCACCACCAAGTCGCCATTCCTGACGCGCGAAAGTCTCGATCCTCGCTGTGGTAACCGGCGGCAATTCCTTCCACGCCATCGAGAACAGCAGAACGGGGCAGCTTGTCGCACTTGCCTCGGCCCGGCGTGGATCGGGCGCGCCGCGCGATCCCGAATGGGGGTATCGGACGCGACTTCGCGATGACCGAAGCCAGTATGTTCCTAAAGGGCTTCAGCTTTCGCCAGTTCGTCGAAGACTTTTACCGGGAGAATGCGCGCCGCGTGAGTGAATTCGATTCAGATCTGCTGCAACCGCGATTGCTTCCGCGTATTGCTGGTAAGGCGGCCGCCGGACTGCGAACGTGGGAACGTCAGCGGCCACTTGTGCGGCGACGCCACATCTCATGAGCGGGGTCCTGCGCCCGCAGTTTGCGGCGTGATGCCCGGATGGCAGCATCGGCTCTGGTTGTGCCCCGCGATATCTACCTTGTTGGCCGACGCCAGCACACGGGGTGCCGAGGAAGCCGGTGCGGCGCGATCCGCTGGGCCAAGGCGTTGCGACGCCGTGGAGGCGCCTGTAGACCTGCGCAGTCCGTCCGACACGCCGGGAGCCGTCACAGCATGAGCAAGCACGTAGTCGCAGCCGTATCCGAGATCCCGCCGGGCAGCCGCAAGCTGGTGACGGTGCGCGGCCGGTCGATCGCGGTGTTCAACCTCGACGGCGAGTTCTTCGGACTGTTCAACCGCTGCCCGCACCAAGGCGGGCCGATGTGCGAAGGCATCCTGACCGGCCTGATCGAATTGGACGAGCCGGGGCACTATCGGTATTCGCGCAAGGGCGAGATCATCCGCTGCCCGTGGCACGGCTGGGAGTTCGACGTGCGGACCGGGCAGTCCTACTGCGAGCCGGAGCGGATCCAGGTCCGCTCCTACCCCGTGGAGGTCGCCGAAGGCCAGCGCGTGGTGCAGGGCCCCTATGTCGCCGAGACAGTGCCGGTGGCGGTGGAGGAGCAGTACGTCGTCGTGGACGTCTGACTGTTCATTTGCAAACCCGCCGGCGCGACGCCAGATCCGGCGCATGAACCGACGTGCATTGCTGCTCTTGCCAATGGGCCTGCTCGTTCCGGCAGTTCCCGCCGCGGCCCAGGCGGCGTTCCAACCCACCGCGCAGGACCGGGCCGATCTGGCCCGGATCGAGGCGTATCTGGACAGCCTGCGCACCTTGAAGGCCCGCTTCCTTCAGGTAGCGCCCAATGGTGCGACCAGCGAGGGCACCGTGTGGCTGGACCGGCCTGGACGGATGCGCTTCCAGTACAACCCGCCGAGCCCGCTTCTCCTGGTCGCCGGTCACGGCCTGGTGGTTTTTCGCGACAACGCGCTGAACCAGACCAGCAACATCCCGATCGGGCAGACGCCGCTCGGTATCCTGCTGGCGGATCATGTGCGGATGCAGGGCGACGTGACCGTCAACGGCCTTCAGCGGCTGCCCGGCCAGATCCAGGTGAGCCTGTACCGCACCAAGTCGCCGGGCGACGGCACGCTGACACTGGTGTTTGCCGACAACCCACTGGCCCTGCGCCAATGGACGGTCCTGGATGCTCAGCGGCAGGAGACCCGGGTCACGCTCTACAACGCGGAACTGGGCGGCCAGTTCGACCCCAACTTGTTCAATGTCGCCGATCCCAATGCCTTTCGCCCCGATTCGCGCTGAATTTGCATCGTTGCGCCGATTTCATGCCGGCTATCGCAGAAAGCGTCTTCATTTTGCCGCAGATTTCGCAGATTATTCTCCGTCATGAGGTCGCCTCGGGTCGTCAAGCCGCTCGTCGGCATCAGTTGCTGCACCAAACAGTTCGGCATCTTCGGCATGCCGAACCACGCCGCTTCCAATACCTATGTCGAGGTGACCGACCAGATCGTGCACGCCGTGCCGGTGCTCATCCCGGCCAACGGCCCGACCGCCGACATCGAGACCCTGCTCGAGCGGCTGGACGGAATCATGCTGACCGGCAGCCGCTCCAATGTGCATCCCAGCTACTATGACGGCCCGCCGCACGCCGAGGGCACCTGGGAGGATATGGCGCGCGACAGCACCACGCTGCCGCTGATCCGCGCCGCGGTCGCCCGCGGGGTGCCGGTGCTGGCGATTTGCCGCGGTTTTCAGGAACTCAACGTGGCGCTGGGCGGCTCGCTGCACCAGCGGCTGCAAGACCTGCCGGACCGGATCGACCACTCCTCGCCGATGGTCGCCTCTCGCGAGGTGCGAATAGGCAAGGCCCACGCCATCCGGATTACGCCGGGCGGTTGGCTGCACCGCCTCGCGGGCACGACCGAAATCGCGGTGAATTCGCTGCACAACCAGGGCGTGAACAAGCTGGCCCCGGGCGTCCGCGTCGAGGGCACCGCACCCGACGGCACGATCGAGGCGGTGCACGTCCTTGCGACCGCCGCCGGTCCGGTTCCCGGCTTCGCCGCGGGTGTGCAGTGGCACCCGGAGAACGACTGGCGGACCGACAGCGTTTCCCACCGCATATTCAACGATTTCGCTGCCGCGGTGCACGCCTATGCCGAGGACGGCCGCATCGGCGGCGTCTCGGCCGCCGCTGACTGAGCAGCGCCTGCGCTCCTTTCTCCGGGCCTCGCGTCGAGCAGCCTACGGCTTCACCCCTTGTCATTGCGCGGGTTTCCGCCGATGTAACTCTGGCGACCGGACCACGCTGGTCCGGTTTCATCATCACCAGCACAGCAGGGCAGACCCATGTTCATCGAAACCGAAGGCACGCCCAACCCCGCCACCCTGAAGTTCCTGCCTGGGCGCTATGTGATGGGGGACGGCACGGCCGATTTCGCCTCGTCAGCCTCCGCCGACCGCAGCCCGCTGGCCAGCGCGCTATTCGCGCTGCCGGGCGTGGCGCGCGTGTTCCTGGGCGGCGACTTCATCACCGTGACGAAGTCAGAAGGGACCGAATGGCAGGCGCTGAAGCCGCAGGTGCTGGGCGCCATCATGGAGCATTTCGTCGCCGGTCTGCCGGTGATCGAGGGCGCCGGCGAGGACCTGGCGGAGGAGATCGCACCCGAAGACGAAGAGATCGTTGCCCAGATCAAGGAGCTGCTGGACACCCGCGTGCGCCCTGCGGTGGCGGGCGACGGCGGCGACATCGTGTTCCGCGGCTACCGCGAAGGGGTCGTGCGGCTTCACATGCAGGGCGCCTGCTCGGGCTGCCCGTCCTCGCGCGCCACGCTGAAGCACGGCATCGAGAACATGCTGCGGCACTTCGTGCCGGAGGTGGTCGCGGTCGAACAGGTCGATCTCTGATGCTGGAGCCCGCCGGACAGGACCTGCTGTTCCGCGAGGCGCGCAGCCACAACCGGTTCACCGACCAGCCGGTCACCGACGACGAGTTGCGCGCGCTGCACGACCTGCTGAAGCAGGGGCCGACCTCGGCCAACTGCTCACCCGCGCGATTCCTGTTCCTTCGCAGCCAGGAGGCGAAGCTGAAGCTCGCCCCGGCGCTGTCCAGCGGGAACCACGACAAGACGCTGGCGGCGCCGGTGACGGCGATCGTGGCATACGATCCGCGCTTCTACGAGAAGCTGCTCAAGCTGTTCCCGCACAATCCGGATGCGGAGTCCTGGTTCACCGGCAACGACTCGCTTGCTGCGACCACCGCGTTCCGCAACGGCACCCTGCAGGGCGCCTACCTGATCCTGGCGGCGCGCGCGCTCGGGCTCGACACCGGGCCGATGTCCGGATTCGATAACGCCATGGTGGACGAGTTGTTCCTGGCCGACCGCGGCTGGCGGTCGAACTTCCTGTGCAACATCGGTCATGGCGATCCGGCCGGGCTGTTCCCGCGCTCGCCGCGCCTCGACTTCGACGAGGCGTGCGTGCTGCTGTAGGCGCACGATGGCACTCTCAATTCTCCCCCTTCGCTTGCTGCCCCCCTCCCGCAGGCGGAGGGGGAGCTACTGAACGCCCGCCGTGCTGGTCCTTGCGCTGGACGCGGCACTGTCGCGATGCTCGGTTGCCGTCGTTGCCGACGGCCAGCTTCTCGCAGCCCGGCAGATCGATGCAACGCAGGGCCATGCCGCCAGGCTCCCGGTGATGGTCCGTGAAGCGCTGGCGGAGGCCGCGGTCGGCGCTTTCTCGCTGTCCCTGGTCGCCGCCACCGTGGGGCCGGGCAGCTTCACCGGCATCCGCGCCAGCCTGGCCCTGGCGCACGGCATCGCGCTCGCGGCCGGCGTGCCGGTGGTCGGGGTCACCGTCGGCGAGGCAATGGCCGACTCGCTGCCCAACCTGGGCGAGCGGCAGTTATGGGTCGCGATCGACAGCCGTCGCGGCCGGGTGTTCCTGGAGCGCAAGGACGGCGTGGTTTCGGTGCCGCTCGCCGCACTGCCCACCGCCGCCGGCAAGATCGCCGTCGCGGGCAATGCGGCGCCCGTCGTCGCGTCCTGGCTCGCGGCGCAGGACGCCGACGTGATGCTGACCGACGCGCGACTGCCGATGCCCCGGCATATCGCCGTGGCGGCGCAGCGCCGGCTGGCGGGCGCGCTGCCGCCGCGGCCGGCGCTGCCGCTCTACGTGGACCCCCCGGAGGCCAGGCTGCCGGCTGCCGGGCTGCGTCCCGCACCCGCCGGATGATCGTCCGGGCGAGCGCGGCACACGCGGCGGCACTGGCCGCGATCCACGCCGCGGCGTTTCCGCCGCGCGAGGCCTGGGGCGAGGAGGCGATTTCCCTGCAGGTCGCGTTGCCCGGCAACATCGCGCTGATCGATGAGAGCGGCGGGATGCTGCTGGGCCGCCTGGCGGCGGACGAGGCCGAGGTGCTCACACTGGCGGTGGCGCCATCGGTTCGCCGGCAGGGCATCGCCACGGCGCTGCTGCGCGCCGCCGCGGCCGAGATGAAGGCCAGGGGCGCGGCCCGGCTCTTCCTCGAGGTCGCCACCGGCAATGCCGCGGCGCTGGCACTCTACCGGCGCGAGGGCTTCGTCGAGGTCGGTCGCCGGCGCCGCTACTACGCCGACCGCTCGGACGCGCTGGTGCTGCGTGCCGCGCTCGAGTGACTAACCGCCGCGCCGCAGCAGCAGCGTGGCGACACCGTCGGCAGCGGTCTCCAGCGACAGCACCTCGTGTCCCTGCTCGCGCGCGGTGCGCGGCACGTTGCGCAGCGGCTCCTCGCCGCGCAGCCGGACGCGCAGGACCTGGCCCGGCTCCATGCGGTCCAGCGCCAGCCGGGTGCGGACAAAGGTCATCGGGCAGACCTCGGTCGTGATGTCCAGTTCCTGGTCGGGCGCCTGCCTGTCTGTCATTGTACTTTTGCCATTGTACTTTAGAGTTTCTTTGCGGGATAGTTATCTGTTGCGAAACGGCCTGGCTTACTATTATAAAGTGGAAGTCCTCTTGCCAGGAAGCACCCAGATGCCCGAGGAGCCACCAACCACCAGCTTGCTTGGCCTGACAGCGCAGATCGTCGCGGCCCACGTCTCGAACAACGCAGTTGCCGCCGAGGCGCTGTCGCCGCTGATCCAGAACGTCTACCGGACGCTCGCAGGGGTCGGCAAGGAACCGGCGGAGGCAAAGCGGCCGCATCCGGCCGTCCCGATCAAGCGGTCGGTATTCCACGACCACATCGTCTGCCTCGAAGACGGCCGCAAGCTCAAGATGCTGAAGCGGCATCTGAAGACGGCCTACAAGCTGACCCCGGAGCAGTACCGGGAGCGCTGGGGCCTCGACACCGACTATCCGATGGTCGCGCCGGACTATGCCAAGCACCGGTCGTCGCTTGCCAAGCAGATCGGCCTTGGAACGCGGCCGCGCGGCTCCGCGCACGGTTAGACTTCCATCTGCGGACCCTTCCGTCGCGGGATTGGACAGCCTCGACCCTGATCGGCTACGCCCTTGTTGGCCAGCCGGCCTGGTCGCCTGCCCGCCAGCAACCCGCCGAGCGTATCACCGGGACTGGCACCGGGTTGCCCGGCCGGGCTAGGCTGTTCGCAGGGAATCGGATGGAATCGCGCATCGAGCGACTGTGCGTCGAACGAGGCCTGAAGATGACGGGACAACGTCGCGTCATTGCCCGGGTCTTGTCCGAGGCCTCCGACCACCCCGACGTCGAGGAGCTCTACCGTCGCGCCAGCGCGCTCGATGCGCGCATCTCGATCGCCACCGTCTATCGGACAGTGCGGCTGCTGGAGGAAAAGGGCATCCTCGAACGCCGTGACTTCGGCGGCGGCCGGGCGCGCTACGAACCGACCGAGCATGGCCACCACTATCACCTGATCGACGTCGAGACCGGCAAGGTGATCGAGTTCCAGGACCCCGAACACGACCGGATGATGCGCGCCATCGCCGAGCGCCTGGGATTCGACCTCGTCTCGCTTCGGCTGGAACTGTTCGGCCGTCGGCGTGAGCCGGTGCAGACCGCGTCCGACAAGGCGGCACGCCAGCGATCCTTGCGGCGGGCCGGGGACACCGGGCGGAGCCCAGGATCGGCTAAGGGGTCGGAGATCGAGCGGGAAGGGGCGCCGCGATGACCTACGAGCAGATGATCGCGGGATCGCGGACCGTCAATCGCCCCTTTGCGGAATTGCGCGGCGGCAACCTCGGCGTTCGGATTGCCTGCTCCGCCGCCGAGGTGGATGCGGTGCAGGCGCTCCGCTACCGCGTGTTCTACCAGGAGATGGGCGCCGTACCCGACCCGGTCGCCGCCTCGAACCTTCGCGACCGGGATGCATTCGACGCCGTGGCGGACCACCTGCTGGTGGTGGACCACGCACTCGGCGATGGGCCGGAGGGCGTGGTCGGCACATACCGGCTGATCCAGCGCGAGGCCGCCGCGCGGCTGGGGCGATTCTACTCCGCCGACGAGTACGACATCTCGCCGATCGTGAATTTTCCGGGTCGCGTCCTCGAGCTGGGCCGGTCGTGCGTCGATACCGCCTATCGCGGCCGGGCAGCCATGCAACTGCTATGGCGCGGCATCGCCGCCTATGTGTTCCACTACCAGATCGACCTGATGTTCGGCTGCGCCAGTCTGCACGGCACCGATCTCGACACCCTGGCACCCGACCTCACCTATTTGTACTACAACCACCTTGCGCCCCCCGCGGTGCGGCCGCGCGCCCTGCCCCACCGCTACGTCGAGATGCGGCGCATGCCTCCCGAGGCGATCGACCCGAAGCGGGTACAGGCGCAGCTGCCGCCGCTGATCAAAGGCTATCTCCGACTCGGCGGCTTCATCGGCGACGGTGCGGTCATCGACCGCCAGTTCAACACGACCGATGTCGCCGTGGTGGTGAAGACCGACCTGGTCACCGATAAATACTACCGCCACTACGAGCGCCAGCTGCGCGAGGCGCTCGACTAAGTGTAGCCGAACCGCCGCAGCCCTGGCCTTTCCGACGGATTATCCCCGCGACTCATCAGATATAGGGTAAAGCAGGGCCTATTCTCTGTTGACGCAATTGGATCGCCTCGGGGAAGCTGGTGCCCTGTGGCGGACCGTGGGGACGCTCGGGACAGAAGGCAACGAAGTGAAATCGGGGGAGATAGGCCCACACAAGGGCCAGCGGATAGAACCCACGGCGCTCGCCGCTCGGCGCGTTGCGGGCTTGCTGATCCTGGGCGCCGGCCTGGCGGCGGCTCCGGCGGCGCGGGCGCAACTGCCGGTGAATCCTGTGCCGCAAGGCTCACCGATCCCCCGGGTCCTGCCGCCCGCCCCGCCTGCCGCCGCACCGGGAGGTGTCATCCCACCGCCGTCGGCGCCTGGCGGCAACGTGCCCAACCAGCCGGTCAGGGTCACCAGCGTCGAGGTCGACGGCGTCACCGCCTATCCGCAGGCCGAGATCGCCCAGCTTGCCGCCGGGGTGGTGGGGCCCGCGGTGCCGCTGCCGCAGATCGACGCGGCGCGCCAGGCGATCCTGCAGCGCTACCGTGCCGACGGCTACGTGCTCACCACCGTCTCGGCCAATCTGGACAACAGCGGCCGGCTGCGCTTCGTCGTCACCGAGGGACACATCGCCAGCGTCAAGCTCGACGGCGATATCGGGCCGGCGGGGGTGCAGGTACTGCGCTTCCTCAACAAGCTGACAGAGACGCAGCCGATCGATTCCGCAACCCTGGAGCGCTACCTGCTGCTGGCGCAGGACGTGCCGGGCATCAGCCTGCGCGCCGTGCTGGAGCCTTCCGCCGACACGCCGGGCGCGCTGACCCTGGTCGCGCAGGTCAGCCGCCAGATGGTGTCCGGCCTCGCCACGATCGACAACCGCGCGTTCAACCAGACCGGCCCACTCGAATTCCTGGGCTTGCTCGACTTCAACAGCTTTTCCGAGTTCGGCGAGCGGACCGAGGTCTCTTATTATCATGCCTTCCCGAACAGCCAGAATTTCGGCCAGGTCTCGACCGAGGTCTTCCTCGGTGCCTCCGGCCTGAAGGGCAGGATCTACGCGGGCTACGGCGGCACGGTACCGACCGGCACCCTGGGACTGCAGGGCTACAACGGCACCACCACCGTGTTCGGCAGTTCGCTCAGCTACCCGGTGATCCGCTCACGCCAGCAGACACTGAACGTCAACCTGGTGTTCGACGCGCTCGACTCCGACATCTCGATCGCTCCCCTCGGCACACCGCGCACCCAGGCGAGCTACGACGCGCTGCGCGTCATGCGCCTGGGTGAGGACTATGCACTGTCGGACCTGCTGTTCGGCGCCGACCACTCCGCGGTCAACGCATTGTCGGTGCGCCTGTCGCAGGGCATGAAGCTCCTGGGCGCCACGACCGACGGCATCAGCCGCACCTCGCCGCGGCAGAACGAGCAGACCGGCTTCTTCAAGGTCAACTTCGAGGCGAGCCGCACCCAGACCCTGTTCGCGCCATGGGAAGGCGCGAGCCTTGCGGTGATGGGCCTGCTCACCGGCCAGTGGTCGCCCAACATCCTGCCGCCGGCCGAACAGTTCTATCTGGGCGGTGCCCGCTTTACCCGTGGCTACTATGCGGGCCAGGTCCCCGGCGACAAGGCACTGGCGGCCACCGTCGAACTGCAGCTGAACACCGGCTTCGAAACGACGATATTCCAGAAGTCGCTCGACATCTCCACCCAGGTACTACCTGTTCTATGACTGGGGCGAGACCTGGCAGAACCTGAGCACCGACCACAGCGCCATGATCAACTCGATCGGCGGCGGCGTGCGCGCTCAGGTGACCCGCTATGTCGAAGTCGATTTCGAGGGCCTCGCCCGGTTCAACCGCTTCCCCAACGGCGGCAACATCCCGGGCAGCGGCGTGTCGCCGCTCTATGGCGGCGCTTTTTACTGGCGCGTCCTGACCCGTTTCTGACAAAACGCCGCAGCGTCCTGAAGACGCTGCAAAAATGGGGGAGCGGGATGGCGAAGGCGCGTCGCAGCGATGCGGTGAGACTGCTGGGTTTTGCCCGCCGCAGCCGGGCCGGCCTGATGATGAGCACCGCGCTGCAGACCGCCTCCGTACTCGTGCTCGCCCACCCCGCGCACGCCCAGCCGGCGCCGAACGCGCGCCCGGCGGGGGGCACGGTGGTGGCCGGATCGGCGTCGATCAGCCGGACGCCCGCCAACACGCAGATCAACCAGTCCAGCCAGCGCGCGGCGATCGACTGGCGCAGCTTCGACGTGGGTGCGCAGCAGAGCGTGACCTTCGCCCAGCCGTCGGCCAGTGCCGTGGCGCTGAACCGGGTGACCGGCCCGGACCCCTCGCAGATTGCCGGCCGGATCGATGCCAACGGCCAGTTCATCCTGGTGAACCAGTCGGGCGTGACCTTCTACAAGGGCGCGCAGGTGAATGCCGCCGGGGTGATGGTGAGCGCCGCCAACATCACCAATCAGAACTTCATGGCCGGGCGCCTGACGTTCGACCAGGCCGGCCGCAATCCGAACGCGCGGATCGACAACCGCGGCAGCATCACGGTGCGCGAGGCGGGACTGGCGGCGCTGGTGGCGCCGCAGGTGGCGAATTCGGGGGTGATCACGGCGCGGCTGGGCCATGTGGTGCTGGCGGGGGCGAAGACCGCGACGCTGGACCTGTATGGCGACGGGCTGCTGTCGCTGGACGTGAGCAACCAGGTGACGCAGGCGCCGGTGGGTGCGGACGGCAAGGCGGCCACCGCGCTGGTGACCAACACGGGGGTGATCGTCGCGGACGGCGGCACGGTGCAGCTGACGGCGCGGGCGGCGGACGGTCTGGTGCAGACGCTGGTGCAGGCGGGCGGCACGATCCAGGCGGCGAGCGTGGGGGCACGGACCGGGGTGGTGGCGCTGAGCGGCGTCGGCGGCTCGGTAGTGGTGGAGGGGCAGCTGTCTGCGCCGGGCAGTGCGCCAGGCACCACGGGCGGCGCGGTGCAGGTGGTGGCGGACCACGACGTGACGGTGGCGGCCAGCGCGCGGATCGATGCGTCGGGCCAGGCGGGCGGCGGGGTGGTGGCGATCGGCACCACGCTGAACCGCGCGCGCGACACCAAGGCCGCGGCGGCGATGACGGCGGCCAACACCACCATCCAGGCGGGTGCCAGGGTCAGCGCCAACGCCACCGGCAAGGGCGACGGCGGGCGCGTCGTCGTGCTGTCCAAGGCCGCAACCCGGATGGAGGGACAGATCGCCGCCAGGGGCGGCCCGCAGGGTGGCAACGGCGGGTTTGCCGAGACTTCGGGCGGCTTTCTGAAACTCACCGGCAGCGCAGACGAGTTGGCGCCCGCGGGTCGCATCGGCACATTGCTGCTCGACCCGACCAACCTCAATATCGTCCTGACATCACCCGCCGGCACCAACATCGACGGTGAGTTCACCGGCAATACGCTGCCATCCGGCGCCGCGGACGCCGCGACGACACCCTCGACAATCACCACGGGCAAGCTCGCTGCGCTTGGCGCGACCGGGGATGTGACCGTGCAGGCCACCGGCACCATCGACGTACAGAACAGCGTCACCGTCGCCAATGGGCTTCTGTTGCAGGCCACCGGCGATCTGCTGGTCGACCGCGGCGTCACTATCAAGAGCAGTGCCCATACACTGGAGCTCGACGCCGGGTTCAATTTCGGCAACAGCAAGTTCGATCAGCCAGGTGCGATCCTGCTCGGGACGACCGGCACCGGCACCGCGCCACAGCTGCAGGCAGTCAATCTGACGCTGCACGCCGGCACCGGCATCAACCTGAACGACACGGTGCTGACCGCGATCGCGGTGACCGACCTCAGCACGGCGGCCGGCGGCGTCAGCCAGGCAGCGGCCGGCACATTGACTACCTCAACATTGCGCAGCACCGCTGGGGTAACGGGCAGCGCGAGCCTTACAGCCACAACCAATGCGGTCGGCACACTCGGAGTGTTTGGCGTTACCGGCGGCGACTTCTCGCTGGTGAACAACGGCAATACCGGCAACCTCGCTGTGACCGGCCCGGTGGCAGCGACCAATGTCTCGATCAGCAACGCCAACAGCGGCACGATCACTGTCGGCGGCACAGTCACAGCTACCATCGGCACGCTCGCCCTGTCATCCGGCAGTGGCGGCATCGCCCTGAACCCAGGGCACGTCGTCAGTGGCGGAATTGTCGATCTCTCGGCGTCGGGTGGCGGCGTGGCGCAGGCGGCGGGCACTGTCACCGCGAACGTCCTGCAAAGCGGCAGCCATGTCGCCGGCAATGTCAGCTTGCAGCAGACCACCAACGCCATCGACAGCGTCGGCAATTTCAGCGTCGTCAACGGTGGATCCTTCAGTCTTGCCGACAGCCATGCACTGACGGTCACCGGCACGATCCAGAGCCCGAGCGATATCTTCCTGCGGACCTCGCACGCGAACGGTATCATCATCGCGAACACCGGCGTTGTTGCCGCCGGCGCCGCGAGCCGCGCCGCCTTCCAGGCGGCGAAACTGGCCATCAATCTGGGCGGCACGGTCACCGGCGGCACGTTCGAGTTCGCACCCGACGCGGCCGGGGCGCTCACTCTCGGCACAGGAGGGGACCTCGCCTCTCTCGCCGGCATCGGCACCGACAATGCGGTGATCGGACTGGTAACCGCGGGCGGCGCTCTCGTCCCCACGGCGACAGCGATCAACACTGTGGGCACCTTCGATGGCAACGCTCTGCCGGTCGCGCTTCGCACCACGGGGACGATCGGCGAGGCTGCGGCCTCGCCGATCGTCAATGTCACGACGCTGACCGGCGGCGCCACAGCGGTGAAGCTCGACGCCGCCAACGATATTCGCAATGTCGGCAGCTTTGCCGCTTCGTCAGGCGATTTCACGCTCAACGATAGCGGCGTCGCGGGAGGTACGCTCACCGTCTCCGGCCCCCTGACCGGTGCGAACGTCTCGCTCAGCAACGCTCCGACGATCGGCGTCACGGGCAACATCGGCGCGACCGGGACCGCATCGCTCAGCGCGACCGCCATCGATCTTTCCAATGGCGCCGCGGTCACCGGCTCGACCGTCGCTCTGACCGCAGGGGCCGGCGGAATCAGCCTTACCGGCAACGCCGCGATCGGGCAGACCGGCGGCACGGTCGACATCAACTCCGGCGGCATCCTCAGCGAGGCGGCGAACAGCGTCATCACCGCCGGGACGCTGGAGAGCACTGGTGGCATTACCGGCGACGTGGCGCTGCTGGGGAGCGCGAACGCGATCGCCAATCTCGGCCAGTTCGCGGTGACGGGCAATCTCGCCCTGCTGGACGGCATCAACCTGACCGTAGGTGGCGCTGTCTCGGTGACAGGCCCCGCGCGGCAACTCTCTCTCCAAGGCCCCAGCATCGCGGTCGCAGCCGGCGGTACATTGAGCGCCGATGCTGGTAGCGGACTGCTGTCACTGCAGACCGACTCGTTCGCGAACGCCGGCGCCATTTCGGCTGCGACGGTGGAACTTGCGCCGCGCACACCGGGCCTCGCGATGACCCTGGGCGCAGCGGGCGGTCTGTCGCTCGCGTCGCTGAGCGGCTTCACGACCGGCAATCTTATTCTCGGGGCGGTCACCCCACCCGGAGGTTCGCGCGCCACGACTGCCGGATCCATCACCATCGGCGGCGCATTCGACACGACCGGCGTTTCCATCGTGAGTTTGAACGCGACGGGTGCAGTGACACAGAGCGCGGCGCTGACCGGCGGCAGCCAGCTGTTCGGCACCGCATCCAGCTTTGTGCTGCTCGACAATGCCAACCAGTTCGGCGCGGTCGGCCTGACAGCAAAGAGCGGCGATATTCTGGTCCGCGACGCCCTGCCGGTGACGGCGGCCGCTAACGCGGCGGCGGGCAACTTCTATCTTGCCAGCCCGGGCGTGACATTGACCGGGGCCATTTCAGCCGGCGGCATTCTGAGCCTGCAAACCGACAGCTTCACATTCGTCGCCGGCTCGCTCAGCGGGACTACCGTGGAGCTTGCGCCATTGACCGCCGGCCTCACCGAGACGCTGGGAGCAGCGGGCGGACTGTCGCTGCTCAACTCAGCCATCGTAACGGGCAACCTCCGCATCGGCGCCGTCACCGAGCCGGTCGCCGGGCTGACAACCACCGCGGGCTCGGTCGTGATCGGCGGAACCTTTGGCAGCAGCGGCCTTTCGCTTGAGCTCGACAGTCTTGGTTCCGTCAGCCAGGCGCTCGGCGCGATCCTGACCGCCGGCACGCTCAGCGGTAGCGCCGGATCGAACGTAGCACTCGCGACCAACGTCAATGCCGTTGCCAGTCTCGGCACCTTCACCGCCAGCGGCTTCACCCTCGACGACGGCATCGGGCTGACGGTCAGCGGCGCAGTCAACGGCGGGCCCAGCGTCACGGTGCAGGACACCGGCACGCTGACCGTCGCCTCCGGCGGCAGCGTCACGGCCAGTGCGGTCAGCCTGACAGCGAACGACATCGCGATCGCCGGCCTGGTGAGCGATGGGGGCGGCGGCACGACCAGCCTGATCGCCACCACCGGCACGATCAGCGAGACGGGCACGCTGGTCGCCGGCACGCTGAGCGGCAGTTCGGCTGGCACCACCAGCCTGACCGGCGCCACCAGCACCACCAATCAGATCGCCGATCTCGGCACCTTCACCGCCCAAGGGTTCACCCTCGACGACGGCATCGGGCTGACGGTCAGCGGCGTGCTGAATGGCGGACCCAGCGCCACGGTGCTCGATGCCGGCACGCTGACGATCGGCAACACGGTGACCGCGGCGGCGATCGCGCTCACCGCCGACAGCATTTCGATCCCTGGCCTGGTGAGCGATGGCGGCGGCGGCACCACCAGCCTGATCGCCACCACCGGCACGATCAGCGAGACGGGCACCCTGGTCGCCGGCACGCTGAGCGGCAGTTCGGCTGGCACCACCAGCCTGAGCGGCGCCACCAGCACCACCAATCAGATTGCCAGTCTCGGCACCTTCACCGCCCAAGGATTCACCCTCGATGACGGCATCGGGCTGACGGTGAGCGGCGTGCTGAATGGCGGACCCAGCGCCACGGTGCAGGACACCGGCACGCTGACCATCGCCTCCGGCGGCAGCGTCACGGCCAGTGCGGTCAGCCTGACAGCGAACGACATTGCGATCGCCGGCCTAGTGAGCGATGGGGGCGGCGGCACGACCAGCCTGATCGCCACCACCGGCACGATCAGCGAGAACGGCACCCTGGTCGCCGGCACGCTGAGCGGCAGTTCGGCTGGCACCACCAGCCTGACCGGCGCCACCAGCACCACCAATCAGATCGCCAATCTCGGCACCTTCACCGCCCAAGGGTTCACCCTCGACGACGGCATCGGGCTGACGGTCAGCGGCGTGCTGAATGGCGGACCCAGCGCCACGGTGCTCGATGCCGGCACGCTGACGATCGGCAACACGGTGACCGCGGCGGCGATCGCGCTCACCGCCGACAGCATTTCGATCCCTGGCCTGGTGAGCGATGGCGGCGGCGGCACCACCAGCCTGATCGCCACCACCGGCACGATCAGCGAGACGGGCACCCTGGTCGCCGGCACGCTGAGCGGCAGTTCGGCTGGCACCACCAGCCTGAGCGGCGCCACCAGCACCACCAATCAGATTGCCAGTCTCGGCACCTTCACCGCCCAAGGATTCACCCTCGATGACGGCATCGGGCTGACGGTGAGCGGCGTGCTGAATGGCGGACCCAGCGCCACGGTGCTCGATGCCGGCACCCTGACGATCGGCAACACGGTGACCGCGGCGGAGATCGCGCTCACCGCCGACAGCATTTCGATCCCTGGCCTGGTGAGCGATGGTGGGGCGGGCACCACCAGCCTGATCGCCACCACCGGCACGATCAGCGAGACCGGCACGCTGATCGCCGGCACGCTGAGCGGCAGCTCGGCGGGCACCACCAGCCTGACCGGCGCCACCAGCACCACCAATCAGATTGCCAGTCTCGGCACCTTCACCGCCCAGGGTTTCACCCTCGCCGACGGCATCGGGCTGACGGTCAGCGGCGCAGTCAACGGCGGGCCCAGCGTCACGGTGCAGGACACCGGCACGCTGACCATCGCCTCCGGCGGCAGCGTCACGGCCAGTGCGGTCAGCCTGACAGCGAACGACATCGCGATCGCCGGCCTAGTGAGCGATGGGGGCGGCGGCACGACCAGCCTGATCGCCACCACCGGCACGATCAGCGAAACGGGCACGCTGGTCGCCGGCACGCTGAGCGGCAGTTCGGCTGGCACCACCAGCCTGAGCGGCGCCACCAGCACCACCAATCAGATCGCCAATCTCGGCACCTTCACCGCCCAAGGGTTCACCCTCGACGACGGCATCGGGCTGACGGTCAGCGGCGTGCTGAATGGCGGACCCAGCGTTACGGTGCTCGATGCCGGCACGCTGACGATCGGCAACGCGGTGACCGCGGCGGCGATCGCGCTCACCGGCGGCAATATCGCAATCCCTGGGCTCGTGACCGATGGCGGGGCGGGCACCACCAGCCTGATCGCCACCACCGGCACGATCAGCGAGACGGGCACGCTGGTCGCCGGCACGCTGAGCGGCAGTTCGGCTGGCACCACCAGCCTGAGCGGCGCCACCAGCACCACCAATCAGATTGCCAGTCTCGGCACCTTCACTGCCCAGGGTTTCACCCTCGCCGACGGCATCGGCCTGACGGTGAGCGGCGCAGTCAACGGCGGGCCAAGCGTCACGGTGCTCGATGCCGGCACGCTGACCGTCGCCTCCGGCGGCAGCGTCACGGCTAGTGCGGTCAGCCTGACAGCGAACGACATTGCGATCGCCGGCCTGGTGAGCGATGGCGGCGGCGGCACCATCAGCCTGATCGCCACCACCGGCACGATCAGCGAGACGGGCACGCTGGTCGCCGGCACGCTGAGCGGCAGTTCGGCTGGCACCACCAGCCTGACCGGCGCCACCAGCACCACCAATCAGATTGCCAGTCTCGGCACCTTCACCGCCAGCGGCTTCACCCTCGACGACGGCATCGGGCTGACGGTCAGCGGCGCAGTCAACGGCGGACCCAGCGCCACGGTGCAGGACACCGGCACGCTGACCGTCGCCTCCGGCGGCAGCGTCACGGCCAGTGCGGTCAGCCTGACAGCGAACGACATCGCGATCGCCGGCCTGGTGAGCGATGGGGGCGGCGGCACGACCAGCCTGATCGCCACCACCGGCACGATCAGCGAGACGGGCACGCTGGTCGCCGGCACGCTGAGCGGCAGTTCGGCTGGCACCACCAGCCTGACCGGCGCCACCAGCACCACCAATCAGATCGCCGATCTCGGCACCTTCACCGCCCAAGGGTTCACCCTCGACGACGGCATCGGGCTGACGGTCAGCGGCGTGCTGAATGGCGGACCCAGCGCCACGGTGCTCGATGCCGGCACGCTGACGATCGGCAACACGGTGACCGCGGCGGCGATCGCGCTCACCGGCGACAGTATCTCGATCCCTGGCCTGGTGACCGATGGCGGCGGCGGCACCACCAGCCTGATCGCCACCACCGGCACGATCAGCGAGACGGGCACGCTGGTCGCCGGCACGCTGAGCGGCAGTTCGGCTGGCACCACCAGCCTGAGCGGCGCCACCAGCACCACCAATCAGATTGCCAGTCTCGGCACCTTCACTGCCCAGGGTTTCACCCTCGCCGACGGCATCGGCCTGACGGTGAGCGGCGCAGTCAACGGCGGGCCAAGCGCCACGGTGCTCGATGCCGGCACGCTGACCGTCGCCTCCGGCGGCAGCGTCACGGCCAGTGCGGTCAGCCTGACAGCGAACGACATTGCGATCGCCGGCCTGGTGAGCAATGGCGGCGGCGGCACCACCAGCCTGATCGCCACCACCGGCACGATCAGCGAGACGGGCACGCTGGTCGCCGGCACGCTGAGCGGCAGTTCGGCTGGCGATGCCTCGCTGACCGGCAGCAGCGCGGCGAGCAACCGGGTCACCCAACTCGGCGGCTTCAGCAGTGGCGGCACCTTCAGCCTGCGCGACGGCGCCGATCTGACCGTCACTGGCCCGCTCACGGCACCGACCATCGTCATCGACGTCGGCGCCAACAGGATCACGCTCGCCGACCGGGCGGTGATCACCACCGGCGGAATCCAGCGGCCGTTCGGCACCATCGCGAACAGCGCCTTCCCTGACGGCAGGATCCCGCTGCCCCGCCCGAGCACCCAGGGCGCCTACCTCACCACCGGCGGCGGCTTCACCCAGCAGGGCAGCAGCACCGTCCAGGGCATCGGCGGCAGCCCGAACATCCTGCGGATCAACGCGACCGGCAGCGCCAACATCGCGTTCGATCCGTTCGTCGGCCTGCAGGGTCCGAACACCTGGCTGATCCTGCAGATCGGGACCGGCCGGGCGACCGGCCAGGTCCATGTGCGAAACCTCGACGTCATCAGCCAAGGCGGCCTGGCCGGAGCCTCCGATCTCACGGGCTCGGTCACCGGCCTGACCGGCCCCGCGGCGGCCGGCGCAGCGGGCATCGTGCCCAATCCCAACAGCAACTTCCGCTTCAACCAGTGTGCCATCCAGTCGGTGAGCTGCATTCTGCTGCCCGGCGAGGCGGTACCGACGGCCAATCCGCTGAACGACATCAACATCGGCACGCTGTTCAATCCGAACGAGGATGAGGACCTGCTGCTGCCCATCGTCTCCGACCAGGACTACTGACCATGCGCGCCATTGCCCCCTTCGGCCTGCCAGTCCTGCTTGTCGCCTGGCTGCTCGCCGGCTGCCAGGCACCGCCGCCGGAAGCCTATGTGCGGAGCGCGCAGGCGACCACCGCGCGGCCCGTCGCGCAGGTTTCCATCGGCAAGAACTCGGTGGGCGAGGACTGCACGCAGCAGGCCGAAGGCCAGAGCGCCGACGTGTTCTGCGGCACCTGGCAGCAGCCCAGTGCCCGGGTGCGCTCCGGCGGGCCGGGCAACAGCGGCGATCTGGCGCAGCGCGCCACCGCCGGCCAGTGGCGCACCGGCATCGACAGCCGCTACCACTGCGATCCACCCACCGCCACGACGATCCTGGGCGGCAATCCGGCCGAGTTGATGCAGTGCACCCGGCTGGTCGGCGGCTGGGCGCATGTCGCCATGGTGGCGCTGGTGAACAACACTATCTGGTACGCGGACGGCGTGCTGCCGGCCGCCCAGGTGATGGAGCGCTCGATCGGCGTGCTGGCCGGCGTCGCGCGCGCCGACACGGTGGCGCCGTCCTCGGGCGCCGATGCGCTGTTGGCGAGCCGGCTTGCCGCCAAGGCGTTCAGCTCCGGCGACGTCGGGCAGTTCGACACGTTGATGGCAGCCGGCACGCGCGCCAACCTGGCCGATAACCCTGGCGCCGCCGAAAGCGCGTTCCGCGCCGCACTCGCGCTGCAGCAGAAGGCGCTCGGCAAGGACAACGCCAACACCTCGACCGCGCTGATGTCGCTGGCGCTGCAGCTGTCGATCGAGGGCCGCTATGCCGAGGCCGAGGCGTTGTTCACCGATGCCGACAAGCTCGCGCCGAAAGCCGCCGATGCCACTGCGCAGGCGCGACTGCTGCACTACCGTGGGGTCGACGCGCTGAACCAGGGTCAGCTGGAGCAGGCGCTCGCACTGCTGGACGACGCCGATCGCGCCTATGCTGCGCTGGCTCCGGCGGACGCACTCGCGGCGCATGCCCGACCGATCCGGCAGAACAACAGCTACTCGCGCACCGGACAGCTCAGGCTGGCCGACCTCATGCCGAGCCAGGACCTGCTGACGGACCCGCGCGCACGCGGCGCCCTGATCGGACTGATCGAGGTGCGGCGCAACCGCGCGGTGGTGCTGCGCCTCATGGGACGGCGTGACGAGGCCAATACACTGCTGCAATCCGCCACCGACCTCGCACGCGGCAACGGCCTGTCGCGGCCGATCGTGAATGCCCGGCTGTACCGCACCAGCGGGCTGACCGCCGCGGCACAGGGTCTGGACGACCAGGCGCTGTCCGATCTGCTGCAGTCCACCGCGGCGTTCGACCGCTCACTTCCCGGCTCCAAGCCGCAGGCCGATACCTACCTGCTGCGGGCGCGGCAGCTGGCCAAGGCGGGGCGCGGCGACTCGGCCCTGCCGGTCTGCCAGAACGCCGTGCAGTCGCTGGTGGCATTGAAGGCTGGCACCACCCCAGTGCTGATGGCATCCTGCCTCGATGCCTATGCCGCCGCGGCCGAGCGGCAGAGCGGTCAGCGCCAGGCGCTGCTGGCCGAGATGTTCATCGCCGCTCAGCTTGCCCAGGGGGGCATCACCAGCCAGCAGATCGCCCAGGCCACGGCGCGGCTGTCGGAGAATGCGCGCGACCCCAAGGTCGCCGAAGCAATCCGCCATCGCCAGGACGCGTCCGCGCAGCTCTCCGACCTCTACCGGCGGCGCGACGAGCTCACCGAGGCACAGCGCCAGGGAACCAGCCTCGGACCAAACGCAACCACCGGCGCCGATCTCGACAAGCAGATCAGCGACGCCCAGGCCGCTCTGGCGGACGCCGACGCGGCGCTACAGGCGGCCTCGCCCAACTACGGTCAGCTGGTGCAGCAGGTGGTGCCGGCAAAGGATGTGTTCGCTGCGCTGCATCCGAACGAGGCATTCGTCTCGCTGACGCTCAGCGACGACGACGGCTGGGTGTTCCTGCTGCGCAACGGCAGCATCACCGTGTCCCGCATTGATGCCGGCCTGAAGCAGGTCGCAGAACTGGTGCGCCGCGTGCGCGCAGGCATCGAGCTGACCACCGCCGGCCTGCCCACCTTCGACACTGCCGACGCGCAGACGCTGTACCAGCTCACCCTGGGCAAGCTTGCCGGATCGCTCGACGGCGTGAAGACGCTGGTCGTGGCGCCGGCGGGCCCGCTGCTGTCGCTGCCGTTCGAGGTGCTGCTGACCGGCCCGGCCGACGCCTCGAGGCTGGCCGACGCGCCGTGGCTGCTGCGTCAGTTCACCCTCGCGCATGTGCCGGCGCCGTCCAACTTCGTCTCGCTGCGGAAGATCGCCGCAGGCTCCCGCGCACAGCATCCGTGGTTTGGTTTCGGCGACTTCCATCCGGTGACACTGGCGCAGGCCGAGCGGACCTTCACCGGCGCCGGCTGCGTGGAAAGCGCCAGGCTGCTCGCCAGCCTGCCGCCCCTGCCCTATGCCCGCAAGGAGCTCGACGCGGCGCGGGCGCTGCTGGGCGCCGATGCCTCCGACGAACTGCTCGGATCGGCGTTCACCGCCGACGCGGTGCTCAAGAAGCGGCTGAAGGACTACCGCATCCTGCAGTTCTCCACGCACGCCCTGCTGCCGGCGGAGCTGCGCTGTCAGAGCGAGCCCGCGATCATCACCTCGGCGCCACCGAACGCGCCAAGTGCCACGGGCGCGCTGCTCACCGCGTCGGCCGTCGTCGGGCTCGATCTGGATGCCGATCTGGTGATCCTTTCCGCCTGCAACTCCGGCGGTCCCAGCGGCACGACCGCGGGTGAAAGCCTGTCCGGCCTGGCCCGCGCCTTCTTCTACGCCGGCGCGCGCTCTCTCGCGGTGACGCACTGGTCGGTGAATGACCAGGTCGCAGCATTCCTGGTGGCCGACACGCTGCGCCGGATGCGCGAGAACCCGAGCCTGGGCGTCGCCGGCGCACTCAAGGACGCGCAGGTCGCCATCCTGGCGGACGCCGGCAAGGGTTTGCCGGCAGAGATCGCGCATCCGTTCTTCTGGGCGCCCTTTGCGGTCATCGGCGAAGGCGGCGAGGGCACGGCGGCCAGTGCCGCCAACCGCGTTTCGCAGCGGCGCCTCGCCGGTCTATAAGCCTCATCAGGAGGCGAAACCGCAGGCGGAATGGAGACGATCGAGGCTCTCGGCAAGTACGAGATCAAGCGCACGCTCGGCCGCGGTGCCATGGGCACCGTGTACGAAGGCTGGGACCCGATCATCGCCCGTCGCGTCGCGGTCAAGACCGTCAAGCTGCCAGACAGTGCGGATCCCGAGACCGAAGATGCCCTGGCCCGCTTTCGTCGCGAGGCGCAGGCTGCGGGGCGGCTGACGCATCCGAACATCGTCGCGGTGTACGATTACGGCGAAACCAGCGACCTCGCCTACATCGTGATGGAGTTCGTCGACGGCCCGCCGCTGAAGGCGCTGCTCGACAAGCACGAACGCTTTGCGCTCGCCGACACCGTGAGGGTCATGCAGGACCTGCTGGCCGGCCTGCAGTTCAGCCACGAGCGCGGGGTGGTGCATCGCGACATCAAGCCGGCCAACGTCATGCTCACCAGCACGGGACAGGCGAAGATTGCCGATTTCGGCATCGCCCGGATCGAAAGCAGTTCGATGACGCAGGCCGGCACGCTGCTGGGCACGCCGGCCTACATGTCGCCCGAGCAGTTCATGGCCCAGGTGGTCGAACTCTCGCACCGACATCTACTCGTCCGGCGTGCTGCTCTACCAGCTGCTGACCGGCGAGCGGCCGTTTGACGGCGGCATGTCGGCGATCATGCACAAGGCGCTGAACACCGAGCCGCCGGCGCCGTCGCAGCTTTCGGTGACCGCGCCACCGTCGTTCGACGCCGTTGTGCGGCGCGCGATGGCGAAGCGGCCCGAGGATCGGTTCCCGACCGCCAGCGCGTTTGCCGAAGCAATGCAGGCAGCGCTGGCGAGGCAGGCAGCGCCGGCCATCGTGGAGGACGAGTCGACCCTGGTTGCCACGCCGGCGCAGCCGCCTCCCAGACCGGCCGCGACGCCGGTCGCGCAACCCGTTCCGTCCGCGCCTGTCGGCAGGCCGGCAACGCGGCGATCCAGCCTGCCCCTGGTCGCCGCTGTGGCGGGGGCGGTTCTCGCGATCGGCGGCGGCGGCGCATGGTGGCTTCTCTCGCACTCGCCCAGTCCGCGCCCTGCGGTCGTCGCGACCGGCAACCGGCCCGCGACAAGTGCCGCGCCCGCGGAGACCCCGGCCCCGTCCACGGACGCGCCGCCGAACCCCGTCGTGGCAATAGCGCCCCCTCCGGTGGGTCAACCGTCGGTTCCGGTTCCCAACGGGCCGCCGAACCCGGTTTCGCCGCCACCGCCGGCCGTGCAAGCACCGGCGGCGAACCCGAGCGCGCAGCCGAATGCTGTCGCGATGGTCCCGCCGCCGCCGGTCGTTCAACCCCCGGTCCCGCAGCCGCCGCCGCAGCCGGTCGTGGTGAAACCGACCCCGGCCGAACTGGACGTGCTTCGCCACAGGATCGGCCAGTGGGCGAGCGGCCAGAGCTGTACCCTGCTCGATGGCGACGTGGGGGAGAGTGGCGCCGCCACCTTCAACGGCTTTGCTGGCCACGGCACCGTCGATGACCTGCGGACGAGCCTGCTGTCGATCCTGCCGCCGTCCGAGACGAACTGGCAGGTGGCCGGCGTCAACCGGGTGTTCTGTGCCGCGCTCACTGCGCTGCACCGCATCGCACCGCCATTCGGCAGCCCGGGCCCGCGCCTCGGACTGCAGATGGACGGCAAGTCGCGGCTGCACGACGGCGAACCGGTTCGCGTACGGCTGGTCATGCCGGACTTCGCCGCAAGGCTCCGCGTGGACTACATCGGCCACGACGGAATCGTGCAGCACCTCTATCCGCAGCTTGCCGATGCAAAGAACGCCATCACCGCCGACCCACCGCGGACCTTTGCCGCCGGTGAGCCGGTGAACCTGGGCAACCCGTCGTGGGTGATCGGCGAACCGTACGGCACGGACATGATCATCGCGGTGGCATCGACCGAACCGCTGTTCGATCGACCGCGTCCGAGCAACCAGGAGAAGGCCGACGTCTATCTGCGCGATCTGCAGACGGCGATCGACGGCCTGCGTCAGCGCAATGCGCATCTGGCCGGGGCCGCGGTGACGCTGGACGCCCTGCCGTAGTCCGGCCGGACCGTCACGGGACCGACGACGGCGTCTCCAGTCTCGCCAGCACGTCGCGCAGCCATCCGGCGGGCATGCCGGCCAGGAACCGGGCGCGCAGTTCGGCCAGCCGTTGCTGCGACATCCCGACCATGTCCGGCGTGAAGAAGATCGGCGCCCGGGTAAACATCAGGTAGGCCTGCATCTCGTTGTACATGAGATCTTCCTCACGGACGTCGTAGTCCTGCCGTCCGAGAAAGCTGCGCACCGCGCCCCTCTCCTCGCCGGTCAGCTCGGTCATCCAGAATCGCCGGACGTATTCCGCGTACTCGGGATTGCTGAAGAACTCGCCATGCGACAGCTCGTGACGCAGAATAACGCTGCGCGCCTCCTGGGTGATCTGCGGATCCGATCCAACTGCCGGCACTGAGATCAGCGCCGCCAGCGCCCCGGGTGCCAGCAGCCCCTCCTGTTGCAGCAGGGCACGCAGCTTCTCCTCCTCCGGGTCCAGCTCGATGCGCAGGCTGTCGGCCAGGGCGAAGAAGCGCGACAGCGATGCCGCGGCGTAGTCGTGACCGAAATAGTAGGTGTCCGCCGTACCCCCCTGCGCGGACACGGCGGCATCCAGTTCGCGGTCCGTGAGCGGACGATCATGCGTCAGGTGCGCCTTCTCCACGAACGCCGCCATGCGGTTCAGCGTCTTGCCCTGCTCGTGCAGCGAGGCGAAGTCCAGCACCAGGATGTGCGGATTGTCGGCGAAGCGGAACACTGTCAGCGCGGTCGGGATATGCTGGCTGATCTCGTCTTCAGTCGCGGTCCTGACCTGGAATTCCGGTGCCGCGGCCGGAGCCACCAGCGCCGACGTCGCCACCGGTGCCAGCCCGACGTCGGGCCATAGCAGCCAGACGGCGGCGGATCCCGCAACGGCTGCAACCAGCAGCGCCGCGGCAGCGAGCGACACGCGGGAGCGTCGGCGGGGCCCCGCCAGGACACGGACTGTCTCGTCAGAGTCCGGTTCTGGCGGCCGCATGCCGCGGCGGCGCCCCGGTTCAGGCGCCGAGGTTGATCACCTGCACACGCCGGTTGCGTGGCTCGGCGGTCTGCGGCGGGGTTGGCACCAGCAGGCCATCCTCGCCCATGCCCACGGCCTGAAGCCGGCTGGGATCGACGCCAAAGGTCTTCGCGACATAGGCAACGACCGCTTCGGCGCGCCGCTCGGACAATGCACGGTTGTACTCACGCGAGCCGACCGTGTCGGTATGGCCCTCGATACGGAAGCGGAAGCTCGCCAGATCCTTGCTGGCGAGCGCGCGGCCCAGCGCGTCCAGCGTGTGCATCGCATCCGGCGTCAGCTCCGCCGAGCCGTTGGTGAAGTTCACCGTAAGGTTCACCGACGGCGCTTCCTGCTGCGCCGGTTGCGGTGCGACCGGCACCGCCACCGGCTTGTTCGATGCGACGCGCGGTTGCTGTGCCGGGGAGGGTGCCACCGGCGCCGGCGCCGCCTCGTTGCCGGGCGCGGCCAGCCGCAGTCCGCGCGTCCCACCGGTTACCAGGTTGCCGCTGGGACGCAGCGAGTTGATGATCTGGTCGGTCGAAGGATGCCCCTGCGCAAGTGCCGGCAGAGTGCCAAGCGACAGCGACGCAGCGATGACGGGGACGATCAGGGAACGCACGGCCATATCCTCCATGAGCAGCAGCGTTATAGCACGGGAACGAAAACACGCGAGCTTTTCACATCGGTGTAACGCTCCTCAGAACACCCCCTGCGCGCGCAGTATCGGCAGTCGCGTGCGCAGTGCCCTGACGAACGTCTCACGCAGTCGGCCCTGACCATTCTCGTCCAGGTTGCTCCCCAGATCGCTTATCCAGGCATCCATCTGGGCTCCGTCCTCGCCGGCCTGGAGGCGGTCGATGACGTAGAGATCGAACAGCGTGCACGGCGCGCCGGCACCAAGCGCATGGCTCGCGGCGGCGAGCGGACGGCCAAAGCTCTCGGTCCGGCCGAGGCTGGCCAGCATCGCGCGGTTGCAGCGCAGCGCCTGCGGCGTCGGCTCGGCACCGGCGCGCAACGCCGGCTCGGCCAGCTCGAGGCCCACCAGCATGCCGACCAACTCGGCGGGGTTGTCGCGCCTGCCGTCCAGGTCCGGGATCGCGAGCAGTTCGCCGACGCGCCGCGGGGCCTTCGCCAGTGCCTGGGTGATCGGGCCGTAGAAGCTGCGGTTGAGCGCCGCCTGGCCGGCCGGCACATTCGCCTCGTACGGCATGTCCTCGGGCCGGATGTTGAGCGCCAGATGCAGATCCATCAGCGCCGCGTCGCGTGCCGCCGGCGTGATGCGTCGCGCACCGCGCACGAACACGTCATGGCGCAGCGAGCGCTCGAGACAGGTGTCCTTGACCAGTTCGCGCAGCAACGGATCGTCCAGCCGCTGGGTCACCGCGCGCTGCTCCGGCGACATAGTCAGCTCGGGAAAGTTCTCGATCAGGTTGGCCGAGGCGATCCACTCCAGCTTCGCGTCGGCCAGCGCGCCGGCAACATCGGCGTGGAAGCACGGCGCGAAACTGTCGTTCATGTACTCGTGCGCCAGATAAGATGCCGGCATGCCGCCGGTGCGCTCGAGCAGCGACATCGCCAAAGGCGAACGCTTGAGCTGCAGCGCCTCCGCCGCCTGCAGGTCGCGCGCCAGCTTCAGGCCCTCCTCGGCCTGGCGGTCGCTGCGCATCGCCAGGCGCCGGCCGCTGTCGCGCACCAGGCGCTGCATACCCAGCGCACTGCCCCAGGCGGGCAGCGCGTTGTAGCTGACATGCACCGCGCCGCCCGGCGTCACCTTGGCGCGCAGCAGGCGGACGATGCCCGACTGCACGGCGCGCGGCACCCAGCTCCATACCCCGTGCAGGCTCACGAAATCGGCGCTCGGGACCGCTGCGGCGACGGCGTCTTCCGCCAGGGTGGCCAGATCGGCTTCCAGGAAGCGGATGTTGGCGAGGCCTGCCTGCGCCGCCCAGGCGCGCGCCGCCGCGACATGCGCCGGATTGAAGTCGATCGCGGTGACGGTCCAGCGCGGGTTGCTCGCCGCCAGGATCAGCGCGCCCAGGCCCTGGCCGCAGCCGAGTTCCAGATAGCTCACCGGATCGTCCGGTGCAGGCAGTGGCGAGGCGGCGCCGCCCAGCAGACAGGCGAGAGCCATCAGCGACGGCGACTGGTGACGATAGTAGCCGGTCATGTAGGCGATGTCGGTGACGTAGCCGCTGCCCCAGCCGCTCATGCCGTACTCCCTCCGGCGTGCACCTGCTGCGCCTCGATCACCTCCGCCTCGAATACCGCATCGGCCGCGTCGATGCGCAGGGTGAAGCCGCCAGGGCTCGGAACCCAGGTGTTCCAGCCCAGGCGCGGCGGCGGATCGGCGGTAGCGTCGAGCAGCAGCGGCGGTATCTGGCGCGCAGCCAGCACCGGATTGATGGCGAACCCCTGCTCGAAGCCGACATAGGCGCGCACCAGCGACACCAGCCGATGCAGCGCGAGGCGATCCGGCAACAGCCGCTGGAACGTCTTCAGGTCGAGCGGCCCGATCCGCAGTACGAAACGCGCCTGCGGGTCCCACGCCCGCACGCCTGCCGCGGCGTCCACCCCGAGGCGGCACCACGCCCCGTTCGCCGCCAGCCGTGTGCGCTGATCGGGCGGCAGCGACAGCCAGGCGCCGGCGAACTCCACCACCTCGACCTGCATGCCCAGCCAATCGGCGACCATCGCGCCAAGCCTTTCGGCCGAGCGCGGACGCAGCGCGAACAGGCCGGCGTAGTGCAGCAGCGCTTCGGGCCCTGCAGCCAGGCGCTCGACCAGGCCAGGGGTGCCGTAGCCGCTCAGCGCCAGCAGCACGCGCGCCACGGGATCCGCAGTCGAGACGCCCGGCAGCGCCGCCGCCTCCGCCGCCCGCGCCGGTCGGTATTTCGTGCCGCCGCGGGCGAAGAACGCGACGAACCGATGGGCCAGCATGTCGACGAAATCGCGCAGCGCCGTCGAGCGCGAGCGCAGCGTCTGGCTGATGACCTCCGAATAGTAGCGCGGCAGCACGCCGGACGGGCCGACGAGGCCCATCAGTCCCACGGCCACCTCGGGCGGCGCATCGGCCGGCTGGCGCACGTCCAGCACGTCGGCCGCCGGATAGACCAGTCCGGCCGGCGAGCGGAACCGCACGGCGTCGGCCGGGTCCTGGGTGCGGCGCGCGCGGGTCAGCACCCGGATCGCGGCGTCGAAGCGGAACCGCCGCGGCTCGTCCCTGAGCAACGCGAGCGCGGAGCGGCGCTTCATGCCAGCACGCGGGTGCCGCTGCGGGCGGGCCACGCGGCGGCCGTGCCCGGACGGCCGCGCAAAGCGACGCGTGTGCGGGTGAAACTGTTGACCGTGCCGTGCAACGCCAGGAAGTGCTCGAGCACCGCGGCCAGCAGATAGAGCCCGCCGGCCTGCCAGCTGCGGGGATCGAACTCCAGCGTCACCTCCAGCCCACGACAGAAGCCGCCGGCGCGTCCGGGCGCGCGGGCAGTGCCGGGGCCTGCGCTGATGCCGGTGATCGCCTCGATCGCGGCGCGGGTCTCGGCAGTGTCGCGCAGGTCGTAGAGCCGCAGCACCTCCTTCAGCGCGGCGGCGCCCTGGGCGCCGCCGGTGACCGAGAGATGCCCGAGCGACAGGTGCGACACCAGGCGCCAGAAGCCGCCTTCGCGCAGCGGCGGGCGCAGCGTCGGTGTTGCCGCGGTGACGGCATGCAGCGCGGCGACGGCGGCGGCGCCCTCCACAAGGCGCAGGCGCGGATGGCCGCCGCCGAATGGCAGGTCGGTGGGCAGATCGCGGTTCACGCACAGCGCGTCGATCGACAGCACGGCCTCGGACGGCCGGTCGGGGTCAAAGTCAGGATCGTGCGGCGCGATGAAGACTTCGGTTCCCGGCACGCCGGGCGCAGCGGCACGCCGGGTGATGTGGTAGAAGCCGCCGGGCACGCCGGCGTCCGGATCGCCCTCGGTAAGCCGATGGAACGGGCGCCATGGTCGGAACGAGCCGTCCGGCAAGGTCTCGCGCACCCGCGCGACGCTCCAGATCTCCGCCGCCCGCGGGCGCCTGGCATCGGCCACCACGCGATATTCGATCTCCTGGTGGTTGAGCGCCATCGGCTCGCAGCGCTGGCGAAACAGGTTGACCAGCGGCGTGCACCCGAGTGCCAGCGACTGCTTGCCGATCGTGCGCTCCAGTTCTGGCAGCGAGCGGTCCAGGTAGACGAAGATCTCCAGCTGATTGCCCGCGGACGCCAGCGTCTTGCTGTCGATCCGCGTGACATCCAGGAACAGGAACTTTTCCGGGAACGCGAAGTATTCGGTCAGCAGCCGGAACCCGGCAAAGCCGCGTGCCGACCACGGCAGCAGCGCCTCGTCGGGCGAGAACCCGACCGGCTCGATGCTGCTTGAGGGCACGATGACCGGCGCCGGGTCGACAGCGCTGTCGGCGAAGGCGATCGACAGCGTGTGGCCGCACAGCAGTTCGTACAGCGCCAACGCCTGGTTGGTCGGCCCGCGCAGGAAGAAGCGCAGGCGATCGACGCCGAGTTTGCTGAAGGTCACGTCGGGCACGGCGCATTTCAGCGTGATGCGCAGCACCCCCGTGGCGCCCGCCGCGGCCGGGTTGGCGGGAGCCACGATCGGCAGGCCAGAGAGCCGCACGTTCTCCACCTCGACCGGCCACAGAGTCACCGGCGATGTGGTGCGGTAGCGCAGTTCCTCGCCGCGCACCGGTTCGGTGTCGATGGCGATGCCGGCGGCGAGGCGCGACGGGTTCATCAGGTCCGGCTGGCAGTCGAACTGCGCCACCATGCAGGACGGCACCGGCGCCAGGTAGTGCGGATAGAGCAGGTTGAGCAGCGCGTCGGTCAGTTCGGGAAATTCATCGTCCAGCCGGTGATGCACGCGCGCCGCCAGGAACGCCACACCCTCCAGCAAACGCGAGACGTGCGGGTCGTCCACCGCGTCGGCCGACAGGCGGAGCCGCCCGGCAATCTTCGGATGCGCATCGGCAAACTCCGCCGCGAGGCGCTTGATCGCATCAAGTTCGCGCTCGTAGTAGGGGAGAAGGGTGTCAGACATCACACATGACTTCGCGCCGCGCCTTCTCCGTCATGCCGCAGCCGGGCGCGGCTTCACTCCACATTACCCGGCCGTACCACGACGTCGTCAGTGACCGGGTTCACCAACGTGTCGAAGGTGACCGATTCGGGCGCCGGCTCGGCATGCATCACCGCCTCGATGCGCAGGCGCAGCGTGGTGTCCAGCCGGTCCTGCGCCTCGATCAGCTGCACGCGCACCGACAGGAAGCGCGGTTCGAACCGGCGGATCGTCGCCTCGATCTCCAGCCGCAGTTCCTCGCGGCGGCGCGCATCGCTGAACGCACCCGAGGCGAAATCCGGGATACCGTAGCCGATCGGCGACGTCGCGAGCTGCGTCATGTGGGCGGGCCACGATCGCCAGCGGCGCCTGGCGTTCAGCAGCGCCTCGAGATCGCGCCGCACCGAGTTGCGCAGCCCCACCAGCGAATCGGCGGCGGAGAGTGCCGGATCGCGCTGCTGATCGGGCGCGTCGTCGATCAGCCGGTCGAGCAGCGGCGACTGGACTCGCGCAGCGTGCCGGTTGGCGGGGCCGGCGCGGCCGCTCACGCCACGTCGAACCGGAAGGCGCCGAGTTCCATCATCGGCACCGCGTCCTCGCCGACGATGAACATGCGCTGGCCAAGGCCGCGCACCGGTCCGCCCTCCGTCTCGCGCCAGTCCGTCTCGCGGCCCAGGCGCAGCGCGTCGGCGAGGGGTTCATCGACCGCGTACACTGCGGGCAGGTAGACCTCGCCGTCGGGACCCTCGGCCACCGACATCGAGGCGCGCCGCCACAGCAGGTCGCGCGGGCGCTTCGGCGCATGGAATTCCAGCACCTGCACGCGTTCGGCGGGAATCCAGAAATACTTGCCGGTGGTGGTCAGCACCTCGAAGCTGCCGGCCAACAGATCGTCGGCGTCACGCATGTCGTCGAACGCCGCATCGCCATGCTTGCCGGGCGTGTGCGGCCGCGCCGCCTCGGCCGCCTGCGCCTGGCGCAACGCCTCCGCCAGGTCGCCGGCGCGGAACGCCACCAAGGCGGCGAGCTGCAGACGCTGCGTCTCGGTCGGGTCGGTCAGGAACTCTGGCACCCGCCCGTCGCGGAACAGCTGGCGCCGCGCCATGTCGGCGCGGATCAGCTGGCGGAACTCGGCCACCACCAGCGCGGTCGAGGGATCGATGGCCGAGGCGGCGTCCAGCACCACGTCGGCGCGCTCCAGGTTGCCGGCGAAGGCCAGCAGCTCGCCCAGCAGCACGCGCGCGCTGAGATCGGTCGGCGCCTTGCGCAGCGCCGCCTGCGCCGCGGCGATCGCGTCGTCGAGCCTGCCCGCATGGAACAGGGACGCAGCCGTCTGGTCAGTGCCGCTCATGAACCCCCCACAGGTGCCGCATCGCGCTCATCGACCGGTCAGATCGGTGACGAGTTGGAAGGCGGCGGATATGTCGTCGAGCTGATAGTGCGGCTGCAGGTGCACCGTGCAGCCGAAGCTCCCCGGCCGCCCCGGGAGCTCGCTGACCGTGACCTTGCCGCCGACCAGCGGGAACCGCGCCCGGGTCTCGCCCGCGGCCGACAGGTTGCCGTTGACGTATTGCGTGAGCCACGCCTGCAGCGACCGCTCCATCTCGCTCGCGGTCTTGAACGAGCCGACCATGCGGCGCCCGCGCATCTTCAGATGGTGCGCGAAGCGCGAGGCGCACAGGATGGCGTTGATCTGCGTCGACAGCCGGGCGTTGGCCTCCGCCGCGTTGGCGTTCGGTCCCTGGTAGCGCTGCGGCACCTGCAGGCTGCGCACCGCGCCGAACACCAGCTCCTCGCTGAACGGCACCGACGACACCGGCATCAGCCCGGCGTCCAGCAGCGCGTGCTCCTGCTGCTCGGTGAGCACGAGCTCTACCGGATCGCGCACCCAGACATGGTCGGGATCGGTGCTGAACGGCTCCAGCGGCAGGTCGGTCACCAGGCCGCCGCCGACGCGGTCGGTCTCGACGCCGCGCACATCGGCCGGCCAGCCGAAGTTGGCGAAAGCGCGGGCGACCACCGAGGCGAACGCGAAGCTGGCGTTCATCCAGACGCGCTCGTTGTTGGTCGGCGCGTACTCGCGATAACGGAAGCCGTCTTCGCGCGTGCCATCATCCCGCCAGGGTGCGCGCGCGAGCACGCGCGGCAGCGCGACGCCGACGAAGCGCATATCGGCGCGCGCCAGCGAGGCTGCGCCAGCGAGCGTGGTCAGCGTTGCGCAGCGGGGCGGTGATATCGGCCGAGGCAGCAAGATCGGCGAAGCGGTCCGCCTCGAGCAGCGCCGGCGAGGCGCCGATCATGACGGGCGAGAACGCCGCCGCGGCGACGCCCGACAGCGCCGCGAGCGCGCTCACGTCGTCGGTGCGGAATTCCGCGCTCGGGCGATGGCGCACGTCATGGTCCACCACCAGCAGCCCGTACGGCTCGCCGCCGGGCATACCGAACTCTTCCTCGTAGACCTTGCGGAACAGCTGGCTCTGATCGAACTCGATGGCGCGGTCGAGGTCGCGGCAGATCTCCGGCCAGCTGACGTTCAGCATCTTGATCTTCAGCCGGTTCGACAGCTCGACGCCATCCATCAGCCAGGCGACACCGCGCCAGGTGGCCTCCAGCCGGCGCAGGCGCGCATGGTGCAGGATTGCATCCACCTGCTCGGACAGCATCGCGTCGATGGCGGCGATGTCGCGATCGAGCGCGTCGCGCAGCGCCTGGTGATCGGCAAGCAGCCGGGCACCGCGCGCGGGACCGAACCAGTGATCGATCGCCTCGCGCGACGGCGCGCCGAGAAAGTCGCGGACCGCATCGGCCAGGGCCGGGTCGCGGTTGCCGGCGAAGCGCCCGGTCAGCATCGCATCGCGCACCGCAGGCGCGGCGATCGTCTCGACAGGCGCCTCGACGGCGGGCAGGTCCACGGCGAGGTTTACGTCGTCCACCGCGCTGCCCGCCTGTCGCTGCCTGCGGCGATCAGCCCGTCGCGGCCGGGATGCGCGCCACCATCCGCAGACTGGTGGTCAGCTCTTCCATCTGCAGCCACGGACGCAGATAGGCGATCGCGTTGTACGAGCCGGGCTTGCCGGGGATCTCCTTCACCTCGACCTTCGCCTCGCGCAGCGGGAAGCGGGCCTTCATCTCCTGGCCCGGCGTTCTCGTTGCCGTTGACGTAGTTCATGATCCAGCGGTTCAGCCAGCGCTCGCAGTCGCCCGCCTCCATGAAGCAGCCGATCTTGTCGCGCGCCATCACCTTCAGGTAGTGCGCGAACCGGCTGGACGCCATGATGTAGGGCAGGCGAGCGGAGATCGCCGCGTTGGCCGTCGCCTCCGGGCGGTCGTACTTCTTCGGCTTCTGCGTCGTCTGCGCGCCGAAGAACACCGAGTAGTCGGTGTTCTTGTAATGGCAGAGCGGCAGGAAGCCGAGGTTGGACAGCTCGAACTCGCGGCGGTCGGTGATGGCGATCTCGGTCGGGCACTTGACGTCGATGTCGCCGTCGTCCGAGGTGAAGACGTGGTACGGCAGGTCTTCGACCTTGCCGCCGCCCTCGGCGCCGCGGATCGCCGTGCAGAAGCCGTACTGCGCGAACGCGTCGGTCAGCGCGTGCACCCAGCACGTAGGCGGCGTTCATCCAGCAGTACTCGCCGTGCTGCATCGGCTTCGCCGCACCGGCCTCGTCGTACGGCGCTTCCTCGTAGGCGAACTCGTCGATCGGCTTGGTCTCCGCGCCGTACGGCAGGCGCGCCAGCATACGCGGCATCGCCAGGGTGACGAAGCGCGAATCCTCGCTGTCGCGGTAGCTGCGCCACTTGGTGTATTCGCTGCGTCTCGAAGATCTTCTCCAGGTCGCGCGGCTTGGCGAGTTCCGGTCCAGCTGTCGAAGCCGAACATGCCGGCGCCGGCGGCCGAGATGAACGGGCAGAACGCCGCCGCCGCCACGTTCGACATCAGCCGCAGCAGCTCGATGTCCTCGGGATGGTTGGTCAACTCGTAGTCGCCGATCAGCGCGCCGTACGGCTCGCCGCCGGGCGTGCCGAACTCGTTCTCGTAGATCTTCTTGAACAGCTGGCTCTGGTCGAACTCGACCGCCCGCTGCAGATCGCGCGTACAGCTCACGCTTCGGCACGTTCAGCACCCGGAGCTTCAGGCTGGTGCTGGTCTCGCTGTTCATGACCAGGTAGTGCAGTCCGCGCCACGAGCCTTCCAGCTGCTGGAACTTCGGGTGGTGCATGATCGCGTTGAGCTGCTTCGGACAGCTTCTGGTCGATCGCCGCGATCGCGCGGTCGATGGTGCGCGTGACGTTCTTGTCGAAGATGACGGTGCCGGCGAGCGCCTGCTCGACCAGGTTCTTCACCAGATCCTGCGCCTGGTCGGGTGCGGTCTGCCTGGTGGCGGCGACGACCTGATCGAGGAAGGATACGCTCTCCGTCGTCTCGGTCGCGGCGGCCGCCGCCGCGGTCTGCGCTTCTGACATCGATCAACCCTCCTTCTTATCCAGGCCCAACTGGCTGGACAGGGATTTCAGTTCGGTCTCGTTCTTCAGCACCTGCTCGAGCAGGCCTTCCAGCTCCTCGGAGCGGTCCACCTTGCTCATGAGGTCGCGCAGCTTGTCGCGCGTCTCGAGCAGCGCGCGCAGCGCCGGCACCTGCTGCGCCACGCGCGCGGGCTCGAAATCCTCGATCGCGTTGAACTTGAGGTCGACCGACATCTCGCCGCCGTCCTCGGACAGCTTGTTGTCGACGCGCATCTTCAGGCCCGGCGTCATCCCGGCCATCACGTCGTTGAAGTTGTCGCGGTCGATCTGGATGAACTTGCGATCCGCCAGCGGGCGGAGCGGCTGCGTCGGGTCGCCGGAGAAGTCGCCCATGATCCCGACGACGAACGGAAGTTCGCGCAGCACCTCGGCGCCTTCCGTTTCCACCTCGTAGGTGATGTGAACACGCGGCTTACGGACGCGATTCAGCTTGTCGTGGATACTGGCACTCATGATCTCGCTTCCCCATTCCAGGTGAGTGGCACGGGCCGACGGCACTCATCGGCACCTTCTCAGCACGCCAGCCGGCTGCCTAAAGATTAGACACCGGCATGACTACGGTCAATAAAACCCTTTGTCTGTGAGGCCGTTCACAGGTGTTTTCGCATCGGTTCGTGGCATGGTCAGGCCTGCGGTGGTGGCGGGCGGATGCCCAGCATGGTCAGGATGCCGTTGCGCGCGTTCACGTCGGCGACGACCTCCTGTAGCAGTTCCGGCCAGCTCAGGCGTCCGCGCCGCACCGCTTCGTCCAACGTGTAGGAAATCGGCGAATGCGGCTCGGTACGGCGGAAGAAATCGGCGATCTCGCCCAGCACGCGAAGCGCGTCCTCGCGCGTGTTCAGCCGTCCGGGCTGTGGGGCCGCCACCGCGGCTCCCGCGGCCACAGGGTCATCGGCGCTCGCCACGTCCCCTCCCTCCGGCTCGGCCGGCGGCGCACCGGCGGCGGCCACCGCCTCGGCCGGCGCATAGCGTTTGGCAATATCGACGATGGCCGACAGCAGGTCGCGCACCGCGGTGGTGGACGGCCCATCGGCGCCCGCCTTCGCGTCCATCGCGTTCGCCATCGACTGCCAGGCCTCGCGCGCCGCCCAGGCGTCCGTCAGCACGGTGGCGAATGTCGCCTTGTCGAGCACCGCCTCTTTCTCCAGCGCCTCGAAGGCGGCGCGGCGATCGTTGCTGGTGGTGCTTACCTTCTCGGCCTGCTGATACTGATAGAGTGCAACCGGGGTGTCGTCCGCGCGGCGCCGGAACAGGGTCAGCATATACAATGGTTGCATCAGCGAGCCGGGACCGTCGCGACCATTGAGCCCGGTTACCGGCGAGACGCGCGTCTCCATACCCTCTTCGTCGGGCAGCGGAAACAGACCGTCCCAGTAACGTTCCGCCAGCCCGCCCATCACCTCTGCACCGGCGGCGAGCCCGGCAAGGCCGTGGCTGCGCACCAGCGCCTCGGTGAGCCACGCGGCGACCTCGAGGTCCTTGGTGTTCTCCGCCAGCGTCTTCAGCGCGATCTCGCGCACGCTGCGCCACAGCGGCGTGGGGTCGCGCGCATCTGCTTCGCCCTTGTCCTGCGCCCGCTCCGCGTCGCGCGCTTCGGAGCGTGCGTCGCGCAGCCGGTTGTACGGCGATGCGGCGGAAAAGTCCTCGCGGATGTCGACGCCCTGCGGCGCGTCACCGGGGATCGGCGCCAGCAGAGCCTCGATATCGAGACCTTCCGGCAGTGCCATTCACGCGCCTCGCATTTGCTGGACAACGGTTTCGCGTAACACATACTCTCGAACAGGGAAAAGGGGGACTTTCCCCCGGGGGAAATCGGCATGGCCGCGATTGATCTGAAGCAGCTCGTCGGACGACTCAACGACCCGTGCCGCAGGGCGCTGGAAGCGGCGGCAGGCATGACGCTGTCGCGCACGCACTACAACGTCGAGATCGAACATTGGCTGCTGACGCTGGCGGATCGCGCCGACGGCGACATCGCCGCCATCCTGCGCCACTACGAGGTGGATCAGGGCCGCTTCGTCACCGACCTGAACCGCGCGCTGGAGAAGCTGAAGACCGGCAACTCGCGCGCGCCGTCGTTGGCACCTGACATCGTGGAACTGAGCAAGCAGGCCTGGCTGCTGGCGTCGCTGGAGCAGGGCGCGCCGCGCATCCGCTCAGGCCATCTGCTTTGGGCCCTGCTGGCCGACGAGACGCTGGCACGCCGCGCGCGCGAAGCGTCCGGACAGTTGCTGCGCGTCAACCCCGACCTGCTGAAGCGCGACTTCGCCACGGTCACCGCCAACAGCGCGGAAGCGGCAGAGGCGCAGGCGAGTGCAACGGGCGACACACAATCAGCAGGTGACGGCACGCCGTCGGTACCGCGAGGCACGGCGGCACTCGACCAGTTCACCACCGACCTCACGGCGCAGGCGCGCGCCGGGAAGATCGATCCGATCCTCGGCCGCGACAGCGAGATCCGCCAGATCGTCGATATCCTGACGCGCCGGCGGCAGAACAATCCCATCCTCACCGGCGAGGCCGGCGTAGGCAAGACCGCGGTGGTTGAAGGCTTCGCCGTACGACTGGCCTCCGGCGACGTGCCTCCCGCGCTACAGGGGGTGACGCTGCGCACGCTCGATCTCGGGCTGCTGCAGGCAGGCGCCGGCGTGAAGGGCGAGTTCGAGAACCGGCTGCGCGGGGTGATCGACGAGGTGAAGGCGTCGCCGAAGCCCATCATCATGTTCATCGACGAGGCGCACCAGCTGATCGGCGCCGGCGGTTCGGCCGGACAGGGCGATGCGGCGAACCTGCTGAAGCCGGCGCTCGCGCGCGGCGAGCTGCGCACCATCGCGGCGACCACGTGGGCGGAATACAAGAAATACTTCGAGAAGGACGCGGCACTCACCCGCAGATTCCAGGTGGTGAAGGTTGAGGAACCGCCGGAACCGATGGCGGTCGCCATGGTGCGCGGGCTGGTGGACACGCTGGAGAAGCACCACAAGGTGCGCATCCTCGATGAGGCGGTGAGCGAGGCAGTACCGGCTGTCGGCACGCTACATCCCGTCGCGCCAGCTGCCCGACAAGGCGGTGAGCCTGATCGACACCGCCTGCTCGCGTGTCGGTATGAGCCAGGCGGCGGTGCCGCCGCCGATCGAGGACCGCCAGCGGCGCATTGCGCTGATCGACACCGAAGTCGGCATTCTCGATCGCGAGATCGCCGCCGGCGAACCGCACGCGGCGCGCCGCGAGGACCTGCTGGCGGAGCGCACGAAACTGACCCAGGAACTGACCGAGCTCGAGGCACGCTGGGAGCAGGAGAAGGGCCTGGCCGCGCAGATCGGCGAGACGCGTGCCGCCATCGAGGATCCGGCGAACACCGAGGACAAGGATGCGCTGCGCACGAAGCTCACCGAGACGTCGGCCAAGCTGCGCGCGCTGCAGGGCGAGACGCCGTTGATCTATCCGGTGGTCGATCGCCAGGCGGTGGCGGAGGTGGTGGCCGGCTGGACCGGCATCCCGACCGGGCGGATGCAGTCGAACGAGATCCGCACCGTGCTCAATCTCAAGCAGGTCATGGAACAGCGCATCGTCGGCCAGCCGCATGCGCTGGAGGCGGTGGCGCAGGCGATCCGCACGTCGCGCGCGGGCCTCACCGATCCGCGCAAGCCGATCGGCGTGTTCCTGATGGTCGGCACCTCGGGCACCGGCAAGACCGAGACGGCGCTGACCCTTGCCGACCTGCTGTATGGCGGCGAGCAGAACATGACCGTCATCAACATGAGCGAGTTCAAGGAGGAGCATAAGGTCAGCCTGCTGATGGGCAGCCCGCCCGGCTATGTCGGCTACGGCGAAGGCGGCGTGCTGACCGAGGCGGTGCGGCGACGGCCCTATTCGGTGATCCTGCTGGACGAGATGGAGAAGGCGCATCCGGGCGTGCAGGACATCTTCTTTCAGGTGTTCGACAAAGGAAACATGAAAGACGGCGAAGGCCGCGACATCGACTTCAAGAACACCGTCATCATCATGACGTCGAACGCGGGCACCGATCTCATCACCCGGCTGTGCGCCGATCCGGAGACCGCACCGGATGCCGCGGGACTCGCCGATGCTCTGATGCCGGAGCTGATGAAGGTGTTCAAGCCGGCGTTCCTCGGGCGGGTGAATCTTGTCCCGTATTTTCCGCTGGCGCCCGATATCATCCGGCAGATCGTCGAGCTTCAACTTGGACGCGTGAGCCGGAGAGTTCAGGAATCTTATGGTGCCAAATTCGCCTGGGACAAGGAGCTCGCGGACGTGATAGCAGCGCGTTGCACTGAGACATCCTCCGGAGCACGCAACGTGGAAAAGATCCTGTCCCGCACACTGCTACCGGAGCTGTCGCAGGAAGTGCTGTCTCGCCTGGCCGAGGGCGCAGCGATCAACGGGGTCACCGTGGGCGTGGACACGGCTGGATCGTTTCAATACAGGATCGGCTAACCCATAACCGCCTCGCCGGAAACCAAAGGAGCGCAATGTGGCCATCTACATGAATTGGGACGGAGTCCAGGGTGACGTCACCACCTCTGGCTTCGAGAACTGGATCGAGCTGTCGTCCTTCCAGTGGGGCGTCGGACGCGGCATCGGCTCCGCCATGAGCGGGCAGGCCAGCCGCGAAAGCTCGATCCCATCGGTCAGCGAAGTCGTCGTCACCAAGCGCATGGACAAGTCGTCGCCCGGCCTGTGGACCGACTCGGTCGCCGGCCAGCTCAACACCACGGTGAAGATCGCCTTCACCACGACGAGCAAGGGTGAGACGACGCAGTTCCTGTCGTACGAGCTCACCAACACCGGCCTCAGCGGCTACAGCGTCAGCAGCGGCGGCGACATGCCGACCGAGAGCCTGTCGCTGAACTTCACAAAGGTGTCCTGGTCGTTCACCGGCACCGATCCCGCAGTGTCCGGCACGCCAGTCACCCAGGGCTACGACCTGACGACAGCGAAGACCACCTGATCGATGCGCATGGCGGCCGGAGGGGCGCATGCCTCTCCGACGCGCCTTCGGGCTGGATGAAGGGTTTCGCATCCATGCGAAGCCCTTCATTGTTTTTCAGCAGACCGCGACGATCACCGCCGTGACGTTGTCGCTGGCCTCCTGCGCCAACGCCGCATCGATCACCGCCTGCGGCGAGGTTTCGCCGATCGTCGCCAGCAGGCTTGCCAGCACGCTGTCCGGCAGCGTCTTGCACAGGCCGTCGCTGCACAACAGGAAGCGGTCGCCGGCCAACAGCCGGTCGCTCACCTTGTCGAGTTCGACCTCGTCCAGCTCCGCCCCGACCGCACGGGTGATGACGTTGCCGCGCGGATGGTTTACCGCCTCCTCCGGTCCGATCGCACCGGCCTCCAGCAGTTCCTGCACCAGGCTGTGGTCGCGGGTGATCTGACGCAGCGTGCCCTCGCGCAGCAGATAGGCGCGCGAGTTGCCGGCCCACAGGCAGGCGAAGTGATCGCCGCGCGCCAGCATGATCACGACAGTGGATGCGACCAGGACGTCGGGGCCGCGTCGCGCGGCCTCCTCACGCAGCGCGGTGTGCGTCTGGTCGATCGCAAGGCGCACCTGCGCCAGCAGTTGCGACGCCGAAAGACCGGTCGGGATCGCCTGCAACGCGTCGGCGATCATGCTGGAGGCAACCTCGCCCGCCGCGTGACCGCCCGCGCCGTCGGCCACCGCCCAGACGCCAACGTCGGGACGATCGACGAATGCATCCTCGTTGTGCGTCCGCCTGGCGCCGGGATGCGTCACCGCCCAGGAACGAAAGCGCGACGCCGTCATGCCGACGACCTCCCTTCCCCGGGTGCGCACGCGTCGTCTCCAACGTCGGTGCCTCCCGTCTGCGCACCGAGCATCGCCGCATAGGTCGCCGCATCGGGCAGGCGGTGCAGCGTCAGGCAGGCTGGCTTAACGCGGGTGGAGCCGTCGCTCCACCACACCGCCGTGGCCGGGTCGGCGATCGCGTCCAGCGCCTCGGTCGAAGCGAGCATGCCGGCAATCTCGTCCGGCGACGAATCGCGCTCCAGCGCGGCAAGGCCGGCGGCTTCGCAGCTGTCGAGCCAGACCCGCGCCGACGCCTTGGCAACGCAGCGCGGACTGAGCGCGGCAAACGTCAACGGAAAGTAGCGGCCGGCGCGATCCACGCTTGGCAGCATCAGGCCGACGACCGCCTGTGCCCCGCCCATGCCGGGCGGCAGGACGAAGCGCCAGACCGGCGCCTCGAGGAAGGCCGGCAGCCAGGCCTCGCCCATCAACGCCTGGCTGCCCGATATCACCGACTGCAGCCATGCGTCCCAGGCATCGGTGAAGTCGCGCGACAGGCCAGTGCGGACGAAGTCGCCGCGCGCCGGGATCTTCCCGTAAAATCCGGCGCTCACATCGCCGGACACTGGAAGTCCTTGAGCACTCCGGGGGCGAAGGGGTTCTGCACCGAGCCGGCGCGCAGCTCGTACGACACGTGGCGGTCGCCCAGGCTGAAGCTCAGCGTGTAGCGGTCCGCCGCATCGCCCTGCTGCACCGTGCCTTTCGCGAACAACCGGAACAGCGCCCAGGGTCCGGTCGCCGTCAACACCGCGGGACCGCTGGACGGCGGCGGGTCGAAGATCAGCCGCGCGCTGTTCATGCGGTTCGGTCCCGGCCAGGTGACCGACGTGGCGCGGATCGGCCCATGGGCATAGGTGATGGCCTGACCATCGAGGTCCAGCGTGACCTGCTTGGCGTCGCTGTCGATCGGCGAGATGTCGAACCGCACCGTCGGCTGATTGCCGCCGCCGCCGAAGAACAGGTCGCGGATCTGCGATGCGCGCTGGAACAGCGCAAGATCCGCCGGCGTGACCGGCGGCGCTACACCGGCCACCGGCTGCGCCTTCCAGGTGGCGCCTGAGGTGTCGACGAAGGTCTGCAGGTTGTCGCTGAAGAACTTGTCCAGCAGCCCGCCGGCCGCGAACAGCTTGGCGAAGTCGTCGAGCGGAATGTCGTTGGCCGAGCCGGGCGCGAACGGGAAGCGGCCGGTGACCGCCTTGGCGCACAGCGAGCCGGGTCCGCCGGGCGCGCCGAATGCTTTCTTCGCCTGATCGAGCGCGCCACCGCCGCGCAGCTGGTTGCCGCTGATCGCCATCGCCTGCAGCCAGCGCGCCACCGGCTGCGGCGCACGCGCGCCTTCCGCCTGCAGCAGCTGCGCCGGGTCGTCGCCGGCCCCAAGCACCGCCACCCCGCCCGCGGGGGCGGCCGCCAGCTTGGCGAGCTGCTGCTGCAGGTCGTTCAATAGCTTCAGGGTGTTGTCGATCGGTGCGCCCGGACCCTTGCCGACGAAGGCGATCAGCGCGGCGTAGCGATCCTCGATCGCCTTGCCGGGCGGCTCCGGCGGCGGTCCGTTGGCCGCGCCGAGCAGGCCGGACAGCCGGTTGGCGGCAGTCCCGGCCGCCTGGGTCGCTGCCGCGGTCGCCGCCTGCGCGGCGCCCTGCACCGCGCCGGCAACGCCAGGCGGCGGAGGCGGTGGCTGCGTCAGCATGAGCTGCCGGGTGATGCCGGCCAGCAGGTCGCGCATCGGCGACTGCGGCGAGGCCAGGATGTACAAGTCCTGTACCGCCTGTTGGAGGTTGCGCAGCGGCTCGATGTCGAGATCGGCCATCAGGCCGTCCCACTGCTTGGCATACTCCGCCGTGTAGAGTGCGATCACGTCGCGCTGCAGGTTCAGCACCTGCGGGCTCGCCGGATCGATCTGCGACTGCCTGCCCAGCACCCAGCTCTCGCTGGCGACCTGGACGGTGGCCGCCGGCAGGTTGGGCAGCAGCACCTTGTGGAAACCCTCGATCGTATAGAAGCCGGGGATGCCGTCGGTCAGCGGCGCACCGGACTTGCGGACGAACACCCGCACGCCGGACGCGCCGGCGGCATCGGCCGGCCGCCACGGCGGCAGCGCGCGGGCCGCCTGCGACACCTTGATGATGTTGTAGACGCGTTCCGCCAGCGTCACGCGGCTGAAGGTGCGCCGCGCGTCCTCGATCAGCGCGCCGTCGAGCGGCACCCGCTCCAGCGGCAGGTCGAGCAGCGCCGCCAGGTGCCGCTGCAGGCTGTCGCGCAGCGGTGCGGCCGCCGGACCCGGCCACTGCAGCTGCCAGTCGAGCCGCATCCACTCCTTGACCAGCTCGCGGTCCAGCGGGCCGGCGGACCCCAGCATCAGATAGACCTTGGTTGCTTCGTAAAGGAATGCCGGTTCCTCGAAATGCGTCCGCATCTGGCCTTCCAGGCGCACAACCAGCCGCGGCAGCAGTATATGCTGCAGCGCATGCTGATACACAGCACGCGCGCCGGCGCCGAGTTTGCCGGTCTGCGACAGGCCGGGGAACCACTGGAACCGCGACGGCGGCGCGTCGACGCCGAACGGCAGCGCACGCGCCTGGTCCACCAGCGGCGCGATCACCGGCAGCTGCGGCTCGCGCACCGGATCGAGCGGCACGGCCTGCGCCGCCTTGATGTAGGCGGCGATCGCCGTCTGCGACTGCTCGAGCGCGGCCTGGTTCGCTTGGCGCGTCTGCACCAGCGCCGCCGTGCCGCCGAGTGCCACCAGCAGCGCGACCGCGGCGGCGCCGGCACGGACGAACAGGTTGCGGCGGATCTGTGCGGGATCGCGCGACACCAGCATCGCCTCGCCGAAGATCACGTCCTTGAGCAGACGGGTGAGGAAGTAGCTGCGCCCCTGCTCCGGACGCAGCGAGCGCGCACGCGCCGAGTCGATGCCGAAGCTGCGCGCCATAGCGCCGGTGAGCCGGTCGATCGGCGTGCCTTCTTGGGTGCCCGAGGTCAGGTAGGCGCCGCGCAGCACCGGCGCCGGGTCGAGCCGCGAGCCGCCGAACGCCTCGGTGACGAACTCGCCCAGCGGCGCCGTGAGGCTCGCCACCTGCGCCGGGAAGCCGGCGATCAGCGTGCGCCGCTCCGGACTGCGCTCCGCCTGGAGCCGCTCCAGCAGGCGCTGATTCAGCCGCTCGACCAGCAGCCGGAACTCGCCGGCGAACAGCCCGGCGGTGCCGGCATCGGTTTTGTTCAGCGGAAAGCTGACGCCCCACACCTGGCCGCGCCGCTCACGATCGAGGTCGTCGAAGAACTCCGTGAAGCCGGCGACGAGGTCGGCCTTGGTGAACAGCGCATAGACCGGCACGCGCACGCCAAGTTGCTCGTAGATCTCCTTCACCCGGCGACGGATCGCGCGGGCATGCGCCAGCCGTTCGGCGGCGGGTGCGGCGGCGATGTCGGATAGCGCCACAGCCACCAGCACGCCGTTCAGCGGCTGGCGCGCCCGCGTGCGCTTCAACAGGCCCAGGAAGGCGAGCCATCCCGCCTTGTCCACCGCCGCGTCGGAATCCTGCGTGGTGTAGCGGCCGGCGGTGTCGATCAGCACGGCGCTCTCGGTGAACCACCAGTCGCACATGCGCGTGCCGCCGACGCCGGCAACCGGGCTCTGGCCCATCTCGGCGGCGAGCGGGAAGCTCAGTCCGGCATTGAGCAGCGCGGTGGTCTTGCCGACGCCGGGTGGGCCGATGATCACATACCATGGCTGCTCATAGAGATAGCCGCGCGCGCCGGACGCCTTCTTCAGCAGCGCCAGCGCCGTCGTCAGCCGCTCGCGCATCGCCGCGGCCTCCTCGGCCGACGCCGCTGCGGTTGGATCGACCTGCACCTCGGTCACGCCCTGCACCAGGGCGGCCTCGCGCTTCCGCCGGCGGCGATCGAGCCAGAGGTTCACCCCGGCCCAGACCAACAGCATCGCGGCAATGACGACGGCGCGCGGGATCCAGTCCTCCAGCCACGGCAGGAACGGCCCGAACAGCCAGACCAGCACCGCCAGCAGCACGACACCGACGAAGCTCAGGAACCAGCGGGAACCGAGAAAGCGCAGGACGGCACGCATGGCTCAGCTCTGCCTTCGCAACACGACTTCGATGCGCCGGTTCTCTTCGCGACCCGCCGGCGTGGTGTTGGGCGCCAGCGGATCGCTGTCCGCGTGGCCCAGCGCGGTGACGCGCCCGGGATCGCCCAGCGCGCGCACGATGATGGCGCGCGCCGCGTCGGCGCGGGCCTGAGAAAGCTGGAAGTTGGACGGGAACTGGACGGTGCGGATCGGCTGGTTGTCGGTGTAGCCGTCGACCGTCACCGGTCCCTTCTCCACCTTCAGCGCCTCGCCGATGCGCTCGAGCAGGCGCACATAGCTGGCCGCGACGGTGGCGCTGCCGGACGCGAACATGCCGGCGTTGCGGATGCGCACGATCGGCACGGCGTGAGTGCCCAGCACGGTGACCAGGCCCTGGTCAATCTCCGGCTTCAGGAACACGTAGAGCGGATCGAGCGCGGGCGGTGGCGGCGGCGGCGGCGGACGCACCGGCGCGGGGCGGACGATCTGCGGCATGTGCGCCAGCGGCGCGCCGAGCATCTGCGCGAAGATCTGGTCGGACGCGGCGTTGAGACCGGTCGAGAACCAGATGAACAGCCCGCCGATCAACGCCAGTGCCACGGCGCCCATCACCCAGGTGGGCACGATGGCGCGGGCCGGACGATACGGCGCCGGCAGGCCCAACCAGTGCGGTGACAGCGCCGGATCGGCCGCCTGACGCTGGCGCGCGATGATGGTGTAGAGGTCCTCGCGGATGCGGTCGAGCTCGCCGGGGCGATGCGGCGGCAGCCGGTACTGGCCCTGAAATCCCAGGCTGAGGCACAGATACATCAGCTCAAGCACCGGCAGGAAAGTGCCCGGGTTCACCTTCAGCTGGTCGAGCAGCATGAAGAAGCGCTCGCCGCCGGTCACCCCCTGGTGGAAGGTCGAGACCATCGAGCGCGCCGCCCAGCCGCCGCTGCTGCCCCACGGCGAATTCAGCACGACGTCGTCGAGGCTGGCGCACAGCGCGTAGTGCGCCGGGCGAAGCTGGTCCGCCGGGACGCCGCCGTCACGCGCGGACTGCTCGAACGCCCGCATCTGCTGGATGGCGCGCTCGCGCAGCTCGCCAGGGTCGGGTTGGCTGGAGGTGTTGCGCAGCCGGCCCAGCAGCTGCAGGAGCGGCGCCGCCGCCGCGATCAGCGGATTGAGGCCGAAGCTGATCGTCTCGGCGCCATCGGCCGGGACCGGCGCCGCGCCGCGGGCGGGCGGCAGGTCAGCGCGCGTCGTAGGCAGGGGCGGCGGTTCCGGCGGCGGCCGGCGCGCTCCGCCCGGCACCGGACGGATCACCGTGCGGTCGCCGTCGTCGGGCTGCGCGAAGGGATTGTCGCTCATCGGCCCCCCCTTCCCAACCCTCCCCCGCTGCGCGGGAGAGGGGGCGCTGCACTCCCTCTCCCGCAGAGCGGGGGAGGGTTGCGGAGGGGGTGTCTCATCCTCTGATCGCCCACAGTTCCAGCCGCAGGTTGGGGAAGTCCCCCGACACATGGATCGCGAACCCGCCCGAGTTCTGCATCTGCTGCCAGTGCGGACTGGCGCGATCCAGTTCGAAATATGTCGCCCCCGCATAGAACGGCAGTTGCCGCGGCGCCACCGGCAGCGGGCGCACGGCAATGCCGGGCAGGGCGACGTTCACCAGCTCGCGGATATGCTCCACCGCGCCGATCTTCACCTGCGCCGGGAACAACCGCCGCAGCTGCTCGGCCTGCACGTCGGCCTGCACGGTCAGCACGAAGTTCGACGCGCGCAGGATGGCGCGGTCGGTGATCGGCCCGACACGCACGCCATGCCGCGCATCGCGCAGCGGGATCGGGATCGCCGTCGCCTCCAGCACCGCGGCGAGCGCCCGCCGCAGGTCGGCCACCACGGGCGCGAAGCTGCGCTGCAGGTCGTCATGCCGATAGGCCGGATAGGCGTTCGGCCGGCGCGTCTCCAGGAAGGTCGCGAACTCGCCGGCCATCTGCACCAGCGTGGTATACAGGGTCTCGGGGTGCAGGTTGGCCGCATCGGCCCAGTGCGCCAGCACGTTCTGCCAGCCGTTGATCGACTGCAGCAGCAGGAAGTCCGCCACCTGCGCGACGCCGGCCTGGCCGGGAGCGGTCATCCGCGCCGCCAACGCCTCGCCGCGCTGGTTCAGCATGCCCGACAATTCGGCGATCAGCCCCGCCAACGGCGGGGCGGCGGAGCACACCAGTGAAGGCGGGATCCAGCGTTCATCCAGGATGACGCGCCGGTCGGCGGTGACCTCGGTCACACGCGCCAGGCCGATGCACAGATAGCCGGTCCTCTCGTCGGTCTCGAGCAGGTAGCGCAGGCGCAGCCGTCCGATCTGCAACTCGGCCGGCTGCGGCGAAGCGGAGTGCGTGTCGTAGGCCTCGAACGGACGCGCCGCGTAGCGACCCTCGGTCACGTTGTCGGCCACCTCGACCCCGCCCGCCTGACGGATCGGCAGCGCCAGATAGACCAACACGTTGCGCGCGCTCTCCGGCAGCTCGAGCGGGGGCGGGTGGTCGGTCTCGCCCGGCAGCGCGAACGGCGTGCCGTCCTCGAAAACGCCGGTGGCGGAGGCGAGCGCGAAGCGGCCGGTGCCGAGCAGGTCGCGATCCAACGCGAAATCCACCAGGCCCCAGGGGTGCGGGCGCAGCGCCTGCACCCGGCTGCGCACCAACTGCTCGGTCCAGCGGTCCTGCTGCTGGAAGTGCTGCGTGCGCAGGAACATGCCTTCCTGCCAGACCACGCGGTTCGTCCAGCTCATCGGTCGGTTTCCCCCAAGTACGCTATGCGCGCCGGATCATCCGGACTTCAGAGTGATAGCAAGTTTGCCGACGTTCAGTGTGAGTTTCGTCGGTCCGCTGGTCGCCACCGGTGCGTCGGCGCGCCACTGCGCGCTGTCGATGTCGCGGTACAGCACGACGACGCCGATCGCCTGCACGCCGGGCTTCAACTCGAACGTCTTGGTCTGCGTCTCGCCCGGCGACAGCACGAACTCCTGCGAGCCGGCATCGTCCTGTCCCAGTGTCTGCTGCTCGTGCTCGGTCAGCGCGAACACGTCGCCGCGCTCGAACTTCGCCGTCTGGGTCAGCTGGTAGACGCGCACCGCGACCGGCGCCGCCTTGCCCGCGGCATCGGGGTTCTGATCCGCGCTGCCGATCATCGTGAGCGTAACCACCGCGGGTGGCTTGGGGCCGCACTGCGCCAGCGCCAGCGCCAGTGCGGACAGCAGCAGGGGGCGGCGGCAGATCATTCCGGCTCCTTCGCGGCAATTTCCTGCAGCACGCTCGTAGGCGCGCGCGAACGCCTTGCCGAACACACTGTCGAAGTCGTCGGCGAGCGCCTGCACGGTGCGCGCATGCAGCGCCTCGTAGGCGTCCCAGGCGCGCGCCTTGCGCTGCGCCGGCAGCAGCGTCATGCCACCGCTGTGCTCGGCGTCGACGCGCAGCCTCACCGGGTCGAGGCCGTCGAGCACCGCGCGCACCGCGGCCTGCATCGCCGCCATCGTCGCCAGCTCGTGCAGCCGGATGTCGCGCAGCGCCTCGGCCACCGCCTCGTGCGGCGCCATGTCGGTGCGGCGTCCTGCCCCGAGCATCGCCGCCATGGCGTCATCGTCACCGGCGGAGAACTTCAGCGGATTGTTGCCACGCGCCTGGATCATCGTCTGCTCGATGCGGAATTCGCTCTTGATCTGGGCGCGCCCGATCAGCACGGCACGCAGTCCCGCGACCATGTCGCGGAACGCCTTCGCCCAGGCCCCAGCATCGTCGCCGCCGGATCCTTGAACTGCGGCATCCTGCATCCCCGCGCCCTCGAGGAAGGCCGCCAGCAGTGCGTCGCCGCCGGCGGCATTCGCCGGCAGCGGCCGGCACCGGCGCGGCGGCGGAGCGGCGATCGGCGGCTCCGGTGGCGGGGGTCGGAGGTGCGGCCTTGGGCTCCGTCCGCGGCGGCGGCACTGGTGCCGCCGTTGGCCGCGGACTCGGTCGCGGTGCCGGCGTGTGCCGCCAGCGGCGATGCCCTCCAGCAGATCCTTGTCCCAATCGTCTGGCAGCAGATCGTCGCCGGGGATGATGCCGCCCTGGTGCAGCGGCATCTCACCGACCCGGGCGGACAGCTGCAGCGCATCCTCGGTCACCGGCGAATGGTCCGCCTGGGTCGGACCGCGGAACGGCGTCTCGTGCGGCTCCGGTGCCAGCGGATCGAAATCGGCGGCAACAGCGCGGACGTGGGCAGGCACGCGCAGGCTCGGATGATCCGGCTCGTCGAACGGATTGCGCTCCGGCCGGGCGGGCGCGAACGGGTCCATGGCGAACGGATCGGCGAACGGGCTGGCGCCTCGGGCGGGGGCCGCGCGCGCCGCCGCCTCCTCGACCAGCCGCACCTCGATCTCGTAGGCGCCGACGCGCAGCCGATCGCCGTCGCGCAGGTCTGCGCACGTCGCCGGCACCGAGTGGACGCGCTCTCGCGGTTGACGAAGGTGCCGTTGATCGAGGTGTCGGCGAGCTGCCAGGCCCCGCCGCGGAACGCCACCGCGAAGTGCCGCTTGGAGAGCAGCGCGCTCGGGATCGGGCAGCACCCAGTCGACGCCCGGTCCGCGCCCGACGGAGAACTCGCCGCCGGTCACGTTGCGGGTCTCGGGTGCCACCGTGTCCGGGCAGCGCAGAACCGTCATGGTCAGTTGCATGGTGTCAGCCGCGATGCGGCCCGGCCGCCGGTTCCTCGATTCATGCCGTCTCGGCGGGCAGCCGGCCGGGGCCGCCCGCGGCGATATTACGCCCACTTTCGAGAAAGCGGTGCAATCTTTCTTCGCGCCGCGTAACGTCGCCGCGAACCGCGGCGAGCGCCACCGCGCCGGCGGCCGCCGTGCCGGCGAGATGCGGCGCCGGCGGCACGGCGGGCTGGCCTTCCGGCGACATCGAATCGCCGCTCCAGAACGCGGCGATCGCCGCCCAGGCCTCCGGGCGTGCCGACAGCCGCTGGCCTGCGCACGATCCCAGGCCAGCGCGGCGCGACTTGTCGGTCTGCTGGCGCACCCAGTCCTCGGCCGCCTCGCGTGCCGCGCGGTCGGCGGCCGGCAGATCGGCGGGCGCGGTGTGCGTGACGCACATGCAGGCCCACCACACCGCCTCGCGCTTCGGCAGCGCGTGCGCGACCAGCCGCGTCGCCTCGATCAGGAAGCCGCCGCTTCCAGCCGGTCCAGCGCTTCGGTGACCTCGGTGCAGCCGTGCGATCAGCGTCCGCCGCCGCCGGGCCGAAGCGCCAGATGCGGCGTCAGCGCGGCGAGATCGCCGCCGGTCGAGCTTGACCAGTGTCTGGGACATGTCGCGCGTCAGTTGATCATGGTGATGGCACCCTTGACCATCAGCATCGCATCGGCGTTCACCTGCGTCATCAGGCCCTTCACCTGCGTCTGGATCTGGCCCTCGATCTTGATCATCATGCCGTTGATGGTGACGCCCATCTGATCGATCTTGATCGAGCTCTGGCCCACCTTCAGCTCGATGCTCTGCATCGCCTCGTTGGTGATCTGGCCGAGATCGGCCTTCAGGCTGACATTGCCCATCTTCACGTCGGTCGTGTGGTTGCCCATGGCGATCTTCACGTCATGGTTGCCCATGTCGACCTTCAGGCTGTTGTTGCCCTTGCTGACCGCGATCGCGCGGTTGCCGTCGGTCACCGTCAGGCTGTGGTCCTGCTTCACCTTGATGGTCTGGTTGTTCTGGATATCGACGGTCTCGTCCTTCTTCACCGTGACGATGCGGCAGTTGTCGATCGTCAGCGTCTGGTCGTTCTTGACGTAGGTCTTCAGGTCCTTCTGGGCCTGCTGATAGATGAGTTCGCTGCCCTTCTTGTCGTCGAAGGTGAACTCGTTGAAGTCGGACGTGCCGCCCTTCAGGCTGGACCGCGTGCGGAAGCCGGACTTGGTCTTGTCGGCCTTGCTGTAGATCGGCGTGTCGCGGCCGTTGTAGAGGCCGCCGACCACGATCGGCCGATCGGGATCGCCATCGACGAACGCCACCGCGACCTCGGTGCCGACGCGCGGAATGAACTGCGCGCCCCAGCCCTTGCCGGCCCAGGGCTGGATGACGCGCGCCCAGACCGACTGCGACGTCGGTCGCCTCGTCGCGATGGTCCCAGTAGAAGCGCACCTTCACCCGTGCGAGATCGTCGGTGTAGATCTCCTCGCCGTCGGGGCCCAGCACGATGGCGGTGTGGATGCCTTCCATGCGCGGGCGCGGCGTAGCCAGTGGCTGACGCCAGGTGACTTTGGAAGGGAAGCGGTGAAGCGGCAGGAATACTGCGCGGTGGCACTCTGGTTGATCCAGCTGTCGTCACTGGCCTAGTGGGTCGCGCTGCGCACGACGTAAGTATCGTCGTATGCACTGGCCGGCTTGCTCTCGAGCTTGAACTTGCCGCCTGGAACCAGCTTGCCGAACTGCGTTGCGCCGTCGAACAAGGCGGCAACGGCCTCCGCCGCCTCCATCTCGCGCTTGGTACCGGTCGGTCACGGTCCCATTGTCGAAGGTCAGCGCGGGCCAACGGAATGCGTCACGCGCCGCCGCGCCGCCGGTGGCGAGCGTGGTCGGTTGCTCGTTCTGCAGCAGCGTATCGGGTTTTGTCGGATCGTAGTCCTTGAACTTCATCTTGCCACGCACGGTCGTTCCGGCGTGGTTGAAGTCCAGCAGCGGATTGCTGTTCTCACCGCCGGCGCCGAGGTACAGGTTGGCTCCGTCAATGCTCTCGAATGCCTGATTCTGATTCGCGATCACCAGCGTGTGCTTGGTGGCGGTGTGTTCGAAGAAGTAGAACCAGCCTTCCTCTTCCATCAGGCGACTGGCAAAGTTCAGATCCGTTTCATTGAACTGGACGGTGTATTCGCGCTGCGTGCTGGACGGCGGGCCGCTGATGTCGGACAGGCCGGCATCCTGGAACATGGCCTGGAGTATGTCGCCAGCCGACTTCTTCTGCCACACGCGACAGTCGGTGGTCTGGCCGAGGAACCACAGCCGCGGCACCATGGTGATGTTATAGGTCTCCTGGTCCGCGGCACCCGCGACACCACGCACCGATCCATCCGCGCTCGCGCTTTGCACGATGCCGTGAAAGTAACGAACTGGCGCACCCGACGCCTGAAGCGTCACGCATGCCGGCTGGTTCAGCAGCCGGTTGGCGTCGAACCGGCCACTCTGGCAGACCGCGGTGACCTTGAAACGGAACGGCTGGCTGATCCCCTCACGCGCAGCAAGCAGGATCGGCACAAGCGTATCGTCGCCGAGCGGACTGGTCATCGACATCAGCGCGCCGGAGCGCGACCAGGTCGCCATGTCAGCTCGCCTCATCCGTCATGCGGGCATCGATGGGCACGTCACCCTCGCTCCTGTTCGCTACTCAGGCTGTGTGTGCGTTAGCATGTCGTATCCGGCGGCACCACAGCGGAAATTCCCGGTGACAAATCCCCTCGGTCCACCGGACCCGAGGCACAGAAAAGCGTTGTTGCGCGGTCCGCCCGGCGCCTAGGTTCGCAGGCCGATCTCGACTACGTCGTGTCCTCGGGCATGGTCCCCTCGGTACTGGGCTATCGCGGGCTCTCGCCGGACCTTCCACTTCGCTTCAATCTACCCGGATGGCTCGGTCTGGTGCCCGGCATTGGCAACGGCTCGCACGGCATGACGAGCAGGTGCTGGAGCTGGTGTGGCTCGCGTCCCGGTTGGGCGCAGGCGACCCCGGCCGTGCACTGGAACACTGGCTGCTACAAACCGGTCACGGCAGACTTTTGGCCGAGCTCACGCGCATAGTCGAAGGAGGATCGCCAAGGGCGGCTGAGCGGGCTCAGGTACGTCGGTCTGCTGCGCCAACGCCGGCTAGCCGGATTTCATCCGCCCTGATGCAGCGCACCCACTGCTCCGGCGCTACCTCCTCGCAACTCGGGCACCTCCTGCCGGCACCTTGCCTCGGCATAGCGGCAGCGCGGATGGAACGGGCAGCCTGCCGGCGGATCCGACGGGTCCGCCACGTCGCCCTCCAGCACGATCCGCTGCGCGCGGCTACGCGGGTCGGGCACCGGCACCGCCGACAGCAGCGCCTCGGTGTAGGGATGCCGGGGGGTAGCGAACAGCGCCGCGGTGGGCGCAATCTCGACGATCCGCCCGACATACATCACCGCCACGCGGTGGCTGACATGCTTCACCACGGAGAGGTCGTGTGCGACGAACAGATAGGCGATGCCAAGCCGGTCCTGCAGTTCCAGCATCAGGTTGACGATCTGCGCCTGCACCGAAACGTCGAGCGCGGAGACCGGCTCGTCGGCCACGATCAGCGACGGCGACAGCGCGAGCGCGCGGGCGATGCCGATCCGCTGACGCTGTCCACCGGAGAAGGCGTGCGGGAAACGGTTCAGATAGGCCGCCGGCAGGTGCACCACTTCGAGCAGTTCCGCCACCCTTGCGTTGCGGGCGCGCGCGTCGGTGATGCCGTTCACCAGCAGCGGCTCGCCGATGATCTCGGCGATGGTCATGCGCGGATTGAGCGAGGAGAACGGGTCCTGGAAGATCATCTGCATCTGCCGCCGCAGCGGACGCAGCGCGTTGCGCGGCAGCCGCGCCACGTCGATCTCGGCGCCATTCTCCGCGCGGAAGCGGATCTCGCCGGCGGTCGGCGCGATGGCGCGCAGGATGCAGCGCGAAGTGGTGGTCTTGCCGCAGCCCGATTCGCCCACGAGCGACAGCGTCTCGCCGCGGTCGATGGTGAAGCTCACGTCGTCCACCGCACGCACCTGGCCGACGGCGCGGCCGAGCAGGCCGCGGTGGATCGGGTAGTATTTGCGCAGCGCGCGGACATCGAGGACCGCGGTCACGCCGCCGCCTCCACGCCGCCGGTATACAGATGGCACGCCACGTCGTGCCGCTCGCCGATCGCCACCTCCGCGGGGAACGACTTCTCACACACGCCCCGTATGTGGTCGGTGCAGCGCGGATGGAAGGGGCAGCCGGACGGGCGCGCATAGGGATGCGGGATCGAGCCCGCGATCGTCGCCAGCCGTGACCGTGGCTCGGCCAGCACGCTGGGGATCGAGCGCAGCAACGATCGCGTATACGGATGCCGCGGCGCGTGAAAGATCGCGTCCACCGGGCCCTTCTCCACCTCGTGGCCGAGATACATCACCACGACATCGTCGGTCATCTCGGCGATCACGCCCATGTCGTGGGTGATCAGGATCACCGCCAGGCCGCGCTCCTGCTGCAGGCGGCGGATCAGGTCGAGGATCTGCGCCTGCGTGGTGACGTCCAGCGCCGTGGTCGGCTCGTCCGCGATCAGGATGCGCGGCTCGGCGGCCAGCGCCAGCGCGATCATCACCCGCTGCCGCAGCCCGCCCGATAGCTCGAACGAATACGCATCGACGCGCTGCGCCGGCCGCGGAATGCCGACCAGCGCCAGCAGCTCGATCGCGCGCACCCGTGCCGCACGCTTGGACAGCGACGAATGCAGCCGGATCGCCTCTATGAGCTGGTTGCCGACCGTATGGAACGCCGACAGCGAGCTCATCGGCTCCTGGAACACCAGGCCGATCTCGCCGCCGCGGATCGCCCGCATCTCGGTGCCGTCGGAAGGAAGCTTCACCAGGTCGACGCTGCTGCCGTCGGCGCGGTGCAGCAGGATCTGGCCGGACACGATGCGGCCAGGGCGCTCGACGATGCGCAGGATCGAGCGCGCGGTGACGCTCTTGCCGCAGCCGGATTCGCCGACGATGCCGAGCGTGCGGCCGGGATACAGGTCGAATGACGTGCCGTCCACCGCGCGCACCACGCCTTCGTCCTGGAAGAAGTGCGTATGCAGATCGCGGACCGAGAGGATGGGTTCAGCCATACGGGTCCGCCGCGTCGCGCAGCCCGTCGCCCAGGAAGTTGAACGCCAGGATCACCACGATCACCGGCACCGCGGCGAACAGCAGCCAGGGGGCAAGACCCAGCGTCTGCAGGTTCTGCGCGTCCTGCAGCATGACGCCCCAGGAGATCGCCGGCGGGCGCAGACCGAGGCCGAGGAAGGACAGCGTGGTCTCGCTGATGATCATCGCCGGCAGCGCGAGGCTGACCGCGGCGATGATGTGCGACAGGAACGATGGCACCATGTGGCGGAAGATGATCCGCATGCGCGAGGCGCCGCAGAGCTCGGCGGCGGTGATGAAGTCCTCCTCGCGCAGTGCGAGGAAGCGGCCGCGCACCACGCGCGCGAGCTCGGTCCAGCCGATCAGCGAGATGATCAACGTGATGGCGAAATACACCTGCTGCGGCGACCAGCTGGTCGGCACCGCGGCGGCGAGGCCCATCCATAGCGGGATGGTCGGGATCGACCGCAGGATCTCGATGACTCGCTGGATCACCACATCCAGCCCAGCCGCCCTGCAGGCCGGAGATGCCGCCCAGCAACACGCCGAGAACGAGGCTCAGCGTCACGCCGACCAGCCCGATCGTGAGCGAGGTCCGGGTCGCGAGCACCAGGCGGGAGAACACGTCGCGGCCCGAGCTGGTCGGTGCCCAGCAGGAACAGCGCGTTCTCCGGCTTGCCGTCGGGGACGCCCAACAGATGGATGTCGGTCGGGATCAGGCCGAGGAAGTCGTACGCGTAGCCATGCGCGAACAGCACGAGGTCGCGCGGCTCGCTGGCGATCCGGTGCGTAGGTCAGCTTGAAGGTACGCGGGTCGCGCTTGCCCTTCAGCGCATAGACCTGCGGGTGGAAGTGGCCGTCCGCGTCGAACCAGTGGATCGGCTGCGGCGGGATGTAGCTGCGGCTGGCCTGGGTCTCGAATGGCGGCGCGTAGGCCAGCACGTCGGCGAACAGCGCGACCAGGTAGAACAGTCCGACGATCACCGCGCTGACCACCGCCAGGCGGTGCTTGCGGAAGCGCCACCAGATGAGCTGGCGCTGGGTGGCGACGGCGACGCGGGTCTCCGCCTCGGTGACCAGCGGTTCGTCGAGGACGACGTCGCTCATCGGAACTGGCCCAGCCGGATGCGCGGATCGATCCACATCAGCAGCAGATCGGACAGCAGCGTGCCGACCACGGTCAGCACGCCGAGCAGCAGGATGATGGTGGAGGCCAGCAGCATGTCCTGCGACAGCAGCGAGCGCAGCAGCAGCGGGCCGACCGTCGGCAGGCTGAGCACCACCGAGATGATCACCGAGCCGGACACCATGAACGGCAGCAGATAGCCGATGGTGCTGGCGAACGGGTTGAGCGCGGCGCGCACCGGATATTTCATGATGACGCGCCGTTCCGGCAGGCCGCGGGCGCGGGCGGTGACGACGTAGGGCCGGCGCAGCTCGTCGAGCAGGTTGGCGCGCATGATGCGCACGAGCTGCGCGGTGCCGGCCAGCGACAGGATCAGGATCGGCACCGGCAGGTGCTGCGATCAGGTCCACCACCTTCGTCCAGCTCCAGGGCGCCAGCTGCTGGTCGGCGGAGAACAGGCCGCCGACGCTGATGCCGAACAGCCGCAGGCCGAAATACATCACGATCAGCGCCAGCAGGAAGTTCGGGATGGCCAGGCCGATGAAGCCGAGGAAGGTGAAGATGTAGTCGCCGAGCGAGTATTGCCGCACGGCGGAGTAGATGCCGATCGGCAAGGCGAGGCCCCAGGTGACGACGATGGCGCCGAGTGACAGCAGCACCGTCAGCCACAGTCGGTCGCCGATGACCTCGGTCACCGGGCGGCCGTACTCGAACGAACGGCCAAAATCGCCGCTCGCCACCATGGCGATCCATTTCCAGTACTGCACGTAGAGCGGCTGGTTCAGCCCATACGCAAGGCGCATCGCGTCCGCCTCGGCGGCCGAGATCGAGCGTGCCCGAGGCGGCCGCCTGCGCAGCATAGGCGGTGACGAAATCGACCGGCGGCAAGGTGCAGGATGCGAACGTCACCAGGGTGATCGCGAAGACTGGTGATCGCCGCCAGCACCAGGCGACGCGCGAGGTAGGTCAGCATCGCCGCGCTGGAGGCAGGACGGTGGCGATGGGCGGCGCTCCCTCCCCCGACCCTCTCGCGCGAGGGCAGGCTCGCAGGAGGGCGGCTCGACCTCTCATGCCTTGAAGTACCACGTCTCCGGATGGGAGTTGCCCGGCGTGCGGCAGTGCTGCGCATTGCACACCCGGGCGGCGATGTTGCCCAGCTGGTTGGAGACCAGCCGCACGCCCAGGCCCGCCGGCGACTGGCCGACCGTGCCGATGCCGTACTGCTGATCGACCAGGATCTTCCAGATCTCCTGCGCGTTCCTGTTGCGCCCGTCGGCCTTCAGGCCCGCGGCCTCCGGATACAGGTCGAAGATCTTCAGGATATTCGGATCGTCCGGCTTCTTCCCCTGCTTGCCGCCCGACGAGTACCACGCCGCATACTCCGGACCGAACGCCGCGCCCGGAATGACCGGCACCGCCCAGGTCGGGAACAGGTAGAGCAGCTCGGTCCCGCCGTTGTTCCAGACGAACAGCTGATGCTCGTTGTTGGTCTCCTTGGCGAAGCCCAGGCCGCGCTCCATCTCCTTCACGTCGGCCTGGATGCCGATCTTGCGCCACTGATCGGCGACCATTTCCGACAGCTTCGGATACGGCAGGAACGCCGCGATCGCGATGACCTGCAGGCGCAGCCGCTCGCCGTTGTCGGTGCGCACGCGGAAGCCCATCGCGCGTCCTTCTTCGCCAGCCCGATCTTGTCGAGCAGCGCATTGGCCTGCTCCACATCCAGCACCGACCACTTCTTGCGCCATTCCGATCGCCGGGGCTTTGCGGCATGCTCTCGCCCGGCGCCGGCGAGCCAGGCGTGCCGACGCCCAGCCAGAACGTCTCGTTCAACTGGTCGCGGTCGATGCCCAGCGACAGACGCACGGCGGAAATCCGCGTTGGTCAGCCACTTCCGGATTTCCGCGTCGCCCGTGTAGCTCTGGTTGACGTGGAACATGAAGTCGGAGCCGGCGAAGCCCGAGATCGAGATGGACCTTGTAGTTGCCCTTGTCCTGGTTATCGAGCAGCACCGGCAGCTTGCCCAGGTCGATATGCCGCTCCTGCTCGTCGTATTCGCCGGCCATCGCACGCAGGTTGATGACCTCGAGATTCTCCGCCAGCGTGAACTGGACCTGGTCGAAATAGGGCAACTGGTTTCCGGCGCGTATCGACCGCGTAGTAGTACGGGTTGCGCTCCAGCAGCCAGATCGGGTTGTTGATCGGCCGCACGGTGCGCCACGGCCCGAGCACCGGCAGACCTCGGGTTCAGTTCCCAGTCCTTCTTGAAGTGCAGCATCTGCACCCAGTTCTCGAAGCCCTCCTGCTTCGCGCCGCGCGTTCACCGCTTCGAGCGACGAGTATTTCGGCAGGAACTGCTTGAGGTAGTGTGCCGGCGCGTAAGCGCCGAAGCTGATCTTGCCGGCCTGGCGCACGGCCTGTCCGCCGCCCATCGCGGTATCGCCGGCCATGATGTCCTCGAACAGGAAATACGGCACGTCGAATTCCCAGCGCACCGTGGTCTCGTCCACCTTGACCATGCGGCCGGGCTTGCCCTGCGGACGCATCTCCGGCGTCGGCGTCGGAACGATCTCCGGGTTGCCGTAGATGTCCTCGAACCAGAAGATGAAATCATCGGCGGTGAACGGCGCGCCGTCGGACCACTTCATGCCCTTGCGCAGATGCAGCGTGTAGGCCTTGCCGTCGTCGCTGAGGTCGTAGCCCTTGGCGACGCACGGCACGATCTTGCTGCCGTCGGCGCTCCAGTGCAGCGGCTTGTCGGACGACTGGATGCGGTTGCCGTTCTCGCCGTCCGCCGGGTCCGGTGAAGGCGCGCCGCCAGGTGCCGCCGTACTTGCCGATCTCGTTCAGCGGCTGCCAGACCAGCGGTTCGGCCGGGACGCGTTGCTCGACCGGCGGCAGCTTCCCGGCCTTCACCAGCTCCGCCAGCATCGGCGCCTCGGAGAACTTCTTCGGCCACTTCGCCGGATCGGTGATCATCGTCGGACCCTGGATCTCGCCGACCAGGCCGGACTGCGACAGGCTGGCTCTGTGTCTGCGCCTCGGCGATCGCGCTGCGCAGGAACTCCATGGCGACCGGACTGGCGGCCAGGCTCGCCAGCACGGCGCGGCGTGACAACTTGGATTTCGACATGGACGTTTCCCTGCAACGCAAATGTTGCGGGCAATCTACCCAGGCGGACGTGCCGCTTGCCAGTGCCGTTCAGAGCATGACTGTGCCGCCGTCCACCGCGATCGTCTGTCCGGTAACGAAACAACTGCCGTCGGAGATCAGCCACGCCACCGTGCCGGTCAGGTCCGCCGGCTCCAGCGTGCGCTGGATCGACTGGCCGGCACGGATCACCTCCAGCCCGCGATCCAGCCGATCGCCGAAGAATTCCGCGGTGCCCTCGGTCATCACCGCCGATGGCGCGATGCGCGTTCACCCGGATGTTGTCGCGGCCCAGCTCGCGCGCCAGGCCGCGGGTCAGGCCGATCACCGCCGCCTTCGACGTGGTGTAGTGCAGCGCGAACGGCATACCGTAGGTTGCGGCGAGCGAGGCGACGTTGATGATCGATCCGCCGCCCGACTGGCGCATCGCCGGCACCACCGCCTTGCAGCAGTTCCAGATGCCCTTGACGTTCACCGCCATCGTCGCGTCCCAGTCGGCCTCGGCGATCTGGTTGAACCGGCCGCCGCGCAGCGAACCGTACAGCGCAGCGTTGTTGATCAGTGCATCGACGCGACCGAAGCGTTCCATCGCCAGTTCGACCATCGAGTCGGCCGAGGCGATGTCGGTCACGTCCAGCGTGACGCCGAACGCGCCGTTGCCGGCCGCGTCGGCGGCCTCGGTGCAGTCGGCGACATCGCCGGCGACGACGCGCGCGCCGGCCTCGCCCAGGACAGCGGGCGTATTCGAAGCCCGAGGCCGCGTGCGGCGCCGGTGATCAGCACGACCTTGTCGGCAACGCTCATCGATGTTCCCTTCCGCTCACGCGGCACGCGCGCAGACCGGTACTCGTCCACCATGTCGCGCACGCGATAGACCTGCACCAGGCCGCGCATCAGCGTCGGCGCGATGCGATGCCAGCCGAGCGGCCGCAGCGGCGTCAACGGAAACACCGTCGCATCGTCGCGCGCGCCGCGCACCAGCGTGGCGAGATCGCGCCCCATCATCGTCGCCGCGGCGATGCCGCGGCCGTTGTAGCCGAGACCGGCGTAGCAGCCCGGGCGCCAACTCGTGCAGCCGCGGGAAATGGTCGGTGGTCATCGCCACCCAGCCGGTCCAGGCCTGCTGCCACTTCACCGTGCCAAGCTGCGGGAACAGCCGCCTGATGCGCGCATCGACGCGGCGCCCAGTCGGCGCGCGGTTCGGCGCCGAAGCTCGGGCCGTGCGCGCTGGCGTGCAGCCGGCCGTCGGGCAGCATGCGCACGCCGGAATACAGCAGCCGCGTATCGGTCAGCGACTGCCGCTCCGGCAGGATCGTGTGGCGCACATTGTCGGACAGCGGCGCGGTGACGAAGCCGTGGCCGCGCATCGGGATGATGCTCTCGCGCAGATCCCGGCCACAGGTCGCCGGTATAGGCGTTGGTGGCGATCACCACGTTGTCCGCGGTCAGCGCCGGCGTTGCCCGCATCGATCGCCCAGCGCCCGTCGCGCCGCGTCAGGCCGCGCACCGGCGGTCCGCTCGTATGCAGGGTCGCGCCGGCCTTCGCCGCGGCGTGCGCCAGCCCGCGCGCATAGGCGAACGGATTGATGTTGCCGCCGCGCCGATCGAGCGACGCCGCCGGATACAGCGGGGAACCGATCGCCTCGGCGCAGCGCGGCGCCTTCCAGCATCTCCACCGGCGCGTTGCGCTGCTGCCAGTACTGCGTGCGGCGTTCGAGATCGCGCCGGCCGCCCGGCGAATGCGCGGCGAAGATCAGGCCCGAGCGCATCGCCCAGCATTCGATGCCGTGCCGGCCGATCAGTTCGAACACCAGATCCGGACCGGCGGCGACCGCATCGACGATGCGCTGTGCCGCGTTCGGTGCCGTAGTGCCGCAGGATCGCCGCGTGTCCCGAGCTTCAGGTATGGCACCACCTGGCCGAACGCGCGTCCCGATGCGCCCCAGCCGATCTCCTTCGCCTCCAGCACCGCGACGTCGATGCCGGCCTCGGCCAGGTGCAGCGCGGTGGAAAGTCCGGTGAAGCCCGCGCCGATGACCGCGACCGCGACGTGACGCCGCTCTTGCAGGTCCTGCGTCGGCGGCGGTGGCGGTGCGCCCGGACATAGACGTCGGGCGGGCCGGCAAGGTCGGAACTCGGCGCGTGCATGGTATGACGGTGCAGCGGTACGCAGGCTGCCGCAACACTTGTCATCCATCCGGCCGACAGATAACCGAAGCCGCGCACAGCAACCGCGCCGAGGTCGCCGAAATCATGCAGCAGATCGCCGAGGCGGTCCTTTACTGCGGCTTGTTCCTGTTCGCGGGCATCGTCGGTCTGATATTGCGACGCCACCTGCCGGAACGGCACCGCGATCGCGATACGCTGGACTTCGTGCGGCTGGTGGTGGGCGCGCTGGTGACGTTTCTCGCCATCGTGCTCGGGCTGCTCACGGCGTCGGCGCAGTCGCACTTCGACAACGTCGGCAACACCTATCGCCACATGGCAGGCCAGGTCGTCCAGCTGGATGATGCGTTGCGCGAGACCAGAACTGCGGGCGAGCCGATCCGCTCTGCGTTGCGCGGCTATCTCGCGGCCGTCATCTTCAGCACCTGGCCGGATGAACCGGCACCAACCGGCAGCTTCCTGCGAGGCCTGCCACCGGGCCAGCAGGAAAGTACCGCACTTTCGGCGCTGCTGCGCCGCGTTCAGGCGCAGATCGAGGAGCTTGACCCCAAGGCCCTGCCCGCAGCCTCGCTGAAGGCCACCGTCGTGGCGCTGTTCCAGGATTTCATCACGGCGCGCTGGGCGGTGATCGAAACAGACCACCGGACCATCCCACCGGCCTTCTACGGCCTGATGCTGTTCTGGACTGCGCTGATGTTCGTGGGCTTCGGCCTGTGCGCGCCGCGCACCGCTGTCGCAGCGGTCACCGTACTGATCTGCGCGATTTCGCTGGCGTCGGTGATCTACGTAATCCTCGAGCTCGACAATTCCTCCAGCGGGCTGATTGCCATATCGAGCAACCCGTTGCGTGAGGCGCTCGCCGATCTCGACCGGCCCTCATGACGCCCGGTTGAACCAGCGCTACGACCACCGAAGCCCGGACTGTCGATAGAGCGGCGACGCGGATGGACCATGCGGTCCGAGGCGCGCAACGGATCGGGCCAAGCAGTGGAGCTCGGGCACGTCCGGTTCATCAGCAATGGCAATGCGATCCCGATGGGCGAGCCGCAGGGGGCCGATGAACCCGGAGTTCGCCTACGGACCCCAAATTCGCACCAGAGGCCCCGCCTCGCCCGACACCGGATCGGCCGCCGGCAGCTGCACTTTGCCAATGTTGTGCACCACTTCGTCGTGCTCCGCCGGGTCGCCGCGCCGCAGGTCGCGCCGTGCGGTGTTGTCCGGATAGGCGCCGACGATCAGCAGGTCGGCGCTCTTGCCTTCGTTGCAGTGGCCCACGCCGGCCGGCACCACCACGACGTCGCCGGCACTGACCTCCAGCACCTGCCCCGATGGCCCGCCGAAGCGCACCCTGGCCGAGCCGCTGGCGACGCCCAAGGCCTCGTGCGCGTCGCTGTGAAAGTGATGGTAGGGATGCACCGCGTCGCGCCACGCCGCGGGCCAGCGGTTCGCGGTGAACAGCCGCTCGATCGCCGCCGGATCGGCCGGCACCGCCTGGCGATACACCAGCAGCGGCAAATTCGAGTTGGGGATCGCGCCGTCGTCGGCGAAGGTGAAGGTCTCGGGTTCGGTCATCGGAACGTCTCCGCTGCATCCGTGCGTCGTCCGATGACGTTGCCGGTGGCGCGTCCTGCGCGCAAGTCCGGCCAGCCGAATCCATGACGTGGCGGCAGGTGTGCGAAGGGCGAACGCCGGCGGGCGCAATCGGGGTGGTGCGCGCCGCCGGCGCCGGCTCGCAGGGCCTCGGGGAGCGACCCTTCGACCCGGCAACGGTAGCGCAGCAGCCCGGGCCGACGCTGTGGCGTGGTTCACCAAATCTGTCGGAGCGGCGATTTCCGGCCGGCGATTCTCGGGGAGGTGGATGCCAGGAAAAAGCCGGATCGCATCTTCGATTGCTTCGCACGACGCGGCGCGTCCAGATCGTCGCCGACCACAAACGGCGAGGCGACAGTGTCCCTGCGCATGCGAAGGTTCGAGACCCACCTGATCCTCGGCGTCACGCTGATCTGGACGCTCGTGCTGGTCAGGTTCGCGCAGCTGCATGGCTGGAGCTGAGGCCCCGTCACTTCGCCTTCTGCCGCAAATAATGTCGATGCGCCTTGGCGCGGTTGCCGCAGGCGCTCATCGAGCACCAGCGGCGATTGCCACTCTTGCTGTTGTCCAGGAACAGCCAGCCGCATTGCGGATTGGAACACTGCCTGACCCGTGCGAGCTGGCCTCCCGCCAGCAGGTCGGCTGCCGACCATAGGGTAGGTGCCAGCAGGGAAGCTGCCGACATGTCGGCCGCCGCCACAGTGTCCCAGCCGCCCGGCTGCACGCGCCGTCGCGCCGGCGCCCTGGCCAGCGCAGCGTTCAGCGCGTTGAGGTCGTTCTCTGCAGGCACGCCGCCGGCTGCGGTTGCGGCAAAGCAGCGGAAGATCGCCTCCCGCAGTGCGATCGCATCCGCGAACAAGGCGGGCGAACCGTCGAAGCGCCGTATCAATCCCGCAGGCAGGCGTTCGGCTGTCCTGACCCAGTGCAGCAGGTCATCCGGCGCGCGCAACTCATCGGTCGGTGCGGCGCTCCCGCGCCAGTAGCGCGTGTTCGCGAAGCTGAGACAGAGATCGGCGTCGGGCGCCGGAACCACCAGGCCGGGCGGACTCGCCATAGGCCCTGATAGCTAACCGCATGCAGGGTTGACAACACCGGCGCGTTTCTGATCCTGTATAACCGTCATGATGGTTATAAGGAGGAAGCCATGTTTGCCCACCTCTCCATTGGCGCGCGCGACGTCGCACGGGCCCGCCGCTTTTACGACGCGGCACTGAAACCGCTGGGCTACACCTGCCTCAGTTCCGACGATGGCTCGTTGGGCTACGGCGGCAAGTCGCCGGAATTCTGGGTGATCGGCACTGGGCATCCGGTCCCGGCGGACGACCGCTCCGGCCTGCACATCTGCTTCGCCGCGCCGGACCGCGCCGCCGTGGACGCGTTCCACAAGGCGGCGCTCGCGACGGGCGGCAAAGACAACGGCAAGCCGGGGCTGCGGCCCGACTACGGCCCGAACTATTACGCCGCCTTCGCGGTCGATCCGGACGGCTACCGGATCGAGGCCTGGTACGGCGGGAAGGCCTGATCCGATCGATGCTGTCGGTTCCTCGCGGCGGTGTTAGGATCGCCCGGTCTGGGCACAAGGGAGGGACCGATGGCACGGGTCGCATTGGTGACGGGCGGGACGCGAGGCATTGGCGCGGCCATCAGCGCGGCGCTGAAGGAGCAGGACCGCATCGTCATCGCCAATTTTGCCGGCAACGAGACCGCGGCGGCGGCCTTTCATGAGGAGACCGGCATCCGGGTCGCCCGCTTCGACGTGGGCGACTTCGCGGCCTGCCAGCAGGCCATCGAGCAGATCACCGCCGAGGTCGGGCCGATCGAGATCCTGGTGAACAACGCCGGCATCACCCGCGACGCCACGCTGCAGCGCATGTCGCGCGACATGTGGGACGCGGTGATCGACACCAATCTCGGCGCCTGCTTCAACCTGTGCAAGCTGACGTTTCCGGGGATGCGCGAGCGGAAGTTCGGCCGCATCGTCAACGTCGGCAGCATCAACGGCCAGGCGGGGCAGTACGGCCAGGTGAATTACGCCGCCGCCAAGTCGGGCATCCACGGCTTCACCAAGGCGCTGGCGCAGGAAGGTGCGCGCTTCGGCATCACCTGCAATGCGATCGCGCCGGGCTACGTGGACACCGACATGGTGCGCGCCGTGCCGGGCGACGTGTTGGAGAAGATCGTCGCGCGCATTCCGGTGGGGCGGCTCGGCAAGGCGATGGACATCGCCCGCGGCGTCGCCTTCCTGACCGCAGACGAGGCCGAGTTCATTACGGGATCGACGCTGTCGATCAACGGCGGACAGCACATGTACTGACGATGCGGCTCAGGCGACCTGGCGGTCCCGCGACTTGAAGTGCGGGATCACCTGCTCGCCGAACAGCCGCAGCGTGTGCAGCACCTCGTCGTGCCGCGCTGGCCCGACGGCGCACAGCAGGATCACCTCCTCGATCCCGAGCGACTGGTAAAGCTCGAGGAAGCGGATGCATTCGGCCGGCGTGCCGACGCAGAATGCCGTGCCCTGCTCGCGCACCTGCTGCGGCGTCGGCTCGCCCGGATGCGGGCCGGCGGCCAGGCGCTGGTCGCGCGCGTAGTAGCCCTGATAGTCCGGCGGCACGGTGGACGGGTCGTAGTCGCGCCACACGAGGCGCGCACGCTCGCGCTGCTGCTCGATGTACCACTCCACCAGTTCGGTGCCGCGATCGGCCACGACGCGCGGGTCCTCGTGGCAGAAGCCGGCCGTCATCAGCGCGGCGCGCCGCGTGCCCGCGGTGTCGGCCGGTGCGGTCTGCAGCGCGTCGCGGTAGATCGCCATGAGCTGTTCGACACGCTTGGGGCCGCCCTCGCTGCCGAATAATCCGCCCATGCCGAGACTGCCCGCGAGATGCGCCGTCTCGTCGCTGCCGCAGGCCGACCACAGCGGCGGATAGGGACGCTGCACCGGCTTCGGCAGCACCTCGCGACGGGGGATCTGATAGTAGGTCCCCTGGTACTCGATCTCCTCCTGCGTCCAGATGCGCGGCAGCACTTCGGCGAATTCCTGCCACATGCCGCGCGTGTCGCGCAGGTCCGATCCGTACGGGGTGAGCTGGTACGGATAGCCGGTGCGGCCCAGCCCGACATCGACGCGACCGTGGCTCAGGATGTCGAGCGTCGCCATCCGAGCTGCGACATGCAGCGGATGATGGATCGGCGCCAGCACCACGCCGATGCCGAGCCGGATGCGGCTGGTGCGCTGGCTCACGGCCGCCAGCGTCAGGTCGGGTGCGCTGTTGTGCGACCATACCGGGCGGAAGTGGTGCTCCGAGAACCATACGCTCTCGAAGCCCTGCTGCTCGGCGAATGGAATCTGCTCCAGCGCCTCGTAGATACGTTCGGATTCACTGGTTGCGGTCCACGGTTTCGGCACCTGGATCTGATAGAACAGGCCAATGCGCATGGCCGGCCTCCCTTGCGTTTCGTGCCCAGGGTATGCGCCTCTGCCCCGCCGCGCTACACTCGCCCCCAAGCAAGACGCTGGAGTTCTGTGCACAAGGGAAGGAGATGAAGCCGATGACCTATGATCTGCTGATCCGTGATGGCCGCATTGTCGATGGCTCGGGCATGCCGGCCTATCGAGGCGATGTCGGAGTGAAGGACGGCAAGATCGCCGAAATCGGCAGGCTCAGCGGTGCCGCGACGCGCACCGTCGATGCGCAGGGCGCCGTCGTCGCACCTGGTTTCATCGACAACCACTGCCACTACGACGCGCAGGTCACCTGGGATCCGCTGTGCTCCTATTCCTGCGACCACGGCGCCACCACGGTGCTCTTCGGCAACTGCTCGCTGTCGCTGGCACCGGTGCGCCCCGGCAAGGCCGAGCGGCTCGCGGAATTCCTGTCCTATGTCGAGGCGATCCCGATGGAGGTGCTGCGCACCGTCGATTTCAGCTGGGAGACGATGCCGCAATACATGGATCGGCTCGACCGCAACCTGGGCGTCAACGTCGGCACCTTCGTCGGCCACACCGCGATCCGCTACTATGTGATGGGCGACGAGTGCCAGAAGCGTACCGCGACGGATGCCGAGATCAAGGCGATGCAGGACATCGTGCGCGACGCGATGCGCGCCGGTGCGCTCGGGCTGTCGGTGTCGCGCAACCAGGGCCACTACGATCCGCAGGGCGTGCACCTGCCGGCGCTGTGGGCCGACGAGAAGGAGATGTTCGCGCTCTGCGATGTGCTGCGCGAGCTCGGTACCGGCGTGATCCAGAGCGGCGGCGGCAACGGTGCCGAGATGAAGAACAGCCTGATGAGCCGGCTGTCGGAGGCGACCGGGCGTCCGGTGATCTACAACAACCTCAACCAGTCGATGCGACGTCCAAACGAGTGGAAGGAGCAGATGGCGCACGTCGATGCGACCTTCGCCAAGGGCATCCGCGCCTATCCGACCTGCACGCCGAACCGCATCACCGACTTCTTCACCATGCGCAACACACAGACCTTCCGTGGCCTGCCGACCTGGCATCCGATCCTGCTCGCCTCGGATGCGGAGAAGCTGCGCGCGTACAGCGATCCCGAAGTGCGCAAGAAGCTGCACGCCGAGGCGGTCGAGTTCAAGGTCGATACGATGCCGCCGGGCATCTGCCGTACCTGGTGGGACTACATGACGGTTCAGCACGCGGCGCTGCCGAAGAACCGGGGGCTGGTGGGCAAGACCGTCGGGCAGATCGCCAGGGAGCAGGGCAAGGGCATTATCGATGCGTTCCTCGACCTGGTGGTGGAGGAGAACCTGGATACCGCATTCCTGCACGGCGAGAACAACGTCGACGACGCGGCGGTGGCGCAGATCCTGAACTACCCGCACGCGATCATCGGGCTGTCGGACGGCGGCGCGCACGTGCAGTTCCAGAGCGGCTTCGGCTTCAGCACCCGCCTGCTCGCGGAATGGGTGCGCGAGCGGAAGATCATGTCGCTGGAGAACGCGGTGCGGCGGCTGACCTTCGAGTCCAGCGTCGGTGTTCGGGCTGCATGACCGCGGACTGCTGCAACCGGGTCTGGCGGCGGACATCGTGGTGTTCGACCCCGACACGGTGAAGCCGTTGCCGCATGAGGTGGTGCACGACTTCCCCACCGGCGCGATGCGCATCCGCGAGCCGGCGCAGGGCATCCACATGACGGTGGTCAACGGCCAGGTGCTGCTGGAGAACGGCAAGCACTGCGGCGCGTTGCCCGGACGCGTGCTGCGCAACACCTACTACCGCGCGCAGCATGTGAACTGACGACCGCGCTTCGTCGAAGCAGCCTGGTGCATGCCTGTCCACCCACACGAGCGGTGGCCGCCAGTCGCCGCTGGTGTGGGATCGCACGGTGCAGGACCGCGTCAGGATACGCAATCAATCGATGAGCCAGGTGCGGTGCTCGAAGGTGACATAGCGCCAGACCCACTGGACCATCACCCTCGTGCGCGGCTGGAAGCCGACGAGCCGGTGAACGTGCACGATGGCGCACAGAAGCGAGGCTCATCGTAACGGCGGCGATGGAGCGGCCGATGGTCGACCGGCACTTCACCGGTGCTTACGATGGCCACAATGCACGACCAACGGAAACGCTAGAGATGCCGAAGGCGCAGCGACCACCGCCACTGGCGTGCCGTTGGGTCGCATTGCTGGCAATGGCGACATTCATTTCGGCAATCGCGCTCGCGGCAGGACCTCCGGCAGCATCGATCGAAGGCCCGTGGCTGACCCAGGATGGCGGTGGAGTGATCGACATCGAACCCTGCGGTGCACTGTATTGCGGCCGCATCGTCGGAATGGCCGTGGCTTCGTCGGGCGGTCCGTTGCCCAAGGACGTGAACGGCAACTCGCGCTGCGGCCTGGAAATCATTCGGAGGCGTAGGCGAGACCGGTCCAGCCGAGTGGACCGGCAAGATCACCAATCCAGAGGACGGCCAGACCTACAGCACCCGGCTGACAGTCGACGATCGTGGTCGATTGCGGCTGCGTGGCTACGTGCTGGTGCCGCTGCTCGGCCAGACACAGATCTGGACGCGCTACGGTGGTGGCGTCACGGCGGGCTGCCGCATGGTGCCGGCGGACCGGCCCAAACTGCTGTCGGAGCGACTGGAAAAGGCGCCGGTCGCCTGACCCTGGCTGCGCTACAGCGTGGCACCTCCGTCGATCGCGACCTCGGCGCCGGTGATGTAGGCGCTCTCGTCCGACAGCAGGAACAGCACCAGCTGCGCCACCTCCTCGGCGGTGCCCATGCGCTTCATCGGCACCAACTGCAGGCGGCGCTCGTTCTGTTCCGGCGTCCGCACATGCAGCATCTCGGTATCGATCGGCCCGGGATGCACCGAGTTCACCCGGATCCTGCGCGGCGCGAAGTCGATCGCCGCGGCCTTGGTCATGCCGCGCAGCGCCCACTTGGTGGCGCTGTAGGCGATGGCTCCGGGCGAGCCGCGCAGCCCCGCGACGGACGAGATGTTCACGATCGACCCGCCGCCCGAGCGTTCCATCAGCCCGGCGACTGCCTTCATCCCGAGGAAGCAGCCCAGCTGATTGACGCGCATATGCCGCTCGAACAGCGCCGCGTCGGTCTCCAGCAGCGGCTTCGGGATGTAGATGCCGGCGTTGTTCACCATGCCGTGCAGCCCGCCGAACGCCTGGGCCGCCTCGACCGCCTTCGCCCAGTCGGCCTCCTCGGTGACGTCGTGGCGCAGGAACACTGCGTTGCTGCCGAGTTCGTCGGCCAGGCGCCGGCCCTCCGCCTCAAGCACGTCGCCGATCACCGCCTTGCCGCCTTCGGCGACCACCAGCCGCGCCTCCGCCGCGCCTTGGCCACGCGCGCCGCCGCTGATGATCACCACCTTGTCCTGCAGCCGTCCCATTGCGTCCTCCCGGTCTATCGATTGCGAACAGCGGACGCGTACAGCGCGGGCGAGAAGTCCGCCGGCACGTCGCCGGTCATGCGACGTTCATGCTGTGCGATGTCCGCCAGGAACAGGTCGTGGCTGATACGTGCCGTCACCGTGGGAATGTCGCGCTTCATGCTGGGCACGTCGCCGATCGGCAGGCCGAAGCTGACGAAGCCTGCCGGGTTCTGTATGTGGATGTCGCGCAGGTACGGTGCAGCATCCGGTACCTTCTCGAGGTATTCGTGCCCCGCACCGAGATACGGGTGCGCGCCGAGGAAGTCGTCTTCGTCACCTGCGTCCGGCACGAAGCGATCGCGCCACAGCAGGACCTTGTCGTGGAAGTCCGCCAACTCGGCACGCGCCGCCAGGTCCACGTAGTAGCCGGTGCCCACGATGACGAAGTCGCAGCGGACGTCTTCGCCGGCCGCGCGCACCACAACGCCGGTATTCTCGTTACGGACTGACTCCCATGGCGCCGCAAGGTGCAGGTGGAAGTTCGGAAACGCCACGGTCCGTTCGATCGCATCGATCGTCGGCGTGGATCCCCAGCGGCGGAACCGCAGCGCCTGCTCCCAGCGTATCGCGTCGGGCAAGGCGAAGTAATTGTCGTAGGCGCCCGGGAAGCCGCGCGAGCGGGTGATCGGCACCGATGCGATCTCGGACCGCCGCGCGAACAGCCGCACCGATGCCGCGCCCGCCTCCAGCGCCGCGCCCGCGGTGTCGAACGCCGAGGCTGCAGCGCCAAGGACCGCGACATGCCTGCCGCGCAACGCAGCGAAGTCGATCGCGGATTCGGTGTGTGCGTACAGCGTCGGCGGCAAGGCCTCGCTCACCATGCGCGGCGTATACGGCCCGCCGTTCCCGGTGAAGCCGGTGCACAGGATGAGCTTGCGCGTTGTCTCCACCCTGAGCTCACCATCGGCGTCGAGATGCAGGCGGAAATGACCGTCCGCCGGCTCGATCCGCAGCAGCCGCGTGCGATAGCGGATCGCGATGCCGAGGAAGTGTCGGAACCAGCTCAGATACGCGGCCCAGTCGGTGCGCAGGATCCGTTCGATCGCCGCGTAGGCTTCGGCACCATGACGCGCCTCGTACCAAGCCTGGAAGCCGAACGCGGGATTGCCGATCTCGGGACCGGCCAAGCTCTTGGGCGTGCGCAGCAGGTTCATCCGCGCCGCAGTCAGCCACACGCCCGCCCTCGCCTCATCCTCCGCCGCATCGATGACCGATACCTTGCCGATCCCGGCGCGGCGCAGCGCGAACGAGAACGCGCTGCCGGTCTGACCGCCGCCGACGACCATCACGTTGTGGTCGATGCCGGGACGATCCGCGACCCAGTTCTGCGGATCGGACCCGATCAGCCGCAGCGCCGCGCGCGCGCCGGCATCCGGATCATCGGCCAAAAAAGCCGCCCCCCGCGTGCCGTTCCGATCGAAGCATTTCCATCCCCCGTGATTGCGTTGCTCCGGAGGCTAGGCTGCGGCACCCGCGCGCGAAAGCCCGTCGGCGATTTGCTTGCAGCGCATTGCCCGGCACCAATACACTGGCACCGCACAAACGTCTCCGGATCACATCGCATGTCCCAGTCCGTCGTCGCCGAACTTGCCCCGCATGGCGTGCTGCGCGCCGCCATCAACATGAGCAACTTCCTGCTGGTCACGGGGCGCTCGCCGTCGGGCGACCCGGACGGCGTGTCACCGGACATGGCGCGGGCGATCGCCGATCGGCTTGGCGTGCCGGTGAAATACGTGCCGTTCCCCAAGCCGGGCGAGCTCGCCGACGCGGCGGGAACCGACACCTGGGACATCGGCCTGATCGGCGCCGAGCCGGCGCGCGCGGAGAAGATCGCCTTTACCGCCGCCTATGTGGAGATCGAGGCCACCTACCTCGTCCCCGCCGGTTCGCCGATCCAGACGATCGAGGAGGTGGACCGTCCCGGCATCCGCATCGCGGTGACCGCGCGCAGCGCCTATGACCTCTGGCTCGAGCGCAACATCAAGCACGCGGAACTCGTCCGCTCGGACAGCCTGGTCAGCGCCACGGAAAAATTCGTTCGTGACAAGCTGGATGCGCTCGCCGGACTGCGCCCTGGGTTGCTGGGCGATATCCAGAAGATGCCCGGGGCGCGCATCCTGGACGGACAATTTACCGCGGTGCAGCAGGCCATTGGCACCGCGCGCGGCAACGCCGCTGGCGCCGCATTCCTGCGCGACTTCGTCGAGCAGGCGAAGGCCTCGGGTCTGGTCGCCGGATTCATCGAAAGGCACAAGGTCGTAGGCCGGCTGTCGGTGGCTCCGCCGGGCTGACCTGCGCCGGACAAAGCAGCGGCCGGCCGCGGTTAAGCTCGTTGCCATTGCGATCTCTGCTGCGCGTTACCAAATAGCACAATCTCGCCATGGATACCCGGCGTCGTGCTGCTATGATTGCTCGTAATCGCCCGCCCCCGCCACAGCCCCGGAGAACCTTGCTGTCGTGACGCCCAAGAGCGGCCTGTTGCTGGGGCATTTTGCCCGACTGGCGGCCAATGTCGCGGGAACCTCGACGGCAATCGTCGGCGTGCTGGGTCGCCGCAGCGAACGCAGCCTGACGGTGGCAGCCTATGGACTGTCGCAGGACCGGTCGACGACGATCCTTGAAATCGATCGGATCCTGCAGGGGGAACCGAGCCTTGCCATCGTGCCCGATATCACCCGGGACGCGCGGTTCACTGCCCAATGCGCATCGCCCGGGTGGTCGGATCTGCGCTTCATGGCGCATCTGAGGCTGCTGTCGGCCGGCGGCGACCGCATCGGCTTCGTCTCGGTGCTCGACACAGCACCGCGCGATGGATTGACCGAGGCGCAGATCGCCTCGATGGGCGACATCGCCAGCATGATCATGGCGGACCGCCGGCGTGAGCAGCGGCACCTGCATCTGATGCACGTGGCCGACCGGGCGCTGCGCGTCGACCGGCTGCTGCGGCTGGTGTCTGAGGCGACATCCTGCGCCAGCGCACTGACCAATCTGCTGGAGGAACTCTGCCGCTTCCATGGCGCCGCGATCGGCCGGATCTGGCAGTTGGTCCAGCTGCAGGATCCGATGCACGAGATCAGCCGGTTTGACGAAGACGATCCATCTGGCGACGGCGCCCGCTTCGTCGCCTCGATGGCTGCGCTGAGTGCCGCCGCGGCCAATGCGGTCCGCCGCAACAAGCCACATGCCTGCAGGTTCGCGCCGCCCGACAGCTCCGGACTGCCCGAAGTCGGCGCCGGCCCGCGACTGACGGGCCAGGTGTGCGTGCCGATCTGGGTGCAGCAGCAGCGCTTCGGCATCTCACTCGGCTTCACCAGTGAACGCTCCGATCTCGAGGCGGTGACGGCGGACATCGCCTCGCTCGCCGACACGATCCGGCCCGCCCTGTTCCGCAAGGTGACGGAGGAGCGCATCCGGTTCCTGGCGCACCACGACGCGCTGACCCAGCTGGCCAACCGTGTGACGTTCCAGGAGCGCCTGCGGCTGGCGATGGTGTCCGCCCAGGGCACCGAATCCGGCTTTGCGCTGCTCTACCTGGACCTGGACGGCTTCAAGCTGGTGAACGACACGTGCGGACACGAGACGGGCGATTCGCTGCTGGTCGCGGTCGCCCGACGCCTGCGGGACAATCTGCGCGAACACGACACCGTCGCGCGCATGGGCGGCGACGAATTTGCGATCATCCAGCTGTCCGGCAGTCAACCGGCTGCCGCGGTCGCCCTGGCCCAGCGGCTGCTTTCATCCATTGGCCAACCGTTCGAGGTCAAGGGCAAGCGGTCGGTGATCGGCACCTCGATCGGCGTCGCCATCTATCCGCATGACGCCGACAACCCGGACGAACTGCTGCGCCACGCCGACATCGCGCTCTACCGGGCAAAGGAGGCTGGGCGCAACACCTTCCGGCTGTTCGAGCCGGCCATGCAGATCCGCCAGGAAGAACGCTTCCTGATGGAGCAGGACCTGCGGGAGGCGCTGCGGAACGACCAATTCTCGCTGGTCTACCAACCGGTGTGCGACATCAGATCGCTGCAGGTCACCGGCTTCGAGGCCCTGCTTCGGTGGAACCATCCGACGCGCGGCCTGATCGAACCCGGCCAGTTCATCCAGGTCGCCGAATCCAGCGGGCAGATCATGCCGCTGGGCCGATGGGTCCTGGAGACCGCCTGCGCCGAGGCCGCCGGCTGGGATGTGCCGGTCTGCCTTTCGGTCAATTGCTCGCCGCTGCAATTCCGCCAGCAGGATCTGCCCGAACAGGTCGCCGAAGTCCTGCGCCGGACCGGCCTGCCGCCGGAGCGGCTCGATCTGGAGGTGACCGAGGGCCTGCTGCTCGATGAATCGGACCTCGTTCTGGCGACGACCCAGCGGCTGCGCAAGCAGCGCGTCGGCATCACGCTGGACGATTTCGGCACCGCCTACGCCAGCCTCAGCTACCTGCGCCGCTTTCCGTTCACCCGCATGAAGATCGACCGGTCGTTCGTTCGCGGGCTGGGGGATGACGAGGGGGCAAGCGCGATCGTGCGGGCGATCCTGTCACTCGGCGAGCAACTGGATGTTGCTGTCGTGGCCGAAGGCGTGGAAACCGAGCGCGAGCTGCAGATCCTTCGCGACCTGGGGTGCCGGCTGGTGCAGGGTTTCTATTCCGGCAGGCCGATGCCGAGCGAGCGCGTACGCGGCACCCTGCTTCAGAGGACCCTGGCCACGCCGGGATTCGGACCTCGCTCCTAGGGCGGCGTTGCACCGGGCGGACGGCCCGGTCAGCGGGATGTCCGCGACCAGAGCACGAGAGCGCCAACGGCCAACGCCGCCATCGGAACGGCGACCGCGCTGACGCCGTGGTCGGGCAAACAAAGCCCGACGGCGGCGCTCGCGATCGCGCCGCAGAGCAGTTGCGAGACGCCAACCGCAGCCGATGCCGCGCCTGCCTGATCCGCCTGCCGCTCGATGGCGAGATGCTGCAGGTTCGGCGCCACCATGCCGCGAGCGAACATCGTCAGCAGCAGCAAGGGCAGCAGGATCAGACCGGAGGTCAGTCCCGCGAGGCCCGCCAACGCCAGGGCGGACGCCGCCCCGCCTGCGACGGCGAGAGCGGGACCGAGCACGGCCGTCGATCCCACGCCGTGGCGACCGAGCCGGCCGTTCGTCCAGGCACCGGCGGTGAGAGCGGCGGCAGTGCAGGCGAACACGGCCGCGAACGCCGCGGAGGAAAGTCCCATGACGGCGATCATCACGATCGGCGATCCGGCGATGTAGGCGAAGATCGCCGCGTAGCTCAGCGCGTTGGCGGCGGCGATGGCGAGGAAGTCCGGGTCATCGGTCAATCGCCTGCGCTGGGTCCGGCCGCTCGAGGCGGACTCCGCCGTGCTGGCCCGGCGGCTTTCCTGAAGGCCGATAGTGGCAATGACCATCAGCAATCCGCCGGCTGCCGCGAGGACCGCGTGGATGGCACGCCAGCCGCCGATATGCGCCAGAAACGAGCCAATCGCGGGAGCGAGCATGGGAACGATCCCGAAGACGACGGTGACGTACGACCGCTTGGCGCGCGCCGCCTCCCCCTCGAACAGATCCTGCACCATGGCAAAGGACAGTACGGAGCAGGCACCGGCACCGATGCCCTGCGCGAAGCGGGCCGCCACCAGGGCAGAGCCCGACGCGGACGACGCACAGGCGATGCTGGCCAACGTGTAGGAGGTGAGGCCGGCCAGCAGAACCGGCCGACGGCCAACACGGTCGGACAGGCGGCCACCGCCCAGTTGGCCGATGGCGAAGCCGACCATGAACAGCGACAAGGTCAGGCTTGCGACCGTGGTCGACGTGCCGAGAGCCTGCGGGATGATCGCCAGGGTTGGCGCGCTGACGTCGATCGACACGGCAGGCAACGCCGCGAACACGCCCAGCAGGACGGTGAACGCCAGCGATTGCGGGACTATCTGCAACGGCGTCCAGGCGGCTTCACGCAGGGCCCGCTCCCATCGCCGCGACTATACGTTGCCGGCGGTGTCGGTGCCACAATCGCCTGACGACGGCCACGCATTGCTTGCTCTTTCAAGGCCGATTGGCTGCGTGCTAGACCGGTGTGCGAGACGCCGCTTGCATAGGTGCTACGCCATAATGGCGCATGAGGCATTGTAATGGTGCGTGATGCGCACGTTAATTCCGCACTGCGGCGCTCTCGCGCGCCGAACCGGAAGGCGTCGCCGGCTGCGCCGCGAGCCGGTGCAGCGAGAACGCTGGCGATCGGCCAGCCAGCGCAGCGCCGGTGCTGATGTCCGGGATTCCCGATCATAAACTTGGCTGGAGGATGGCAGTCCTCCCGTTCCGCAGCGTCGGGACACCCATCGGATACGGCATCGCCCTCGGCATGGCGGAAGAGGTCTCCGCCGCCTTGTCCCGCTTCCGGACGCCTCGTCTGATCGCGACGGCCACATTCTGGGATGGCGCGGGCCCCGCCGCCGATGCGCTGGGCCGGTGCCGTACGTATCAACTGGACTACGTGATCGACGGCACTATCCAGGTGGTCGATGACGAGGTGCATGTGAACGTCACCTTGCTCGACGTCGTGCTGGATTTCGAGGTGATCTGGACGGGCCGCTTCCAAGGACGGTTGAACGATCTGTTCTCCCTGCAGCACAGGATCGCCTCAGAAACGGTGGCACAGGTGGATCCTGAGCTGTTCCACCGGGGTTCCGCGTTCGAAGCGCAACTCCGCACCGAGGTCGCGGAGGCGCATCATTCGGTGCTCACGGCGATCCAGGGCATCTTCCGGCTGGACCGGCCGACCTTCATGCTGGCGCGCGACCTGCTCGAGCGGGCGATCGATCTCGATCCCGAATATGGCGCGGCCCATGCCTGGTTGGCCTATTGGAGTATCATGGCCGTGGGCCTGGGCTGGGCCGACGAACCCCGCGAGGTGATCAGCCTCGCCGGCAGCACAGCGGAGAGGGCGGTGCAACTCGACCCGCTCGACGCCCGGGCGCTCGCCATCGCCGGCCACGTCAAGGGCTACCTGATGCACGACGTGCGCGGCGCACTCAGCCTGCACGCCCGTGCCATCGAGCTCAACCCGAACCTGCCGATCGCCTGGACTGTCAGCAGCTGGTCCAGAATCTACAATGGCGAACATGCCACCGCGATCAGCCACGCCACGATGTCGATGGCCCTGTCGCCGCGCGATCCGCACCTCTTCTTCGTCGAGCACGCCCTGATGACCGCCCACTTCTTCAGCCATCACCTTGAAGAGGCGGACATGCTGTCAGAGCTGGTGCTGGAACGTAACACGAACCACGCCTCGGCGCTGAATGTCCGGCTGGCGATCCTCGGACATCTGGCGCGGCATGACGAAGCACGGGAGTGTCTGGCGCTGCTGCGCCGCATCGATCCCGAGGTGACCATCGAGCGGATCGTGGCCAGGGCGCCGCTCAGGCCGGAGGACAGGGCTTTCTACATCGATGGTCTGCGCCGGGCGAGCGTGCCGCGCTGATTTGAACGGCGGGGCTATTTCGTCTGATCCACCGCAAGGACGCCATGGTCTACAGGACACAACCTGCGCTTGCGCACAGATACAGCGTACGCACCCTGGCGCACGGCGTGGTCGGGGTGTGGCAGCAGCACCTTCCCGAGGCGATCCCAATCGGAAGGGTCAAGCGCCGACGGGTCGCGGCAGACAAACGAGCCAAGCGTCTCGTCACGGTAGGCCAGCTGCGGCACCGGCTGAACTTGCAGGAAGGGCGCATATGCCCTTATGTGCACCGGCGTATCGGTCCGGGTAACGCGGAAGTTAGAAAACAACGGTCCGAACCAGATGTCTGTCTCGACGATCCCCTCCCATCCGGTCAAACCCGGAATGGCCGGGAGGTTGACGGGCGGGCGAACCGACAGGCTCCACCCGGGACGGGTCCTTGCCAGCAGGCCGGTCCAGATCTGAACCGCGCCCAGTTCGGGCAGGGCGGTGAGGAACGGCGGGGAGTAGCCACGGAGGGCTTCCGGGACCATAGCATCGAATGCTGCAGCAAACCCCGGAAACTGGACCGCGCCGCTCGGGGTGCCTGACAGAGGCAGCCACCGCTCGTCTTCGCCGTACCGACCAGACGATCTGCTCGCCATCCCATAGCAACCGGACGTCCACCGGAGGGAACACCCAGTAGCCGAAGCCCGTGGCAGAGGTCACGGCATCGCAGTAGCGCATGGCACGGCTGGGCAGATAGCCGGCCGCGGAGCGCTCTGCCCGTTTTGGCGACCTCGCCTCGGGGATCAGGCGGAAAAACTCGACGATCGGCACTTGGTCCATACGCAGTCCGCCAGCAGCGTGAGATGACCGGCCACCGGGTCAGCAAAAGCGGTGGATTTTTCGTTTTAGAACCGCATCATGCCGGCACCGACATGCACCCTTCCCGCGTCCTTAACACTGTCAGGAGCCGTTGTCGCCATGCACTTGCCAGAGTCCGCGATCGTCCGGGAGTCCAGGGTCGTCACGTCCGCAATGGACGGCTGGGCGGCAGCGGTGGGGTTCTTTTCCGAGTGGGACATGTCTATTTCTCCATGGCGTGATTGCCTGACATCCGTGTATCAAGGAAATGTGCAGATGTAAATCAGTAAAAAGTTCGGGGCTCAAAAAAAATTTACAGCAATGGCGAGTAGGTCCGGGGCGTGCTGCTAAACGTGATGCATCAGACCTGGGACATTATTGCAAAAATCCGGGGCTAGCGTGCCGTTGTACTTCCTCGCAATGGCAGGCAGCCGAAACTGTTGTAACAACACTTGTCTGACGGTAGCTCACCCGTTGTCGAGACTGGTTTGCACTCCAGTTGCCGCGCAGGTTGCAGCCGCCGACCACCGGCACAATTCTTGCCCATCCGCGACGGCGGCCGGCCGCCATGACCGGCGAGGCGCACCTAACCAGTGCGCTCGCCGGTCATCGTACCCCGCTCACGCCGGCGCTCGACCCGATTGCCTCGAACTCTCCGGCGCATGGCACAGAGGCGGCATGCTGAACCGACGCTCCCTGTTGGCCGTCTCGCTGAGCACCGCGATCGCCGTGCCGGCCCGCGCCGCACCGGACAGTTTCGCCGGCTTCCTCGCCGGCATGCGGGCGGAGGCGCGTCGTGCCGGCATCTCGGCGGCGACCCTGGACCGCGCGTTCGCCGGCGTGCAGCCGAACCAGAAGGTGATCGAGCGCGACCGTCACCAGCCCGAGTTCACCCTGACCTGGGCGGAGTATCGCGCCCGGCTGGTCTCCGACCAGCGGATCGCCAACGGTCGTGCGGCGTATCAGCAGAACCGCGCTCTGCTGGCCAGCGTGCGCGAGCGGTTCGGCGTGGATCCCGGGGTGATCACCGGCATCTGGGGCCTGGAGTCCAATTTCGGCGCCGGCATGGGTGACTTCCACGTCGTCGAGGCGCTGGCGACGCTGGCGTGGGAAGGCCGCCGCGCCAGCTTCTTTCGCGGCGAACTGCTCGCGGCGCTGCGCATCCTGGACCATGGCGACGTGACGCCGGGCCATATGCTCGGCTCCTATGCCGGCGCCATGGGACAGCCGCAGTTCATGCCGTCGTCCTATCTGAGCTACGCCGTCGACTTCGAGGGCCACGGCCGGCGCGACATCTGGACCAGCCGGCCCGACGTGTTCGGCTCGATCGCCAACTATCTGGCCCGGTCTGGCTGGCGCGCCGGCGAAAGCTGGGGCCAGCCGGTGGCGCTGGGCGCCGGCCTGGAGCGCGCCGCCGGCGGCCGCGACGACCGCCGACCGGTCGGCGAATGGCTGCGGCTCGGGGTGCGCCCGGCGGATGGCCGGCCGCTGGCGCGCCCGGACGTGCCGGCGGCCCTGGTGCAGCCGGACGGCGCCGGCGGCGAGGCGTTCCTGGTCTACGCCAACTTCGGCGCGATCCGGCGCTACAACCCGTCGGACTTCTATGCGCTGGCGGTGGGACTGCTCGGCGATCGCTTCACCGCGTGAGGCTGGCGTTCAGCCTGCTGCTGGCGGTGCTCGCGGCGTCCTGCCACCGCCCGCCGCCGACCGCGCCGCATTACGTACTCGGCGCGCCTTACCAGGCCGGCGGCGTCTGGTACTACCCGAGCGACAGCTATGACGGCCAGGAGACCGGGCTGGCGATCGTCTACTCGACGGACCATGCGGGCCTCACCGCCGACGGCGAGGCGTTCGACCAGACCGCACTCGCCGCCGCGCATCAGACCCTGCAGCTTCCCGCCGTGGCGCGTCTGACCAATCTGGAGAACGGCCTGCAGGTGGTGGTGCGCGTCAACGACCGCGGCCCCGCAACGCCGCATCGGATGCTCGAGGTCACCCGCCGCACGGCGACGCTGCTGCGCTTCCCCGCCGATGCACCGGTGCGGGTGCGGCTCGAGGTGCTGCCGGCGGAAAGCCACGCCGCGGCGGATGCGCTGCCTGGCGCGCCGAAGCTCGACCTCGCCGCGGCGCCGCGCGGCGAGGTGCAGCAGGTCGATCTGTCCGCGTCGGGCAACGCCCCCAAGACGCCGGGATCCGGCGGCGAAGCGCCCCAGGAGGCCGTGCCCATCAGTGTGACGATCGCGCGGCTGCCGGAGACGGTCACCCAGGGCGCCGCCTTTCCCGGCCGCTTGTTGGTCCAACTCGGCACCTTCCAGACCTACGAGTACGCCGCAATGCAGCGCGCGCGTGTCGCCGGGCTGGGCGCCGACATCGAGAGCACGCACAACGGACGCCGGCAGTCCCATCGCGTGATCATCGGGCCGCTGGCGAGCGTGCAACAGGCCGATATGGTGCTGGACCAGGTGCTGCGCTCCGGGGTAACCGATGCGCGGATCGTCGTGGAGTAGGAGTCGAGTCGCGATGCTCACCCGCCGGAACGCCCTGCTGGCGTCAGCCATCTTTGCCGGCGGCACGCTGGCCGCCGACGCCCAGCCAAGACACGCGCCGCAGCCCAAGGGCGGGCGCAGCGCGAAGAAGGATGCGCCCGCCGGCAGCCCGGCCGACACGCCGCTGGGTCCGGTGGACACCACCGCCCGCTGGGCGTTCATCCAGGACTTCAACAGCGGCGCGGCACTGCTGGAGAAGAACGCCGATGCCGAGATGCCACCTTCCTCGATGACCAAGCTGATGACGATCTACCTGGTCTACGAGCGGCTGAAGCAGGGCAAGATGCGGCTCGATGACGAACTGATGGTGAGCGAACGCGCCTGGAAGATGGGCGGCTCGAAGATGTTCGTGCAGGTTGGCACCCAGGTGAAGGTCGAGGACCTGATCCGCGGCGTCATCGTGCAGTCGGGCAACGACGCCTGCGTGGTGTTCGCCGAGGCGATCGCGGGATCCGAGGAGCAGTTCGTCGAACTGATGAACCAGAAGGCCAAGGAACTCGGCCTGACCAACACGAACTTCAAGAACTCCACCGGCTGGCCCGATCCGGAGCAGCACATGAGCTGCCGCGACATCGCCACCCTGGCCCGGCGGATCATCGCCGACTTCCCGGAGTTCTATCACTACGACGCGGAGAAGACCTTCAAGTACAACAACATCGAGCAGGGCAACCGCAATCCGCTGGTGCAGAAGGGCACCGCGGACGGGCTGAAGACCGGGCACACCGAGGCCGGCGGCTACGGCTTGGTGGCCAGCGGCAAGCGCGGCGAGCGGCGGGTGATCGTGGTGATCAACGGCCTCGACTCCATGCATCAGCGCGCCGAGGAGGGCGAGCGGCTGCTGGACTGGGCGTTCGCCAACTTCGAGGACGTGACCCTGTTCTCCGCCGGCGACGTCATCGAGCGCGTGCCGGTGTGGCTGGGCACGCGGCCGAGCGTGGCACTGGTCGGCGGGCGGGACCTGGTGATGACCATGCCGCGCAACTGGCGCAAGAACGCGTCGGTGAAGGTGAGCTACGACGCGCCGATCCGCGCACCGGTGCAGAAGGGCACGACGCTAGGCAGGCTGGTGGTGGCGGGCCAGGGCGTGCCGGGGATGGAAGTGGCGCTATTCGCCGGGGAGGACGTGGCGAAGCTCAGTCTGCCCGGGCGGGCGATGGCAGTGCTGTCGCACTACGTGACCGGCAGCTAGCAGCAGCGTGCCGCAAGGCCGCTTCATCACGCTCGAGGGCGGCGAGGGCGCCGGCAAGACCACCCAGGCCCGACTGCTATCCGAGGCGCTGTTGGCGCTTGGCCTTGCCGTGCTGCGCACGCGCGAGCCAGGCGGCGCACCTGGCGCCGAATTCCTGCGGAACCTGCTGCTGCGAGAAGCGCTCGACTGGTCCGCCGACGCCGAGACCCTGCTGCACTTCGCCGCGCGCGCCGAGCATGTCGAGAAGACCATCCGCCCGGCGCTGGCGGCCGGCCTGTGGGTGGTGTGCGACCGCTTCGCCGATTCCACCATGGCCTATCAGGGCTACGGCCAGGGCGCCGACCGCGCGACGATAGCGACGCTGACCGGCCTGCTGCGGATCGTGCCCGATCTCACGCTGGTGCTCGACGCGAGCGATGCCGTGGCGGTGGCACGCCAGATCGAGCGCGGCGCCGATGCCGACCGCTACGAGCGGCTCGATGCGCTGTTCCACGCCCGGGTGCGGCAAGGCTTCCGCGACATCGCCGCCGCGGCGCCCGAGCGATGCGCGGTGATCCAGGCGGACGGCCCGGTGGCCCAGGTGCACGAGACCATCATGAGGACGCTCCGCGCACGTCTGGCGTTGCCGGGCGTTGCGCCGCCGTGATAAGCTGCGTACAGGAGAAATTCATGCGCGCAATCAAGCTTCTGGCCGCCATTGCTGCAACAGCCGCGCTACTGTCCGCGCCGGCCGCGGCGCAATCCCAGACGGTGCCGGAGGATTATTCGGTCGCCAAGCGGGAGGCGGACCTGTACGCGCTTGGCGTTCGTATCGCCATCATCCTGCAACATTTCGATGATCCGGCAACATTCCAGCCGAAATACTCGGTGGCGTTCAGTGAATACGGCCGGACAGGTACGTCGTATTTCTATACGAACTATCGCTTTTCCTGTAAGATCAACCTCGGATACAACAGCGTACCTCCGGCGCTCATCGGCTATACGATCGAGAACGCCGAGTGCTGTCCATTAAGCTACCCGTTCGTCTGCCAGACCTACGTGAAGCCATACAATCAGGTCCGCCCGCCCGACCGTTGGGCCGGCTGGTAGGACCGACTGGGGCGAGCAGGTCACCCCCTGCCCTGCTCATCTGCAGCTGCACCGGCTGACGCTGCCCCGGCAAGGACCTGCATCGGCAGATATAGTTTCATCCAGTAATACCGGCCGCGCCGCGAGCGCGGTGATGCCGCTCTGCGTTTGCCTTCCTGCGTCAGTCCAGCGGCGCCCAACGTTCGGCGAAGGAGCACGGCGGGACGCGGTATCCGAGCAGGCCGCAATCAGCCGGCTCCGTGCGTGTCCCCCAGCCGCTGGCTCAGCTCCCGGACACGCTGGCGGACCGAGCCGACGACATTCGCTGCAGGACCTTCCGCGGCGGCCAGCGGTACCTCGAGCGCCATCTGCAACTCGAGCTCGCGGCGATCCCGTTCCGGGCTCTCCGGCAAGGTCAGCAGGGCAGCCAGGCCGCGGCGGAACAGATTGATCGCCTCGCGTTCGGCTGAACGGCCCGCCAGGGCCTGCCCGGCGATCAGCCAGTGCTCCACCGCCTCGTGCAGCCGCCCGGCCTCGGTCAAATGGTGCGCCAACGTCTGTGGCGCGACGTCCGCCCGGCCCGACAGGGCGTCGGCGATCCGGCCATGTGCCACCTGGCGGTGGCTGCGCAGCACGGTCGAATACACCGCCCGCTGCACCAGAGCGTGCCGGAACCGGTACGTCGCCGACGGCGGCTCGCCACGGCGATGCACCAGGCCCGACGACACCAGCTGCTCGAGCCCATCCGAGAACACCGGCTCCGGCAGGTCGGTGACCTCGCTGATCAGCTCGTGCGAGAATTCGCGCCCGATCACCGCACCGACCTGCGCCACCTGCTTCGCCTCCGGCAGGCGGTCGAGCCGCGCCAGCAGCGAGCCTCGCAGGGTGGTCGGCACACCGATCGTCTGCAGCGTGATGTCCGGATCCTTGGCGCGCTCGATCCAGTCCTTGGTCAGTTCCTCGATGAACAGCGGCACGCCGTCGGCCTGCATCGCGATGCGCGCGAGCAGCACCGGCGGCAGCTCCGTCGTCAGCGCGCCGGCGAGCTGCGTGCTCTCGGCGCGGTCTAGCCGGCTCAGGGTGATCGAGGTCACGCCGGCATGTCCGGTCCAGGGAACCTGAAGATCGGGGCGGAACGTCAGCAGCAGCAGCACGCGCATCGCCGGCAGGCGCGTCACCGCAAGGTCCAGCAGCTCGCGCGTGGTCGGATCCGCCCAGTGCACGTCTTCGACCAGCGCCAGCAGCGGCTTGTCGCGGCACAACCGCTCCACCTGGCGGAGCAGCGCCGCGAACAGCCGTTCCTTCTGCAGCCGCGTGCCAGCGCTTTGCGGCCCCGGCGTATCGAGCGCGAGAAGCTCGCCTATCAGGGCCATGTCCGCCGCGTCCGTCTCGGTGCCGAGAACCTGGCGCAGCCGCTGCCACTTCGCCGGCGTGTCGTCGTCGCGATCGAGCTCCGCTGCCAGGGCCATCTGTCGGGCGATCGGGAACAACGGACTGTCGCAGTGATCGGGCGAGCAGAAGTAGCGGAGCCGGCCGTGCTCTTCACCTTGCAGGCGCGTTTCCAACTCGGCCACCAGCCGAGACTTGCCGATACCCGATTCGCCGGTGATCAGCACGACGCGGCCGGTCCCGGTCTTCACCTGCTCCCAGCGCCGGATCAGTTGCTCAAGCTCCTCGTCCCGACCGATCAGCGGCAGCGAACTGTCGTGCAGCGCCTCGAACCGGCTGCCGATCTGGGCCTCCTTCAGCACCTGCCACGCCTGCACCGGACCAGGGATACCCTTCAGCGCGACGACGCCAAGCTCGGCGCAATCGAACAGGCGGCCGATCTGCTGCCGCGTCGCGGCGTCCACGACGATGCCGTCGTCGCCGGCCAACGCCTGCAGGCGGGCGGCTAGGTTGGGCGTTTCGCCGATCGCCGTCTGCTGGCGCGCCTCGCCGGTGCCGATCGGTTCGCCGATCACCACGAGGCCGGTGGCAATCCCGATCCTGAGCCGCAGCCGCTTGCCCGCGGCGGGGGCTTGACCGACCTCGCGGATCACCGCCAGCGCCGCGCGCACCGCCCTCTCGGCGTCCGCCTCGCGCGCCTCGGGCCAGCCGAAATAGATCAGCACGCCGTCGCCGACGTAGCGCGCGATGAACCCGCCGAAGCGCGCGATGGTTGCGGCGACCGTCGCCTGGTAGCTGCGGACCACCGCACTGAGGTCTTCCGGGTCCAGATGCGCCGAGAGCGCGGTGAACCCCACCATATCGCAGAACATCACGGTGACCTGGCGGCGTTCGGCGGTCGTCGTCGTGCCGTGGTGGATATCGGGCACGGGATCGGCCGCCGGACGCAGCGCCGCGATGGCGTCGAGCAGACGGCGCCGATGACCGACAGCCGCCACGCCGATGTCCTTCAGGTCATCCGATGTGAGGCTGGGCAGCAGATCGGCGGTGACGGCATTCTCGTGGAATGCCGCCGCGTATTGGCTCAGATCGAGGGCGCGGAGCCATTCGGCTACATCCATTGGGCCTCAAGCAGGTTCGCGAGCCAACACCTGAGGCCAGGATTGCCCAAATCGGACGTCACTGTCCACAAAATGGGCCGCACGCCAGAGCGGCGCCGCCGTTCCGGCGTGGAGGAGAACTATCCACGCGCTGCGGCAGCGCCGTCACTTGATCAGCCCGGCGCTGCGCGGCAGGAACAGCGACAGCTCGGGAATGCAGATGATCAGCATCAAACCGACCAGCAGCGCGAGCAGATAGGGCCAGTAGCCGCGTGCATGCTGCAGCACCGGCACGCGGGCAAAGCGCAGCGCCATCAGCAGGCCGACACCCATCGGCGGCGTGAACAGGCCGATGCCGACGGCCGCGGTCTGCACGATGTCGAAGTGCACCGGATGGATGCCGATCTTCGTGGCGACCGGGAACACCACCGGGATCAGCACCACCGCGGCAGGCAGGCCTTCCAGCAGCATGCCGAACAGCAGCGTCATCAGCGCGACGCCGGTCAGGAACAGCCAGTGCTGCGACTCGCAGCGGGGCCAGCAGCTGTCCCAGCAGTTCCGGCACGCCGGACAGGCCCATCAGGTACTGGAACACGGTCGCCACCGCGAGCAGGAAGATCACCACGCCGGTCAGCACGCCGCTGTCGTAGGCGATGTGCAGCACCTGCATCCATGACACGTTGCGGTAGTAGAACCTCGCCGCGATCAGCGAATAGAACGCGACGATGGCGCCGGCTTCGGTGGCGGTGAAGGCGCCCAGATAGAAGCCGCCGAGGATCACCACGGGAATCACCATCGGCACCGCGGCGTCCTTCATGGCACGCAGCAGCCGCTGCCAGCTCGTTGCCGTGTCCTTCGGCCAGCCGAGGACGTGCGCCTGGATGAGCACCAGGATGCAGAGGCACAGCCCGACCACGGCGGCCGGCACGAAGCCCGCGAGGAACAGCGCCACCGCGGACTGGTTGGTGACGGCGGCGATCACGATCATGAAGATCGCCGGCGGCACCAGCATGCCCATCGCGGTGCCCGCGGCGATCAGCGAGGCGGCATCCTCCGCGCGGTAGCCGGCGGCGCGCAGCGGCGGCACCAGCGCCGAGCCGAGCGCCGACACCTCGGCCATTTTCGAACCGCAGATGTCGGAGAAGAAATACGACACCACGATGACCGACATGCCGAGACCGCCGCGCAGCCAGCCGACCAGCGCGCGCGCCAGTTCGACCAGCGAGTGCGACATGCCGGCCCGCTCCATCAGGCTGCCGGCGAACACGAAGGAGGGGATGGCAAGCAACACCCAGCTCTGCGATGCGGCGATCATGCTGGAGCCGAGCTGCTGCATCGGGAAACCGCCGAGCCAGAGCCCGGCCACGCCGGCCGCACCCAGGCAGAACACGATCGGCAGCGACAGCAGCAGCAGTGCCACGAAGACGACGGACGTTGCGGCGAGGATCACGCGCTATTCCCTCACGTCCATGATGTCGTGGTCGGGGCCGGCCGGATCGGCGGCGGCACGCAGCGCGTAGAGAGCGATCAGGATGCCGCCGACCGTCGCGGCGGCATAGAGCCAGGCCAGGCTGAACTCGAGCGCGGGCGAGGTCAGCATCGCATTCAGCACGGCGAGCTGCACACCGATCCAGGCGATCAGGCCGCCGAACGCGGCGGTCAGCAGGTTGTTGAAGACGTGGATCACGTGCCGGGCACGTGGCGGGAAGCGGTGGGTGAGCAGGTTGAGCGCGAAGTGGCTGCGCTCCGCCACGCCGACCGCGGCGCCGATCAGGGTAAGCCAGCAGAGCGTGGTCTCGCCCACCTCCTCGACCCAGAAGAAGTTGATCGGATCGACGTCCAGCCAGTCGGTGATCGGCAGCATGACGTAACGCATGAACACGCCGTACAGCATCACCGAGATGGCGAGCAGCACCAGACCGCCGGTGACGACCTTCGGGATCGCGAGGACGGCACCGACCGCCCTCGCGCCGGATGAAGCCACGTCGTCAGACCGTGGTGGCGGTGATCAGGTCCCAGAGCTCGCCGTACTGCTTCTGGTACTGCGGCCAGACCTTCTCCTGCGCCAGCTTCCTGAATGGCGCATGGTCCGGCATGTTCACGGTCATGCCGAGCGGCTCCAGCATCTCCTTCGCCTTGGCGAGCGAATCGATGCTCTCGGTGTTCTTGCGCATGATGGCCTGTGCCTCGCGCGCGCCGTCCAGCATCAGCGCCTGCTGGTCGGGGCGCAGCTTGTTCCACATACCGAGGTTCATTGCCACCAGCGTCGAGCCGTAGTTGTGGCCGGTCATCGAGTAGTATTTGGAAACCTCGTAGGCCTTCAGCGGCACCATGTTCACCACCGGCAGGTCGGCGCCGTCGATCACACCCTGCTGCGCCGCGGTGATGACCTCGGCCCAGCCCAGCGGCACGGCGACCGCACCGATGCCGTTCACCGTGTCGGTGAACACTTTCGACGGCTGCGTGCGGATCTTCAGGCCGCGCAGGTCGCGTGGTTCGTTGATCGCGCGCCTGGCGTTCCAGAAGTGGCGGAAACCATAGTCGAAGTAGTACAGCACCTTGACGCCGTATTTCTCCTGGAACGTCTTGTCGAGCTGGTCGCCGACCTTGCCGTTGAGGAGCTTGTAGGCCTGGTCGTAGGAGCTGATCAGGTAACCGACCAGGAACACGCCCATCTCGGGGAAGATCGTCGCGGCGGCACCGGACGGCGTGCCGATCGCCACACTGCCGGTCTTCACCCCGTTCATCACGTCGATCTCCTTGGTCAGCAGCGTGCCACCATGGAACTCGACCAGGAGTTCGCCCTTCGAGCGCTCCGTCATCGCCTTGGCGAACCAGTCGAGCGCGACGGCGCCCAATTCGGGCACCGGCGTGATATGGGCGATGATCAGCTTGGTCGGCTGGATCTGCGCAATTGCGGGCGCCTTGCCGAGGGCCAGGATGCCAGCAAGACCGCCAGCGCCCTGAATGACGCGACGACGCGGGGCGACGAGCTTCGCGGTCATGTAACGACCTCCCGTGATGATTCTGTTATGGCCAGAGCATAACCGAAGCGCGCGGCGGGTCCAGCCGCCGCGCGCCGATGGCGGCCTATTGCAGCGCGGTGATCTCGCGCGCCGACATCGACTGGATCTGCGACAGCCGCCGGAACAGCGTCTCGGCGGGGATGTCCGAAGCACCGACATCGAGGCAGTCGGCGAACTTGTCGTAGATCTGTGCCTCGGTCAGCGGCCGCGTCGCATGACCGGTGGCACGCTTCACCGGCTCCCCGGCGATGGTGCTGCCATCGTTCAGCTGCACGGTCACCTGGTCCTGCGGCGCCGCGCCCGACAGTTCTTCGTCGTATTCGGTAGTGGTGACGATCTCCACCTTGCGCATCAGCGCCTGGATGTCGGGGCGCTGCACGAAGCCATCGGTCAGTTCGCGCAGGCCGACGCGTTTCGCGACGATGCCGCTGGCCATCGCGAACTCCATGCTGAACTTGGCGGCGAGCCCGGTGTCCGGCTGGTGGTTGCGCAGAATGGTCGCGAAATAGTCGCTGATGTTGACGGTGATCTTCTGCACGTCGTCCGCCTTGATCGGAGTCGCGTTGACAAGGTCGAGCACGCAGTCGATGGCGCGGTGGGTGCAGTAGCAGGTGGGATACTTCTTGATGCCGAGACCCTCGGTCAGGATGGCCCAGGTCTCGCCCGGCTTCGCCTCGCTGGTGCGGTCTTCGGTGCCGGTCGGCGAGATCGCGTGCAGGAAGCCCTGTGGGTGCTCCAGCGCATCCATGCTGGCGGTGAAACCGGCTTCCGCAAGACGCGCGGCCATGATGCCGGCGTGCGCCGCCTTGCCGGCGTGGAACGGCTTGGTCATCGTACCGAAATTCGCCATCAGGCCCGAGCTTTGCGACGCGCCCAGCGCGATCGCCTGCGCCGCCTTGTCGGCGTCCAGGCGGCGCAGCGATGCGCAGGCCGCAGCGGCAGCCACCGCGCCATACAGACCGGTCGGGTGCCAGCCCTTCTGGTGCAGCAGGCCGGAATCGCGGCGGAACAGCTCGGCCCAGGTTTCGTAGCCGGCGACGTAGGCCACGATCATGTCGGCGCCGGTAGAACCGAGTGTCTCGGCCTCGGCGAGGATCGCGGGAACCAGAACGGTGCTGGGATGGCCGCGCAGTCCGACATCGTCGTAGTCGAGCGCGTGCGCCGCGGTGCCGTTGATCCACGCGACCTCCGGTGCGGCGCCCTTCTCCTTGCCGAAGGTGATGGTCGCCGGGCCGTCGGCCGGCGCGAGCACCTGCTGCATGATGCGCACGCATTCCTCGCGGCGCCCGGCGATCATCGTGCCGATGCTGTCGATGAAGCCGAGACGCGCGACGCGTTCGGCGCCTTCGGGCAGGCGATTGGGCGACAGGTCGGCGATGAACCGGCCGAGGGTCTTGGTCAGGGACATGGTGGTTCTCCATAGGGTGGTGTCATTGCGAGCGCAGCGAAGCAATCTCCATCCGGGGCTCACATAGGTGGAAATTGCTTTGTCGCTTCGCTCCTCGCAATGACAAGGCGCTGTGGTGGCGGTCGGATCGGTCAGTGCAGCTTCGCGCGCAACGCCTTCAGGCTGCCGCCCATCTTCACCGAGCCAGGCAACGGGTGGCCGACGATGTCCTCGGCCAGCTGCGCCACCGCGATGAGCTTGTCGAGGTCGATGCCGGTGTCGATGCCCATCTCGTCGAGCATGAACACGAGATCCTCGGTGCAGACATTGCCCGCCGCACCCTTGTGCGCGGCGAACGGACAACCACCGAGACCGGCAACGGTGGCGTCGAAGATCGACACCCCCATCTCCAGCCCCGCATAGGCGTTGGCGACACCCATGCCACGCGTATCGTGCAGGTGCAGCGACAGCGTCAGCTCGGGGAAACGCTCGCGCACCTTGCCGACCAACGCCCTGATCGACTTCGGCGTCGCCCAGGCCATCGTGTCGGCCAGCGAGAACACCTGCGGCTGCACCTCGTGCTCGGCGCAGATGTCCAGCAGCTGCTGCATCAGGTCGAGCACGCGCTGATGTGGGATCTCGCCTTCGAAGTTGCAGCCGAACGCCGCCATGATGCTGGCCCGCTTCAGCTTGATGCCGTGGTGCTTGTACAGCTTGATCGTCTCGTGCGCTTGCCGGACGTTGTCCTCCATCGAGCGCTGCTGGTTCTTCGCCAGGAAGGTCGGCGACGCGGTCAGCGAGAACGAGCCTTCGATGTCCAGCCGCCGGTCCCGGTACTCCAGCGCACGCTGCAGCCCTTTGATGTTGAGCCAGAGCGCCGTGTAGTGGATGCCCGGCCTGCGGGCGTAGCGCTGCACCACCTCGTCTGCATCGGCCCAGCCCGGCACCCGGTTCGGATTGACGAACGAAGCCACCTGGATGTGGTTCAGGCCGGTCTCCGACAGCGCGTCGATCAGCTCGATCTTGCGCTCCGTCGAGATCGGTCCTTTCTCGAACTGGAACCCTTCGCGCGGGCCTTCCTCATTGATTTGCACGAATTTCGGGAAGTCGGGCATGCGGGCGCTCCTGGGACGTTGCGGCGATTGAATACCGCCCCACCTCCGATGCCAAGAGCGCGCGATTTCCACCCGGGTCGAGATGCCGTAGCGTGTGCGGCGTCCGGACGGGGAGAGTGCGATGAGCAATACGGGTGACCTGCGTGCGCTGTTGCGCCGCGATGCCATGGTGGTCGCGCCCGGTGCCTATGACGGGCTGACCGCCAAGCTGGTGGCGCAGGCTGGCTTTCCCGCCGTGTACATGACCGGGGCCGGCACGTCGGTGTCGCACGGCTACCCGGATTTCGGCCTGCTGACCATGAGCGAGATGGTGGAGAACGCCGCCCGGATCGTGCGCTCGGTCGACGTGCCGGTGATCGCCGATGCCGATACGGGCTACGGCAATGAGCTGAACGTGTTCCGCACCGTGCAGGAGTATGAACGCCGCGGCGTCGCCGCCATCCACATCGAGGACCAGGTGTCGCCGAAGAAGTGCGGCCATCTCGACGACAAGGAGATCGTGCCGCGCGAGGACTACATCGCCAAGATCCGAGCCGCGGTCGCCGCCAGGAAGGACCGCGACTTCACGATCATTGCGCGCACCGACGCGCGCGCCGTCGCCGGCCTGGACGAGGCGCTGGCGCGTGCCAACGCGGCGCTGTCGGTGGGCGCCGACATGGCGTTCGTCGAGGCGCCGCAGACGATGGAGGAGCTGGCCGCAGTGCCGAAGCGCGTCGCCGGACCGTGCCTGCTGAACGTGGTGCGCGGCGGCAAAACCCCGGAGATCGACCTGCGGCGTGCGCAGGAGATGGGCTATCGGCTGGCGATCGTGCCTGGCCTGCTGCTGAAGGCGGTCATCGGCGCGTGCGACGAGATGCTCGCACAGCTGAAGGCAACGCATGTCCATCCGGTGCCGCGCAGCGACATGACCGTGCGCGAGGCGTTCGACCGGGTCGGTGCGGATGAATGGGATACGCTGCGCACGCGCTTCCGCGACGGCGCGGAACGCCGCGCAGCCGAGTGAGAGAGGGGAAACGGACCATGGCGACGGTAGGCAGCGGCGACTACGTATACGAACCGGTGGTGGACTGGGCGAAACTGCCGCCCGGCTGGTCGTTCAAGGAGATCGGCTCGGTCGGGGTGGACAAGAACGACAACGTCTACGTGTTCAACCGCGGCGAGCACCCGATGATCGTGTTCGACCGCGCCGGCAATTTTTTGCGGTCGTGGGGCGAAGGCGTCTTCCCGCGCGCGCACGGCGTGTTCATGGCGCCGGACGACACGATCTGGCTCACCGACGACGGCGACCACACGGTGCGGCAGTGCACGCTCGAGGGGAAGGTGCTGCTGACGCTGGGCATACCCGGCAAGCCCTCGCCCTACATGAGCGGCGAGCCGTTCCACCGCTGCACCCACACGGCGATGTCGCCGCAGGGCGACATTTACGTGTCGGACGGCTACGGCAACTCGCGGGTGCACAAATACTCGCCGAACGGCCGGTTGCTGCTGTCGTGGGGCGCACCGGGCACCGATCCGGGCGAATTCAACATCGCGCACAACATCACCTGCGACGCGGACGGCTGGGTGTACGTGGCCGATCGCGAGAACCATCGCGTGCAGGTGTTCGACGGCAACGGCAAGTACGAGGCGCAGTGGAACAACCTGCATCGACCGTGCGGGCTGTTCATGCCGCCCGGCAAGTGCCCGGTCTGCTATATCGGTGAACTGGGTTCCGTGGCGTCAGTGAACCGCAACCTGCCGAATCTCGGGCCGCGGGTGACCATCGTCGACCACACCGGCAAGCGCATCGCGCGGCTGGGTGGGGTGGGACCCGGCATGGGCCCGACGGAATTCCTCGCACCGCACGGGCTCACCGTGGATTCGCACGGCGATCTGTATGTGGGCGAGGTGTCGTGGACCAATTGGCCGCAGACCTGGCCCGACCAGCCGCGGCCCGACAATCTGCGCTCGCTGCACAAGTTCCGGAAGGTGTGATCGGCCGGAGCGTAGCCGGCCGCTAGTCGTCCAGCCGATGCACGTCGTGCACGATGATGCCGCCTTCGTCCGGCGGCATTGCCAGCCATTCTTTGTGGCGCAGCGTGCGCTCGGTATCGCGACGGCCGGCGTCCCAGTGCTCGCGCATCGAGGTGCTGCTGAACTCGTAGTCCCGCGCCTGGTCCTCGTAGGCGGTCTGCTGATAGATCAGCTGCAGGATGGTGACACCCGGCATGCTGGCGAGGCGCCGCTTCGCCGCGCGTTCCTCGTCGTCCAGCTGCTCGTCCGGCAGCTTGTCCAGCACTCGCCTGAGCAACAGGTTGGTCCTGCGCCGCTCGCGGAAATAGTCGGTCACCAGGCGGGTCCTGCTGGAGTACTGGATGTCCTTCTGTCGCGCGAGCACGTCGTACATGTCGCGTGGCAGTGGCCCGCGTGCGCTGAACAGGTCGACCTGGAAGATCAGCGTCTCCGCACTCTGCATTGCTTCCAGCACGTATTGCAGCGGCGTGTTGGAGACGATGCCGCCGTCCCAGTAGGCGTCCGTGCCGATGCGCACCATGGGCAGCGCCGGAGGCAGCGCGCCGCTCGCCATGACATGCTCCGGCAGGATCTCCTGCCGGGCGCTGTCGAAATACGCGAAGTTGCCGTTCAGCACGTTGACCGCACCGCAGGCGTAGCGGATCGTTCGCTGGTTCAGGACATCGAAATCGACTACGCGCAGCAGCGTCTCGCGCAGCGGCGCGCTGTCGTAGAAGCTGGTCGCCGTCCTGGAGCCGCGAAGGCTCAGCCAGGGATTCGGCAACTGCGGGGTAAAGAAGCCCGGCTGGCCGAACAGCATGGTCAGGGTCGATGACCAGGCGTTGCGCGCCTTGCGCGGTTCGTCGCCGTCCGGTGCGCAGAGCCACATCTGCCGCGCGGTCACCGTCTCCCAGAATTCGCGCAGCCGGTCCAACCGGCGGTCCGGGCGGTTGCCGGCGATGATCGCGCCGTTGATGCCGCCGATCGACACGCTGGCCACCTCGTCCGGCTCCAGTCCCGCCTCGTGCAGCGCCTGATAGACACCGGCCTGGTAAGCACCGAGAGCGCCGCCCCCTTGCAGCACGAGAGCCAGCCGCCCGCGTGCCAGGGGCCGCACGGGTCGAACTTCGGGAAGCGTGCCGGAATCCATGCGGAACTCCTCGGGCGCAATTGTGCAGCGCAGTATAATTCTGCCAGGCTTCATATCGCACCTGCGAAGCGCCGTGGATGAGACAATTCACACTTCGCCGCCACCTGTTCCCTGGAGGACCTCGCGATGAGCTTGAAAGGCAAGACCGCCCTGGTGACCGGCTCCACCAGCGGCATCGGACTGGGCATCGCCCGGGCGCTGGCCGCTGACGGAGCGAACCTGATGTTGAACGGGTTCGGCGATGCGACGCAGATCGAGGCTTTGCGGACTGACATCGCCACGGAGTTCGGCGGGCGGGTGGGCTACGCCGGCGCCGATATCGGCAAGCCCGAGCAGGTCGCGGCGATGGTGGCGACAACCGAGCAAGAGTTCGGCTCGCTCGATGTCCTGGTGAACAACGCGGGAATCCAGTTCACCGCCAATATCGAGGATTTCCCCGTCGACCGCTGGGACTCGGTCATCGCCATCAACCTGTCGGGTGTGTTCCACGGCATGAAGGCGGCCATCCCGGGGATGAAGCGACGCGGCTGGGGCCGCATCATCAATATTGCCTCGGCGCACGGGCTGGTCGCGAGTGCGCAGAAGGTCGCCTACGTCGCCGCCAAGCACGGCGTGCTGGGGATGACGAAGGTGGCGGCCATCGAGCTGGCCAATCACGGCGTGACGGTGAACGCGATCTGCCCGGGCTGGGTGCTGACGCCGTTGGTGCAGCGCCAGCTGGAGGACCGGGCGCGGCGGGATGGCGTCTCGGTCGAGCAGCAGAAGCAGCGCTTCCTGGCCGAGAAGCAGCCGATGGCGCAGTTCTCCACGCCCGAGCAGATCGGCGCGTTGGCGGTGTTCCTGTGCTCCGAGGGTGCCAGGACGATCACCGGCGCGCCGCTGTCGGTCGATGGCGGCTGGGTGGCGCAGTGACCCGACCCGGGTGTAAGAGCGGCGCATGAGCGAAGCCGCTCGGTTTGGTGCGATGATGCGGCGGTCCGCGGAGCTCAAGCAGCGGATTGCGCTGGAGCTGGCCGACGCCGTCGTCGGCGTGGTGGACGCCTGCGAGGCCAGCCTGCGGCGTGGCGGCAAGCTCATGTTCTGCGGCAACGGCGGATCGGCGGCCGACAGCCAGCATCTGGCGACCGAGCTGCTGATCCGGCTGCGTGGGTCGGTCGAGCGGCCGTCCTGGCCGGCGCTGGCGCTGACGCTGGATCCCGCGGCGCTCACCGCCGGTGGCAACGACTACGGCTACGAGTTCGTGTTCGAGCGGCCGCTGCGGGGGCTGGGACGGGACGGAGACGTGCTGTTCGGCATCACCACGTCGGGCCGCTCGCCCAACGTGGTGCGGGCACTGCGGGCGGCGCGCGAGATGAACATCGCGACGGTGGGGCTGCTGGGCGGCGCCGGTGAGCCCGCGCTCGGATTATGCGATCACGTCCTGCTGGTGCCCGATGCGGAAACCGCCCGGATTCAGGAATGCCACATCGCTCTGGGACACGCGGTACTGCAATTGCTCGAGGATCGCCTGGTGGCCCGTCCGCTGTGACGGTGCTGCTGACCGGAGCGGCCGGCTTCATTGGCTACCATGTCGCCCAGGCCCTGCTCGAGCGGGGCGAGCAGGTACTCGGCATCGATGACCTGAACCCCTACTACGATGTACGGCTGAAGCAGGCGCGGCTGGCCCGCCTGGCGCTGCGATCGGGTTTCGCCTTTCGCCTGGCGGACGTGGCGGAGCGCGGATCAATCCATGATATTGTGAAGGAAAACAAAGACTTAAACGCCATCATTCACCTAGCGGCGCAGGCAGGGGTAAGGCATTCGCTGGTGGACCCCTACGCCTATGTCCAGGCGAACGTGATGGGTCATCTGGTGATGCTCGAGGCGGCGCGCCTGCTGCCGCGACTGCGCCACCTGGTCTACGCCAGCTCCTCCTCGGTCTACGGCGCCAACCGCACGCTGCCGTTCGCCGAGGCCGACCGGGTGGACACGCCGCTCTCGGTCTACGCCGCTACCAAGCGGGCGGACGAACTCATGAGCCACGCGTATGCGCATCTGCACGGTCTGAAGCAGACCGGGCTGCGGTTCTTCACGGTGTACGGCCCCTGGGGGCGACCGGACATGGCCTACTACAGCTTCGCCCGGGCGATCGCGGCAGGCGAGCCGATCACCGTCTACGAGGGTGGCACGCTGCGGCGGGACTTCACCTATATCGACGACATCGTGGCCGGCGTGCTGGGCTGCCTGGACCATCCGCCGGACGGACCGCTGCCGGCACGGGTGCTGAACATCGGCAATCACCGGAGCGAACAGGTCATCACCCTGGTCCGACTGCTGGAGCAGGCGCTGGGTCGGCGGGCGGTTCTGCGCGATGCGCCGCGGCCGCTGGCGGATGTCGAGGAGACGTTCGCCTCGGTGGACGCCATCGCGGCGCTGACTGGCTTCGCACCGCGAACGCCACTGGCCGAGGGGATCCCGCGCTTTGCGGCCTGGTTCAGAGAGTGGCACGGGATGTTGTGAGGCGTCCCACCGGAACGCCGAGCGACTTTCGTTGTTCGCTGGCTGCCCTGCGGCTAGAGTAGTTGCTGCCCTGCGGCTAGAGTAGTTGACGTGAGCCACCAGGGGCATCAGAAGCCTCCGCGCCCACGGCCCATGGCAGCGCGCCGAGGGAGAGGAGTACGTCTTGCAGCCCACAAACATCGGTAACCCCGACTACTTCCACAAAGTGGTCGACTGCCAATGGGCGTGCCCCGCGCATACCCCGGTCCCCGAGTACATCCGTCTGATCGCCGCCGGCCGCTACGCCGATGCGTTCATGATCAACTGGCACTCCAATGTGTTCCCCGGCATCCTCGGCCGCACCTGCGACCGCCCCTGCGAGCCGGCCTGTCGCCGCGGCCGGGTGGAAGAGGAGCCGGTGGCGATCTGCCGGCTCAAGCGCGTGGCGGCCGACTACAAGGGCGACATAAGCGACCGCCTGCCGCGCCCCGCCGATCGGTCCAACGGCAAGCGGATCGCACTGGTGGGCGCCGGACCGGCGTCGCTGACCGTCGCGCGCGACCTGGCGCCGCTGGGCTACGAGTTGGTGGTGTTCGATTCGGACCCGCGCTCGGGTGGCATGATCCGCAGCCAGATCCCCAAATTCCGCCTGCCCGACGCGATCATCGACGAAGAGGTTGCCTACATCACCGGCCTCGGCATGGAGATGCGCCTCGGCCAGCGCGTGGACAGCCTGAAGGCGCTGCTGGACGATGACTATGACGCGGTCTTTGTCGGTTGCGGCGCGCCGCGCGGCCGTGACCTGCCGATACCAGGTCGCCACGAGGCGGCGGCCAACATTCATATCGGCATCGACTGGCTGTCCTCGGTCTCGTTCGGTCACATCACCAAGATCGGCAAGCGGGTGATCGTGCTTGGCGGCGGCAACACCGCGATGGACTGCTGCCGCTCGTCGCGCCGGCTCGGCGGCGAGGACGTGAAGGTGATCGTCCGCTCGGGCTTCGAGGAGATGAAGGCATCTCCCTGGGAAAAGCAGGACGCGATCAGCGAGGACATCCCGATCCTCAACATGCTGGTGCCGAAGGAGTTCACTCACCGGGACGGCAAGCTGACCGGCGTGATGTTCGAGACGGTGAAGGCGGAGTACGACGCGCGCGGTCGCCGCAGGCTGGTGCCGACCGGCGAGCCGGACCAGCACTTCGAATGCGACGACGTGCTGGTGGCAGTCGGCCAGGAGAACGCCTTCCCCTGGATCGAGCGCGACGTCGGCATCGAGTTCGACCAGTGGGACATGCCGGTGGTCGACGAAGTCACCATGGGCTCGACGAACCCGAAGGTGTTCTTCGGCGGCGATGCGGCGTTCGGACCGAAGAACATCATCTGGGCGGTGGCGCACGGGCACCAGGCGGCGATCTCGATCCATCAGTTCTGCCAGGGCGAGAGCGTGCGCGACCGGCCGCCGCCGCTGGTCAACCTGATGTCGCAGAAGATGGGCATCCACGAGTGGAGCTACGACAACGACGTCTCGCTCGACCTGCGCTACAAGGTGCCGCACCGCGACAAGGTGATCGCGCTGCGCGACATCAAGGCCGAGGTGGAACTGGGCTTCGATGACAAGCTGGCGTTTGCCGAAGCGCAGCGCTGCCTGAACTGCGACGTGCAGACGGTGTTCACCGACAAGCTGTGCATCGAGTGCGATGCCTGCGTCGACATCTGCCCGGTCGACTGCATCAGCTTCACCGAGAACGGCGCGGAAGCCGAACTGCGCCTCCGGCTGAGCGCGCCGGCGCATAACGAGACGCAGGACCTTTACGTCTCCGGTGCGCTGAAGACCGGACGAGTGATGGTGAAGGATGAGGACGTTTGCCTGCACTGCGGCCTGTGCGCCGAACGGTGCCCCACTGGCGCATGGGACATGCAGCGCTTTCTTCTCGATGTGGCACAGGCGGAGCACGCATGTTGCAGTCTGCAGAACGCGTAACCGGTCTCCAGAGCGTCAACGACTTCGTCGTCAAGTTCGCCAACGTCAACGGCTCAGGATCGGCCAGCGCCAACGCGCTGTTCGGCAAGGCGATCCTGCGCATGGGCGTACCGATGACGCCGCGCAATATCTTTCCCTCCAACATCCAGGGACTGCCGACCTGGTACGAGGTGCGGGTGTCCGAGGCCGGCCACCTCGGCGCGCGCGGCGGCGGCGTCGACCTGATGGTGGCGATGAATCCGCAGACCTGGACGCAGGATGTGGCGTCCATCGTGCCGGGCGGCTACCTGTTCTACGACAGCACCAAGCCGATGCCGCCGTCGCGCTTCCGCGACGACATCGTGATCATCGGCGTGCCGCTGACTGAGATCACCAACAAGGCGTACACCGAAACGCGCCAGCGGCAGCTGTTCAAGAACATCGTCTATCTCGGCGCGCTGTCGGCGCTGCTGCAGATGGACGTGGCCGAGATCGAGAAGCTGCTCGGCGAGCAGTTTCGCGGCCGCGACAAACTGGTGGCGGCGAACGTGCAGGCGTTGCACATGGGTCGCGACTGGGCGCTGGCCAATCTGCAATGCCCGATTGGCCTGACATTGCGCCGGGCCAACACGGTGGGCGACCGCATCTTCGTCGAAGGCAATGCTGCCGCGGCGCTTGGCGCGGTCTACGGCGGTGCGACGGTGTGCGCGTGGTATCCGATCACGCCCTCGTCCTCGTTGGCCGAAGCGTTCACCCGCTGGTGCGGCCGGTACCGGGTGGATCCGGAAACCAAGAAGAACAAGTTCGCGATTGTCCAGGCGGAAGACGAACTGGCGTCGATCGGCATGGTGATCGGCGCCGCGTGGAATGGCGCGCGGGCATTCACCGCGACGTCGGGACCCGGCATCTCATTGATGCAGGAATTCGTCGGGCTGGCGTATTTCGCCGAGATACCGGCGGTAATCTTCGACGTGCAGCGCGCCGGCCCGTCCACCGGCATGCCGACCCGCACGCAGCAGACCGACATCCTGAGCTGCGCCTATGCGTCGCACGGCGACACCAAGCACGTGCTGCTGTTCCCCGAGGACCCGCACGAGTGCTTCGAGATGGGCGCGCTGGCGTTCGATCTGGCGGACCGTTTGCAGACGCCGATCTTCATGTTGCTCGACCTGGAAATCGGCATGAACGAGCGGCTGTGCAAGCCGTTCACCTGGGACGACAGCCGCAAGCTGGATCGCGGCAAGGTCATGACTGCGGAAGAGCTGGAGGCCGGGAAGGATTTCGGCCGCTACCTCGACGTGGACGGAGACGGCATTCCCTATCGCACCTATCCCGGCACGCATCCGACGCGCGGCGCCTTCTTCACCCGCGGGACCTCGAAGGACCGGCGTGCGCGCTACAGCGAGGAAGGTCCCGACTACGAAGAGAACATGCTGCGGCTGCTGAAGAAGTTTGACACCGCGAAGCAGCTGGTGCCGCGCCCGGTGGCGCGTTCGGCGCAACAGCCCACGCGGCTTGGCGCGATCTATTTCGGCTCGACCAGCCCGGCGATGGACGAGGCCGAGGAGATTCTGGCGGAGCACGGCGTGCACCTTGATCTGCTGCGCGTGCGCGGCTTCCCGTTCCACAACGACGTCCGTCAGTTCATCAACGAGCATGATCAGGTCTTCGTGGTCGAGCAGAACCGTGACGCACAGCTACGCACGCTGCTGATCAACGAGCTGGAGATCGATCCCGCGCAGCTGACCCGCGTGCTGCACTTCGACGGCACGCCGATCACCGCCCGCTTCATCGCCGGCGCGATCGGCGACAAGGTTGACGAACTCAAGGTAGTCCCGTTCCGCAAGGCCGCCCCATGACCTTCATCCCCAAGCCCAAGCTGCATCATCCAGAACTGCCGAAAAACTCACTCGGCTTCACGCGACGCGACTACGAAGGGGCGGTGTCCACGCTGTGCGCCGGCTGTGGCCATGACTCGATCAGCGGCGCCATCGTGCGCGCCTGCTTCAATCTTGAACTACCACCACATCGCATCGCCAAGCTGTCGGGCATTGGCTGCTCGTCCAAGACGCCGACCTATTTCCTCGGCGCCTCGCACGGCTTCAATTCGGTGCACGGCCGCATGCCGTCGGTGCTGACCGGCGCCAACCTGGCCAATCGCGACCTGATCTATCTCGGCGTGTCGGGCGACGGCGACAGCGCCTCGATCGGCATCGGCCAGTTCGCGCACATCATGCGGCGCGGCGTGAACATGACCTACATCGTCGAAAACAATGGCGTGTACGGGCTGACCAAGGGACAGTTCTCCGCCACGTCGGATCGCGGTGCCAAGAGCCGCCGCGGCGTGGAGAACAAGGACGAGGCGATCGATCTGATCGCCATGGCGCTGCAACTCGGCGCCACCTTCGTCGCGCGCAGCTTCTCGGGGGACAAGGAACAACTTGTGCCGCTGATCGAGGCGGCGCTGAAGCACCAGGGTGCGGCCTTCATCGACTGCATCTCGCCGTGCGTCGCGTTCAACAACCACGAAGGCTCGCACACGAGCTTCGACTACGTCCGCGAGCACAACCTGGCGGTGAACTATCTCGACGTGATCACCGGGCGCGAGGAGATCACGGTGGAGTATGCGGCCGGCGCGGTGGAGATGGTGAAGCAGCACGACGGCTCCGTGCTGCGGCTGCGGAAGCTGGCCAACGACTACGACGTGCACGACCGGATCGCGGCGATGACGTATCTGCAGCAGCGCCATGCGCAGGGCGAGATCGTCACGGGGCTGCTGTATGTGGATCCGGACGCGGAAGACCTGCACCGGCATATGAACACCGTGGCCACGCCGTTCAACGACCTGGACGAGGCGACGCTCTGCCCAGGATCCGCGGCGTTGGACAAACTGAACGCATCGCTTCGCTGACATGTCGCCGCGAGGAGCGCGCGCAATCGCTGTCATTGCGAGCGAAGCGAAGCAATCTCCATGACCGCGCGCCCCTTGACGGAGATTGCTTCGTCGCGCCGCTCCTCGCAATGACAGTGGAAATGGATACCTCATGCTGAAGATCACGCGTCGTGCCGCGGTGGGCGCAATCGTCGCCGCGCCATTGGCCGCGCCTCGCATTATCCACGCGCAGAGCACGTCCAAACCTGTCCGCATCGGTCTGCTGAGCGACATGGGCGGTCCCTATCGCGATGTCGGCGGCCCCGGTAACCGGCTCGCGGTGGAGATGGCGGTGGCGGATTTCGGCGGCTCGGTGCTGGACCGCCCGATCGAGGTGCTGCAGGGCGACGACCAGAACAAACCCGACGTATCGAGTTCGCTCGCGCGCGAATGGATCGACAGCCAGGGCGTGGATGCGCTCGCGGACGGCGCCGCATCGTCGGCCGGCCTCGCCATCCAGCAGGTCTGTCGCGAGAAGAAGCGCCCCTACCTGATCACCGGACCCGCGACATCGGACATGACCGGCAAGCAGTGCTCGCCGTACGGCATCCACTTCGCCTACGACACCTACGCGCTGTCGCACGGCACCGGCACGGCGCTGACCAAGGCGGGCGGCGACAGCTGGTTCTTCATCACCGCCGACTACGCGTTCGGCTATGCGCTGGAGCGCGACACCATCGCCGCGGTGCAGGCCGCCGGCGGCAAGGTGCTGGGCGCGGTAAAGGCGCCGCTGGCGACTGCGGATTTTTCCTCCTACCTGGTGCAGGCGAAGGCGTCGGGTGCCAAGGTGTTCGGCTTCGCCAACGCCGGCACGGACCTGCAGAACTGCATCAAGCAGGCGGCCGAGTTCGGCCTGTCGCAGGGCGGCACGCGCATGGCGACACTGCTGATGGCGATCAACGATGTGAATTCGCTGGGGCAGAAGACCTGTGAGGGGCTGGTCTACACCAACTCCTTCTACTGGGACATGAGCGACAAGACGCGCGCCTGGGCGAAGCGGTGGAGCGCGAAAATGAACGGGATGGTGCCCGGGCTGCTTCATGCCGCGAACTACTGCGCCGCGAACCACTGGCTGAAGGCGGTGAAGGCTGCGGGCACCACGGATGCGGACGCAGTGGTGGCACAGATGAAGGCGACGCCGGTCAACGACTTCTACAACACCAACGTCAAGATCCGCGAAGACGGCCGGGTGATGCACGAAATGCATCTGTGGCAGGTCAAGCCGGCGGCGGAAGCCAGATATCCATACGACTACTGCAAAGAACTGGTCGCGATCCCGCCCGATCAGGCTTGGCGCCCGCTCGCCGAAGGTGGCTGTCCACTCGTGAAGGCCTGATGGACGGCGCTATTTGAGCAACGCCGCAGCGATCCGCTCGTGCGTGAACGGCATGTCCCTGATCCGCGCACCGAGCGCATGCGCCACCGCATTGCCGATCGCTGCGGCGGTGGGACCGAACGTGCATTCGCCCATGCCCAGCGTCGGCAGGTCCGGGGCGTGGATGATCTCGGTGTAGATCTCCGGCACCTCGGAGAAGCGCAGGATCGGGTAGCCTTCCCAGTCCAGCGACGTGACACCGTCGCCCTGCATGCGCACCTGCTCCTTCAGCACCATGCTGGCGGCCTGCACGATGCCGCCCTCGAGCTGGTTGCGCGCACCGTCGGGGTTGATCACCAGGCCTGCGTCCGCCGCACACCACACGCGGCGCAGCCGCACCTCCTGATCCACTTCCACCTCGGCCACGACGGCGGCGTAGGCGGCATGGTTCTTGTACTGCGCCCATCCCAGGCCCAACCCGCGCCCTGTGCCTGATGGCCCGCGCGACGCCCAGCTGCAGCGCCGCGCGACGTTCTCGATCAGCCGCCGCGCACGGACATCCGACAGCATGGACAGCCGGTATTCCACCGGATCGACCCCGGCCCGCTCGGCCAGTTCATCCATGAAGCATTCAGCCGCGAACACGTTTGGCAGCGCACCGAGCCCGCGCAGCGCCGAGGTTCGCACCGGTGGGCGCAGCACCAGGTGATGCACGATGCGCTTCGCCGCGACGTCGTACAGCGGCATCGCGTTGCGCGTGCCGCCGCCGCCGTTGGCCTCCGGCGGATCGGTCGGCCGCGGATCGGGCGGCGGCGTCGGCAGCGCCTCGTGCGTCAGCAGATTGCCGCCTGTACTGGGCCGCTGCACATGCGTCGCCGACCAGATCTCCGCAGTCCAGTCCACGGGTTTTCCCGCATCGTCCAGCGCGGCACGGATCGTCACGTGCATCGCCGAGCCGAACGGCTCGAAACCGAACTCTTCCTCGCGCCGCCACTGCACGCGGATGCAGCGGTCGGGCACCTGCAGCGCGATCACCGCGGCGTCCACCGCGACGTCGTCGGCGCCGTTGTGCCCATAGCATCCCGCGCCATGCGCATGCCGCACAGTGATCGCGTCCTGCGGGATGCCCAGCACGTTCGACAGCGCGGCGCGCAGCGGATAGACCCCCTGCGTGTGCGACCACACCGACAGGCGGCTGCCGCGATACTCCGCCAGTGCGCAGGACGGTCCCATCGAGGCATGCGCGACATAGGGCCGCGAATAGCTCGCACTCACGACATTCCCGGTCTCGGCCGCCGGCAGCGGGGCGCCGTGCAGGCGATCGTTGCAAGGCTGGCCGACCAGCCACGCCGCCTCCTGCTGCTCGGGCGCGATCTGCCGCACATTCTCCCACTTCGCATGCGACGGCGCAGCGGCGGCGGCGCGCTGCGCCACCGCCTCGTCGGCAGCGACGAACGCCACGAAGTTGCCCACGCGCACGATGCGGAACTCGCCACGTTCCGCGCGCCGGAGCGCCGCCTCGTCCAGCGAGGCGAGCTGCGCGCCGCGGCATGGCTGGCGCAGGATGCGCGCGTGCAGCATGTCCGGGCGCACCATGTCGTGGACGAACGCGGCGCCTGCGACCTTCGCCGGCAGGTCGCGCCGCGGCATCGGCTGGCCGACATAGCGATACGCCGTATGCGGCTTTGGCACCGCATTGCCGGCGATGTCGGATGCGAAATCGTCGGCCGCGACAAAGTTCCAGTAGTCGTGCCCAGTCGGCGCGCCGCCACGCTGGAACGCGCCGTCTTCCACCGCCAGTTCGGCCGGGCTGCAGTTCAGCCGCTGTGCCAGCCGGTCCAGCACGCGTGCGCGCAACTCCGCCGACACCAGGCGCACCGACCGTCCCGACACCTCGATCGACTGGCTCGACGTGGTCTGGCCCTCGTCCGGCGCATCCTGCGTGTCGCCTGACAGCACCGAAATGCGCGACGGGTCCACGTCCAACTCGTCGGCGGCGATCTGCGCCAGCGCGGTGACGTTGCCCTGGCCAAGCTCCACCTTGCCCACCGCAAGCCGCACCGTGCGGTCCGGCTCGAAGCGGAGCCACGTCTCCATGCGGCGGTTGTTCTGGATCGACAGCGGCAGCGTGTCGCTCATGCCGGCTTCCCTTCCCGCACCATGGCTGCGGCCTTCTCCACGGCACGCAGGATTCGCGGATGCGCCCCGCAGCGACAGAGGTTCTTGTCCAGCGCCGCCACGATCTCGGCGCGCGATGGTGACGGATTGTGGTCCAGCAGCGCCTTCGCGCGCATCAGAATCCCGGACAGGCAATAGCCGCACTGCCCCGCCTGCTCGTCTAGGAACGCCTGCTGCAGCGGATGCGGCTGCTCCGCGCTACCGAGCCCCTCGACCGTGGTGATGCTGCGGCCGGCGACGGTACCGACTTCGCGCGAACACGCGTAGATCGGCTCGCCGTCCAGCAGCACCGTGCAACTGCCGCACTGTTCCAGCCCGCAGCCGTAGCGGGCACCCTTCAGGTCGAGCCCGTTGCGCAGCACATCGAGTAGCAGCGCCGTCTCGGGTGCCGTCACGCGCACCGGCCTGCCGTTCACCGTCAGCGCAATGTCGGCCATGGCTCAGGCCGAGCGGCGCTGCACGTTGGCGCTGCGCACCGGGATGCCAGTCTGTTCGTAGCAGACCTGCGCGAGCGCCGCGACGCCGTCGCGAATCTCCTCCTTGGTGGTCAGCGCGAAACACAAACGCATATACGACTTCGCCGGCTCCGGATTGCACACCCACTCCGGCCCCGGGTTGAACTGAATGCCGGCGTCCGCCGCCGGCTTCACCAGCTTCCGCACATCGACCGCATCCGGCAGCTTGAACCACAGGAAGATGCCGCCCTTCGGCTTCCACAGTTCGGCAGTGGTGCCGAACTCGCGCTCGACCGCCTCCACCATGGTGTCAAGCTTCTCCTTCAGCACATCGGTCAGGGCGCCGACATGCTGATCGAAGTGATTGGCGAAGAATTCGCCACAGATCATCTGGTCCAACGCGCCGGTGCCGCTGTCGGTCTTGCAGGCGATCATGCGCGACAGCACCGGCCACTCGGACACCGCGTAACCGATGCGGACCGCCGGCGCGAGCGTCTTGGAAAACGAGCCGATGTGCACCACCTGCTTCGGATCGAGAGCGTACAGCGCCGGCGGCGCACCGCCAGCCCAGATCAGATCGGCGTAGCATTCGTCCTCGAGGATCGGCACGCCGTAGCGGCGCGCGAGCGACAGCATCTGTTGCCGCCGCTCCAATGGCAGGATGCTGCCGGATGGGTTCTGGATGGTGGGAATCGTGTAGATGAAAGCCGGCGTCACACCGTTCTGCTTCAGGCCCTCCAGCGTGGATTCCAGTACGTCCATCCGCATGCCGTCTTCATCCACCGGCACGCCTACGACGTTCGCGCCACCGCGCTTGAAGCGGTTGATCGCACCGGCGTAGCAGAACTCCTCCAGAATCACCGTGTCGCCCGGATTGGCGAACATGCGTGTGACGATGTCGATGCCCTGCCCGGAGCCGGTGGTGACCAGCACCTCGTCGCGCGTGATCTTCATGCCGCGGTGGCGGTTCAGCTTGTCGGCGACGGTCTCGCGCAATCCGGGATATCCCTGCGGCCCCTGCCCCAGGTTGTACATCGCCAGCCTGCCGCCATCGCGCCGCAGCACCGAGGCAGTCGCCTCGATCAGGCCTTCGATCGGGATGCGGACCGGATCGTTGTGGCCGCCGACGAAGTTGTATTTGGGAAATCCGGGGAAGCGCGGCGACGGATCCGGCAGTCCCTTGGCAAAGCGGGATGTGAGATCGAATGCTGCGCTCATGGTCGTTTCCTCTTCGGTCGGCGTGGCGCAAAAACTCGCATGGTGATGGGACCGCAGCAAGTAGCTTGCCTTGCTGCCGCCGCGCGACCATGTGAGTACCGACGCACCCGCAGGGGAGAACCCGCATGGCCAAGCCAAAACTGGTCGGCATGAACCACGTGGCGCTCGAGGTCGGCGACATCGACGAGGCGCTCGCCTGGTACGGCCGCATCTTCGACTTCACGCTGCGCGGCAAGGGCCGGACCAACGCCTTCATCGACATGGGCGACCAGTTCATCAACCTGACGCAGACCGGCGGCGAACATCGCGACAGCCCGCGCCATGTCGGCCTGGTGGTGGACGATCGCAGCGCGGTCCGTGCGCTGGTGAAGGAGGCGGGCGGCGAACTGCTGGATGGTCCGTTCCTCGACTTCCTCGACCCATGGGGCAATCGCATCGAGGTGGTGGAGTACGGCGACATCCAGTTCACCAAGGCGCCGCACGTGCTGCGCGGCATGGGGCTGGCGCTCGACAAGACCGACAAGGCGCGGCGCGAACTGGCTGAAAAAGGCATGGCGCCGGACTGACAGCCGGCGGGTTCGCTGCGATACTGCGCGGCATGACGACGCCCCTGCTGTTCCAGCCGATCACATTCCGCTCCGTCACCGCGCGCAACCGCATCGTCGTGGCGCCGATGTGCCAGTACTCGGCCGAGGACGGGCTGGGCGATGACTGGCACGTGCAGCATCTCGGCGCACGCGCGATGGGCGGCGCCGGCATCGTGTTCACCGAGGCGACGCATGTCTCGGCGATCGGCCGCATCACGCCCTACTGCCTGGGACTGTGGAACGCACGGCACCAGGCGCTGCTGACACGGCTCGCCGCGATCATCGCTCGCGGCGGCGCGGTGCCCGGCATCCAGCTTGCGCACGCCGGGCGAAAGGCGAGCACCACGCGCACCTGGGAAGGCAGCAAGCCGATCGCGCCCGGCGACGGCGGCTGGGTACCGATGGCGCCGAGCCCGATCGCGTTCCATCCCGGAGCCGTCGATCCGCACGCGCTGACCGCCGGCGAGATCGCCGGCATCGCCGCCGAGTTCGCGCACGCGGCCCGCATGGCGCGCGCGGCCGGCATGAAGGTGGTGGAGGTGCATGCAGCGCACGGCTACCTGCTGCACTCGTTCCTCTCGCCGATCGCCAACCACCGCAACGACGGCTACGGCGGCGACCTGGAGGGGCGCAGCCGCTTCCTCATGGAGACACTGGACGCGGTGCGAGCAGAATGGCCCGGCGATCTGCCGCTGTTCGTGCGGCTGTCCTGCGTCGACTACTTGGCCGGCGGCCTGACGGTCGAGGACACCGTGACGCTGTGCCGTCGGCTCGCCGCGCGCGGCGACGTGGACCTGATCGACTGTTCGTCCGGTGGAATCTCGCCCGATGTGCGCATCCCGCTGCATCCCGGCTACCAGGTGCCGTTCGCCGAGCGTATCCGTCGCGATACGGGCATCGCTACCGGCGCGGTCGGGCTTATCACCGAGCCCACGCACGCCGCCGAGATCGTCGCCAACCAGCGCGCCGACCTGGTGTTCGTCGCGCGCGTGGTGCTGGCCGATCCCGCCTGGCCGCTGCGTGCGGCGAAGGCGTTGGGCGTGAAGCCGGACCTGCCGCCGCCCTACTGGCGCGCCACCCTGGCCTGATCCTGCCACAACAATTCCCTGCCATGCCTCCAGTGCGGCCACAATTCGCCGCAACCCTCTCCGGCCTGAACCTCCGATGGAGAAGTACGCCGTGAGAGCCCATATCGCCTCCCTGCTGGTCACCACGATGCTGGTGGCCACGCCCGCGCTGGCGCAGACGACCGGCAACCAGTCCACACCGACCGCGCCGACGACCACCCAGATCGCGCCCGCACCGTCGGGCACCGCGCAGAAGGCGGCGCCGCACAGCAACCGCTCCGTCATGGCACGTCAGCCCGGCGAGACGATGCAGAACCTGGCCGAACGCCGCATCGCCGACCTGCACAGCAGGCTGCACATCACGCCCGAGCAGAGCCAGCAGTGGAACCAGTTCGCCCAGGTGATGCGCGACAACGCCCATGAGATGGACCAGATCTACCAGGCTCGCGCCGAGAAGCTCGGGTCGATGACGGCGGTGGACAACATGCAGTCTTTTGCGCAGATCGAGCAGCAGCGGGCGCAGGACGTGCAGAAGCTGGTGCCAGCCTTCCAGACGCTGTACTCGTCGCTGTCTGACCAGCAGAAGAAGGCGGCCGATGACATGTTCCGCGCACGGGCGCAGCACGCCCAGGCCGGACACCAGGCTGCGGCGCGCTAGGCACTGGCATTCGACGGGCGCCGGCGCTATATGCCGGCGCTCGCCAGCCAGGAGCGCGTCATGAAGCCGGGCATCCACCCCGCCTACCACGAGATCAACGTCGTGATGACCGACGGTACCCAGTTCAAGACTCGCTCCTGCATGGGCAAGCCGGGCGATACGCTGCGGCTGGACATCGATCCGAAGTCGCATCCGGCGTGGACCGGACAGCACCGCATCATCGACAGCGGCGGCCAGGTTGCGAAGTTCAACAAGAAGTTCGCCGGGCTCGGGCTGAAGAAGTAGCCAGACCGGCTCTGCGCTTTTCCGGTGCGCCGCCCCTCTTGAACCAGGGGGCGGCGCTTGCCATTTCTGCTGGGTCCGGGACGCCCTGTCGGGGTCTCGGAGAGCTGAAGCGGGCCGGCCCCAACGGGCGGCCCATACTGTAGACCTTGCTCAAGCAGGAGGTTCTGCCATGACGACTTTCGATTTCGCACCGCTGTTCCGTACCGCAATCGGTTTCGACCGTCTCGCCCGTCTGATGGACACGGCGGCATCCGCCGGAGAGGCACCGAGCTACCCGCCCTACAACATCGAGAAGACCGGTGAGGACACCTACCGCCTGACCATGGCGGTTGCCGGGTTCCGGCCGGAGGAATTGGACCTTGTCGCCAAGGACAACACGCTGGTGGTGTCCGGCAAGGTGAACAATGAGGCCCCGAAGAGCGGCGAAATGCTGTATCGCGGCATCGCCGGCCGCGCCTTCGAGCGCCGCTTCGTGCTCGCTGACCACATCGTGGTGGATGGCGCCGACCTGCAGAATGGTTTGCTGCATATCGGCCTGAAGCGCGTGGTGCCCGAGGCGCTGAAGCCGCGCCGCATCGAGATCGGCGGCGGCTCGCCGAAGGCGGTTGCCAACGACAGCCAGGAGGCCGTGAAGGCCGCCTGATACCGCCGAGCAGGCAGACGAAGGGGGCCGGTTCGCCGGCCCCTTTTTATTGCGCGCATGATGGCACACTGCTAGCATTGATCTCACAGGAGAGATCGATGCCCGGCAGCCTCAGCGTGCGTAACCTGGATGATGCCCTGATCCGGGCGCTCAAACGGCGGGCCGCGGTACACGGCCGTTCAGCGGAGGCGGAAGTGAGAGAGATTCTGCGCCAGGCACTGGCCCACGAACCGAGCAACGCGTTTGACCGGCTGGCCGCCGAACTGCGTGCGCTGACCGCGGGGCGCGCTCATACGCCTGCAGAGATACTGCTGCGCGAGAGCCGGGACGAGAGGTGAGCGGCTATGTCGTCGACGCCAGCGTCGTTATCAAATGGCTGATCGATGAGCCCGGTAGCGAACAGGCCCTAAAGCTCCGTGACCACATGGTTTCGGCGCCGGATCTGCTGATCTCCGAATGCGCCAACATCCTCTGGAAGAAGGCACGGCTCGGCCAGATCACGCCGGCCGAGGCCTCGGTCGCAGCGAGGCTCCTCGTCCGCGCGGACATCGAACTGGTGCGAGGACACCGTCTCGTCGGGCGAGCGGTGGAAATGGCGATAGCCCTCGATCACTCCGCCTACGATTGCATGTACCTGGCGCTGGCCGAGGAGCGGCTCCGACCTCTGGTCACGGCGGACCAGCGCCTGGTGCAGAGGCTGGCGCTGCGACCGGAAGCCGCGCCGCTGGCCAGCGCCGTCGACCTCGCGGCATTCGACGCCTGAATCAGGGCCGGCGGAAGAACGCGTCGGCGGCGCTGCGGTGGCCCTGCTTGCGGTCGATGTCGGCCTCCACGCGGGCGATCTCCGCCTTCAGTTCATCGATGTAGTCGCGCAGTTCGGCGATCCCGAGCGTGTCCAGGACCAGCTTCTCCAGGCGCACCCGCTTGCGGACGGGGCCGTCCTCCTCCTCGATCATCCGTCGCTCCCTTTGCCTGCGCCGCCAGCATAGCCGCGGGGCGCGCCCTTGACCCACCCCCACGCGGTTGTCATATCCGCGCAATCATGACACTCCCCTTGATGCCGAAGGCCACCGCCGTGTGGCTGATCGAGAAGACCGCGCTGACCTTCACGCAGATCGCGGACTTCTGCGGCATGCATCCGCTGGAGGTGCAGGCGATCGCCGACGGCGAGGTCGCCCAGGGCATCGTCGGCTACGACCCAATTGCCAACGGCCAGCTTACCGCCGAAGAGATCCGCCGCGTCGAGGCCGAGCCGGATCTGCGGCTGCGGCTGGCGCCCACCGCCCTGCCGCAGCCGAAGCGGCTGCGCGGCTCGCGCTACACGCCGGTCGCCAAGCGCAACGACCGGCCAGACGCGATCGCCTTCCTGCTGCGCAACTACCCGCAGCTGTCCGAGGCGCAGGTCTCCAAGCTGCTGGGCACCACGAAGGACACGATTCAGAAGGTGCGCGAGCGCACGCACTGGAACAGCGCCAACATCAAGCCGCGCGACCCGGTAATCCTGGGCCTGTGCAGCCAGACCGACCTCAACGCCGCGGTGGCGCAGGCGAACGAGCGGCTGGAGCGGGAGGGCCGCGCCGTCCCGCCGCCGCCCGTTCTGGAGACCGACGAGGTGGCCTGAGACCTAGTCGGCCTGGGCTCGCAGCCGTTCCATCTCCTCCTTGACGTGCAGCTTCTCGATCTTCAGCCGGGTGAGCATCTCGCTGTCCGGCCGGGGCCGCTGGTCCTCGTCGGCGATGCGCAGCTCCAGAGCCGCATGCCGCTCTTTGAGTGCATCGAGATGAGCCTGAAGGGTCATAGGACCTCCCTCGTTCAAGGTCAGAGCCGGACACATCGTAACCCGACTGACACACGCCAAGCCATGAGGAATTCGCGATCCTTGGGTCTGGGGGCAGACCCCCGATTGTGCTAAGGACGAGACATGTTGTCGGATCGGGACTCGTTGCTCCGCAAGCTGCACGAACTCCGCAGCGAGCACCGCGACCTCGACACAGTGATCGCCAGGCTGGCGGATCAAGGGGCGGCGGATCAGCTGCACCTGCAGCGGCTGAAGAAGCGCAAGCTGATGCTCAAGGACGAAATCGCCTGGCTGGAGAGCCGGCTGATCCCGGACAGCATCGCCTGATGGCACCTGTCGTCGGGATCATCATGGGCAGCCAGTCCGACTGGGCCACGCTGCAGCACGCCGCTGAGACGCTGAAGCAGCTGGCGGTGCCGCACGAGACCCGCATTGTCTCGGCGCATCGCACGCCTGACCGGCTGCGCGCCTACGCCACCGAGGCGCGGCAGCGCGGCCTGAAGGTCATCATTGCCGGCGCCGGCGGCGCTGCCCATCTGCCGGGCATGTGCGCCGCCTGGACGCCGCTTCCGGTGCTGGGCGTGCCGGTAGAATCCGCCTGTCTTAAGGGCATCGACAGTCTGCTTTCCATCGTCCAGATGCCGGCCGGCGTCCCGGTCGGGACCCTGGCGATCGGGCGCGCCGGAGCGATCAACGCGGCACTGCTGGCGGCGGCCATTCTGGCCATCGCAGACGCGGCGCTCGCCGCGCGGCTCGACGCACTGCGCGAACGGCAAACGGACGCAGTGGCGGACGCACCGGCCGACCCTGCGGCATGATCCGGCCGCTGCCGCCGAACTCTACCATCGGCCTGGTGGGCGGCGGGCAGCTTGGGCGGATGTCGGCCTTGGCTGCCGCACGCCTCGGCTATCGCTGCCACATCCTGACGCGGGAAGCGGACAGCCCGGCCCGGCAGGTCTCGATGGCCGCGACGATCAGCGACTATCATGAGCCGGACGGCCTTCGCCGCTTCGCCGACGCGGTCGACGTCATCACCTTCGAGTTCGAAAATGTCAGTGCGGAAGGCCTCGATCTTCTGGCGTCCCTGAAGCCGGTGCGACCATCTGCGGCGATCCTGCGGATCAGCCAGGACCGTGTTCTGGAGAAAAACTTTCTGAACCGCCACGGCATCGCCACCGCGCCCTGGGCGCCGGTCGAGGATTTCGCGGCGCTCGGCGCCGCGGTGCAGCGGATCGGCCTGCCGGCGGTGCTGAAGACCACCCGCCTGGGATACGACGGAAAAGGGCAGGCGATGCTGCGGTGGCCCGATGACGTTCGCGCGGCGTACGACGCATTGTCGCCCAAGCCACTGATCCTGGAAGGTCTCATAGACTTCTTCCAGGAGATCAGCGTGGTTGTCGCGCGCGGCGAGGATGGCACCTCCAGCGCCTTCGACACGGCGGAGAACCGTCACCGCAATCACATCCTGGACGTCACCCTCGCCCCGGCCCGCATCCCGTCGTCGGTCGATGCCCAGGCGCAGGCGATCGCGCGGCGTGTCGCCGACGCGCTGGACCTGGTGGGCCTTTTGGCGGTGGAGATGTTCGTCGACCGCGATGGCCGGGTGCTGGTGAATGAGATCGCCCCGCGTCCGCACAACTCCGGCCACTGGACGATCGACGCCTGCCCGGCGAGCCAGTTCGAGCTGCACATCCGGGCCATCGCCGGCCTGCCGCTGCCGCCGGCCACGCGCCATTCCGACGCGGTGATGAAAAATCTGGTGGGACCGGAGGAGGCCGCGCTGTGGCCGACGATCCTTGCCGCGCCGGGGCTGATCCCGCACCTCTACGGCAAGGCGGAGGCTCGCCCAGGACGCAAGATGGGGCACGTGACGCGGCTTTTCCCGAAGGGTTCGCTGCCCGGCGACTTCGGCATCGCGGCAGCGCTGGGGCCGGTTGCGCCCACCGTAGGCCGATGACCCGGACAGGTACCCATCCGGCCACCGGCCCGCACGGGTCGCTCCGCTACATGTCCTCACACAGCGGGAGTTTGGTCACGACCTCAGCACCGGCCACGCCGGCCGCCGACGGATCGTCGAAGACCATCAGCGACTTGAGGTCGTCGGCGACGCCGACACCGGTCGTCGAACTGGCGCCGGAAAGATAGGTCCGCGACAGATAGGTCGTCTGCCCGGACACCGGATTGACGGTCACCTTGAACTGCATGATCGAGCCGGCAACCTGCGCCCCGGTATACAGGTACTGGCCATGGCGCACGATGGTGCTGGGCTGGGTGACCAGGGCCGCGGCGAAGCCGAAGTTCGGCACGGCACTCCCGCATCCGTTCGAGCGATTGTGCGCGAAGGCATCGGCCAGCGACGTCGAGCCGTTGTTCTTCCAGATGCACTCTGGCCACGCCGTATTGGCAGTGCCGCCGGGCGGACTGCCGAAGCTGTCCACCGTCCGCTGGCCGCCGAAATAGGGCTGATTGTCAGGTCCGAACGCGGTGGTCAGGTCCTTCTGCAGGCCATTGCTGCCGACCGACATGCACTTCGCCGTTCTGGCGTCCGGAACGACGAAGGTCTTGCTGATTGGCTGGGTGATGTCGCCCGGGTCGCCCAGCGGGTTGAGGCACGCGAACACCGTGGTCGATTTCGCGTCCGACGTCACCATCGCCAACTGACCGTCGAGGCTGACGGTGGCGGTGGTGAGCTTCTGGCCCTCGGGAATCGCGGAGTAGTAGTTCGCCAGGGTCGGCACACCGGCGACCTTGCCCGCGCTGCCCCCGATTACCGGGCTTGCGACGTTCTTCAGCGGGATCACGAACAGCCCGCCCTTGATGCCGGCGGCGAACATGTAGGAACTCGCGGTCCGCGCCGTGGTGGCCACGCCATGCGAGATCGAGCAGCCGAGTTGGTTGGAGTAGGTATTGGCACCAGGGTTCGTGCCCGTGCTCAGCCTGGTCGGGTCGCAGGTCGGTGTGATCACATCGCTCTGCCCCGGGACGTCGCCCTGTCCGACAATCGCTCCGCCGCGGATGAGCGGCAGACTGATGCAATCGGCCGCCGAAGTCGTCGGTGGCATGACCCACGCGGTGGCAACGGTGGTTCCGGTCGGCGCCTTGTCGCCCATCTTGCACAGCGCGGCCCCCTGGTCGAACACCCAGTTGTGCCCGCCGCCGGTCAACGGCTTGGTGGTATCGTTGTTCTCGTGCACCGAGCTGTCCGGCACGAACACCGAGCCGAGCGTGCCGGTGAGCACGAGCGGCAACCAGTTCGGCGTCACCCCCGGGCTTCCGGCCTTGTAGCCCGAGGCGGGAAAACTGCTGCCGTCCGCGCAAACGGCCCAGGCGGCGTTCTGCGCGAGAAGCGATGCCGCCGCCGTCGATGCCAGGACGGCCCGGCGCCAGCGCACCCGGTCATTCCGTTCTGTATTACCAATGAATCTGCGTACGGTTCTATAGGGTCCAGTCATAGTCTCTTTCTTCCTTCCAGCTTACTGACTTTGTTAGGTTTTATCGGGCTCTTTCTTTCGCCCCTGGAGGCCGGCTGGTCCGCCAGCCTCGGTTGCCACGTAACGGAGGGGGCAACTGGCGGTCAACGCAATAATTTCGGCCTACCATTATTCCTGGGCCGTTGCGTTCGGAATAGTTTCATCTTTTTATCAAAACGCAAAGCGAGCCCTACCGCCGCCGCGACGCCCCCCGGACCGGTCACCTTCGCAAACTGCGGGCCCCTCGAAAGCCGGATAACCGCAGAAAACCGTTACATTCCGTCACGGGCAGATGGGCGTCTCAGCACGGCGTGGACCGTCGTCGTCAGCGTTTCTCAACCTGCGCGGCTCCGTTCCACGGCCGGCAGACACGCATGGGGCGCGAATCCGACAGAATTTGCGTTCGATCATAAATACGTGAGGAGGTCACTCGGCGCCCGCGCGGCATTAGCGGCTTGCTGAGGAGCACAACGATCATGTTCCCCGCCACCGCAGGCCGCGGCGTTCGCCTCGACAGCCCGTTCCGGCATCCGGCGGTGGGCCGGCAAAGCCAGGCGACAACTCATCCAACGAGAGGCCCATGACCGAGACGCACCGCTACCTGCGCGACGGCTTCGGCAGCGTGGTCGCTCGCACGGGGCGGCAGCGGCGCCGCGCGGTGGACCGCCGCCTGCAGCGCTTCGGGCTGAGCGAGGCCGCCTGGCTGCCGCTGATCCATCTCGCCCGCGCGCCCGCACCGATGCGGCAGAAGGACCTCGCCGCCGCGCTGGCGCTCGACGGATCCTCGGTCGTACGCCTGCTCGACGCGCTGGCGACCGCCGGTCTCATCACCCGCGAAGAAGGCGCCGACCGCCGGGCCAAGACCATCGCGGTGACCGCGCAGGGCCGGTGGATCATCGAGCGGGTGGAAGCGGTCTCGCGCGACGTGCGCAACGCCACGCTGGCGGGTCTCTCCGATGCTGAGATCGCCCAGGCGGCCCACATGCTCGAAGTGGTGTGCCGCAACCTCGCCCGCCTTCAGGACCCGGAAGAGTGACCACCGGCGCGGTCCCGGCCACGGCCACGCCGGCCAATGTCCACCGCATGATCGTGACGGTCTGTACCGTACCTGGCCCTGATGCTGTCGCTCGACAGCACCATCGCCAAGGTCGCGTTGCCCTACATGCAGGGCACGATGTCGGCGAGCCAGGAAGAGATCAACTGGGTGCTGACCAGCTACATCGTCGCTGCGGCGATCATGACTGCGCCCACCGGGTTCCTCGCCGCACGCCTGGGCCGCACCCGATTGTTCGTCACTGCCGAGATCGGCTTCACCGTCGCTTCCGCGCTGTGCGGCCTGGCCGAGACGCTGGGCCAGATCGTGGTGTTCCGCATCGTCCAGGGTATGTTCGGCGCCGCGCTGGTGCCGCTGTCGCAGTCGGTTATGTACCAGCTCTATCCGCCCGAGCAGCGTGCCAAGGCGATGGGCCTGTGGACCACGGCGTGATGATGGGGCCGATCTGCGGCCCGATCCTGGGCGGTTGGCTCACCGACAACCACAGCTGGCGCTGGGTGTTCTACATCAACGTGCCGTTCGGCATCGTCACAGCGATCGGCCTGCTGACCTTCCTGCGCGAGAGCCCGCCGACCGGCACGGCGAAGCTCGACTGGATCGGCTTCGGTGCGTTGAGCCTGGCGATCGGCTCGTTCCAGATGATGATGCTCGACCGAGGGGAGACGCTGGACTGGTTCAGCTCGCGCGAGATCGTGCTGCAGGCCTGCGTCGCCGGCCTGGCGTTCTACGTCTTCCTGGTGCAGTTCTTCCTGGCGCCGCGGCCCTTCCTGTCGCCCAGACTGTTCGCCGACCGGAACTTCACCGTCGGCGACCAGCATCTACAGCCTGATGCGCAACCTGGGCAGCGCGATCGGCATCTCGATCACCGGCGCACTGCTGCAGAGCAACACCCAGGTGAACCACGCGCTGATCGCCGGCGACGTGAATCCGTTCAACCGCGCGCTCCAGGTGGGCGCGCCCGCCCGCTACTGGGACACCAGGTCGGCCCACGGCCTGGCGCTGCTTGACCGGCAGGTGACCCATCAGGCGACGACCATCGCCTATGTCGATGACTTCGAGCTGATGCTGGTGCTTGCCGTCATCGTTTTGCCGCTGCTCTTGCTGGTGCGGAACGCGCGCGCTGACTAGAACTCAAGACGATAAAGGCGGACCCACAGATCCGGCTCCGACCGTCCGATCTTCTTGACGTTGAAGCGATCACTGCCGTCCGGCGCCGTCACCTCGGTCGTGCGCCAGAGCGAGGGCTTCCGCGTAAGCTGCTGGCGGAACTCCTCCGTCGCCCAGATTTGTCCAGGCAGGACATGCGGCTCCACCCGGGTCGCGCATAGCACCGCATCTCCCCCGACGACCATTGGCGGCTCATCGCCAACGCCTGCTTGCATGTGTACCTCACCGTAGTGCAGGGCTACTCGCAGACGAGGCTGGCCAGTGGTCTGGTACACGTCATCGACGATATGCCGGGCGGCCTGGGCCAGCGCGAGCGGATCCTCGTGAGCGACCAATGCCGAGTCTCCGCCGGTCTCCACGACGGCAGCTCCGTGAGCCCATCGGCGCACGGCATCGTCCAGTGCTTGCCGGACCGGGGCATCAGCACGGGCGTGCATCAAGCTGCCATACCCGTACACATCTGCCTTGAGGACACAGCACGTGTTCACGCTGATGGCGCGCGTCGCGCTCTCTGTCTCTCGCCATGGTCGGCCATAACCCACGATGTTGCCGCGGTGGACATGCTTCAGGTAGGCAGGATTCAACCGCCCGATCACATCGTGCAATACGGGATGGAGCAGATAGTGCGTGGCCTGCGGGAGCATCCCATCAGGCTCGAGAGTCGCCTCACCCGGGCGCAGAAAGTGCTGTGCCCATGCTCCGCGCACCCGGTCGTAATGCACGTAGCCGAGCAGGCCCACACGGTAGAGTGCGCAGAATACGTGCTTCTCCTCGCCACCCGTCGCGATGCTGTGCTCCAGGAATGCCGACTCGATCTGGTCCCGGGTCAACACATTACTCGGCAGACGCAGCAACAGCTGTTCGACTTCGAGGTTGCCTATATGCGGGGCGATCTCGGCGAGATACTCGTAGGCGATTTCGGTGGCAGCCTCGTGCACGACCTGCTTGAAGCGCAGCTCATTCCGTCGTTCGGACGGTGGGAGCGCGGCCAGGCGCTGGCCTACGGTCATCAGGTCGCGCGGGCGCAGCAACGTGTGCCGGTAGACGAATTCGAAGCTTCCCTCCTCCTCGTGCGTGTATGCGTCGATGACTGTCGTCCGTCCCAGGAATGCCTCAAGCGGATCTCTGCGCAACCTCTCTGGATTTACCATCGCGTCGCTTTTCAGCAGGCGCACGTTGTTCAGAAAGATCTCGCGCAGGCTTTGACTGGAGTACGAAATATCGACAGCGCTGCCACGGTACTGCTGGGCCATGACCGTCGTCTTCGCGAGGCGCACATAGGCCTCTTTACGCACCGCAGCAAATACCTTGATATGATGGTTGATCCGGCGCAGCTGATAGGAAACCTCCACCAGACCGAGTTGCGCGAAGTGCCATATGTTCGGCGACAGCTCGCCGGTGACGCTGGGATGGCTCGTGGGGCCCTCGACGTGCTTGTTGAAGTATTCGTCCACTCCATCGATGAAGACGGCCACTGGCGAGGTGACCGCACGCAAACGAGGGACCAAATGACCGTCAGTGTCAGTGCCGCACCGTTGGAGTTCACTCGTGGTGAATTCGAGCAGGCGAACGAAATGGTCAATGACGCCTTGAAGTTGTTCGTCTTCGATGAGGCTGGCAAGGCTGGGACCCACCGTGAGCCGGCTTACCGCCCCAAGGTGTTTCAGGGTCGCCAGACAGATCGCCGTGAGCCAGATCTTTGACCACGGAAGGGGAGATACCACGAAGAAGGCAAGCAGTTCCCGACTGAAGATCTTGTCGCCGATCGGCTTGTCGAGAAGCGCGCCCGTGGGAAGACAAGCTGCCCTTCCCTCACGCTGATACAGAATGCGCTTGGCTTTGAGCAGGAGAAGTCTTGCCAAATCCTTTCGTGCCGATGACGATGAACTTGTCATCACGGTCCGAGCGGAGAAAGCCTTCGATTTCAGGGGTGCGATGGAGCAAGGACTCGTTGAAGTCCTCTGCCACCTGGATGTCATCTGCATCAACGGTCCACGCGCGCATGCAGAGCCCTCATGTCCGGCACAAAGCTAGCTGAAGCGGCGGCCGGGGAGCAACAACCAACAACGTTGGCTCCCCTTCGGGGTGCGAGCGCAGGCGCCGGCGCATCAGCCTAGCGGTTGACGGCAGCCAGCCCCGGTGAGCGACCCCGGTCCTCCGGTTTATCAACCAGCCGGCACGACCAATGCCTCGGCGCGACGGCGGACATCATCGGGCCAACGAGCAGGTCGGCGTGCGTCGAGATCGAGATTCACGCCAAACTGGCTGAGCTGCGCGACTGTGACTCCAGTCCGCGGGTCGGTCATGCGATGGATCATCCGCAGTGATGAGCCGCCTAGATGACCGATACCGGTTTCGACGAGATAAGGCGCGGCCAGCGACAATACACCGGTCATGTGCAGGACCAGCTCAAAGGTCGAAAAGCCGCGCCGCTGCTGTTGCAGCACAGCGGCATCCATGCCGATCGAGGCGCCAAGCTGGGCGGAGGCATTTGAAAAGCGAAGCACCATCGCGCCCAGGGCGAAATGGCCGGCCGCATCGACGTCTCCGGACTTCACCCGGCCGCGGGCAGTGGGGATGAAACGGTCTGTGGTGACCGGCTCCGGTCGCCGTTCCGCAGTCGGTCCATCCCAGGCACCCAGCCGGCCCGCGATCGCCGTGCGTTGCTGCGACGTCAGTTGATGCGCGGGCAGCTTCCAGTGCTCCTCAAACCAGGTCACCGCCGCGCCATCGGCCGAATCGACAAACCGATGACCCAGACGCAATCCATCTTCGACGCTCAGCGCCGCGCTCTCCACATGAAAGCTGGCGCCGGCCCGAAGTTCGCGCGCGAAACGGACATCGATGCGGCGAGACATGTCGGTGCTGTGTGGCAGATCGCCGAGGCCGAGTTCTTCAGCGAGGCCGGTGTCCGCCTCCTCGAGGCGATCAAAGTAATAGGCGATCGTGAAATGTTCGGTCACGTCGCACTGCCAGGGAGGCACTGCGCCACGATGGGTCTCAATCCAATTCGTCATGAGGCGACGTCAATCCGCAACGTTGGCTGCTAACATCCAGGAACTCAGCGTTGGGGCTGGCGGGCAGACGCGGTCGCCGCTGCCGACATGGCCGCCTTGACTCGATCGGGGCGTGTAAAAGCCAGGTACTCCTTCGCGTATTCGGGCGGCAGGATCTCCACCATAGTTTCGTTCTCGACCCAGACCTCGACCACATGGAACGGACCACGATTGCAGTCGAAGCACTGCCATCCGGCACGCTGAGCAATCGTCTGCACGGTGGCCGCATCGGTGGCGACACTGAGCGCGAAATGCGTGGCTCCGTAGCTGCGCTCGTGCTTCCTCATGAACATGCCGCCCGTGACGCCGCCCGGCTGCAACTCCGTTCCCGCAGGATACACCTCGACACCCGACCCGTGCTCATCGAGCTGAAGTGCGAAGAAGCTTCCGGGATTTGGCGGGAATGGCACCGCGGTACCGCCCATCAGTTCGGCGAGCACCTCGGCGGCCTGCTGCGGATCTCGCGCAGCGATAGAAAGATGATGGATCACGGGTTCCTCACGGGTCGAGACATTCCTCCATAACACGGCTCCATGGGCTGCGCACAGCCCGCTCGATCCCGCGATGCAGCCGGCCGCACCTGTGCGGCCATTGCGGACTGTCCGATCTGATGACAGCGGCCGGTGCGCGGAGCGGACAACCTTCGCCTTCGCCGGGCGCGGCAATCCCGACTAGGATGAACTTACCGGATGAACTTGGAGGGAACGAATGCCCGTTCGCGCGCTGATCGTGACCGTTCTGTTGGCTATGTCGCTTCCTGTGCTGGCGCAGGAGACGATCGAAGAACCCAGAACCGTTTGGTCCGGCTATCAGGAAGCCGATTACGTCGTGAGCAATTACCAGTTCACCAGCGGCGAGAATCTGCCGTCAGTAAAACTGCATTACCGCACCATCGGCACGGCAAGGCGGAACGCCGAGGGCCGGGTGGTCAACGCCGTGCTGCTGTTGCAGGGCAACACCGGCACGGGCGCCAACTGGTTTCGCGCAAGCCTGGCCAACGAACTGTTCAAGCCGGGCCAACCGCTCGATCCGGCCAAGTATTACATCATCATGCCCGACGCCCTGGGTCGCGGCGGTTCGTCGAGACCCTCCGACGGTCTGAAAGGCGGCTTCCCACATTATCGGTATCACGACATGGTGGACCTGACACACCGGCTGGTTACGGACGGGCTCAAGGTCACCCATCTGCGGCTGATCATCGGCAGTTCGCTGGGCTGCATGCAGCAATTCCTGTGGGCCGAATGGTATCCCGACTTGATGGATGGCACCGTCGGGCTGTCGTGCCAGCCGGTCGAGATCAGTGGCCGCAACTACATGCTGCGCCATGCCGCCGCCGAACTGATCCGGCACGACCCCGCGTGGCATGATGGCAACTACGACAAAACCCCGACCCTCTATATGTACGCCACAGCCGGCAACGATCTGACCGAAAGCCCGGCACGCATTCAGGAAGAGGCACCGACCAAGTCGGCGGCCAAGGCGCTTTATGACAAGCGCCTGGCAGCTGTGATGAAAAGCGGCGACGCCAACGACACCCTATACGAGATCGAGTTCGATCTACGACTATAGCCCCGAGGCCGACCTGCCGAAGATCACTGCCCATGCGATGCTTATAAACAATGCAGAGGATTTCGCTGATCCTCCGACGCTTGGAACGGTCGAACGCGCGTTCAAGAAGATCGCCCACGGTACCTACGTGCTGACCCCTTACGATGAGGGCACGCATGGGCATTTTACCCATTATTACGCTGCGGTCTGGAAGCCCTATCTGGTGAAGTTCATGTCCGAGCTGCCGCCAATGGAGCGATGACGACAGTCACCAGCACCGCGCCTGCCGCTCTGGGCAAGCCGGTCACGATAATGGACACTCGGTCGAACAAGCGAGGAGACGGCCATGCCAGTCATTGACGTTCAGGTCCACCCCTTCGATCGAAATCATCCCGGCCGGCCGTGGGCCAGTCCCTCGCACGGACTCGACTCCGCCACAGGCGAAGAAATGGTCGCTGCGATGAACAGTGTCGGTGTCGCCGGTGCGATCATGGTCTCGTCGTTCAGCGCCTACGAATACGATCCGAGCTACGCGCTCGAAGTCTACAACACTTACCCGGACAAGTTTCGCGTCGTGACGCCGGTCGACGCGACCGATCCAGCGATCGACGATGTGGTGGCAAAGTGGGCGGCGACGCCTGGCGCTCGCGGCATTCGCATCCGGATGCGCGATGGTCTGCCGACGGACGCCGACCATCCCGGTCTGAACCGCGCGTTCGTCGCCGCCGCCAAACACGGTTTGCCGGTCAATCTGCTTTGCTGGGGCATCCTGGACAAAGGCTTGCCGCACATCCGGCGGCACCCCGATACAATCATCGTGATCGACCATCTCGGCCTGCTGCAACCTGCTCGCCCCCCGGTCCCCCCCGACGTCTGGGCCGATCTGCCGAAGCTGCTCGCCTTGGCTCAGTACCAGAACGTTAGGGTGAAGATCAGCGGCGCCTGCACGATGTCGCACCGGCCGTTTCCGTACGACGACATCTGGGAACCGGTGCTGCGAGTGATCGATGCGTTCGGGCTGGATCGTTGCATGTGGGGCACCGACTGGACGCGGACGATCGGCATGCTGACCTATGAGCAAGGCGTCGCGCCATTCCGTGATACCAGACGTCTGTCAGAGAGTGACAAGGCGGCGCTCATGGGCGGAACATTGCAGAAGGTCTACAAGTGGTGACGTGTCGGACTGGCAGGGAAACCGAGGGCATATGCTCGCGCACCGCTGCCGCGATGCCACCACGTCGCTACATGTCAGGCGGGTGCAAATGATGCCCAATCGCTGGGGTGCTACAGGCGCGGCCTGGTAACGTGTCGCGGATTCAGGGGGGCGAGACGCGCGGGATCGAACGGCGAAAGATCGACTTTCAGCGTTATCCCGTCGAGGATCAGCTCAGCCACTGCTTCGCCAGTCGCGGGCCCATTCAGAATGCCCCAGACACCATGGCCTGTTGCGATATACGCGCCAGGCGCGCCGGGAATGGCGCCGATCAGCGGCAGGCCGTCCGGCGTAACGGGGCGAAAGCAGGCTTGGCTCGCGAGAACACGCGACGATGCCAGGACAGGTGAGACGCGAGCGCAAAGCGCCTTCAGCCGTTGGATGGCGCCATCGTCGGGCACGACCAGACCAGGATCTGCTGGCAGGGGAGAATCGCTCGAAATCGCACACACATACGTTGTGCCGTCGGCACGGGGGAATATCTCCGGCGAAAGGATCGAGCCGCCGGTCTCCTCATAGTCCAGAAAAACCGCCTCCGCTGAAATCGCGGACCCGGTCTCGAAAACCAGGCTGTGCCCCTTCAACCCGAACACGCGTGGGAGGGACAGCCATTCAGCCGCGAGCACGGACCAAGGTCCCATGGCGATCACGACCGCATCGCCATCAAGCTTTTCGCCGTCGAGAACGATGCCGGCAACCTTTCCGCCTCGCCACAGCAGCCCCGTGACGTTACCCAGCCGCGACTCGGCTCCACGTGCTTCCGCTGCCCGCAGCATTCCGACGGCAAATGCCGCCGGCTGCACCTGTGCTGTGGTGCGCGTAGATCCCAGATGGCCGTGGATCGAGATGTTCGGCGAAAGCCACCCGGGCCGTCCTCCGGGCAATGCAGTAGCGGGCGAGCCATTCAGGACTCCGCCATAGGTGGTCATCCGACGGTAGCTCCAGTCGCCGATCCGAGCCTCTGCAAATTCCGCATGCAACGCGAAACTCCGGCGGGCAAGCTGCATGAGCGGCGTGCCATCGCACCAGTCCATCGCCAGGAATCCGCCCGACTTGCCGGAAGCGGCGCAGGCGACCGCTGTCCGCTCGACAACGACGACATCGGCGCCCTTCGCAGCGAGGTGGTAAGCGATGGACGTGCCGATCACGCCGCCTCCCACGATCAGAATGCGCATCTCTCGCTCCGCCTGATGTTCGATGGTCCGCACCGCCTTCAGACGACCGCCAAATGCCCGGTCCGGTCAATTGGTGCCCGCTGCATGACGATACCACCCGCTCGGTGGACCTGACCGGTTCCACTCGGCAAGCTGACGTTGGAGGGAAACGTCATGGCGAATGATCATCCGGGCACCGTCTCCGTCGTGGCGGTGCCGCCGCCAACCTCGTGGCATCGGGAAGCCGACATCGTCGTCATCGGCTCGGGTGCGACCGGCATGCCCGCGGCCATCGTTGCGCGCGAAGCCGGGGCCTCCGTCATATTGGTCGAGGCTGAGCCCGACATTGGCGGCCATGCCATCGTGTCGGGTGGCAACGTTCCTCTGGGGGGTGGCACCTCGGCGCAGCGGTCTGCGGGAATCGAGGATTCCACCGACCTCGTGTTCCTGGACAACACCGACTGGTCGGTCGTGCAGCCCAATGGGTTTCCGGATTATCGCTATAACGATCGGGAACTCGTGCGCGTCTTCGCCGACGAGAATGTCGCCACCTATGACTGGCTGCTGGCCCATGGAGTCGTGTTCGCGGACAAGGCGCCGGATGCCTTTGGCGGCACATCGATCGGCAACTCCGTCCCGCGCGAGATGCACGCTGTCCCCATGCACTGGACAATCGCGCAAACGGGCAAACCCGAGCCCGCGATCACCGCGGCAACCCGATCGACCGGCAACGGTCTGATGCGCCCTCTCGAGGCTGCGGCCCACAAGCTGGGCGTCGAGCTGCTGCTGGAACACCGAATGACCGCGATCCATCGCGAATATCCCGGTGCCGGACGCGTCACAGGAATTCAGGCTGTGCACCAAGGCAAGGTCTTGGGCATCCGGGCGCGCAAGGCGGTGATCATCGCAACTGGCGGCCATACCGGGAACGTCGAATTCCGCCGCCAGTTCGACCCCCGGCTGACCGCAGAGTACTGTGGCCTCGCGGGTATGCCGTGGTCCGATCAGGATGCCTCCGGTGAGCTCGCCGCGATGGCCATAGGCGCCTCGCTGTGGGGTCTCTACAACCAGACTGGCGAGTTCGGCCTGCACCTGACCAAACCCTTCACCATCGGCAATCAATTCAACTACCGCTGCTACTGGCAGCCGGGCAGTTCGGTGTTCCATAAGGCCCGCGCGACGGGCCTGCAGGTGAACGACTGGCAGAACGTCATCACGGTCAACATGCTCGGACAGCGCTTCTTCGACGAAACCGAGGGTAACTTCACAGCGAATAACCACGGCCAGATCAAGCACTACCGCTATGGCGACTACCGGAACGCGGAGAGCGTCGCATATCGGCCGGTGAACTGGCTGAATGCTGCATTGGCCGGCATCGGCGATGGCCATAACGGCGGCGGCCCGATCTGGGCCATCTTCGACGCCGCAGCTGCCAGGCGCGAGGGATGGATTACCGAACCGCCCTACGTCGATAGCGCCGCGGGGTTCTTCTTTTCCGCCGACACGATCGCGGAACTTGCTGCCAGGATCGTGATGCGACACCAGCGGGTCCCGATGCCTCCGGCGGCGCTCGAGGCCACTGTCCTTCGCTACAACGGCTTCGTCGACGCAGGCGTGGACGCCGATTTCGACAAGCCCGCTCCGGCCCACAAGATCATGGAACCCCCATACCATGCCGCATGGGCGACGCCGACACCGCACGATTCGCGCGCTGGGCTGCGCATCAATGCCAAGTGTCAGGTCATCGATCGCGCTGGTCAGGTCATCCCGGGGCTTTATTGCGGCGGTGAGTTGGCCGGCGGGTTCAGTCAGCATGGTCTTGCCCGTGCCCTGGTGCAGGGTCTTATCGCCGGCCGCAATGCGTTGGATGAGTGATGCGCCAGGCCGTTCACCATCCGCCCGGCACAGCCGTTCGCCGATTTGGGCTCAGTCCGCCCGCCTTACGGCACCGGCTCGCGTGGGTAGTCTGCGTCGCCATCACTGGCGAGGTGCGCGCGCAGTTGGTCGATGCCGGCCAGCCTGAGGTGGTCAGGCGATCAGCGCTTCGCAGCTGTGAAACGGGAGAGTGAGCATGAAGTTGGCAGGCAGGACAGCGCTTGTGACGGGAGCACAGCAAGGGATTGGCGCCGCCATCGCGGTCGCACTGGCCGCGGAGGGCGCGGACGTCGCGATCACCTGGCTCGATGACGAACGTGCGGCTGAAGCCGTTGCGGATCGCGTCCGCCAGGCCGGTCGCCGTGTCCACCTCATCCGCGCTGACGTCGCGCGGCTGGTCGATATCGAATCGATGGTTGCCGATACAGTCCGAGTGCTGGGCACCCCCGACGTACTCGTCAACAACGCCGGCGTCTATCCGCGGGTGAAGCTGCTCGAGATGCGGGAGAGCGACTGGGACTACGTGCTCGATATCAACCTCAAGGCTGGCTGCTTTGCGACGATCGCGTTCGTCAAGGCGCTTATGGCGGCCGGGAAGGGCTCCGGCTCGGTCACGAATATCTCCTCGCAGGCGGTCCGCGGTGCCGTGCGCGGCGTGCATTACAGCGCGAGCAAGGGTGGGGTGGTGTCGATGACACGTGCCATGGCACTTGAACTCGCCCCTCACAACATTCGCGTCAACGCCATCGCGCCCGGTACGACGGACACCATCCAGCCACGCTACGGCAACAGCGAAGCCGAATTGATCGAGATGGCTCGGACAATTCCACTCGGCGGCAAGATGCTATCGCCGGATCAGATTGCACGAACTGCCGTGTTCCTTGCATCGGAGGATGCCAACGCCATCACTGGCCAAGTGGTGCACGTTAATGGCGGATCGTACATGCCCTGACGATTTGAGCCGGTTGACGTGCTGTTTGTGGGGGCGGCCCCACACTTGTCGGCGCAAGCCAGGCGTCACAGGATTTCGATTTGCTGTCGGTTGCCGGAACGCGCGGTCGGATAGGATTGTCCAGGCGGGTAAGTGTCGTGCTTCGGCACATCGGGCTGTTCGTGGTCCCACGGCTGTGCGCTTCTCATGAAAATGTCGGCATCGGGCCTGAACCAGCTGGGATCGTCCAGGGTGCAGACGCGAAGCCCGACGATGTCGGGGCGAGTCGCGACCTGCACGTAGAGCGGTGTGCCACAGTCGCCGCAGAAAACCCGGACGATGTCGTTGCCGCTGTCGGCCTTTGTGACATATCGCCTTGGGGTTCCCTGGAGGATGCGGAATCCAGCGCTGGGGACGCGGGCGGCGGGGACGTGCGCGGCACCGCTCTGGCGTTGGCAGTCGCGACAATGGCAGCGCAGGGTGAAGATGGGCTCGCCCACCGTTTCGTAACGGATCGCTCCGCAGAGGCAGCCGCCGGTTCTGGGTTTGGTCACGGTTGGTCTCCCGTCGGGGAGAGGAATTGGAGGCCCACGGCAGCGGCCGGCACGCTGGGCACCGCCGCATCAGAGCCGATTCTCCTCTACGCTTGATTACGTGTCACCAATCGGCCTGCGTGCGCCTCGACCGCTCCCCGCCCCGCCTCATATGCCAGACGGCCATTGATCCAGGTCTTCAGAATGCCATCGGCTGGCCTTGTCGGGTCTGTGAACGTGGCTGCATCGCGCACAGCGGCAGGATCGAACAGCACGAGGTCGGCGTAGGCCCCTGGGCGGACGACGCCGCGGTCGACGATCCCGAACACCTCAGCAGTCCGGCCCGTCATCTTGTGCACCGCCGTCTCCATGCTGAACAGGCCCAGGTCACGGGCATAGTGGCCGAGGACACGGGGGAAAGTCCCCCAGAGGCGAGGATGCGGAAATGCGTCGTGCGGCAGGCCGTCGCTGCCGATCATCGCCAGTCGGTGCGCCAGGATGCGTTGAACATCCTGCTCTTCCATCTGAAAGAAGATGCCGCCGGCAGGAAGGAGGCGTTGTGCCGCCGTGTGCAACCCCACATCCCAGTCCTTCGCGATGTCGTCCAGCATGCGCCCGGCGCATTCGGGATGCGGCACCGACCACGTGATCTGCACCGGAACGTCGGAGCGGACGCGATCCGGCATCAACACAGTGGAGCCCGCGGGGTAAGGATAGACGTCGAAATCGACTTGCTGATTGCCTGCTGCGGCATCGATGGCCGCCAAAGTCTCGAGCGAGCGGCCGAAATTCTCCGGCATCGAGCACTTATGGTGGCTGATCACGACTGGCACATTTGCCGCCCGACCGATGCACAATGTCTCCTCGATCGAGACCAGCACATCATCGGCCTCGTCGCGCATATGCGTCACATAAAGTCCGCCAGCGTCTGTCAGAGCCGCGGCAACGGCAACAACCTCGTCCGTAGGCGCCATCATGTTCGGCGGATAGTACAGCCCGGTTGAGAACCCGGAAGCTCCCTCCGCCAGTGCGTTTGCGAGCCGGCGCTGCATCTGCGCCGCTTCCTTCGCCGTAGCAGCTCTCTGCGTATCGCCAGCCATCGCCTCCATGCGCAGAGACATGTGACCGATCAGCGCATAAGTGTTCACCGGAGGTGCAGCGCGCCGGAGGCGGTCGGCATATGCGGCAAAGCTGTCGAAGATCCACCAGCTCTCGTCTCCCAGCAGGTCGAGTGGCGGCACCGGCCGGGAAGCCATGCGGACCGGCGACAGACTGATGCCGCAATTGCCGACCACCACGGTCGATACGCCTTGGGACATCTTACAAAGCATGCATTCCGGTCCACAGAGAACCGCCCGGTCATCGTGCGTATGGGCATCTATGAAGCCCGGAGCAACTGCATTGCCGTTGGCGATGACCTCCCGGTCGGCGCCCGCTCCGCCAAGATCGCCCACCGCCACGATGCGATCGCCGGTCACCCCGACATCGGCATTGAAGCGGGGCGCACCGGTGCCATCGAAAACGGTGGCATCACGAATGATCAGATCGCAACGCAATGGCATTCCGGCGGTGTCCTTGTGGGAAGTTCGGGATCGGATCGCATTTGCCGCCTATCCCATCCAGGACGACGGTGGGTAGTTACCGCGCCTCGGTCCAGCTCTCCGAGAACGCCAGCGCACAGGTGCTGAACGGCTTGCCCTCGCGTTCGCGCGGCCAGGGCTGGCCCATCGCCTGCACGCCATTCCGCGTCAGCCGGGCGCCAAGTGCCGGGATCAGCACGGTACACACGCCGTAGGGGCGGCCGGGTTCGGCGTTCGGCTGGGTGTGGATCAGCAGTGGCTCGCCGACATTGTACCAGGTCAGAGCGATCTCCTCGTCGTACGACACCGCGCGCTCGGTCCAGAAGTAGCGCATGTCGCCTTCCTTGGAGAACTCCGCATCCGTCACCGGAATCGCGTGGTCCGCCAGTTCCGCGTTCAGCATCCCCTGCACGGTGGACTGCAGCCAGCGCGCCATGGCGATGTTGTCGGAATAGATCCGCCAGCGGTCGTTGGTGAGTTCGCTCCGCATGTACAGCACATGGCCCGGCCCCGCCGGGCAGTGGATGATGCGCCAGAAGCTGGCGTTGGTGGTGAAGGCGCCGCCGTCGGTCTGGCTCAGTCGGATGAACGGGTTCTCGCCGGTCAGGACGAGGTGGTTAGGGTCTGCGGCCATCGATCGTCTCCTCTCTTTCGGTTCAGTCGGGAATCAGCCCGCCATCGATGTTGAACGACTGGCCGGTGATGTTGCGCGCGCCAGGCGAGGCGAGGAACACCACCATCGCCGCGATGTCCTCCGGATCGTTCGCCCGCTTCAGCGGGATCACCTCGGCCCTCCTCCGGTCCATCTCCTCGACACTGACGCCTGCCTCTTGCGCGCGGACCAGCAGGTTCGCCTCTGACAGCGCGGTGCGCGTCACACCCGGACAGACCGAGTTGACGTTGATGTTGTGCCTGCCCAGCTGCTGCGCAGCGGTCTTGGTCAGTGCGATCACCGCGCCCTTGCTCGCGGCATAGGCGGCGTTCGACGTGCCCTCGTAGCCCTTGCCGGCGATCGAGGCGATGTTGATGATCCGCCCGCTGCGGCGCGGAATCATCTCGCGCGCCACGCGCTGCAGGCAGAAGAACACGCCCTTAGCGTTCACCCGGTGGATGCGGTCCCAGTCCGCCTCGGTGAGATCCATGATATCGGCCCGCCGCGTCACACCCGCGTTGTTCAGCAGCACGTCGATCTGGCCGAACCGGTCGAGCGCTTGGCGCACCATGCGGTCGATCTCCGCCAGGTCGCCGACATCGGCCTGCACCGCGAGCGCCTTCTTCTGCCGCGCCAAAATCGCATCCGCCGTCGCCTCGGCCTTCTGTTGGTCGATGTCGGCGACAACGACGTGGGCGCCTGCGGCGGCGAGCGCCATGGCCGCGGCCTTGCCGATGCCCTGTCCGGCGCCAGTCACCAGCGCCACCTGATTGTTCAACTCCATGGAGCGATCCCCCGGCGATCCCGGCACAGTCAAGCGGTGATCGCCTCTCCCGTCCAGCGTGTCGTGGGGGTCCAGCCGAGGCGCCGCTGCGCCGCCGCGTGGCTGATCGGCGAGGCATTCGGCAGGCTCCCATACAGCGCAGCATCGCGCAGCGCGATCGGCGTTCCGTACAGGGCTTCCAGTCGCGCGACCGTAGGCTCGACGGCGAACGCATCGGCAGCGGCGAGGAAGAACGTCTCGAAGCCTTCATGCGCGACGGCCGCCGCGGCGGCGAAACCCCGCGCGCAGTCCTCCGGGCCGACATAGGTGCGCAGGTACGGCATCGGCTCGCTGCGCCCTTCCGGTCCGGCCCGGCCGGCCATGAAGTCCGCCATATCGGGGAAGGCGACGAAGCACGGCCGGATGACAATCACCTCCATGCCGCGCCGCGCATAGGCCTCGGCGATCCGCTCGCCGCACAGTTTGCTGAGGCCGTAAGCGTCGGACGGGCGCGTTGGATGCGCCTCGTCGATCGGCAGATAGCACGGCGGCATATGCCGGTTGGTGTGATCCAGCCCCAGCACCGAACTGCTGGAACAGTGCACGACGCGACGCACGCCGCATTGCCGGCTTGCCTCGAACAGGTTCCAGGTGCCCATGGCATTGACCTGCATCGTCGCCGCATCGTCGGTGGCGACCGACCGGTCGATGGCGCCAAGATGCACCACGACCTCGACGCCGCGCAGGCCGGCGCGCAGCGCGTCGAGATCGCGCAGGTCTACACGGCAATCGGCATCGGCGCCGATGTCGAGAACGCGGACGCTGTGCTGCGCCAGTCCGCCCACAACGTAGCGGCCGAGGCGGCCGAGGCCGCCGGTGACTGCGATTTGCATTGTTGCAACCTGTCATTCCACTGTCATTGCGAGCGTAGCGAAGCAATCTCGATGATCGTGCCCGCCTTCACCGAGCTTGCTTCGTCGCGGCGCACCGCGCAATGACGTGGTGGAAGCACATGCGTGCGGTGCGGACGGCGGTCTTCAGGCTCTCCGGGCGCGAACGGAGACGGCGCACCTCCTGCAAGTGGCCGAGGCCCCGTAGCCCAACCCAGGCCCGAACCGACATGGACGGGCTATCTCGTTGCTTAAACCGATCAGTCCTGCAAGTGCTGGCGCAGCGTCGTGCCGGCGTAGTCGCGCCGGAACAGCCCGCGTGCCTGTAGGACCGGCACCACGGCGCGCACGAACTGCTCGAACATCCCGGGCATCAGCGTCGGCGTCAGGATGAAGCCGTCGCAGGCGCGCGCCTCGAACAGGTCCTGCAGTTGGTCGGCCACCGTCTCGGGAGAGCCGACGATCTGCGGACACAGCTCGCTGGTGGCGAAGCGGCGCGCCGCCTCGCCGAGCGTCAGCCCCTGCGCCTCGGTGCCTTGAAGGATCACGTCGAGCGAGCCGCGTGAGCCTGCCTCGATGTCCATGTCGGCCAGCTTCTGGTCCGGCGGGAAGCGCGACAGATCGACGCCGATATGGCCGGACATCTGCGCCATCCCGGCCTCGGTCTGCACCAGCTCGTTGACATAGTGCTGCCGTTCGCGGGCGATCGCGTCGGTCTCGCCCAGGATGATGTCGATCGACGGCAGGATCAGGCACTGCTCCGGCGCCCGGCCCTGCGCGGCCACGCGGGCCTTCAGGTCCTGGTAGAACGCCGACATGTCGGCCTTGCTGTGCTGGAGGGTGAACACCAGCTCGCCCCAGCGCGCGGCGAAATCGCGGCCGCGCGGCGATGACCCGGCCTGCATGATCACCGGCCGGCCCTGCGGCGAGCGCGGCACGGTCAGCGGGCCGCGCGTGCTGATCCAGCGTCCCTGGTAGTTGGCGTAGTGCACCTTGTCCGGATCGGCGAACACGCCGCGCTGCTTGTCGAGCACCAGCGCATCGGCGTCCCAGCTCTCCCACAGCCGGCAGACCGCCTCCACCACTTCGTCTGCATAGTCGTAGCGCGCATCGCGGGGCGGCAGTTCGGTGAGGCCGAAGTTTTGCGCCTCCAGGTGACCGTGCGAGGCCACCACATTCCACGCCACCCGCCCGCCGCTCAGCAGATCCAGCGTGCCCAGCGAGCGTGCCAGGTGGTACGGCGGATAAAAGGTGGACGACAGCGTGGCACCGAGGCCGATCCGGCTGGTGGCGCGTGCCATCATCGACAGCAGCGGGATCGGATCGAGCAGTCCCATCTGGCCACCGCAGCGCAGGATCGAGGCGAAGCTGCCGCCGTAGAGATCGTACAGCCCCAGGATGTCGGCGAAGAACAGGCTGTCGAACCTGCCCTGCTCCAGCACGCGCGCGATGTGCTCGTGCCAGGCGGGGGTGAAAAAACCGAGATCGGCCTCGGGGTGACGCCAGGCACCGTGATGGTGCGCGGTCGGTCCCGCCAGCAGGAAGGCCACCAGGTGCATCTTGCGGTGCTGCGTCATCGCCCCCGATCATGCGGGTACGCCGCCAGGATACAAGCAGGAGAACAGGGTGACACTGACAACAGCGCCCCGGCGCACGCCGGAGACGTTCCTCGGGTCCGAGCCGGTCAGCACGCTGGACGGACTGGCCGCGGACATCGCCTTCCTCGGCGTGCCGTACGGCCAGCCGTATTCGCTCGAGGACGTCACCAACGACCAGAGCAACGGGCCCACCGCGATGCGCGCCGCCTCATCGCGCATCGTGCGTTCGCTCGAACGCTACGACTTCGATCTGGGCGGCACACTGTACGACGGACGCCCGATCCGCGCGGTCGACTGCGGCGACATCCGCAGCGAACTCGGTGACCCGGCCGCGCATTCGCGCCGCACCGAGCAGGCGGTGCGGGCGATTCTGGACGCTGGCGCAGTGCCGATCGTGTTGGGCGGCGACCATGCCGTGCCGATCCCGGTGCTGCGCGCGTTCGAGGGACGCGGTCCGATCACGCTGGTGCAGATCGACCAGCACATCGACTGGCGCGATGAGGTGAACGGCGTGCGCGAGGGTCTGTCCAGCCCGATCCGCCGCGCCTCCGAGATGGCGCATATCGGCGAGATCTTCCAGATCGGCCTGCGCGCCACCGGCAGCGCGCGGCAGGAGGAGGTGGACGCGGCACTCGCCTACGGCGCGCACCTGATCCCGGCGTGGGAGCTGCACGACATCGGCATGGATGCCGTGCTAGACGCGCATTCCTGACGGCGGGCGCTACTACCTGACCGTCGATCTGGACGGCATGGACCCGTCTATCGCGCCGGCGGTGGCGGCGCCCTGTCCGGGCGGCGTGACATTCGACCAGGCCCGCAAGCTGGTCCACGGTCTGGTGCGCAAGGGCCGCGTCGTCGGCATGGACGTGGTGGAGATCACGCCGCGCGACGACGTGAACCAGATCACCTGCATCACGGCGGGGCGGTTGATCGTCAACCTGATCGGCATGGCGGCGCGCGCCGGCCACTTCGATCAGCGCAGCGCGGGTGCCTGAACCGTGGCGGTGATCGACCGGATCACCTCGGTGGCCTTGCCGAACGCCGCCTGGCGGTCGGTGATGCGGTGGCGCCGCGCGATCCAGTCGAAGTCCGTATAGGCGGTCCACACGGCGCCGTTCGCATCCTGGAACACCAACAGCCGCACCGGCCAGTCGAGGCCGGCGACCGGGTTCGAGGTGACGAACTGCGCGCCGAGTGCGGGATTGCCGAAGATCAACAGCGTCGAGGGGCGCAGCGCGATGCCGGCATCGGCGGCGAGCTTCGCCTGGTCGATGGCGGAGAAGAACGTGATGCCCTTGCCGGCGACGTCCTGCCTGATGCGGTCGATGGTCTCGGCCATCGGGTAGGCGCTCCGGGCCTTGACCACGCCTTCGTCGGCGGGCGCTGCGGCGGTTACTGTGAACGCCAGCAGGGCCAGCGAGGCGGCTTTTGCGCAGTGCGTGAACATGGCACAGGGGCTCCCGTTCGGTTGATGCCGGCAACGTGCCTGCGCGCCGCCGTCGGCGGAAATGCCGTGACAGTCTCGGTTCGATAGCGGCGACGCATGATGTGCTGTCGGCGGCGGCGATTTCCGCTAGTCTGAGGGCGGGAACAGGAGAATGTCGTCCATGAATGCACCTGTGCACGTCGATCCGGCTGAGGACGTCTATGCGCTGCCGCTCGATGCGATCGACGTCAGCAATCCGAAACTGTACCAGGACGACGTCTGGTATCCGTATTTCGAGCGCCTGCGCCGCGAGGACCCGGTGCACTACACCAAGGACGGCATGTACGGCTCGTACTGGTCGGTGACCAGGTACAGGGACATCATGGGCGTGGAGCTGGACCACCACACCTACTCGTCCGAGGCGATGCTGGGCGGCATCTCGATCACCGACCGGCCGATGGAATATCGCCGTGCCAGCTTCATTTCGATGGACCCGCCGAAGCACGACGAGCAGCGCCGCGTGGTCTCGCCGATCGTGGCGCCGATGAACCTGAACAAGCTGTCCACGACGATCCGCGGGCGCGCCGGCGCCATCCTCGACGCACTGCCGCGCAACGAGACGTTCGACTGGGTGCAGCACGTATCGATCGAGCTCACCATCCAGATGCTGACGACGCTGATGGATTTCCCGTTCGCCGACCGCCACAAGCTGGTCTACTGGTCGGACTGCGCGATCGCCGACGTGAACGCCGGCACGGTGGTGGATTCCGAGGCGAAGCGGCTGGAGATCCTGACCGAGGCGCTGGAGTGCTTCACCGAACTCTGGCATGAGCGTGCCAAGGCCGAGCCGCGGCCGGATCTGGTGTCGATGCTGGCGCATGGCGAATCGACGCGCGACCTGATCAACCGGCCGCAGGAGTTCCTGGGCAACCTGACGCTGTTGATCGTCGGCGGCAACGAGACGACGCGCAATTCGATCTCAGGGGGAGTGTGGGCACTGAACCACCATCCCGACGAGTACCCGGAAGCTGCGTGAGAACCCCGGGCTGATTCCGAGTCTGGTGCCGGAGGTCATCCGCTGGCAGACGCCGGTGATGCACATGCGGCGCACCGCGCTGGCCGACGGCGAGATCGGCGGCAAGGCGATCCGTAAGGGTGACAAGGTGGTGATGTGGTACATCTCCGGCAACCGCGACGAGGAGGCGATCCCGCGGGCCAACGAGTTCATCATCGACCGAGCGCGGCCGCGCCAGCATCTGTCGTTCGGCTTCGGCATCCACCGCTGCGTCGGCAACCGCCTGGCCGAGATGCAGCTTGGCATCCTGTGGGAGGAGATCCTGAAGCGCGGCATGACGATCGAGCTGGTGGACGAGCCGAAGCGCGTCTACGCCAACTTCATCCGCGGCATCGCTTCAATGCCGGTCCGCATCGCGGGGTAACGGCGGGGCCTACGCGGTGGGCGGCGCCAGCACGTCCAGCGGCACGCCACGCGATTCAGGGCCAAGCAGCTTCACCGTGAAGGCTGCGATCAGCAGCACGACGGCAATGCAGCCGAATACCACGCTGGTACCGTAGCCACTCTGGATCCATAGGATCGCCGGGATGATGAAGGCGGTCGCCAGCCGGCCGGTGCCTTGCGCGAAGCCGAAGCCCGAGGCGCGCGCATTGGTGGGGAACACCTCGGAGGCGAAGATCTGCATCGAGTTGCCGGCCAACTGGATGAAGAAGATCATGCAGAAGCCGACCGCCAGCAGCATGGTGTCGCTGGTTGCGTTGGCGAATGCGATGGCGAACGCACCGGCGCACACGAACGACACGATCGAGGTCGGCTTCCGCCCGAAGCGCTCCAGCGCATACATCATGCACAGGCTGGCGCACGGAAAAGCGAGCTGCATGCCGAATGTGTAGGTGAGGGACTTGGTGATGGTCATGCCGCGATCGGCCATCATGTTCGGCAGCCAGGTGCCAAGGCCAAGTGCCACCCCGAAGAACGCGACGAAGCAGACCATGCCGGCGATGACCCGGCCGCGGTAGTCGCGGAATACCACCACGATCGGGTCGCTGCGCGTGTTGCTGGCGGCGTCGGTCGTCAGCTTTTCGCGCGGCGGCGCTATGCCCATGCGCTTCAGCAGATCGAGCGCGCGCTCGCCCTGCCCGTGGAGCGCCAACCAGCGCGGCGACTCCGGCAGCGAGAAGCGGAACAGGAAAACGACGAGCGCGCACGCGCCGATGACGATCCAGATGCCGCGCCAGCCCAGCGTGTCGCGGAAGCTGAGGGCGAACAGCGTGGACAGCGGCCATGACCAGGCGCCGCCGATCATTTGAATGCCGGCGATGAAGCGGCCACGGATGTTCTTCGGCGCATATTCGCCGGCATAGGCGAAGCACAGCGGCTGCTCGGCGCCGAGACCGATACCGGCAATGAAACGCAGCGCGGCGAGCCAGATATAGTTGGGCGAGAACGCCGCGGCGATCGTGGCGAGCCCGTAAAGCAGCAGGTTGAACTGATACACCGTCTTGCGGCCGAATTGGTCGGTGAACTCGCCCTGTGCCAGGGCACCGACGAACAGGCCGAACAGTGTGGCGCTGGCCACGGTGGCAATCTGCGGCGCAGTGGCGAAGCCGCTGCGCGTCATATCGGGGATCAGCGAGCCCAGGATCACGTAGTCCGCCACATCGAAGAAGTAGCCCGCAGCGATCAGCGCGAAGACACGCCAGTGGATCGGGCTCATGCGCGCTTCGTCGAGCGACGATCCGACGAAGCCCTCGATGGTCTGGGCCATGCATTCCTCCTGCCGGCGGCCGTCTGTGCGGCCTGCCGGCGCGAGCGTTGCAGAAGCGAACCCGTCCGGTCAACCGCAGATTATTCTCGCGGGACGGTCAGCGCGATCAGCGTGTGTCCTGCGCCTTCGATGCCGTCGAGCCTGCGGCATGCATCGATCAGTTCGGCGAACTGCGCCGGCGAGATGGCGAGACCAGGAGCCACCGGCTGGATGCGGCGCGCGTGTTCCTCGAAGTCCCAGATGAACTCGCGGCCGGTGCCCTCGCGCGTGTGGCTGCGGCCGTCCTTGGTGAACACGGTGATGCGAGGGCCGAACAGAGTGCGGCGGACCATCGGGATCAGCGTGACGCGGTGCATCAGGTCGAGCACCTCGGGCGGATCGCTTTCGCCGGGGCCCGGCTGCGCGCCGCGCAGCAGAGGGTAGCCGCGCGTGGCTGCGCCGTAGGCGGTGAAATACTGCGTGCTGCCGACCCGCGGCTGGCCGTCGCTGCCTGGGGTCGGGAAGGCGGGGCTGGGGTATTCGGTCTCGAACCAGTTCACCACCGCCTCGATGCGATCGATGTCAACGTAGGTGATATTGTGTTCCTCGCAGAGCCGCGCGGTCACGTCGATATGCGCGATATTGTAGCCGGCGGTGGAATAGATGCGGTACAGCGTCTCCAGGAAGATCCAGTCCCGGCCAAGGTTCTTCGTGATGCTGGCGATGTCCGTGCGGGTCTTGCCGGTGAAGCTGTAGGCCAGGCGCCCGAGATTGTCGCCGGCATAGGCATGATAGAAGCCGGCCTCCCCTTCCAATGTGGTCTCGCCGCCCGGCGTGCCGTGGCGTGCCATCGCCACCGCCAGCAGTGCGTTGCGTACAGCGCCTCCCTCGCGCAGCGACCGTCCGCCGCTGCGCGCACCTTCCAGGTTGCCGGCGGCGAGGTTGACGCACTGTGCGATGGCGCTGTGAATCTGCTCCGCATCGAGCTGCATCAGCTTCGCCGCTGCGATCGCGGCGCCGAAGATGCCGAACACCGGACCGGCGTGGAAGCCGCGCGACATCACCGTGGGGATGAACTCGGCAGCCATCCGCTCCATAACTTCGTAAGCGGCGGCCACCGCTGTGATGAAGGCCTCGCCGGAGGCGGCGGTCAATTCGGCCGCGACCAGCGCGGCAGGAATGATCGCAGTGCCCGGATGCGTCAGCATGCGGAACGTGTCCCACTTGCCGCCGGCCAGAACCATCTCCGCATTGACGAAGGCGGCGCCGGCCTTGGTCAGCCGCGTGCCGCTGCCCAACACTGTGGCGACGCCACCGCCGCCCTGCTCCTCGTCCCGCATGAGGGCGAGCGCCTGGCGCGACGCCGGCATGTTGTGGGCGACCAGAGCGGACGTCAGCGCCTGGAGCGTGACGCCCTTGGCGCGATCGACCACGGCAGCTGGCAGGTCAGCGTACTGTAGTCCGGCAACGAATCCGGCGAATTCGCGGCTGAGTGACATGCGAAGCGCTCCTTCCGGATGATCCGGGGAGTCTACGCGGGTGCCGGGGGCAGGGGCCAGCTACAACGTTGGGAAGGCATTTTGTTTCGTAAACGTGCATGGACTGGCGAGATCGGCCGGGCGCCTGATCACCACAGAGAAACCTATAACGATAGAGCATCATTGCTGGAAGCGCGACCGAGGTTTCTGTTTAGTCCAACAGATCGACTCTTTTAATACCGAAACCAGTTTGGATGCTTGGGACGTCGCTATTGAGCGATTTCTATATACCACTGTTAGGAAAAAGACCGTATTTCAGCGCCCTGTCGCGTAGCGAAATAACAGAAAAGCGAGCGAATTGCTCGCGCGTTGTTGATCCGCCCGCTCCGTTGGGTTACCTGTTGTCCATGCCGGTGGCGAAAATGATCCGCGGTCGCATTCAGAGGTAGCGTTACTTCCGCTGAACGGCTTCGGGGGAAGCCAGGTAAATTTGAATCCGCAACGGCATGTGCCCGCACGTGCCAACCGTCGCGAAGCCTCGTCGCAAGAGGCCGTTCAGCCGGCGGCGGCTCGTCGCCCATATTTCCAGGGATGCTTTCCTAATGACAACCGCAATCAGCGCCTCCGATTTTGTCCACACACTGGGAGTTAATACGCATCTGGACTTCGCGGCCTACGGCTACGAGAACGTCGCCGCGGTGGAGAGCGCCATCCGCTACCTCGGGCTGGTCAACCTTCGCGACAGTGCAGAAGTGCCAACCGACGCCGCGCTCTGGCAGCAGGTCGCCCAGGCGACCGGTGCCGAATTCGACGACTATATAGCGGAGACCTCGCCCGCCGGCATGGCGATGGATCTGGGGTTCGTCGGACAGCTCGCCAGCGAGGGCATCCTCAACGCCCTCGAGGGCGGCAACGAGGAGGACGACGCCTACCCCGCCTCGCTCGGCAACACCCTGGCCGCAACCGCACAGTTCCAGCACCAGGTCGATTCGCTTGGGCGGCAGCTCGGACTGCCGGTTGTCAACATGTCCTTCGGGTCGGGCTGGAGTGCGGCCAACAACTGGCGCGGCAACTACGACAAGGTGGGCGACCTGTCCGCCGCCACCGACTACGCGAATGCGCATACCTATCCGGTAGCCGGACAGCTGCCCGATGACACCATCGATCGGCTGAACGGGCTGGCTCACCTGGCCGCGCCGTCGCGACCGGTGATCACCACCGAGATCGGGTGGGACGAGAGCCAGGGTTTCAGCCCAGCCGACATCGCCCGCTACATACTCGATGCGGCGTTCGACGGCATCAAGTACGGCAACCCGAAGACCTATTTCTACGCGTTGTACGACGACGGGTCCGGCAGGTTCGGCCTGATGAACCCGAACGGGACGGCGAAGCCTGCCGGCCAGGCGCTGCACAATCTGACCAGCATTCTTGCCAATTCCGCGCCCGGCGCCTTTCATCCCGGCTCGCTGAGCTACAGCCTGTCGTCGAGCGACAGCACCGTGCTGATGCAGAAGTCGGACGGCTCGTTCTGGTTGTCGGTGTGGAACGAACATGCCGCAGCACATGGCGCGACGCTGACGCTCGGATCGGCTGCGCAAGCGATCAGGCTGTTCGATCCGCTGACGGGCGCCGCCGCCGTGCAGGCGACGGCCGGCACCAGCAGCTTCACCTTCATCGTGCCGGATCATCCGGTGGTCATCGAGGTGGCGAACAGTGTCGTCCCGCCGAGTGGCGGGGGCACCGGAACGCCGGTGACGACGCCCGACTCAGGCAGCCAGCATGCTGCACCGGTCATTGCCGCACGGTCCGGTGCGACAGTCGCAGCCGGGAAAACCGTCAAGCTTGCGGCAACCTCGATCGTGGACGCATGGGCGGCCGCGGCACCGGGGAACCTCGCACTCAATGTCACGGCAAGCAGCGGGGCGCTGACCATGCAGGACGCGAGCGGTGCGCCGGCGGCAGGCTCGGGAAGCCGTGCCATCCACCTGACCGGCACGCTCGCTCAGCTGGACGCAGCATTGAAGTCGCTGTCGTTCACTGCCGCGACCGCCAACGCCTCGGTGTCACTGGACGTGTGGGACCAGTCCGGCCTCGAGGGCAGTAAAACTATCGCCGTCGCGGTGACGCATCCCGGCGTCGGCGTGGTGGGAAGGGGGGCCGCAGGTACGCACCTCCTCGCATCACAGTCACCGCAGGTGGTGGACAATGCGAGCAACGTGCAGATCGTCGCGAGCGCCGGTGACCACATCATCTTCATCGGCGGAACCGGCGACGTGGTGAGGGCGACCGGCGGGACGGAAACAATCCACGCCTATCGAGGCCAGAACAGCATCGTCACGGGTGCCGGGAACGATACGATCCGCTATGCCGGCGCGGGCAACGTGATCGACGCCGGCGCGGGCAACAACGCGCTGATGGACAGCGGCGGCAACAACACGATCGTGCTGGCCGCCGGAGGACAGGGCTACGACGACATCCTCGGTTACGTGCTGCAGAACGGCGACCGCCTCGATCTGCGCCACATGCTGGCCGGCACTGGATGGAAGGGCGATCGTGCGGGCATCGGCGATTTCGTCAAGCTGACGACCAGCGGGTCGAGCACGGTGATCAAGGTCGATCCGGACGGAGCTGCGGGCGGTGCCAGCTACGCGGTGGCAAAGCTCGAGGCTTCCGGCCCGGTTTCGCTGAACACGCTGCTCGCGCACGCGATCACTTGATCGCAGTTCAGCCGGCGGTGACGGCCACCGCTGGCGCGGCAACGCGGCCCAGATAAGCGTCGACCACCTGATCGGGCGGACCGTCGAGCCGCAGGCGTCCCTGGTCCAGCCAGATCGCCCGGGTGCACCATGTCGTTATGGTCGCAGTGTCATGGCTCGAGAGCACAAAAATGTCGGCGCCGCGCACCATCGCCTCGAGCCGATGCCGCGCCCGTTCGATGAATTCCGCATCGCCGACCAGCAGCCATTCGTCCATCACCAGGATTTCCGGCCGGATCGCAGTGGCGAGCGCGAAGCCCAGCCGGATCATCATCCCCGCCGAGTAGATCCGCACCGGCAGGTCGAGGAAGTCGCCGAGCCCGGCGAACTCCGCCACATCGTCCTCCAGTCGCGCCAGCGCCGGCCGGGGCAGCCCGCTGTACAGGCCGCGCAGCATGATGTTCTCGCGGCCGGTCAACTCCATGTTCATGCCGAGACTGGCATCCAGCAGCGCGTTCAGCCGGCCGCGGATCTCGATGCGGCCGGTCACCGGTTCATAGATGCCGGCCAGGGTGCGCAGCAGTGTGGTCTTGCCGGCACCGTTCGCGCCGATCAGTCCGAGGCGATCGCCGCCGTGCAGATCGAAGCTGATCTCGCGCAGCGCCTGCACCACGACGCGGTGCTGACGGTCCTCTCCCAGCCGTCCGGATGCGGCGGCGAGCACGGTCTTCTTCAGGCTGCGCGCGTTGCCGTGATACAGCGGGAACGAGACCGAGACGTCCTCGATGCGGATGCGTGGACCGCTCACGTCGCCCGCCCTCTCAGATCCAGAACGCGATGCGCCCGCGTGCCCGCGTGAACAGACCCCACGCCAGGACCCAGAGGACGATGCTGTAGAGTGCCGCGGACAGCCAGATGGTGAGACCCGGCAGGGCGCCCAGCAACGGAGCACGAACGATCTCGAGCAGGCTGAAGAATGGATTGAACGGCAACACCCATTGGCCGCTGCCGAGTTGGTCCTGATTCCATATGATCGGGCTGACGAAAAAGGCGATCTGCATCACGCTCGACACGATCGGCAGGATGTCGCGGAACCGCGCGCAGAACGTACCCAACAGCAGGACCAACGCCAGCGCGTTGATACCCCACAGGAACAGCCCCGGAAGCGCCAGCAGCCCGTGCCAACCGGGCCAGACCCGGAACACCACGTCGACCACCACGATCACCAGGACGTTATGCGCGAGCACGAGGATATTGCGGATCAGCACGCGGATCGCGAACAGGAAGAACGGAATCCGCACCGCGCGGACGACCCCCTCGGACTCGGTGAACGCGGTGCAGGACTCCGCGACAATGGTGGAGAGGAATCCCCACAGCACGATCGACAGGGCAAGAAACGGAAGATAGCTCTGCACGTCGGTGTGGAAGATGCGCGCGTACAGAAAGCCCAGCGCGCCGACCATGATGCCGGTCGAGAGCGTCAGCCACAGAGGACCCAGCGTCGATCCGCGATAGCGCAGCCTGATGTCCAGCCAGCCAAGCTTCCACGCCAGCGGCAGCAGCCGCACGCCTTCCTGCACGTCGCACACCGCCAGGCGGTTGCGGGTGGCGAAGCCCGGATTGCCCCGCAAATCCAGAAGGGCATTCCTGGCTGCGGGCGTGACAACGGTATCCATGTGCGGGCTGCCGTTAGCACGCCGCCCTGGCGACAGCAAACGGCGCTACTGCATCGTTCCAGAAGAAGATCGTGTCGCAAGGCGTGCGGTCGGCGTTCAGCGCATAGCCCGGTATACGGCCCGCCTCGTGCCATCCCAGGGCTCGGTAAAGCCGCTCCGCCGCGTCACCAGCACGCGTGTCGAGCGTCAGCAGCGTCCGGCCGGCGTGCGATGCCTCCTGCTCCAGACGCGCCATCAATGCGCGCGCGACGCCGCGCCGGCGCGCCGCGGGATGCACCAGCAGCTTCTGCACCTCGGCGCGATGCGGCTGGTTGGGGGATGAGGCGAACTCCAGCATGACGGTGCCGACCAGCGTGCCGGCGTCCCAGGCCGCCAACAGGACGCGGGTGCCGGCGGCGACATCCGCCGCCATGCGTCGCCAGAATGCGCGCGCGACGTCGGGCGGGAGCGGCGGCAGATAGGACACGGACGCGCCGGCATCGACGCAGGCACACAGGATCTCTGCCAGCCGCGGCACCGCGGAGGCCGCGGCGGCGGCATCGAGCCGCTCCATCCCGTTCACCGGCTTGGCATAGGCGAATTCGAGCGACTTCGAGACGTCTTGCAGCACGCGGATCGGGCCATGGCGGACGTAGCCGCGCTTCTCGTAGAAGCGGTGGGCGCGGTCGAACCGGGTGTCGCTCCACAGCACGAGCCGCGTGGCGCCCGCGGCGCCCGCATGCGCCTCGGCAATCTCGATCAGGCGGTGGCCGAGGCCGGCGCCATGCAGCGATGGCGAGACGTAGACGCGGCAGACCTCCCAAACGCCCGCACCTTGCGGGACCGTTGCGACCATGCCGACGAGATGCCCTTCGCTCTCGGCGGCCCACAACGCTCCGCCTTTGGCGGTGTAGTGTGTGGCGAGCGCCACGCAGTTCCGGCATCTCGCCATCGACGTCGAGGATGACCCCGGGATAGGCCGCCCAGCAGGCCGCGATCACGGCTATGAAGCCGTCGGCATCCGAATCGCGGCCCGGTCGGATCGACCAATCGGTCAATGCAGTCCTTCGCAGAACCGAGCGATGCGGCGGCAGCCTTCCGCCAGCGACGCGTCGTCGGTCGCGGTGCTGACGCGCAGATAGGGGCTCATGCCATACGCCGCGCCATGCACCGTCGCGACATGCGCCTCCTCGAGCAGCGCCATGCACACGTCCTGATCGGTCCCCAGCCGCCGCCCGCCCGCCGTCGTCCTGCCGAGGCAGCCGGCGACGTTGGGAAACACGTAGAACGCGCCTTCCGGCTTGTGGCAGTTGATGCCTTTGCAGGCGTTCAGCATCTCCACCGCCATGTCGCGCCGGTTGCGGTACGCGACGATCTGCTCGGCGACGCCGTCCTGCGGTCCGTCCAGCGCCGCCGCGGCGGCCGCCTGGCCGACGGTGGACACGCCGGCGGTCGCCTGGCCCTGCATGTTCACCATCGCCCGGATCAGGTTCTTCGGTCCACCGGCGAAACCGATGCGCCATCCGGTCATCGCATAGGCCTTCGATGCACCGCTGATCGTCACCGTGCGGTCGCGCAGTTCGGGCGCCACCGCGGCGATCGTCGCATGGTCAAAGCCGTCGAACACCAGATGCTCGTACATGTCGTCCGACATGATCCAGACATGCGGATGTTTCACCATCACATCGGCGATGGCCCGCAACTCGGTGGCCGAGCAGCAGGCGCCGGTCGGGTTGTTCGGGTTGTTCAGGATCAGCCACTTGGTCTTCGGCGTGATCGCCGCGTCGATGTCCTCGGCGCGCGGCTTGAACCCGTTGTTCTGCGGGCAGGTGACGAACACCGGCTCGCCGTCGCAGAGCTTGGTCATCAGCGCGTAGGCGCTCCAGGACGGCACCGGGATCACCGCCTCGTCGCCCGGGTTCACCGTCGCCAGCAGCGCGTTGAAGATCGCCTGCTTGCCGCCGTTGGTGACGCAGATCTCGTCGAGCGCATAGTCCAGCCCGCTGTCGCGCTTGAACTTGCGCTGGATCGCCTGCTTCAGCGCCGGCGTGCCGTCCTGCGGCGGATACTTCGTGTCGCCCTTCAGCGCCGCCGCGTGCGCCGCCTCGATCGCGTGGCGCGGCGAGGCGAAGTTCGGCTCGCCCAGGGTGAGCGAGACGACATCCACCCCCTGCGCCCGAAGCTCGCGCGCGCGGATCGTCATCTGCACGCTGGCCGCGACCTGGACGCGGCCCAATCGGTCGGCGAAGGCGGGCATCAGTGCAGCCCTTCGCAGAACTGCTGGATGCGCGTGCAGGCGTCGTGCAACTCCTCGGTGGAATTGGCGTACGCCATGCGGAAGTGCCCCGGAAAGCAGAACGCCGATCCGTGCACCGCAGCGACGCCGCTCTCATCGAGCAGCGCCAGCACGAAGCTCTCGTCGTCGGTGATCGGCTTGCCGCCGCGTGTGGTCTTGCCGATGCAGCCGTGGATCGAGGGATACACGTAGAACGCGCCTTCCGGCTTGTGGCAGTAGAGGCCGGGCGCCTTGTTCAGCATCTCCACCACCAGGTTGCGCCGATCCTCGAAGATCTTCCGCATCGCCTCGATCGATTCCTGCGGCCCGGTCAGCGCCTCGACCGCCGCGGCCATGGCGATGGAGTTGGTGTTGGAGGTGGACTGGCTCTGCAGCTTGTCCATCGCCTTGATCAGTGCGACCGGCGCGCCGGCGAAGCCCAGCCGCCAGCCGGTCATCGCATAGGCCTTGGAGCAGCCGTTCATCGTCACTGTGCGATCGCGCAGCCTGGGCTCCACCTGCACGATGGTCGCCGGCCTGAAGCCGTCGTAGGCGAGCTTTTCGTAGATGTCGTCGGTGAAGATCCACACCTCGGGATGCCGCAGCAGCACGTCGCAGATCGGCCGCAGCTCCTCGGCCGAGTAGGCGGCGCCGGTCGGATTGCACGGGTTGTTCAGCATGAACCACTTGGTGCGCGGCGTGATCGCCTGCTCCAGCGCCTCGGCGCGCAGCTTGAAGCCGTGGTTCTGCTCGCACGGCACCAGCACCGGCTTGCCGTCCGCCAGCGAGACGATGTCGGGATAGCTGACCCAGCACGGGCTGGGGATGACCACCTCGTCGTCCTTGTTCAGAGTCGCGAGCATGGCGTTGAAGATCACCTGCTTGCCGCCGGTCGAGATGATGATCTCGTCCGGCCTGTAGTCGATGCCGAAGTCGCGCTTGAACTTCGCCGCCACCGCCCGGCGCAGCTCCGGTGTGCCGGACACATCGGTGTAATGCGTCTCGTTGGCCTCGATCGCCCGGATCGCCGCGTCCTTGACGTTGCGCGGCGTGTCGAAGTCCGGCTCGCCCTGCGAGACGGAGATTACGTTCTTGCCCTCAGCGATCATGTGCCGCGCCTTGGTCGCGATCGCGATGGTCAGGCTGGGCTGGATCCGGTCGAGGCGGTCGGCGGTCAGGTGCATGGCGGAATCCTGGTGTCAGGCAGGGCGCGGAACCTATCGGAGCCGGCCCGGAGTGGCAACGGGCGGGAGGCGCAGCCCAGCTATTGCCAGCGCGCGAGCGAGGTCCCTAAACAAGGCCATGCTGTTCTACGAGCCGCTGTTCCTTTTTGTCTTCTTTCCAACGTTCTATCTGGCTTATCTGGCAGGCGAGCGGCGCGCGGCGCTGCGCCTTGGCCTAATCCTCGGCGCCAGCATCCTGTTCTACGCCTGGAGCGAGCCGCTGTTCGTCCCGGTGGTGCTGGCATCGGCGCTGGCAGACCACCTGTTCGCCCGCAAGATAGACCGCCTGCCGTCCGGATCACGTGGCGCCAGGGCACTGCTCGCGGCCGGCGTGCTGATGAACATCGGGATCCTGCTCCACTACAAATATACCCGCTTCCTGATCGAGAACCTGAACGCGCTGCTGCAGGGCAGCCCGGTCGGGCCGCTGACCGTGCCGCACATCCTGCTGCCGATCGGCGTCTCGTTCATCGTGTTCGAGAAGATCACCTATCTGGTGGACATCTACCGCCGCATCAGCCGACCGGCGCCCACGGTGTCCACCTACCTGCTCTACGTGTTCTTCTTCCCCAAGCTGCTCGCCGGACCGATCATCAAATACCATGAGATGGAGAGCCAGCTTCGCGTGCTACCCGCCGCGCGGTTCGACGACATATCGGCGGGCTTCCTACGCTTCATGGTCGGCGTGGCAAAGAAGACGCTGATCGCCGATACCCTGGCCACCGGCGCCGACCAGATCTTCGCCGTCCAGGGCAGCGTGGGGTTCGCCCACGCCTGGTGCGGCGTCATCTTCTTCACCTTCCAGATCTACTTCGACTTCTCGGGCTACTCGGACATGGCGATTGGCATCGCCCGGATGCTGGGCTTCCGCCTGCGCGAGAACTTCGACCAGCCCTACATCGCGTGCAGCCTCACCGAGTTCTGGCGCCGCTGGCACATCTCGCTGACCACCTGGATCCGCGAGTACCTCTACATCCCGCTGGGCGGCAACCGCGTGTCGCCCCCGCGCATCTACTTCAACCTCTGGATCTGCTTCCTGGCGTCCGGCCTGTGGCACGGTGCGGCGTGGACCTATGTGGTGTGGGGCGCCTACAACGGGCTGTTCCTGGTACTCGACAGGCTGTTCCTGCTCCGCCTGCTGGATCGGCTGCCTCGGCCTGTCGCGAATCTCATCACCTTCGTCATCGTCATGATCGGCTGGACGCTCTTCCGCGCCTCATCCTGGGGGCAGGCGATGGACTTCCTGCGTGCCATGGCCCAGCCTGGCCTGCCGGACAGCACCGCCGGCCCCTTGATCAAACCCGACATGACCACTGTCGCGGTGGTCGCCGCGCTGATCTGTGCGCTGCCGCGCATGCCTGGCTTCCACGGGCTGCGGCATTTCGTGCTTGCCAGGGCCGGATGGACGCTCGCGCTGCAGACGGCGACGTCTCTGATGTTCCTGGCCGCGGTCGGCAAGGCCGTCGCCGATCCGTTCAAGCCGTTCCTGTATTTCCGGTTCTGACATGCGAAACCGACTGTCCTGGCAGAAGCTGCGCTCCATCCCGCTGATCATCGGCGCGTCGGTGCTGATGATCTCGTGGTTCTACCTGCTGTGGAATACCACGATCGGCGAGGCCGTTCCGGCCCTTCGCTTCCGTACCAAGACGACGATCGCCGGGGTCATGGAGGACGGCGCGGCGATCTTCTCGCTCGATTCGGTGCTCACCGGGAAGTACCAGCAGTGGCTGTCGCGCTCGATCGGCGTGCTGTCGCCGGTGTTCAAGACAGCGGTCACCTGGAAGGGTCAGATCTACTACACCGTGTTCGGCGTGGCCGCATCTACCGATGTAGTTGTCGGCGAGAACCAGCAGCTGCTCGAGAAGTCCTACGTCGATGAATACTGCAATCGCAACATGGACACGCTGCGCGGGACGGGCGACGCCTGGGCCGCCCGGATCCGCCATGCGCAGGACCTCATCGAATCACGCGGCAAGCTGTTCTTCTACGTGATCACGCCGTCCAAGGTGGCGCAGCATCCGGAATATATGCCGGCCGGTCTCAACTGTCCCGGCCGGGACCGCGACCCGGAGAGAAAATTGGCGATCTATGACGATATCCTTGCCCGACATGGGGTCCACGTCGTCGACACCGCATCCGGATCTGATCGCCGCGCGCAAGGAATATGGAATCGACATGTTCCCGCGGGGCGGCATCCACTGGAACGCAATCGGCTCGACCCTTGGCACGCAGAAGCTGATCGGCGCCATCAATGCCCAGCGGGAGGAGCCGCTGCTACCAAGCCTCGGCTTCACCTGGAAGCTGTCGTACAATCCGCGAGGCAGCGATCGCGATCTGCTCGACATCATGAACCTGCGCCATCCGGACGCACATTACGCAGTGCCGGAGCTCACGTTTTCCTCTGCGCCGCCACCCGGCGGCTGTCACACGGTCGCGATCACCGAGGTCGGCGGGAGTTTTTTGCACGGGCTGAACTCCGGTCTGCTGAAACTCGCCTGCCCGCCCACGATCACCGAATGGTTCTACTGGGATCAGCGCCGCATCCACCAGGTCGGCGGTCGCGTCTACGAACTGCCGATCGACGCCGAAGCGCGGCGACGCTCGCTGGTCGAAGCGGACGTGGTGATACTCGAGGAGAACGAGTTGATCGCACCCGGCAGCAAGCACGCCACGATGATGATGGATGACCTGCAGACGCTCGCCGGTCGCACGCCCTGACTACCAGCGATCGTGCCAGCGCCAGCGGTCGTGCCAGCCGCCGCTATACGCGACGGCGCCGCCCCCGTAATAGGGGCCGCCGCCATAATAGCCGCTGCCGTAGTAGCCATAACCCGGGTAGGCCGGATACACGCACCCTCCGAGCACCAGCGCGAGCGCAACGGCGCCCAGCGGCAGCAGCGTGCGCGGTCGGAACGAGCCAAACATCGCCTGCACTCCGATCTGTCCGAGGTCGAACCTGGGAAGGCTTCGCGGCGTTTTGGTGGCCCGTCGGAGGCAATCGCGTGTCGGGGATGCCATCGTCGTGCTAACGTCGCCAGCATGCAACGTCGTCATTTCGCCATCTTGCCCAACCATAGCCATGGCGGTTGACGTGGAAGGGCCTGCACGCATGTGTACGCAAACTCCTTGGTTCCGCCTGAGCACGACCGTGGCGGTCTCTGCCCTGCTGCTGACGCAGGGGCTGGCGCCGCGCGTGCTGGCGCAGGGCGCGCCGCCGCCGCAGACGGCGCCGGCGGATCAGCAGGCCGGCGATCCGCCCGATCGGGTTGGCCGGCTCGCGCAGGTGACGGGAACCGTCTCGTTCCACGCCCAGGACGAGGATCAGTGGAACCCGGCGACGCCGAACTATCCGGTGGTCCAGGGGAACGCATTCTGGACGGAGCCGAATGCGAGAGCGGTCATCGAGATATCCGCCAGCCGCATCGCGATGGCGCCCGGCACGGAGCTCGACGTCACGACGCTGACCGATACCGCCTTCGAGGCGACCGAGCCGCAGGGTGAGCTCTATCTGCGCGTTCGCGCGGCGACACCCGACGAGACCTACGCGGTGCAGACCCCGCGCGGCCTGGTGACGTTGCAGTCACCCGGACGCTACGACGTAGTGGCAGGCGATACGCAGACGCCAACCCTGGTCACCGTCGTCGAGGGCGCGGCGCATATCGAGGGTCCTGGCCTGACGCTCGACGTGGGCGCCAACCAGACGGCGAGCGTGAACGGCAGCGACAGCTTCGAGGGTCAGGTCGGGCCGGCGCAGCGCGACGCCTTCCTCACAGCGATGCTCGACAGCGAGCGGCCGCCGCCGGCGCGCGGCGTGGCGCCGCCGCCGGCAGTGGCCGCCATGCCCGGTGGCGAGGACCTGGCGGAATACGGCACCTGGGTGGACAGCCCGCAATACGGCCAGGTCTGGTATCCCCAGGTGCAGACCGACTGGGTCCCGTACCGGGACGGTCGCTGGGCCTATGCCGAGCCATGGGGCTGGACCTGGGTCGATGCTGCGCCCTGGGGCTTTGCGCCGTTCCACTACGGACGATGGGCCACGATCGGCAGCCGCTGGTGCTGGGTGCCGGGCTCGTTCGCCGGCCCTGTAAGACCGGTGTTCGCACCGGCGCTGGTGACGTTCGTGGGCGTCGGCGCGGCCGTCGGCATCGGCATCGGCGCGGCACTGGCCAGCGGCCGGGTCGGCTGGGTGCCGCTCGGGCCGCGCGAGCCGTTCCATCCCTGGTACCGGGCGAGCGACCGCTACTTTCGGCAGGTCAATGTCGCCCATGTGACGAACATCACCACGATCAACCGCAACGTCACGATCAACAACTTCGTCAACCGCCAGGCGACGACGATTGTGCCCGCAACTGCGATGACCGCATCGCGGCCGGTGCGCAGCGCATCTCTGCGCACGGATCCGGCCCAGCTCGCTCAGGCGCGGCCGGTGATCGGCCAGCAACCGCTGCGCCCGGCTCCAACCACCATTGGGGTCACCCCCGCGGTTGCCCGTCAGCTCAACCTGGCGCCGGCATCACCGGCGTTGCGCGCGGTGGCGCCCGGGCCGGCCATCCGTGCAGCACCAGCCGGAGCGGTGGCCGGTGTGGCCCCCGGGGCGGCGATGGGGCCGCGCCAGGGCTTCCCGGCGCTGCACAGCCCAACCCAGGGCCCGGCGCAGGGCGCCGTGCCGGCTGCCGCCGGCGCCGTGCGCCCGCTGACCGGGTCACCCGTGCTGCGCCCGCCGCCCATGCCGGGACAGGCCGGTCCGCCGGCCATCAAGCGCGAGCCGGGTGTCGCCGGGCAGGGTGCCGCCACGCATCTGCCTTCCCTGGTCGGTCCGGGGAGCGGCGCTGCGTCGCCGGCCGTTACGCCTGAACCAACGCCGCAACTGCGGACCGGACCGGCTGGTGCCGGCGCCGCCACGCACCTGCCCCCGGCGGTCGCCAACCCGGGCGCTGTCGGTGCCCCGCCAGCGACCCTTCCGCCGCAGATCCATGCGGCGCCGGGGGCAATCGTCCAGCAGCCCCCGGCCCTCGCCCGACCGGGATTGAGCGGGCAGGTCCCGGCTACTCACGGGCCACCGCCGGGTGCCATAGCGCCGCCGCCGGTCGCCTCGCCGCAATTCCACGCGGTTCCGCCCCCGGCGGTTCAGCGGCCCATCCCGCCGGCGGCGTTCCATCCTCCAGCGCCTGCTGTTACTGCGCCGCCGGCCGCCGCCTTCCACCCGCCGCCGCAGCCGGCGTTCCACCCTCCGGCGCCCGCCGTCACCGCGCCGCCGGCCGCCGCCTTTCACCCGCCGCCGCAGCCGGCGTTCCACCCTCCGGCGCCCGCCGTCACCGCACCGCCGGCCGCCGCCTTTCACCCGCCGCCGCAGCCGGCGTTCCACCCTCCGGCGCCCGCCGTCACCGCCCCGCCGGCCGCCGCCTTTCACCCGCCGCCGGCCGCGCCACAGGTCCATGCGCCGCCGCCGCCGCAGAACAATCAGCACAAGAGACCGGGAGAGCCATGACACGCATCATGTATCTGATTGCAGCCATCGGCATGGCGGGATGCGACGGTTCCCCTGCATCATTCGGCATCACCGGACCCGGTACCCAGCCACCGCCGGCACCGCCGAGTGAAAGCGACGAGGCGGTACCGGGTGTTCCCGATGGCATGGGAAGCTACGGCCCCAGCATTGGGCCGCTGCCGTCGAACGGGCGCTACTTCAACTACAACTGATCTGGGCCGGGGAGCGGGAATGGCTAGACCGGACGGACGTCCTGCGACGCCCGTCCGGTTCGGCATCGGCTGTCAGCCCATCGCGGCGGCGCGACCGCCGTGCCCGACGCGGCGCTCGGCGAGCCAGCCGTCCAGTCCCCAGACGCGTCCGGCATTGGCCACGACCAGCCATGCGGTCAGCGTCGCATAGACGATGTGATAGTCGATGATCAGGTTCACGTGGGTTTCGATGTACGGGAAGTTCATGTGCGCCGTCCAATAGGTGAGCAGCAGCGCCACGCCGAACACGCCGCTGATGCGCACCAGCAGGCCGGACACCAGCGACAGGCCGATCAACAGATGACCCCAGCTGACCAGGAAGGTGAGCGTAGGCGCGATCGTCGGCGAGGTCAGCGGTGCATAGAGGTCATGGAACGTCTTGGTGTGCGCGAGAAAGCTCGCCGCCGAGAAGTCGGGCGACAGCACCTGCCATGCGCCGGCATAGAGGAATGTCCAGCCCATCAGCAGCCGGAACGCGAGAACGAACTTCTTGTCCATCATGACGCCGATCATTCAGCATCTCCTGCTTTGCGTTGGGTCGTCGCGACTTGCGAGCGAAGCCACCGGGCAGCAGGGTAACTGCCCGGTGCACATCGGCATTGATGCAGATCAACGCCCGCAACGTTCGGGCACGGCCGTCCGAAGGACATGGACATGAAGTTCGGCTTCACAGTGATGGCGGACATCGACGAAATCGGCTTCTTCAGCCACGCCGAGGCGCTGGGCTATGCGTCGGTCTGGGTGGCCGACAGCCAGATGCTGTTCTCCGACTGCTACGCGGTGCTGGCCCTGGCGGCGCGGGCGACGCGCACGCTGCGCATCGGTCCCGGCACCGCGATCTGCGGCACGCGGATCCGCCGGTGCAGGTCGCGGCAGTGGCAACGCTCAACCGGCTGGCCCCGCGAGCGACGTGTTCCTGGGCATCGGCACCGGCAACACCGCGATGCGCAGCATGGGGCACGGCCGATGCGCATCGCCGAGTTCGCCGGGGTCATTTCGCGTGCTGTCGGCGCTGCTGCGCGGCGAGGTGACCGACTACGCGTTCCGTTGTCGCGACCGGTCAGCATGCTGATGCACGACTTCAAATACATCAACCTGGAACCGAGGGTCCCGCTGTATGTCTCGGGATGGGCCGCGCGCCATGGGTCTGGCGGGCGAGGACACGATGACGGTGTTCGCCATCCCGCCGGCGGCGTGCGGTCGCCGACGCCGGCCATGTGCGTCAGGGTGCGAGCCGGGCCAACCGCGACATCACCGGCTTCCGCAACGCGGCGCTGACCAACGTCGCGGTGCTGCAGCCCGGCGCCGGTCGGAAATGGATCGGACCAAGGCGATGCTCGGCCCGAACGGGATGACCGCGTCTCCTATTTTCGACGAAGTGCACGAACGCCGCACGACCCGCCGGCGCGCAGAGTTCCACTACACGAAGCTGCATCCCGGCGAGGCGGAGCTGATCGACGCGCAGCTGATCCGCGACACCTGCCTGGTCGGCACGCCCGGGGAGCTGATCGAGCGCATCGGCCAACTCGAGCGGGCGGGCTGCAGGAGCTGACGTTCGCCACAGGCAACGCCAGCAAGTGGCGGCTGGCGGAGGATTTCGCGCGGCGGTGATGGAGCGGCTGTAGAGCGGTCCGACGTTACTGACCGTCATCCACCCAGGTCTCGATGTTGTCGCTGGTCTCCTCTGTCCGCCGGTGTTCCGTCAGGACGTCGCTCGATACGATCTTCCCGTTCGCGTCGGCCAGACTGTACGATGATCGCACCGCCACTGTGTTCGCATCCTGTGGGCCCATGTGGTTTGTCTCGGTCCGGTGCCGCGCCAGCACCTGGACCGAGAGAACGTAGCCATTGTCGCGCAGCCGCGCTTCCGCTTCGTCGCCGCGGAACAGCTGCGGGCCGGCGCCGGGCAGCGCATCGTCGAGTGCCGACAACACCCGTGCGGTTGCCTCGAGCTGTGCCTTTACGCCGGCCAGTTTCTCTCCGTCTGGCGGCGGTTCCTTCGCTCCGAGCCGCTGCGAAATCCGGCCAAGCGCATCGCGCAGCTGATCGGCTTGCCGGCGAATTTCACCAGCCGGTGTCGCAGGCGTCCGGGCACCGGTGTTTCTGCCGAGGTGGCTGAAGGCCTGCGCCAGCGTCGAGGGATGCAGGACTTCGATGCCATGCCGCCGCAGGTTCCCGGCGACGAGCAATGTCAGGGCACGGCTGTCGATCGTGACGGGAAAGTGCTTCTCCGCGGTCTCCTTCTGGGTGAACAGCTGCCACAGTGCGAGCCCGGCCGGGATCGCCGCTGCGACCACCGGGCCGATGAACCCCAGAACATTGAGCTGTTCGTTCTGAGGCTCGGGAAGAAGCTCGTGTGCAGCACCGATCTCGGCCTGCATCCGGGCCAGCAGCACGCGGGTGATCGCCAGGAACGAACGCAGTGCAGCGAGGTCCACGCCGTCGTCCCAGGTCTGCACCAGCACGCATTTCGGCTGCTCCGCGCGCGTGAGGCCGGCGATCGTTCCGGCGGCCCTTGCCATGCCGCGATAGGCAAGAATTCGTGGCCGGAAACGACGCGCCCTCAACCGAGATCTTATTGCCCAGCCCCTTCACCACATCGCTCGTGATGGCCTTCAGCGCGTCGACCAGTGGATCGCCGCTGGTGGTTGCCGCTGCCGCTGGCTTGTCCGACATGCCGGTTCCTTTCGCGTCATGCGCCGGTGCACCGCTAGGCGTTGGAGATCGCCTCCAGCGCCAGGCCGCGTGTGCGCGGTCCGAAGCCGCCGATCGAGATCACCACGATCAGCATCGAGAATGCGATGAAGCTGAACACCGCAATCACGCCGCCCAGGTTCAGCAGCAGCGCGACGGCCAGCCCGGACAGCGCCGCCGACAGCCGGCTCCACGAATAGACGAAGCCCACCGCACGCGAACGGATGCGGGTCGGGAACAGCTCCGACTGATAGCCGTGGAAGCTGTACGACATCCAGTTGTTGCTCAGCGTCAGCAGCACGCCGAGGACGATCAGCATCGGCCCCGTCGATGCGCTGGCGAAGAGCAGGCCGAACACGGCGATGCCGATGGCGCCGCAACAGACCTGCCACTTGCGCTCCATCCGGTCGGCGACCAGCGTGCCGAGCAGCGGCCCCACCGGGTTGGCGATGGCGATGATGAACGAATAGAGCAGGCTGGTGGTGATGGTGATGCCCTTGGCGATCAGCAGCGTCGGCACCCAGGCGGCGAAGCCGTAATAGCCGAAGGTCTGGAAGAAATTGAATACCGACAGCACGATCGCGCGCCGGTCATAGGGCGGCTGCCAGATTTCGGCGAAGCTGCCGTCGCCTGCTTCCTCCGAGGCTTCGGCAACGCCGGGCGCCGGCAGCGGGCCGGCTTCGGCGGCAACCTCCGCCTCGATCGCTGCGGTGATGGCTTCGGCCTCCGCCAGGCGGCCGTGGCGCGCCAGCCAGCGAGGCGATTCCGGCAGGCCGAGGCGGATGAACCAGATCCCCACGGCGCCGGCCGAGCCGATCAGCACCACCCAGCGCCAGCCGTCGAAGCCGAGCGGTGCCCGGGGCACCAGCAGCCAGGCGGCGAGCGCGACGATCGGTACCGCGAGGAACTGGAAGAACTGGCTGTAGGCGAAGGCACGGCCGCGATGGCTGCTCGGCACCAGCTCGGCGACGTAGGTATCGATCGTCACCAGTTCGACGCCGATGCCGATACCGGCGATGAAGCGCCACATGTCCACCCCAAAGCCCGAGGTCTGGAACGCCATGACGGCGGTCGTGACCGAGTACCAGACCAACGAGAAGGTGAACACCGTCCGCCTGCCGTACTGGTCGGCGACGTGTCCCAGGCAGATCGCGCCGACGAACAGCCCGGCGAAGAACGCGAACACGAAGGTGCCGATACCGGCCACGTGCAGCGGGCTCAGCAGGCTGAACGGTCCAAGCGACTCCGGCGTGAAGTAGCCGGCGCGGTTCAGGCCCGGCGCGATGTAGGCGGTGAGGAACAGGTCGTAGAACTCGAAGCAGCCGCCCAACGAGATCAGCGTGACCAGATACCAGATGTGCCGGGTCATCGGCAGCCGGTCGAGCCGGGCCGCGAGCTGTGCGCTGTCTGCAGACATGGGGTTCCTCACGGGTTCGTTTCAACCCGATGGCCGACCGGGCAGGCATGGTCAAGGCGCAACCTTGTGAAGCGACGCCGGCCGCGCCATCTAGGCGCGTCATGCAGAACATCAGCTTCGCCGCCGCCGACCCGACCGGGTGGCACGGCACCACCATCCTGTGCGTCAGGCGGGATGGACACGTCACGATGGCCGGGGATGGCCAGGTCTCCATGGGCCAGACCATCGTCAAGGGCAACGCCCGCAAGGTGCGCCGGATCGGCGCCGGCGGCCGCGGTGCTCGCGGGCTTCGCCGGCGCCACCGCCGATGCCTTCACCTTGCTGGAACGGCTGGAGAGCAAGCTGGAGCGCTTTCCCGGCCAGCTCGAACGCGCCTGCGTCGAGCTGGCGAAGGACTGGCGCACCGACCGCTATCTGCGCCGGCTGGAGGCGATGATGGCGGTGGCCGACAAGGACCGCAGCTTCACGCTGACCGGCACCGGCGACGTGCTGGAGCCGGAGGACGGCGTGATCGCCATCGGCTCGGGCGGCAACTACGCGCTCGCCGCGGCCCGCGCGCTGATGAGCGTCGACGGTCTGTCGGCCGAGGAGATCGCCCGTCGGGCGATGAAGATCGCGGCCGAGATCTGCGTCTATACCAACGACAACGTCATAGTCGAGACCATCTAGATGGAAGTCCCCACCTATTCGCCGCGCGAGATCGTCTCCGAGCTCGACCGCTTCATCGTCGGCCAGAACGACGCCAAGCGCGCGGTGGCGATCGCGCTGCGCAACCGCTGGCGGCGCCAGCACGTGCCGGAGGGCATGCGCGAGGAGATCGTGCCGAAGAACATCCTGATGATCGGCCCGACCGGCTGCGGCAAGACCGAGATCGCCCGCCGGCTGGCAAAGCTGGCGCAGGCGCCGTTCCTGAAGGTCGAGGCGACCAAGTTCACCGAGGTCGGCTATGTCGGCCGCGACGTCGAAAGCATCGCCCGCGACCTGGTCGAGGCCAGCATCACCATGCTGCGCGAGAGCTCCCGCAAGGAGGTGCAGGCGCAGGCGGAACTGGCCGCGGAGGAGCGGCTGATCACCGCCCTGGTCGGCGAGGGTGCGGCGGCCGACACGCGCTCGAAGTTCCGCCGCATGCTGCGCAACGGCGAGTTCGAGCAGAAGGAGATCGAGGTCGAGGTGGCGCAGTGCGGCGGCTCGCCGATCGGCCAGCTCGACATCCCCGGCATGCCGCCCGGCCAGGTGATCAACCTCGGCGAGATGATGAAGGGCATGTTCGGCGGCCGGCCGACGCAGAAGCGCAAGCTGACCGTCGAGGCGGCGCGGCGACTGCTGGAGCAGGAGGAGGCCGACCGGCTGCTCGACAACGACCGGCTGACCAAGGACGCGGTGTCGCACGCCGAGAACAACGGCATCGTGTTCATCGACGAGATCGACAAGGTCGCCGCGCGCACCATCGAGGGCGGCTTCCGCGGCGGCGACGTCTCGCGTGAGGGCGTGCAGCGCGACCTGCTGCCGCTGATCGAGGGCACCACGGTCAGCACCAAGTACGGCCCGGTGAAGACCGACCACGTGCTGTTCATCGCCTCGGGCGCGTTCCACCTGGCGAAGCCGTCCGACCTGCTGCCGGAGCTGCAGGGGCGGCTGCCGATCCGCGTGGAGCTGGCGCCGCTGTCGCGCGACGATCTGCGGCGCATCCTGACCGAGCCGGAGCACTCGCTGGTGAAGCAGTATGCCGCGCTGATGGCGCACCGAGCAGGTGACGCTGAGCTTCACCGACGATGCGGTGGATGCGCTGGCCGAACTGGCGGCGGACATCAACGACCGGGTGGAGAACATCGGCGCGCGCCGGCTGCACACGGTGCTGGAGCGGCTGCTCGAGGAGATCAGCTTCACCGCCACCGACAAGGCGGGCGAGACGATCGTGGTGGATGCGGCCTATGTGAACGAGCGGGTGGCGCCGCTGGCGCAGAAGGGCGATCTGAGCCGGTTCATCCTGTAGGGTCGGCAGACGGCCCGAGGCTCAGCAGCGCCGCCAGTTCCGCATCGTGTTCGTAGTCGGGCATCAGCCGCCGCAGCGTCGCGTCGCGGGCGACGGCCGGATGCAGATAGATTTCGCTGTCACCGTCTGGCAGTTCGGCCACCAGCCGGTGCAGGCGATCGGCCGTCATGTGCCCGCTCCAGGCGATGCCGAAGCAGTGGTCCGTGGTTGCCATGCCCGCCTTGCGTATCTGGCGTCGCAGCAGGCGGGTCCAGTGATACAGGGCGTGCGCGCCCGGACCGGCCCGCGTGCCGCAGCGCCCAAGGACCGCCGGCGGCTCGGCCGGCACGCGCACGCGCGACAGGCCGAACTCGCGGCCGATCTCGATCATCAGCCGGCCCACCGTCGGATGCAGGTGCATATGCTTGTGGGCGTCGGCATGGGCGAGCCGCAGGCCGGTGGCAGCGAAGGCTGCGAATTGCGCGCGGATCTCAGCGGAGAGCTGGCGGCGGACCCGCGGCCGAATGGCGTAGTTGACGCCGAGGCGAAGCTCGTCCGAGGGGAACCAGCCGTTCACGTCGATCAGGTCCGGGATGGTGGCGGGCGGCAGCACGGCTGGCCCCTCGATGGCGACCAGGTGCAGCCCGACCCGCAGTTTCGGCATGCCACGGGCACGCCGCACGGCATCGGCCGCCGCCGGCGCCGCCACCATGAGGCTGGCGGCCTGCAGCACCCCTGCGCGGTGGGCGATCTCGACCGCCTCGTTGACCGCCTCGGTGAGGCCGAAATCGTCGGCCGTGTACAGGATCACGGCAGGACCTGCGCACTGCTCAGCTTGTCATGTGCGGAAATGCCGCCTCGTTTGCCTCTGGCAATCATCTTCCACGCACTCGTTGAACGGCGAATCAGCCGATCGCCGGCATCACCGGCAGTGCAAAGGTCACCCCGGTCGATGGTCCCAGCCCGGTCGATGACGGAGTCCACCGCGCCCCGCAACAGCCGATCACGAGCGGACGGCCAGGGGAACTTCGGCGGCACGTTCTCTCCGAAGCGCCTTTACAGCGACCTTGTCCCATGTCGCTTATAATCGTGCGTATGCCGCTCGACTTGCCCTCGGCGTATCGGTAGCAGAGTGCGGTCCATGCCTGGATCTGCGACTTTTCATCGACGCAGGGCATCAGGGCACGCTCAGGTGGGTCGAGGTAAAGGCCGTCCATTCGCTAGTATCCCCTGGTGACGTCGACTTCCTGCAATGGCCGCCCGCCCATCTCGACGCTGCGGATATTGGCCACGATCTCGGTTACGAGTTGAGCAACCGTCGGCCGCCGCGCCACGTGCGGCATCACGGTGACCTTGGGGTGCAGCCATAGCGGGCTTGTTGGCGGCAAGGGCTCTGGCCACAGCGCATCCAACGCTGCGTATGACAGCTGTCCCGCATCGAGCGCGTCGATCAGGTCCGCATCAACCACATGCTTGCCGCGCCCTACATTCACCAGCATCGCCCCCCGGGGCATCATGGCAAAGGTGCGCGCACAGAAGATACCCTCGGTTTCCCGCGTCAGCGGCAACAGGCAGACCGCAATGTCGGTCTGCCGAAGAAATGGCTCAAGTTGGTCGGGACCGTGATAGATCGGAATGTCGCTTTCGTCCCGCTCATGCCGAACCCAGGCCGAGACCTTGAAGCCGAGCGACTGCAACACGAGCGCCGGCGCCTTCGCCATCATGCCGAAGCCGAGAAATCCGACCCGCCTTTGCTCGGGCCGCACAATCGTCGTGCGGCGCCACTCCCGATTAGCCTGAGCCGCCTGATAGGCAGGCATGTCGCGGTGAAAGCGCAGAACATGCATCACGACGTACTCCGTCATCATCGGATCGCCCCCAGGCGGCTCGATCTTGCACAGCGAGACCTTTGGCAGCCTTGGATGATCGACAAAGGACTCGACCCCCGCGGAGCGGCTGAACATGGCCTTCAGATTCGGAAAGATTGGCAGCGCATCGAAATCGGGATGCATGAAGGCGAGATATTCGATATCCGCCGATTGTCCCGCATCAGGCCAGATGCGGATTTCCAGATCGGGAAGCCGTGCCGCGAACGTGTCGCGCCATGCCGCGGCGGTGCCGATATATTTGTCGAGATCAACGATAAGCAGCGCCATAACCGCCCCCGAGCTATCCGGTCATTGTCGTAGCCGGAATCCAGTCGTTTTCCTACGTACCGGCCTGGACCTTCGGGGCCTCTGCACGGTTGGCGGTCAGGTTTTGGCGGCCGCCCCTGCAGCTTCACCGTTCATGACACAATGCTCTAGAACCACCCGCCGAGAGGCATTGCCATGACGCTCAAGCCCATTCCCGGCGCTCCGATCGATGCACCGATACCCGAGTTTCCGATCGGCAATCCGGGTCCGCTGGCGGTCCCTGCGTCTCATCTGACGCACCGGCCTGCTGGGCCATTGCCGAACTCGCTCCCGCTGCCCCCACTGTCGCCGGCACGGCAGCCGGGACGGGTGGAAGTTCGCGGCGATGACGCCAATACCCTCACATTCCGAGTCATTCCTGAGATACCGGCCATCAACCGGTCGAGCCTGACCATCTCGGTCACCGGCAAGCCGCTACAGGATCATTCGCCGCAGACGATGCCCCATCTCGACCTGGCGACAGACGAAGCCAAAGCGTTCCTGCAGGCGTTGCGCGATGGCGACTCACCGATCGTCATCGCCGACGGCCGCACCGCGTTTCAGATCGAATTCGCCGTTGCGGAAGACGGACCCACCTTCACCGTCACCCGGCCGGGCCGGGAGCGCATTGCGCGACGGTTCAATGCCGGGTGGAGCTACGATGTGAAGGCGATGGCAGCGCAGCTCCTTGCCGACCTTGGCCCATAGGAACCAGCGCCGGGATTGGGATGCCGCGCTTCCACCGCAAGCGCGAGGACCTGCAGCGAACCGCCCATACGCATAGCTGGTGCGGCTCAGAAATATACGGCCCGTCCGGCGCCCCCGGTTGCCGCGACCAGCTCGCCGGACACCGCCCAGGCCTTGTCCGACGCCAGGAAGACCGTGACGAAGGCGATCTCCGAAGCATCCACCATGCGGCAGATTGCATTGCCGCGCGGCGAGTCGGGCGCGAAATCCTGGCGTTCCGCTTCTTCCGGGGTCACACCCAGCTGGGTGGCGCGGGAGGCCAGCAGGCTCGGCGTGCGCTCGGTGCGCGTCGTGCCGGGATGGATGCAATTGACCGTGATCCCGTGCCGGCCCAGTTGCACCGCCAGCGTCTTGGTCATGTGCACCAGGCCGGCATTTCGTACTCCGCCGCTGAGATTGCCGGCGTTGCGGGCGTTGGCACCGCTGATGTTGATGATGCGACCCCAGCCAGCCGTCTTCATGAGCGGTATGACGGCGCGGGAACAGCGCAGCGCCCCGACATACTTCACGTTGAAATCCTCGATCAGATCCTCATCGATGACCGTCTCGATCGGGCCGGTTGCGGTGGCCGATCCGCCTGGTGCGGATCCGCTGTTGACCAGTATGTGCACGCCGCCCAGTTGCCGTGCCGCCTCGGCGACCATGCGCTCCACCTGCTCTTTGCTGGTGACATCGGCGGCAAGCGGAAGGATGCGCCGGTTCGTCTCGGCTCCCAGCTCCCGCGCCGTCGCCTCCAGGGCCTCCTTGTTGCGCGCCACGATCGCCACATCGACCCCTTCGCGCGCCAATTCCCGCGCGATGGCCTTGCCGATGCCCCGACTCCCGCCGGTCACGATCGCATGCTTGCCTTGCAATCCGAGATCCATGGCCTTCTCTCCCCTTGGCGGCGTGACCGCGATTTCATTGCCTTGGCGCTCATTGTTCTGTCTGAGGGACCCTGGTGCAAGGGTTGCCAGGAGCGCACCCATTCGCCTTGCCGCCCCATGGCGCACCGTCGGCGCCGTATCGTAGGCTCTCGCCTCGCACACACCCCACCTTGGTCCCGGAGGGTACATGACCGACACCGCCACCCTGCTCGCCCGCCGCAACCGCGCGCTGGGGGCCGGAGCGCCGCTGTTCTACGAGCACCCGCTGCATATCGTCCGCGGCGAAGGCTGCTACGTGTATGACGCCGACGGCCGCCGCTACGTCGATATGTACAACAACGTCCCCTGTGTTGGTCACGCCAACCCGCGCGTGGTCGAGGCGATGGCACGCCAGCAGGCGACGCTGAACGTCCACAGCCGCTACCTGCACGAAGCCGTCGTCGAGTTCTGCGAACGCCTTGCCGCGCTGCACGGCCCGCAGATCGAGAGCGTCATCCTGAGCTGCAGTGGCACCGAGGCGAACGAGGTCGCGCTGCGCATGGCCCGCTTCGCCACCGGCAAGCGCGGCATCCTCTGCACCGGCGCAACCTATCACGGCAACAGCGAGCTCGTCGGCTCGCTGACCCGGCTCGGCCAGAACCCATCGCCAAACCCATCGGTCCGCGCCTTCCCCTTCCCCGAAAAGTTCCGCCCGATCGCGCAAGGCCTGACCGAGGACGCGCTGTGCGAGGCGTACCTGGCAAACCTCGAAGCCGCGATCGCCGATCTCCAGGCCTCGGGGGAGGGCGTCGCGGCGATGATCGTCTGCTCGATCCTGGCGAACGAAGGCCTGCCCGACATTCCCGCCGGCTTCATGCCTCGTGCCGCGGCGAAGGTGCACGAGGCCGGCGGTCTGGTGATCGCCGACGAGGTGCAGGCCGGCTACGCCCGTACCGGACATTGGTGGGGCTACGAGGTGACCGGCTTCACCCCCGACATCGTCGTCACCGGCAAGCCGATGGGCAACGGCCTGCCGCTCGCCGCCACCGCCGCGAGCCGCTCGCTGGTCGAGACCTTCCGCGCCAGGACACGCTACTTCAACACCTTCGCCTCTTCGCCGCTGCAGGCCGCGGTCGGCATGGCGGTGCTGGATGAGATCGAGCAGCGCGACCTCCGCGGCAACGTCGCCGCCGTCGGCACCGCGCTGAAGGCCGCGCTGACCCAGCGCAAGGGCGCCAGCGATACGATCGGCGACGTGCGCGGCCACGGCCTGTTCATCGGCGTCGAGCTGGTCCAGCCCGCGGACAAGACGCCCGACACGGACCTTGCGAAGCGGGTGATCAACCGGTTGAAGGACAAGGGCTTTCTGACGAGCAATGCCGGCGCCTTCGCCAACGTGGTGAAGATCCGCCCACCGCTGCCGTTCTCCCAGGCCGACGCGGCCGAATTCCTGGTCGCCTGGGACGCAACGATCGCCGAACTCGCGGCATGATGGATGGATCAAGCCCGCCCATCATGATCGAGCGGCGGGCTGGTGCCCGGAGCCACACGTGACCGCGGAGGCTGCGCAGGCCTATGCGCCGGCCGCCCGGCAGGCACTGGTCGCGTTCGGCGTCGAGCCCGCCGATCTGCACTTCGTGCACCTGAGCGAGAACGTCACCTTCCGCGCAACCGATGCACGCGACGGGTCGCCGCTCGTGCTGCGGCTGCACCGCCCCTGGTACCACGACATCGTGGCCCTGCGATCCGAGCATCTTTGGACCCGCGCCCTGGTCCAGGCTGGCATCGCGGCCCCCGAACCGCTGCTGACGCAGTCGGGCGAGAGCTTCGCCCAGGTCGAGGTCGCCGCCACCGGGGAACGGCGCTGGGCCGGCCTCGCGCGCTGGGTGGAAGGCGAATTGCTGGGCGATGTGGTCGCACGTGAAGCGGACGGCGCCGCGAACGCCCGCCACTTCAAGCGCCTTGGCGCCATTATGGCGGCCATGCACGACCAGGCGACCGGCTGGGCACCGCCGGCCGGGTTCCGGCGCCACGCGCTCGATGCCGACGGGCTGATGGGACCCGAACCGTTCTGGGGCCCGTTCTGGGACCACCCGATATTCTCCCCCGCCGAGCGCGACATGCTGCTCGGCATGCGGGACCGGCTGCATGCGGCGCTGACGCGCTATGGCAAACCCACCCGCACATTCAGCCTGATCCATGCCGACCTGCATCCGCGCAACGTACTGATCGACAAAGCGCACGCCGCGGTGATCGACTTCGACGATTCTGGATTCGGCTGGCACCAGTACGATCTCGCGGTGGCGCTGGTCGGCTATCAGGACCACCCCGACTTCGTCCGGTTCCGCGATGCCTGCATTGCAGGATATCGGTCGGTGCGCACGATCTCGGATGCGGACCTGGCTCTGCTGCCGATGTTCCTGCTGATCCGCGACATGGCGCAGATCGGTTGGTTCCACCAGCGTCCGGAATTGCCGCGGGCGGCCGTGCTGCCGCGGCTCAAGGCGCGTATCCGCTCCAAGGCGGCAAGCTTTCAGCCGCTGATCTGAGCACTCGGCAACCGTCAGAACGGCAGCAGGATGTCCATCAGCTGCTGGCCCCAGCGCGTGTGGTTCACCTCGGTCAGCTCGCCGCGTCCGCCATAGGCGATCCGCGCCTCGGCCATGCGGTCGTGCAGCACGGTGTTGTCGGACGCGATGTCCTGCGGGCGGATCACGCCGGTCACCTGCAGTTCGCGCAGTTCGTGGTTCACCCGGAATTCCTGCCGCGCGGACACGACGAGGTTGCCGTTCGGCAGCACCTGCGTCACGACGCCGGCCAGCCGGATCGTCACCGCATCGTTGCGCTGAATCTGCCCGGAGCCACCATTGCTGTTGGTGCTGCCGACATCGAGGATCTTCCCCGGATCCGGGATCGTCGGTGGCAGGCGCGCCTGCAGCCCGAAGAACTGCGCGAGGCTCCCGGTCTCGGCGCTGGTCCTGGCCGTCGTGGTGGCATTCTTCACGTTCGCATTGTCGTTCATGGCGACCAGGATGGTGACGATGTCGCCGACCTGCGCCGCGCGCTGGTCCTTGAAGAAGGCGCGCGATCCGGAGCGCCACAGCGCATTCGCCTCGTTCGGCGTAGGCTCGCGCGCCGGCATCGGCATGGACACCGGGCGCCAGGTCGGTTCCTTGGTCGGATCGGATGTCGGCGTCATCTCCGGCGCTCGACCCACCTCGGACAGCCTGGTCAGCGACCCGCAGCCGACCAGCATCATGCAGGCCAGCGCGGGAGCCAGGATGCGCCCATGTTGCATCATCGCTCACTCGTCCTCAGCGGCTGCGCGCCAGGCGCCACCCGCACGCGATCGGGTCCGGTGACCTCGGCCTCCACCACCGCGCGCGACGCCGGGTTCAGCACACGGATGCGCTCGCCGACGGCCCCCGGCTCCAGGGCCTGTCCCTGCGCGGTGAGCGAGATGCCGGGACTGTCGAGCGCCATCAGCACGACCGCGCCCTTCTGCACCATCGACGGCCGCATCATTTCGGCAAGCAACAGCGGCTGGCCCGCGGCGACCTGCCGCTTCAGCTGCAGGCCGATCGCGTCGTCGGGCCGGTGCACCACCTCTCCTCGCACCACCGTCATGTGGACGCGCGCCATGTGCACGTCGTTTGCACGCAGCACGCTGCCGGCGAGCAGCCGGGTCGTGGCAACGGGCAGCTCCACCGTATCGTCCACGCGGCCCCCGACGCGCAGATGGATCGGCTCCATCCCTTCGCCGCCCACCGACAGCACCGCACTGAACCGTCCGGCGCCGGCGTCGTAGTCGAGGTCCGACACGACCGGCCGCGGATTGGCTTCGAACGGCACCAGCGGCGGCGTGAAGCCGGCCAGCTCCACATCGCAATCGGCCGACGCGCCGCCGCTGACCAGCGCATTGCGCACCGCATCCAGCACGTCATCGCGCCGCAGCGGACGGCCGGGGCGCTCCAGCACGGCTCGATCCGCCAACGATGCGGGGCGCCAGTCCACGCCGAACTGCCGGGCAATGGCGCCAAGCTGCGCCGCCTCCACCACGATGCGCCCGCCGGCACCGGGTCCGGGGCCCAGCACCCGCTGTGCATTGGCGCCGGCATCGTCGAACAGGTCGGACAGCAGCACCACCGGCGCGTGCAGCGTGGTCATCGTGCGCAAGGTCGCTGCCTGCGCGTGCATGCCGCCGAGGCTCAGCGCGAAAGCGGTAAGAAGCAATCGGTTCATTTCATCACCGCAGGTTGGTCAGCGTCTGCATCATGTCGTCGCTGGTGGTGATCACCCGGCTGTTCATCTCGTAGGCGCGCTGCGCGGTGATCAGGTTGGTGATTTCGGTCACCACGTTGACGTTCGACGTCTCGATGAAGCCCTGCATCACCGAGCCGAAGCCGGGCGAGGCGGGGTTACCGGTGACCGCCTGGCCGGAGGCGGAGGTCTGCAGGAACAGGTTGTCTCCCTGCGCGTCGAGCCCGGCCTCGTTGGGGAACACCGCGAGCTGCAGCTGACCCACGGTCTGCGGCGCCGTCTGGCCTTGCAGCGTCACCTGCACCTGCCCCGACGCATTCACCGTGACCCCGAGCGCGTTCGACGGGATCTGCAGGCCGGGCTGCACGACATAGCCGTCCGCAGTGACGATCGTGCCGTCGGCCGCCAGGCCGAACGTGCCGTCGCGGGTGTACGCCGTGTCGCCCGAGGGCAGCGTCACCTGGAAGTAGCCGTTGCCCTGGATCGCCATATCCAGCGTGTTCGACGTCTGCTGCAGGTTGCCCTGCTCGTTGATGCGGTAGATCGCGGCGGTCTTCACGCCGAGTCCCACCTGCGCGCCGGACGGCACGATGGTGCCGGTGTCCGAGCTGTTCGATCCGACGCGCCGCATATTCTGGTAGATCAGGTCCTGGAACTCGGCCCGGCGCCGCTTGAACCCGGTGGTCGTCATGTTGGCGATGTTGTTGGAGATCACCTCCACGTTGGTCTGCTGCGCCTGCATCCCGGTGCCGGCGATATCGAGCGAACGCATCGCGTCATCTCCTCAGCTCTGCTGCGGCAGCAGCTTGTCGATCACCGCCTGCTGGCGGTCGTGTTCGGCCTGGATCATCTGGCTGACGAACTGGAACTGCCGCAGGCCGTCCATCATCCGTGTCACCTCCAGCACCGGCTGGACGTTCGAATCCTCCACCGCGCCCTGCACCAGACCCGGCGACGTCATCAACGTCGTGGCGCCATCGGCTCGGAACTGCGTATTGCCTTCGGCGGTGAGGCGCAGCGGATCGGCGGGCTGCACCACGCCGATCTTCGCCAGCTGGCCGTTCTCGCTGGAGATCGTGCCGTCGCCGGCAATGGCGATCTGCGTGTCGGTGGTGGACAGCACGATCGGGCGGCCGTTGTTGTCGAGCACCGATTGGCCGGCGCCGTCGGCCAGCGTGCCGTCCGGCAGCAGGCCGAACCGCCCGTCGCGCGTCAGCCGCGGCCCGCGCGGCGTGCTGACGGTGAAGAAGCCGTCGCCGGTCATGCCAAGGTCGAACGGGTTGCCGGTGTGGGTCAGCGTGCCGGCCCGCTGCTCGCGCCAGGTGGCGCGGTCCTGCGTATAGGCGACCGAGCGATCGCCCCGCGGCGCATCGGCGGCGCGCTGCCGCAGCAGCCAGTCGCTGAACTGCACCCTCTCGGCCTTGAAGCCTGCGGTGTTCGCATTGGCAATGTTGTGCGCCAGCACGTCCATCACGCGCTGCTGGGCGACCAGACGGGAGGCGGCGACGCTGCTGACGATGTCCATGCCCGCTTCGCAGCAAGCGGCGTACCATGCCGCCACGTTTGGCCCTGGGGCAGTGCAATCGACTATGCGGCTCTAGTTGCTGGGAAATCTGTGTATCGGCCAATCCGCCCGGCGGCATTGTCGAGGGCCGGTTCCGGGATCGATCGACCCACCCGGCGGAAATTGCCGGGTCGCCGCCGCCTTGCGACACATGTCGCGGGCGATAAGGCTTTCCTTAACGGCTGCGCGTCATCTTCCTGGCACGAGCGTGTAGGAGCAGCCGGTGGCCACAGCCGCGGCAGCCGTGGAACCGAACAGTGAGGAAAGCGCTGCGGCACCGGCAGAGCCGAAGGGCTCCGGTGGTCGGCGGAGGTTGATCCTGCTGGGCGCTCCGGTGGCGCTGGTCGGCACCGGCGCCGGCCTCTGGTTCAGCGGTCTGCTGCCCGGCCTGCTCGGCATGCGGCACGCCGAGAAGACCGCCGAGACCGAGGCGCCGCTCACGCCGGTCTACTTCGACCTGCCGGAGCTGATCGCCAATCTGAACAGCAACCCGCAACGCCCGAGCTATGTGAAGCTGACGGTTCGGCTGGAGGTGATGAAGCCGCAGGATGTCGAGCGTCTGAAGGCGACGATGCCGCGCCTGCAGGACCTTTTCCTCACCTATATCCGCGAAATGCGCCCACAGGAGCTGCGCGGGTCCGCCGGCACCTATCGGCTGCGCGAGGAGTTGATCGCGCGCGCCAACCTGGCCGCCGCGCCGGCAAAGATCACCGATGTGCTGTTCACCCAGATGCTGATCCAATGAGCGACGAACCGGAACGCCAGCAGACCGACGAAGAGCTGGCCGCCGCATGGGGGGCGGAGGCCGAAGGCGGCGACACGCCGTCAGCCCAGCCGGCGCGGGTACTCAACCAGGCCGAGATCGACAGCCTGCTCGGCTTCGACGACGGCCCGGCGGGGGGCGAGAACCGCACCGGCATGCAGAAGATCATCAGCTCAGGGCTCGTCTCGTACGAGCGCCTGCCGATGCTGGAGATCGTGTTCGATCGGCTGGTACGCATCATGTCCACCAGCCTGCGCAACTTCACCTCGGACAACGTCGAGGTCGGCATCGACAACATCCTCTCGCTGCGCTTCGGCGACTATCTCAATTCCATCCCGCTGCCCGCCATGCTCGCCGTGTTCAAGGCAGAGGAGTGGGACAATTACGGGCTGATGGTGGTGGATTCCGCCATGATCTACTCGATCGTTGACGTACTGCTGGGCGGCCGCCGCGGCACCGCCGCGATGCGCATCGAGGGCCGTCCCTACACGACGATCGAGCGCACGCTGGTGGAGCGGCTGATCCAGGTGGTGCTGGCCGATCTCTCCGCCAGTTTCGACCCGCTCTGCCCGGTCACCTTCCGCTTTGAGCGCCTGGAGGTGAACCCCCGGTTCGCCACGATCAGCCGGCTGTCGAACGCGGCGGTTCTCGCGCGGCTCCGCATCGATATGGAGGACCGGGGCGGACGGATGGAACTGCTGCTGCCCTATGCCACGCTGGAGCCGGTGCGCGAGCTGCTGCTGCAGCAGTTCATGGGCGAGAAGTTCGGTCGTGACTCGATCTGGGAGACCCATCTCGCCGAAGAGCTGTGGAACACCGATGTCGAGCTGGACGTGGTGCTGGACGAGCAGATGATGCGCCTGTCCGATGTAATGGCGATGCAGCCCGGTACCCGCATCGTCCTGAACACCATCCTCGGCGCGCCGGTGCTGATACGGTGCGGCACGGTACCGCTGTTCGAGGGCCGCGTCGGCCGCCGCAAGAGCCGCGTCGCCGTGCGGATCGAACGCGATTTGCCGCGGCTGCAGACCGAACGGTAGCTGCAGCATGACGAAGTAGGGGATTCCTAACACTCGCGCGCGACAATCGCCGCATGGAATGGATTCTCGAACTGGCGCTGGTCGGGCTGCTTGCGGCGACGCTGTTCCATGCCGTTCGGCTGGAGCGGGCGCTTGGCGTGCTTAAACGCGACCGCGTGCAGTTGCAGGAGCTGATCTCGGGCTTCAATGCCAGCACGCGGCAGGCCGAACTCGGCATCGAGCGGCTGCACATCGCGGCCGACAGCGCGGGCCGCGAGATTGCCGGCAAGGTCGATGCGGCACAGTCACTGAAGGATGACCTCACCCTGCTGATCGACCGCGCAGACCGGCTGGCCGACCGGCTCGATGCGCTGATCCGTGCCAGTCGGCCGCTTTCCAGCGCTCCGCCGCGGCTCACCGTCGTCGCCGACGCGGAACCTGCCGAGCAGCGCGTGCGCAGCCAGGCCGAACGCGACCTGCTGAAGGCGCTGAAGATGGCCCGATGATGCTGCGCGCGCCCACTGTGCGGCTGCTGCCGCTGACGATCTTCGCCATGTCGAGCCTGCTGGCGGTGAAATCGGCACAGCTCGTGCGCGCCGCCGTCGTGCACGACAGCGGTACGGCCGTGGTCACCGTCGCTCAGGCGGCGACGCCGGCGGAGCCCGTGCCGGCTCCGCAGGGCGCCGCGCCGGTCGCGCCCGCGGAACCCTCGGCGCCTCCCGTCACCGATGCCGAACGCACCGTGCTGCTGGAGCTGCGGCAGCGGCGCCAGGACCTCGATGAACGCGATGCGGCGCTGGCGGCACGCGAGTCGGTACTGGCGGCGGCCGAGCAGAAACTCTCGGCGCGCGTCGCCGAACTGCAGGCACTGCAGAAAACGCTGGAGGCGCTGGAGACGGCGCGAAAGCAGCGCGAGGACGTCAGCTGGCAGGGCCTGGTGAAGCTCTACGAGGCGATGAAGCCGCGCGAGGCCGCGACGATCTTCAACGATCTCGAGATGCCGGTGCTGTTGCAGGTGGTGGATCGCATGAAGGAGGCCAAGGCGGCGCCGGTGCTGGCGGCCATGCAGCCCGACAAGGCGCGCGACCTGACCGCGAAGCTCGCACAGCTGCGTACGCAACGCGATGGACCGGCTGGAGGCTAAGCGCCAGGAGAGGCACAGGCAGAAGGACTGAATGGCGATGCCGATCGACAAATCCATGAACGTGCTGATCGTCGATGACTACAAGACGATGCTGCGGATCATCCGCAACCTGCTGAAGCAGATCGAGTTCAACAATGTCGAGGAGGCCACCGACGGTGCCGAGGCGCTCGCCAAGCTGCGCGCCGGCAATTTCGGGCTGGTGATCAGCGACTGGAACATGGTGCCGATGACCGGGCTGCAGCTGCTGCAGGAAGTGCGCGCGGACGCCAGGCTGAAGGCGACGCCGTTCATCATGGTCACCGCAGAGAGCAAGACCGAAAACGTCGTCGCGGCCAAGCAGGCCGGCGTCTCGAACTACATAGTGAAGCCCTTCAACGCCGAGACGCTGCGCGACAAGATCGAAAAGGTGCTCAACCATGGGTGACGCCGATCGGCTGGCGGAGCGCCTCGCCCAGATCCGCGCACACCATCCAGGGTCGCAGCCGGAGATGGTGGCGGATGTCGTGCACGCCGTCCTCGCGACCATGAGCGGCGACCTGTCCGCGCAGGAAACCTCGCTGCTGGCGGAGGTCGAGGCTCTCGGCAAGACCATCGCCTCCGCCAAGGCCGAAATCGCCGCGCTGCGGGTGGACGACATCACCGACAACCACATCCCGTTCGCGACTGACGAACTCGATGCGATCGTCGAGCACACGGCGACCGCCACCAACGCGATCCTCAACAGCTGCGAAACGCTGGATGATGTGGCGAGTAGCCTGACCGGCGAGCCGGCGACCCGGCTGCAGGATGCCACCACGCGGATCTACGAGGCGTGCAGCTTCCAGGACATCACCGGTCAGCGGATCACCAAGGTCGTCACGACCCTGAAGGCGATCGAGGCCAAGGTCGCGCAGATCGTCGCCACGTTCGGCGGCAGCGGCGGTGAGCGTGCTGATGCGGTCGCGGTCGAAGAAGCACACGCCGAGGCCGCGCTGCTGAACGGTCCGCAACATCCCACCGTCGCCATGGATCAGTCCGACATCGACAAGTTGCTGGCCAGCTTCGAATGATCCGCCCGCCTTGGGTCTGGCTGGTCGCGGTGCTGGCAGCAGCCTTGCCGTCGGCGACAGTCCGTGCGGATGGGCCGCCCTCGGCGCTGGTGCGCGTCGGCACGCATCAAGGCTACAGCCGCATCGCGTTCAATTTCTCCACCCGCACCGAATATTCCGTGGCCCGGCAGGGCGACCGTGTCACCGTCCAGTTCGCCGACAACGCGATCATCGGCGCCGCGAATGCCATCCCGCGCAACGTGGTATCGATCATCGGGGGAACCGGCAGGGCCGACATCGTCGTCGCTGCAGGGACGACGGTCCGCGACTGGCGGGCCGGCAACCTCGTCGTCATCGACATCGCGGAGCCGGAAGCTGCGGCCGACGCCAAGCCTCCACCGCAGCGGCCGGGCGTCGCCGCAGCCGCACCGACAAACCCGTCGCCGCCAGCGCTGTCACCGGCGCCCGCCGTCACCGCGCCGCAGACACCCCCGCCCGGCTCCGCCGCACCGGAGACCACCAAGCCGCAGCCGCAGCCCGCCCCTCAGGCCGCACCGCCGGCAGCGCCGGCGGAGCTTGCGACACCTGATCCCATGCCGGCGTCCGCGCAGGTTCCGACATCCGAACCCTCCCCGTCTCCCGCGGCACCGCCCGGCCAGTCCGCGGCAGGGGCCGAATACTCCGGCGCAGCCGCCAAGGTCGAGACGGGGCTTGTTGTGCCGGCCAGTGCGCAGGTCGGCCTCGCGGCGTTCCGGCGCGGCAACGTGGTGCTGATCGTCCTCGACCAGCCTCGCAGCATCGACCTGTCGCCCTGGCGCGACGATCCGCTGTTCGGTGCCGCAACGGTGCAGACGCTGCAGACCGCAACCGTCCTACGTCTGCCGCTGGATTCGACGATGGCGTTGTCGCCATCGCGTACCCGCAACGCGTGGCGCATTGCAGTCGTGCCGCTGGAGCCGGCGCTGCGGCCGATCCAGGCGTCGGTCGCCGATGATCGGCTGGTCCTGCGCGCCATGCAGCCAGGCTCGGTGGTCAGTGTGCTGGACCCCGACACCGGTGCCGCGCTGCTGGTAGGAACCCAGCGGCAGCAGGGGCAGGGCGTGCCGGCGATGCACCGTGCTGCGGAATTCAATCTGCTGCCGACCTGGCAGGGCGTCGCGATCGAGCCGAATGCCGACACAGTGGCACTGCGCGCTGCGCCGCAGGGCTTCGTCGTGGCGGGAATCTCTGCTCTCTCGCCGCAGTCGGACGTCACCGAACAGCTGACGCGTTCGGTCAGCCTGACGCGGCACTTCGATTTCCCGAATCAGCCAACGGAGACGCTGCTGCGACTGCTGCAACGTCAGGTGACCGAGGACGCGGCGACCGCACCGCTCGCTCGCGGACCGCGCCGACAGGCAATGGCTCGCACCATGATCGCGCTCGGATTGGGCGCGGAGGCGAGTGCGCTCCTTGGCTTGGCCGCGAGTGATGATCCGCGCCTGGGCGCGTCCCCCGAGAATGCGGCGCTGGCGTCGATTGCCGCATTGCTGGCGCACCGGGCCGAGGACGCGGCAGGCATTGCCGACCCGCGCCTGCCGGCGTCCGACGACGTCGCCCTTTGGCGTGCCGTGCGCCTGGCACAACTGTCGCAGGATTCCGCGGCCGCTGCCGCGACTCTCGCTGCAACCTTGCCGCTGGTCCTGGCATACCCGCCCGAGCTGCGCGACCGTCTGTTGCCGCTGGTTGCCGAAACCCTGGTGACCGGCGGCGAGACCGCGGCCGCGGCCGCCCTGCTGGACGCCCGCAAGGACGATCAGACGCTCGATCTGGCGCGCGCGATGCTGCAGGAGGCCAGGGGCGATAGCGTCGGAGCGCTGGCAGGCTACGACAGGCTGGAGCGGTCACGCGACCAGTCCTTGCACGCACGTGCCGCGACGAGGGCCGTCGAGGTCAGGCTCGCGACCGGCGCCTTCGACGCGAAGCAGGCCGCCGACCGCCTCGAATCCCTGATGTACGCCTGGCGCGGCGACGCCCGGGAGCGCGCACTGCGCTCCCGGCTTGCCGATCTCGAGGCGCGCGGCGGTGCGTGGCGCTCCGCGCTCGCCCTGCTGCGCGACAGCGAGACGCTGTTCCCGCAGGAAAAAGCGGAGATCCACGGCGAACTGACCGACCTGTTCGCGAGCCTGCTGCGCGATGACAAGGTGGATCTGCTTGCGCCGCTGGAACTCGTGTCGCTGGTGGAGGAGAATGCCGATCTGCTTCCTCAGGGCGCCGAGGGTGACGCTTTACAGGGCAAGCTCGCCGACCGACTGGTGGCGCTCGATCTGCCGAAGCGCGCGGCGCCCGTGCTGGAGAAGCTGGTGCGGGCCGCGCCCTCAGGTGTCGCGCGGGCCGGCTTTGGCGCGCGCCTGGCGGCGCTGCGGCTGCGCGAGGCCGACCTGCCCGGAGCCATGGCGGCTCTGGAAGCGTCCGTCGCCGGCGACCTTCCCTCAGACCTGGTCGAGCGGCGGGCACTGCTGGCGGCCGCCATCAGCGAGCGCCGCGGCGACCCCTCGGGCGCACTGGCCGCGCTCGCCGCATCGGACAGCACCGCGGCCAGCGAGGCACGGGCAACCATCCTGGAACGGTCCAACGATTGGCCGGGGGCGGTACGGGCCCTCACCGATTACGTGGCCAGGAGCGTGCCGCCGGAAGGGCGGCTGGACGAGCCGCAACGGCAGGCGCTGCTGCGGCTCGCCACCGCGGCGGCCCGCGCCGGCGACGACGCGGTGCTTGCAGCCGTGCGGCAGCGGGAGACCGCCCGAATGGGCTCGGGCCCCCTGGCGGACCTGTTCAGACTGCTTACCGCCGAGCAGGTTCGCAGCACGGCTGACCTCAGGCGGTCGGCGCAGGAGGCTGCGCTGGCGCGTGACCTGCCCGGACAGCTAAGGTCGTTGCCGCCGCCGCTGCGGCAGACCCCATAGCGGGACGCCGCGCCAGCGGAAATTAGCCTCTTGCATGCCGCCTCCCCCTTCCCCATCTTTCGCGGCCTTGGCCCGAGGGAACGGACGCCGTCGTGCGCCCGTTCAACAGGCTGTCTGCTGGTTGGAACGGGGTACGCCATGGACGCACTCAGCCCGCTGGGGATGGTCGCCGACGCTTCGAACGAGTTCGAGCAGAAGGACTATTTCGTCGAGAAGGACGGCGTTAAATTCGCCGGCACGCATCTGCTGCTGGATCTGTGGGGGGCGAGCAACCTCACCGATCCCCAGTTGATCGACCGCGCGCTGCGGGATGCGGCCGAAGCAGCCGGCGCGACGATCCTGCATAGTCATTTCCATCATTTCGGGCCTGATGGCGGGGTGAGCGGCGTGCTGGTGCTGGCGGAAAGCCACATCTCGATCCACACTTGGCCGGAGCGCGATTTTGCAGCGGTCGACATCTTCATGTGCGGGGCGTGCAATCCGTACCACTCGCTGCCGGTGCTGAAGGACGTGTTCGCGCCGAAGTCCATCCTGCTGTCCGAGCAGCGGCGGGGGCTGCTCGCGTAGCATCGTGGCAACCGACAGCTGGATCAACGAGACGCTGTACCCGGACTGGGGTCAGCGCTTCCTGGTGAAGCGCGAACTCGCGCGGGTGCAGAGTGCGTTCCAGGACATCGCCGTGTTCGAGAGCTTCTCGCACGGCCGGGTCATGGTGCTGGACGGCGTGATCCAGATCACGGAGCGCGACGAGTTCGTCTACCAGGAGATGCTGACCCACGTGCCGCTGCTGGCACACGGCGCCGCCAACAGCGTACTCATTATCGGCGCCGGCGACGGTGGCGTGCTGCGGCGCGTCCTCCAGCACCGGGTCGTGCGGCGCGCGGTGATGGTGGAGATCGACGGCGAGGTGATCCGGCTGGCGCAGGAGTTGCTGCCGGCGATCGGCGGCCATGCGTGGCACGACCCGCGCGCCGAGGTCATCGTCGGCGATGGCATCGACTACGTGCAGCGCGCGCCGGATGCCTCGTTCGATGCAATCATCGTCGATTCCACCGACCCGATCGGCGTCGGCGAGGTACTGTTCACCGACGCATTTTACGCCAACTGCGCCCGCATTCTCACCGCGCGCGGCCTGGTGGTGAACCAGTGCGGCGTGCCGTTCATGCAGGCGGACGAGTTGCGCGAGACCAGCGCGCGCCGGGCGAGGTTCTTTCCGCACGTCACGGCCTACGTTGCGGCGGTGCCCACCTATGTCGGCGGATTCATGACGCTTGGCTTTGCGGCCAAGGATGCGTCGCTGACGCGCGCGGATGCCGACGAGATACGCGAACGCGCGCGGGCGGCGGGCGTTCTCGGCACCACGCGCTACTGGACGCCGGCGATTCATGTCGGCGCATTCGACCTGCCGCCCTACATTGCCGAGCATCTGCCCGCGGCGGCGTGATCGATGACGCTGACCTGGCCGGCAACAGGCCCGCACCGTGCCGCTTGTTGTCACTGGCCCGGCCGACTACCTTAGTTGCCGCATGAGCGCGTCCCTGCAGCCGCTGAGGCTCGACGAGTTCCTGGACTGGGAGCGCTCCCAGGAGGAGCGCTACAAGTTCGACGGCATTCAGCCGGTCGCCATGACCGGCAGCAGCCGCCCGCATTCCCGCACCGGCACGAGATTGGTCGTCGCGCTGGCCGGCGCAGTTCGCCCCCCCTGCGAGGTCTTCGGTCCCGACCTGAAGGTCCTGACCACGGGCCGTGTCCGCTACCCCGATGCAAGCGTGGTGTGCGGCGTCGCGCCGGATGACGACGGCGACCTGATCGAGCCGACTGTCGTCTGCGAAGTATCCACCGCACTGACCGATCGGCGTGTGAAGGCGATCGAGTACGCGGCGGTACCCAGCATCCTCGTCTATCTCGCGCTGGAACAGGATCGGCCGGAGACCACCGTTCGGCGTCGTTCCGCTGCATGGGAAGCAGAGACCGTGGCAGGCGTCCAGACAATCCTCGAGCTATGGGAAATCGGCGCCCGCATTGCCATGTCGGCCATTTACGACGCCGCATGACCGACACCGTCGTCCTCACCCGCACCGACCGCGTGCTGGAGATCCGGCTCAACCGGCCGGAAAAGAAGAATGCGCTGACCCGCGTCATGTACGACGCGATGGCCGATGCATTCGCGCAGGTGGATGCCGATCCCACGCTGCGCGTCGCGCTGCTGACCGGCACCGGCGACAGCTTCACCTCGGGAAACGACATCGCCGACTTCCAGGCGCGCGCCGCGGGCGGCGGCGAGGGTTCGGCCTCGCGTTTCCTGCCGGCTCTCGCGTCGATGCGCAAGCCGCTGATCGGCGCGGTGAACGGTGCCGCGATCGGCGTCGGCACGACGATGCTGATGCACTGCGACCTGATCGTCGCAGCGCGCTCGGCGCGGTTCGTGATGCCGTTCACCAGTCTGGGCCTGGTCCCCGAGGCAGGGAGCTCGCTGCTGTTCCCGCGCCTGCTGGGCCATCAGCGCGCCAGCGCGCTGCTGCTGCTGGGCGAGCCGCTCGACGCCGCGACGGCGCATGAATGGGGCTTCGTCAACCGCGTCGTGGAAGACGCGTCGCTGACGCAGGTGGCACACGAGATCGCGCAGCGGGTCGCGTCGCTGCCGCCGCAGGCGGTGCAGCTCACGAAGCAGCTGATGCGCCACGGCGAGGGCGACCTGGCGGGGCGCATGACGGAGGAGCTGGCGCTGTTCCGCGAGCGCCTCCATTCGGCCGAGGCAGCCGAGGCGTTCAGAGGCTTCATGGAGCGGCGAAGACCAGCGGACCGGTCCGCCGGCTGATCGAGGCGCGCGGCCGACGTTCAGCGCAGCGAATACCAGACGAGCCCGACCCACTCGTGAAGCGCGAAATAGCTCTGTCGCCAGCCATAGGCCGTCGGGATGAAGTCCCGAGCACCCAGCGGCGGCAGGGAATCGAGCCTGGTTGGCGCAGCGATCACCGCGATCCCGGTGTCGGCGAACGAGAGGATCGCCCGCGGCATGTGCCACGCATGCGTCACGACGTAGACCGATCGGATATTCTCCGCGCGGAGGATTGGGGCGCTGAAGTGGGCGTTCTCCCAGGTGTCGCGTGACTCGCGCTCGATCCAACGCACCGGAACCTGGAAATCGCGTTGCAGGCTGTCGGCCATGAGGTCGGCGATGGGAACCTCGTATGGCCGCGGACTGCCGCCGGTCACCAGGATCGGCAGACCGGTCCGACGATGCAGTGCTGCGGCCGCGCGTTCGCGCTCGAGCGACAGGGGGCCGGGGTCGGCCGGCGCATCGGGCCCCGCGTAGAGCAGGCTGTCACCGCCCAGCACGACGATGGCCTGCGGCGGCTGATCCGGCGGCGGCGCAAGCGGCAGCGCTCGTTCGAGCGGGAGCATCAGCAGGTTGCCGATGGGCGGCATCGCCAGCACCAGCAGACCGAGCATCCCGCACCATGCCAGGATGCGGCCGGACCGCCGGTGGCGGCGCGCGAGCAGCAGCCCCGCCAGCGCCGCGAACAGTAGCGCAACCGGAGGTACCAGCAGGGGGACCGCCATTTCCCTGAACAGCACCCCGCCGGTCTCCCTGCCCGCCCGCGGCCTCGCCTAACCGGACGCGTCCAGCCAGCCGATCACCTGGAAGAGTCCATCGCGCAGCCTCAGTGGCTCGGGCAGGCCGAGGATCCTGCCGGCGAGGGCTGGCGAGCCAGTGGAGTGACGGATCTCGCCGGCGCGCGCCGGTCTGTAGTGCACGTCGAGGCTGCACGCCCGCAGCGCGCCGATGGTGCGCCAGCTCCAGCACCGAGGTTGCCGTGCCGGTGCAGACATTGAACACCGGTGCGTCGGCAGGCCGCAGCCGCATCGCGGCGAGCAGTGCCGTGACGACATCGCCGACATAGATGAAGTCACGCGTCTGGCCGCCGTCGCCGAACACATCGATCGACAGACGCCCGGCGAATGCGATCGCAGAAGATCGAGATGACACCGGAATAAGGCGATTGCGGATCCTGCCGCGGACCATAGACGTTGAAGAAGCGCAGGCCGACGGTCGGGATGCCATGCACCTCGCTGGCAACGCGCGCGTGCAGCTCGCAGCGAGTATTTGTCCGCACCGTAGGCGGAAAGCGGCCGGCGATCGGTGGCCTCGGTGATCGGGACGGTCGCGGCGTCGCCATAGACCGCGGCCGACGATGCATAGACCACCGGGTCCGGCGCAGGCAGTCGCCGCACGGTGTCGAACAGAGTGATTGCACCGGTCAGGTTGGCGCGGTGGGTGCCCAGCCAATCCGTGACACCGCGATGCACCGACGCGATCGCGGCAAGATGGAAGCACCCGGCGACGCCATCGGCATCGCGCTCGATCGTGGCGGCGTCGGCGATGTGGCCCTCGATCAGTTCCGTGCCGGGTGGCAGATTCTCGCGCTTCCCGGTTGAAAGATCGTCCAGCACACGGACACTGTCGCCGCGCGCCACCAGTGCCTCGCACAGATGCGAGCCGATGAAGCCGGCGCCGCCAGTGACCAGCCATGTCGTCATGCCGCGAGTACCGTCGCTGTTGACGGTGCGCACGCCCAGGTGCGCCAGCCGCTCGCGTGCATCGTCCATGGTCGTGCGGCCGTTGGAGAGTGGCACGCCGATGCCGCGGCACGCGTCCTCGATGACCACGACGTCGTATCCCAGGCGCGCCGCGTCCTCGGCTGACCAGGCGACGCAGAAGTCGGTGGCCAGACCCGCGAGGAAGACACGGCGGATGTTCCGTTCCCGCAGCCAGCCGTCCAGGCCGGTCGCGGTGCGCCGATCGTTCTCGAAGAACGTCGAGTAGCTGTCGATGTCGCGATGAAATCCCTTGCGAATGATCACCTCCACCTGGTGACGTCCAGGTCGCGGTGCAGTGCCGCGTTGGCGCTGTTCTGCAGCGCGTGGTCCGGCCAGAGCACCTGCTCGCCGTATGGCATGGCTGATGGTATCGTACGGCTTGCGGCCCGGATGAGCGCTGGCGAATGAGCTGTGCCCGGGTGGGTGCCAATCCTGGGTGGCGAATGCGTGATCGAATGCGCGCATCAGGCGGTTGATGATCGGCACGACTGCGTCACCGTCCGCCACCGGCAGCTCACCGCCTGGCATGAACGTGGGCTGCACGTCCACCAGCCCGAGAATATCGGTCGCCCGGTCGATCCCGATCGCTGCCATCAGCCATCTTCCCTGGTCTGCCCCGAACCACGTTAGTATGGACCACGGGCGCGTTGATAGGCGCCGGGGAGGGGACAGATGAGCCTGCATTATTTGAAGCAGCAGCGTCCGATCAACGACACGCTGCGCCGGAGTGTGATGGAGGACCTGCCGGAGCTCGCGCGACATCGGTGACATCGAGCTGCGGCGCAAGGCGATCGAGGCGTGGGCCTTCGCGCTGTCGCATTCCAGCTTCGGGCGCATCAGCGACATCCCGCCGGGCGGCAACCCCGGGATGAACGTGCTGAAGCGGGGATCGCAGGCCGATCATCTGCGCGGTGTGGCGAAGCTCGCGCTACAGATCGCCGACACGTTCATCGCGCAACGGCCCGAGGTGCGCATCGACCGCGACGTGGTGCTGTGCGGCGCGCTCTGCCACGACGTGGGGAAGTGCTATGAGTTCGACCCGGAGAATCTTGCGCGATGGGAACAGGACCCGGCCGCCACGGGGCAGCCGACGCTGCGGCACACGGTGTTCGGCACCTATGTGTGCCTTGCGGTCGGACTGCCGGAGGAGATCGCCCACATCGCCTGCGCGCATTCCCTGGAGGGTCAGCATATCGGCGTTTCGTCCGAATGCATGATCGTGCGCCACGCCGATCACACGTATTGGTCGGTGGCCGGCACGCTTGGGCCTGCTGACGCCGGAAGTCGCTGCGGCCGAACCCGATCCTGCGCGTGCGCCGGCTGTCGAACGAACTGCGACAGGCGGCCGAGTGATCTAACCGTCGAGCGTTTCGGCCGGCACGAACCGTCGCCGGCGCCCCGGCATCTCCGGCTGCACGCCGTAGTCCTGCAGCGCGTCGGCGGCGCGTCCGACCAATTCGGCAAATGCCAGGTCGCGCGCCGTCAGCAGCGCGTCCAGTTCGGCGATGACGCGGCCGAGGCCGCCGAAGCCTTCGTGCATCGTCACGGACAACAGCTCGCAGGCCGACGCGCCGGCAAGCGCCATGCGTGCCACGTCAGCACCTGATCGCACACCGTTGGTTCCCAGCAGGGGAAAATCGCTGCCGGCCGCTCGCCGGCTGAGCGCCAGGAAACGGCAGACGATCGGCAAGGCCCATGCACCGCCATAGGCGCCGGAGGTGGCGAGCACCGGCGCGAGCGTGTCGGTGTCCGGCACCATCGCCATGAAGCGGCCCATCATGCACACCGCGTCGGCGCCCGCCTGTCGCGCGGCCAGCGCCAGGGCCGGCAGGTTGGCCGAAAGACCGGTCAGCTTCACCCAGAGCTGCATCCCCTCGGTCGCACCGCGCACGCGCGCCACCAGATCGCGCAGCCTGTCGGGGTCGGTCTCCTGCACGATCGCACCAGGAGTCGCTTCGGAGGCATGCGGCGTGCCGACATTGAGTTCGAACACCCGCAGTCCCGCTCGTCTGGCCGTGCGCGCGATCTCCTCCGCGCCATCGGCGCGAGCGAGCACGATGCTGGCGGCGACGAAGCGATCGTTCCGCGCCGCATCGCGATCGAGCCGCGCAATCGCGGTGAACCACCCAGCCGGGTCGCGTTGCGCCAAGCCTGAACGGCAGAAGATCGAGACGCCGTTCTGCACCGGGGCGCCGGCGGCATCCAGCTGCGCGCAATCGGCGCGGTCGAGCTGGCGTGCCGCCGCAGGCACCGCGCCAGGTCAGCCGCGGCCGATATACGGCATCCGCGTCGCCATGACCGTCATGAACTGGACATTCGCCTCGAGCGGCAGGCTGGCCATGTAGGCAACCCCGCGCGCGACGTCCCGCACGTCGATGCGTGCCTCCGGCTCGACCTTGCCGCTGGCCTGCAGGCGGCCCCGCGCGGTATCCTCGTTGCGTTCCGTCGCCGCGTTACCGATGTCGATCTGGCCGCAGGCGATATTGTAGCCACGCCCGTCGAGCGACAGCGACCGGGTCAGCCCGGTCAGTGCATGCTTGGTCGAGACATAGGGCGTGGAGTTCCGCCGCGGCACATGGGCCGACACCGATCCGTTGTTGATGATGCGCCCGCCCTGCGGCTGCTGGCTCTTCATCATGCGGAACGCGTGCTGCGCGCAAAGGAACGAGCCGGTCAGGTTGACCGCCACGACGTTCGACCATTGCTCGAAGGTCAACTCCTCCAGCGGGATGTTGCGCGTGCTGATACCGGCGTTGTTGAACAGGAGGTCGATGCGGCCATACGTCGTGCTGACCGTGTCGAACAGGGCGGCGATGGATGCCGGATCGCTGACGTCGGTCGGCACCACGAGCATCCGGGGCGGCGATGCTTCGGCCAGCGCGGCGGTCTGTTCGAGCATCGCGCGGCGGCGCCCGGCAAGCACCACTGAAAATCCGTCGGCGTACAGCGCGAGCGCGCTGGCTCGCCCGATGCCGCTGCCGGCTCCTGTGATGACCGCGATCCTGTCAGACGTCTCCATGCAATCCTCCCGCGCGTGTGCGAACTGCATTCTTCGCCGGTGTCACGCTGCCGGGCAATCTGCCGTGTGGTGTCGGCGCGTCCTTGAGCCGCCCGATGTTGTATCTCAACATTGCGGCGACCTCGGCGACCCGCGCCGAGGCGAACGGAGGTCACAGGCATCATGCAGTTCGGCATCGCCATTCCCACCGCCGCCGACTCCTGGCGTCTGGTCCGGCGGGCGGAGGAGCTGGGCTTCTCCCATGCCTGGTTCTTCGACACGCAGATGCTCTGTGCCGATCCATTCGTCGCCATGGCCGCGGCGGCGATGCAGACCACGCGGATCATGCTTGGCACCGGCGTGCTGATCCCGTCCAACCGCATCGCACCGGTCGCCGCCAATGCGCTGGCCTCGCTGAACAAGCTGGCGCCAGGGCGGATCGGGTTCGGCATCAGCACGGGCTTCACCGGCCGTCGCACGATGGGGCTCGGTGCGGTGAAGCTTGGCGATATGGAGGAGTACATCCGGATCGTCCAGGCGCTGTGGCGGGGCGAGACCGTCGAGATGGAGCTGGAGGGCAAACGCCGCGCGATCCGCCTGCAGAATCCGGAACTCGACCTGATCAACATTCGGGATCCGATCCCGCTGTTCATCGCCGCCTCCGGCCCGCGCGGGCGCAGGCTCACGGCGAAACTCGGCGCGGCCTGGATCGACAATGTCGCCGATGAGGAGCGAGGTGCCGCGACGCTCGAGCAGATGCACACGGCATGGCGCGACGGCGGCAGGACGCGCGAAACATTGCAGGCGGTCGCCTGGGTCGGCGGGGCCGTGCTGGAGGACGGCGAACCGGTGGACGGTCCACGCGGCATCGCGCTGGCCGGCCCGCGCGCCGCCATGCTGCTGCATCGCGCCGCCGACACCGCGCTCGCCGGCCATCCCTCGCCGCTGGCGATGCGGCCGGAGTTCGCGGCGTCGGTCGATGCCTATGTCGCGCACGCGCGGCGCTTTCAGCCGGCGGAGGCATACTATCTCGCGAACCACCGCGGGCATCTGATGGCCGTGCGCCCCGATGAACGCCCCTTCATCACCGCTGAGATGATCCGGCGCACCTCGTTCATCGGCTCGGCGGCGGACATCATCCGGCGTGTCGGCGCACTGGCCGATGCGGGTTTCACGCAGGTTGTGTTCTCGATCCCACCAGGGCAGGAGCACGCAATCGAGGACTGGGGCCGCGTGCGGAGGGCGTTCGGCTGACTCGGATGAACCACGCGTCGCACCGGCTGGTCGGTTTGCCTCATGCCGGAAGGCCGTATATGGTCGGACGGAGTGTACACTCGACAGTTGCTCATTGTCGTCAGTGTGTTCGGCGTCGCGGCGACTTTGTTGGCGATGCTCGAGGGCGCTTGGCTATTCGCTCTGGCGATCTATGGACTGAGCATTGTCGGTCTTTGCGCGTTGTTGCGGCAGGCGGCTCGCCGCATGAGCCCGGCTGACGAGATCCAGCCGTTGCGCGATGATACCGCGCTGCGCCTGAGCAGCCGACATGGTCATGACACCGCTCTGCGGGGGCACGTCGACCACACGGCCGGGTGGGACCGATGACACGAGGCCCAGGAGCGCGGCGGTAGCGCTCTGTGGACGAGCCGCAAGGCTTCGGCGAGTTGGATACTCAGGCGGCACCTGCCTCCTGCGGCAGGACCACGACCACCGAGTCGGTGTCGGGCCGGGGCCGTTCAATGCTCTCGTCGCTGCCAGCTCTGCAGGCCGGCCGCTACCGCGCGGTCGAGCCGCCGGGCGTGCCAGTAGCCGTCGAATTGCTCGACGAACTCTGACTGTGGAAAGCAGTGAGGTGCGGATGACCTCGACGGTCACACATGGTGGCCCGTAGGCGGGCGAACGCCAGCGCGAGATCGGCGGCGCTGTAGCTGTTCTCGTCCATGTGCGAGGGGTAGTCCTCATCGGCAGCGTTCGGAGATTGCAGGCTAAGGCCCCAGCCATCGATGCACTCGGAGGCCAGCAGGTCGTCGGTCAGCCAGCTGAGGATTTCACGCGGCTCTTCGGTCCAAACGTCCGTTGACATCCATTGCACAGCGATCGCATCCAGCATCTCACGCTTATCGCGATAGAGGCGGCTGGCAAACTCGTACTTTGTCAAATCGCTCAGTCCTCCTCGACCTCTTCCTTCGTCCGCCAGAGCGAGACGATCTGCTTTCGCTCTCCTACCTGGTCATCGCAAGCAGTCGAGCGGCACTTGGTAGACGCAGCGGAAGGTTCGCAATTCCCACCCAACCAGCCTCCGCGAATATATTTCGCTAGCCGTGGCAAACGGCCCCGCCAATCCGCCCCTATGTATAAATCGGTATTGATTGGTTGCATATCCTTGCGCCCATAGGGAGCGCCACACCCACGTGCTCGTGAAACAGGTCGGCCCGGCGCTCGTGGCTACCCAGCGCCTATTTTGTCCTAGGGATCTGAGCGGAAATAACCGCTTCAAGGCGGTTGTTGGGTAGGCGAGATGGTGTAGTTCCGACGGAAACCTCTACCCCAAAGGGATCAAGGTTACCGACCGGGAGACCCAGGCAATCAACATCACACGGGACCAATTTCACGGCGAATGGGCCAGTCTCATTGGCGAGGCGCTGCAGTGCGCGTTTCCATAGCTTCGCCTGCGGTCCGTTGCTGCCGCGCAGTCGGCGGTGATCGTCAGGCACGTCGCATTGGGATAGCGCGACTTGCCCAGCTTGTACCACCACCGCCGGATGCTCTCGACGGCGAAGGCCGCGGTATCGGCATCAATGCCGACGCTGACTCAGCCATGGTTGGCCGCAACGTCGTAGACGCCATAGGAGGCAACCTTGCCGAATTCCGGGATCTTGAAATCATGCACCCGAACCTTCTCGGGGTCGCCCTGACGGCGCAACCCGCGGCCGTTGTCTTTGAAGTCGCCGACCAGCTCCTTCTTCTTCGTGTCCACCGAGATTGCCGGCTCACCCGCAGCCATCGCTGCTTCACCGTCGCATTGATGTGCTGGAACTGTGCGTCACGGTCCGGGTGATTGGACCCCTCACGCGTCTTGCGGTTGGCCTGGCAACTATACTTCATCTGACGCAACAGGTTCACCACCACCCATTGGCTCGCCTTGAACCCCTGCTCCGCCAGCGCTTTGACCAGATGCCGTTGGCTGCGGCTGACCCATAGCAGCGGTGGGCACGGATCGCCGCGGATCGCGCCCTCGATCAACGTATCAAGTGCCGCTGGCAAACCTGACTGATGCGACACCGCGGTCTTGCGCCCCGCCCCCGCCCGGCGCAACCGTTTGACGACCCCGTTGCCGGCTGAGCGCACCTCCCGATTCCATTCCTGCGTTGTTTGCGCCAGCTCGCACCGGACCGATGGCGTCGTCGCCAAGTCTGGGATTCGCTTTGGTTCAGCCTGGAGGCTGACCGCCGCATACGTGCCTGCGGTTTTCGGCGGTCGTTGGCCGGCCGGCGGATCCGGCTCGCGTGCTACGCGCCCTGATCCGAGACTTCCGTCGAGAGAAATAGGCATCTCAAGCGAAAGCCTCAGAGGGAACTCGAGCTCAGAGCTGATTTTTTGAATGCGCAGCTTGACCTCCTGGACGAAGCAGTGGGCAAAGTCCAGTAACAACCGACGCTATGCCCTCATCTACTTTGCAACAAGACCGCGGTCTGGTGACCGTAAGCCTTCGCAGTGACAGACAAGGTCTGCCAAAACGGTTCTAGCCGCTTGCACAGTACGTCAGCATCCCACAAGACATGGGCTTCTCCGGGTCGCCCTATGACCACCATGTCTACTTCTTTGTTTACAAAACGACGATATGCCGGATGCTGTCGAAAGTAGCCATCCACAAAATTCACCCAGTTCTGCTTGCCACCCACGCGAATGCAGTAATATTCGAATTCGGCCGCCGTTCGCTCCCCCTCAAACACTTTGGTCGCACGTCGATCGTTTATAGTAAACCATAGTTTGCCGCCCGGCTTCAAGATGCGCCGTAGCTCAAGAAACCATGCGTTTGTCAGCTCATCGATGTGCGCGAACACCGACCCTGCATAGACCAAATCGAAATATTCGTCTTTGAACGGCAGGTGCGGCACAACAGTCGTGGTGGCGAAATGCAGAGGCGGACTGAGATTTTCTTCGCACCACATGACGGCGGCAGCTGCAAAATCCACGCCCCAAATTTCACGTGATGTAGCGAGATTTTCAAGATGACGAATCATGCGGCCTGAAGCGCAGCCGATTTCCAGGATGCGCTTCATGCCCTCGATGGGGGATCCAGCCTGTTCAAGAATCTGGCGCATGGAAGCAACGTCTCGCCGCCCACTTTCAAGGTGCTCAGTGTCGGTCGCGCCGTAATTGACCCACAGATCGAGAGGCGGCATGCGGCGACCGATCTCTCCCTCAATTTTGGGGTATGCTGGCAGCGTATAAGAATCAGTGTCGCCGCCAAATGGAAGAAAAAGCGCATCCCTCGGCAGGGTGCGAGCTGACGCCGAGCGAAGGTGGTTTTTGATGCGGTCTTTGATTTCTCTAGGAATCAGCTTTTTACAATTATATTCATGTTTCTACCCACCTTGATTGTACATTTCTGGATTGCTGACCCTCGTTTTTTCAGGCGAAGCGACGAGTAAGACGAAGTTTGCCGCCGTCGGCAAATCGAAGGCAGACATAGCGGACGGCTTGCAGCCCGTCGAGAAGACTCGCAGGCGCAGATGGAGATGAAGCCACTAGTACAGCCCCCATACGACCACGCGACGTTGAGCCGTTTATCCTGATCGTGGAGCTGTACATGCGATGATCGTCTACCGTTCGATGCCTGGCTCAGCAGCACGCTCGGCCTCGAAAACTCAAGCCGGCACCGAAAGAACCTTTGCACTATGGTTTGGCCGCGGCTCAATCGCACCGGCGCGGTGACGACTATCCGACCATCATCGAGCCCCTGCTGGGAGCCCCGACCGTTTCTCTGCCGCTCAGTCGCTGAAGAAAGGAATATTTGATGAGGGTCGCCGTCCCGAGGATAAGGACAACAATAGGGGCGAGCAACAGAGCGCCCATGCCCCACATCATCCGTTGATCTCGAAACTGGCGTTCGCCATCTGGGACGAAGCGTTCGCCGGTCATACAGAGCTCACCGCCCGCGATGCTGGACCGCATCCTCCATCTTGCCGCCACCATGGTGGTGCAGATCGCCGACGCCAGTTATCGAACCTGGAAGCAGCAGCTGTCGCCAGTTTCCCAATCAAAGTAGCTTCTCAGCTGTGCAAAAAATTGGCGGCCGTGAGCGAGATCGAGTGGTTCAATTCGATCTCCATGTTGGCGGAGCCAAGAGACTTCGATGACGCGGTGGTATTGACGTAAACGAACGTGTTTCCGCCGCTCTGCCGCCAGCCGATCGATCGAGCAGCAACAGTGGTTGAGACTTGGGTTGTCTGGAACGATAGCGCGGTTGTTCCGATGCCGGTCAGGTCGATCTTGTCGAGGGTCGGATTGAAGTTGGCGATGATGTCGAAGGCGGTTGGCGTGGAGTTTCCGGCTGCGGCGTAGAGATAGGTGTTCGTTCCAGTGCCGCCGGTCATCGTGTCGGCACCGGCCCCGCCGGTGAGCCACGTCGAACCGGTCATCCCCGTCGCATTGAGCGTGTCCTTGCCGGCCAATCCGTACACCATGGTCGGCGTGGAAGAGGCAATGCCGAGAGTGGCCAGGTTGATTGTGTTGGCGCCGGAGCCTCCGACGACGATGTCGAACGGCAGCGGGCTGGAATGCGTCCCAGTGGTCACGTCGTTGAGCTGAACGGTCAGCGCAGCCACCGTGTTGGCCGCAACCGCGCTGGCGCCGGTCGACAGCGTGCCCTGATTGCCGCTCGAGGTCAGGGAGAAAGCGCTGCTGCCGGCGAGCGTGTAGGTGAAGCTATGACCGGCAACGCCTCCGGTCTGGTTGAACTTGCCGACCGTCGTGTTGGCGCTCAGGTTCGAGCTGCCCTGCAGCGCCTGAAGGCTGCTCGTAGCCGGGGCGAAGGTGAACCCGGTGGGCGCCCCCGGCACGACCGCCGCTGTGGCGGGGCTGTTGGAAGTGACGCTTGGTCCGCCATCGGCGTCGGTGGCGGTTTCGGCGATGCGCAGCAGCTTGCCGGCGTCGGCGGTGACCGGGGTGTAGGTGGCGGTGGTGGCGCCGGTGATGTTGGTCCAAGTCGAGCCGCTATCGCTCGAGGACTGCCACTGGTAGCCGGTGACGGCCGCATCGGCATCGTTCAGCGCCCCCTTGCCGGCAGTCAGCAGCGAACCGACCGCTGCCGTGCCGCCGATCGAGGCGGCCGAGGTGAAGGCCAGGACGATATCGGCGACCGCGGCGCTGGCCGCACTGGCAGAGGTGCCGCTCTGCGCACCGGCAGTGTCGGTCGCGGTCTCCACCACGCGCAGCAGACGCGTCTCGTCGGCCTCGACCGGGGTGTAGGTCGCGGCAGTGGCGCCGGCGATGTTGGACCAGGTGGTGCCGCCGTTGCCGAAGCTCTGCCATTGGTAGCCGGAGATGACCGCGTTCAGGTCACTGGTGGTGCCATTGACCGCAGTCAGCACCGAGCCTTCCTGTGCCGTGCCGGTGATCGAGGCGGGTGTGGTGAACACCAGGGTGCTGTTCGTCACCACGCTCGTGGCCGTGCTGTTGGACGTGATGCTTGGCCCGCCATCGGCATCGGTGGCGGTCTCGACCACCCGCAGCCGGTTCCCCTGATCGGCCGCGACCGGGGTGTAGGTGGCGGTGGTGGCGCCGGCGATGTTGGACCAGGTGGCGCCGTTGTCGCTCGAGGACTGCCATTGAAAGCCGGTCACGGACGCGTCGGCATCGTTCAGCGCGCCGTTGGCCGCGCTCAGCAGCGAGCCGACCGTCGCCGCGCCGCTGATCGAGGCCGCCGAGGTGAAGGCCAGGACGATGTCGGCGACCGCGCCGGTGGCCGCGCTGGTAGAGGTGGCGCTCTGCGCGGTGCCGCTGTCGGTCGCGGTCTCCACCACGCGCAACAGGCGCGTCTCGTCGGCCTCGATCGGGGTGTAGGTGGCGGCGGTGGCGCCGGCGATGTTGGACCAGGTTGCGCCGTTGTCGGCGGAGCTCTGCCACTGGTAGCCGGAGACGACCGCGTTCGGATCATTGGTGGTGCCCTTGGCCGCGGTCAGCACCGAGCCTTCCTGTGCCGTCCCGGTGATCGAGGCCGGGTGGTGAAGGCCAGCGGTGCGCTGGGCACGAACACCACGTCCACCCAGTAATTGGTGGCGTTGAAGGTGTTGTTCGGGAACGGGTTCCCGCTGCCATAGGCATAAACCCCGTTGCCGCCGCTCGATGCGGTGGAGGGCGCGGTCAGCGGTCCGTTGGTAACCGCGTTGGCGAAGTAGCTCAGGTCGGCGGAATACTCCCCGACGGGGGCTTCATAGGAGGCGATGTAGGTCGTTCCCGCGGTGATGCTGACCGGACTTGAGAAGTTGACCTGCTGCCAGCCGCTGGCCGTCTCGTTGCTGAAGGTCGCGCTGGCCAGCAGGGTGCCCGAGCTACTCCACAGATCGCCGATATGGGTGCCGGTGTTCTGCGGCCCCTTGTAGAAGCGAATGCCGACGATCGTGCCGCTGGTGGAGGCCTGGAACTTGACCCCGAGATCGACCGCGCTCGGATCGGCTTCCGTTATCGTCCCAGGCGTCGCGCTCGGGCTGAACAGGCTGAACTGTGCGACGACCGCCGCTGTGGCGGGGCTGTTGGACGGGACGCTCGGTCCGCCATCGGCGTCGGTTGCGGTTTCGACCACCCGCAGCACCTTTCCTGCGTCGGCGGCGACCGGGGTGTAGGTGGCGTTGGTGGCGCTGGCGATGTTGGTCCAGGTCGAGCCGCTATCGCTCGAGGACTGCCACTGGTAGCCGGTGACGGCCGCATCGGCGTCGTTCAGCGCCCCCTTGCCGGCAGTCAGCAGCGAACCGACCGCTGCCGTGCCGCCGATCGAGGCGGCCGAGGTGAAGGCCAGGACGATATCGGCGACCGCGGCGCTGGCCGCACTGGCAGAGGTGCCGCTCTGCGCACCGGCAGTGTCGGTCGCGGTCTCCACCACGCGCAGCAGACGCGTCTCGTCGGCCTCGACCGGGGTGTAGGTCGCGGCAGTGGCGCCGACGATGTTGGACCAGGTGGTGCCGCGGCCGAAGCTCTGCCATTGGTAGCCGGAGATGACCGCGTTCAGGTCACTGGTGGTGCCATTGACCGCTGTCAGCACCGAGCCTTCCTGTGCCGTGCCGGTGATGGAGGCGGGTGTGGTGAACACCAGGGTGCTGTTCGTCACCACGCTCGTGGCCGCGCTGCTCGACGTGGTGCTTGGCCCGCCATCGGCATCGGTGGCGGTCTCGACCACCCGCAGCCGGTTCCCCTGATCGGCCGCGACCGGGGTATAGGTGGCGGTGGTGGCGCCGGCGATGTTGGACCAGGTGGCGCCGTTGTCGCTCGAGGACTGCCATTGAAAGCCGGTCACGGCCGCGTCGGCATCGTTCAGCGCCCCGTTGGCCGCGCTCAGCAGCGAGCCAACCGTCGCCGCGCCGCTGATCGAGGCCGCCGAGGTGAAGGCCAGGACGATGTCGGCGACCGCGCCGGTGGCCGCGCTGGTAGAGGTGGCGCTCTGCGCCGTGCCGCTGTCGGTCGCGGTCTCCACCACCCGCAACAGGCGCGTCTCGTCGGCCTCGATCGGGGTGTAGGTCGAGGCGATGGCGCCGGCGATGTTGGACCAGGTTGCGCCGTTGTCGGCGGAGCTCTGCCACTGGTAGCCGGAGACGACGGCGTTCGGATCATTGGTGGTGCCGTTGGCCGCGGTCAGCACCGAGCCTTCCTGTGCCGTCCCGGTGATCGAGGCCGCGGTGGTGAAGGCCAGCGGTGCGCTGGGCACGAACACCACGTCCACCCAGTAATTGGTGGCGTTGAAGGTGCTGTTCGGGAACGGGTTCCCGCTGCCATAGGTATAAACCCCGTTGCCGCCGCTCGATGCGGTGGAGGGCGCGGTCAGCGGTCCGTTGGTAACCGCGTTGGCGAAGTAGCTCAGGTCGGCGGAATACTCCCCGACGGGGGCTTCATAGGAGGCGATGTAGGTCGTTCCCGCGGTGATGCTGACCGGACTTGAGAAGTTGACCTGCTGCCAGCCGCTGGCCGTCTCGTTGCTGAAGGTGGCGCTGGCCAGCAGGGTGCCCGAGCTGCTCCATAGATCGCCGATATGGGTGCCGGTGTTCTGCGGCCCCTTGTAGAAGCGAATGCCGACGATCGTGCCGCTGGTGGAGGCCTGGAACTTGACCCCGAGATCAACCGCGCTCGGATCGGCTTCCGTTATCGTCCCAGGCGTCGCGCTCGGGCTGAACAGGCTTGATGTCGTGGGTCCGCCGGCAATGGCGACGGCGGTGTTCTGCGTGGCGCTGTTGACGACGCCGTCATTGACGGTCCAAGAGATCGTGCGGCTGGCATCGGCGCCGAAGTTGGTCGGATCCTGTTTGCTCGACGCGTAGCTGACGCTATCCAGCACTTGTTGATAATGCGCCAGCGAGTCGCTGCCGGTCAGGCTCAGCACACCCGTAGCGGCGGCGTAGCTCGCAGAGATGTTTGTGCCGGCGGTGGCAGCGGCCAACGTGTCTCCGGCAAGGAAGCCGCCGACGATTGCCACCGATGCCGAGGCAAGTGTGGTGCTTGCAGTGTCGCTCACAGTGGTCCCCGGCGACAACGTCGCTGCGGCCCCGCCAGCAGCATAGGTGGCAGATGCCGTCAGGTTGCCGATTACCGGCGGGAGTCGACCACTGTCATCGAACACCACATCGACCCAGAAATTGTCGGCGGTGTCTGTGGAAGCGTTGATGGGGAACGTGCTGCTGGCGCTATAGGCAAACACCCCGTTGAGACTGTTACCCGGCGCATTCAGAGAGCCATCAGTCTGGCCCTGGTAAGTCGCAAAATAATACGGGGTATCGGCATAATCGCCGACATTCGTGTGATATGAGGCTACATATGTCGTCCCAGCGGTAATGCTGACCGGGCTTGCGAAATTGACCTGCTGCCAGCCACTGGCGGTCTCGCTCGTGAAAGTAGCCGTAGCGAGCAGGGTCCCGGTGCTGGTCCACAGGTTTCCGACATGCGTGCCGGTGTTCGCTGATCCCTTATAGAATCTGATGCCGGTAATCAGACCCGCTGTCGCGGTGGTGAATCTTACGCCGACCTCGATTGCCTGCGGATCGTCGGCGATAGGGGGAGTGTCGCTTGGGCTGAAAAGGCTCAACGCGCCGGAGGGCGTCACTGTATAAGACGCGCCGTTGCCGGGAGTCTCCACGTTGAGGTTGTCGTCGACGGCACGCGACTCGATCGTATATGTTCCAGGGGCGGGCGCCACAAAACTGTAGGTCCAGTTCATGCTTGCCGAGCCGACCTGACCGCTCGCCGGATGCCAGGTCTTCCCGCTATCTGTAGAGACCTGGACGCCCCCCACCACGCCGCCGCCTGAATCGGTCGCCGTCCCGGTCACCGTTACCTTTTGGCCTTCTACGACGTTGGTGCTCGAAACCGAGGAGATGCTGGAAGCGGGTGGTGTGTGGTCTGTTGATTGGCTGGCGATGACGAGGCTCGCCTGCAGCGTCTGTGGCTGGACGCCCATGTCGGCGAGCATGTTTACAGTCGCTTGCTCGACACTCGGGTCCGGCGTAGTCGACGTAAATGGCGAGGGCGAATTGTCGTGCTGGTTGGACAGGCCCCACGACCAGAAGACCGTGCCGGCGCCGAACACGAGCGCCCCACTCGTCGGGTCGCGGTACTCGACAAGATTATTGGTTGCCGTACCCGAGGTGTCTACGCTGCCATAATTGGTGTTGAAAGCGGTTGGTTCATCCGCAGTGGTCGTGGACAGATCGATAAGGCCGGCTGGCATGAACCCGTTGTCCGGCGAAGAATCCCACTCGTAGCCGAGCAAGCTGGGCTCCAGAGACGCCGTTTGGCCTGGCGCCGTCTGGGCAACGCTGGTATTCCGCCAGAACCGCAGTTGGGTTTCACCGTATGGTATCGTGATCTGCGTGGTGACACTGGTTTTGATCGACCTGGAACAGGGTGCCGGTCAAAGCGTTCGACGGCATCGGCGGCGTGCCGAAGCGCGGATCCTGGAAAGTGCCGGTCGCCGTTCCCGATGGGTCGACTATCTGATTGAAGTGGGTATCCTTGTAGCTGACGAGCGTGCGGTTAGCATCCGCGGTGCTATCCAGGCTCGGCGATAGCCGGGTCTGCCAGAAGACCTCGTTGCCGCTGAGAAAGGCTAGGTTTACCCCCGCGTTTTCCGCGGCCTCGACGTTGGCCACTTGACTGTCGGTCCAATACTCGTCATGCCCGGCATCCATGAAGACCTTATGGTTGAGCAGGAGCGCACCGTTGGTCGCCGCGTCGATGCCGGAGATATACGAGACGTCGTACCCATTCTCCTCGAGCCAGTAGATGGCGGAGTATTCCGCGCCGAAAAGCGAGTCCTGCGGCCCCGCAAATGTGCCGATAGAATCGCGCGTAACGATCGGTCGATTGTAGCTGACAGCGAATGCTGCCCCGGGCGTGCCGGTGGAAGGACCATTGCCGCCGTAGAGGTTGTTTCCGCCCCAGCCGTTGTAGGCCTGCCAAGTCTCATCCGACGTTTGGAACACGATGTCGCTGGTCGAACTCGGGTTGGTTATCACGAAAGGTATCTGGAAGACCTGCGTACCGTCGATCACGTTCGCCACATAGACGCCAGACGTAGCGGTGGAAGGCACCGCCCAGGAGTCGGTGACACTCCAGTTTCCGGCGTCGACGAGACCGGTCGCTGCATCTGTGAGCGCGTTCGGCTGAACGACGGGGCTGCCGGTGTGGCCTAGGGTGGTAACGAGAGTCGCTCCGTCGCCGCCGTAATAGCCCAGCCGGTAGATCTGAATGCTGTAATTCCCGTTGCCGGTCTGATTGTTGATCTTGAACTGGACGGTGCCTCCGAGTGGCGTGCTGATGCCCGTGGTGAAGCCTTGGATCTTCGTGGAATCTGCGCCGGGAGCAATCTGCCAGACGCTCTGCGCCGTTCCGGCCTTCTCGTTTTCAAGGACGATCGGGTTCTGGTTGGCAGGGACCGCCAGGGCCGTGAAGGTTGTCGCGGCAGGTGCCGTAAATGAAGCCGTCGTCGACGGCGCAACGATAGGACCAGTTGTTGGTGTCGTTACGGTTCTGGTCAACGGGTCAATTGCGAGCGCTTCACTCCTGCTGGCAGCCAGCCCTCCAGGCGCCGTCAATTTGTAATCAAAGTGCGAGCTCTGTGCCACTCCGTTCGGCTTGAATCGCAATCCTGCCGCCTGGGCCGGGGTCAATTGTTGGCCGACCGCGACCCGCGTGGTTCCATCGGACAACACCACTGTGCCGTTTGTGGGCAGTCCCATAATCTGAATGGTGTCGGGTGAACCTTCCTCGCTTGGAACCCAGAGGTTGAGCGCCTCGCCGTAGACAGAGTTGTAGTCGGCCGGCGGGCTCACGGGAGGCGCCGCGGCCAAAGTCGTGGCCGCAGCCGACTGGTGCCGTGGCCGAAATGGGCGCAGTTGCGGCAGAGATGGACTGGCTAGCGTGGCTGGATGCTCCGCTAGGAGTGCCTGTAGTCGGCACAGGGACATCCGTGCTCGGATTGCCAGGGCGAGTGCTGGTATCGCTGAACGGTAGCCCCTCCGGCGGCACCGCAATGGCTTCGGAGCGTGATTCTTGTCCGAACTCCTTTTGGCGTCGGACCCTGCTTACTGTTCGGTACAAATCCGCCTGTGTCAGCGGCGTTGAGCATCATTGCCAAGGCTGCGTTTTGGGCGCCCGACAAGCCGGCACGCGACACCGGGACAGGCGTCGCAGCCACCGCCACCGACACCAAGCTCATACTGATGTCCGGAGTGGTCTTCGTTGAGGGGACAGTGTTGTAGCTCGGGTCCGGCTTTCTCTCAGCCGCTGTGAAGGCTTGAGTTCGAAGATTCGAGGCGATTGTCCGAACCGGCCCCTGCGCAGAGAAGTCATTGGTGCTTGACACCTCTGCCGGTCTAGGCGGACTGGCGTCAAGAGCAGGCTCAAGGTCGTCGGTGGGTCTGAAGTAGAGATCACTTGGGACAGGGGTATCGGCGAAGTCATTGCGCACTTTTCGCATGATTTCTCCTATCAGGAGCTTGATCAGTTGGGTAGGACTGGGTCGGGACTGCAACGGCTGCTATGCAGAAGGGTACAACTTGACAGGAAACAGTGCGTACCTACTTTCAGGGAAGGCGGTCGTCCAATTGTCGTCTGAGGTGTAAACCCGCCTTGGAATCGCCTGACGGACTTGTCCCAAGTAACAGGTGTATAGGCAGCTCAGATGAGCTGTGACGAGCCGTCACCGGGCTCCTGACATAAATTTCCCTAGGCCCTGTGGAGGGATAGAGAAAAGACTTCGGTGGGGATTCACGAATCGGATTTTCTTAGATTCATGGGTGACCGGCAACGGGGAGCCAGTCATGCTAACGAGGATGACGGAAGAGGATTGGGAGACTGTGCTGGAGGTATTCGACGCCGCGCAGTCGGAGCGAGGCGAGCCCGGACACGCCGATCGCAATTTCTTCCTGGAGGCGCTGCATTATACCAAGTCCTGCTGAGAGCGACTCAATGAGGGATTCGGCGACGCGGTGTTGCTTGCGCGATTGGCGTATCGGTTCTGATCAGTGAGACTTGCTGGGGTGGACGGCCCCACGGCATCGCATGCCAAGGTTGGGCTGTCGAAACGCCAATAAAGGAACCGTGGAGATGAGGCTTAAGCGCATTGCGATCGACAACTCTAAGCACGTTTTCACGCTGCGCGGCGTGGATGACCGGAGCGTCCAGTGCAGCGGTTCAGGTACCAGGCGCCCCGGACCAGTCGGACAGTGGCTCTCTTGGCTAGGGCGGCCGCCCAGCGACGGCCCTCAAGACCAGGAAATCGGAACAACCACCAAAGGGGCGGAACAAGCCGCAGCCGAGGATCCTGCTGGAATGCCAGACGGATCAGCTGCAGGCCGATGTTAATCCGTCCCCGCCGAAGGTGATTGCTACCGTCGCGGAAGGTCAATCTCGCCACTTGTCTGCGCGCCTTTGCCTGAAACGAGGGAAAATCTGGACGCGAGCCGCCGTAGCAATCAAAAAATGTATCGAAGGCTTGCATGCGCTGCTGGCAGCCGAATATCGTAAAGCAATAGGACTTCGTCATCGCACAGGCGTGCTTCCTGTAAACGGCCTGAGTAGCACAGATGTAAGCAACGGCGCCATGTGCTGCGAACCGCAGCCACATTTCCAGATCGGCACAATGAGGTAGCGACGCTTGGTAGCCGCCAATTTTCTTTTGCACGGACGTTCGGACAATTGCAGTCGCATCATAGACGTCGATGTCGCCGCGTTCACAGAATCGCCTCAACAGATCCTGTCGTTCCCATTTATCACTCTGCTCCGCCGGGGGTTCGGGCGAACGGGTGTCATCATCCCACACGATACAATCCCCATAAGTAAGCACAACGTCTGGGTTCCCATCCAGGATCGTCGCCGCTCGCGCGAGCGCGCCCGGTAGCAGAAAGTCATCCGCCGACAGTAGAAGGAAATAGTCCGCACAAGCCCATTCGATTCCCTGATTGTAGGTGAGGATGTGGCCCCAGTTTTCCGCGTGTGAAATCACCGATACACGCCGATCCTCTTCTGCCAGTTTGGTCGCAATCGCGAGCGAATCATCCGAGGACGCATCATCGATAATCAACACTCGGACGTTCGTGAGCGACTGCTCCAGGACGCTGCGAACGCACGATTCTAGGAACCGTCCATAGTTATAGCATGGAACAACGACATCGACGTTGGCCAAAGTACACTCCTGTCCGTGCTACATGTCCCTGAGCGAACGGCTGTGGATGAACCCAATCATGCGTGCTATTGCCACTGCGGTCCGCTTTCGTCTGAACCTCAAAGTGCCGAACGGCCGAATTGGACCATTCACGAAGTCCCAATAGGTACGGTGAATTTGGTCCGGCGGAAAGCCACGCAGCGCATCGAGCACGTAGTTCCGCAGCCACGGCTTGTTGTGAACCATTGCGTGCGCCATGATCCCCCCCGTCCCTGGGTACCAACCCATCGCTTCGGCACCGAGCAGAGCGATCGGGGTCTCGGTCGCCATGATCGTTGCATTCAGCACGTCCTGATCCATACGCGAAAATTCGCGCTTGCCGGTCCAATTCTTCATTTGACTCATATCTGTGCCGTCTCTCTCCAATTCTTCCATCAGCAGAGACCAGACTTCGACAAATTTTGCGTATTTCCGATCGACACCGATGCAACCGCTATTAACATATCCCGTAAATTCACGGCACCGCAGGCCAACGCTCGCCGCGAGCCTCTTCCAACCGCGTCGATATACATGATGTGGCGACATATACGTGTCCGCCATGTCGAGGGCGACTACCACGCCGTCGCGCGCCCATCCTGCCCAAGCGTCCCATCGGTGGGTCACGACAATGTCAGTGTCCAGGAAGTAGACGAGGTCGGGGCACGGATACATGCTTTCGAACAGGCGCTTTATGAAGTGACCCTTGTAGTTTGCCAGGTGCCACGGCCCGTTCACCTTGACTAGCTCGAGACGGACTTCCGGTGTCACCTTGTAAGCATCACAGTTGGGCTCCTTTTCAAGCTGCTCGATCCAGGCTGGCTTTTCACCGCGGTAGCCGACGACCACACTCCCCTCAAAGCCCGACCTAACGAGCGAGTTGGCAAGCGCGGCCGCGCCATAAAAGTAACTCCCTTCAGCTAATGTACACACGACATGATGGCCGGTGGAGCCCGGAACTCCGAACTCGGCGGCACGGGCTGTGCTGCCAAAGTCGTGCCGCCTATCGCGATCTGCGACATGCTCCATGTGAGGGTCAGCAACTCCGATCGGGACTAGGTCAGCGTACCGATAAACGCTGAGCGGATGAAGTGGAGGCGTGGCTCGGCCGGTGGAAACAGGACCTTGACCAACGCACCGCGAGGAGCCGTCTCGCGCATCTACGCGAGCAGCCTCGGCAAGCTACGCCGAAAGCACAAAGCGCTCGCGACCATCCTTCTGCTAGATCCACCTGCAGTTCTCCCCGCCCGCTATGTGCTCTGGATTGTTCACGCGTGGCAGGCCTCTGCGAGTATGCCTGTCTGGTGCGCAGCCAGGGCGTTCCCCAGTGCGCCGACCACCTGTTCCTGATCGCCCACGTCCATCTGCGGGTAGAGCGGCAGCAAGACGCACTGGTCGCGGGCTCGTTCCAACTCGACGAGCAGCATCCCGAGACTCTGAGCCGGAATAAGCGGCCTCCAGATGCGCACACATGATCCCACGCCGGGTCGCCACGCCCTGATCGAGCATAGACTGCATGACCGATACCTGATCAACGCCGGTTGGCAACCTTACGCAGTAGCTCTGCCAATTCGAGCGTGCCCAGGCCGGTTCATGCGGCAAGATCAAGCCGGGAATATCTGCAAGCATCTCTCGGTAGCGAACCGCCAGGCGTCGGCGTCCTTCTATAATTCGTGGCAGCTTCTCCAGCTGCTTCCGCCCAATGGCTGCCTGCATATCCGTCATTCGGTAGTTGAAGCCAGGCACCGGATAGTCTTCGAAGACGACCTTGGCGCTACTGTGGCGCACCGTGTCCGGAACACTCATTCCATGCTGACGCCAGAGACGGAACTTGCGATCCCAGTCTGCGTGGCGCGTGGTGATCATGCCACCTTCGCCTGTCGTCACGACCTTCCTAGGATGGAACGAAAAGCAGGCCACGTCTCCATGCGGAGCACCGATCGCCTGCCAGGTGCCATCGATCAGAATCTCGGAGCCGGTGGCGCAGGCGGCATCCTCGATCAACGGCACACCGAAAGAGCGCGTGACTGCCAGGATGCGCTGCAAGTCACACGGCATGCCTATCTGATGCACGCACAGGACCTGCTCGCGTGCGTTCGGTGAAGGCAGCAGCCAAGAGCTCGGGGTCCATATTGAAGTCGTCAGGCCGGATGTCGACAAAAACCGGCTGCGCACCGCACTGCTTAATGACGTTCGCGGTAGCAATGAAGCTGGAGCTGACCGTGATCACCTCGTCACCAGGCCCGACGCCGGCGGCCAGCAGGGCCAAGTGCAAAGCCGTCGTGCAGTTCGAGACCGCACAGGCATGAGAGGCACCCACCCGCCGGGCGAACGCCGACTCGAAGGCTGCAACCTCTGCGCCCTGTGATAGCCAACCCGACAGCACCACCGCCGCGGCCGCATCAGCCTCGGCCTGGCCGAGTAGAGGTTTCGCGATCGGGATCATGCCGCCGCTCCCATTGCAGGTTGCCGGCTGCGCCACCAGGAAACCAGGTCGCGCAGGCCGTCTTCAAGCGAGACCTTGGTCTCGAAGCCCAGCAGCAGTCGGGCCAAAGTCGTGTCGGCCAGCCGGCGACGTACCGGATTAACGGGGTTGTCTCCGACGTGGACCGCCGCCATGTCCCCCCGACCCATGACCTTCGCCAGTTCTGCAGCAAGATCGCACAGGCTCGTCTCGACTTCTGCACCGATATTGAACACGGTGTCGGTGACCGGCAGAACTGCGCCGAGGACATTTGCGCGGGCGACATCGTCCACGTGCACGAAATCCATCGTCTGCGAGCCGTCTCCGAAGATGAGCGGTGCCTCGCCGCGTGCTAAGCGGTCCATCCACCGGATCAGCACCTCGGTGTACTTGCCGTGGAGATCCATCCCGGGGCCATAGACATTGAAATAGCGGAATGCGACGTAGTCGAGCCCATACATGTCGTTGAACGATCGCAGAAGGCCTTCGCCGAACACCTTCGCGGCACCGTAGAGGGTTCGGTTGTTGTAGGGATTTTGCCTTTCCGTCGTTGGGAATTCGTCTGCCAAACCATAAACGGATGCCGACGAAGCGAACACCACCTTCCGGACCTTGGCCTGCAAGCACAACTCGAGAAGGTCGAAGGTGGCATCCACCATGACCTCGAGTGCGTGGCGCGGTTCGGCCGCGCAATGGGTGATGCGAAGCGCGGCCTGATGGAACACGGTATCGGCCCCGTCTAGCAACTCGGAAAGCAGCCGCCGGTCGCGAATATCGCCTTTGACCAACCGAACGATCCCGTCGCCGAGACCTGCGAGATTCTCGACCTGACCGCGGATCATGTTGTCGACGACGACAATCTCCGCGCAGTGTTCGTGCATCAGCTGGGCAACGATGCGGGAGCCGACGAATCCGGCTCCCCCCGTCACCAAGATCTTCTTTCCCGCCAAACTATACCTGTCAGTCATTCGCCGGTGATCCTTCCTGGTCAGCCATTGGCCGGCCTTCGCGCCAGCCGATTACCCGAGCCGGGACCCCTGCCGCCTTCGCCCAGGCAGGAACATCGCGGCTTACGGTCGCGCCAGCTCCCACGATCGCGCCGCGTCCGACGGTCACTCCCGGAAGGAGCACGGCATTCATGCCGACATCTGCGCCGGCAAGGATGCGCACCGGCTCGATGACAAGATCGGTTGCGACGATCGGCAGGCTTGCCGGCAAGCCTGTGTGCTCCGAGCCGAGAATCTTCACTCCTGGACCGAGCCCGACATAGTCCTCAAGGACAAGGTCGCGCGCATCGAGAAAGCACTGCGGGCCTATCCAAACGCGATCGCCGACCGTGAAACGGCCATCATGACGCCCCTGGAGAACAGCCTGGTCACCAATGAACACGCCGTCGCCGAGTTCGAACGTCTCTGGATGCCGAAGGCTGACTCCCATGCCGACCTGCAAGCCTACGCCGCAACGCTTCACCAGGGCGCGCAGACAGACCCGGCGCATGGTGGCATCCAGCCAGCCCGGAGACTGGCTGAACCGGTAGAACAGCCCCAACGTTTCCGTCCGACCACACTGGTTCAACAGTTCAGATGCAAGCGCCACTTCGAATGTGGGATCGGGTGGTAGCTCGCGCCGACCAGCGACCGCAGCTACCACGCGAACCACTGGCTCTTCAGCTAAATCCCGCATGTCGGCCCCCCACCGCCCCGCGTACTGCCTCGCAAACCCGATCGATCTGCGAAATAGACATCTCGGGGAATATCGGCAGTGACAGCGTTTCGGCGGCAAAAGCCTCACTCTCCGGAAAGTCACCCTTTCCGTATTTCAACTCGGCATAGGCCGGCTGGAGATGAACAGGGATGGGGTAATGGATTCCCGTTGCGATACCAGCATTGGCGAGCTTGTCACGCAGCCGCTCCCGTTCCGCCGGTGCGTATCGCGTAGACATGATAGACATGCTCTCCGTCCGGACCGCGCTCAGGAATCCGAACGCCACAATCGCTCAGACCTTCGTCGTAACGTCTTGCCACCTCGCGGCGCGCCATTGTCCAAGCCTTGAGGTGCCTCAGCTTGACGTCGAGGATAGCACCTTGGATCGCATCCATCCTGAAGTTGAAGCCACGGTGCAGGTGGACATATTTCTCCTCCTGACCCCAATCGCGCAGCACACGGACGCGTCGTGCCAAGGCCGCATCGCCTGTTACAAGGGCACCGCCCTCGCCGCATGCGCCAAGGTTCTTGGCAGGATAGAAGCTGAAACACGCCATGTCGCCGAGCGAACCGGCAGGACGGCCTTGATAGCTTGCCCCATGCGCCTGGGCCGCGTCCTCGATGACGGTGATGCCGCGTGGACGCGCAATATCAAGAATGGGCTTCATATCCGTCATGCGGCCATGCAGATGGACGGGAATTATGGCGCGCGTCCGGGAACTCAACGCACGCGACAAAGCCGTCGGATCCATTGTCCCGCGTACCGGATCAATGTCCACCAACTTTGGTGTGGCACCAACGTAGAGGATCGCGGCAGCGGTCGCGACGAAGGTCATGGAAACAGTGATGACCTCATCTCCCGGCCCCACGCCCGCAGCAGCCAGAGCCAGCTGCAGCGCCGAGGTTCCGGAATTGACCGCGACCGCATGGGAAACACCACAGCAGGCCGCGAAGGCCCGCTCGAAACGCTCCACTGGCTCACCGAGGACATAGACCCCGGAGTCAATTACCTCGGCTATCGCCGCGGTAAGATCCGGGCCCAGTGCGCGCGCCTGGGCCCGCAGATCGAAAAAAGGAACCTTGTCCATGGTCATGATGCCATCCGAAGCTGTCGAAACTCGATTGGCTGGCCCCGTTGCCGCATCGACTGGGACGCGGCTTCCAGAATCTGCACCACATTCAACCCCATTTCGCCATCGGTTATCGGAGTCCGACCAGCCTGAATGCAGTCGGCGAAATGTGCGGTTTCGGTAAGAAGCGCCTCTCCTGTATCAAGCCTTGGCGCCACCATATCGCCGATCCGATAAGCTACCATCAGCCGGTGGATTTCCTTCGGGTCGTTGCTTACGCGTACGCCGCTATCGTAGATCTTCAGTTTTTCACTCTGCTCCAGGTCGTCGTAAACGACCATGCGCTCACTGCCCCCGAGGATCGTCTGGCGAATCTTCACCGGCGACAACCAATTGACATTGAGGTCCGCGATCAGACCTCCCTCGTAGAAAAGGGTGACATGCGCCATGTTCGCTGGGCGCCCTTGCACGTGCGACGCGCCACTCGCCGAAACCGCCACCGGACGACTTCCCAGGCAGTGATGCAGGATCGCAATATCATGGACTGCCAGGTCCCAGATCACGTCAACATCGCTCTGGAAGATGCCCAAGTTCATCCGATTGGAGATGTAGTAGTAGATATCGCCCAGTTTCCCGCTTTCAATCAGCTCACGGAGTTTACGGATAGCCGGCGTGAAGCAGAACGTATGGTCGACCAGCAACACCAGGTTGCGGGCCGACGCCTCCTCGACAAGCGTCGCAGCTTGGGCTGCCGTCTCGGTGATAGGCTTCTCGATCAGAACGTGCTTTCCGGCGCGCAGCGCCGCGATACCCAACTCGTGATGGCTGCGCACCGGCGTCGCTATAGCCACGGCGTCCACCTCGGGATCGGAGATCAGCTCCCTCCAATCCGAGAAGATACGCGCCCCCGGATGTCGCCGCCCTGCCCGCGCCTGTGCCGCAGGCGACAAGTCCGAGATGGCGACGAGCCTGCAATCCGGTGTTTCCGAGAAACATCGGGCGAGGTTAGGGCCCCAGTAGCCATAACCAATGACGCCGACGCCGATCATGGTGTCACCGCCGCCGCGATACGGGCCGGTTGCGTGGTTCCTGCTCCACCGCGTTCGCGCACGTCGCCGATCACGCGAGCCGGCACTCCCACCACGATTGCGTAATCTGGGACGTCGTGGCAGACGACCGCACCCGCGCCGACCATTGCGCATTCGCCGATGGTTACACCCGCAAGTATTGTGGCGTTCGAGCCCAACGAGGCGCCGCGCCGGACGTGTGTCGGAATGACCGTCCAATCCACATCGGATTGCATGCATCCATCGGGTGTCGTGGCTCGCGGAAGGAGGTCGTTTGTGAACATGACGCCGTGGCCGATCATGACCTCGTCCTCGATAGTAACGCCCTCGCAGATAAAGGAATGGGAGGACACCTTGCACCTACTTCCAACCGTGCTGTTCCGCTGGATCTCCACGAAAGGCCCGATGCGCGTGTTATCGCCAATCCGGCAGCCGTAGAGATTGACGAGAGCAGGCTTGGGAATTTCAACTTGATCACCAAGTTGTACAGTCTCGCTTATCGGCATTGGAAATCCTTCCAGGGGTCACGCACCGCGTGCTCGGCTGCTGGGCGCGCAGCTTACTACGTCAGTGCAACTATCTCATCGTGCGCTCTGGGATATAATCCATCGGGTGATTGGATTACCCCTTATTGGGTAGGAGTGTAGGAACAGGCGATGAGTTCTGTTCAATTGCTCGGCGGCAATGCCGCGAGAAGCTGTTGACAGAGGATCACGTCAGTCTGCTCCGTAGCATTCGATATGGCGCGTGTCGTGTGGCACGGAAACCGTCAACTGTCAGCTTATTAGCAGAATTAACCGGCCTCTTCGCTGGCAGAGCGTTCCATTGTCGGCCGACCTCCGCAGCAGCTATGAGAAAGACGACCCAAAGGAACTCGAAACCACGCATCCACAGGCTTTCGAAATAGTTGTAGCAGATAGCGAATAGGATGAGGGACAGCACAAGCCTTGCCCGGGCCGGGTCGCGGTCTGCGACGCGTCCCACGGCGTGCAGCGTTGTAAAGATGAACGCCAAAAGCAGAGCAAGACCGACGTACCCCAGCTCTAGCAGCGTGTCGTAGTACCCGTTGTGAGCGTTGGGCATCATTTTGACCCACCCCGGGGCATCGGAGATCGCAGGCGAGTTCGGCACGAACCAGAAGGACTGATAACCCCATCCAACGAGCGGTCTGCGCGCGATCTCGTTTTGTACAAAATCCCATATGATGGTGCGCCCGGTTAACGTCGAGTCGTGATAAAGGATATACGCCAAGCGGTTCATATTGATGTTGGATATAGAGGATAACACGTAGTAGGCCACAGGAATTGTCAGAAATTACGACCGCCAGCGACGCTCGCGTTGTTCTTCGGGCGACCAATGCAACTTGGGCTATCAGCGGGCAAACAAGCGCCAGTCCGAAAGCGGTCTTGGAATTGCTCAAAAGGATGAGGGTCACCGAAAGACAGGTGAAGAGAATGCCTAGTGCGCGTCGCCAACCGGGAAAAGAGGCTTCATAGATGGACAGCAGCAACGCAACGGCCGCGCATTCCCCAAGGTAGTTCTTACCCTGGAAATACCCCTGATAGCCAATGTCGGCAAGTCTTGCGCCATACTGGGCTAACGTTACCGAGCCGTTCAAAACGTAGTAGCTGCTCAGGACCAGAGACAGTGCAAAACAGAGGAACAGGCCATGCATCAGGTCGGCCTTTCGTGCCAGCCGAGCAGGCAAGATGATCGTCACGACGACCATGAATTGCTGAATGAACCGGACAAACGAGCTTTCGGGGCTGAACGCCCAGGCCGCGCTTAATCCAGCAAATCCCAGGTAACCGAGAAGGGCAAGGATGTGGGGAGGCCAAGGGTCGTTCGCGAGTCGGGGTAAGTTTTTCAGTGTCAGGACCAAAGCGATCAAAGCCATGGCCGGCCAAAAAATTCTGTTCTCCGGGCGGACCTCCAGCGCGTGGGGATCGGTGTAGCTGTAGAAGATCAGCAACGGAGACACCACCAGGGCGAACAGGCAGGCGAGTGTCGGAAGGTGTCTGTCCATCGCCGATCAGGCCACCCGCCGAACCAATGGTCCGGACACGATCCTCTGCAGCTCAGCGAGGAGAGGGTGACCTGTTACAAGCAGGCCGAACAACCAACCCGCTGCGGCACCGGCTGCGGCCAGCATCGCCATCGAGAGCGGCAAATCGTTTCGTAGTCCCTCGGCTGCGACAATAACCGCCGGAGCCGCAGCGGAGCACAGCGCTATGACACCGCTGACGAAAAGCGGCCTGGCAAACTCCAGCCAGCCAAATTTTATGTGCCGCCGTATAAAAATGAGCGCCGTGTAGACCTGAAGCGGCCCGGTAATGAACTGGGTAGCAGCCACGGCATGAAGGCCGTGACCTGCGGCGATGTAGATAAGCAAGACCGACGGCGGTATCGAGAGCAGGCTCGACACGAGTGTATCCCTGATCGCTCCCGAAGCCACAAGGACCGGATAAGTCAGGAAGGCAGGAAACAGCGACATGGATGCCAACGCCATGATCCGAACCAAAGGCGCAGTCTCCATCCACTGCGCACCGAGCAAAAGGCGAACTGCGGGCTCAGCGAGAATCGCCAAGCAAAGCAGGATTGGCCATTGAAGAGCGGTCATGTAGGCAATCGCCTTCAGATACGCCGACTTCAGATCCCCGGTTTTCCTGGCTTGCTCGGCAAAGCTCGGCAGCAGCACCGGTTGGAGCGCGCTAATAAAGAGCCGATCCGGGAGCTGGCAGACACTCGCGGCCCTCCCCAGTGCACCGACTGCGCCGAAGCCAAGCATGCGGCCTATGATCAACTGTGGCAGGCTGTCGTGGAAAACATTGACGATCGCAGTGGCGGACGCATACCCGCCGAAGACCGCGACCTCTCGCCACCTAGCCAGCGCAGGGCGAAACGCCCAAAAGCAGGGCCGCCAAGCCAGCGCAGCCACGACCCTGACCAGGCTGGTCAGCAGCGATGCCCAAGCGAAGCTCATATAGCCGAACCCGAGGCACAGCGAGCCCCACACTTGCTATCAACCCAGCTCCAGCGCCGGCTAGATTAATGGTGGCCAGCTTGCTGAACTCCATCTCTCTTTGGAGCAGGCTGGTGCTTGGCATTCCGAACGGCACGAACACAAAGCCCGCGGCCAGCAGCGGCACCAGACCGATGAACCCGGGCTCCGCATAGAACCGTGCAATCCAGTCGGAACCTGCGATGAGCACAAGCGCACAGAGCGCCGACAGCGGCAGCGAGATCGTAAACGCCGTGCGGATCACGGTATCGGATATGTCGCGCGCCTGAAGCAGAAAATTGCCCACTCCGAAGTCCCGCACGACGGCGACGAGGGCAACTGCCGATATAGCGACTGGAGTATATGCCAAAATCTCTTGGCGACAGGAGTCGCGCCAACAACAGCGTGCCAACAAGGTTGAGGACCGCCGTCCCATATCGGTCGAGGAAGGAAAAGATCAGCGAACGGCGGGTCTTGCTCACTGGTTTTTCATTCCTAGCCGACGGAGCACAACTGCGGCTCCGCGGGGGCTCGTTCCGACAGGGAGCGCGAGTTTTGCGTGACCGGGTCACGCTCGGGTCGTGATTAACGAAGAAGGCAACTCTAGGTGCTGGCAGTAGAGTAGTAACGACTGGGGTCGTAGCCATATTTTGGCATTTTGGCGAGATCGACCTTGTTAAGAACGATCCCGGCCACGCGATGCGCCTCCGGCCGCAGCATCTTCAGCGCCTCGGAGACGCTGGCGCGGGGTGTATGGTTCCACTCGACGACCACCAGAACGTCGTCGGCTACCGTCGCCAGGGCGAGCGAATCCACGAACGGAAGCAACGGCGGTGCGTCCATCACGATACAGTCGAATTCTTCGCGCAGAACGGCGATAAGGTCGCGCATCCGTTTCGATAGAAGAAAGTCAGCCGCATTCGGCATTACAGACCCAGCGGAGATAAAATACGTCTGCGTTGCAGGTTCCTTTGTGAGGACTTCCGCGAGTGTGGCCTTGCCTTGGAGCAGCTCGGAAAGGCCCGGCTTCCGGGTGTCGCCGGTCAGGCCCGCGCCCGCTCGTTGATGCAGGTCACAGTAGAGCAGTATCGTCTTTTTGCCGGAGCGAGCACTGGACGCGGCAAGCAGCAGGGCGGTTGTGGATTTGCCTTCGGCTGGGATCGCCGAGGTGACGAGGGTCACCTTTGACCTGGCGCCCGAGAGTTCCAGTCCAATCCTCATGGTATGCACAGCTTGGCTCAGCTGGGAGAGGGGTTCGCCGATCATTGTATCTACCAGCGCATTTTGCTGCTGGCGACGGGACCCGGCGAGGCGCTTGCGCCAGACTCCAGGGATGACGCCCATCACCGGAAGCCCGAAGGATGTCTCGACGTCCGTGCAGGTTCTTACGCCTGACCGGAGAAGTTCCAGCAACAGGGCCAACAGCATGCCGCTAGCCGAGACCCAAAATTGCGCCAGCCCCGTAGAACATCTTGCGACGGGAAGAGCTGGGGGACCTGGGAAATGTCGCCGGCGAAATAATCCGCGCGCCCGCGCTCTGAAGCGTCCGCCGCTCCGAGATGTCGTTGTATTGCGAAAGGTAGCTGTCATAGAGACTGCGGTCCGCGTCGGCCACGCGCCTCAGTTGCTGCAGTTTCGTGTAGGCCTTCGAGCTCACCTGCACGCTCAGACGCTGCAGGCTCTCCTTGAGCGATTGCTCTTGCTGCAGTGCCGTTTCGTAGGCGTTCTGCATGTTCCCAAGTATATGGCCCGCCTCCGTGTCGATCTGTCTCTCGACGACCGCGAGCGCCGCGCGTGAAGCTATCACCTGCGCATGGCGGTCACCAAGCCTGGCTTGCAGATCATCGGTGCGTGAGCGCAACTCGGTTTGCTGCTGACGCAGGCTTGTTAAGGTCGAGGAGGAGGTCAGCTCCGGAATGCTCTGAATATCGCCCTTGCCTTGTACGATGCGGCGCGCCTGTTCGAGTCTGGATCGCTTGTCCTCAACCCGTTGCTCTGCCGCTATCAGCTCCTTATTCAGCGCCGCATTCTGCTGCTCTCTGAGGGTGTCGGTGTCGATCCCAGAAATATCATTTTGGGCCTTCAATATTTCGATGGAGGACTCCGTTTCCAATATTCGGGACCGCAGATCATCTACACGCCCCTTCAGCCAGTCCGCGACATGCTGGAGCGCTTCCTGACGAGCCTCTCTTTGGCTCGCCAGATAATCCTTGGCGATGGTCTCCGCGACACGTTGGGCAAGGGCGGGATCGTGCACCGATACCGAGATGAATATTATATACGCCTCCGACCAGACCTCCATGCTCGCCAATACTGCATCGGCCGTTCGGTCCAGTTTTTCGGCTTTCGTCATTTCCGCCGGCAGGTTTTGGCCAAACATGCCGGTCAGACTCGGAATGCCAAGCCATTGCAGCAGCATCTGATACGGGCTGCCGATTTGAAATTCCGGCTCTTGGTCCAGGTTCAGCTCGCTGGCGACGCGCGAGGTGACAGATTTCGACTTCAACACGTTTATCTCTGTGTTGATCGCATCATAGCTGATCGCGTCGACAAAGGGCGAGATTGGCTTCTGCACGGCGGCGTCAATCTGCCGTTGCGGATCATACACGAGGATTGCGGCGGTGGACTTATAAACTGGCGGCACGAAACTCATCAGGCCATACGTCGCCGACAGCGCCACCGCCACCGCGACGGCGATCAGCTTCCAGCGCCTCAGTATGGCGAAAAGGAGGGATAGCGGGTCGAGCGCCGGCGCAGGATTCTCGCCAGAGTATTCGATCTGATGAGACAATGCTACTTCTCGGCTGCTCTGGCTACTCGAGTTCATATCTATGTTCTCATGGTGGGCCGCCTGGCCCAGGCTACACTGTTCAAATCGTCCCGGTGTCGGCGCATGGCGTTACACCAATGGCCTGCTGCGAAATGAGACAGTCCGACGCTTGAGAAGTGTTGGGAATGCCTGGAGTGCTACTGGGAAGAATATGCTCTCCGCGCAGAGAGATGCTTCGCGCTGCAAACGCGAGGTCTCATGCAGTCAGAGCGAGATCTGTCGCTTCCGCACGACTGTCGCGCATGACCCGGGATGCAAGCTTTAAGTGGAATGCAGGGGGTGCGACGACGGTTGCATGTTCCGACGGGAGCGGATCCACTCTGTGTGATGCCCACAGCGCAAGCTGGACACGGTTGGTCATCTTCGTTTTGCGAAAGATCGACTTGACATGAACCTTGACGGTCGAGTCGGTAATACCGAGGCGACGGGCGATTACCTTGTTTGAGGCTCCTGCGGCCAGACCTTCCAAAACTCCCAACTCACGTTTGGAGAGGCACTCCATGATCGCCGGCGATCGCTTGTTCTCAGTATCGTCTTCACCGTCCATCGGCATTGCTTCACGGTTCATCGCCAGATCCTGGTAAAGTAGCGGCGACGGAAGTACGCACATGCCATCCAGGACAAGATGAAGTGACTTCAAGAGGTTGTCGCGGGAAATCGTATGGTGCAGAAAACCACTGACACCGGAGTTGCTCATGAGAGCGATCTGCCGACGCGTCAGCCCCTCCGCCAGCACAGCGATTCGGATCTCGGGGAACCTGGCCAGAATGTTGCGGTACCCAGCCCGGCCATCGTCTCCGAGGACGACGAACACCGCAAGTGTCGGTGTTTCCGAACCTGCTAAGGGTCTAATCGCCTCTGTCGAGGACACGGCAGCGACAAGCTCGAACGGGCTGCCCTCCAGCATCCTCGAGACACCCTCTCGAAGGAGCTCGGTTGGACATACGAGCACCGTGGCAATTTGGTCCTTCACAGTCCCTCCTTCGTCTTATTCGATCTTAGAGGTGGGAACCAAGCGACGTAAAGTTAATTCGACGTAGACCGACTTTTTGCATGAGGGACGACCCTTGCGCCGTGTCCAGGTAGGGAGGGATTTGCCGCTTTGCCCATGGACGCAGTTCAGCTCGGGAATTGCACTCTTCGCCGGAAAGCACACACTAGACTAGGCCGCTTCGGCCGTTTGCATCGCCAAAGGGCACGGGTCGATCCGATCTCGCTGGCGCGCTGGCGCCAAGTCTTTGCGCCACAACTGGAGCGTGTATTCTTGAACGCCTCCAGGGCTGCCGGCTCTGCTGTTGAATGTCCCGCCGGGCCCCCACGGTCGCCGGGAGCCGCCGCCGCTACCGTCGCGTCTTCGCGTTGGGCCAGACGGACCCTGCTGAGCAGCGATGGGAATGATACGATTTGGTGTCGAGCCGACGGGCGACGAACTCAGGCTTCCGCACTTACCCTCCCCGTGTGACAGGGAGAGTTGAAAGATCTCAGAATTCTGGGCTCCCTAGATGCGAGCAACTGTCGACATCTGTTTTGGCCGGTACGATCTGGCAGTGGAAAGTTACATCAAACTCATAGGTCTATGCAACAGATTTAGTGAGCGGATCATCGTGTGACGCGATCCCTGTACTCGGCGGGGACATCGAGGCCCTTGGGCGCCGCCGCTTACCCGGCGTGTCGAACCACCGCTTCAGACGAAGGAATCGCTTCTCGAACAGTTCGTAGCTCAGGTAAGCCAATGCGAACGAAGCGGAGGCGCCGAGCGTTGCCTGCAATGCGACCGCCGCCCCGTGGGAGCCGAGCCAGCCCGCCAGAGCCACGTCTGTCCCGTTTGATGTCAGGTAGTAAGAGATAAAGTGGTGATACACATAAAGGCCGTAGCTGTAGGTACCCAGTACGCCCATGAAGCGGCTGCAGAGCAAGCGGGAGGTGACCGACCGCTCCGGTGCGATGAGAGCCCACACCACAAAGCAGGCAAGCAGCATGAGGACCAGCGCCGCCCGGACTGGCAGGACCATCTCGAGGCCCTCCTGGGGGTTCAACCGAGTCCAGAGGAAGCTGAGGACCAGCAGCGCGCCCCCCGCAGTCACGGCCAGCGGAAGGGCCTGCGCAAGACGCTCCAGGCCTTTGGGCTGACGTGCCATCACCGCCAGAAACGCGCCCAGCGCCAGACCGTCCATCCGGAACGGGGTCAAAGTGTAGGCGGTCCACCAGTTTAACCCCATAAGAGACCCGGCAACTCGGGCGAGCACCGCGCAGAGTGCCGTGGTCAGACAGACGGCAATGAGCGCCCGTGGCCTACGCGCCAGGGCAAACACCACTAGTGGCCAGAAGAGATAGAAGTGCTCCTCGACGGAGAGCGACCAGAAGTGGTCGAGATAGGAGAAGGACCAACTCCCGTTCCCTGGCAATGTAGATGTTGACCGCGTAGAGCCACGCCCATGCCTGGCGATCCACCAGGTAGTCCAACGCTGGTCCCCGTAGCGACGCGATCAGCGGTGCGACAAAGAACACAAGCGCGAGCACACCATAATAGAGCGGGAAGACCCGGAGGACACGCCTCATGTAGAAGTTACGAAAGTAGTGTGGGTCGTTGGCGCCGTCGTAGAGAATGCCGGTGATCAGAAAGCCGGACAGAACGAAGAATAGCTCGACACCGTAGGAACCATAGTTGGTCACGACGATGATGGTGTGTTCGATCCAGTTGGTCGGCGCCACGGTGCCGACAAAGTGAAAGACCAGGACCATGAGGATGGCGAGGCCCCGCACCCCGTCCAATGCCGGCAAATGGCCGCCAAGGTTCGGCAGGGAGCGGCCGCCAGCCTCGACAGGCAGCAGGCCGGCCGAGACCTGTCGCGCGCACGCGCGCCTGAAAGGCGGGCCGACCGTGTCGGACACCGATCGGCACCATGCGCGAACCGCGATGCCGCGAGACTGTGCGTGGACAGATGCCGGGCTCGAGCGCATGGGTTGGGTCGTCCGTCGACTTGATCAAGGTTGGGCAAATGGTGTTCTGGCGTCGTAGCGCGCCTTGGCCGGCAGAACGTAGAGCCTGGGCGATCCGGTCGGGTTTACCCACGGCCAGGTGTACCCCTTGCCTGCGTCGAAGAAGCCTGGCTTCCCCGTCAGATAAAGCAAATCTGGAAGGGCGTGCGCGGTGCCCTCCGCCCAGGCAACCGTGTTGGTAAGATAATCGAAGTTGGCGTCCCGGATCGTCGTATTGGCTACGTTGGGATCGTCGAGTTGATTGGGCAGATCATCCCATCCCAGCAGCCAGATACCCGGTCGACCATTTTTGAACGAGCCGTCATACGACCACCCGTTCGTACGCCCGGGTGTCCCGAGCACGTTGCCGATGAAGGAGAACCAGTAACTGTAGATTTGCGCACCGGCAGCTCGCAACGGACCATTCCCACCCGGCAGGTTGTTCAGGTCATCAACGATGGCATCGTTCCTGAGGTAGTCCTTGAACGGTGACCGGTAGCCGGCCGCGTAATTGCGAAAGAATGTATGATAGATGGAATTGCCGTGAGTCGCGTCACTGTCCATGTTGAAGCTGTAGTTGCCTTCGAACAGCGTGTGATGCGATCCGACCATGTGGCTGGCGTTCAGTCCGATCTCTTGCCAGGAGCCTTGGCCGCCGATGAAGCCGTTGTCCATATAGTTATAGGCGACGACCGACCCTGCCCCGGACGATCGAGATACCATCACCTTGTTGGTGTGAGTTGAGATGCCGTTCTCGATCAGGATCTCGGATGAGCCGCGTGAGAGACTGATGTTGTAGCCCCCTCCGCCCGGTACCGGCCAAACGGGGGTGTGGACGTAGAACTCCTCCAACTGAACGCGGAACGCGCTATCGATCGCAAAGCCCTCGTTGAGCCATAGGGTGCTCTCGACATTCTGCGCCCAGGAATACGCTGCCCACTCAAACCGCACATTGCCATCGTCGCCACCCTCCAGCGTCATGTTTTCCACGCCGGCATCTCGTGTGTGCGGGGTCTGCCAGTGGTGGAGTTGGGCCTGATGGCTGACGCGATAGGATATGGTGACCGGCGAGTCGAAGGTGACCGTGTTGCCTGAAATCGCTGCTATCTGCTTGATCTCGTTGGTTGGACGGTCGCAATTGCTGAACCAACATCCGGCGGTTCCGGGCTGGTTCGGATAAGTGGCCGAACTGAAGTCATCCCAGCTTCGGGAGGGATTGTGCTTCTGCCATACCACGCGATAGTCCTGCGCCGCCCAGATTTGCCCGAGTCCCTCTACGTCCGTCTGCCAGGCGGCACCCGAGGCCTCATCCAGCAAGACGATCTGACCGACCGACAAACCAACCGTGCCGGCCAGCTGAACCGATTTCGCACCAGCGGCGGCATCGGCGGCAAGGTCGGCGGACGCCGCAGCGTTGTTCCACCGCATCGGACCGACGATTATCAACGGCGAAGGCTTGCTGCCCGGCTGATAGGTGCCCCGTGTGGCGCCATTCGTCCTCCGCAGCGTTGTGACGCCCGGCCCAGCGCCCCGAAGGGTTATCCCCTTGTTGATGAGGACAAAGTTGCCTTCCGCGATCATGAAGACGCCGGCAGCGAGCGAAACCACCTGGCCAAGCGGGCAGCTGTTGATGGCGTCCTGGATGATTGCGGTATCGTCCCGTTGATTCCCTAAGGGACCGACCTTGGCGCAGACCACGGAACGGCTCGGGATGCCACCCCGTGACAGCATACCAGCCATCCGCCAGTTCGCGCGAGCATCCCTGTCGGCTGGCAGGAGGCCACCGGTAGCAGCCTGACCCGACGTAGGGCTGATTGCGGCAAGGATCCGAGGAGCCGCAGATGGTGGCCCATTATCAGCCATCTGGGTCGTGACGACTGAACTTCCCAAGATGACCTGGAGCAGCCAAACTAAAGCGCTGCGCACGTTCTTTCCACTCCCTGAACGGCACGGGCCCGGGATGCGCCACATCCCGATGCAGTTCCCAGCACTTGGACTAAACGACTAAACAGCGCCGCTGCGCATCTGGCTCATGTCGGTCTGCCGGTGTTGCAGCCCCGAACCGTGATGCCGCTTGCGCAGCTAGGCTCGGGTTTCGATCAGCGGAGCTTGGTATAGGCGCTCCGCTCGGACGGAAACCGCAGGACCATAGGTCCGGGCCAGGCACTGCTGGTGGTCGAGCGGCGGTGTCCACCCCAAAACCTCCCGTAGCCTGCCGTTCTCAAAGCGCAGAGGCTTCAGTCGTGACTCGAACCGGTTCGGCATGAGGATGCTGGGTACCTTGGTGGCAGTCCTGAACACCGTGGCGTAGGCCAATCGCACCATCATGATCGCCAGCCAGTAGGGCACGGGAAGGCGCCAGCCAGTCTGTCCGCTGCCGCGCATGTAGTCGGAAAGGGACGTCCAGATGCGTTCGCCGCGGCCGTCCACGATATTCAAGGTCCGACCTCGAGCGCGCGGGTCCACCGCCGCCAGTGCGAACACGTCTGCGCAGTTCTCGACGTGGGTCATCGGTATGCGGGTGAGCGGTCCGATCACCAGATGGTGCTGCCCGAACTGCTGGCCCATGGCAGCCAGGTAGCCGTGCTCGCGCCCCCAGATGAAGCCAGGCCGAAGCACGGTGAGATCCCAGCCGTGCTGCTCGGCGAAGCGGCGTGTCACCCGCTCTTGCCACCATTTGGCGACAGTGTAGCCGTCGCGGGCATAGACGTCCGGCACTTGGTGAAGCGGCGAGTCCTCGTCCAAGGTCCCACGAACCGCGCTGTAGTTGTAGACCGAGAAAGAACTGCAGAGCACCAACCGCCGGCAGGCGACGGTGGCCATGGCATCAAGCAGGCGCTCCGTGCCGGCCACGGTTCCCGCGAATTGCGCGTCCTCCCCGCCCGAGATAACCGCCGCGAGGTGGATCAGCACGTCGACGCCTTCGAAGGCGCGCGGAAGCTCACGCGACGTACGCAGATCTGCCCGGAAGACGTCCACCGAAGCTGGCCAGCCAAGCCCTTCCAAACGCGCGGCTGGACGGACCATGGCACGGACCTCGATGCCACGGGCCAGCAGTGCATCAACCACGTGCCGGCCGAGGAACCCATTGGCGCCTGTGACGAGTGCCTTCATGGCCGCTGCTCGTGGGGTTTGAGGGCCTCAACCATTCGGTTGACCTCGACAACGTCTTTCGCCGTGACCGGCAGCGCCGACTGGTCCGCCAACGCCCGATAGGTGCGTGCGAGCAGCTCCCACAACCCTTCATATGTGCCAGGGCCCTTGAACTTGCGCAGCAGCGTTGTCAGGGCAGCGCGCCGAACGATCTTCCCCTCCTGCAGGCCACTGAAGAAGGGGCGCAGCGGCTTGGGTACATTGCGGGGGCCGTCGAAGGTGAGCCGGGTCTCGAACAGGTTGGCGGTCGCCTGCATTTTCTCTCCATAGACCCGCAGCCAGAAGGCGTCCGGCTGTGAGCTTGCGCTGAAGCCGAGGGCCGCTGTCCCTCGCTCGGCGTCCACGACGGCGCGGAACTCATCATATGGCAGCGGCGAGCGCTTGCGTTTGCTCCAGACTGTCTGGGCGGTCCGATGCGGACCAACGAACACGTGCGCCAGCGACGCCAGGTGCGGCAGAAAGTCGGTGATCGCACCGCCGGCGAGGGTGAGTGCTGGGTGCGGGGAGTTGGTATCGGCGAAGCCACCAGGGCCGAGGATGTCGAGGCAAATAAGCACCTCGACATGGGTCACTGCACCGAATTCGCCGGACTCGATGCGCCGTAGAATCTCCTGGGGTGCCCGATTGAAGAGATAGTTGTAGTCCTCGACGAGATGGCGCCCCGCATCATGGGCCCGCCCGACCAGCGTCTCCAATTCGGCCAAGGTCGGCGTGGCCGGCTTCTCGACGACGACATGGGCACCGGCGTCGACCGAGTCCAAGGCCAGTTTGAAATGCGACGTTGGGGGCGTGGTGACGTGCACCACGTCGGGCCTGACCTTTTCCAGCATTGCCCGGTGGTCGGTGAACCAGGCCCCGATGCCGTATCGCTCAGCAGCAGCCTCTGCGGTGGCGGGAGAGAGGTCGCAGATGGCCGCCAGCTCGATCCCCGGCAACAATTCCAGGCAGGCAAGGTGCTGTCGGGCGATCTGCCCCGCTCCGATGAGCGCTGTCCTCACGTGGCGTCCTCCAGAATCCGGCGATAGAAGCCCTCGAGCGCCTGCGCCGCCCCATCCCAGCCATACCGACCAACCGCCAGTTGCCTGGCGGCCCGGCCGATGCGGCCGGCCAGGTCCGGCTCTGACAGCAGCCGGTTCACCGCGTCCGCGAAGGCCACGGGCTCATCTTCGATGAGGAGGTCGCGCCCAGGCACCGCCTCGATCCCCTCCGCACCCAGCGTGGTCGACACGATCGGCTTTCCCATCGCCATGGCCTCCACGATCTTGAGCCGGGTACCCCGCCCAGCCGCAGCGGCACCACCACCGCGGCAGCCGCAGCGAGATGCGGTCGCAGATCCGGCACAAAGCCAGTCAGCTCGATCCGGGGGCCGGCGAGTGCCAGCAGCGATGCCGGCGGCCGGCCGCCAATGATCTTGCAGCGGGCCTCTGGGTGCTTGGCAGCGATGTGTGGCCAGATGCTCTGTAAGAAGTGGGTCACGCCGTCGACATTGGGGATGGTGGACAGCAGCCCGAAATAGACCACGGTGCGGCCGTCGGACGGCGGGTCCGTGGGGCGCGGCTGGTAGTACTCGACGTCAGCGGCGTTCGGCACGACCGCCGTCCAGGCACCGGGCACCTGGTCGAGCAGGCGACGCTCATCTGCCGCGCTGCACAGATAGACCCCGTCTGCGCCGCGATAGGTCCTCAGCTCCTCACGCCGCAGCTTGCGCCAGTTGGTCCCGGCATACACGCGACGGCCCAGACTGCTGTTGGCCCGGGCGAACTGCCGGGCCAGGTCGTAGGCGATCTCGTGAGAGTCTACGACCAGAGATGGTGGCTTCTGCCGAGGCGGGGCCTGACGCAGGTCGTAGTGACCAAGGTACGGGAACTCAAGGTTGACGACGTCGAACCGCTTGGCGCGCAGGACTCGGTCCAGGGTCTGCTGCAGCGCCGGCAGCGTGACGCGCAGCCGCTCGAAACTTCGCACCGAAGCCAGCGAGCGGAGCTGCAGCAGCCGTTTGCTGAGGCCTTCCCGGCCGCAGGGGTTCGGGACAAGCACCACCTCGCGACAGTAAGTCTGCATGGCCCGGCGGCACTCGTCGACGTCGAACTCGTCGTCAGCCATCATGACCGCTGTCAGATCGTGGCGCCGTGCCAGCTGGGTCATAAGCCCGTGGACCCGCGCCTGAGCGCCGAACCGCGGGGGGCTGGCAGGCATCTGCGAGACGCAAAGGATGTTGAGGCGCTTCGGGCTCATTGGCTTCGTTTCACCGTCACGGTTGCTGCCCGCGCAGCGATGGCTCTGTTGATCATGCGAGGAGGCTGCGTTGGCCGATCGACGCCCGCGTAGGCGATGCCTCAGCGGAAGACGCGATGGCGGTGACACCATCGGACCAGCACGTATATCGACCAGACCCTTGACCAATATGTGCCGGCCGCGCCGTCGAGGAACGCTTGCCAGAGACGCGCCACCGCGGCCGGGTCGAGTCCGACCGGAGCGATTGCCTGCGGGTCCCGCAGGGTCTGGTCCATGGTGTCCTTCAGCCCGCGCCGGATCCAACGGTCGAATGGCAGCACAAACCCGCTCTTGGGCCGCTCGAACAGCGCCGGATCGAGGCCGCGCAGGCCGATGCGCCGCAGCAGAGCCTTCTGGCCCAGTGGACGGTAGCGTATCGGGTCCGGCAAACGGTCTGCACTCTCAAAGAGGATCTGGTCCACGAGCGGCACCCGCTGCTCCAGCGAGGCGGCCATGCTGGCCGCGTCGTTGTCGCGCAGCAGCCGCTCGCCGAGGAACAGACGCTGTTCCATGACGCTGATCGCCGACAACGGCGTGCGGTCGCGGGTCTCTGCCGTGATCCGCTGCCGCATTGCCGGGGCGAGGCCATCGGCCAGCGCTTCCGCAAAATCGGGCGCCAGCAGTTCCTGCTGGAATCCAGGAAGGAAGAGCGCATAGGCCAGCTGGTATAGCGTCAGCAGATCATCGCCGTGACGGACCATGTCCGGAAGCTTGGCCCAACGGGTCTGAGGTGGCATCGCCCCACCGGAGCGTCGCAGCGGCCAGGTCGCCAGCGTCGCTGCAGCGGTCTGCAGGCTCCGCGGCACGCAAGCAGCGCGCCTTGACCAGCCGTGTAGCACCGGCAGATCGCGATAGGAGGTGTAGCCGCCGAACAACTCGTCGCCGCCGGTGCCCGACAGGGCGACGATGAACCCAGCGGCGCGAATGGCGCGCGATATATAGTAGGCGTTGAGGCCGTCGAAGGTCGGCTGGTCCAGGCTGTCGAGTGCCGCCTCCAGGTTGCCGACGAAGCCCTCCTCCGTCAGAACCACCTCGTGGTGCTCGGTCCCGATGGCGGCGGCGATCTGCCTCGCAATCGGCCCCTCGTTGAGCTCTTGCTCCTCGAACGCCAGGGTGAAGGTGTGAACGGGGCTTTGCGCGGCGCGCTGGGCAAGATTGGCGACGACGGACGAGTCCACGCCGCCCGAAAGCAGGATCGCCAGGGGCACGTCGCTGGTGAGATGCAGCCGCAATCCCTTCTCCAGGATGGCGGCCAGACACTCCTCATCCATGAGCGAATCGGGCGCCTGGGCGGGGATTTGCCAGAAGTCTTGCTGGTGAAGTTCCTCACCCGCACCATCGAATTCGAGCAGGCGGCCCGGCCACAGCAGCTCGACCCCTTTGACGGCAGTGCCAGGACCGACCACGAAGCCGTTCCACACGCTGCTGGCCACAGCTTGCGGGTCGAGGCGAGGCGTGCCCAGCAGTCCCGAGGCCAGCAGAGCCCGAAGTTCCGAGGCGAAGGCTATCGACCAGCCCGCATCCGGATCCGACGACCGAGCCAGGTAGAGCGGCTTGATTCCCAGCGGATCCCTGGCCAGCAGGAGCCGGCGATTGTCCGGGTCCCAGCAGGCGAAGGCGAACATGCCGCGGAGCCAACTGACCGCGCCTGGCCCGTGCAGGCCAAGCGCGCGGAGCACCACGGCAGTGTCGCCGGTGGATTGCAGCTCCTGCCCCTCGGCCACCAGGCGCCGGCGCAGATCGACGAAGTTGTAGATCTCGCCGTTGTAGACGATGACGTGACCGGTCACCGGATCAATCATGGGCTGGATGCCAGCCGGGGAGAGATCGAGGATGGCGAGCCGGCGATGGGCGAGCAGTGCGCCCCATCCGCGGGAGTCCGGCGCCGAGACCCACGTTCCGCTGGCATCCGGGCCCCGGTGCAGCATGGCGTCGCTCATCCGCTTCAGCGCGGCGCGGTTGGACTCGTCCAGCCGCCCGACAATCCCGGCGATGCCACACATTGATTGGGTTCCTAGCAGAAAGCTGGATGACGGCTATGCCTGCCGTCCGTGCGCTGGATAGAACTTCCGGCTTGGCGGGCCGCGAACTCGGCAGTAGCCGTTGCTGCGCCTGTGACTGCCCAGGCCGCAACGCGCGCTTTTCCGCCTCTCAGACGTGGCTCTGCGCCGCCGGCATTCGTCCCAGGCGGCGCGCCACGATTTCCCGCCCCGCAAGCCAGACGAACTCGCAGTTGGTCGTCAGGTAGCGCTTCCAGAGCTTGCGGGGCTCCATCAGAAGCCGCCACAACCACTCGAGCCCAGCCGCCTGCGCCCAGCGTGGGGCGCGTCTGATGAAGCCGGCCAATACATCGAAGCTGCCGCCTACGCCGATGATCACCGGCACATTGAGGCGCTCTCGGTGGCGCTCACACCAGACCTCCTTGAACGGCGAGGGCATGCCAACGAACAGCAGATGCGGCTGGCTGGCCCGGATCTCCTCGACAATATTCATGTGGTCGTCCGGGCCGAAGTAGCCGTCGCGGAAGCCGGCGATCTCGATCGCGGGCCACTGCGCTCGCGCCGTCTGTACCAGGGCCGTGACCACTTCGCGTCGCGCGCCGAGGAAATAGACGCGCAGCCGATGTTCTCCCGCGGCCGCTAGCAGGCGCCACATGAGATCCACCCCCGCGACCCGCTCAGGCGCCGCTTGGCCCGATGCCCGCAGGGCCCAGACGACTGACATGCCGTCAGCGACGGTGAGATGTGCTGCCCGGCAGGACTGCGCCAACTCATGGTCCCGGCGCATCATGCACAGGTGGGAGGCGTTGGCCGTGATGACCGTGTGGGAGGTGCGTGGAGCGCGGCAAAGCTCCAGGCAGCGCGCCACCGCAGCGTCCATCGCAACCGCCTCGAAAGCAACGCCGAGCAACTCGGATTTTCCCGTGCGCTTCATCATCGCCCCGCTCAAGATCCCAATACCGGATGGCTGGCGTACCAGAGGGGGGCCCGCTCCGCGTCGACCCGCGCCGTGGCAGCCTGCTTCCCCATGCGCAGGCATGCGTGTTGGTAGGATTGCAGGAAACGCCTGAACTCCAGATCATCGTAGCGCGGCAGTCCCCTCAGCCAGCTTCTGAGATAGCCCCACAGCATTGCCACGCTGCCGAACAGCACCGGGTGTGCCGGAAGCCGATAGAGCGCCACCGCCAGGTAGTAGAGCGGCGAGGTGCCCATGAAATACTGCCCGAACCCAGCCCGCAGCCGCCCGGTCCAGAGGCCCTTCTGACTGGCGCCCTGTGGCCGCAGATGGATGAATCGGAGGGCCTCATGATCGAGGCTCTCCGCGATCCAGCCGAGCATCCGGGCACGATGACAGTCTATGCCGTCCCACATCACTTGGCGGACGAAGCCGCCGATCTCCTTGAAGCAGGCGACGCGGTAGAACTTGGTCATGCCCACCGACATCTCGTCGCCGCAAATCTCCGGGGCCAGCAATCCGCTCGTTGGCAGGACGAACCACGGCTTGCCGGACGTGGTGCCGATGCGCGGATCGCTCTCCATCCGTTGCATCAGCAACTCGAAATAGCGTTCCGGCAGGTCCAGATCCATGTCCAGCTTGCAGAGATAATCGAAGTCCTCCAGGCGCACCCCGTCCAACCCGGCGTAGAAGGCCTCGATGACACCCGGTCCGACCTCCCGTCGGCCGCGGTCGGTGCGTCGCACAACGCGCAGGTAGGGTAATCGGCGAGCGTACTCCTCGAGGATGACCCCGGTTCCGTCGGTCGATCCGTCATCGACGACAATCCAGGCCGCGGGTTGCAGTGACTGCGCTGCCACGCTGTCAAGCGTACGGCGAATGTACCGGGCCTCATCCCTGCATGGCGAGATCAGCAGGTAGCGTCGCGAATGGTTCATAGGACAAGCCCTTGGAGGGGAATCGCAGAGTTCATGCAGTCGCCGCCACGTCCATGGCAGGCGATCGGCGCGGGCGGGACGCGGCTCGAGCGTCGCCGGGTCGACGGATTACTCGATGCGATACCAGCCGCCATCGTCGGCTCCGCCGAGAATGCGGCCACCGCCTGGACGCGAATTCGCCGCGCCGAACCCTTCCGCCAATCATCACTCAGCGATGGGAGGCGGACGCAAAAGCCGTTTCTTGGGCTGAGCCAGATCCAGCGCCTCGCGCAGGATCTCGTTCTCCAACGTCTTCTTGCCCAGCAAACGTTGCAGTTCGCGCACCTGGTGCTGCAGCGCGCGGTAATCCGACGCCGGCACCGTTTCCTCGCCGGCACCCATCGCCGACAGACCACCTTCGGCATGAAGCCGCCGCCAGCCGAAGAGCTGATTGGGCGCAATGCCGTGCTGGCGCGCCACCAGCGAGACGGACATCCCAGGCGCGTACGTCTCTTGCACGATCCGCGCCTTCTCCTCCGCCGACCAGCGCCGCCGCCGCTGCACAGGTGTGATCACCTCAACCTGGTCAATCCTCTCGGTCATAGACACAGGCATGCTTCCCTGGCCCTTCCCCAGTGGAGATCCGCAGGCAATCGAGTATGAAACTGCTTCACGATACACCCGCTCCGTGGGGATGGGACGTCCACACTGCTAGAAGACTTCACCGGCTCGGCCTGCCATGAGCGCACCAGCGCCTCCGCATATTTGGCTGTGAGATTATCATGCGTCGCTCGAGTACCTGCTGGCCCGAGCTTCTGATGCGCTGCGCGACCCAGAAGCCACGCACTCCTGCACACACAGTGCAGCGCCCCGGAGGCGCCGCTCAATGAGTGCCGTGCAGCACCACCGTTCCTCCGATCACCGGCCCGGTGATCGAGCCAAGCAGCGTAAAGATTTCTGTAGTTCGCTCATCGGCGCGTCGGCGACATAGATGAGATCATTGTCCTGGACGGGGAAGCGCTCTGCCAGGAAGTAGCCCTCAACCTGACGCAGATTGAGATGGCACAAGACAGGCGAACTTTCGCCGGGTTCTTTCCCAAGGTCCGGAACTGCGAGCGCGCGAACCGCCGCCGGCGATTCAAAGCGGAACAGGAACACCCCTTCCGGATCGGCACGCAAGTCCAACAGCCCGCCGGCTTTGGCGATGGCCTGTGCGAGGTCGCGCCGTTCCGCGCCGAAAGGGACCTGCAAATTCGTTGAGGTTGCGGCGAAAACCGAGGATTTTTCCGGCGCCTGAATCAGTGTGATGACATCTCCCGGCCAAGCGAGAATGTTCTCCTGCGGATCTGAAATCAGGGCCGCGGCCATCTTAAGTGACATACTCAATTATCTGCCGGGCAGTTTAACTGGATAGGATTCACCAACAAACTGTTGGGGTGCGGGTGGCTTCGTCACTGCCCCGGGAACGTCGTGATATCGGGCCCCCCGTAGCGAGGCATTGCCTACCATCTCCCGGACCGGACGGTCGCCGCGGTTGGAGCTGCGCGTCGAGGTCGTGTGAGTTTAGTAGGCGTCCCGGTCGAACAATAAGAGCGTCAGTGTACGAGCGATGATCCGCAGATCCAGGGACAGGGACCAATGATCTATGTAGTAGCAGTCCAGCGAGACACGACGGCGAAGCTTTTCATGGGAGTCCACCTCGCCGCGGCAGGCATTGATCTGGGCCCATCCGGTAATTCCCGGCTTCACGCGGAGGCGGGCTGCATACCCCTCGAGCACCTGAGTCATCGGCAATCCGACAGATGTCATCCCAAGCGCATGCGGGCGAGGCCCAACAATCGACATCTCGCCGCGGATTACGTTGATGAACTGCGGCAGTTCGTCAAGACTGAGACGTCTCAGGAGACGCCCTAGTCTCGTCACACGACCGTCATGCCGCGAGGTCTGTCGTTCTGCCCGGTCATCCCGCGCCTGGTGGTACATGGTGCGGAACTTCCAAACCTTGAATACCGTGTTGTGATAGCCTTCACGCAACTGGCCGAACAGCACCGGGCCTGGACTGTCCAGCTTGATAGCGATCGCAATGGCCACGAAAAGCGGCATTGTCAGGAGCATGATCAGACAGCCCAGGAACAGGTCCTCCGCCCGCTTCAATACCGCCCCGATAGCAGTGAGTGGACGAGAAGCCAGGTCAAGGGTCGGCAATGTACCGATTCGATCGACGCCGATCACCGGTGTCCGGAGCTCTGCAAGATCCGGGATCAAAGTGACGTCCACTGCGAACCGCATCAATCTCTCTAAGAGCACTCGTGACTGCTCGATCGAGCCTTCGAAGTTGGCAATGATGACCCGGTCTACCGAGCCGTCGCGAACCGCCTCGTCAAGGCATTCGATAGGCACGCCGCCTGGCGTACCCGGCATTCGCAGTTCCGCAACCACAGCAATCTGACCGCAACTTTCTCGCTCGATCTCCTCGCTCAGGCGGCGCGCCTGGCCGCCGGACCCGACGAGGATCAATGCCCGGTCGAGACATTTTCCGCCGCGCAGCGCACGCAGAAGATGATGGGACCACAGCGCCCGCAGTCCACCGAGCCACACGAAGGTCCCGGCAGCCCAGGTGAGCAGCCAGCCCCTCGAAACACCGCCGATGAACTTCAGGGCGAACCCAAGCAGCAGCACAATGCCGAAAGTGAGCGCGCATGCCGCAAGCCCATTCTGACTGTGCACGCGAGCTCCGGAAAGCAATGTTTTCCTGGCGTATAGGTTCTGCATCCACGCAGCTATGATCCAGCCGAACAAAAAACTTGCGAGGCCAACCCACAGCTGGCCGTCGTCGTAGTTCAGCGGGCTGGCGTACAGCCAGAATACGACGACAGCTATCAGGCCTACGCCAGCAATGTCGGCTGCCGCCAAGATCGCTGTCCATTTTGCCAGCGGCACGAAGCCACGGCGAGCAACGGCAGAACTCGTCCTTCTCCGCAGGACTGAGAAGCGGAGATCAGCGGTGGTAGCGAAATCCACGGCGAACGGCCCCCTCTAACAGCCCGTTGATGATGTCGGCCCTGATCTGATCCGGTGACCGTCGCGGGACGGCCGGCGCGGATGGGCTCTTGGACGACAACGGGAGCGACAGAATGAGTTGCTGGTGTCGTGGCCGGTGACAGAATGCTCAGCCGGCCAAGCCTTCTACGGCGAGCTGCGGGCGGTTCTGATTGCCGCAGCGTCGATCGGTTCGTCGAGCAGAATGTGGGGTGGACTGTGCGCGCGCCTGACCGTCCGGCGCTGCGGCCGGGACGCTACTTCCGCACGCTGCTGAGTGCCGCTTCGCAGGCATCGACAGCGAGCGCGGGTCGCAATGGCGCTGTACGATGCCCTGTCTCTGCGCAAATGCTGCGCCTTGGCGAGTAAGTGCCGCCGGGAGATTCTTTGCCGGGCCGCATCCGAGACGCCGGTCGCCGAGGATCCGCTCCTGCGGCCACTGCAGACCAGCCCCCCGCAGGACAGCACGGTCGTCATATCGGCCTCGTTCCCATTCACTCTCGCGGCAGGTGTCCGCACAGCAGACCAGTCTCTCAGGTCCGCAAACCGGCAATCGTTTCACAATGTGACGGCACCGTGCGCTGCCGCCACCGGAAGATCAGGGTATACTGCTACCGAAGAGACGGAGAATCCGGTCGCTCTGCAGCAATGACCATGCCGGCCGGCATGACAACACGTCGTTTGGCATTCATTACCGATAACAAGACGGCAACGCGCTCGGATCCGCTGCAATACCCGGCAAAGACCGCCCGAAACGTCTCGAATGGCCCGCCGATCACCCTTACGGGAGCACCCAGCGAAAGTGTCGGCTCGGAGAAATCAACCGGCCCGTCTGCGCATCGCGAAACCAACTCATCGATCACAACAGCCGGGACAACTGCGGCCTGTTCACCGAACCGCACGATATCGCGGACTCCTGGTGTATACCGGATCTTCCTTGCGGTCCGTCCCAAATCGAAATACGCGAACAGGTAAGAGGGGAATATGGGGCTGACCCTATGAAACGTGCGATCGCGCTGCCGGACCGGCATCCTGGCTAAAGGGAGCAGAAGACGGTCGGCGATATGTTCCAGCTGCGCATGAGCGATTTTTTCCGCTCCGGTCTTCGTTCGAATTAAATACCAGTCTTTCATAGCAGACCTCGGCCGGTTATGGATTCATTACTCTTATGGGGAGCAAGTGACTAAGTGTTAGTTAATTAAGTTACAGTCCCTTGGAGTTGAAACCATACCAGCTTGGGTAATTCAGCTTTTGGGCCAATCGCGAGTCCGTTCAAACAAGCCCATGCTTCCGCAGTTACCCTGCCTGTGATAGGAAGAGTTTCATATTATCCTCTGTGCTCTGAGCGCATCCCTCGCGGGATGAGATCACCCCCGCACCCTCTGCTTTGCGCTACGATTGGCATTGCGAAGGTGGCGTCAGGCAACGAGGTGATTACATCAAGCCCTCCGCCTTACGCAACAGATTTATAGTGCCAAAGCTTTTTTTCGACTGAATGGACACGCTTATGGGTGTATCTGTATACTATATACTACCTAAGGTTGATGAAAGTGTCTGAACCAAATACCGACAGGATGATGCATGACATAGACAATCGCAGAGATTGTGGTCGCCGCTCGCCACCATCACGTACCATACGGTCCACCATCACGTACCATACGGTAGCACATCGTCTCTTTGATGGCTCGCGGGCGGCGCCCCAGGTCGCCATGCGGCTCACGCCTGCCATGTCAGGCATGCGAGAGTTTTCCTGGCGCCAGAGGGAAAAGTGCAATACAAATTGGTACATTCGCCGATGCGGCCGCCGCTTATTCCATCGGCTTGTGCGGACTGTGAGCAGCCTTAAATAGGGATAGTAAGATATGCGCATAATGATAGCTTTTGGCACTCGTCCTGAGGCGATCAAAATGGCGCCCATCATCCATAGGCTCGAGGCCAACCCCGAAATAACCTCTCTGGTCTGCGTAACGGCCCAGCACCGACAGATGTTGGATCAGGTGATGAACTTGTTCGCCATCCGGGCCGATCGCGACCTGGACATAATGCGCGATGGCCAGGGGCTGACCTGGGTGACGACGGCGGTGCTGGAGCGAATGGCCGCGGTGTATGCCGAACTGCGCCCCGACCGCGTGCTGGTGCAGGGCGATACGACCACGACACTTGCGGCCTCCTTGGCTGCGTTCTACGCCAAGGTGCCGGTCGCGCATGTGGAAGCGGGGCTGCGGACCGGCAACGTGCGCTCACCGTGGCCGGAAGAGATGAACCGGCGGCTGACAACTCACATTGCCGATCTGCATTTCCCGCCAACCGAAGCCGCGCGGCAAAACCTGCTCAGTGAAGGTATCGACCCGTCCCGGATCGTGGTCACCGGAAACACCGTGATCGACGCGCTGTTCCATGCGATCGACATCCTTGACGCTGATCCCGCAAGGAAGGCCGCGATCGACGCGCAGCTGCCGCGGCTGGATCCAAATAAGAAGTTGATACTGGTCACCGGCCATCGCCGGGAGAACTTTGACGGCGGACTGGAGCGCGTCGCGCACGGACTGCTGCGGCTGGCGAAACGCGGCGATGTGGAAATTGTCTATCCTGTGCACCTCAATCCAAACGTGCGCCAAGTCGCCGAGAAGGTGCTGGGGCTGCACGATGCAATCCACCTGATCGCGCCGCTGGACTACCTGCCCTTCGTTCATCTCATGCGCCGGTCAGATCTGATCATCACCGACTCGGGGGGAGTCCAAGAGGAAGCGCCATCACTCGGAAAGCCCGTGCTGGTGACGCGGGACACGACCGAGCGCCCCGAAGCCGTGGAGGCGGGTACCGTGAAGCTGATCGGCACCGATACCGCGGCGTTGGTCGCAGAGGCGAGCATTTTGCTCGACGACCGTCGCGCCTACGAACAGATGAGTTTCGCGCACAACCCATATGGTGACGGCAGAGCCGCCGAACGGATCGTGGCGGCTCTACTGCACACCGCCTCACCGCCTGGTAATCATGGCGACATTCTGCCTGTACCGTTTGTCATCGCCCGGTGAGTTCTCGCCAGAACGGGCGACTGAAAAACCGAGGTCTCGATACGCAGGCGGCAGGCGGAGTGCTGCCTGAGTTGGCCTGTCCAAACTGCGCCCGAAGTGATGCCACCTCTCCTCCGATCGGTCGGAGGAGCTGATGGGGTGCCAGATTGGCGGTAAGCGTAGCCTGAGATCGAACTGACGCTGGCGTAAACCGTGCAACGGATCGCTTCGCGCCTCGCCCCTTCCACCGCTGCCCCGTCGCCGCCTATATCCTCTGCATGGCGGGCTTCCTCAAGATGCACGGCTGCGGCAACGACTTCGTCGTCCTCGACGAGCGCTGTGGACCGCTCGGCCTGACCGAGCGCCGCGCCGCCGCGATCGCCGACCGGCACACCGGCATCGGCTGCGACCAGGTCATCGCCATCGAGCCGCCACCGCCGGACTCCAACGCCGATGCCTTCATGCACATCCGCAACCCCGACGGCGCGGAGGCCGGGGCCTGCGGCAACGCCACGCGCTGCGTCGCCGACCTCCTGGTGCGCGAGACCGGCCGCCGCAGCCAGGTCATCCGCACCATCGCCGGCAACCTGCCCGCCGATGCGCTGCCCGACGGGCGCGTGGCGTCGACATGGGGCCGGCGCGGCTCGGCTGGCGCGACATCCCGCTGGCGCGTCCGATGGACACGCTGCATCTCGACCTCGCCGTCGGGCCGGTCGCGGACCCGGCGCCGCCAGCATGGGCAATCCGCACGCGACGTTCTTCGTCCAGGACGTCGCGCAGCTGCCGGTGGCGGAGCTGGGCCCGCGCCTCGAGCACGATCCGCTGTTCCCGGAGCGCGCCAATATCGGCTTTGCCGAGGTCCTGGCGCCGGACCGCATCCGGCTCCGCGTGTGGGAGCGTAGCGCAGGGCTGACGCTGGCCTGCGGCTCCGGCGCCTGCGCGGCACTGGTGAACGCGCATCGCCGCGGCCTGACCGGCCGCCGCGCCACGCTGGTGATGGACGGCGGGGAACTGGAGATCGAGTGGCGCGACGGACGGCCACGTGCTGATGACCGGCCCGGTAGCAACCTCCTTCAGCGGCGAGATCGACCTCGCCGCCTATCCGGCATGAGCGTCGAGATCCTCACCTTCGGCTGCCGGCTCAACGCCTATGAGAGCGAGGTGATGCGCGGCCACGCCGCCGCGCTCACCGACACGGTGATCGTCAACACCTGCGCGGTGACGGCCGAGGCGGAGCGTCAGGCGCGCCAGGCAATCCGCCGCGCCGCGCGCGAGCGTCCCGGGGCGCGCATCGTCGTCACCGGATGCGCCGCGCAGATCGATCCGGCGGCATGGCGGGACCTGCCGGGGGTGACTCGCGTGCTGGGCAATGCCGACAAGCTGCGGCCGGAGAGCTGGGCGGCGGATGCGCTCGGGCGCGGGTCTCGGACATCATGGCGGCGCGCGAGACGGCGACGCATCTGGTCACCGAGTTCGCCGGCCGGGCGCGCGCCTTCGTACAGGTGCAGCAGGGCTGCGACCACCGCTGCACGTTCTGCGTCATCCCGTTCGGCCGCGGCGCCAACCGCACCGTGCCGGTCGGCGCCGTGGTGGCGCAGGTGCGCGCACTGGTCGCCGCCGGCTACCAGGAGGTGGTGCTGACCGGCGTCGATATCGCCTCGTACGGCGCCGACCTGCCGGGGACGCCGCGGCTCGGACAGCTGGTCCGCCGGATGCTGACGCTGGTGCCGGAGCTGCCGCGGCTGCGCCTGTCGTCGCTCGACCCGGCCGCGATCGATGACGACCTCTGGCGGCTGATCGCCGAGGAACCGCGGCTGATGCCGCATCTTCACCTGTCGCTGCAGGCGGGCAGCGACCTGATCCTGAAGCGGATGAAGCGCCGCCATCTGCCGCGCCGGCGCGATGGCGGCGATCGCCCGGCGCGCGCGCTGCGGCCCGGCATCGCGATCGGCGCCGACCTGATCGCCGGGTTCCCCACCGAGACCGAGGCGCTGTTCCGCGAGACGCTCGACTTCGTGGCCGAGGCGGCGCTGCCGTTCCTGCACGTGTTTCCCTACAGCGAGCGCCCCGGCACGCCGGCGGCGCGGATGCCTGCCGTGCCGGTGCCGCTGCGTCGCGAGCGCGCAGCCCGCCTGCGGGCGGCCGGCGCGGCGAACGCCGGCAGGTTCCTGGCAGCACAGCTCGGGCAGACGGTTTCGCGTGCTGACCGAGAGCGCCGATCGCCGGCCATAGCGAACATTTCGCGGCCGTCCGGCTTGCCGCGCCCGGCGAGCCCGGCCGGCTGGTGGCGGCCCGTGTCGTCGGGCTGGCGGAGCAGTCCCTGCTGGCGGAGGCAGCCTGATGGCACTCGGGTTCTTCTCGCGCCTGAAGGAAGGCCTGACGCGCAGCACGCAGAAGCTGACCGAGGGTCTGACCAGCTTCACCGCGGTGCTCAACAAGCGGCGGCTGGACGATGCGGCGCTCGACGAGCTGGAGGACCTGCTGATCGGCGCCGACCTGGGCACCGTGGTGGCGCGGCGGGTGATCGACAGCTTCCGCCGCTCGCGCTTCGGCAGCGAGGTGACCGACGACGAAATCAAGCAGGCGCTGGCGCAGGAGATCGCCGCCATCCTGCAGCCGGTGGCGCGGCCGCTGGTGCTCGATCCGGTGAAGCGGCCGCACGTGGTACTCGTCGTGGGCGTGAACGGCACCGGCAAGACGACCACGATCGGCAAGCTGGCGCAGAACTACCGCGAACAGGGCAAGCGCGCGGTGCTGGTGGCAGGCGACACGTTCCGCGCCGCCGCGGTCGAGCAGCTGCAGATCTGGGGCGAGCGGGTCGGCGCGCCGGTGATCGCCGGCGGCCCGAACGCCGATGCCGCAGGCCTGGCATTCAACGCGCTGACGCAGGCCGCGGCCGAACGCGCCGACGTGCTGCTGATCGACACCGCGGGTCGGCTGCACAACAAGGCCGTGCTGATGGACGAGTTGCGCAAGATCGTGCGTGTACTGAAGAAGCAGGACGCGACCGCGCCGCATTCGGTGCTGCTGGTGCTGGACGCGACCACCGGGCAGAACGCCGTGCAGCAGGTGCGGGTGTTCAAGGAGATGGTGGACGTGACCGGCCTGGTGGTGACCAAGCTCGACGGCAGCGCGCGCGGCGGCATCGTGGTGGCGCTGGCCGAGACATTCGGGCTGCCGGTGCACGCGGTGGGCGTGGGGGAGAAGGCGAGCGATCTGCGGCCGTTCGATGCAGAGGACTTCGCGCGCGGTCTGGTGGGGATGTAGATACGTCCGCCGTGGCGCCCTGGATGGCGAACTACGAAGCGACGAACTGCTCCAGCCAGTGCACCGTGTAGTCGCCACGCTGGAACGCCGCATCCTCGACGATCCGCTGATGCAGCGGGATGGTCGTCTGGATGCCGACGACGGCGAACTCCTCGAGCGCGCGGCGCATGCGGCTGATCGCATCGGCCCGCGTCGCGGCGTGCACGATCAGCTTGGCGACCAGGCTGTCGTAATAGGGCGGCACGAAGTAGCCGGCATACAGCGCGGAATCGATGCGCACCCCCAGGCCGCCGGGCGCGTGGAAGGCGGTGACGCGGCCGGGCGTGGGGATGAAGGTCGTGGGATCCTCGGCGGTGATGCGGCACTCGATGGCGTGGCCGGAGAAGCGGATGTCGCTCTGCCGGTAGCCAAGCGCTGCGCCGGCGGCGATGCGGATCTGCTCGCGCACGAGGTCGATGCCGCAGACCATCTCGGTGACCGGATGCTCTACCTGCAGCCGCGTGTTCATCTCGATGAAGGCGAACTGGCCGTCCTGGTAGAGGAACTCGAGCGTGCCGGCATTGCGATAGCCCAGGCTGGCGAGCGCCGCCGTGGCGGTGGCGCCGAGCCGGTCGCGCGCGCCGGTGCTGAGCGCCGGCGACCCGGCCTCCTCCAGCAGCTTCTGATGCCGCCGTTGCAGGCTGCAGTCGCGCTCGCCGAAATGCACCACGCTGCCATGCGCATCGGCCAGCACCTGCAGCTCGATATGGCGCGGATGGTCGAGATACTTCTCGATATACACGCCGTCGTTGCCGAACGCCGCACGCGCCTCGGTACGGGCAACCTGGAACGCCTCTTCCAGCGACGCTGCGTCGCGCGCCACCTTCATGCCGCGCCCGCCACCCCCGGCGGTGGCCTTCACCAGCACCGGATAGCCGATGGCGCCGGCGACGTCGCGCGCCCGGGCGACATCCGCCACTGCGCCGTCCGAGCCCGGAACCAGCGGCACGCCCAGCTTCGCCATCGCCGCTTTGGCGGTGATCTTGTCGCCCATCATGCGGATGTGCGCCGGCGACGGACCGATGAAGGTGAGGCCGTGCGCCTCGACCATCTCGGCAAACTTCGCGTTCTCGGCCAGGAAGCCGTAGCCGGGATGGATCGCCTCCGCGCCGGTCACCAGTGCCGCGGACAGGATGGCCGGGATGTTGAGATAGCTGTCCTTCGCCGCTGGCGGGCCAATGCACACGCTCTCGTCGGCCAGGCGCACATGCATCGCCTCGGCGTCGGCGGTGGAGTGTACGGCGACCGACGGGATGCCCAGTTCGCGACAGGCCCGCTGGATGCGAAGGGCGATCTCGCCGCGATTGGCGATGAGGATCTTCTGGAACACGCGCGCTAAACGGGTCCGGGCATTGCCCGGTCTTCGTTCGTCGGGTCCGGACGCGATCCGGCCATCATTCCACGATCAGCAGGACTTCGCCGTATTCCACCGGCGTGCTGTTGGCGGCCAGGATGCGGGCGACGGTGCCCGCCTTCGGCGCCCTGATCTGGTTGAACGTCTTCATCGCCTCGATCAGCAGCAACGTCTGGCCGGCCGTCACACTCTGTCCGATGGTCACGAAGGGCGGCGCACCGGGCTCGGGCGAGAGATAGGCGACGCCGACCATGGGGCTCAGCACCGCGCCCGGATGGCTGGCCTCGTCGGGCGCCGCGGTGACCGGTGCGGCACCGGCCATCGGGGCGGCGATGACCGGCGCAGCCGCCACCAACGAGGGTGCCGCGGCGCGGACGACGCGGATGCGGCTGTCCTTGTCGGCGATCTCGATCTCGGTGAGGCCGGTTTCGCTCAGCACGGCGGCAAGCGCGCGGATCGCGTCGGGATCGAACGGGATGCGGGTCATGCCGTGCCCTCGAGCAACAGGTCGGCCATGGCGGTCAGCGCCAGAGCATAGCCGCGGATGCCAAGGCCGCAGATCACGCCTACGGCCGCCTTGGAGACGTACGAATGCTGGCGGAACTTCTCGCGGCGGTGGATGTTGGTGACGTGCACCTCGATCACCGGCAGGTCGGAGGCGAGCAACGCGTCCATCAGCGCAATCGACGTCGTGGTGTAGCCCGCCGGGTTGATCACGATGCCCCGGGCGCGGCCGCGGCACTCCTGCACCCAGGATACCAGTTCGCCCTCGCCGTTGGTCTGGCGGAAGTCGATCGCGAGGCCCAGCTGGTCGGCGGTCTCGGCACAGAGCTGTTCGACGTCATCGAGCGTGGCGCTGCCGTAAAGCTGCGGCTGACGCAGGCCGAGCATGTTCATGTTGGGGCCGTTGAGCACGGCGATGAGGGGCGGGGCCGATTCCGACATCCGGCGCGGTTAGCATAGCTGGGCGCGGGGGTCCAACAGGCCCGCCACGCGCGCACCGATGTCAGCCTGCTCCGCGGATCACGCGACGACGGTCGCCCGTGCTTCCAGCAAGGCCTGGTTGAGCTGCGCGACAGCCTCCACCTTGCCGGTCTGATTGATCGCCGCGCACTCGGCGGCCAGACGGTCGAGGGCAAGCTCGAACAGATTGCGCTGGCTGAAGCTGCTGTTGGAGCCGTCGCCGGCGCTTTGCAGGTCACGCACCACTTCGGCCAGTGCGCCAAGCTCGCCGGAGTTGATCTTCGCCAGGTAGTCCTGCGCGCGCTTGGCCCACATGAGGCGGCTGGTCCGAGGGCGGCCCTTCAGTCTGGCCATCGCGTCGGCCAGTTCCTTCCGGCTGGAAAGCTTACGCAGACCCGCTGCATGCGCCTGCGCCACCGGCACGCGCAGTGTCATCTGATTGTCGTCGAACGAGATGTGGATCAGGTTCAGACTGTGTCCGGCAATGTCCTCGAAGCCGACGCGCTCGATCCTGCCGACACCATGCGCCGGATAGACGACGGAGTCGCCCTTGCGGAAGCGGTCCGCTTCCTTCGGCCTGATCTTCGACGCTGTGGCCGCAAGGGCGGCCGTTACCATGGCGTCCGTCATCGGAGTCGCAGCCACCCTGGTTCACCTTCCGTTTGCCGACCTGCTGATATGGTGCATCGCACACCAAAATGCATCGGACGATTGGTAACGTAGTTTCGGCCGTTGCGCGAGCGTTCAGGTCTGCCCGCTGCTCCGTTCCCGCGCATGCTTGAGCTTGGAGCGCCGTGCGGCAGCATGATTGCGTTCGCTTTGCAAGGTCGGCTGTTCGGACATCAAGGGCGGCAGGGCCGGCAGCGCCTGCGGGATGATCGCCCTGCGCGGTATCGGCGCTGCCCAGGGTGTCGCCGCCCGTATCAGCCGCTGAGCCTGCACGATCCAGGCATTTGCCTCATGCTCGCTGACGAATCCCTCGATCATCGTTCGGGATCCGCCCGGCTTTGCCATCTCCACGTCGAAGCGATGTTTCGTCCTAGCAATTACCCGATAGGAACTCTCGACCATTCCGTAACTATGGCACGTATCGGGTTGGATGGCATTAACAAAAAGCTGCTAGTCCGATCGCCGCGCCATTCGCTTCAGTGTAACAATCTGGCGAAAGAACTCCTTCCGAGGCTGTGCGGGGCTGCCCAAAAGGATCGATCCCGCGGGGGCATCCGAAATCACTCCCGCCTGGGCACCGATCTGGCTGCCTCGCCCGATGTGCAGATGTCCGGCCATGGCCGCCTGGCCGCCGACTTGCACGAAATCCTCCAGTTCCGTCGACCCGGCTATCCCGACCTGGGCCACAATGACGCAGCAACGGCCGATGCGAACATTATGGCCGACCTGGACCAGGTTATCGATACGGGTGCCGGCGCCGATCACCGTATCACGTGTCGATCCCCGGTCGATCGTGGTGTTGGCGCCGACTTCCACATCGTCCTCCACGATGACCCGGCCAAGCTGCGGTATGCTCAGAAAGCCGGTCTTGGTGGAGGCGAAGCTGAAGCCTTCCTGACCGATCCTTGCTCCGGGATAGATGTAGACGCGCGACCCGAGCAGAGTATGGCTGATGCTGGCATGCGCACCGATGCGGCAATCACGGCCGATCGACACGCCTTCGCCGACCGACACGAATGCGCCGATCCGGCAGCCGGCACCGATTTCCGCGTGTGCCTCGATCACCGCATAGGGGCCGACTTCGGCAGACACATCCACCCTTGCCTGCCGATCGACGATAGCCGAAGGATGGATGCCGGGCCGCGGCGGTGGCACGGGATGAAACAGCGCCGCGACACGTGCCCAACCTTCATAGGCCGCCGCGGTGACGATTGCGATGGTGCCGGGTGGAACATGTTCGCGCATCTCGGGATGAACGATTACCGCGCCAGCCAGGGTCTGCTCGAGAGCGACGACGTAGCGTCTGTTGTCGAGGAAGCTGACCTGATCTGGTCCTGCCGTGTGCAACGGAGCGACGCCAGCGAACAGCTTCTCGATGGCAGGAGCCGTACCGGCGGCGGCGCACGCGATATCGCTGAGCGCGTGCGGCGCACTGCGGTCGAAGAATTGCGAATCGCCCATGGCAGGTTCGATCAAGGCACGTTTCCCTACATAACCGGGCGGACACTAGTCCTGGCAGCCCAGGATGAAGAGTGCTATCCGCCTGGATCAGGCAAAATCAATAGCGCTCGCAGGGTTACCCCGGCGGCGCCGGAAGCGAAACCTGACGGTTTCCGGTTGTCTGAGCGTGCGGGCACGCCGCTATGGGCGAATCTCATCAGTCCAGACCTTGAAGCTGACGAGGGTGTTGGGGCCGAAGGTATTGCTGATCGGCACATCCGCCGCATCGCGGCCGCGGGCGATCAGGATGCGCCCGATCCGCGGGACGTTGTTGCGCGGATCGAAACTGTGCCAGGCGCCGCCAAGATAGGCTTCGAACCAGCCGGCAAAGTCCATCGGGGCGTACGGCGGAGGCACGCCGATGTCGCTGAGATAGCCGGTGCAATAGCGCGCAGGAATGTTCATGCAACGACACAGAGCCACCGCGAGATGAGCAAAATCGCGGCATACGCCACGACGCTCATTGAACGCCTCCAGTGCTGTTCTGGTCGCGCGGGCATGCGCGTAATCGAACGCGATGTGGTTATGCACGAAATCGCAGATCGCCTGCACCCGCGCCCAGCCCTGCGGGCTCTGGCCGAACAGCTGCCAGGCGACCTCGGAAAGATGATCGGTCTCGCAGTAGCGGCTGCCGAGTAGGAATACCAGAGCGTCGTCGGGCAGGTCCTGCACCGCGTGCTGCGACGCCGATGCGACCACCGGATCCGGCGTGCCGCTGTCGTTGACCACTGCCGTGCTCGCGATCCGCACGGTGCCTGGGGGCGCCAGGATCCTGCTGCACCAGTTTCCGAACCCGTCACGATACGCGTGCACCGCGAGCGGCGGATCAGTGGTGAGCTGATCCGGAACCACGATATCGCCGACGCGCGAATGATGGACATTCAGCATGAGCAGCATCGGCGTCGGCTGCGGGCACTCGTAGATCAGTTCGTAGCCGACGCGGATCCGCATCTTGTTGCCTCATATGCCGAAGATAGCGCGCGCGTTCAGTCTCCCACCGGGACAGGGTGTCGATCAGTAAGAAGCCGACGCCGGGGGGATACCCGATGTCATCTGTCGCCTCGGGCCGCTGTCGGAGGCTCTGCCCGGCCCTCGCGTCCGGTGGCGGAGAGGCACGATTCGCCGTGGCCACCGGCTGTCCACGCGGCGAGCGAGCGGCGGCCCCTGATCCTCCGGCAACCTGGATCGCCGTTCCCGTCATGCGTTCGATCGCGCGCAGCGTCCCATGCTCTGCTGAATTGCAGAACGAGATCGCCACGCCGCTGGCGCCGGCACGGGCGGTCCGGCCGATGCGGTGCACGTAGTCCTCGGGCTGCGCCGGCAGGTCGAAGTTGATGACATGCGAGATGCCGGTCACGTCAATGCCGCGCGCGGCGATGTCAGTCGCGACCAACACGCGCGCACGCCCGGTGCGAAACTGCTCCAGCGCCTTCTGGCGCGCCGGCTGGCTCTTGTTGCCATGCAGGGCGCTGACCCGAACCCCGCCGGTGTCGAGACATTCAGCCACCCGGTTGGCGGTGCGCTTCGTGCGGGTGAACACGATCACCCGCGACAGCGCCGGATCGGCCAGCAAGCGATCCAGCAAGGCCCGCTTGCCCGCAGGCTCGACGAAATGCACGTGCTGCTCGATCGGCAGTTCCGCCGGTGCAGTTCGCGCGACGTCCACCCGCACCGGATCGCGCAGCAGGCTTTCAGCCAGTCCGCCGACCTCGGCCGGCATGGTCGCGGAGAACAGCGCCGAGTGGCGGTTGGCCGGCAGTGCTGCGACGATGCGGCGAATGTCGCGGATGAAGCCCAGGTCCAGCATCCGGTCGGCCTCGTCCAGAACGAAGTGGGTGACCTCGTTCAGCTTCAGTTCGCCGGTCGCCATCAGGTCGCAGACACGACCGGGCGTGCCTACGACGATGTCGGCGCCCGCGCGCATCGCCTGGACCTGCATGAAGCGGCTCATGCCGCCGATGATGGCAACAACGCGGCTTGCCTGGCCGTCCAGCTGGCGCAGGCTCTGCTCGATCTGCAGGGCCAGTTCGCGGGTGGGTGCCAGGATGAGCGCGCGGGTGGCGTAGCGATGCGCTTTCGTCTGCTTCGCCGCCAGATGCTGCAGCATGGGCAGGGCGAATGCGGCGGTCTTTCCCGTGCCGGTCTGGGCGATGCCGAGCAGGTCCCGTCCGGCCAGCAGGTGAGGAATGGCGGTCGCCTGGATCGGCGTCGGTTGAACGAAGCGGGCCTTGTCGAGGGCGCGCAACAGCGGCTCGGCCAGGCCGAGCGTCGCAAAGGTAATCGATGACACGAAGTGTATGAGCTCCGGCGCTCGCAGCAGGTCGCTGCCTGCAACTAAAACGAGCGCCCTGATGTTCGCCTGCCCGCGCGACAGTGGGGCGAACGCGTTGCAACTGAGGTTCCGGGAGGGCACACCGTCAGAAGCAACGAGGCACCAGTCACGCATTCACGGAATAGCGGTCTCTATATCGTGCTTCGACCGCCAAGCGCAAGGCGCGCCGTGGACAATGACGCTCCAAGTGCCGTTGCCTTCGCTCGACGAGGCCGCGACCCACGCACAGTCGGCATTGACCCGGACCTCGGCGATCTTGCGACCATGCTTGCGCTTGAGCGCCGGCCCTGCGTCGCCGCCCGGTTTCGCGGTCGCTTCCTTGCCGCGTGGCGGCCGCGCGCCCATACTTGGGGCATGCAGACCGCCGTCACTCTGACGCTGAACGGCGAGGCTCGCGCGTTCGACGGGCCGATGACCGTCGCGGCGCTTCTCGCCACGCTGGGACTGGAAAGCCGCAAGGTAGCGGTGGAGCGCAACGAGGAGATCGTGCCGCGCTCCAGCTACGCCAAGACCTGGCTGCAGAGCGGCGATGCATTGGAGATCGTGCATTTCATCGGGGGAGGTTGACGATGGATGGTTCACTGCCCCAGGACGACACCTGGACGGTCGCCGGGCGGCGGTTCCGCTCGCGCCTGATTGTCGGCACCGGCCGCTACAAGGACCTCGAGGAGACCGGCGCCGCCATCGAGGCCTCGGGCGCGGAAATCGTCACCGTGGCGGTGCGGCGGGTGAACCTGTCGGATCCCAAGGCGCCGATGCTGCAGGACTACGTCGATCCGAAGAAATACACCTACCTGCCGAACACCGCCGGCTGCCATACGGCCAGCGAGGCGGTGCGCACGCTGCGCCTGGCGCGCGAGGCGGGCGGTTGGAACCTGGTGAAGCTGGAAGTGCTGGGCCCGCCGCCGACGCTGTATCCCGATATGCAAGGCACGCTGGAGGCGGCCGAGGCGTTGATCAAGGACGGGTTCGAGGTGATGGTCTACACCGCCGACGACCCGGTGGCGTGCAGGCGGCTGGAGGAGATGGGCTGCGTTGCAATCATGCCCCTGGGCGCGCCGATCGGCTCCGGCCTGGGCATCCAGAATGCGGCGATGATCTGGATGATCCGCGAGCAGACCAAGGTGCCGTTCCTGGTGGATGCCGGGGTCGGCACCGCGTCGGATGCGGCGATCGCGATGGAGCTGGGCTGCGACGCGGTGCTGCTGAATTCGGCGATCGCCCACGCCAGGGACCCGATCCGCATGGCGAAGGCGATGAAGCTGGCGATCGAGGCGGGCCGGCAGGCGTTCCTGGCCGGCCGGATGCCGCGCCGGCTGGGCGCCGATCCGTCCAGCCCGTTGACCGGGCTGATCCGCTAAGCGCTCGGCGGCCGTCAGGCCGACGCGCCGAGCACGCCCAGCCCACGCAGGATCGGCAGGCGCACTTCGATGGTGCGCCGGACGAGGTCGGTTACGATCTGCCGCGTCTCGGCTGGATCGGTCACCGGCTTGCCCTCGCGCTGCACGTTGCGCCCGCTGCGGGCCAGCATGCCCGACACGTTTGCGGCCAGGCCATCGACATCCGGCGGCTTCCCGGCCAGCAGATCGCCCACCACCAGGGTCTCCAGAAGATCGATGCCGACCGCTGAGCCGATCGCCGGAGCGGCGAGCCTCGGCATGTCGGCACCGTCCGCATTGGCCGCTGCGATCGCGAGGTTCAGCCGACGCGCCGTCTCGTGTCCCGCCGCGGTGCCGCCCTGCGGCAGTAGGGGATGGGCGTATCCGCCGGAGGCCAACAGGGTGAACGCCTGCAACAGCTCGACCAGCGGCCGGCCGGAGAACGCGGGCATTTCGCGCGCCTGGCGGATGCTCAGCGGGCCGGCGTCCAGCATCTCGAGCAGCGGCTGATACACCTCCGCGCGGCCGGTCACGCTGCCAATCGGGGTGGCGAAGGTGGCGCCGCCTTCGGGCACCGCCAGCCCGGTATGGACGAGCGTCAGGTCACCCAGCAGCGCCTGCTGCTCGGCCGCGTGCAGCGGCGCTATCCCCTTGCGGTACAGGTCGCGGCGGAACGTCTGCGCGCAGCCGATGTCCCGCAGGGTCTCGCGCAGCACCGGATCGCGCGTCTCGCCCAGCATCGGCGCAACATTCGCCGGGACCGCAACGGTATCGATGTTCTCGGCCAGCGTGGCGCTGCCGATGTAGCGGCACTTGGCCTCCAGCATCTCGCCGGCGATGTCGGCGAACATCAGCGGGTGCCAGTCGTGGTTGAGGTACTCGTGCGCGATATAGCGCGCATCCTGCTTTCGGATGTCCGCCAGCCGGTTCTCCAGCGTCGGGTGCGCCAGAAAATACACCGCGCCGGCCTGTTTGAGGCGATCGACGAAGTCCAGCACGGCGGGTACCGCCGCATCCGTCCGCTCGGGGCTGGCGGCGCTCAGCTTCCGCATCAGCGCCCGGATCGGCACCATCGAGCTCCAGCCCGTGGTGACGTTGTAGCTTAGATAGGCCAGTCCGCCCGGCTTGAGCCGTTTGGCCACCGTGCCGATCAGATGGCCGCGGTTGGCCGGCGAGATCCAGCTCAAAACGCCGTGCGACACCATCAGATCGAAGTCCGGCAGGGCCGCGTTGGGCAGCGCCTCCAGCGCGGCGAAGGAGGTCTCGACGAAGCGGACGTTGGCGAGACCTGCGCGTGCCGCGAGGTCGTTGGCGAATTCGACATGGGCAGGGTTGAAGTCGAAGCCCCACACCTCGGCATGCGGGCACCCGGCCGCGACCGACAGCGCTGTGAAGCCGTTGCCGCAGCCCAGGTCGGCATAGGTGAACGGCTTTGCGAGGTTGGGCGGCCGGTGGCCGAGCAGCAGGCTCGTCATGGCGAGCCAGCTCGGCGTGATCTCGCGATAGAAGTTACTGGTGTAGGCTACATCGGTGACGTAGCCTTCGTCCCATTGGGCCATGCGCGGGCTTTCTCGCTCGACGGTGCAGTTGCCGCGTCAGGTAACAGCCGACCGTCTCAATGGCCAGCGGTCTGCTCCAGCTGTGCATTCAGCTCAGCGCCCAGCAGGACCGCGTAGGCAGTCAGCCAGAACCACAGCATGATAGCCACCACGGCGCCGAGCGGGCCGTAGGTGACGCCGAGGCTGGCGATATGCGACACGTAGAACGACAATCCGATCGAGGCGATCAGCCACAGCACGGTCGCGAGCACCGCGCCCGGAAATATCCGATGCCCGAGCGGCGGCCGACGCGCAGGACCGTACCGGTAGAGCAGCGCGATTGTGCCGCCGACGAGTACGACCATGAAGGCCATGCTGAGGCCCTTGATCAGCGTCGCGCTGTAGTCCGACAGCCCGACGAACGAAATCACCGTCGGCAGGAACACCAGCACCGCGATCGCCAGCACGGCCGCGACGATGGCGCATAGCGTCATCGCCAGCGCGACCAGCTGGAAGCCGAGAATGCCGCGCAATTCCACCGTGTCGTAGGCGACGTTCAATGCCGACAGCACGGACTTGGTGCCGGCGGAGGCGCTCCAGAACGCGGCGATCAGGCTGACGGCAAGACCCAGGCTCAGTGCATTGCCGGGCTGGGTGACGAGTTCGTGCACCCGGTCGTCGATCAGTTGGTAGGCTGGCGAGGGCAGGAGGCTCCGCAGCAGCTGAAGCTGCAGTTCGACCGACAGGACGTCGAACACCAGACCGTAGGCCGAGATCAGCACGCTGATGGCCGGGAACAGTGCCAGCGTGGCGTAGAACGCACAACCCGCGGCGGCGAGTGCCACCTGGTCGGTGGTCGCCTCGAGCAGCGACGCGACAACGATCCGACGATACCGCCGCCAGCCGGTCTCGCGGCGGCCCGTCTCTGCTGCCGAGTCCACCTTCAACTCCTGGTCCGTTGCGCTGCGCGTCATCGTGACACCGGAAACGTCGCAGCGCAGCGCCCGATGCGACACGGCGATATTTTCTTTCCACCGGCCCGATATTCGGTCTTGCATCGAGGGGGGAGGGGTCTTACATCGGCCCCCTACGCAGCAACGCACGTGCCTCTGGCCCTCGTGGTTACGCAACGACGTCAAGCGTTCTGGCAATCGCTCTGGTCGCTGGTTCGTTCGACCGTTTCGTCAACTCACGTTCCGCCGCCTTGATCAGGCGGACGTTCAGCCAAAGGAGGCCCGGTGCGATGACCCCGAAAATCGCCCGCTTTCTTGCTGAGCAGCAGCCGGCCACGCCGTGCCTGGTGCTCGACGTGGACCGCGTTGAAGAGAATTTCTGTGCATTGCGCCGCGTGCTGCCGCTGGCGCGTATCTACTATGCCGTGAAGGCCAACCCGGCCCGACCCATCCTGGAGCGTCTGGTCCGCTTGGGCTCCAGCTTCGATGCGGCCAGCTTCGAGGAGGTCTCCGGCTGCCTGGAGGCCGGCGCGCGCCCCGAGGCGATCAGCTTCGGCAACACGATCAAGAAGGTGTCAGCCATCCGCGCCGCACATCGGCACGGCGTGACGCTGTTTGCCTTCGACTCCGCCGAGGAGCTGGAGAAGCTGGCCGAGCATGCGCCGGGCGCGCGCGTCTATTGCCGCATCCTGGTGGCGAACGAGGGCGCCGACTGGCCGCTGTCGCGCAAGTTCGGCACCACTGTCGAGAATGCGCGCGCGCTGATGCTGCGCGCCGGTGAGATGGGACTCGATCCGTACGGCCTGTCGTTCCATGTCGGCAGCCAGCAGACGACGACGCGCGCCTACGAGGTGGCGATCGCCAAGGTGGCGATGCTGTTCACCGACCTGACCGAGGCCGGCGTGAACCTGCGCATGATGAACCTGGGCGGCGGCTATCCGACGCGCTATCGCGATCCGGTACCGGAGATCGACCAGTTCGGCGATGCGATCATGGCGTCGATGACCGAGCATTTCGGCAACGCGCTGCCCGAGATGCTGATCGAGCCGGGCCGTTTCGTCGTCGGCGACGCCGGCCTGGTGAGCGCCGAGGTGGTGCTGGTCAGCCGGCGCGACCCGAGCGATCCGGTGCGCTGGGTGTACCTGGACATCGGGCGCTTCGGCGGATTGGCCGAGACCGAGGGCGAGGCGATCAAGTATCGCATCACGACGCCGCACGACGGCACGGCGCTGGGCCCGGTGGCGATCGCCGGCCCGACCTGCGACGGCGCGGACATTCTCTATGAGAAGTGCAACTACCGGCTGCCTGTGGCGCTGTGCTCTGGCGATCGGGTGGAGTTGCTGTCCGCCGGCGCGTATGTCACGACCTATGCGAGCCAGCGCTTCAATGGCTTCGCGCCGCCCGCGGAACATTACCTCTGATCCACGTCACGGCTGTCATTGCGGGAAGCGCAGCGACGAAGCAATCTCCATAACGTGGCAACTCACCACCTCGCTGGAGCGAGCCCGTTTCGTCGCTGCGCCTTCGCAAACGACGGCGCTACGTGGAGGATACCATGCCCAGCATCAGCATTCCGGCCACCGACGGCGCCGGCGGTTTTTCAGCCTATGTGGCGGAGCCGAAAGCGAAACCCGCCGGCGCCGTCGTGCTGATCCAGGAGATCTTCGGCGTGAACCAGGCGATGCGCGACATCGCAGCGTGGGTCGCCGACCTCGGCTTCATCGCGGTCTGTCCCGACCTGTTCTGGCGCATCGAGCCCGGCGTGGACATCACCGACAGGTCCGAGGCCGAATGGAAAAAGGCCTTCGAGCTGTTCAACGCGTTCGATCAGGCGAAGGGCATCGAAGATCTCAAGGCCACCGTCGCCGCGGCGCGCACAATGCAGGGCGCCAACGGCCGCGTCGCAACGATGGGTTACTGCCTGGGCGGCCGCCTCGCCTTCATGATGGCCGGGCAGTCCGACGCCGATGCCAACATCTCGTATTACGGTGTCGGCCTCGACGGCCTGCTGGGCGATCTCGGCAAGGTGACGAAGCCGCTGATCGTGCACATCGCCGACAAGGATGAGTTCTTTCCGTCCGAGGGCCGGGCCAAGGTGGTCGCGGCGGTGAAGGGGCACCCGCACATCGCCGCCTATGTCTATCCGAATGCGGATCACGCCTTCGCACGAGTGGGCGGCACCCACTGGAATGGGCGCTCGGCCGCGATCGCCAATGGGCGCAGCGCCGAAGCCCTCGTCGCTGCGCTTGGCTGAGGCCTGCGGCAGCGCCGGTGCTGCCGGGATCACACCCGGACAGCACCGCAGACGATGCGCGACGTCAGATGTTCGCCGAGATCCAGTCCTTCAGCCGGCTCTTCGGCAGCGCGCCCACCTGGGTCGCCGCCGGCTGGCCGTTCTTGAACAGGATCAGCGTCGGGATGCCACGCACCGCGTAGTTGTTCGGCGTCAGCGGGTTCTCGTCGATGTTCACCTTGGCCACCGTCAACTTGCCGGCGAACTCGCCCGCGAGTTCTTCCAGCGCCGGGCCGATCATCTTGCAGGGACCGCACCACTCGGCCCAGAAGTCCACCAGCACGGGGCCATCGGCCTTCAGCACGTCGCTGGAGAAAGTCTGGTCGGTGACGGGTTTGGTGTTCGCGCTCATCGTAACCTCGATGGTTCTGTTGCAGTTCAGGTGGGCGCCGCAGCCGGCAGATCAAGCAGTTCGTCCGGCAGGATGACAACCTGTGCCGACTGGGTCCAGACCAGCGCGCAGACCACCGCGCGACCGGGGAAGATCGCACGCAGGACCGCGCGGTAGGCGCCCATCTGGCGACGGTACAGGACAGGCGTGTCCTCGATCCGGGCGGGTGGATGCCGGTTGGTCTTGTAGTCGGCGATCAGCACGCGGTCGTCCAGCACGGCCAACCGATCCACCAGGCCGCCGACCACGGCGCCGCCCACCACGCCGGTCAGCGGCACCTCGGCGCGGCTTCCCGGTCCGAACAACGGCGCCAGTGAGGGATGGTCGAGGATCGCCAGGACCTCGCCCGTCAGCACCTCCGCCTCGCCCGCCCCCAGGTCGTTGCCGGGCCGGTCCAGCCATGCCCGTGCCGCCGCCGCCCGCTCCGGCCTCGGCAGATCCGGCAGATGCTGTAGCAGCGCGTGCAGCAGGAGGCCCCGCTGGAAGCGGTTGCCGGTCGGCTCGCGTGCCGCGAGCGGCGTGGCTGCCGCCGGCACCGGTCCCAGCTCCACGTTCTCCGGCCGGCTTGGCGCCAGCCGCTCCGTCCTTGCCGGTTCGTCGGGTGGCGCCGCGGCGCGCCAGTCCGGTGATGCGCCGGCCCATCGCGGCAGCGGTTCCGGCCGCCCGCCACACCTCGACCCGACAACATGGCCCGGTTGTGCGCGCTGCGGCGTCGCATAGCGCCTCTGCTCGCCGTCCCACGCCGCGAACGGAGCGCGCTCCTCCGGCAGGCCGTCGAAGCCGCGCTCGACGAGGCGGTACCAGCAGGCATCGTCCGGCCCGCGCCGGGTCTCCCACCCGCATACCAACAGGCGGTCCTCCGCGCGGGTCAGCGCTACGTAGAGGAGGCGATTGTGCTCCTCCATCCGCCGCTGCTTCGCCACTTCGCGCAGCCGTTCGGCCGCAAGGCAGCGGATCTCGCGCCGCGGCGACCAGATCGGCACCTCGCATCGCGTCGCCGGGTCGGTCGCCCACAGGATGCCCCGGTCGTCGGGCGGCAGCGACGTGGTGTCCGGCAGGATCACCAGCGGCGCCTGCAGACCCTTGGCGCCGTGCACCGTCATGACCCGAACCAGATTGCCGGCGCTCTCGGCCTCGCGCTTCACCTCCGCACCCGAGCGGCGCAGCCAGTGCAGGAACCCCTGCAGCGACAGCGGGTGCATCCGGCCGTAGGCGAGCGCCGCATTCAGCAGTTCATCCACCGGTTCGGCCGCCTCCGGCCCGAGCCTGCCGAACAACCGCGCCCGCCCGCCCAGCGGGCCCAGGGCCTCGGCGAACAGCGCATGCGGCGAGACGTAGTCGGCGCGCGCCAGCAAGGCGGCGAAACAGGCCCACGCCGCGTCCCACTCCGGCCGTTCCGCCGCGCGGGCGCGCAGCGTCTCCCACAGCGGGCCGCTCCGGCCGATCGCCAGCTGCATCAGGCTGTCGTCGGACAGCCCGCCCAGCGGACTGGTGAGGAAACAGGCGAAGCTGAGGTCGTCCTGTGGCAGCAGCAGCGCATCGGCGAGCGCCATCAGATCCTGCACCGCCGGCTGGTCGGTCAGCACCAGGCGGTCCAGGCCCGCCACCGGAACGTGCATGGCCTTCAGCGCCCGCACCAGCGCGCGGCCGAACTCGTTGCGCCGCCTCACCAGCACCATCACGTCGCCCGGGCCGAGTGGCCGGCCCTTGCTCTCCAGCATCGTGCCGCCACCCGCCTGGCGCGCGATCCACTGCGCCAGCGTCTCGGCCAGCCGCTGCGGCGCGGAGGTCAAGCCCTGGTTCTGCTCCGCCACCGACCACGGCTCGGGCTCCGCCAAGACCGGCACCGGCGTCAGCGGCCACAGCTCGACGCTCCCCGCGTGCTCCGCCCGATCGGCGTGGTGGCGCAGCGTCTGGCCCGGTTCGATAACGCCGGGCGCGGCGCGCGGATCGGCGAAGACCCGGTCGACCAGGTCCAGCACGGGCGCGGTCGAGCGGAACGACACATCGAGCTGGGCGTCCTTCCATGCCCCCCCCGCCGCTTCCACCCGATCGCGCAGCAGCCGGCGCGATCGGTCGAACGCGTCCACGTCGGCGCCCTGGAACGAATAGATCGACTGCTTGCGGTCGCCGACGGCGAACACGGTGCGCTGCGCGTCGCGCCCGGTGTCACCGGCGAAGAACTCCGCGGTCAGCGCGTGGGCGATCCGCCACTGCTCCGGCGCGGTGTCCTGCACCTCGTCCAGCAGCAGGTGGTCGAGGCCGCCGTCCAACTTGTACAGCACCCAGGCAGCGCCGGGATCGACCAGCAGGTTCGACGTCCGCCCGATCAGGTCGTCGTAATCGAGCAGCCCGGTCCCTTCCTTGTGGTCGGCATAGGCCTGCAGCACCGGCGCGGCGAGCGTCGCCAGCGCGGCCGACACGCGGGCGACGCGCAATGCCGCGCACGCGTCGTTCGCCGCGATGATGCGCGCGCACTCCTCGTGGAAATGGCGGCAAAGGTCGGGATGGGCGTCGGTCACCGCCTTGGAGACGAAGCTGCTGGGCGCGCGTTGGGTGCCCGCCTTGGTCAGGAATTCCTCGCACCAGCGGTCCCAGTGCTCGACCCGCTGCGCCTCGTCGAGGCAGAGCCAGTCCAGGATGCGCGCGGCCCGCTCAGCGCAGCCTTTCGCCCCGAGGCGCCGGACGATCTGCGCGGCTTCGCGGAGCCGGGGCTCTTCCTGCCAGTTCGCCGCGGTCGACATGATCTCCGCCTCAGTCTCCGGGATCACGCCAAGCGCGCGTCGCTGTGCCACCTCCAGCGGGCCGCCTTGTGCCAGGGCGTCCTTCAGCCGCGGCAGCACGCGTTGCAGCGCCGCGACGTGCTGGCCGAACTGATCGGCCGAGCTGAGCCCGGCCAGCGTCTCCAGGGCCTCGCGCATGTGCGGCGCGCTGGCATGCGCCAACATGTCCTCGCGCGCCTCGGTCAGTGCGTCCTCGGCGTCGCGCTCGTCCACCAGGCGGAAATGCGGCGACAGCGCCGCCTCAAGCGGGAAGCGGCGCAGCAGCGACTGGCAGAACGCGTGGATCGTGCCGATGCGCATGCCGCCCGGCAGATCGAGCACGCGGGCGAACAGCGCCCGCGCGGCGGTCAGCGTCGCGTGCGACGGTTCGATATGCAGCGCCGCCAGCTCTTCTCCCAGCGCCGCGTCGTCCATGGTGACCCAGCGGCCCAGGGTGCGTTGCAGCCGGACGGCCATCTCGGCGGCGGCTGCCTTGGTGAAGGTGAGGCACTGGATGCGCTCGGGCGCCGCGCCCGCGAGCATCAGCCGCAGCAGGCGGTCGGTCAGCAACTTGGTCTTCCCGGATCCGGCCGAGGCGCCGACGAACGCCGAGACCGCTGGATCGGAGGCCTGCAGCTGCGCCACGTTTGCGCGGGCGCGGGCGGATACCCCGCCGCTCATTCGTCGTCCCCCGCCGCCGCCCACTCCGCGACCCGCGCAAGCTGCGCGTAGTCGGAGAACCGCGGCGCCAGGCCAGGCTGCGGCTGCGACAGGTAGCGCCGCTCGGGCTGGTCATAGGCGTCGATCAGCGCGCACAGCGAGTCGCGCGCCTCCGCCACTCGCGTGGCGATCACACCGGGGTCGCCGTCGAACAGCGACCGCAGCTCCCCAGGGCGGAAGCCTCCGCTCAGATGCCAGTAGGCGAGCTCCTCCGACATCCCCGAAACCGCCTCCCCGAACGCCCCGGCCGCCGCCATCGCCGCCTCGAGCGGCAGCTGCGGCGACAGGCCTGCCTCGACCTCCTTCTGTGTCGGGGGCGTCCCGGTCTTGTAGTCGAGGATGGCGAGCCCGCCGCCCTGGCGGCGCTCGATCCGGTCGGCCCGGCCGCTGAGCCGGAACAGCCCGCCTGGCCGCGCCAGCTCCAGCATACCGCTTGCCTCGGTCACCAGGGCAACGGGCGGATGCACGCCGCGCCGTTCCGCCTCGACCTTTGCCACCCAGTCGGCGATGCGCTCAAGACGCGGCGCCCACCACGCGGTCAGCGCCTCGCGCAGGTCGGCCTCGGCGAGCGCCCGGGCCATCGCCCGGCGCAGCTGATCTGCGGCATCGGGCGGCCAGCGCGTGCCGAACCGGTCGAGGAAATGGTGCATGCCGGCGTGCACGAGGCTGCCGTAGTCGGCCGCATCGGTGGCCTCATCCAGCGGCCGCAGCGCGTTCAGCTTCAGCACCCGGCGCGCATAGATTGCGTAGGGATCGCGCAGCCAGGTCTCGATCTCGGTCACCGACAGCTGACGCGGCCGCAGAGCGACGGGCGGCCGGGGCCGCGGCGGCGGGACCGGCCGCGGTGCGTTTGCCGGTTGGTCGAGCATATCCACCCAGTCCGCTGCTGGATGCACCGGCAGGCCCCTGCCCTGCCCGTCCAGCAGCGTCTCGAGCCGGGTGAGCCAACGGGCCGGCACCACCGGTGCGCCGTCCCGCCGGCGCGGGCACGACAGCACAACGACCGGCGCGGCGGTGGCGGCCGCGCCGAAATCGTGCGCCGACTGGCCGATGATGTCCTCCGGCGAGGGCAGCCCTACGGCAGCGCGCATCGGCCGCGACAGCCAGGGGCCCGGGTCGCTGGCCGGCGGCCACACGCCCTCGGCGAGCCCGCCCAGCACCATCACGTCTGCGGTCTGCAGCCGGGCCTCGAGCAGGCCCCAGATGAAAACGCGCGGGTGCTCGGAGCCCTCACGCCCGCGCAGCGCGCGGCGGCTGCGCACCACGGCGCCCTCCAGCATCGCGTCGAGCAACCCGGGCAGGATCTCGGGCCGCTGATCCGGCAGCAGCGGCAGGGCCGCCTGCGCCTGGGCGAGCAGGGTCGCGAGCGCCTCGCCCTCCTCGCCCGCCCACAGTCGCGACGGCCCCGGCAGCTCGTCCGTGGCGGCAAGCCGTTCCGCTGCCTCGATGAGTGCGGCCAGCGCAACGTCCGGCGCCAGTTCGATGGCAGCATCGATGCGCAGCGCTGGCTCCAGGCAGCGTTCGAGCCGTTCCAGGAACGCTGCATCCTCCCGATGCGGCCCGAGCACCCGGCGCAGGCCCACTACGCCGCGCCGCGGACGCGGGCCGCGCAGGCTCGCCAGCTCCAGCGAGCGCGCCGCGGCGCGGCAGGCGGAAGGCGCCACCCCGGCTCCCGCCAGCGGATGCTTCAGCAACGCGAGCAGCGGAACCGGCGCCAGCCCATCCACGACCGCCCGCGCCAACAGGCGGAGGAACACCGACGGCGGCGCGTCGGCCAGCCGCTCGCCGGCGCTGTCGTCGGCGACCACGCCAAAGCGCAGGAGCTGTGTCGCCACACGGCCGGCCAGGTCGCGATCCGGCGTCACCAGCGCCGCCGTGGCTTCCGGCGTTTCCAGTGCATGGCGCAGCACCATGGCGATGGACGCCGCCTCCGCGTGCTGGTCCGCGGGCGACAACACCGACAGGCCGGCGATGGCTGCCGCCGCCGGCCGCCGCCATTCCGTCAGCGCCGCGGCCGGCAGCAGCGAAAGCGACAGGGTTGTAGCGCGATCCGCGATCGCCGGATCCGCCACCGCGCCGGGCCAGGGGCGCACGTCGCCACGCGTCGCCCCAAGACGGTGCAGCAGGCGGGCGAGGCCGGACTGTGGATGCGCGTCGTCCAGCGCGGCCCAGGCGTGTTCCGGCATTGCCGTATCCAGCCCCGGCAGCACCACAGCCCCGGACGGCAGGCCGGCGATGACGCGCAGCAGCCGCGCCACAGCGGGAATGCCACCCGTGGTGCCGGCCGCCAGCACCGGCTCCGGCGGTGGCGCCGCGGTCCAGGCAGCGGCCTGCGCCCCGAGCAGCGCCACGGTGCGTGCCGCCGGGTTCATCAGCCCCTGTTCGGCCAGCCAGTCGGGCCAGCTGCGGGTCACGAGGTGAAGGAACTCGAGAGTCTGCGCCCAATGCGCGGCAAACGCCGGATCGGCAGCCTCCGGCAGCTGGCGGGCGAGGTCGATCTCCGCCCACTCCGCCTCGTCCATCAGCGCGGCGAGCTCAGCCGCCAGCAGCCAGGCACGGTCCGCCGTACGCGGCGCGCCGTTGGCACCCCGCATCGCCAGGATCAGCCGCGCCAGTGCGGCCAGCCGTTGCGCCGGCTCCACCGCCGGCGGCAGGTCGAGCGCGCCCGACAAGGTCAGGGGCGCCTCGTCCAGCGCGCCGAACGCGGTGATCCGCGGCAGCAACAGGGGCTGGCCGGCGGAGGCGCGCAGGAAGGCCTCGGCCAGGGCACGCGCGGCGCGGCGGGTCGGCAGGAGGATCAGCCCGCGCGCCACCGCCAGGGGGTCACACCCAGCTCGTCGCAGCCACTCGGTCGCCACCGCGTCGAGGAACGGCACGCCCGGCGGGATGGTGAACAGGTTCAGCGCGTGTCCCCCGTCAGCCGCGCCTGCAGCACGCTCTCGGCGTCTGCGAGGTCGGCCGGAGTTGAGAGATGGAACCACAGCCCGTCATGCACCACCGCGCGGAGCCGTCCGCCCTCCATCGCGGCGTCCCAGGCCCGGTTCATGCTGAACGCGCCGTCCGGACTGCCGGCGAGCAGCGCGGGCGCGATCAGCTGCAGGCCGGCATAGATATAGGGCACCAGTTCGCGTTCGCGCCGCCGGCGCGGCACGCCCCACGGATCCACGGCGAAGTCGCCGAACCCGACATCGGCGCTGACCTGAAAGGCCCGGTGCACCAGCAGCACGCCGTCGATCCTGTCCGGGTCGAACGCCGCCGCCAGCCGGGTCAGTGCCGGAACCGGACCGTCCACCCAGAAGGCGTCGCCGTTCACCACGAAGAACGGCTGCGGCCCCAGCCGGTCGAGCGCCGCCTTGACGCTGCCCCCGGTTTCCAGAAGCGACGCCTCCGGCGACAGGATGATGCGCGGGCTGGTGCGCGTGGCTAGATGCGCTGCCACCCGCTCGGCCCGCCAGTGGGTGTTGACGACCACGGTCTCCACCCCTGCCTCGGCCAGTCGGTCGAGCGCGTGGTCGATCAGCGCCCGCCCGCCCAGCGGCAGCAGCGGCTTGGCCGTGCGGTCGGTCAGCGGGCGCATGCGCGTCCCGAGGCCAGCGGCAAGCAGCATCGCAGTGCGTGGGGTCATGCGGCGGCCTCGGGCGGATTGCAGCGCCGATCCGGCGGGATCCAGCGGTCCAGCGCGGCGGCGAGCGGTGCGGCAACCGGCTGTCGCACCGCCTCTTGCAGCAGGCGCCAGGTGCGCGGGCCGTGCGCCAGGTAGCCGGGACGCCCGTCGCGCCGGGCCAGCCGCACCCACTGGCCGGCAACGCGCAGATGTCGCTGGGCGGCGCAGGCGGCGTAGGCGGCGCGGAACGCCGCGGCATCGAGTTCCGGCCGCGCCCCAAGGTAGTGGGCGATCACGGCGTCGGCCAGCACGGGCGGAATGTCCCGGCGCGCGTCCTGCAGCAGCGAGGCGAGATCATAGGCCGGGTGGCCCAGGGCCGCGCTCTGGAAGTCGAGCACGCCGATCCGCCGCATGCCTTCACGCTGCGGCAACCACAGCAGGTTACCAGCGAAGAAGTCGCGGTGGACGAAGCAGACGGGTCCGGCGGCGACGGGCGCGAGCATGGTATCCAGCGCCGCGGCGAATTCGCTCCGCGCGGCCTCCGGCGCGGCTGCGCCGAACATCGCCGGCCACCACCAGTCGAACAGCGTCGCCAGCGCCGTGGCAGCCATCGTGGCGGCGTCCCAGAGCGCGAGACCAGGCGGCGGCGCGTGTCGCTGCACCGCCACCAGGACGTCCGCGGCGGTGACAAAGCAGAGCCCCGCCGCGGAAGGTGGAGGTTCCGCGGCAATCGTCAGCTCCGACACCAGGTCGTCGCCCAGGTCTTCCTCCAGCAACAGACCCGCGGGCTCGTCCGACGCCAGGATCTCCGGCACCGACACGCCGATGGCGGCCAGATGCGCCGCGATGCGCACGAAGGGCCGGACAACCTCCGGCGGCGGCGCGTCCATCAGCACCGCGGGCCGCGGCCCGCCGACCAGCCGGACGTATCGGCGGAAGCTCGCATCCTGCGCCAGCGGCTCCGCCCGCGCAGCATGGTAGCCGTGCCTGACGAGAAACGCAGCGATCTGCGCCTCGCGGCTCATGCGATGCGGCCGATCCGGTCCGCCCAGCCGGACAGCACGCAGCGGCGGCTGGTGATGCCGTCGGGATGCAGCGCAACGGTCAGACCATCCATCGGCCGCGCCTCCCCCAGCCGGTCGGGCCACTCCACCAGCACGATGTCGTCGCGCGCCTCCTCCCAGCCCAGCTCCATCAGCCCGGTCGGACCGTCGAGGCGCCAGAGATCGAAATGGTGCACCGTGCCGATCCGCGTGAGATAGCTCTGGACCAGGGTGAAGGTGGGGCTCGGCACCTCCAGCGCTGGGTCGCCTGCCGCGCTCCGCAGGAACGCGCGGGCGAACGCGCTCTTGCCGGCCCCCAGCACGCCCTCCAGCAGGATCGCATCGCCGACCCGGGCGATCCTGGCCACGCTCGCCGCCAGTGCCTCTGTGGCGGCGAGGTCGGACAGCGCGATGGCACGTGTCGCGGCGGCAGCGGACATGGCCGCAATCTGCCCGAGCGGCGAAGTCGCGGACAACCGCGCACTCGACTAAGACGGCCCGCATGACTGGCACAATCGACACCGACGTGGCGATCATCGGCGCCGGCCCGGTCGGCCTGTTCGCGGTGTTCGAACTCGGCATGCTGAAGCTCTCCAGCGTGCTGATCGATGCGCTCGCGGATGTGGGCGGCCAATGCGCGGCGCTCTACCCGGAAAAGCCGATCTACGACATCCCCGCCCATCCGGCGATCGAGGCCGGCGAGCTGATCGCCGGGCTCGAGCGCCAGATCGCGCCGTTCCAGGCACCTCGCCTGCTCGGGCGGCGCGTCACCGGCCTCGTCGGAGAACCCGGCCGCTTCACGCTGAGCACCGACCAGGGCGACAGCGTACACGCCAGGGCCGTGCTGATCGCCGCGGGCGCCGGCGCGTTCGGCCCGAACCGTCCCCCGCTCGACGGCCTGCCGGACTACGAGGCAACCGGCGCCGTGCAGTACTACGTGCGCCGCCGCGAGGATCTGCGCGGCCGGCGCGTGGTGATCGCCGGCGGCGGCGATTCCGCGGTGGACTGGGCCCTGACACTGCGCGACATCGCGCGCGTCGCCGTCGTGCACCGGCGCGCGAAGTTCCGCGCCGCACCCGACAGTGCAGCGCAGCTCGACGCCGCAGCGAAGAACGGCGAGATCGAGCTGGTGATCCCATACCAGTTGCATGCGCTGCACGGCACCGACGGCACGCTGCGCCACGTCGAGGTAGCGACGCTGCAAGGCGAGACGCGGCAGCTGGAAGCCGACGTGCTGCTGCCGTTCTTCGGGCTGTCGATGGATCTCGGACCAATCGCCGCCTGGGGCCTGGACAGTCACCTGCATCACGTCAAGGTCGATCCCGCGACCTGCCAGACTTCGACGCCGGGCGTGTTCGCGATCGGCGACGTGGTAACCTATCCGGGCAAGCTGAAGCTGATCCTGCAGGGCTTCAGCGAAGCCGCGGTCGCGGCGCACGCGATCTTCGGCGTGGTGCATCCGGGCGAGGCGCTGCACTTCGAATATTCCACGACGAAGGGCGTGCCGGCGTCGTAGCAAGCAAGGATTTCACCACAGAGGCACAGAGCCCTCGGTGTTCTCTGTGGTGATACTGCTCCTTCCTTACCCGCAGGCCAGCGCGTAGATGTCCTTCACACCATGCGGCAGGTTCATCGACTGCCAGCTCGTACCGCCGTCCTGGGTGCCGAACACCTCGCCGTCATAGCGCGCGCCGATGTAGACCTGCTGCGGATCGGTCTGGTGCAAAGCCACCGACATGACCGTGCCGTGCACCTGCACCTTGTCGAAGCGCTGCCAGGTCTGCCCCTTGTCCTTGCTGCGGTACACCGCCCCGTCCTTGCTCGCCGCGGCGACGCTCAGCGCCGAATAGAGCGTGCCCGGCTCGCTCGGTGACGCCCTGACGTCGCGACCGTACGTGGTGGGCGAGAACCGGCCGACCTCCATGTCCTGCCAGCTGTTGCCGTCATCGGCGGTGCGGAACAGGCCCATGCGTACCGCGACGATCACCGCATCAGGATCTGCCGGATTGATCGCGATTGCGTGGCCGTCGAGCATCCCTTCGTCCGCGGTGTCACTGGCGATCTTGCTCTTCAGGTGCGGCAGCTTCGCCAGGCGGATCAGATCGTCGCTGCAGTCCTTCCAGCTCTCGCCGCCATCCGTGGTGCGCATCACCCCGCCGACCTCGAGTGCCGCGAAGATCGTGCCGGGCTTCGACGGATGCTGCGCCATGCGCATCACGCGCAGCCCGAACGGCATCACGCACCGGGTCGGCATGCCGGGATCGGGCAGCCGCCGCCAGGTCTCACCGCTGTCCTCGCTGCGATAGACCGCCAGCGGCGAGCCGCCGGCATAGACCAGCTTCGGGTTGCCGGCATCGACCAGGAACGACCAGATCTCCATGTTCTTGTCGGGGAAGTTGGCGCGTTTGAAGGTCTTGCCGCGGTCGGTGCTGCGATATACGCCGTCATGCGTGCCGGCGAACACGATGTTCGGATCGGTCGGGTGCACGTGCACCGTGTTGCTGCTGAATTCGCTGATCACGTGCTGCCATTCGCCGGTCCCGGCGGGGCGACAGAACACCCCGACCTTCCCTGGGTCCTTGTCGCTGCGGCCGACCGTTCCGGCCACGCTGGCGTAGACGTTTGCTTGGCTTGCCATGTCCGCTCCTCCCGTATTCGGTGGCGGTCAGGCTACGCCAGATGCGCCGGGGTTGACAGTGGGGGCGCCGGCCGCCTTGCTGATTGCAAAGCGCCGGAGGAGGGGCCGCCATGCCGACAGTGTCTGCCGAACGCCTGATGGACATCTCGAAGGCCCTGTTGCTGGCTGCCGGCGCATCCGCGGAAGAGGCCGCGACGATCGCTCGCTACAACATCGGCGCCAACCTCGTCGGCCACGACTCGCACGGCATCATCCTGATCCCGACCTACATCGACCGCATCAAGGTCGGCCACATCGTGCCAGGCGCGCCGTGGACCATCATGCAGGAGACGCCGAGCAGCACGGTGATCGATGGCAACTGGGGCTTCGGCTACGTCGTGACCGACCGCGCCATGCGCTACACGATCGACAAGGCAAAGAAGCAGATGGTAGCTGCGGCGACGGTGTACCGCCAGAGCCATATCGGCCGGCTCGCGTCGTATCCGCTGATGGCGGCGCGCGAGGGCATGATCGCGATGATCACCGCCGACTCCGGCCGCAGCGCCAAGGCGGTCGCGCCGTTCGGCGGGGCGAAGGCGCGGCTCGGCACCAACCCGATCTGCTTCGCCATTCCGTCGAACCTGGAGGGTCCGCTGTTCTTCGACATGGCAACCTCCGCCGCCGCGGCCGGCAAGATCAACGTTGCTACCGCGCGCGGCGAGCAGGTGCCAGCGGGCTGGCTGATCGACGCCGACGGCAAGCCGTCCACCGATCCGCGCGTGCTGCGCCAGGGCGGCGCGCTGCTGCCGGTCGGCGGTACGGAAGGTTACAAAGGCTACGGTCTCGCCACCATCGTCGAGATCCTGTCGGGCCTGCTCACGGGTCTCGGCTATGGCGTGGAGCCGACCGGGCGGCACAACGACGGCTGCTTCATCGCCGTGTTCAACGTCGCCGCGTTCCGCGACCTGGACACCTTCAAGTCGGAGGTCACCGAGTTCGCGCAGTACCTGAAGGCGACGCCGCCGGCTGAGGGCTTCACCGAGGTGCTGTATCCCGGCGAGATCGAGTTCAAGCGCGAGCAGGACCGACGCAAGAACGGCATCCCGGTGGAGGACGCCACCTGGAAGAAGCTGCAGGACCTCGCGCAGGGCTACGGCCTGACAGACAAGCTGGGACTGTAAGCCATGGCAGACCTGGTCATCCGCAACGGCACGGTCGTCGACGGTACCGGCGCCGATCCGTTCGAGGCCGATGTGGCAATCGATGGCGGCAAGATCGTTGCGCTCGGCGAAGTTGCAGTTCGTGGCAGGGAGGAAATCGACGCACGCGGCCTGCTGGTGACGCCCGGCTTCATCGATCCGCACACGCACTACGACGGACAGGCGACATGGAGCAGCCGCATCACGCCGTCGTCGTGGAACGGCGTCACCACCACGCTGTTCGGCAACTGCGGCGTCGGCTTCGCGCCCTGCAAGCCGTCGCAGCGCGAGATGCTGGTGAAGCTGATGGAGGGTGTCGAGGACATCCCCGAGGTGGTGCTCACCGAAGGCCTGCCATGGAACTGGCAGAGTTTTCCGAGCTTCCTCGATGCTCTGGCGGCGCGGCAGTACGACATGGACATCGCGACGCAGGTGCCGCACGCAGCTCTGCGCGTGTTCGTCATGGGCGAGCGCGGCGCCGACCGTGAAGCTGCGACCGAGCAGGATCGTGCCGAGATGGCACGGCTTGCGGCGGAAGGCATCAAGGCGGGTGCGCTGGGCTTCTCCACGTCGCGCACGCTGAACCACAAGACGCTGGATGGCCGTTCCATCCCGACGCTCGATGCGGCCGAGGCCGAGCTTGCCGCGATCGCCGGTGCGCTGCACGACATCGGCAAGGGCTGGATGCAGGTGATCTCCGACTTCGACGACGTCGAGGACGAGTTCGCCATGTTGCGGCGGCTGGTCGCCACGTCGCAGCGGCCGATGGCGATCACCATCCTGCAGCGCGACGCGAAGCCCGAGGAGTGGCGCCGGTTGTGCGGCTGGATCGCCGAGGCGAATGCCGCGGGATTGCCGATGCTGGGCCAGGTGCTGACGCGACCGACCGGCATCCTCCTGGGCTTCGAGATCTCGCAGAACCCGTTTGTCAACCGGCCCGGCTACCAGCAGATCGCGTCGTTGCCGTTCGAACAGCGCATCGCGACGCTGCGGCAGCCGGAGTTCCGCACTCGTCTGATCGGCGAGACCGACGGTGGCGGAGGCATGGCGCGGCGCGTGGCGAAATGGGACCGCATCTTCCCACTCGGCGATCCGCCGGACTACGAGCCATCGGCCGATGCGTCGGTCGCGGCGATGGCAGCGCGGCAGGGGCGTGATCCGGCCGAGGTGGCCTACGACCTTTTGCTGGAGCGGGACGGCAAGGCGATTCTGTATCGGCCGCTGTCCAACTACAGCTACGGCAATCTCGACACGGTGCACGACATGCTGACGCACGACGCGACGATCGTCGGCCTCGGCGACGGCGGCGCGCATGTCGGCGTGCTGTGCGATTCGAGTGCCATCAGCTACCTGCTGACGCACTGGACGCGCGACCGCAGGCACGGCGCGAAGGTGAAGCTGCCTTGGGCGATCCGGCGACTGACGCGCGACTCCGCATCCGCCATCGGTCTGGTCGATCGCGGCGTGGTGGCGCCGGGCTACAAGGCCGACATCAACGTGATCGACTACGATCACCTGCAACTCCGCCAGCCCGAGGTGGTGTACGACCTGCCGAGTGGCGGACGTCGGCTGGTGCAGCGCACCGACGGTTACGTCGCGACGATCGTGTCCGGCGTGCCGGTGTATCGCGACGGCGAGGCGACCGGCGCGTTGCCCGGCCGGCTGGTGCGCGGCGCCTCAGCCTGACAGCGCCCGCACCACCTCCGCCACCACGCCGTGCCAGTCGCCCGGCTGCCGCTGCCGGAACAGGCGCGCGGTTGGATACCAGGGCGTATCGGCGCGATCGAGCAGCCAACGGCAGTCGGCGCTGAACGGCAGCATGATCCACACCGGCTTGCCGAGCGCTCCGGCAAGGTGTGCGATCGAAGTGTCGATGGTGACCACCAGGTCCATCAGCGCAACCACCGCGGCGTTATCGGCGAATTCCTTTAGTTTGGGACTGTGATCCACCACCATGGGATGGGCGTCGAGCCAGGAACGATCGGCTGCCGGTATCTCGTGCTGCAAAGCGTGGAATTCCAGATCAGGCCGTTCCAACAAGGGGGCGAGCATGGCGAGCGGCAACGAACGATGCGGCGCGTGCTGCATGCCGGACCATGCGATGCCGATGCGCTTCCGGCGCGGAATGCCGAGCAGTGCCTGCCAAAGCAGCAGATATTCAGGCGGCATGGACAGATATGGGACACGTGCAGGCACTTTTGCCACGGTCGTGCCAAATGCCATCGGCAGGCTCATCAGCGGGCACTGGAAATCGACGTCGCTGACATGGTCGTAAAATGTGATCACCTTGTCGGCGCCTGGAAAGTTAGCCAGCAGCTTGCCGAGAACGGGCTGCACGCGCAGCACGACGCGCGCGCCGCGCTGTGTTACCCACGGCAGGTAGCGGACGTATTGCAACGTGTCGCCCAGTCCCTGTTCAGCTTGCAGCAGGATGGTCTTGCCCCCTATGTCGAACTCCCCCCGCCAATGCGGCACATACTCCGGGAGCCCATCGGCCACATGCAGGCTCGGGATCTTCAGTCGTGCCTCGAGTTGTTCCCATGCCTGCGGCCACATGCCCAGGGCCAGCATTGCAATTGCTTCGTTGTGCCGCAGCTCCACCGAATCCGGCATTGCCATCAGCGCCTGGCGAAACTTTTCAAGCGCCTCTGCGTGACGATTCAGTGCGACCAGCGCGTGACCGCAGTTATGCAATGCGCCCGGGTCGTGCGGGCTCTGCGCCAGCGCGCGGCGGCAGCAGACGAGTGCTCCCTCGAAATCCCGCTTCCGCAGCAGCGCGCCCGCGAGCTCGTTCAGCAGATTGAATGTGTCGCCGGTTCCCGGCGGGGCAGCCTGCAGCGCCGCGGCGAAACACCGGGCAGCCTGGTCGAAGTCGCCTTCCTTTTCGCGCACGCCGCCCAGCAAACGCAGGGCCAGCCAGTCATGCGGGACGCGCTGCAGGATCGCCTGACATGCGCCCGCCGCTTCGGCGAGCCGACCAGCCTCGAAGTGGCCCAGCGCGGTGATATGCGTGGTCAGGTCGGCCGGTTGGCTCGCCATCGCCTGCGCCTCGATCGACGTGCTATCATCGCCTTTATCGCATCTCGCAGCGGCAATGGGGACCCGGCATGGCCAAGCGCATCAATCGAGCGATCGAACTGCTGGCACAGGGCCAGGCGATCTACTACGACGGGCCGCACTCCGGCCACGTGCTGACACACTCGCAGGGACGCGAGGATGCCGGCACCTGGGCCGACTATATGAACGTCGGCATGGAGCACGGCGCGTTCGACATGACAGGCCTCGCCGAGTACCTGCGCGGCATGGTGGACGGCGGCCCGACGCGGTCGGGTCATCGCACGCCGACGGTGATCGTCGAGGCGCCGGTGAACGGCACCGACGAGGCGAATGTGCGGTTCAACGCCTGGCAGTTCCGCCAAATCCTGGGTCGCGGTGTGCATGGCATCCTGTTGTGCCAGGCGGAGACCGCGGATGCGGTGCGGGCGTTCATCGAGGCCTGCCGTTATCCGCATCACGCCGCCGGCGTCGATCCTGCAATTCCATCGCCGGTGCAGCGCCTGCACGGTGTGCAGCGGCCGGCGCGTGGCGGCAATGGCCGCCTGGGCATCGGCACGCGCGGCCGTGGGTCCGAAGCCACCGCCGCGGCGATCTGGGGCGTGTCACAACAGGCGTATATGCAGTGCTGCGACCCATGGCCACTCAATCCCGAGGGCGAATTGCTGCTGGGCGTGAAGCTGGAAAGCCCGGAGGGCATCGCCAACTGCGAGGCGATCTGTGCCGTGCCGGGCCTGGGTTTTGCCGAGATGGGTCCCGGCGATCTCGGGCTGTCGCTTGGCTACACCACGTTGCAGCGCGATCCGTATCCGCCTGAGATGGCCGAGTCGCGCGAGCGCGTGTTCGCGGCGTGCCGGCGCAACGGCATCGCGTTCCTGGAGGGCTGCTCGCCGGACAACATCGTGGGCCGGCTGGACGAGGGTGTGCGCGTGATCGCCGGCCACAACCCGGAGACCGCGCGCATCGGGCGCGCGCATCAGCGGCGGGCGATGGCCGTTTAGGGCTTCAGTAGCCTGCTTGCGCGTAAGGCGCGGTGGCGCCGCGACGATAGACCAGCAGCGTGCGGCGGTAGGAGACGACCTCGGCGCCGTGCTGATTGCGCGCCCGCGTCGCGACCGAGATGATCCCCTCGCCCGGCCGCGACCGGGACTCGCGTGCCTCCAGAATGGTCGATTCTGCCTCGATCGTGTCGCCGAACGAGACTGGCGTCGGCAGCTGCACGTCGTGCCAGCCGAGGTTGGCGACCACACGACCGAAGGTCCGCGTGGTGAGCGCCGTGGTGACCGCGACGACGAGGGTCTCCGGCACCTGCACCTGCGGCGACAGGTCCAGCGAGCGCCAGGCGTGCATCAGCGATTCCTCGCGGTGGAACGTGCGCTGTGGTGCGTGCACGAAGGTTTCGCCCGGCACGCAGTCCTCGAACCAGAGGCCGGCCTGCTCGACCATCGTGCCGTCGTCCGCCACATGGTACGCCGCAAAGCGCCCATCGTCCGCCGGGTCGTCGCTCGCGTCGCGCCACTCGATCGCCATGCGGCAGGTGACGCGCGCGACCTCGGTGTCGTCCGCCTTGTGACCGCGGATCAGGATGCGGATGGTCCCCGCCTCATTCACGTCCAGCACCTCCGATCCGGCATACAGCGTGTCGCCGCCGAACAGCGGACCGTTCATTGCGATGTCGTCGAAACCCAGGATCGCGCGCCGGCGCCCGTAGGTCTTGCAGGTCATGCCGATCAGCCGCTGCAGCGTCAGCGTGCTCACCATCAGCGGTCGCTGCCAGGCGGTCGCCGCGGCGTAGTGCGCGTCGAAGTGCAGCATCGCGCCGTTCAGCGTGTCCAGCGCCTCGTCCGCGTTGTCCTGCTGCGACAGCGTGACGCCGGGCCGATGGCGAAAGCGCTGGCCGGGGGCGAAATCCTCGAGGTCGAGGCCGATGCGCTGCAGATACCGGTTCTCGCCGATCCGATTGTAGGCGCTGAACATGGGACCCTCCTCCGTTGTCCGGCCAGGCCGGCCGCCGCATACTTCAGGCATGACCGATAGCATGATCCTGGATACGATCGATGCGTTCCTGGCACGCGACGTCGTGCAGCATGTGCACCGGCTGGAGCACGACGACATCTACCCCGAGGCGATCGTCGCGCGCATGCGCGAACTCGGTCTGTTCGGCGCCACCATTGCCGCCGAGTACGGCGGGCTCGGTCTGCCCTGCGCAGCCTATGCCGATATTGTCGAGCGCATCGCCCGGGTCTGGATGTCGCTGACCGGCATCTTCAATTCGCACCTCATCATGTCGGCGATCGTGCAGCGCAACGGCACCGAGGCACAGAAGCGCGCGTTCCTGCCGCGCTTCGCGTCGGGCGAGTTGCGCGGCGGACTGGCACTGACCGAGCCCGACTGCGGCACCGATCTGCAGGCGATCCGCGTCACTGCCCGACGTGACGGCGATGCGTATGTGGTGAACGGCACCAAGACCTGGATCAGCAACGGCATATACGGCTCTTGCTTCGCTCTGCTGGTGAAGACCGATCTCGCCGCCGAGCCGCGCCATCGCGGCATGAGCATGCTGCTGGCGGAAAAGGGTCCGGGCTTCACCGTCAGCCGCAAGCTGGAGAAGCTGGGCTACCGGGGCATCGACAGCGCGGAGCTGGTGTTCAGCGACTATCGCGTTCCAGCCGACCGGCTGATCGGCGGGGAAGAAGGCCGCGGTCTGCAGCACGCATTGTCTGGGCTCGAGCTTGGCCGCATCAACGTCGCCGCGCGCGGTGTCGGCATCGCGCAGGCGGCGCTGGATGAGTCGCTGCGCTATGCCCAGCTGCGCAAGACGTTCGGCGTGCCGATCGCGCAGCATCAGGCCATCCAGCTGAAGCTCGCCGACATGGCGACGCGCACCGAGGCCTCGCGCCTGCTGGTGCGCCGCGCCGCCGAGTTGTACGACCGTGGCGATCGCTGCGACATGGAGGCCGGCATGGCCAAGCTGTTCGCCACCGAGACGGCGCTGGAAAACGCCACCGAGGCGATGCGCGTGCATGGCGGCTACGGCTATTCCACCGAATTCCCGGTGGAGCGGCTGTACCGCGATGCGCCGCTGCTGGTGATCGGCGAGGGCACCAACGAGCTGCAGCGGCTGATCATCGCCCGCCAGCTCGTCGCGCGGAATCCCGCGTGATGCTGCCGCTCGCGGGCGTGCGCATCCTGGCGGTGGAGCAGTACGGTGCGGGGCCGTTCGGCTCCATGCAGCTTGCCGACATGGGCGCCGAGGTGATCAAGATCGAGAACCCGGCCGAGGGCGGCGACGTCAGCCGGTCGGTCGGGCCATATTTCCTGGGCGAGCACGACAGCCATTTCTTCCAGGCGTTCAACCGCAACAAACGCTCCATCACACTGAACCTGCGTGCACCGGAAGCGCGGCGCGTGCTGCACGATCTGGCGGCGACTGCGGATGCGGTGCTAGACAACCTGCGCGGTGATCAGCCGCCGCGGCTGGGCGTGACCTACAACCAACTGAAGGATGCCAATCCGCGCATTGTGTGCGCGCACCTGTCTGCGTACGGCCGCGAGGGTGCGCGCGCGTCGTGGCCCGGCTACGACTACCTGATGCAGGCGGAAGCCGGCTACCTGTCGCTGACCGGCGAGCCGGATCAGCCGCCGGCACGATTCGGCCTGTCGATCGTGGACATGATGGCGGGAGTTTATGCGGCGACCGCGCTGCTTGGCGGCATCGTGTCGGCACGCGCAACGGGTATCGGCCGCGACGTCGATATCAGCCTGTTCGACACCGCGCTGGCGAATCTCAACTACCTGGCTGCGTGGTTCCTGAACGGCGGGCACGCTCAGGGCCGCGAGCCGCGCGGTGCACATCCGTCGCTGACGCCGAGCCAGCTGTATCGCACTGCGGACGGCTGGATCTTCATCATGTGCAACAAGCAGAAGTTCTGGCCAATGCTGTGCGAGAAGGTCGGGCATCCCGAGTGGTCGGACGATCCGCGCTTCGCCGGCTTCAAGGCGCGGCTGGAGAACCGTGCCGAACTGACCCGGATGCTGGATGCGGCGTTGTCCGCTAGGGGCACGTCCGCCTGGCTCGAGCATTTCGCCGGCGCGGTTCCCGCGGCTCCCGTGAACGACATCGCGCGGGCGTTCGGGTCGGAGTTCGTCACGCGGGAAGATCGCCTGTGGGAGTACGGACATCCGGCCGGTCCCTTCCGCATGGTGGCACCGGCGTTCCGCTTTCCGGACGAGGCGATGCCGCGCAACGGGGCACCGGCGCTTGGTGTGGACACCGACACCGTGCTGGCTGAACTGGGCTACGACACGGACCGGATCACAGCACTGCGCGCGGCGGGCGTTATCTGATTTTAGCTCCGCGGCGTGGCGTGGGGTTCCAGCCAGCCCATGGCGGAATCCGGCTCGCAATCGGTGGTCCTCAAGTACGGCTTGATGTCGATCAGCGCTGTCCCATCGATGCAATCGAGATAGCGAACCTTCAGCGTATCGGGCGTGTCGAAACCATCGAACGCCACCACCGACAACCCGATCGGGTTCGGTCGCCGCGGCCCGCGGGTCGCGAATACGCCGCGCGGGTGCGCATCGAACGGCGGCGTGAACACAAGCTGGGGTACGCGCGCCTCACCGAGCCAGTAGAGCAGGATCAGGTGGGAGAATCCCTCGATGCTGCGCAGGCCTTCGACGAACTCCGGCAACACCACCGCTGTGCACAGCGGCGCCGGATCGGGCTGTCGGCCATTGCGCGGACAGTCGGCAATATTCCGCCACGGCGTATGTAGCGTGCCGATCGCGCGGACCGCGAACATCAGGCCGCGTTGACCGCCCGCTTCATCACCGACAGCGCCTCGTCCACCTGTGCCGCCGCCACGTCGAGATGCAGGCAGGCGCGCCCGCGGTACTTGCCCGAGGTGGAGACCAGCACGCCTTCCTTGCGCAACTTTCCGGCAAAGGCGTCGGCCGTCATGCCGGTGCCTTGAGTGTCGAAGAATACCAGGTTGGTTTCCGGCATCTCCACCGTAATGCCCTGGATCTGCGCCATGCCGCGTGCCAGCGATTTCGCATTGGCATGGTCGTCGGCCAGGCGGTCGATGTTGTGCTCCAGCGCATAGATGCACGCTGCGGCGCACATGCCGCCCTGCCGCATCGAGCCGCCGAGCCGCTGCTTCCACCGCCATGCCTGGCCGATGAACTCGCTCGATCCGGCCAACACGGCACCCAAAGGTGCAGCCAGGCCCTTGGTGAAATCCAACCACACCGAATCGCAGCCGTCGGTGAGATCGGTCGCCGGCACGCCCAGCGCCACCGCAGCATTCATCAGCCGCGCGCCGTCCATGTGGGTGGACAGCCCGTGCGCATGCGCCGCCTGGGTCACCGCATGCAGCGCCTCGACGCTCCAGCACGCGCCGCCGCCGCGGTTGGCGGTCTGCTCCACCTCCACCAGGCGCTGTGTCGGCGAATAGCGCGACACCGGCCGGATCGCCTCTTCCAGCGTATCGACGCTGAACATGCCGCGCTCGCCCTTGAGGCCGAGGATGAGCGCGCCGGCGATCGCCGCCGATCCGCCGCCCTCGCTGGACAGGATGTGCGACGACTCGTGCGCCAGGATCTCCTCACCGGGCCTGCAGTGAGTTCGCGAGCGCCACCTGGTTGCACATCGTGCCCGACGGCAGAAACACCGCCGCTTCCTTGCCCAGCAGCGCGGCGGTCCGGTCGCACAGTTCCCATACCGTCGGGTCGGAGCCCATCTGCTCGTCACCGACCTCTGCCTCCAGCATCGCCTCCTTCATGGCGCGCGACGGCTTGGTCTGCGTGTCGGACGACAGGTTGACGCGGACCGGAATGGAGAAGTCAAACCGCTTCGGCTCATACATGGCGGAACCTCAACTGATCTTGCGCAGCTTGCGCAGGCAGCGCACCCCGTCGGGGATTGGCTGGTCGGCGAAATACTGTGGCCACAGTGTGCGGGACACCTCGCCGATGTAGATGTCGCCGCGCGAATCGGCGCACAGCCCGTGCGGTCCGATGTAGTCCGTGGGACCGGTGCCGGGATGCAAACCGCCGATGCGCGTCAGCAGGTTGCCCTTGTTGTCGATGATCGAGAGGCGCGGCCCCAGGTTCGGGTAGTTGCGGTTGGTCCGCGTCGCCGGGCCAAGCTCGCCGACATAGCAGATCGGGCAGGAGCAGTACGGCATGAAGATGCCGCACGGCCGATGCAGGTTGTTGAACTGCGTCTCGTACTTGCCGTTGCCGTCGAACACCTGGATGCGGTGGTTCTCGCGGTCCGCCACATACACCCAGCCGTCCGGATCGCAGGAGATGTTGTGCACCAGGTTGAACTGGCCCGGCTCGGCGCCCGACTCGCCCCATGACATCAGCAACTTCCCGTCCGGCGAGTATTTGTGGACGCACGGGTTGCCGTAGCCGTCGGAGACGTAGATGTCGCCCTTCGGCGACAGTGCGGTGTGGGTGCAGCGGTGGAACGGCTGGCGGCTCATGAACGGCGCCGGCTTGCCGGGCGTGCCCAAGGTCAGCAGTACCTTGCCTTCGAGCGTGCACTTACGCACGGAATGATCGCCATCGTCGGTCAGGAACACCGTGTCGTCGGGCGCCATGTGCAGGCCGTGCGCACGGGGAAACAGACCTTCGCCCCAAGCGCGCAGGAAGTTGCCCTCACGGTCGAACACCATCATCGGATGCTCGCCGCGGTTGAACACGTAGACATTGTCTTGCTTGTCGACGCCGACTGCGCCGACCTCGTGCAGCGACCAGCCGGGCGGCACCTTCGCCCAGTCGTCGATCTGCTCGTACCGGTAGTCGCCGCTTCCGACGATGATCGCCATGGTCTTCTCCCCCAGACTCAGGCCGGGCGCTCCAGCTGTGGATAGCTCACGTCCAGCTGTTCCAGATACGTGTCGTATTTGTCCGCCTCATAATAGAACGGCCGCATCAGCGGGCGGAACTTGTCCATTGCGACCTGGTTGAGATCGACCGGCGGCCTGTCGTCCTTGCCGATGAATGGCTCGTACTGCTTGTCCTTGGTCTGAACATCGGTGAAATAGCGCTTTGTCTCGCTGATCAGCTCCGGCTTCAGCAGCAGGTCGAGCACCGTGGCGGCCACCACCTTGGCGCCGCACACGACGCCCTTGTGCGCGATCGGCGTCGCCATCGCCATCGCGTTGGACCAGTGATGGCCCGGCAGGTTGCGCATGTTCGCCGGATAGCGAAGCTGCACGGTCGGCACCACCCAGGACACGTCGCCGATGTCGTCGGTGCCGGGGCTGAATGGTTCGGTGGTGATCGGCGCGTGCTGCTTCGTCAGCCCCACCGGCTCGCCGTCCGCCGCGCGCTGCACCGCGCGGGCGAAGACCTCGTCCTCCTCGGTCCAGGTCGGCACGCCGATCTGCTCGATGTTCGCCTGCAGTGTCTCCGCCAGCACCCTGTTGTAGTGACGCGGCCACGAGGCGCCGAGAATGCGGCGGGTCACTTCGGTGTCGGTCATCATCGCCGCGCCATCGGCGATGCGGTTGCAGATGCCGAAGTTCTTGCGGACGTTCTCCACATCCGTCTCGCGTATGTAGTACCAGACCTTCGCCAGCGCCGGCACGACGTTCGGCTGCTCGCCGCCGTACGTAATGATGTAGTGCGAGCGCTGTTCGGGGCGCAGGTGCTCGCGCCGGACGTTCCAGCCCATGTTCATCAGCTCGACCGCGTCGAGTGCGCTGCGTCCGCGCCACGGTGCGGCGGCGGCGTGCGCGGATGCGCCGTGGAACGCATATTCCACCGAGATCAGCCCGCCGGCGCCGCGCACCTCGCCCCAGCCGGTCTCCAGGTTAGCGCCGACATGGGTGAACAGCACCGCATCGACGCCGTCGAACATGCCGTCGCGCACCTGGAACGCCTTGCCGGCCAGCAGTTCCTCGGCGATGCCCGGCCACAGCATCAGCGTGCCTGGCAGGCCCTCGTTCTGCATCAGCTCCTTCAGTGCGAGGGCTGCGGCGATGTTGACCGCCTGGCCCGAGTTGTGGCCCTCGCCGTGCCCCGGACCGCCCTCGACCAGTGGCTCGTGGTAAGCGACGCCAGGCTTCTGCGATACGTTCGGCAGCGCGTCGGTGTCGGAGCCAAGAGCGATCACCGGCCCGCCGGAGCCCCAGCGCGCCACCCAGCCGGTCGGCATGCCAGCCACGCCGCGCTCGACCTTGAAGCCGTGGCGCTCAAGCGTTGCGGTCAGATACTTGGAAGTCTCCACCTCGTGGAAGCCGAGTTCGCCGAACGAGAACAGGCTGTCGTTGATCACCTGCGCGAGCTTTGCGTGTTCGTTCACCAGCTCGATCACGCGCGTCTTCAGCATGCCGGTGTTCACGTCGTTCATCGGCCGTCATCCGCCCCACATGACATGGAATTCAATCTGTACCATGCTGCCTGATTGATGGAAAGCCGCGCATGAAATTCAGCAACTTCCTGTTCCCCGAAAGCCGCGATCCTGCCGACGATGGCCGGGTGATCGACGAGACGCTGCGCGAGGCGCGGCTGACCGACGAACTGGGCTTCGACGTGATCTGGCTGGCCGAGCATCATTTCGACGGCATCTGCGCCTATGTCGATCCGGTGAGCTTCGCCGCCGCGCTGGCGGTGGCGACGCAGCGGGCGAAGATCGGCTTTGCCGTGGCACAGATGTCGCTGCACCATCCGATCCGCATGGCGGAGCAGCTGGCGCTCATCGACCACATCAGCCAGGGGCGGCTGATCGTCGGCCTGGGGCGCGGCACCGCCTACAACATCTACGACTACCAGGGCTACGGCCTCGACCACACCGAGGCGCAGGCGCGCTTCGAGGAAGCCGAGGCGATCATGTTCCAGGCGTGGCGCGGCGAGAAGTTCGAACACCGCGGCAGGTTCTGGGACATCAAGGTGCCGATGCTGCGCCCCCGACCGTTCACGCGACCGCATCCCACTGTGATCCGCTCGGCGTCGAGCGAGGAAGGGATGCTGCACATCGCGCAACAGGGCCGGCCGTTCATGATGAACGTGCAGTCGAACGAGGTGACGCGCCAGCGCATGGAGCTGTACCGGCGCACGCTGCGCGAGTCGGGCATGGACGATGCAGCGGTGGCGCGCAACGTCGAGCAATGCTGGGTGTGGCGCAATGTGTTCGTCGCCGAGACGGATGCGGAGGCCGAACGCATCGCGATCCCCGCCTTCGAGGCGATGCACGAGCACCGCACGGCGATGCGCCGGCGCGTGTTCGAGGAACAGGGGGTGTCGATCGTGCCGATGCCCGCACCGGGCACGGTGCCGGCAGCGCGGATGGTGGTGGAGCATTCGCTGATCTACGGCTCGCCGGCGACGGTGGCGGAGAAGCTCGCGGCGGTCGACGCGATCGGCGTCGGCGGCGCGATCATGCAGTTCAGGCTCGGACCGATGGCGTACGACGACGTGGCACAGAGCCTGACGCTGTTCATGCAGAAGGTGGCGCCAGCACTCGGCGCCTAGGGCGGGCAGATGACGTTCACCAGCGCCTGCTGGCCGCCGCGCACCGCGTCGGCGGCGCGCCGCAGGGCCGCCGGCAGATCGGCCGGGCGCTCCACACGTTCGCCGTGGCCGTCATGCGCGGCGACGATCTTCTCGAAGTTCGGCGCCGGAAGGTCCGCGAGCAGGCGGCCGTCGTCCTGCGCCGCGACGCCACTGGCGAACATGTCGAGCGTCGCGCGCCGCACCGCACCGTACAGCGCGTTGTTGTAGATCACCGTCAGCACCGGCAGGTTCTGCATCTGCGCCATGTAGTGGCACGCGGTCGGGTTGGCGAACATGTAGGCGCCGTCACCAAGAACCGACAGCACCTGTCGCTGCGGCGCGGCGAGCTTGGCGCCGAGCGAGGCGCCGAAGCCCCAGCCCAGGCCGCCGGCGGCGCTGACGCCGAACAGGCTGCCTGGCGTGTCCAGCGGGCAGTACTCCTGGCGGAACGAGTATTCCGACTGATCACGATCGTATCGCGATCGACCACATCGCGCAGGCAGTGGTTCAGCCAGGCCAGGGTGTTCTTGTTGCCGCGTCCGGCCGACTCGGCCTCGTCGCGCCATCTGCGCGTGCAGTTCGGCCGACCGCACGACCAGCCGTGCCCGTCGTTCCTCGACGAACGCGCCGGTGCGGCCCTGCAGCGCCTGCTCCAGCGCTTCCAGTACCGACAACGCCGTGGCGGTGATCGTCAGGTCGGACGGAAAGCTGCGCATCGGATAGCGCGCGTATAGCGGGTCCTCGCCGATCTGCACGATGCGCGCGCCGGCCGGCGGCGCTTCCTTGCTCGGCATCCAGGGCACGTCGGCCTCGATCACGATGACCAGATCGGCCTCGTCGCAGCAGCGGACCGGGCGTCGAGCCCTGGAACATCGGGTGGTTCGCCGAGATCGCGAAGTAGCGCGTGTTGAACGGGATCACCGGCAGCGCCCAGCGCTCCGCCAGCCGCGACAGCACAACCGCATCCTGCGGGTCCTGGCCGAGCAGACCGGTGATCACCAGCGGCGCCCGCGCGGCGGCGATCCAGTCGGCAAGCTGCTCGATGTCGGACGCCGACGGCACCGGTGCGCGCGGCGTGACCCGGCGTGCGAAGTCGCTTTCCTGCGGCGTGGTCACCGACCTCGCCCAGCACCTCGCGCGGCAGCGAGAGATACACCGGTCCCTTCGGCGACGTCATCGCGAGTTCCAGCGCGCGATCGACCACCGTCGGCGGCCTGATCGCCGCGCTTCATCTCGTAGTCCCACTTCACCATCTCGCGCAGCATGCCGGCCTGGTCGTACATCTCCTGCGCCCAATGGATGTAGACGCTGCGCGAGCCTTCGGCGCCGAACTCGGTGAACGGCGTGCGGCCGGAGGTCAGCAGCACCGGGATGCGGTCGCGGCTCGCATCGATCAGCATGTTGATCGAATTCGCGGTACCAACGTTGGTGTGCAGCATCACCGCCTGCGGCCTGCCGGTCACCATCGTGTAGCCGTGCGCCATCGACAGCGCGGCGTTCTCGTGCGGCACCACCATCGGTCGCGGCACCTTGCGGTTGCTGCGTGCGGCGCGCGCGAAGGCCTCGACGATCGGCGCGAAGTCGGTGCCGGGGTTGCAGAACAGATGGTCGATGCCGTGCGCCGCGAGCGCGTCCAGATAGTCTTCCGCCGCAATCCGCGCGAGAGGCTGGTCATCCATGTCTTGCACTCCTGATCGCCTGCCACACGCGTTCCGGCGTCGCCGGCATGTCGATATGCGTCACGCCCAGCGGCGCCAGCGCATCGAGGATCGCCGCGATGATCGCCTGCGGCGCCGCCATCGCGCCGGCCTGCCCGGAACCCTTCACGCCGAGCGGATTGGCGCTCGGTCGGCACGCCGGTCAGCGTGATGTCGAGGTCCGGCAGGTCATCGGCACGCGGCAGTGCATAGTCCATGAACGAGCCGCTCAGCATCTGGCCGGAGTCCGGATCGTACACCGTGTGCTCCAGCATCGCCTGGCCGATGCCCTGCGCGACGCCGCCGTGCACCTGACCCACCGTCAGCATCGGATTGATCAGCGTGCCGAAGTCGTCGACCGCGGTATAGCGCTCCAGCGTCACGTCACCGGTCTCCGGATCGACCTCCACTTCGGCGATATGGCAGCCGTTCGGGAAGGTGATCAGGTCGAGCAGGTTCCAGACATAGGTATCGAGACCCGGCGGCATGCCATCGGGCAGGTTGGCCGGATCACGCGCCGCACGCGCCAGCGTCAGCAGATCGATGGCACGGTCCGGCGCATCGCGCACCGCGAAGCGCCCATCGGCGAACACCACCTGCTCCGGTCGAGGCCTGCAGCAGGCGCGCGGCGATCAAGCGGCCCTTCGCCAGCATGGCATCGACCGCCTTGCACAGCGCGGCGCCGCCCATGTGCATCGACCGCGCGCCGCCATGGCCGTTGCCGGCACGCACCTGCGCGGTATCGGCCTGCACGTAGCGGAACGCCTCGATCGGCAGCCCGAGCAGATCGGCGGCGATCTGCGCATAGGCGGTCTCGTGGCCCATGCCGTTCGACTGCGTGCCGACGAGCAGCGCGACGCCGCCATCGTCCTCGAAGCGCAGTTCGGCGCCCTCGTTCGGCGCACCGCGCGCGGTCTCCATGAAGCAGGTCACACCGATGCCGCGCAGCCGGCCACGCTGACGCGACCGCTCGCGCCGCGCGGCAAAGCCGGCGTGGTCGGCGGCGACGATGGCGTCGTCCAGGTTGTCGGCGAAACGGCCGCAGTCGATGACGGTGCCCAGCGCCTTGCGGTACGGGAAGTCGCGCACCAGGTTGCGCCGGCGCAGCTCGATCGCGTCGAAGCCGCAGCGCCGCGCGGCCTCGTCGATCAGGCGCTCGATCATGTAGTTCACCTCGGGCTTGCCCGCGCCGCGATAGGCGTCGATCGGCACGGTGTTGGTGAACACGCCGTGAACGTCCATGAAGATCGCCGGAATGACGTAGCCACTGCCCATCGCGTTGGCCGGCGCGTTGGTGGAGCTGCCGGGTCCGCCGGACGAGAGATAGGCGCCGAGATTGGCCACCGTCGCCACATCCAGCGCCAGGAAGCGGCCGTCGGCATCCAGCGCGAGGCGCGCACGCGTCACGTTGTCGCGGCCCTGCGCGGTGGTGACGAAGTCCTCGGCGCGCTCGCTCATCCAGCGCACCGGACGGCCCAAGGCGCGCGCCGCCCAGAGCAGCATCACCCATTCGGGATACAGCGCGTTCTTCACGCCGAAGCCGCCGCCGACATCGGGACAGGAGACGCGCATCTGCTCCGCCGGCACGCCGAACACATCCTCGGCGAGCTGCGATTGCAGCGCATGCACGCCGGCGCCGGAGAACGTCAGGTGGAAGCCGGCCTGGTCGTGCTGCCCGATCGCGCCGCGCGGCTCCAGCGCGGAAATGACGATGCGGTTGTTCACCAGCTCGAGCTCGACGACATGCGCGGCATTGGCGATCGAGGTGCGCACGGCGTCCTGGTCGCCCTTCTGGAAGCGATAGGACAGGTTGTCCGGCGCCTCCTCCCACAGCTGCGGCGCGCCCGGCCGCAGCGCGGCGGGCGCATCGACGATCGCAGGCAGCGGCTGCCAATCCACTGCCACGAGTTCGGCCGCGTCGCGGGCGGCGTCGCGGGTCCCGGCGACCACGAAGGCCACCGGGTCGCCGACGTGGCGCGCACGCTCTGCTGCCAGAGCAAGGCGCGGCGGCACGATCATCGGCGCCAGGCTGGCTACCGGCACGGTGCAGGGCAACGGGCCGAGACCGGCAAGATCAGCGGCGGTGTAGATGCCGAGGACGCCGGCAACCGCGCGCGCGGCTTCGGTGTCGATGCGCTGGATCGCAGCGTGCGCGTGCGGCGAGCGGACGACATGCATCCAGGCCTGGCCGGCGAGTGCGATGTCTTCGACGTATTGGCCGCGCCCGGTCAGGAAGCGCGCGTCTTCAAGGCGAGGCAGTGACTGGCCGCGGAAGGACATGGGTCAACCTGACTTGGGTACGAAACCGGCGCAGAGATTGCTTCGTCGCTCCGTGCCCCGCAATGACGGAGGTCGTGCGGCGCTCAGTCGGCGGCGTCGGCGGTCTCGGCCTTGGGGCGCGCCCTGATGCGCGTCAGCGCCTGCTCGACATGCGCGCTGAAGACATAGTCTGCCGGACGCTGGTCCGTCAGGGGGATCTCCGGCGCCATCGGGCCATCGGTGCGGATGCCGCGCAGCGCCTGCGCGGCGGCCTTCCACGGCCGGCGGATCGTCTCGCTGACCGCCGTCGCCTCGTAGCCGGAATGCACCATGCAGTCGGCGCATTTCTCGTAATTGCCGGTGCCGTAGCGGTCCCAGTCGGTCTCTTCCATCAGCTCCTTGAAGGTCTTCGCGTAGCCTTCGCCGAGCAGGTAGCAGGGCCTCTGCCAGCCGAAATAGGTGCGGGTGGGGTTGCCCCAGGGCGTGCAGTGGAACGTCTGGTTGCCGGCCAGGAAGTCGAGGAACATCGACGACTGGTTGAACGCCCACTTCTGCTTCCCCCGGCGGGCGAAGATGCCGCGGAACAGTTCCTTGGTGCGCGCGCCGGTTGAGGAAGTGCTGCTGGTCGGGCGCGCGCTCATACGCGTAGCCGGGCGAGACCGAGATGCCGTCCACTCCCATCGCCATCACGTCGTCGAAGAACCGCGCGATGCGCTCGGGATCTGCCGTGTCGAACAGCGTGGCGTTGATGATGGTGCGGAAGCCGGCGCGCTTGGTCGTGGCGATCGCGGCCACGGCGCGATCGTAGACGCCGTCCTGGCAGACCGACAGGTCGTGCTCGTCGCGCGACCCGTCAAGGTGCACCGACCAGGAGAACCACTTGCTCGGCTGGAACAGGTGCATCTTCTTTTCCAGCAGCAGCGCATTGGTGCAGACGATGACGAACTTCTTGCGGGCGATGGCGCCCTGCACGATCTGCTCGATCTCGCGGTGCAGCAGCGGCTCGCCGCCGGCGATCACCACCACGGGCGCGCCGCACTCGTCGATCGCCTCCATGCACTCGGCGACGGACAGGCGCTGGTTCAGGATCTCGGCCGGATAGTCGATCTTGCCGCAGCCGGCGCAGGCGAGGTTGCAGCGGAACAGCGGCTCCAGCATCAGCACCAGCGGGTAGCGCTTCCGCCCCAGCAGGTGCTGCTTCACGACATAGGCGCCGACCCGCAGCGCCTGGTTCAACGGCACGGACATTCGCGATCCTCTACGTGTCGGCCAGTTCCTTGGGGAAGCGGAAGCGCACGTCCTCCGCCACGCCGGCCAGGGTGGAGATGTCGACGTCGCCGAACCGGCGCAGCCCGTCCAGCACGCCCTGCACCAGCGTCTCCGGCGCAGACGCCCCGGCGGTGACGCCGACCGAGCCGATGCCCGCGAACCACTCCGGCTGCAGCGCATCGGCGTCGTCGATCAGGTAGGACGGCCGGCCCAGCTCCTCGCCGATCTCGCGCAGGCGGTTGGAATTCGAGCTGTTGCGCGAGCCGACCACGAGGATCATGTCGACCTCGGAGGCGAGGTCGCGCACCGCCTGCTGGCGGTTCTGGGTCGCGTAGCAGATGTCGCGCACGTCCGGCCCCACGATGGTGGGGAAGCGTTCCTTCAGCGCGGCGATGATGCCGCGGGTGTCGTCCACCGAGAGCGTGGTCTGGGTGATGTAGGCGAGCTTGTCCGGATCGGCGACGTTGAGCGAGGCCACGTCCGCCACGGTCTGCACCAGATGCACCTTGGCCGGCACCTGACCGATCGTGCCCTCGACCTCGGCGTGGCCGGCATGTCCGACCAGCACGATCTCGCGACCCTGCGCGGCGTAGCGGCGGCCCTCGTTGTGCACCTTGGCGACCAGCGGGCAGGTGGCGTCGATCACCGGCAGGTCTCGCTCGGCGGCCAGCTGCTCGACCCGCTTGGCGACGCCATGGGCGGAAAATATCGTCATCGCCCCGGGAGGGATCTCGTCCAGCTCGTCGACGAACACCGCACCACGCGTCCGCAGGTTCTCCACCACGTGGCGGTTATGGACGATCTCGTGCCGGACGTAGATCGGCGGGCCGTACTTCTTCAATGCCCGCTCGACGATCTCGATCGCCCGCTCGACGCCGGCGCAGAAGCCGCGGGGCTGGGCGAGGACGACGCGGATCATGGGCAATTCTCCAAACGGCGGCGCCGCGGCAATTCCGACCGGATACGTTGGATATGGCATGCTGCCCGGAAGGCAGCAATGGCCGGGCGTGTATGGCACAAGACCGTGGGTTGCGGTAATCGGAGAACTCGAGTCGATGCCCACAGGCCACAGATGCGTGTGATTCGTACAACCGCGGTTCCCAATCGGTCCCAATATCTTGATCGGTCGCGGCCAAAGCGGTCGAGGGATGGTATCGGAGACCATGACATCGGGTGAGGAGCAGCTGTTGGCCGCCCTGTCGCGGGTTGCCACCGTGGTCGAGAGCGCATTGGAGGCGCTGTTGCCCGAGCCCGAGGGCGCCGAGGCCCGGCTGGCCGAGGCGATGCGCTACGCCACGCTGGGTGGAGGCAAGCGGCTGCGGGCCTTCCTGGTGATGCAGAGCTCCGCCCTGTTCGCGGTGTCCGAGACCTGCGCGGCGCGCGTTGCCGCCTCGATCGAGATGCTGCACGCCTACTCCCTGGTGCACGACGACCTGCCGGCCATGGACGACGACGACCTGCGGCGCGGCAAGCCGTCCACCCACAAGGCGTTCGACGAGGCGACCGCCATCCTGGCCGGCGACGCACTGCAGGCCCGGGCCTTCGAGGTGCTGGCCGAGCCGGACACCCACTCCGACCCTCAGGCCCGCTGCGAGCTGGTCGCCGCGCTGGGTGCGGCGGTGGGCGCGCGCGGCATGGCCGGCGGCCAGATGATCGACATGCTGGCGGAGGGCCGGACGCTGGACGGGCCGGCGGTGACCCGCCTCCAGGCGCTGAAAACTGGCCGGCTGATCCAGTTCAGCGCCGAGGCAGGGGCCATTCTTGGTCGTGCGCCCATCGCGCAACGGCATCTGCTGGCCGCCTACGGGCGCGATCTGGGCGCGGCCTTCCAGATCGCGGATGATCTACTGGACGCGGAAGGCAGCACGGAGGAGACCGGCAAGACCGCGGGCAAGGACGCCGCCGCCGGCAAGGCGACGATGGTCGCGGTGCTCGGGACGGAGCGGGCGCGGGCACAGGCCGACCTGCTGGCGCGCCAGGCAGCCGGCCATCTGCAAGGGTTTGGCGAACGCGCCGCGCTGCTGCGGGCGATGGCCGTCTATGTCGTGGCACGGCGGAACTGAACTATCGGAGCGAGAGGCAAGATGAGTCCTTTGAAGACCCCGCTGCTGGATCGTGTCCGGTTGCCGGCCGATATGCGCAACTTCTCCCTGGAGCAGTTGCGGCAGCTGGCAGACGAGCTCCGGGCGGAGACGATCGACGCGGTGTCGGTCACCGGCGGGCACCTCGGCGCCTCGCTGGGGGTGGTCGAGCTGACCGTCGCGATCCATGCGGTGTTCGACACGCCGCACGACCGGCTGTTGTGGGACGTCGGCCACCAGGCCTACCCGCACAAGATCCTCACCGGGCGGCGCGACCGCATCCGCACGCTGCGCCAGGGCGGCGGGCTGTCCGGCTTCACCCGCCGCGCAGAGAGCGAATACGACCCGTTCGGCGCGGCGCATTCGTCCACCTCGATCTCGGCCGGGCTGGGCATGGCGGTGGCCCGCGACCTGAAGGGCGAGGAGCGCAACATCATCGCGGTGATCGGCGACGGCGCGATGAGCGCCGGCATGGCCTACGAGGCGATGAACAACGCCGGGGCACGCCACACGCGGCTGATCGTGGTGCTGAACGACAACGACATGTCGATCGCGCCACCGGTGGGGGCGATGAGCGCCTACCTGTCGCGGCTGATGTCGTCGCGCAGCTTCCTGTCGCTGCGCGAGCTCGGCGCGCGGATGGCCAAGCGCTTCCCGCGCGGCATCGAGCGGACGGCGCGCCGGGCGGAGGAGTACGCCCGTGGCATGCTGACCGGCGGCACACTGTTCGAGGAGCTGGGCTTCTACTACGTCGGTCCGATCGACGGGCACAACCTCGACCACCTGCTGCCGGTGCTGCGCAACGTGCGCGAGGCGGAGGAGGCTGGCCCGATCCTGGTCCACGCCATCACCCAGAAGGGCAAGGGCTATGCGCTGGCCGAGGCCTCGGCCGACAAGCTCCACTCGGTGTCGAAGTTCAACGTGATCACCGGCGAGCAGGCCAAGGCGCCACCGGGGCCGCCCGCCTATACCAAGGTGTTCGCCGAGGCGCTGATCGGGGAGGCCGAACGCGACCCCTCGATCGTGGCGATCACCGCGGCGATGCCGTCCGGCACCGGGCTGGACCGGTTCGGCAAGCGGTTTCCCGACCGGACGTTCGACGTGGGGATCGCCGAGCAGCACGCGGTGACCTTCGCGGCGGGGTTGGCGACCGAGGGGATGAAGCCGTTCTGCGCCATCTACTCGACGTTCCTGCAACGGGCCTACGACCAGGTGGTGCACGACGTGGCGATCCAGGGTCTGCCGGTGCGCTTCGCGCTGGACCGCGCCGGGCCGGTGGGCGCCGACGGCGCGACGCATTCCGGGTCGTTCGACCTGGCCTATCTGGGGTGCCTGCCGGGCTTCGTGCTGATGGCGCCGGCCGACGAGGCCGAGCTGTTGCACGCGGTGGCGACCGCGGTGGCGATCGACGACCGGCCGTCGGCGCTGCGCTATCCGCGCGGCGACGGGGTCGGCGTGGCGCTGCCGACGCGCGGCGAGGTCCTGGCACTCGGCAAGGGCCGGGTGCTGCGCGAAGGCAACAACATCGCCATCCTGTCGCTCGGGCCGCGGCTCGGGGATGCGCTGAAGGCGGCGGACGAGCTGGCGGCGCGCGGTCTGCCGACGACGGTGGCCGATGCCCGGTTCGCCAAGCCGATCGACACGGCGCTGGTGGAGCAGCTGGCGCGCCACCACGAGGTGCTGATCACCATCGAGGAAGGCTCGATCGGAGGGTTCGGCTCGGCGGTGCTGCACCATCTGGCGTGGACAGGGCCTGCTGGATCGCGGGCTGAAGGTCCGGCCGATGGTGCTGCCGGACGTGTTCATCGACCACGACAGCCAGGCGAAGCAGCTGGCCGAGGCGCAGCTGAGTGCGAAGGACATCGTGGCCACCGCGCTGACGGCGATCGGCATCGGCGCCGCACTGCCTGGCGGGCAGGCGATCACCGCGCGGTAGGTTCGATCGGCGTCCGATCCCCAGCGGTCGGGTGGCGGCCAGCGCCCGGATGATCGTTGCGGGCATCGTGGCGGGGCTGTCCGGTGTCGGCCTGATCCAGGCGCTCGCGGGCCTTGTCCTGATGAACCGCTTCGAGAGCCTTGCCACCCGCACAGCGGGGGCGGCGGAACCGCCGGTGACCGTGCTCAAGCCGCTGCACGGCGGCGAGCCGCTGCTGGAGGAGGCGCTGTCCAGCGTCTGCCGGCAGGTTTACCCTAGCTGGCAGGTCGTCTTCGGGGTGAACGATCCGGCGGACTTGGCGCTGCCCGTGGTGCGCCGGCTGCAGGCTCGGTTCCCCGCCTGCGATATCGCGGTGGTGGTGGATCCGACGCCGCACGGTCCCAACCGCAAGGTCGCCAACCTGATCAACATGCTGCCCGCGGCCAAGCACGACGTGCTGGTGATCGCCGATTCGGATGTCCACGTGGCGGCGGACTGGCTGAGTCGGCTGGCCGCGGCACTGGCGGCGCCGGGCACCGGCCTGGCGACGACGGTGTACACCGGCTTGCCTTGCGGGGCCGTGGGTCATCTGGGCGCCCTGCAGATCAACCACTACTTCCTCCCCGGCGCGCTGCTAGCGCGCGCCATGGGGCGGCAGGACTGCCTCGGCGCCAGCATGATGCTGCGACGGGAGACGCTGGAGCGCATCGGCGGCCTGCACGCTCTGGTGAGCCATCTCGCCGATGACAACGTGCTGGGCCGGCTGGTCCGCCGGCTGGGATTGACCGTGGCCCTGGCCGACACCATCCCGGCCACCACCGTGGGTGAGACCGGTCTCGCGGCGCTGTGGCGCCACGAGCTCCGCTGGGCCCGTACCATTCGCGCGTTGGAACCCGTGCCGTTCGCCGCCTCGGTGCTGCAGTACCCGCTGGCCTGGGCGGCGCTGGCGGTTCCGCTGGCCGGCGCGGCGCCCTGGTCGCTGGCCTGGTTCGCCGCCGCCTGGGCAATCCGCGCGTGCGCGGCACGCAGCGCCGACCGGGCGCTCGCCCTTGCCAACCGTACCCCGCTCTGGCTTCTGCCGGTGCGCGAGCTTATGTCGGTGGCCGTGATGGCCGCGAGCTTCGTCGGCCGCCGCGTCGAGTGGCGCGGCCACACCATGCATGCGGAGGGATTCGACCCGCGATGATGAAGACGCTGTTCCTGCACCCGCCCTCGTTCGACGGGTTCGACGGCGGCGCCGGCTCGCGCTACCAGGCGCGGCGGGAGATCCGCAGCTTCTGGTACCCGACCTGGCTGGCGCAGCCTGCCGCACTGGTGCCCGGCAGCAAGCTGATCGACGCCCCGCCCGCGCGCATCGGCCTCGACGCGGTGACCGCGCAGGCACGCGACTACGAGCTGTGCGTGATCCATACCTCGACGCCGTCGTTCGCCTCCGACGTGAAGGTCGCGGCGGCGCTGAAGCAGGCGAACCCGGCGCTGAAGATCGGCTTTGTCGGCGCCAAGGTGGCGGTGCAGCCCGAGGAAAGCCTGCGCCAGGGCGCGCCGATCGACTTTGTGGCACGCAACGAGTTCGACTTCACGGTGCAGGAGATCGCGGAAGGCCGCGACTGGCCGGCGGTGGACGGCCTCTCGTACCGGGACGGCGCGGGCGTCATCGTGCACAACCCGGATCGCGCGATCCTCGAGGACATGGACCAGCTTCCCTTCGTCACCGAGGTCTACAAGCGCGACCTGCGCATCGAGGACTACTTCATCGGCTACCTGCTGCACCCCTACGTGTCGCTGTACACCGGCCGCGGCTGCAAATCGCGCTGCACGTTCTGCCTGTGGCCGCAGACGGTGGGCGGGCATCGCTACCGCGTGCGCTCGCCGGGGCACGTGGCGGAGGAGATCGCCCTGGCGCAGCGCACCTTCCCGCAGGTGCGGGAATTCTTCTTCGACGACGACACCTTCACCGACAACCTGCCGCGCGCCGAGGCGATCGCGCGCGAGCTGGGCCGGCTGGGCGTGACCTGGTCGTGCAACGCCAAGGCCAACGTGCCGCGCGACACGCTGAAGGTGCTGAAGGACAATGGGCTGCGCCTGCTGCTGGTGGGCTATGAGAGCGGCAACCAGCAGATTCTGCACAATATCAAGAAGGGCATGCGCATCGAGGTGGCGGAGCGCTTCACCCGCGACTGCCATGATCTGGGGATCAAGATCCACGGCACCTTCATCCTCGGCCTGCCCGGCGAAACGCAGCAGACGATCGAGGAGACCATCCGCTTCGCCACGCGGATCAACCCGCACACCATCCAGGTATCGCTGGCGGCGCCGTATCCCGGCACGTTCCTCTACAACCAGGCGGTGGAGAACGGCTGGCTGGATGCGGAGCATGCCGAACTGGTGGACGAGCACGGGGTGCAGATCGCGCCGCTATCGTACGAGCACCTGTCGCACACCGAGATCTTCGACAACGTCGAGACCTTCTACCGGCGCTTCTATTTCCGTGCGCCGAAGATCGCCTCGATCGTCGGCGAGATGGTGCGCAGCCCGCAGATGATGAAGCGCCGGCTGCGCGAGGGGGTGGAGTTCTTCCAGTTCCTGCGCGAGCGGCACCGGGCGGCGTAGCCGTCGTCCGTCTGAGCTAGGATCGCCTGTCATGGTACTGGACCGGCCATGGACCACGGAGAGCTTCCTCGCCTGGGAAGATCGGCAGGAGTTCAAGTATGAGTTCGATGGCCATCCGATCATTCCGATGACCGGCGGCAGCCTGGCGCACCAGCGCATCGTCTTCAATCTGTGCCTGTCGCTGATGGGCCTGCTCGCCGATTCGGCCGCTGATGGCCGTGCAGGAAATGCGTCTCCGCATCGGCGCGCAGATTCGCTACGCCGACGTTGTCATTTGCGCCGACCCGCTCGACCAGACCACGCGGACGTTGACCGACGCTCTGGCGCTGTTCGAGGTACTGTCCGACGACACCGCGACCACCGACCGGGTGCAGAAGCTGATCGACTTTGCCGCGGTGCCCTCGCTACGCACTTACGTGCTGCCGGAGCAGACGGCCGTGGCCGCAACGCGTTCCGGCGCGAACCGGGCGGCGCGTGGCTCGCCAGCGCGCAGACTTCGGGGTCGCTTAGACTGCCGGACCTCGACATCGCCCTGCCGCTCGCAGATCTGTATCGCAGGCTGACTTTCCCCACCTAGGATTCATCAGGGAATGCGCGGCCGCTTCGGTGCCGATCTTCGACAACCTGGAGACCTTCTGCGGGCGCCTCCACTTTCCGGGAAGTGCCGGCTGCGCGAGGGCGTGGAGTCCTTCCAGTTCCTGCGTGAGCGGCAATCGGCCGCCGGTCGCAGCAACGTCTCACGGTTTCGATTGGCGGGATGGTGTAGCGACGCATGAGACCGTACCACGGGGCTCCGGTCTCGCCGACGTCTCATTGTTTCGCTTTGCGAGACCAGATACGTGATACTGCGACGCGCTCACCACCGGCGTCCGCCCGCGTGCCAGCCACGGCCCCATCCACCCGCACGGTTCCATCCCCAACCCCGATTCCATCCCCAACCGCGGTTCCATCCCCAACCGCCGCCGATGACGATGTTGGCGCCAAGGCCGACCGAGGGGAACACCGGATACGGATAGGGGTAGGCCGCATACGGATAGGGGTAGCTGTATTGGTAGGCCGACGCAGAGGCGTCGCCTGCCGGCGCCGCGGCATAGCCCTGCCCGGCGTATCCCTGCGGGGCAAATCCCTGGGCGGCATTTCCCTGCGGCGCGAATCCCTCGGCGGCATAGCCCTGACCGGCATAGCCCTGCGCGGCATATCCTTGCGGATAGTACGGGTATCCCCCGGCCGGGTAGTAGCCTCCGGTGTAGGGGTCATAGACGCATCCGGCCAGGAGAAGGCCGCATGCCGTCAGCGTGCCAAAGCGTTTCATGCTTTATATCCTCGCGCCCCCGATCCGATGCCACTGTCGCGGAAGGCAGACGGCGAGGCGGGTGGGAAGCTCTACATGCCTGCACAGGCGTCGTATGTGACATGGGCATTAACACGGTCGGTTTCAAGTGTTATCAAAACTGACTGACGCCGGGCGCGCGGGTTGAGAGTGTTGCGGTCCCGGCGCGAGAGGCACCGGCAGGCCGTCGCGAGACGGCCGGGGGATTTCCGGCGCGGCCTGTGAAGCGATCCACATGACGGCCCGATCAGCGGGCGTAGTTCCCTTCCCGAAGAGGGCTTTGGGGGGGGAAGACATGATCTCGTGGAAAGCGCTGCTGATCGCATGTGCAATCGGGGTGCCGGGGGTGAGTGCCGTCGCACAGTCCGTCACCGACCTGCCCCGCGCGAAAACCTGCGCGCGCAGATCGACCATAGCGCAAGCAGGCCATGATGTCGGAACCACTGTCATCCGGATGACCAACGACGGCGGCTGGTGCTGGCTGGATCTGTTTGCGGTCTACGCCAGCATGCAATACGTCCCGACATTCCGCGTGGCTCGGGCTCCAGCCCATGGCGAACTGCTCATGGGCACCGTCGAAAAGCGGGCTCGGGTAGCCTACCGGCCCAGCAAGGATTTCGAGGGCGAAGATAGCTATGTGCTGATGGGCACTCTGACCAACGCCGAGCGCGTGGTGACGATTACGATCAGTCGATAGCCGCCCCCACCAAAGTGTCTGCTGGCCGCGGGAGGAGTGGCACGGTGCTGCGTCTCGTGTGGTAGGCTCCGCCCATCGGCAACACCTGATGCGTGATGTTCGCGATAGGCTGTCTGATCCCCCTCGTACTGCTGGCTGTCGGTGCGGTCGCCGGCGGCCTGCTGGGCGGCACCACTGCCGGTCTCTGGGGCGGTGCCGGCGGCTTCGTCGTCGGCGTCGTGGCGATGGCCGCGGTGCTCGGACTGTTCGAGCGCGCGAAGGGCAACCGGCCGGAATAGCTTCATCGCCGCCCATGCTCGCCGGTTCGCCGTGATCCAATGATCTGAGCGTTCAGGCCGCGCGATGCGGGCGGGTGGCGCGCGACGCGACAGAACAGTGCAGCGCCAATACCGTCGATCGGCGCCGTCCCTCAGTCACCGGCCAATCGGACCGGCCGCAGCCGTTGCAGTATGCTTTGGAAGACGGTAACGCTGACTTTGAGACGACCGGGGGGCTGGCCGTCGGGGGAATGTCGGTTCAAGGTGTCATCGGACGGGTACTGCAAAGAACGGGGAGACCACATGCTGAAAAGACGGACCTTGATGGCATCGGCGACGGTATTGCCGCTGACCTCGTTCATTCCGGCGGCGTGGGCGGCCACGCCGAAGGACACCGTGGTGTTCGCCAGCCAGATCGACGACCTGATCACCTTCGATCCAGGCGAAGCCTACGAGATCTCGGCGCAGATCATCGCCTCCAGCATTTACGACCGGCTCGTGCGGTACGAAGCCGAGGACATCAACAAGCTGGTGGGCGGCGTGGCCGAGAGCTGGACGGTCTCGCCCGATGCCAAGACCTACACGTTCAAGCTGCGGCCGAACCAGAAGTTCGAGAGCGGCGCGACGGTAACCGCGGACGACATGGCCTTCTCGCTGCAGCGGGTCGTCATCCTGGACAAGACCCCGGCCTTCCTGTTCACCCAGCTCGGCTGGAACAAGGACAACGTCAAGTCGCTGATCACCGCGCCTGACGCGTCCACCTTGAAGTTCACCATCACCGAGACCTTCGCCCCCTCACTGGTGCTGAACCTGATGGCGACCGTGGCCGCCTCGGTCGTCGAGAAGAAGGTGGCGATGGCCAACGAGGTCAACGGCGATCTCGGCAACACCTGGCTGAAGACGCACTCCGCAACCTCGGGTCCCTATCGGCTGGTCTCGTGGAAGGCCAACGAGTTGGTCTCGCTCGAGGCCAACCCGGGCTACCATCTCGGCGCGCCGCACATGAAGCGCGTGATCGTCCGCCACGTCCCCGAGCCCGGCACCCAGCGCCTGCTGTTGGAGAAGGGCGACATCGACATCGCGCTGAGCCTGCTGCCGGATCAGCTCAAGCCGCTGGCCGACAACAAGGACATCAAGATCGAGTCGTTCCCCTATTGCGGCACCTGGTACATGCCGTTGAACCTGGCCGACGAGAGACTGAAGAACCCGAAGGTACGGGAGGCGCTGAAGTATCTGGTGGATTACGAGGGCATGGTGAACACGTTCCTCAAGGCGCGGTTCATCGTGCAGCAGGCCTTCCTGCCGATCGGCATCTTCGGCGGCATTCCCTACAACCCGTACAAGCTCGACGTCGCCAAGGCCAAGTCCCTGCTGGCCGAGGCCGGCTATCCCAACGGCTTCGAGCTCCGGCTCGATGTGGCGAGCATCTCGCCGCAGATCGATATCGCGCAGTCGGTGCAGCAGACCATGGGGCAGGCCGGCATCAAGGTGAACATCGTCTCGGCCGACGCCAAGCAGGTGATCGGCATCTACCGCGGCCGCAAGCACCAGGCGGTGATCATCAGCTGGACGCCGGACTATCTTGACCCGCACAGCAACGCCGACACCTTCGCGCATAACGACGATGACTCCGACGAGGCCAAGTCGCACCCGCTGGCGTGGCGCAACCACTGGTACGTTCCCGACGTCACCGCCAAAATGAAGGTGGCGGCGCAGGAGACCGATACCGCGAAGCGCAAGGCGATGTACGAGGATCTGCAGAAGCAGGTGACCGACAACGGACCGTTCATCATCATGTTCCAGCCGGCGAACCAGGTGGCGTCGCGGGTGAACGTGCAGGGCTACAAGCCCGGCATCATCGAAGATGAGTACTTCTTCCGCACCATAACCAAGTCATGATCCGCCGCCCGTGAGTGCCGCAGCTGAGACCGTCGCCGCGCCCAACGAATGGCTCCGGCACCTCGCCGGACCCATCCGTCGCGTCCTCAACCTGGCGTTCTCGGTCGCGCTCACCTTCCTGGGGCTGACCTGCGTCACCTTCCTCATCGGCCGGATCATCCCGATCGACCCGGTGCTCGCCATCGTGGGCGACAAGGCCTCGCGCGCTACTTATAACCGGGTTGCCGCCGAGATCGGCGTCAACCTGCCGATCCCGGTGCAGTACTGGCGCTACCTGATGAAGGTGCTGCACGCCGATTTCGGCGTCTCGCTGATCACCGCGCACCCGGTGCTGCAGGACATGACTCGGGTGTTTCCCGCCACCATGGAGCTGGCCCTGCTGGCGCTGTTCGTCGGCACGGTATTCGGCGTGCCACTGGGCGTGGTCGCGGCCACCCACCGCGGTCGCTGGCAGGACCAGGTGGTCCGCTTCGGCTCGCTACTCGGCTATTCGATGCCGGTGTTCTGGCTCGGGCTGGTCGGGCTGCTGCTGTTCTACGCCAAACTCGGCTGGGTCGAGGGCCCGGGCCGGCTCGACGTGGCGTACGACGACATCGTGCCGACGGTCACCGGCCTGATTACCATCGACAGCCTGATCGCCGGCGAGAGCCAGGTGTTCTGGAACGCGCTCAGCCACCTCGTGCTGCCCGCTTCGATCCTGGGCTATCTCTCCCTGGCCTATGTGGCACGCATGACGCGCAGCTTCATGCTCGGTCAGCTCAAACAGGAATATGTGCTGGCCACGCTCGCCAAGGGACTGTCGCCGTTCCGCGTGGTGTGGGTGCACGCACTCGGCAACGTCTGGGTGCAGCTGGTGACCGTCATCGCGCTGACCTTCGGCAGCCTGCTGGAGGGCGCGGTGCTGACCGAGACGGTGTTCGCCTGGCCCGGACTTGGGCTGTACATGAAGAATTCGCTGTTCAACGCCGATCTCAACGCCGTACTCGGCGGCACCATGGTGATCGGCGTCGTGTACATCTTCCTCAACATGCTGTCCGACGTGATCTATCCGCTGGTCGATCCGCGCGCACGAGGCCGCGGATGAGTGCGACAGGGCTGCGCATCGGCGCGCCGACCGGCTGGCGCGGCTGGCTGCTTGACTCCGCGCCGGCCAGCCGTCAGCAGGCCCGGCTCGGGCGCTGGTATCGTGCCTGGCTCGGCCTGCAGCGAAATCGGCTGGCGATGACCGGGCTCGTCATCGTGCTGGCGTTGGTGCTGGTTGCGATCCTTGCCCCGCTGTTCGCCAACCACGCCGCCGCCTTCACCCAGACGCTCGAGGACCGGCTGCAGCCGATGTCCTGGGCGCATCCCTTCGGCACCGACGAGTTGGGCCGCGACATCTATTCCCGCGTCGTCTTCGGCAGCCGGATCACATTGACCATCGTCGCCCTGGTGAGCGTCATCGTGGTGCCGGTCGGCCTGGGGATCGGTCTGCCGGCCGGATATTTCGGCGGCTGGATCGACGCCGTGCTGATGCGCATCACCGACATCTTCCTCGCCTTCCCACGCCTTGTCCTGGCCCTCGCCTTCGCCGCCGCGCTCGGACCGGGCATCGAGAACGCGGTCATCGCGATCTCGCTCACCGCCTGGCCGCCCTATGCCAGACTTGCGCGCGCGGAGACGCTGACGCGGCGGAACGCGGAGTTCATCGAGGCGGCCGAACTGCAGGGTGCCTCGCATCTGCGCATCCTGTTCACGCAGATCATGCCGCTCAGCCTGCCGTCGGTCATCATCCGCCTCACGCTCGACATGGCCGGCATCATCCTCACCGCCGCCGGCCTCGGCTTCCTCGGTCTCGGCGCGCAGCCACCTGCCCCGGAATGGGGTGCGATGGTCTCTTCCGGCCGGCAGTTCCTGCTTGACCAGTGGTGGGTCGCGACCATCCCGGGCATGGCCATCTTCGTCGTCAGCCTGGGTTTCAACCTGCTGGGCGACGGCCTCCGCGATGTCGCGGATTCGCGCACCGCATGAGCGATGGCCCGCTGCTGACCGTGCGCAATCTGCGCGTCGTCTATCCCGGCGACGATGGCGATTTCCGTGCGGTGCGCAACCTGTCCTTCTCACTTGGCCGGGAGCGGCTTGGCATCGTGGGTGAGTCGGGCTCGGGAAAATCGACCACGGGTCGCGCCATCATGGGCCTGATCCCCTACCCGGGCCGCGTCGAGGCCGACGTGATGCGTCTCGGCGAGACCGACCTTACCAGTCTCGACGAGAGGGGATTTCGCCGCCTGCGCGGCAAGCGCATCGCCATGGTGCTGCAGGACCCGAAGTTCTCGCTCGATCCGGTGATGACCGTGGGCCGGCAGATTGCCGAGACCCATCGCTATCATTTTCGCAGCAGCAAGCAGGCCGCCCGCGCCGCCGCGCTGGAAATGCTCGAGGCCGTCCACATCCGTAACCCCGCGCGCGTCTACGACCAGTACGCCCACCAGGTCTCCGGCGGCATGGGTCAGCGCATCATGATCGCCATGATGCTCATCGCGGGCCCGGACATCCTGATCGCGGACGAACCCACCTCGGCGCTCGACGTGTCGGTCCAGCAACAGGTGCTCGCCATCATGGATGAGATGGTGCGAAGCCGCGGCATGGGACTGATCCTGATCAGCCACAATCTGCATCTCGTCTCATCGTTCTGCGATCGGGTACTGGTGATGTACGCCGGTCAGATCGTCGAGGTCTGCGATACCGGCCGGCTGCACGAAGCGCGCCATCCGTATACCAAGGGCCTGCTCGCGGCGCTTCCCGAACTCGGCCACCGCCGCACCGAGCTGCCGCAGCTGCAACGCGACCCCGAATGGCTGATCGATCTGCCCGCCGCTGTGGGAGCAGCCGCTTGATCGCACTCGAAGGCATCTCCGTCACCTACGGCGCCGGCGCCACGCTCGTACGCGCCGCCCAGGAAGTGTCGTTTCGCATTCCCGCCGGCGAGGCGCTGGGTCTGGTCGGCGAATCCGGCTCCGGCAAGTCCACCGTGCTTCGCGCGGTCGCCGGCCTGATTCCGCACGCCGAAGGAAGCGTGGTGATCGACGGCCGCGCTTTGCCCAACCGGCGGCCCCGCGAATCCCGCAAGATCATCCAGATGGTCTTCCAGGACCCGTACGGATCGCTGCATCCCAACCAGACGGTGGACCAGGCGCTCAGCGCTCCCATCGCCATCCACCGGCTTGGCAACGCCGACGGCCGCATCAGGGCGGCGCTCACGGAGGTCGGGCTCGGCCGCGAGCACCGTTATCGCTATCCGCACCAGCTCAGCGGCGGCCAGCGCCAGCGCGTGGCCATCGCGCGCGCGCTGATCCTCGAGCCCAAGATCCTGCTGCTGGACGAGCCCACCTCGGCGCTCGACGTCTCCGTCCAGGCCGAGATCCTCAATCTGCTGACCCGCCTGCGCCGCGATCACGCGCTCACCATGCTGATGGTCAGCCACGACCTTGCCGTGATCGCACATATCTGCGACCGCATCGGCGTCATGCACGGCGGTCGGGTGCTCGAAATGACGACCGCCGCTGCGTTCGCCGAGGGGCGGGTCGTCGACCCCTATTCGCAGCAGCTACTGCGCGCCAACCAGGGCTTCGACGCCAGCGGCGGCATTGTCGACGTCGCAGCCTGATTGCTGCGACCAGTCCAGCGGGCAGCCTAACTGAAATCCGCCAGCCCGATTCTGACCTTTTTGTAATCGTCGTTGCCACCCGACGAGGAGGTTGGGCGCCGTCAGGCGCGCGCAAGTGTGAGCTTGACTTGCCCGCAGTCGCCCCAATGTCTCCGGAGCGGTGGGTGGTGTTTTACGCCATCGCCGCGTGACGTTTCCCCCCCAAACTTGGCGGCGCTCTTCGGGGCGCCGTCATTTTGTTGGCGGTTGCGGCTGGTCGCCAAACCATTCGCCCAATAGCATCGGCGCGGCCCTGGGAGCAGAAACGAATGCCCGTTGCACTGCCTGTTCCGACGCTCGATCACGTGGTGGTCAATGTACGCGACGAGGTCGAGGCCGGACTCGACACTTACCGGCGGCTTGGCTTCACCATGACGCCGCGCGGTTATCACTCCTTGGGATCAATGAACCATCTGGCGATCCTGGGAACCGAGTATTTGGAATTGATCGCTGCTGCGCCGGGCGACACACGGCGGGCAGAGATCCTGGCGGCGCCGTCCGGCCTCAACGGGCTGGTGTTCGGCACGAACGATTCCGCCGCAGTTTATGCTGCGCTGCGTGAGGCTGGAGTTGCCGTCGAGCCGCCGCTCGAGTTCTCCCGGCCGGTGAACCTGCCGGGCGGCACGCGCGACGCGATCTTCCGTACCGTGCGCCTCTCACCGGGCACGGTCTCCTCGGGTCGGATCTATTTCTGCCACCACTTTACACGCGATCTGGTATGGCGCGACGAGTGGCGGCACCACCCCAACGGGGCGATCGGCGTGTCCCGCGCGGTGATCGCGGCGCGTGACCCGAACGTGCTTGGCACGCTGTTCACGCGGATGTTTGGCGAGGACGCCGTACGGCGCGATATGTCCGGTTTTTCACTTGCCGTCGGACTGTCGCGGTTCGACATTCAGCCGCCGGACGTGCTGGCCGAACAGTTCGGCGCTGCCGCGCCGTCGTCCGGAGGACGCGACGAGTTCATGGCAGCCCTCACGATCCGGACGCGGTCCCTGGAGCGCACCGCCGCCGCGCTCGCTGCCGGGCGGATTGCCGGCGTGCATCGGCAGGCCGACCGCATTGTCGTGCCTGCTGCCGAAGCCTTCGGAGTCGCGCTGGAATTCCGCGCGTGATTGTCAGCGCATCTGTCTGATCTTCTCCGCCCAGCGATCAAGGATCGGCAGCACTTCGCCCGCACCGGCCGACGGCACGGTGATAACGACCCGTGCGATGCCGATGTCTCGATAATGGCGCAGCTTTTCCAGCTCCTCGACGACGCGGAACATGGTGACCGGCAGTGACGCAATGTCGCGACCTGCCTCCTTCGCCATTTGATGGAACTGCGGCAGATAGTCGCTGACGTCGCCATACTCCGGACGGCTCGCATGCGGCACCCAACCGTCGCCGTAGCGGATGGCACGACGGGCGCCATAGGGGAACGCACCGCCGACGATGACGGGCGGATGCGGCCTTTGCACCGGCTTGGGCCAGGCCATCATTGGATCGAAGTTGACGAACTCACCGTGGTACTCGGCCTTGGTCTCGGTCCAGATCACCTTCATCGCCTCGATGCGCTCGCGGGCGATCTTGTGGCGTGACCTGAATGGTGTGCCGTGATCCTCCATCTCCTCGGCGTTCCAGCCGGAGCCGACGCCGAACAGGAAGCGACCGCCGGAGATCTGGTCGATCGAGGCGACAAGCTTTGCGGTCTGGATCGGGTCGCGCTGCTGCACCAGGCACACGCCGGTGCCGACCTTCAGCGTCTTCGTCGCCGCCGCGGCCGCGCTCAGCGTGACGAACGGATCCATCACGTCGTGGTACTGCCTCGGCAGCTCGCCGCCGTTGGGAAATGGCGATGCACGTGACACCGGGATGTGCGAATGCTCCGGCGCCCACAGCAATTCGAAGCCGCGCTGCTCGAGCGCCTGGCCCAACTCGCCAGGCGCCATCGAATAATCGGTGAAGAACATCGCGGCGCCGAACTGCATTTGGAAACCCCCGGCAGAACGGGCGCAGGCTATCCGATGCCTGGCTTCCTTGCGAGCGCGGTGAAGCAATCCCGATGATCGTGCACCATCACCGAGACTGCTTCGTCGGCTTCGCCTCCTCGCAAGGACGAAAGGCGCAGTCGTCAGCAGTGTTTATCGCTTCGGCGGCGAATGGCGGGCCGGTGAAGCGGAACCCATGCCGCCGCCCTGCTGGGCCTCGGGCACCAGATCACGAATGTGGAAGGTCGGCTCGCTGTTCCAGGGACCGCGCCGATCGGCCTCGGGGCCCATCGTCAGATTGAACCAGACATCGACGGTGTCGTCCGGCTGCAGGTCGCCGAAGATCGGATCGTCGAGCTTGTTCATCTGCTCCAACGCCTTCATGAACATCCGCGCATGGGCGACCTCGCGCGTCGCCAGATGGCGCAGCGCTTCGCGCGAGCCATTGTCCGGTGCGAGCTTGATCAGCGTTTCGTAGGTGGCCAATGCGCCGGCCTCCGCGGCGATGTCGGCACGCAGGTCGCGCACGACGTTGCCGCCTTCGTTCACGTAGCGCGCATCCCAGGTGGAGCCACGCGAATCCACCAGATGCGGGCCATAGCCGCGCACGGCAAACAGCGTGCTGTTGAACGCCTTCTCCTGCGCGCCCTGCTTTGCACGCCTGGTATGCTGCTCGATCATCAGCGCCACCATCTCGAGATGGCCGAATTCCTCGGTGGCGATGTTCTGCAGCATGTCGCGGATGCCCTGGTCCTCAGTGTGGAAGGACTGGGTGAAGTAGGTCAGTGCCGCCGACAGCTCTCCGGTCGCACCGCCGAACTGCTCCAGCAGCTTCTCGGCGAATACCGGATCGGGCGTCTCAACGTGCACCTGGTGGATCGGATCGGGTCGATGAATGAACATGGCGGGCGCGCTCCTTCGCGATGGCCCACCCGCAACCACTGTGCGCGCCGCGGGTTGGCCGTTCACGCGAAAGTGCCACCGCTATGCAGCCTTCGGGCTGTCCTGCAGGAGGGTCCCGACGAGCCGGTCGGCATCGGGCAGCGAGATGCTGCCCGGTGCGCGATCGGTCATGACGCCTGTCGTTCGGCCTGCCATTGCCCCTTGCCGAACTGGCTGAGATTGACTGGACCGCGATGCGCGTCCGTGGAGGTGCCGAGGACCACCTCCCCCGCCATGCGCCCGTCGTTGACGGTACCCTCGAAGCGATAGGCGATGGCGCTGCCCTCGTGGCGCGCCTCGAACTCCATGCGCACCTGCTGCGCCGCCAGCCGGCCGATGACGCTGCTTTCGAACTGATCGGACGACTGGCTGCCGCTGAGCTGGCTGCCCTGCTGCTGCAGCCGCAGCTTGTGCCTCCGCTCGCCGTGCAGGAACTGCACGCGCACGCTCCAGTTGCCGGACAGATCGACAGCCGCCGCTGGTTCCGTCGCCGGATGCAGGTTGTGCGCCGCATTCAGGGCGCCGGCGACGGCACTGCCAACCTCGGCCGCCTCGCCGGGCGAGAACTGGAACGGATCGATGGTGACCGAATTCGCCGTCGCGGTGGTGTCGTCGATCATGATGCGCGGCGTACCCTCCAGCAGGCGCTGGCGGAGGCCCGCGCCGTCCAGCGCGATTCCGTCCCACTTCACCCGCAGCACCGGTACCCGTACCACCCCCTTCGGCTCGACCACTTCGCTACTCACACCCGGCACCGCAGCGACACGCTGCGCGATCGCCTGCAGGTCGTCGTGCCACTGGCGGAGCTCCGCCGGCTCGTCGCGCTCGTTCAGCCAGTACCTCGACCGCGACGAGTACACCGATCACATCCTCCTTCGATACCTTCATCGGCCGGCCGAACGCCTGATGCGGCGAGGCGTTGCGCCAGGCCGCCTGCACCAGGTTCTTCTTGCCGAGCAGCAACCCGCTGGTCTGCGGCCCGCGCAGGAACTTGCCGCCGCTGTAGATCACCATGTCGGCGCCGCGCTGCAGCCACGGGCTTGGCCGCTGCAGGTGCTCGGACGCGGCGTCCACCAGCACCGGGATGCCCAGCGGCTTCACCCGGGCGACGATCTCCTCCAGCCGCACCTTGGAGAATTCTTCGTTGGTGCCGAGGATCGCCACCATCGCCACCGGCTCGCGCAGCGCTGCGTCGAGGTCAGCAAGCGAGTCGATCTCGACGATATGCGCACCGACCATGCGGATCGCCTGGTCGTAGGCGAAGCGCTGGTTCTTCGGCAGGATGACGCGGTTTACCCAGCCATCGGTGAACGGCAGCCGGAGCATGCGCACCGGATCGTTGCCGGCGACGCACGCCGCCGAGGCGAGCGCGACCGCCGCTGCACTGCCGCAGGTGACGATGCCCCACTCCGCTCCGGTCAGTTCGGCGAGGCGTTTGCCCGCCGCCTCCATCAGTTCGTCCAGATTGACGAACTGGCGCGACGCCGCATCCATCGCCGCGCGCACCCGCGGCAGCATCAGGCTGCCGCCATGCATGGTGCGCACGCTGCAGCAGTTGATGAACGGGCGCACGCCGAGTGCGAGATAGGGGTTGGCGTTGCTCTCGGTCCGCTCAGGCATGGGAGGCGCTCTCCGTTGTTGTGCGATAGACGGCAGTCTCGAAGTCATCCAGCAGGTTCAGCACCGTCGGGTCGGCGAACGGCAGGATCTGCGTGAGGACGGTGCCGGCCACCCGGCGCTTCGGGTCGAGCCAGAAATACGTGTTGAACAGCCCGGCCCAGGCGAGGCTGCCGGCGCTGCGCCGACCGGGCACGTCCTCGGTGTTGATCAGCCAGGTCAGGCCCCATTTCTTCGGCATGCCGGGGAAGAACTCAGCGTCCTGCGACATCGCCGGCTGCGATGTCGGCAGCTCCTGCACCAGCAGGTCGCCGATGTGATTCTGCGCCATCAGCGCGACCGTCGCCGGCTGCAGGACCTGCGCACCCTGGAACGCGCCGCCGGCCAGCAGCATCTGCAGGAAGTTCATGTAGTCGGGGCCGGTGGAGTACAGCGCGCCGCCGCCGGCGAAGAACTCCGACCTGTTGAACGGCGTCCGCTCGATCGGTTCCAGCGAACCGTCGGGCTTGCGGGCATGTGCCTGCACGCTGCGGGCGAGTTGCTCCTGCGTCGGCACGAAGCCGGTGTCGCGCATGCCGAGTGGCGCGAAGATATTCTCGCGCATGTAGGTGTCGAGGTCCTGCCGGCTGACCGCCTCGACCATGCGGCCGGCCCAGTCGATGTTGATGCCGTATTCCCAGCGCTCGCCTGGCTCGAAGGCAAGTGGCGCACTCAGTGCGGCAAGCCTGCCGGACATGATCGTGGGAAAGCCGGTGGTTTCGCAGTAACGGTTGAAGTTCGCGTTCCACACCGGATAGACGAAGCCCGCCGTATGCGTGAGCAGCATGCGCAGCGTGACCTTGCGCCGGGCCGGCCGCAGCCTTGGCTTGCCGTCTGCGTCGAAGCCTTCGAGCACCTGCGGCTCCGCCAGCTCCGGCACGATTTCGCCCGCCGGCTGGTCGAGCGACAACCGGCCCCGCTCGACGCACTGCATGGCGGCGACCCCGGTGACCGCCTTGGTCATCGAGGCGATACGGAACACCGTGTCCGGCGTCATCGCCGCGGGCTCGTTGAGGCCCCGCCTGCCGAACGCGCCCTGGTAGCAGACGCCGTTGCGGTCCGCCGCCAGCGCCACCACACCAGGTACGCGCCCGTCGCTGACCGCGGCATGCAGCAGGTCGTCGATATCCTGTCTTGCCAATGGGAGCCCTCCGGGATCGGCGCGCAGTATGCCTCGCTGTTGCGCCCTCTGGCCAGCGGCGCGACAATGCAGCGCCGCGCGCACGGGAGGAGGTTCGGGATGATCGAGAGCGAAATCATCGTCACCACGAAGCACGGGCGGATGCCTACCTTCATGGCGGCGCCCGACGGCCCCGACCAGCAGCATCCCGGCATCATCTTCTACATGGACGCGCCCGGCATCCGCGAGGAGCTGCGCAACATGGCGCGACGCGTCGCCAAGCACGGCTATGTCTGCCTGCTGCCCGACATGTACTACCGGCTCGGCACGGTGCGCCTCGATATCCCGCGCCGCGACGACGGCATGTCGGGCGTGATCCGCGCGTCGATGAACAGCCTGTCGATTCCGTTCGTGAACGACGACACCGCGGCGATGCTGGCGTGGTTCGACGCGAACGACCGGGTGAAGCCGGGCGCGGTCGGCTGCGTCGGACACTGCATGAGCGGGCGCTACATCACCTCGGTTGCGGCGGCGTTTCCCCACCGCATGGCTGCGGCAGCCTCGCTGTACGGGGTGCAGATCGTCACCGACAAGGAGGACTCGCCGCATTTGACGGTGAACAAGATCAAGGGCGAGCTGTACTACGCATTCGCCGAGCATGACCAGGGCGTGCCGGAGAACGTCATCCCGGATCTGAAGGCGGCGCTGAACAAGGCCGATGTGAAGGCGACCGTGGAGGTGTTCCCCGGCACGCATCACGGCTTCTGCTTTCCTGAACGCGCGGTCTATGACACACAGGCATCCGAGATCACCTGGTCGAAGATCTTTGCGCTGTGGGATCGGCACCTGAAATAGCGGGGCACATGGTATGCTGGAAGAGGTTGCCGGTACGAAGGTGTTCAACGGCGAACGGTCCCGGGAAGGCTACCGTCTGAACCGCATGGCGATGTCGCTGACCGAGGCGGCAAACCGGGCCGCCTTCGTTGCGGATGAAACCGGCTATGCCCGCCGCATGGGCCTCGACGATACCGAGATCGACCTGGTGCGGCGGCGCGACTGGAAGGCGATGATCGATGCCGGCGGCAGCATCTATCTGCTGATCAAGATCGCCGGTGCCCTGGGTGTGCCACTGTACGAAGTGGGCGCGCAGACCGCCGGGATGACGCTGGAGCAGTTCATGGCGAAACGGAAGGGGCGCTGAGCGATGGGACGCATCGTCGGAGGTGTCGGGTCGTCGCATGCACCGTCGTTCGGGCCGGTATACGACAAGGGCCAGCAGAAGGAGCCGATGTGGGCGCCGCTGTTCGACGGCTACGTTCCGGTGCGCGCCTGGCTCGAGGCGCTGCGGCCCGACCTGTTCATCGTGGTGTACAACGACCACGCCAACCAGTTCTTCTTCAACGCCTATCCCACGCTCGCGCTGGGCGCAGCCGATGTCTATCCGCAGGCGGACGAAGGCTGGGGCAAGCGCGACCTGCCGGACATGCGCGGCGACGCGGCGTTCTCCTGGCATCTCGCGCGCAGCCTGGTCGAGGACGAGTTCGACCCGACGATCTGCCAGGAGATGGCGGTGGATCACGGCGTGATGTCGTTCATGCCGATGCTGACGGACACGCGCTGGCCGGTGCCGATCGTGCCGCTGGCGGTGAACGTGATCCAGCATCCGGTGCCGACGGCGCGGCGCCTGTACAAACTGGGAGCGGCGTTGCGGCACGCGATCGAGAGCTATCCGCAGGACATCCGCGTCGTGGTGATGGGGACCGGCGGCCTGTCGCATCAGCTGCAGGGCACGCGCTTCGGGTTCGTCAACCAGGACTGGGACAACGAGTTCCTCGATCGGCTGGAGAGCGATCCGGAGCCGCTGACGGCACTCTCGCACCACGACTGGATGGAGCGCGGCGGCACCGAGGGCATCGAGATGATCAACTGGCTGCCGATGCGCTCTGCGCTCGGCCCGAAGGTAAAGCGCGTGGCCCGCACCTACCACGCGCCGATGATCACCGGGTACGGGCTGCTGGCGCTGGAGCCTGCCTGAGCCGTCCCTTCACTTGCTGTCATTGCGAGCGAAGCGAAGCAATCTCGATAGGGTGCGCACCTTCTCCGGGATTGCTTCGTCGCACCGCTCCTCGCAGTGACAGGAGAGCCAAGTCACGCCTTCTTCAGGTTCCAGTGCAGGATGTTCGGCGAACGCACGATATCCGTGACGTTGCTGCGGAACGCCGTCGGATAGAACCACTGCCCGATCGGAATGAACGGCACCTGCTCGAAGGCGTAGGTCTGCATGTCCGCGCAGATCTTCTTCTGTGCGGCGAGGTCGGTCGCGTCGAACCAGCTGTCGCGCAGTGCCTCCATCTTCGCGTCGGTCGGCCAGCCGAACCAGGCGCCGGTGCCGTTGCCGCGCAATGGGAAATGTCCGCCAGGATCGGCGACGGACAGTCCCGACCACGACGTGCAGAACGCGTTCCAGCCGCCCTTGTCCGGCGGTTCACGCGAGGCGCGGCGGGCAACCAGCGTGGACCAGTCCATCGCGGTGTAGTTGACGTTGATGCCGACCTTCTGGAACACCTCTCGCGTGACCTGGGCGACCTGTTGCAGCGCCGGTTGGTCGGTCGGTGACATCAGCAGCACCGGTTCGCCCTTGTAGCCGCTTTCGCCGACCAGCCGCTTCGCTTTCTCCACATCCGGTGGTCCGGCCAGCGCTTCCATACCCGCCATGCTCGCCATGGCGCTGCCCACGGTGAAGAACCCGGCCGGCAGCTTGCCGAGATCGGATTGCTCGCCGATCACCGCGGCCAGGAACTCGCGCTGGTCGATCGCCGGCAAGATCGCCCGCAACAGCTTGCGATTATCGAACGGCGGGTAGAGGAAGTTCGGACGGATGATGCCGAGCCAGCCCAACGGATCGTAGACCGCGACGGTCACGCCGGCGCTCTTCTTCAGCATCGGCACCAGGTCGATCTGCGGCACGTGCACCCAGTCGACCTCGCCGGTCTGCAATGCTGCAGCGGCCGTGGCCTGGTCCGGCATGACGATATGCTCGACGCGATCGACGAACACGCGCTTGCCGCCGGCGAAGAAGTCGGCAGGCTCGTCGCGCGGGACGTACTTGTCGTTCTTCACCCAGGCGGCGCGTGCACCGGCGATCCAATCGTCCTTGACGAACTTGAACGGTCCCGACCCGGTAGCGTCGGTGATCTGCTTGAACGGATCGGTCTTCGCCACGCGCTCCGGCATGATGAAGCAGCCGGACACGCCCAGCGCGTAGAGCGTATTGGCGAACGGTTTCTTCAGGCGCAGCGTGAAACGCTTGTCGTCCAACGCCTTCATCTCGTCGGTCACCGCGCCCAGCGCCTGGCCCCAGGCCGAGCGCTTCGACCAGCGGTCGATCGAGGCGATGCAGTCCGCCGCGCGCACCTTCTCGCCGTCGTGGAACGCAAGCCCGTCGCGCAGCGTGAAGGTCCAGGTCAGATTGTCGTCCGACACGGTATGGCCGGCCGCCATCTGCGGACGCGGCGTCAGCGACAGGTCAACGCCGAACAGCGTGTCATAGACCATGTAGCCGTGGTTGATGGCGACGGTCGCGGTCGTCCAGATCGGATCGATGCTCGCGAGATTTGCCTCGGGCGCACAGCGCAGGACCTTGGCGCTGCCTTGCGCGATGGCGGGCGCACCGAGCGCCCCCGTGATCGCCGTGGCGGCAGAGGTTTTCAGCAACGTCCTGCGATACATTCCGCTCTCTCCTCAGGCAGCAGTCGGCGGGGAAAATGCAAGGACCGGACCAGGAGCCGGCATGCATATTGCTTGAAAGACCGTGATGGATGCGGTGACGGGAGTCCAGGGGTACGCAACCCAGGTTCGGCGCGGGCACCGGCTGGAGATCGCGGCGGTGCGCCTGGGCTACGGCGCCACGATCGCCGTGCATGACGTCAGCCTGTCGCTCGCCGCCGGCGAGTTCGTCGCTCTGCTCGGGCCGTCAGGCTGCGGCAAGACCACGTTGCTGCGCGCCATCGCCGGCTTCCTTCGGCCGATGACGGGGGCGATCCTGATCGACGGCCGGCACATCGATCACCTGCCGCCGGGCCGGCGCGGCGTCGGCATCGTGTTCCAGAACTACGCGCTGTTTCCGAACCTGACGGTGGCCGACAACGTGGCCTACGGCCTGCGCGCGAGACGCACGAGCCGGACTGAGACGACACGGCGCGTCGCAGCGGCGCTGGACGCGGTACGCATGACCGATTTCGCCAGCCGATTGCCGCGTGCGTTGTCCGGCGGCCAACAGCAGCGCGTCGCGCTGGCGCGTGCCATTGCGACCGAGCCCACGGTGCTGCTGCTCGACGAGCCGTTCGCCGCCCTGGACCGCGCGCTGCGCCTCGACCTGCAGCTGGAAATCCGCCGGCTGCAGCGGCGGCTTGCGCTGACCACGGTGATGGTGACGCACGACCAGGACGAGGCCATGAGCATGGCCGACCGCGTGGCGGTGATGCGTGCGGGACGGCTGGAACAGGTGGACGAGCCGGCGCGGGTCTATGATGAGCCCGCAAGCCTGTTCGTCTCCGGCTTCGTCGGCGTGAGCGTCGTGCTGCCGGGACGTGTCATGCGCGTGGGCAACGGCGACTGCGCGGTGCGTCTCGATGCGGGCGCAGACCTGATCGTAGGTTGGCCGGGCGCCGCGTCCGCCGGCACCCGTGTGCTGTTGTCGGTGCGGCCTGACCAACTGATGCTGCACGACCAGCCTGCTTCCGACCGCATGCCGGCGCAGCTGCGGCAATCGGCGCCGCTCGGTGCGGCTCTGGTGCACGACATCGCCGCGTCAGGCGTGGAGATGAAGGTGACAGAGCCGCGCACCGGCCCGCCGCGACCGCCCGGACCGGTGCATGTCGGCCTGGTTCCAACCGCCCGCCCCGCCCTGTTTCCCGCAACCGGAGATCCCGCATGATGCTTCGCCGCCGAGCCCTGCTCGCCTGCTCGCTGGCCGCGCCGGCCCTGCTCACCCGGCGGGCAAGTGCTGCCGGAAACGTCACCGCGGCGATCTATCCCGGCCCATGGGAGGAGGCGTACCGCGCCATCGTCGCCCCCGCGCTGAAGAGCGACGCCGGCATCGACGTCGCCTTCGAGCCGCTGTTCGCGGTGGACGAGATCGCCAAGGTGCGCGCCGCGCGCGGCAATCCGCCGTTCGATGTCATGGTGCTGGATCCTGGGCCGCGCGCGTCCGGCATCGACTTCGAGCTGTACGAGCCGTTCGATGGTGCGAAGCTGAAGAACGCGTCGAAGGTGCCGACGGGGCTGATCGACAAATACGGCGCCGCCGTCGCCGCGCAGGTGGTGGGGATCGCCTACAATCCGAAGAAGGTGGCGAAGCCATCCGGCTGGCAAGACCTGTTCAAGCCCGACTTCGTCACGCATCTCGGGCTGACCGGACTGCAGACGACGTTCGGCACCATGTGCATCATCGAAATCGCCAAGGCGTTCGGCGGGTCGGACACCGACATCGAGCCGGCCTTCGCCGCGATCAAGAAGGCGTTGCCGCAGGTTGCCGCCGTCGCCTCGCCGGCCGCGCTGCCCGGGTTGTTCCAGCAGGGTCAGGTCGACCTCATGTACATCAACACGCAGACGGTCACCACGTTGAAGTCGCGCGGCGTGGATGTGGAGTTCGTGGTGCCGGACACCGGTGCGTCCGCATTCGTGACGACGATGCACATCACCAAGGGGTCGCAGCACGTGCCCGAGGCGTATGCGTATATCGATGCGGTGCTGGCGACGCCGATCCAGGACAAGCTGGCAAATAAGCCGTACTATCTGACGCCGGTGAATAAGGACGTCGACCCGGGTGCGGACGTGCCGATGAAGAGCGTGGACGAGATCGGCAAGTTCGTCACCTACGACTGGCAGAAGATCAACCTGCAGCGCGCGAAGTGGATCGATCGGTTCAACAAGGAAGTGGCGAAGTGACGCCGGCGGCGGATCGCGCGTGAACGAGACGCGGCGCGCGGTGCTGCTGGCGGCGCCGCTGGGGCTGGCGCAGGTCGCCTTCTTCCTGGCGCCGCTGCTGATCCTGGCGGCGACGTCGTTCGCCACCGACGAGAGGCTGCGCGGCGCCTCCCTGCAGGGCTGGTCCGAGTTCGCCGGCGATCCGTTCAACCTGCGTGCGCTGCTCGATACGATGAAACTCGGCGCCGCGACGGTTGTTGCCACCGCCTGCCTCGCCCTGCCGCTGGCACTGCTGCATCTGGTCGGCGGGCCAGGCTTGCGACGTCTGATACTGATCGTGTCGGTGCTGCCGCTGCTCACCTCGGTGGTCGTGCGCAGCTTCGCCTGGATTGCCATCCTGGGACGCGACGGGGTGATCGCGCAGGCCAGCGTCGCGCTTGGCGTCACCTCCACGCCCCTCGTGCTGCTGCAGACCGAGCCTGGCCTGATCCTGGCGCTCACCCAGATCGAGATGCCGCTGATGCTGCTGCCGCTGCTTTCGACGCTGGGCCGGCTCGATCCGGCGCTGCTCGATGCATCCGCGGTACTCGGCGCGTCGCTGGCGCGCACGCTGCGCTGCGTCGTGCTGCCGGCGGCGCTGCCTGGCCTTTTCGCCGGTGCGACGCTGGTGTTCGCCTCCTCCTCCACCGCGTTCATCTCGCAGAGCGTCATCGGCGGCGGCCGCCTGGTGTATCTGCCGTCGCTGCTGTGGCAGCAGGCGATGGTCATCTTCAACTGGCCGCAGGCTGCGGCGATCGCGCTCACGCTGATGCTGTCGGTCCTGCTGGTGGTCACCGCGCTCAACGCAACCGGACGCAGACTGCATGGCTGAGCGCGTCATCGGCCCGCCGGTGCTGGTCGGCATCGGCCTCGGCGCCGCCGACCTGCTTCTTGCGGGTTTGCTGGGACTGCTGGCTCTGCTCTCCCTGCTCATCCTGATCGGGCCGGTGGTGGTGGTCCTGCTCACCTCGTTCAGTACATCGGCTGCGCTGCGCTTTCCGCCACCGGGGCTGACGCTGCACTGGTACGCCGAACTGCTGAACCCGGTGTCGTCGGGATTCATCCATGTCGCCGCGTTGCACAGCGTCATTGTGGCGACCATCGCGTCGTGTCTGGCGACGGCGCTTGCCACCGCGGCGGCGCTTGCCATCGCCCGTTCCGGCGGGCGGGCGGCGCGGATCGCCGACAACCTGTTCATGACCCCGCTGATCCTGCCTGGCATCGCGTTCGGCCTGGCGGCGCTGATGTTCGTGGCCTGGCTGCGGCTGCCGAACTCGCTGGCGCTGATCGCGCTTGGCCACACCGTGGTCATCGCACCGTTCGTGCTGCGCACCGCCGGCGCATCCATCGCGCAGCTCGATCCGACCCTGTTCGAGGCGTCCGACTCACTCGGCGCCTCCCGCTGGTTCGCTTTCCGCCGCGTCATCTTCCCGCTGATCCGCCCGGGCGTGGCCGCCGGCGCCTTCCTCGCCTTCGTCTCCTCGCTCGACAACGTGCCGGTGTCGCTGTTCCTCGGTTCGGCGCGGACCGACATGCTGCCGATCCGCATGTGGGGCATGATGGAGAGCACGCTGGACGTTCGCGTGGCGGCTGTGTCGGGCCTTCTTGTGGTGTTCGCCTTCCTTGTGCTGCTGTTGATGGAGCGCGCCATCGGCTTCGCCCGCCAGCTCGCACAGTGAGGATGCCATGACCTATGACCGCGACCTGATCGGCTATGCCGACACCCCGCCCGATCCCAAGTGGCCGGGCGGCGCACGCATCGCGCTGAACTTCGTGATGAACTACGAGGAAGGCTCCGAGCCGTCGGTGCAGGACGGCGAGGGCTTCTCCGAGACCGGCCACACCGAGTCACCGGTGCGCGATCCGGAGATGCGCGGCCGCGACCTGGCCGCCGAAGGAATGTTCGCCTATGGCAGCCGGGTCGGCTTCTGGCGGCTGATGCGGCTGTTCGCCGAACGCAGCCTGCCGATGACGGTGTTCGGCTGCGCGCTCGCGCTGGAGCGCAACCCGCGTGCCGCGGCGGCGATCCAGGCCGCAGGCCATGACCTGTGCTGCCACGGCTGGCGCTGGGTGAAGCACTACGCGATGGACGAGGCGACCGAGCGCAGCCAGATCGCGCGCGCGATCGGAAGCCTGCAGCGCACCATGGGCAGCCGCCCGCTGGGCTGGTACTGTCGCTATGGACCAAGCGTGAATACGCGCCGGTTGGTGGTCGAGGAGGGCGGCTTCCTCTACGACAGCGACGCCTATGACGACGAACTGCCGTACTGGGTAAAGGTCGGCGGCAAGCCACACCTGGTGGTGCCCTACTCACTCACCAACAACGATGGCCAGTTCATGCGCGGCAATGTCGGCAACGGCGAGCAGTTCTTCGCCTTCCTGCGCGACGCGTTCGACATGCTGTACGCGGAAGGTCGCACCCAGCCGAAGATGATGTCGATCGGCATGCACATGCGACTGCTCGGCCATCCGGCGCGCGCGGCGGGACTGCAGCGGTTTCTCGACTATATCGCACAGAAGCCCGAGGTGTGGATCACCCGCCGCATCGAGATCGCGCGCCACTGGATCGCCACGCATCCGGCCGCCTGATCGCATGCGGATCCTGCTGATCAACGGCAACACGACCCAGGCGGTGACCGATCGCATGGCCGACGCGGCGCGCGTCGCCAGCGCGTCGGACACCGAGATCGTGCCGCTCACGGCGCGGTTCGGCGCCGCCATAATCGGCAGCCGGGTGGAGACCGCGGTCGCCGCCGCGGCGGTGGTCGAGCGACTGGCACTGTCGGCGGAAGGGTGCGACGCCGCGATCATCGGTGCATCGGTGGACCCCGGCCTCGCCGCAGCGCGCGAGATGCTGGACATCCCGGTGATCGGCATCACCGAGGCAGCGCTGCACACGGCATGTCTGCTTGGCGGCCGCTGCGGTGCCATCGTGATGTCCGCCAACAGCGCGACGATCCTGCGCGAGATGGCCGATGCCTATGGGCTGGGCTCGCGGCTTGGCGCCATCCATACGCTGCCGATGACGCCGCTCGATCTCATCGCCGATCCGGCTGCGACCGCACGCACGATCGGTGCCGCCGCCGAGGTCATGGTGCAGCGAGACGGTGTCGATACGATCGTGCTGATCGGTGCGGTAATGGCCGGCGTCCCCGCGGTGGTGCAGCCCGCACTGCGGGTGCCCGTCGTGGAAGGTGTCAGTGCCGCGGTCGTGCTGTGCGAAGCGCTGGCACGGCTGAAGCTGCCACCGGCGCGCGCCGGCAGCTATGCTGCACCGCCGGCGGCACGCATGACTGCACTTTTGCGGTCGCTGGGTCGGGCGGTCAGTTAGGCTTCCGCCGCGGCGGCCCTCGGCGAGTGCACCCGACGCAGGAACTCCTTGGCGCGCGGGTTCTCCGGCGCGGCAAAGAACCGGGCCGGCGGCGCATCCTCGAGAACGCGACCGCTGTCCATGAACAGCAGGCGCGTGCCGACCTCGCGGGCGAACTGCATCTCGTGCGTGACGACCAGCATGGTCATGCCGTCCTGCGCCAGACTGCGGATCACCTCCAGCACCTCGCCCACCAGCTCGGGGTCCAGCGCCGAGGTTGGTTCGTCGAACAGCATGAGCACCGGGCGCATGGCCATGGCGCGCGCGATCGCCACGCGCTGCTGCTGGCCGCCGGACAGCTGCGCCGGTCGCTTCGCCGCATGCTCCGACATCCGCACGCGCGCCAGCTGCTCGGCGGCGAGCGCGCGCGCATCAGCGGAACGCATCCCCAGCACGCGGCGCGGGCCGATCGCGACGTTGTCGAGGGCGCTCAGGTGCGCGAACAGGTTGAAGCGCTGGAACACCATGCCGATGTGCCGGCGCTTGCGGGCGGTGGCGGCGGGCTTGTCAGCCACCAGCCGGCCGTCGCGACGGTCGCCAGCCATGTTCGCCCCGTCGAGCACGACTTCACCGGTGGTGGGAATCTCGATCCGGTTGATGCAGCGGAGCAGCGTGGACTTTCCGGCGCCGCTCGGGCCGATCACCATGACGATCTCGCCCTGCGTCACCGCCAGATCGACGCGGTCGACCACCGGGATGTCGCCGAACACCTTGGACAGACCGTGGATCGCCAGCAGCGGTGCCGCCGTCATGCCAGCTTCTTCTCGACGAACTCGGAGAACCACGCCAGCACCGAGATCATCACCAGGTAGAACACCGCCAGCTCGGCGTACAGCTCGAACGGCGTGAAGCGTTCGGCGATGATGACCTGCGCCGACCGCGTCAGCTCGGTGATCGAGATCACCGACAGGAGCGACGAGCTCTTCACCAGCGTGATCACCTCGTTGGTCAGCGGCGGGGTGATCCGGCGCAGCGACTGCGGCAGCAGGATGAACAGGATCGACTGACGGTTGGTCATGCCGATCGACAGCGCCGCCTCGGTCTGTCCGGCGTCGATCGATTGCAGCCCGGCGCGCACGATCTCCGAGATGAAGCCGCCGGAGTTGAACGCCAGCGCCACCACGCCGCTGAGGAACGACGACAGTTCCAGTCCGGCGCGCGGCAGCGCGAAATACACCAGGAAGATCTGCACCAGCGCCGGCGTGCCGCGGACAAAATACACGTAGGCGCGCACGATCGCCTTAGGTATGGCAAGATCGGACACGCTGAGCAGGCCGCAGACGATCCCCACCACCGTGCCGAGCGCCAGTGCGCAGATGGAGATCTCCAACGTGACCACGGCGCCCTGCAACATATAGGGCGCCGCGTACCACATCACGGACCAGTCGAAGTCGGGCATGACGGCGGGGCGTCAGGGCAGCACTTCGGGCACCTCGTTCGGCGTATCCATGGTCGAGCCGAACCATTTCTCCTGCAGCTTGGCCAGCGTGCCGTCCTTCTTCATGCTCGGCGAGCTGATCGTTGACGAAGGCATGGAACGCCACGTCCTCCTTGCGGAACGCCATGCCGAAATAGGCGGTGATGTCGGATACGCCGCCGATCATCTTGAACTTGCCGGGCGCGTCCTTCATCACCACCAGCATGGTGGATTTGGAGTTCACCACCGCGTCGATGCGCTTGTTGAGCAGGTCCTGATACGCCTCGGGGTAGTGCTCGTACTGCTTCACGTCGGCGTAGCCGGGCTTGCCGGCGGTCCTTGAGCTTCGTTTCGAACGTCTTGATGATGCCGGCCGCGGCGCTGCCGATCTGCACGCCGACCACCTTGCCGGAGAGATCGTCCGCCGTCTTGATCTTGTCCTCGTTGGCGCGCAGCAGGATGACGTTGCTGGCATCGGCGTAGGGCATCGAGAACAGCACCTTCTCGGCGCGTTCCTTGGTGATGGTCATCGCCGAGACGATGATATCGAACTTCTTGGCGTAGAGCGCGGGGATGATGCCGTTCCAGGCGGTGTCCACCAGCTGCACCTTCACCCCCAGCTTGGGGATGAAATGATCGATGATATCCGGATCGTAGCCGATGATCTTGCCGTCCTTGAAGAACTCATAGGGCACGTAGGCGGCCTCCATCCCGACCACCAGCGTGCCGCGCTTCTTCACCTCATCCATCACGTCCGCCCGCGCGGCGCGCGCGCCGGCGAGGCCGATCAAGGCCGCCGATCCGGCCCCGGTCAGCACAGTGCGTCTCAGCATCCAGTCGCCCCCTCTGTCTCTCATTCGCATCCGCACCGAAGCAACCCATGTGCCAGCGGGCTGGCCTGGGACTTGCTGGCCGGGCTTCCCGGACTGACGAGAGGAAGGCGCAGGCGATGACCGTGAAGCCACTTCATCTGGGCTGGTTCATGAACTTCACGCCAGGCGAGTGGGACAGCCCGGTGGCATCGGGCGGTTCGCCCTGGGACGGCAGGTTCTACGTGGACATGGCACAGGCGCTGGAACGCGCGTGCTTCGACTACATCATGATCGAGGACACGCTGATGGTGTCCGAGGCCTATGGCCATAGCGCCGAGTTCGGCGCTGAAGCACGCGCTCCAGGTGCCCAAGCATGATCCGGCGCCGCTCGCCGCGCTGATCGCGGCGGCGACCACGCGGATGGGCGTCGTGGCGACGATGTCCACGCTCGCCTACCCGCCGTTCATGCTGGCGCGGCTCTGCTCAACGCTGGACCACATCGCCGGCGGTCGCTTCGGCTGGAACATCGTCACGTCGGGCGAGGATACCGCGGCGCAGAACTTCGGTCTCGACAAGCTGCCACCGCGCGAACAGCGCTACGAGATGGCGGACGAATACGTCGATCTTGTCTGCAAATTGTTCGACTCATGGGATGCGGACGCGGTGGTGATGGACCGGGCCACCGGCACCTATGCCGACTTCCGCAAGGTCCGGCCCATCCATTTCGAAGGCAAGTACTACAAATGCCGCGGCCCGCTGAACACGGTGCGCTCGCCGCAGGGCAAGCCGGTGTTCGTCCAGGCCGGAGGCTCGCCGCGCGGCCGCGCCTTCGCGGCGCGCCATGCCGACTCGATCATCGCAACCGCCAATGGCATCGAGGGGATGAAACAGTACCGGGACGACGTGCGCCGCCACGCGGTGTCGTTCGGCCGCAACCCCGACGATATAAAGGTGCTGTTCCTGGTCTATCCGATCCTTGGCGAAACGGACGCCGAGGCCGAGGCGAAGCGCCGACGCCTGGTGTCGTCGCCGCATTTCATCGAGCGAGCGCTGGCGAGCACCGCTACGGTGACGGACATCGATTTTTCGCAGTACGACCTGGACCAGCCGTTGCCTCGGTTGACGACCAATGGCGAGCAGGGCTCGCTCGACAAGTTCGCCCAATGGGGCAGCGGCAAGACGCTGCGCCAGCTCGCCATGGAGCGGTTCGGCGCGCCGGGCTCCGAAGTGGATTTCGTCGGCTCGCCGGACACCGTGGCGGAGCGCATGGGCAACGCAGCCGAGGCGATCGGCGGCGACGGGTTCCTGATCAGCACGCCATTCCAGCGCACCAATCGCCGGTTCATCGTCGAGGTCACCGAAGGCCTGGTACCGGCGCTGCAACGGCGGGGCATCATGCGCACCGCCTATCACGGCCGCACGCTGCGGGAGGTTCTTACCGAATACTGATGCAACAGCCCGTATTTCGGTCACGCGCTGCCTTAATTCGGTGCATAACAGCTCCTGCATGACAGGCGAGCGGGCGGATTGGGTGGCACATGGCTTGCTGCGTCGCTCATCGACATGGACGAGACCCTTGCGCTCGATCTCAACGGCAAGCTCACCCTGCGGCTCCGGTTGGTCCGCCAGGCGGTGGTCACGGCGCGCACCGGCTGGGCAGACCGCCTGGGCGCCGGACAGTACCCTCAAGATCGTCGATCCGTGCGGCAAGCAGGCCGGCGACTTCTGGGTGTACAACGGCGCTGACCTCGATGAGCACCTGTCCGCCATGCACACGCGGGTCTGGGTCAATCGGCTGTGCCCGCGGCCCGGCGAATCGTTCCACACCAACCACCGCCGGCCGATTCTGCAGCTTGTGCAGGACACCTGCGGCGTGCATGACCTGCTGACGGCGCCATGCGACGAGCATCGCTACCGGCTGTACGGCGTGCAGGGCGAGCACGCGAGCTGCACCGGGAATTTCCGCCAGGTGATGTCGCCCTATCTCGGCAGCGGCGTCCGCTTCGTGCCGCAGCCGGTGAATTTGTTCATGAACGTCGGCGTGTTCCCCGACGGAAGGGTGGAAACCGGCGACAATCCATCGAAGCCCGGCGACTGCGTGGTGTTCAAGGCGTGGGTGGACAGTATCGTCGCGCTGTCGGCCTGTCCGCAGGACTTCAATCCGGTGGCCGGCTGGTATCCGACCGACCTGCACGTTGGCATCTACGAGCCGACATGAGAACGCAGTGGCGCCGCCGCATACGCGAGATCGCCGGGCGCCCGCCGCGGCACAGTGCCGACACCTCGCTGATGACCGCCATTCTCACGTTGTCCGCGGGTGCACTGCTGACGGTGACCACAGGTCTCTGGATCATGCTGGAACTCGAGCAGTTCGGGCCTGCGGTCGGTGGGATCATCGTCTTCAGGTCGGATTCGGCGGCGAGCGAGCGCTGGACGGTGCGCGCTGCGATCGCCGAACCCTCGGATTCCGGCATCGCAAGACAGGGTGAGCGCTGCGTGCTCAGTCCCGTCGTCATGGCGGGTCGCGGCGGCAGCCTCGTGGTCGAGGCGCGGCGCATGAGCCGGCCGCCGGAATACCGCGTGCACTGGGCCGGCGGTCCCACCGATGCCGGCACCGGCGATTGCGGGACCGCCGCCGATCTTGTACTTGAGCGAACAGAGCTGATGCGGCTGGCGAATGTGGCGGGCGGTTTCAACAGCGGAATGCGGCTGATCGGTCCGTGAGCGACGGATCAGCCATGGGCGAAGCCACACCGATCGTGTGGCTGGACCGAATCTGGAAGTCGTTCGGCCGGCTGGAAGTGCTGACCGAAGTATCGCTGTCGGTGCCGCGCGGCGAGGTGGTCTGCATCATAGGACCGTCGGGCGCGGGGAAATCCACCCTGCTCCGCTGCATCAATCACCTCGAGACGATCGACGACGGCACGATCCACTTCGAGGGACAGCCGGTGTATCGCTACAAGCAGAACGGCAAGACGGTCGTGGATCCCGATCGGCGCATCGAGGCGATCCGCGCGCAGATCGGCATGGTGTTCCAGTCGTTCAACCTGTTCCCGCATCTGACCGCGCTGGGCAACGTGATCGAGGCGCCGGTGCACGTGCTGCGCATTCCGCCTGCGGAGGCCCAGGCGCGCGGGCTGGAACTGCTGGCCAAGGTCGGCCTGTCCGACAAGGCGAGGTCATACCCGCATCAGCTCAGCGGCGGACAGCAGCAGCGCGTGGCGATCGCCCGCGCACTGGCGATGAATCCCAAGCTGATGCTGTTCGACGAGGCAACTTCGGCACTCGATCCCGAGCTGGTCGGCGACGTGCTGCGCGTCATGCGGCAACTGGCCGGCGAGGGCATGACCATGATCGTGGTCACGCACGAGATGGACTTCGCGCGCGAGGTGGCCGACCGCGTGGTGTTCATGGATTCCGGCAACATCGTCGAGGACGGGCCGCCGGCCACGGTCTTCACCAATCCACGCAGCCCACGCACGCGGCAGTTCCTGCAATCCATCCTGAACCGGAACGGCAGCGCAGAGTGATTTTCCATAACAGGGGGACAGAACAACATGACTGACAACATAAACCGGCTTGGCCGTCGGGGACTGATGCGGACCGGTGCGATCGGTGGTGCGGGCGCGGTGCTCGCCGCGGGAACCAGCACCGCCTACGCTGCGGCGGCCGCACCGCCGCCGGTGGACAGCACGGCGTATCCGGACTTCTCGCTGATCAAGATCAACTCGGACGACGATTTACTGGCGAAGATCCAGAAGAAGGGCCTGGTGGTCGGCACGTCGAACGACTGGCCCTACTCGTTCCTGGATCCGAAGACCAAGGAATGGACCGGGCTTGATGGCGACATCATCAAGTACATCGCCAAGATGCTGAAGATCGACAAGATCGACGTGCAGACCGTGACGTTCGATGGGCTGATTCCCGGGCTGTTGGACGGACGCTTCGACATCGTCGGCGATTCGATCCACTACACCAAGAACCGTTCGAAGGTGGTGAACTTCTGCTTCCCCACCTACTACTACGCCGAAGGCCTCGTGGTGCCGAAAGGCAACCCGAACAAGCTGCACAAGCTGACGGACCTGAAGGGCTTCACCGTTGGCACGCTGCTCGGCACCAACTACGCCGAGTGGCTGCAGGCGGTGCCGGGCGTAAAGTTCCAGGGCTACAAGGACTGGGCACAGATCGTTCCCGAACTCGCCATCGGCCGCACCGACGCCGCGCTGTTCGACCAGCCAGTGGTGTCCGCGCTGATGAAGGACCATCCGGAGTGGAAGATCGAGTTGGTCGATGACTACGAGCCGCGCACCTTCAAGAACCCAACCGGGTACAGCAGCTACGCATTCCGCCAGGGCGACATCCAGTGGGTGACCGCGTTCTCGTCCGCGGTGCAGTGGATGCAGTACAACGACAAGATGAAGGACATCCTGTCGACCTGGGGGATGACCGGCTACAACAACTGAGACGCGTCGCCTCTCTCCCCCACGTCATGGCGGGGCTCGGCCCCGCCAGCCACGTCTTCGCCGAGGGAATGACGGAAGAAGTGCCGCTGCCAAGACAGAGGGTTTCGCTGGAACAACATGATCTTCTCCCTCGACGACATGATCACCTTCCTGCCGTCGCTGCTGGAAGGCGCGGTGCTGACGATCACGGTATCGCTGCTGGCGTTTGCCCTGGCGCTGCTGTTCGGTCTGATCATTGGCATCACCCGCATCTCGCGCATCGCTCCGCTGCGGGCGTTGGCGGCGTGCTACATCCAGTTCATCCGCGGCACGCCGCTGCTGCTCCAGCTGTTCTTCATCTATTACGTGCTGCCTTACGCGGGCATCGTGCTGACGCCCTTCGTATCCGGTGCGCTGGGACTGACCCTGAACTATGCCGCCTACATGGCCGAAGTGTTCCGATCCGGCATCCAGGCGATCCCTAAAGGCCAATGGGAGGCTGGCTCATCCGTCGGGATGTCGCGCCGGCTGCTGATGCGACGGATCATCCTGCCGCAGGCGATCCGCATCATCGTTCCGTCGCTCGGGAATTTCTTCGTGTCGATCTTCAAGGATTCGGCGCTGGTGTCCGTCATCACCATGCGCGACCTGATGTTCAGCGGCCAACTGCTCGCCTCCGCCACCTACAAGCATTTCGAGATCTTCGCGATGGTCGCGGTGATCTACTTCCTGATCAGCTACCCGACGGCGAAGTTCGTTGAATGGATCGAGGCGCGCATCGACATCACCAAGCGACCGGTGGTGATCGGGATGCGCGGATAGCGGATCACGCGCGGCGGACGATCACCTCGATCGGCGTCGGACCGAAACCCGCCGCCGGATTGAAGCGCTGCGGACAGTTCGACAACACCGCAATCACCGGCGCTTCGGCGATCAGTTCGACGTAGTCACCCGCCTTGGACAGTCCCGGCTCGATCGCCATCGCGCCATCCTGCTGCACCGGCACGTTCATGAAGAAGTTCACGTTGGCCACCACGTCCGATGGCGACAGCGACCACGTCGCCAGCTCCGCTACGAAGTTGGCATGGCATCCCGGCGTGTCCTTCATTCCGTAGCGCGCCAGGTTGCTCCAGCCACTGCAGCATCCGCCGATCGTATCGTGGCGGCCACAGGTGTCCTCGACGATGCGCATCAGGACCTGGGCGCGCTCGGAATAGAGCTTCGTGCCCTTGCCCAGATAGATGTTGCCGTTGATCTTCATCGTGTTGGCGGCGTTGTAGCGATCGCGCGGCAGGGTGGCCGCATAGCACAGGAAGTCCACCGCCTGCTGGCCGTGCGTATCGACGATGCGCAGCAGATCGCCCGTTTCCAGACGGGCGGAGAAGCGTCCGCCGGCCGCGACGACGTGGCGCGATATCTCGCCGGCCAGCATCTATGCCGCCAGCAGCGCCGGCGGCGGGATCAAGGCGCTGTCCGCCTGCAGCACCTTGCCGGCACGCAGCGCGAAGGCCGGGGTCAGCATCTCCGTTGCGATCACCTTCTCGCCGCTGTTGTCCGACAATGTGAAGCGCCCGAGAAGCAGGTCGAGCACCGAGACGTCAGCCTCGCGTCCTGGCAGCAGCGCACCGATGCTGTCCTCCAGTTGCAGCATGCGCGCGGGATTGCTGGTCACCGTCGCCACCACCTCAGGCAGGCTGAGCCCGAGCGTCATCAACTCGGTCATCGCATGCGTCAGGTTGAACGGCGCCACGCCGGCAAACGGGTTCTCCTGCCGCGCCGCCGTATCGCTCTCGCCGGGCACACGCACGTTGTAGCCGTGCATGTCGGCGCCCAGCGTATGCGGACGGATGCCGGCGGCCAGCGTACGTCGCGCCATCTCGAAGCTGAAGTGCGAGCCATGCCCGACATCGACGGTCACGCCGCGCTCCAGCGCCGCCCACACCACGGGATGGACCTCGCCCGTGGCGGTGGATACGAAGCCGCCCGGATGGCGGGTGAACGGATGCGCCAGCACATCGCCCGGCTCCATCAGCGGCATCAGTGCGCGTACCACCTCGTCCGGATCGATTGTCGCGCCGTCCTTCACCGGCCAGATCTGCCCGAGATGGATGTAGAGCGGCACGCCCAACTCGCTGGAGATGCGCTTGCCGAGCTTGATGACCTCCAGTCCCCAGCGCGACGCGCCGCCGATCTCAGCATGTGCCTTTACGCCGCGCACGATGTCGGCATTGGCACGGCCGGCGCGGATCGTCGCCTTCACGTCCACCTGTTCCGGCCCATACAGCGCGGGGTACAGATGGCCCTCGAGCCCGCCCACCAGATAGGCGGAGATGAAGCACAGCACGCGGGTTGCCGATTTCTCCACGACGAAGTGCCGGAAGCCCGGAATGGTCATGCAGCTCGGCCCACCCTGGTCCACCACGGTCGTGACGCCCGACCGCACGCCCACCATGTCGGCGTTCAGGCCGAAGCGTCCCGTCACGTGCTGATAGACATGCGCATGGGTGTCTATCATGCCGGCAATGACGATCTTGCCCGCGACGTCGATCACCTGCCGGGCCGTCGCCGCAGGCAACGATGCGTCGATCGCGGCGATCCGGCCGTCGGCAATGCCGATATCCGCGATGCCGTCGCGGCCCGAGACAGGATCGATCACCCGGCCACCACGCAGCAGCAGGTCGAACCTTGTGTCCATCGCGATGTCCTTGCGCGTTGTGGGAATGCCTGTCCGCAGTATGCTGACGCCGTCGCGAATGGTGCAAGCGGAAAGGGCGCAGGATGCAGGAGACCGTGCGTGGCGAGGGTATCGGCCAGTCCGTGCCGCGCCTTGAGGATGACCGCTATCTGCGCGGCAAGGGCGAGTTCATCGCCGACATCCGGCTCGCTGGCATGCGCGACCTCACCTTCGTGCGCAGCCCCGTCGCGCATGCGCGCATTCGCGCCATCCACAAACCGGCCGGCGCGCAGGCTGCGGTCTTCGTTGCGGCGGACCTCGTTGGCGTGCAGCCGATCGTCGCGGTCTCCGGGCTGCCCGGGTTCAAGCCGTCGGTGCAACCGGTGCTGGCGACCGACAGGGTGCGCCATGTCGGCGAGGCGATCGCGGTGTGCGTCGCCTCCAGCCGCGCCGAGGCGGAAGACCTTGCGGCGGCGGTCGAGGTTGAATTCGACGAACTGCCGCCAGTCGTGGACATGCGCGCAGCCTTGCACAGCGCGACGCGGCTGCATGAACACTGGGACGACAACATTTTCCTGGAGACCTTCGTCGCGGTCGCGCCCGAGCGCTTCGCGGTCCCCGCGCCGATCGTCGTGCGCCGGCGGCTGCGCACCGCGCGGCAGTGCATGTCTCCGCTGGAAGGCCGCGGCGTCGTGGCGACGTGGGACCGGCGGCTGGAACAGCTGCTGGTATACACATCGACCCAGTTGCCGCACATCGTGCGCACCGGCCTCGCCGGGTGCCTTGGGCTGGATCAGGCGCGCATCCGCGTCGTCGCACCCGATATCGGCGGCGGCTTCGGCTACAAGGGCATCCTGCTGCCGGAGGAGGTCTGTGCTGCGTATCTGGCCCGTCGGCTCGGCCGGCCGGTGCGCTGGATCGAGGACCGGCGCGAACAGCTCACCGGCAACGCCAACTGCCGTGAGCACGACTACGACATCACGCTGCACGCCGAAGCCGACGGTACGCTGATCGGCATCGATGCCGAGGCGGTGGTCGATGCGGGCGCCTATTCCGCCTACCCGTTTTCGGCGTGCCTGGAGGCGGCGCAGGTGGCGTCGATCCTGCCTGGTCCCTACACTATGCAGGCCTACCGCTGCCGCACCTTCTCCGCTGCGACCAACAAGCCGCCGATCCTGCCGTATCGCGGCGTCGCGCGCGCCGGCGTCTGTTTCGCGCTCGAGGTGACGCTGGACGCGGTGGCGCGCCAGGCGGGACTGGAGCCGCACGAAGTGAGGCTGCGTAACCTCGTCCCCACCGCCGCAATGCCGTTCGAGAACATCACCGGCAAGTATTTCGACAGCGGCGACTATCCGGAATGCCTGCGCCGTGTAATCGAGGCGATCGACCTGCAAGCGGTGCGCCGCCGGCAGTCGGAGGCGAACGGGCCGCTTCGCATCGGCTTCGGCTGCAGCATCTTCTGCGAGCAGGCGGCGCACGGCACGACGGTCTATGCCGGTTGGGGCATCCCGATGATCCCCGGCTTCGAGCAGGCCGTGGCGCGGATGACGCCAGATGGCGGGCTGGAACTGCGCGTCGGCATCCAGAGCCACGGGCAGGGTCTGGAGACGACGCTGGCGCAGGTGGCGCACGAGGTACTGGGCATTCCGCTCGCCGCGATCCGCGTGGTCCACGGCGACACGGCACTGACGCCGTATTCCACCGGGACCTGGGGCTCGCGCTGCATGGTGATGGCAGGAGGTGCGGTAGGTTCCGCGTGCCGCGAACTGGCCGAACGCATCGGCCATATCGGCGCGCATCTGCTGCAGGCGCCGCCAGACACGGTGCGCGTCGGTAATGGCGTGGTGCAGGGCCCGACGGGCAGCGTGGCAATCGCGGAGGTTGCGCGGACCTGGTATCTCCGGCCACAGGATCTGCCCGCCGACGTCGCCGGCGCGGGACTGGAAGTGACCGCGGGCTACCGGCCGCTGCGCGATTCCGGCACGTTCAGCTACGCGGCGCACGCCGCGGTGGTTTCAGTCGATACCGAACTGGGCGACGTCTGCATCCTCGACTACGCGATCTGCGAGGACGGCGGCACGCTGATCAATCCGCAGATCGTCGACGGACAGGTGATCGGCGGCACGGCGCAGGGCATCGGCACTGCGCTGTATGAGCAGATGCCGTACGACGACGCCGGGCAACCGCTCGGCTCGACGCTCGCGGACTACCTGCTTCCTGGTGCAACCGAAGTGCCGGAGCCACGCATCCTGCACATGCAGACGCCCTCGCCGCTGTCGCAGTTCGGCCAGAAGGGCATCGGCGAGGGTGGCGCGATCGGGCCGCCGGCGGCGATCGCCAATGCGGTGAACGACGCACTGGCACCGCTCGGGGTGGAGATCACCGAACTGCCGGTCACGCCGCGGCGCATCGTGGCCGCGCTGCTCGCGCGGCAGGCATGAAGGCCGCGGCGTTCGAGCATGCGCGCCCCACCACCCTGGCAGAGGCAGTGGACCTGCTGGCAGGCGCGGCAGGCGCGCGCGCGCTGGCCGGCGGGCAGTCGCTGGGGCCGATGCTGAACCTGCGCCTGGCACAGCCGCGCCTGCTGGTGCAGGTGAATCGGCTGCCGGAGCTGTGCGGCGTCGATACCGATGTCGATGCGGTGACGATCGGCAGCTGCGTCACGCACAGCGCGATCGCCGATGGGCTGACACCGGACATCGGCGCCGGCGTGCTGGCGCGCGTCGCGGCGTCCATTGCGTATCGGGCGGTGCGCAATCGCGGCACGATCGGCGGCAGCCTGTGCCACGCCGACCCCGCGGCGGACTGGGTCACGGTGCTGATCGCGCTCGATGCGAGCGTGCTGCTGCAAGGCCCCGATGGTGCTCGCCGTCTGCACGCGGCGGATTTCAACCAGGGCGCGTTCCGCACCGCGCTGCAGGCCGGCGAGCTGCTGCGCGACATCCGCATCCCCCGGCTGTCCGGCGACGCGCGCTGGGCCTACGAAAAAGCCTGCCGCAAGCCCGGCGATTTCGCCCACGCCATGGCGGCGGTGCTGCTGCGCGGCGACACGCGACGCGTGGTAATCGGGGCACTCGGCGGCCGGCCACTGCTGCTGCAGGGCGACGCAGCTTCGATGGACGGAGCCGCCGATGCGCTCCGTGCACTCGATCCGGTGCAGCGTCATATGCAGCTCGTGGTGCTGCGACGGGCTTTCGCCCGGGCTGCGGCATGAGCCGGATCTCGCTGACCGTCAATGGCGACGCCGTAACGGCAGAGGTGGCGCCGCGCATCCATCTGGCGGACTTCCTGCGCGAGGACCGGTTGCTGACCGGAACGCATCTCGGCTGCGAGCACGGCGTCTGCGGTGCCTGCACGCTGCTGATCGACGGCGCTCCCGCGCGCTCGTGCATTGCGTTCGCCGTTGCGTGCGACGGCGCGGAGGTGCGCACGATCGAAGGGCTGGACGATGATCCGCTGATCGTTCGCCTGCGCGCGGCGTTCACCGCGGAACACGCCTTGCAGTGCGGCTACTGCACGCCCGGCATGCTGGTCACCGCCCGCGACATCGTGCAGCGGTTGCCCGATGCCGATGAGGCACGGATACGCCTGGAACTCGCGGGCAACCTGTGCCGCTGCACCGGCTATGCCGGGATCGTGCGGGCGATCCGGCGCGTACTCGGCGAAGGCGTTGCTGTAGCGGAACCTGAGCCGGCACGCCTGCCGGATCTGCCGCCGCGGCCGCGCGCCGAAACGCTGCTCGCCGCACCCGCGGCTGCCGCCACCTTCACGCCGGACTTCGTGCAGACGGTGCGGATCGGCCAGCCGATCGCCGCCGTATGGTCGGCCGTCGGCGACATCCAGGGGATCGTTGCATGCGTACCCGGAGCGCGCCTGATCGAGCTGTCCGGAAACCGCATGCGCGGCGAGATACGTGCTTCGCTCGGGCCGATCGAGACATTGTTCGTGGGCGAGGGCAGCGTGACCTTCGATGCGGCGCGGCGCCAGGCCGGGATCACCGGCACAGGACGCGACGGCCGCACCGGCACTCATCTCAGCGCACAGGTCGTGGCGCGTCTGTGCGAGGCGAATTCCGCATCGACCGATCTGCTGATCGAGGCTGCCTATACGCTGCGCGGCCCGCTGGCCCAGTTCGCCCGCGGCCGCGTCATCGAGGAATTTGCCGGCGCGATCATGGCAAGCTTCGTCGCCAATCTCGAGGCGCGTCTTGCCGGCGCACCGGCGCCGGAATACGCAAGCCTCCGCGCCGGGACCTTGCTCTGGCGCCTGCTCTGGCGGCGCCTGCTCGCACTGCTTCGCATCGGGTGACGCCGGCCGCCGGGCCGGGCTGGCGTGCGGTGGGCCGGCAGGATATATTTTGCGCGCCGGACAAGAGGATAGTTACCAATGAAAACAAATACAGGGAGGATGCGCCGGCAGACATCGGCGCGGAACGGTACGCCGTTCAGGTTGGAGGACTTTCTGCCTTACCGTCTGTCGGTCACATCGAACCGCGTTCAGCGTCTGTTCGCACGCCACTATGCCCAGGCCTATGGGCTCAGCATCCCGGAGTGGCGCGTATTGGCGATTGTCGGACGGTTCGATACGCTGTCCCCCAGTTCCGTCGGCGAACATTCGGCGATGGACAAGGTAAAGGTGAGCCGCGCCGCTGCCAGCCTGGTGGCGCGCGGCCTGCTGCGTCAGAACCAGGATCCGCTCGATGGCCGGGGCCGGCTGCTGCGTCTGACCCGCCGCGGCATGACGGTGTATGAGGGCATGGTCCCGCTTGCCTGTGCGCTGGAAAGCCAGCTGGCGGAAGGTCTGAGCCGCGCCGAGTGGAACATGCTGCTGAAACTGCTGGAGAAGCTCAGCACGCATATCCGCGGTTTCGAACAGGCCGAGCTGATCGAGCAGGACCTTGCCGCGGACTGATTGCCGGACTCGCCTGTCACAGAAACTTCGCTAGAATCGCCACCGAACAGCTCGATGGGAGGGCGCCCGCATGTCAGGAACTGAAAACGGCAGAAGTCCCCGCTCGGTGGCGTTGGTCGGACCCTACAGCAGCGGCAAGTCAACGCTGTTCGAGGCTCTGATGGAGGTTGCCGGCACCCCGGTCAAGCGGCCGGCCGACCCGCGCAACCGGCCGGCGACCACCGAGATCCGGCTTGGCCATTGTTCCTATCTCGGCGATGCGTGGTCGGTGCTGGACTGTCCCGGCTCGGTCGAATTCGCCTATGAGACACGCTGTGCGCTGGCGATGGTCGATCTTGCGGTTGTGGTGTGCGAGCCGGCGCCGGCCCGTGCGCTGACCGTGGCGCCGCTGCTCAAGCAACTGGCCGACGACGGTATCCCGCACATGCTGTTCATCAACAAGATCGACACGCTGGAAGGCAGCGTCGGCGACACGCTGTCCGCGCTGCAGGGCTTCGCGAAGTCGCCGCTGGTGCTGCGCCAGGTGCCCATCGTGGATGGCGAGACGGTGACCGGCTACGTCGATGTGGTGAGCGAGCGGGCCTACAGGTACCGCAAGGGCCAGGCGTCGGAGCTGATTCAGGTGCCGTCCGCCATGCAGGACGACGAAGAGGAGGCGCTGAACAAGCTGGTCGAGGTGCTGGCGGATCGCGACGACACGCTGCTCGAGAAGGTGCTCGAGGATGTGAAGCCCACCACGGCGGAGATCTACAACGACCTGCGCAAGGACCTGGCGGCGGGCGCGGTCATCGAGGTGCTGCTGGGTTCCGCGGAGAGCACGGGCGGCGTGCGGCGGCTGTGGAAGGCGCTGCGCCACGATACGCCGATGGCAGCCGAGACCGCGGCGCGCGGGATGATCGAGCCGGACGGCCCGCCGCTCGCGCAGATCTTCAAGACCGTTCACGCCGGCCACACCGGCAAGCTGTCCTATGCACGCATCTGGCGTGGGTCGATCAAGGATGGCGCCACGCTGGGCGGCACCCGGCTTGGCGGCATCTATCGCATGCCGGGCGGCGAGCTTGCGAAGGTCGCGGAGGCCAGCGAAGGCGATCTGGTGGCGCTGGGCCGGCTCGATGGCGTGCCGACCGGCGCGACGGTATCGCCTGGTGCAACGCCCGAGCAGCTGCCGTTCCCCACGGCGCCGCAGCCGGTCTATTCGCTCGCCATCGCGACGTCGGACCACAAGGACGATGCGAAGCTCAGCGGGGCACTGCAAAAGCAGCGCGAGGCCGATCCGACCCTGTCGATGGAGCAGCAGCAGGACACCAGCGAGACGGTGCTGCACGGCCAGGGCGAGATGCACCTGAACTCCACGGTGGACCGGCTGGCCAGGGACTACGGGCTGAAGGTGGCGACGCACAAGCCGCAGGTGGCGTTCAAGGAGACGATCCGCCGCGCCGTGCACGAGCACGGCCGGCTGAAAAAGCAGAGCGGCGGGCACGGGCAGTTCGCCGACGTGAAGATCGACATCAAGCCGCGCCCGCGCGGCGAGGGCTTCGAGTTCGTCGACAAGATCGTCGGCGGCGCGGTGCCGCGCAACTTCATCCCCGCGGTCGCCGAGGCGGCGGAAGAATCGGCAAAGAAGGGACCGTTCGGCTTCCCCGTCGTCGATATCTCGGTGACCCTGGTGGATGGCGGCTTCCACTCGGTGGACAGCTCCGACATGGCGTTCAAGACCGCGACCAGTCTGGCGATGAAAGAGGGCCTGGCGAAAGCCGAGCCGGTCCTGCTCGAGCCGGTGGACCACGTCACGATCAGCGTACCGAACGAGTTCACGCCGCGCGCACAGCGGCTGCTGACCGGTCGGCGCGGACAGATCCTCGGCTTCTCCGAGAAGGAGGGCTGGGCAGGCTGGGACGAGGTTGTGGCGCTGGTGCCCGAGGCGGAGCTGCACGACCTGATCATCGAACTGCGCTCGCAGACGCTCGGTCTCGGCACCTACCGGCGGAAGTTCGATCACCTGGCCGAATCGCGCGCCGACGTCAGGCGCGGAGCAGCATAGCGATGCAACTGTTCGATCTGAGCGGAAAGGTGGCGCTGGTCACCGGCGGCAATGGCGGCATCGGACTGGCGATGGCGGAGGGTATGGCGTCGTGCGGTGCCTCGATCGCGATCGCCGGACGCAATGCCGACAAGGCGGGCCCGGCCCTCGGCGCGCTGCGCGAGCTCGGTGCGAAGTGCACCTTCATCGCCGGCGACGTGACGAAGAAGGCGGCCTGCGTGAAGCTGGTCGCCGACACGCTGGCGGCGTTCGGCCGGCTCGACATCCTGGTGAACAACGCCGGCACTGCGATCCGCAAGATGCCGCAGGACTATACCGAGGAAGAGTGGCACCTGGTGATGGACACCAACCTCACCAGCGCGTTCCTGTGCTCGCAGGCAGCCTATGCCCCGATGCAGGCGCAGGGCGGCGGCAAGATGATCAACACCGGCTCGATGATGTCGCTGTTCGGCGCGCCCTATGCGACGCCCTACGCGTCGAGCAAGGGCGGCATCGTGCAGATGACGCGCGCGATGGCGACGGCCTGGGCGAAAGACAACATCCAGGTGAACGCCGTGCTGCCCGGCTGGATCGACACCGATCTGACAAAGCGGGCGCGGAGCGAGGTGCCGGGCCTGCACGAGCGGGTGGAGAACCGCACGCCGGCGGCGCGATGGGGCGTGCCGCACGACATGGCCGGGATCGCCGCATTCCTGGCGAGCCCCGCGTCGGATTTCGTGACGGGGACAGCGATCCCAGTGGACGGCGGGTATTCGATCGGGATGTAGCCGCCGCCGCGCTGTACCGGCGATGAACCGAACTGCTAAAGGCGCCGCCTGCAGCGCTGCGAGCTGTCAGGCAGATTTCCCCTTGTATTCAGCCCGATACGTAGCGATATCGGGATGATCGGGCGGCGATCTGTACCAAGATAAAGCCGGCCGATCCGCGCTGAATGCTCGGTTGTGATCGACTTTCCACAATTTGTAGTGACCGACTGACTGCGGTTGCGGGCCGTGCGGCCTGTCGCTGCGCCATGCAGATCACCGCAGATTCATTCTGCAAAACCTTTGAAAGCCCGCATCATGTGCAACAAGATTGCGACGGCGCTGGTCCTGACCAGCCTCGGATTCGTCTTGGCCGGCTGTGGCTACAGCACCGGCGACCGTGCCGTATCGGGCGGTCTGATCGGCGCCGGGGCCGGCGCGGCGGTGGGCGCCGTTACCGGCGGCAGTCCCCTCACCGGGGCATTGATAGGCGGCGGCGTCGGGGCCGTCGGCGGTGCGGTCACCAGTCACAACGACGTCAATCTGGGCCGTCCGCTCTGGCGCTGATGCCCGGTCGGAGACTGCCGGAAAATGCTGACAATCACGGAAGGATCATCACCATGCGCAAGAATCTCTTGCTTGCCCTGACTCTCCTCGCTCTGGCCGGAGCGGCGCCTTTGTTGGCCGCATGCCACACCACGGCCGGCGCAGGTCAGGACATCTCCGCCACCGGCCACGCGCTGACGGGCAGCGCGCAAAAGAACACGCCGTAAGCATTCATCAAGGAGGACCACCTTGGCCAAGGGTCGCAGCCGAAGAAGTCGTGAAGCGAAGAAGCCGAAAGCCGCGAAGCAACCCGTCCGGGCCGCTTCGACCTTGCTTCGCGCCCCGCCATCAAGTTCGCCGTCATCCAAGAAAGAAAGTGCCAAGTAACATGGACAAGGACAGGATCATCGGCGCCGGCAAGCAGGTGCTCGGTGCCGCAAGGCAGATCGTCGGCAGGCTCATCGGTGACGCCAAGCTGCAGGCTGACGGCAGGACCGAGGAGGTCGACGGCAAGCTGCAGAACGCGGTCGGCGGCGTGAAGGACACGCTGAAAGGCTAGGGGATTTCAAATCATGAGCACTGTACTTCTGATCATCCTCATCCTGTTGCTCATCGGTGCCCTGCCGACCTGGTCGCATAGCGCCAGCTGGGGCTACTTTCCCAGCGGCGGTCTCGGCCTCGTGCTGGTCATCGTGGTGGTGTTGATGCTCGCGGGCCGGATCTGACGCCGACCGCAAGCGAACGATATCGGGTGAGGCCGGCATCCGCCCGGGCACGAAGTCGGCATCGCGCCGGCGCATCCGGCTGTTCGACAGGGTGCGGATATCGACAAAGTCTCATCGCGACCAATCGAAGCTGCGCGTGACCGCCTTGCGCCATGCAGCGGTCAATCTTCCGCGTTGATCTTCGTCCATTTGCGGCCGCCATGTCTGCTGCGCCTTCCAGTTGCCCAGCAGGTCCTCGGTACTCCGCCAATAGCCGACCGCGAGGCCAGCGGCATAGGCGGCACCCAGAGCGGTGGCTTCCGCTGCCCGAGGGCGTACGACGGGAGCACCGAGAATATCGGCCTGGAACTGCATCAGCAGCGCGTTCACCACCATGCCGCCATCGACACGCAGCGTGCTGATCGGGATGCCCGAAATCGCGCTGCATTGCCTCGATCACATCCAGCGTCTGGTACGCCGTCGCCTCCAGCGCTGCGCGTGCGATGTGGCCGGCGGAGGCATAGCGGGTCAGGCCGGCGATGATCCCCCGCGCGTCGGCGCGCCAATAGGGCGCGTACAGGCCGGAGAACGCCGGCACGAAATAGACGTCGCCATTGTCCGGCACCGAGGCGGCCAGCGTCTCGATCTCGGCGCTGCTGCGTATCATCCCCAGGTTGTCGCGCAGCCACTGCACCAGGGCACCGGTGATGGCAATCGAACCTTCCAGTGCGTAGCAGGGCTCTTGCTCACCGAGCTGCCATGCCACGGTGGTGATCAGGCCGCTGTTGGACGGCACCGGTGCGGCGCCAGTGTTCATCAGCAGGAAACACCCGGTGCCATAGGTGTTCTTCACCTCGCCCGGCATGAAGCAGGCCTGGCCCATCAGCGCCGCCTGCTGGTCGCCCAGGATGCCGGCGATCGGCACACTCTCGGTCGCGCCGTACACGCTGGACGACGGCACGATCTCCGGCAGCACCGCGCGCGGGATGTCGAACGCGGCGAGCAGCGCATCGTCCCATGCCAGCGTGGCAAGGTTCATCAGCTGCGTGCGGCTCGCGTTGGTGACGTCGGTGATGTGCCGACCGGTGAAGTGCCACAGCAGCCAGCTGTCGATCGTGCCGAACGCAAGCTGGCCGGTTGCAGAGCGGCGGCGCGCATCGGCTACGTTGTCGAGCAGCCAGCGCAGCTTCAGCGCGGAGAAGTAGCTGGCGAGCGGCAGCCCGGTCTGCGCACGGAAGCGGTCCTGGCCGCCGTCGCGCGCGTAGTCCGCCACCAACGGATCGACCCGCGTGTCCTGCCAGACCAGCGCGTTGTGCACCGGCTGGCCGGTGGCGCGGTCCCACAGCAGCGTCGTCTCGCGCTGATTGGTGATGCCGATCGCAGCGAGGTCGCGGTGTGTCAGGTTGGCGCTGCGCAGTGCGGTGGCCATCACCGACTGCGTGTTGCGCCAGATCTCCAGCGGGTCGTGCTCCACCCAGCCGGGTAGCGGGTAGATCTGCATGTGCTCCATCTGCGCGCTGGCAATGGTCTCGCCGCTGCGGTCGAATACGATGAAGCGTGTGCTGGTCGTGCCCTGATCTATGGCACCGATGAAGCGGGTCATGGCTTGCGGACCATGCCGGGACGCGCGTTGATAGGCAATCACAGCAGCAACGGAGGCACCGGATGTCAGGCCGCTTCACCGACCGCGTCGCCATCGTCACCGGCGGCGCGTCCGGCATCGGTGCCGGCATTGCCGCACGGCTGGCCGCCGACGGCGCGCGCGTCAGCCTGTGGGATCGCGACGAGGCCGCGCTTGCCGGCGCGGCGGCGGCGCACAAGGCCGCGGTCGATGTCACCGACGCCGATGCGGTGGCACGCGCCGCCGCGGACACCGAGGCCGCACTTGGCCGCGTCGATATCCTGGTTGCTTCGGCCGGCATCACCGGTCCCAACCTGTCGGTGCGGGATTACCCGGTTGCCGAGTGGGACCGCGTGATCGACGTCAACCTCAACGGCGTGTTCTACTGCAACCGCGCGGTGGTGCCGCACATGCTGCGCAACGGCTATGGCCGCATCGTCAACATCGCCTCGATCGCCGGCAAGGAAGGCAACCCCAACGCCGCTGCCTATTCCGCCTCCAAGGCGGGCGTGATCGGGCTCACCAAGTCACTCGGCAAGGAGCTCGCCAGGACCGACATCCGGGTCAACTGCGTCACCCCTGCCGCGGTCCGCACACCGCTGTTCGCGCAGATGACGCAGGAGCATATCGACTTCATGCTGTCGAAGATCCCCATCGGCCGCTTCGGCGAAATCGACGAGATCGCCGCGCTGGTGTGCTGGCTGGCGAGCGAGGAATGCAGCTTCTCCACCGGCGGCGTGTTCGACATCTCGGGCGGCCGCGCGACCTACTGAACGGGGGCAAAACACATGGACAGCGAAACGCTCGCCTTCACGCCTGCGGTGCAGCTCGCCGGAATGATCCGGCAGAAGCAGCTGTCGCCGGTCGAGCTGATGACCGCGCTGCTCGCGCGCATCGAGGCGCTGAACCCGCGCGTCAACGCCTTCGCCCACCTCGCCGCCGATGCCGCGATGGACGCCGCGAAGCGCGCCGAGGCGGCGCTGATGCAGGGCAGCCGCATCGGCCGGCTGCACGGTGTGCCAGTGACCATCAAGGACCTGGCGATCACCCGCGACATGCCGACGCAGATGGGCAGCCACATCTTCGCCGGCAACCAGCCAGCCGAGGACACGCCGATCGTGCCACGTCTCCGCGACGAAGGCGCGATCATCCTAGGCAAGACCACGACGTCGGAGTTCGGCTGGACCGGCGTCAGCCGCTCGCCGCTGACCGGCATCACGCACAATCCGTGGAAGCACGGCTTCAACGCCGGTGCCTCGTCCGCTGGCGCGGGTGCCGCGGCGGCGGCAGGGTTCGGGCCGCTGCACCAGGGCAGCGACGGCGCCGGCTCGATCCGCATGCCGTCGCACTTCTGCGGCGTGTTCGGGCTGAAGCCGAGCTTCGGCCGCGTGCCGTACTATCCGGTGGGCGCCGGCGACTACACCTCGCACATGGGCCCGATGACGCGCACCGTCGCCGACAGCGCGCTGATGCTGAGTGTGATCGCCGGACCGCACCCGCTCGATCACACGACCTGCGAGGCGGGACCAGCGGACTATCTCGGCCGCCTGGGCGAAGGCGTGCGCGGCCGGCGCATCGCCTACAGTCCCGATCTCGGCCTTGCGCGCGTCGACCCGGATGTCGCGGCGCTGGCAAAGGCCGCCGCGGCACGCTTCAGTGAACTCGGCGCCACGGTCGAGGAAGTGAAGACGCCGTGGGCCGCGCCAGGCCCCGAACTGATCCGCTTCTTCTGGGCCGCGCACCAGACGCATCTGGTGCAGCACCTGGAGAAATGGGAAGCGCGGATGGACCCCGGACTGGTCGCCTGCATCAAGGCAGGACGCGACTTCCGCGTGTCGGAGTATCAGGCGATGCGGACCCGCAAGATGACCTACATCGCCGCGATCCATCGCTGGTTCGAGGACTGGGACTTCCTGCTCACGCCTGCGGTTTCGGTCGCCGCGTTCCCCGCCGAACGGCTGATGCCGCAGCACTGGCCGCAGCACGACTGGGACTGGCTGTCGTGGGCGGAGTTCTCCTACCCGTTCAACATGTCCTGGAACCCCGCCGCGAGCGTGCCGTGCGGCTTCACCGCCGAGGGCCTGCCGGTCGGCCTGCAGATCGTCGGCCGGCGCTTCGACGATCTCGGCGTGCTGCAGGCATCGGCGGCGTTCGAGCAGACGCAGCCCTGGGCGGACAGGCGGCCCGCGCTGGCATGAGCGAGGCGATCAACGCCTTCCTGCTTGGCCTGCCGGCGCTGTTCTCCATCGTGAACCCGATCAGCGGCGCGTTCATTTTCGGGTCGGTGACCGAGGATCGCTCCACGGAAGAGCGCGCGAACATGGCGCGCAAGGTCGCCGTCTATTCGTTCGTGGTCATGATGGTGGCGCTGTGGGCGGGCGCGCTCGTCCTGGCGTTCTTCGGTGTCACCCTTGCGGCGCTGCGCGTCGCCGGCGGCTTCGTGGTCGCATTGACCGCGTGGGAACTGCTGAACCGGCCGGAGCATCGCGAGGCACGCAAGCAGGAGCAGGCACTGCCTGCGGCCGTGACCGAGGACATCGCACTATTTCCGATGACCATTCCCATTACCACGGGTCCGGGCACGATGGCGGTCGCAGTGGCGCTTAGTGCCAGCCGCCCGCGCGACCCCCAGATGTTTGCATTTTTCGTCATCGGCATGAGCGCCGCGGCCGCCGCACTGGCGCTGGCGATCTGGATCACCTACCGTTTCTCCGATCGTATCGCGCGCCTGATGGGGCCAGGGGGCAGCCGTACCGTCACACGGCTTTCGGCCTTTCTGCTGCTCTGCATCGGCGTCACATTTCTGATCACCGGTGTCGTGGACGTGTTTGAGCCGTTGCTGCGGCAGCACTGATCGGCGTCGGTGTAACCATAACCAAGGAGGGCAACAGCCATGGCATTCTCGATGTTCCAGGCCACCATACCGATCTGCGTGCAGATCCTCGGCAGCACGGCAGCCGTGATCGACAAGGCGGCAGCGCATTGCGCAGAGAAGAAGTACGACGAGGCCGCACTGCTGTCCGACCGGCTGTTCCCGGACATGTTCACGCTGGCGCGGCAGTTCCGCCAGGTCAGCGACTTCGGTCGCAACATCCCGGGCCGGCTGGCCGGCGGTGCTCTGCCCGACTTCCCGGCGGCCGATGCGACATCGTTCGCCGAGGCGAAGGCGCGGATCGAAAAGTCGCTCGACTACGTGAAGGGTTTCACGCCGGCGCAGATCGACGGCTCCGAGGACAAGGACATCACCTGGACCGCCGGCCAGCGGCAGATGTCGTTCAAGGGCCGCGCCTACCTGCTGCATTTTGGGCTGCCGAACTTCTTCTTCCACGCGACGACGGCCTACAACATCCTGCGGCACCGTGGCGTCGAGCTGGGCAAGCGTGACTTCCTCGGGTCATTCTGAGCCTGCGGACGAATGACCTGCTGCAACTGACCGCGACCCCGGCACCGTCATGGCAGGGCCTGGCCCTGCCATCCACGGCTTCCGCCGCAGCGGGCCGGAAAAGACGTGGATGGCCCGGCCTTCGGCGGCCATGACGTGGATTGAGGTGCTCTGTCCGGGGCTTCGTATGCAGGCCTGGCCGCTGCTTCCCCGTCACCACTTCGTCGCAATCGCGGTGGCGATGACGCGGTTGAGCGCGGCCAAATCCATCGGATGATCGGTTTCATTGGCGACCGACACGACCAAGCGGTGGCCGCGCAGGACGAAGATGCGCTGGTCTGATGCACCTGACGCCCAGGCCGTGTCCGCCGGCAGATCCGGGAAGCTGCGGTCGGCGTTGCTGCGGAAGCACGCCGCATAGCTGCTGCCGGCATGCGTCGGTGCCAGCGCATAGTCCACCCAGCCGCGCGGCAGCAACCGCTCGCCGCTCCACACGCCGTCCTGAAGGTAGAGCACGCCCAGCTTCGCGTAGTCGCGCAGCGTGGCGAAGCCGGAACCCGAGGCGATGAAGTTGCCCGTGTAGTCCGCCGAATGCTGATACGTGCCCATGCCCAGCCGGTCGGCGAGCAGTCCGTACACCGTGGCGTGGTAGGCCAGTGCACGACTTTCGATGCGCTCGCGGATGATCGCGCCGAGGACGTTGATGCCGGCGTTGATGTAGCGGTAGACCGATCCGGGGACGGTCGCGACGATGGAGCGCTGTGCCGCATCGAAAGCATCGGCGGCGTCCTGGTAGACGGCACTGTTCTCGAAGCCGATGCTGGCCTGGCCAGGCGCGCCTACCACGGGAAAGCCCAGGCCCGAGCGCATGCGCAGCAAGTGATCGAGCGTGATCAGATGATGGATCGACCGGGGGTCGCGCCATAGCGGCGCCGGTGCCGGGTCGTACACCGAGCCGAGCCAGCCTTCATGGATCAGCCGCCCGATCAACGTGCAGGTGACGGCCTTGGTCATCGACCAACTCGGCGTGGCGCGGTCGGGCGCACCGAACGCGCTGTAGCGCTCGACCAGCACCTGATCCGGCGACGCGATCAGGATGCCATAGATGCCCGGTGAGTTGGCGAACAGCGCGTTGAGCGCCGCGGTCAGCTTGACCGATGGCGGCTCCGGACGCTCGACACCGTCGCCGCCCGGCCATGCCCTCGCCGGGTCGGCGGCACGGCGCGGCAACGGCGCGGGATCGAATGCCGGTGCATCGCGCGAGCCGAGCAGGATGCCGCCATAGCCCGGACGCGCAATGGCCGAGCCGGAGAGGCGCTCGCCGAAGCTTGGATCGCTCCAGTGCACCGTGACCTGACGGTTCGCATCATTGGTCTCGATCATCAAGCGGCCGGTGCGGTGGGCCGCCTGCAACTCCGCCTCACTGCCGGACGCCTCGCGCGGCGCCGACAGGCCACCGGGATGCGCGATCGGACGCCAGCGGAAATGCCTCTCGGCAGTGCCGCGATCGAGCCCGGTCACATACATCATGTCGACGAAGCGCTTGGCGGCGAAATTCACCGTGCGCTGGCGCATCGCGCGGGGCGAGGCGTCGTACACCACCGGGTCGGGCAAACCATCGAAGACCAGCGGACGCGTCGTGTCGAACGTGGAGTCGACCGGCTTCGGCGCCGCGTCGCTCACTTCGCGGGCTCCGGCTCGCGCGCGCCGACCGGCACCGCGAAGTACCGGCTCTTCATGCCTTTCTGATTTTCGTAGAGCGAGCCTTGCAATTTCGCCGGCGGCAGCGGCAACCGGACCGGCACGTGCTCAAGCCGCGGTTCGCGATGCACGCCGCTCACCATCAGGTCCTTGAACGTCTCAATACCCGCGGGGAAGCCGAGTAGCGGCCATGCATCGGCGGTGCGGAACTGGAACAGCAGCAGGCGGCGATCGCTGTCGGAAACGTTCGGCGCCGAGCCGTGGATCGCGCGCACGTGGTGTATGGTGATCGATCCGGCCCTGCCGGTCAGCGGGATCGCCGCGCCGTAGTCGACCTCGCGGTTCTCTGGATCCATCGCACCGCAGAACACGCCATCGGCATGGTGGTCGTGGATCGGGCCGCGATGGCTGCCGGGCACGATCATCAACGGACCGTTCGCCATCCCCATGTCGTCGAACATCACGCCGACCGCGGCGAGGTCGTCGTTGGTGTGCGGGTAGAAAGCCCAGTCCTGGTGCCACTCCACCGGCGCACCGAACCCGGCGGACTTCAGGTTGAGCTTCGCGGTATCGAAACGGATGTCTGGGCCCCAAAGGTCCTGCAGCACCGCTACGATCTTCGGATGGCGCACCAGGCGGGCGTATTCCGGGTGGTGCAGGTGTGCCGTCTTGATGCGGCGCACGCGCGGGTTTCCGGCGTGTGGCTGTCTTCGAGGTCGTAGATCTCGTTGTGGCGGTCACGCTGCGCGCCCGTTCGACGAACTCGTCGGTGACATGGCGCAGCCGTAGCACCTCGTCGGGGGTCAGGATGTCGGGAACGACGATGGCGCCGATGTCGTGGTCTTCGTCGATCTGGGTCTGGGTGGGCATTGCGGTCCCTCCGGGGCGCGAGCGTAGCGCCTTCCATCTCCGGTGCAGTGTGGAGGGGATGCACCTATCCTGGTGCAATGCTTGCCCTGGTCACCGGCGCCGGCAGCGGGCTCGGCCGCGCCACGGCGCTGGGGCTGGCGCAGCGCGGCTGCCGCCTGGCGCTGGTCGATATCGACGCCGACGCCGCCGCGGCGGTTGCGCGCGAATGCGGCCACGCGCACGCCATCGTGCAGGACCTCACTGCGCCGGGCGGCGCCGAGGCAGCGGTGACGCGCAGCATCGCGGCGCTGGGCGGGCTGTCGATCGTGGTGAACAACGCCGGCTACGGCGCCGGCGAGGCGTTCCTGGAGATGCGCGAGGCGACCTGGGACCGCACGCTGGATCTCAACCTGAAGGCGGTGGCGCTGATCTGCGCTGCCGCCGGGCGGCACATGCGCGACCACGGCGGCGGACGCATCGTCAATGTCACCTCGCCGGCGTCGCGCATGGCGCTGCCGAACTACCTGGCCTATGCAGCGAGCAAGGCCGGCGTGGATGCGGTGACGCGCGCCGCTGCGGTGGCGCTGGCGCCGTTCGGCGTCACGGTGAACAGCGTGGCGCCCGGCATGATGGACACGCCGATGCAGCGCATCACCGAGCAGCAGCTCGCCGCGATCGAGGGCCGCAACGACATCGACGTGTTCCTGGCCGAGCGCACGCGCCGCATTCCGCTCGGCCGGCGCACCGATTGCGAGACGGTGGCGAGCACGGTGATCTGGCTGGCGCTGGATGCGCCGGACTACATCACCGCGGAACGGCTGAACGCGTCGGGCGGGCTGGACAAGGACTGAGGTGGCCCCCTCCCGCGAAACGGAGGAGGGCTGGGAGGGCCGCCCCGCCCTACCTCCTCTGCACCAGCTCCACCATCACGCCTTCCGGCCCACGGATGAATGCCAGCCGCGTGCCGGGATCGCGCGTCAGCGGACCGATCGCCACGTCGGCACCCTTGGCGCGCAACTCGTCGCACGCGGCATCGACATCATCCACTGTCAGCCCGATATGCTCCAGGCCATCGTCCGGAAACTGTGGCGCGGTACCCATCGGATCATGCGGGTGCGTCGGCGCGATCAGCACCTTCTGCCCGCCCAGTTTCATCGTCACGCGAAGCTGCCCGGGATACAGCGTGCCCGGCGGATACACGCTGCGCGTCGCCTCGGCGCCGAACATGGTTTCGAAGAACCGCGCGGTCGCCTCCGGGTCCGGGCTGCGCAGGTGGATGTGGTCGTACTGGTAGTCCCGCATCGCCATGCCTCCTAGCGAACGAACTGATAGCGGAAGCGGTCGCCATCCGCGGTAACACGCCCCACCGTCGGCGACGGGAAATGGATCGGCAGGATCAGCGTGGCGGTATCCGCAACCGAACTCAAAAACTTCCGCCGCGACGCCGCCGCCTCACTGGCGTCCCAGTCGAAGATCGTGGACCACTCCGGCTCGCGGCATTGCAGCGCGTGGTGCATCATGTCGCCGGTCACCGAGGCAGTCTGCCCGCCCGACTTGATGTTCACGCAGCAATGGCACGGCGAGTGGCCCGGCGTCGGCGTCAGCCACACCGTATCGTCGAGTGTATAGTCGTCGTCCACCAGCAGCGCCTGGCCGGCCGCGACGATCGGCTCGCAGTTGTAGCGCCAGACATTGCCGGGAGGCTGGTCGCCACGCGCGGTGGCTGCCTCCCACGCGGCATATTCGCGCTTGTGGAAGATGTATTTCGCCTTCGGGAAGGTCGGCACCCAGCGCCCGTTGCGCAGCACGGTGTTCCAGCCGCAATGGTCGATGTGCAGATGGGTGCAGAACACGTAGTCGATCTCGTCGAACTTCAGCCCCGCTTCGTGGAACCCGTCCAGCCAGGGCTGCTTGGGGAAATCCATCGGCGCGGGATAGCCCTTGTCCTCGCCGGTGCAGGTGTCCACCAGGATGGTGTGGTGCGGCGTGCGCACCACGAAGGTCTGGTAGGTGATCACCATGCGACCTGACGCGGGATCGAACACCTCGGGGTCCATATCCGCCAGATAGGCGCGGCCGCGTTCGGGATCGTAGGTCGGGAACATGTCCTCCGGGCGCCGCCACGGGCCGTCGCGTTCGATGATGCTGGTGATGGTGACGTCGCCGATCTTCAGGGTGCGCATTGCATTTCCCCTCCCTGGTCATCCCCGCCACCCGTGCTCGGCTCCGCGGCCGATGGCCACGCTGCTGTCCCCGATTGCACAGCCTGTGCACTGCGATCGGGAAACGCCTCCTGGTCGCAGCACGCAGCTCCCAGGCAGACGACCTCAGGCCGTCTTGGACCTGAGCTCGTCGAGCTGCATCCGCGCGCCGGCGACCATGCACGACAGGTCGGACGTCAGCATCACCATATCGAAGCCACGCTTCACCGCACCCGCCGCGAATGCTGCCCCGGCACAGTGCATCACGCACTTGATCCCGTGCCTGTGCGCGGCCTCGCGGATCCTGTCGCAGGTGGCGAGATGCAGCGGATCAGGGTTGTCGCCGCGCCGCCAGCCCCAGTGCAAACGACAGGTCGGCCGGCCCGATATAGACGGCGTCGAGGCCGGGCGTGGCGCAGATGGCATCGAGATTGGCGATGCCTTCCTTCGTCTCGATCATGGCCATGATGACGATCTCGTCGTTGGCATGGGCCACATAGTCGGCGCCGCCGTAGTGCATGGCGCGGACCGGACCCGACGAGCGCATACCGACCGGCGGATAGCGGCACGCAGCCACCGCCATCGCGGCCTCCGCGGCTGTATTGACCAGCGGCACGATAATGCCATAGGCGCCAAGGTCCAAGGCCTTCATGATGGTCGCCGGCTCGTTCCAGGCAACCCGCACGACCGGGACGGTGTACATCTGCGAGATCGCCTGCAACATGGGCCCGACGTCCTTCATTTCAGCGGTGCCGTGCTGCAGGTCGACGCACAGGGCATCAAAACCCTGACGCGCCATCACCTCGGCCGTGAACCCATGCGACACGGAGAGCCAGCCCAGCGTCACGCATTGACCGGCTTGCCACATCTGCCTGATTTTGTTCGGTCGCATTGTCGCACCTCTGATGTTGCTCGTTGATCGCACGACCGGATCGGCTCCTCTGAGACTGACCGCGCCTGGACCGATCGAGCCCGCACCGAGCCAGCTATACACAAGCGGGCCAGGACCCGACAGCCGTGTCCCTCGCTTTGCTGCCGGTCGACGCAGCCACCAAGCCGCGTCTGAGGCGCAAGGAGTTCAAGGTCGGAATGGGTCACCGTGGCGGCGTTCGCCACGCCACACGCAGCTCCGATACA
>CAWETN010000009.1:0-509217 GCA_963812075.1 uncultured Alphaproteobacteria bacterium
AGCCCCGGGACCTACCGGGGCCAGGAGGCTGCAGATGCGACAGAGTGACAGCCGTGCCGGTCAGCGGCACTGAAGCGTTTCACATGGCGAATGCCCGCCGCCGGCACGGCCTGCCGGTGCCGGGGAAGCATGGCAGCTGAAATACTTCAGCGCTGCCTTGGCCGGAGGACGGGGAAGCGGCTGCCGGGCGGCAGGCGCGCAGCATGCAGGCGATCGCCAACGCGCTTTGCTGAGACCGTTCCCCGCAATGGCGGTTGCGACCGGCACTCGACCCGCGCAAAGAATAAGAATGTTGTAAGAACAATAGCGTGGCCCGTCGCCACAAAAATATATGCGGACACGGAATTTTTGCGTCATCGGAAGCGTATGCCTTCCCGGAGGAAGCAGTTCCAGAGTGTGCGGCAAAGCCGTCACGGAACTTCGACCGAAAAAATGGGCGGCGCCGAAGCGCCGCCGAGTTGGAAGAAATAGAGAGAGCCCGTGCGTCGGAGGAGAGCCGAACGCGCGGTCTCCCAGAGGCTAGCCCAGAACATTGGGCATAGTCAACGTTATCCGTTGGCCTGGAATGAATGGGGAATTATTCCGGATATGACGCGGCTGTAACGCTCAGCCGCTCTGCCCGTGCGATTATTCGCTCGTGGGCCCGGAGCCGGTCACTATCAGGGTCAGTTTATTTTCAGTCGGAATATGCGGGCTCCACGAACGTTTTTAGCTGCAACTCTGTCCGATCGGGCGGGGCGTACGGGTGGAGGTCCGAATTAAATGAGCGAGGGTAACGATTGGCCCGTGCGCCTCTGGAGCGGCCTTCTGGTCGCCGCATTCATGGCCGGCGCAGCCAGCTTGGGCGGCTCGGCCTTCGACTGGCTGGAGCGGGTTCGCGGTCCGGTCGTCGCCCGCGGTCCGGCAGCCGTGATTTACGAGCAGCGGGTAGATGCGGTTCCACCGGTTGCCGAGCGCCTTGCGCCGTCGACCAGACCGCCGTCTTAGCGAGGGAGGCATGGCACGCGGTTGCCGGCGGGCAGCGTAGAGGCCGGCCCCTATTCGGTTCAGCCCTCGATCCCCGTGCCCGCGAGACGCGGAACAGGCAGCCACTCCACGCCGACATTCAAGGCGGTCGCCTGGGCTTCAATCCACTCGCGCGCCTCGTCAGCAGACCGGCACACGCGGGTGGCGGGTCTGCTGCCCGTCGCGCCAGCGCCGATAAAGGCGGCGAGCACGCCGTTGTTGCGTGGGTCTATCCAAGCAAGCAGCTTCGGGCTGGTTGGCATTTGCTCCCCCAAGCGACGATAGGACAGCTATATTGTCATATGCTGCGCTGCACAAATGACGTGTCCGTGATGGCTGCCATGCCTTCGAACGCGAACACCCCGCCGGTGGCGGGGGTGCGGGACCATCGTTTCCTCGACCTAAACCTGCTGCGGCCGTATGTGTTCCTGCTACCAGCCAGTAGCATGGGCTGTCCAGTCAAAACGATGCTGCATCGCGAAATATCACTTGCACACGAATGACCGCTCGCTCTAGGTTGTGCGCCGCAGCAATGTGGCCGCTGGCCGCGTTTCTGCTTCTTGGACGTTTCCTCCCTAAACTTGGCGGCGCCACGTGCGCCGCCATTTTTTTTCCCTCGCATGGCCCACCCCGCACCGTTGACACCGCCCCTGTGTCTGCATCTCTTTCGTGGCCATGACATTCATACAGCGAAGCGACCGGTTGTTCGTGGCCTTGCGCAAGCAAGGTCCCACGCCGCGCGGCCGCGCGCCGCTGTTTCACGCCGTCACGCCGAACTGCCGCATCGCGCTCTGCTGCGCTGAACCTGGGACCAGTTCTGAATGGGCAGAGCCGCCCGCCGCGGCGGTGACGTGTCGACAGTGCCTGCGGCGCCTCGAAAAGCTGTAGCCGCGGCGTGGCGCCGCGGGCCGGCGTGGCTACCGGACCGCTCGTCTCAGCGCAACCGCAGGGACGGCGATGCGGGGAATATGGACGGCGGGAATGATGTGACCCATGCGGTCGGCGATCTGCCGTGCCACTACTTCCACTTCGGCGAGGTTGTGCCGGGCTAACTGATCCCGCAGCCTGTCCAGGCCGCGTCGCAGGTCAAGCAACTCCTCATAGAGTTCTTGACTGGCGATAAACTCCGGCACGCGACCTCCTAAGCTTCAACCATCCAGGCGCCTGGCTTGCGGCGCCGACCGCAGCCGCGCCAGTCGTGTGGCACGGCCCGACGCGGGCAACCGCCGCCCGCTGGGCCTTGCCGTGTCGCCGACGCTCCCGTGGCACCGGATGCGGGGTGAAAGAGGCTCGTTGCAACGACGCGGCGATCAGCTCGCGCGCAGCTGCGCGCGGCGGCTCGGGCAGCGACCTGCACTGAGTTCACGTCGGCTGTCTGACATCACGCAGCCGGTGATAACGCGCGATGATGTCATCCCGCACCTGAAATCCCCTGCCACGGCACGCTGACCACCATTGGCACGCTGTGGCGTTCCAACCAATCATTGGCCGAACCGCCCAGACTGGCAGCGCCGACCATCAAAAAGATCGCAATGAGTCCGCCCCATAGATGCGCGGGCCAGCCGGTTTCCTGGCTCATGCTGCCAATCCTGCCCCTCAAGACCCCGACGGGGCACCACCCGATTGCTGTTACAAACGCCCGTGCGGGCCCGAATATTCCCGGGCCAGATGAGAATAGCTCGCAAAAGGCGCCGGCCGACGATACGCCCGGAACGTCGCGGCCGGACGTTGATAGCCCGCGAAAAGCCGGAACAATCCGGTCAGGGCGGCATCGCCATGACGTGCGCCAGCGGCTGCGGCCCAAGTTCTGCCTGGCAGGACGTCCCTGCATCGCGAGCAGAAGCACTGAGCACCGCTCGCGCGCGGTCCTACCGGTCATCGCCGTGCGTGTCTTGTCGCTGCGCGCTGGCGGAGGGCTGTCGGCCATAATGCCCAGCAAGATATTCAGCCGCGACGGCTCGCATTGAGCCCAGCGGTTCGGCGAACAAACGCCGAGCGATGGGGCATTTCACCCACCTCTCCCCCAATCGGGGCAAATCACCCAGTGATTTGGATTCGCAGTGCGAAAAAGCGCTGGTTTTTCGGCGTTTGTGCAGTTGGCACGGACCCTGCTGAGGTTGGGGTGCCGTTGAGACGGCGGCCAAGGAGGGAGAACCGGGAGCGAGGCAGGCTGGTGGAGCCGTCGGGGGCAACCCGCCATGCATTTCGAGATGGTGACCTTGTCGGGGCGGCGCATGCTGGGGATGCGTCAACGGTGGCGCGCAGGCGTGGGGGACACCACTCGACAGGCGGCGGGGCATGTGCTCCGCCGCCTGTGTCGCTGACCGGCGCTTTGCAAGGTTGCGCTCGCTGTCGAGGTCGGGCGCAGGTCCAGTGCGACCGGGTGACCTATCGCCCGTCCGACATTCCCGAATAGCCCGGCGGCTCAGGTCGAACGGACTCGGGTTCCCTCACTGGTCGGGCTCCCGGGCTGTCCGCGCCACATGGCCCTTGACCATATGCTCGCGCGCCGGGTCGGTCGTGTCCGTCAAGCTGGTGTAGATTCGTGATGTAGCGAAGGCCTTAATCGGCGTGTCGGCGCGGGTCGAATCATCTGGTACGATAGACGGCCTGGATGATGGTGCTGCGACCGTGATCGCCGCCGTCAAGCCCGGCGCCTTCGGCGCCCCGCTGCGCGGCTGCGGGGCTTGACCGCGACGCCACGGTCGAGCGGTGGGCATAGGTGCCGTCGTGGCGCAGTCTGTCTTTCGCGGAAACGCCATGACACGACCGGGCGATGCGGTGCGTCATGCCGCGATCTGCCTGGTCTCAGCTTCGTTCCCCGGTGCGGCCAGCTCTGCCATCGCCTCGACTTGCATGTAGCGGTGCTGCAACTGCCACTCATCATTTTGTTCCAGCAGCACCGCGCCGATCAGCCGGATGATCGATGCCTCGTTGGGGAAGATCCCGACGACGTCGGCACGTCGCTTCACTTCCTTGTTCAGCCGCTCCAGAGGATTCGTGCTGTGCAGCTTCGTCCGGTGCTGCTCGGGGAAGTCCAGATGCGACAGCACGTCGGTCTCGCTGTCGTCGATGAACGCCGCGAGCTTCGGCCATTTCTGGCGCAGCTGATCGGCTACATGACGTAGCGTCTGGCTGGCCTGCGGGCGATCCGGCTGGATGAACGCCTGGCGTAGCCCGGCGGCCACCATGCTCTGCTGGGTCTTCGCCACGTAGGACAGCGCGTTCCGCATCCAGTGCACACGGCAACGCTGCCAACTCGCGGCAAACACCCGCCGGATCGCCGCCTTCAGCCCCTCGTGCGCGTCCGAGATCACCAGCTTCACGCCCTGCAGTCCGCGACGCGCCAGGCTCTTGAGAAAGCTTGACCAGAACGTCTCGGCCTCCGAAGGGCCGATGTGCAACCCAACGATCTCGCGTTTGCCGTCGGTGTTCACCGCCACAGCGATTATCGCCGCAACCGAGACGATCCGGCCGCCCTCGCGCTGCTTCAGGTAGGTCGCGTCCAGCCAAAGATACGGCCACTCGCCGGCCAGCGGTCGGGCAAGGAACGCATGAACCCGTTCGTCGATGTCCTTGCACAGCTTGGAGACCTGCGACTTGCTGATCCCAGACAGCCCCATCGCCTGCACCAGCTCGTCAACCCGCCGCGTCGAAACCCCGCCGATCCACGCCTCCTGGATCACCGCGATCAACGCCTTCTCCGATACCTTTCGGGCCTCCAGGAACGGCGGGAAGTAACTGCCCTGCCGCAGCTTCGGGATCCGCAGCTGCAGCGAGCCCAGCCGGGTGTCCAGCACCCGCTCGCGATGACCGTTGCGCCAGGTCGTGCGTTCGCCGCTGCGCTCGTAGCGCCCCGCTCCGATCAGACCCTCGACGTCCGCTTCCATCAGCAGCTGCAGCACCGCCTCCGCCACAGTGCGCAGGAAATCGCCATCACCCGCCTTCTCCAGCAGCTCAGACAACGCCAATCTCTCCTCGGTCATCGGTCCCCCTCCCGGTCAGGGCTGAAGCGTCGCAACTCCACCTTAGCCGACAGGCCCGATGACCACCCTCCGCCTACACCGCCCCCGCACACTCCGTGCCCCGCCAATTCTCCACCACGTCCGTGGACGCTAACCGCCGGGTCGCCCCCGATACCGAGAGAGTTGCACGTGACAGCCGCCGTGGGGCTGAAATCCTTCACACCGCGGAGACCGCCGGCGGTGGCGGCCGGGACGGGTCGGTCAGCCTTTCGGAAGATCGTCTCGGACAGATGCGGCGATGGCTTCGCATGCCTGCGCCATCTCGATCGCTGCACAGCTTGCCGATCGTCGGTGGTATGTCTCGCCAGCTGCAGTGAACTCCTGTGACGTCTGCAATTCCGGCGTTTCCACGACGGATGGCGGAGTATCGCCGCGGCGTGTCGGGCGAAATCGGGTTTGCGACGAATGAGCGTATAGGTATTGGCCGGGCCGCCCCGAACGAGCGACGGCCGGGTGCTCAGCGTCAGCGCAGGCGCGCGACAGCCTCGACGACAGTACCGAAGTTACCGGCCGCGGACCAGAATCCCGCTGATGGAACGATTCCCTAACGGATCGGTAATTGCCCGGTGCTACGCTGTCCGGATGGCGGACATGGTGCGCCTCGGACCGGCCGCTTCTCCTGCCGCGGACGGCCAGCATGGGACTCGGGCCGGGCACGCCGGGCGGCGGCGCGCCGGCCCCGCGTTCCATCACGTGCTGGCTGCCGCCATTGCAGGGGCGCGAGGCCCACGGCCGGTCGCTGCCGCGACCTCGGGCATGCAGACGGCGGCATTGCAGGGGGCGCCCGCGGCGCTCAATCCGTCGTGGGTCGAAAAGGCGGTGTCCGCGATCCCCATGCCGTCGGACGCCGCCCTGCAGCGGGCCATGGCTCTGGAGGGCGTTCCAGCCTCCTGGAAATCGGGGCTCGGCTTCATCATGGCGCAGGAGTCAGGCGGGCAGGTGAATGCTAAGAACCCGGTGCACTCGGCGCGCGGCCTGTTCCAGCTAACCGCCGCGAACTACCACCTCAACCCGCACGGCGCGGCCTCGTTCGGCAACGCGGTCGAGGAGGCGCAGGGCGGCATCCGCTATGTCCAGCAGCGCTACGGCACGGCGGACAACGCGGTGGCGTTCTGGCGGTCGCACCACTGGTATTGAGCCGGGCCTGACCCCCACCTAGAACCGGCAGGTTCGAAGGGTGAGGGCGATGGCCAGCTATCAGTACGTCTACGTGATGAAGGATTTGACGAAGGCGTTCCCCGGCGGCCGGGAGGTCTTCAAGGGCATCACGCTCGCCTTCCTGCCAGGGGTGAAGATCGGCGTCCTCGGCATCAACGGCGCCGGCAAATCGACGCTGATGAAGATCATGGCTGGCATCGACACCGACTTCGGCGGCGAGGCCTGGGCGGCGGAGGGCGCGCGCGTCGGCTACCTGGAGCAGGAACCGCAGCTCGATCCCGACAAGACGGTCGGCGAGAACGTCGAGACAGCCTTCGCCGACCTGAAGGCCGCGCTCAACCGGTTCAACGAGATCTCGATGAAATTCGCCGAACCGATGAGCGACGACGAGATGAACGCGCTGCTGTCGGAGCAGGCCGACCTGCAGACGAAGATCGACGCGCGAGGACGGCTGGGACCTCGATCGGCGCGTCGATATCGCGCTCGACGCGCTGCGCTGCCCGCCGGCCGATGCGCCAGTCACCACGCTGTCCGGCGGCGAGCGGCGGCGCGTTGCGCTGTGCCGGCTGCTGCTGGAGAAGCCCGACCTGCTGCTGCTGGACGAACCGACCAACCACCTGGACGCCGAAAGCGTCGCCTGGCTGGAGCACACGCTCGCACGACTACGCCGGCACGGTGATGATCGTCACCCACGACCGCTACTTCCTCGACAACGTCACCGGCTGGATCCTGGAGATCGAGCGCGGCCGCGGCTATCCGTTCGAGGGCAACTACTCGTCCTGGCTGGAGCAGAAGCGCAAGCGCCTGCAGCAGGAGGAGAAGGAGGAAAGCGCCCGCCAGCGCGCGCTGGCGATGGAGCAGGAATGGATCGCCGCCTCGCCGCGCGCGCGCCAGGCGAAGAACCGCGCGCGCATCCAGCGCTATGAGGAGATGCTGGCGAAGTCGCAGGAGCAGGTCGCGGGCGTGGCCGAGATCGTCATCCCGCCCGGGCCCGCGCCTCGGCAACGTGGTGATCGAGGCGGAGGAGCTGCGCAAGGGCTACGGCAACAACCTGCTGATCGACGATCTGAACTTCAAGCTGCCGCCGGGCGGCATCGTCGGCGTGATCGGCCCGAACGGCGCCGGCAAGACCACGCTGTTCCGCATGATCATCGGCCAGGAGCAGCCGGACGGCGGCGCGCTGCGCATCGGCGAGACGGTGAAGCTGGGCTACGTCGATCAGTCGCGCGACAGCCTGAACGCCAACAACAACGTGTGGCAGGAGATCAGCGGCGGCGAGGACATGATCTACCTCGGCAAGCGCGGCGTGCACTCGCGCGCCTATGTCGGCGCGTTCAACTTCAAGGGTCCGGACCAGCAGAAGAAGGTCGGCATCCTGTCGGGCGGCGAGCGCAACCGCGTGCACCTGGCGAAGATGCTGAAGGTCGAGCACAACGTGATCCTGCTGGACGAGCCGACCAACGACCTGGACGTGGACACGCTGCGCGCGCTCGAGGATGCGCTGACCGAGTTCGCCGGCTGCGCGGTGATCATCAGCCACGACCGCTGGTTCCTCGACCGGCTGGCGACGCACATCCTGGCGTTCGAGGGCGACAGCCACGTGGAGTGGTTCGAGGGCAACTTCGAGGCGTACGAGGAGGACAAGCGGCGGCGGCTCGGCGCGGATGCGACCGAGCCGCACCGGATCAAGTACCGGCCGCTGGCGCGTATACGCGCGGAGGCTGGCTGCGTGCGTCGCCACCGCGACCGCCGTGCAAGTTCGTCCGGGCGGGCGCTTCGGCGGGCAGTTCGCGTCTGCAGCAAGGCGGCGACGCGATCTGCGTTCGCGATCGCCGGAGCGAAATGCCTCGCGTAGCCACGCCTGATCCTTCTCGCGCCAGGCGCAGAGCTTGGCGATGGCGATGTCGTCGGCGCTCGGACAGACCGCGGTGGCCAGGCCATCCGGCGTGACGTACTCGACCGCACGGCTTCGCCAGTCCGATGGCATGACGGCCGTGCTCGGACTGACACCGTCGCCGTAGTAGCCGAACGTCCGGTGGAACTGTGAGTTGCGTCCGATCGACCCATCGATCAGGTCGGATATCGAGACGGGATCGGCTGCCTCTTCGGCGTAGATGTCGATCTCCTCGGTCAGCATCATCGCGACGGGAATGTGCCTCGCAGTCGCGATGACCGCACCGGTGCCGACCATCACGAACCGCGTATAGCCGGTGAGCGATGCGGCGGCGCGCAGGATGTGGTCGATGTCAGAACGCCGGAGCATCCGCGTGCGCGATCAGTTCGGCGACGTCGCGCGAGGTCAGCCCCTTGCCGAATACCGGGCGCGTCTCGCGCAGCAGCCGCCCGCGTGGGCTGTCCTCGGTCAGCGCCGCGGCGATCTCGGCCGGCGGCCGCGACAGCAGCTCCTGCCACATCAGGGTGTAGTCGCGCTGGTGCGGATCGGGCGCCATCCGGGTCGCGACAAACCGCGTGGCGTCGTCGATCATCGAGGGGTCGGCGACGATCCGCCGTGCCACCTCGCAGCGCCTTCAGGTAGTCGATCCATTCATGCCGATCGTGAAAGCGCATTGCCATGACGTTCGTGTAGCGTATACCGCGCGCAGGTGCCGAGAGAGGGACCCGCCATGGACATCGAGATCGCCCCCGAACGGACCGCCGCCGACTGCCGACCGGCAGGCGCGCGTCGACCTCGCTGCGGTGTACCGGCTGCTCGCCCACCACGGCTGGGGCGACGTGATCTTCAACCACGCGGCGATGCGCTGCCCGTCGAATCCGCGGCGCTTCCTGATCAAGCGGCACGAGCTGCTGTATACCGAGGTCACCGCCTCGAACCTGGTCGAGGTCAGCATGGACGACGACCTCGACGAACGCTCGGGCGTCAACCGTCCGGGCTTCACGCTGCACAGCGGCGTGCTGCGCGGGCGGCCCGACGTGAACTGCTCGGTGCACGTCCACCCGGACGAGGGCGTGGCGATCTCCGGTCTGAAGCACGGCCTGCGCCCGGTGTCGCAGAGCGCCATGCGGTTCTACGGTCGCGTCGGCTACCACGATTACGAGGGTCTCACCGACAGCTTCGACGAACGCGAGCGCATCGTGGCGGCGCTGGGCCGCAACCGTGCACTGGTGATGCGCCACCACGGCGTCACCACGGTCGGCGTCACCGCGCGCGAGGCGTTCAGCCTGATGAAGGAGTTCGTGCGCGCCGCCCGCATCCAGTTGATGATGGAGGCGAGCAACCAGGAGATGCTGGATATCGCGCCCGGGATCTGCGAGCACGTCGCGGCCCAGTATGAACAGCATGACAGGGGGCGGGCATCGGCTGAATGGCCCGCGTATCTTCGCCTGCTCGACGGGATCGACCGCAGCTACCGCGACTGAGCGCCCGCCCGCCGGTGCGCCATGAACCCGCTGTGGGTACTGCGCACGGCGCGGCTGATGCTGACCCCGGTGGGCGGGGCCGACCTGGCCGACCTGCGCGCCATCAAGGCCGATCCGCGGGTGTTCGCCATCATGCTGGGAGGGGTCCGCTCGTACCGGCAGACGGCGGAGGAGCTGGCCGACGAGGTCGTGGCCTGGGGCGCCGACGGTTTCGGCACCTGGGCGATCCGCGAGGCCGGCCGCTTCCTCGGCATCACCGGCCTGGAGCGCCGGCCGGACGGCCGCGGCGTCGCGCTGCGCTTCGCGCTATGGCCCGAGGCGCAGGGCAGGGGGCTCGCCCGCGAGGCCGCCGCCGCGGCGCTGCGCTTCGGTCACGGGCAGGCCGGGCTGCGGCGCCTCGTCGCAGTGGCGCGGGCCAGCAACTTTGCCTCCCGCACGGTGCTTGGCGGCATCGGCATGACGGAGTGCGACAGTTTCACCCAGCAGGGCTGGCGCATGGTGGTGTATGAGAGCGTCCGCTGCCCGGATCCGCCTCCGCGGACCTAGGCGGCGAAGCCCCTATGTTCGGTGCCGGCATGCTCGAACGCGACGATGCGTCGGTGCGGATGATCGGACCTACGCTCGCCCGCTGCCGATCAACATCTCGACGCCCATGCGCAGCTTCCCGTTTGATTCAAAGCGTGCAAGACGCGCCCTCACCTCATCGCGCACGGCGCGGCGGTCTGCAGCGGACAGCGTCAGGTATGACTGCGGGATCGAGCCAATCCCAGCCTCGATCGGCGCCCAATACTCGTGAAAGCTCTCGGTAACGGCGTCCTGTGTCTCGTGCACAACGCGGATGTCGCGGAACCCGGCGCCGGCGAGCAAGCCCTCAAGCCGCGCCGGGTCGCCCAATGAGAACGACAGGTAGAGCACATTCCGCGGGCCCTGAAGAAAGCGGCTGACCGCATCGGCGAGAATGCCCCACATGGGGGCCTTGTCGGGCGTAGAGATAACGCACACTGCGACACTGCCGCCGCTGCGGAGGACCCGGCGGAACTCGGCCAGTCCGCGAGCCGGATCTGTAAAGAACTGCAAGCCAAGCTGGCAGATGACACGATCGAAGCTGGCGTCCCTGAACGGCAATGCCTGGCCGTCAGTGGCCACCGGCCAGAACCTTGGTTCATCCAATCGGACACGCGCCCCTTCGAGCATCGCAGGCGAGATATCCGCACCGACCACGAAGCCTGACGCGCCCACGACACTCAGCGCGCCGAGCGCGGCCTCGCCGGTCCCAGTCGAGACATCAAGCACCCGACATCCCGGCGCGACCTCAGCGGCGCCAAGCACCGAAGGGACGAACAGTCGGGACCACCGGCCAGTGAAGCGCTCATATGCAGAAGCATCTACGGCTCGGCCGGGGGCCACGTGGAAACCCGCCCCGAACTCTGTGCTCACCATTGCCCCCCCCTTTTCTTCGTCCCAAGCCGTCGGCCCGGTAGGATCACCGGCACATCCGGCCCAAAGACACGTCGCTCGACACCCGTCGTCGCCGTAGTTGTTTGCCGGGTACAGCTCCGTGACCGGCGTCGTTCCTTCATCTGCAATCCGCGCGAGAGTTGCCAGCCCCCCGGCATCCGCGCAAGTTCGCGGGAATAGGCGAATCCGGAAGTCATCCCAGCAACGGTGCCGAGAATCACTGCGGGAGAATGTCTGTGGCCGTCGGCACGAGATCTGTCCGCCTGTACGCGATATGGCCATGCGCCGCCGGGCTGATCGCCCTGCTGCTCTGCACTCTGTGCGCGGCCCATGCGGCTGATATCCACCCGCTGCGCCCGACCGACACGTCCAGTCCGCGCGCGACGCTGCAAGGCTTCGTCGAGACGACCGACGACATCTACCGCCGCTTTGCGGCCGTGCTCGAAGACTACAGCAATTCCGACCGGCTCTTTCTGAGTCGCGATGAACATCGGAAACAGCAGCGTACCCTGCGGGAAGCACCGAAGATCGCGCGCTATCTCGACGTGTCCGGCATCCCGCCGGTACTGATGGAGACCGTCATCCCCGAGCGGGTCCTGCAGCTCAAGGAAATCCTCGATCGGATCGACATTCCCGAGTTCGCGGACATACCGGACGCGGATGCGATGACGCACCAGACGTCGAAGCGGTGGCGCTTGCCCAACACCGAGATCGACATCGTCCGCATCGACGACGGACCGCGCGCCGGCGAATACCTGGTGTCCGCCGGAACGATCGAGCGCCTTCCGGAGTTCTATGAGCGCGTCAAGGACCTGCCCTACAAGCCCGGCCCCGGACAGCAACTGGCGGAGGTCTATCGCTCGATAAGCGATGGTGGGTCGGCCACGATCTATGACGCCTTCCTGGGCTCGCCCGCCGGGCTCAGCTATATCGTCCCGACCCGCTGGATGCTGAACCTGCCGGGCTGGGCGACGGTTCGCGTCGCCGGCGTCGCCACATGGCAATGGCTGGGGCTCGGGCTCGGGTTCCTTGTCGGCGGGTTGATCATCTTTGGCGGCCACCGCCTGGCACGCGCCCGCTCTGATGGCGAGGGCCGGGACGCACCGGCGGCCGGCTGGCGCGCGCTGCCGGTGCCGCTGGCGATCGTTCTCGTGACCGGCGTGCTCGTGCCATTGTTCGGCACACTGCTTCGGATCGGCGGCAGCCCGCGTGTCGCCATTGCCTACGCCACCACCGGCGCGGTGATCCTCGGCGCGGCCTGGCTGGCCGTCGTCGCGTCCGTCGTCGTCGGCGACGCGATCGTGGCGTCGGAACGCCTGACGATCCAAAGCCTGGACAGTCAGCTCATCCGTTTGGGCACGCGCCTGATCGGCCTGGTGGCGGCCGTCGCCATCCTGATCAAGGGCGGCGATGAGTTGGGGATTCCGGCTTACTCGATTCTCGCCGGCCTCGGCGTGGGCGGCCTCGCCGTCGCACTGGCGGCACAGAGCACAATCGCCAACCTGATCGGCTCGCTGCTCATTGCGATCGAGAAGCCGTTCCGCGTCGGCCACGTCGTCAGGATCAGTGGGAGCGAGGGGACCGTCGAGGACGTCGGCTTCCGCAGCACCCGCATCCGCACGCCGGACAACTCGCTGGTGACGATCCCGAGCAGCGCCGTCGTGAGCACGACGGTGGAGAACCTCAGCGTGCGTACCAGGCGGCGTCAACGCTTCTTCGTGCAGGTCACCTACGATACGTCACGCGACAAGGTGGAAGCGCTGGTTGTCGGCATCAGGCAGCTCATCGTCGATCATCCGCTGGCCGAAGAGAGCACCTGCCAGGTGCGCTTCAACAACTTCTCCGAGAGCAGTCTCGACATCCTGGTGATCTTCAATCTCGCGGTGGCCGACTACACCTCGGAGCTGCGCGAGCGTGAGGCGATCCTGCTGCGGATCATGGACCTGATGAACGACCACGGCGTCGAGTTCGCCTTCCCCACGCGCACCATCCAGGTCGAGAGTGCCGATGCAGCCCCGCCGGTGCGGCCGCCCGAGCGTCTCTTCCGCGAATTCGCCGGCCGCTCCTGACCGGTTGCCGACCGACGCGGCCTCGCGCAAGGTCCGCTGCATCCGCCATCCCGAAAGGACCCGCCCATGAACGGCGCCGAAAGCCTCGTCCACACCCTGCTGAACAGCGGCGTCGATACCTGCTTCTGCAACCCCGGCACGTCCGAGATGCACTTCGTCGCGGCACTCGACCGCGTGCCGGGCATGCGCTGCGTGCTGGGATTGTTCGAGGGTGTCGTGACCGGTGCCGCCGATGGCTACGCGCGCATGGCGGGCAAGCCGGCGGCGACGCTGCTGCATTGCGGACCGGGCCTCGCCAACGGCCTCGCCAACCTGCACAACGCGCGGCGGGCGCAGTCGCCGATCGTCAACATCGTGGGCGACCAGGCGACCTACCATCGGCCGAACGATGCGCCGCTGACCGCCGACACCGAGGGCTGGGCGCGCGGCGCGTCGGCCTGGGTGCGTACCGCCACCTCGTCGGCCACGGTGGGCGCCGATGCCGCCGTCGCCGTGCAGGCGGCGCGCACCCATCCGGGGCAGATCGCCACGCTGATCCTGCCGTCGGACACGTCGTGGGACGAGGGCGGCGTTGTCGCCGGGAGCCTGCCAGTGCCGCCGAAGCCGGAGTCCGACCCGGCACAGGTGCGCAACGCCGCCGACATTCTGCGCCGCGGCCTGCCCACGCTGATCGTGCTGGGCGGCGAGGCGGTGCGCGCCGAGGCACTGGAGAATGCGCAGCGCATCGCCGCCGCGACCGGGGCGAGGCTGATCGCGCAGGGCGCCAACGCCCGCATCTCGCGCGGCCGCGGCCGGGTGCCGGTGGATCGCATCCCCTACGTGGTCGATGTCGCAGTGAAGGCGCTGGCCGGCACGCGGCATGTGATCCTGTGCGGGCTTCGCAAGCCGGTGACATTCTTCGCCTATCCGAACAAGCCGACCACGCCGATCCCCCCTGACGCCGACATCCACGTGCTCGCCCGGCCCGACCAGGACGCTGCCGATGCGCTGGCGCGGCTGGCCGATGAACTGGGCGCGCCGCGCGCCGCTATCCCCGATGCAGGCCCCCGACCGGAGCCGGCGCGGGGCAAGCTCACCCCGGAATCGGTCGCGGCGACGCTGTCGGCGCTGCTGCCGGAGCAGGCGGTGGTGACGGACGAGGCGGTGACCTTCGGTCGCGGCTTCTTCCCTTACACTTACGCCGCCGAGCCGCATGACTGGCTGAACTCGACCGGTGGCGCGATCGGCTGCGGACCGCCGCTGGCCACCGGCGCCGCGGTCGGCGCACCCGGCCGGCGCGTGGTCGCGCTGCAGGCCGATGGGTCGGCGATGTATACCCTGCAGGCGCTGTGGACCCAGGCGCGCGAGCGCCTGGACGTCACCACGGTGCTGCTGTCGAACCGCAAGTACCAGATCCTTCTTGGGGAGCTCGCCAATGTCGGCGCCAACCCGGGCCGCACCGCGCTCGACATGCTCGATCTCGGCAACCCGGATCTCGACTGGACCAAGCTCGCCGCCGGCATGGGCGTGGAGGCGGCCAGTGCGGCGACCTGCGAACGCTTCGCCGACCTGTTCGCCCAGGCCAACACGCGCAAAGGGCCGTTCCTGATCGAACTGATGATCTAAAGGTCAGCGCTGGGTGATCGCCGAGATCGCAGCGTCGTCATAGCCGGTCTCGCGCAGCACCTCCTCGGTGTGTTCGCCGAGCGCCGGCCACAGCCGCCGCACCGATGGCGGCGAGGCGGAGAACCGTGCCGGTATCGCCGTGATCGTCACCTCGCCGTCGCGCGGATGCCGCATGCGCTGGAAGAACTCCGTTTCACGCAGGTAGTCGTCGTCCAGCAGATCGTCGAGCGTGTTCGCCCGCCCGCAGGGAATGTCGAGCTCGCGCAGCATGCTGAGCCACTCCGCGGTGGTGCGCTCGGCCATACCCTCGGTCAGCACCGCGTACAGCGCATCGACGTTGTCGGACCGCGCCGCGATGGTGGCGAAGCGTGGGTCCTCGATCAGCGACGCGCGGCCCATCGCGGCGAACAGCCGGCTCCAGTGCGCATCGCTCACCGCGATCACCGAGATGTAGCCGTCCTGCGTCGCATACGGCCGACGATGTGGCGTCAGCATGCGCGGATAGCCGAGACCGTGTTGCGGCTGATCGAACACCGCGCCCCACATGTGCTCGACCAGCAGGAACGACAGCATCGTCTCCAGCATCGGCACGTGCACCTCCTGGCCCTGGCCGGTGCGCTCGCGGTGGAACAGCGCCATACCGATCATCGACGCCAGCATCTGTCCGGTCAGCTTGTCCACCAGCACACTCGGCACGTAGCGCGGCGCGCCGTCGGGGCCGGCGTTCAGCGCCGCCATGCCGCTCATGCCCTGGATCAGGTCATCGAACGCCGGGTATTCCTCGCGGCTGCTGCCCTTGCGGAAGCCGGACGCGCAGGCATGGATCAGCCGCGCGTTGCGCGCCGACAGCACGGCATAGCCAAGCCCGAGCCGTTCGGCGGCTCCCTGGCGCATGTTGTGCACGAACACGTCGGCGCCATCGACCAGACGCAGCAGCGCCTCGCGCGGCGCGGGGCGCTTCAGGTCGAGCACCACGCTGCGCTTGTTGCGGTTCAGCATGGCGAAGTAGCTGGCCATGCCGTCGCTGCGTCGCGGCCCTATCCAGCGGCAGTTGTCGCCTTCGGGCGCCTCGACCTTGATCACATCGGCGCCCATGTCGCCGAGGGTCTGCGTGGCGTACGGACCGAGCACCACCGTGGTCAGGTCGATCACCCGGATGCCCGCGAGTGGTCCGCCCTGCATTGCGTTCTCCATGTGCATGGTGCGGCCGCCAGCTTGCGCAGGAAGCCGGGGGATTGGCAAAATCTGTTCACCGGCTGCGCAACGCTGCATGCTCGCCGCATGGCCAGCATGATCCTCACCGGCGACGTCAACCTCATGCATGTCGAGGACGCGGCGATCCCATTCGCGCGCGTGCAGGAGTCGCTGCGTGCCGCCGATATCGTGTTCAGCAACCTGGAATGCTGCCTCTACGATCCGCCAGACGGCCATGCGGCCGAGACCGAAGGCTTCTTCGCGTCGCCCCTGATCGCCGGCGAGGCGCTGCGCGGCGCCGGCATCGCCGCCGTGGGGATCGCCAACAATGTGAACTACGGCGAGGCCGCGATCGCTGCCTCGATCCGCCGGTTGGACGAGCTTGGCATTCTGCATACCGGTGCCGGCGCCGACGCCGCGGCGGCGCGGGCGCCGGTGGTGCTGATGCGCGACGGCGTGCGTTACGGCTTTATTCAGCGCAGCTCGGTGTACTGGCCGACCAACCACGAGGCGGGCGCCCGTTCCGCCGGCATCGCGGTGATCCGCGCGCATACCGCCTACCAGGTGCCGATGCACAAGACACGCCCCGAGATCCCGCCGATGAACCGGCCCGGCATCCCGCCGGTGATCATCACCTGGGCGGATCCTGACTACCTGCGTTCGTTCGTCGAGGACATCGCCGCATTGCGGGCGCAGGCGGACATCGTTGTGGCGTCATGCCACTGGGGCCTGCACAAGCAGGTGCTCGCGTATATGCGCGAGATCGGCCACGCCGCGATCGATGCCGGCGCCGACATCGTCATCGGCCATGGTCCGCATTATTCCCTGCCGGTCGAAGTCTACCGCGGCAAGGCCATCTTCTATGGCCTCGGCAGCTTTTCATTCCACACCGGCCACGGTGGGCGCCGGCACGGGGATTGGATCGGCATGATGGTCCGCGCCACCGTGGTCGATCGCGCGATCGCAGGCGTCGGATTTGGTTTCGTACGCCACAATGATCGCAATGAAACCGTATCCCGCCGGCTCGCCGAAGAGGTCGCCGAGTTCGACGCGATCCGGCTGGCCAGCGCAGGATTCGCGACGGAGCTGAGCTGCTCTGGGGATTTCGTAACGGTCAACGCACCCGAGGGCGGCCGGTGACCGACCGGCCCCCTCATGCGCCCGGTATCAGCTCGATGCTGCCTCGCCGTTGTCGGCCGGCGGGAACAGGAATATGTGCGAAAACGCACCGGATCCCTGGATCGGTGCGCCGGTCGGCGGCGCCATTGGTTCATCGGCTTCGTTCGGGAACAGGTAGCCGCCCGGCGAATCCATCGATGGGGTTGCCGGCATTGCCGTCGCGGTGCCGGTACCTGGGCTCTGAGCGAATGCGCTCCCAGCGAACAGCCCCAATACCGCGGCGGCCAGCAGATATCGCCTCATATGCTTTCTCCTTTGGAATCCTCATGTCGGTGCAACACACCACACGTGATGTGGAGCGGTGGCGGATATTCTGCAGCCGGGGCAGCCACGGTGACTGCCATGCGTGCGTCGCATGCGCGAATGGCATGTCGGAACGTAACGGCCGAAACGGTATTTGTTTCATGTGTAACCGGAAAAGCGTGGCGCCGCTCAGCGGACAGGCACTTCACCCTGTTGCCGCAACACGCCTGCGCGCCGTTACACACATCACGAATTGTTCAAAGGCACCGCGGTGCCGATGCGCGGTACCGGTCCGTCCGCGCAACCCGCTTGATCGACACCAGCGGGATGCCATGCGATGCTTCACAACGAAGCAGTGCGGAACTTCGCAATGAAGACGTTCTTTCGGGTGCTGTGGTTCCTGGCGCCCATTCTCGTGATGCTGGGTTGCGTCTTCGTCGCGTTCTATGCACTGGTCGAAATGCGCATGAACCGCTGGGACCGGCGGATGGGCGAACGATCCGATGTGCCGGCGCTCGTGCTGGCCGCCGCATCCCGCCCCGGCGTCCACTGAGCCGGATGCGGCGCGTCGTGCTGTAACAGACCGGCCAACGGCGCTATGGCAGGCGCTTGCTCATATAGACGCGGTCATACCCGTGTTCGCTGACCCGGCGCATCTCGACGAAGCCAATCCGCCGGTACAGCGCGATGTTCTCCGTCATCAGCGCGTGGGTGTACAGCTGGATTTCGGCGAACCCGCGTTGCCGCGCCTGCGCTTCGGCAAAGTCGATCAGCCTGCGGCCATAGCCGCTGCCCTGGCACTCCGGGAGCACGGCGATGTTGTCGAGCAGGATGCCCTCCGGCGTTTCCTCGAGCACGAGGATGCCGGCGATCTGGCGGCCGTCCTCGATCACCCACGTCTGCCCGTCGGCGATGCGCTGTGCGTAGTCATCCAGCATCGGACCCGGCGGCTTGCCGATCCGCGCGACGTAGTGGGCGTAGGCCGCGTGCACGACGTCCCGCACGGCGGCGTCCTCGCCGGTTCGGGCAGGACGGATCATGCCGCCTGCTCCCGTACCGCCTCGGTCGCCGCGTCGAGCCCCAGTGTCTGCGCCAGCCGGTCCAGCCTGCGCACCACGCTTTCGCCGGCGAACACGCCGCTGTCCTCCTGCAGCCGCAGGATGAGTCGGCCGCCTGACAGCAGCAGTGCTGTCCCCGCCAGCAGGTCAGGCGTGCCCGCCGACAGTGTGTAGGCCAGGCGCAGCGCCACTCCCAGCACCTCCGCCCGATGCGTGCTGGCAACATCCAGCAGCAGACGTGCCGGGCGCAGGAACGGCGCCTCGTCGTCCACCTCGTAGCGCATGGCGATCGCCATCGCGAGGAATGCCCGCGCGTTGTGGTCGAGCCCGATCCCCGGCTGGCGCAGCACGCGCAGGAAGGCCTGTTCGGCACGGAATTCCGGGTGGTCGTGGCTGCCGATGTCCGACATCCAGCACGCCGCCTCGCGCAGCCGCCGCGCCTCGCCCGCTTCGGCCGGGAACAGCGGATCGGTCCATGCCTGCAGCGCCGGCGGCAGGTTCGCATCGCGGCCCAGCCGAAGTGCGAAGTCGCGGCCGGCAGCGAGCAGCGGGTCCTCGCCGCGGATTGCCGCGGGCATGCGCTGCATGAACCAGCCCTCGCGCAGCCCGCTGGCGCTGAACACCACCCGGCGTACCCCGGTCGCCCGCAGCACGCGCCGCAGCACAACGGCGGCGTAGGGCAGGTCGTCGATGCGGCGGCGGGACAACCCCGGCAGACGCTCCAGCGCGCGGCGGCCCGCGCCGGCGATCACCCCGGTGAGATCGCGCGCCTCCTCGCGGCCGATCGTGTAGTGGTGCACCATCTGCAGCGGATAGCCGGTCTGCGCCATGTGGATGCGCGCCAGCGCGCGCCACGCGCCGCCGACCAGATAGAGATCGCCGCCCGCCCCCTCGGTCAGCCACGGCACCCCGGCGAGGTCGGCCTCGGCGATCGCCCGCGCCCGCACCGCATCGCCGCCGGCGCGCTCCGCCAGCCGGATCGCGCCCAGCCCCAGCGTCTGGGAAATGCCCCGCGTGCCACGCTGGAGCCGTACCACCTCCAGCGAGCCGCCGCCGATATCGGCCAGGATCCCGTCCGCGGCCGGAATGCCGCACAGCACGCCTTCGGCCGAGAACTCCGCCTCCTGCAGACCCGACAGGATGCGGATCGGCACGCCGGGCAGCCGCGCCTGCAGTCCGGCAACGAAGTCCGCGCCGTTGCGTGCGTCGCGCACTGCGGCGGTCGCCAGCACCTCGAATGGCGCGGCGCCCATCGCGCGCGCCACCGCGTGATAGCGGTCCAGCACGGTGAACGCCTGGCCCATGCCCTCTTCGTTGAGCCGCCCGGTCGCCTGCAGGCCGCGTCCGAGGCGCAGCACCGCCTTCTCGTTGAAGATCGCCACCGGATTGCGGCAATTCCCCTCGTAGACCACCAGGCGCACCGAGTTCGATCCGAGATCGACCACCGCGCAGCGTGGCACATCGGCAGGCGGCTGGAAGGGCATGCGATCAGTCCTGATTGACGCGGTCCGGACGCCGATGATGATTGCCCAGCGGCGAGGCGATCGCCGATCCGTGCAGCGCCGAGCCGCGGCCCGAAAGCGAGGGATTGGTCATGAAGTAGTCGTGTGCCGAGACCGGCTTCCTGCCCGCCGCCACACGCCGCCACACGCCGTCGCCGCGCAGCTCCCACGACTGCATGGAGTCCTTCAGGTTGGTCACCATGATCTGGTCCAGCACCTGTGCATGCACCGTCGGGTTGTGGATCGGCACCAGCGTCTCGACCCGCCAGTCCATGTTGCGCTCCATCCAGTCGGCCGAGCTGATGTAGACGCGCGCATGCCGGCTGGGCAGCACGTGGCCGTTGCCGAAGACGCAGATCCGGCTGTGCTCGAGGAAGCGGCCGACAATCGACTTGATGCGGATGTTCTCCGACAGTCCGGGCACGCCCGGGCGCAGGCAGCAGATGCCGCGCACCACGCCCATCACCTTCACGCCGGCGCGCGAGGCGTCGTACAGCAGGTCGATCAGCTTCTCGTCCACCAGCGAGTTCAGCTTGATCCAGATGCCACCCGGCTTGCCGGCATGCGCGAAGGCGATCTCGCGCCGGATCAACTCGGCGAGCACGCTGCGCGTGGTCAGCGGGCTGAACGCCAGCGCGTCCATCAGTTCCGGCCGCGCATAGCCGGTCATGTAGTTGAACAATCGTGCCGCATCGCGTGTCAGATCGGGATCGACCGTGAAGAACGACAGGTCAGTGTAGATGCGCGCGGTGATCGGGTGGTAGTTGCCGGTGCCGAAATGCGCGTACGAGCGTACGCCCGCGCCCTCGCGGCGCACCACCAGCGACAGCTTGGCGTGAGTCTTCAACTCGGCGAAGCCGTACACCACCTGCACGCCCGACGCCTCCAGCGTGCGCGCCAGCCGGATGTTCATCTCTTCGTCGAAGCGCGCGCGCAGCTCGATCACGGCGGTGACGAACTTGCCCGCCTCGGCCGCCTCGATCAGCGCCTTCACGATCGGCGAGTCACGGCTGGTGCGGTACAGCGTCTGCTTCACCGCGATCACGCTGGGGTCCTGCGCCGCCTGGCGCAGGAACTGTACGACCACGTCGAAGCTCTCGAACGGGTGGTGGACGATGATGTCCTTGGCGCGGATCGCGGCAAAGCAGTCGCCGCCGAAATCGCGGATGCGCTCGGGGAAGCGTGGCGTATACGGCGGGAACAGCAGGTCCGGCCGGTCGTCCACGATCAGCTGACGCAGGTCGGCCACCCCCAGGATGCCATCGGCGATATGTGTCTCGTCATGGGTCGCGCCGGTCTCGGCGGCCACCAGGGCGCGCAGCTCCTCCGGCATCTTGGCGTCCATGCCGAGATGGATCGCAACGCCGCGCCGCCGTCGCTTCAGCGCACTCTCGTACGAGCGCACGAGGTCCTCGGCCTCTTCCTCGAACTCCACGTCGGTGTCGCGGATCAGCCGGAACGTGCCCTGGCCGGTGACGCGGAAGCCGGGGAACAGCCGGTCGAGGAACAGCCCCACCAGTTCATCCAGCAGCACGAACCGGATCGGTTCGCCCGCGATGCCGGGCAGCCGCACGAAGCGCTCGACCTGGGACGGCAGCGGCAGCAGCGCCCGCATCCCCTGGCCATCCTCCTCGCGCAGCAGCAGCAGCGCCATCACCAGGCCCATGTTGGGGATGAACGGGAACGGGTGCGCCGGGTCGATGGCAAGCGGCGTCAGCACCGGGAATACCCGCTGCATGAAGGTGCCGTCGAGCCACTTCACGTCGTCGGCCGACAGTTCCTCGGGTTCGCACACCTCGATGCCGGCTTCGCGCAGCAGGCTGCGCAGCTCGCGCCACACCCGCTGCTGCTCGGCCAGCAGCGATTCGGCGCGCAGCTTGATCTCGGCCAGCTGCTGGGCCGGCGTCCGCCCGTCGGGCGAGACGGCGGTGACGCCGGCCTTGGCCTGGCCGATCAGCCCGGCGACGCGGACGGAGTAGAACTCGTCCAGGTTGGACGCGCTGATCGAGACGAAGCGCAGGCGCTCCAGCAGCGGGTGGCGCGGATTCTCCGCCTCTTCGACCACGCGATGGTTGAAGTCGAGCCAGGAGAGCTCGCGGTTGATGAACCGGTCGGGGCTGTGCGGTGCGATCGAAGGGTCCCCGGCGGCCCGCCGCTCCGCCGGGCGGTCCAGCACCCCGGCTGGCCCGCCCGGGTGGGTCGACACGTCGTCTCGGGGTGCGGTGTCCATGCTGTGATCCTACTAGAGCGCCTCGCCGTTCTGCGAGGGGAGGGAGGATGACCCGGAAATTTCATCCGGTGCCAGGATGCCGGCCAATGCGGTTGCGGCGAACGGCACGGTGATGCTCCGGTGGTGCTCCAGCGACCCGGCATCGAGTCGCTCGACCGCATCGCGCAGCGCCGCCGCGCTGCGCGGCAGCCGGCGCACCAGCCACTCCTGCACCGGCTGCGGCACACGCAACTGCCGGTCGGCCAGCAACCGTGCCAGCAGCGCGCGCAGCAGCGGATCCTCCGGCGGGCCGATCTCGACGGCGGTGATCGCGCGCAGCCGGCTGGCGAGGTCCGGCAGGCCCACGGCCCAGCGCGCCGGCGGCGTCCTGGCCGCCAGCAGCACGGGCTGCCTCGCTTCCGCCGCGGCGTTCAGCAGGTGCAGCAGCGCCGCCTCATCCTCGGCGGCGTCGGCGTCGTCGATCGCGATGCCGGCGGGGGGAAGCTCCGGGAGCCCAGCCAGCCCGGCCGCGGACAGCAGCGCCGCGCCGGCCCGCTCCGTCCAGATGTGCAGCAGGTGGGTCTTGCCCCGGCCAGCCTCGCCCCATAGCGCCAGCCGGCCGCCCGGCCAGTCCGCCGTGCGGCCCAGCCAGGCCCAGGCCTCGGCGTTGGACGGCGCAGCCCGGAAGTCGTTCGCCGCGAGGCGCGGTCCGCGGAACAGCGGCAGGGCGAGTTGGCCGGAAGGAGGCACCGGGCTACTCCGAACCGCGACCGCCCCGGCGTCAAGCCGGTATCAGTCCGAATTGCCGCTGCCCGGCGCCAGCATGACGATCTGCCAGGTCTTGGCCGGATCGCGGCACCCCATGCCGTGCAGCGCGTACAGGCGGCCAGAGTAGCGGATGTGTTCGTCGAAGTCGCGGCACCAGCCGAACCGCTCGGAGTGACGGGTGTCGAGCAGCTGCAGGTTGCCAATGGCGCCGCTGCCCGCATCGGTCCAGGTCGCCTTGGAACCGCTGAGTTCCTTCTCCAGCGCCCGCTGGATCTCATTCGAACGCCGGCGCAGGGCGCTGTCAGGCAGCACCGGATCCGAGGAGGTGAAGCTGGTCAATTCGGCCACGCGCGGCGGCTGGTTGCCAATGCTCTCCTCGGTGCGGACGAAATAGCCGATCGCCGGGGCATAGTAGATGTTGCGCTGGGCCACGCCGTTGCCGGTCACCACCGGCGTCTCGTGCATCGCGCATTCGACCCGCCAGGTATCGAAGTTCCCGGCGCGGGTGGTGAGATTGGTCGCGCCGGCGACATTGCAGCGCCAGTCCTCCTGCACCGTGACCGGACGGCTCTCTCCCGGGCCCCGGACGATGCGGACCGCGATGAATTTGATGCCTTTGCCTGCCTCGAGTGGAAACAGCTGGACCGGGCCGAGCGGGAAGCGTCGCTCGCCCGTGATGCCACCCTCGGTCCACGCCAGTCGCGGCAGCAGCACGTCGCGCGCGGTCACGTAAGTGCCGGCGCGGCTCCGCCAGCGGACCGTGTCCTGCACGACGCTCACCACGGTATCGATGCTGCCGTCGCTGAAGCGGTATGAATCGCCCAGGCCGTAGTTCGGCAGGGGAGCCGACGCCAACGGGCCGAGATCGGTCGGCTGGGAGGTGCCGCACGCGGCCAGCAGGGCGAGCCAAGCCAAGCGGCCTGCGAACCTCTGCGCGTGACCTTTCACAGCGTCGAAGCTGCAGAAACGGCGCATGGATTCTCCTTACCCGAAATTTGTCTCGGCATTACGCAATCCATCGTGAGTGCGGGATGCACCCGGCAGCAAGAGCGTGCATGCCGTGCGTTGTGTACGCCAACGGTACTGGGCCTGGAGATTGAACATGGAGTCAGTGCGCTTCGCCAATCGGCGCCAAATGCTGGCGGGGTTGCTGCTCGGGTGCGCGACCACGGTGCTGGCGGCCGCCGTGCCGTTCGCCGATGCGCTTGCAAAGGGTGATGGCAACGGCGGGGGTGGGCGGCGGCAACGGCGGCGGTGGCGGCGGCGGCGGGGGCGGCAACGGCGGCGGTGGCGGCAACGGTGGCGGCGGCAACGGCGGTGGCGGGAACGGCGGCGGCGGGAACGGCGGCGGCGGCAACGGTGGCGGCGGCAACGGCGGCGGTGGCGGCGGCAACGGCGGTGGCGGCAACGGCGGCGGTGGCGGCAACGGCGGTGGTGGCGGCAACGGCGGTGGTGGCGGCAACGGCGGTGGCGGCGGCGGCAACGGCGGTGGCGGCAACGGCGGTGGTGGCGGCAACGGCGGTGGTGGCGGCAACGGCGGTGGTGGCGGCAACGGCGGTGGCGGCAACGGTGGCGGCGGCAGCGGCAACGGCGGTGGCGGCAGCGGCAACGGCGGTGGGGGCAGCGGCAACGGCGGTGGCGGCAATGGCGGCAGCGGCAACGGCGGTGGCGGCAGCGGCAACGGCGGTGGGGGCAGCGGCAACGGCGGTGGCGGCAATGGCGGCGGAGGCAACGGCGGCGGCGGCAACGGTGGCGCCAATGGTGGTGGCGGCGGTACCGCCGGGGATGCCGGCGGTGCGAGTGCGGCAGGCGAAGCGTCTGCCGGCGCCGGATCGACGGGCGAGGCCGGTGGCGGGCACGCGGACGCCGGGACGCTCGGGCTGGGCCGGGGTGCCGCGCGCTCCAGGGGTCAGCTGGGGTCCTTCAGCGCGGCACTCAGTCGGTCTGACGAGAGGGCACTGATCGGCGGCGGCTGGTCGCGCTGACGGTCAGCGCCGCCTGCCGCCGGACCGCAGCGCGTCGAGGCTCCAGCACCCACCTCCGGCGACCGCGAAGTAGAGGAAGATGAAACAGTACAGAATTGCTGCATCGCCCCCATTGTTCAGGGGAAAGAAGTTGCGTGGGAAGTGCGAGTAGAAATAGCCGATGGCCATCTCGCCGGACAGGATGAAGGCGACGATCCGGGTGAACAGGCCGACCGTCACCAGAGCGCCGCCGACAAGCTCGATGATGCCCGCAAACCAGTAGAGCTCGAACATCCCGGGGCGCATGGCCGACGAGGGAAAGCCAAACAGCTTGGCGAGACCGTGTTCCATGAAGATGAGTCCCGCCACGATGCGCACGATGCTGAGCACGCGCGGTTCCCACTCATTCCGCAGGGTCAAGGTGCCTGACATTGTTTTTCTCCCTAGTCTGTTCATCCGGCAGACGCGAGGGACCGGCTGGTTAATCCGCTATCGCTTGCCGGGCGGCTCCAGATAGAGCGGGCTGGCCAGGTACCGACGCAGCCAGAACCGGCACAGCACCCCGATCGTGGCGGCCACCGGCACCGCCAGCATCACGCCGACGAAGCCGAACGCCGCCGCCCCGGCGAACAGGGCGAAGATCACCCAGACCGCCGGCAGCTCCACCCGATCCCCCAGGAATCGCGGGTAGATCACGTAGCCCTCCAGGATCTGCCCGATCACCAGCACGCCGCCCACCACCGCCACCCCGCGCCAGTGCGGGAATTGTGCCATCGCCAGGCCCAGCGAGGTGACGCCGCCGGTGATCGAGCCGACATACGGGATGAACGACAGCAGCCCCGCCGCCATGCCGACGATCAGTCCCAGGTCCAGCCCGGCGACCGTCAGCGCCGAGGCGTAGTAGAGTGCCAGGATGATGCAGCACAGTGCCTGGCCGCGTACCCAGGCCGACAGGATTCGGTCAACCTCGCGCGCCTGCGCCCGGAGCACCTCGGCGTAGCGGCGCGGCAGCCACGAGTCGACCATGCCGATCATGCGCGGCCAGTCGCGCAGCAGGTAGAATCCCACCACCGGCGTCACCACGGTCAGCGTCAGCACGTTGAACAGCGCGAAGCCGGCGCCGGTCACGCTGGTGAGCGACGAAGCGATGAACGTCAGCATGTTGCCGGCCTGGCTGCTGACCAGGTCACGCAGCTTATCGTTCACGACGTCGGAGCCGAAGTTCTGCTGCAGGTCGGTGATCAGCTCGCTGGCCCAGCGCTGCAGCAGCAGGACATATTGCGGGATGCGGCCGATCAGCAGCCCGATCTGCTGCAAGATCAATGGGTACAGCAACAGTGCGAAGATCAGCACTCCGGCCAGCAGTCCCAGGATCATCAGCAGCGCCGCCGTGCCGCGACCGATGCCGAACCGGGTCAGTCGGGTGGTCGGTGGGTCGAGCACATAGGCGATCCCGGCCGCGGCCACGAACGGCGCCAGCACCGAGGCGAACAACTGCAATGCGAGCCACGCCACCACCAGCAGCCCGACCACCAGCGCCGCGCGCTGGCCGCGCGTCGCCTGCCCCGGTATTGGCGCTACCTCGGAGAACCAGGCGCGCGGCTTGGGTGGCGGACGCTCGCCGGCCTCGGTCATCGCCGCCGGGCCGTGACCCAGACATAGGCCGCGCCGGAGGCCAGGGTGGATGCCGCCACCAGCCAGACCAGCACGCTCAGCACGATCGGGCCGGTGATCCCGAAGCCGGACACGAACAGCGCCGCCGCTACCAGCACGATCTGCAACGCCGTGTTAATCTTCGAGACGTAGAGCGGCCGGATCACCACCGACTGGCCGAGCAGCGAGAGCACCGCGATGCCGCCGACGATAAGAACCTCGCGGAACACCACCAGGATGGCGAGCCAGTCCGGCAGCACCTTCACCGCGGCGAGGGTCACGTACATCGACACCAGCAGCGCCTTGTCGGCAATCGGATCGAGCAGTGCGCCCAGGGAGTTGCCGCCGCCGTTGCGCCGCGCCAGCCAGCCGTCCGCCGCATCCGACAGTCCGGCCGCGAGGAACAGGAAGAACGCCTGGGCGAAGCGATGCTCCATCACCAGCCACACCGACAGCGGCACGGCGCAAAGGCGGCCAAAGGTCACGACATTGGGCAGTGTCAGCAGCACATTCTGTGCGCTTCGGCCGACTTGTGATCCGTCAGGCATCAGCCGGCTTACCCCCGCTTGCAGCCGCCACATTGCGCCGGGTGGCGGCATCATGGTTGTTTGCAACCATCGTCGCTTTCGGCGGGCCAAGCCAGTAGCGTATCGAGGGCCGGCATGACCAGTGGTGTTCACGATTCGGAGCCGCCCCCGGCAACGGGCTGACGTACCGCGCCGCGGGCGTCGACATCGCTGCCGCCGATGCGCTGGTGGAGACCATCAAGCCGCTCGCGCGGGCAACCCACCGGCGCGGCGTGATCGGCGGATTGGGCGGCTTCGGGGCGCTGTTCGATCTCAAGGCGGCGGGCTTCGTCGATCCGGTGCTGGTCTCCGGCACTGACGGCGTCGGCACCAAGCTGAAAGTGGCGATCGAGACCGGCATCCACGACACGGTCGGCGTCGACCTCGTGGCAATGTGCGTCAACGACATCGTGGTGCAGGGCGCCGAGCCGCTGTTCTTCCTGGACTATTTCGCCACTGGCCGGCTGGATCCGCGGCAGGCGAGGGAGGTGATCGCCGGCATCGCATCGGGCTGCAACGAGGCCGGCTGTGCCCTGGTCGGCGGCGAGACGGCGGAAATGCCCGGCCTCTACCGCGACAGCGACTACGACCTCGCCGGGTTCGCGGTCGGCGCCGCGGAGCGCGGGCACCTGCTGCCGCACGGCGTGGCGCCGGGCGACACGGTGCTCGGGCTGGCGAGTTCGCGGGGTCCACGCCAACGCCTTCTCGCTGGTGCGTCGTGTGGTCGAAGTGAGCGGCCTGTCCTGGGGTGCGCCGGCGCCGTTCGACCCCGAGGTGACGCTCGGCCAGGCGCTGATGGTGCCGACGCGCATCTACGTGCCGGCGCTGCTGGCGCTGCATCGTGCCGGTCTGGTGAAGGCGGCGGCGCATATCACCGGTGGCGGCCTGCCGGGCAATCTGCCCCGCGTGCTGCCTGAGGACACCGTGGCGGTGCTGCAGCCGTACTGGTCGGTTCCGCCGGTGTTCGGCTGGCTGGCGCGCACTGGCGGCGTGGCGCCCGAGGAGATGCTGCGGGTGTTCAACTGCGGCATCGGCATGGCGGTGGTGGTGGCGGACCCCGATGCCGCGATCGAACTGCTGCGCGACCAGGGCGAGAGCGTCGCCAGGATCGGCCACATCGAAGCGGGCAGCGGGCCGCCCGCGGTGCGCACCGCGCTGCCGCCCGGCTGGCCGGGGTGAGGCGACGCACCGCTGTCCTGATCAGCGGCCGCGGCTCCAACATGGCCGCGCTGGCTGCGGCGGCGCACGATCCCAGCTATCCGGCGGAGATCGCGCTGGTGGTGGCGAACCGGCCCGACGCGACGGGGCTGGCGCTGGCGCACGCCGCCGGCATCGCGGCGGCGGCGATCGACCACCGGCCGTTCCGCGGCGACCGCGCGGCGCACGAGGCGGCAATCGACGCCGCCTTGCAGCGAGCCGGGATCGAGATCGTCTGCCTGGCCGGTTACATGCGGCTGCTGACGCCGCGACTGATCGACGCCTGGCAGGGGCGGATGCTGAACGTTCACCCGAGCCTGCTGCCGGCGTTCCCCGGCCTCGATACGCACGCCAGGGCTCTGGCGGCCGGGGTGACGCTGCATGGCTGCACCGTGCACCTGGTTACCCAGGAGGTGGACGCCGGGCCGATCCTGGCGCAGGCGGCGGTGCCGGTGCTGCCCGGCGACACGGCGGAGACCCTGGCGGAACGCGTGCTGACACAGGAGCACCGGATCTATCCGGCGGCACTGCGCTGCTTCGCCGCCGGCACAGCCGGTTCGGCCGCGCCTGCGGGGGCGGTGCTGGCCAATCCGGTGCCTTGAGCCGGGGCACCGCCTTCAGGCCTGGTTAGCCGGTGTCGGCGATACTGCGGCGCATGCCTCGGCAGCGTCGCACCGGCGGGCTGGCCTATCTCCGCGGCGTTGCCGCCGAGGCCCGCGCCTGCGCCGCGCTGACCGGCGATGGCTGGACGGTCCTCGGCCGGCGGCTCCGTACCGAGGCCGGCGAGATCGACGTGGTGGCCGCGAAGCCCGACCTGCTCGCCATCATCGAGGTGAAGGCGCGGGCGACGCTGGCGGATGCCGCCTGCGCGCTGCGCCCGCGCCAGCAGGCCAGGTTGCTGGCGGCCGCTGAGATCCTGCTCGCGCAGCATCCGGAGTGGGCGCGGGACGGAATGCGCTTCGACCTCATCGTCGTCGACGGAGCAGGCGCCATCCGGCGCATCGCCGATGCGTTCCGGTGGGAGAACTGACGCAGCGGCGGCCATCGCCCCGGCATCCGAGCCCCACGGTTCAGCTGTCGTCTCAGGCTCCATCTGCCTGAAGACATCGTCGATGGTCTTTCCTGCCTGGCAGCGGGCGCGCCGTCTCTCCGCAACGGCGACAGCGGCGTTCAGCTCCGGCGCAGGAAGGCGCGTGCCCGCTTCTTTGTCATCGGCGCCGGCATCCGTTCACCCTGATCGGTGCGCCCGGGGAACTCGCCGAGATTTTCCAGCAGTTCGGCTTCCTCGACGGGTTGCTCGCTGCCCCCTGGATGCGGGTGCTCCAGCATGGGGTTGGGCAGCAGCGCGGCATTCGGGTGATCCACGAAGGCCTGCAGTTCACGCGCGCGCTCCAGGTATTCGTCTTCGCGACCCCTGGGACTGCCGGCCTCTCGCCACATGCGGGCGGCACGCAGGCGGATGCGCCTGTCGTGCTCCGATGCTGCTTTGGCCATATCGTTCTCCAACGGCTTGCGGCCGAATGTTACGCATGCTGCATGCCGCACCGCTTTGACCCAGATCAACGCGGACGGCGAATTCATGCCCCTTCGGAATAAGCGGATCGAGGCTCCCTATGCTCCCATTCGGGCAAGGAATTCGAGCTGCCAGCGCATCTCTTCGACTGCCAGCGGAAAGCCGCCGCCGGGGCCGGCAGCCAGCACCGCGTCCGGCGTCAATCGCGCCAGGAGCGTCTGCAACGCCCCTGCCACGCGCATGGTGAAGCCGGCCCTCCAGACCAAACTCACCAGCCCCTTGGCGCTCCGCAGCGAGGAGGCGCGGTCCACCACCGACACTGGCGTGCCGGCGGCCACCGCCAGCAGGGCGGCGGAAAGGCAGACCTCGCCGCGCTGGGCGGCGGCCAGCAGGGCCTGCTCGTCCAGTTCGCCGCGCGCCGCCATCGATCGTGCCTGGACCAGCGCGTCCTCGGCCGTCACGTCGCGCGCCGCCAGCGGTTCGCAAGGCTCCGGCGCCAGTCGCTCGGCAACCCGTCGCCGCAGTTCCTCGGCCAAAGGCGGCGCGAGGTCGGCTCGGGTGGCAAGTTCCGACAGCAGGTAGGTCGCCACGATCTCGCTCAGCATTCGCGCCGCGCGGGGGGGCAGACAGGGGCGCCGCACCAGCGGTTCGTGCCAGTCCGGGTAATCGATCGCGCGCGCCACAAGTGCATCCAGGGTAGCTTCGCGGATCCGCGCCGACCGGTTGCCAAGCAGGGCGCGGATGGCCGCGGCATTGGCGCTCGCCGCAATCGCGTCGGACACCGAGGGGTGCAGATCGCTCCGCTGCGCCACCGCGAGGAGCCTGCCGCCGACCGGGGCCGCGGCAATCAGCGCCACGAGGTCTTCGGCGGTCAGCAGCGGCGACAGCCGGATCACCGGGTCGCTGACCGAGTCTTCGACGTCGCCCGCCAGCTGGCAGATCAATTCGTGCGGTGCGTTCGGGAGTTCCTTGACCGCGTCGGCGATCACCATGCGTACCCGTGTCGCCTCGTCGGCAGCCAGCGCCTTCAGCGTCTCCCAGGTCTCCTGGTAGAGCCGTGCCTGGTCCACCGGCGACAGGCCCGTCGCCAGCGCCGCCAGCTTGCGGGCGAGCAATACGCGAACGCGTTCGTCGCAGTCATGGGCCAGTTCGTCGTTCACCTGGGCCGGCGCGGCGTTGTTCAGCGCCAGAGCCGCACGGACGGTCACCGACGGGTCGTGCGCCAGCTCGACCAGTGCATCCGGGCCGGTGCGCATGTCGGCGCCGCGGCGAACGCGTGTCGCCTCGTTGGCCGGCACCACCAGGGTTGTCGATGGACTCACCTCGGCTCCTCCCCGGCGACACTCCAGCGGCCCCTGCCGGTGCGCTTCACGCCATACATGGCCTGGTCGGCCCGCCGCAGCAGGCTGTCGACCGGTTCGCCGCTGCCCGCCTCACGCGTCGCGATGCCGATCGAGACGGTCGGCACCGGGCAGCCGTCGCAGGCGATCTCGCGCAGCGCCTCCGGCACCTCGGCGCACAGGCGGTCGGCGCGTTCGGCAGAGGTCATGTGGTCCGCGCCGTCCATCCACAGCGCGAACTCGTCTCCGCCCAGCCGCGCGACCAGGTCGCTGGGCCGCACGGTGTTGCGCAGGATGAATGCGGTGCGCACGAGCACCTGGTCGCCCACCTCATGGCCCAATCGGTCGTTCACCGGCTTGAAGCAGTCGAGGTCGGCGAACAACAGCGTGCCTGGCAGTTCCTCGCGGTCAAGTCGGTCGATGTGGCGGCCCATTTCATCGAGGAACGCGCGGCGATTGAGCAGTCCGGTGAGCGGGTCGGTACGTGCCTGGAGCGCCATTTCGTGCTGGATCGCCTCGTGCTCCAGCACCATGCGGACCAGGCTGGCCGAGGCTTCGACCAGCTGCCTGTCGTCGCTGTCCCATTCGCGCGAGCCGGGCGAACGCCAGAGCACCAGCCCGGCGTTGGCGCCGAAACGGGTGCGGCAGACAGCCGCGAGGATCGGACGGCCATTGCGGCCGTTGGCTGCGACGGCACCGCTGGCCGAGGCCAGCAGCATGGTTGCCTCAGCCACGACCTCGTCAGCCCCGCCGCCGGCGCGGTGCATCAGCCGGCCGTTGCCGTCGCCGCACACGTCGATCACGCCGGCGCCCTCGGCCCCGAGCGCATTGATCAGCGCGTCCAGCGCAGCCTGCATCATGCGTGGCGCCAGCACCTCCTGGCCCATCCGCCACAGGATGTGATCCAGCACCTCGCCGCGGCGCAGCGCCACGGCGTTGCGCTCTGCGGCACTGTCGAACTCGGACCAGTCGACCCCCATGCCGCGCGTGCCCATGATGCGCCCCTCGGAGTCCAGCAGCGGCGCGGCGGAAAAGGCGAGCATCGCGGGAGTGCCGTCCACGCGGCGCAGCCAGCCCCGGCGACGTCGGACCGGTGCGGTGACACGGAATGGATTGAAGGCAGGCGCCCCGACGTCGCCGACCAGCAGCAACGCGGCCGATTGGTCGACGAGTGCCGCGGCCGACCAGCCAAGCACCGGGTCCGGCATGAGGAACGTGAAGTGACCCCAGGCGTCCGTTTCATAGACGATGTCGGCCGAAGTCAGCACCAGGTCGCGCCAGCGCTGACGGCTGTCCAGCAGGGCGTGCCGCAGCGGGGTATCCGTCGCTGTTGCGAGACCGCCGGTATCCGTGTTCGTGTCGGCCATGACCCCAAGGTCCTGTCCTGGTCCAGCCGATTAGACACCAGCCATGCTAATGAAGCGTTGCCTCGCCGCGTTGACAGGGTCCCTGGCTGTTGCGCATGGTCCGGCGCCGTTCGTTTCAGGGATATGACCGCATGAGCCAGCACGCGCTGCAACAGCCCATCGAGGACCTGTGGGAGCGGCGCGACACCCTCTCGTCCGCCACCGGCGGCGGTGCGCGCGAGGCCGTGGAGGCGACGCTGGACCTGCTCGACTCGGGCGCTGTGCGGGTGGCCCAGCCGACAGCGTCGGGCTGGCAGGTGAACCAGTGGCTGAAGAAGGCGGTGCTGCTGTCGTTCCGGCTCACCGATTCGACCGCGATGCAGGGTACCGGCGGTGCACCGGTGTGGGACAAGGTGCCGCTCAAGTTCGCCGGCTGGGGCGAGAACCGCTTCCGCGAGGCGGGCTTCCGCGCGGTTCCCGGCGCGGTGGTGCGACGCTCGGCGTTCGTGGCGCCCGGGGCGGTGCTGATGCCAAGTTTCGTCAATGTGGGCGCCTATGTCGGACGGAACACCATGGTGGACACCTGGGCGACGGTGGGAAGCTGTGCGCAGATCGGCGCCAACTGCCACCTGTCCGGCGGCGTCGGCATCGGCGGCGTGCTGGAGCCGTTGCAGGCCAATCCGGTCATCATCGAGGACGACTGCTTCGTCGGTGCCCGCTCGGAGGTGGCCGAGGGCGTGGTCGTCGAGCGGGGCAGCGTGTTGTCGATGGGGGTGTTCATCGGTGCCTCGACCAAGGTGGTGGATCGGGCCACCGGCGAGATCCACATCGGCCGGGTGCCGCCGTATTCGGTGGTGGTGCCCGGATCGCTGCCGGGGCGACCGCTGCCGGACGGCTCGCCGGGGCCCTCGCTGTATTGCGCGGTGATCGTCAAGACGGTGGACGAGCAGACGCGGGCGAAGACCTCGATCAACGAACTGCTGCGCGATTGAGCGTGGGCTTTCTTCCCCCGATCCTCTCCCGCAAGGGAAGAGGGAGTGCCTCGCCTGCTTCCCCTCCCGTCGCGGGAGGGGGCCGGGGGGAAGGGGACTGGCGGCGGTGATGCAACACCAGGATCCGCTTCCACTCGCTCAGGCACTGATCCGCTGCGCCTCGGTCACCCCCGCCGATGTCGGCGCCCAGACCGTTCTGTCCGATGCCCTGAGGCACCTCGGCTTCGCCGTCACGCCCCTGCGCTTCGGCGAGATCGAAAACCTGTTCGCGCGCATCGGCACGGGCCCGCCGCATATCTGCTTCGCCGGTCACACCGACGTCGTCCCTGTCGGTGCCGCCAATTGGCAATCCGACCCGTTTGGCGCCGAGGTGCGCAACGGCATCCTGTACGGCCGTGGCGCCTGCGACATGAAGGGCGGCATCGCTGCCTTCGTCGCCGCGGCCGCACAGCATCTGGCCGACGGACCGCCGCGCGGCTCGATCAGCCTGTTGATCACCGGCGACGAGGAAGGCCCTGCCGTGGACGGCACCGTCCGGGTGCTGGAATGGATGCAGGCCAACGGCCAGATCCCCGACTTCTGCATCGTCGGCGAGCCGACCTGCCCGGTGACCCTCGGCGACATGGTGAAGATCGGCCGGCGCGGCAGCCTGAATGCGAGAATCACGGTGCATGGCACCCAGGGCCACGTCGCCTACCCGCAGCGTGCGGACAACCCGGTGCACCGGCTGATCCGGATCGCCGACGCGCTGACTGCTGCGCCGCTGGACGCCGGCAACGACTGGTTCCAGCCGTCCAGCCTGCAGTTCACCAGCATCGACGTCGGCAACCCGGTGACCAACGTCATTCCCGCGCAGGCCAGCGCGATGCTGAACATCCGCTTCAACAGCGACCACACCGGAGCGGCGCTGTCGGCCTGGCTGCGTGCGGTGATCGCGCAGCACGCGGAGCGGTTCGACCTCGACATCGCGATCAGCGGCGAGTCGTTCCTGACCCAGCCCGGGCCGCTGGTGGACACGCTGCGTCGGGCGATCGTCGAGGCGTCGGGCGTCGAGCCCAGGCTCGACACCGGCGGAGGCACCTCCGACGCCCGCTTCATCGCCCGCTATTGTCCGGTGGCGGAGTTCGGCCTCGTGGGCGCTACCATGCACCAGGCTGACGAACGCGTGCCGGTGGCTGAACTGCGGGACCTCGCACGGATCTATCGCGGTATTCTGGCAGCCTTCCTCGCATGAGCGGCCGGTCGGCGCGACGCGGCAGCATCCTGTTGGGCGTCGTGCGCCTTGCGCGCGGTCGCTCCGACGGGCTGCACCAATTCGGCGCGACGCCTGAGGCGTTCCTGGCCAGCCTCGCGCCACTCCTGGCATTTCCTCTGGTGGGCACGGTGCTGATGCTGCTGGATGGGGCGGGTCTCGCCGCACTGCAGGCGTTTCTGTCCACGCTGTGTGCGTTGCTGGTGCCGCCGGTGCTGACCTACGAGGTGGCACGGCTGTGGGGTCGCGAGGCCGCGTGGCTGCGCTTCGCAACCGCCTTCAACTGGTGCCAGTGGCTGATTCCGGTGGTCGGTGCGGCGATCCTGTTCGCTCTCGGCATGCTGACCGGCCTGGGCCTGCCGCGGCAGTTCGCGCGCGCCGGCTTCGTGCTGGGGGTGATCGCCTACGGGCTTTGGCTGCACGTGTTCCTGGCGCGACGCGGCCTCGGTTTGTCGTTGCCGCGCGCCGTGGCGCTGGTGCTGGGGGTCAATCTGTTGACCGTCGTCCTGGTGCTCGGCCCGCGCGTGCTGGGTCTCGTGTTCGGCGGCCCCGGGCTGGTCGACCGATGAGCCTTGCCGCCTCGGTCGCCTCGGGGATGCAGGCGGCGTTGCTCCTGGCCCGCGGCCGCACCGACGGACTGCGCTATGTCGAGGCCGATCTGGCCGGTGCCGCGCGCAGCTTCTGGGCGGGCGCAATCTGCCTGCCGGCGTTCATCTGCCTGCGCCTGCTGACCTGGACCGAGGCGGGGGCGCCGCCGCATGCGGCGCACGTGCTGGCCTTGGACCTGATCTCGTTCGGCGTCGGCTGGTGCGCATTTGCGGTGCTGTCGCACCGGCTGGTCGGTACGATGGGTCTGGGCGCACGATGGCCGCGCTTCATCGCCATGTGGAACTGGTGCAACGTCGTGCAGTACCTGCTGCTGGTGGTGTTCAGCATCCCAGGCCTGCTGGGCGCACCGCCGCTGTTCGACCAGGCGGCGCAGCTGTTCGGCCTGGGATGGGCCTTGTGGCTGGAGTGGTTCTCCTTCCGGCTGACGCTTGGCATTGGCACCGTCGCGGCTGCCGGGTTGGTCGCATTCGACGTGGCGATCGGCGTCGTCCTGGCGCTGCTCGGCGCCGGGGTCGCTGCCCGGTAGCCCGGCCAGGCCGCTTCGTCACGTGAGGTCGTACTCGGCGGAAATGTCCTGGCCGGTGTAGTCGGGCATCAGCGCCGCCGAGATCAGGCTCACCACCGCGCACGCGGCGATATAGATCGCGATGGCGTAGCCGGTGTGGTAGGCGGCGAACAGGGCCGTCGCGATCAGCGGCGCCGGACCCCCGGCAATCACCGAGGCAAGCTGGTAGCCGAGCGATGCACCGCTGTAGCGCAGTCGCGGAGTGAAGGCCTCGGCGATCAGCGCGGCCTGCGGCCCGTACATCATGTCGTGCGGGATCAGCGACAGCACGATGGCGATGAACACCGCCGAAGGAACCGCGCTGTCCAGCATGCCGAAATACAGGAAGCCGAACAGGCCGGTCACTGCCGCACCGATCAGGTACATGTTGCGCCGGCCGATCCGGTCGGAGATATGGCCCGACAGCGGGATGGTGACGAAGGACACGCACGAGGCGACCAGTACCGCCGACAGGATCAGGTCGCGCGGCATTTTCAGAGTGCTGGTGCCGTAGGCGAACACGAAGGCCGTGAAGATGTAGAACGGCGCCTGCTCGGCCATGCGCAGCAGCGCCGACAGGATGATCTCGCGCGGCTGCCGGCGGATCACCTCGATGATCGGGGTGCGCTCGATCTGATTGCTCTCGAGCAGTTGGCGGAACACCGGTGTCTCGAGGATGCCGAGACGGATCCACAGGCCGACGCCGATCAGCACGATGCTGAGGAAGAACGGGACGCGCCAGCCCCAGGTGGCGAAGTCGGCGCCCGTCCAGGCGCTGACGGCCAGGATCACCAGGTTCGACAGGAACAGGCCCGACGGAACGCCGAACTGCGGCCAGGATGCGACGAGCCCGCGGCTGCCGTGGCTGCGCGCCCATTCCATCGAGATCAGCACCGACCCGCCCCACTCGCCGCCGACGCCGATGCCCTGGAGCATGCGCAGCACGGTCAGGATGACCGCGCCCCAGGCGCCGATCGACTCGTAGCCGGCACGAAGGCGACGAGGAAGGTGGCGATCCCCATCAGCATCAGCGTGGCGATCAGCGTCGCCTTGCGGCCGATCCGGTCGCCGTAGTGGCCGAAGATCGCTGCCCCGATCGGCCGGCCGACGAAGCCGATGAAGTAGGTGCCGAACGCCGCGAGCGTGCCGGTCAGCGGGTCCTGCTGCGGGAAGAACAGCTTCGGAAAGATCAGGCCCGCGGCGGTGCCGTAGATGAAGAAGTCGTACCACTCGATCGTCGTGCCGACGGTGGCCGCGATCACCGCCTTGCGGAGCTGTGCGCTGTGTTCGGCATCCGAAAGCTGGTCTGTCGTGGCACCCAGGCTCGTACCTCCGGCCCAGGCAGTCCTCGGTTCGCCGGACTGCCGCTACCCCTTGATCCGTGCCATCGCCTGGCTGAACGCCGTATGCAGCATGTCGCTGTCGCTCGAATACGCGAGCAGCAACGCCCCTGCTGCCTTCCACTGTTGCGCCTGGTCATAGTTCGAACACAGCATGGCGCAGGTCTTGCCGTGCCGCTTCGCGGCCTTCAGCACCATATCGCGCTTCTGGTCCAGCACCCGCGCCTGATCCGGCGTGCCGAACACGCCCAGATCCTGCGCCAGGTCCGCCGGCCCGATGGTCAGCGCGTCTATCCCATCCATGGCGGCGATCTCGTCGAGATCATCGAACGCGGCGCCAGTCTCGAACATGACCGTCACGAACACCTGGCGGTTGGCAAATGCGCGACGCTCGCCAGCGGACCCTGTCAGGTCGAAGTCCGTTCCCGGGCTGTGGCCCGCATTGCCGCGCAGCCCGCGAGGTGCGTAGCGCGAAGCCGCGACAATCTCTCGGGCATGGGCGGCGTTCTCGACCTGCGGGCAGTGCAGGTTCCATACGCCGATGTCGAGCAGCCGCGTGATCCACTCCCGGTTGGCCTTGGGCGGGCGCACGGCAATGGGAAAGTTCAGCGCGCGCGACAGCAGCGCCAGATTGGCGATCGCCTCGATCGAGGCGCCGGTGTGCTCCATGTCGACGCGGGCGAAGTCCAGACCAGCCGCCTTCAGCAATGGCAGGATGGCCGGGTTGCGGACCAGATTCACCCAAGTGCCGATCTGCAGTTCGCCACGCTCGAGCGCCGCGCGCAACGGATTCGCCTGCATGTGCCCATCCTCATCACGCCCCGGCGGCGACTCTCCGCTGGGTCAGGCAGCCGGTCAATCGAGCATGCGGCTGGCGGCGATCGCTGGTCAGTCCAGCGTCTCGCGATACAGGCTGACCGCGATCCCGCCCACCACCACCGCGAACAGCACCATCGGCCACAGATCGGGCCAGATCTGCGCCAGCCCGTTGCCCTTCAGCAGCATGCCGCGGCAGATGCGCAGCGCATGCGTCAGCGGCACCGCCTCGCCGATGAAGCGCGCCCAGGCCGGCATGCCCATGAACGGGAACATGAAACCGGACAGCATGATCGACGGCAGCAGACCGAACTGCGACAGCTGCTGCGCCTGCATCTGCGTGGTCGCCATGGTGGAGAAGGCGAAACCCATCGCCAGGTTGCAGGCGATGAACACGCCGAGCGCCAGCAGCAGCAGCGGCACCGAGCCGCGCACCGGCACGCCGAACACGGTGACCGACACCAGCAGGATCAGCGCGATCTGCACATAGGCCAGGCCGACATAGGGGATGATCTTGCCCAGCATCACCTCCACCGGCCGGATCGGCGTCGCCAGCAGGTTCTCCATCGTGCCCGACTCGCGCTCGCGGGTGATGGCGAGCGTCGTCATCACCAGCGTCGATACCGTCAGGATCAGCCCGATCAGCCCCGGTACGATGTTGAAGGCAGTGAGCTGCTCGGGATTGTAGCGGCCGTGCAGCACGATCTGGAACGGCGGCTGCGCCGGCTTCACCCGCATCTCCGCCGGCAGATCGCGGTTCAGCACGGTGGTGTTCAGTGCCACCACCGCGGCGGTCGCGTTGGCGATCGCGGTGGGGTCGGTGGCATCGGCGTCCATCAGCACCTGCGGCTGCTCGCCGCGATCGATGCGGCGGGAAAAATCCGGCGGGATGTTCAGCACGAACATCACGTCGCCGCGGGCCAGCGCCTGCTCGGCGGCGTCCTCGCTCCGCATCGGCACGATGTCGAAGTAGCCGGTGTTCTGCAGCGCCGCCGCCAACGTGCGTTCGTAGGTCGAGTGCTCGGCGGCCAGCAGCCCGGTCGGCAGATGCCGCGGATTGGCGTTGATCGCGTAGCCGAACAGGAACAGCTGCACCAGCGGCAGCATCACGGTCAGCCCGACGGTCGCACGATCGCGCCGCATCTGCAGCGATTCCTTGATCAGCATGGCGATCAGGCGCGCGGGAGAGAAGCGGTTCATGCCGCAGTGTCCCGCAGCATGTGGATGAACACGTCGTCGAGCCGCGGCTCCACCTCCTCCCAGTGCAAAGCCGAACCGTCCAGGCCGTCGATCGCCGCGCGCAGCGCCGCGCGATCCATGCCGGCGATGCGCAGCGCGCGGCCGAACACCGCCGCCGTCTCTACACCAGGCCTGCCACGCAACCGGCGCACCGCCTGTTCGATGCCTTCGCCGGTCGCCTCGAACGTCACCAGATGCGCGGCACGCACCACCTCGTCGGCGGTGCCCTGCACCACCAGCCGGCCACCTGACAAATACACCACGCGCTGGCAGCGCTCCGCCTCGTCCATGTAGTGCGTGGACACCAGCACGGTCATGCCGTCGGCGGCCATCTCGTGGATCATGTCCCAGAACTCGCGCCGCGCCTTGGCGTCCACACCGGCGGTCGGTTCATCGAGCAGCAGCAGCCGTGGCCGGTGCAGCACGCAGGCGGCGAGCGCCATGCGCTGCTTCCAGCCGCCCGACAGCTCCTGCGCCAGCTGGTCGGCGCGATCGGCGAGGCCGATGCGGTCCAGCGCCGCGGCGACCGCGCGCTGCCGATCGTCGATCTGGTAGAGTCGCGCCATGAACTCCAGGTTCTCGGCCACCGTCAGGTCGCCGTAGAAGCTGAAGCGCTGCGTCATGTAGCCGATCTGCAGGCGGATGCGCGGAGCCTCGCGCAGCAGGTCCATCCCGAGGCAGGTGCCGCTGCCGCCGTCCGGCCGCAGCAGGCCGCACAGCATGCGGATCGTCGTCGTCTTGCCGCTGCCGTTGCCGCCCAGGAAGCCGCAGATCTCGCCTTCGGGCACCTGCAAGGTCAGGCCGTCGATCACCGGGCGCGCACCAAAACTCTTGCGCAGGTCGTGCACGTCGATCGCCAGCGCAGTCATCGCCGCACATCCACCGGCTGGCCCGGCTTGAGCTGCGCCGCCTGCTCCGGCGGCGGGTGCGCCTCGATCAGGTACACCAGCTTCTCGCGGTTGGACTCGCTGTAGATCACCGGCGGCGTGTATTCCGGCTGCGGCGCGATGAAGGTGACGGTGGCGGTCAGACCCGGGGCGCAGGCGTCGCAGCCGATCGCCAGACGGTCGCCTTCATGCAGCGTGGCCAGCTCGGTCTCCGGCACGAAGAACCGCACCAGGATGTTCTGCGGCGGCAGCAGCGACACCACCGGCGTGCCGGCATTGATGGTCTCGCCCCGCCGCGCGTAGGTGTCGGACACCAGCGCTGCCACCGGTGCCGCGACATGCCGCTGGTCCACCCGCCACTGGGCCTGCGCCAGGCCGGCACGTGCCTGATCGACCATGGCGCGCTGCGCGGCGATCTCGTATTCGCGCCCGGTCGGCGATTGCAGCTGGGCCAGCCGTGCCGTCGCCGCTTCGGCCTTGGCAGTGGCCGACGAGAGGTCGGCGCGCTGCTGGTCCACGGTCTGGCGGCTGGCGGCGCCGGTGCGCAGCAGCTCCTCGTTGCGGGCAAGGTCCTTGGCCATGCGGTCCCGCGTGGCGACGACATCGGCGAGGTCGGCGCGCGCCTGGGCGATCTCGGTGTCCCGGCTGCGGGTCTCGAGGTTGGTCAGCCGAGCCTCCGCTTCCGCCAGCTTGCCGGCGGCGGCGCTGCGCGCCGCGACATCGTCCGCGTCGTCCTGGGTGAACAGCGGCGCGCCGGCCGCCACCTGCGCGCCGCGTGCCACCGCGAGATCGGTGATGCGGCCGGTCAGGGTAGGCGAGACCCGCACATACTCGGCGTCCACATAGCCCTGCCAGACTTCGGGACCGGCGGCGCGATGCAGCCACCACCAGCCGCCGGCGCCGGCGGCGGTCAGCGCCGCGACCAGCACGAGCAACGCGCGCTTCATGGTGCCGGCTCCGCTGCCAGGCCGCGCAGCAGCACATCCAGATGCGCCTCAGCCACCGCGCGCGGATCGAACTTGAGGTCGGTGTGGCGGCCGAGCGAGTGCTTCCACAGTGCCAGCAGCAGGAACGGCGCGGCGAACAGCGGCAGCACGGCGTGTACATCCATGCGGCGGAACTCGCCTCGCTCCATGCCGCGGGTGAGAATGCCCTCGACCAGCGCGAAGGCCCGGCGCAGCACGGTGTCGGCGTAGAACTGGGCGATCGCCGGGAAGTTGCCCGATTCCGCCACCACAAGCTTGGGCACCGCGGTCACGTCGCTGTCCAGCAGTTGCAGGAAGCGCCGCGCCAGGACCCGCAGCAGGTCGCCGCAAGAGCCGGCATGGCCGGCGAACTGCGCCTCGGCGGCCTCAAGGTTGGGCAGCACTGCCTGGCGGACCACGGCGCGGAACAGGTCTTCCTTGGTCGGAAAATAGAGATAGATCGTGCCCTTGCTGATGCCGGCAGCGGCCGCGACGTCTTCCAGCTTGGTGGCGGCGTAGCCACGATCGGCAAACGAGGCGAGGGCGGCCGCGACGATCTCGCCTGGCCGCGCGTCTTTGCGGCGAGTGTGGGGCATGGATGTTATTTACTGACTGGTCAGTCAGTTTCAAGGCCCTACGGTTCGGCGCCCGCCGAATCGTGACCGATTGCCTGGTCCTGTCGCCGGGAGCAGCCTGCCGGCATGCACGACATGGCTCTGCTCGCGGTTGCCGGTCTGTTGGCCGGCGCGATGAACGCCGTCGCCGGCGGCGGCTCGTTCGTCAGCTTCCCCGCCATGATCGCCGCCGGGCTGCCGCCGGTCGTCGCCAATGCGTCGTCCACGGTGGCGCTGTTTCCCGGCACGCTGGCCAGCACCTGGGCCTATCGGCGCGCGTTCGCGCAGACCAGCGGGCTGCGCGTGCGTGTGCTGCTGCCGATCAGCGTGGCGGGTGGGCTGGTCGGTGCGGCGCTGCTGCTGGCGACGCCGGCGCATCTGTTCGACATGGTCATCCCGTTCCTGCTGCTGCTCGCCGCGCTGACCTTCGCCTTCGGTCCCCGCGCGGGGCTGGCGCTGCGTCGGGTGGTGCGCGTGGGCCCCGGGGCGATGCTGCCCGTGCAGTTCGTGCTGGCGATCTACGGCGGCTATTTCGGCGGCGCGGTCGGGCTGATGATGATGGCGGCCTGGAGCCTGCTGACCGCGAGCGCCGACCTGAAGGGGATGGCGCCGGTGCGGGTGCTGCTGGTCAGCGCGACCAACGGCGCGGCGGTGGGGTGGTTCATCGCGGCGGGCGCCGTCCGCTGGCCCGAGACGCTGGCCATGCTGGTGGCGAGCATCGCCGGTGGTTATCTCGGGGCGCGGCTGACGCAGTGGTTGCCGGGTCCGGTGGTGCGCTGGTTCGTCGTCGCGCTGACCGCGACGGTGACGGTGGCATTCTTCGTGCGCGTGCTGTGACCTACGCCTGTCTGGTTCGCTTCCGCTCGATGTTCGGCAGGAACGCAGTGAGCAGCCCGATCAGCGGCAGGAACGAGCACAGCCGGTAAACCGTGTCGATGCTGGTCCAATCGGCCACCTGGCCCAGTGCCGCAGCGCCCAATCCGCCCAGCCCGAACGAGAAGCCGAAGAACATGCCGGCCACCGTGCCGACGCGACCCGGCATCAGATCCTGCGCGTAGACCAGGATGGCGGTGAAGGCGGAGGACATGATCAGCCCGATCGCCACGCTGAGTATGCCCGTCCAGAGCAAACTCGCATACGGCAGCATGAGGGCGAAGGGGAAGGCGCCGAGGATCGAGAACCAGATCACCGGCTTGCGCCCGAACCGGTCGCCGATCGGCCCGCCGGCGAAGGTGCCGGCCGCCACCGCGCCAAGGAAGACGAACAGGTGGATCTGAGCGTCCTGCACCGAGAGGCCGAACTTATGGATCAGGTAGAACGTGTAGAAAGAGCTGAGCGACGATGTGTAGACGTTTTTCGAGAACAGCAGCGCGATCAGGATGGCGATCGCGCCCAGCACCTTCTTGCGCGACAGCACCGCATAAGCGGCGCCGCGGGCAGTGCCGCCGCCGGAGCGGCGTTCCGACAGGTGCCGGCTGTACCACAGGCTGACATTCGCCAGCAGGAAGATCGCCAGCAGCGCGGCCGCGGAGAACCAGGCGACGCTGGCCTGGCCGCGCGGCACCACGATGAAGGCGGCGAGCAGCGGGCCGATCGCCGAGCCGGTGCTGCCGCCGACCTGGAACAGCGATTGGGCGAAGCCGTGCCGGCCGCCTGAAGCCATGCGCGCCACGCGCGAGGATTTCGGGATGGAACACCGACGAGCCGAGGCCGACCAGCGCAGCGGCGAACAGGATCGTCGCATAGTTGTGGGCGACCGAGAGCAACAGCAGGCCGATCAGGCTGGAGCCCATCGCGATCGGCAAGGAGTAAGGCTGCGGGCGGCGATCGGTCACCAGTCCTACCACTGGTTGCAGCATCGACGCGGTAAGCTGGAAGGCCAGCGTGATCAGCCCGATCTGGCCGAAGTCGAGCCGGTAGGACTCCTTCAGGATCGGATAGAGCGCCGGAACCAATGACTGGTTCATGTCGTTCAGGAGGTGGCAGGCCGACAGCGACACCAGGATGGCGAAGGTGGTGGTCTCGCTACCCGCCTGGATGGCAGCAGGCCGTGCGGTGGCGGTGTTTTCGCTCAAGGGTCCCGTCCTGTCGTCTGGCTTCGCTCCCATTATGCGGGCTAGTGCGGCGTGCGACCTATGCGTCCGCATCAGCGCTGATACGCTTGTCGGCAAAAAACTGCCGCATTCATTTCTTAGTCAGCTAAGGAGCATACACCGGGAGGACCGGGAGAAGGACTATGGATCGGCCACACGACACGAAGCCCGCGCGTCAGCGACGCGCGGCGCGAAACCATGTTCCGCTCGGCACGGTGCTGTGGATCACGGTGCTGCTCGCGTCGTGGTTCCTCATCGTCGAGTGGAAGATGCTGCCCGACGTCGTCACCGCAACGATGGGTGCTTTGCCCTGATCAGACTGGCGGCAGGTCCGCCGCGCCAAGGATCCGCAGGGCCGCCGACTGCACCAGGATGGCCAGACCCTGACCGCGTGCCGGCAACTTCGCGGTGAACCGGCGCGCGGCGCCGTCCCAGTCTCCCAGCGGCTCGACCTCGCGCACGATGCGGTATTCGCGCAGTCGCTCGCCGTCATTCTCGCCGGCGGCGACATCGGTGGCGTGCTCGGCGTCGTAGGCGACCCGCAGCGCCCTCACCGGAACCGGCACCGTGGCGACGTCCACCGTCAGCCCGTCGGGGGTGCGCTCCAGCGCCACCGCGACCGGCAGCGCTCCCGCCGCGGCGATGGCGGCCTCGACCGCTTCGCGCTGCGAGCCGACCACCATGGCGTTGCCGTCCACCACCAGCGCCGGGGTGTACACGCCGCCGCCAATCTGGCGTCCGTAGGCCCGCTGGCGGGCGGTCGCGGTCCGACTGGCGAACGGATCGCGCCAGCCGAGATGGTCCCAGTAGTCCACGTGCCAGGCCAGCGCGATCACACCGGACCGTCGCGTGAGCTCACCCAGCAGCGCATCGGCCGGCGGGCAGGACGAGCAGCCCTGCGAGGTGAACAGTTCGAGGACGACGGGCTTCGGCGCCGCCTGCACGCGCGCGCCGAAGGCGCTTGCGGCGACGGCGGTCATCAGCGTGCGGCGTCGCATGTCATCTCCTTTTGCTGCACGGATCCGACTCGCGCGACACGGCTGCGTTACGCCGGTCGATGTCCCGCATTTGGCGAACACGACGACCATGGCGGCCGTGGGTGTCGGCTCCGCGCTGCTGGCCGCCCTGATCGACACCGGCGAGCGTTGGCTCGGGCTCAACCGCTTGCAGGTGAGCGTCTTCACCGACAATCACCGCGCCATCGCGTTGTACCGTCGGTTCGGCTTCGAGGTGGAGGGTACGCATCGCGCCTCTGCGTTTCGCGACGGCGCCCTGGCCGACGCCCACACCATGGCGCGCATCGCTACAGCGCTCCGCCCCGCCGCCCCTTCATCGCCCCCAGCCTGAGGCGCAGCGCGTTCAGCTTGATGAAGCCCTGCGCATCGAACTGGTCGTAGGCGCCCTGGTCCTCCTCGAAGGTGACGACGTCCTGGGAGTACAGACTGTTGGGCGACGTCGCGGCCGATCACCGACACGTTGCCCTTGTACAGCTTCAGCCGCACCTGGCCCGACACGCTGTTCTGGCTCTCGTCGATCAGCGCCTGCAGCATGCGGCGCTCGGGGCTGAACCAGAAACCGTTGTAGATCAGTTCGGCATAGCGCGGCATCAGGCTGTCCTTCAGGTGCGCCGCCTCGCGGTCGAGCGTGATGCTCTCGATGCCGCGATGCGCCGCGAGCAGGATGGTGCCGCCGGGCGTCTCGTACACCCCACGCGACTTCATGCCGACGAAGCGGTTCTCCACCAGGTCCAGCCGGCCGATGCCGTTGGCGCGGCCCAGTTCGTTGAGCCGGGTCAGCAGCGCTGCCGGCGACAGCCGCATGCCGTCGATCGCCACCGGATCGCCGCGCTCGAAGTCGACGGCGATCACCGTCGCACGGTCGGGTGCGTCCTCGGGCCGGATGGTGCGCTGGTAGACGATCTCGTCGGCCTCGACGGCGGGGTCCTCCAGGATCTTTCCCTCGGACGACGAGTGCAGCAGGTTGGCATCGACGCTGAACGGCGCCTCGCCGCGCTTGTCCTTGGCGATCGGGATCTGGTTCTGCTCGGCGAACTCGAGCAGGCGGGTGCGGCTGGTCAGCTCCCATTCGCGCCACGGCGCGATGATCTTGATGTCGGGCTTCAGCGCGTAATAGCTGAGCTCGAAGCGCACCTGGTCGTTGCCCTTGCCGGTCGCGCCATGCGCCACCGCGTCGGCGCCGACCTGTTCGGCGATCTCGATCTGGCGCTGCGCGATCAGCGGCCGGGCGATCGAGGTGCCGAGAAGATACTGGCCCTCGTACAGCGCGTTGGCGCGGAACATCGGGAAGACGAAGTCGCGCACGAAGGTCTCGCGCAGGTCGTCGACGAAGATCTCCTTCACGCCGAACATTTCGGCCTTCTGCCGCGCCGGGCCGAGTTCCTCGCCCTGGCCGAGATCGGCGGTGAAGGTGACCACCTCGCAGCGATAGGTCGCCTGCAGCCAGCGCAGGATCACGCTGGTGTCGAGGCCGCCGGAGTAGGCGAGCACGACCTTCTTCACGTCCTTTACACGCATGGTGCGCACTCCCTCGGTCCGGCCACACGCAGGGCGGAGTAACCCCGGCGTCGTATCCGGGCAAGTGCAGGGAAGGGTCGCCAGCAATTCTCGACAACCGGTCGTTGCAATTGCCGGCCGGGCACCGGCGTTGCATCGTCGGTATGACGACACGCCGGAGAGGCCTGCATGCGACTTGCGGCAGCGTGCCTGATTGCTCTTTGCCTTGGGGCCGCCGCCGGCCGGGCCGCCGAACCGGCTGTGGCGGTGCTCGATGTCGGCGCCGTGCCCTACCTCAAGCCGCAGGGTCGCGCGGCCTACGAAGATTTCCTGCTGATGAACCTGCCGCGCGCAATGGCGGTGGCATCGAACGGTGCCTATGGCGGGTTTGGCGGCGGCCAGACGATCGAGGACATGCGCAGCAAGGCGCTGAAGTCCTGTGTCGACAAGGGCGGCACCGATTGTGCGGTCTACGCGGAGGACCTCCAGGTCGTCTGGCAGGGTCATCCGGCGCAGGCCTTGCCGCCAGTTCCCGGGCCGCTGATCGCCGCACGCGACTACGCCTTCGCGCCTGATGCGCGGTTCATCTGGTATGGCCCGCAGACAGCCCGCGGTCTGCTGGTCTGGGGCCATGGCACCGGCACCGGCAGCGACAGCCGCGGACGGCAGCCACCCGCGATGGTGCGCGCGTTCAACAATGCCGGGTTCGACATCGTCCGCTTCGACCGTGCGCCGTCCACCGACTATGCGGACGATGCGGCGGGGTGGCTGCGCAAAGGCCTGGCGAGCCTGCGTGCGCAAGGCTGGCGCATGGTCGTGGTCGGCGGCCAGTCGCGCGGCGCGTGGAACAGCCTTCAGGTGCTGGACACACCGGGCCTGGCGGATGCCGTCGTTGCGATCTCCCCTGCCAGGTTCAACAGCCAGACCACGCAGGAGGCAGACCTGTCGGGCATCCTGCATGCGGCGCGCTCACCCACGGCGCGCGTCGCAATCGTGCAGTTCAAGGGGGACATCTTCGTCCGGGACATGCCCGGCCGCATCGACATGCTGCACGGTCTGATACCGCCGCGCGTCGCGGCGACCCTGGTGATCGACCAGCCCGAGGGCATCACCGGTCACGGCGGCGGCGGCAGCTTCGACTTCGCCCGCAGGTTCGGCGGGTGCCTGCTGCGCTTCGTGACCGAGCCCGTGCCGCCCAGGTCGTGCGACGCCCCTGGTAGGTCCTGAGCGCCGAGCGACGGCCAAGCCTTCCCTGACCGACAATGCGGATGATGCCGCCTACCCAGGTAACCGCAGGTTAAGGCCCGGCGGCTATAAGAAAATCTCCAACCAACCGCCGCCTGGGCACTGCAACGCACGCCGCCGCCCGGCCGGCGGGACACCATAAGGGTGCCAGCCGTGGCCATGGAGGTCCGCTACATCGTCTTCGCGGCAGACGAGATGCGAAATGCCGTGGTGGGATTCCTGCTCAAGCAGGGTCACGTCACCACCTCCGCCGACGTGGCGGCGGTCGAGGTCGGCGGGCCGCATGAGGCCCCGGTCGCCACCGTGAAGCTGCTGCCGGTAGTCGGGCAGAAGCCCATCGTGGTGGACGCGCAGCACCTGATTGCTGCACTGTTGCTCTACTGTATCGAGCGTCGCATCCCGATCCCCAAGCAGGCCGAGAAGCGGCTCGAGCTTTCGGTCAACGGTCTCACCATGGTGCTCACCTCGGACGGAGGGCCCGGCTCGCCCCGGCTCGCCGCCAACCAGGTGACCTACGGCGAGATGGCCAACCGCGCGACGCGCACCATTGGTACGATGCAGGAGGAACTGGCGCGAGCGCTCGCCCGCGCCGACTACGCCGAGAGCCAGATCGCCCAGGCGGAGGAAAGGGCCGCGCGTGCCGAGGCGGCACGGGCCAAGTCGTCGGCGGCGCTGGTCGCCGTCCAACTCCGGCCGGGGCTGCGTGGCCATCTTGGCCGCTGGCTGGTCAGGTTCAGACCGCCTCAGATGGAAGAGCGCGGCTGATGCCCCGCTTTCCCGCAGCCGTCCGCAACTGCCCGCAGGCCGCCAGGATATCGTGACCGCGCGGCGTCCGGACCGGCGAAGCAAACCCGGCCCGTTCACGATCGCCGCGAAACGGTCCAGCGCCGCCTTCCCGCTCGTCTCGAACCGCGACCCCGGCCACGGATTGAACGGGATGAGATTAACCTTCGCGGGCATGTCCGGCGATTAGCCGCACCAGTTCGCGCGCCTCGGCCTCGGCAGTCGTTCACGCCCTTCAGCATGACGTACTCGAAGGTGATCCGCCGAGCGTTGGACGCATCCCGGGTAACGCCGGCACGCGGCAAGGACCTCGGCTATCGGATACTTCCGGTTCAGCGGCACCAGTTCATCGCGCAGATCGTCGCGGACCGCGTGCAGCGATACCGCCAGGTTCACGCCCAGTTCGGCGCCGGCGCGATCCATCATCGGCACGACGCCCGAAGTGGAGAGCGTGATCCGCCGGCGAGACAGCCCGATGCCCTCGCCGTCCATCGCGATCTTCATCGCCTTGGCGACGTTGGTGTAGTTGTACAGAGGCTCGCCCATGCCCATCAGCACGATGGTCGACAGCAGTCGCGGCGTCTCGCCTTTCGGCGACGGCCACTCGCCATAGGAATCCCGCGCCGCCATGAACTGGCCGACGATCTCCGGCGCACCCAAATTGCGCACCAGCGTCTGGGTTCCGGTATGGCAGAACCGGCAAGACAATGTGCAGCCGACCTGCGACGAGATACAGACGGCGCCGCGGTCCTCGGCGGGGTCGGGGATGTAGACCGTCTCCGCCTCTTGCCCATCGCGGAACCGGAACAACCATTTGCGGGTTTCGTCCACGGACGTCTGGACCACGGCCGCCTCCGGGCGGCCAATCACGAAGCGCTCAGCCAATCGGCTGCAGCGGCTTGGCGATCGAGGACATGCGAGCGAAATCGGTGGCGCCCTGGTGGTAGATCCAGTGCCACAGCTGCTTGACGCGGAACGGAGGTTCGCCGATCGCCGCCATCTCGGCCGCCAATTCGGCGCGATCCATCCCGACCAGATCGCGCCGCCCGTCGGCCAGCTACGCCGTCAGGCGGGTCGAACAGCGCCGACTTCGCCAGAACGCGGGCGCGGTCGGCTTCGGAAAGATCGCTCACTTCGCGGGACATGCCTTGACGATCGCCGCATAGGCCTGGCGCAAAACCCTTCAGGCTGAAAGTGTCGGTCACTTCCTTCGGGCTCGGGGACCGAGCGATGGCTCTTGTCCCCTTGCCGAATGCGGTGACGGCCGCCTTGCCGTCGCGGGCGAAAGCGTTCTGGCCTGACGTGTAGAAGTCCAGCCCGGTCTGATCGACCTGCACGGTGACGGTCGCATTGCGGCGCATAGGCGAAGCCCCGCCTCGATCGCGATGGCATCGCGACCCGACGAGCGCTCGGTCACGGTCAGCACCACACCCCCGCGGCCAGGCAACGAGCGGCGCCGAACTCTGTGCCCGGGTGAAGGCGTAACAAACGGTTTGTCCCGCCTCCTTATGGGTCGCCGCCGTCCAGTCGTCGAACTTGCCGATGGATTTTGGACTGTCCGCCGTAGCGTGCTTGGCCGGCGCCGGCTTGTTTGTTTCGGCGGTGGCGGGCAGGGCCAGCAGCAGCGCGATAGTCAGAAAACAGGGGAATCGGATGTTCATGCGCGCAGCAATAGGGCCGCTGTGTATGCGGAACAAGCACGCGCGCGCTCATGGCTTCTTCGCGTCCGTGTGAAACCCAACCGGGCGCAGCCAGTCCGGTATTGTCTTGCGGAACCGCGGCGCCCCGTGGCCGGTTGGTGGCGAGCGCCTGCAGGGGGCCTCTCGAACCCACCGGCCGGTCGGGGAATCGTCCGTGCTGCAGCAGCCGGTCGTAGAGCACCAAGGCCCCGGCCACCGCCAGGTTCAGTGCGAACCGAGTGGGGATGCGGATGATGTGATCGCACCGCTGCTGCAATGAAGCCGACAAGTCCGGCGCGCTCCGGTCCCAAAACGTAGGCGGCGTTCAGCGGATGACGGAAGGACGGCAGATCGATCGCGTTCTCCAGCAGCTCGATGCCGACCAGGCGCACTCGCGCGGCAGCGACAGGTCGGCCACGGTTGGATAACGCCACATCGGCACGTGGAGGGGCGTATCGGCGGTATCCGCCGTGCGGGCCGCGCGCGCATCCCACCCGGTCCCGATCGGTGAAACAGAACGATGCTCCGAACGCGTGCCCGGTGCGCAGCAGCGCACCGATGTTGGCGGATTTGGAGACACCCTCGGCGCCGATGCCGAAATACCCTCTGACCCTGGCTTCAACCATCCGGGCGGTCTATTCCGCCGTCATGACCGACGCAACAGACCGGCGACTGGCCGGCCAATACGAAGCCTATCCCTATCCGAGGCGCGACCCGCGTGATGAGGCGAGGCGCCTGGTGGTGGGCAGCCCCAGCCACATCCGCGAGATCGACCATTGGATCTTCGGCGCCGCTCGTCCGGCGAGCCGACCGCTGAATGCGCTGGTCGCCGGGTGGCGGCACGGGCGATGCGACCATCATGCTGGCGCAGCAGATGACCAGCCTGGGTCGAACCGGGACGGTGACCTGGCTCGACCGGTCCGCCGCGGCGCTGACGATCGCGCGGGCGCGCGCGGACGCCCGCCGGCTGACCAATATCGAATGGGAGCAGCGGTCGTTGCTCGATCTGCCGGGATCGGGGCTGGGGCCGTTCGACTACATCGATTGCTGCGGCGTCCTGCACCATCTGCCGGATCCGGCGGAGGGACTGCGTGCCTTGCTGTCGGTGCTGGCGCCCGGTGGCGGCATGGGGTTGATGACATACGCGCCGTATGGACGGACGGGTGTCTATATGATGCAGGACGTGCTGCGCCGCCTCGCGCCCCGCCGACGAAATGCCCCAACAGCGGCTTGATATCGCCCGGCGGGTGATGAAGCACTTGCCGGAGACCCAATGGCTGCGACGCAATCGAAACTTCGACGACCATATCAACGGCGGCGATGCTGGCCTGTATGACCTGCTGCTGAACCCGCGCGACCGGGCCTATCACCGTTGCGGAGCTCAGCAAGTTGCTGGGCGACGCGGGGCTGCGGATCACCTGCTGGGTGGAGCCGATCCGCTACGATCCGATCGCCATGCTGCCTGATACGAGGCTGCGCGCTCGACTGTGAGCGCAATGGATCCGATCGGACGCGCCGCGTTAGCTGAGGCTCTGGCGGGCAATATGGCGGTCCACATCGTGTATTGCGTGCGTCAGCGGCGACCCGGTCCAGCGGCGGGACTGCATGGCGCCCGACGCGGTCCCGGTGCTGCGCGAGCTGTCGGGACCGGAACTTGCCGGCGGCATCCAGCCGGATGGCACGATCGCCTTTCTGTTCGACGGGCTGCGCCTGCCGATCGCATTGCCGCCGCTGGCGCCGGCGATGCTGCGGCTGGTGGACGGGCGGCGCACGGTGGGCGAGATCGCCGCGACGCTGGCGGCGACGGGCACCGCCGCCGAAGCGTTCGCCCGCGCCTGGCGCGCCACGTTCGGGGCACTGGAGCGGATCAACCGGCTGTTGCTGGCGGCACGCTGAACCCCTTGGCGCCGCGGCCTTGTGGGAATACATGTACCTCTTATGCATGATATGATCTTATGCATGATATGATCGCTCGGCCTCGCAGCGAGGTGACCGAAGAAGCAATCCGCCTGCTGGTGGACCGGTTCTATGCACGCATCCGGCGCGATGCGACGCTGCGACCGGTGTTTGCTGCCGCTATCGCCGACGATGCGTGGCCGGCGCATCTGGAGAAGATGTATGCCTTCTGGTCGTCGGTCATGCTGACCAGTGGCCGCTACAAGGGCGATCCGGTCAGCGTGCACCGCGCCGTGGCGGGCATCGAGCCACCGAAGTTCGGCAACTGGCTGGATATTTTCGAGGCGACGGCGAGGGAACTGTTTGTCCCGGCAATCGCCGAGGATTTCGCCCACAAGGCGCGGACGATCGCGGAGAGCCTGAAGCTCGCGCTTTTCTTCCGCCCGCATCGCGCATGGACCGAGGACCTGCGCAGGCCTGGGAGTTGAGCGTGGATTTCGAGGGCTTCGCGACCGTGGTGCTGCGTTCCATGGCGGACGCGCTGGTATATGCCGATGCCGCGGGCACCATCCGCTATTGGAACGCCGCGGCCGAAAGGATGTTCGGTTTTACGGCAGCCGAGGCGCTGGGCCAGCGGCTGGACATCATCGTCCCAGAATCGCTGCGTCGTCGCCATTGGGAAGGCTACGACAAGACGATGCGCACCGGGCACAGCCGCTATGGCGAAGGTGACCTGCTCGCGGTGCCGGCCATCCGCAAGGACGGGTCGCGCATCTCGATAGAGTTTACCATCACGCCGTTCCGCGACGATGCGGGCGACATGGTCGGCATCGCGGCGGTGATTCGCGACGTGACCAAACGGTTCGAGGAGATGCAGGCGCTGCGTCGGCGCGTCGCGCCAGCGAGCTAAGCCCGCATCTCCCGCCCGGTGCCGCGCATCAGGATCTGCGCGTGTGCGCCGGTGACTGCCGCATGATACGCCACCGCCGCCTCCGACAGGTCGGCGTCCGGTCGCTGCTCGTGTTCGAAGTTGCCGTGGCGGTCCTGGCCGCGCACCAGCGTCGCGGTGTCGTGGCTGCCGGCGACCTGACGCACATAGGTCGGAATGTACCGGATGGCGAAGCCGATGCGCCGGTCGTCCGACGGGTTCGGATCGGAGCCGTGGATCAGCCGCACGTGGTGCAGCGACATCTCGCCGGCGGCGAGTTCCAACATAGCCGCCCGTCGCTCATCGACATCGACCTCGATCTCCTGGCCGCGCGACAGCAGGTTCTCGGGCGCGAACGTGTCGCGATGCGGCACCTGATCCAGCTTGTGCGACGCCGGGATCACCCGCATGGCACCGTTCGCCGCGATGCTGTCGGTGAACGCCACCCAGGCGGTGACGATGTCTGGTGGCTCCAGCCCCCAGTAGGTGGAATCCTGGTGCCACGACACGTAGCTTGGATTGCGCGCCTCCTTGGTGAAGAAGGAGGTGCCCCAGCACAGGATGTCGGGGCCGATGATGTCCTCCACCGCATCGAGGATGCGCGGATGGCGGATCAGGTCGTTCAGCCAGGTGAACAGCAGATGCGGCTTGTGCCGCACGGCACCCTGCATGCCGCTGCCGCTCGCTTCGAACGCCTCGAGCCGGCTGCGCAGCGCGCGCGCCTCGGTGCGGCTCAGCACCGGCACCGGGGCGTAGTAGCCGAGATCGCGATACTGCCGCACGGCAGCTTCGGTCAGGGACTTCATGGCGGCCATCCTGTTCCGCAGTGAGATGGACAAGGCCGATACTCCCGCGCCACCATCGACGGCAAGTCTGGGAGGAAGCAACAACAACCTGGGAGACCACCATGCGGCGACGTACGTTCCTCGCGGCTTCGGCTGCCACCCTGGCCCTGCCGGCGATCGGCCAGGCCGAGAGCAAGCGGGTCCTGAAGTTCATCCCGCAGTCGGACCTGGCGATCCTCGATCCGGTCTGGACCACGGCCTACGTGACGCGCAACCACGCCTATATGATCTACGACACGCTGTACGGGCAGACCGGCCAGAAGGAGGGCTTCAAGGCGACGCCGCAGATGGTCGCCGGCCACACCGTCGAAAACGACGGCAAGACCTGGAAGCTCACGCTGCGCGATGGGCTGATATTCCACAACGGCGAGAAGGTGCTGGCACGGGATTGCGCCGCCTCGATCAAACGCTGGGGTGCGCGCGACGCGTTCGGCCAGGCGCTGATGGCGCGCACCGACGAAATTTCCACGCCCGACGACAAGACCATCGTGATCCGCCTGAAGCAGCCGTTTCCGTTGCTGCCGGACGCACTGGGCCACGGCGCCTCCAACATGTGCGCCATCATGCCAGAGCAGATTGCCGCATCGGATCCGTTCAAGCAGTTCACCGAGGTGGTCGGCAGCGGTCCTTTCCGCTTCAAGACAGACGAACGCGTGCAGGGATCGTTCTTCGCCTATGAGCGCTTCGACAAGTACAAGCCGCGCGAGGATGGTGAGACAAGCTTCACGGCCGGCCCAAAGATCGTGCATTTCGACCGCGTCGAATGGCACGTCCAGCCGGACTACGCCACCAAAGCCGCAGCGATGCAGGCGGGTGAGATGGACTGGTGGGAGAACCCGCCGGCGGACCTGCTGCCGCTGCTGAGAAAGGCCAATATCACGGTCGAGATCACCGATCGTACCGGCACACCGTTCCTGTTGCGGCCGAACCATCTGTATCCCCCGTTCGACAAGCCTGCCGTTCGCCGCGCGCTGCTGGGGGCCATCGACCAGTCGGCGTACATGATCGCCATGCAGGGCGAGGATACCTCGCTCTGGTCGGTGCCGTGTGGCTTCTTCCCTCCGGTTTCACCGCTGGCAAGCAACGCCGGCATGTCCGTGCTCACCGGGAAACGCGACTACGCCGCGGTGAAGAAGGCGCTGGAGGCAGCCGGCTACCAGGGCGAGAAGGTGGTGCTGATGGGAGCAACTGACCAGCCTGCCAACTATCCGCTGGCTGAGATCGCCGCGGATATGCTGAAGCGCGTCGGCGTGAACGTGGATTACCAGGCGACCGATTGGGGCATGGTGGTGCAGCGTCGTGCGCTGACCAAGCCGCCGGCCGACGGTGGCTGGAACTTGTTCTGCACCGGCTTCTCCGGCCTGGATTTCTTCACCCCCGCGAGCCACCTGCCACTGCGCGGCAACGGCAGGGGCGCTTGGTTCGGCTGGCCCGAGGATCCGAAGGTCGAGGCGCTGCGGGAAGCATGGTTCAATGCCCCGGACGTCGCCGCACAGAAGAAGGTGGGCGAGGAAGCGCAACTTCAGGCATTCGAGAACGTGCCGTACTACCCGCTCGGGTTGGCGCAGCTTCCGACCGCATTTCTCCCCGCGATCACCGGGGTGCCGGAGGGCTTTCCGATCTTCTGGAACGTCCGCCGCACCTGATGGACGGACCGCGCCCGGCCACGAGCGCGGTCATCGTCATCTTCGGCGCGGCAGTGCTGCAGGGCGGGCGCCCGAGCACGACTTTGCGCTGGCGTGTCGAGGCCGCCGCCGAATTCGGCCGCCGCTTTGCCGATCCGCTGTTCGTGCCGACCGGCGGCGTCGGCCGGTTCGGACCATCCGAGGCCTCGGTGATGGCCGATCTGCTGCTGGCGCATGGCGTGCCGCGGCACCGCATCCTGCCGGAGCCGACCGGCACCGACACGCTGTCCTCGGTGCGCGCCGTCGCAGCCCTGCTGAACCGGCACGCGATCGCCGCACCGGTGTTCGCAGCCAGCAGCCTGTACCACCTGCCGCGCTGTCTGATGCTGTTGCGCCTGACGGGCGTCCCGGCACGGGCGGCGGCGCCGCCCGTCGTGCCGGCCGCGACGAATTGGTGGCGACGCTGCTATTGGTGGCTGCGCGAGGTGCCGGCGCTGCCGTACGACGCGATGGCGGCACTGTTCCAGCGCTGGCGCGGGAGGTCCGACCCACGCTGACGCTACGCGAATGCCGGCTGCCATCGCGCGGCCGGGGAGCGTGAACCAGACGGGTCCCGCTCCCGGCACGTGGCTGGGGTGCCGCACTGCTCCACGCTGGGGTCGTGCAGCACCCCAGCCACGTGCCGGGCGTCTCCGCCCGGAGCACGGACACGCCGAGCGTCGCGATCGTGCCCGCCGGCGTGTAAGGACCGCGTTGGACGGACGGGTGTCGCCACGGGCACAGTGGCATTTCACCTGATCGGGCGGACGCATTCCCATGACCAACCTGTTTGACCTGACGGGCCGGATCGCCGTGGTGACCGGGGCTGCGCAAGGCATGGGCCGCGCTATGGCGACCGCGCTGGCCGAGGCCGGCGCCGACCTGGTGCTGCTCGACCGCAACGCCGTCGGGCTCGAGGCGACGGCGCACGCCATCCGGGAGGTCGGGCGCAAGGCGCGGCCGATCGCGGGCGACGTCACCGACACCGACCACATGGACCAGGTGTTCGCCACCGTGGACCGCGAGTTCGGGCGCGTAGACGTCCTGGGCAACGTGGCGGGCGAGGCGAAGGTCGGGGCGGCCGAACACATGACGCCGGCGGATGTCCGCAGCACGTTCCACAACCTGGTGATCAGCCGCTATCTCACCTGCCAGCTTGCCGGCCGGCGGATGCTGGCGCAGGGCAGAGGCAGCATCATCAGCATCGGCTCGATCGCCGGCGTGTCCTCGCTGGGGCGGGCGCAGTCAGTGTACGGCATGGCGATGGCGGCGGTGATTCAGATGACGCGCGAGCTGTCCACCGAGTGGGCCGGGCGCGGCGTGCGGGTGAACTGCATCCTGCCGGCGCAGGTGCTGGGCGCCAACGGGCTGGGACCGCGCATGGAGGCGGATCCGTGGCTGCGCGATACATTCCTGCGCGGCATCCCGGCGGGGCGGTTCGGCCAGCCGGACGACATCAAGGGCCTGGCGGTGCTGCTGGCATCGGATGCCGCCAGCTGGATCACGGGCGCGGCGATTCCGATGGATGGGGGCAACCTCGCGATGAATGCCGGCGGCGGATTGCTGGCCCCGATCATGGAGCGACATGGCGGAAGGCGGTGACGCCACTGCCGATGAGACCTGATCGGCGCGGTCCGCAAGCGTGCGTTTTCCCTTGCACGGTATCCCGGGAGCGCAACCGCGCAGATGCCGACGTTGAGCATCGTGATCCGGATGTTCTGAGAATAATCCAGCGTCACAGTTCCACGCCGTGTGTGCGGCGCACGAGGCGCCGATCGACATCCATTTGAGGCGCGACGACATTTGGCAAGCGTTCTGCTTCAGCCAATGATGCGGGACCACCGGCCTGTGGCAGCCCCGCTTGTGGAGGGCGGGCTCGCCGACCGACGGACCACGTTCTTGTCAGGGGTGTCATGGAGTTCTGGACAGAACCGCAGATGGCGTCGATCCACAAAATGCTCAACCCGCGCTCCATCGCGATCGTGGGCGCCACGCCGCGGATGCAGTATGGCGGGCGGATGCTGGCTGCGGCGCTCAAGGCCAAGGACCGGGTGCGGATTCATGCCGTGAACCCGCGTTATGACGAAATCATGGGGGTGAAGTCCTACCCAAGCGTCACGGCCCTGCCGGAGGCCCCCGACGTGGTGGGCATCGTGGTGCCCTACGACCAGGTGCTCGATGTCCTCCAGGAAAGCCACCGCAAGGGGGCGGGATCGGCGATCGTGATCTCGGCGGGCTTTGCCGAGCGGGGCGTGGACGACCGGCGCGATCTGCAGGGGGAATTGGGCGAATTTGCCCGCGCCTCGGGCATGCGCATCAGCGGCCCGAACTGCCTGGGGCTGGCGAACGTCAAGCACGATATCTGGGCCACATCTTCCTCGCGCGGAGCGGATGGCCTGAGCGGGCCGATCGGCCTGGTGTGCCAGAGCGGCGCGACGGCATTCGGGCCGTTCCTGGTGCGCGCGGTGGAGAACGGCATCGGCTTCAGCTACATCATCTCGACCGGCAACGAGGCGGACCTCGATTTTACCGATTTCGCCCGCTACCTGCTCGACGATCCGGATACGCGGGTCATTGCCGGCTTCGTCGAAGGCTTCAAGCGGGCCGACAAGTTTCTCGAAGTGGCAAAGCTTGCAGCGGAGCGCGGCAAGCCGATTGTGCTGATCAAGATCGGGCGTTCGGAACTCGGAGCGAGGGCGGCACGCTCGCATACCGCGGCGCTGACGGGCGCCGATGCCCGCTACGATGCGAGCTTCGCCCAGTACGGGGTGATCCGGGTCCAGGATTACGACGAGCTCCTGGAGGTCGCACACCTCATGGCTCACACGCAGAAGCCCCGCGTGCCCGGCATCGCGGTGGTGTCCCACTCGGGCGGCATCAGTTCGCTTACCGCCGACATGTGCGGCCAGGCCGGTCTCGATCTGCCGCCGCTTGGCGAAGCGGCGCGTGACGGCATCAACGGGATCCTGAAGGGCTTCGGGTGGGCGGCGAATCCTGCCGATGTGACCGGCTTTGCCAACAGCGAGTCCTTCCCGCAGATCATGCAGCATATGATCGACGATCCCCGAATGGGGACGCTCGTCGTGGCGAGCGCCGGCGCGGACGCCCAGGCGCAGCAGGTCGTCAGCCAGCGCGATCGGACCGACAAGGGTGTGGTGTTCCTGTGGACTGGAAGCCGGGACGCCAAACCTGGCCTGGCACAGCTCAAGACCGCCCGGATCCCTGTGTTCTACACGCCGGACTCGTTGGCCCGCGGCCTGCGAAGCCGTTTGGCGTATCACACATGGCGCGAGCGCCGCCTGGCCGATGGCTTTGCCAGCGCTCCGTCGCGCTCGCCGGAGCAGGATGAGGCCATCGCCCAGGCGCTTGGCCTGAGGCGTGCGACACTTTCGGAGTCCGAGAGCAAGCGTCTGTTGGCAGCCTGGGGAGTCGGGAGTGCGCGTGAGCGCCTGGTGGGGTCCGCGGAGGCTGCCGTCGAGGCCGCGGAGCAGCTCGGGTTTCCGGTGGCTCTCAAGGTCGATTCGCCGGATATTCTGCACAAGACAGAGGCCGGAGTCGTGCGACTGAATCTGCGTGATGCAGCTCACGTGCGAACCGCCTGTGCGGAGATCCTGGCCAGTGCCAGGGCTTATGCGCCGCAGGCTCGGATCAGCGGCGTGTTGGTACAGGAGATGGTCGGAGACGGTGTCGAAGTCATCGTTGGCGTGTCCTGCGACCCGCAATTGGGTCCGATGCTGCTATTCGGCAGTGGCGGCGTGATGGTCGAGGTCTACAACGATGTGGCGCTGCGACGCTGCCCCATCACGCGCAGCGAAGCGCGGGCGATGATCGCTGAGGTCAAAGGCGCCCGGTTGCTCCAGGGCTTTCGGGGACGGCCGGCGGCGGACGTCGAGGCGTTGGAGGATACGCTGGTGCGGGTGTCGCACCTCGCCATGCACATGGAAGGGCATCTGGCGGAGCTGGATATCAATCCGCTCATGGTGCTGCCCTCAGGCCAGGGCGTGAAGGCGGTAGATGCGCTCGTCGTGTTTCACAGCACCTGAAGTGAGGCTGAGGAGCTATTCCGCGTCTCCGTCTACAACCAGCGCAGAAACACATAGTACATCGAATGCCGCATCCAGTTCCTCGCGCGTGATCGTCAGCGGCGGACACAACGTCAGGACATTCCCACCGCCGACCTTGAAGCTCAGGCCGGCCGACAGGCAACGATACATCATCTTCTCGGCGAACGCTGCGTCGGCGACCTCCGCCCCGAACGACACCCCCAGCCCACGGGCCATCCGGACGCACGGCATGGCCTGCAGCCGCTCCAGCCCATACGCGCCGAGTTCGCGCGATCGTTCCAGCAGCCCCTCGTCGCGGATCACGTCCAGCGTCGCCAGCGCTGCGGCGCAGCCGACCGAACTCTTCTCATGCGTGTAGTGCCCGAGCGCGCGATCGGCAGCGACATCGAGGTCTTCGCGCGCGATCAGTGCTGCCATCGGGAACACGCCGCCGCCCAGCCCCTTGCCCAGCACCAGCATGTCCGGCACGCAGTCCACCTGCTCGCAGGCGAACATCGTGCCGGTGCGGCCGAGGCAGCTCGGGATCTCGTCGAAGATCAGCAGCGCGCCGTGCCGGTCGCAGCTCGCGCGCACGCGCGGCCAGAAATCCGCAGGCGGGGCCTCCAGGGTTGTCCAGCGCACCGGTTCGGCGATGACCGCGCCGACATCGCCCTGCACCTCCAGCACGTAGTCGATGTAATCCGCCAGCCCCTCGTGCGAGCCGAAGAAGCGCGGCGCCAGCGCCGGCGGCGGCACGTGCTCGGTACCCGGCAGCAGCGGGCCCGCGTCGCGCCGAAAGATCGCCTCGCCACCGACCGAGATCGCGTCGAGCGACGCGCCGTGGAATGCGTCCCACATGGACAGCGTCTTGTGCCGCCCGGTCGCATGCCGCGCCAGCTTCAGCGCCATGCCGATCGCCGCCGTGCCGGACGGCGCGAACAGCACCTTGTTCAGCCGCCCGGGCGCCAGCTCTGCCAGCCGCCGCGCCAACTCGATCGCCGCGCGGTTGGTGTAGCGGCGCGGCGAGAACGGCAGCGTGGCGAGTTGCCGCGTCACCGCCTCGACGACGCGCGGATGGCCGTAGCCGACCTGATGCACGCTGTTGCCGTGGAAATCCATGATCCGCCGGCCGGCGCTGTCGATCAGGTAGATGCCTTCGGCACGCTCCACCACGTTCAGGCACGGCGTGGACAGCGCCTGGTGCAGGAACCAGCGCGAGTCCTCGTCCAGCAGCGCCTGCGTCTCGACATCGATGTAGCCGCGCTGCCACGCGGCTCGTGCGTCGCCCAGGTTGATGTCGCCTTCGCTTCGGTCGTGCATCATGCGATGCTGAGCGGATGACGCGAACGAGGCAACCGTGAAGATTCAGGCAGCGATCCTCGACTGGGCGGGCACCGTGGTGGATCACGGCAGCCGCGCGCCGATGGGCGCCTTCGTGCGCGCCTTCGCACAGTTCGGCGTGGCGGTGAGCATCGCCGATGCACGCGGGCCGATGGGCATGGCGAAATGGGACCATATCCGCGCGGTCGGCCAGACGCCCTCGGTCGCCGCAGCCTGGCGCGCGCGGCACGGCCGCGACTTCAGCGAAGGCGACGTCGACGCGATCTTCCAGGTGTTCGAGCCGATGAACATCGCCGCGGTGCGCGACCATGCCGATATCATCCCCGGCGCGATCGCCGCCATCGAGGCGCTGCGCGCACGCGGCGTCCGCATCGCCGGTACGACCGGCTACACGCGGCCGATCATGGATGTCGTCGAGCCGATCGCGGCCGCCGCGGGCTATGCGCCGGAGCTGACCGTATGCGCCGGCGATCTGCCGGCGGGGCGACCGTCACCGCTGATGATGTGGTACGCGATGGCGAAACTCGGCGTATGGCCGGCGACGAGCGTGGTGAAGGTGGACGACACGGCCCCCGGCATCGGCGAGGGGCGGGCGGCCGGCACGTGGACCATCGGTATCGCGCTGACCGGCAATGCGGCGGGTCTGTCAGCCGAGGAACTCACCGCGCTGTCGGATGCCGACCGTGTCACCCTCCGCCAGCAGGCGTCAGCCGAGCTTCGGGATGCCGACATGGTGATCGACGGTATCGCTGATCTGCCGCGCGCGATCGAGGCGATCGATGCGCGGCTGGCGGCCGGCGAGCGTCCTAGTTCGACCGCGCCGGGCTGACCTCGGCGATGTAGATGACGTCGCCGGTTGCGGTGTCGGGGCTGCCGGGCGGCGCCATCGCGACGACATGGCCGTTGCCCTGCATGGCGATCCAACTTGGCTCGGTCTTCGCGGCCCGCTTGGCTTCCTCGATCACCTCGCCGGGAACCTCCGGCCAGAGCGACTCCTCCAGCACCCGGATGCGATCCATCATGCCCTCCTGACTGTGTCGCGTGCTCAACGCCACATCAGCCAGAACGTTCCCACTGACAGCGTCAGCCCCGTCAGCGGCGCGCCCACCCGGAAATAGTCCCAGAAGCTGATCACCACGCCGCGCCGCGCCGCTTTCTCCACCACGATCAGGTTGGCGATGGACCCCAGCACCGTGAAGTTGCCGGCAAGTGTCGAGGCCATGGCGATGACGAGCCAGGCGTGGTCATGGTCCGGCAGTGCCGCGACGAACGGCTTCAGCAGCAGCACGGCGGGGACATTGCTCACCAGGTTCGACAGCACGGCCGTCACGGCGGTCAACATCGGCGTCGAGGCCAGGTGCAGTTCACCGACGGCAGCGACCAGCCGAGGCGTCAGCAGTGCGCGTTCGGCGCCCGCCACGATGATGAACAGCCCGGCGAACATCAGCAGCAGCGACCAGTCGATCTCGGCGTAGACGCGTGCACTCTTCACGCGCCGGGTCAGCAGCAGCAGCGCGCCGACGACGACCGCAGCCTTTGCCGGCGGTTGGCCGGCGAAGAACAGCGCGACCACCAGCGCGGTCGCCAGCAGCGACCGGACGACCAGCACCCGATTGACGCGCAGCCGCGGCACGCGGGCCTGGCGCCCCGCGGCGCGCAGATCGCGCCAGTGCACCAGCGCCAGCAAACCGATCGTCAGTACCAGCCCGATAAGCGCGACCGGTGCCAGCGCCGCGACGAACTGCGGATAAGGGATCTGCGAGAAACTGCCGATCATCATGTTCTGCGGATTGCCGGTGATCGTCGCCGTCGAGCCGACGTTGGACGCCATCGCCACCGCCAGCAGGTACGGCACGGGGTTGCGTCCCAGGCCGAGCGTCAGCTCCAGCACCAGCGGCGCCATCACCAGGCAGATCGCGTCGTTGACCAGAAACGCCGAAAACACGCCGGAGACGCCGACCATCGCCGCGAGCAGCAGCACCGGTTGGCGCACGTGCCGCGCCACGAAGGCGTTCACCAGCGCGAAGAAGCCCGAGATGCGCAGGTTGGCGACCACGATCATCATGCCAAGCAGCAAGGTGATGGTGCCGAGGTCGATGGCCTGGTACGCCTCGTCCAGCGAGACCGCGCCGGAAGCCACCATCAGGCAGGCACCCACCAGCGCCACACCGGCGCGGTCGATCGACAGCCCCGGCACCTTGCCGATCGCCAGCGCCAGGTAGCTGGCCACGAAGATCGCCGCGGCGGCGAGGCGGCGGCCGGCAGCGCCTTCGCCGGGCATCAGCCAGGGCAGCGCCGCGGTGCCAAGCGCCAGCAGAAGCAGGAGCCCGACCGCAGTCAGGCTCCCGAGAACCCACCAGCGTCCGGTCATTCAGTGATTCGGCCAGAGCCCCGGAGTCGCAACCTCCAGCGAATTTCCGTCCGGATCGCGGAAATACAGGCTGGTGCCGCCGCGCGGCCAGCGGATGCGGCTCTCCACCTCGATGCCCTGGCGCTTCAGGTGCTCCTCCCAGGCGGCGACCTCGCCGAACGGGATGGCGAAGCAGAGATGCAGCGCGCCGGTGCCGTGATGCGGCGGGATGAAGCCGCCCGGCACGGGCGCCGGCTCATTGGTGGCGCCGTGGTGGAACAGCAGCAGCACCTGGCTGCCGGGCACGCCCAGCGCGCACATCCGGCCGTCGTGCACGAAGCGTTCGAAGCCGAACACGCGCTCGTAGAAGGCGCAGGCGCGGTCGAGGTCGGTGACATAGAGCGAGGTCTCCAGGACGGAGCTCACCCTGGGGATGGGCATCGGAGGCCTCCCGGCGGTCTCTGTCCTAACTGGTTCCGGTGCTATGGTGGGGCAAGCGAAGGAATCGGGCCATGCCAGCTCATTTCGATCTGTTGATCCGCAACGGCACCTGTGTGCTGCCCATGGGGCATCGAGGCCACCGATGTCGGCGTGCGCCACGGCCGCATCGCTGCGCTGGGCGTCGCTGCCGACGCCACGGCGGACGAGGTGATCGACGCCCGGGGGCTGCACGTGCTGCCCGGCCTGATCGACCCGCACGTCCACCTGCGCGATCCCGGCGACAAGGCGGTGGAGACGATCCCCACCGGCACGCGGGCGGCGGTGCTGGGCGGATTGGCCGCGGTGTTCGACATGCCGAACACGGCGCCCTCGATCGTCGATGCGGACCGGCTGGCGTGGAAGCAGGACTACGTCGAGCGCGAGGCGTGGTGCGACATCGGTCTGTATGTCGGCGGGACGAAGCAGAACATTCCGCGAGCTGGCGGCGCTGGAACTGGGCCGTGGCGTGTGCGGCATCAAGATCTTCGCCGGCAGCTCCACCGGCGACCTGCTGGTGGAGGACGACGAGACCTGGAGCGGGTGATGCGCTCGGGACGCCGGCGCATCGCCTACCACTCCGAGGACGAATACCGGCTGCAGGACCGCAAGCATCTGTTCAGAGTCGGGCGATCCGTATCGCCGGCACATGGAATGGCGCGACGAGGAGACGGCGTTCCTGGGCACGCAGGCGGCTGATGGCGCTGGCGCACGCCACACGGCGGCCGGCGCATATCCTGCACGTCTCGACCGCCGAGGAACTGGACTACCTCAAGGACTTCCGCGACATCGCGACCTGCGAGGTGCTGGTGAACCATCTGACCCAGGTGGCGCCGGACTGCTACGACAACCTGAAAGGCTTCGGCGTGATGAATCCGCCGATCCGCGGGCCGCGCCATCTGGAGGCGGCGTGGCGCGCGATCAACGACGGCACGGTGGACACGATCGGCTCGGACCACGCGCCGCATGCGCGCGACAAGAAGCTGCTGCCCTGGCCGGATTGCCCCGCGGGCCTGACCGGCGTGCAGACCATCGTGCCGGTGATGCTGAACCACGTGAACGCCGGGCGGCTGCCGCTGACGCGCATGGTGGACCTGATGTGCGCCGGGCCAGCGCGGGTCTACGGCGTGGTGGGCAAGGGCCGGCTGGCGGCCGGCTACGACGCCGACTTCACCCTGGTGGACATGCAGCGGCGCCGGCGGATCGAGGAGTCTTGGATCGTCTCGCCCTGCGGCTGGACGCCGTTCGCCGGCATGGACATCACCGGCTGGCCGGTCGGCGTGATCGTGCGCGGGCGCGCGGTGATGCGCGACGACGAGGTGCTCGGGTCGCCGGCCGGCCGGCTGGTGCGGTTTCAGGCATAGCCGACCTCGACCCGCGTGTCGTTGTAGCAGGCACCCTCGGCCAGGTCGGCCCGGATGTCGGCGGAGACCAGTGCTGAGATTGTCTGGCCGGTGCGGCTGGTGGTCAGCCACGCGCCCTTTTCACTGGCCACGACGCCGGGCGGCACGTCGTCCGACACGTCGAGCGGCAGGATCACCTCGCCGAGTTCGTTCCACACCTTCACCTCGGCGCCTGGCGCCAGACCGCGTGCTTCGGCATCGCGTGGATGCATCACCAGCCGCGGCGGCGATCCGGTAAAGCCAAGGGTGGAGGATATCCGGCGGTCGGAAGCGGGGGAGATCAGCATCAGCGGATAGTCCGAGGTCCGCTCGCGCCACTGCGGCAGCCGCGCAGCCTTGCCCCAACGCTGTGCCAGGGTGTCTGAGCGAAGCTCGATCCGCCCCGATGGCGTGGCAGGGAAGACATTCTCGAACAACACAAGTGGATTGCCGTCGTTTCCTCGGATCTGAACTGCGCTTTCGGTGCGGATTTCGCTAGGGCGCGTGCGGCCCATGTCGACGGCGGCGTCCATCAGTTCCGCGTCTGAATCCTTGAAGCACGGTTCGTCGAATCCGAAGCGTGCTGCGAGGCGCCGGAAGATCTCGGTGTTCGGCAGCGATTCGCCTACCGGCGGGATCACCGGCTCGGCACGCTGCAGCCAGTGATGGCCGTAGGAGGCATAGAGATCGGCGTATTCGAAATGCGTGGCCGCCGGCAGCACGATGTCGCAGTAGGTCAGGCTCTCTGTCATCGCCACGTCGATGCCGACCGCGAACACGTCCTCGCGCGCCAGGCCTCGCCGCATCCTGTTCTGGTCGGGATGTACGACGAGTGGGTTGTGGTTGTAGATGAACACCGCGCGGATCGGCGGGTCGACGTCGTCCTCGGCCAGGTGCCGCCCGACATCGATCAGGTTCAGGGTGCGCAGACCGGGCGGCGCCAAATCAGGCCGCTGAAGTCGCGCCATCGTCTTGGGGAAGGCATTGCTGGCGCCGAGAACGATGCCGCTGCCTTTGCCGAGCTTGCCCAGCAGCGCCGGCAGCGCGATCAGCGCCCGGATCGAACTGCCGCCGTTGCGCCCGCGCTCGAGCCCGTTGCCGGGTGCGAATACCAGCGGGTCAGCCTCGGCCAGCCACTGCGCGAAGGCGATGATCTGTGCCTCGGGCAGCCCGCATTCGGCCGCTGCACGCGATACGGGCCAGGCGCGGGCTGCGGTCATGAACTCGTCGAAGCCAATCACGTTGGTAGCGATGAACGCGTCGTCGAATGCGCCCATCCGTTCCAATTCGACGGCCAGGGACCACGCCAGCAGCACGTCGGTGCCGGGCAGGGGCGCCAGGTGCAAGTCCGCCTGCTCGGCGATCTTGGTGCGCAGCGGATCCACCACCACGAGGCGCCCGCCATTGCGCTTCGATTGGCGGATGCGCCGCACCAGGTGCAGGTTGGTGACGGTGGCGTTGTTGCCCCACACCACGTTCAGCTTGGCGTCTGCGGCGAATTCCGGCGGGCAGCCGGGTACGGCGCCGTAGGTGCCGGACCAGGCCTCGCTGCGCACACCGCCGCACATCGAGCGGCGGTAGAGTTGCGTGGCACCCAGCCGGTGGAAGAAGCGCAGCGACATGCTGTCGCCTGCCAGCAGCCCGTGCGGGCCGGCGTAGTTCAGCGGCGAGACCGCTTGCGGCCCCCAGCGCTCGATCACCTCACTGGTGCGGGAATGAATCGTATCCAGCGCGGCGTCCCAGGCGATGCGCTCGAAGGCTCCGGAGCCCTTCGGGCCAGTGCGACGCAGCGGATGCAGGATGCGCTGCGGGCCGTGCACGAAGGCGGGCATGTCGCGCGCCACCTTATTGCAGATGACGCCGGCGGTGAACGGCGCCGCCTCCGAGCCGCGCACCTTGGCGATGCGGCCGTCCTCGACGGTGACGCTCAGGCTGCAGGTGTCGGGGCAGTCGAAGGTGCAGACGCTGGCGCGCTCGATGGCAGACATTGGGGTCTCCGATGGCTTGAGCATTGCCCTATGGCCCGCTCGGCTATCCGCGCAACGGCCGTTTGTCATTGGGGAGTGAGGACCAATGCGTTCAGGGAGACAGTCGGGTGTGCGAGCGAACCCAGCCGGTGAGGGCGTCGCCTGTCATGTCGCCGACGGCGAGGCGCAGAACCGCGATGACGGCCTTGGCGTCGCCGACCGGGACGCCAGTGCCGCTCAATTCGAGAAACGTCTCGAGCATGACGTGGCTGACGGCCACGGTTCGCGCCGACCACGTGCGTGATGTGGCCGCGCCTTGCCGGCCAGCAGCTTCAGCAAGCGGCGGGTTGCAGGTTGGTTACCGGCGCGCGTTCGGCTAAGCCGACAGCAGTCCCAGCGGTGGAGTTCACCCCATGACCTACCTGGTTGCCGCCGATCTGCCGAGTAAGCCGGCCGGGGAGCGGTTTCGCGCGCTGCTGGGGCGCCCCGGCATCCTGCCGATGCCGGGCGCCCACAACGGCATGGCTGCGCTGCAGGCGAAGGCGGCGGGGTTCCAGGCGCTCTACCTGTCCGGCGCGGCGATGACCGCCTCGATGGGCATTCCGGATCTCGGCATGATCACGGTGGACGAGGTGTGCTTCTTCGTCCGCCAGATCACCCGCGCCACCGGACTGCCGTTGCTGGTGGATGGCGACACGGGTTACGGCGAGGCGCTCAACGTCATGCACATGGTCCGCAGCTTCGAGGACGCAGGCGCCGCCGCGGTGCACATCGAGGACCAGTTGCTGCCGAAGAAGTGCGGCCACCTGAACGACAAGAAGCTCGCCGACGCACAGGACATGGCGGCGAAGATCGCCGCTGCCAGTCGCGCCAGGCGGCACCTGTTCATCGTCGCGCGCACCGACGCCGCGGCCAGCGAGGGCATGGACGGCGCGGTGGCGCGCGCGAAGCTGTATCTCGAGGCCGGCGCCGATGCGATCTTCCCCGAGGCGCTGACCACCGCCGAGATGTTCCGGACGTTTGCTGCGCGCGTCGATGCGCCGCTGCTGGCCAACATGACCGAGTTCGGCCGCACGCCGTTCTTCACCGCGGCCGAGTTCCAGGACATGGGGTACAAGATGGTGATCTGGCCGGTCAGTTCGCTCCGCGTCGCCAACAGGGCACAGGCCGAGTTGTACGACGTGATCCGTCGCGACGGCGGCACGCAGGCGATGGTGGAGCGCATGCAGACCCGCGCTGAACTTTACGCGGCAATCGGCTATCACGACTACGAGGCGCTGGACGCGAGCATCGTGCGTACGATCGTGCCGGAAGGCATGCCGCAACATGGCTGAGGGATCGGGCCGAATGAAACGTCGCCGGTTGCTGCTGGGGCTGATGCTTGCGCCGGTCGCGGTGCGGGCGCAGCCGTTCAATCCGACGGGTCCGCAGCCGGAACTCCCGAAGGAGCGGCTGGTGATCACGACGCGCGACGGTATCCACCACGACTTCACCGTCGAGATGGCGATCAAGCAGGATCAGCAGATGACGGGTCTGATGTTCCGCCCCAGTGTTCCGGCCGATGGCGGCATGCTGTTCGACTGGGGCACGCCGCACGACTCGCAGATGTGGATGCGCAACACCATCGCGTCGCTCGACATGGTGTTCATCAACGCCGATGGGACGATCCGTTCGATCGCCGAGAACACCGTGCCGCAGAGCCTTGCGGTGATCGACAGCCGAGGCCCGGTGCGCGCGACTCTGGAGCTCGCCGCCGGCACCACCGCGCGGTTGAACATCAGGGTCGGCGACAAGGTGCAGCAGCGGATCTTCGGCAATGCGCCGTAGCGGTTGGCGAAGCCGCATTGCTTTGACATCGTTCGCCTTTTGCCGATCGTCAAGCCTGCCGGGACGCAGCGGTACGATCTCGGCGCTGCAGGATTGCGCTCCGATTGCGCATCCGCGATAGTGCCGCTGGCGGTGCAGGTGACACCGGGAAGGAATAATGACGGCTGAGGGAAACCATCGCGACGCCGGCCTTTTCCACCTCGTCATGATCAAGCCATCGCACTACGACGACAATGGCTACCCTATTCAGTGGCTCCGGTCGGCCATTCCGTCGAACACGTTGGCCTGTCTCAATGCGCTGGGTGAGGATGCGAAGCGCCGCGCCGTGCTGGGGCCGGGCGTCGAGATTCGTCTCCACACCTATGACGAGACGAATCGGCGCGTCCGTCCGGATCGCATCATTCGCGAGATTGTCCGCGCCGGCGGCAGGATGTTGATTGCGCTGGTGGGCGTGCAGAGCAACCAGTTCCCGCGCGCGGTGGACCTGGCCCGCCCATTTCTGGAGGCAGGCTTCCCTGTCGCCATCGGCGGTTTTCATGTGTCGGGCTGTCTTGCGATGCTGCCGGATATGCCCCCGGAGCTGCGCGAAGCGCAGGCGCTCGGCATCACCTTCTTCGCCGGCGAGGCCGAGGAAGGCCGGCTCGACGGCGTGATCCGCGATGCCTGGGCCGCGACGCTGGCGCCGCTGTACAACTTCATGGACGACCTGCCGTCGCTGCAGGGCGAGCCGCCGCCGATCCTGCCGCAGAAGCACGTGCGCCGCACGTCGGGTTCGCTGTCCAGCATCGATCTCGGACGCGGCTGTCCCTATCAGTGCTCGTTCTGCACCATCATAAACGTGCAGGGGCGCAAGAGCCGTTTCCGCTCGCCGGACGATCTGGAAGCCATCATCCGCGCGAATGTCGCGCAGGGCATCAAGCGCTTCTTCATCACCGACGACAATTTCGCCCGCAACCGCCACTGGGAACCGCTGTTCGACCGGATGATCGCGCTGCGCGAGGAAGGATTGAACATCGGCTTCACGATCCAGGTGGACACGCTTTGCCATCGCATCCCGAATTTCATTGTCAAGGCGGGACGTGCCGGCGTGCGCCGGGTGTTCATCGGGCTCGAGAACATCAACCCGGAGAATCTGCTGGCCGCCAAGAAGCGGCAGAACCGCATCACCGAGTACCGCGCGATGCTGCAGGCCTGGCGCGAGGTCGGGGCGATCACCTATGCCGGCTACATCATCGGCTTCCCCGGCGATACCAAGGCTTCCATCCTGCGCGATGTCGAGATCATCAAGCGCGAACTGCCGCTCGACATCCTGGAGTTCTTCTTCCTCACGCCGTTGCCCGGATCCGAGGACCACAAGGTGCTGTGGCAGCAGGGCGCCTGGATGGATCCGGACCTGAACAAGTACGACCTCAACCATCGCGTCACGCATCATGCGCGCATGTCGGACCGCGAGTGGGAGGAGGCGTATCGCGCCGCGTGGGTGAACTACTACACGCCGGAGCACATGCGCACGATTCTCCGCCGCGCGGCGGCGCATCCGCTTGGCCGGCCGAAGACCGCACTGACCACGATCCTGTGGTTCAATCTGATGATCCTGTTCGAGTCGGTGCATCCGCTGGAAGGCGGCGCGTTCCGCCTGAAGTTCCGCCGCGACCGGCGCTTCGGGATGCCGATCGAAAGCCGGTTCGTATTCTATCCACGCTACGCCGCGGAAATCGTGCTGAAGGCGTGCCGCTATCTTGCGGTCTACCGGGACGCGATGCGCACGCTGCGGCAGGTGCTGGCCGCGCCGGACCGCTGGACCTACAGCGACCTGGCCATCGCGCCACCACAGGACGACGAGCTCGACACGCTCGACCTGTATCATGTCACCAGCGGTGGCGAGGCGGCGGTGGTGCGGGCGCGGCGCGACGACCAGGCACGCGCCAAGGCTGCGGCCGCGCACTGACCGCACCTAGGCGGGGCGGGGGCAGGCCGTTACCGTCGCGCCGACATGCCCGATGAACAGATTGGCCTGACGTTCGACCCGACGGTCCTGCTCGACGCTGAAATCGAAGTTCTGACGCGCACCGCGCAGGGTGAGATCGCCACGTTTTCAGGCGAACCGATGCCGGTGCTGCGCGCGGCGTTCCTGCGCCACCTGCTGCTCGGGCTGCCGGCACCGCACGAGGCATGGCCGGTCCGCCTGCCCGGCGTGCGCATCCGCGGCGCCCGCATCGATGCCTGGCTCGACCTCGCCGACTGTGCCGGTCCATCCGGCGCCGGGCTGCCGGCGCTGACCCTCGAAGCGTGCGCCATCGGTGGGACGGTCGACCTGACCAACGCGCGGCTGGCGCGGCTTTCGCTGCGCGACAGCCGTATCGGCGAGGTCCGTGCCCGGGGCGTGCGCATCGACGGCTCGCTCGATATCTCTGGCGTGAGCCCTTTGGCGGACGTCGCATGGTTCGATGCACATGCCGCGGTGGTCGACGGCGATCTTCTCGGGCGTGGCGCGCGGCTGCAGATCCCGCCGCCCCGAACCGGCGTCGCGCATCGCGATGCGCGCTATGCGCTGCGTCTGTCGGGGGCGGAGATCCGCGGCAGCCTCGACCTGATGGGCGGGTTCACCGCAATCGGCGGTGTGGCGCTGGACACGGCGCATGTGACCGGCGACGTGGTCGCGCGCGGGGCGCGGATCGGCGCTGGCGAAGGGGACGCAATCGGCGCACAGGCGGCGCGGTTCGACGGCGTGGTCATCATGGGTGACGGCTTCGTCGCCGCGGGCGTGATCTGGCTGATGGGCGCGCGCATCGCCGGCACCCTCGACATGAACGCGGCCCGGCTGGTGAACCGCAGCGAGGACGGCCAGGGGGTGGTGCTGGCCGCCGACACCGCCGAGATCGGCGGCTCGGTCCTGCTGCGCAACGGTTTTTCGGCCGAGGGCGCCATCAGCCTGCGCGGCGCGCGCATCGCCAGCAGCCTGGAATGCGACGGCGCCAACCTGACCAACCAGACCGTCGACGGCGCCGGCATCGCGCTCGCCGCGGACCACGCCGTCATCGGCGGCGCGGTGCTGCTGCGCAATGGCTTTGCCGCGGACGGTGTGGTCAGCCTGATCGGCACCCGCATCGGCGGCAACCTGGAGTGCGATGGCGGCCGGCTGACCAATGCCACGCCGAACGGCACCGGGGTCGCGCTCGCCGCCGAGAACGCGGAGATCGGCGGGGCCGTGCTGCTGCGACACGGCTTCGTCGTCTATGGCGGGGTGAGCCTGCTGGGAGCGACAATCGGCAGCAACGTGGAGTGCTGCGGCGCCGCCCTGGAGAACTGGCCGGAACAGGGGTCGCGCGAGACGCTGCGGCTGACCAATGTCGAGATCGCCGGCGACGTGCTGCTGAATCTGGGGTTCACCAGCCTAGGCTATGTCAGCCTGTGGGGCACCAAGATCGGCCGCGATCTCGATTGCTCGGGCGCGACCTTCATCGGCCCCTCGCAGATGGGCGGACGCTCACTGGCCGGGGCGCTCGTGGCGACGAATCTGGCGGTTGCCGGCGACGTGAAGCTGCTTGACGTCACGGTGCTGGGGCGGATCGATTGCGAGCATCTGCAGACCGGCGGCAGCCTGATCTGGGACGGTCTGCGGTTTCCGCGCGAGGTCGACGTCGGCGATGCGCGCTACGGCTATCGCACCGGCCTGGATGCGCTGCCGCGGATCATGCTGGCGCATGCGCGGATCGGCGCAGCGCTCGTGGCCCGCGACCTCACCGCCGAGGTGGCGCTGGAGATCAATCTTGGGGGTGCGAGGGCCGGCACGCTGGATGACACCGGTTTTCCGGTCGGCTGGGGCGTCGGCGGGTCGCGCGAGGGATTGTTCTGCGCGCTGAACCTCGACGGCTTCGTCTACGACCGGTTCGGCCATCTGCCATCGGACGAGGCGAGCGGCCTTGGCGTTGCGCTGTCGGCGGTCGGGCGCTGGATGGCGCATCTCGGCCGCGGCCATTCGGCGTCCTGGGCGATGCGCCTGACCCGGCGGATGCTGCATGTGCAGCGGGCGCATGTGCGCCAGCGGCTGGCCTGGGTGCAGCGCCAGCAGAGCAGCGGCGGCGAGTTCCACCCGCAGCCCTACCGGCACCTTGCCAAGGTCCTGCGCGCGCAGGGCCACTACTCGGCGGCGCGCGAGGTTGCCATCGTCGAGCAATGGGAGACGCCGTCGGCGAACCGGCTGAGCCGGATGCTGCGATCGGTCTGGGGCGTGTGCTTCGGGTTCGGGCTGTCGCCGATGCGGGCGACCGCGACGGTCGCCGTGCTGCTGGCGATCGGCACCTCGGGCGTGTGGTGGGCCTGGAAGCGGGCCGACGTGCTGGTGATCAATTACTCATATGCGATGACGGAAGTCGCTGATTCCCCAGTATTCCTCCACGCCGAGAAGGGTCAGTCCACCGCGGGGGCGCCGCCCTGCGGCGAAGCCGATATCCAGCCCGTGTTCTACGCGCTCGACATGATGGTGCCGGTGATGGCGCTGCACCAGTTGGACAAATGCTGGGTGGACACCCGGCCGGGCACGGCATTCTGGCGTGCCTTCTGGTCGGTGTTCTCGTTCGTCGGCAAGCTGGTGACCTCGCTCGCGCTGCTCACTTACTCGGGGGTGCTGAAGCCCAGGGAAGAGATCTGAGGGGTCAGCGGAAGATGGAGTGCGGCCGCGGCGCGGCCGTGGTCGGCGCCAGCGTCGTCCCCTGGTGGTCCGCCGACAAGGACGCGCCGTTTGCCTTGCGTGTCCCTTCGATCGGTCGTGTGTCGTCGCCCAGCGCGCGCGACAGCTTCGTCGCGGCATCGAGCACCATGGGCAGCAGCGCACGCGGGCGCGGCGGGCGCATCCGCATGGTGGGAGCACCGACCGAAAGCACCGCCACGACCTGGCCCGAGGCGTCGCGCACCGGGGCGGCGACGGTGGCCGCGCCGGCCACCACCTCATCGGTGGTCAGCAGGTAGCCGCGGGTGCGGATACGCTGGAGGTCGGCGGCGATCCAGGAGGAGTCGGTCCGCGTGGCTGGGGTGAACCTGGGCAGGCGCTGGGCGAGCACCTGCGTCTGCACCGCTTCGGGCGCGTGGGCGAGCAGCATGCGGCTTGCTCCGGCGTGCAGCGGCTGGCGCTTGCCGACCTCGCTGTACAGCCGGAGGCCGGGATCGGCCTGATAGATCGCCACGGTCTCACTCTCCAGGCCGTCGCGTACTCTAAGGTACACGTTCTCGCCGCAGGTCTTGCCCAGCGCAGCGAGGAAGGGCATGGCGGTGGCCTCCAGCGCGCCCTGCTCGACCGAGGCGCGCCCGAGTACCCCCCAGCGGGCTCCGAGCCGCCACATGCCGCGCGCCTCGTCCTGGATGGCGAAGCCGCGGGCCTCGAGGGTGCGCAGCAGGCGAAAGCCGGCGGTCCGGGTGCAGCGCGCCTGGTCGGCGAGGGCGGCGAGGGGAGCCGGGCCAATGCGTGACAACGCCTCGAGCAGGTCAAGCGCGCGGCCGACCGCAGCAATGCTGTAGTCTCGGGCAGGTGCGGCCGATTCATGAGAGCCGTTGGCGGCCCGGGATCGGGTCTTTCCCTTGCTGCGGCTAGCCTGCGCCATGGATGCACCTGAGGAATGATACCGATTGAAACAATTTTAGCACAGGTCGAACCATCTTGGCATGGGCTCCTACCCGGGGTTTTGAGCAATTAACGTGCAAATTTACGAGCGGCAACAGGGGCGGGCGGTTGTTCGTGCGAACGGCTTCCTTGTCCCCCCCGACGCCGTGCGCTAAAGCCCCGCGCTCACGCGCAGGGCGGGCAAGCGGGCGCGGGCGTGGTGGAATTGGCAGACACGCCAGATTTAGGTTCTGGTGGCGCAAGCCGTGGGGGTTCAAGTCCCTCCGCCCGCACCACGCGGGGGCGGACAACGACAGGGTTTGACACGATGCAGGTTACCGAGACGCTCTCCGATGGGCTGAAGCGCGCCTTCACAGTGGTGGTGCCGGCCGCGGATATTGAGACAAAGCGCGCCGCCAGGCTGGCGAACCTGGCCAAGACTTTCACGCTTCCCGGGTTCCGTCCGGGAAAGATTCCACCAACGGTGGTACGCCAGCGTTACGGCACCGCGGTGAACGCCGAGGTGCTGGAGGAGTCGGTCAGCGAGGCGACGCAGCAGGTGCTGAGCGAGCGGGGACTGCGGCCGGCACTGCAGCCGAAAATCGACCTTGTCAGCCTCGATCCCACCGGCACCGCGGGCAAGGATCTGGAGTTCAAGGTCGAACTCGAGCTTCTGCCGGAAATCACGCTGCCCGACTTCGGCACGATCGAGCTTACCCGGATGAAGGTCGACGTGCCCCCGGAGAATGTGGAGCGGGCGCTCGCCGACATCGCGCAGAGGAACCGCACGCTCGAGCCGATCGCGCCCGAGGAACTCGGCGACCGCGGCGTGGCGAAGGGCGAGGTCCTGACGATCGACTACGTCGGACGGATCGACGGCACGGAGTTTACCGGTGGAGCCGCCAAGGGCACACCGGTGGAGATCGGTGGCGGCGGCTTCATTCCTGGATTCAGTGAGCAGATGGAGGGGATGCGGCCGGGCGAGACGCGCACGATCGAGGTCACATTCCCCGCCGAGTACGGCAACCCGGAGGTGGCGGGGAAGGCGGCGAACTTCGAGGTCACCGCGCATGCAGTCAGCCGGGCGATCGTGCCGGCTCTGGACGACGAACTCGCCAAAAAGCTGGGTTTCGACGACCTGGCGGCGATGCGCGAGACGCTGAGGAACCGCTTCCAGGCGGAGTACGACCAGATGGCGCGGCTGCGCCTCAAGCGGCAGCTTCTGGATGCGCTGGCCGAGAGGGCAGGGTTCGGCGCCCCGGAAAGCATGGTGGAGCAGGAATTCGCCACCATCTGGCAGCGCCTCGAAGCGGATCGCCAGGCCGGGCGGCTGGATGACGACGACAAAGAGAAGGATGAGGCGACGCTGAAGGCCGACTACCGGGCCATCGCCGATCGACGGGTTCGGCTGGGTCTGCTGCTGGGCGAGGTCGGCCGGGTGAACAGCATCACCGTCGGGCAGGACGAGATGAACCGGGCGATGCGCGCCGAGGCGATGCGCTACTCGGGGCAGGAACAGCAGATATTCGACTTCCTCCGGCAGAATCCACGCGCCGCGGAGACCCTGCGTGGACCAATTTTCGAGGAAAAGGTGGTGGACTTCATTCTAGACCTGGCGAAGGTCGAGGAGCGGCCGGTGTCGCTGGAGGAGCTGGCGAGCGAGCCGGAGGCCGGGACCGCCGCCGCGATCGCCGAATCGGGTCGGCCGGAGCAAGGCCCGGACCACGAGCCGGCCGCTTCCTCCGCGCTCCTCCCGCCAGCGGAGGGAGAACAGGAGCAACCGGTCGGGTGACCGGTTGGAGTTCGCACCGGTTCCCCTATCTATAAGGCTCCCTCCGACTTGAAGGTGCCCGCCATGCGCGACCGCGATCCCGTCGAAATCTATTCCAACAACCTGGTGCCGATGGTGGTGGAGCAGACCGCCCGCGGTGAACGTGCGTTCGACATCTATTCGCGGCTGCTGAAGGAGCGGATCATCTTCCTGACCGGGGCGGTCTACGACCAGGTGAGCGCACTGATCTGCGCCCAGCTGCTGTTCCTGGAGTCGGAGAACCCGAACAAGGATATTTCGTTCTATATCAATAGCCCAGGCGGCGTTGTTTCGGCTGGGCTGGCGATCTACGACACCATGCAGTATGTCCGCAGCCCGGTTTCGACCGTGTGCATCGGCCAGGCAGCGTCGATGGGCAGCCTGTTGCTGTGCGCCGGCGCCAAGGGCAAGCGCTTCGCGTTGCCGAACTCGCGCATTATGGTGCACCAGCCGTCCGGTGGCGCCCAGGGTCAGGCGACCGACATCGAGATCCAGGCGCGTGAGATCCTGACGTTGCGCAAGCGGCTCAACGAAATCTACGTCCGCCACACCGGCCAGCCGCTCGAGGCGATCGAGCGCCGGCTGGAGCGCGACAGCTACATGTCGGCGGAAGAAAGCCGGGACTTCGGTCTGGTCGACGAAGTGGTGGAGAGCCGCCCGACGGCCGAGGACGGCGCCAGCCGGGGCTGATCAGCGGCTGCCCTGTCATCCCCGGCGGGTGGGGTACGACAGTTCTTGTCCCGCATCCCCCCCACAGAGTAAACTCATCCCTTGGCCCTTCGCGAGTCCGGGGCAGGAGTTCGTATGAGCAAGTCCGCCAATTCGAAGAACACGCTGTACTGCTCGTTCTGCGGCAAGTCCCAGCATGAGGTGCGCAAGCTCATCGCCGGGCCGACGGTGTTCATCTGCGATGAGTGCGTCGAGCTCTGCATGGACATCATCCGTGAGGAGCACAAGACCCATCTGGTGAAGTCACGCGATGGCGTGCCGACGCCGCGTGAGATCTGCAAGGTGCTGGACGACTACGTGATCGGCCAGGACCACGCCAAGCGGGTGCTCTCGGTTGCGGTGCACAACCACTACAAGCGGCTGGCGCACGGTCAGAAGAACAACGACATCGAGATCGCCAAGTCGAACATCCTGCTGGTCGGCCCGACCGGTTCTGGCAAGACCCTGTTGGCGCAGACTCTGGCGCGCATCCTGGACGTGCCGTTCACCATGGCGGATGCCACCACGCTGACCGAAGCCGGCTACGTGGGTGAGGACGTCGAGAACATCATCCTGAAGCTGCTGCAGTCGGCCGACTACAATGTGGAGCGGGCGCAGCGCGGCATCGTCTACATCGACGAGGTCGATAAGATCAGCCGCAAGTCGGACAACCCCTCGATCACCCGCGACGTCTCTGGCGAGGGCGTGCAGCAGGCGCTGTTGAAGATCATGGAGGGCACGATCGCCTCGGTGCCGCCGCAGGGCGGGCGCAAGCACCCGCAGCAGGAATTCCTGCAGGTCGACACCACCAATATCCTGTTCATCTGTGGCGGTGCCTTCTCCGGACTGGAGCGGATCATCGGCGCGCGCGGCAAGGGCTCCGGCATCGGCTATGGCGCCGAGGTGCGCTCGCCCGACGAACGGCGTACCGGCGCAATCCTGCGCGAGGTGGAGCCCGAGGATCTGCTGAAGTTCGGGCTGATCCCGGAGTTCATCGGCCGCCTACCGGTGGTGGCAACGCTGGAGGACCTCGACGAAGGGGCGCTGATGGAGATTCTGACCAAGCCGAAGAATGCGCTGGTCAAGCAGTACGGCAGGCTGTTCGAGATGGAGGGGGTCAAGCTTTCCTTCACCGACGACGCGCTGCGCTCGGTGGCGACGCGGGCGATCGCCCGGCGTACCGGCGCTCGCGGCCTGCGATCGATCATGGAGTCCATCCTGCTGGCGACCATGTTCGAGCTTCCGGGTCTCGACGGGGTAGAGGAGGTGGTGATCAACCGCGAAGTCGCCGAGGCGCGTGCCAACCCGCTCTACCTCTACGGCAAGGAGCGGGCGGAGAGCTCGGCCTGAACCGCTTCGCCGACCGCTCGCGAAATTGCGAGCACCAGGACCGAGGGCCTTGCGTTGTATCCCCGGGCTGACGATATGCGATCCCGATCGGTGGGCATCTCTGTCCCATCGTGGCGCCCTTCCGTGCCGCGAGGATCGCGATGAGTCGGGCGGGCTGGGCGTCGACTGTCCATAAGGAGGTCAACCATGGATGAATCCGATCGGCCTGCTCCGGAATCGCAGGGACGTCCGGACGAGACAACACCCTCACCCGCCCCCGCGCGCGGCGATGTGCTGGCCGTGCTGCCGCTGCGTGACATTGTCGTCTTCCCCCACATGATCGTGCCGCTGTTCGTGGGGCGCGAGAAGTCGGTCCGCGCGCTGGAAGCGGTGATGAAGGATGACAAGCAGATCCTGCTGGTGGCGCAGAAGAACGCGTCGCAGGACGACCCCTCGACCGACGACATCTATCGGGTCGGTACGGTGTCCACGATCCTGCAGCTGCTGAAGCTGCCTGACGGCACGGTGAAGGTGCTGGTGGAAGGCGGCCGGCGCGCCAAGATCGTGAGCTTCCGCGACACCGACAGCTATTTCGAGGCGTTCGTCGAGGCGATGCCCGACCAGGCCGTGGAGGCCAAGGAGCTCGAGGCGCTCGGCCGCACCGTGGTGTCGCAGTTCGAGCAGTACATCAAGCTCAACAAGAAGATCGCCCCCGAGGTCCTGGTCTCGCTGAACCAGATCGAGGAGCCATCAAAGCTGGCCGACACTGTCGCCAGCCACCTGAACCTGAAGATCGCCGAGAAGCAGGAGCTGCTGGAGATCGCCAAGATCGGCGAGCGACTGGAGCGCGTGTTCGGACACATGGAGTCCGAGATCGGCGTGCTGCAGGTGGAGAAGCGCATCCGTAACCGCGTCAAGCGGCAGATGGAGAAGACGCAGCGCGAGTACTACCTGAACGAGCAGCTCAAGGCTATCCAGAAGGAGCTGGGCGAAGGCGAGGACGGCAAGGACGAGAACGCCGAACTCGAGGCGCGCATCAAGAAGACCAAGCTGTCGAAGGAAGCGCGCGAGAAGGCCATGCAGGAGCTGAAGAAGCTCAAGACCATGAGCCCGATGAGCGCCGAGGCGACAGTGGTGCGCAATTACCTCGACTGGATGCTGTCGATCCCCTGGAAGAAGCGCAGCAAGATCCGCAACGACGTGGTCGCCGCCGAGAAGGTGCTGGAAGGCGACCATTACGGATTGGAGAAGGTGAAGGAGCGGATCATCGAGTATCTCGCCGTACAGGCGCGGTCGCCGAAGGTGCGCGGCCCGATCCTGTGCCTGGTGGGACCGCCCGGCGTGGGCAAGACCTCGTTGGGCAAGTCGGTGGCGAAGGCCACGGGACGCAACTTCGTGCGCATGTCGCTGGGCGGCGTGCGCGACGAGGCCGAGATCCGCGGGCACCGGCGCACCTATATCGGCTCGATGCCCGGCAAGGTGATCCAGGGCATGAAGAAGGCAAAGACCTCAAACCCGCTGTTCCTGCTGGACGAGGTGGACAAGCTCGGCGCCGACTGGCGCGGCGATCCCTCTTCGGCACTGCTAGAGGTGCTGGATCCCGAGCAGAACTCCACCTTCGCCGACCACTACCTGGAGGTGGACTACGACCTCTCGGACGTGATGTTCGTCACCACGGCCAACAGCCTGCGCATGCCGCAGCCGCTGATGGACCGCATGGAGATCATCCGCATCCCCGGCTACACCGAGGATGAGAAGGTCGAGATCGCCAAGCGCCACCTGATCAGCAAGCAGGGCGAGGCACACGGTCTGAAGCCGGACGAGTGGCATATCTCCGACGACGCACTGCGCGACATGATCCGCTACTACACGCGCGAGGCGGGCGTCCGGAACCTGGAGCGTGAGATCGCCAACCTGGCCCGCAAATCGGTCAAGGAACTCGTCACCAAGAAGACCAAAAAGGTGACGATCACCATGAAGAACGTCGAGAAGTATGCCGGCGTTCGCAAGTTCCGCTTCGGCGAAACCGAGGCCGAGGACATGGTCGGGGTCGTCACCGGCCTGGCCTGGACCGAGGTTGGCGGCGAGATCCTGACCATCGAGTCGGTGCTGTTGCCGGGCAAGGGCAACGTGAAGCACACCGGCAAGCTGGGCGATGTGATGCAGGAGAGTGTCTCCGCTGCCCTCAGCTACGTGCGATCGCGCTCGACCCAATTCGGCATCAAGCCGACGCTGTTCGAGAAGCGTGACATCCATGTGCACGTGCCCGAGGGTGCGACGCCGAAGGATGGCCCTTCGGCGGGCGTGGCGATGGCGACGTCCATCGTCTCGGTGCTCACCGGAATACCGGTTCGGCGCGACGTGGCGATGACCGGCGAGATCACGCTGCGCGGCCGTGTGCTGCCGATCGGCGGGCTGAAGGAGAAGCTGCTGGCGGCCTTGCGTGCCGGCATCACCACCGTGTTCATCCCGAAGGACAATGAGAAGGATCTCGCCGAGATCCCGGACAACGTGAAGAAGCACCTGAAGCTGGTTCCGGTGTCCGACGTCGACGAGGTCATCGCGCAGGCGCTCGCGAGCAAGCCTGTGGCGATCGAGTGGGAGGAGCCGCCGGAGCCGGTGGCGCCACCTCCACAGCAGCAGCCGACCGCGTCGCTGACCCACTGATCACGCACACATGAAAGGCCCGCCGGTACCGACCCGGCGGGCCTTTCTGCTGCGATTGACGCGGGCGGAGCTTGCGGGCCATTAGTGGCGCGCCCTTTGGTCGGCCGTCCATGCCGACGCCCTCACTTCATCGGACCGGGAGGAATTGAGCGAGTGAACAAAATGGATCTTATTGCGGCTGTCGCCGACCAGACCGACCTGCCGCGCACCAAGGCGACCGAGGTCGTCGATGCGGTGTTCGGCGCGATCGAGGGTGCACTGAAGAAGAAGGAAGAGGTACGGCTGGTCGGGTTCGGCACGTTCCAGACCGCCGAACGCAAGGCCGGCACCGGGCGCAATCCGCGCACCGGCGAAGAGATGACGATTCCAGCCTCCACCACGGTGCGCTTCAAGGCCGGCAAGGGGCTGAAGGACGCGGTCCAGTAGGGGCGGTTAGCTCAGCGGTAGAGCGTCTCGTTTACACCGAGAGGGCCGGCGGTTCGAATCCGTCACCGCCCACCAGCCGGTGGTGCTTGACCCGGCAATCCGTGCGCCGTAGATCGTGCCCCCTGTTGCGCGGGCGTAGCTCAGTTGGTTAGAGCGCCGGCCTGTCACGCCGGAGGTCGCGGGTTCAAGTCCCGTCGCTCGCGCCAGCAGTGGACCTATGGCGGCGCAGCATGGTTGGGGCTAATGTCCGCCACGTTTTGCACCGCATGCCCTGCTGCGGGCCGGCCATAGCGGCTCGGCCCGGCTGATGGTGTGCGGTGCCAGCCTGCTCGATCGGACCCGACATGCAGCCAGTGCTTTACGGATACCTGCCCGTCTTGGTGTTCATGGTGATCGCCGGAGGCATCGCGCTCGCGATGGTGGGCGGCTCCCTGCTCGCCGCGCGGCAGAAGCCCTATCCCGAGAAGGTCTCCGCGTATGAATGCGGCTTCGAGCCGTTCGACGATGCGCGCCGGCGCTTCGACGTGCGCTTCTACCTGGTGGCAATCCTGTTCATCATCTTCGACCTCGAGGTCGCGTTCCTGTTCCCCTGGGCGGTGTCGCTGAAGGACATCGGCTGGTTCGGCTTCCTGTCGATGATCGGCTTCCTGGGCGTGCTGACCGTGGGTTTCATCTACGAGTGGTGCAAGGGCGCGTTGGATTGGGAGTAGCGGCATGAGCGGCAGCACAATCGCCTGGAACCGCCACGCCCTGCCGCCGGGTCCCGAGCAGGATGCGGTGGTAAAGGGCATCACCGGCGAGATCGCCGACAAGGGCTTCATCGTCGCCAACATCGACAAGGTCGTGAACTGGGCGCGCACCGGTTCGTTGTGGCCGATGACCTTCGGTCTGGCGTGCTGCGCGGTCGAGATGATCCATGCCTACATGCCGCGCTACGATCTCGACCGCTTCGGCACGATCCCGCGCGCCTCGCCGCGGCAGTCGGACGTGATGATCGTCGCGGGCACGCTGACCAACAAGATGGCCCCGGCGCTGCGCAAGGTGTACGACCAGATGCCGGAGCCGCGCTGGGTGATCAGCATGGGAAGCTGCGCCAACGGTGGCGGGTATTACCACTATTCCTATTCGGTGGTGCGCGGCTGCGATCGCGTGGTGCCGGTGGATGTGTACGTGCCGGGCTGTCCGCCGACGGCGGAGGCGCTGGTGTACGGCATCATGCAATTGCAGAAGAAGATCCGCCGTACGGGAACGATCCTGCGTGGCTGAGCTTGCCGCAGATGTCGCCACGCTGCCTGGCGTGCGCGGCGTGCGCGTCGAGAAGGGCGAGGTTGTCGCCGACGCGGATCGCGATGCGCTGTTGGCACTGATGATCACGCTGCGCGACGATCCGCGCTTCGCGTTCGAGCAGGTCATGGACATCTGTGGTGTCGATTGGCCTGAGCGCGCCGAGCGGTTCGACGTCGTCTACAATCTGCTGTCCGTGTCGCTCAACCAGCGCCTGCGGGTGATCGTCACAACGGACGAGACCACGCCGGTGCCGTCGGTGCACACGGTGTGGCCGGTCGCGACCTGGTGGGAGCGCGAGGCCTGGGACCTGTTCGGCATCGTGTTCTCCGGCCAGCCCGACCTGCGGCGGATCCTGACCGACTACGGTTTCGAAGGTCATCCGCTGCGCAAGGATTTCCCGCTGACCGGCTATGTCGAGGTGCGCTACGACGAGGACCGCAAGGCGGTGGTGTACGAACCGGTGCGGCTGACGCAGGACTTTCGCAGCTTCGACTTCCTCTCGCCGTGGGAGGCGATTACCACGCTGCCGGGCGACGAGAAGGTGCACACCGCGCGCGAGGAGGGCACCAAGTCATGAGCGACGCCGAAGTGCGCCCGACCGCCACCAAGGTCGTCGAGATCGACAGCCACGCGATCAACTTCGGCCCGCAGCATCCGGCGGCGCACGGCGTGCTGCGGCTGATCCTGGAGATGGACGGCGAGGTGGTGGAGCGTGCCGATCCGCATATCGGCCTGCTGCATCGCGGCACCGAGAAGCTGATCGAGTACAAGACGTATATGCAGGCGGTGCCGTATTTCGACCGGCTCGATTACGTCTCGCCGATGTGCGAGGAGCATGCCTTCGCGCTGGCGGTGGAGAAGCTGTTGGGCGTCGAGGTACCCGAGCGCGGACAGTGGATCCGCGTGCTGTTCGCCGAGATCACCCGTGTACTCAACCACCTGCTGAACGTCACGACCTACGCACTGGATGTAGGCGCGATAACGCCAAGCCTGTGGGGCTTCGAAGAGCGCGAGAAGCTGATGGAGTTCCACGAGGCCGCATCCGGCGCGCGACTGCACGCGAATTACTTCCGCCCCGGCGGCGTGGCGAAGGATCTGCCGGCAGGTCTCGACGCGCGCATCGCCGCCTGGGCCGAGACGTTCCCCACATTCATCGACGAACTGGAAGAGTTGCTGACCGGCAACCGGATCTGGAAGCAGCGTACCGTCGATATCGGCGTGATGGACGCGAAGCAGGCGCTGGCCTGGGGCTTCACCGGTCCCTGCATCCGTGCGAGCGGGGTGCCGTGGGACCTGCGTCGCGCACAGCCCTACGACAAATACGCCGAGGTAGAATTCCAGGTGCCGGTCGGACGTAACGGCGACTGCTACGACCGCTATCTGGTGCGGCTCGCCGAGATGCGCGAGAGCGTGAAGATCATCAAGCAGGCGCTGGCGAAGATGCGGCCGGGACCGATCAAGGTGCAGGATCGCAAGTTCACCCCGCCGACCCGCGCCGAGATGAAGCGCTCGATGGAGGCGTTGATCCATCACTTCAAGCTCTATACCGAGGGCTATCACGTGCCGGCGGGCGCGACCTATACCGCGGTGGAAAGTCCGAAGGGCGAGTTTGGTGTCTATCTGGTTGCGGATGGAACCAATCGACCGTATCGCTGCAAGATCCGCGCGACCGGCTTTGCGTTCCTCCAGGCGATCGATGTGATGGCGAAGCGGCACATGCTGGCGGATACCGTGGCGATCATCGGCTCGCTCGACATCGTGTTCGGCGAGATCGACCGGTGAGCGACTTCGTGCAACCGGAACACTTCGCTTTCGACGCCGAGAGCGAGGCTGCGATCCCGCCGCTGCTGGCGAAGTATCCGCCCGGCAAGCAGGCCAGCGCCGTGCTCCCGATGCTGTATCTGGTGCAGAACCAGCTGAAGCGGCAGACCGGCAGCGCCTGGGTGCCGACCGCGGGGATGAATGAGGTGGCGCGACGGCTCGATATGGCGCCGATCCGCGTATACGAGGTTGCGACGTTCTACTTCATGTTCAACCTGAAGCCGATCGGCGTGTGGCATCTGCAGGTGTGCACCACGACGCCGTGCTGGCTGCGCGGCTCGGATGACGTGGTGGCGGCCTGTCGTGCGGCGACCGGCATCCAGGGCTGGGGTGAAACCAGCGCGGATGGCGTGTTCACCATGACCGAGGTCGAGTGCGTCGGCGGCTGCGTCAATGCGCCGATCATCCAGGTGAACGACGACTTCTACGAAGATCTGGATGCGGAAAGCACCAAGCACCTGCTGGACGCGCTGCGTCGGGGCGCGCCGCCGAAGCCCGGATCGATGAAGGGCAGGCAGACATCGGCGCCCGAGGGCGGACCGACCACGCTGACGACATTGCATTTCGGTGCGGAGAGCTGACGCGATGCTCGAGGACAAGGACCGCATCTTTACCAACCTCTATGGTCTGTATGACCCGATGCTCAAGGGTGCACGGGCGCGCGGCGATTGGGACGGTACCAAGGCGATCCTGGAGAAGGGCCGCGAGGCCATCGTCGAGGAGGTGAAGGCATCCGGCCTGCGTGGCCGCGGCGGCGCCGGCTTTCCGACCGGGCTAAAATGGTCGTTCATGCCGAAGCAATCGGACCGGCCATGCTATCTCGTGGTCAACGCGGACGAATCCGAGCCCGGCACCTGCAAGGATCGCGACATCATCCGGCACGATCCGCACAAGCTGGTGGAAGGCTGCCTCGTCGCGGGCTTCGCGATGGGCGCGTGCGCAGCCTACATCTATATCCGCGGTGAGTTCGCCAACGAGGCGAAAGTGCTGCAGGCGGCGATCGATGAAGCCTACGATGCCGGCCTGATCGGCAAGGATTCGTGCGGCTCGGGCTACCCGTTCGACGTGTTCCTGCATCGCGGTGCGGGTGCGTATATCTGTGGCGAGGAAACCGGCCTGCTCGAGAGCCTGGAAGGCAAGAAGGGACTGCCGCGGCTGAAGCCGCCGTTCCCCGCCGCTGTCGGACTGTACGGCTGCCCGTCCACCGTGAACAACGTCGAGAGCATCGCGGTGGCGCCGACCATCATGCGGCGCGGCGCGGCGTGGTTCAGTTCGCTCGGACGGCCGAAGAATTCCGGGCCGAAGGTGTTCTGCATCTCCGGGCATGTGAACCGGCCATGCAATGTCGAGGAGGAGCTCGGCATCCCGCTGCGCGAACTGATCGAGAAATACGCGGGCGGCGTGCGCGGCGGTTGGGACAACCTGCTGGCCGTGATCCCGGGCGGGGCCTCAGTGCCGGTGATCCCGAAGAGCGTCTGCGACGACGTGCTGATGGACTTCGACTCACTGCGCGAAGCACGTACCGGGCTCGGCACGGCGGCGGTGATCGTGATGGACAAGTCCACCGACATCATCAAGGCAATTGCTAGGCTGTCGAAGTTTTACATGCACGAAAGCTGCGGCCAGTGCACGCCGTGTCGCGAAGGTACCGGCTGGATGTGGCGCGTAATGACCCGCATGGTGGAGGGCAGGGCCGAGGTACCGGAGATCGATACGCTGGACCAGGTCACGCGGCAGATCGAGGGGCACACGATCTGCGCGCTGGGTGACGCCGCGGCGTGGCCGATTCAGGGCCTGATCCGTCACTTCCGTCCGGCGATGGAAGCGCGCATCGCCGCCTACAGGGCGCGCCCGCCGATGCGCATGGCGGCGGAATGACGATGCAGGACGCTGTTCGGCCGTCATGGCCGGGTTTGGCCCGGTCGTCGACGTGTTTCGTGCATGGGGCGGACCGAGGCGTGGATGGCCATGACGTAGGGCCAGGGAAGTACAGCTGATGGCCAAGGTCACCGTCGACGGCATCGAGGTCGAAGTCCCCAACGGCTCCTCCGTGCTGCAAGCTTGCGAGGCCGCGGGGAAAGAAATCCCGCGCTTCTGCTACCACGAACGCCTGTCGATCGCCGGCAACTGTCGCATGTGCCTGGTGGAGATCGAGAAGGCGCCGCCGAAGCCGATCTCGTCCTGCACCTACCCGGTCGCTGACGGCATGGTGGTGCACACCGACTCGCCCATGGTGCGCAACGGCCGGCGCGGCGTCATGGAATTCCTGCTGATCAACCATCCTCTCGACTGCCCGATCTGCGATCAGGGCGGCGAATGCGATCTGCAAGACCAGGCGATGGGCTACGGCATGGACCACTCGCGCTATGCCGAGAACAAGCGAGCCGTGAAGGACAAGAATCTCGGCCCGCTGGTGAAGACGGTGATGACCCGCTGCATCCATTGCACGCGCTGCATCCGCTTCATCACCGAGGTCGCTGGCGTGCCCGACCTCGGCGCGACCAACCGCGGCGAGCACATGGAGGTCGGCACCTATGTCGAGAAGGCACTCGGTTCGGAGCTCTCCGGCAACATCATCGACCTCTGTCCGGTCGGGGCACTGACCTCCAAGCCCTATGCATTCGTCGCGCGACCATGGGAGCTGTCGAAGACCGACAGCATCGATGTGCTGGATGCGGTCGGCACCAATATCCGCATCGACGCGCGCGGCCCCGAGGTGCTGCGCATCCTGCCGCGGCTGAATGAGGACGTGAACGAGGAGTGGCTCGGTGACAAGTCGCGCTTCTCGCTCGATGGCCTGCGCCGTCGGCGACTTGACCGGCCGTGGATGCGACGCGGTGGCAGGCTGATCGAGGCAAGCTGGGCCGAGGCCTTCGCCGCAATCGCGGCGAAACTGCACCGCGTCCCGGGTGACCGCATCGGTGCCGTGGCTGGCGATCTGTGCGACGCCGAGAGCATGCTGGCGCTGAAGGACCTGATGGCCGCGTTTGGCTCGGCAAATCTCGATTGTCGGCAGGACGGGGCGCATCTCAATGCATCGCGCCGCGACTTCTACACCTTCAACAGCACGATTGCCGGCATCGAGGACGCGGATGCGCTCCTGCTGATCGGCAGCAACCCGCGCCGCGAGGCGCCGGTGCTGAACGCACGCATCCGCAAGCGTTGGCTCCAGGCTGGCATCCCGATCGGCCTGGTGGGCAGCGAGACGGATCTGACGTATCGCGTGCAGCAACTCGGCGCCGCGCCGAACGTGCTGAACGCGTTGAACGAGGGTTTCGTCAAGTCGCTGCGCGACGCCAAACAGCCGATGGTCATTGTCGGCCAGGCCGCACTGGCACGACCGGACGGCGCCGCCGTGCTCGCGGCGGCCTGGCGCCTGGCCGCGTCGGTCGGCGCGCTGACCGCTGATTGGCATGGCTTCAACGTCCTGCACACCGCGGCCGCGCGGGTCGGCGCGCTTGATCTGGGGTTCGTGCCCGGCACGAGCGGCATGTCGCTCGCGCAGATGCTCGACGGCGGCGTCGACGTGCTGTGGCTGCTGGGGGCCGACGAGTTCGACATGGGCCGCATCGGTGCGGACACCTTCGTGGTGTATCAGGGCCACCATGGCGATGCCGGCGCGGCGCGAGCCGACGTCATCCTGCCGGGCGCGGCCTACACCGAGAAGCCCGGCACCTATGTCAACACCGAGGGCCGTGTGCAGCGCGGCCTGCTGGCCGTCTACCCGCCGGGTGAGGCGCGCGAGGACTGGAAGATCCTGCGCGCGTTCAGCGAGACCGTCGGGCACACGCTGCCCTACGACACGATCGAGGCATTGCGCGAGCGCATGGAACGGGTGAACCCGGTGTTCGGTCGGGTCGGCTTCCTCCCCCGCTTCGGTGCTGCCGACCACAGCGGCCCCGCGGGCGATCCCGCCGCGCTGTCCGATGTGCCGCTCCAGCCGGCGATCACCAACTACTACCAGGCCGATCCGATCAGCCGCGCCAGCCCGACGATGGCCGCCTGCACCGCGAGCTTTGCGGCGACGCCGCTGGTCGCGGCGGCGGAATAGCAAGATGCAGTCGTTCTTCCTGGATACCGATATCGGCCGGCTGATCCTGACCTTTATCGAAGCGCTGGCGCTGCTGGTGCCGCTGCTGATCGGCGTTGCCTACCTGACCTACGCGGAGCGCAAGGTCCTGGCCGCGATGCAGCTGCGCAAGGGGCCCAACGTCGTGGGTTGGTTCGGCCTGCTGCAGCCGTTCGCCGACGCGCTGAAGATGATCATGAAGGAAACGATCATTCCGGCGGGCGCCAACCGGCTGCTGTTCCTGATGGCGCCGATGCTGACCTTTTCGCTGGCGATGATCGCCTGGGCGGTGATCCCGGTGAACGAGGGCTGGGCGATCGCGGACATCAATGTCGGTGTCCTCTATCTGTTCGCGATCAGTTCGCTGGGAGTCTACGGCATCATCATCGCCGGCTGGGCCTCCAATTCGAAATACGCATTCCTGGGCGCGATGCGCAGCGCGGCGCAGATGGTGAGCTACGAGGTCTCGATGGGCTTCGTCATGGTCTCGGTGCTGCTGTGCGTCGGCAGCCTGAATCTGACGGACGTGGTGCTGGCACAGCGCAAGATCTGGTTCTGCCTGCCGCTGTTCCCGATGTTCATCGTGTTCTTCATCTCCGCGCTGGCCGAGACCAACCGCTCCCCGTTCGACCTGCCCGAAGGCGAAAGCGAGATCGTCGCCGGTTTCTTCGTCGAGTACAGTGCCATGGCCTTCGCGCTGTTCTTCCTCGGCGAATACGCCAACATGATCCTGATGAGCGGGATGACCACCATCCTGTTCCTGGGTGGCTGGCTGGGTCCGTTCGGCATCCTGCCGCAGCTTGGCCCGATCTGGTTCATCCTGAAGATCTGCTTTTGCCTGTTCGTGTTCCTGTGGGTGCGCGCCACCTTCCCGCGCTATCGCTATGACCAGCTCATGCGTCTGGGTTGGAAGGTGTTCTTGCCGTTGTCGCTGATCTGGCTGACGCTGACCGCGGGCGCGTTGATGCTGTTCGGGTGGCTGCCCAATGCGTGAAGGACTTCGCTGATGGCCTTCCTCGACCGAACCGCGCGCAGCATGCTGCTGGGCGAACTCGTCGCCGGGCTCGGGCTGACACTGCGCTACTTCTTCCGGCCCAAGGCGACGATCAACTACCCGTATGAAAAGGGCCCGATCAGCCCACGCTTCAAGGGCGAGCACGCGCTGCGCCGCTACCCCAACGGCGAGGAGCGCTGCATCGCCTGCAAGCTTTGTGAGGCGATCTGCCCGGCCCAGGCGATCACCATCGAGGCCGAGCCGCGCGAAGACGGCTCCCGCCGCACGACGCGCTATGACATCGACATGACCAAGTGCATCTATTGCGGCCTCTGCGAGGAGGCCTGTCCGGTGGATGCTATCGTCGAAGGCCCCAACTTCGAGTTCGCCACCGAGACGCGCGAAGAACTGCTCTACGACAAACAGAAGCTGCTGGATAACGGCGACCGCTGGGAGCCGGAGATCGCGCGCCGGCTGGAAATGGACGCGCCGTACCGATGATCGCCACCATCGCGTTCTATGTCTTCTCGGTGATCCTGCTCGCCTCGGCCGCCATGGTGGTGAGCTCGCGTAATCCTGTGCATTCGGTGCTGTTCCTGATCCTGGCGTTCTTCAACGCAGCCGCGCTGTTCCTGATCGCCGGCGCCGAATTCCTGGCGATGATCCTGCTGATCGTCTACGTGGGTGCCGTCGCGGTGCTGTTCCTGTTCGTGGTGATGATGCTCGACATCGACTTCGCCGAGCTGCGTGGCGGATTCCAGCGGTACCTGCCGGTCGGCGCCACGGTTGGCGCGGTACTCTTCCTCGAATTGGTGATCGTGCTGGGCGGCTGGAAGTTTGCACCCGATGCGACGACGCTGCGGTTTTCTCCGACCCCAACGAATGTCAGCAACACCGCGGCGCTGGGGCGGCTGCTGTACACCGACTACGTGTTCCTGTTCCAGGCGGCGGGGCTGCTGCTGCTGGTGGCGATGATCGGTGCGATCGTGTTGACGCTGCGCGACCGCAAAACCTCGCGCCACCAGAGCGTCCGCACGCAGACCGAGCGGACCGTGGCGGAAACGCTCGAGCTGGTCACTGTGTCCCTGGGTGCGGGCACGAAGGAGACCGGTATCTACGGCCCGAAGGTCACCGAACCCCCCGCCATGGAGGACGCACCGCATGGCCACTGAGGTCGGCCTCGGGCACTTCCTCGTCGTGTCCGCCATCCTGCTCGTGCTGGGCATCTTCGGCATCTTCCTCAACCGCAAGAACGTCATCATCATCCTGATGTCGGTCGAGCTGATCCTGCTTGCCGTCAACCTCAACCTGGTGGCTTTCTCCGCCGCACTCGGCGACCTCGTGGGCCAGGTGTTCGCGATGTTCGTGCTGACCGTCGCGGCGGCGGAGGCGGCGATCGGCCTCGCGATCGTGGTGATCTACTTCCGCAACCGCGGCTCGATCCAGGTCGAGGACGTGAACCTGATGAAGGGCTGAGATGATCTACGCCGTCGCGGTCTTCGCGCCTCTGTTCGGATCGCTGGTCGCAGGTCTGCTCGGTCGTTCGATCGGCGATCGGGCCGCCATGGCGGTCTCCGTCCTGTGCATGCTGGTCGCCGCGGCGTTCGGCCCGCTGGCCTGCTTCCAGCTGGTCTCGGGCGACGCCGATGCCGGAACCGTGCCTCTCGGCACCTGGGTCGACGCGGGACGGTTCCACGTCGCCTGGGCGCTGCGCTATGACACTTTGTCGGCGGTCATGGTGGCGATGGTCAGCTTCGTCGCCATGCTGATCCACGTCTATTCCATCGGATACATGGCGCACGATGCCTATCCGCGCTACCGCTTCTTCGCCTATCTGTCGCTGTTCACCTTCTCGATGCTGATGCTGGTGACGGCCGACAACCTGTTGCAGCTGTTCTTCGGCTGGGAAGGCGTCGGGCTTTGCTCCTACCTGCTGATCGGCTACTGGTACGATCGCCCCGCTGCCAACGCCGCGGCGATCAAGGCGTTCATCGTGAACCGCATCGGCGACCTGTTCTTCGCCGTCGGCATCGCGCTGGTATTCATGGTGTTCGGCTCGATCGAATTCTCCACCATCTTCTCCGACGTGCCGCAGCATATGAGTGACATGTATTCGGTGCTCGGCGGCACGTTCCCCGCCTACGAGGTGATCGGCGTGCTGCTGTTCATCGGTGCGATGGGCAAGTCGGCGCAGATCGGCCTGCATGTCTGGCTGCCCGACGCAATGGAAGGCCCGACGCCGGTCTCCGCGCTGATCCATGCCGCCACGATGGTCACCGCCGGCGTGTTCCTGGTCGCGCGCATGTCGCCGATCTATGAGTTCGCGCCGTTCGCGCTTGGCCTGGTCACCTTCGTGGGTGCCACGACGGCCCTGTTCGCCGCCACCGTCGGGTGTGCGCAGAACGACATCAAGCGGGTCATCGCCTATTCGACCTGCTCGCAGCTAGGCTACATGTTCGTCGCCGCCGGCGTCGGCGCGTACCAGGCGTCGATCTTCCACCTGATCACGCATGCCTTCTTCAAGGCGTTGCTGTTCCTGAGCGCCGGGTCGGTCATCCACGCGATGTCGGACGAGCAGGACATGCGCAAGATGGGCGGGATCTGGCGGCTGATCCCGGCGACATATGCGGTGATGTGGATCGGCAACCTGGCGCTGGCCGGCGTGTTCCCGTTCGCCGGCTACTACTCGAAGGACGCGATCATCAACGCCGCCTATGCCGCTGGCACGGGCGTCGGCACATACGGCTTCATCTGCACCGTGCTGGCGGCGTTCCTCACCGCCTTCTACTCCTGGCGGCTGCTGATCATGACCTTCCACGGCAAGCCGCGCGCCGATCATCACGTGATGGAACACGTGCACGAGAGCCCCGCGGTCATGCTGGTGCCGCTGTTCGTGCTCGCCGCCGGCGCGCTGGTCGCCGGTTTCGTGCTGCACCCCGACTTCATCGGCGAAGGCTGGCAGGAGTTCTGGGACGGCAGCATCTTCAACGGCCCGGACAACCACGTTATCGCCCGCCTCGAGGAGGTGCCCCTGTGGGTCGAGGCGACCCCCACCGTGGTCGGCCTTCTCGGCATCGCCACGGCCTACGTGATGTACATGTTCTATCCCCTGCTGCCGATGCGGCTGGCCGACCGGTTCCGTGGCATCTACCTGTTCTTGCTGAACAAGTGGTATTTCGACGAGTTGTATGACGCGATCTTCGTGCAGCCGCTGATTCGCCTGGCGCGGGCGCTCTGGCAGACCGGCGATGCGACGATCATCGATGGCGTGCCGAACGGCCTCGCCGAAATCACGGTGGACGGCTCGCGCCAGGCAGTGAAGATCCAGACCGGCTCGCTCGCCGTCTATGCGTTCGTCATGCTGATCGGTGTGGTGCTGCTGGTCGGCCTGTTCCTGGTGTCGCGATGAACGCCGCGGGGTTTCCCATCCTGTCGCTGATCACCTGGTTGCCGCTGGTCGGCGGGCTGATCATCATGTCGGTGCGCGGCGACGAGGCGACTGTTGCCTCCAATGCACGCTGGACGGCGCTGTGGACCAGTTTGATCGTGCTGGTGCTGTCTGTCGTGTTGTGGGTGAAGTTCGATACCGGCGAGGCCGGCTTCCAGTTCGTCGAGGAGATTCCCTGGCTGCCGGAATACAGCGTCGGCTACAAGCTGGGCGTGGACGGCATCTCGGTGCTGTTCGTGCTGCTCTCCACGCTGTTGACGCCGATCTGCATCCTGGCGAGCTGGGATTCCATCACGCGCTCGGTACGCGAGTACATGCTGACCTTCCTCATCCTCGAGACGATGATGGTGGGGATGTTCTGCGCGCTCGACTTCGTGGTGTTCTACGTGTTCTTCGAGGGCGTGCTGATCCCGATGTTCCTGATCATCGGCGTCTGGGGCGGTCCGCGGCGGGTCTATTCCGCGTTCAAGTTCTTCCTGTTCACGCTCACCGGCTCGGTGCTGATGCTGCTCGCCCTGCTGGCGATGTGGTTCCAGGCGGGCACCACCGACATCGTCGTGCTGCTGAAGACGCCGATGCCGCCTGGCATGCAGAACTGGCTGTTCCTGGCCTTCCTTGCGTCGTTCGCGGTGAAGGTGCCGATGTGGCCGGTGCATACCTGGCTGCCCGACGCGCACGTCGAGGCGCCGACCGCCGGCTCGGTGATCCTGGCCGGCGTGCTGCTGAAGATGGGCGCCTACGGGTTCCTGCGCTTCTCGGTGCCTATGTTGCCGCAGGCCTCCGCCCACTTTGCGCCGCTGATGTTCACGCTGTCGGTCGTCGCGGTGATCTATACCTCGCTGGTTGCGCTCGCGCAGGAGGACATGAAGAAGCTGATTGCCTACTCGTCCGTGGCGCACATGGGCGTGGTGACGATCGGCATCTTCACCTTCAACGTGCAGGGCATCCAGGGCGCGCTGTTCCAGATGCTCTCGCATGGCATCGTGTCCGGCGCGCTGTTCCTTGTGGTGGGCGTGGTCTACGACCGCATCCACACGCGCGAGATCGCCCGCTACGGCGGCCTGGCGGATCGGATGCCGCTCTATGCGCTGACCTTCATGCTGTTCACGCTGGCCTCCACCGGCCTGCCCGGGACGTCGGGCTTCGTCGGCGAGTTCCTGGTGATCGTCGGCTCGCTGCAGGTGAACTTCTGGCTGGCGCTGCTGGGTGCCATGGGCATGATCCTCGGCATCGCCTACATGCTTTACCTGTATCGCCGCGTGGTCTTCGGCCGGCTGACCAAGGAGGATCTGCGCGCGATTCTCGATCTGTCGCCGCGCGAGATCGCGGTCTTCGCCCCGCTTGTCGTGTTGACGCTGTGGATGGGGATCTATCCGTCCAGCTTTACCACGTTCTGGGACGCTTCGGTGGCGGCGATGGTGCAGCAGCACACGGCGGCGGTGACCCAGGCGGTGAAGGTGGCGGGGGTGCTGCACTGATGAACTGGGCCATCGCACTCCCGGAGATCGTGCTCTCGGTCGTCGCCATGGCGATCCTGATCTTCGGCGTGCTGCGGCGCGACGACACGTTCTTCCTTGCCAGCATGTTCGCGCTCGGCGGCTTCCTGCTGGCCGCGCTGCTGGTCGTCGCCGGCGCCCGCGGTATCGGCTATCACGGCCAGTTCGTCAGCGACGCGTTCTCGGCCTTCGTGAAGGTTCTGGTGCTCGCGGGCGCGGCGCTTTCGCTGATCCTGTCGCTCGACTACAACCGCAAGAACCATATCGCACGTTTCGAATTCCCCGTGCTGATGGTGCTCTCGGTCACCGGCATGATGGTGATGGCGTCCGCCTCGAACATGATGACGCTCTATCTCGGCCTGGAGCTTCAGTCGCTCGCGCTCTACGTGCTGGCGGCGTTCGCGCGCGACGATCTGCGCTCTTCCGAGGCGGGCCTGAAGTATTTCGTGCTTGGGGCGCTTGCCTCCGGCCTGCTGCTCTACGGCATTTCGCTGGTCTACGGCTTCTCCGGCACGATGGACTTCGCATCGCTGGCCATGGCGTTGTCGCGTCCGGAGTCCGCGTCGCCCGGCCTGATCGTGGGCGTGGTGTTCGTGCTGGTCGGCCTCGCCTTCAAGATTTCGGCCGTGCCGTTCCACATGTGGACGCCCGACGTCTACGAGGGCTCGCCGACGCCGGTCACCGTGTTCTTCTCAACCGCCCCCAAGGTGGCCGCGTTCGCGCTGCTGCTGCGCACGATGGCCACGCCGTTCGGCCATCTGCTGATCGCCTGGCAGCAGCTCATTGTCCTGGTGTCGATCGCCTCGATGATCCTGGGCGCCCTTGCGGCGATCGGGCAGACCAACATCAAGCGGCTGATGGCATACTCGTCGATCGGCCATATGGGTTATGCGCTGATCGGCCTTGCGGTCGGCACGCCGGAAGGCATTCGCGGCGTGCTGATCTATCTGGTCGTCTACGTGTTCATGAGCGCCGGCACCTTCGCCTGCATCATCGCGATGCAGCGTCGCGGCCGCGCGCTGGAGCAGATCACCGACCTGAGCGGCCTGGCGCGGACCGATCCGGCGCTCGCCCTGGCACTGGCGGTGTTCATGTTCTCGATGGCCGGCATCCCGCCGCTGTCGGGGTTCTTCGGCAAGCTGTACGTGTTCCTCGCCGCGGTGCAGACCGGCATGTGGGCGCTCGCCATCATCGGCGTGCTGACCTCGGTCGCAGGCGCCTACTACTACCTGCGCATCGTCAAGGTGATGTATTTCGATGCGCCCGAAGCGCCGTTCGATCCGCGCCCCGCCTCGCTGTCGTTCGTCGCCGCGGCCACGGCGTTGTTCACCGCATTCTTCTTCATCTTTCCGGCGCCCTTCGTCGGTGCGGCGCAGGCGGCAGCGAAGGTGCTGTTCGGTTAAAGCGATGTCCATTCATGCTGGCGGATGCCTCTGCGCGGCGGTGCGGTATCAGACGCTGACCGATCCGCTGAGAGTGACGATCTGCCATTGCCGGTTCTGCCAGCGTGCGACCGGATCGGCCTATATGGTGGAGCCGATTTTCCGTTCAGAGGACCTCCAGGTAACGTGCGGTTCTCCCGTCGTCTACGACCTCCGCTCGGCGGGCAGCGGCAAGCTGGTCCACGTCCACTTCTGCCAGACGTGCGGGACGAAGCTGTATCTCACATTCGAACGTTTCGCCGAGACCTGTGGGGTCTATGCAGGCACGTTCGACGACCCGGACTGGTTTGACGTCGGCACGGAAAATTCCAGGCACATCTACGTGGATGTGGCGCGCCACGACACGGTCCTGCCTGCCCACGTCAAACTGTTTCGGCAGCATGCATTGCTGTATGACGGCTCGCCGCTGGAGGCGATGACGTTGGAGGCGCCAACACTTGCCGGTCGACGCGGCTGAAGGATGACGCGGCTGAGGGACGTCTGTGTGATCAAGGTGATCCTGCCCATGCTCCTGGTCGTAGACTGCGGCAATACCAACGTCGTCTTCGCCGTGCGCGACGATGCGTCGTGGCGCGGCATCTGGCGCATCCGCACCGAGGCGCAGCGCACGTCGGACGAGTACGGCGTCTGGTTGATGACCCTGCTCGACCACACCGGCCTGAAGCGCGATGATATCTCGGCCGCAGTGATCGGCACCGTGGTGCCCGCCGCGCTGTACCATCTCCGCCGGCTGTGCCGCGACTGGTTCAACATCGAACCGCTGGTGGCGCGCTCCACGCTCGACTGGGGTTTCGACATCCGCGTGGTCAATCCGGCCGAGGTGGGCGCCGACCGGCTGCTCAACACGCTGGCCGCGCACCAGCGCTTCGGCGGCCCGCTGATCATTGTCGACTTCGGCACCGCCACGACCTTCGACGTGGTGGACAAAGACGGCGGCTATCTGGGCGGCGTGATCTGTCCGGGCATCAACCTCTCGCTCGAGGCGTTGCATCAGGCCGCGGCGCAGCTGCCCCGCATCGGCATCGCGCGGCCGCAGGCGGTGATCGGGCGGCAGACCGTTCCTGCCATGCAGTCGGGCGTGTATTGGGGCTACGTGGCGATGGTCGAGGGCCTGGTCGCGCGCATCAAGGCTGAGTACGGCGGGCCGATGAAGGTGGTCGCCACCGGTGGACTCGCGCCGCTCGTGGCCGAGGGCACCATGGTGATCGAGCAGATCGAACCCGATCTCACCCTGGATGGACTGCGGATGTTGGCGGAACGCAATCCCGCGCCCACATTGCGACCAGACAGAACACGTCTGATCGAACAGGACTGACAAGAACAGAATGAATTCCGCTTCGGGTGACCTTGCCTTCCTGCCGTTGGGCGGGACGGGCGAAATCGGCATGAATCTCAATCTTTACCGCTGCAACGGCAAGTGGCTCGCGGTGGACTGCGGCATTGGCTTCGGCGGCGCGGCGCATCCCGAGGTCGATGTGATGATGCCGGATCCCGGCTATATCGCCGACCGGCGCAACGATCTGCTGGGTCTGGTCATCACCCACGCGCACGAGGACCATGTGGGCGCCGTGGCGTGGCTTTGGCCACAGCTGCGCTGTCCGGTCTACACAACACCGTTCACCGCCGCGGTGCTGCGTCGCAAGCTGGGCGAGGTGCAACTGCTCGATCAGGTGAAGCTGCACGTCGTGCCGCCGGGCGGGGCGATGGAACTTGGCCCCTTCAAGCTGCAATTCCTGCGTGTGACGCACTCGATCCCCGAGGCGCAGGCACTGGTGATCGACACGCCGCATGGTGTGCTGCTCCACACCGGTGACTGGAAGCTAGACCCCGCGCCGCTGATCGGCGAGCCCACCGACGAGACGGCGTTCGCCGCACTGGGCGAGCGCGGCGTGCTGGCGATGATCTGCGATTCCACCAACGCGATGGTCGAGGGTCATTCGGGCAGCGAGGCGGAGGTGCGCCAGAGCCTCACCGCGCTGCTGCGCGGGCTGCGCGGCCGCATCGCGGTGACCTGCTTCGCTTCCAACGTCGCGCGCGTCGAATCGGTGGCGCTCGCCGCGCACGCGGTCGGGCGCAGCGTGGCGCTGGTGGGCCGCTCGCTGCGCAACCTGGATGCTGCGGCGCGCGAGTGCGGCTATCTGCGCGACCTGCCACCGTTCCTGACGGAAGACGATGTGGACGACGTGCCCGACGATAACCTGCTGATGCTGATCACCGGCAGCCAGGGGGAGTCGCGCAGCGCACTGGCGCGCGTCGCGATGGACACTCACCCGCGGGTCGCCCTCGGGCAGGGTGATACCGTGGTCTTCTCCTCGCGCGTCATTCCTGGCAACGAACGCGCGATCGGCACCGTGCAGGACAACCTGGTGCGCCGCGGCGTGCACCTGATGACCGACGTCGATCATCTGGTGCACGTTTCCGGCCATCCGGCGCGCGACGAACTGCGGCGGCTGTATCGCTTGGTGAAGCCGCGCTACGCGGTGCCGACGCACGGCGAATGGCGGCACCTGTCGGCGCATGCCGCGCTGGCGCAGGAGGCCGGTGCCAGGCCGATTCTGCTGGAGGATGGTGATATCCTGGCGCTCGCGCCCGGCGAGGTGCAGGTGGTGGACAGTGCGCCCGTCGGCAAACTGGTGCTGGACGGCAACCGATTGACGCCACTCGGCGGCGGCGTCATGTCGGCGCGGCGCCGCATGCTGTTCAACGGCGTCGTGCTGGGCAGCATCGCGGTGGATGCCAATGGCAGGCTGCGCGGCGAGCCGCGGGTGAGCGCACCCGGCCTGTTCGACAGCGACGATCCGGACCTCGAACGCGTCACCAGCGAGTTCGCCGATGCGATCGACGGCCTGCCAGCAACGCTGCGCCGCGACGACGCATCGCTGACCGATGCCGCGCGGGCCGCGCTGCGTCGAGCACTTGGACGGCGCCTGCAGAAACGGCCGCTGGTGGACGTGCATCTGCTGCGCGTATGAACTGGTTCACCGGCGTCGTTCTCTACGCCCTGATCTGGTGGACCGTGCTGTTCGCCGTCCTGCCGATCGGCACGCGCCCGATCGACGACCCCGACCAGCAGAGCGGCTGGCGCGGCACACCCGAGCGGCCACGGATCTTGATGAAAGTCATTGTGACTACGCTGCTTGCCGCCGTGGTGTGGTTCGGCGCCTGGCTGCTGATCACCAGCAACTACGTGAGCTTCCGACACGGGTGGTTCGCGGCTCCAGGAGACTGATGCCGTCGCCACGGTCAGGAGGAGGCGTAACCCCCGCCCCTGCCGTGTGACGGCGTTTCCTCCCCAAACCTGGCCCGCGCCCGAGGCGCCCTGGGGCCGGCGCTTAGTTAACTGTTTGCTAACGCCATGTCACGCGGTTTTGTGCGGGAATCGCTGCGCAGGCGGGATTTTATTACACCCCGCTGTTGTGCAACGCACAATAATTCCGCCGATGGCAGACTGGCGGTCGGCGCAGCCGCCGGTTACGGTCCGGCCCCCAACCACGATGACAAGGCACGCGATGCGCCTCTCCCGCAGCTTCATTCCCACCATCAAGGAGACGCCTGCCGAAGCGCAGATCGCCTCGCACCGGCTGATGCTGCGCTCCGGCATGGTGCGGCAGACTTCGGCCGGTATCTACGCGTGGCTGCCGCTCGGTTATCGCGTGCTGCGCAACATCGAACGCATTGTGCGCGAGGAGCAGGACGCGGCCGGCGCGCAGGAAGTGCTGATGCCGACGATCCAGTCGGCCGAACTGTGGCGCGAGAGCGGGCGCTACGACGACTACGGCAAGGAAATGCTGCGCATCCAGGACCGGCATGAGCGCGACATGCTGTATGGTCCAACCAACGAGGAGGTGATCACCGACCTGTTCCGCCAGTCGGTGCATTCGTACCGCGAGCTGCCGCAGATACTTTATCATATACAGTGGAAGTTCCGCGACGAGGTGCGGCCGCGGTTCGGGGTGATGCGCGGGCGCGAGTTCCTGATGAAGGACGCGTATTCGTTCGATGTGGACTATGCCGGTGCGGTGGTCAGCTATCGCACAGATGATGCTGGCCTATATGCGCACCTTCCAGCGTATGGGGCTGAAGGCGATCCCGATGGAGGCGGAGAGCGGCCCGATCGGCGGCGACCTCAGCCACGAGTTCATCATCCTGGCGCCGACCGGCGAGAGCCAGGTGTACTACGACGCAGACTTCGAGAAGATCGACTGGGTGAACGCGCGCTTCGACTACAACGCGCACGATCTCGAGGCGTTCTTCAGGCTGATGACCTCGATGTACGCCGCGACGGACGAGAAGCACGATGCGGCGAAGTGGGACAAGGTCGATCCGTCGCGTCGGCGCGAAGGCCGCGGGATCGAGGTGGGCCACATCTTCTACTTTGGCACGAAATACACCAGGGCGCTGAACACCACGGTGGCGCGGCCCGATGGGACACTGGTGCATCCGGAGATGGGCAGCTACGGCGTCGGCGTCTCACGGCTGGTCGGCGCGGTGATCGAGGCGAGCCACGATGAGGCTGGTATCATCTGGCCCGACAGCATCGCGCCGTTCAAGGCGGCGATCCTCAACCTGCGGCGTGGCGATGCGGCGTGCGATGCTATGTGCGAGGCGCTGTACGCGAAGCTCGGATCCGCGGCGTTGTACGACGACCGCGACGAGCGGGCAGGGGCGAAGTTTGCGGATGCCGATCTGATGGGCCATCCGTGGCAGATCATCGTGGGACCGCGCGGTGCGGCCGCGGGCAAGGTGGAGCTGAAGCGGCGCGCGTCGGGCGAGCGCAGCGAGCACACGCCCGAAGAGGCGCTGGCACGGATCAGCTGACTCTTCATGTTCGGACCCTTTGAACGTGCGGTCGCCGGCCGCTACCTGCGCGCGCGCAGGGGCGAGCGCTTCGTTTCGATCATCGCGGTGTTCTCACTGGTCGGCATCGCCCTCGGCGTCGCCACGCTGATCGTGGTGACCAGTGTGATGAGCGGCTTCCAGACCGAGCTCGAGCGCCGCGTCCTCGGCGTCAATGGCCATATCACCGTCGAGGCGTTTGCCGGCGAGAAGATCGAGAACTATCAGCCGCTGCTGGACGCGATTCGCGCCATCCCGGGCATCGTCGGCGCGCTGCCGGTGTTGGACGGCCAGGCCCTGCTGACCACCGACAAGGGCGGCGCGCGTGGCGGCCTGGTGCGCGGCGTCACGCTGGATGACCTGCGCGCGCTGCGCCCGATCAGCGATCATATCGTGGCTGGCAGGCTCGACGACTTCACCGGCGACGATGCGATTCTGGTCGGCACGGGCCTGGCACAGTTCTATCGCCTGCGCATCGGCGATGCGTTGACGGTGATCTCGCCACAAGGGGCGGCCACGGCGTTCGGCACGGTGCCGCGCGTGCGGGCCTACAAGGTGGTGGGCGTGTTCGATGCCGGGCTGAACGACTACAACAACAACGTCGTGTTCATGCCGCTGCCGGCGGCGCAGGTGTTCTTCCAGAAACCGGATGCGGTCACCGGTATCGAGATCCGTGTCGCCCAGCCAGACAATGTCGATGCGCTGCTGCCGCCGCTGCGGCAGGTGCTGAGCGGGCGGAACGTCTGGCTGCGTGACTGGCGGCATGCCAACGACACCATTATCGGCGTGCTCCAGGTGCAGAAGGACACGATGTTCATCGTCCTCGGCATGATCGTGCTGGTGGCGGCGTTCAATGTGATCTCGTCGCTGATCATGATGGTGAAGGACAAGACGCGCGACATCGCGGTGCTGCGCACCATCGGCGCCGACAGCGGTGCGGTGCTGCGCATCTTCCTGATGTGCGGCGCGTTCGTCGGCGTCACCGGCACGCTGATCGGCACCGTCATCGGCGTGGTGTTCTGCCGCAACATCGTCGCGGTGCAGCACGCAGTAGAGGACATCACCGGCGGGCGCGTGTTCGATTCCTCGGTGTTCATGCTGACGGCATTGCCGAACACGGTGGACTGGAGCGACGTGGTGCGCGTGGTGGCGCTTGGCCTGGTGCTGTCGCTGCTGGCGACACTGTATCCCAGCTGGCGCGCGGCCCGGACCGATCCGGTGGAAGCGCTGCGGCATGAGTGAACCGCTGGTGCTGCGCGATGTGCGGCGTGTCTATCGCACCGAGGCCGGTGAACTGCCCGTGCTGCGCGGCGCAGAACTGACGCTGCACGCCGGCGAGATCGTCGCGCTGGTGGCGCCGTCGGGTGCCGGCAAATCGACGCTGCTGCATCTCGCCGGGTTGCTCGAAAAACCCGATGGCGGCTCGGTGTTTGTCCTGGGCAGCGACGCCGGGGCGCTGCCCGATGCGGCGCGCACGGCGATCCGGCGCGACACGATCGGCTTCGTCTACCAGTTCCATCACCTGCTGGGCGAGTTCACCGCGCTGGAGAATGTTGTGCTGCCGCAGATGATCGCGGGCAAGCCGCGCAAGGCGGCAGCCGAACGCGCCCGGGCGCTGCTCGGGTCGTTCGGCCTTGAGGCGCGGGCGGATCACCTTCCCGGCAAGCTGTCGGGCGGCGAGCAGCAGCGCGTGGCGATCGCGCGCGCGCTGGCCAACGCGCCGCAGGTGCTGCTGGCGGACGAGCCCACCGGCAATCTCGACGTCGCGACGGCATCGGTGGTGTTCGAGGAACTGCTGGCGATGGTGCGGCGGGCGAACCTTGCTGCGCTGATCGCGACGCATAATCCCGAGCTTGCGGCGCGCATGGACCGCACGGTCACGCTGCGCGACGGCAAGGTCGTGCAGGCCTGACAGACGTTCCGGCCACCAGCGGCTTACCGGTGCGCTCCGGTGAAGCCCGTCTGCCAGAAGCAGACCGCGCGCCGGGGCGGCGATCCGCCGGAACATCGGGGTGGCCGGACTCGGTGGGCGGCCTGCATAATCACGCATGCCCCACGCCGATTTCGTCCACCTCCGGGTTCATTCCGCCTACTCGTTGAGCGAAGGCGCGATCAAGGCCGAGAAGATCCCGGCGCTCGCGGCGGACGCTGCCATGCCGGCGGTGGCGATCACCGACACCGCCAACCTGTTCGGCGCGCTGGAGTTCAGCCAGGCCTGCGCGGGCAGGGGCATCCAGCCGATCGTCGGCTGCCAGATCGCCCTTGCCCGCGACGACAATGCACGCCTGGCACCCGATCCGGTCGTGCTGCTGGCGCAGGATGCGACTGGCCTCGCAAACCTCCGGCGCCTTTCGTCGCTCGGGTTTCTGGAGACGGATCCCGGGCTTCGGCCGCAACTGCCGCTCGCTACCGTCGCGGCACACGCAGAGGGGCTCCTGCTGCTGACCGGGGGCGCCACCGGTCCGCTCGCGCGGCTGCTGGCGGAAGGCCAGAAGTCGGAGGCCGACCGTCTGTTGGCGCGCCTCGCCGAGGCGTTTCCCGATCGCGTTGCGATGGAACTGCACCGGCACGGCGTGGAACGCGAGCGCGCACTGGAGCCGGGTCTGATCGCCCTGGCGGATGCGATCGGCATTCCGCTGGTCGCTACCAACGACTGCTACTTCGCCTCGCCCGACATGTACGAGGCGCACGATGCGCTGCTCGCCATCGCCGAAGGACGCCTGCTGTCGGAACCCGACCGCCGGCGGGTGACGCCTGAGCACTGGTTCAAGCCCGCGCCCGACATGCGCATGCTGTTCGCCGACCTGCCGGAGGCGTGCGACAACACGCTCGCCATCGCGCGGCGCTGCGCGGTGATGATGGAGACGCGCAAGCCGCTGCTGCCGGTCTCGCCCAAGGTGCGGGCGGGCAGCACCGAGGAGGAGACGGTGCGTGCCATGGCGATCGAAGGCCTCGCTCGCCGCATGGACGCGATGGCCGCCGATGACGCGACACGCGCGCGCTATCGCGAACGGCTCGATTACGAGCTTTCCGTCATCGTCTCGATGGGCTTTGCCGGCTACTTCCTGATTGTCGCCGATTTCATCCAATGGGCCAAGGCACAGGGCATTCCGGTCGGCCCGGGGCGCGGTTCGGGCGCGGGTTCGGTGGCGGCCTGGGCGCTCACCATCACCGATCTCGATCCGATCCGCTTCAACCTGCTGTTCGAGCGATTCCTCAATCCCGAGCGTGTTTCGATGCCGGACTTCGATATCGACTTCTGCCAGGAAGGCCGCGACGCGGTGATCGACTACGTGCGCCGCGAGTACGGGTCCGATCGCGTGGCGCAGATCATAACGTTCGGCAAACTGCAGGCGCGTGCCGCGGTGCGCGACGTGGGACGCGTGCTGGGCCTGCCATTCGGCCAGGTGAACAAGGTCGCAGAACTGATTCCGAACAATCCGGCGCAGCCGGTCAACCTGCAGCAGGCGATCGCCGGCGAACCGCGGTTGCAGATGATGCGCGCCGAGGACGAAGGCATCGCGCGTCTCCTGGAAATAGCGTTGCAGATCGAGGGCCTGTACCGCCATGCCAGCACGCACGCCGCCGGCGTGGTGATCGGTGACCGACCGCTGATCGAGCTGGTGCCGCTGTATCGCGATCCACGCTCTGATTTTCTCGTCACCCAGTATTCGATGAAGCATGTCGAGCAGGCCGGGCTGGTGAAGTTCGACTTCCTCGGTCTGACCACGTTGACCATCCTGCAACGCGCGGAAGGCCTGCTGCGTGGCCTTGGTATCGCGATCGACGTGAACCGCCTGCCGCTGGATGACCAGAAGACCTACGAGATGCTGGCAAAGGGCGACGCCGGCGGCGTGTTCCAGATGGAAGGCCAGGGCGTGCGCGACATGCTGCGCCAGATGCGGCCCGACCGGTTCGAGGATCTGGTGGCCGCCGTCGCGCTGTACCGTCCGGGGCCGATGGCGAGCATTCCGGAATATTGCCGGCGCAAGCACGCCGGCACCTCGGAGGCTCCGCATCCCGACCTGCACGAAATCCTGGCCGAGACTTATGGCATCATCGTCTATCAGGAACAGGTGATGCAGATCGCCCAGAAGATGGCGGGCTACTCGCTGGGCGGCGCGGATCTGCTGCGGCGCGCGATGGGCAAGAAGATCCCCGCCGAGATGGAGGCGCAGCGCGACATCTTCACCAAAGGTGCCATCGAACGCGGCTTCGAACCGGAGAAGGCCAAGGAAGTCTTCGACCTGATGGCGAAGTTCGCTGGTTATGGCTTCAACAAATGCCATGCCGCACCGTACGGGCTGCTCGCCTATCAGACCGCGTGGCTCAAGGCGAACCACCCCGAGGTGTTCATCGCTGCCTGCATGAGTCTCGCTCTCGGCAACACCGACAGGCTGGCGGCGCTACGTGAGGAGGCCGCACGTTCTGGTATCCGCATCCTGCCGCCCGACATCAACCGCTCTGGAGCGGACTTCACCGTCGAACGCGGAGAGGATGGCGGTCTGGCGATCCGTTATGCGCTGGCCGCGGTGAAGAAGGTCGGGTTCGCCGCCATGCAGGCGGTGACCGAGGTGCGCGGCGACGCATCGTTCGCGGACCTCGCCGACTTCGCCGCGCGCGTCGATCCGCGCCAGCTCAATCGCATGCAGCTCGAGAATCTCGTCCGCGCCGGCGCGTTTGATCACCTGGAAGCCAACCGTGCCCGGCTGTTCGCCGGTGCCGAGGCGATTCTGCGGCGCGCGCAGGCGACCGCGGAAGAGAAGGAGAGCGGCCAGGCAGCGCTGTTCGGCGCGGTACCGGGGAGTGCCAGGGAAAGCATGCGTCTGCCCGACATGCCCGACTGGCCGGCGATGGAGCGGCTCGCCTTCGAGGCCGAGGCGATCGGTTTCCATCTCACCGCGCATCCGCTCGATGTCTATGCAAAGGCATTGCGCCGTCTCGGCACCACCGCGTGCGCGCAGGTGGAGGCCAGCGCGCAGGCCGGGATCACGCGCGTACGGGTCGCCGGCATGGTGGCGGCCCAGAAGGAGCGGGTGACACGGACCGGCAACCGGATGGCGTGGGTGCGCATCACCGACGCATCGGGCTCCTGCGAGGTGACGCTGTTCGCCGAGGTGCTGTCGCGCGCGCGCGACCTGATCGGGAACGGCGCGCATGTGCTGGTGACCGCCGACCTGCGTCAGGACGGCGAGGCGCTGCGTGTCACCGCGCAGGACGTGGTGTCGCTCGACCGGGCGGCTGCGGACGCGGGTGCCGCGATGCGTATCTGGCTGCGCGAAACCGCCTCGGTTCCGCATATTCGCGACCTCCTGGGACGCGAGGGCCGCGGTAAGGGGCGGGTGATCCTGGTGCCGCGGCTGGGCACCACGCAAAGTGTCGAGATCGCCTTGCCGGGCGGCTTCAACGTCACGCCCCGGCTGGCGCAGGCGCTCAAGGTTGTCCCCGGGGTGGAGCAGGTTGAGGAACTATAGCGGCGCCCCCAGCCAGGCGCCTGCCACGCCGGTGCGGCAGCCGGGGCATGACAACAACCTGGAGCCAGGCATGTTCGCGGTGGAGGAGCCGGGTTGGCACGGCCTGCTGCCGTGACGCGTCGGTACGACGCGATCCTGTTCGACCTGCTGACCGCCTTGCTGGATAGCTGGTCGCTGTGGAATGTCGTGGCGGGAAGCGAGGCCGACGGCGGGCGGTGGCGCGTGGCCTACCTTGCCCTCACCTACCGCACCGGTCGCTACCGACCGTATGAGGCGCTGGTCGCCGAGTCCGCGGAAGCGGTGGGACTGCCGCGCCGTCTGGCCGATGACCTCGCAGCGCGCTACGGCGACATCCGGCCCTGGCCGGAGGCGGCCGAAGTGCTCGGTGCCCTGCACGCGGCCGACATTCCGCTGGGGGTGGTCACCAACTGCTCCGAAGTGCTCGGGCGTCGCGCGGCAAGCCGGTTGCCGGTTCCGTTCGGCGTCGTTGTCACGGCCGAGCGTGCGGGGTTCTACAAGCCTGATCCGCTGCCCTATCGCCTGGCGCTCGACGAACTCGGGGTGGCACCGGAGCGCTGCCTGTTCGTCGCCGGCTCGGCCTATGACCTGTTCGGCACCGCCCGCGTCGGGTTGCCGGCCTGGTGGCATGACCGCATCGGCATGACGGCGCCGCCTGATGCGCCCCCGCCGATCGCCCGACACCGCACGCTGACACCACTGCTGGCGCACGCACTGTGCCGCTGATCTATCTGGTCGCCGGCGAGGCCAGCGGAGACGCGCTCGGTGCGCGGCTGATGGCGGCGCTGCGTCGGCGGCGCGCGGATGATGTCACCTTCGCCGGGGTCGGCGGCGAGGCGATGGCGGCGTCCGGCCTGGGCAGCCTGTTCCCGCTGCATGACCTCGCGCTGATGGGCCTGCTCGAGGTCCTGCCGCGCCTGCGCCAGCTGCGCCGCCGGCTGCGCCAGACCGTGGACGACATCGCCGCGCGCCGGCCTGACGTGGTGGTGACGATCGACAGCCCAGGCTTCACGCTGCGGCTGCTCCAGGCGGTCACGCCACTCAGCGTCAAACGCGTGCACTACGTGGCGCCGCAGGCCTGGGCATGGCGTGAGGGGCGCGTGCGGCACTATCACGGGCTATGGGACAGGCTGCTCTGCCTGTTGCCGTTCGAACCGGAATTCTTCGCCCGTCACGACCTGCCGGCAACCTTCGTCGGCCATCCGGTGCTGGAGAGCGGCGCGGATGAAGGCGATGCCGTGCGCTTCCGGGCGCGCCACGGCGTCGATCCGGCGGCGCGCATCCTGACCTTGATGCCGGGCAGCCGCCGCACCGAGGTCTCCCGGCTCTTGCCAATCCTCGGCGCCGCGTTGCGTCGGTTGCCGGAGGATCTCGTGCCGGCGGTGCCGGTCGCCGGGCCGGTGGCCGAGTCGGTGACGGCGGCGACGCGCGACTGGGCGCACCGCCCGGTGCTGGTGACGGACGCCGGGGACAAGTACGACGCGTTCGCCGCCTCGAGCGTCGCCCTGACCAAGTCCGGCACGTCCACGCTCGAGCTGGCGATGGCGAACGTGCCGATGGTCGTGACCTATCGGGTGAACCCGCTGACCGCGGCGATCGCACGGCGGCTGGTCACTGTGCCGTACGCCGCGCTGGTCAACCTGCTGGCAAAGCGCGAGGTGGCGCCGGAGCTGATCCAGGCGGCGTGCACGCCCGAGCGGCTGGCCGCCGCCGTGCGCGCGCTGCTGGACGATCCTGCGGCAGCGTCGGCGCAGCGCGCCGGCTTCCGCGACGTGCTGTCGCAGCTGCGTCCGGCGGTCGGGATGCCGTCAGACGCCGCGGCCGACGTGGTCCTGGAACTGCTCGATCAGTCCTGAGGCCACCATCCGCGCCCGCGCGGCGGCGATACCGTCGGACACCAGCAGTGCCGCTGCCAATGCCCGCCTTCCTGCCGCGGCGTCCACCAGCACCGGTGCGCCGTCGCGTATGGAGGCGACGAACGCCGCATGTTCGGCGGCGAGTGAATCATGCTCCTGCCACGACGCCTCCTCGATGCCGAAACCGGCGACAGCCGGCAGCGGCGTGCCGCGTCCGCGCGCGATCACCGTCAGCCGTCGATTGGCGAAATCCACCGCGAGATAGCCGTCCTGCGCGAACACCCGCATGCGCCGCTCGGTGCGCAGCGCGACGCGCGAGGCGGTGATCGTCGCAACTGCGCCGCTGGAGAAACGAATGCGCGCATTCGCCAGGTCCGCATGTTCGCTCGCCACTGCGGCACCCACGGCATCGACGCTGTCGATCTCGCTCGCCACCAGCGACAGGATCAGGTCGAGGTCGTGGATCATCAGGTCGAGGATGACCGACACGTCGGTGCCGCGCTGCTTGAACGGGGCAATGCGCGTCGCCTCGATGTAGAGCGGTGCGCTCAGCCTGCCTTCCATTGCGGCGAAGGCAGCGGAGAAGCGTTCCAGGTGGCCGACCTGCAGCACCAGCCCCCGTTGCGCAGCCAGAGCGCCAAGCTCGTCGGCCTCGGCGAGCGTGGCGGCGATCGGCTTTTCCACCAGCACGTGCCGGCCTGCGCGCAGCGCTTCGGCGGCGAGCGCGTGGTGCGCTTCGGCCGGTGCGGCGATGACCAGCGCATCGCTTGCGGCGAGCAGCGCAGGAAAGTCGAGCGCGGGCGCGCCGGCTTCCAATCCAATCGTTCCGGCGCGTTCGGCATCCGTGTCGAACACCCCGGCCAGGGCCACATGCGGCGAGGCGGCGACCTTCAGCGCATGGTAGCGACCGAAATGTCCGACTCCGGCGACGCCGATGCGGAGAGGTGCCGACGACATGGCGCTGGTGTGTCCGGTCCGCGCCGGTCGCGCAAGTCATGGGGTCCCCTGAGCACGATGGTGCCACGAGGCAACAGAAGGGGAAATCGCAGTTGCACGCCGATCAGCAGGGATGCACGCGAAGGTACGCTGGCACCGCGGAGCCCGGCGCTCGCTTCGAGTGATTGCCATGGATCGGGGCCGACGCCTATCCGCGCGGCAGTTCCACCATTGTCAGCCAGCCGCCGTACAGCACCGGGCCGGTTGGCTGTCCGGTCGGCGATCCGCCCTTCGGCTCCAGGCTCACCAGCAACTGCGTGTTACCGGCCAGTGTGGTCGCGAGCACGATGCCGGACGGCGGCAGCACGCCGAGCGGGCGCGGCTTCGTCTCTCCCTGCGGCAGCTCCCACAGCTCCAGGTCCCGATCTCCCGGCACCGTGATCGACGTCGCCGGACGCACGACGAGTTCGCCGCCGCGCGACACGGTCGCCGTCATCGCCGGCATCCCGCCGGAGACCGGCATGAGAACCGCAACCCGCCGCTGTTCCGGATGGCGTGTCGTAATCAGCAGTGCGAGCGAGGCGGCGACCGCCAGCGCCCCGAACGTGGTCGCCTGCCAGAAACGCAGGCGGCGGCGCAGCGGCAGGACGCGGGAGGGCGGTGCCGGCGGGTCTATCCGCGCCTCGATGGCGCGCCACAGTCCGGTAGGTGGCGCGACCGCCGGGACCTGCGCCGCGAGCGGCGTCAGCCGCTGCTGCCACGCGGCGACCGAGCGGGCGAACCCGGCATCCTCTGCCAGCAGTCGTGTCGCCTCTCGCCGGTCTTCGCCTTCGAGCGAGCCCAGCACGAACTCGGCGGCAAGCAGGTCGCGGTCCTGGTGCTCGCTCATGACGCAAGGCATCCGCGCAGCGTGCGCAGGGTCCGCCTGATCCCCGACTTCACCGTGCCAAGCGGCACGCGCAGGCACCTGGCGAGTTCGCTGTGCGACAGTCCCTCGACAAACGCCATCACCACCAGCCGGCGGCGGCCCGGCTCCAGTTCGCCCAGGCAGCGGTGCAGCGCCGCCCCCTCGGCGGTGCCGACGAGTCGGGCGAGGGCGTCCGGCAATTCGTCCGCAATCTCGGGCGGCTCGTAGCCTGGCACCTCGCGCGTTCGGCTGCGCATGATGTCGAGCGCCCGATACCGCACGATCCCGATCAGCCAGGCCTCCGTGCTGCCGCGCTCGGGGTCGAAGCGGTGCGCCTGCTGCCAGATCTGCACGAAAGCATCCTGGGTCGCGTCCGCCGCCGGCGCCGCCTGGCGGGTGATGCGCAGTGCAATCCCGTACAGCCGATGGCCCCAGCGATCGTACAGCTGGCGGAATGCCGCCCGGTCGCCGCCGGCGCAGCGATGCAGCAGCGAATCGGTGTCATCGCCTTCGGTGGGTTGCGCGGCAGCTTGCATGGGTGTGTGTTCGGTTCGACACTAGCCTATACGGGGTGGCCGCCGAAACGGATGCAGTGGTCTATGTGACCCGTCGGCGGATGGATCGCGCCGAGCCGGCGACAAGCAGCACCTCGCGCACGAACCCGCTCTTCGCATCGGTATAGGCGTTGCGGTCCAGCCGGTGCACCGCGGCCAGCCGTTCCTTCAGCGCCCCGTAGGCGTCCCGCAGCAGCGGGTCGGCGCGCAGCGCATCACGGAACAGCAGCAGGTTGTGGAGTTCCGGATGGTCATGCTGCATGATCTGCAGATGGTGCGTGCGCGCCGCTGGAGTGGGCCGCAGGAACCATAGGCGATACGCCCGGTTGGGATCGTCGGCCCAGAACAGCCAGCTGTCGTGTTCGAGCACCGGCACCGCCTGCCGTGCTTCGGCGAGCGAATGCACCGGTGCGGCGATGTCGACGATCGGCTTGGCGCGCAGTCCCGGCACGGCGGTCGAGCCGACATGCTCCGGCGCAGCGGCGAGCCACGGCCGCAGCAGCCGCGCCAGCGCCGCCTGCTGCGCCACGAACTGGGCGTGCCAATGCGGATCGTGATCGACCAGCGCGACGGGCTGGTCCGCCATGCCGTCACGCCTCGCCGGTGATGCGGCCCATCAGTTCCGCCGCGAGCCCCTTCGCCGGCTTGGCGGCAGGGCGCGCGAAGCTGCCGCGCTGCGGCGGGCGGGGCCGCAGGCCCACCAGCGCCTCGGCCATCCGCACCGCGCAGCTCACCCCATCCAGCGTCGGCACCGGAATGTCGTCGCGCAGCTCGCGCGCCAGACCGGCGATCGGGCCGCCGCCGAAGATGATGACCTCGGCCTCGTCCTGCTCGATCGCGAGCAGGCAGAGCGCGCGCAGTCGATCGCGATGCTCCCTGGCGCGCGTGATGTCGGCGACCGGCGCGTCGAGGGCGCGCACGCTGGCCAACCGCCCGGCGAGACCGTGTTCCTGCGCACATTCGATGTACCAGGTGCGCAGCCGTGGTGTCAGGCAGACGATCGAGTAGCGCCGGCCGAGCATCCAGGCGGCGAGTATCGCTGCCTCCTCGATGCCGACCACAGGGATGTCGGCGAACTCGCGCGCTGCGGCGAGGCCCGGATCGCCGAACGCGCAGACGATCGCAGCGTCGCAGCCGCCGGCATGCTTCGCCAGCGCGTCGAGCACCGCGTGCGAGGCGATAGCCGCCTCGGCGCGGTTCTCGACGTACTGTGTGCCGAATGCGGCGGTGACCGCCACGATCTCGGTGGCGGGCGAGGCGAAGCGCCGGGCCTCGACGGCCATCGCGTCGGTCATCGCCTCGGTGATGTTGGGATTGATCAGCAGCAACCGCATGATGGACGATGCAAGCGGTATTGGCGCGGGGGGTCAACCGATGAACCTGAACCCACCGGCCGGTACACTTCCGCTGCGCCGCTAATTGTTGCTACACGGAATCGGAAAGGTGGTGACCACCCATGACGGCCTTGCTTGTGGGTCTTGCGAGCTGGAGCGTCCTCGCCTTCTCGGCGCTGCTGTTCGTCGCGCAGCTGATCGCGCACGAGGCCGGCTACCGGTTCGGACGACGCGGCGCGGCCCGCGGCGACGTGCAGCCGGACGGCGTCGGCGTCGTGGTCGGCGGCATGCTGGGCCTGCTGGCCTTCGTGCTGGCGCTCACCCTGTCGTTTGCCAATACGCGGTTCAGCGAGCGCCGCGCGGGTACGCTGGCCGAAGCCAATGCGATCGGCACGGCCTGGCTGCGTGCCGGGGCGATCGGCCAACCCCGCGGCAGCGAGATCGCGCGGCTGCTGGAACAGTACACCCAGGTGCGGATGCAGTTCGTCCAGGCCGACAACGACCCCGTTTTGCTCGATGCGCTGAACCAGCGGACCAACGCGTTGCAGTCGCAGATCTGGGGCCACGTGTCGGCGATCGTCCGGGAGCAGCCGAATCCGGTATCGACGGCACTGATGGCCTCGCTCAACGACACCTTCGACATGACGACGGCAGAGCGCTTCGCCTACAGCCTGCGGCTTCCGCCACAGATATTCTGGCTGCTGATCGGCATGACGCTGCTGAGCATGGCGACGCTGGGCTACCAGTTCGGCGTCAGGGGCCGGACGCTCCGCATACTGGTCGCGCTGCTTATCCTGATGTGGACAGTGGTGATCGTCGACATCCTCGATCTCGCCTCGGCGCGCATTGGCGCGTTCCGCACCGGTGTCGAGGCCTACGAGTGGACGCTGAAAGGCTTCCAGGGCGGCGTGACGATTCCGCCGGCGCCCCGGTAAGCTGTACGTCAGCGCCCGGTCAGGATGCGCTCGACCAGCTGCTTCACCGTCGGGATGAAGCCGTTCGAGTAGTAAGGGTCCCTGGCGAAGCGGAACGCGTTGTGGCCGCTGAACATCAGGTTGCGCTCCAGCGCCGCGGCGTCGTCGCTTTCGTGCGCGATGTCCTGCAGCGTCTTCTGGATGCAGAAGCTGCGTGGATCGGGCCGCTTGCCGGTGCTGAATTCGGGCTCCTGCTGCTCCCAGTTGGAGAAGCGGCACTGGCTGAGGCAGCCCATGCAGGCGACCTGATCGGCCAGGATCTCGCGCGCCTTCTCCGGCGTGACGAACACCAGGGTGCTGTCGGGCGTGCGCAGCGCCTCGGTGAAGCCGTGCGCCTCCCATCCGCGTGCGTGCTCGAGGTCGGCCGGCGTCAGGTAGACCGGACGTTTGCGCGGCCCGACGCCGAATTCGGCCACGTGCTCGCCGATCACCTCAGAGGTATAGGCGACCTGGCGTTCGTTGCGCTCGCGCAGCTCCTGGATGAAGCCGTTGTGCACCGCGCTGGAATAGAAGCCGGTCGGGCTGAAGCGGTTGAGGAACACGTCGCCCTCGCGCAGCGTGCGCAGCCGCTCCTTCCAGGCGTCGCCGATCGGGCTTTCCTGGGTGAGCAGCGGGCGCGTGCCGAACTGGAAGGCGATGGGCCCGAGCTCGGGGTTGTCGATCCAGTCCTGCCATTCCTCCAGCCACCACACGCCGCCGGCCATGATGATCGGTGTCTCGTGCAGGCCGAACTCGCGCATCAGCCTGCGCAGCGCGAGGACGCGCGGGAAGGGATCTTCGGGCCTGGTCGGATCTTCGCTGTTGGACAGGCCGTTGTGGCCGCCGGCGAGCCACGGGTCCTCATACACCACGCCGCCCAGCAGCGAGGCGGCCTTCGAGTAGGCCCGCTTCCACAACGCGTTGAAGGCGCGCGCGGAGGAGACGATCGGGTAGTAGTAGATGTTGAATCGCGCGGCGATGTCGGACAGCCGGTACGGCATGCCGGCGCCGCAGGTGATGCCGTTGACGATGCCCTTCGCCTGCTCCAGCACCTCGGTGATGATGCGTTCGGCGGCGCCCATCTCCCACAGGATGTTGGCGTGGATGCGTCCTTTGCCGCAGGCCAGCTCGTAGGCGCGGCGGGCCTGGGTCAGCGCACCCTGGATGGCGTACGCGACCAGCTCCTCGTGCCGTTCGCGGCGGGTACGGCCGCGATAGACCTGGGCAATGCGCTGGCCACGTTCGTCGAAGCTGTCGGCGTTGACCGCACTGAACGTGCCGACTCCGCCGGTGAACGCCCAGTTCCCGGACGACAGACCATTCGAGATCGAGATACCTTTGCCGCCCTCGACCAGCGGCAGCACTTCCATGCCTCCCATGCGGATCGCGTTGATCAGCTTCATGGGCCTTCGCCTCCCCAGGCCGTGTGGCACAACCGTTACGGCGGTTGACGCTGGTTGGAAAGGTGGGAGGAACAATCACCTCCCCGGTACCCTCCCACGAGGGGAGGGGTGGGGAGGGGTTCTTACTCTCCGACCAGCGGCTGGTCTGCCATCTCCGGCGGCACGCCGTCGGTGGGCTCGCGCCGCTCGCGCCGTTCACCGCGATCACGGTCCCGATCGCCGCGGCCAGGCTTGGCGCCGACCTTCTCGGTGATGTCCTCGCCGGTGGCCTGATCGACCACGCGCATCGACAGCTTCACCTTGCCGCGCTCGTCGAAGCCGATGACCTTCACCTTCACCTGGTCGCCGACATTCACCACGTCCGTGGTTTTGCCGACGCGGCCCTGCTGCAGTTCGCTGATGTGCACCAGCCCGTCGCGCGAGCCCAGGAAGTTGACGAAGGCGCCGAAGTCCGCCGTCTTCACCACCTTGCCGTTGTAGATCACGTCGATCTCCGGCTCGGCGACGATGCCGCGGATCCAGTCGATCGCCCGCTGCGCCTGCAGGGAGTCGGTGGCGGCAATCTTGATCGTGCCGTCGTCCTCGATGTCGACCTTGCAGCCGGTCTGCTCGACGATCTCGCGGATCACCTTGCCGCCGGTGCCGATCACCTCGCGGATCTTCTCCTTCGGCACGTTCATGATGGTGATGCGCGGGGCGGTGGCGGCCACGTCGCCACGGGCGCCGGTCAGCGCCTTGCTCATCTCGCCCAGGATGTGCATCCGCCCGTCGCGTGCCTGCTCCAGCGCGACGCGCATGATCTCAGGCGTGATCGAGGTGATCTTGATATCCATCTGCAGCGCGGTGACGCCGACCTCGGTGCCGGCGACCTTGAAGTCCATATCGCCCAGGTGGTCCTCGTCGCCCAGGATGTCGGACAGCACGGCGAAGCCGCGATCCTCCTTGATCAGCCCCATGGCGATGCCCGCCACCGGCCGCTTCAGCGGCACGCCGGCGTCCATCAGCGCGAGCGAGCCGCCGCATACTGTGGCCATCGAGGAACTGCCGTTGCTCTCGGTGATCTCGGACACCATCCGCAGCGTGTAGGGAAACCTCTCCTTCTCCGGCAGCAGCGGATGGATCGCCCGCCAGGCGAGTTTGCCATGCCCGACCTCGCGCCGGCCCGGGGAGCCCATGCGGCCGGCCTCGCCCACCGAATACGGCGGGAAGTTGTAGTGCAGCATGAAGTGCTCGCGGTACTCGCCCTCGAGCGCGTCGATGATCTGCTCGTCCTGCCCGGTGCCGAGTGTGGCCACGCAGAATGCCTGGGTCTCGCCGCGGGTGAACAGCGCCGAGCCGTGCGCGCGGGGCAGCACGCCGACCTCGGCGATGATCGGGCGGACGGTCCTGGTGTCGCGGCCGTCGATCCGCAGGCCAGTGTCCAGGATGGCGCTGCGCACCACGTCCGCCTCCAGGTCGTGGAACACCGACCGGGCCTTCTCGGTATCCAGCCCATCGATGGCAAGCGCCTCGACCATCCGGCTGCGCACCGCATCGACCTTGGCGTGCCGCGCGCCCTTGTCCGGCTCGCGATAGGCCTCGATCAGGCCGTCGCGGGCCAGTGCATCGACCCGCGCCTTGAGGGCCTGCGCCTCGGGCGTGGGCTCGGGCAATGTCCACGGGTCCTTGGCGGCGTGCTCGGCCAGCTCGATGATTGCCTGGATCACCGGCTGAAAGCTCTCGTGGCCGAAGGTCACGGCGCCGAGCATGACGTCCTCTGACAGCTCGTTCGCCTCGGACTCGACCATCAGCACGCCTTCCGACGTGCCGGCGACCACCAGTTCCAGCTGCGTGCGCTTCATCCGGTCGGCGGTCGGGTTGAGGATGTACTGGCCGTCCTCGTAGCCCACGCGGGCCGCGGCGATCGGGCCGAAGAACGGGATGCCGGACAGCGTCAGCGCGGCCGAGCAGCCGATCATGGCGACGATGTCGGGATCGTTCTCAAGGTCGTGGCTCAGGACGGTGGCGACGATCTGGACCTCGTTGCGGAAGCCCTCGGGGAACAGCGGGCGGATCGGCCGGTCGATAAGGCGGGACTTCAGCACCTCGGCCTCGCTGGGCCGCCCCTCGCGCTTGAAGAAGCCACCCGGAATCTTGCCGGCGGCGAAGGCCTTCTCCTGGTAGTTCACCGTGAGCGGGAAGAAGTCCTGCCCGGGCCGGGAGCTTTTCACTCCCACGGCGGTGCACAGCACGATGGTATCGCCGTAGCGCGCCATCACGGCGCCGTCAGCCTGGCGGGCGATCTTGCCGGTCTCCAGGATCAGCTTGCGCCCGCCCCAGTCGAGCTCCTTGCGAAAGTAGTTGAACATTCACACGTCCTTGCAGATGCGCGGCATCGACGGACGGTCAGGCTGACGCACCGGCCCCCAGCTGGGCGGGAGGCGGCGTCTCGGGTCACGTGGAAGCCGCGGGCTGCGTGTGCGGTGAGGCGCGGCGCAGCCGCGGGCCATGTGGCCGGAAACGCCGTCGCGAATCCCGCACCTCGGGTCGCCGGAACGGCGGTCTGTCGGTCCGCCGCGTGCCCGCGGCGTTCGGGGGCGATTGCCGGCCCCCGCGGCGTTGCCTCGTCCCACCATGGTCCGAGGGTAGGCGCCGCTGTGTCCCATATAGGACTCTTCAGCGGCAGTTGAAGTTTTAACGGCGCAGGTTCAGCCGGCCGATCAGGCCCTCATAGCGGCTGACATTCTTCGCCTTCAGGTAGTCGAGCAGCCGTCGGCGGCGGCCGACCAGCATCAGCAGGCCGCGCCGCGAGTGGAAATCCTTGGCGTGGGTCTTCAGGTGCTCGGTGAGGTTGCCGATTCGCTCGGACAGCAGGGCGACCTGCACCTCCGGGCTGCCGGTGTCGCCCGGCGCGTTGGCGTATTCGCCGATCAGCGCCGTGCGGCGCTCCGCAGTGATCGACATCGGGATGGTCTCCTCGGAATCGGGTTACAGCAGGCGCTCGGGTTTCATCCAGCCGTCCTCCAGCCGGGCTAGACCTATCACGCGCAGCCCCGCCATGGCGCGGACCAACCCTCCGTTGGGATCGGCCGAACCGGGAATGCGGCCCATCAGCATGACCAGGCTGATCGCCTGCCCATGCCGCAGCCCGCTGGCCTCCGCCTCGGTCAGGGCCAGCGCCGGGATGTCGGCCAGCGCGGTCGCGACCGGAAGCAGAAGGTCCGGGGAAGCCGGCGCGGTATCGGCCGATCCGATGAGTTTGTCCAGGGGGATCGCCTGCGCCTCGGTGAAGGGGCCGACGCGGAGCCGGCGCAGTGCGCCGATATGCCCCAGCGTTTCGCAGGCAACGGCGAGGTCGCGGGCGAGGCTGCGCATGTAGACGCCCTTGCCCGAGGCCACCTCGAACACGGCGGTGCCCGGGTCGGGGCGTTCGACCAGGTCGAACCGATCCACCCGGGCGGGGCGTGGCTCGAGCGCGGGTGGACGGCCCTCGCGCGCGAGGTCGTACGCCCGCTCGCCGGCGACCTTCACCGCCGAAAAGGTCGGGGGGATTTGCATGATGTCGCCGCGGAACTGTGGCAAGGCGGCGCGAATCGCCTCGTCGGTGGGGCGGGCAGGGGAGGTGGCGGTGACCTTGCCGTCCGCATCGTCGGTGTCGCGTGCCTCGCCGAAGCACAGCGTGAAGCGGTAGAGCTTGGTGCCGTCCATCACATAGGGGACGGTCTTGGTCGCCGCGCCGAAGGCGACCGGCAACAACCCGGTGGCGAGCGGGTCGAGCGTGCCGCCGTGCCCGGCCTTCTGCGCATCGAAGGCGCGGCGGACGCGGTTGACCACGTCGGTGCTGGTGAGCCCCGGCGGCTTGTCGATGATCAGCCAGCCGTCGAGCGGACGGCCGCGAGGCTTGCGGCGGGGCATTGGAGGCGTTTCCTGATCAGCGGGAGGCGGCCCTATGCCGCTCTTGGGTTCAACGGGTCAACGCCCGGTTCTCAAAGCAGCTCAATCAGTCGGTACACCGTGACATTTGCCTGGCGGAGTATGCTGCGGAGCGTGCCGCGCCTCATATCGCCCGGGTGACAGAGGAACCACCACGCGCACGGTGGGCGATCGGGGTGCTTGCGGACATAGCGCTGGCGGTGGCTCGGAAGGTGGCGTGAGACGCCTGAAAATCCTGGGCACGGCTGGGACACTCGGCCTGGGCTTCGGCTCACCCGACGATAAAGGGCTTGCTGCGGGATAAGAGAGAGCTGGGCACGGGCCGTGCTCCTTCGTCATGGGCTTGGCCCCGCCATCCACGTCTTTGGCTGACTGCATCAAAGCAAAAAAGTGGATGGCCGGCCTGCCCCGGCCATGACGGCGGAGGATGCCGCCTGCGAACCCAAACTCTTATTCCGCGGCTGGCCCTAAGCGAACGAGGACCGGCTCGTCGTCCGATCCGCAACCAAGAGGCGCCCGTTCCGTTATAGGTGCGCATCGCTGCGAGGGGACTCCATGGCGCTGCCGCGTCGTGCCGTCATCTGGTCTATGGCACTCGGGGTGCCGCTGCTTGCGGCGGTGCTGGTGGCCGTCATCTGGGGATGGGACCTGCTGATCCCCTTGGTTGCGAGCCGCGCCGCCGCGGCGCTCGGCCGCCCGATCACGATCGCGCATCTGCACATCGTGCCGGGCCGCATCGTCAGCGTGACCGCCGATGACGTGACAATCGGCAACCCGCCGGACTGGACCGGGGAGCCGCTAGCCCGATTGCCGGTGCTTGGCGTGCAGTTGGATGCCTGGGCGCTCCTGCGCCATGGCAGGCTGGTGGTGCCGCTGGTGTCGCTCGATCGGCCGCAGCTCACCGCCACGCAGCTGCCCAACGGGGCGATGAACTATCAGCTGCAACTGGCGGGGCACTCCGACGGCGGTGCGACGATCGGCGAGGTGCGCATCGCGGACGGCAGCGCCCGCGTGCGGCTGGCCAAACTGCGGGCGGATCTGACGATCGGCGTCACGACGCGCGATCGGGGCGGGGAGGCGCAGCTCGTGGCGAACGCCCGCGGCAGCTACAACGCGCAGCCGGTCACTGCCGAGTTGGTGGGAGGCCCGCTGCTGGCGCTGCAGGACACCGCGCATCCATGGCGGCTTGACTTCAGGATGCAGAACGGCCCGACGCAGGTCGCGCTCACCGGCACCGTGCTCGATCCGATAGCGCTGCAGGGCGCCGATCTCGATCTGCGGCTGGCGGGGCCGGACATGGCGTTGCTGAGCGCCCTGACTGGCCTGCCCATCCCGCCGACGCCGAACTATGCGCTGTCGGGGCGGCTCGACTTCGCCGACCAGCGCGTGCAGTTGCGCAACATCACAGCGCGGGTGGGCAGCAGCGACTTCGAAGGCAGCATCGCGATCGATCCGAAGGTCGAGCCGCCCGACATGGTGGCGAACCTGACATCGCGCCGCGTCGACCTCGCCGACCTTGGCGGCTTCATCGGCGCCGCGCCGGGTCGCATCAGCACACCCGATCAGTCGCCCGAGCAGCGTGCGCAGCTGGCGCGCCAGGAGGCGGCGCCGAAGCTCATACCGGATACGCCGATCAGCGTGCCGAAGCTGCACTGGGCCAACGTGCACCTGCGCTACCGCGGCCAGTCGATCCTGGGGAGGTCGGTACCGTTGGACAACCTCGACGTGGTGCTCGACATCGTCGATGGCAACGTCACGCTGCACCCGGTCAGCTTCGGCGTCGGCAAGGGACGCATCGAGGCGACGGTTGAGCTGACGCCGCAGCAGACCGCGGTGCACGCCAAGGCCGACGTCGCGTTCCGCGCGCTCGATGTCTCCCGGCTCATGGCGGCGACCGGCGCGTTCCAGGGAGCCGGGACGATCAGCGGTACCGGCACGCTGGATGCCACCGGCAGCTCGCTGGCCGGCATGCTCGGCACCGGCCGTGGCGGCGTGCGGCTGGCGATGGCGGGAGGCGACCTGAGTGCGGTACTGGTCAATCTCTCCGGCCTGCAGTTCGGTAAGGCCCTGCTGTCGGCGCTGGGCATGCCGGAGCGGACCCAGGTGGAGTGCTTCGTCACCGATGCGGGGCTCGACCGCGGCGTGCTTCGCATCCAGGCGCTGGTGCTGGATACCGGCGAGGCGATCGTCACCGGCAGCGGATCGGCCAACCTGCGCGATGAGCGGATCGACATGCAGCTTCGTAGCGAATCCAAGCACTTCGCCATCGGCTCGCTGCCGGCGCCGCTCAACATCGGCGGCACGCTGAAGAACCCGAGCATCATGCCGGGCGCGGAGCTCGCCGCGCGCGGCGGCGCGGCGGCCGGGCTTGGGGTGGTGTTCCCGCCGCTCGCGCTGCTGCCGACCATCCAGTTCGGCACCGGCGACGACGACCGCTGCGCGCGGTCGCTGGTGCGCGCGAAGCACCAGCCGGGCGGACAGCGCCTGCCGCCTGCGCCGCGGTCGGGACGCTAGCGGGAAGGCCCGGCCTGCGCGCCCTGTGGCAGGTAGTCGGGACCAAGCTGCAGGGTGAAGCCGAAGGCAGCGTTGCCGGTCTGCGCCCGCCCCACGCCGATCTTGAACTTGATGGGTCCGAGCGAGGTCTTTGCCTCGAAGTCCAGCCCGGCGCCGGAGAGCGGCTGCGCGCCGAGCAGGAACGCGTCCTTGTCAGCGAACAGGATGAATGAGACGTCCGGATCGGAGGCGAAGGCGAAGCGCTTGCCGAGTGAAAAGGCGCCGAACGGCAGCCAGCGCGTGTTGAGGCCGAACCCGGCAATGACGTCGGTGCCGCTGTCGAAGATCGGCTCCCCGGCCGGATCGCGGCTGCCGATCGTCTCGTGCTGGCCGGTCTCGATGTTGATGCCGGGTCCGTACAGCTTCGGCCACGCCAGCGGGCCGAGCTTGCGCGCGACGCCGTACAGCTTGTCCCAGGTGTCCGGCGAAAGCCCCAGCAGGCTGTTCCGCGCGAGCGGCAGCGGGTCCTGGTTGGGGTTCAGCCGCATGGCGCTGGCGAAGTCGCCGCACGCCCGGCACAGCGGATCGTCCCAGTCCGACGGCAGGTCGAGGTTCAGCAGCTGGCCGCCGGTGGTCTGCATCGACCAGCCCTGCAGGGACCACAGCAGCGTCGGGTCGAGCTTGAGCTGGGTGTCCATCAGCCGCAACTTGCGTGGCTGATAGCCGAAACTGGGGGTCGTCGGATCGGGCATCGTTGGCATCTCCCTGGCGCGACGCTTCTGGCCGTGGCTCAGTGCCGCGGCAATGAAGCGGTTCACACCCGAGAGGCGCCCCATGAAGGTCGGCATGTTCATCAACACCCAGTTCCCCGAGGGCGACCACGTCGCGGGCCGCATCCCGGAACTGGTCGAGCAGGTGCGCCTGGCGCGTGACAGCGGGTTCGCCTCACTGCTGTTCCCGCACCACTACCTCACGGCACCGCTGCAGATGCTGCAGATCACGCCGCTGATGGGTTACCTGCTGCGCGAGGCCCAGGGCATGACGATCGGTGGCAATATCCTGCTCCTGCCGCTGCTCAACCCGGTGCACGTCGCGGAGGAAGCCGCCACGCTCGACGTGCTGTCCGGCGGCAAGTTCATCCTGGGCGTCGGTCTTGGCTACCGGGTCGGAGAATTCGACGCGTTCGGCATTTCGCTGCGTCACCGCGCGCCGCGCTTCACCGAGAGCATCGAGCTGATGCGTCGGCTGTGGACCGAGGATCGCGTCCACTTCGAGGGCCGCTTCTATCGGGTGAAGGACCACGGCATCAGCCTGAAGCCGCTGCAGCGTGGCGGGCCGCCGGTGTGGGTTGCGGGCCTGGTGGAGGCGGCGGTGCAGCGCGCCGCCCAGATCGGCGATGCGTGGCTGATCGCCAACGCCACCACCCTGGGCGCCACCGAGCCGCTGATGAAGCTGTACCGGGCCGCGCTGAAGCAGTCGGGACGGTTCGTCGAGGACTTCCCGATCGCCCGCGAGTGCTATGTCGGCGCCAGCCACGCCACTGCGATGGACGAATGCCGCGCGGCGCTGGAATACAAATACAACTCCTACGCCGCGTGGGGGATGGAGAGCCCGACTGCGTCGATGTCCTTCGAGGAGATGGCGCGCGACAGGTTCATCATCGGCGACAAGGTCTCGGTGAAGGAGGAGATCGCCCGCTGGCAGGAGCGCCTCGGCGTGAATCACTTCGTCATGCGCGTGCAGTGGCCAGGCCTGCCGCAGGAGAAAGTGCTGAACTCGATCCGCCGGCTGGGCGAGATCTTTGTCTGAAGGAGCGTGCCATGAAGATCACCGAGGTCCGTGCCCATGCGCTGTCGGTGCCCTATGCGCAGCCGCGCTGGACGGCGCATGAGCGCATGGAGCGCGACCAGGTCGTGCTGGTCGAGGTGCGCACCGACGCGGGCCTGACCGGCTACGGCGAAATCGCCGGCGGGCCGCAGCCGGTGATCTGCGACCTGTTGGCGCGCTTCGCCGGGGTCGTCACCGGGATGGACCCGCTGGGGCACGCGGAGATCTGGCAGCTTCTGTTTTCGCTGACCTCGCCGCGGCCGGGCGGCATCGGAGGCTGGGACGGCATGCCGGCACCGCTGCCGCGCAACCAGCGGCCGCAGGCGATGGCGGCGATCGGCGGCATCGACATCGCGCTTTGGGACCTCAAGGGCAAGGCGGTTGGGTTGCCGGTGTTTCGCCTGCTGGGCGGCACGCGCACCGAGGTCGCCACCTACGCGACCGGCGGCTACTACCGCGAGGGCGAGCCGCTGCAACGCTGCGCCGAGGAGTTCGCCCGCTTCGTCGGTGACGGCTACCGCGCGGTGAAGCTGAAGACCGGCGCGCTGTCGCTGGCCGACGAGGTGACGCGCATTCGCGCGGTGCGCGATGCGATCGGGCCGGATGTGAAGCTGATGCTGGACATGAACGCGCCGTACGACGTGGCGGGCTGCATCCGCTTCGCCGAGGAGGTGGCGCCGTATGGCATCTTCTGGCTCGAGGAGCCGCTGCATTGGTATCTGCAGCCGGCCGACTACGTGCGGCTGGCCGCGGCGTCGCCGATCCCGCTGGCGCATGGCGAGCGCGAATGGCACCGCTACACCGTGCGCGACTTCATCGACAGCGGTGCGATCCGCTTCGTGCAGTTCGATTCGACGCGTGCGGCTGGGTTCACCGAGTCGCTGCGCATCGCACACTACGCCGAGCAGAAGGGCGTGGTGATCGCGCCGCACTCCGCACTGCACGTGCATGCTCATCTGGTCTCGGCGTTCGGCGATGCGGCGTTCGGGGCCGAGGCGATCGGCGATCCGGGGCGGCACCCGATCCACCACGGCATCCACCGCGGCGGTGCGCACGTGCAGGACGGCGTGGTGCACCTGACCGAGGCGCCAGGCTTCGGGATGGAAATCGACTGGGGATTCCTGGAGACGTGCCGGGTCGGGGGGTAGCGACGATCGGCCGATTCCCATCGCCCCGGATATCACCTACGCTGGTGGTATGAACGTCGCTTTGCAGCGGGCGATGACGACCGAGCAGTTCCTCGCCTGGGAGGAACGGCAGCCGTTGCGCTACGAGTTCGATGGTTTCCAACCCGTCGCCATGACGGGCGGGACCGACGCGCATGAGGCGATCGGCGGTGCATTGCGTGCGCTGCTGCGCGAACGCCTGCGTGGCAAGCCCTGCCGCGTGCGTGGCCCGACCTTGAAGATCGAGGTCATGGGACGTATCCGCTATCCGGACGCCTTCGTGTATTGCACACCAGCGCCGCCGGGCGAGACCGTCATCAAGGACCCCGTCGTGGTGTTCGAGGTGCTCAGTCCCGGGACATCGCGAACCGATCGGATCGAGAAGCTGCGTGAATACCAGGCGACCGACTCGGTCCGGCGCTACGTCATCCTCGAGCAGGACGGCATCGCAGCGACGGTGTTCGAGCGGCATGGACCGGATTGTGATGCGCGCGCGCTCACCACGGGCGACATCTTGCGAATGCCGGAAATCGAGGTCGAGCTCCCGTTGTCCGAGATCTATGCCGACGTGGCGCTGGAGGACCCGATCGAGGACGCAGCGGCCACCGCCGGTTGAGGCGAACGGCAGCAGCCTCTCATTCCAGGTCCCGCGCCACCTCCGGCTGATGCAGCAACCGGTCGATCTTCGACGCGTAATCCAGCGCGTGGTCCGGCTGGAACGAAAGCGCCGGCATGAACTTCAGCGGCAGCGCCTGCGCCACCTGGCTGCGGATAAACGGCACGGCGCGCTTCAGCGCCGGCAGCAGCGCATCGATGTCGGTGCGCCCCAGGCGCGCCACGAAGGCCACGGCATGCTTGAGGTCCGGCCCGATGCGCACCTCAGTCACCGTGATCTGCGCCTCGGCCAGTTCCGGGTCCCGGAAGTCCCGCCGCTCGAACAGTCCGGCGAGCACGTGGCGGATCTCCTCCGCTATGCGGAGCTGACGCTGCGACGGACCGGCAACCGGCTTCCTCAACCCGGCACCATCTCCGTCTCGAAGCACTCGACGACGTCGCCTTCCTGCAGGTCGTGGAAGTTGGCGAACGACAGGCCGCATTCGTAGCCACGCGCCACCTCGCGCACGTCGTCCTTGAAGCGCTTCAGCTGCGACAGCTCGCCGTTGTGGATCACCACGTTGTCGCGCAGCACGCGCACGCCGGCGCCGCGCTTGACCAGGCCGTCGGTGACCATGCAGCCGGCCACCTTGCCCGTCCTGGTGATATTGAACACCTTGCGCACCTCGGCGTAGCCCAGGAAGCGCTCGCGGGCCTTCGGCGCCACCTTGCCCTGCACCAGCTTCTCGATGTCGTCGGCGACCTCGTAGATGATCGAGTAGTAGCGGATGTCGACGCCGTCGCGCGTGGCCATGTCGCGCGCCTGCGCGGTGGCGCGCACGTTGAACGCCAGCACATACGCGTCCGACGCCTTGGCGAGCTGGATGTCGCTCTCGGTGATCTGGCCCACCGCGGCGTGCAGCACGCGGACCTTCACCTCTTCGTGCGCCAGCTTCAGCACGGTGGCCTGGATCGCCTCGGCGCTGCCCTGCACATCGGCCTTGATCAGCACCGCGACCTCCTTCTGCTCGCCGGCCTGGATGCGGGCGAGCATCTCGTCGAGCGTGCCGCGTGCGCCGGCCGTCACGCCTGCTGCCTTTTCGCGCAACTTGCGGGTACGGAATTCGGCGATCTCGCGGGCGCGGCTTTCGTTCTCCACCACGACGAACGGCTCGCCGGCCGACGGCACGCCGGCCAGGCCAAGGATCTCCACCGGCGCCGAGGGTCCGGCCTCGGCGACCGAGCGAGCCTTGTCGTCCAGCATGGCGCGCACGCGGCCCCATTCGGCGCCGGCGACGATGATGTCGCCCTGCTTCAGCGTGCCCTTCTGCACAAGCACGGTGGCGACCGGCCCCCGGCCGCGGTCCAGCCGGCTCTCGATCACAGTGCCTTCCGCCGGACGGTCCGGATTGGCCTTCAGGTCGAGGATTTCCGCCTGCAGCGAGATCGCCTCGGTCAGCTTGTCGAGACCGAGCTTCTTCGTGGCGGACACCTCGACGTCCTGCGTCTCGCCGCCCATCTCCTCGACCACGATCTCGTAGCTGAGCAGTTCCTGGCGGACGCGGCCCGGATTAGCGTCCTCCTTGTCCATCTTGTTGATGGCGACGATCAGCGGCGCGCCGGCCGCCTTGGCGTGACGGATCGCCTCGATGGTCTGCGGCATCACGCCGTCATCCGCCGCCACGACCAGCACCACGATGTCGGTGACCGAGGCGCCGCGGGCACGCATGGCGGTGAACGCCTCGTGGCCCGGCGTGTCGATGAAGGTGATCCTCGCTCCGTCCGGCATCTCCACCTGGTAGGCACCGATGTGCTGGGTGATTCCGCCGGCCTCGCCCGCCGCCACATCGGTGGCCCGCAGTGCGTCGAGCAGCGAGGTCTTGCCGTGATCGACATGGCCCATCACGGTCACCACCGGCGGGCGCGGCTGAAGCTCCGCGTCGCTGTCGACCCCGCCTTCCAGGCCCAGCTCCACGTCCGATTCCGAGACGCGGCGGGCGCGGTGGCCGAACTCCTGCACCACCAACTCGGCGGTGTCGGCGTCCAGCGTCTGGGTGATCGTCGCCATGACGCCGAGTTTCATCAGCGCCTTGACCACTTCGCCGGCACGGGCGGCCATACGGTTGGCGAGTTCCTGTACGGTGATGTTGTCTGGCAGAATGACGTCGCGCACTACCTTCACCTGATCCGAGCGCAGCCGTTCCAGTTCCGCCTGGCGCCGCTCACGCTCGCGCTGGCGGCGCACGGAGGCAAGCGAGCGGACACGTTCGTCCTCACCCTCGATCGCCGCCTGCACGTCGATGCGGCCGGCCCGGCGGCCGGCGTCGGTGCCCTTCTTGGCCACGACCGGCTGCGGCTTGCGCGGCAGGACCAGACCGCCGGGCCGGCGGATCGGGCGGGCCTCTTCCTCTTCCTCGGCGCCGCGTGCGCGCAGCCGCAGTGTCTCGGTCGGCGTCGCCGGCGTCGCCGTGGGTGCGACGGTCGGACGCGCCCCTGCTTCGTCCGCGCCGCGTGCCGCCGGGGCAACACCCGTCGCAGCCGCGGTGGCCTCGGCCGCCTTGCGCGCCGCATCGTCGGCGGCCTGCTGCGCGGCTTCCTGCTCGGCACGGATGGCTTCCTCTTCCGCCGCCTTGCGTGCCTCTTCCTCGCGCCGGCGGGCCTCTTCGGCGGCCGACAGGATGGAGATCTTTTCCTGTTCGCGCTTCTCCGCCTCGCGCTTCGCGTCCTCTTTCTGTTGCTCGACCAGTGCCCGCTGGCGCGCGGCCTGTTCCGTCGCGGTCAGCGCGCGCGGCGCGGCAGGAGGCGCCTGGCGGCCCGACGGCGCACCGCCCCCGCGCCCGGTTGGCGCGGTGACGCCGGGTGCCGCGGTGGCAGCGCCTGGTGCCCCGACCGGGGCGCGCTTCTTGCGCACCTCGACCTGCACGACCTTGGAGCGGCCATGGCTGAAGCTCTGCCGTACGGAGCCGGCATCGACCGTCCGGCCGAGCTCCAGGCGGGCCGCAGGCCGCAACGAGAGCCGGCCCTTGCCGGTATCCTGATCGTTCGTTTCGCTCATCGAGTTCCTGTTGGCCCCGTCCGCATCTGTCGTTCACCGGCGTCTCCGCCGCTCTTGCCGCCACCGGCGGTTCGCCGCAACCCCCGAAGTCGCTCCGCCTCGACGGCGAGGCGTTCGCCCAGCCGTCCCGACGCGATCGCGACATGCACCACATGGTCACGACCGAACATTCGGCCAAGCTCCGCTGCCGGAAGCGGATCGAGAACAATCACTCCATCCCCGGCGCCCGACAGGAACCGCGCACGCTCCGCGACGCTGCCGTCCGACGCCTGCAGGATCAGCCTTCCTCGACCGGTCCGCAGCCACTCCCGCGCCTTGTCGAACCCCGCGACGGCCTGGCCCGCGCGCCTGGCGAGACCCAGCAGTTCGCCGATCCGCCGAACCAGAGCCGTCTCGAGCACGGCGGGAAGATCGGGGGTACGATGACAGGGCCACGTGCGGCCCTGGCGAAGGCACGCCCCAGTCCTCCCTGGGCGCGGGCGGTTTCTAACACATCCCCACACGCGCTCAACCAGATTCCCCGTCCGGGCAGGGTTGCTGTCAGATCAGGCACCATCGTCCGGTCCGGCCCGACGACGAATCGGATCAGCCGTTCCTTCGGCAGCCGCTCGCGCGTGACGATGCAGCGGCGGAGCGGACCCGTCTCCGGTTCGTCGTCCGCCGTGTCGACCGCCGCGTCAGTCGTTGTGCGCCTCCTGTGCGGCCGGCGCCTCTTCGGTGAACCAGTGCGCGCGCGCCGCCATGATCACCTCGTTGGCAGTCGCCTCGTCCATGTTGTCGGCGCCGACAATCTCGATCAGCTCGTCCGACGCCAGGTCGGCGAGGTCGTCCAGCGTCTTCACGTCCTTCTCGCCCAGCGCCACCAGCATCGCCGGCGTCAGCACCTCGATCGCCGCCACGTCGTCGGTGACGCCCAATTCGACGCGCTTCTCGGTCAGCTCGGTGTCGCGCTGCGCAAGGAAGGCCTGCCCGCGGCGGATCAACTCGGCAGCGATCGATTCGTCGAAGCCCTCGATCGCGGCGACCTCCTCCTCCGGCGTGAAGGCCAGCTCTTCGACGCTGGTAAAGCCCTCGGTGACCAGCAGGCCGGCGATCACGTCGTCCACGTCCAGCGCCTCGACGAACAGGCCCGACCGGCGGCGGAATTCTTCCTGGCGCCGCTCGCTCTCCTCTTGCTCGGTCAGGATGTCGATGTCCCAGCGGGTGAGCTGACTCGCCAGCCGCACGTTCTGGCCGCGCCGGCCGATGGCGAGCGACAGCTGCTCATCCGGCACCACGACCTCGACGCGGCCGGCCTCCTCGTCCATCACCACTTTGGTCACCTCGGCCGGCGCCAGCGCGTTCACCACGAAGGTGGCGGACTGCGGCGACCACGGGATGATGTCGATCTTCTCGCCCTGCAATTCCTGCACCACCGCCTGCACCCGCGAGCCGCGCATGCCGACGCAGGCGCCGACCGGGTCGATCGAAGAATCGCGGCTGATCACCGCCATCTTGGCGCGGCTGCCGGGATCGCGCGCCACCGCCTTGATCTCGATGATGCCGTCGTAGATCTCCGGCACCTCCTGCGCGAACAGCTTGGCCAGGAACCCCGGATGCGTGCGCGACAGGAAGATCTGCGGCCCGCGCGGCTCGTCGCGCACGTCGTAGATGTAGGCGCGCACGCGGTCGCCGTTGCGGAAGCTCTCGCGCGGGATCAGCTCGTCGCGCCGCAGCAGCGCCTCGGCGCGGCCCAGTTCGACCATCAGGTTGCCGTACTCGGTGCGCTTCACCACGCCGTTGATGATCTCGCCGACGCGGTCCTTGAACTCCTCGTACTGCTTCTTGCGCTCGTATTCGCGCACCCGCTGCACGATGACCTGTTTGGCGGTCTGCGCCGGGATGCGGCCGAAGTCGATCGGCGGCAGCGGATCGACCAGGAACTCGCCGACGTTGATGTCCGGCTTGAATTTGCGGGCGATGTTGACCGGGATCTGCGTCTCCTCGTTCTCCACCGTCTCCACTGCCTCGGTCCAGCGCGACAGGCGCACGTCGCCGGTCCTGCGGTCGATGGTGGCGCGGATGTCCTTCTCGTGCCCGTACTTGGCGCGGCCGGCCTTCTGGATGGCCTGCTCCATCGCCTCCAGCACCTCGTCGCGGTCGATGTTCTTCTCGCGCGCGACGGAGTCGGCGACCAGCAGCAGTTCGGGGCGGGCGATCGAGGTGTCCATTGCTTGGCCTCTGGTTCTAGTTGGTCGGAGGTGGGGTGGCGGTGGCGGCGATCAGGGCGTCGGTCAGCACCAGTTTGGCACGACGGATGGCGGTCAGGGGAAGCGTCACTTCGCTGCCGTCCTCGAGCCGGAGCCGTGCGCCGGCGTCATCGGCGCCCAGCGCGACCCCGGCGAAGCGTCGGCGGCCGCGGACCGGGACGGCGGTCTCGGCGCGCGCGAGGTGGCCGGCGAAGCGGTTCCAGTCCTTGGCGCGGGTCAGCGGGCGGTCGATGCCGGCGGAGCTGACCTCCAGCGACCAGGCGCCGGGGATCGGGTCTTCCACGTCCAGCACGGCGCCGAGCTGGCGGCTGATCGCCTCGCAGTCGGCAACGGTGATCTGGCTGCCGTCGGCGCGGTCGGCCATCACCTGCACGGTGGGCCGGTCGCGGCCGAGTACGACGACGCGCACGAGTTCGTAGCCCATGGCGTCCAGGGAGGGCGAGACGATGGCGGCCAGCCGGTCTTCGAGGCTGGTATGGGTCGGTCCGGGTGCGTCCAAAACAAAAAAAGGCGGCCGGTTAGGGCCACCCTCCGTAGCTCTGCGGAAGATTGAGTTGGGGGAGAGATAGAGGAGGGCGGGGGGGTTTGCAAGGCTGGCGCGGTTGCCAGCAGGGCCGCGCGTTCATGTTGACGGACTGCTGACTTGGCTGCTGTGAAGCCTTGTTCGGCTCGGCGGGATGTCGTGTGTCCGATCGTTGCCCGCCTTGTCGTTGTGCAAACCGACATCGGCGATCCGTTGCCGACGCGACGATTGGGCGGCACGAAACCTCGCGCACGGGACGATCACACAATTCAACGTTGTGTCCAGTGCATTCTCAATACTTGAATGCGCTAGAAACGAACGTGGCGCCGCAGTGATCGCAATGTGCGGGTAGGCCGACCATGGCCTGCTAGATTACACGATTACGGCGTCGAACGGTAACTGGCGGGTATCAGGGCGGAATCGCCATGCGGCGCGCGTCACCGGGCGCAGCAAAACAGAGGACTCGGCGGTGAATAGCTGACGTTCGCCGTGGCTAGCGACGCGGTGGCGGCATCTCCGCCCACGCCGCGTGAAACAGCCCCGGCGGCATCGCCGGCTATAGGCTTGCATTGCCTTCGGACTGTTACATGTAACCGAAATTGGAGACCCGCCGGATGGCAAGATCATCCCAACCAACGAAGTCTCGCGACAAGGTTCGGGCTGCGGCCCATCCGGCTCTGGGTGCCGGACGTGAACGCCCCGGCTTTCGTGGCAGAGGCACGCCGGCAGTCGCTCGCTGTCGCCGGCAGCGCTCAGGCACAGGAGGACCAGGCGTTCGTCGATGCGATCTCCGACTGGGAGTGCCTGCCCGAGTGCAAGGGACCGTGAAGCGCGGCGAGGTCTGGACAGTCGCCGGCGGCCCTGAATACGCCGGCAAGCCGCGGCCGGCGGTGATCTTCCAGGACGACCGGTTCGACCGGACGACTTCCGTAACGATCTGCACCTTCACGACTGATACGACCGATGCCCCGCTCTTTCGGCTCCCCGTCCAGCCGAGCGAAGGCAACGGCCTGCGCGGGGCATGCCGGCTCATGGTCAACAAGCTCGTGACAGTCCCAAGGAGGAAGCTCGGTGCTCGCCTTGGCCAATTGGCGCCCGAGGACTTGATGCGGCTGAACCGCGCTGTCGTCGTTCCTGGGGATCGGCAGCTGAGTGGCATCCGACCCATGGCGCAGCCGAACAGGCCCGCCCATCCGTTGGCGCCGGCCTACTCCAGCGACACGTCATGGCGCGGACGGCCCCAGTCGGCGGCTGCCTCGGCGCAGCGCTCGACGTCCTCCTCGAGCATCAGTCGCTCCGCCACCAGCTCCTTCGCGGCCGCCACGACCGCAGCCGCGTAGGCCGCCTTGTCGGGATAGCGCTCCAGGATCGAAGCCCGCGGATCGCCGGTGATCGCGCGTTCCTGCGGCGAACTCGGGGAAGGGGATGTAGCTGCCTTCGAACCGCAGCTGCGCGCCGTGCCCGTGGCCGCGGGCACGCGGGTTCCACCCGGTGTAGGTGCCGAGGGGTGCGGCGACCATCGGCGCGCGCACGCCGGGCACGTCATTGCCGTCGCGGTCCACCGCGGGAACCAGCACGGTGTAGCGCTTGCCCGGCGCGTCGGGCGCATTGCCGCCGGGCACCGGCTGCGGCGGCTCGCGCAGGATCCCGCGCTCCACGTCCGCGCCGAAGTCCAGCAGCGGCAGCACGTTCGGCGAGCGCGGAGTGGCGACGCCGGGGATCGCGGGGAACTGCCGGCGCCATTCCTCGATGCCGACCAGCGTGCCGTCGGCGCGCATCGGGATGCGGCTCGCCGGCGGCGGCGTGCCGTGCGTCGCCCAGGCATCCATGGCGTCGAGGTTGGCGCGGAAGAACATCGAGGTGGACACGACGTTGGAGAAGTTCTGCCCGTGCCCGCGCGACGGCGCATGCGGCAGCGGATTGGCGAAGTGCTGCGAGCTCGACCAGCAGTACACGCGCACGCCGTCGGGCTGCTTCAGGTCGTTGCCCTCGGTGTCGGTGTGCGCCAGCGAGCCACGGCGGACCCAGTATTCCGTCGAGGTCTGGGTATGGAACACCAGCGGGTCGGACTCCGGCCGCTTCAGGATCGCGTCCTGTTTGCCCGTCAGGTGGTCGGTGGACCACGCATAGGAGAACGGGAAGCTGTCGGCGATGTTGAAATGGTCCTCGTACCTGCTGCCCGCCCGAGACGATCGGGCTGGCGAAGCGGTGGTTCAGCCACTTGCGCCCGGCGCCGGCGACATGCGGCAGCACGCCGTCGAACACACGGCGCCCGGCCGCGTCCGCGTTGAACCCGCGGTAGACGAAGTCCCGCAGGCAGCGACCGGTCTGCGAGCGGCCCCAGGCATACGCCTTCTCCACGCCGCGCAGCGGGTTCGCGGCGGTGTCGTCGTATTTCAGAAAGCTGATGAAGTCGCGCACCGCGACGTGGCCCAGGCCATGCACCAGCGGGTCCTTCGCCGTATAGACAAGCTCGTAGATCCAGCCGGGCTGGAAGCCGGCGGGCAGCAAGATGTGGCGGTCGGACGGAACCACCGCGTGCTCCAGCGACTGCGTCTCGCCGCCGCTGCCCGCCTCGACGCAGGCGAAGCGCCACTGTTCGGGCGGGATCACCTGTGGCGTGTCGTACGGATAGCGCCGCCGCGTCAGGGCCGCGTCGCGGTTGTCGAGCGAGACGGCGGCATAGGAGTGCGCCGCGATCCGCCCGCTGAGCGGGAAGCAGGTGATGCCCGGCACATCCGCAATATACTCGACCCGGATGCGCCCGGTGATCGGACGGCCGTCGTCGGTGGCGATCGGCACGTCCAGCACCATGCGATCGTCGCCGGGCAGCATGTCGCCCTCCCAGGGGAGCCATGCCACCGCATAGCCACGGCGCATGAAGAAGCCGTTGCCGGCGTGCGCCAGGGTGATCGGCGCGTTGCTGTGCGGTGCGTCGTTGAAGAATTGCAGCGCGCGCTTATGGCCGCGGTTGCCGTAGTCGTAGAACACGCGGCGATTGCCGCGCTGTATCTCGCGCGGCTGCAGGATCATGAAGTCGGCCACGAAGCGCACCAGGCCGGCTTCGTCCACCGGCGCGCGGTCCAGATCGACGATGTCGGCCTGCGCCGCGGCGCGCGGATCCACGGCGAAGTGCGCCCGTCCCGACAGCCGCTCGTAGGCGCCGACCTCGCCGAAGGCGTGGCCGCCGGCGAACGGGATGCGCTCGATGATGCGTAGTTCGATGCGATTGGTCATGGCCGGACTGTGCGGTCGGGCGATGCCGGCGGCAAGCGTCGCGTCAGCGGCGCCGGGTCAGCGATCCGCCTCGATCCACGCCCAGGCGCGCACTGCTTCCGGCACGCGAGCGATGCTGGCTTCGGGCAATTCCGGCTCGGGCGCGCCCGGCAGGTGCAGGCTGAACACCACGACGACCTGTTCGCGATCGATCCGCACCGCCTTGTCCGCGCTGCGGGGCATCGGCATGCCGGCGCGGTTGCAGTAGGAGATCAGGATCGCGCCCAGCGCCTCGGCGCGCAGCACGAAAACCCGGGTCGAGGTGAGTTCGCCGTAGGTGACCTCGACGGTGCCGTCCGGCGGGTTGCACCGCACCACGTTGGGGGTGAGCGGCGGCAGCCCGAACGACTGCGCCGAACGCGGCGACCATTCCAGCGCCAGCCTGACCGCCTGCAGGTCGAACACGATCTCGCGCCGGTCGGTGATGGCCACGGCAACGCCTCCATCTCGGAGCGCATCGTCGCACGGCGGGATGAAGGCGCGGTAAAGCGGTGTCAGACGGAGCCGGAGACGTAGGCCTTCAGGCTGTCCACCTCGTCCTCCTGCTCCATGATGCGCGCCTTCACCACGTCGCCGATGCTGATCAGCCCGACCAGCCTACCGCCTTCGACCACCGGCATGTGGCGGAAGCGCCCGACGGTCATCATCGTCATTGCCTCGGCCACCGTCGTTTCGGGGTGGGCCACCTGGAGCGCCCGCGTCATCAGCTGACCGGCGGTCATCTCCAGCGTCTGCGCGCCGTTCGCCGCCAGGCAGCGGACGACATCACGCTCGCTCACGATGCCGAGAAGCTGCTCGGCCCGATCTGTCACCAGCGCGGCACCGATGCGTTGCTCGGCGAGCACGTCCACCACACGTGCAATGGTCATGGTGGGATCGACCGTGGTGACCCGGTAGCCCTTGTGTTTGAGGATTGCCGCAACCGTCGTCATGGCCTCGCTCCCTGGCTTATGCCGAGCGGGCCTTGATCCGAACAGTCATCTTGCGTGCCTTGGCCTCGGACCTGCAACCCGCGCGGCGCCTCCATATCGGGCAATCATGCGCCTTCCGGGCGCCGCGCGGCAAACATTAGCTGTGCAGTGCACAAAACTCCCTTCGAACGGCCGCTAGAACAGTGTGCTTCCCGCCATCAGCCCGGCGACCAGCAGCACGAGGAAGACCACGATTGCGATGAAGAACAGGATGCGCGCGATATCGGCCGACGCGGCCGATATGCCGCCGAAGCCGAACAGGGCGGCGACCAGCGACACCACCAGGAAGAACAGGGCCAATTTCAACATGATCGATAGTTGCTCCTGCGAATGATTGTTCCGCGCAACATAGGCTGCGGCCCTGGATTCCCGCGCTCACAGGTGCTTGCATCGCGAATGCCTGATCCCGATGGCGGTGCTGCTGCGATGCACCATATAGCGACCTGATGGACGCGTCCGCGGGCTTCCGTTCGATTTACCGCCATGGCTTCGCCCGTGTTGCCGCCTGCACGACGCGCTGCACGCTGGCCGATCCGGCGGCCAATGCCTCCGCGATCCTGGAGGTGGCGCTGGACTGTCACGGACGCGGCGTGGCGCTTGCAGTGTTCCCGGAACTTGGCCTGTCGGGCTACGCGATCAGCGACCTGCTGCACCAGTCCACGTTGCTGGATGCGGTCGAGGCGGCGGTGGGGGACCTGGTTGTCGCCTCCGCCGATCTGTTGCCGCTGCTGCTGGTTGGCGCGCCGCTGCGCCACGCCGGCGCACTGTACAACTGTGCGCTGGCGATCCACCGTGGCCGGCTGTTGGGCGTGGTGCCTAAGGTTCACCTGCCCAACTACCGCGAATTTTACGAGCCGCGGCACTTCGTGGTGGGCGACGGCATGGTGGGCGGCGAGATCGCCATCGGCGCGCTGCGCGTCCCGTTCGGCACGGATCTGCTGTTCGCCGCCGAGGACGTGCCGAACCTCGTGGTACACGCCGAGATCTGCGAGGACATCTGGATCCCGGTGCCGCCGAGTTCCGCGGCCGCGCTGGCCGGTGCCACCATCCTCGCCAACCTGTCGGCCAGCAATATCACGATCGGCAAGGCGGAGACCCGACGTCTGCTGTGCGCCTCGCAGTCGGCGCGCTGCGTCGCAGCCTATCTGTACGCCGCGGCGGGCGCCGGCGAATCCACCACCGACCTGGCCTGGGACGGCCAGGCGTCGATCTTCGAGATCGGCGCCACGCTGGCGGAGACCGAGCGCTTCCCATCGGACAGCCGGTTCGCGATTGCCGACATCGACCTCGACCTGCTGCACCACGAGCGCATGCAGATGGGCAGCTTCGACACCAATCGCCGCCGCCATCTCACGTCATTTCGCCGCATCGGCTTCCAGGTGGATCCGCCGGCAGGCGATATCGGGCTGGAGCGCAAGGTGGAGCGCTATCCGTTCGTGCCGGCCGATCCGGCGCGGCTCGAGCAGGACTGCTACGAGGCCTACAACATCCAGGTCTCCGGCCTGGCGCAGCGGTTGCGGGCGATCGGCACCGAGCGGGTGGTGATCGGCGTGTCCGGCGGCCTCGATTCCACCCATGCGCTGATCGTCTGCAGCCGCGCGCTCGACCTGCTGGGGCTGCCGCGAGGCAACATCCTGGCCTACACGATGCCCGGCTTCGCCACCTCGGCGCACACGAAGGCCAACGCCGTCCGGTTGATGCAGGCGCTTGGCGCAAGTTGGCAGGAGCTCGACATCCGGCCCGCCGCCGAACGGATGCTGGCCGATATCGGCCATCCGTTCGCCAAGGGAGAGCCGGTCTACGACCTGACATTCGAAAACGTGCAGGCCGGTTTGCGCACCGACTACCTGTTCCGGCTCGCCAACCACCACAACGGCATCGTGGTCGGCACCGGCGATCTGTCCGAGCTGGCGCTGGGCTGGTGCACCTATGGCGTCGGCGACCAGATGGCGCACTACAACGTGAATGCCGGGGTCCCGAAGACGCTGATCCAGCACCTGATCCGGTGGGTGATCGGCTCGCGGCAGTTCGAGGCGGATGTCGGGGCGACGCTGGACGCCATCCTGGCCACCGAGATCTCGCCCGAGCTGATCCCGGTCAAGGAAGGCGAGACGCCGCAGAGCACCGAGGCGTTCATCGGTCCCTACGCGCTGCAGGACTTCAACCTCTACTACACGCTGCGCCACGGGCACGTGCCGTCGAAGATCGCTTTCCTTGCGCTGCACGCGTGGGGCGACGCGGCGCGCGGTGACTGGCCGCCCGGCTTTCCCGAGCATCGGCGCAACGCCTACGACCTGGCGACGATCCGCAGGTGGCTGGAGGTGTTCCTGCGCCGCTTCTTCGCCTTCAGCCAGTTCAAGCGGTCGGCGATGCCGAACGGGCCCAAGGTCAGTGCGGGCGGCGCACTGTCGCCACGCGGCGACTGGCGCGCGCCGTCGGACGGGAACGCAAACGCCTGGCTGGCAGAGCTGGAGCGGAACGTGCCGAAAGGCTGAAGGGCGCGAAGGCCGGCCGGCCCCGCGCGCCTTCCGACACCTACAGGTGCGTCAGGATCGACTCGGCCTTGCTGACTTCGAAGCCGCCCGGCGCCTCGACGGCGAGATGCGTCACCTTGCCGTCCTGCGCGATCAATGCGTAGCGCTGGCTGCGGACGCCCATGCCGCGGCCCATCAGGTCGAGCTCGAGGCCCAACGCCTTGGTGAACGCGGCCGAACCGTCGGCCAGCATGGTGACCTTGCCGTCGACGCCCTGCTCCTTGCCCCAGGCGCCCATCACGAACGCATCGTTCACCGCGATGCAGGCGATCGTATCGACGCCCTTCGCCTTCAGTGCATCGGCGTTCTGCACGAAACTCGGCAGGTGCTTGACGCTGCAGGTCGGCGTGAAGGCGCCCGGCACCGCGAACAGCACCACCTTCTTGCCCTTGAAGACGTCGTCGGTCGTCGTCTCCTTCGGCCCCTCCTGTGTCGCCATCATCAGTTTCATGGATGGAATCTGATCGCCGACCTTGATTGTCATGGCTCCTCGCTCCCCTGTTGGTTTGCCAGGGCCGGACTCCTAGCCTTCCGCGCGGTCCGAGTCACGCCACCCGGAGGACGCTTGCGCGCCCGCGCCGCCGGGGCCAGAGTCGAACGGCATGGCTCAGAAGCGCAAACCCGAGACTCCGCCCGCCGAAGGGTTCCTGACCGGGCACCTGCTGATCGCGATGCCGTCGATGGAAGACGAGCGCTTCGCCCATAGTGTCATCTATCTCTGTGCGCATACGCCGGAAGGCGCGATGGGCCTGGTGCTCAACCGTCCGCTGCAGCGCCCGAAGTTCGACGAGTTGCTGCGCCAGCTAGACGTGGCGCCGCAGCCGCCGGCGCGGCGCATCCGGCTGTGCGCCGGCGGACCGATGGACAATGCGCGCGGCTTCGTGCTGCACACCGCGGACTGGACCGGCGAGGGGAGCCTGCGCGTCGACGAAACGGTGGCGCTTACCGCGAGCCTCGACGTGCTGAAGGCGATCGCCGAGGGCAACGGGCCGCGCGAGGGACTGCTGGCATTGGGCTATGCCGGCTGGGGACCCGGTCAGCTCGATGCCGAGATCCAGCAGAATGCCTGGCTCTCAGTGCCGGCCGACGAGACCATCGTGTTCGACGACGACGACGACACCAAGTGGCGGCGCGCGCTGGCCAAGCTCAGGATCGATCCGCTGCTGCTGTCAGGCGCGGCGGGACACGCCTGATCAGCGGCTGCACGCCGCGCCGCCCAACACGCAGAAGGACGCGCAGAACGGGTGGTTGAGCGCCACCGGCCGCGCCGCGTCGGCCAGCGTGCGCCCGAGTTCGAACTGTTCATCGTAGGCCAGCAGCGTGCAGGCCAGCACCGCCGGTGCCGATGCGTCCTTGCGCTTCACCACCATGCGCGCCGAGGCGCACATCACATCGTCGGGCGACTTGTGCAGGATGCCCCAGCACGCGGTGGTGATCTCCGGCACGTCGTGCTGCGCGTCCATCTCCGGGAACAGCATAAGGCGCACCGGATTGGCCGCATCGATCGGCAGGTCGAGCGCGGCGAACAACCGCGCAAAGCCGGCACGCAGGTCGCCTTCCGGCTCGCCGGAGAACCGCCGGCCAGCCACGTCGATGGCAAACCCGTTGCGCGCCAACCAGACGAGGCCGTCGATCGTCGGGGTCCAGCTGCGTCGACCGCGCTCTGCCTCGTGCACTGCCGGCGTGTAGTGGTCGAGCGAGACGCGAATGCGCAGTCGGGCACCATAGGTGGCGTGCAGCGCCAGCAACTGCGGCCGCAGCTTGCGCATCGGCTTCATCGCATTGGTCAGCACCAGCGCGTCGAAGCCGCGCGACAGCACGTCCTCGAGCATGCCGACAATCTCGCGGTTCATGAACGGCTCGCCGCCGGTGAAGCCGATCAGTCGTGTCGGCAGGCCGTCACGCGCGATCTCGTCCAGATAGCCGCGGACCTCCGCGCGCGTGAGATACGCCAGGCGGTCGTTGCGCGGCGAGGATTCGATGTAGCAGTTGCGGCAGGTGAGGTTGCACAGGGTGCCGGTGTTGAACCAAAGCGTTTCCAGTGAACGCAGCGGCACTTGGGCCCGCGCCTCGCCCTTGGCCGTGACCAGCGGATCGCGGAACTTCGATAGATCGAGCGGCTGGAATTGTGCGTCCATGCTATCCGGCAAACCTCCACATCGCCCGTCCCACCGGTCACCGTGGGGGCATCAGCGTCCGTTGAACATGGGCGTGCGCTTTTCCAGGAAGGCCTGCCGCGCCTCGCGGTAGTCCTCGCTGTTCACCGCCGCCTCCTGCACCGCGGCGATCTCGGCGGCGCGCTGCTCCGCCTCGCCGCGGTCCAGCGCTTCGAGCACCACCTTGGCGCCACGCTGCGACAGCGGGGCACGCGTGCACAACTCCTGCGCCAGCGTGTGCGCGCCGGCCAGCGCACCCGGCTCGGCGACCACGTCGATCAGTCCCATCGCGCGGCAATCGGCCAACGGGAAATAGCGGCCCGAGTAGAGCACCAGCTTGGCGTTCGCCAGACCGACCGCGCGCAGCAGAAGGCTGCAGTCCAGTGTGCTGTAGACGATGGAGAGGCGCGCCGCGGGAATCCCCATCTGCGTCGTCGCGTCGCCGACGCGGAGGTCGCAGGCCAGCGCCAGCCCACAGCCGCCGCCGACGCCATAACCGTGCACCGCGGCGATAGTCGGCTGCGGCAGGTCGATGATTGCCTGCGTCGCCGCGTGTCCGGCTTCGCCGTAGGCATGCGCGTCCTCGACGGTGTTGCGGACGCGGGCGAACTCCGAGATGTCGGCGCCGCCGCAGAAATGACCGCCGGCACCGGTCAGGATGACCACGCGCACGTCGCTGCGCCGCCCGAGGTCGCGGTAGATCTCGCCCAGCCCGCGCCACATCGCGAGCGACACGACGTTGCGCTTCTCCGGCCGGTTCAGCGTCACCACGGCAACGCCGGTTGCGTCCACCGCCACTTGGATCTCGTTCGCCATCGGGGCCCCATCCTGCGCGTCAGCCACGCTGTAGCAGTTCCGCCGCCGCATCGGCCAGCACCTGGCAGCCGAGGACGATGTCGTCGTCCTTGGTGTCCTCCGCATAGTGATGGCTGATGCCGCCGATCGAGGGCACGAAAAGCATCGCCGACTTCGTTCGCTCCGCCAGAATCTGAGCGTCGTGCCCCGCGCCGCTGGGCATGCGCACGTGCAGCCCTGGGGCATGGTGTTCGGCGGCACGCTCCAGCGCATCCTGGAAGCCGGCGTCCATCGCCTGCGGCACCGAACGGCCGCGTTCGGCGATCGTCACCCTGCATGGGCCGCGCGCTGCCTCGGCGACCAGCGCCTCGAGCTCGCCTTCGAGCTTCGCCAGCAGTGCCGGGTCGGTGTCGCGGAACTGGAACAGCATCTCGGCGCCACCCGGAACGATGCTTGGCGCCCCTGGATCCAGCAGGATGCGGCCCGTCGTCCATACCGTGCGCGGTCCCGCCACCGCGGGGAACCGCCGGTAGATCGCCGACGCCAGCCCGACCAGCGCCACGCCGGCATCCTTGCGGATCGCCATGCGCGTGGTGCCGGCATGGTTCTGCACGCCCTCGAAGACGATGCGGAAACGATGGCTCCCGACGATCGCCGTGACGATACCGATGCGCCGGCCGGTGTCCTCGAGTTCGGCGCCCTGTTCGATATGCGCCTCGAGGTAGCCCAGGTAGCGCGCCGGATCGATCGTTGCGCGCGGTCTGCCGGCGAACCCGGCCTGCGCCAGCGCATCGCGCAGCGAGACGCCTTCGCGGTTGCCGCACTGGTCGATCTCGTCCTCGGGCAGCAGTCCGCAGAACGAGCGGCTGCCGAGGAACGAGCCGAAATGGCCCTCTTCATCCGCCCAGGCGGCGACGTCGATGCCGCCGCCCAAGGTGCGCGCGACCTCCAGGCCGTACATCACGCCCAGCGCGCCATCCAGCCAGCCTGCATGCGGCTGCGTCTCAACGTGGCTGCCGAGCAGCAGCTTCGCACCATCGCCGGGGGCACGGCCGATCACGTTGCCGATGCCGTCGATCTCCGGGCTGAGCCCCGCCTCGGTCATGCGGTCCGCCAGCCAGTGACGCGACTGCACGTCCTCGGGCGAATAGGTCGGCCGATGCACGCCGGTCTTGTACTCGCCGATTTTGCGCAGCGCGTAGAGGTCGCCCAGCAGCCGCTTGGCGTCGATCGTCGTCATGGTGCGATGGTCATTCCCTGCGGTCGGATCAGCCCGTCCGGCGTCGGCGTGAAGCCGGACAGCTTGTCCGACAGCGCCCACAGCCACTTCGCATGATACAGCACGATGTGCGGCCGGTCCGTCAGGTACACATCGACCAGTTGCCGGTACAGCGCCTGGCGCTGTGCCACGTCGGTCACGCCACGCGCACGCGCCAGCAGGTCGTCGAAGCTCGGGTTGCAGTATTTGCCCCAGTTGAGGAAGCCGTCGCAGGCGAGCCAGATCGCCACGTTGCCGTCCGGGTCGGGCCGGCCGCTCCAGATGACGATCGTCGCCTGGTAGTTGCCTGCACGCCCGGCCGCGACCAGGGCGTTCGCCTCCGCCGCTTGCAGCTTGACGTCGAAGCCCGCCTCGCCGGCCATCGACTGCACCACCTGACCGACCTGCTGCTCCACCGGGCTGTTGCCGATCAGCAGCGTGAACGCCGGATGCTCCTGCCCGGCCTCCTTCAGCAGCGCCTTCGCCTTGGCCAGGTCGCGCGCCGGCACCGGATGGTCCGCGTCCCAGTAGCGGCTGCCCGGCGCCTCGAACTGGTTCGACGGAATGAACTGGCCGTCGAACACCACCTGGTTGAGCACGCCACGATCGATCGCCGCCTCAAGCGCGGCGCGGACGCGCGGGTCCTTCAGCGGACTGTCGGCGTTCAGATTGATGCTCATCGAATAATAGGCCAGCGCCGGCTGGCTGATCAGCCTCAGCTTCGGGTTCTGCTTCACCGTCGCGACGTCGGTCGGACCCAGGCGCTCGACCATGTCGAGCTGTCCCGCCTGGAGGTTGACCAGTCGAACGGTCGTATCGGGCTGCGGGTGGTAGACAATGCGGTCCAGCCGGATCGCGTCGGCGTTCCAGTAGCCGGGAAAGCGATCGACCACGATGCGGTCCTGCGCGACGCGCTCGGTCAGCCGGAACGGGCCGGCGCAGGGCAGGTCCGCCGTGACGTCGCGGCCGAGCGCCTTGGGCGATATCATCATGCCGGCGCGGTCCGCCAGCACGGCGACCAGCGGCGCGTACGGCTGCGACAGGTGCAGCCGGACGGTGTGGGGATCGACCACCTCGATCGACGACACCGGCTTCAGCTCGCCCTTGCGCAGGCTTTCCGGGGCGGTGCGGTAGCGCTCGAGGTTGGCCTTCACCGCGTCGGCATCCATCGCCTCGCCGTCGTGGAACGTCACGCCGTCGCGCAGCGTCACGGTCAGCGTCAGATTGTCGGCGGACCACGCCCAGGACGTGGCCAAGCTGCGGCACGAAATCGTTGCGCGCGTCGATGTCGATCAGCTTGTCGCAGACCGCGGCGAACACCACGCGGCCGACGAAGCTGCCGCCGCGTGCCGGGTCGAGCGCATCGGGGTCTTCGTTGAGGCCGACGCGCAGCGTGGCGGCGTGCAGCGGCCCGACCAGCAACAGTGCCGCGAGCCAGACCGCAAACCGCATGGTGATCGTCCTGCCCCAAAATGCCGCGCCGACTGTCATCGAACCTTCACAGAACTGCAATAGAGGCGTCGCCACCTGTGCCTATAGGGCACGTGACATCGCACGGAAGGGGTGTGCATGAGAACTGCAATCGCGGCCCTGGCAATCGCCATGGCCGGACTCGGCGCAGCCCAGGCCGAGACCCAGATCACCGGCGCCGGCTCCACCTTCGCCGCACCGATCTATGCCAAGTGGGGCGAAGCAGCCGCCGCCGCGACCGGCATCAAGCTGAACTACCAGGCGATCGGCTCGGGCGCCGGCATCAATCAGATCAACAACCGGACGGTTGATTTCGGCGCCTCCGACATGCCGGTGCCGGCGGACGCGCTGAAGCCGAACACAAGCTGATGCAGTTCCCCACCGTGATCGGTGGCGTAGACGATCATCGTCAACCTGCCCGGACGTGAAGCCGAACGAACTGAAGCTCACCGGCGAGCTGATCGCCGACATCTACCTCGGCAAGATCACCAAGTGGAACGATCCGAAGATCGCCGCGCTCAATCCCGGCGTGAAGCTGCCAGCATCGGCGATCGCCCCGGTGTATCGCGCCGACGGCTCGGGCACGACCTTCGTGTTCACCGACTATCTGTCGATGCAGAGCCCCGACTGGAAGTCGAAGGTCGGATCCTCCACCAGCGTCAAGTGGCTGGCCGGCACCGGCGCCAAGGGTAGCGACGGCGTCTCCGGCACGGTGCACAACATCAAGGGCGGCATCGGCTACGTCGAAAGCGCCTATGCCGAGCAGAACCACCTGACCACGACGCAGTTGCAGAACAAGGCCGGCAAGTTCGTCGCCCCGACCATGGAGAGCTACAAGGCGGCCGCGGCGAGCGCCGACTGGTCGAAGGTGCAGAACTTCGCGATCGACCTGAACGACCAGCCCGGCGACGCGAGCTGGCCGATCGAGTCGGCGACATTCGTGCTGCTGCCGACCGATCCGAAGGACCCCAACCAGAGTGCCGCGGTGAAGAAGTTCTTCGACTGGGGCTTCGCGCACGGCAACGACATCGCCATGCAGCTGCTCTACATCCCGCTGCCGGAGAGCGGTGCAGGACGCCGTGCGGGCCGCCTGGAAGGCGGAGGTCCCGGGCACCATGTGAGCTGCGCGTGCAGCAAGCCCTCGCTGCTCCGGTCGCATCACGGCCGACACGCCGGAGATACCAGCCAGGGGATGCGATCTTCGCCTTCCTTGCGCGGTTCTCCGGCGCCTTCGTGCTGATCCTGCTGGGCAGCCTGATCCTGTCGCTGCTGATCGGCGGCTTGCCTGCGTTTCGCCATTTCGGACTTGGCTTCATCGTCTCGACCGACTGGGACCCGGTGCAGCAGGTGTTCGGCGCCGCCGTCTCGATCTACGGCACGCTGGTCACCTCGGTCATCGCGCTGACCCTGGCGGTGCCGCTCGCATTCGGTATCGCGTTCTACCTGACCGAGCTGGCACCGACGTGGCTGCGCCGCCCGGTCGGCACCGCGATCGAACTGCTCGCCGCGGTGCCATCGATCATCTACGGCATGTGGGGCTTCTTCGTCATCGTCCCGCTTATGTCGGAATACGTGCAGCCGTTCGTGATCGATGCCCTCGATGGCATCCCGGTGCTGCAGGATCTGTTCGCCGGCCCGCCGTTCGGCACCGGTATCTTCACCGCGGCGCTGATCCTGGCGATCATGGTCGTGCCCGTTCATCGCCGCCACCATGCGCGACGTGTTCGAGACGGTGCCTGCGGTCTACAAGGAATCCGCCTACGGGCGTCGGCTGCACGACGTGGGAGGTGATGCGCTCCATCGTGCTGCCCTATACGCGCGTCTCGGTGGTCGGCGGCATCATGCTCGGCCTCGGTCGCGCGCTGGGCGAGACCATGGCGGTGACATTCGTGATCGGCAACACCGACCGCATCGCCACCAGCCTGTTTGGGCCCGGCAACACCATCGCCTCGATCGTGGCACTGGAATTCCCGGAAAGTCCGGCCGGCAGCCTCAAGCTTTCCTCGCTGCTGGCGCTTGGCTTCATCCTGTTCGTCATCTCGTTCATCGTGCTGGCGATCTCGCGGCTGCTGCTGCGCCCACGGCTGAAGCTGTAGCCATGAGCGCAACCTGTCGCCGGCCGGGCCCAGCAACGACGAGCGTCGCGACGGCGCTCGGCTCGCCGCCGTTATCGCGCCAACCGGATCGTCAAGGCGCTGTGCGTCGCGGCGACGCTGATCGGCTTGATGTTCCTTGCCTCGATCCTGGTGACGCTGGTCTGGCGCGGTGCCAGCGGGCTGTCGGTTGCGGTGTTTACCCAGACCACGAGGCCGCCGGGATCGAACGGCGGCCTGCTCAACGCGATCGTCGGGACATTGATCCAGACCGGGCTCGGTACGCTGATCGGCACGCCGATCGGCCTGATGGTCGGCACCTATCTGGCGGAATACGGCCGCCGGTCGGCAATGGCGAACGCCGTGCGCTTCGTGTCGGACGTGCTGCTGTCGGCGCCGTCGATCCTGATCGGGCTGTTCATCTACCAGCTCTGCGTCGAGCCGTTCGGCGGCTTCTCCGGCATCGCCGGCTGCCTGGCGCTGGCGGTGATCGTCATTCCGATCGTCGTGCGTACTACCGAGGACATGCTGCAGCTGATCCCGCCCAGCCTGCGCGAGGCCGCGGTCGCACTCGGCGCGCCGAAGTGGAAGATGATCGTGCTGATCTGCTATCGCGCGGCGAAGGACGGCATCGTCACCGGCGTGCTGCTGGCGGTCGCGCGCATTGCCGGCGAGACGGCGCCGCTGCTGTTCACCAGCCTGGGCAACCTCAACTGGTCGCTCAGCCTGGCGCAGCCGATGTCGAGCCTGCCGGTCACCATCTACCAGTATGCCGGTTCGGCGTTCGAGGACTGGGTGCAGCTGGCCTGGGTCGGCGCGCTGCTGATCACCGTCGGCGTGCTGGCGACCAACATACTGGCGCGATTTGCCTTGCGTGGCGGGAGATGACAGTGAGCACAGCAATGAGCCAATCGCAGGACAGGCAGGCGAGCTTCGGCGGCGTCCAGGCGCGCGCGACGAACGCCGCCATGAACGAGCCGCGCATTGCCATCAGCAACCTGGATTTCTTCTACGGTGCCAACCAGGCGCTGAAGAAGATCCGGCTGGACCTTCCCGACCGCCAGGTGACCGGCATGATCGGTCCGTCCGGCTGCGGTAAGTCCACGCTGCTGCGCGTGCTGAACCGGATGTACAGACCTGTATCCCGGCCAGCGCGCCGTCGGCGAGGTGATGATGGACGGCGAAAACATCATCGATCCCTCGATCGATCTGAATGCGCTGCGCGCCCGTATCGGCATGGTGTTCCAGAAGCCGACGCCGTTCCCGATGACGATCTACGACAACATCGCGTTCGGCGTGAAACTGCACGAGAGGCTGTCGAAGTCCGAGATGGATGAAAGGGTGGAATGGTCGCTGACCCGCGGCGCATTGTGGGAGGAGGTGAAGGACCGGCTGCATACCTCTGCCATGGGCCTGTCCGGTGGCCAGCAGCAGCGGCTCTGCATCGCGCGCACCATCGCGGTGCGGCCCGAGGTGATCCTGTTCGATGAGCCGACCAGCGCGCTCGACCCGATCAGCACGCTGAAGATCGAGGAACTGATCGACGAGCTGAAGCACGACTTCACCATCGCGATCGTCACCCACAATATGCAGCAGGCGGCGCGCTGCGCCGATCAGGTGGCGTTCTTCTACCTGGGCGAGATGGTGGAGGTGGCCCCCGCCGGACAGATGTTCACCGCCCCCCGCGAGCGCCGCACCCAGGAATACATCACCGGCCGGTTCGGCTGACGGAGGCAAATATGTCCGGAGTGCCGGAGCATCTCGTCAAGAGCTACGACCAGGAGTTGAAGAAGCTGCGCGGCATGATGACCCAGATGGGTGGCATCGTGGAGACGCAGGTGGCGCTCGCCGCCGACGCGATCATGCAGCGTGATGCCGCCTCTGCCACCCGCGCGGTGGAGGAGGACCCGAAGGTCGACGCGCTCGAGCGCGAGATCGAGACCTTCGTGATCCGCCTGCTGGCACTGCGCCAGCCGGTCGCCGGCGATCTGCGCCAGATCGTCGCGGCGCTGAAGATCACCGGCGACCTCGAGCGGATCGGCGACTACGCCGCCAATGTCGCCAAGCGTTCGATCGTGCTGTCGCAGTTCTCGCTGCCGTATTCGCTGGCCGGGCTGGCGCATATGGCGCGGCTGGTGCAGGGCCAGCTGAAGTCGATCATCGACGCACTCGGCGACAACGACGCCGACAAGGCGGTCGAGGTCTGGCGATCCGACCAGGTGGTGGACGACATCTACAACGCGCTGTTCCGCGAGCTGATCACCTATATGATGGAAGACCCGCGCAACATCACGCCGTGCACGCACCTGCTGTTCATTGCCAAGAACCTGGAGACGGATCGGCGATCACGCCACCAACGTCGCCGAGAACCTCTATTACGCGGTGAAGGGCGAGTCGCTGCCCGACGCTCGGCCGAAGGGCGATACGTCGGCCTACGCCGTCATCCGACCGAGAGAATGAGGCACCACATGGCAGAAGGTGTTTCCAGCCTGGCGAAGCCGCTCGTGCTGGTAGTGGAGGACGAAGCGGCCCTGGCCACCATGCTGCGCTACAATCTGGAGAAGCAGGGCTATCGCGTCGAGGAGGCGGCCGACGGCCAGGAGGCGCTGACCCGGATCGCCGAGATGCAGCCGGATCTGGTGCTGCTCGACTGGATGCTGCCGCAGATGTCCGGCCTCGAAGTATGCCGCCAGCTCCGCCGCCGCTCGGCCACGCGCGATCTGCCGGTGATCATGGTCACCGCGCGCACCGAGGACCAGGACGCGGTGCGCGGGCTGAACACCGGGGCGGACGACTACATCGCCAAGCCGTTCTCGATGGAGGCGCTGCTGGCTCGGATGCGTGCCCTGCTGCGCCGGTCGAATTCGCTGCCGGTGAAGGGGCAGCTCGCGTTCCACGACATCACGATGGATCTCGCCGCACATCGCGTGCAGCGCAACGGCCGGCCGATCCATCTCGGCCCGACGGAGTTCCGCCTGCTCGAGTTCTTCATGCAGCATCCTCGCCGGGTATTCTCGCGGGAGGAGTTGCTGGACGCGGTGTGGGGCCAGGACATCCATGTCGAGCCGCGCACCGTGGACGTGCACATCCGCCGGCTGCGCAAGTCGATCAACGCGGAGGGCGACCTCGACATCGTGCGTACCGTCCGCGCCGCCGGCTACGCGCTGGATACCGAGCCGGTCTAGTCGCCCTTCGCCGTCCTGTAGGCGGACACTGCGAAGATCCGCAGAGGGTCTGGCGCATTCCTCGCGAGCCGTCTAAGAACTGTTGCGAAGTCGCCGGCGATTCGCCGCGCACCGTGGTTCATGCGAGGAGAGAAGATGTCCAAGGCCTTCATCGCCCAGGTACTGCAGGACTCGGCCGAACTTACCGGCATCGCGGCGAACCGTGCGGCAGGCGACCTGATGCAGTCGATCGTCAAGGCGCTGAAGAAGGAGGGCAAGTTTACCCTGCCCAGCTTCGGCACCTTCACCGTGCGCAAGACCAGGGCACGCAAGGGGCTGAACCCGCGCACCGGTGAGGCGATCAAGGTGAAGGCCGGCAAGACGGTGCGCTTCAAGGCTTCGCCGTCGCTGAAGAAGTCCGTCTGATCCGCCGCCTCGCGCCGTTCGCGGCGCGACCCGGCTTCGGCGTACTCGTCGTCGCGCTCGGTACGCTGGTCGTGCCGTTCGACTCGTCGGTCAACTTCGCCTTCCCGTTCATCACCCGTGCGTTCGGGCTGCCGATTCCGGCGATCCAGTGGGTGGTGATCGCCTACACGCTGACCTACGCCGCGCTGATGCTGGTGTTCGGCCGGGTCGGCGACATGCTGGGCTACCGCCGCGTTTTCCTCGCCGGCAGCCTGTGGAGCGCGGTCGCCTTCGTGCTGTGCGCACTGGCACCAAGCTACGGCGCGCTGCTGGCGGCGCGCGTGCTGCAGGGCGTCGGCGCGGCGCTGGTGCTGAGCTGTGGGCCCGCGCTCGCCACCAGCCTGCACGCCGAGACATCGCGCACGCGGGTTCTCGGCGTCTACACCATGGTGATCGGCCTGGGCGGCGCGCTCGGGCCGCTGATCGCAGGACTGCTGGTGCCGCTGATCGACTGGCCGGCGGTGTTCTGGTTCCGTGCGCCGCTCGCCCTGCTGGCGTTCCTGCTGGCCTGGCTGCTGCCGGCCGACGCGCGCCCCGCCCGCCGCGAACGCTTCGACGCCGCCGGCGGCGGCCTGCTCGTGCTGGCGATCAGCGCAATGCTGCTGGCGCTCAATCAGCTTCAGTACAGCGGCGTGTGGGCGTCGCTCGCCGCCGTTGCCTGCGCCGCCGCGACCGCAGCGTTTGTGGCGCAGGAGCGGCGGGTCGCGCGGCCGATCATCGACCTGCGGTTCTTCCGCGACCCCGACTTCTCGCTGCTGAACGCGGGGCACGCCGCGCTGAGCCTCGCCGGGTTCTCGGTCCTGCTGCTGGTGCCGTTCTACCTGAGCCGCTTCGGCGGGCTTTCGCCGCTCGCGACCGGCCTGCTGCTGGCATGTTCGCCGATCGGTACGGCGGTCGCCGCGCCGCTCGCCGCGCGCCTGGCGTTGCTTGTGCCGCCGCGGCGGCTGGCGTTGCTGGGGGCCGCCGCCATGGCGGTCGGGCAGGTCCTGATCGCCGGCGCCGATGCAACGCCCGACCTGGCGGTCCTGGCCGCCGCGATGGTGCTGCAGGGCGTCGGCGTCGGGCCTGTTCCAGGTGGCGTATTTCGACATCGTCACCGCCTCGATCCCGCGCGCCGACCGCGGCGTCGCCGGCAGCCTCGTGATGATGACGCGCACCCTGGGCACGGTGACCGGCGCCACCGTGCTGATGCTGCTGTTCCAGACCTGGCGTGGCGCCGCGTCGGCCGACGGCATCGCCGAAGTGCCGGCTTTCCTCGCCGGCTTCGGCTTTACGTTCCGCGCCGCTGCCCTGCTGCCGACTGCCGTGGTGGTACTGGGCCTGCTGCGCGGCTGGGGCTGGAAGCGCGCCTGAACTGCCTCAATGCGTCCAGTTCTCGATCCGGCCGTAGCGGAAGTTGTCGGCGTAGGCCTTCGGCCGCACGCGCCGCTGCTGCGGCACTTCCAGATCGTAGGCGATGCCGTTGCGTTCGGCATACGCCACCGCCTCTTCGCGCGTGGCGAAGGTAAGCCGGACCTGCGCCTGGGTATCGGCGCTGCCGATCCAGCCCATCAACGGATCGGGCCGGCGCGGCGAGGACTGCTCGAACTCCAGTACCCATTCGTGCGTCGCAGCCCAGCCGGACTGCATGGCGTTCTTCGGCGGCTGGTAGATGCGCGCGCGCATGGGACCTCTCGTTCCGACTGGTCGGGGCGGCGGGATTCGAACCCACGACCTCCTGTACCCAAAACAGGCGCGCTGACCAGGCTGCGCCACGCCCCGCTGGCGGGGCGCAACCTAGGTGCGCCGCCACCCGCATGCAAGGCTGATCAAGCCGCGCCGGAGGCCGCCTTCTTCGCCTCGTCGAGCAGCGCGGGCACGCCCTCGGTGATGGTGTGGATGCCGAGTACGCTGGTCAGCTGCAGCACCTCCATGATCTCGGCCACTGTCGCGCCGTGGCCGAGAGCGTTGCGGATATGCGTGCGCAGGCCGGGCAGATAGAGATGCGTGGTCGCGGCATCGATCGCGATGTAGATCAGCTCGCGGATCTTCGGCGCCAGCGTGCCATGCTTCCACGGCACCGACGACAGGCGCGAGTAGGCGTCGAAGAATTCCGGCGAATGCTGCAGCAACTGCTCCCACACCGGATTCCAGTAGCCGCGATTGTCGACGAATTCGCGCTTCAGCCGCTCCTGCTCCGCGCCCAGTGGGCCTTCCTTCACCTCGCTGCCGCGGCCCGACCTGCGCAGCTCGTCGATCAGGATCGGCAGGCCGGTGGACATCGTGTGGATGCCGAGTACCGAGACGATCTCCAGCACCTCCATCACCTCGTCGCGCGTCGCGCCCTGCTTCAGCGCATTGGCGATGTGCACGCGCGTGCCCGGATTGTAGAGATGCGTCGTGGAGGCATCGATCGCGACGTAGATCAGCTCCTTGATCTTCGGCGGCAGCGTGCCGTGCTTCCACGGCACCGACGAGAATGCGCTGTAGGCCTCGAAGAAATCCGGCGCCAGCTCGAGCACGCCGTCCCACAGCGCGCTCCAGTAGCCGCGATTGGCGATGAAGTCGTCCTTCAGCGCCTGTCGGCGTGGATCCAGGTCTGCCATCGGCGTGCCTCCCAAAGACGCGGGAGCGTCGGAAGGAAGCCGCGTCGGGTCAAGCCACTAGCGCGACCACACGACGATCGCCGCCAACAGCGTGGCGACATTGACCGCGAACGTCGCTGCCATGCCCGGCGCCCGCGTCGCCGGCCCCTGCAGGTAGCCCGCCCAGAACACCAGTCGCGCCACGGCGAAGGTAAGCCCTGTCGCGACGACATGACGCATCCATCCGGGTGCGACACCGGCCGCCAGGGCCAGCAGCGACGGCGCGAAGCCGGCAAGCTGCTCGACCGTGTTGGTCAGCACGCGCTGGTTGACCCTCAGCAGCCTGTCATCGTTGCCGGCGAGCGGATCGACCGCGCCGCTGCGCGCGCGCTGCCGCATCTGCACCAGGACCATCGCGTTGAGCACGCAGGCCATCGGCAACAGTGCGGCGCATGCCAACGCGAGGCGTTGCGGCAACGTCGCCGCGTCGTCGACCGGCAACACCCGGGCAAGGCCCAGCCAGACCGCCGCGGCTGCGACCACCCCGAGCGGCCCGCCGATCATCGTCCAGCGGGACAGTCGCACCTATCCGAGTCCCTCACGCCCCGCGTTCAGGAACCGCTCGCGCCGCCGCGCCTTCAGTGTCGGCCCGTCCAGTCCGACCAGCGGCAGCAGCGCCTGGGCCACCGTGTCTCCCACCGCGGCGATGGTCGCCGCCGCGTCCCGCTGCGCGCCGCCCAATGGCTCGGGGATCACCACATCCACGAGGTCGAGCCGTTTCAGGTCCTCCGCGGTCAGCCGCAGCGCCTCGGCCGCCGCGGTCGCCTGCGCCGCATCGCGCCACAGGATCGAAGCGCAGCCTTCCGGCGAGATCACCGAATAGATCGCGTGCTCCAGCATCAGCACGCGGTCGCCGGCTGCCAGTGCGATCGCGCCACCCGACCCGCCTTCGCCGATGATGGTGGCGACCAGCGGCACCGGGGCCTCGAGGCAGGCCTCGATCGATCGCGCTATGGCCTCCGCCTGGCCGTGCGCCTCGGCGTCGATACCGGGAAATGCGCCCGAGGTGTCCACGAAGCTCAGCACCGGGAGACCGAACCGGCCGGCCAGCTCGATCAGCCGGCGTGCCTTGCGGTAGCCCTCGGGCCGCGCCATGCCGAAATTGTGCTTCACGCGGGTGTCGGTGTCGGACCCCTTCTCGGTTCCCAGCACCATCACCGACCGCCCGCGAAAGCGTCCCAGCCCGCCCAGTACCGCCGCATCGTCGGCGAAGGCGCGATCACCCGCCAGAGGCGTGAAGTCGCTGATCAGCGATGCGATGTAGTCCATCGCCTTGGGCCGGTCCGGATGCCGCGCCACCTGGGTCTTTTGCCAGGGTGTCAGCCTGGCATAGGTCGTGCGCAGCTGACGGTCGGCCACCGAGGTGAGGCGCGATACCTCCTCGGCGATGTTGAGGCCGTCGGGCTCCGACATGCGCCGGAGTTCCTCGATCTTCCCCTCCAGTTCGGCGATCGGTTTCTCGAAGTCGAGGTAGTGGCGCATTGGGCGCGGCCTTTAGCACAATTCCCCCGCACCGAAAGGCCGCGTCCGGGCAACGTTGCAGAAGCGATAACATGGCCCATATGGGTGCCACTCCTGGCTAGGGGCCATGCAACATGCGGCGTCTGCGCGATCTGGGAACCAATCGCTCCGCGGTCTCGGAGGTCGATCCCTACCACTACGTGCGCCAAGCCGATCTCGCCCTGCTTTACGGCAGCCGGGAAGATGCGTTGGCGCTGATCTCCAAGGCCTATGTCGCCTTCGACCTCGTCCTGCTCGATGGCGACGTCGTCACGACCTGGGGCAGGGCGTGGCCGGGAAGAAGTAGCTGATCGCCACCAGGCTGTACAAGATGCTCCGACGGCACCCGCCCGGTGCCGCGCTCGTAGGCCCTGACCGTCGCCACGTCCACGCCGAGAGATCTGGCCAGAACGTCCTCGGTCAGTCCCCAGCGCGCGACGTTTTCCCCTGATGCGGCGTCCGACATGGCGATCCAACGGTGTCACACCACCCGTCGGCTGCTCTCGCCTTAAGGTCGGCGTTAAGCATGCGTAGTGCCCCGGCGAGTCTCATACCGCGGGAATTTTCCTTGCGCCAGAGAAGACTTCCGGACCTTGGGATTGGTTAACGTGCCGCGGCTTTGCCTGCCGTCTCTTCCGCAGCCGCGAGCAGCTCCTCGGCCAATTGGCCGTCGTCACATAGCCGAGCCAGCACCACGGCGCCGACCAGGGTGGAAAGCGCCGCCAGAGCCCGCTTTCGCCGCCGCCGCTCCGGCAGGCAGTGGGCGAGCGCATCGACCATCCGTCGGATCGCGGCGGTGATCGCCGGCCGCGCGTCCTCGCGCCGCGCGATATCGGGGCCGAGCGTCGTCAGCACGCAGCCATGCTCCACCGCCGCCACGTGTGCCGGGTCGAGGTAGCTTTGCACGATGCGCGCCAGTGCGGTCGCCGGGTCGGTCTCGTGGCTGATCCGCTCCCACCGTGCAGCGGCCCGTGCGAGCGAGGCCGCGGACACTTCGGCCACCAGCGCCTCTTTCGACGGAAAATGGGCATAGAACCCACCATGGGTCAGCCCGGCACGGTGCATGATCGCGTCGACCCCGACTCCATCCACACCATGCGCCCGGAACAGATCGCCGGCGGCCGCGAGGATCCTCTCGCGCGTCTCGGCCTTCCGCTCTGCCGTTGCCCGCATGCGTCCCATCCCTGTTTTGCATGACGATCGTCATGTATTGGCTTGACAAGCATATGACGGCCGTCATTTGTAATGCAAGAACCGGAGAGGGCAGGTGATGGGGCCTCGTCACGTAGTGCGGCTGCTTGGCGGACGCATCCACTATGCATGGATCGTCGTCGGCGTGATGTTCACCGTCATCCTCGCCACTGTCGGCGTGCGCGCCGCGCCGGGCGTGCTTATCGTGCCGCTCGAGCACGCCTTCGGCTGGGATGCGGCGACGATCTCGGGCGCCGTCTCGCTCAACATTCTCCTGGGGGGTCTCGTCGGGCCGTTCGGCGCGGCCCTGATCCAGCGGATCGGCATGCGGGCCACGGTCCTCACGTCGCTGTCCCTGCTGGTCGCCGGGTCGATCGGCGCGGCGTTCGCCACGCGGCCGTGGGAACTCTATGCCACCTGGGGTGTGCTGGTCGGCGTCGGCTCGGGGGCTGGCATGATCGGCATGGCGACGGCGGTGGCCAACCGCTGGTTCGTCGCGCGGCGCGGCCTGGTCGTCGGCCTGCTGACGGCGAGCAACGCAAGCGGACAGCTTGTTTTCCTGCCCCTGTTGGCAAGCCTGGCGGAGCGCTTCGGCTGGCAGAGCGTGCCGTGGCTGGTGGCGCTGGTCATTCTCGCGCTCATTCCGGTCGTGACGCTCGTGCTGGCGGAAAGTCCCGGCAGCGTCGGCCTCGGGCCGTACGGCGCGGCGGCGGAACCGCCGATCGTCGTCAGCAGCGGAAACCCGGTCATGGTGGCGTTGTCGGGACTGGCGCGTGGCGCGCGTTCGCTGGATTTCTGGTTGCTGTTCGCCAGTTTCGCGGTGTGCGGCTTCTCCACCAACGGACTGGTGGCGACCCATCTCATCTCTTATTGCATCGACCACGGGATCCCTGCGGTGAGCGCCGCCAGCCTGCTGGCCGTGATGGGCGTGTTCGACCTGATCGGCACCACGGCGTCCGGCTGGCTCACCGATCGCTACAATGCGCGCGTCCTGCTGTTCTGGTACTACGGGCTGCGCGGACTGTCGCTGATGATCCTGCCGTTTACCAACTTCAACGTGGTCAGCCTGTCGATCTTCGCGGTGTTCTACGGCTTGGACTGGGTGGCGACGGTGCCGCCGACCGTCGCGCTGACCAACGAGGTGTTCGGCCGCCGCGACGCACCGGTGATCGTGTCGTGGATCGTCTGCGGGCATCAGATCGGCGGCGCAATTGCGGCCCTCGGCGCCGGCGTGCTGCGCAATGCCACCGGCAGCTATTTGAGCGCCTTCATCATCAGCGGAGCGACCTGCCTGATCGCATCGCTGCTGGTGCTGCGGATCGCACGGCGGCCGGCGGTGGCGCTGGCCGGGTGAGCCAGGCCGTCGCGGGCATTCCGCCACGGCTGATGCGCGCCTGGCGGCTGACGGAGTACCGGTGCGCCGGGATCGTCATACGGATCGGCCGGCGTGCACCCGACCCGGCGCTGCTTCAGCGGGGAGCGCGCACCGCCACCCTGGTGACGGCCTGGAATCCGCGGTCGCGGCGCCGGCCGGATGGCTGGAACCGGCGCATGCAGCGCCGCCTGCGCCAGCTTCTGTCCGGCTTCACGGTGATCGAGGCGGAGGGTCGCCTGCACCGGTGGCACGAGCCGATGCTGCTGGTCGGCGGCGATCCGCGCCCGGTGATCCGCATCGCGGCGCGGTTCCGTCAGCGTGCTGTGGTCGTGCTGCGTCGTGGCGGCACCACGCGGCTGCGGCTGGTGTAACGGGAACGGTTGCGGCCGATGCGGCTTCTGCCGTCACCGGCCGCGGGTGAACCGTTCAGGCGCCGCCCGGACCGGCGGGCAGCAGTTCCAGGTCGGGCACCACCGCGAACCACGCCAGCACCGGCGTGACAAGCCCACCGAAGATCGCCCCGACATGATAGCAGAACGCCGCCGCCGTGCAGCGAACCTCGGTCGGGAAACGCTCCGTCATGCAGGCGGGAATCTGGCTGTACATCGCATCAGCGGGCAGAATGGCTGCGCGGTCACTGTGTGCGCGACCGGGGTGGCCAGGAATGTTGCCGCAGGTAATTACCGCGTGGTCAGTGGCATCGTTCGAACCCGGCAGTGATGGGCCGGGTTCGGCCGATGGTTTGCCGGCCGCCGATCAGTCTTCGCCGGCGAGCAAATGCCGGGCCGCCGTGACCAGTTCGCCGAAATCGTTCGCGACCGCGGCGGCACCGGCCGCCATTGCGGGCGGGCCGTACCCCCAGGTGACGAAGATGCACGGCACGCCGGCTCCGCGGGCGGCAGCCACGTCGTTGGCATGATCGCCTGCCATCACTGCGCGTGAAGCATCGCCGCCGGCGGCCGCCAACGTCGCCAGCAAGTGAGCAGGATCGGGCTTGCGTACCGGGAAGCTGTCGCCGCCGCCGATCGCTGCAAAGTATTCGGCGAGACCCAGGTCTCCCAGCAGCGATCGGGCTGCCGCTGCCAACTTGTTGGTGCAGACGGCCAGTCTCCAGCCATCATCGGCCAGCGCGTGCAGCCCTTGTGCAACGCCGGGATAGGCTCGCGTCTGTTCCGAAGCGTGCGCAGCATAATCGGCCGAAAACAAGGACACCGCACCCGCGTCGGGCGAACGTCCGCGGGCGGCGAAGGCGCGCTCGATCAGCTTCGCCACGCCGTCGCCCACCATCAGCGCCGTCTCGGGCTGCGAGAACCCGGGCAGGCCACGCGCCTGCATCAGTCGATTCAGCGCCGCCGCAAGGTCGGGAACGGAATGCACCAGCGTCCCGTCGAGGTCGAACAGCAGGGTGCGGCTCAAGGTGTTGCACTCCGATACGGGAATTGAACCAGCAGGATAGCGACAGGCTTTGACACGGCGTAGCCTGTCCCGCCACAACAACGTTCGGGATGCAAGAGGCCGCGATGACAAGCACCGCCGTGATCCTGGCCGCCGGTTTCGGCACGCGCATGAAATCGACGCAGCCGAAGGCGCTGCATCGGATCGCCGGCCGCTCGATGCTGCGTCATTTGCTGGCGAGCTGCGAGCAGGCGTTCGACCGGATCGTCGTGGTGACTGGGCCGGATATGGCGGCGGTGCAGCGGGAGGCGGCACCGCACGCCTGCGTCGTGCAGCAGGAACGCCGCGGCACGGCGCATGCTGCCCTGACAGCCGCGCGGTATTTCGGTGACGGCGAGGTGGCCGTGCTCTATGCGGATTGTCCGCTGATCCGGCCCGCTACGCTGCGGGGGCTGCTGCAGCGCCGCGCCGCCGGAGATGCCGCCCTGGCACTGCTCGCGTTCCGTCCGGCCGATCCGGCCCGCTATGGCCGCGTCATGGTGCGCGAGGGCTATGTCGAGTGCATCGTCGAATGGCTCGACGCGGCGGAAGATGAACGCGCCGAGACGCTGTGCAACGCCGGTGTGCTGTGCGCCTCGGCGGCGGACATGCGGCGATGGCTGTCCGAGGTGCGGGCCGACAATGCCAAGGGCGAGTACTATCTGACCGACGTCGTCGCACGGGCACGCGCGGACAACACACGCGTCGTCGCGGTCGAGGCGCCCGCCGAAGAGCTGGCCGGAATCAACTCGCGGGGCGAGCTTGCGGCGGCCGAGGCGGTGGTGCAGTCGTGGCTGCGCGCCGCCGCCATGGAGGCAGGTGTCACCGTGACCGACCCTTCCTCGGTCTTCCTGTGCGCAGACACCGAACTCGCACCCGACGTCACGATCGAGCCGAACGTCGTGTTCGGGCCGGGCGTGAAGATCGCGGCTGGCGCGCAGATTCGCTCGTTCACCTACCTGGAAGGTTGCATCGTCGGGCCTGACTGCATCGTCGGGCCGCATGCCAGGCTGCGTCCGGGGGCCGAACTATGCGAGCAGGTGCATGTCGGCAATTTCGTCGAGGTGAAGGCGTCGAAGCTCGGAGCGGGCACCAAGGCGAACCACCTCGCGTATCTTGGCGATGCGGAGATCGGTGCTGCGACGAACATCGGCGCTGGGACCATCACCTGCAACTACGATGGATACAGCAAGCATCGTACGACCATCGGCGCGCGCGCATTCATCGGTTCTGACACTGCCCTGGTTGCCCCGGTGACGGTCGGCGACGGGGCGATCGTCGCGGCCGGCAGCGTCATCACCGAGGACGTTCCGGCCGATGCGCTGGCGCTGGCACGCGCGCGGCAGGAGAACAAACCCGGCCGGGCCGTGCTGCTCAGGCAGAAGCAGCAGGGGAAGCGGCGCTAGATGTGCGGCATTGTCGGCGTCATCGGCTCGCGGCCGGCCGCGCCGCTGATCCTGGATTCGCTGCGACGGCTGGAATATCGCGGCTACGACAGCGCGGGCATCGCCACGCTGGTGAATGGCCATATCGAGCGCCGCCGCGCCGAGGGCAAGCTTGGCAACCTTGCGGCCACGCTGGATCGCTCGCCGCTGTCCGGCACCACCGGCATCGGTCACACCCGATGGGCGACGCACGGCGCGCCAACCGAAAGCAATGCACATCCGCACGGCACGTCGCTGGTCTCGGTGGTGCATAACGGCATCATCGAGAACCACGCCGAGTTGCGCGCCGAACTCGAGGCGGCCGGCCAGACGTTCAGCACCGAGACCGACACCGAGACGGTGGCGCAGTTGGTCGATCTGAATCTGCGGCGCGGCATGAATCCGGTCGCTGCGGCCGGCGCGGCGTTCGGCCGGCTCGAGGGCGCCTACGCGCTGGCAATGATCTTCTCCGGCCATCCCGAACTGATCGTGGGCGCCCAGCACGGCGCTCCGCTGGCGGTGGGCTTCGGCGAGAACGAGATGTTCGTCGGCTCCGACGGCCTGGCGCTGGCGCCGCTGACGCAGCGCATCGCCTATCTCAGCGACGGCGACTGGACCGTGGTCGATCGCCAGGGCGCACGCTTCTTCGGCGCCGACGGTGCCGAAGTGCAGCGCGAGGTGAAGCTGACGCGGCTCACCGGGTCGGCGATCGGCAAGGGCAACTTCCGCCACTTCATGGAGAAGGAGCTGCACGAGCACCCCGCAGTGATCGGCGACACGCTGCATCGCATGGTCAATCCCGCGACGCGCGCCGTTGCACTGCCCGAACTGCCGTTCGATTTCGCCACGCTGCCGCGCATCACCATCAGCGCCTGCGGCAGCGCGTTCTACGCCGGGCTGGTCGGCCGCTGGTGGTTCGAGGCGATCGCGCGCATCCAGACCGACGCCGATGTGGCGAGCGAGTTCCGCTACCGCACGCCGCCGCTGGCGAAGGGTGGGCTGGGCATCCTGGTCAGCCAGTCGGGCGAGACGGCCGATACCATGGCGGCGCTGCGCTACATGCGCGAGCAGCACCAGCACGTGCTGTCGATCGTGAATGTGCCGGAGAGCAGCATGGCGCGGGCGTCGGATGCCGTGCTGGAAACCGTGGCCGGGCCGGAGATGAGTGTCGCCAGCACCAAGGCGTTCACCGTGCAGCTTTCGGTGCTGGCGTGCCTGGCGATCGCCGCGGGCCGGGCGCGCGGCGCGATCGACCGCGGCGCAGGAGGCGGCGATGACCGCTGCGCTTGCTCGAGGTGCCCAGCCGCGCGGCCGAAGTGCTGGACCGGCACGACGAGATCAAGGCGCTGGCGCAGCGCGTCGCGCAGGCGCGGGACGTGCTTTACCTCGGGCGCGGCAACTGCTTCCCGATCGCGATGGAAGGTGCGCTGAAGCTGAAGGAGATCAGCTACATCCACGCCGAGGGCTACGCCGCCGGCGAGATGAAGCACGGGCCGATCGCGCTGATCGACAAGGACGTGCCGGTGATCGCCATCGTGCCGTCGGGTCCGCTGTTCGAGAAGTCGGCGTCGAACCTGCAGGAGGCCGCGGCGCGCGGCGGCCAGATCATGGTGTTCAGCGACGCGGCGGGGGCGGCGAAGCTGCGGGGCATCGCGACCGAGACGATCGTGCTGCCGGCGGTGGATCCGTTCGTGGCACCGATCCTGTACGCGATCCCGGTGCAGCTGCTGGCGTATCACGTGGCGGTGCTGAAGGGCACCGATGTGGACCAGCCGCGCAACCTGGCGAAGTCGGTGACGGTGGAGTAGGCGCTACAGCTCCACCGATCCACGCATGACCGGCACGCAGCTTCCTTCGACCGTCGCCAGCACCGGCCCTTCTGCCGTCTTGCGCGCCGAGGCGATGATCTGGCTGGGCCGGCCCATCTCGACGCCCTGCAGGATCTCGTAGGACAGATCGGCATTCTCGCCCGGCGCCAGCGACGTCAGCAGCGCCGCCAGCGCCGCGTTGGCGCTGCCTGTCGCGGGGTCCTCCAGCACGCCGCCAAGCGGGGCGAACATGCGCGCGGCGAGTCGCGTCGCGTCGCCGTCGCGTCGCGCATAGAGATGCAGCGAGAACCGCGTCGCGATGTCGGGGAAGCGTTCGGCCGCCGCACGGAACGCGCCGATGTCGGGGCTGGCGCGCGACAGTGCGGCCACGCTCGCGACCTCGGCGATGACGAACGGGGTGCCGACCGAGGCGACCAGCGGCGTGTGCGCCCTGGTGGCGATGTCGTCCTCGGTCAGGCCGGCACAGGACGCAATGACATCCTGTGGGATATCGATGTCGATGGACAGCGCACGCGGGGCGGAGATGCGCGCGCCGTTGATCGCATGCCCGCTGCGCAGCAGATGTACCCGCACCAGGCCGGCAAGCTCCTCGAACACATAGTGCTCGGGCGGATCGGCGTCGCGCTGGCGCCAGCACGTAGCCGGTACCGACATTGGGATGGCCGGCGAATGGCAACTCGGCGCGTGGGGTGAAGATGCGCACCTTCGCATGATGCTGCGGATTGTCGGGCGGCAGGACGAACGTCGTCTCCGACAGGTTGAACTCCATCGCCAGCGCCTGCATCTGCTCGTCGGTCAACCCGCGCGCGTCGGGAAACACCGCGAGCGGATTGCCGCCGAACGCGGCGATCGGTGAACACATCGACAGTGACGAACTCATAGGCGGCCATGATGGACCTCACTCATCGTCGTCGTCGTCATCGATGCGCCGAGGATCGAGCGCACGCCAGTCACGATCCTCGGAACCCGCCGGGTGATCGACGAAATCGCCAAGCTCGTTCGCGCTGCGCCAGCCGGCCTCGCCCGCATCGATCACCTCGGCATCCTCGCCGAAGGCGAACCACGCCTCCAGCACCTCCTTCGCGGTGGTTCCCGGCACGCGGCAGCGCTCCACCGAATCTCGCACATAGCGGCGGGCGAAGGCGTTGGCCTGCATCAAGGTCTCGAAGCCGCCGACCTCCTCGACGATGTTGTGCTGCGCGCCACCGGATAGATCAAGAATGCGCACGCGCCAGCCGCCGGCGGGGGAGAACAGGTCGCTCATGGCGGCAGGCTAGGCAGGCGGACTGCCGGAAGCAACGTGGGTCATGACGCTGGCGCACAGCCGTGCCAACCTGGGCGGATCAAGCGAGATGATCCGGGGGAGACGAGAATGGCGGTGAATCTGAAGCGCCTGGTGTATTTCGACAGCTTCATGGACCCGATCGCCAACGCGATCATCGGCCGGCGCGACGACATCGACCTGGTGCGGCTGGTCTACGACACGCCGCAGCCCGACAACTGGTCCGAGATCAGCCAGGCGCACGGCTACCAGGTCCAGGCACGCGGCGAGCTGCAGGAGCCGTTCTTTCCCGATGCGAAGCTGCTGGCACGCTGCCCGAACATGCTGGCGGTCAGCTCCACCGGCGCCGGCTACGACATGATCGACGTGGACGCCTGCACCGCGGCGGGCGTGATCGTGGTGAACCAGTCCGGCACCAACTGGGAGCCGGTGGCCGAACACGCGCTGGGGCTGATGCTGTCGCTCACCAAGAAGATCGCGCAGTCCGAGCGCGCGATGAAGCGCACGCCCAGCCTCGACCGTCGCGCCTATGCGGGCAACAACCTGCGCAACAAGACGGTCGGCATCATCGGCATCGGTCATATTGGCCGGCGCATGGCGCAGCTGTGCGGCGTGCTGTTCAACAACACCGTGCTCGCCTACGACCCCTACCTGGCGGCCGACGAGATCGCGGCCCGCGGTGCCAACAAGGTGGAACTGGACGAACTGCTGCAGCGCGCGGACTACGTCACCGTGCACTGTCCGCGCAGTGCCGAGACGTTCGGCATGTTCGGTGCGGCGCAGTTCGCGGCGATGAAGCCGTCGGCCTATTTCATCAACACCGCGCGCGGCGGCATCCACGACGAGGCGGCGCTGGAGGCAGCGCTGCGCGCGGGACGCATCGCCGGCGCGGGGCTGGATGTGTTCCTGAAGGAGCCGCCGGACCCGGCGCATCCGCTGCTGAACATGGACAACGTCGTCGCCAGCCCGCACATCGCCGGCATGACGGTGGAGACCATGACCGAGATGTGCGAGGCGACGGCGCTGCAGTGGCTGACGATCTTCGACGGCGGCGTGCCGCCGCGGCTGGTCAACCCCGAAGCCTGGCCACGCTACTCTGAGCGCTTCATCGAGCTGCTCGGTTTCCGTCCGGCCGACCTGCCATGAGGGGCCTGCTGCTGGCGATGATGGAACCGCCGCCGGCACTCGAGGAGGAGTTCCAGGACTGGTACGACACCGAGCACTTCCCGGAGCGCGCCACCTGCGAGGGCTTCCTCACTGCGCACCGCTTCGTCTGCGTCGAGGGCTGGCCCCGCTATCTCGCGCTGTACGACCTGGCCGACGGCGATGTGCTGCGCGGGCCGGCCTATGCACGCATCGCCGGTGAACGCTATTCGCCGTGGACACACCGGATCATGTCGCGCGTGTGGGGGCAGTACCGCGCCGACGCGGTCCAGGTGCATCCTGGCGCCGCATTGTACGGCGATGCGGGCCCCGCGGCGCGCGTCGTGGTGTGGCGGTTTCGTCACGTGCCGGAGGACGCAGGAAGCGCCATCGTTGCTGGATTGCGCACGCTCTACGCGGATCGTCCCGCCGTCGCGCAGGCGCGGCTGTTCCGTGCGAAGCAACCCGATGGGACGGATTACATCGCTATTGTGGAGTTGCGCACGCCGCAAGCACCCGGATCGGCGGAGGCCTTCGGTGAAGCGATGGCCCGTGTCGATCTGGTCAACACCTATGTGCCCTATACCCGACGATTGGCGGGAGCATTCCCGAAGGGCTAGCGCCTCCGCCCGACTGAATGCGGCTTTGTTGCCGCGACACGATGGCGTACGCCGGAAAAGACGAAAGAACAGAAGGGCACGAAGAGGGAGTAGTCCTCATGGCGATCGAGATAGAGATTGTGCTGATAGCCGGGGTAGTCGCGATTGGTCTCATTGTTTTAGTGAGGGCCATCGGCACCGGTTTTGCCATCTCTCGCCGTCCATCTCATCACCTGTCGCAGCAAACCGGTGCGCCGCCGGTAGGGCCAGCGGTCGATATTCGGCCACCCGAGTAAGAGGCAAAGCGACTACCTGTAGTAGCTGGTTATGGGAAGTAAACCATCGCCGCGGTTCGCTTTCCCCGGCAGCAGACACGGCCCCCACGCTTCGGCTAATAACCCCGCCTCCATCGAAGGTTTACCGCGCTTGCTGTCACGCCTCACCCTCTCCGCCGCACTGGTCGCCGCCCTTGCCGGCTGCGGCCCGGACTACTCGCCCAACACCTATGCCGCCGGTGCCGTGCAGCAGGCGAACAAGGTGGACCAGGGCGTCATCGTCGGTGTGCGCGAGGTGGGTGTCAGCGCGTCGGGCACCGCCGGCGCACTGGTCGGCGGGGCGGCGGGCGGCATTGCCGGCGCGCAGGCCGGCAGCGGTGCCAGCAGTGCGTTCGGCGCCCTGGGCGGTTCGCTGGTCGGCGGTATCGCCGGCACAGCGGCCGAACACGTCGTTGGTGACACCCGCGCCTTCGAATATATCGTCCGCAAGCCGAACGGGGACCTGCTCAGCGTCACGCAGAAGGATCTCGAGCCGCTGCCCGTCGGCCAGAAGGTGCTGGTGATCGCCGGGAACCAGGCGCGCATTGTCCCGGACTATACGGTGCCGGTGCAGGACCCGGCGAAGCAGACAGCCGCCACGCCCGAGCCGCCGCCTGCGTCGCCATCGGCACAGGCACCCCCGCCTCCCGACCCGCCGAAGGCCGAGCCGCCGGGGCCCTGAGTCCTCAGGTCTCCCAGGGCGGTCCCTTCAGCTCCACCATGTTGCCCTCCGGATCCGGCACGTAGATCGACGGTCCCTGTCCCTTCGCGCCGTAGCGTGATTCCACCGGGCCCGGCTCGCAGCCATGCCGCTTCAGATGCGCGATGATCGCCTCGCCGTCGAACGGCTCCACCTGGAGACAGAAGTGGTCCATGTTGCGGCCTTCGCGGCCGGGTGCCGCGCCGCCCTTCTGGCCGGCCGGGCGATCCACTGGCACCAGGTCGATCAGCGCCGACCCGGCGCGCAACTGCCACAGCCCGATCTTCTCCTGCACCTTCTCCAAGGTGCAGCCCAGCACATCGACGTAGAAATGCATCACCGCCTGCAGGTCGGTGACCCGCAGCACCACGTGGTCGAGTTGCCTGATCTGCAGCATGAGCTTTCTCCTGGCCGGGCGGCTACGGCTTGCCGCTCATCATCTGTTTCATGTTCATCTTCATGCCGTTCGGCATCATCATGTCGCCGGCCACCATGTCGGCGGGGCACGGGCCGGTCCACCTGGCATCCTGGGTGACGATGGACTGCTCGCGCCCGTGCATCGGCGGAGTGAACTTCGTGTTGGCCTCGGTGTGGTAGGCGGTGTCGCCGGTGAACTTTGTCACCGCCTGGGTGGCCATCTGAGACTCGCCCATTCTGCACACCGTGCTGATCGTCACCGTGCTGCCGCTGCGGTGGATGTCGGGCTTGTCGCACATGCCCTGGCTGGCATTCATGCCCATCTTGAACATCTCCGCGTCGGTGCTCTGATCGACGCACATCTTCATCTGCTGCGGCGGCATCGGGCCGCCCGCCATGGCCATGTCCACCTGCCACAGCCCAGGCTTGCGTGCAGGGAAGTCGTCTGCCCAGGCGGCGCCGCCGAGCAGCAACCAGGCGCCCAGCACGCCAGCCGCGGTCTTCCGATCCATCGCCGGCAACTCCCGAGGTGAGGGCTGGACGCTAGGACAGTATGGTCGGGCGGAACAACACCATTGCAGCATGAACCGGTGAACCCGCCCGACGAACTGACGCATGGCCACCTGTTGGATGGCCGGGTGCGCTACGCTCAGCCCCGGCGCGGGTTTCGCAGCGGCATCGAACCTGTGCTGCTGGCCGCCTCCATCCCGGCGCGGCCTGGCGCGCGCGTCCTGGAAGGCGGCTGCGGTGCGGGCGCGACGCTGCTCTGCCTGGCCGCCCGCGTGCCCGGGATACGCGCGCTCGGTATCGAACGGGACCCGGGCCTGGCGGCGCTCGCGCGGCAGAACGCAGCGGCGAACGGCTGGGCCGACCTGGCATTCGCCGCAGCCGACATCGCCGCGGTCCCGCCGGATCAGCCGTTCGACCATGCCTGCGCCAATCCACCCTATCACAGCGATGCCGGCACCGCTTCGCCGGACACTGCCCGACGCGCGGCCAAGCGTGCCGCCGCAGGACTGCTGGCGGTCTGGGCGGCGGCGCTGGCGCGTCCGCTCCGGCCGCGGGGCACGCTCACCTTCATCCTGCCAGCGGCCGTGCTGCCCGAGGCCATGCAGGCGTTCGTCGTTGCAGGGTGCGCACCGACCGCCATGCTGCCGCTCTGGGCCGGGCCGGGAAGGGCCGCGAAACTGCTGCTGCTGCGCGGGGTAAAGGGCAGTCGCGCGCCGTTCCTGGTGCTGCCGGGGCTGATCCTGCATGGCTCCGACGGAGGCTTTACCGCTACGACCGAGAGCCTGCTGCGCAAAGGAGAACGGCTGGAGCTTTAGGCGAGCGCATCCTCGTTGTGCGGGTGGCGCAGATGCCACAACCGCTCGTGGGCGGCCACGAGGCTCTCCATGTTGCGCCGCCTGGTGCCGTCGGGCGTGAGCGGCCGGCGCGTGAGCATCATCTCGAGGATGTGCAGCAATTGCTCGGCCACCTCGAAATCCGATTGGTCGCAGGCATGGTGGAACGCGATCAAAATCTTGTCCGATAGCCGGCGCGTGTACCGGGGTGTGCCGCTGGTCTGACGGGCCGCCGAACTCCTCGACCTGGTTCGCGCTGTCGTCTGTTGTCGTTCCCATTCTCGTTCCCGTCCTACGCCGTGCTTATCGCGCGCGATCACGTTGCAGCCTGTGCACTAACTGACCTTCAGCCTACGTCATTTCAGCGCAAAGACGGTGTTATTTATCCACAATCCACCGACGTGGCCTCCAGTTTTTGCGGCAGCGCCTCGAAAAGTCACAGCCGCGGCCGGGTTGGCCCGGTTTTTCGCCTGATCGAGACGTTTGCTGGCCTAGTCGGCCGGAGAGCCCAAGGCGAGCGTGGCTCCGGTGACGGCCGGGCCGGCGAAAGCCTCCTCCCATGTGCCGGTGGTGGAGGCCTTGCTGTACTCGGTCGCACGGTTCTCGAAGAAGTTCGTGTGCTCCACCGCGTTCAGCATCTCGTCGAGCCAGGGCAGCGGATTGCGCGCGACGTGGTACAGCGGGTTGAGGCCGAGTTGCATCAGGCGACGGTCGGCGATGTAGCGGATGTACTGCTTCACCTCGCGCGACGTCAGACCCTCCACGGCGCCCTGCTCGAACGCAAGGTCGATGAACGCGTCCTCGTGGTCCACGATGGTGGCGCAGGTCAGGTAGATCTCCCGCTTCAGTCTCGGTGCCCCAGATCTCCTGGTTCTCCTGCACGAAGGTGCGGAACAGCCGGATGATCGAATTGCAGTGCAGCGTCTCGTCGCGCACCGACCAGGAGATGATCTGGCCCATCCCCTTCATCTTCCCGAAGCGGGGGAAATTCAGCAGGATGGCGAACGAGGCGAACAGCTGCAGCCCCTCGGTGAAGGCGCCGAACGCGGCCAGCGTCTTGGCGATCTCGAACTTCGAATCGACCCTGAAGCTCTGCATATAGTCGTACTTGTCCTTCATCTCCTTGTACTTGAGGAAGGCCTGGTACTCGAGCTCGGGCATGCCGATGGTGTCGAGCAGGTGGCTGTAGGCGGCGATGTGCACGGTCTCGATGTTGGAGAATGCCGACAGCATCATCAGCACCTCGGTCGGTTTGAACACCTGCGAGTAGTGCTTCATGTAGCAGTTGTTCACCTCGACATCGGCCTGGGTGAAGAAGCGGAAGATCTGCGACAGCAGGTTGCGCTCGGCGTCGCTCAGGTTGCGGTGCCAGTCCTTCACGTCGTCCGCCAGCGGCACCTCCTCGGGCAGCCAGTGCACGCGCTGCTGGGTGAGCCAGGCCTCGTACGCCCAGGGGTAGCGGAACGGCTTGTAGACCGGGTTCTCGGTCAGCAGGTCGAAGCGGATCGGGTGTTCATCCGCTGCCTGGGTGCTGTCGTCCATTCCTGCGCTGCTCCGCTTCGACTCGATGTTTCGACACGCTATATAGTGTGGCCGTGTGCCGAACGACCCGCAAGTTCTTGATCGTCGACCGCTGCTCCTGTTCAATCCATATGGGCAGTGCGATTCGGCGGTCGAGCGGGCATCGCGCCGGCTTGCGCCGGGTCCGCGGGCTCGAGCATCAGGTGGAATCCGCCGGCTTCCGGCGCCGGACGCCTGATGCGATGACCGCCGCGATCGGCAGGTCGATGCCTGCTGCGTTGCGATAGTGTGCCGCGCAGCTGGCGATGTTCGCGACGATGGCGACCTTCGCGGTCGGCTGTTGCGCCTCCAGGACCGCCGCCATCCGCGCCGTGCCGGCCTGCAGCGCGTCCACCAGCGCCTGCGCGTCGCGGTGCTGCCAGCGGGCACGCACCAGTCGCGTTGCGCACTCGGCGAATCCGGCCGCCTCCAGCGCCGACGCGCACTGCCCGGCGGTAGCAAAGCCGCCGCCCGGCTCGGGTGCCGACGATGCCGCGCGATCACCGTACCGCGACACCGCATCGAGTACCAGCTTCCACGCGATGTTTTCACTGGGCTCGGCCCAGAAACTGAACGCAACCCGCCCGCCGTGCCGCAGCACGCGATACGCCTCACGCAGAGCGAACAAAGGGCGGGGGACATGGTGGATGCCGAAGTTCGACACCACCGCATCGAACGTCGCATCGGGGTAGGGCACAGTTTCGGCATCGCCCTGGTCGAAGCGGACTGTCGCCTCCCGTGCCCGTGCCACCGCGAGCATGGCCGGCGAGAAGTCCATCCCCCGCGCCTCCGCGCCGCGGGCATGGGCGGCCGAGGCCACGAACCCCGGTCCGCAGGCGAGGTCGAGCAGTCGGTCGCCGCATCCCACCCGCGCCGCGTCGAGCAACGGTTCGATGAATGGCCGTGTCGCGCCGGCAAACGTTGTCGGGTAGGCGGCAGCGGCGCGCTCCCAGCGCGCCTGCTCGAAAGCCCGGACAGCCTCGGGATCGAACTGGGCGCCGGCCACCTAGACCACGGGGCCGGCCAGATGCCGCTTGTAGGCTGGCCGCTCCAGCAGCCGGTCGTACCAGGCGCGCAGATGCGGCACCTCGGGTCGGTCGAAGTCCATGTTGAACCAGCGGTGCAGATGCGGACCCCACGGGATGTCGGCCAGCGTCAGGTCGTCGCCCGCCAGGTACCGGTGCTTCGCCAACTCGGCCGAGACCATGCCCCAGACGCGCGCGGCGTCCTGCACGCCCTGCGCGATTGCCGCCACGTCGCGCTTGTCGGGCGGCGTGCGTACCAGGCCCCAGAACACCACGCCGATCGGCCGGTTCAGCAGCGTCTGCTGCGCGTCCATCCAGCGGTCGACGTTGGCCCGCGCGTGCGGCTCCTGCGGCCAAAGCTTCGAGTGCGGCGCGTGCGCGTGGCAGAGATAGCGACAGATCGCGTTGCTCTCCCACAGCGTGAAGTCGTCCTCCTGCAGGGTCGGCACCAGACCGGTGGGATTCATCCCGCGGTATTCCGCCGTGTCGGTCTTGCCGAACGAGCCCCCGACATCGATGCGCTCATACGGCAACTGCAGTTCTTCGAGCGTCCAGATCGCCTTCATGACATTGCTTGAGGTGGCACGGCCCCACAGGATTCGGCGCATCTTCATTCTCCCTCTGGCAGCGGCGAGCCTAGGTTGCGTTCCCCGGACGGGCAACGCCTTGCGCGGGCTTTCGAAGCAGGGCACATCGCCTGCATGACGCTGCCTTCGATCCGCGGCATCGCGTTGCTGAGCACGCTGGCGGCAGCCTTGGCGCTGGGACTGGCGCTGGCGTCCGAGCAGTGGGAAGGGCTGGTGCCCTGCGCCCTTTGCCTGCTGGAGCGCTGGCCGTACCGCGTGGCGATCGCCGTCGGCCTGGTGGCGTGCGTGGTGCCGCCGCGCTGGGCGTGGCGGCTGCTTTGGCTGATCGTGCTGTGCATGCTGGCCGATGCAGCGATGGCGGCCGTGCATGTGGGTGTCGAGTTGCACTACTGGCCGAGCCCGCTGCCGGAGTGCATGGCGCCGCGTTTCAGCGGCGGCACCGTCGCCCAGCGGCTGGCGCAGCTGCCGGCGCGTCCGGCCAAGCCGTGCGAGGACGCGGCCTACCTCATCCCTGGTTTGCCGGTCTCGATGGCGGCGATGAACCTGCTGTTCGCACTCGGGTTTGCCGTGGTTCTCGCCGCCCTGCTGTGGCGCGGGCGGAGAACGGCATGAGCGCGGAGCAGCGCCTGCCTGGCGATCGGGCGCAGGCGGCCGATGTGGCGCGCATGATCCGCGTCGATCATGCCGGCGAGTACGGCGCGGCTCGCATCTACGCCGGGCAGCTTGCGGTGCTTGGCCGGCGCGAAGTCGGCGCCGGTGCTGCGCGAGATGCAGGAACAGGAACGCCAGCACCTGGATCGCTTCGCCGACATGATCGCCCGCCGCCGGGTGCGTCCTACGGCGCTGCTGCCGCTGTGGCACGTGGCCGGCTTCGCGCTCGGGGCGGCGACCGCGGTGCTGGGCGAACGCGCGGCGATGGCCTGTACCGTGGCGGTGGAGGAGGCGATCGACGCGCACTACGCCGAGCAGATCGCCGCGCTCGACGACGGCGAGGCCGAACTGCGCGACACGCTGAGTACGTTCCGCGAGGATGAGCTGCACCATCGCGACATCGGGCTGCAGCATGGCGCGGAGCAGGCGCCCGGCTATCGCCTGCTGTCGGCGGCAATCAGGACGGGCTGCCGGCTCGCGATCCGCATCAGCGAGCGCGTGTAGGAACCGCGATGGGCATCGAGCGACTCACGGTCCGTGGCATCGACCTCGAGGTCCTGCGCATCGGCACGGGACCGCCGATCCTGTTGCTGCACGGCCTGCACACGGTGGACCCGCAGGCGCCGTTCCTCCATCGGCTTGGGGCACGGGCCCAGATCGTCGCACCGTCGCACCCCGGTTTCGGCCATTCGCCGCGGCCGGCCGGGTTCGGCACGATTTACGACCTCGTGCATCTCTATCTCGACCTGCTGGAAGCCCTGCCGTACGAGAAGGTGACGCTGCTGGGCTTCTCGTTCGGCGGCTGGCTCGCGGCCGAGATCGCCGCGGCCTGCTGCCATCGCCTGCAGCGGCTGATCCTGGTCGATCCCCTGGGGCTCAAGCTCGGCGACCGCGAAAGCCGCGACATCCTCGACCTGTTCAACACCGCGCCGGCGGAAGTTGACCGGCGCACCTGGCACGATCCGGCGAAGTGGGCGCCCGACTTCAACGCGATGTCGGACGACGCGATCGTGGTGCATGCGCGCAATCGCGACGCGCTGTGCCTGTACGGCTGGCAGCCGTTCATGTACAACCCGAGCCTGCCGCGCTGGCTGTGCCGCATCGCCGTGCCGACGCTGGTGCTGTGGGGTGCGAGCGACGGCGTGGTGACGCCGGCATATGGACGGGCGTACAGCGACCTGATTCCCGGTGCGCGGTTCGAGCTGATCGAACAGGCAGGCCATCATCCGGAGATCGAGCAGCCGGAGGCCTTTGCCGCACGCGTCGCGGCATTCCTCGCGGCCGCTGGCTGACCGTTGCGCCTTCGTCTCGCGGCGCTGCTGTGCGCGTTGCTGTGGCCGGGGCTGGCGACGGCGGCGGAGCTGAAGCTCGCCACCTGGAACCTGGAATGGCTCACCACGAACGATCGCGACATCCCCGCTGATACGCGGCCGAAGCAGCCGGAGGACATCGACCTGCTGCGCCGCTATGCGCTCGAGCTCGACGCCGATGTCATCGGTGTGCAGGAGGTCGATGGCGTCGCGATCGCCGCCCGGGTCTTCCCGCCCGACCGGTACTCGATCCATCTGACCCGCGACCGTGTCTTGCAACGCGTTGGCATCGTCGTGCGCCGCGGCATCCGTTACAGTGTCAATGCCGATCTCACCGGCCTCGCCGATCCGCGCGGCGAGCTGCGCAGCGGCGCCGACATCACATTGGAGACCCAGCCGCCGCTGCGCGTGCTCGCGGTGCATCTGAAGACCGGCTGCTTCGACGACCGGCTGAGCGGTCGCGTGCGCCGCGCCTGCGCCCAGCTGCGCGAGCAGGTGCCGGCGCTGGTCGACTGGATCGTTGCCAGGCGGAGCGAAGGCGTGGCGTTCGCCATCCTGGGTGACTTCAACCGGCACATGGACGGACGCGACCAGCTCTGGGCTGCGCTGCGGCAGGCGGCGCCATTGGCGCGCGCCACCGAGGGTCGCGCCAGCCCCTGCTGGGGCGGCGAGGCGTTCATCGACCACATCGTACTGGGCAACGCGGCGCGTGATTGGCTGTTGCCCGGCACGCTGCGCGTGCTGACCTATCGCGAGGCCGGCACGGAGTGGAAGCAGCGCCTGTCGGATCACTGTCCGGTGTCGGTGCGCTTGCGCCTGCCGGACTGAGGCCGTTGAATGCCGCCTCCTGTTGAAGGGGCAGCGGCATGAAGATCACCGGCATCACCACCAAGGAATTCCGCTGGCCGCGGCACAAGCCGATCACCAACGGCAAGCACACCTACACGGACGTGACCTTCGCCGTGGTCGAGATCGCCACCTCGGACGGCATCACCGGCATCGGCCTCGGCGGCGGCGGCGACATCGAGCGCGCCACCATCGCGCGGCTGGCGCCGATGCTGATCGGCGAGGACCCGATCGACGTCGAGCGGCTGTGGCACCGGATGTGGGAGCCGAAGCTGATCGGCCGCCGCGGCCTGACCACGCGGGCGATCTCGGCGATCGACATCGGCCTGTGGGACATCCGCGCCAAGTTCGCCAACCTGCCGCTGTACAAGCTGCTCGGCGGCTTCCGCGACCGGGTGCCGACCTATATCGCCGGCGGCTACTACGAGGAAGGCAAGGGTCTGCCGGAACTCGCGCGCGAGATGGAAGACAACGTGCGCATGGGCGCCAGGGCGGTGAAGATGAAGGTCGGCGCCGTGCCGATCACCGAGGACGTGGCGCGCGTGCGCGTCGCCCGCGAGGCGGTGGGGCCGGACGTCAAGCTGATGGTCGATGCCAACTGCGCCTATCGCCACTACGAGGCGATCCAGCTGGCGAAGCGCATCGAAGAATACGACGTGTTCTGGTTCGAGGAGCCGGTGGCGCCCGATGACTACGACGGCCACCGCAAGCTGGCGCGCGCCACCAGCATTCCGATCGCGACCGGTGAGAACGAGTACACGCGCTACGGGTTCCGCGACCTGATCAGGCACGAGTGCGCGGCGATCCTGAACGCAGACGCCAAGATCCTGGGCGGCGTGACCGAGTTCATGAAGGTGGCGGCATTGGCGCAGGCCAACGATCTGGACATCGCGCCGCACGGCTCGCAGGACATCCATGTGCACCTGGTCGCGGCGATCTCCAACGGGCTGATCCTGGAGTTCTACCGCGACACAGTCGATCCGATGTGGGGCCGGGTGTATCGCCACACGCTGACGCTGAACAGCGACGGCACGGTGAGCCCGCCGAACGTGCCCGGCATCGGCGCCGACCCCGACTACGACTCGCTCGCCGAATTCCGCGTCGCCTGACACCGGAGGAACATCGACATGACGAAGATCCTGGTCATCCACGGCGCCGGCATGAACATGCGCGGCAAGGTGCAGACCGAGATATTCGGGCCGATGACGCTGCCCGAATACGACGACCGCATCCGCGGCTATGCCGACGAACTGGGCGTGGAGATCGAGATCTTCCACTCGAACATCGAGGGCGAGGTGATCAACCGCCTCTACGCCGCGAACGACCAGGGGTTCGACGCGGCGATCTTCAACCCCGCCGGCTTCTCGCGCGGCTATCCCGCTTTGGTCGCCGCGCTCAGCCAGGTGAAGTTCCCGACTATCGAGTTGCACATGTCGAACCCGGTGCGCCGCGGTCCGGTGTCGGAGACCGCGACGGTGAGCCTGGGCCTGGTCACCGGCTTCGGCATCGTCGGCTACTATCTCGGCCTGCGCGGCCTGCGGGACACGCTGAAGAAGTAGCCGACATTCACGCGACGCAGGGCGGAGCGGTGTCGTTCGCGGTCCAGGCACCGGACGGCGGCCGTCGCACCCCCCGTGGCTCGGCATCGAGGGTGTCGTTGCGGCCCGGCTGAGCTGACGACGCCCTGCGCGCCGCACTTTCGCGAAGGAAACCGTCATGCACCTGAACGGACAGTCGGCCATGGTGACCGGCGGCGGCTCGGGCCTCGGAGCAGCGACGGCGCAGCGCCTGGCGCAGGCCGGCTGTCGCGTGGCGGTGCTCGATATCAACCAGGCGGCCGCCCTGGCCAGTGCGCAGCGCATCGGCGGGATCGGCATCGCCTGCGATGTGGCCGACGCCACGTCCGCCGAGGCGGCCGTTGCGCAGGCGCGCGAGGCGCATGGCTCGGCGCGGCTGCTGGTGAACTGCGCCGGCGTCGGTACCGCGGGGCGCATCGTCGGGCGCGACGGTCCGATGCCGCTGGCGGCATTCGAGCGCGTGATCCGCGTCAACCTGATCGGCAGTTTCAACATGCTGCGCCTGGCGGCGGCGGACATGGGCGCGCTCGAACCGCTGGACGATGGCGAGCGCGGCGTGATCGTCAACACCGCATCGATCGCGGCGTATGAAGGGCAGGTCGGGCAGGCGGCGTATGCCGCATCGAAGGCTGGCGTCATCGGCCTCACGCTGCCGGCGGCACGCGAGCTGGCGCGCATCGGCGTGCGGGTGGTGACCATCGCGCCGGGACTGTTCCATACGCCGATGGTCGAGGGGTTGCCGGCGGAGGTGCAGCAGGCCCTCGCGGACGGGATTCCCTATCCGCAGCGGCTCGGGGCGCCGGAGGAATATGCCGCACTCGTTGAGCACATTGCGTCGAACCGCTTCCTGAACGGCGAGACGATCCGGCTGGATGGCGCGCTGCGCATGCCACCGCGCTGACCGCTGGTACGCTATCGAAGCGGACAACGTGATGCATTGCCTAAGATCATCCGGCGGCGGATAGTGCCGCTGCCGATCCGTCTGGAACCTCCGGAGCCTCACTGCGGTCATGAAACTGGGATTTCTTCTCGCACGGACGCACCGCCGTGCGGCAATTTTTGCGGCTGTCTCTCTTGCGGCGCTGCCATGCGGACTCGCAGCGCAGGAGACCGGCAATCCAACCGAGGGAAGGCACGTGGCAGGGCTGTGGTGCAGCTCCTGTCACATCGTCACGCCTTCGGCACAGGCCGTCGGCAAGAACGGCGTGCCGACCTTCGCTGCCGTCGCCCGCCGACCTTCGACCACGCCGGAATCGCTGCGCGCCTCCCTGTTGAAGCCACACCCGCAGATTCAGAACATGCGTGCAACTCCCGACGAACTGCGTGATCTGACCGCCTACATCCTCAGCCTGCGCGGCAAATGACGGGATGACCCGACCGGCTCAGGCCGGGACCGCCTGAGCCTGCACCACTGCGCGTGCGTCTTCGGCCAGAAGCTGCACGGCGGGATAGTCGATCTTGCCGGTGCCCAGCAGCGGCAGGGACGGAACCGACAGGACGGCGCGTGGCACCATGATCTCGGCGATCATGCGCGTCCTGGCAGCCGCAAGGATCTGCTGCGCGTCCGCGTCCTGCCGACTGGTCACCAGCAGCAGGGACTCGCCCTTGCGCGGGTCCGGCAGGCTGATCACCGCATGCTGCGCCTCGGGCCACAGCGATGCGGCCAGCGCCTCGGCTGCGCCCATCGAAACCATCTCGCCGCCGATCTTCGCGAAGCGCCTGGCGCGCCCCAGGATGGTGACGAACCCCGCGCCGTCCACCGAGACGATGTCGCCGGTGTCGTACCAGCCGCTCGGCGGCGCTTCCAGCACGCCGGGCGCAGTCTCGCGCAGGTAGCCCAGCATCACGTTCGGCGCGTGCACGAACAGCCGTCCGCCGGTCTCGATGCCGGCCACCGGCTCGATCCGGTGAGCGATGCCGGGCAGGAAGCGACCGACGGTGCCGGGGCGGCAGTGCATCGCAGTGTTCAACGCCAGCACCGGCGCAGTCTCGGTGGCGCCGAAGCCCTCGAGCACGCGCGCGCCGAAGCGGTCGGCGAACAGGTGTCGCGTCTCCTCGCGCACCTTCTCGGCGCCGGCGAAGATGTAGCGCATGGCGTAGAAGTCGTACGGATGCGCGTAGCGCGCCCAGCCGTTGAGGAAGGTGTCGGTGCCGAAGCAGATCGTTGCATCGGTGTCATAGATCAGCGCTGGCACGATGCGGTAGTGCAGCGGGCTCGGGTAGTGGAACGTGCGCACGCCGGAGATCAGCGGCAGGATCGTGCCGCCGGTCAAACCGAAGGCATGGAACATCGGCATCGCGTTGAACACGATATCGCCGCCATGGAAGTCGATCACCGAGGCGATCTGCGCGCAGTTCGCGATCAAGTTGCGGTGGCTGAGCACCACGCCCTTGGGCGCGCCCTCCGATCCGCTGGTGAACAGTACCACCGCCGGCGCGTCTGGAGCGGCGATGGCGCCGGGCAGGCGGCGCGCCCGCCACGCATCCGCCTTGGCACGCAGCTTCGCGCGCAGGCCGATCGCCGCACGGACGTCCTCCAGCCATACGAACCGCACCTCCTCGCCCATGCGTTCCACGATCCTGGCGAGGCGCGCCTTCTCCACGAAGGTGCGGCTGGAGACCACGCTGCGCACGCCTGCAGCGCGGCATGCCGACAACATCGCGCCGGCGCCGGCCGACACATTCAGCAGGCAAGGGACGACGCCGACCGCCTGCATGCCCATGAACGCCACCACCGAGGCGATGGCATTGGGCATCAGCAGCGCGACATACGGTTCGCCGGGTACTGCAGCGGCCAGCGCGCGGCCGAGTGCAGCCGACCCGACCACCATCCTGCCGTAGCCGATCGGCACGCGGTCGATGTCCTCGGCGATAGGCGTGCGTGCGCCATGTACGTCGCGCGCATCCAGCAGCGCGGAGAACAACGTCTTGCCGGTCTCCTTCGAGTGGAACACCGCATCGACCATCACGTCCTGCAGCGCACGGCCGATCACTTCGCGGCGCTGGCGCGGCGTCAGGTCGCCGGCATCCGACGGTGCCAGCGTGACCGGTGCATGGATGATCACGGTGAGGCGCGGGAACCAGCGCAGTCGCAGCCTGCCCTGCATGCGGCCGAGACGGCTGAACTGCAGGCCCTCGATGCTGATCGCCACGACCTTCGCATGGGATTTGTCCGCGACCAGCGCGGCGCCCTCGTAGACCTTCATCAACGCGCCGGTGCGGGTCATGCGGCCCTCGGGGAAGATCATCAGCTTGCGTCCATGGTCGCGCACCGCTTCGACCATGCGCTTCACCGAGTAGGGCGACTGCACGTCCACCGGGAACGTCTGCACCGCGGCGAGGAACGGCCGGAAGTACCACTTCGCGGCCTGCGAGGTGTGGATGGCGAAGGTCGGGCTGTCCGGCACGCACGCGGCGATCAGGCAGGCATCGAGATAGGACTGGTGATTGGCGACGATCACCACGCGGTCGCCCGCTGACCTGTAGTTCTCGGTGCCGTGCACCTGCAGGCGATGAAAGCGATGGAAGTACCAGCGCAGCAGGGTGCGATAGACCTCGTGCGGCAGGATGCGCACGATCCAGACCGCCACCGACAGGTTGGCGACCGCCGCCACGTGCAGCACCGACGGCGCGCGCAGTCCCATCGCCGCCATTCCGGCGGCGGCCGCGGCGCCCGCCACCATGAACAGCGCGTTCATGATGTTGTTGGCGGCGATCATGCGCGACCGCTCGGACGGCGCCGCTGTGTCCTGGATGATGGCGTAGAGCGGCACCGAGAACACGCCGCCGCACGCCGCCAGCAGGAACAGATCGACGATCATCCGCCAGCCGGCGAACGTGGTCAGCGCGACCAGCGCCGTCGCGATGGTGCCGGCGGAGGCGGCGGCCGACGCGAAGTCCCAGCAGAACAGCGAGATCCCCACCGCGGCGAACGGCACGAGGCGGGGCGACACCTCGCCGCGCAGCAACCGCGCGCATTGCACCGAACCCACGCCGACGCCGATGGCGAACACCGTCAGCAGCAGCGTCAGCACCGTGCCGTCGGCGCCCAGCGTGTCGCGTGCGACCACCGGGAACTCGGTCATCAGCGTGGCGCCGATGGTCCAGAACCAGGACAGGCCGAGGACCGAGAGCCAGATGGGTCGGATCGAAGCGGCATGGCGTGTTACGCGCCAGGTCTCGGCGAACGGATTGGCACCGATGCGCAGCGCCGGATCGGCAGCCGGCGAGGTCGGGATCATTCTCGCGCCGAACAGGCCGAGCAGCGCCAGCACGATGCCGGCGGCGCCGACCCAGGCGGTGCCGTGCGGCAGCAATACCAGCGCTCCGCCGGCGACGGTGCCGCAGACGATCGACAGGAACGTGGTGGCCTCGATCGCGCCGTTGCCGGCGACCAGCTCGTTCTCGGCCAGGTGCTCGGGGAGAAGGCCGTATTTCACCGGGCCGAACAGCGCCGCCTGCACGCCGAGACCCAGCAGCACGAGCAGCAGTGCGGGAACGCTCTCGGTCAGGAAAGCGGCTGCGGCGAGCGCCATCAGAGCCAGTTCGGCGAGCTTGTAGGCCAGGATCACGCGTGGCTTGGCGAACCGGTCGGCGAGCTTGCCAGCGGTGGCGGACAGCAGGATGTACGGCGCGATGAACAGCGCGCCGGCGAGCGCCGACAGGCCGGTGCCGCCGATGCCCAGCTGGAACAGCGCCAGCACGACGATCGCGTTCTTCACCAGATTGTCGTTAAGCGCCCCGCAGGACTGGGTGAGCACGAGGGGCCACAGGCGGCGGGTCTTCAGCAGGCCGATCGGGGAGGCGGACATGCAGGGCAGGGTAGGCGGGCAGCCCGCCTGGCCCAACCCCTCCTGGGAGGGGGAGGGCGCGCTACCAGCCGATCGCGTACGCCGTGCGCCGCGGATCGGCTCCCGCCGACTTCACCCCGGTGCGCAGGTCGGACTGGATGGTGCAGACCGAGCCCGCCAGGTACTTCCGCTCCGGCCAGCGTTCGACCCGATGGCCGAGCGCCTCCAGCGCGTCGCAGGTTGCCGCGCCCACGTCCTCCTCCACGCACAGGTGGCCGGGTCGATAGGCGTGCGGCAGCTGCAACTCCGGCCAGGAGTAGCTGGCGAAGCGCGGCGCCTCGCAGGCCGATTGCGGGTCCATGCCGAACAGCGCCTGGTTGAGGAACAGTTGCACCATCGCCTGGCCCAGCACCTCGCTGCCCGGCGAGCCGAACGGCATAACCATCTCGTTCGCTTTGATGGCAATTGCCGGATTGGCCGACATCCGCGGCCGCCGGCCGGGGCCGACCCGCGCGGGATGTTCCGGTCCGGTGTAGCCGCGTGAGCCCCACATCGACACGGTGATGCCGGTACCGGGCACCACGGGACCGCTGATCGTCGGATCGGACGGCGTGGCGGCGAACACGTTGCCCTGGCCGTCGGCGACGCACAGGAAGGACGTTTCCGGCCGGCCCTCCGCGATCTGCCAGCGGCGCACCGGCCGAAGGGTCGGGACGCCAGGGCGGGATCGCGACACCGCCGACCTCGCCCGCCGGCGGCATGCCGGGCCAGGCCTTCGCCGGATCGATCTGCCCCCGCCGCAGGGCGGCGTAGCCGTCCGACAGCAGCACCTCCAGCGGCACGTCCACGAAGGTGGGGTCGCCGAAATACACCTCGCGATCCGCAGCCGCGAGCTTCAGCGCCTCGGTCACGGCGTGGATGTAGGCGGGTGAGTTGTGGCCCATCCCGCGCAGGTCCAGCCCCTGCAGGATGTTGAGCGCCTGCAGCACCATCGGGCCCTGCGACCAGGCGCCGCAGCCCAGGACCTCGAACTCGCCGAAGCGGATGCGGCAGGGGGGCTCGACCGGGCTCTCGAACGCCTCCAGGTCCTCGGCGGCGATCCAGCCGCCGTTCTCCCGCTGGTGGCGGACGATCGCCGTGGCGATGTCGCCGCGGTAGAAGGCGTCGCGCGCCGCGCGCAGGCCGGCGAGCCGGTCGCCGCCGGCATGCGCCTGTTCCTGGTCTGCCATGTACTGCAGCGTGCGGCCGAGATCGGCCTGCACGAAAATCTCCCCGACCTCGGGCGGTCGGCCGCCCGGCAGGAAGATAGCCGCCGTAGTCGGCCACCGCGAGAAGTCCCTCTGCCGGGCGGCCAGCTGCTCGGCGAGGAACGGATAGGTGGGAAAACCCTCGCGGGCGAAGCGGATCGCCGCCGCGGCGACCTCCCCGAACGACATGGTGCCGAAGCGCGCCAGGGCGGCGATCCAGATGCTGGGCGCGGCGGGCACCACGGAGTGCAGCAGGCCTTCGGGGATGCGCCCGCCGCAGCGGCGATGGAAGTGGTCGAGGTCGGCGGCGCGCGGCCACACGCCGACGCCGCTGATCACATGGGTCTCGCGGCGCTCGCCCAGGTGCAGCATCACCGGTGCCACGCCGCCGAAGCCGACGAATTCGCTCTCCAGCACGTCGATCGCGAGGCCCGTCGCCACGCCGGCGTCGATCGCGTTGCCACCAGCCTCCAGCACCTGCAGCCCGGCGAGCGAGGCGTAGTAATGGCCCGACACCACCACGTGCCGGCGCGCCATCACGGCAGGACGGCGCGCCCGTCCCGGGCCGAACAGCGTGGCCGGATCGGCCAAGCGCCTAGCCCGGCTGCTTGTCCTTGTCGCTGCCGATCGACAGCGGGACCCATTGCAGCCCGTCCTGGCGCTGGATCAGCATCAGCACGGACTTGCGGTTCTCCTTCTTCACCGTGTCCACCCGGCGCTGCACGTCGGCCGGCGAGGTGACCTCGCCCTGCTGCACCTCGACGATCACGTCGCCTGGCTTCAGGCCGCGTTCGGCGGCGGAGCTGTTTGGCGCGACATCGGTGATCACCACGCCCTTCTGGTCGGCGCCCAGCGAGAACTTGTCCTTCGCGTCCTGCGTGATCGGCGCGAGCTTCAGGCCGAGGCCGGAGATCTCCGTCGGCTTCTCGCCCTTGTCGGGACCGGTCGTGGCGGCGGCGACCTGCACGTCGTCCGGCTTCTCGGCCAGCGTGGCCTGGATGGTCACTTCCTTGCCGTCGCGCCACAGCAGCACGGGGACCTGCTTGCCCACTTCCGAATCGGCCACGATGCGCGGCAGCGAGCGCATCTCCTTCACATCCTGGTTGTTGAACTTCAGGATGATGTCGCCGTTGCGGATCTTGGCCTTGTCGGCCGGCCCGCCGTCGTTCACGCCGGCCACCATGGCGCCGGAGGCGTCCTTCAGGCCCAGGCTCTCGGCGATGTCCGGCGTCACCTGCTGGATGCGCACGCCCAGCCAGCCGCGGCGCGGATGGCCGAAGTCCTTGAGCTGCGCCACCGTCGCCTTGACCATGTTGGCCGGGATCGAGAAGCCGATGCCGATCGACCCGCCGGACGGCGAATAGATCGCCGTGTTCATGCCGATCACCTGGCCGTCCATGTTGAACAGCGGCCCGCCTGAGTTGCCGCGGTTGATCGCCGCGTCGGTCTGGATGAAGTCGTCGTACGGCCCCTGGCGGATATCGCGCCCGCGCGCCGAGACGATGCCGGCGGTGACCGTGCCGCCTAGGCCGAACGGGTTGCCGATCGCCACCACCCAGTCGCCCACCCGTGCCGTGTCGGAATCGCCGAACTGCACCGCCGGCAGCGGCTTGTCCGATTTAACCTGCAACAGGGCAACGTCGCCGGTTTCGTCGCGGCCGAGGACCTTGGCCTTCAGCGAGGTGTTGTCCTGCAGGGTGACGGTGATCTCGTCGGCGCCGTCGATCACGTGGTTGTTGGTCACCACCAGGCCGGACGCGTCGATGATGAAGCCTGACCCCAGGCTCTGCATGCGCCGGTCGGGCGGCGTGGGCTGGTTGTCGCCCCGCCCGCCAGGCTTGTTGCGGTTGAGGAAGTCCTTGAAGAACTGCTCGAACGGCGAGCCAGGCGGGAACAGCGGAATTTCCGGACCCTGGCCCGGGTTTCCGGCGCGGGCCTGGGCCGCTGCCTGGGTGGACGAGATGTTCACCACCGCCGGCAGCAGCTTGGCCGCGAGGTCGGCGAAGCTTTCCGGAGCGCCCCTGGCGAACGCCGGCTCGTTGGGCACGATAGCGAGCGGTGCGGCCACCGCAAAAGCGAGGGCCAGCGTGGCGGCGCGGGCAGAGGGGCAGCGGATCAGGCGCATGATCGAGAGTTCCCTGGAGGTCCTGCGGGATATGGTCCGGAGCGCGGCGGCTGGCAACTACTCACCCGTTGCCGTCGGCGCGGACTGAAGATAGCGCAAAAACTCGTTGCCGGGGGTAAGAACGAGCCGCGAGGCGCCGCCCTCGAACGTGTCGCGATAGGCCTGCAGCGTGCGCCAGGCGTAATAGAAGTTGGGGTCCTGAGTGTACGCGTGGGCGAAGATCCGGGTGGCCTCGCCCTCGCCCTCGCCGCGCAGCCGGTCGGCCGTGGCACGCGCCTCGGCCAGCAACACGGTCCGGTCGCGGTCGGCGTCGGCCCTGATGCGCTGCGCCGCCTCCGCGCCCTCGGCGCGCGCCTGGGCTGCGACGCGCTGGCGCTCGGACTGCATGCGGGCCAGGATTGCCTTGGTGTTCTCGTCCGGCAGGTCGGCGCGGCGGATGCGCACGTCCACGATCGCTACGCCGAAGCCCTTCATCTCGACGTTCACCTGGTCGCGGATCGTCGCCATGATCTGGTCGCGTTCGGCCGACAGCACGTCGAGCAGTTTGTTGTTGGCCAGCACCCGGCGCAGCGAGGACGACACGATCGAGTTGAGCCGGCCGCGGATGCCGTCCTCGAGCGGGCCGACCGACTGGTAGTAGAGCAGCGGGTTGACGATGCGGAACATGGTGAAGCTGTCCACCACCAGCCGCCGCTGATCGCCCAGGATCACCTGCTCGCCCGGCAACTCGAGGCCGAGCAGTCGCTTGTCGAAGGTGATGACGTTCTGCACGAACGGCAGCTTCACGTTCAGTCCGGGCTTGCGGATCGGTCCCACCACCTCGCCGAACTGGGCGACCAGCGCCTGCTCGGTCTGGCCGACGGTGAACAGCGTCGACTCCACCAGGACGAACAGCACCACCAGCGCGGCGATGCCGGCGATCGTGACGCGGCTCATCGCGAGGCTCCCGGGGCGGGGGCCGCGGCGGCGGGCGGCGCAGCGGGCCTTGGCGGGGCCGGGTTGGGCAGGTTGAGCGGCAGGAAAGGCACCAGCCCCTTCAGCCGGTCGTCCACCACCAGCGCGGGCGAGTGGGTCAGGATGTCCTGCATGGTCTCGATGTACATGCGCTGCAGCGTCACGTCCTTCGCTTGCTGGTATTGAGCGAGCACCGACAGGAAACGCTGGGTCTGCCCGGTCGCCTGGGCGACGGAGGCCTGCTTCGCTCCCTGGCCCTCCGCCACGATCCGCGCCGCGTCGCCGCGGGCGCGGGGCACGATGTCGTTGGCATAGGCCTGCGCCTCGTTGCGCAGGCGCTCCGCGTCGGTGTTGGCGCGCTGCACGTCGAGGAAGCTCTCGACCACCTCGGCCGGCGGATCGACCTTCTGCAGCTGCACCTGGGTGATCTCGACGCCGGCGTTGTAGTTGTCGAGGATCTGCTGCGTCTGGCGCAGCACGTCGTTCTCGATCTGTGCGCGCAGCTCGGTCAGCGCCGGCTGGATCGGCGTGCGGCCGATCACCTCGCGCATCGAGCTCTCCGCGACCGCCTTGACGATCGATTCCGGGCTGCGGATGTTGAACAGGAAGTCGCCGACGCCGTTGCTGCGCACCTTCCAGAACACGGCGAAGTTGATGTCGATGATGTTCTCGTCGCCGGTCAGCATCAGGCTCTCTTCGAGCACGTTGCGCGAGCTGCGGGTGCCGGTGTCGATCTGCGTGCTGCTGGCGCCGGAGCGATAGCCGATCTCGATGCGGTTGATGCGGGTGACCGCCGGCGTCAGCGCGCTCTCGACCGGCCAGGGCAGGTGATAGTTGAGGCCCGGCAGCGTGGTGCGGTTGAATGCGCCGAAGCGCAGCACCACGCCGAGCTCGTCCGGCTGGACCCGATAGATCCCGCTCGCCAGCCACAGCGCGACGACCGCGAGACCGATCAGTGCGAGGCCGCGTCCACCGGTGAACCGCCCGCGCGGGCCTCCGCGGCCGCCAAGCAGCGAGCGGATATAGGCCTGCAACCGCCCGATCAGCGCGTCGAGGTCCGGAATCGGGCCTTGCCCGCCCGGCCGGCCGCCGAACGGTCCGCCGGGACCGCCGCCGCCCCAGGGGCCGCCGCCTCCGGGTGGCCGCTGACCGCCGCCGGAATTACCGCCCGATCCCCATGGGCCCGGGCCACCACTGTTCGACATGCGGGGCTTCCTGTGTGATCTCAGCCGCCGCGGGCGTTGGCGGATCGGATGCCGTGCGCCATATCCACCCGAGGCGGCATCAAGGCGGCCTGCTTATCGGCCGGCGGCAGGAGGTTTGCAAGACGATGACCATCGCACCGACGGCAGACGGCCTGCGCGAGGCGCTGCGCGCGATCACCGATCCTGCGTCGGGCAAGGACATCGTGGCCGCCGGGCTGGTCGAGGGGATCGAGCTGCGCGGCGGCCTGGTCCAGGTGGCACTGTTGACCGACCGCGCGCACGCCGCGGCGATGGAGCCGGTGCGGCGCGCGGCGGAGGCGCTGCTCGCGCGCCAGCCGGGTGTCACCAACGCCACCGCCGTGCTGACCGCACACAAGGTGCCGCCGCCGGCTGCCCCGCCGCCGGCCGGACATGCGCACGGTCACGGCCAGAAGCAGCCTCTGCTGTTGCCGGACGTAAAGGCCATCGTGGCGGTGGCATCCGGCAAGGGCGGCGTCGGCAAGTCCACCGTGGCGGTGAACCTCGCGGTGTCGCTGGCGCGCGCCGGGCACCGGACCGGCCTGCTGGACGCGGATATCTACGGGCCGAGCCTGCCGCGCATGCTGGGCCTGTCGCGCAAGCCCGAGGTGCGGGCGGAGAAGATGATCCCGCTGCAGGCCTGGGGGCTGTCCTGCATGTCGATCGGCTTCCTGGTCGAGGAGGACACGCCGATGATCTGGCGCGGGCCGATGGTGATGGGCGCGCTGGAACAGATGATGGGCCAGGTCGAGTGGGGACCGCTGGACATCCTGGTGGTGGACATGCCGCCCGGCACCGGGGACGCGCAGCTCACCATGGCGCAGCGCGTCGCGCTGACCGGCGCGGTGATCGTCTCCACACCGCAGGACATCGCGCTGATCGATGCGCGGCGCGGCGTGCGGATGTTCGAGCGGGTGCGCGTGCCGGTGCTGGGGCTGGTGGAGAACATGAGTTCTTTCCAGTGCCCGGACTGCGGTCACACGCACCACATCTTCGGGCATGGCGGGGCCCGGCTGGAGGCGCAGCGGCTCGGCACCGAGTTCCTGGGCGAGGTACCGCTGCTGCTGGACATCCGCACCTCGTCCGACGCCGGCACGCCGATCGCCGCGGCGGCGCCGGAGAGCGATGCCGCCAAGGCGTTCGCCGCGCTGGCGGCTCGGGTCTGGCAGAAGGTGTCGGGCGCCGGCATCGTGCGGAGCAGCGGGCCACGGATCGTGGTGGAGTAGGCACCGTCGGAGGCCGCTGTACGCGGATCGCGCTGCCGGGAACGCCGCCGGCTCGGGCGCTGCCCGAGCACGACCCCGCGAGGACCGCCCTGACGGGCGGTCCGGCTGTATCCGCGGCGGCTCAGGCGGCCGGCACGCGATGCAGCGCGCAAAGCTTGTTGCCGTCGGGGTCGCGCAGGTAGGCAAGATACATGGCGCCGCCCGGCCGGACGCCCGGCGGGTCCTCGATCGCCGTGCCGCCGTTCGCGACGCCCGCCTTGTGCCAGGCGGCGGCCTGGTCGGGGCTTGCCATCGTGAAGCCGATCGTGCCGCCGTTGGCGCGCGTGGCCGGCTCGCCGTCGATCGGCTTGCTCACCAGGAACACCCCGCCGTTATGCGCGTAGATCAGCCGGCCCTTGGCGTCGGTCGTCCCGGGCTTGCCGCCGATCGCGCCGAACACGGCATCGTAGAACGTCTTCGACCGGGCGATGTCGTTGCTCCCGATCATCACATGGCTGAACATTCGGTTCTCTCCTCGCCAAAAATCGCCTTAGGGGAGTTGCCCCCAGGTCCCGAACAGATCACGGTTCGCCGGCCGCGGAAAGCGCCGACGGGCACTGCTTCTCCGGCGCTGCGGTCTCGCAGTCGGCGGGAACGCGACCTAACCTCCGTCAGGCCGCCGGCTTGTCGATCACGTCGATGGAGCGGATCTCGTCCGGCTCGCCGGTGTAGATCACCAGCGCCACCGACTCGGTGCCGATGAACGCGCTGTGCGGCTTGCCTTTCGGGTTCAGGCCGTAATCGCCGGTCGCGCGCAGCCGTCCGCCCGACCTGGTGCCGCGACCGCCTTCGAGCTCGAAGATGTGCTCGTCCGACAGCGCCACGGCGACGATGCGGATCACCTTGCCTTCCGGCGGCGTCATCCGCACCAGCCAGGCGATGCCGCCACCCTCGCTGCGCCGGTCGCTCAGCACCTTAAGCTGCACGATCTCCCTGCCTTCGAAGAGCGCGCCGGAACCGTAGAACCGGCTGCCCGCCATCCATTCCATCGTCTCGGTATCCAGACTGATCGATTGCATCGCTCGCTCCGCTACGCCGTGAGGGTCTTGCGCATGAAGATGCGTTCCACCCCGGGCAGGGTGGCGATACGGCCGAATTCCACCCAGCCGTGGCAGGCGTAGAACTCGGGCGCCTGGAAACTGACGGTGACCAGCGTGGCCGCCGTGCAGCCGCGGCGTACCGCCTCGGCTTCCGCCATGCGCAAGGCCTGGCTGCCCACGCCGCCTCGGCGCAGCGGCCTCGGCAGGTAGAACAGGTCGAGGAAGAACAGGCCCATCGAGGTGCGGCCGAGGATCCCGCCGGCCAGCTCGCCGCTGTCGGGATCGAACGCCTGCACGGCCAGCGGGCGCCCGTCGCGCAGCCGTGTCTGCTCCGCATTGTACTCGGCAAGGCCGTCGCCCAGCATGTCCTCGAGGCGTGGATCGGGGTCGTCCGTCAGGGTGATCATCCGCTGCTCCGATGGGTGCGGACCGCAGTCTATGGGGTGGCCACTGACAGCGTGCTGTCAGTAGTCTTGCCGGGATGCGTCGCTCCGACCGATTGTTCGACATCATCCAGCGCCTGCGCACCGCGCCCGGCCCCACCACGGCCGCGGCGCTGGCCGAAGAGCTCGAGGTGACGGTGCGCACGGTATATCGCGACGTGGCGACGCTGCAGGCGCGACGCGTGCCCATCGAGGGCGCCCCCGGCATCGGCTACATGCTGCGCCGCGGCTTCGACCTGCCGCCGCTGATGTTCACCAGCGAGGAGATCGAGGCGATCGCCGTGGGCGCGCGCCTCCTGTCGCGCACCGGCGACCCCGGCCTGCAGGATGCAGCCGAGAGCGTGCTGTCGAAGGTGACGACAGTGCTGCCCGACGTGCTGCGCGCGCAGCTGGCCGCGGCGCCGTTCTTCGTCTCCGGCAGCGGCGCGCCGGTGCCCGAAAGCGCCGATCTCGCCGCCGTACGCCAGGCGATCCGCGACGGGCGTAAGCTGCGCCTCGACTACCGCGACGAGAAGGGGATCGCCACGCGGCGGACCATCTGGCCCATAGCGGTGGCCTACTATGTGCAGGCGACGCTGGTCGTGGCCTGGTGCGAGCTGCGGCGGGATTACCGGCACTTCCGTGCCGATCGGATCGACGCGATGCAGGTGTTGGACGACCACTATCCGGCGGACAACGGTCGCCTGATGGCGAAGTGGCTCGCGCAGCGCCCCGATGCGCGCGAGGCGAAGCGATAGCGGCGGCGGGCGGGCGCCTCACTCCCTGGGATAGGTGAACTCGAACTCCACCCTGAACGGCTTCCACCAATCCGGTACGCCGGTGGAATGGTCGGTGTGGCGCAGGAAGCCGTTCACCTCCGGCGGGCTGATCCGATAGACGAGGTCGTAGGTGCCGGGTCCGTCCATCTTCACATTGTTGCCGTAGTGCGGGCCATCCTGGGCGGTCATCGGGCGGAGTTCGCCGGTGGTTTTCCAGTCCGACCCGCGCTTCTCCAGCGTGTACAGCACCTTGAGGTAGGGGATCCACGCGCCATCGGCAAAGCCGTAGGCGTTGTAGCCCGTCGCGTGGATGTCGGCTTCGAGGTGGATGACGTCGGGACCGGTCGGCGCGTTCGGCGACATGGGTGCTGGGTCCACGCCGACCAGATAGTTGGCGAAGATCTGCATGTCGTGCTCGTGCATCTGCCGACCGATGAAATATTCCCGGCCGATGGCGCCGTGGCCAAGTCCAACGATCGCCGCACCGGCCAGAACGAGCAGGCGGGACCGTTTGCCAGCCGAGCCCGACCCGTCCGAGGCGTTCGCATCGTAGAACAACGGTCTGGTTCGCGAATGTTCCGCGACAGGAGCTACTCGCCAATTGCCTGGTTCGTCAACGACCCGGATCGTTAACGGGCGTCAGGCGCGCACTCAACCGCGCAGCTTCAGGCGCTCGCGGATCACGAACGGCTCGGACGGCGATGCCTGCACGAACAGGCAGATGTCGCCGACCGTGCGAGGCGTGGCAACCGCGCGTGCGAGCCAGGCTTCGGCGGCAGGCAGGAACACCGACTGCTCTTCCTGGCTCAGCCGCCGGGTCAGAGTCATGTGGAAGAACCAGGTGTCGAACACATAGGGATAGCCCCAGCGGACCAGCATCGCGTCCTGCCTCGGCGTCAGGTCGGCGCGTCGCCGGCGTGCCAGTTCGGCCTCGGACGGCGGCGCGCGGAACCGGTCGAGCTGCTCGACACAGCCATCGGCCAGCGCCTGCAGCGGCGCACTCGGCACGGTCTCGCGCAATGCCAGGAAGCCGAACAGGTCCTCCACTGCCAGGGGCGGCAGGTCGAACGGTGCGATGCGTGCGGCGAGCGCCGCGGTGCCCGCAACGACCTCGTCCCACGTGCAACCCGCGGCGAGCCGCATAGGCGGCTTCAAGGTGGCGTGAAACCCGTACAGCCGGGGTTCCGCCGTAACCTCGGCGAGGCCTGGAATATCCGGCTGCGGCACCGAAGCATCCCGGGCCGGGTCGCGTCCTAGCCAGGCAGCGGTCTCGGCGAACAGCACATCGTCGGTCCTTGGTGCGTAGTAGACCGCGACGCGTGCTTCAGGCGACACGCTCGCCTGCCCGCCACACCTGGCGCACCACGGGGAGACCATCATGCAGCCGCACGCGCACGAGGTCGCCTCGTTGCCCTGCTTCCAACAGTCCGCGGTCAGCGAGTCCGGCCATCTGTGCGGGACGCGAGGTCACCATGGCGATGGCCTGTGGGAGTCCGATGCGCTGCGCGCAGTGGAACGCTGCCTCCACCAGGCTGTTCGGTACGTAGTCCGAGGCGAAGGCATCGACCGCGCCGGTCGCCAGAAGATCCGCGGCGGCGACGTTGCCGGAGTGCGAGCCGCCGCGCACGATGTTCGGCGCGCCGGCGATGACCCGCATGCCGGCCGCCTTCGCTGCCTTCGCCGCGGCCAGCGTCACCGGAAACTCACTGATGTCGATGCCGTCGGCGGCATTCTCGGCGATCTCCTCCTCGGTCCGGTCGTCGTGGCTCGCCAGCGCAATGGCGCGGCCGGCGACGCGGTCGAGCAGCGCGCGGCGGTGCGGCAGCCGGGTGCGCTGCCGCTGTTCCACGAGTTCCCGGATGCGGTGTTCGATGGTGCCGTCGTCCAGTCCGCCGCGCCGACGCAGCGCGCGGTAGAAATCGAGATCGGCGTACTGGCCGACGCCCGGGCTGTGGTCCATCAGGCTGACGATGCGCACCAGCGCATGGTCGGCGACGCTGTCGAACATCGGCAGCATGTCCAGCGCCGGCACCTCGCAGCGCAGGTGCAGGAAGTGCTCGGCCTTCAGCAGGTCGGCGCCGTTCAGCGCGTCGAGATCGACCACGCCATCGCGGAAGGTGCGCATCCGCTCCTTGTCGAAGCCGAGATCGCCCAGGCACAGCGCGTCGAATACCGTGGTGACGCCGGCGGCGGCGCATTGCGCATCATGCGCCACCATGGCCGAGCGCGACGGCCAGCGCGCCAAGGAGCGCGGCTGCACCTGGCGCTCGAGGTTGTCGGTGTGGGTATCGACGATACCGGGGATCAGGTAATCGCCATCCAGGTCGCGCGCGGCGAGCGCCATCGACCGCCCTTCGTGCACCTCGACGATGGCGCCGCCCTGCATCACCAGCGTGCCGTGCAGCGTTGCGTCGGGCAGCACCAGGACGGCGTTGGTGAAGATCGTCTCGTCGGTCATGCGGCGTCCTGCAGCGGCGTCAGGGCGAACAGGCGATCGGCAATGGCGTCGCGGACAAGGGCATCATGGCAGATCGCGATGATCGCGGTGCCGCTCGCCTTCGCCTGGTTGATCATCGCGACCACCACCGCCCGGTTCCCGGCATCGAGCGACGCGGTGGGCTCGTCGAGCAGCAGGATCGGATGGTTGCCGATGAAACCACGCGCCAGGTTCACCCGCTGCTGCTCGCCGCCGGAGAAGGTGGCGGGCGGCAGGCCGTGCAGGCGGCGCGGAATGTTCAGCCGCAGCAGCAGATCGGTGGCGAGACGGCGCGCCTCGGGCTGCGCCATACCGCGCCCGATGGGCACCTCGGCCACGACATCGAGCGCCGGCACGCGCGGCACCACGCGCAGGAACTGGCTGACATAGCCCAGCGTCTCGTGCCGTACTGCGAGGATGGTGCGCGGATCGGCGGTTGCGAGATCGACCATCTCGTTGTTGTGGCGAATCAGCACACGCCCGGATTCCGCACGATAGTTGCCATACAGGCTGCGCAGGAGGGTGGACTTGCCGACCCCCGATGGCCCGGACAGCACGACGCACTCGCCCGCGATGCAGCTCAAGCCCGACGCCCGACAGGACCGGGATGCGCACGCCGCCCTGCAGGTGCAGGGTGAAGCTCTTGGCCAGTGCTTCGGTGCGCAGCATCACCTGTTTCATCCAGTCTGAGCGGGCAACGCTTTGTTGAGCGTCAGCGCCCATGTTGCCTCGATGCATCATCGCCGCCTGATAAGTCCACAAGGACGAAACCGCACGCGAACGTATGCGCGCGTGTCGGTCGCGGCTTGCCCGGATGACCGGGCGTTGTGCCCGGCCACCGCGGCAATTCCGCCATCGGAGAGGAACCATGCGCGTACGCGTTTTGGTACTGCTCCGGTGAGGGAAGAGGCGGATCCACATCTCACTATGATCCGCCTTTGACCCACCGGGCGCCGGAGGGCGATAGCACCCGCTCTCCGGTTCCTGGATACCACCATTCCGCCGCTCGCGGCAACCACTTCATGCCTGCAGCACCGAGCTGACCAGCAGTTGCGTGTACGGATGCTGCGGATCGTCCAGCACCTGATCGGTCAGGCCTGCCTCCACCACGCGGCCGCGCTGCATGACCATGATGCGGTGCGCCAGCAGCCGCGCAACGCCGATGTCGTGCGTCACCAGCACGACTGCGATCTGCAGCCGCGCCACCAGCGATCGGATCAGGTCGAGCAGCCGCGCCTGCACCGACACGTCCAGCGCACCGGTCGGTTCGTCCATGAACACCAGGCGAGGATGCGTCACCAGCGTGCGCGCGATCTGCAGCCGCTGCAGCATGCCGCCAGAGAAGGTGCGCGGCATGTCGTCGATGCGCGCCGCGTCGATCTCCACCTGCCGCAGCCAGTCGATCGCCTGCGCGCGGATGTTGCCGTAGTGCCGCGCGCCCTGCGCCATCAGCCGCTCGCCCACGTTCCCGCCGGCGGTCACGTTCATCCGCAGGTTCTGCCGCGGGTCCTGGTGCACGAAGCCCCAATCGGAACGATGCAGCGTACGCAGCGCCGGCGCTGGCATCGCGTGCACGTCGTGCAGGCGGCCGCCTGGATCGCGGTACCAGACGGCGCCGGCATCGGGCGCCAGGCGACCCGAAAGCACGTTCAGCAGCGTGGTCTTGCCCGAGCCCGACTCGCCGACGACCGCCAGCATCTCGCCGGGCCACAGATCGACGTCCACCTCGGCCAGTGCGGCGATCGCACCATAGGACAGCGACAGGCCGCGGGCGGACAGCAGCGTGTCGCCGGTCATTCCGCAGCCTCCTTCATGCCCTCGCTGCCGACATGCCCGGCAGCACGGCGTTCCGCGCAATGGTCGGTGTCCGAGCACACGAACAGTCGCCCGCCGCGATCGTCGATCACCACTTCGTCCAGGTAGGCATCGGTCGCGCCGCACAGCCCGCAGGGATGTGGTGCGCGGATCGGCCGGAACGGGTGGTCCTCGAAGTCCAGCGAGCGCACGTCGGTCCAGGGCGGGATCGCGTAGATGCGCTTCTCGCGCCCGGCGCCGAACAGCTGCAAAGCCGGCATCAGGTGCAGCTTCGGATTGTCGAACGCGGGGATCGGACTGGGCGACATCAGATGACGCCGGTTCACCATCACCGGATAGTCGTAGCTGATCGAGATCTGGCCGAAGCGGGCGATGTCCTCGTAGAGCTTCACGTGCATCAGCCCGTAATCGGCGAGGCCGTGCATACGGCGGGTCTCCACACGCGACGACTCCAGCCGGTAGAGCGGCTCCGGCTGCGGCACCTGATAGACGATGATCTGGTCGTCGCGCAGCGTCCTCTCCGGGATGCGATGTCGCGTCTGGATCACCGTTGCCGCTGCCGTGTGCGTGGTGGTGCGCACCCCAGCGGTCCGTGCGAAGAAGCGTCGGATGGAGACGGCGTTGGTGGTGTCGTCGGCGCCCTGGTCGATCACCTTCAACACGTCGCCCGCGCCAAGTACCGACGCCGTCACCTGGATGCCGCCGGTGCCCCAGCCATAGGGCAGCGGCATCTCGCGCGAACCGAACGGCACCTGATGCCCGGGGATCGCCACCGCCTTCAGCAGCGACCGGCGGATCATCCGCTTCGTCTGTTCGTCGAGATAGGCGAAGTTGTAGCCCTTCATTGCGATGGTTCCTCCACCTCTCCCACTTCGTGGGCGAGGTTGGCGACCTCGCGCCGCAGGCGGCGGACGTTCTCCAGTTCGCTCTGGAAGTCGACGTAGTGCGGCAGCTTCAGATGCTCGACGAAGCCGGTCGCCTCGATGTTGTCCGAGTGGTACAGCACGAACTCGACGTTCTGTGCGGGCGCCGTTACCTCTTCGCCGAGTTCCTCGGCGCGCATGGCCCGATCGACCAGGGCCATCGCCATCGCCTTGCGCTCGGCAAAGCCGAACACCAGCCCATAGCCGCGGGTGAACTGCGGCGGTGCGGTCTTCGAGCCCTTGAACTGGTTCACCATCTGGCATTCGGTGACGGTGATGTCGCCGATGTCGATGGCGAAGCCGAGTTCCGGCGGGTCGATCTCCACCTGCACCTCGCCCATGCGGATCTCGCCGGCGAACGGATGCGTGCCGCCGTAGCCGCGCTGCGTCGAGTAGCCAAGTGCCAGCAAGAAGCCTTCGTCGCCACGAGCAAGATTCTGCAGTCGCACGTCGCGGGCTGCGGGGAATGTCAGCGGCTGCCGCGTCAGATCGCCGGGCTCGGCCGCGCCGTCGCCGTCCGGCTCGATCAGTCCCTCATGGCCGAGGATGTCGGGCACGCGCGGCATCGCCGGCATCGCCTCGCCGTGTGCCGGTGCCGCGGCATCTGCGCCGTCTTCGGCCAGGCCGAAGTCAAGCAGCCGATGGGTGTAGTCGTATGTCGGTCCAAGCACCTGTCCGCCCGGCAGGTCCTTGAACACCGCCGAGATGCGCCGCCTGATCTGCATCGCCGCGGTTTCGATCGGCACCGCGTGCGCGAAACGCGGCAAGGTCGTGCGATAGGCGCGCAGCAGGAAGGCGGCCTCGATGAGGTCGCCCTGCGCCTGCTTCACAGCCAGCGCGGCAAGCTCGCGGTCGTAGAGCGAACCTTCGCCCATTGCGCGATCGACGCTGCGGCCGAGCTGGCCCTCGATCTGTGCCAGCGACAGCTCCGGCGCATCCCGGTCGCCGCGCCGCTCCTCGGCCAGCCAGGCATGCGCGTTGTCGATCGCCTGCTCGCCGCCTTTGACGGTGACGTAGGCCATTCAGGCCTCCTCGATGGACACGCTGCGCGGCAGCGCGGCGACCGTCGCGCCGGCGCACAGGACGATGTCCACGCCGCACGGATACAGTGCATGATTGCGCTGCCAGACCGCGGCGAAGCCTGCGGGCAGGCCGCTCGCCGCAAACACCGACGGCTCGCGCAGCCCTGGTCCCGACAACCGGTAGCGCGTGCCCGAACCCAGCGCGGCGACCTGCAGGATCAGCGTGGCCGACGCCTCGGGCACCTCGTGCGAACCCCCCGGCAATGTCGACAGGTCGGGCAGCGACAGCGCGGCGGCGAACGCCGCGTCGAGCGGTGTCTCGACCACTGTGGCACCGCAGTGGAAGGCCAGCCAGTCGCGCGCCGCCGCCGCGGCCGCGTCGAGCCAAAGCGGCGTCTCGTTGTCGACCAGCGTGAGGAGCACCGCGGCGGCGGCCTGGTCCAGCGGCACGGGCGGGGCCAGACGTTCGCCCGCCCGATGCAGCGTGCCCGGCCGTGCCATCGCGTCCAGCACGGCGCGGAACGTGGCCTGTGCCTCCTCGACTGGATCGGCGAAACCGGGCAGCGATATCGTCGCGCTCATGAGCGCATGTTCCGCATGGCGAAGAACTGCACGCGCGTCGCTGCGGCCTTGGCCGCGATCGCCTCGCGTCGCGCACGCTGCGCCGCGGCGAGGGGCTCGACCAGGGTTTCCAGCAAGGCAGGCTGCCGCGCCGGGTCCTGCAGCAGCGCGTCCGCGAGCGCGGCAAGCTCCGCCAGCCGCTCACTGCGGCCAGCCACATAGGCATGGCCGACCTGACCGGTCTCGGTCCGTACCGTGCAGCGCGTGGCCGTCATCTCGCCCAGGTTGAACGGTGCGCCGCCGCCGCCGGTCCGACCGCGCACCATCACCAGCCCGGCCTCCGGACCGCGCAGCACGCGGTAGTCGGGCAACGTGCCGAGACGCTCGCCAAGTTCATCGCTACTCGCGCGGGCCAGGACCGCCATCCAGCGCCGCCGCGCGGCCTGCGGTTGGTCGGGCGGCAATGCATCGGGCATCAGCTGGACCTTGCTTATGCAGATGTCTAGACAGCTAGCCCGCGCCTCGTCTATCGTCAAGCGAGCAGTCGCACGAAACGGGCGCCCGGATGCATGACATTGCGATGACGACGCCGCAGCCGGTCGCGCGCCAGGACGGCGTGGCACTGTGGCGGCAGATCGCCGACCGGCTGCAACGCGATATCGGCGCCGGCGTCTACGCCCCTGGCGGCCGCCTGCCGACCGAGGCGGAGATGTCGCAGCAGTTCCGCGTCAACCGCCACACGGTGCGGCGGGCGCTCGATGAGCTGTCGCGCGGCGGGCTGGTCCGAGTGGAGCAGGGGCGCGGCTCATTCGTCGCCGAGGACGTGCTGGAATATGCGGTCGAGGCGCGTACGCGATTCTCGGAATGGATCCGCCGGCACAACATGGAGCCGTCCGGGCGCCTGCTGCAGCTGGAGGAAACCGCGGCCGATGCGCGCGTCGCTGCCGGTCTCGGCATCCGCGCCGGGGCGCGCGTCGTGCTGCTGGAGCGTCTCGGCCTGGCCGATGACCGGCCGGTGAGTCTGGCGCAGCACCATTTTCCATCCGCGCGGCTGCGCGGAATTCTGGACGCGCTGCGGTCGGCGCCGACCATCACCGAGGCGCTGAAGGCCGTCGGCGTCTCCGACTATCTGCGGCAGACGACGCGCGTCTCGGCACGGCTGCCGAGTGCGGAGGAGGCGGAACTGCTGCGCATGCCGCGCAATCGGCCACTGCTGGTGACCGAGAACATCAACGTGGACAGCGGCGGCATGGTGGTGGAGTTCGGTGTTTCGCGCTATCCGACTCCGCGCGTGCAGATCGTTTTCGAACCCTGAGAGCAAACGCAATGGAACGGCTGCGGATCACCGGCGGTAAGGTGCTGCTGCACTCGGATGGCGAGCAGGCGGTGGACGTGCTGGTGGAGGATGGCCGCATCGCGGGCATCGGTCGCGCGGGTCGCGGCAGCGAACTCGACGCGCGCGGCCTGCTGGTGCTGCCGGGCATCGTCGACATCCACGGCGATGCGTTCGAACGGCAGCTGCAGCCGCGGCCGGGCGTCGGATTCGCCGCCGACATCGCATTGCACGACACCGAGGCGCAGCTGCTGGCGAACGGCATCACTACGGCGTTCCACGGCGTGACCCTGTCATGGGAGCCGGGGCTGCGCAGCCTCGATGCCTGGCGGGCGCTGCTCGATGCGCTCGAGGCGCGTGCCTGGACCTGCGACATGCGCGTCCATCTGCGCTGGGAGGCGTACAACCTCGAGGCGCTGGACGTCGCGCTGCGCGACATCATGGCGGGACGCGTCCATCTGCTGGCGTTCAACGACCACACGCCGCCGATCCTGAAGAAGATCAAGGACCCGGTGGTCGGCGCGAAATACAGCGACCGCGCCGGGATGAAGCTGGACGACTTCCGCGCGCTGGCCGAACAGGTCGGCGCACGCGCGCCGGCCGTGCCCGACGCGCTTGAGCGCATCGCGGCCGCGGCGCGCGAGGCTGGCCTGCCGATGGCGAGCCACGACGACGCGACGGTTGCGACCCGGCAGGCGTTCCGCGCGCGCGGTGCGCGGATCTGCGAGTTCCCGATGGCGGAGGAGGTCGGACAGGAGGCGCGCGCCGCCGGTGACTCGGTGGTGATGGGCTGTCCCAACGTGGTTCGCGGCGGCTCGCATCTTGGCTGGACGTCGGCCACGCGCATGGCCGAAGCCGGCATCTGCAGCGTGCTGTCTTCGGACTACTTCTACCCGGCGATGCTGCGTGCCGCGTTCGTGCTGGCGGAACGCGGTGTGCTCGACCTGCCGCACGCGTGGGCGCTGATCTCCACCAATCCCGCCGCCGCGGCCAGGCTTGCCGACCGCGGGGCGATCGCCGAAGGGTTGCGCGCCGACCTCGTGCTGGTCGATCCACTCGTGCCGCGCGTCGTGGCCACGATCGCGGCTGGGCGGATCGCCCATCTCACCGCCGAGGGGTCCGCCCGGCTTGCGTGCATGTCCGCGCAACGCACGCGAGGGTGACTGTTGATCTCGCATACGTGCTGATACGGATTGGTAATTGCCATCCTAAGTTGCTACCCGATCGATCCGATGACTCCGAGGCGATTCGTGTGCGGTGCTCATCGTTCGCAAGGACCGGGAGTGACACCATTATGCAAAAGTGCGTTGCTTCGGGCTGGCGGTCGCTTGCGCTTCCTGCCGCTGATCGCCGCAGCTGCGTGTACCAATCCGACGCCATCACCTGCGGACAACGCCGCGGCCGGCAGGGCACAGGTTGCCGGGGCCGAGGCGGCGAACAGTACGACGTCGGTGAATGCCGTCTCGGACGCGCTGGGACGGCGCCTGGACGGCATGCTGAGCGCCCGCCAGGCGAGCCGCTGACCGAATGCGCTGACCGTGTCTCGGTGTCATGGCCGAGCCTGGCGCGGCCATGACGAGAAGCGATAACGGTCGCTGACGAGTCACGAGGCCGTCGGCATCACTCCAGGCGATCGAGATACTGCCGCACGAAGTCGCAGCCGACCTCCTTGCTGTATGCCTCGATCAGCCGCGCCGTTACCGGGCCGGGGATCTTGCCGTCGGCGACCTTGCCGCCGTTGAAGGCGCGCACCGGCATGATGCAGAGGCTGGTCGAGGTGAGGAACATCTCATCGGCGGTCTCGGCATCGAACATGTCGAGATCCTGTTCCTTGCACGGGATGCCGAGTTTCGCCGCCATGTCGATGGTCATCTGCCGGCTGACGCCGGGCAGCACGTATTTCTGCCGCGGTGTCAGCAGACCGCCATCGCGCACGATGAAGATGTTGCTTCCCATGCCCTCGGCCAGGTTGCCGTTCTCGTCCAGCAGGACCGCCCAGGCGTCGGGATCGGCGGCCTTCACCGGCATCTCGGCCACGATCATGTTCAGGTAGTTGTGCATCTTGGCGCGCGGGCTGAGCATGCTGGGCGACGTCCGCCGCATCGCCGTCACCATCACGTCGGCGCCGTCGCGGTAGAACTTCGCGCGCTTGGCGAGCGGCAGCGGCAGCACCTCGATCACCACGTTGGGTCCGGTGTGTGTCCAGCCTTCGTCGCCCACGGCATCGACACCACGGCTGACCCGCTGTCCCACCCACCAGTCGCCGACGCTCTGCCGCAGGTGCTCGTTGCGCGCGACCACTTCCTCGGACAGTTCCACCATCTTGCCGGGTGACACGCCGGGATCGATGCGCAGGTAGCGCAGCGAGTTGAAGAAGCGGTCGATGTGCTCCTTCAGGCGGAACGGCCGGCCCTCGAAGGTGCGGGTCATGTCGAACGCGCCGTCGCCGTATTTCCAGCTCCGGTCGCGGAACGGGATCATCACCTGGCCCTCGGGCATGAATTCGCCGTTGAACCAGGCGATGCGGCTGTTCGAAAGGGCGGCGCTCATGGCAATGCTCCAGCGGGTTGCAGTGCAAGCGTTCGCCGATTGGCCCGGCGCGGTCAACAGCGGCGACCGCATTGACATAATGCCACACCAACAATATGTCATGACATATGGCCGAGCGAACGACCGTACGACTTCCCGAAGACCTGGTCAGACGCGCCAAGCGCAAGGCCGCCGCCGAAGGCCGCTCGCTGACGGCGTTGATCGAGGATGGGCTGCGACGCGTCCTCAACGAACGCGCTCAGGCCGACAGAGCAAGGCGAGACTTGCCGCCGGTGAGCCGCGCGACAGGGGGCCTGATGCCGGGCATCGACCTCAGCGAGGGAGCCTCCTTGCAGGAGATAGAGGATCTGCGGCACGCCGAGCGGCTCGGGTGATCCTGCCCGACGTCAACGTGCTGATCTACGCGTTTCGCGCCGATCTGCCGCAGCACGCCGTCTGCAAGCGCTGGCTCGACAGGCTCGTCACCGCAGATGCGCAGTTCGGTATGTCACCCCTGGCATTGAGCGCGGTGGCGCGCATCACGACCAATGCGCGCATCTTCAGGGAGCCAAGTCCAATCGAGGAGGTCTTCGCCTATTGCGACAATCTGCTGAGCCAGCCGCATTGTCAGACGATGCAGCCCGGCGATCGGCATTGGACGATATTTGCGCGATTATGCCGTTCGACGGGTACCCGCGGGCCGCGCATCGCCGATGCCTGGTTTGCCGCCTTGGCCATCGAGCATGGCTGCACGTGGATCACGTATGATCGTGACTACGCCCGATTCCAGGAGTTGGACTGGCGAGAACCCGGCGCATGATCCCCTGCCTCGTCCGCATGAAGCGGCAGGCTCGAGCTTCCGATCAGGGTGCGTGATGCTGTGCCGGCCGCTCACGCGTCACGGCACTCGCCTGCCTGGCCGCTGCTGACGTCGCCCAGCGCGGCGCGCGGCCGAAGCGACTGGCCAGGCTCCGTGGCGCAATTCCGCGCACTGTGAGGACTCCCATGTTCGCTATGCCCGACGCCACCCGATTGGTCGAAATCGCCGCCTCCCTTGGCCTTCGCCTGAACCACCAGGAGGCGGAGGTCTATCTGCCGGTCATCCTCGATGCCATGCGGGAACTGGACGCATTCGTGCAGTCGCGCGCCGAGCAGGCAGCGCCGCCGCTGCTGTTCCCCGAGCGCGGCCCTGGCTATCGCCCGCCGCTGTGCGAGGACCGCTACCAGGCCTGGCTCTGGAAGTGCGCGATCGGCGGTGGGGACAGCGGACTGCTCGCCGGCAAGACGGTCAGCTTCAAGGACCACATCAGCGTGGCCGGCATCCCACAGGTGTTCACCTCGCAGGTGCTGGAGGGCTTCATCCCCGACGTCGACGCGACCGTGGTGACGCGGGTACTGGCGGCCGGCGGCAAGGTCGTCGGCAAGCACATGATGAACGGGTTCATGGGCGACTACGGCAAGCCGATCAATCCGCACGATCCGGCGCGGATCACCGGCGGGTCGTCCTCGGGTTCCGGCGCTGCGCTGGCGGCGGGCGAGGTGGACATCTCGTTCGGCGGCGACCAGGGCGGCTCCATTCGGCTGCCCGCGGCCTATTGCGGCGTGGTCGGGCTGAAGCCGACCTTCGGGCTGGTGTCGCATTTCGCCGTCGGCTTCGCCGCCGAGCCGAGCGTTGATCACGTGGGGCCGATGGCACGCACCGTGCCAGACATCGCGGCAGCGTTGCAGGCGGTGACGGGCTATGACGACAACGATCCGCGCCAGCGCCGCGGCATTCCGGACAGTATCGACGCTCTGTCTGATCTGGATCGCGGCGTGCGGGGGCTGCGGATCGGTATCCTCGAGGAAGGCTTTGCCGAACCGATCCAGCCGGCGGTGGCCCAGGGTGTGCTGGCGGCCGTCGCCGTCCTGGAGAACCTCGGTGCCGAGGTCAGCCGGGTGTCGGTCCCGCAGCATGCGCAGATCGACAGCGCCTATGCGGCGCTGGTGTTCGAGGGCGCGCGCGCGATTCACGACGTGGGCTTCTTCGGCATCGGCGCGAAGACCCACTATCCCGCCTCGATCATCACCGCGATCGACCGCATGTGGCGTCACCACGGCGACATGCTGCCACCGCGCACCAAGCTCAACCACCTGGTGGCGGAATTGTCGCGGCTGAACTACCACGGCGCGGTGTATGCCAAGGCACACAACGTGCGCCCGCACTACGTGGCGGCGTTCGACCGGGCATTGGAGAAAGTCGACGTGCTGGCGCTGCCGACGGTGCGCGACATCGCCCCGCCGGTCGATGAGGTGCCGGCCGATCCGATGGCGGCGATCGAGGCGAAATCTGCGCCGCAACTGGATGCTGATGCCGGCCGCCTGCAACACCAAGCCGACGAACTACACCGGCCATCCGGCGCTGGCCGTGCCATGCGGCAAGGTGGACGGCATGCCGATCAGCCTGCAGCTCATCGGCAACTTCCTGGCCGATCCGCTGCTGCTGCGGGTGGCGTATGCGTATCAGCAGGCAGTCGACTGGGCGGCGATCACCGGGGTCCGATGATCCGGCCGCGCCCGCTGGTCGCGCGGAACGTGCCGGATGGCGTATGGTCTCGGCAGCAGGTCGGCGACGAGGACGCAGCATGTTGAGGGACCGCTATGACCTTCCCTTGTCCACCGGTTCGTCCGCGGCGCGGGATGCCTATGTGCAGGGCTGCGAGTTGAAGCTGACGATGCACCCCGGCGCAATCGAGGCGTTCGATCGCGCGCTCCTCGCTGATCCCGCTTTTGCTCTCGCCCATGTCGCGCGGGCGCACGCGCTGCTGGAGCGCGGCGACGTCGCGGCGGCTCGCCAATCGATGGCGTCGGCCCACGCCTTCACCGCTGGTCTGTCCGCGCGCGAGGCCAGCCACATCGCGTTCTTCGTCCGGCTCGTCGCCGGCGAAGCCGACGCCGCGCTTGCCGCATTGCGCACCCATTTGGATGCCTGGCCACGCGATGCGCTGGTCCTCGGCACCACCGCGTTCACCAACGGCCTGATCGGCAGTTCCGGCCGCGCCGGGCAGAAGCGCGCTCTGCTGGACCTGCTGGACAGGCTGGCGCCGAGTTATGGCGACGACTGGTGGTTCACGGCGCATCACGGCATGGCGCTGTCGGAGAACGGACAACACGATGCCGCCGGCCCGAAGATCGATCGCTCCCTCGCGCAGAATCCGAACAACGCCTGGGCGGCGCATGCTCGTGCGCATCTCTGCTACGAGCAGGGCGATGCTAATGCGGCCCGCGCCTTCCTGGCGTCCTGGCTCACCACCTACCCGCGTAACGGCGCGCTGTACAGCCACCTGAGTTGGCATCGTGCGCTCGGCGACCTGGAGGCCGGCGATGCGGCGGCCGCGCGCCGGCTGTTCGGCGAGGCGTTCTCACCGGAAGTGCACAGCGGGCCGCCGCGCGGAAAGCTGAACGACGGCGTGTCGTTCCTGTGGCGCTGGGAACTCGCAGGCCATGCGCGTGACGCCGAGGCATGGCGCATGATGCACGACCTGGTGAATCGCGCCTTCCCGCAGGCCGGCGCGGCCTTCTCCGACATGCACATCGCACTTGCTCAGGTCGTGGCGGGCGACGACGCGGCATTGGAGGCACGCGCCCGACAGGTGGATGACCTGGCATGTCGAGGTCGGTACCCATCCGGCCCTTTCGTGCGGGCGGTGTCGCGGGCCTTCGCCGCTTTCGAACGGCGGGAGTTCGCTGCCGCGATCGACGCACTCGAACCGATTGCCGCCGACCTCGAACGGATCGGCGGCAGCCATGCGCAGCTTGACCTGGTGCGTTTCACCTTGGTGAAGGCCTATCTCGGTCTGGACCGCCAGGACGCTGCGCGTCGGCTGCTCGGCGAGCGCGGCCGGGCAGCCACGCGCTGACACCCCACCGGCGCCTCTCGGCTGCCGGTAGACATCGCATCGACGAGCGCCGCCGCCTGTGAACGCGGGAGCGCCGTCCGGACGGCGCCGTCAGTCGTCCAGGCGGAAGCCCAGCTTCAGGGTCACCTGGTAGTGCGCCACCTTGCCATCCTCGATGTGACCGCGCACCTGACTAACTTCGAACCAGCCGATGTTGCGCAGCGTCGTGGCGGCCTTGGCGATCGCGCGATCGATGGCCTTGCTGACGCTCTCTTCGGACGAGCCGACGACTTCGACGACCTTGTACACATGCTCTGGCATCGTGGGTGCTCCGGATGGAACTCTGGTAGGCGGGCAGTTCTGGAACAACGGCGCAGACAGCAAAGCGCATTCTAAGCACACCGGCGAAAAACGTGAATGTGATGTTCAGGAACACTGCCCTCTTGGGTTGCAAGATCCTCGTGCGACGCTGGCGTTCGCACCGATGAGTGCTTTGCTCAGGCGCAGAACCAAGCCTGTGGACATGCCCGCACCGATCGTGATGTGCCAAAAAGCGATTGCGCTTGCGCCGGTCCGCCATGTTCCGGAAAGCGGAGCCGACACAAGAACAGGGTCCGCCGGGCACTGCTGACGCCGGGATGGTCCTTCTCGATGGCAGGGTGCTCGGAATAATGCAGTCCGCGGGACGTTTGTTGGCGTGCACCGATGGGTGCCGGCGGTGGGCGGCAAGGCCGTGCGGCCGAGGTGATTTGAGCCACTTGGGGGGATTGCCGTTTGATGTGCAGTTCACAACGCAATGGCAACGACAAGGGACTTGCGGCCGGCGCGCATCGCTGGACGGGCCGGATCGCGGCGGCGCTGCTGGCCGGGGTATTGATGGCCGGCGCTGCCAGCCTGGGAGGCGCGGTCGGTGACAGGCTGGAGCGACATGGCGGCCCGGTAATCGCAAGGTTCGAGGGACTGGGCATTTTCGTGCCATCGCACGAGGTGGTGCACCACAGGCGGCCGCACGCGGCGCAACCCTCGTAATGGCGAACTTCCGGGTCGAATCCCCCGCAGGCGTCTTGAACAGTCGTGAAGGCGCCCGACGGTCGCTCGGCGGGCAACCGCACCTTGTTCTGGTCAGCCCCGACCATCCCCGCATCATGGTCCTGGTGACGCCATGGCCGAAACTACGCGGGCGTGCGCAGCTGAACAGAACGCAGCGGGCGGAGATCGCCCTCGTCCGACAAATGCTCGCGCCATTTCTGCTGATCCTGCGCGGGGCCGCGTGGATCGACCCTCAGACCGGTCGGGTCACCCGGTTGCAGCGGCTCAGGCTGCCATGGCTGCAGCGCCTGCAGGCGCGGTGCCTGATGGTCGAACTCTGACCTGCTGCCTCGGGCGGGCTGCCGATCCTGGTTGCGCCAGGGCCCGCTCATGCTCCGAGCTTGCGGAGCTTCGGTTATCCACGGCCTCGCCGAGTATCCGCGCGGATCAGGGGCGTCGGGTTCGCGGGCAGCCCGGGGTGGCCCGCGCGACGAGGCGAGCCCTGTGCCACACCTCCACGGCTGCGGCCGTTCCGAGATGCGCGCAGATTGCCTCCCGCACATTGTCGTCGGCTTCGCCGATCAGGCAGTCCGCTTCCGTTATGTGATTGTCCTGATCCAGCCAATAGATCCTGTAGGCTGGCATGCTGCTTCTCTCCGGACTGCGTTTCACCGTCACCCTGTAAGACGTTTCTGACTTCGTCGCATTCCTTCGTCGCGTCGAAAAACCTGGCCCCTTGGCGCATGCGGCGAGACCATGCAGCGGCGCCGGTGCGAGCGCCGCGCCTGTCGCGCAGCCGATGAAGCGAATTGATTGATCCCCAACTGCGGGTGTGCATCCGGCAGAGGCCGGCAATCAGCGCCAGAATGCTGACTTCGCTGGCTCCCGGAGCAGGACTCGAACCTGCGACCCAGCGGTTAACAGCCGCTTGCTCTACCGGCTGAGCTATCCGGGACCAGTTGGCCGACCCTATAGCGAACCCGGCTAGGTGAAGCAAACCTCAGCGGATGCCGCATCCGGCGATCACTCGGGCTACTCGCGTCCTTCCCAACCTGGCGATTCGCTGGCCAGCTTGGCGAGGACGCGGTAGCGCGCCGCCTCTGCCAGCACCTGCAGCTTCAGATCGGCATCCCGAAGCTGCGTCGCCGCGGCGCGCGCCTCGAGCTCAAGCTGCGACCAGAGCATCGCATGGAAATTCATCGGCGATCAGCCGCAGTGTGAATGTTCAAACATGCCCGACACTGCCTGAGAGCAGGGTCGGGCTTCAACGGAAACTTCGTGGGCGGCGGTCAGGGCTGCCATTCCAACTGCGCAGACATGCCCAGCCCACCCGTCCTGAGGTCGGGCGCCCGCCGCCGGTTGCGGGCGGTCGCGCGGATGACATAGGGTGGAACGCGCATTCCTCGCGCGCGAGTGGCGAAATGGTAACCGCAGGGGTCTCAAAAACCCCCGGAGGCGACTCCTTGCCGGTTCGAGTTCGGCCTCGCGCATTCCCGATTGCCTCGCTCAGCGCAGGCCGCCCGCCAGGCGTTCGAGGCCGGCCGGGTCCTCGATCAGCAATTCGCTCTGCGAGACGATCTCGATCACGCCCTCCGACCGAAGTCGCGTCAGGGTCCGGCTCACTGTCTCGATGGTCAGCCCGAGATAGTCGGCGATATCGCTGCGCGTCATCGGCAGCTTGAACTGCCGCCGCGCATGGCCGCACGGCAGTCCCTGTCGGCTCTGCATCAGCAGGAAGCTGGCCAGGCGCTCGCGCGCCGTCTTGCGCCCGAGCAGCAGCATCTGCTCCTGAGCCGCGACCAGTTCGGTGGCGGCAGCCTCCAGCAGGCGCTTCTCCATCAAGGGGAACTCGTCCAGCAAATGGCGCAGCGCGGCCCGCTGGAACCGGCAGAAGCGCACCCGCTCGACGGCTTCGGCGCTGAACGCGTAGGTCGCCGAGACCGCGAGGCCCAGGAAGTGGCCGGGGCCGACGAAGCCGGTGATCTGCCGCCGTCCGTCGGGCAGCAGTTTGAACAGCTTGGCGGTGCCGGCGGTGATGTTGAAGAAGCAGTTGGCCGGTTCGCCTTCGTCGATGAAGCCCTGGCCCGCCGGGACCTCGGTCACCGCCGCTATCGACGCGAGGCGCGCGATGTCGGCATCGGGCACGGCGTTGCACACGCTGATCGCGCGCGCGTCGCAGGTCCGGCAGGGATCGGTTGCACCTCTCGGGTCCAGTTGGTGCGGGCGTGCGAGCCGCGTTGCCATCTTCACTCCCTCTGGACTTGACGCCGCATGTCCGACGGTCGGTCGCCGGCACCGATCGCCTCGTGCGAGTAATATTCCGTAATGCCGCGTTCGCATTGACCTAGGTCAACGAATTGCGAGCCGGGTTTGGGGCAAGCTTGCAGCGTCACAGCTGGCAATCCGCCATGGCCGAATTCATCATAGAATCGCTCGCAGCCGACCAGATACGGGCGGTGTATCCTCTGGTGCGCGAGGCGTTTCCACCGCTGGACCTCGCGTCCTGGTTGCGCTTCGCGCGGCAACTGACCGGCCCTCGCCGGAAGGGGCAGAGCGGCATCATGGCGGCGCGGCGGGAGGCCAGGGTGTTCCCGTGCGGGCTGTTCTGCTACCGGGTGGAGGACGATCTGGAGCTGGGCAAGGTGCTGGTCGCGGACCACTTCGTGGCAGTGGACCTGCTCGATCCGGCGGGGGTTCTGGTCGCCCTGGTCGAGGAGCTGGACAGCCTCGCGCGGCACCTTGGCTGCCGGGCGGTGCGCAGCCTGGTGCATGACGGCAAGGCCGACGTCGCGGATGGCTTCCACGCAGCCGGGCACCGACGCGAGGGTGCCTCGTTGCTGCTGAAGAAGCTTCGGCAGCCCGCCACTTCCCTCGGCGCAGGGGCGGAGAGCCGGCGTGGGCCGCGCGTGCCCTCGGCGGCGATCGCATGAAACGGTGCGCGGACGCCTGAGGGACACGACGCGAACCGATCGCTCCGCCATCGCGTATGGACCGCATCCTTTGGGAAATCGAGGGGCACTTTTCCCACAGCCCCGCAGTGGGAGTTTGAACTTGCGATAAAGCCGGCTATCATGGCTGATCGAGCCTGAGCGGAAGGATCGCGGTCATGCAGGTACAGGCACTCGGCTATGTCGGGATCGGTGCGTCCGATCTCGCCGGCTGGACGGATTTCGCCACCAACTGGCTCGGGATGCAGATGGTCGAGCGCGGCAACGCCTGCCGCGCCTTCCGCATGGACGATCGCCGGCAGCGTCTGGTCGTCGATCGCTCCCTGGCCGATGGCGAGCGTTATTTTGGCTTCGAGGTGGCGAATGTGGCGGCGCTCGAGGCGCTGGCGGCGCGACTCGAGGCGCATGGCGTGGCGGTGCGGCGGGAGCACGCCGCACTGGCGGACCAGCGCTGCGTGCGCGGTCTGATCAGCTTCGCCGACCCGGGCGGCAACCGCCTCGAGGCATTCTGGGGCGCCGCGGTCGCCGATGAGCCGTTCCGGCCCGGGCGCGCGATCTCCGGGTTCCGCACCGGACCGCTCGGCATGGGCCACGCGGTGTTCCACGTGAAGAACATCGACGACCTGCTGGGTTTCTACCGCGATGTCCTCGGTTTCGGCGTGAGCGATTACATCCTGACGCCGTTCCGCGCCTACTTCCTGCACGTCAACCCGCGCCATCACACGATCGCGCTGATCGAAACCGGCCGGCAGGATCTGCATCACCTTATGGTGGAGCTCTACTCGCTCGACGATATAGGGCAGGGCTACGACATTGCGCTGGGCGAACCCGAGCGGATCGCCACGACGCTGGGGCGCCATCCCAACGACTGCGTGACCTCCTACTACCTGAAGACACCGGCCGGCTTCATGCTGGAATATGGTTGGGGTGGCAGGGAGGTGACGCCCGGAAGCTGGCAGGCGGCCGAAGTGACGGTGGGCCCCAGCCTGTGGGGGCACGACCGCACATGGCTGCCTGACGAACAACGGGCACAGGCGCGCGAGATGCGGCTGAAGGCGGCGAGGGACGGGATACGCGAGCCGGTGAACGTGATCGATGGGAACTATCGCCGCATGCAAGGTGTGTGTCCTTGGTGGGATGCAGCCACCCAACGGTGATGTGAAGGCGCAAGGCATGGCTGCCATGATCTGCCTCGGGCGCAGCGTTCGCTGCGCCGGCAGGCAGGTGCGCGGGCGGCACCCCTCGACCCGTCCGCCCTGATCGCCTAACCTCTGGTCCTTCCCGCCCGGGCCGTATGGCGCCGGGCATATCACGCGCTCAGAACATCGGGAGCAGGAATGCCAACGCTCAATTACGCCGCACCGTCAACGGTCGATGAGGCTGTCAAACTTCTGGCCGGGTCCGCCGGGCTGGCGAAGGTCCTCTCGGGCGGGACCGATCTCCTGGTCCAGATGCGCTCGGGCCGGCTGAAGCCGGAACTGATCGTCGACACCAAGCATATCCCCGGGATCATCGGGATTCGCGAGGAGGCCGGCGGCTTCGTGGTCGGCGCGGCCACGCCCGGCGCCGTGCTGGAGGCACATGCCGGCATGAACAAGGCGTGGCCTGGCGTGGTGGAGGCGCTCGACCTGATCGGATCGCAGCAGATCCAGGGCCGTTGCTCGCTGGCCGGCAACCTGTGCAACGCCTCGCCGGCGGCCGACAGCGTGCCGGCGCTCTACGCGGCGGGTGCGATCGCCGTGGTGGTCGGCGGCAAGGGACGGCGCGAGGTTCCGGTGGAGCAGATTCCGACCGGTCCCGGTCGCACCAGCCTGGCCAAGGACGAGTTCATCCTCGAGTTCAGGTTTCCGACGCGGCCGCCCCGCTCAGGCGACGCCTATCTGCGCTTCATCCCCCGCACCGAGATGGACATTGCGGTGGTCGGCTGCGGCATCAGCGTGACGCTCGATGAGAAGGGGGTCTGCACCGCGGCACGCGTCGGCCTCGGCGCCGTCGCACCGACGGTGTTGCTGGTGCAGCAGGCCGCCGATGCGCTGGTCGGCCATGCGCTGGACGAGGAAACGTTGAAGAAGCTGGATGCGGCGGCGCGCGCGGCGTGCAAGCCGATCAACGACAAGCGGGGCACGGTCGAATACCGCACCAAGGTGGCAGGCGTGCTGGCACGTCGCGTGGCCGCCATCGCGTTCGACCGCGCCATGGGCAAGACGCAAGGGAAGACTCACTGACATGAGCAAGCATCACGTTACCACCACGATCAACGGAGAGCCGGTCGAGTTCCTGTGCGAGACGCAGCAGACCATGCTGGACACGCTGCGCGACGTGCTGGGCCTGACCGGCAGCAAGGAAGGCTGCGCCTCCGGCGACTGCGGCGCATGCACCATCATCTGCGACGGCAAGATCGTCTGCTCGTGCCTGATGCTGGGCGTCGAGGCGGAAGGCAAGACGATCACCACCATCGAGGGCATCGCCCAGGGCGACCACCTGCACCCGGTGCAGCAGAAGTTCCTGGAGCACGCCGCCCTGCAGTGCGGCTTCTGCACGCCGGGGTTCATCGTGGCGGCCAAGGCGCTGCTGGACGAGAACCCCAACCCGACGGAGACCGAGGCGCGCTACTGGCTGGCCGGCAATCTCTGCCGCTGCACCGGCTACGACAAGATCATCCGCGCCGTGATGGACGCCGCCGCCGAAATGCGAGGAGCAGCCCGATGAACTATGTAGGCACAGATCTGAGAGTTGTCGGCACGCGCCCGGTCCGGCCGGATGGCGTGGACAAGGTCACCGGCCGTGCCCAGTTCGGCGCGGATATGGTGATGCCCGGCATGCTGTGGGGCAAGGTGAAGCGCTCGCCGCACGCGCATGCGCGCATCGTGTCGATCGATGCGTCGAAGGCGCTGAAGCTGCCGGGTGTGCGTGCGGTGGTCACAGCCGCCGACCTGCCCGACATCCCGTCGGAAGAGGCGTTCGTCGGCGAGGGGCCGATGAACTTCCGCGACCTTTCGCGCAACTGCATGGCGCGCGACAAGGCGCTGTACGAGGGGCACGCGGTCGCCGCGGTGTGCGCCATTTCGCAGGCGATCTGCGACGAAGCGCTCGAGCTGATCGACGTGAAGTACGAGGTGCTGCCCTACGTCATCGACGTCGAGGACGCGATGAAGGACGATGCGCCGATCCTGCACAACGACCTGTTCACCGCCGGGGTGGATCCGAAACCGACCAAGCCATCGAACATCGCCAAGCGGGTGTACTTCAACAAGGGCAACGTCGAGGACGGCTTCAATCAGGCCGAGGTGATCGTCGAAGGTCGCTACACCACCGAGCCGGTGCACCAGGCTTATATCGAGCCGCATGCCTGCCTGTGCTCGTACGGCGCCGACGGCCAGTGCACCGTGTTCAGCTCGAGCCAGGGCCACTTCATGGTGCGCTCCTACGTGGCGAAGCTGCTGGGGCTGGACATCTCCAACATCCGCTGCACCCCGGCCGAGATCGGCGGCGGCTTCGGCGGCAAGACGCTGGTCTATCTGGAGCCGCTGGCGCTGGCGCTGTCGAAGAAGTGCGGCCGGCCGGTGAAGATGCAGATGACGCGCGAGGAGGTGTTCCGCGCCTCCGGCCCGACCTCGGGTGCCACGATGGACGTGAAGATCGGCGCCAGGAAGGATGGCACGATCGTCGCGGCGAAGCACGTGCTGAAATACCAGGCGGGTGCGTTCCCCGGCTCGCCGATCCAGCCCGGCTGCATGTGTGGCTTCGCCATGTACGACCTGCCGAACATCGAGGTGACCGGCTACGACGTGGTGAGCAACCGCGCGAAGGTTGCCGCCTACCGCGCGCCGGGTGCGCCGATCGCCTCCTATGCGGTGGAATGCGCGATGGACGATCTGGCCCGCAAGCTCAACATGGATCCGATCGAGCTGCGCGAGAAGAACGGCGCCAAGAGCGGCACCAAGACCCATTACGGGCCGACCCACCAGAACATCGGCTTCCTCGCCACGCTGGAGGCGGCGAAGAATTCGGCACACTGGAAGTCGCCGCTGAAGCCCGGCCAGGGGCGCGGCATCGCCACCGGTTTCTGGTTCAACATCGGCGGTGAATCGTCGGCCGCGGTGCACGTGGCCGAGGACGGCACCGTGGTGGCGGTGTCGGGCAGCCCGGACATCGGCGGCTCGCGCGCCTCGATCGGCATGATGGTGGCCGAGACGCTGCAGATCCCGGCCGAAAAGGTGCGGACGATCGTCGCCGATACGGCGTCGATCGGCTTCACCCACGTGACCGGCGGCTCGCGCGTGACCTTCGCCACCGGCATGGCGGCGACCATGGCGGCCGAGAAGGTGGTGGACCAGCTGAAGCAGCGCGCGGCGATGATCTGGGACATCACTCCGGACGCCGTGGACTGGCGCGACGGCGCGGCGCATCCGGCGGGCACCAATGCCGGCGCGTTCGAGCCGCTGTCGCTGGCCGACATCGCGTTGAAGGCGGCGCGCACCGGCGGTCCGGTAACCTCCGAGGTGTCGGTGAACGCGCAGGGCGCCGGCCCTGGCTTCGGCGTGCACATCGCCGATGTGAGCGTGGACATCGAGACCGGCCAGGTCACCATCGAGCGCTACACCGCGGTGCAGGATGTCGGCCGTGCCATCCACCCGAGCTACGTGGAGGGGCAGATCCAGGGCGGCGCCGTGCAGGGCATCGGCTGGGCGCTGAACGAGGAGTACATCTACGACAAGAACGGCAAGATGGATAATCCGGGCTTCCTCGACTACCGCTGCCCGGTGGCGTCCGACCTGCCGATGATCGAGGCGATCCTGGTCGAGGTGCCGAACCCGCGCCATCCGTTCGGCGCGCGCGGCGTGGGCGAGGTGCCGATCATCCCGCCGATGGCGGCGGTCGGCAACGCGATCCGCGACGCGATCGGGCTGCGCATGACCAGCCTGCCGATGTCGCCGCCGAAGGTGCGCAAGGCGCTGGACGTGGCGAACGGCGACGACTGATGCCGAAGGTCGTCATCTCGGGCACGTCCTGCCAGCGGTTCACCGGCGGCGAGGACGGAGTTCGAGGTGACGGCCGACACCTTCCGCCGTCTCGTGGTCGAACTCGAGCAGCGCTATCCCGGCCTGGGCAAGCAGGTCGAGGAGAGCATGGCGGTGGCGATCGACGGCGAGATCTACCAGGACGCCTACAGCGCCAGGCTGGAACCGGACAGCGAGATCTGCCTGATCCCGAAGATCGCCGGTGGCTGACGCAGGCGCCGGCGTGAACGGGGCGGTCCCGGCGGTCCTGCTGTACGACTGGGACAACACGCTGGTCGACGGCTGGGCGGGCATCACCGCGGCGCTGAATGCCGCGTTCACCGCATTCGCCATGCCCGCACTGGACCGTCGACGACACCAGGGAGCGGGTGCGGGTCTCCCTGCGCGAGAGCTTCCCGGTGATGTTCGGCGCCGAGTGGGAGCGCGCCCGCGACATCTTCTACGACACGCTGCGGAGCAGCATCTGCACCATGTCCGGCCCATGCCGGGCGCGGCCGAGGCGCTGGACGCCGGGGCGCCGTGGCCGCAGGGCGTGGTTTCGAACAAGGCGGGCCGATTTCTGCGCGCGGAGGTGGCCCATCTCGGCTGGGCCGGACATTTCGGCGCGGTGGTCGGCGCCGGCGATGCGTCCGCCGACAAGCCAGACCCGGCGCCGATCTTGCTGGCTCTCGACCAGCTGGGCCGGACCGCGGACCGGTCGGTATGGTATCTCGGAGACACGGCCCTGGATATGCAGGCGGCGCGTGCCGCCGGGGTCACCGCGGTGCTGATCGGTGATGCGTTGCACGACGGTGGGATTGACCGGGCGCGTCCCGATCTCCATTTCCCCGACGCGCTCGGGCTTGCCGCGCGGCTGCGTGCGCTTGCGTAAGGGGCAGCGTTAGATGCCGCGGCGGCCGTGCCACGACCGACAGCTAATCAACGAGCAACGAAAGAAAGAAGGATCAGCCATCGTGGCCAATGAGAAGATCGCAGAATGTTCAGGATGTGTTCCTGAACCATGTGCGGAAGAACAAGACACCGGTGACGGTGTTCCTGGTGAACGGTGTCAAGCTCCAGGGCATCATCACCTGGTTCGACAATTTTTCCGTGCTGCTGCGCCGGGACGGGCATACGCAGCTCGTGTACAAGCACGCGATCAGCACCGTGATGCCGGGCGCGCCGATCCAGCTGTTCGACGCCTCGAAGGTGGAAGGTGCCGCCGCGGCGCCGCGGGAGATGTCTCCTGCCGCAGGTGAGTGACGGCACTCCGCAGCCCGTCCGACTGAACGGAACAGCAGCCGCCCCGACGCGCGCGGCGGTTCTCCTGCCGTGGGACCGTCCCGATACGGAGCGCGGCGAGCCGGGAGCGCGCCGCGCCGCCGAGCATCGCCTGGCCGAGGCGGTTGGGCTGGCGGCCTCGATCGGCCTGGTCGTGGTGCACACCGCGATCCTGCCGTTGCGCGGCCGCCGGCCGTCGACGCTGCTCGGCGACGGGCCAGGTCGCGATGCAGGAGCGCGCGATGACCGAGCAGGATGTGACCGTCGCGATCATCGACGCGACGCTCTCGCCGGTGCAGCAGCGCAACCTGGAGCGCGCCTGGCACTGCAAGGTGATCGACCGCACCGGCCTGATCCTCGACATCTTCGGCGAGCGCGCGGCGACCAGGGAAGGCTCGCTGCAGGTCGAACTGGCGCATCTCGACTACCAGCGTTCGCGCCTGGTGCGGTCCTGGACCCACCTGGAGCGGCAGCGCGGCGGCTTCGGCTTCCTCGGCGGTCCCGGCGAGACGCAGATCGAGGCCGACCGCCGCCTGATCGGCGAGCGCATCGTGCGCCTGAAGAAGGAGCTGGAGCAGGTGCGCCGCACCCGCGGCCTGCATCGCTTCGCCCGCCGGCGCGTGCCGTTCCCGGTGGTCGCGCTGGTCGGCTACACCAACGCCGGCAAGTCCACCCTGTTCAACGCGCTGACCGGCGCCGAGGTGACCGCGCGCGATCAGTTGTTCGCCACGCTCGATCCGACGATGCGCGGGCTGCGCCTGCCGTCGGGCCGGCGCGTCATCCTGTCCGACACGGTGGGCTTCATCAGCGAACTGCCGCACGAACTGGTCGAGGCCTTCCGCGCCACGCTGGAAGAGGTGGCCGAGGCCGACGTGATCCTGCACGTGCGCGACGCCGCGCATCCCGACAGCGCCGCCCAGCGCGCCGACGTGGTCGCGGTGCTGGACGACATGGTCGCCGACGGGGCGCTCGATGCCGACTGGCCGTCGCGCACGATCGAGGTGCTGAACAAGGCCGACCTGCTGGGCGGCGTCGACTTCGTGCCGGAGCGGGCAGGCGCGGTCGCGGTCTCGGCGATCACCGGCGAAGGGCTGGCGGCGCTGAAGGCGGCGATCGATGCGCGGATCGCCGCGGGCATGGAACTCGCCGACTACGACATCCCGCCCGCAGGACGGCGCCCGGCTGGCCTGGCTGTACCAGCACGGCGAGGTGGTCGATCGTCACGACGCCGATGCCGCGCGTGCACGTCACGGTGCGCCTGCTGCCGGCCGATCGCGCCCGGTTCGAGCGCCAGGCGTGAGGTTCGGCGCGGCCGAACTCGCGACCCTGGCCGCCTTGCTGCGCGATGCGGCGCGGCGCGAGATCATGCCGCGGTTCCGCAACCTCGGCGCCGACGACGTGCGGCACAAGACCGGCCCGCTCGATCTGGTCACCGAGGCGGACGAGGCGGCCGAGAGACTGATCACCGCGGAGATCCTGCGGCGGTTTCCCGGTTCGGTCGTGGTCGGCGAGGAGGCGACCTCGGCCGACCCGTCATGCCTCGAGCGGCTGGTCGGACGCCGACCTCGCCTTCGTCGTCGATCCGGTCGACGGCACCGCCAACTTTGCCGCCGGCCTGCCGCTGTTCGGCGTCATGGCGGCGGCGATCGTGCGTGGCGAGGTGGTGGCCGCAGCGATCCACGACCCGGTCAGCGACGACACTGCGCTGGCGGTCCGTGGCGAAGGAGCGTGGACCGAGGCGCCCGACGGGCGCCGCACCGACCTGCGTGTCGCGCCCGCGGTGCCGCTCGCGCAGATGACCGGCAACGTGTCGTGGCGCTTCCTTGCCGGAGCCGCAGCGCAGCCGGGTCTGTGCCAATCTGCCGCGCCTGGCGGATGTGGGACTATCGCTGTGCGGCGCACGAGTACCGCATGGCCGCCGCCGGCCACTGCCACCTGCTGTTCTTCAACCGGCTGATGCCGTGGGACCATGCGCCGGGATGGCTGCTGCACCAGGAGGCCGGCGGATATTCGGCGCGGTTCGACGGCAGCCCCTACACGCCGCTGGCACCGACGGCGGCCTGATCTGCACGCCGGACCGGGAGAGCTGGCAGGCGGTCCGCGACGCCCTGCTGACGCCCTGAAGCGATGTCGTCAGCCGCGTGCCCAGGCAATCGCGGCGCGGGCCAGGGCGTCGATGGTATCGACGATCGGCAGGTCCGGCTGCGGTCCGGCCTGGATGCCCAGCGGGATCTCCGTGCAGCCCAGCACGATCGAGCCGGCTCCGCGCGCGGCGAGGCTCGCAGCGACCGCTGCCAGCGGCGCGTACGCCTCCGCCGCCCGGTTCAGCTTGACCAGCCGGATCGCCGGTGTGACCAGCCGGTCCATCTCGTCCGTCGTGGGCACGACGCAGTCCCAGCCCAGTTCGCCCAACCGGTCCTGGTAGAGCCGCAGGTCGAGCGCGGCCTGGGTGGCCATCACGCCGATCCGCCAGCCTTCTCTGCCGGTGCTGCGCAGGTCGGCCGCCGCGGCGTCCACGATGTGCAGGATCGGCACGGGCGCGTGCCTGCGTATCGGTTCGAACCAGCGATGCGCGGTGTTGCACGGGATGGCGATCGCGCCGCAGCCGGCATGGACCAGCCCGTCGATGCCGCGCAAGCAAGCCATGGCAGCGGGTCTGCCGCCGCGGTCGGCTCACGGACGGTGCGGTCTGGCACGCGCGGGTCCGACCACAGGATGGTGGGCACGTGCTCCTGGTCGCACGACGCCGGGGTCAACTGCGTGAGCCGGACCATGAACTGCGCGCTGGCCAACGGGCCCATGCCGCCCAGCACGCCGAGAACCTTGTCGTTCGCCGCCATGGCGGCAGCATTGGCGGCATCTCGATGCAGACGCAAGGAGGGACCCGGCGGTGGCGATGACGCGTAGAATCGTTCTGCATGGCCATCGCGGTGCGCGGGGCCTCCACCCCGAGAACACGCTGGCCGGGTTCGCCGGTGCGCTGGCGATCGGCGTGGATGTGCTCGAGCTCGACGTGGCGATGACAGCCGATGACGTCGTGGTGGTGACGCACGATCCGCGGCTGAACCCGGACCTCACCCGCGACCGCGACGGCGCGTGGCTCACCGCGCCCGGCGCCACCATCCGCTCGCTGCGCGCGGTCGAGCTGGCGGCCTACGACGTGGGCCGCATCCGGCCGGGCACCGCCTACGCGGCGGCCTATCCCGAACAGGTGCCGCAGGACGGCGCAACGATCCCGACATTCGCAGCAGCGCTGCGGATCGATCCCGAAGTGCGGTTCAATGTCGAACTGAAGAGCTTTCCCTGGCAGCCCGGGCTTGCGGCGGACGGCGTCACCATGGCCGAAGCGGTGGTCGCTGTCGCCGAGGCGCAGGGCGCGGTCGGGCGGCTGATCGTTCAATCGTTCGACTGGCGCGGTCCGCGCCGGCTGCGCCGCAGGCGGGACATCGAGGCTGGCCTGGCTGACCCGCCGGGCGTTGCTGGCCGAGGCGCGGACCTGGTGGGACGGGCCGCACCCCGAGGACTTCGGCGGCTCGGTGCGCGCGCGCCGTGGCGGCCGAGGGCGGCCCCACCTGGGGACCCGACCACACCGACCTCACGGAGGAGGCGATCGCCGAAGCCCACGCTTGGGCCTCCGCGTCGTGCCGTGGACGGTGAACCGGCCGGAGGACATGCGCCGGCTGATCCGCTGGGGCGTCGATGGACTGATCACCGATCGGCCCGACCTCGCGCGCGGCGTGCTGGCCGAGGCAGGCCACACACTGCCGCCATCATGGCGGGTTGAGGAAATTGGCGGTCGCTGACGCACGCGCCAGCAGCGCGTGCAGGTCGGGGTTCTTGTCGCCGTCGGAGGCGGTCAGTGCCTCCATCGGCGCGAAGAACTCGTGCGCGTGTGGCAATTGGTGGCGGGCGAAGCCCTGGTAGTGCTTCTGCTTCAGGCCGTACAGCACGTGCATGCCGCGCACCGGCACGACGAGGGGTACGGTGGGTTCATCGCGCAGCACGCCGGTGACCTTCCAGCGCGGCGTCCTGTCGCCCGGCGTCACCCGCGAGAGCAGCCACGGCACCGGGCAGACGGCCAGCAGCGAGTGCGTGCTGGGCGCGAAGCGTGAGCGCTTGTCGAGCAGGTTCTGCAGACTGCCGCAGGCCTCGATGGCCAGGATATCCACATAGGCATCCTCGGGCGTGCCACCGAAGTTCAGCCACAGGCCGTCTGGCAGCGTGCGCCAGCGCGTGCTGCCGGGCAGCTTGAGGAAGGGATGACAGCGGAGATCCTCCGATGGTCGGCCGCGCAGCCAGGCGTCCCTGTCCTGGGCGGCCATCCCAGGTGGTCGCTGGGGCCATTTCTTCAGACGCTCCTTCACCAGCGAATCCAAGGTCTGCGGCGGCTGCATGCTCTTCCCCAATAGGTTGCAGTACTCCCTAGAGTATACAACTATAGGATGCAGATCAACCGGATATGCGGCGATGTTGAAGGCATACACCAGTAACAAAGGGTAAAAGCCTCTGCCGGCCGGCCGATACTGTAGCGCGGGGAATGCCCGCCCCTCGCCGGAGCGGCGGCGGAATAAAGCTATCACGTGCAGCGTATTAGCACTTATTCCTGAACCGACTTATCAACAACCCTGTGGACAGAAATCATCCACAGGGCTGGACAATTCACGTCAGTTTCGCACTGTGAAATGTCGCCTGCGATCAGCGACGGCGATCGATCGGCGACATAGTCCCGCTGCGGCGCGCCGGTGTAGATCTGGCGCGGCCGGCCGATGCGCTGCTGCGGGTCCTCCATCATCTCCTGCCACTGGCTGATCCAGCCGACAGTGCGCGACACCGCGAACAGGGCGGTGAACATGCTGGTCGGGAAGCCCATCGCCTTCAGGATGATGCCGGAATAGAAGTCGACGTTCGGATACAGCTTGCGGTCGACGAAGTAGTTGTCGTTCAGCGCGATCTTCTCGAGTTCCATCGCCAGGTCGAGCAGCGGATCGTCCTTGATGCCGAGCTCGTTCAGCACGTCGTGGCAGGTCTTCTGGATGATCCGCGCGCGCGGGTCGTAGTTCTTGTAGACGCGGTGGCCGAAGCCCATCAGGCGGGCGTGGTTGTTGCGGTCCTTCACGTCCTCGAGGAAGTCGGGGATGTTCTTCACGTGGCCGATCTCGCTCAGCATCTTCAGCACCGCCTCGTTGGCGCCGCCGTGGGCGGGTCCCCACAGGCTGGCGATGCCGGCGGCGATGCAGGCGAACGGATTGGCGCCGGTCGAGCCGGCGAGGCGCACGGTGCTGGTCGAGGCGTTCTGCTCGTGGTCGGCGTGCAGGATCATGATCAGGTCCATCGCGCGCGACAGCACCGGGTTCGGCCTTCCACGGCTCCGCCGGCACCGCGAGGAACATGTGGAGGAAGTTCTCCGCGTAGGAGAGGTCGTTGCGCGGATACATGAACGGCTGGCCGACCGAATATTTGTACGCCCAGGCGGCGATCGTCGGCATCTTGGCGATCAGCCGGAACGCGCTGATGCGCCGGCTCTCGGGATCGTCGATGTCGAGGCTGTCGTGATAGAACGCCGACAGCGCGCCGACCACGCCGCACATCACCGCCATCGGGTGCGCGTCGCGGCGGAAGCCGTTGAAGAACGGTGCGAGCTGCTCGTGCAGCATCGTGTGGCATGACACGCCGAGCTCGAACTCCTCGCGCTGCGCGGCGTTCGGCAGCTCGCCGTTCAGCAGCAGGTAGCAGACCTCGAGGAAGCTCGACTTCTCGGCCAGCTGCTCGATCGGATAGCCGCGGTACAGCAGCACGCCTTCGTCGCCATCGATGTAGGTGATCTTGCTCTCGCACGAGGCGGTCGCGCCGAAGCCCGGATCGAAGGTGAAGACGCCGAGCTCGTCGTAGAGCTTGCGGATGTCGGCGACGGACGGTCCGATCGTGCCATCGATCAGCGGCAGGCTGCTCGACTTGTTGGATCCTTCAAGCGTGACGGTGATCGACCGTTTGCCCGAACCGCTCATGCGCATGTCCTTGTGCCGAGGCGAGGCCGCTGCCTGCCGTTAGGCGCCCGCTTGTTGGGCGGCGCCCGGCGGAAACCTATGGCGGACCGGGGCCGGACGCAACCTTCGCGGTTGCAGCAAAAGCCGCCGGTCGGTGTCGGGGATCAGCGACGTGCCGGCCCGCCCGCCTCGCGTGGCGGTCAGGCCGGCGCACTGCGATAGAAGTCCTTGTAGCGATTCCGCAGCTCCGTCTTCAGCAGCTTGCCGGTCGCCGTGTGCGGCAGTTCGTCCACCACCACCACGGCGTCCGGCAGCCACCACTTCGCCACCTGACCCTGGTAGATGCGCAGCACCGACTCCGGATCGACCGTGTGGCCCGGCCGCGGCACCACCAGCAGCAGCGGCCGCTCGTCCCATTTCGGATGGCGTGCCGCCACGACCGCAGCCTCGGCCACGTCGGGGTGCGAGACCGCGATGTTCTCCAGCGTGATCGAGCTGATCCATTCGCCGCCGGACTTGATCACGTCCTTCGAGCGGTCGGTGATCTCCATGAAGCCGTCGGGATCGATGGTCGCCACGTCGCCGGTGGCGAACCAGCCGTCGGCGTCGCACGCGCTGCCGGGCAGGTCGCCGAAATAGGCGCTGCACACCCACGGTCCGCGCACCATCAGATCGCCGAACTGCTTGCCGTCCCACGGCAGTTCGCGCCCGTCGCCGTCGACGATCTTCATGTCGATGCCGGATAGCACGCGGCCCTGCTTCAGCATGTGCTGCACCGCGGCCTGCCCGGTCAGCCCGGCCTGCGCGGGTTTCGGCGCGTTGTAGGTGCCGACCGGGCTGAGTTCGGTCATGCCCCAGCCATGCTCGACGGTCGACGCCGAACTCGTCGCGGAACGCCTCGATCAGCAGTGGCGGCGCGGCCGAACCGCCGGTCATGATCCGCTTCACCGTGGTCGAGCTTTTCGCCGCTGCTGCGCAGGTGCTGCAGCAGGCCGAGCCACACGGTCGGCACGCCGCAGGTCATGGTGACGCGCTCCTGGTTGAGCAGCCGCGTCAGGCTCGCGCCGTCCAGATGGCGGCCCGGCAGCACCAGCGCCGCGCCGGTCAGCGCCGTGGCGTAGGGTATGCCCCAGGCGTTGACATGGAACATCGGCACCACCGGCAGGATGCGCGTGGTGGCGCGCAGGTCCAGCACGTCGGGCAGCGCGATCGCATAGGCATGCAGCACCGTGGAGCGATGGCTGTACAGCACACCCTTCGGCCGTCCGGTGGTGCCGGACGTGTAGCACAGCGCGCTCGCGGTGTTCTCGTCGAACTGCGGCCATACGTAGTCATCGTCGGCCGCCGCCAGCAGTTCGTCGTAGCAGAGCAGGCGCATGCCGGACGGCAGCTCCAGCGCCGGCATGCCGGCCGCGTCGGTCAGCATGACGATCGCGCGCACGCTGTCCGCGATGTTCGCGGCGATGCCGCCGATCAGCGGCGCGAAGCCGGGATCGACGAACAGCACGCTGTCGGCGGCATGGTTGATGATGTAGGCGATGTCGTCCGGGCGACAGCCGCGGATTGATCGTGTGGCAGATCGCCTGCATGCCGGAGGTCGCGTAGTAGATCTCCAGGTGCCGATGGTCGTTCCAGCCAGGGTGCCGACGCGATCATGCGGCTCGATGCCCAGACCCTGCAGCACGCGAACAAGCCGCCGCGCCCGTCGTTCGGTCTCGGCCCAGTGGCTGCGGCGTGATGCCTCCCCCGGTCTCCGAAATCACTTCGGCCTGGGCGTGATGCCGCGCCGCGTGCTGAGCAGCGACGAGATCAGCAGCTGTGGTCCTGCATCAATCCAAGCATGACGGTCTCCCGGATGCGGCGTAGGTTGGTACGCCTTGGTTGCTGCGATGATACGCAGAGTGGAACGATGGGAACAGAGTGCGGAGGTCGGGATGGAGCTGAAATCGGCGTTGATTGTTGGCGTCGGCGCGGGACTGAGTGCCTCGCTGGCACGGCTGTTCGCGCGCAACGGGATGCAGGTCGCTCTGGCGTCGCGCAATCCGGATCGGCTCGCCGCGCTGGCGCGCGAGACCGCCGCCGCGACGTTCGCCTGCGAGGCCGCCGAACCCGAGGAGGTCGGCGGCCTGTTCGACGCGGTGATCGCCACCCAGGGCGTGCCCGACGTGGTGGTGTACAACGCCAGCGCGCGGGCGCGCGGTCCCGGTCGCGGAACTCGATCCCGAGGCCGTGGCGCGCGCCATCGCCGTCAGTGCCTACGGCGGCTTCCTGGTCGGCCAGCACGCCGCGCGCAACATGCTGCCGCGCGGCACCGGCGCGATCCTGTTCACCGGCGCGTCGGCCAGCGTGAAGGGCTATCCGCTGTCGGCGCCGTTCGCGATGGGCAAGTTCGCGCTGCGCGGCCTGGCGCAGAGCATGGCGCGCGAACTCGCGCCGAAGGGCATCCACGTCGCGCATTTCGTCATCGACGGCGGCATCCGCAGCCCGGCGCGCGCAGCGAGCCGGCCGACAAGCCCGACAGCATGCTCGATCCCGACGCGATCGCGGAAAGCTACTGGCATGTGGTGCAGCAGCCGCGCAGCGCCTGGACCTGGGAGATGGAATTGCGCCCGTGGGTCGAGACGTTCTGAATGGATCGGCGGACCATCGCGTCGGTCTGGTTCGGCGGCGTCGTGCTGATGGCTGCGGTCTATACATCGGCGGACCACAGCACGTCATCGAGCTGTGCGAGGTCTACTTCGCGCAGTTCTGGTCGTTCATCGGCGACCTGATCGACGCACCTTGACGCAGCGCGCATTCGACGTGGTGCGCGCCGCCGCGATCGCGCTCTATGTGGTGTTCGTCGTGCTGGCGTTGCTGGCGGTCATCGCGGCCTGCGCAGCGGCGCGGCGCTGTTCGTTATCACCGTGGTGTTCCTGCTGCTGGTGCGGACCGCACTGGTACGAGCCCGGCACCAAATGGTTCAGCGCCGCGGTGCTGACCGGGGTCGGGCGCGGGTATGATGACGTCAGCGGCTGCTGCGTCCGCCGCCACCGTCGGCGCGATCCGTGATCCGCGGCGATCCCATGGGGGGTGAACCGGAGCAACGCGCTCGACCGCCCTGACCGGCTTGCCCGTGCGCGATAACGCGCCGCAGACTGCTCGCGATCACTCGAAGGGAGGGACCCGCGATGCTGTATGAACTGCGTATCTATGAGTGCGTGCCCGGCCGTCTGCCGGATCTGATGAAGCGCTTCGACACGATCACGCTGAAGCTGTGGGAAAAGCACGGCATCAAGCAGGCCGGGTTCTGGACCACGGTGATCGGCGAGTTCGAACCAGACGCTGTATTACTTCGTGGTCTGGGACTTGCTGGCCGATCGCGAGAAGAAGTGGAACGCGTTTGGCGCCGATCCGGAATGGCATAAGGCGCGCGCCGAGACCGAGAAGAACGGCGCCATCGTCGCCAACGTGAAGAACTTCATTCTGGCACCCACGCGTTCTCCGCGGTGAAGTAATACGCCGTTGTGCGTGTCCCGATCATCCGTAATGGCACAGTGTCGCTACGGATGATCGGGTGGCCGGTCAGGCCATGACGGCCGGTCGAATTGGCGGGTGACGATTGGGCGGCGGTCTGCTGCTCGCGTTATCGGCCGCCGTGAAAGATCGGATGCACCCACGACGCGACGGCGAGACGGTGCATGCTGTTGAGCTTGCCGTCGACGAACTCGCGCAGTGACTTCCGCTTGTGGCGGCGGTCTGATCGAACGTGTGGATGCGCGGCTCCGGATCGCGATCGAGGTTGCGCAGCATCTGCATCTTGTCGAGCGTGGGATTGAGCCAGCACAGATAGCCGCCCTTCGGCACCTGGCGCGGCGCGGTGATGCCGCCGTTGAAGCTGTAGCGCACGCCAGCGCTTCGGATGCAGGTCGAAGTAGTCCGGCGTGTAGAAGTCCGACACCACCACGTCGTCGATCTTGTAGGCGAAATCCGCACTCTCGCAGGGATCGCAGATCTCCATCAGGTAGCGGAACTCGCCTTCGCGTAGTCTCCACCTGACCGTTGACCAGATGGATCGCGGGCGCCGTGTGCAGTCGGCTGCCGGTGGGATCGAACACCATCTCGATGATCTCGTGGCTCACCGACATCGTCCAATGCGGACCGATGCAGACCTTGGCGAATGGCGCGCCTTCCTGGTCGGAGTGAAAACCGCCGCCACCTGCACGTCCGGCACGATGTGCACGGGCCAGGTCTTGTTGGGAAGCTCCTCTCCGTGCCGTAGCGCGAGTGATGCGTGCATCGACGTCGTAGAACTTGCCGAGATCGTGCTTCATCTGATGCTCGATCGCGGCCGCGACCTTCTCCATGCGGCTGAATCGGATCGTGCCGGTGGTATCGATCAGCACGATGTGCACCGGCATGGCCATCTTCACCTCCATCACGAAGGTCGGGCAATTAAATTGCGGAAATGATATTATGGCGATTGGACGAAATACTGCAACCTGTATTGGCGACAGGCGTCACACGAATCGCCGGACACGCTTCGTCGCGCCGGTTCGGCGCGGCGCCGGCGCTCTTCGCTCGTGCAGCGCGCCAGGCTTCTTCAAGCGTCTTGCCGGACACAGCTTCGATCGCAGCCCGGCACCGCTCGGCGAACGGACCCAGGTCATGGGCCTCGGCGATCTGCAGCGCAGTGCGGAAGCGCGCCCTGCGCCGCCGTCTTGCGTCCGCTTCGCAGAGGCAGTGACCCAATCACCAGCAGCGAAGCACCATGGCGGTATGATCGGTCATCGACGCGGCGATGCCATGCGCGCGATCGTCCGGCCGCTTCGGCGCCGCGGTGACGTCGCCGGACTGCAGCAGGGCTTCGGCAAGCGCCGCCAGGCAGAACGGCAGTTCGCTTCCGGAAGCCCATCCGCTCCAGATCCGCGACGACCGCCGCAGCCGGGCGATGCCCGTGGCTACCTTGCCCAACCGTGCCTCGACCAGCCCGAGGCGGCTGGCGGCGATCACCGGCAGCAGGAACGTGTTGGCCGAGCGGCTCCAGACAGCGCGCGATCGAACCAGAGGGCGGCTTCTTCCAGCCGTCCGGCAGCTTCGTTCACCGCGCCGGCGGCGATCGAGGCGCAGATCCATTCGAACGCCGATGCATGGCGCTCGGCGATCGCCAGCACGATCGAGCAGGTCCTGCTCGGCCTGCGCCAGGTCACCGACGGCGACCCGGCCGCGCGCCGCATACGACATCGCCGCGACATCGACACCGACGGTTCAGCCCGTAGCGCGTCTCCGTCGGATGCGCCTCGAGGAACTCGTGCGCGGCCCGCAGCGGCGCATCGGCGGCGACGAACTCGTCGGCGCACCAGTCGCGCGACTCCCGAGCTGGAACTGCGTGCGCGCTTCGAGCGCCGGTCGCCGAGCGCCCGGGCAATGCGCAGCGCTTCGCGCAGGCGGCGAAGGCCTGCGTGTACTCCCCGCGCAGCGTCAGCGCGTTGGCGTCCAGCACATGCAGCAGACCCGAGGCGACGCTGTCACCCAGCGGCCGCAGCAGTGGTTCGGCCTGCCGCAGGTGATCGTCGATCTCGGTGATGCGGCCGAGGCGGAACAGCGGATCGCGGATCGCGAGATGCAGGTCGATCGCCATGTCGCGCCGTGCGGCCTCGTCTTCCCAGTGCTGCAGATAGTCCAGCGCGCGTTCGTAGAACCGGACCGACTCGACGTTGGCGTCGCGCGCCGCCGTCTTCAGGCCGGCACGTCGCGCGTATTCGACCGCCTTCTGCCAGTGGCGCGCCCGCGCCGCATGGCCGGCCGAGCGTCTCGACGTGCTCGGCGATCCGGTCGCCGTGCAGTTCCTCGATCGCATCGACGACGCGCGCATGCATGACTTCGCGCCGCTGGTGCAGCAGCCCGGCATAGGCCGCCTCGCTCATCAAGGCGTGATGGAAGATGAACGTCGGTTCCGGTGCATCCACCGGCTCGAGGAACCCCGCCTCCTGCAGGCGCGCGCAGATCGCCGGCGGTGTCCGGCGTCCGCGCGACGCTTTCCAGCAGCCGCAGTGTGGTGGACTGGCCGATCACCGAGGCGGCCTGCAACACGTCCTTCTCCGGCCCCGCCAAGTCGGTCGATGCGCTCGGACAGCAGGCTGCGCACCGAGCCCGGCAGGTTGAGCGGCTCCATGGCACGCGACAGCCGATAGTGCCGCCCGGCACGCCGCAGCACGCCTTCCTCGGCGAGGCTCGACAGGATCTCTTCCAGGAACAGCGGATTGCCGCCGGTGCGCGCCACCAGCACCTGTTCCAGCGCATCGACGCCCGCTGCCGCGCGCCAGCCGCTGCGCCAGCAGCAGCAGCGATTCCGTCTCGCTCAGCGGATCGAGCCGGATCGATCACGTGGTGTTCCGACTCGGGTGAGGGCGGTTGATATTCCGGCCGGAACGTCATGATCAGCAGGATGCGCGTGCCGGCGCTCTGCGTGATCAGCCGGGTCAGGATCTCCTGGCTTTCCGGATCGACCCAGTGCATGTCCTCGGCAACCAGCGCCAGCGGCCGCCCCACGCTGATCGTCTCGAACAGCTGGCAGACGGCGTTCTGCATCCGCCGCCCACGCTCGATCGGGCTCAGCCCATGCCAGTTGCTGTCGCCGGTCTCCAGGTCGTGCATCGCCGCGAGTGGCCCCAGCAGCGCTTCCTGATCGTGCATCCGGAGGCCCGCGCGGATCTTTTCGATCGCGCCGCCGTGTCGTCGCCGAGCTCCAGTGCAAAGCACCCGCCCAGCATGTCGAGGATGACGCGATAGCCCTTGTTGCCGTACGGCAGCGCCTGCCCGTCGAGTACCAGCCAATCACCCGCATCGCGCTTCAGCGCTTCATGCAGCAGGCGCGACTTGCCGCAGCCGGCGTCGCCCGAGATGCTGATGACGCGGCCCTGCCCCTCCAGCACCTGCTGCCGCGCATTGGCGATGATCGCCAGCTCGCGGTCGCGCCCCACCATGGTCGTCGGCGGCCGATCATGCACGGCGTGCCGATCCTGGCGGCGCGGCAGCTGGGTGACGAGCTCGTAGAGCTCCATCTGCCAATCCAGCCCCTTGATCTCGGTCGGCCCGAGCGCGCGCAGCTTGAAGTCGCGATTGACCAGACGCGCGGTCTGCGACGTCAGCAGGATCGTGTTGGCGGCGCGATCTGTTCCATGCGCGCCGCCAGATGCACGACCTCGCCGTCGGCGTCGTAGCCGGCGAAGTTGTGCGCCACCAGCGGCTTGACCACGACCTCGCCGGAACCGAGCCCAACGCGCAGGCTGACCGGATCGCCCGACGGCGTGCCGCGCTTGCCGATCGGCTGCGTCGCGGTCTCGCGGATCCGCAGCGCGCTGAGGCAGGCGCGCAGCGCGTGGTGCTCGGCGGCACGTGGTGCACCGAACATCGCCATGATGCCGTCGCCCATCACGCGGCTGACGGTGCCGTCGAAGGTCTGCACCGCCTGGATCATCAGATCGACGCGGATTCCAGGATGGCGGTGACCTGCTCCGGATCGTGTCCACGGATCAGTTCCAGCGAGCCGCGGATGTCGGCGAACAGGATGGTCACCAGCTTGCGCTCGCTGCGCACCATCTCGGTCGCGTGCTGCCGACGCTGATCATGCGCCGCGCCGCACTGCCGGCAGCGCAGGAACGGCGTCGGGTTGCGCTGGCCGCAATCGTTGCAGCGCCAGCTCAAACGCCCGCCGCACGCCTGACAGAAATCAGCGTCCTCCAAAACGGTTGCGGGACAGAAAATACAGTTCATGTCTTGTATCGAACTCGTGCAACAATCTAGAGTTGATTGTAACCTGCGGATATACCGTGGGGAAGCATTGACGCGTGCGCAGCACTCGTCGGCGCGAATGTCCGTTTCGTAGTGTTCACAATCGGGGAGGCGCCACCAATGGCCCGCAAGGCAGCCGCGAAGAAGTCGGCGTCGAAACCCTATGTCATCACCACCCTGTTCGATCGGCCGCATGTGAAGCATCACCCATACCGTCATGCAGCCCGAAGGCGATCATCCCGAAGCACATGCACGACCAGGACTACACGATCTACCCGTTGACCGACCTGGACGTGAAGCGGGTCTACCACAAGGGCGACAAGGTGGCACCAAGACCGTGCATGTCAGGTGAAGAAGGGTGAGCACTACGTCGCGAAGAAGACGCCGTCCGGGCACGCACATCTCGATCGCACAACGAGACCAACCGGCGCATGGAGTTCGAGAAGACGTTCAACCCATCGGGCGGCGGCCGCAAACGCTAGTGTTCCGGCCGTCCTTCCACTGTCCTTGCGAGCGAAGCGCAGCAATGCCCCTGGGATTTCGCACCAATGCCTGCAGGCGATTGTTTCGCTTGCAATGACGGCACGGGCCGGGTCTGAACCGACAGAATTGCAACACCGGCCTCGCGCCGCGTCAGCCTGGCCGCGGCACCGCCACGAACAGCTGCTTCGTCGCGAACGACAGCCACACATGCCGCGAACGCAGCCAGTCGGCGCCGAGCAGCATGTCCACGATCGGCACGACGTGCACCGACGCCACCCATAGCGACGGATTGCGCGACGCATCCGGCCCAATCCGCAGATCGGCGAACCGATGCAGGCGCATCGGCACCGGCGCAGGTCCGATCCCGCTGCCATTGGCGCCCGGGTCGCGTGCCAGTGCCTCGCGCGTCAGGCCCAGGCGGTACATGCCGGACGCCGTGATCAGGCTGGAACTGGCGCCGGTATCGATCAGTGCGCGCAACGGCTGCGCGTCCACCAGCACCTGTACCACCAGCGCTGCCCCCATCGGTGTGGTGGCCGGAATGATCGCGTAGGGCACCGACCATGGCAGGAACAGGTCACCGCATCCCTGGACGTCGAACAGCGTCATCCGGTGTGCCGGAAGGTCGATGTCGAGGTCGAACGGCGAGAGGAAATCGCGGCCGAGCAGGCCGGCGAGTGGTCGGCCGGCAACCTCGTTCATCGGCAACGGGCCGACCGTCACGCTTGAATCACCCATCAGGGTCCGGCGACGCAGGAGGGCATCGCCAAGCCGGAGGGAGCGGGGCAGGGCGTCCGGCCGCTGCTCGATGCCGCCAAGACCGCGGATCGCCGATGCCACCCACCCGTCGCGCTCCAGGTTGAGGCGGCGAACGGCGTCCTCGCCCATCAGCGTGCGTTCGGCGCCGGTGTCGAGGATGAACGTCGCGGGCACGTCGTTGACCTGCACCGTCACCAGCAGGTGGCCGTCGACGACGTCCACCGGCACCACGCCGCGCTGTTCCACCCGGCACTCGGCGAGCGCCGCAGGGGCGAAGGCGATGCACAGGAGCAGCGCAAGAATTGGTCGCATGGCGGTCGGCGAAGTATCCAGCCGCCATGTGCAACACGCCAGCCCCTGTTCCTGGGGGTTTCTGTCGGTCGGCGTGCTCGGCTTCGCCTTCGCCGGACCGGCGGTGCGGCCTCCGCCATGGTTCCGTCCGGTGCGCTGAAGATCGCTGCCCCGCTGCGCGCGGCCGACCAGCACCGGCGTCGCGGTGGAGGCGCCACCCGGCCCGAACGTGCCGGGCGCGCGGCTCACCACGCTGAGCGTCGCGTTTCCGTCGTCGCCGCCCTTCTTCGCACCCGAGATCTGGCACCGCTTCCACGACGCGCGGTGGCGACGGTGGTTCAGGCGGGGCTCATGCCGGTGACGGCGGGCTCGTCATGGCCTCCGCTGCCCTGCTGATCTGCCCCACGACGACCGGATGGGGCACCGCCGCAGGTGCTCGCCACCAACACGGCGCTGGGCGCGGCAGCCTGGTTCCCTGAAGCCCGACTACCTGTGTTCCAGCGAGGCGACCTGGTGTCTGTGACTGGTGGCGGTGGCCAGCCGCGTGGTCCGCCGGTGCCGCTTCGACACGACGGGCGCTTCGGCGACCTCCTCGTACGTCTGCCAGCCGCGCTCGGCGGGAGGGCGCAGATCGGAAGGTGCGGGATTGAGGTCGGGCTGCGGCGTGGGCGCCGTTCGCGCGGCCACCATCTTGCCCGTGTCGGCCCGGTCGTAAATGAAGCCGTAGGTCGGGTAGACGCTGCCGTACTGTCCGCTTTCGCCGACTTCGACACGCACGGCCGACCAGTCATTGGCTTCCGATACATCCACCACGGCCATGTTCCGGGCGACGCCGCCATGCATGCCGCCGCCCCACCAGTTCGCGTGCTCCACCTCGACTTCGCGGGCATTGACCACGCGGCTCACGACCGCAACATGGCCCAGCCGCATGCGGCCGTTCGCGCGGAAGGCGAGGATGCTGCCTGCTTCGGGGACGCTGCCGCGCTCATAGACGCCCGCCGCGTTGTCCCACCACTGCCAGGCATTGCCGGCCACCTCGATGCCGGAGGCGTTGCGCGCGAAGGGCACGCAGGAGATCCCGGCCGCGCGTGCGTAGTGACGGCCGCGTGACGCAACCCTCCCGTGCCCCGAGGCATGCGTCCCGCGCGTGCCGGCGGAGGCGCCGCTATAAGCGGCGGAATCGCCCGCTTGGGTGTGGCGGCTTGGTGACGCCGAGGCGGCGGAAGTAGCAATTTGGCAACTGGTGGCGACCAGTGAAAGGAAAAACAACGACTTGCTGCAAGCTGACCAACCCCGCATCCTGCTCGGCCCCCGATTGCTGAATTGCAAACCCCGTGATTCGCTAGCAACAGGGTTGCAAGGATGACAATCTGGGTATCCGATTATTCCGTAGGTGCTATGCGATTTGCGAATGGCACCTGTGGATAAGTCCAAAACCAGGGACAATTATCCTAAAATTTCTCCAGCCTCCGATTCGGCGAGAAAAGCCCGGCGGGAGGGACTCCGGCGACGGATTGCCGGAGACCTCCAGACCGACTCCAGCTACTTACAGGCGGTGACCATGATCTCCACCAGGATCGAAGGATTGGCCAGTTCGGCCTGGACGCAGGCCCGCGCCGGTGCACCGTTCTTCGCCAGCCACGGCGTCCAGACCTCGTTCATCGCGTCACGATCGCGGATGCTCCTGACCCAGATCAGCGCCTGCAGCAGTCGGGTCTTGTCCGTGCCATGCTGTTCCAGCAGATGGTCGATCTGTGCCAGCACGTCGGCGGTCTGGCCCTTGATGTCCTTGCTCGTGTCCTTGGCGGTAACGCCCTGAAGATAGACGAAACCGTGGTACTCGACCGCTTTGGACAGAATGCTGCCCGGCTCGGTCCGCTTGATGTCAGGCATCGACGATCTCCCCTTGTCGCTGTGGCACGCGGGCGGTTCTATTCGATGCGGCGGACTCAGGCCAGCGTCTCGCTGCCCTCCAGCACCGGGGCGATGCGTGGCAGCCGGGCCCGGGTGCGCAGCCAGGCAAGCAGGCACAGCAGGCAGCCCAGCAGCACCGGCAGCTGCAGGCCGAGAAAGACGGAAGCAGCGCCGTAGCCCAGCGCGCCCATGGCTGGCGCCGCTCGGGTGATCATGCCCCAGAGGCTCAGCACCCGGCCCACCATCGTGGACGAGGCGGAGTTCTGCAGCAGCGTCTGGATCGAAATGCCGTGCATCGTCGTCGCGGCGCCCATCACGCCCACGCAGACGACACCCACGGCGAACTGGTGCGTGGCGACGAAGCCTGCCGTCGCGAGCGCCAGGGCGAGGCCGGCAAACACGGCGATGCGGGTCAGCCCGACCAGTCTGCCCCTGATGGCCACCAGCGTGCCGCCGATCAGCGCGGCGAAGCCCATCGTGCTGGCCAGCGTCGCCAGACCCCGGGCGTCGCGCCCGAACTGATCCGCGACGTAAGGCGGCAGCATTTCCGGCACCGCGCGAAGCAGCATTCCGACCGCCGCGGCATACAGCAGCAGCGGTCCGATGCCGCGATGGCGGGTCACGTAGCGGATACCTTCGATCGCATCGTGGAACACGCTGTGGGTCGAACGGTGGCCCAGCCGGACCGCCGGATCGAGCCGGAGCAGGTACATCGTCAGGCTGGCAAACAGGAAGGCGAAGCCGTTGCAGGCGATCGGGGGGACCACGCCCCAAACGACGATCATTGGGCCAGACAGCGCCGGTCCGATGAAGCGGGCGATGTTGTAGGTAAGGGAGTTGAGCGCCACCGCGCCTGGAAGATAGAGCGCGCGGCACCAGTCCCGGGATCAGGCACTGCCGCGCCGGCTGGGCGAATGTCTCTGCCATGCCGTTCAGCGCGGCGAGCGCGGCAATGAACTCCACCCGGATCAGCCCGGTCAGGATCAGCAGCACCAGGATCGCCGCCTGACCGGCCGCGACGAACTGCGAGGCCACCGTCAGGCGCACCCGGTCGATCCGGTCCGCCACGGCGCCGGCCAGCGGCGAGATCACCACCGAGGGGGCCAGATTGCAGAAGGCGATCACGCTGACCCACAGCGCCGAGTGCGTCAGCTCCCACGCCAGCCAGTCGGTTGCGACGCGCTGCATCCAGCTCCCGGTCCAGCAGGTGACGCTGCCGGCGTAGAAGATGCGGGCGTTGCGCTGCGCGAACACGCCGCCGATTGCCGACAGGCTGGCCACGGCGGCTGGATACTCCGGTTCAGGGTGTCACTGTGGTCGCGGGCGAGCGATCGGTTTCGGTTCCGGTGTTGCGCACACAGTCGCGCACCATGTTGTCGCGGCCGAAGCGGTCCGACAGGCCCTGGTTGACGGGAGCCGGCAGATAGCCGCCGGAGAACGGCGAATTCTGGCTGTTGATCGTGTAGATCGTATCGCGATGGTTACGGTCGTACACCGCGTCGGCGCGCTCGCGGCAGGCCGCCAACGTCGCGGCATCGGCGCGCGCCTGGCCGACCGGCGGTGGCGGCGGACTGCATTGCGGCAGCGCCAGGAGGAGCGGCAGGAGCAGCGGCAGGCGGGTCATGGCGTGGCTCCTGTCAGGCGCGGCGCCACCGCCTGGCCCTCGAGCGTAAAGGCGAGGGCGAAGCGCGCAAGCCTGGCGCGGAAGCTGGTTTCGTCGAAGCGCGCCTCCGCGGTGAGCGGCGCGCTCGCCGCCGCGCGCAGCAGCGAGGGATGCAGGTCCGCCCCGTCGCGCCGTACCGTGCAGAGCGGGTCGGCCCAGCGCGCCCGCGCCAGCAAGTCCACCAGAGCCAGCAGGCGTAGGCAGACCGATACGCCGTAGCTGGAGCGCAGGCCCAGCAGGCCATCGACCGCGTCCGCCCAGCAGCAGGCGTCGCGGTCCGCCAGTGCGAGGTCGCCGAACGATCCGTCCGGGCGCTGGAAGCGGAAGAACCGCGCAGACCCCCAGTGCTGACCCAGGGCGGCATCGCGCGAGGCGTACCAGGCGCGCTCCAGGTCCCGGCCATGCACCGCAGGTAACTCCTCTGGGGGCAGCCGGACGAAATACGTCAGCGTGCCTTCCGGGCCAGCGCCCACTTGCACGAAGGAGGAGTGCTCGGTCGGTTCCATCGACCGAAAGGATGGACCCGCGTCGTCTCTTGCGCCAGCCTGCAGCGGCGTTGCCGGGGAGATTTTCAGCCATGCAGGATCCCGCCCAACTGACTGCGACCGAGGCCGCGCGGCTGATCGGTGACGGCCGTCTCGATCCGCTCGATCTGATGGAGGCGTGCCTGGAGCGCATCGGCGAACGCGAACGGCAGGTGCGCGCCTTCGCCTGGTTCAATACCGACGAGGTACGTCGTGGCGGGACGGCGCGGCAAGGGCCGCTGCATGGATTGCCGATCGGTGTGAAGGACGTGCTCGATACGGCTGATATGCCGAGTGAATATGGCTCACCTATCTGGCGCGGCTGGCGCCCGCGGGCGGATGCGGCTGCCGTCGCCTGGGCACGCCGGGCAGGCGGCGTGGTGATCGGCAAGACCGTCACCACCGAGTTCGCCACGCGCCAGCCGGGGCCGACCGCCAATCCGCACAATCCCGGGCATACGCCCGGCGGGTCGAGCAGCGGTTCGGCGGCCGGCGTCGCGGCCGGCTTCTTCCCGCTGGCCTACGGCACGCAGACCGCCGGCAGCGTCATCCGGCCGGCGGCCTATTGCGGCGTCGTCGGCTACAAGCCCAGCTTCGGCATGATCAACCGCTTCGGTATGAAGCTGATGTCAGAAAGCCTTGATACTGTCGGAGTCCTGGCCCGCAGCGTTGCCGATTGCGCGCTGTTCGCCGGGGCTGTGGCGGGCCGCGACCTGGGCAACCCCGACAGCCGTCCGGAGCGCGCGCCACGGATTGGCATCTGCCGCTCGCCGGCATGGAGCGGCGCGCTGCCCGAGACCCAGGCCCTGCTGCCGCGCGTTGCGGCGGCATTGGCACGGGCCGGTGCCGATGTCGTCGAGCGCGAACTGTCGCCCGGGGTGGCCGCCGTCGCGGAAGCCCACAAGGTCGTGGTGACCAGCGAAAGCGGGCGGGCGATGGGCTGGGAATTGGCCAATGCGCGCGAGCAGATCAGCGACGACCTGCGCGAGCGCCTGGAGTTCGGTTTGGCGCAGACGGAGGCCGCCGCCGCGGAGGCGCATGCCGTGTTCCAGCGGGCGCAACGTACGTTCCCGTCCTGCATGGAGGGGCTGGACGCGCTGGTCACGCCGTCGGCGCCAGGCCAGGCGCCCGAGGGCCTGGGCTGGACCGGCGATCCGGCGTTCAACCTCATCTGGACCAGCCTCCATGTGCCGTGCGTGACGGTGCCGGCAGGCAGCGGACCGGACGGGCTGCCTCTCGGCATCCAGATCGTCACGCGGATCGGCGAGGACCGCCAGGCGCTCGCCTGGGCGCAATGGGTGGCGGCGGCGATCGGGTAAGCGAAGGTATCACCGCGGGGCTGGTCGGCGCCGCCGCAAGGGAGGGAACCGCATGGCCAAGTGGATCTGCTACGTCAACGGCTGCGAGATATTTGCGCTCGCCCCCGATGTCAGGCCGGAACATCCGGAATCGCCGAATCCGTTCTTCCAGGCCAGCGATCCGCATTGTCCGGTGCACAAGACGCCGCTCCGCTGGACGCCGGATGGCGGCGTCGGTGCAACGGCCTCGACCGGGACGGTCAATGCGCCCAATGACTTCTACGGCATCCAGGTCGGCACGTTCAGCGGCACGACGCCGATCTATTGCGACCAGCACCAGCGGAAACATGTCTATGGCGGCAACTGGCCGGGGTCCACCAAGCCGGACAAGCCGTTGTACAAGTCCGGCATCTATGACCAGAATAATCTTGCAATTCCAAAGCTGCTCGCCGCGCAGGTGCCATGGGCCAAGATCCGGGCCAACAGCGGAGGCGCCGATATCGTCTTCGATTGCGGTGCGACTGTCGTGGGCACCCAGAGCGAGAGCCACATCCTGGTGCAGGGCGGCCCGCATGACGGTGTGATCACCTTCCACTCCTATCCCGTCGAGGAGGATCAGAAGCGAGCACCGGCGTTCCGCTCGGCGAGAAAGAACGGTCTCTTCCTGGCCATCAACCTTTCGGCGATCGTCGGGTAGCGGCGCCGTCTCAGCCTGGCAGCAGCGCCTGGCGCAGCCGCGCGCGTCCGGCGCGCCCTGCCGCCAGCGTGTGCGCATTGACGATCGCCAGCCGGAAGCCGCCCGGCGGCATGGCGTGGTGCTCCGGCGCCTTGTCCTCGTGGAAGGTGATCTGCACGCTGGACACCCCCGGCATCGCGCGCACCTCCTCCACCAGCGCCGCCGGCGGGTGCCGGTAGCGCGGGCCATGCGGGCCGAACAGCACGACGCTGAACCCGTCGCCCCGGTCGGCATCGGCGTAGCTCCATTCCCCGGTGACATGCAGTCGCACCACCGCCTCGACCCAGCCGGCGCCATAAAGATCGGGCCATTGGTCGGCGAAGCGCAGATGTGCCTCGATGATGCGGCCGCCGATCGTCTCGAAGTTGGCCATGCCGGTGTAGCCGCGCAGATGCTGCCGCGACCACGCGCCGCACCAGTCCTCGATCTCCGGCATCGCCTCGGCGTGGATCAGCCAGTGGTCGAACGTCCCCCCCGGACCGGTGGCGCCGGTGGTGTGGCGCCACCAGCGCGCCTCGCCGTCCACCAGCGCCACGTCGGTGCTGACATGTGCCCCGGTCAGCAGCGTGCACCAGAAGTGCCCGGCGGTCAGCGCCGCGCGGTACTCCTCGGCCGAACCGATCGGCTGGCTGCCGGTGCCCATGCCGCGCAGGTTCATGATCGGCTTGGAGAACACCGGGAAGGACGGCGGCATCACTCCGTGCGGCGCGGCCTCGAGCCCCTGCGAGAGCGCCACGGCGAGCTTGTCGTAGATCCAGCGATGTGCGGGGAACCATTCCCAGGAATCCGGGTCCTCGGTCGAAATGCGCACGTCCGGCGGGCACGCGACATGCTCGAAATACTGGAACCGCCACGGATCGGCTTCACAGATCGGCATCCGCCGCGCTCAGCCAATCGTCTCCGGCCGCATGCGCTGCGGCAGGGTGTTCAACGATTCCGTCGTGTCGAAGTCGCGCAGCACCGCATCGTCGGCCATTTCCATCTCGGCCACCGCCTCGAGGTGCTTGCCCAACAGGAAGCGCGCACCGGAATCGCCGGTGATCTGTAGGATCTCCGCGAAGAACCGCCGATCCCACAGCATCGGATTGCCCTGCTTGCCGCGGAACGTGGGCAGCACGATCAGCCGGCCCTCGTCGGGATCGTACGACGACAGCAGCCGGTCGATCATCCGACCGGTGACCAGCGGCATGTCGCCCAGGCAGACCAGCGCAGCCGCGCATTCCTCGGGCACCGCGGCGATGCCCGCCTTCAGGCTGGCGGACAGTCCCTCGGCGTAGTCGCTGGCGTGCACGTAGCGCACCGGCCGGCCACCCAACGCGTGCTGGATCTGCTCGGCCTGGTGTCCGGTCACCACCAGCACGGGCCGCGCATTGGAGGACAGCACGTTGTCCACCACGCGGGCGATCATCGCCTTGCCCGAGCGGTCGGCTACCAGCAGCTTGTTGTGCGGCGCCATCCGGCGCGACCGGCCGGCCGCCATGACCACCGCGGCAATGGTGGGCGCACTGTGCGGCGCGATGCCGGTGCGCGGTGTCGCCGGAGCCTTCTCGCGCGGCAGGGGGCGCACGTCGATCTCCTTCAACAGGCCGCCGACGCCCATCTTCATGATCTCGGCGGGACCGGCCGGCAGCCCGGCAAACAACCGCGCCAGCACGAAGTCGATGCCGTTGAGCTTCGGGCTGCGCGCACAGCCGGGCAATACCAGCGCCGGCCGCTCGCCGATCCGGCCGAGGCAGATCAGGTTGCCAGGATCGACCGGCATGCCGAAGTGCAGGATCTCGCCCCCGGCCTGCACGATGCCGGAGGGGCCGACGTCGCGCCGGTCCACGACTGCGGAGGCGCCGACGACCAGCAGCAGATCGGCGCCCTGAGAAATCAACGCTTCCAGTGCCTTGCCGATCGCCGCTTCCTCATGCGGGGCGTGCACCGGGGTCAGCAGCGACCCGGTCAGCCGGGTCACCCGCTGCTCGGTGGCGGCGATCGTCTTCTCGGTGACGCTGTCCTTCAGGCCCGGCAGTTCGGTGACGACGAGGCCGACCTTCAGGTGATGGAACGGATGCAGCGCCAGCGGCGAGCCCGCCTGGCGGATCAGCGCCTCCGCCACCGCCAGCACGTTGCCGGGCACCGAGAACGGCACGATCTTCACCGTGGCCACCAGGTCCTTCGGCGCCACCACCGCGAAGTCCGGCAGCGTGCCGAGGGTCAGCAATTCGTCGATCGTGTTCAGTCGATCGATCATCGCGGTGTTCACCCGCAGCAGGCCCGGCGTCTCCGCCACCAGGTTCACCCGCCCGGTGGCGGCGCGGCTGCGCGCCAGCAGCGGCGCGACCAGCGGCTGCGCCAGCCGGTCCGCTGCGATATCCTCCGGCACGTCGCCGGGTTCCAGGCGGGCGACGATGACGCTCTCGCGCCCGGCCTCGCGCAACGCGACCACCGCGCCTTCGTCCAGCACCGATCCCTTGCGGATCATCCGGTCGCCGACGCGTTGCGAGTGCGCCATGATGGCGCCGCGCGCCTCGTCCAGCGGGACCGGACCGAACTTCATGCGGCCAAAGACTGCTTCTGCGGCAAAGTCGCGCCGCGGCGCACCGCGACCAGTTCGGCGATGACCGACAGTGCGATCTCCGGCGCGGTGACCGCCTCGATGTTGAGGCCCACCGGTCCCTGGATGCGCGCCAGCGCCGCCTCGCCGTGGCCCAGCTCGCGCAGCCGTTTCAGCCGCGCCGCGTGGGTGCGCCGCGAGCCGAGCGAGCCGATGTAGAAGGCGGGTGACTTCAGCGCACGGTCCAGCGCGGGGTCGTCCAGCTTCGGGTCATGGGTCAGCGTCACCACCGCGGTGCGGCTGTCGGGACGCAATTCCTCCATGGCCTCATCCGGCCACGCGGTCGAAATGGTCACATTGGGAAAGCGCTCGTCCGACGCGAACGAACGGCGCGGGTCCACCACGGTGACGGCGAAGCCGCACTGCGTGGCGAACGGCACCAGCGCCTGCGCGATGTGTACCGCGCCCACGACGATCAGCCGCAGCGGGGGGTTGTAGGCGTGCAGGAACCAGTCGGTGCCATCGAGCTTCACCGTGCCGCTTTCGTCCGATTGCAGGACCTTCTCGGCGGCGGCGTTGAGGTCGGCGGGCGCGGCGGGGTCAGGCAGCAGGCGCTGCGACCCGTCCGGCAGGCGAGTGGCCAGGACGACCGGACGCTTGTCGCGCTTGGCCTCCTCGAGCGCGGCGAGGATGTCGGGGGTCATCGGGTTGCGCCCCGGCGGTTCACGACAGCTTCTCCACGAACACCTTCACCTTGCCGCCGCAGGCAAGCCCCACCTCCCACGCACGCTCATGCGTCACACCGAAGTCGAGCAGTTGCGGAGTACCGGTGTCGATCGTCTTCATCGCGGCGTCGGCGACGGCCCCTTCGATGCAACCGCCGGACACCGATCCTGCCATCTTGCCCGACTTCGTCACCGCCAGCTGACTGCCGGCGGGGCGGGGCGAACTGCCCCAGGTTTCGGTCACCGTCGCGACGGCAACCTGTTCGCCGGCGGCGCGCCAGGCGGCGGCGGTGGCCAGCACGTCCTCGGATTCTGCAAAGCTCATGATGCCATCCTTTCAGGCTCGGCCGCCGCCGCCAAGGGTGAGCGTCGCGGAGCGGGGCGGGACAGGAGATCAACCAGCGCGCGCAGGCTGGCCAGGTTGTGCACGGGGCGGAAGTCGTCGACGTGCGGCAGCATTGCGCGGATGCCCTGTGATCTTGGTTCGAAGCCGGCCCAGCGCAACAGCGGATTGAGCCAGATCAGCCGCCGGCAGGACCGGTGCAGCCGGTCCATGTTGTCGGCCAGCCCACGCGCGCCGTCGCGGTCCAGCCCGTCGGTGATCAGCAGCACAACCGCGCCCTGCGCCAGCACGCGCCGTGCCCAGAACCGGTTGAACGCCTCCAGCGCCTCGCCGATGCGGGTGCCGCCCGACCAGTCGGGCACGATGTGCGAGACCAGCTGGAACGCCACCTCGGGGTCGCGGTGGCGCAGCTGGCGCGAGACGTTGGACAGCCGTGTGCCGAACAGGAATACATGCACGCGGTCGCGGTCGTTGGTCACCGCGTGCAGGAAATGCAGCAGGATCTGCGCATAGCGCGACATCGATCCGGAGATGTCGCAGAGCACCACCAGCGGCGGCGGTCGCGTCACGTGCCGGTTGCGGGCGATCGTCAGGATCTCGCCGCCCTGCCGCAGGCTCTGGCGGATGGTGCGGCGGAGGTCGATGACCGGACCCAGCAGGTCGGAGCGCAGCCGCCGCGTCCGGCGCGCATCGAGCGGCAGCACCAGGCGGCGGATCTCGCGCTTGGCCTCGGCGATCTCCTCGGCGCCCATCGCCTCGAAGTCCATCCGCTGGAGGCGCTCCTGATCCGACACTGTCAGCACGGCGTCCATCACCGGCGGTTCGTCCTCCGGCCGGGGGCGATTCTCCCGCGGCCGCGCCATGGCCTCGGCGACCCGCCGGCTGCCCGGCGGCGGGCGTTCCAGCCGTTTTTCCTTCTGCGCCTCCAGCAGCGCCATGGCCACCGCTTGCTCCGCGGCGGTCGGATCGCGCCAGAACAGGTTGAACGCCTGCTCGAACACGTCCTGATGCTCGTGGCGGTGGATCATCGCGGCGCGCAGCGCCGTGCGCACCTCGGTGCGGCTGCCGAGATCGACCAGCGACAGCGCCTGCTGGGCGGCGAGCGTTTCGGCCGGGCCGACCGGCAGGCCGGCGCGGCGCAGCATGCGCGCGAAGTGCATGACGTTGGCGGCGAGGGTGGGCGCGGCCGGGTTCGTCACGTCGCCCCTTCCTCCGACACCAGCCGGTGCAGCCGTTCCAGTGACCGGTCGCGCAGGCCCAGCGCGCGCAGCGCGCCGAGCGTCTCCGACAGGTAGGTGAGGCAGCTGCCCAGAGTGCCCGTCGCCGTCGCCAGATAGGTGGCGATCAGCGCCTCCTCGAGCCGCCCCGCATAGCGGCTGTGCGCCCGGTTGACGACGAACGTCGCCGCGCGCACAGGACCCGATGCGGTAACGGCAGTCACCCAGCGCGAGCGGTAGGCGCCGCTGAACAGTTCGCGCCGCCAGGCCAGGAGCAACTCGTCGCGCGCCTGCGCGGCCGGGATGCGGAACAACATGCCGGCACAGCGCCCGCCGGGCTCCAGCGCCAGCATCAGTCCAGGCTTGTCCGGGGTGCCGCGCCCGCCGTGCAGCCAGAGGCAGAAGCGCCGGTGCCAGCCGTGCACGACCCCCGCCTGGCTCTCGGCGAACTCGATCGCGGGATTCCACATCAGCGAGCCGTAGCCGAACAGCCAGACATCCTCGCCGGCCGGGTGGTCGGCGAGCGAGGCGTCGAGATCCGCCTCGATCTCCGCGTCGGACAGCACCCTGACGTCGGGCGGCATGAGCGCGCGCGCCCGGGCCAGCAGCGTGCCGTCGCGCAACGATTCGCGGGTGATGACCTCGCGGGCGTCGGGCGGGGAGGTGTCCGGCACGCCCTGCCTATTCCGCGGCCTGCCGCGTCTCCGCCAGCAGCCGGGCTGCCTCAGCGCCGCGGATCTTGGCGATATCGTCCTGATATTTCAGCAGAACGCCCAAGCGTCTCGTCCACCGCGGCGGGTGCCAGCTCCGTCTGGTTCAGGTAGGTCAGCGCCTGCGCCCAGTCGATCGTCTCGGCCACGCCGGGCAGCTTGAACAGGTCCTCGGTGCGCAGCCTCTGCACGAACGCCACCACCTGGGCGGACAGCGCCGCAGGCACTCCGGGTGCCTTGGCGGCCAGGATAGCGCGTTCGCGCGTCGCATCCGGGTAGTCCACCCAATGGTACAGGCAGCGCCGGCGGATCGCGTCGTGCACCTCGCGGGTGCGGTTCGAGGTGATCACCACGGCCGGGTGGGTCTTCGCGCGCACTGTGCCGAACTCGGACACGGTGATCTGGAAGTCGGCCAGCAGCTCCAGCAGGAACGCCTCGAACGGTTCGTCGGCGCGGTCGAGCTCGTCGATCAACAGCACGGCGGGCGGCAGGTCGGGGTCGATCGCCGACAGGAGCGGCCGCGCCAGCAGGTATTTCCGGGTATAGATGTCGCTGGCCAGCTCGCCCGGATCGCTCTGGCCCGCTGCCTCGGCCAGCCGGATCGCCATGAGCTGGCGCGCGTGGTCCCACTCATAGGCGGCAGCCGAGAGATCCATCCCGTCGTAGCACTGCAGACGCACGAGCCGACGAGCGAGGCCGGTGGCCAGCACCTTGGCGATCTCGGTCTTGCCGGTGCCCGGCTCGCCCTCCAGGAAAAGCGGACGGTGCATCGCCAGCGACAGATGCACCGTGGTCGCCAGCTCCTGGTCGGCGATGTATCCCTGGTCGGCGAGCAGCCTGGCGGTGTCGGCGACGGTCGCAGGCAGATCCACTAAAGCATGCTTCCGAAGATCAGAATCAGCATGAACAGATAGATTGCGCCGCCGATCCACGCCGCAAGCGGCAGGCCGAAGGGTTCGCGCGGAACCAGCGCCAGCGGGCTGATCGCCGCCGGAGGTGGCGGCGGCGCGGGCACGCCACGCGGCGGCGCACTCACCGCGATCGGCGATGGCGCGGGCGGCGGGGCCACCTCCCTGCTGAACCGATCGAAGAAGGCGTCGGCCATCTGCTTGGCCGAAGCGTCGATCAGCCGGGCGCCGAGCTGGGCAATCTTGCCGCCCACCTGCGCATGCACCTCGTAGTACAGCAGCGTGCCGGTGCCGGCGTCCTCCAGCCGCACCTTGGCCCCGCCCTTCGCGAAGCCCGCCACGCCGCCCTGGCCTTCGCCGCCGATCGAGTAGCCGTTCGGTGGATCCAGGTCGGTCAGGTGCACCGCCCCGGTGAACCGGGCGGAGATCGGCCCGATCTTCACCGCCGCGGTCGCCTTCATGTCGGTGTCCGACAGCTTTTCCAGGGTCTCGCAGCCGGGAATGCTGGCCTTGAGCACCACTGGGTCGTTCAGCGCCTGCCAGACAGCCTGACGCGGCGCCTCGATGCGCCGCTCGCCTGTCATGTCCATCGTGGACCGTGTCCCGTTGTGCGCGGCGGACGTTACTTGCAGGGTCGAGGGCATGCAACCGAGCGCACCGGGCATCCTCCGGACGTGCCGTCCGCCAGCGGCCGGCCGCCAGGCGATACGTCGGCCAGCTACGCTGGCAGGTTGTCGATCAGCCGCACCGAGCCCAGCCGCGCCGCGGCTATGAGACGAGCGTTGTCCGCGGTCGCCTCCAGGGGCCGCATCGTCGCACCATCCACCAGTGCCAGGTACTCCACCTCGAACCCTGCCTGCTCGAGCGCCGTCCGCGCCGAACGCAGGGCCTGTTCGACGCGATCGCCGCCCGCCATGTCCCGGGCCGCGGCTTGCAGGGCGGCGAACAGCCGCGGCGCCACCACGCGTTCAGCCGGCGACAGGAAGCGATTGCGCGACGACAGCGCCAGTCCGTCCGGTTCACGCACCGTCGGCACGCCGACGATGCGCAGCGGCAGGTGCAGGTCGGCGACCACGCGGCGCACCACCTGAAGCTGCTGCCAGTCCTTCTCGCCGAAACAGGCGCGATCCGGGCGCACCTGGCCGAACAGTTTGGTGCACACCGTCGCGACGCCGCGGAAATGCCCGGGTCGCGCCGCACCCTCCCAACCTGCCGCCGGGCCGGCGACATCGATCGTGGTGACGTCGCCCGGCGGATACATCGTCGCCACGTCCGGCAGCCAGACCGCATGGCAGCCGCACGCCTCCAGCGCGGCGAGGTCACCCGCCTCGTCGCGCGGATAACGCGCCAGGTCCTCGTTGGCAGCGAACTGCAACGGATTGACGAAGATCGACGTGACGACCGCGGCACCGCCATCCAGGCCAGCCTGCACCAGCGCGCGATGACCGTCATGCAGCGCGCCCATCGTCGGCACGAGCGTCACCGTGTCGAACTGCGCGCGGAGTCGCGCGCAGGCGTGCTGCAGCTCCGCCAGGGTGCGTGCCAGCATCATGCATCCAGCTTGGCCATACCGCCTGGGTGGCGCAACATGCCGCGCAGAGGACGCATGCGGTGAACGAACACATTGCGGCGCGCTACCGGCGCTTCGCCGAACTGGAGGCGCGCGGACGCTCGCCGCTCTACGAAGCGTTCGCGCTGGGCGTCGCGGTCGATCCGTTCGCGCTCGGGTTTCTCGCCACGCTGCCGGAGGACCGGCAGCAACCCAACCTGCTGTTCGCCGCGCTGCGCCATCACTGCGGCACGGCGCCCGACTGGCCGGCATTTCGCGCCTTGCTGAGCGCACACGCGGCGGAGGTGCGCGCGACGATGCTGGCGCGCCGCACGCAGACCAACGAGCCCGGACGCTGCGCCGTGCTGCTGCCGCTGCTCGCGCGCCTGCCGCAGCCGCTGGCCTTGCTCGAAGTGGGCGCCTCGGCGGGGCTGTGCCTGCTGCCTGATCGCTATGGCTACGACTATGGCGATCGCCGCCTCTCGCCGCCGGCGCCCGACGCACCCGTGTTCTCCTGTGCCGCGGCTGAAGCGCCGCTGCCTCTGGTGCTGCCCAGGGTGGTGTGGCGGTTGGGGCTCGACCTGGAGCCGCTCGACGTCACCGATGCATCCGACACAGCCTGGCTGGAGACGCTGGTGTGGCCCGAGCAGACCGACAGGCTGCGTCGCCTGCGCGCGGCGCTGCACGTGGCCCGGAGCGATCCGCCGCGCATCGTGCGCGGCGACCTGCTCAAAGATCTGCCGGACCATGCGCGGCAGGCGCCCGATGCCGCCACGCTGGTCGTATTCCATTCGGCGGTGCTGGCCTACGTCGCCAATGCCGACCTGCGCGACGCCTTCGTGCGTGCCGTCCAGGCGCTGGGTGCGGTGTGGATCAGCAACGAGGTGCCGGGCGTGCTCCCCTCCATTGCACGGCGACTCGACCGACGCGGGCCGCAGGGCGCCTTCCTGCTGTCGATGGATGGCGCGCCGGTCGCTTGGACTGATCCGCATGGCGCCTGGATCGAATGGATCGCAGCGAAGGAGAAGTGACATGAAGCTTGCAGGACAGGTGGCGCTGGTCACCGGCGGATCACGTGGCATAGGCCGGGCGACGGCGCTCGTCTTCGCGGCCGAGGGCGCCGACATCGCGTTCTGTCATCTCGACGACGGCACCAAGGCGGACGAGACGGCGAGCGAGATCCGCGCGCTCGGCCGGCGCGCGATGCACCGGTCGGTGGACGTCGTCGACGTCGCCGCCAGCCGCGCCTTCGCCGGCGAGGTCGCCGCGGCGCTCGGGCCGATCGACATCCTGTTCAACAACGCCGGCATGAACATCCGCAAGCAATTCGAGGACTACACGGAGGCCGACTACGACCGCATTCTGGATGTGCACATGAAGGGCATGTTCTTCATGGCGCAGGCGGTTTACCCGGCGATGGCGGCGCGCGGCCGCGGCTGCATCGTCAACGTCGCCTCGCAGCGTGGGCTCAAGGGCGCGGTGAATTCGGCCCCGTATTGCGCGGCGAAGGCGGCGATCATCGGCTTCACCCGCGCGCTGGCCTGCGAGGCGGCGCCGAAAGGCGTGCGCGTGAATGCGGTCGCGCCTGGGCCGATCGTCACCGACCTGACCGCGACGATGGCGCCCGAGGACCGTCAGGCGTTCATCGACGCACTGCCGGTGCACCGCTTCGGACGACCCGAGGAGATCGCCGCGACCGTGCTGCTGCTGGCCGGACCGGACGGCGCCTTCTATGTCGGCGCGACGCTGTCACCCAATGGCGGGGACGTCATGTACTGATCGTTGCGCACAATTAAGCCGCGCCTGATCTGTCCAGAGCGCAACCTCTGAGGTAAGCGGGCGCTGCATGCAATCCGGGCAGGACAAGTCAGTGTCGCGCTCCTGGCTGCGGAGCGAACAGCGCGCCGGCCGGCGGGCGGCCAGGCCCATCGTGCTAGTGGGCGCGGTCGGCATCGGGCTGGCCATCGGCCAGGCATGGTGCGCCGCGCTGCTCCTCGCCGGCGCATTGACCGGCGCAGCCGCCGACTGGTGGCTTCTGTCGGCTGGCTTCGGCGCCGCCGCTCTGCTGCGCGCGGTCCTGTCGGTGATCGCCGAGCGCATGGCATTCAACGCGGGTGCGGCCGCACGCCGGCGTTTGCGCACCGATGCACTGTCACGGCTGCTCGAGGCCGGGCTGGCGCGGCTGCGCGACCAGCACACCGGGGAACTCACCGCGACCGTGGTGGATCGCGTCGAGGCGCTGGACGGCCTGCATGCCCGCTGGCTTCCCGCCGCGACGCTGGCTGTCATCGGTCCGCTGCTGGTCGCGCTGGCCGCGTTGGCGGCGGATCGGCTGGCCGCACTCGTGCTTGTGCTGTGCGGGCTTCTGGTGCCGGTCGCCATGGCGGCTGCCGGGATCGGCGCGGCGGCCGCGTCGCGCAGCCAGTTCCTGGCGCTGGCGCGGCTGCAGGCGCGCTTCCTCGACCGCATCCGTGGCATCGCGACCATCGTGCTGTACGGGCAGGCGGAGGCCGAGGCGCAGTCGCTCGCCAGGGCCGCGGACGAATTGCGACGCCGCACGATGCGGGTGCTGCGCGTCGCCTTCCTGTCCTCGGCCGCGCTCGATCTTGCCGCGGCGTTCGCCTTCGTGGTCATGGCGCTGCACTACGGCACGGCGCTGCTGGCGCGCGGGCTGCTGCAGCCACAGGTGCCGTTGTTCGTCCTCCTGCTGGTGCCCGAGTTCTTCGCGCCACTGCGCGGCTTCGCCCTGGCCTACCAGGACCGGCTGCACGCCACCGGCGCGGCGGTGGCGCTGGCGCATCTGCCCCCGCCGCCGGCACCGCAGCCCCAGCGCGAGGTGCGGACGGTGAGCGCACACGGCATCGCGGTGGCCTTCGAGGACGTGCATCTCACCTGGGACCCGGCCCGTGGCCCGGCCCTGAGCGGGCTGTCGTTCCGCGTGCCCGATGGCGAGACGCTGGTGCTCGCCGGTCCCTCCGGCGCCGGCAAATCCACCGTCATCGAGATCCTGCTGGGTTTCGTGCGTCCGGACCGGGGGCGCGTCACCATCAACGGCGCCGACATCGCCGACCTCGTGCCGCAGGCGCTGTCGCGGCTCACCGCGTGGATCGGCCAGCGCCCGGTGCTGTTCTCCGGCAGCATTCGCGACAACATCCGCTTCGCCCGACCCGAGGCCACCGAGGCCGAGATCGACGAGGCCGCCGCTGCCGCCGGGGTGGGCGAATTCGCCGCATCGCTGCCGGATGGGCTCGACACGATCGTCGGCGAGGGCGGCTATGGACTGTCCGGCGGCCAGGCGCAGCGCGTCGCCATCGCCCGGGCGTTCCTGAAGAATGCACCGCTGCTGTTGCTGGATGAACCGACCTCGCATCTCGACCCGGTCACCGAGCAGCAGGTCCTGGACAGTTTGCGCCGGCTTGCGGTGGGACGCACGGTGATCCTCGCCAGCCATTCGTCGGCGGCGCATGGCTTCGCGGGGCGCCGGCTGGACATGCGCGACGGCCGCGCCGTCCCGACGCGCGGGGCGGCATGACCGGCACCGCTGCGGATCCTCGGCCTTTGGCGCGGTCGCGCCCTCTGGCTCGTGGCCGGCCTCGTCGTGTCCCTCGTCGCACTCGGTGCCGGGGTCGCGATGATGGTGCTGGGAGGCGCGATGCTGGGCGGGGCAGTCGCGGCCGGCGCGCTGGTCGCTCCTGTGGCGCTGCGTGGCCTCGGCGGCGCGCGGGTCGTGCTGCGCTACGCCGAACGGCTGGTGACGCATTCCGCCACGTTCCGGGCGCTGGCCGACCTGCGGGTGTGGTTCTTTCGCGGCCTTGCCCGCAGCACTGCCGGCGGCCTCGGATTCCGCCAGGCCGGTGACGTGCTGGCCCGCCTCGTCGGCGACATCGAGGCGCTGGACGGGATCTACCTCCGCATTCTCATCCCGCTTGCCGGCGCCGTCCTGCTGTTGCCGGTCCTGGTGGCACTGATCGGCCCCCATGGCATCGGGCTGGCCACGGTCGTCGGCATTCTGTTCGCGACGGCGGCCTTCGCGCTGCCCTGGTCCAACGCCCGCATGGCCGCCCGCGCCGCCGGAGCGCTGGCAAGCGCCGGCGGCGCGCTGCGCATCGCCGCCCTCGATGGGCTGACCGGCCTGCGAGAGGTGCGGGCATTCGGTGCGGAGGGGCGGATGCTGGCGACGGTGCAGGCGCGCGAAGCGACGCTGCTGGGCGTGCAGCGCGAACTCGCCGGCCGCGTCGCCAGGGCCAACGCCGCGGCCTTCCTGTGCGGCCAGGCCGCCATCCTTGCCATCCTGGTCGCGGCGGGCGCCAGCCCGGTGGGCACTGTCGTCGCCGTCTTCCTTTCGGTCGCGGCGTTCGAGGCGGTCGGCGGCCTGCCGCGCGCCGGTGTGCTGGCCGGTCACGCCGAGACGGCGGCGAGGCGCGTCCTGGAGGCGGCCGAAGCGCCGGTGCCGGTGCCCGATCCACCTCGTTCGGCCGCAGTGCCGACCGGCTTCGCACTCCGCTTCGAAAGCGTGCACTTCCGCTGGCGGGAGGACCGCCCGCCGGTGTTCGATGGGCTGACGCTGGAGGTGCCACAGGGCGCGCGGGTTGCCCTGCTGGGGCCGTCGGGCGCCGGCAAGTCTTCGCTCGCCGCGCTGGCGCTCAAGGTGGACGCGCCGCAGCAGGGCAGGGTTCTGCTGGGCGGCGTCGATATCGCCACGCTCGCCGCCGCCGATGTGCACCGGCGGATCGGCTGGCTCGCGCAGGCGACCCACCTGTTCGACGATTCGATCCGCGGCAACCTGACGCTGGCGCGGCCCGACGCGGACGACGCAGCCCTCTGGGGTGCGCTCGACGCGGCGCGGATCGGCGAAACGGTGCGCGCGCTGCCCGACCGCCTCGACACCTGGGTCGGCGAGGGTGGCGCACGCTTTTCCGGCGGGCAGGGGCGGCGCCTGGCGCTTGCCCGCGCACTGCTGTCGCCGGCGCCTATCCTGATTCTCGACGAGCCGTGCGCCGGTCTCGATGCCGAGACCGAACGTGCGTTCCTGTCCACGCTGAACGAGGTCGCCGACGGGCGCAGCGTGCTGCTGATCACCCACCGGCTGACCGGCGTCGAGCGGCTGGACCGGATCTGGCGGCTGTCCGGCGGCAAGGCGCTCGCCGCCGCTGCCTGACGCGCAATCGCGGTTGACTGCGGATTAACCGCCCGGCAGGACACTGCGTGTCACGCGCGCGAAGGGAATCGGCCATGTACCGCCTGGGTCTTCTGCTCCTGCTGATGTGCGCGACAGGCGTGGGGGCCCGCGCCGCCGATCCGCCGCAGAAGTTCGTGGTGTTCTTCCAGGAATGGTCGGCGGCGATCGACGATTCGGCGCAGGACGTCATCAGCCACGCCGCGGACTGGGTGAAGTCGCACCCGGGCGTCGTCGTGCATGTCAACGGGTTCGCCAGCACCGTCGGCAGTCGGCCGGCCAACGTCCTGCTGGCCGATCTGCGGGCGCAGGTGGTGGTGGACCAACTGCTGACCGACGGCGTCGAGGCCAAACGCGTGCAGCAGCGCGGCCATGGCCCGGTGCAGTTCGCCATCAGCGCGCAGGAGAGCCGGCGGGTGGAGATCAGCATCGGCTGGCGCTGAGTCTGTGCTGCAGACCCTGGTGCGGCCGGAGGCGTGGGACGATCCGGCCGCGGTGCTGCGGCGCGTGTTCGGCTTTCCCGGCTTTCGCGGCCAGCAGGAACAGGTGGTGCGGCACGTCGTCGCCGGCGGTGACGCGCTGGTTCTGGCGCCGACCGGCGGCGGCAAGAGCATCTGCTTCCAGGTGCCGGCGCTGTGCCGGCCGGGTACCGCGGTGGTGGTCTCGCCGCTGATCGCGCTGATGGACGACCAAGTCGCGGCGCTGCGGCAACTCGGCGTGGCGGCGGGCACGCTGCATTCGGATCTCGACCCCGCCGAAGCGCGCAGCGTCTCGCGCGACCTGATCGAGCAACAACTCGACCTGCTGTACATCTCGCCGGAGCGGCTGCTGTCGAACGGTACGCTGGAGCGGCTGTCCCGCCTGCGGCTGGCGCTGTTCGCGATCGACGAGGCGCACTGCGTCTCGCAGTGGGGACACGAGTTCCGCCCGGAGTACCGCAGCCTTGCGTGTCTGGCCGGGCAGTTCCCCGGCGTGCCGCGTGTCGCGCTGACGGCGACCGCCGATCCGCGCACGCGCGACGACATCCTGCGCGCGCTGAAGATGGAGCAGGCGGAGACCTTCGTCGCCAGTTTCCATCGCCCGAACCTGCACGTCGGTGCCGCGCCCAAGGTGGGCGAGACGGCACAGCTGCTCGACCTGCTGGCGCGCCATTCCGGCGTATGCGGCATCGTTTACTGCGCCACGCGCGCGAAGACCGAACGCGTGGCGGAGCGGCTGGCGCAGCGCGGCATTCCGGCGATCGCCTTTCACGCCGGCCTGGAGGCCGAGACGAAGCGTGCAGCGCTGACCCGGTTCCGCTCGGGCGAGCCGGTGGTGGTGGTCGCGACGATCGCCTTCGGCATGGGGATCGACCGGCCCGACGTGCGCTTCGTGGTGCATCTCGACATGCCGGACAGCCCCGAGGCGTATTACCAGCAGATCGGCCGCGCCGGCCGCGACGGCGACCCGGCCGAGACGCTGCTGCTGTACGGCGGCCAGGACATTGCCCAGGCGCGGCACTGGCTGGCGCAGTCGGCCGCGCCGGAGACCCAGAAGCGCGTGATGCGCACCAAGCTCGAGGAGATGATCGCGTTCACCGAGGCCGCCACCTGCCGCACCCAGGCGCTGCTGGCGTGTTTCGGCGAGGAGTTGGGCCAGGCGTGCGGGCATTGCGACAACTGCCTGGCGCCGCCCCGGGTACTGGACGCGACGGTGGAGGCGCAGAAGGTGCTGTCGGCGGTGTACCGCACCGATCAGCTGTTCGGTGCGCTGCACATCATCGCCGTGCTGCGCGGCGAGACCACGGACGGCGTGATGCGGCACGGCCATGACCGGCTGCCGACCTTCGGCATCGGCACCGATCACGCGGCGACCTGGTGGCGCGGGCTGATCCGGCAGCTCATCGCACTCGGCGCGCTCGATGTGGACACCGCCGGACACGGCGGGTTGTTCCTGGTGCAGGACAAAGCGCGACCGATCCTGCGCGGCGAGGCGCGCGTGATGCTGCGCGAGGAGGGCAGGCGGCGAAGCGAGGTGCTGCGTCCGCAGCGCGCAGCGGCGGCACAACCCGCCGCCCAGGAGGCCGTGAGCCTGTTCGACGCGCTGCGCGCCTGGCGCGCCGCCGAAGCGAAAACCCAGCGCATCCCGCCCTACGTGATCTTCCACGATGCGGTGTTGCGCGACATTGCGGCGGTACGTCCGGGCGGCCTCGAGGAGCTGGGCCAGATCAAGGGGGTCGGCGCATCGAAGCTGCAGCGCTATGGGGCGGCGGTGTTGGCGATGCTGACGGCTGCGGTCTGAAGCTGCAACCGCTCCAGCCGAGATGATCCGGTTGTCGTGGGTGCTGATGTGGTGGTGATCACCGCCCATTTCGACAGAGGAGCCCGGCGACGATGGTCAAGACCAGCTACGACCTGAAGCCGATGCCTTTGCGGCACGCGAGGTACTCAGCATTCGTCTGCGTGCGGCCGGAGCGTATCATGGCACTGAGCTTGAGAGGTCGGCCGCCGAGTGGTGGCTGGTTGAGAGCCCGGTAGAGTTTCGCGACATCAGATCTTTCGGCTGTCATACGCCCAGTGGAGCAGCGCCTGGCGCTGGCGCTTGCGGCAGTCGAGGTCGCCTGGCTCGCAGTTGACCTGGATCTGCCGGATGTGCCGGCGGATCGCCTTCCATCGGCTGATCTGCCGCCGATCCTCCTCGGGCGTGCGCCGGCCCATGTAGTAGCGGCAGTACCACTGGAACCAGCCGCGCGGATCGTCGGGATGGATCCAGCCCTTGGCGCGCCACACTGACAGCTTCTGGCTCGCATCGACGCCGAAGCAGTTCAGCGAGCAGTCGCGCCGCTCCGGCGACAACCTGGCGCGGGCGAACCAGCTTGACGGGAACTCGCCCCGCGTATCGGTCATGTACTTGCCGCAGAACACGCCGAGTTCGAGCATCTGCCGCGGCGTAAGCTCGGGCGCGAACCCCGGATCGAAGCCGCGTCCGGCCGGCGCGGTCAACTCGTACCGATAGCCTTGCTGCATCCGATCGTTCACACTGACCACGCGTCGCGTCATGCCGCCAATGCCAAGGGCTGGTTCTGCGAACAACAGAAGCATCAAAGCGCACCTGGATGCAGCCTCGTCAACCATCCTTCGAGGTCATGACACTTCGCTTCCTTTGCCGGGATCCGTCATCGAAGGACCAAGTGGACCGCAGTTGATCCGATGGCAGGAAGCAGAGTGGCTTGAGCGACGATGATGAAGCCGATATCGCCGACCGCAAGCGGGCCACAATTTGGCTGGCGGTGCTGCTGGCTGGGGCAGGTCTGTGCGGCTTCCTGTGGCTGTGGCTGGATTGGCGGGATGGCGCCGGGATCGCTTCTTCTGGCCGCTTATATCGCCGGCTTCCGGACATCCGGTGATGGCGAGGTGGCCGAACAGCGCCGCGCGGCTCGCTTGCGAGGTGCCCACCGGGTGTTGCTCGCCGGGTTCGTGCTGGTCATGGTCTGGGTGATCTTCCGTCTATTGCAGCAGTCGATCTGACGTTGCTTCGCGGTTCCGGCCCGACATAGGCCGACTGCGGCCGGATCAGCCGTCCGCCCGCCTGCTGCTCGCGCGCATGCGCGATCCAGCCGACCACGCGCGCCACTGCGAACACGCCGGTGAAGGCGTCGCGCGGCACGCTGAGAGCCTCCAGCAGCAGCGCCGTGTAGAATTCCAGGTTGGTCTGCAGCGAGCGGGCAGGCTTGCGTCGCGCCAGCACGGCGAGTGCGGCCTGCTCGACCGCTTCGGCGTAGCGCAGCCGGCCGATATCGCGGTTCAGCCGCTGCACCACCGCCTTCACCACGTCGCTGCGCGGATCCTGCACGCGATAGATGCGGTGTCCGAAGCCCATCAGCCGGTCGCCGCGCAGCACGGCCGCGTCCAACCAGGCCTCGGCATTCTCCGGCGCGCCGATCGCATCGAGCATGTCGAGCACCGGTCCGGGCGCGCCGCCGTGCAGCGGTCCCTTCAGCGCGCACAGCGCCGCGGTAACCGCATCGGTCAGGCTCGCCTGCGTGGACGCGGTCACCCGCGCGGTGAAGGTCGAGGCGTTCAGGCCGTGATCGGCGGCGGTCACCAGATAGGTCTCCAGCGCGGCCGCCTCGTCCGGTGCCGGTGGCGCGCCCTTCAGCATGCGCAGGAAATCGGCCGCATGGCCGGCCGAAGGGTCGGGGGCGACTGGTGGCCTGCCGTCACGCACGCGGATCGCGGCGGCGAGCCCTACGGCAACCGTGGCCGTCAGCAGCAGCGGCGCATCGTCGGCCTCGTCGGGGACGCTCGCCAACAGCAGACGCACCGCCGCCAGCGGTGCGAGCCGGGCGGCCGCCGGCAGCAGCGCGCCCAGCCGTTCGAATGCCTGCCGGCGCGCGAGGCCAAGGTCGCGGCGCAGATCCGCCTCGCCCAGCGGACGCGAGACGAGCTCCTGCCACAGCAGGCCGGTCAGCCACTCGAAGCTGCGCCGTCCGGCGACCTCGTGCAGGTGGTGGCCGCGCAGGACCAGGACGCCGGCTGCGCCGTCCACCTTGCTGAGTACGGTCTCCGCCGCGACCACGTTCTCCAGGCCGTCGGCAACGTTGCTGGTCTCGCCACGTGGCATCGGAACTCTCTCCCTGGCAGGCTCGCGTGCCGATGGATACACTGGCTGACCATATCGTCAATCTTGATCAAGCTAATCAATATGTGCGCCGATACCGCTCCGCCCGCCCGATGGCTCACCGCCGAACAGGCCAGGTCATGCCTCGGCGTGTCACGCCAGACGCTGTATGCCTATGTCAGCCGCAGCCGCATCGGGGTAACCACGGCGCCGGACGATCCGCGCCGCAGCCTCTACGACGCGGCGGATGTGCAGCGGCTCGCCGAACGCAACCGCAGCGGACGCAGCCGGCGCGCGGTCGCCGCCTCGACGATCAGCTGGGGCGAGCCGATCCTGGTCTCCGCGATCACCCGGATCGAGGGCGGCCGACTGGAGTACCGCGGCCGCGACGCCATCGCGCTTGCCGAGAGCGCGAGCCTGGAAGACGTCGCCGCCCTGCTCTGGCAGGTCGGGTCGCTGCCGTGCGCGAGGTCCCCGCAGGCCTGGCCGCGCGCCCACGCCCCGGCGGGAGCGCCCGAGCGCTGCATCGCTGCGATGGCCGACCTTGCCATGGCCGGTCGCTGGGCGGGCAGGGTGGACAGCGTCGTGCCGGACGCCGTCCGCATCCTGGAGCGCATGGCGTGGTCGGCCGCCGGGCTGCCCGGTAGCACCGTGCAACCGTCCTCGCAGCCACTGCATGAGAGGCTGGCGGCCGCGTGGGGCGGGGGGCCCAAGGCCGCCGACCTGATCCGCCGGGCGCTGGTGCTCACCGCGGACCACGAACTCAACGCCTCCACCTACGCCATGCGGGTCGTCGCATCGACCCGCGCGCCGCTGGGCGCCTGCGTCCTGGCGGGTCTGGCAGCCCTCGCCGGACCGCTGCACGGCGGGATGACCAACGAGCTGCGCCATCTCCTGGCCGACCCGTCCGTCGTCGCTGATCCGCCTGCGGCCATCGCCGTGCGTCTGGCGCGCGGCGAGAAGATCCCGGCATTCGGCCATCCGCTCTATCCCGACGGCGATCCGCGTGCGGCGGCGCTGCTGTCGCGCCTGCCGCCGCCGCCGCGGGCCCGGCGGGTGATCGAGGCGATGCAGGCGACGACCGGCATCGCCCCGAACATCGACTGCGCTCTGCTGATGCTCGAGCAGCGCCTGCGGCTGCCGACCGGCGCCGCCTTCGCCATCTTCGCGGTCGGGCGCACCGTGGGCTGGATCGCGCACGCGCTGGAGCAATGGCGCGAGGGCACGCTGATCCGCCCGCGCGCCGTCTATCCAGGAACCGGGATCACCGGATGATAGGTGCCGTGCCTCAGTCGGGCACGCGTCCCTGGATGGCGTTGGCCCTGGCCTGATAGGTGATCCGCCCGGCAGCGTCGGTCGGCAGGCGTGCCTGCACCCTCGACCTGAACGCGCTCGCATCGGCCGGGGTCATCCGCGCGATCGCCGCGCGCATGGAGGACATCGCGGTCGTGAGGGTCCAGAACTCCTCGAAGCTTGCGAAGCTGCGGCTGGCGGTGATCGTGCGGCTGTCGATCGCCGCGAGCCCGGCGCCGCGCCAGAGTTCGCGCAGCACGTCCATGCGGGCCGCCTGCAGGCTGGGCGGCAGTGCCGGCGTGAGCCCCATCGCCCGCAGCTCCGCCTGGATCGGCTCGAACGGGAAGCCCCCGGCCTCGAAGTCCCAGAGGTAGGCGGCAACCAGTCCCCCCGGCCGGACCACGCGCGCCATCTCGGCGACGCCCTGCGACGGCTGCGGGACGAAGAACAGCACCAGCGCCATGACGGCGGCGTCGAAGCTGGCATCGGCAAACGGCAGTGCCATCGCATCGCCCTGCCGGAACCGGACGGCCTGCGCTGCCGACCGGGCGCGCGCAAAGGCGAGCTGCTCCTCGGACGGATCGATCCCCTGCACCTCGCCCGGAGCGCAGCGCCGGACGATCAGCTCGGTGAACGCACCGCTGCCGCAGCCGACGTCGAGCCACCGCAGCCCGGTGGCCGGCGCCAGCCAGTCGAGGAAAATCTCGCCCGCCGACCGGCTCCAGACGCCCATGGCCTGTTCGTAGGCGCCGCCGTCGTCGAAGCGGATCTGCTGTTCTGCCATCGGAGCCTCGCTAGCTGCCAATATTCACCACCAGCACGCGCCGGTTGCGCGGCTCCTGCGTCTGGTCCGGCGTCGGCACCAGAAGTCCGTCCTGGCCCATGCCGACCGTCTGCAGCCGCGTGCGTTCGATGTGGAACCGGCCGGTCAGGTAGTCGGCGACGGCGATCGCGCGGCGGCCTGACAGCGCCTTGTTGTACTCCCGGGTGCCGACCGTGTCGGTGTGTCCCTCGATGCGGAAGCGATAGGCGGCAAGTGCGGGGTTGGTCAGAGCGCGGCCGAGGTCTTCCAGTGTCTGGATCGCCTGCGGCGTGAGCGCCGCGGAGCCGGTCTCGAACAGGATGTTCAGGCTGACCGCCGGCGCGGCGGCGGGCGGGCGGACGTGCAGGCCACGGACCGGGCCGCCACCTGGGGTAGGTGTGAGTGACTTGACCATCTGGTCCGCGTTCGGGTTGGGCTGGGCCGGCGCAGGCGCCGCAAGCGCGCCAGCCATCGCCAACGAGAGGACGCCGACACGAAGGAGGGATCGCACCGCCGTTCAACTGCCGATGTTGACGACATGTACGCGGCGATTGCGCGGCTCCGGCGTCTGGTCGGGCGTGGGGACCAGCAGCTGGTCCTCCCCCATGCCGATCGCCTCGACCCGGCTGCGATCGATGTGGAAGTTGCTGGCAAGGTAGTCGACCACCGCGGCCGCCCGCCGGTTCGACAGGTCCAGGTTGTATTCACGGGTGCCGACCGTGTCGGTGTGCCCCTCGATGCGGAACCGGTAGTGCGCCAGCGTCTCGTCGCTGAGTGCTTTGCCGAGACTGTTCAGCACCGCCACTGCCTGCGGCGTCAGTTCGGTCGAGCCGGTGGCGAACAGCACGCTGAGGTTGATCGAGGGCGCCGCTGCCGACGCAGCGGCGGCCACGTGCGCCTGCGATGGCGGCTGGCCCGGCGCCGGAGGGGCAATCCGCAGGCCGCGCGTCGCACCGGAGGCGCCACTCGGCGTCAGCGATTTGATGATGTCGGACGAGCTGGGAACGCTCTGCGCCAAGCCGATCGCCGGCGCGACGATACTGGCGGCGAGCAATGCCAGACCGGCAACAATGACGTGCGGACGCATGACGGACTCCTGCGTTGGCCGTTGGACCGGCGCGGTATACCACGAACCGGCTGCGCCGGATCGTCCCGCGGGCTGCCGGATGTGCCCCGGTGTTTTCCGCAGCTTTCGGCGGCGACCGTTCAGCAGTCGCCGCCCGCCGCCGCTTCCAGTTCGGTCTGCACCAGCGTGCCCGGCTTGTCATCATCGCGCCGCATGACCACGCGGCGGTCGTGGAAGGCGGCGACCGAGGGCCGGTGGGCGATCGACACCAGCGTGGTGTCCGGCAGCCGCACCTTCAGGATGCGGTAAAGCTCGGTCTCCGCCTCGGGATCCAGGCTGGCGGTGGCTTCGTCCAGGAACAGCCATTCCGGCTTCGCCAGCAGGGCGCGGGCGATGGCGACCCGCTGCTGCTCGCCGCCGGAGAGCTGCTGCGCCCAGTGCTCGTCATGGTCCAGCCGCGGGATGAAATGTGTGAGCCCGGCGTCCTCCAATGCGCGCGCGATGTCCTCGCGGCTGTAGGCGTTCGACGGATGCGGATAGGTGACGACGTGTCGCAGCGTGCCCAGCGGGATGTACGGCCGCTGCGGCAGGAACAGGCAGCGCTCGATGGGACGCTGCACATCGCCGTGTCCGAACGGCCAGATCCCGGCCAGCGCGCGGAACAGCGTGGACTTGCCCGATCCGGAGCGGCCGGTGATCACCACCGACCGGCCGCGCTCGAGCACGAGGTCGGCGTCGTTGAGCAGGCGGACGCCGTTCGGCAGCTCGATCGTGGCATGGCGCAGCTGCACGGCCTCGCCTGGCACGTCGGTCAGCGTCAATCCGGTGCCGAACGCCGCGCGTGCCGCGACCACCGCGCGGTGGAACGTGGTGAGCCGTTCGACGATAGCGTGCCACTGCGCCAGGTCGGGGTACCGGGTGATGAACCACGAGAGTGCATCCTGAACGCGACCGAAGGCTCCCGCCGTCTGGGTGAGCCCGCCCAGCGGGATCTGGCCGGAGAAGAAGCGGGGTGCCGCAACAATGAACGGAAACACGACCGCCACCTGCTCATAGCCGGCGGTGAGCGCGTTCACCATCTTGGTGCGCTGCATGATCGCCCACCAGTTGCCGATCAGGCTGCCGAAGCGGTGGCGCAGCAGGTCCTTCTCCTCCGCCTCGCCCGAGTAGAGCGCGATCCCCTCCATGTTCTCCCGCACGCGCACCAGGCTGTAGCGGAAATCGGCCTCCACCCGCTGCTGGCGGAACCGCAGGGAGGCCAGCGGCCGTCCGACCAGATGGGTAAACCAGGTGCCGACCACCGCGTAGGCCACCGCGACCCAGACCATGTAGCCGGGGATCGCTATCCCGAACAGCGTGATGGTACCGGACAGTGACCACAGGATGCCCAGGAAGCTCACCAGCGTCACCATGTTCGCCAGCAGGCTGATGCCAAGTGTCAGCGTGTTGTCGACGTAATCCCTGATGTCCTCGGCAATGCGCTGGTCCGGATTGTCGGTGCCGACTGCTGCCCGATCCGCGGTGAGGCTGATCCGGTAGTAGGCGCGGTCGGCGAGCCATTCGTCCAGGAACTTCACAGTCAGCCATCGCCGCCACCTGATCTGCAGCCACTGCGACAGGTAGGTGAAATACACCGCGACCACGATGTACACCGCGGCGATCTCGCAGAACCCCGGCATGAAGCCGCTGGGCGTGCGGCGATACACGAACAGCAGCTCCCAGAACGCGGTGAAATCCTTGTCCTGCAGCGAGTTGAAGAATTCCCGGTTCCAGAAGCTCAGGATCACCGTCATGCCGACCAGCAGCAGGCGCAGCGCGAGAACCGACAGCAGCAGCCCCCAGGCCGACCACTTTTCCTCGGAGCGGTAGTAGGGCCTTGCCAGGCGCCAGGCGTCACGCAGGAATGGTCCGAGGCCTCGCATCGCTCAGTTTCTCTCGTCGGTGTGGTCGATCTTCGTCTGCAAGGCGTCCAGCCAGGCGTTGAGGCGCCGCCGGTTCACCCCAAGGTCGGAATATCCATACACGCTGCGCGAGTACAGTGTGAGAGAGCTTGCCTCCGGGCCCCTCTCATCGACCTGCGCGGTGACAAGGTCCGGGAAGTTGAGCCAAGCGCTGCGTGCGACATAGTGCACCTGCCGCGCTGCGGGATACGTCGCGGCCAGGAAGGCTCAGCGGCTGCGCCGCGGCCATTGCGGCCACCGCGTCGTAGAGGCGCGCCGCCGGCAGCGGGTATATGGGCGTGGCGATGTCGGGTGCCGGAATGGTGCCCGCCGGAGCGGCCAGGGCGCTGTTCGGCCGGTCCGGCCGCTGCAGATGCGCCATGTCCATCAGGGCCGGCACCGGCAGCCCGCGGGCTCCGGCGGCGCCGCAGGCAGGCAGCAGGAGGCCGACGATCCAGGCGAGAGCGGTCATGCTGCGGGAATGGCCTTTATCGGCCTGCCGGGCAAGTTGTCCGGCGCTTACGGTCTGTTCATCGCGATGTGGTGGGATGGCCGGCACACACGATGGCGGTTCCAATCATGGATGGCGACACACCCATCCCGCCGGCGGACCACTGCGCCCTGAGACATCGCGTCTTCGGCTCATTCGGCGATCCGCTGTTCCGGCGTGCCGAGACCGACAGCATGCCGGTCATGGTGGTCAAGCTCGGCGAACGGGAGGCGGCGATCCCGCTGCGCTCGCTGCAGCGCGAATTCGCCATCCCCGACGACACGGAGGACGGCCGGATGCTGGGCCTGATCGCACAGTCGCTCGACTTCGTCGCTGCGCTGCGCATCGGTGACGCACTGCCGGCCGAGGTGCTCAGCGGCCAGGCGAGCTGGCAGCCGGACGAGCTGCACTTCCGGATCGCCAGCGCCCGGCTGCAATGGCAGCTGGTGGCGTGGCTGAACTCGGGCACCGGCGGCGATGTCCCTGCGCTGGACGCGGACGCGCTGTTGCAGGTGGCCGATGACCCGGCGCGACGGCAGCAGGTGCAGGAGGCATTCGACAAGGCGGCCCAGGCTCTCAGCCTGCCGTCGCGCGAGGCGGTGATCCAGCTGGTCGAGGAGCTGGCACACGAGCTTGCGTTCATCGAGGCACTGCGCGACCGGCTGCTGCGCGCGGTGACAGCGATGGCGGACAAGCTGAACCGAATGGCGCAGGCCTATCGCGGCGACGGCTCGCATCTCGAGACGCTGACCCAGGTGCGGCGCCTGACCGGGGCCGCGCTAAAGCAGATCGGCCATCGCTTCGACGAACTCGACGCGCAGACCGGCGAGGTGATGGCGGCCCTGCGCAACGCCGACAGCCAGCGGACATTCATCCGCTCGAACCGTGACTGGCTGTACCGCGCCCAGCGCGCCTGGCAGCCACTGCTGGCCGAGTGGGATGCCGCCGGGATCAGCTTCGACGAAGGAATGATGGCGCTGCTTGGCCGCAGCTACCAGTTCCTCGCGCCGCGCTTTATGCCGGTGACCGAATGGGCATCGCTCACGCGGCCGACGCAGCGCAAGCAGGACAAAGTGCGACAGATGGTGTGGTGATCACACCCGGCTCAGCTTGCTCACTGCCCGATCGAACTGCGCGAGGTAGATGTTCTCGTCGGCATCGAGCCAGATGCCGTGCACGTTGAACGCCCCGTTGTGCGGCTCGTCCGGTCCGAACTGCGCGAGCCTGCGGCGGTCATTCGTCCAGATCGATACGCCGTCGGCGCCGGCGACATAGATCGCCTCGCGGCCGAACGCGAGATCACTCGGCATGGTGAAGCCGGTCCACACCGCCAGCACCTCGCCGCTGGGCGCGAACAGCTGGATGCGGTGGTTCTCGCGATCGCACACATACAGCTGGCCGCCCGCATCGGCAGTGATGAAGTGCACCAGTGCGAACTGTCCGGGACCGTCGCCCGGTTCACCCCAGGAATGCTTCAGCTCGCCGGTCGGCGCGAAGCGGTGGACACGGCGGTTGCCGTAGCCGTCGGACACGAAGATATCGCCGGCGGATCCGAACGCCACGCCGGTCGGCATGTTGAACGGCTTGCCGTACAGCGTGGGCGAACACTCGCCGCTGGTGCCGAGGGTGCGCAGCAGCGTGCCGTCCGGTTCGTGCTCGGTCACCGTGTGCAGGCCGGTGTCGGTGATCCACACGCGTCCGGCGCGATCGATCGTCATCCCGTGCACGAAGCTGGAGAACCGGCCCTCACCCCATGACGTGATGAAGCTGCCCTCGGTATCGAACACCAGCACCGGGTGCGCGGCGCGGCACAGCACGTAGACCTCGCCATTCGCCGCGACCGCGCCTTTGACGCTGGTGCGCGGCGGTCCAGGCAACTGCGCGTCGCCGAAGTTCCACCAGCGCGGCAGCCTCGCCCACTCGCGCTGGAATCGGTAGCGATACGCGCCGGTGCCGATGATCGGGTCCGCCATGCGATGGTCTCCTATGCGGCGAACTCGCCCGGCCGCAGCAGCCGGGCGAGGCGGTCCAGAACTGCGTTCGCCATGCCAGGCTCGCCGCCGGTGAAGAAGCCGCGCGCCACGTCGAGATACTCGTTGATCACCACCTTGGCCGGCGGTCCGCCGGACATCGCCAGTTCGGCGGCGCCGGCGCGCATCAGCGCGCGCAGGACCGGGTCGATGCGGCCCAGCGGCCAATCCGCCGGCAGCGCGTCGTGCAGCATGCCGTCGATGGTGTCCTGCTGTGCCACCGCGGCACGCACGATGCGGGCGAACAGCGGCACCTCGGCGTCGGGCACCCTGCCGTCCTCGAACCCGCCGGTGCCGGGCAGTTCGCCGAGGCGGTGGCGCACGAACTGGTCGATCACGGTTTCCGGATTCTCCTGCGCCTGCTCGCTCTGGAACAGCGCCTGCACGGCGGCGAGGCGCGAGGCGGTGCGCGGTCGGCGCGCGGGTCTGGTCACCGGAAAGGCCAGGGGGCTTTGCCCCCTGGACCCCCAGCAAAGGCGGAGCCTTTGCAATCCATCCTGTTTGGTGCGGGGAGGGGGCCAACGCGGGCCTTGCAGCCACCTCGGTTGGCCGCCTCCCAGCACCAAACGAAACGGGTTCTAAGGGCTGTGCCCTTAGCGGGGTTCCAAGGGGCGGAGCCCCTTGGTCTTCCATGCCCGATCATCAGGCCGCGCCGAGCTGCCGCGCCGCGCCGATCTGCAGCAACGCCGCCGCAGCGGCCTCTGCCCCTTTGTTGTGGCCGTCCCGGCCCGAGCGCGCCTCCGCCTGCGCCAGCGTGTCGCAGGTCAGCAGCCCGGTGCCCAGCGCGATGCCGAACTGCAGCGCGACCTGCATCAGGCCTTCCATCGTGGCACGGCAGATGAACTCGTAGTGGTCGGTCTCGCCGCGCACGATGCAGCCCAGGGCGACGAAACCGTCGAACCGCCTGGCGCCCCGCACGGCGATGCGGATCGCCTGCGGCAGCTCGAACGCACCGGCCACGTCGAGCTGTTCGAACGTCGCGCCGGCCTCGCGCAGGATGCGCGTGGCACCGTCGGTCAGCCCGTCCACCACGCCGCGGTAGTACGGCGCGCGCAGCATCAGCAGGTGCGGCGGCGGACCGTCGATCCGCGGCGCGGACGGGAGCGGCGCGTCCTCGGTGCTCATCCGGTGTAGCCTTCGCCGACAATGTTCGGGATCGGCTTCTGCGCCACGATGTTCAGCCCATAGCCGTCCAGCCCGATGATCGTGCGTCGGCGGTTGGACAGCAGCACCATGTTCTTCACGCCGAGGTCGAGCAGGATCTGCGCGCCGATGCCGTAGTCGCGCAGGTCCTGCTGTGGACGCGGGCCACCGGCGGTGAGCTGGCTTACCCGCTCGGCGAGCGCGGTCTTGCGGTGCTCGCGGATCAGCACGACCACACCGCGGCCTTCGCGGGCGATCATGTGCATGGCGTTGTGGATGGCGATCCAGTGAGGCCCGCCGGTCATGTCGTCCAGCAGATCGACCGCATGCATGCGCACCATGACCGGATCGGGCCCGCTGACGTCGCCCTTCACCAGCGCGAGGTGCTCCTGGTACTCCACGGTGTTGGCATACACCACGGCGCGCCAGTCGCCGCCGGCGATGTGACGGAATTCGCCGTCGGCGACCCGCTTGACCAGCCGCTCGGTGAGGCGGCGATACGCGATCAGGTCGGCGATCGAGCCAAGCTTGAAGTTGTGCCGCTGCGCGAAGGTCACGAGGTCCGGCAGCCGCGCCATGGTGCCGTCGTCGTTCATGATCTCGCAGATCACCGCCGCCGGGTACAGGCCGGCCTTGCGGGCGATGTCGACCGAGGCCTCGGTGTGCCCGGCGCGCACCAGCGTGCCGCCTTCGCGTGCCATCAGCGGGAAGACATGGCCGGGCGTCACGATATCGTCGCGGCCACGGTCCGGATTGATCGCCACCGCGATGGTGTGGGCACGGTCGTGCGCCGAGATGCCGGTGGTGACGCCCTCGCGCGCCTCGATCGAGATGGTGAACGCGGTCTGGTGCCGCGTGCCGTTGTGTGCGCTCATCAGCGGCAGGCCGAGTTGTTCGACGCGCTGGCGGGTGAGGGCGAGGCAGATCAGGCCGCGCGCGTGCCGCGCCATGAAGTTGATGGTGTCGGGCGTGGCGAACTGCGCCGGCACCACGAGATCGCCTTCGTTCTCCCGATCCTCGTCATCGACCAGAATGAACGGGCGGCCGTTGCGTGCCTCCTCGATCAGTTCATCGGCGGCGGACAGGTACTGCGACAGCTCGACTGCCTTGAGGTTCTGCATCACTTGAACTCCGCCAGCCGCGCGACGTAGCGGGCCAGCATGTCGATCTCGAGGTTCACCGCATCGCCGGGGCGGAGCGCGCCCAGGCTGGTCACCGCTGCGGTGTGCGGGATGATGTTCACCCCGAAAGTGTCGTCCGTAACCTCGTTGACCGTCAACGACACCCCATCGACCGCGACGCTGCCCTTGACCGCGATGAAGCGCGCGAGGCCGGCCGGCACCCGAAAGGTGAACCGGACCGAGCCGTGTTCCGGGGCAATCGACCGCACCTCGCCCACACCGTCGACGTGCCCGGACACCAGGTGTCCGCCCAACTCGTCGCCCAGTCGCAGCGAACGCTCGAGGTTGATCCGCGTGCCGACCTGCCAGCCGCCCAGCGTGGTGCAGCCGAGTGTCTCCGCCGAAGCGTCGGCGGCAAACCAGTCGGTGCCGATCTCGACCGCGGTCAGGCAGCAGCCGGAACAGCCGATCGAGGCGCCGATCGGTATCGCCGCAACATCGGGCCACGGGGCGCCGATGGTGAGGCGCATGTCGGCGCCCGTGCCGAGCGGGCTGATCGCGCGGACGGTGCCAAGTGCGGTGACGATGCCGGTGAACATCAGCCGGTCGTGGATGCGGACATGGTCAGGCCTTCCTTACGAATTCCGTCAGCACGTCGTCGGCGAGTGCCGTCTCCGCCACCCGCTCGAACCGCGGCATGGCATCGAGCTGCCCGACGCCGAACGCCTGCACCGCCGGCCAGGCATCGGCGCCCATCACCGCGGGGGCGTGGAACCAGGCGATGCGGTCCACCAGCCTGGCACGCAGCAGCGAGGCGGCGAGCTGCGCCCCGCCCTCGACCAGCACACGGGTCAGCCCGGCTGCGGCCAGTGCCTGCATGGCAGCCGAGGGATCCAGCCCCGCGTCGGCGCCGGCCACGTCGATCAGCTTTACCCCCAGGTCCGCGAAGGCGTGCCGGCGGTCGCGATCGGTCCCCTCGCGGAGCAGCATCCACGTCGGCGCCTCGGTCGCCGTGGCGACCAGCGTGGCGGTGAGCGGCGTGCGCAGGTGGCTGTCGGCGACCACCCGCACGCCGGGCGTGGCCCGAAAGCCGGGCAGCCGGCAGGTCAGCGCCGGGTCGTCCGCCACCACCGTGCCGACGCCCACCATCACCGCGTCGTGCCGGCCGCGCATCGCATGGGCGGCGCGCCGGGCGGCGGCACCGGTGATCCAGCGGCTTTCGCCCGCGCTGGTGGCAATCCTGCCATCCAGAGTCGAGGCTAGCTTCAGCGTCACCAGCGGCCGCCCGTGACGGATCCGCGCCCGGAAACCCGCGACGAGTTCGTCGGCATCGGCCTGCAGCACGCCTTCGTCCACCGCGATGCCGGCGGTGCGCAGCCGGGCGATGCCCGCGCCGTCCACCCGCGGATCCGGGTCGCGCGTTGCTATCACCACGCGCGCGACACCGGCCTTGGCGAGAGCGTCGGTGCAGGGCGGGGTACGTCCCCAGTGGCAACAGGGCTCCAGCGTGACGTAGACCGTGGACCCGTCGGCCGCCGCTCCGGCCATGTCGAGCGCCGCCGGTTCGGCGTGCGGCCGCCCGCCGGCCGCGGTGACCGCGCGCCCGACCACCCGTCCCTCCCTGACCACCACGCAGCCGACCGCCGGATTGGGCCAGGTGCTGCCGAGGCCCCGCCGCGCCAGCGCCAGTGCCGCCCGCATGTGGGCGGCGTCTTCGGCGGGCGAGGGGCGCGAGGCGGCCATGCACGCCTTCAGCCGGCTTCGCCCAGCGAGCCGATGAAGTCCTCGAAGTCCTTGGCCTCGCGGAAATTCCGGTAGACGCTGGCGAAGCGGACATAGGCGACCGAGTTCGAGCTCGCGCAGCGTATCCATCACCAGTTCGCCGATCTGCTTCGAGGGGATGTCGCTTTCCCCCGACGATTCCAGCTGGCGGACGATCCCATTGACGATCCGCTCGATCCGCTCCTCCTGGATCGGCCGTTTGCGCAGCGCCACGCGGATCGAGCGCGCCAGCTTCTCGCGCTCGAACGGCACGCGGCGGGCGTCCGATTTCACCACCGTCAGCTCGCGCAGCTGGGTGCGTTCGATCGTGGTGAAGCGCTGGCCGCAATTGGCGCAGAAGCGGCGTCGCCGGATCGCGCCGCCGTCCTCGCTGGGGCGGCTGTCCTTCACCTGCGTGTCCTCGTGGCCGCAGAACGGGCAGCGCATCGGCGGCTACCTCGCCGGGTACAGCGGGAAGCGCGCGCACAGCGCCCGCACGCGGGTGCCGATTGCCGCCTCGACCGGTCCGTTCGTGCCGTCGTTCGAACGCGACAGCGCCTCCAGCACCTCGTCGATCATCAGGCCGATCTCGCGGAACTCGGCGGTGCCGAACCCGCGTGTGGTGGCGGCCGGCGAGCCCAGGCGGACGCCCGAGGTGACAGTCGGCTTCTCCGGATCGAACGGGATGGCGTTCTTGTTCGCCGTGATCAGTGCGCGTTCCAGACTGGCCTCGGCCGCCTTGCCGGTGACCCGTTTGGGACGCAGATCGACCAGCATCAGATGGCAGTCGGTGCCGCCGGTGACGATGGCGAAGCCTCGCTGTGTCAGCGTGTCCGCCAGCACCTTGGCGTTCTCGACAACGGCCTTCTGGTAGACCCGGAACTCCGGCCGCAACGCCTCGCCGAAGGCCGCGGCCTTGCCGGCGATCACGTGCATCAGCGGGCCACCCTGCAGGCCGGGGAACACCGCCGAGTTGATCTTGCGGCCGATCTCCGCGTCGTTCGCCAGGATCATGCCGCCGCGCGGACCGCGCAGCGTCTTGTGCGTGGTTGTGGTCACCACGTGCGCGTGCGGCAGCGGACTGGGGAACAGGCCCGCGGCGACCAGCCCGGCAAAATGTGCCATGTCCACCATGAAATACGCGCCGACCTCGTCGGCCACCCGTCGGATGCGGGCGAAGTCGATAAAGCGGGGATAGGCGGAGCCGCCGGCGATGATCAGCCGTGGCCGGTCGGCGCGCGCCAGTCGTTCGAGCTCCTCGTAGTCCAGCAGCCCATCCTCGCGCCGCACGCCATACTGTATCGCATGAAACCACTTGCCCGACAGGTTGGGTGGTGCGCCGTGCGTCAGGTGGCCGCCGGCGGCGAGGCTCATGCCGAGGATGGTGTCGCCGGGCTGCAGCAGCGCGAGGAAGACGGCCTGATTCGCCTGTGCGCCGGAGTGCGGCTGCACGTTGGCGAACTCGCAGGCGAACAGCTGTCTGGCCCGGTCGATCGCCAGCCGCTCGGCGACGTCGACATGCACACAGCCGCCATAGTAGCGCCGGCCCGGATAGCCCTCGGCGTATTTGTTGGTCAGCACCGAACCCTGGGCTTCGAGGACCGCGGCGGAGACTGCGTTCTCGCTGGCGATCAGCTCGATGCCGTCCTGCTGGCGCAGCAGTTCAGCGCCGAGTACGGCGGCAAGCTCCGGATCGGTCTCGGCCAGCGGGGCGCCGAAGAACCGCTCCAGGTTGGCCGCGGGACGCTGTTCGTTCATGTCGAGCCCAATGGCAGGTGGTCCGGCGACCTGTAGCATGGGGTTCGGGGCGCACAAACGTCCATGGCGGAAGCGCTGCTGCACGTCCGCCATGCGGTGAACAACGGTGTTGCGTCAGCGCTGAGTACCGTCGGCAGCTATGCGGGGCCAGGAGCGCGGCATCGGCCTGGGATTTGTGCTGCTCGGATCAGTCGCAGAGCTTCACGTCCAGCACATACCAGCACTTCTGGTTGGTGTTTTCGCTGGAAGGCTGCGCGCTCCCGGCAGCCGGCGAGATGCCGTAGCCGTTGACCACCCAGGCGCCCGGCTGGACGCCATTCGACACCAGCAGTTGCACTTCGGCGGTCGATGCGGTGTGCCCGTTCACCACGTAGCCTTTGGCGAATGCCGGAGCACCGCAGAAGCCGAGACCCAGTGCGATCGCGGCAGAGATAAGGGTCGTTGTCATGGTCCGGCTCCGTTCGCTTCGGCGGTGGCTCACGAACGGAGAATGCCGACAGACGCGGCGGAACGCGCTGAAGCATTTCAGCGGTCGAGCAGCGCTGCGGGCGGCGCTACATGCAGGGCGGGTAGGGGTAGTAGCCGCACGGCGGCGGAGCGACGACCACCGGCGGCGCGTAATAAGCCGGCGGCCGATAGGCGGTTGCCGCCGCCGCACCGACGACGACGCCGGTGGCGACTGCCGCGCCGGGATAGTAGGGGCGGGGCGCCACGCCCCCGTAATAGACGCCCCCCGCGGCGGGCGGCCGGTACGCCGTGGCGCCCTCCGGTCCGCGCACCGCGGCGCCGCCCGCCGGACCGCGCACGGCAGCAGCGCCTTCCGGGCCACGCACGGCGGCGGCGCCACCCGGGCCACGCACCGCCGTGGTGCCCATCGGACCGCGATACGCCGCGCCGCCATACGCGCCGTGCACCGCACCCCAGGCGAACGCCTCCGAGGCACCTGACGCCATGAGGACAGCCCCAATGGCGAGCAGCGCCGTGCGTCTCATGGCTTCGCTCCTTTGGCTTTCGGGGCCGGCGCGGCGTGATCGGCCGGCTTCATCTCGACCCGCACGGCGCCCTCGGGCGGCTGGAAGGTGAAGTCCGCATCGGACGGGTTGACCGAGAAATTCCAGTCGGAGAATTCGGCGATGAAGCTGGGCTGGGTGGGTTCGGAGCGATAGGTGACGATCAGGCGCCGTGGCAGGGCCTTGTCGTTCTTCTCCACCCAGAGCTCGAGCTCGATACCCGGCGGCTGGTTCAGCAGCAGGTGACGGCACGGCACTCCGTCGATCGTCACCGTGTTGACCTCTCTGCCCGACGTCACGCCGGACAGGAAAGACTTGTCCGGGGCATCGGTGAGGAAATCGGCCAGCGGAAAGTCGACGCCGAGTTTGCCCATCACCATCTCGAGCATCCCCTGGATCGTGTCGGGCACCGGGATGGTGGTGTATTTCTTGGTCTCGACGCCGAACAGGGTCACGGTCTTGCCGTCGTAGAACAGCTTGGTCGATCCGTCGTCGCCGCTCACGCTGATCATCACCCGGTCCGGCCGGCGTACCAGGACCTTGATCGTGTGCGCGACATGCAGCGGCTGTCCGCCGGGCTCCACGTAGACACGCAAGGTCCGCACCTGGAACGAGAACTGATCGGCACGCAGCGTCTTGCCCATCTGGGCCACCGTGGCGCTCACATCCGCGCTGATCGAGGGCTTCGGCGCCGCGGCCGCGAGGGCAGTCGGCGCAACCACCGAAGTGGCGCCGGTCATGCCGGCCGCACCCAATCCCATCAGGATCAGGAGGTTTTTCGTTGCTGACCAGGCCGACATCGCAGATTCCCCCTGTGTGGCACACTCGTGGATCTCACTCAGCATTTCGCCGCCGCCGACCCGGCGGCTATGCGACCAGCCCCTCGTCGGCCACGCCCAGCGTCCTCCGCGTGTCCTGGCTCGCTGCACCCGCAGCTTGAACCGCAGTCTGCCCGTCCACTGCCGATCAGGGAAGTCACGACCACAGCCCGCCGACGTTCACGGCGGCCTGGATGCCCGCGGGCACTGCCCTCGCTATCCGTCGGTCATGCCCGGCGTGTGGTCGACGACCCACTCGAACGGCACATCCAGCTCGCCGGCCCGCGTTTCAACCCATCGGCGCGCATCCTCTGCGGAAGTGCATACCCGGGTCGCGGGGCGACGCCCGGGAGCGCCTCCGCTAACGATCGAGGCCAGATAGTTGCCGTCGTGCGGTTCGATCCAGGCAAGGAGCTTGTCACGCTTTGGCATCGTGTGGTCCGGGAATGCGCGATGAGGATGGCGTCGCGTACAGACAAATTCTGGAGATGTCCAGGCATCCCGAGCCGGACATCAAGGCAGTGGCGGTCTCGGGAGTCCGGCCTCCGGGGTTGCCCGCTGCACCCCCACTGCCATAGAACGCTGGCAGATCGTTCCCTTTGAGCCCGAGGCCGCATGTCCGACCACAGCCACGCCGCACTCCCGCCGATGCAGGCGGAGACGCCCGAAGCCTTTCTGGCCGACCGCCAGAGCTTCTGGGACGGCTTCACCAAGTTCACGCTGTGGACGGTGATCTTCATCGTCCTGCTGCTGATCGGCATGGCCGTCTTCCTGCTGTAGCCGCTGCGCGGCGGACGCGGGCCGCACCGGGTCACTCCCGCCACACCGTCGTCTCTGTCCAGCCCAGTATCTCGAACTCCGCCGCACGCAGCGGCGCTTCGCGCGGCCGAAGAACTCGTCGAGCTGCGGTGGCGCGACGCCGGTGCCACTGAGCATCGCATGCGCCTGGCCGCGATGATGGATATCGTGCTGGAACAGGTGCAGCAGCAGCCGATCCGCACGCTCGGTCTGCACGCGGGTGCCACGATGCACATGGATGATGCGGTCCGGCCCGCCTGCATCCAGCGCCTCGCACCAGTCGATCAGGCGCCGATCGACCGTGGCCTGCGCCGGCTTCAGTTCCTCCAGGGTCCGGCACGGGATCGGATCGGCCCACGCGTCCGGCCCCAGCGCGCCGCCTTCCAGCGCATCGACATAGAACAGGTCGATGATCAGGATGTGGTTCAGCGTCGCCTGGATCGACGGAAAGAAGGCCACCCGCGGCGCCTCAAACTCCTCCTGAGTCAGCTCCGAGCAGGCACTGAGCAGCCGATGGTTCGCCCAGGCGTTGTTGTACGCCATCGCGCGCAGCGTCTGCAGCAGCGAGGCGGGCACGGCGCGTTACCCGACGATGTCCATCTGGGCGAAGAAGAATGCCGATCTCGATCGCGGCGTTCTCGGCGCTGTCCGAGCCGTGCACCGAGTTCGCCTCGATGTCCTCGGCGAACTGCGCGCGGATCGTGCCGGGCGCCGCCTTCTTCGGATCGGTCGCACCCATCGCCTCACGGTTCTTCGCCACCGCGTTGTCGCCTTCCAGCACCTGCACGACGACCGGGCCGGAGATCATGAACTCGACCAGCCCGCGAAAGAATGGCCGTTCCTTGTGCACCCCGTAGAACGCCTCGGCCTGCGCCTGGTTGAGCCGGATGCGCCGCTGCGCCACGATGCGCAGGCCGGCCGCCTCAAGCGCCGCGTTGATCTGACCGGTCAGGTTCCGCCGCGTGGCGTCGGGCTTGATGATGGAGAGCGTGCGCTCGGTCGCCATGGTCGGCTCCTGGAAATCGCTGTGAGGGCGGCTGACTAGGCGGGCTGGCCGATCAGCGCAAGGCCCTCCGCCACCGAGACGAACTCTCCGCCGCCGGCCAGCTTCTCTCCGCCGAACCGGTCCTCGAACAGCCGGCGCACCGCCGGGACGAAGGCGGTGCCGCCGGTCAGGAACACCCGGTCGATCCGCTCCGCCGGCAGGCCCGCCTGGTCCAGCACCTGATCGACTGTGCCCGCGAGACGCGCCAGGTCGGGCGCGATCCATTCTTCGAACTCGGCGCGGGCCAGCGGGCGTTCCACCACGAACGCCTTGTGCCGGAACCGCAGCACGGTGGTCTCCGCGTGCGACAGTTCCGCCTTGGCGCCGGATACCGCCTGGTACAGCGGATAGCCCAGCCCGTCCTCGATCAGCGCGATCAGATGGCGCAGCCGCTCCGGGTGCTGCGCGGTGCGCGCCACCTCGGCGATGGCGCGCAGCGTGCGCGGCGTGCGCATCAGCGACAGCAGGTGCCAGCGTGCGAAGCCCGAGTAGTATTCGGGCGGCACCGGCAGCGACTTGCCCATGACCTTGTAGCTGTCGCCCTTGCCCAGCAGCGGTGCGATCGCCCGGTCGATGATGCGGTAGTCGAACACGTCGCCGGCGATGCCGATGCCGGCGTGGCCCAGCGGCGTGCTGCCGTGGCGCGGATCGAAGCGCATGACCGAGAAGTCGCTGGTGCCGCCGCCGAAATCGCCGATCAGCACCGTTGCCGGCTGCGGTGAGCGAGCGGGCGAAGCGGGTGCCGGCCGCCTCCGGCTCCAGCGCCAGCCGCACCTGCGCGAGCCCCGCTTCGGCGTAGGCGCCGCGCAGCCGGTCGGCGCCCAGATCGTCGTCCACGAACTCGCCGGCGAAGCGCACCGGGCGGCCGACGACGATGCGCGGGCTGGTCGGTGTGTCGGCGAGCAGCGTGCCGAGGAAGCGGCCGATCAGCCGCTCGAGCGTGAACGGGTGGCCGAAGATGCGGGTTTCGGTAAAGCTCTTCTGCGCCAGGTAGGTCTTCATCGACATGATCAGCCGGCTGTCCAGCGGATCGTCGAGATAGGCGTCGATCGCCTGCGGACCCGCGGCGTGGTGCAGAACGCGCCGCGCCGCGGTCTCCTCGGTCCAGAAGCAGAGGACCGAGCGGAACACGTCGCCGGTGGCGTAGCGCTGCGTCGTCACGCTGCCGTCCGCGTGCAGCAGCGCGACCACGCTGTTGGTGGTGCCGAAGTCGATGCCGATCGCCTGGACCATGACCCGCTCCGCGCAAAGGCGCGCGTTCAACCGCGATCCCTCGCCTGAGGCAAGGGCTTTTGTGTTTCGGTTCACCACAGAGACACCGAGCACACGGAGATTGGCTCGGTGTTCTCGGTGTCTCTGTGGTGGAGCTTTGCTTACCGCATCCCGGTAATCGACGCCGACACCGCTCGCGGATCACGCACCGGCCATCGCCCGGCATCCACCTGCGCCAGGAACGCACCGACGATGCGGTTGAACTCGTCCGGGTCCTCGATGTTGATCGCGTGCCCGCAGTTCGGCATCACCGCCAGTGCTGCGCTGGGGATCGTCTGCTTCATCAGCAGGCCCGGCGCCAGACAAGGCCAGTCCTCGTCGCCGGTCAGGATCAGCGTCGGCAGCGTCAACGCCTTCATCTGTTCTGCCAGGTCGTACAGCGATGGCCGCTCGCGCTGCACGCCCAGCTGGGTGTTGCGTGCGCCCAGCGCCGAATGCTCCGCCAGCATGCGCGCGGAACTCGGCGAAGCCGCGCGGGTCCTTGTTCTCGAACTGCACGCGCGTCGGGCCATAGGCGTATTTTCCGGCGAACACCTCCATGCCCTGCTCGGCGATGAAGGCGGCGATGGCCTCCGCCTCGGCGCGGAACCGCTCGGTCTGCCCGCGCTCGGCGCCGTAGCCGCAGCCCGCGACGCACAGCGACAGCGCGCGCGATGGGTGGCGGAAGCCGAAATGCAGCGTGGCGAAGCCGCCCATCGACAGGCCGACGATGTGTGCCCGGTCGATCTTCAGATGGTCGAGCACCGACGCGATATCGTCCGCCGCGCGCGCCTGCGAATACTTCGCCACGTCCTCCGGCACGTCCGACGGCGGGTAGCCGCGCGCGTTGTAGGTGATGGCACGGTAGCGCTGGCCGAAATGCCGCATCTGCGGCTCCCAGCTGCGATAGTCGCCGGCGTACTCGTGCACGAAGATCACCGGCCGGCCGGAGCCGGTCTCCTCGTAGTAGAGCCGCACCCCGTCGTCGGTCGTCGCGTGTGGCATGATCGTTCTCCTTCCTATGGCAACGGCTGCGGATCCTCCGCCACGACCGCGTCGGCGATGCTGTTGTCCACCGCCACCTCGAACGGCGTCCCGGGCGAGACGAATCCGCCGGACACGAGGCTCGCGCGCAGCCGCTCGTAGCCCTCGCGCGGCAGACGCGGATCGCCGCCCCAGATGCCGAGAGCCTTGTACCGCGCGCACGCATCGGCGAGGTTCGCCGCCGGCACGTCGGGGAAGTAGCCTGCAATCGCTGCGGCGATCGCAGCGCCGTCGGCCGCGGCCACCCACTTCTGCGTTCGATGAATCGCCCGCACCATGCGGTGCAGCTGGTCGTGCCGCGTGCGCAGCAGCCCGCGCCGCGCGTAGAACGTGGTGTACGAGGTCGGCCCACGGCTCGCCTGGGCATACCAGACATGCCCGCCGCCATCGGCGCAGAGTGCAGCGGCGAACGGCTCGAACAGCTGCACCACGTCGATGTCGCCCCGCCGCAGCGCGGCGACGTTCTCCGCCATCGTGCGGTCCGCCACGCGCCGCAGCGCTGCGGGCGCGATGCCGGCGCGGCGCAGGTCTTCCTGCAGGCACATCCACGGCGTCGGCACCTCGCTCACCGTGGCGATGCGCAGCGCCGCCAGGTCGCGCAGCGCGAATTCCGGGCGCGGCGTGCGCCCCACCAGCAGGAACGGGTCACGCGTCACCACCTCGGCGAAGCTGACCAGGTCGCAGTCGGCGATCTCCTGGTATGCCTGCATGACCCGCATCGGCCCGCCCCAGCACACATCTACCGCGCCGTCCATGACATTGCGCGCCGCATCGCCGGGCCGCGGCGAACTCACGAAACGCACGTCGGCGCCCTCTGCCGCATACGCTCCGCGTGCCAGCGCCACATAGAACGGCGCATAGAACAGGCCGCGCAGCGACTCCTGGAGCGTGATTGCCATCGGTCTCCTATTCGCGTTCGAACGCCGCGTCGGGAATATCCTCCGGTGCCGGAGCGACGGAAAGGTCGGGAGGGATCACCAGCGTCGCCAGCCCGGAGATCGAGGAGTAGCCGGCGAACCGCTGCGCCCGCATCCCGGCCGAAAAGCTGTTGCAGCCGCGGCTCCATATCTCGCCGGTGGCGAAGTCGGGCCGATAGACCGCATCGGGCAGGTCCTCCACCATGGCGCTGGCGCCGGCGGCCACGAAGACGGTGGCGGCCGATCGGCCGGACGCGTCACGCAACTTCACCACCGCCGCCTGCATGCCGGCGTTGCTGACCTGGACGCGCGCCGTTCCACCGCCGTGCCGCCCGAGCACCTCGCCGTTGCGCGGCGGCGGACCGGCATTGTAGGCGCAATAGGCGCGTCGCGCGTCGGCCCGATCGCCCGCCGTCAGCCGGGCCGCGTCAACAAAGCCGGTGCCGCCATCGGCGAGGGCGATCTCCACCAGGCCATGCCGCTGGTCCAGGCGGAGCGGCCGGATCGGGCTGAAGGCGGCGATGCGGCCCGCCGGCGCGTAACCGGTGCGGTCGCCATCGGGCTGCCAGAGAACCGCGTCACCGCCCCCCGGCCGAACGTAGTAGGAGGTCGGGCCGCTGGCTGGCACGCCGACGAGCGGCTGCGCCGGACCCGCCGTGGCGGCGACCCCGGTCTGGTGGACGGCCGCCGGCCTGGGGGCGGGGGCGGGGCGGTTGACCTGCACCGCCGTCGTCAGCCCGACCACGAACACGAGGCCGCCGAAGCCCGCCCACAGTGCCGCCGGCAGAAACCACCAGCCGGACCTGCGGGGGACCGGATCGGCGACCGGCGGCCGGCTGCCGGGGGCGGGGATGGCAATGCGGTCGTAGGCGGCGCGGCGATCGCCGTCGCCCAGCACGTCGTAGGCCTGCCGCAACCGGATGAAAGCCGCTGCGTCGCCGGTATCCGGGACGTCCGGATGCAGGATGCGCGCCTTGCGCCGATAGGCGGCCGCGATCGCCGCGGCAGACGCCGACGGGTCCACGCCGAGCGTTGCGTAATGTCCTGACGGATCGCCCTTCATCCACCCAACTTTGGCCGCCGTCTTGTGGCTTACCAATGCGACGACTACTCAATATTCCGTCGTTGTCGCCGGACAGGGAAGCGCCGTGCCCACCAATTCGACGGCCGCCGACCTGTCGCACGCAGGACGCTGGCTTGCGTTCATCGTGATGCTGATTGGCGGCCTGCTGCCGTCGGTGGACTTCTTCATCATCAACGTCAGCCTGCCCTCGATCCACGCCTCGCTCGACGCCGACCCGGCCGAGTTGCAACTCGTGGTCTCCGGTTATGCCGCCAGCTACGCCGTGTTCCTGATCACCGGCGGACGGTTGGGCGACCTCTTCGGCCGGCGCCGGCTGTTCCTCGTCGGCATGGCGGGGTTCGTGGCTACCAACACGCTCTGCGGCCTCGCTGCGACGCCGGCCCAGCTGGTCGTCGGGCGGATCCTGCAGGGAATCTCGGCGGCCATGCTGGTGCCGCAGGTGTTGGGTTCGATCCGCGCACTGTTCCCCGGAGAGAACGAACTTGCCCGTGCGCTGAGCTTCTATGGGATGATGATGGGGCTGGCAGCCTCGATCGGCCAGTTCGCCGGCGGTGCGCTGGTCGAATGGAGCCCGTTCGACTGGGGCTGGCGCACCGTGTTCCTGGCCAAGCTGCCGATCGGCATCCCGGTGATCCTGGCGGCCTGGCTGCTGGTGCCCGAGACGTCCGCCAGCCGCCGCCAGAGGCTCGACATCGGCGGCGCGGTGTTGGTGTCGCTGACGCTCGCCTGCCTCGTGCTGCCGCTGTCCGAGGGCCGCCAGCAGGGTTGGCCCGCCTGGACGCTGGCCATGCTGGCGGCGGTGCCGTTGCTGGCCGTCCTCTTCCTGTGGTTCGAAAAACAGGTGGCGCGACACGGCGGCAGCCCGCTGCTCGACCTGGGCCTGCTCGCCATCCCAAGCTTCCGCCGCGGCGTGCTGGTCGGCACGCTGTTCTTCTTCACCACCGCCTTCTACATGCTGTTCGCGATCTATGAGCAGGAAGGCTACGGCACCGATCCCCTGTTCACCGGGCTCGCTATCCTGCCGTACGGCGTGGGATTGTTCGTCGGCCCGCTGGTGACCGCGCCGCTGACCCGACTGCGGCCGTGGCTGCTGAGCATCGGTATGGCGATCCAGGTGACCGGCTACGGCGCCGTCGCCGCGACGATCGCCTCCGGGCACGACGGCCTGCCGGTGGTGCTGAGTGTGCTGCTCGCCGGCTTCGGTCAGGGCATCGCCTATCCGCGGCTGTTCAACACCGCACTCGGCGATGTGGCGCCGCATCAGGCTGGCGTCGCGTCGGGGGTTCTGACGTCCGCGCTGCAGATCGGCGCGGCGATCAGCGTGGCGGGGATCGGCAGCCTGTTCTTCACGGTGTTGGGGCAGGGGACCGGGCGTGATGCCTACGCCCATGCCTTCGCGCTCGCCCAGGCAGCGACCACGGCCGCGCTGGCGATTGCCATGCTCCTGTCGATCCCACGGCGACACAGGGCTTGAAGACCAGGGATGGAGATTGTCCTCGACTTTCTACCGTGGCTTGACCCAGATTGATCGCTGGGCGCGGTCGCCGCGGCGGGTTGCGGCCGGCTCACAGGAGGCGATCGCATGCGGCAGACGGTCAATTCCAGCGTTAGGTTGAGCGCAACCATCGCGCGCCCGCCCGCTTCCCGTGCCAGCCGGGCCGAACCGACCGCCAGATCGTCCGGCGGACCGGCGTATTCGTTCGCGACAGTGCCGCTGCATGCACCGCGGGCAGCTGCCCGGGGCGCGGACAACGATGCCGCCGTCGGCGGCGCCGAGCCGGCGGCGCCGGACACCTCGGCCATCGCCGATGCGTTGATCGCCTCGGCCGGTCCGGTGCCTGAAGTCCCGGCCGATGGCGGCGCGTTGGCGCTGCCCGATATGACCATGCCCGACGCACTGCAGCAGACCGATCTGGACGCAGTGGCAGGAACGCTCGGCTATGCCTCGTCGGTCAGCCAGACCGGCGCGGTCAGCCCGTTCGGCGCGACCAGCTGGGCGACCTTCAACATGACCAATATCGTCATCACTGCGCCGCCGCCACCTCCCGCTCCCGCTCCCGCTCCCGCTCCCGTCGCCTGGCGCTCCGGCCCCGGCTCCCGCACCCGCGCCGGCCCCCGCCGCCGCGGTGCCCTATCGGGTCACCGCAACGGTCTCGAACCCGATCACCTTCAATGTCGCATCGGGCGGGAACACGAACATCGCCTCCGAGAACGATGCCGCGATCACGCATGCCAACTTCGCCAGCGTGGCGAGCGATCTCACTCCGAACATGGGCGATCTCGGCGGGCGTCCGCCACGGACCAAATTCTGGGCTCGGGACCTGACCGTCGTGCACGAGCAGTTCCATGTGAGCGAGCGGAAGGGATTTGCGGCGACTGGCGTGACCGATGCGCAGACCTGGCTCAACGCACAGACCGCGAACAGCGTCCCCGATGTGCGGGCACTGCTGGCACAGGTGCCGGCACAGGTGATCGCGACCTCGGACTCCAAGGCCAATCCCGGCAAGGAGAACCGCGCCTACGGCGCCGGCGCCGGCGCCTACACGGCGCGCGCGAACGCAATCACCACCAAGGGCAACGCCGGGAAATACCCGGGTGCTCCGGCCCCTGCACCTGCGCCCGGTCCAGGAGCGGCCCCCGCGCCGGCACCGGCGCCGGCTCCTGCCCCGCCCGGGCCCTGACCCGCCCTCAGGCTTTTCCTGGACCGCCGGCCTGCCCCACGATACATGCAGCCGCCATGAGCCGTACGGCACATCTGACGCGGACCACCTCGGAGACCGATATCAGCCTGACCCTCTTTCTGGATGGGTCGGGGCGGGCGGACATCGCCACCGGCATCGGCTTCCTCGACCACATGCTGACCGCACTCGCCCGCCACGGCCTGTTCGACCTCACCGTGCAGGCGAAAGGCGACCTGCACATCGACTTCCACCACACCACCGAGGATGTCGGCATCGTGCTGGGCCAGGCCTTTGCCAAGGCTCTGGGCGACAAGCGTGGCATCCGCCGCTTCGGCCACGCCCTGGTGCCAATGGACGAGACCCTGGCCGAGGCCGCTGTGGACATCTCCGGCCGCCCGTTCCTGGTGTGGGACGTGGGCTTCGAACGCCCCAAGATCGGCGAGATGGACACCGAGCTGTTCGAGGAGTTCTTCCGCGCCCTGGCGATGAACGCACTGGTGACGCTGCACGTCACGCGCCGGCGCGGCCACAATGCCCACCACGTGGCGGAGGCCTGCTTCAAGGCGACGGCGCGCGCCTTGCGCATGGCGGTGGAGGCCGACCCACGCGCCGCCGACGCCATCCCCTCCACCAAGGGCGCGCTGTGAGGTTCTGGACGGCGCATACCCGCTCCGGAACCTCCCCAGTCCTGGTGCGCGAGGGCTTCAGCTGGGGCGCGTTCCTGTTCGGCCCGCTGTGGCTCGCCGGACACCGCGCCTGGATCGCCGCCGCCCTGACGCTGGCCGCCGGCGTCCTAATTGTCGTACTCGCCAAAGGGGCGATCGCGGCGGCGCTGCTGGCCGCGCTGACCGTGCTGCTCGGCGTATCCGGCAACGATCTGCGCCGCTGGTCGCTGGACCATCGCGGCTACCTGCTGTCCCAGGTCGTCGCGGCGCGCAGCGAGATCGAGGCGCTCGGGCGGCTGCTGGACCGCCGACCCGACCTCGCGGGCAGCTTCCTGCCGCCGGAGACGGCGCGGTGAAGGTCGCCGTGGTGGACTACGGCAGCGGTAACCTCACCTCGGCCTCGCGGGCGCTGGCGCTCGCCGCCGACCGCGCCGGGCTGGACGCCGAGGTGCGGGTGACGTCCGACCCGACCTATGTTGCCTGCGCCGACCGCATCGTGCTGCCTGGCCAGGGCGCCTTCGCCGATTGCGCGCGCGGGCTCGCGGCAGTTGCAGGCATGCGCCAGGCGATCGAACGCGCCACCGCCGCGGGGCGACCGTTCCTCGGCATCTGTGTCGGCATGCAGCTGATGGCCGAGCGCGGACTGGAGCACGAGATCACCCCCGGCTTCGGCTGGATCGATGGCGAGATCGCCGAGATGGCGGCGCCCGGCCTGCGTCTGCCGCAGATGGGCTGGAATGTCCTGGATTTCGTTCCGAACTGCCACCCACTCCTTGATGGGCTGACTGCGGGCGACCACGTGTACTTCGTCCACAGCTATGCCCTGGTCCGCGGCGATCCGCACGAGGCGATCGCCATGACCGACTATGGCGGACCGGTGGTCGCGATGGTCGCATCGGGCAACCGCGCCGGCACGCAGTTCCATGTCGAAAAGAGCCAGGAGGTCGGCATCCACATCCTCAGCAACTTCCTGCGCTGGACGCCGTGACACGATGCCTGCCGAAGCACCGCCACTGCCACCGCAGCGCCTGATCGAGCGCGTCACCGAGTTCACTGACGAGGATCTGCACGCGCTGTGCGAGGCCACCTCGGCGGCGATCATCGACGGCGGTGGCTTCGGCTGGGTGAACCCGCCGGGCATGTTGGCGCTCGAGACCTATTTCCGCGGTATTCTGCTGGTGCCGGAGCGCGAATTGTTCATCGCCAGGCTCGACGGGCTGGTGGTGGGCTCGGCCCACTTGGTGCGTCCACCGCGCAACAACGAGGCGCAGGGCCACGCGGCGCACCTGATGCACTCGTACATTGCGCCCTACGCGCGCGGCCACGGCCTGGCGCGGATGCTGACCACTGCGGTCGAGGAGCGGGCGCGCGAATTGGGCTACCATGTGCTGAACCTCGACGTCCGCGAGACGCAGGAGGCGGCGATCCGGCTCTACGAGACACTCGGTTTCGAGCGCTGGGGCGTGCATCCGGACTACGCCTTCGTACGCGGCCAGCCGGTGCGCGGCTTCTTCTACAGCAAGCGCCTGCGCCGCCCGGGCGGCAGGCGGCTGCCGAACGGCGCATGAACGACGCACCGTGGCGCTGACGCTCTACCCGGCGATTGATCTGAAGGACGGCCAGTGTGTCCGCCTGCGCCGCGGCGTGATGCACGAGGCGACGGTCTACTCGTCCGATCCCGCCGGCCAGGCGCGGGCGTGGCAGGCCGCGGGCTTCGCCTGGCTGCACGTCGTGGACCTCGATGGCGCGTTCGCCGGCAAGCCGGTGAACGGCGCGGCCGTCGCCGCGATTCTGGCCGCCGTCACCGTCCCGGTGCAGCTGGGCGGCGGCATCCGCGACATGGCCGGTATCGAGGCTTGGCTCGCCGCCGGCATCCGCCGCGTCATCCTGGGCAGTGCCGCGGTGAAGCACCCCGCGCTGGTCCGCGACGCCTGCCGGGCCTTCCCCGGCCGGATCGTGGTCGGCATCGATGCCCGCGACGGCGCGGTCGCGACCGAAGGCTGGGCAGAGACCTCGGCGATCGACGCGCGCGACCTGGCGCTGTCGTTCGAGGACGCCGGCGTGGCGGCGATCGTCTATACCGACATCGGCCGCGACGGCATGCTGAGCGGGCTGAACCTGGCGCAGACCGCGTCACTGGCGGAGACGGTGACCGTGCCGGTGATCGCCTCGGGCGGTGTCGGCAGCCTGCAGGACCTGATCGAGCTCCGACAGGCCGCCGCCGGCAGCCGCATCGAAGGCGTGATCGTCGGCCGCGCGCTCTATGACGGACGCATCTCCCCCGTCCAGGCGCTGGCGCTGCTGACAGATTGACCGCCGGCGCGGATCAGACAGGCGCATGATTTATCTTGCCTTGCTCGCGCCGAGTCACTTTAAGCACCGCCACGATGCTGAAGTTGCGAGTCATTCCCTGCCTGGACGTGAAGGACGGCCGCGTCGTGAAGGGCGTGAACTTCGTGTCGCTGCGCGACGCCGGCGACCCGGTCGAACAGGCGGCGCTGTACGACGCAGCCGGCGCGGACGAGCTGTGCTTCCTCGACATCACCGCCAGCCATGAGAACCGCGACACCATCCTGGACGTGGTCTCGCGCACCGCGGCGCAGGTGTTCCTGCCCCTGACCGTCGGCGGCGGCATCCGCTCGACCGAGGACATGCGCCGCCTGCTGCTGGCCGGCACCGACAAGTGCAGCATCAACTCGGCCGCCGTCGCCCGGCCGGAACTGGTGCGCGAGGCGGCGCAGAAATTCGGCAGCCAGTGCGTCGTGGTGGCGGTGGACGCCAAGCAGTCGGCGCCGGAGCGGTGGGAGGTGTTCACCCACGGCGGGCGCCGGCCCACCGGCATCGACGCCGTCGCCTGGTGCCGCCGCATGGCGGAGCTGGGGGCGGGCGAGATCCTGCTCACCAGCATGGACCGCGACGGCACCGGGCGTGGCTTCGACCTCGACCTGCTGCGCGCGGTGAGCGGCGCGATCCGGCTGCCGGTGATCGCCTCGGGTGGCGTCGGAACGCTGGAGCACTTCGCGCAGGGCGCGGAGGCAGGTGCCACGGGTTTGCTCGCCGCCAGCGTGTTCCATTTCGGCACTTTCACCATCGCCCAGGTGAAGTCGGCGCTGCGTGACGCGGGCTTGCCGGTTCGGCTGCCGCGCCGCGCAGCCTGAGACGGGGCGGACGTGGCAAAGACAGTGAAGAAAAAGCCCGCGGCGAAGCCCGGCAAGCCGCCCAAGCCGAAGAAACTGCGCCAGCCGAAGCGCAAGCGTGGGGCTGCCGAAGCGGCGCCAGTGCGCCCGCTGCCGCCGCTGGCGATCGGTCCGGCGGCGTCGGTGCTGGACCGGCTGTGGTCGGTGGTCATGGGCCGGCGCGAAGCCGATCCCGCGGTCAGCCATTCGGCGCGCCTGCTGTCGCGCGGCACCGCCAAGGTGGCGCAGAAGTTCGGCGAGGAATCGGTCGAGTGCCTGATCGAGGCGGTCGCCGGCAACCGCGACGCGGTGGTCGCCGAAAGCGCCGACGTGCTCTACCACCTGATCGTGCTGTGGGTCGCCAGCGGCATCCGACCCGACGAGGTGTGGGACGAGTTGAAGCGCCGCGAGGGGATCAGCGGCATTGCCGAGAAGGCGTCGCGCGCCCGGAACCTGCCGGTTGCCTTCGGTCTCGAAACGACGAAGATCCCCTGAGCCCAGGGAGAACGGCCATGCCGGTCAGCGGTCTGCCACCATACGACGACAACAACATCTTCGCCCGCATCCTGCGCGGCGAGATCCCGGCAAAGAAGGTCTACGAGGACCAGTGGGCGCTGGCGTTTCACGATATCAGCCCGCAGGCACCGACCCACGTGCTGGTGATCCCGACGGGCAAGTACGTCTCATTCGCCGATTTCACCGCAAGTGGCAGCGCCGAGGAGATCGCCGGGTTCATGCGGGCGGTCGGCAAGGTTGCGAAGGATCTCGGGCTGGAGGCGCAGGGCTACCGGCTGCTCGCCAACATGGGCGAGCATAGCGGGCAGGAGGTGCCGCACTTCCACGTGCACCTGTTCGCCGGCCGCCCGCTCGGGCGCATGCTGCCGTAGCATTCAACCACCCGGCGGGTCTGGCGTCAGTTCATCACCTGGATCATCTCGCGCACCCGCGGGTAGACCTCGTTTGCCCAGCGCCGGCCGCTGAACACGCCGTAGTGGCCGACGCCGGTCTGCAGATGGTTCTGCTTCAGGTTCACCGGGATGCGGCTGCACAGGTCGAGCGCGGCCATGGTCTGGCCGACGGCGCAGATGTCGTCGCGCTCACCCTCCACGGTCAGCAGGCCCATGCGGCGGATCGCCTCCAGACGCACCGGCTTGCCGTGCCAAGTCAGCGCGCCGCGCGGCAGGTCATGGTCCTGGAACACAAGCTGCACCGTCTCGAGGTAGAACTCGGCTGGCAGGTCCATTACCGCGCCGTACTCGTCGTAGAACTTCCGATGTGCCTCCGCGCTGATGTGGTCGCCGCCTACCAGGCTGCGGAACTGGCCGAAATGGGCGCTGATGTGCCGGTCGAGGTTCATGCTCATGAACGCCGAGAGTTGCACGAAGCCTGGGTAGACATGGCGGAACGCTCCGGGAAAGCGCCAGGGCACCGCGCTGATCAGGTGCCGCTCGAACCACTCGATCGGCCGCGATTGGGCGAGCTCGTTCACCTTGGTCGGGTTGACCCGCGTGTCGATCGGTCCCGCCATCAGCGTCACGCTGCGCGGTGCGGCAGGGTCGCCCGCCTCTGCCATCACCGCCGCAGCGGCCAGCGCTGCCACCGCCGGCTGGCACACCGCGACGACGTGGCTGCCGGGACCCATCGCGCGCAGGAAGCGGACGATGTGGTCGACGAATTCGTCGAAGCCGAAGCGTCCTTTGACCAGAGGTACGTCGCGGGCGTTCTTCCAGTCGGTGATGTACAGGTCGTGCTCGGGCAGCATCACCTGCACGGTGCCGCGCAGCAGCGTCGCGAAGTGCCCCGACATCGGCGCCACCAGCAGCACGCGCGGCTGTGGGGTCGTGTGCTCCTTGCGGAAGTGCAGCAGCGTGCCGAATGGCGTGTCGTCGGCCGGCTCTTCGCTGATCGCCACCGCACGGTTGTCCACCCTCACCGCATCGATGCCGAATGCGGGCCTGGCGTGCGTCAGGGTGGCGCCGGCAAACAGCGCCAGCCCGGCCCCGATATGCCGCAGCGGCGTCCCGCATGGACCGCATGGCGCCAGCCTGGCGAAGCCCGCGCCGATGCGGGCGAACTGACGCAGCGGGAACAGCAGATCCGCCTGCGCCTGATAGAGCTGGTACATCATCATCGGCAGGCGGAATTCTGCGTTCATGCGGTTGTCGTGCGGGCCGGTCCGGGCGCTATATTGCGATGCAGCATGGACCGGTCGGTGAGGGGACGCAACATGGTGGCAACGCTTCTGATCAGCAGCCGGAACTACTCCTCCTGGTCTCTGCGCGGCTTTCTGCTCGCCCGGTTGGCCCGCCTCGAGTTCGACGAAAGGGTGGTCGCGTTCGACGATCCCGCGACGCGGGCCGAACTGCTGTTGCGCGCCTCTTCGATCCGGGTGCCCTGCCTGGTGCATGACGGGGTGACGGTGTGGGACACGCTGGCGATCGCCGAATACCTGCACGAGGTCTTTCCGCAGGCCGGGATGTATCCAGGCGACCGGATGGCACGCGCCCGCTGCCGTTCGATCGCCGGCGAGATGCATTCCGGCTTCTCTGCCCTGCGGTCGTCGCTGCCGATGAACCTGCGCACCGAGGGCCGGAGCATTGCCGTGTGGTCCGCCGCGCGGGCCGACATCGACCGCATCACCGAGATCTGGCGCGAATGCCTGGACACCTGGAAGGGGCCATGGCTGTTCGGCCGCACGCCGACGGTGGCCGACGCGATGTATGCGCCGGTGGTCACCCGCTTCCGCAGCTACGCGGTGGCGGTCGATCCGGCCTGCGCGGCGTACTGCGCGCATGTCTGGGCCTGGCCCGACCTCGCCGAATGGGTCGCCGCTGCGCGGCTCGAGCCGGAGCAGATCGAGGAGCTGGAAGTCGAGTTCTGACCGCCCGCCCGCGGTCAGGCGGACTTCGTCCAGGGGGTCGGCTGCGGCATTGCGCAGGGACCCTCGACGTCGAGCGTCTTGAAGTCGGCCGGTGCGACGACCTCCAAGAACTCCATGTCCGGCGAGTAGTCGAACAGGTAGTGCGTGATGCCAGGCCGCTGGTGCACGCAGTCGCCGGCGGCAACCAGGTGCTCCTCGCCCTCGTACATGAACTTCGCCGCCCAGCCCTTCAGCATCAGCACGATGTGGTAGTCGGCGACGTGCTGGTGCCAGCCGGTGCCTTCCTCGGGCGCCCTGTTCGCCTTCACCAGTTGGGCGATCACCCGTCCGCCGGTGGCGCCGGCCACGCCCAGGTCGCGGTAGAGGAAAAAGTCGCGCAGTCCTTCGCCCACCCAGGGCGTCCACGGGGCTTCACGTGCGCGAAAGTCGTGGCGGCAGGTCTGTCCTGCATCGGGCTCCCTCTCCTGTCGGTGCGAGAGCCGCTTCCGGCTGTCTCCTCCCGGCGTGCATGCCCCGTTTTGGCGCGGGATGCTGCATCGCGGCGTGACACGGAGTGGCCCGCGAGGGCAACTGGTTTCGTATGAAATCACGCGGGCGGCCGGGCGTTTTTCGATCCCGCCGCCGGCGGCGGCTGCACCGGGCATCGCGTGTTCGGCACTGCGTCGGCCTCCACTCGGCCCTGCAGGCCGATGGCCGCCACCAGTGCCCGGAAGCAGGGATGGCGCCATAGCAGCTCGCCCGCAACGTGATCGAGCAGCGGCACATCGCCGGGCTGCAGTGTCCAGCTGGTGGCGATGGACTTGACCCTCTGCTGCTGCTGCCTTTCCTCGGCGGTGCCGTTGGGCAGCTGATCGAAGTCGATCGAGATCGGATAGACCGCGAACGCCGCCTGCGCCTGGCCTTCCCGCACCAAGCGGTCGCGGTCGTCGGTCAGCTGCTTGATGAAGTCCTGGAAGACCGCGGCGGAGTTGGCGGAGGCACTGTCCACCAGGACGCCGCTTATGCCGTTCGCCATGGTGAGAGCGGTGGTGTACTGCGGCGAAGTGTCGAGTTCGCTCTTCGGGTCAGCGCGCGCATTGACGGCGATGACCACAAGGTGTCGCAGGCGGCCCAGCGCCGCGAGGCGGCCGATATCGGCCGGCGCCCCGACCGCCAGCAAAGCGCGGCGCAACGCGGTGAGGCCGGAATTGTCGGCGACGCCGCCATCGACCAGGCGCAGATAGACGGGCGTCCGGTAGGGCGGGACCTCATCGCCGGAACCCATCTCGCGCACGGTTTCATTGCGCAGCGACTGCCGGTACCGCGCCGTGCGGTAGGTTTCCAGATTGGCATAGGCGCCGCCGGCCACCTGCAACGGCGTGCGATAGGGCAGGTGGGTGTTGCGCATCCCGGGGCAGCCGCCCGCCAGATAGGAGTCGTCGCGCAGCAGCACCGGGGTGAAGGCGATCGGGACCGCTGCCGACGCGGTGACGCCGAGACTGACCGGCACCCCGTCGTAGTCCATGCAGATGTCGTCCAGCGTCTGCCGGTCGAAGGTGAAGACCTGTCCGGCGACCATGTCGGTCGCATTGATATTGACCATCGGCCTGCCCGGCTGATTGAGCACTGCCATCGTCGCGTGCGTCTGCAGCAGGTCCTCGATCATCTCCTGCAGCACATCGACGCGGGTCTTGCTCTCCAGCTGCAGTGACAGCCAGGTGAACGGGTTCAGGGCGCGACGCTCCAGCCAGCCGATGCCGTCGTAGTCCTCGATCCGGCGGAGGAAGCCGGCGGCGTGCGCCGGACCGTTGAGGCCGAAATCCGCGGCGTAGACGCTGCCGCCGGACACCGAGGACACCACGGCGATGTCGGAGGCCAATGCCCGCGTATCGCCGCCCGCCGTGTAGTGCAGATTGTTGAGCCGCTCGACCACCGCCGCGCCGAGCGCGGCGGCACGCGAGCCGCCGCCGGAGAATGTCATTACCACCAGCGGATGGTCGGCACTGACATCGAGCGGCGCCTGCGGCTGGTTCGCCTGGCCGGCGGCAAGCGGATAGTCCGTCGCCCGTGTGCCACAGCCGCTCAGTACCGCAAGCGCGGCCAGCAGGCCGGCGGCCGCGGCCCTCACTTGTGCTTCCGGTGGAAGGAGATCTCGGTCTGTTCGCCGTCCACCGCCTGCACCACCTGCCAGAGCGGCGCGTAGGCGATGGCTGTGTCCAGCGCAAAGCAGTAAATGCCTTCAGCCACGATGAAGGTCTGGTTCGTCACGAAGGCGGTCGGCACCGGGGCCGTGATCGGATTGTCCGAGTCGGCCGGAATGTCGCCGGTCACGATCGGTACGGCGCCGCCATCGAACCTGACGAGGATAGTGGCCATCGGTCTGTCCGCACAGGTGCGGGGGCCGATATACCATGGCATATACAGCCGCGTCACGGAATAATCCGGCGCCGGGCGGGTCGCGCGCGCCGTCGGACCGCCACAGGAGGAGGCCTCATGTCCCTGCCACTCGGCGACCTGCTGGACACCCGCTACCCGGACCCGCGCATCGAACGGCTGGACCCGCGCTTCGTCTACAAGCAGGGCAACGCGGCGATCGAGCGCATCGCCACCGGATTCCGCTGGGCCGAGGGTCCGGTGTATTTCCGCGACGGCGGCTTCCTGGTGTTCAGCGACATCCCGAACAACCGCATGCTGCGCTGGCTGGAGGAGGACGGGCACCTCTCCGTTTTCCGCGCGCCGTCGAACTACGCCAACGGCAACACCCGGGACCGCGAGGGGCGGCTGATCACCTGCGAGCACGATACGCGCCGTGTCACGCGCACCGAACTCGATGGCCGCATCACCGTGCTGATCGACCGCTTCGACGGCAGACCGTTGAACGCGCCGAACGACGTGGTGGTGGCGAGCGACGGGGCGGTATGGTTCACCGACCCTGGCTACGGCATCGACGGCCCGTACGAGGGCCACAAGGCGGAAGCCGAATTGCCGCGCAACGTCTATCGATTCGCCCCCGCGACCGGCACCGCTGCGGTGGTCGCCGATGACTTCGTGCGGCCGAACGGGCTTTGTTTCTCGCCCGACGAGCGGACGCTCTACGTTGTGGATTCCGGCATCTCGCACGGTGGGCCGGCGCATGTCCGTGCCTTCGACGTGGATGGTCCCCGGCTGCGCAACGGCCGGGTGTTCGCCGCCGACTTCGCGCCCGGCATGACCGACGGCCTGCGCACCGACAGCGACGGCAATGTCTGGTGCTCGATGGGCTGGGCCGATCCCGCGGAGGACGGCGTGCGCTGCTACGCGCCGGACGGCGACCTGATCGGCAAGGTCCATCTGCCGGAGGGCTGCGCCAACCTGTGCTTCGGCGGACGCAAGAAGGATCGGCTGTTCATGTGCGCCAGCACATCGGTGTATGCACTGTACGTCAACGCGCAGGGAGCTCTGCTGCCCTGATCTGGTCCGGCGTTCAACCGTCAGTTGATCTAGCTCAATGCGCGCGCTCCAGCCTTGGATAGGTTGCCTGCGTCTTTCGCAAGGAGCGCCCCGCAATGCCGCAGGTCATGAAGGCCGCCGTCGTCCGTTCGTTCGGCAAACCTCTGGTCATCGAGGAAATGAAGGTCCCGACCCCCGGTCCAGGGGAAGTTCTGGTCAAGGTCGTAGCGACCGGCGTCTGCCACACCGATCTGCACGCCGCCGATGGCGACTGGCCGGTCAAACCGGTGCCCCCCTTCATCCCCGGCCACGAGGGCGCGGGCTATGTCGCAGCCCTCGGTCCGGGCGTGACGTCGCTGAAGGAGGGCGATCCGGTCGGCATCGCCTGGCTGCACGACGCGTGCGGCGCCTGCGAGCACTGCATGACGGGCTGGGAGACGCTGTGCGAGGCGCAGCACGACAGCGGCTACAGCGTGAACGGCAGCTTCGCCGAGTATGCCATCGGCTCTGCTGCCTATGTCGCGCGCCTGCCGGATCGGCCGGACTTCGCGGCGCTGGCGCCGATCCTGTGCGCCGGCGTGACCACCTACAAGGGGCTGAAGGAGACCGAGGCGCGGCCGGGGGAGTGGGTGGCGATCTCCGGCATCGGTGGCCTCGGACACGCAGCCGTGCAGTATGCCAAGGCGATGGGGCTGCACGTGGTGGCACTCGACGTCACCGACGAGAAGCTCGCACTCGCGCGCACCCTCGGTGCCGATGTCGCGGTGAATGCGCTGGCGCCGGACGCCGTCGAGCAGGTGACGAAAGCCACCAGCGGGGGAGCGCATGGCGTCCTGGTGACGGCAGTCTCGCCACCAGCCTTCGCACAGGCGATCCACATGACGCGCCGCCGCGGCACGGTCAGCCTGGTCGGCCTGCCGCCGGGCGACTTCGCGACGCCGATCTTCGAGGTGGTGCTGAAGCGCATCACCATCCGGGGTTCGATCGTGGGGACGCGCAAGGATCTCGCCGAGGCGATCGCGTTCGCCGCCGAGGGCAAGGTGCGCTCGCACATCCATCAGGCCCGGCTCGAGGACATCAACACGATCTTCGCCGACCTGAAGGCGGGCAAGGTCGACGGGCGGATGGTGATAACCCTGTAGTCGTGGCTACGCAGCCTTTACCGCAGCGATGAACTGATCGACCTCGCCGGTCAGTCCGGCCGTCTGGCGCGACAGTTGGCGGGCGGCCTCCAGCACTTGGCCGGCAGCAGCTCCAGTCTCGGTGGCGCCCTGCTTGACGCCGGCAATCGTGCTGGACACCTCCACCGTTCCTGCGGCCGCCTGCTGTACGCTGCGGGCGATCTCCTGCGTGGTGGCGCTTTGCTCCTCGACCGAAGCGGCGATACCAGCGGCGATCTGGTCGATCTCGCCGATCGTGCCGGTGATACCGCGGATCGCCGCGACAGCCTGCTGCGTCGCCTCCTGGATCTGCACGATCTGTCCGTCGATCTCCTCGGTCGCCCTGCCGGTCTGGTTGGCGAGCGCCTTCACCTCGGAGGCGACCACCGCGAAGCCCTTGCCGGCCTCGCCGGCGCGCGCCGCCTCGATCGTCGCGTTGAGCGCCAGCAGGTTGGTCTGTTCGGCGATGGTGTGGATGATCGTCACCACCTCACCGATCTTCTGCGCTCCGGCCATCAGCTTCTGCACGGTCGCATCGGTGCCGCGTGCGTCCTCGGCCGCGCGGCCGGCGATCTTCGCCGAGTGTGCCACCTGGCGGGCGATGTCCTGCACAGAGGCGGCCAGCTGCTCGGCCGCCGCGGCCACCGTCTGCACGTTGGCCGAGGTGGTCTCGGCAGCCGCAGCAACGGTGGTTGAGCGGGTGTCGGTCTGCTCCGCGGTGGCGCGCATCGTGGCTGCGGTGGTCTCCATGTCATGCGCCGCATCGGCCAGGGCGGTGGTGCGCCGGCCTACGGCGATGTCGAATGCTCCTGCCAGCGTCTCAATTGCGGATGCGTGCTGCTCGCGCGCCTGGACGGCCTGCGCCTGTTCCCCGGCGAGTCGGCGGGAGCTGATCATGGTCTGTTTGAACACGTCCACCGTCCTGGCCATGGCGCCGATCTCGTCGCGGCGCTGCTGGTCGGGGATCGCGACCGTGACGTCGCCGCCGGCCAGCGCGGCCATGGTCCGGGTCAGGCGGAGCGCCGGGCGCGAGATCGCCCGTGCGATCAGCAGCGCAGCGGCGATCGATACCACGGCGCCGACCGACACAAGCGCCAGAAAGGCAACGCGCATGTGGGCCAGCTCCGCCAGCAGTACGGCCACGACGCTGTCGCGTCTTGTTTCGGCGCGGGCAGATGCCTCGCCGAGCGCGCGGCGCAATTGGGCAAAGTTCGTTTCCGCCTCGCCCATCATCAGCACGCCATACGATGCATCGAGCACGGTGTTGTCGATGACAGCTCGTGCCGCCTTGTCGTAGCGCGCGAAGCTGTCCGCCGCACCGCTCATCCGCGGTGCCAGCGCGCCCAGGCGGGTCAGCAGCGCTGCAGCCTGTGCCTCGATCTTCGACTTGTCGGTCTCGTTGGCGGCTGCCGAGGTAAGATGGTACAGCTCGGTGTGCAGGTCGGCGGCTGCCGCGGTCGCCGACATCGCCGCACGGAGACCCTCGAACGCGTCGCCGTTCAGCGCTGCGACCCTCCTGCCGCTGCAGCTCGAAGAAAGCGACGCCCGCCATCGCGAGCATGGCGATAAGCGTCACCGCCGGGGCCAGCAGGCACTTCGCCCACAGCGGCAGATCCTTGATCGTCAGCATGCAGACAGGCCCGCTCCGCTGCCTCACTCCTTGTAGAAGCCGACGCCGCACACGACGTCGTTGGTGCGGATCACAAAAGCCGACTTCTGCTGGATCTTCTTGGTGAGCGGATTGGGCCACTTGAAGTCGATCCAGCCCTGGCCCTGGCTCCACGCCAGCTTGACGATCTCGGCGTTCACTTCCTTGCCGTCGGGATCCTTGAGATTCAGCAGGTTCTTGCCGACGAACGCCGGATTGGCGCCGTGCGCCTTGTTCACCCCGTCATGGTCGTAGCAGAAGACATAGAGCTCGCCGTCCTTGAAGCCGCCGTCGGCGCGGGTGAAGTCGGTGAATGCCTTGTCCTCGCCAACCTGCTTGATGTAGGCGGCGGCACGCTCGGACATCGCCTTCGCCTCCTCGGGCGTGGCTGAATACCCAGGGGTAGCCAGAGTGAGCATGGCGAGAGCGGCGGCGGTGCTCAGGATCGTGCAATGCTTCATGTCACCCAACTCGTCCGGTGGTTCAGTTCGAACCATGGTAGCGGGCAGCAGCTAACGATCGCTGAACGGGGGACGAATCAGTGGAACTTCGGCATGACCTCCTGGCACAGCAGGCGGAGCGCCGTCATCACGTTCGCATGCGGGATCTTGCCGCCGCAGTTCAGCTCCATCAGCACGCCGTCCAGCCCGAGTTCCTGCCGCAGCTCCTCGAGCCGGGCGGCGACCGAGCCGGGCGAGCCGATCAGCACGGTGCCCTTCAGCGCTTCCTCATACGTCATCGTCTCGAGCCGGCGCGCCGTCGCCGCGCGTCGTTCCGCGCCATCGACGCCGGCGCGCCTCGCCGAATCCGCCAGCAGCGCCGCCTGCTGGCGATAGAAGTGGATCAGGCTCGGTTCCGCCTCGGCGCGCGCCTGCGCATCGGTGGGCGCGATATAGGCGGGCACACGCAGGAACACGCCGCCGCGCTCGGGATGGTCGGACGCGGCGAGCGCCTGGCGATAGGCGGCGACCTGCGGAGCGATCTCGGGGGCGGTCTCGTAGCGCACCGCGACGAAGATCGGCAGGCCCTGCCGGCCGATGGATACGAACGTATCGGCACTCGTGGCGGCGACGCGGATCGGCGGCGTGGGCTGCTGATACGGCCTCGGCACCACAGTCACGTCCTCGAAGCGGTGGTACTTGCCATGATACGACACTGTCTCCTGGGTCCACGCCCTTTGCACGATGTCGAGGATCTCGGCAAAGCGCTCGCGGCTTTCGCCATAGGGCACGCCGTAAGCCTCGTAGGTGCGGGCGACGCCGCTGCGGCCGACGCCGAAGATCAGCCGCCCGTTGCTGATCTGGTCGACCGTCGCCGCCTCTTCCGCCAGGCGCAGCGGATGGCAGAGCGGCAGCACCTGTACGGCGAGCCCGATCTTCATCCGCTCGGTGCGGGCGGCGATGGCGCTGGCGACGCATAGCGGCGACGACAGCACGGAGCGCGCCGGATCGAAGTGCAGCTCGCCCAGCCACATCGCATCGAGCCCCCAGCGCTCGGCGCCGTCCACCAGTTCGAACGACTGCGCGAAGGCCTCGGCGTGCGAACGGCCGGGCAGGGAAGGAAACTCGTGAAAGATGCCGAATTCCATGGGCGTCGGGTTCCCCTCAACTGCGCTCAAGCCTAGATGCGGGATGCAAAGGTGTCATCCTTTCGTGCAGGCGTTCCAGGACCGAGGAGCCGTGACAGCGATGACCGTCAAACTCTACGCCTTCACCTGCGGCACGTTGACCGGTGAGTTTGCGCGGCTGATGCAGGGCGGCGAGGGCGACATCACGGTGCCAGTTCCGGTCTTCCTCGTCGAGCACAGGCGCGGCCGAGTGCTGTTCGACACGGGTCTGCATCCTGACTGCCAGCGCGACCCTGTCGGCCGCCTCGGCGCGCCACTCGCCGCGCTGTTCCGGGTCAATTTCGCTGCCGGCGAAGAGGTGAGCGCACGGCTGCGCGCTATCGACTGCGATCCTGCCCGGATCGATTTCATCATCAACTCGCATTTTCATTTCGACCATGCCGGCGGCAACAGCCTGATCCCCAACGCCACCATGCTGGTGCAGCGGCGTGAGTGGGACGCCGGCATGGATTCCGACATCGCTGCGCGCCACGGCTACGACCCGCGCGATTTCGACCTGGGCCATGGGTTGCGACTGGTCGATGGCGAGCATGACGTGTTCGGCGATGGCTCGGTGGTGTGCCTGCCGACCTTCGGACATACGCCGGGACACCAGTCGCTGCGGCTGCAGCTCGACAGCGGGTGCGCGGTGCTCGCGGCCGACGCCTGCTACTTCTGCCGCACCCTGCGCGAGCGCCGCCTGCCGCGCCATGTGCACGACCGCGACGCGATGCTGGCGTCGCTCGACGGTCTCGCAGCGCTGCAGCGGTGCGGCACACGGATCTTCTTCGGCCACGACCCTGAGTTCTGGCAAAGCGTGCCGCAGGCGCCGGATCGGTGTGGCTGATAGTCTGTCTTCCCCTCGAGGAGCATCGCGATGACCTATCCGACGCATCTGCTGCCGACCACCGTCGTGGGCAGCTATCCGCAGCCCGACTGGCTGGTGAACCGCGCGGCGCTGGAAAAGCACGGCGTGCCGCGCACCCATGCGCAGGACATCTGGCGCATTGCCCCTGAGCTGCTGGAACCGGCGCAGGACGACGGCACGATCCTTGCCATCCGCGACATGGAGCGCGCCGGGATCGACATCATCACCGACGGCGAGATCCGCCGCGAAAGCTACTCCAACCGCTTCGCGCTGGCGCTGGAGGGGATCGACGCTGAGCATCCGGGCGAAGTGCGCTCGCAGGCCGGCCGTGCGACGCCCGTGCCGCGGGTGGTGGGCAAGATCAGCCGGCGCGGCCCGGTCGAGCTGCGCGACGTGGAGTTCCTGCTGCGGCAGACCGATCGCGCGACGAAGATCACGCTGCCCGGGCCGTTCACGCTGTCGCAGCAGGCGAAGAACGAATTCTACCGGGACGAGGAAGAGATGGCGATGGACTACGCCGTCGCCGTCAACGCCGAGCTGCGCGACCTGAAGGCGAGCGGCGTCGACGTGGTGCAGCTCGACGAGCCCTGGGTGCGCACCGCACCCGACAAGGCGGAGCGCTACGGCGTGCGCGCGATCAACCGCGCGCTGGAGGGAATCACCGGGCCGACCGTGGTGCATCTGTGTTTCGGCTACGCGCACGTCGTCGCCAACAAGCCGCACGGATACGCTTTCCTGTCGCAGCTGGCGGACACCATCGCACAGCAAATCTCGATTGAGGCGGCGCAGCCGAAGATCGACCTTGGCGTGCTGGCGGACCTGTCGGGCAAGCAGATCATGCTGGGCGTGCTCGACCTCGGCAGCGCCGAGGTGGAAACCGCAGATCAGGTGGCCGATCGAATCCGTGCCGGACTCCGGCATGTGGCGCCGGAGCGGCTGATCCCGGCGCCCGACTGCGGCATGAAGTACATGCCGCGCGAGCGTGCCTTCCGCAAGCTGCGGGCCCTCGTGGATGGCGCGGCCATCGTGCGGCGCGAGCTGGCGGGGTAAGTGTCACCTCTCCTACGCAGTGGGAGAGGTCGCTTCGCGCCGACCTCTCCCACTCTGTGGGCGAGGTGATCATAATTACTGCGCCGGCACACGGGTCTCGGCCAGCTCGGCTTCCACCGCCGCCTCCACCACATCCAGCGTGTGCCGCACGTCGGCCGGCTCGTGCGCGAGCGAGACGTAGAACTTGCTCTCGCCCTTCAGGATGCCGCCTTCGCGGAAGCGCACGTTGAACCGGCGCTGCATCGCAGTGTCGGCCCGCAGCCAGGCGCGGTAGTCGGCGATATCGCCGGCGGCGTAGACGATGTCGAACAGCGGCGGCACGCCGATCACCTGCGCGGGCAGCCCGGCCTTCCGCAGCATCGCGTCGATGCCCGACATCAGCTCCCGCCCGGTGGCGAACACCTTGTCGTAGGCGCCGGGCCGGCGCAGGACCTCCAGCGTCGCCAGCCCCGCCGCCGCGGCCACCGGATTGCCCGACAGCGTGCCGATCTGCGTCAGGAACTTCTCGTCGCCGGCCTTGCCGCGATCGAACAGCGACATGATGTCCTCGCGCCCGGCGATCGCCGCCAGGGGGAAACCGCCGCCGATGATCTTGCCCAGCGTGCACAGGTCGGGCGTCACGCCATAGAACGCCTGCGCCCCGCCATAGGCGAAGCGAAACCCGGTCACCACCTCGTCGAAGATCAGCGGGATGCCGTGCTCGGTGCACGCATCGCGCAGTGCTTGCAGGAAGCCGGGCTTCGGCGGCAGCAGGCGCTGGAACGGCTCGACGATCACGCCGCCCAGTTCGTCGGCGTGCTCGTGGATCAGGCTCGCCGCCATCGCCGGATCGTTGAACGGCGCGATGATCATCTCGTCGCGCACGCTGCGTGGGATGCCGGGCGAGTCCGGCACCGCCTGCGGGAAGTTGCCAGGGCGCTTCGGCGCCAGGCTCATCAGGCTGTAGTCGCTCATGCCGTGATAGCCGCCCTCGAACTTGAGGATCTTGTCGCGGCCACGGAACGCGCGGGCGACGCGCATGGCGTAGGCGTCGGCCTCGGTGCCGCTGGAGACGAAACGCACCTTCTCGGCGCAGGCCACCGCATCGACGATCGCGGCGGCGAGCCGGATGCCGTTCTCGTTGTTGGCGAAGAAGGTGGTGCCGCGCGGCAGCTGCGCCTGCACCGCTGCCATCACATCCGGGTGGCAGTGGCCGGCGAACATCGGACCGGAGCCCAGCAGGAAGTCCACATATTCGTTGCCGCTCATGTCCCAGATGCGGCCGCCGCGACCTTCGCGGATCACGAGGTCGCCCGGCAGGTTGCCGAAGCTGCCGGCGGGCAGCACGCGCTGCGCCAGTTCGATCAGGGCCTGTTCGTCGTCGCTGTGCGTCCGTGCCATGTTGCCTACTCCGCCTGTGCCAAAGCCATGCCATCCGCCCGCCGGCGCGACCGCCGGTCGCCGATCAGGACCGCGAGCACCGTCATCGTCATGAAGCAGACCGAGCTGTAGAAGATCCCGCGCGGCATGCCATGGTCCATGAACCAGCCGCCCAGCATAGGTCCGATCGATCCGCCGATGTTGAAGCCGGTGGTGACGATGCCGAACACGCGGCCGGTCATGCCGGGCGGGGCCGCGGCGCGCACCAGCATGTCGCGTGAGGGCATGATCATGCCGCCCAGGAAGCCCGCCGTCGCCATCGTCGCCACCAGCAGCGGCACGCCGAGATCGAACGTGCCGATGGTGAAGATCAGCGCCGCGGCGGTGGCGAACCCGGCGGCGGCGACGTCGGCATGACGGCGCGTCGCGTCGGCGATGAAGCCGCCGGCCAGCACGCCGACCGCTGTCGCCATCAGGTAGGACGACAGCGCCGCATTGGCGGCGGATTGCGCCACGCCGAACAGCATCACCAATGCCACCGCCGAGAAGGTGGTGATCGCCCCCGACGACAGGCTGAGCAGCGCGAACAGTCCGGTGAGGCTGATCACCGCCGGCGACAGCAGGACGCGTGCCGATGTGCGCTCGGGGGCGTCGCGCGTGGCGGCCGGACGGCGGGTGGCCAGGTCCAGGCCGGGCGCCAGCGCCAGGGCGACGGCAACGATGGGGCCCAGCAGGCCGGCGAAGATCAGCGCGCCGCGCAGTCCGGCGATGCCAGCGACCAGCACCATGACGGTGGGCGCGATGGCGCCGCCGAAGAAGCCGGAGAAGGTGTGGATCGAGAACGCCCGGCCGACCCGCACCGGGTCGATCACCGAACCGAGGATCGAATAGTCCGACGGGTGGTAGACCGAGTTGGCGATGCCGGCGAGCACCGAGGCGCAGAGCAGCCAGGGATATACAGTGAGCACGCCGACCGAGGCGTAGGCGACGCCGGACAGGCACAGCCCGAGCATCAGCATGCGCCGCGGGCCGAAGCGGTCCACCAGGTAGCCCATCGGCGCCTGGGTGATGGCGGAGGTGACGTTGTAGAGGGTGATCGCCAGGCCGAGTTCGACGAACCCGACGCCCATGCGCTCGCGCAGCAGATAGAACAGCGGCGGGAACACCAGGTAGTGGAAGTGGCTGACCAGATGCGCGGCAGAGATCAGGCCGAGCGCACGCGCCTCGCTGACCCGTGTGGGCTTGGACGTCATGGCCATGTGCATACGGCATTCTTGCGAAGGCGGGAACCCGGCCGGGAGCGTGGCAGGGCCAAGTGGCGCATCACTGGCTCCGCCTCATTGTCTGCGCTGGCTGGACGCCGTCGCACCGGCTGGGATGGCGCGCCCATCACGCTGCCCTGGCGACGGCCGGATGGGCGGCGCGCAGCAGGCCAGCGACGATCGCGGAACCCGGCCGCCGAAGTCGAGATCGGCCTGCAGCCCGCCCGCGGCGCGGATGCGCGCGGCACGGTCGGGGTAGAGCACGGCAAAGCGCTCGACCTCGGCGTCGATGCCGGCCGCGGAGGGTGCGGGCGGAGGGTGCGGGCTCGGCGGCAACGGGCGGTGCGGCGGCGAGGACCGGGATCTCCTCGAATTGGCAGCTGACGCGCTCCATCGCGGCGGGTGCAGCGCGGCCTCCTGCTTCTCGCGGAGTGTCTGGATACGCAGCAGGGTGCGCGCCGCGGAATCTGCCAGGCACGCCATCGAAGTGGCCTGGGCCCGGCAACGGCGCGCCTTCGCGGAGTCGTTGCCCGCACCCCGGCGAGGCGGAGGCAGTCTGCTACAGGCGCGAACAACGCAGCGTCATGTCTCCAGAGCCAGAGGCTGCGCGCACAGCCTCTGTGCCACGCTCTCGCGCACCGCGGCATTCCGCTTCGGACACAGCTCATCGCAGGCAGGGGCTGGATTGCTCCGCGGCCCCCGGTGCGCGACGGCCGAGCCGCCGCGCACCGGAGTTCTGCCCCGCGTCACTCCACGATGATCTGCCCGTACATCCACGGGTGCGGCGTGCAGATGTAGTAGTAGTTCCCGGGCTTATCGAACGTGACCGCCTTCGACTGACCCGAGTTCAGCGGCCCGGTGTCCCAGTCGCCGATCTTCCCGTTCTCGAACGACTGTCGCCGTATGCGGCGTGTCGCCCGCATTGGTGAAGGTCACGGTCGTTCCCGCCTTGATGCGGTCCCGCCGCGGGAAGTAGGCGAACTCGATGTTGGCGTCGCCGATCTTGACCGTGCTGACATTGTCGGCAATCGGGCCGGCATTGGGACCGGCGACGGTCGGTGGCTGTGGCGGTGGCCACAGCGGGTTCAACTGGCCCTTCAGCGAGAAGGTCCACACCGCATCGCCATTGGCGCTGCCGACCCCCTGATTGCCCCCGGCGGCGATCGCGATGTACTGCTCCCCATCGACCTCGTAGACCATCGGCGTTGCCTCCGCACCGAAGCCGGTCTGGAACTGCCAGAGCAGTTCGCCGGTCTTCGCATCACGCGCCTGGATCGTGCCGCTCGGATCGCCGTGGAACACGAGGCCGCCGGCTGTCGTGGTCGAGCCGCCGCCGCTGCCGACGCGGAACGGCACATTCTTCTGCCAGCCGATCTTGTTGCTGTTGCCGCCGATCGCAGTCCACGTGCCGCTCATCACCGAGTCGATCGGCGCCGCCTGCGTGCCGCCGTTATATTGCAGGCCCTTCTTGTACTTGTCGCCGTAACGCGCGAAGGCGCTGGTTCGGACGGTGCCCGGAACGTAGAAGAACCCGGTGTCCGGATTATACGACATGGGCGACCAGTTCGTGCCGCCGATGCCCGATGGCTGCACCAGGGTCGGCTCGTCCCAGAAGGCTTCGAAGATGCAGCCGTATTTCTCATATCCTCCCATCGGCTGGGCGCATTGCGGCACGGTCGCGTCGCCGATCGGATAGGGCTGGGTCTTCGCCGTCTTCTGTCGCGGCTCCTGCGGCACCGGCTTCTCTTCGATGCCGACCAGCGGCTTGCCGTTGGTGCGGTCGAGTATATACACCCAGCCGGTGCGCCCGGCCTGGGCAATGCCCTTGCGTGGCTGGCCGTCGATGACGGTGTCGAACAGCACCGCCGGGCTTGCCGCGTCATAGTCCCAGATGTCGTGGTGCACCTCCTGGAAGTGCCAGGCATATTGGCCCGTCTTGGCGTTCAGCGCCACGACGGACGCGCAGAACAGGTTGTCGCCCTCGCGCATCGACCCGTCGTAATCGGGCCCGCAGTTGCCGATCGAGAAGTAGATCAGCCCAAGCTGCGGATCGAGCGCCGGCGTGTTCCAGATCGTCGCGCCGCCATGCATGTAATGGTCGGTGCCGGCCGGCCAGCTGTCGCCGCCGACGTCGCCCGGCGCTGGCAGGGTATACCACCGCCACAGGATCTTGCCGGTCTTGGCGTCGAGTGCGGTCAGGCGGCCACGCACGCCATACTCGCCGCCGGTGATGCCGCTGTAGACGATGCCGTCGTAGTACAGCGGCGCGCTGGTGACGCCGTAGCCGTCCTGCCAGACCTCGATCGGCGTCTTCCACACCTCCTTGCCGGTCTTCAGGTCGAGTGCAACCACATTGGCGTCGAGCTGGCCGAGGAACAGCATGCCCTCGCCCATCGCCGCGCCGCGATTGTCCCAGCCGCAGCAGACGCTGGTGAGCTTCTGGTCGATGCCCGACCAGCGTTCCCACAGGAACTGGCCGGTCTTGGCGTTCAGCGCGAAGACATCGTCGTTGCCGGTGGTGATGTACATGACGCCGTCCTTGACCAGCGGCGTCGCCTCCAGCGAATACTTGCCGCCCATCCCGGAGCCCTTCAGGCGGGTCATCCAGGCGCCCTTGAGTTGGCCGACGTTGCTGGTGTCGATCTGCTTCAGCGTGGAATAGCGCTGATTGGTCATGTTGCCGCCGTTCGTCACCCAGTCCTTGCCGACCGGGCTTTGCAGCAATTTGTCGATCTCGGGATCTGCGGCCCAAGCCGCACCGGCTCCCGCGAGCAGCACCCCACATGCTGCCGCCATCAGGACTTCTCAGTCCATGCCGCATCGTTCCCTCCGGTTCTTAACCGGACCATTTGCCGGTCCGTTCGATCAGCCTAGGCTTGTCCTGGACGGCTGCCAACAATCAGCAGTGGCGGACGCAACGCTGCTATCCGCGCGCCAGCCTGCGCTCCACAAAGTCCAGCCGGTCCTGACCCCAGAAGATCTCGTCGCCGATCACGTAGCTGGGCGCGCCGAACACGCCGCGGACCAGCGCCGCCTGGGTGTCGGCGGTGCGCCGTTCGGTCCAGCGTGGATCGGCGCCCAGCGTCATCACCACATCGGCGTCAAGGCCCACTTCGGCGATCAGCTTCCCCAGTGTCGCCGGATCGCCGGGGTTCAGTTCGTCCTGCCACACCGCGCGCAGCACGCGGTGCGCCAATTTGATCGCCGGTGCGTCGCCCTGGGTCTCGCGCAACGCGATGACGCACGGCGCGGACAGCGCCTCGCTGGATGGGAAGTGCTTCGGCTCGATGTTGATCGGCACGCCGAGGAAGTCGCGCCAGCGGCGCAGCTCCATCAGCCGGTAGGCCTGGCGCTGCGGCGCGCGCTTCGGCAGCGGCAGCCCGCCCGAGGCCGGGAAGATGGTGCCGAAGTCCACCGGGAAGATGCGCATCGAGGCGCCATGCTTCGCCGCCAGCGCCTCGATGCGCGCCGCACCCAGATGCGTCCACGGCGAGTTCAGCGAAGCGTAATAGTCGATGTGCAGGGCCAAGGCGTGCTCCTCCCACGGCTGCGGCGATCGTGATACGCCGGGACGCGCGGCACAAGGAGCGGACGATGCAGTGGCGGATCGGCGACGTGACGGTGACCAAGGTGGTGGAACTCGAGGTCACCGGCGGGAGCCGCTTCATCCTGCCGCAGGCGACACGCGAGGCCATCCAGCCGATCGCCTGGCTGCGGCCGCACTTCGCCGACGACGACGGCCGGCTGCGCATGAGCATCCACAGCTTCGTGGTGCAGACGCCGACGCGGCGCATCCTGGTGGACACGTGCCTGGGCAACGACAAGCAGTACCGGCGCATCCCGGCGTGGAACAATTTGCACGGGCCGTTCCTGGCCGACCTCGCCGCGGCAGGGCATCCACGCGAATCAATCGACACCGTGCTGTGTACCCACCTGCACGTTGACCATGTCGGGTGGAACACCATGCTGGTGGACGGGCGCTGGGTGCCGACCTTTCCGCAGGCGCGCTACCTGATGGGGCGGGTGGAATACGAACACTGGTCGAAGCCGCAGGCGCGCGAGGACATGGACGCGGTGTTCGCTGACTCGGTGCGGCCCGTGTTCGACGCGGGGCTGGTCGATCTGGTGGAGACCGACGCGCGGATCACCGACGAGATCGACCTGGTGCCGACGGCTGGCCATACGCCAGGCCATGTCAGCGTGCGCATCCGTTCGCGCGGCGAAGAGGCGCTGATCACCGGCGACTTCATGCACCATCCGTGTCAGATCGCGCACCCCGAATGGGCCTCGACGGCGGACAGCGATGCGGCGATGGGAATCAGGACGCGCGAGCGGATGTTCGCGCAACTGGCGGGCACGCCGGTGCTGGTGATCGGCACGCACTTCGCCGGCGCCACGGCCGGGCAGATCGTGCGGGACGGCGCGTCGTACCGATTGGACGTGTAGCGCCGCGGCGGTCAGAATCGGCACGCCACGGACAATTGCCCGTTGACGCCGGTGCTGTGGTCGCCGTGCACCATGTTCAGCCCGGCATGCATGGCGAATGCCCCGTGCTACGCGCCGACCCCAAGCCCCCCTTGCAGCAGGTAGCGACTGTCGAACGCCGCATACTGGTTGATAGTGAAGCCGTACAGCGACGCAGTGCCGGCGACTAGCGTGTTGCCCAGTGCCAGCTCCGCACCCAGCGTTGCGGTCGGCGCCACGCTCCAGCCGTTCACCAGCGACGGGTCGAACCCGAGCTCGACGCGCGCGAGCAGGCTGGATGCGGTATGGCCGATCGGATGCCCGTCGAGCGCCAGCTCGCTGCCGGTTTCGGGCAGGGCGCCAAGCGTGACATGGGTGACCCTGATGCCGGCCTGAGGCGTCACGCGGAGCGAGCCGAGGCGAAGCACGTCACCGACAACGGCCTGGCCGCTGTACAGCGCACCGGATGCACTGCCACGCGCGGTGCCCAGCGCGCCGCCGAGTTGGCGCGAGCTCTGGTAGTCCACTCCGCCCAGGTCGGCACGCGCCGCGACGAACGGGCCCTGCTCCAGCGAGGCGAAGGCGTAGCGTCCGCCAACGGTGCCAAGCACGCTGCCGATGTTCGCATGGCCGCCGGCGCTGCTGACCGTGCCCCAGTCGTAGCCAAGCCCCATGAACACGCTGGCCGCGGTGTCGATACGGTAGGTGGCGCCGACCAGCGGGCCGGCGCTCCGTTCCGCGCTGCCGGCAACGCCGGCGTGTCCCGCTGTCGTCAGATAGCCGCCCAGGCCGGAGACCCAGAACTGCGTCCGGCCGGCGGCCAGTCCGCTGCCGATGGCGTACGGCGCCACCGCATCGTCGAGCCGCAGCGGCGCGCGCAGCAGATACGTCGCGGCATCGGCGCGCACCTGGCCGCCGATCCGCGCCGGCACCTCGCCCAACGTGCCGGCGTCGATCGCCGACTGGAGGTAGTAGTTGAATGCGGTGTAAGCGCCCGACAGCGGCGAGTCCTGGAGCTGGTTCAGCAGCGTCGCGCCGGCGGCGGCATTGCCCTGCAGCCAGCCCTGTCCGGGCAGGATGGAGAACTCCACCATCCTGGCGCGCAGCACGTAGATGTCGGCCTGGCTGAGTCCGAGCCCCAGGGTGAGGTAGGCCTGCATCGACCCGTAGGACGCGGCGACCTGGTCCAGTGCCGCCTGGAGGAAGCCCTCCTGCACCCCGAGCGTGGGAGCAAGGATCGCGGCTGCCGCCTCGCCCAACGTCGTGCGGACCGCGGCAAGCTCGGCCGCGATCTGTGCGGCCTCGTAGCTGTTGGTCGCCAGGTAGTCCTGCATGATCTTGGCCGGGGCGACGCCGGCGATGCTCTCCAGCAGGACCGAGGTCCAGCCGGTGCGGTCCTTGCCGGCCGAACAGTGCCACAGCGCCGGGATGCCGGCATGTGCCAGGTCCACCAGCACGGTGCCGAACGCAGCGCGCTGCACCGGGTCGGCGACGAAGTTGCGGTAGGCAGCAGCGAAGTGCGCCGCGGCCTCCGCCGGGCTGGTGGGGACGCCGTTCTCGGGCGGCGACGGCATGCCATAAATGTTCACATTGCGATAGGTCGTGCCGGGCGGGACGCGGTCGGGGGTGGTGGCGATCTCGGACGGGGTGCGCAGGTCGATATCCTGCGCCAGATGCAGGGCGGTCAGCGTGGCGAGGTCGGCGTCGCTGACATTCAGCACTTCGGACCGATAGAACACGCCGGTGCGCATGACCCCGTCATGCGCCGTCGGATTGGCGAAGCCGGTGCCGCCATAGCGCGCGGCAATGCCGGCGAGATCGCGGAAGTTCCCGTCCGATGCCAGGATCGGCGTCGCGATCGGCTGCTGCGCCACGGCGTGCGTGACAGCCAGCAAGGCCACGGCGGCGGACGTCGCCAGGATGCGTCGCATCGTTGCCACCTCGCAGTCGCGTGCGGCAGCAGCGCGCTGCATACGAGCTCACGTCACGGGCGGTTTTCGCCGATCTCCGTCGGCCATCCGGTCGACGGCCACGCATCGTCGCCGAAGACGATTAGGAAAACGCTAAGCGAGGCAGACGGACGGGTGGCGTCGCGATCCGGGCCAGGCGACGTTCATCCTGAACGTCATCGCGAGCGTGGCCGACGAAGCAATCCCGATGATCGCGCGCACTCGGGTCGCGCTTGCTTCGTCAGAGGGGCCCTACCTGATCTTGCCCATCTTCCTGAGGCTCGCCTCCACCGTTCCCATCAGCCCGGTGTACGGCTTGGCGTTCGACAGGTCGCGGATCTGGCCGATCTTGTCGGCCACCATCTCGATCGTGACCGGCTCGTCCGGATCGAACTGGACGCCCTCGGACTGGAAGTACTGCACCCGCGCATAGTTGCCGGCGGTCGCGGCGATGATCTCGCCGCTGGCGTTGCACTCCTCGCTGCACAGCCAGGCCACAGCCGGCGAGACGAACTCGGGGCGCATATACTGCAGCATATGCGGTGGCAGCAGCGCCTCGGTCATCCGCGTGCGCGCCGATGGCGAGATCGCATTGCACAGGATGTTATATTTGGCACCCTCGAAGCGCAGCACGTTGATCAGTCCGTTCACCGCCATCTTGGCCGCGCCGTAGTTGCTCTGGCCGAAGTTGCCGACCGTGCCGGAGCCCGATGTGGTGACGACGATCCGGCCGTACTGCTGCTTGCGCATGACCGGCCAGGCGGCCTTGGTGCAGTACACCGTGCCCATGAAGTGCACCTGCACAGTGAACTCGAAGTCATCCATCGACATGTTGTTGAACGCCTTGTCGCGCAGGATGCCGGCGTTGTTCACCAGGATGTCGCAGCGGCCCCAGGTGTTCACCGCGGTGTCGACAATGTTCTGCGCGCTCTTAGCGTCCGCGACGGAATCGTAGTTCGCCACCGCCTGGCCGCCTGCCGCCTTGATCTCGGCCACCACCTGGTCGGCCACCGCGTGCTGGCCGCCGCTGCCGTCCACCGCGCCGCCCGGGTCGTTCACCACCACCTTCGCGCCGCGGCTCGCCAGCAGCATGGCGTGCGAGCGGCCAAGGCCGGCACCGGCGCCGGTGACGATGGCGACGCGGTCGTCGAAGCGGATGGTCATGAACTTGGTCCCCTTCTGGTCGGATCATGGTTGCCGGCGTATCCTACTGCCCAGTAATCCCGAGAGGCCACCCATGAGCTATCTGCGCAGCGGCATCTTCCTGGCGCCGTTCCACAACCTCACCGAGAACCCGACGCTCGCGCTGGAGCGCGACATGGAGCTGCTGCAGCACATCGACCGGCTGAACTACCACGAGGCGTGGATCGGCGAGCACCACTCGGGCGGCTTCGAGATCATCGCCTCGCCGGAGATGTTCATCGCCGCGGCGGCCGAGCGCACGCGGCATATTCGCCTTGGCACCGGCGTGGCGTCGCTGCCGTACCACAATCCGTTCATGCTGGCCGACCGCATGGTGCAGCTCGACCACATGACCCGCGGGCGGGCGATGTTCGGCGTGGGGCCGGGCGCGCTGGTGCACGACGCGCTGAAGATCGGCATCAAGGCGGCCGATCAGCGGCGCATGATGAACGAATCGCTCGACGTGATCATGCGGCTGCTGCGCGGCGAGATCGTCACCGAGAGAACCGACTGGTACAACCTGGTGGACGCGCAGCTGCAGCTGCCCTGCTACACGCAGCCGATCATGGAGATGGCGGTGGCGGCATCGCGCTCGCCGTCCGGTGCGCTGGCGTCGGGGCGGCACGGCATCGGCATGCTGTCGATCGGCGGCACCAGTCCCGAGGCGATGGCGAAGCACATCCTGAACTGGAGCCTCTACGAGGAGCAGGCGCGGCTGAACGGCCATGTGGCCGACCGCAGCAAGTGGCGGCTGGTGACGCTGATCCACGTCGCGGAGACGCGCGAGAAGGCACGGCAGAATGTCCGCTTCGGCATCGACGCGTTCCGCGACTATTTCTCGGACGTGGGCACCTTCCCGATCGTGCCGCCCGACATCAAGGACCCGTATGCTTTCTTCGTGGAGACCGGCGCCGGCTGCATCGGCACGCCGGACGACGCGATCGCCTATATCGAGAACCTGCTGGACGGGGCAGGCGGCTTCGGGGCGATCATGGAGCTGGCGCATAACTGGGCGGACTGGGATGCGACGAAGAAGCACTACGAGCTGATGGCGCGCTTCGTGCACCCGCACTTCCAGCGCACCCGCGAGCTGCGCCACGTGTCCTACGCGTATGCGAAGGATCACCACGAGGACTTCACCGGCCAGTCGGCCGCCGCGGTTCAGGCGGAGATCGACCGCCTGGCAGCGCGCAAGGCGGCGGAGTAGTTCGCATGCCGGATACCATACCACTCCGCTCGGACGCCGAGACGCGGGGGGTCTGGAGCGGCGACGTGACGCACGTGCCGTTCTGGGTCTATCGCGACGAAGGCCTGCTAAAGTCCGAGCAGGAGCGGGTGTTCGAAGGTCCGGTGTGGAACTTCCTGTGCCTGGAGAGCGAGATCGCCGAACCCGGCGACTGGCGCACCACGGTCGTCGGACGCATGCCGGTGGTGGTGGCGCGCGATGCCGACGGCTCGCTCGCCGCGTTCGAGAACCGCTGCGTGCATCGCGGCGCGCTGATCTGCCTGGACAATGCCGGGCGCGGTGCGAAGGACTTCCAGTGCGTTTACCACGCGTGGCGCTACGACCTGCGCGGCAATCTGCGCTCGGTCGCGTTCCAGCGCGGGGTGAACGGCAAGGGCGGCATGCCGCCTGGCTTCCGGGTGGAAGACCACGGGCCGCGCCGGCTGCGCGTGACGACGCTGTACGGGCTGGTGTTCGGCACCTTCTCCGACGCCACGCCGCCGATCGAGGCGTTCATCGGCCCCGACGTGCTGGCGCGCTTCGACCGCGTGCTGGGCGGCCGCAGGATCGAGATCCTCGGCCGCTTCGTCGAGGTGCTGCCGAACAACTGGAAGATGTACGCGGAGAACGTGCGGGATTCGTACCACGCCAGCCTGCTGCATCTGTTCTTCGCGACGTTCAGGCTGAACCGGTTGAGCCAGGGTGGCGGCCTCACGGTCAGTGCGAACGGCGGCTGCAGCGTGTCGGAGACGATGGCGCCGACCGAGGCCGACGACCGCAGCTATGCCGGGCTGCGCTCGGTCGACGAGGACTACCGGCTGGAGGATATGCGGCTGGTCGACGTGGTGGACGAGCACCCGGACCGCGTGCGCCAGCAGATCGTCACGGTGTTCCCCAACTTCGTGCTGCAGAAGACGCAGAACGCCATGGCGCTGCGGTTCTTCACGCCGGTCGGTGTCGACCGCACGAACCTGGAATGGATCTATTTCGGCTATGCCGATGACACGGCGGAGATGCGCAAGCGGCGGCTGCGGCATCTGAACCTGGGCGGGCCGGCCGGGTTCGTGTCGATGGAGGATGGCTGCGTCGGCGGCTTCGTCGAACGCGGCATCGCGACGGCCGAGGACCAATCCGCGATCGTCGAGATGGGCGGCGCGGGGATCGGAAGTCAGGCCACCCGCGCGACCGAGGCCGCGGTGCGCGGCTTCTGGTCGCTGTGGCGGCGGATGACCGGGCTGTGAGCGACCTGCTGCGTGTGGCGGAGCTCAACGCCGCCTATGCTGCGGCGATCGATGCCGACCGGCTGGAGGAGTGGCCGGACTTCTTCGTGGACGACTGCGTCTACAAGATCACTTCGGCCGAGAACCACAAGCGCGGCTACGGCGCCGGCGTCATGTATGCCGACTCGCATGCCATGCTGCGCGACCGGGTGACCGCGCTGCGCAGCGCGAACGTCTACGAGCGGCAGAGCTATCGCCACATCGTCGGCCTGCCGGTGATCGGTGCAGCCGGGACCGATGGCATCCCGGCAGAGACGCCGTTCTTTGTCGCCCGCATTATGCGCGACGGACGCACCGATCTGTTCGCGACCGGCGCTTACCTCGACCGGATCCGCGAGGAGGCCGGGCGGCTGCGGTTCGTCGAACGCATCGTGGTGTGCGACAGCAGCCACTTCGACACGCTGCTGGCCATTCCGCTGTAAGTCGTGCCGCTGCGGTTGAGCCCACGGGGACGATATTCATCGAGCGACCGGCGGCCGCCTCACGCCGCAATGATGGATCGTATCCGCGCGGCGAGCGTGTCTATTGCAAACGGCTTTGTCAGGACGTGCATGCCCCGTTCCAAATGGCCGCCGCCAATGGAGGCGTTCTCGGCATAGCCGGTGATGAACAGCACCTTCAGATCGGGACGGTCGACCCGCGCAGCATCCACCATCTGTCGGCCGTTGAGCCCACCAGGCAGGCCGACATCGGTAATGAGGAGATCGATGCGGACGTCCGAGCGCAGAACCTTGAGAGCCGACGTTCCGTCGGCCGCTTCGATGGCCGAATAACCCAATTCGTCCAACACCTCCGCTATCAGCATTCGCACGCTCGGCTCGTCATCGACGACCAGCACCGTCTCGCCCGCTCCGGCCTTTGGGGCCTGATCCAACTGAGGCTCGGTTTCTTCGCCCACCCACTGCCCCGGGTGCCGTGGCAGATAAAGATGCACGCTCGTGCCTTCGCCCACTTCCGAATAAATCCGCACCTGCCCGGCCGATTGCTTGGCGAAGCCATAAACCATGGACAGACCGAGTCCCGTTCCCTGCCCAGCTGGCTTCGTCGTGTAAAACGGGTCGAAGGCGCGGGCGAGAACATCAGCCGTCATGCCTGTCCCGGTGTCGCTTACGCTGATGGCGACATACTGGCCTGGCTGCATGTCACGCTGCCGCGCGGCGCGCTCATCGATCCAGCGGTTGGCCGTTTCGATGGTAATGCGGCCGCCGTCCGGCATCGCGTCGCGCGCGTTGATACAGAGATTGAGCAGTGCGTTCTCAAGCTGGTTCGGATCACACAGCGTCGGCCACAGACCAATGGCGAGCACCGTCTCGATGTGCGTGGCAGGTCCGACGGTCCGCCGAACCATGTCTTCCAAGGACCCGATCAGCTTGTTGGCATCGACCGATTTCGGATCGAGCGTCTGGCGGCGCGCAAAGGCCAGCAGCCGGTGCGTGAGTGCCGCGGCGCGCGATGCCGCGCCCTGCGCAGCGGCAATGTAGCGTTCGAAATCGTTGAACCGCCCTTGCGCCAGCCGCGTCCTCATAAGCTCAAGGCTGCCGGAGATCCCGGTAAGCATATTGTTGAAATCGTGCGCGATGCCGCCGGTGAGCTGGCCGATCGCCTCCATCTTCTGCGATTGCACCAGCTGTTCGCGCGAGCCGTCCAATTCCAGCTGCGCCTGGCGCCGTTCGGTAAGATCGCGGGTTATCTTGGCGAAACCGATGAGCCGGCCGTCGTCATCGCGGATCGCGTCGATCACCGCATTCGCCCAGAATTGCGTGCCGTCCTTGCGGACGCGCCATCCCTCCAGCTCATAGCGACCGTCGCGGCGCGCGTGCTCGAGCGCCCGCGCCGGCACGCCCGCCGCGCGATCCTCGGGCGTGTAGAACATCGAGAAATTCTGCCCGATGACCTCTGCTGCGCTGTAGCCCTTGATGTGCGCGGCCCCCGTGTTCCAGTTCGTGATCATCCCGTCGGGATCGAGCATATAGATCGCGTAGTCGGTGACGCCCTGAACAAGCAGGCGGAACCTGCGTTCGCTTTCCAGTGCGGCAAGCTGTGCATTGCGCTGCTCCGTCATATCGCGCGTGATCTTTGCGAAGCCGATCAGCTTGCCGTCCTGATGGATCGGATCGATGACCACCATCGCCCAGAACCGGCTGCCGTCCTTGCGCACGACGCCAGGCTTCGGTGGTGAAGCGGCCGGTTCCTGCTGCCGTAGCCAAGGCGGCAGCGGGGACGCCGGCGATGCGGTCCTCCTCGGTATAGAAGCGCGAGAAATGCTCGCCGACGATCTCGCTGGCGGCGTAACCCTTGATGCGTTCGGCGCCCGGGTTCCAGCTCACGACAAAGCCCTCGGGGTCAAGCATGTAGATCGCATAATCCACGACGCTGTGGATCAGGAGATCATGGAGATCGGGGGGCCGAAGCACTGACTACCCTTTGCGGTTAGGCGCCCTCGGGCGCTGTTTCGTGTCGGCTGGTCCGCTGTCGAAGAAAGCAGTTTGACGGCAATACGCCGGAGCGCGTCTTCACTTGTGGGTGCTTCGGATCTCCGCACGACGGGCGGAGGCGATACATCATCGCTTCCGGCTGCGCAGCGCGGGCAGGAGCGCCATCCTCCGCTCCCGAAGGGTCCGCCCGCCTGTTCGAACGGCTCGAAATAAGCTTGGAAACGGGGGCAGGAGAACGACCGCGTTTCGATGACCGCATCAACGGGCTTGTTCCTGCCAGGACGCGGGGGCGAGGGCGGTACTATCGTCGGCGCACCGCCTCCGCCATCCGGCCGACGATCTCGCGCAAGACCGGCGCCGGCGCGGCGAAGTTCAGCCGCGCAAAGCCGGCGTAGGGCGCGCCGAAGGTCTCGCCGAAGTTCAGCCCCACCCGCGCACGGTCCAGGAAGAACTGCCCGGCCGATATCGGCAGCCCAAGCGCCGAACAGTCGAGCCAGGCGAGATACGTGGCCTCGGGCCGCCGCAGCGTCACGCCGGGCAGTTCGGCGCCGACGGTCTGCGCCAGCCAGTCGCGGTTCGCCTGAAGCTGCGCCATGATCTCGTCGAGCCAGGGCTGGCCGTCGTCCCAGGCGGCGATCGTCGCATCGACGCCGGTGACGCCGGGCGAGCCGAGCAGACGCGCGGGAACGCGGGCGAAGAAGCGCTCCTTCAGCGCCGGCGTGCCGAAATGCATCACCGCGCAGCGCAGCGCCGGGATGTTGAAGCTCTTGGTCGCCGAGGTGATGGTGATGGTGCGCGCGGCCATGTCCGGCGACAGCGACGCCAGCGGGATATGCGTGTTGCCGGGATAGACGATGTCGGCGTGGATCTCGTCCGACACCACGATCAGATCGTGGCGGATGGCGAATGCCGCGACCTGTTCCAACTCGTCGCGGCCGAACGCGCGGCCGGTCGGGTTCTGCGGGTGGCAGAAGATCAGCACGCGCGCGCGCGGATCAGGTGCCGCCTCGTAGGCTGCGAGGTCGAGCACCCAGCGCGTGCCGTTGTCGCGCATATGGTTGGCGATCAGCCGGCGGCCGGTGTCCTCGATCGCGCGCATGAACGGCGGGTACGACGGCAACTGCAGCACAACGGCATCGCCCGGCTCGCTGAAGGCCATGACCGAGGAAAAGCTGGCCTGCACCAGGTCGCCGATCGGGTGTGCATCGGCCGGATCGGCCTCCCAGCCGAAGCGTCGCTGCATGCGGCGGGCGAATGCCGCGGCCAGCGCACCGTCGCGCGCCGCATAGCCGTATTCCTGATTGCGCGCCAACCGGGCCATGGCCTCGGCGATGGCCGGCGCGACGCCGAAATCCATGTCGGCGACCCAGGCGGGCAGCACATCATCGGGGAACTTGTGCCACTTGTTGGTGCGGCGCGCCCGCAGGGTGGGGATGTCGAAGTCGGTCGCTCCAGTCGGCATGCGGTTCGTTCTCCCGTTGCGCCGCCGGGCATAGCAGAGCAGGGCCGGGTGGGCGAGGCGGGTGGTCAGCCGTGCCGCTGCACGACGCTGCCCCGTTGCGGCACCGCGAGCGGCCGCTGCACGACGACGGGGGGACGGAAGGCCGGTTGGATCGGCCGATAGGCCTGGAAGACGGGCGGGTGGTAGAACGGCTGCGTCGGCCGCGCCCACGGCACCACCCGCGGCATCACCACCGGCGGCACCGGCCGTGCGAACTGCACCGGTGGCGCCATCATATTCGGCCGGATCGTGGCCGGCACGACCGCCATGCGCTGCACCGCGGCGGGCGGCGGATGCCAGAGCGGCGACTGCATCGCGGCCCGGTTCACGTTGATCCGGTTGAAGCGGTCAACGTCGATGTGCACCTCGCGGTGATGCCACCGCGGCCGGGCGAAACCGAACAGCGAACCGACGACGACCACGCCGGTGGCGAAGCCCAATCCGCCGTAGAGCGCGGTATCGAGCGTATAGTCGGCGGGCGGCGGGATGTACACCGGCGGATAGGCCGGCGAGGGCCATGCGCCGTAGACGTCCTGCGGCACGTAGACCGGCACGTAGACGATCTGCGGACTGGCCGGTTCGATGGCGATGGTGCCATCAGCCTCGGTCACCCGCTGCTGCTGGGTGGACTGCAGCGAACCGTTCGCCTGTGCCTGATGACGCAGCCGCTGGATGGCGGCCATCACGTCGGCCTGTTGGCCGGCGAACGCCCAGCCAAGCTGCTGCATCCATTCCAGCTGGCTGTTCAGCATCGCCAGCACCTGCGGGAAGGGCACCAGCGACTTGACGCTCGGGTCCCAGGCCTGGCCGTCCAGCGCCTGGGTCAGCGCATCGCCCTGCAGGGTGCGGTTGCCCGGCTCGTCCAGCCAGCGGGACGCCTCGACAACCTGCAGCGGGTAGGTCGAGGCCATCAGGATCTGCACCAGCAGCGAGTCCGGATACAGCGCGACCGGTGCCAGCATGGCGTCGAGCTGCTCGGCGCCGAAACGGGCGGCCTCGGGCTGGGCGGGCGGCTCGGTGGTCTGGGCGAATGACGGCGGCACGGCCAAGGCCAAAGCCACGACGATCGCTGCACTGCGAAACAATGGACCACGCATATCGCGCTCCTCGCCGGGCAATATAGCACGAGGCGTGGCGATTTTCAGGCGGAACGAGCAGGGGTCTCGCGCGCCGGCCGGATTGGCGGCAATACTGAATGCGCACTCTTGTGGCGGGCCGCTTCGGCCGGCCGTCGGGACGAGCCGCCACAGGTGGCCTCGGAACGAAAGCAGACGGCCGCGGGATCGTCCGCCGCCGCACAGGGAGTGTGCGTTATGAACCCATCGCGCCATGTGACGCGTCGCAACGCCTTGCAGCTGGGAGCCGCGGCAGCCGCGCTGCCGCTCGTGCATATCCGCACCGCCGGGGCGGCCGGCAAGCTGACGGTCGGCTTCTGGGACCATTGGGTGCCGCCGGCGAACGACGTCATGCGCCAGCAGGTCATGGCCTGGGCGGACAAGAACAAGGTGGACGTGACGATCGATTTCATTACGTCGAACGGCTTCAAGATCCAGATCACCCAGGCGGCCGAGGCCCAGGCCCGCAGCGGCCACGACTTCCTGCCGTTCTACAATTGGGAGGTGAACACCTACGCCGAACAGCTCGAGCCGATGGACGACGTGGTGAAGGCGATGACGGCGCAGTACGGCGCCTACAGCCCGATCCACGAGTATCTGTCGAAGATCAAAGGCGCCTGGCGTGCGCTGCCCTCCAGCACCGGCACGCTGAACCTGAACTGCTGTGCGCGGATCAGCCTGCTGAAACAGCACGCCGGCATCGACATCCAGGCGATGTATCCGGCGCACAAATCGGATCCGAAGGCGGCCGCCGACTGGACGTACGACACTTTCCTCAAGGCGGCCGAGGCATGCCAGAAGGCCGGCTTCGCGTTCGGGCTCGGGCTCGGGCAGACCGGTGACTCGGTCAACAACACCGGGATCATCTATTCCGCCTTCGGCGCGGAGCTGGTCAGCGCCAAGGGCGAGATCACGGTCGAATCCGATGCGGTCAACCAGGTGCTGGATTATGCGCGCACGCTGACGAAGTTCCTGCCGCCCGACACCGTCAGCTACGACGATGCATCGAACAACCGCGCACTGATCTCCGGGCAAAGCGCCTTGATCATGAACCCGCCGTCGGCCTGGTCGGTGGCGAAGCGCGATGCGCCGAAGGTGGCGGAGGACTGCTGGACCTTCCCGTGCCCCGCCGGTCCGAAGGGCCGGTTCAACCCGTACAACTACTGCTTCTTCGGCGTCTGGGCGTTCGGCCAGAACAAGCCGGCGGCGAAGGAGCTGGCGCAGTTCCTCCAGGAGCGGCCGCAGGTGCAGGCGCGTGACACCGCCGCGAACGGCTACGACCTGCCGCCGCTGGTCAGCATGTCGGACTTCCAGATCTGGTCCGAGGTCGAGCCACCGAAAGGTACCGTCTACAACTATCCGATGCGGCCGTGGCACGACGCGCACGAGAACATCACCGCCTATCCGGCGCCGCCCGACATCGCGGCGCAGATGTACGCCCGCGCCATCCACCCGACGATGCTGGCCAAGGTGCATTCCGGGCAGTCGAACAAGGAGGTGATCGCCTGGGCGAAGAACGAGCTGGAAGGCTTCATCCGCTGAGGCTACCGGGCCCCGGCAGATTTACTGGCGGGGCCCGCCTGCGTGCTCAACACTCGGTGACCTGTGAAGGCCGTGCCGAATATCACGCGATTTTGGCTTTATCCGCGGGGGACATTCCAACGAGCTTTGCTGACCGGCTGGCTTGCGCAACAATCTCCTGCTGAACCTTTCGCTCCGGGGAGCGTCCATGGACCTGACCGACCATAGCGGTGTCGATAACACTGTTATCGATCACGGTGACGTGTCTTCGCTCGACGCGGGCAACGGCCGGCTGAACGGCCATGCGTTCGGCATGCACGAGTTGCTGCACGCGCTGCAGGCGATGCGGATCGGCGACTTCTCGGTTCGCCTGCCAAGCGATCGTACCGGCCTGGAAGGCAAGATCGCCGACACGTTCAACGAGATCGTCGCCGCCAACGAGCGCATGGCGTCCGAGCTGGCGCATGTCGGGCAGGTGGTGGGGCGCGAGGGCAAGACGCGGACCCGGGTGAAGTTCGGCCTGCAGAGCGGCTCCTGGGCGGCGATGGAATCATCGGTCAACGACCTGGTCGACGATCTGCTGTGGCCGACCACGGCGGTGACCCACGCGATCACCGCGGTGGCGCAGGGCGACCTGCTGCAGACGGTGCGGCTCGATGTGGACGGCCGGCCGCTGCAGGGCGAGTTCCTGCGGCTGGCGACGATCGTCAACACCATGATCAAGCAGCTGTCGGTGTTCACCTCGGAGGTGACGCGCGTGGCGCGCGAGGTCGGCACCGACGGCAAGCTGGGCGGGCAGGCGCAGGTGATCGAGGTCACCGGCGTGTGGAAGGACCTCACCGAGAGCGTGAACTCGATGGCGTCCAACCTGACGGCGCAGGTGCGCAACATCGCCGACGTGACGATCGCGGTGGCGAACGGCGACCTGTCGAAGAAGATCACCGTGGACGTGCGCGGCGAGATCCTGCAGCTGAAGGAGGCCATCAACACGATGGTCGACCAGCTGCGCTCGTTCGCCTCGGAGGTGACACGCGTGGCGCGCGAGGTCGGCACCGAGGGCAAGCTGGGCGGCCAGGCGGTGGTGCCTGGCGTCGCCGGCACCTGGAAGGACCTGACCGACAGCGTCAACGCGATGTGCGGCAACCTGACCGACCAGGTGCGCAACATCGCCCAGGTCACCACCGCGGTGGCGCGCGGCGACCTGTCGCGCAAGATCACGGTGGACGTGCGCGGCGAGATCCTGGAGCTGAAGGAGACCATCAACACGATGGTCGACCAGCTCAACGGCTTCGCCGGCGAGGTGACGCGCGTGGCGCGCGAGGTCGGCACCGACGGCAAGCTGGGCGGCCAGGCGCTGGTGCCGGGTGTCGGCGGGACGTGGAAGGACCTGACCGACAACGTCAATTCGATGGCGTCGAACCTGACGGCGCAGGTGCGCAACATCGCCGAGGTGGCGACCGCGATCGCCGGCGGCGACCTGTCGAAGAAGATCACGGTCAACGTGTCGGGCGAGATCCTGCAGCTGAAGGAGACCATCAACACGATGGTCGATCAGCTCAACGCGTTCGCCGGCGAAGTGACGCGCGTGGCGCGCGAGGTCGGCACCGACGGACGGCTCGGCGGCCAGGCCAACGTGCTGGGCGTGGCCGGCACGTGGAAGGACCTGACCGAGTCGGTGAACTCGATGGCGTCGAACCTGACGGCGCAGGTGCGCAACATCGCCGAGGTGTCCACCGCGATCGCCAACGGCGACCTGTCGAAGAAGATCACGGTCAATGTGTCGGGCGAGATCCTGCAGCTGAAGGAGACCATCAACACGATGGTCGATCAGCTGAACGCGTTTCGCCGGCGAGGTGACGCGCGTGGCGCGCGAGGTCGGCACCGAGGGGCAGCTGGGCGGCCAGGCGCAGGTGTCGGGCGTCGCCGGCACGTGGAAGGACCTCACCGACAGCGTCAACTCGATGGCGTCCAACCTGACCGGCCAGGTGCGCAACATCGCCGAGGTGGCGACCGCGGTGGCGCAGGGCGATCTTTCGAAGAAGATCACGGTGAACGTGTCGGGCGAGATCCTGCAGCTGAAGGAGACCATCAACACGATGGTCGATCAGCTGAACGCGTTCGCCGGCGAGGTGACGCGCGTGGCGCGCGAGGTCGGCACCGAAGGGCGGCTGGGCGGGCAGGCGCAGGTGCCGGGTGTCGCGGGCACGTGGAAGGACCTGACCGACAACGTCAATTCGATGGCGTCGAACCTGACCGGCCAGGTGCGCAACATCGCCGAAGTGGCGACCGCGATCGCCAACGGCGACCTCAGCCGCAAGATCACCGTCGACGTGCGCGGCGAGATCCTGCAGCTGAAGGAGACGCTGAACACCATGGTGGACCAGCTGAACCGCTTCGCCGGCGAGGTGACGCGCGTGGCGCGCGAGGTCGGCACCGAGGGCAAGCTGGGCGGCCAGGCGCAGGTGCCGGGCGTGGCCGGCACCTGGAAGGACCTGACCGACAACGTGAACTCGATGGCCTCGAACCTGACCGGCCAGGTGCGCAACATCGCCGAGGTGACCACCGCGGTGGCCCGCGGCGACCTCGGCGCGCAAGATCACCGTCGACGTGAAGGGCGAGATCCTCGAGCTGAAGAACACCATCAACACGATGGTGGACCAGCTCAACGCGTTCGCCCGCGAGGTGACGCGCGTGGCGCGCGAAGTCGGCACCGAGGGCAAGCTCGGCGGCCAGGCGGAGGTGCCGGGCGTCGCGGGCACCTGGAAGGACCTGACCGACAACGTCAACTTCATGGCGGCGAACCTGACCGACCAGGTGCGCAACATCGCCGAGGTGGCGACCGCGATCGCCAACGGCGACCTGTCGAAGAAGATCACGGTCGACGTGCGCGGCGAGATCCTGCAGCTGAAGGAGACGCTGAACACGATGGTCGATCAGCTGCGCTCGTTCGCCGGCGAGGTGACGCGGGTGGCGCGCGAGGTCGGCACCGAAGGGCGGCTCGGCGGGCAGGCGGTGGTGCCCGGCGTCGGCGGCACGTGGAAGGACCTGACCGACAACGTGAACCTGCTGGCCGCCAACCTGACCACGCAGGTGCGCAACATCGCCGAGGTGACCACCGCGGTGGCGCGCGGCGACCTGTCGCGCAAGATCACCGTCGACGTGAAGGGCGAGATCCTGCGAGCTGAAGAACACCATCAACACGATGGTGGACCAGCTCAACGCCTTCGCCGTCGGAAGTGACGCGCGTCGCCCGCGAGGTCGGCACCGAGGGCAAGCTCGGCGGCCAGGCGCAGGTGCCCGGCGTCGCCGGCACGTGGAAGGACCTGACCGACACCGTCAACGTGATGGCCGCCAACCTGACCGAGCAGGTGCGCGGCATCGTCAAGGTGGTGACCGCGGTCGCCAACGGCGACCTGAAGCAGAACCTGACGGTGGCGTCGAAGGGCGAGGTCGCGGCGCTGGCCGAGACCATCAACAACATGACCGACACGCTGGCGACGTTCGCCGACCAGGTGACCACGCGTGGCGCGCGAGGTCGGCGTCGAAGGCCGGCTGGGCGGCCAGGCCAACGTGCCGGGCGCGGCCGGCACCTGGAAGGACCTGACCGGCAACGTGAACCTGCTGGCCGCCAACCTGACGACCCAGGTGCGCGCCATCGCCGAGGTGGCGACCGCGGTCACCAAGGGCGACCTGACGCGCTCGATCCAGGTCGAGGCGCGCGGCGAGGTGGCGGAGCTGAAGGACAACATCAACACGATGATCGACAATCTGCGGCTGACGACCGACCGCAACACCGAGCAGGACTGGCTGAAGACCAACCTCGCGCGCTTCACCAACATGCTGCAGGGCCAGCGCGACCTCGCGACCGTCGGCCGCATGCTGCTGTCGGAGCTGGCGCCGCTGGTCGAGGCGCAGCACGGGGTGATCTACCAGGTGCAGACCAGGAGGGCAGCGCCGAACGCTGAAGCTGCTGGCCGCCTATGCCGACGATCCGACGGACAGGCCATCCCGCAGCAGCTGCGGATGGGCCAGGGCCTGATCGGCCAGTGCGCCCGCGACGCGCGGCGCATGCTGATCACCAACCTGCCGCGCAGACGTCGTGCCGATCCGCTCCGGCCTGTTCCAGGCCCAGCCGAACGAACGTCGTCGTGCTGCCGGTGCTCTTCGAGGGCCAGGTGAAGGCGGTGATCGAGCTGGCGCTCGCTCGGCATCGTTCACCGATCTGCAGCTCTCGTTCCTCGAGCAGCTGACCGCCAGCATCGGCATCGTGCTGAACTCGATCGAGGCGACGATGCAGACCGAGGGCCTGCTGACGCAGTCGCAGCAGCTGGCCGCCGAGCTGCAGACGCAGCAGCGCGAGCTGCAGCAGACCAACGAGCAGCTGGAGCAGAAGGCGCAGCAGCTCGCCGAGCAGCAACGTCGAGGTGGAGCGCAAGAACCAGGAGATCGAGCAGGCGCGCCGCGCGCTGGAGGAAAAGGCCGCGGAGCTGGCGCTGACCTCGAAGTACAAGTCCGAGTTCCTGGCCAACATGTCGCACGAGCTGCGCACGCCGCTGAACTCGATCCTGATCCTGGGCCAGCAGCTGAGCGAGAACCCGGACGGCAACCTGACGCCGACAGGCAGGTGGAGTTCGCCCGCACGATCCACGGCGCCGGCACCGATCTGCTGAACCTGATCACCGACATCCTCGACCTGTCGAAGATCGAGTCCGGCACGGTGTCGGTGGACGCCGAGGAGATTCCGCTGCCCGGCCTGCTGGAGACCGTGACGCGGCCGTTCCGCCACGAGGCCGAGAACCGCGGCCTGTCGTTCGACGTGCACGTCGACCCGGCGCTCGACGCGGCATCATCACCGACAGCAAGCGCCTGCAGCAGGTGCTGAAGAACCTGCTGTCGAACGCCTTCAAGTTCACCGAGCACGGCGGCGTGCAGCTCGCCGATCGCCTCGGCGACGCGCGGCTGGAGCGCCGGACATCCGGTCCTCAACCAGCGCCGACCGGTGGTGGCCTTCGAGGTCACCGACACCGGCATCGGCATCCCGCCGGAGAAGCAGCGGATCATCTTCGAGGCGTTCCAGCAGGCCGACGCCGGCACCAGCCGCAAGTACGGCGGCACCGGCCTCGGCCTGGCGATCAGCCGCGAGCTGGCCAACCTGCTGGGCGGCGAGATCCAGCTGCGCAGCACGCCGGGCGAGGGCAGCACGTTCACGCTCTACCTGCCGCTGACCTACATCGGTCCCACATCGGCGCGGCCGCACTGCCGGCATCGAGGCGGCGCCGCGTGCGGACCGGGCGATGCCGACCCCGGTGCGGCTGGCCGAGCGGCCGCAGGAGACCGTCGCCGACGATCGCCACGCCATCGAGCCGGGCGACCCGGTGCTGCTGATCGTCGAGGACGACCCGCACTACGCGCGCATCCTGGTCGATCTGGCGCGCGATCACGGGCTTCAAGGTGCTGGTCGCCACGCGCGGCGCCGATGCGCTGACGCTGGCGCGCGAGTACCAGCCGACCGCGGTCTCGCTCGACGTCTTCCTGCCCGACATGCTGGGCTGGACCGTGCTCAGCCAGCTCAAGCAGAACCCGGCGACGCGGCACATCCCGGTGCAGATCGTCACGCTCGACGAGGACCGCCAGCACGGCCTGGCGCGCGGCGCCTTCTCGTTCCTGACCAAGCCGACCACGACCGAAGGCCTGGAGGAGGCGCTCGCCCGCATCAGGAGTACGTCGACGCCACGCCGCAAGCGGCTGCTGGTGGTCGAGGACAACGCCGCCGAGCAGCCTGTCGATCACCGAACTGCTGGGCCACGACGACATCGACATCGTGACCGTGGGGACCGGCGGCGAGGCGCTCGCCACGCTGCGCGCCGACGCCGGCCGACTGCGTGGTGCTCGACCTGCGGCTGCCGGACATGTCCGGCTTCGAGGTGCTGGAGCAGCATCCGCGACGACGACGACCTGGCGGATGTGCCGGTCGTGGTGTTCACCGGCCGCGAGCTGTCGCCGAGGAGGACGCGCAGCTGCACACCATGGCCCGCAGCGTCGTGGTGAAGGGCGTCGAATCGCCCGAGCGCCTGCTCGACGAGACGGCGCTGTTCCTGCACCGCGTGGTCGCCGACCTGCCCGCGGAGAAGCAGCAGATGCTGGAGCGGCTGCACAGCTCCGACGAAGACCTGGTCGGCCAGAAGGTGCTGCTGGTGGACGACGACGCGCGCAACATCTTCGCGCTCAGCAGTGCTGGAGCGGCGCGGCATGAAGGTGCTGACCGCGACCACCGGCAGCGAGGCGATCCCGACGCTCGAGTCGACGCCCGACATCGCGATCGTGCTGATGGACATCATGATGCCGGAGATGGACGGCTACGAGACGATGGAGGCGATCCGCGCGAACACCGACGTTCCGCCGGCTGCCGATCGTCGCGCTGACCGCCAAGGCGATGAAGGGCGACCGCGAGAAGTGCCTCGAGGCCGGCGCGTCCGACTATCTGGCCAAGCCGGTCAACACCGAGCAGCTGCTGTCCGCCCTGCGGATCTGGCTGCACCGCTGAGGAGACCGGCCATGAGCCCCGGCGGAGCAGGTCAACATCCTGCTGGTCGACGACCAGCCGGCCAAGCTGCTGAGCTACGAGGTGATCCTCTCGGAGCTCGGCGAGAACCTGATCAAGGCGACCTCGGCCCACGAGGCGCTGGCGCATCTGCTGCGGCACGAGATCGCCGTGGTGCTGATCGACGTGCAGATGCCGGAGCTCGACGGCTTCGAGCTGGCGGCGATGATCCGCGAGCATCCGCGCTTCCAGCCGACGGCGATCATCTTCGTCTCGGCGATCCAGCTGACCGACCCCGACCTGCTGCGCGGCTACGAGGCGGGCGCGGTCGACTACGTGCCGGTGCCGGTGGTGCCGGAGGTGCTGCGCGCCAAGGTGCGGGTGTTCGCCGACCTGTATCCGCAAGACCCGCCAGCTCGAGCAGCTGAACGCCGAGCTGGAACGGCGCGTCGCGGAGCGCACCGCCGCGCTGGCGCGCACCAACGCGGAACTCGAGCAGCGCATCGAGCAGCGCACGCAGGAGCGCGAGGCGGCCTGGCGCAGCTGTTCGAGGTGCAGAAGATCGACACCATCGGCCAGCTGACCGGCGGCGTGGCGCACGACTTCAACAACCTGCTGATGGCGATGCTGGGCAACCTGGAGCTGCTGCGGAAACGGCTGCCGGACGATCCGCGCCGCTGCGGCTGGTCGACAGTGCGATGCAAGGGCGCCGATCGCGGCGCCACGCTGACCAAGCGCATGCTCGCCTTCGCGCGCCGCCAGGAGCTGCGGCCGGAGACGGTGGACGTGCCTCGCCTGGTCGACGGCATGGGCGACCTGCTGCGGCGCACGCTCGGGCCGGGCATCCAGGTCGTCACCGCCTATCGTCCCGACCTGCCCCCGGTCCGCGTCGATCCGAACCAGCTCGAGCTGGCGATGCTGAACCTCGCGCTCAACGCGCGCGACGCGATGCCGGAGGGCGGCCGGCTGGTGATCGGCGGCAGCTGCGTCACGGGCGCCAACCTGCCGAAGGACCTGGCACCCGGGCGGTACGTTCGCCTGACGGTGTCCGACACCGGCGCCGGCATGGACGCGGCGACGCTGAAACGCGCGGCCGAGCCGTTCTTCACCACCAAGGGGACCGGCAAGGGCACCGGGCTCGGCCTGTCGATGGTGCACGGCGTCGTCGCGCAGTCGGGCGGCGCGATGCGCATCACCAGCCAGCCCGGCGACGGCACCACCGTCGAGCTGTGGCTGCCGCTGTCGGAGACGGCCGCCACTGCCGACACCGCGCCACCGGTCACCTCGTTCGGCAGCCCGTTCCGTTCGTACCGCGTGCTGGTGGTCGACGACGACCCGCTGGTCGTCGCCAGCACCGCGGCGATGCTGGAGGATGTCGGCCACGTGGTGACCGAGGCGCTGTCGGGCGCGCTGGCGCTCGACATGCTGAAACTCGGCACCGAGGTCGATGTCGTGCTGACCGACCACGCCATGCCGGGGATGACCGGCGTCGAGCTGGCAGGGCAGGTCCGCGAGCTCTGGCCTGATCTGCCGGTCATCCTGGCGAGCGGCTACGCGGAGCTGCCGAACGGCGAGGAGACCGGCCTGCCCCGCCTGTCCAAGCCGTATATGCAGGATGAGTTGGCAGAGCAGATCGCCAAGGTGGTCGGCGCGACGCCGAGCAACGTCATCGCGCTGGACACTGCGCGGCGCGCCTGACGGACTGGCCCAGGGTCGGCACCGAACGACCGGCCTTGGCGAAGTCTGTAGTATCGCCGCATGAACGCGACCTTCTCGGCCGAATTGTCGGCATGGCTCACCCAGGCCGGTCTGGCCGGCACGTCGGAAAGCGACATCGTGTCGGGATTCTGCGAGCGCTGCGTCGCGGCCGGCCTTCCCCTGGCCGTTGGCGTGCTGTTCATCGACACGCTGCACCCGGTCTACGAGGGTCGGCTGTTCCGCTGGGGCTTTGGACCGGGCGAGGCGTCGCTGGTCGAATATGGCCGCACCAGCCCGGATGCAGTCGCCGCGTCCGGCGCCGATCCCGAGGACGTCCGGGTCGCCGACCTGTGGCGGCGCAGTGCGCACTACAGGATGCTGCAAACCGGCGATTCTTTCCTGCGCCGCCGGCTCAGCGCAGCGACCAAGGACGAGTTCAGCCAACTGCCGGACTGGCTGGCCGCGGGGATGACCGAATACGTCGCGATCATCACCCGGTTCGCCGCCGAGAGCGTCATGGGCGACATGGACGGCGTGTATTCCTCATGGGGGACAAGGGCACCCGACGGCTTCGATGACACCCAGATCTCCGCGCTCAAGCGCGTCGTGCCGTACCTGGCGCTCGCCATAAAGGCGGTATCGCTGACGCGGATGACCGGGACGCTGATGGAAACCTATCTCGGCCGCGACGCCGGCCGGCGGGTGCTGGGCGGCCGGATCGTGCGCGGCATTGCCGAACGGATCGACGCGGTGGTGTGGTTCAGCGATCTGCGAGGCTTCACGCGCATCACCGACACCGCACCGGAGCAGGTCATCCCGCTGCTGAACGACTACGCCGATGCGATCGTCTCGGCGGTCCATGATCATGGCGGCGACGTGCTCAAGCTGATCGGCGACGGCACGCTTGCGATTTTCACCGCCGAGGATCGCGCCCATGCCTGCAGTGCGGCGTTGTCCGCCGCCATCGCCGCGCGGCGAAGCATCGCCGAGCTGAAGCGGCGCCGGACAGCGGAAGCCAAGCCGGTGACCGACATGTATCTCGGCCTGCATGTCGGCGAGGTGTTCTATGGCAATGTCGGAAGCCGCGAGCGGCTGGACTTTACCGTCACCGGCCCGGCCGTGAACGAGGCAAGCCGCATTGCAGCGATGTGCCGCTCGGTCGATCAGCCGATCCTGATGTCGGCGGCGTTTGCCGATGTCGGCGACATCAGGCGGCGCCTGGTTTCGGTGGGACGCTATGCGCTGCGCGGCGTACAGCATCCGCAGGAACTGTTCACCCTCGATCCCGATGCGTAGACCGGGCATGCAGGCTCGCTGAGCGGCCGCACTCCGCTGGCCAAGACTTTGCGGCTTGGCCATACTGGCCGGCATAATGGAAATGTCCCTCGATCTTCTCGGCAACGCCGTGGTGTCCGGCCTGTTGCTCGGCGGGTTCTATGCGGCCGTCACCATCGGCGTATCGATCTCGTTCGGCATGCTGGACATCGTCAACATCGCGCATCCGGCGTTCATCATCCTGGGCTCCTACATCGCCTATATCGCCAACACGACGCTGGGGATGGACCCGATCCTGGCCGCGGTGATCGCGCTGCCGGCGTTCTATCTGCTGGGCGCCGCGGTGTACCAGGTCTACTACGTCGCGTTCGAACGTCGCGGCGACGAGGCGCTGCGCGGGCTCGCGTTCTTCTTCGGCCTGCTGTTCATCACCGAGGTGACGCTCGTGCTGGTGTTCGGCGTCGACTACCGCCTGGTCGAGGCGCCGTATATCGGGCCGAGCCTTCACCTCGGCGCGGTGGATCTGCCGCTGCGGCTGCTGGTGCCGTGCCTGGTCGCGCTGGCGATGTTCGGCGGGCTGCAGCTGTTCCTGTCGCATACGTTCCTGGGCCGCGCGATCCTCGCCGTGGCGCAGGACCAGCTGGCGCTGCGCCTGATGGCGGCGAACCCGACGCGCATCAAGCGCATCGCGTTCGGGCTGTCGATCGCCACCGCCTCGCTGGCCGGCGCGGTGCTGATCGTGATCCAGCCGGTCGAGCCCTCGATCGGCCGCGACTATATCGGCCGCGTGTTCGCGATCTGCGTGCTGGGCGGCATGGGCAGCTTCGCCGGCACGCTGCTGGCGGCGTTCATCCTCGGCATCGTGGAGAGCATCACCTCCACGTTCTACGGCCCGTCCTGGTCGCCGGCGGTGGCGTTCGGCTTCCTGCTGATCACCCTGGCGGTGCGCCCCGCCGGCATCCTTGGCCGCTGACGCTTGAGCGGTGCGAAGTTCCTGCTCGCGCTGCTGATCGCCAGCGCCGCGGTGTTCGGCGCGGCGCGGCTGATCGACAACGCCTATGTCTTCTTCGCCGGCTACGTCGTGCTGCAGTACATCGCCCTGGCGACGGCGTGGAACATCCTGGGCGGCTACACCGGATATGTGAACTTCGGCACCGCGGCGTTCTTCGCGCTCGGTGCCTATACCACCGTGGTGCTGCACAAGCTCACTGCGCTGCCGCTGCCGGTCATGATGGGCATGGGCGGGATCGTCTCGGGTATCGTCGGCCTCGGCACCGGCTACCTGACCCTGCGGTTGCGCGGCGCCTTCTTCTCGATTGCGACCCTGGCGCTGGCGGTGGTGGTGCAGACGCTGATCACCAACTGGGACTTCGTCGGCGGCTCGCGCGGCGCCTACATCGTGCGGCCCGCGACGGCGCCGCTGCTGGGCATCGACTACATCCAGTACCTGTTCCTGGTCATGCAGGGACTGGTGGTGGTCGTGCTGGCTGTCGCGCGCGCGATCGAGCGCTCGCGCCTGGGCTATGGCTTCGCCACGATCCGCGACGACGAGGTGGCGGCCGAGGCCTCGGGCGTGCCGACGCTGCGGCTGAAGCTGCTGGCGACGACGCTGTCGGGGGCCTTCATGGGCATGGCGGGCGCGCCGTTGCCTTACTACGTGACCTATCTCGACCCGGCATCGGGCTTCAGCCTGGCCTACGCGGTGAACGGCGTGGCGATGCCGCTGGTGGGCGGCACGTCGAGCTGGCTGGGTCCGGTGATCGGCGCGGTGCTGCTGGGCACCCTGCAGCAGGTGGCGACGGTCACCATCTCGTCGGCGCTCAATCTGCTGATCGTCGGGCTGATGCTCGTGGGGTTCGTCATCGTGGCACCGAATGGGATCCTGGGTCTCATGAGGATCCGGGGAAGGCGATCAGGGTGATGCCCCCCGTCGCTGCCAGTGACGCACTTCTCCGGGTGACCGGCCTCGGCAAGCGCTTCGGCGGCTTCGTCGCGCTCGAGGCGATCGAACTGGCCGTCGGCAACGGCGAACGCCTGGGCCTGATCGGACCCAACGGCTCCGGCAAGAGCACGCTGGTCAACTGCATGTGCGGCACGCTGCGCCACGAGATGGGCAGCGTGCACTTCGCCGGCCAAAAGCTCGACGGCCTCGCCGCGCACCAGCGCACCCGGCTTGGCCTCGCCCGCAGCTTCCAGCTGCCGCGGCCGTTCAACACGCTGTCGCTGGCGGAGAACCTGCGCGTGCCGCTGCTCTATACCGGCCGCCACGACACGCAGCCGATCGATCAGCGCTGCATCGAGCTGCTCGACATGGTGGGCCTGGCCGACAAGGCCCGCCGCCTGCCGCGCGACCTGACGCAGATCGAGATGCGCAAGCTGGAGCTGGCGCGGGCCATGGCGGCGCATCCGCGCCTGCTGATCGCCGACGAGGCGATGGCCGGGCTGTCGCACAACGAGGTGGACGACATCCTGGCGCTGCTGATCCGGCTGAACGAGCAGGGCGTGACGGTGATCCTGATCGAGCACATCATGCGCGCGGTGATGCACTTCTCGCAGCGGCTCGTCGTGCTGGTCGCCGGTCGCAAGATCGCCGACGGCGATCCCGCCGACGTGGTGCGCGATCCCGACGTGGTGCGGGCGTATCTTGGCGAGTAGCCTCACGATCTCCGGGCTGGATGCCGGCTACGGCGCGGTGCGCGTGCTGCACGACGTGTCGCTGTCCGTCGGCGCCGGCGAGACGGTGGCGCTACTCGGCACCAACGGCAACGGCAAGAGCACGCTGCTGAAATGCGTGATGGGCATCGTGCGGCCTGGCAGCGGCAATATCGTCGCCGAGATCGACGGTACGCGGCACGAACTGATCGGCCAATCGACCGAGGCGATCGTCGAACTGGGGATCGCCTTCGTGCCCGAAGGCCGCCGGCTGTTCCCGAAGCTGACGGTGACCGAGAACCTGCTGTTGGGCGCGTTCCGCAAGAGCGCGCGCGCGGCCATCGGGCGGAACCTGGAATTCTGCTTCGAGACCTTTCCGCGCCTGCGCGAGCGCAGCCGGCAGCTGGCCGGCAGCATGAGCGGCGGTGAGCAGCAGATGCTGGCACTGGCGCGTGCGCTGATGTCGGCGCCGAGGATTTTGCTGATCGACGAGCCTTCCGTCGGCCTCGCGCCGCTGCTGGTCGCGCGCACGATCGACAAGATCAAGGAGCTGAAGGACGGCTATCAGCTCACCGTGCTGATGGCGGAGCAGAACTTCATCCAGGCGATCCGCATCGCCGACCGCGGCTATGTGATTGTGCATGGCCGCATCGAGTTCACCGGCGCCTCGGCAGCCGAACTGAACGACAACGAGCTGATCCGGCAGTTCTACCTGGGTGCCTGACCTGGCTTCCGACACGGTCCGTGCGGCACCGGCCACCGTGTTGCCGCTGGCCGTGCGGCGGCGGCTGTTCCTGTATCTCGCGGTCCTGGTCCTGCTCGTGGCCATCGGCTCGCCGTCCGGCGGGCTGTTCGAGATCGCGCTCAGCCTGCTGCTGAAGAACCAGCTGCAGTTCAGCGCGACCGACGTCGCCGGCTTCCGTGCGCTCGCCGCGATACCGATCTATCTGTCCGCCGTGTTCGGCTTCGTCCGCGACCTGTGGAACCCGTTCGGCATGCGCGACCGCGGCCTCATCATGCTGTTCGGCAGCCTTACCGTGGTGCTCTACGTGCTGCTTGCGTTCGTGCCGGTGACCTATGCCAGCTTGCTCGGAGCGATCCTGCTGCTGCGGGTCGCGTTCCGCCTGGTGTCGAGCGCGGAGGTGGGCCTGCTGTCGACACTGGGCCAGCAGAACGCCATGTCGGGCCAGGTCAGCGCGGTGTGGAACATGGTGCTGTCGGTGATCGGCGTGGCGACCCTGCTGCTTGGCGGCAGGCTGGGAGATCTGCTGGAGGCCGAGGGCGGCGACCGCGCGTTCCACATGCTGTTCCTGGTCGGCGCCGGCGTGGTTGCGGGCATCGTGTTCTACGCCTGGGTGAGGCCCGGGGTCGTGTTCGACAACGTGCGCCCCGAGCGACAGGGGCGACCGCACCCGGTGGGCGACCTCAGGCGGCTGTTGGCGCATCGGCCGATCTACCCCGCGCTGCTGGTGATGCTGCTGTGGAGCTTTGCGCCGGGCACCGACACGCCGCTGCTCTATCATCTGCAACGGGCGTTCCACGCGAGCGACACGCAATGGGGCGTATGGAACGCGATCTTCGCCGTGTCGTTCCTGCCGGCGTACGCCGCGTTCGGTGTGCTCTGCACGCGTGTGCCGCTGCAGCGTCTGCTGGTGTGGGGTACGGTCGTCGGGATTCCCCAGATGGTGCCGCTGCTGTTCATCCAGTCGGTGAACGGCGCGCTCGCTGCGGCGGTGGCGATGGGCCTGATGGGCGGCGTCGCGTCGGGCGCCTATATCGCGCTGATCATCCGCTCCTGCCCGCCCGGTCTGCAGGGAACCGTGCTCATGATGTCGGGCGCGCTCGAAGTGGCCGCGGCACGCCTGGGCGATATGCTGGGCACCCGCCTCTACGACGACCACGGCGGCTTCCAGACCTGCGTGATCGCCATCACGATCGTCTATGCGCTGATCCTGCCGACGCTGCTGCTGGTGCCGCGCGAGTTGACCGCAACGGCCGATGGGGAGGTCGACAGCGGTCGGTGACGGAGGCTACGCCTCGCGATGGTTCAACGCCCGCTGCACGCGTACGGCTCGCGGGGCGCTCAGGAGCCGCAGGCCCAGGTCGTAAAGGCTCTCGGCGGTTGCTCCGATCAGGCAGCTCACGTACGTCATGGCGATCCCGACGACGAAAGCCAGCAGCGTCGACGCGATGACCGCCGGCGCCAGTCCAAACCCGTCCACCATGGAAACGAACCCGGCCTGTGCCAAGCCGCCGGCAAGCACGATCCCGCCGCAGAGAATCGCGCACTGCATCGTCCATCTGACGACTGCCCGGGCTTGCTGGTTCTGCAGGATCATCGCGCGCCACCGCTGGCCATGCTCCGGGAACCGACCTGTTCCCGTGCTCGTTGCCAGAGTGGGCCCGGCACCTGCGCCCGTCATTGACCTGGATCAAACGGTTCGCATTCCGCAGCCGGCGTGCTTCGGTTCAGAGGCTACACCACCGGGTGCAGCGACCAGGCGGTGGCGCCCGGCCGCGGCGGTTCGCAGAAGATCGGCACCGCGTTCTGCGTCCGCATGTTCGGCTCGATGCCCATCGCCGCGCGCAGCGACACGGAACATCGCGCCATGCGCCACCACCAGTACCGCGGGCGGCTGACCGATGGCGCGGTTCGTCGCCGCCACCGCACGATGGCGCAGCGCGGCGAACGTCTCGGCGCCGTCCGGCGTGGCGACGCCGCTCACCCAGTCGGCGAACCAGCCGCTCATCGACTGGCCTTCCTGCACGCCGAACGCCACCTCGCGCAGGTCGCGGTCGAGCGACACCGGCAGGCCCAGCGCCTCGCCGACGAATTCCGCGGTGACGCGGGCGCGCGACAGCGGCGAGGCGACGATCGTGGCGATGCCGCGATTGCGCAGCTTCTCCGCCGCCAGCGCGCGCCTGCGCGATGCCGACGGCGTTCAGCGGAATATCGACGTTGCCCTGCGAGATGCCCTGGGCGTTCCAGTCGGTCTCGCCATGCCGCAGGAACCAGAACGGAACCGGCGTCAGCGTGTCCTCCTGGAACGCCCCGTGCACCTCAGTTCAGGCCTTCCTGCTGCAGCACGCGCTGCACCGCGGGCCGCGCCAGCATGCGATCGAGATGCGCCGTCGCAGTTCGCCGGCAGCGTCATGTTCATCCGCTTGCCGCCCCAGAACTCGACATAGAACAGCGCCGAGTTGGCGATCGAGAACGCGCCCGCCAGGTAGTCCTTGCCGGCCAGCGCCTTGTCCATCACGGCGAAGCCCTTCTCGACCATCTCCTTGCCGCGCTCCTTCACCTTGTCCTCATCGGCCGGGTTCGGCGTGTAGTTGGACGCGCGGAACAGCCGCGAGAAGCCCTGCATGTGCACGGTGCTGACGCAGTAGTCCAACGCCTCGAACACGCGCGCCTGCGCGTCCACGTCGTCCGGCAGCAGCTTCTTGTCCGGGTTGGTGCGCGCCAGCCAATAGGCGATCGCCGGATATTCGGTCAGCACCGAGCCGTCGTCGCGCACCAGCGTCGGCACCTTCGACTTCGGATTGACCGCGGTGAAGTCCGGCTTGAACTGGCCGCCTTCGCGCAGGTTCACCAGTTGCGCCTCGTACGGCTTGCCGATCTCCTCCAGCAGCACGTGGATGCCGATCGAGCAGGCGCCCGGCGAGTACATCAGCTTCATGATTTCTCTCTCCTCGTCAGTGGCGAACCTCACGCCACGCACCGATGCGCGGACGCTCGAGACCGAGGTTCTCGCGCAATGTGGTGCCGCGGTAGTCGTTGTGAAACAGCCCGCGGCGTTGCAGTTCGGGGACAACGTAGCGCACGAACTCCTCGTAGCCGCCGGGCACGTGCGAGGCGGCCACCACGTAGCCGTCGCAGGCGCGGTCGGCGAACCACTCCTCCATGCCGTCGGCGACGTCCTTCGGGCTGCCGACGAAGCGCGGATGATCGCGGAACGTGCCGCGATGGCTGACCTCCATGAAGTCGCGCGTCGTCGGATTGCGGTTGCCCAGCACGCGGTGGACGCGGTCGCGCAGGCCCTGCGCGCCGGTCCAGGTCTGGATCTCCTCCTCGCTCCACGGTTCGTCGAGCGGCTTCTTCGACAGATCGACGTTCAGCACTTCGCACAGCAGCGAAAGCTGGTCGATCTCCTTCGGCAGCTTGTCGATCAGCGCCACCTTGTCCTCGGCCTCGGCTCGCGTCGGCGCCACGACTGTATAGACGCCTGCCGCTACGACGACCTTCTCCGGATCGCGTCCCGTCTCGGCCACCTGCTGCTTGAACGCGGCGTAGTCGGCCGTGCCTGCTCCAGCGAATGATAGTTGACGAACACCAGTTCCGCCCAGCGCGCGGCGAAGCGCCGGCCGCGGCCGCTCTGACCCGCCTGGATCAGCACCGGATGGCCCTGCGCCGAGCGCGGCACGGTGAACGGTCCGCGCGAGCGGAAGAAGTCGCCCTTCGTGGTCCAGCCGCCGCACCTTGTCGGGATGCGCGAACAGGCCGGTCTGCTTGTCCAGCACGATCGCGTCGTCGTCCCAGGAATCCCAGTGCCCGGCGACGACTTCCAGGAATTCGTCGGCGCGGTCGTAGCGCTCGTCGTGCTCGCCATGCGCGGCGTGACCCATGTTGAGCGCCTCGCCGTCGTTCATCGACGTGACGATGTTCCAGGCGGCGCGGCCGTTGGTCATCAGGTCGAGCGTCTGGAACACGCGCGCGACGTGGAACGGTTCGTAAGTAGGTGGTGGAGCAGGTCGAGCCGAGGCCCGAGCCGCTCGGTCGCCATGCCCATCACCGTCAGGATGGTGATCGGGTCCATCTTCACGCAGCGGATGCCGTTGGCCACGGTGTGCGCATGATCGCCGCCGAAGCGGTCCGGCATCGCCAGGCGATCGTCGAAGAAGCCGACATGGAACTTGCCGGCTTCCAGCACGCGGGCGATGTGGCGGTAGTAGTCGGCGGTCATGAAGTCCGGCGAGGCCTCGGGATGCCGCCAGGAGCCGACGAAGTTGGTGCAGTTCTGGGCCTGCAGGAAGGCCACGAGGGTCATCTGGCGCATCGACGTCTCCTAACGGGCGGCGCGGCGCCGCCGCGCTTCCTATCACGCCACCGAGGCTAGTCCATGCGGGCCATGCTGTCGGGTCGCTGCAATCGCTCGGACCGGTCGCATGGTTTCACTGGCAAAGGCCACACGCGCCGGCGATTGCCATGTCGGTCAGGTGCGCGATGGAGAATGCCCGAATGCCGGCGAAGTAGTCGTCGATCGCGTCGCTGATCGCCTGAACCAGGACCTGTCGATCGTGCCGGCTGCTGCAGCAGCGCCTCGTCCTGGCGGTTCGACAGGAAGCCCATCTTCCAGCAGAACGCTCGGGATCGTTTCGCGAGCCCAGGACATAAAGCTGCGCGTGCCGCGCCGGCGACTCCGGACATCCGCACGTCGTCGGCCAGCTGTTCGATCATGCTGTACTGCAGCCACGCGGAACCCGGCGCTGGCTGCGGCTCCGGCGCGGCCAGCGCGGTGGCGATCCGATGCGAGTTGCCGCGATCGGCGGCGAACTGCGGGTGATGTTGCGGTTGCTGACATAGACGCTGGCGCCGCGCGCGCGGTGGTCGGGCGAGGCGTCGGCGTGGACCGCGATCAGCAGATCCGCGTCGTGCTTCTCCGGCGAAGGAAAGGCGGGCGGCGAGCGAGACGGTACGGTCGCGGGTCCGGGTCAGCGCGACCCGGTAGCGACCGGTCTTCGCACATCGCACGGCGCAGTTCTTCCGCCGCGGCCAGGGTGATGGTCTTCTCCACGTGTGCCCGACACGCCGATCGCGCCGGGATCCTCTCCGCCGTGTCCCGGGTCGATGACGATCAGCGGCTGGGCCGGTGTCGGCGCCAGCGCCGCCGCTGTGTCGTTCGGCGTCCGCGCAGGGCGCCTGCCGGCCAGGATATGCATCGCGGCCGGATGACGGCGCGGCGCGGATCGCATGAGCGTGTCGGGTGGCGGGCCGGCCGTGGGCGTGCTTCGCTGTATGCACGGCCTTGCCCGCAGGATGCGGCGCCGGAGCAGCGGTGCGGGCCTCGGCCCGGGCGATGCCCAGCGGCCCTGCCAGCACCGCGGCCAGCGCCACGATCCCGCATGCCTTGCTCACACGGAACTTCATGGAGCCTCCCCGCGCAATCTCCGGAACTTGTAGCAAACCGGAATCGCGAGGTTACAGACCCGAGCGTCAGTCGAACAGCGAGCTGACCGAGCTCTCGTCGCGGATCCGTCGCATCGCCTCGGCGATCAGCGGCGCGATGGTGACCTGCCGGATGTTCGACGCCAGGCGCACCGCCTCGGTCGCCAGGATCGAATCGGTGATCACCATCATCTCGATCGGCGAGGACGCGATGCGCGCCACCGCGCCGCCCGACAGCACGCCGTGCGTGACATAGGCGCTGACCGACCGCGCGCCGCCCTTGATCAGCGCATCGGCCGCGTTGCAGTGGGTGCCGCCGGAATCGACCAGGTCGTCCACCAGGATGCAGTCGCGCCCCGACACATCGCCGATGACGTTCATCACCTCGGAATGCCCGGCGCGTTCGCGGCGCTTGTCGATGATCGCCAGATCGCAGTTCAGCCGCGTGGCGATCTGGCGCGCGCGCAGCACGCCGCCCACGTCGGGCGAGACGATCATCAGGTCGCGCCCATTGTAGCGTTCCTGGATGTCGCGGCTGAACAGCGGCGCGGCGTACAGGTTGTCCACCGGGATGTCGAAGAAGCCCTGGATCTGTGCCGCGTGCAGATCCATCGTCAGCACGCGGTTGGCGCCGGCCTCGGTGATCAGGTTGGCCACCAGCTTGGCGCTGATCGGCGAGCGCGAGGCGGTCTTCCGATCCTGCCGCGCATAGCCGAAATACGGCATCACCGCGGTGATCCGCCGCGCCGACGATCGGCGCAGCGCATCCAGCGTGATCAGCAGCTCCATCAGGTTGTCGTTGGCCGGATAGGACGTGGGCTGCATGACGAACACGTCTTCGCCGCGCACGTTCTCGTGGATCTCGACGAACACCTCCATGTCGGCGAAGCGGCGGATCGAGGCGCGCGTCAGCGGCAGCTTCAGCGTGGCGGCGACCGCCTCGGCGAGCGGACGGTTGCTGTTGCAGGCAACGATTTTCATGCTGTTCGGCCGCCAGACGGGGTCATCGGATCGGCTCTACACCGGATTTGCGGCCTTCTACCAACTGCGCTGTCCGTTGCGCCTGTCCATGAACCGCCTCGCCCGGCTCGCGCCCGGACTGGCGGTTGATCACGTCGTTCACGCCGCCCGCCGCCTCGGTCGCCACCACCACGGCGACGTCCGCCCAGTAGTGGTCGAGCGAGCCCGCCGGGATCTCGTTGAGCTGCACCACCTTGCCGCGCTCGTCGCCGCTGGCCGCCTTCACCGTCCATTGGATCTCCACCCGCTGCTGGCCGCCGGCGATCGGCACCATCCGCACGTCGCCCTGTACGATGAAGTCGGCACCGCACCGCATCGTCCTGCACCACCGGTCCCAGCGCCGCGAGATGCGTCTTCATCTGCTTGGTCAGCGAGATGTTGCCGTCGCCCGGCGCGCCGGTCACCGCGGGCACCTGCACCTTGGCGACGCGGTTGTACAGGCTGTTCGGGTCGGCATGCTGTATGCCCGTGAGCAGGTTGGCGATCCGCGGCACCGCGTCGCGCGCCGTCTGGTCGAGCGTGGCCGCGTCGGCCGTGGCCCAGGCCGCTGCCGGCACCGGGGTGCCTTCGGTGTTGCCCTTGTCCTCGCCCTTGGGGTTCAGCACGCGGAACAGCGGCACCACGTTCCGGCCACGTTGCTCGGCGCGGGCCACCAGTTGCCAGTCGTTGGGGCGGACCTTGTCGGCGAACGCCGGCACCTCCTGCGCCTGTAGGCCGGCCGCGAGCGAGTCGGCGTATTGCCGGCCGGCCGCGTCGGACAGCAGCGCGTCGCCCGGCGGCGGCACCGCAAGGCGCGGCGTCGGCGGCCTGGCCAGCAGGCGGGCGGTTGCACCGGGATTGCCCAGGAACGGCTCCGGCAGGTCGCCGCACGATGCGACCAGCAGGGCGAGCAAAAGGCTGATACGCGGCAACACGGTCAGCGCGCACCGAGCGCGATCACGGAGATCTGGTGGCCGATAGGCCCGCCGCCGGCCAGCGTCCGCCGACGATGGCTGAAGAACGCGGCCTCGTCCGCTGCGGTGTCCACGTCCAGGACACTGACGGTGCGGACCCCGGCGGCGGCAAGCCGGGCGGCGCAATAGCCCGCAAGGTCGAACTGCCAGCGAGCCTCCCGTCGCCCATCGATGAAGAAGCGGACGTTGCCGCGATCCTGCGCCAGGACCGCGTCGCGCAGGTCGGCACCGACCTCGTAGGATCGCTGTGCGATGCAGGGGCCGATCGCCGCGACCACCGCTGCGGGATCGGCGCCCAACCTGACCATGGCGACAACCGTCTGCTCGATGACACCGGCCACCGCGCCGCGCCAGCCGGCATGGGCCGCGCCAGCCACGCCGGCCGCCGTATCGACCAGCAGGACCGGGGCGCAGTCGGCGGTGATGACGCCCAGCGCGATATCCGGCCGGGTGGTCACCATGGCGTCGGCGCGCGGACCGTTGCCGGGGGTCCACGGCGCGATCACTTCCACGACATCGGCGCCGTGCACCTGCATCAGGCCGACCAGGCGGTCCGGTGCGGCGCCGATGGCGCGTGCGGCGCGTGCGCGGTTCTCCAGCACGGTGTCGCGATCGTCCCCGCCGGACAGGCTGCAGTTGAGACTGGCGTAGGGACCGCCGGAGACTCCGCCCTGACGCGTGAAGAAGCCATGCGGCACGCGGAGCGAGTCGGCAGTGAGCGGCATGGGGTGGCTTTTGGCGGCGCGGCCGGGCGTTGTCCAGCTACTCGAAGCCGGGCGGCGTGGGCGATCCCGGACTGGTCAGCGCGAGCGCCTTGAACAGCCGGCCCATGCGGTGGGGCTCAGCGAGGCGGCGGGCCGATTCGATCAGCGCAGAGCCGCGCGCGGGCGATTGCGTGCGTGCAAGTCGGTCGGTGCGCTGGAACAGGCCCAGGCGGGTGAGGAACACGCCCTGGGGAATCGGTCCGTGCACCGCGGCACCGGCGGATCGGGCGGAGGCGGCGATAGCAGCAAAGTCCACATGCGCGGTCAGGTCGGCGGTGCCGGGGGCGGTGAGGGGATCCACGGGGCGCCCGCCGCGCAGGGCCTGAAGGCTGTCGCCGGGTGCGCTGTGTTCGGGGCCGTAGTCGAGGAAGAGCGCGGCGCCGGGGTGGGCGGATAGGCGGGTGCCGAGAGTGGCGGCGATGGCGATGGCGGGCTGGTTGCGTTCGATGATGGTGGGCTGTGGAGGGTCGTGGCCCGAACTCCCGACCTCCATTCGCGGAAGAGGGTTGGGGAGAGGGGGCGGCTCCGCCACCGGGTATTCCTGCCACCGTCCCTCCGTGACGAACCGCTCCGTCCATAGTTCGCTGCGCCGCACGAACTGCCGGATCGGCAGCGCATCGAGGAACTCGTTGGCCAGCAGCAGCAGGGGTTGCTCCGGCACCGAGCCCAAGCCGGCGTGCCACGTCGCCTCGGGCAACTGCCCGGCCTGCAGCGCGCGCAGCCGGGGCGAACCCTCGATCAGATGCAGCCGCAGCGCCGCACGGAACTCGGGTGCGACACGCGCAGCCGCCCGCAGCGCGTCGGCCATGAGCGTGCCGCGGCCAGGGCCTGCCTCGACCAGCAGCACCGGGTCCGGCCGGCCGATCTGCTCCCAGGCGACCGCCGACCACAGTCCCAGGATCTCGCCGAACACCTGGCTGATCTCGGGCGATGTGGTGAAGTCGCGGTACGGATCGTGCGTTGCGTAGTAGGCGGCGTTCGCGCGCGCCATGAAGCGGTCGAGCCGCTCCGTCATCTGGCGCGCAGCATCAGCCAGAGACCCACCGCCAGCATCGGGATGCACAACAGCTGGCCCATCGTCACCCCGCCGATCAGGTAGCCCAGGAACACGTCGGGCTCGCGGAAGAATTCGCACGTCGTGCGCGCGATGGCGTAGCCCACCAGGAAGGCTCCGGTCAGCCAGCCGAAGCGCTCCCGCAACTCCTCCCGCCGCGACAGGGCGAACAGCACGGCGAACAGGACCACGCCCTCAAGGAATGACTCGTACAGCTGGCTTGGGTGGCGCGGCACCGGGCCGCCGTTGGGAAAGATCATCGCCCAGGGCAGCGAGTCCGGCGCCCGCCGTCCCCACAACTCGCCGTTGATGAAGTTGGCGACGCGGCCGAGGCACAGTCCGATCGGCACGCACACCGCCACCCGATCGGCAAATCCCAGCAACGGAATGCGATTGCGTCGGCAGAACCAGACGATCGCGACGGCCACGCCGAGTGCGCCGCCGTGGAAGCTCATGCCGCCTTCCCAGACGGCGAAGATCATCGCGGGATGCGAAAGATAGACGCCTGGCTGGTAGAACAGCACGTACCCCAGCCGGCCGCCCAGAACGACCCCGAGCGTGGCCCAGGTAAGGAAATCGTCGGCCTGGATCGGCGTCGCCACCTCCGGCGCGAGCTGCACGAGGCGCCGCAGCAGCCGCCACCCCAGCACCAGCCCCACGATATAGGCGAGCGCGTACCAGCGGATGCCGAATGGCCCGATCTGTACGATGACCGGATTGAACTGCGGGAACAGCAGGACCGGGATCATGCGTAGCGATCGGGCTGCGCCAGATAGTCCTGCACATAGCGCCGCACGCCTTCCTCGAGCGGCGTGAACTGGCCCGGGTAGCCGGCCGACCGCAGCCGGGCCATCGCGGCCTCGGTGAACGACTGGTACTGGCCGCGCAGCGGCGCCGGCATGTCGATGAATTCGACCCTGCGCGGCATGCCCGCTGCGTCGCAAACCGCGTGCGCCAGGTCCAGGTAGGTCCGTGCCTGGCCGGTGCCGACGTTGAACAGGCCGGATACCTCGGGCGTGTCGTGCAGCCACAGTGCCACGTCCACAACGTCGCCCACCCAGATGAAGTCACGCCGCTGTGCCCCGTCGGCGAGGCCGGGTTCGGTGGATTTGAACAGACGGGCAGGGCCACCGGCCGCCACCTCGTCGTGCTTGACCTTCACCACCGAGATCATCCCGCCCTTGTGGTACTCGTTCGGACCATACACGTTGAAGAACTTCAGGCCGGCCCATTGCGGCGGATGCGGCCGTCGCCCGGCGATGGCGCGCGCGACGCGCAGGTCGAACGCATACTTGGTCCAGCCGTACAGGTTGAGCGGTCGCAGCTGCTCGATCACGGCCGGGGTCATGTCGTCGTCGAAGCCCGCCGAGCCGTCGCCGTATGTCGCCGCCGACGAAGCATACACCAGGCGGACGCCGTGGTTGGTGCACCAGTGCCAGATGCGCCGCGACAGCTCGACGTTGGTGGCCCAGGCGAGGTCGCCGTCGCGCTCCGTCGTGTCGCTGATGGCGCCCAGATGGTAGACCATCTCCAGCGGTGGCCGGCTGTCGAGGAAGCCGTCGATCTCGTCAGGCGGCAGCAGGCGTGACGGCGGATGCTTGGCGAGGTTGCGCCATTTCCCCTCGCTGCCCAGACTGTCCACCACGACGGTCTCGAGTCCGCGGCGCACCAAGGCAGCCTGCAGGTTCGAGCCGATGAAGCCGGCGCCGCCCGTGATCAGGATCATGGCGCGCGTTATACGGGCCGCGGCGAGTCCGCGGAAGGCGCGGAGCCCGATGCAGGGGACAGGTACAGATGGCTGAACGGCCGCGCTTCTTCGACGATCTGGCCGGTGTCGCCGGCGGTGCCATCTCGGCGCTCGCCGGTCTGCGCGAGGAGGTCGAGGCATTGGCCCGCGCGCGCATCGACGAAGCGATTCGCGCACTCGACCTGGTTCGGCGCGAGGAATTCGACGCGATGGCCGAGCTTGCGGCGAATGCGCGCGCCGGCCAGGAAGCGGCCGAGGCGCAACTGCACGACGTGCTGCAGAGGCTGGCCGCGCTGGAGCTGCGAGTCGCCGCACTGGAGATCGAGAAAGGTGGCGACTGACGCTTGCGGCGACGCGCAATGCCTCGGTAGGCTATGATTCGTGGCCAACATGGTCGCGTGACCACCAGATACGGGTCCAGGAAGACGTCCGGCCTTCCCTGCAAGAATGGGAGACCATCATGTCCACGACCGCCCTCAGCCAAGATGCGGCCACCAATCCCCTCGACGTCATGGAGCAGATCATCAGCGCCAACGACTGGGCATTCGACCGGCGCAGCGATTCCGAAATGGCGGCCGAGGCGCCGGGCCGCTGGTGCGACTACGGCCTGTATTTCTGCTGGTCGCACGAAATCAGCGCCATGCACTTCACCTGCGCGCTGGAAATGAAGGTGCCGGAGAAGCGGCGGGCTGCGCTGTACGAGCTGCTGGCGCTGGCCAACGAGCGGCTGTGGATCGGCCATTTCGGCATGGAAGCGGACGATGGCATGCCGGTGTTCCGCCACGCGGTACTGCTGCGCGGCGCGCCCGGCGCCTCGGCCGAGAGCCTGGAGGACATGGTGGACATCGCCATCACCGAGTGCGAGCGGTTCTTCCCCGCCTTCCAGTTCGTGCTGTGGGGTGGCAAGACGCCGCAGGACGCGCTGGCGGCGGCGATGCTGGAGTGCGTGGGCGAGGCATGAGCATTCCCTCGATCCTGCTGGTCGGCTGCGGGCGGATGGGCAGCGCGATGCTGGCCGGCTGGCGCGAGCAGGGGCTCGATGCATCAATTGCTGTGGACCCTGCGCCGGAAGCGGCCGCCTCGGCCGGGCCCGATCTGACCGTGGTGGCGGACGCCGGCGCCGTACCGGCCGGATTCGCGCCGGCGGCGGTGGTGTTCGCGGTGAAGCCGCAGAACGCTGCCGAGACCCTGCCGCTGTATCGCCGCTTCACCGGGCAGGCAGTGTTTCTGTCGATCATGGCCGGCCGGACGATCGGCGGCATGCGCGCGCTGCTGGGCGAGACGGCGGCGATCGTGCGCGCGATGCCCAATACGCCGGCGGCGGTGCGCCAGGGCGTGACCGTCGCCTGCCCCGGCAGCGGCGTTGCGGCGGCGCAGCGGGCGCTGTGCGAACGGCTGCTGGAGGCGATCGGGGTGGTGGCGTTCGTCGAGGACGAAGCGCTGCTGGACCCGGTCACTGCGGTCTCGGGCAGCGGGCCCGCCTACGTGTTCCTGCTGGCCGAGTTGATGGAGCAGGCGGCGCGGGAGCAGGGGATACCGCCAGACCTTGCGCGGCTGCTGGCACGCCAGACTGTATCCGGCTCCGGCGCGCTGCTGGCCGCCAGCACCGAGGATGCGGCGGCCTTGCGGGTTGCTGTGACCAGTCCCGCCGGCACCACCGAGCGGGCGCTTTCCGTGCTGATGGCCGCCGACGCCTGGCCCGCGGCGCTGAGCAAGGCGATCGCCGCAGCGACCGCACGGTCGCGGGAACTCGCCGGATAGACACCGCTGCGCACGGCTGGATGCAGCAGCGCGTGGACACCTTCACGCTGGCAGGCTTCGTCGGCGTCGGCCTGATCGTCGCTGCGTATTTCGCCAATCAGCAGGGCTGGCTGGACGCAAGGGACTGGCGCTTTCCGGCCAGCAATCTGGCCGGCTCGCTGCTGATCCTGGTCTCGCTGTGGAGCGCGTGGAACCTGCCGTCGGCGGTGATCGAGGTGATCTGGGCGGCGATCAGCCTGTACGGGCTGATCCGGCGGCGGCAACGGGATGACCCGAGCTGACGTTGGTGCGATTTCCCCAGTAGATTGCTTCGCTGCGCTACGGCAGCGACGGCCGCGTCGGAGCCCTCAGGGTCGCAACACTGGTTAGACCGCCTCGGCGGCGAATCGGCGGGGGGCTGCGCAACAACTGCAGCCGCCGGCATGTGAGCGGAACGGCGTTGTGGCGCTCGGCGCCTCGGTGGCACCGCCGCCGATCGCCGGCAGCGTCAGGCTGCGCGGCGCCGGATCGCCGCAGCCAGGGCAGGGCTGCGCCCGATCGAATTCGGCCATCGGGCGGTTCTCGCTGAACGGGCCACAGCGGCCGCAGTCGTAGTCGTAGGTGGGCATGCGTGCCTCGCCGCTCGGATGCAACGCCAGGGATTTTGCCATCGTTGCGCCGGACAGGTCCAGCCGGGCATCAGCGCGGAACCGCGGCCCGCCGGAACAACTCGACCGGCGCGGCCGCGATCGTCATCGCCGGCACGCAGACGGCGGCGACGATGGCGAGGCGGAATACCGTCAGCCAGAGCGGCGAGGCAGGCTCGCCGATCGCCAGCGGCACGATGAAGGCTGCGACGGTGGACAGCAACGATGCAACGAGCCAGCGGCACGCCGGCGCGCAGCGGCCGCAGCACCGGCGTCCGCAGTACCCGCGCGTTGGTCAGCAGCACGTAGGGACTGACGAACGCCTGCGCGCCCAGCCACACCAGCACGGCGTGCAGCGATGTCGCGGGCCGGATCAGCAGGACGCCCGACACGGTCGCGACGGTGCCGGCGATGTTGGCGATCAGCACGTAGCGGGTCTCGCCGCGAGCGATGACGGCGACGCCCGGCCGGAAACGCGAGGAACAGCCAGGCGGTCAGCGCGATCAGCGGCAGGGCCGCTTCGCCGGACGGTTGCCAGACCGGCCCGAGCAGGCTCGCGACCAGCGGCTGGACCGTCACCGCCATCACGGCGCAGAGCGGAAAGGCGAGGATGCTCGACCAGGCGAGGCAGCGATCCATGCCGGCCCGCAAGGCCGGCAGGTCGTCCTGCCGTTCGGACAACAGCGGCAGCATCAGACGCCACTGCGCGGTGAACGCCAGTTCGCGCACCGTATCGACCAGGCGGAACGCCATGTGCACCTGCCCGAGCGCCGCCGCACCGGCGGTGCCGCCGATCAGCAGCGCGAACAGGCGGTAGCGGCCGTGCTGCACCAGTGTGCTGGCGGTGAGCGGCAGGCCGATGCGCAGCATCTCGCGCAGCCTCTGCCGGCTGAACGGCGCGATGCGGCCGCACCGGGCGTGCGCCAGCAGCGCGAGCGCGCCGGCAGCGGAAGTGACCAGCTGCTGCACCACCAGCGCCCAGGCGCCGGCACCGGCAGCGCGCTGGCTATGCCGGCCAGCGTGCCCAAGTCCCTGGCCGATCAGCGTGCGCAGGGCCAGCGTCCGGTAGGCGCGCTCCCGGGTCAGCAGCCCTGCACCGGACCAGCCGCACCGACCAGCGGCAGCGGCAGCGCGAGCACCACCGACATCGGCGGTCAATCGGCCGTCGCCCAGCGACGACGGCGAGCGGCGGACCCGAAGCGCGACCTGCAGCACCGCCGCGACGCATGCCGACGACAATCGATGCCGCGAACGCGGTGGAGAACGTTTCGCGTCGTCCACGACGCTGCGCTGCACCAGGGCGTCGGCGAACAGCGCATTGACGCGCGACCCACAGCAGCACGTGCACGGCGACCGCCGCCGCACCGACGCCGACCTCGGCGGGACCGACCAGGCGCGCCACGATGAACGCCGATGCGAACGAGAGCAGCGCCGATACCGCCGCTTCGAGGCCGGACCAGAACACGTTGCCGACATGGCTGCGCGTCATCGGCTGAAGGCCGGCGCGGCGACCGGTCGCGCGAGGCGACGGCCCCGAGCACCGCGATCAGCGGCGGCAGCCACATGATGCGGCTCTGGTAGCGGTCGTGCGGCCCGGACAGGCCGCCGGTGATCGCCGCATTCACCACCAGCAGCGACCAGCAAGGCCGCGGCGGCGAACCCGCCGACCGGATGCTGCGCTGCGGGATGCCGCAGGCAGCAGCGCGAGACAGCCGGCAACGCCGGCAAGCGCGGTCGCGAGCATGCAGCGCCGCATCCAGGGCGGCACCCGAAGCTCGCCGCTGCTCTGCCGCGATGCGGCATAGGCGCGCGCCTCGAAGCCTGGGAAAGTCACGCTCGATCCACGGCGTGACGGTCTCCGGCCAGGGTGCAGTCCATCGCCGGTCGCGAACATCGCCAGCTGACGACCGGCGTTGCGCAGGAACGCTGCCAGTTCCTGCCTCGGCTCGGCGCGCAGCGCGGCGAGTATGATGGCATCGGCCTCCTGGGAAACGACCTTGGCGCCGCCGGCCTGCGCGACCGGCCCGTCCTGGCGCCACAGGAAGTCGTCCCAGGTCTCGGGCAGCCGGTCGGCGAATGCGCAGAGCCGCCAGCCGGCCGCCGGACAGTCGCGGCGCAGCACGTCCGCCCCGGGACCGTCGTAGATCACCCGCGCCAGCAAGAACACGTTGCCGAACGGCGACAGCGACGCCCGGCCGAACGCCACCAGGTTGACCGAGACGAGGGCAAGGATCGCCAGCACAAGTGGGGCGATGGCGCGCAACGCGACGCTTGGTCGGATGACACGCAGCGCCAGCAGCAGCGCGAGCGCCAGCAGCACGTGCGACTGGTGCGCGGCGATCATGAACGTGGCGAGCAGCGCCAACCAGACGCGTTTCACGACGCGACAGGCGTCGGTGCTAAGCGCGAGCAGGCAAAGCACGAGCACCAGCGCGCCGGTGAAGACGTCAGGCATGAGCTGCGCGACGAACCACGGCAGCGACGTCGCCACCGTCAGCCCGGCCGCCATGGGCACCAGCCACCACACCGGCGCCCTCGGGCAGCAGCGTCCGCCTCGTCAGGTGCAGCACGTGCGCCAGCAGCAGCGCCTGCACGGCGATCACCGGCCAGGTGGTCAGCGTGAGATGCAGCGGCAGCATGAACAGGCTGTAGAACACCGGCCGGTCCCAGCCGACATAGTGCTCGATCGCCTGCGACAGGTAGGTGCCGGTGTCGGCGAACACCAGCGGATAACCGTTCCAGACGGCCGGCCACACCAGAAGTGCGGCGGCAAGCGCGATGGCGAAGACGGTGCCGGCGCGCCCCTTCAGTCCGCATAGCCGTTCGGGTGCGCCTCGCGCCATCGCAGCGCGGTGCGCACGATCTCGTCGAGCTCGGCGAAGCGCGGCCGCCAGCCCAGGTCGTTTCTCGCGCGCTCGGACGATGCGACCAGGATCGCCGCGTCGCCAGGTCGGCGCGGGCAGATGCGGTACGGCACCTTGCGTCCGGATACGCGTTCGACCGTGCGCGATGACCTCCAGCACCGAATGGCCGGTGCCGTTGCCGAGGTTGACGGTGATGCTGCCGTGCTCCAGCCGGTCGAGCGCGAGCAGATGCGCCTCGGCGAGATCGGTGACGTGTACATAGTCGCGCAGGCAGGTGCCGTCCGGCGTGGCATAGTCGTCGCCATAGACATCGAGCTGCTGCGCGCCGGCCGAGGGCGGCATCGATCACCAGCGGAATGAGATGTGTCTCGGGTCGATGATCCTCGCCGTAGCGTCCGGCAGGATCGGCGCCGGCCGCGTTGAAATAGCGCAGCGCGGCGAACCGCATCCCGTGCACGCGCTCGGCCCAGTGCAGCGTGCGCTCGAGGAACCACTTGCTGTCGCCGTAGGGCGATTCCGGGTCGAGCGGCGCGTCCTCCTCGATCGGCACGGTCTTCGGTGTGCCGAACAGCGCAGCGGTCGAGGACAGCACGAAGCGCATGCACGCCATGACGCACGCAGGCCTCGATCAGGCGCATGCCGTTGACGCCGTTGTCGATCAGGTAGCGGAACGGCAGCCGCATGCTCTCGCCGACCTGCGACAGCGCGGCGAAGTGGAACACCGCGTCCCAGGGACCGTCCGCCAGCACCCGCTCCACCGTGCCGGCGTCGGCCAGATCGGCGACGATCAGCGGTACGCCGGACGGCACCGCGCCGCGATGGCCGGTGCGCAGATTGTCGAGCACCACCACGCTGTCGCCGCGCTCGCGCAGCGCCGCGACCAGATGACTGCCGACATAGCCCGCCCCGCCGGTGACCAGAAATCGTCGCGCCATTCGCTCTCACTCCCGGAAGTAGCCGCCGTAGCGCGGATGGTACACTTCCGCATCGGCGTAACCCGACCGCAGATGGACGCCGATGTCCACCTGCGTCAAGGCTGCACCGACCACATTGGCGTGCGCCTCCTCCAGGCGTTCCAGGGCATGCAGCGCGAGATGCCGTGACGTATGGCGCCAGCGTATGCAGAGCAGTGTCGCCTCCGCCAGGCCGGCCACGATGCGCGCGTCGGTGATCGGCTCGGACGGCGGCGTGTCGAGCAGCACGAGGTCGTAGTCCTGCCGCAAGGTCAGAAGAAGCTGCGCCATGGCGGCTGACATCAGCAGGCCGAGTGCATTCGTCTCCCACTTGCCGCCCGCGATATAGTCCGTGCCGGTCACCGCGTCCTTGCGGATGATGTCGGTCAGCACAGCCTTGTCCCGCAGATAGTCCAGCAGCCCCGGCGCCCGTTTCGCCGACGCCGGATGACGGAAGTCGCAGTCCACCACGATCACATGCTCGCCGTTCATCGCAGCGAGGCGCGCCAGGGTGCGGGTGACCGTCGTCTTGCCTTCCTGGGCGCGCGCCGCGGTGATCGCGATGACGCGCGGATGGTCGGGCCACAGCAGTCCGGCGCGCAGGGTGCGAAGCTGCTCGGTGAGGACCGACCGCGGCTTCTTCGCCGCATAGTTCTCGATGCTCATGCCGCTCAGCGCGTAGCGGGAGATGCGCGGAATGAGCGCCAGGCACGGCATTCCGAGCGCCGTCCGCACCTCCTCGCCGCAGCGGAACGTGCCGTCCGTCTGCTCGCGCACATAGACCAGGAGCAGCCCGAGCGCTAAGCCGAACGCCGTCGCCCCGGCCATCCACGGCACCGTCCGCGGGAAGCTCGGTCGTTCGGGGATCAGCGCGTGGGAGATCTCGTGCGCGTCCGGTGCCTCGATCGACTGTTGCTGGGTGATCTGTTCGATCCGCTCGAGCACGGCCTGCAGCAGGCTGCGCGAGGCGTCCAGATCGCGCTGCATCGCGTTCAGCGGCACCTGCGCCTGGGAGTCCTGCGCGATCAGCGACTGCTGCGCGCCCAGATCCCTCTGCAGGGTCTCCACCCGCTCGCGGTCGGCGCGCACTTCCGCCTCGGCCGCGGCGACCACGCGGCCGGTCTCGGCGGCAACGGTCCGATCCACGTCGACAAGCTGCGCCCGGATCGCCAGCACGTCCGGATGCGAGGCGCCGAGCCGGCCGAGCATCGACTGCAGCTGGCCCGACAACTGGTCGTGACGCGCGCGCAGCTGCACCACCGATGGCGCGATCGCCGCCTGCGCCGCCGCGCCGGCCCGGCCGCTCGCCGCATCGAGCCTACTCTCGGCCTCGGCCAGCGCATTGCGGGCGTGCGCCACGTTCTCGCTCAACAGGCTGATCTGCTCGCTGCCGAGGCGCGCGTGCATGCCCTCAACGAGCCGGTTTCGGGCGCGATAGCGCTCGATCGCGTCCTCCTGATCACGCACCTCGGCGCGCAGCTGGTCGCGCCGTTCCCTCAGCCACTGATACGCCTTGGTGACCGCACCGTACTTAAGCCCCAGCTGCGACTTCACGTAGTAGTCCATGGCGATGTTGGCCGCCGCCGCAGCGATCACCGGGTCCTCCGCGGTGAATGAAACCTCCAGAACGTGCGACGCCTTCAGCGGAACCACCACCAGCGCGGCCCGGACCGCCTGCAGCGTGGCGCTGCGCGCGGGCTCCAGCCCGGGTCCCGGCAGCTCCACGGCCGGCGGAGCACGCCGCGGCACAACGGCCCGATGGATGGTGGAGAGCGCCCGGCGCAGCCACGACGGCGGCCGCTGCCTGATATTGAATTCCGGGTTGGCGAGCAGGTTGAGACGGCTCGCCACCTGCTCGACCACCGGTATGCCGCGCAGGACCTCGGCCTGACTGGCCATCACCGCGTCGGTCACCGGATCGACGCGCAGGATGCTCTGCAGCTCACGGAGCTTGTACTCGCTCGCGTCGTACAGCAGGCTGCCCGTCGCGGTATAGCGCGGCGTCAGCTGGCTGATTGCAATGGCGCAGAGCAGCGGACACAGCACGATCGATGCCAGCAGGAGCCACTTGCGCCGTCGCAGGATGGCGAGAAAGGCCGCACCGTCGATAGGCGACGCCTCGCTGGCATCGCTTGCCGCACGAGCCGGCGCTCGATAACGCCGGACCGCACCGGACGGCTGGCTTGCTGCTTCGGGTCGGTCGAGCATCGGCTGTCCTGTCGATGCAGACCGGTGTACCGCCGCCGCCTTAATTCGTGGTTAGCATCGGTGGGACGGTGCATGTTCACCGCCAGGGCTTCGATCGCCCGCTCGCAGTTCGGGCAGGCACGCTCCGATGGAAGGACGGCGGCTAGGCTGGCTTCAGCGGCAGCACCGTCCAGCGCAGGCCCTGCCGATCGCGAAGCTGGAGCAGAAGGTTGGCACGATCGCGCCTGACCGCGTCCTCGATACGGCGCAGCGCATCGGCGGGAGAGGTCACCGCTGCGCCGTCCACACGCACGATCGCCGATGCCGCGGTGACGGCGTGATCCCAGGCCACACTGCCGGTGCTCACCGCCTCGATCAGCGCACCCTGCTCGTGCTCCGCCATTCCCAGCCTGGCCCGTGCGTCACGCGTCAGCGGCGCCAGCCTCAGACCGAGGATGCCGTGCCCGGACGACGGTTCCACCGGCGGCGCGACAGGGGCCGGCGCCGCGTTGCCGCCGGGCGCTTCTTCTATCGCAACCGGCAGCGCCTGCTCGGTGCCATCCCGCCAGATCGCCAGCCGAACGACGCTGCCGATCCTGGCTTCGGCGAGTTGGCGGTTCAGTCGCTGTGGGCTCATCGCGGCTGCGTCGTCGATCTTCAGGACGATGTCGCCCGGGTTCAGCCCCGCCCGCGCCGCCGGGCTGTCGGTGTCGACACGCTCGATGATAGAGGCAGGTCCCGCCGGCACACCGAGCGCGGATGCAATCTCCGCAGTCACCGGCTGGACCTGTATGCCGATCCATCCCAGGGCGTCGCGGCCGTCCGTGCCGAGGCGCCGGACAATGATCCTGGCGTCGTCGCTGGGGATGGCCAGCCCCAGTCCCACGGAGCCACCCTCGTCGCCCGCGGTGAGGAACGCAGTGCTGATCCCCACGACCTCGCCTTCCTGATCGAACACCGGGCCACCCGAATTGCCCTTGTTCAGGGCGGCATCGATCTGGAAGAACGCACCGAACCCGCTCTCCGGGGTCACGCGGTCCAGCGCACTGACGATGCCCGACGTCACCGTGCTGCCGAACCCCAGTGGATTGCCGACGACGAACACCGGATCGCCCGGCCGCAGGTGATCGCTGTCGCCGAAACGAAAAGTCGGAACCGGCCTTCCCGCGCGAACCTTCAGCAAGGCCAGGTCGCTGTGCGCCGACGACGCCAGCAGGGACGCCCGCAGCCGCGTCGTATCGTTCAGGGTGACGATGATCTGCGTAGCATCGGCCAGCACATGCCGGTTCGTCAGGATAACGCCGGTTGGATCGATGAAGAATCCGGAGCCCACGGCCTTCTGCTCGGTGACCGACGGTTGCGCGGCGATATTGCTGCCCCGCGTGTCGGCGGTGTTCTTGGTGGTCTCGATGCTGACCACGGCGGGTTGCAGGGTGGCGATCAGGTCCGCAGCCGAAGCCGCGGCTTCGGCTGGAAATGCCGGGGACGCAGCGGGGAGGAACGCGGCGAGCGCCAACACCTGGCAACGGGCCCCCCGGCGCCGCGGACTGGCGCAGACCATGCCTGCTCCCGAGCCTGCCAAGTCCATGCACATCCCCCGTGTCGGTGCCCGCTTCACCGACCTGTCAAAGCAGTGCGGCGAGGCGAAACTTTGGCCGCTGCATCACGATCGAGGGACCGCGGATGCGCCGAACCCGGTGCCGCGGATCGCATGCTCTCCCTGCCGTTCATGGCAGCCGGCGCGGGCTCGGACGGATTCCCGAGAACGATGTTAATCGCTGGCTAAGTCCTCCGTTGCATGATCCCGGTATGCAGCTCTTCCACCGCCTGTGCATCGCACTCCTGCTGGCGACGGGCGGTTGCGGCGGACCGGGCAGCGAACTTCCGCCGCTGCCGTCCGCGGAGGGCGCCGCCTACCGGCTCGGGCCGGGCGACCAGGTGCGGATCATCACCTTCGGCGAGGAGAACCTGACCGGCGAGTTCCGGGTCAACGACGGCGGCAGCATCGCGCTGCCGCTGATCGGCGCCGTGCCCGCGGCCGGCCTGACCTCGAGCGGGCTGGAATCGGCGGTGGCGGCGGCGCTGCGACGGGGCAACCTGGTGCACAAGCCCTCGGTCGCGGTGGAGATCATCGCCTACCGGCCGATCTATGTGCTGGGTGAGGTGAACAAGCCCGGGCAGTACGCCTACCAGCCCGGCATGACGGTGGTGACGGCGGTCGCGGTGGCCGGCGGCTTCACCTACCGCGCCGTCGACGGCTATGCTGCCGTGGTTCGTTCAGTCGAGGGCAAGGCCGTTGAGGGCAAAGCCAGCCGGCAGGCCTTCGTCCAGCCAGGCGACGTCGTCACCGTCTTCGAGCGCCGGTTCTGAGCGCCGGCGCATTGCCGCGCTGCTGGCGGTCGCGCTGACGGTCGCCGCCGGCGCGGACACGCCGGCGCCAGGACCGCTGCGCATCATCGGCGGCCAGGCTGCGGGCTGCATCGCCGGCGCGGTGCGCCTGCCCGACGCGGGCACCGGCTTCCAGACCATCCACCTGTCGCACAGTTCCTTCTGGGGCGCGCCCTCGACGATCGCCCGGCTCGAGACGCTGGGCGAGCGGGTGCACGCGGCGGGACTGGGCGACCTCTACGTGGAGGACATCTCGCGCCCGCGCGGGGGTCCGATGCCGGGTGGGCACCTCAGCCATCAGCTTGGGCTCGATGCGGATGTCGGGCTGGACGTGACGCCGAAGCGCGGGCTCGCCCCGGCGGAGCGGGAGACGGTCGAGCTGCCCAGCATGGTGCGCCCGGATCGGCGCGGCACCGCGCCGGCGCGCTGGACGCAGGACCAGGTCACCCTGCTGCGCACCGCTGCCGCTCTGCCGGAGGTGGACCGCATCCTGGTCAACCCGGCCATCAAGCGGCAGCTCTGCGAGGAGGTGCGCGGCGACCGCGCCTGGCTGCGGCTGATACGGCCGTGGTACGGCCACGCGGCGCACATGCACATCAGGTTCCGCTGTCCGGCGGATCAGCGCGAATGCGTCCAGGCCCCCCCACCGCCGGCGGGCGACGGCTGCGACGCCACGCTGCAATGGTGGTTCGATCAGCTCGACGCGCCGCCCGCCAAACCCGGACCGCCGCGCAAGCCGCCGCCGCTGCCGGCGGCCTGCAGGGAGGTCATGGCAGCACCCTGATCACGGTCCGCCGATAAGCCGGTCGGGTTGATCAGCTCGCAGCGCTGCCGGCCAGCCGGCGCATGGTGCGTGCGAACGCGGCTGCGATCGAGCGCTGCGCACGATGCTGGCCGTCACGCACGACCCAGGCGCCGCCCACCATCACATCGCGCACCGGCGTGCTGTTGCCGCAGAACAGCCAGGCATCCAGCAGGCCGACACCACTGCGGCCCACCAGGGCAGGGTGTCCGGTATCCAGCACCACGAGGTCGGCGAGCCGTCCCGGCGCGAGCGAGCCGGCCTTGCGGCCGAGCGCCTGCGCGCCACCCGACAGCGCCTCCTGGCAGAGCCGCAGCGCGACCGACGCGCCCGTATGTGCGGCAGGCGCCGTCCGGGTGCGGCTGGTGAGCCGGCGAACGTAGTCGAGCCAGCGCAGCTCCTCGACCGGGCTGGTGGAGACGTTGGAATCGCTGCCGATGCCGAACCGCCCGCCGTCCGCGCGGTACTCGCGCAGCGGGAAGATGCCGTCGCCGAGATTCGCCTCGGTGGTCTGGCACAGGCCGGCGACCGCGCCGCTGGCCGCCAGCCGCCGCCGCTCCTTGTCGTCCATGTGAGTTGCATGTACCAGGCACCAGCGGCAATCTACCGGCGCATGGTCGAGCAGCCAGGCGACTGGGCGCGCCCCGCTCCACGCCAGGCAGTCGGCGACCTCCTTCTCCTGCTCGGCCACGTGGATATGGATCGGCCGGCTTCCGGCAATGTCGCAGACAGCGGCAAGCTCGGCCGGCGTGACGGCACGCAGCGAATGCGGCGCGATGCCGATGGCGGCGTCCGACGCCATGGTCGCGCACAGCGCGGCATAGTCGTCGAGCGACAGCACGAAGCGCCGCTGCGCTGCGGTGGACGGCGCGCCGCCAAACTGCGCGTGGCGATACAGCACCGGCAGCAGGGTCAGGCCGATGCCGACCTGCTGCGCCGCGGCCACGATGCGGCGTGCGAGTTCCGCCGGGTCGGCATAGCTGGCGCCGTCGGGGGCGTTGTGGAGGTAGTGGAACTCGGCCACCGACGTGTAGCCGTGCAGCAGGCATTCGACGTAGAGCTGGGCAGCGATCGCCTCGACGTCATCCGGCGTGAGCACCGACAGGAAGCGGTACATCACCTCGCGCCAGCTCCAGAAGGTGTCGCCCTCGGGTCCCGCTTTCTCGGCCAGGCCCGCCATGGCGCGCTGGAAGGCGTGCGAATGCACGTTGGGCATGCCCGGCACGACGATCCCCGCCAGGCGTTCGGCGCGCTCGACGGACCGCGGTGTGACCTCGACGATGCGGCCGTCGGCATCGACATCGATCAGGACGCGCTGTTCGACGCGATCCTGCACGAGAGCGAGATCAGCCAGGTAGCGCATGCAGTTCCTTCCGCCGCGATCGCTCACGCGGGTTGTCAGGCGCCGGGTTGACCGATAACGCTATAGCACACTGGCTTGTGTCCGGTCTCAGCCAGACCGCCGCAAGACCTCGACAAAGCAACACCGTTGGAGGAACGCATGACTGACGCAGCCGGCGATTTCGATGCCGTCGTGATCGGCGCGGGGTTTTCCGGGCTCTACATGCTGAAGTCGCTGCGCGACTCGCTGGGCCTGAAGGTGCGCGTCTTCGAGGCGGGCGACAGCGTCGGCGGTACGTGGTACTGGAACCGCTATCCCGGTGCCCGCTGCGATTCCGATGCGCATATCTACTGCTTCACCTGGGACAAGCAGCTGCTGCAGGACTGGCAGTGGTCCGAGCGCTATCCCGGACAGGCCGAGATCCTGCGCTACCTCGAGCATGTGGCGCAGCGCCACGACCTCAAGCGCGACATCGCATTCGGCACGCGGGTGACCAGCGGTGCATTCGACGAACAGCGCAATCTGTGGGTGGTTCACACCGACAAGGGCGACGAGGTCACGGCACGCTTCCTGATCGCCGCGGTGGGCACGCTGTCGGCGACCAACATGCCGCAATTCGAAGGGCTCGAGCGGTTCAAGGGCCGCTGGTATCACACCAGCCGTTTCCCGCACGCCGGCGTCGACTTCACCGGCAAGCGCGTCGGCGTGGTGGGCACCGGCGCCACCGCGGTGCAGGCGATCCCGGAGATCGCGCAGCAGGCCAAGCACCTCACGGTGTTCCAGCGCACCGCCAACTACTGCGTCCCGGCGCGCAACGGCAAGGTGGATCCTGAGGTCACTGCGGCCCGCAAGGCGGACTACGACGGTATCGTCAGACGCATCCGCGAATCGCCGTTCGGCCAGGAGCATTACTTCATCGAGAAGTCGGTGCTGGAGACCACGCCGGAGGAGCGCGAGCGCGAGTTCGACCGGATGTGGGACGCCGGTGGTTTCGGGTTCTGGATCGCCAACTACCAGGACATGTTCTTCGACCAGCAGGCGAACGACATCTGCGCCGACTACCTGAAGCGCAAGATCCGCAGCACGGTGAAGGATCCGGCCGTGGCGGAGAGGCTGATACCCAAGGGCTACGCCTACGGTACGAAGCGCCAGCCGCTCGACACGAACTACTTCGAGACCTTCAACAAGGACAGCGTGCTGCTGGTCGATGCGGCGACCGATGGCGCCATCGAGGCGATCACCGAGACCGGCATCCGCGCCGGTGGCAAGGAGTACACGCTCGACATCATCGTGTTTGCCACCGGCTTCGATGCGATGACCGGACCGCTGACCGCGCTGAACCTGCAGGGCCGCGGCGGCGGTACGCTGACCGAGGAATGGGCGCACGGGCCGCGCACCTATCTCGGCGTTGCGATGGCCGGCTTTCCCAACCTGTTCACCATCACCGGGCCGCAGAGTCCGTCGGTGCTGTCGAACATGCCGGTCTCCATCGAGCAGCACGTGGAGTGGATCACCGACTGCATCGACACGATGCGGCGGGAGGGTCGGACCACCATCGAGGCGACGCCGCAGGCGCAGGACGAGTGGGTGGCGCATGTGGCCGAGGCGGCGGCGGGAACCCTGATGACCGGCACCAATTCGTGGTACATGGGCGCCAACATCCCGGGCAAGCCGCGGGTGTTCCTGCCGTATCTCGGGGAAGAAGGTGTCGGTGGCTATCGTCGGAAGTGCGACGAGGTCGCAGCGGACGGCTATGCGGGATTTGCGCTGACGTAGCGGCACCGAGCGACCGAGGTCACGATGATCCAGAACGACCACTACTCGCAAGACGTGCACGGTCCGTACGAGCTGCACGACATCGGCACGTTCGGCCTGGAAGACGGCGACACGATCCGCAACTGCACGCTGGCCTACGCCACGTACGGCAGCCTCAACGCCGCGAAGGACAATGCCATCCTGGTACCGACGTGGTACTCGGGAACCCACAAGATCATCGAGCAGGTCTATATCGGTCCGGGCCGGGCGCTGGATCCGGACCGTTACTTCATCGTTGTGGTCAACCAGATCGGCAACGGCCTGTCGTCATCGCCGCACAACACGCCGTCGCCGGCCGGCATGGCGCATTTCCCGCACGTCCGCATCGCCGACGACGTGCGGGCACAACGCGTGCTGATCGAGGAGAAATGGGGTCTGGAGACGCTTGCCCTGGTGGTCGGCGGCTCGATGGGAGCACAGCAGACCTATGAGTGGGCGGTGCGCTATCCCGACATGGTGAAGCGCGCCGCGCCGATCGCCGGCACCGCGCGCAACACCGCGCACGACTTCCTGTTCGGCGAGACACTGGTCGAGGCGATCACCTCCGATCCGGGTTTCAACAAGGGCTTCTACGCGTCGCCGGCCGACGTTCGCGAAGGCCTGCTGCGCCACGCGAAGCTGTGGGCGGTGATGGGCTGGAGCACCGAATTCTTCCGGCTGGAGCGGCACAAGGCGCTGGGCTTCTCGTCGATGGATGACTTCATCGTCAATTTCATGTTCGGCTATTTCTCCGTCATGGACCCGAACGACCTGCTGTGCATGGCGTGGAAGTGGCAGCGCGGCGACGTCAGCCGGCCGTTTGGCGGCGACCTGCGGGCGGCGCTGCGCCGGATCACCGCGAAGACCTTCGTGATGCCGATGTCGTCCGACATGTTCTTTCCGCCGGCGGACTGCCAGGCCGAGTGGCGGCTCATCCCCGACGCCGAGTTCCGGCCGATCAGGACGGCAGACGGGCATCTCGCGCTGTTCGGCGCCGATGCCGATGCGATCGGCCAGCTCGACGCGCATCTGCGCGAGCTGCTCTCAGCCGAGATCTGATGCGCCGCGTCAGGCAGCGGCCGCCTTCGCCTCGCGCCGGCGCGCGTGCAGGATGAATTCGGTGTAGCCGTTCGGCTGCGCACGCCCTCGAACACCAGATCGCAGGCCGCCTTGAAGGCCGGACCGTCGAAGCCCGGCGCCATCGGCCTGTAGGCGGGATCGCCGGCGTTCTGCCGGTCGACCACCTGCGCCATGCGCCGCAGCGTCTCCAGCACCTGCTGCGCGGCTGACGACGCCGTGATGCAGCCAGTTGGCGATGTGCTGGCTGGAGATGCGCAGCGTCGCGCGGTCCTCCATCAGGCCGACGTCGTGGATGTCGGGCACCTTCGAGCAGCCGACGCCCTGGTCGATCCAGCGCACCACGTAGCCGAGGATGCCCTGGCAGTTGTTGTCGAGTTCCTGGCGCGATCTCGTCGGGCGACCAGTTCGGCCGGTCGGCGAGCGGGATCGTCAGCAGGTCGGCAAGCGTCGCGCGCTCGCGCGCCGGCCAGTTCCTCCTGCGCTCCGCCACGTCGACCTGGTGGTAGTGCAGCGCGTGCAGCGTCGCGGCGGTGGGCGAGGGCACCCAGGCGGTGTTCGCGCCGGCCTTCGGATGGCCGATCTTCTGCGCGAGCATGTCCGCCATCCGGTCCGGCGCCGCCCACATGCCCTTGCCGATCTGCGCCCGCCCGCGCAGCCCGCAGGCAGGCCGATATCGACGTTGCTGCTCCTCGTAGCCTTGATCCACGCGGTGTTGCATGTCGCCCTTGCGGATCATCGGACCGGCCTCCATCGAGGTGTGGATCTCGTCGCCGGTGCGGTCGAGGAAGCCGGTGTTGATGAACACGACGCGCTCCTGCGCGGCGTGGATGCAGGCCTTGAGGTTGACGCGAGGTGCGGCGCTCCTCGTCCATGATGCCCATCTTGACCGTGTTGCGCGGCAGGCCGAGCAGGTCCTCGACGCGCGCGAACAGCGTGTCGGCGAAGGCCACCTCGTCCGGCCCGTGCATCTTCGGCTTGACGATGTAGATCGAGCCGGTGCGGCTGTTGCGCAGCTTGCCGCCGCTTCAGGTCGTGCATCGCGATCAGCGATGGTGACGACGGCGTCGAGCAGGCCTTCGGGCATCTGCGCGCCCGCGGCATCGAGGACCGCGTCGGTGTACATGTGATGGCCGACATTGCGCACCAGCATGCAGGCTGCGGCCGGGCAGCGACAGCGTGCCGCCGTCCGGCGCGGTGTAGCTCGCGATCGGCGTTCAGCCGGCGGGTGATCGTCCGGCCGCCCTTGTCGAAGGTCGTCGGCAAGGTCGCCCTTCATCAGCCCGAGCCAGTTGCGGTAGCCGCGCACCTTGTCCTCGGCGTCGACCGCGGCGACGAAGTCCTCGCAGTCCAGGATGGTGGTGATCGCCGACTCCAGCACCACGTCGGCGATGCCCGCGGTCGTCCTGCCGGCCGATCGGCCGCGCCGCGGTCGATGACGATCTCGACGTGCAGGCCGTTATGCTTCAGCAGCACCGAAGACGGCGCATCGGCGGCGCCGCGATAGCCGACGAACTGTTCGGGCCGTGCCAGGCCGGTGCGTGCGTTGTCCTTCAGCGTCACGGTCAGCCGACCGTCGTCGATGACATAGCCGGTCGCGTCGCGATGGCTGCCGATCGCCAGCGGCGCCGCCTGGTCCAGCACCTCGCGGGCCTTGGCGATCACGCGGGCGCCGCGCACTGCGTTGTAGCCGGGACCGCGCCTGGCGCCGCCATCCTCGGGGATGGCGTCGGTGCCGTACAGCGCATCGTACAGGCTGCCCCAGCGGGCGTTGGCGGCGTTCAGCGCGTAGCGGGCGTTGGTCACCGGCACGACCAGCTGCGGACCGGCGATGCGGGCGATCTCGGCATCGACGTTCTCGGTGGCGACCGAGAAGTCCGCAGGCTCCGGCTCCAGGTAGCCGATCCCGCGCAGGAACGCGGCGTAGTCGTCCGCTGCTCGACGGGCTTGCCGCGCTGCGCGAGGTGCCATGCATCGATCTGCCGCTGCATCGCATCGCGCTTGCCGAGCAGCGCCCGGTTGCGCGGTGCGAGGTCGTGCACCAGCGTGGCGAAGTCCTGCCAGAACCGTTCCGGCAGCAGGCCGGTGCCGGGAATCGCTTCGGCGTTGACGAAATCGTACAGCTCGCGCGCGATACGCAGGCCGCCAACGGTCACGAAATCCATTCCCGAGCACTCCACAGGTTCGACTCCAAAGCAGCACGCAGCGCCGTCAGGCGCCGTCTGCTTCTTGTCGTTTCCTCCCGTGGTGACGTCGCGGTGTCAGCGACGCTTTCGCCAGTGCTCGAACGCGGCCTTGGTTGCCTCGTTCGGCGGATAGGTGCCGGGCAGCGCGGCTCCGTCGGCGACCCGCTGCAACAGGAACTCCTCCAGTTCCTCCTGCTCGGCAGCGTCCCGTGCCACCTCGTCGGCCAACGCGGCCGGGATCACGGCGATGCCATCGCGGTCGCCCACGATGATGTCGCCCGGATACACCGCGACGCCGCCACAGCCGATCGGCACGTTGCTCTCCACCGCGTGATGCTGCGCCAGGTTCAGAGGCGCGCTGGGACCGGCGCAGAAGACCGGAAATTGTGTCATTTCTGCGATGGGACCGGCATCCCGGATGCCGCCGTCGCCCACCAGACCGGCCACGCCCCGCCGCAGCAGGCGCGCCACCAGGATCTGGCCGGCGCAGGCCGCGCGCGTGTCGCCGCGGCAGTCGATCACCAGCACGTGCCCTGCCGGAGTGATTTCGATCGCCCTGCGCTGCGGATGTTCTGGGTTACCCAGGGCGGCAACGCTGTCGAGGTCCTCGCGCGCGGGGATGTTGCGCAAGGTGAAGGCCGGACCGACCAGATTGCCGCCGTACTGCCCGAGCGGCCGCACGCCCTGCATGAACGCGTTGCGCAGCCCGCGCTTGAACAGCTGCGTGGTCAGCGTCGCGGTGGACACGCCCCGGAGGCTGTCGATCGTTTCGGGAGAGGGTCCCATACAGCCAAACTGCCGCAGCCACGTCCGTGGATCAATCCTAAGGATGATTCAGGTCAATGCGCATTGCCTTGTTCGTGGCGCTCCTGTACCGGGCGCCACGCACCGGCATGCCAAGGGAGAAACGACCATGCTGAGGACAATCCTGGAACGCCGGACGCTGCTTGGCGGTCTGGCGGCTCTTGCCGCGACCCCCGCGATGCGCGCGCGGGCAGCGACGGCGCCCGACGCTGCCGTCCGCTCCTGTGGCGCTCAACGTGATCGACGTGGCCGGCCAGTTCCAGCTCACGCAGGGCGCGATGGAGGCGTTCGCCAAGGCCAATCCCAAGCTGGTGTCGAAGATCGCCTTCTCGCAGGCACCTGCGCCGGAGCTGCCGGGCAAGCTGAAGGCGCAGCAGGCGGCGGGGCGCGTCGATATCGACCTGGTGCTGACCGGCACCGACGGGCTGTCGGCGGGCATCGACCAGAAACTGTGGGTGCCGCTGGTGACCGACTACGGCGCGGTGCTGCCGAAGCTGCCGGACATCTACCTGCCGGGTGCCTGAAGATGCAGGCGCTGGCCGAGGACCAGGCGGTGTGCGTGGTGTTCTGTCCGGGCGGGCCGATCATCGAGTACATGCCGGACGCGGTGAAGACGCCGCCGAAGACCGCGCAGGAGCTGCTGGACTGGGCGAAGGCGCATCCCAAGCGCTTCCTGTATGCGCGCCCGGCCAATTCCGGCCCGGGGCGCACGTTCCTGCAGGGCCTGCCCTACATCCTGGGCGACAAGGACCCGATGGATCCGAAGGACGGCTGGGACAAGACCTGGGCGTATCTGGTCGAGCTCGGCAAGACGATCGAGTACTACCCGACCGGCACCGGGCGCCACGATGAAGGAGCTGGGCGAGGGCTCGCGCGACATCATCGCCTCGCATCTCGGCTGGGACCTCAACCCGCGCATCCTCGGCGTGGTGCCGAAGGAGGCGGAGATCGGCACGCTGGCCGGCTTCCACTGGGTCACCGACGCGCAGTACTGGGCGATCCCCAAGGGCGTGTCGGACGACAAGCTCGCGGTGCTGCTGGAGATGACCAGCTACATGCTGAGCAAGCCGGCGCAGGCGATGACCTACGACAAGGGCTACTTCTATCCCGGTCCGGCGGTGAAGGACGTGCCGCTGTCGATGGCGCCGAAGGAGAGCCAGGAGGCGGTCGGCAGCGTGAAGCGCGACTTCATCGACAAGCTGATCGCCGAGGTGCCGTCCGAGGTGCCGCTGCCGGCCGACAAGCTGGTCTATGCCTTCCAGCGCTGGGACCAGCAGGTCGGCGCGCGGGTCGGCAAGTAGCGTCGCATGGCGATCGCCTCGCGCGACTTCCGCGAGCTGCGGCTCGAGGGCATCAGCCGCGACTTCGGGCAGCTGCGCGCGCTGCGCGACGTGTCGCTGACGGTGAAGCGGGGCGAGTTCGTCGCCCTGCTCGGCCCCTCGGGCTGCGGCAAGTCCACCGCGCTGAACTGCATCGCCGGGCTGTTGCAGGTGACCGGCGGGGCGATCTGGCTGGACGACCGGCGGCTGGACGAGCTGGGGCCGGAGGACCGCGGCTTCGGCATGGTGTTCCAGAACTACGCGCTGTTCCCGCACATGACGGTGCGGCGGAACGTCGGCTTCGGCCTGACGACGCAGCGGCGCCCGCAAGGCGGAGATCGACGCGGCGGGTGGACCAGGCGCTGGCGCTGGTGCGGCTGGAGACGCAGGCGGACAAGCTGCCCGGCCAGCTGTCCGGCGGCCAGCAGCAGCGGGTGGCGATCGCGCGCGCCATCGTGGTGGAGCCGCCGCTGGTGCTGATGGACGAGCCGCTGTCCAACCTCGACGCCAAGCTGCGGCTGGAGATGCGCGCCGAGATCCGCCGCATCCACACGATGCTCGGCTGCTCCACCATCTACGTGACGCACGACCAGGAAGAGGCGCTGTCGCTGGCCGACCGCATCGTGGTGATGATCGACGGCCAGACGCGGCAGATCGGCACGCCGGAGGAACTGTACGCGCGCCCGGCGCACGCCGACGTCGCCGAGTTCATGGGCTATCGCAACCTGTTCCGCTCGCGCGCGCAGACCACCGACGACGGCATCGCCGTGCGCGATGAGCGGCGCGCGGCTGCTCGGCACGCCGATGGAGGCCGTGGGCGCCGAGGCGATGGTCGCGATCCGGCCCGACGATCTGCAGCCGCGCAGCGGCGGCCCGATCGCGGCGACGGTGGAGATCGCCGAATACCACGGCCGCGACTTCTACGCGCTGGCCCGCGGCTCCGACGGCACGGAGCTGTATTTCCGCTCGCCGATGCGCGTGAACCCAGGCGAGCTGGTGCGTCTCGATGCCCCGCGCGAGCGCGTGCTGGTGCTACGCCGCATGAGCGCGCGCGCAACTTCCGCTGCGGCGTCGGCTGCGCGAGCGCGGGCTCGACGGCGTGACGCTGCTGGTGCTGCCCGGCGTGTTCTTCGTGCTGGCGCTGTTCGTCTACCCGTTCCTCTACGGGCTGGTGCTGTCGTTCACGCCGAAGGAGGGCGGCTGGCTGGCGAACTACCAGCGGTTCTTCTCCGATCCGTTCCTCTACGACACGATCTGGCTCACCTTGCAGATCGCCGTGCCGGTGACGCTGCTGAACACCGTGCTGTCGGTGCCGGTGGCGCTGCGCGTGCGGCTGATGAAGCGGCAGAAGCTGCTGACCACGATCCTGGTGATCCCGATCACGCTCGGCACGGTGATGGTGGCCGAAGGGCTGCTGACCTATCTCGGCCCGCGCGGCTGGCTGAACCGCATGCTGCTGGAGTTCGGCATCGCCGACAGCCCGGTGCGGCTGATCCACAACTACTGGGGCGTGATGCTGTCGCTGGTGATCAGCGGCTTTCCGTTCACCTTCCTGCTGACGCTGTCCTATGTCACCGGCATCGATCCGGCGCTGGAGCAGGCCGGCGCGATGCTGGGCGCGCGGGCGCGCGAGCGCTTCTTCCGCATCCTGCTGCCGCTGCTGGCGCCGGGCCTGGCGATCACGCTGGCGCTGGCCTTCGTGCAGGCATTCACCGTGTTCCCCTCCGCCGTGCTGCTGGGCGCGCCGGCGGGCCCGACGCGGGTGATCTCGATCGTCGCCTACCAGGCGGCGTTCGAGCAGTACGACTACTCGCTGGCCTCGGCGATCGCGATGCTGATGGCGCTGGTGCAGGTGATCATCATCGCTGGCGCTGCTGGGCGCGCGTACGCTGCTGTTCCGCGGCCCGGTCAGCACCGGAAAGGGCTGAGCGGATGCATCGCAGCCTGGGCGAGAAGCTGTGGTCGATCGCGGTCTGGGCGGTGGTGGCGTTCTTCGTGCGTCAACCTGCTGGCGATGATCGGCAGCGTGGTGGTGAACTCGTTCGGCACGCGCTGGTTCAACACCTGGCTGCCGGCGGGCTTCACGCCGCAGTGGTACACGATGGCCTGGGACGAGTTCCACCTGCCGGACATCCTGGTGGTGACGGCCGAGGTGGTGGGCGCGGTGGTGCTGCTGTCGGGGCTGATCGGCGTGCCGACGGCCTATGCGATGGCGCGGCGCAATTTTCCCGGCAAGCAGGCGGTGATGCTGCTGTTCCTGCTGCCGCTGCTGGTGCCGCCGATCACCTACGGCATCCCGATGGCGACGGTGCTGTACCAGGCGCATCTCGCCGGCTCGATCTGGGGCGTGATCCTGGCCAATCTGGTGCCGACGGTGCCGTTCGTGATCCTGATCATGATCCCGTTCGTCGAGCAGATCGACCCGCGCGTCGAGGCGGCGGCGCGGGTGTTCGGCGCCGGCATGGGGCGGCTGTTCGTCCAGGTGCTGGTGCCGCTGCTGACGCCGGGCATCCTGGCGGCGCTGCTGCTGGTGCTGGTGCGCACCATCGCGATGTTCGAACTGACCTTCCTGACCGCGGGGCCGACCAGCCAGACGCTGGTGGTGGCGCTGTACTACGCGGTGTTCGCCGCCGGCGTGCGGCCGGGGCAGTCGATCGACGCGATGGCGGTGGTCTACATGGTCACCACGCTGATCTGGCTGCTGATCGCGCTGCGGTTCGTCAACCCGACGCAGATCGTGACCCGGGCGAAGCAGTAGGCGGCGCTTTTGCCCTGGTCCCGGGTTGTCGAGCGACGCGTTACGTCCTACGCAACAGCATGGCCATCAGGTCATTTGCGGACGCCCGCACGGAAGCGTTGTTCCGCGGTGCCGGCTCTGGCCGATGGGGCAACATACTAGGCGCTGCACGACGCAAACTGGATATGCTGGACGCGGCAGAGACACTCGCCGACCTGCGGTCGCCGCCTGGCAATCGGCTCGAACGTCGGCGACCGCGCCGGTCGATGCAGCAACCGCGTGAACGATCAGTGGCGTATCTGCTTTCGCTGGGCTGCATCGGGCCGGAGGATGTCGAGATCGTTGACTACCACTAGGTGACCTGGAGAGTTGGCCGTGCCGCGTAACCGTATCCGAACCCACCCCGGTGAAGTTCTGCGGGAGGAATACATGAAGCCCCTGGGATTGAGCGCGAATGCACTTGCACGCGCGTTGCACATCCCGCCGAACCGGATCACCGGAATCACCACCCTCGCAAAGCCGCGGTCCGTCACGTCCGACACGGCCCTGCGCCTCGCCAGGTTCTTTCGCACCACGCCGGGCTTCTGGCTCAATCTGCAGCTGGCGTACGATCTCTCGCTGGCCGAAGCGGCAGTCGGCCGCGCCATCGAACGCGACATCCGGCCGATGCCGTCGTAGTGTGCCTGGACATCCTCTCAGTGCCAAAGAGACCGTCTTGACCCAGATCGCCATCACCCGGACCGCAACCCCGAAGCAGCCGCCGGCGGACGAGACGCTCGCCTTCGGCCGCGTGTTCACCGACCACATGTTCCTGATGGACTACGACGAGGGGAAAGGCTGGCACTCGCCTCGCATCGTCCCCTATGCCCCGTTCACCCTGGATCCCGCCTGCTGCGTCCTGCACTACGGCCAGGCGATCTTCGACGGGCTGAAGGCGTTCCGCGGCCAGGACGGCCGAGTGCGGCTGTTCCGCCTGGCGGACCACGCGCGCCGGCTGAACCGCTCGGCGCACTATCTGTGCATCCCGGAGCTCGATCCGGCGGCGGTGGAGGAATCGATCCGCGCCCTGGTGGAGGTGGACCAGCGCTGGGTGCCGTCGCTGGCGGGTACCTCGCTCTATATCCGCCCCACGGTGATCGCCACCGAGACGTTCCTCGGCGTCCACCCCTCGCACAGCTATCTCTACTACGTGATCCTCGGGCCGGTGGGCGCCTACTACAAGGAGGGCATGAACCCGGTCCGCATCCTTGCCTCGGACAAGCATGTCCGCGCGGTGCAGGGCGGGCTGGGCGCGGCGAAGACTGCCGGCAACTATGCCGCCAGCCTGTTCGGCGCCGAGGAGGCGCAGAAGGCCGGCTATACCCAGGTGCTGTGGCTCGACGGCGTCGAGCATCGCTACCTCGACGAGGTCGGCACCATGAACATCATGCTGAAGATCGACGACGAGGTGATCACGCCGCCGCTGAACGGTGCGATCCTGGCGGGGATCACCCGCGATTCCGTGCTGACGCTGCTGCGCGATTGGGGTCTGCGCGTCGCCGAACGCCCGATCGCGATCGACGAGGTGGTCGCCGCGGCGCAGGCCGGTCGGCTGGAGATGTGGGGCACCGGCACCGCGGCGGTGATCTCGCCGGTGGGCGAACTCGGCTACAAGGGCGAACGGTATGTGATCAACGGCGGCCGCACCGGGGCGCTGACGCAGAAGCTTTATGATACGATTGTCGGCATCCAGTATGGCACGGCGCCGGATCCGCATGGCTGGACGCGGCTGCTGGGCAATCGGTTGGGAGGCTGAGCGTACGATGATCGGGCAGGTCATGCGCCGGGCATGGATCCTGGTCGCGCTGGGCATTTCGCTCCCCGCGTTCGCCGGCGAGGTCGCGCTCAACCGCGCCGAGCTGATCCGCAGCCTGCTGCCCAGCGTGGTGAACCTGAGCGTCCGCAAGGAGGTACCGGTTACCACGAATCCCGTCGTGGCATCCCAGCCGATGGGCGGCGACAGCGACACGGTGAAGAGCTTCGTCGGCTCCGGCTTCGTCCTCGATCCGTCCGGGCTGATCGCCACCAACTACCATGTGGTCGACGGCGCCTTCGACATCGCCGCCACGCTGTCCGACGGGACCGTGCTGCCGGCCCGTACGCTGCACGCCTCACGGCTCGCCGACCTCGCCATCGTGCAGGTGGACGCCGGCCACCCGCTGACCCCGGTGCAGTGGGGTGACAGCACGAAGCTGCGTGTCGGCGACCAAGTCTTCGCGATCGGCAATCCACTCGGCATCGGCGTCTCGGTGTCGGCCGGCATCGTCAGCGGGCTCAATCGCAACGTCGAGGGATCCCCGTACGACGACTACATCCAGACCGACGCGGCGATCAACCACGGCAATTCCGGCGGCCCGCTGTTCGACATGGACGGCCACGTCGTCGGCGTCGATACGGCGCTGGTCTCGCCCACCGCAGCCTCGGCCGGGCTGGGTCTCGCCATTCCGGCGGACAGTGCCCGCTTCGTGCTCGGGCGGCTGATGCAGGTACGGCTGGGTCAATCCCGGCTGGCTGGGCGTGAAGGTCCAACAGGTGACGCCGGATCTCGCCGCGGCGATGGGATCGAGCCAGGTGCAGGGCTCAGTGGTGTCGTGGGTATTCCCCGAGAGCCCGGCGCAGAAGGCTGGCCTCGCGATCGGCGACGTGATCCTGCGCTACGGCGATGCCACGCCAGGCGACGAGAGGGCGCTGCTGCGCGACATCGTCAGGACGCCGGTGGGTCAGTCGGTGCAGGTGGGTCTGCTGCGCGACGGCAAGCCGCAGACCGTGCCGGTGACGATCGAGTCCTGGCCGCGCGAACGATGGGAAGCCCGCGATGCGCCGATGACGGTCGAGCGGCCGAAGATCAAGGTCCCCGCCGACCTGGGCCTTTCGCTGAAGGCCGTGCCGACCGAACAGCGTGCCAATCTCGGGCTGGAGGATGGTCTGACCGGCGTACTGGTGACCGGCGTGCTGGCCGGCACCGATGCGGCACAGCGCGGCATGACCGAGGGCGACGTGATCCTGCGCGTGCAGGACAGGCCGGTGGCCACTGCCGGCGACGTGCAGCAGGCGATCGGTGCGCAGCGCGAGGCGCATCGGAGCTACGCGATGCTGCTGGTCCTGCCCAAGGTGCGGAAGGTGCCCGGACCGCAATGGGTGGCGCTGCGGCTATCGGCGCCGAGTGGCTGATCAGCCTTACCGGACAGGAAGTCGTCGGTGTATTCGCCGCGCGAGACCTTGACCGGGATCGCCTCGCCGGTGCCGCTCTCCAGGATCTCCGATCCCGCGGCGCGCGCCGGTACCGCGAGACCGTCGATCTGGTCGGCGAACGCGTTGGCCAGCCGCGCATCGAGCCGCCAGACGAACCGTGCCGCCGTCCACCGGATGGATGCCGGGCTCGCCGGCGGACCCGGTTACGGTGACCGCTGTGTGCGGCGCGGTGCAGAATCCCAACTGGTCCAACCGCACATCGGCGGGCTCGCGCGCGAAGCGGCGCAGCACACCGGCCAGCAGCCGCAGGTCTTCGGCCTCGCCCAGCATCAGCAGCATCGGATTGAAGTCACTCGGGAGGAAGCCGACGCGCAGCATCAGACGATTTCAAGGATGTCGGTGGCATGGCAAAGTTCCTCGGCGCCAGCCTCGCCATCGGGGACTTCGACCAGCCGCACCTTCGCCCACTCGTCGCTGACGATCTCCAGGACCACGGCGACGACGCCGCCGATCAGGCGCAGGCGGCTGCCGACGGCAACGCCGGAGAGCTCGATCATCAGAAGAAGATGCTCAGGTTCTTCGCCTGCAGCACGTTCTGCTCGAGGATGATCTCGCGCCGCGCGACCTGCCACGACATGCCCGCCCGTCGCAGCTCATCGGTGCGACGGCCGACGAAGGTGAAGGTCTCGTACTCGACGCGGTTCTGGTACACCAGGAAGCGGCTGCCCACGGTGACTTGCTGCGCCTCCTCCACCGACGGCCGCACATCCAGCAAGCGCACGTTGCTCACCATGTGCGTCACCCGCGACAGCGGCTCCTCCGCGTAGTGCACGCCGGTCAGGATCTGCTCCACCCGCTTGCCCAACGTCCACTTGTCCTCGTCGAACCAGCTGATGCCCTCGCCCTGCCTGGTGTTCTCGCGCTCCGCGTGCTGGCCGAACTTCACGTTGCGGCGCATCGGCATGAAATACACCAGGTCCTCGGCCAGCAGGTCCAGCCACTCGTTGAACCTGCCGCTGGTCGAGCAGGTCGGCTTCCAGGTACAGGAAGTCCTCGATCTCCTCGCGCAGCTGGTACCAGGCAAGCGCGCGCATCACTCTGCCGCCACCTGTTCCGCTCCGCGATGCCGCCCGATCAGCGCGTCCCAGTTGTCGCCGTTCAGGTACGACGCGTAGACACGATAGTAGTTGCGCGGCGTCTGCTCGGTGATCTGCAGCGATACGTCGCCTCGGATCGGATCATCGGTCTTGTACGCGCCCATCGACATCTGGTAGTTGAACGGATGGCGGCGTGCGATGGTGCCGCGCGACGCCGCCGTGGCGTACAGCCAGTTCTCCATGTCGTCCTGCTCGGTCATCCCGGCCGGACCCGAATAGCGCATGTAGAACCGTCGCAGCACGTCCTTCACCTCGGCCGGCGCATCGGCGTCCACCAGGAAGAAGCGCCAGCCCTCGGTCTCGGTCGGGCTGTGCGGGTGCCACACGCAGATGCCGCGCGGCTGGCGGCCGTGATACGACGCGTTCGGGAAGATGTTGCCGGTGAACGGCAGCAGCCGCGCCTTCTCGCCCAACCGGCGCCGGCGCTCCTCGAAGCAGTGGCGGAAGTATTCATCCACCGCCGGATACTGCGCGTAGGACGGCTCGTACTGCATGGTCGAAGGCATCAGCACACTGTGCATGCCGTGTCCTGCCGGATGGCCGACCCAGACATGCTGGCCCTTGTTGTATTCGTTGTCGCGCCGCCCCTTCTCACCGCGCTGCGCGCTGGGGCCGATGCCGATCATGTCCACCGAGCGGTGCGACGGATTGTGGTAGGTGTCGCCGAGAAAATTCTCCGCTGCGAACTTCCAGTTCGACGGGAACACCCACTTGTGCACGCCGATCACCTCGGAGCCGCCCGGCCGGCCGTCGCGGCAGTCCAGCACCTGGTCCAGATGATCGACCGCACTGCCCAGATAGTCGAGGAAGTCGGGGGCGGCGGGATCCCATGAGGCCCACACGGTGCCCTTGTACAGCGCAAGCCGCGGCACCTCGATCAGCGACCACTCGTCGCGGTTCAGCGTGCCCTCGTACAGCGCGCGATACAGCGGCACCCCCTGCAGCCTGCCGTCCGTGGTGTAGCTCCATGAATGGTAGGGGCAGACGAACAGCGAGGTGTTGCCCTGCTCGTAGCGGCACACCTTCATGCCGCGATGCCGGCACGAGTTGAGGAACACGTGCACCGCGCCCTGCGTGTCACGGCACAGGATCACGGATTCCTCGCCCATGCGCGAGACGAAGAAGTCGCCCGGCTTCGGGATCAGGCTCTCGTGCCCGACGAACAGCCAGGCACGGGTGAACAGCTTCTCCTGTTCCTCGCGATAGAAGTCGGGCGAGACGAAGATCTCGCGGCTGATCGTGCCACGCCTGAGGTCGATCATCTGCTCGATCGGCAGTGCGGTCATCGGCCGTCCTCCGTTTGCCCGATCATGCGCCGTCGACGCCGGTCTGCGTCAAGGGGTGCGGCCGATGCTGCGCAGCATGCCCAGCTTCGCCAGCGACCATAGCCGGTCGATCGGCAGGGCGCCGGGCGGACGGCCCAGAACCCACCGCCTCGCCGCGACGATCGCCGCGACGACCAGGCACAGCACGAGGTCGGCGATCGCCGTCTGCATCTGATCGGACCGGTCCGGCTCCGCTATAGCCAGGCTGGCATAGAAGTAGACCGTCAGGAACGCCGCCGTCGCCGCGCCTGCCGCGAAAACCACGTCCAGCGGTATCTCGAACGTCCCGATCCGCCGCGGTTGCAGCACCGCCTGCTCCCGCGCGTATGCGCCGGCCGCGGACAGGATGCGCTGCTTCTCGATATGGCAGCTCATCGCGGTGATCAGCAGGAATGTGAGGAATCCGCCGCCGACCGCCAGCAGCATCGGAGTGAGCGCAACGCCCTCGTCTTCGGCGAGGCCGATCGCCTTCAGTAACGGGCCGAGAGGCACGACGGCGCCGATCTGGTCCGCCACGTCGCCGGGCAGCAGTTTGACGACGGCCGGTATGAGCAGCTTCGCCAGCGCCAGCGGAACGGCCGACGCCGAACCGGTGGCGACCACCGCACCCAGCGAGTTCTGCGCCTTGGCGACGCCGGCGAGGCCTTCCAGCTTCTGCCGTTCGGTGTCCAACGCGGCCAGCTCTTCGGCGGAGCCCGCCAACAGCGCGTCGAGCCGCGCGCGCTCGGTCCGCAGCTTCAGCTGATCGACCACACCCGCGACATGCGACCCGATGAAGGCGCGGGCCAGCAGGCGGACGCGCACCACCTGGAGCGCAGTTATGTCGCCCCGCCAGATCGCGGCGAAGGGGCGCTTGATATCGCGCCACACGGCCTTGCTCGGGCTGCGCGGCACCTCGACGCCGCACCGGCGCAGGCAGTAGCGGATCAGGTCGAGAACCGGCGTCACGAACAGCAGCGCCAGGAAGGCGAGTTCCCAGCGCAGCAGCTGGCCGAACAGCGCGGCGTAGCGCCACAGGCTGAACGCCGGCACGTCGTCCGCTGCATCGAGCGAGCGCAGATAGGCCGCCAGAAGTCCGTCGAGCGCCGCGGCAGAAGGCTCCTGGTGCATCGCGGCACGCTATCCAGCGGGCCGGCGAACCACAACGTCGCCCTGTCGTGACCGGCCGACCCTCAGGTTGCGCCTGCCGGCCATCGGATCGGCCGCGGCAGCTGGACCGTGCAGGCACGCCTGGCCACCGGCCGCGGCCTAACCGTTCAGCCGATCGAGATCCGCCGCGGCTGTGCCTCCTTTGCCTTCGGCAGCGTGAGCGTCAGTACGCCGTCCTCGAGCTGCGCGCTGATCTGCTCCTGGTCGATCTTGTTCGACAGCGTGAACGACCGCGTGTAGTGGCCGACGTTGTACTCCGTGTAGACCGGCTCCATGCCGTCGTATTTGGAAAAGTCGATGCGCCCATCCACCCGGAGCACGTCGTGCTCCAGCGCCACATCGAGGTTCTGCTTCTCGACGCCCGGCATCTCCATCACGACGCAGAGCGCGCTGTCGGTCTCGTAGATGTCGGCGAACGGGACGTAGTAGCGGCCGGGGACGGTCTTCTCGTCCTTGCTGACCAGTTCCTTCTTGTCGCGGACCGCGAGTTCCTGAGCAGTTGCCATCGGTTCCTCCGTCTCATCCCAGCTTGATCGAGCGCGGCCTGTCGCGTTCCGCGCGCGGCAGGAACAGCGCCAGGATCCCGTCGTGGTATTCCGCCTTCACGCCGTCGGCGTCGACCTCGACCGGCAGGCTCACGGCGCGGTCAAACCGCCCTTGCAGGCGTTCACGCCGGTGCAGGCCGGCCTTTTCCGGATAACCAAAGGACTTCGTCCCGGCGAGGCGTATGGTGGTGCCCTTCACCTGAACGTCGAGGTCCTCCTTGTTCACGCCGGGGATCTCGGCGATGACCACGAAGTCGTCGCCCTTGCGGAACACGTTCATCGGCGGATAGCTGCCGGCCCCGCTGGGGCCGGCGGACAGCCAGCCACTGGTGCGGAACGTGTCCAGCGCCTGTTGCAGGCTTGAGAGCGCATCGAATGGATCGGCGAACAGTGCCATTGTTCTCACTCCCTCCTTGCTGCTCATAGGCAGGAAGCGCGCAACGCATCGTTTCACGCGTCAGCCGTGCCGACACTCTTTGCGGCGGCCTGGCACTCCCCGACCATGAGTGCCAAGGCAGTTAGGAATTGGCCCGGCCCTCGTCAAGTCGCCGTCAGGCTGCCCGGGCCGAGGATTTTGCCGCGAACTGGTCGAATGCCTCCACTGCCTGCGCGGCGTACATCACGCTCGGTCCGGCGCCCATGTACACCGCCATACCCATGGTCTCGAGCACCTCGGCGCGCGTCGCGCCCTGCTTCATCGCCGCCTCGGCGTGGAAGGCGATGCAGCCGTCGCACCGCGTCGCCACCGCGATCGCGAGCGCGATGAGCTCCTTGGTCCTGGTGTCCAGCGCATCGGCCTTCAGCGCCGCCTGCGCGAGCGCCGAAAACCCCTTCATCACCTCCGGCGCGCCGGCGCGCAGCGAGCGGATGTCGCCGGTCAGCTCCGTCGCCATCGCCTGCCAATCCTTCAGCATGTCTTCCTCCGTCACTCACATGTCCACGATGCCGCGCAGCGCCAGCGCAGCGAGCAGGGCTGCATTGAGCAGCATCACCGCCGGCGCGGCGGCCGCGATCCCGCGCCGCCAGCGATGTCCCGCTGCCTGGCCGGCGATGCCGACCGCCAGCAGCGCCGGGACCGTGCCCAGCCCGAACGCCACCATGCCGAGGGCACCGGTCAGCGGGCTGCCGCTCGCCGCGGTGGCCGCCAGGGCCGCGTAGAGCAGGCCGCAGGGCAGGAATCGAAGGACGACACCCAGTGGGTAGCCGCCGCCCGCGCGTCGCGACAGCCCGGCGACGCTGCGCGACCAGAAGGCGGGCGCCCGCTCGATTCCTGGCAGCAGCCGCGCGACATGGGCGAGGAAAAGGCCGGCACCGAGCAGCAGCAGCCCCGCCGAGACCAGCGGGAACCAGGGCAGCGCGCCGACGACTGTGGAGCCCAGCGCGCCAAGTCCCGCATAGGTGGTGAGCCGTCCCAGGTGATAGGGCAGCAGGGCGCCGTTCTCGACGCGTCGCCACTCGCACAGCCGTGCGGCGGGCAGTCGCGCCATCCGGTCGGCGACCTGCCCCAGCACGAAGCCCCCGCACATCGGCACGCAGTGCATGGTGCTGCCGCCTGCGCCGGCGACGAACAGGCCGAACAGCAGGCCGCCTGGCCAGGCCACTGAACCGCACCAGGCGGACAGCGCAGCGATCATGGCGAAGGGGGGCGCACGGACAGCAGGGCCGCTCCGCCGGTGGGCGAGGACGGCACCTGGGTGCGTATCTGCTTCGCCACGCGAGCGGCCATACCCGAGTTTCTCCGGTCGCGCGCGATCCAACATTGATCCAGATCAATGATCCATTAACGGCCGCACGGCAGTTTGCCGGGAACCCCTTCCGGAGCGTTCCATGGACTTCGAGCCAAGCGACCTCATCGTTGGCCTTATGATGGCCGCACTCGGCCTGGCCGGCCTGATCCTCGCGTCCGGCGCGATGGACGACGAGATGTATGTGTTCGGCCTCTCGCTGTTCGGCTTCGCCTGCGTGTTCGACTTCGGCCTGCTGCGCCGGCACTTCGACCGGCTGGAGGCCAACCGGCATGGCTGACTCGGCACTCCCGATGGCGCGGCCCGCGCCGGACTACAACGAGGCGGTGGTCAGGAAGTTCGTCATCGCCACGGTGTTCTGGGCGGTGGTGGCGTTCCTGGTGGGGGTGTGGATCGCCACCGAACTGGCCTGGCCGCAGGCCAACCTGGGCCTTTCGTTCATCAATTTCGGCCGGCTGCGCCCGGTGCACACCTCCGCGGCGATCTTCGCCTTCGGCGGTTCGGCGCTGCTCGGCACCTCGTTCTACGTCGTGCAGCGCACCTGCCGGGCGCGCCTGTTCGGCGGCACGGCGCTCGCCGACTTCGTATTCTGGGGCTACCAGTTCTTCATCGTCATGGCGGCGCTGTCCTATGTGATGGGCTTCAGCCAGAGCCAGGAATACGCCGAGCCGGAGTGGCACCTGGACCTGTGGCTGACCATCGTCTGGGTCGCCTACGCGGTGATCTTCGTCGGCACACTGATGAAGCGCGAGGAACCGCACATCTACGTGGCGAACTGGTTCTACCTCGCGTTCATCCTCACCATCGCGGTGCTGCATATCGGCAACAACCTGGCCGTGCCGATCTCGATGTTCTCGGCGAAGAGCTACTCGGTCGCGTCCGGCGTGCAGAACGCGATGATCCAGTGGTGGTACGGCCACAACGCGGTGGGCTTCTTCCTGACCGCCGGCTTCCTCGGAATGATGTACTACTTCATCCCGAAGGCGGCGAACCGCCCGGTCTATTCGTACCGGCTCTCGGTGGTGCACTTCTGGTCGCTGGTGTTCATGTACATCTGGGCCGGTCCGCACCACCTGCACTGGACCTCGCTGCCGGACTGGACCCAGACGCTGGGTATGGCGTTTTCGATCATGCTGTGGATGCCGTCCTGGGGCGGCATGATCAACGGCCTGATGACGCTGTCCGGCGCATGGGACAAGCTGCGCACCGATCCGAGCCTGCGCTTCTCGGTCACCGCAGTCGGCTTCTACGGCATGTCCACCTTCGAGGGGCCGGTGATGTCGATCCGCGACGTCAACGCGCTGTCGCACTACACCGACTGGACGATCGGCCACGTGCACTCCGGCGCGCTCGGCTGGGTGGCGTTCATCAGCTTCGGCGCGATCTACTACCTGGTGCCGATCCTGTGGCATCGCAGGGGACTCTATTCGATGCGCCTGGTGTCCTGGCACTACTGGATCGCGACGCTCGGCATCGTGTTCTACATCACCTCGATGTGGGTCGCCGGCATCATGCAGGGCCTGATGTGGCGCGCCTATGACCAGTTCGGCTTCCTGCAGGTACTCGTTCGCCGAATCTGGTGCTGGCGGTGCACCCGTACTACGTGATCCGGATGATGGGTGGGCTGATGTTCCTGACCGGGGCACTGCTGATGGTCTACAACCTGATTCAGACGGTGCGCAGCCGCACGACGCAGCAGGCCTTCGCGCTGCCGGGCAACCTCGCCGTGGCGGGAGAATAATCCGATGTTCCGACAGGAATTCATCGAGCGCAACGCGTTCCTGCTGCTGGTGCTCACGCTGGTCACCATCGCGATCGGCGGCATCGTCGAGGTGGTGCCGCTGTTCACCATCGAGACCACGGTGGAGCACGTGAAGGGCATCCGTCCCTATTCGCCGCTCGAGCAGCGCGGTCGCGACGTCTACGTGCGCGAAGGCTGCTATCTCTGCCACAGTCAGCAGGTCCGCGCGCTGCGCGACGAGGTGGAACGCTACGGCCACTTCTCGCTCGCTGCCGAGAGCATGTACGACCATCCGTTCCAGTGGGGCTCCAAGCGCATCGGCCCCGACCTGGCCCGCGTGGGCGGCAAGTATTCCAGCGACTGGCACTACGCGCACCTGATCAATCCGCAGAGCGTCGTGCCGGAGTCGCTGATGCCGCGCTACGGGTTCCTCGCCGAGACGCCGCTGGTCACCGAGGACATCGGCGCGCGGCTGCGCGCGCTGCGCGCAGTGGGCGTTCCCTATACCGACGAGGAGATTGCCAGCGCGCCGGCCGACCTGCTGGCGCAGGCGAATCCCAACGCCGATACCGGGGCTTTGCTGAAGCGATATCCGAAGGCGGTGCCGGTGCCCGGCAATGGCCATGAGGTCACCGAGCTCGACGCGCTGGTGGCGTATCTCCAGGTCCTCGGGACCATGGTGGACTTCGCCGATCCGGCGAACGAGAGGCTGCAGCAATGATGGCGCTTGTCATGTGGGCGCAGCACCACTGGATCGTGCCGGTGTTCGCGATCTTCCTGCTGATCGTGGCCACCACCTACTGGCCGGGGCGCAAGTCCCAGATCGAGCGGCACGGACGCATCCCGCTCGAAGACGACCGCTGAGGAGCCGCCACAGTGCCCACCAAGATCGAGAAAGACATCGTCACCGGCCGCGACACCACGGGCCACGAATGGGACGGGCTGAAGGAGCTGAACACGCCGCTGCCGAAGTGGTGGCTGTATGTGCTCTACGGCACCGTCGTCTGGGCAGCGGTGCTGTTCGTGCTGTATCCGTCGATCCCCGGGGTGAACGGCTACTTCCGCGGGGTGCTGGGCTATTCGCAGCGAACCGCGGTCAACGATGCGGTGCGCGCGGTGATGGCGCAGCGCGCCGACACGATGGACCGGATCAAGGATCTGTCGTTCGCCGAGATCCGCAAGGATCCGCAGTTGATGGCCGCCGCAGCAACGGCGGGGCGCATCGCGTTCGCCAACAACTGCCAGCCCTGTCACGGCGCCGGCGGCGGCGGCCGGCCCGGTTACCCGGCCCTCGCGGCCGGCGCCTGGATCTGGGGCGGTTCGCTCGACGACATTCAGCAGACCATCACCTATGGCATTCGCAGCGGGGACGAGAAGGCGCGCGAAGGTCAGATGCCGCGCTTCGGCGCCGACGGCATCCTGAAGCCGCAGGAGGTCCAGCAGGTCGCCGACTACGTGATGACCTTGTTCGGCGACACCGAGCCGGGGAAGGACGTGTCGGCCGGACAGAAGATCTTCGCCGAGAACTGTGCGATCTGCCATGGCGAGGCAGGGCAGGGGGATCGCGAGAAGGGTGCGCCGCGGTTGGCGTCGCGCGTGCATCTCTACGGCAACGACCGCGCCATGGTCGTCGCCCAGGTCACCTCGCCGCGCATGGGCGTGATGCCGGCCTGGCATACACGGCTGGACGAGGCGACGATCAAGAGCCTGGCTTTGTACGTGCATTCGCTGGGCGGCGGCGAGTAGCAGGAACCAGCATGTCCCGCATCAGCAAGGCAGAACGGCAGCTCCAGCTCCAGCGCGAGGCGGCGGGCGATCACCTCTACGCCAATCGCGTGCGGGTCTATCCGAAGTCGGTGCACGGACCGGTGCGCCGCTTCAAATGGGCGGTGCTGATCGTCTGCCTCGGCATCTACTATTTGCTGCCGTGGCTGCGCTGGCCTCGCGGGGTCAACCAGCCCGACCAGGCAGTGCTGCTGTCGCTGTGGACCGAACGCTTCTATTTCTTCAATCTCAAGTTCTGGCCACAGGACATCTATTACCTCACCGGCCTGCTGATCGTGGGCGCAGTCGGCCTGTTCCTGGTGACCAGCGTCGTGGGCCGCGTGTGGTGCGGCTACACCTGTCCGCAGACGGTGTGGACCGATCTCTTCATGTGGATCGAGCGCCGCATCGAGGGCGACCGCAACGAGCGCATGAAGCGCGACGCCGAGAAGGTTTCGTTCGATCTCATCTGGCGCAAGCTCGCCAAGCACGCGGCGTGGCTGGCCATCGCATTCTGGACCGGCGGCGCATGGATCATGTACTTCGTCGATGCACCCACCGTGACGGTCGAGTTCTGGACCGGCGCCGCGTCGAAGGAGGTGTATTTCTTCACCTTCCTGTTCACCGCGACGACCTACCTTCTGGCCGGCTGGGCGCGCGAACAGGTGTGCACCTATATGTGCCCCTGGCCACGCTTTCAGTCGGCGATGCTGGACGAGCAGAGCATCACCGTCACCTACCAGGGCTGGCGCGGCGAGCCGCGCATGCGCGGCAGGCGGCATGACGGCGCACCTGCCGGCGACTGCGTGGACTGCGGCGCCTGCGTCACCGCGTGTCCTACCGGCATCGACATCCGCGACGGCATCCAGCTCGAATGCATCAACTGTGGCCTTTGTATCGACGCATGCAACCACGTGATGGAGCGCACCGGCCGGCCGAAATGGTTGATCACCTGGGATACGCTGGCCGATCAGGCGGCGAAGGCGGCGGGGCGGCAGACCACGCTGCATCTGCTGCGTCCACGCACGCTGATCTATGCCTCCGCCCTGGTGCTGGTGCTGGCGGCGATGACGGTGGCACTGGCGATGCGGTCGTCGGTCGGACTGTCCGTGCTGCACGACCGCGCGCCGCTGTTCGTGCGCCTGCCGGATGGCGACCTGCGCAACGGCTACACGGTGAAGATCGTCAACAAGGGGCCGAACATCGCGCTGTTCGAATTGCACACCGCGGGCCTCGACGGCGCCGTGCTGGCCGAGATGGATGAAGGATTGGGACCGGCTGCCCGGCTCGGCCTGCCGGTGAAGGGCGACAGCGTCGGCACGTTCCGCGTCACCGTCGCCGGCGCGCCGGCGCACCTGGTCGATGGCTCGCAGAACATCGACTTCGTGCTGCGCAACACCGAGACCGGCGAGCAGACCGTCTACCAATCGCTGTTCATGGGGCCACGATGAGACGCTCGCTTTGGAGGTTCTTCCCACTGGCCATCGTCGGCGGGCTCGGCTTCGTGGTCCTGGTCAACGCCGGCCTGGTGTATGCGGCGCTGCACAGCTTCCCCGGCAAGGCCGGCGACGAGGGCTTCGCGTTGAGCAACCACTATGACGCGGTGCTCGAGCGGGAGCAGCGGTCGGTCGCGCTTGGCTGGAAAGTCGTGGCGGGGACCGATGCGGCGCGGCGCGCGGAGGTGCGGCTGACGGACAGCGACGGGGCTCCGTTGCACGATGCAGCGGTGACAGCGTCGGCCGAACGTCCCCTGGGCACGTTGGCATCCCATGCGCTGACATTCCACGAGGCGGATGCCGGGCACTACGTGTCCGATACGACCCTGCCGACGGTCGGGCAGTGGGAACTGACCATAGCCGTCTCGCACGATGACCACGACATTGCGGCGACAAGACGCGTGATGGTGCATTGAGCGTCACCCCCTCCCCAACCCTCCCCCGCCGCGCGGGAGACGGGGCGCTGAACTCCCTCTCCGGCGCGGCGGGGGAGGGTTGGGGAGCGGGTGCAGCCTGCCTGCACTGCGGCCTGCCCGCTGCGACCGATCGCCGCTTCTGCTGCGCGGGCTGCGCCGCCGCGTACGAGACCGTCCAGGGGCTCGGCCTGGGACGCTATTACGCGCAGCGGATCATCGACCCGGTGCTTCGCGCACCACGTCCCGAGCCATCCGAGTATCGCGACCTCTCGCGTTTCATCGTCGCCCAGCCCGACAACACGCACGAGCTGATGCTCGCGGTCGACGGGCTGCAATGCGGCGCCTGCGTCTGGCTGATCGAATCGGTGCTCGCCCGCGAACCCGGCGTCGTGCGCGGCCGCGTCAACATGACCACGCGCCGCCTGCGCCTGGTCTGGCGCGGCGCGCCCGAACGCGCGGCAGCGCTGGTCCACGCGATCGAGCGCCTCGGCTACCGCCTCGTGCCGTTCGATCCCGCTTCGCTCGCCGCAGCGCGCGACAGCACCGATCGCGCGCTGATCCGCGCGCTGGCGGTCGCCGGCTTCGCGGCCGCCAACGTGATGCTGCTCTCGATCGGCATCTGGGCCGGCGAGGTGGGCGGCCTGCTGCACGACATGGGTCCCGCGACGCGCGACCTGCTGCACTGGGTCTCGGCGCTGATCGCCATGCCGGCGATCGCCTACGCGGGGCGGCCGTTCTTCGCCTCCGCCTTCGCGGCGCTGCGCCACCTGCGCACCAACATGGACGTGCCGATCAGCATCGGCGTCATCCTGGTCACCGGCATGAGCCTGGTGCAGACCATCCAGGGCGGGGTGCACACCTACTTCGATTCCGCCATCACCCTGCTGTTCTTCCTGCTGATCGGCCGCGTACTCGACCACCGCGCGCGCGGCAGGGCCCGCGCCACGGCCGAGCAGCTGCTGACGCTGCGTGCGGCCGATGTCGCCGTGCTGCAGCTCGACGGCAGCGTCCAGCGCCGCAGCCAGCAGGCCGTCGTCATCGGCGACCGCGTGCGGGTCGGGCTGGGCGAGCGGATCGGCATCGACGGCGTGGTCGAGCGCGGATCGTCGCTGCTGGATGCGAGCCTGGTCACCGGCGAGAGCCTGCCGGTCGCAGCAGCGCCAGGCGCGGCGGTGTTCGCCGGCACGCTCAATCTCGGCGAGGCGGTGGTCGTCCGCGCGACCGCTACGGGCAACTCCACCCTGCTCGCCGAATGCGCCCGGTTGATCGACGCCGCGGAGGCCCGCCGGTCGCGCTTCGTCGTGCTCGCCGACCGCGTGGCGCAACGCTACGCACCGGCGGTCCACCTCACTGCGTTGGCGACGTTCCTCTGGTGGTATGTCGCGGCCGGCGCCACCGCTGGCGAGGCGCTGCTCACCGCGAGCGCGGTGCTGATCATCACCTGCCCCTGCGCGCTGGCCCTCGCCGTTCCCGTGGTACAGGTGATCGCCACCGGCGGGCTGTTCCGCGCCGGCGTGTTGCTGAAGTCGCCGACCGCGCTGGAGCGCCTGGCGGATGTAGATACAGTCGTATTCGACAAGACCGGTACGCTGACCGAGCCCACGATGCTCCTGGCGCAGGACGTGGACAAGGAGGCCTTGCGCACCGCGGCGTCGCTCGCCGCGGGAAGCCGCCATCCCCTGGCCCGGTCGCTGCTTGCCGCCTCGGGACCGGTCGCGGTCGCCGAAGGCGTGGTCGAGCATCCGGGCCGCGGGCTCGAGGCGGAGGGTGTCCGCCTGGGCAGCCGGTCCTACGCGACGGGCGAGAGAGGCGAGGCGGGAGGGCCTGAACTGTGGCTGTCGCGCCCCGGCCAGGCGCCGACGGTCTTCCGCTTCGCCGAGACCCTGCGTTCCGATGCTGCGGAAACGTTGCAACGGCTGCGCGACCTTGGGCTCGACGTACGCCTGCTGTCCGGTGACAACCCGGCGGCGGTCGCACCGATCGCCGCTGCCCTGGGCATCGGTTCCTGGACGGCCGAGTGCACGCCGCTCCGCAAGGTCGCTGCCGTGGAGGCGTTGGCCGGCGACGGCCGCAAGGTGCTGATGGTCGGTGACGGCCTGAACGACAGCCCCTCGCTTGCGGCCGCCAGCGTGTCGGCCTCGCCGGCAAGCGCCGCCGATATCAGCCAGACCGTCTCCGACGTGGTGTTCCAGGGCCGCCTGCTGGCGCCCGTCGCCACGCTGATCGAGGCCGCGCGACGCGCCCGGTCGGTGACGCGGCAGAACCTCGTGCTGTCGATCGGCTACAACGCGCTGATGGTGCCGCTGGCGGTGGCAGGGTTCGTCACACCCTGGCTTGCCGCCGCCGCGATGTCGGGCTCGTCACTGGTGGTGCTGGCGAACAGCTTTCGCCTGCAGGGCCGGACCTGGTGAACGTCATCCTTTACCTGCTCGGTGCGAGCCTGTTGCTCGGCGGCGGCGGCCTCGCGGTCTTCCTGTGGTCGCTCCGCTCCGGCCAGTACGAGGATCTGGAAGGCGCCGCCAACCGCATCCTGTTCGACGATGAACCGCCCGACCAGGACCGCCGTTCGCCCTGACGACGGCAATGCCGCAGCGTTCACCGCATGCCGGCTCATGACCCGGACGAGAACGCCAGCGGGCGCTCGCCCAACCACGCATCGAGCGCAGCCGTCTCGGCGGCGGTGAAGCGGAGGCCGAGTTTGCTGCGCCGCCAGAGCACATCCTCGGCACACCGCGCCCATTCGGTGCGGATCTGCCAGTCGATCTCGCGCTCGGTGAGATCGGCGCCGAACACGCGACCCATGTCGGCAACGCTGCGGGCGTCGCCGAGCAGCTCGACCGCTGCCATGCCGTAGGCCCGGATTAGCCGCTCGCAGGTGCTGTCGGTCAGGAACAGAAAACGCCGTGCAAGATCGCTGCGCACCTCATCGATCTGGTCCCAGGGGAAGTCCCCGCCGGGTAGCGGGGTGCCCGCCGTCCACGCGCCGCCCATACCGGGGAAGCAGCATGCCAGCTTCGCCATCACCGCCTCGGCAAGCCGCCGATAGGTGGTGATCTTGCCGCCGAACACCGACAGCAGGGCAGGGTGCTCCAGCGTCAGCACATAGTCGCGCGTCGCCTCCTGCGCTTTGCTGGCGCCGTCGTCCAGCAACGGCCGCACCCCCGCATAGCGCCAGACGATAGCCGCCGGATCGACCGGCGCGCGCAGATACTCGCTGACGGCGCGGCACAGATAGCGTTCCTCGTCCGCGGAACTCGTCACCGCCGCGGGATCGCCTGACCAGTCCGCGTCGGTCGTGCCGATCAGCGTGAAGTCGCGCTCGTAGGGGATCGCGAAGCACACCCGGCCATCCGCGTTCTGGAAGATGTAGCTGCGATCGTGTCGATAGAGCCGCGGCACGACGATGTGGCTGCCCTTCACCAGTCTGATCCGCTGCGGCGCCGTCTCGCCCACCACGTCGTGCAGCACCCGGCTGACGTATGGTCCTGCGGCATTCACTAGGACACGTGCTTCGCTGGTCCCGCCGTCCTGCATGGTCAGATGCCACAGGCCGTCCGCGTGCCTGGCGTCCGTGCAGCGCGTTCGCGTGCGGATGTCGGCGCCGCGGGCCGCCGCGTCGCGGGCATTCAGCACCACCAGCCGAGCGTCATCCACCCGGCAGTCGGAGTATTCGAAGCCGCGCACGAATTGCGGCCGGAGCGGCCCGCCGGCCTGGTCGGTGCGCAGATCCAGTGCGCGCGTGCCCTTCAGGACCTCCCGCCCGCCCAGGTGGTCGTACAGGAACAGTCCCGCCCGGATCAGCCACCACGGCCGCAGCCCGGCATGGTACGGCAGCACGAAGCGCATCGGGCGAACGAGGTGCGGCGCGGCGCGCAGCAGCACCTCGCGCTCGGCCAGCGACTCCCGCACCAGGCGGAACGCGTAGTGCTCCAGGTAGCGCAGCCCGCCATGGATCAGCTTGGTCGAGGCTGACGAGGTGCCGGAGGCAAGGTCACCCTGCTCGACCAGCAGCACCGACAGCCCGCGTCCTGCGGCATCGCGCGCGATGCCGCAGCCGTTGATGCCACCGCCGATGATCGCGATGTCGAACCGGCTAGTCCTGGACGAACTCACCCGACTTGCCGCCCGCCTTGTGGGTCAGGCGCAGCGCCTCGATGCGCATGCCGCGATCGACCGATTTGCACATGTCGTAGACCGTCAGCGCTGCCACCGACGCAGCCGTCAGCGCCTCCATCTCCACGCCGGTCTGCCCGGTGGTGCGCACGGTCGCGGCAATCTCGACCGCCGCTTCGCCGACCGTCAGTTCCAGCGCGACCGCGGTGATCGGCAGCGGATGGCACAGCGGGATCAGCTCCGACGTCCGCTTCGCCGCCATGATGCCGGCGATCCGCGCCACGCCCAGCACATCGCCCTTCTTCGCCCCGCCGCTGCGGATCAGCGCCGCGGTGGCGGGCAGCATGGCGACCCGGGCGCGCGCCGTGGCGGACCGCTCGGTGACCGGCTTGGCGCCGACGTCCACCATCGCCGCCTGGCCACTCGCGTCGAAATGCGTGAAGTCCCCGGTCATGCCGGGCCGGTCAGCAGCGTGCGCGTTGCCGCCGCCACGTCGGGCTGCCGCATCAGGCTCTCGCCGACCAGGAAGCACTGCGCGCCGGCTGCGGCGAGGCGCCGGAGGTCAGCATGGGCGCGGATGCCGCTCTCGGCGATCAGGAAGCGATCGGGCGGCACCTGCGGCGCCAGCTCCTCGGTCGTTGAAAGGTCGGTGACCAAGGTCTTTAGATTGCGGTTATTGATGCCGATCAGCGACGTTTCCAGGCCAAGCGCCCGCTCGACCTCGCGCTGGTCGTGCACTTCGGCCAGCACGTCCATGTCCAGGGCCCGCGCCAGCGCCTCGAGTTCGCGCGCCTCGCTGTCGGTCAGCGCGGCGAGGATCAGCAGGATGCAGTCGGCCCCCATCGCCCGGCTCTCGTAGACCTGCCAGGGTTCCAGGATGAAATCCTTGCGCAGCACCGGCAGATCGACCGCGGCCCGCACCGTTTCGAGGTGCTGCCGGCTGCCCCGAAAGTGCGGGAAGTTGGTCAGCACCGAGAGGCACGACGCGCCGCCGTCGCGATAGGCGCGGGCAAGCGCCGGAGGATCGAAGTCTGGCCGGATCAGCCCGCCGGACGGCGAGGCCTTCTTGATCTCGGCGATCAGCCCGTAGCGGCCCTGCGCGACCGCTTCCTTCAAAGCCAGGCCGAAGCCGCGGGGGGCCTCCCCGTTGCGTGCGGCAATCTGCGCCCGCAGCGCGTCGAGGCTGGTCTTGATCTTCGCCTCCGCCACCGCGGCGCGCGTGTCGGCGCAGATCTGTGTGAGAACGTTGGAGCCGGAGAGGTCGGAGAGGTCGGGCATCGGGTCCTTCAGTGCACCGCGGTCTCGCGTCGCAGCGTCTCCAAGGCCGCAAGGGCGGCGCCGGTTGCAATCGAGCGGACGGCGAGGCCGATTCCGTCGCGTATATCGGCGGCCCGCCCTGCGACAACGAGTGCCCCACCGGCGTTCAACAGCACCGTGTCGCGATAGGGACCGATAGCACCCTGCAGCAACGCCTGCAGCGTCGCAGCGTTCAGTGCGGCATCGCCGCCGCGGATCGCCTCGATGGGCGCGCGCGACAGGCCGGCCTCCTCCGGGCAGATGGTAAAGCATCGCAAGCTGCCGCCCTGCCACGCCGCAACCTTGTTCTCGCCGGCGACGGTCAGTTCGTCGAGCCCCTGGCCGTGCACCACCCAGGCGGCTTCGCTGCCCAGACGGCCCAGCGTCTCGGCCATCGGTGCGGCCCATTCGGGTGCGAACACGCCGGTGAACTGGCGGCGCACCCGCGCCGGGTTGGCCAGCGGTCCCAGCAGGTTGAAGATCGTCCGCGTACCCAGTTCGACGCGGGGGCCCGCCGCGTGGCGCATCGACGGGTGATGGCGCGGCGCGAACAGGAATGCACATTTCGCCGCGCGCAGGATGTCAGGCAGCCGCTCGAGCGGCACGTCCACGTTCACTCCCAGCGCGGCCAGCACGTCGGCGCCGCCGGTGCGCGACGACAGCGCGCGGTTGCCGTGCTTGGCCACCGGCACGTCGCAGCCGGCCACCACGAATGTCACCGCGGTGGAGACGTTCAGCGTGCCGGCCGCATCGCCCCCGGTGCCGCAGACGTCGATCGCGTCGGGTGGGGCAGCGACCGCGGTCATCCGTGCGCGCATGGCGCGCACCGCGCCGGTGAGTTCCGCCACCGTCTCACCCCGCACACGCATTGCCATCAGTAGCGCGCCGATCTGCGCCGGCGTCGCCTCGCCGGACATGATCGTGTCGAAGGCGGCTTCGGCCTCGGTGTCGGTCAGCGTCTCGCCGGCGGCGAGCCGCGCCAGATAAGGCTTGAGATCGTTCGACACCGCGTGCGGTCAGGCCGCCCGCGCCGGCGCGTTCGTGCCGCGCGCGATCGCCAGGAAGTTTGCCAGAAGTTCATGGCCATGCTGGCTGGCGATGCTCTCCGGATGGAACTGTACACCGAACACGGGCAGCGACCGGTGGCGCATGGCCATGACCAGGCCGTCCTCGGTCCAGGCGGTCGGCACCAGCACCTCCGGCAGCGTCGCGCGATCGACGATCAGGCTGTGGTAGCGCGTCGCGCTGAACGGCGAGGGCAGGCCCTCCAGGATGTCGGTGGTGGCGTGGAAGATGCGGCTGACCTTGCCGTGCATCGGCGCCGGTGCGCGCACGACGCTGCCGCCGAACGCCTGGCCGATTGCCTGATGCCCGAGACAGACCCCCAGCACCGGCACCCTGCCGGCGGCGGCAGCGATCAGGTCCAGGCAGATGCCGGCCTCGTTCGGCGTGCACGGACCGGGCGACAGCACGATCGCCTCGGGTGCCGCGGCCAGCGCGTCGGTCACGCTGATCCTGTCGTTGCGCCAAACCTCGCAGTGCGCGCCAACATCGCCCAGGAAGTGGAACAGGTTGAAGGTGAACGAGTCGTAGTTGTCGATCAGCAGGATCATCCTGAAGCATCCCCGGGCGGACGGCGGAGTGTGGCCCGCCGGCGCCCGGGTCTCAAGTCCCGCGGGGCTCGCTACAGGATGAAGTCGGATGCGGCCGGCACCAGGTTCCCGGTCAGCACGATCGAGAAATCAGCCGCCTTGTCGCCGTTCACGTCCCCCGCGACGATGGTGTTGCCGCCCGCGGTCGTGAAATCGAGTTCGCCTGCCGTGCCGGAGAACGGGTTGGCGCCGATGAAGTTGAATGGCTGGTCGCCAGCCAGGCTGGTCGAGGCGTCGATCAGGTGCAGGTCGATCTTGTCGCCGGCGGCACTGGAGAAGTCGGTGATCGTGTCCTGTCCGCCGGCTGCCACCGTCGAGTCGGACAGCGCCGCATAGACGAAGGTATCGGCCCCGGCCCCGCCGGTGAGCGTATCGGCGCCCACCGCACCGGTCAGCGTGTCGTTGCCCGTGCCGCCCACGATGGCGTTGGCCAATTCGTTCCCGGTGAGGCTCAATCCGACCGCGCCGGCGTTGGCGCGCAGGAATTCGATCTGGGACCCGCTCGTCAGGCTATAGTCCACACCGGCGAACACCGTGTCGGTGCCTCCGCCGGCGGCTTCGGTCACCACATCGCCAGGGTTGTCGACGAAGTAGGTGTCGTTCCCCAGCCCACCCGCCATCGTGTCGGCACCCGCGCCGCCGGTGATGGTATTGGCGCCGTTGCTGCCGGTCAGCGTGTCGCCGAACGCACTGCCCGTCAGGTTCTCGAAGCCGGTCAACGTGTCCGTGCCGCCGCCGCCCGTGTTCTGCGCCGCCGTGAGCGCCAGCGAGACCGTGACCGGAGCGGCGGCCGTTGCGTAGCTAACGGTGTCCACACCCCCAAGGCCGTTCAGGACGTTGTTCCCGGCGTTGCCGGTGATCACGTTGTTGCCGGTGTTGCCAGTGCCGTTGATCGCACCCGCGCCCGTTAGGGTCAGGTTCTCGACGTTCGCTGCGAGCGTAAACGTCGCGCTGGATCGGACGGTGTCCGTGCCGCCGTTGGCCGCTTCGATGATCCGGGTGCCTGACTGATTGACGTTGTAGGTATCGTTGCTGGCGCCGAACCCGAGGACCGGCGCCGTGTCGTCGTCCACGATGGTCGCGGTAACGTTGGTCGACCCCGCGGCAATCGTCGCGTTCACCGGACTGAACAGGTTGAAGAAGAAGGTCTCGTCAGAATTCCGCCACGGCATCGTTGATGATCGGGACGCGGACTGCCTTCGCCGTCTCGCCAGGGGCAAACGTCAGCGTGCCGCTCACCGCGACGTAGTCGGAGCCGGTCAGCGCAGTGCTGTTGGCGTCATTGTACGACACGGAGACCGCACTGGCGCTCGGTGCGCTCAGGCGGACGACGAATTCCGCGAAGCCGTCAGCCTCGCCTGCAACTACCGGCACGACCGAGATGCCCGGCGTGGCGGCGACGGGCTGGTCGCTCGCAGCAATCAATGCGGTTCCACGTGGATCGGGCAGGGTAGCCCCGACCGGGGCCGACAGCACCAGGTCGAACCGTTCGTCGCCTTCGGCCAGCGTGTCGTCGGTGAGCGGCACGGTGACCGTCTTCACCGTCTCGCCGGGCGCGAAGGCAAGCGTACCCGTCACCGCGGTGAAGTCGGCTGCGCCGGCCGTCCCGGCGGCGGTCGCATAGTTCACCGTCACCGTCCCGGTGCTGGGGCGATCGAGACTGACGGCGAAGGTCGCCACGCGGGACGACTCGTTCACCACCGGATCGTCGATGGCGATCACCGGCGTTCCGCTCGTTGCATCGTTGTCGACGATGGTTGCCATCGCGGAGGTATTGCCGATGACGGCATTCACCGGACTGAACAGGTTGAGTAGGAAATCCTCCTTCAACTCGGCCGTGGTGTCGTTGATGATCGGCACCAATACCGTCTTCTCGGTCTCGCCGGGTGCGAAGTTGAGCGTGCCGCTCACGGCGACGTAGTCGCTGCCGGTGGCGGCAGTTGCGTTGGCATTGTTGTACGACACCGTCACCGTACCGGCACTCGGAGCATTCAGCCGGACCACGAAGCGTGCGTAGCCGTCGCTCTCGCCTGCCACGATGTTGGCCACCGAGATGACCGGAACAGCCACGGTCGGCTGGTCGCTGGCGTCGATCAGCGCGGTGCCGCGCGCGTCCGGCAGCGTTCCCCCCACGGGTGCGGACAGGAGCAGGTCGAACTTTTCGTCTCCCTCGGCGAGGGCGTCATCCGCGATCGGCACGACCACGGTCTTCGCCGTCTCGCCCGGCCCGAAGGCCAGCGTTCCGGTCACCGGCGTGTAATCGGTCGTGCCTGCGGTTCCGGCGACGGTCGCATAGTTCATCGTCACCGTGCCGGTGCTTGGCCGGTCCAGCGTGACGGCGAAGGTTGCCGTCCCGGCCGTTTCGTCCACGATCGGATCGCCGACCGCGATAATGGGCGTACCGCTGGCCGCGTCGTTGTCGATGATGGTCGCCAGCGCGCCGCTGTTACCGATGGCGGCGTTCACCGGGCTGAACAGATTGAAGAGGAAATCTTCCTTCGATTCCGCTGTGGTGTCGTCGATGATCGGCACCAGCACAGTCTTCACCGTCTCGCCCGGCGCAAAGTTGAGCGTGCCGCTGACCGCGACATAATCGCTGCCGTTTGCTGCCGTCGCGTTCGCGTCGTTGTACGATACCGTCACCTGGCTGGCACTCGGCGCGCTCAGCCGGACGACGAACTGGGCGTAGCCGTCGCTCTCTCCCGCGACGACGTCGGCCACCGAGACGACCGGAACGGCAGCCGTCGGCTGGTCGTTGGCACCGATCAGGGCGGTGCCGCGTGGGTCCGGCAGCGTTGCTCCGACCGCGGCCGACAGCACCAGGTCGAACGTCTCGATCCCCTCGGCCAGCGCATCGTCGGTGATCGGCACGCTGACCGTCTTCACCGTCTCGCCCGGGGCGAACGCCAGCGTTCCGCTCGCCGGCGTAAAATCGGCGGTACTGGCCGTCCCTGCAGCGGTCGCGTAGTTCGCCGTTACAGTGGCGGTGCTTGGACGATCGAGAGTGACGGTGAACGTCACCAGGCCCGCCGTCTCGTCTACCACCTTGTCGCCGATGGACATCAACGGTGTGCCGCTGGGCGCGTCGTTGTCGATGATGGTCGCCACTGCGCTGGTGTTGCCGATGGCAGCGTTCACCGGACTGAACAGATTGAGGAGGAAGTCCTCCTTCGATTCGACCGCAGTGTCGTTGATGATGGGCACCCGAACGGTCTTGACCGTCTCGCCCGGCGCGAAATTCAGGGTCCCGCTCACTGCAACATAGTCGGAGCCATTCGCCGCGGTTTGGTTCGCATCATTGTATGAGACGGTGACGACGCTTGCGCTGGGCGCGTTCAGGCGCACCACGAACTCGGCATACCCGTCGCTCTCGCCCACGACCGCGTTGGCCACCGAAATGACGGGAAGCGCCACCGCCGTCTGGTCGTTGCCGACGATCACCGCCGTCCCGCGCGGATCGGGCAGAGTCGCGCCGACCGGCGCCGACAACACGAGGTCGAACTTCTCGTCGCCTTCCGCCACGGTGTCATTGATGATGGGTACGAAGATCGTCTTCGCCGTCTCCCCGGGGGCAAAGGCCACAACGCCGTTGGTTGGCCGAAAATCGGCCGCCCCGGCCGTGCCGGCGGCGGTGGTATAGCTGGCCGTGACGGTGCCGGAACTCGGCCGGTCCAGCGTCACCACAAATGCCACGACGCCGGCGGCCTCGTCCACGACCCGGTCACCGATCGACATCACCGGCGTGCCGCTTGCCGCATCGTTGTCGATGATGGTGGCCGTCGCACTGCTGTTGCCGATCACCCCACCTGTCGGGCTGAACAGGTTGAACAGGAAGTCTTCCTTGTTCTCCACCAGCACGTCGTTGATGATCGGCACCCGGACGCTTTTGACCGTCTCGCCCGGCGCGAAGGTCAGCGTGCCGCTCGCCGCAACGTAGTCCGACCCGTTGGCCGCGGTCTGGTTCGCGTTGTTGTAGGACACCGTCACCGTGCCGGCGCTCGGTGCGCTCAGCCGCACCACGAATTCAGCAAACGCATCGCTTTCGCCGACGACGACATCGGCGACCGAGATGATCGGCGTAGTCGCGGCCAGCTGGTCGTTCGCGGCGATCAACGCGGTGGCCTTTGGATCCGGCAACGTCGCTCCGGTCGGTGAGGAGAGCACCAGATCGAATGTCTCGTCGGCCTCGGCCAACGCATCGTTCGTGATCGGCACGGTGATCGTCTTGGCGGTCTCGCCAGGCGCGAACGCCACGGTTCCGCTCGTGGCAGTGAAATCGGCCGCACCCGCGGTGCCGTTGGCGGTAGTATAGCTGGCGGTGACCGTGCCGGCGCTCGGCCGGTCCAGCGTCACGACGAAGCTCACCACTCCGGCTGACTCATCAACCACGCGGTCGCCGACCGCCATCACCGGCGTGCCGCTCGTCGCATCGTTGTCGATGATAGAGACCTCTGCTTCGGTATTGCCGAGTACCGCGTTCACCGGGCTGAATAGGTTGACGAGAAGGCTTTCGTTCCGCTCCGCCACCGTGTCGTTGGTGATCGGTATCCGCACCGTTTTCGTCGTCTCGCCCGGTGCGAACGTCAGCGTGCCGCTGACCGCCGTGTAGTCGGAGCCGTTGGCCGCGGTCTGGTTCGCGTTGTTGTATGCGACGCTCACCGTGTTGGCGCTCGGTGCGCTGAGGCGCACGACGAATTCGGCGAATCCGTCGCTCTCGCCCACCACGAGATTGGCCACCGAGATCACCGGTGTGACCACTGCTGGCTGGTCGTTCGCTGCGATCAGTGCCGTCGCCCGCGGATCCGGCAACGTCGCACCGACCGCCGAGGAAAGCACGAGATCGAACGTCTCGTTCTGCTCCGCCGCCGCATCGTTGGTGATCGGAACCGTGACCAGCTGCACGACGTCGCCAGGCGCGAAGGCGAGCGTGCCGCTGACCGGAGAGAAATCAGCCGCCCCGGCTGTGCCGGCAGCGGTCGTATAGCTGACTGTCACTGCACTGACGCTGGGCCGGTCCAGGACCACCGCGAACGTCGCTGTTCCGGCTGCCTCGTCCACGACCTGGTCGCGCACCGACATGACCGGAGTGCCGCTCACTCCGTCGTTGTCGACGATGGTGGCGACCGCGCTGGTGTTGCCGATCGCCGCGTTGGTCGGGGTGAACAGGTTGAAAAAGAAGCTCTCCGTCGGTTCCGCCACCGCATTGTCGATGATCGGGACCAGAACGTGCTGCACCGTCGTGCCCGGCGCGAACGTCAGCGTCCCACTGGCAGCGGTAAAGTCGGAGCCGTTCGCCGCCGTGGCGTTGCCGGTGTTGTACGATACGGTCACCGGGCTGGCGCTGGCTTCGCTCAGTATCACGGCGAAGTCGGCAACGCCGTCGCTCTCGCTGACGAGAAGATTCCTTACCGAAATGACAGGTGACGCCATGAGGTTCTCCCCTTATTGTGGATGTAACGGCGTCCCAACAAAGCCGCTCGGACTTATTGTTGTACTGGAATCGCAATGCAATAGCATTGCGGTTACGCAATTCTGACTGGCTGCGCCATCAGAACCAGGAATCCGTGAAACGTCAAGTTGATTCTGCTGTCACGCAATACTACCGTTTGGCACGGCCAATGCGGGCGCGGGGCGGTGTCGCCCGGCGATTTATGTCATATATCAAAGACAGACTACGAAGGAGGAACTGCCGATGTATCGACTGATCGGGCTTTCCCTCGCCGCCGCGCTGGTCGCGGGTCCGTCCTACGCCCAGCCCACCACCCAGCCCCCGCGCTCATCACAGGTCCCGATCGACCACGGCCCGTTCACGCCGGAGGCGAACCGCGCCTTCCAGGGCGGCGGCATGATCCTGCAAGGTGCGCCGGGCGAACCTGCGCCGCGGCCCGAGCCCACGCCGCCCGGGCAGACGCCACGCAACATGGTGCCGCCGCGCTGAGCTAACGCTGGTTGTTGCTGCCTGACTTCCCGGCGGCGAATCGCACCGCCTCTTCTGCGGCGCGCATCAGCGCACGGGCCTTCTGGCGGCATTCCTCGTGCTCGAACTCAGGTTCCGAATCGGCCACGATTCCTGCGCCGGCCTGCACGTGCATCACCCCGTCCTTCACCAGCGCGGTACGCAGGCCGATGCAGGTGTCCATCGTGCCGTTGGCAGCGAAGTAGCCGATGCATCCCGCGTAGATGTTGCGCCGGTCGGGCTCGAGTTCCTCGATGATCTCCATCGCGCGTACTTTCGGCGCGCCCGACAGCGTGCCCGCCGGAAAACCGCCGACCAGCGCATCCAGTGCGTCCAGCCCATTGCGCAGCTTGCCTTCCACATTGGAGGAGATGTGCATGACGTGGCTGAACCGCTCGATGGCGAAGCTCTCGGTTACCTTCACCGAGCCGATTTCCGCCACCCGCCCGACATCGTTGCGCCCGAGATCCAGCAGCATCAGGTGCTCGGCGCGCTCCTTCGGATCGGAGATCAGTTCCGCCTCCAGCGCCTGATCCTCCTCGTAGCTTGTCCCGCGCCGCCGCGTTCCCGCAAGCGGGCGGATCGTCACCGTGCCGTCGCGCAGGCGCACCAGCACCTCGGGACTCGATCCGACGACGGAGAAACCGCCGAAATCGAGATAGAACAGGAATGGCGCCGGATTGATCCGCCGCAGCGCTCGATACAGCGAGAACGGCGGCAGCACGAACGGCACCGAGAAGCGCTGGCTGATGACGATCTGGAACGCGTCGCCCGCTGCGATGTACTCCTTGCAGCGGTCCACCGCGGCCAGGAAGTCGGGCTTGCTGAAGTTGGAGCTAGGCGCCGGTGGGTCGGGCAGCATCACCGGCGGCGGCGCGTGCGGCAGCGGCCGTTCCAGCGCCGCCTCCGCCTCCGCAAGCCGCGTCTGCGCATGCTGCCATGCGGCCTCCGCGCTCATGTCGGCCTGCGGATACACGGGTGCGGCCAGCGTCAGTTCGTCGTTCACGTTGTCGAAGATCGCGAACAGCGTCGGCCGCATCATCAGGCCTTCGGGCACGTCGATGACATCGCGGTTCTTCACCGGCAGGCGTTCCATCTGCCGCACCATGTCGTAGCCCAGGTAGCCTACCAGACCGCCGGCCATCGGCGGCAGGTTGGCCGGCACGTCGAGCCTGGTCTCCGCGATCATCGCGCGCAGGCTGTCGAGTGCCGGCCGCATCTCCGGCACGAACGCATGCGGCGCCGACTGCGCGTAGCGGTTCACCTCGGCACGCCCGTCCCGGCAGCGCCAGATCAGGTCCGGTTCCATGCCGATGATCGAGTAGCGTCCGCGCGCAGCGCCGCCTTCCACGCTCTCGAGCAGGAACGCGTTCGGCCGGCCATACGCCAGCTTCAGGAAGGCGGCCACCGGCGTTTCCAGGTCGGCCACGCCGCGCTGCCATACCAGCGTGCCGCGCCCGCTTTCGTAGGCTGCACGGAAGCCGGCGAAGCCCGGCGAGACGGCTACGTTCATGGCTGTTGACCGGTGACGTTGTTCAGGACCTGCTGATTGATGCGCGGCTCGGCGCGCTCGCGCAATGCATCGGCGAAGACGCTGACCAGGTCGGCGCCGATCGAGCGCTCGACGTTGCTGCGCAGTTCGCTGTAGCCAGTGGGATCCGCCTTCGGATCGGCCTCGACGATCTCGGCCGGGACAGCGACGACGAAGCCTTCCGGCGTCTCCACCATCGTCGGCTCGCCCTGCCTGAGCGAGAACAGCCGCTGTTCGAGCTGCACCGGCATGCCTTCGGCACCGGCGCCCCGGGTGACCAGCGGCGTGCGACGCACGGTCACGCCGGCCACCGCCGCCGCGTCGGACAAGGACTGTCCGCCCTTCACCGCCGCCAGCAGTTTCGCGGCAGCCGCTTCCTGCGTGTGCCGCTGCGCGTCGCGGGTCCAGTCCGCCGCGACCTGCTCCTTGACGCTGTCGAAGGGCTTGACCGACGGCGGCGTGACGTCCTCGAGGGCAAGGGCGTAATAGGCGGTGCCGCCGGTCGACGGCGTCTGCACCTCGACCAGCCGCGGCGGGTCGCCCTTCTGCGCGTCGAATGCTGCCTTCACCAGCGCGGCCCTGAGTTCGGCGGGGCCGGGGATCGGGGCGGGCGTCCCCTCGGCGGTATTGCCCTGGGCGTCGAGTGAGCCGGTGACGCCTACCAGCCCAAGGCCGCTGGGCATCTCGTCAAGGCTGGCGCCGCTGCCCAGCACGTTGTCCACCTTGTTGGCCCGGTCATACATCAGGTCGGCCGCCTTGGCGGCCAGCACGTCGTTCCGCAGGGCATCCTTCACCTGGTCGAAGCTCTGCTCACTGCCGGGCGTCGCCTTGGTGATCCGCACGACGTGCCAGCTCAGCGCGCCCTTCTGCGGACCGGTCACCGTGTCGGGTGCAGCCGCGAACACCGTCCGTGCCAGCTCCGGGTCGGGCAGCTCGCGCTCGGTCGCGTCTTCCAGCGCGATCGCCGAGCCGCCGGCGTCCTGCGCCGCCTTCTGCATCGCGGACCAATCGGCACCGCCGCGCCAGCTGTCGGCCAGCGCCTTGGCCTTCGCCTCGTCGCCGACCGAGACCACCTGCACCGAGCGCCGGGCCGGCTTCACATACTGATCCTTGCGCTGTTCGTAGGCCGCATGAAGCTCGGCGTCCGTGACCTCGATGTCTTTCTCCAATGTCTGAGGCGATAGAACCACAGCCTTGATCTTGCGGTATTCCGGCGAGGAATAGCGATCGGGGTGGTTATCGTACCAGCGTTGCAGGTCGGCCTCGGTCGGGGCCGGCGGCTCGGGCGCCGCGGCGAGCGGGAATTCCACCATATCGGCTGAGCGCTTCTCGAACCGCGCCTGGAACAGCCGGCGGAGCAGGGCCTCCGGCGTCGCTGCGCCGGTACTCACCGTCTCGAGCAGCTGCCGCTGTTCGAGGTCGGCGCGCATCATGTCGAGGAAGCGGGCTTCGGTCAGGTTGCTGTTCCGCAGCCGCGCCAGGAAGGTATCGCGATCGAACTGCCCGTTCGACCCCTGGAACGCGGGCATGGCGAACACCGACTGACGCACCGCCTGGTCCGGGGCCACGATGCGCAGCCGCTGCAGTTCCTCGCTCAGCGCCGCCTGGGTGATCAGCTGCTGGAGCGCCTCGCGCGCCGCGGCGTCGCGCATCTCCTGGGTCGGCTCCTGCCCTGGCGGAAGATTGCGCGTCACCTGCGCCAGTTCGCGCCGATAGGCGTCGTCCAGCTGAAAGCCCTCGATGGTCTGCCCGCCGACCTTGGCGGCCCAGGTGGTGGTGCGGATCAGCCGTGCCACGTCGCCCACGCCCCAGAAGATGAATGCGAGCACCATGATCAGGAAGAAGGCACGGGCCACCCAGGAATCGAGGTAGCGGCGGAAGGCGGAGATCATGCGGGCAGGCCTCTGGTGGCGGTGGGGGCGATGCGGAGCGCTTCCCGGGCCGACGTCGCGTCCGTCGCATCACTTGTCCGGGGCGAAGCACTAGCGCACCCGTCCGGGGTTGTTCAATCGACGCAGCGCGTGGCTTGATGGCGCCTCGGACGGAGGAATGGCCATGCCCCAGCTGATCGCCGGCAACTGGAAGATGCACATGTTGCGCGCTCCGGCCGCCGAGTTGGCAGCCGGGGTGCGGGCGGGCGCCCAGGACCTGGCGTGCGATCTGCTGGTCTGTCCGCCGTTCACCGCGCTCGAGGCCGTGGCGCGTGCCCTGTCCGGTTCGCCCGTCGCGGTGGGCGGGCAGGACTGCCACACCCAGCCGCAGGGCGCCCATACCGGCGATGTCTCCGCCGCCATGCTGCGCGACGCCGGCGCGACCTGGGTGATCCTCGGCCACTCGGAGCGCCGCCAGAACCACGCCGAGACCGACGAACTGGTGCGCGAGAAGGTGCTGGCCGCGACCGAGGCTGGGCTTACCCCGATCGTCTGCGTCGGCGAGACCGACGAGCAGCGGACGGGCGGGCAGGAGACCGAGGTGGTGGGATGGCAGCTCGCTGGCAGCCTGCCGAAGCCGTTCGCCGGTGTGGTGGCGTACGAGCCAGTCTGGGCGATCGGCACCGGCCGCACCGCCACCGAGCAGGACGTGGCCACCATGCACGCGTTCATCCGTGAGGAGCTGGTGCGCCAGTTCGGCGAGGCGGGGCAGGCGATCCGCATCCTGTACGGCGGTTCGATGCGCCCGGCCAACGCCGCCGCGCTGCTCGCCGTGCCGCATGTCGGCGGCGGACTGATCGGCGGGGCGAGCCTGAAGGCGGACGATTTCCTGGCGATCGCCCGCGCCGCGTGCGACACCGCCGGCTGACCGGCGGGTAATGGTTGGCGCCGCCGGACCACACAGCGCCTCGGCCGGCGGCCCGACGATTGCCGGCGGCGGCGGGAAGGGGATAGAACCCCCGCCTCTGGGAGCGCTGCCGTGACCACCGTCCTGTTGATCATCCACCTGTTCGTCACGCTGGCGCTGATTGGCGTTGTGCTCATCCAGCGCAGCGAGGGCGGCGGGCTGGGGATCGGTAGCTCGCAGGGCATGGGCTCGTTCATGTCGGGGCGCGGCACCGCCAACCTGCTGACCCGCACCACCGCGATCCTTGCCACGGTGTTCATGGGGCTGTCGCTGGCCCTGGCGCTGTTGAACCACGGCACCACCGGGGTCGGCCGCACGCTGCTGGAAAACCCGCCGCCGGCCTCGGCGCCCGCCGCCCAGGCCCCGGCGCCCCCGGCGGTGCCCAAAGGCCCGTCCGTCCCGACCAACTGAGCCGGCCGGACGTAACAGCTGCGGAATACCCGCACAGCGGGCTTCCCGTCGGCCGATTCGGCTTCGTATACTGGCCGCCCATGACGCGGTACGTGTTCATCACCGGCGGCGTGGTCTCCTCCCTGGGCAAAGGCATCGCCTCGGCATCACTCGGCGCCCTGTTGCAGGCGCGCGGCTTCTCCGTGCGGCTGCGCAAGCTCGATCCCTACCTGAACGTCGATCCCGGCACGATGTCGCCGTACCAGCACGGCGAGGTCTACGTCACCGACGACGGCGCCGAGACCGACCTGGATCTCGGCCACTACGAGCGCTTCACCGGCGTGCCGGCCAACCGCTTCGACAACGCGACCACGGGGCGCATCTACTCCGAGGTGATCGCCAAGGAACGGCATGGCGACTACCTGGGCGCCACCGTGCAGGTGATCCCGCACATCACCGACGCGATCAAGGAGGCGATCGTCCGCGGCACCGGCGATTTCGATTTCGTGCTGGTGGAGATCGGCGGCACGGTCGGCGACATCGAGAGCCTGCCGTTTCTCGAGGCGATCCGCCAGCTGGGGAACGAACTGGGTCCCGAGCAGGCCATGTTCGTTCACCTGACGCTGGTGCCCTATATTCCGTCGGCCGGCGAGCTGAAGACCAAGCCGACGCAGCACTCGGTGAAGGAACTGCTGAACGTCGGCATCCAGCCGCAGATGCTGCTGTGCCGCTGCGACCGGCCGATCCCGGAGAACGAGCGGCGCAAGATCGCGCTGTTCTGCAACGTGCGCCCGCAGGCGGTGATCGCGGCGCTCGACGTGGACACGATCTACGCGGTGCCGATGAGCTACCACGCCGAGGGGATGGACCGCGAGGTGCTGCGGCATTTCCGCCTGCCGGCGGACAACGCGCCGGACCTGTCGCGCTGGCAGGACATCGTCGAGGCGATCCGCGCACCCGAGGGCGAGGTGCGCATCGCCGTGGTCGGCAAGTACACCAACCTGCTCGACAGCTACAAGTCGCTGGCCGAGGCGCTGGCGCATGGCGGCATCGCCAACCGCGTGAAGGTGCAGCTCGACTGGGTGGACAGCGAGGTGTTCGAGAACGGCGGCGCGGTGCACCGGCTGGAGGAGTGCAATGGCATCCTGGTGCCCGGCGGCTTCGGCGAGCGCGGCACGCCGGGCAAGATCGAGGCGGTGCGCTTCGCGCGCGAGAAGAACGTGCCGTTCTTCGGCATCTGCTTCGGCATGCAGATGGCGGTGATCGAGGCGGCGCGGAACCTCGCCGGCCTGCGCCTCGCGTCGTCCACCGAGTTCGGGCCGTGCGACGAGCCGGTGGTCGGCCTGCTCACCGAATGGGCGCGCGGCAACGAGATCGAGCGGCGGATGGAAGGCGGCGACCTCGGCGGCACGATGCGGCTGGGCGCCTATCCGGCGGTGCTGAGCCCCGGCTCGCTGGTATCGGAGCTGTATGGTGGCGCCGCGCGGATCGAGGAGCGGCACCGGCACCGCTACGAGGTGAACGTGCACTACAAGGCGTGCCTGGAGCGGACCGGGATGCGGTTCTCCGGCATGTCGCCGGACGGGGTATTGCCCGAGACCATCGAGCGGCCGGACCATCCGTGGTTCGTCGGCGTGCAATACCATCCCGAACTGAAGTCGAAGCCGTTCGATCCGCATCCGCTGTACGCCGCGTTCATCGCAGCGGCGGTGCGTCAGGCGCGGCTGGTATAACGGCGTCGAGGCAGACCCGCGAAGACCAGCGTAGGCGATCTTCGTACTGTCTATCTTCCAACCGCAATCGCTGGCCGGGGCGGGACCCGGAATTCTTTAATCTTTTTCTTTCCCTTACCGTGGCTTCCGTATGGAAGCAGGCACTGCGGGATCGCCAAAGAGGGCTGCGATGCTGTCAGGCACCAATTTGGCGATGACCGGGGTGGAAGGAACCACATTGGTCGGCAATCCGCAGAAGACGGAGCAAAGGGGCTGTGAATAGGTGAAAATGGGAGTAGGCTGAATGAATCGCTTGCCACGGCTATGGGCGCAAGTGACCGAGAGGCACGATGCACTCCCGCCCGGACGGGAGGACATCATTGGCCATCGATCACCGTCCCAACGGGGCGCTATTCCGCAACGAGATACTGGCGCGGCTGTCCAGCAGCGACCTGGAAATCATCCGCCCTTCTCTGCACAGGGTCTCGCTGGCCTCCGCGCAGGTGCTGCACGAGCGAAACTCGCCGATAGCCGATGTGTATTTCATGGAGGAGGGCATCTGCTCCCTTACGGCTGATACGTCGGATGGCGGTCACGTCGAGGTAGGGGTCACGGGCCGGGAGGGCTTTGTTGGTGTGACGGCCATCCTCAATCCCGAGGCGATTGCCGTCCATCGGGCATTCATCCAGATACCAGGCTCGGGCTTTCGCTGCGCGTCGGCGGCGCTGCGGACGACAATCGAGCAATCCCCCACCTTGCGCGACCGTTGCTCCCGTTACCTTCAGATGGTCATGCTCGAGTCCGCTCAGGCGGCAGCCTGCAACGCTCGACACAATCTGCCGGAACGCCTCGCCCGATGGCTGCTGATCGTCCGCGACAGGGTCGATACAGATGCCCTGCCGCTGACCCACGAGTTCCTGTCGGTCATGCTCGGTGTTCGTCGCGCCGGGGTTACATTGGCTGCTCAAACGCTCCAGGCTGGAGGTCTCATTCGGCAATCGCGTGGCCGGATCACCATACTCGACCGCGATGGGTTGGCAGCAGCCTCTTGCGATTGCTATCGGATCGTTCGAGAGAGCCGAGACCAGATCTTCGCCAACCGGCGGTAGTGTGTGTAACTATAGCGTACAATGGATGTTCTATACTGTACAAAGCTCGCGAAATATTTTGCTAATCTTGCGTCTCACGGCTCTTGCCTGCCTCGACCCTCCCGTATCTTTCCGTCTTGCCACCGGAGCTTGTGGGATGGGCCGATGGCCATGGCGACATCGTCGCCGAGTTCGCTGAACAACGTGGTGTGCCCACGGCCATAATGTCTGGACACCCGGCTGCTGGCGTTGATGAGCCAGCAGCTCACTCCCGACCGCACCTCGTGAAGCCATTCAGGGTCGCGGAGTTGGAAGTGACGATCGAGTTAGTGTTGAAGTCCGCGTTGCGCGTTTGACCGACAGGTTCTGCGCACGTATTGGGCTTGGCCCGGCATCCTTTCCAACCCGCAGCCACGGAAGACGTGGACATCCGTTGGCTTCGAGAGCGGTGTCGTCGCCCGTTAGCGGCCAGACTTCCCTCGCGTGCTCGCAGATGCCAGCATTGCCCACCAAACAGCGCCATGTGAGTGCGTCATGCGGATCGTGCATGTCGGCAGCTTTGCGGTTGCAAACGACCGACCCTTCGCCCTGATCGCCGGCCCGTGCCAGATCGAATTGCGCACGCACGCGCTGGAGGTCGCTGCCGCATTGCGCGAGATGTCGGCCGCCGCCGGCGTCCCGCTGATCTACAAGTCGAGCTTCGACAAGGCGAATCGCACGTCGGTGTCTGCCGCGCGTGGCATCGGCATGAGCGAAGGCCTCGGCATTCTCGCCGAGGTGCGCGAGGCGACCGGGCTGCCGACGCTCACCGACGTGCACGCGCCGGAGCAATGCGCGATCGCGGCGCAGGCGGTCGATGTGCTGCAGATCCCGGCGTTTCTCTGCCGCCAGACCGACCTGCTGCTCGCGGCCGGCGAGACCGGCAGGCCGATCAACGTGAAGAAGGGCCAGTTCCTCGCGCCATGGGATATGGCGAATGTCGCCGCGAAGATCGCCAGCACCGGCAACCACGACATCCTGCTGTGCGAGCGCGGCGCCAGCTTCGGCTACAACACGCTCGTGAGCGACCTCCGCGCGCTGCCGATCATGGCACAGACGGGCTATCCGGTGGTGTTCGACGCGACGCACTCCGTGCAGCAGCCGGGCGGGCAGGGCACCTCATCCGGCGGGCAGCGCGAGTTCGCCCCCGTGCTGGCGCGCGCCGCGCTGGCGGTCGGCGTCGCGGCGGTGTTCATCGAGACGCATCCCGATCCGGACCGGGCGCCGAGCGACGGTCCCAACATGATCCCGCTGCGCGAGATGCCGGCGCTGATCGCGCGGCTGAAGGCGTTCGACGACCTGGCGAAGCGCGCTGCATAGTATCCCGCTGTCATGCGAGCGAAGCGAAGCAATCTCCCGGATGCGCTGGTGCGATCGGGATCACAACACTAGGGGCGCGGCCCCTGGCGCACCGGGCCGTCGCCCCAGCGTGACCCCGGATAGCGCGGCAGGTCGTCCAGCACCTCGAACCACGGCAGCTGTTCGGCGGCGTGCACGTGACACTGCGGCGCCAGCGCCGATGCATCGTCGAACGTCCCGGCGTAGAGATCGACCACATCCGGCCGTTTGTCCGTGCGGTAGTAGAGCGCCGAACCGCATTCGCCGCAGAAGCTGCGCCAGACGCCGGCGGACGATGCGAACTCTTTCGGCTGGCCGCAGGTGAAGCGCAGGGCCGCCTTCGGCACGATGACGAAGGTCGCCATGGCCGAACCGGTCTGCCGGCGACAGCTGTCGCAGTGGCAATGCACGACCAGCGTGGGCTCGCCGGAGAACTCGTAGCGGATCGCCTGGCACAGGCAGCGTCCGAAGGTCATTGCTGTCTCCTATCGCGGCGTGATGGGCTGAGTCGGTTCCTGCGTCGCCGGCTGTGCCGGCGCCTCGCCGAACGGCTGCGTCGGACCGGCGGGGGGAGCCGCCGGCTGCTGCACCGCCGCGCGTTGCGTCAGATCGGTCACGCAGCGGCCGAACGCGTTGCTGATCGCCGTCGATCCGTTCAGGCCGACCGTCCAGGGCGGCTCGCTGCCGGAGGGGAAGGTGACCGTCATCGAGCTGGCCTGCCGGAACTGCACATCGAAGGTCTGCATGGAGGCCCGGTCGAGCGGCCACTCTACCGACTGCCCGTTGCCGGTGGCCTGCACGTTCCATGGAGCGTTGAGCCCGATCTGCACCACCACCGGAAGCTGAGTTCCGCTCGGGATGTTCCAAGTCGGCTTCTTGGCCTGGAACATCACGCTGTCGCCGCCGATCGGAAAGCGTAGTGAGAAGCTGCGGTTGTCCACCGGGTTGGTGCTGCCGACACCGCACACCGTCTTGCCGTCGCTGCCCTGGCCGCTGAACGCGTCCCAGCTGCCGACGTGGTAGTAGACTGACATTTCGGCGCGCACTGGCGCAGCCAGGGTCCCCAGGATCAGGCTCGCCAGGCCGGTGCAAACAACTCTGCGCATTCATGCTCTCCCGCGGGGTGCCGCGCTGGGTGACACCTTGCCCGGGCAGGATTTTGGCAGAATGCGGCGAGCCGCCAAAGAGTCACCGAACTGTGCCCCTGCTTGCCGGCCACGCCGCTATGTCCTAGGCCAGCGGGCAACCGCAAACCCGGGAGGATCGCCATGGCCGACGCCTATATCTGCGACTTCGTCCGCACGCCGATCGGCCGCTATGGCGGCGTGCTGAAGGACGTCCGCACCGACGACCTGGCCGCCCATCCGATGCGCGTGCTGAAGCAGCGCAACGCGTCGGTCGACTGGGATCAGCTCGACGACGTGATCTACGGCTGCGCCAACCAGGCGGGCGAGGACAACCGCAACGTTGCGCGCATGGCGGCGCTGCTGGCCGGACTGCCGGAACACGTGTCGGGCTCCACGATCAACCGCCTGTGCGGCTCGGGCCTCGACGCGGTGGGCACCGCGGCGCGCGCCATCCGGGCCGGCGACGCCGAGTTGATGATCGCCGGCGGCGTCGAGAGCATGACGCGCGCGCCGTTCGTGATGGGCAAGGCGACCGAGGCGTTCGCGCGCAGCGCCGAGATCTACGACACCACGATCGGCTGGCGCTTCGTCAACCCGCTGATGCAGGCGCAATACGGCGTGGATTCCATGCCGGAGACGGCGGAGAACGTGGCGGAGGACTTCCAGGTGAAGCGCGCCGACCAGGACGCGTTCGCCTGGCGCTCGCAGATGCGTGCCAAGGCGGCACAGGAGAGCGGCTTCTTTGCGCGCGAGATCGCGCCGGTGGCGATCGAGGGCCGCAAGGGCACGATCACGGTGGATCGCGACGAGCATCCGCGCGGCGACACCACGCTGGAGGGGCTGGCGAAGCTCCGCACGCCGTTCCGCAAGCAGGGCGGCACGGTGACCGCGGGCAACGCGTCGGGCGTGAACGACGGCGCGGCGGCGCTGATCATCGCCTCGGAGCAGGCAGCGAAACGGCACGGGCTGACGCCGCGGGCCCGCGTGGTGGCGATGGCGACGGCCGGCGTGCCACCGCGCATCATGGGCATCGGGCCGGCGCCGGCGACGCAGAAGCTGCTCGAGCGTCTCGGCATGAAGGTCGGCGAGATCGACGTGATCGAGTTGAACGAGGCATTCGCCGCGCAAGGCCTGGCGGTGACGCGCCAGCTCGGGCTGCCGGATGACGCCGAGTACGTGAACCCGCATGGCGGCGCGATCGCACTCGGCCATCCGCTGGGCATGTCGGGTGCGCGGCTGGCGCTGACCGCGGTCAACGCGCTTGAGACGCGCGGTGGCAAGCGGGCCATCGCGACGATGTGCATCGGCGTCGGGCAGGGAATTGCCGCGCTGATCGAACTGGTTTAGAAAAAATTCACGGAGCGTCGGGCCTATGCGCGAATGGCCGGGCTTGCCCCGGCCATCCGTTGCAGCAGAGTGTCGCGACGGGATGGCCGGCACGGGGCCGGCCATAACGGAAGGAGACCCTGCCATGGCCGCCATCGCCGATATCGTCGCCCGCGAGATCCTCGACAGCCGCGGCAATCCCACGATCGAGGTCGATGTCGTGCTGGACAGCGGCGCAATGGGCCGCGCCGCGGTGCCGTCCGGCGCCTCGACCGGCGCGCACGAGGCGGTGGAGTTGCGCGACAACGACGCGGCGCGGTACGGCGGCAAGGGCGTGCAGACCGCGATCGCCAACGTGGAAGGCGAGATCTTCGATGCGATCGGCGGCATGGACCCGGCCGAGCAGGTGAAGATCGACGACATCATGATCGACCTCGACGGCACCGCCAACAAGTCGCGACTTGGCGCCAATGCGATCCTCGCCGTCTCGCTCGCCACCGCCAAGGCTGCGGCGGAGGACCTGGGCATTCCGCTGTATCGCCATGTCGGCGGCGTCTATGCGCGCACGCTGCCGGTGCCGATGATGAACATCGTCAACGGCGGCGTGCATGCGGACAATCCGATCGACATCCAGGAGTTCATGATCCAGCCGATCGGCGCCGGAACGGTGGCGGATGCGGTCCGCATGGGCTCCGAGATCTTCGCCGCACTGAAGAAGGGGCTGCACGACGCCGGCCACAACACCAACGTCGGCGACGAGGGCGGCTTCGCCCCCAACCTGAAGTCGGCGGACGAAGCCCTCGGGTTCGTCGCAAAGGCCTGCGAGAAGGCGGGCTACCGGCTGGGCGAGGAGGTCACCTTCGCGCTCGACCCCGCCGCGAGCGAATTCTTCCAGGACGGCCGCTATGTGCTGGCCGGGGAGGGCAAGACGCTCGATGCCGATGGTATCGTACGATACTACCAGGACCTGGTCAGCCGCTATCCGATCGTCTCGATCGAGGATGGCTGCGCCGAGGACGACTGGGAGGGCTGGAAGCACCTGACCGCCACCCTGGGCAACCGGCTGAACATCGTCGGCGACGACCTGTTCGTCACCAATCCCGAGCGGCTGCGCCGCGGCATCGAGGAACGTGCGGCGAACGCCATCCTGATCAAGGTCAACCAGATCGGCACGCTGTCGGAAACGCTGGAAACCATGGAGCTTGCCCACAGGGCCGGCTTTTGCTGCGTGATGAGCCATCGCTCGGGCGAGACCGAGGACGCGACCATCGCCGACCTCGCGGTGGCAACCAATTGCGGCCAGATCAAGACGGGCAGCCTCTCGCGCAGCGACCGCACCGCCAAATACAATCAGCTCATGCGCATCGAGGCCACCCTCGGACCGGCGGCGCGCTATGCCGGAAGGAACATTCTGCGGATCTGAACGCAGGCACAATGAAACCGGCGGGCGGAAGCGAAGCCGCGCAATTCCTCGGTGGGGGCAGCACCGTAGCAAGGTGATTTCGTTGGGATCCTATCCAGCGTGAACCTTCGATTTGTGGTGCAGAAATGTCTGATCGTCCGCTTTCCGCGCGAGGCGCCCAAGCCTCGGCCACGCTTCGCAAGCGGGCCGCGCACTGGCGGCGCGTGGCCTGTCTGGTGACCGATGCCGTGTTGACGGGCGCATTGCGTTCGCGGGCGTGCGCGCTGGAACGCGAGGCCGCGGAGCTCGACCGGAAGACCCGTGAGGAGACGCTACGGAAACGGCGGCCGTGGTGACCGCTTCGGTTACTTCGGGTTCAGTTCCTTCCAGGGATCCTTCACGTCGGGAATCGTATCGAACTCGACATTGGCCAGCTGGCCGTCCCGCATCTCGGTGCGCCGCATGTAGATGTTCTGCACGATGTCGCGGGTATCCGGGTCGATCGTGATCGGGCCGCGCGGGCTGTCCGGGTTCCTCCAGCCCTTGAGGATCGCCATCGCCTCGTCGCCCGTGAAGCTGCCCTTGGTGCGCCGGACGATCTCGAACGCGGCGGCCATGCCGTCCCAGCCGCCGACCGACAGGAAGTCGGGTCGGGACGCCGCGCCGTACTCCTTTTCCCAGGCGGCGACGAAGGCGATGTTCGCCGGCCGCGTGGCCGCCGCCGAATAGTTGCCCGCCGTGACCAGCCCGAGCGGCGCGTCGCCCATGTTGGGCAGTTCCTCGTCCGCGACGAGGTCCTGGGTGGCAACCACGGCGATGCCGGCCTGGCGGACGCCCAGGTCGCGGATCGCCTTCATCATGGCGGTGGCCTGGGTGCCGCCAGGAACGAAGATGAACAGCACGTCGGGCCTGGCGTCCTTCGCCTTCTGCACGAACGGGGCGAAGTCCGGATTGTTGCTCGGGAAGCGGATCGTGCCGACGACCTGTCCGCCAGCATCGGCGAAGCCCCGGGTGAACGCGGCTTCGGCGTCGTGGCCGGGGATGAAGTCGCTCACCGCCGTGAGCGCCTTCTTCCAACCTTGCCCCGCCGACCATTTGCCCAGCGGCAGCGCAGTCTGCCACTGGGTGAACGAGACGCGGGCGACGTACGGCGAGATCCGCGGGATCGCCACGCCCGCGGCATTGGTAAGGATGAGCGGCACCCGGGCCTCCAGCGTCAGCGGCGCGATCGCCGCGGCGATCGGCGAGCCCACCAGGCCCAGCAGGAGGCTGACCTTCTCGCGGATGATCAGCTCCTGGGCGAGGCGCTTGCCGATCTCCGGGCTGGAGGCGTCGTCCCGGTTGACCAGCTCCACTCCGAGCCCGGGCGGCAGATCGCCGGCATGCAGCTTTGCGTAGAGCTCGATGCCCTTCTGCATCTCCTCGCCAGGTGCGGCGAGGAAGCCGGAGCGGCTGTTGATGACGCCGATGCGGACCTTAGTGTCGGCCCAGGCGGGTCGTCGCGTGAGCATCGCCGCCGCGCCACCGGCCACGGTCGCCATCAGTCGACGGCGCGCAAGTCGCATGATCCCCCCGTTTCGTTCCTTATATCCGCATATCCGCCCGTGCCGGTTTCGCGCCGAGAGCGGGGCATCTATACTGGCACCAATGCGATTCGGACGCGAGATGAAGCGGCGGCTTAAGGCGACCGTGGCGCCGCTGATCTTCCTGGCGCTGGTCGGGTATTTCGGCTGGAACGCCGTGCAGGGTAACCGCGGGCTGGTGGCCTATGCTCAGCGGCAGGAACTGCTCGCCCAGGCGCAGGCTGACCAGCTCCGGGCGCGGACCGAACGCGACGCCTGGGAGCGGCGGGTCGCCGGCCTGCGTTCGCGGCACATCGACGCCGATGCGCTCGACGAGAGGGCGCGCGCGATGCTGAACCTGGCCGATCCCTCCGACGTCATCGTCCCCTATGGCGCGTCGGACCGGCTGTTCTGAACGCTGCGGGAGCGCCGCGACTGATCTCTGGCCATGGGCGGCCAAAACGCCGATATTGTCGCCATGAGCGCCCCGCCTTCGAACCAGGGAAGACGTCGAGGCATGAAGAATCAGGATTGGGAAATTCCGCCGAACCTTCAGCCCGACCCGGAAGATTACGCCTTCGACCTTGGGCGCGCGCTGCGCGCCATCGTCAACCTCAAGACCTACGTGCCGCCGGACGCCTTCACCGCCGGCACGCTGGGGACCGAGCGGGCCGGCAGCGGCGTGGTGATCCGCGAGAGCGGGCTGATCGCCACCATCGGCTACCTGATTACCGAGGCCGAGACCATCTGGATCACCTCCGCTGATGGCCGTGCCATCCCCGGCCATGCCCTGGCCTACGATCAGGAGAGCGGCTTCGGGCTGGTGCAGGCACTGGGCCAGCTCGACCTGCCGGCGCTGGAGATGGGCAACTCGGACCGGCTGAAGGTCGGCGACCAGGTGGTGTTCGCCGCCGGCGGCGGCCGCCATCACGCGGTCGAGACTCGCGTGGTCGGGCGGCAGGAATTCGCCGGATACTGGGAATACGTGCTGGACGACGCGATCTTCACCGCACCCGCCCATCCGTTCTGGGGCGGCGGCGGGCTGATCGGCAACGACGGCAAGCTGATGGGGATCGGCTCGCTGATACTCCAGCAGGGCGACGGCAAGGGCCGCCGGCTCGACATGAACATGGTCGTGCCGATCGGGCTGCTGACGCCGATCATGAAGGACCTGCTGACCTACGGGCGGGTGAACCGCCCGGCGCGCCCCTGGCTGGGCATGTACGCCACCGAAGCGGATGACACGATCGTGGTTGGCGGCCTGGCCGACAACGGCCCGGCAGATCAGGCCGGTGTGCGTCAGGGCGACCGCATCCTGGCGGTCGGCGGCGACGAGATCACCGATCTCGCCGGGCTATGGCGGCGGGTCTGGGCGTCGGGCAGCGCCGGGGCCGAGGTCCGGCTGCGGCTGATGCGCGACAAGAGCCCGGTGGCGCTGACCGTGCGGTCGCGCGACCGCTCGAGCTTCCTGAAGTCGCCGAAGCTGCACTGAGCGGGCGGACTAGCCTACCGCAGGCCGTGCGTCTTCAGCCGTTCCTCCAGCAGCTGCCGGAGTTCAGCGAGCGCCTCGGCCTGCCGCTCCTTCGGGATGTGCCTGGCCAGCGTGTGCACGGCGCCCTCTACCAGAACGCCGAGAACCAGGTACGGGTCGGAGCCGTCCTGGGTGATCACGCGGATCACCTCGGCCAGCATCTGGATGGAGTCCGGCTTGCGCGAGGATGCCTGGTTGGCCTGCTGGATCAGCCTTTCCAGGCTCTGGAAACGGCGAGGGGGCATGACCCTAAGATGACGGAACCTGGCGCGATCGGGCAAGCGGGGAAGCCGCACTAAAGGAACGAATCGCGCGATGGCGTGATGCCGGCGACGAGTCGCCGGCGGATGCCTCGGCGGCTCGTTGCGCGTGTCGTAGGATCGGGCGTCATGCACCTGTTCCGCGATAAGCCCGCCGGCCGTTTCAGTCCCGCCCGCCTGTTCCGACCCAACTCGCTGGTGGTCATCGGGGCGAAGACAACGGTTGGCGCACAGGTGAATGCCAACATCCTTGCGGCCGGCTTCAAGGGTGCAATCGTCGCGGCCGATGCGCCGTCGGAGATCGCCGCGCTGGCGGCGCCCCCCGACCTCGCGATCATTGCCGCGCCCGACGCGGCGGATCTGATGCCGGCACTGTCCGCCAAGGGGACCTTCGCCGCCGTCGCCGTGTCGGACGCCGAGGGGGTGGACGAGCCGCAGCGCCGTGCCGGCATGCGCGTGCTCGGGCCGCGCTCGTTCGGCATCGCCGTGCCCGGCATCGGATTGAATGCGTCGCTCTCGCATCTGCCGGTGCCGGCGGGCCGGCTCGGGCTGGTCTCGCAATCGGCGTCGCTGTGCCGTTCGGTGATCGACTGGGCGCAACCGAACGGCGTCGGCTTCAGCCACATCGTCGGCATCGGCGACCGGGCGGATATCGGCTTCGGGCTGGTGCTGGACTGGCTGTCGCGCGACCCCGGCACCGGCGCGATCCTGCTGGACATCCGGCGACTGCGCGACCGCCGCGCGTTCGTCTCCGCCGCCCGCGCCGCGTCACGGCTGCGCCCGGTGGTGGCGATCCGTCCCGGCGGCATGTTGGCCGATGCGACAGGCGCGGCCGACCGTGCCTTCGAGGCAGCGCTGCGCCGCGCGGGCGTGCTCTGCGTCACCGACCTGGAGGACCTGCTGGCCGCCGCCGAGACGCTGACCCGCGCCCGCCCGCTGCGCAGCGAGGCGCTGAGCATCGTGACCAACGCGATCGGTCCCGGCCGGATGGCCGCCGACGCGGTCCTGCGCGCCGGCCTTCGCCTCGACGGCGACATCCAGCACGTCGAGCCGCCCGACTCCATCCATCTGGCAGCGCTGGCAAGCGCCGCTGCGGCCGCTCCCGGCATCGGTGGCGTGCTGGTGGTGCATGCTCCGACGGACGCGGATCCGCTGACGATCGAAGCGCTGGCAGCCTGCCGCAGCACGATCCGCGTGCCGCTGCTTGTCTGCGCCATGGGCGAGACGACGGGTATGGCCAATCGCAGGCGCCTGGCCGAGGCGGGCGTGGCGGTGTTCGCCGCACCCGAGCAGGCGGTGCGCGGCTTCCTGCACCTGGTGCACGACCGCCGCAACCGCGCCGCGGCTCGCGAGCAGCCCCCGAGCACGGTGCTGCAGGTGGCGCCGGACAGTGACGCGGTGCGGCGCGTGCTGGCGACCATCCGTCGCACCGGGCGCCGAGCCACCATGCAGGACGAGGCGCTGGACGTGCTGTCGGCCTACGGCATCCCGGTGGCGCCCAGCCGGGCCGTGGCCTCGGCCGACGATGCCGCCGAAGCAGCTGCGCTGCTCGGGTTCCCGGCGGTGGTGAAGCTGCGGCAGAGCGTGCGGCCGAACGAACGCGCGTCGGGCGGACTCGCGCTCGATCTGCACGACCCGGCCGAGGCGGCCGCCGCTGCCCGCCGGCTCGCCGCGCGAACCACGGAGCCCGGCGAGCTTCCCTTGCTGGTGCAGCGCCAGGCCGTGCGCTGGCGCGAGCTGCGCATCCAGGTTGCCGACGATCCGACGTTCGGTCCGATCATCAGCTTCGGCCACGGCGGCACCACCGCGGACATCCTGCGCGACGTCGCAGCCGACCTGCCGCCGCTGAATCTCGCGCTGTCGCACGGCCTGATCGCACGCACCCGCGCCGCGGCCACCCTGGCGCGCTTCCGGGACAACCCGCCGGCCAATGCGACGGCGGTGGCGGAGGCCCTGGTACGGGTCAGCCAGCTGGTGGTCGACTTCCCCGAGATCGCCGAACTGGACCTGAACCCGCTGATCGTGGACGCCGATGGCGTGGTGGCGGCGGACGCCTGGATCGCCTTGCGGCCGCCGGGCGACCGCGGCGGCGGGCTGGCGATCACGCCCTACCCGTCGGAGCTGGTCGGGCACTGGACGACGCATGACGGCGAGCGGCTGGTCGTGCGCCCGATCCGGCCGGAGGATGCCGAACAGCACGGCGCGTTCTTCAGCCGGCTGTCGCCGCAGGACATCCGCTATCGGTTCTTCACCGCGATGCGCGAGCTGTCGCCCGAGCAGATGGCCCGCCTGACGCAGATCGACTACGACCGCGAAATGGCGTTCATCGCTGCGCGTCAGGCAGGCGGCGAGACAGTCGGCGTCGCGCGCGTCGTGTGCGAGGACGACCGCGAGGGCGAGTTCGCGGTGATCGTGCAGGCCGACATGAAGGGCAGGGGGGTTGCCTCGCACCTGATGCACCGGCTGATCGACTGGGCGCGCGGGCGGGGCCTGCGCGAGGTGGTCGGGCAGGTGCTGGCGGACAACGCACCGATGCTGGCGTTCGTGCGGCATCTCGGATTTCGCGTGCGGCGCATGCCGGAAGAGCCCGACGTGGTGGAGGCGCGGCTCACGCTGGAGTAGTCTTTCGGGGATGGAAACGTCCGCCGCCCTCCGCCTCCCGGCCGCCGACCTGCGCGCGGCCCGGCGGCACGCGATCCTGTTCGTTCTCGCCGCGTCCGCCGTGTTCACTCTGGGCTCGGCCCTGGTGAAGGCGCTGGCGGTCGATATCCCGGTGCTCGAGATCGTCATGTTCCGCAGCATCGTCGGCTTCGTGGCGATGCTGCCGATGATCATGCGCGCCGGCGGCCTGTCCGCGCTCAGGACGCGCCGGCCGGTGGGTCACGTGATGCGCACGGCGTACGGCTTCATCGGCACCGCCACCTCGGTCTACGGCTTCGGCGTGCTGCCGCTGGTCACGGTGACCGCACTCGGCTTTGCCATGCCGCTGTTCCTGACCATTGTGTCAATACCCCTGCTGGGCGAGCGCGTGGGGCCGCGGCGCGCGACCGCCGTGGTGGTGGGCCTGGTCGGCGTGATGGTGATGCTGCGGCCGTGGCATGTTGACGCTGAATCGCTGCCGTTGGGTGCGGTGGCGATCGTACTCGGCGGCGTATTCACCTGGTCGCTGTCTATGATCAACATCCGCCAGATGGGCGATGCGGGCGAGCGCAACGTGACGATCGTCGCATGGTACAGCCTCGGCACCGCAACGCTGGCGGCGTTCGGCTGCATCGCCCAATGGGTGACGCCGGACCCGTGGCAGCTCGCGATGCTGGTGGGTGCCGGGCTCATGTCGGGGTTCGCCCAGTTGCTGATGACCGAGGGCTACCGCGCGGCGGAGACCACGCTGGTGGCGCCGTTCGAGTATGGCGCGATCATCTATGCGACGGTGCTGGGAATCGCGATCTGGGGCGAGTGGCCCGATGGCTGGAGCCTGGCCGGCGTGGCGGTGCTGATCGCGTCCGGGCTGTACATCTGGCACCGCGAAGTGACGTTGGGGCTGCGGCGCTGAGCTACCGCAGGAGGGCGACGATGACGGTGACGATGCCCAGCACCAGGTTCACCCCGATCAGCTTGCGGATCCGGTCTATCGATGCGGCCGCGGTGCTACGGTCGGTGGTGCGGCGGAAGCGCGCGTAGGGGCCGAAGAAGATCAGCAGGAACACCGCACTCATGACCAGGCCGAGCAGCATCATCAGGTGCACGTTCCATCCGACATTGGCGGGACCACCGTAGAAGCCGAACAGCACGGCGAAGCCCGACAGCAGGATCAACGGCATCGCGTGCCAGACCACGAGAAAGAATTGGCGGAACACCTGCGTGTGGAGCGCGATGCGCTGGATCGGCTCGAGGACCGACAGGCTGGGGCGCAGCACGACGTAGGCGAAGAACATGCCGCCGACCCACAGCACCGCGCACAGCACGTGCACGGCGAGCACCCATCCCCAGAGGTTCATCCCATCATCTCCTGCGCGGCCCCGCGGCGGCGAAGCCATGCGCGAACGCCGATCGATTGGCAAGCACCCGGGGCACTGCGCATCACCGCTTGCGCGGGCGGCGGAACTGGCCCAGCAAGGCGGCCCCTGCATGACAGCCGCGATGGACCGACATGATCCTGCTCACCAACAATGAGGGCACGCTGGGCGTGCCGACCACGGCACGGATGCTGGCGGAAGGTGCGCACGCGCTCGATGCGATCGAGGCGGGCATCCGACTGATCGAGGCGGATCCGTCGGTCCGCACCGTGGGCCGCGGCGGCTGGCCCAATCTGTTGGGCGAGATGGAGCTCGACGCCTGCATGATGGACGGCGGCACGCTGCGCTCCGGCGCGGTCGGCGCGCTGCAGGGTTTCCTGCATCCGGTCAGCGTTGCCCGCGAGATCATGCGCCGGCTGCCGCACGAGTTCCTGGTGGGCGACGGCGCGGCGCGCTTCGCCCGCGAGATCGGTGCGGAGCCGGCCGACAACCTGACCGAGGATTCGCGCCGTGCCTGGCAGGCCTGGTTCGACAACGAGGTGCCGGCCGAACAGAAGCCGGCCTGGCCCGACACGCCGCTCGTCGCGCTGTGCCGCCACGCGATCGATCCGGAGGTCGGTCGCGACACCACGGTGTTCCTGGCGCACGACGCCGCGGGCAACATCTGCTCCGGCACCAGCACATCCGGCTGGGGATGGAAGTATCCCGGCCGCCTCGGCGACAGCCCGATCGTCGGCGCCGGCTCGTACGCCGACACGCGCTACGGTGCAGCGGCGTGCACCGGTGCCGGCGAAATGACGATCCGCTGCTGCACCGCCCGGTCGATCGTGCTGTACATGAAAAAGGGCGCCAGCGTCGCCGATGCGGTGGGCGAGGCGGTCGAAGACATGCGCGCGCTGCGGGGCGGGCTGATCAGCCGCGTGACCATCCATGCGATCGACGCCAACGGCCGACACAAGGTGGTGGCGGTGAACGGCGCCGGCGACAATCGATACTGGCTATGGGAAGGACAGGGCGAGCCACGCATGTTGCCAGCGGATCCGGTGGCGATCACCAGCAGCACTGCGCGCCCGACGGCGACGTCGCGCTACACCAACCCGCCGCGATAGGCTAGGGGTGTGGCAACATACTGAAGGCACCAGAGTAGAACAGGAGAGCCAGGTGGCAACGCGAAATCCAGGACGCACCGCATTTCCTCGTCGAGCCTGTACTCAAGTTGGCTGCCGGCGGCGGCATCGCCGGCGCGCTGGTGCTGCCGCGTCGGGCGACGGCGGCGGATGTCACTCTCGACATCTGGACCGGCTATCCCGAGCTTGTGCCGTATTATCAGTCGGTCGCCGCCGACTACGCGAAGACCAATCCCGGCACAAAATTCACCTTCTTCAGCACGTCGCTGCGCGAAGCCGAGCAGAAACTGTCGGCTGCAGTGCCCACCGGCACCGGCCCTGACATCTACGACATCGGCACCAACATCAGCGTCAACTTCATCGACAACGGGCTGATCGACCCCAACCCGCCGGAGATCGACGGCTACCTGAAGGGCGGCGGCTGGAACAGGTTCGTCGTCGATTTCTGCACGATCGGCGGCAAGACCTATGGATTGCCGCTGCTCGAGGGCAGCAAGGCGTCGATGTTCTACAACAAGGCGTATTTCCACGAAGCGGGCATCGCCGATCCGCCCGCCACCATGGCAGATCTCGTGGCGGCGGCGCAGAAGCTGGTCAAGTTCGATGCCTCAGGGAAGATGACGCGCAGTGGCATCAGCCTGCGCCTGTCCGGTCAGGGCAGTGGCGTCGGCGAGAAGTTCCGCTACGTGCTGGAGGCCGCCGGCGGTTCGGTCATCGCCAGGACGCCCAGCGGCAAGTACCACAACAACTATGACAACGATGCGGGACGCAGCGCGCTGCAGTTCTACGTTGATGCCGTGCAGAAGTACAAGATCGACGACCCCAAAGTGCAGCATGACGCTGCCGCATTCGCTGCCGGCGCCACCGCCATTCTCTGGCGCGAGGCGTGGGTGATCGGCGAGATCCAGGAGAAGAACCCGAAGCTGGAATACGGCGTGGTGCCGATTCCCAAATGGAATGCCACCAGCCCCTACAAGATGCTGCTGCAGCCCTGGAACATCTACGTCAACGGCAAGAGCAGCAAAAAGGACGCGGCCTGGGGGTTCCTCAAGTTCCTGACCAATCAGGAGAACTCGCTGCGGCTCACCAGCATGACCGGATGGGTGTCGGAGCGCCAGGACGTCAACTGGAAGCCGCTGCTGGACAAGACGCCGCAATTCGAGGTTTTCGTCACGCCGCCCAAGGACATGGACTATTATGTGGAACCGATCCTGACGGCGTGGGACGAGATCGAATCGAAGCTCGCCGATCGTCTCGTGGCGGCGTATCCCGACCCGTCGCTCAACGGCAATCCGGCAAAGGTCGCGGCATCCGTGAAACAGATGGCGGCGGAGACCGACAGCCTGCTGAAGGAAGCCGGCTTCTACGGCACGACCTGACAGGGGCGCTGCATTGCGTCCGGCCTGCGCCTGTTGATCGCCATCGGTAGCGTCAGATGAATGTCATTGTCGCCGCGCCACGGCTGGCCGGTACGTGGTTCCGCTCCCACGCCAGGAATTGGCGTATCATCCTGTTCTGCTACCTGGCACTCGCACCGGTCATGGCGCTGTTCGCCTATGTCCGGATCTATCCGATCGCCTGGAGCGCCGTGCTGAGCTTCTACGACTGGAACCTGATCCGTGCCCGCAAGCCGTTCGTCGGCTTCGCCAATTATCTGCGCCTGGTGAGCGACGAGAATTTCGTCCTCGCCCTGAAGAATACCCTGACCTATTCGGTGGCGACCGTGGTGCTGAGCACCCTGATCGCGCTTCCCCTCGCGGTGTTCCTGGCGCGCAAGAGCCGGCTCTCGGCGTTCTATCAGACCGTCTACTTCCTTCCGGTGATCACCCCGATGGTGCCCATGGCGATCGCCTGGAAATGGATCTACGACTATAACTATGGGTTGCTGAACTATGCGCTGTCGTTCGTCGGCCTGGGGCCGGTGGCGTGGCTCACCGACCCCGACATCGCACTTTGGGCGCTCATCATCATGAGCGTCTGGAAGGTGTTGGGCTATAACCTGATCCTGTTCCTGGTCGGCATCCGCAACATCCCGGCAAGCTATATCGAGGCCGCCTCGCTCGACGGCGCCGATGCATGGCAGAAGTTCCGCCACATCACCTTTCCGTTGCTGAAGCCCATTCTGCTCTATGTGCTGGTCACCGCGACGATCAACGCCTTCAACGTCTTCACCCAGGTCTATGTGATGACATTGGGTTCCCAGGCGGCGCCCGGGCAGGCGGTGCGCGTTCTGGTGTTCGACATCTACCAGAACGCCTTCCAGTACTTCCGCATGGGCTATGCCTCGGCCGAAGCCGTCGCGCTGACCTTCATCGTGCTGGGATTCACCCTGATCCAGTTCCGCTTCGCACGCAGTCAGGAGATCGCATGATCGGGCGAGCGAAACGCCGCACCCGGCAATCGCCTGTCGTGCGCCTGCTGATCCTGCTGACCCACGCCGTGCTGATGCTGGGCGCGCTGTTCATGGTGTTGCCGATGCTGTGGATGCTGGCGACGGCATTCAAGACGCCGCCCGAGATCATCATCTGGCCGCCCCGCCTCCTGCCACAGGCGCCGACGCTGGCGAACTTCACCGGCATCTTCGATGTGGCGCCGTTTGGCCGGTTCTTCGTCAACAGCGTCGGCATCTCACTGGTCAGCACGCTGAGCGTGTGCGCCACCTCGATGGTGGCCGGCGCGGTGTTCGCCAAATACCGCTTTCCCGGCCGTACCCTGCTGTTCGGCGTGATCATCGCCACCGCGATCGTGCCGTTCGAAAGCTACATGGTGCCGTTGTACATCCAGCTGATCCAGGTCCACTGGATCAACACCTACCAGGGCATTGTGCTGCCCTACCTGTTCATGGCCTTCGGCATCTTCCTCATTCGCCAGCACGTTTCATCGGCGATTCCCACCGAGTATCTCGAGGCCGCGCGCGTCGACGGCGCCTCGGAATGGTGGATCCTGACCCGCGTGATGACCCCGCTTTCGGCCCAGGCGCTCAGCGCCGTCGGTATCTTCGCCTTCATCCAGGCATGGGCGATCTTCATCTGGCCGCTGCTGGTGGCGAACAACCCGCTGCTGTTCAACATGGAGGTCGGGCTGACCGCGTTCCAGTTCAAGTTCAGCACCGACTACGGCAAGCTGATGGCCGGATCCGTGATCAGCGTGCTGCCGATGCTGGTAGTCTTCGTGATTCTGCGGCGGCGCATCATCGAGAGCGTCGCGCTCACCGGCCTCAAGGGATAAGCCGCCGTGACCGCGAGCGGAGGATGAGCGCCGGTGCTCAGATCACCTTCTGCTCGCGCAGGCGCGCGATGTCCGCTGCGCCATACCCAAGTTCGGCCAGCACATCGTCGGTATGCTCGCCCGGCTCGGGTGACGCGCTGCGCACGCTCCACGGCGTGCGCGACAGTTCCACCGCCTGGCCGACCACCTCGACATCGCCCAGCGCCTTATGCTGCACGTGGCGCGTGATGTTCAGGTGGCGTACCTGCGGATCCTCGAACACTTCGTTCATGCGATAGATCGGGCCGCACGGCACGCCGGCCTCGTTGAGCAGATCGATCCACTCGCGCGTCGTGCGCTTGCGGGTGACTGCGCCGATCGCCTCGTTCAGCCGCGCGCGGTTCTTCGAGCGGTCGGCGTTGGTGGCGAAAGCCGGGTCCGTTGCCAGTTCCGGCGCATCGATGACCTTGCAGAAGCGCCGATAGATCGCCTCGCCGGCGGCGCCGATGTTCATGTAGCCGTCGGATGTCTGGAACACGCCGGTGGGGATGCTGGTCGGGTGATCGTTGCCGGCCTGGCCCGGCACCTCGCGACCGATGGTCCAGCGTGCCGCCTGGAAGTCCAGCATGGCGATCTGCGCGGCCAGCAGGTTGCTCTGCACCCACTGGCCCTCGCCCGACTGCTCGCGCTCCAGCAGGGCCACCAGGATACCCATGGCGCAGAAGATGCCCGCGGTGAGGTCGGCCACCGGGATGCCGACGCGAACCGGGCCCTGGCCGGGCAGGCCGGTGATCGACATCAGCCCGCCCATCCCCTGGGCGATCTGGTCGAAGCCGGGGCGTTCACGGTACGGCCCGTCTTGCCCGAACCCGGAAATGCTGGCGTAGACCAGACGCGGGTTGAGCGGGCGCAGGGTCGAATAGTCGATGCCGAGACGGAATTTCACGTCGGGGCGATAATTCTCCACCAGCACGTCGGCGCCTTGCACCAGCCGCTTCAGGATCTCCACGCCTTCGGGCGACTTCAGGTTCAGCGTGATGCTCCGCTTGTTGCGGTGCAGGTTCTGAAAGTCCGGGCCGTGTCGCTCGCCGCCCATGCCGGCGTCGCCCTCGGGTGACTCCACCTTGATCACCTCGGCGCCCCAGTCGGCCAGTTGTCGGACCGCGGTCGGTCCGGCACGCACGCGGGACAGGTCGATCACCTTGAAGCGGCCGAGCGGTCCTGGCGTGGTCATGATCGTTTCGCCTTTTCTGCTAGCGGTTTATCAAATACGCCGCCCGGAAGTCGCCGGACGGCGTGGGTTCCATTCCTGTCCGCCTGTTCGCACTTTTGTGATGATCCATCACGGTGCTGGATCAATGATCAAAGTGGTTTAACGCTGCAGTGCGGTGCTATTGACGCCGGCCGCTGACTGTCAGGTCCAGGCTTGGTCAAAGGCGGGTCGGGGAGGCGTGGACTCTCACAACAGCTCTGGGTGCAACGGTGTCCTTCGTGACGGATAGTGAGATAGTCTCGCCAGAGGCTCGGCACGCGGCGCGCGCCAAGCTCATGATCGTCGATGACGACCCCGAGGTCAGGATCGTCGTCGCGGAATTCCTGCAGGATTTCGGCTACCAGGTCATCCAGGCCGGCGGCGGCGCCGAGGCGCTGGAACTGCTCGCGAGCACGCCCGACCTGCGTATGCTGATCACCGACATCCGCATGCCGGACATGTCGGGGATCGAACTGGCCGACCGCGCTACGCGGCGCCGGCGCGACCTGAAGGTCATTCTGATATCGGGTTATTTCGTTTCGCAGCACGTTGCTTATCGTTTCTTGCGGAAACCGTTCCGCATGCGCGAGCTGGAAGCGGCGGTCCGCGCCGAGCTGACCGCGTAGGCGCACCGGCGGCGACGCCGGGGCCGCTCGCATCGTCCGCTTCGGCCGGGCTCAACCATCAGGTTCCCAGGCGCCTGTTGTGCTTCACCTTGCGCCATTCCTCCTCCATCTCCTCCAGAGACAGCTCGGACAGCGCGCTTCCTGCGGCTGCAGCTCTCTGCTCGATTGCATTGAACCTGTTGCAGAACTTCAGGTTCGCCTGGCGCAGGCACTGTTCGGGGTCGAGGTTGAGCTTGCGCGCCAGGTTGGCGATCACGAACAGCAGGTCGCCGACCTCGTCGGCGAGGCGGTGCGGTTCGGCGCCGGCCAGCTCCGCCCGCAGCTCGCCGACCTCTTCGTCCAGCTTTGCCAGGACCGACACCGCGTCCGGCCAGTCGAAGCCGACCCTGGCCGCGCGGGCCGTCAGCTTGGCCGCGCGCGCCAGGGCAGGGAGGCCCGCCGGCACGCCAGCCAACGCACCGGTTTCGGCTCTGGCGGCACGTTCGGCGCGCTTATGGGCGTCCCAGGCGGCGCTCTGCTCTGCGGGGTCGCGCGCAGCGGCGTCGCCGAATACGTGCGGGTGACGGCGCACCATCTTGTCGCTGATGGCGCGCGTCGCGTCGGCGAAGTCGAACCGGCCGGCTTCCTCGGCCATCCGGGCGTGGTAGACGACCTGGAACAGCAGGTCGCCCAGTTCGTCGGGCAGGGCGGTGAAGTCGGCGCGCGCAATGGCGTCGGCGACCTCATAGGCCTCCTCGATGGTGTACGGCGCGATCGAGGCGAAGTCCTGCTGCCTGTCCCAGGGGCAGCCGCGGTCCGGGTCGCGCAATGCCGCCATGATGTCGAGCAGGCGGCGAAGTTCGGCTTCCGCGCTCAGCGTCAGGCCCCGTAGATCTCGTCCAGGCTGAGCGAAATCACCGGCGGATCCGGTGCCGCCAGATCGCGCCCGCGGCTGGCATGGACCGTGCAGCGCTTCGGCGCCATGGCGATCGGCGTGCCTGCACGCGCTCCCAGCGGCTCGGCTGCTCGGCCACCCATTGGCGAAACTTCCGACGGGAGAGGTGTTGCGGCATCGCGCCCAGGATAGGGGCCGCCGGGCGCGGATTCAATCGGAGCGCCTGGTTCGGATCAGCATTTGCCGCATAAGATATATTATGTTAACTCAAAGGCCAGGCCGTCATGGCCCGGCTCGACGCCGGTCGGCAGATTGGCCGTCAGCCAGTTCCAGTCCATGTCGTTGCCCATATGCGTCAGCACCGTGCGGCGCACCTCGAGGGTTCGCGCCCAGTCCAGCACCAGCGACAGGTCGGCATGCGTCTTGTGCGGACCCCGGCGCAGAAAGCAGCCCACCACCCAGGTGTCCACGCCGCGCAAGGCGGCCAGCGCCGCATCGTCGAGGCTCACCACGTCGGTCGAGTAGCCGAAATTGCCGATGCGCAGCCCAAGCGATGTCGTGAAGCCATGGTCCTGCTCGAACAGGCGCACCTCGAGACCGGCGGCCTCGATGGCAGCTCCGGCGGCGATCTCGCGTGCGACCAGGACCGGACGGAAGAACCCGGGCGGCTGCCATGGGCGGAATGCGTAGCCGAACCGCCGCTCCAGTTCTTCCAGCGTGGCCTTGGTGCCAAACGCCTCGAGCGGACGGTCAGCGATCCGGTTCAGGATGCGCACGTCGTCGAGGCCGGTGATGTGGTCGGCGTGCGAGTGGGTGTAGACGATGGCATCGACCTTCGGCACCCGGCACGCCAGGAGTTGCTCGCGCAGATCCGGGCCGGTGTCCACCAGCAGGCGCATTCCCGTGTCGCTCTCGACGACGATGCTGGCGCGGGTCCGGCGATTGCGCGGCTCAGCCGGGTCACAGGCGCCCCAGTCGCCGCTGCCGTCGGCCCCACCGATGGTCGGCACGCCGGCGGAACTGCCCGTGCCAAGCAGGATAACCCGCATCCGGCTCAGGCAGCCTTGCGGAACAGGCGGCGGAAGTTGCCCGTCGTTATCTCCGCCAGCGCGTCCGGCTCCAGTCCGCGGATCTCCGCCAGGACCCGGGCCGTATGGGCGACATAGGCCGGCTCGTTTCGCTTGCCGCGGAACGGCACCGGCGCGAGATACGGCGCGTCGGTCTCAACCAGTAGACGATCGACTGGAAGATCGCGGGCTATCTCCCTCAGTTCAGTGGATTTTGGGAAAGTCAGAATGCCCGAGAAGCTGATGTGTCCGCCGATCGCCACAGCGGCTTCCGCGAGCGCCCGCGACGAGCTGAAGCAGTGCAGCAGGAAGTCGAAGTCGCCGCCGGTATCTCTTTCATCTTGCAGGATTATGGCTATGTCGGCGTCGGCGTCGCGGGCATGGATCGCCAGCGGCACGCCGGCCAGCCGCGCGGCTCGGATGTGGGCGCGGAAGCCGGCCTGCTGCACGTCGCGCGGCGAGCGGTCGTAGAAGTAATCGAGGCCGGATTCGCCGATGCCGATGACCTTGGGATGTCCGGTCATCGCCGCAATGTCCTCTGGCGCGGGAACCGGCTCCTCTGCGGCGTGATGCGGGTGGATGCCGACCGTGCACCACAGGTCTGCATGCGCTTCGGCCAGTGCGGGCAGGCTGCGCGACTGCGCCAGCGTCGTGCCGATGGTGACCATTCCGCCGACCCCTGCCGCCCTGGCGCGGGCCAGCACATCGGGACGCTCGCCGTCGGCGTAGTAGTCGAGATGACAGTGCGAATCAATCAGCATCAGGCCGCTGGCTCCACGTAGCGCGGGAATACGCCCTGCGGCGCCGGCAACGGCATGCCGTCGGTCAGCGGCACGACCAGGCTCGCCAGCTGCCGCGCCTCCGCCGGAACCCCGAGCTGGTCGAGCATCCGCCCCATGCCCTCGGGCATGAACGGCTGCAACACGGTGGCAATCACCCGCAGCACGTCGGCCAGCACCCGCAGTACCGCCGTCATGCGCACCGTATCGGTCCGCCGCAGCGCCCAGGGTGCCTGGTGGTCGATGTAAGCGTTGGCTGCGCGGATCACCTTCCACACCTCCTCCAGCGCCTCGTGGAACACCTGGCGGTCAAGCCGTTCGCGCAGCGCCGCCGGCAGCGCATCCGCCGCCGCCAGCAGGTCGCGGTCGGCTTCGGTGACAGCCCCCCTCCCCGGCAGCCTGCCCTCGCAGTTGCGTGCGATCAGCGACAGCGACCGCTGTGCCAGGTTGCCCAGGTCGTTCGCCAGCTCGACATTGGTCCGCGTGATCAGCGCCTGGTGCGACAGCGTGCCGTCGCCGCCGAACGGCTTCTCGCGCAGCAGGAAGTAGCGCACCTGGTCGAGGCCGAACGCTGCGACCAGCTGGCGCGGCTCGATGACGTTGCCGAGTGATTTGCTCATCTTCTCGCCGTCCACCGTCCACCAGCCGTTGGAGGTGACGCGCCTGGGCACCGGCAGGCCGGCCGCCATCAGGAACGCCGGCCAGTACACCGCGTGGAACCGCAGGATGTCCTTGCCGACGAAGTGCGCGTCGGCCGGCCAGTACTGCCACCGCGGCGAGGCCTCGTCCGGAAAGCCGCAGGCGGTGACGTAGTTGTTCAGCGCATCCAGCCAGACATACATCACATGGCCCGGCGCATCCGGCACCGGAATGCCCCAGGTGAAACTCGTGCGGCTGATCGACAGGTCGCGCAGCCCGCCGCGCACGAAGCTCAGCACCTCGTTGCGCCGGCCGGCCGGCAGGATGAAGTCGGGCTCGTCGTCATAGAGCTTCAGCAGCCGGTCCTGCCATTGCGACAGTTTGAAGAAATACGACGGCTCCCGCACCCACTCCACCGGCGCGCCGGTTGGTGCCGTCTTGCTGCCGTCCGGCCGGGAAGTGAGCTCGTCTTCATCATAGAATGCTTCATCGCGAACGGCATACCAGCCTTCGTAGTGACCAAGGTAGATGTTGCCGCTGGCTTCGATCCGCCGCCACAGCTCCGCGCAGGACCGCTTGTGCCGTTCCTCGGTGGTGCGGATCCACTCGTCGTACGACACGCCCATCCTGTCCGTCATGTCGCGGAAGTCGGCGGAGATCCGGTCGGTGAAGGACTGCGGGTCGATGCCGGCGTCGCGCGCCGCCGCCTCCACCTTCTGCCCATGCTCGTCGGTGCCGGTGAGGAAGAACACGTCGAACCCGTCCAGCCGCTTCCAGCGCGCCATCACGTCGGCCGCGATCGAGGTGTAGGCGTGCCCGATATGCGGCGCGCCGTTCACGTAATAGATCGGGGTCGTGACGTAATAGCGCTGGTTCATGACATATTTCCGCGGAGCATCTCGAGACCGGCCACGATCGCCTGGCGCTTGTCGAGGCTGAACCGCTCGGTCTCGTCCTGCAGCCGCGTCAGCGCGTGCCATACGTCGCCCCAGGCATCAAGGGGTCGCAGCGCCACCAGCCGCGCCTGCTCTTCGTCGCCGCGCCCGCGCACCACGTCGCGCACCGAGGTGGCGATGCCCGTGCGCAGCGCGTCCATGAAGTTGCCGAACCCCGTCTCGCCGCGCGCCAGCGTGTCGGCGACCGCGTAGGCGCGTGCCGGCTTGAGCGCAGGCAGCGCGGCCAGCACCTCGTTCACCAGCCCGGCGATTGCCAGTCCCTCCTCCTGGGCAAGCAGCAGGGCCCGTCCGGGCGAGCCGTCCGCCACCGTCACCAGCCGGCCGCGCTCATCGGCGCCAAGCTCAGGCAGATAGGTCGCCAGCAGTCTCTCCATGGCCTCCGCACCCAGCGGATCGAGCCGCAGGCGTCGGCAGCGGCTGCGGATGGTCGCCAGCAGCCGGCCGGGGGCGGCGCACACCAGCAGCAGCATGGCCTGCCTCGGCGGCTCCTCGAGGATCTTCAGCAGGGCATTCGCGGATGCCTGGTTCAACTCCTCCGCCCCGTCCACGACGACGATCCGCCACCCGCCCTCGGCCGACGTGAGGCTCATGAACGCGCCGATCCGCCGCACGTCATCGACGGCGATCTGCGTGCGCGTCCGCTTGCGCTTCTCGTCGTAGGCGCGCTCCACCGTCAGCAGGTCGGCGTGCGAGCCGGCAGCCACCCGGCGGAACACCGGATGCGTCGGCTCCAGCGCCAGCGACGCCCCGCCCCCTTGCCCCGCCAGCAGCCGGCGGGCGAACCGGTAGGCCAGCGTGGCCTTGCCCACGCCGTCCGGTCCGGTGATCAGCCAGGCGTGGTGCATGCGCCCGCCGCGCATCGCCTCGGCCAGCGAGGCTTCGGCCTGCTCGTGGCCGATCAGCAACGGGTTGGCGCGCGGTTCGGGTGCCATGCCTCGCTTATATAGCGAACCGCAGGGCGGCAGCGTAGCAAGTGCGCGGGGGACCGAGCCGCATGTCGCAGCCGCATGACGACCTGACCCGGATCACGCTCGCCGTCCTGTTCATCGGCGGCACGATCGCTGCCAGCCTCTGGGTGCTGCAGCCGTTCCTGCCGGCGATCGTCTGGGCGATGACCCTGGTCATCGCCACCTGGCCGCTGATGCTGCGCGTGCAGCACTATCTCGGCAACCGCCGCAGCCTTGCCGTCCTCGTCATGACGCTCGTGCTGCTGCTGGTGCTGATTGTGCCGTTCTGGCTGGCGATCAGCATGATTGTCGGCAACCTCGACCAGATCGCCGATCTGGTGCGCACGGTGCTGACCCTTCGCATTCCGCCGCCGCCGGACTGGCTGGCCGACCTGCCGCTGATCGGCACGGCGGCGAGCAAGGCGTGGCTGCCGCTCACCTCGGCCGGGGTGCGCGAACTGGCGCCACGGTTGACCCCTTATGCCGGGGCGCTGACCCAGTGGTTCGCCAGTGCTGCGGGCAGCCTGGGCGGATTGCTGTTGCAGTTCCTCCTGACCGTTGCCATCGCCGCGATCATGTACACGAACGGCGAGCGGGCAGCCGCGCTCGCGCTGCGCTTCGGCCGCCGGCTTGGCGGCGCGCGCGGCGAGATGGCGGTGCATCTGGCGGGCCAGGCGATCCGCGGCGTGGCCCTCGGCGTGGTGGTGACCGCACTCGCGCAGAGCACGCTTGGCGGCATTGCCCTCGCCGTGGTCGGTGTGCCGTTCGCGACCGTGCTGACCGCGCTGATGTTCCTACTTTGCCTTGCGCAGGTGGGTCCTGCCCTGGTGCTGATCCCCGCGATCGTCTGGATGTACTATTCCGGCGCGACGTTCGACGGCACCCTGCTGCTGGTCCTGTCGCTTGTCGCGATGACGATGGACAACTTCCTGCGGCCCGTGCTGATCCGGCGCGGCGCGGATCTGTCGCTGCTGCTGATCCTCGGAGGGGTCATCGGCGGCCTCATCGCCTTCGGCCTGCTGGGCATCTTCCTCGGCCCGACGATCCTGGCGGTTGCCTATACGCTGCTGAATGCCTGGCTGGCCGAAGGAGGTGAAGACGCGCCTCCTGCTCCGCCGACTGAGGTTGCCCCCGACTCTGCCATGCGCTGAGGTGACAGCGAAACGTCCAGGAGAGGGAGCCGGAAAAATGCTCACGCGCCGTTCCACCACTGCACTGCTTGCCGGCGCGGCGGCCGCCCCTGCGCTCGCATGGGGCGCCGACGCCACCGCGCACGTCGTGTTCTACAACGCGGTCGGTCCCACCCTGGCCTGGTGGCAGGTGGATATCACCAACGCGACTCTGACCCGGCAGGGCAGCGTCGAAGTGCCGGCGCGCATCCAGTATGTGTGGCGGCATCCGAAGGCGCATGTGCTGTATGTCGCCTCCAGCAATTTCGTGCCGATGGGCAATGCCGACGGTAAGCATCACCTGACCGCCTTCCGCATCGATCCCGTCAACGGAGCGCTCGTGCCGTTCGGCGATCCGGTCGCGCTGCGCGCCCGCCCGATCCACATCACCGTCGATGCCGAAGGAGACTGGCTGCTCGCCGCCTACAACATACCCAGCATGATGTCGGTGCATCGCATCGCGCCGAATGCCTCGATCGGGCAGGAGGCGAAGCAGGCGGCGACGATCGACGGAGGGATCTACGCGCACCAGATCCGCATGCTGCCGTCGCATCGAGGGCCGGCCGTGAGCCAGAATCTGGTGCTGGTGACGCGCGGCAACAACAAGACCGACACCAAGCCGGAAGATCCCGGCGCGCTGAAGGTCAAGACGATGAAGGACGATCAGCTGACGGACGTTGCCTCCATCGCGCCAGGCAACGGCTTCGGCTTCGGGCCGCGCCATGTGGATTTCCACCCGAACGGCAGGTGGATGTACGTTTCCGTCGAGCGACAGAACCAGTTGCAGATGTACCGGATCGACGGTGGCGACCTGGAGAAGCAGCCTGCTTTCGTGGTCACCACGCTGCAGGATCCCGGGAACCTGCGCCCGGAGCAGATGGTCGGGCCGATCCACGTCCATCCAGGCGGCAGGTTCGTCTATCTGGGCAACCGCGCAAGCGGACTGGTCGAGGTGCAGGGCAAGAAGGTCGCCGCCGGCGGCGAGAATGCCGTGGCGGTGTTCGCCATCGACCCGAAGAGCGGCGAACCAAAGCTGGTGCAGGGCATCGACACACACGGCTACCACCCGCGCACGTTCTCCATCGAGCCGGGCGGGCGCATGCTGGTCGCGGCCAACCTGCAGGAGCAGCCGGTGCGCGATGGCGACGGCGTGCGGATGCAGCCAGCGACGCTGACGACCTACCGGATCGGAGCGGACGGCAGACTGACGCTGGTCAAGGTGTACGACATCGAGACCAACGGAATGACGCAGTGGTGGAGCGGTTTCGTCGCTGTCTGAACGTCACTCGCGCTGGCGCGCCAGCAGCTGATCGCGACGTCGCAGGAAGTGCACCCCCTGCGGATCCAGTTCCGCGGCGCGCGATGCCGCGTGCAAGGCGCCCGCATGATCGCCGCGGCGTTCCAGGATGTGACTTAAACCGGCGTGGTTCCTGGCATCGTCCGGCGCCACCGTCACCGCCTTGCGCATCGCGTCTTCGGCCGCGTCCAGTTGTCCGCTCTGCGCCAGCATGCGCCCGAGATGGCCGTGCAGTCCCGCATTCTCCGGCTGCAGCGCCACCGCATGAGCTGCCTCGGCGAGCCCGGTCTCGACATCCCCGCTCCGCGCCAGCAGCACGCTGTGGCGCAGGCGGAATGGTGCCGCGTGCGGCTCCAGTTCCACCGCACGCGACGCGGCCAGCAGTGCGCCGGCGGCATCGCCCCGGCGTTCCAGCACGTGGCTCAGATCGAGCTGAAGCCTGGCAGAGTCTTGTGTCATGGCGATCGCGGCGCGGATGGCCGCTTCGGCCGCCTCCAGCCGCCCGCACTGGGCCAGCAGCCGCCCGAGATGCGCACGGAATGCCGCATTCTGCGGCTGCAGGGCGACCGCTCTCTCGGCTTCACCGGCCGCGGCCGCCACATCGCCGCTGCGCGCCAGCAACTGGCTGCGACGCAGGCGGAACAGCGCGGCGTCAGGGTCGAGCTCCGCGGCGCGCGTCGCCGCCTGCAGCGCCTCGCCAAACTCGCCGCGCCGCTCGAGCACAAGGCCCAGGTCGGCGTGCAGCCTTGCCGTGTCGGGTGCCGTTGCGATCGCTTTGCGGAGGGCGGCTTCCGCCTCCTCCAGGCGCCCCGCCCGGATGAGCAGCTGGCCCAGGCGCGCCCACAGCGCCGGACGGTCCTGGTCCGCCTCGACCGCGCGCCGCGCCGCATCGAGCGCCTCGTCGTGCTGCCCCTGGCGAGTGAACTCGATGCTCTGCCGCAAATGAAGGTCGGCATCCTGCGCCGTTGTGCCGGCTGGTTCGCTGCTGTCTGCTGCGCCGGGGTCGGATGCGGCGGCCGGCTGCGGCGCGGCGCTGCTCTCGGCAACGACCGGCCCCGGCCTGGTCTTCCGTGCTTTGGAACGCCTTGCCTTCTTCGCCAAGCGGCGACTCCTTTTCGATCAGCGCGCTGCAACCTAGCGGGGTCGGCGCGGCGCCGGCAAACGCGGGCGCCGCCGCCAGCAGCGATCAGCGCGTCATACGGCCGATCGTCCCGACCAGTTCCTCGACCTTCCGGCGCTGCTCGGCCGGATCGCCGGTGACGAAGGCGCCCGCGACGCAGTGCGACACGTGGTCGCGCAGGATCTGACCCTCCACCTTGTGCAGAGCGGCGCGGACCGCACTCACCTGGGTCAGCACGTCGACGCAGTAGCGGTCCTGCTCGACCATGTGCAGCAGGCCGCGGACCTGGCCCTCGATCCGCTTCAGCGCCGCGGCCACCGATTGCTTTGTCGCATCATCCATCTTGTTACCCTACCCCGGGTGGGTATAAGTATCCCAGGCAACGGCACTTCGCAACGGGGACCCTCGCCATGCAACGTCACGATCACCACGCGGCCGCGGTGGCGGAGCGTGACGCCGCCACCGACCCGGTCTGCGGCATGCGGGTGGATCCCGCCACGTCGCGTCATCGCTTCGAGCAGGCCGGCAGCACGTTCCACTTCTGCTGCGCCGGCTGCCGCCAGAAGTTCATCGCCGACCCGGCGAAATACCTGTCGTCTCCTGCCGAGCCGGCCACCGAGATCGGCGGCGCCTATACCTGCCCAATGCATCCCGAGATTCGCCAGGCCGGCCCCGGCAGCTGCCCGATCTGCGGCATGGCGCTGGAGCCGCTCGCGATCAGCGCCGAACCCGAGGCCAATCCGGAACTGCAGGACATGACGCGGCGCCTCTGGGTGGGCGCCGCGCTCGCCGTGCCGGTTGTCGCGTTGGATATGCTTCCGCATCTCGGCTTCAACACCAACTGGTTGCAGATGGTTCTTGCGACACCGGTGGTGCTGTGGGCCGGCCTGCCGTTCTTCCAACGCGGCTGGGACTCGCTGCTTCGCCGCAGCCTCAACATGTTCACGCTGATCGCCGTGGGGACCGGTGCGGCCTGGGCCTACAGCATCGTCGCCACGATCGCTCCCGGCCTGTTCCCGGTCGGCTTCCGCTCGGAAGCCGGGGTCCCGGTGTATTTCGAGGCCGCGGCGGTGATCACCGTCCTGGTCCTGCTGGGTCAGGTGCTGGAACTCAGGGCGCGCGAGAAGACCGGGGACGCCATTCGCGCGCTGCTGAACCTGGCGCCGCGCACCGCCCGCCGCGTCACCGCTGGTGGCGACGATGAAGAGGTCGCGCTCGATACCGTCCATCCGGGTGATCGCCTGCGCGTACGGCCCGGGGAAGCGGTGCCGGTGGATGGCCTGGTTCTCGAAGGCCAGAGCGCCGTCGACGAGTCGATGGTGACCGGCGAGTCGATGCCGCTGCCGAAGCAGCCGGGCGACCGGGTGATCGGCGGCACCGTCAACGGCACCGGCGCCTTCGTCTTCCGCGCCGAGCGGGTGGGGTCCGCGACGATGCTCGCCCGCATCGTCGCCATGGTGGCCGAGGCGCAGCGCTCGCGTGCACCCATCCAGCGGCTCGCCGACGCGGTGGCCGGCTGGTTCGTGCCCGCGGTGATCGCCGTGGCGCTGCTGGCATTCGCGGCATGGGCACTCTGGGGACCGCCCCCTGCGCTTGCCTATGCGCTGATCGCCGCGGTCTCGGTGCTGATCATCGCCTGTCCCTGCGCGCTCGGCCTGGCGACCCCGGTGTCCATCATGGTGGGTGTCGGGAAGGGTGCCGGGGCCGGCGTGCTGATCCGCTCGGCCGAGGCGCTCGAACGGCTCGAGCAGGTCGATACGCTGGTGCTGGACAAGACCGGCACACTGACCGAAGGCCGGCCGCGCGTGGTCGAGGTCCTGCCGGTCGGGGGATGGGCCGAGGACGACCTGCTGACCGCGGCGGCTTCGGTCGAGCGCGCCAGCGAGCACCCGCTCGCCGCCGCGATCGTCGCCGCGGCACGCGACAGGGGTCTGACCCTGGCCGAGCCCGCCGCGTTCCGTTCGGTCACCGGCAAGGGGGTCAGCGGCGAGGTTGGCGGTCGGGTTGTGGCGCTGGGCAATGCACGGTTCATGCACGATCTCAGTGCTCCGCTCGATATACTTGAGAGTCAAGCAGATCGGTTGCGGCAGGATGGCGCCACGGTGCTCTACCTGGCGGTCGACGGCTGTGCCGCGGGCGCCATCGCCATCGCCGACCCGGTGAAGCCGACGGCACAGGACGCGCTTCGGCGGCTGCGCCACCTCGGACTCCGCATCGTCATGCTCACTGGCGACAACCGCGCCACCGCCGAAGCGGTCGCGCGCCGTCTCGGCATCGACGAGGTGCACGCCGAGGTATTGCCGGCCGACAAGCACGCCATGATCGCTCGCCTCAGGGCGGAGGGCAATGTGGTCGCCATGGCCGGCGACGGTGTGAACGACGCGCCGGCACTGGCTGCTGCCGATGTCGGCATCGCGATGGGCACCGGCACCGAGGCGGCGATCGCGAGCGCCGGCGTCACCCTGGTGAGAGGCGATCTCGGCGGCATCGTCCGCGCGCGCCTGCTGAGCCGCGCCATCATGCGCAACATCCGGCAGAATCTGTTCTTTGCCTTCATCTACAACGCGGTCGGCGTGCCGGTTGCGGCAGGCGTGCTGTATCCGGCATTCGGCCTGCTGCTCAGCCCGGTCGTCGCCGCGCTGGCGATGTCGCTCAGTTCCGTCTCGGTGATCGGCAACGCGCTGCGGCTGCGGCGGGCCGCCCTGTGATCAGCGCAGCCCACCCTGCCGCTGCACGAAGGCGGCGATCTCCGCCACACCGGTCCCGGCGCGGATATTGGCGAACACGAACGGCCGCTCGCCACGCATGCGGCGTGCGTCACGGTCCATGACCTCGAGGCTGGCGCCGACGAACGGCGCGAGGTCGATCTTGTTGATCACCAGCAGGTCGCTGCGGGTGATGCCCGGGCCGCCCTTGCGGGGTATCTTGTCGCCGGCCGAGACGTCGATCACGTAGATCGTCAGGTCGGCGAGTTCCGGACTGAACGTCGCAGCCAGATTGTCGCCGCCGGACTCGATCAGGATCACGTCGAGGTCCGGAAAACGCCGGCTGAGATCGGCGACCCCGGCCAGGTTGATCGACGCGTCCTCGCGGATCGCGGTGTGCGGACAGCCACCGGTCTCGATGCCCAGGATGCGCTCGGGCGGCAGCGAGCCGGCGCGCGTCAGGAACTCCGCATCCTCCTTGGTGTAGATGTCGTTGGTGATCGCCGCGATTTCGTAGCCGGCGCGGAAGTGTCGGCACAGCGCGTCCATCAGCGCGGTCTTGCCGGTGCCGACCGGGCCGCCGATGCCGATGCGCAGCGGACCGTTGCGGGAGGAGGTCATGAGCGGAACAGCCTCGTGTACTGGGTTTCGTGGCGCATCGCAGCGAGGTCCGCGCGGAAGGCGCAGCCGCCGAGATCGTCGAGCGTGGCCGTGCGGGATTCGGCGGCGACCTGCAGGATGGCCGGCTCGAGCGCGGCGAGGACACGCAGCCCCGTGCTCTGTCCGAGCGGAACCAGGCGCACCGCGGCCGATATGAGGTTGCTGGCGAAGGCCTGGAGATAGCCGGCCGTCACGCTGTCCTCGGCGATGCCATGCCTGGCGGCGATGGCGCCGACCGCGATCGGATATGCCACGCGGTCAGGCAGTTGCGGCGGATTCCAGGCGGCGGCGGCGGCGATGAAGGCGGTGCCCTGGTCGAGCGTCTCGCTCCGCCGCTCGCGCGACGGTGCAATCGCCGCTGCCAGGTCGTTCAGCGCGGCAAGGTCGCTGCCGGGGCGATGCGCGTGGCGCAGCAGGATCGCGTCGTTGCGGCCGGAGCCGTGCATCAGGACATCGGCGAGCCAGGCCCGGAGCGTGTCGCCGTCGCTGATGTCGCCGCACTCCACCGCCCATTCCAGGCCGTGCGAATAGGCGTAGCCGCCGGTGGGAAATGCCGGCGACAGCCACGCCAGCAGACGCAGCAATCCGGGCATCGAACGCCAGGTTTCCTGCTCCCCGTCCGGGCAGATCGGTGAATCGCGCTCAATCATCGTGGTGGTGGTGGTGCCCGCCGGCATAGGCGCCGGGTTCCGGGTCGAACGGCGCCTCGATCTGCTCGACGTGCCCGCCCAGCCCTTCCACCATGTCCCGGATCACGTGGTCCGCCCTGATGCGGATGCGGTCGTCGCACAGCTGCACCGGCAGGTGCCGGTTGCCAAGATGCCAGGCGATTCGCACCATTTCGCCCGCATCATGCGCGCGGATCTCCAGCAGCGGTTCCGGCCTGGCGCACACCCGCACCACGCGGCCTTCGACCGCCAGCCCGTCGCCATCGCGCAGCCGCACCGCCTGCGGCAGGTCGAGCAGTACCTCCCTGCCCTGCTCGGTGCGCAGCAGGATGCGTCGCCGATGGCGGCGGTCGAAGTCGATCAGCACGCGATCGATCTCCGCCGCCCTGTCCCAGCTGCCGGCAGGCAGCACCGCGTCGGCGCGCATCAGAACAGGAAGTAGCGTTGCGCCATCGGCAGCACCGTGGCGGGCTCGCAGGTCAGCAGCACGCCGTCGGCGCGCACCTCGTAGGTCTCGGCATCCACCTCGATCACCGGTGTCGCATCGTTGTGCACCATCGAGCGCTTGCCGATACCGTCGCGCGTGTTGGCGATCGGCACCAGGCGGCGCTGCAGGCGCAGCGCCTCGCCCAGACCCGCCTCCAGCGCCGCACCAGACACGAAGGTCAGGCAGTGCTCCGCCAGCGCGCGGCCGAACACGGCGAACATCGGCCGGTAGTGCACCGGCTGCGGCGTCGGGATCGAGGCATTGGGATCGCCCATCGGCGCGCAGGCGATCGAGCCGCCCTTGATCACCAGATCGGGCTTCACGCCGAAGAACGCCGGCGACCACAGCACCAGATCGGCGAGCTTGCCCTGTTCGATCGAACCGATCTCGCGCGCCATGCCCTGCGCGATCGCCGGGTTGATGGTGTACTTCGCGATGTAGCGCTTCACCCGTGCGTTGTCGTGGCGGTCGGAGTCGCCGGGCAGCGCGCCGCGCTGCACCTTCATCTTGTGCGCGGTCTGCCAGGTGCGGATGATCACCTCGCCGACACGACCCATCGCCTGGCTGTCGGACGACATCATCGCCAGCGCACCCAGGTCGTGCAGGATGTCCTCGGCCGCGATCGTCTCCTTGCGGATGCGGCTCTCGGCGAACGCCACGTCCTCGGGGATCGATGCGTCGAGGTGATGGCACACCATCAGCATGTCGAGATGCTCGTCCAGCGTGTTCGCCGTGTAGGGCCGCGTGGGGTTGGTCGAACTCGGCAGCACGTTGGGCAGCGACGCCACCTTGATGATGTCGGGCGCATGGCCGCCGCCGGCGCCCTCGGTGTGGAACGCGTGGATGGTGCGGCCCTTGAACGCGGCGATGGTGTCCTCGACGAACCCCGACTCGTTCAGCGTGTCGGTGTGGATCATCACCTGCACGTCGAACCGGTCGGCCACCGACAGCGCGCAGTCGATCGCCGCCGGCGTGGTGCCCCAGTCCTCGTGCAGCTTCAGGCAGGCGGCACCGGCGCGGATCATCTCCTCGAGCGCGGCGGGTTGTGACGCGTTGCCCTTGCCGGCAAAGGCGATGTTCACCGGCAGGCCTTCCGCCGCCTGCAGCATGCGCGCGAGGTGCCACGGCCCCGGCGTGCAGGTCGTGGCAGCGGTGCCGGTCGCAGGTCCGGTGCCGCCGCCGATCAGCGTGGTGATGCCCGAGGCGATCGCGTCCTCCACCTGCTGCGGACAGATGAAGTGGATATGCGCATCGATGCCGCCAGCGGTGAGGATCTTGCCTTCGCCGGCGATGATTTCTGTGCCAGGCCCGATGATGATATCGACGTTCGGCTGCACGTCCGGATTGCCGGCCTTGCCGATCTTCGCGATGCGGCCATTGGTGATCGCGACATCGGCCTTCACGATGCCCCAGTGATCGATGATCAGCGCATTGGTGATCACCGTATCGACCGCACCTTCCGCCTGCGAGGCCTGCGACTGGCCCATGCCGTCGCGGATCACCTTGCCGCCGCCGAATTTCACCTCCTCGCCGTAGGTGGTGAGGTCGCGTTCCACCTCGACGATGAGGTCGGTGTCGGCGAGGCGTACGCGATCGCCGGTGGTGGGGCCGAACATGTCGGCATAGGCGGCGCGCGGCAGGCGGGCCATCAGTCGAGTGCTCCCATCACAGCGGCGCGGAACCCCTGCACGACCCGATTGCCCCGATAGGGCACCAGCGTCACCTCGCGGGTCTGACCGGGCTCGAAGCGCACGGCGGTGCCGGCGGCGATGTCGAGCCGCTTGCCACGGGCGGCGGCGCGGTCGAACGACAGCGCCGGATTGGTTTCCGCGAAATGGTAGTGGCTGCCCACCTGGATCGGACGGTCGCCGGTGTTGGCGACAGTGAGCACGGTGCGCGCGAGGCCGGGGTTGAATTCGACGTCGCCGGCTGCGGGCAGAATCTCGCCGGGAATCATCGGTACATCCCCAGTGTCACTGCGAGGAGGCTGGCGATGAAGCAATCCTCACCCGGCCGTCGGGTGCACGTCCACCGAGATTGCTTCGCTTCGCTCGCAATGACAGCGCTTGCCGTCTTCATCGGATCGGTTCGTGCACGGTGACCAGCTTGGTGCCGTCCGGAAACGTCGCCTCGACCTGAACGTCGTGGATCATCTCGGCGACACCCTGCATCACCTGCGCGCGGTTGATCACCTTGCCGCCCGCCTCCATCAGATCGGCGACGCTGCGCCCGTCGCGCGCGCCCTCCACCACGAAATCGGTGATCAGCGCCACCGCCTCGGGATGATTGAGCTTCACGCCACGCTCGAGCCGCCGCCGCGCCACCATCGCCGCCATGCTGATCAGCAGTTTATCCTTCTCCCTCGGCGTCAGGTTCATGCGCTCGTCCTCAGCACAGCCATACGCGCGGCAGCCTCCGCCCGCGTCGCAGAACATGCAATATATCGACCACCGTCGCGCGCAGCGCTGCTCCGTCCGCCGCCACGACACGCGCCACCAGCATGCCGTCCCAGGCGCTGGCGCCACAGTGCGGCGCGGTGGTGCGCACGCCCTCCAGCATGGACTCTGCGCCAGGCGCGACATGCACCACGGTCGCAACCGCAATCCCACCGTCGGCGATCGCGGCGCGACCCAGCGCCTGGGCAATCTCACCCTCCAGCCGGATCGCATCATGCAGCAGCAAGCGCCCGCCCCGGCGTATCTCAATCAGGTCGCGCACGGACGCGCGCTGCACCACCTCGCCCATCGCAGCGCGGCCGAACACGAGGCTTTCGACGCCAAGGAACCAGGCATCTGCTGCGAGTTCAACGCAAAGTCGTCGGCGCACCGCGCAACCATCGAACAGAATGGTCTCCTGCGGCAACCATTCGACAGCACCGCCCGGCGCCACTACAATGCGCGTTCGCACATTAGAGGCGGTGCTACCGGGCAACGCGCGGTAGAATCGCTCCGCGGCCTGGGACGCGATCGTCGCGCATGCGCCGGCTCCGATGGAGAACGAACTGCGCAACTCGTCGCCACCCGCGATGCCGCCGGAAGTGTTCAGTGTGACAAGATTCAGCCACTCCGGGTCTTCGGCGCGGGGAAATCGCGTCTTCAGGCAGCCGGCCTGGCGCAGCCCGTCAAGTGCCGGGTGGCCGTCGCGCCGCTTGACCGACACCGAGACCTCGCCAAGTGCCCGCTGCAATGCCGGCCGGACCGTGGCGCCATCCATCTGTCGCTAGTGCAGGACGATGTCGCGTAGCAGCAAAACCCGGTCTGCCAGCGAGGGATATTCTGCGACAGCAGAGCGAAACCGTCGGTCAGCCGTGACGACGACGGAATTCTCCTGGATTGCCAACGCGAGGTAGCAGCAGTCGTAGATCGAGTGGGTCAGATCGCAGGCAAGGTTCAACGCCGCCATTGCGACATCGGCATTGAGCGGCCGGGTTCCCAGCGGCGCCGCGCACAGATCCCGTAACGCGTCTGCCGCAAGCGTACGACCCAACTCGCCCCGCCTCACCCGCAACGCGATGGCATTGCCCGCCTCGGCCCACAACAAGGCGCTGGTCAGCAATTCCCGTCCTTCACTGAGCGCCTCGGCGTGGTCGCTTTCCTCCTCGTCCAGCACCCACTTCAATGCGACGCTGGCATCCACCACGATGCGCGCCGGTACGTCGTCAACGTGCATCTCGAGCTTCGCGGATGAGCTCGGCGCTCGCGACCTCCAGCCGTTTCGGCGTGCGTGCACTCCGGCGCTCGGCCAGGCCGCGCCGCCAGTCGTCGGACCGACGCGAGACGCAAGCGGACGAAAGAATCCGCCTCGCCTCCGCCTCGACGCTGCGCCCGGCCGTCGCGGCGCGCTCCCGCAATGCAACCTGCACCTCCTCGGGCAGCTTCCGGATTGTCAGTACCGATGCCATTGCATCTCCACAGCCTGATGCATTCAATGCATGCATATTGTGCACGCTGGCGACGCGTCAAGCTGCTCTCACACCGACAGCCGCCGCCGCACATCCGCCTCGTTCAGCTCCTCTCGCCGGCCCGCGAGAACGACGTCGCCGCGATCCATCACCACGATGGTCTGGGCCAGCTCCTGGGCGAAGTCGAAATATTGTTCGACCAGCAGGATGGCCATCTGGCCCTGCGACCGAAGCAGCGCGATCACCCGGCCGATGTCCTTGATGATCGAGGGCTGGATGCCTTCGGTGGGTTCGTCGAGCACCAGCAGGCGCGGCTTCATCACCAGCGCCCGCGCGATTGCCAGCTGCTGCTGCTGCCCGCCCGAGAGATCGCCTCCGCGTCGCCGCAGCATCGACTTCAGCACTGGGAACAGCTCGAACACCTCGTCCGGCACCCGGCGCTGACCGCGCGGCAAAACCGCGAAGCCGGTCTCCAGGTTCTCGCGCACCGTCAGCAGCGGAAAGATGTCACGGCCCTGCGGCACCCAGGCGATGCCGCGGCGGGCGCGGTCATGCGTGGGAAGCCGCGTGATGTCGCTGCCCTCCCAGCGGATCGCACCGGCGCTGACCGGATGCGCGCCGGTGATCGCCCGCAACAGGCTGGTCTTGCCCACGCCGTTACGACCGAGCAGGCAGGTCACGGCGCCGACCTCGGCGGTCAGCGACACCTGGCGCAGCGCGATGGCGGCGCCGTAGTGCAGATCGACATGATCGACCTCAAGCATCGGCGCAGCGCCCTCCTGTCATCGCGAGCGAAGCGAAGCAATCCCGATGGTGGTGCGCACCTTCATGGAGCTTGCTTCGTCGCTGACGCTCCTCGCAATGACAGGGGGTTGCCATCATCGTCCCAGGTACACCTCGACCACGCGCGGATCCTCGCTGACGTGGTCGATCGAGCCTTCCGACAGCACGGAACCCTCGTGCAGCACCGTTACCTTCACATCCAGCGCGCGCACGAACGCCATGTCGTGCTCCACCACCACCACGCTGCGCGTGCGGTTGATCTCGCGCAGCAGTTCGGCGGTCTGCTCGGTCTCCGCGTCGGTCATCCCCGCCACCGGCTCGTCGACCAGCAGCAGCTGCGGCTCCTGCGCCAGCAGCATGCCGATCTCCAGCCACTGCTTCTGGCCATGCGACAGTCCTGCGGCCAGACGGTCGCGCTGATCGGTCAGTCGCGTGGTGACCAGGATCTCCTCGATGCGCCGGCGCTCCGCCGCGGTCTCGCGCGCCCACAGCGTGAAGCGCGGCCTGCGGTCCTCGGCCAGCGACAGCAGCAGGTTGTCCCAGACCGTGTGCGGCTCGAACACCGTCGGCTTCTGGAACTTGCGTCCGATGCCGAGTGACGCGATCGCCGGCTCGTCCAGCCGCGTCAGGTCGGTGTCCTTGCCGAACACCACCTTGCCCTCGTCCGGCCGGGTCTTGCCGGTGATGACGTCCATCATCGTGGTCTTGCCGGCGCCGTTCGGACCGATCACCGCGCGCATCTCGCCGGCCTCCAGCACCAGCGACAGCGCGTTCAGCGCGCGGAAACCGTCGAAGCTGACGGTGACGCCGTCGAGGTAGAGCAGCGTGTCGTGCAGTTCGGCGCTGACGTCGCTCATCCCGTGGCCTCGCGTGCTTCGGCGGGCGCAGGCGCGCGCTCGGGCACCACCGCGGTTTCGCGGCGGGCGAACAGGCCGATGATGCCGCGCGGCAGGAACAGCGTCACGAAGATGAAGATCGCACCGAGCGCGTACAGCCACAGCGCAGGCAGCGCGCTGGTGAAATAGGTCTTGCCGAGATTGACCAGCACCGCACCGAGGATCGCGCCCGACAGCGTGCCGCGACCGCCGACCGCCACCCAGATGACCGCCTCGATCGAGTTGGCCGGCGAGAACTCCGACGGGTTGATGATGCCGACCTGCGGCACGTACAGCGCACCGCCGATGCCGGCCATCACCGCCGACAGCACCCAGACGACCAGCTTGTATGATTCGGCCGGTAGCCCAGGAACCGCGTGCGCGCCTCGGCGTCGCGCACCGCGATCAGCACCTTGCCGAAGCGCGAGGTCACCAGCCAGCGCGCCACCAGGAACTGCGCGCACAGGAACAGCGCGGTGATCACCAGCAGTGCGCAGCGTGTGGTCTCCGCCTGCACAGGGAACCCGAGCAGGTCCTTGAAGTCGGTCATCCCGTTGTTGCCGCCGAAGCCCATGTCGTTGCGGAAGAACGCCAGCAGCAGCGCGTAGGTCAGCGCCTGGGTGATGATCGACAGATAGACGCCGGTGACGCGCGAGCGGAACGCCAGCCAGCCGAACACCAGGGCCAGAATGCCGGGCACCAGCACCACCATCAGCGCGGCGAAGCCGAACCAGTCGAAGCCGTGCCAGTACCACGGCAGCTCGTGCCAGCCCAGGAACACCATGAAGTCCGGCAGGATGGCGTTGCCGTAGACGCCGCGCGCGCCGATCTGGCGCATCAGGTACATGCCCATCGCATAGCCGCCGAGGGCGAAGAACGCGGCATGGCCGAGCGAGAGGATGCCGGCGAAACCCCACACCAGATCGACCGCGAGCGCCAGCATGGCGAAGCAGAGGTACTTGCCGACCAGAGCCACGACATAGGTCGGCACATGCAGCGCAGCCGTCGGTGCGGTGGCCAGGTTCAGCACCGCCAGCAGCACCGCGCCGCCGAGTACCAGGACCAGCGTCAGCAGCGACGGCACGGTTGAGTCATGTCTCGACCGCCCGGCCCTTGAGCGGGAACATGCCCGCTGGGCGGCGCTGGATGAACAGGATCAGCATCACCAGCACGACGATCTTGCCCAGCACCGCGCCCGCGACCGGCTCGAGGAACTTGTTGACGATGCCGAGTGTCAGCGCGCCCATCACCGTGCCCCACAGATTGCCGACGCCGCCGAACACCACGACCATGAAGCTGTCGATGATGTAGCCCTGACCCAGATTGGGCGAGACGTTGTCGATCTGGCTCAGCGCGACGCCGGCCATGCCGGCCACGCCCGAGCCAAGCCCGAAGGTCAGCGCATCGATCCACGGCGTGCGGATGCCCATCGCCGCGGCCATGCGCCGGTTCTGCGTCACCGCGCGCATCGCGCAGACCGAGCGAGGTGAAGCGCAGCGCCGCCATCAGCGCCGCCAGGACCAGGAACGCGAACACGATGATGTAGAGGCGGTTGTAGGTGATCGTCAGGTCGCCGAGCTGCGTCGCACCGCTCATCCAGTCGGGTGTGCCGACGTCGCGGTTGTCGGCGCCGAAGATCGACCGCACCGCCTGCTGCAGGATCAGCGACAGGCCCCAGGTCGCCAGCAGCGTCTCGAGCGGCCGGCCGTACAGCCAGCGGATCAGCGTCCGCTCGATGGCGATGCCGATGAGCCCCGCGACGATGAACGCCAGCGGCACGGCGATCAGCAGGCTGACGCACCGAACAGACCAGGTGCCGCGATCGCGGATCACCTGCTGCACCATGAAGGTGACGTAGGCGCCGATCATCACCATCTCGCCGTGCGCCATGTTGATCACGCCCATGACGCCGAAGGTGATCGCCAGGCCGGCGGCCGCCAGCAGCAGCACCGAGCCCGAGCGACAGTCCGTAGTAGACGCTCTGCAGCACGCCCCAGAGCTGCAGGTTGCGAGTCGATGGCGGTGACCGCTGCAGCGGCCGCCTGCGCGACGGCCGGCAGGCTGGTTCGACAGCGATGCGAGCAGGCTGCGGCTGTCGATGTCGCCGCGTGCCGGAGCACCTCAACCGCCGCAGAGCCGATCGTCTTCGCTTGGCATCGTCGGTGGACAGCAGCAGCCGCGGCGCGCGCCTGCTCCATGCGGCGCTTCACGCCGGCATCGTTCTCCTGCGCCAGGGCACGTTCCAGCGCCGGCAGCGCGGTGGGGTCGTGCGAGTGGAACACGGCCTCGGCGGCAGTCGAGACGCATCGACGCATCCGACGCGAACAGCCGCAGGCTGCCGAGCGCCGCGTCCACCTCGCCACGCACCGCGTTGTTCACCCGCACCGGCTTGAGCCCGCTCGCCATCACGTCGGCGGCCGGCTTGCCGTTCGCCGCATCGATGAACGAGCCGTCGTCCGCTTGATGAACAGCACCTTGTCGGCGTCCGCGCGAACAGGCGGTCGCCCTGCAGCGCCGACAGGATCGCGGTCGCCGCGGATGTCCCGACAGCGCCAGCAACTCGACGCCGTGGCGGATCGTCTCGAAACTGGGTGACGCCAGACGCCGCGAACGCTTCGTCGGCCGATTGGGCGCGGCCGGATCCGGTGCCAGCGCCAACAGCGGCGATCAGCAACAGCCAGGCAAGACGCTTCATCGACACGCTTTCCGGAAAGAGTGGGGGTGGCCCGGGAGGAAACAGGCCACCCCCTTGGAGGACGGCTCAGGCCATCAGGCCTTCTTGCCGCCGCCTGCTCCGCACTTGCCGGTCTTCACGTTGAACGCGCCGCACGACAGCGGGGCGCGCCAGTCGCCGATCAGGTCCTTGGTGTCCTCGACGTAGGGCGACCATTCCTGCGCCACGACGAGACCGGGGTCTCCCAGACCGTGTTGAACTGGCCGTCGCCCTGGATTTCGCCGATCAGCACCGGCTTGGTGATGTGGTGGTTCGGCATCATGGTCGGAGTAGCCGCCCGACAGGTTCGGCACCGACACGCCGATCAGCGCGTCGATCACCGCGTCGGGCGCGATGGTGCGCGGCCTTCTCGACGCCCTTCACCCACATGTTGAAGCCGATGACATGCGCCTCCATCGGGTCGTTGGTGGTGCGCTTCGGGTTCTTGGTGAACTTGTGCCATGCGTCGATGAACGCCTTGTTGTCCGGGTTATCGACGCTCTCGAAGTAGTTCCACGCCGCCAGGTGACCGACCAGCGGCTTGGTGTCGAGGCCGGCCAGTTCTTCCTCGCCGACGCTGAACGCGACCACCGGGATGTCGGTCGCCTTGATGCCCTGGTTGCCGAGTTCCTTGTAGAACGGCACGTTGGCGTCGCCGTTGATGGTGGACACCACGGCGGTCTTCTTGCCGGCGGAGCCGAACTTCTTGATCGACGCCACGATGTTCTGCCAGTCGGAATGGCCGAACGGCGTGTAGTTGATCATGATGTCGTCCGGCGCGACGCCCTTCACCTTCAGATAGGCTTCCAGGATCTGGTTGGTGGTGCGCGGATAGACGTAGTCGGTGCCGGCCAGCACCCAGCGCTTCGCCTTGCCCTCGTTCATCAGGTAGTCGACCGCCGGGATCGCCTGCTGGTTCGGCGCCGCACCTGTGTAGAACACGTTGCGGCTGCACTCCTGGCCTTCGTACTGCACCGGATAGAACAGGATGCCGTTCAGCTCCTCGAACACCGGCAGCACCGACTTGCGCGACACCGAGGTCCAGCAGCCGAACACCGCGGCGCACTTGTCCACCGACAGCAGGCCGCGCGCCTTCTCGGCGAACAGCGGCCAGTTCGAGGCCGGATCGACCACCACCGCTTCGAGCTTGCGACCCGAGCACGCCGCCCTTGGCGTTCTGCTGCTCGATCAGCATCAGCATGACGTCCTTCAGCGTGGTCTCGCTGATCGCCATGGTGCCGGAGAGCGAGTGCAGGATGCCGACCTTGATCGGCGCCGGTCTGCGCGGCAGCCGGGCGAGAACGCCGCCTTAACGCCGCCCATTGCGGCAAGCGTCGCGGCGGCAGCGCCGAGGCCGCCGAAGTGGCGGCGGGTGAGCCTGGTATTCAGTGGTGCCATTAGACCTGTTCCCTGTCCGTTCTGTTTCGTGGCGGAAGCCGACGTCCCGCATCACCCGTCGGTGAGGTGCAACCGCCATGCCACGATTGCGTGATCGACGCGGTGCCGTTGGCGCGGTGCGGCACCGCGCGGCGTTCCATGTCTTTGTCCGATGCGCGCAAGAAAAGACACCGGTTCCGCGATTGGACCGCCAAGCAAACCTTTGGTCGGGCTTGCGCCTTAATCGGGCAAACCAGCGCTTCGTGACCAATTTTCAGGCTGTCGCGATCGGCTTGCTCGCATGCGCCGTTCTGCTGTCCGATAGCCAGGACAACAGACCGGGAGCCGATCCATGATCCACGTCCTTGCCATCATCACCGCCAAGCCAGGCATGCGCGAGGCGATCCTCAAGGAGTTCCGCGCCAACATGCCGGCGGTGCATGCCGAGCAGGGCTGCATCGAATACGGGCCGGCGATCGACGCCGACGGCTCGCCGGCCAAGTTCGGCGACGACACGTTCGTGGTGATCGAGAAATGGGAGAGCCCCGACGCGCTGAAGGCGCACGCGGCCTCGCCGCATATGGCGGCCTACGCCGCGAAGACGCGCGAGATGATCGCCAGCCGCGTCATCCACGTCCTGTCCGGCGGCTGACGGCCGCACGGCCAACGATTTCCTGCGCCCAGTCTATGCTGCGGTGCACAACGTCGAGTCGAAGGTTCGCGGCCGGCTTTTCCACAGGATATCATGAAATATCCACAGCTCTTTCTTCTTGCAGCGTAATCTGCGCGGTTCTGGTTGACCGTCGCGGCGGGCAGCTTGGTACCCCGATAGGGTGCCAACAGCCGATTCGCGTCCGTTCATCCGAGTCCGAGGCCGCTCGTTCATGGCGCTCGTGCTGGCGCCCGAGCCGCCGGTCGAGGATTGGCTCGACGCACTCGACGCGCAGGTCGAGCGCTCGCCGTCGTTCTTCGCCGGCCGTCCGGTGGTGCTCGATCTCGGCGCATTGCCAAGCGAGCAGCCGGATGTCGCCGGACTGCTGCAACGCCTGAGCAGCCGCGGCATCCGCATCATCGGCACCGAGGGCGCGCATCCGATCCTGGCAGGGGCTGGAGGCCTGGGCGCCGCTGCATGCCAACGGCACGCGCCCTGCCCGGCCGATCGACGTGCCCGACGAACCTCGCCCTACGTCAGGCCGCATCGGATACGCACGTCGCTGCTGATCGATCAGCCGGTGCGCTCCGGGCCAATCGATCGTGTTCGAGAAGGGCGACGTCACCATCGTCGGCTCGGTCGCCTCCGGCGCCGAGGTGATCGCCGGCGGCTCGATCCATGTCTATGGCGCGCTGCGCGGCCGGGCGATCGCCGGTCTCACCGGCAACAGCCGCGCGCGCATCTTCTGCCGCAGGCTGGAAGCCGAACTGCTGGCGATCGACGGCGTCTACCAGACCGCCGATGACATGGACGCCGCGCTGCGCGGCAAGCCGGTGCAGGCCTGGCTCGCCGGCGAGGCGATGATGTTGGCAACGCTCGACTGAGGGGAGAAGATCAGATGGCCACGGTCATAGTCGTGACATCCGGCAAGGGCGGCGTCGGCAAGACGACATCGACCGCCGCGCTCGGCGCCGCGCTGGCGCAGCCGGGCCAGAATGTCGTCGTGGTCGATTTCGATGTCGGGCTGCGCAACCTCGACCTGGTGATGGGCGCCGAACGCCGCGTCGTGTTCGACCTGATCAACGTGGTGCAGGGCGATGCGAAGCTGCCGCAGGCGCTGATCCGCGACAAGCGCATCGACACGCTGTCGCTGCTGCCGGCGTCGCAGACCCGCGACAAGGACGCGCTGACCGCCGAAGGCGTGACGCGGGTGATCGACGAGCTGCGCGAGAAATTCGACTGGATCATCTGCGACAGCCCCGCCGGCATCGAGCGCGGCGCCACGCTGGCGATGCGCCATGCCGACGCCGCGGTGGTGGTGACCAATCCCGAGGTCTCGTCGGTGCGCGACTCCGACCGCATCATCGGCATGCTCGATTCGAAGACGGCGAAGGCCGAGAAGGGCGAGCGGATCGAAAAGCACCTGCTGCTGACGCGCTACGATCCGGCGCGTGCCGCGCGCGGCGAGATGCTGAAGACCGAGGACGTGCTGGAGATCCTGTCGATCCCGCTGCTCGGCATCATCCCGGAGAGCGAGGAGGTGCTGCGCGCCTCGAACCTCGGCACGCCGGTGACGCTGGGCAATCCGAACAGCGTGGCGGCAAAGGCCTATTTCGACGCGGCACGCCGGCTGCGCGGCGAGACGCTGGTGGTCACCGTGCCGGCCGAACGGCGCAGGCTTCATGGGACGGCTGTTCGGCCGGAGGGCCGTGGCATGAATCTGATGAGCCTGTTCCGCCGCCGCAATTCCGCGCCGGTGGCGCGCGAGCGGCTGCAGGTGCTGCTGGCGCATGAGCGCGCCTTCGCCGGCCAATCGGATCTGCTCGCCGTGCTGCAGGAGGAGATCATCGCGGTGATCGCCAAGCATGTGACGATCGAGCGCGACCGCGTGCAGATCAAGCTCGATCGCGGCGATCCGATCTCGACGCTGGAGATCGACGTCGAGGTCCCCAGCGCCGCCGCCGCCGCTGCGCTGCGGCAGGCCCGGCCGGCGATGGCCTGAGGCTACCTGGTCGCCAGCAGCGCGATGGGAAACTCGGCGAGCACATCCGCGACGCGGACCTGCCGTTCGAGACGCGGGTGATCGGCGCCGCCGACCCTGTCGCGCAGCGCGCGGCCGGCGATCGCGTCGGGCAGCAGCAGCATCGTGTCTCGCCAGGCCGCGGCCGGGATGCAGATCCGATCGCTCCCGTCCGGCAGCAGAGACATGCTGAGCTTCGGGACGACAACGACCGCATGCGCCTCGCCCTGCGAGCGGGCGAAGGCGACGACGTTTGCCGCACGCGCTCCCGTTACTTCGATGGGCCGATAGTCGCCGCGTGAAAACAGTGTCGGCATCTCCTTGCGCAAGGCCAGGGCACACCGGATGACCGCCTGCTTCACGCGTCCGTCGCGCCAGTGCGCCGCGAGTTGTGCCGGCGGTGCGGCGGACTTCAGCGCATCGACCCGCGCGGTGAATTCCACCGGCCGGCGGTTGTCCGGATCGACCAGGCTCTGATCCCAGAACTCCGCGCCCTGGTAGAAATCCGGCACGCCCGGCGCCGTCATCTTCAGCAGCGTTTGCGTCAGACCGTTCAAGGCTCCGGCCGGTGCGATGCGGTCGGCCAGTCGTCGCGCGCCCGCACAGAATTCGTCGTCGGCCATGATGGCCTCGAGGAATGACCGGCTCGCTGCTTCGTACTCCTGGTTCGGCGCATCCCAGTCGGTTTCCAGCTTGGCTTCGCGCATCGCCTTCAACTGCCAGCCGGCCAGCCGCTCGGTGAACGCGCGCGCATCGAACGCCTCGACCGGCCAGGCACCGACGATCATCTCGTACAGCATCGTCTCGTCGCCCGGCGACGGCATCGGTCGATCGCCGTTGCGACGGTGCCGCGAGTTCAGCGCCAGCCAGTGCCGCACGGCGCTCTCCCACTCGCCGGCAATCTCGCTGAGCACCGCGAGCCGCACCCGGACGTCCTCGCCGCGCTTGTGGTCGTGCGTGGCGGTGGCCAGCATCGCATCCGGAAAATGCGCGCGCCGCTCCGTATTGGCCGCGTGGAACTCCGGCACGCCGATGCTGAAGCGACGCATGTCGGCACCGACCTCGTTGCGCGACAGCAGCACGCCGTAGCGATAGTAGGCGGTGTCCTCGACCGCCTTCGCCGCGACTGGGGCGCTCAGCTGCTGAAATCGGACCGCTGCCTCTGGGGTCGCCTCCTCGCCAAGCCAGCGCTCCAGCAGTTCGAGCGTCGGATGATAGGCCGCCGGCACCTCCTTCATCGCTTCCGCGACCGCCTGCGCGACAGCCTCCGATCGCGCGCCGACGCCATAGTCGCGATACACCGGGAAATGCGCGAGCAGCGCCACCAGCGCGCGGCGGATCGCCGCTCCCGTCACGTCGCGCGTATCCACATTTGCCGTGGCGATCCGGTGCAGCGCGGCGACCACGGCGTCGAGCTGTGCGGTGAACGCGTGTTCCAGCAGGTCGCGCCGTGCCGCGGTCTCCTCGATCGGTGAAGTCGTCCGGGCGCCCGCTCACGTCGTTGCCACAGGGCCTTCAACGTGGCTTCGCCCGCAGCGTCGTGCAGCAGCGCGCTCACCACGTCCATGAAGTCGTAGCCGCTGGTGCCGTCCACGCCCCAGTCATCGGGCAGGCGCTCGCCGGCGCCGAGGATCTTCTCCACGACGAACCAGGCGGGACCGGGCAGTGCAGTCCGCCGGACGCTGCCCTGCCAACGCGTCCAGCCGCGCGCGCAGGCGCCGGCAATAGCCCGGCGGATCGGCCAGTCCATCGACGTGATCCACCCGCACGCCGTCGATCAGCCCTTCGCGATACAGCCGGAACAGCGTGGCATGCGTCGCCTCGAACACCGCCTCGTCCTCGACCCGCACGCCGATCAGGCCGTTGATGTCGAAGAAGCGTCGCCAGTTGGTGGCATCGCCGGCACTGCGCCACCAGGCAAGCCGGTAGTGCTGGTGCTCCAGCAGCCGGTGCAGGCGCTCGCGTCCCGCCTCGCCTGCGGCGTCGAACGCGTCCGGCGGTGCTGCCTCGATTTGTGCGTGATCCTCAGGGCGGACAGGGAACAGCGTGTCGTAATATCGGATCGCCGGTTCATCGCGGTCACGCACCACGGTGATCGTGCCATCGCGCAGTGCCTCGCCGTAACTGGCCCCAAGGAATGGTGCGAGAACCTTGTCGTCGGCGTCCCAGTCGATATCGAAGAAATTGGCGCAGGCGCTCGCCCGGCCGTTGCGCAGCACGTCCGCCCACCAGGGATTTTCGATCCCGCCCGCGGCCATATGGTTCGGCACGATATCGACGATCAGGCCAAGCCCGGCGCCGCGCAGTGTCGCTACCAGCCCGCGCAGTCCCGCCTCGCCGCCAAGCTCGGGATTGACCTGGGTTGGATCGGTCACGTCATAGCCATGCGTCGATCCCGCGCGCGCCATGAGAATCGGTGAGCTGTATAAATGGCTGATCCCAAGTCGCGTCATATAGGGAACCAGCCCGGCCGCATCGGCGAAGGTGAACCCGCGATGCAGTTGCAGCCGCATCGTGGCGCGTGGCGGGCTCACAGCCTTGGCCGCTTCGCCGCCAGCTGCTGGACGCGTGCAGCGGTGCGCGGCTCATCGAGCAGCGCTCCGGCCTCAGTGGTCAGCCGGCGACGCCAGTTCGGATGCTGATCGATCGTCCCGGGCAGGTTCGGTTGTTCCTCGACGCCCAGCAGGTCCTCGATCGGCGGCAGGCAAAGCGGCGACGGGGTCGCAGCGATGAAGGACAGCGCCACGTCCGCCACCGGTTGCATGTCGTGCGGCGCCGGCGGGTCGCCGTGCGCGGTTCCGGCCTGCACGAAAGCGGACCAGAGCGCGTTGCGATCACCGGCACGTTCGGCCGCGACATCCACTTCGTTCACGCCGACGCCGAGGCGTCCGCATGCGGCGCGCGTCACGATGTCCAGTCCGCGCCACCACCCCGCGACAGTCGGCAGATCATGAGTCGAGGTCATCGCAACGGCGGAGTGGTTCCAAGCCTCGGGTGGGCAGAACGCATGGCCGTTCCGTTCGAACCACAGCACGCGCATGCCGTGCAGACCGGCGATCTCCAGTTCCTCGCGGAAGCCAGCCGGCACCGTGCCAAGGTCCTCTCCGACGACGATCGCGTCGTGCCGGTGCGATTCGAGCGCCAGCAGGCGCAGCAGGTCGTTGAGCGGATACGCCAGGTAGGCGCCGTCGGCGGGATCTGCGCCCTGCGGGATGAGCCACAGCCGCGTGAGCCCCATCGCATGGTCGATCCGCACGCCGCCGGTGTTGCGCAACGCCGCGCGAACGGTGGCAAGGAAGGGGGCGAATCCACCGGCCACGAGCGCGCGCGGCGAGAATCCGGTCAGCCCCCAATCCTGCCCGCGCGGATTGAACATATCCGGCGGCGCGCCGATCGAAAGGCCACCGAGCAGGTCGGCCTGCCGGCTCCACGCATGGCTGCCGGCCGGGTCCATGCCCACCGCCAGATCGCCGATCAACCCGATGCGCATGCCGCCGGCGCGGGCGCGCTGTTGCGCGATACGGAGCGAGCGCTCGGTGAGCCACTGCAGGAAGCACTGGAACAGCACCTCGTCGTCGTTCGATTCCGCGAACACCGCGACCGCCGCGCTGCCGGGGTCACGCAGATCCGTTGGCCAGTTGCGCCAGTCGCCGGTGCCAGCCGCGAGCCTGATCGCATGCAGTGCTTCGAACACGGCGTGCTGCTTCAGTAGTTCCCCGCCATCGGCGCGATAGCTCGCGAAGTCGAGGTGCAATGGCTCCTCGCCGTCGATGAACCGCGCGAACAGCGCACGCAGCAGCCGACCCTTGGCGCGCGCCGCGACCGGCCAGTCGATCAGCGGTTCGGCCTCCAGCCGTTCGAAGGTCTCGGCCAGCCCATTGTCGCGCAAAGCGGCCGCCACGAACGCCTCGCCGAGTACCAGGGTTGGTGATGCATGCAGCGGGTTGAAGAACAGGCGGGTCGAAGGCGAATACGGCCCGAAGCGCGACGGATCGGCGCCGAACAGCGCATGCAGCGGGCTGAGCGCCAGCGCGTCGGCGCCGCGCGCGCCCGCGGATTCCGCCAGCGCAGCAATCCCCGCCGCATCGCCGATGCCGCCGTCGCCGCGACTGTGCAGCGAATAGACCTGCGCCGCGAGGCCCCACAGGCGCGCATCCGGCACCGCATCCTCGATCGTGTGGCAACGCCGTGGTGCCACTGCCAGGACGAATTCGCGATCATCGATCAGCAGGCGGTGATAGCCCGGCGTGCTGACCGCCGGCACGCGCAGACGCCCGCGCACCGGTGACAGCTGGAGATCCTGGTTCTCGCCTGTCTCCAGGCACAGCCGCGCGTCACACGGTTCGTTGGCCCCGACGTCGAGCCGGGTCGGTCGGCCGGCCGTCGCGGTGATCAGCGGCGGCAGCCCCTGTATGGTGGATCGGCGCTGCAGCAGCCGACGGCTGGCGAGGACATCGCTCCGCGTGCTGCACGCCAGTCCGAGCGCCTCCAGCATGCAGCGCAGCACCTCGGGGGGCACCATCTTCGGATTGCCCGCGTGATCGTGCCACTCCACGGCTATTCCGGCACGCGTCGCCAGGTCGCGTATTGCCTCGTCAATCATTGGCAGCCTGATGCTCTGCAAGGAAAACACAGGTGCAATGTCCAGGCAGTGCATCGGCCGATACCACAGCGCTGGCAAACAGCAGCGGCGCGGTCGGCAGGTCGGCCGGCACGGGGTCAGCGCCGAGATTGCTGGCCATCGTCAGGATGGCGCCGTCTCCCATCCGCCACCGCGCCACGACCGCCTTCGATCCGATCACCTCAGCCGTCAGCGACCGGGTGCCGTCCAGACGCGGCACGATCTCGCTCGCCCGCAATTCGATCAACCGCCGATACAACGCCTCGCGCGCCGTTCCGAGCGCGGTGTCCGGGTGCGGCATCGACGCGGCGAATGTCTCCTGCGCATTGGGATCAGGAATCCGCTCCCGCGTGTCCGGATCGGAGAACGCCGGAAACTTCGCGAACTCCGCGCGACGCCCTTCGCGCACGGCATCGGCAAGTCGGCCGGCATGGTCGGCAAAGAACAGGAACGGCGTCCTGCTCGCAGTCTCCTCGCCCATGAACAGCATCGGGATCTGCGGGCTCAGGAGCACCAGCGCGATGGCCGCCTCGAGCGCCGCCGGCTCCGCCAGGACCGTCAGCCGCTCACCGAAGGCGCGGTTGCCGATCTGATCGTGGTTCTGCAGGAACAGCACGAAGGCGGTCGGCGGCAGGTGGCCACTCGGCAGGCCGCGTGGCTCGCCCGTGTAGCGCAGATGTTCGCCTTGGTAGATGAAGCCTTCGGCGAGGCAGCGCGCCAGCTTCCAGGCCGGCTGCTCGGCATAGTCGAGATAATAGCCGGCGTCCTCGCCGGTGAGCAGCGTGTGCAGCACGTTGTGCCCGTCGTCGTTCCATTGCGCATCGATGCCCTTGCTCAGATGCGCCGCATCGTTGTGATGCTCGAGCACAAGGTGCACGTGCCGTTCCGGCGGCACCGCGGCGCGCACGGTTGCGGCCATCTCATCCACCCAGTCCTGCTCCGGAATGGCATGCACTGCATCGAAGCGAAGCCCGTCGAAACGATATTCCGTCAGCCAGTAGAGCACATTCTCGGTGAAGAAGCCGCGGACCTCGGGACGGCGAAAATCGATCGCCGGTCCCCACGGCGTGTGGCGATCCTCGCGGAAGAACTGCGGCGCGTACAGCGACAGGTAGTTCCCATCCGGTCCGAAATGATTGTAGACCACGTCGAGGAAGATCATCAGCCCATGGTCGTGCGCAGCGTCGATGAGCGCCTTCAGTTCCTCGGGCGTGCCGTAGGCCGCATCGGGCGCATAGGGCAGCGTGCCGTCATATCCCCAGTTGCGGCGGCCGGGAAAATCGTTGACCGGCATCAGCTCGACGGCGGTGACGCCGAGGGCCGCCAGCCTGGGAAGCTCGCGTGCGACGCCACCGAACCCGCCCAGCACGCCGGCGTGCAGCTCGTACAGGACCGTTTCGCGCCACGGCCGGCCGCACCACGCTGTGTTGCGCCAGACATAGCGGGTCGGGTCCACCACGAGGCTTGGGTCATGCACATCGTTGGCCTGCGCACGTGACGCCGGGTCGGGCACCAGCATGCCGTCCGCAAGGCGGTAGCGGTAGCGGCGGCCATGCGCGCATCGCGCGGTGGCTTCGAACCACCCATCGGCCAGGCGTGCCATTGGCAGGAGCGGGCCGTCCTCGAATGCGACGCTGATGGTCTCCTGCGCCGGCGCCCACAGGCGGAAGCGGGTCTCGCCGCTTTCCAGGCGAACTGCGCCATAGTGCCAGTTCATCCCGGCCACTCGGCGCAGAGCAGGACAGCGCTGTGCGGCGCCACCTGCACGGTGTCTCCGGCCACCGGGCGTCCGGCGCGTCCGGCGCATCCGGCGCGGCGCTGTCGAGCAGCGCACGATGCACGAGAGGCGGCATCGGCAGCCGGAACTCGGCATCCCGATCTCCGGGGTTCAGCAACAGGCTCAGGATCGTGACCTTTCCTTCAGGACTTCGCATCGCGCGGCGCAAAATCAACGTCCGCTGCTCGCTATCGTTCCAGCCGTCGACCGGAATTGTTGCACCCGACCGGTCGAACCATTCGATGTCGGCGATGCCGGGCGCCGGATGCAGCCTGCCGTGCAGGAAGCCGCCATGGCGCAGCACCGGATGGTCCCGTCGCAACGCGATCAACCGCGCCACGTAGGCGCTCAGTGCCACACCGTCCGGCGACGCCGCCTGGGTCCAGTCGAGCCACGACACGGCGTTGTCCTGGCAGTAGGCGTTGTTGTTGCCGCCTTGGGTGCGCCCGAACTCGTCGCCGGCCAGCAGCATCGGCGTGCCGGCGGCGAGGAAGACGGTGGCCAGCATGGCGCGCTTCACTCTGCCGCGCACCGCGTCGACCGCCGGGTCGTCGGTGGGACCCTCGACCCCCCAGTTGCTGGTGTAGTTGGCGGGATGCCCGTCGCGGTTCGCTTCGCCGTTCGCCGCGTTGTGCCGCTCCACGTAACTCACGGCGTCCGCCAGCGTGAACCCGTCATGCGCGGCCGCGAAGTTGATCGACGCCCAGGGGCGCCGGCCCCGCTGCGCGAACAGGTCCGCGGAGCCCGCGAGCCGGGCGGCGATCTCGGGGCGCTGCCCGGCGTCGCCCCGCCAGAAGCGTCGTACCGCATCGCGGAACTTGTCGTTCCATTCGGCAAAGCCGGGCGGGTGACTGCCTAGCTGATAGCCGCCCGGGCCGACGTCCCATGGTTCGGCGATGAGCTTCACCGCCGCGAGCGTCGGATCCTGGCGCAGCGCATCGAAGAAGCCGGATCCCGGATCGAACCCGTTCGCCTCGCGGCCGAGCGTCGAGCAGAGGTCGAAGCGGAACCCGTCGACATGGTAGGCGTTCACCCAATAGCGCAGCGAGTCCATCACCATCTGCAGTACGCGTGGATGCGACAGGTTCAGCGTGTTGCCGGTGCCGGTGTCGTTCACGTTGCGGCGCGCGTCGCCGGCCTCGAGCCGGTAGTAGCTGGCATTGTCCAGGCCGCGGAATGACAGCGTCGGCCCGGTCTCCTCGCTTTCCGCCGTGTGGTTGTAGACCACGTCGAGGATCACCTCGATCCCCGCCGCATGCAGCCGGCGCACTGCCGCACGCATCTCGTTCGGCGACCCGTGCGCCAGGTAGGACGGCTCGGGCGCAAAGAATCCCAGTGAGTTGTAGCCCCAGTAATTGCGCAGGCCGCGCTCGAGCAGGGCGCGGTCCTGCACGAAGGCATGCACCGGCATCAGTTCGATCGCCGTGATGCCCAGGCGGCGCAGGTGGTCGACCACTGCGGGATGTGCCAGGCCGGCGAACGTGCCGCGCTCGGCGGCGGGAACCGCGTCATGCAGCATCGTGAGCCCGCGTACATGCGCCTCGTAGATCACGGTATCCGACCAGGGCACGCCGGGCGGACGATCATCGCCCCATTGGAATGTGTCGTCGGCTACCACGCTTTTCGGCATCGCCGGCGCGCTGTCGCGCCGATCGAACGACAGGTCGCCGCGCGGCGAATCCTGGCGGAAACCATAGAGCGCGTCGGACCAGTGAACGGTCCCCGCCAGCGACCGTGCATAGGGATCGATCAGCAGCTTGTGGTGGTTGAACCGATGGCCATGGTGCGGGGCATAGCGGCCGTAGGCGCGATAGCCGTAGAGCAGGCCCGGGCCTGCCTCCGGCAAATAGCCATGCCAGATCTCGTCGGTGTATTCCGGCAGCGTCTGGCGGGCGATCTGGTGCCGGCCCGATGCGTCGAACAGGCAGAGGTCGATGCGTTGCGCGTGCGCCGAGAAGACCGCGAAGTTTACGCCCAACCCATCCCATGTCGCGCCGAGTGGAAATGGCCGGCCTGGAAGCAATGCGTCAGGCAGGCGCTGCATCCTTGCGGACCGCGGCGGCACGCGGCCGCAGGAACATCACCGCCAGCGGCGGCACGACGAGTTCCAAGGACTGCGCCTCGCCATGATTCTGCACCGCCACCGTGGCGACCGATCCGCCATTGCCCATGTTCGATCCACCATACACCGCGGCGTCCGAGTTGAGCAGTTCCAGCCACTCGCCTGGTCGCGGCACGCCGACAAGATATCGCGCATGCGGCACCGGGGTCATGTTGCATACCACCAGCACCGGCGGCACGGCCTCGCTGCCATAGCGCAAAAAGGCGAAGACCGAGTTCTGCCGGTCGTCACCGACCACCCAGCGGAAGCCGCTGAACACCGCGTCCCGCTGGTGCAGGGCGGGTTCGCTGCCGTACAGGCGGTTCAGGTCCCGCACGAGGCGCTGCACGCCCAGCCGCAGCGGATCACCCAGCGCCGGCCAGTCCACCTCGCCGTCGTGACTCCATTCGTGCTCCTGGGCGATCTCGCCGCCCATGAACAGCAGCTTCTTTCCTGGGTGTCCCCACATGAAACCAAAGTAGCTGCGCAGGTTGGCGAAGCGCTGCCAGTTGTCCCCAGGCATCTTGCCGATCAGTGAACGCTTTCCGTACACCACCTCGTCGTGCGACAGCGGCAGCACGAAGTTCTCGGCGAAGGCGTACAGCAGGCCGAACGTCATGTCGTTGTGGTGCCAGGGTCGGTACAGCGGATCGTACTCGATGTAGCGCAGCGTGTCGTGCATCCAGCCCATGTTCCACTTGTAGTCGAAGCCGAAGTCCACCGTCGCTGATCGGGCGCGACACGCCGGGCCAGGCGGTCGAACTCCTCGGCCACGGTGATCGCACCGGCGCAGCGCTCGCGCACCACGGCGTTGAAATGCCGCAGGAAGCCGATCGCCTCGAGGTTCTCACGACCGCCGTAGACGTTGGGAATCCACTCGCCTTGCTGGCGCGAGTAGTCGCGGTACAGCATTGAGGCCACCGCATCGACGCGCAGCCCGTCGACATGGAAGTGTTCCAGCCAGTAGAGGCCGGAAGCGATCAGAAAGCCCTGCACCTCCCGTCGGCCGAAATTGTAGATGTAGGTGTTCCAGTCGTGATGGAATCCCTCGCGCGGATCCTCATGCTCGTACAGCGCGGTGCCGTCGAACCGTGCCATGCCATGCGCATCGGTCGGAAAGTGTGCCGGCACCCAGTCGAGGAGAACGCCGACGCCGGCGCGATGGCAGGCATCGACGAAGCGGGCAAAACCCTCTGGAGGACCGAACCGGGCGCTTGGCGCGAACAGGCCGAGCGGCTGATAGCCCCACGAGCCGCCGAACGGATGCTCGCTCACCGGCATCAGCTCGACATGGGTGAAACCCATCTCGCTGGCATAGGGCACCAGGCGTTCGGCCAGCTCGTCCCAGCTGGGGATGCGCCCGTCGGGATGAAACCACGATGCGGCGTGCACTTCGTAGATCGAGACCGGCGCGTCGGTCGCCTGTCGCTGCGCCCGCGCCCGCATCCACGCTTCGTCGTGCCAGGCGTGCGGCGTCGGATCCATGACGACCGACGCGGTTGCCGGCGGCAGTTCGGTCGCCCGCGCCAGCGGATCGGCTTTCAGCGGCAGACGCATGCCATCCCGCCCGACGATGGCGAACTTGTAGCGTGCGCCGGCGGCCAGCCGAGGGACGAACAGTTCCCACACGCCGGCCGGAAACCGCAGCCGCATCGGGTTGCGCCGCGGGTCCCAGACGTTGAAGTCGCCCACCACCGACACCGAGCGCGCATTCGGCGCCCACACCGCGAACCGCACGCCGTCCACCCCGTCGATCGTGGTGACGCTCGCTCCCAGGTGCGAGGCGAGCTCGAAATGCCTACCCTCGTTGAACAGGTGCAGATCAAGCTCGCCGAGCAGCGGTCCGAAGGCGTAGGGATCCTCGGTCTCCTGCACCGCGCCAGGCCACGCGATGCGCAGCACATAGGGTTCCGCGCTGGCGACGCGACCGACGAACAGCCCGTGTGGGGCCGCCGGCGCCAGTCGGCCAAGCGGGTCGCCGCCGCCGCGCGCCAGCACCTCGACCGCCAACGCACCCGGCAGGAAGACCCGCACCACCCGTCCGAGTTCGGTCTCGTGCGGACCGAGTGTCGAGAACGGATCGGCGATCGTGCCGTTGGCAAGCGCCTCCGCCACCCCTTGCGGCAGGGCGGCAACGTCGATCATGTCGTTCATGCCGTCACCCTTGTGACCAGTTGCGCGAGGCCATGCAGGGGAACGTCGATCCAGGCCGGGCGATTCGCCGCTTCGTAGGCGATCTCATAGGCTGCCTTCTCGATCAGAAACAGCCGCAGCAGGTTCTGTTCGACGTCGCTGTCCAGGCCCGGCAGCACCTCGGCGTATCCGGCGAGGAAGCACTGCGCCGCACGTGCCGCGAAGGTGGCGAGGAACGCGGCACGCTGCGGATCCGCTACATGCGCCTGCGTCGCGACACTCTTGCGCTCCGTCACCGCCGCCGCGTACTCGAACGAGCGCAGCATCCCGGCCACGTCGCGCAGCCGGTGGTTCTTCGCCCGCCGCTGCTCCACCGGCTTCGCCGGCTCGCCCTCGAAGTCGATGATGTAGACGTCCCCGTTGGCGACCAGCACCTGCCCGAGATGCAGATCGCCATGGATCCGGGTGAGCATGGCGCCGCGCGCCGAGCTGGACAGCGAGCGGACCTCCGCGGCGAGGTTCTCGCGCTCCCCCAGCACGGCGGCAAGGTTGTCGGCGGCACTTTCCGGCCAGTCGCCCTGCCCGCCAAGCGCGGCGTAGGCCGCGGCCAGTTGTTGCTGCGCCTGCTCGGCCCACTGCGCTGCGACATCGTCCCCGGCGGGTTCAGGACTGAACGCGGGCTCGCCGGTATCTCTTGCCAGCACCGCATGCATCTCGGCCAATCGTCGGCCCAGCAGCGCTGCAATCGCACCGTAATCTTCGTGCTGCTCGGCCTCGGTCGCCTGCGCCGCCTCAGTGCCGGCCGTGAGCTCTGCCAGGCCGCGCGTGAGCAGATCGAGCGTCCACGTCCACGCGTCGCCCTGGTTGCGGATGAAACCTTGCGCCACCGCGAGCGCATGCCGCTCGCCATCAGCATCGACGCGCACGATCTCGCCGAGCAGAGGTGCGATGTTGGCAAAACCCTGCTCGGTCAGATAGCGGCCCATCTCCGCCTCCGGGTGCGGCCCGGAGGACACCCGGCGAAACAGCTTCAGCATCGCCACGTCGCCGACGATCATCGACGAGTTCGACTGCTCCACCGACAGCCATTTCATTTCGGCGTCGGGCGGCACGACAATGTCGGCCATGCGCGACGTGGGGTCGAAGTGGATCTCCCCGGCCGGCGCGCCGCTGCTCAAGCCGGCAAGGGCCGCAGTGGCGAAGTCGGCGATCGAGAACGCATCCGTCAGCAAGCCGACCCGCGCGCCGCGTCGCACCCGCGCCAGCGCAAGCTGCGTCGGCAGCGGTCCCGTCTGCTGGTCCTCCCATACGATCGCCAGCGGCAGCAGCCAGCGCGCCGAGGCGCCCGGGGTCTCGGTTTCCACTTCCGCCAGCAACTGCTCCCGGTCCGCCCCGGGCAGCGGCAGGAGCGACGTGAGCCGCACCGCCTTCAGCGTCTGGTCCTTCATCGCGAACCACCGCCGCTTCGCGAGATAGGGCAGCAGGATGTCGCGCTCCAGCGTGCCTTTCGCGGTCAGCAGCGCATCGGCAAGTCGGCCACGCAAAACAATGGTCTGATATTCGGGCATCGGTTCGGGCGCCGGTGTATGGGTTGACGGCCAGGCTGCCTCCTCCTCGGCGAGGAGGAACCAGTAGAAGCCATAGGGCGGCAGCGTCAGCAGGTAGGTGAGCTGACCGATCGGTGGGAAGATCGAGCCGCCGTCCAGTTCCACCGGCAGCCGGCCGGCGAACTCGGCAAGTTCGAGTTCCACAGCCTGTGGCGTGCGCGCCAGATTCGCCACGCAGAGGATGCTGCGCCCTTCGTACTCGCGTAGATACGCCAGTACCTTGCGGTTGTTGGGATACAGCAGCCGGAAGCTGCCGCGGCCGAATGCCTGGTACTGCCGGCGGATGGCGATCGCACGGCGCGTCCAGTTGAGCAGGGAATGACGGTCGTTGGTCTGCGCCTCGACATTCACCGCCTCGAAGCCGTACAGCGCATCCATGATCGGCGGCAGCACCAGCCGCGAGGGATCGGCACGCGAGAAGCCGCCGTTGCGGTCGGGCGACCACTGCATCGGCGTGCGCACGCCGTCGCGGTCGCCGAGATGGATGTTGTCGCCCATGCCGATCTCGTCGCCGTAGTAGATCACCGGCGTCCCGGGCATCGAGAACAGCAGGTAGTTCATCAGTTCGACGCGCCTGCGGTCGCGCTCGAGCAGCGGCGACAGCCGGCGGCGTATGCCAAGGTTCAGCCGTGCGCGGCGATCGGTCGCATAGGTCTCCCATAGGAAGTCGCGCTCGCTGGACGTCACCATCTCCAGCGTGAGCTCGTCGTGGTTGCGCAGGAAGATCGCCCACTGGCTGTTCGGCGGAATGTCGGGCGTCTGGCGCAGGATGTCGGTGATGGGGAAGCGGTCCTCGCGGGCGATCGCCATGTACATGCGCGGCATCAGCGGGAAGTGGAATGCCATGTGGCACTCGTCGTCGTCGCCGAAATAGTCCTTGGCGTCTTCCGGCCACTGGTTTGCTTCGGCCAGCAGCATACGGTCCGGATAGTGCGCATCCATCTCGGCCCGGATCTGCTTCAGCACCGCGTGGGTTTCCGGCAGGTTCTCGTTGTTGGTACCCTCGCGCTCGACCAGATATGGAACGGCGTCCAGGCGCAGCCCGTCCACGCCGAGATCCAGCCAGTAGCGCAGGACTGCCAGCACCTCCTTCAGCACGCGCTTATTGTCGAAGTTCAGATCCGGCTGGTGCGAATAGAACCGATGCCAATAATACGCCCCGGCCTCCTCGTCCCACGTCCAGTTGGAGCGCTGCGTATCAATGAAAATGACGCGCGTTCCGGAGTATTTTCGGTCATCGTTCGACCATACATAGAAGTCCCGATAGACCGAGCCGACCTTCGCCTTGCGTGCGCGCTGGAACCACGGATGCTGGTCCGAGGTGTGGTTCACCACCAGCTCGGTGATAACCCGCATCCCGCGCTCGTGCGCCGCGGCGATGAAGCGGCGGACGTCGGCCAGCGTGCCGTAATCGGGATGCACGCCGCGATAGTCGCCGATGTCGTAGCCATCATCGCGCCGCGGCGAGGGATAGAACGGCAGTAGCCAGATCGTGTTGACGCCCAAGTCGGCGATGTAGTCAAGCTTGGCGAGCAGACCGGGGAAATCACCGATCCCGTCGTTGTTGGAATCGAAGAACGATTTGAGGTGCAGCTGGTAGATGATCGCGTCTTTGTACCAGAGCGCGCTGTCAGCGAGTGCGGCGCGGGTCGTGGGATCGGCGGCCGAGGCGTCCATCACGCGTCTCCTTCCGGTGCGACCTGCCAGATGGCAAACGGCAGGTCGCCGGGGTCGAGACGGATGCGCTGCTGCTTGCCGCTCCACACGAAGCGGTGACCACGCATCAGATCGGTCGCCATCAGCGCCCCATCATCCGGCAGCTCCCATTCCCACAGCGGAATTTCGATCGACGCCTCCTGCACCGCGTGCGGGTCGAGGCTGACCGCGATCAGGATCATGTCTCGGGCTCCCGGTGTTCGCTTGCCATATAGCAGCACCTGATCGTTGTGCGCCGGGTAGAATGTGACGCCGAGATGCGTCTGCAATGCGGCATGCGCGCGACGGATGCGATTCAGCGCAGTGATTTCTGCCACGATGTTGCCGGGCGCCGCAAAGTCGCGCACGCGGATCTCGTACTTCTCGGAGTTGAGGTATTCCTCGCGGCCGGGCAGCGGCGCCGATTCGCAGATCTCGAACCCGGAGTACATACCCCACAGCCCGGACAGGGTGCATGCCAGCGCCGCACGGATCAGGAACCCGGGGCGACCCGACGTCTGCAGGAACGGCGGGTTGATGTCCGGGGTGTTGACGAAGAAGTTCGGCCGGAAGAAGTCCCGCACCGGCGCTGCGTTCAGCTCCGTGAGATACTCGGTGATCTCCGGCTTCGTGTGGCGCCAGGTGAAGTACGTATAGGACTGGTTGAAGCCGACCTTCGCCAGCCGGTACATCAGCTTGGGTCGGGTGAACGCCTCTGCCAGGAAGATCACATCGGGGTGCCGGCCGGTGATGTCGGCGATCATCCACTGCCAAAACGGCAGCGGCTTGGTATGTGGATTGTCCACCCGGAAGATGCGCACGCCCTGTTCCACCCAGAACTGCACCGCGTCGCGCAGCGCGAGCCACAGTCCCGGCATCGCCGCCTTTGCATAGAAGTCCGGATTGACGATGTCCTCGTATTTCTTCGGCGGATTCTCGGCGAAGCGGATCGAACCGTCCAGACGCCAGCGGAACCAGTCGGGGTGTTCGCGCAGCCACGGATGGTCCGGCGAACACTGCACCGCGAAGTCGAGTGCGAGCTCCAGCGCATGATCCTTTGCGGCTTCGACGAGGGCGCGGAAGTCGTCGAGCGTGCCGAGTTGCGGATGCACCGCCTCATAGCCGCCCGCCGCCCCGCCGATGGCATAGGGGCTGCCGACATCGTCCGGCGCCGCGCGCAAGGCGTTGTTGCGACCCTTGCGGTTCGTCGTGCCGATGGGGTGGATCGGCGGAAAATACAGCACGTCGAACCCCATGTCGCGGATCGCTGGCAGCCGCTCGATGACATCCCTGAAGGTGCCGTGCCGCGCGGGATCGCTCGTGGCGGAGCGTGGGAACATCTCGTACCAGCTGGCGAATCCCGCCTGTGGACGCTGCACGTCGAGCGCAATCCGTGCCGACTCGACCAGGAATGGGCGGTCATCCACCACGCGCATCGCCGCCGCCGTGTCGTCGGCCAGCAGCAGCGCGACCTGCGACCCGGCGTCCAGCGACGCCAGGCGATCGGCGATCGTCGGCAGTGCGCCGCGCGTGCATCCAGAGGCCCGTGCGACCGCCGCCTGGATCAGCTGCCGACCCTCCTCCAGCTCCAGTGTCACGCTCTGTCCGGCGGCATGCTTGGCCGACAGATCGTGCCGGAAGGTGCCCCAGGCGTCCCACCATGCGCGCACACTGAAGCGATGACGGCCGACGCGCGCCGGCACGAACTGCGCCGCCCAGCGATCGTTGTTGACCAGGCGCAGCGGGACGCGTTGCGCCTCGGCATCGTCGTCCGCCGCCCACAGCAGTTCGGCGGCCAACACGTCGTGCCCGTCGCCGATGATGTCGGCACTGACGGTTATGCGGTCGCCGACCAGGCGTTTGACGGCGAACGCGCCGTCGGGAACCTGCGGCCGAACCGCCTCGATGCCGATGCGCGCGGCGACCAGTCGGGCGGGCTGCAGGTCGCGATCGCTGACCGCCGGATGCACCACCGGCTTTGTCGGCACGTAGCGTAGCACCCGCACCTCGCCCGCTGCCATCGGGGCGGTCGCATCCGGCCGCGGCTGCTCCAAGGTCAGCGCCGCGCCCGCCTGCGGCGGCAGCGGGGAAGCCGCCGTCCCGAGCGGCGCCTCGCGGCTTGTATCGGGATTCGCCAGCACCAGCAGCGCACGCGACGCGCTGCGCGGATCGGCAGTATCGAATTGGAGCAGCGCAGCCACCGCATCATGCTCGGACGACAGCTGACGCATCGCGCCATCGGCACCACAGGCGGCCACTTCGTCGACCAGCCGGTTCGCCGCCGCGATATCCGGCGCGAGATCGCACGGCGCCTCGTTGCGCGCGCGCTGCAGGTCGGCCGGGCTGCCCAGCGCCGCGTCGAACGGCCGCCTGGCCGCGTATTCGAAGCCCATCGGCACGAACATGCCGCTTGTGGCGGCGGCGGCCAGTCGCAGCGCGAAGCGATAGCCGGCGGCGACGTCGCTGCCCGGCGCGAGACGCGCGGCGCGACGGTCGAAGAACGAAGGCTCGGGCGAAGCCATCACCGGCGCGATACGCCGCAGCAGCGCAATCTCCTCGACCAGCCAGTCCGCACGCGCGTCCCACCACGCCAGCGAGCAGCACGTGTGGTCGAAGCCAACGCCAGCCAGGCGCGGCAGTGCCGCACGGTCGAGCCCGGGGGTCCATGCCAGGAAGCTGCATTCATCCAGTTCGCCGGTGATTCGTCGCCACAGCGATGCCGGCGCGTGATCGGGATCGAGGCAGCGGAAGCCGCTGATGCCCGCCTGGACCAGCCGCGTGAGGCGGTCGAGCCACCATTCCGTCATCGCCGCGGCGACCTCCGCGTCATGCAGCCGGCCATAGGCGACGTCCAGCCGATACGGCGCGCGCAGCGGGCTCGGCGGCGCGCCGCAGCCGCCCGGCGCGAACCAGCGCTCCTCGCGCCGGCGGATCGTCGCGTCGATCGCGACCTGGTCGATCGCGACGTCGAGCCAGACGCGCAACCCGTGTTCCGCGGCCGTGCGGGTGATACGCGCGATGCCGGCATCGGCGCTGCCGGTCCAGCCGAGTGCCGGATGCAGCGCTTCGTGATCGGCGGTGACAAAGATGTCGCCGCTGCCGCCCGGCACGAAGGGGGGTGCGACCAGCACCGTGTCGAAACCCATCGTCCGGCAACGCGCGAAGTGCACGGGCCAATCGGACAGGTCCCCGGCAACGAGCGGATGAAGATGATAGATCTTCGGGGCCATGCGGGTATGAGGTCCATTTCCGCGGGAGGTGCAGGCCGCGATGGGCAGCGGCTCGGCCAGAGGGCCAACGACAATCTGCGGCAGCGGGTTGAGTGCCGCCGCACTGAAAGCGCGGCTTGCCGTTCACTTCGCCGGGAGCGCGCCGGCTGGAGCCCCTGTACCAGGGTTGATGCCCGAAGCAGGAAACGACACTGCGTCGTTACGGCGAAGGCGCCAGGGCGGGAGCCGGCGCGCCTGGGTACAGTCCAGCGTTGCCCCTGGTCGTGATGGCGTTGGCATCGGCGGTGTAGGCGGCGACGCCGGCACCATACGCATGGGACTCGGCGCCCGGGAACACCGGCGCCCGCTCCTTGCCGAGGACCTTTCCTGGCTCCTGGGTCAGCAGGCTCTGCACGTCCGCGAAACTGCTCGCCGTCTGGGCGTTCAGCCACGCCTGCGCCGTGGTGAGGCTGGTCGCGGCGAACCGGGGACATTCGTTGGCGTGAAAATGCTCATGGACAACAGTCAGGTCGCTCGCCCGGAACCTGATGCGCGGCGGGCGACCGGCGGACGCCTGACCTGGAACCGGGCGCTCCTCGACGCGACCGCCGACAGCCTCGACGGCGTGCCGACTGCCGCCGCGACCGCCTCGGCAGGAACACCTGATCCTGGCGGCGCTGCAATCGACCGCCGTCTCGCCCGACGGGACTAACTTGACTTACTGTAAAGCCCTCCTGTCGCAAGGAGGGCGGCGTTTGGCCGACCGAATCGCCGGTGGATTCTGACCGCGACCAAGGAGGCCGTGTGATGTGCTGGCACGTCCACGCACAACCGGTGTCAAGGCCCTTCGCATGACGCTCGCCAATGGCAGCGTGCGCTCGCCGCCGCGCAAGCGACTGGCGCCGCTACGTCCACCACGCCCGCAGCTGGCACCTTCGCCGCCGCGCTGATCGCCCGAGTATCGCCGCGCAAAGCGAACCTGCTGATTGCCGCCCTGCGGATCATTCTCGGCCTGGCCGTGAAGCGGGAGATGATCCGAGTAATCCTGCCGCCGAACCGGACATGCTGCCGACAGCCCGAACGCAACTTTGGTCACGCGAGGACCAGGCGGAATTTCTCGCCGCCGCTGACTCACGGCTGCACTTGGCCTTCATGCTGCTGCTCTATAGGACACAGCGCCTCTCTGACGTGCTCGCGATGACGAAAGGGCAGGTCTACGAGCGCGATGGCCGAATGATGATTGAGCTGCGCCAACAGAAAACCGGAACGCTGGTCGCCGTGCCCGCGCATCGCGACTTGCTCCCGCTGCTACACGCCCGCCTCGAGGAGCGGTCTGGCGGCATGCTGCTGGTGCCGTCGCCGACCGGCCGGCCTTGCCTGCGCCGCAACTTCTCGCGCAAGTGGACAAGGCGATGCGTCGCATGGCACTGCGACGAGCCCGCGCCCTATTCCGCCAAGGCTGGCCGAAAGATCGCTTGCGCGCCGGGCTCGCCGAGCAGCACCGCCAGCGGCGCGATCTCTGGACACAAGATTGATTTCTGCCAGCAGATCATCGACACGTATCTGCCGCGCCGGACTGAGGTGGCGATCGCCGCAACGTCCGCCTGGGAAGCCGCCGAGGATGCACACGGGCAGGCACCCGCCGCGTGCGCCTGCGAAACGCAAGGGCACCGATCAGTACCGGGCTTTTGACCACAGGTCCCCTAAGAGCCTGAAGTCTCGCTGTCTCTGGCGCCGCGAACTTGGCGGCGCGCCTTTTCCATCATCCGGAGGTTTGGGCAAATGTTATGGCAAATGGAAAATTGACGTGTCGATTCCACAATAGAAAATGTCGCGTTTTCAATCCATTATGGTGAGCCCGGTGGGACTCGAACCCACGACCCCAAGATTAAAAGTCTCGTGCTCTACCGCCTGAGCTACGGGCTCGCCGGCCGCCTTAGAGCGCGGCCCCGGCCTGACGGTCAATCCTTCACGTCAGCCGCCACCCGCAGGTGGACGATCCGGTCCGCGTTCTGCACGGCGCCGCTAGAGCCGCTGCCGCGCTTGAGCTGGTCGACGAACTCCATGCCCTGCACGACCTGCCCCCAGATCGTGTACTGCCCGTCCAGATGCGGCGTCGGTGCGAACATGATGAAGAACTGGCTGTTCGCGCTGTTCGGATCCGAGGTGCGCGCCATTCCGCACGTTCCGCGCAGGAAGTGCTTCTTCGTGGTGAATTCCGCCGGCAGGTCCGGCAGCTTCGAACCGCCCGTGCCGGTCCCCGTCGGGTCGCCGCCCTGCGCCATGAACCCCTCGATCACCCGATGGAACGGCGTGTTGTCGTAGAAGCCCTCGCGCGCCAGCGTCTTGATCCGCTCCACGTGCTTCGGCGCGATATCAGGGAACATCTGGATCACCACGCGCCCCTGCTTCAGGTCCAGGTACAGCGTGTTCTCCGGATCGGTCTTGGTCTGCGCGTCCGCCGTGTCGCTCATGTTGAAGCTCCCTGTCAGGGTTGCGATCGCGGCGCCCGCGATCAGGCTGCGTCGGTGCATTGGCGCTCTCCCACTAAGTGGCGCTGACCGGTAATGGATCGGCGATCAGCCGCGGATGCGGTGCAACATGCGCTCCAGCGTCAGCGGCGGCACGAACGACGAGATATCGCCGCCCAGCATCGCCACCTCCTTCACCAGGCGCGAGGCGATGAACTGGTGCCGCTCGCTCGCCATCAGGAACACCGTCTCGATGTCAGGCGCCATGCGATAGTTCATGCCGGCCATCTGGAACTCGTAGTCGAAGTCCGACACCGCGCGCAGCCCCCGCACGATCATCGATGCGCCCACCTTGCGCGCGAAATCGATCAGCAGCGTGTCGAACGGCAGCACCTCGATCACCATGCCGTTCTGCGTGGCGATGCGCGCAATCTCCGCCTGCACGAGTTCGACGCGCTCGTCCAGCGTGAAGAACGGACCTTTGCCGGTGTTGATGGCGACGCCAAGCACGAGCTTGTCGAGCAGGCGCGCCGCACGGGCGATGACGTCGAGGTGCCCGTTGGTCACCGGATCGAACGTCCCGGGATAGAGACCCACCCGCAGCTTCTTCACCGGCTGAGCCATCTAGCCCGCTTCCTCCGGGGCACCGTTCTCGTCGCCCGCATCCTCGATCACCGGGAACACGCTGGTCACGCGCTCATCGGCATTCACCCGGAACAGCATCACGCCCATCGCCTGGCGACCCGTCCGCCGCACCTGTCGTGCGGGCACGCGGATCAGCCGCCCCGCATCCGTGACCAACATCACGTCGTCCTCTTCCTCGCACCGGCAACGTCGCCACCACGGCCGTGCCATTACGTGGCGCCAGGGTGATATTGGCAATCCCCTGTCCGCCGCGGCCGGTCACCCGGTACTCGTAGGCGGACGTGCGCTTGCCGAAGTCCGGCATCGGTGACGGTCAGCAGGAAGTCCTCCTCGCGCTCCAGTTGCGCGATCCGCTGCTCGTCCAGTGCCACCTCGGCTACCGTCTCCTCCGGCTCCGGCGCAGCCTCCGTCTCGTCGTCGCCGTTGCCGCGGCGCTTCGCGCTGGCCTGGCGCAGATACGCCGCGCGCTCCTCGTTGCTTGCCTTTACATGCCGCAGCACGGACAGGCTGATGACCTCGTCGCCATCCGCCAGCCGGATGCCGCGCACCCCCGAACTGTCGCGACCGGCGAACACGCGCACCGTGTCGTCGGACAGTTGGAAACGGATGCACCGGCCCCCGGCGCGTGGCGAGGAACGCATCGTCGTCCCTCGCGGCAGGTCGCGACGCCGATCAGCCGGTCGCCCTCGTCCAGCTTCATCGCGATCAGGCCCATGGCGCGCACGTTGCGGAAATCCGACAGCCGGTTGCGTCGCACGTCGCCCGAGGCGGTGGCGAACACGCAGATGCAGGCTGTCCCACAGCGTTTCGTCCTGCGGCAGCGGCAGCACCGTGGTGATCGTGTCCGAGCCCAGTTCCGGCAGCAGGTTGACCAGCGCCCTGCCCTTCGCCGTCGGTCCCGCCTCCGGCAGCCGCCAGACCTTCTCGCGGAACACCTTGCCGCCCGAGGAGAAGAACAGCACCCATTGATGCGTATGCGCATGGAAGCTGCGCGTCACGATGTCGTCGCCACGCGTCGAGGCGCCGGAACGTCCGCGCCCGCCACGGTTCTGCGCGCGGAACGTCTCCAGCGTGGTGCGCTTGATGAAGCCGTCACGCGTGATCGTCACCACCATCTGGCCCGGCTCGATCAGGCTCTCGTCGTCCTGGTCGGCAGTCCGCCTCGATGATGTCGGACATGCGCGGTGACTCGATCGCCGCGCGCGCCTTCAGCAGTTCGTCGCGCATCACCTCCATGCGCCGCGGCCGCGAGGCGAGGATCTCCAGCAGTTCGCGGATCTTCGCTCGCGACCTCGGCCATCTCCTCCTGGATCTTCTCGCGCTCCAGCCCGGTCAGCCGCTGCAGCCGCAGATCGAGGATGCCGCGCGCCTGCTCTTCCGTGAGCCGCACGGTACCGTCCGGCGTGATGACGTTGCCCGGCTCGTCGATCAGCGCCAGCAGCGCATCGACATCGCCCGCCGGCCAGTCGCGCTCCATCAGCGCAACGCGCGCCGCCGCGGCATCGGCGCTGGCGCGGATCAGCCGGATCACTTCGTCGATATTGGCGACCGCGATGGCGAGCCCGACCAGCAGGTGCGCCCGGTCGCGCGCCTTCGTCAGTTCGAAGCGGGCGCGGCGCAGGATCACGTCCTCGCGGAACGCGATGAAGCACTGCAGCGCGTCCTTCAGCCCCATCAGCCGCGGCCGCCCGTCGTCCAGCGCCAGCATGTTGACGCCGAAGCTCATCTGCAGCTGGGTGAAGCGGAACAGCTGGTTCAGCACCACTTCGGGCGTCGCGTCGCGCTTCAGCTCGATGACGATGCGCATGCCGGAGCGGTCGCTCTCGTCGCGCATCTCGCCGATGCCCTCGATCTGCTTGGCGCGCACCAGTTCGCCGATGCGCTCCAGCAGCGTCGATCTTGTTCACCTGATAGGGGATCTCGGTGACGACGATCGCTTCGCGGTCGTGGCGGATCTCCTCGAACTCGGCACGTGCGCGGATGGTGATGGAGCCGCGCCCGGTCTCGAACGCCGCTGCGGATGCCGGAGCGGCCGATGATGATGCCGCCGGTGGGAAAATCCGGGCCGGGCACGATGCGCATCAGGTCGTCGAGCGGCGTGTCGGCGTCGGCGATCAGCGCCAGCGTCGCATCGATGATCTCGCCCGGGTTGTGCGGCGGGATGTTGGTCGCCATGCCGACGGCGATGCCGTTGCCGCCGTTGATCAGCAGGTTGGGGAAGCGCGCCGGCAGGACGCGCGGCTCCTTCTCGGTCTCGTCGTAGTTCGGCTGGAAGTCGACGGTGTCCTGGTCGATGTCGTCCAGCAGCAGCGACGCCGGCGCGCGCCAGGCGCACCTCGGTATAGCGCATCGCCGCCGGCGTATCGCCGTCGACCGAGCCGAAATTGCCCTGCCCGTCGATCAGCGGCACCCGCATCGAGAACGGCTGCGCCATCCGCACCATGGCGTCGTAGATCGCCGCGTCGCCATGCGGATGGTACTTGCCCATCACGTCGCCGACCACGCGGGCCGACTTGCGGTACGGCCTGTCCGGCGTGTAGCCGGCCTCGTGCATGCCGTAGAGGATGCGCCGGTGCACCGGCTTCAGCCCGTCGCGGGCGTCCGGCAGCGCGCGTGCCACGATCACGCTCATGGCGTAGTCGAGGTAGGAGCGGCGCATCTCCTCCTCGATGGTCACCGGCTGGGTATCCTCGGGAGGTCCCGGAGGCGCGTCGTCGGGGGTATCGCTCAAAAAACGCTCAATTCAGCAGTTCGGCGGGCGCACACCGGGAGGCCGGCGCTGCACCGCATCATGAGGGCTCTAGATAGGCTGATTCGAGCGGATTGGCGAGGGGGCAAGGCGGCCTGCACGACAATCGCTCGAACCGGTCGCGCCGCCGGCGAGTGGCCCGTTCAAGGCAGAGATCGCAGATGACACGCAGAGATCGCGGAGCGCCAGCGATGCTGCCGCGCGATGAACCTACCACGTCATCTCTGTGTCCTCTGTGGAACCTCTGCGCACTCTGCGTCGATTGCCACTCGATCCAGCCACTGACCCGAGCAAGGACCCACGGTTGACGGCAACCTACTTCTTGCCAGACGGTGACAGCGTTACGGTGCCGACACGGCACGGCCGTAGCCCAATCGCAGCGACGCTGGACGCCACTGCTGTTCAATCTGCCATCAAGGAGGCGCAGCAGCTTGTGCCGGGTTATACCCACGTGGGTTTCAGCGGGAAAGTATGGCGGCTGGATGTGTGGGTTATATCGTCCCGTTCACACGGCGGCGCGCTGGCTACTTCGGTCGCGACGCTGAAACTCACGTCGAACGCTTTCCGCAATAGATGCCGTTCTCACGCCCATGGGGCTTTATGCCTGCGGAGTGCAAATGATGGCTGAATACGTTGGCTTCTTGGTGCGCAACCTTCCCGCTCTGCTCTTCGTCGTCGCGCTAGGAGTTGCGGCGGCACGCCGTGGTCACGGGTCTAAGGCCGAGCACTTCCTTTCGTGGATTCTGCTACTTCCTATTGGCATGACGGGTCTGTGGGCGGGCATTTCTCATGTCTTTTTCCCGGCTACGGCTGCGACCCATATCGGTTGGGAAGTCAGTCCGTTCCAGTTCGAGGTCGGCATGGCCGATTTGGCTATAGGCATGACCGCCTGCGTAGCTTTCTGGCGTGATCTGAATTTCAAGGCAGCTGCCGTCATTGTCGCTTCAATTTTCCTTCTGGGCGATGCCATTGGACATATCAGGCAAATGTTGCTTGTGGGCAATTTCGCGCCGGGCAATGCGGGCCTGCCATTCTATATGGACATCATCTGCCCTCTGCTCGCCATCGCGCTTTTGATAACCGCAAAGCGGCCATCCGGCGTGTTGCAAAATTCTTGATTAACGGAACAGTGGCGGCGTTCGACGCTCGGCAATCCAGTGGAGCGCGCCGACGCCGATCCTGTATGAGTCACTATGGATAATCTGACGCCCCACGTTATCGTCCCGTCTCCGCCATTATGAACACACCCCCTATCCTCCCCGACCTCCCGCCTGCCATCGCCCGCGAGGCCTTCGCCTCGCTCTGCGCGATCCTCCCGCTGCCCAGCCCCGATACGCCTGAAGTGCGTGCCGCGCGCGCCCACGCCGCCATGGCGCGCGCGCTCGATCCGAGCCGACGCGCTCGAGGCCGACCTCGCGGTGCAGGCTTGCCACGAGGCTTCACCCGGTGACCGTCGCCGCCGACGCGCACGCCAAGGACTGCCTCCGCCTCACCGCGGCCGAGGCCCGCCGCTGCCGCGCCCAGGCCGCGCTGATGATGCGGCAGATGCTGAGCGGCACCCGCCTGCTCGAACGCCGGCAGGCGGCGCGCGAGGAGGCGCTGCAGGCGCTGGAGCCCAGGGCCATGCAGCGCGCGCCGGCCACTGGTTCAAGGACGTCTCGGTGCCGGCGCCAGCTGCCACACCGGAACCCGTGCTGACCGAGGCGGAGCGGTATACTGCATTCTACCCCGACCGTGCCGCGCGCATCTGGGTGGCCGGCGGGCTGCCGGCCAATATGGAGTTTGGCCCGCCGGAGTCCTCCATGGTCGCCGGCATCGCCCCGGCACCGCCCCGATCTGCAAACGCACGGTGAGACGGAAACCGATCAGGCTGGCGCAACGCGCGGTCAGGCCTGCACTCCTTCGGCAGGCACCCACCTCAGCGCCGCAACGCTAATGGAACATCCCGAAATGCGCGAGGTCGTTCCAGGTCGCCAGGATGAACAGACCGGCAATCAGCGCCAGGCCGGCGCGAAAGCCATATTCCTGCGCGCGCGCCGGGACCGGACGGCCGCGGATCGCCTCCGCCAGGTAGAACAGCAGGTGGCCGCCATCCAGCACCGGGATCGGGAACAGGTTGATCAGCCCGAGATTCACCGACAGTAAGGCGATGAACGAGACCAGGCTGGCGATGCCAAGCTGCGCGACCTGGCCCGACAGTTGCGCGATGCGCAGTGGCCCGCCGAGGTCCTCGGTGCCGCGCCGCCCGGTGATCATCTGCGCCACGCCCACCACGGTCTCCGACGTGACCCGCCAGGTCTCCGTCACCCCGCCGACCAGCGCGTCGGGCAACGAGAGCCGCTCGTATGCGATCGGCCCGCCATTGCGGATGCCCAGCATGCCGACCTTGCGCCCGCCCAACTCCCGCGCGTCGGTCAGCACAGGAAGCTCGATGGTGTTCTGGCCACGCAGGATCTTCACCGACAGCGTCTCGGCCGGGTGAGCGGCGACGATGCGCTGGATTTCCTCGAAGCTCGAGGTCGGCGAACCGTCGATGGCAACGATCCTGTCGTCCGCCTGGATACCTGCCCGCGCCGCCGCGCTCCCCGCCAGGACGTCGCCGGCGACCGGCTGGTTCACCGGGCGACCGACCGTGGCATAGAGCAGCCCGAACAGCACCATTGCCAGCACGAAGTTGGCGATCGGCCCGGCAGCGACAACAAGCGCCCGGGCAGCCACCGACTTCTCGTGGAAGACGCGGCCGGGAATCCACCGGCCGGATTCGCCGACCGGCAGTTGCGACCCCTGGTCGGAGATGAACCCGGCCCCCCCGCCGGCCGGCTGCCCGCGTCCTTCGCTGATCACTTCAGGTCGCTCGTGCCCGTGCAGCTTCACGTAGCCGCCCAGCGGCAACCAGCCGAGCTTCCAGGCGGTGCCGACACGGTCCCGCCAGGAAACGATGGCGGGGCCGAAGCCGATCGAGAAGACCTCGACATGCACGCGCACCAGGCGGGCGGCGAGGTAGTGGCCAAGCTCGTGCACGAACACCAGCACGCCGAGTACGACCAGGAACGCGAGAGTACTCTGCAGGGCGGCGGGCATGGTCTGACGTTCTTTCGTTTCGGTTATGATCTCATGCGGCGCGCGCCGCGGTCAAGCGTTCCGCCGTGCGGCGGGCAGCAGCGTCCAGCGCCACCACTTCGTCGAGTGTGTTCGCGGGATGGGTCCCCATGGCCTCCAGAACTTCGGCAACCGTACCGGCAATATCAAGGAAGCCGATGCGCCGCTGCATGAAAGCTTCGACAGCAACCTCGTTGGCGGCGTTCAGGATTGCCGGGGCGCCGCCGCCGGCCCGCAGCGCGTCGCGCGCCAGGCGCAGTGCCGGGAAGCGCTCAGTGTCGGGTGCCAGGAAGTCGAGCCGCGCGAGGCTGGCGAGGTCGAGCCGCGGGGACGGCGTGCTCATGCGCCCCGGCCAGGCTAGCGTATGGGCTATCGGGATGCGCATGTCGGGTGAACCGAGTTGCGCCAGTACGCTGCCGTCGCGGTAGCAGACCAGGCCGTGGATCACCGACTGCGGATGCACCAGGACCTCGATCTGCGGCTCCTCCAGCGCGAAGAGGCGCGCCGCCTCGATCAGTTCGAGCCCTTTGTTCATCAGGGTGGCGGAATCGATGCTGATCTTGGCGCCCATCGACCAGACCGGGTGCTTGCGCGCCATGTCTGGGGTAGCGTTGGCCATCTCCTCGCGCGTCGCGGTGCGGAACGGCCCGCCCGAGGCGGTCAGCACGATCTTCTCGACGGCGCTGCGGTTGCGGTCCTCCAGAGCCTGGAAGATCGCGTTGTGCTCGGAATCGACCGGCAGGAGGGTGGCGCCGGCCGCACGGACCGCGCGCAGCATGACCTCGCCGGCACAGACCAGCGCCTCCTTGTTGGCCAGAGCCACGCAGGCACCCCGGCTGATCGCCGCGAGGGTCGCCGCGAGCCCGGCTGCGCCGGTGATGGCGGCCATGGTCCAGTCGGCCGGCAGCGCGGCCGCCTCCACCACGGCTTCCGCACCCGCGGCGCTGTCGATGCGGGAACCGGCCAGGGCACGACGGAGTTCGGCGTAGCCAGCGGGGTCGGCAATCACGGCACGCTCGGCCTTCAGCGCCACCGCCTGCTCTGCCAGCAGCTTCGCATTCCGTCCGGCGACCAGGGCGCGGACCTGGAACCTGTCGGGCCGGGCCGCGAGGAGTTCCACGGTCTGGCTACCGACGCTGCCGGTGCTGCCGAGGACGGTCACGCTGCGCGGTGCCGGTGTCATTGCCAAAGAACTACTCCACGTCCCAGGGTGAGCGCCAGCAAGGCTGCCACCGGCGCCGCGGCGAGCACGCCATCCAGGCGGTCGAACAGGCCGCCATGGCCGGGTATGAGGTGGCCCGAATCCTTCACCTCCAGCCGTCGCTTGACGAAGCTTTCCAACAGATCGCCAGCCTGTGCAACGATCCCCAGGACGGCGGCCAGCGGAATTGCGCGCCCGGCAGCGCCGTCCGACAGCAATCCGGCGGCGAGCAGTCCGACGACAGATGCCGCGACCAGTCCGCCGACCGCGCCCGACCAGGTCTTGCCGGGCGAAATACCAGGCGCCAGGCGGGTCCCCCCAATCCAGCGCCCGATCAGATACGCGCCGATATCCCCGGCCCAGACGACCAAAAGCAGGAACAGCACATTGGCGCGTCCGGCGAGCGGGTCGTCGCGCAGCCAGAGCAGCGCGCCGCCGGCCAGCAGGACATACAGGATGCCGCTCGCGTGGAAGGTCGCGGACGGTGATCGGCGGCACAGGCGGAGCCATTCGTACACCAGGCCGACCAGCCCGGCCGCAACCAGGGTGGCGAAGGCAGCGCCTCCCAGCCAGACACAGGCCAGCGCGACAGGCGCCATGACCAGCGCCGAGACGGCGCGCCTGGTGAGATCGGCCCAGCGTCCCTGCGGGCGCTCAGTCGGGGCGGGCACCGAAGCGCCGCTCCCGTCTTGCATATTCGGCCAGCGCAGCCCCGAAGTGCTTGGCATCGAAGTCCGGCCACAGCACGTCGAGGAACACCAGTTCCGCATAGGCTGCCTGCCACAGCAGGAAGTTCGACAGCCGCTGCTCGCCCGAGGTGCGGATGACCAGGTCGGGATCGGGGATCCCGACGGTCGCCAGCGCGCCGGCCACGCGGTCTTCGTCGATCTGCTCCACGTCGAGGCGGCCATCACGCACGTCCTCGGCGAGCCGGCGCGCCGCCGCGGCGATCTCGGCCCGTGCACCGTAGGACAGCGCCACGGTGAGGTTGAGCCTGCCGTTGACCGCGGTGTCGCACTCGGCATCCGCCAGGCTACGCTGGATGTCGGAGTCGAAGCGGCTGCGATCGCCGATAACGCGCAGGCGGATGCCATTCTGCTTCAACTCGGCGATCTCGCTCCTCAGGTACTGGCGCAGCAGGCCGGTCAGGTCGATCACCTCGCCCGCCGGCCGCCGCCAGTTCTCGCTGCTGAAGGCGTACAGCGTCAGCCAGCCCACGCCGTTCTGGATCGCTGCCTCGATGGTGCGGCGCACGGCGCGCGCGCCCTCGCGGTGGCCGGCGATCTTCGGCAGGTGGCGCGCAGCGGCCCAGCGGCCGTTGCCGTCCATGATGATCGCGACATGCGCCGGCTGGGCAACCGGCGCCGCCGTCGCGTGGCTTCGACTGACTGCTGCCGACATCGGTCGACTCAGACCTGGCGGATGTCCTTCTCCTTCTCGGCCAGCACGTCGTCCACCCGCTTGATGTACTGGTCGGTCAGCTTCTGCACCTCGGTGCTCCAGTCCTTCGCCAGGTCCTCGCCGATCTCGTGCTTCTTCTCGTGGGTCTTCACCTGCTCCATGCCGTCGCGTCGCACCGCGCGGACCGCCACCTTGGTGCCCTCGGCGTATTTATGCGCCATCTTGACCAGCTCGTTGCGCCGCTCGGTGGTGAGCTGCGGGATCGGCACGCGCACCAGTTGCCCGTCCGAGGCCGGATTGAGCCCGAGGCCCGAATCGCGGATCGCCTTCTCGACGGCGCCCACCAGACTGCGGTCCCACACCTGCACCGTCAGCATGCGCGACTCCGGCACGCCGACTGTGCCGACCTGGTTGAGCGGCGTGTCCGTCCCGTACACGTGTACCCTGACCGGCTCCAAGAGACCGGGGTGCGCGCGACCGGTGCGCAGGCCGTTGAACTCGCGCCGCAGTGTCTCGAGCGCGCCGTCCATCCGACGGGTCAGGTCCTGCTTGAGCTTGTCGACATCGGCTTGTGCCATGACGGCCTCCCGGAGTCCCTTATTGCTGTTCGATGATCCTGGTGAAGCGTCCCTCGCCGCGGACCACGGCGGCGAAGGCGCCCGGCGCGTGGATGTTGAAGACGACGATGGGCAGTGCATTCTCGCGCGCCAGGCTGATCGCGGCGGCATCCATCACTGCCAGATCGTTGGCGAGCACGTCGAGATAGGTGAGTTCCTCGTAGCGGCGCGCGTCGGCGACCTTGCGAGGGTCCGCGGAATAGACCCCGTCCACCTGGGTGCCCTTGAACAGCGCATCGCAGTGCATCTCGGCGGCACGCAGTGCCGCGGCGGTATCGGTGGTGAAGAACGGATTGCCGGTGCCGGCGGCGAAGATCACCACCCTGCCCTTCTCCATGTGCCGCTCGGCGCGGCGGCGGATATAGGGCTCGCACACCGAGGACATCGGGATGGCGGACTGCACCCGCGTGGGCACGCCGGACTTCTCCAGCGCCGACTGCATGCCCAGGGCGTTCATCACCGTCGCCAGCATGCCCATGTAGTCGGCCTGGGCGCGTTCCATGCCGGATGCGGCACCGGAGATGCCACGGAAGATGTTGCCGCCGCCGATCACGATGCAGACCTGCACTCCCATGCCGACCACGTCGCCGATATCGGTGGCGATGGCGCGCACCGTGTCGTTGTCGAGGCCGAACTCGCGCCGGCCCATCAGGGCCTCGCCGGAGAGCTTCAGCAGGACGCGCTGATAGACCGGGCGGTCTGGCATGCTTAGCGGGTCCATGGCGGTGGCAGGGCACCCTACCGACGGCGAGCCGGGCGAACAAGTTCCCGCGTCAGGCTGCCTGGTCCAGCGTCGAGGCGGTGTCCAGCGTGGTCGCTCGGCGCAGGTCGCGCGGCTGGTTCTCATCGTGCGGCCGGCCTCGATGCATGGTGCAGCGATTGTCCCAGATCACCACATCGCCCACCCGCCAGCTGTGGCTGTAGACGAACTCCTGCCGCGTCGCATGCGCGGTGAGGTCCCACAGCAGCAGCCGGCCGTCCGCCACCGGCCAGCCGATCACGTGCGAGGCGTGCGCCGACAGATACAGCGTCCGGCGCTTCGAGCCGGGATGCAGGCGCACCAGACGCTGCGGCGACGGCGGGTACTGTTCGCGCTCGCCCGGTGGGAACTCGGTGACGCCGATCTGGCCGCGCGACCAGAACACGTCGTGCTGCACCACCAGTCCGTCGATCGCCTCCCGCGTCGCCTCGGGCAGCGCGTCGTAGGCAGCGCGCATGTCGGCGAACTCGGTCTCGCCGTTGCCGAACGGCGAGGGCGGCGGCAGCGCGACCGCGTGCAGCATGCCGAGTACGACCGGCACCGGCATGTAGGAGGCGTCGGTGTGCCAGAGCCGGTTGCCCAGGCTGTCGAGGCGGCGCCGGTCGTCGAGGCGGCGGACCTTGTTGTTCGCGTCCAGGTTGGAGATGTCGCCGATCTGCGGGATGGCGAGCCGGCGGGGTCCGCCCCGCGCCGCGGCCCGGCCGATCTCCAGCGGGCCGAAGCGGGCTGCAAAGTCGCGCAGCTGTGCGTCGGTCAGCCGCTGGTCGCGGAAGATCACCACCGCGTAGCGGTCGATGGCCGACCAGATGCCGTCAACGGTCGCGGGGTCGAGCGGGCAGGCAAGATCGACACCGCCGATTTCGGCGGCGAACGCGGGGCTAAGCGCGGAAATATCGATCGACATCGCAGGTTCGACCTGTGTGCTGCTGGACAGAATTCGTGGCGGTCCGGGACGGCGGCTGGATACGCTAGCCCGGCGGGACGCAGCATTGCAAAATGCCCAGGAAGCGAGGGCGGCGAGATGAAGATACAGGACATCGACAAGGTCAATCACCTGATCGAGGAGCTGCGTGGCATCAGGGAGCTCATCACGCACGCCAAAGCTGCGGAACCCTCTGCCTGCGAGCTGTTCATCAAGCTGCCGGGCGACAGCTCCATCCGCATGTCGAGTGAAGGCGCTGCTTCAACCCACTACGAGGGCTACTCGGTCACGCCGGATTTCCTGCGCAAGCTGCAGCGCCTGGCGGTCGAGGAACTCGACGCGCGGCGCCTCGGCATCATCGCTGAGCTCGCTGCGCTCGGGGTGGAGGCATAGGCCGGCCCGCCGCCAGCGGCATCGACCCCGGCCAGGTCACCGTTCGCCTGTGGCGGCGCTTGGATGGGAGATCGAGTGATGGATCGCCGCACCTTCATGACAATGCTGGCGGCCGCCGGCGCGGTCCGCCCGATGCTGCAACGCCCCGTGCAGGCGGCGGCGACACAGGTGCCGAAGGCCCGCAACGTCGTTCTCGTGCACGGGCTGTTCGCCGACGGGTCCTGCTGGTCGGAGGTCATCGGTCGATTGCAGGCGGCGGGGCTCAACCCCACGGCCGTGCAGAACCCGTTGACGACGCTGGACGCGGCGGTGGCTTCGGCGCAGCGGGCCATCGCGCAGCAGGACGGCCCGACGGTGCTGGTGGGCCATTCGTTTGCCGGCATGATCGTCACCGAAGCCGGGGTCGATCCGAAGGTGACCTCGCTGGTCTATGTCGCGGCGCGGGCGCCCGATGCGGGCGAGGACTACACCGCGCTCGCAAAGCGCTTTCCGACGCCCCCGGCCTCTGCGGGCATCGTCTGGTCCGGCGACTACGGACAGCTCAGCGAGCCAGCGTTCCTGCGCGACTTCGCCGGCGACCTACCGCCTGCGCAGGCGCGGGTGCTCTATGCGGTGCAGCAGCCGTTCGAACGGTCTCTGCTGGCTGGCAAAACAACGCACGCAGCCTGGCGGACCAAGCCGAGTTGGTATGCCGTCTCGACAGATGACCGCACGATCGATCCCGACCTTGAACGCTTCATGGCCAGGCGGATGGGCGCCAACACCACCGAGGTAAAGGCCAGCCATCTGTCGCTGATCTCGCAACCCGATACGATCACGAATCTGATCCTGCAGGCGGCCGGGCAGGCATGACCTTGCGGCGAAACCGGGTGAATTTCGATTGAAGGTCGGGAGGCACGTATGAAGGTGACCGGCGGGTGCCATTGCGGGCACACCACCTAACGAGGACGGTCACTGCGCCGATTGCCAGAAGCTGACCGGCACGGCGTTTCGTGCCACGATCCCGAGCCTGCCGGGGAGTTCGCGCTGAAGCGCGGCACGCCCAAGATCTACATCAAGGACCGCGGAGAGCGGGAACAGGCGAGCTCACGCGCCGGATTGCGGCACGCCGCCGGCGCGGAAGATCTGGTGCCGCTCGGCCCTGCCCTGGTCGATGGACCTGACTCAGGTGTCGCGGACCGACCAGGGATAGTCCGCCGTGCCGGAACGGTCAGCTGCGCACGCCTGCCGTCGCAGCCACTTCGCTGGCAAAGTCCGGCCCCTGCGGCTTGTCGATCCCCTCGCCCAGCTTGAAGCGGGCGAAGCCCACCAGCTTGACGCCCGCCTTCGCCAGGATCGCCTTCACCCGGCTTTCGCCGTCGTGCACCCAGACCTGCTCGAGCAGCACGACCTCCTCGTAGAATTTGCGGATGCGCCCCTCGACCATCTTCTCGATGATGTTGTCGGGGCGGCCCGACTGGCGGGCCTGTTCGACCAGCACCGCCTTCTCGCGCGCCAGCGACGCCGGATCGACACCGTCGATATCGACCGCCTCGGGGGTGCTGGCGGCGATGTGCATGCCGACCTGGCGCCCCAATGTCTCGAGTGCCGCCATCTCGCCGGCGCCCTCGATCGCCACCAGCACACCGATCTTGCCCAGGCCGGGCTTCAGGGTGTTGTGCATATAGGTGGCGACCACGCCGCCCCCGACGCTCAGCACGCGCGCACGGCGGATGTTCATGTTCTCGCCGATGGTGGCGACAAGCTGCGTCAGTTCGTCGGCCACGCTGCGGCCGGAGCCTGGATAGGGCGCCGCCTTGATCGCGTCGAGGTCCTCGCCGACCGACAGGGCGATCTGCGTCACCGACGTGACGAAGGCCTGGAAGCTTTCGTTGCGGGCGACGAAGTCGGTCTCCGCGTTCACCTCGACCATCGCCGCCCGGCCCGGTGAGGACGCGATGCCCACCAGGCCCTCGGCCGCGACCCGACCGGACTTCTTCGCCGCGGCGGCGAGGCCCTTGGTGCGCAGCCAGTCCACCGCTGCATCGACGTCGCCGCCCGACTCGGTCAGCGCCTTCTTGCAGTCCATCATGCCTGCGCCGGTCTTCTCGCGCAGATCCTTCACCATCGCGGCGGTGATCTCGGGCATGCTGCTGTCTCCTCAGGCGTTGGCCGCTTCGGCCGGGACCTCGATGTCCGGCATCGCCTCCGGCGGCAGATTCTCGACCGCACCCAGATCGGCGCCCGAGGCCGCCATCTCGGCGCTGATGCCGTCCAGCACGGCGCCGGCCACCAGGTCGCAATACAGCGTGATGGCGCGGATCGCATCGTCGTTGCCGGGCACCGGGAAGGTCACCCCGGCGGGATCGGAGTTGCTGTCCAGGATCGCGACCACCGGGATGTGCAGCTTGTTGGCCTCCTCGACCGCCAGCTTCTCCTTGTTCGTGTCGATGATGAACAGGATATCCGGCAGGCCGCCCATCTCCTTGATGCCGCCCAGCGCGCGGTCGAGCTTCTCCTTGTCTCGGGTGATGTCGAGCACCTCCTTCTTGGTGAGGCCCTCGATGTTGCCGCCGAGCATCTCCTCGATGCTGCGCAGACGCTTGATCGAGCCGGTGATGGTCTTCCAGTTGGTCAGCGTGCCGCCGAGCCAGCGGTGGTTGACGTAGTACTGCCCGCAGCGTTTGGCGGCGTCGGCGACGTATTCGGCAGCGGCGCGCTTGGTGCCGACGAACAGCACGCGCCCGCCGGCGGCGGTGACGTCGCGCACCGCGCGCAGCGCGCGGTCCAGCAGCGGTACGGTCTGCTGCAGGTCTATGATGTGCACCTGGTTGCGCACACCATAGAGGTACGGCCCCATCGCCGGGTTCCAGCGGCGGGTGTGGTGGCCGAAATGCACGCCGGCCTCGAGCAGTTGGCGCATGGAAAAATCGGGCATCGCCATGGGGCGGTTCCTTTCGCTTCGTCCGGTTGTGCCTCCGCGGAGCCCGTCCTGGGACCTTTCGGCCTTGCGACACCGGACCCGCCCAGGGATCGGCCTGGTCGGGAAAGGCGCCCCGCGTGTGAATTGCCGGCTGGGCCGGCGCGGCGGGATATGGCCGGGAAGGGCGCAAATGGCAAGCCTTGCGCGCAGCACCGCGACGCCGGCGGGCCTGACGCGACGGCTGTCGCCTTGCCATTCGTTGACTGCCGCCCGCCCACGCCTTACCCATCCGGCCCCGCATGGCCACCCCTGCCGCGGGCACCGATGGAGTCCGCCGAAGCGACATGCTCCGCCACGCCGAAGCCCTGTTGGACCCGACCGCCCGGACGCCGGAGGCGCCGCCGACCGAAGGACTTTGGCCGTTCTACTGGCACTTCGTCCGCCAGGAGCGGTGGCTGGCCGTGGCGCTGTTCATCTTCGGCGGCCTGATCGCGATGCTGGACGTGACCATTCCCGCCTTCATCGGCCGGGTCGTCGGCCTGGTCTCCACCCACACGCCGGAGACCCTGCTGCATGACGCCTGGCCGCAGCTGCTCGCCATGGCCGGTGTGCTGCTGGTGGCACGCCCGATGGTGTTCCTCGGCCACGTGACGCTGGTCAACCAGATCGTGAACCCGGGCCTGTCCAACATGGTCCGCTGGCAGAACCACTGGCACGTGGTGCGGCAGAGCTGGACCTTCTTCCAGAACGATTTTGCCGGCCGCATCGCCAACCGGGTGCTGCAGACCGGCCCCTCGCTCCGCGAGAGCCTGGTGATGGCGTTCGACGCCGCCTGGTACATCGTGGTGTACGGCAGCAGCGCGCTGGTGCTGCTCGCCTCGGTGGACTGGCGCCTGACGCCGCCGATCCTGCTGTGGTTCTGCTGCTATGCCGGCATCCTCGGCTACTTCGTGCCGCGGCTGCGCGAACGCTCGCGCGTGGTGTCGGAGATGCGCTCGACGCTGACCGGGCGCGTGGTGGACAGCTACACCAACATCCTGACGGTCAAGCTGTTCTCCCGCGCGCGCGACGAGGACGCCTTCGTGCGTGAGGCGATCGACCTGCACACCAGCGCCTTCCGCGACCAGACGCGGATGACCACCGGCTATGTGGTGATGCTGTCGTTGATGAACGCATTGCTGATCGTCGCCACCGCCTCGCTGGCGCTCTGGCAGTGGAGCAGCGGGCGCATCCCGCTCGGCGCGGTGGCGATGGCGCTGCCGCTGGCGTGGCAGATCACCAACATGGCGGGCTGGGTGGCGCGCAGTGTCACCTCGATCTTCGAGAATATCGGCACTGTGCAGGACGGCATGCGCTCGATCGCGGTGGAGCGGCAGATGCCTGACGCGCCGGGTGCGACCGAGCTGCAGGTGCCACAGGGCGAGATCCGCTTCGAGAACCTGCATTTCGACTATGGCCGCATGCCGTACCCCGGACGGGGCGGCGTGCTGCACGGCATCGACCTGCGCATCGCGCCGGGCGAGCGGGTCGGGCTGGTGGGGCCGTCGGGCGCCGGCAAGTCCACGCTGGTGAACCTGCTGCTGCACTTCTACGACCCCGAACAGGGGCGCATCCTGATCGACGGCCAGGACATCGCGACGGTGACGCAGGAGAGCCTGCGCACCCAGATCGCCATGGTGACGCAGGATACCTCGCTGCTGCACCGCTCGATCGCCGACAACATCCGCTACGGCCGCCCGCAGGCAACGCAGGCGATGATCGAGGATGCCGCGCGCCGCGCCGAGGCGCACGCCTTCATCGTGAACCTGGAGGACTGGCACGGACGCCGGGGCTACGACGCGCATGTCGGCGAGCGCGGCGTGAAGCTGTCGGGCGGGCAGCGGCAGCGGGTGGCGCTGGCCCGGGTGATCCTGAAGGACGCGCCGATCCTGGTGCTGGACGAGGCGACCTCGGCGCTGGATTCGGAGGTCGAGGCGGCGATCCAGAGCCAGCTCGACGGCCTGATGGACGGCCGCACGGTGATCGCCATCGCGCACCGGCTGTCGACCATCGCGCGCATGGACCGGCTGGTGGTGCTGGACCGCGGGCGCATCGTGGAGTCAGGCACGCACGCGCAGCTGCTGGCGCACAACGGGGTCTACGCGCGGCTGTGGCGCCGGCAGTCGGGCGGGTTCACGCCCGAACTGCTCGACGCCGCGGCGAAGTGAGAGAGGCGGTCAGGCGGCGGTCTTCACCTCGATCTTCTTCTGCTGTTTCGCCGCGCTCGCCGTCTTCGGCAGCGTGACGGTCAGCACACCTTTGGCGAAGTCCGCGGCGATCTTGTCGCGATCCACGCCCTCGGGCACGTAGAAGGTGCGCTGGAACGAACCGTAGGAGCGCTCGGACAGGTAGTAGTTCTTCTCCTTCTGCTCCTTCTCCGCCTGCTTCTCGCCCTTCAGCGTGAGCGTATCGCCGGAAACCACGACCTCAATCTCCTTCTCGGTCATGCCGGGCAGTTCGGCTGTCACCTTGTAGGCGGCGTCATCCTCGATGATGTCCACTGCCGGTGACGGCACGCTGAACGCACTCTCGTAGCGCATCGCCGGTTCGCCTTCGAACATGCGGCGCAGTGACGGCATGCCCCAGCCGCCTGCGAACCGGTCGAACAGCCGGTCCATCTCGGTCCGGAAGGAGCGCCACGTGTCGGGTGTTCCCGCGGGCGCTTGTGGTGTCTGCTTCACTTCAACGGGTGAGTTTGCCATGGACGATCTCCATTCAAGAGCCAAATGGCTGCCATCTCGGCCACTCGACGCTGCGCGCACCGGCGTACCGGCGCATTGATCCAGATCAAACTTTCGGTCGGCGCGCAGGACTCACCCATTCGCGCACATGCGGCCACAGCTCGTGATCCGGCGTCTTCACCAGATCCTTCTCGAGCGTGCCCACCAGTTTCGCGCGCGCCACCGCATCCAGTGCGTCCTGCAGCTCCTGGAGTGCGCGTGGCGGCGCCACGAGCAGCAGTTCGTCGAACTCGTCGCGTGCCGCCGCAGCGTTGATCTGCTCGCCTACCAGCCGGGCGAATTTCTCCTTTTCCATCGCATGCAGGTCGTGCCGCTGTCCAACCGCGTGATGGGCGCTGGTGCCGCTCTCGAACGCGCGACCTGGTCGGTCGGCGCCAATGTCGCGCGAGCGAAGGTGGGCGGATGCCGAAGTCAAGCGAACCGACCGTTCGCAGCGTGTTGTCGGTGTCCGGCTCGACAAAACGCGCATGCTCACCGTCCGCAACGGCGATGCGCAGGGTCAGGGGTCTTGCCATCATGGTTGCCTCCTATCCGGAGGTCACCATGCGCCGCTTCCGTTGGGCGCGCGTTGATCTGGATCAGCGATGCGCGATCGGCTGCTTCGTCGGATCAGGTTGCGCCGGTCAGTTGCTGGCGTACCATCTCGGCGATATGGCGCAGATCCTCGGGCGGCAGCTTGCCGACGACTGTGTAGCCGACACCCTTGTCGATCCACGCGAAGCCATCGACCTGGGAGGTGCCGACCTGCTGGATCGGCATGCTCGCCGCCGCGCTCAGCGGCAGCACGAAGACCGTGATCCGCACCCCCTTCGGGTCGTCGTACATGAACAGGCCGGCGGGCCCATCCGGCGTCGCGGCGAGCCGCCCGCCCATGTAGCTGTAGCCGCTCGCTGACAGGTCGGGAGGCGCCACCGGACGCTTCAACCGGTTCGACACCCAGCGGGCGAGGTCGTCACGCTGCTGTGCGCCAAGCTCCGTCGGGCGGCGGAGATCGGCGGTATAGACGACGTGGTTGGCCATCGCCTGCTGCGCCATCAGCGTGAGCGCGGCCGGCTCGGCCGGCTGGCCGCCATGCACGAACCACCCGCCGGCCCCGCCCAGCCCGAACGCCAGCAGGACCGCCGCCGCCGCCCGCCAGGGCGTACGCCGTTCATCCAGGCGCTGCTCGATCAGCCGCTCGAGGTTCAGGCGCGCGGGGATCGGCTCGGCGGCCACCGGCGCGAACACGGCGCGCAATGCCTCGCGCTGCTCGCGCCATGCGTTCACCCGCTTCGCCACATCCGGCTGCGATTCCAGGTAGCGGAGCACGCCCGGCTCGCGCTCGGGCGGAAGCTCACCGTCGATCCAGGCGTGCAGCTCTTCCTCGGCGATGGGAGTGGCCATATCGCTCACTTGACCCTCCGCAACGCCGGGCGAACCTCGTCCTCGGTCAGTTGGCGCAGCCGCTCACGGCCACGGGCCAATCTCGACATCACCGTGCCGACGGGGATTCCCAGCACGCTGGCCGCGTCAGCGTAGGACATGTCCTCGACCGAGACCAACAGAATGACGCTGCGTTGCTCGACCGGCAGCGCATTCAGCCCGCGCAGCAGGTCGCGCCATTGCAGGTGACTCTCCTGGTCCGGCCGTATGCTCATAGCTGCTTCGTGCGTCTCCTCGATAGGTTCGCCGGCGGGCCGTGCCTTGGCCCGCCGCAATTGGCTGATGAACAGGTTATGCATGATCGCGAACAGCCAGGCCCTTACATCGGCGTCGTCACGTTTCGTGTGCAACTTGTCCAGCGCACGGACCAGACAGTCGTGCACCAGATCGTCTGCATCATCGCGGTTGCGGAGCAACGCGGCAGCGTAACGCCGCAACGCCGGTATGCAGCCCTCGATCCGGGTGAGAACGCCTGGGGCGGTCACGGCACTGCCGTATCCGCCCGCCGCCCGGGACGAAGGACCCTGCCCATTAGTCGCGTCTGCTCCACCCCCGTCCTAGCAGACGCGGGCCGCGACACTTTATTCCGCGCTCGGAGCCCGCTGGACGTCGGGCATCGGACGGCGGAAGCTGGGCCGATTGGAGGAGGGACAGCCATGAAGATCACGAAGGTTGAACCACTGTTGCTGGATCGTTTCCTCTATGTGCGCATCAGCACCGACGCAGGCATCGTCGGGATAGGCGAGTCGGGCACCTGGGGCCAGCTCGAGGCCTCCGCCGCCTCCATCATCAAATACGGGGATTACCTGCTCGGCAAGGACCCGTTTCCGATCGAGCACCACTGGAACGTCATGCTGCGCGCGAATCACTTCACCGGTGGCGCGATCACCGGAGCGGTTTCGGCCATTGACATCGCACTATGGGACATCAAGGGCAAGGCGTTCGGCGTACCGGTCTACGAGCTGCTCGGCGGACGGATGCGGCACAAGGCTCGGCTCTACGGCCACGTGAAGGGGCGCACCATCGAGACGCTGGTGGAGGAGGCGGTTCGGCTGAAGGAAGCCGGCTTCACCGCGCTCGGGCATCTGAACCCGCTGCTCGACGAAAGTGAGGACGAACCGTTCTACAAGCCGCACGCCGCCCGCATCGAGGAGGCGATCGACAATGTCCGCCGGCTGCGCGAGGCGGTCGGGCCGAAGGTGGACCTGTGTATCGAGATCCACCGCCGTCTGACCCCGCCCGAGGCGATCGCGCTGGGACGCGGCATCGAGAAGTACACGCCGATGTTCTTCGAGGACCCGCTGCGGCCGAACAGCTTCGATGCGATGGCGGAGGTCGCGCGGCACATCGACATCCCGATCGCCACCGGCGAACGGTTCCACAGCATCTACCAGTTCCAGACGCTGCTGACACGCAACGCAGTGCAGTACCTTCGGCCGGACGTGTGCCTGGTGGGCGGAATCACCGGTGCCAAGAAGGTGGCCGCGATCGCCGAGGCGCACGACGCCTGGGTGGTGCCGCACAACCCCCTCTCGCCGGTCAGCACCGCGGCGTGCCTGCAGATCGCCGCCTGCATCCCGAACTTCGCCATCCAGGAGTATCCGTCGCGGACGCCGGAACTGGACGGCGGCAAGGAGCTGCTGGGCAACGACCTTGCGCACGGTCTGGAGGAGCAGGTGAACGGCTTCATCGCGATCCCCAACGGACCGGGGATCGGGGTGGAATTGGTGGAGGACGTGGAGAAGCGGTTTCCCTACCGGCCACGGCCGATCAAGATGCGCCCCCACGTGGACGGGTCGGTGGTGGACATGTAGCCCACGCCTTTTCGCCTACGCGGCACGCTCCACCGCAACGAAGCGCGCGAGACGCACCGCCGTGTGGCCTCGGCTCGGACGCAGGCTGGGCATGATCAGCAGGCAGTCGTCGTGCGGCGTACGGATCTCCGTGTCGCCGTCGAGCGCGATCAGCGTGTTGCGCCGGGCGATGACCTCGCAGCCCCGGTAGGGCTGCAGGAAGACGAAATTGCTGCTGGCCGCCGTCACCGCCATGGTGACCTCGGCGAAGCGCGCCGGTCGGCCTTTCGTTGCCGGCGGCGGCGGAGCGGCGATCGCGTGATACCGCAGCAGCCCGTCGACGCTGGCGAACATCGTATCGACCGTGGCCTGCTGCCAGTGCTGGCCGGCCTCCACCAGGCTGGCGGCGCAGGACGTTGCCGGATCGGCGAAGCGCGCGTAGTCGATCAGCCGCCGCCCGCCCGCATGGCCCTGATCCGCCACAACGAGCGGCGGCGCCCCGATGGCAAGGGCCAGCCGCCTGCCCTTCGGCGACGCACCGCACAGGATCAGCGGATCGGACGGCCACAGCATGGAGTGCAGGTCGAGCAGCACGTCCACCGTGTCGATCAGCGGCCGGATCTCGCGCGCCCGATCGAGCTCGGCCGAGTGCCGCGTGCCGTCCAGCACGGCGGTGTCCCAGACCCGGTTGATGTCCTCGTCCACGAAGCGCGAAACCGTGGGCTGGCGCGGATCGAAGCGTTCGAAGGCGGCGATATTGACGAAGCCGAAGGTCAGCCGCCCGCGCGTCGGCGTGAGCCTGGCGTCGAGCAGCCGGTCGAGCACGATCGCCCCGGCGATCTCGTTGCCGTGCACGATGGCCAGCAGGGCGACATGCGGACCGGGCACGCCCGATTCACGCGTGATGAATCCGCGGATGCCGGTGTTGCCGGGCAGCCAACGACGGATGTCGGGGGCAACGATCCCCACCTCGAAGGTCGGCAGTGGCGGCTGGGGGACGGGCATCGCGGGTGCGGGTCAGACCAGCACGCGATCGACCAGGCGGCGGATGAAGGCGTCGCAGGCGTCGAGCTGGTCCTGCGCGATCCACTCGTCGGGCTGATGTGCCTGCGCGATATGCCCAGGTCCGCAGATGATCGTGGCAATGCCGGCACCCTGGTAGTAGCCGCCCTCGGTGCCGTAGCTCACCTTGCCCGTGCTGTTCGACCCGGTGAGTTGCTTGACGATGGCGGTCAGCTCGTGGTCGGGGTCGAGCGACAGGCCCGGCATGGTGGTCAGAATCTCGAAGTCGAACCCTGTCTTCGGGTCCACCTTGTGCATGTCGGGCTCGATGCCTTCCGCCACGGCCTGTCGCAGGCGCTCGACGTGGCGCATCCCGTCGTCGCCCGGGATGGTGCGCCATTCCATGACGAACTCGCAGCGCTCGGGGATGATGTTGAGGATCGTCCCGCCCTGGACGGTACCGACATGGATCGTGGTGTGCCGCGGATCGAAGCCGTCCTCGAACGGGCCCTCGGTCGCCAGCCGTCGTGCCTCCGCTGCGATATGGGCGAGCGCCTCGCCGGCGGCATGGATGGCGTTGACCCCCTTGCCGGGTTCACTCGAGTGCCCGGTGCGTCCGCGCACGCGCACGCGCAGGTTCAGCTTGCCCTTGTGCGCCAGGATGGGCTGCATGCCCGATGGCTCGCCAACGACGCACAGCGCCGGTTTCAGGCCGGACTCGTCTAGGTCCTGCAGCAGACGCTGCGCACCGAAGCAGCCGACCTCCTCGTCGTAGCTGATGAACAGGTGCAGCGGGCGGGCGAGGTTGCGGGCCTTGATCTCCGGCACCGCGGCGAGGCAGGCGGAGACGAAGCCCTTCATATCGGCTGCGCCGCGCGCATACAGCCGGCCGTCCGCCCGGCGCAGGCTGAACGGATCGGCGCTCCAGGCCTGGCCGTCCACCGGCACGGTATCGACATGGCCGGACAGCGCGATGCCGCCCGGGGCCTGCGGCCCCACGACGGCGTGGATATTTGCCTTCTTGCCGTCCGCATCGGTGCTGATCCGATACGGAACGGCGTGCGCGTCCAGGTATTCACGCACGTAGGCGATCAGCGGCAGGTTCGAATTGCGGCTGGTCGTGTCGAACGACACAAGCCTGGCGAGCATCTCGGCGGTATTTGGGTGTGACGAGGCGGTGGAATGATCCATGCCCCAACAGCTTATACGGCTCGGCGCAGACGGGAAACCGGCAAGCGTCGCCGTGCGCCCCGGATCGGCCCGACCGCGTTGCCGCCCGACTGCCTCTTCCATCCGCGCCGCCCGCATGCGATGCCGCGCTGTCACAAGCAGGTGCCGGTGCCAGGCGCGTTCGCGCCCGCCGCCGCGCGTGTCGCCTGAACGCCAGCGCGAGGTCCGCCATGCCAGTCCGCATCACCGATGTGCGTGAGATCACCCAGCCGATCAGCTCGCCGATCCGCAACGCCTACATCGATTTCTCCAAGATGACCTCGAGCCTCGTTGCGGTGGTGACGAACGTGGAGCGCGACGGACGGAAGGTGATCGGCTACGGCTTCAACTCGAATGGCCGCTACGGTCAAGGCGGATTGATCCGCGAGCGCTTCGCGCCGCGCCTGCTGGAGGCCGATCCGCGCACGCTGCTCGACGACAGCGGCGAAAATCTCGATCCGGATCGCGTCTGGTCCTGCCTGATGACCAACGAGAAGCCGGGCGGCCACGGCGACCGCTCGGTCGCAGTCGGCACGATCGACATGGCGGTGTGGGACGCGGTGGCGAAGATCGCCGGCCGGCCGTTGTTCCGCCTGCTCGCGGAACGGCACGGAATCGAGGCCGATCCGCGCGTCTTCGTCTATGCCGCCGGCGGCTACTACTATCCCGGCAAGGACGATGCGGCGCTGTGTGCCGAGATGCGCAGCTATCTCGATCGCGGCTACACCGTGGTGAAGATGAAGATCGGCGGTGAAACGCTGGCGGAGGATCGCCGCCGCATCGAGATGGTCCTGAAGGCGATCGGCAACGCACGCCTGGCAGTCGATGCCAACGGCCGCTTCGATCTCACGACGGCGATCGACTACGCCAGGATGCTGCGCGAGTATCCGCTGTTCTGGTACGAGGAAGCCGGCGATCCGCTGGACTATCAGCTGCAGGCGGCGCTGGCCGAGTTCTACCCGGCGCCGATGGCGACCGGCGAGAACCTGTTCAGCCACCAGGATGCGCGCAATCTCATCCGCTATGGCGGCATGCGACCGGACCGCGACTGGCTGCAGTTCGACTGCGCGCTGTCCTACGGGCTGTGCGAGTACCAAAGGACCTTGGCGATGCTGAAGGACGCCGGCTGGTCCTGGCGGCGCTGCATTCCGCATGGCGGTCACCAGATGTCGCTGGCGATCGCCGCAGGCCTTGGCCTAGGCGGCAACGAGAGCTACCCGGACGTGTTCCAGCCCTATGGCGGCTTCCCCGACGGCACGCGGGTGGAGAACAGTATCGTCACCCTGCCCGACCTGCCCGGGATCGGCTTCGAGGGGAAAAGCGACCTCTACGCGAGGATGCGCGAACTGGCCGCCTGACCCGTACCGCTACTCCGCCGCGACGCGCGCCGGCCGGCTGTGCCCGGGCATGTAGTCGACACTCACCGGCTGGTTGGTCTCGAACGGGCTCTTCAGGTCGAACTCCTTCGCCATCTCACGCACGGCCGGGAACACTTCGGTGCCGAGCAGGCGGATGCACGACCTGGCGTCCGCGTCCGTGATCGTGCCGTCGTTGCCCCAGAACGCGAGGATGCCAGGCCGTGTCTCCTGCAGCAGCACGCGCAGCTTCGCGATCACCTGCTTCGGCGTCCCGGCGATCACCATCATCTCCTTGAGCTGGCCCTCGAGGTCCGGACGGGCGCGCGGGCTGGTCGAACGGCCGACCGCGAACTCGACGAAGCCGCGGCGGTTTTCCGGGCTGTAGTAGCCGGCGGGCGTGCTCCAGACCGGATGCGCGAGACCGGTGAACTCGCCCTGCATCCACAGGAACTGGCGCGCATTCTCCAGCGCCTTCTCCTCGGTCTCGGCGACATGGATCTGCTTCAGCAGGCCATGATAGGGCGGGCCACCTTCGAATCCGGCTTTCGCCGCCTCGTCGTCGTAGAGCTTCCAGATCTGCTTCGTCCGCTCGACCGGCGTGTTCAGCGCGATATAGGGATAGCCGTGCTGCGCCGACCAGACGATCGTTTCCTTGCTGATGACGCCGGGGATCCAGACGCGCGGATGCGGCTTCTGCAGCGGCACCGCCCACGGATTGACCACGCGATGCTGGTAGTGCGTGCCTTCCCAGCGGAACGGGCCCGGCGTCGTCCAGGTCTTGACGATCAGGTCGTGCGCCTCCTCGAAGCGCTCGCGGTTGAATGCGGGATTGACGCCGTTGGCCAGCTGCTCCTGGCCGCCGCCGCGCACGAAGCCCGACACCAGCCGCCCCTTCGAGATCATGTCGATCATCGACAGCTCTTCGGAGAGCTGCACCGGGTTGTCGGACAGCGGCAGCGGGTTGCCCAGGATGACGATCTTCACGTTCTTGGTCGCGGCGGCGAGGATCGAGGCGAAGATGTTGGTGCGCGCCTGCATGCAAAACGGCGCATTGTGGTGCTCGTTCAGCATGATGCCGTCGAAGCCGAGCTCATCGCACATGATGTAGTGCTCGAGGTACTCGTTGTAGATGCGGCTGCCGGCGATCGGGTCGAAGTGGCTGTTGGAGAACATCAGCGCGGTGGCGCCGAAATCGAGACCCGCCTTGGCATCGTACGCCGACATCGGCTGCTCGGTGAAATACATCAGGTGCATGGCGCTCTCCTTCCCTGGCGCCAGTGTGGCGCCGTGGCGGGGTTTGACAAGGGGCGCCGCTTCGCCGGTTAGTAGCGGCAACGACAGCAGAGCAGGAGCGCGGTTGATGAAACCAGAGTCGGTTGACCTGTCGGCGTCACGCCTGGCGCGCCTCGACGCGGTGATGAAGCGCCGCTACGTCGATACCGGCCGCCTGCCGGGCGTGCTGACCATGGTCTATCGCCGCGGCGCGCTCGCGCACGTCGGCATGTCCGGCCACATGGACCTCGAGCGCGACAAGCCGATGCGCGAGGATGCGATCTTCCGCATCTATTCGATGACCAAGCCGATCACCGCGGTGGCGCTGATGATGCTGGTCGAGGAAGGGCCGCTCGGCCTCGACGACGACGTCGCCACGCACATCCCGTCGTGGAAGAACCTGGGCGTCTACAGCACCGGCCTGCCGAGCCTGGTGGCGACCGGCGCGCCGAGCTTCATCACCACGCCCGTCCGAGCGGCCGATGAAGGTGGTCGACCTGGTCACGCACACCTCCGGCCTGACCTACGGCTTCATGAACCGCACCAGCGTCGACGCGCGCCTATCGCCGGGCGAACATCGCCGAGTTCAACACCGAGGGCGGCCTCGATGCCATGGTCGAGCAGCTGTCGAAGATCCCGCTGGAGTTCTCGCCGGGCACGGCGTGGAACTACTCGGTCTCGATCGATGTGATGGGCTACCTGGTCCAGAAGCTCGCGGCATGAGCTTCGGCGAGTTCCTGCGCACGCGGCTGTTCGAGCCGCTGGGCATGAGCGACACTGCGTTCTGGTGCCGCCGGAGAAGATCGACCGCTTCGCCTCCTGCTACCAGCCGAAGGATGGCGGCGGCCTCAAGCTGCAGGACGATGCCGGCAACAGCACCTACGCGAAGCCGCCCAGCCTGGAATCCGGCGGCGGCGGGCCTGGTGTCCACCGCACACGACTACATGCGGTTCTGCCGGATGATGCTGCACGGCGGCACGCTGGACGGCGTGCAGATCCTCAGCCCGAAGACCGTGGCGCTGTTCAGCCTGAACCACCTGCCCGGCAACAAGGAACTGGCCGACATGGCGCCGCCCGGCCTGTTCAGCGAGGCCGGCTATTCGGGCATCGGCTTCTCGATCGGCTGCGGCGTGAACATCAACGTCGCCAGGACCCGCCTGCCGGGCACGCTGGGCGAGTATTTCTGGGGCGGCGCGGCCTCGACCGCCTTCTGGATCGATCCGAAGGAGGAGCTGGCGGTGGTGTTCATGACCCAGGTCATCGGCAGCGACGCGCGCCTGACGCTGCGCCGCGACCTGCGCACGCTGGTCTATTCGGCGATGACCGAGTCGTACGCCTGACGCGCGGGGAGGAAACGATGGGACCAAGACTGGTCGAGCACCTGCTGTATGAGCCGGAAGACAGCGGCATTCTGTGGATCAAATTCAACCGGCCGGAGCGGATGAACGCGCTGGTCGGCACCGCCGAGGAGAACAGCACCGTCGCCAAGGTGGGCGAATACATGCGCGCCGGGGACGATGATCCGAACATCCGCGTGATCGTGCTCACCGGCGTCGGACGCGGCTTCTGCTCGGGCGCCAACCTCGGATCGTCCAGAGCGGGTCCCGAGATAACCGGCGAGAACCTCCCGGGCAACCGTGCCCCGCATGAAGGCCCCGACGGCGCGCGCCAGCACTTCTTCCACGGCTTCACCGCACTTCACCGCGACATCGCGCTGATCCGCAAGCCGACGATCGCGATGATCAACGGCCCGGCGGTCGGCTCGGGCATGGACATGGCGCTGCACTGCGACATCCGCATCGGCTGCGAGAGGACGCGCTTCATCGCCTATCACAATGCGGGGCAGATCATCGAGAACGGCGGCTCCTACTACCTGCCGAAGATGGTCGGGCTCGGCCGCGCGCTGGAGTTCGCCTACACCGGCGAACTGACCGCCGACCGCGCCTACGAGTGGGGCATGCTGAATCACCTGGTGCCGTCCGAGAAGCTTGAAGCGACCACCCGCGAGCTGTGCGCGAAGATCATCGCACGACCGCCGCTGGTGCAGTGGGTGAGCAAGCGGGTGATGCGGGCCGCGCTCGACAGCACGCTCGAGACCACCATGGTGCTGACCTCGAACGCGGGCGGCATCCTGCAGAACTCCGAGGATGCGAAGGAGGCCCGGCGCGCCTTCGTCGAGAAGCGGCCCGGCCGCTTCAAAGGGGTGTAGCGCCAGGGCTATTCCGGAAACCGCGCGAGCCAGTGGCGCGCGATCGCGTCGCGGCGCGCAAACCAGACCTGGCCGCGCTGGCGCATGTGCCGGAGCACGCGGGCCAGGCCGGCGATCCGGCCGGGGCGGCCGATGATGCGCAGGTGCAGCCCGACCGACATCATCCGGCCGCCCTCCGCGTAGAGTGCGTCGAACGCGTCGATGACGTACTCGGCGAAATCCGCCGCGGTGGCGAAGTGGTGGCCGGCCTGCTGGAAGTTCATGTCGTTGGTGTCGAAGCTGTACGGCAGTATCAGGTGCCGCCGTCCCAGCACCGGCACGAAGTACGGCAGATCGTCGTTGTAGGCGTCGCTGTCGTAGACGAAGCCGCCATGCTCCACCAGCAGCCGGCGCGTGTTGACCGACGGCGCCGACTTCGTGTGCCACCCCACGGGCGGCGACCCAGCCGCGTCGGCGATCGCAGCCACCGCGCGCGCTATCGTTGCGCGTTCGGCGCCTTCGTCCATACCGGCATGGCGCTCCCAGCGCCAGCCGTGGCACGCCACCTCGTGGCCGCGTGCCACCGCATCGCGCGCCACCCAGGGCGAGCGTGCAATCGCCCGCCCGCAGGCATTCAGCGTACTCGATGCCCCCGCCTCGTCCAGCGCACGCATGATGCGCCAGTAGCCCGCGCGCGTGCCGTACTCGAAGTGGCTGTCGCGGCACGGATCGGGGGCGTCGTGCACTTCGTCGGTGATCTCGTACACCGGCTCGTTGCGGTCGTCGCCGTCGGCGATCGAAAACTCGGCACCCTCCTCGACGTTCACCACGAACGACACCGCGATGCGCGCGCCGTTCGGCCAGCCGGGATCCGGCAGGCTCGCGCCATAGCCCAGGAAGTCGCGTTCCATCCACACCCCCGCCAGCTGGATCGGCAACGCCCGATGGTAGACGGGGGCGGAGAAAATCGACACCGGTTCGGTGTCGGCTGAGGCCAGGCAGGAGCGGCGGGATCGGCCCCGCGGGCCATCTCGCAAACGGGTCCGTCCGTGCTAGGCGTCAGCCATGGCACCCGTCGCACGCTTCGAACTCATTGTCCTCCTGCTTGCCGTCATCATCGTGCTGGAGCTCGCCGCGCGGCGGCTGCGCATGCCGCCGGCTGCGGCATTCGTGGTGGGCGGCATCGCTCTGGCGCTGGTGCCGGGAACGCCGGACGTGGCGCTCGACCCGGATCTCGCACTCGTGCTGTTCATGCCGCCGCTGCTGCTCGCCAGCGCGTTCTTCACAGTGTGGCGCGACTTTCGCGCCGACCTGCGCATCATCCTCCAGCTCGCGATCGGTGCCGTGGCGTTCACCACGCTGGTGGTCGGCGTCGTCGCACACTGGATGGTGCCCGCATTGCCCTGGGCCGCATGCTTCGCACTCGGTGCCATCGTCTCGCCGCCCGACGCGGTCGCCGCCAAGGCCGTGCTGCAAGGTCTGCGACTCCCGCGCCGCATCGTCGTCCTGCTGGAGGGCGAAAGCCTCGTCAACGATGCATCCGGTCTGGTGCTGTTCCGCATCGCCGTCGCCGCCGGGCTGACCGGCACGTTCAGCGTCGCTTCCGCCGCGGTCAGCTTCATCACGCTTTCGGTGGGGGGCGTCCTGGCGGGACTCGCGTTCGGCGGCCTCGCGTCGCTGCTGCTGAAGCGACTGCGCGAGCCAACCTTGAGCATCATCGGCAGCGTCCTGGTGGCCTGGGCCTCGTATATCGGTGCCGAGGCGATCCACGTGTCCGGCGTTCTTTCCACCGTCGTATGCGGCCTGGTGATGGGATGGCGGCAGCACGTCATCCTGACCGCGGCCACGCGCACGCAGGCGCGCGCGGTATGGCGGGTTCTGGTGTTCGTTCTCGAATCGCTGGTGTTCATCCTGATCGGCCTTTCGCTGCGCGGCGTGCTGGACCGGCTCGGCATCGCCGCATTCGAGCATGGCCTGACGACCGAAAGCACAAACGCCATTGCCGCGCTGCTGCGGCCGGCGGCGGCGATCGTCGCCGCTGTTGTAGTGAGCCGGTTCGTCTGGGTATTGCTGGCGACCTATCTGCCGCGCTGGCTCATCCCGTCACTCGGTCGCCGCGATCCGCCACCGCCGCTCGCCGCGCCGGTCATCATAAGCTGGGCGGGGATGCGCGGCGTCGTCAGCCTCGCTGCGGCGCTTGCCCTGCCGGAGCAGTTCGCCGGCCGCGACTTCATCCTTGCCGCGACCTTCGCGGTGATCCTGGTGACGGTGCTGGTGCAGGGCGCCACCCTGGCGCCGCTGATCCGAGCGCTGCGGATCGGCGCCTTCGTGCCGGTGACAACGCCGCAACTGCCTGAGGCGGATGCACGGGCGCGCATCGCCGCCGCGCAGCTGGCCGCGATCGAAGCCCGGTCGGCGATGCCCGACGGCAGCCAGCGCCATCCGCGACTGCTCGAGCAGTTCAGCTATCGCTCGCGCGTCGCCGCGAACTTCGCGCTGGCCGGCGAGCGCCTGATCGAGGACCGCAACGAGCACTTCACCGCGATCCTCGCCGCGGTTGGCGCGGGCCGCGCGGAACTGTTGCGCCTGCATCGCACCGGCGCCATCCATGACGCGGTGCTGCATGCGCTGGAAGAGGAACTCGATCTCGACGAGATCCGCGCCCGCCAGGTCATCGCCGGCCCGGGCGGCGACTGAGCCGGCGCGGTCAGTGCGATCCGGCGTCGTAGACGAACCGCCCGCAGTCGTCGGGCGAGGCGGGGGTGAACTTCTGCCCGGAGAACGGCGCGAGCGTGCGTGGCTCGGACTGCTTGCCTGTCGCCTCGGGCCTCCACACCAGTATCCAGGCGACAGGCTTGGTTTTGCACAGGCTGTTGCCGTTCTCCAGCACCGGGCTCTCCGGCGCGGTGACCTTGTAGAGATCGGCCATGACCTTCTTTGCCTTGGGCTCCGGCCTGAACAGCATCTGGCCGCTGCGGGCGAGCGGCAACGACTTGCCGTTCTGGAAGGTCAACTCGGTCGGCGTGAAGGTCACCCGCCCGGTGATCGCCTGCGCCGGGCGATTGGCCGGAATCCAGGTTTCCGGCGCGGTCTGTGCTGCGGCAGTCGTGACGAGTGCAGACAAGCCGAGGCAGAGCGCCGTTCCGTGCGTCGCCATCGCGTCCATCTCCGATAGGTCGGCGGCAACTGTATCACGCCAGGTTCATCACCGCAGGGAGCGGCATCGCAGCGCGCGAAGCTTGACCGGCGCCCGCCCGCCGCCATGCTGAGCACAGCATCACGTGTGGCAGGGCAATATTCATGATGGATCGGCCGTCCAGGCTCATGGCATCGCAGGCCGCAGCGTGACAGCGCGGCAAAAGACGGCGGCCCTGATTTTTCCGCACGCCGGGCCGCCACCGCCGGCCGGCCTGACCGAGATTGCGGATGGCGTGCAATGGCTGCGCCTGCCGCTGCCTTACCGGCTCGATCATGTGAACATCTACCTGATCAGGAACGACGATGGCTGGACCGTGCTCGACACCGGCCTGGGCACCGACGACTGCCGCAACCTTTGGGAGGCGATCCTGCGCGGGCCGCTCGCGGGGCAGCATCTCACCTCGATGATCGTGACGCATTTTCACCCCGACCATGTCGGCCTTGCGGGCTGGCTGGCCGAGCGCTTCGGCCTGCCGCTGTCGATGCCCCGCCCGGAGTATCTCTACAGCCTGGCCCTGCAATACGCGCCGGGCGATCTGGGCGCCGACATGCACCGTCCGTTCTACCGGCGCCACGGGCTGTCCCCCGAGGTCACCGAGGCCGTACTCGGCCGCGGCCACCACTATCTGCGACAGACCACCGGCGTGCCGACGACATATCACCGCATCCAGCATGGCGATGCACTGCGCATCGGGCGACGGATGTTCAGGGTGATCACCGGCGGCGGCCACGCGCTCGAGCAGGCCATGCTGTACTGCGCCGAGGACCGCCTGTTCTTTGCCGCCGACCAGGTGATCGCCCGCATCTCGCCGAATGTGAGCGTACATGCCATGGAACCCGACCTCGACGCACTCGGCATCTACCTGCGCTCGCTGTCGGGGCTGCGTGAGTCCGTGGTGTCCGATGTTCTTGTGCTGCCAGGCCACGGGCTGCCCTTCAGCGGATTGCACCACCGTATCGCCGAGCTGATCGAGCATCACGCCGAGCGCTGCGCCGCCATTGCCGATGCGTGCCGGGAGCAGCCGCTCACGGTCGCCGACATCGTCCCACACGTCTTCCACCGCGAATTGGACGAACATCAGACCGGGTTCGCGTTCGGCGAAGTGCTGGCGCACGTCAATCACATGCTCGGCCGAGGCGAGCTCGTGCTGGAGAGCGGCGCCGACGGCATTGACCGCTACCGCGCCGGTTGAGCCGCAGCCGTCACGGCAGGCGTGCGAGCCGGGCCAGCTCCGGTCGGCGCTCGGCCGGCACGAAGTAGAAGGTGAACACGTAGGGGTGCGACACGGTGAACTCCGCCGGCGATGGCGAGGCGCGCTGCATCGTCTCGACATCGAGTTGTTCGATCCGCCGCCATTCGCCATAGAACTCGAACCAGCCTTCGTAACCCAGCGCCCGAAGCAGTTCGGGCACGGTGCTTGTGCTGCCCTGGCGATGGCGCTCCTCGATTTCGATCGACAGGTTGGGCCGCCAGCGTCGCAGCGTATCCCAGGCCCCGCGCAGCACCTCCAACTCGGCGCCTTCGACGTCGATCTTCATGGCGGTGACGTCGGTGACGCCTGCATCGTCCAGCGGCAGCATCGGAACCGACCACGTGTCCACCGCCTCGATGCGCGGATCGGCGAGTTGCAGCGCGGCGTAGTCCTTGCTGATCGAGGCCCATTCCTCCTGCAGCGCGCCGCCGACGCGCGGTGCCGCGATCGTGGCCGTGCCGGCGCGGTCCGACAGCGCCTCGCGTCGCAGCGTGACGTGGGGCGGGATGCGGCCGGCATAGGCAGTCGAGATCGCCTGCTCCAGTCGGGCGAAGGCGGGCGGCAGGGGCTCGAACGCCACCACCTGCGATGCGGCCAGCGCGGCGAGCGGCAGCGTCAGGCGGCCCTCATGCGCGCCGGCATCGATGATTGTTCCGGCCCGATGCAGCGCACGGTGAAAGTCGATTTCCTGCACGATCAAGGCTCCCAGGCAGTGCACCGGCCTGTTCTCATGCGCCGAACCGCCAGGCAATTGCCCCCGACGTCGCGCCCTTCGGCGTGAATGCCTCCGCGGCGTAGGCGACGGTTCGCAGCCTTTGTGCTGCATCCTCGACATCGGGTTCTGCCCATACTGCACCCGCGATTCCGTCATACATGTGCTGCGGGTCTTCGACAGGAACGAGGCGATAGTTGATTGCCGAAACCAGCGGGCATTTCGCCAGATCCGCTGCAAGCCCCCAGCCGGTTGCCAGTACCGGCAAGCCGGCCTGGGCCGCCTCGGCGATCGGCAGGCCATAGCCTTCGCTGCGCGAGAGCGACAGATAGGTGTCGATGGCCTGGTAGAAGTCCAGGATGCCCAGCGCTTTCGCGTGGTCGTCGAGAACGACGATGCGCGGGTCGCGCGTGGCGGCGTCGCGGATTATCCGCATCCCGACCGGATAGGCATCTCCGTCCCGGCAGCGCAGCAGCAGCAGTTCGCGCGAGCCGGGCTGGAATGGAAAGGCCGCCTGGAAGGCCGCGATCGCAAAGCCTGCTCCCTTGCGCTCGAAGTTCGACAACATCGACCACGACGTGCCCGCCACGAAGGCGTCGGCGGGGATGCCGATTTTCTGCCGCGCTGCGTCGCGCCGCAGCCGGTCCCGCGGACCGACCGGATCGCGATCGACGGCGTGCGGCACGACCCGCACCGTCGCAGTGGCGAAGGTCGCAAGCAAAGCGTCCGCGACGAATGCGGAGGGTACCCAAATCTCGTCGCACCATCCGACGCTCGCGCGCCATTCCGACGGGGCACGTTCGAGCTCCCAACTCCAGTACGCGACGACGGAGGCCGAGCGCAGCACCGCCGGGGCGAGCAGCGCGAGCGCGCTGGCGAATTTCGGAGGGTTGTAGTGGATGATCACATCGGTCGGGCGATAGTCCACCAGCGCCGACGGCGCGATTGAGTCCGGAGCTGTGAGGCCGACCGGGTCGCCCAGCCTGTGCGTGACATCGACCGGTATCACGTCTATCCGGCGTGCGCGAAGATCCTCGACCATCAGCCGCGCTCCGCGGCCGATGCCGCACCGCGCCGTCAGCATGCCGATGACCGCCACACGATCGCCGACGAAAGTCCGGTTGCCGTCCTTGCGAAACCGCTCGAAGCGATGCTGCAGGAGTGCCGCACGATGACGTTCGGCAACAGAGGAGACCGCGCGGACGACGGGTGGCCGCAGCGAGGCAGGCAGGAGACGCCTCAATCCCAGTCCGAACATCGGTTCTCCCGGTCGGGCAACGGTGCGTCGAGCGAGCTTCCGTTTCGCCTGACCGTTGTTGGCCACGTCCGATCGCCCGGACCTGCGCAGCGGTCGGGCAGGCCCGTCGACCATACGCCGGCCGTTTGCTTCAACATGCGAGCGCGGCCTGTTTTTCGCCTTTCCGAACTATGATCCCGAAGCAGGTGCACGCGAAACCATCGATGGAGACCTTAAGGTGATAGGTATCTCGACCCCAGAACTTTCGCTGCTCCGGAGTCCAATCGTGTTCAAATGGGGGCAAATCGATAAACTTGTCGAGCGGCTTATGACCATAATCGAAGTCGAGGGGAGCAACATGGTGGCCTTGATCTGCCAGGCGTTTGGCCAGTGCGCGAAAGTGCTGCTTCTGAAAGAGAACCGTAGGCCAATCGTCAATGGTTTGTTCATCGTTCAAGTAGTTGAATTCCGTAGTATGAATTGCGATTCCGCCCGGACGCAAAGTCCGCAGTGAAGCCTCGATGAAGTCCAGCCCCTTCTGAATGGAACCGATGTGCTCCAGCGCACAGATCGACCAGCAGAAATCAAAGTCGTGAAGATCCAGCGGAATGAAATTCATGTTCACGTAGCGTAGACGCACGTGCCTATCGAACTGCTCGCGGGTAACCAGGTGAGCCTGAAAGACATTGTCCAATGATGAGGTATGCTGATCGGTGTCAATCCAGCCGCGGGCCCCGGGGTCGGACGGATCAAGATCCGTCACTGTGACATCGACGCCTCGCGCGGCGAGGTAACTGGGCAGCGGCTCAGCACCACAGCCGAACCCAAGGCCGCGCGCTTTGGGATGCAACAGCCCATTCTCGAATATCGCTTGGAGCACATATGCGAATTCCCAGAGCTTGCGGTGAAAGATATGTGCGGACTTGATTTCGCCGATCCAGTACCGCAGCCCAGTCACTCTCGAGATCGGCCTGAGTCGAGGGTTTGCTGTGCAGACCGATGTATTCGGGTTCGAGACCAGGGCGTGGTGGCAGGGCATTGGAGAGTGTGCGGCCCAGTTCATAGCCGAAAAACTTGATTGTAAGTTTGGCGTTTTCCAGGTCCCGCAGTATGACCCAAAGTCGGTCAGTGTTAGGATGTGACCGTTCGTCGATAGGCCCCAAAAGCGCTAAACGCGCCGCGTTGCTTGCCGACGCGCACGGGATATCCACTGCGCTGAGTGACTCGGGCAGTCTGGTATCAAGTGATGCATTGACCCTTCGATCGATCACCGCACGGATGGGGTTGATCACTGGGCTCAACAGCAATCGCAGGAATGTCGGAGGCCTCATGTCGCGGAACCGCCTCGCCACTGGTCGTTGCCGATGCACATGTTCCCAGGTTAGTCGCTGCGGAGGGATTCTGCCGAACTCCGCTTCAAAGCCTCTCAGCTTGCAAGGGTCTTTCGTGCGGCGTATGGGCTGCTCTATCGAAAACCACCTTCCCGGATAGCGTCGCGAACGCTGCGTTGTTACCGGGACGCAGCCCGAACTGTCGGAAGCGATCAATGCTCGGGATCGATGAACAACAACGTTGGGTGACCGGTGAAACGATGCTGCGCCCGGCACCCAGCGACACGGCGCGAGCGCGAAAACTAGCCGCAAGGCTGCTTTTTCTGACCGGGAAAGTACTGCAAGCCGCTGAAGCGGGCGTCACCCCGCTGCGCAGGTCGTATGTTGCGGCCGCATTCGTCCACCAGGTCCCCCGCTATCTGCATCTGTTGCGATTGCTCGAGATCGACCGCGATCCCGGCTTCGGCCGGATCGCGGCGAGGACACGGGAACGACTGGTGCGGATGCGGACAGCGTTTGCCTCGCTGCCCGACATGCGAGCCGCCTTGCGGCTTTTCGAAGCCGAATTGCTGGCACTGTCCGGCGATCTCGTTGCTGCACAGGATGCGCTTGAGCCGGTCATGCTCAGCATCAGTACGATCCAGTCACGCGACCTGCGGGATGAGGTGGCAATCAGGTATTTCGACTTCTCGCTCGGGCGGGCGGAGACTCGCGCCGCACTTCATGCCCTCCTGGGGTTTCTTGCGACGCGGTCGCGTCATGGAATGGTCGGTGCCCGCTTCGAGCGGACCTTGCGTCTGACGGCCAGGCAGGCCGTCGTGCTGCGCAGCAACGGCCTGCCCCTGACAGCACTGGTGATCCAGACCTGGAGCAAGATGGTACGAGCGGCGCCACGCCGCATTGCCTCGCGGATCGCCAACATCCTTTTGGAACGCGTAGGGATGGCGGTTGTGCGGCGTGAATCTGCGCGGCGCATGCCGCGCAGCGGATTGCCGGTCCGGGCAGTTCGCGCCATGGGCGGGATCGGCGATCTGCTGATGATGACGCCGGGCCTCCGGGCGCTTGCCAGGCGCGACGACCGGCCGATCGAATTCGCCGTGCCAAAGCGATACCTTGGCCTGTTCGACACCAATCCCTTCGTCGCCGCGCTGGAACTCGAGGACCTGCCCCCCCAGTGGTTCAGCGGGGGGCGCATCATCGACCTTACGGACTGCCCGGCGAGCATCACCGAGAGCGCGACCGCTCCGATGGTCGTCGTCAATCGAATCGAGATCTTTGCTCGTGCCCTGGGTGTAAGGCAGCGCGAGTTGCGGCGGCACGGTTTGCAGCCGGTCTTCGAGCCGTCCGCTGCGGCGCGGGAATGCGCCGCCGAGTGGCTCAGGTCGCAGCAGGTGTGCCCGGGAGAATTCGTTGCCATACAGATCGCAGCGGCCGAGCGTTACCGATCCTGGAGCGGGATGGCCGAAGTTGCGCGCAGGCTGGCGGGGTCGAGGCAGGTCGTCGCGTTCGACGACAAGCCTTCGGCGGAGTTCGCAGCGTTGGCGCAGCAGCATGGCAACATCAGGCTCGCGATCGGGCTCGAGCTTTCTCTCGGATTGGCACTGGCATGCGAAGCCAGGCTCATCGTGGCGCCCGACAGCGCACTTCTGCACCTGGCGGGCGCGCGAGGCATACCGTGTGTCGGGATGTTCGGTCCCACGGATGGCGTCCTTCGCATGGGCGCCTATCCGCTGGCCGTCGCCGTTTCGCGAAGGGCGGAACTGCCCTGTTCGCCCTGCTGGCGGAATCAGGCGATGCCCTGCGCCCTGACCGGCGGTATGAGCAGCCACTGCCTGGACTCGCTGGAGGTTGCGCCGGTGATGGAGGCCATCGAGCGGCTGCTGCGGTGAGTGACCGGGGTCGGTCGCTAGGGACGACCGATGACCTTGCCCAGCGACCTCAGCGGAGCCGTTATCCTCCACGATGTGCTGTTGTGCACGGCGGCGAGATCGGCTTCCGCGGCACGCAGCCGGACATCTTCCTTGCCCGTCTCCGGCTCGTCGAACCTCCAGGCCTGGACCCCGGGATAATTGCGCCACATGAGCCGGGAACGCCCGCCGAGACTGTCGAACAGACAATCCAGGGCGCCGCGCGAGTAGAGGCTGATATGGCCGTTGTCCGGCCCGATATACCACCATTCGCGGCCATTTGCCGGGTCGTACTCCGCGGTCTGGAAGGCGAACACTCCGCCCGGCTTCAGCATCTGACGGATCTCGCGGAAGGTCTCGGCCGGCGTGGGGATGTGCTCGACCACCTCACACGCGACGATGATATCGAAACGCCGGTCGACCTTGGGCAGGAAATAGTCAGTGCCGAATTTCGGCCGAATGATATCGGTGCCCCAGGCATCGATCTGCAGATTCCTGCGGCAGGTCTCGACGAAGGTGCCCATGCCGCAGCCGAAGTCGAGCACTTCGAGACCATCGGGCGGCCTCTGCGCAAGTTGATTGGCGAGCAGCACGAGCCGGAGCGTCTCCGAAACCCGGCCGTACCAGTCAGGATCCTGCGTGGACCAGTAGGTTTCGTCGTAAATGGCGGTGTGGTCGGCGGCGTCCAGCAGCGTCGAAAAGCAGAATTTGCACTCGGTGCACTCGTAGTATGGACAATCGTCCGGCAGGTCGGGAATGGGATGACCGGTCTGCTTGGAAGCCGGCAGACGGAACGCCTCGCGCGCAACGCTACCGCAGATTTTGCAACGCAGTTCAGTCGTCAAGCGTAAAGCCCTTGATCGGGATGCGTACGGCGGCCGCGGTCCCGCCTGCCTTGCCGCGCAAGCCAGCCGAACCCGCGCGCGCCGGTCTGGCGGAGGGGATGGACTTCGAATTCATCGCCGTTTCAAGCCATTACGCGACATATTGAGCCTCCAACCGCAGCACAGACACGATAAGGGGTCCCGATAAGGCGCTCCACGGACCCGTATGATAGCTCACAACCTGAGGCGTGTCTTGCCGGCCTGGCCCGGCTTCCGGTATCCATGCCGTGCGCGTTGCGAGCACCGTTCCCCTGTTGAGCACCGAGACGACCGGCACGTAGCCGATATTTGAAAACGCGCAATCCGGAAAAACCCGATTTCTCGGAGTGCTCGCGCATGCCCACTACCCAACTGACCAAGCCGCGTCGCGGCCGGTCGCCCGCGACTCCCGCATCACGTCAGGCAGCGAAGCCGACGTCGCGTCCAACAGCCAAACGAGTTTCCAAGGTGCCGCCGCTCGTCGTCGACCCGCTGGTCGTTCGCAGGCGAGAGGCCGCCGCCCTGCTGCGGATCGGCATGAGCCTGCTGAAAGAGTTGATCGTGCAGGGCAAGCTGCGCGAGACGAGGCTCGGTAGTGCCTCGCTGATCCATGTCAGTTCAATCAATGAACTCCTCGGCATCAGCCGTGATGGCGCAGCATGATGCCGCTGGACGTCATGCCGCCCGGCCTGCTCGCCGTCCTGGCAGCAGCACAGCAGAAAATGGACGCCGGCAACGGCGAGCCGACACGCGGGCAACTCGCCCGAATTCTCCAGTGGATAATCGAGGCTGCCTATGCGGCCGAGCGGCCGGAACTGGGCGAACTGCCACATAAAAACATGGAATTTGAACGACGTCGAGCGCGACCTGCTGGAGGTCATGTTCACGCCCGAGCACCCCAAGGTCGGCATGAGAACCTGGAAGATCAGCCTGACCGCCTGGGCGGTCTTCGCGGTCGATCTAGCGATGGCGCCGGAGTGGGAGCGGCCGGACGACGAGGCGACGGCCGGGCGACGGTCCATCTCGCGCGGCTCAATGAGCAGGCCGCCGAGGCTGCAGGGGCGGTCGGTGACGCCACCGAAGCGCTTTACGCGATCAGCGAGCGGACCACCGCCGTAGCCGCATAAACGAAGCAGCCGCTCCGACCCCACTACGCGCGGGACGCGGAAACGGCTGCGGCGAAGCCCTGCTCTGAAGGCTTGCCGTGTAGCATATCCGCGTAGCACGTCCGCCCAGCCGCGTAACCGGGGATCGGGATGGCGCCAGACGAAAGCGCCGCCCATGGCTATCGCTATCCGCCTGACCACTGCCGGTACCGCCTCCAGCCCGGGAGGCGTCGCATGAACAATGCCGACCATCAGCCCGGCGGCAGCGCCACCTTCGACCCAGAACTTGTGAAGGTCTGGGAGGCGGTTCGCACCGCCTATCCGCTCATCATTGAGCACGTCACCGGCCCCACCCGCCACGGCGGCATCCATCTGCTCCAGGTCGTGCGGGCGTTCCACGAGCACAGCGTGGCGCTCCGGGCCGCCCTGCATCCGACGCTCCTGACCACGATGTTCGAGCGTTTCCCGGATGGCGCGTTCCACGACCGGGCGTTCGCCGATCGCTCCCAGACTGACACCTTGGCCAACGACGTTGCCGCCATCTGGCAGGAGTGCAGCGAGGCACTGCGTAAGGCCAGGGAGGAAGCCGCCGAACGGGCAAGCTGGCTCACCATTACCGACGAGCCATGGAATCCCGACACCCTGCCACCGCGCCCATGGGTCGCGCCGCCTTACCTGATGCGCCAGGAGATCACCCTGCTGCACGGCCCGGGTGGCGGCGGCAAGTCGCAACTCTGCATCGCCTGGGCCGTCGCTCTAGCGCTCGGCAGAGAGTTCGGCCGGCTGAAGCCAGTTGGGCGGTTCCGCGTGTTGCTGGCCAACTTTGAGGACGGCGCCGCCGAGCAGTTGCGACGCATCTCCGCCGCCCTGCAAACCTTCGGCGCTACGCCAGCCGATCTGAAGGGCTGGCTATACCGCGTCTCGCTCGGTCCCAAGGGCGAGGCGACCATGTTCGAGGTCGGCGAGAAGGACGGCGTCATCCGCACCACGCCGTGCTGGGACGCGCTGGAGCACGCCTGCGAGAAGCTCCGCCCCGACGTGGTGATGAGCGACCCTCTGGTTGCCATCAACGCCGTACCTGAGAACGACAACCAGCTGATCCGCCGCGTCATGACCGTTCTCAAGATCGGGCTGGCACAGCAATTCGGCTGCGCCCTGGTGGTCGCCCATCACGACGTGAAATCGGGTGGCGACGACGAAGACAGCGATCAGAGCAACGCCCGCGGCGCCGGCGATCTGGTCAACGCGGTCCGCTTCGAGCTGGCGGTCAAGAAAATGTCTCTCAACCTGGCGGGGGACATGAACATCCCCGCAGCCAAGCGCGGCTGGCATTTCCGCGTCGGGTCCGCCGCCTCGAAGATGAACTACTTCGAGCCGCAGGACGCAGAGTGGATGCAACGGCTATCCCTGCCGATCGGCATCGGCGGCCAGCAGACGGTCTACTGCACGCCCTGGGATCCACCGCCCGACGTGCTGGACGAAGAACAAAACGCCGCTCTGATTTCGCGAGATCGCCGCCGGCAGCAAGTTCGGCCCCTATTCGCCGCAGCTGGGCCGACACAACGACCGCTCGCTGGCTCTCGTCCTGAAGTCGCTCGGCATCGTCACCCGCGAGGCGCAACGGCGCGTGCTTCGTCGGCTGAGGGACAGTGACGAGGTGGTGGTGGCGAAGTTCAAGCGCCCTGGCCACGGCTCCAATATCCGCGCCGGACTGCGCACCGCGGCCGGCGAGCCCCGCAACTATGAGTGGCAGGACGAGGCGGAGACGGACGGGGAGGGCGCCGCGTGCTGAGCCCCTCAAGTTGGTCGCCAAGTTGGTCGCCAGTTGGTCGCGACCAACTAGGCGACGTTTCCCCCTAAAGGGAAACCAAGTTGGTCGCCTGCTGGCGACCCCAACTTGGTCGTATCCCAAGGGGGAAACGCCGCCAAGTTGGTCGCCCAGACGGTCGAAGTGGATGCGTCCGCTGGTTGTCTGCGCCCCGTCCGCGCCAACGGATGCCTCTGCCGCGCGGCCCTGCAGCCCGCTGCACGGCATCCAGGCGTCTGGCCGCTATCCAGCAGGGCGCGGCGGATGTCGGACCCGCTGTAGCAGCGCCACAGAGCCGCGACGGCGGTGTCGCGCTCCAGCCGCATCCACGCCGGTTGAGCACAACCAGAGAGAGAACCGCCCGATGCCCGATGACGCCCTGACCGGCCGCCGGCTGACGATCGCCGACCTGCGGCCCATCTCCAGAGTCCCCGACCCGGTCCAGGAGCCACCCAAGCGGCCCATCAGGGCGAGCCTGCTGCCGATCCATCCGCCGGCGCCACCAATGCCCAGGCCTGTTGCCAGGCTGGCGTGGAGGTGGTCGGGCTGGTGGAGGCGAAGCCGCCGCCCAGGCAGCCGCCCAGGCGAAACCGGCCAGGTCCCAGACCAAGCCGCCGGCGCCGAGGCCCACCAGGCCGCCCGAGGCGGGGAAGCCCGGCAAGACCGAGGCGCAGTGTCGTCGCCGCCGACGCCACCGCACCAGGCACGAGCCGCCCGACGTCGAGGTGCTCGGCGTGCTGGCCAGCCTGGCGGAGCGCTACCCCGCGGTGTTCGGTGCCGAGGTCCGCCCGCTCGCAATCGGCATCGACGTCGCGATCGCCGCCGAGACTGGCATTGCCACCCACCTGCTGGGCGCCGCCCTGCACCGCTGGACCTGCCGCGACGCCTACTTGACCGCCATCGCCACGGGCACCCATCGCTACAACCTCGACGGCAGCCAGGCCGCCGAGCTGACCGCCGAGACGCGCGCCTATGCCGCGGCGCGTCTGGACGCCCTCAGACAGCGCTGGAAGGCCGCGCGCAGGTCCTAACAACCAGGCGCTAACAGGGCCAGTAAGCGAGCTGTAGAGGGGCTTACGCCGCCGGTCGCCGGGATATTGGTCCCTGCCTGCTATAATAAAGGCCGGGGCAGAAATCCGGGGTGCGCGCGATGAGTGAGAGCCACGCTGGCCGACCAGCGTTCCAGCCGACGCAGGAACAGCGAAACGTCGTCACGGCCATGCACGCCCACGGCATTCCGCATAACGCCATCGCCCGAGCCATCGGCATCGCTCCGAAGACGCTGCGCAAGGCCTTCCGCGAGGAACTGCACGACGCCCGGACCCAGATCGAGGCGGCGATGGGCGCGGCGATCGTGCAGGCGGCGCGCAATGGCGCCTGGGGGGCTGCTCGTTACTGGCTCATGGTGCATGGCGACGCGCAATGGCGGGTGCCGGAGAGGCACATGATCGGCGGTGACCCCGATGCGCCTCCGCTCAAGGTGCTGGACGTCAGCGCGCTGACCGACGTCGAAATCGAAAACGAGCTCGCTGAAATCGAAAAGCGGGAACGGATCACAGCCGAGTTGCGCGCGATGGCGGCGGCGGTCCCGCGCTCGCCACACTCGTGTTGCCCACGCTGCCAGGGTCGGAGCGGCGGATAAATGCGTAGGCGTCGCTAAACCCTCGGCCGCCACCACCACCATTGTGGTGGTAAGTAGCGGCTTTCCAGCTGGCTCGGGCTCACAGGCCGGCCACCGACGGCTGAGCCGCTTCAGTAGCTCCTAAATCCGTCGTTGTAGCGCGGGGGATCATGAAGGACCGGGCATTGCCGCCCGGTCTTTCGCCTCGGGTTCAGAACAGCGACACGGTCATGTAGGTGGTGCCGTTCACCGGCTTGGTGGTAAGGTGCAACGTCTGGTCGCCGGTGGTGGTGAACACCGCAGCGTCACACTTGAGGTGGGCGGAGTCGGTGCTGCCGGTGTCGCGAGTGCTTTCGATCTCCAGCACCTTCATGCTCACCAGCTTAGCAAGCGGCGCATTCGCCAACACTCGGTTGATTTGCGTGGCGGAGAAGTCGCTGCAGTTGGTTGGCGCAGCCTCAAACTCTCCTGTCGTCACAGCGTAGACGATCGCAACGGCCAAGCTTGCCACGATCACGCCACCAATGATCTGGCTCATCGTCAACCTACGACGGGCTGCATGGCGCGGTGCAGCTGATGCGGGCTCCGCGCCAGGCGCGGCGCCTGGCAGCGCCGGCAGTAGACAGAGGATCAGGACAGTTGGCGCAAACATAAGGGCCCAGAACCGCCACGCACCTGTGCTGCGGTTCGTAGGCCAGCTTGCCGGCCAGGGTCATTGCGCTAGCCACCACCACGACACCGATCGCTAGTGTGGCGGTTTGGGCAATCATATCGTTGGTCATCGGGGTATTCCCCCAGTTCGGCGGGGCTCATCCCCTTCGCCGTGCGGTTGCCTTAGCTCACCGAACCGAGTGACCGTTACTCATCATAGCAGATGCCGGGTGCTGTTGGCACAACGCTGAACACAAGCGATTGGAGCAACACACTGATGGACTTCAACTCGGCCCGCTTGGCGACTGTGAAGGCCGGGAACGTGATGTTTCAGGTCGACATTCACGGCGCAAACGAGGCGTTCCAGAACGTCAGATCCTGCGCCAGCTAGACGACGTCTACCGAAAGATCAGTAATCGCTCCCGCCCATGACACCAACTCGCTTCCGCCAGTGCCTCGAAATCCTTGGGCTCACGCAGCGCGGGCTGGTCCCCATGCTCCAATGCTCAGACCGCCTTCCGCGTTCATGGGCCACCGGGCGTGCGATCATCCCTCCGAGGATCGCGGACTGGCTCGAGGAATGGGTCGCTATCCGTGTGGCGCACCCGGATCCACCGCCACCCGAGGACTGGCACAGGAGCCGACCAGATCCGGGGGGCCCAACTACGCCGTCTGACATCGTCTTCTAAGGAACACATTAGATCACCGGACACCATCCATGATCCACGCGGCGCTGGAACCAGCATCGACCCGGCAGATCATAAAATCCGCGGAACCGGAAGGCGCATGTATAGGCACAGCAGTCCGGTCACGGCCCACCTCTAGTGTAATAAATCAAGGATAAACCCCATGTATCAGGTCCCCTTTGGCTTTCCGGATCTTGTATCCAATCCTGAACCCAGATGTCCGTGCCTTTTGCTGCTTGATACGTCATCCTCTATGGCTGGTGCAGCGATTACAGAACTGAACGCTGGTCTTCAGTCACTCAAGAATGACCTGCAAGCCGACGAATTGGCTATGCAACGAGTCGAATTAGCGACATAACATTTGGTCCCGTCGAAGGGCACGCCGAGTTTCGCACCGCGGATGGTTTCGAGCCACCACTGCTCCATGCCAACGGGGGAACTCCTATGGGCGAGGCCATCGTACGGGGTCTAGATATGCTGGATGAACGCAAGAGGGTCTACAAGCAAGCTGGCGTGAGCTATTTCCGTCCCTGGGTTTTCCTGATCACAGATGGCAGTCCGACCGATAACTGGCGCGCCGCTGCCCAGCGGGTGCATGCCGGCAGCGGCACGTCGCCGCGGCCGGTATCGACGAGGCGTTGCAGGTCGGCGTCGGCCTGATGGTGGCACGCCTTGCACCAGTTGAAACTGTGAGCGATTGCTAAACCGTCGTGGTACTGGAAAATTCCTTTTTGAAGACGGTGTTAGAGAACCCGACCGCAAGTCACAACGAGGAGACTTTTTAATATGCAGCCTATTTTGAAATTTACACGCGGGGAATACGCCGAGCGCCTCGCCAAGACGCGCGACGGCCATGGAGGCGAAGGGGATCGATCTCCTGATCGTCAGCGATCCCTCCAACATGGCCTGGCTGACCGGCTATGACGGCTGGTCCTTCTACGTGCATCAATGCGTGCTGGTGCCGCCTCGGGCGAGCCGGTCTGGTACGGCCGCGGCCAGGATGCCAACGGCGCAAGACGCACCGCCTATCTCGGCGCACGACAACATCGTCGGCTATCCGGACCACTACGTGCAGTCGACCGAGCGCCATCCGATGGACCTTCTCTCGCCCGCATCATCGCGGAGCGCGGCTGGGACCAGCTCACCGATCGGCGTCGAGATGGACAACTACTGGTTCTCGGCGAGCGGCCTTCGCCTCGCTGCAACAGCATTTGCCGAAAGGCCGCTTCGAGGACGCCACCGCGCTCGTAAACTGGCAGCGCGCGGTGAAGAGCCCGCCGAGATCGACTACATGCGCAAGGCAGCCCGCATCGTCGAGACGATGCATGAGCGCATCGTCGACAGGGTCGAGCCCGGCATGCGCAAATGCGATCTCGTCGCCGAGATCTACGATGCCGGCATTCGGGCGTCGAAGGCATCGGCGGCGACTATCCCGCCATCGTGCCGCTGTTGCCGTCGGGAGCGGATGCCTCCGCGCCGCATCTCACCTGGGACGACAAGCCGATGCAAGGCGAACGAGGGCACGTTCTTCGAGATCGCCGGCTGCTACAAGCGCTATCATTGTCCGCTGTCGCGCACCGTCTTTCTCGGCAAGCCGACGCAGGCCTTCCTCGATGCCGAGAAGGCGACGCTCGAAGGCATGGAAGCGGGCCTCGCCGCAGCGAAGCCCGGCAATGTCTGCGAGGACATCGCCAACGCCTTCTTCGCGGTGCTGAAGAAGTACGGCATCGTCAAGGACAACCGCACCGGCTATTCGATCGGCCTGTCCTATCCGCCCGACTGGGGCGAGCGCACCATGAGCCTGCGCCCCGGCGACCGCACCGAACTCATCGGTTACATGCGATCCATTCGCCCCTAACTGTGCTCCCGGTCAGACCCAGTATAGTACCGACCTTCTCAATGGGTCTCTAACGCCAACCGTCCCGAGCCCGCTTATCGGAAAAGGGTTAGCTGCACTGCTTTGTCTGACCCTCTTGGGGCTTGTAAACGTGTATTCGAGGCAAGCAGATCGAGCCTGATTACCGCTCCTTTCGGAGCTCCGCCGTTGGCGGTTGCGGTCACCGGGGAGCCGCCGCAAGAGGCGGCTCGGCGAGCTCTACGTTCGCCATCCTCCCAACACACGCATTCTCACAGGAAATCGCCGGCCAAATTCTTCATGCCTAATCGGCACAAAAAAGCGCTCTGACAAAACCGTTCGTAGCCGTCATCGAGGAAATCTGGCAGGTCGACCGATGCGCTCGGCAGAATGCGCGCAACTATCCGTCAATGAACCATGGCGTTCGTTGGGTGGGCTGCACTTGCAGCGTGAGCAGTCGATCTGTGAAGAAGCGAGTTCATCGCTGTCCGTATCGATCGTCATTACGACCTATAATCATGCGCGATTTCTGGCCGAGGCAATCGAGAGCGCTCTTGGACAGACCGTTCGCCCGGGCGAGGTGATTGTCGTCGACGACGGTTCGACCGACGATCCCGGGCTCGGTTGTGAGCCGATATCCCCAGGTCCAGCTGATCCGTCAGCCCAACCAAGGATTGGCCGCCGCGCGCAACACCGGCTGGCGGGCGGCGCGCGGACATTACGTGGTCTTTCTCGATGCCGACGATCGGCTTTTGCCGGAGGCGCTCGCATCCAATCTGCGACGCTTTGATGAGAGACCCGAGTGTGCCTTCGTCTACGGCAGCTATTACTACATCGATGCCGGCGGCCGACATCTGAATTCGCCCCCGCCGAAATCAATCGGCGAAGATGCTTACGAATCCTTCCTCAAGGGAAACTGCGTCAGCATGCACGCGACCGTCATGTACCGGCGCGATTGTTTAGAGGAAGTGGGTGGCTTCGATGCGCGACTTCCGATGCTGCGAGGATTACGAGCTGTATTTGCGTCTGGCGCGTCGGTACCGCGTTGCCGCAGGGGTCGACCGGATTGCCGAGTACCGGCGCCACGACAGCAACATGTCGCTCAATTATTCCGCTCATGCTTGATACAGTGCTCGGGGTAATGCGCCGGCAATCGCCGTATTTGAATGACAATGCACAATGGCGGAGGGCCTTCAAAACCGGAATCCGAGACTGGAAATCGAACTACGCGGAAGCGCAGATCTCTCAAACCTAAGTGGCAAGAGCATCCGGACTGAGGCAGATCCCCTGGCGCGCGACTGCGAGGGTGTTCGCACTTGCTCCCTGCGGCATTTCTCAGGATCACCTGCCGACGTATCTTGAAGCGGTGCGTTCTCGGTTAGCGCGAGTTCGGCTCTTGAAGGCGCTGCATTCTCGTTTAGCGCGAGTTCGGCGCAAATCCGTCCGGTTCGGCGACTTGCGGCGATTGCGCCCAATCAGCCCAAACTTCGGCTACGATCGCGGCAAGCCGGTGGACCGTCGCTACATCGAAGATTTCCTGTCCCGCAACGCGGAAGACATCAGAGGGCGGGTTCTCGAGATCGGTGACAATGCTTATACCATGCAATACGGCGGAGCTCGAGTGACGCATAGCGATATCCTGCACGTCAGCCCGAGTAATCCGCGCGCAACCCTGGTTGGCGATCTCGCCGAGGGCGATAATCTTCCCTCGGAGGCGTTTGATTGTATCGTGCTGACGCAAACGCTTCATTTGATTTATGATATGGGCAAGGCTGTAGCGACATTGCATCGAATGCTCAAACCCGGCGGCGTGCTCCTTGTCACTGTTCCAGGTGTCAGCTCCATCGACCGGGGAGAGTGGGGACCAAGCTGGTATTGGTCGCTGTCGCCCGCCGCGCTGAGCCGCTTGCTCGGGGAGAAGTTTGGCGAAGCGAATATTAGCGTGACCAGTTACGGTAATGTGCTGGCAGCGGTTGCTTTCCTTCACGGCTTGGCCGAGAATGAGCTGCGCCCGACCGAACTCGACGCCCATGACCCACAATACCCCGTCATTGTCGCCGCTCGTGCTGTAAAGCGGTACGAAACTGATCATGAGAGCGCTGCGCAAGCCCCCGCGCCACTTCGGGGAACGAAAACAGTCGCTTGGGTAACATTATTGAGCAGATCTAATGTTTTGAATATAGCAACGATCGCCGGGCGATATCATAGTACCGTCTACCTCAAGGGATTCGGTTGGGGGGACGAGGGCGCCTCGGAGCGGTTTCACCAGCATGATATCAGAGAGCCTCACCTGCAACTCCGTCGGGAATGCATAGCCGGTGCTCATGTCTAAGAGACTGACCGAAAATGAATTGAGTGATTTCAGTTGGTTGTGGCATGATGGTTGTGGTGAAGCAATCATCGAGGCACAACATGTGGACTGAAATCACTCGCCGGAAGTATGAGCGCGGAGGACAGCGCTACGCAAGCGATCTGACCGATGCCGAATGGGCGCTGATTGAGCCGCATATGCCTGCAGTTAAGCGTTTGGGCCGCCCGCGCGAGACCGAGTTGCGGAGCGTGCTCGATGCGATCGTGTACATCGCGCGGACGGGCTGTCAGTGGCGGATGCTGCCGAAGGACTTTCCGCCGTTCACCACCGTGCAGGGCTATTTTTACGATTGGCGCGATCAGGGTTTGTTTGAGAAGATCAATTTTGCGTTGCTGCTGCAGGCGCGTGAGGCAGCGGGCCGTGAACCCAGCCCGTCGGCGGGGGTGATCGACAGTCAATCGGTCAAGACCACCGAGAGCGGCGGCCCTCGGGGTTACGATGCGGCCAAGAAGGTCAAAGGCCGCAAGCGCCACATCGTGACCGATACCGGTGGTCTGCTGGTCGGGGCCGAGGTGCACCGCGCCGATATCCAAGACCGCGATGGGGCGGCACTGGTGATCGAGGCCATCCACCGGTTGTTTCCCTGGTTGCGCCACCTGTTCGCTGACAGCGTCTACAACGGCCCCAACCTGCATGCAGCCCTTACCAAATTCGGCAACTGGACCATCGAGATCGTTAAACGCGCCGCTGATGCTATCGGCTTTGAACTGTTGCCACGCCGCTGGGTCGTCGAGCGAACCTTCGCTTGGCTCAATCGCAATCGCCGTCTGGCAAAGGATTTCGAGGCATCGATCGCCAGCGCCAAGGCGTGGGTTTACATCGCCTCTGTCCAGCTCCTCACCAGGAGATTAGCCTGACCCTTACACAATGTTTCTTCGATCCAATACAACCATTCCGAATTCAGATTCAGACACTAAGCCTAACGTGCTCATTCGCGACTTTCGCCTCGTTTTTAAACGACCATAGACTTTGTACTAACGGCCATTTGGCCGCCTGTCTGATCGAATGCTTCATTAGATATGGAACGTAAGGTGTCGGCCAAGAAAAAAGAGCTTCCGCTTGGCTGGCCCCGGCCCTGGCCTCCTCTTCAGGGTTATCGACGATGATCAACTTTGGATTGGCTGCTCGTAAGCACTCTTCCATCTCACGCCAGTAGATCTCTTGTGTGCGCCAATTCTCGACGAGACGTTCCTGATGAAGGATAAAGAACCCTGCCATGACGAGTGAATATAATATAAATGACAATGAGAACACAACAACTCTTGCTTGTTTCCAATTGGCCAATACGCCAAAGAAACCTGCCCAAACCAGTGCATAACCTACCGCTGCTCCATAGTGAACGCCACTTCCGCGGGTCGTGATCTGGACGGGAGGAAAGCGCGCAGGTTCGAGTGCAAAAGGAACATACGAAACATCCATTATTACAAGAGCAATGAGTATGCAAATGCCAGCCCACGTCCGGTTAATATATCCTGCCTCGGATGTGAGATAACGATCTCTCGATACGCCCAACAACCAGATATTAAATAGAATGAGGAAAGAGAGGATCACATAGGTATACACTGAGGAGCTTGATGCCAGAGAGTTGAGGCGATCCACGTGTGAACGAAGAACTGCTCTTAAGCCGTACACGCCTGCGCCAACGAACTTCGCGACCGTCTCTAATAGGCCTGTTGGCGGGGAGGTCGGCAATCTTCCTGGAGCGAATGATACTCTCCCAATCAACAGCAAGCCGCCGGCCAGCGCAAAGACACATAAAAACTTAGTAGCCGCGCGTAACTCTTGGCGCCAATTGTCAGCGGTGCCCGATGATAATCGGCGTAAGACGTAGCAAATGACCGGAATAAACACCGCCTGTACCACGTGTGTTTCGTACACAAGGATCGTCGCGACGGCGACTACAGCCGACATCGCAGCCATGCGACGCGCATATAGAATTGCAGCGCACCAGAACATTATGCCCGAGAGATGGGAGAATAACGCGTGAACAAACATGAATTTAGCCACGTCGGGCGGAAATAACAAATAAACGAAGGCGAGAGCCAAAGATGCCACGTCCGCAATGAATATCCTAAAAAAGAGAAAAACAAGCAGAGTTTCGATCGAAAGTGCGAGACAAGATCCTAGGTAAGCCAGTGGCAGACCACCAACCGCATAGAGCGGGTACAATAGAGAAAATGCTAGGAAGCCTAGTGGGCGCCCCATCCATAAGGCGTCATGGACAAGCGCGTTTCTCGCCTGTCCAAGGAGGTAAACAGCAATGAAATACTGGTCGTCTGAATAAGTTCCGAACCTATCACAGTACAGAAAGTAGACGATAAAACATGTGACAAAGATCGACGCGAAGACGCCGAGCCAGCGAAATCGGCTTTCTAATATTCCTTGCATGCGTTCTAGTACTTGCATGTGGACGCCTCTCTTTGGGGGTGGCGTGATGGGTGGGGCCGCTGTTCTGGGCGTCGGGTAAGGTGAGGCAGTGCTGAGGTCTGGCTTGGAGTCACCGCGTTAATGGAGAAGCCTCACGATTAGATCGGGGTTGCGACTGAGACCTGGAATGTATTCCACCATATCGCCGAGCGCAACGCGACGGACTTGATAGCGACTTCTTCTTGTGGGGCCCTTCGCTACTTTGCCGTGAATACGATGAACATAGAAATTACTTCTTACGTTAAACCGAAAGTCCGCAACGGGAAAGAATGGATCATGCGAACATCTACGGTTTGAGTGGGGTTGCGTGGTCGGTTTGGTACGCGGAGAATGGGCGATACGGATACCTTCAAGGCGCTCTTCGGCGGGCGGACACGGGACTCTTCTTCATCGGTGCCAGGCTTGAGGCTGGGCGTAATCGCTCGTGCGACCGAGCCTAGCGGTCTTGCCCTATCGGCAGTGGCTCCCTGCTACAACGAAGCATTGGGTCTCCGCGAGTTTCACCGGCGAGTTGGCGCCGCCTGCAGCAAGGCGGCTAAACGGTACGAGATTATCCTGGTGAACGATGGTTCGCGAGACGGCACGTGGTCGGTAATGAGCGAGATTGCCGCAACCGACCCGCACGTAGTGGCGATAAACCTGGCGCGGAATTACGGGCATCAGATAGCCTTGACCGCAGGCCTCCAGTTTGCCCGCGGAGAGCGTGTCTTGATAATCGACGCGGACCTGCAGGACCCACCGGAAGTCCTCGAACAGATGATGTGCCGAATGAACGAGGGAGCCGATGTGGTATACGGTCAACGCCAAATTCGGCAGGGCGAAACCTGGTAAAGCGAGCAACGGCACGCTTGTTCTACCGCATGCTGGAACGCTTAGTAGAAATCGAGATGCCGCGTGATACGGGAGACTTCCGGTTGCTGTCCCGCCGGGCACTAGGGAATATCTGAACAAGCAGTTGGCGATTGTGACCAGGCAGGAAAAGCTTGTCGGTCAACCGCGGGAGATTTCTTGGGCAGCGGCCGGTTGGGCCCAGGAGTGCCGTTGGGGGTCCGCTCTGGAGTTCATTGCGCCCTGCTGTGGAAGCTCGAAACACATTACACCTACTGGCAGCGCAACAGATGCCGGCGCGCGATGAACAGATTGGCCAACGCGCAGGTCACAAGCAGGCGATGGGTGTTTTTCTCGGCCCGCGATAGCGCAGCTTGGCAAAGCCGAACACCCGCTTGATGACGCCGATCGAATGTTCGACCCTGGCCCGCACTTTGGACTTGGTACGATTTTTCGCCCGCTCGACCTCATCGACAACACCGCGGTGGCGATAGCGGCGATTGGTGAAGTCTTGCGCTCGCGGTGCGTGTCGGCGGATCACCACCCGCTGGCCGCGGTAGGCCTGGTCGCCCCACACGCGGGTCTCCCTCCCGTGCAGAAGATCGGGTAGTACCGTGCTGTCGGCGACATTGGCCGGCGTGGCCACCGCCGCGTGGATCAGCTTGGTCCGGCTATCGACCCCGATATGCGCCTTCATGCCGAAGTACCACTGGTTGCCCTTCTTGGTTTGATGCATCTCGGGATCCCGCGCCTTGTCGGCATTCTTGGTGGAAGACGGCGCATTGATGATCGTGGCATGGGTGCGGTGGCGACCTTCAGTCTCTTCGCCGTCAGGTGCCGGTGCACTGCGTCGAACAACTGCCGGCCCAGATCGTGCTCCTCGAGCAGGTGGCGGAAGCGGCACACCGTGGTCTCGTCCGGCACTGGCTCGCAGCCGAGATCGATCCCGACAAAGCAACGCATCGCCAGCAAATCGTAGAGCGCCTCTTCCACTCCCGGATCCGACAGGTTGAACCACTGCTGCAGAAAATAGATGCGCAGCATCCGCTCGACCCCGATCGGCGGTCGGCCATTGCCCGGTTTGGGATAGTGCCGATCAATCAAGCCGCACAGTGCCGACCACGGCACAACCCGCTCCATCTCCGCCAGAAACGCCGCCCGTCGCGTCGTCTTGACGTAACGTTCAAACCCACCGTTGCCAGCGTCAGCTGCTTCATCGCCC
>CAWETN010000010.1:0-1029878 GCA_963812075.1 uncultured Alphaproteobacteria bacterium
GCCTCCTCGCGGGACTTCTGGAAAAACCGCTCCAGAACATGCACGACGAACTCCATCGGCGTGTAGTCGTCGTTCAGCATCAGCACCTTGTACATCGCCGGCTTTCGCGTTTTCGGGCGCGTCCGGACGACGACCCCGGTATTGGGGCCCTCGGTATTGTTGTTGCCGCCACGCCTGTCGCTGTCGCTCATCGCAATTCCGGACCCATCTGCCGCGACGTCCTCACCCCACTCGGACGGCGACGGCGTCCCGTCCCGCCCTGCCGAAGCACGAACCATATCGGAAGCCGGTGCCGGGTTAAAAGACCATTGACAGCCAAACATTCACCCGCACGAAAAAAGGCCCCGGCGCCGGCCGGGACCTTCTTCCGCTGTGCCACGATCGCCGGGGAGGGGGGCGATCCGGTACCAAAGCCGCCGCGCCGGTCAGGCCGCCTTGGAGAACTTCTCCATGGCGAGGCTGAACCGGGCCGTGAGCGGCGCGAGCGCCTGCTCGGTCAGCTTCATCGATGCGTCGGTGAGCTTGCCCGACTCGGCAAGCGTCTTCTCCATCGTCGAGCGCGCCAGGCTCGCCTGCAGGTCGAATGCGTCCTTCAACGACTTGACCGAGGACATCGCCTTGAACGTGGACACCGTGTCCTCGAACGAGGCCTGCGCACTGGCCGCCATCTGCTTGCCGATATCCTGCACCCCGGCTGCCCAGATCTGGCCGCACTTCACCATCGCCTCGAGGTTGCCCTGGCCGAACGTCACCAGTTCCTCGGCCGTCTTCATCGCCTTTTCCATGTTTTCCTTCACCTTTGCCTGTGTGTCCGTGAATCCCGCGGCTGCCCGTGACATGCCGTCCTTCAGCCCGGTCACCGTCGCCTCGAAACCCTTCGTGGCGGCTTCGGCCGTCCGGTCCGCCAGCGCGGGCGATACCGCCGGCGCTTCGATCATCTTTGGCTTGCTCGCCATGCGCGTGTTCTCCTGGTGAACGGTCACCCTGCGATGGGACCGCACCTTTCGAGGTGGTTGCCGACGATTTTGCTGCAATGCAGCACGGCCACGGATATAAGCCGCAACCGTCGGTGGATCAAGCGAATTTTGTGCACTGCACAAAAGTTCGTTGAACTGTCGCCGGCTGTGCTTGGCGCCTTCGCCCGTTCCGCAACGACCCTTACTAACTCCTTCTGGTTTTTCCTCTTTTCCGCCTTTTGGGGCTGGACAGGGTCGCTTGGGGGCTCCTAGAGTCGCCTGGATTCGCCGGAGGTGAGCAACGAATGGCGTTAGCGGGCGGCTCAGGACGCAAGTTAGTATCGCGCCTCTCCGCTCTGCTCGGCCTCTCTGCCGTCGCCTGGACCAGCCTGTTCGTGCAGGACGCCCGGGCGCAGATCGGCTCCGAACGCTACAGTTCCATCGTGGTCGACGCCGCCACCGGCAATGTGTTGGAAGCAGCCAACGCCGATGCACCGCGCCATCCGGCGAGCTTGGCCAAGCTGATGACGCTGTACATGACCTTCGAGGCGCTGCGGGACCGTCGCGTCAGCCTGCAACAGGTGGTGCCGGTTTCCGCGTATGCGGCTGCCGCGGCGCCCACCAAACTCGGTCTGGTGCCTGGCAGCACGCGGCTGACCGTCGAGGACGCGATTCTGGCCCTGGTGACCAAGTCCGCCAACGACGCCGCGGCGGCGCTGGGGGAAATGCTTGGGGGCTCCGAGGACCGGTTCGCCCAGATGATGACGCTGCGTGCCCGTGCTCTCGGCATGAACCGGACGAACTTCACCAACGCCTCCGGCCTGCCGGACCCGGACGCCTGGACCACCGCCCGCGACCTCGCGATCCTGGCGCGCCACGTGCTGTCGGACTTCCCGGGGTTCTATCCCTACTTCAGCACGCCCAGCTTCACCTTCCAGCGTCGCGTGATCTTCAACCACGACCGCATGCTGCAGTCCTATCCGGGCGCCGACGGCATGAAGACGGGTTACACCGAGGCGTCAGGGCACAACCTCGTGACCAGCGCAGTGCGCAGCGGGGTGCGGCTGATCGGCGTCGTACTCGGCGCCGCTTCGAACCCCGAGCGGGACGCCCATATGGCGGTGCTGCTCGACCAGGGGTTCGAGCAGATGGATGTGCCGCCCGAGCACCGGACCGCGGTGGCGAACCGCCTGCCCAGCCTGATTGGCACGGCCCATGCCGCCACCGTGACGGCGCAGCCGATCCGACCGGCGTCGCATACCCGGATAACGGCGGGCTGGGCGATCCAGGTCGGCAGCTTTGCCAATGAGAGGGCGGCGCGCGACGCTGCGGCGAATGCGCGCAGTGCCGCCGACGGCGGCGAGGTGCGCATCGAACCGGCCAGCCAGCGCGGCAGGACAGTGTGGCGTGCCCAGGTCATCGGACTGACCGCTGGCGAGGCCCAGGGTGCCTGCGCGGCGCTGACTCGGCACCGGGCGGCTTGCTTCGTGATCCGTCCGGACCAGCGTCAGGTGGCGAGTCGCTAGGCGCTATCCGCTGGCAATCCGCTGAACCCCGTCGTCGCCGGCGACCAGGGCGAGCCTTGCCATCCCGATAAACAGCCCGGTTTCCACCACGCCGACAATCTGTCCGATTGCGCGGTCCAGGCCGGCCGGATCGGCGATTGCGGGAAACCGGCAGTCGAGAATGCGGTTGCCGCCGTCCGTGCAGTATAGCTGCCCGCCCGGGTCCCGCCTCGGCTGTGGGTCGGTCCCGAGGCGACGCAGGCGGTCGGCGGTCGTCTCCCAGCCGAACGGCACCACCTCGACCGGTACCGGCGCGGTGCCCCCGAGACGCTCGACCAGCTTCGGCTCGTCGGCCACGATGATGAGCCGGTCGCTCGCCGCCGCGACGATCTTCTCGCGCAGCAGCGCGCCGCCCAGGCCCTTGATGAGGTTCAGCGTCCCCAGCTCGATCTCGTCGGCACCGTCGATCGTGACATCGATGCGCCGGTGCTCCGCAAAGCCGGTCAGCGGGATGCCACCCTCGCGCGCCTGCGCCGCGCTGCGCTCCGAGGTCGGGATGGCGCGGATAGAGAGACCCTCGCGCACCCGACGGATCAGGGCGTCGATGGCAAACCGGGCGGTCGATCCTGTGCCGAGGCCGACGATCATGCCGTGCTCGACCATGCCGGCGGCTGCTTCGGCCGCGGCACGCTTGTGGACGTCCCGGTCCATCAGCGGTGCACCTCCTGGAATACGCCCGGCCAGCTGCCCACGCGGACCGTCGCCGCCTCGGCCTCCGTCATGCCATACGCCTCCAGCGCTTCGAGCCGGCCCAGGTCGCCTTCGAGGACATCGCAAGCCTTCCGAGTACCAGCTGGTCCACCGGACCGAAACGGTGCAGCCAGCCTGCATCGGTGTGCATGTCGCTGTTCATGGCGGGGTGGCAATAGCCGTTCCCGCCCGGTCTGACCACTGTATTGGCCTTGCGCCGGGCTGCCGTGCTACGCATCTTGGCAGATCACGATAGTTGAGGGACGGGGACGGACGGCGATGGACGGCGGGGCCGACGCGAGACGCATCACCATTCATGCGCCGGAGGACTTCGTCGGGATGCGCGTCGCGGGCCGTCTGGCGGCCGAGACGCTCGACATGATCACCGAGCAGGTCCGGCCGGGCGTAACCACCGGTACATTGGACGCGCTGTGCCATGAGTTCATCACCGCGCGCGGCGCGGTGCCGGCGCCGCTGAACTACCGGGGCTACCCGAAATCGATCTGCACCTCGATCAACCACGTGGTGTGCCACGGTATCCCCGGCGAGCGGCGACTGGAGAACGGCGATGTCCTGAACATCGACGTGACCGTCATCCTGGACGGCTGGCACGGCGATTCGTCGCGCATGTATGTCGCCGGCACGGCGTCCACCCGTGCGCGCAACCTGATGGACGTGACCTATGAGGCGATGATGCGCGGCGTGCAGGCGGTGAAGCCCGGCGTGACGCTGGGCGACATCGGCTACATTATCCAGAACTACGTCGAGGGTCAGCGGTTCAGCGTGGTGCGCGACTTCTGCGGCCATGGCATCGGCCGGCGCTTCCACGAGCCGCCGAACGTGCTGCATTTCGGCCGGCCCGGCGAGGGCCCGGTGCTGCGGCCCGGTATGTTCTTCACCATCGAGCCGATGGTGAATGCGGGGCGTCCCGAGGTGAAGGTGCTCGACGACGGCTGGACCGCGGTGACGCGCGACCGCAGCCTGTCGGCACAGTTCGAACACATGATCGGGGTGAACGAGACCGGGTGCGAGATCTTCACGCTGTCGCCCGCCGGTTACACCAAGCCCCCCTACACGGCCGGCTGAACGACCTCCGGGCGCAGGCGGCGGGAGGCTGCGCTCGCATCAGGATGGCTGGACCCGGATGTGGACTGGGCTATCCTGGCGCGTCCAAGTTCGCCAGGCGAAAAAAACCGCGGGAGGAAAGCTGCAAGATGACAAACCGTCTCACCCGTCGGGCCGCGCTGGGGGCCGGCCTCGCGGCGGTGGCCTCGCCCGTGGCGTTGCGGCACGCGCGCGGCGAAGCCCCGATCAGGATCGGCATGCCGCTGGCGCTGACCGGCCCGGCGGCGGAGATCGGCGAGCAGATGCGGCACGGCGCGGAATTCTGGGCGAAGCAACTGAACGCCAAGGGCGGCCTGCTGGGCCGCCCGATCGAGCTGCATGTCGAGGATACCACCGGCGACCCCGCCACCTGCGTGCGCAAGGCACAACTCGTGGTCGAGCGCGACGACTGCCGTCTGCTGTTCGGCATGGTGCTGTCGTCCGAGGCGCTCGCGGTGGTGCCGAAGCTCGCCGAGTGGAACGCGATCTTCATCTCGTCGGACAACGGCGACGGCCGGCTGACCGGTTCGTCGTTCGTGCCGAACTTCTTCCGTGCCAACATCTCGGGCCCGATGGAGACGCGGGCCATCTCGCTGTGGCTGCGGCGCGGCGAGATGAAGAACTTCTATGCCATCGGCATGGACTACGCCTGGGGCCACAACAGCATCGACGTGTTCCAGGACGAGGTGAAGAAGGCCAGCAAGAATTTTGTCGGCGCGGTCTTCTCGCCGATCGGCACGAAGGATTTCTCCACCTACATCACCAAGATCCGCCAGGCCGGCGCCGATGCCTGCTTCATCGTCATGCAGGGCGCCGACAACAATGCGTTCCTGTCGCAGGCGCGCGAATATCGGCTGGCCGACAAGGTGCAGTTGCTCACATCGATCGTCGATCTGAACAGCATCCGTGCGGTGGGCGATGCGGCGATGGGGCTGGTCGGTTCGACACGCTACAGCTTCACAATCGACAATCCGGCGAACCGGGCGTTCGTCGAGGCGTGGCGGAAGGAATACGGCGCCGAGCCCGACGTGTTCGAGGGCGAGCAGTGGCAGGCCTGCCAGATCCTGCAGGCCGGCATCGAGAAAGCCGGCAGCATCGAGGCGGATAAGCTGCGCCCGGCGCTGGAGACGGTGGCGGTGGATTCGATCAAGGGCCATGTGGCCATCCGCGCCTGCGACCACCAGGCGGTGCAGGGCGGCTACATGGTGAAAGTCGTGAAGAAGGAGGGCACGAGGCTGCCTGCGCCGGTGATCATTGCGACCTACCCGGGCGAGGAGGTAACGCCGGCCTGTCGGCAGATGACGTTCGACAGCTGATGGAGGAGCCACGTCCGGCCACAGCCGGAAGCCGCTGATGGACTTCGTGGGCTTCCTCGTCACTCAGTGCCTCAACGCGCTGTCGCAGGCAGCGCTGTTGTTCTTTCTCGGTGTCGGCCTCACGTTGATCTTTGGCATCATGCGCATTGTGAACTTCGCGCATGGCGCGTTCTTCATGCTGGGCGCCTATGTCGGTTACTCGTCGGTCGCGGTCGTCGGCAGCTTCTGGGCCGCGCTGATCATCGCGCCGCTGCTGGTCGGCGGCTTCGGCGCCGCGTTCGAACTCGGCATCCTGCGTCGCCTGTATCGCCGCGACCACAGCGCCTTCCTGATGGTGACGTTCGGTCTCACGCTGATCATGGGCGAGGCGATCCGCCTGCTCTGGGGCGTCAACGCGCTGGAGGTCCCCGCACCGCAGGTGCTGTCCGGCATCGTCTTCATCCTCGACGAACCATTCCCGATCTACCGGCTATTCCTTGCCGGCGCCGGCATCGTGGTGGCAGTCGCCATCTGGCAGTTCCTCGAGCGCACGCGCCTGGGGCTGCTGATCCGCGCCACCTCGCAGAACGCCGAGATGGTGCACGCACTCGGTACCGACGTCCGGCTGGTGCGCTCCGCGGTGTTCGGCATCGGCTGCGGCTTGGCGGGCATCGGCGGCGTGCTCGCTGCACCGATGGTGACAGCTTCGCTGGCGATGGCGCCGAATGCGGTGATCGACACCTTCGTCATCGTCATCATCGGCGGTATGGGCAGCTTCGTGGGCTCGGCGATCGGCGCGCTGCTCGTGGCGTTCGTGCAGGTGTTCGGCACGTATTACTTCCCCGACCTTGCCCTCGCGCTGATGTATCTCGTCATGCTGACGGTGCTTGTCGTGCGTCCGGGCGGCCTGCTCGGCAAGGAAGCCTGACCGGATGAATGTCCTGCCTGGCCTGGCAGTGGCGACGCTGCTCCTGGCGCTCGCCCCGCTTGGCCTGCCCCCTTATGCGATGACGCTGCTGACTGAGGCACTTATCCTCGGCCTGTTCGCCATGAGCCTCGACCTGATGGTGGGCTACACGCGGCTGCTGTCGTTCGGTCATGCCGCGGCCTACGGGCTCGGCGCCTATACCTGTGGCAACCTGCTGCTGCACACCAGCATACCTCTGGTGTTCGCCGTGCCGATCGCCGCAGCGTTCAGCGGTATCGCGGCCATCGGCGTGGCCTGGGTATGCACGCTTGCCTCCGGCGTGTCGTTCTCCATGCTGACGCTGGCCTTCGCACAGCTGCTCTACGCGGTGGCGTTCAAGTGGACCTCGGTCACCGGTGCATCGGACGGGCTGGCAGGCATTCCGCGCAGCCCCGGCCCATTCGGCATCACGGTGTTCGCCGGCAAGTCAGGCTTCTATTACCTGGTCCTGGCCTGCCTGCTCGGCGCCTTCCTGTTCTGCCGCACGCTGGTGCGCTCACCATTCGGCGCGGTGCTGCGCGGCATCCGCGAGAACGAGGCGAAGACCTTGTCTCTCGGCTACAACACCCGCCGCTACAAGATAGCCGTCGTGGCGATCGCCTTCGCACTGGGTGGCCTGGCCGGCGCGCTGTACGCACCGTTCGCCGGATTCGCCAACACCGAGCTGCTGTTCTGGTTGTTCTCCGGTCAGGTGCTGATCATGGTCATCGTCGGCGGCTCAGGTACGCTGGTGGGGCCGATCATCGGTGCGGCGTTCTTCATGCTGGTGTCGAACCTGCTGAGTTCGTGGACCAACTCATGGGCGCTGTTCTTCGGTCTGATCTTCATCGGCTTCGTGCTGTTTGCGCCGCAGGGCATCTGGGGTCTGGCGACGCGCGTCTTCACCAGCGCACCGTCGGATGCGAGGCGAGGGCGGTGGCGCTCCTTGAACTGGACGGGCTGACGCGCCGCTTCGGCGGCATCATCGCAGTCGATAGCGTGAGTATGCGCGTCGAGATGGGCGAGGTACGCGCGGTAATCGGCCCCAACGGTGCCGGCAAATCGACGCTGTTCAATCTGATCACCGGCGTGGTGCCGCCGTCCGACGGCGGCGTGCGCTTCGACAATGAATCGCTGACCGGGCTTTCCCCCTACAGCATTTGCCAGCGCGGCATTTCTCGCACCTTCCAGATCACCTCGCTGTTCCCCGAGATGACGGCGCGCGAAAACGCTCGCCTCGCGGCACAGGCGCGGCACGCGCGGCGCTGGCAACCCTATGGCGGAGGCGAAGTGTTCGGCGATGCCGGGCGGCGTGGTGATGCGGCGTTGGAACGGCTCGGGTTGACGCATGTTGCGGCGCGGCCGGCGGGGCTGTTGTCGCACGGTGACCAGCGGCTGCTGGAGGTTGCTATGGCGCTGGCGCAGGGGCCGCGCCTGCTGCTGCTCGACGAGCCGACACAGGGGCTGTCGGTGGAGGAGACGGCGCAGGCGGTCGAAACTCTGGCGGGTCTGCTGTCCGATGGTGCAATGACGGTGCTGCTGGTCGAGCACGACATGGAGGTGGTGTTCCGGCTGGCGCGCATGATCACTGTGCTGCACCGGGGCGCGGTGATCGCCGACGGTTCGCCGGACGCGGTGAAGGCGGATGCCGAAGTGCAGCGCGCCTATCTCGGGGGCCTCGGCTGATGCTGACCATCGAGGACCTCCATGCGCACTACGGCGCCAGCCACGTGTTGCAGGGCGTCGACATGGCGGTACCCGCGGGGCGCATTGGTTCAGTGCTCGGCCGGAACGGAGTCGGCAAGACCACGACACTGCGCACTGTGATGGGGCTGGTGCCGCCAAGCGGCGGGCGGGTGCTGCTCGATGGCGCAGACATCACCGGATGGCCGCCGCATCGCGTCGCGCGCGCCGGCGTGGCGTATGTACCGGAGGGCCGCCTGATATTTCCCGACCTGACCGTGCTGGAGAACATCCGCGTCGCCGAACGCCGGCCGTCGAAGGCGTGGCCATTGCCGCGCCTGATGGAACTGTTTCCGCCGTTGCACGAACGCGCGGGGAGCCGCGGCGGGACGCTGTCGGGCGGCGAACAGCAGATGCTGGCGATCGCGCGCGCGCTGGCCAGCGACCCCAAGGTGATGCTGCTGGACGAACCGAGCCAGGGCCTGGCGCCACTGGTCGTGCGCGAGCTGGCCCAGGTGATCCGACGCCTGCCGGCCGAGGGCGTCACCATCCTGTTGATCGAGCAGAACATGCGGCTGGCCGAGGCCGTGGCGGACGAGATCCACATCATGGTGAAGGGGCGCATGGTCTACTCCGCGTCGCCCCAGCAGTTTCGCGACGAGGAGGCAGAGATCCGCAGTCGTTACCTCACGGTCTGACAAAGGAAGGCGAATATGGATCTGAACCTGCGAGGCAGGACGGCGCTGATCACCGGCGCATCGAAGGGGATCGGCCGCGCCGCCGCCGAGGCACTGGCGGAGGAAGGCGTCAACGTCATCCTGGTCTCGCGCACCCAGGCAGACCTAAACGCGGTACGCGAGAAGATCGCCGCACGCTGCAACGTGCGCGCCGAGGTGCACGCGTTCGACCTGTCCGACAGCGCCAACGTCGATCGCCTGGCCGAATTGCACCCGGATATCGACATACTGGTGAACAACGCCGGCGCAATCCCCGGCGGCACGCTGCAGGAGATAGACGAAGCCCGCTGGCGCACGGCCTGGGACCTGAAGGTATTCGGCTACATCAACATGTGCCGCCGGTTCTACGCGCTGATGAAGGCGCGCGGACACGGTGTGATCATCAACATCCTGGGCATGGCGGGCGAAAAGGTGGATGCCACCTACATCGCGGGCTCCACTGGCAATGCGGGGCTGATGGCGTTCACCAGGACGCTTGGCGGCGCTGCGTCGGCAGACAATCTGCGTGTCGTCGGCATAAATCCTGGAGCCATCGCCACGGAACGGCTCGTCGGGATGATGCAGAAGCGTGCACAGGATCGCCTGGGTGACGCAGGCCGGTGGGAGGAATTGATGCGGCCGCTGCCGTTCGGCCGCGCGGGTGCGCCGGAGGAGATCGGCTGGATGGTGGCCTTCCTCGCCTCGGACAGGTCGGCCTATACCACCGGTACGATCATAACCATCGACGGTGGTGCCGCGAATCGCGGGCCAATGTTCTGACCGGCGCAGCCAGCGCGAGCGGCGGCATCGGCTCTGCCGCCGCGCTGCGCTCGCCGAAGCCGGCTGCGCAGTTGAGGTCGGCTACAACAGCCGCCTCGCCGACGAGGTGGAGGGAACGGTGTTCGCCGCCGTCACGCTGATGACGGCAACCACCGGGAGCATTCTCCTGGCCGAGGGCGGCTCGCTGCTCTAGGCCTGCTGCCCGCGCACCAGCCGCCCCGGCAGTTCGCCCGTCGGCTCGCCGTTGCGGTAAGTGACCTGCCCCGACACGATCGTCGCGTCGTAGCCGTGCACCTTCTGCATCAGCCGCTTGCCGCCCGCCGGCAGGTCGTGCACCACGTAGGGCTTGTCGCAACCCAGCCGGTCCCAGTCGATCACGTTGACATCGGCCTTCTTGCCGACCGCCAGTACACCACGATCATGCAGCCCCGCCGCATGCGCCGTGTCCGACGTGACGCGACGGATCAGCTCCGGCATCGGCCAGCGCCGCATCGTGCGCCCCCAATGCGTCAGCAGCCAGGTCTGGTAGCCGGCATCCAGGATGAACGCGACATGCGCACCGCCGTCGCCCAGGCCCATGATGGTGTTGCGATTGCCCAGCGTCGTCTCGCTGACCGACAGGCTGTAGTCGGCGTAGTTGCCGAGTGGTGTGTAGATGAAGGCGTTGCCGTCATCCTCCAGCAGCACGTCGTAGGCCACGTCCTGCGGGGTGCGGCCCTCCCGCTCGGCAATCGCGGCGAGCGAATCCTGCTGCTGCGGCCGGTAGTTCGGCGGATTGCCGAAGCGGAACATCTGGGTGAACGACAGGCGATGGAACAGCGGGAACGTGCTGTCCTTCTTCGGATCCTCCGACAGCACCTGCCGGCGGAACTCCGGATCGCGCATCCGGCGAACCCGCTCGGCCAGCGGCAGATGCGCGATCGAGCGATAGGACGGCGTGCCGGAGAACGGGTTCTGGCTGCCCTCCAGCCCCAGCAGCACGCCGATCGCGCGCGGCGCCACCACCGGGCGGATCGGGACGCCGGCGGCGATCGCCTCGTCGGCGTAGCCCAGCAGGTCGCGCCAGACCGTCGGTCGTGCGTGGCGCTGGGTCAGCGTGAACACGCAGGGCCGACCGCTGGCCTCCACCACGCGGCGGATCATCGCGAATTCCGCCTTCGGATCGGGCGCCCATTCCGACACGATCTCCAGGAAACCGGAGCCTGCATCGCGCATGCCCATCGCGATGCCGGTCAGTTCGTCCTCCTGCGCGCGCAGCGTCGGCGTGGGATCGCCCTTCAGGCTCTTGTGGCTCAGGCTGCGCGAGGTGGAGAACCCGAACGCGCCGGCGCGCATCGCATCGGCGGCGATCTCGCGCATCTGCGCGATGTCGGACTGGTTGGCATTCTCCAGCCCGACCGCGCGCTCCCCCATCACGAACACCCGCACGGCGGCGTGCGGCAACAGCGCGCAAAGGTCGATGTCGCGGTTGCGGCGGTCGAGTGCCGCGAGATACTCGGCGAACAACTCCCACTCCCACTTCAGCCCCTCGTGCATGACCGGGCCGGGAATGTCCTCGACGCCCTCCATCAGTTCCACGAGCTTCTCGCGGTCGGCCGGCTTGCATGGCGCGAAGCCGACGCCGCAGTTGCCCATCACCGCCGTGGTGACTCCGTGCATCGAGGACGGCGTCATGCGGCTGTCCCACACCGCCTGGCCGTCATAGTGCGTGTGGATATCGACGAAGCCCGGCGTGACCAGCCTGCCCTTGGCGTCGATCTCTTCGGCGCCGTTCTTCGCGAGCGTACCGATGGCGGCGATGCGGCCGCCCTTGATGCCGACGTCGGCCTCGATGGGTTCGCGGCCGGAGCCATCGACGACGGTTCCACCGCGGATGATCAGGTCGAATTCTGCTGCCATCGGACTCCGCTCCCTTGCACGGCTTGGCATTGTGCGCGGCTCGGGAGCATTCGTCACCCCTGGAGCTTCGTGCGCTTCCAGCCTCAGGCGTAGATTTTCACCAGCTCAGCATGGGCCCATTTGACCGCGTCTTCCGCTGCCATGCCCTGCACGGCCTTGGCGTACATGTCGACGATGATGAACTTGCTGATGGTCTCGGCGGCAGCACGGCCGGCCGGCCCCGCATAGCCGGCGAAACGGCCGCTTTCCGCCGCCGTGCGGAACGGCGCCATCACCGGGTCGTCGTTCCACAGCTTGTGGTTCTCCCACGCCTTGGTCGCACCCACCGAGAAGCCCTGCTGCGAGCTGAACCAGGCGTCGTAGACCTCCTTGGAGTGGAACCAGCGCAGGAAGTCCTTGGCCGCCTTCTGGTTCTTCCCATAGGCGGGGACGAGGTTCGAGAATGGCACATGCCAGCTGAACTGGCCGGCCGGACCGCTGGGCAACGGCGAGTGGAAGCAGTCGTCCTTGAGCGGCTTGCCCGTCTCGGTCATGTAGGTGTCGGGCTTGCTGCGCGCCAGCAGATAGATCGAGGCGCCGTTGCTGGTCGAGCTGATCGTGTTGGCGAGAAATGCGCGGTTGTTGCCGGCATCGTCCCACGACATGCCGCCCTCGTCGAACGCGTCCTTCCAGGAGCCGACTGCGAACTTGACCAACTCGACGGTCGCCTTGCTGTCCAGCACCACGGTCTTGCCGTCGGCTTCGACCTCCTTGCCGCCCCACGACCACAGATAGGGGTACCAGAAAGCCGGCCCGTCGCCGAACGCATGGGCCAGCGTCTGGCCGAGCGGCCGGCCTTTGGCTTTGAGCTTCTTGCCGACCGCACGATAGTCCTCCCAGGTCTTGGGAAACTTGTCGGGCGTGATGCCTTCCTCGGCGAACCATGACGTGCGGTTGGCGAACAACACGCCGAGGATCGTGAACGGCATCGCGATCCATTTCGTGCCGTCGTTGGCGACGGCACGGGCGGTGTTGTAATAGCCGCCCTGCGCCTTGCCGACCTCATCGGCGATGTCGCTGACATCGACGAGGCTGTCGGCATAGAGCTGCGCCCAGTTGCTGACCGCCATCATGATGTCGGGGCCGGTCTTGGCCTGGATCGCCGAGGTGATGCGCGCCTGCACGCCATCGCCGTTGATGGTTTCGATCGTAAGCGAGATACCGAGTGCTTTCTGACACTCGTCCTTCAGCTTGCCCTTGAGCAACTGGTCGGAGACCGGCACGAAGTCCACGAATTTGAGCCAGTGCAGCGCGGTCCCCTGGGCGAAGGCGGGAGCCCGTCCGGAAGCAAGAATCCCGGCGAGCCCACCGCCCGCGGCCAGTGTGCCGGCGCCTGAGAGCTGCAGCAGATCTGCGTCGATGGATGCGCGGCATGCCGACCTCCCTTTGCCGTTTATGGACAGGGCCGGTTGCCCCGGCCCTCTGCAGTTCGGCTTTTGCTTAAGCTCCGTAGATTTTCACCAGTTCAGCGTGCGCCGCCTTCACCGAATTCGGCGGCATCCATGCCCTGGATCGCCTTCGCGTACATGTCGACGACTGATGTACTTGGTCTGTACCTCGGCCGCCTTCTGGTTCGGGGCTCCGGCATAACCCAACATGCGCCCGGTGATCGGAACTTTCTTGAACGGAGCGAGGACCGGGTCGACGATTCCACACCGGATCGTTCTCCCATACCTTGGTCGGGCCGCAGGTGTAGCCTTGCTGTGAGGTGAACCATTTTTCGAAGATTTCCTTCGACCCCGCCCAGCGGAGGAACTTCTTGGCCGCGTCCTGGTTCTTCGAATACTTCATCACCAGGTGAGTTTGCGGGCCTGGCAGGTTGAACTGACCGCCGGCCCCGCCGGGAATGCTGGCATGAAGGATGTCATCCTTCATCGGCGTACCTTTCTCGGTCAGATAGGAGCCGGGCTTCTTCTTCGCCTCGAGATAGATCGATGCACCGTTGTTCGTGGCGCTGACGCTGCCGGAGAGGAACGCGCGGTTGTTGCTGGTGTCGTCCCAGGCAAGCCCGCCTTCGTCCATTGTCTCCTTCCACAATGCGACGGCGAACTTCACCAACTCGACGGTCTCCTTGGTGTTGAGCACCACGGTCTTGCCGTCCGCCTCGACCTCCTTGCCGCCCCACGACCAGAGATAAGGGTACCACCAGCCCGGCGCGTCGCCGAAGGTGTGACCGGCGGTCTGGCCATAGGGCCGGCCGGCTGCCTTCAGCTTCTTGCCCACGGTTCGGTATTCGTCCCAGGTCTTGGGGAAGTCCTGTGCACCGGCTTCGGCGAGCCAGGATTTGCGGTAGGCGACGAGACCGCCACCGGTGCACCATGGCACGCCGATCCACTTGCCCCCGACGGTTCCGATGACCTGGCAGATGTCGTAGTAGCCGCCCTGCGCCTTGCCGAGGTCGTCGACCACGTCGCTGACATCGACGCAACTGTCGGCATAAAGCTGCGGCCAGTTGTTGACGGTCATGAAGATGTCGGGCCCGGCACCCGATTGGATCGCCGCAGTGATGCGCGCCTGGATGTCATTGGCGTTGATGGTCTCGACGGTCAGCTTCATGCCGAGATCCTTTTCGCACAGCTTGACGATCTCCCCCTTGAGCAACACGTCGGATGAGGGGACGAAATCGGCCCAGCGGAGCCAGTGCATCGTCTGCGTCTGTGCGTAGGCCGGGGCCCTCCCGCTCGCGAGGATGCCCGCGAGGCCCCCGGTGCCCGCGGCAAGCGCACTGCCGGCTGACAGTTGCAAAGTCCTGCGTCGACGAATTTGCCTCATTGATTTCCTCCCTGTCACGTTCCGCGCGGCTCTCGACCGCGATGGCACGATCGAGCGCGTTAGATCGCGGCTTCGGTCTGATTGTCGAAGAAGTGCACCCGGTCCGGATTGATTGCGAGCCGCAGTCTTTCGTGCACCTTGGCGGTGACGGTCGGCTCAACCGAGGCGACCATCGTCGTTGACCCGGCGGCGACGTCGAGCAGGATTTCGGAGCCAAGCCGCTCGACCACCTCGATTGCGACGTTGAAGCTCAGGTCGCCGGCATCGCTGTCGTTGGCGATGCGCAGATCTTCAGGCCGCACGCCGAGTGTCGCTTCCATCCCCGCGTAGCGTCCGAGCCGCGGTGCGATCGGCGCCGGTACCTTGATGCGGAGATCCTCGCTCTCGGCCCATAGTGAGCCATTCTCGGCCGCGATGCGGACCTGGGCGAAATTCATCGCCGGCGAGCCGATGAAGCCGGCGACAAAGCGATTGGCTGGCTGGTTGTAGAGTTCCATTGGGTCGCCGACTTGCTGCACCCGGCCGTCGCGCATGACAACGACCCGGTCGCCCAGCGTCATGGCCTCGACCTGGTCGTGCGTGACGTAGATCGCGGTGGTGCCAAGCCGCTCGTGCAGCTTCTTCAATTCGACCCGCATCTGCACGCGCAGTTTGGCATCGAGGTTCGACAGCGGCTCGTCGAACAGGAACACCTGCGGATGCCGCACGATCGCCCTGCCCAGCGCGACGCGCTGGCGCTGACCGCCGGACAGCTGGCGTGGCTTGCGTCGCAGCAATTCCTGGATGCCCAGGATGTCGGCCGCCTCTTTCACGCGTCGGGCGATTTCCGGTGTGGCGAATTTCCGCATCTTCAGGCCGAAGGCCATGTTGTCGTAGACCGTCATATGCGGGTAGAGGGCATAGTTCTGGAACACCATCGCGATGTCGCGATCCATCGGCGGCAATTCGTTGACGACCTTCTCGTCGATCGAGATCTGCCCCCCGGTGATGCTCTCCAGGCCCGCCACCATGCGCAGGGTCGTCGTCTTGCCGCAGCCCGAGGGGCCGACCAGCACGACAAACTCCTGGTCGCGGATGTCGAGGTTCACGTCGATGACGGCGTGGACCTCGTCGTATTTTTTGTTCAAGCTGCGCATCGCGACGCGAGCCATGTGTTTACCCCTTCACCGATCCGGTGATGCCCGACACGTAGTATTCGACGAAGAACGAGTAGACGAAGGCGACCGGAATCGACCCAGCAGCGCCCCGGCCATGAGCTCGCCCCAGTAGAAGACGTCGCCGCGGACCAGTTCGGAGGTGACCCCGACGGGCACCGTTTTCTGCTCCGGCGACGACAGGAAGACGAGGGCGTAGATGAATTCGTTCCACGACAGGGTGAAGGCGAAGATGCCAGCGGACAGGATGCCGGGTATCGCTACCGGAAAGATGATGTAGACCATCGCCTTCCAGCGGGGCGCGCCGTCGATGCGGGCGCACTCCTCGAGCTCTTTCGGGATCGACTTGAAATAGCCCATCAGCAGCCAGGTGCAGAACGGGATCAGAAAGGTCGGATAGGTCAGGATCAGCGCCCAGGGCGAATCGCCGAGCTTGAAATTGCGGATGATGTCGGCGAGCGGGATGAACAGCAGCGTCTGTGGCACCAGGTAGGTGATGAAGATCGCCGTGCCGATCACCCCGGCATAGGGGAATTTCAGCCGCGACAGCGCGTATCCGGCGAGCAGCCCGCAGAACAGCGAAATCGCCGTCGCCGCCAGCGAGATGAACATCGTGTTCAGCATCCAGGTGCTGAACAGGGTCTCGGTCAAAAGGTCGGTGATATGCTCCAACGTCGGATGGGTGGTCCAGAACGGCGCGTAATTCGACGCGCTCCAGGGCCGGTAAAGCTCGCTGTCCGGCCGGATCGTGGTGATGACCATCCAGTAGAACGGAAACAGCAGGCTGACGACGAACGCCGTCACCGGTACATAGAAAAATACCCAGCGCCGCCAGTGGGCTCCCTCGATCATGGCTAAAGTGTCTCCGTCCGGCGGATGTAGACGAGTTGCACGATCACCACGAGCAGCAGGATCGGGAAGATCGCCAGCGAGATCGCTGCGCCCTGGCTCAACAATCCTGTGCCGATGCCGAGTTGATAGGCGTACGTGGCGAACAACTGGGTGGCGTTGGCTGGGCCGCCGCCGGTGAGCACGTAAACCAGCTGGAAGTCCGCGAAGGTCTGGATCACCGAGAACAGCACGATCACCAACGTCACCGGCAGCAGCAACGGCCACGTCACATGACGGAAGCGTGACCAGGCTCGCGCGCCGTCGATCGCCGCGGCTTCATGCAGTTCGGGGCTGATCGTCTGCAGCCCGGCCAGCAGGCTGATCGCGTAGAACGGCACACCGCGCCACACGTTGACGATGATCACTGACACCATCGCCATGACCGGGTCGCCGAGCCAGTTGATCCGGGTACGGATGATGCCTGCATGGAACAGCAGCCAGTTGAGCACGCTGAATGTCGGGTCGAACATCCACTTCCAGGCAAACGTCGACAGCACGGTCGGGATGATGAACGGCAGCAGGATGAAGGCGCGCATGAACGCCTTGCCGCGGAAGTGGCGGTTGAGCAGCAGCGCCAGCCAGAGCCCGAGTGCAAGTTTGAAGACGGTGGTGACGAACGTATACAGGCAGGTATTCCACACCGCGACGTGGAAGATATCGTCGTTCCAGATCTTGATGAAATTGTCGGCGCCGACGAAATGCCCTGGCACGCCGACTCTGGTATCGGTGACCGCCAGCAGGATCCCGTTGAAGAATGGGTAGGCGATGAACAGCGCCAGCAGCACCACCGTCGGCATGATCAGGCAGAAGGCAAGCCGTCGCTCGTCCTCCAACAGCCGGGTGATCGGCCCGCGTTTGGCCGCAGGGATATACTGTTGTCTTATCGCAACGGTCGCAGCGGGCCCAAGGTCTGCCATTCAGCCCCTCCTCCCTACAAATTCCTTGGCGGCGGCGACACTGGTCGCAGCCGTGGAATTTTTCCATTGAGAAACACTAGAGAGAACGGTTGGGCCGGACAAGGGGATACCGGCGTGGGCCAGCCTGGCAGCCCGGTGAGGGCATCGCCGCGGCAAGCGCGGGTCGCCATTGGCAGTGTCACGACCGCAGGCAGTTGCACATCCGGGCTATCGGCTAGGCAGGCAACCTTGCGGCAGCGCGTGCCCGTCTCGGACGCGTCAGCTGCAACTCATACCATTGGTTCGCCAGGTCGCCGACCAGCACTGCGAGCGCAACGCACGACCAGACGACGATCTCGGTGACCGCGAAACTGGGCGGCTGGTCGAGACCCATCACACCGAGGATGAAGCGTATCTGGAAGAACGTGAGTGCCACGGCATAGCTGCGCGTCATCCATTGGCGATGCTGCGGGATCATCCGTTTGATCGCGAAGAGAAGTCCGATTCCGGTGGTGGTCGTCAACAGCACCGCGTCCACGATCGCGGCCATGGTGAAGGAACGTGACGATCCCAGCGGTTCCTCGATGTACTGGATGTAGGCGCCCAGCGGCGCGAGCATCAGTGCGCCGGCGACGTAAACCCGTCCGATGACCCGATGCACTTTCGCGTGGCGCGCCCGCAACCGGTCGGAGAACTGCAGAGGCACAAGGATCAGAGCACAGGCACCGATGACGCCATGCGGCAGCAGCCACCACTGGAACGACTCGTAGTGCTTCCACACCGGATGATCCGGATCCAACAGGAAGGACTCGTTGTGATAAGCCACGTAAAGCATCATGCCGGCGATGCAGGCGAACACCACGTTCTTGGCTCTGAACGCTGTTCCGACAGTGGCAGCCTCGGCCATGTATCTTTCCCCCTTTCGCCACGCCGCATCCAGATGCAGCGGCGGCACTGGCGTCTTATCGCGCCAGGCTGAAATCCTGCCCTCCAGCGTATCTCAGCCATGGCCGTGGCGTCACTTCCGACAAAATGTCAAATACGCTCCTTGCCCTATGTGGTGGGTAAGAAGCCGTAGCGTGATGTCACTCGCCGATGCGCGGATCGTTCAAGCAATCAGTCGTTCGTCACCGCCACGCGCGCCCAAGAGACGTCCGGGTCGAACGTCGTCATTTTGGCGGCGACCTGCGCGCCAGCCGGCGAAGGTGCGCGCGCGAAATTGGTCTGCGCCGGTCAATCGGTTCGACAACATCAACATGAACCGGGCGCAGATCGCGTCATCGCGCTTGAGCGTGGCCAGCGCCGGAGCAACCCCCGGTCAAGTCGGACGAGATTTCGGTCAACTTAGAGACTCTATCGGACGTTGTGACCGCTGTCTCGGATTCCGCAGATGAATCTCAAATTGGTTCTCTGAGCGTCAATCGAAGATTGTGCTGAATGCGATGCTTCTCGCCCTGCAACAGAACGATTGCGTCTAGCATAACCTCGTTCTCAACAGCCAAGGATTTTACTGCAACTGTGGCTCGCATTTTGCAGCGCGCTCGCGCGCCGCTCTGTTCTAAGAAAACATTTGCACAACTGCAATATTTCTGCTTAAGATCAAAATAATCAAAATGCATAAACGTAATGGGCTGGGTCTCAAGGTCGTAACTCTTTGAGTTTCCGAGTGGATGTCCAGACGTGGGAGGAAATAATGACGGTAAACTTCATATGGACGTTGACCGGTGGTGAGTTCCAGGCCGGTAACGCCATCGATAATACGCAGACCGACCAGTTCCAGGTCTACGGTTCCGGCAATATAATAGAGACCATCGGGGGCAACCTGATCGTTAATGGCGGTTCGCTGGCACCCTTCGGCCAGGATACTGCAACCACCATCTTTCAGAGTACATCCTTCGGCGTCACCGACCAGATAACGCTCGACGGCGGAGGCAATACGCTCGATGGGCTTGGCTCGCTGTTCGGTTCCACCGTTACCTACACGGTGAAGGGCGGTGGCGGCGCCAATTCTGTCTCGCTCAACAATTTCGGCGGCACGACCACGCTCAGCCTGGGCGGACCCGGCAACACCGTGATCCTGAACGGGGATGCCGCCAACAAGATCACCAGCACTGGCGGGGGTGCCTCCGTCTCTGTTGGTTCCTCGGACGACAATCTGTTCGGCAACAGCACGTCCATTTACCTCGGCGGCACTGGCAACAAGGTGAGTGGCGGGGATGAGGACTTCCTCGTCAAAGGCGGCCAGGGCAGAGTGGTGCTGGGTGACGGCACAAACAGCGTTATCTTGGGAGGTGGTGGCAACAACGTAACCGTCGGTGGCGGCAACAACACGATCAATGCCGGTGGCAGCACCGCAACCGTCAACATTGTTGGGGTCGATGGGACCAATGGCCCCGTATATGCCCCTGACATCTTCGATGGCCCGGTTCCGCCAAGCCCGACCGACTACGTAACCATCGCAGGTACCAAAGACAAGGTCACTGCGACCTACGAAAACGTCATCATCTTCGGCACCGCCGTTACCAGTGCCGCGACCATCTCGCTCGGCGACGGCAACAACGCGATCATTCTCGGCGGCACCGGCGGCAACACCGTCACAGTCGGAAACGGTGCCAACAGCATCAACGCCACCGGCAGCAGCAGTAGCTACAAGCTCGGTGACGGCCCGAACGGCGTGACGCTTTCCGGCAACAGCAATCTTGTCTCCGTGACAGACCCGGCCGGCGTGGGTCTGGACAAGGTCCAACTCGGGGCCGGGCAGAACAATAAGGTCAGTCTGGATCACGCCGCCGGGTCGGTGGCAGGTACTGCCACCGTCGGGACAACCACGGTGACCCAGACCGGACACAATGCGGTCACCGTCAATCTGAACAACGGGACCGGTGCCATCTCGCTCGGCGATGGCAAGGATAGCGTTACCGCCAACGGGGCTGGCAGCGTGATCTCCGCCGGCAACGGCGCAGACACCGTGGTCGCCAACGGCAGCGGTGACAAGATCACGCTCGGCAACGGCAATGATACTGTCGCCGCCAATGGCAACACTGATACGATCACCCTTGGCAACGGCAATGATGCTGTCACCGCCAATGGCAGCGGCGACAAGTTGACCTTTGGCAATGGCAACAACACTGTCACCGCCAACGGCAACAACGACACGATGACCTTCGGCAGCGGCAGCAACACGCTGCAAGCCCTGGGCTCTGGCGATAACATCACGATGACCGCGGCGGCGTCCAGCACGGACAAGGTGTCGGCGGGATCGAACGATAACGTCCATATCGCCAATGGTACGGATTTTCTCACAGCGAATGGGACAGGCGACAACTTCTACCTCAACAACTCGAACCTCGGCACAACGGTGAGTGCATTCGGCAACACCAACAGTGTCTTCCTTGGCTCGAACGCCTCCGCGCTCATCCATCTTAATCCGACCGGCGTTGGCGAGAGCCTGCTCGTGCAGTCGCTCGGCGGAGCCAGCGGCGACAACTATTCCGGTGCAGTGGAGGTTAGCGGCTTCGGTCCGTCCGACAGTATCGATCTGCAAAGCCTGGTCGGCGGGGTAACCAACCAGCTTCTCACCAACTTCGGTCAGGTGATCCAGAACATGACCTTTGGGCCGACCGGCGACACGCTTCACCTCGCTGGCGGCGGATCCGTCATGTTCGACTCGCCCGTTGCCTTCACGGTGGCCGAGTTCCACTTCTCCGCGACCCAGGGTGCAGTCTGACCGCACCTTACTCCCGAGGCCAAGCCGACCGTTGCCCTCTCCCCCCGGAGGGGGCAACGCTTTTCGGGCATCGCCGCCGTATCGGCAGCAATCTTGTCGCTGTCGGCTTGCAAGGCCCCATCCCGGTGACGGCACGGTCGGCATCTCCCGGGATCCCGCGGCGGATGCGCCGTTGCCGGCCCGGACCAACTGACCGGGACTGACGGCGACCCGCTTGACACCACGCGCGGACGGGCCTAGATCGCTGGCACTCTCCGAAGGGGAGTGCTAACAAGCCGCTCCGCGGTGCCCATCCAGGGGCCGCGGCGGGTGTGTTGGCAGCAACATCATCCCACTGGTGCGATCACTCAAGGAGCGATCCGAATGAAGTTCCGTCCCCTGCACGACCGGGTCGTGGTCCGTCGGCTCGAAGCCGAGGAAAAGACCGCGGGCGGCATCATCATCCCCGACACGGCGAAGGAGAAGCCGATGGAGGGCGAGGTCATCGCCGTCGGCCCCGGCGCCCGCGACGAGGCCGGCAAGCTCGTGCCGCTCGACGTCAAGGCCGGCGACCGCATCCTGTTCGGCAAGTGGTCCGGCACCGAGGTGAAGCTCGATGGCGAGGAGCTCCTGATCATGAAGGAGTCCGACATCATGGGCATCATCGAGGGCCAGCCCGCCGCGAAGCGGAAGGCCGCCTAACCATCAACGACGAAGGATACCGACATACATGGCTGCCAAGGACGTACGGTTCGGCGGTGACGCCCGCCAGCGCATGCTGCGCGGCGTGGACATCCTGGCCGACGCGGTGAAGGTCACGCTGGGGCCGAAGGGCCGCAACGTGGTGCTCGACAAGAGCTTCGGCGCGCCGCGGATCACCAAGGACGGCGTGACCGTCGCCAAGGAGATCGAGCTCGCCGACAAGTTCGAGAACATGGGCGCGCAGATGGTGCGCGAGGTGGCCTCGAAGACCAACGACATCGCCGGCGACGGCACCACCACCGCGACCGTGCTCGCCCAGGCGATCGTGCGCGAGGGCGCCAAGGCGGTGGCCGCCGGCATGAACCCGATGGACCTGAAGCGCGGCATCGACAAGGCGGTGACCGCCGTCGTGGAGGAGCTGAAGAAGCGGACCAAGAAGATCACCACCCCGGCCGAGACGGCCCAGGTCGGCGCGATCGCCGCCAACGGCGAGACCGAGATCGGCAAGATGATCTCGGAGGCCATGCAGAAGGTCGGCAACGAGGGCGTCATCACGGTCGAGGAGGCCAAGGGCATCCAGACCGAGCTCGACGTGGTCGAGGGCATGCAGTTCGACCGCGGCTACGTCTCGCCGTACTTCATCACCAACGCCGAGAAGATGGTCGCCGAGCTGGATCAGCCGTACATCCTGATCCACGAGAAGAAGCTGTCGGGCCTGCAGCCGATGCTGCCGCTGCTCGAGAGCATCGTGCAGTCCGGCCGTCCGCTGCTGATCATCGCCGAGGACGTCGAGGGCGAGGCGCTGGCCACGCTGGTGGTGAACAAGCTGCGCGGCGGCCTGAAGGTCGCGGCGGTGAAGGCGCCTGGCTTCGGCGATCGCCGCAAGGCGATGCTCGAGGACATCGCGATCCTCACCGGCGGCACGGTGATCAGCGAGGACCTCGGCATCAAGCTCGAGAACGTCACGCTGACAGACTCGGCAAGGCGAAGAAGGTGCTCATCGAGAAGGAGAACACCACGATCGTCGAGGGCTCCGGCAAGAAGGCCGACATCGTCGGCCGCTGCAACCAGATCCGCGCGCAGGTCGAGGAGACCACCTCGGACTACGACCGCGAGAAGCTGCAGGAGCGTCTGGCGAAGCTGGCGGGCGGCGTCGCGGTGATCCGCGTCGGCGGCTCGACCGAGGTCGAGGTGAAGGAGCGCAAGGACCGCGTCGATGACGCGCTGCACGCGACGCGCGCGGCGGTCGAGGAAGGCATCGTGCCGGGCGGCGGCGTGCCGCTGGCGCGCGCCTCGCTGATCCTGTCCAAGCTGAAGGCGGACAACGACGACCAGCGCTTCGGCATCGAGATCGTGCGCAAGGCGGTGCAGACGCCGCTGCGGCAGATCGCCGAGAACGCCGGCGAGGACGGCGCGGTGATCGCCGGCAAGATCCTCGACAAGGACGAGTACAACTGGGGCTTCGACGCGCAGACCGGCGAGTTCAAGGACCTGGTGAAGGCCGGCATCATCGACCCGACCAAGGTCGTGCGCACGGCGCTGCAGGACGCGGCCTCGGTCGCCGGCCTGCTGGTGACCACCGAGGCGATGGTGGCCGAGAAGCCGGAGAAGAAGGGCCCGGCGATGCCGCCGGGTGGCGGCGGCATGGGCGACATGGACTTCTGATCCGGAAGTCCGCCGCGACGAATGGAAGGGGCGGGCCGCAGGGTCCGCCCTTTCTCGTTGGACGGCGGTCGCTTGAGCGGGCGACCGTGCACCACGGGAAGCACGGTTCTTGCCTGATCCCCACTCGACAGCCCGGCATAAAATCGGGGGCTATCGGGGCGTCACAGGAACCATCGATCTCATCTTACGCCGTGGGTTCGCGAGTAGCCGTTGGGAGATGGCGGCCGCCATCCGGCGAGCGCATCGTCCCCGATGCGGTAGATCTCGACCTTCAGTGGGTAGCACTTGGCAGCATCATCGGAGTGACTGGCGCCGCAATCCCCGCCCGGGCAGGCTGACAGAGCCACCAACAGATCGATTTCGGCGAAGAACTCGATGAAGTCACCGGGTCGCACGGGGCTTGCCTTCATGAAGTACTGATGGGTGTCCCGCGTGAACCCGGTGCACATGAAGACATTGACCACGTCGTGGACATACTGCTCTGCGTCCGCCAGCGGCATGTTCCGCTCCGCTGCCAGCGCGCGCGTCAGGTTGGAGTGACAGCAGTTGTGATATTCGGTCCCCTTCAGCAGGAGATTTGTGTAGGGATCGCACCGGGTACCGATGACGTCGTGCACACCCGCGCCGTCGGCGTCCCAACCGTACCAATCAAGGGTATCGTGGGTTATCGTCGCCAGAGGACGCAGGCTCGGCAATGTGCTCCACAGGCGATCGCCGGTACTGACGTGCGTTGCGTGCAACGCCCGCGTCTTGCCGCTGAAGAAGCGCTCGGACAGGTCGTGCAGGTTCCACAGATTGAGGTCGCCGACCTGTGGCCCTTCAACGCTGACGATGCGGAACAGCTGACCGGCTGCCACCGTGAACGCCCTCGCGTCGCGCGGCGGCACCGTCAGTTCGGACGTCTTCTCCAGCTTTGCGCGTGCCGCAGCGTAGAAGGCTGTGTCGAACGGCGGCATTTGGCCAACCGGATAGACTATGGTCGGCGCTGCACCGCGCCGGGCCTCGGCATCTGCCGGTGCCTTCGCACTGTCTGTTCGCCGCATCGCGTCTTCTCCAACGATACCGTTTGCCTGGCCTCAGGGGCAGTATCCCGCCGGCCTCGATCCGTGTCGATTGCGCGGCCGGCGACTGACCCGCATATTCCCGGCCTTTCCCACGGATGGCGAAGGCGCAGGCGATGGAGCCGTATCCCAACTTTCTCGATTCGACCGATCTGCTGAGTGACGGCGACGCATTGCGCACGCGGCTGGACCTGCACGGCTACCTGTTCATCCGAGGCCTGCTCCCGGCGGAGACCATAGTTGCGGTCCGTAACCGCCTGCTCGCCCGGGCGGAAGCGGGCGGCTGGCTCGATCCGGCAAGCCCGGTTGAGGCCGGCATCGCCAAGCCCGCGGCGGCCTGCAAGGATCCCGAGGACCGCTACATGCGGGTGTTCCGTGGCCTCTGGATGGATGAGGAACTGCATCGGCTGCGCATCCATCCGGCCGTCACTGACCTGTTCGCCCGGATCTTCGGCGAACCGGCCCTCGCGCATCCGATGTTCGTGCAGCGGAACATCTTCCCGCAGACCGACAGCTTCGACTTCACCACCGGCGCGCACCAGGACCGCGTCCATATCGGCGGCGCCACAAGCTACGCGCTCTGGATGCCACTCGGTGATTGCCCACGCGAGAAGGGCCCGCTGGCCGTCGCGGCCGGGTCCCACATCCAGGGCATATTGGAAACCAAGGTCGGTTCCGGCGCCGGCGGCATGGACATCGCCGTGCCGGTTCCCGGAACCTGGGTGACCGGTGCGTTCAAGGCCGGCGACGCGCTGATCTTCCAGGATGTCACGGTGCACAAGGCGCTGCCGAACCGGACACGGGAGATCCGCATGTCGTTCGACGCACGCTATCAGCCCGTGAGCCAGCCCGTTGCCGACACCAACATGGTGCCCTACGCAGGCTGCGGCACCTGGGAGGACGTCTATGCCGGATGGAACCGCAGCGACGGGCAGTATTACTGGAACCAATTGAAGCTCGACGTCGTGCCGCTCGATCGCAGCCACTACGAGCGGCGCGATGCCATGGCGTTCGAGATGGCGGCGCGGGGCGACCCGGAAGCGAGAGACGCGATCCTGCGAATCATTCAGCGCGATCAAAGCGAGGTCAAACGCGCACGGGCGGCTGATCTGCTGAAGCGGCTCGACGCCGCCTGAGTCGCCAGAGACACGCAACGAAGGAAACGCTGTGACCGCTGCCCAGGAGTTCGACTTCATCGTCGTTGGCGCCGGCTCGGCCGGCTGCGTGCTGGCCCATCGCCTGACCGCCGACGGTAAGACCAGCGTGCTGTTGCTCGAGGCCGGCGGCAGGGACCGCGATCCCTGGATCCACATTCCCGCCGGCTTCTATCGCAATATCTACAACCCGAAGGTCGCTTGGACCTTCGAATCCGAGCCGGTGCCCGAGTTCAACAACCGCCGCATTCCGCTGCCGCGCGGCAAGGTGCTGGGCGGGTCGTCGTCGATCAACGGCCTGATCTATATCCGTGGCCAGAAGGAGGACTTCGACCTGTGGCGCCAGCTCGGCAATGCCGGCTGGTCGTACGACGACGTGCTGCCGTACTTCCGCAAGTCCGAGGACCAGGAGCGCGGCGCGGATGACTTTCACGGCAAAGGCGGCCCGCTCGCCGTTTCCGACCTGCGCACCGACCATAGGCTCCACGACGCCTTCGTCGAGGCCGCGAAGCAGGCCGGCTATCCGTACAACCCGGACTTCAACGGCGCCGAGCAGGAAGGCGTCGGACCGCTGCAGCTCACCGTGCGCAATCGCCGCCGCTGTTCGGCCGCCGCCGGGTACCTGAAGCCGGCGATGTCACGTCACAATCTGAAGGTCGAGATTCGCGCGCTCGCGCACCGCGTACTGACGGAAGGCAAGCGTGCCGTCGGGGTCGAATTCAGCCAGGACGGCACGGTCCGTCGGGCACGTGCGCGGCGCGAGGTGCTGCTGGCCGGCGGCGCCATCAACTCGCCGCAGCTGTTGCAGCTGTCCGGCATCGGGCCGGGTGCACTGTTGCAGCAGCACGGCATCGCCGTGGTGCACGAATTGCCTGGCGTCGGCGAGAACCTGCAGGACCACTGCGGCGGGCGCATCATCTACCGCTGCACCGCCGGCGTCTGGACGATGAACGAGGTCTACCACAACTGGCTGCGCCGGATTCAGCACGGGATGCAGTACGTGCTGTCGATGAAGGGCGCGCTGATGACCGGAGCGGGCCCCATGGGCCTGTTCGTGCGCACGCGCCCGGAACTGGCATCGCCCGACGTGCAGTACCAGTTCCTCGCCGGCAGCTCCGAGCGCACCGGCGAGGCGATGCACAAATTCCCCGGCTGCACGCTGGTCGCCATCCCGTGCCGTCCGGAGAGCCGCGGCTGGCTGCGCATCACCTCGCCCGATCCCGCGAAGCCGCCGGCGATCCAGCCCAACTACCTCGCCACCCAGGCCGACAAGGACACGATGGTGGCCGGCCTGAAGGTCTCGCGCCGCGTGTTCGCCGCGCCGGCGCTGGCGCGCTACCTCACCGAGGAGTACCTGCCGGGGCCGCAGGCCAGGTCGGACGAGGACCTGCTGAACCACGTGCGCGCCACTGCCGGCACGACGTTCCACCAAACCAGCACGTGCATGATGGGGCCGGGACCCATGGCGGTGGTGGACACGTCGCTGCGTGTGAAGGGCATGGATCGGCTGCGCGTCATCGATGCCTCGATCATGCCGACGGTGGTTTCAGGCAACACCAATGCCACCGCAATCATGATCGGCGAGAAGGGCGCCGACATGATCCTCCAGGGAGCGTGATGTAGTTTCGGGCCTTGGCTGCTACGCTCGGATGAGTCGCTGCAACGGAACGGCAGGATCCGCCGCGGCGGCCGGATCGACCACGCATCGTGCCTTGATCAGCGCCTGACCGACGCGCACGTCGCGTGGATTGTTGGCGGCGGTGACCCCGATGACGATGTCGCCGTCCGCCAGATGCACCGCGGTGAACACGCCGGGCGGCGCGTTGGCGCGCACCACCGTGCGGACCGCCTCCGCTGGCAGTCCCGCCACCTGGAGATTGACCCCATGCTGGTCGGTCCAGAACCACGGGATATCGTCGTAGGCCGGCGCTTCGCCACACATCGCCTTGCCCACCGCGATGCCATGGTTCTGCGCGTGCCGCCATGATTCGAGCCGCAGCCGGCGGCCGAACAAAGGATGGTGGAAGGCGGTGACGTCTCCTGCGGCATAGATGTCGGGCGCACTGGTCCGGCCGTACTCGTCCACCACGATGCCGCCCTCGAGCGCCAGCCCCGCACGCTCGGCGAGCGCCAGATGCCGCTGCATGCCGACCCCGGCGATCACCATGTCACCGATGAATTCCCCGCCGCTGCGACAGCGGACCCGCAGCTCGCCCCGTCCGGCATCCTCGATTGCATCGACAATGACGCCGAACTGCAGTGCCACGCCGGCGTCGCGGTGCAGTGTCTCCACGAAGGCGGCGCCCTCCGGCGACACGCTGCGTCCCATGGCGCGCGGCAGTGCCTCCAGCACCGTCACCTCGGCGCCACGCTTGCGGGCCGAGGAGGCGATCTCCAGGCCGATCACCCCGGCGCCGATGCAGATGACGCGGCGCGCCGTCGCCAGCCGGGAGCGGATCAGCCGCGCATCCTCGATGGTGCGCAGATACAGCGCCTTGTCGCCGCCGTGGATGGGCAGATGCCGCGCCCGGCCGCCGACGGTGAGCAACAGCCGATCGTAGTCGAGCCGCCGCCCATCGGACAGCCGTACGTTGTGCGCCTCGGGATCGAGTTCGGTGACCTCGGTGCCCAGCAGCAGTTCGATCCCCTGCTCTTCGTAGCGGCCGGGCGGGTGGAAATACGCGATCGGCGGTTCGGGCTCGTCCGTCAGCACCGACTTGGACAGCGGCGGCCGCTCGTAGGGCCGCCAGGTCTCGTCGCCGATCAGCACGATCCGGCCGGTATAGCCCGCCTGGCGCATGGACACCGCGGCCCACCCGCCGGCCTGGCCCGCACCGACGATGATATGCGTCATCGTGCCGGAGGTGCCCTGTCCGGCAGCCAGGCGTCGGTCCAGCCGGTGGCGGTACCGGGCGGGCTCATCTTGACTTGGGTGCGTCCCAGCCCCTGGCGGATCAGGATCTGGATCGCCGATCGGCTGTCCGATGATCTGGCAATCGGCCGGCTGGGTGGTGCGCCCGCTCACCCTGGCCGTCATGTTGGCCGAGTGGCGGTCGAGGTCGTCTTCGGTGCGGCAGAGCACCGCACCAGGATCGAGGCGCGGCCACGCTGTGGTCGCGCGCAGCGGCTGCGCTGGCGGCGGTCCGCGCTTGGGCGAGACAGCGCTCGGGGCGTCGAAGAGTCACGTGCTGCGCCAACGCTGGCGGAACGAAGGCGGCGATCGCCGCAGCGATCAGGCCGACCCTGCGGAATTCACGTGCCGACATGGCAATTCCCACGACAGAAGCGACGCAGTCTAGGTTTCCGCCCGCCTGTTGGGCAACGGCGTCTTGGCCGGCCCGGGCGCCGGCTGGCATGCTGCCCGCAGCCGAAATCAGGAGAGCGACATGGCGGATGCGGGGTGGGTGCGGGTAGCCGGCGTGACGGACGTTGCCGAAGGCCAGGTGCACGCGGTGCGCGTGGGCGATCGCGAGATCGCGCTGTATCACCTGTCGGGCGGCGAGTTCCGCGCCACCGAGAACGTCTGCACCCACGAATACGCGCTGCTGTCCGACGGCTGGCTGGAGGATGGCTGCATCGAGTGTCCGCTGCACGCGGCCCGCTTCGACGTGCGCACCGGCAAGGCGCTGTGCGCCCCGGCGGAGACCGGTCTCGCCGGTGTTCGAGGTGAAGGCCGAAGGTGGCGACCTGCTGGTGAAGGTGTAGCGCCGCGGTCACCCGGGTTCGGCCGTGATCGCCATGCCGGAGTGGATGAACGCGGGCGGCTGGTAAGCCTGGCGCCCCCAAGGACAGCGGGATCACGGCAGCGGTCACCGACGACGTGCCGAGCCGGTGCAGTGCCGCCTCGATGTCGAAGTGCAGCTCGGTGTCCGGATAGCTGGGCTGTGCCGTGCCGCCGGCCGATCGCGCAGGCGCCGATGGTGATCGCCGAGGCGGGATCCCCGGAGCGGGCCAGGGCGATCGCCACGCTGAGCGGACGCTCGCCCGGGAGCACGCCCGAGATGCGCAGGCCGCGCCGGTTCCCGCCGGCGTCGCGGCACCGCCAGGCTGGTGGTCGTCCGTGGTCCGGCGGGCGTGCAGCTCCGTCGGCCTGGTCGGCGGGCCGTCCGGAACACGTCGAGCCGGTCGTAGGCATAGCCCAGGCGGCGCGTATCCAGCACGTCGGCGACGGAGAGCGTCACGACCGTGCCGTCGAGCCACGGGAATGGAAACCGGCGTTCGAGGAAGGCGTGGATCGGCCGGTTCGCTCGCCCGATGCAGCGGATCGCTCCGCCACGCCTCCCACAGCCGGTCGAGGTTGGCGTGGTGCGCATAGAACACCGGATCGAGTGCGGCGGTGGACAGTTCGGTCATGTCGCCCAGCGCTCCGTCCGGACCCTCGCCGCCGACATAGTTGTGGACGGCGTTGTGCGGCATCGTCTCCAGCCGGCTGCGGCCGTGCCAGCGATCGGCATTCGGGCTGGCCATCCCGCCGAAGCAGTGCGGGATCTGCTCGGGGCTCCAGGCCCGGAACGCGCGGCAGCGCAGCGCGCGCGACGCCGGCCAGCGCCAAGGCATCGTCGTGCAGCAGGTGATCGACCTCGACCGAGGTCAGCGGACGATCCGGCGTGTGGCGCAGCCGCACGCGCCAGCGGGCTGCCGGAGCGCAGGAAGGCCGTCGGGATTGTACGGTCACTGCTCCAGTCCCAGTACGGCAGCGCAAGCGCCGGATTGCCGGAGATCGCCCGCAGCTTCCACTCGGTGACCGCCAGGAAGGCGCGGTGCCACGGCAGGAACCACCAGCAGCCGTGCACCTGCGCCTCGTCGTCGTTGGCCACCGCAGCGCACACGAGGTCATGCGCGCGCATGTGAGCAAGCCAGCCCTTCGGATCGTGAGGATCGCGCGCCGAGCGGTCCTGCATTTCGCCGATCGCAGCTTCCAGGTCGTGCAGCAGCCGCGGGGATTGCGGCAGAGACGCCGCGTCCTGCCGCACCGCGAGCCCGCCAGCCTCCGAGCGCGGCGCAAGTACGCCGGCCGCTACGGTCGCAGCGGCACCGGTCAGCAGCGAGCGGCGGCGCAGCGCTGCATCGCTCACGCGGGTCGCATCCCTCTATGACGCGCTGCCGGCGTTTGCCGGCGCAGGAGTGGAAGGCTACTTTGGTGCATGGAGGAATCAATGGCCGACCCGGCGCCGATCGACTGCGATCTGCATCCCACGGTGCCGGCGATGTCCGCGTTGATGCCCTATCTGGACGATGTCTGGCGCGACACCGTGGCCCGGCGCGGCATCGACGAACTGAACACGATCTCCTATCCGTCCGGCAGCCCGCTCACCGCGCGCGCCGACTGGCGGGACGCCAGGGGCAAGCCGGCGACGGCGGTGGAGCGGTTGGGGACCGACGCGCTCGACCCGTTCGGGACGCAGCTTGCCATCTGCAACTGCCTCTACGGCGTGCAGGCCACGTTCAGCGAGGACCTTGGCGCGGCCATGGCGCGGGCGGTCAACGACTGGATCGCCCGCGAGTGGCTGGACCGCGACCCCAGGCTGCGGGCATCGATCGTGGTGCCGCAGCAGAACCCCGAGCTGGCGGTGGACGAGATCGAACGCTGCGCCGCTGACCGGCGTTTCGTCCAGGTCATGCTGCTGGTGTCCGGAGAACTGCCGCTGGGGCGGCGACAGAACTGGCCGATCTACGCCGCCGCCGAGCGCCACGGTCTGACGCTGGGCATCCATGCCGGCAGCAGCTACCGCCATCCGAACTCGCCGGTCGGCTGGGCGAGCTACTACAGCGAGGACTACATCAACCAGGCCGGCGCGTTCCAGACCCAGCTGACCAGCCTGATCGCCGAGGGCATTTTCGCCAAGTTCCCCGACCTGACGATCGTGCTTATGGAGTCCGGCGTGACCTGGCTGCCCGGCTACCTGTGGCGGCTCACCAAGTTCTGGAAGGGGCTGCGCAGCGAGGTACCATGGGTGTCCGACCCGCCATCGACCATCGTCCGCGAACGGGTCCGCCTGACCTTGCAGCCCTTCGACGGCCCGCCCGACCCGGCGACCCTCACGCGATTCATGGAGCACATGGACTCCGACGAACTGCTGCTGTTTGCCACCGACTACCCGCACTGGCAGTTCGAGGGGCACGACGCCATCCCGCCGGGCCTTGACCCGGCGCTGGCGCGGAAGATCATGGTGGACAACCCGCTGCGCACCTACGCCCGGCTCAGGGAGACAGTGACATGAACGTCGACGTGCTGAACCGCTCGGGCGTACAGACGGCGGCGCAATCGCGCCTGGCGATCGCCGACTGCGACATCCATCCCCGCCCGCCGGCCGCGGCGATCGGCGGGGTGAGCAAGGCGTTGTACCCGTACCTGTCGCGGCGCTGGCGCGAGCATGTCGAGACGGTCGGCGTGCGCTACCGCCAGCCGTGGGAACGCGGTTCCGCCTACCCCAAGGGCCAGCCGCAGGCCTGCCGCCGCGACGCCTGGCCGAACGGCGACAATCCCGGCAGCGACCTCGCATTCATGGCCGAGCAGCACCTTGACCCGAACAACGTTGCGTTCGGCGTGCTCAATCCGCTGACCAGCGGCCAGGGCGCGCAGGACCTCGACCTGTCGGCTGCGCTGACCCACGCCACCAATGAGTGGCAGGTGGCGGAATGGACCTCGCGCGACGCGCGGCTGAAGGCATCGGTGGTGGTGCCGTTCGAAGATGGCCCGACTTCCGCACGCATGATCGAGGCGCGCGCCGGCGACCGCAACTTCGCCCAGGTGCTGCTGCTGACACGCACCGCCGAACCACTCGGCCAGCGGCGCTACTGGCCGATCTACCAGGCGGCGGCGGAGGCCAACCTGCCGGTAGGCATCCACGCCTTCGGCTATGGCGGGACCGCCCTGACCAGCGGCGGCTGGCCCTCCTACTACATCGAGGAGATGGTGGGGCACGCGCAGTGCCAGCAGGCGGTGCTGACCAGCCTGATCCTCGAGGGCGTGTTCGAGCGCTTCCCGACGCTGAAGGTGGTGCTGGTCGAGGCGGGCTTCGCCTGGGCGCCGGCGCATGCCTGGCGGATGGACGCGCACTACCGCAAGCTGCGCAACGAGGTGCCGCACCTGAAGCGGCTGCCGTCGGAGTACATGCGGTCCAACGTCTGGTTCACCACGCAGCCGGTGGAGGAGCCGGAACCGCGCAGCCAGCTGGCCGACGTGATCGAGTGGATGGGCTGGGATCGCGTGCTGTTCGCCACCGACTATCCGCACTGGGATTTCGACGATCCCCAGCACGCGCTGCCGATCCGCATGACCGAGGCGCAGAGGCAGGCGATCTTTCGGGAGAACGCCAGGACGGTGTACGGGTTCTAGTCCACCAGGAACACCGCCTTGCCGGCGACACGCCGGTCGCGCAGCTGTTCAACGACCGGCGTGAACTCGCGCCAGCTGCGCTCCGCGCCGATCTGCGGCCGGAGCGATCCGTCGGCGATCAGCGACACCAGCAGCGCGAGGTCCGGCGCAAAGCGGTCCTCGGCCTCCGAATAGAAATAGCTGAAGCTCTGCACGCGTGAATTGGGCGCGCCGCGGAAGTCGGCGAAGGCAAGCGCCGTCGGCTCGGCGGACGAATTGCCGTAGACCACGACCGTGCCCTTCGGCTCGACGAGTTTGACCGCGTGCGCCAGCGATGCGCCGCCGGCAGATTCCAGGATCAGGCCGAAGCGGCCCTGCGCCTGCTCGATACCCTCGACCACCTCCCGTGCGCCGAGGTCGCGCAGGCCGACGGCACGTTGCGTGCGTCCGACCACCGCCGTCACGCGCGCGCCGGATCGCGCCGCAAGCTGCACCGCGAGCGTGCCGACGCCGCCGGCCGCGCCGGTGATCAGCACGCGCTTGCCCAGCAGTGGCGCGCCGTGACGCAGCGTGCGCAGCGCCGTGAGACCGGCCACCGGCAGTGTCGCCGCCTGCGCGAAGCCGACGTGTCCGGCAGCACCGCCATGCGATGGCTCGCCACCACAACGCGCTGAGCCCAGCCGAACTCGTCGGTCAGTGCAACGACGCGCGCGCCGGCTGGTGGCCCGTTGCCATCCTCGGCCTGCTTCAGCACCACACCGGCGACGTCCTGGCCGGGCACCCAGCCGACGCCGTTGTTGCGCACCGAACGCAGTTCGCCGCGGTTGAGCGAGAACGCGTGTACCGCGACCAGCGCCTCGTTGCGCTGTGGCTGCGGCTCGGGCAACTCGCGCAGTTCGACCGGTGCGGCGTCATTCAGTGTGGTGACGAGACCGAGCATCGGTTTGCCCTCCCCTGCTGTTCCGCGCGAAGATACTGGCGAGTAGGAACGGAGCGTGCGGCATGCGCCAGATGGTCATGGTGGGTTTCCTGCAGGCGCAGAACTGTACCAACCTCGTCAGCTCCTGGCGCCATCCGGACTCACGCGATGATTCCATGTCCGCCGACTACTACCGCACCATCGGGCGCGTGCTGGAGGAAGGCAAGTTCCACCTGGGCTTCTTCGACGACCGTTTGGCGATGCCCGACCGCTACGGCAACGACCACCGCCACACGGTGGAGCACGGCATCCGCTGCGTGAAGATGGATCCGGTCACCGTGCTGACGGTGATGGGTATGGCAACCGAGCGGCTGGGCCTCGGCGCCACCTGCTCGACCACATATTTCGAGCCGTTCCACGTGGCGCGCGTGTTCGCCACGCTGGACCTGATGACGGGCGGCCGCGCGGCGTGGAACGTCGTCACGTCAATGAACGACGGCGAAGCGCTCAACATGGGCCACGACGAGCACCTGGAGCATGACAGCCGCTACGATCGCGCCGACGAGTTCATGCAGGTGGTGCTGGGGCATTGGAACTCGTGGGACGACGATGCGATCGTGCTCGACAGGCAGAGCGGACTGTTCGCGCATCCCGACAAGGTGCGGCGGCTCGACCACCAGGGCACATGGTTCCGTTCGCGCGGTCCGTTCACCGTGCCGCGCTCGCCGCAGGGTCATCCGGTGGTGATCCAGGCCGGCCAGAGCGGGCGCGGCAAGACGTTCTCGGCGCGCTGGGGCGAGTTGGTGTTCGTCTCCACGCACACCAGCATGGAACACGGGCGGCAGCTCTATCGCGAGATGAAGGACGACGTCGCGCGGCAAGGCCGCGATCCGGATCAGTTCTACATCACGCCATCGGCCTACGTCGTGTGCGCCGAGACCAAGGCGGAAGCCGAGGACAAGATGGCGCTGATCGAGACGCTGGCGACGGACGAGGATGCGCTGTCGCTGCTGTCGGAGGCGATGAACTTCGACTTCGCGTCCAAGGGTCTGGACGAGCCGTTCAGCGACGACGAGCTGGCCAACATCTCCGGTACGCAATCGATGCGCGACCGCGTGCTGCGCGCCAGCGGCATCACCAATCCGACGCCACGCGACTTCGTCAAATACAGCCATCGCGCACGGCCGAACCAGCCGTTCGTCGGCGGCCCGAAGGAGGTGGCCGATGGGCTGGAGCAATGGTTCACCGAGCCGGTCGCGGACGGCTTCGTGCTGGCGGCGACGCATGTGCCGGGCACGTATATGGACTTCGTGAAATACGTTGTGCCGGAGTTGCAGCGGCGCGGGCTGTACCACAAGGACTACGCCGGCGCGACGCTGCGGGAGAACCTCGGCTTGCCGATCCCACGCGCGACATGGAGGAATGGATGATGCAGGGTGCACGGTCTCCCGTCGTTCGCGAAGCGGGCGAGGGCAGGGAGGAAGCGCTGCCAAGCGGCAAGCTCCTCCTTCCCAATCCTCCCCCGCTTCGCGGGAGAGGGAGTAGAACAGCATGAAACTCGGCCTTTCCATCGGCTATTCGCGCGCGCATCTGGAGATTCCCGTGCAGCTGGTGCAGCGCGCGGAGGAGCTCGGTTATGACAGCGTGTGGACCGCCGAAGCCTACGGCACCGACGCGGTGACGCCGCTTGCCTATCTCGCGGCGGTGACGAAGCGATCAAACTCGGCACCGGCATCATGCAGCTTGCGGCGCGCACGCCGGCCAACGCGGCGATGTGCGCGGCCACTGTCGATGCGATGGCAGGCGGCGGGCGCTTCATCGCCGGCCTCGGCGTGTCGGGGCCGCAGATCGTCGAGGGCTGGTACGGCGAGCCCTGGGGGCGGCCGTATTACCGCTACAAGGACTACGTCGCGATCATGCGCAAGATCTTCCGCCGCGAGGCGCCGGTGACGCATGATGGCCGCGAGATCTCGCTGCCATATACCGGCGAAGGCGCCGCCGGTGTCGGCAAGCCACTGAAGTCGATCCTGCATATGAACCCGGACATTCCGATCTATCTGGGCACCGGCAACGAAGCGACGGTGAAGCTGACAGCGGAAATCGCCGACGGCTGGCTGCCGCTGGGCTTCGTTCCCGGCTCGCTGCCGGAGTACATGCCCTGGCTGGAGGAAGGCTTTCGCCGCGCCGGCAACGGCAAGAGCCTGCGCGACTTCGACATCCAGGCCTCGGTGCATGTCGAGATCGACAGCGACGTGAAGGCGGCGCTGGCGAAGCTGAAGCCCGAGGTCGCGCTGTATGTCGGCGGCATGGGTCACCGCGACAAGAACTTCCACAAGGACATGATGATCCGGCGCGGCTTCGGCGACGCGGCTGAGCGCATCCAGGAACTGTACCTTGCGCACCGCAAGGACGAGGCGATCGCCGCGGTGCCGGACGAGTGGGTGGACATGAAGTCGCTGGTCGGTCCGCCCGAGCGGATCAGGCAGCGCTTCCGCGCCTGGGAAGAGTCCGGCGCCACCAGTCTCACCGTGCGCTCGCGCCAGCCCGAGGCGATCGAGGTGATGGCGCAGGCCGCACGGCTCAACTGACGGAGGACAACCGATGCGCTTCAAGGATAAGGTCGCGCTGATCACCGCGGTGGGCAGCGGCATTGGCCGCGCCACTGCCGACATCATGGCGAAAGAAGGGGCGGTGATCGTCGGCGTCGACAACGACGAACGCCGCCTCGCCATGGCGATGGAGGCGATGAACATGGCGGGCGGCCGCGCGAACGGGCGGCCAGCCAACGCGCTGGACGAGGCCGAGGTCAACGACGTCGTCGCGTGGGCCGCGAAGCAGTACGGCACGGTGGATATCCTGGTGAATGCGGTCGGCGGCAGCACGATCATCGCGAAGCCGGGCGCCACGGTCGATGAACTGACGTTCGACGAATGGCAGAAGCTGATTGCCTTCAACCTGAGCGGCACGTTCCTGTTCTGCCATGCGGTGACGCCGCTGATGAAGCGGCGCAGGAGCGGCAAGATCGTCAACCTCGCCTCGATCGCCGGGCGGGGACTGAGCATTTCATCGAGCAGCGCCTACTCTGCGGCCAAGGGCGGCATCATCGCCTTCACCCGCAAGCTGTCATTCGAGCTCGGACCGTTCGGCATCAACGTCAACGCGATCGCGCCGAGCAAGACGCTGACTGAACGCATCCGTCCGCGCTGGAACCAGCAGTCGCCCGAGGATCAGGCGGCGGAGATCGAGCGCACACCGTTGCGGCGGCTCGCCGAAGCCGAGGATCAGGCGAAGGTGATCTGCTTCCTCGCGTCGAGCGATGCGGATTTCGTTACGGGACTGACGATTGACGTGACGGGCGGCCTGTAGGATGGCGGTCGCGCAGGGAAATCATCGTGAGCAGCATTCCGTCGACGGGGGCCTCAGCCCGCAGCGCGACGCGTAGCCTGGTCATCCGCCGGTCAACGCCGCGATCTCCGCCACCAGCGCCTGCGTCGTGACCTGCCGGCAATAGCCGCGATTGTTGCGCAGTGACCAGTCGTGGCGCTCCGCGCTCAGCGTCGCGCAGGCATCGGTCGGGACCGTGACCAGGTACCCCAGATCGCACGCGTCGCGCACCGCCGAAATCGATGCACTGGTCGGTCAGCACGCCGGCGATGATCAGCGACCGCACGCCGAGATTGCGCAGCACGTAGTCGATATTGGTGGAGATGAACACGGATGACGAAGTCTTCGGTAGCACGATCTCGTCGTCGTCGGGTGCGATGGCGTCCAGTACCTTGGCGTCCCACGAGCCGCGTGCGACGAACAACCCGCTGATCCTGTAGTCGAGGCTGAGATCGCGGCCGTCGCGCGTCAGCGCCTCGATCACCGTGTACATCACCTCGATGCGCGCCTGCCGGCACGCCGCCTGCAACAGCTGCATGTTCGGCAGCGCGGTTTCCCGCAGCGTGCGGAAGAACCGGCCGTATTGCGCGTCGCGGTCGGCATCGTTCATCGCGGCGTACTCGCCGCCATCCGGACGCGCGTTGTAGTTCTGCACGTCGACGAACAGCAGCGCGGCGTGCGCCGGGTCGATCGGCACCTCGCGGCTCAGCATGGCAGGCGCACCGCCGCGTCGCGCAACAGCCGCGCGAACCGCGCCGCCCATGCGACCTGGCCGGCCTCGCTGGCGATCAGGTCCTGGCGGATCTCGATCTCGACATGTGCCAGCCCGCGCCGCTCGGCGTGCACCGGCACGCCGTAGTCGGTGACGTCGCTGACCGCGTACGGCGCGTTGTCACCCACCGTGAGATCGCCCTCGGCGCGCAGCAGCTCCAGCATGATCTCCGCCAGGCGCACGTCGCGATTGTACAGCACGCCGACCTGCATGGCGCGCGAATTCGCCCTTGAACACCGGCGTGAAGCTGTGCATCGCGACGTATATGGTGCGTCGCCCGGCTACCAGGCGCGCGTCAAGCAGCGCGCGGATCCGTGCATGATACGGCTCGAAGATCTCCGTGACGCGCGCCGCACGGTCGGTGTGCGACAGTCCGTACATTGCCGGGGATGGCCGTGTGTTCGCTGACCTCCGGCATGGAACTCGGCACCGAAGGATCGCGGTTGCAATCGACCACCAGCCGCGAATAGGTCTGCAGCACCGTCGTGGCGTCCAGTGTCTCGGACAGGCGCTCGGTGACGCCGGCGATGCCGATGTCCCAGGCGATGTGGCGATCCAGTTCACCCTCGGCCACGCCCAGCCGGCCAAGGCGTCGCGGGATTGCGCGGCCGGCATGGTCGGCGGTGAGGAAGAACGCCGACTGGCCGGCCTCGCGCAGCACGCGGACCGGCGAGGGGTCGTCTGCCCGGAGCAAACCGGGCATGTCAGGCGCCCCCCGGTTGCGGCCGATGCACCCACCATTGCACCTGAAAGCCCCGGATCTCCGCCATGCCTTCGCGCTCCGCCCCAAGTCGTTCAGCGACGCGTATCGAGCGGACGTTGTCCGGCAGGATGAAGCTGGCGAGCCTGGCGAAGCCGTGCTGGCGGAACGCCCAGGCACGCGCGGCGTGCACCGCTTCGGCAGCCAGTCCCTGGCCCCAGAATTCGCGGGCGAGCGAGTAGGCCAGCTCCGGCTCAGGCCACTCCGCCGGATGCAGCACGCCGCATATGCCGACGAAGCCGCCATCGGTCCGGCGTTCCAGCGCGAAGACGCCGTAGCCGCGCAGCGCCCATTGTCCCAGAATGGTTTCCATCGCACCCCATGCCTGCGCGCGTGTCCGCGGATTGTTGCCGCGGTAGCGGCGTACCTCCGGGTCGGCCTCCATGGCGGCCCACGCATCGATGTCGCCGGCGCGGAAGCCCCGCAGCGCCAGGCGCTCACTGTGCAGCGTGGGTATCTCGAACGTCGTGCTCATGCGCCGTAGGATGGCGCGGCCATGCCGGTTTCCGCCAGCCCTCTGCCATCGCTCGACGCTCTGCTGCGGTCGCCGACGGCCCAGGCACTGGCAGCGCGCTTCGGGCGGACCGCCACTACGGCCGCGCTGCGCGCCGAATTGGCCGCGTGCCGGGCGGCGCGCGCCTTCCCGACGGCGCCGGCCGCCATCCTCGACGCTGCCGCCGATGCGCTGGCGCGGCGGTTTGCCGCATCCCAGCGGCCGGTCTTCAACATGACCGGCACGGTGCTGCACACCAATCTGGGCCGCGCGCCGTTGCCGCGCGCCGCCGCCGCCGCCGCCGCCGAAGCCCTGGCGTCGGCCGACCACGCTGGAATTCGACCTCGCCACCGGGCGGCGCGGCGAACGCGATGAACACGTCGCGCGGCTGTTGCGCGAGATCACCGGCGCCGAGGCGGCGTGCGTGGTCAACAACAATGCGGCGGCAGTGCTGCTGATCCTCAACACGCTGGCGCTCGGGCGCGAAGTGCCGGTCTCGCGCGGCGAGCTGATCGAGATCGGCGGCGCTTTCCGCATTCCCGAGATCATGGCGCGCGCGGGCGCCGTGCTGCGCGAGGTGGGCACCACGAATCGCACCCATGCGCGCGACTTCCGCGGCGCCATCGGGCCGCAGACGGCACTGCTGATGCGGGTGCATCAGGCCAACTACGCGATCGCGGGGTTCACCGCGTCCGTGCCGCCCGGTGAGCTCGCCGCGATCGCCCACGCGGCGGGCCTGCCGATGGTGGAAGACCTGGGCAGCGGCAGCCTGGTCGACCTTGCGGCGTGGGGCCTGCCGCACGAGCCGACGCCGCAGGAGGCGCTGGCGGCCGGAGCCGACCTGGTGAGCTTCTCGGGCGACAAGCTGCTGGGCGGTCCGCAGGCCGGTCTGATCGTCGGTCGCAAGGAGTTGATCGATCGCCTCAACACCAACCCGCTGAAGCGGGCACTGCGCCTGGACAAGGCGCGCCTGGCGGCCCTGGAGCAGGTTCTGCTGCTCTACCTGGACCCCGACGGACTGGCGCTGGAACTGCCGACGCTGCGCCTGCTGACCCGGCCGGGCGAGGCGATCCGGGCGACGGCGATACGCCTGGCGGAAGCGATACGGGACCTATGGCCCGAGCGGTCCGTGGCGGTGGAGCCCTGCCGCAGCCAGATCGGCTCCGGCGCCCTTCCGGTCGATCTGCTTGCCTCCCATGCGATCACGATCGCAGGACATTCGCCGGAGGCGGCGGCATCCTGGCTGCGCACATTGCCGCGCCCGGTGATTGGCCGCTTCGCCGAGCGCCGGCTCTGGCTTGACTGCCGCTGCCTGGAATCCGCGGACGAGGCGGCATTCATTGCCCAGTTGCTCGCACGGGCGGATAGTCGATAGTGGAAGAGAAGCGGCTCCGGTGGGCCGGCCGGCCTTCAAAGCCGGTTGGGGCTGCTCGGCGGCCCCGGGTAGGTTCAACTCCTGCTCTCTTCCGCCCTGTGTCGCGCGTACCGTCTATGTGGCAGCCGCGCCACACTGTGCCCGAAAATCTCACACCCCCCTCGCGCTGGCCGAAGTCATTGGCTATGGTCATATGGATTGGAAGGGCAAAGGTGCGACGCCCGTAATGAGACCCGTGCGGAACGCTGACGCCGGTAGAACGAGGAGAAAGCAAATGCAGCTTCGGAGTGCACTCCTGGCAGCCACTGTGCTCGCCACGCCCATCGCGGCGAGTGCGCAGCCGGTCACCGGGCTTTACATCGGCGCCGGCGTCGGCGTGAACATCACGCAGAAGGAGTCCGTCAACGGCGTGGCGGTTGGCGTGGGGACACTGATCAATAACTTCTCCACGATCAACGGCAACATCAAGGGCAGCACCGGCTTCGGCGGCGTCCTCTCCGTGGGTTGGGGCTTCGGCAACGGGCTCCGGGCCGAGGTCGAAGGCAACTACCGGTACAACAGCTCGGGCTTCGAAAACAGCATCGTCACCAATTTCGGGGCTGGCGGTGGGACCAAGGAGCAGAAGTTCGGCGGCATGGTCAACGTGCTGTACGACTTCAACGGCCTCACCCCGTGGTTCGTGCCGTACCTGGGCGCCGGTGTCGGCTACGTCGGCATCAACGAGAACTGGCACACGTTCGCCCCCGGCGTGCTGGGCGACGCCAGTACGGCGGGTGGCGTGAGAGCCTCCGGCAAGAGCACGGTGGGCAGCTTCGCCTACCAGGCTATCGCAGGTGCCGCGTTCCCATTGCCGTCGATCGCATATGGTCTCGCCGCGACGTTCGAATATCGCTTCTTCGGCACGTCTGGTAACCGCAACTACTCCGGCACGGCGCTTGCGTCGAGTGCTACAGGTGAGCTCTCCGCCGCCCCTGCCACGTTCAGGGTCGGTTCGAGCTATAACCACTCGATCCTGGTCGGCCTCCGCTACAACTTCCTGCCGCCTCCGCCGGCGCCCCCGCCGGCTGCGGTCCCGGCCCAGGCGCCGGCTCGCTCCTACCTGGTGTTCTTCGATTGGGACAAGTACAACCTTACCGATCGTGCGCGCCAGATCATCCGCGAGGCGGCGGACAACTCGACGAAGGTCCAGTACACGCGCATCGAGGTGAACGGCTACACCGACACCTCGGGCACGCCTGAGTACAACCTGGGCCTGTCGATCCGTCGCGCCAATGCGGTCAAGGCCGAACTGATCAAGGACGGCGTTCCGGCGAACGCGATCACCGCACAGGGCTTTGGCGACACCAACCTGCTGGTGCCGACCGGACCGGGCGTGCGCGAGCCGCAGAACCGCCGGGTCGAGATCATCATCCGCTGATCTGCCGCGGCTGCACGAACGACCACGGAACGGGGCGCCGCAAGGCGCCCCTTTTCGTCCGGGCCTGAGGAGGATTCGAGGATGCGGTTCCGCAGTCTCTCGCTGGCGTTTGCCGCCCTGCTGGCCGCGCCGCTTGCTGCCCAGGCGCAGCCGTTCCAGGGCCTCTATGTCGGAGCTGGCGCCGGTTACAATCTGCCGGAAAACTACCCGCTGGCCGGCGGCGCCGCGCTGGAGCCGCGCGGCGGCTTCGTCGGGCTGGGCAGCGTCGGCTACGCGCTGGGGAATGGCTTCCGCTTCGAGCTCGAGGGCAACTACCGGCACGCCGACCTTGGCCGGACGAACTTTGCCTCGAGTTCCAGTGGCACGTTCCAGACCTATGGCGTGATGGCCAATGTGCTGTTCGACATCGACGTCGGGATTCCGTGGATTTTTCCCTATGTCGGCGGCGGCGCCGGTTACGCCTGGTCGAACCTCTCGCGCAGCGCTGTGTTCACCGCGAACAGCTTCCCGCTGCTCCGCAACCATTTCGACGAGACCAAGGGGGGTTTTGCCTTCCAGGCGATCGGCGGCCTGTCGTTCCCGATACCCGGCGTTCCGGGCCTGTCGATCACGTCGGAGTACCGCTTCTTCGGCATCCCGGGCAGCGAGAACTTCGCGGGCAACCAGGTGGTGGCGGACGTGCCGGCGGTGCTGCCCGCCACGCTCAAGGTCCAGCACCAGTACAACCACAGCTTCCTGCTTGGCGTGCGCTATGCCTTCAACGTGGCTGCCCCGATCCCGGCAGCGGCGCCGACCGCGGCTCCGGCTCCGGCGGCGTCGCGCTCCTACCTGGTCTTCTTCGACTGGGACAAGGCGACGCTGACCGACCGGGCGCGGCAGATCATCCGCGAAGCGGCCGACAACTCGACGCGCGTGCAGTACACGCGGATCGAGGTAAACGGCTACACCGACACATCCGGTACGCATCAGTACAATCAGGACCTCTCGCTGCGCCGGGCGCGTGCGGTGCAGGTCGAGTTGATCAAGGACGGCGTTCCGGCGAGCGCGATCACCGCTCAGGGCTTCGGCGACACCAATCTGCTGGTCCAGACCGGACCGGGCGTGCGCGAGCCGCAGAACCGCCGGGTCGAGATCGTGATCCGCTGACCGGACGCTGCCTTGTCCGCTCGAACCCTATGGATCGGCATCGGAGCCCTGGTGGCTCCGATGCTGCTTCTGGCCGGTTGCGAGCCGCCGCCGCCGGTCCAGGAGGAACGCCACGAGGCCTCGGTGCCGGCCGTGCCGCCCCTGGTCCGGCGCCCGGCGCCTCGCGTGGTGGTGCGGACCGGCTGGACGTTCAATGCGGGCGAGGAGGAGTGCACCGCAATGGCCGCCGCGTCCGGCAGCTCGCTGCTCGTGACGGTCCGCCGGGATGCCCCGATCCGCCTCGTGGTCACGCTGGCCGCGCCTGCCCAGGCGCCGGGTAGCGCCCAACTGCGCTTCACCGGTCAGGCGGGGTCCTGGCAGGTCGCCGCGAGGCGGGCCGCGGCTCGCCAGCTCGCGGTGGCGCTCGGCTCGGACGAGAGCGCGCTGAGCCGTATCCTCGTGCTGCTGAGCGGCGGCACGTTCGAGGTTGGAGCGCCCGCGCAACCAATCACCACGTTCACCATCGGTCCGTCGGATAAACCGGGACAAGATTGGTTCGACTGCGCACGCACGAAGACGCTATAGTACAGCGTCCCTGTAGCGCGACCCGACGGAGGGCCCTGGTGAAGCGCTTCCCCCGACTTTCGACAGCGCCGTTGCGGCTGCTGTCGCGTTGTATTGCGCTGCTGGCCGGAGTCCTGCTGCTGATGGCGGCCTGGGGCGTCGCCGCCCACCTGCAGACCGCGCAGTTGGCAGGCGACGTGCGAAACAGTCTGGCGGTCTCGGCCACGTCGGTGGCTGCCTCCATCGACGTGCAGCTCGGGCAGTTCGCCGACGCGACCGAGACGATCCGGGCGGCTGACCTCCAGGGGGACAAGGTCGCGCTCACCGGAAGGATGCTGCGTCTTCAGGCTGCGCTGCCGCCGGTGGGGGCGACGTTTGCCGTCAGCGCGTCGGGACAGCTGCTGGCGTCGTCGGCACCGTTCGCCACGGGCGATTCCACCGTGGCAGACGCGGACTGGTTCCGTCGCGCCGTCGCCGACAATGCCGCGCCGCTGGCGATGCAGCGCACTGCGTCCTGGCTGCGCAGCGGGCCTTCGATGGTGTTGACGCGGCTGGTGCGCGACCCGTTGGGCAAGCCCGCTGGGCTCGTAGGCGCCGTGTTGCGGCTGGATGATCTCGCCCGCCTGGTCGGCCACGCCGCCTTCGTGCAGGGCGCCTCCATTGAACTGAACGGTGTCGGCGGTGGTCTGACGCTGCCTGTGCGGGACCCCGCCGGGTCGCGATCCCCGACCCCGGAGAGTGACCCGGAAGCACTCGATGGGTTCATTTCCGAGGCCAACCGCCTTCTCGGCATTCCGGCCCAGCTGTCGGTTTCGGTCCCGCTGCGCACGCTCGACGCGAGCGTGACCGCTCTCATCGACACCGGTCTCGCCATGCGGAGCCACTGGCTGGACATTCGCGGGATTGGCGTCCTGGGCGTCTATCTCTCGGCGGTGCTGCTGGCCTGCATGCTGTTCGCGGTGTCGTTCCGCTGGAGCGGCAGGCGTCCAGGCCCGGCGCCGGTCGGTTTCGGTGTGGACTGGTCGGCCGAGCTGGATCGGCGCGGGCGCATCGCCGACGTGCAGGGCTATGCTCCAGAGCAACTGCGCGAGGCGCTCGACCGTCCCCTGTTGGCCGCGATCGGGGCATCGTCGCCCCCCGCGCTAGGCGAGGCACTTCAGGCTTCCACGCGGCTGGACAATGTCCTGGTGACCTTCGGCAACCCGGATGGCGGGCAGCAGCGGGTGCATCGAGTGAACCTCGTCCCGCTGCCGGACGGCCGCTACGCCTGCTCTGGCCGCGACGTGACGAACGAGGTCCGTCTGCAGACGGCGGTGGACAGCGAGTCGGCGGAGAATCGTGCGGCAAAGCAGGCGGCCGCCGCCGTGGAACGCGACCGCGACCGGGTGCTTACCGCTCTTGGCCACGACGTGCGCACGCCGATGAATTCGATCATGGGCATCTGTTCGCTGCTGCTCGACAGCGAACTGGAGCAGGACCAGCGGCTCTGGCTGGAGCGGATCCGCGCCAGTTGCGACGCCCTGTTGGCGATGCTGAACGGCCTGCTGGAGATCGCCAGCGGCGAGGTCGGCGGCACTGGTCTGCAGACCGACGAGGTGGACATGATCGGGCTGGTGCAGGAGGTGACCGAGACGCTGCAGCCGCAGGCCCGCGACAAGGGCCTGGAGCTGAAGACGCGGTTCGACGACCTGCTGCGCGGCCACTGGCTGGTCGATCCCACCCGCGTTCGGCAGGCACTGTTCAATCTGGTCGGCAACGCCATCAAGTTCACCGCGAGCGGGCATGTGGAGGTGCGCGCGTCGGCGGTGGCCGACCAGGACGGCCGCGCCACCATCAAGCTGGCCGTGTCGGACACCGGGCCGGGGATCGCCCCGGACGAACGCACACTGATCTTCGAGCGTTTCAAGCGCGGTCGCGACCAGGCGGAGGCGGGACACCCGGGACTTGGTCTTGGCCTGTCGCTGTGCCGCGAGAATGCGACCCTGATGGGCGGCTCGCTGACGGTGGAGAGCGCCCTCGGCGTCGGCAGCGAGTTCACCTTCGAGTTTCCGGCCGAGCGCATCGTGCAGGCACCTGGCCGCGAGCGCTTCGCCGGCCGCACGGCACTGCTGGTGGGCGACGACGATGTCAGGACGCGCACCATCGCCGGCCAGCTGGGCGACGCCGGGGTGATCGTGGAGGCGGCGCCGGACGGCTATATCGGCCTGGCGCTCGCCGAGCGCATCGAGGCGCAGCGCGGGGCACTGGATCTCGTCATCGTGCAGGACGGGCTGGTCGGCATGGCCGCCGATGCCTTCGTATTGCGCCTGCGCGACACCGCGTTCGCCCAGCGCACCGTCGTGATCTGGCTCGGCGACGAGGACGTCACCGGGCGGGTCGATGCGACTCTCCCTACGGCGGCCGATCCATACCAGGTGGCATCGCTGGCGCAGCAACTGCTGGCGCAGCGCTCGCCGATCGAGGCCTTGCGGCCGATGGCACCGACGATGCGCGGCGGCCGCGTGCTGGTGGTCGAGGACGACAAGGTGAACCAGGCGTTGTTGGTTGCCGCCCTGTCGCGCCGGGGCTTCACGGCCTTTGCCGCCAATGACGGCGACGAAGCGGTGCGGCTCGCCAGCCACGACGGCTTCGATGCGATCCTGATGGATATCCAGATGCCGCACCGCGACGGGTTCGCCGCGACGCGAAAGATCCGTGGCATGGGCGGGCGGGGTGCGACCATCCCAATCATCGCGCTGACCGGGCTCAAAGGCCCGGTGGTGCGCAAGCGCTGCGCCGAGGCGGGATTCGACGCTGTGCTCGAGAAACCGGTCAATCTCGACCGCCTGGGTGCAACGTTGCGCCGCTGGCTGTGGGGCGGTGCCCGCCTGCCGCAGCAAGTCGGAGCCGTACAGGCAGCGACTCCGGTGGTGGCGCTGGCCGACTACGCCTCGGACGTCTCGCAGGTCTTCCTCGAGGAGATGGTGGCGGTCGTCGGCATCGACCGCGCACGCGCCTGCGTAGGCGAGTTCGTCGTCAATGCCACGGGGCGCTGCCTGCGTCTTGGCGAGCTGCTGCCGGGATGGGAGGCGGGCTCCATCGTGCGCAGCTGCAAGGAGCTGAGCGATCTGGCGGACACCTGCGGCGCGGTCGGACTCGGCGACGTGCTCGAGGAGATCGCCGACGCGGTCGCCCGCGACGACCGTTCGCACGCCGAGGCGCTGGTAGAGCGGCTGCAGCGGGTGACGGTGCGGCTGGGTCCGGCGCTGGAGGCTTGCCTGGACGATATTGCCCAGCGGTGGAAGGGCAGCGCGAGCAAGGCGGCCTAGCGATCACACCGTCTGCTTCTGCCGCAGCCGTAGCGAGCTGAGCACCATGGCGAGTGCGGCGAAGCCGGCGGCCATGCCGATCGCGAACCGGGTGCCAAGTTCGATCGCATCCTCGCCGCCGTGGAAGAGGCCGAACACCAGTGCGACCAGGGCGCTGCCGGTGGTCTGGCCGAGCAGGCGGGACGTGGACAGCATGCCGCTGCCGGCGCCGGCCCGCTCGCGGGGCGCGCTGGCGATCATCAGCCGGTTGTTGGGCGACTGGAAGAAGCCGAAGCCGACGCCGCAGACGGCGAGCCGCCACGCCACGTCGAGCTGCGCCGGGCGCGCCGGCAGGAACAGCACCAGCAGTAGGCCCACGGTCATCACCGCGAGTCCGAAGCCGCCGAGCAGCCCGGCGGGATAGCGGTCTGCCAGGCGCCCGGCGATCGGCGCCATCACCACCAGTGCCGCCGGCCAGGGGGTGATCAGCACGCCGATCTGGATCGGCGACAGCCCGCTCACGTACTGGAAGTAGAACGGCAGCGCCACGAACGCGATGAGCTGGGCACCGTGCGCACAGATCGCAGTGGCGACCGACAGTGCGAACACCGGGCGGCGGAACAGATCCACGGGCAGCATCGGCGCGGCCAGCGTGAACTGCCGGTGCACGAAGAACCAGCCGACCACGATGCTGACGGCGAGTTCGATCAGCACGGTGGCTGCACCCTGGCCGCGCCCGATGCCGTCCAGCGCGGTGATGAACAGGCCGAAGGTGACCGCGTTCATCACCGCGCTCAGCGGATCGAACGGATGCCCAGTTCGCGGCGTGCGCGGCAGGAAGCGGTGCGCCATCCAGAGCGAGACGATGCCCGCTGGTACCTGGAGCGCGAACAGCCAGGGCCAGGACAGCACCGACATGATTCCCGCCGCGACCGAGGGGCCGGCGGCGGAGGAACCCGCGACCACCAGCGCATTGAACCCAATGCCGCGGCCGAGCGCCTCGCGCGGGTAGATGAAACGGACCAGCGCGCCGTTGACGCTCATGATTCCGGCGCCGCCGAAACCCTGCAGCACGCGGCCGATCACCAGCACCGGCAGCGACGGCGCCACCGCGCAGACGAACGATGCCGCGGTGTAGACGGCGAGGCCCCATACATAGACGCGTCGGTGGCCGTAGATGTCGCCGATCGAGGCGAACGGCAGCAGCGTCACCGTCACCGCGAGCTGATAGGCGTTCACCACCCAGATCGACGCGGCCGGTGTCGTATTCAGGTCGCGCGCGATGGTCGGCAGCGCGATATTGGCGATCGAGGTGACCAGCACCGACATGGCGATGGCGATAGCGACCGCCAGCATGGCGCGCCACCGCTCGTCCGGCGGCAGGCCGTCGGCGACCTCAGGATCGTGCACGCGGATGAGACGCATCGTCCGTGTGTGCTTGACCCCTCGCATGTTCGTCAACAAGGTGCCGCCCCATGGAGTTTCCGCATTGTGACGGCGTGGTCCTGCCCGAGTGGATCGATGCCAACGGCCACATGAACCTGGCCTATTATGTCGTGCTGTTCGACCTGGCGACCGACCTGATGTACGACAAGCTGGGTGTGGGCCAGGCGTATCGCGACGCGACCGGCAACTCGACGTTCACCGCCGAGACCCACACGCTGTACGAGCGCGAGGTGCGGGTGGGCGAGCGGGTGCGCGTGGTGCCGCATCTGCTGGGCGCGGACGCCAAGCGGATGCACTACTTCCACGAGATGTTCCATGCTGAGGGCGGACATCGGGTCGCGGCGCAGGAGCTGATCGCGCTGCATATCGACCTGTCGGTGCGTCGTGTGGCGCCGTTCCCGGAGGATCTCGCGGCGCGCCTGCAGCGGGCGGTCCGGGCACGTGGCGACAAGCCGTTGCCGAAGGGTGTAGGACGACGGATCGCCTTGCCAGGCTGAGACAGATGAGCACGACCACCGCAACCACCATGCTTCGGCCCGCGGCCGCGCGCGGGCATGCCTATGCGCGGCGCTATTGGGCCTTTGCCGTTCCCGCCGCGGCGGTCGTGCTGCTGGTGATCCTGTTCCCCTGGGTCTTCACCCTCTTCATGTCGGTGCACGACTGGAAGGTGACCGGCGCCACGCCGTTCGTCGGCCTGGCCAACTACGCCAAGATGCTGCAGGACGAACGCTTCCTGTGGTCGATCGTCCGCACGCTCTGGTTCACCGCCGGCACGGTGATCGCGCCGGTGCTGCTCGGGGTGTGGGCGGCGGTGTGCTTCGCCTCGCAGTTTCGGCTGCGCGGGCTGGCGCGCACGCTGTTCGTGCTGCCGATGATGGCGACGCCGGTGGCGATCGCGCTGGTGTGGACCATGATGTTCCACCCGCAGCTTGGCGTGCTGAACTACCTGCTGACCTCGGTCGGCCTGCCGCCCTCGAGCTGGGTCTACGACAGCAGCACCGTGATCCCGACTCTGGTCATGGTGGAGACCTGGCAGTGGACGCCGCTGGTGATGCTGATCGTGCTTGGCGGCATCGCCAGCCTGCCGCCGGACCCGTACGAGGCGGCGATCCTCGACGGCGCCAGCGCGTGGCAGATGTTCCGCCACATCACCCTGCCGCTGGTCTGGCCGTTCATCATGGTTGCCACCGTGATCCGGCTGATCGACGCGCTGAAGACGTTCGACACGATCTACGTCATCACGCTGGGCGGCCCGGGCACATCGAGCGAGACGATCAACATCCTGCTGTACCAGACCGCGTTCGCCTACTACGACCTGGGCTACGGCTCGGCCATCGTGGTGGTGTTCTTCGTGCTGATCCTGCTGATCAGCCTGCTGCTGCTGCGCGTCCGCCAGCGCGAGGCGTGGCGATGAACCGCCATCGCCTCCGCCGCGCGTTCGGCCGAGCCGGGCTGTATGCGTCGGTGCTCCTGCTGGTCTCGCCGGCGGTGCTGTTCTTCCTGTGGATGCTGTCGCTGTCGCTGAAGAACGAGGTCGACAACACCGCCTATCCGCCGGTGTTCATCCCGCATCCGCCGACGCTCGCCAACTTCGTCGACGTGTTCGAGAAGAACGACTTCCTCACCTACACGATCAACTCGGTGATCGTGTCGTTCTCCGCCACCGGCCTCGCACTGCTGCTCGGCGTGCCGGCCGGCTACGGCATCGCCAAGGCGAAGGCCACCAAGGCCGCGGCGCTGATCCTGATCGCGCGCGTCACGCCTGGCCTGTCCTACCTGATCCCGCTGTTCCTGATGTTCCAGTGGCTCGGCATGATCGGCACGCTGACGCCGCTGGTGATCACCCATCTGGTGATCACCGTGCCGATCGTCGTCTGGGTGATGATCGGCTTCTTCGAGGGCCTGCCCGGCGAGCTCGAGGAGGCCGCGCTGGTGGATGGCGCGACGATCTGGCAGGCGTTCCTGCACGTCGCGATGCCGCTGGCGCGGCCCGGCATCATGGTGGCGATGATCCTGTCGTTCATCTTCTCGTGGAACAACTTCATCTTCGGCGTGGTGCTGGCCGGCCGCACCACCCGCACCCTGCCGGTCGCGGTCTACAACGTGCTGACCTTCGAGCAGATCAGCTGGGGCCCGCTTGCCGCCGCAGCCCTGGTGGTGACCGCGCCGGTGCTGCTGCTGACGCTGCTGATGCAGAAGGAGATCGTCGCCGGCCTGACCGCGGGTGGCGTGAAGGGTGGCTGAGGTCCTATAAGCCGCCGAGCCTTGACCTGGAGGAAACCCATGATCCGCCGTCGCCACCTGCTGGCAGCCGCCGCATCCACCCTGGCCGCGCCCGCCATCGTGGAGCGCGCCAACGCGCAGTCCGCCTTCGACTGGAAGCAGTTCAAGGGCCAGTCGATCGAGGTAAACTACCAGCTTTCGCCGCGTGGCGACGTCGCCAAGGCGCACATCAAGGAGTTCGAGGAACTGACCGGCATCAAGGTCGGCTTCGAGCAGATCCCCGAACAGCAGCAGCGGCCGAAGGTGGCGATGGAGATGGCCACCGGCCATCCGAGCTTCGACGTGGTCAATGTCGGTATGCACGTGCAGAAGCGGCTGATCGAGCGCGCCAACTGGATGGCGGATCTGCGCCCGTTCATCGCCGATGGATCGCTGACCGCGACCGACTTCAACCAGGCGGACTTCAGCAAGCCGTCGATGGAGGTGGCGACCGGGCCGGACGGCAAGCTGAACGTGCTACCGCTGAACCAGGACCTGTTCATCCTGTACTGGAACAAGGAGCTGTTCGCGCAGAAGGGGCTGAACGCGGCGCCGAAGACGCTGGAGGAGACGATGACGATGGCGCACCAGCTCACCGACGCGTCGAAGGGCGTGTACGGTTTCGTCGGCCGCGGCCTGAAGAACGCCAACATGACGTTCTGGGACGACATCCTGCTGAAATGGGACCAGGAGACCGTCACGGCCGACGGCAGGAAGCTGCTGACCGACACACCGGAAGCGATCGAGGCCGCCACGTGGTACCAGAAGATCATGCGCGAATGCGCGCCGCCCGGGGTGATCGGTTTCAACTGGAACGAGTGCCAGACCACCTTCATGCAGGGCCGCGCGGCGATCTGGTGGGACGGCATCGGCTTCTCGGCGCCGATGATCGATCCGAACAAGTCGAAGGTCGTGGGCAAGATCGGCTTCGCCCCCGATCCCGCCGGTAAGGTGCGCAACTGCGCCACGTTCATCGACGGCATCGGCATCCCGGCGACCGCGAAGAACAAGAAGCCGGCCTGGCTGTTCGTGCAGTGGGCGACAGGCAAGAGGATGCTGACCGAGGTGCTGCGCACCGGTTCCGGAACGCCGGCGCGGCTGTCTTGCTACGACGATGCCGACGTGCTCAAGGGCAGCGCGTTCCCCCCGGAGTGGTTCGAGACGACGCAGACCAGCCTGAAGATGGCGCGGTCGGGCCTGCCGGTGATCGTGCCGGTGACCGAGTTCCGCGACACGGTCGGCACGGCGGTCACCAACATCGTTGCAGGCGCCGATCCGGCGACGGAGCTGAAGAAGGCGACGGCGGCATTCCAGCCGGTGCTGGACAAGTCGAACGAGGCGTAGAAACCCCTTCGCTAACCCTCTCCCGCGGCAGCGGGGGAGGGTCGGGGAGGGGGTGCCTCACCCCCCCAGGAACTTCTCCGTCCAGCTCTTGTAGTCGCCGTCGCGCGTGACGCGTCGCATCGTCTCGGCCGACGCAATCCCCTGTAGGTCTGCGGGCTTCGTCCCCTCGCGCAGCGCCTTCAGCGTGTTGTAGACCGCCTGCACCGCGGCCGAGAACGGCTGGTGCCCCTGCAACGCGATCCGCACGCGCCGGCTGGCAAGGTAGTCGCGGTCCGGCGCATTGCCGCCGCCCATCATCAGCGGCAGCTTCACCGCCGAATGGATCGCGTCCAACTGCTCGCGCGTCACGCCACCGGCGAAGAACAGCGCGTCGACGCCTGCTTCTTCATACGCCTTGGCGCGGCGCAGCACGTCCTCGGTGCCGGTCAACGCCGCCGCACTGGTGCGACCGACGATGACGAACGATGGATCCTCGCGCGCGGCGACCGCGGCGCGCATCTTGCCCACGCCTTCCTCCAGCGAGATCAGGCCCGGTTTCTTCTCGCTGTAGGTCTTCGGCAGCAGCGTGTCCTCGATGCACATCGCGGCGACGCCCGCGGTCTCCAGTTCCTGCACCGTGCGCATCACGTTCAGCGCATTGCCGTAGCCATGATCCGCATCGACCAGCAGCGGCAGCTTGCCCGCGCGGTTGATGCGGTACGCCTGCTCGGCGAACTCGCTGAGCGTCAGCACGATCAGGTCCGGCGCACCGAGCACGGTGAACGACGCGATCGAGCCGGCGAACATCCCCACCTCGAACCCCAGCTCCTCGGCGATGCGCGCCGAGATCGGATCGAACACCGATCCCGGATGCAGGCATTTGTCGCCCGCCAGCAGCGCGCGGAAGCGTTCCCGTCGATCGGTCCAGTGCATATCTGTCCTCCCCTAGTTCAGCGTCATGCCAAGCTGCTGATACATCGACAGGAAGTCGAAGTTGTTCCAGCCTTCGACGATCTTGCCGTCCTTGACGCGCGCGATGCACATGCCGCCGAAGCGCGCCATCTTGTTGGTGGGCGCGGGCGCCATGCCCGGCCCGGTATGCGTCGCCGTCACCGCGCAGCGAATGGCGATCCTGTCGCCGTCCACCAGCGCATCCTCCACGGTGATGCGGATATCGGGAAACGCGGTGCGGATCTGGTGGAAGAACGGCTTGAACGCGGCCGGCCCTTTGAGCGGCTGGCCATCCGGACCGATGCCGTGCACCAGCGCGTCGTCCGCCATCAACTCGTCGATCGCACTCTCTCGCTGCTGGTTCCACACTTCCTCGAACCAGCGATGCAGGAGCGTCGGTGCCTGTGCCATCGCGTCGTCTCCCTCATGCCGCCGCCACGAAGCCGTCCCGCCGCGGATCGCAGCCGCCGGTCATCACGCCGGTTGCCGGATCAATGGCGATACCCTGCATGCCGCCGACCGCCGTCGTCCATTCCGCCGTCGCCTCGGCGGCATGACCACGCGTGCACAGCGACGCGATGGTGTCGGCGCAGATGCGTGATTCCACCTGCACGCGCCGGCCATCCCACAGCCGCGCGCGCGGGGCCTCGATCGCGTCCTGGATGCCGAGACCGAAGTCGACGTGCTGGATCAGCGCCTGCGGCTGCGTCTGGCAGATGCCGTAACTGCCCGGCGTGCCGAGGGCCAGCACGGGCCGGCCGTTGCGCGTGGCGATGCTGGGCGCCATCGGCAGCGCCAGCGCACCGCCTGGTCGCAAGGCATTCGGTCCGCGCAGATCAACCTCGCCCCAGTACAGGAAGTTGTTGAGGCACACGCCATGGCCCGGCACGACGACGCCGCAGCCGAACTTCGCGCCCAGGCTCTGAGTGATGCACACGACATTGCCGTCGGCATCGGCGACGGAGAACGACGTGGTGTGTTGCTGCGTGGTGCCGACGAACTGCTCGGTCAGTCCTTCGATCGCCGCATCGTCGCGTACGTGGTCGCGCTGCGCCCGCACCGTATTGTCCGACAGCAGACGCGCCAGGTGTGCGGGTGAGGGATTGTTGTGCGCGATCCGCGTGCCCGCGGCGAGGCGGATCGCACGATACACCGCATCCAGATGCGCGACGCCGTTGCGTTCCATCGCAGCAAGGTCGAAGCCATCCAGGATGCGCAGCGTCAGCAGGTACTGGAACCCCTCACACGGCGGCGGCAGCGTATGCACGTCAAGCCCGCGATACGCCGCCGTCAGCGGATCGAGCCAGACGGGTTCGACCGATTCCAAATCGGCCAGCGTCAGACAGCCGCCCAATCCGCGGACCTGCGCGACAACCGCGCGGCCAAGCGCGCCGCCATGTAGGTAGCGAGGCCCTTCGGCGGCGATCGCCTCGTACGTGCGCGCCAGGTCGGGCTGGCGCAGCACCTTGCCCAATGTCGCAGCGCTGCCGCCCGTGTAGGTGCGCGCCCAGTCGTCGTAGAACGCGTGCCGGCCCTTGAACTCGGCAATCGTGTCGTTGATCGCCGATACGTTGTACTCGACCAGCGGAAACCCATCGCGCGCCAACGCGATGGTCGGCGCGAACACCTCGGCCAGTGACTTCCTGCCATAGGCACGCACCAGCTCGCACCAGCCGGCGAGGTTGCCCGGCGTGCCGGCGGCGATTGGACCGCGCGCCAGCTCCTCACGATCGGTGAAGCGGCCGGCGGGAAACTCCGACGGCACACGCGTGATGAAATCGAGCGTGCGCACGCGTCGTTCGGCGGCGATGTAGCAGGTCGCCATGCCCATGCCGGCAAGGCCCGACATGTACGGTTCGGTGACGTTCAGCGCGGCGGCGGTGGCAGCGGCGGCATCGAATGCGTTGCCGCCGGCACGCAGGATCGCGGCCCCCGCCTGTGCCGCCTGCGGATGCCCCGCGGCGACGATGCCGCGCAACGAGGACACGCTGGGTCGCCTGCCGTCCACTCGTGTTACCTCCCCTATCCCGCGAGCAGCCCCACCACCGCGCCGCTCATACAGGTGGCCAACGTCCCCGATAGGATCGAGCGCATGCCGAGTGCGACCACCTCGTGCCGCCGCTCGGGCACCATGACGCCAAGGCCGCCGATCACGATGCCCAGGCTGCCGAAATTCGCGAAGCCGCACAATGCGTAGGTCAGGATAAGGCGCGAGCGCGGCGCGAACGTGTCCGACGGCAGCGCGGCAAAGTTCACATAGGCGACGAACTCATTCAGCACTGTCTTGGTGCCCATCAGTGTCGCGGCGGTCCCGGCTTCGTCCCAGCTCAGCCCGATCAGCCACATCACCGGACGGAACGGCCAGGCGAAGATGCGTTGCAGCGTGACAGGGGCGTCGCCCCAGTGCGGCAGTTCACCCAGCGCCGCGTTGATCAGTGCGACCAGGGCCACCGCCACCAGCAACGTCGCGACGATGCCGACGAGGACGGGCACGCCGTCGATGGTGCCCTTCACCAGCGCATCGAGAGCGCTCACCGGTGGATGCTCGATCAGCAGCGTCGCCTCTGTCTCTGCCGGACCGAACGGCACCATCAGCGCCGCCAGCGCCAATCCCGCCGGCGTGCTGATCACCGAGGCGATCAGGATGTTGCCCAGCGCATTCGGCACCAGCGGTGCGAGGAACGAGGCGTAGATCACCATCACCGTGCCGGCGACGCCGGCCATGCCGCACGTCATCAGTGCGAACAGTTCTCCCCGTTGCATGCGCGCGAGATAGGGACGCACCAGCAGCGGCGCCTCGATCATGCCGACGAACACGTGCACCGCGGCCCCCAGCGCGAGCGCGCCGCCGACGCCCATCGCGCGGCGCAGCAGCCAGGCGAAGGCGGCGGTGATCCGCTGCAGCACGCCCCAATGGAACAGCAGCGACGCGAGCGCGCTGATCGTCAGCACCAGCGGCAGCGCCTGGAACGCCAAAATGAAGCCCGCACCGGGATGCGTCTCGGCGAACGGCAGCGGCGGGCCGGCCAGATAGCCGAACAGGAAGGCGGTGCCGGCCTGCGTCGCGTTCTGCAACGCCGTGGCGCCGTCGTTCAGCAGCAGGATCAGCGCGCTCGCCGGCGGGAGGAACAGCAGCAGCAGTGCCAGCGCCCATTGCAGCGCGATGCCGGCGGCGACGGTGCGCCAGGGAATGCGGCGGCGGTCCTCGCTCAGCGCCCAGGCGAGGGCGAGCAGCGCGGCCACACCGACGAGGCCGCGCATCGCGCGTTCAGGCGGCGGAGCGCTGGTTGAACGGATAGTAGGCGGGGAACTCGCCGACCGCGGTCATGTCGACCTCGACCAAACTCGGCCCTTTGTGCGCGATCGACTTCGCCACCGTGGCACCGAACGCCTCGGCGCTCTGCACCTTCCAGAACGGTATGCCGGCCAGTGCGGCAAGCTGGCCGAGGTCGGGGCCTTGCAGGTCGGCGAAGAAGCGGCGGCCCTGCGCGGTGGCGTCCTGGATGCGCTTGATCACGCCATAGCCGCGGTCGTTCATCACGATGACGCTGAGATCGAGGTTCTCCTGCACCGCGGTCCACAGCTCGCCGACATTGAGAAAGAAGCCACCGTCGCCGGTCATGCAGATGGTCTTGCGCCCGTTCGCCGCCGCCGCGGCGCCGAGGCTCAGCGACAGTCCCTGGCCGATGCCGGCGCCGACCGGGAAGACGCTTTGGTGCGGGCTGTAGACCGGGAAGATGCGGTTGCCCCAGGTGGTGTTGCTCTGCGTCACGTCGCGCACCCAGATCGCATCCTTCGGCATCACCGGACGCAGCTGCTCGGGGAATGTGCCGTAGACGCCGAGCGTGGCAAGGAAGTCGTCGCGTGCGGCCTGCTTCAGGGCGGAGAAATCGCTGCGATAGGCAGAGTCGAGCTTCATCCGGCCCTCGATGCGCGGCAGCAGCGCCTCCAGCGTCGCCTGCGCGTCGCCGCAGACGAAATAGCTGTTGGCATAGGTGCGGCCGTTGGCCAGCGGATCGACATCGATCTGGATGATGTTGGACGGCAGCTTCACCACGAAGTCGCCGGTCTCCTGGCCGCGCAGGCGCGTGCCGACGGCGAGCATCAGATCCACGGTCTGGTAGAACTGCTGGATCTTCGGCATGCCGTTGCCGTGCAGCGCGCCCAGGCTCATCGGATGCTCCTCGGACACCGTGCCCTTGCCGTTGGCGCTGTTGAGCATAGTGAAGCCGAGATCGAGCAGCTTGTGCACCGCCGTACTGGCGCGTCGCGCGCCGGAGCCCAGCCACAGCATCGGCCGCTTCGCCGCGGTCACGCGCGCAGCGAGCTCGTCGAGCTCGGCATCCGACGGCGTGCGCGGCGGCGGCAGCGGCAGCACGAAATAGTCGAAGATCGCCGGACGCTCGACCGGCACGCGTTGCAGGTCGATCGGCACCTCGACGCTGACCGGGCCAGTGGGCGGCGTCAGCGCATCGACTGCCGCGCGGGTCAGCACGCCGATCGCCTGCTGCGCGGAACGCACGCGGTAGGCGCTCTTCGACACCGAGCGCAGCATGCCAAGCTGGTCCGGCGCGTCGTGCACGGTGCCCATCTCGCGATCGACGAATTTCGTCGAGGTCTGGCCGGTGATGTGCAGCACGGGCGTGCCGGAGAAGCGCGCCTCGATCAGCCCGCCGATCGCGTTCGCCGCGCCCGGCCCGGTGGAAGAGAAGATCACGCCCAGGCCGCCGGAGACGCGTGCGTAGCCGTCCGCCATGTGCGCGCCGCCCAGCTCGCCGCGCGCCATGACGAAGCGGATGGCGTTGCGCCGGCCGATTGCATCCAGCATCGGGATGTTGTGCACCGAGGCGATGCCGAACGCGGTGGTGACGCCGCATTGCGTGAGGAATTCGGCCACCAGGTCGCCCACGGTGTAATCGCTCGCCATCGACACGCTCCCGCTCGTTGTTGCGACGCTGGAGCAGGCGGTTTGGTCCGTCAACCGCGGTTCGGTTTGGTCCACCAGACGCGATTGCCGCATTGCGGAGCGCTTGCCATGGTGGGTGAGGCATCGGGAGGAACGAGCGATGGCAACCCAGACTGAGAAGGCCGATCGGTTCCGCGCACTGCACGACAACTGCTTCGTCATCGCCAACGCGTGGGACGCCGGCTCCGCGCGCATCCTGGCCGGCGTCGGCTTTGCCGCACTGGCGACATCGAGCGGTGCGGCGGCCGGCGCGCTCGGACGCCGCGACGGGGCGATCAGCCGGGAAGAGTCGCTGGCGCATGCGCGCGCCGTGGTGGACGCGACCGACCTGCCGGTGTCGGCCGATCTGGAGAAGGGGTTCGGCGACTCGCCGCAGGATGCCGCGCTGACCATCCGCATGGCCGGGCAGATCGGTCTCGTCGGCGGCTCGATCGAGGATGCGACGGGCGACGCGCAACAGCCGCTCTACGATGCCGGCCTGGCGCGCGAGCGCGTTGCGGCGGCAGTGGAGGCGGCGCGTGCCATGCCGTTCCCGTTCACCCTGACGGCCCGCGCCGAGGGGTTCCTGCGCGGCAAGCCCGACCTGGATGACGTGATCCGGCGGCTGCAGTCGTTCGAGGCTGCGGGGGCCGATGTGCTGATGGCGCCGGGTCTGCCGGACCTCGCGGCGGTGCGCGCCGTGTGCTCGGCGCTGTCGAAGCCGTTCAACTTCATGGGCGGCATCAAGGGCCGGTCGTTCTCGGTGGCGGAGCTGGCGGACGCCGGCGTGAAGCGGATCAGCCTGGCGACGTCGCTGTATCGCGCGGCGATGACCGGTCTGCTGGCCGCCGCGCGCGAGGTGAAGGAGAAGGGCAGTCTCGGCTACGTCGATACGACGATGCCGACCCCGGAGCTGAACGGCTTCATGCGCGGATAGTGCGCGGGTGCGCCGGCAACCTGCCGGGTGCGGCGTTCCTGAAACGTGCGAACTGACGAATTGGGGAGGGTGGATTTGAGTCGTCGACTCCAGGCGCTGGCTGAGAACAAATAAGGAACATAGCCATGCGCCCCTTACTCCACATCGCAGACCAGCCGGCTGAGGATACCCCGGGTTCTCCGCGCGAGGAGCTCCCCCTGCGGCCGCGGCTTCCACGGACCAGGCCCTTGCCGGCGCATCTGGCAGCGCTGCTGCACAAGCCGTCCAGCTCTGGCGGCGTGTTGCCGTTCGGCGATCCCCGGGTGGATGCCTGCCTGAGCGGCGGCCTGTCGCTGGGCCAGTTGCACGAGATCGGGGCTGGGGGCCTGGACGCGGAGACCGCGGCGCTGTCCGCGGCCTTCATCGCCGCTCTGCTGGCACGCATCGCCCCGACCCGGCCGGTGTTCTGGATCGCGCCCATCGGCGACCTGCACCCGCCCGGCCTGTTGTCCTACGGGCTCGACCCCAACCGGCTGCTGCTGGTCCGTCCGGCAAAGGACGTGGACACGCTCGCTGCCATGGAGGTGGCGCTGCGCGCGGGCGTGGCCGCCGCCGTGGTGGGCGAGGTGGGCCAGTTCGACCGCACCGCCTCGCGCCGGCTGCAGCTTGCCTGCCTGGGTCACGGCTCCACCGGCTTCGTGCTGCGGCGCTGGCCGCACGGCCACCGGACCGCCGACCGCGAGGCCAGCGTGGCGGTCACCCGCTGGCTCCTCACCCCGGTTCCCAGCGCGAAGGAAGGCAAGGCGCCCGGCCGGCCGCGCTGGCACGTGGCGTTGACGCATGCCCGGGGCGGACGCCCGGGCGAATGGATCATGGAGGTTTCGGATGACGCGACGCATCCTCTCCGTGTGGTTGCCGCACTGGCCGATCACGCGCCTGAGCCGAGGCACGCCCGTCTCGCCGGATAGGCCGCTGGTCACGGTCGAGACGGTCCGCGGCGTGCGGCACCTGGTTGCGGTGGGCAAGGCAGGTGAAGGTCACGGGCTGTCGCCAGGCCAGACGCTGACCGCCGCGCGCGCCATCTGTCCTGCGCTGGTCCCGGTCGAGGCCGATCCCGTGGCCGATGAAGCCGCCCTGGCGAAGCTTGCCGCCTGGTGCGAGCGCTACACGCCGATGGCGGCGGCCGATCCGCTGGAGGGGCTGTGGCTGGACATCACCGGCTGCACGGCGGCGTTCGCCAGCGAGGCCGCGCTGGTGCAGGACCTGGCGATGCGGCTGCAATGGAACGGCGTGCCCTGCCGCCTGGCGGTGGCCGGCACCACCGGAGCGGCCTGGGCGCTGGCGCATGCGGGAGCCGATCGGACCGTTCTGCCGGACGGGGAGGAGAAGGCGGCGATGGCCGACCTGCCGATCGCCAGCCTGCGGCTCGACGCCGGCACGGTGGGCGGGTTACGCCGCCTCGGCCTGCGCAGCGTGCGGGATCTGCTGCGCATTCCGCGCGCGCAACTCACCCCGCGGTTCGGCGCCTCGCCGATGCTGCGGCTGGATCAGGCGCTCGGCGCGATCGAGGAGGCGATCGACTGGCCGCGTCCGCCGATCGAGTGGGAGGAGCGCCTGGCCTTTCCCGAACCGATCGGCACACCGGAGGACCTGGCGCGCGCCCTGGCGCAGCTTGCGGAACGGCTGTGCCGTCGGCTGGCGGAGCAGGACAAGGGCGGCCAGCGCTTCGTCGCGCGGTTCTTCCGGGTCGATGACGTGATGCCGCAGATCGGGGTGGGTACCGCGCTGCCGGTGCGCGATGCCGGTTCCCTTGGCAGGCTGCTGTGCGAGAAGCTGGGCACGATCGATCCGGGCTTCGGCATCGAGGCGATCGTTTTGGAAGCTGAGGCGGTGGAGTCGCTGAGGGCACCGCAGACCCGGTTGCTTGCGGCGCCGGATAGCGCCGACCGCCTGGCGGACGTGGTCGATACGCTGGGCAATCGCCTGGGCACCGACCGCGTGTCGCGCGTCGCGCCATTCGCCAGCCATGTGCCGGAACGCACGGTGCGGCGCGTGCCGCCGCTGCCGATGGCGCGGCCTTCCTGGGTGGACGATCCCGCTGCGCCGCGGCCGATCCGGCTGCTGCGCCGGCCGGAGGCGATCGAGGTGATCGCGCCGGTGCCGGACGATCCGCCCATCCGCTTCAACTGGCGCGGCATAGCGCATCGCGTGCGCGCCGCCGCAGGGCCCGAGCGGATCGCCGCCGAATGGTGGCGCGGCCGGCAGTCCGGCAGGCGCCCGGAGACGGATCTGATCCGCGACTACTACCGTGTGGAGGATTCCGACGGAGCAAGGTTCTGGATCTTCCGCGCTGGCCTGCACGCACCGGACCGGATGCCGCAGTGGTACCTGCACGGGCTGTTCGGCTGAATTCCATGGAGTACGCCGAACTGCAGGTGGCGAGCGCATTCTCGTTCCTGCGCGGCGCCTCGTCGCCGGAAGAACTCGCGGCGACCGCGTCGGTGCTGGGGCTGTCCGCCATCGGCATCACCGACCTCAACAGCGTGGCCGGCGTGGTGCGGATGTGGGATGCGGCGAAGGAGGTCAGTCTCCGTCTCGTGGTCGGCGCGCGCCTGTCGTTCCGCGACGCCACGCCGGACCTGCTCTGCTATCCGCAGGATCGCGCGGCGTGGGGACGACTGACGCGGCTGCTCACCGTCGGCAAGGGGCGGGTGCCGCATGGCGACACCGGCGAGGCCGCGAAGGTCACCAACCGCTGCTTTCTGCACTACGCCGATCTGCTGGAGCATGGTGAAGGACAGACGCTGATCGTCGTTCCGCCCGACCGGTTGGATGATGGCTTTCGGACATTTCTCGATCGCCTGAAAGTGGATTTCCGCCGTCGGGCGCATGTCGCAGCCAGCCGTCGCTATCGTGGCGACGACGCCGGCCGTCTGCGCGCGCTGGCGGAACTCCCGGTACCGATGGTGGCAACCAACGACGTCCTCTATCACCTGCCTGACCGGCGGCCATTGCAGGATGTGATGACCTGCATCCGATTGGGCTGTCGTATCGACCAGGCCGGGCTCGCGCTGCAGCCCAATGCCGAACGCCATCTGAAGTCGCCGCGGGAGATCGCCCGGCTGTTCCGCGACTATCCCGAGGCGGTCCTGCGCGCCGAGGACATCGTGCAGTGCAGTGATTTTTCGCTTGCCGAACTGGCCTATGAGTACCCTGACGAATCGATCCCGCCCGGGCTGACACCGGACGAGCATCTCGCCAACCTGACCTGGCAGGGCGCGGCGGTGCGTTATCCCGGGGGAATTCCGCCGCAGGTACGCGACACCATCGAGAAGGAGCTGTGCATCATCGCGCAGCTCAACTACGCGCGGTATTTCCTGACGGTGCACGACATCGTGCGCTACGCCGTCAGTCGCGACATCCTCTGCCAGGGGCGTGGTTCGGCGGCAAATTCCGCCGTGTGCTATTGCCTGCACATCACCGCCGTCGATCCGGCGCAGATCACTCTGCTGTTCGAGCGGTTCGTGTCCACCGAACGCCGCGAGCCGCCGGACATCGACGTGGATTTCGAGCACGAGCGGCGTGAGGAGGTCATCCAGTACATCTACCGGCGCTATGGCCGCGAGCGCGCCGGCATCGCCGCCACGGTGATCCACTATCGGCCGAAGCGGGCGATCCGCGAGGTGGGCAAAGTGATGGGGCTGTCCGAGGACGCCACCGCCGCGCTGTCCGCGCAGTCATGGCATGCGGGTGGGGAACTTTGGTCGGACGATTGCCTGCGGGAGATCGGGCTCGATCCGACCAGCTTTGTGGTGCGGCGTTCGGTCGCGCTGGCGCGCCAGCTTGTCGGACTGCCGCGGCATCTGTCGCAACATGTGGGCGGCTTCGTGCTGACGCGCGGCCGGCTGGACGAGACGGTGCCGATCGGTCGTGCCGCGATGGATCAGCGCACGTTCATCGAATGGGACAAGGACGACATCGATCGGCTGGGCATCATGAAGGTCGATGTGCTGGCGCTCGGGATGCTGACCTGCATCCGCAAGGCGTTCGAGCTGTTGGGACTCAAGAACCTGGCCGACGTGCCGACGGAGGATCCGGCGGTCTATGACATGCTGTGCCGGGGGGATTCGATCGGCGTGTTCCAGGTGGAATCGCGTGCGCAGATCAATATGCTGCCGCGGCTGCGGCCGCGTGAGTTCTATGATCTGGTGATCGAGGTGGCGATCGTGCGTCCCGGACCGATCCAGGGCGACATGGTGCATCCCTATCTGCGCCGGCGGCAGGGACTGGAGGCACCGGACCTGCCGTCACCCGCGCCGGACTGCGGCAATGCCGATGAGTTGCAACAGGTGCTGGGCAGGACTTCTCGGCGTGCCGTTGTTCCAGGAGCAGGCGATGCGCATCGCCATCGATGCGGCGAAGTTCACGCCGGAGGAGGCCAACCAGCTCCGCCGCTCGATGGCGACGTTCCGCAATGCGGGCACGATCCATCGCTTCTTCGAGAAGATGGTCGCCGGCATGACGGCGCGCGGCTACACGCAGGACTTTGCCGAGCGTTGCTTCCATCAGATCGAGGGGTTCGGCACCTATGGCTTTCCCGAGAGCCACGCCGCCAGCTTTGCTCTGCTGGTCTACGTGTCGGCCTGGCTGAAGTGCCACCATCCGGCAGCGTTCGCCTGTGCGCTGCTGAACGCGCAGCCGATGGGGTTCTATGCGCCGGCGCAGATCGTGCGCGATGCGCGCGAGCATGGCGTGGAGGTGCGTCCCGTCGATGTGGCCGCCAGCATGTGGGACTGCACGCTGGAGGACGGGGCGCTGCGACTGGGGTTCCGGTTGATCACCGGCTTCTCGCGGGAATGGGCGAGGCAGCTGATGGAAGCGCGAGGAGAAATGAAAAGGGAGATGCTCTCTTCCGCAAGGGGATGGAGAGTGACGTTTGCGTTTTCGCAACTTGCGCGAACGGGCCTGCCGCGTGCTGCGCTCGTGCTGCTGGCGGAAGCCGATGCACTGCGCAGCATGAAACTCGATCGGCGTGCGGCCCTGTGGCAGGTGCGTGGGCTGTCGGATATCGCCGAGCTGCCGCTGTTTGCCCACCAGCCGGTTGCGGTCTTCCACGTCGCATTGCCCGTCATGACGACGGGCGAGCATGTCATCACCGACTACCAGACCGCAGGTCTGTCGCTGAAGTCACACCCGATGCGCTTCCTTCGCACACTGTTCAGTGGCGAGGGCGTGCTGAGCTGCACTCAGGCGGTCAGCCAGGCCGATGGCACTCGGCTCGCGGTTGCCGGCGTGGTGCTGGTACGCCAGCGTCCGGGCAACGGCAATGTCGTGTTCTGCACCATCGAGGACGAAACCGGCATCGCCAACATCGTCGTCTGGTCCAGCCTGCTGGAGCGGTTCCGCCGCGCCATCCTCGGCAGCAGCCTGATGCAGGTGACAGGGCGCCTGCAGCGCAGCCCGGAAGGCATCATCCACGTGATCGCCGACCGGCTGGAGGATCGCAGTGCGATGATGGCGCGGATCGCCGAGGTGTTGCCTGCCGGCGAGACCGCTTCGCTGCGAAGCCCGCGGCATCCACGCCAGGAGCGGATCATTCCCCGCTCGCGGGATTTTCACTGATCGCCTCGTAGGGCAGCCTGCACAGGCGACGCGCCCAGCCGAGACCAAAGGTTCTCCAGGTCGGCAGCGAGGTCATGAACCACAGGCGCTGCGCGAGGAATTCCCCGCAGAGATCGGCAATGCCGCCGGGCCGCGCGGCCGCGTGGGCGATCGCCTCGAGTGTTCCTGGGCCGATCACTCCATCCTGCGGTACCAGGGCAACCTGCTGCAGCCAACGTGTAGCACGGCCGACGCCGTTGTTGACCGCAGCGTCGAATACCAGCAACGCGAGTGTGCCCGGCAGCCGATCGCCGACGATGCGCAGCCAGTAGTCGCGCCGGTAAAGCGATTTCGCCAGATCGAGGGAAAGGTTGGCAATGTCGACGCTCGGATAGGCCGCGGCACTGATGCCGAATTTGGTTCCGCGGCATCGGCCGGCTCCTATCGCGCCGCCGGTCCAGTTGCCCGGATCCTCGGGATCCGCCGTGAAGCCGCCTTCGTGGCCGACGACGATGTCGAACATGCGGTCAAAGCTGCTCATGTCGGGCTGTCGCTGAGTGGAATCGGTGTTGTGGTTGCCGCCAACGGAAAAGACAGACTCCAGTCGGGTCCCAGATCTCCGGCGATGTCCCAGCCTTGCGGTGGGGTCAGCGAGGCGAAGTTGTCGGTCACCACATTGCCGCGACCGATCGCGACGTTGCCGTAGGGGTAGAACAGACTGCACGATGCGCTCGGATTGCGCAGCGCCTGAGCGAGCGTGACGGTCAGATGCGTCGCATCGGTCCGCACGCAGGCGACTGCCTGAACCAGGGTGCCGGGGCTGGCTGTCGAGCCGCCGTCCATCACGCTGAAGCCAACGCCGGCGGCCGCCTGCGGCGGCACGACGAGATCGTTGCCTGCATCATGCAGGATCGTCAGGACCAGTTGCGTGCTGCTCTGGCGGTAGACGTGCGCGATTCGCGGACCACCTGTCGTGGGCAGACCGGCCGGAATCGCCGGCAAGGAATCGCCGCCGCTGCTCGTCAGGATCGCGCGGGCTGCCACGGGCGCAGCCAGCTGTGCGAAACGCCGGTTGTCGGCGCTGTCGCGGTGGGCCGGGTCCTGGCCGTTGCGGGCATTGCTGTCGCTGGTCTGCGGGTTGCCGATGGCCACGTTCTGCGACGCATCGGCTGCCATGGCGGCAACGACTTCGCGGTGCATCTGCATGCCACCCGCGCCGCCGTACGGGATCGCGTTCCACCAGATCAGCGGGAGAGCGGCCGCCGAACGTCCCAGCATGCCGCGCTCCAGCGACAGGAAGCGTCTGGTAGCGGCCAGAAAGGTCGTCTTCTCGCTGTAGTCGCGCAGGCTGTCGGTCTCGCTCCACGGCCAGACCAGTGCGCAGATATCCTCCTGGTCCTCTTCCGTCAGCGCGGAAAGGGCGGAGCGGGTTGCCAGCCCGTCGGCGCCGAGCTGCCAGACGGAGGGATCGGAACCATCGTTCGGGTTGTTGACGAAGCTGCCCGGGTAGGTGCCGTTGACGGCAGGATACAGGCCTGCCCCCACGAAGATCGTGGAATTCAGGCCGGCGACGACATTGTATGCGAGGGTATAGGTGGATTTCGCTGAACCGGGCGGCATCAGCACCATCAGGCGATCGATGTCCCCTCGACAGAGTGAAGCGAGTTGCTTGAGCAGCAGGCAGTGATGCATCGCTGGCGTCAGCCCGCTCCGGGCCATGACCCACGACGACCATGCGAGCAGAGTCAGATCAACTGCAGCAGGATCGCGCGTTCGGTGGGGCGAAGGGCCATTCGAGGAACTCGACATCGTTTGGGACGGAGTTCCAGATGACCCTACCAGCCTGGCGGCCCGGCAGCGATTCGATTACGTCTTGTCCTCTGAGTCTACCGGAAGCCGGCTCTAAGCAAGGACGGCCGTGCGTGTTGCGCTCACCGCCATCATGCCTGAGTTCATACCCGATCTTGGGGCGCCTGGGCAAGCAGAAAAAGAAAAAAGTCCTAGTCTGTATGTGGCGCGTGACGTTGGTGGTGGCCTCGGCGCTGTCGCCGGCCGTTTTCGTGGAGGGGTGCGCCGGTGATCTGGGAGAGGGGCTTCAGTCCGGGCATGTCTGGCCGTTGCGCGGTCTTCAGGGACGTTGGGTCGGTCCGGTAACCCCATCGGATCCTGGCTGCGGCAACCCCACGAAGGGTCTCCTGTCGATCGGGCCGAAAGGGTTCGGTTTGGATCCCTTCCGCAGCACGCTGATCATTCAGGGCGAGGTGGACGAGAGCGGCCGCCTGAGTGGCAGCACACGGCGCCAGGGGGCAGACCACAAGGAACTTGGCATTACTTTTGATGGTTCCGCCGTCGCGCCGGATGCAATCGAAGGCACCCTGCAATCGGGCCGGTGTCGCTGGACGGTGCTTCTGCACCGGGGCTAAACGGCACACCGTCCTGCGCTGACGGTATAATGCTGCATTTTGACGATATACTAACTGTGCCGGCCCTTTTGCAGGAACTGATGCCGGAGCCACACTGTCGTCACCGTCCTGCTTCGATCGCAGGTGCTTGTGGGGGCGCGATGACTTACATGGACAAGATGCTCGGCGTACAGGGAAGGTCGCAGGATGACGGCGCCGACCCAGAGCGGACTACCCGGGATGCGCTGATTGTGATCGTGGAGGATGAGCTCGATCTATCGAGCACATTTCGGAATGTATGCGATTGCCTCCATGTCACTATCGAGCGAATGCCGCCGCACGAAGACCTTGGAGCGCTCTTGCGCCAGCGCCGTCCTATGGCCGTCGTCGCCGAGATGGACACAGCCGGCCAGGACGGTTGTCACGTGCTCAAGGTCGTCGCAGCGCACGACCGAGACCTGCCTGTGCTCCTGGTCGTTGACAACGACCCGGTCTTGCTGGGAGCCATCGACGCGGTGCAGGAGATCTGGCAACTCACTTCGGTGGTGAAGTGGTCTCAGCTGCCCGGCGTCGGAGCCGTGGTCGACTTCCTGTTCCAGGCCGGCCGCAAGGGCGACTGCATGCGCCTGATGTCGTCGTAGGCGATGCTCAGCGGGCCGTATGAGCCGCGCAAACCTCACGGGAGCGCTTTCGCGCGGTGGCCGCGTAGTTGCCGAAGTTGCGGTCTGGGTCTGAACTTGGAGCAGCGACCGTGGTTTGGTACTCCGCCCAGTCCGTGTCGGCCAGTCCCGCCATGTCGGCGGTCGTGCCGGCGGCGGACAATGTCTCGTCCGCGTAAGCGTGTCGCGGTAGCGGCTGGAGCTGGGCAAGCGGAAAGTCAGCGCGAAGGCGCACGGGCATCCCGGTACGCGTGAACCGCAAATTGGTGAACAGCGGGCCGAACCAGCGATCGGTCTCCACGATCCCCTCGTAGAGGCTGAAGCCGCCCGGCGAGGGCAGGTTGGCGGGCGCACGGATCAGCAGGCTCCAGTCGGTCGCGGTGCGCGCCATGAGGCCCGACCAGATCTGCAGTGTACCCGGTTCCGGGAGCGCAGACAGGAAGGGCGGCGAGCAGCCGGCAAGCGCCTCGGGCGCCGCCGCATCGAAGCGGGCAGCAAAATCCGGAAACTGCGCGGCCGGCATCAAGGGAAGCCAATCCTGCCAGCCAGTGCACTGCCAGAAGATGTCGTGGCCGTCCCAGAGGAACTGCAAGTCGGTCGGCGGGAAGATCCACCAGCCGTATGCGGCGGCCGTGGTCACAGCCTGGCAATAGCGATATGCCCGGGTCGGCAGAGTGCCCGCCGCTGCGCGGTCAGCCCGCTGCGGCAGGCGTGCCTCTTCGATCAGGCGATAGAAATGCACGATTGGCTTGGTCATGCGATTCATCAGGACGTCCTTGGCGGGCATCGGGGCCAGGTGACAAAGGAAGTCCCGCGGCCCGGAACGGGCCGCGGGGTGCGTCGTCCGGAATACGCTCAGCGGGAGGGTTTGGCCGACGGCAGACGCCAGCCGCCGCCGAAGCGGATGCGCCCAGTGTCAACCGTCGAGGGCGCCACGACAGGAGCCGAAGACTTCATGTGCAGGTTCCTTTTCGGATGTCGTCATCCCGGGCGATGGTCAGTGGTCCGCCGCGTCCAAGTGTCGCGCTACCGCACGGCAAGGCGGAGTGGACAGATGTGGATGGTGGCGGATGAAACGGACGCAGTAAGCCCGTTGACAGGCGGTGTGTTACGCCTCCGTTCGGGCCCAGTCAAGGAAAATTTTCATATCCTACAGGGAGGCCGTCAATGCCTGCACCGCAAGGCTGGCGAGGCCAACCGTCGCCCATGTGGCCAGGCCCAGCAACAGGGGGCGTGTTCCCGCCCCGGCAAAGGCCCGCCAATGGCCCTGCAACCCGACTGCCGCGAGGGCAACGACGAGGACCCAGCGCCCGGCCAGTTGCGCATCAGGTCCGAACCGCCCGAAGAGCCCGAGGGTGTTCAGCAGCGACGCGACCACGAACAGCACGATGAACATCGGGACCGCCTGATAGACCCGGCGCCCGAGTGACACACTGTCAGCTGCTGGCGGTGCCTCGAACCACGGCATCAACAGGCCAAAGCCCACGATGAGTGGAATTATCAACGTTGTGCGCGTCAGTTTCACGATCGTCGCGAACGTGCCTGCATCGTGACTATAGGCGAAACCGGCCGCCACGACGGCCGATGTGTCATTGACCGCGGTGCCCGCCCAGAGTCCGAAGCCCGCGTCACTCAGCGACATCAGGTGGCCCAGCGACGGGAAAATGAACACAGCCAACATATTGAAGAAGAAGATGACGGATATCGAATAGGCGATCTCGTCGGCCTTGGCTCGCACAACCGGTGCCAGCGCCGCGATCGCCGAGGCGCCGCAAATGGTGGTGCCGATCCCGATCAGGCACCGCATCCGCCAGTGCACATTCAGTGTGCGGCCGAGGAGCAACGCGCACGCCAGCCCGGCCGCGATCGTCAGCAGGAGAACCGGGAGGGATTCGGCGCCGGTGCGCAGGATGACGCCGAGATCCAGGCTGGCGCCGAGCAGAACGATACCGCCCTTGAGGCACAGCTTGGCGATTTCGCCGATCCGCAACTTCCCGATGTGCAGAGGTGCGCTCAGGGTATTGGTGATCACCACCCCAAGCGCAATGGCGATGACCGGTGCGCCTACCACGGGGACGTAGCCTGCGGCGCCAACCGCCACGGCGGCGATCACAACGCAGAGCCCAAGTCCGGCCGCGAGTCGGAGCCAAGGCGCAACGGCGAAACGTAGGGCCGGTGTGGCTGCGGCCTGCTGCTGTATCGCCATAGACATTCCTCTCCCTGCGAACCGATCGGTTCAGCCTACTCAAGTTTCCCGCGTTTGCCGATGTCCCTGTGGCGATCCAGTCTGACCTTGCGCAAAAAAGCGGACACGGTTAGCATTTTTTACAACCAATTCGACCAACGGTTGCGGGTAGCCTATCGGTTCGCGCACGGGGATGTCCGTCATAGCAGCATTGGATGCACGACAGCAGGACCATGCGAAACGGGCGGTGTCCGTCCCGTCCTTATTGCGTCTGAGACTCTTTGGCCAGATGCAGGCGGAGGACGCGTCGGCGCACAACGTCCTGCCACGATCGCGCAAGGCGAAGGCGGTATTGGCTGTCCTCGCATTGGCAGCGCCAAGCCCGGTGCTGCGCAGCAAGCTGGCCAGCCTACTGTGGAGCCAGCGGGCGCGGGAGCAGGCCAGAGCTTCGCTGCGGCAGTCGGTCCTCGAATTGCAGCGTGCACTCGGGCAAGGCGCTGGTGCGTTCCTAAGGACAAGCCGCAGCCACCTGGCCCTGCGGATCGAAGATGGCCTATGGGTCGATGTCTGGATGGTGGCCGGGGCGACGGCTTACCAGCCCGCCGGTCTGGAGTTGTTTCAGCCGAACCTTCTCGAGGATCTCCACGGGCTTGATCCGGCGTTCGACGCATGGCTCGAGGAGCAGCGCCAGCGCGTGACGCAGCAGGCAGCCTCGCTCGGCGAGGCCCTGCTCAATGTCGCGCAGGACACCAAAGGACGCATCAGCGCTGCCGAGAGATTGCTGGCGATCGATCGGATCAACGAGCCCGCGTGGCAAGCGCTGATCCGGGCGTACCTGGATGCCGGCCACAGCACGGCTGCCCGCCTCGCGTTGGAGCGATGCTCCATCACATTGTCGGCGGTTGGACTCGCTCCCTCGCGGCAGACCGAGGCCCTCATTCGCGGAACGCCACCCGGAATGGGTACGGACAGGCCGGGCAACCTGAGCAACTCGGTCCGACTGCGCGTGTTGCAGCCACGCGTTCTCGACAGGAACGGGGCGGAGAATCCTCTGCCCGGTCTGGCTGAGGAGATCACCACCGCAGTCTCTCGCTTCCGCTGGATCTCCTGCTCTGTGGCGGCATGCCATGCGACGGCCGATGATTATCTGTTGGACACCGCTCTGCAAACCGCAGGCAGATCCGTGCGGATCATCGTGCGTCTGCTTGATCCGAAAGCAGGGAACGAGGTCATTTGGGCCAGTCGCTTTGACCGCGAGACGGACGATACCCTGGATCTGCAGGGCCAACTCGCCGCCGAGATGGCCGCCCAGATCGATCCGGAACTGCTGCTGCGCGAAGGCGAGCGCCGGATCTCGAATGGGTCAGGATCACCTTCGGCATTCGATCTTACCCTGCGCGCGATCCCTGCAATCTATCGCCTCGAGCCTACCAGATTCCGCGCCGCCGGGGACATGCTTGCGTCGGCCGCGGCCATGGACCCCAGTATCGCGGCGGCACATGCGTGGTGGGCCTATTGGCACCTATTCCTGGTCGGTCAGGCCTGGGCGACAGACCCGATCGGCGCGACACGCCAGGCAGGCCAGTTGGCCGAGAAGGCGGTGACGCTCGATCCGGGCGACGCGCGCGCGCTGGCGCTCGTCGGGCATGTGCGCAGCTTCTTGCACAAACGGGCCGAAGAAGCCTGCGCACTGCATGAAAAGGCGCTGTCTCTCAACCCCAATCTCCCTATCGCCTGGTGCTTTTCGGGGCTCGCGCATTGCTATCTTGGCCGCCACCAGATAGCTGTCGAACATATCGAGCGAGCCCAGCGTCTCTCGCCGCACGACCCGCACTCCTTCTTCTTCGACATGGCGCTGATGATGCCGTATTACCTGCAAGGAGAATTCGAGAAGGCATTGCATCTCGGGCGTCGCGCTATCGAGCTGAATCCCGGCTTCACCTCGACGTACAAGGGTTACCTGGCAACGCTGGGTCAGCTTGGACAATATCGTGAGGCCAAACGGGTCATGGCGCGGCTGCTCGAGCTTGAGACAGGGTTCAATGTCCAGAATGCCCTCGAGAGATCGCCGATGACGACCCGCAGCGATCTGAGGCTTTATGCCGAAGGCCTCCGGCGGGCCGGGTTGCCAGAAGACTAGCGAGCAGTTTGCACATATGCGCCCGCAGCTATCAGAGGATCACATGGTTGCCCATCTGGCTGACCAGACCGCACCGCCGATCATCGTCATGGACAACGTCAACAAGTGGTTCGGTTCACTGCATGTATTGCGTGACGTCTCGCTGAGGATCGCCGAGAAGGAACGCGTGGTTGTGTGCGGTCCTTCCGGCTCGGGCAAGTCCACCCTGATCCGGTGCCTGAATCGGCTGGAGGCCCATCAGCAGGGGAGGATTGCCATCGACGGGACCGAACTGACCGGCGATCTGCGCTCGCTCGATATCATCAGGCGAGAGGTCGGCATGGTCTTTCAGTCATTCAACCTTTTTCCGCACCTGACCATCCTGGAGAACTGCACCCTCGCCCCGATCTGGGTCCGCAAGATGCCCAAGGCGGACGCCGAGGAGCTTGCCATGACCTTTCTCACTCGTGTGAGGATTCCTGAGCAATCAAAGAAATACCCTGGCCAGCTTTCAGGCGGACAGCAGCAACGTGTGGCAATAGCCCGAGCCCTGTGCATGCGCCCGAAAATCATGCTGTTCGATGAACCGACCTCTGCGCTGGATCCCGAGATGATCAAGGAGGTGCTCGATGTGATGATCGAGCTCGCGGAATCCGGCATGACCATGATCTGCGTCACCCACGAGATGGGCTTCGCGCGTCAGGTCGCCGATCGTGTGGTCTTCATGGATCATGGCGAGATCGTCGAAATGGGCACTCCACAAAGCATGTTCGAGACTCCGCAGACAGATCGCCTGAAGCTGTTCCTCAGCCAGATACTGCGCGGCCACTGAGCGGCTACTCGCGCTCCCCGAGCGGTGGCAGTTGTCCCGTCATCCCGGCGAGAACCTCCGCGATGTGCCGCGCGCCCGTACGATGCCCGTCACGCCGCAACCGACCGCTGATGTTCAGCAGACATCCGAGATCGCCCGCAAGAACCGTCTCGGCACCGGTGGCGACGATGTCGCGAACCTTGTCGGAGACCATGCGGACCGAGATCTCGGGATACTTGACGCAGAAGGTTCCGCCGAAGCCACAGCAGACCTCCGCGTCGGCCATTTCCACGACGGTGGCGCCGATCGCTCGCAGCAGTCGACGCGGCTGCGCACTGATCCCCAGCTCGCGCAGGCCAGAGCAGCTGTCGTGATACGTGACGGACCCGACAACGTGGCCGGACGGCACGCGTTCAAGACCCAGTACGTCGCTCAGGAAGCTCACTAGCTCGAATGTCCGGTCCGCGAGCGCCGTGGCGCGGGTCTTGAGGTCGGGGTCGTCGTCGAACAAATGCGGCAGGTGGTGCTTCAACATGCCGCCGCAGGATCCAGACGGCACGACCACATAATCGTAGCCGCTGAACGCATCGACGATACCTTCCGCCAGATCGCGTGCTGTGGCGCGGTCACCGGAATTGTAGGCGGGTTGGCCGCAGCACGTCTGCGCGCGCGGGATCTCGACCAGGCAACCAGCCTGTTCCAGCAGCTGCATCGCGGCAAAACCGACCGCGGGACGGTATAGGTCGACCAAACAGGTGACGAAGAGCGCCACCCGCTTCTGTCCGGTCGGCATCTGGACATCGCTCATGGGGTGCGGATCGCGCCAGGCTGACGAGCGAGGCTCACGCGCTGCGCGCTGAGACCAGGCGCCAGGCCGGATCGCGCGTGGAGAGGTTCCGCTCGAATGTCCAGATATCGGTGATCTCGGTCACGGCCTCGGCTCCGACGATCGGATGGCCATCCTTGTCCCGCGTGAGACTGGTCTGGTCCGACGTGAAGCGAACGGTGATTGACGCGGTCGACCCACGCAGGTCAGCAGCTTCTATCGCGGCGCTGTGAATGGCATGAATGGTGCTCATCTGAGTCTGTCCGGCCGCCTCGCGGGCACCAATCGCCTGATCGAAGGCACGGTAGGTGTCCTCCGACAAAAGGGTCTGCAGGCTGGCGCGATCGCCGGCGGCAAACGCACTGACGATCATCCGAAATGCCTTCTCCGCGCCATCCAGGAAAGCCATAGGATCGAAGCCGGCGTCCAAAGACCGCATCCGCGTGAACGTCTGGCCGACTGCGCTCGACGCATCCGGCACGCTTCTGGCAGCGGTGGGCACCGGCTCGGCCTGGCCGTCGATCACCGGCGGTGCCGCGGGCTGGCTTGGCTGCGCCTGAGACGGTGGCGCCTGGCGCTCGAAGCCGGTCCGGCGACCGAGAATGCTTCGCAGCCGTAGAACGAGGAAGGCCGCGATCATCCCGAACAGGATCAGGTCGACCGGAAAACTGCCGCTGGCGCCCATCATCGATCTCCTCGCTCCCAACAGATAAGTGCGCTTTGCCCGGTACACAAATGTTCTCTTGCTTTGGAACGGGTTGTCGGCCGGCGTCCGCCCCTGTACTGGCTCCCCATGATCCTGCTGCGCCATGGCCAAAGCGAGTTCAACCTGCATTTCACGGCGACGCGGCGTGATCCGGGGATCATCGATCCTCGGCTCACCGAGCTCGGCCACCTGCAGGCGGAAGCGGCGGCCACGCGCCTTGCCGGCGAGAGGATAACTCGGATCATCACCTCGCCCTACACGCGGGCGTTGCAGACGGCCGCCCCGCTGGCGCGCGCCTTCGGGGCCACGGTACTCGTCAGCCCGGTCGTGCGGGAGCGTTACGCTTTCGCCTGCGACGTGGGCACGCCCCGGACGGAGCTGGAACTGGCCTGGCCCGCACACGACTTCTCGACGATCGACGAGATCTGGTGGCCGGCTATCGAGGAACCGGAGGGATCGATCATCGCTCGCGCCGCGCTGTTCCGCGCTGAAATGGCAGCCCTCCCGGATGCTGCCTCCACCTTGGTCGTCAGCCATTGGGGCTTCATCCTGGCGATGACCGGCAGGAGCGTCATGAATGCCGAGTGGCTGCACTGCGACCCGTGCGACGCGCCCCCCGATCGGTTGGTCTGGCGCGCATGATCCTGCAGGATGGCGCCGCTGTGCCATCCGTGCTACCCGCCCGACAGTGAGACGGAGGCCGTGATGTCCGAGACGACCCCAGCGCCCCAGCCGACCGGGCAGCCGCAGACGCCACCCCTGGTGGTCAATATCCAGTACGTCAAGGATCTGTCCTTCGAGGTACCAGGCGCTCCTCAGGTCTTCACCCAGTTGCGCAGCCAGCCGCAGGTGAACATCAACCTCGACGTGCAAGCTCGGCGCGTGCACGACGGTCAGAGTGTCTTCGAGGTCTCGCTCATGATCCGGGCCGAAGCACACGAGGCACCGGCTCAGGCCGGCAACGGCCAGCAGCCGACCGTGCCGCCGACGGTGTTCGTGGCGGAGCTGACCTATGCCGGCGTGTTCACGCTCACCGGCCTGCCGGAGAACGCCGTCGAGCCGGTCCTGCTAGTGGAGTGTCCGCGACTTCTGTTTCCGTTCGCCCGCAACATCCTGGCCGACGTGACGCGCGACGGTGGCTTTCCCCCCGTATTGTTGCAGCCGATCGATTTCGTCGCTCTCTGGCAGCAACGCCGGGCACAGGCGCAGGCACAGCAGGGCACGACGGCTGTTGCCTGATATGCTACGGCCGTAACCAGACAGGGTCCTTCAGTCGCCCCACAAAGGCTGCGTGTGCAGCCAGCTCAGCGGCGGAGGGCACCATAGGCCGCGGCGTCCGATCGCCCGAGTGCGTATAGACAACCAGTTCGCTTGCCGGCTTTTCCGTTGCCAATGACAGTCCACGTTGGCGGCCGCCGGTAAGTTCGACATAGACGTTGGCCAGCAGCCGGCAGTCGAGCAGCGCATTGTGTGTCGTGCGGGCGCTCAGGTCGATGGCGAACCGTCGGCAAAGCGCATCGAGACTGTTCGGCATGCCGGGAAACCGCACCTTCGCCAGGGCCAGCGTGTCGACCATGCGCGTCGCCGACAGGCTCGGTCTGCCGATGCGTTCGAACTCCGCATTAAGAAACGCGAAATCGAACGGCGCGTTGTGAGCGATCAGCTGCGCATCCCCGAAGAACCCAAGCAGGTCCTCGGCGATGTCGGCGAACCGCGGCCTGCCTTCCAGGTCCGCAAGCGTGAAGCCGTGAATGCGCGTCGCGTCGTCGGGAATGTCGCGATCCGGATGGATCAACGCATGGAAGTGCCGGCGTGTCGGCAGGTCGTTGAGGAGTTCGAGCGCGGCCACCTCGATGATGCGGTGGCCCAGCAGCGGTTCGAGGCCGGTCGTCTCGGTGTCGAACAGCACGGTGCGGGTCACCGGAGGACCGCCCTGATCAGCCGGTTCAGTGCCTTCTGGGATGCGTGGCGAGAGAGGCCCGTCCTGATAACGACATCGGCGCGGCGCCGCTTCTCGGCGTCCGGCATCTGGCGCGCGATGACCGCCTCGATGTCCGCGTCGCTCATGTGCCGGCGCGCGCGGATGCGATGCATCTGAACGTCGCGCGGTGCGGTCACCACGATGACCTGATCCACTCGTCGGTCGCCGCGCGTCTCGAACAGCAACGGAATGTCGAGCACCACGACGCGGCTGCCGCGTCGCCGGGCGCGGGCGATGAAGGCCCGTTCATCTTCTTCGACCATCGGGTGCAGGAGGCGCTCCAGCCTGGTCAACGCCTCGGGATGACCGAGTACCGCCTGACGCAACGCGCGACGATCCACCTCGCCGCCGCGGACTGTGCCCGGGAACGCCGCCGCGATGGCGCGCACGGCGCGTCCGCCGGGCGACTGCATCCTGTGCACCGAGGCATCTGCGTCGAACACCGGGATGCGTGCCCTGCGGAACGCTGCGGCAGCTGTGGATTTTCCCATCCCTATGCCGCCCGTCAGGCCGAGTATGATCATCGTCTGAGAAGATCATCAGCCACGAACTGCCTCAGCTCTTCATCCACCTGAGGTTCGACGCCATACCAGGCGCGAAAGCCCGGGACCGCCTGATGCAGCAACATGCCCAGGCCTTCCACACAGCGCAGGCCGCGGCGGCGTGCCGCGGCCAGCAGCGGCGTCTCGAGCGGCACGTAGACGTTGTCGGCCACCACCAGCGACTCCGGCGCTCCCGACAGATCGAGCGGGAGTGTCCCGTGTCCGACCATGCCGAGTGGGGTGGTGTTCACCACCAGCGCATGGTCCGCCAGCGCGGCGACCCTGGAATCCCATTCCACGATCTGCAGCCCGGCCAAACTGCGCGCGAGCTCCTCGGCACGGCTGCGCGTGCGATTGGCGACCGTCACCGGCGCACCGGCGTCCAACAGTGCCGCCGCAACGGCGCGTGCCGAGCCGCCCGCGCCGAGGACGAAGGCCGGGCCGGCTGCGGGGTTCACGTCGTGGGCCCGCAGATTGGCGACGAAGCCATAACCGTCGGTATTGCTGCCGGTGATCATTCCGTCGCGGAACACCAACGTATTTACTGCGCCTGCGCGGCGCGCGGTCTCATCGACCGAATCGCAGATATCGAAGGCGGCGAGCTTGTGCGGGATGGTCACGTTGGCGCCGGCGAGGCCGGCAGAGAGCAGCCCTCGCATCGCAACCGTGAATTCGCCTGGACGGATCGGCAGCGGGATGTACGCGCCGTCGATCCCGTGGCGCCTCAGCCAGAAGCCATGCAGGCGGGGCGAGCGCGAATACGTCACCGGCCAACCAGCGATACCGGCGACTCGGGCGTGACCGGAAAGGATCGACATGCCCCACCATTCCAAGCAGCGTCCGGAAGATCAATGCTGCTTTCATCCAAACGCCACGGTTCGCCCGGACCGAAGCGGCTTGCCGTGAAGGCGGTCGGCCGTGCAGATTGCCGCGTCCTCGCTACGAGTTTGCCGGATGCCCCGCGACCAGACCGTTCCACTGGAAAGCCCCGCGTCCGCCGGCGCGTCGGTGCGCCTGGCCGGCATCGGGCGACGTTGGGGAGCCGCCGCGGCTCTGGACGATGTCTCGCTCGAGGTTGCGGCGGGCAGCTTTGCCGTTCTGCTCGGCCCGTCGGGCTGCGGCAAGACCACCTGCCTCCGCATCGTTGCAGGACTGGAGACTGCAACCAAGGGAAGGGTGGAGATCGCCGGCCGCGACGTGACCGGGCTGCCGCCGGCCGCGCGCGGGGTTGCGATGGTGTTCCAGTCCTATGCGCTGTTCCCGCACCTCACCGTCGCAGAGAACATCGTGTTCGGGCTGCGCGCACGCCGGGTGCCCGCAGCCGAGCGGGCGCGCAGGTTGGCGCGTGCCGCGGGGTTGCTGGGCCTCGGAGATCTCCTGCAGCGCAAGCCAGGCCAGCTGTCCGGCGGCCAGCAGCAGCGCGTGGCACTGGGACGTGCGATCGTCGCCGAGACGCCGGTCTGCCTGATGGATGAACCGCTGTCGAACCTCGATGCCCAGCTTCGCGCCGACATGCGGCGCGAGATCCTGGCGCTGCAGCGCCGGCTTGGCATCACCATGCTGTACGTCACGCACGATCAGACCGAGGCCATGGGAATGGCCGACCAGATCGTGCTGCTGCGCGACGGCCGGGTCGAGCAGGACGCGGCACCAGCCGAGCTTTACGCGCGACCGGCAACAAGCTTCGCTGCCAGGTTCATCGGCACGCCGCCGATGAACCTCTTCCCGCTCGAGCGATGCGGCTCAGGGATGGTGGTGAAGGGAACCGATGGTCCGCCGCTTGCGCCTGCGTCGGAGAGGGCGCTGCTCGGCGGCATCAGGCCGGAGAGCCTGTTTCTCTCGCAGCAGGGAATCCCGGCCCGGATCGAATACGCCGAGTATCTCGGTGCCGACACGGTGGTGGCCTGCAGGATAGATGACGTTCCGATGCTGGCGCGACTGCCGGGCCGTGTCGTGGTGCAGGCCGGTGCGGAAGTGCGCCTGGCCACGGACCTCCCGATCCACCTGTTCGACGCCGGGTCCGGCCGTCGCGTCGAGCACGTGTTCGCGGCACAGGAGACGGTCAGCGCATGAATGTCGGTCGCCGCAGCCTGCTCTGGTCTGCAGGCGCGGCGCTGGCGCTGAAGTCGCCTGTCCGCGCCGCCAATCCGGCCGGCGAGATCAGCTTCTATTTCCCGATCGCCGTTGGCGGACCGATTACCAGGATCATCGATGGCTACACGGCCGATTTCCAGCGCGAGAACCCAGCAGTAAAGGTGACACCGATCTATGCCGGCACATACCAGGATACGCTGACCAAGGCGCAGACCGCACTCAGGGCGGGGGCGGGGCCGCAGCTGGCGGTGCTGCTTTCCACCGATGCGTTTTCGCTGATCGACGACGACCTGATCGTGCCGCTCGATACGGTAGCGATCAGCGACGCAGATCGCGCCTGGCTGCGCAGTTTCTATCCGGCGTTCCTGAAGAACAGCGAGATCGACGGACACACCTGGAGCGTGCCGTTCCAGCGCTCCACGATCGTGCTCTTCTGGAACAAGGCGGCATTCCAGGAGGCCGGATTGGATCCGAACCGTCCGCCGGGGACCTGGGACGAGCACGCGGCATTTGCGCAGCAGCTGACACGACGGACCGGGGACGCCGTGGCGCGATGGGGTGTGCAGATCCCCGCCAGCGGTTTCCCGTACTGGCTGTTCCAGGCGCTCGCCACCGAGGCGGGCGGCACGCTTGCCAACGTTGCCGGCACGGAGACAGCTTTCGCCGACCCCGCCTGCATCGAGGCGCTGCGCTATTGGATCGCCCTCAACGGCAAGTATCGGGCGCACCCGCCGGGCATCGTCGATTGGGCGACCACGCCGCGCGATTTCCTTGAACAGCGCGTGGCGATGATCTGGACGACCACCGGCAACCTCTCGAATATCCGCGCCAACGCGAAATTTCCGTTCGGCGTCGCCATGCTGCCCGCCGGCAGGCAGCGCGGCAGCCCGACCGGCGGTGGCAACTTCTACCTGTTCCGGTCGGCGACGCCGCCACAGCGCGAGGCGGCGCTGCAGTTCCTGCGCTGGATCACCGGCCCGGAACGCGCGGCGCAGTGGGGCATCGACACGGGCTATGTCGCACGCGGCCCGACGCCTGGGAGACGCCGGCGATGCAGTCCTACGCCGCGGCGTTTCCGGCCGCCGCCGTCGCACGCGATCAGTTGCAGTTCGCCGTGGCCGAGCTATCGACCCACGACAACCAGCGCGTCACTCAGGCGCTGAACGACGGTCTCCAGGCCGCGTTGCTGGGACGCAAGGCGCCGGCTGACGCGCTGACCGAGGCGCAGGCCACCGCGACGCGACTCCTGCGGCCGTTCCGCCGCTGACGCCAGAACACGAGGGGAACTCCAACATGATCCGTCGCCGCACAGTGCTGGCCGCCTCGGCCGCTGCTCTGGCAGCACCCGCGATCCTGCGCGCGCAAGCCGTGCAGAAGCTGACCTTCTACTATCCGATCGCCGTCGGCGGGCCGCTCCAGGCGATCATGGACGGCTACTGCAAGGCGTTCGAGCAGGAAACCGGATTAGCGGTCGAGCCGGTGTACGCCGGGGACTACAGCCAGACGCTGATCAAGGCGCTGGCGGCGATCCGCGCGGGTACCGGTCCGCAGTTCGCGGTTCTGCTCGCGGCCGAGATGCACAGTCTGCAGGACCAGGACATCCTCGTGTCGATCGACGACATCGGGCTCGATGCCGATGGCAAAAAGTGGCTGGGAGGGTTCTATCCAGCGTTCATGGCGAACAGCCATGCCGACGGCAAGACGTGGTCGGTGCCCTATCAGCGCTCGACGGCGATCTTCTATTACAACAAGACGGCGTTCCGGGACGCCGGACTGGATCCCGAGACGTTCCCAACGACCTGGTCCGATCTTGCGGCCGCCGCCGAAAAGCTGACGAAGCGCGACGCCTCAGGGCGCGTGACGCGCTGGGGCATCAAGATGGCCGGCGATCTCGGCAACGCGCAGTGGACCTTCGGCGCGCTCGCCAACCAGGCCGAGCAGACGCTGATGAACGAGGCGGGCAGCGAGGTCTATTTCGATCAGCCGAAGACGATCGAGGCCATGGCGTTCTGGCGGAGCCTGTCGGCCGAGCACCATGCTACACCCGACGGGCTGTCGAACTGGCCGCAACTCTCGCCCGACTTCCTGGAGGGCAATACTGCGATCATCCAGCACACCACGGGCAACCTCGCCAATGTGCGGGAGAAGGCGCAGTTTCCCTTTGGCGTCGCCGGTCTCGCTGGCAAGCGCTCGCCGCACACAGTGGTCGGCGGCGGCAACATCTACTTCTTCAAGGGCGCAAGCGCGGCCGAACAACAGGCCAGCCTTCGCTTCGCGCGCTGGGTGAGCAAACCCGAGCGGGCGGCCGATTGGTCGATGCGCACCGGCTATATAGCCACCAGCCCTGCCGCCTACGAGACCAGGACCATGCAGGACTTCATCGACAAGGTGCCCGCGGCAAATGTCGCGCGCACCTTCCTGCCGGTCGCGACCGGCGAGCTGTCGGTGCATGAGAACCAGCGTGTCTACAAGGTGCTGACCGACAACATCCAGGCGTGCCTCAACGGCAGCAAGACACCGGCCCATGCCATGGCGGATGCGCAGACCGAATCCGACCGCATCCTCAAGCAATACCGCAAGGCCTGATCGGACGGCGCGCGGACATGCGGCGCGAGACACTCCACGCCTATCTGCTGCTGCTGCCTGCGGTGGCGCTGCTGGTGGCGTTCACCCACTGGCCGGCGGTCGCCACGTTCGTGGACAGCCTGTACGCCACGCCGCATGGCAGCCGGCCTGCCCCATTCGTCGGCGCCGGCAATTACCTCGACATCCTGGACGACCCGGTGTTCCGGCAGGCGTTGCGCAACAATGCCTGGTACGCGATTGCCACCATTCCGGCCTCCATCGCGCTGTCGCTGCTCATGGCACTGGCGGTGAACGAGGCGCTCCCCGGTCGCGCGCTGCTGCGCATGGCCTACTTCCTGCCGACCATGTTGCCGATGATCGCAGTCGCCAATATCTGGCTGTTCTTCTTCACGCCCGACTACGGTCTGTTCGATCAGGTCCTCGCGCTGTTCGGCGGCGGGCGGCACAACTGGCTGGGCGACGCCTCGACGGCGCTGCCGGCGATGATCGCCGTGGCGGTGTGGAAAGAGGCGGGCTTCTTCATGATCTTCTACCTTGCGGCACTGCAGACCATGCCCAGCGACCTCCGCGAGGCGGCGGCACTCGAGGGCTCTTCGCGCTTGAACTATTTCCGCCGCGTCGCGCTGCCGCTGCTGATGCCGACCACGCTGTTCGTGCTGGTCAACGCGGTGATCAATGCCTTCCGCATGGTGGACCACGTGATCGTCATGACGCGCGGCGGCCCCGATAACGCCACGACGCTCCTGCTCTACTACGTCTACGAGGCCGGCTTCCGCTTCTGGGACACCGCCACCGCGGCGACCGCGACGGTGGTGCTGCTGGCAATCATGGCGCTGGCCGCGGCATTCCAGTTCGGCGTGCTGGGCCGCCGGGTGCACTACCGATGATGATCGCCGCCCACCGGCCCGTCGGCCGCGGGCTGGAGGCGCTGGGCGCCTGGCTGCTTGGCTTTCTGTGGATGCTGCCGCTGCTGTATGCAGGGTGGACCGCCGTTCATCCGGCGATCTACGCCACGCATTTCGATCCGTTGGCGCCGCTGACCTTCGCCAATCTGCAGGCGGCGTGGCGAGCCGCGCCGTTCGCGCGCTACCTGGTCAACACCGTCATGCTGGTCACGCTGATCCTGGCCGCGCAGTTCGTGCTCTGCACGCTGGCGGCGTTCGCTTTCGCGCGGCTGGTGTTCCCCGGTCGCGACCTGCTGTTCGCGGCGGTGCTGCTGCAACTCATGGTGATGCCGGACGTGCTGCTGGTGGCGAACTACGGGACGCTGGTGAAGCTGCATCTGGCGGACACCATCCTGGCGATCGCACTGCCTTACCTGGGGTCTGCGTTCGGCATCTTCCTGCTGCGACAGACATTCCTGACCATCCCTCAACCGCTCGACGATGCGGCGCGGCTGGAGGGCTGCGGGCTGTTGGCGCGGCTTTGGCGCGTCTATGTGCCGCTCGCGCGGCCGACCTATATCGCCTACGGCCTGGTGTCGGTCAGCTATCATTGGAACAACTTCCTTTGGCCGCTGGTGATCACCAACTCGGTGACGACCCGCCCATTGACCGTCGGCCTGGCGATCTTTGCCACCACGGACCAGGGAATCGACTGGTCCATCGTCAGCGCTGCGACCCTGATGACCAGCGCGCCGCTGCTGGTTGCCTTCCTGCTGTTCCAGCGGCAATTCGTGCAGAGCTTCATGCGCGCAGGAATCCGATGACCGCCCTTGCCGATCGCTTCGCCACAGCCGTTAGTCTGGCCACCGAGGCGGCGGCGCTCGCGCTGCGCATGCAACCGCCGCCTGGCGCATCGTCGGCGAAGCTCAAAGGTGCCCAGGACTGGCTGACCGAGGCTGACGGCGCGGTGGAGCACCTGCTGTCCGAACGCCTGGCGCGGGCCTATCCGGACGACGGCTTCCAGGGCGAGGAGGGTGGCCGCACCCGCTCGGGCAGCCTCCGCTGGGTGGTCGATCCGATCGACGGCACCGCCAATTACATGCGCGGCGGCCGGCGTTTCTGCGTCTCGCTTGGCTGCCTCGAGGGGGATGCGCCGGTCATCGGCGTCATCGTCGCCCCGGCGCTGGAGGAGACATTCGCGGCCTGCCACGGGGCGGGCGCCACGCTGAACGGCACGGCGATCCGTGCCGCCGCGACCAATGAACTTGCCCGCGCCACCGTCGAACTCGGGTGGTCGCAGCGCCGCCCGCGCGATGCTTTCCTCGCGCTGGCCGACAACGTGATCGCCGCCGGCGCGATGCCGCGGCTCAACGGCTCGGGCGCGCTCGGTCTGGCCGATGTCGCGGCCGGTCGCAGCGACGGCTATGTCGAGTTGCACATCAACCTGTGGGACGTGGCCGCCGCGCTGAGCATCCTCGCGGAGGCCGGCGCCACGGTGAGCCCGTTCATGACCGCTGACGTTGCCATCACCGGCAACCCCATCCTCGCAGCCCCGCCCGGCATCGCCGCTGCCCTCTCCGTCGCCACCGGCATCGCGCTTTGACAGGCCGCCGCGGCGGCGCTTTGTTGGCATGGAAACACCAGCGGGACAGGACCTGTTGTGCGACCCCTCGAAGGCATTCGCGTCGTCGCCCTGGAGCACGCGGTGGCGGCACCGATCTGCAGCCGACACATGGCGGACCTTGGTGCCGAGGTCATCAAGGTGGAGCGGCCGGGGGAGGGTGACTTCGCGCGCGCCTACGACAGCTACGTGCACGGTCAGGCCAGCTTTTTCGTTTGGCTGAACCGCGGCAAGCGCAGCGTCACGCTCGACCTGAAGCACCCCGAGGCCGCGCACGTGCTCAACCGGCTGATCGGCACCGCCGACGTGCTGCTGCAGAACCTGGCACCCGGCGCCGCCGGCCGGCTTGGCCTCGGCCATGCCGACCTCGCGCCGCGGCATCCGAAGCTGGTTGTCTGCGACATCTCGGGCTACGGCGAAAGCGGGCCATTTGCGCAGAAGAAGGCGTATGACCTGCTGATCCAGGCAAAGTCCGGCCTGATCAGCGTCACCGGCACCGAGGATACACCCTCGCGCGTCGGTATCTCCGCCGCCGACATCGCCACGGGCATGTATGCGCTGTCCGGCATCCTTGCCGCGCTGGTGCGGCGGGGGCGGACCGGCGAGGGCGCCAACGTGAAAATCGCCATGCTCGACGCACTGGCCGAGTGGATGATGTACCCGCTGTACCGCACAGCCTATGGCAAGTCGCCGATGCCGCGCCTGCCGACCAGCCATCCTGCCCTCGCACCCTATGGCGCGCATGCGGCGAAGGACGGCGAGGTGATCTTCGGCCTGCAGAACGAACGGGAATGGGTGACATTCTGCGCCAAGGTCCTGGAGCGTCCTGCGCTCGCGACCGATCCGCGCTTCTGCGACAACACGGCGCGGCGCGAGAATAGACTGGAACTGACGCAGCTGATCGAGGACCACTTCGCCACCATGACCACGATCGAGGTGGTGCGGAAACTGGATGCGGCAGGCATCGCCAACGGCCGGCTGAACCAGCCGTCCGACGTGTGGGAGCATCCGCAATTCATCGCGCGTGACCGCTGGCGCGAGATCAATACGCCGAACGGCCCCGTGCGCGCGCTCCTGCCACCCTTCACCTTCACCGACGGGGAGGCGGTCATGGGCAACGTGCCAGCACTCGGCGAGCACACCGACGCGGTGCTGCGCGAGCTGGGCTACGCCCCGGCTGAGATCAGTGCGCTGCATGCCGCCGGAGCGGTATGAGCAACTTCGATCCCGCCACCCACCGCATGGTGCCGGAGCAGCGCTGGTTCGAGGACTTCCGGATCGGTGAACGCTTCGTATCGCCAAGCCGGACGATGAGCGAGGCGCTGTTCCTGGCGTTCCAGGCGGCGAGCGGCGACAACCATCCAATTCACTACGATATGGAGTACTGCAGAACCCATGGACTGCCCGGCATGCTTGCGCATGGTTTCCAGACGCTGATCCAGACCGCTCCGGGCGCCGGACTCTTTCCGTTCGTCACCGAGGACTCGCTGGTGGCCTTCCTCGAGCAGTCGAGCCGATTCCTCAAGCCGGTATTCGCCGGCGATACGCTGTATCCGGCTCTGGAGGTGGACGAGCTGTCGCCCAACCGGACGACCGGGGTCGTCGGTCTGCGCAGCACAGTGCACAACCAGCGGCGCGAACTGGTGCTGGAGGGACGGCAGCGGTTCCTGCTGCGCAAGCGAGGCAACCCATGACCCCATCGATCAACGCAGACCGGCTTTGGCAGTCCGTCATGGATGTCGCCGGCATCGGCCCCACGCCGGAAGGCGGCAGCTGCCGCCTGGCGCTCACGCCGGAGGACGCCGAAGCGCGCGCATTGCTGCTCGCGTGGTCCCGGCCGCTTGACCTGCGCTTCGAGCAGGACGCGATCGGCAACATGTTCCTGCGTCGCGAGGGCAGCGAGGGCACTGCGCCGGCGGTCGCCTTCGGCAGCCATCTCGATACGGTGCCCACCGGTGGCCGCTTCGACGGCGTGTTCGGCGTGCTTGCCGGGCTGGAGGTGATCCGCGCCCTCGACGAGGCGGGGATGGAGACGCGGGCGCCGCTCGAGCTGGTGAACTGGACCAACGAGGAAGGCAGCCGCTTTCGCCCGGCGATGATGGGCAGCCGCGTCCACGCCGCCGACATGGTGCTGGAGGATGCGCTGGCGATCACCGACGACCGGGGGGTCAGTGTGCGCGAGGCGTTGCAGGCGAGCGGCCAGGCCGGGCCGCTGGTGCCATCCCCGCGCGGCTGGGCCTGCTGGCTGGAGGCGCATATCGAGCAGGGTCCCCTGATGGAGGCGACCGGAACCGATATCGGCATCGTCACCGGCACGATGCATGCGCGCTACTTCCAGCTCACCGTCACCGGCGAGCCGAGTCATGTCGGCCCCACCACGATGGACCGTCGCCGCGACAGCCTTGCCGCAACGGCCGAGATCATCCTGGCGATCGAGCGCATCGCGCACGCCGCCGAGCCGGGCGGCCGGGCCTCGGCGACCTGGATCGAGAACTATCCCAACGCACGCGGCAATGTCGCGAACGTCACACGGCTGCACTGCGACGTGCGGCACGAGCGGGCAGAGCGCGCCGTGGCGATGGAGGGCGAACTGCGGCAGGCTCTGGATGCCATCGGCAGACGCCGGAGCATCGAGATAGCGGTGGATCCGTACGCCGCCTTCGGGCCGGTCAGCTTCGACCACGGACTTGGCGACCTGCTGCGTGAGCAGGCCACGGCTCGACAGCTCTCGACGCGCGACATGATCGCGGCCGCCGGTCACGATTCGGTGCTGATCGCCCCGCTGTGCCCCAGCGCGATGCTGTTTGTGCCGAGTGTCGGCGGCATCACCCACAACCCGCGGGAATATTCCACCCGTGAGCAGCTCGCGCGCGGTGCGGAGGTGATATTGGGTGCGGTGCTGGAACTGGCCGGGTAGGCCGCTCCGCACACGGCGTCTTTTTCTTCGATCCAATCAATGCAGACCTGCCGTGATAGGCGCATAGCTACCGCAATCCAGCGTACGCAGGAGTGCCATGTCTTTGCGCGGCCAGGCTGCAGTGGGCAGGCATGATGCGCTCTGTCGCGCCAGTGCCTCGATTGGCGCATCCCAACCAAGCAGACGCTGATCGAGCAAGTCGACTCCTGGGAGGAGGACGGGAATAAGAACCACACCAAGGCAGACTGGCAATTCACCACTGCCATGCACGCACCGAGCTGAAGCGCTTATACCGGGCGAGTTGAGCGACTCAGAGCAACTAGTCCGCGGCCGCGTCGCCGACCTCTACTGCGAGGTCGTACAGCCGCGGAGCCACCTCGCGGCCGAACAGCCGGATGTTGTCCGTCGTGTCCACGTGGTTGAGGTGGCCGCCTTGGCCGAAGAACAGCAGGTGCCCGACGCCGCCCATGCGCCGGCTGAACGCGCTGATCTGGTCGAACACGTCGTCCGGCGTGCCGGCGAACACCGTGTCGGTGTCCATGAACTGCTGCACGCTGGCGCTGCGATGGTCGATCATGTTGCCGTGCCGGTCCTTGACGATGCGATGCGCGCGCGGCCCCGCCTGCATGATCGCGACATTGGCACCGATCGAGTTGTAGCCTGGCGGATTGGTGAACGGCTCGGCCACCACCGGCGCGGTGCGAACGTAGTCGGCGATCTGGTCGGCGCGCCGCAGCCCTTCCTCGCGCGTGGCCCCGACGCCGACCACTGCGGCGTAGGCCATACGGTCCGGGCCAGCCTCCCAGCCCAGCTGGCGCGCCCGGGCGCGATACGCGTCGTACATCGGCTTTGCCGTGCCGCCCGACAGCAGCGTTCCCACCACATGTCCGCGTTCCGCGGCGAGCTTGCCGGTGTCCACGCTCATGCCGGTCATCCACACCGGCGGCGTCGGCTGCTGCACCGGTTTTGGCCAGATGTTGACGCTGCGGTAGTGGAAGAACTCGCCCTCCCAGTTGAACGGACCGTCATGCGTGGACAGCGCCTTCAGGATCAGGTCGTGCGCCTCCCAGTAGCGGCGCATCAGCGTGGCAGGATTGGAGTTGGCCGGCTGGATCTCGTACGGCGCGCCCTTCACCAGGCCCATCTCCAGCCGCCCGCCCGACAGCACGTCGAGCCACGCCATCTCCTCGGCCACCCGCACCGGATCGGGGCGGTTGGCGATCGGGTTGCCGAGCGACAGAAGCCGCGCGCGCTTCGTTTCACGTGCAATGATCGCCAGCGCCATCGGCACCGACACCGTCATACATGTCGCCGTGCTGTGGTGCTCGTTGACCATGATGTCGAGCCCCACCTCGTCGCACAGCGCGAACTCGTCCAGATAGCGGTTCAGCAGGCCGTGCGCGGTCGGCGGATCGAAGTTGCTCGACGGCAGCACCACGCGCAGTGTGCCGCGCGCGAGGCCAGCCTCCCACGCCGGATGATACGCCATCTCGGAGAAATACCAGCAGCGCATGGCAGCGCTCCTCAGTTGGTTGCGACGAAACGCGAGAGCCGGTCGGCAAAGTCGCGCGGCTGCTCCCAGTGCGGGAAGTGGCCGGCGCCGGCGATGACCTCCATGCGCGCCCCGGGGATCGCCGCGCGCCACGCCTCGCCGTAAGCAGTACTGACGATGCCGTCGCGCTCGCCCCACAGCAGCAGGGTGGGGATGTCGATGCGGTGCAGCCAGCGCTTCAGATGCGGGTTGTGCATGTACGGCTTCCAGCCGAAGCGGGCGAATGCCTCGCGGCCGCGCGCGATGCCGGCGAGTTCCGTCTCCGGCAGCTGCGTCATGTCGCGCACACCGTGCGCCGGATCTGCCCAGGCCAGTCGCAGATACTCGTCGCGCGACATCGCGTGCATGTCGGCGATGTCGCGGTCGGTGACGCTGCCGACCTTGATGCCGAGCGGATCGGCCAACAGCAGCTTTGCAAAGCGCCGCGTGTCGCGCACTGCCATCTCCGCGGCGACCCAGCCACCGAAGCAGGCGCCGACCAGGATCGCATCCTGCAGCTCCAACGCCACAGACAGATCGAGATACAGATAGGCCAGGTCGTCCACCGTACTCAGCCAATCAGGCAACGACGAATTGCCCCAGCCCGGATGGTGCGGCGCAATCACGCGGAAACGCCGCGCCAGCAGGTCAAGCCATTCGCGACGCGGCTCCAGTCCTTCGCCCGGATGCAGGAACAGCAGCGGCTGCCCTTCACCGTGCTCCTCCAGTTCCACCGCGACGCCGGCAACACTGATCGATCGTGTCATGCATCCAGTGTGCGCGCCGGACCGACGCGGCTCAAGTCTGGGGCCGGCCCACACGCAAGGCGGCGAGCCATCTTGCACGTGGGATGATCCTTTTCACTGGCTCGGTTCGGCGCGCGTCCGGGCTTGGTGCGGAACACTCAATGACAAGCGACCCGCACTACTCTGGGGACGGCGGAGATCCCCGCCACCACGACCGAAGTCATTAACCGAGGGTTCACCGCCCCGCCGGTATATCGACAAGATACAGGTGCGAGGGTTCCTCCGATGTTTCGGCTTGCCGATCTCTCGATTCGCAGCAAGATCGTCTGCGGCTTTTCCTCGCTGACGATCCTCATCGCCATTTTGGGACTCTCGTCGATACAAAAGTTTGCGGTGATGAATGCGAGTGTCGAGGAAGCGACCCGCGACTATATGCAAGGCATCGGTCAGATTTCCGACATGCGCAGTGCTGTTCTGCACTATCGCCTTTCGCTGACCAAAGGAGTCCTCGGTGCCTCGAGCGGCGACAATGCCGGGAATCTCGAGAAACTCCTCGCTCAATGGTCCGACAACCTGGCGCAATCAGCCGAGAAGTACGCGCCAACGGTCACCACCGATGGGGAAAAGGCGCTCTATTCGCAGTTTCAGACGGCCTGGAAGGACTATACCGGCGGCGCGCGGCAGACCATCGATCTGCTGCGCGCTGGTAAGCGGCAGGAGGCCACCGCCACGCTGGACGGCCTTGCCGTGACCGGCGAACGGGTGGACGCGGCACTGGACAAGGACGCGAAGTACAATAGCGAAGGCGGGCAAGCATCGGCGGACAGGGCTGAGGCGGACTACGCGAGCGGCCGCCTTCTGGTGCTGGTGATCCTCGCCATCGCAGTCGCTGTCGCAAGCGGTGCCGGTTATCTGATGATACGCGGCATCGCCTCACCGATCGTGGCGATGACAGATGCGATGCGCCGCCTTGCCGCCAAGGATCTGACCGTCGAGGTCCCGGCGCGGGGTCGCGCGGACGAGGTTGGCCAGATGGCCAGCGCCGTCGAGGTGTTCAAGGACAGCATGGTCAAGGCCGACGAGCTCGCGGCCGCTGAGAAGGCCGCGCAGGCCGCACGCGAACGGCGGCAGGCGGCGATGGAACGGCACACCCAGGACTTCGGCGCCTCGATCTCCGGCGTGATGGCGTCGCTCGCCAGCGCCGCCGAGACGATGCGCAACGCGTCGCAGGAGATGGCCGTTGCCACCCGGTCGGCGCACGAGCAGGCGCAGAGCACGTCAGAGGGCGCATCACGATCTTCGCAGGATCTCACGACGGTCGCCGCCGCCGTGGATCAGCTTACTGCGAGCGTCGCCGAGATCTCCCGCCAGGTAGCTGCGGCGGCGGAGATCGCACGGGAAGCGGTCGCGCAGGCGCAGGCAAGCCAAGAGACGATGCAGGGGTTGGCCGATTCCACCACGCGGATCGGTGATGTCGTGCATCTGATCAGCGACATCGCCAGCCAGACCAATCTTCTCGCACTCAACGCGACCATCGAAGCAGCCCGGGCGGGCGATGCCGGCAAGGGCTTCGCCGTGGTCGCCGGCGAGGTAAAGGCTCTGGCGTCACAGACCGGCAAGGCCACTGCGGAAATCGGTGGCCAGATCGACTCGGTGCGGACCGCAACCGCGGATGCCGTCGCGGCGATGACCGAGATCGGCACCATCATCGGCCGGCTCAACGAGATCTCGGCATCGATCTCCGCGGCGGTGGAAGAGCAGAGTGCAACGACCACCGAGATCGCTCACAGCGTGCAGTCCGTGGCGACCGTTACCGCCAGCACTGCCAGCGCCATGACCCACGTCGTCGAGGTGGCAGAGAGCGCCGGCCGCGTGAGCCAGGATGTCGCCCAGGGCGCCGGCGAACTGGGCAGGGAATCGGAGACGCTTCGCGCGGAGGTCGACCAGTTCCTCGCCGCCGTGCGCGACGACACCGGCGAACGACGCAAGTACGAGCGGGTTCCAGGGCGAGGCGCGGTTGCCACGCTTCATGCCGGCGGCAAGAGCGTCCAGGCTGCGATCGAGGACGTGTCCCGCGGTGGCGTGATGCTCGAGTGCGACTGGTCGCTCGCTCCAGGCGCCTCGGCCGAGGTGGAGCTGCCCGGTGCCGGAGGAAAGATCGCCGGCCGCGTGGTACGCGCCGGCGACAGGCGCGTGGCCGTGGTGTTCAGCTCCGATCCTGCCATGTTCCGCCGGATTGACGCCGCACTGGAGTCGATTGCAGGCAAGGCGCGCGCTGCCTGATTTCGGCGCCTGCCGCGACCGGCTACGCCACCTCCGCCGCCAGCCTCGACAGATAGTGCGGGGTGTCGCCGAACAGCCGCTCGATCACCATGCAGCGGCGGAAGTAGTGGCCGACGGCGAGATCCTCGGTCATGCCCATGCCGCCATGCAGCTGCACCGCGTTCTGCGACACGAAGCGCCCGGCCTGGCCGATGCCCACCTTCGCCATGGCGATGTTGTGCGCCCGCTCCTGCGCATCCGCCTCGTCCACCATCATCGCCGCCAGCATCGCCATCGAGCGCCCCTGCTCCAGCGACATCAGCATCTCGGCCAGCCGGTGCTGCACCACCTGGTAGGAGCCGATCGGCTTGCCGAACTGCTCGCGGGTCCGGCTGTATTCCAGCGTCATCGTGTGCAGCGCCTCCATGGCACCGACGCTCTCCGCCGAAGTGGCCGCGATGCCCGCCTCGATCACCCGCTCGATCAGACCGAGGCCATTGCCCACCTCGCCCAGCACCGCGTCCGCGCCCACCTGCACGCCGGACAGCGACGCCTCGGCCGCGCGCTGTTCGTCCCGCATCGTATAGCCGCGCCGAGCGACGCCCGCCGCGCCGGCGTCCACCAGGAACAGCGTGATGCCGTCCGCATCGTCGCGCTCGCCAGAGGTGCGCGCGCTGACCACCAGCGCATCCGCACAGTCGCCGTGCGTGACCACGCTCTTGGCGCCGTCCAGCACCCAACCGGCGCCGTTCCGCCGTGCCGTGGTCATCACGTCGGTGACATCGTAGCGCGCCTGCCGCTCGCCGTGCGCGAAGGCGAGCTTCATGCTGCCGTCGGCGATCGCCGGCAGCACGCGCGACTTCTGCGCCTCGCTGCCGCCCAGCCGCAACGCGGTGCCGCCGAGGACGACGGTGGCGAGATAGGGCTCAAGGATCAGGGCGCGGCCAAACGCCTCCATCACCAGCATCACCTCCACCGCGCCGCCACCGAACCCGCCGTACTGTTCGGCGAACGGTAGGCCGAGCAGGCCGAGCTCGGCGTACTGCGACCACATCGCGGCGCTCCAGCCGGCAGGTTCCTTGCAGTGGTTCTTGCGCTGCTCGAACGCGTAGCGGTCGGCCAGCAGCCGATCGACGCTGTCCTTCAGCAGACGTTGTTCGTCGGAGAGGGTGAAGTCCATCGCGAGTTCTCCTACTCGTCGGGGCCGGCCTTGTGCCGGCCATCCACGTCTTCCTTGTGCTCGAGGCCAACGACGCGGATGGCCGGGCCGAGCCCGGCGATGACGGGGGCAGACGCTACAGCCGCAGCACCGCCTTGGTCAGGATGTTCTTCTGGATCTCGTTGGTGCCGCCGTAGATCGAGGCGGCGCGCAGGAACAGGTAGCTGCCGGTGGCCTGCGTCGCCCACTCGGGGCCGACATCGGGCTCGTTCGACAGCGCCGCCAGCTCCTCCGCCCAGATCGGCATCGACAGCGGGCCGCCGACATCCATCGCCAGCTCCGTGGTCGCCTGCAGCAGCTCGGTGCCCTTCACCTTCAGCACCGAGGACAGCGGATCGGGCCGTCCGTCGCGCTGCTGGTCATAGGCGGAGACGACGCGGTACTGGGTGATCTCCAGCGCCTTCATGTCCACCTCGAGCTGTGCCACGCGCTGGCGAAACGCCGCATCCGCGATCAGCGGCTTGCCGTTCTCGCGCACCTCGCGCGCCATCTCCTTTGCCGACCGCACCCGCTCCTTCGACTTGCCCAGCCGCGCAATGCCGGTGCGCTCGTTGCCCAGCAGGAACTTCGCCACGTCCCAGCCGCGGTTCTCCTCATAGACGCGGTTCGCCACCGGCACGCGCACGTCGTCGAAGAACACCTCGTTGAGATGATGCGACCCGTCGATCGAAATGATCGGCCGCACGGTGATGCCCGGCGTCTTCATGTCCACCAGCAGGAACGAGATGCCCTCCTGCCGCTTGGCCGCGTTCGGGTTGGTGCGCACCAGCAGGAAACACCAGTCGGCGTGGTGCGCCGTCGAGGTCCAGATCTTCTGCCCGTTCACCACATAGTCGTCGCCGTCGCGCTTCGCCGCTGTCTTCAGCGACGCGAGGTCCGATCCCGCACCCGGCTCGGAAAAGCCCTGGCACCACCAGTCGTCCAGGTTGGCGGCGCGCGGCAGGAAACGCTGTTTCTGCTCCTCGGTGCCGAACTGGATCAGCACCGGGCCCAGCATGGTGATGTTGAATGACGACAGCTCCGGCGCCGGCGCGACCTGGTTCTCCTCCAGGAAGATCATCTTCTGGATCGCGCTCCAGCCGGGTCCGCCCCATTCCTTCGGCCAGGACATCGCGGCCCAGCCCTTCCGGTTCAGGATGCGCTGCCAGGCGACGGTGTCCTGCTTGCGCGGGCCGTAGCCGAGACGCATGCGGTCGCGGATCTCGGCCGGCAGGTTGTCGCGGATGAAGGCACGCACCTCGTCGCGGAACGCCACCTCTTCCGGGGTGAAGCGCAGGTCCATGGCCGATCCTCCTACTGGGCAGTAGCTCTTATGCCGACTGTGGCAGGCGGCGCATGCAGGCGCAATCCGATGTGCGGCGTCAGGCCGGTGCGCCCAGGTGCCCGGTCTTGCGATAGAGCAGCGCCCCGGCGCGGCTTGCCAGCGCCAGGTCGCTGCCGGGCGGCAGGCGCAGCCAGGTGCCGGCGCGGTGTGCGACGCCATCGACCGACAGCTCGCCCTCGACCACGAACACCTCAGCCCCGCGCGCGAAGCGTTCGACGTCGCCGCGGTAGCCCGGTGCAAGCCGCAGCATCGCCACGCGTTCCCACGGAGCCTCGAACAGCAGCGCCTCGCGGCGGCCGGCGTGCACGTCGCGCCACAGCGCCGGATCGCGCGTGTCGAGGCGCACATAGCCGGCCTCCTCCGGCGGCATCTGGCGCAGCTTCACCAGGATCGTCGCCCCCGGCGCGCTGGCGGGCATATGGCGCGAGCCGGGCGGGTTGCGCACATAGTGTCCGGCCGGGAAATCCCCGGTGTCGTCGGTGAACACGCCGGCCAGCACCAGGAACTCCTCGCCGGCGCCATGCGTGTGCGGCGCGAACGACGACCCCGGCACATAGCGCACCACCGACGTGGCACGGGCAACCTCGTCGCCGTCGCGCTCCAGCATGCGCCGCTCCACACCGGCTATCGGCGAGGCGACCCAGGCGAGCGCCTCGCTGTCCACCAGCGCGGGCTGCGACAGATCGGCATTCAGCAGCATTCGGTCTCTCCAGCTTGGTCCGGCCGCACGCTGTTCCGGTCGCGCCCGGCGGTCAATCGTGCGGCGCCTGCGCCCAGATTGCGCCGGGTACGCGATCGTCGAATACTGCCGGCGCGGCCCTCCGATGGCTCGACGGAGGCCCAAGACCCAGACGCATGGAGGAAGATCAATGTCATTCTACCGAGGCATGACCTGCGAGAACGTCACCATCACAGGCGACAAAGGCACGCCGATAACAGCCTACGTGGCGAGGCCTGCCGGTCCCGGCCCGTTCCCCGGCGTCGTGCTGATCCACCACCTGCCGGGTTGGAGCGAGCTCTACATCGAGACGACGCGCCGGTTCGCGCATCACGGCTATCTCGCGATCTGCGCCAACCTCTATCACCGCGAAGGCGGCAGCGAGGCCAATCCCGACGACGTCGCCGCCAAGGTGCGCGCCGAGGGCGGCATCGCCGACTCGCAGATGGTCGGCGACACCGAGGGCGCCGTGAAGTGGATGCGCGCGCAGCCCGATTGCAACGGCAAGGTGGGTCTGATCGGCTCCTGCTCGGGCGGCAGGCACGCCTTCATCTATGCCTGCCAGAAGAAGGATATCGATGCCTGCGTCGAGCAATGGGGTGGCCGCGTGGTGATGGGCCCCGAGGAGCTCAACGCCAAGACGCCCGTCGCGCCGATCGACATGACCAAGGGCTTGAGCTGCCCGCTCCTCGGCCTGTTCGGCAACGACGACCGCGCGCCCAGCCCGGAGCAGGTGAACCAGCACGAGGCCGAGCTCAAGAAGCAGGGCAAGAACTACGAGTTCCACCGCTACGACGGCGCCGGCCACGGTTTCTTCTACTGGCACCGGCCGCTCTATCGGCCGGAGCAGGCGATGGATGGCTGGAACAAGATCTGGGCATTCTTCGGCAAGCATCTGGCGAAGTAGGAGGGCCGGACATGTGCACGTCGATCATCGAGATCGCGCGCGCGGAGGGCATGGCGAAGCGCGGGGACCAATGGTTCCCGCTGTCGCACTCGGTGGTCGCCTATGACCACGCGCGCCATGCGCCGCTGGGCGACGTGATTACGCTCGACTTCTACAACACGTCGCTCGACGCCGGTGCGCGGGCGGCGGTCGAGATGACGCTGGAGACGGCGAAGGAACTGCGTGCAGCGCTCGACCGGGCGATTGCCGCCGCCGACTACGAAGAGGCGGAGGTGCGGGGCAAGGGCGCCGGGCTGAGCCTGGTTCAAGCCGCGTGACCAGCGAGAGGCCTGTCGCCGCAAGAGGGCGTCTGTAGGGCACCAGGGTGCGCGACAGCACCATGGCCGGCGCGCGCCCGCGAGGCTGTCGTCACGCACCCGATACGGCAAGAGCCCCGCAACCGCTGGCCGCACTGCGAACCGGATGGTCATTGACCGCGCGAAAGCGGGTCGATGCAATCGTTCCCGGCCGTGCGGCGGCGCCCCCGGAGTCCTGACATGCTCGATCCATTCGCTGCGTTCCGCCTGACCGGCCGCGCCGCCCTGGTGACCGGCGCGCGGCGCGAAATCGGTCGCGCGATCGCCCTGGGCCTGGCCGGCGCGGGGGCGCGGCTGGCCATCCATCACGCCGGCACGCCCGAGGAACTCGGCGATGCCGCCGCCGTCGTCCAGGAAATCGCGGCCATGGGTGGAGAGGCCATCGCGTTCGGTCAGGATTTCGCCCAGGACGACGCCGGCCGCCATCTCGCCGCCGCCGTCACCGCATGGGCGCCGATCGACATCCTGGTGCTGAACGCTTCCATCGAATTGCCCGAGGACTTCCGCGCCATCACCCGCGAACACTTCGACCGCCAGATCATCGTCAACCTGCGGACCGTGATGGAATTGCTGCAAGCCCTGGTGCCCGCCATGGCCGAACGCGGTTGGGGCCGGGTGGTGACGATCGGAAGCGTGCAGCAGGAGCGGCCACATCCTGCGATGTTCGTCTATGCCGGGACCAAAGCCGCGCAACTGAACTGGGCGCTCAGCCTGGCACGCCAGTTCGGCGGCCGGGGCGTGACCGTGAACAACCTCGCCCCCGGCGCGATCCTGACGGCACGCAACCGGGACCAGATGGCCGTCGAGGGCGAGGCCCTGGCACAGCGCATTCCCGCCGGGCGCCTTGGCCGGCCGGACGACCTGGTGGGCGCTGCAATGCTGCTGTGCTCCGATGCCGGTCGCTACATCAATGGGGTCAATCTGTTCGTGGACGGCGGACGCGCGGCGGTGTGATAGCGGCAGACGCCGTGGTATGGCCTTGCAGCCTGGCTGCCAGCTTCATGGCGTGCCCACTCCGCGAGCCCAAACGATCCCCCTCAGTCTGCGCGGCCCAGTCTGCACCGGCCACCCTTGCGACCGCCGCTTCTCCTCCTTAGGCTCCCGCAAGTCCCTCCAACAGGAGTGTCCAGGCATGCCACAATCGCAGGGAACCAGATTTACCGCCGAGCCGCTGACCTTCGTCGTCCGACACCAGCTGTGGGATGGCAACGTCGAGGATCACGTCGACCAGGGTGTATCTATCGACGTTGCGGCCGACGTTGACGGCAAGCACACCGTGCTGCTGCGGTTCAACTGCTTCGACATCGAGCGAAGCTACGTCTACGGCCCGGAAAACCCCGAACTGTCGACCCCCGGCCGCGTCGGCGGCGGCTTCGGCGTGCATTGCCGCATGGACCCGATCGTCGATGGCAATCCCATCGGCTGGACCATCCGGACGTTGAGCCAGAAACTCCCGAAGATGCTCGACCGGGCCGGCTACAAGGACATCGCCGCGGCAACCGACCTCGCAAGGGTGCGCGGCACCCTGCCCGAAGTGGAGGCCTGCGCGCGCGAGACCTTCATCAGCAAGCGCAACACGGTCAAGCACAACCGTGGCACCGACATCTTCGAAGCCGGCAACATCCGCTTCGGCCTCGAGATGCGGCGGCAGCGGAACGGTGACGGCGGCCTCGCGCTCCACGTCCTGGGCGACGTGGGCGGGTCGAAAGGCAAGGCCTATGTCGAGGAAACCGAGCTTCTGGCGTTCGACTGCTTCTGGCAGGGCGCGCACTATCATTATGGTCCGCGCAACAAGAACCACCGGATCAATTGGGACACGACGATCATCGACGATCCGCTGGAGTGGACCTTCGAGCAGATCGAGAACCGCAAGCTCGGCGCGATGATCGAGCGTGCCGGCTACCCGGGCATCGCTGCCGACCTGGACCAGGACAAGATCGCCGCGGTCCTTCCGGGATTGAAGAAGCGGGCGTTCGAGATGTACGAGGAAGGCGAGCGGTTGACCGGGCACAAGGGATTGCCGCTCGAATTCACCCCGAACCTGGCCGCCGAATAGCTCACCATGCGGAGGGTGGAGGGTTCTCCAACCCTCCGCCGCCTCCGGCCGACTGCGATCGTATGACCGCGGCGTTCCGCCTTGCCGTGGTGGGTGCCGGAAGGATGGGCCGCACCCACCTGCGCGCGCTGTCCGCCAACTGGTCTGCGTCACCGCAGTGGTCGAGCCACGGGAGGCATCGCGCGCGGCACTAAACGGAGATGTTGCAGTCTATCCGGATCTCGCGACACTGCTGGACGCGGGCCGCATCGACGGCGTGCTGGTCGCCGCGCCCTCGCCGTTGCATCTGCAACTGGTGCGCCAGCTCGTCGCGGCCGGCGTGCCGATCCTGTGCGAGAAACCCTGTGGTGTCGCAGCCGCCGACGCGAGCGAGGCTGCGGCCGTGGCGGGACACAACAGTGTCAAGCTGCAGGTCGCCTACTGGCGGCGCTTCGTCCCGTCGCTGCAGCACCTGCGGCGGCGCATCGCCGACGGCGATCTCGGGGCGCTCTACTTCCTGGCGTGCTACCAGTGGGACGGCGAACCGCCGGCCGCCGCGTTCCGCGCGACCAGTGGCGGCATCTTCATCGACATGGGCGTGCACGAGTTCGACCAGATCCGCTGGCTCAGCGGCCAGGAGTTCGTGCGGCTCGATGCCCTGGTCGCCGATGTCGTCCCAGAGTCGCGGATCACCAGCGACGCCGACAGCGCCCAGGTGCTGTGCGCGCTGTCCGGCGGCAGCACGGCACTGGTCTCCCTCGGACGGCGCTATCCCCTGGGCGACATGTGCCGCGTCGAGGCGTTCGGCGCGCGCGACGCAGCGGAGTGCCGGTTCCTGTGGCCGTCCGACGGCGAGGCGGTGCTGCTCGACGCGCTTCGCCGCCAGGCAGAAAGCTTCGCGCGCTGGGTGCGCGGCGGTGAACCCGCGGGTGCGACGGCGGCCGACGCCACCGCCGCGCTGCGGGCGGCCGAAACCGCATCGGCCGCGCTGCCGCGTTGATCGGAGGCTGAAATGGCAGTGGAGATCGGCATCAACCCGATCACCTGGACAAATGACGACATGCCGGAGCTGGGCGGCGACATCCCGCTCGAGACTTGCCTCGCCGAGACCCGCGCGGCCGGCTACGCTGGCATCGAGTTGGGCGGCAAGTTTCCGCGCACTGTCGCACAGCTCAGGCCGATATTGCAGCAGTATCGGCTCAAGCTGGTGTCCGGCTGGTACGACGGGCGGATCTGCGAATGCGAGGCGGAACAGGAGTTTGCGGCGGTCGAGCCGCATCTGACGCTGCTGCGGGATCTCGGCTGCAAGGTGGTGGTGTACGCCGACACGTCACGCCGGCAGCACGATGGCATATTCCGGTCCGCTTCCCAGCGTCCAGCCCTCTCCGACGATGAATGGCCGGCCTACGGTCGCAAGATCACCGCGTTGGCCGAGCGCATGGCTGCGTTCGGCGTGCGCATGGCGTTCCACCACCACATGGGCACCATCGTGCAGACCGACACGGAGATCGACCGCCTGATGGCGACGACCGGCGAGGCCGTGGGCCTGCTGTACGACACCGGCCATTGCCTGTTCGCAGGCGGCGATCCGGCGGCACTGCTGGCGCGGCACATCGCCCGCGTCGTGCACGTGCACTGCAAGGACGTGAGGCGCGACGTGCTGCGAAGGGCGCTGGCCGCGGACAGTAGCTTCATGGGCGCAGTGCTGGATGGGATCTTCACCGTGCCGGGTGACGGATGCATCGACTATCCCGCGCTGCTGCGACCACTGGCGGAGCATGGCTATGCCGGCTGGCTGGTGGTCGAGGCCGAGCAGGACCCGCGCAAGGCGCATCCCCTTACCTATGCGCGGATGGGCCAGCGCAACCTAGGTGCGATGGCCGTCGCCGCCGGCTTCCTGGTGGTCGATCTGCCGGACTCCGGCTGATGCGCGGCGATCGATCGGCTCCCATGCAGGGAGGCGCGCGCGGACCCTGCTGGTCGAGGCAAACCATGCGCAGCGCGCCCGAACGCCACACCGTTGCAGATTTGCCGATTTTGCATAGCCGTCTTATACCGGCTCCGCCACAAGACCAACGAATCGACCAAACAAGCCGTTGACAAGGAATGCACTTCCACTCGCCTCGGACCATACTGAAGCGGAAGTTTTTGCTTGCGTGCGCCGTGAAGGGCTGGGGACGACAAGGTCGCCAGGCCGAAACCGAAAAAGGGAGTATGAGATGAACAGCCTGCCAAAGGTCGCCTTTGCCGCCGTATCGGTCTTTGCTGCGTGGACCGCCTCTGCGTCGGCGCAATCCGTGCCCGCCGGATCCTATTATTCCTTCCATTCGGCCAAGCAGGGCGGCTGTCCCGCGCTCGACTGGCATGTCAGTGTCGGCGTCAACGGTGCCCTGAATGGAATGATCGCCTGGGACGACATGAAGGCGATGGCTCACGCCGAGGGAACCGTCAACATGCAGGCCAAGACGTTCCAGATGTCCGCCAAGGAGGTCGGCGGCCAGGGACGGACGGCGACGGTAAGCGGGACGATCCGCAATGACGGATATCTCGTTGCCAACATCCAAGGGCCAAACGTCAATTGCCAGGGCGTCATCGTGCCTTGGTTCAAGCCTTCTTCCGGCAACGGCTAGCGGCAGTCCAGCGGCAGCGGGGTCCGGCTCCCCGCTGCCCACACCGCGGCAGCCGATTGCAGCGATCATGGGCAGACGTCGCGGCTGCGGCAGGATCGCGCAGCCGGCGCGGCCCTACGGGTCGAGCGGAAAACAGGCGGAGCGTTCGCTCGACCAGCCGACCAGGATCGGCTCACCCCGCTTCGGTCCGGTGGCGGTGGATGGTTGACGGATCACGATCTCGACGCCGGCCTCCGTTGTGACGACGGTTTGCCGATGCGTGCCCAGGAAAGACACCTTGGTCACTATCCCCGCCAGCCGGTTGCGTGGCTGGTCATGCGCCTCACTCCCCAGCAGGAGCATGTCGTCGGGCCGGATCGTCACGGCGGCGCGCTGTCCGGGGACCAGGGCGCCCGCGCGCGCTGCATGCGCGACGCCGCCGGCATCCAGTCGCACGGTCGCAGTCCCTCCGGCGGCGTCCTGTACGGTGCCGTGCAGAATGTTGGACGAGCCGATGAAGTCGGCGACGAACAGGTTGGCCGGCCTGTCATAGACCTCTTGTGGCGTGCCGACCTGCTCGATGCGACCATGGTTCATCACGGCGAGGCGGTCGGACATCGTCATCGCCTCTTCCTGGTCGTGCGTGACGTAAACGAAGGTGATGCCGACGTTGCGCTGGATGCGACCGAGTTCCACCTGCATCTGCCGGCGCAGCTTCAGGTCGAGCGCCCCCAACGGCTCATCCAGCAGCAGCACCGCCGGGCGGTTGATCAGCGCCCGCGCCAACGCGACGCGCTGCTGCTGGCCGCCGGACAACTGGTCCGGGCGCCGATCCGCAATGCCGGAAAGCGACACCAGCGCCAGCGACTCGGCGACGCGGCGCCTGACGTCGGGTCCCCGCTCGCCGGCCATGCGTGGACCGAACGCGACGTTCTCCGCCACGGTCATGTGCGGGAACAGCGCGTAGTTCTGGAACACCGTGTTGACCGGCCGCCGATGCGGCGGCAGATGCCGCACCGAGCGGCCCTGGATCAGCACGTCACCGGTGGCTGGCTCGATGAAGCCGCCGATGACGTTCAGCGCCGAAGTCTTGCCGCAGCCGCTGGGTCCCAGCAGCGAGAAGAACTCGCCGTCGCGGACGTCGAGATCGACGTCGCGGATCGCCGCGACCCCCTTGTAGCGGACGCCGACGTTGCACAGTTCGACACCGGGCGGTCCGGCCATGGCAGGGGCGATCGTCACGACCGCACACTGCCCTGCCTGCGGGAGGAGGGGAACTGATGAGCCGACTGTTCGGACCGCTGCGCCAGATGGGCTACGTCGTGCCCGACGTCGAGGCGGCGATGCGGCACTGGGTCGAGGTGTGCGGCGTCGGCCCGTGGTTCTACGCCGAGCGCCTGCCGCTGACCTCGTTCAGCTACGGCGGCGCGCGCTATGACGACATCCACCTGTCGATCGGCCTCGCCAACTCCGGCGAGATGCAGATCGAGCTGATCCAGCAGCGCTCGGAGCATCCGTCGATGGCGCGCGAGTTCCTGCTCGCACATCCGAAGGGCGGCCTGCAGCACTGGTCGAGCTGGCCGGAGAACTACGACGAGTTGTATGAGCGCGCGCTGGCGAACGGCTACGTGGTCGGCCAGGAGGGCAACGCGCCGCGCGGCCGCTTCGTGTATTTCCGCCGGGAGGGACACCCCGGCACGATCATCGAGATGTCGCACGCGACGCCGATGCGCCGGCGCATCTTCGACGCGGTGCGCGAGGCGGCCATCGGCTGGGACGGCACAGACCCGATCCGCACCGGGTGGCCCGGGTGACGGCGCCGATGTGCGGCGGCCGATCCTGCCCACAGGCCGCGCCACCTCTTACGCGGCCCCCGCGCCGCATGTCCCGACACGGTCGCTGTCGCATCGGAGACGCCGGCATGGCGCGCAACAAGGTCTACCTGGCCGGACCCGACGGCTTCCTGCCGCACTCGGCCGAGCTCGGGCGCCGCAAGAAGCAGCTCTGTGCCGAGTACGGCTTCCACGGCCTGTATCCATTCGACAACGAAATCCCGCCGAACCCGGTCGGCTGGCCGATCGATCGCTTCATCTACCTCGCCAATGCGGCGATGATCCGCGAAGCCGACTGCGGCATTGCCAACCTCACGCCGTTCCGTGGACCGAGCGCCGATGTCGGCACGGTGCTCGAACTGGGGATGCTGGTCGGTCTGGGCAAGCCGGTGTTCGGCTATACCAATGATCCGGACGACATGCTGACCCGGTTGCGGCGCAGCTCCTCCGTCACGTTCGACCCGACGTCGGGCGCCTGGCGAGACGCGGACGGCATGGCGATCGAGCACTTTGGCAACGCCGATAATCTGATGATCACCGCTGCCCTGATCGAGCACGGACAGCCGATCGTGCAGCATCGAGCGCGGCCGGAGGAGCGGTTTCGCGATCTGACCGGCTTCGAGCAGTGCCTGCGTCTTGCAGCCCGGGTGATGTCGTGCGGGCAGCCGGTGCGCGGCTGATCGCATGGAGTCTCACTTGGCGAGCTGGCGCTCGGCCATCCCCGCCATCTGGTGCTCGACCAGCCGCGCGTAGAAGCCGCGACGCGCGGTGAGGCCGGCGTGCGTGCCGGCCTCGATCACCCGGCCGGCGCTCAGCACCAGGATCACGTCGGCCGACTGGATCGTGGACAGCCGGTGCGCCACCACGATCGTCGTGCGGTTCGCCATCAGCGCGTCCAGCGCGCGCCGCACCAGTTGCTCGCTGATCGTGTCGAGATGCGAGGTGGCCTCGTCCAGCACGAGGATCGGCGCGTCCTTCAGGAAGGCGCGCGCGATCGCGATGCGCTGGCGCTGCCCGCCTGACAACTGCACGCCGCGCTCGCCCACGCGGGTCTGCAAGCCGTCGGGCAGATCGGCGACGAACGCCGCGAGCGCCGCCCGGCGCAACGCGGTTTCGATCTCCTCGCGCGTGGCATCGGGGCGTGCAAGCCGGACGTTCGCCTCCAGCGTGTCGTTGAACAGGTAGGTGTCCTGCGCGACCAGCGCGATGCGGCCGCGCAGCCCGTCCAGCGTCAGGTCGCGCAGCTCGACGCCGTCCAGTTCGATGCGGCCCTGCGCCGGATCCCAGAAGCGCAGCAGCAGGTTGGCGATGGTGGTCTTGCCGGCGCCCGATGGCCCGACCAGCGCCACCGTCGCCCCGGCCGGCACGGCGAAATCGACGTCCGCCAGCGCAGGGCGCGTGCGCCCGGGATAGGTGAAGCGCACATGGTCGAACCGCACGGTCGAGCCGCCGCGCGGTGCGGCTGGAACGCGCGGACCGTCGGTGATCGCCACCGGCTCGGAATGCACGACGTGCAGCCGGCGCGTGGAAGCAATCGTATCGGCAAGCTGGCGGCCGACCTGGGCGATCTCGGACACCGGCAGGAACGCCGCGATCGACACCAGCACCAGCAGCGGCAGCAGCGTCGGCGCGATCCAGCCGTGCAGCACCAGCGGCGCGCCCACGGCGGCGACGGCGAGGCCGCCGAGACCGGTCGCCACCTCGAGCCCGGCCGACTGCCGCGTGAGGTCGTGCAGCATGACGAGCCGCATCGCCTGGTAGCGGCGCACGGACGCCATGAACGCGTCGCGCCGGCGCCCTGTCGCCGCGAACGCCAGCAGTTCGGTGAGGCCCTGGATGGTCTCGGTGGCATGCGCGCCCAGTTCGCCCAGCGCGCCGCGCGCGCTGGAGGCGAGGCCGTCGATGCGCTGCCGCCCCAGCACGGGCGAGGCGGCGGCGTAGGCCAGGAACGGCAGCAGCGCGAGCGCCAGCGGCCAGGCGACCACGGCCAGCGTGATCAGCACCGCCGCCGGGGATCAGTACGGCGACGAAGGCCGGCGCCACCGTATGGGCATAGAAGTATTCGATCGTCTCCACGTCCTGGGTCGCCAGCGCGACCAGGTCGCCGGAGCGTCGCTTCAGCAGGTAGGCCGGCGCCAGCGCGTCCAGCTTGCGGTACAGATCGACGCGCATCACCGCCAGCAGTCGGTACGCCATATCGTGCGCCAGGAACGATTCCATCCAGTGCAGGAACCCTGCCACCGGCGCGGCGGCGAGCAGCAGCACGACCAGCAGCATCGACGGCGCATTCGCCCGCACCGCGGCGATGATCAGCGCGCCGAGCACGCCGACGCCGATGAAGGCGATCACCCGGCCGATGCCGCAGGACACGGTGACGGCGAGCTGCCGGCGCCACGGACGGATGAAGCCCAGCAGCGCACGGATGGTCTCCGGCCAGCCGACCGCGGCGGCGTCCTCCGCCAGGCTGTGCACCACGGCGGTGGTGTCCGCCACCGGTGCCGCATCGGTCGGAGCAAAGTCGCCGACCGGAGCGATCGCGTCACTGCGCTCGGCCAGCTGCGGTCCCATCAGGTCGCGATACGGGCCGTCGCGCGCGATCAACTCGGCATGCCGGCCGCTCTGCGCCACCGCGCCGTCCTCCAGCACCAGGATGCGGTCGGCGTTGATCACGCTGGACAGCCGGTGTGCCAGGATCAGCGTGGTGCGGCCGGCCATCAGCCGATCGAGGGCCTGCTGGATCACCGACTCGTTCTCCGCGTCCACCGAGGACAGCGCTTCGTCCAGCACCAGGATCGGCGAGTCGCGCAGCAGCGCGCGGGCGATGGCGATGCGCTGGCGCTGGCCGCCAGACAGCCGCGCGCCGCGCTCGCCGATCACCGTCTGGTAGCCATCGGGTAGCGCCTCGATGAAGTCGTGCGCGTTGGCGGCGCGGGCGGCGGCGACTAGGTCGGCCTCGGTGGCGTCGGGGCAGCCCAGACGCAGGTTGTCCTCGATGGTGCCGTGGAACAGGTAGGTGTCCTGGGCCACGACGGCGATCATCCGGCGGATCGCCTCGGGGTCCAGCGTGCGCAGGTCGCGGTCGCCGATGCGGATGGTGCCGCCCTGCGGGTCGTGCAGCCGCAGCAAAAGGCGGACGATGGTCGACTTGCCCGACCCGCTCGGCCCGACCACGCCCACACGCTCGCCGGCGGCGATGCCGAAGGAGAGGCCGCGGTGCGCGGCGCGCCGGCCGCCCGAGTAGGCGAAGCGGACGTCGTCGAAAGCGATGGTGGGAGAGGCGACGATACCCCCTCCCCAACCCTCCCTAGTAGCGCCGGAGAGGGAGGCTGCCGAGGGGGCGCCGGGTGCGGTGACCGGCTGGTCCAGCAGCGCGTTGATCCCGGCCGCTGCCGCCTGCCCGGTGAGGCCCTGGTGCAGCACAGTGCGCAACTCGCGCAGCGGACGGAAGATCTCGGTGCCGGCCATCAGCACGATCAGCAGCGCCTCCAGGCTCATCTCGCCGTGGCGCACCCGGTACGCGCCCAGCGCCAGCGCGCCGGCCGCACCCAGCGCGCAGCCCAGGTCGGTGACGCCGCGCGTCAGGATGCTGGTGCCCAGCACCATGAACGTGCTGTCCGACAGCTCCTTCGCCTTGGCCGCCAGCATGCGGCCGTACGTGCCGCTCTGGCCGAACGCCTTCAGCGTCGGCAGCCCCTGCACCGCGTCGAGGAACTCCTCGCCGAATGCCTTGAACGCGCGCTGCCGCTCGCGCGATTCGCGGCCGGTACGCTTGTGCACCACCGAGGGCGCCACCAGGGTGAACAGCGCGGCCGCCAGCATCACGGTGGCGACCGGCACGTCCCAGAACGCCATGAAGCCGAAGATCGCCAGCGGCGCACAGGCGGCGATCGATACCTGCGGGATGTACTGCCCGAAGAAGGTCTGCAACTGCTCGACGCCGTCGACGATCGACAGCATCACGCCGCCGGTGCGCTCGGCGCCGAACCAGGCCGGCCCGAGCGCCACCACCTTGTCGTACAGCCGCCCGCGCAGCGTCTCCTGCACCTGCGTCGCGGTGCGGTGCGCCAGCATGATGCGGACGTGATCCAGCCAGGAGCGCAGCAGGATGGCGGCCAGCGTCGCCAGCAGCGGCATCGCCAGCTCCATGCCGGTCGCGCCGCGGAACAGCCGGGCCAGGAACTGCCCGAGGAAGGCGAACCGCGCGATGCCGACGGCGAGCGCCAGCAGGCCGAGGGCGATGCCCAGCGCGATCCGCCAGCGCAGCCCGGCCGTCATGCGCCACAGCCTCAGATCGAAATGCACCGGAACTCTCCCCTGGTTCGCACGCCATCCTGGGCGCGCCGGCAAGCGTTGCGCAAACGCGAGATTTTCAACCGCTGTTGAGTTATGTTCAACAGCGATGTCCGACCGCATTCCCCCGCTGGCGGCGCTGCGCTCGTTCGCCGCCGTCGCGCGCCACGGCAGCTTCGCGCGCGCTGCCGAAGCGCTGCATGTTCAGCACCAGCGCGGTGAGCCACCAGGTCCGCGGGCTGGAGGCGTCGCTCGGCGCGACGCTGCTCACGCGCGCCCGCAACGGCGCCGGCCACACCCGCACTGCGGTCACCGCAGAGGGAGAGTCGCTGCTGCGGGCGGTGGAGGCCGGCTTTGCGCAGTTGGCGACCGCCTGCAATTCGGTGCGCGAGCGGGCGCGCGGCGTCCGGCCGATGCTGTCGATCTCCGCCAACGGGTCGGTGGCGTCGCTGTGGCTGGCGCCGCGGCTGGCGGCTTTCGCCGCGCTGCATCCGTCGGTGCAGTGGCAGGTGCGCGCCATCGAGGAGGCGCCGGACCTGGTGGGCGAGGGCCTGGACCTTGCCATCCTGCGTGCGAGGCCGGGCAGCCTGGGCGAGGCGGACCGGCTGTTGTTCAGCGAGACGGTGTTTCCGGTGTGCAGCCCGACGCTGCTGCCGATCGGCTCGATCGAGGACCTGCTGCGCCACAACCTGCTGCAGGAGGACCACGGCAGCAGCCGGGAGAAGGCTTGGTCCACATGGCTCGACCGGCTGGGCGCCGGGACACGGCCGAAGCCGACGATCGTGCGCTTCGACACGTTCAACGCGGCGATCGGCGCGGCAATCGCCGGGGCCGGCATCGCGCTCGGGCGGCGGCCGTTGATCGACTACGAGCTGGCGAGCGGCCGGCTGGCGCCGCTGTTCGAGTACCGCGCGCTGCCGGGGTCGTGGGACTTCGTCATCCGCGGGCGGCCGGACGCGGCGCGCGACGCGCATGTGGATCAGCTGCGGCGGCATCTGCTGGCGGGGTGAGCAGTGCGTGATCACGCCATGACGACGCCGATGCGGCGCTCGAACGCACGGAGCCGCTTGTACACCGAGATCAGCTCGACGATCGTGGTCCAGCTGTTCACCAGATACTGGAACGAGCTCTCCACCCGGCCGAAGGCACGGACGATCTGCTGCATGACGCCGAGGGTGATGACGCCGGTCACCAGGGTGGGGCCGAGGGCGATATAGGGAACCAGCACGCCGAACTGGAGATAGGAGTACCTGGCAACGTCGAAATACATGTAATGAAAGAACAGGCGGAAGTAATTGCGCCGCACGTCGGCGAACAGGGCGGCGAACTGCGCCGGGCCGGCGCGTCCTGCGTCATCCTCGCCGTAGACCAGTTCCTTGCGGAACGCCGCCTCGACACGCTGGTTCTGGAATTCGAGGCCCGGCAGCTTGACCCCCACCGCCGCCATCAGCACGGTACCTGCCAGTGCGAACATGATTGCCACCCACACCAGCGAGTGGCTGACCGAACCGATCCAGGGCAGTTCGGTGATCTTCTCCGACTGTGTCCAGAGGATCGGCACGAAGGCGAGCAGGGTCATGACGCTGCGCATGAAGCTGACGCCTAGCCCCTCCATCAGGCGGGCGAACCGCATGGTGTCTTCCTGTACGCGCTGCGCCGCCCCCTCGATGCCGCGCAGAGTGTGCCAGTGCGCCGCGTAGTGCTCGGTCATCGCCGTACGCCAGCGAAACACGTAGTGCTTGATGAAGAAGTCGGTGAAGACGGCGACGGCCACATAGAGGCCGGCGAGATAGCCGAATGTGGCCAGCTGCTCCATGTATTCGCTCATCGTTATGGCGTTGGGCCGGGCCAGGGCCTTCTGGACCAGGTTGTAGAAGTCGCCGAACCATTCGTTGATCTTGACGTCGATTTCGACCTTGTACCAGGTCGCGAACAGGATCAGCGCGCCGCCGGGCAGAGACCACGGCAGCCATCGGCGCGACAGGTAGAATGATTGGAACACAGAGCCTCCCGCTTAGATGCCGCTACGCGGCATGTTCGCGACGCGACGATGGTGATTGAAGGCGAGCGAAGCCGGTCCGGCTAGGGGCGGGCCGCCGCCACCGGCGTGTCCGGCCTTGTCATCGCGTGCACGATGTTAGGCGGGCTGTAAACCAGGCCCAGCTTCCTTCGTCGATTTTGTAACAGGGGCAGAAACCCGTGGCGGCTCTGATGCAGGTTGTCCACGACAGCGGATGAGGTCCGACAGGTGTGGTATGGGCGGCTGGGCAGGTATGCGGAGACGATCGCCGAGATAATCCCAGAAAGCGACGCCGAGTTTGGTGGCGATGCGCGTCATCCGAGGAAGGCGTCGCGGCCATCGACGCTGCGCGTGCCGCCACGGACCTTGCGCCTGGTGGCATGAAAACGATGTCGCGCTTGGAGCCATTGGTGTGCGGCGGTATCTCCGGCCGGTCGAGCACCATCGGAAATTCAGGCTTGTTGCCATGTAGCCGTTGGAGCAGGCGATCGAGCGTGATGAAGCCGGTGCGTCGACGGAAGATCCGGTCGAAGCGGGCCCGCAGTTCGCCGCGTCGCCGTGATCGGTGAACGCGTGAGGTTGTGGACCAGCCGTTCTGCATGCACCCAGCACAGTGCGTGCCGGCCGACGGCGAACTGGCCAGCCCGGCCGCTTGCGGCGATGCGCTCCACGCCGCGGCGCCTGCGGCAAGAGATGGCGGCTTTGCAGTAACGCCTTGGTCCAGCTGCAGCTCCAGGCGAACCGGTGATCGCGCACCAGATGTTGGTGGAAGTGGCGCGCCGTGAAGCCTTGATAGCGCGTCCGATACGAGGCCTCCGCCTCCTCGCACCGATCCAAGGGAACCCGCTTGCCCGACGCCTTGCCGATCCGGCGATGCAGTAGGCCCGCGTCACCCTTTCCTCGTAACGGGGGTACCAGCGGCGGAACGTCCGCTCGCCTATCCCAGGTAACTCCGCCGCCTCCAGCTGGCTCAGTTCCGAGCCTCTCACCGGCCCAACACCTCCAAGAATACGAACACCCTGCCGGGCTTCCGTCCGGCGCATATCCCAAACTCCTGGTCGGGATCCGCTACCGGACAGTTCGTGTGCTACATGAACTGGTCATATCGTGTCCTATCGACAGGAGGTTGCTGGATCCTGTCGGCGCTCCTATAAGGCGCGGCCACACGGGAGAGGTGCCGGAGCGGTCGATCGGGGCGGTCTCGAAAACCGTTGTACCCCTTGCGGGTACCGAGGGTTCGAATCCCTCCCTCTCCGCCAGCACCGGTAGCTTATACCAAGGCTCGCTGATCAGAACCCGTGTGCCCAGCTGCGCAAGCCGATGGACATGATGGTCCATGGCTGCTGCACGAGCTTGTTCCATGCATCACAGCAGTGATCGACGACGTTTTCGTAGCCGGCGAAGATCCGGTTGGAGAGCCAGTTCTGCCGGATGAACTGCCAGACGCCTTCCTGCGGATTGAGCTCGGGGCACTTGGCCGGCAGCGGAATGATGCTGATGTTGCCGGGCACGACGAGCTTCGGTGTCATGTGCCACCCAGCCTGGTCCAGCAGCAGCATGGCGTGCCGGCCAGGCTCGACCTTGGCTGAGATCGCCGCGAGTTGCAGGTTCATCGCTTCGGTGTTGCACCAGGGCAAGACGAGGCCGACGGCTTTGCCCTGCGCAGGACAGATGGCGCCGAAGATGTAGGCCGACGCGGTGCGCTGATCTGAGGGAGCGGACGGTCGGCTGCCGCGCCGTGCCCAGCGGCGTGTGATCTTGTTCTTCTGGCCGACACGGGCTTCGTCTTCGAACCAGACTTCTATGTCGGCGACATCGACGCCCTGCTGATGCGCGACGCTGGCCAACAGGGCCGGGAAGTTTTTTTGAACGCCTCGATGGCGCCTGCGGCCTGGGCATGGTGGCGCGGGCGTGCCGACAGCTTGCGGAAGCGCATCGCGCGCAGTTCGCGGCCAAGCGTCTGCTTGGAGACGTTGACCTGGAACTCGTCCCACAACCATTGACACAGATCGATGATGCGCCAGCGGACCACACCGTGGATGGCAGGGATGGGCCCGCTGTCGATCACCGCTGCCAGCGCCGCCCGGTGTGCCTCGTTGAGCAGCGACGGTTGGCCCGGAGCCTTGCGGTCCACCAGCCCGTGCGGCCCGCTCGCATTGAACCTCAACACCCAGTCCCGAACGATCTGCCGCGTCACGCCGCCGATCTCGGCCGCCGCCGCACGCGTGGCTCCGTCATAGATCGCCGCCAGCGCCAACAACCGGCGGACCTGGTTGGCGTCCTTGCTCTCGCGCGCCGCCAGGCGGACGCCCGCCGCGTCGTAGTCGAACCGTAGTGGGATAGGCATGGCGAAACTCCCCGCTTCGCCAGTCTTGAGACCGCATGTTCGTGGTCCTTGGTGGCTCGTCCCTTGTCATGCTGGGTCGAGGGTTGGACCGATTGGCGGTCCAGAGCCTCAAGCATGGGGACGAGCCGTGGTGGAACATACGACGACCTACGTGGCGTTCGACAACAGCAAGGACACGCTGGCCGTGGCCATTGCGGAGGGTGGGCTGCGCGGCGAGGTGCGGTTCTGGGGCAGGATCCCGAACCAGCCCGAGGCGGTCCGTAAGCTGGTGGCGAAGCTTGCGGCCAAGCACCCGGTGCTGAGCTTCTGCTACGAGGCCGGGCCGTGCGGGTATGGGCTTTATCGGCAGATCCTGGGGTTAGGCCATCCCTGTCTGGTGGTCGCGCCTTCGCTGATCCCGACCAAGCCTGGCGGGCACATCAAGACGGATCGCCGGGACGCGACCGTTCTGGCCTCGCTGTTCCGCGCCGGAGAACTACAGGGCGTGTGGGTGCCCGATGCCGAGCACGAGGCCATGCGCGAACTGATCCGCGGCCGACAAACCGCGATGCAGGAAGTCCGGCGCTCCCGCCAGCTGGTGCTATCGTTCCTGCTACGCCACGACCGTGTTGTGCCCACTCGTCAGCACTGGACCCGGGCGCACCGGGTTTGGCTGGCCCGGCAGAGCTTCTCCCATCCCGCCGAACAGATCGTGTTTGAGGAGCTGATCCAACGCATGGAGGCAGCCTGTTCCCGACAGACCCGTCATGAGGACGTCATCCGCAGGCTGCTGCCGACCTGGTCGCTGGCCGGCGTGGTCACCGCCATCCAGTCAATGCGGGGCGTGGCGCTCATGTCGGCCGTGACACTGGTGGCCGAGATCGGCGACTTCGGCCGGTTCACCTCGCCGCGGCAGTTGATGGCTTGGCTCGGCCTGGTGCCCAAAGAACACTCCTCGGGACGCAAAGTCGCCCGCGGCAACATCACCAAGGCCGGCAACACCCGGGCGCGCCGGGTGCTGGTTGAAGGAGCGTGGACCTACCGGCTCCCGGCCCGCATGGGCGAGGACATCACTCGGCGCAACGAGGGGCTGCCTGAGACGATCCGGGCCACCGCCTGGAAGGCGCAGGTCCGCTTGTGCACCCGCTACCGTCGCCTGCAGAGGACCGGCAAACCGCAGAACGTCATCGTGGTCGCGATCGCCCGAGAGATGGCGGCATTCGTCTGGGCCATCGCCCGTATGGCACAGCCCGTCATCGGGGCAGCATAGGTCTGTTGCAACCCAGCAAACAAAGCGGCAACCGGGAAAGGAAGAGAGCGAGAATCCCGTTGCACAGAGGTGGGCGCGGCGGCAGGTCAGGGCAACTCTCGATCTGATTCGGCGGCACCAACCCGCGACTTTGAGACAGAGATAGGCCCAAGACGAACACCGGTCCCGCGGTAACCAACCCGCGCATCAGAGTCTGATCAACCGTCGTCTTGCGCCGCCGCGTCCTCCCCTGTGCAACCCAATCAGCCGGACACCGCAAAACGCGGCGAACATGCACACCAAAGCATCTTGAAAACGAACATGAGAATCAAATCTTCGCCGCGTCGGGAAGCACTCATTGAGTTCTCAGGTAACAGGACTTGGGATAATCCTTCCTTGCCCTCGATCTCCAGGCCGACCGCGCGTCCCTCGATGAGACCGTCGCCGGGCTACAGCCGCGCCTCTCGTCCTTGGTCCGTTTGTCCGCCTGCATCGCATCGATGAGAGTGCCAGCGGCGAGGTCCCACCGGTGCTCGCCTTCCTGCGCGTACTACGGCGTCGCCACGCCTGCGGCGACAGCTGCACTTCATCCCGTCATGCTGCCCATATCTGGACCGATCGAACGATTGTGGGGATTGATGCAACGCCACTGCACCCACAACAGATGCTGGGCTGGGTCCCAGGATTTCACTCGGGCGCTAGCGTCCCTCGAACGACGGCGGACGCTTCTCCACGAAGGCGCGCGCCGCTTCCTTGTGGTCGTCGCTGGCACGGCTGCGCAGCATGCCGTACGCTTCGCTGTCCAGGCCCTCCGACAGCGTGCCATGTAGTGCGACGTTCAGGTTGCGCTTCATGTAGCGCAGCGCGATCGCCGGCCCGTTCGCCAGCCGCTCGGCCAGCGCCATCGTCTCGCCCGCCAATTCGGCGTCCGCCACCACACGGTTGGCCAGACCCAGTGCCTCGATCCGCGCGGCGTCCAGCACGTCCGACAGGAAGTACAGCTCGCGTGCCTTGGCAGTGCCGACCAGCTGCGTGAGGAACCACGTGCCGCCGTAATCGCCCGACAGTCCCACCTTGGCGAATGCCGTGGTCATCCGCGCGCTGCGTCCGGCGATGCGCAGGTCGCAGGCGAGCGCCAGCGACAGACCGGCTCCGGCCGCCACGCCGTTCACCATCGCGATCGTCGGCTTCGGCATGTCGTGCAGCAGCCGAGCGGCCTCCATCGACGTGCGCAGCGCATCGGTGCGCTGCTCCGGCGTCTCTGGTGAGCCCTCGGCGGCCACGCGTGCCTGCACGCGCACGTCGCCGCCGGCACAGAACGCGTTGCCCGCGCCGGTCAGCACCAGGCAGCCGACCCCGTCATCCGTCGCCACCTCGGCCAGACGCGCCCGCAGCGCCTGCATCATGTCTTTGGTCAGCGCGTTCAGCCGCTCTGGGCGGTTCAGCGTGAGCACCGCGACGCGGCTCTCCTGCCGGTACAGCAGTTCCTCGCTCATCGCACCCGCCAACCCGGCAACGCCGACCTGCCGACACCCATCGCTTCCTCCATGCGCAGCCGCCGGGACCGTGTCATGCTATCGGGCATCGGGCAACGCGCGGGAGGCTGTTCATGCCAAGGCTAGAGAACCGGAAGATCCTCATCACGGGCGGCGCATCGGGCATCGGCCGCGCAACATGCGAGCTGTTCGCGCGCGAGGGCGCCACGGTTGCCGTGCTCGATCGCGACGCGGACCGCATGAAGGGGGTGCATGCCATTGCCGCCGACGTGTCGGATCCTGCCAGCGCGGCGCGCGCGGTGCGGCAGGCGACCGGCATGCTGGGCGGCCTCGACGGCCTCGTGAATGCCGCGGGCGTCTTCATCAACCGCGGCCTGATGGAGACCACGCCGGACGAGTGGAACACGACGATCGCGGTGAACCTCACCGGCACCTTCCTCTGCGTGCAGTGCGCAGTGCCGTTCCTGCGTCAGGCCGAGAGGGCGACGATCGTCAACATCGCCTCCGGCGTGGGGCTGCTGCCCACCGGCGGCGGCAGCACCGCCTATGTCGCCTCGAAGGGCGGCGTGATCGCCATGACGCGGGCGCTGGCGGCAGAACTGGCGCCGACGATCCGGGTCAACGCGGTGTGCCCGGGCGCCGTGGAAACCCCGATGACCGACGGCACGCTGCGCGACACGGCGGGCGCGGTGATACCGGCGATCGTGCAGCGCTATGCGCTGGGTCGGCCCGCCGCGCCCGAGGAGATCGCCGCCGCCATCCTGTTCCTCACCGCGCACGAGAGCTCCTTCGTCACCGGGGTCAACCTGGCGGTGGACGGTGGGCGGACCTACCACTGAGGCGATGGCCGTCAACAAATCACCGTGCTGCCCCATTCCAGCCACGAGCAGCCACCAGCTTGCATGTCACACAGTCAGCACAAGGATGGTGCCATGCGAATCTGGTCAAGCCTGATGATCGCCGCCCCGGTTGCGGCCGGGCTGCTTGCGGCGCCTGCAGCCCACGCCGACCGGGGCGATCACCGCGGCTGGCATGGCGGCGGCTGGCACGGTGGCGGCTGGCAGCGGCACGACCATGACAATGGCGGGGCCGCAGCAGCTGCCGTACTCGGTCTCGGCGCCGCCGCGATCGTCGGCGGCATCATCGCCTCGCAGCAGCAGCCGTACTATGCGCCGCCCCCGCCGGTGGTATACGCACCGCCGCCGCCTTACTACCCGGGCTATTACTCCCAGTATTGATCGGCACGCCCTGCCATCTGGGCAGGACCGCAGCACCGCAGGGTCGGTCGCCATCGCGATATCCGATGGCGCCGCACCCTGCCGCTTCGCTCCTCGCCATGACACGCTGACGCTCGCCCGATTGTCCCGCCGATAGCGGGACGCGTGTTCATCGGCGCGCATCTGTGATTTCATCGCGGGGTGCCGCACCAACGTATTCTGCCCCTCGCTGCCGGATCATCATCCAGCGCCGTGCGCTGCGGTCCGCGCGTCTTTCTGAGTGGGCGGAGCGCGTTGCAGCCCGACGGTTCGGTGCGGGGTCTCGGCGATGCTGCGGCGCAGGCGCATGCCGCGCTCGACCACATCGAGGCGGCGCTGCACGCGGCCGGCGGATCGCTGCGCGACGTCACCAGGCTGACCACGTCGCTGGTCGATCGCGCGCACCGCAAGCCGGTGTACGAAGCCATCGGCCAGCGGCTGCGCGACGTCTTTCCGGTCAGCACCGGCCTTGTCGTCCCCGGGCTGCCGCTGCCGGAGCTGATGGTGCAGATCGACGCCGAGGCGGTGCTCGGATCGCCGGTGCAGCGCCTGCGCAGCTTCGAGATGAAGGACTGGTTCGGCCAGGACATCGCCTGGCAGGGCGCGATGGTGGCCGCCGGCGAGACCGAGCTGTTCGTGCGCGGCCAGACCGGCGCGGCGCTGGACGGCGGCTTCATGGCCGGCCCGGGACGCCGTCCCGAGGACGCCGCGGCCCAGGCCGACCTGGCACTCGCCAACCTGGCCACGCTGCTGCGCGAGGCGGGCTCGGGCATGGACGATGTCTGCAAGATCACCGTCTACATCAGCGACCGTGCCTATCGCAGCGCGGTCTACCCGGTCATCGGCAGGCACTTCCGCGGCATCCATCCGGTCTCCACCGGCCTCATCGTCGCCGGCTTCGCACGCCCCGAGATCCTGTTCGAGATCGACGTCCACGTGCTGCGCCGGCAGGGCGGCCCGCATCGGCGCGTGCGCCCGTATCACTCCAACGCGGTGCGCTACGGCTTCGGCCAGCAGGCGCTGGATTGCGACTTCTGCATGGCGGTGCGCGCCGGCGACCAGGTCATCCTGCGCGGTCAGACCGGCACCGATCTGAACGAGGTTATGCATGGCCCAGGCGACGCGGTGGCGCAGGCCAGCCAGGCGATGGACAACGTGGCGGTGCTGCTGGGCGAGGCCGGCGCCAGCCCGGCCGACGTGGTGAAGGCGACGGTGTTCGTCACCGACCGCGCGTATCTGGCCGGCGTGACGGACGCCGTGCTGCACCGGCTGGACGGCGTCACGCCCTGCTTCAGCGCGCTGGTGGTGAAGGGGCTCGCCAGTCCGGAACTGCTGATGGAGGTCGACATCACCGCGGTGGTGTCATCCTGAGCGCCGCGCCACGATCTCCTGCCACAGCCGCATAACGCTGCGCATCGTCGCCTCGGCCACCAGGCAGTGGCCCTGGTCGTCCAGCGCGAAGAACTCCGCCGCCGTATCGCCGCGCACGCGACGCAGCGCCTGGGTGAGCACCTCCAGGCACTGCACCACCTGCTCGGGTGACTGCAGCCGGACATGCCGCTGTATGTCGGCGATGCTGTAGGCGCGCAGGCCGTGCACCGCGACGCTGGCCGCCTCGCGGCCCAGCTCGAACAGCACGTTGACCGCCGGCAGCATGTCCTGCACCAGCGCCAGGATGTCGCGCGCCTCCTCGATGTTGCAGCCGACCAGCACCGCCGCCTCGTGCGACGGCGGGGTCGGCTGGCTGCCGAAGGCACGCACCATCTCCTGCTCGAGCCAGCGTCGCACCTCGGGCGGCGCGGCTTTGATCTCGTCTATGGACAGAGCGATTCCGGGCATGGGTGCTCTCCCTGAAGGGTCAGGGTGTCATCGGCCTTTCGCCGCCCGGCCGCATTGATCCGGATCAAACGGTGCCGCCCGGATGAGCACCGGCAAGCACGCGCACCCGGCCCGGCGGCGGCATCGGTTCCGTCTCACTGTCGCGATTTACGGGATGGTGTCGCATGGTGCGCGACGCGTCGCCGGAGCGCAGCAGCCCGACCACGACAGGCGGCGCCGACGGGCCGAAGTCGAGGTCGGGCGGCAGGCCGCCGGCGGCGCGGATGCGCGCGGCGCGGTCGGGGTAGATCACGGCGTAGCGGTCGGCCTCGGCGTCGATCCCGGCCTCGGTGGGCTCGGGTTCCGCGGGCCAGGGCGGCGACGCGCGGGCCTGATCCGGCGATGGCGCGGGGGCGGGCGCGGGCACCGTGATCTCGCGGAACCAGTAGCCGGCGCGCTCCATGGCGGCCGGCTGCAGCGCGGCCAGGGCCTTGTCGCGGGCGGCCTGGATGCGCAGCAGCGTGCGCAGCGTGGCGTCCGCCTGGCGCGCCATCGAGGTGGCCTGGGCGCGGCAGCGGCGCATCTCCATGGGGTCCGCGGTGGCGAGGCCGGCGAGGCGGAGGCCGTCGTCGGCGTGGGCGCCCATCCGCGCGATCGCCATCGCGTCACACATCGGCTTGCCGACATCCTGCGCGCCCGTATCTTGGCTATTGCCTGCGGCTATGAGGACGGCAACGATCTCGATCACCTGCGCAGCGATCCGGGGTTCAAGCTGGCCTGCGGGCGCCTGCCGGACAGCGGCGAGGATTTATGCTCGCAACCAACTGTGTCGCGCTGGGAGAATGCACCGACCCGACACGAAGTGGCGGCCATGAGTTACGCCATGATCGATCTCTATTGCGCCAGCTACGCTCGCCCGCCACGTGAGGTCACGCTGGACATCGACGACACCGTCGATGTCGTGCATGGCGCACAGCAACTCTCGCTGTTCAACACGCATTATGGCGAGCGCTGCTTTCTTCCGATGCACGTCTACGAGACGGCGACCGCGCGCCCGGTGGCGGTGCTGCTGCGATCGGGCAAGACCCCCTCGGGCCGCGAGGTATGCGGCCAGATCAGGCGGCTGGTGCGTCGCATCCGGATGCATTGGCCGACGACGAAAATCACCCTTCGCGGCGACAGCCATTACGGCCGCCACGAGGCGATGACCTGGTGCGAGGCCAACGCCGTCAATTACATTTTGGTCTCGCCGGCAACGACGTGCTGGATCGCAAGGTGGAAGCCGCGGCCGACGATGTGCGGGTGCGCTGGGCCATGACCGACGGGGCCAATGCCCCGACACCGTCAGATCAGAAAGACAACCCCCAACGCCTGCCCCTCATTGTTCTCAAACCCCGATGAAATCGGCGCACGGTCAACCGCGCCCTTCGGCCAGACGGCTTCGCAACCAAGCAGGCGCTGAATACGATGGGCTAAGTCGCCGGGAGCCGAATCAGTACCCCTGCGTTCGAATAGCCGGCGCCGACAGTTACCGTGCTCAAGGTGCTTGTCGTCGCAGCGAATGTCCGCCGCAGGCACCCTAGCCGATCAAGCCGATCCCCATGGTCACCGCGAACCCACCCAGGGCCGGGTGTCGACCGGATTCTAACTCGTGGTAACCATGAAGCCGGTGCTGTCATAGATGTGCACATTTCGCAGGTTGGGGGCACTGCAAGCGCACAGATGAAGTACGGCAGCCTTCCCGCCATTCATTTGAAGGACGTCATGCATTATCGTTGAGAGCATTCGTTGGGAATTCGGCAGTGCGCGGATGAACGGGCCGCCATAAAGCCCCTGTCGCGTATCATCATCCGGCGTGAGAACCCAATCTGGAATAGGTGCGCTGTTGAACGTTAAGGCCACGGGATAATTTGATGGGAGTGGCTGCGGCGGCATGTTTTGAAGGGGAGCCATGAACGTCGATCCAGCCAACGCTTTAGAGGATACCATCTTGAAATCGCTGTTTTGCACAGTCGTCTTTGTGCCATTCAATCCAAGATAAGTTTTCGCAATGAGGTCTGCCGCTCCTTGACTTAAGGTCGCGCCGAACGGCGCATACACAATGACCATCAGACCATTCGGCACTTTAATCTGAGTGTTGTGAACGAATGCACCATGACCGACGGCAAAGTAATGCATAGTGCACTCCTATGTCCTAGCTGGTTTGTTAACCGAGGATACTCACGCTTGTCGGTTATTCGATGGCAACGGATTTAATTTCGACGCTTCGTCGTGTCGAGTTAAGCGGGTACGTTGAACGTGCCTGACGGGTTCGTACGGATGGCAGCGTGTCTAGCTAAGGGCATGGGTCGATGCTGACTCACCACCAGATCAAACTCCCTTTGTGCACTTGTTCGATGTTCACGGAGCCAATGCCCGCCGTAGGGGTCCGGCGAAAATCCTGAGTGCACCCGATCTCTATACGATTTTCCGAGGGTCCAAGCGTGACCTGCGGATTGAGCAGTTCTTTAGCAAGCTGGAGTTCGATTTCGTCCGTGCGCGACGCCTGATCGAGGCTGAACAATTCGGTACAGGTGATAGTGCGGCGGACCTTTACGCATTTGTTGGCGCTATGCTCGCGCGGCCGCCTCACCGCATAGACTTTTTCAAGATGCAGTGGGCATCGATAGCAGAGAAGATGCGAGAGATCAGGGCAAATATCAATCCGGCTATTCCGCCGATCCGATCCCTTTCCAACGGACCACGTATGAATGTAGCGCAGGTGCAGGAGCACGCGGACAATCCAATGGGGACATTGTTCCCGAAATCTGTCGCCACTTACATTGAAACTATCTCAATTCAGTTCGGGTGTGACGTCTTAGTCAACGAGACTGTTGAACACTCGTTCCTAACGAGTGATACCAACCGGCCGGACCGTTGACTCGATGGTGAATCGGCGCGACGCGGCGACGTGTGATTCGTAGTCCTCAGCGGAGATAGGGGACTGCGATGACGGTAGCGATCACGCGTTTGGAGCTGTCGGCGAGTGAACTGCGCGAGGCGTCGGCGCGAACCAAGGAGGCGAAAGCGGCGCGCCGGATGCTGGCGATCGGCTTGGTGCTGGACGACTGGTCGCGGGAGGCGGCGTCCGAGGCGTGCGGGATGGATCGCCAGACGCTGTGCGATTGGGTGCACCGTTACAATGCCTTGGGGCTGGAGGGTCTGTCCGACCGTCCGCGCCGCAACGGCCCGCGCCCGCGGCTGTCGGACGAGCAGCAGGCGCAGGTGGCGGACTGGATTGCGCAGGGGCCAGACTTCGCCGGCGGTGTCGTGCGCTGGCGCTGTGTTGATCTGCAACTGCGGATCGCGCGGGTATTTGGCGTCCAGCTGCACGAGCGCACGGTGGGCAAGCTGCTGCGCAGGCTGTTATTCCGACGGTTGTCGGTGCGTCCACAGCACCCTTTGAGCAAGCCCGAGGAACAAGCGGTTTTCGACGCCGCTTCGCCGATCTCGTGACCGCCGCCCTGCCGGCGGAAGCGCTCGGCAGACCGGTGGAGATCTGGTTCACCGACGAGGCCCGGGTCGGTCAGCAGGGAACACTGACCCGTGTCTGGGCGAAGCGTGGTTCGCGTCCCCGCGCCCTACGTGATCGCCGCTTTGAATGGGCCTATCTGTTCGGCGCGATCTGCCCGGAGCGTTGCATCGGCGCCGCGATCGTCATGCCGGAGGTCAACGTCGAAGCCATGGACCAGCACCTGGCCGAGATCAGCCGCAACGTCTCGGTCGGCGCCATCGCCCTACTGATGTTGGATGGTGCGGGCTGGCACAGCTCGCCGCGGCTGAACCTACCGAAGAACATCGTATTGTTGCCGCTGCCGCCCTATGCGCCCGAATTAAATCCGATGGAAAACGTCTGGGAATTCATGCGCGGCAATGATCTCAGCCACCGCGTCTGGGACGGCTACGAGGCGATCATCGACGCATGTTGTGACGGCTGGAACAAGCTCATGCGAATGCCCGACCGGATCGCCTCGCTCACCAGACGCAACTGGGCCCAAACGGTGACCGGATAAGGCGGCTGGTATAAGTTCACCGGCAAGATCGACAAACTGACCTTTGAACTCGATCCGGGGGCGTCAGCGGCGAAACCGTGATGGCTCCGGCCGATCGGTCTACAAGCGAGGCAGGCGGTTACGGCGGAGAATGAGAAAGGTGCTCATTTTCGCGGCTGTCGCCGAGGCAACGACGGGACTGGCATTGCTGATGGTTCCGCCGTTTGTTGGGCTGCTACTACTAGGTGAGGAGTTTACCGGCGCGGGCATCGTGTCAGGGCGCGTCGCTGGCATCGCCCTGATCGCATTAGGAGTCGCGTGCTGGCCGGGTCCGCCGGTAGCCGGCATGTTAGCCTATAGTGCACCGGTCGCGCTGTATCTCTCTTATCTGGGTTTCACGGGCGGCTTGACTGGTATCCTCCTTTGGCCGGCCGCCGTTCTGCACGTTGCGTTGACGGCGCTCTTGGTTTGGGCGTCAGCAGAAAATCCCACAACTCATTATAAGGCTCTCAGGCCGGGGTAGGAAACTGGACTACGCGCCAGAAGTGGCTCAACATGGTGACCGCATCCAGAAATCCTTGTCCGACATTCTCTTTCAGAATGTAGCCAGAAACGTTCATGTCATAAGCTCGAATTCGATCCTCTTCCGCCGATGAGGTCGTCAAGACGAAGACAATGTCGCGCCGCAATAACCGGTCGGCCCGGAGCGCCGTAAGAAACTCGATCCCATTCATTCGCGGCATATTCAGGTCCAGCAGTATTAAGTATGGCGGAGCGATCTTTTCTGCGCCGTTCTCGCCACGAAGTCGCTCCAGAGCTTCGATTCCATCGCCGACTTCGATAACGGGATTGCCAATCTTTAGCAGTCGGAAGGAACGCCTTATGGCCATGCGATCAACCTTGTCGTCCTCCACCAGCAGCACAGTCACTGTGTCGCCGCTCACATTGCATCTCCCCTCCAAGTGAACACAAAGGTCGCGCCTCGCGTAGGCGGACTGCTTTCAATCCAAATCTCGCCTCCATTCCGACGGACCCACTTCCTAACGATCGCAAGGCCGATGCCGCTGCCCTCCACATCATCGCGACTGGCTAGGGTCTGGAAAATACCAAATACCCGTTCGTGAAACTGTGCCGGGATGCCCGGCCCGTCATCGCTGACACGGAATTCCACAACGTCACCTACCCTTGAGGCCGAGACCCGAACTAGCCCCACCGGGCTGTCGTTGTGCTTGATGCCATTGCTTATCAAGTTCTCAAGCACGACATGGAGAGGGATGCGGCTTGTGCGAACGATCGAAAGCGTCCCCTCGTAGGTCACGGCGAAACCTGACGGAGGTCCAAGGATGGAGGCGACGTCTTCTACAAGCTCCGCCATATTCACGTCCTCGGCTTGTCCGTCCAAGGTCCTCCCGACACGGGAGTAGGCTAGAAGGCCGTCCAGCAGAAGCTGCAATCTAGCCGCTCTGCCTTTGAGGAGTTGCAGGTTCTCAATCGTTGCGGGATCGGCCGCTGCCCCGATGTCCTCGCTGATCCATTCGACCAGATGGCTAATCGCACGCAACGGTGCTTTCAAATCGTGCGAGGCCACATAAGCGAATTCCTCCAACTCAGCATACGATCGGGCTAGCTCCTTTTGTCCCTCCAATCGTGCCGTGATATCAATGAAACTGGCAAGCAGCTTTGGTGTTCCATCGAGGTCAATGGAGTTGAGGTCTATCTCCGTGGGAAACTCGCTGTTGTCCTTTCGCCGACCACACAAATCCCAGCCGGCTCCAGAAACCGACTTGGCCATGTTCGTCAACAAGCGGCCACTGAGGTTGATCTTCGCGCGGAAGCGCTCCGGAACAAGCGTCTGAATTGGCAGACCAGCCATCTCACCGGTCTCGTAACCGAATAAGCTCAGTGCCTTCCGGTTAGCACTTTCGATCCTGCCATTTACGTCGGCGAGGATTAAGGCGACAGGCAAAGCGGCCATGACTTGATCGAATCGGTCCTGTGCGGAGATGCGGACCCTGTCCGCCTCTTCCAGACCGACTACCACTGTCGCGGGCTCTTTATCCATGCGGCGCCCTTTTCGCGAGTTTTGACGTGCGCAGCGGTATCACGCGGATGGTTAACACTTGGTGAGTCCCGAGGCCAGCCTCGCGGCGCCTCTCGGCAATAGGACTTTGTTTAAGTATCCGTCATATGCTGCCTGCATGAGCGCCCGTTGCAACCCGTGCAGCAGTTATCGCGTCCTGATTGTGGACGATGATGAAACTGACGTACGGCACTACAAAAGGCTGTTGGGGCACAAGGGTCTGGCAGCCGGCAATGTGAACTCAGCACCGGATGGAACAGCAGGACTAACGGCACTGCATGAAGAAGGCTACGATTGCGTTCTGCTGGACTTCAGACTGCCCGATATGACCGGCCTAGATTTCCTGACAGCCGCGGCGAGCGAGGGTGAACTGCCATGCGCCTTCATATTGGTGACCGGCCAGGGAAGTGAGGCTGTCGCCGTCGAGGCAATGAAGCGCGGCGTGCGGGACTACCTCATTAAGGAGCACATTAACGTAAGCAGCCTCTGGCGTGCCATAACGACTGCGGTTACCGAGACGGAGTTGCGTCACAGTCTTGCGAAGTCCCACCGGGAACTCACTCATGCCAACATAGCCCTCGCCGCCGCCAAGGAGGCGGCGGAATCCGCCGATCGAGCGAAGACGCAGTTCGTAGCGATGGTGACCCACGAATTGCGAACTCCACTCAACGGGATTTTAGGCTACGCACAGTTGCTTCAAGCGGAGGGAGGATTAACTGAGCGACAAGCGCTGCATGTCCGCGAGATGACGCGCGCTGGACAATATCTGTTGGAGATGATCCAGAACGTCCTCGATTTTGCCAGCATTGAGACCGGTAGGATCGAGTTGCACCCTACCGGCATCATAGTCCGCGAACTGGTCGAGACATGCCTTAGTCTGGTTCAACCACAGGCAGACGCTCGCGGGCTGATGCTGGTGTCGGTAGTCTCGGCTTCTGCTTGTGGGAGGCTGACGGCAGACCCCTCGCGGTTGCGGGAGGTGATCGCTAACCTTCTCTCTAACGCCGTAAAATACACCGAGGCAGGAAGGGTGGAGTTGCGGGTACTCCCGGGGAAGCGTGCCGGCACCTTGCGTATTGAGGTGGCGGATACAGGCCCCGGAATCGATCAAGCGCTTCGCCATCGCCTGTTTCACGAATTCGAGCGATTGACCACTTCCGCGTCAATCAAGGGGGCTGGCCTCGGTCTGGCCATCGCGGCCCGCATAGTCAAGATGATGGGCGGTGAGATCGACTATTCTGACAATCAGGGCGGAGGAAGTGTCTTTTGGTTGGAACTTCCGATCAACTCTGATCAGTCCCCGCTACTGAAGCCAGCCGCTGGGATAACGTCACGAGCTTGTTGGCGCATCCTCGTGGTGGACGATGTGGACATGAACCGCGACGTGATCAGCGGGTTGCTTCATGCATCCGGACATAATGTAATGACAGCAAATGATGGGCAGGAGGCGCTGAAGCTGGCGGCGGAGCGCACATTCGACCTGATATTGATGGACGTGCGCATGCCCGTCATGGACGGGCTGGAGGCCACTCGGCAAATAAGGTCGCTGCCGCCCCCCTACGGACACGTGCCGATCCTAGCGCTCACCGCCTACACAATCCCCGAGCAGATTACGCAATGCGTCGCCGCTGGCATGGACGGGCATTTGACTAAACCCGTTGATCACGCGACGCTTTTGAGCGTGGTTGATGAGACTATACGTTCGTCGCTGCAGCCGCAGTCCGCCCTACCGACCGCCTCAGCTTCAATTGATTGCGAAGCGAAGGCCTCGTCGCCGGCACTCGATAGGCAGCTATTTGACACCGCTATTGGCCTCTTTGCAGCAGAAGAGGTTCCAACAACCTTTGCATCGCTTCGGCGACGCCTTGAGCAAATATCGTATCTGCTGGATCAGTCTGGAGATTGTGCCGAATTGGCTGATGCCGTTCATGGACTGGCATCCGTTGCCGGCACATTTGGATTCGGCGAGGTCTTTCTGTCCGCCCGCAAGCTGGAATGCTCGTTCCTTACTGAACATAGCTATCCGCAAGAGCTTCGTTCAGAGTTACGTTGGGCCGCTGACCGCGCGGTCGTAGCCCTGAGTGAAGTCGAATTAGAATATGCGTTACTTGTATGAGCACGTTGTCATCCGTTCCCGGTGTAATAGTTGCCGAAAATGACGCAGAAATGCGAGGTGTTATTCGATCGATATTGGCAAATGCTAGACAGCAGGTTTTCCCCGTCGCAAATGGGGTCGAAGCGATAAATCTGGCTCGTAGATTTGTGGCGCGGCTGGTATTGTTAGATATTGGCATGCCACATTTGAACGGTTTGGATGCGTGCCGATCAATACATCGCCTTCCCGGGTATGAGGGCGTGCCAATCGTGATGTTAACAGGGTATGGTGACGACGATATTCGCGTGGCTGCTCGTCGAGCGGGTGCTCGGGATTTCATCACCAAGCCATTCCGGCCTGATGTATTGCTTGGCCGGCTTGCACGCTACTTGGATATCCCAGCCGACCTGATGGTTGCCCGCACATCCGTTGCGAACGACGGCACCATCTCGTCGGCCCCGCGTACGAGGGTGTGGGAAACTCGTGCTGAACCTGTGCCAGCCTTCGGAGAATATGCCGCCCTGGTCAACGGTCGCAAAACGATCCTCATCTGTCGCGGCGCGCAGCGTTCAGAGGATAAGGAGTGATTTACCGCCGGGTTGGTAATGTTCCAACGTGCGCGCAGCAAAGGCGATCGGCGGCCCGCCGAGGCGATGGACTACCCACTGGCATGCGGCCAATCCGGACGACTTGATCTGAGGGCCTCAGTCAGCGTCGCCGATCGCGGGCAGTCCTTGGCACCTGCGCAGTCGTTCAAGGGGCGCTGAGCGGCTCCTGAATCCGATCAGACGTTCCGCCGGTTCGGCAGCGTCTCCGGGTTCACCACGTAGCCGGGGTCGAGCACGCCGTCGAACAGCTCCAGCATGTTCTTCGCCGCACGCACCGACATCTTCTCGTTGCACTCCAGCGGCGCGGCGGCGTTGTGCGGGCTCAGCACCACGTTGGGCAGCTTCAGCAGCGGATTGGCCGGATCGGGCGGCTCGTGCAGCTGCACGTCCAGCCCGGCCGCCTCCAGCCGGCCGGACGACAGCGCCTCGACCAGCGCCGCCTCGTCCACCAGCGGGCCGCGCGCGGCGTTGATCAGCCAGGCCGAGCGCCGCATCAGCCCGAGCATCTCGCGGTTGATCAGGTGGTGCGTCGCCTCGCCCAGCGGGCAGTGCAGCGTCAGCACGTCGATCTCCGGCAGCGCGGCGGCGATGTCGGTCACCGGCGTGAAGCCGTCGGCGGCGATGCGCGGCACCGGGAACGCCGGGTCGCAGACCATCACGTTCATGCCGAACGCGGCGCACAGGCGCGCCACGCGCGTGCCGATGCGGCCGTAGCCGACCACCAGGATGGTGCGGCCGGCCAGTTCGCCCATCGGGCGGCCGTCGCGCAGCATCCACCTTCCGGCGCGCACCGCGGCGTCCATCTCGATCGTGCGCCGCGCCACCGCGAGCAGCAGCATCAGCGTGTGCTCGGCCACCGACAGGTCGTTGCCGCCGTTGGTGACGCCGACCACGACGCCACGCCGCGTGCAGGCAGGGATGTCCACCGTGTCGTAGCCGACGCCGAAGCGCGACACGATGCGCAGGTCGGGCGCCGCGGCCAGCAGCGCCTCGTCCACCTGCTCGAGCCCGACCAGCACGGCGTGCGCGCCCGGCATGGCCTGCGCCAGGTCCTGCGCCGACGGGCTGTTCAGCGTGCGGATGGTGACGTCGTGGCGGGCTTCCAGCAGCGCCATGCCGCTGGCGTGCAGCGGACGGCAGAGAACGATGGTGGGCATCGGTTGTGATCTCTTTCCCGTGATGGATGAATTGTTGGTGCCGGTTCAGCGTTGCGCTTGAACATAACCGTCCGCGGCGGTTCTGTCCCGCTGCGGCACACGCAAGGGACAGCCATGGCCAATGCATTCGTGCACGTCGAACTCAACACCCAGGACCTGGCGCAGGCGAAGTCGTTCTACCAGTCCATGTTCGCCTGGACGCTGAACGAGGTGGATATGGGCGGCGGCATGACCTACACGATGATCGATGTCGGCGACGGCACCGGCGGCGGCATGATGCAGCATCCGATGCCGGCCGCGCCGTCGATGTGGCTGCCCTACGTGCTGGTGGATGATATCGCCGCGGCGACGGCCAAGGCGAAGTCGCTCGGTGCGACGGTGGTGCGCGACGTGATGGAGGTGATGGACGCGGGATCGCTCTCCATCATCATCGATCCTACCGGCGCCACACTGGGGCTGTGGCAGCCAAAGGCGAAGTAGCCGGCAGCGGAGTTATCCCGCCCGGCGGAACGTCAGGTTGATCCGGCAGGCGCCGGTTGTCGGATGCATCCCGTCGTCGAGCGCCTCGACGCCGTGGAAGGCGAGGCGCGTCGGACCGCCCCACACCACAACGTCGCCGTGCTCCAGCCGGATCCGGCGCGGCCGGTCGTTGCGCCGCAGCCCGCCGAACAGGAACGTCGCCGGCAGCCCGAGCGAGACCGAGACGATCGGCGCCGTCATGTCGCGCTCGTTGCGGTCCTGGTGCAGCGTCAGCCGCGCGCCGGGTTCGTAGCGGTTGACCAGGCACGCGTCCGACGTGAACCGCGTATACCCCGCCTCCGCCGCCGCATCGGTCGACAGCGCACGCAGCAGCGCGGGCATAAGCGGCCACGGTTCGCCGCTGAGCGGATCGGCACGCTGATAGCGATAGCCGCTGCGGTCCGATACCCAGCCCAGCTCGCCGCAGTTGGTCATCGCGACCGACATCGAGTGCCCGCCCGGGGTGGTCAGGTGGCGGAACGGCGCGGCCGTGCTGATCGCCTCCACGGCGCGCAGCAGGTCGCCGCCATGCGCGCGGGCGAACCCACGCAGCACGACGGCACCCTCGCCGATCGGTTCCCTGCTTCGCTGGGTCGGCAGGTCGCTCAGCAGGTCGCGCATGGTCGCTCCGTCAGGCACACTCCACGCGCGCGGCATAGCTGCCGGGCGAGGCGAAGTGCGCGTGCATATACGCCGCCGCCGGATTAGCGAACAGGCGTTTGATGGCCTGCTGGACCTTGCCGCGCGTCGATCATCTCGTGCCGCTCATCATGGCGTCGGATTGCGGCCGGCCGTTCCTAGCGCCAGATCGGCCGGCCGAGGTTGACGTCGTGACCGCTCGTCAACGCGCCACCCAGCGCGCCGGCGCCGCCGCCGACCGCCGCGCCGACCAGCGGACTGCCGCCCGTCACCGCCGCGATCGCGGCTCCACCGCCCGCGCCGATCAGCCCGCCGGACAGCGCGCGGTCACCGCGATTGTAGCCGCATCCCGCCAGGGCGAGGCTGAGCGGTAGCAGGATCAGGCATGTTGAGACGGCGCGGCGCATGGCACGTCCTCCGGTCAGAAGCGGGGTGAGGTAACGGCACCGCCCACCGCACCGACGCCACCGCCGATCAGCGCGCCGGTCGCCGGCCTGCCGCCGGTCACCGCTGCCACGCCGGCGCCCGCGCCGGCACCCAGCAGTCCGCCTGTCACGGCGCGCGTGCCCGGGTCGGAGCCGCACGCGCTCAGCATCGTCAGCATGCTGCCCAAGGCCAGTCCGAGTGCGATCTTGCGGGTCATCACCAATCCTCCCTGATTCGAACAGGCCATCGATATCGGCCGAGGCGAGGGAGATCCGGTGGCTGGAATAGGGCGATCCAGGGGCAAAAGGTTCAAGCCCTTGTTAGCCGTCGGTGGGGGGGCTAAAGCCCACCACCTCCCGCCACCCGTGCATGAAGGCAACGACCGATGCTGTCCCGCCTGCTCGGCTTCATGTCAGCCGACATCGCCATCGACCTCGGCACCGCGAACACGCTGGTCTACGTGAAGGGCAGGGGGATCGTGCTGAACGAGCCGTCCGTGGTGGCGATCGCCGACGTGCGCGGGCGCAAACAGGTGGTTGCCGTGGGCAACGAGGCCAAGCAGATGCTCGGCCGCACGCCCGGCCACATCGACGCGATCCGCCCGATGCGCGACGGCGTCATCGCCGACTTCGAAGTCGCCGAGGAGATGATCAAGCACTTCATCCGCAAGGTGCACAATCGGCGCAGCTTCGCTTCGCCGCAGGTGATCGTCTGCGTGCCGTCCGGCGCCACCGCGGTGGAGCGCCGCGCGATCAAGGAGAGCGCGGAAAGCGCCGGCGCCCGCCGCGTGGCGCTGATCGACGAGCCGATGGCCGCCGCGATCGGCGCCGGCCTGCCGATCACCGAGCCCACCGGCGTCGATGGTGGTCGACATCGGCGGCGGCACCACCGAGGTGGCGGTGCTCTCGCTGTCCGGCATCGTCTATTCGCGCAGCGTCCGCGTCGGCGGCGACAAGATGGACGAGGCGATCATCAGCTACATGCGCCGCAACCATAACCTGCTGATCGGCGAGACGACGGCCGAGCGGATCAAGAAGGAGATCGGCACGGCCACGCCGTCCGACGACGGCGACCGGGCCGTATCGCGAGGTCAAGGGCCGCGACCTGATGCAGGGCGTGCCGCGCGAGGTGCTGGTCGAGCCAGCGCCAGATCGCCGAACGCCTGGCCGAGCCGGTGAGCGGCGATCGTCGAGGCGGTGAAGGTGGCGCTGGAGAACACGCCGCCGGAACTGGCCGCCGACATCGCCGACAAGGGCATCATGCTGACCGGCGGCGGCGCGCTGCTCTACCGGCTGGACCAGGTGCTGCGGGATGCGACGGGGCTCGCGGTCGGCGTGGCGGAGAACCCGCTGCAATGCGTGGCCCTCGGGACGGGCCGGGCACTGGAAGAACGCAAGCGGCTGGCGAACGTGCTCACGTCGATGTACTGACGGCGCCTCGTCGAGCAGCGAGTCCGGCTGTCCCGCAGACGGTCGTGCCGACGTTGGCGCGAATGCCGGACCACGAACCAATCCACTTTCAGGTCGCTTCACACGCCGCGCCTACGGTCACCGGGCCCCGTGCGGGCTTGGGGTTTGCCGGTGCCGCCGGCGTGCTGACTCCGGGGGCAAGCGCAGTGCCGCAGCGGGGAGGAGATCACGACGTTAACCCTCCGTTGAGAAACTTCGCCGCAGCCTGCTAGCCGCCGCCCCTTCCGGGCACCTGGCACTGGGATGAGCCATGCTGGAACGAGGTGAACGAGAGCCGACGATGGACGAGATCGTGGTTGCGCTGCGTGAGACGCGGCGGGCCCAGGCGCGGGCGCCGCAACTGGCGCTGGTCAGCGGCCGACCGACCGCCACCCACGACGGCTCGCCTGCCCTGTCGGATATCGCGGAGCTGCGCGATAGCGAGATCAGGCGGCTGCTGGCCGAGAACGCGCACCTCAACGAACGTGTGGTGTCGCTGCTGAAGGTCATCGAAGGCGATCAGGCCCGCATCGCCGCAGCCGAGAACGCGGCGGGCCATACCGCGCGCGAAGCGACGTTTCGCGAGGTGCGGGCGGCGCTCGAGGTCGAGCTGCGCCCCATCCTGCTGGTCCTGCTGCGCGCGCTGCAGAAGCGTCGCGCCGCTCCCGGCGCTGCCATCGCTGCAAGCGTCGGACCTGATCGAGCGGCGGATGACGCAGGCTGGATCGTCGACCTCGACGCACAGCCGGACAACCTCATGCCTGATCAGGAGACCCGCCCATGACCACGGCACAGCAACAGTCCGTCAAGGGAGTGGACATTGGCACCAGCCGCCTGGTCCTCGCCACCACGAACGGCGAGGCCGTCGACTTCACGCCGCAGCTCAACGCCTTCGTCGCGATCCCCTACAGCAAGATGACCGAGCAGATGCTGGCGCGGGAGAACATCCTGCATCAGGTCGAAGCCGGCCATATCTTCGCCTACGGCAACCGCGCCGACGAGTTCGCCAAGTTCCTGAACGGCGACACGCGGCGGCCGATGCGGAGCGGGCTGCTCAACCCGACCGAACCGAAGAACCTTGAGATGATCGAACTGCTGATCGGTCGGCTGTGCGGCAAAGCGGCCAGGGGCGAGAAGCTGTGCCTGAGCGTCCCGAGCGCGCCGCCCGGCGACGGCTCCGACCTGATCTTCCACGAGCGCTCGGTGCAAGGGATCTTCGAGAAACTCGGCTACCAGGCGCAGTCGGTGAACGAAGGCCTCGCCATCGTCTTTTCCGAGCTGAAGGATGCCAACTTCACCGGCATCGGCATGAGCTTCGGCGGCGGCATGTGCAACATCTGCCTGGCCTATCTCGGCCTGCCGGTGTTCACCATCGCCACGACCCGCGCCGGCGACTACATCGATCAGAGCGCATCGTCGGTGACGGGAGAGACGCCGACCACGATCCGCCTGCACAAGGAGAACGGCTTCGCCATCGACGACGCGACGGGTGCCGCCATCGACCGTGCCCTGTCCGTCTACTATGCCGAGGTGATCGAAACTGCGGTGACCGCATTGCAGGCCGCGATGACGGCGTCGAGGAAATTGCCACGATTCACCGCCCCGATCCCGATCGTGTGTGCCGGCGGGACGGCGATGGCGGGCAACTTCCTCGCCAGGCTCCGGGCGATCATCGCGGAGACGGCGCTGCCGGTCGCCATCAGCGACGTCTATCTCGCCCGGGATCCGCTCAACGCCACGGCGAAGGGCGCCCTGGTCGGCGCCATGCTCAACATGTGAGCCGATCGTCCACCGCCGCCTCGGACCCGTCGAAGCTGCGGGCGACGGGGCGGCACCGCCTGGATTTCCGCCCCGCACCGTGGCAAGCCTGCGCGTTCGTCTGTCCCAGGTGCGCCGTATGCTGCTGTTGATCCCCGGCCCTGTCACCACCCGCCCCGAGGTGCGCGAGGCCCTGCGCTACGACTTCGCCCCCTGGGACAATGACTTCCGTCCGCTCTACGCGGGAATTCGCGAGCGTGTGCTGCACATCGCCCGCGGCGTCCCCGGCGAGCATGCGACGTTGCCACTGCAGGGCTGCGGCCACTTCATCACCGAGGCGTCCGTCCGCACCTTCGTTCCTGTCGGCCAGAAGCTGCTGATCCCCGCCACAGGATCCTATGCCGACCGCATGATCCGTCTGGCGCGCGAGGCCGGCCGCATCCCGGTGCTGCTGCCCGTGCCGGACGATGCGGCCGCCGACCCCGACGCCGTCGCCGCGGCGCTGGCCGCGGACCCCGACATCGGCCATGTCGGTCTGGTCTACAGCGAGACCGGCAGCGGGATCGTGCACGACGTGGCCGCGATCGGCGCCGCGGTGCGCCGGCTCGGGCGGCGCATGATCGTCGATGCTGTGTCCGCGTTCGGCGCGCTGCCGCTCGACCTCGCCGCGCAGCCCGAGATCGACGTGGTGGGCTTCACCTCCAACAAGTGCCTGGAAGGCGTGCCCGGCATGGCCTTCGCCATCGCGCGCATCGACCGCGTCGAGGCCTGCGCCGGCAACGCCGGAAGCTGGTCGCTCGATCTGTCCAGCATCTACGCGCACACGCTGCGCAGCGGCTGGGGCAGCTTCCGCTTCACGCCGCCGGCGCAGGTGCTGAACGCGTTCAACGTGGCGCTGGATCTGTACGATGCCGAGGGCGGGCAGCCAGCGCGGCTGGCGCGCTACACCGCCAACATGCACACCCTGTACGACGGGGTGCGCCGCCTGGGTCTCACGCCTTACCTGCCCCGGCAGGTGCAGGGGCCGATCATCGTCAATGTGCGCGCGCCGGCGGATGTGGCCTGGGACCTTCAGCGCTTCGTCGATGCGCTGAAGGTGCGCGGGGTGCTCATCAGCAACTTCTACAACACGCCGGAACCCAGCTTCCGCGTCGGTTGCATCGGAGCCGTCACGCCGGCCGACATGGCCGGGGCTGTCGTCGCGATGGGCGAGGTGCTGGGCGAGCTTGGGATCGAGCGGCGCAAGGCGGCGTGAGCCTGCTTGCGAGAGCGGGCAGGAGGCGGCACGCTCCGCTCCTCACAATGACCGTGGCGAATGGAGGAGACAGGACAGATGCCGGACGGCACGCGCGCGCCATACATCTACCTGGTGCAGATGGACATCCCCGCCGAGTACGAGGCGGACTTCAACCGGATCTACGACACCGAGCACGTGCCGGAGATCCTGAAGGTTCCCGGCGTGCGCGGCTGCACACGCTACGCGCTGGAGAAGACCAATAAGGACGGCATGGCGCGCTATCTCGCACTGTACGAGATGGATGCCGCCAACGTGATGGAAAGCGCCGCCTGGCTACGGGCGTCGGAAATCGGCGACTGGGCGCCGAAGATCCGGCCACACACGACCAACCGTTCCCACACCGTCATGCGCAAGATAGCCTGAGGAAACCGAGAGAATGAAAAGCGACCTGGAGATCGCCCGCGAAACCACGATGCGCCCGATCGCGGAGATCGCCGCGAAGCTGGACATCCCCGCCGATGCGCTGGAACCCTATGGGCGGCACAAGGCGAAGATCGGCATCGACCACATCAGGTCGCTCGAGAGCCGGCCGGACGGCGCTCTGGTGCTGGTCACCGGCATCAGCCCCACGCCGGCGGGCGAAGGCAAGACCACCACCACCGTCGGCCTCGGCGACGCGCTGAACCGCGTCGGCTCGCGCGCCATCATCTGCCTGCGCGAGCCATCGCTGGGACCGAGCTTCGGCATGAAGGGGGGTGCTGCCGGCGGCGGCTACTCGCAGGTGGTGCCGATGGACCAGATCAACCTGCACTTCACCGGCGACTTCCATGCGATCACGTCGGCCAACAACCTGCTGGCCGCAATGATCGACAACCACATCTATTGGGGCAACGCGCTGGGCATCGACGCGCGCCGCGTGTCGTGGCGGCGCTGCCTCGACATGAACGACCGGGCGCTGCGCTCGATCGTGGGCAGCCTGGGCGGCGTGGCCAACGGCTTCCCGCGCGAGGACGGCTTTGACATCACGGTCGCCTCCGAGGTGATGGCGGTGTTCTGTCTCTCGCGCAATCTCGACGAGCTGCAGGAACGGCTTGGCCGGATGATCGTGGCGCAGAAGCGCGACGGGACGGCGGTGACGGCGAAGGACCTGAAGGCGGACGGCGCCATGGCGGTGCTGCTGAAGGACGCGCTGGCGCCCAATCTGGTGCAGACGCTGGAAGGTTCGCCGGCCTTCGTGCACGGCGGCCCGTTCGCCAACATCGCGCACGGCTGCAACTCGGTGATGGCGACGCGGCTCGGCCTGAAGCTGGCCGACGTGGTGGTGACCGAGGCCGGCTTCGGCGCCGACCTGGGCGCCGAGAAGTTCGTCGACATCAAGTGCCGGCAGGCCGGACTGAAGCCGTCCTGCGCCGTGGTGGTGGCCACCGTGCGCGCGCTGAAGATGCATGGCGGCGTGGCGCGCAATGCGTTGGGCACCGAGAACGTCGCGGCGGTGCAGAAGGGCGTGGCCAATCTGGCGCGGCACGTGGAGAACCTGGGCAAGTTCGGGCTGCCGGTGGTGGTGGGCGTGAACCACTTCACCTCGGACACCGACGCCGAGTTCGCGGCGATCCGCGACGCCATGGCGAAGCAGGGGGTGGAGGCGATTTCCTGCACCCACTGGGGGGACGGCAGCGCGGGCGCCGAGGCCCTGGCACGCGCGGTGCAGCAGAAGATCACGCTGGGCGAGGCGAAGCCGGCGCCGCTGTATCCCGACGGCATGCCGCTTGCCGAGAAGATCCGCACCATCGCGCAGCAGATCTACCGGGCGTCCGACATCATGATGACCGAGGCGGTGGCGCGCCGGCTGGAGGGCTTCGAGAAGGCAGGCTTCGGCCATGTGCCGGTCTGCATCGCCAAGACCCAGTACAGCTTCACCTCGGATCCCGCCGTGATGGGTGCCCCGGAAGGGCATACGCTGCCGGTGCGCGAGGTGCGGCTGTCCGCGGGCGCCGGGTTCGTCGTGGCGATCTGCGGCGACATCATGACGATGCCCGGCCTGCCGCGCACGCCGGCCGCCGAGGCGATCCACCTGCGCGAGGACGGCGAGATCGAGGGGCTGTTCTAGTGTTGTGATCCTGACGGTTCAGAGCCGGCCAGTGCTGTCATTGCGAGCGTAGCGAAGCAATCTCCCCGCAGATGTCGGACCAATGCTCGCGGGGATTGCTGCGCGTCGCTCGCAATGACACAGCGAAGGCGGGCGGCGCGCGTAGAGAGCATCCGGCGTCGCTCCGCCCGTTTCTCCACGGGCGGAGCCGTCCTTCGAGATCCTATTTCACCAGCGCACGCTCCGCGATCGCCTTGTCGATCGCCGCCTTGACCGCCGACATGTTGAAGCTGGCCGCAGCCTGCATCGGCGGGAATTCGATCAAGGTCTGCGCGGCCTTCGCCACTTCCTGCTGAACGAACACGAAACGCCAGAACTCGTAGGCGAACCAGTTGTAGTAGGCGATCGACCCATTGTCCTTGCCGTTGAACATGCCCGTGCGCTCATACGGATCGAGACGGAGATTGACCAAAATCGGCCAATCGACCTTCTCGGTGGCGCCAAGCCAACCGCCGGGCTGGTCGGTGAAGCGATACTTGAAGTCGTCGATACGCACCGCGGCCAGGGTGGTTTCCGTGAGATAGAATATCTCGTGACGCGCGGACGGTGCCTTGCCGGTGATCAGGTCGAGTTGGTTGTAGCCGTCGAGATGCACCTTGAAGGTCTGGTCGCCGACCTTCTTGCCGGTCAATAGCTCGCTTGCGATGTTCGGATTGCCCGCCGCCGCAACCAGGGTCGGGAACCAATCGAGCCCAGAGACGATGCCGTTTTCCACCTTGCCGGCCGGCACCTTGCCCGGCCAGCGCACCATCGCGGGCACCCGGAAGCCGCCTTCGAGACCGGTTCCCTTGCCTCCGGCGAACGGCGTCTGCCCGCCATCCGGCCAAGTGAAGTTTTCGGCGCCGTTGTCGGTGGTGAACACGACGATCGTGTTGTCGTCGAGCCCATTCGTCTTCAGATACGCCATCACCGACCCGACGATGTCATCGAGTTGTGCCATGCCGGCTTCCTGGATGCTCCAGCCGTTCTCCGAATTGCGCATCGACTCATACTTCTCGGACAGGTGAGTCACGACGTGCATGCGCGTCGGGTTGAGCCAGACGAAGAACGGCTTGTTGTCGGCGCGCGCCTTGTCGATGAACTTCAGCGTGAAGTCGAGGATCTCGTCGTCGACGGTTTCCATGCGCTTGGGATACAGCGTTCCTGCATCCTCGATGCGCTGCCTGCCGATCTTGCCCCAACGCGGCTGCTCGGTGACGTCGTCGGTCTCGGTGGCCCAGGAATGCACCATGTTGCGCGGACCGACGACGTCCTTCAGCGCCTGCGGGTAGTTCCGGTGCGACGGGTCTTCCATCGCGTCCAGGTGGTAGAGGTAGCCGAAGAATTCGTCGAAGCCGTGCACGGTCGGCAGGAACCTGTTCAGGTCGCCGAGATGGTTCTTGCCGAACTGCCCGGTCGCATAGCCCATCGCCTTGAGCACCTGGGCTATGGTGACCGCCTGGTCGGGAATGCCGAGTGGCGACCCGGCCTGGCCGACCGTCGTCAGACCGGTGCGGATCGGCAGCTCGCCGGTGATGAAATTTGCCCTGCCTGCCGTGCAGCTCGCTTCGGCATAATAATCGGTGAAGCGCATGCCCTCGGCAGCCAGCTTGTCAAGATTGGGCGTCCTGCCGGACATCACCCCTTGATTGTACGCTCCGATATTGGCCCAGCCGATATCATCGCCCATCACGACGATTATATTGGGCTTCGGGGTCTGGGCATGGGCCCCGCCGCCAAGTGGCAGCAAGACGAGCAACATGCCCCACAGCAACCCGCGCAACTGCATAAACCTACCTCCGGTGACGTTTGCGTCGCTGTCGTTTGTACACGTCAACAGGATTTATTGACGGCAGGAATCCAGGCGACCGGTCCACTAGGCGCCGATACGGCTTCGAACGCAACTTCGCCGCGCTGGCCTTTCGACGGCCGGCTCCGGATGCAATTCTGTCATCGCTACCGCCGCACGTTCGCCATCGCCAGTTCGATCACCTCGTCGAGGCGACCGTTGAGCACCGCGCGCACCATGTAGAGCGTGAAGCCCTTCGCCATCTCCGCGGTGATCTTCGGCGGCATCACCAGTTCATGCCGGCTGACCACCGCGTCCACCACCACCGGACCCGGATACGCCAGCGCCTCGGCGAGCCGGGCCTCCACCTGGGCCGGGTCCTCGATGCGCACGCCCTTGATGCCGACCGCCTCTGCCATCGCGGCGAAGTTCGGATTCAGCAGGTCGGTGCCGGTGTTGATGAAGCCGGTCGACTTCTGCTCGAGCTCGATGAAGCCCAGTGCGCCGTTGTTGAACACCACGACCTTCGCCGGCAGGTCGAGCTGGCGCAGGCTGAGCAGGTCGCCCATCAACATGGTGAAGCCGCCGTCGCCGGACAGCGAGACCACCTGCCGCCCCGGACAGGCCGCCTGCGCGCCGATCGCCTGCGCCATCGCGTTCGCCATCGAGCCGTGCCAGAACGAGCCCAGCAGCCGGCGCCTGCCGTTCATCGCCAGGTAGCGCGCCGCCCACACCGTCGGCAGCCCCACATCGCAGGTGAAGATCGCATCGTCGGCGGCCAGCTCGCTCAGCACGCGCGCGATATGCTGCGGATGCAGCGTGCCGCCCTGCCGTCCGGTCGCCAGTTCGTCCAGCCCCTTGCGCGCCGCGCGGTAGTGGGTCACGGCCGCGTCGAGATGCGTGCGGTCGGTCTTCACCGTCAGCTGCGGCAGCAGCGCATCCAGTGCGGCGGCAACCTCGCCGACGATGCCGAGGTCCACCGGTGCGCGCCGCCCGATATTCTCGCCGCGGATATCGATCTGCGCGATCTGTGCGTGGTCCGGATAGAACTGCCGGTACGGGAAGTCGGTGCCCAGCATCAGCAGCGTGTCGCAGGACTGCAGCGCGTGATAGCCGGACGAGAAGCCGATCAGCCCGGTCATGCCGACGTCGTAGGGATTGTCCCACTCGACATGTTCCTTGCCGCGCAGCGCGTGCACGATCGGCGCCTTCAGGGTGTCGGCAAGCGCCAGAACCTGGGCGTGCGCGCCGGCGCAGCCAGAGCCGCAGAGCAGCGTGATCCTCCCCGCGCTGTTCAGGAGCTTGGCCAACCGGGCGACCGGCTGCGCCGACGGCACCACCACCGGGCGCGGCGGGCGCAGTCCGTCGGGCTTCGGCGTGCGCGGGTTCACTGCCGTGCGCAGCGCCACGTCGCCGGGAATAACCACCACCGCCACGGCGCGCTGGGTCAGCGCGTGGCGGATCGCCATCTCGAGCACGCGCGGCATCTGTTCTGCGCTGGTGACCAGCTCGCAGTACGAGCTGCATTCGCGGAACAGATGTTCTGGATGGGTCTCCTGGAAATACCCGGCGCCCAATTCGGCCGACGGGATGTGCGCGGCGATGGCGAGCACCGGCACGCGCGATCGGTGGCAGTCGAACAGCCCGTTGATGAGGTGCAGGTTGCCGGGCCCGCAGCTGCCGGCGCACACCGCCAGCTCGCCGGTCAGGTGTGCGTCCGCGCCCGCGGCGAACGCCGCCACCTCCTCGTGCCGGACGTGCAGCCAGCCGATCTTGCCCTGCCGGCGCAGTGAATCGGTGAACCCGTTCAGGCTGTCGCCGACGATGCCGTAGATACGCTGCACGCCCGCTGCGACGAGGGTCTCGACCATCTGATCGGCGACGGTGGTGGCCATACTTGCTGATCCCTTTCCGGCTGATACGGTCTCTATCGTCTAAAGGAGACTAGCATGGCGCAGTTCCGCAAGGAGGCCGACAGCCTGGGCGAGGTCGAGGTCCCCTCGGACCGGCTGTGGGGCGCACAGACCCAGCGCTCGCTCGAGCATTTCAGCATCGGCAAGGACCTGATGCCGCGCGAGATGATCACCGCCTATGCCATCCTGAAGAAGGCCTGCGGCGAACGCCAACCATGCCGGCGGCCGGCTTGATGACCGCGTGCAGCGGCTGATCGTGCAGGTCGCCGACGAGATCCTGGCCGGGCAGCACCACGACATGTTCCCGTTGCACGTGTGGATGACCGGGAGCGGCACCCAGTTCAACATGAACGTCAACGAAGTATTCTCCAACCGTGCGTGCCAGTTGGCCGGTACGCCACTCGGCAGCAAGACGCCGGTGCATCCCAACGACCACGTCAACATGTCGCAGTCGTCGAACGACACGTTCCCTTCGGCGATGTGCATCGCCGCGGCGCTTGGCGTGACGCAGCGTCTCGTGCCCGCGGTGCAGGCGCTGCACGCTGCAATAGCGGCGAAAGCCGGCGAGTGGCAGGACATCGTCAAGATCGGCCGCACCCACATGCAGGACGCCACACCGGTGACTCTCGGCCAGGAGTGGTCGGGCTATGCCGGCATGCTGGCCGACGATATCGAGCGGCTGGAGGACGCGCTGAAGGGCGTCTACCGCCTGGCCCTCGGCGGCACCGCGGTGGGCACCGGGATCAACGCCGCACCGGGCTTCGCCGAAGCCGCGGCCGCGGCGATCGCCGGGCTGACCCGGCTGCCGTTCGTCACTGCGCCCAACAAGTTCGCCGTACAGGGATCCCACGATGCGCTGGTGCAGCTGTCGGGCACGCTGCGTACGCTGGCGGTGTCGCTGTACAAGATCGCCAACGACATCCGGCTGCTGTCCTGCGGCCCGCGCGCCGGGTTCGCCGAACTGTCGATCCCCGAGAACGAGCCGGGGTCGTCGATCATGCCTGGCAAGGTGAACCCGACGCAGGCCGAGGCGCTGACCATGATCGCGGTGCAGGTGATGGGCAACGACGTCGCCGTGGGGTTCGGCGGCGCCGGCGGCTACCTCGAGATGAACGTCTACAAGCCACTGATGATCCACAACGTCATGCACTCCATCACCATCCTGTCCGACGGCTGCACGAACTTCCGACGCTTCCTGGTGGAGGGGACGCAGCCGAACCTGGCGAGGATCCGCGAGTACGTCGATCGCTCGCTGATGCTGGTCACCGCACTCGCACCGGTCATCGGCTACGACAAGGCTTCGCAGATCGCCCACCATGCCGCCGAGAAGGACCTGACGCTGCGCGAGGCGGCGCTGGAACTGGGCTTCGTCGGCGCGGAGGACTTCGACCGCATCGTCGATCCGAAAAGGATGGTCACGCCCTACGTCGCCACGTCACACTAGCCGTCTCGTCGCCTGCATCAGGGGAAAGCCGCAGCAATGCCCGATCCGGTCACAACGGCGCCGACCGGCGCCGCACTTCTGCACAACCCGCACCTCAACCGGGGTGGTGCGTTCACCCTCGCGGAACGCCAGACACTCGGCATCGAGGGGCTGCTGCCGCCCGCGTACAACACGCTCGAGACGCAGATGGCGCGGGTGCACGCGCAGCTCGACCTGCTCGACAACGATCTGCAGCGATACCTGTATCTCAGCGACCTCCAGTCGCGTGACGAAGTGCTGTACTACGCGGTGCTGATGTCCGACCCGGCGGCGTTCATGCCGCTGGTCTATACGCCGACGGTCGGCGAGGCCTGCCAGAAATTCGACCACATCCTCCGCGGCGCGCACGGCATGTATCTGCCGATCACGGCGAAGGGGCGGCTGCGGCAGATCCTTGGCAACTGGCCGTTTCCCGACATCCGCTTCATCGTCGTCACGGACGGCGAGCGCATCCTCGGCCTGGGCGATCTCGGCGTCGGCGGCATGGGCATTCCGATCGGCAAGCTCGCACTCTACACCGCCTGTGCCGGCGTGCCGCCGCAGATGACACTGCCGGTGACGCTCGACGTCGGTACGCAACAATCACGCGCTGCTGGAGGACCCGCTGTATCTCGGTCTGCGCCACGAACGGGTACGCGGCGCAGAGTACGACGCCTTCATCGAGGAGTTCGTGCAGGCGGTGCAGTCGCGGTATCCGAAATGCTGCATCCAGTGGGAGGACTTTGCCAACTTCAACGCGGTGCCGATCCTGGCGCGCTACCAGGACCGGGTCTGCACCTACAACGACGACATCCAGGGTACCGCCGCCGTGGCGCTTGCCGGCATCCTGGCGGGGCTGCGCATCACCGGGCAGAGGCTGACCGAGCAGCGCTTCCTGTTCCTGGGCGGCGGGTCGGCCGCGACCGGGATCGCCGAACTGATCAGCCAGGCGATGGCGCTGGAGGGGCTGTCGATCGAGGCCGCCCGGACGCGCAACTGGCTGTTCGACGTGAACGGCCTGATGATCGCCTCGCGCACCGACCTGGCGGACTTCCAGAAGCCGTTTTCGCACGACCACGCGCCGGTGGCGTCCTTCGTCGAGGCGGTGGAGGCGATCAGGCCCACCGGCATCATCGGCGTGAGCACGGTGCCCAAGCTGTTCAACCAGGGGGTGATCGAGGCGATGGCGCGGATCAACCAGCGCCCGATCATCTTCCCCTACTCGAACCCGACCTCGCGTTCTGAGTGCACCGCCGAGGAGGCCTACAAATGGTCGGGCGGCCGCGCGGTGTTCGCCAGCGGCAGCCCGTTCGAGCCGGTCGAGATCGACGGCAAGCGGCTGGTCCCCGGCCAGGGCAACAACGTCTACATCTTCCCCGCCATGGGCATGGCGGTGCTCGCGACCGAGGCGAAGCGCGTCACCGAGGCGATGTTCATCGTCGCCGCACGCGCCGTGGCCGAGCAGGTGACCGAGGCCAACCTGGCGCTGGGGCTGATCTATCCGCCGACCAGCAACATGCTGGACACCTCGCTGCATACCGCCGCCCGCATCGCCGACTACATCTTCCAGCACGACCTCGCGGGCATCCCCCGGCCCGACGACGTCGCGGCGCATATACGGGCGATGGCCTACAAGCCGGTCTATCCCGCCTGAGGCGAGATCGTCCTTGCCTCACAGGCACGTCATCGCTAACTGACCTGCCGCGCGCAAGGAGCAGTCAGATGGGCTACAGGGTCGCAGTCGTCGGCGCCACCGGAGCGGTCGGACGCGAAATGCTGAAGACGCTCGCCGAAAGGCAGTTCCCGGCCGACGAGGTGGCGGCGCTCGCCTCGGGTCGGTCGACGGGCTCAGAGGTATCGTTCGGCGAGAAACGGGTGCTCAAGGTGCAGAACCTGGAGACCTTCGACTTCGAGGGCTGGGACATCGGCCTGTTCTCGCCGGGTGCCGCGGTCTCCGCCGTGCATGCGCCGCGGGCGGCGGCGGCTGGCTGCGTGGTGATCGACAACACCAGCCATTTCCGCATGGAACCCGACATCCCGCTGGTGGTGCCCGAGGTGAACCCGCACGCGCTGCGCACCTATGGCAAGCGCAACATCATCGCCAACCCGAACTGCTCCACCATCCAGATGGTGGTGGCGCTGAAGCCGCTGCACGACCAGTTCCGCATCAAGCGCGTGGTGGTGGCGACCTACCAGTCGGTCTCCGGCGCCGGCAAGGAGGGGATGGACGAGCTCTACGCCCACAGCAAATCGGTGTTCGTGCACGAATCCTCGCCGCCGCAGCAGTTCACCAAGGAGATCGCCTTCAACTGCATTCCGCACATCGACAGGTTCCTCGACGACGGCTCGACCAAGGAGGAATGGAAGATGGTGGTCGAGACCAAGAAGATCCTCGACCCGAACATCGCGGTGTTCGCCACCTGCGTGCGGGTGCCGGTGTTCATCGGCCACGGCGAGGCGGTAACGGTCGAGTTCGAGCATGCGGTCACCGCCGGCGAGGCGCGCGCCTGCCTGCGCGACGCGCCGGGCGTCGAGGTGGTGGACGTGCGCGAGGACGGCGGCTACGTCACGCCGCTGGAATGCGCCGGCGAGGACGCGGTTTATGTCAGCCGCATCCGCAAGGACCCGACCGTCGAGCACGGGCTGTCGTTCTGGTGCGTGTCCGACAACCTGCGCAAAGGCGCGGCGCTGAACGCGGTGCAGATCGCCGAGACGCTGGTGGCACAGCGGATGCTGGCGAAGGCCGCCTGACCCGGTCCGACTACCCGCTCCGAACCGCGAAGCGATCGCGCCAGGAGAGCTGTGCTCCTGCCACCGGAAGCGCCGTCGCCTCGTAGATCCCGCGTGCGATTGCCCTCGCCATGACCTGGGTGGCGACGTGGCCTAGTTCCGTGAGTTCGACCAGCGGGTCGCGCATCTGCCGGACGCCGGTGGCGGCGGCGAAGACCGTGTCGCCGTCGGTCGGTGCATGCGCCGGCAGCACTGCGCGCGCCACGCCGTCCTGCGCCATTATGGCCAGCCGCATCGCCTGCGCCTTGGTCAGCACCGCGTCGGTCGCAACCAGGCCGATCGTCGTGCCGGTGCCGCGACCCCCCTTTGTGCGCAGCCTCGTGTCGAAGGCGGCCGGCAGGCCGAGGCCACCGAATTCGCCGCTCTGCTCGAACGGCGCGGCCCAGAAGTGCGGGCCGTCGCCGATCGTGGGCGAGCCCACCGCGTTCACCGCCACGATGGCGCCGACGGTATGGCCGTGCGACGTGACGGCGCTCGCCGAGCCGAGACCGCCCTTCACCGTTGCGGTCGTGGCGCCGGCGCCCGCGCCGACGCTGCCGAGAGAGAAATCCCGGCTGAGCGCGGTCGCCGCGGCGTAGCCCAGCTCGCGATACGGTGAGAACCGGCCCCAGTCTTTTTCCCCCCGTTGGTGAGGTCGAACAGGATCGCCTGCGGCACGATCGGCACGCGGACATCGCGGACCGCGTATCCGCGGCCTTGTTCGCGCAGCGCGGCCTGCACGCCGCCGGCGGCATCAAGCCCGAACGCCGATCCGCCGGACAGCACGATCGCGTCAACCGTCTCAACGGTGTTGTGCGGTGCGAGCAATTCGGTGTCGCGCCCGCCGGGGGCGCCGCCAAGGATGCTGACCGAGGCGATGGCCGGTCGGTCGAACACCATCACGGTGACGCCGGAGCCCAGCCACAGGTCTTCGGCATTGCCTACCGCAGCTCCGGTGACATCCGTCAGCAGGTTACGGGATTGCGAGCCGATCACGTCCGCGAGAATGGCGCAGCGCGCTCTTTCGATCAAACACCCGTGCTGTGCACTGGGAAAACTCCACGCTGCTTCAAGCTCGTGTCATTCGTCTTGCAAGGCGGTCCCTGCCGCCTCAGGTGCGACAGCGGCGAGACTTTCAGCACCGGGAGAAGAATATGGCACAGGAATTTCATGACGAATTGATTCAGTTCCTTCCCAGGATGCGTGTGTGGGCGCTGGCTCTGACGCGGAATCGCGCGGCGGCGGAAGACCTGACACAGGACGTTGCCGCCAAGGCGCTGGTCGCCAGGAATTGCTTCACACCCGGCACGAACTTCTCCGCCTGGGTGCACCGCATCATGGTCAATCACTTCATCAGCGGTGTGCGCAGCCGTCGTGAATATACCGACGTAGATACCGTCCCCGAGGTCTCCGTGCCGGCCGCGCACGAGGATCGCACCGCGCTGCGCGAACTCGGCTGGGCACTGGAACGCCTGCCGCGCGATCAGCGCGAGGCATTGCAGATGATCGTGCTGCAGGAGCAGTCGTATGAGGACGCGGCGGAAGCGACGGGGTGTGCGATCGGCACGCTGAAGAGCCGCGTCCATCGGGCGCGCCTGCAGTTGCGCGCGTTCCTCTCCGGCGAGCGGGTGGCGGACGCAGCTTAGCCAGGGATCGAACTCGGACTGCCCATCGTTCCACTGTCATTGCGAGCGAAGCGAAGCAATTCCCTGCTTCGCTCGCAATGACGACAGGAGGGGCCTTACGGTCCCCGCCTCTGCTCCAGCAGATGCAGTGAGAACAGCCTGGCCGGGTCGGTCCACAGCTCGGCGGTGTGCCATCCGGCCTCGTGCGCGAGCGCCGCGAAACGCTCGGGCGAATACTTGTAGCTATTCTCGGTGTGGATCGTCTCGCCCGCGGCAAACCGGATCGCCTGGCCGGCGACGCGGACCTGTTGGTCCCGCAGGCTCACCAGGTGCATCTCGATCCGGCTTGCTTCGTCGTTCCAGACGGCGCGATGGGCGAACGAGTTCAGGTCGAAATCGGCGGCAGCCTCTCGATTGAGCCGGGCCAGCAGGTTGCGATTGAACGCCGCCGTCACGCCCTGCGAAGTCATCGTAGGCCGGGACCAGGATCGCCGGATCCTTGCGCAGATCGACACCCACAAGGAACGACGACTGATCGCCCAGCGCCGCTTGGGCGCGTTGCAGAAACCGCCTCGCTTCGGCGGGGTCGAGATTGCCGATCGTCGATCCGGGGAAGAAGCCGAGCCGCGGCAGTGCGGGCACCGCCGTCGGCAGCGCCACCACGTCCATGAAGTCCGCCGGCACGGCGCACACGAACAGTTCCGGTCGGCATCGGCGCAGCCGCGCCCGCATCTGCTCGAGCTGCGGCGCCGCGACGTCGATCGGGACATAGGCGGTGAACACCGAGGTGCGCAGCAGGAACTCGGCCTTCGCCTCGTCGCTGGCGCCGTATTCCACCAGCACGGCCGGCGCCTGAATGGTCGCCGCCACGAGCGGCGCGACGCGGTCAAGCAGCACCCGCTCGGTGCGCGTCGGATAGTATTCCGGCAGCTCGGTGATCCGGGCGAACAGCCGACAGCCTTCGTCGTCGTAGAACAGCTTTGCCGGGAGTGTCTTGCGCGGCTGCATCAGGCCGGACAGCGCCGCATCCGCGACGCCGCCGGCCGCCAGCATCGTGGCGGAGTCATCGAGCATCGATCTCTTCCCTGTCAGATGTCGCGCGCCAGACGAACGCCGCTGAACTGCCAGCGCTTGTCGGGATGGAAGAAGTTCCGGTAGCTGGGCCGCGTATGCCCAGGCGGCGTGGCGAGCGATCCGCCGCGCAGCACCATCTGGTTGATCATGAACTTTCCGTTGTACTCGCCGACCGCACCTGCGACCGGCCGATACCCCGGATATGGGTTGTAGGCGCTGCACGTCCACTGCCAGACATGCGACGTCAGTTCGCCGATCTCGATGTCTCCGCCGGCGGCAGCCTCCCACTCCGCCTCGGTCGGGAGCCGAGAACCGGACCAGCGCGCGAAGGCATCAGCCTCGTACCAGCTCACATGCCGGACCGGTGCGTCGGGGTCGAGCGGTTCCAGGCCGCGCAAGCCCATCTGGTGCCAGCCGCCGTCGGTCTCGCGCCAGTGCAACGGGGCGGTCCAGCTGTTTGCCTGCGCGCAGGCAAAGCCATCCGACATCCACAGCGCGGGCGTGCGATAGCCGCCGTCCGCGATGAACGCCAGCCAATCGCTGTTGCGAACCAGCCGCGAGGCCAACCGGTAGGGAAGCAGATAGACCTGGTGCGCCGGCGTCTCGTTGTCGAAGCAGAAGCCGGAGCCGTGAAACCCGATGCGCGCCATGCCGCCGGGGCACTCGGTGAAGCGCGTCGGCCCCGGCGCGCCGCGAGGCTCGCGCCACTGCGGCAGCACAGCGGGCGCCAGCGGGTTCTGTGCGAACGCATGCAGCATATCGGTGAGCAGCAGCTCCTGATGCTGCTGCTCGTGGTGCAGGCCCAGTTCGATGAGGCCGGCGGCCTCGTCCGACGTGCGCGACAGCAGCCGCGACATCGCCGCGTCCACGTGGCGGCGATATGCCGCGACTCGCTCGGCGGGCGGCCGCGTCAGCAGACCGCGGCTCGGCCGCGGATGGCGCGCTCCGACCGCGTCGTAATAGGAGTTGAACAGATAGGCGAAATCGCTGTCGAACGCGCGATAGCCCGGTTCGAACGCGCTGAGCACGAACTGCTCGAAAAACCACGTGGTGTGGGCGCGGTGCCACTTGGCCGGACTGGCGTCCGGCATGGACTGGACACACTGGTCCTCGGCGCTCAGCGATGCGGCGAGGTGCTCGGTCCATGCACGAACCGCCGCATAACGCTGCGGCAGGGTTGCGCTCTCAGCAGCCTGCGCCGCCCCAGCCAGATCGTTCATGACGCTCTCCCGCCGGCCTCGCCCGGGAATTATGGCAGCACAGGGCGCCGTACAAAAGATGGGCGGCAAATTTGCCGCCCACCCTTCGAGTCTACATCAAACTGCGATTATCCGCCGCGGATCACGCGCTGGTGTACTTGTATTCCGGCATGCCCTCGAGCGAGGCCTTGGTGGCGCCCGGCATGACGATCTTGTCATTCTCGATCTTCAGCTGATCGAACGGCACGGACACGAGCTTGGCACCCATCCCGAGGAAGCCGCCAACCGACAGCACGGCGGTGCCGGCCTTGTGATCGGCGTCGCCCATCAGCACGTCGTCGACCGAGCCGATCGACTGGTTCTGGTCGTTGTACACGCTGGCCCCCACCACCTTGCTGGCACGCACCTGGTGGTCGGCGGTGAAGAATTTCGACGAGCTGGACATTGCCGTCGAACTCGTGGTCACACCCGGATGCGTGGTGGTTGTCGTGGTCGTCGTCCGGTTCGACGTCATGCCGGGGGGCGTCGTCGGCGCCGGAGCCGTTGTCGAAGTGCTGTTGGTGGTCTGCGCCAGGACCGGCCACGCGATCAGCGCCGTGGCAGCGATCATAGTCCCGATCGAAGCATGTCTGGCCATGGTCAAATATCTCCTTTGAAGACAGCAACCGAACGGCTGCCGCACCGAGGGGTTCGCTCGATCAGCCACAAAACAACGTGTGGCGGCGACCGGTGGTGGCTGCGTGGCAGCGTTCCCAGTGTTGTGATCCTGACTGTCATTGTGAGCATAGCGAAAGCAAATCCCCTGGCGCTTACGCACCAATGCATGCGGGAGATTGCTTCGCTTCGCTCGCAGTGGCAGTGGAAAGACGGGCAACCAACGCCAGAGTCGGAACGCTAGACTGGTTTTCAGGAGGCAGCGGAAATGGCAACACGACCGATCTGGCGCGGACATCTGCGGCTCGCCCTGGTGAGCTGCCCGGTCTCGCTGCACAGCGTGCTGCGGGCCAGCGGCGACCTGCATTTCCACATGATCAATCCGAAGACCGGCCACCGCGTGCGCTCGGTCATGCTCGACGCGGACTCCGACAAGGAGATACCGCGGTCGCGATCTGGTGCGCGGCTACGAGTTCGAGAAGGACCGCTACGTGCTGCTCGACGACAAGGACTTCGAGAACGCGCGCGTCGAGACGTCCACGACGATGACGGTGGACAAGTTCATTCCGCGCGACGCGATCCGGCCGATCTACTTCGACACCAGCTACTACCTGGTGCCGGACGGCGAGGCCGGGCAGGACGTGTACGTCGTGCTGCGCGCGGCCATCGAGGCGTCGGGTGTCGCGGCGCTGTCGCGCGTGGTGATCGCGCGCCGCGAGCGCTCGGTGGCGATCCTGCCGCTCGAGGAAGGCATGGTGCTGCACACGCTGCACGAGCCACGCGATCTCTATGCCTTCGACACGCTGTTCGATCGGATCCCGCGATGCGAAACCGGATGCGGAGATGGTGAAGCTGGCGCGCCAGTTGATCGAGCGCCAGGCGGGCAGGTTCGAACCGGGCGACCTCGAGGACCGCTACGAGGCGCGCCTGCGCGAGGTGATCGAGGCGAAGCTCAAGGGCGAAGGCATCGAGCCCGAAGCGCCGCCGGAGCCGCGCGGCGACAACGTCATCGACCTGATGGCGGCTTTGAAGCGGAGCTGGGACAGGGTGCGCGCACGCCCGCCAAAGCTCCGCCGACGCGCAGGAAGACGGCCACGAAAAAGGCCAAGCGCGCGCCGGCGCGCAAGCGCGCCTGACCATCCCATTCCATACGCTCCGTGGTAGCCTCGCGGCTCCAGCACGGAGGGCGGGCGTGACGGATTGTTATCGCGAGGAGTGCGGCGCTGAAGTCCCCGTGGGCCGACCGGTCGACCGATGCGTCGTGGTCGCAGCACTCCTCGCATGGGTGCTGTTGCTGATCCCGCTGGCGTTTCCCGCGGCCGCCCAGGAGCGCGTGCTGAACGTCTACAACTGGACCGACTATATCGATCCGGCGGCGCTGGAGCGCTTCCAGAAGGAGACCGGCATCACCGTCCACTACGACGTATTCGACAGCCTCGAGACGCTCGAGGCGAAGCTGCTGGCGGGCGGTTCCGGCTACGACGTCGTGGTGCCGTCGAACGAACCGACCTTCTCGCGCCTGATCAAGGTCGGGGCACTGGCGCCGATCGATCGCGCGCGGGTGCCGAACTGGAAGAACCTCGACCCGGTGCTGATGCATCGCGTCGAGAGCTCCGATCCGGGCAATCGCTACGGGGCCATCTATCTTTGGGGCACCACCGGGCTCGGCATGCTTCCCGACCGCGTGAAGCAGCTCGCGCCCGACGCGGCGACGGACAGCTGGGACCTGTTGTTCAAGGCGGAGAACGCCAGACGCCTGGCCGCATGCGGCATCATCATGATGGACTTCGGCGATCGACGTCGTTCCAGGCGTGCTGAAATACCTGGGGCGCAGCCCCGACAGCACCGATGCCGCCGACCTCGCCGCGGTCGAGCACACGCTGATGGGGATCCGGCGCTACATCCGCAGCTTCGCGTCCGGCGGCGCGCTGGAGGCGCTGGCCAGCGGACGGAGCTGTCTTGCGCTCGACTATTCCGGCGACGTGATCCAGGCCGGCGCGCGTGCAGCGGAGGCGAGGCGCGGCGTGACGGTACGCTACGTCGCGCCCAAGGAGGGCGCGCAACTCGGCTTCGACATGCTGGCGATTCCGGCAGACGCCGGGCACAAGGACGCCGCGCTGGCGTTCATCGACTTCGTGCTGCGGCCCGACGTGATGGCCGGCATCACCAACACCGTGCGCTACGCCAACGCAGTGCCGGCAAGTCGACCGATGATCCGTCCGGAGTTGCTGGCCGACACCAACGTCTTCCCCACCCCGGAGCAGATCGCGACCTTCTTCACCATCGGCCCGGTGCCGCCGGCCGCAGCGCGCGAGCGCACCCGGATGTGGGCGCGGTTCAAGGCCGGGCGCTAGCGGCTTGCTCGGCTCGCGATGGCACGCAGCGTGATGCGCCGCCGCGGCCGGGTCGCGGTATTGGCCGTCGTGTGGGCGTGGCTGGTCGCGCTGCTGGTCGTGCCGACGCTCATTGTGGTGAAGATCGCTCTGTCATACCCGGCGGACAGCGTGCCGCCGTACGCGCCTATGCTGCAGCGCGACGGCATCCACGCCGGTATCGACGCGTTCGCGCTGATCCTCTCCGACCCGCTCTATGCGCACGCGCTGCTGCTGAGCCTGAAGGTTGCGGCGCTCTCGACGGCGATCTGCCTGCTCGCCGGCTACCCGATGGCGCTGGCGATTGCGCGCACCCCGGTGCGCTGGCGCAGCCTGCTGCTGATGCTGGTCATGCTGCCGTTCTGGACCGGCTTCCTGATGCGCATCAATGCCTGGATCGGGCTGTTGCAGGACGATGGCTGGATCAACGCCCTGCTCACCGCCATCGGACTTCAGCCGCTCCGGCTGCTCTATACCGACGCCGCGATGTATATCGGCATCGTCTATACATACCTGCCGTTCATGGTGCTGCCGCTCTATGCCCGGCTGTCGCAGCTGGACGCGCGGCTGCTCGATGCGGCGGCGGATCTCGGGGCGCCGCCATGGCGCGCGTTCGCGACGGTGACGCTGCCGCTGTCGCTGCCCGGCGTCTGGGCCGGCGCGCTGCTGGTATTCGTTCCCGCCGCCGGCGAATACGTGATCCCCGAGCTGCTCGGCGGACCACAGGCGCAGTTGCTCGGCCGGCTGCTATGGCAGGAGTTCTTCCAGAACAGCGACTGGCCGACGGCGTCGGCCATCGCCTGTGCGCTTCTGGTCGTCGTACTGCTGGTGCCCGGCTGCCTGCTGTGGGCGCTGCGGGTCATTTCAGCTCGGACAGCCGCTTCTGTGCCATCGGCCGCCACGGCGCGTCGGCCGGCGACGCCGCCAGCGCCTGGCGGAACAGCGTCGCCGCTTCCTCGGTGACGCGGCCGTGCATTTCGGTGATCGCCTCGGCCGCCTCGGCGGCGATCGTCGGATCGAAGCGGGTGGCGAGCGCGGTGCGCCAGGCATCCGCCGCCTCCTGGAGGTGACCGCGGCTCGCTTCGGCGTTGCCGAGCAGCACGTAACCCTGGCGCGCCTGGTCGCTGTGCGGATCCAGCTGCGTCAGCCGCTGGCGCAGTTGCGCTATCAATGCCGCCTCCTGCATCTCCCGCTCCCGCGCCACGGCGATCCGGTCGGCGAGCGGCACGGCGGGCAGCCCCGGCGACCCGCCCGTGAGGTACAGGGCGAACGCGCCGATCGGTACCACCAGAAGCGCCAGCAGCACGGGGACGCGCGAACTGACGCGCGGCCCTGCTTCGGTGCTCCCGGCCGCCGCCAGCAGCCGCCGCTGCACCTCGAGCACTGCACTGGCATGTTCCGTGGTGGCGATGCGTCCGTCGGCCAGGTCGCGGTCCAGTTCGGAGAGCTGCGCGCGGTGCAGCGCCACAGCCGCCTCCTGCCGCCCACGCGCGGCGGCAGTGCCGCGCAGCGAAAGGGCGAGCGGTGTCAGGGCGACCGCCGCCAGCAGGGCGATGGCGAGCCAGATCACGATTTCAGCAGATCGGCCAGGCGCTGTCGTTCCGCGTCGCTGAGCGGCGCCGGGGGGTCAGGACGCCGGCGCCGCGCGATGGCCGCTGCCGCAACGCCTGTCAGCAATGCGAGCGCCGGCGCACCCCACAGCATCAGGGTCGTCGCGTTGAACGGCGGGCGCAGGCGGACGAAGTTGCCGTAGCGCGCCACCATCCAGTCGGTGACCTGCTGATCGCTGTCGCCGGCGGCGACGCGCTCGCGGATGATGCGGCGCAGGTCGCGCGCGAGGTCGGCGTTGGATTCCTCGACACTCTCGTTCTGGCATACCAGACAGCGCAGCTGGTGGCCGAGCGCCTCGGCGCGCTGCTCCTGCGCGCGGTCGGGCAACAGCTCGGCAGGATCGCTCACCGCGAACGCGGGCAGCGCCAGCAGCACGCCGAGCACGACCGCGGCGGCGCGCTTCACGCCAGGCTCTGCAGAAGCGGCGCGAGGGACTGGCGCAGGATGTCGTCGGAGAGCCCGCCGGCCCAGCGCCAGCGCACGATGCCGGCGCGATCCACCAGATAGGATTCCGGGACCCCGTACAGGCCGAAGTCGATCGCCACGGTGCCCGGCTCGTCGCGGGCAATGCGCGTGTAAGGGTCGCCGTTCTGCGCCAGGAACCCTCTCGTCGCATCCGTCTTGTCCTTGTAGGCGATGCCCCAGATCGGCGTGCCCTGCTGCTTCAGGGTCATCAGCACCGGGGCCTCCTGGACGCACGGGATGCACCAGGAAGCGAAGAAGTTCACCAGCGCGGGGCGCCCGGAGGCGATGACATCGGCGGAGGAAAAGCCCTGGCCCGGCGGCAGACCCGGCAGCGAGAAGCGGGGCAGCGGCTTGCCGATCAGCATACTCGGCACGCCGTGCGGATCGTAGGTCCCTTCGCCCATGCGATCGAGCAGCACCTTGCCGCCCACCAGCGCTGCCGCCGCCACGCCAAGCGGGGCGAGCAGCAGCGTGCGGCGCTGCAGCGTGGTCAACGCAGCGCCCCCGCCCGCAAGGCAATGGCGCGCCGGGCCGGCGCACCGACTCGCAGCCGCCGATCGCCCAGCGACAGCGCGCCCCCGACCGCCATCACCAGGGCGCCGAGCCAGATCCAGGGCGCCAGCGGATTGACGTGCAGCCGCAGCACCGCCTCGCCGTCGCGCTCTTCGCCCAGCACGGCGTAGAGGTCGCGCAGCAGGTTGGTCTGGATCGCGGTGTCGGTCACCGTGGTCTTCTGCACGGTGAACATCCGACGCGACGGGTGGAACATGGCGATCTCGCTCGCCGCCGCGGCTCACACGGATGTCGGCGACGCGCGCCGTATAGTTCGGCCCCTGCTCGTCGCGCAGCGCCTCCAGCGTCCAGTCGAAGCCGCCGAGTGCCACGCTCTGCCCCGGGTGCACCGCGACGATCGTGCTGGCAGCCAGCGACATCCCGGCAATGCCCGCGACGGTGACGCCCATGCCGGCGTGTGCCACGGCGGAGCCCCACACCGACAGCGGCTGCGCGGCCAGCCGGGAGCGGAACGTCGCGAACGGCGCGCGGAACAGCCGTGTGCGCTCCACCAGTTCCGCCAGCGCCCCGGCGACCAGCCACGCCGCCGCGGCGAAGCCGAGTGCGGCGAACCCGGCGCGCAGCCCGAACGCCGTCGCGATGCCGACCAGCGTGGCGAACAGCCCGGCCCACCACAGCTTGAACAGCGCCGGCAAGAGTTCGGCGCGCTTCCACGGCAGCACCGGGCCCAACGACATCGCCGCGAACAGCGGGATCGCCAGCGGGAACACGGTGCTCTGGAAATACGGCGGGCCGACGCTGAGCTTGGCGCCGAACACCAGTTCGGCGAACAGCGGATAGGTCGTGCCGGTCAGCACCACGGCGCAGATCGAGCACAGCAGGATGTTGTTCAGCACCAGCGCGCCCTCGCGCGAGACCGGCGCGAACAGCCCGGTCGCCGTCATCACCGGCGCACGGAATGCGAACAGCAGCAGCGAGCCGCCGATGACGATCGCCAGCAGCGCCAGGATGAAGACGCCGCGCGCCGGGTCGTTGGCGAAGCTGTGCACCGAGTTCAGGATGCCGGAGCGCACCAGGAACGTGCCGCACAGCGACAGCGAGAAGGTGCCGATGGCAAGCAGTATGGTCCAGATCTTCAGCGCCTCGCGCTTCTCCACGACGATGGCGGAGTGCAGCAGGGCGGTGCCGGACAGCCAGGGCAGCAGCGAGGCGTTCTCCACCGGGTCCCAGAACCAGTAGCCGCCCCAGCCGAGTTCGTAGTAGGCCCACCAGGAGCCCAGGGCGATGCCGCCGGTCAGCAGGCACCAGGCGGCCAGCGTCCAGGGCCGCACCCAGCGGCCCCAGGCGGCGTCGACGCGGCCTTCCAGCAGTGCGGCAACGGCGAAGGCGAACGGGATGGCGAAGCCGACATAGCCCGCGTAGAGCACCGGCGGATGGAAGGCGAGGCCGGGGTCCTGCAGCAGCGGGTTCATGTCGCGGCCGTCGAGCGGCGGCGGCCAGACCCGTTCCAGCGGGTTCGATGTGGTCAGCGCGAACAGCAGGAAGCCGGCCGAGGTGAAGCCCAGGACGCCGATGACGCGGGCGCGCAGCGACGACGGGCAGGGCGCGGCCGAACCCGGCGACCGCGCCGCCGCACAGCGCCAGGATCAGGCACCACAGCAGGATGGAGCCCTCGTGGTTCCCCCAGGTGCCGGTGATCTTGTAGATCAGCGGCTTCAGGCTGTTGGAGTTCTCCACGACGTTGGCGACCGAGAAGTCGTCCACCACCGCGCTCCAGACCAGGCAGCCATAGGCGGTCGCCAGCGCAACGAGCTGCCCTATGGCCAGCGCCGGCGCCGTCTGCATCAGCCTTATGTCGCGCGCGCGGGCACCCAGCAGCGGCAGCGCCGCCTGCGCGACCGGCGAGCGACCACGGCCAGCGCCAGGGCGAAGTGGCCGAGTTCGGGGATCATCCCGACCGCGGGCTCGATGGCAGTTCCAGGTTGCAGCAGGGCGGCGGCGGACCGGCCGACGGATTCCAGTGGCCCGACTTCTTCAGCGCGTCGGCGACGTCCTTCGGCATGTAGGTCTCGTCGTGCTTGGCCAGCACCTCGGAGGCGCGGAACGCTGCCGTCCGGCTGCAGCGTGCCGAGGGTCACCACGCCCTGACCTTCGCGGAACAGGTCCGGCAGGATGCCGACATAGGTCACCTCGACGCTGGCCGCGCCATCGGTCACCGGAACCTTGCCGCCGGATGGCCGGCATCGGTCGAGCGCTGCACGCTGCCCTGCTCGACCAGGCCGCCCAGACGGAACATGCGGCCGCGGATCGGGCGCCTTGCCCGCCAGGTCCGAGGGCGCCATGAAGAACACCAGGTTGTCGCGGAATGCGAACAAGGCCAGGGCGGTGGCCGAGCCCAGCCCGAGGCCGCAGGCCAGCAGGATCCAGCAGCCGGCGCCGCTTGCGGGTCATCGCGCGCGCCGCCTGGGGTCGATGGCCGCCAGCCGGCGCTGCGCCGCTCGCATGCGCCGGAAGGCCGCGACGCCGAAGCTTGCCGGCACTCAGCACGCCCATCGCGTAGGCGGCGGCGATATAGGGCAGGTGCGTCACGACGCGCTATCTGGCCTCGGCGACGCGCCATCAGCAGGGCGCGGATGCGCCGCTCCATCACCGCGGCCCGCGTGCGCGCGAGCACGATCGCGGCGAACAGCAGGGTGATAGCCGACCGCGGCGAACAGCAGCGGCCACAGCATGCCGACATACATGGTCGGCGCGCCGGTGAGACTGATCGTTGCCGGCTGATGCAGCGTGTTCCACCAATCGACGCTGAACTTGATGATCGGCAGGTTCACCACCCCGACCAGCGCCAGGATCGCGCCGGAGCGATAGCCGCGTACCGGGTCGTCGAACGCACGCACCAGCGCAATGTGGCCCAGATACAGGAAGAACAGCATCAGTACCGAGGTCAGCCGCGCGTCCCACACCCACCAGGCGCCCCACATCGGCTTGCCCCAGATGCTGCCCGTCAGCAGGCAGAGCGCGGTGAAGCCGGCGCCCACCGGGCCGATTTCGACCGCAGCCAGATCCGCCAGCGGGTGGCGCCAGACCAGCGACAGCACCGAGCACAGCGCGAGGGCGAAATACCCTGCGGAGGCGAGCCACGCTGCCGGGACATGCACGTACATGATGCGCACCGCGTCGCCCTGCTGCCAGTCGGCCGGGGCAAGGAACAGGCCCCATAGCAGGCCCACCGCGGTCAGCCCGACGCCGGCGGCTCCCAGCCATGGCAGAACGCTGCCGGACAGGCGCAGGAAACGCCCCGGGTTGGCGAAACGATGCAGGGAACGCCCCGGGTTTCGCCCACTCGGAGGCGGGACAACAACGGAACTCGCGTCCACAATTCCAATCTACCCGATGCCGCAGCCCGTTTGAAGGCAGCCTGCAAAGGCTTAATGTTTGGCCGAGAGGGAGATGCAACCGGTGGCAAGGCAGGTACTGGCTCGTCAAGTCGGAGCCCGACGCGTTCTCCTGGGACCAGCAGGTCGCGAACGGGGTCGAGCCCTGGACCGGGGTGCGGAACTTCACCGCGCGGAACAACCTGAAGGCCATGAAGAACGGCGACCGTGCGTTCTTTTACCACTCCAACGAGGGCAAGGAGATCGTCGGCGTCGTGGAGGTGGTACGCGAGGCCTATCCCGACCCTACCGCAGAATCGGGCAACTGGGTCTGCGTCGACATGAAGGCGGTGGCGCCGATGCCGAAGCCCGTGACTCTGGTGACGGTCAAGGCGGATCCCAAGCTGGCGGAACTCGCCCTGGTGCGGCAGTCGCGGCTGTCGGTGATGCCGGTGTCGAAGCCGCACTGGGACTACATCTGCCGGCTCGGGGGGTGGAAAGCATGAGCGCGGACGATGAAGTGGCCGCCTTCCCCCAACACCCTCCCGCAAGGGGAGGGGGAGAAACCAATTCTGGACTCCCTTTGCCCTCGCGGGATGGGGGTGGGGGGAGGGGGCACCGCGCCCTGTGCCGCCTGGACGACTTCCCCGATGGCGCCTGCAAGGGCTTCCCGCCCGCGCCTGGCGGGTTCACCGGCCTGTTAGCCGTCCGCCAGGGGGACACGATCCATGTCTACGTGAATTCCTGTCCACATATCGGCACCCCGCTCGACTGGGTGCCCGGCCGCTTTCTCTCGATCGACGGCAGCCGTATCGTCTGCGCCACGCACGGCGCGGAATTCCGCATCACCGACGGGGAATGCCTGCGCGGCCCCTGCCTCGGTGACCGGCTGGAACGCGTCATGATCCAGATCAAGGACGGCACCTTGTTCGTACCCGAGGATGCCGGCCTGTAGATCGAACATGGGAAGGAACGCGTTCATGCCCGATGCCCACCCCGCCGGCGGTCAGGTCTTTCCGGTGCGCCAGGAGATTGCCGCCAAGGCCCATGTCAACGCCGCCCGCTACCAGGAAATGTTCGAGCGTGCGGCGCGCGATCCGCACGGGTTCTGGACCGAGCAACTACACCGCGTCGCCTGGATGAAGGCGCCGACGAAGATCAAGAACACCAGCTTTGCCGGCGAGGTGTCGATCAAGTGGTTCGAGGACGGCACGCTGAATGCCTCGGCGTCCTGTCTGGACCGACATTTGGCCACGCGCGGCGACCAGACGGCGATCATCTGGGAGAGCGACGATCCCTCGGTGTCGAAGCACGTCACCTACCGCGAATTGCATGAGCAGGTGTGCCGGCTGGCGAACGCGATGAAGGGCCTGGGCGTCGGCAAAGGCGACCGCGTCACGATCTACCTGCCGATGGTGCCGGAGGCCGCGGTGGCGATGCTGGCCTGCGCGCGCATCGGCGCGATCCATTCGGTGGTGTTCGGCGGCTTCTCGCCGGACAGCCTGGCGAACCGCATTCAGGACTGCGAATCGGCACTGCTGATCACCGCCGATGAAGGCCGCCGCGGCGGGCGCAAGGTGCCGCTGAAGGCGAATGCGGACGAGGCACTGAAGTCGTGCCCTGACGTCAGGAATGTCGTCGTGGTGAAGGTGACCGGCGGCAGTGTCGCGATGCAGCCGGGCCGCGACCATGACTACGCGGCACTGTGCGCGGCGGCCTCGCCCGACTGTCCGCCGCTCGAGATGTCCGCGGAGGATCCGCTGTTCATCCTCTATACTTCGGGCAGCACCGGAAAGCCGAAGGGCGTGCTGCACACCACCGGCGGATACCTGGTGTGGGCGAGCTTCACGCATGAATACGTGTTCGACTACCACCCGGGCGAGGTCTACTGGTGCACCGCCGATGTCGGCTGGGTGACCGGGCACACCTATATCGTGTATGGCCCGCTGGCGAACGGCGCGACCACGCTGATGTTCGAGGGCATCCCGAACTATCCGGACAGTTCGCGCTTCTGGCAGGTGGTGGACAAGCACAAGGTCAACATCTTCTACACCGCGCCGACCGCGATCCGCGCGCTGATGCGCGACGGTGAGGGGCCGGTGCGCAAGACCTCGCGGCGGTCGTTGCGCATCCTCGGCAGCGTCGGCGAGCCGATCAACCCCGAGGCATGGCTTTGGTATGACCGCGTGGTCGGCGAGCATCGCTGCCCGATCGTCGATACCTGGTGGCAGACCGAGACAGGCGGCATCCTGATCTCGCCGCTGCCCGGCGCGACGCCAACCAAGCCCGGGTCGGCGACGCGCCCGTTGCCCGGCGTGCGGCCAATCATCGTCGATGGCGACGGCCACGAACTGCACGGGCCGTGCGAGGGCAACCTGTGCCTGGCGGATGCCTGGCCCGGCATGATGCGCACCGTGTACGGCGATCACGCGCGCTTCGTGCAGACGTATTTCTCGACGTTCAAGGGGCTCTACTTCACCGGCGATGGCGCGCGGCGCGACGCGGACGGCTACTACTGGATCACCGGGCGGGTGGATGACGTGATCAACGTATCGGGCCACCGCATGGGCACGGCGGAGGTGGAGAGCGCGCTCGTTTCGCATCCGAAGGTGGCCGAGGCGGCGGTGGTGGGCTTCCCGCACGAGCTGAAGGGCCAGGGGATCTATGCCTACGTGACGCTGAAGCTCGGCGAGGAACCGTCCGAGGACTTGCGTAAGGAGCTGGTGACCTGGGTGCGCAAGGAGATCGGTCCGATCGCCTCGCCGGACGCGATCCAATGGGCACCGGCGCTGCCGAAGACACGCAGCGGCAAGATCATGCGCCGCATCCTGCGCAAGATCGCCGCGAACGAAACCGACAGCCTGGGCGATACGTCGACACTGGCCGATCCGGGCGTGGTGAACGAGCTGGTCGACAACCGCGTGCAATGAGCGGCCGCGAGGTCGACATCGCGGGGGTTTGTCAGCTGCGCTAGACGCGGGCGCTCAACACGCGGGGACACGCGCTTTATGGTGTAGCCGGTTCATCGCCGGCTACACCGAGAGGCGCCTCCACCGATGCCGCGCAGCCCTGCCAACCGCGACACCTCGATCAGTACCTATCGCGCCCGGCGCGATTTCTCCGTCACGCGTGAGCCGGCCCCCTCGCCGCGCAGGACGCCGCGCAAGGCGCCGATGTTCGTCGTGCAGAAGCATCAGGCGCATCGTGCCGGCCTGCACTGGGACTTCCGGCTGGAGCATGGCGGCGTGCTGTGGAGCTGGGCGGTGCGCAAGGGGCCTTCGCTCGATCCGGCCGACAAGCGGATCGCGGCTCATGTCGAGGACCACCCGCTCGACTATGCCGACTTCGAGGGGACGATTCCGGACGGCCAGTACGGCGCCGGCACCGTGGAACTGTGGGACCGCGGCACGTGGGAGCCGCTGGACGATCCGGAAGCGGGCATGCGCAAGGGCGAGCTTCGCTTCGTGCTGGACGGCAAGCGCCTGCACGGACGTTTTACCTTGGTGCGGCTGAAGCCCCGCGCGGGACAGCGCAGCCGGCAGGACAACTGGCTGCTCATCAAGGGCCACGACGAGGCGGAACGCCAAGGCGCGGATGCGCCGACGATCGAGCGTGAGCGCGACCAGCCGATGCCGGAAGGCGCGGTGCGCGGCGACTTGCCGAAAGCCCAGGCGCCGCAGCTGGCATCGGTGGCGGAGAAGGCTCCGGACACCGATGACTGGATCAACGAGATCAAGTTCGACGGCTACCGCCTGCTCTGCTGGCTGCAGCAGGGTGAGGTTCGCGTGATGACGCGCAACGGGCTGGACTGGACCGACCGGCTTCCGGCGGTCGCCCGCGCGGTCCAGGGCCTGCGCGCCGCCACCGCCCTGGTGGACGGTGAGCTGGTCGCGCTCGACAAGCAGGGGGCCTCGAGCTTTCCGGCGCTGCAGGCCGCGTTGTCCGCCGGCAAGGACGCCACGCTGTATTTCCACCTGTTCGACCTGCTGCATTTTGACGGCTGGGATCTGCGCGGCTGCGCAGTGCTGGATCGCAAGCGCGTGCTGCACGGTTTGAACGACTGGCGCGGCATGCTGCGATACAGCGACCATCAGGTCGGCAAGGCGGCAGAATTGCTGGGAGAGGCCTGCCAGCGGGGGCTTGAGGGCATCATCTGCAAGCAGGCCAACGCGCCGTATCGCGCCGGACGCAGCGGCGCGTGGCTGAAGGTGAAATGCCGCGGGCGCGAGGAACTGATCGTGCTGGGATGGACGCCGCCCGGCGGCAGCCGCACCGCACTGGGGTCGTTGCAGCTGGGCTATTACGACAGGCAGGGGCAGCTGCACTACGCCGGCGGCGTCGGCTCGGGCTTCTCCGAGCACGAGCTGGGACTGCTGAGCCGACGGCTTGCCGAACTCGCCGCCGAACCGCCGCGGTCGTTGGTCGTTTCCGACGAGCCGATGCCCAGGAACATCCATTGGGTGCGTCCCGAGCTGGTGGCGGAGGTGGCGTTCGCCGCATGGTCCGGGTCGGGCCGTGTACGGCAGGCTGCCTATCTGGGCCTGCGCGAAGACAAGAGCGCGGAGGAGGTGGTGCGTGATCCGGCCGACCCCGAAGTCGAGCGCAAGGCGATCCGGCCCAGACCAGGCGATCGGTCCGCCGCGGCAGGACCGGCGCCGGTCGTCGCCGTGCCGCCGCGGCGCCGATCAGCCATCGTGTCGGCGCGCGCACCCAAACGCCGCGAGGTGACAGTGGGCAACGTCGCGCTCACGCACCCCGAGCGCGAGCTCTGGCCCGGCGTGACCAAGCAGGCGCTGGCGGAATACTGGAGCGCGGTCGCCGGCAGGGCGCTGCCCGGGCTGGCGCGCCGTCCGCTGGCGATCGTGCGCTGTCCGGAAGGGATCGGCGGGCAGCATTTCTTCCAGAAGCACGGTCACGGCACGCTGCCCTCTGCCATCCGCCAGGGCGAGGCGGACGGCCAGCCGTACCTGGTGATCGATGACGCCGATGGCCTGATTGCCATGGCGCAGATCTCGGCGATCGAGCTGCACGCGTGGGGCGCGAGCGAGGCCATACCGACGCACCCTGACCGGATGGTGTTCGACCTCGATCCCGGCGAGGGGGTGGCGTTCGCCGATGTCGTGCAGGCGGCGCGAGATATGCGCGCCCAGTTGCAACGCCTGGGTCTCGAGTCATTCTGCCGCACGACCGGTGGCAAGGGGCTGCACGTCGTGGTGCCGCTGGAACCGGTCGCCGGCTGGGATGTGGTGAAACCGTTCTGCCGCGCCTTCGCCGAGACGCTCAGCCAGGAGGAGCCAAAGCGGTTCCTTTCAACCGTGAAAAAGGCCGACCGGCACGGCCGCATCCTCATCGACTGGCTGCGCAACGGCCTGGGTGCCACCGCTGTGGCCTCGTTCAGTCCGCGGGCGCGTGACGGCGCGACCGTTGCCACGCCGGTGTCGTGGGACGATGTGGAACGCAGGCTGGATCCTTCGAAGTTCACGCTGCTGACGGTGCCGGAACGCTTCGCCCGCCTGGGCGGCGACCCATGGGAGGGCTTCGCCTCGCTCCGCCAGCGCCTTCCCGATCTGGGAAACAAGCCAGAGCGTTCTCCGCGCAAAGGGGCGGCAACCATTGTCACCGCCGCCAAACCGCAGCGCCGCCGCCAGAAGCCGCCCGACAACTCCTGAGTTGCCGGCGACGTGCGCTGCCAGGGTCAGGTTTCGCAGGCGATCGGGCCACACTTACCTTGGCTGCAGCTGCCGCCCCCGCTTCGGAACCTGTGGCTGAACGAGCCAGGCCGACTGTTCGGCGCACGGAAAATGCGCCGCCGGTTGGCGGCCCGCACCGGGCGTTCCGGATCCGTTTTATCGCTGTGGCGACGATCTACTCTGGGCGGCTGACGACCCATACGCCTTGCCGCTTCCAGGGCTGGTAGCGCCTGTGTCAGTGGTCCCGTCCGCGGTGCCACTCCCAGTACCGGCGTTAGGCGCCATCCCCGATGAATAACCGGTATGGGGAGAGGCCGCAGCGCCAGGATTGTCGTCCCGAGCCGCGTTGGATCCGAGCCGATTGTTGCCGTCATGGCTGGACGTATTCGGCGAGCTCATGAGCGGAGATGTCGGCGTGGTGGTCACTGCCTGGCCCGAGTTGCGGCTGGCATCATTACCGGCTGTTGCGGCGGCAGCGGAACCAGCCAGGCTGGCCAACAGAAGGGCCGCGGAACAACATGTTCGTATGGACGTCATGCTCGTGTCCTCCTCTATACCTGGAGAACGTCGCCGACACCGAGGAGATCCGCCGTTCACGCAGATAAGAGCCTCAGGGCGGCGACTGCCCCCGCCTTTCCAACGATAGGGCTCGCGGTCGTGCTTGCCGCGACCGAGAGGCTGCGAAACCGCCCGCCGCGTTGATGTGCGCCTGGCGCCCCCCGGTCAGCCTCGACTCCAACCTTTGCGCAGCCGTTGCCACAGGAGTGTGCATCGACGCTGAGGTGAACGACGCGGTGGTCGCTCTTCCAAACCTCGACAGCACCAGCCGATCGTTCAAGGAGCGAGCGAGCCGCGCGCACCGCCGCAGCATCCGAACCGCACTCGATGGAATAACCGGCCGTAAAGTGGTCGGACGGATCAAGCAGGTAAACGCGATAATGGGCCATGGTCAAAAACGCATGATCGGAGGCTCGGTTGCGCCGTTGGGGTGACGAATCTCCCCGTGCGGCGCGGTTCTGCCCGGTGCAGGCTTCCTTGCCGACCGATCCTCCCGCTGTCTCGCAGCAGCCCCTGCACCACGAGACGGCCGTGGGTCAGCGTCTCGGCAGCTGACGCCGCGTGATCAGTAGTCCGGCGTCGCCAACAGGGCACTCGGGGCCACTGGCGCACGGGCGGCTTGGACGTGGTCGGCACAGCGACGGAACTCATACGGGGTGCCACAGTTCGTCGGCTGGAGTTGCCCAAAGGGGCCAGAGCTGCATCCGCCCAGACAAAGCGCCATCAATACAGCAGCGACCAGCGAGCGCGTTGGGGGCAGCACGGGAGAGCCTCCTGCGATGTGCATCGAAGCGCTATTGGTGGCGGCACGGTTGCCCGGTTGGGAATCACCTCTCGGCGACCGCCTCCCCATGCCAGCCCGAAGTCTGAGCGGGCTTTTGCTACTGAGGTGCTTGCCTTGGGAGACTGCACACCGAATCGGCCGGCGTGACGGAGGGCGAACCGTCGCCGTGGCGGTTCAATGCCGGGGCGTGCCGCCTCCCACGCCGAACTCGGACCAGACCGCTCCGTTCATCCGAAGCACCATGGTGCCGGGCGCCGGCGCGGCAACGGGACCCGGCAGCGTGGCCGCCTGGTAGTTGTTGTTGCTGTTCGCGGAGGCGCCGTCGTTCGCCACAACGCGTTGTTGCATCGCCGGCACCGCGACCGTCGAGGTCACCGGTGCCTGAACGCTGTCGCATCCGACCAGCGCGACGCTTGCGCCAATGGCGGCGCCGACCAACACGAACCTGGGCATCCAATTCCCCTCTCCTCTGTCCTACCGGCTCACCTCGTGAGCCGTTCGGCAGGAGCCGTGCCCTCGTTCCCCGATCGTGGGTGGTTTGGCAAGTCCTGTCGGACCGTCTGCGGCCTGGGCCGCATCATCGCCCTGCCGTTGTCAGGTCACCACATCCGGCCGCTGCCGCCCCGTGTGCCGACGAATGCCGGCCAATTCGTCGGCCGCCGCCGCCAGGTCCGAGAGGACCGCCTGCGTATCGTCGTTCAGCTTTGCGGCGTCGGGTTCGAACCGCTCGATATAGACCCGCAGCGTCGCGCCGGTCGTGCCGGTACCTGAAAGGCGGTAGACGATGCGTGCGTTGTCGGCGAAGACGATGCGGACGCCCTGACGTGCGCTGGTCGAGTCATCCACCGGATCGTGGTAGGAGAAATCGTCAGCCGCGGCGACTTCGCGCCCCATGATCCGCTGGCCCGGGAGCGCCTCGAGCCTCTCGCGCAGGCGGGATATGAGACCTGCCGCCGCATCCGCGTCCACCTCCTCGTAGTCGTGCCGCGTGTAATAGTCCCGCCCGTAGATGCGCCAATGCTCGCGCACGATATCGGCCACCGGTTGACGCCGCCGGGCGAGGATGTTCAGCCACAGCAGCACGGCCCACAGCCCGTCCTTCTCCCGCACATGGTCCGAGCCGGTTCCGGCGCTCTCCTCGCCGCAGATGGTCACCAGTCCCGCATCGAGCAGGTTGCCGAAGAACTTCCAGCCGGTCGGCGTCTCGTAGCAGCGGACGCCGAGACGGTCGGCGACGCGATCCGCGGCGCGGCTGGTCGGCATCGAGCGGGCGATGCCCTTCGGGCCGTCGCGATAGCCGGGTGCCAGATGCATGTTGGCCGCGAGCACGGCGAGGCTGTCCGACGGCGTGACGAACAGGCCGCGGCCGATGATGAGATTGCGGTCGCCGTCACCATCGGACGCGGCGCCGAGATCCGGCGCATCCGGACCCATCATCGCATCGTACAGGGCCCGTGCATGCACCAGGTTGGGATCCGGATGATGGCCGCCGAAATCCGGCAGCGGTTCAGCGTTCACCACGGTACCCTCGGGTGCTCCCAGCTCGCCCTCCAGGATCTCCTTCGCGTAAGGTCCGGTCACCGCGTGCATCGCGTCGTATCGCATGCGGAACCCGCTGCGGAACGCGTCGCGGATCGCAGCGAAATCGAACAGCTTCGCCATCAGCGCACGATAGTCGCTCACCGGATCGATGGTCTCGATGACCGCTTGGCCGAGACGCTGCTCTCCGGTCCTGTCGAGGTCGATGTCCGGCGCATCCAGCGTCCGATACTCACGGATCGACCTGGTCCGCGCGTAGATCGCCTCGGTGACGCGCTCCGGGGCCGGGCCGCCGTTGCCGATGTTGTATTTGATGCCGAAGTCGCCGTTCGCCCCGCCCGGATTGTGCGAGGCCGACAGGATGATGCCGCCGAAGCTGCGTCGTGCCCGGATGACGCAGGATGCAGCGGGTGTGGACAGCAATCCGCCGCGGCCGACCAGAACGCGGCCGAAGCCGTTGGCGGCCGCCATGCGCAGGATGACCTGGATCGCTTCGCGATTGTGATAGCGGCCGTCGCCGCCGACCACCAGCGTCCCGCCCTGGAACCCCTGCAGGCTGTCGAACACCGACTGCACGAAGTTCTCGAGGTAGCGCGGGCGCTGGAACTCCGATACGCGCTTGCGGAGCCCCGAAGTTCCGGGCTTCTGTCCTTCGAAGGGCTCGGTGGCCACGACATTGACGTTCACTCTCCGCTCCTCCGTTCCAATTCAAACATTTCCTCGGGAAACGCCTGTGCGCTGCCCTGTCGGTCAGGGCCGGGATTGCGCCAAGGCGAGTCGTTTACGCCCGGTCGACGTTCATTGCCGTTCCGTTGCGGAGAGGCCGGGTCAACGTTCCCGCGCCGGGAGGTTATGTCGCGATCTTCAACCGTGTCCACCGGCCGATTACGATGCCCAAGGCCGGTTCGGCGCGTCTGGCGCGCGGCGGTTGAGCCGCCGGATTGCTGACATGCGCAATGCAGCATACGCGGCGGCAGGGCATGATTTGCCGCTGCCGCCAGCGGACAGGTCCCAGGCCGCTCCCACAAGGCCGGCGGTATCGCTTGATCTGCCGCCATCCGACCCACCGGTGATGTGCACCACGGACGCTATCCTGTTACGCTGGCACGCCGAACCAGCCGCACGGAGGAAGCGCATGGCGCGCGTGCCGTATCTCGAGACGTCGGACCTGTCCGCCGAGAACCAGGACCTGCTGAAACGCCGGATCAGCCTGTTCCAGGCGCTGGTGAATTCCCCGGACGCGGCACGTGCGTTCGGTGGCCTGGGCACGTTCATCCGCTATGGTAGCAAGCTCGATCCGCGATTGCGCGAGCTGGCGATCCTGCAGGTCGGCTGGCTGGCGCGTTCGCCGTACGAGTGGTCCCACCACGTCAAGCTGGGCCATGATTTCGGCGTGACGGACGACGATGTTCGCGCGCTGATCGACGACACGGCCGGCAAGGCTACGAAGCTTGACGCTCTGGCAAAGACGGTATTGCGCGCGGCGCGCGAAATGACGCAGGAAGGGGCGATGACCGACGCCACCTTCGCCACGCTGCGCGACGCGCTTGGCAACGAGCAGATCGTCGATCTGACGATAACCATCGCGTTCTACAATGCGGTGGTGCGCGTGCTCGCGACCCTGCAGATCGACGTCGAGGACGACTACATGCCGTATCTGCGGCAGTTTCCGCTGCCAGCCTGACAGGAGGTTCGCGTGAAGGTCGGTGTTCCCAAGGAGATCAAGACGCATGAGTACCGCGTCGGACTCACGCCGGCAGGCGTGCGCGAACTTGCCATCCATGGGCACCGGGTGACGGTGGAGCGCGACGCCGCTGCCGGCATCGGCATCGCCGACCACGACTACCGCGCCGCCGGCGCCGAGGTGGTGGACACCGCCGCCGAGGTGTTCGCCACCGCCGACCTCATCGTGAAGGTGAAGGAGCCGCAGCCGTCGGAGATCGCCATGCTGCGCCAGGGCCAGGTGCTGTTCACCTACCTGCACCTCGCCGCCGACAAGGCGCAGACTGTCGGATTGATGCACACCGGCGCGACCTGCATCGCCTACGAGACCGTCACCGACCGGACCGGCGCGTTGCCGCTGCTGGCGCCGATGAGCGAGGTCGCCGGTCGCATGTCGGTTCAGGTCGGCGCGCATTGCCTGGAGAAGGAGCAGGGCGGCGCCGGCGTATTGCTGGGCGGCGTGCCTGGCGTGGCACCGGCGAAGGTCGTGGTGCTGGGCGGCGGCGTCTCGGGCACCAACGCCGCGCGCATGGCGGTCGGGCTGGAGGCGTCGGTCACCATCATCGACCGCTCGCTGCCGCGGCTGAAGGAACTCGACCTGCAATTCGGTCCGCGCGCGACCACGCTGTTCGCCACCGCCGCGGCGATCGAGCAGCAGGTGCTGGCGGCGGACCTGGTCATCGGCGCGGTCCTGGTGCCGGGCGCCGCGGCGCCCAAGCTGGTGACGCGCGAGATGGTGCGGCGCATGCGGCCGGGATCGGTGCTGGTGGACATCGCCATCGACCAGGGCGGCTGCTTCGAGACCAGCCGGCCGACGACGCACTCGGCGCCGACCTATGTCGAGGAAGGCGTGGTGCACTACTGCGTCACCAACATGCCGGGCGCCGTGGCGCACACTTCGACCTTCGCGCTGACCAATGCGACGCTGCCGTTCGTCATCGCGCTGGCCGAGAAAGGTTGGCGGAAGGCGCTGGCGGACGATCCGCACCTGCTGCACGGGCTCAACGTGCACGCGGGGAAGGTGACCTATGCGGCGGTGGCGCACGATCTGAACCTGCCCTTCGCGCCGGCGGAGACGCTGCTGGCGGCCTGACCGAACCTACCCGCGTCCGGCGGGCTGCCCGTAGCTTCGATACCGCTCGTGCGCCGCCCGCATCTCGTCCGCGGTCAGCAGCCGTACGGCTCCCGCCGCCCGCGCCAGCAGATACTGCCGGCACAGCGTCTCCAGCACGCAGGCCGCGTTCAGGGCCTGCGCCGCATTCGGCGCGTGCACGATCATGCCGTGGTTGGCCAGCAGGCACGCGCTGCGTCCGGTCAGCGCTGCCACTGCAAGCCGCGCCAGTTCCGGCGTGCCGAACGTGACGTAGGGCGCGCAACGCACATCGTCGCCGCCGAAGTTCGCCACCATGTAGTGGAACGGCGGCAGCCCCTCGTTCAGACAGGCGAGCGCGGTGCAGGCGTCGGCGTGCGTGTGCACCACGCACTGCGCCTGGGGATAGGCCAGGTAGATCGCCGCATGCATCGCCCATTCGCTCGACGGCGCCTGGTTGCCTTTCACGTCACCCGCCAACGTCATGGCGACGAGCCCGCCTGCGTCCACCGTCTCGGCCGAGCAGCCTGACGGCGTGACGAGCATCCCGGTTCGCGTGCGGTGGCTGACATTGCCGGAACTGCCCGCGATCAGGCCGCGGCGGCCGACCTCGCGATAGGCCGCCACGACATCCTTGCGCGCCTGCGCGTCGCTCACATCAGGAACACGCCCTTGCCGTCGGCCTGGTGGTCGAACAGCTTGTACGCCTCTTCCGCCTGATCGAGCTTCCAGCGGTGAGTGAACAGCGCATCGACGTCGATCTTGCGCTCGACGCAGAACGTCGCGCACTCAGCCTGGATGATGTTGGAGAACGTCCACGACGCGAGCAGCGTCATCTGCCGGCGCAGCAGCATCGGGCTGACATCGATCTTCACGTCGCCGCCCTCGCCGACGAAGCACATCGTGCCCCACACCTTGGTGCTGCGGATCGCGTTCGCCCGCGCCTCGGGATTGCTGGACGTGTCGAGCGACAGGTCGGCGTAGCGCCCGTGCGTCAGCTCCTTGATCGCCGCAACCGGATCGTTCGAGCCGGGGTCTACCACCTCGTCCGCGCCGAATTGCCTGGCGCGCTCCAGTCTCTGCGGGTTGATGTCGAGCGCGATCACGCGCGCGCCCATCGCCTTGGCGAACTGCGTGCCGGCGAGCCCCACGGGACCCTGGCCGAAGATCGCTATCGTGTCGTTGCCGGACAGGCGCATCCGCCGCAGCGCGCTGTACGCCGTGCCGGACCCACACGAGATCGCCGCACCGGCGGAGAACGTCAGCTCATCGGCCAGCGGCACCAGCGTGTTGGCCGGCACCTTCAGATACTGTGCGTGGCCGCCATGCGAGTTGCTGCCGTACACCTTCACCGGGACCTCCTGGCAGAGCTGCTGCCAGCCGGAGCGACAGTGGTTGCACTGCGTGCAGCCCTGGTAGTGGTGGACCATCACGCGTTGACCGACGCGCGCCTCCTTCTCGGAGACGCCGGTCCCGACCGCCGCCACCACGCCGCACGGTTCGTGGCCGGCAATCACCGGATCGGGGTTCTGCGGGAAGCCGGTGGCCTGGCGCGTCTGTCCCTTCGGGCGGCGGTACTGGTGCAGGTCGCTGCCGCACATGCCTGAGGCCTTCATCTCGACCACCACCTCGTCCGGGCCCGGCGTGGGGTCGGGGAACTCCATCATCTCCAGCTCACGTCCGCCGGTGAACACGACACCACGCATGGTTCCCTCCTGCCGAATTGGATGACAGCGTAGCGCTGTATCCCGCTGCCGCGAAGCGGGGAGCGGGGGTTCCAGCCTTGCACTCGGCGGGAGGTCGCCGCGGCCGGTGCGCCGTACGGGCGATCAGTGCTGCGGAGGTCGCGCTCTCGTACTCGTCGATGGCAGATGCGCTCGTTCCGCAGCCGGCCCTCAGGCCGCCAGTTTCAGCTCCGGCGCCACGGTGAATGCTGCTTCGGTCTTCGAGCGGATCTCCTGCACGGTGACCTCGGGCGCGATGTCCACCAGGCGCAGCCCGCCCTCGCCCACCTCGAACACGCCGAGATCGGTGATCACCAGGTTCACCACGCCGGCCCCGGTCAGCGGCAGGTTGCAGCGCGTCAGCAGCTTGGGCTTGCCGCCGGCGGTATGCTCCATCAGCACCACCACCCGCTTCACTCCGGCCACCAGATCCATCGCCCCACCCATCCCCTTCACCATCTTGCCGGGGATCATCCAGTTGGCGAGATCGCCGTTCTCGGCCACCTGCAGCGCGCCCAGGATCGAGATGTCGATATGCCCGCCGCGCACCATCGCGAAGCTGGCGGCGCTGTCGAAGAAGCTGGTGGTCGGCAGCTCGGTGACCGTCTGCTTGCCGGCATTGATCAGGTCGGGATCCTCGTCGCCCTCGAACGGGAACGGCCCCATGCCCAGCATGCCGTTCTCCGAGTGCAGCTGGATCGACATCCCCTCCGGGATATGGTTGGCCACCAATGTCGGGATGCCAATACCCAGGTTGACATAGAACCCGTCGCGCAACTCGCGCGCGGCCCGGGCGGCCATCTGATCGCGGGTCCACGGCATCGCCTGCCTCCTCAATAGCGTTTGCGCACGGTGCGCTGTTCGATCCGCTTTTCCACGCTTTCGAGCGGCACGATGCGATTGACGAAGATGCCGGGCGTGATGATGTGGTCGGGATCGATCTGGCCCTGATCGACCAGATCCTCCACCTCGACCACAACCTGGTCCGCCGCGGTCGCCATGATCGGATTGAAGTTGCGCGCGGTCTTCCGATAGATCAGGTTGCCCTCGCGGTCTGCCTTCCAGGCATGGACCACCGCCAGGTCCGCGCGCAGGCCGCGCTCCAGCACGTAGGTGCGACCATCGAAGTCCTTGGTCTCCTTGCCCTCGGCGATCTGCGTGCCGGTGCCGGTCGCGGTGTAGAAGCCGGGAATACCGGCGCCGCCCGCGCGAATGCGTTCCGCGAGCGTCCCTGGGGGTTGAACTCGATCTCCAGTTCGCCGGCGAGATACTGCTGCGCGAAGGTGGCGTTCTCGCCAACATATGAACTGATCATCTTCTTCACCTGGCGCGTCTGCAGCAGCACGCCCAGCCCGACGTCATCGATGCCCGCGTTGTTGGATACGATGGTGAGGCCCTTGACGCCGCTTTCCCGGATGGCGTCGATCAGTGCCGCCGGAATGCCGCACAGGCCGAACCCGCCCGACATGACCATCATGTCGTCGCGCAGCAACCCGGCCAGCGCGGTGCGGGCATCGGGATAGACCTTGTTGACCGCCATCGCATCCCTCCTGCGCCGCACGGTGCCATCGGCACGGCGCGCGAAGCAAGGGCCTAGCGACGCGTCAGTTCGGCGTGGATTTCGGCGGCGAGTTCGGGGTTCGCACGGCGGATCTGGCTGGCCCGAAGACTCGCCGCGATCCCTGGATGCCGTTGCATCTGCCAGAACTCGAGAAACAGCAGGTCTGCCGCCGCTGCCTCGTCTCGGATCGTACGCAGCGCGCGACGGAGCGCCTCGGTACGTGGGCCGCTGAGTTCTCCAGCATCGCTTTCCATGGACATCCCTTCGAGAGCCCTGCGACCGGGCAGTTAAGTGCCCGGCCGCCACCCCGCCAGGACATTTGGATGACGCTCCGGTTAATTAAAAGTGTGTGGAAAAGTTATTCCGCACACTGGTCCGTGCGCAGCCGGCCGGTAGTCGGTAATTTGATTTCGCCGCCTCACCCGCGCAGGTGGCAGGCGACCCAGTGTCCCTCGTGCGTCTGCCGCAGCGCGGGCTTCTCCGTGCTGCAGAGCGGCAGCTCGCGGATCGGGCAGCGCGTGTGGAAATGACAGCCGGAGGGTGGCCGGATCGGGTTGGGCACATCGCCCTCCAGCCTGATCCGCTGGCGCTTCATTGCCGGGTCGGGGATCGGCACGGCGGACAGCAGCGCCTCGGTATAGGGATGCAGCGGCGCATCGTAGAGGTCGCGCGACGGCGCGATCTCTACGATGCGGCCCAGGTACATCACCGCGACCCGCGTGCTGATGTGCTCCACCACCGACAGGTCGTGGGCGATGAACAGGTAGGTCAGGCCGAACTGCTCCTGCAGGTCCTCGAGCAGGTTGATCACCTGCGCCTGGATCGACACGTCGAGCGCGGAGACCGGTTCGTCGCACACGATCAGCTTGGGCGACACCGCGAGTGCGCGCGCGATGCCGATCCGCTGGCGCTGGCCGCCGGAGAACTCATGCGGATACCGTCGCATGTGGTCGACGTTCAGCCCCACGGTCTCCAGCAGTTCGGCGACCCTGTCCTGGTAGGCGTGCCGGTCCTTCGCCAGCCCATGGATCGTCAGAGCCTCGCCGATGATCGCGCCCACCGTCATGCGGGGGTTCAGCGAAGCATAGGGGTCCTGGAAGATGATCTGCACGTCGCGGCGCAGCGCGGTGAGTTCGGCGTGGTCGAACGCGACCACGTCGCGGCCCTCGAACCAGACCTCGCCGCTGGTGGGTTCGATCAGCCGCAGGATGCAGCGGCCGGTGGTGGACTTGCCGCAGCCCGATTCGCCGACCAGGCCGAGTGTCTCGCCGGCGCCGATCTCGAAGCTGACACCGTCCACCGCGTGGACATGATCGACGGTGCGTCGCAGCACGCCGCCCTTGACCGGGAAGTTCTTCACCAGTTCCTTGACCCGCAGCAGCGCCTCGCTCATGCGTTCGACCGGTACAGGATGCATGCCACCTTGTGACCGGCTTCGACGATGCGAAGCTCCGGCACGGCATCGGTGCAGGCCGGGGTGGCGAACCGGCAGCGCGGCGCGAAGCGGCACCCCGGCGGTGGCGAGATCAAACTCGGCACCACGCCGCCAATCGCTTCCAGCCGCGCCCGCGTGCCGGCGTCGCGGTCGATGCGCGGGATAGATCGGATCAGCCCCTGTGTGTAGGGATGCAGCGGCGAGGCGAACAGCCGCTCGACCGTCGCCTCCTCGACCACGCGGCCGGCATACATCACCGCGACGCGCTGGGTCGTCTCCGCCACCACGCCCATGGCGTGGGTGATCAGCATGATCGCCATGCCGAAGCGCGACTTCATCTCGGTCAGCAGGTCGAGGATCTGCGCCTGGATGGTCACATCCAGCGCAGTGGTAGGCTCGTCCGCGATCAGCAGCTTCGGATTGCACGACAGCGCCATTGCGATCATCACCCGCTGGCGCATGCCGCCGGAGAACTGGTGCGGATAGTCGTGGACGCGCCGCTCCGGGGTCGGGATATGCACCAGGCGCAGCATCTCGATAGCCCGGTCCATCGCCTGGCGCCGACTCAGTCCCTCGTGCAGGCGGATCGTCTCGGCGATCTGCTGACCCACGGTGTAGACCGGGTTCAGCGACGTCATCGGCTCCTGGAAGATGATCGCGATCTCCTTGGCGCGGATATGGCGCATCTGCTCCGGGCTCAGCGGCACCAGATCGCGTCCCTGCCACAGGATCCGGCCCTCGACGATGCGTCCGGGCGGCATCTGGATCAGCTTCAGCACCGTCATCGCGGTGACCGTCTTGCCGCAGCCCGACTCGCCGACCACGCCCAGGGTCTCGCCGCGATCGATGAACAGATCGACGCCGTCGACCGCGCGCACCATGCCGTTGTCGGTCTTGAAGTGAGTCTTCAGTCCCTGGATCTCGAGCAAAGGCTCACCCGTGGGGCGGGGTTCGGCCACTCGATATGCGGCAGGCGGTTGCATCAAGGGCGCCGGAAGTTGAGAGGGCGGATTAACATGGCTTTTAGAGGTTTCATCCCATGATGCCACATGGACAAGCCCGCAAGACAGTGGCTGATGCCGCGAACTGTCATTCTCGCGCTGGCCGCCTCCGTGTGCGCCCATGGCGTGGCCGAAGCGGCGGGGTTCGATGCGTTCATCGGCTTCGGCGACAGCACCATGGACAGCGGCTACTTCCGCTATGGCCCGACCGGAGGCTCGCCAGGCCTGCCCGCCGGCGCCCCAAGCGACGCGATCGACAGGCTCATCCGGATCACCGTCGCGGCGGGCGGCAGCGGCGCATTCCTCGGACCGGGTGTGGTGGATACCGTCCAACTCGCCGCGAAGTTCGGCCTGAGCGCTTTGCCGAGTACGTATCCCGGCGGAACGGGGACCAACTACGCCAACGGATCGGCCCAGACGGTGCCTACCACCGCGGACGATGGCTATACCCACGGTCTCTACAACAACGTGCCGATCGTCTCCCAGATCTACAATTACCTTGGCGCCCTGCACAATCACGCCGACCCCAACGCCCTCTACATGATCAGCTACGGCGGCAACGACCTGATCTGGCTGCAGAACCAGGCGCCACCGGGGTTCCTGCCGCAGCCCTACATACACTCGCTGGCGGCCGCACTGACCGGCAGCGTCACCGCCCTGCAGGCAGCGGGCGCGCGCACCATCGTGGTGCTCGATGTCTACGCCTACGCGAAGCTGGTCGGGCCGGGGGGAACCCTGACCGAAGCCAATGGCGTGGTGGTCGACGAAGCGGCGACCTACAGCGCGGAGGTCTGGTCCGGACTGGGTGCGGCCGGCGTGAACTTCGTTCCCGCCGATGTCGAAGGCGTGTTGCGGTATGTCTCGCAAAATCCGACGCGGTTCGGGTTCACCGCGGCCAGCGTATTGGCGTCCAATCCGGCATGCGGGACGACCGTGGGCCTGATCTGCGCGCCTGCCCAACTGGTCTCGCCCGACGCCCAGCAGACCCATCTGTGGGGTGACCCGAACCACCTGAGCACGGCGGGGCAGACGATCGAGGCAGACTACATCTACAGCCTGCTCGCCGCGCCGCGCCAGATCTCGCTGCTGGCGGAAAGCGCCGTCCAGATCGGGTTGGCGCGCACGCTCACCATCCAGCGGCAGATCGATCTTTCCGGCCAACACCGTGGACCGAACGGCGTCAACGCCTGGGTCAGCGCCGGGGCCGGCAGCCTCAGCTTCAACACCGCGACGGACTTCCCCAACGTTTCCGGCGTCCCCTTCGGCGGCAGCATGGGCGCGGATTATCTGACGCCCGGCGGGGCGATCGTCGGCCTGGCGGTGACTGCAGGCGGCCAGAGCCAGGGGTTCTCCACCGGTGGGCACTTCAGTCAACCGGCCGAAACGCTGAGCCTTTATGCGGCCTATGGAGCCGGTCCGGCGTGGGGCAACGCCGTAGCGAGCTACGGCATGCTGCAGAACCACGTCGCACGCGCGGTCACCCTCGGCATCTTCACCGACCAGAACTCCGCCGACACCGACGGACACGGCTTGGCGCTGGCGCTGCGGGGCGGCTACGATTTCCACCTGGGTCCGGTGACCACCGGCCCGGTGGCCGGCGCGGTGCTGCAACAGGTGCGCATCAACGGGTTCACCGAGACCGGCTCCAGCGGTCTCACGGCGCTATCGTTCGGCGCGCAGACAAGGGGCTCGGCGGTCAGCCAGTTCGGCTGGCGTGGCTCGCTGGACCTGGGCGACTGGCAGCCCTTCGCGGCCATGGAATGGAACCACGAGTTCGCCGGCACGCACCGCACGGTCGCCGCCTCGCTCACGTCGATCGCTGCCCCTTCCTGGTTCGCCGCCGCCGCTCCGATCGCCTCCGATTGGGCCACCGCCTCGATCGGCGTCTCCTTCCGACTGAACCCCCAGGTGATCCTCGGAGCCGCCACCTCGGCCATGTTCATCAATCCGCGGACCACCAGCTATGGCGGCGAACTCGGCCTGAACGTCGCGCTCTGACGCTGGTCGGCGCGCGATCGCTACATTACCCGCCGCGGATCGAGCGCATCGCGCAGCCCGTCGCCGATGAAGTTGATCGCCAGCACCGCGAGGAAGATCGCGCCGCCGGCGAACAGCGCCCAGTGCGGTGCCACGTCGAGATTGTCCTTGGCGTCGTACAGGATGCGCCCCCAGGTCGGTATGTCCGGCGGGAAGCCGAGACCAAGGAACGACAGGGTCGATTCGGTGATGATCGCGGCGGCCACGTCGATCGTGCCGGCGACGATCACCGGGCCCAGTGCGTTCGGCAGGATGTGGCGAATCACCAGGCGCGACCTCGATGCGCCCAGTGCGCGCGCCGCCTCCACGAACTCCTTCTCGCGCAGCGCGAAGAACTGCGCGCGCACCAGCCGCGCCGTGGTCATCCAGCGGAACGCCCCGATCGCGGCGACGATCAGGATGAAGGTGCCGAGTTCCGCGCCGACCAGCACCTTCATCGGCTCGCGGAACAGGTAGATCAGCAGCAGCAGCACCGGCAGCGGCGGCAGCGACAGGAACAGGTCGGTCAGCCACATCAGTCCGGCATCGACACTGCCGCGGGAGATGCCGGCGAGCGACCCCACGATGGTCCCCACCACGACCGATACCATCATCGCCGCCAGGCCGACCGCAAGCGAAATGCGTCCGCCGTAGAGCATGCGTGCCAGCAGGTCCTGGCCCAGGTCGTCGGTGCCCAGCGGATGCGCCCAGGTAGGCGTCTGCAACTGCGCGGTGAAGTCGATATCGTTGACCTGCACCCGCCATAGCCAGGGACCGAAAACCACCGCCAGGATCATCGCCAGCAGCACCACCGTGCTCACCACGGCAAGACGGTGCCGGCGGAACCGGCGCCACGCCTCCTCCCACGGCGCAACATGTCGCGCGCGTGCCACCGGCCGCGCAACGACGGCAGCGTCAGCGGTAGGAGATGCGGGGGTCGAGCCAGCCATACAGCAGGTCCGCGATCAGGTTGCACAGGATGACGAGACAGGCGAACACGAACGTGACGCCCATGATCACCGGCGTGTCGTTGGCCAGGATGGCGCTGATCAGCAGCGAGCCGATCCCCGGAATGCGGAAGATCTGCTCGGTGACGATGGCGCCGCCGAACACGATCGGCATCTGCAGCGCGACCAGCGTCACCACCGGGATCAGCGCATTGCGGACGATGTGCTTCAGGATGACGCTGCCCTCGGGCAGGCCCTTCGACCGCGCTGTGGTGACATAGTCGAGCCGGATCACGTCGAGCACGGCGGAGCGGACGAAGCGCGTCCAGGTGGCTCCCTGGAACAGCCCGAGCACGACGATCGGCATGATCGATTGCTTGATCTCGCCCCACCACCAGGCGAGCCCGCTCGCCTGCAGGTCCGAGCGGAACACGAAGGGCAGCCAGTTCAGTTCGATGCTGAACAGCAGGATCAGCACGATGCCGGTGAAGAACGTCGGCAGCGAGAAGCCGATCAGCGCGAACGTGCTGGCGATCTGGTCGAACACCGAGTAGGGCCGCGTCGCCGCGAACACGCCGACCGGCAAGGCCACCAGCAGCGCCAGCACCTGCGAGGCGCCGATCACCGCCAACGTCGTCGGCAGCCGCTGCAGGATCAGCGTGTCCACGTTGATCCGGCTGACGAAGGAGAATCCCCAGTCGCCGTGCAGCATCGCATTCAGCCAGTGCAGGTAGCGGATCGGGATAGGCTCATCGAGGCCGAACTTCGCCCGCAGGGCGGCCTGCACCGACGGCGGGATCGCCGGATTGGTTGCGAGTTCTCCGAACGGATCGCCCGGCGCGAGCGCCAGGATGGCGAACAGCACGACGCTGATGCCGAGCAGGCTGGGGATCGCGATGAGCAGCCGCCGGATGAGGTAGCGGCTCAAGTCTCGCGGTACCAGTCCTGCAGCGCGTACAGGTAGCTGTCCCAGGCACTCAGCGGCGTGCTGAGCTTGTTGACCACCGCGGCCACGCTCGGCCGGGTCACCACCGGGATGACGACCACGTCCTTGATCAGCAGGTCGTTCATGGCGATGAACAGCGCCGCGCGCTTGACCGGATTGAGCTCGCTTTCGCTCTGCGCATAAAGCTTGTCGAATTCGGGGTTCTGCCAGCGGACGATATTCCGGCCCTGGAACTTGTTCGCCTTGCTCGCCACCTCGTTGGAGAGGAACACGCGCATGAACACCGCGGGGTCCGGCTGCGGCATCGTCGTGGTGTACATCTGCAGGTCGGCGACGAAGTGCGGGTAGGTGTCCGGATTGGCGACATCGGATGAGAAGAACACCGACGCGGTGACCGATTTGATTTCGACCGCTATCCCGGCCTTCTGGCAGGCCTGCTTGACGATCTCCTGGGTCTTCTGCCGCGGCGCGTTGATCGAGGTCTGATAGACCGCCTTCAGCTGCACGCCGTCCTTCGCCCGGATGCCGTCGGCCCCCGGCTTCCAGCCGGCGTCGTCCAGCAGCTTGTTGGCCTTGTCGATGGCGAACTCGTACTTGGTGTTCTTCGAGACGAACTTCTCCGGGCCGTTGATGTAGTTCGCCGTGTCGATCGCCGGTGCGGCCGTAGATGAACTTGTGCACCGAGGCGCGGTCCACCAGCAGGTTGAACGCCTGGCGCACCGCGGGATCGGTCAGGTACGGGATGCTTCGACTTGATGCTGGACCGCTCGCCGTCAACCTCGTGCCAGGGATCGGTGTTGTTGAGCTGGATATGCTCGATGCTGCCACCGCTGAAGATTTCGACGTGGCCCTTGCCGCTCGCCTCGAGGCGCTTGAGGATCTCGTCCTCGACCTGCATGTTCCAGGCGAAGTCGTACTCGCCGGTCTGCAGCACCGCGCGCGCGGCCGACACCGCGTCGCCGCCACCCTTCATCTCGATCGTGTCGAAGATACGGCCGGTTCGGCATGTGGTAGTTCGGGTTGAGCTTGCCCTGCACCAGATCGCCCGGCTTGAAGTCGACGAACTGATAGGGACCGGTGCCGACCGGCGACAGGTTGGCCGGCGCCTCGCGCGACTTGGCCCCTTGTATTCCTGGAACAGGTGCTTCGGGATGATCATGCCGTTGACGCCGACGAAGGCGTCGGCCCAGAACGGCGTCGGCTTCTTGAACTCCAACTTGATGGTGTGGTCGTCGACCTTGCTGACCTTGACGTCCTGGTAGCGAGCCGATCGTCGTCGCCGCGGTGGCCGGATCCGCGGCGTATTCCCAGTTGAAGACGCAGTCGTCGGCGGTGAACGGCTGGCCGTCGTGCCACTTCACGCCCTGCTTCAGCTTCCAGGTGACCGAGGTGCCCTCCTCGGTGAGACCGCCGTTCTCGATGGTTGGGATCTGCGCCGCGAGCACCGGCGCGAGGCTGCCATCGGCATTCCACGTTGCCAGGGGCTCGTAGAAGATGCGCGAGCCGTCCTGGTCCTTGGTGCCGACGGCGAAGTGTGGGTTGAGCAGCGTCGGTCCCTGCCACCACAGCACCTTCAGCGGCCCGCCGCCGCCGGCCTTGGTCGGCTTGTAGGGGGGCGGTTCGGCTGCCACGGCGATGCCGGAATAGGCCAGCATCTGCGTCGCCATCGGCGCGGTAAGACCCAGGGCCACCATGCCGCGCGCGAACGCGCGCCTGGAGAGCCTGCCGCGCCGCACGTCCTCGATCAGGCCACGCAGATCCTGCTCATTCATTGTGATGCGCCCTTTTCCCGAAAGCCCCCGTAGCAGGGCGGATGCTAGGCAGCATCCGCCGTCGACACAATAACGCGAGGCGCGGAAAGGCGGCTCAGTAGCGATACAGGTCGTGCTTGAACGGCCCCGCCGCCGACACCCCGATATACTCCGCCTGCTGCGGCGAAAGCTTCGTCAGCTTCGCCCCGACCTTGGCCAGGTGCAGCGCCGCCACCTTCTCGTCGAGCGCCTTCGGCAGGGTATAGACCTGCCGCTCGTAGCGGCCCGCCGGCGCGGTGAACAGCTCGATCTGCGCCAGTACCTGGTTGGTGAAGCTGGCGCTCATCACGAAGCTCGGATGCCCGGTGGCGTTGCCCAGGTTCACCAGCCGCCCCTCGCTCAGCACGATCAGCCGCTTGCCGTCGGGGAATACCACCTCGTCGACCTGCGGTTTGACATTTTCCCATTTGTAGTTGCGCAGCGCCTCGATCTGTATCTCGGAATCGAAGTGGCCGATGTTGCAGACCACGGCCCGGTGCTTCATCGCCCGCATGTGATCCAGCGTGATCACGTCCACATTGCCGGTGGCGGTGACGAAGATGTCGCCGATCGGGGCCGCATCATCCATCGTGACGACCTGATAGCCCTCCATCGCCGCCTGCAGCGCGCAGATCGGGTCAACCTCGGTCACCATGACGCGGCAGCCGGCGTTGCGCAGCGAGGCCGCCGACCCCTTGCCGACGTCGCCGAAGCCGTTCACCACCGCCACCTTGCCGGCCATCATCACGTCGGTGCCGCGGCGGATGCCGTCCACCAGCGATTCCCGGCAGCCGTACAGGTTGTCGAACTTCGACTTGGTGACACTGTCGTTCACGTTGATCGCCGGCGTCAGCAGCTTGCCGTCGCGCGCCATGTCGCGCAGCCGGTGCACGCCGGTGGTGGTCTCCTCGGAGATGCCGCGCACGTCGGCCAGCATCTCGGGATACTTCTGGTGCATCAGCAGCGTCAGGTCGCCGCCGTCATCCAGGATCATGTTCGGCGTCCAGCCGTCAGGCCCGCGCACCGTCTGCTCGATGCACCACCAGAATTCCTCCTCGGACATGCCCTTCCAGGCGAACACCGGCACGCCGGCGGCCGCCGCCGCCGCCGCGGCGTGGTCCTGGGTGGAGAACACGTTGCAGGACGACCAACGGACCGTGGCGCCCAGCGCCTGCAGCGTCTCGATCAGCACCGCGGTCTGCACCGTCATGTGCAGGCAGCCGGCGATCCGGGCACCCTTCAGCGGCTTTGACGTCCCGTATTCCTCTCGCGTCGCCATCAGGCCGGGCATCTCGTCCTCGGCCATGGCGATCTCCTTGCGGCCCCATTCGGCCAGAGAGATGTCCTTCACCTTGTAGTCCTGGGTCGCCGCCATCGCGTTCGCTCCTGCTCGGATCGGGGCCGCTATATAAAGATATCTGCATGTTTGGCAATCACCGAGTCCGGTTGCTTCCGGAAGCGATTTCACGCAAAGCTTGGCCATGGCCGAACGACAGCGTGTTCTCCTTCTCACCGGTGCAAGCCGGGGTATCGGCCACGCCACGGTCAGGACGTTCAGCGACGCCGGCTGGCGCGTCCTGACGATCTCCCGCCATCCGTTCGATGCCCGCTGCCCGTGGGAAGGCGGGGCGAAGAACCATATCCAGCTGGACCTCGCCGATATGGCCCGCGTGCAGGCGGAGATGCCGCATTTGCGCGACATCGTCGGTGGCCGCCTGGACGCGCTGATCAACAACGCGGCGGTGTCGCCGAAGCGGCCGGACGGCGGCAAAATCGGTGCGCTCGACCTGCAGTACGCCGACTGGCTGCATATCTTCAACGTCAACTTCTTCGCCTGCGTCGCCCTGGTGCAGGGGCTGCGCGAACCGCTCGAGGCGGCGCAGGGGTCGGTGGTCAACATGACCTCCATCGTCGGCTCGCGCGTGCATCCGTTCGCCTCGGCGGCCTATGCCGCCTCGAAGGCGGCGCTGTGGGCGCTGACCCGCGAGCTGGCCGCCGACCTCGGCCGCGCCGGCGTGCGGGTGAACGCGGTCTCGCCCGGCGAGATCGACACCGGCATCCTGTCGCCCGGGACCGAGAACATCGTCGAGCACGACATCCCGCTGCGCCGGCTGGGTAAGCCGAAGGAAGTCGCCGACCTGCTGCTGTTCCTGTGCGGCAGCGCGGGGCGCTACATATCCGGATCCGAAATCCACATCGACGGCGGCCAGAGGGTCTGATCGGCCCGGACGGCGCGACCGGCAGGAGGCCTTCCAGCATGCCCCCCATCGTCGGCATCCCGGCCTGCGCCAGGCTGATGGTGAACGACCAGCTCCGCCACGACGCGCCGGCGCGCTATGCCGCCGCGGTGCTGGGCGGTGCCGGCGCGGTACCGGTCCTGATCCCACCGATGGGCGAGGCGTCGCTCGCCGTGCTCGACCGCCTCGACGGGTTGATGCTGTCGGGCAGCCCGAGCAACGTGCATCCCTCGCACTACGACGGCGGCGAAAGCCTGACGCCCGAGCTGCATGACCTCGAGCGCGACGCCACCACGTTGCGGCTGATCCCCGAGGCGATCGCCCGCGGCATGCCGCTGCTGGCGATCTGCCGGGGCATCCAGGAGCTGAACGTGGCCCTGGGCGGCACGCTGCATCAAAAGGTGCACGAGGTGGCCGATCGGATGGATCACCGCCCCGGGCCCGGCACGATCGAGCAGAAATACGCGCCGCGGCACCTGGTGTTCCTCTCCGGCCAGCTCGCCCGGATCATCGGCAGCAGCAAGATCCTGGTGAATTCCCTGCACGGCCAGGCGATCGACATGCCGGCGCCGGGACTGGCGGTGGAGGCCGTGGCGTCGGACGGCACAATCGAGGCGGTGCGGGTGGAGCGGGCACGCGCCTTCGCCTTCGGCGTGCAATGGCACCCGGAATGGGGCCATGCCGACGACACCGCGAGCACGGCGATCTTCCGCGCGTTCGGCGAGGCGTGTGCCGCGTACCGGTCGGGGCTGCGGCACGCGGCGTGACTTTGGCGGCATCTCAGGGGAGCGACCGACGATGGACCTGCAACTGACCGGCAAGAAGGCGCTGATCACCGGCGGCTCAAAGGGCATCGGCCGCGCCACCGCCGAACTGTTGGCGGACGAGGGCTGCGACGTGACCCTGGTCGCGCGCGACCAGGGTGCGTTGGACGAGGCCGCCGCGGCGATCCGCGCGCGGCGGCAGGTGAACGTGCGCACGATCTCCGCCGACCTGTCCTCCGACGCCGCGGTGCGACGGGTCGCCGCCGAGGCGGGCGCCCTCGACATCCTGGTGAACAACGCCGGCGCCATTCCGCCGGGCGATCTGCTCTCGCTGGACGACCCGACCTGGCGCCACGCGTGGGACCTCAAGGTGTTCGGCTACATCTCGTTCTGCCGCGCGGTGTATGCACAGATGAAGACACGACGGTCCGGCGTGATCATCAACGTGATCGGTGCGGCGGGGGAAAGCTTTCCCACCGGCTATATCGCCGGCGCGGCGGGCAACGCCTCGCTGATGGCGTTCACCCGGGCGCTGGGCAAGGGCGCACCGGCCGACGGGCTGCGCGTGGTGGCGATCAATCCGGGCCCGGTGGAGACCGACCGGCTGGTCATGCTGCGGCGCGCCGAGGCGGCGCAGCAATTCGGCGATCCGGAACGCTGGCGCGAGCTGACGGCAGGCATGCCGTTCGGTCGCGCCGCATCGCCGCGCGAAATTGCCAACGCGGTGGCGTTCCTGGCCAGCCCGGCGTCGGGCTACACCACCGGCACGGTGCTGACCATCAACGGCGGCGGCTGACATTTACGGGCGGGCAACCTTTCTGGTCACCTAATGGTCGCCGATACCTCCGATCCCGTGGGACCGGGGCCCAGATTGGAGTTTCCCCCGTCGGATGCCGCAGGTTTCAACGGCGGAGCCGGCCGAGGCGATGCTCGCCGCGCTGGGCGACGCGCTCGACCTGGTGGATTTCGGCTTCGCCCTGCTCGGGCCGGACATGTGCGCCCGCTTCGTCAATCGCCGGTTTGCCGAACGCTGGGCCGAGCCGTCGCTGCGCGCTGTGCTGGGTGCCTGCATCGAGCAATGCGAGGCTGAGCGGCACTTCGGCGCAAACGCCCCGGTCGCGATGGACTTTCCCGATGGGCGGCGACGGTGGGTCTGGTGCGGCGCGACCGCGGATGGCGGCCACATCGTCATCTGCACGGAAGCGAGTCCCGCTTGGGTCGAGGATTCCCGGCGCGCCGCGCCGGACGACGCGGCAGATCGGCTGAGCGCCGAACTGCAATTCAACAAGGAGGTGCTCGAGGATCACGCGACCTACCTGGCAACGCTCGCCGAAGAGTCCGACGCAAATGCCAGGCGCGCCGAGGCGGCCAGGCGCCTGCTCGAGCGCGAGATCGCCGAGCGCCGCAAGCTGGAAGCGGAGCTGCGGCGCCTGGCCACGACGGATGCGCTCACCGGCGTGCTGAACCGCCGCCACCTCTTCGAGGTCGGCCAGCAGGACCTGATCCAGGCACGGGACGCCGGCAATGAGCTTGCCGTGCTGATGGTGGATGTCGACCATTTCAAGTCGATCAACGACCGGCACGGCCATCCGGTCGGCGATACCGCGCTGCGGCAGCTGGCCGCGCGGCTGCGGACGGCGGTCAGGCGGGCCGATCATATCGGCCGCCTCGGGGGCGAGGAGTTTGCCGTCGTGCTGCCGGGCATCGCGCCCGCCGCTTCGCTGATCGTCGCCGAGCGCCTGCGTGCCGCGGTCGCCAGCAGGCCGCTGGTACGAGGCGGCGTGCGGATCCCGATGACTGTCAGCATCGGGCTGGCCATGGCATGCGCCACCGATCGCACATTCGAACAGGTGATCGCGCGCGCCGATGAACAGCTCTACCGGGCGAAGGAGGGCGGCCGGAACCGCGTCTGCTACGCCGAGGCTGCGGTCCCCGATGCGGCGCACCAGCCGGTCTGATCACCCGCGATAGCGACGCGGGATGACGTGGTTGGCAAAGCCGGTCAGCAGCAGCGTCGTGGCCATCAGGATGAAGGCGATTGCCGCCGCGAACGGCCAGTTGTTGTCGCTGCTGAATGCCCAGAACAGCAGCGGCGCCATCATGTGGAAGCGCGGACCGCCCAGCAGCAGCGGGGTGGCGAAGGCGTTCATGCACAGGATGAAGCAGAGCACCGCGGCGATGGTGATGCCGGGAATCGCCAGCGGGAACACCACGCGCCAGAAGGCGCGCGACGGCGCGGCACCCATCGAGGCGGCGGCCTCCTCCAGCCGTGGGTCGATGCCTTCGAAGACGCTCTGCAGCGTCAGCACGGTGAATGGCAGGTTGATCGCGACTATCCCGGCGATCACCGCCGGTTCGGCGTACATCAGGTTGAGGCCGGTCAGTCGGTCCAGCATGCCGCCGCGCGCGAACAGGATCATCCAGCCGGCGGTGCGCGTCGTCGAGCCGACGAACAACGGCAGCACCATCAGCACGACGAGCGCGGATTTCCACCGGCTGACAGTGCGCGCCAGGCGCCACGCCATCGGCAGGCCCAGCAGCAGGCAGACTGCGGTGACGATCACGGAGACGCGGATCGTGGTGACCAGGACGTCGCGGTAGAACGGGTCGGCGAGGAAGCGCAGATAGTTGGCGGGCGTGACCGCCGCGATCATCAGCTCGGTGGCGTCGTAGCGGTTCAGGCTGTCGCGGAACAGCAGCGCCAGCGGCGCCACCAGCATCAGCACCATCAGCGCACTCGCGGGGCCGAGCAGAGCGACGCGCTCGGCGCGTTCCGTCCGGGCCATGTGGCCTATCCGCGCTGGATGTTCTTCAGCCACCAGTCGTTGAGTTCGGGAAGCGCCTTGGACAGCACCGGATAGTCGGGTGCCACCAGCTTCGGCCTCGGCTGCGGGAAGGCCAGCTGCTCGCCGACTGCGCCGGACAACGGCGCGTTGTCCACAGTCGGCAGATAGCCCATATGCGCCGCGAAGCCCTGCTGCGCCGACGGCTCGAGCAACGCGTTCATGTAGCGGTAGGCGGCTTCCTTGTCCGGCGCGTTCTTCGGCAGGACCATGCCGGATACGTAGAGGATCGAGCCTTCGGTCGGGAACCTGCCGGCCACCGGGAAGCCGGCGTTGCGCCACATGAAGCTGCGCGCCAGCCAGATCATGCCGACCTCGATCTCTCCCGACTTGAAGGCCGGCGCCAGCGTGTCGGTCTCGGGATACAGCCGCAGGCCATTGGCGCTGATTTTGCTCATCAGCGCCTTTGCCTTGTCGAAGTCGGTGGTGGTGCCGCTCTCGTGCAGGCTCGCGGCCTGCAGGATCCATGACCCGGTGGTGGCGACCATGCCGATCTTGCCCTGCCACTTCGGATCGAGCAGGTCGCTCATCGTGCTGGGCGGCTGCTTCACCGTGTCGGGGTTGTACACCAGCACCTGCGCGCTGTAGATGTGCGGCACAAAGGCCGGCATGCGCAGGTCCGACTGCACGTGCTTCAGGTTCGGCACCTTCTTCTCGTCGAGTTCCTCGACCAGTTCGCCTTCCGTGACACGGTAGCCGTTCAACGCGCCGACGCAGGCGATGTCCATCGTCCCCCGGGGCAGCTTCTTCTGGGCATACATCTTGGACACGCGCGGGCTCTCGTCGCCGACGTCCTGGACGACCTCGGTTCCGGCCGGCTTGAGGATCGGATCGTCGATGTTCTCCCGCAGCAGGCGGGCATAGTCGCCGCCCCAGGTGCCGACGACGCACTGGTCCGCCGCGTGTGCCGTCCGGACGAGCGCCGGCGCGGCGAGCAACGTCGCGGCACCGAGCAGGCCGCGCCGCGGCAAACCGATTTCACGCATGACTGGTCTCCCTGATGTCCGCCTCCATCGCACGGCCCGCGGCATCGAACAGCCGCTCGTCCTCCGCCTCCCAGCGCAGTGCCACACGTGTCCCGGCAGTGTGGCGCGGCGTGGCGTCGGGGCCAAGACCGGGGCCGCGCGCCAGCACCGTCACATCGGCGTCGATCCGCACCGCGTGCTCCACCACCGCGCCCAGCCAGGTGCATAGCTCCACCTCGCCGGTGGCGCAGCCGCCGCCGTCGTGCGCCAGCCGCAGGCTGTCGGGTCGCAGGGCGAGCGTCGCCGCTGCGGTGTCCGGATAGCGATTGGCCAGTGCGACCGCCGCGCCGCCGGGGAGCACGAAACGATTGCCGACGACCCGCCCGGACAGGATGTTGCTGCCGCCGATGAAGCGCGCGACGAACGGATTGGCAGGCCGCGAGTGCACCGCCTCCGGGGTGCCGATCTGCTGCACGCGGCCTTCGTGCATCACCACGAGCCGGTCGGCCAGAGCCATCGCCTCGGTCTGGTCATGCGTCACCATGATGGTGGTGATGCCGCCGCGCCGCTGCAGGATACGGATCTCGCGCGCCATCTCCTGGCGCAGGTCGGCGTCGAGATTGGACAGCGGCTCGTCGAGCAGCAGCACCCGCGGATGGATCGCCAGCGCGCGGGCCAATGCGACGCGCTGCTGCTGACCGCCGGACAGCTGGCGGGGCAGCCGCGTGGCGAACGCTTCGAGCCGCACCAGCCGCAGCATTTCGACCACGCGCGCCTGCGCGGCGGCGGCTTGCATGCGCCGCATCTCCAGGCCGAAGGCGATGTTGCGGGCAACCGAGAGGTGCGGGAACAGCGCGTAGCTCTGGAACACGATGCCCATTTCCCGCCGGTGCGGCGGCAGCGCCGTGATGCTGGCGCCGTCGAGACGGACGTCGCCGGACGTCGGCGGCACGAACCCGGCGATCATGCGCAGTGTCGTGGTCTTGCCGCAGCCGGACGGGCCGAGCAGCACGATCATCTCGCCCGGCCGGACATCCAGGCTGACCCCATCCACTGCGATCTGCCCGCCGAATTCCTTTCTGAGCCGGTGCAGGGCCAGTGACGCCGCGGTCATCGCACGACCTGGCCCAGGCGGACGAAGCGGTCCAGCACCAGCAGCAAGGCGGCGACCGCGACGATCTGCGCCACCGCGACGGCGGAGACCAGCGGATCGATGTGGTATTCGAGGTACTGGAGCACCGCCACGGGCAGCGTGGTGACGCCAGGGCTGGCGAGGAACAGCGCCAGCTCCAGGTTCTCGAACGAAATGACGAAGGCGAACAGCGCGGCGGCGACTATGCCCGCGCGCATGGCAGGCAGCGTGACGCGCCGGATCACGGTGACCGGGCCGGCGCCGAGACTGGCCGCAGCCTCCTCGGCGGCACGGTCGTGGTTGGCCAGGCTGGCCAGGCAGAGCCGCACCACCCAGGGAACCGTGATCATGACATGCGCCAACATGAGTCCGATCATCGAGCCGGTGAGCGCGGAGCCGAGATGCTCATCCAGCGCCACCACCGACACGAAGACCGCGAGACCGAGGGCGATGCCCGGCACGGTGAGCGGTGCCAGCAGCAGCGTGGCGATCGCGCCACGCCCGCGGAAGCGATGGCGCGCCAGTCCGATGCCGGCGGGGATTCCCAAAGCGAGGCTGCCGGCGACCGACAGCCCGCCGAGTTCGAGACTGGTGAGCACGGCGCCGCCGAAATTCGGCAGGATGGCGGGGTACCAGGCAAGCGTGTAGCCGCGCGGCGGGAAGAGGATCAGCTTCTCATCGAACAGCGAGAGGTAGACTGTCAGGACCAGCGGAACGACGATCAGCAGTGTGCCGCAGGCAATCAGCGCCAGCACGACCGCGCGCTCTGCCGCTCGGACGAGCCGATCCGGTGCCATCGCCGGGCTCCAAGAACGAGTTGGTGATCCGCAGTCGCTGACGACCATCCCATGCTGCATGGGCCCAGACAACAGGCGTGACCCTGGCGCGCGGCGCTGCCCGGCGCCGTGTCTCCCGCGAGCGCGGGGTTACGCTGGCTGCGCGGTCACACGGCCGGCGGGGCCAGGCCTCGCACGGATGCCGGCGAGGGGCGAACGACGCGCCGTCGCTTTCAGAACGTATCGTCGTTCGAGGAGCCGCCGCCGCTGTCCCAACCGGCGTCTCCGCCGCCATTGTCGGTAAGCGAGGACGGATCGTTGTTCGACGTGTCCCAGGTGCCGTTGTCGACGTAGCCGGGATCGGCCTGCCCGCCTCCCCCTCCGGCGCCGCCCGAGGTGTCCCAGGTGCCCTGGTCCACGTATCCCGGCTCGGCCGGGGGCGAGCCCCATGGCCCCCCCACCGCAGGCGCCCCGAAGCCGCCGCCGAACCCGCTGCCCGCGCTGTGGGAGCCCGAGAACAGGTTCATAAGCGCATTGCCGGCGACCAGGCCGCCGGCAACGCCGGCCGCGGTGGTCAACGCCGAGCCAAGGAAACCCGACCCCGAGCGCTGGAACATGCCGGGCTGATAGTTTGGCGCATACTGCGGCGGCGGGGGCGGCGGCGCCTGCTGGTAGCCTTGCTGATAGCCGGGCTGCGGACCCTGGCCCCAGGCCGGGGCGGCCTGCTGCGGCGGTGGCGCGGAGCGCGATCCGCCGCCGAACAGGCCACTGAAGAACCCGCCGCCGCTGGGGGCACCGCTGCGCTGCTGCTGTTGTGCCTGCTGGGCCGCCTGCTGCGCCTGCTGCAGCTCCCACTCCAGCCGCTGGAGACGGTTCTGCGCCTCGGTCAGCGCATGCTCCTGCACAAAGGCGAGCTGGGTGATGCGATAGCGCGCGGCGGGGTAGCGGGTGAAGAGGTCGCCGATCAACCGGTCCGCCTCGACATCCACCGGCGGCAGCGGCGCCGTGGTGGTCGCCGGCACCGAGCCGCCGAAGGCCGGCTGTGCGGGCTGGCCGCCGGCCACACGGCTGATGAACTGACTGATGATGTCGCGTTCTTCGTTGGTCATTGGGGCACCCTCTGGGTTCCGTGGCCTGCGATGTGGCCTCGGCGGCTCGTTGCTTCAATGGTGCGGCAGGCCCAGCCGGCGGACTTCGATCACCGGGCAGCGGTCCATCACGACGGCGATTTCCGCGGCGCGGGCGCGCGCGGCGGCAGCCTCGTCCACGACGCCCAGCTGCATCCAGACGGTCCGCACGCCCAGCCGGATCGCGGCGTCCACCGCCGCACCCGCATTGGCCGATGCCCGGAAGATGTCGACCATGTCGAGCGGCCGGGCGTCTTCCAGCCGCGCCACCACGGCGCGGCCATGGATGGAACGCCCTACGAGCAGCGGGTTGACCGGCGTCACGTCGTAGCCGCGATCGAGCAGGAAGCGGAAAACGCCGTGGGAGGGGCGCCACGGCTTGTCCGAGGCACCGATCACCGCGATCCGGCGGGTTCCGGCAAGGATGGCGCGTATCGCGTCGTCGCTTTGGCCGTCGATGGTCATTCTCGGATGATGATGGAGTTGCCGCGCCGCCACCAGTGTTCTATGTCGCCCCGCAACCAACCGATGCGGTCAGATGCACGGCACCTCGCCCAGTTTTCAGGCCCTGATCCTGCGGCTGCACGACTACTGGGCGGCGCAGGGATGCGTCATTCTGCAACCCTACGATGTGGAAATGGGCGCCGGCACCTTTCACCCGGCCACGACGCTGCGGGCACTCGGGCCGAAGCCCTGGCGGGCGGCCTATGTGCAGCCGTCCCGGCGGCCGACGGACGGCCGCTACGGCGAGAACCCGAACCGGCTGCAACATTATTATCAGTACCAGGTCATCATGAAGCCGTCGCCCGAGGACGCGCAGGACCTGCTGCTGGGCAGCTACCGAGCACTGGGGCTCGACCCGCTGCTGCACGATTTCCGCTTCGTCGAGGACGACTGGGAGAGCCCGACGCTGGGCGCCTGGGGGCTTGGCTGGGAGGTGTGGTGCGATGGCATGGAGGTGGGGCAGTTCACCTACTTCCAGCAGGTCGGCGGCATCCCGGTGACGTTGCCCTCCTTCGAGATGACGTATGGGCTGGAACGGCTGGCGATGTACGTGCAGGACATCGACAACGTCTACGACCTGGACTTCAACGGCGCCCCAGGGGCGCAGAAGGTGCGCTACGGGGATGTGTTCCTGCGCGCCGAACGCGAGTACAGCGCGTTCAATTTCGAACATGCGGATGCCGCGCTGCTGACCCGTCACTTCGCCGATGCCGAGGGCGAGTGCGGCGCGCTGCTGGAGCGGGGGTTGGCCTTGCCCGCCTATGACCAGTGCATCAAGGCCAGCCATCTGTTCAATCTGCTGGATGCGCGCGGAGTGATCAGCGTGACCGAACGGGCGAGCTATATCGGCCGTGTGCGCACGCTGGCGAAGGGATGCTGCGAGGCCTGGGTAGCTGGTGAACACCAATGATCAAGCAATCGGAGGGAATGCCGTGACGGAACTGGTGATCGAGGACGTGGAAGCCTGCGAGCTCGCCGCCGAGTTGGTGGAGCTCACGGGCGACAGTCTGCGCATGGCGGTGATTACGGCACTGCGCGAAGAGCGCGACCGCGCCCTGGCGCGCCGGCGGCGACACGAGCGGATCATGGCGATTACCCGCGAGATAGCCCGGGGGCAGGGGATAGCGGCGTAGCGCCAACGCGTGACTTCGGGGCGCCGGCCGGGTATTTCTACCAGGACCATGGCGGTTTCTACCCAGGTGCAGCGATGGGCGCCCAGCTGAACATCAAGAGCGAGGATGCCTATTGTCTGGCATCCCGGCTTGCCGCGCTGACCGGCGAGAGCCCGACCAGCGTCGTGACCAGGGCGCTGCGGGCGGAGCTCGAGCGTGAGGAGCGCGCGCGCGACCACGAGGAGCGTCTGCGCCGCGTCAGAGAGATCACGGCGGACATCCGCCACAGGCTGCGCGATCCGTTGCCGAGTTCGAATCACGACTGGCTGTATGACGTCGATGGACTGCCGCGATGATTGTCGACAGTTCGGCCCTGCTGGCTGCGATCCTGAACGAAGCGGACGAACCGCGTGTTGCGGCGGCGATGATCGACGCACCGGTACTGCGCATGTCGGCCGCGAATTGGGTCGAGGCGGCAATAGTGGTTCATTCGCAGCGGTATCCGTCGGTGCAGATCCGCTTCGACGATCTGCTCGATGCGCTGCCGCTCGAGATCGAGCCTGTCACCTTGGAGGATGCACATCGCAGCCGCACCGCCTATGGTGACTTCGGCAAAGGTCGCCACCCGGCGCGACTGAACTACGGCGACTGTTTCGCCTACGCGCTTGCGAAGCGTCGCGGGGAGCCGCTGCTGTTCAAGGGCAATGATTTCTCGCAGACCGATATCGAGCCGGCGTTGAAGGACTGACCATGCCGGAGTTCTTCCTCGAACTGTTCAGCGAGGAGATCCCGGCGCGCATGCAGGCCCGTGCGGCCGAGGACCTGACCCGGCTGTGCGTCGAGGCGCTGGCGCCGTTGACGCCGGGCAAGCTGCGCTCGTTCCATGGGCCGCGGCGCATCGCGCTGGCGGCCGACGTGGCACCGGTGGTCGCTGTCGGCAGCACCACCGAGCGCGGCCCCAGGGTCAGCGCGCCGGAGCAGGCGCTGGCCGGCTTCTTGCGCAAGCACGGCGCGACGCGCGAGCAGGTTCGCCGGGAAGGCGAGTACTGGGTGCTGGAGAAGACCGCGGAGGCGACCCCCGCCACGGCGCTGATCGCCGGCGCCATCCCGCCGATGCTGCGACGCTTCCCCTGGCCCAAGTCGATGCGCTGGGGCGGGGCGAGCGCCTTCGTCTGGGTGCGCCCACTGCGGCGCATCGTCTGCCTGCTGGATGGTGCCGTGGTGCCGTTCGACCTGCGCGAAGGCGAGGACGACGCGCACGGGCTGGCCTCTGGCGATCTGACAGAGGGCCACCGGTTCCATGCCCCGGGCGCGTTCGCCGTGGCTTCCTGCGCGGACTGGGCGGCGAAGCTGCGCGAGCGCCGCGTGATGGTCGACGCGCAGGAGCGCCGCCGGGTGATCGCTGAAGGGATCGCCGCGCTGACCAACGACGCGGAGGTCGTGGACGATCCGGGGCTGCTCGATGAGGTGGCCGGACTGGTGGAATGGCCGGTGCCGCTGCTCGGGCGGATCGACGATACCTACTTGGACCTCCCGCCCGAGGTCCGTCAGGTGTCGATGCGCGTGAACCAGCGCTATTTCGCCTACCGCAGCCGGGACGGGTCCGCCGCGCCGTATTTCGGCTTCGTGTCCAATATCGCCGCGGCGGATGGCGGGGTCGTCTCGGTCGCCGGGAACGAGCGCGTGCTGCGGGCCCGGTTCGCCGATGCACGGCATTTCTGGGATCTCGACCGGAAGGCACGGCTCGAGTTCGCGCGTGCCGCTGCTGGACCACGTCACGTTCCACGCCAGGCTTGGCTCGCAGGGCGAACGGGTGCGGCGGCTGGAGCGGCTGGCCGAAGAGATCGCGCCGCTCGTGGGTGCCGGCGCCGCGCTGGCGCGGGATGCGGCGCGGCTCGCCAAGGCCGATCTGGTCACCGGCATGGTCGGCGAATTTCCCGAACTTCAGGGGGTTATGGGGCGTTACTACGCGCTACATGACGGCGAGGACCGGCTGGTGGCGGACGCCATCCGCGACCACTACGCCCCGCGGGGACCGGCCGACGCCGTGCCGACCAGGGACGTGTCGGTCGCGGTGGCGCTGGCGGACAAACTGGATCTGCTGGTGGGTTTCTTCGCGATCGGCGAGCGACCGACGGGCGCCGGAGATCCGTACGCACTGCGCCGTGCCGCACTGGGCATCATCCGCATCATCCGCGAGAACGGGCTCTGGTTCGGCCTGCTGCCGGTGATCGCGCTGGCGGGCGAAGGGTTCCACCATCACGGCGTGCACCCGGTGCCGGCCCAGGAGGTGCTGGACTTCCTCGCCGAGCGTCTGCGCATCGCGCTGCGGACGGAGGGCAGGCGCCACGACGTGCTAGCGGCGGTGTTCGCCGCGGGAGCCGACGACGTCATACCCCGCCTGCTGTCGCGTACCGACGCGGTCGCAGCGCTGCTGGGCACCGAGAACGGCGCCAACCTGCTTACCGCGTATCGCAGGGCGGCCAATATCCTGCGGATCGAGAGCCGCAAGGATGGGCCGCACGACGGCCCGCCCGATCAGGACCTTGCGGGTACAGATGAGGAACGGATACTTTTTAGCAGCATAACGGATGCCGATGGGGGTATAACGACCTGCCTTCGGGAGGATGACTTCGGGACGGCGCTGGGGCTGCTCGCGGACCTGCGAACGCCGCTGGATGCCTTCTTCGAAAAGGTGACCGTGAACGCGCCCGAGGCGCCCCTACGTCTCAACCGTTTGCGGCTTCTTCATAAAGTCCGGTCCACCATGGACCGGATCGCGGATTTCTCGAAGATCGAGGGTTGAACCAGCATGACCAAGTGGGTGTACAGCTTCGGCGCCGGCCACAACGAGGGCGGCGCCAGCATGCGCAACCTGTTGGGTGGCAAGGGCGCCAATCTGGCCGAGATGGCAGGGATCGGCCTGCCTGTTCCGCCCGGCTTCACGCTGACCACCGAAGTCTGCACGGCCTTCTATCAGAACCAGCGTCAGTACCCCAATGACCTTGGCACACAGGTGCACGAGGCGCTCGGCCGGCTGGAAAAGGCGCAGGGGCTGAAGTTCGGCAACAAGCACAAGCCGCTGCTGGTCTCGGTCCGCTCCGGCGCGCGGGTCTCCATGCCCGGGATGATGGACACAGTGCTGAACCTGGGCCTGAACGATGTGACCGTAGAGGGCCTCGGCGAAGAGGCGGACGATCCCCGCTTCGCCTGGGACTCCTACCGCCGATTCATCCAGATGTACGGCTCGGTGGTGCTGGGCGTCGATCACCACCGGTTCGAGGAGATCATCGAGCACACCAAGCTCGACGCCGGCGTGCTCGAGGACACGCAGCTCTCGGCGCAGGACTGGCACCGCGTGGCGCAGAGCTACAAGGACATGATCGAGGGTGAGACCGGCAAGGCATTTCCCCAGGACCCCGAGGAGCAGCTGTGGGGCGCCATCGGCGCGGTGTTCGGCTCATGGCGCAATCCCCGCGCCAACACCTACCGCAAGCTGCACGACATACCCGAGGAATGGGGCACGGCGGTGAACGTGCAGACTATGGTATTCGGCAACATGGGGAACGACTGCGCCACCGGCGTCTGCTTCACGCGCGACCCGTCCACCGGCGAGAATGTGTTCTATGGCGAGTACCTGGTGAACGCACAGGGCGAGGACGTGGTGGCGGGCATCCGGACGCCGCAGCCGGTGTCCAAGCTGCGCGCCAATCCGGACGAAACGCCGCTCGAAGCGGCGATGCCGGGGCCGTATGCCGAGTTGCTGACGGTGCGCGAGAGGCTGGAGCAGCACTACAAGGACATGCAGGACCTGGAGTTCACCGTCCAGAAGAACAAGCTGTACATGCTGCAGACCCGCAACGGCAAGCGCACCGCCGCGGCGTCGCTGCGCATCGCGGTGGACATGGCGCGCGAGGGTCTGATCGATCAGTCCGAGGCGGTGCGGCGGGTGAACCCGTCATCGCTCGACCAGCTGCTGCATCCCACGCTGGATCCGAACGCGCCGCGCACGCGGCTCGCCAAGGGGCTGCCGGCGAGCCCTGGCGCGGCATCGGGTGCCGTGGTGTTCACCGCCGACGAGGCGGAAAGCCGGGCGCAGAAGGGCGAGGCGATCATCCTCGTGCGCGTCGAGACCAGCCCCGAGGATATCCACGGCATGCACGCGGCCCGGGGTATCCTGACCACACGCGGCGGCATGACCAGCCATGCGGCGGTGGTCGCGCGCGGCATGGGCCGACCGTGCGTCGCTGGCGCCGGCGAGATCTCCGTGGACTATGCCGCGCAGACGCTGTCGGCGGGGGGACGAACGGTGCGCGCCGGCGAGACCGTCACCCTCGACGGTGCGGCCGGTGAGGTGTTCCTGGGCACCGTGGCGATGATCGAGCCGGCGATGTCGGCCGACTTCGCCACGCTGATGGGCTGGGCGGACGAGGCGCGCACGCTCGGGGTGCGGGCGAACGCCGAGACGCCGCTTGACGCCGAGACGGCGAAGAGGTTCGGCGCCGACGGCATCGGGCTGTGCCGCACCGAGCACATGTTCTTCGATCCCGAGCGCATCGGCGCGGTGCGGCAGATGATCATGGCGTCGGACGAGGCCGGGCGGCGCGCGGCGCTGGCGCGGCTGCTGCCGTTCCAGCGCGACGACTTCATCGAGCTGTTCCGCATCATGGGCGACCTGCCGGTGACGATCCGGCTGCTCGATCCGCCCCTGCACGAGTTCCTGCCGCATGCCGACGCGGAGCTCGAGGAGGTGGCGATAGCGCTGGGCGCCAACATCGAGGCGATGCGCCGGCGCGCAGCGGAACTGGCGGAGGCCAACCCGATGCTGGGCCATCGCGGCTGCCGGTTGGGCGTGACCTATCCGGAGATCTACGAGATGCAGGCGCGCGCCATCTTCGAGGGCGCGCTGGCGGTGGCGAAGGAGACCGGCAAGGCACCGGTGGCCGAGATCATGATTCCTCTGGTGGGCGTGAAGAAGGAGCTGGAGATCACGCGTGCACAGGTGGACCGCGTGGCCGAGGAGGTGTTCCGCGCGGCCGGCCGGCGAATCCAATACCACGTCGGCACGATGATCGAGCTGCCAAGGGCGGCGATCGTGGCGGACAAGATCGCCGAGGTGGCCGACTTCTTCAGCTTCGGGACCAACGACCTGACGCAGACCGTGTTCGGGCTGTCGCGCGACGACGCCGGGAAATTCCTGCCGCAGTATGTCGAGCAGGGGATCCTGCCGAAGGACCCGTTCGTCACCATCGACGTCGAGGGCGTGGGCGCGATGGTGCAGCTGGCGTGCGAGCGTGGCCGCAAGACCAAGGCGAACCTGCAGCTGGGCATCTGCGGCGAGCACGGCGGCGATCCGGCCTCGATCGCGTTCTGCCAGCAGGTGGGGCTGGACTACGTCTCGTGCAGCCCGTACCGCGTGCCGGTGGCGCGCCTGGCCGCGGCGCAGGCGGCGCTGGGGGTGGAGGGCGACCGGACGGCGTAGCTCTCCGGCGGCAGCAGTGGCCACAGCTCGGTCCTTGTGCGCCTATCCATATTGAGCCACTTCGTAATGGTCGCGCCCCCGAAGGTTTCGAACTTATCCGGGCGACGACTTCTATGACACAGGAGGATCATGCGGCGGTCGTGTATGGCTCGTCGCAGGCTGCCCGCTCGCCGCTCTTCTCTTCCATTCGACAAATCTCTCACGCGCGGTGACGTCAGTTCCCAGTGCCAGCGCGGTTGACCATAACGTCGTCTCTTTCCGTCGGTAGTCACATAAGCACGTCGAAGCCACGTAAATCGGGAACCGCAGCGACAGGTCTGCAAGAAATTTCTGGTCCTCATAGGTCATCATGTATTGGTCAAATGGCTGTATCTGGTCGACAGCCGACCTGCGAACCATCCAGCTATGGACGCAGGGAGGAGACTCCGCTCTCATCGTCTGGTAATTGGCCTCGAAGAACTCCGGCGGATGCACAACTCGGTCATGCGGCTCGAAAATCTTATCGAGATGCGCATCCTTATCGCCCTCCCCGTCCCACCACCACAGGGCGCGTCCGACGACCGCAGCAGCCTCTGGATGCGCCCGCAGGATATTAACATCGTGGAAGAACTTTCCAGGATGGATTGTATCGTCTGCGTCGAGGAATACCAGGAACTCACCACGTGCATGCGTAATCGCCAAATTACGTGACAGGCTCAAGCCACGGTTCGCACCCTGAACGTGCTCCAGCACCGTGATCCGGCCGCATGACTTAGCGGCAATCTCGTTGGCAATGTTTCGAGAACCATCCGTTGATCCGTCGTCCACGATTAGGACCTCGTAGCTCGCATAGTCTTGTCGCGACACGCTATAAAGTGTCTCCTGGATCGTTGTCGCGGCATTGAACATTGGGATAACGACGCTGATTTCAGGCATCTCAACTGCCGGCGACCACGTCAACTCCTTCGGCACCACGAATGACTTAACAGCGCGCGCCGTCACGACTATAGGGTACTCCGGATCCTCGGTCGACAACAAGTCCGGTGGAACATCCGAGACGGTAAGGCCCATCAGGAAAGATGCGGCAAGACCGACATTTCCGTGGGAATGGAGCAGGAGCTTCTTTATATCGAAATGCTGGCTCAGCACATGTTTGACGCCAGGCTGAAAGAACGACCAGCAGAAATTTCCTTCAGTGCTGCTGATACCCTGCGTGATCCCGCATACCGTAAGCAGAAGAACACCACCGGGCTTAAGTATGCGTGCCGCAGTAGCAATTGCCTTCCCAAAGTCGGGGACAAGCTGAAGGACCTGTGTCAAAATGACACAATCATACGTATTGTCGCTGATCTGGGCACAGGACTGCATGTCGTCGATGATATTGGCTAGCTTGTTAGCACTATTTATATCCAGAATATCCACCTGTGCTCCCGGGCGCGCATAGCGAGAGCTGTATTCCGGCTCTTTGATCTCAAGGATGCGGCCGTACATGTCACCACGATGGGTCCGAATAAATTGCTCGATGAACGGCCGGTCGAGGGGCACGCCACGGTCCCATCCCCAGTCGCGATTGACTGGAGTAGAGCGGAACAGGTCGCTGTCTCGAAATCCGACTGGAGACAATGACCGGGATGGCGTGGGCTTTCCGACGTCACTTTTCATTCTGGCATCCACCAGCCTTGACGTGAACGCGCCATGAACGCCGAAGGCCCGTGAATTCCTGTGTTCTATTCTGTCGAGTTCTAATGCGAGTTCATCAACGTCACCGTCGGCCCCATCGAGTCGCGGAAGATCAAACAGATCGGAGTAGGAAATCCGATCATCCCGGATGAGACTGACTGCGCACGAATATCCAGCGGCCCGGCACGCCTGAGCAACTTCATGATCGAACAGGCCAAAAGGGTATGAGAATGCACGAACCGGTCGTCCCGTATAACCTTCCAAATAACTCCGCGACGAAGTCAGTTCCGATGCGGCTTCATCAATCGAAAGCGAAGAGAGGGGCCGATGGCTCACGGCGTGAGAGCCGATCTCAAAGGGCCACTGGGTCAATTGCTGCAACTCACACGACGCAATTGGGCGCGGCAGACCAGCCAAGTCCACCTCCATCCGAGCTGCAAGCTCTCCCACGGCCTCGTACGTATCCTCAAGCCTCTGGCGCCGCAAGTGATCCCAAACTCGGAACCATTCTGCCTCAGCGGTATCGCAGTCGTCATGCAGAGCGGGAAATTGTATACGCAGGTGGCACCGGCCGACGCCGGGGCTGCACGACGCGGCGCCACGAATGGCGTGTAGTGCGTCCCACCAGAAGTAAGGGCGCCCGATAAATCCCGTCGGAACGAATACTGTCGCAGGTGTATGATACTCTCGGAGTATATCGCTGGCGGCTGTCAGGTTGTCGACGTACCCATCATCGAAAGTGATGCAGGCCATTCCTTCAGTCCGGATGCGGCTTGCAAGTGCATCGACGAAGTCCTGTAGTCGCACAACACGGAAGCGCGATGTCAGAAATTCGACGTGGCGCCGGAATCGTTCAGGAGAAATAGAGATGCGATATATGCTCCCACCAGAAACTTGTCGTACAGAGTGGTACAGCAGAGCTACTGGGACACGCAATGTTTGGCTCATGCCTGGTTGCCTGTAAGAGGTGTGACTGGTCGGGTCAGTCATAGGTTGTAAGGCCGCGTTGGGTCATCTGCCGCCAAATACTCGGCGAAATCCCGAGAAGGGATGCGATAGTGCCCCCGCATCGATTTCTGCATGGAGTCTATCGCCTTTAGTCGGACGAAATGCACTGTCCCCGGTACCGCACTGTGTCGAAACCCCTGGGCGATGGTGTCAGCATACCACGACCAGTCCTCGAAGCCGAACCGCAGCTCCCTGTCAACTGCAGGGAACCGCAGCTCGGCGAGAAGAGTTCCGTCGGACGCCGCACAGCGCTATCCAAGGGTTGTGCGATATGATCTCACGAGGGTCAAAATCCGGGTCGCGCCAATCCGGGTGAATAAGCACCTCGGTCCTCGAGCCAAAAAACACGCAATATTGCGGGTGCAGTATCGTTTCCTGCGGAGACTTCAGATACTCGGACCATGCGGCACCCACCCAGTTGGCACCCCAGAGATCATCGCCATCCAAGAACAGCAATAGCTCTCCCTGGGCGATTTCACATCCAGCGTTGCGGGCCAGACCCAGGTCGGAGAAATCCGTTCGGATTACGCGGTCGAGCCGATTGCTGTATTCTGACAGAACGGCGAGCGTGGTTTTGCTTGCATTGTCAGCGACGGCTATCAGCTCGCATTGATCCCCGAGACCCGACGCCGCAATCGAGCGGATGGCACTATCCAGCGATCGCTCAATGAGCAGTCCCTCATAGCAGCAATTCACGATGGCACTGACTTTCACGTTGGGCCTTTCCTTTCAAGGGCAACAAGACGAGGGGCATGCACCCCGGCCGTGCCGCGAGGCTCAGACTTCAGGTCAATTACATCTCCCAGGCTGCCGATAAGCGAGGAGAACTCGTGGTAATTGCTGGCTATGAACTCGCGAAGCCACTGCTGATCCTCCGGTTCGAGCGCTCCTGAGCCGACAAGCATTGAGACCATTGGCACAGTGGCAAGAATCTGTGGGCCGCAGACACGGAGCAGCGCAACTCCAAAACGGTCCGTCGTAACGACAAGCCTGTTTGGGATTGACGCCAATAGCACGCTGGCAATAAATGACACCTTGTCGAGTAGGTCACCTGACAATATCCACTCGAAGATGGATTTGCAGCCGTACTGTTGATGCCGGTACTTGACCGTCAGACCGGATGACGCGAGCAGCGTTAGCCAGGGACGTGGACTGGACACCAGATGCGCTGACGAGAAGAGCTGGTCGATGCAACTGGCATCCAGGTCGGTGCAGGAAACCACCAGGCAGTTGCATCGGGCTACCTTCCGGACCACGTCGACCAGTAGTCGCCCACGCAAGTTGACCGACCCGCTGTGAGCATGGAGACTGCAGCGTACTAGAAGTTCGCTCGATAGTGCCGGCTCTATATCGCGCAATTCGTCCATGCTGGAAGTCAGGACTTCGTCGTCTTTAATACGGCACAGCCAGTATCGGTTGCCGGAAAGATCGGCAAATGTTCGAGCTATACCCAGGCCAGAATGGATCGATGGGCATGCATGTGTCACCGCTACCAGCCTGTGGGGACGTATTCCTTGTGCTGCGCCAATTCGCACGAAGTGTTCGAGCAGAGACCCTTTGAACGTGGGATCTACCGTGGCCGATTGCAGATAGAACTCCGGATCGAAAAACTCGCTCGGACTGAAGCGGTGGGAAAAGTCGCTCAGATATTCGACGTAGGGGCTTATATGGTTCCTTACGTCGGGTTTCTGGGACAGGTAGAACTGTTGGTCGAATAGGGGAAAGGGCGAACCCTGCCGGTTCGAGCCGTAGCAAAGAAAGTGCTGCAGTGGAGCCTCAAGGAACTCCGCGGGTGCCTGCGACTGCGCATACTGGAATGGCTCGAACAGCGCCTGCATCGATGACAGAGCGGGGTTCTTGAATGCCGCCATCAAACATTGATTGAAGAGCCCTCTGTCAGCTCCGTTCGGGAAACCAAATCTGTCATACTCTCGCGGTCCGAAAAATGGATGGATTGCCCGCCTCTCCTGCCAACCATGGCGAATGAAATGAAGAAATGGGTCTAGGCCAGAGTCTGCAACATCGCCGTAGAAAGACCTATAGTACCGCTTCGAGAACAGTGGGTGGGGATCCACATCAGCGAAGCTGGGGTCGGCCAGAAAATCGAACACGCTGACAAATGCCGGGCCATCGACTTGTCGGCGGACATAAATCGGATCGAAAAGTGGCGTAGGGCTCAAACCTCGCCTTGCACCGTCAGTGACGTAATGCTCAAATGGCGTTACTGTTGGTGGGAGTTCGAGCTGTAGGCTGTAGTACGCAGGATCTATGAAGGGGAACAGCTCTGGCGCTGCACCGCACCCAGCCGCCAGGTAGTGGGCGAACGCGTCGGGCTCGGTCAGAAAGTCGTGGGATACTGCCTCCCTATAGCCCGCGACATCGGTACCGTGAACATTTTGTGCGGCAATAAACTCATCAAGCAACGCTTTCACTTCGGCCATATGACAGCTGTTCCTCAGTAACTGCAGAGAGAAAGCGGACACCCGCTGCCGTCAAGCGGCCCATTTTGGGCGGCCGAAGAACAGTAAACGGGCACGTGGCGCACCGGCACCGCAAACACTCCCTCGGCAACTGCCGTGTGTCCGCGCCAAGTGATCTGCGTGTCCGGCGCTGTCGCTATCATGCACCTGAAAGCCGAAGACCTTCCGGCCATAGAGCTCCAGGATCAGTCGAAGATGAAACCGGCGTCCCCTGATCTGCCCCGGCAGGAAACGTCACATCCCAGCACCAGACCTCGCCAGCCCTGTGCGCCTCTCCGTATCGAGCCACTTCCTGATGTCCGCCGCCCCTAAGGTCCCCATCCTATCCGACGATAACTTCTCTGACACCGGGCAACAGCACAAGGGCTATATTCCGAGATATGCCCGCCGCACCGCGTCGTCGCCGGCGATCTGTGCTGCCGGGCCCGCGAGTACGATGCGCCCGGTCTGCAGGACATACGCCCGATCGGCGATCGCCAGTGCCTCCACCAGGCGCTGCTCCACCAGCAGCACCGTGACGCCCAGATCGCGGATCTGCACCACCGCGGCCAGAATATCGTCCACCAGCCTTGGCATGATGCCCTGGCTCGGCTCGTCCAGCATCAGGAATCGCGGCTGCGTCATCAAGGCGCGCCCGATCGCCAGCATCTGCTGCTCGCCACCCGACAGCGTCTCGGCGCGCTGCGCAAGTCGCTCATGCAGCCGTGGGAACAGCGCGAACACCAGTTCCAGCGGCCTGAAGCGATCGGTACCGCGCTTCGCGTAGGCGCCGAGGCGCAGATTGTCCTCGACGGACAGCCGCGGGAACAGCCGGCGGCCTTCCGGCACCATGGACACGCCGAGCCTGGTGATGCGGTGTGCCGGCAGGTGGCGCAGCGACTGGCCTTCGAACTCGATCGTGCCGTCGATCGGGACCTGCCCGGCGATCGCCTTCAGCAGCGTGCTCTTGCCGGCGCCGTTCGCCCCGACCACCGCGACGATCTCGCCGCGTGCCACGTCCAACGACACGCCCTGCAGCGCACGCAGCCCGCGGTACGACGCGAAGACCTGGTCAACCCGCAGCATAGCGGTCGCCGAGATAGGCGCGGATCACATCGGGATTGCGCACCACGTCATGCGGTGCGCCGATCGTCAGCACGCGGCCCAGGTCCAGCACCACGGCGCGATCCACCAGCGGCAGCAGCACCTCCATGACGTGCTCCACCATGATCACCGTGATGCCGCGCGCCCGCACCTCGCGGATCAGCTGGACGCCGGACTGCGCCTCAACCGGCGTCAGCCCGGTGAGCATTTCGTCGAGCAGCAGCAGGCGCGGTTCGGTCGCCAGCGCCCGTGCCACCTCGAGCCGCCGCTTCTCGGCCGGCGTCAGCGCATGCGCCGGCGTATCGGCGCGCGCCGCCAGCCCGGTGGACGCCAGCATCTCCAAGGCCCGCGCCATCGCCTTTCGCGTCCGCGACAGGCGGGAGAATGCGCCGACCATGACGTTCTCCAGCACCGTCATGGAATCGAAGCTGCGCACCACCTGGAAGGTGCGGGCGATGCCGAGTTGCGAGCATTGCTCGGGCGTAAGGCCGGAGATGCGCCGTCCGCTCAGCCGGATCTCGCCGGCGTCGGGCATCACCGCGCCGGAGATCGCGTTGAACAGCGACGTCTTGCCCGCACCGTTGGGACCGATCAGGCCCAGGATCTCGCCCTCGCGCACCTCGAAGCTGATGTCCACGTTGGCGGCCACGCCGCCGAACGACTTGCTGACGCGATCCACCTCAAGCAGGGGCGGCATCGTCCGCTCCGGCCGGTGCGCGCACACGCACCCCGATCAGGCTGGCCAGGCCCTGCGGTCGCGCCAGCGCGACGAGTACGATCAGTGCGCCATAGATCATCAGGTCGACCCCGCGCCCCGAACCGCCCAGATAGGAACGGGTCAGCTCGGACAGCGGGATCAGCACCGCCGCCCCGACCAGCGGCCCCCACAGCGTGCCGACGCCACCCAGCACCGCGGGCAGCGGGATGAGTATGGACAGCTGCCCATACAGCACGCTGTCGGGATCGATGTAGCCGACATACTGCGCATAGATCGCGCCGCCGATGCCGGTGAGTGCCCCGCTGATCGCCGCCGCCGCCATCTTCGAGGGGAAGACGCGCACCGCCAGGCTGCGCGCGGCGATCGGATCGTCCTTCACCGCGCGCCAGACGAAGCCCCAGCGCGAGCCCTCGATCAGCCATGCCGCCAGCCATGCAACAGCGGCGAAGGCGAGTGCGGCGTAGTGATACGGCAGCTTGTCGACGCGGAACTGCAGCCACAGCCAGGAATCGCCGATCGCGCGGCGATACGGGATGTTGATCCCGGTGGCGCCGCCGACCCAGTCCCAGTTGAGGAACAGCAGGTAGCCGATTTCGCCCACCACCACGGTGGCGATCGCATAGTAGTGCCCGGACAGCCGGAAGCACGGCCAGCCGACCAGCAGCGCCATCAGCCCGCCCAGCGCGCCGCCGGCGAACATTCCGATGGTCGGCGGGATCCCGGCACGCGTCAGCAGCAGCGTGGAGACGTAGGCGCCCACGCCGAAATACAAGGCATGGCTGAGCGAGATCTGCCCGCAATAGCCGCCCAGGATGTTCCACGCCTGCGCCAGCCCGGCGAACAGCACGGTGATGATGATCAGGTTGCGGGTATAGACGTCGCGGATCGGCAGCGGCAGCAGCGCCAGCGCGACCAGCAGCAGCGCACCGATGACGAGTTCGACGCGACGCCGGCGGCCGATCGAGGTTTCCATCAGAGTGTCCCGAACAGCCCGCGCGGGCGGAACATCAGCACCGCGAGGTAGATCGCGAACATGCCGACCTGCTTGAGCGACGGCTCGACCAGCAGCGCGGTCAGCGCCTCGACCAGGCCGATCAGCAGGCCGGCGACCAGCGCGCCCAGCAGGCTGCCGAAGCCGCCGAGTGCGACCGTGACATAGGCGATCAGCGCGAAATTGGCACCGACATTGGGCGTGACGTAGTAGAAGGTGGCAAGCATGACGCCGGCGACGCCGACGGCGGCCGCGCCCATACCCCAGCCCAGCGCGAAGATGCGATCGCGGTCGATGCCGATGAGCGCGACGGCGTCCCGGTCTTCGCGCGTCGCCTCGAGCGCGCGGCCGAACTCGGTGCGGCTGACGGCAAGCAGCGCAGCGAACGCCAACAGGCTGACGATGCCGGCGGCGAGCTGTGGCAGCGGGACGAACACGCCGCCGAGATCCATCGTGCGGCCGGCGAGCAGCGACGTGCCGATGCTCTTGAAGTCGCTGCCGAAGGTGAACTGTGCTGCGCCGCGCAGGAAGATGGCCAGGCCGAAGGTGACGAAGATCTGCACCATGCCGCGGTTGAACCGCACCGACAGCGCCCGCGCCATCAACAGATGATAGATCGCGACGCCCAGCGCGAACAGCGCGAGCGCGACCGGGAGAAGCAGCAGCAGCGGATCGAGGCCGGTCGCCAGCCAGACGACGAAGGTGGCGTACATCGCCAGCATCAGCAGTTCGCCGTGGGCGAAGTTCACCACGTCCATGAGGCCGAAGATCAGGCTGAGGCCGGCCGCCACGAGAGCGTAGATCAACCCCATCAGCAGCCCGCCGACGGCGACCTGAAGCAGGATGGTAGCGGTCACCGCAGGCGAGGCAACGCTCCCTCGCCCGCGCAGCGGGGGAGGGAGGCGAGGCGGTGTGGGGGCAACAGATACTTCTTCCCCGCTCTCCCCCGCTCCGCGGGAGAGGGAATCACCGGCCGACGTTCCACGCCGGCTCCTGCACCGCGACGTCGAACGGATAGACGGTGTGGAACTTGCCGTCCTTGATCTGCTGGATCACCGGGCTCGCCGCGATGTTCTGCCCTGTGGCGTCGAACTTGACCCCTTTCCAGGGCATGATCGTCTGATTGCCTGGAATGTCGGTCGCTTGCAGTGCCGCGTGCAGCTTGTCCGGATCGGTCGATCCTGCCCGGTTGATCGCATCGACCAGCACCACCAGAGCGGTGATCTCGCGTCCCGTGTTGTCGTTCAGGTCCTTGTTGTTGCGCGCCCGGTAGAGCGCATTCACCGCCGGTATGGCCGGCCGCGCCTTGGCCGCGTCCAGCGCGAACGCCGACCGGCTCATCACCCCTTCGGCCAGCGGCCCGACCGCATCGATGAACGCCTGCTCCACGAAGCCTGCCGACTGCGCCATGATCGCCTTCGGCGTGTAGCCGACGTCGTGCATGCCGCGCACCAGCAGTATCGCATCCGAGGTGTACGACGACGGCATGACCACATCGGCATCCGCCGCCTTGATCTGTTGCACCTCGGCCGACAGCGATGGCGAGTTGCCGCGGTAGCGGATGTCGGCCGCCACCTTGATCCCCGCCGCCTCCGCCATCTGCCGCTGTGCGTTGGAACTGTCGGTGCCGAAGATCGTGTCCTCGTGGAACAGCACGACGCTCTGCACTTTGTGCCCGGTCTTCGCGCCGATGTCGCGGAAGAAGTCGAACATCGCCTGGGTGAACATGACGTCGTGCGGCGACGTCCTGAAGAACCACTTCAGTCCGCGCTGGTTGAGGCTCGGCGACGAATTGTCCGCCGACATGTACGGCAGCTCGTAGCGGTCGGCGACCTGCGAGATCGTCGCCGCCGTGGCGCTCTGATACGAGCCGATCAGCGCCACCACGTGCTCCTGGGTGATCAGCCGCTCCGCCTCGGCGCGCGCCTTCTGCGGGTCGCCCTGATGGTCGGCGAAGATCAGCCGCAGCTTCGCGCCACCCAGCCGGTCGAGTCCGCCGCCCTTGCCCAGCAGCATGGGTATATCGTGGTTGCCGTTGATGATCTCGGCGGCGGTCTCCATCGCGGCCTTCGCGTCGTTGCCGACCTGCGCATTCGGTCCGGTCATCGGATACAGCGCGCCGATCACCACATCGTCCGCGGCGCGCGCGGCCCCGCCTCCGATCGCCAGCACGAATGCGGCGATCGCAATCATCACACGTTGCATCGGAAGCCCCCTCGGTCGGTGCCGAACTGACATCGGCCGGCAGCGGCCTGTCAAGCAATCAGCCGAGGCCGGCGGCCAGAAACGCCAGTCGCGCGCAGACCAGCCCGAGCAGGACAGCGGCGCAGATCGCGATGAACCGATCGCGGGTGGACAATCGGCGTCGCGACACCACAGCGGCGGCGATCGGCACGAGCAGCGAACCCACGCTCACCGGAAGCTCGAACTGCGACCAGGCGAAGATCCACATCACGAAGCCCAGGATCATCGCGATGAAGACAGGGAAGATCGCGGCGACCAGCCACAGGTCGTTCGGCAGCTGGGCCGCGCCCAGGACGGCGAAGCCGAACAGGGCGATGGCGATGAAATACAGCAGCGGCGCGAGCATCCGCGCGTGTTCGCCTGTCTTACGTGCCGACCTTCAGCGTCGCCACCAGACCACGCAGGCAGGCGAGCATCGACAGCGCAGTGATCTGCCCGGTACGTGGGTTCTCCTCACTCGGCACGTTCTCGATCGTCATGGTGAACCGGGCGGAATCGGCCTCCACGCGGATCGTATGCGTGTTGCGGTCGATGCCGGGATCGGCCCAGATCTCGACGCGCGTGCGGGCCGGGCCGATGCCGGCAAGCGCCAGCGCCGCCGCGACGTTGACGTTGGCCGGGAAGCCTGCCGCGGCATCGAACGCGTTGCCCTCGAACACGCGCTTCGGCGCGGTGATGCCGCTCACCTCGATGCCGTGCTGCACGAGATAGGGCGCGCCGGCCAGCCCGCGCGGCGGCTTGCGGCTCTCGATGGTGACGCTCTCTACATACCCCTCGGCCGCCGCCCGCACCGCGTCCAGGCCCAGCAACGCGCCGGTCGGCACCACGATGCGGGCACCGGTCTCGCGCGCCCGTTCGACCAGGTGCATGCGTGGCAACAGCGCGCCGACCGAGGCAGGAACGAAGACCCGGCCGGCCTCGATGGCTGCCAAGGCGATCGATTCGAACACCGCGGCAGGCGCCGCCTCCACCACGATGTCGGCCTCCGCCAGTCGGTCCAGCGCAACCACGCACGGCGGGTCACGAAAGCCGCGCAGGTTGCCTTCGGCCTTCGCCGGATCGCGCGCCGCCACGGCAACGAGGCGCAGGCCCTGCCACGCCGGCATCCAGCGCACGCGCCAGCTTCAGGCCGATCGCTCCGAGGCCACCGATCGCCACCGTGTGCATCATGGTTCTCTCTCCGCGATGGCGCGCGCCATCGCCAGGTCCTGCGGCGTGTTGACGTTGAAGAACCCGTCCCATTTCGCAACGGCGAAATCAACCTGGCGCATGGCGATGTCCCGGGCGAAGGCCGCAACGTCGCGGCGGCCCGGCGCAGACAGCATCCGGCGCAGCCTGCCGCGGCAGTCGACCGGCCACAGCGCGACCAGCCAATGCGGCCGCCCGCCGCTTGCCGCACAGGCGGGGGGCGGCGCGAGTGCGGCGGCGAGGCCCGGCGGAACGAACGGCGTGTCGCCGGGGACCGTCAGCAGCGCCTCGGCCCCCTGGCCGGCGGCCCAGTCGAGCCCGGCAAGGACGCCGGCGAGCGGCCCTTCGCCGGCGAAGGCGCCGTCCGGCAGCACCGGACAAGCGAATTCGGCGAAACGTTCCGGATCGCCATTCGCGCTGATGGCGATGCGGTGGCCGTCCACGCGGAGCGTCGCGACGACGCGCGCGAGCATGGGTACGCCGCCCACGGGCAACAGCGGCTTGTCCTGCTCCCCCAACCGGCGTGCCCGACCACCCGCGAGCACGACGGCGGCGGGCCTGCCGTGCGTCACTTTTCCTGGCCTCCCCCGGTCAGGGCGACGCTGCCTCGCTGAGGCTCGCCGGCTGCGCCTGATTGGATCCGGCCTGGAGGAACGCACGGATGTTGCGCACCGCCTGGCGCAGCCGATGGGTGTTCTCCACCAGCGCGATGCGAACGAAGCCCTCACCGTGCTCGCCGAAGCCGAGGCCAGGCGATACCGCCACCTTGGCCCGTGCCAGCAGCAGCTTGGAGAACTCCACGCTGCCCAGCCCGGCGAAGCGCGGCGGAATCGGCGCCCATGCGAACATCGAGCCGTCCGGGCTTGGCATATCCCACCCGGCGGATGCCAGGCCGCGGATCAGCACGTCGCGCCGCTCGCGGTACAGGGCGCGGATCTGGTCCACGCAGTCCTGCGGCCCGTTCAGCGCGGCCGCGGCAGCGACCTGGATCGGGGTGAAGGCGCCGTAGTCCAGGTATGACTTCATCCGCGTCAGCGCGTTGATCAGCCGTGCGTTGCCGGCGGCGAAGCCCATCCGCCATCCGGGCATCGAGTAGGTCTTCGACAGGCTGGTGAACTCGACGGCGATGTCCTTCGCGCCGGGCACCTGCAGCAGCGAGGGCGGCGGCCTGTCGCCGAAATAGATCTCCGCGTAGGCGAGATCGGACATGATCCAGATCTCGTGCCGCCGCGCGAAAGCGACGATCTCACGGTAGAAGTCGAGGTCCGCCAGATACGCGGTCGGGTTCGACGGGAAGTTCACGATCAGCGCAGTCGGCTTCGGCACCGAGTGCCGCACCGCACGGTCGAGCGCGCGCAGCATCTCCTCGTCCGGCGTGGCGGGGATCGAACGAACCGCCGCGCCGGCGATGATGAAGCCGAACTGGTGGATCGGATAGGACGGGTTGGGCACCAGGATCGTGTCGCCCGGGCTGGTGATGGCCGAGGCGAGGTTCGCCAAGCCCTCCTTGGAGCCGAGTGTCGCAACCACCTCGGTCTCCGGGTCCAGCGCGACGTCGAAGCGGCGCCGGTAGTAGGCGGCCAGCGCACGCCGCAGTCCCGGGATGCCCTTGCTCACCGAGTAGCGGTGGGTGCGCGGGTCCTGCTACCGACTCGATGAGCTTGGCCACGATATGCGGCGGCGTCGGGCTGTCGGGATTGCCCATGCCGAGGTCGATGATGTCTTCACCGCCGCCGCGCGCCTTGGCCTTCGCCATGTTGACCTCGGCGAACACGTAGGGGGGCAGGCGGCGGATGCGGTGGAACTCACCGGATGGATCGGACGTCATGCGAGCCCTCGCGGGGGTGAACGACTATTGTACAAGTCGTGCCGTGCCGCCGCGACCGATCGCGGCGGCATCGACCTGCACGGCGGTGGCAGGCACGCCCGCGGCGGTCAGCGCGGCGGCCATGGCCCGGGCGCGCGACAGCCCCAGGGTCAGCGCCGCCGACTGCGCCGCGGGGTCGTCCGAGGTCGCATCGCCGTAGCCGGTGACCGCGATCATGCCGCTGCCCCGTCGCGCCGCAAGTTGCTTCAGCGTGTCGTTCCCCGTTGGCGGCAGCGAGGCAGAGCCGCCGACGAAGGTGACGGTCACGGAATTCGCCGGACTGGGCGGCGGTGGTGCGGGTGTCGCCGCGGCCACGGTCGCGGGTGCGGTGGGCGGCGGAGCCGGTGCAGGTGGAGGCGGGGGGGCCTCGGCGGCAACCGCCGGAGGAGCCGCGGCGACCGGTGGTGGCGGCGGCGCAGCGACGCCGGGCAGGTTGGGCGGCGGCGGGGGCGCCGCCGGCAAGGGTGGCGCCGGCGCCGCCGCCACGGCAGGCGGTTGCGCCGTCGCCTCGGGCGGCGCAAGCGGGGTGCTCTGCACCGAACCGACAGGCGCCCTGGCGGGCGGCGGGGCGGCCTCTGGGGCAACGCTTTCCGACCTGGCAGCAGGTGGAGCGGGCGGTGCCGGCGGCGCGGGTGGCGCCTCCGCCGCTTGCATCGAGGCGCTCGCGTTGGGGGCGGCCGATGGCGCGGGCGGGGCGGTGGCGGGATGGTGCCGCGGCCGAACAGCGACGGCGAGGCGGCGGGCAGCGAGGGATCGGCGATCGGCGCCGCCGCCGCGATGTGCTGTGCATTGGTGCGGTCGGCGATCAGCGCGCTGGCGATGTTGGCCAATGTGGCGGCATCGGGTGGCGCCGGCTTGGGCGGCACGGTCGCCAGGTTCGGATAGGGTTCATCGGCGCCGGGTGGCGGCGGCCGCTGCTCGGCGATCTTGCCGCCCTGCAGGTCGTGCCACCAGTTCACCGGGTTCATCGAGCCGGGGAACGAGGCGCATCCCTGAAGCAGCAGCACCAGCAGCAGCGGCACGCTCCAAAAGCGCAGCCCACAGGTGCCGTAGTCGGGATCGAAACCAGCTTGAACCCGCCCCCCTGCACTCCTAGGTTGCCCGCCACCTACGCTGCTAAGCATCGTCGAATCCGCTCCAGGCCGCACCCTGGTGTAGCTTGTGGTGGTGCCAACGGAAAGGACGCGAATGGCCGACCAGACCAAGACCGAAGCTCCCGGGTTCCGGCTGCCGGACCCGACTGCGGTCGGTCGCTCGATGGGCGACATCGCCGAGCGCTCGCAGCGCATCGTCAGCGAGTGGTTGAAGCGCCAGGCGGACCAGGAACACGCGCCGGACCCGCTGAACATCGCCAGCGCGTTCCTGGAGATGACGGCCCGGCTCATGGCCAACCCGGCCCGCGTCGTCGTCGCCCAGCTGGGCTTCTGGCAGGACTACATGACGCTCTGGCAGAACACCGCGCGCCGCATCATGGGCGGCGAGCCGGAGCCGGTGATCGACGCGGCTTCCACGGACCGCCGCTTCAAGGACGACGCCTGGCGGGACAACGAGGTGTTCGACTTCATCAAGCAATCCTACCTGCTGTCGGCGCGCTATGTGCAGGACGTGGTGCGGCAGGTCGATGGGCTCGACCCGAAGACGGCGCAGAAGGTGGATTTCTATGCGCGGCAGTTCGTCGATGCGATGAGCCCGTCGAACTTCCTGCTGACCAATCCCGAGGTGCTGCGCAGGACGGCGGAGACCGGCGGCGAGAACCTGCTGAAGGGCCTGAACAACCTGCTCAGCGACCTGGAGCAGGGCAAGGGCAAGCTCCGCATCAAGATGACCGACATGGACGGCCTTCAAGGTCGGCGAGAACATCGGCGTCTCGCCCGGCAAGGTGGTGTTCCAGAACGACCTGATGCAGCTGATCCAGTACGCGCCGGCGACCGAGACGGTGCTGAAGCGGCCGCTGCTGATCGCGCCGCCGTGGATCAACAAGTTCTACATCCTGGATCTGCGGCCGCGGAACAGTTTTGTCCGATGGGCGGTGTCGCAGGGCCACACCGTGTTCGTCATCTCCTGGGTGAACCCGGACGAGAAGCTCGCCGAGAAGGGCTTCGAGGACTACATGACCGAGGGCTACCTCGCGGCGCTCGATGCGATCGAGCAGGCGACCGGCGAGCGCGAGGTCGAACGCGATCGGCTACTGCCTGGGCGGCACGCTGCTGGCGAGCACGCTCGCCTGGATGGCAACGAAGAAGGACGACCGGATCAGGTCGGCCACGTTCTTCGTCACCATGATGGACTTCGCCGAGGCCGGCGAACTCGGCGTGTTCATCGACGAGGAGCAGCTGCAGGCGCTCGAGCAGAAGATGAACAAGCGCGGCTATCTCGAAGGCTCCGAGATGGCGACCACCTTCAATATGCTGCGGGCGAACGACCTGATCTGGTCGTTCGTGGTGAACAACTATCTGCTGGGCAACGATCCGTTCCCGTTCGACCTGCTGTACTGGAACGCCGACTCCACGCGCATGCCGGCGCGCATGCACAGCTTCTACCTGCGCAAGATGTACCAGGAGAACCAGCTGGCGGTGCCGAACGGTATCAGCCTGGCCGGCGTGCCGATCGACCTGCGCAAGATCAAGACCCCGGCGTATTTCCTGTCCACACGCGAGGATCACATCGCGCCGTGGAAGTCCACCTTCCGTGGCACGCAATTCCTCGGCGGGCCCAAGCGGTTCGTGCTCGCGGCATCGGGACACATCGCCGGCGTGGTCAATCCGCCGGACGGCGGCAAGTACAGCCACTGGATCAACACGGACCTGCCGGCGGACCCCGAGGAATGGTTCAAGGGCGCCACCGAGATCGCCGGCTCCTGGTGGCCCGACTGGCACCGCTGGGTGACGGCCCTCGGCAAGGCGCAGGTGCCGGCGCGCGTGCCGGGCGACGGCAAACTGAAGCCGATCGAGGACGCGCCGGGCAGCTATGTGCAGGTGCGGCTCAGCTAGTCTGCTGGCGGATCGTCCCACCGTCCTTCGGTACGCACGCGCAGGTCTCTCAGCAGACCCACGCGCGGCGGCTGAGTTCAGGCCTCGCCCGGTGTCACCGCCAGGTCCAGCTTTTCGGCCCGCCGCAGCAGCCCGAGCGTTGTGGTCACGCCGGCCCGCTCCGCCGTCAGCGCCCGGTGCAGTTCGTCCACTCCGGTGACCGGCCCGCCGTCCAGCGCCACCAGTACGTCGCCACCCATCACGCCGGCGTCCGCTGCCGGTCCGCCTGCTACCACGTCCAGCACCAGCACCCCGCTGCGCTGCACCAGCTGGTGGAACCGCCGCACGCGTGTGTCGATCGGCACGGTCTGTCCCGACAGCCCGAGCCGCGAGCGGCGCACCCGGCCATCGCGCATCAGCCGCGTGGCCACCCACACCGCAGTGTCGATGCCGATCGCGAAGCAGATGCCCTGCGCCGGTGCGATCGTCGCGGTGTTGATGCCCACCACGCGTCCGGCCGCGGACACCAGCGGGCCGCCCGAGTTGCCCGGATTCAGTGGCGCGTCGGTCTGGATCACGCTGTCGATCATCCGCCCCGAGGGTGCGCGCAAGGTGCGCCCCAGCGCTGAAACGATGCCTGCCGTGACGGTGCACTGAAATCCGAGCGGATTGCCGATCGCCACCACCAGCTGTCCGACCCGCAGCGTGGCCGACTGGCCCAACTCGGCGTGCGGCAGCCCGTTGCCCAACAGCCGCAGTACTGCCGTGTCGGTCGCGGCGTCCTCGCCCACCAGCGCCGCGTCCAGCATCTGGCCGTCGGTGAACGCGGCGCGCAGCTTCACCGCTCCGGCCACCACGTGCGCGTTGGTCAGCACATAGCCGTCGGGGGCGAAGATGACGCCGGAGCCCTGGCCCTTCGGCCGGCCCTCCGGCCCGAACGCGATCACGTGCACGACGGCCGGGCCGACGCGCTCGAAGGCGTTGACGACCTGCGCGGAATAGGGGTCGAGTTCTTCGATCGGCGGAGCGCCGGTGACATCGAGTGGCATGCAATTGTCCTCCGGGCGCCCCAGATAGGCATCCGGGGACGACGCAGCAGCCCGGCCATGCGGCCAGGGCCTCGACCGGTTATCCGACCGATGCCGTCGACGTGCCGCTTCGTGCAGTCTCGCGGCACAGACAAGGGAGTTCCGCCGCCATGACCACCGATTCGCTCGAGCAGTTTTCCGATGCCCTGGCCGACCGCATCGCCGCCGCCTCGCGCTTCATCGTCGCCGTCCGCACCGGGCGGCGTGACTGCAGCGGCATCCTGTGGCGCGACGGCGTCGTGGTGACCTCGGAGCAGCTGATGCCCGAGGGGCCGAATTTCACCGTGATCCATGACGGCAGGGAGATCGAGGCCAACCTGGCCGGCTGCGACGCCGGCACGAACGTCGCCGTGCTGCGCCTGGCGGGCGATCTGCGCACCGACCTGCCGGCGGCGGCACCGTTGCCGCGCCCCGGGTCGCTCGCGCTGATCGCCGGCGCCGATGCGCGCGGCACGCCCACCGCCCGGCTTGGCATGGTGCACGCCACCGGCCCGGAATGGCACAGCCAGGCCGGCGGCCGCATCGAGGCGCTGCTGCGGCTCGACGCCCGCCTCGGCCTCGACGAGGGCGGGCCGGTGCTGACGCTGGGCGGCCGGATGATCGGCATGTCCACCTCGGGGCCGCGCCGGCGCGCCCTGGTGATCCCCGCGGCCACGATCGAGCGCGTGCTCGACCCGTTGCTGGCCGACGGCCGCATCGCGCGCGGCTGGCTGGGTGTCGGCCTCCAGCAGGTGCTGGTGCCTGAGCGCTTCCGCGACGCGGCCGGGCGTGAAACCGGTCTGATGGTGGTGGGTCTCGCCGCCGGCGCGCCGGCCGAGAGCGCTGGCGTGATGCCCGGCGACATCATCCTGGAGGTGGACGGCCAGCGCACCGGCCGCTCGCGCGGCCTGTCCGCGGCGCTGGCGCCCGAACGCATCGGCCAGCCTGCGACGCTGAAGCTGCTGCGCGCCGGCGAAGTCCGGCTGATCAGCGTGACGATCGGTACGCGCCCCGCCAAGGCATGAGCGCCGGCCTGCGTGTCCTGCTGCGCGCCGGCGATCCGGTGCGCCGGCAGGGCCTTGCCGCCATGGTGAAGGCCGCCGGTCACACGCCGGTGACCGAAACGCCCGATGTCGTCCTCTGCGACCTGGCGAGCGATGCCGAGACGCCGGGTGAGGCAGAGGCGCCGGTGGTCGCGCTGACCGACGACCCGGCCTCGGGCGAGCAGCCCGCCGGCGCACTGCCGCGCACCGTGACCGCGGCACAACTCGATGCGGCGCTCCGCGCGGTCGCCGCCGGCCTGGTGGTGCGCGCGCCGGGCGCAACGCCGAGGGACGGCTTTCGCCCCGCCGGCGAAGACGCGCCAGCACTGCTGACGCCGCGCGAGGCGGAGATCCTCACGCTGGTCGGCCAGGGCATGAGCAACAAAGGCGTCGCCCGCGCTCTCGGCATATCCGTGCATACGGTGAAATTCCATCTCGAAGCCCTGTTCGCCAAGCTGGATGCCACCAGCCGCGCCGAGGCAGTCGCCAAGGGCTTGCGCGGCGGCGTCATCGAGCTCTGATCCGCCGGTCAGGCGTTCTGATCTTGCAATGGTGTGGCTCGCGCGGGCGACGCCTGGCGCAAGTATTCGAGGGGCTCTGCAATCCCAGGTTGTTGCCAAACGGCACTGTTTGACGTGCGTCAATGCGTTGCGTCTGCAAAAGATTTATCAGCGGCATCATCGAGTAGGCAGAACAGCCTTCGACTGACCGCTCCGCAGTCACCTACGAAGTCTCCTTATTCTGCCTAGAGCTTTCCGGACGTTTTCAAGCCGGAACCTAGGGACCCGCGTCCTCTGGTTCCCGGCGTGCCGGCAACAGGAACAATCGCGCAATGGCCGCACAAACTGCAATTAGCGTATACACATTTATCGATACAATAGGGGTGAACACCCATATCGATTTCGCCAATTACGGGTATCAGAACCTCGCCGTCGTCGAAGCCTCGATCAACTATCTCGGGCTGAAGAACCTGCGCGACAGCGCGCAGACCGCGGCGGACGCGACCACCTGGCAGCAGGTTGCGCAGGCGACCGGCGCGAAATTCGACGACTACATCGCGGAGACCTCGCCGGCCGGGATGACGACCGATCTCGGCTTCGTCAGGCAGCTCGCCCAGGAAGGCCTGCTGAATTACCTCGAGGGCGGCAACGAGGAAGACGACGCCTATCCCGCCTCGCTCGGCAACACCCTCGCCATCACCGCGCAGTTCCAGCAGCAGGTCTATGCCACCGGGCACGCTCTCGGACTGCCGGTCATCAACATGAGCTTCGGCTCCGGCTGGACGGCCGCAAACAATTGGGCGGGCGACTACGACAAGGTCGGCGATCTGTCCGCCTACGCCGACTTCGCCAACGCGCACACCTATCCCAATGTCGGGCAGGGCACCGACTGGTCGGTCCAGCGGCTGAACGGGCTGGCCAACATGGCTGCCGCGACGCGCCCGGTGATCACCACCGAAATCGGCTGGGACGAGAACCAGGGCTTCGCGCAGGCCGACGTCGCCCGCTTCGCGCTCGACGCCGTGCTGGACGGCATGAAGGATGGCGACGTCAAGACATACTTCTACGGCCTGTTCGACGATGGCTCGGGCAAGTTCGGGCTGATGAACGCGGATGGCACGGCGAAGCCCGCGGGTGCCGCGATCCATAACCTGACGACGCTGTTGGCGGATACCGGCGCGACCGCCGCGACCTTCACCGCCGGCTCGCTCGCCTACACGCTGAGCGGCACCACGGCGAGCGACAACGCCCTGCTGATGCAGAAATCCGACGGCAGCTACTGGCTGTCGCTGTGGAACGAGAACGACGCCGCGCACACCGTCACCATCACGCTGCCGGCTGCCGCACGGTTCCAGGTGTTCGATCCCTTGACCGGCACCGCCGTGGTGTCCACGACGTCGGGGAGCACGGCGACTGTACGCCTTCCCGATCATCCGATCCTGGTGGAAATCCAACCGACGACGACCGCGCCACCCCCACCGCCTCCACCACCGCCACCGCCACCGCCACCGCCACCGCCTCCACCGACGCCCGACGACCTCTCCCTTGCGTCGCCCAATTCCGAGACCCTACCCGCCGGCACCACGCTGACGATCGCCGGTGTCTCGATCAGCGATCCCTGGGCCGCAACCGCACCCGGCAGCATGATCGTGAACCTCTGGGACACCGGCGGCGGCAGCATCTCCATGGACGGGCAGACCGCGACCTCGGCCGGCGGGATCACCGTCGAGGGCACGCTGTCCCAGCTGAATGCCTATCTGGCGGGTCTGTCGTACACCGCCGCGGCCAGTGCTGGCACGGACAGCATCGTCGTCGATGTATGGAACCAGGCCGGGGTCGAGGTTCAGCGGACGATCGGCGTCACTGTGACCGGGTCGTCGAAGCCGCCGCCGGCCGCGGTCACCACCGGGGCAGGATCCGACACGCTGGTCCTCAGCATGTCGGAGGATGCGTATCTGGGTGATGCGCAATTCACCGTGCAGTTCGATGGCAAGCAGTTGGGCGGCACCTTCACCGCCACCGCCTCGCATGCGGCCGGCGTCAGCCAGGACTTCGTCTTCAAGGGCGACTGGGCCCCTGGTGCACACACCGTCTCCGTCGCCTTCCTGAACGACGCCTGGGGCGGCACGGCGACCACGGACCGCAATCTCTTTGTGAACGGCGTCAGCTACGACGGCACTGTCACCGGCCAGACCGCCGCCTTGATGAGTGCGGGCGCGCAGGCTTTCAGCGTGACCGACAGCACGGCGCTGCCTGTCCCCACGGTGAACGGTACGCCGGGCAACGACAGCCTGAAGGGCGGCGGCGCCGGCAGCGACATGCTGATCGGCGGCGCCGGAAATGACACGCTGAACGGCGGCGCCGGGATCGACACGATGATCGGCGGCACCGGCAACGACACCTACTATGTCGACAATCTCGCCGACGTGGTGACCGAGAACGCGAACGAAGGGACCGACACCGTCCTGGCCAGTGTCAGCTACGCCCTCGCCGCGGCGACCGAGGTCGAAGTGCTGCGGGCCAATACGGTCAGCGGCGTGACGCTGACCGGCAACACCGCTTCTCACTCTATCATAGGCGGCGCCGGCAACGACACGCTGGTCGGCGGCGTCGGCAACGACAGGCTGAACGGCGGCGCCGGCGCCGACAGCATGGCCGGTGGGGCCGGCAATGATACCTATCTGGTGGACAACCGCCGACGTGGTCAACGAAAGCGTCGGCGGTGGAACCGACACCGTTCTGGCGAGCGTTAACTACACGCTCGCAGCGGCCACCGAAGTCGAGACGCTGAAGGTCAACGCGGCCACCGGCCTCGCGCTGACCGGCAACGCCTATTCGCATTCACTTATTGGTAATGTTGGTAATGATACCTTAGTCGGCGGCATCGGCAACGACACGGTGAATGGCGGCGCCGGCGCCGACAGCATGGCCGGCGGCCTGGGCAACGACAGCTATTTCGTGGACAACCCCGGCGACGTGGTGAGCGAGATCGCGAACGGTGGCACCGACACGGTGTTCGCCAGCGTCGGCTATACGCTGTCGGCAGGCTCGCAGATCGAATTCCTGCGCGCGAACGCCGGCACGACCGGCCTGTCGCTCGGCGGCAACGAACTGGCCAACACGATCGTCGGCGGTGCGGGCAACGACACCCTGAACGGCGGGCTGGGGAACGACACGCTGGTTGGCGGTGCGGGCAGCGACGTCTTCAGCTTCGTCGGCGCGTTCGGGAAGGACACCGTCAACGACTTCGCGGCCCACGGTTCATCAGGTGCGGATTTGCTCGATATCAGCGGGCGCGGCATCACCGCCGCGTCGTTCGCCAACTCGGTGAAGATAACGGCCGGCGCCGCGGGCTCCACGATGGTCGCCTTGGGCAGCGACTCGATCCGGCTGCTGCATGTCGCCCCGTCGGCCATCGACATGACCGACTTCAGCCTCGCTGCCTGACCTTCTTGCGATGACCTACGCCGGCTCGATGCGGATCAGCGTCGGCGCCTCCAGCACCGCATTCAACCCGGCAATGTGGGCGAGCGCCTCGCGCATGGCGCTCTCCTGCGTCTCGTGTGTGACCAGCACCACCGGCACGGCCTCGCCCGGCGCGCGGCCGCGCTGCAGCATCGATTCCAGCGAGATGCCATGGTCGCGCAGCACCGCGGTAACGTCGGCGATGACGCCGGGGCGGTCCACCACCATCAGCCGCAGGTAGTAGGCGCCGACATGCGCGCTCATCGGCACCGACGGCGCGTTCGACAGTTCCGCCGCCGCCGCGCCCCACACCGGGGTGAGGCGGTTGCGCGCGATGTCGATCAGGTCGGCCACCACCGCCGAGGCGGTCGGTCCGGCACCAGCGCCGCGGCCCTCCAGCATCACGCGGCCGACGAAGTCGCCCTCCGCCACCACCGCGTTGAACACGCCGTCCACCCGCGCGATCGGCGCCGACTGCGGCACCATGCAGGGATGCACCCGCGCCTCGATCCCGCCCTCGGCGCGCCGCGCGATGCCCAGCAGCTTGATGCGGTAACCAAGTTCGCCGGCGAATGCGATGTCGAGCGCCGAGACGTTGCGGATGCCCTCGACATGCACCGCATCGAACGCCACCGGCCGGCCGAACGCCAACGCCGCCAGGATCGCCAGCTTGTGCGCCGCATCGACGCCGTCGATGTCGAATGACGGATCGGCCTCGGCGTAACCCAGCTTCTGCGCATCGGCGAGCACCTCGGCGAATTCGCGCCCGCGTTCACGCATCTGCGTCAGGATGTAATTGCAGGTGCCGTTGAGGATGCCGGCGATACGCAGGATGCGGTTGGCCGCCAGCCCCTCGCGCAGCGCCTTGATCACCGGGATGCCGCCGGCCACCGCCGCCTCGAACGCCAGCGGCACGCCGCGCTCCTCGGCCGCCGCCGCCAGCGCCGCGCCGTGCACCGCCAGCATTGCCTTGTTGGCGGTGACCACCGGCTTGCCGGCTGCCAGCGCCGCCTGCACCAGCGCGCGTGCCGGCCCGTCCGAACCGCCGATCAGTTCGACCACCACGTCCACCGTGGGATCGGCGGCGAGCGCCACCGGATCCTCGTACCAGCGCAGCCCGGACAGTGACACGCCGCGGTCGCGCGCACGGTCGCGGGCCGACACGGCGGTCACCGCGATCGGCCGGCCGGCGCGCGCGGTCACGACGTCGGCATTGTCGCGCAGGACCTTGAGCACACCGCCACCGACGGTGCCGAGACCTGCAACCGCAATCGAAAGCGGCCGCGTCATAGTGCTGGCTTTGGGAGGCTGGGCAGAACGGTCATGTTGCGGTCCCCGACGGATGCTTCGGTCGCAGCATAGCAGCCATCGTTCTGCCGTGTTCAACAGAGAAGGGGCGCACATGGCGCCCCTTCCTGCGGCTGTGGCGGTCCGTTCTACAGGATCAGGTCGCTGCCGACCCCGCCGACGAACAGGCCCGGGCTGCCCGTCAGCTGGATTTCGAACTCCGCGGCCCCGTTCGCGTTCGTGCTCGCCTGCAGCACGCCGCCGGCGTAGCGCAGTTGCGCGGTGGCATCGACGCTACTGAACGCTGCCGAGCCAATGAAGGTGAACGCGTCGTCGATGGCGGTCAGCGGGTTGGCGTCGATGCCCGAGAGATCGATCGTGTCTCCGGCGGCCAGGCCGTTGCCGACGAAGTCGCTGATGATGTCCCGGACGCCGGCGCCGGGCAGGCTCTCGGTGATGAAGTTGAAGTCGAACCGGTCGTTACCGAGACCGCCGGTCAGTAGGTCGGTGCCCACGCCACCAGTCAGCGTGTCGTCGCCGGCGCCGCCGGCCAGCGTGTCGTTGCCGCTCACGCCGGAGAGCACGTTGTTGTTACTGTTGCCGGTGATCGTGTTGGCTAAGGCGTTACCGGTGCCGCTGATCGCCGCGACACCAGTCAGGGTCAGGTTCTCCACGTCGGTGGGCAAGGTGAAGGACACCGAGGACAGCACGGTGTCGAAGCCTGACCCGCCTGCCTCGCTGACGACGTCGCCAGCATTGTCCACCGTGTAAACATCGTCGCCGGTGCCGCCGTTCATGCTGTCGGCACCGATGCCGCCATCCAGGTTGTCGCTGCCGCCGGCGCCGTTCAGGGTGTCGTTGCCGTTCAGGCCAGAGAGCACGTTGTTGTTGTCGTTGCCGGTGATCACGTTGCCCTTGGCATTGCCGGTGCCATTGATCGCGGCGGCGCCGGTCAGCGTCAGGTTCTCCAGGTTGACCGACAACGTGTAGCTGACCGACGCCTCGACCGTGTCGATGCCGCTCGCCACTTCTGCGGCGATGTCGCCGACGTTGTCCACGATGTAGGTGTCGTTGCCTGTGCCGCCGTCCATGCTGTCGGCGCCGCTGCCGCCATTCAGCGTGTCGTTGCCGCTGCCGCCGTCCAGTGTATCGTTGCCGCTGCCGCCGTTCAGCGAATCGTTGCCACCGAGCCCGGTCAGCACATTGTTGGCGCCGTTGGCAAAGATAACGTTGTCCTTGGCATTGCCGGTGGCGTTGATCGCGGCAACCCCGAACTGCGTCAGGTTCTCCAGATTGGTCGACAGCGTGTAGGTGACGGAGGCCAGCACCGTATCGATGCCGCCGGCGACTTCGCCGGCGATGTCGCCGACGTTGTCGACGACATAGGTGTCGTTGCCGAGGCCGCCGTCCAGGCTGTCGGCGTCGGTGCCGCCATCGAGCCAGTCGTTGCCGCTGCCGCCAATCAGCGTGTCGCTGCCCGCCTGTCCGAACAGGAAGTTGTTGGCCCCGTTGCCGGTGATTACGTTGTCCTTGGCATTGCCGGTGCCGCTGATCGCGGCGGTGCCGGTCAGCGTCAGGTTCTCCAGGTTGGTCGACAGCGTATAGGTGACCGACGCCAGCACGGTATCGACACCGCCGGCGACCTCGCCTGCGACATCGCCCACGTTGTCGACAATGTAGGTGTCGTTGCCCAGGCCGCCGTCCAGACTGTCGACGCCGGTCCCGCCATCGAGCCGGTCGTTCCCATCGCCGCCCGTGAGCGTGTCGTTGCCGGCGCCGCCGATCAGCGTGTCGTTGCCATCGAGGCCCGACAGCGCGTTGTTGGCGGCGGTACCGATGATCACGTTGTCCTTGGCGTTGCCGGTGCCGTTGATCGCGGTGCCGGTCAGCGTCAGGTTCTCGAGATTGGTCGACAGCGTATAGCTGACCGAGGCGAGCACCGTGTCGATTCCGCCGGCGACTTCGGCCGCGATGTCGCCGACGTTGTCCACGATGTAGGTATCGTTGCCGAAACCGCCGTCCATGCTGTCGGCGCCGGTGCCGCCGTCCAACCTGTCATTGCCACTTCCGCCGATCAGCGTGTCGTTGCCGGCGAGCCCGGACAAAATGTTGTTGTTGGTGTTGCCGGTGATCACGTTGCCCTTGGCGTTGCCGGTGCCGTTGGTCGCGGCGCTGCCGGTCAGCGTCAGGTTCTCCAGGTTGGTCGACAGCGTGTAGCTGACCGAGGCGAGCACCGTGTCGGTGCCGCCGGCAACCTCGGCGGCGACGTCGCCGACGTTGTCCACGATGTAGGTATCGTTGCCGAAGCCGCCGTCCATGCTGTCGGCGCCGGTGCCGCCATCCAGCGTGTCGTTGCCGTTGCCCCCGGACAGCGTGTCGTTGCCGCCGCCGCCGGTCAGGCTGTCGTTGCCGTCGAGTCCCGACAGCGTGTTGGCGGCGACGTTGCCGATGATCACGTTGTCCTTGGCGTTGCCGGTACCGTCGATCGCGGCGGTGCCGGTCAGCGTCAGGTTCTCGAGGTTCACTGACAGCGTGTGCGTGACCGAGGCGAGCACCAGATCGATGCCGCCGGCAACCTCCGAGGCGACGTCGCCGAGATTGTCGACGACGTAGACGTCGTTGCCGAAGCCACCGGTCATGGTGTCGGCGCCGGTACCTCCGTCCAAGGTGTCATTGCCGTCTCCGCCATCCATGCTGTCGTTGCCGTCACCGCCGAGCAGGGTGTCATCCGCGGCTCCAGGGAAGGAGCCCGGAGTAACCCGGATTACCGTGCCCGAGACGAAGGTGGGCGTGATAGTTTCATCAGCCGCAGTACCGATGAATGTTGCCATTGACGTTCTTCCTCACTGATTTGCTGATTGCAGGAACGGTGCCCGGCGCCTTCCTGACGCGTCGCGAAATGCCGGGTTCATTGGCACGTCGCTGTCGATCGCAAAGATCAGATTGCGCTGGTTGCTTGCAGTGAGGTTTGTCACAGTCAGTTATAAGTCGGGCGCGTTCCAGCTTGATTGATTTTATACTATAGTAAAATCCGCGCGTACTTTAGGAGGGAACAATTATGATTTTTGTCAATTCGTTGCTCTCAGGCAATCCAACCCGCCGTGTAGCAAGGATTGCAGGGCAACCTCGTCCGGCGATGTGTCCGAAGGTTGCCACGCAGTGCAGGGCGATCGGCGCCGCTGCTACCGCGGCGCGGCCCGCTCGTCACAGAAACCCGATCGACACCCAGGGCACCGCTGCCACCACCACAAGCCCCGCCAGCATCGCCAGCAGGTACGCCATGATCGGCCGGATCCCCAGGTTTGGGTCGATCCGGCCGATCGCGCCGGCGGCATAGAAGCCCACGCCGAACGGTGGGGCGAACAGCCCGATGCCCATCGCCAGCACCGTGACCATCGCGTAGTGCACCTCGTGGATGCCCAGCTTCTCGGCGATCGGGAACAGCAACGGCCCGAACAGCACGATCACCGGTATCCCCTCGAGCACGCTGCCCAGCACCACGAACGCGACGATCGAAGCCGCCAGGAAGGTGAACTTGCCGCCCGGGCAGGCCGGCCATCAGGCTGGCAAGTTGCTGCGAGAAGCCGGACTGCGTCAGCGCCCAGGCCATCGAGGTCGCGGCGCCGACGATCAGCAGGATCACGCCGGACAGCGACGCGGTCTCCACCAGCATCGGCAGCATCCGCGACCAGTTGAACTGGCGATAGATCAGCAGTCCGACGACGATCGTGTAGGCGATGCCGATGGTGGACACCTCGGTCGCGGTCGCCACACCCTCCACCACCGTCAGGCGAATGACGAACGGCAGCGCCAGCGCCGGCAGGGCGACGACGAAGGCGCGCCCCACCTCGGCCAGGGTCGCGCGCCGGATCCCGGACATGTCCTGGTTGCGGTAGCGCCGCCGGACCACGACGCACAATCCGACGGCCAGTACCAGGCTCGGCAGCAGGCCGCCGGTGAACAGCGCGCCGATCGACACCCCGGTCACCGAGCCGATGGTGATCAGCACCAGGCTGGGCGGCACGGTCTCGGTCTGGGCGCCGGTGGCCGACAGCAGGGCCACCAGGTCGCCGGGTTCGGCGCCGCGCTTGATCATCTCGGGGAACAGCGCCGGCGCGACGGCCGCCATGTCGGCGGCCTTGGAGCCCGAGATGCCGGAGACGAGGTACATCGCGCCCACCAGGACGTACGACAGGCCGCCGCGGATGTGGCCCAGCAGCGACGCCAGGAAATCCACCATCGCGCGCGCCATGCCGGTCATCTCGATCAGCAGGCCGAGAAACACGAACAGCGGCACCGCCAGCAGGATCAGGTGCGACATGCCCTCGTAGAACCGGCCGACGAACAGCAGCATCGGCACGTCCGTGGTCAGCACCATGTAGGCGAAGGTGCCGACGGCGAAGGCGATGGCGATCGGCACGCCGGCGAGCACGGCGGCGCCGACCAGCCCGACGAAGAACAGGATAAGGTTCAGATTGCCGAGGCTTTCCAGCCACGGGTCCGCCAGTCGGCGCGCCCAGCGCGGTCGCCGCTGCCAGCCCGATCAGCGCAAGCGCCACCCCGACCGGGAAGGCGCGGAACAGCCTGATGACGCCGACGATGATCATCAGGCCGAAGCCGCACGGCAGCGGCATGGTCAGCCAGGCCTTGGAGACGCCGAGGCCCGGCATCTCGATCCGCGTCACCTCCTGCACGTATTCGATGGCCGGCTGGATCACCGCCGCCAGGAACATCAGGCCGGCCGCGGCAGCGAACGCCTCCAGGCCGCGCCGCGGCCCAGGCGTGGCGCGGACGATCAGCGCCGTCATGCGCATGTGCTCGCCGCGGTTCAGCGCGACGGTGGCGCCGATCATGCCGAGCCAGAGAAACACCGCCTGGGCCAGTTCGTCGGTCCAGATCAGCGGCGAGCGGAAGACGTAGCGGGCGATGACGCCGATCAGCAGGATGGCGATATCGGCCGCCACCAGCGCCGCCGCACACAACTCGAGGCACCACATGAGCGGCCGTTCGATCGCACGCGCCATCGCCGCAGGCGAGCCATGGACGCGCCGGCAGATCCGGCAGCCGCTGGTCCAGGACTGTCCACGCTGGTCAGACCAGCGGGCCGCTGATCTCCTCCAGCAGCGCCCAGGCGTCCGGACCCATCTTCTCCTTCCATTCCTTGTAGAGGCCGGCGTCCTTCAGCTTCTGGCGGAATGGTGCGAGGTCGGGCGGCGTGCTGACGACCATGCCCTTCTCGGCCAGGAACACCTTGGTCTGCTCGATCAGCCCGACCATGTCGGCGCGGACATCGACGCCCGCCTGGTTGAAGCTGTCCATCACCAGGTCCTGCATGTCCTTGGGCAGCCGGCCGAAGGCGCGCGGGTTGATCAGCGTGTACCAGCCGTCCCAGATATGGCTGGTCAGCGACAGATACTTCTGCACCTCGAACAGACGGTTGGTGCGGATATAGACCAGCGGGACCTTCCTGGCCCTCCACCACGCCGGTCTGCAGCGCGGTGTAGAGTTCGGAGAAATTCATCGACGTCGGCGCGGCGCCGATCGCCCGCCAGGTCGAGACGATCAGCGGGCTCGGCGGGGCACGCAGCTTGAAGCCCTGCATGTCCTGCCACCGTGTTGATCGGCTTCGACGACGACGTCATCTGGTGAAAGCCGCTGTCCAGGATCTTGTCGGTGGTCAGATAGCCGGCCTTCTCCAGATCGGCGCGCAGCAGCTTGCCCAGCTTGCCGTCCATCGCCTGCCAGATCGCGTCGTAGGTCCTGCAGGGCGAACGGCATGCTCGGCAGCGAGCCGAGCGGCGCCGCGGTCGCGGTCAGCAGGTTCGACAGCACCATCATCTGCACGCCGCCGATGCGCACCTGGGTGAAGGTGTCGAGATCGGTGCCGAGTTGGCCGGAGTGGAAGACGGTGATCTCGAACCGGCCGTTGGACTTCTGCTTCACCCGCTCCGCCGCTTCGATGTAGCGGATCGTCGATGGATGCGACGCGGCCTGGGAGCTGGTGAATTTCCAGTTGATCTCGGCCGCCTTGGCGAAGCGCGGCAGCAGGATCGAAGCGCCGGCGATCGCACCGGCCTGTCGCCTGGTCAGTTGCAGCATTGGTTGACGTTCCCCTCTGTTTAGAGGAGGCTAACAGCGCCGCCGTGGTTGCAAGCGTGACCTGGTGAGGCGAACGGCCTCAGCGGCCGGTCAGCAGCGCGTCCACCGCTTCGACCAGCGCGCGCGCCGACTGGATGCGCTCCAGCGCCAGTTCCTCCGCCACCACATCCGACGCATCGACCGTGCCATACGCGGCCTCGGCTTCTGCCAGTCGCCGGTCGCCCTCGGCGCGCGAAAGATCGCTGGGTGCCAGTACTTCGCTCGCCAGCACCGTGCAGCGCTCCGGCGTCACCTCGGCGAAGCCGCCGGCGACGTACATCTGGTCGGTGATCTGCTCGCCCTCGTACAGCGCGATGATCCCGCCGCGCAGCATGACGATGGCGGGCGCGTGGCCCTCCAGCACGCCCATGTCGCCTTCGGACGCCGGGATCACCACCATGTCCACTGGCCGCGACAGCAGCAGGCGCTCCGGGCTGACGATCTCAAGATTCACCGGCATGGGCACTTGCTCCTACTGTCATTGCGAGCGGAGCGAAGCAATCTCGGTGTCGGTTCGCGCGAAGGTCGAGATCGCTTCGTCGCTGCGCTCCCCGCAATGACAAGGAGACGCAGCGTCGTGGTCAGGCGTTGGCCGCAAGCGTCTCGCCCTTCTTCACCGCGTCCTCGATCGTGCCGACCATGTAGAACGCGGCCTCCGGCAGGTGGTCGTACTCACCGGCGCAAATCGCCTTGAAGCTGCGGATCGTGTCCGCCACCGGCACGAAGATGCCGGGGAAGCCGGTGAACACTTCGGCCACGTGGAACGGCTGCGACAGGAAGCGCTGGATCTTGCGCGCGCGCGCCACCACCAGCTTGTCCTCTTCCGACAACTCGTCCATGCCCAGGATGGCGATGATGTCCTGCAGCGACTTGTAGGTCTGCAGGATGCGCTGCGTTTCGCGTGCGACCTGGTAGTGCTCCTCGCCGCAGATGCGCGGGTCGAGCGAGCGCGACGTGGAGTCCAGCGGATCCACTGCCGGATAGATCCCCAGTTCGGCGATCTGCCGCGACAGGACCGTGGTGGCGTCCAGGTGCGCGAATGAGGTGGCAGGTGCGGGATCGGTCAGGTCGTCAGCCGGCACGTAGATTGCCTGCACCGAGGTGATCGAGCCCTTCTTGGTGGACGTGATGCGCTCCTGCAACGCACCCATGTCGGTGGACAGCGTCGGCTGATAGCCCACCGCCGAAGGGATGCGGCCCAGCAGTGCCGACACTTCGGCGCCCGCCTGGGTGAAGCGGAAGATGTTGTCGACGAAGAACAGCACGTCCTGGCCTTCCTCGTCGCGGAAGTATTCGGCGAGCGACAGCCCCGACAGCCCGACGCGGGCGCGCGCGCCCGGCGGCTCGTTCATCTGGCCGTACATCAGCGCAACCTTGGAGCCCTCGATGATCTTGTGGTTCTCGTCCATCCGTATCACGCCGGCGTCGATCATCTCGTGGTACAGGTCATTGCCCTCGCGCGTCCGCTCGCCCACGCCGGCGAACACCGACACGCCGCCATGCGCTTTGGCGATGTTGTTGATCAGCTCCTGGATGATCACGGTCTTGCCGACACCGGCACCGCCGAACAGCCCGACCTTGCCGCCCTTCAGATAGGGCGCGAGCAGGTCCACCACCTTGATGCCGGTGACCAGGATCTCCGCCGTGGTCGCCTGTTCCTCGAACGAAGGCGCCTCGCGGTGGATCGGGTAGCGCTTCTGCGTATTCACCGGTCCCTGCTCGTCGATCGGCTCGCCGATCACATTGAGGATGCGACCCAGCGTCTCCGGCCCGACCGGCACAGTGATGGGGCCGCCGGTGTCCACCACCTCCTGGCCGCGCACGATGCCGTCGGTGCTGTCCATGGCGATGCAGCGCACGGTGCGCTCGCCCAGTTCCTGCGCCACCTCCAGCACCAGCGTGTGACCCGCCAGCTTGGTGTGCAGCGCGTTCTGGATGAACGGCAGCTCGCCATCGAACTGCACGTCGATGACGGCGCCCATCACCTGGGTCACGCGGCCGACGATGTTGCTTGCCATATCTTAGTTGCCCCTGTCAGACGGCTTCGGCGCCGGAAATGATCTCGATGAGTTCCTTGGTGATGTTGGCCTGCCGCGCGCGGTTGTAGTTCAGCGTCAGGCGCTTGATCATGTCGCCCGCATTGCGGGTGGCGTTGTCCATCGCGGTCATGCGCGCGCCATGCTCGCCGGCGGCGCTTTCCAGCAGCGCGCGGTAGACCTGGATCGCCAGCGCCTGCGGCAGCAGGCGCGCCAGGATCGTCTCCTCGTCCGGCTCGAACTCATAGGTCGCCCCGCCGAGATCGATCGCCTCGCCTTCCGGTGGGGGAGGCGCCGGGATCAGCTGCTGTTCGGTGACAATCTGCGAGATCACGGAGCGGAAGCGGTTGTAGACCAGGATGCAGCCGTCGATTTCGCCGGCGTTCAGCATTGCGGTGATGCGGGCGGCAACATCGACGGCGTCGGAGAACTCGATGCGGCGCTTGCCGGCGTAGGAGATATCGCCCCCGATCCGGCTGGCCAGTTCGCGGCGCAGGTAGTCGCGTCCCTTGCGGCCGACAGGCAGGATCTTCACCGTCTTGCCCTGCGCCTCCAGCCGCCTTGCCAGCGTACGGGTGTGGCGGCCGATATTGGCGTTGAACGCGCCGGCCAGACCGCGGTCGGCGGTCACCGGCACCAGCAGCCAGGTCTGGTCCTTGCCGGTGCCCGCCAGCAGCGGCGGTGCGTTCGGCATGTCGGCGACCGAGGCGGCCAGGGCGCGCAGCATGCGCTCCATGCGTTCGGCATAGGGTCGCGCCGATTCGGCCTGCGCCTGGGCGCGGCGCAGCTTCGAGGCCGACACCATCTTCATGGCGGAGGTGATCTTCTGTGTCGACTTCACGCTGCTGATGCGGGTGCGGAGGTCTTTCAGACTGGGCATGACTAACTCCTCCCTTCGGCCCCCTCCCGCAAGGGGAGGGGGAGCCCTTTTCGTGTCGCTCGACCGATCAAGCGAAGCTCTTCGCGAAGGTGTCGAGGAATCCGGTCAGCTTCTTCTCGGTGTCCGGCTTGATCTCCAGGTCGGCGCGGATCGTCTCCAGCAGCGACGGCTCGCGCGCCTTGATCTCGGACAGCAGCTGTAACTCGAACGCGCCCACCCGGCCGATGTCGATCCGGTCGAGATAGCCGCGCACGCCGGCGAAGATCGCCACCACCTGCTCCTCGATCGGCACCGGCTTGAACTGCGGCTGCTTCAACAGCTCGGTCAGTCGCGAGCCGCGCGCCAGCAGCTGTTGCGTGCTGGCATCCAGGTCTGAGGCGAACTGCGCGAACGCCGCCATCTCGCGGTACTGCGCCAGTTCGAGCTTGATGCGCCCGGCCACCTGCTTCATCGCCCGCACCTGCGCCGCGGATCCCACGCGCGAGACCGAAATCCCGACGTTCACCGCCGGGCGGATGCCGCGGAAGAACAGCTCGGTCTCCAGGAAGATCTGCCCGTCGGTGATCGAGATCACGTTTGTGGGGATGTAGGCGGAAACGTCGCCGGCCTGTGTCTCGATGACCGGCAGCGCGGTCAGCGATCCGGAACCGTTCGCGTCGTTCATCTTCGCCGCCCGCTCCAGCAGGCGCGAATGCAGATAGAACACGTCGCCCGGATATGCCTCGCGGCCCGGCGGGCGGCGCAGCAGCAGCGACATCTGGCGATACGACACCGCCTGCTTGGACAGGTCGTCGTAGAAGATCACCGCATGGCGGCCGTTGTCGCGGAAGAACTCGCCCATGGTGCAGCCGGTGTAGGGTGCGAGGAACTGCATCGGCGCGGGATCGGACGCCGTGGCTGCGACCACGATGGTGTATTCGAGCGCGCCGTACTCCTCGAGCGTCTGCACCAGCTGCGCCACGGTGGAGCGCTTCTGGCCGATCGCGACATAGATGCAGTAGAGCTTCTTCGACTCGTCGGTGCCGGCGTTGACCGCCTTCTGATTGATGATCGTGTCGATGATCACCGCGGTCTTGCCGGTCTGGCGGTCGCCGATGATCAGTTCGCGCTGGCCGCGGCCGATCGGGATCAGTGCGTCGATCGCCTTCAGCCCGGTCTGCACCGGCTCGTGCACCGACTTGCGCGGGATGATGCCCGGCGCCTTCACCTCGACGCGGCTGCGCTCGGTGGTGGCGATCGGCCCCTTGCCGTCGATCGGGTTGCCGAGTGCATCGACCACGCGGCCCAACAGCGCGTTGCCCACCGGCACATCCACGATCGAGCCGGTGCGCGCGACGGTGTCGCCCTCGCGGATCTGCCGGTCGTCGCCGAAGATGACCACGCCGACGTTGTCGGTTTCCAGGTTCAGCGCCATGCCGCGCAGGCCGGCACCGGGGAATTCGACCATCTCGCCGGCCATGCAGTTCTGCAGCCCGAACACCCGGGCGATGCCATCGCCGACGCTCAGCACCTGGCCAGTCTCGGCGACGTTGGCCTCGGTGTCGAACGCGGCGATCTGCTTCTTCAGGATCTCCGAGATCTCGGCGGGGCGGATCTCCATATCAGGCGGCTCCCTTCATGGCGTACTGCAGGCGCTGCAGGCGGGATTTCAATGACGTGTCGTATAGCCGGGCGCCGATCCGCACGACGAGGCCGCCGAGCAGGTCGGGTTCCACCGACTCGATGGATGTTGACGTTGCCGTAGCCCGCCTCGATCAGCCGGGCGCGCAGCTGCTGGCGCTGCACGTCGGTGAGCGGATGGGCGGTGGCGACCTGGGCGGTGACGATCCCGCGGCGCTCGGCGACAAGGCTGGCAAACGCCTGAACGATCCCGCGCAGGCTGCGCAGGCGGCGATTGGCGGCGACGACGCCGACGAAATCGCGCACCGGCTTCGAATAGCCCTCCTGCTCCAGCACGGCCAGCGCCGCCCGGGTGGCCTGGTTGACGTCGATCAGCGGGCTCCCCAGCAGGCGACGGAAATCCGCGCTGGCGTCGATCGTGCGGCCGAGCGTCTCCATCTCGGACACCACCGTATCCAGCAAGTGCTGTTCGTCGGCGTGGGCGTACAGAGCTGCGGCGTAGCGGTCGGTGAGCCCGCCGCCGGATGCGATCGTCGTTGCGCCAGACACCAGTGCCGTTCCCTGTTCTGGGACCGCGCGCGCAGGCGCGGGCGTGGAGGAAAGACCGGCCGCCGACCGGTGCGGCGCGTCTAGCATGGGGTTGTTGGGGGAGCAACACAGGCCGACCGGGGGAATGGGCTGGGCTGGTCAGAGAACTGGTCTATCTCCTTCCCATGGATCAGACCTTGCCTCTCATAGGCGCTTACGACGCCAAAGCACGGCTATCGGAGCTGTTGGACCGCGTCGAGCGAGGCGAACAGATCGTCATCACCCGTCACGGCCGTCCTGTGGCTCGCCTGATTCCCGAACGACAGACCGACAAGGCAGCCGCGCGCTCAGCGGTGGCTCGTCTGGTCGCGCTGGGCGAGCGAACGGCAAGGCGCGGCATCGATCTGAGCGACGCCGAGGTCAGGGCGCTGCGGGAGGAAGGTCGGCGGTAGCCCGGTCCCCGACATGGCTGCCTTCGTGCTCGATGCATCCGTGGTGCTTGCGGTGGCATTGCAGGAGACAAATCGCCAGCTGGCGGCCTCGATCCTTGGCCAGGTCGTGGAGGATGGTGCGGCCGTGCCCGGCATCTGGCACGTCGAGGTCGGCAACGCTCTGATGATTGCCGAACGCCGGAAAGCGACCCTGCCCGAAGACCGCAACGAAGCCTTGCTGGACCTGTCACGACTGCCGGTCACGGTCGATGCAGAGACGGCCCCACGGGCGTGGCATGACACACTCCTGCTGGCCGACCGGCAGCGCCTCACGCTGTACGATGCCACCTATCTTGAGCTTGCGCGCCGCCTGGGGCTGCCGCTCGCGACGTTCGACGCGGCGCTGCGTCGCGCGGCGGCGGCTGCCGGCGCGAAGCTCCTGTGACGAGAGCGCGGATGCCGCCTGACCTGTTCGCTGATGCGGGGCAGCAGGCGGCTTCCCATCCGCTTACGGTGTTCCGTGCCGACCTGATCTCCTGCGCCGACATGGTGAAGCTCGACCTGCACGCGCTGGAGCAGGAGATGGGGTTCGCCGTGGGCCGGCCGGCGGGCCGGTGGCGGCGGCGGTAGGCCTATTCGTTCCGCAGCCGCGCAAGCAGGCGTGTCGCCAGCGGATGCTCGACGACCTCTAGTGCCGCGGCCGCCGCGGCCGCCAACCCGGCATCCGGACCGCTGGCGATCCGGCCCAGTAGCACGACGCATTCATCATCGGCGACCGGCGGGGCGGACTCGATCACCCGCGCCGACGGCGCGTGGCGCAAGGCAAGTCTGAGCGCCGGCAGAGCCTCGGGCCAGCCCATGCGCCCGAGAGCGCATGCGGCCTCCACGCACACGCCACGATCGAGGTCGCCGAGCAGGTCGATCAGGGTCTCTCTGACACCGGGTCCAGGGCGCGCGAGCCGACAGGCATCGCCGCGGACCGCACGGTCCGTGTGACGCAGCAGCCCGAGCACGGTGTCGGCCGGCAGGAGCGAGCCAAGTTGCGCGGCGACCGACACGGCGGTCGCCATTGTCGGCCCCTGTACCCAATGGCTGGCGATGGTCCGAGCCACACTGCCGGCGGCCGCCTTTCCACCGATGGACGCCAGCGCCTCCAACGCCGCGATCTGCTCCGGCACTGCGCGATGCACGCCAAAGCCGGCAAAGCGGCGGCAGTAGTCTTCGAGCACCGGGATGGCCGCATCGAGCCGGCGCCGTCCGGCCTCCGCCGCGAGCAGTGGACCCTCGGCGCGGCCTGACGCAGGGATCGCCTCCAGCAGCGTCGCATCGTCGAGTTCGGCCGTCGCGCGGACACCTGGTTCCCGCTTGGTCGCGCTTATGCCGGCGGTGATCCCAGAACCGGAGAACAGGTCTAGCTGTTCCTCCGACACGGCAGCCGGCGATCCTGCCGCCTCAGGACTTCGGCAGCAGCGCCGCGGAGTAGCCGCGCCGCTGCATCGTGTCGAGCCGCAGCCCGATCGGCGTGCCGAGCCACAGCGCATAGACGGTGTGGTCGTCCACCATGTCGTCGGTCAGCGGATGCACCAGGATGTCGAGACCCTCGCGCCTGAGCATCAGCCAGGGCACGACGCTCTGGAAGGCGTCGGTCTTGAAGATCACCTGGAACTGCGAAACCGGGTGCGGTCCGACCGGATCGTCACTGAACCGCCCGAGCTCGACGGGGAAGCCGGCAACGAGTTGCTCGCGCAGCCTCTCGGCGATGGGTCGCGAGGCCGCATCGTAATAGACATGCGCGTGATAGCCGTGAACCTCCGGCAACCCGGTCGTGGTGCTGGTCATTGCAGGTCCTCCCGTCAGCTCCTGTCGTGTGGTCGGATAGCAGAAACCCATGCTCCGGGGGTAATGCCGTAGGTGGCCTTGAAGTGCCGTGACATGTGGCTCTGGTCGGCGAAGCCGGCTGCGATCGAGGCCTCGGCCAGCGACGTGCCCTGCCGCATCGACCGGCGCACCAGGTCGAGCTGCCGCATGGTGCGAAAGCGGCTCGGGCTCGTGCCGAAGGCGGCGCGGAACTGCCGGGCGAGCGTCCAGCGATCGAGGCCGGCGACGGCCTCAAGCTCGCTCGCCGAGTGCCTTTCGGCGGGCGCGGCGGCAATACAGTCGCGCGCCCGTCGCAGGCGCTGGGCAGCCAGCACGCCGGACGACCGCGCAGTGCCCGCTTCCGCTTGCAGCAGGTCAGCCGCCGCGAGCACGAGGTCCAGCCGCGCGACCTCGTCGATGTCTGCATCGATGTCCCAGATGCCATGCCGCTGCCGCAGCCGGGATTCCGGTACCACGGGGCGCGAGACGAACGGCAGCGGCGCGCCATCCAGTGCCTCCTGCACCAGCGCCGGGTCGATATAGAGGATGCGGTAGGCGAAGCCTTCGTCGGTTCCCGCGGCACCGTCATGCGTCTCGTCGGGATGCAGGATGTGGCATTGGCCGGGCAGGCACTGCCACCGCTGGCCCCGGAAGCGGAACGTCTGCACGCCCGACAGCGTGATGCCGATCGCGTAGGTGTCGTGCCGGTGCGGCGCGAACGCCTGCCCGTGCAGATGCGCCTCCACGCGCTCGATTCCGGCAACCCCCGGCGCGACGAGTGATGCGGTCGCCGCCCGGCCCGCACAGCCGTTCAAGACGCCGCCCGTTGCCAGCCATCAATGTCTGTCGGCGAGACATCGAACAGGCATTGCGATGAACGCCCTTCAATCCGTTACCGGGCACGGTATCCTCACGCTGATCGTGGCAGCCGCCGTCGTCATGGGCAGTCCGGGCCCCTCCACCATGAGCGTGACGGCGGTCGGCGCCGCCTATGGTTTCCGCCGGTCGCTGCGCTACGCGTATGGCCTCATCGCGGGTACCACCGCCGTGCTGCTTGCCGTGGCGGCCGGCGTGGTGACGTTGCTGTGGTCGATACCGCATGGCGCACCGGTGCTGCTGGCCGCTTCCGTCCTGTATGTACTCTACCTCGCGCTGAAAATTGCAACCGCCCCGCCGCTCTCCGGGGATGTCCGGCACGCCGCCGTCCCCGCCTTCGCCGGCGGCTTCCTGCTGGCCGTCGCCAATCCCAAGGCCTACCTGGCGATCGCCGCGGTGTTCGCCGCGAACACTGTCCTGGGCGATGATCGTCTGCTCGACGCGGTGGTCAAGACGGTGTTGCTCAGCGCCATGATCGTGCTGATCCACCTGTGCTGGCTCGTGGCGGGCGCCGGGCTGTCGGGCATTCTGCGGCATCCGACCAGCGCGCGGGCCGTGAACGTGTCTCTCGCCGCGGCCCTCCTCGCCACCACCGCCTTCGGCTTGCTGGGCTGAGACCGGAACGCTGGCCGCCTGCATCACAGGAACCCGATCGTGACAGCGCTGGCCGGCTCTGAACCGTCAGGAAAGCAACTCCAAACCACAGCACCGATCAGATGCCGACGTTGCCCGATCGGCGGCGTGAAGCGAGCAGCCGGTTGGACTCGAAGAAGCGCTCCACCGAAGCGGCGTGCGCGGCGCGCGCCGTTGCGTCGAAGTCGGCGACCGGTCGGGGCTCCAAATCGAAGTGCCCGTACTCGTCGCGGCCGCGCACCAGGGAGGCGGTGACCCGCACGTCGTTGACCAGCCGGCAATGCGTCGGGATATAGCTGACGCCGATGCCGATGCGTCGCTCACCCGTCCGGTTCGGTTCCGAGCTGTGCACAAGATGCGTATGGTGCAGCGACACCTGTCCGGCCCTGAGCGGCATCAGCACGACCTTCGTATAGTCGAGCCTGTGCTCGATGGTCTGGCCGCGCGACAGCAGGTTGCCCGGCGTCGACGTGTCCCGGTGAGGGCGCTGTCCGATCGCGTGGCTTCCGGGCAGCAGCTGGATGCAGCCCATCTCCGGCGTTGAGTCGGTCAGCGCGATCCAGGCGGTGATTTGCTCTGCCGGCTCCAGGCCGAAATAGGTGCCGTCCTGGTGCCACGAGACGTGCGACGGCTCGTGCGGCTCCTTCAGCCACGACGTCAGGTGGTAGATCAGGATGTTCGGTCCGATGATGCTTTCAACCGCGTCGAGCACCTTCGGATGACGCACCAGTTCGTCCATCCAGGTGAACAGCAGATGCGACTTGGAACGGACGAGGTCGGGGAGCCTGCCGAAGGTGTCACCTTGGGCGCGTTCGAATGCCTCCAGACGGCAGCGGAAATGTCCCGCCTCCTCGTGCGTCAGGCATTCCACCGGGAAGAGGTAGCCGTCCTGATGGTACTGCGCGATCTGCGTTTGCGACAGGCTGGCAGGCATGAGTTTGGTTCCGAGGTTGCGAACGGGGGAGTCGTCGGCAAGGCAAGCAAGTCATACACAGAGTTCCACCGAGTGCACACAGAGTTTCGCGGAGGCGTTCGGACCGACCCCCCTCCGTGGAACTCTGTGTGCACTTCGTGAAACTCGGTGTGTGACTTTCTTCCTTCCTGATCATCCCGGGCCATCCCGGCCGGGGCGTCGCGCGTGACTCCGGCCCGCCCCCGCGCTAGGTCCTGCGCTTGCTTCCTCCAGTCCGGGAACCCAACTGACCACCATGGCCAGCAGCAACGATATCCGCGCCGCTTTTCTCGATTATTTCGCCCGCAACGGCCACACGCCGGTGGCCAGTTCACCGTTGGTGCCGCGCAACGACCCGACCTTGATGTTCACCAACGCCGGCATGGTGCAGTTCAAGAACGTCTTCACCGGTCAGGAGAAGCGGCCCTATGTCCGCGCGACAACAGCGCAGAAATGCGTTCGCGCCGGCGGCAAGCACAACGATCTCGACAACGTCGGCTATACCGCGCGCCACCACACCTTCTTCGAAATGCTCGGGAAATTTCAGTTTCGGGGATTATTTCAAGGAAGCCGCCATCCCCTACGCGTGGGAGCTTGTCACCCGCGACTACGGCCTGCCCAAGGACAAGCTGCTGGTCACCGTGTTCGCGGAAGACGACGACGCCGCGGCGATCTGGAAAAAGGTCTCCGGCCTGCCCGAGGATCGCATCCTCCGCATCGCCACCTCCGACAATTTCTGGCGCATGGGCGACACCGGCCCATGCGGCCCGTGCTCGGAGATCTTCTACGACCACGGCGACCACATCCCCGGCGGCCCGCCCGGCAGCCCGGACGAGGACGGCGACCGGTTCGTCGAGATCTGGAACCTGGTGTTCATGCAGTTCGAGGAAGGTCCGCCCGGCACCCGCGTGCGCGCTGCCGCGCCCGTCCATCGACACCGGCATGGGGCTGGAGCGCGTCGCCGCGATCCTGCAGGGCAAGCACGACAACTACGACATCGACATCTTTCGCGCCCTGATCCTGGCCAGCGCCGAACTGACCGGCACAGGACGCCCGACGGCCCGTTCAAGATCAGCCATCGCGTCATCGCCGACCATCTGCGCAGCACGTCCTTTCTGATGGCCGACGGCGTGCTGCCCTCGAACGAGGGCCGCGGCTACGTCCTGCGCCGCATCATGCGCCGCGCCATGCGGCACGCGCACGATGATGGGCGCGAAGGATCCGGTGATGTACCGGCTGGTGCCCGCGCTGATCCGCCAGATGGGCGCCGCCTACCCCGAACTGGTCCGCGCCGAATCATTGATCGCCGAAACACTGCTGCTCGAGGAGACCCGCTTCAAGATCCTGCTGGATCGCGGCCTGAACCTTCTGGCCGAGGAAACCAGCCGCCTCGGCGACAAGGAGGCGCTGCCCGGCCCCGTCGCGTTCCGCTTGTACGACACCTACGGCTTCCCGCTCGACCTCACCCAGGACGCGCTGCGCGAACAAGGGCGCAGCGTCGATCTGGCCGGCTTCGAAGCCGCGATGCAGGAGCAACGCGTCCGAGCCCGAGCCGCCTGGGCCGGGTCGGGTGATGCCGCCACCGAACGGGTGTGGTTCGAGATCAAGGAAACCGCCGGCGCGTCCGAGTTCCTCGGCTACGCCACCGAAAGCGCCGAGGGCGAGATCCTGGCGCTCGTCGTAAACGGCGCAGAGGCCGATTCGGCGCCAGCCGGAACCGACGTCGCCATCGTGCTGAACCAGACGCCGTTCTACGGCGAAAGCGGCGGCCAGGTCGGCGATACCGGCACTATCACCGGCCCCGACGGTCTGGTCGTCACTGTCACCGACACACAGAAGAAATTGGGCGATCTGTTCGTCCATTTCGGGCGCGTCGAGGCGGGCGTCGGCAAAGCCCGGCATGCCCGTGGTCGCCACGGTCGACCACGCCCGGCGCACCGCGATCCGGGCGCACCACTCCGCCACGCACCTCCTGCACGAGGCGTTGCGCCGCAAGCTCGGCACCCACGTGCAGCAAAAAGGCAGCCTGAACGCCCCGGACCGATTGCGCTTCGACGTCTCGCAACCCCGCCCGATCACCGCCGACGAACTGCGCTGGGTCGAATCCGAGGTGAACACGCGCATCCGCGAAAATTCCGAGGTCACGACGCGGCTGATGACGCCGGAAGCGGCCGTGGAACTCGGTGCGATGGCATTGTTCGGGGAAAAATACGGCGATGAGGTCCGCGTCGTCGCGATGGGCGAGCCCGACGGCAACAAACTGGCGTGGTCGATCGAGCTGTGCGGCGGCACCCACGTCCGGCGCACCGGCGACATCGGCTATTTTCGAGATCGTCGGCGAAACCGCCGTCGCGGCGGGCGTCCGCCGGATCGAGGCCGTCACCGGTCCGCGGCCGAAGCCCTCGTGGCCGAAATGCAGGCTCGGTTGAACGACGCCGCGGGTGCCTTGCGAGTTGCCCCCGCCGAAGTCCCGGACCGCATCATCGCCCTGCAGGAGAGACCGCCGCAAGCTGCAAAGCCAGGTGGCCGATTTGCAGAAGAAGGTCGCCACCGGCGGCGGAGCGCGGCGGCCGAGGACATCGGCGGCGATCATGCTTGTCGGCGCGCAACCTCGGCGACGTCCCGGCCCGCGACCTGAAAGGTCTGGCGGAAGCGATCGGCAAGCAGCACGGCTCCGGTGTGGTGGCACTTGTATCGACCGCCGAAGGCAAGGCCAGCATCGTGGTCGCCGTCTCACCCGACCTGACAAGCGGGTCAGCGCGGTCGATCTGGTGCGCGCGGCCTCCGCGGCGGTCGGCGGCAAGGGCGGCGGCGGGCGGCCGGACCTGGCTCAGGCAGGCGGCCCCGACGGGGCGCAGGCCGATGCGGCGCTGGCCGCGGTGCGAGGAGCGCTGACGGCGATGCAGGGCGCGCTCGCACCCTGAGGCGGCCGCGGAGGCCGGCTACTCCATCTTCAGGCGCCGGCGGATCTTCTCGCCGGGGTCCGGCGAACCGGACAGCCTCTGACCCTGCAGGATCTGCGGGATGAGGGCGGCGTTGGACAGCCCCTGCCGCAGTTCCTCGGTCGCCGCCCGCGCGTCCCTCTGGTCATGGATCACCCGTGGGGTGATGAGCAGGAGAAGCTCGGTCCGCTGCCGGGTGTTGTTCTGCGTACCGGCCAGGAACCCCAGGATCGGCACGTCCTTGAGCCAGGGAATGCCGGTATTGCCGCGCGAGGAGCTGTCCTGGATCAGTCCGGCGAGGCCGATGGTCTGGCCGTCCTGCACCACCACCCGCGACTGGACGGACCGCTCGAAGAAGGTGGGCGAATTGATGCCCGGGGTGGTCGGCGCCGTGGTGTCGATGTTGCTGACCTCCTGCGCGATGTCGAGCGTGACCAGGCCGCCGCTGTTCACGCGCGGGGTGACCTCAGTGATGACACCCGTCTCGCGATAATCGACCGAGTTCACGACGGGGGCGTTGGGGACGATCGTGCCCTGGCTGGACTGTGTCAGATAGGGCACCAGCTGTCCGACCTGCAGACGGGCTGCATGATTGTCGGTCACCATGATCTGCGGCGATGACAGCACATTCACCCGGGTCACCGCCTGCAGCGCCTGGATGACGAAGGGGGCTCCATCCGGTCCGGGGGAACCGGCGGCGAACCCAGGAAACGCCGTCGAGATGGCAGCGTTGGATAGACCTGTCACGGTCTGTGACGCACTGCTGTTGTTGAGGATGAAGTCCACGCCGTGCGACTTGAAGAAGAACTGGGTGCCGTACTGCAGGTTGTCGTTCAGCGTCACCTCGGCGATCACCGCCTCGATCAGCACCTGCAGGGGCAGGATGTCCACCTTGTGCAGCATCGACTCGGCGGCGCTGACCTCCTGCGGCGTGCCATAGATCAGGATGGCGTTGTTCGCGTTGTTCGGGATGATGTGCATCGTCGCCGTGGAGGCGTTGGTGTCGGTGTTCTGGTCGAGCGCGCCGCCGAGGCCGCCCAACAGCGGGTTGTTGGCTGCCAGCGCGGCCTGATCCTGGTTATCGCCGCCCTGCTGGTTCGGCTGGCCGCCCCCGCCACCGGTCAGCCCGCCGCCTGCTCCCAGGCCGCCCTGTGACAGGCGCCCGCCACCACCCAGGCCGCCACCACCCAGGCCGCCGCCGCCCAGGCCGCCACCGCCGAGCCCAGCCCCCGCCCAGGCCGCCACCGCCCAGGCCGCCGCCGCCCAGGCGACTGGTCTGCGAGCCCGGCGCGAAGCTGCCGGTCGGCGTTGGCACTGCGGTGACGTGTCCTGGGGTGAACGCCTGCTGCAGCACGTAGGCGACGTCGTTGCTGCGACTGTTCTGCAGATAGTAGACGTGCCAGCTGCGCACCGTCTGCTGGCGGCCGCGTTCGATCAGCGAGAACACGCGCCTGGCGTCCTCGATGTACGAGGGCTGGCTGGCGATCACCAGCACCGACTTGATCGCCTGCATCGGCACCACGCGCACCAGGTTGGCGAGCGAGCCGCCGCTCTGGCTGCGGAATGCCACCTGCAAGGCCTGGGCGCTGCCCTGCGCATCGTCGCCGCTCAGCGGGAACAGCGCGTACGACTGGCCGGCCAGCGTATCGACGTCGAACGCGCGGATCAGCCCGATCAGCGCATCGCGCGTCGCCGGATCACCGACCACGACAAGCGAATTGCTGCCCGGATCGGCGGCGATGCGCCCGCCGGTCTGCAGGAACGGCTGCAGCACCTTGGCCAGTTCCACCGCCGAAGCGTAGCGGAGCGGCACCGCGGCGCTGCTGCCGTCGCCCGAGGCCAATGACCCGGGACCACCGGCGGCCGGAACCACGCGATAGAAGCCGGCGGTCTCGATCATGGTGGCGTTGTTGGCGGCAAGCAGCGACTGCAACGTTGCCACGAGCTGCGCGCGTGTCATCGGCGTCGCGCTGTGCAGCGTGGCCGTGCCCTTCACCGCCGGATCGATGGTGAAGTTGACGTGCAGGATGCCGCCCAGGATCTGCGAGGCGGCTTCGCGGATGTCGGTGTCGGCGAAGTCGAGGGTGATCGGGCCCAGGTTCTCGGAACTGCCGGCGGGCGGCTGACGCAATGTCTGGAAGGCCGCGGTACTCGTCAGTGCGGCCGGGTACGCGTTCGGATTTCCCACCGGCCCGTTGACCCTTGGTGCCGCGACGCCTTCCTGCGGGCTGGCGGGCGGCAGCGGCTCGAGGGTGGTCGGCGGTTCGTAATATTTCTGCTGGCAGCCGGCCATTGCGAGCAACGGCACCACCGCCAGCGCCCACCATCGCGTCATGGCGTGTCCCCCGGCGGGCTCTTCGGTGCTGCCCTGGCGGCGGCCAGGTAGCGGCCCATGGCCTCTTCCACCAGGCTCGATGCGGTGACGTTGCGATCGATCGCCAGGATCTTGATCCTGCGGATCAGCGCCTCGTCGATGTGAACGAGAAACTGCCGCTTCCTGCTGGTCGGCTTGCCCGGTCTGCCCTCGCTCACGCGAGCCCCCTATCGGGAATTCTACCTATAGCGATAGGTTTATGGAGGCCGGACTTGTTTGTTGAGCGATATCTTGCCGGAGGTCAACGAATTGCCCGCGGCTGTTGCCGCAAAGCTACGCGTCCGGCTCGAGCAGTGCGTTGCGTTCGAGGAAGCCCAGGGCCTGCACGAGGTAGAGTTCGGCCACCTCGCCGATGCGTCCCTCGGCCGGCGGCGGCGGGCCGGCCGGCAGTTCGGCCACCTCCAGCGTGCCTTGCCGCAGGGCTGCTGCGATCCGCTCCCGCAGCGTCGCCCGGTCGTTGCTGCCATCCAGCAGCGGCAGGAGCATCCGAAGGATCGGGCTCGCCGGAACCGCGCCGTGCAGCAGCGTGGTGACCCATGGCTGGGCCGATGCCGCATCCGCGCGGGCGACCGCCCAGGTCCGCGGGCGGACGTCGTTCGCGCGCCCGCCGCGGAACGGCAGCACCGATACGCTCGCCCGGCCGGCGAGCACGATCGCGAGGATCGCCCTGGCGATGCGCGCCTCCGCCGCGGCGTGGTCCTGGGTGCCGTTCGCCAGGCCGGCGAGCATCGCATCGAGCGTTAAGGTCTGCGGATAGGCCGCCTCCAGTCGCTCCAGCGTCAGCCGGATCGCGGCATCCGTCGTGCTGACCGGGCGCGCCTGGCGGTCGATGTACACCGCGCGACTGTCGTTGCTCTGGACCGGGTCGAACCGGACCTGGCTCGCCACGTGCAGTCGGCGCAGCGCGGCCGGAACCGGCACGGCCGATGGCGAGGGCGCGGACCGCCGCACAAGGACGGATCGCCGAAACAGCCGGCCGGTGAGGAAATCGATGTGCTGTTCCGCCATTGCCCGGTCGGAACCCGCCAGGCGCTCGATCCGGCCGCGGACGCCAGGATCTAGCTCGGGCGGAACGGCCGCCGCCAGGTCGGCTTCGCAGAGATAGCCGAGTTCCGCCTCGGCCGCGCGGGCGATAAAGTCGCGGACGTGGCATGGCCGGTTCTCCGCGGCCAGGAACTCGCCGAGGATATAGGCCGACGGCACGTCCTTCAGTCGCTTCGCCTCCAGCCGCAACAGCTGGCCGTACGGCTCCGCCTCGGTGGAGGCCTCGGCGATCTGCTGCAGCGCTGTCCGCGCCCGGGCCACTCGCTGCTGCGGCGTGCCGTCGCCGCCATAGCGCCGGCACAGGTCACGGATCACCATGCGCAGATGCCAGCCAGGCAGCACATTGTAGCTGATGGTCGCCAGCCCGTTCGGGGCGAGCGCCTGGCGGCAGATGCGGAAGATCGCCTCCTGTGCCGGCCGGGGCACCCAGCTGAACACGCCATGGCAGATTATGAAGTCGAACCGCCGGTCACCGAGGTCCAGCGCCGTCAGGTCGCCCTGCTCGAGGCTGATGTTGTCGAGGCCGAGTTCGGCGATGCGCCTGCGGCCCTCGTCGATGTGCCGCTGGGCGAGATCGACGCCGTGGAATGTGGCGTGGGGAAACCGCGCCGCCAGCGGAATGATGTTGCCGGCCGAGGCGCAGCCAAGTTCGAGCACGCGCGCACCGGTGACGTCCGGCGGGTCCAGGCCGTACAGGATGGCAAGCGCCGCCAGGTGCTGGGGCTGGGAAAGCGCCTGCGGCATCGCCGGATACGGCAGCCGGTCGTAGTTGTCCGGGGAAGGCGGACCGCCCTCCGGCGCGATCGACCCGATTGCGGCCGTGTGCCGTTCTGCGGGTCGATCCGGTGGCATGCGGCCGCTGCTCCGCTGCTCAGGCGGCGGGAGGGCTCTCGCCGGGTCCGGCCTCGGCTTCGCCGGCCGGCTGGCCTGCGGCGGCACCCGCCGCTGCGGCCTTCGGTGACTTGGCCTGCGCCGCTGCTGCCTGGCGGCGCGACGGCAGCGGCTGGACACCCAGCATGATGAGACTGCGGGCCAGCTTCTGCTGCAGTCCGACGGCTCCCGCCAGAGGCAGTACCAGGGTGATGGGCGAATGCGTCGGCGAGGTGAAGGTGAAGGCGAGCTGCGACTTGTCGGGGCTGACACCGACACGGCAGTTGCGTGGGTAAAGGATCTCTCCAAGCTTCTGGTCTGCCACCGTTTCCTCCGGACCATCGTTTCCCGGCCAGATGACACCGGAGGTTGGTGCCATGCAACGGAAAAGCGCCCGGCGTGCTGGCTCAGCCCACACTTCGGCAGCATCGAGCCGAAGCACGAACCGGAGTTCTGGGCGCGCATTGCAGGCAGTCAAAGCGGGATCCCGCCTTGGTCAAGGAACTCGCGTCGCGCCGCGGCCGGGCTGACGTGATGGACTCGTTTGGCCACTTGCTGCGCTTGCCGCCGAGGCCGCGGCATTCCCGGAATTCTGCGAATGGTATTTCCGTACGGCGCTGGGGAACGGCGCTCGCATCGCCTGCCGCATGCCTCGCCGCTAGTTGGATCGTGCCTCCAGGAACGGGCAGCCATCGGTTTCGGTCCCCACCGGCTCGATCCGGACCCGCGCCACACCGTCGTGGCGCATGCCGAGTTCGTCGGCTGCCACCCGCGACAGGTCGATGATCCGGCCCCGGCCGAACGGGCCGCGATCGTTGATCCGCACCACGACGGACTGGCCGGTTTCGATCGCCGTCACCTGGACTTCAGTGCCGAACGGCAGGCTGCGGTGCGCCGCCACCAGGTCCCGTGGCGAGCGGCGATCCCGCGACGCGCCACGATACCACGATGCGATCCCCATCTGGCTGCACGAAGCCGCGCCAGGGTTCGGGCCGGGGTCGGGCTGGGCGGACGCCTGTGGCGGAGGCGGCTGACCGACGCAGCCGGCCAGTGCCAGGAGAAGGAGGGAGCAAAGCGGAGTGGAGCGCATGGCGCGTATCGCGCCGGGGTTTGGGGCCAGGGGCATGGCCTGACTGTGGCATGATCTGCGCCACACGCAAACCTGACCCGCGGTGGACCGGGGGCAAGCGATACGTCATGCTGCCGGCAAATCAGGCATCGGGGGCGGCAGCGCAATGAAGGTTGGCTTTGTCGGCGTCGGCAACATGGGTGGACCCATGTGCCGCAACATCATCCGCAACACCAACCACGACGTGGTGGTGTTCGACCTGAACCCTGCGGCGACCGCTGCGTGTACCGCGCTCGGTGCCACGGCAGGGGCCTCGGTCGCCGCCGTCGCCTCGGTGTGCGATGTGGTGTTCACCTCGCTGCCGATGCCGCGCAACGTCGAGGAGGTTGCCGCCGACATCGCCGCTAACGCGAAGGCGGGCACGGTCTACGTCGACCTTTCCACCAACGCGCCGGCAACGGCGCGGCGCGTTGACGAGTTGATGCGCGCCAAGGGCATCCAGATGCTCGAAGCGCCGGTCTCGGGTGGCGTACCGCGCGCCACGGACGGCACGATCGTCATCATGGTCGGGGGCGATGCCGCGGTGTTCGACGCGCAGCTGCCGTTGCTGAAGTCGTTCAGCGGCGAGGTGGTGCACGTGGGTGAGATCGGCATGGGCTCGGTGGCCAAGCTGGTCAACAACATGCTGGCCTTCTGCAACGCGGCCGCGGCAGCCGAGGCGCTGATGATCGGCAAGATGGCGGGGATCGACCTGCGCAAGCTGCAGCAGGTGATCAGCAACGCCAGTGGCAACTCCTCGGCGTTCCGGAACATTGCCGAGAAGGCGTTCAGCCGGGCGTTCGAGGCGACCTTCGCGCTCGACCTCGCGCACAAGGATCTCCGGCTGGCGCTCGAACTCGCCGACGAGCTGGGGGTGCCGGGGATGATCGCGCCCCAGGTGATGAACCTTATGCGAATTGCGCGGGCACGCGGCATGGGCGGCGACGACAGCAGTTCGGTGATCCGCGTCTACGAACAGGCGCTCGGGCAGGAAGTCCGGCCCTGAGCCGAACCGCGAGAAAGGCCGCTCCCGCATCGTTGCATGAACAAATCGTGATGGGTCGTCCGCAGACTTCCAGAAAAGCCGGGTGTACATCTACTCTGATCGATAATAGCGCTGGTAGGCAAAGCGTCCTGCAGACGACATGGTGGTGGAAATGGACACTCGCCCGAACAAGCGAATCCTGGTCGTAGAGGACGACCCACTTGTATCCGAGGTCGTCGTGGATGCGCTCGAAGGGCATTATTTCACCAGTCGCGCGGACAGTTCCGCCGCTGCGCTGGAATGCCTGAGGGCCGGAGGCATCGATGCCATGCTGCTGGACTGTACGCTGCCGGACGGTCTGGATCCGCATCTGGTCCCGATGGCCGACGACACCGGCGTCCCGGTGATCCTCATGTCCGGTCATCCCGACATGATGGAAAGGGTTCCTGGTGCCCCGAGGCCATGCATCCAGAAGCCGTTCAGCTTCACCGCCCTGCTGGCGACGATCGAGAGCGTCATCCCCGGCCACCGGATCCGCGCCGGCCAAACATGACAGGGATCGGAGCTCATCCGAACCGCTCCAGCCGATAGCATGAATCGACCGGCTCGCCGCGCAGCGAATCGGCGGTGATGCGGCCGATGACCGGTCCCAGCGTGTAGCCGTTGGCGCTTACCGCATTGAAGAACCCAGGCAGCCCGGGTGCCTCGCCCAGGATCGGCGCCCGGTCGATCGCGGAATTGATCCCGGTCCACGCGCGCACGAACGACAGGCTGCGCAGCGCCGGCAGGGCGCGGGCGCAGACCCAAAGGTTGCCCTCGATGTTGCGGCGCAGGTTGTGCGTGCGCCCGCTCGCCGGATCGAAGCCGCCGAACCAGCCGCCGCCGACCAGGAAGCCGCCGCTTGCCTGCTGCTTCAGCGACAGGTGCCGGTTGGCCAGCGCGATCAGGTGCCTGGTCATCGGCGGCGCCGGCTCGGTCACGATCACCTGCTGCACGGTGCCGGTCACCGGCAGGTCCAGCCCTACCATGCGGCCGACGTGTCCCGCCCACGGCCCGGTCGCATTTACCACTCGTCCGGCGATCACCAGCCCTTTGGTCGTCTGCACGTGCCACGCGGTGGCGTCGCGCGCGATCGCCTGCACCTCCGCCCCGCGCAGCAGCCGCGCGCCGGCGCGCTGGGCGAGCTTCAGCACCGCCATGGTGCCGCGCAGCGGGTCGCCGTAGCCCTCGGCTGGAACGAAGTCGGCGCCGACGATGTGTTCCGACAGCGCCGGCGCCAGCGCGCGCAGTTCGTTGGCACCGAGGACGTGGCTCTCGATGCCCCAGCGCCGCTCCATCGCCGACTTTCGACGGAGCCATTCCAGCCCGGCCGCGTCCTCCGCCAGCATCAGCCCCCCCTCGGTGCGGATGCCCAGGTCCTCGCCGGCCTCCGCGGCGATCGCCTTCCACAGCGCGATGGAGCGCGGCGCGAGCGGCAGGGTGTGTGCTGCCTGGCCGCCGTCCTCGGGCGTTTCGTCGTTGAAGTCGTACGACAGCAGCTGCACGTGCAGGCTGCCGGCATTCGCCGTGCTGGCCGCCATGCCCGCCTCGTCGCGTTCCGCCAGCAGCACGTCCACACCATCGCGCGCCAGGAAGTAGGCGCTGCACAATCCGGCCAGGCCGCCGCCCATCACCAGCACGTCGCAGCGCCGGGTCTCCTGCGGCAGCGCCGGCAGCCGGTGCAGGTGCACTGGCGGGGTCGGCAGCTCGAGCAGCGGCGCCTCGAACTCCGGTGCCTCGAACATCAGCGGCGCCGCCGGCACCGGGCGCAGCGGCGCACGCGGCGCGGCGAAGGCGCCATCGTCCGGCGCGTCGGGGCAGAGCCGCGCGATGGTGGCCGAGCAGAAGCGGCCCTGGCAGCGTCCCATGCCGGCGCGCGTCGCCTTCTTCAGCGCGGGCAGCGAAGTGAGGCCGCCGGCAAGCTCCGCTCGCAGCCGTCCCGCGGTGATCTCCTCGCAGCGACAGACCACGGTGTCGTCGGTGAGCGTGCCGGGACGCAGGCGAGGCGGGCGGAACAGTGTCCACAGCGCCTGCTGGAAGGTCTGGGCGCGGTGCAGCGCCGTCCGGGTGGCGGGCTCATCCGGCGCTGCAAAGCCCAGGTCGCGCGCCGCCGCCAGGCCAGCCAGCCGGCCGCGCGCCATGGCAGCCCGGGCACCACCGAGAACGGCGCCGTCGCCGGCGGCAAACACGCCGGCGACCGAGGTGCGCCCGTCCGCGTCCGTCTCGCTTGCCAGATGCCCGAGCCCGACATCGACGAAGCGCTGCCTGACGCCTAGTGCGCGCGCCAGGCCGGCCTCCGGCTGGAACCCGAGATTCAGCGCCACGACATCCACGTCGAGGCTCCGGTCGAATGCGCGGCCTGCAACATGTGCCGTTCGCACCCTGTCGTCGCCGCCGACCTCCTTCACGCGCGCCGACCACAGCACGGGCACGCCGGCGCGCTTCAGCGTCCACAGCATGCCGAAGCCCTCGCGCATCAAGTCCGGCGCGCTGCGCGCCATGCGCCAGGCGGTGCGCCACGCGGCGGGGCCCGGCCGTGGCGCGGCCTCGACGACCACGAGCGGCGTCACGCCGCCGGCCAGCAGCTCGCAGGCCAACTGCAGGTTGAGCGGCCCGCTGCCGGCAATCAGCACACGCTCGCCTGGGCATACGCGCTGCGCTCGGACCAGCGTCTGCAGCGCCCCGGTCGTCATCACCCCAGGCAGTGTCCAGCCGGGCAGGGGGACCGGCCGCTCGTGTGCGCCGGGCGCCAGTACAAGACGGCGCGGCCGGAATGTCACCGCACGGCCCGCCACCAGCGCGGCGATTTCGTCGGCGGCGAAGCCGCCCCAGACGGTGGCCTCGGTCTCGATGCCCGCGCCGGCTGCCAGGGCGCGCTCGCGCAGGTCGCTGCCGAGGCGGAACTGTGCGTCGGGAGCGGCGTCGGCGTGGCTGTCGGCGAGGGGCTTGGCGTACTGCCCACCGGTGGCGGCGCGTTCGTCGAGCACCACGACGGATGCGCCGGCCTCCGCCGCGGCGATGGCGGCGGACAGTCCGGCCGGCCCGGCGCCGACCACGAGCACGTCGCAGCTCCGGTCCTCGGCCTGGGCGGCATCCGGTTCGCTGCCGATCGGCGCCAGCGGCAGCGCGACGGCGCCGGTCACCACCATGCCGTCGGCGGCTTTGGTCAGGCAGGCGCGCTGGCCGATGCGGCCATCGACCGAAACGACGCAGTCGAAGCAGGCGCCCATGCCGCAATGCAGCCCGCGCGGCGCGCCGCTGGCGGTACGGCGATACGCAACGATGCCGGCCGCCGACAGCGCGGCCGCGATGGTTTCGCCTTCGAGCGCGGCGATCGGCTTGCCGTCGAATGCAAAGCTGATGGGGCGGCCGACCGGCCGGATGGATCGGTGCGAGAGGCGCATTGTTGGCGTTCTAGTTGCCGCGGGGTGGTCTGCAAGGGCGATCTGTCGGTTGCCGTCGATTTGGGCGCTCTGCCTGACCTGCTGCCTATCACCGGAGCGATACGAGGTCGCCGCTGCTGCGATTCACGTCGCTGCGGGCTGGCACGTTCCTCGCATGGGGAAAGCAAGCGGGACCTTCAGCGCAGCGCCGCGCAGCGGCAGCACCGGTTGGCGTGCCAATCCCTCCCGCGTTGGGGACCTTGGCATGAACGCGCCCTCCCGCGACCCCTTCCCATCCAGGAGATGTCGGCATGTGTGAACACGGCACGATCGACCTGACACGGCTGCGCGCGGCGCAATTCAACCGTCGCGGCTTCCTGCGCGCCACCGCGGCGAGCACGCTCACCCTGGCGCTGGGCGCCGGCGCCGCGCAGGGCGCCGAGACGCACATCAAGTCCACGCACGGCTCGGGGTTCTGCAACCTCAACTATTTCCTCGCCAACGCGCTGCAGACCGCGAAGGACGACGGGGTGACGCTGGACTTCGTCATGACGCCAACGTTCGCCGAGCAGGTGACGTTCCTGGGCAGCGGCCAGGTCGATGCCGGTCTGATCCCCTACACCAGCTTCGTCGCGTTGTACGACGCCGGCGCGCCGGTGAAGATCATCGCCGGCGGCGGCATTCAGGGCTGCATCCTGGTGGCGCAGCCCGGCCTCGACAGCCCGGAGAAGCTGAAGGGCAAGACACTCGGCACCTTCCAGATGGATACGCTCGAGGTGCTGCCGTACGACTGGATGAAGAAGCACGACGTGAACTTCAAGGACATCAACGTCCGCTACATGGGCAACACGCCCGAGGCGGTCGAGGCGTTCAAGGCCGGTGCGCTCGACATGATCTGCACCATCGAGCCGTATGGCACCGCGCTGCTGAACGACGTGAAGGGCAGCGTGATGCTGTCCGACGGCATCGACATCTACGGCCCCGGCTACACCGACTGCGTGCTGGCGGTGCGCTCCGACCTGATCAAGTCGAACCCGGACGCGTTGAAGTCGCTCATCAAGGGCATGATGAAGGCGCAGCTGATGGCCGAGACGAAGCCCGACGAGACGCTGCAGATCCTGGTCGGGCCATTCTACAAGACCTCGATGGAGAACGCGAAGATCGCCATGACGAAGCAGCCGTCGGTGGTCGATGCGCGCGGCGCAGACGCAGTTCATCCTCGACCGCGTCGAGTCGCTGGCCGAGATGGGCTACATCAAGAAGAAGCCGGGCCGCGACGCGATCGACTGGTCGCTGCTCGAGCAGGTCATCGCCGCCAATCAGGACCTCTATGGCAAGCTCAAGTACAAGTCGGCTGCCTGACACGTCGTTGCCGCCATTGCCGTTCGCCCGCGTGCGGGCGGCCGTCGTGGCGGTTGCGCCGCGGCTGTTCTGGGGAGCGCTGTCGATCGGCCTGTTCGCCGGCATATGGGAGACGTGCTGGGCGCTGGGCTGGTCCGATCCCAAGCTGCTGCCGCCGCCGCACGTGTTCATCGGCAGCATCGTCGACCAGGCGAAGTTCTTCAACACGGTGAACCGCTGGCAGATCGGCGTCGGCGGCTCCGGCCCGCCGCCCGCCATGGCGGTGATCTACACCGCTGCTGGCCGTCCACCGGACGGGTGCTGAGCGGGCTGGTGATCGCCTTCACGCTGGCGATCTCCACCGGCGTGGCGATCCGCTATTTCGAGATCTTCGAGAAACTGACACTGCCGACGATCACGCTGCTCGCACCGGTGTCGCCGATCGCCTGGCTGCCGGTGGCGATCTTCCTGTTCGGCATCGGCAACGGGCCGGCGGTGTTCATGGTGGTGGTGGCGCTGTTCTTCCACATGGTGCTGGCGACCATCACGCAGATCGACGGGGTGAACCGCAACCTGGTCAACGTGGCGCGCACGATGGGGGCGTCGAAGCGGCAGATCTATGCGCGCGTGGTGATCCCGGCGATCCTGCCGGGGCTGTTCATGGTGCTGCGGATGAATCTGTTCGGCGCCTGGATGGTGGTGCTGATCGCCGAGGCGACCGGCGTCGGCTACGGGCTGGGCCAGGTGATCATGCTGGCGCGCAACACGTTCAACCCGTCGCTGGTGTTCTTCACCATCGGGCTGATCGGCGTGCTGGGCTTCAGCTTCGACTTTCTCCTCCGCCAGGTGCAGAGGAAGCTGCTGTACTGGGTGCCGCGGGAGGTGGTGAGTGGCCTCTAGGCCAATAAGGCCGTTCTCGTCCAAGGACGCCGTGGTGTGCCGCGGCGTCGGCAAGACCTGGGCGGCGGGCACGCCACGCGCGCACGAGGCGCTGCGCGATGTCGAACTCGACGTCGCACCGGGCGAGTTCATCGCGCTGCTCGGGCCGTCGGGCTGCGGCAAGTCCACGCTGCTGTACCTGGTGGCAGGGCTGGAGGCGGCCAGCGTCGGCGGCATCTGGGCGTTCGGCGATCCGGTGGAGACGCCGTCGCCGGAGCGCAGCCTGATCTTCCAGGAGACCTCGCTGTTTCCCTGGCTGTCGGTCTGGCAGAACGTGAGCTTCGGGCTATCGCTGCGCGGCGAGAGCCTGGCCGACCGCAGGGAGGCGGCGCGGCGTGCGCTGTCGCGCGTCGGGCTGGCCGAGGCGATGGACAAGCGGCCGGACGAGCTGTCGGGCGGGATGCGGCAGCGCGTCGCGGTGGCGCGCGCACTGGCGATGCGGCCGAAGGTATTGCTGATGGACGAGCCGTTCGCCGCGCTGGACGTGCAGACGCGGGCGAAGATGCAGGACTTCCTGCTGGATGTGTGGCAGGGGTCGGGCGCGTCGGTGCTGTTCGTCACGCATCATATCGAGGAGGCGATCGCGCTGGCCGACCGCGTCGTGGTGTTCACGTCGCGCCCGGGTCGGGTGAAGACGATCGTGCCGGTGGACCTGCCACGGCCGCGCGACCTGTTCTGCCGCGCGGCGGAGGAACTGCGGCGCGAGCTGACGCGGCTGCTGCAGGACGAGGTCGACCGCGCCTTCGCCGAGCAGGAGGCGATCGCGGCGGAATGATGGTGAGTGCCCGTTCAGGCACCCCCATCCCTGCCTCCCGCGCAGCGCGGGAGACGCGCTCCCTCTCCGCAGCGGGTGGAGGGGCTAACCCAAGGAGACCCCAATGCCCGCATCACTGATCCGCAGCCGCGCGATGGTCACGCGCGCGCTCGATCGCCATAGCTGGGACGAGGTCGAAGACGGCGCCGTGCTGCAGGAGGACGGCACCATCGCCGCGGTCGGCACCTTCGCCGAACTGTCGCGCAGGCACCCGACCGTGCCGGTGATCGGCACCGGCAACGAGATCCTGCTGCCCGGCTTCATCAACGGCCATCACCATGTCGGACTGACGCCGGTGCAGTTGGGCTCGCCCGACATGCCGCTGGAGCTGTGGTTCGTCACCCGCATGGTGGCGCGCAACCTGAACATGTATCTCGACACGCTGTACTCGGCGTTCGAGATGATCGCCTCGGGCATCACCACGGTGCAGCACATCCATGGCTGGATGCCGGGCAAGCTCGCGGAGGTGGACGGCCGCGCCGACGAGGTGATCCGCGCCTACGAGGATGTCGGCATGCGCGTGTCGTATTCCTTCGCGGTGCGCGACCAGAACCGGCTGGTGTACCAGGACGATGCGGAGTTCGTCGCCAGCCTGCCGGCGGAACTGCGCGGACCGATGCAGCGCTGGTACGACCGGTTCCAGCTCTCGCTCGACGATTACCTCGCGCTGTTCGAGAACATGCACGGTCGGCACCAGAACAAGAGCCGGGTGAAGATCCAGCTGGCGCCCGCCAATCTGCACTGGTGCTCGGACGCGGCGCTGCAGCGGCTGGCGGAGACCTCGCGCAAATACAACGTGCCGCTGCACATGCATCTGGTGGAGACCGCCTACCAGAAGGAATACGCGCAGCGACGCGGCGGCGGCACCGCGGTGGACTATATCGAGCGCTTCGGCCTGCTCGGTCCGCAGATGACGCTGGGCCACGGCGTGTGGCTGAACGAAGCGGACATCGAGAAGCTGGCGGCGACCGGCACCTGCATCTGCCACAACTGCTCGTCGAACTTCCGCCTGCGCTCGGGCGTCGCGGCGCTGAACATGTTCGAGGCGAAGGGCATCAACACCGCGATCGGCCTGGACGAGGCCGGCATCAACGATGACCGCGACATGCTGCAGGAGATGCGCATGGTGCTGCGCGCGCATCGCGTGCCCGGCATGGAGGACGACGTGCCGACGCCGGCGCAGGTGTTCCGCATGGCGACCTCGGGCGGTGCCAAGACCACGGCGTTCGGCGAACGGCTGGGCGTGCTGGAGCCTGGCCGCGCCGCCGACATGGTGCTGATCGACTGGCGGCAGGTGAGCTACCCGTATCTCGACGCAGAGACGCCACTGCTGGATGCGGTGCTGCAGCGCGCCAAGGCGCAGGGCGTCACCAGCGTGGTGTGCGACGGCGAGGTGATCTACGCCGATGGCCGCTTCACCAAGGTGGATCGCGACGGCGCGTTGCGCACTCTGCACGATGAGCTGAGCAAGGCGCTGTCGGATGACGAGGTGGAGCGGCGCCGGCTGTCCAAGGCGCTGCTGCCGCACGTGAAGGCGTTCTACGCCAACTATTTCGATCCGTCGGCGCATGCGCCATTCTATCGGCCGAGTTCCCGCATCTGACGGAGAGGGCGCATGGCCGACTATGACCTGGTGATCCGCGGTGGCACAGTGGTGACCGCGGCCGACACGTATCGTGCCGATGTCGGCGTGCGTGCCGGCCGGATCGCCGCGATCGGCGAGAAGCTGGAGGGCAGCGACACCCTGGATGCGGGGGGACTGTATGTCATGCCGGGCGGCGTGGATACGCACTGCCATATCGAGCAGTTGCGCCCCAATGGCGGCGCCGATGAGGAAAGCTTCGTCACCGGCAGCACCGCATGCCTGGCCGGCGGTACCACGACCGTCGTCACCTTCGCTGCGCAGTTCAAGGGACACGGCATCCTCGACACGCTGGCCGAGTACCATCGGCGGGCGAGCCGGGCGATGGTGGACTACAGCTTCCACCAGATCATCACCGATCCATCCGACACGGTGGTGCGCGACGAGATTCCGAAGGTTGTCGAGTTCGGGCGTGCGCAGTCTGAAGGTGTTCCTGACATACGAGCCGTCGCATCTCGACGATCGCGAGTTCATCCGCGTGCTGGCGGCGGCGCGGCGGACCGGTGCGCTGGTGACGGTGCACTGCGAGAACTACGAGGCGATCCGCTGGCGCACCGCGGCGCTGATGGCGGATGGCCGCAGCGCGCCGAAATATCATTCGTGGTCGCGCCCGAAGGTTGTGGAGCGCGAGGCGACCTATCGCGCGATCGCGCTGGCCGAGATGGTGGACCAGCCGATCCAGGTGTTCCACGTGTCGTGCTCGGAGGTGGCGGAAGAGATCGCGCGTGCCCAGGCGCGCGGGCTGAAGGTTTGGGCGGAGACCTGCCCGCAGTATTTCGTGCTGGGCGCCGCTGACATGGACCGGCCCGGCTTCGAGGGTGCCAAGTTCATGTGCAGCCCCAGTCCGCGCGACCCAGCGACCAGCGAGGCGCTGTGGGGCGATGTGCAGCGCGGCACGCTGGACATCATCTCGTCGGACCACAGTGGCTCGAGTTACGAGGGCGAGGGGGGCAAGCGGATCCACGGCAACAACGCGCCTTTCCCCGACATTCCCAATGGCGTGCCCGGATTGGCCGCGCGGCTGCCACTGGTGTTCAGCGAGGGCGTGTCGAAGGGGCGCATCGACCTCAACACCTATGTGAAGCTGATCGCCACCAATCCGGCGAAGCTGTTTGGGCTGTATCCGCGCAAGGGCACCATTGCGCCGGGTTCGGATGCCGACATGGTGCTGTGGGATCCGGGCAAGAAGATCACCATCACCAACGCGCTGATGCAGCACGTGATCGACTACACGCCCTACGAGGGGGTGGAGGTGACCGGCTGGCCGGTCGCCACGGTGAAAGGCGGACGCGTGGCGATGCGCGACGGCAAGGTGCAGGCGGAGCCGGGGACCGGTCGGTTCCTGCCGCGCGGCCCGTACCAGATGATCAGGCCGACGGGGGTGCTGCCGGACGGCTTCGACGCCTCGGCGTTCGCGTAGAAGAGGCACCCCAAGGATCCGACGGGGCGGAGGGCCACCGGTTGCTTTCTCGGTGTCCTCCGTGTCTCTGTGGTGACTTCTTCTATTGCCGCGGGCGCGCATGTCGGACGACAGATCGCACATCCGCCGCCTTCACCGTGCACCTGAACCACAGGTGCTCGCCGGGTTGGTGGTGGCTGCGCAATCGCCACCCGGGGTCGCGGTCCGCGCCCGTGCGCTGGTGCATGCCGCGCGCGCCGCGCACCGGCCCGGTGCCGATGTCACCGACTTCCTCGCCGAATATGGTCTCGGCACGACAGAGGGCGTGGCGCTGCTATGCCTCGCCGAGGCGCTGCTGCGCATCCCGGACGCTGCGACCGCCGATGCGCTGATCGAGGACCGTATCGGCGCGGCCGACTGGCAGAAGCATCTGGGCCACGGCGACTTGCTGGCGGTGAATGCATCGGCCTGGGCGTTCATGCTGACCGGGCGCGTGCTGGCACTGGACAACGTGTCCGGCGTCATCGGCGGCGTGATCCGGCGGATCGGCGAGCCGGTGATCCGCACTGCGCTGCGCGGGGGCATGCGCTTGCTGGCCCGGCAGTTCGTCATGGGCCGCACGATCGAGGAGGCGCTGGCCCGCGCCGACCGCCGGCTGCGCCACAGCTTCGACATGCTGGGCGAGGCGGCGAAGACCCACGCCGACGCCGAACGCTACCAGCAGGCGTATGCGCACGCGATCGGCGCCATCGGCCGCGCCGCAGCCGGGCGCGGGCCGGTCGAGGGGCCGGGCATCTCGGTGAAGCTCTCCGCGCTGCATCCGCGCTACGAGCCGCTGCAGGCGGAACGCTGCGTGCCGGCACTGATCGGCACGCTGACCGGGCTCGCGCTGGCGGCGAAGGACGCGAACGTGGGCCTGACCGTCGATGCGGAGGAGGCCGACCGGCTGGAGGTCAGCCTCGACATCTTCGCCGCGGTGCTGGCGGACCCGAGGCTGGCCGGCTGGGACGGGCTGGGTCTCGCGGTGCAGGCTTACCAGAAGCGTGCGCTGCCGCTGATCGACTGGGTCGCGGCGCTGGGAGGGCGAACCGGGCACTGCATCCCGACACGGCTGGTGAAGGGCGCCTACTGGGACAGCGAGATCAAGCTCGCGCAGGTCCAGGGGCACGCCGACTACCCGGTGTTCACCCGCAAGGCGGCGACCGACGTGAGCTGGCTCGCCTGTGCGCGCCGCATGCTGGACTGCCGCGATGCGATCTACCCGGCTTTCGCCACGCACAATGCGCACAGCCTGGCGTTCGTGCTCGAGGCCGGCGGCGAGTTCGAGGCACAGCGGCTGCACGGCATGGGCGAGGCGCTTTACCACGATGCGGCCTTTCCGGTGCGGGTCTATGCGCCGGTCGGCACGCACGAGGATCTTCTCGCCTACCTGGTGCGGCGGCTTCTGGAGAACGGCGCCAACACCAGTTTCGTGCATCGCCTTGTCGATCCGTCGGTCCCCGAGGAGGCGATCATCGCCGATCCGGTTCAGCGCCTGCGCGCGGTGGGCGGTTCGCGCAACCCGCGCATCCCGCTGCCGCGCGACCTCTATCCGGATCGCGTCAATTCCGCCGGGCTCGACCTTGCGGACCGCGCGACGGCGCCGGCCGTGCTGGCGGCGATCCGCTCGCAGGCCGACGGAGCGGTGGCGGGAGCGCGGCGGATCCGCAGCCCGGCCGATCGCCGCGTGGTGGTGGGTGCGATCGACGACGCAGGCCGATCGGAGGTCGATGCTGCGCTCGACCGGCTGGCGCGCGGCTGGCGCGCCTGGGACCGGGCGGGCGGCATGCACCGCGCCGCGGTGCTGGACCGCGCCGCCGACCTGATCGAGGCATCGCGGGACGAGTTGCTCTCGCTGCTGGCGCGCGAAGGCGGCAAGACGCTGGCCGACGGCATCGCGGAAGTGCGCGAGGCTGCGGACCATTGCCGCTGGTATGCGCTGCATGCACGCCGCGATTTCGCCGAACCGCGGGAGCTCACCGGGCCGACCGGCGAGCGCAATATCTGGGCCCTGGGCGGGCGCGGCGTGTTCGCCGCCATCTCGCCATGGAACTTCCCGCTGGCGATCTTCACCGGCCAGGTCGCCGCCGCGCTCGCCGCCGGCAATGCCGTGGCGGCGAAGCCTGCCGAGCAGACGCCGCTTGTCGCCGGGCGTGCGGTGGCGCTGCTGCAAGAGGCTGGTGTGCCCGACGCGGCTCTCGCGCTGTTGCCGGGGAATGGCGCGGTCGGACAGATGCTGGTGGACGATGCGCGCGTTGCCGGCGTCGCATTCACCGGCGGTACGGAGACGGCGCAGGCGATCGCGCGTGCCCTGGCCGCACGCGACGGCCCCATCGTCCCGTTCATCGCCGAGACCGGTGGAATCAACGCGATGATCGTGGACAGTTCAGCGCTGGCCGAGCAGGTGGTTGCCGACGTGCTGACCAGCGCGTTCGGCTCCGCCGGTCAGCGCTGCTCGGCGCTGCGGCTGCTATGTCTGCAGGACGATGTCGCCGACCGCGTGCTGCGCATGCTGTGCGGCGCGGCTGAAACGCTGGTGATCGGCGATCCGCTGGACGTGGCGACCGACGTGGGGCCGGTGATCGACCAGGAGGCGCTCGGCGCCCTCGAGCGTGCCGCAGCCGGCTTCGGCCCGCCGCTGTTCGCCCTGCCGCTGCCGGCTGGCACGGAACATGGCAGCTTCTTCGCTCCACGCGCCTGCCTCCTGGAGCGCGCCGGCCAGCTGCACGCGGAGATCTTCGGCCCCGTGCTGTGCGTCGTGCGCTACGCGGCCGACCGGCTCGACGACCTGATGGCGGCGATAGAGGCCACCGGCTATGGCCTGACGCTGGGCATCCACAGCCGGATCGAGGCGACCCAGCGGCGCATCGCCGAGCGGCTGCGGATCGGCAACACCTATGTCAACCGCAACCAGGTAGGCGCGGTGGTTGGCGTGCAGCCGTTCGGCGGTCGTGGCCTGTCGGGCACCGGACCGAAGGCGGGCGGCCCGCTCACGTTGTATCGATTTGCCGAAGAGCGCGTCATCTCCATCAACACAGCAGCGGCGGGAGGCAATGCGGCCCTGCTCGCGTCGGACGAGGAATAGGGGGAACGGATCATGATCGGCGTCGAATGGGGGACCAGCAGCTTCCGCGCCTTCCGCATCGCCCGCGACGGCACGATCCGCGACAGCCGCACGGCACTGCGTGGCCTCGACACCATGCCGGACCGACGCTTCGCAGAGACGCTGCGCGACGAGGTCGGGCCGTGGCTTGCCGCCGGCGAGGACCACGTGCTGCTGTCCGGCATGATCGGCAGCCGGCAGGGCTGGCAGGAGACCGGCTACCTGCCGTGCCCCGCCGGTGCGGCAGAGGTCGCCGCGGCGCTGGTGGAGATCGAGTTCGACTGGGGCCAGGTCAAGCTGGTGCCTGGCCTGTCCGCGACCGACCAGGCGGGCGTCGCCGAGCAGATGCGCGGCGAGGAGACGCAGGTGCTGGGCGTGCTGGACGCGATGGGCGGCAGCGGCCTGGCCTGCGTGCCGGGTGCGCACTCCAGGTGGGTGCGGGTCGAGGCTGGCCGGATCGTCGAATTCGCCACGCACATGACCGGCGAGACGTTGGGTGCCCTGCGCGGGCACACGATCCTGGCGCGCCGGATGCGCGAGGGACCGTCCGACGGCGTGCCGTTCGATGCCGGGGTGCGGCGCTCGCAGGATCCCGGCGGCCTGCTGCACCACGTGTTCGGTGCCCGCTCGCTGGTACTTGCAGGGCAGCTGGCCGAGACCGAGGCCAGCGCCTATCTGTCGGGCATCCTGATCGGCAATGAGGTGCGCGAGGCCATGGCTCGGCGCCAGGGCGAGGTGGTGCATGTCATCGGCGCGCCCGAGCTGACGCTCCTCTATGCGCGGGTGATCTCGGTGTACGGCGGATACCCCGAACGTCATGACGGCGAGGCCGTGGCACGCGGCCTGGCGCTGATCGGCGCGCACGCCAGCTGGAGCTGACGCGCCGTTGGGCAGCGCTGCGGGGCGATCAGCGTAGCGAACGCAGCGCGATCCGCAGGCTCCGATCGGCGCCGTCGCCGCCGATTTGCAGTGAACCACCGGAGCGCTCGAGGACCCGTCGGGCAAGTGCAAGCCCGAGTTCGAGTCCCGGGGTAGGCGTTGGCATGGCAGCCGGCGGGTCCGACATGCCTGCGAGCAGGCCGGACGGCATGCCGAAGAACATTATCCAGCTATGCCGGCTGTCCGGTTCCGCCAGCGCCACGCGCAGGCGGCCGCCGTCAGGCATGCCGGCGATGGCGTGTCCGACGATGCTGGTCATCGCCTGGATCAGCAGGAGCGGATCCAGTGCGACCAGGCGTTTGGCCGCCCTTCGGTCGTCGACCGCCACCTCCACGCGGGCGCGCCGCAGTGCTGCGCGCTGCCGGCTCAGCATGCCGCGAACCAGGTCGAACGGGTCGACGGGCTGCGGCGATATCGGGTCGTTGCACGCATACGCGGCGAACTCGCGCACGTGTTCGTCGAGGCGACCGACCTCGCCCACGATCCCGTCGGCCGCCGGCGCGGCATCGGGATGGTCTAGCCGCATCGCCTCGGTCGCGCTGCGGATGCCGTCGAGCGGATTGCGGAAGCTGTGTGCGATCGCTCCCGCCATCTGGCCCAGGGTGGCGAGACCATACATGCGACAAAGCTCGGCCTGCTGCCGCTGGATCTGGCCCGCTCCGCACAGCACCACCCAATAGAGCGCGCCGAAAAGCAGCAGGCCGGCGACAGTCGCCGAAGCCACGACGATGTGGCGTCCACGACCCAGCGCTTTCTCGAGTTCCGCGTGGGTCCGGTGCACTGCGAGGACCCCGATGACCTCGGCGCCATGCCACATCGGCACATAGGTTTGGATGACGCGTTGGCCGAACGGTGCGTATCCCGATGGTTCGCTCCGCAGCCGGCTCGCCACCTGGCCGGCGAATGCCTGCTGGAGTTCCGCGTTCGACTGGAATCCCCGGCCGATCCGCACCGGGTCGGTGGACCAGAGGACGCGCCCACCCACGCCGTAGAGGTTCGCCTGCACCGTCTCCGGGATGGTCCGCAGGTGATCGGCGACCTCGGTCGGCGACGCATCGCGGTAGCTGCCATCGGCAGCAGACCCACGCTCGTATCCCTCAGCGATCAGGATGTTCTGGAGGTATTCCTGCGTGACTGCCACTTCGCGGTCCAGCATCATCGTGGTGAAAAGGCGGCCCGCAGCGAGGGTGAAGCCCACGGTCAGCACGGCGGTCACGCAGAAGCCGGCGACGCCGAACCACAGGCGCAGGTCGAAGTGCTGGCAGCCGCTCGCCGAATGCGGCGATGGCGAGGTGGGGCGATAAGCTCGAAGGCCGGGTCGAAGCGAACGCAGCCTGCCGGCGAGGTCTAGGGTGAGCCAGCGGCCGATGTCGCGCAGCGCCACAGCTCCGTAACGTCCCGGCATCTGCTTCGCCCTCCGAAGGAAAAGAAAAGGCAGCGGCGGGAAACGTGCCCGCCGCCGCACCAGTCGATGAGTATTGCTTGTTGTTGTGCAGACCGCGCACGTCCCCCGACGCAACGGCGCGGGCTGCGGGTGACCACAGCGGCTTCAGCTGGGATCGTTACCGCCGTGGATCTCCGGCGACCGGACAACGCCGGCAGGCCGGGCGGGGCTAACGATAGGTTTGGTCATGTCGGCATTCTCCACCCGTTCGGCTGCCGCCATTGGCGGTACCGCGTGCCTTGCAGGCGGCGTGCCAAACGTATCGGATGGCGAATGGTCACAGATCCGGCCGTCTCGCGTGGGGTGCCGGTGATGGCGTGGGTTATTTCGCGCAGTCGCGACCCCCAGTGGGGGCAATTCACCCGATCGGCTGGGTCCGGCGGCCGCGTCGTCCGCCGGTGGCGGACACGGCGCCAAGGTCAGTCGGTGGAGCCTGTCGTACGCCGCGGATCGCGACCACGGGCGGAGCGTGCGCTGGCCGCGCGTGTCTGCGCGCTGTCCGGATAGCAGGTGGTCGTGACGCCGAGCTGCGGCTTGCCGAGCAGCGCCGGCGTCGTCACGCAGAGCAGTCCGTCGGAATTGCGAGTCGCCGAGCCGAAATGCGGGCCATCATAGGTGCTGGGTGTCGTGCTCTTCGTGCTGTCCCACCCCTCCGTCGCCGACCACGATGGCGGCGTGTAGGCGTCGGCCCCGCCGTCGCGCTGCGCGACCGCCGTGCCGCCGGGCAGCATCGCGGCAAGCAGGACACCGAGGATCAGCTTCATGGGTGGCTCCGATGGCTGGCTGCTTTCGCCGTCGCCAGAATGCCGTCGGGCGGCTGCTCGCGCCAGTGCCGTTCAACCGTCTGTGCGCGATGCCGCATCAACTTGTCTCGCCGGGCCGGTACGGCCTGCCATGACGGCGAGACGCCTGGTTCACGGATCGTCGGCCGCGGTCAGTCGGAACCAGTTGTGGTGACGCTCCTGATGTTCCTGCCGGTCCGCGCTGTTGTGCAGGATGAGCACGACCAGCGCGATTCCGCCGGCCATCGTCGTGATCGCCAGCAGCAGGCCCGGCAGCACGAAGCGATCGGAAAACGTCGCGGTGATCGCGTTGCCGCCTGACCACAGCCAGGCGCCGACTACTGCGGCCATCAGCCACCGGCGCACCACCAGCCGCCGCCGCATGGCGCGCCGCTCGTTGTCCTCGATCCGCACCGCGAGCACGGCAAGCTCGCCATGCAGCTTCATGGTCAGTCCGTGCACCTGTCGCCTCAGATAGGCGAGGTCGCTCCTCAGGTCGGCGATCTGCTGGCGCGCTTCGGCAGCATCCGTGCGGTTGTCGCGATCGTCTCTTCGCCGACTGACAGCGATACTCTGCCGGGCTGCCTGTGCGTTCATCCCTTCGACCTCCTCTTCGCCTCTCTAGCGGAGCGAGTCGAGCCGGCGAAAGAGGGATTCGCGCGCCGTGGAGCCACCGTCTAATCGAAAGCGCGCCCTCGACGTCGTTCTTCCATACCTCGCGCGGCAGCTCGTACAGCAGCTCGATGCCCATAGCCGTCCGGGTCGTGGATGTAGACGCTGTGCGTCATGCCGAGCTCGAAGCGCAGGTCGAACGTGACGCCCCTCGCCTGTTGGAAGGCGAGCTGCCGCAGCGCCATCCCGACCATCTTCCCAGCGCGCGGTCGTGGCGGCTCATCCGGCCGCCGCCGTGATCGCAGCGGTAGAATCGCATGTTCGGCGCAACCGGACGGTCAGGCCGTGGCTTCGCAGTACCCACGTGACGGAAACCGATCATCGCGATCCAGAACCGGTGCGATTTCCCGATGTCGCGCGCGTCGAGACATGGTGCGGCGTCATCGCCGCTTCGGCGCGGGGATGTCGGTGCCCATTGCGTCGCCTTCCCGCGGCATCGGCGTTGCGGTGCCGCAGGGCAGGCACGCGCCCGGACGGCGCGTCCTCGATACTCCCGGCAGCGCTCAGCTGCGCGGCGGCGCGCCGGTGGTCAGCGGACGCGGCGGGTAGCCGACCGTCCAGAGCCGGGCACCACGCGGCGCGGCAGGCGTGGGAAGCACCTGCTGCGGCGCCGGCACCGGCTGCGTGATCTCGACCGGGGCGGAGGCCCCGATCTGGCCGCAGGCGTCGCCGCTACTGCTGACCTTCACCGTCGGCTGGCCGCCGTTGCCGGGATAGCCGTAAGTGATCGTCTGGCTGCACGTGCCGTGGCCGGTCGAGAACGACGTCACCACCACGCCGGATCCGGGCATCGCCTGCGGGACGCCCTGCATCACCGAGCGGATCACCTGGCCAGGGTCCGGCATCGGCGTCGCCATCAGGGATTCGAGGTCGGCAAACACGCGTCGCAGCATCGAGTCCTGCCGTGCGATCATCCCCGCCAGCGGGAAATCCACCGCGGCGACCGGCGCCGACGGCACCAGGACCACGGTGGCACCGTTGGGAACCCAGACGTAGTGGCCGTTGGGCGTCGCGGCCACGGCCGGAGTGGCGGCCAGCAAGCCGCCTGCCAACAGGGCGCTCTTCAATCCACCGATCATGTCTTCCTCCAAGCCAAGCGACGACATGATTCGCGGTCCGGCTTGCGCGAGCTTTTCCCGGCGCGTGAAGCTTTGGTAACCTCACGCCGCGCGCGTGAGCCGCTTCATGAAGGCCGAGATGCGGTGCCGGCGCAGTTCGCTGCGCGCCTTGGCATCGGTGGTCATGTAGTTGAGCTGCACCGAGAAGCGCTGACCGGTGAAGCGCCGGTGGCCATGCCAGGTGGTCGGACCGTTGGGGAACACCAGCAGCGTGCCATTCACGGGTGGCACCTCCACCGCGTAGTCATCGAGGTCGTGCGGGCCACGCAGCAGGCGCAGGCAGCCCTCGTGCTGCGCCCACGCGTCGGTCGCCGGGTTGAGATAGAGCAGGACGGTCACCCGCTTGGCGGCGGAGTTGCAGTGGATGTTGCCGTCGCGCTCGTTGGTCCAGCCGCGCAGGGTCGCCATGGTCGGCGCATCGGCGAGGTCCAGTCCGAACTTGTCTGCGATGCCGCGCCGCAGTCGCGGGCCTTGCAGTTCGTCCATCAGCGCCTGGGCGTTCGGGCCGAGCGACACGGCATCCAGCGGGAAGGAACCCCGCTTGCCGAGCGGCGGCAGGTCGGCCAGCACGGCGTTCAGCGCCTCAGGCGGCACGAAGCCGGCCACCACCAGGTGTGCAAAGGGATCGGTCGCCACAGGGGTTGCGTGCAGCCCCGCATAATCGAGTGCCATCATCCGTGCTGCTTAGCACCGGAAGCCGGGCGCGTTGAACCAGGCCGGCCGGCGCGCTATCTGCGGCGCCGAGATGGACAGCCCGGGCGACGATAACCCTGCGCAGCGTGGGCCGCTGCCAGCCTTCCGGGCGCTGGTGGCGGCCGGTGAACTGGCGTCCGACGCGTCGCAGATCGAAGTCGCCAAACGGCTCCAGACGCTGTGGGCGCGGCTGCGTGGCTACGATCCGCCGCCCCTGCCGGCCAACGGCAGCCTGTTCTCGCGCCTGCTGCGCCGGGACCCGCAGCGGGAAGCGCCGAACGGCCTCTACATCGTGGGCGCGGTCGGGCGGGGAAAGTCCATGCTGATGGACCTGTTCTTTGCCGCCGCCGATGTGCGCCGCCGGCAGCGCATCCATTTCCACAGTTTCATGCAGGACGTGCACGCACGCTTCCATGCCTTCCGCATGGCGAATCCGGAGATCGAGGACCCGATTCCGCTGCTGGCCGATGCCATCGCCGCCGAGGCCGCGCTGCTGTGCTTCGACGAGTTCCAGGTGAACGACATCGCCGATGCGATGATCCTGGGGCGGCTGTTCCAGGCGCTGTTCGAGCGCGGAGTGGTGGTGGTCGCCACGTCGAACGCGGCGCCGGACGATCTGTTCAAAGGGCAGCCGGGCCGCGACGCCTTCCTGCCGTTCATCGCGCTGATCAGGCAGCGGCTCGACGTGGTGACGCTGGACGCCGGCCGCGACTTTCGTCGCGACAGGCTGCGCGGGCTGCGCACCTGGCTGGTGCCGGCCGATGCGCACGCCGATCGCGAACTCGACCGGGCCTTCAGCGAGCTGACCGGCGGTGCCCAGGGCGGGCCGGTGACGCTGACGGTGATGGGCCGCAGGTTCGTCGTGCCGCTGGCAGCCGATGACGTGGCACGCTGCGACTTCGACCTGCTGTGCGGCACGGCGCTGGGCGCCGGCGATTACCTGGCCCTGGCGCGCCGCTTCCATACGCTGATCCTCGACGGCATCCCGCGCCTGTCGCCCGACAACTTCGACAAGGCGCGTCGCTTCATCGTGCTGATCGATGCGCTGTACGAGCATCGGGTGAAGCTGCTGGCCTCGGCCGACGCGATGCCGGACCAGCTGTATGAGCGCGGCGAGAACGCGCGGATGTTCGAACGCACCGCGTCACGGCTGGACGAGATGCAGAGCCAGGACTGGCTCGCCCTGCCGCACCTGCCATAGGGCGCGACGTCCGGGCGGTCGCTACTTGATCTTGCCGCGGCCGGCCACGCGCCAGATCGCCTCGATCCGCCCGTCGCGCACCGCCACGATCTCCTCGTGAAGATGTACGGTCGTATCCGAATAGCCGACGATCAGTTCCAGACGGTCGCCGATGCGCGGCAGATCGCTCGGCTCGGCAAGGTCGATGGTGCCGTGTTCGGCAGAGAGTGCCACCCCTTGCGCCGCCACGCCGAGTGGCAGCGGCACGGCGCCATCGCTGCTCATGGTCTTCTTGCCCGCGTCGATGATGACGCGTCGATCGGTCGGCCGGCTGGTGACGGTCGCGAGCACCGTCAGGGCAGGCGGAAAGTCCAGGTGGAAGCGGGTCCGGTACAGCATGTCGCTGAAGATCGCGCCGCCGGCCTGGATCTCGGTGACGCCGGGCTGCTGGGCGCAGTAGGGAAACGAACCGGTGCCGCCGCAACTGACGATGGCGACCGGCATCCCGGCGGCCCGGCAGGCGTCGGCGCTGGCGGTCAGCTGGCCGATCGCCGCGGCGACCGCGCGGGCCTTCTCCGCCGGGTCGGCGATCCCCACGGTGTGCGCCTCCCAGCCCATCACGCCGGCGAAGCGCAGCCCCGGCTGATCGGTGATGGCGCGCGCCAGCGCCACGACGGCCGGTCCCGGCAGCACGCCGGCGCGGTGCATGCCGGTATCGACCTCGACGACCACGCGCAGCGTCCGGTCGCTGCCTTGCATGGCGGCGCCGAGTTCCGCGACATGCGCGGTGCTGTCCACGGCGACGATCGGGTCGGCGATCGCCGTCAGCTCCGCGAGCCGCTGCGTCTTCGTCGGCCCGACGATCTGGTTGGCGATCAGAATATCGCGGATGCCGTTCGCCGCCAGCACTTCGGCTTCACCCAGCTTGGCGCAGGTCACGCCGAACGCGCCGCTCGCCAGTTCGCGGCGGATGATCTCCAGCGTCTTCTGTCCCTTGGTGTGCGGGCGCCAGCCGACAGCGTTCGCACGGCAGGTATCCGCCACCCGGCTGATGTTCGCCTCCATGACATCGAGGTCCACAAGCAGGGCCGGTGTATCGACCGCGTCCTTCGGCGCGCCGATGAGCGATGCTGACGGCATGATCGGATCTCCTGTGCTGCAACCGGATTCTAAGGCCGGCGAGCTGCGAAGCAATCTCCCGCTGCCTTCTGCGATAACCGCAGGAGATTGCTTCGCTGCGCTCGCAATGACAGTGCTGACGGGGTCTGAACGGTCAGGGTCACAACACTAGGCCGGCGTCTGTTCCGATGGGTCGGCCTCTTCGCGCGGACCTTCGAAAGCCAGCAATCCACCCGGACGGAAGATCATGAGGATCATCAGCAGACAGCCCGAAGGCCAGCATCCGGTACAGCGCGAAATCGCGGAACACCTCCGGCAGCGCGACAATCAGCGCGGCGCCGAGGATCACGCCGGGCAGGCTGCCGACCCCGCCGAGGATCACCATGGCCAGGATGTTCACCGACTCGGTGAACAGGAAGTTGTCGGGAAACACCGAGCGCTGCCAGGAGGCCAGAAACGCGCCGCCGGCGCCGGCGAATGCCGCGCCGATCGCGAAGGCCTGCAGCTTGGCCGCGGTGGTGTTGATGCCCATCGCCTGTGCGGCGAGTTCGTCCTCGCGGATCGCCTGCCAGGCCCAGCCGATGCGTGAATCGCGCAGCCGCCGCGAGAGCAGCACCGCCGCGCCCATCAGCAGCAGGATCAGATAGTAGTATTGCCAGTTCTCGCGCAGCGCGAAGCCGAACAGCGACGGCGGATCGATGCTGATGATGCCGCTCGGGCCGCCGGTGATGTCGATCGGGCGGTCGAGATTGATCAGCAGGATGTAGGTGATCTCGCCGAAGCCGAGTGTGACGATCGCCAGGTAGTCACCGCGCAGGCGCAGGGTCGGCGCACCGATCAGGATGCCGAAGCACCGCGGTGACGCCGACGGCCGCCGACCAATGCCAGCGGGAACGGCCAGTGCAGGCCGAAATGCGGCGAGGACACGAACGCGTAGACATAGGAGCCGATGCCGAAGAACGCGACGTAGCCGAGATCGAGCAGGCCGGCGAAGCCGACGACGACATTCAGCCCGAGCGCCAGCAGGGCATAGAGGCAGATACGGGTGATGACGCCCATCACGTAGGCGTTCGGCGCGAGCGCCGGGATCAGCAGTGCCGCGGCGATCGCCGCGGGGACGCTGAACCGCTGCCACTTGGCGAGCATGGCCTGCATCGCGTCAGACCCGCTTCCAGTCGGGCAGCGCCTCGCCCAGGAGTCCTCCGGGGCGGAACATCAGCACCAGGATCAGCACGACGAAGGCGATCGCGTCCTTGAATGCCGGATTGATGAAGGTGACCGCCAGGCTCTCCACCACGCCCAGGATCAATCCGCCCAGCATCGCGCCGCGGACATTGCCGATGCCGCCCAGCACCGCGGCGGTGAACGCCTTCAGCCCGGCGGAATAGCCCATGTAGAAATCGACCTGCGTGTAGTAGAAGCCGACCAGCACGCCGGCGGCGCCACCCAGCGCCGAGCCGATGCAGAAGGTCAGCGCCACCACGCGCCAGACATCGATGCCCATGACCGCCGCCATCTCGCGGTCCTCGGCCACGGCGCGGATCGAGCGGCCGAGCCAGGTGCGCTGCACCAGCCAGTTCAGCCCGAGCATCATCGCCAGCGCGATGCCGGCGATCACGATGACGAGGACCGAGACGTTGATGCCGCCGAGGGTGAAGCGCCAGGCGCGCGGGAAGACCGCGTAGGTCATGTAGACCTTCTCGCGCGCGCCGGCGATCAGCATGACCGCGTTCTGCAGGAAGATCGATGCACCGACCGCGCTGATCAGCGGACCGAGGCGCGTCGCGCCGCGCTGGTAGAGCGGCCGATAGGCCAGCCGTTCGAGCAGCAGGCCGAGCAGCCCGGTGACGACCATCGCCGCGACCAGCAGCAGCGGCAGCACGAAGAACGGGTTCATCGGCACGACGTGCGAAGCGAGCAGGATGCCGAGCAGCGCCCAGCCGATATAGGCGCCGATCATGAAGACGTCGCCATGCGCGAAGTTGATCATGAACAGCACGCCGTAGACCATGGTGTAGCCGATCGCGATCAGGCCGTAGGCGGTGCCCAGCGTCATGCCGAACACCAGCTGCTGCGGCAGGATCGCAAGCGTGTCGGCGAAACTCAGCATTCAGTCCTCGTCTCCAAGATAGGCGCGACGGATCTCATCGGAGGCGAGCAGCGCGGCGGCACGTGTCGGCCGGACGATGCGCCCGTTCTGCAGGACGTAGCCGCGATGCGCGATGCCAAGCGCCACCGCGGCGTTCTGCTCGACGACAAGGATCGTGGTGCCCTGCTGGTTGATCGTGCGGATGATGTCGAACACCTGATCGACGAGGACCGGTGCCAGTCCCATCGACGGCTCATCCATCAGCAGCAGCCTCGGCCGCGCCATCAGCGCGCGTCCGATCGCCACCATCTGCTGCTCGCCACCGGACAGCGTGCCGGCATACTGGTCGAGCCGTTCCTTGACGCGCGGGAACAGCGCGAACACGCGGTCATGGTCGGCGTCGAGTTCCGCCGACGGATCGATGCCGCCGGCCGAAGGCACCCAGCGCCAGGTTCTCGCGCACCGTCATGCGGCCGAACAGCCGGCGCGCCTCCGGCACCAGCGAGATGCCGCGTCCGACGATCGACTGCGTCGGCAGCCGGTCGATGCGCTCGCCGCCGAACACGACGCTGCCGGAGGCGGCGCGCACCATGCCGAGGATCGTCTTCATGGTGGTGGACTTGCCGGACGCGTTGCCGCCGAGCAGGCAGACGATCTCGCCCGGCTCGATGCTGATGCTGACGTCGTTCAGCGCGCGGATCGGCCCGTAATAGGCCATGACGTTGTCCAGCTGCAGCAGCGGCATGCTCACGCCGCGGCGGCGGCGCGATGGCCGAGATAGGCCTCGATCACCGCCGGATGATTGCGCACCTCGGCGAAGCTGCCTTCGGTGATCTTCACCCCGTGATCGAACGCCACCACGCGCGAACAGATGCCCTTCACCACCCGCATGTCGTGCTCGATCAGCAGGATGGTCAGGCCGCTGTCGCGGATGCGCAGGATGTCGGCCATCAGCTCGCGGGTCTCGCTCGGGTTCATGCCGGCGGCCGGTTCGTCGAGCAGCAGCAGGCGCGGGCCGGTGGCCAGTGCGCGGGCGATCTCCAGGCGACGCCGGTTGGCGTAGGACAGCGAGATCGCCGGCCGATCGCGCCGCGGCGCCAGCCGCGGCCCGAACAGCCGCAGCAGTTCCAGCGCGTGCCGTTCTGCCGCTGCCTGCTCGGCACGTGCGCCCGGCAGCGCGAGCATGATCGTCGAGCAGCCCCGCCTTGGTGCGCGGCACCATGCCGGCGAGCACGTTCTCCAGCACCGTCATCTGGTTGAACAGGCGCTGGTTCTGGAACGTGCGGGCGATGCCGCAACGGGTCACGCGGTGCGGCGGCAGACGGCTGATGTCGGCGTGCTCGGCGAAACGGATCGTGCCCGAGCGTCGCCGGATGAATGCCGGACAGGACGTTGAAGAATGTCGTCTTGCCGGAGCCGTTCGGGCCGATGATGCCGACGATCTCGCCCGCCTCGACATCGAGGTCGATGGCCTGCAAGGCGCGCAGGCCGCCGAATTCCTTGCTCAAGCCGCGCACCACCAGCAGCGGTGCGCGGCGTATCGAGGGACGCCATCTATCGGACGGTGCGAATCGGCGACGAGGCTCAGCTTCCCAGATTGAGCGTCTTCACCTGCACGAAGTCCGGTCCCTTCACCTGGTAGATGTAGATGGTCTGGGAATCGACGTCGCCCTTGTCGTTGAAGGTCACTGCGTTGCCGAGCATGCCCTGATAGTTCCTTGGTCGCGCGCACGGCGTCGCGGATCGCGGCACGATCCGGCTTGCCCACCGTCTTGATCGCGGTGAGCAGGATGTTCGTGGCCTCATAGGCCAGCGGACCATAGGAACTCGCCGGGCCGTACTTCGCCTGGAACGCCTTGGCGAAGGCCTGCGCGGAAGGCACCTTGCTCATGTCCGGCACGAGGAAGCTGACGTAGTTGCCTTCGGCGCCGCCGGCCGACGCCTGGATGTAGTCGACCGGCTCGAACTGTCCGTCGGGGCCCATCATCGGCACGCTCAGTCCGACATCCGGCAACTGCTTGACGATCAGCGCCGCGTCAGGCGCCCAGATGGAGGCGTAGATCGCGTCGACATCCTTTGGAATAGTCCCGAGGATCGGGCGGAAGTCCTTGTCGCCGGCGCGGACGACATAGCGCAGCACGGTGGCGCCGAGTGTCTTGGCCTTCTTCTCGAACTCATCCGCACCGCCGCGTGGTCCCGTCGTGCCGTCGTCGAACACGGCGATCTTCTTCTTGTGCAGTTCCTGGATCAGCCATACGGCTCCGGCCGGCGCCTGGAAGTCGTCGCGGGCGCAAACCCGATTCACCGACTTCAGTCCGCGATCGGTCACCTTCGGATTGGTGCAGCCGGGCGAGATCAGCACGATGTTCGAGCGATCCAGCACCTCGGAAGCAGGAATGCAGGTGACCGACGTGATTCCCCAGATCGAACCCATGATCGCCGGATCGGCAGCGACCTTCTCGGCTGCGGCAACACCGACCTGGGGATTGCCCTGGTCGTCGGCTTCCATCACCGCGATCTTCTTGCCGAGGACGCCGCCTTTGGCGTTCCACTCCTCCACGGCAAGCTTGACCGCGTTGGCGACTTCCTGGCCCTGTTTGGCCAACGGTCCTGTGAGTGGTGCTCCAGCAGCGATCTTGATCACGTCCTGCGCCTGTGCGGGCAGCGCAAGCAGGATCATCATCGCCGAGCCGACCGCAGCCATGAGACCGACGAGCCGATGCATGACCGTTTCCCTTCATTGCTTCGCAGGCACAAACCGTGACAGTGGACGGCCGACGGAGTCAACCTGCGGCGGCCTGACCAAACAGGACAATCGCTTGAACAGGCGGTCGTCCGTCCTTGCCCGGGTCGGTGCCGGAGCGGGCCTTGCTGCATGGCTGGCGCGTACGTCGGCCGATGTGACTACCCGACCACCACCGGTATCGCTGCCGGCGCGTCGGTCACGCTGACCGGCGTGCGACATGCGGCGTCGCCGTCGGCCTGCACCGGCGATGCTTCGTTGCCGATGAAGTCGATCTGCCGCGCGCGGACATGCCGCACACCCGGCGCGCGGCTGAGCAGATTGAGCGGCAACGCGGCGCCGTACAGCAGCGCGGCCACGACGCCCGCATGGTCGAACAGCACCACGGAGAATCCCGGTTGCGCCGCGCAGGCGTCGGGCGCCAGCACGAACCGGCCACCATAGAGGCGTCCTTTGCTGACGATGACGCTGGCGGCCTGCGTCTCCTCGCCGTCGAGGCGCAGGCGGATCGGCTGGAAGCGGTACAGCGCCAGTTCGCGCAGCGTCTGCACCGCGTAGGCGGTGCGCCCCAGTGCGCGCTTCAGTGCGACCGGCAGATCGTGCACCACCTGCGCGTCGAACCCGACGCCCAGCATCTGCACGAACAGCCGCGCTCCGTTGGCGCCCTTCGCCACGCCAGGCCAGAGCGGCCGGGTACGCCCGAATGCCAGCGCCGCCGCCACGGCGCGCGGCTCGAACGGCAGTGAAAGCTCGTGCGCCAGCACGTTCGCCGAGCCCAGTGGGATCACTCCCAACCTTGCGTCCGATCCCAGCAGCCCGTTGGCCACCTCGGCGATGGTGCCGTCGCCGCCGGCGGCGACCACCATCGATGCGCCGCGACAGACCGCCTCGCGTGTCAGGGCCTCGGCGTGGCCGGGCCGCCGGGTCTCAGCCAGTTCGATGCGGATACCGTTCGCCACCAGGACGTCCAGCACGCGCCATAGCAGGCTGGCGCGGCGCATCCCGGCGGCTGGGTTGAACACAATGATCATAGTCCAAAGCGGCGATGAATTGGCAGGCCCGAAGTTTTATTCCTGCCATCGCGTGTGTTTCAGGAAGATGACACTTCCATTGCTCACGCATGACTTTCACAATTGGCTTTAATACCAGGTTTCGTCACGCAAACTTAACTTTATCCACAACGGCGGCGTAGTATCTGCTGCAAGTCGCATGAACGCACCAATCGTCCCTGGCGCTCGACCGCTCTACCGCAGCGTGTTTGTCTCGGACGCCCATCTCGGTACACGCGGGGCGCGCTGCGATTTCCTGGCGAATTTCCTGCTCCGCACGAGCTGTCAAAAGCTCTTCCTGGTCGGCGACATCTTCGACGGCTGGAGGCTGCGAAAGTCCTGGTACTGGGACGAGCACCACGACGAGGTGCTGCGGCAGATCCTGCGCCACGCACGCGGGGGAACCGAGGTGGTCTACATCCCCGGCAACCACGACGAGATGTTCCGCGCCTGGCTGCCAATGGGCCTGGAGATCGCCGGCATTCGGCTGCGCGGCGAAGCGGAGCACGTCACGGCCGACGGCAGGCGCCTTCTGGTGATGCACGGCGACGAGTTCGACAGCGTGGTGCGCTACGCCAGATTCCTGGCGCTGCTGGGCGATCATGCCTATGCCGCCGCGCTGGTGTTCAATCGCTGGTTCAACCAGCTGCGCCGCCGGTTGGGCTATCCGTACTGGTCGTTGTCGGCCTGGCTGAAGCGTCAGGTGAAGGAGGCAGTGAAGGCGGTCGACCGGTTCGAGAATGCGCTCGCCGGCGAGGCGCGCCGGCGTGGCTTCGACGGCGTCGTCTGCGGCCACATCCATCACGCCGAGATGCGCGAGGTGCAGGGCGTGCTGTATCTCAATGACGGCGACTGGGTGGAAAGCTGCACCGCGCTGGTCGAGCATCACGACGGGCGTCTGGAACTGATCGACTGGGCTGTGGAGAACCGCCTGTCGTTCTTCGCGCCGCGTGGATCGGCTGTGCGCGAAGCTGTCTGACGCGGTCGGCCTCGACACGCCGACCCAGCGCGACGCGATGCTGCCCTCCGCGCCGTCCCACCGGCTGTTGATCGTCACGGACGCGTGGCTGCCGCAGGTGAACGGCGTGGTGCGCACGCTGACCACTGTGGTGGCCGAGTTGCGCGCGATGGGGCACGTCGTGGAGGTGATCGCGCCGGACCGCTTCCACACCATTCCGTGCCCGACCTACAGCGACATCCCGCTGGCGCTGCTGCCGCGTCGACGGATGGTGCGCCTGATCCAGGCGTTCCGGCCGGATGCGCTGCACATCGCGACCGAGGGTCCGCTGGGCATGGCGGCACGGAGTTGGGCGATGCGGACCGGATTTTCGTTCACCACCGCCTTCCACACGCGATTTGCGGAATACATCAAGGCGCGCACCGGGTTGCCGGTGTGGCCGGTCTACGCGTGGATGCGCCGGTTCCACGGCGCCGCCGACGGGTACGATGGTGGCGACCCGTTCGCTGCGCGAAGAGCTGAGCGGCCGCGGCTTCCGCAACATCCGTCCGTGGTCGCGCGGCGTGGACCTAAAGCTGTTCCGGCCGCAGCCATGCGAGGACTGGGGCCTGGCGCGCCCGGTGTTCCTGTATGTCGGACGCGTGGCGGTCGAGAAGAACATCGGCGCGTTCCTCAGCCTGGACCTGCCCGGCTCGAAGGTGGTGGTCGGCGGCGGGCCGATCCTGTCGCGATTGCAGCGCGAGCATCCCGATGTCCGCTTCACCGGGCCGCGCTACGGGGAGGCGTTGGCACGTGCCTATGCCGGCGCGGACGTGTTCGTATTTCCCAGCCTGACCGACACGTTCGGGCTGGTCCTGCTGGAGGCGCTCGCCTGCGGCACGCCGATCGCGGCGTACCCGGTGACCGGGCCGATCGACGTGCTGGCGGAGGCGCAGGGCAGGGTCGGTGCGGCGAACGCCGATCTGCGGGTCGCGGCACTCGAGGCGCTGGCCGCCGACCGGGCCGCTTGCCGGCTGCACGCCGAACGCTTTTCATGGCGGGTCTGCGCCGAGGTGTTCCTGTCCCATCTGGTGCCGATCGCCGGCGCCTCGTGAGGGCCGGCGCGCCTGCGTCGTCCGCGCTAGGCTACAGCCTCGGCCTCGATCTCCACCATGAACCGCGGGTCCGCCAGCCCGGCGACAAAGAGCAGCGTCGAGCACGGCGCATGCCCGCCATACACCGCATCGCGCGCCGCGCGGAACGAGGCGAGCAGCGAGCGGTCGGTCAGGAAGACCGTGGTCTTGACCAGGTTGGTGACGCTCATGCCGTTCGCCTCCAGCACCGCGCGCAGATTGGCGAAGGCCTGGGCGATCTGGCCCTCCCCGGTACTCGGCACGGATCCGTCCGGTGCGACGCCGACCTGTCCCGAGACGATCAGCCGGCGTTCGACGCCCTGCAGCAGCAATCCGTGCGTGTAGCCGGTCGGTGCGCGCACAGCGGTTGGATTGCTCGACGTGATCGTTGCCATGGCCGGTTCCTTCATGCTGGACGGGATGGATGACTGCGACACGCGAAGGTGCGCCGCGCCGCCACAAGATTGCCCTGCCACGCCCCATGGCGCAAAGACACGCTGTGGCGAGCACGTCCAGTGCGCGTCCCGACGTCGAGCAGGCTAGCGCGCGAGCCAATCCCGCACGGCGTCGCGCACGAACCGCGCATCGTCGGGATTGGTCGCCGGGTTGCCGGCGCGATGACCCCAGATGCTGGGAATCGGCCGCAGCTTCGCCTGCACGAGGAACGGCAGTTCGGCGGCGTTGTCGGCGACGCGGAAATAGAGATCGGTCTCGCCCGGCATCAGCAGCACGCGGGCACGGATCGCGCGCAGCGCCCGCGGCAGGTCGCGGCCGTACAGCGTGTTGTCGCTGATGTCGGCGGCGTCCCAGGTGCGCAGCTGCGCGTACTGGTTGGCGGCCGGGCGTGCACCGAAGCGGTCCTCCCAGTCGGTGCGCAGGAAGGTGTCGAGGTCGGGCGAAGTCGTCAGGTGAAGCCCGGCGCGATAGAAGTCCTGGCTCAGCGCCCAGCCGGCGTAGATACGCCCGAACGCCCGCTTCGCCAGACGCGGCTCGGACGAGAAGCGGCCGTCGCCGGTGTGCTCGGGTGCAGCCTCGAGCGTCGCCATCAGGCTGCGCAGGAAGACCTGGTTGTGCACGGCGGTGCGCGCGACGCCGCAGTTCACCACGATGCGCTGGACCGCGTCGGGGAACAGCGCGGCCCAGTGGTAGGCCTGCAACCCGCCCATCGACCAGCCGTAGACGCAGGCCACGCGCTCGATGCCGAACAGCGCGCGCAGCGCCCGGCGCTGGGTCTGCACGTTGTCGTATGCCGTCACCAGCGATGGATAGCCGGCCGTGTTCGACGGGCTGGACGACAGTCCGTTGCCGAACATGTCGCAGATGACGATGAACCAGCGCGTCGGATCGAGCACGCCGTCCGGACCGATCAGCCATTCGAGGTCCGGGTGCTGCGCGCCGTAGCTGGTGGGATAGACGACGACGTTGTCGCGCCCCGATGCGAGCGTGCCGTGCGCCTTCCAGGACAATCGTGCGTCGCGCAGCACCGCGCCCGATTGCAGCGTCACGTCGCCGGCGTCGAAGACTTCGTGCTGTTGCGGCCAGTCCATGTGTGCCCCCGTTCGTGCGGGGTGCAGCGTCGAGCATCATGGCGCCCGACGGCAAGACCCGCCGGCGCTCCGAGCTTCGCCTCGCCATCGGCTTCGCGCCGGTCGATGCCGGTGCTATCGGGCACGGTCATGCCGGCGATGTGGGGGTCTGTCCATGCTGCGGCTGATCGCCATCGGACGCCTGCGCCAGGGACCCGAGGCCGAATTGTTCGCGCGCTACAACGCGCGGCTGCGCCCCGGGTTCGCGGTGACCGAGATCGCCGAGGCGCGCGGGGCACCGGCAGAGACGAAGCGGCGCGAGAGTCCAGGCATTGCTGGCGGCGCTGCCTGATGCGGCATTTGCAGTGGCGCTCGACGCCGGCGGCGGCATGGTCGACAGCCTGGAACTGGCCGCCCTGCTGGAGCGCTGGCTGGCGACAGGCCGGCCGGTGTGCTTCCTGATCGGCGGCGCGGAAGGGCTGGACGCGCCGGCGATCGCGCGTGCCGATTTCGTGCTGTCGCTGAGCCGGCTCACCTGGCCGCACTTCCTGGTGCGCGCCATGCTGGCCGAGCAGGTCTACCGCGCGCGCACGATCGCGGCGGGCCATCCGTATCACCGGTCCGGGCGGCCGTGAGACCGCCCGGCCGGCAGGCTACACGGTGGCACCGGTGATCAGGTCGCCGAAGCGCACCCAGGTCTTGCCGTCCCATCTCTGGAACTGCATGCGACGTGATCGGACGGTGCTCGGTGTGGGCTGGTGTTCAGCTTGATGCCGGGCAGCAGGATCGGCTGTTCCATGTCGTGCAGGTTCTCGGCCTGCTGCATGACGTTCGGTCGAGAGAAGTCGCCTTTGCACTGCTGGAGCACCTGCCAGCATGGTCGTGCTGATCCCATAGGCGAACACGTGGCCGCATCGGTGGTGTCGCCACTCGGCAGGTATTTCGCCATGAAGGCGCGCCACTCCTTCATGTCGGCATCGTCTTGCCATGACGGGTCGGTGGGATCCTTCACGTATGCGGTGCTCAGCATGCCGATGGCCTTCTCGGGTCCGGCCGGCTGCATCACGCGTGCCGACCGAGATCGCCACGTTGGTCATGAAGAAGGTCGGTTTCCAGTTGCAGGTCGTGGACCTTGCGGATGGCCTGGGCGGCGAACTTCGGAATGGCCGCGACCAGCAGCACGTTGGCGCCGGAATTCTGCAGTTCGACGATCTGAGAATCGATGGTCGCATCGGTGGTTTCGTAGCTCGACCGACTTGACGACGATCTTGTCCCAGTCGTTGCCAAGGATGTCGCGCACGCCGAGTGGGTAGTCCTTACCGAAGTCGTCGTTCTGGTAGAGGATCGCGAGCCTGGGATTCTTGACGTTGGCCAGGATGTACTTGGCGTAGATCTGCGCCTCGGTCCGGTAGCTTGGCTGCCAGCCCATCGTCCAGGGGTATTTCTTGTGTCGCTCCATTTGCTGGCGCCGGAGCCGACGAACAGATGCGGTATCTTCTTGTGGTTCAGGTATTCGGCGATGGCGGAGTTGGTCGGGGTGCCGAGGTCTGGAAGGTGAAGTCGACCTGGTCTTGCTCGACCAGGCGGCGGATCTGCTCGACGGTCTTGGGCGGGCTGTAGCCGTCGTCGTAGGAGATGAACTCGATCTTGCGGCCGTCGACGCCGCCCTGGTCGTTGACCATGTTGAAGAAGGCGACCTCGGTGCGGCCGATGACGCTGTAGGTCGAGGCTGGTCCGCTGTACGGCATGGTGTTGCCGATCTTCACGGACCTCGCCGCGGCGCGTGCCCGTGGCTGCCCGGCTGCAGCAAGGGCGAAGCCGCTCGCCATCGCAGCCCTGCGACTGATCATGATTTGTTCTCCCAAACGTTGCAGTCTCCCGTCCCGGCTCGCTGGCCGGCAGGCCAAGCCTGCACGCTTCCCGGGGCCAGGGCTACCGGCGCTGGCAACGACGGCGGGAGCTGACGGAACTCGGAAAACGCACAAGAGATCGCGCGCCGCGCTTATCCGCGAGGCGGTGGCGGCGTATCTCGCTGCCCAAAGGCGCAGCGCCGATACCGATGTATTCGGCCTGTGGGGATCGGAAGGCGCCCAGGGGGTCGCCTTGCAGCGCAAGGTTCGTTCGGAATGGTGAAGGCGCTGTCGATACCAACGTCCTGATACACTACCTGCGCGGCATTCAGGCTACCCGCGACGAGCTCGACCGGTATCCTGCAAAGGCCCTTAGCCTGATCACCTGGAGGAGGTCCTGGTCGGCACAAGCTCCGCCACGGAGCCCGGCACGCGGGACTTCCTGCGCCGTTTCGCCTTGATATCCATCGACGACGCGATCGTATGGGCATCCGCGCAGGCGCGCGCGATGTTGTTGGTGACCCGCGATGCCAGGGGATTTCCCGCCGGCGAACCAGGGGTGCGTGTCCCGTACACGGTCTGAAACGCGTTCAGCCGCCGGTGACGCTCATATGTCGTGCCACGGCCGGGCGGTCGTGGCGACGGTCGATGATGAAGTCGTGCCCCTTCGGCTTGCGGCTGATCGCCTCGCGGATCGCATCGTCCAGCGCTGCGTCGGTCGCGCCGGCGCGCAGCACGCGGCGCAGGTCGGCATCGTCGTCCTGTCCGAGGCACATGTACAGAGTGCCGGTGCAGGTCAGCCGCACACGGTTGCAGCTCTCGCAGAAATTGTGCGTCATCGGCGTGATGAAGCCGACGCGCCGCCCGGTCTCCTGCACGTTGAAGTACCGCGCCGGTCCGCCGGTGCGATAGTCGGTGTCCTCCAGCGTCCAGCGGCGCCGGAGGCGCGAGCGCACGATCGACAGCGGCAGGTACTGCTCGGTACGGTCGCCACTGATGTCGCCCATCGGCATGGTCTCGATCAGGCACAGGTCGAAGCCGTGATCGCCGCACCAGGCGAGCATGCCGTCGAACTCGTCCTCGTTGACGCCCTTCATCGCCACGGCATTGATCTTGATCGCCATGCCCGCCGCCTTGGCGGCGAAGATGCCGTCGAGCGTCGCGCCGATCTTCCCCCAGCGGGTGATACTGGCGAACTTTTCGGGGTCCAGCGTGTCCAGCGAGACGTTGATGCGGCGGACGCCGGCCGCGTAGAGCCCGTCCGCCAGTTTCGCGAGCTGGGTCCCGTTGGTGGTGACGACCAGTTCCTGCAATCCGCCCTCGCCCAGCCGGGCGCCAAGGCTGCGGAACAGCGTCATCACGTCGCGCCGCACGAGCGGCTCGCCGCCGGTGATGCGGATCTTGTTGGTGCCCAGCCGGATGAAGGCCGCACAGATCCGGTCCAGCTCCTCGAGCGTCAGCAGGTCGCGTTTTGGCAGGAACGACATGTCCTCCGCCATGCAATAGACGCAGCGAAGGTCGCACCGGTCCGTCACCGAAACGCGGAGATAAGTGATGGCCCGGCCGAACGGGTCGATCATCGGACGCTGTCGCTCCTGTTTTCCCATGGTGACTTGCGCCATCCCCCTCGCGGGTTCAAGTCCCACGAAGTCTCGAACTCCGCGGCATGTGCGCCCGTAAGTTTCCCGAAAAACCCGCGCAGTGCGTGTGCCGTCCCCATGGCCAAGAGGCGGAAACCGGCATGGACGAACCTCTGCGGGTAGCGGCGCTGCTCTGTGCGCGCCTCTGCCATGATCTGAGTGGGCCGCTCGGTGCGCTGATCGGCGTGATCGACATCGCGCGTGAGGAGCAGCCGGCCAGCGAGACCATCGCTTTCGCGGAGGAAACGGTCGGCGAGCTGACCCAGCGTCTGAGGCTGCTGCGCGCCGCGTGGGGCTATGACGGCGAGGACCTGGACGTGGCCAGGCTTCGGATTCTGACCGACGGGCTGTCGCAGAGCCGGCGCGTCCGGGTGGACCTTAGCGGGCTGCAGCCGGACTCCGTGTTCCCGCAGCCAGCGGCGCGGGTCATGCTCAATCTCGTGCTGCTGGCGGCCGAAAGTCTGCCGGGCGGGGGCACCGCGGCGCTGTCCGGCTCGCCCGCAAGTGGCGTGGTGGTGACGATCGCGGGCCCGCGTGCCGCCTGGCCGGAGGGCCTTGGGTTGTCGCTGACCGACGATGCCGCGGCCTGTGAGGCGCTGCTGGCGGACCCGCGTCGCCTGCAGGCGCCGCTGACCGTCTTGCTGGCGCGCCGTGCCGGCCTGCGGCTGTCGGTACTGATGCCGCCGGCGGGACGGGTGGGCGAGGCGGATGCCGCCCCGCCGCTGCTTCTGTCACCGTAGCGAACGGCTTCCACCCAAAAGCACCGGGCAATTTACCGATTGTTCGTCTGATCTGCCCAGGATGTGGCTCCGCCCGCGCCGTGCCGGGCCGAGAGGGGCCGCCGATGGATGATCTGATCGCCGATTTCCTGACCGAGACCAATGAGAGCATCGCCGACCTGGACGTTGCGCTGGTGAAGCTGGAGCGCACGCCGGACGACCAGGCAACGTTGTCGCTGATCTTCCGCTTGGTCCATACGATCAAGGGCACCTGCGGATTCCTCGGCCTGCCGCGCCTCGAGCATGTGGCGCATGCGGCCGAGAATGTGCTGGGCAAGGTGCGCGACGGCGTGCTGGTGGCCACTCCTGACACGGTGACGCTGGTACTGGCGGCGTTGGACCGGATCAAGCTGATCGTTGCCGGGCTGGCCGCTACCGGGAGCGAGCCGGCGGGCGATGACAGCCAGTTGGCGAACGCGCTGAACGCCGCGGCCGCCGGCGAGGCGCCCGCCCTGGCGCCTGCCGCCGCCGAGGCCCAGCCCGAGCCGGAGCCAGAACCCGCGCCTGCCGCCGGGCCTTCGGCGCCGGCGGCGCCCCTCCCGGTGCAGGCCGCGCCTGAGGCAGCCCCGCAGGGCGAGCCGGTGAACCCCAATCAGACCATCCGCGTCACCGTCGATGTGCTGGAGGACCTGATGACGCTGGTGAGCGAGCTCGTGCTCACTCGGAACCAGCTGCTGCAGCTCGCGCGCACGCAAGAGAACACCGGCTTCACCGTGCCGTTGCAACGCCTGTCGCACATCACCTCCGACCTGCAGGAAGGGGTGATGAAGACCCGCATGCAGCCGATCGGCAACGCGTGGAACAAGCTGCCGCGCCTGGTGCGCGATCTTGCGCGCGAGATGGACAAGAAGATCGAGCTCACCATGCTGGGCGCCGACACCGAGCTCGACCGGCAGGTGCTGGAGCTGATCAAGGACCCGCTGACCCACATGGTGCGCAACAGCGGCGACCACGGCCTGGAGAGTCCGGCCGAGAGGCGCGCCGCGGGCAAGCCCGAGACCGGGCGGATCACGCTGAACGCGTTCCACGAAGGCGGCCACATCATCATCGAGATCTCCGACGACGGCCGTGGCCTGCCGCTCGACAGGATCCGCGCCAAGATACTGAAGAACGGGCTGGCGAGCGAGGCGGAACTGGCCGGCATGACCGAGGCGCAGCTGCAGCGTTTCATCTTCCGCGCCGGATTCTCGACAGCCGCGGTGGTCACCGCCGTGTCGGGCCGCGGCGTCGGCATGGACGTGGTGAAGACCAACATCGAGAAGATCGGCGGCACCATCGACCTCAAGAGCGTCGCCGGCCAGGGCACCACCTTCACCATCAAGATCCCGCTGACGCTGGCGATCGTCTCGGCACTGATCGTCGAGGCGGGCCACGAGCGGTTCGCCATCCCGCAGATCAGTGTCGTCGAACTGGTGCGCGCCCAGAAGGCTGCGGGGCAGGGTCACAACGAGGCGGGCTCCGAAAGCGTGATCGAGCGGATCAACGACACGCCGGTGCTGCGGCTGCGCGACCGCCTGCTGCCGCTGGTCAACCTCAACGACCTGCTGGGCCTCGGCGAAACGCAGAACGACGACAGCGGCGCCTATATCGTGGTGGCACAGGTTGGCGCCAACAGCCTGGGGATCATCGTCGACCGCGTGTTCGACACCGAGGAGATCGTGGTCAAGCCGGTGGCGCCGATCCTGCGCCACGTCACGATGTTCAGCGGCAATACCATTCTGGGCGACGGCTCGGTGATCATGATCCTCGATCCGAACGGCATCGCGCGCGGCACCGGCATCGGCGCCGGCGGCGACGCCAAGGCGATGTCGTCGAGCGCGATGGACGCGCTGCGTGCCACCGACCGCACGGCGATGCTGCTGTTCCGCGCCGGCGGCGAGCAGAAGCTCGCCGTCCCGCTCGGGCTGGTGGCGCGGCTCGAGGATATCCCGCGCGACAAGATCGAGGTCTCGTGCGGCGCGCCGGTCACGCAGTACCGCGGCAAGCTGATGCCGCTGGTGGCGCTGGCAGACAACCTGGATGTCGAGAAGCCGCGGCAGTCGGTGCTGGTGTTCAACGACGGCGATCGCAGCATGGGGCTGATGGTCGACGAGATCGTCGACGTGGTCGAGGATCGGCTGAACATCGAGCTGTCCGGCGCGCGTCCGGGCCTGCTGGGCTCGGCGGTGATCGGCGGCCACGCCACCGACGTCATCGACACCGGCTACTGGCTGACGCAGGCGTGGCAGGACTGGTTCCACGGCGCCGCGCGGCCGGCCGACCAGGCGAAGGCTCGCCGCGTGCTGGTGGTCGAGGACAGTGACTTCTTTCGCCAACTGGTGACGCCGATCCTGGGTGCCGCGGGGTATCAGGTCACCGCCGCCCCGAGTGCCGCCGAAGCGCTGCGGCTGCGGGAAGCGGGTGCCAGGTTCGATGCGATCGTCTCCGACATCTCGATGCCCGACATGGATGGGCTCGACTTCGCCCGCGCCGTGCGTGCCGGCGGTCCGTGGGCCAGGCTGCCGATGATCGCGCTGTCGGCGCGCGCGGAACCCGCCGACATCGAGGCGGGCCGGGACGCGGGCTTCACCGACTATGTCGCGAAATTCGAGCGCGATGCGCTGATCGCCAGCCTGCGCCAGTGCATCGCCGAGCCGATCGCGGCCTAGCGCCCGGGCAACAGGAGAACACGCATGACCACCGACGTCCTCGAGCGCCCCGACGCCGCGACCGACGAGGAAGAGGCCGTATTCGTCACGCTGACGGTGGCGGACCAGCTCTGCGGCGTGCCTGTCCTCGGAGTGCGCGATATCCTGGGCGAGCACAAGATCACCCGCATCCCGCTGGCACCCCCGGAGATCGCCGGCAGTCTCAACCTGCGCGGCCGCATCGTCACGGCGATCGACCTGCGTCGGCGTCTGCATCTGCCGGCGCCGCCGGCCGATGAGCCGCGCATGTCGGTGGTGGCTGAGCAGGGCGGCGAACTCTATGCCCTGCTGGTGGATCAGGTGTCCGAGGTGATGAGCCTCAAGGCCAGTGCGTTCGAGCGCAACCCGCCGACCCTGTCGGCTGCCTGGGCGCAGTTCAGCAGCGGCATCTACCGGCTCGATGGCCGGCTGCTGGTGGTGCTCGACGTGGGCAGGCTGCTCGCGTTGGGCGAAGCCGCCTGAGGCGGCGCGCCATGGTGCGCGTCTGCCTGGTGGTCGACGACAGCCGCGTGGTGCGCAAGGTGGCGCGGCGCATCCTCGAGGCGCACGGCTTCGACGTGGCGGAGGCGGGCGATGGCCGGCAGGCGCTGGATGCATGCCGCGCCCGCCTGCCAGACTGCGTGTTGCTCGACTGGAACATGCCGGTGATGAACGGGCTCGAGTTCCTCAAGGCGCTGCGCGCCGAGTACGGTCCGGAGAATCCGCCCGTCGTGTTCTGCACCACCGAGACCGAAATGTCGTCGATCGAGCAGGCGATCAGCAGCGGCGCGCAGGAATACATCATGAAGCCGTTCGACGAGGAGATCCTGATCGGCAAGTTCGAGCAGGTCGGGCTGCTGTGACCGTCACCGTCCGCGCCGGCGCGCCACCACCGAACAGCCGACGCGAGGGCCGTGCGCGTGATGGTGTGCGACGACTCGGCGGTGATCCGGGGCGCGGTGGCACGCATGCTCGATGCCGATCCGAATGTGCAGGTTGTCGCGCGGGTGGCCAACGGCCAGCTGGCGCTGGACGAGTTGAAGCGCACGCCGGTCGACGTGCTGGTGCTGGACATCGAGATGCCGGTGATGGACGGCATGACCGCGCTGCCGCTGCTGCTGCGCGCCGATTCCGGCCTCAAGGTCATCATGGCCTCGACGCTGACCACGCGCGGCGCCGATATCGCGCTGCGCGCGCTGAAGCTCGGAGCGGCCGACTACGTGCCGAAGCCATCGGCGGTGACCGGCGACGAAGTGTTCCGGCGCGAACTGGTGGAGAAGGTGAAGGGGCTGGGCCGCATGCGCCGCCGCCTGGCGCAACCCGCGCGCGAGGCGGCCGGCCTGCGCCTGCGGCCAGCCTCGATCATGCTCCCGCGGCTGCTCGCCATCGGCAGTTCCACCGGAGGGCCGCAGGCGCTGTTCACGCTGGTGCAGGGCCTCGGCAAGACGCTCACCGTCCCGGTGGTGATGACGCAGCACATGCCGGCGACGTTCACGCCGATCCTCGCCGAGCACATCGGCAAGCTGGGTGGGATGCCATGTGCCGAGGCCAGGGACGGCGAGGGGCTGTCGGTCGGGCGGATCTATCTCGCGCCGGGCGACCGGCACCTGCTGATCGACGCCGGCGCCGGCGGGCTGCGCGCGCGTGTGACGTCCGACCCGCCGGAGAATTTCTGCCGCCCGTCGGTGGATCCGATGCTGCGCAGTGCCGCCGCCGCGTGCGATGGTCGCGTGCTGGTGGCGATGCTGACGGGCATGGGCTCGGACGGGCTGGCCGGAACCCGTCGCGTGATCGATGCCGGCGGCACCGCGGTGGCACAGGACGAGGCGACCAGCGTGGTGTGGGGCATGCCGGGCGCAGTGGCGCGGGCGGGGCTGTGCCACGCCGTGCTGCCGCTGCCGCGCATCGCGCCGAAGCTGCTCGAGATGCTGCGGATGGCGCGCGCATGAGCCAGACGCTGTCTGCGGCCGCGTTCCAGACGTTTGCCACGCTGCTGAAGAGCCGCTCGGGCCTGGTGATCGGACCCGACAAGCTCTATTTGCTGGAGACGCGCCTGGCGCCGATCCTGAAGCGCGAAGGCCTGCGCGATCTGGCGACGCTCGCCGACCGGCTGCGCGCGAGCGGCGCGGAACCGCTGATCCGCGAGGTGGTCGAGGCGATGACCACCAACGAAAGCTTCTTCTTCCGCGACGACAAGCCGTTCCAGCATTTCCGCAACCAGGCGCTGCCGCGGCTGCTCGCCGCCCGCGGCGCCGGCACGTCGCTGCGCATCTGGTCGGCCGCATCGTCCTCGGGGCAGGAGGCATATTCGATCGCGATGATCCTGTCCGAGTGCCGCGCCAGCGTCGGCGACCGGCGCATCGAGATCGTCGGCACCGACCTCGCGCGCGAACAGGTGACGCGTGCGAGAGACGGACTCTACACGCAGTTCGAGGTGCAGCGTGGCCTGCCGGTGCAGATGCTGATGCGCCACTTCCGCAAGGAGGAGAATGGTTGGCGGATCAGCGAGGCGATCCGCGCCATGGTGCAGTACCGCGAGTTCAATCTGCTCGCCGATCTGCGTGCACTCGGCCAGTTCGACGTGGTGTTCTGTCGCAATGTGCTGATCTATTTCGACCAGCCGACCAAGGCGAAGGTACTGGAGGCGATTGCACAGCGGATGCCCGGCGACGGGCTGCTCTACCTTGGCGGGGCGGAGACGGTGTTGGGCATCACCAGCCGGTTCGCGCCGTTGCCGGCCGAGCGTGGGGTGTATGGGATCGTGGCAGGAGCTTCAGGAAGATTGACCACAGAGACACCGAGGGCACAGAGAGTTTCGTGACCCGAGCGCATGACTTCACCCTGACCCGGCGGGTGATCGGGCTCGCTATCGACGTCCATCGCCAACTTGGTCCCGGACCGTTGGAGTTGGCTTACGAAGAGTGCCTGTGCTGGGAATTGCAGGAGGCGCGCGCAGCGCACGCACGGCAAGTTTCGTCTCGGTGTCCTCCGTGCCTCTGTGGTGAAGCTTTTCTTTCTTCCTTGTCTCAGTACATCCCACCCCGCGCCGCGATTGGCCAGAGGCACTCGACCCGCCCGTTCCGCACCCCCACGTACCAGTCGTAGCGGTCCACAGTAGGATCGCAGTGTCCCGGCACCAGCCGCAGCTTCTCGCCCAGCTTCGGTGCCGTGGTCTCCGACCCGACCTCCAGCTTCCCGTGTTCGTCCGAGGCGCTGACATAGCGGATGTCCGGTCGCTGCCAGAGCGTCGGCATGCCGCTGTCGACCGCCACCGCCTTGTGTCCCGCGTCAACCACCGCGATGCTGCGGTTCGGCACGCTCATCACGGTGGCAAGCACGAACAGCGAATGGCGGAAGGTGCCGATCGGCGCGCCCGCCTCATCGAGATTGCGTGCGTAGTCGGCGTCCATGAACACATAGCTGCCGGCCTGGATCTCGTTGTAGACGCCCGACGCCGACTCGATCTGGAACGTGCCGGTACCGGCGCCGCCGACGATCGGGCACTCCAGGCCCTGCTGCCGCAACTGCTCCACCGTCCGCCGCGAGCCATCCACCGCGTTGCCGATCAGCACGCGGCGTTCCGCCACCGTGCGCCTGTGCTGCGCGCTGCCGTGGTAGGCCTGCAGTCCGCCGAAGATCAGATGCTTCGATGCGGCGATACGCTGCGCCAGCGCCACTGCATCCGGTCCGGGCGCGACGCCGCAGCGTCCGGCACCGACGTCGATCTCCACCAGCACCGGCAGCCGCACGCCGGCATCTTCCGCGGCGCTCTCGATCGCTGCCACCTGTGCCGCATCGTCGGCGCACACCGCGACCTTGGCGATGCGCGCCAGTGCCGCCAGCCGCGCCAGCTTCGAAGCGCCGACCACCTCGTTGCTCACCAGGATGTCGGGGATGCCGCCCCAGGCCAGTGCCTCCGCCTCGGCCACCTTCTGCACGCACTGGCCGACCGCGCCACGCGCCATCTGCAGCCTGGCGATCACCGGCGACTTGTGCGTCTTGGCATGCGCCCGCAGCTTCGCCCCGGTGGGCGCCAGCAACTCGGCCATGAGATCGAGGTTGAACTCGAACGCGTCGAGATCGACCAGCAGGGCGGGGGTATCGACCTCGTCCTCGCGCATGCCAGGACGGGCCGGCGGCGGCTGCAGCATGTTCATTCCCTCCATGGCCGGTGCGTACCGCCCGGCGCGATCCAGGCGTGTGCGGCAGTCTTGCCGCTCGCCGCCTGTACGACAACCCGCGTCAGGCTATAGGCGAGTCCTTCATAGGCAATCAGCCGCCAGAGCACCTGTGCCGGCACGTCCACCACCGCACCAGCCACGGCGCAAGTGCGGTCGCGCGCAGCGTCGGATACCGCGTGCCGCGCAATGCACGGCGGCGCCAGCCGATCAGCGTGGCCGGCGAGGCTTCGCCAAGTGCCTGGTCGCCGAGCAGCGTGCCATAAGCGAACCGCCGCAATCAGCGTCCGTACAGCGCGAACGCGTTGTCGTGGAACACCTGCCGGCGCCGCGCCAGGTCGATCTGCGGCAGCATCTGCGACGGGTCGTCGAAGTCCCAGTGCGGATAGTCCGAGGCGAACAGCAGCCGGTCCCAGCCGACCCACTCGATCAGGTCGAGCAGGTGGTCGCGGTCCGGCGGCTCCTCCATCGGCTGCGTCGTCAGCCACACGTGGTCGCGGATGTACTCGGACGGCAGCCGCTTCAGGTGCGGCGTCTCGTCGGCCAGCCGCCGCCACAGCTTGTCGAGCCGCCAGCACAACGAGGGCAGCCAGCCGAAGCCGCCCTCGATCATGACGAAGCGCAGCTGCGGCAGCCGTTCGAACGCACCCTCGATGACCAGGCTGGTGAGGTGCGCCTGGAAGCCCTGCGCGTGGCCGACCATGTCCTCGAGATAGAACGACGGCCAGCCGGATGACGTGGAGGGATGGCCACCGAAGCCGAACGCGTGCATCGCCAGCGGGATGTCGGCCGCGGCCGCAGCGTCGAGGATCGGCGCATAGCGGCGCGCGCCGAGCGGTTCCGTGGTACGGCTCATCAGCAGCACGTGGCCGAAGCCCGCGATGCCGGCACAGCGCTCGATCTCGGCGACGGCGGCTGGCGGGTCCTCGTAGTTCACCACGATCGAGGCGCGCAATCGGGGCTCGGGCCGCACCAGCGCCTCGATCTGCCACTCGTTGAAGGCGCGGCTCATCGCGTTGCCGAGGTCGGCGTTCATGAAGTTCTGCGACGGCAGCGGCGGGTTGATCAGCCCCAGCTGCACGTTGAACGGATCGAGGTGCTGGCGGCGGGTGAACTCGAGATCGCTGCCGGGCGGGCCGCCGTTCGGCGGGAACGCATCGCGCCGCGCGGCGTAACGGCGCGGACTTGGGATAGGCCGGCTCGCCGTTCTGCCAGCCGATGCGGTGCGCCATGCCGTAGGTGTCGATGTGGTGCTGGATGCGCGACGACAGGAACGGCCGCGAGGTCGTCGAGCGAACGCGGACCGAGGTGCAGGTCGCAGTCGGCGATGGCGAGGCGGCTCTGCTGGGCCTGTGGGGGCGGCGCGCGGTCGCGCACTTCGACGTTCATCCGGTCGGTCTCCTGGCGGTGCGCGCAGTCTAGCCCTTCACCGCGCCGAATGTCAGCCCGCGGATCAGATTGCGCTGCACCGCGATGGTGAACAGCACGACCGGCAGCATGATGCCGATTGCGCCGGCCGCGGACAGCGACCAGTAGCTGATGTCCTCGCCGCCGTATTCGGCGATCGCCACCGGCAGCGTCTTGGTGCGGCTGCCGGTGAGGATCAGCGCGAACAGGAACTCGTTGTAGGCGAGCAGCGCGCTGAACAGCGCGGTCACCGCGAGCCCGGGCCGCACCGTCGGCAGCACGATCAGCCGAAACGCCTGCCAGCGGTTGGCATCCGTCGATCAGCGCTGCTTCGTCCAGTTCTACCGGCACGTCGAGGAAGAAGCTGCGCATCAGCCACACGGTGAACGGCTGGTTGATCGCCACCATGGCCAGGATCATCATCCAGTAGCTGTCGATCAGGTTCAGCGTGCGCGCCATGACGAAGAACGGAATGGCCAGCAGGATCTGCGGGAACATCCGCACCGCCAGCAGCCCGAACAGCAGCGAGCGGGAATGCCGCGCCTTGGTGCGTGCCAGACCGTAGGCGGCGAGCGTGCCGATCGGCACCGAGATGCAGACCGTGCCGGTGGCGATGATCAGGCTGTTGAGCAGGAAGGCGAGAAAGCCGCGCTCGACCCAGACCTCGTAGTGGAAGATCAGCGTCGGATCGAAGATCAGCTTGGGTGGAATGGCGAAGGCATCGGCCGGCTGGCGGATCGAGATCAGGAAGCCCCACAGGATCGGGATCAGGTTGATCAGGGTGAAGACGATCAGGCCGATCAGCAGCGGTATCTGGAAGCTGGCGCGGCGGTTCATGGGTCACCGTCAGACGTGGATGGCCGGGCCAAGCCCGGCCATGACGAGGGAGGCCGAGTGCTCACGTCTAGAACGCCTCCCGCCCGCGCCGCGACATCAGCACGATCAGGCCCGCGATCATCGCCGCCACGATGACCAGCGTGAGGACGCCGAGGGCCGAGGCCTTGCCCACCTCCAGCATGCGGAAGCCGATCTGGTAGGTGTACAGCGTGATGGTCTCGGTCGCGGTGCCGGGGCCGCCGTTGGTCAGCACGTAGACCAGATCGAAGAAGCGGAATGCGTCCATCGCGCGGATCGCCACCACGAACAGGATCAGCGGCTTCATCATCGGCAGGATCACGTAGCGCAGCCGCTGCCAGGCGTTGGCGCCGTCGATCTGCGCCGCTTCAAGCAACTGCGTGTCGAACGCCTGCAGGCCGGCGTACAGCACCAGCATCAGGAACGGCATGAACTTCCAGGTGTCGGCGAGGATCAGACGTGATCTTCGCCCACACCGGATCGCCCAGCCAGTTCGGCGGGATATACGTCGAACGAGATCAGCGTCGAATCCAAGCAGGCCGAAGCGGCCGATGAACATCCACTTCAGGAAGATCGCCCCGACCACCGGCGTCACGACGTTGGGAAGGAAGTTCAGCAGCGAGATCAGCCGCACGCCGCGTGTTGCCGCGTAGAGCGCCAGCGCCAGCGCCAGCCCGATGACCAGCTGCAAGACCACGCTGGCGCCGACGATGATGACGGTGTTGAGCAGGTCGCCCCAGAAGCGTTCGTCGGCGAGCAGCTCGAGATAGTTGGCCAGGCCGATGAACTGCGGAGCGCCGCCGCCGAGATAGTAGCGCAGGAAACTATAGTAGATCGCCGAGGCGAGCGGATAGGCCAGCACCACGGTCATCACCGCGAGGCTGGGCAGCATGAACAGCCACATGGCGTGCCGGTGCTACTTGTAGTAGCCTCGCTGCTGCCAGCATCGCCTGGACCTCGGTCGCCGCCGCGTCGAGCGCCGCCTTGGTCTCCATCTGCCCGACGATCGCCTGCACGATGCGCTTGTTGATGATCTCCGACGCCTCGGAGAATTCCGGGCAGCGCTGGCAGCGGCTTCGCCACTGCGAGGCATTGCGACACCGCCGGATACCAGCGGTATTTCGCCTGCAGCGCCGGATCGTTCAGCACCGCGTTGCGCGGTGGCGTCATCAGCGCGGCGGCGCCACGCTGGTTCTCCTCGCGCAGCGCGCTGGCCAGCAGGCGGAACAGCATGTCCTTGTCCTTGCCGGTGAAGCGCGAGATGCAGTAGGTGTCGCTGATCATCACCTGTTTGCCGCCCTCGGGCATCACCGTCCATTTGATCTTGCCGACGACGCGCGACTTGTCCGGATTGTCCATCGTCGCGCAGCGCGTCGCCCATTGCTGGCCCTGCGCCGCGATGTCCTGGCTCATGTTCACGGTGTGCTCGTCGTTGTGCACGGCGGTGAAGCCGGGCACCGCAGTACTGCGCCAGGCGCTTGATGGTCTCCACCGCCTTGACGCCGCGATCGTCATTGAACGTCGGACGCCAGTCCTTGTCGAACCAGCCGTCGCCCACCGTGTTCATGGCCGAGTGCATCTCGTTGTTCACCATGTCGCTCTTCAGCGCCAGCACGACGCCGTAGCGCCGCGGCGGACTGTTCAGCGCCTTGGCGTTGGCGACGTAATCGTCCCAGGTGGTGGCAGGCTTCAAGCCCTTCTCGTCGTACAGATCGGACCGGTAGGCATAGAGCATCGTGTTGGTGGTGAGCGGCATGCCGTAGATGTGGCCATCGTACGAGCAGCCAGCGACCGATCCCTGATTGTAGTCGCCCAGGTTGAACTCGTCCTTGTGCTTCGCCCAGAGATCGTCCAGCGGCTCCAGCCAGCCGCTCTTGGCGTACGAGGCAAGCGTGATGCTGTTGGCCCACAGGATGTCGAGCTGCGTGGAGCCGGACGACAGTGCCAGGCGCTGCAGCTGGATCGCATCCGGCGCCTGCATCAGCCGCGTGTCCACCGCCACGCCGGGCAGGGCGGATTTCAACTTCTCGGCGTAGTATTCCAACCCCGGGTAGCGATGGCTGATCAGCTGCACCGCCGCATCCGCCGCGTGCGCCGTCCGCACTGCGGGCGCGGCGAGCGCCGCAGCCGAAGCGGCAAGCAGATGGCGGCGGGTGATGGCGTGCGGCATGACTGTCTCCTTCCCGTTCGTTCGCATCGTTGCGGATGGAACGGTTGGAAACAGCCTAGTCCAAACATCAGGCCGGGCAAAACCCGGCCATGGCGCTCAGTCCCGGAACGTGTAAACGTTCAGCGCGTTGTCGCGGAACAGCATCCGCTTCTCGGTCTCCGTCATCTGGAAGCGGAACGCGAGGTGCGGATCGTCGAAATCCCAGTGCGGATAGTCGGACGAGTACACCATCCGGTCCCAGCCGATCCACTCGAACACCTGGCGCAGATCGTCCGGGTTCTCCGGCTCTTCGACCGGCTGCGTCGCGAACCACAGGTTGGTCCGCATGTACTCCGACGGCGGCCGCTTCACCTGCGGCACCTCGTCGCGCATCTTCGCCCAGTGCGCATCGAGCCGCCAGCCAAGCGACGGCGCCCACGCGAAGCCGCCCTCGATCAGGCAGACCTTCAGGTTGGGGAACGCCTCGAACACGCCCTCCAGGATCAGGCTGGCCGCCTGGTTCTGCATCGAGTGGACCAGCATATGGTGGTCCTCGACGTAGAACTGCGGCCAGCCGGACGGCAGACGGCGCGCTGTTCTGCGTGCCGCCGATATGCAGCCCGATCGACAGGTTGTTGGCCTGCGCCGCGGCGAAGATCGGCCAGTAGCGCCGGCGCCCCAACGGCTCGGTGGTCTTCGACCCCAGCTGGATCTGCGCGAACCGCCAGTCGCCGGCGCGCTTCTCGATCTCCTTCACCGACGCTTCGGCGTCGTCCTGCGGCACCAGGATCGAGGCCCGCAGCCGCGGGTCCTGATCGACGAAGTCATGCGCCTGCCAGTCGTTCATCGCGCTGCACAGCGCCGCTGCCTCATCGAGGTTGCGCGACGTGTTGCCGCCGAGCAGCGGCTCCAGCACGCCATAGGCAATGTTGTAGGCATCCAGCAGCTGTTCGCGCATGAACGGCACGTCGGACCCGGGCAGTCCGCCGCCCGGCGGCCACGAATCCCGCCGCGACGTGTTGGGCGAGAAGCGCGGATAGGTGCCACGATCGGCGTAGATGCCGCAGTTGAACTTGCCGTACTGCACCACGTGGTTGCGCCAGCGCTCTGGCAGGTACTGGTTCAGCGCGCCGGGCTTCATATACGGATGGATATCGCAGTCGATGATCCCAAGCCGCGCATCGACATCGACGGGCGCGTTCATGCAACGGTCTCCTTCAGGCGAGGATAGGTCTCCAGCGGATTGTCCACGCGGATCCGCTGCAGCAATGCGGGCGAAAGCCCGGGCGGCAGCACGGCGTCGCCTTCGAACTGCCAGTGCGGATAGTCCGAGGCGAACAGCAGCATCCGGTCGCTGTCGATCTGCTCGATGATGCCGCTCCACCACGTCGTTATCGCGTGGCGCGTCGAATCGGTTGCACGGTCAGGCGAATGTTCTCGCGGATCGTCTCCGCCGGCGAGCGTTTCACCCACGGCACCTCGGCGCGCACGCCGCGCCAGGTCTTGATCGCGCGCCAGATGAAGCCGGGCAGCCAGGTCACGCCGGATTCGATCAGCACGAAACGCAGGTCGGGCCATCGATTGAACACGCCGTTCGAGATCAGGCTGAGCAACTGGTCCTCGAACAACTGCGAGTTGGCCACGTAGTCGTGCAGGTAGTGCGACGGCCAGCCGCCCGAGGTCGGCGCGTAGCGGTACATGCTGCCGGCGTGCAGCCCGATCGGCAGGTCGTATTTCGCTGCCGCTTCGTAGATCGGCCAGTAGTAGCTGCGGCCCAGCATCATCTCGCACGCCGTCGGCATCAGGACCTGCACGAAGCGCCGGTCGGCGGCGCACCGCTCGATCTCCTCCGCCGCCAGCAGCGGCGCCTGCGCCGGCACCACGATGGAGGCGCGCAGGCGTGGGTCCTGGTTCAGCCAGTGCTCGACGACCCAGTCGTTCACCGCCGAGCAGATTGCCGCACCCATCGACTCGCTGACCGCGACCTGGCCGCCAGTGAGCGGGTTGCAGATCGCCAGCCGGATGCCGAACGCGTCCAGTGCGTCGCGCTGCATGTTGGTCAGGCTGGACCCTGGCCGTTCGCCCTTCACCCGCCAGTCCGGCCGGCAGGTGATCGGCGCGCCGAGCGGGTAGCTCATCATGTCGAAACCGTCGATGCCGCGCGCGACGAAGGATTCGCGCCAGAAGTCGTCCATGTACGGCAGCAGCGCCTTGATGTTCGGCACGCCCGGATGGATGTCGCAGTCGATCGCGCCTTCGGCAGTCATCGTGTTCTCCATCCAAACGATTTTACGGGCGCGGCATCACCCCTTCAACCCCGCCCGCCGCAGCGCGCGCTGCCAATCGGCCGCCACCGCGTCCAGTGCGACCTTGGCGTTCTGCTGTCCGGTCAGGACCGAAGAAATGCCGCTGCGCAGCGACAGCTCCATCGTCGGCCAGATCGGCTCGCGCGGCTCCAGCGTCGCAGTCTGCATCGCCTCCGCCAGCACCGGCGCCCAGCCATAGGCCGCCATCACCTCCGGGTGATTCAGCACCGACACCCGCGGCGGCGCGTTGCCGCGCACCACCGAGCGTCGCATCCACTCCTTGCTGCACGCCATCTGGATGAACTCGAACGCCCACTCCTTGTTCCGGCTTGCGGTCGGCACGCCGAAGGTCCAGCCGCCGACGCTCACCCGGCTGTCCGCGCGGGAGTGCGCGCCGGGCGCCAGCGCCCACGCCCACTTCCCCGCGGTCTTCGACAGCTTCGGATCGTTGATCAGCGTGCCGTACGGCGCCAGCGTGATCGTCATCGCATAGCGGTCGTTCTGGCCGCCGGCGACGATCTCGTCGAACTCCCAGGTGATCGCGTCGGGCACCACGACCTTGTACTTGGTCATCAGGTCGCCGTAGAATTGCAGCGCTTCGACCGCCTTGGCGTTGTTGATCTCGACGGTCCAGTTCGCCGGATCGAAATACCGCCCGCCATTGCCGCGCAGGAACGGCGTGAAGCCGCCGACCATCGCCGGCCCCTGGCGCCCCCAGATGCCCAGGCCGTAGCGGTTCGGCGCGCCGGCCTTGGTGGTGGCGATCAGCGCCTTCAGGAACTCGTCCCAGTTCTCCGGCGCCTTGTCGAACCCGACCTCGGCCAGCAGCGGCTTCTGGTAGTTCAGGATGCTCGCCGTCACCCGATAGGGAATGCCGAGCAGCTTGCCCTGGTAGCTGGCCATGTCGCGGATCGACGGCAGGAAGTCGTCCCAGTCGAAGTCGGGATGCCTGCTCGCGCTGCTGGCCAGCAGCTTTTCGTGGTCCTCCATGTGCGACGCCAGCCAGCCGGCATAGGGCGCGGTCCACTGGATGATGTCGATGCCGCTGGACCCCGAGTTCAACTCGGCCTTCAGCCGCGCGCTCAGCGCATCGATCGGCAGCAGCGTGAAGTCGACCTTGATGCCGGTCTCTTTCTCGAACGCGGGCGCGACCTCTTCCACCAGGCACCAGTGCCATGGTCCGTTGTCGCCGACGAACACCAGCTTGTCGGGCTTGTTCTGCGCCAGCGCGAAGCGCGGCAAGGCAGCCGTCGCGGCTGTCGCCTGCAGCAGTCTGCGGCGTCGGATCATCGTCCTAGCCCCGCCCTGCGCATGCTGCGCTGCCAATCGCCTGCCACGCCATCCAGTGCCTCCTTCGCATTCTTCTGTCCCAACAGCACCTGCGACAGCCCGCTGCGCAGCTGCAGCTCGAGCGTCGCCCAGATCGCGTCGCGCGGGTCCAGCAGCGCCGTCGGCAGCGCGGCGGCGGCGACCGGCGCCCAGCCGAACTTCTGTACCATCTCCGGATCGTTCAGCACCGAGACGCGCGGTGGCGCATTGCCGCGCAGCATCGAGCGCTGCATCCACTGTTTGCTGCACGCCATCTGGATGAATTCGAATGCCCATTCCTTGTGCTTGCCAGCCGATGCGACCGCGAAGCTCCAGCCGCCGAAGAACGTGCGGCTCTGGTCCTTCGACTTCGCGCCCGGCATCGCCGCCCAGGCCCAGCGTCCGCCGGTCTTCGACTTCGTCGGTCGTTGATCAGCGTGCCGTAGGGCGTCAGCGTCACTGCCATCGCGTAGCGGTCGCTCTGACCGCCGGCGATGATCTCCTCGAACTCCCAGGTGATGGAGTCGGGCACCACCGCCTTGTACTTCGTCATCAGGTCGCCCCAGAACTCCAGCGCCTCCACCGCCTCGGGCCGGTTGACGTAGATCTCGCCGGTCTTCGGGTTGAAGAAGTCGCCGCCGTTGGAGCGCAGGAACGGGCACCAGCAATCGACGATCGCCGGCCCCTGGCGTCCGAGATAGCCCATGCCGTAGCGGTTGGCCGACGCCCCCGCCTTCGTCGTCTCGATCGCCGCCTGCTGCAACTCGGCGAATGTTTCCGGCGCCTTGGTGATGCCGACCTGCTCGAGCAGCGCCTTCTGGTAGTGCAGCACGCCCATCGTCACGCGATACGGGATGCCGGACAGCTTGTTGTCCCAGATCGCCATCTCGCGGATCGCCGGGACGAAATCGTCCCAGTCGAAGTCGGCGTGCTTGCCGGCGGCACCGGCGAGCAGCTTCTCGTGGTCGTCCAGATGCGGATACAGCCAGCCGATCTGCTGCGAGGTCCATTGCACGATGTCGATGCCGCTGGAGCCGGAATTCAGCTCCGACTTCAGCCGTGCGTTGAGCGCGTCAATCGGCAGCAGGGTGAAGTCCACCTTGATGCCGGTCTGCTTCTCGAACGCCGGTGCCACGTCCTCGACCAGGCAGTAGTGCCACGGCCCGTTGTCGCCGACGAACACCAGCTTGTCGGGCTTGGGCTGCGCCAGCGCGATGCGCGGCAGGGCGACCGTGGCGGCCGCCTGCAGTAGCTGCCGCCGCCTCATCCGCGGCCGACCCCGGCGCGGCGCAGGCTGCGCTGCCAGTCGGCCGCCAGCTCGTCCAGCGCCACTTTCGCGGTCTTCTGGCCGAGTCTGCACCTGTGCGATGGCGGAGCGCATCTGCACCTCCAGCGTGTCCCACACGGGATGGCCGGGCGTCGGCACGCCGGTCTCCAGCGCCTGTGCCCCCACCGGCGGCCAGCCGATCTTTTCCACCATCTCGGGATCCTGCAGCACCGAGCGCAGCGGTGGCGCGTTGCCGCGCACCATCGCCTTCTTCTGCCAGTCGTGCGAGCAGCACATGGCGATGAACTCCAGCGCCCACTCCTTGTTCCTGGTGTATTTCGGCACGCCGAGCGTGTGACCGTCGATCCAGGTGCGGCCTTCGTCCCTGGTGTGCGGTCCGGGCACCGTGGTCCACGCCCACTTGCCGCCGGTCGTGGAGATCTTCGGATCGTTGATCAGCGTGCCGTAGGGGGCGAACATCTGCACCATGGCGTAGCGGTCGCGCTGGCCGCCGGCGACGATCTCCTCGAACTGCCAGGTCATCGCCTCCGGCGGCACCAGCTTGTACTTGGTTATGAGATCGCCGTAGAACTGCAGCGCCTCCACCGCCTTGGCATCATTGATGAACACCTCGCCGGTCTTGAAGTCCACCATGCGCCCGCCATTGGAGAACAGCCAGGACGCAAAGGCAGGAATACATGCCCGGCGGCCTGCATGCCCATCAGCGCCATAGGCGTAGCGATCGGGCGGCGTAGTTCACCGCCTGCGCGATCTTCAGGAACTGCTCCCAGTTCTCCGGCGGCTTGGCGAACCCGGCCTTCTCGCAGCAGCTCCTTCTGATAGTGGAAGATGCCGGTGGTGATGCGGTACGGCAGGCCGCACAGCTTGCCGTCATAGGTGGCCGCCTTCTGCGGGCCGCCCAGGTAGTCGTTCCAGTCGAACGTCGGGTCCTTCGCCTTGATCTCGCGCCAGCAATGGCGTGTGATCCTCCATGTGCGGCGACATCCAGCCGGTCATGCTGACCGAGAACTGCGCCACGTCGATGCCGCTGCTGCCGGCGCCGAGTTCCGCGCGCAGCCGCGCCCGCCACGGGATCGACCGGCAGCAGGGTGAAATCGACCTTGATGCCGGTCGTCTTCTCGAACGCCGGCGCGACCTCCTCGACCATCACGTAGTGCCAGGGTCCGTTGTCGCCGACATAGACCAGCTTCTCGGGCTTGCTCTGCGCCATGATCTGCGGCGCGGCCAGAACGCCTGCCGAGGCTTGCAACAATGTGCGACGCTTCAGTCGGGTCATGCGTTTCTCTCCCTGCTATTTTATCGCGCCGCAAAGCACACGAAGGCGGCGGGTCAACACTCCGAGCATTGGCGTGTTTTGCGTTTCAACCTTTGACCGCGCCCGACGACAGCCCGGCGACCAGATGCCGCTGTGCCGCGAACGAGAAGATCAGCACCGGCAGGATCACCAGCGCACCGGACGCCGTCATGCCGCCCCAGTCCACGCCGGTGTCGCCGCCGGAATACGCCGCCATCAGCACCGGCAGCGTGCGCGTCGCGTTGTTGGTGAGCACCGCCGAGAACAGGAAGTCGTTCCACGCAAGCTGCAGCGACAGGATGCTCGCTGCAACGAGGCCGGGCCGGATCAGCGGCAGCACCACGTGGCGGAACGCGGCGTAGCGCGACGCGCCATCGACCCAGGCGCTTTCCTCCAGTTCGCGCGGCAGGTCCTCGAAGAAGCCGCGCATGATCCACACCACCAGCGGCAGGCTGAACGTGCTGTAGGCGAGGATCACCGAAAGCCGCGTCGTGGTCAGGCCGAGCTTGCTGAACAGGATGTACATCGGCACCAGCACCGCGATCGGCGGCAGCATGCGCATGACCAGCAGCGAGAAGAACAGGAACGAGCCGCCGCGGAACGGGAAGCGCGCGAACGCGTAGGCCGCCGGCACGCCGACGCAGATCGACAGGACCACGGCGCCCGCCGAGACCACCAGGCTGTTGACGAAGGCCTGCACGAAGTCAGCCTGGCCCAGCACGGCGACGTAGTTCTCCAGCGTCGGCCACCACACGAACAAAGGCGGGTTGGCGAACACCTGCAACCGCGTCTTCAGCGACAGTCCGATGACCCAGAGCAGCGGGAACAGGAACACCGCCGTCATCGCGATGAGCCCGAGATACACCGCGGCCGCGAATATCAGTTTGCTGCGCCGCGATCCGACGCCGGACAGCGCGCTCATGTCGCGTCCCGCCGGCGGATCACCGCGATGAAGAACAGGCACAGCAGCAGGCACATCGCCAGCATCAGCCACGACGCCGCGGCACCCAGGCTGAGATCGAAGCGGACGAACGACGCCAGATAGGTGAACATCGACAGCGTCATCGTCGCATTCGCCGGGCCGCCGCTGGTCATCACGTAGATATTGTCGAACGCACGGAACTCGAAGATCGTCCGCAGCAGCAGCGCCACCAGGATGTATGGCCGCAGCAGCGGCAGCGTGACGTGCCAGAATACCTGCCAGCGGCTCGCCCCGTCGATCGACGCCGCCTCCACCGGCTCACTCGGCAGCGAGCGCAGCCCGGCCAGCAGCAGCACCGCGACATAGGGCGCGTTCTGCCAGAGGTTCACCACCATCACCGACAACAGCGCGGTATCCGGCCGCCCGAGCCACACGATGTGGCTGCCGATCCAGTAGTTCACCACGCCGTGATCCGGATCGAGCAGCAGCTTCCAGCACAGCGCTGCGACGATCGGTGTGATCATCATCGGTACCACCAGCGCGGTGCGGAACAGGCCGATCCACGGCAGGTCGATGTTCAGCAGCAGGGCGATCCCCAGCCCGCAGCCGAGTTCGCTGGCAACGGTGATCGCAGTGTAGATGAAGGTGACCGACAGGCTCTTCAGGAACTGCGGATCGGTGAGGAGGTCCTCATAATTGGCGGTGCCGGTGAAGTTGCCGGCGAACAGCGCCTGCTCCGGCGACCATCCCTGGAAGCTGAGATAGAACGAGAACGCCAGCGGGACGCCGAAGATCAGCAGCATCATCGCGCTGGTCGGCAGCACGGCGATGCGCGTGAACTGCCGGTCGAGCCAGCGCTGCATCCCGGTCGTGCCGAAGCCGGCCCCACGTGCGGCGCTAAGTGTCGTCGGGCGGACGGCGGTGGTGGTTCCTCCCATGATCCCTCTTGTGTCGGGTGCGTATGGTTTCCGCCGACACAATACGGGGCGCGGGGCTCCGCGTCACCCCACGCGGAGCAGACGGAACCCTTCAGCGCGCAGCCACGGGATAGCGGTCGCGGCGTGCGGGGTCAGGCGATCCACCAGATTCCAGAACCGCTTGCCGTGGTTCATGTATTTCAGGTGCGCGACCTCGTGCGCGGCGACGTAGTCCTGTACGAATTCAGGCGTCATCACCAGCCGCCAGCTGAACGCCAGCGAACCGTCGACCGCGCAGCTGCCCCAGCGGCTGCGGGTATCCTTCACCGCGATGCGGCGCGCCGTGACGCCGAGTGTCGCGGTCTTGGCGACCACCAATGTCGACAGGCGCCGCAGCGCCTCGGCGCGCAGAAAATCCATCACGCGGCGCCGCAGGAATTCAGGCGCGCCGCTGACATGGAGTTCGCCATCCTGCAGCCATGTGCCGCCTTGCGATTGCGGCACATGGCGAATGCGATGCGGCACGTCGCCGATCGGTACGACCGAACCATCGGCGAACGGCAACGCAACCGGCAGTGCTGCAAGCCGGTCTGCGACCCATGCGGCATGGTTCATCAGCAACGCGACGCCGGCACCACGCCCCGCCCGCATCGGCAGCGTGACGACAACGCCGCCGCCGCATGGATCGATGCGCAGACTGACGCGTCGCGCACGATGATTGCGTCGCCATTCAACGCGCGTCGGACCGCTTGGAAGCGTCAGCATTTCAGATCGCGGCAATTCCATTCTGCCCACAAAGGGCAGATCGAGCCGATTCGTCAACTGTCGCTCGTAAGTCTGTGGCGGCTGTCGAGCCGCTGTCATCGCGAGGCGGCGCAGCAAACGAAGCAATCTCGATGAGGTTTTGCGTGCCCTGCATCAGTGAGAATGGGTTCGCTGTGCTCGCAATGACAGCGGCTAGGCTGCCTTCGCCAGTTGCACACCGCACGCGTCGAACGTGGCGAACAGTTTCGCCTGCTGCTCGCCGCTCAGCCTCAGATGCGGCGGCCGCATGTTGTGCCAAGCGGCATCGCCGGTGTGCCGCGCCATCAGCGCCTTCAGTGCCGGGATCGGCGCGGGCGCGGCGACGATCGCCTTGCGCGTGGCACTCAGAGTCTCATGCATGTTCGCGCCGACGTCGTTGTTCCAGTTGGCATAGACCTGTGCCGCGATCGGCGAGTTCACGTTGGCTGCCGCGGTGATGCAGCCGGCGCTGCCCAGCTGCAGCAGCGGCCGCAGCAGCGTGTCGTCGCCCGCATAGACCTCGAAGCCGTCACGGGCGAAATTCTCCACATAGGCCCGGCCGTTTTCGTAATTGCCGCTGCTGTCCTTGACGCCCTTCAGGGTGCCGGGAAACGCCTTCAGCAGACGCCCGATCAGGGCGACGCTCAGCGGCACCGCCGACTGCTGCGGGAAATTGTAGAGATCGTACTTGATGTCGGCGCCGACCCGATCGATCACCTCGGAGAAGAACGCGAACAGCCCGTCCTCGGTCGGGTTCTTGTAGTAGAACGGCGGCAGCAGCAGCGCGCCGCGGCAGCCGACGGCCGCTGCCTGCTTCGTCAGCAGCACGGTATCGGTCAGCGCCGGCACGCCGGTACCTGGCATCATCTTCGTCGCGGGAATGCCGCGCTCCACCAGGCCTTGCAGGATGTCGATGCGTTCGCTCAGGCCGATGCTGTTCGCCTCGCCGGTGGTGCCGAGTACACCGAGATTGTCGCAGCCATTCGCCAGCAGCCAGCGGCAGTGCGCGGCCATGCGGTCGATGTCGATCGACAGGTCGGCACGCATCGGCGTCAACACGGCGGCATTCACCCCGCCGAACAGGGCATCCTGCATCATCTTGCGTTCTCCTATGGCAGACGTCTGGTGCGCGGCATGCGGCCGGGCCAGTCGGTGATGTGGTGCTCGAACGGACCCGCCTTGCGTTCATTGATGGCGCGGCCACGCACCGAGACGCCCGCCTCGTGCACCGTATCGGGATTGCCGGAAACCAGCGGATGCCACCACAGCAGATCCTTGCCCTCGGCCAGCCGCCGATAGGCGCAGGACGGCGGCAGCCAGTCGATCGCGCGTACCTCGGCCGGCGTCAGTTGCACGCAGTCCGGCACCTTGCGTTGGCGGTTGGCATAATCGCCGCATTGGCAGCTGTGCAGATCGAGCAGCCGGCACGCGACACTGGTGAACGACAGGGCTCCGGTATCGTCGTCCCGCAGCTTGTGCAGACAGCACCGTCCGCAACCGTCGCACAGCGATTCCCACTCATCGCGGGACATCTGCTCCAGGCTCTTTACCTTCCAGAACGGCGCCGACGCGTCCATCGGGCCGCACACTACCGGCGCGGATGCGTGCTGGCCAGTAGGCCGCCTATCTGGCCGTCGCGCCACCGTCCAGTCGAGACATGAACAGCCGGCCGGTGGCGAGCGAGAACCAGACCCGTCTGGCACCCAGGACGTCCTGTCCGACGACCGCGTCGCCGAACTGCTGTCCGCCGCCGAGCGCAGGGGGCTCCTTGCCGAGAACGAGGATTGGCACGCCGTGGCCAAGCGCCGGGCCGACCTTGATCGTCTCGGCGCGATGGATCCGCGCCTCGGCATCGGCGCCTGCAACCACATGCACCTGCACCGTCTCATCGCCGGCCATCGCCCGTTCGGTCAGACCGAGCCGGCGCGCCATCCGCGGCATGATCGTCGTGTACGACGCACCGGTGTCCACCGCGCCGGTCCCTATGACGCCGTCGATCTCGATCGGTATCTCCATCCAGCCGATCCGCGTCCCGACGCCCTCCACCGGCACCCCGGCCTGGTTCCAGGGCGGATCGGCGCGCTCGCACCGGCGCACCCGGTACAGGGTGAGCGTGCGGTTCGGCCCGTCGATGTCGAGATCGTAGTCTCGCAGGATGTCCAGGCCCAGCACGCCGCTGGCTCCCGAGGCTCCATCGAACGTGCTCACCGGCATCCGGTCGATACCGACCGGCACGCCTCCCAGCAGAAGGCCTTGGACGTTGGCGTCCGCCACCGGCGATCCGCCGCCGATGCCGACCATGATCGAAAAGGTCCGACCGTCCTGCGGAATGCCGAGCCGCCGCACCGCCCCGGCGTCCAGCATGGTCTTCTGCGCGCCAGTGTCCAACAGCATCTTCAGCGTGTGGCCGTTGAGGGTCAGCGGCACGAGGAAGACCTTGTCGCTCTCTTCGAGCGGAAGTTGGGCGACCTTCACGAGGGCGCAGCCGGAGCCTTGCTGGCAGGCGGCGAGCAGCAGAAGCAGACCGGCCAATGCCGGTATCCGGCGCCCGATGTCTGGCACTCAGTCCGCCGCGGCGTTTCCGGCGCTGGCTCTCGCCTGGTCGATGTCGATCACCCCGGCGGTTTCCGCGAATGGTCGTTGTTGCACCGCGTTGCGCGCCGCGTCGAACGCCGCCGGCAGGTCGCCGTTGCCGATCGAGCTGATCAGGTCGGCCACCTGGTAGCGTCCCAATGTGCGATAGCTTTCGAACTGACTCTCGCTGAACCATTGGTCGAGCGTCGACTCGTGCGGGAACAGTGCATGCTCGGCGCCGTAGGACCGCACGTCCGCGGGGATCATCGAAAGGAAACTCGGCTTGATGTACAGCAGCCGCCCGGTGTGGCCGCCGCCATAGTCGATCGTCCCGTAGGCGAAGCCGCGCGCGGTCGTCTCCAGGTCGCTGTCCGTCTCGATGCGTTCGCGGGCGTAGAGGTGCAGCGGCTCGGTCATCGCGACGCTGATGCCGAAGTCGATCTCCGCCTTGCGGATCGCATTGCCCAGGTCGAACAGGGAGCAGGCGGGATCGGCGCCGGCATCGATCACCAGGATCGAGCCGCAGCGGCGGCGGAACATCTCGTAGAGGCCCAGGTTCTCGAAGTGCCCGCCGTCCGACAGGTAGATCGCCTGGCTGTCGTCGGTCGTTTCGCCCAGCATCTCGTCGATCAGCGCCAACAGCGAGTTGCGCGGCCGCGCGAGGCGAAGTTCGTCGGCGGTCGCGGTGGATGGGTTCGGCAGCCAGATGCCCAGCCGCACGTTGAACAGCGTCATCAGGAAGGCCGTGATGCGCGAGGAATGATAGCCCCAGCTCGGGCTGACCGCAGCGCCCGAGACGGTCAGCGCATTGCCGAGGCCCGGGCCTGACTCGGTCGCCTTCTTCGGGTGGTCCTTGAGTGTCTCCAGTCCAGCGAAGCGAGTGGTCGGTACGAAGGCGCCGGCAGGATCGCCGTCGTCCACCGCCTGCTTCGGATGCCGCAGCGTCGCCGACCCGCATGTCAGCGGTGTTGCCGTGAACGACGCGGCCTGTCGTTCGGCCCAGGCGGTGTTGTTGCCGGCGGTGATGTTCAGCGTGGTGTTGATCACCGGGAACAGGCCGTTGCCGGTGTCCTTCAGCGAGGAAAGCGGCACGTTGTCCTGCGGGTCGAAGCCGGTGAACGGATCCTGCTCACGATGGTTGCGCGCCGATCCGAGGAACGCGCGGGTGAGGCGGTTGCGATAGACCGCGTGCATCGAGAACCGGTTGACGTTGACGTGCTGGAACGTCATCACCCCGAACAGCAATGTCCCGGCGACCACCACCTGCAGGACCAGCGGCAGCCACTTTGCCGTGCCCAGCACGGGGACAGTCTTGACGACGGCGATCTGCATCGCCGCGAGCACGAAGTTCAGCAGGCCGCCGAACACGATCAGCAGCAGGGCGGCGAAGACGACACCGAGTGCCGCCGGAAGGTAGGCCCGCACCCGATCCAGAAGGCCGGTCTCCTCGGTAAACTCCTTCACCGACGGCCATATCTTGCCCAGCCACGCCGCCGCTCCGCCGAGCAGCACGGTCATGGCGCCCATGATGGACAGGCCGCCGCCGTTCCATTGCTCGCTGCCTTCGTTCTGCTGCACGAACACGACCAGCAGAGGAAGGATGAGGCAGCAGAGCGCAAACACCGTCCAGACGACCGCAAGGCGCAGGATCATCGCATTCACCCGTCCGAGCCATTCGCGGTCGAGATCCGCGAGCTCGGTCTCCTTGCGCAAGGCCACGAACAGTGCGGTCTGCAGTACGTGGACGACCGACAAGGCGAGCGGGGCGAAGACGGTCAGCGCCGTCGCCGTGTCGACCAGGTAGCCTTGCTGCGTGTCCGACAAACTGAGCGGCGGGATCGAGAAGGCGATCTTCAGCATCAGCCAGGTCAGCAGCGCGGCGCCGGTGCTCGCCCAGATCCAGCGGCGGAAGTTGGCCCGGAACAACGCAAATCCCGGATCGTCGCGGTGCGACTGCAGCGACCATGCCAGGCGATATCCCAGGGTCATCAACCCGAGGTAGAGCACGGGAACGATCCACACTGTGTCGTTCGCGAGCCAGGGCCTGTCGCGCACGCCGTCATCCAACGGCCCGGTGGCAAAGTCCAGCAGGCAGGGAACCAGCAGCGTCCAGGCGAATGCCGGATAGACGATATCCCGGCCGATACTGGCCGCCGACGCGTAACCGGGTGTCGGGTCGTCCGAGGATTTCGGCGGCCGATGGCTGGGCAGCAGGCTGCAAGCGCGCACCACGCCGAACAGCAGCGCCAGCGCGGCGCCGACCAACAGCACCAGGTTGATCGACAGGAAGCCGCTGCACACCCAGATCGCGGTCCGGTAGAAGATCGGCAGCACCGTGAGCAGCATGAACAGCGGCCCGAACACCGTCCAATTGATCAGCAGGTTGCGCAGGTAGAGCACCGCCCCGGCCCAGGTGTCGGTGGACAACGGGCCGGTCTGCGGCGTCAGGTAGTTTGTATAGGCACGCAGCCGCCGCAGTACCGCCGGCCGCGGCTGGTTCAGCGTCTCTTCGGCATTGCCGACGCCGCCCTGCTCGCGGATCAGCACCTGCAGCCAGCCGCCGATGAAGCCGCCACCCGATACGGTGGAAAGGTAGTCGAACTGGCGCAGCAGACGCCTGCCGGCCAGGCTCTGCAACACGCCGAGGCAGAAGGCGGCACTGCGGATGCCGCCACCGGAAAGGCACAGAGCACTGAGGTTCAGGCGCTGGGCGCGCTGCTGCAGCGTCTCGAAATCGTCGCTTGGGTGATGCGTCCCGCCGACGCGCCGCGCGCGGCGCCGTTCGATCTCGTCAAGCTCCTGGCAGAGCGCGTCGTGTGTGGAAAGGATGGCGGGATCGGCCACGTGCGCGTCTCCCTGTGCGCTATGGTTATTCCGGCCTCCCGACTATCCTGCCCTGGGCCGATGTTAGCCCAGTATCACCACATTACATCGGCCACCCGCAACCGAAACGCGCGCTCGCCCTGTGAACCGGTGCACAGCCTCAGCGCGGTGGCGGCAACGTCTGCTGCTGCACCGAGCCGCGCGGCTGCAACTGCACCGGCGCACCGGCGGCCGGCGGGGGCGCCTGGTCCAGCGGCGGCGGCGGCACCGCGGCCTGCTGCTGCGTGCCGGTGCCGACGCGCGTCAGCACATCGCGCAACGGGTCGGCGCCCGGATTGGACGCCTGCATGTCGATGACGATCTGCCGGCTGCCCATCTCGCGCCCATAGTAGGCGCGGTTCCAGCCGCTCTTTTGCCCTATCAGGCTGCCCTCGAGCGAGATGCCGCCATAGAGGCCGCGGGTCTGCGAGAACGCGACAATGTCGGCGCCCAGCGCGCCGGTGGTGGATCCCTGGATCCCCGCGCCGATCGTGGCGACGGCGATCGAGGCATCGGCCCCCAGCTTGAACTGGCTGTCGAGGATGGCGCGCAGGCCCTTCTCGGTCATGATCATCATGACGAACTGGGCGTCCTGGATGCCGATCTGCAGGCCGAAGCTGCCGCTGCCCATGCCGTAGAACGCTGGATACGACCACGTGCCGTTGCCGGCGCGGGCAAGCAGGACGCAGGCACCGCCCTCGCCGCCGAAGATGAACCCCGCCTTGAACACCCGCGGGCAGATCATCACCGCACGGGCGTGCTCCAGCGCCCGGCGAGGGTCCTGGCTGATGTCGTTGTTGACCATCTCCTGGACCGCCAGCGTGGCGCGATCCACCAGGGTCTGTTCGTCGCCCTGCGCGTGCGCCGGGCGCGGCGCGAGCCACGGCAGCACGGCGAGTGCGGCAGCGGCCAAAAGCATGCGCATCATGTCGTCCCCCTCCACCTCCGGGCAGATCCGCCCGATTCGCAAGTCCATACTACGCTTGCGCGGATTCGCGGCGCCAATGTGGTGGATCAATAACCCGGCAATTCGTTGACGCAGACGACGCGCCAGCCTTCGTCGGTGCGCTCCAGCCTGGTGAGCGAGAGATTCTGCACCGTCAGGTGTAACGCGTTGTCGGGCCCGATCCGCAGGCAGTGCGCCACCGCCGCGCGGATCGCCCCGCCATGGCTGACGATCACCACGTCCTGGTCCGGGTGCTGTGCCGAGAGCCGCTCGAGTGCTTCGCCGACCCGGTCGATCACCTCGGACAGCGTCTCGCCACCCGGCGGCCGCTCGTGGCCGGCCAGCGGCCAGAACGCGTGCTTTGGCAGCGACAGCCGGGCCGGCAACTCGGCGTGCGGCAGGCCCTGCCACTCGCCCAGGCTTTGCTCGATCAGGTCCGGCTCCACCTGCGGCTCGCTGTGCGGGTAGCCGGCGGCGAAGATCGCCTCGGCGGTGCGGCGGGTGCGCGAGAGCGGCGTGACCCTCCAGGCCGCGGGTCGCGGCAGGCGGGCGGCGAGCGCGCGGTACATCGGTGCCTGCTCGAGCAGGCTGGTCTCGCACAGGGGCACGTCCATCACGCCATACAGCATCGCGCGGGCGTTCTCATCGACGATGGCGTGGCGGATCAGCCAGAAGCGGGTCTCGGTCATTCGCCGATACTCAGCAGCGCCCCGCGCAGGCGGGCCTGGCGGAACTGGCGCGAGAACAGCAGCGCCGCGCCGCCGATCCAGATCGCGTTCAACGCAAAGGCCGCGACCAGGTGGCCCCAGCGGACCTCGCCGTTCAGCAGGATGCCGCGCATGCCCTCGAACACATGCGCCGCCGGCAGCATAAGCGCGACGGGCTGCAATGCGGCCGGCAGCACGGATACCGGATAGAACACGGCCGAGAACGGCGTCAGGCCAAACAGCACCGACCAGGCCAGCGCCTCGGCGCCGGCGCCATGACGCAGGATCAGCGACACCACGCCCAATGCCACCGCCCAGCCGAACATCATCAGGTTCATGAAGAACAGCACCACCACCGGTCCAAGCGCGAACAGGTTGTAGGCGTACAGCACCCAGGCCACCAGGATCGCCGGCATCACGCCGGCCAGCATGCGGATCACCGAGATCAGCAACAGCGCCGTGACCAGCTCCCACGGTCGCACCGGGCTGACGAACACGTGGCCCAGGTTGCGCGACCACATCTCCTCCATGAAGCTGATCGCCACGCCCATCTGGCTGCGCAGCGCCACCTCCCACAGCAGCACGCCGCCCAGCAGCGTCGCCCCTGCCAGCACCGCCGGGCCGCCCATGCGGGTCGCGAGAAAGCTCGCGGTGAAGCCCCAGATGCACATCTGCAGCACCGGCCAATAGGCGAGTTCCAGCAGGCGCGGCCAGGACCGGCGGTACAGCGTGAGGTGCCGGTACATCAGCCCCCAGATGCGACGGGTGGCGGCGCGGGTCATGTGGAGTTCCGGACGCTGGCCCGGCCCACTTTCGTCGGGGCAGTACACGATCCGGCCATCATGCCGGCGCCACCGCGCGGCGGCGGTCACGGGCGATATCGAGGAACACCTCCTCCATGTCCTCGCGGCCGTAGCGGTCCAACAGGTCCTGCGGACTGCCGCGATCCACGATGCGCCCCTGCTTCAGCATGAGTACGTGCGAACAGAGCCGCTCGACCTCCGCCATGTTGTGCGAGGCGAGCAGGATGGTGCAGCCGCTTTCGTCACGGTAGCGCTCCAGCCAGCTCCGTACCCAGTCGCCGGTGTCGGGGTCGAGGCTGGCAGTGGGTTCGTCGAGCAGCAGCAGCTCCGGCCGGTTGATCAGCGCCTTGGCCAGCGCCACGCGGGTCTTCTGCCCGGCCGACAATTTGCCGGCAGGGCGGTCGAGCAGATCGCCCAGGTTCAACTCGGCTGAGAGCTCGCCGATCCGGCGCTCGATCTGCGGCACATCGTAGAGGTGCCCGTAGACCCTCAGGTTCTCCGCCACCGACAGCCGCTGCGGCAGGGACACGTAGGGGGAGGAGAAATTCATCCGCGCCAGCGCGGCGAAGCGGTCGCGCGCCATGTCGTGGCCAAGCACCTCCATGGTGCCGGCCGTGGGGATGAGCAGGCCCAACAGCATGGCGATCGTGGTGGTCTTGCCGGCGCCGTTGCCGCCGAGCAGCCCCACGGTCGCACCCGCAGGCACCGCGAAGCTGGCGTCGTCCACCGCCAGGGTCTGGTCGTAGCGCTTGGTCAGGTGCTGCACCCGGATGGCATCCATGGCGGCGGAATAGTGGGTTCTGAAGGTGCGGTGAATTGGCGAATTGCGCATGGCTGCCTAGGTTGTGCGCCCATGGTGGATTTCATCCCGGCTCCTGGAAGACTGCCGCCCGGTCGGCGCGTCTATGCCGTTGGCGACGTGCACGGCTGCCTGGACCGCCTCGAGGCGCTCCACGAGCTGATCGGCGACGACCTGGCGGCGCGCCCGGCGGAAGAGGCCCTGCTGGTGCACCTGGGTGACTACGTGGACCGCGGCCCGGACAGCGCCGGCGTGGTTGCCTGCCTCGCCGGCGGCTCACCGCTGGCCGGGATGGCCACGGTGAACCTGATGGGCAATCACGAGCACATGATGCTCGCCGCGCTGGCCAGCGGGGAGACCGAGGCGACCGACCTCTGGCTCGCCAACGGGGGGATCGATTCGCTGGCCAGCTGGGGCGTGCCACGGTCGGCGCAGCCCAGGGAATGGGCCACATATCTGCCGAAGCCACACTTGTTGTTCCTGCGCGACCTGGCGGTGCGCCACGCGTCGGGCGGCTATCTGTTCGTGCATGCCGGAGTAAGGCCGGGCATCCCGATCGAGCGACAGAGCCGGCACGACCTGATGTGGATCCGCGAACCGTTCCTGTCGGCGAAGGACCGGTTCGGCCTGGTGGTGGTGCACGGCCACACGCCGCGGCATGAGCCTGTCGTGCGGGCGAACCGCATCGGCATCGACACCGGTGCCGTGATGGGCGGGGCGCTGACCTGCGCCGTGCTGGAGGAGGACCGGCTGGGGTTCATCACGGCATAGGGCGGGATGGCGCGTCCGGGACGCGTCAGGCTTCTCTCCCGGCCGGTATATCCATTCCCAACCGCTCGCCCACCCAGTCGAGGGCGTCCAATTCCGTCGGAAATTCGCCGCGGCTGTCGATCGATCCGCCGCGTCGGGTGACGTGAGCCGTGAAGCGTGTCGGCGCTTCCTTGGTGACCTTGTAGGGTGCCATCCCGCCCATATAGGGACGATCACACGATCTGCCCGATAATTCAGGCGCTTCGCCGAGGCCGGGCCGATGGGGCGCGGCACTGTCCCCAGGGGTGGTCACGCCAAACCGACAGTTCACCGTCCGTGCCGCTCGCGGAAGTACTCCGCCACCAACCGCAGCCGGCCGGCAGGATGCATGGTCCGCTCAGTCGGGCGCGGCGGCCCACTCCGGAGCCGCTTCGCCGCCGCGTTCCGCCGGGCTCTCGGCCTTGGCCCTGAGCTTCCGGAAGATGGTTACCACGCGGAACCGGTGGTTGGTGGACTTGACCATGCCAATGACGCCTTCGATGGCGAAGCTATCCTTTCGGTACATCGGCAGCACCTGGTCCAGCCACACGACGTGCGTCCCCTCCGCTGCCCGCCCCAAGGTCCGCATCACGACGTTCCGCTTGACCATCGTGGTCTGGTAGCGCTCGGCGTCCTCAATGCTGTAGGGGGGGTCGGCCAGGATCAGGTCGTAGCGCTCCAGCGGCACGCAGGCGAGCGTCTGCGCGTCGTCGACGTAAGTGGGTGCTAATCCCGCGTTGATATCCACCGTATCGCCAGGCAGCGCGGCGAGATCGACCTTGCCGCTGAACAGGTGCAGGACGCGCTGTTTCTCCGGGAACAGCGCCTTTATCCGGCGCAGGTAGCCGGCCGGATAGCCGCCGTAGTAGGCCGATCTGACGCGGTAGTCGTTTCCCATGATCCAGGTGCCGACGATCCTGCCATCGGCCGACACGAAGAGGCTCCGCGGGAAACCGGTCTGGCTGACATAGCTGTCGATCCTTCCTTGCAATTGCATAATGTTTCTGCGCCCGATCATGCCCCGCCCGCCGTCGTCGGCAGCGGGCTCCGCTATCTGGACATGGCGTCCGGAGTTGGTCACGCGTGACGTTGGTGCCCCCTCACGCATTTGCTTGCCTCGGACCCTCGCCTCACGCTAGGGCGTGCCGCATGACGGACAGCGTCCCGGTGCAGCCGGACACCACCGATTCCTCCGCCCGGCTGGCCGACGCAGTCCGCCTGCTCGGCCACACCAGCATACTGGTCGTCGGCGACGTCATGCTCGACCGTTATATCTACGGCACGGTGGAGCGGATCAGCCCGGAGGCGCCGGTCCCCGTGCTGACGATCGAGCGCGAACTGGCGATGCTTGGCGGCGCCGGGAACGTGGTCCGCAACCTCACGGCGCTTGGTGCGGCGGTGGCATTCATCTCGGTGGTGGGCGACGACCAGGCGGGCTCCGACCTCACCGGGCTGATCGGCGGCCAGCCCAACATCGAGCCATGGCTGCTGGTGCAGGGTGGCCGCACCACGACGCTGAAGACCCGCCTGATCGCGTCGGGCCAGCACCTGTTGCGCGCCGACCGCGAGGAGACCGCGCCGATCCAGCCGCGCCTGGCCGAACGGCTGCTGCGGATCGCGCGCGATGCGATGGCGGCGACCACGGTCACCGTGCTGTCCGACTACCGCAAGGGCCTGCTCGCCGGCGACCTGCCGGCCCAGCTCATCGCCGCGGCGCGCCAGGCGGGGCGGCCGGTGATCGTCGATCCCAAGGGACCGGACTATTCGCGCTATGCCGGCGCCGATCTCATCATGCCGAACCGTCCGGACCTCGCCGAGGCGACCGGCATGCGGGTGGACAGCGAGGTGGCGATCGTCGCGGCGGCGACGGCGCTGCGCCAGCGGCACGGCTTCGGCGCCGTGGTGGTGACCCGCGGCAACGACGGCATGACCCTGCTGAGCGACGCGGGCGCCCGGCATTTCCCGGCCGAGGCGGCGGAGGTCTACGATCTTGCCGGTGCGGGCGACACCGCGGCGGCGATCCTCGCCGCCGGCATCGCCGCCCGTCTGGACCTGGCGGTGGCGGCGCGGCTTGCCAACATCGCGGCCGGCGTCGTGGTTGGGAAGATCGGCACCGCGGTCGCGCGCGAGGCGGATCTGCTGGCCGCGCTGTCGCCACAGGGTGGCGCGCTGCGCAAGATCGTCTCGCGCGAGTCGGCGGTGGAGCATGTGCAGCGCTGGCACCACCGCGGCTGGCGGGTCGGCTTCGTGCAGGGCCGGTTCGACCCGCTGCTGCCTGGCGATCTGCGTCGGCTGGAGGAGGCGCGCGAGGCCTGCGACCGGCTGGTGATCGGGCTGCGCTCGCCGATCCCCGACCCGACCCAGCCGGAGGCGGCACGCGCCGCGATGCTGGCCAGTCTCGCCAGCGTCGATCTGGTCACCATGTTCGCCGAGGACACGCCGGGGCCGTTGATCGCGGCGCTGGGGCTGGACATGACCGCGGCGAGCGGCGGCTGATCGGCGCGCGAAGCCGTTATACCAAGCCTCGGCGGGCGACTCATACCGCCGTGACGGTGTTGGGGCGTTGGTGCTACACCCCGAGGTATCGCTGCAGCACCGACGGATCCGCCTTGATCTCGGCGGCCGGCCCCTCGTGCACGATGTGCCCGTTGTTGATCACATAGGCCCGCTGCACCAGCGCCAGGGACGCCGCGATGTTTTGCTCCACGATCACGATCGTTTGCCCGGCCGCCACGAGCTCGCGACAGACCCGCAGCAGGTCACGCACGATCACCGGCGCCAGTCCTTCGAATGGCTCATCCAGCAACAGCAACTTGGGATCTCGTACCAGCGCGCGCGCGATCGCCAGCATCTGCTGTTCCCCGCCCGACAGAGCCGTGCCTGGGCTGGCGCGACGTTCCCTCAGGCGGGGAAACAGTGAGTAAATGCGGTCCAGCGGCCAACGCGTTTGGGCGGTCAGGCCCGCAAGAATGATATTTTCCTCGACCGTGATGCTGCCGAAGATGCGCCGCTCTTCCGGAACAAGCTGCATCCCGGCGATCGCGATTGCATGAGGCGGCTTACCCGCGACGTCGGCCCCGTCGAAGATCACCTCACCCGACTGCGGCGCGACGATGCCCATCAGGCTTTTCAACGTCGTGCTTTTGCCGGCACCATTCCGTCCCAGCAACGCCACCGCTTCGTGGCGCTCCACGCGCAGGTTCACGTCGAACAGGATGTGCGAGTTGCCATAGTAGCTGTTGAGCGAACGGGCCTCGAGCAGGCTCATGCCGCCATCACCCCGCCGAGATAGGCTTCCTGCACTGCGGCATTGCGCTTGATCTGCTCTGGGGTACCCTCGGTCAGCACCCGGCCTTCGTTCAGCACCGTGATGCGCTCCACCAGCTCGAACAGCGCGGCCATGTCATGATCGATCACGATCATCGTGCGACCGCGCGCGATGGACCTGAGCAGCCGCACCGTGTCGGTGCGCTCGCGCGGGCTCATGCCGGCCAGGGGTTCATCGAGCAGCAGAAGTGAGGGTGACGTGGCAAGCGCCAGTCCGATCTCCAGGCGACGCTTCTCGCCATAGGCAAGTTCGGAGACCGGGTGGCCGGCGCGTGCGGTCAGTCCGACCATGGCGAGCGTTTCTTCCACGCGCCCGTCGAGCCCCGTGACGCCGTGCAGGCTGCGGAACAGATCCAGACGGAATGCGCCGCGCTTCTCGGCCAGCGCCGCGATGACGATGTTCTCCCGCACCGTCAGTCGGCTGAAGAGCTGGTTCACCTGGTAACTCTTGGTCAGTCCGAGCTGACAGACCGCGGTGACATCGAGGCCGGTGATATCACGGCCTTCGAACACGATCCTGCCGGCGCTGGGATGTACCTCGCAGGTGAGCATCTTGAAGAACGTGGTCTTGCCCGCGCCGTTCGGACCGATGATACCCAGCAGCTCGCCGCGACGGACCCGGAAATCGATGTCGCTGTTTGCCAGGATGCCGCCGAAACGCCGGCTCACACCCTTCGTTTCGAGAACGATGTCCGCGGTCCCGTGCGAGACCGGAGCCTGGCGCATCGGCGTAGGCGTGCAATCCTCCGAACCTTCGAACAAGGTATCGGCCTCAGGCGCCGGGGCGCCGGCCGGCCCGAGCCGCCGAATGAGACGCACGAGGTCGGCCAGCCCGCCGACGATGCCGTGGCGCAGGAAGCACACCAGCAGCACGAACACCACGCCGAGTACGAGCTTCCAGGTGCTGCCGAGCTGCAGCGGGCCTTGCAGGAAGTCGCTCAGGAACAGCCACAGGCTTGCACCCACCAGCGGGCCAAACAATGTCCCGGCGCCGCCGATCGCCGTTTGCATGATAAGCTGCCCGGAGGTATCGAACATGAACGCATCCGGCGGCATGAAGCCCTGCATCACTCCTAGCAGCCCGCCGGCGAATCCAGCATAGGCTGCTGCGATCACGAATGCCGTCAGCTTGTAGGCATGGATGTTGTGACCGACCGCGGCGGCACGCAGCGGATTGTCGCGGATCGCGCGCAGCACCGTGCCCACCGGCGAACGGACGATCCGCAGGGCGATGACCAGGCCGACGAAGTACCAGAAGGCGAGAAAGGCGTACATCGACAGGGTCGTGTTGAATTGAATCGTCGTGAAGGCGAGGTTGAGCTGGGGGGTCGGCACGCCCGGCAGGCCGTTCTCTCCGCCCGTGTAGGCCGACAGCGGATTGAATTCGACGAAGAAGAATACCTCCGCGATGGCCACCGTGATCATCGCGAAATAGATGCCGGTGCGCCGGAGTGCTATCAGCCCGACGAGGTAGCCGACGGCGGCGGCGGCAATCATGCCCATCACCAGGGAAGCCCAGACATTTTGCAGATTGGCAACGGTGAGAAGGTAGGCCGCCACGAACCCGCCGGTGCCGTAGAACGCCGACTGACCGAAGGACAACAGTCCGGTGAAGCCGAACAGGATGTCGAAGCCGATACCGAAGATGCCCCAGACCAGGATTTGATTGATGGTATCAGGAGCGAAGTAGAGATGCGGCAGGACGAAAGGCGCGATGATCAACCCCAGCGCGGTGAGCAGCTCGATCAAAAAGGGGCGTTTCGTCAGCATGGCCGGCCCATCTATGACCGGCCACTTGTGCCGAGCAGCCCGTAAGGCCGCAGCACCAGGACTGCTGTCATCGCCACGAACAGCATCACGTAGGCGTAACCCGGATTGATCATCGAGGTGATGCTGATGATCTCGCCACCGATCAGGCCGCCCAATACGGCACCCCGGAATGATCCGACCCCGCCGATCACAACCACGACGAAAGCCTGCACCAGGATGCTCTCGCCCATGTCCGGGGACAGCGATACCACGGGGGTGTTCACTATCCCCGCAAAGCCAGCCGCCATAGCACCGATGCCGAACACCAGCATGAACACGCGATAGATATTGATTCCGAGCGCATCGACCATCACGGAGTCCTCGATGCCGGCGCGCACGATCATGCCGATGCGGGTACGATAGAGCACCGCGTAGAGCACCAGCAGGGCCGCTGCGACGATGCCGAGCAGTGCCAGCCGATAGGTCGGGTAGAACATGAAGCCTAGACCGGTGATCCCCGTCAGCAGGGCCGGTGCGGGTAAAGGCTTCGACAGGCTGCCAAAAAAGTAGCGGACCGCTTCGACCGATACGATCCCGAGGCCGAACGTGACAAGAAGCTGGTCCTCATCCGGCCGGTCGTAGAAATGGCGTATGATGCACCGCTCCATCGCCACGCCGACGAGCATGACGAACAACGAGCCGGCAAGAACCGCGACGATAAACGAATCCGTATAACTGTATGCCACGTAGCCAGCGTAGCCGCCGAGCATGAACATGGCGCCATGCGCCAGGTTGAGTACGCCAAGGGTGCCGTAGATGATGGTGAGGCCTGAGGAGATCAGGGCAAGCAGCGCGCCAAGCACCAGTCCGTTGAATGCCTGCGCCGCCAGATTGGTCCAGTTGATCACGATGCGGTCCGTAGCTGTGTTGGCCAACGCATGACATGCCCGGCTCCGGGCCGGGCATGTCATGCGATTCGTTCGAACGAGTTGGCGTGGCTGTCAGGTGTAATCACCCAGTTGGCAGCCGAACGCATCGGGCTTCTGCATCAGCGGAGCACCTGGGACCACTTCCGTCACTTCCCAATAGTCCTCTTTGTCCTTCATGTCCTTGGGAGCCTTCCCTCGGACGATGATGACGGGGCGTACGAGCTGATGGTCCTCCGGCCGGAAGTGAACGTCGCCGACGGTGGATGGGAAGGTTTCACCCTTCTCGTAGCTCCTGATCACTTCGGGAGGATAGAAGCTGCCAGCTTCCTCCACCATGCGCGCCCAGATCGCAAACTGCATGTAGGCGTTGTTTGCGCCCCACTCCGGTTTGTAACCGTATTTCTGGTCGAATGCGCTGACGAACAGCTTGGCGAGCGGATAGCTGTCCTCGAGCGTCCACCAGAAATCGGTGGCGGCATAGACGCCTTCCGTCAATTCTGGCCCGACCTCCTTCGCCAGAAACGGGATCTGATACGGGATCACCAACTTCATCTTCGGCAGGATGCCGAACTGCTTCGCCTGCTGAATCGATAGGACTGCGTCACGACCCCAGTTGACATTGATCAGAAGCTCGGCCCCCGAGTTGGCAATGTTCGTCAGGTATTGGCTGAAGTCCTGGGTCCCGAGCGGCGACACCTGATTGGTGACCATCTGCCAGCCACCGTTCGCGCTGAGATAGTCGTTGACCGATTTGGTGACCGTATGACCATAGGTATAATCCGGCGTCATGAAGGCGGCCTTCTTGTTCTTGCCGAACGCCTTCAGCAGCACGGGACCAATCGCGTTCGCAGCCGTTTCGCCGTAGAAGCACTGGCGGAAGCTGTAGCGTGCGCAGTCCTTGCCTGTCGTGTCGTTGGAACCGGAGATTCCGACCGCGTAAAGCACCTTCTCACGCTGGGCGAATTTGTTCAGCGCGACGGCGACTGCGGAAGAGGTCGCGCCCGTCATGAGGATGATCTTGTCGGTGTTGATGAACCGCTGCTCGGCCTGTACCGCGTCGTTCGGCTTGGCGGCCGAGTTGGCAACAACCAACTTTACCTGCTTGCCCAGCACGCCCTTCGTGGTCTTCGGCGAGATTTTCCTGATCAGTTCGTGCCCGCTGTTGATATGCTCGACGGCGAGTTCCCAGCCTTTGAGCTCGTCTTCACCCTGGACAGCGTAGGCACCCGTACGCGGAACCGCCGCGCCGATGCTGACCGAACTGCCCTGCGAGCCTTCGGGCCAGGTGCCGATTTGCGGTTTGCTCGCATCGGCTGCAGCGAAGGCGGGGCGGGCCAGCCAACCCGGAAGCAGCAGGCCCGTGGCGAGCCCGCCGATCTCCACGAAACCTCGACGTGATATGCGGGTGCCGCGTTCCGAGCGCCACTCTGTGCTGCGGTCTGACATGCCAATCCTCCTTCCCTGTCCCTGCGGAGGCATTCCGCAGATATTGTCGTTTGTTCGCCGGCGCCCACTCTTTGGATTACCGTCGGTTATCACGCAATAGCAACGCCGGCTGGAGTTATAACGCGGCGTTGAAGGATGTCGCAGAACGACAAACAGTGAACCTGCGCCTCGGCTACCGCCTGTCGGGCCTAGTGCCAGAGACGCCACACGCGCCGGATTATCGCGCTTCGCTCGTCTCCCCGACGGGGTTCCGGTCGCCATAGGGATCGGACCAGGCGCCTGGTCGCGGCGCCACGGTCTGCCGTGTGGCACCGCTACCATCATCGGCGCCAGTTCCGCTGGCTGCTCCAGCCCAGATATCACGCCTTGCCGGTGTGGCCATGTCTGGGATCCGGCCCTGGGTCGCGCCCCGCCGCGGCCTCGGCCAGCCGGCCGAGATAGTGCGCCCACCCGTCCGCATGGCTGGCGCATTGTGCGGCATCGGGCAGGCCGGTGTGGGTCATGCGCAGCAGCGTTCCGTCCGGCTGCTCGATCAGATCGATTTCAATCAGGCTGGACCCAGGCGGTACTTCCTCGCTGCCTTCCCAGCCAAAGGTGTAGGCCAGACGATGCACTGGCACCACCTCACGGAAAGAGCCGCGCGCAACGCGGGCGCCGGTGACGTTGACGAGATAGAGCCCGCCTGGCTGCGGCTCGACCTGCGCCTCGGTCCCCATCCATCGCAGGATCTTCTCCGGATCGGTCAGCAAGGCGAACACGGAGGCGGGCGGCGCCGCGATCTGCGTCTCGCGTCGGACGATGAGGGCCTCTTGCATCGGTCGTCCCTGGTTCGCGGTGCCGGCCTCGCGAAAATGCGCGTCGCGGGGGTGGCCCCGCAGCATAGCTGCCGGGGCGCAACTGCGCCAACGCGCACCTGCCGTGGGTGACAGCCCCACAGCCGTGGGAGCAGGATCGCCCGATGGACCTGCCTGCGCCGCTCGCGTGGCTACTGGACGAGGCCAGCGCTTCACCCGGCCCCGGCAGTCTCCTGGCAGAACTCGGCAGCCGGCTGCGCGCCGACGGATTGCCTCTCGCAGGAGGCGCCCTCACGCTTGCGCTGCCGCATCCGATCATCGCCCGCCGCACCTGGCTGTGGCGTGCAGAGACCGGTGCAGTGATCGAGGCGCTTGGGTTCGCCGATACCTCGCTCGGACAGGCCGGGCGCGACTGGCTTGCCGCGCTTGGCCCGGTGCGCGAGCACAGGTTGGGCCTTGGCACGGATGCGCCGCTACTGGGTTGGGCCGGGACCAGACCATTCGGCTCTGATGAGGTTTGCCGGCTCCATCAAGTGGCGCGCTTCGTCGCGGCGCCGTTGGCGGCAGTGGCCGCGCGGGCAGCGATGTCGGCGCTGCTCGAAGCCTATATCGGCCGGCGCAGCGCCGCGCGGGTGCAGGCCGGGGCACTGCGCCGCGGCGCCGGCGAGACGATCCGCGCCGCGCTGTTCTGTGCTGACCTGCGCGGCTTTACGGCGCTGTCGGAGGTGACGGAGCCGGCGCGGACGATCGCGGTCCTCGACGCCTGGTTCGACCGCGTCGCGGGAGCGGTGCACGCCTTCGGAGGCGAGGTGCTGAAGTTCATCGGCGACGGTGTGCTGGCAATCTTCCCCGTCGCCGGCGAGCCGACCGAGGCGTGTGAGGCGGCCTTGCGCGCAGTGGGCGCCGCTGGCGCCGGCATGGCCCACCTCAACGCGACCCGGGTGGGGCAGAACCTGGCGCCGCTGCAGTACGGGATCGCGCTGCATCTGGGCGAGATCCTGTGGGGCAACGTCGGCGCGGCCGACCGGCTCGACTTCACCGCCATCGGCCCTGCCGTGAACCTGGTGAGCCGGCTGGAGGGGCTATGCCGGCCACTCGGGCGGTCGGTGCTGATCTCCGGTGCACTCGCCGCCCAGACGCCATCGCCGCTGGTGCCGCTGGGCGAGCACGTGCTCCGCGGTATCGCCGCGCCCTGCGCCGTCTACACTTTGCCGGATGGATGAGCCGCCCGTGCAGGCCGGCACAGGTCACGCCGGCGGCAGGAACGGCTGCACGACCGCCCGGAAGGGCGGCAGCGCCTCGCATGCCGCCGCATGGGCGGCCAGCGCTGGCCAGCGCTGTTCGTCGAACAGGCCGGCATGCGCCTCGCGGGTGAAGCGCAGCGCACAGGTCACCGCGATATCGGCGTGGCCGATCGCTTCGCCGAACCAGAAGGGCTGCGCGCGCGCAGCCCGGTCGGCGTCCAGCGCGGTGAGCACGTCGGCAATCTGGGTCCGACAGCGCGCGATCCACTGCTCCGACGTCGCCTGGTGCAGTACGCGCTCGTAGATGAGGCTGACCGCCTTGTCGGCCAGGCCGGTCGCCAGCGCGCACACCTTCAGCGCATGGCGACGACGGTCGCCGGCCGCGGCGATCATGGCGCGCGCCGGGCCGACGCACTCGTCCAGGTAATCGAGGATGGCGCCGCTCTCGATCAGCGTCTCGCCATCGTCGAGCACCAGCGTGGGAACGCGTCGGAGCGGATTGTACGGCGCGATCTTGTCGGCCTCGCCGAAGGTGGACCAGGGCCGGTGCTCATAGCCGATGCCGTAGACATGCAGCGCGATGGCGACGCGGCGCACGAACGGGGAATTGTACTGCCCGATCAGGATCACGAGTACCTCCGTAGCATGCGCCCACGCCAGCTGATGAGCTTCGGTCGCACCCGGTAGCCGTCGAACAACAGCGCGGGCGCACTGCGCGTCGTGCCCCAGCGGCCGATGAAGCGGCCGAGTTCGGGTTCGAAGCGGATATCCACCAGCCCCGTCCCGTCGCGATCGGTCCAGGTGAACTCGGCTTCGCATGGCCCGGTCTGGCGGAATGCGGTGAGCGTGCCGTCGAACGGCACCTCGTCGAAGATCCGGTAGCGGCCGACCAGCGCTCCGTCGGATCCCGCCTGGAACTCGGACTCCATCACCTGCATGCCGGTCCCGTTCCAGACCGGCCCGCGCCAAGGGCCTTGGCTCATAGCGAAGCAGTCATCCAGCGCCAGTGCCGGCGACGCGGCGCACAGGGCGAACACGACCGGGATCATGCGAGCGAGCATATGGGGTTTATACGGAAATTGCGGGCGTCAGCCAGCCTCCGGCCCAGACAGCTTGTCTTTCATCTTGGCGTCGATGCGGCGTCGCCACCAGCGATGCTTGCGGCGAATGGGCAGGCAAGGGGCTCCCGCCCGCCATACTCCGCCGTCTGGGGCATAAGTCATCTGATCGCAAGCTGGATTATAGCGCGGTCCGGCGAGGTCCATTTACGCGGCGATCGAACGGTCCGGTGCCAGGCTGAACACGGACCACCCAGGAGAGAGAGAGACCATGAAGACGATGTTTGCGGCTGTGCTCGTGCTGGCGATGGGGACGGGCATGGCTATGGCGCAAGGAAACGGCGGGCCAGCCGCTCCGATCACCCCATTCACCATCTGGTCGGCGGAGGGCGCCGCCGGGAAGCCGCTGACGCCGCTGTCGGAGTTGATCCGGATGGCACAAAGAGCTCCCGCCCAGGCCCCGTCCGTCGCGACAGCGCAGAACGGGCAGGCGACCCACCTCTACCTCACACAATCAGGTCGCGGCACCTGGTTGTTCCGCCCTGCCCAGAACGGCAACGGCTGAGGATCAACCCCGGCGATTGATCGGAGAGAGGCCGGCCCTCGCGCCGGCCTCTCGCATATTCCGCACTTCGCCATCACACGGCCGCGCGAGTGATCTTGGGATGCCTTCCCTCGCTGGTACCGCATCCTTGCCTCGGTTCGCGTGCCGGGGCACCGGGACGCCGCTGTGTGTGGGATGATCGGTGCAGCCACCATTTTGCTTGCCGAGTTGCGCCCAGCCACCGGCACGTTAGCCTGGACTTTTTGGGGGCCGACGAGCGCATGCATTACACGACACTGGGCAGGACGGAACTCAGGGTCAGCGTGGCCGGCCTGGGCTGCGGCGGGTTCAGTCGGCTGGGACTGAACACCGGCGGCACCGAGGCCGGTGCCATCGCGATCATCCACGCCGCTCTCGACCTCGGCGTGAACCTGCTCGACACGGCCGAGCCCTATGGGACCGAGGGCGTGGTGGGCAAGGCGATCAGGTGTGTGCCACGCGACAATGTGGTGATCGCTACCAAGGCCTCGGTGATCCGCGGCGGCGAGCGCTATGCGCCGGAGCGTGTGGTGGCCAGCCTCGACAACTCGCTGCGCGAACTCGGCGTCGACTGCATCGACGTGTTCCAACTGCACGCCGTGCCGCCGTCGGGCTACGACTATGTGCGCGACGCGATCGCGCCGGCGCTGCTGAAGGAGAAGGAAAAGGGAAAGTTCCGCTTCCTCGGCATCACCGAGACGGCGCCAAACGACCTCGAACACCAGATGCTGCTGCGCGCAATCCCCGACGGCATCTGGGACGTGGCGATGGTCGCGTTCCACCTGATGAACCAAAACACCCGCGAGGCGGTGTTCCCGACGACGCTGAAGCACCGTGTCGGCACCCTGCTGATGTTCGCCGTGCGCAGCATCTTCGCGCGGCGCGAGCGTGTGGTGGAGGCGATGCAGGAATTGGCGGCGGACGGCAAGGTGCCGCGGTCACTGGCGGACGATCCCGATCCCCTGGGCTTCCTGGTGCATCCCGGCGGCGCGACCAGCCTGACCGACGCGGCGTATCGCTACGTGCGGCACGAGCCCGGGGTCGATGTGGTGCTGTTCGGTACCGGCGATCAGGCGCATCTGCGTTCGAACGTCGAGTTCGATCCTCCGCCCGAAGCTGCCGCAGGCCGACACCGATCGCCTGAAGCAGCTGTTCAGCCATCTACGCGGTGTGGGTCTGGTGGCGCCGCCGCGGGCTACTCGTGCCTGACCTGTCCGTTCATGACGGTCATCGCCACCTTCGTCTTATGTATTTGGTCCGGGGCGATCTCGAAGAGGTTGTTTTCCAGAACCACGAGGTCGGCAAGTTTGCCGACCTCGATCGAGCCGATGTCGCGTTCCATGCCGAGTTGATAGGCGGGGCCGAAGGTGCTGGCCTTCAGGGCGTCCGCGAGCGTGATGGCCTCCTTGATGGGCGGCAACGGCGGGCCCTGGGGCTGGTCGAGTTCGCGCCGGGTCGTCGCGACTTCGATCGCGTCGAGCGGGCGGAAGGTGCTGTAGTAGCCGGCAGCCGGCCAGTCGGTGCCGAATGACGCCAGGCCGCCGTGGTGCAGGATGGAGTTCATGCTGTACAGCGCGTCGCTGCGGGCGGCGCCGAAGCGCGCTCGCGTGACATCGCGCCACTGTTGATCGGGCACGGTCCATTGCGCGGAAAACTGCGCGATCACACAAAGCTCGCCGAACCGCGGCACGTCTTCGGGATCGATCAGGATCAGGTGCGCCAGTGCGTGCCGACGATCGCGCGGTGGGTTGACCTTGATCGCAGCCTCGAACGCATCGAGCGACAGGCGCGTCGCGCGGTCGCCGTAGGAATGGATGTGGATATTGATGCCGTCGCGATCGGCACGCCGGATGATGTCGGTAAAGAGGTCCGGGGGCAGCAGAGTGTCGCCGCTGGTTCTGGGAGCATCGGCATAGGGAGCGAGGAGTGCCGCGGTGTACTGCGAGTCACCGCCGTCGATGTTCAGCTTCAGCACCGAGGCACGCACGAGTTCCGACTGGAACTGCCGCTGCAGCGCCTTGATCACAGGCACCGGATCGATGTCCGGATTGTTGTGGTAGTAGGATCCGATGACCCGGAACGGCAGCTTTCCTTGTCGTTCCAGATGGGAATAGATGGCGAAGCCTTCGGCGTCCGGGATGACCTGCATGCCGGCATCGTAAACGGTGGTGATCCCAGCGGCAGAGGCGAGGGGAAGCCACTCGGCCAGTCCTTCGGCGACATAGTCGGGGCTGAACGGTTCGACGGCATTGTTCACATGAATGATAGCCGGCACCTCGACGAGATAGCCGGTTGGTTCGCCGGTCGCCGGGTCGCGCTCGAAATAGCTGAAGCCCGGAAGCGGATCCTTCGTATTCTTCGTCACGCCGGCGAGGGTGAGAGCCTGCGAGTTGACCCAGGCGCTGTGCGCGTCGATGGCGAGCAGGATGACGGGAACATCGGGCCAGATCGCGTCCAGATCCTCCTTGCGCGGGCCGGTCGCCGGAAAGGCGAAATAGCGCCAGCCGAAGCCGCGGATGATATCCACCTTGCCGACCTTGTCGCGATAGGCGTTGAGCGCAGCGAGGATGTCTTCCCTGGTGTTGAACTGAAGGTCCGAGCCGCGCGTGAGGGTGGCGCCGACAAGCGGATGGATGTGACCCTCGACAAAGCCGGGCAGCAGCATTTTTCCGGCAAGGTCTACGACGCGTGTCTGCGGCCCGATCAAGGACCCGACGCCGGCATCGTCGCCGACAAAGGCGATGCGCTTACCCTTGACCGCCACCGCGCGCGCCCAGGGCCTGCGGCCGTCGACGGTGTAGACGGGTCCATTGCGGAAGACGATGTCGGCGCTCGCGTCCGGAGCGGCGACCGCATCGGCGACGATAGCGGGCGCCGCCGAAACGGCCATGGCCGAGGCCGCAAAAGCCGCTCCGCGGCGAAGCGCCTGACGTCGCGTCAGCCCGCTACCGCCTGCTGCAAGAGCCGCGGTGAAGTCCCGGTAGTTCGCCCAGTGGCATCCGATGCACATGACGGTTGCTCCTCAGGCACGCTCTTCGTGGGTCAGCTTGCCGTTCATCACCGTCATCAGAACTTTCGTTGTGTGTATGTCCTGCGGTGCGACTTCGAACAGATTCTTGTCGAGCACGACGAGGTCCGCAAGTTTGCCGACCTCGATCGAACCGATTTCGCGTTCCATGCCGAGTTGGTAAGCCGGGCCCATCGTGGCGGACTTCAGCGCTGAGCCGAGCGTGATGACCTCGTCGAACGGAGGCAGTTGCGGCGCTTGCGGCTTGTCGAGCTCGCGCCTGGTCATCGCGATTTCGATCGCGTCGAGCGGTTTGTAGGTGCTGTAGGAGTTGGCGGCGGGCCAGTCGGCGCCGAACGACAATACGCCGCCATGGCGGAGGATCGACCCCAACCGATACACGTTGTCGGCCCTGACGGGCCCCAGACGCGCCCGCGTGACGGCCTGCCAGGGTTGATCGGGGACAGCCCACTGCGCGGAAAATTGCGCGATGACGCCAAGCCTGGCGAAGCGCGGCTCGTCCGCCGGATCGACCAGCGTCAGGTGGGCGATGGCGTGCCGGCGATCGCGCGGCGGGTTACCCTTGATCGCGGCCTCGACCGCGTCGAGCGTCAGGCGGGTCGCCCGGTCGCCGATGCAATGCACATGAATGTCGCTGCCGTCGCGATCGGCGCGCCGGACGATGTCGGCGAACAGGTCGGGGGACAGCAGTGGTTCGCCGCTTGTCTCGGGCGCGTCCGCGTAAGGGGCGAGGAACACTCCGGTGTGTGCGTTGTCGCCGCCGTCCATATTCAGCTTCAGCACCGAAGCCTTCACCAGTTCGGACTGGAACTCGCGCCGCAGCGCTTTGATCACTGGCACGGGATCAATGGCCGGATTGTTGTGGTAATAGGAGCCGACCACCCGGAACGGCAGTTTTCCCTCCCGCTCCAGCCTCTGGTAGATGGCGAAGCCTTCCGTTTCCGGCACGATCTGCATGCCGGCGTCGAACAGGGTTGTGATGCCCGCCGCCGAAGCGCTGGGCAGCCATTGCGCGAGCGACTCGGCCACATAATCCGCGCTGAACGGCTCGATGGCGTTGTTCACCTGCAACATGACCGGAGGCTCGGCGAGAAAGCCGGTCGGCTCGCCGGTCGCCGGGTCGCGCTGGAAGAAGCTGAAGCCGGGTATCGGATCTTTCGTGTCCCTGGTGACCCCGGCGAGCGCCAGCGCCTGCGAATTGACCCAGGCGCCATGTCCGTCGATGCCGATCAGGATGACGGGCGTGATGGGCCAGATTGCGTCGAGGTCTTCCTTGCGTGGGCCGGTCGTCGGGAATGCGTTGTAACGCCAGCCGAAGCCGCGGACGACGTCCATCGGCCCCATCTTATCGCGATAGGTTCTGAGTGCTGCGAGGATGTCCTCCTTGGTGTCAAACTGGAGGTCCGCGCCCCGCGTGAGAACGCTCCCGACGAGCGGATGGGTGTGACCTTCGACGAAGCCGGGAAGCAGCATCTTTCCCGCAAGGTCGACCACGCGGGTCTGCGACCCGACGAAAGATTGCACGCTTGCCTCGTCGCCGACGAAGGCGATGCGCTTGCCCTTGACCGCCACGGCGCGCGCCCACGGCTGCTTGCTGTTGACCGTATATACAGAGCCATTGCGGAACACGATGTCGGTGCTGCCGTCATCGGCTGCGACCGCCTCGGCCACGAAGGACGGCGCGGCAGTGACCGCTGCAGCGGTGAAGAGCGCACCTTGCCGGAGTGCGTCGCGTCTAGTCAGGGCGCTTCCACTACGCGCCGAAGAACTTACGAAATATTCCCGATAGTTCTCCCAGTGACATCCGATGCACATGACGGTTGCGCCCTACTCATGCGATAGCTTGAGGGTGACGACGCCGAGGAGAATCAGGCGGACGCCGATAGACCGGGCGACGCCCGCAGCGTCGCCATAGAACAGGATCCCGTAGATGAACGTCCCGGCAGCGCCGATGCCGGTCCACACCGCATATGATGTGCCGATGGGGATATCCTTTTGCGCCAGAAGGCGAGCGCGACAGTCACGCAGATGACGCGCTGGCCTTCCGCCTGCGCCATCTTCAGGCCGACCGGCCGGCCAATCTCCATGAGGCCCGCGAACGTCAGATAGATCCAGGGCAACGTCCCCTCCATGTTTCTACCCGGTCATAGGACCAGGCGAACCCGCAAACCCACGAACAGGTCGGCGGACCGGTCGACCTCCAGGCCATAGAGCGAACCACCGGAAAGAAACAGCGCATCAATGCGTGGATAGCCGCCGAACAATCCTGGCGACCGCCGCGCGCGTCGACTTCGCATACGGCGCCCTCGGGGAAGTGGAACACCGAGCATCCGGTCGGCCCTTCGCGGTATTCCGCAGTTCCGATGCGTACGCCGAGAAGGTCGAACGAGACGCCGTCGTTGACGATTAGAGGTTTCAGATCGTCCCGCAGCGCCATCGTTTGTACTCCCGAGGCTGCGTGGGCCGGCTTAGGAATATCCAGCGCGGGGCGGTGATCGCGGCGGCTGCACCTTGCAAGACCGCTCTCTTGCCGATCATTCTGAAATCGCGGAGGCGACAGAGCGGCAGATCCATGGTCAAGGCGCCTTGCCGATGCGTCAGGCGAAGGTTGGAAAACGCCCGGCCGCGAACAGGGGCGGCGTAGAGTCGAGACCAGTTGAAGGCGAACTGGAATGTGTCGAGATCGGTGAAGGTCTGGCCGATAACCTGCATGCCTGCGGGCATCCGGTCCTCGACGATCCCGAGCGGGACATCGACAATCGGATAGCGGTTGAGGAGGTTCCACGGCCACGTCAGCGCATAGCCCAGTCCGCAGCCTTCCAACAGGGGCACATTCCTTTCCTTGCTCTTGAACATGTCGGCGCCAACGAGGGAGGTTGCTATGGTCGGCATGAGCAGGATGCGGTAGCCCATGCCGAATACGCGCTGCTGAACCTGCAGGTGCCACCGCGTCAGCAGCGCCTCGGCTGCTTCAGCCTCACGCGGTCCGCTGGCTGTGCCGGCGACCTGGTTGAGGATGTCAGCCATATAGGGTGAGAGCTGATCACGATGGCCGTTCGCGATCTCGACTATCACGCCGATGGAGGTCGCCATCAGGCCATGAGCGAAGGTGTTAAAGTCTTTCTTCGAGAAGCCGCAGTCGACTTCGTCAACAGCGCAGCCGGCGGCGCTGAGCACCTTGATGCCTTGCAGCATCGCTTCTTTCATCCCTGGCGTGACCTCGGCGATGTTGGCGCCCCAGTCCACGGCGATGCGCCATCCCGAGAGGTCCGCATATTGGGCGGGATAGTCGAGGCGCGGCCGGATTGCGGCCATGCTCTTCTCGGAGGGACCGACGATGGCGTTCTGGAAATGGACCAGGTCCTCAAAGCGTCTAGCCAAGGGACCGTGGGTCCACATGGCAACTTCTCCGCTCGCAACCCGCCCGTGCGTCGGCCTGTAGCCATAAATGCCGTTTTGCGAGGCGGGAAGGCGGATCGAGCCGCCCATGTCCGACCCCGTGGCGAGCGTCGTGAAGCCTGCGGCAAGCGCCGCTCCCGATCCCGCCGACGACCCGCCCGGGGAATACTCCAGATTCCATGGAGTACGGGTCGTGCCATAGGCGCGGGTGGACGCGCCGACGAAGAGATAAAACTCCGGCACCGTCGTCTGAAACGGCATGACGGCACCGGCCGCCTCGAGCATGTCGACGACGGCCACGTTTTCCGTTGCAGGCGGCGCGTCCTTGAAGAGGAGCGAGCCCTGCGTCGTTTTCCAGCCCGCCCGGCTGCAATCGTCCTTGAGGGCGACCGTAATCCCTTCCAGCGGCCTCGCTTCGCCGCGCCGATACCTATCTTCGGACTGTTGAGCCTCCTTCAGCGCCTGATCGAAGTGCTTGTAGGTGATGCAATTGATCTTCGGATTGAGCGTCTCAATCCGCTTGATCTGCGCCCTCAGCAAATCGACCGGCGAAGCCTTCCCGGCCCGGAACATGGCCGTCAGATCATCGACCGATGCATAGCAGAGCGAGTCCTCGGAAACGGCCTGGGCCAAAACGGTAGTCTCCTGCATCACGATCGGTGTAGCTAGCAGTCCGGCCATAAAACTTCGCCTATCCATTTGTATGCCTCCTGCTGCGTTGGTTTCTTCGTTTTGGTGATCCATCAGAACACGAAGGTGAGTTGCGTGCTTAGCTGACAGCGGGCGCTGACCGTCGGCTTTACCACGTTGTAGTAAGCACTCACCGACAGATCGACCGGGAGCGTGCCGACGAAAAAGACGCGGCCACCGCCACCGCCGATCGGCACCGTCCACTTGGTCCCGCTCAATTGCCAGTTTGCCGTGATGTTGGGTGCGGAGGAGAGATACCACCCATCGTCGAGATTGTAGGCAACGAAAGGGTTGGTGAGAAAGCTGCTGTAACTATTGCCTGAAGGCCCACGCGTTCCGCCGAGCGAGAAAATGTTGTTGACCAGGACGCCGGCGACCCACGGGCCGCCCGAGTAGACCACTGCCGCGCTCGGGCCAGCCCCCCAGACGCTCGAGCCGAGAGTGGCGCTGCTGATCGTGGGAAACTGCACGACCGGGCCGGCGCCCCAGAGCCACCCACCTGTATCGTGACTGGGAGAGAGGAACGCAGTGAAAGAGACAGGAGCGGTTCCGACCGGCACGGTTGGGATTGACGAACCCGGGTTCCACACGATTGGCAGGATGGTGCGGGCGATGAGGTTCCAGTCATCATTGAGGTGGACGGGAATGACCGGCTGCAGATTGAGAACGTGCTGCGTTCCTCGGTTCGGCCCAGAGCCGAGGTTGACGTTGTACTGCAGCGGGAGATTGATGAGGTCGCCGACTGGGTTCTGGATTTGCTTGGCGAGCTCAGACGCGCTCTCCGCCGCCGCGTTGTCGCCGACAACGGGACGCGGCTGCCCGGCCGGCTGCGCCCAAGCCGGCGCCGCAGCCGCTGCAAGCGCACCGTAGAGAAGCACCCATACTGTGATGGACCGCGCAAGCGGGTCGTGTTTGCTCACGGCAGCAAGTCCCAACACATCACTGGTTCCAATTTAACTATCCCGCGTGGGGCGTCGGGGCATTGATACAGATCAAACCATTAACGAGTGATCAATCCGGGCATCCGCGGGGGAGCCGATTGGCCAACGGGCTGCTCCCGGCGCTAGCCTGTCCCAACAAGAGGTTCCCGCGGAGAGATTGCCATGAAGCTTGCCAAGATCGAGGATCTGCACTGCGACGCCGGCTGGCGCACCTTCTCGTTCCTGAAGCTCACCACCGATGACGGGCTGGTGGGCTGGTCGGAATACACCGAGGCGGATGGCAGCCGCGGCCTGACCGGCGTGATCAGGGGTCTGGCCGAGCCGCTGATCGGACTCGATCCACGGCCGGTGCAGCAGATCGCCTCGATGCTGTGGGTGCGCCAGGTGCAGGCACCTGGCGGCATCAACTCGCGCGCCATCGCCGCGATCGAGAATGCGCTGCTCGACATCAAGGGCAAGGCGCTGGGAGTTCCGGTGTACGAGCTGTTCGGTGGTCCGGTGCGCGAGCGCATCCCGGTCTACTGGTCGCACTGCGGTTCGTATCGAGTGCGCAACCACGAGCTGGTCGGCGTGAAGCCGCTGCGCACCTACGACGACATCGCGGCCCTCGGCGCCGAGGTGAAGCGGCGCGGCTTCAAGGCGCTGAAGACCAACATCCTGCCGTTCGATGGCGAGAAGCTGGTCGGCTTCGGTCCCGGCTTCGGCCGCTCGCCGGGCTGGCCGGAGCTGAACGTCGATCGCAAGACGCTGCAGGCGGTGCGCGATCTGCTGGGTGCGTTCCGCGCCGGTGCCGGCCCCGAGATGGGGCTGCATCTCGACGTGAACTATCACTTCAAGACCGAGGGCTACCTGCAAATCGCCAAGGCGGTGGCACCGTTCGACTTGACGTGGCTGGAGATCGACACCTGGGATCCACAGTCTCTGGCGCTGATCCGCCGTGCCGCGCCATGCCCGATCGCATCGCTCGAATCGGTGTGCGGGCGGCGGGCGTTCCGGCCGTTCTTCGATGCCTATGCCACGGACGTGGCGATCATCGACGTGATCTGGAACGGCTTCCTGGAGTCGATCAAGGTCGCCTCGATGGCCGAGGCCTATGAGGTGAACTGCGCGCCGCACAACTACTATGGCCATCTGTGCTCGGCGATCAGCGCACACTTCTGCGCCGTGGTGCCGAACTTCCGGGTGATGGAGATCGACATCGACAGCGTCGCGTGGCGCGACGAGCTCTTCCTGAACGCACCGGCGATCGAGAATGGCGAGCTGATCGTGCCGAAGGGACCCGGCTGGGGCGTCGAGGTCAATGAGGCTGCGGTACGCGCCCATCCGCCGCGGACGTGATCCCTCTGTCATTGCGAGGAGCGCAGCGACGAAGCAAGCTCCATGAGAGTCCGCACGCTCAGCGACATTGCTTCGCTTCGCTCGCGGTGACAGAGGGCACGTAATGACAGGGGCATCCACATGAGCACACGCTTCGACATCCTGGGCATCGGCAATGCGATCGTCGATGTGGTGGCACGCGCCGACGAGACCTTCCTGTCGCGCCATGACATGCACAAGGGTTCGATGACGCTGATCGACGCCGATGCGGCCGATGCCCTGTATACCGCGATGCCGCCGGGCCAGGAGAGCAGCGGCGGATCGGCGGCGAACACGTGCGCGGTCGCTGCGGCACTGGGGGCGCGCGTCGCCTACCTGGGCAAGGTGGCGAACGACCAGCTGGGCAGCGTGTTCCGCCACGACATGACCGCTATCGGCGTACACTTCCCCTCGACCCCGCTGTACGGCGGTGCGTCCACCGCGCGCTGTCTGATCGTGGTGACGCCGGACGGGCAGCGCACGATGCACACCTATCTTGGCGCCTGCGTCAGCTTCGACGAGGCGGACGTCACCGATGCACTCGTTGCCGATGCCGCGGTCACCTACCTCGAGGGCTATCTGTTCGACCCGCCGGCGGCGCAGCGGGCGTTCCGCCGTGCGGCGGCCGCGGCGCACGCGGCCGGGCGGCAGGTCGCGTTGTCGTTGTCCGACGCGTTCTGCGTCGACCGCCACCGCGCCGCGTTCCTGCAGCTGGTGAAGCAGGATGTGGACGTCCTGTTCGCCAACGAGTCCGAGGTGACCAGCCTCTACGAGGAGAATAGCTTCGAGGCCGCCGCCGAACGCGCGCGCGTCGATGTCGCGCTGGCCGCGCTCACGCGCAGCGAAGCCGGCAGCGTCATCCTGCGCGGCACCGAGACCGTCGAAATCGCTGCGGAGCCGACCAGCGTGGTGGATACGACCGGGGCGGGAGATGCCTACGCCGCGGGGTTCCTCGCCGGTCTGACCGCAGGCAAGCCGCTGCCGGTATGTGGCCGCATGGCCTCGATCGCCGCGGCCGAAGTGATCAGCCATTTCGGCGCACGGCCGCAGGCCGATCTGAAGCGGCTGACCGCGGCGGCCGGGTAATCGCTCAGGCCGGCGTCGGCGCAGGCCGCAGCAGCGCGGTCAGCAGCAGCATCACGATCACCGCGAACGCCACGACGATGAAGCCGTCGCGATACGACAGCACATTCGCCTGGTTGCGGATCGCCTGCACCAGCAGCGACGCGGCACGTGCGGACGCCCCCGCCACGCCGTCGGAGCGGGCGGCGATCGCGTTGGCGTAGGCGGCCAGACGGTCCGCGGTGTCCACGTCGCCTGACATGACGTGCAGGCCGAGCAGGTTCGAATCCACCTGCTCGCGCACCCGCACATAGGTCTGCATGAAGGCGTTGCCGGCCTCGCCGCCAAGCAATCGCGCGGTCTGCAGCACGACCCCGAAGGTGACCGCGTCCGCCGGCCGCAGATGGCGCACAGCGAACAGCACGAGCGAGATCAGTGCCGCCGACTGGCCGAACGCCTGCAGGACCTGCGAGGCCAGGAAATCGTCCGTCGCCCAGTCCCTGGTGAGGTCGGATGCCATGAAGCAAGCGAGGCCGACGCACCACAGGCCGAGTGCCAGGATCAGCCGCGGATCGATCCAGCGCAGCACGGTGGCAATCAGCGGCACCAGTAGGAACTGCGGCACGGCGATCCACGCCAACACCTTGCCGACCTCGAGCGAGCGGAAGTTCTGCACCGTGGTGAGATATTGCGGGATGAGGTAGCTGGTCGACAGGATGATGAAGCGGTACAGCACCAGGATCGTCATCAAGAGCGCGATGTTCCTTTGCAGCAGGAAGCGCGGCGAGATCCATGGATGTTCGGCCATCAAGATCTGCACGATGAAGGCGGCGATCAGCACGGCCGCCCCCAGCAGCAGCCCGCAGATCAGTCCCGAATTCAGCCAGTCGAGACGATTGCCCTGATCGAGCGCCGCGTACAGCATGGAGAACCCGGCGGCGGCGTAGAACATTCCCCAGAAGTCGGCGTCGCGCAGCGCCTCGCGATGCACCGGCTGGCGCGGCATGCCGAAGTAGATGGCTGCCAGCATCGGCAGCGCCAGCAGCGTCCCCTGCCAGAAGATCCAATGCCACGACAGGTGTTCGATGTACCAGCCCTCGAGCGCGGCGGGGACGTTCAGCGACAGCTCGAGGTTCAGGCCGTAGGCCGCGATGCCGTACGGCCACAACGCCGGCCTGAGGCTTTGCAGCACGAAGCCGATGGTCAACGGAATGAAGGTGCCGGAGGCGAGCCCTGCCGACAGCCTGGCCGACCAGCACGCTGGCCAGATCGGGCGCATAGGGGATCAGCGCCGAGGCGACCGCGAACACCGATGCCGACACCATCAGCACGCGCCGTGGCCCGAACACCAGGCCCAGCCAGGCGGCGACCGGCCCGATGCACATCTGCCCCACGGTGGCGGCGGTGGTGATCCAGGCGCCCTCGTCGAAGCCGGCGTGCACCGCGCCGCGGAGATCGGCCAGCCCGAAGGTGGTGATGCGCGAGAACAGCGTCGAGATCACCGAACCGAGCAGTACCGCGGCGATGCCGACGATCGGGCGCGTGCAGAGCGGCGCGGCCGGCGCGACGTGGTGTGCGTGCGGTGCCAGGCGGGCCATCGTGCCGCTCACTGTGCGATCACCTGTGCGCTGCCGCGATTGCCCACCGCGTCGGTCTGGATCGTCGCCTCTACCGACATGCCGGGGCGCAGCCGCTCGCCCAGGCCGCCATCGTCGTCGAGCTCGATCTTGACCGGAATGCGCTGCACCACCTTGGTGAAGTTGCCGGTCGCGTTGTCGGGCGGCAGCAGCGCGAACTGCGACCCGGTGCCCGGCGACCAGGACGCGACATGGCCGTGCAGCACGACGCCCGGGAATGTGTCGATCCGCACCTCGGCCGGCTGGCCAAGTGCCAGGTGGGTGAGCTGGGTCTCCTTGTAGTCGGCGATGACGTAGACATGCCGCAGCGGCACGACAGCGATCACCTGGGTGCCGATGCCGACATACTGGCCGGGATAGACGCGACGCTGGCCCACCAGGCCATCCACCGGCGAGGCGATCACGGTATAGCCGAGGTTGATGCGCGCCAGTTCGAGCGCGGCCTGCGCCGCCTTCAGGTTCGCCGCGAGTTGCGCCTCCTGGCTGTGCTGCACGTCGAGCTGCCGCTGCGCAGCCTCGGCATTGGCGCTGGCCTGCATGACCTGTGCGTCGGCCAGCTTGGCCGCGGCGTCGGCCTGCTCGACCGCCTGTTCGGTGCCGGCGATCCGGGTGGCGAGCAGCCGGTTCTGCCGCTCCGCTTCCAGTCGGTAGCGCACGGCGGTGGCCCGGGCACCCTCGAGCTGTGCCTGGGCCGCGGCGATGTTGGCCGCCTGCAGCCGTTCCTGTGCCTGAAGGTTGGCGATCGCCGCCTCGGCTCCGGCCACCGCGGCCTCCGCCTGCGCCACCTGAGCGCGGAACGGCGCATCGTCGATCCGCGCCAGCACGTCACCCGCATGCACCGGCTGGAAGTCGGTGGCCGGAACCGCGCTGATGCGTCCGCCGACCTGGGCCGAGAGCGGTGTGAGATCCGCCGCGAGCGCGGCATCGTCGGTCCATTGCGGTCCCGCGCCGCCCACCCAGCGGTTCCAGTTGACCATGACCACGGCGGCGAGAACGCCGGCGAGCACGAGTGCAAGGAGGCGCGGTGCCAGCGCGAGCAGCCGGCGGAGGCCGGGCCAGGCCGGGGCTGTCTGGTCGGTGCCCTGGCGCGCCGCGTCTGTCCGTTCGCTCATCAATGCTCTCCGCCAGGTGGGTTGCAATGGTGCGGCGCAGCGATTTCGTGCCGTTGCCGGCAGCGGGTCAAGCTGTACCCGAATTCCTGGCGACGCAGATTGAACGCTCCGCGCAAACCAACTATCCAGACCGGTAAACGGCGGGTGCGGCCTGCCGACAATGCCAGAACAAACGAGAGGCAACAGGGATGGTTTCAGGTCTCCGGGCGGGCGCACTGGGTGCCGCGATCGCCGCCGCCGTGTGCGTGGCGCCCGTGTCGGCGGAGGAAGCCCCGAAGCGCGGCGGCATCCTTACCTACATGATCCCGGCGGATGCGCCGCCGAGTTTCGACGGCCATCGCGAAACGACGTACGCCACGGTGCATTCCACCGCGCCGTTCTACAGCGTGCTGATCCGGCTCGATCCCGAGCATCCCGAGGACGTGACGAAGTTCGTCTGCGATCTGTGCACCGAGATGCCGACGCCGACCGACAACGGCACGACCTACACGTTCAAGATCCGCGAGGGCGTGAAGTGGCATGACGGTTCGCCGCTCACCGCGACCGACGTGGCGGCGAGCTGGAACCACATCATCCATCCCCCGCCCGGCTACAACAGCGCGCGCGCGAACTGGTACCAGATGGTGGACAGCGTGTCGGCGCCGGATGCGACGACGGTGGTGTTCAAGCTGAAGTTCGCCACGCTGACCTTCCTGCCGGCGATCGCCGATCCCTATGCCTTTGTCTACAAGAAGGACATCCTGGACAAGGATCCGAACTGGTACCAGAAGAACATCATGGGCAGCGGGCCATTCCGGTTCGCGGCCTATGACCTCGGCCAGGCGATCAAGGGCGATCGCAACGCCGATTACTACCACAAGGGGCTGCCGTATCTGGACGGCTTCGTCGGCATCTACGCCGACAAGCAGGTGGTGCGCACCGAGGCGATCCGTGGCGATCGGGCGACGACCGAATTCCGTGGCCTGCCGCCTGCGGCGATCGACCAGCTGAAGAAGGAACTCGGCGACAAGGTCACCGTCCAGCAGAGCGACTGGAACTGCGGCAACCTGATCACGCCCAATTCCAAGCGCAAGCCATTCGACGACGTGCGGGTGCGCAAGGCGCTGCTCTTGGGCATCGACCAGTGGCACGGCGCACCGGCGTTGTCGAAGATCGCCAACGTCCGCACGGTCGGCGGCATGGTGTTCCCCGGCTCGCCGCTCGCTGCCACCAAGGAGGAGCTGCAGCAGATGGCCGGCTTCTGGCCCGACATCGACAAGTCGCGTGCCGAGGCGAAGCGGCTGCTGAAGGAGGCAGGCCAGGAGAACCTGAGCTTCGAGATGCTGAACCGCAACGTCGATCAGCCATACAAGTATGTCGGTACCTGGATCGTTGACGAGTGGAGCAAGATCGGCGTGAAGGCGACGCAGAAGGTGGTGCCGACCGGACCGTGGTTCGAGGCGATGCGCAGTGGCAACTTCGACGTGGTGGTGGAGGCCAACTGCAACGGCGTGGTCAACCCGGTGATGGACACGCAGAAATACCTGCCGAAGAAGGCGTTCGTGGAGAACTACGGCGGCTACGAGGACCAGGACCTGATCGACATCTACGACAAGATGTACCACGAGACCGATCCGGCGAAGCAACGGCTGCTGATGCGCGCCTACGAGACGCGGGTGGTCGACACCATGGCGTATGAGTTCCCCATGTTGTGGTGGAACCGCATCCTGCCCGAGCGTTCGTACATGCACGGCTGGAAGATCGGGCCCAGCCACTACGTGAACCAGGATCTGGCGACGATCTGGCTGGACAAGTGAGGCTGGGCAAACCCCTGCGCCCACGCAGTGGGAGTGGTCGCGGACGCCTTGTGCCGGGAGACGCGGGAGACGGTGCCGGATAAGGCTGTGCCCTCTTTGCCCGCGGTGCGTGGCGACGCTCCTTCGTGGCTCTCCTGCTTCCTCCGTGTTGAAGACAAAGCGGAACACCCCGCACGAGCATGTGGAGCCAGCACGATCTGCAAGGACCGGCCGGCTATTCGTTCATGTCCTGGTGGACCTCGATGACATTGCCCTCGGGGTCGTAGAAGAAGATCTGATCCCAGCCGCTCATCGCCCACTGGCCGTAGTCGGAATAGGGGATGTTCTTCGCCTCGAGCCGCCGCTTGAACGCGGCGATGTCGTCGGTGCGGAAGGCGATGTGGCCGCGCTCGAGAGGATTGACGGCGTGGTTGGTGCGAAAGCCGACGCCGAGGTCCTTGGTGGCAAGGTGGACCTGGGTCTGGCCGTCCGTGACGAAGGCGACCGGGGCGGCGTAGCCCTGCGTGGTGTCGCGGGCGCCGTTGAGCGACGGCTCCGGCGCCAGGTCGAGGACCGAGCGATAGAATGCCTCCATGCCCGCGACGTCCTTCGAGCACAGGTTCAGGTGGTGGAGCTTCAGCTTCATGCGGTTTCTCCTTGGCGACGGATGTTGCTTGAGGGACCCTGATATCGATATTGATAGCAGGTGACTAATGCAAAGGTCCGGATCGATGGCAACCCAGCAGCTGCTTGTCCGCCTGCCGGACGAACTGGTGCGTCGGCTCAGGCGCCTTGTGCCGGCCCGTGCCCGAAGCGCCTTCATCCAGAGGCTGCTCGAACAGGCCCTGCCGGACGACGTGGGCGAGGACGATCCGCTTTATCAGGCCGCCCTGGCGGTGGAGCGCGACGAGCGCCTCGCGTCTGCAATTGCCGAGTGGGACGCCGCGATCGAACACGGATCGGCGCCGGAGGCCGCCAAGGCTTCGGGCGCGTGAGCAGCGGGCCGATCGCGTCTGCCGGCGTCCGGCGTGGTGAGGTGTGGTGGGTCAATCTGGACACGGCACGCGGCAGCGAAATCCGCAAGGCCCTGCCGGTGGTGGTGTTGACCACCGAAGCGCTGAATCGGGCTCGCCGCACGATCGTGGTGGTGCCGCTCTGCGCCGGGCCGACGCCGCGGCCGCCCATCGTGGTTGCCACCCCCTCGGCCGGGGCGGATAGCGTCGCCGTATGCGACCAGCTGCGCGCCATCGACAAGACTCGCCTGGTCCGCCGCAGTGGTCAGTTGGCGGGACCGGACCTGCAGGCGATCGAGGCTGGCGTGCGAGCTGTGCTGGAGCTGTAGGCTCAATTTTGCACCGTGGTGGTGCGGGAAACGAGCAGCACCCGCTGGGCCGCGATACATTTGCTCTCGCACATCGTGCCGTCTGCGCCTATGTGTGCGCCGCAGCATCCCTACATCCAGGCCACCATGCAGATCCGCAACGTCGCGATCATCGCCCATGTCGACCACGGCAAGACCACGCTGGTCGACAAACTGCTGAGCCAGTCCGGCTCGTTCCGCGACCACCAGCAGGTGGCCGAGAGGGCGATGGACCGCAACGACCTGGAGCGCGAGCGCGGCATCACCATCCTGGCCAAGTGCACCTCGGTGGTCTGGCGCGGCACCCGCATCAACATCGTGGACACCCCCGGCCACGCCGATTTCGGCGGCGAGGTCGAGCGCATCCTGAACATGGTGGACGGCGCCATCGTGCTGGTGGACGCCGCCGAAGGCGTGCTGCCGCAGACCAAGTTCGTGGTCGGCAAGGCGCTGGCCCGCGGCCTGCACCCGATCGTGGTGGTGAACAAGGTGGACCGCGCCGACGCCCGGCCGGACGAGGTGCATACGGAAGTATTTGACCTGTTCGCCGCCCTAGGGGCGACGGATGCGCAGCTCGACTTCCCGATGCTGTACGCCTCGGGCCGCCATGGCTGGGCGGACACCACGCTGGACGGCCCCCGACAGAACCTCGCCGCGCTGTTCGACCTGGTGGTGCGCCACGTGCCGGCGCCGACGGTCGATGCGGACGCGCCGTTCGGCATGGTGGCGACGATCATGGAGTACGACCCCTATCTCGGCCGCGTGCTGACCGGGCGGGTGGAGCAGGGCAGGGCGCGGCTCAACATGCCGGTCCGCGTGCTGCACGCCGACGGCACCGCCGGCGAGACCGGGCGGATGACCAAGCTGCTGTCATTCCGCGGCCTGGACCGGGTGCCGGTGGACGAGGCGGCAGCCGGCGACATCATCGCCGTGGCGGGCCTTGCCGAAGCGACGGTGCCGGACACCATCGGCGCACCGGAACTGGCGGCGCCGCTGCCCGCCATTCCGGTCGATCCGCCGACGCTGGCGATGACCTTCCGCATCAACGACGGCCCGCTGGCTGGGCGCGAGGGCAAGAAGGTCACCAGCCGGCAGATCCGCGAGCGGCTGTTCCGCGAGGCTGAAGGCAACGTCGCCATCAAGGTGACAGACAGCAACGAGACCGAGGCCTTCGAGGTCGCTGGTCGCGGTGAACTGCAGCTCGGCGTGCTGATCGAGCAGATGCGCCGCGAGGGCTTCGAGCTGGCCATCGGCCGCCCGCGCGTGCTGACCCGTGCCAATCCCGACACCGGCGCCCGCGAGGAGCCGATGGAGGAGGTGCTGGTCGATGTCGACGAGCCCTATTCCGGGGTGGTGGTCGAGCAGCTGTCTCGCCGCAAGGGCGAGCTGCGCGACATGCGCCCCTCGGGCGGCGGCAAGCTGCGGCTCACCTTCTCGATCCCAAGCCGCGGCCTGATCGGCTATCACGGCGACTTCCTGACCGACACGCGCGGCACCGGCGTGATGAACCGGCTGTTCGCCGGTTACGGCCCGTGGAAGGGACCGATCGAGGGGCGGCGCAACGGCTCGCTGATCTCCACCGAGAACGGCGAGGCAGTGCATTACGCGCTGTTCTACATCCAGGAGCGCGGTACGCTGTTCGTGAACCCGGGCGACAAGGTCTATGTCGGCATGATCCTGGGCGAGAACGCGCGCGGCTCGGACCTCGAAGTGAACCCGATCAAGGAAAAGAAGCTCACCAACATCCGCGCCGCCGGCAAGGACGACGCGATGCTGCTGATCCCGCCGCGGCGCATGAGCCTCGAGCAGGCGATCGCCTATATCGAGGACGACGAACTGGTGGAGGTGACGCCGGCCGCGGTGCGGCTGCGCAAGCGCTACCTCGACCCGCACCAGCGCAAGCGGCACGAGCGGCGGGCGGAAGCCGCCGTCGCGTAACGATGGACCGCCACCGGTGCCGTGTCGGCCTGGCCTGCTTGCGCCAAGTGCCACCGCGCGGGAGAACTCTCGGGCCGCAATCCAGATCGTCGCCGACGTTTGGCGCAATCGCCGACTGGCCGTAGTTTGCGACTGCTGCGGAGAGGAAACCGATGGACGATGCCCCGACGATGACCGAAGCCCCGCCGCTGGACGGCAAGGCTATCGCGGAGTTGGCCGAGCAGCTGAACCAGCTGCTGCGCCTGCGCACCTTCCCGATCGGCATGAAGCTGTTCGAGGACCTCGACGCGATGGCGAACGTGCCCGGCCTGCGCCGGCCGCCACGCGGAAGAACCTTCTCCACCTGCCAACTGGTGACGCAGGCGCGCATGGCCGGCTTCACGCTCGGGATCACCACCGAGAACATCCCGTCGTTTTCGTCCTGCTCCAGTGTGATCGGACTCGATGCTCCCGGGGAGATCTACACGTCGGGCCGCAAGATGGAGGGCGTGTGGTTCGAGAACCGCGAGGCCGCTGCAGCGCACCAGGCGGGCATGTCGCGCGTCCCGCCGGGACGCTATCACGGCATGGTGGTCTCGCCGCTGCGCACCGCGCGGCTTGATCCGCCGGACATCTGCCTGTTCTACGGCAACCCGGCGCAGATGATCCTGTTCATCAACGGGCTGCAATGGCGCAGCTACCGACGCTACGACTTCTCGATCACCGGCGAGAGCGCCTGCGCCGACAGCTGGGGCCACGCACTGAAGACGCAGGAGGTGTCGCTCTCGATCCCGTGTTACGCCGAACGCCGCTACGGTGGCGTGGCGGACGACGAAATGCTGATGGCCTGCCCGCCGGCCGATCTTCAGCGCGCGGTGACCGGGCTCCAGGGGTTGTCGAAGGCCGGGCTGCGCTATCCGATCATGCCGTTCGGGCCGCAGGCGGAACCGGGCGAAGGCATGGCCAAAAGCTACGCCGGCAAATCGTGACCGGCTCGGCAGCGGCATGAAACGGGCAGGAATCTCCAGGGTGGATCACACGTCGCTGAAGGAACCGGGCATCACCGCAAGTTAGGCATACAGTCCGACCGCGCTGGCCTAGCCATGCGCCCCGTCACCACAGAGGCTGTGTTCGATGCCCTTGCAGGCCGTCGCCGCCACCGCGGCGCAGAAGTTCGTCGACACGATCGGCGTCAACACGCATATCGACTTCACCCAAAACGCCTACGGCAACTTTGCCGCGGTGCAGCGCGCGCTGGCGTATCTCGGCGTCAAGAGCGTGCGCGACGCTTACCAGAACCCAGCGGACGGGGCGAAGTTCACTAGCCTGCACAATGATCTGGGGATCAGCTTCGACCTGTTCATTGGACCGCTGCCGGACGGACCCGAGCCGTATGCCACGCAGCTGCAACAGATCGAGTCGCTCGCCCCCGGCGTCGTCGCCTCGGTCGAGGGCGTCAACGAACCCGACATCTTCGGCCGCAGTCTGAGCGATGCGACCGCGTTCCAGCAGACCCTGTACGCCAGCGTGCATGCCAACATGCCCGGCATCCCGGTGCTGCAGCTGACCTTCGGCAACGTGGACGACTACGGCATCACCGGCGATCAGTCAGCCTTCGCCGACTTCGCCAACGCGCATACGTTCTTTGGCAGCGGCAATAACCCGGCGTTCCAGAACTGGATCGGCACGCTCAACGCGGACGCGCTGCGCACCACGCCGCGCAAGCCGATCATCGTCACCGAGTTGGGCTACACGACCAGCGGCAGTACGACCAACCAGCACGACGTCAACGATGTCGAGCAGGCGAAGTACACGCTCGACATCACGCTGGACATGTTCAAGGCGGGCGACGTCAAGACGTATCTCTACGAGCTGCTGGACGAGCAGACGGGCAGCACGGAGCGGGAGAATACCTTCGGGCTGTTCTTCTCCGATGGCACGCCGAAGCCGTCGGGCACCGCGGTGCACAATCTCATCAGTTTGCTCAGTGATGCCAGGGCGGCCACCGCGCCGCCGCCGGGCGCGCTCACCTACAGCCTGGGCGGCATGCCGAACACCGGCAACAGCCTGCTGATGCAGAAGAGCGACGGCTCGTACTGGCTTGCGGTTTGGAACGACGTTCGGCTGTCGGGACCCAGCACGCCGACGCCGATCACCGTGCCGCCGGTGCCGATGACGCTGGCCCTCGGCGCCCGCTATGCCTCGGTACAGATCTTCGACCCGCTGAACGGCACCGCGCCGATCGCCAGCTTCAGCAATACCGACGCGATCGCCTTCAACCTCCCGGACCATCCGGTGATCATCAAGGTGTCCGGCGCGGCCACCGCCGATACGCCCGGCCCGCACGTCATCGTTCCGACCGGCGAGCAGGTCAACGCCGGCGGCACGGTGCTGGCCAACGCCGCGCAGGTAATCGATGCCTTCGCCGCGTCCCACCCGGGCAGCATGGTGCTGAATGTCAGCGACTCCGCGGGTGCGCTCGGCATGAACGGCGCAGGCGGAGCGCTGCTGCCCGGTTCGGGGACGCATGCCATGAGCTTCAGCGGCACGTTCGCACAGGTGAACGCCGCGCTGGCGACGCTCACTTATACCGCGGGCAGCGCGACCGGGAAGGACAGCATCTCGATCAACGTCTGGGACCAGGCCGGGCTTTCGACGACGCAGGCAATTCCCGTCACGATAAACCCGGCGCCGCCGCCACCGCCGGGTCCGCAGCTGACCTTGCCGTCCAGCGAGACCGTCGCCGCCAGCACCAGCTTCGCGATAACCGGCGTCAAGATCGCGGATGCCTTCGCCGCAGGCAATCCCGGCGCCATGGCGCTGAACGTCAGCGACTCGACCGGCAAGCTGACGATGCGTAACGCCGCCGGGACAGCGCTCGCCGGTTCCGGCACCACGTCGATCTCGTTCAGCGGTACGCTCCCGCAGCTTAACGCGGCACTGGCGACGCTGACCTATGCGTCCGGAGCGACCGCCGGCAGCGACGACATCACCATCGGCGTCTGGGATCAGGCCGGCCTGTTCTCGTCGGGCGACATCCCGGTGACGGTCGGTGGATCGCCGCCTCCGCCACCACCTCCCCCGCCCCCGTCCAGCAGCATCGCCGCTCCGGCCACCGAGCAGGTCGCCGCGGGCGGCACCGTCGCGGTGAGCGGCGTACAGGTTAAAGACACGTTCGCCGCGGGCAATCCGGGCAATATGGCGGTCAACCTGAACGCCGGCAGCGGGCACATCAGCGTCCTGTCATCGACCGGAACGCCGCTGCCGGGGTCGGGCACCGCCAGCATCAGCTTCAGCGGCACTTTCGCACAGGTGAACGCCGAACTCGCCACGCTGCGCTACACCGCGGGTGCGACCGCGGGAACGGACAGCATCTCGTTCGACGTTTGGGACCAGGCCGGGACCGAACTGACGGCTGTCACGGCGGTGACGATCACCGGCGGCGCGAGCGCGCCGATCACGGCGGCCACGCTGCAGTCGCCGGCGTCGCCCAGCTTCGCGGCCGCCACCGCGCCGGCGTCCGCCGACACCATGCCGACCATGCCGCTGGCGCTGACCTCCGCGGACATGACCAGCGTTCCCACGGCTGCCGGCACCGCCACACCGGACATGACCGCAGGCGTGCCGGCGATGGCAATGGCTGATACGACCACCGCGCCGATTTTGCTCCCGCATCTGCCGGGACAGTAAGCGCGCTGGCGGCGCCGGCTGAATCGTCCTAATCGGTGCGCTGACTGCGGAGGAAGGCGCCATGCGTGAGATCGGACATTTCATCAACGGCAAGCCGGCTGCCGGCACCAGCGGCCGGTTCGGCGACGTGTTCAATCCTGCCTCCGGCGAAGTCACCGGCCGCGTGGCGCTGGCCGACGCAGGGGAAGTGAACAAGGCCGCAGCGGCGGCAGCGGCGGCGTGGCCCGCGTGGGCGGCCACCCCGCCGCTGCGCCGCGCGCGCGTGATGTTCAAGCTGAAGGAACTGCTGGAGCGCGACCGCCGCGAACTGTCCGCGATCATCACCGCCGAGCACGGCAAGGTTCTGTCGGACGCCGATGGCGAAGTACAGCGCGGCCTCGAGGTGGTGGAGTTCGCCTGCGGCATCCCGCATCTGCTGAAGGGCGAGTACACCGAGGCGGTGGGCACCGGCATCGACGCCTGGTCGATCCGCCAGCCTCTCGGCGTGGTCGCCGGCATCACGCCGTTCAACTTTCCGCTGATGGTGCCGCTATGGATGATCCCGGTGGCGCTGGCCTGCGGCAACTGCTTCATCCTGAAGCCGTCGGAGAAGGACCCGTCCGCGTCGCTGAAGCTCGCCGCGCTGCTGGCCGAGGCCGGCGTGCCGGACGGCGTGTTCCAGGTGGTGCAGGGCGCGCGCGAGGCGGTCGAGGCGATCCTGGCGCACCCGGACATCGCCGCGATCAGCTTCGTTGGTTCCACCGCGATTGCCGAGACGATCTACCGGGGCGGCACCTCGCACGGGAAGCGCGTGCAGGCGCTGGGTGGGGCGAAGAACCACCTGGTGGTGATGCCCGACGCCGATATCGACGACGCGGTGGACGCGCTGATGGGCTCGGCGTATGGCGCGGCCGGCGAGCGCTGCATGGCGGTGTCGGTCGCCGTCGCCGTCGGATCGGCGGGCGACCGGCTGGTGCAGAAGCTGGAACCGCGGGTGCGCGCGCTGAAGATCGGACCGGGCACCGATCCGGACGCCGAGATGGGCCCGCTGGTGACGCGCGAGCACCGCGAGAAGGTGAAGGGCTACATCGATCTCGGCGTGAAGGAAGGTGCGAAGCTGGTGGTGGATGGCCGCGGCCTGGCGCTGCAGGGCTACGAGAACGGCTATTTCCTCGGCGGGTCGCTGTTCGACCACGTCGGCACCGACATGCGTATCTACAAGGACGAGATCTTCGGCCCGGTGCTGGGCGTGGTGCGCACGCCCGACATGGCGGGCGCGGTGCAGATGGTGAATGCGCACGAATACGGCAACGGCGTCGCGATCTTCACCTCGGACGGCGGCGCGGCGCGCGACTTCGCTGCCGGGATCAATATCGGCATGGTGGGGGTCAACGTGCCGATACCGGTGCCGATGGCGTTCCACTCGTTCGGTGGCTGGAAGCACTCGCTGTTCGGCGACCACCATATCTACGGCCCGGAGGGCGTGCGGTTCTACACGCGCTACAAGGCGATCACACAGCGCTGGCCCACCGGCGCACGGCGCGGCGCGGAGTATGTGATGCCGACCCTGGGGCGGTAGCGTTCAGATCGCGATCTGGTCCAGGTCCTTGCGCGCGTTCTCGGGGCTGTAGAACCAGATGACCGCTGCCATGGTCAGCAGGATCACCGGGATCAGCAGGAACGCGGCGATGAAGGAGCCGGTGGCCTCGCGCAGCCAGACCGATACGAACGGCCACAGCACGGCACCGATCAGGAAAGCCACCGCCCACGAGAAGCCGTTGCCGACGCCGCGGATCCGGGTGGGATACATCTCCGCGGTATAGGCGGTCACCGGCCCCCACACGCCGATGAAGCCCCACGACCAGGCCATGCCCAGCAGCCACAGCGCGATCATGTCGGTGGCGAAGATCCAGATGGTCATGAACACCGCCGCCTCGACCAGCAGCACGGCGAAGCCGATGCGCCGGCCCAGCCGGTCGATCATCCAGCCGCCGGCCCAGAAGCCGGTCGTCGCGAACAGCGCCCACCAGATGTAGAAGCTGCCGTACTGCGCGGTGGACCAGTGGTGCTGCTGCGCCAGGAACAGCGGCATCCACAGTCCGACCGTGCTGTATGACACCAGCGCCATGCTGGCGACGAAGGTCGCCATGATGGTGTTGCGGCGCAGGTCGGGCAGGAACAGCTGCCGCCAGCCCGGCTGCTGCGTCTTGGCGCTCCATTGCCGGTCGTCGTCGGACAGCGGCAGACCGGCGTCCCGCTGCTCGGCGATGCGCTGCTTGCGGTCCTGCGTGCGGACCCAGTAGGGCGATTCCGGGCACATCAGCCGGACGTAGACCGCCAGCAGCGCGATCGCCGCGGGCAGCACGAAGGCGGAACGCCAGCCCCAGATGGTCACCACGAAGGTTACGATGGTGCCGGCAAGTGCGGCGCCGACGCCCCACGCCGAGCGGTCGAAGCTGAGCACCAAGCCGCGCAGCCGGGCGGGCCACGTCTCCGCAACCAGCATCGAACCCACCGCCCACTCACCGTTCAGCGCGAACCGCACGATGCTGTAGGCAGCGACGAAAGCTCCCCAGGTAGGCGACAGCGCCACCAGCGGCATCGCCAGCGAGAACACCGCGATGTTGATCGCCAGGATGTTGCGACGGCCGAACCGGTCAGCAAGCCACGGCCAGAGATAGAGTCCGATGATGCTGATCAGTGCCGAGAGTTGGACCCCGCTGCGATAGGTGCCGAGGTCGATGGCGAAATCGCGCATCAGCAGCGGAGCGACCAGGGCAAGGATGGCACCGTCCATGCCGTCGAAACCCCAGCCCAAGCCGTTGGCCCAGGCGATGTGCCAGTGTGTCGCGGTGACCCGGCCGGAACCGGCGACGTTGCGGTAGAGCCGCGAGGACAGGTGCAGGGACTCCAGCGGACCGGCGGAAACGGCGCCTGCATCCGAGGCAGTGGCCAGGGCGTCACTCATGGGCGCGATCTCCTGTCCGGGTGTGATCACGTGCAGGCCACACAACCACTTGGGCTGTAGGGATTCGTCGCAGGGGCGATTAAGAGGGATTACGCAGCAGTATGCAACCGTACCGTCGAGCAAACCAACGAAGTCCCGGTAGCTTCGCGCCTCACGGCCATTGCGGTGGATCGAACGCCCGGCGGCCGCGGCGCTTGCTACCCCGGTCCCTGGCCGGCGGCACGGCGGAGCCGCGGCTTGGCCACCCGCGCGGTGGTGTCAAGCACCGCGTGCAGCGCTGCCACCGTCTCCGGCGACAGCCGGTGGATGCTTTGCGCCAGGCGGTTGGCGAGTGCCGTCTGCTCCGGGGTCAACCCCGCCGTGTTCACCGTCACCCGGGGGTGCGACAGCCGGGCGAGCCGCGCCAGGTCCTCGGCATCGTCCCAGATCAGGCCGAAGAACTCGTTGACCTGATGAACCAGCCCTGGGCTCGGCGCGCCGCGTCGGCCGTGTTCCAGTGCCGAAAGATAGGCCGCAGACACCTGCAGCTCGCCGGCCAGCGCCCGCAGCGTGATGCCACGTTCTGCTCTCAGCGTCCGCAGTCGAGCCCCGAAGGGCGTCATCTCACGCGCCGCAGCAGCAGCCGCACGGCCCCGGGGTTGGCGGCGTGCGGATGCACCGCGCCGAGTACCACGCCGCGCAGTTCGGGCAGGTTGAGCCACAGCGGCAGCTCGCGCCGAAGCACGCCACCCTGCCCGGTCACCACCTCGACGCAGCGCAGTCCTTCGGCGTGCGCGGTGCGAAGGAACGTCGCCAGCACAGGGAACGCGCGCTGCGCCGTGTGGCCGTGCAGATCGAGCGTACGCGCCGCCGGCAGCCTGCCGGTGCGGAAACGGTGCCAGGTGGCCTTGTCGAGGCCGCCCGGGTGGTGGCCGATGGACAAGGGCGCCAGCGGTGCGTGGCCGACGCGCGCCGCCGCCGTGGGCCGCGGTCGAGCCAAAGGCGGAACGGCCGGAGCCAGGACTGGCGCCAGGGGCTGGCGGCCTGGCAGCGGCTCGACGCGGCTGGCGTAGCTCGCCCACAGCGCGCGGTCGGCTTCGGTCAGGCGGGAGCGGCGGGGCGGGTCCATTGGCCGAGACAAAGTAGCACCGCGCTCGCCAGGACAAGCGTCGCCAACGCCCAGTAGGCCGGCGCGTAGCTGCCGGATGCCGCCACCGCGAGCCCGAAGCCCGGCGGGATCAGCAGCACACCGGCGAACATCACGGCGGTGCCGAGGCCGGTGGCCTCGGTACGCCGCGCGCCGCCGAGATGGGCGTACTCGGCATAGGCGACACCGGTGTAGCCGCCCGCGGTACAGCCCGCGAGGCCGACGACGGCCAGCACCAGTGCACGGTTCCAGTGCATTCCGAATGCTCCGGCGGCAACTGCCGCGGCGGCCATGCCGAAGCCGTGCAGCGCCAACGTGTGACCGGGCGTGACCCAGCGGTCGGCGACCCAGCCCCAGATCGGCCGCGAGACGGCGCCGGAGATCTGGTAGAGCGCCAGCGCACGACCGGCTCCAACCAGGTCGAACCCCGCGGCCCTCGTCAGGTGCGTCGTCATGAAGGCGACAAAACAGAGCTGGGTGCCCGAATAGATGAAGCTTGCCACCGATAGCTTCAGCATCCGCCGCTGCCGCAGCAATGCGAACGGTGCCGCCAGGGCGCGGCCGAAGAGCCGCCGCGTTGGCTGCGTGTCGGTGTCCCAGCGTCGGCGTGGGAACTCCAGAAGCCCCATCAGCAGGAGCACGGCCGGCACCTCGGCCAGCAGTGCGGCGCGCCAGCCGACATGCAGGACGAGTGGCGGCAGCAGCAGCGAGCCCAGCACGCCGCCGAGCGGCACGCCGATCTGCCGCAGCGACATCACCATGTTGAACACGCGGGCCGGCGTGTGCGGTACCAGCAGATGCGTGGATGCCGGCGCTGCCGCGCCATAGCCTAAGCCCAGCACCACGGCGGCGACGGCCAGCCACAGGATGCTGCCGCCGGCAGCCAGCAGCAGCATCGCGGCAGTCGCCGCCAGCACGCCCTGCAGCGCGCGGACGCCGCCGTAGCGCAGGATGAAACCAGGGGAGAGCAGCGCGGAGACGATGCCGACGCCATACGCCAGCGCGACGAACATGCCGACCAGTTCGCCGCGAACGCCGAGAGCGGCGGCCACGGCTGGCGCGATCGCCGGCAAGGAAAACAGCGCCATGGTCGCCAGTGTCTGCGCCGCGAGCGAGGCGATCAGCGGCCACAGCGGCATCATGCGTGGTCGCGGGCGCAGGCCCGCCGCTCCGTCGCCACGGCCGCGCCTGATCCGGCCATCACCGAGGAGTGGCGTCCTCCACCAGCACCACGTGCAGCCGCCGTGGGCCGTGCGCGCCCAGTTCAAGCGTCTGCTCGATGTCGGCCGACCGCGAGGGGCCGGTGACCAGCATGACGTTGCGCGGCATCCCGCCCGTTTCGGCGCGCAACAGGTCCCACGCCTCTTCGTACGCGCCCACCAGGCGCGAGGCACGCAGCAGCACGATCTCGGTGTCGGCCAGCAGGTTCAGCGTCGTCGGGCGCTCGGGCGCCGAGGGCAGCATCAGCGTGCCGGTCTCGGCGATGCCGGCGAATGCGTGCTGCAGGCTCACCATGTCGGATGCCTGCGCGCGCCCCTCGTGCAGCTGCAGCAGCGGGCGCGTGTCCCACGCGATCGCCTGGAGCTCCGGATGCGGCGCCATCACGATGTCGGTGGGCAGATTCTGCGCGGCGAGATAAGTGGCGACCGCCTCCGGCACCGCGTCCAGATCGGGTACCCGGGTCGACGCTGCCGAACTCCTTCTCCAGATTGGCGACGAACAGCGCCACCTGCCCCGGATGCGGCAGGCGCGAGCGCGCCGGAATCAGATGCCGCGGATGCAGCGCAAGCCGCCCGCGCAGCATCGCCGCCTGATCCTCAGGCAGCGGTCCGCGGCGCAGGCCGCGGCGGATCGCCGCCAGCATCGCCGCCTTGCTCATCGGATCCGGCCGGCGCGCTGCTCGCGGGCATAGCGGGCAAAGAAAGTGTCGCCTTCGGGCGCCGGCATGTCCCGTCCGGCGGTCCAGCCCGAGGCGAACGGCAGCCAGCGGAAGCTGCCCTGCCGCCGGCCCAGCATACCCAGCGTCCATGCGAACGCGCGCGTGGCGAGGCGGTAAAGCGCCGGACGGCGGGCGAAGAACGCCCAGACTGCGAGATTGGCGCGCACCACCGGTGGGGTCAGGTGGCGCTCGAACTCGCGTTCGCGCCAGTGGCGCATCAGCTTGGGCAGCGGGATCTTCACCGGGCAGACGCTTTCGCACTTGCCGCAGAAGGTGGAGGCGTTGGGCAGGTGGCCTGCCTCGGCGACGCCGATCAGCGACGGCGTCAGCACGCTGCCCATCGGGCCGGGATAAACCCAGCCATAGGCGTGGCCGCCGACAACGCCATACACCGGGCAGTGGTTCATGCAGGCGGCGCAGCGGATGCAGCGCAGCATCTCCTGGAAGTCGGTGCCAAGCATCGCCGACCGGCCGTTGTCCACCAGTACGACGTGGTACTCGTCCGGCCCGTCCAGGTCGCCCGGCCGCCGCGCACCGGTGGAGAACGTGGTGTACACCGAAAAATCCTGGCCGGTCGCGGACCGCGCCAGCACGCGCAGCAGGCTGGTGCAGTCCTCGATCGTCGGCACCATTTTCTCGATGCTGGCCAGCACGATGTGCACGCGCGGCAGCGTCTGCGTCAGGTCGCCGTTGCCTTCGTTGGTGACGATGACGCTGCTGCCGGTCTCGGCAATCAGGAAGTTGGCGCCGGTGATGCCGACATCGGCGGCGAGGAATTTTTCGCGAAGTCTGGTGCGTGCCTCGGTCAGGATATCACGGCGCTCGTGGAACACCCGGTCGGGCGGCAGGTCGGTGTGCGACTTGCGGAAGCTTTCCTCCCAGTCCTCTTTGTTGAGGTGGAACGCCGGCGCAATGATGTGGCTCGGCAGCTCGTGGCGCAGCTGGATGATGTATTCCCCAAGATCGGTCTCGACCGGTGTGATGCCGTGGCGCTCGAGGTGGTCGTTGACACCCAGCTCCTCGCTGATCATCGACTTGCCCTTGGTCACCGTCCGGGCATCCACGGATCGGCAGATCGCCAGTACCGCGTCGCGCGCCTCGTCGGCGGTGGCGCACCAGTGCACGTGGCCGCCGGCGGCGATCACCTTCGACTCCCACTCCTCCAGGTAGAAGTCGAGATGCGCCAGCGTGTGGTTCTTGATGTCGCGCGCGATGTCGCGGAGCTGCTCGAACTCCGGCAGCGCCGCCACCGCGGCGGCGCGGCGCGCGATGAAGCTGGGGCCGCTGCGCGCCAGCGCCTTCTGCAGCCCGGCATCTGCCAGCGCGCGGTGCGCGTTCTCCTTGAAGGCGGCCGAAGTGGCGACGTGCACGCCGCGCTATGCCCCGCTCTTGGGCGCCACGCCGTTCTGCTTTAACCAGGCGAGCAGCCGGTTCCAGCCGTCCTTCGCGTCACCCTCGCGATAGCTCGGACGATAGTCCGCGTGGAAGCCGTGCGGCGCGTCCGGATAGACCTTCAGTTCGACCGTCTTGCCCGCAGCCTTGGCCTTGGCCACCGCCTCTTCGACGTCGGGCACCTTGATGCTCGTGTCCTGGCCGCCATACAGGCAGAGCAGCGGGCATTTCAGCTTGTCGGCGATGTCGACGGCGGCCACTGGCTGGATCGGGCTGGTGCCGCTCTTCACCGGGCCGTACCAGGCGACGGCGGCCTTCAGGTTGGGGTTATGCGCGGCGTACAGCCAGGTGTTCCGTCCGCCCCGGCAGAAGCCGGTCTCGGCGATCGCCGTGGCGCTGCCGCCGTTCTTCGCCGCCCAGGCCAGCGTCGCATCCAGGTCGCTGTACACCTCGTCGTCCGGCTTCTTGCTGATGACGTCGCGGACGATCTGCTGGATGTCGGTCATCTTCGAAAGGTCGGCGATGCGCGCGTAGATCTCGGGCGCGACCGCCATGTAGCCCAGCTTGGCGAAACGGCGGCAGGTGTCCTTGATGTACTCGTGGACGCCGAAAATCTCCTCGTTCACCAACACGACCGGGAAGTCGGTCCCCTTGGCCGGCTTGGCGTAGTAGGCAGGGATGTTGCCGTCCTTCACCGGGATCTGCGCCTCGCCGGCGTCGAGGCCGGCGTTGTCGGTCTGGATCGCCTGCGCCTCGACCCGCTGGGTGGCCAAGGTGAAGCCGCTGATCAGGCTGGTCATCACGAAGCCGCGGCGCGCGACCGGATAGCGCCGCAGACCGGCGATCTCGGACAGGTCGTTCATGCGAGGCCCTCCCCGGTTCAATGCATCGGCTGAAGAGTTGGGCACGTCGCCGCATTTGCGCAATGGCGGCTCAGCCCATTGCCTCCTTCAGATTCGCATCGGGCTTCGCCGGGAAGTCCTGGAGTGCTGATTCACTTTCTGATCGGGCTTATAAGTACAGCGAAGTCGCACGCCATGAAACGGTGCTCGACCGTGCCGATGCACACCTTCTCCAGCGTCTCGGCAGAACTGCGTCGCCTCGGCGTGTTGTCGACTGTGCAATGGTAAATCGGCCTGCTGGTCCAGTCAAAGATCGATGCGATCGGGTTGGTCGAGGGCGGAGCGGCCAACCATCCGGGGTTGCCGGGTCAACCGACCGATCCCATCCCGGGAAGAGGATGCCCGGCGGGGGTCGCCCCTGCTTGCCCTTCCCTCAAGCCGGTGCGACAAGCGCGGCGAATTCGTCGATGGTTCAACCCAGCGGAAAGCAGCCGGCGCGCAGAGGTGCAAGCATGTCAGATCTTGAGATCATTTGGACAAAGACCGACGAAGCTCCGGCACTCGCGACGTTCTCCCTGCTGCCGATCGTCGAAGCCTTCGTCGGCACGGCCGGCGTGACGATGCAACTGAAGGACATTTCGCTCACCGGCCGCATCCTCGCCAATTTCCCTGAGAAACTGACTCCAGCGCAACGGATCAACGACGAACTCGCCGAACTCGGCCAACTCGCCATGCGGCCCGAGGCCAACATCATCAAGCTGCCCAACATCTCCGCCTCGATCCCGCAGCTCAAGGCCGCGATCAAGGAACTGCAAGGCAAGGGTTACGACGTGCCGGACTATCCGGACAGTGACGCGACGCAAGCCGACAAGGACATCCGGGCGCGCTATGGCAAGGTGCTCGGCAGCGCCGTCAACCCGGTGCTGCGCGAGGGCAATTCCGACCGCCGCGCCGCCGGCGCGGTGAAGCAGTATGCCCGCAACAATCCGCACAAGATGGGCGCCTGGAGCGCGGAATCGAAATCGCACGTGGCGTACCTGGCGGCCGGCGATTTTTACGGCTCGGAAGTCGCGACGACTGTCGCGGCGCCGACCAACGCACGGATCGAGCTGGTCGGCGGCGACGGCGCGGTCACGGTGCTGAAGGCGAAGACGCCGCTGCAGGCCGGCGAGATCATCGACGCGTCGGCGATGAGCCGCAAGGCGTTGCGCGCCTTCTTCGCCGAGCAGATCGCATCCGCGAAGCAAGACGATGTGCTGTTCTCGCTGCACGTGAAGACGACCATGATGAAGATCTCCGATCCCATCATTTTCGGTCACGCCGTGTCCGTGTTCTTCGCCGACGTGTTCGAGAAGCACGCCGCCACGCTGGCGCGCCTCGGCGTCGATCCGGACAACGGCGTGGGCGACATGCTGGCACGGATCGAAACGCTGCCGGACACCGAAAAGGCCGCGATCAAGGCCGACATCGCGGCGACCTACGCGGCCCGGCCCGGCCTCGCCATGGTCAATTCGGATCGGGGAATCACCAACCTGCACGTGCCGAGCGACGTGATCGTCGACGCGTCGATGCCGGCGATGATCCGCGAATCCGGCCGCATGTGGGGCGCCGACGGCAAGCTGCACGAGGTGATCGCCGCGATCCCGGATCGCAGCTACGCGCGCCTGTATCAGACGGTCATCGAGGACTGTAAGGCGCACGGCGCGTTCGACCCCAGGACGATGGGCTCGGTTCCGAACGTGGGGCTGATGGCGCAGCAGGCCGAGGAATACGGCTCGCACGACAAGACGTTCGAAGTTGCCACGGGCGGGACCGTCCGCGTCGTTGCCGACGACGGCACGGTGCTGCTGGAGCGTCCGGTCGAGACCGGCGACATCTTCCGGATGTGCCAGGTCAAGGACGCGCCGATACAGAACTGGGTCGCGCTCGGAGTGCGCCGCGCGCGCCTCACCAGTACGCCGGCGGTGTTCTGGCTGGACGCCAAGCGCGCGCATGACGCGCAGGTGATCGCCAAGGTCGAGAAATACCTGAAGGAGCAGGATACCTCAGGGCTCGACATTCGCATCCTGGCACCGGTCGAGGCGATGAAGTTCTCGCTCGATCGCATCCGCAAGGGGCAGGACACGATCTCGGTCACCGGCAACGTGTTGCGCGATTATCTGACCGATCTGTTCCCGATCATGGAGCTTGGCACTTCGGCCAAGATGCTGTCGATCGTTCCGCTGATGGCGGGCGGCGGCCTGTTCGAGACCGGTGCCGGCGGTTCGGCACCCAAGCACGTGGAGCAGTTCCAGCAGGAAGGCTATCTGCGCTGGGATTTGCTCGGCGAATTCCTCGCCCTGTGCGCCTCGCTCGAACACTTGGCGCAGACCCACAAGAACGCGGACGTGCTGGTCCTCGCCGAAACGCTCGATACGGCCAACGGCAAGATCCTCGAATTCAACCGTTCACCCGCGCGCCGCGTCGGTGAAATCGACAATCGTGGCAGCCATTTCTACCTGGCACTCTACTGGGCGCAGGCGCTGGCCGCGCAGGGCAAGAGCGCGGCGCTGCAAGCCCGCTTCAAACCGCTGGCCGAGACGCTGGCGGCCAACGAGGCCAAGATCAATGCCGAACTTATCGCCGCGCAGGGCAAGCCGGTCGATATCGGCGGTTACTACCTGCCCGATCCCGCCAAGGCATCGGCGGCGATGCGGCCGAGTGCGACGCTCAACGCCGCGCTCGCCGCGCTCTGACGCCGATCGGGCGGACCCGCCTCGACGACCCCACCGTCACCTGGTCGTCTGTCCTGTCGCGGTGCCCCGAGGCGGGCCATGCCACGTCGGTCCGCGGCCGGGAGCCAGCGGGCGGAGCCGCCGGCATTCACGGCTTCTTAAAGCGGCGGTGCCAGGCTGGGCCCATGTTGTCGCCCACCACTCTCAGCGCGTTCTCCACCGGTGTCGCGCAGTCCGGTCTTGGTCAGCCTGGCCCGGTTCAGCGGGTTCGCGCGGCCAATCCCCAACCGGTGCAGGCGGCGTCGCCGGCGCCGCAGCCGACGCTTGCCCCGCCCGGGCGCGACGGCGACGCCGCCCCCGGCCGGGTTCTGCCGCGCGGCTCGTTGCTCGACCTGTCGGTTTAGTCACGTTTGGGGATTGATCCCGGGCGGCGAAAGCGCCACGATTCGCCGATGCCGGACTTCGTCCGCAGGGTCCCGGACGGCGACAGTCGCGAACGCCTCATCTGCGCCGAATTGCGGGTAGATCGCCTACGCCGCTCCCAGGTTCGCCTTGGGCGCGGTGGCCGGTGCCCATGGCGCGGCGCCGGACCGGTGCGCCATCAGCTCACTCGCGGCGGCCGGACGGCGGACGGCGAGACGCTGGAGGAGGCCGCCGCCCGCGCAGCAGGGGAGGAGCCCCGCACCGACATCACGGTCTATGGCATCCTCGGCGCTTCAGCCGGCATCCCGCTCACGACCGGTGCGGCATTCGAATGGCTCACGCCGAGCCCAGCCAGGAGCAGCCCATGAAGCGCGCATTTTGCGTCCTGTTCGTGCTGATGGCCACCACCGGCGCCAGTCCGCCGCGTGCACTGCCCCTACCGCCGATCCCGCCGGAGATCCTGCCATCGGACCAGTCGGCGCCGCTGCCGGACCGGGACCTGCGCGCGCCGGATGACGGCGGACCTCGCACCCGGGTGAGCGTGCAGGACTTCCGGGTGCAGCGCTTCTATCAGGGGCTTGGCTACGCCCCGGGCTCGCACTACGCCACCAGTGAGGAGAAGCGCCCCATCCAGACCCCAGGCCTGTCGGTCCAGGTGCCGCTGCAATAGGCCGCGGATGATCCAGATCAATCCGCTGACAGCGGCAAGCGCCTATACACCGGGGCAGACCGCAGTGACAGGGACAGGAAGGATCGGACGATGGCTCTGAAGGACATCCTGGTGCACCTCGACACCACTCCGCGCTCCGCCGTGCGCATGGAACTCGCGGCCCGCCTGGCGGTTCAGCACGGTGCGCACCTGACCGGGGTCCATGTGATCGACATCCCCTCGGCCAACTATTTCTACGGCGCGGCCATGCCCTTCGTGCCGGCCAACCCGGAGGAGATCGTCGAGCGCATCCGCGCCGAGGCGACCGAGGCGGCGGCGCCGGTGGATACGGCGTTCCGTGACTGCCTGCGCCGCAACGGCCTTCAGGGCGAATGGCGCATGGCAGAGGGCTCTCCGCCCGCGACGGTCGCGCTCTATGCCCGCTATGCCGATCTGACCGTTGTCGGTCAGCCCAACCGCGACGAGCCGCAGGACGCCGACGCGGTGACGGTGACCGCGGTGATGACCTCGGGCCGCCCGGTGCTGGCGGTGCCCTTCGCCGGCGACTTCCCGACCCTCGGCGAGCGCGTCCTCGTCGCCTGGAACGCCAGCCGCGAGGCCGCGCGGGCAGTGAACGACGCGATGCCGCTGCTGATCAACGCCAAGCAGGTGACGGTGCTGGCGATCAACCCGCAGCGCGGCGTCGGCGGGCATGGCGACGTGCCTGCCGCGGACATCGCGCTGCATCTCGCCCGCCACGGGCTGAAGGCCGAGGCGGCGCACACGGTGGCACGCGACATCGCCGACGGCGAGGCATTGCTGTCCTATGCCGCCGATATCGGTGCCGACCTGATCGTCGCCGGCGCCTACGGCCACTCCCGGGCGAGGGAACTGGTGTTCGGCGGCGTGACGCGCACGCTGATCGCGGAGATGACTGCGCCGGTGCTGCTGTCGCACTGAGCCTGCGATCGGATCACCACTCGAAGCGCGGTATCGTCGCCACCGGCGCCACACCTTCCAGTCGCGCCAACGCCTCGGCCTTGGCGAGATCATAGCCGCCCGCGCCATCGACCAGCGCCTCGCCGTGGATGCCGCCCAGCACCCAGCACGCGGCGATGTCCACACCCGCCGCGCCGGCGATGTCGGTATGCAGCGCGTCGCCCACCGCCAGCACGCGCTCGACAGGCAGATCGAGGCGTTGCAGCACCGGCTGGTAGATCGCCGGGTCAGGCTTGCCGATCGAGCGGACGTCGCCGCCCAGTTCCTGGTAGCGCAGCGCCAGCGAACCGGCGCACAGCACGCGCACCCCGCCGCGGATCACCTGCAGGTCCGGGTTGGCGCAGATCATCGGCAGGCCGTGGCGGACGCAGTCCCGCAGCACGTCCTCGAACTCAGCCATCTCGGTGGGATTGCGATGATCGTCCGGCCCGGTGTTGAGCACGAAGTTGGCCTCGCCGGGGTCCTCCACCTGGGTCAGCGTCAGGCCCTCGATCACGCCGCGGTCGCGCTCCGGGCCCAGGTGGAAGACGCGCTGGCCAAGCTCCGCCCACCAGAGGTCGGGCGGCCGCTGCAGCGCGCGGCGCACCGCCTCGCCGCTGGTCAGGATATCGGTGTAGAGATCGTCCTGGATGCCCATGCGCTGCATCATCGCCTGCGCCGCATCGTTAGGCCGCGGCACGTTCGACAGCAGCAGCGTGCGCTTGCCGGCGGCGCGCAGCCGGGTCAGGCAGTCGACGGCATGCGGAAACGCGTTCACGCCGTCGTGGATCACGCCCCACAGATCGAGGATGAAGCCGTCGTATCGTCGGGCGAGCGGGGCAAAGCCGGACAGGTGTTCCATCAGCCGCATTCTGCCAGACGCTCGGCGTGCTTGCCCACCGCGTCCCGCACGCTGGCGAAGCCTGCGTCGCGCAGCGCCGCAGCGAGATCGCGCCTGAGCCGCGGGATCAACGCCGGACCGGCATAAACGAACGCGGTGTAAAGCTGCACCAGCGAGGCGCCGGCGAGGATCTTTGCCAGTGCCTGCTCGGCGGTCGCCACGCCGCCGACGCCGACGAGTACCGAGCCGCCCCTCCGCCAGCTGGAAGGCACGCGCCAGAACGGACGTCGAGAGCCGGAACAGCGGTGCCCCCGACAGTCCACCGGTCTCGCCTGCGAGCGGCGAATGCAGCCCGGGCGGCCGGGAGACCGTCGTGTTCGAGACGATCAGCCCCTGCACGCGCTCCGCGACACAGGTCTCGACCAGGGCAGCCAACCCGGCGTCGGTGATATCGGGTGCGATCTTCACCAGCAGGGGGGCGCTCCGGCACCCGTGCGGCGACGGCGCGCAGGATCGCCCGCAGCTGTGCCTCGCCCTGCAGGTCGCGCAGCCCCGGCGTGTTCGGCGAGGAGACGTTGATCACCACATAGTCCGCATGCGGTGCGACGGCCGCGACCAGCGCGGGGTAGTCGCGCTCCGGATCGGCACCCTCCTTGTTGATGCCGACATTGGCGCCGACCACGACCGGACCGCGGGGCCGGCTCGCCAGCCGCGCCAGATAGGCGTCCAGCCCGGCATTGTTGAAGCCCATGCGGTTGATCACCGCGGCGTCCTCGGCCAGGCGGAACAGCCGCGGCCGCGGATTCCCCGCCTGCGCGCGCGGGGTGACGGTACCGGTTTCGACAAAGCCGAACCCGAGCCGCGCCAGGGCGGCGACCGCTACGGCGTTCTTGTCGAACCCGGCGGCGAGCCCCAGCGGATTGGCGAACCGGCGCCCGAGCGCCTCGACCGCCAGCCTCGGGTCGTCGTCCGTCGCCTCCGCCTTGCCCGCCAGCCCGAAGCGCAGCGCCCACAGGGCAGCGTCGTGCGCGCGCTCCGGCTCCACGCGGCGCAGCAACGGCAACAGGCGCGATGCAAGCGCCGGCGTCACCCGGTCACGGCGGTTCGGCCTCGCGCAGCGCCTCGGCCTCGCGCTGCAACAGGCGGAAGCTGCGCACGCTCAACGGCAGCATGCCGAGATAGAGCAGCCCGGCGGCGGCCAGCGCCGCCCACGGCTCGGCCACCAGGACGGCCGCGAAGGTCACCGCACCCAGCAGCAGCGGCAGGACGTATTCGTGCGGCACCTTGAAGTTCTTGAAACTCCACACCGGCAGGGTCGAGACCAGCAGGAACCCCGTGCCGACCAGCATCAGCGCGCAGAACAGCGGGAACTGCGCCACGCTCAGCAGCCAGTCCCAGCCGATCGACTTCGCCTCCAGCCCGATGAACAGCGGGAACAGCGCGACGCCCGCGCCGGCCGGCGCGGGGACGCCGGTAAAGAAGTTGTAGGTGTAGGCCGGCGCCGGCGCACCATCCAGCGCCGCGTTGAACCGCGCCAGCCGCAGCGCCATGCACACCGCGAAGATCAGGCACGGCGTGTAGCCCAGTCCGCCGCCGCGCTGCAGCGACCAGAGGAACAGGATGAACGCCGGTGCGACGCCGAAGCACAGGAAATCGGCCAGGCTGTCGAGCTCGGCGCCGAAGCGCGAGGTCGTCTTCAGCAGCCGCGCCAGCCGGCCGTCCAGCCCATCGATCGCGCCGGCCACGACGATCGCCACCGCAGCTCCGCCGAACCGGCCCTCGTAGGCGAAACGCATGGCTGTCAGCCCGGCGCATAGGCCGATCAGCGTCAGCAGGTTGGGGACGATGCGGTTGAACGACAGCCCCTTGAAGCGGGGTCGGGCGCGCGGGCGCAGGCGGCGCAGCCGCTTGATCGGCGAGACGCCGCCGGGCACCGAGTGCCAGTCATGGCGGGGCGATCCGCTCATGGTGTCAGCTCCGCAATCACGGTCTCGCCGCCTACCATGGTCTGCCCGACGGCGACCAACGGCCGCACGCCCTCCGGCAGATAGAGGTCGGCGCGGCTACCGAAGCGGATGATACCGAAGCGCTGCCCGGTGCGCACCGGGTCGCCCTCACGCAGATCGCACACGATCCGGCGGGCGATGAGGCCGGCGATCTGCACCACTGCGATCTCGCGACCGTCGGCCAGACGCAGCGCGAAAGCGTTGCGCTCGTTCGACTCGCTCGCCTTGTCGAGGCCGGCATTCATGAAGCTGCCGTGTCGGTAGGCGATGCGGGTGACGATGCCGTCGGCCGGGACCCGGTTCACGTGGACATTGAGGACCGACAGGAAGGTGGACACGCGCCAGCGTGGCACCGCGCCCAGACCAAGCTCGGCAGGGGGCACGGCGGGCGTCACCGAGGTCACCCGCCCGTCGGCGGGCGCCACCAGTGTACCGAGGCGGCCGGGCGGCACGCGCTCGGGGTCGCGGAAGAAGAACAGGCAGAGCAGCGTGAACAGCAGGCCAAGCCAGGCGAGCCACGAGCCGATGACCAGGCCCAGCATGACGGCGATGAGGCCGGCCAAAACGAATGGCCGCCCAGTCGGATGGGGTGGGGATAAGACGTGGCCGATGTCGTCGACGAAGGACATTCGCGGTGCGGTTTATGGAAGCTTCACCTTGGGGGAGCAAGACTGGGCGGCACCGGAGCATTCGCCATGAGGTTCGACGCACCGTTCAAGCTGGGGCCGTTCTCGATCGATGCGGAGGGGCGGTTGACCCCGTACGAGCCCGCCTCTGCGCCCGCTTTCCTGTTTCGCTGGCATGACCGCGTCGTGCGGGCGCGGCTGGACCGGGCGGACGCCGACACCGGTCGGCTGACGTTGCAGATGGCCCTTGCCCGCGTGCGCAGTTCGGCCAGCGCCACGGACGAGACCCTCCGTCCGCGCAGTTTCATGCTGCTGCACTGGCTGGAACGATCCGTCCCGCATGGCTGGCGCATGGCGCTTACGGCTGACCATTACGTCTGGCTCGCGACCGACATGGCGGTCGGGCTGCCGATCACCGCCGCCGGTCTGCTGACCGAGATCGCCTGCTTCGTGCTCGATCTTGCGCCGTACCTGGACCTGATGGACGAGGTCGGCCTGACGGTCCCGCGGCTCGCTGCGGCGACCCCAGGCGGAGGGGATGCGTAGCCGCACTCCGGACCTGGCGCCGCCGCCCTTTCGAATCGTGCCGATCGATGCCAACTTAACGCCACGGCTTCGGACAGTGCGGACCCGAATATGAAGCATTGGCGCATCGAGGACGTGGCATGGGAGCGGTTCGACCCCGCGCTGGCGGACCCTGAGCTGATCCCCCTGGTGAAGGCCGCCGCGATGGTCGAGCGGAACGGCACCGACTATGCCGTCTACCTTAACCGTGTGTTCGGCGACGATCCCGACTTCCGCCAGGCCGCCGATGCCTGGGCCTCGGAAGAGGTCCAGCACGGCGACGCTCTCGGCAAATGGGCCATGCTGGCGGACCCGACCTGGGACTATCAGGCCGCCTTCGCCCGCTACAGGGCCGGCTATCAGCTGCCGCTCGATGCCGACGCGTCGGTCCGCGGGTCGCGCACCGGTGAACTGATCGCCCGCTGCATGGTGGAGACCGGCACCTCGAGCTACTACACGGCGCTGGCGGACGGCACGCGGGAGCCGGTGCTGCAGCAGATCTGCCGGCACATCGCCGCCGATGAATTCCGACATTTCAAGCTGTTCTATGACCATATGCGCCGGTACCTGGCGCGCGAGAATATCGGCCTCCTGCGCCGCCTGCGCATCGCCGCCGGCCGGATCGGCGAAAGTGAGGACGACGAGTTGGCGTACGCCTGGCACTGCGGGAACGAGCCGGAGGAGCAGACCTACCAGCACGCGCGCTGCACCGCCGCCTATATGGGCCGCGCCATGGCGTTCTATCGCTTCCGCCACATCGAGCGCGGGATGGGCATGATTTTCAAGGCCGTCGGGCTGCCGCCACGCGGGCGGCTGTCCGATCTCTCGGCCCAGACGGCCTGGCGGCTGATCCAATGGCGCCGGCGCCGTTTCGCGGCACGCCTGGCGGCCTGAGACCTACTCCGGCAGCACCTCGATCGCGTCGCCGACAGCGAACCGGCCGCCCTCCACTACCTCGGCGTGCACGCCGAGTTCGACATGGCCATACAGCCGGCGCAGCTCCTCCAGCGGATCGGCATCACGTTCGGCGGTCTCGGGGTTCACCTCGGTCGCGGCACAGCGGGTGACCGGCCGGGTCACCCGCAGCAGCGCGCCACCGACCTGGAGTTGCTGGCCGACCCAGTCTCGCTCGCTCCAGGCCGGGGCGCCGCTGAACCAGACGTTGGCACGGAAACGCCGGCGATGCCTTCTGGCGCCGACCTTCGCCTCGTAGTCGCGCAGGCTGGAGAGATTGATCAGGCTGACGACCTTCCGCCGCTGATCGCAGAAGCTGTGGCCGGGTACGTGGTGGAAGCGTGGGTTGCCGCGGGCGTCATCGCCCAGGTAGCGGGTCAGGAAGGTACCGATCCGCTCGCGACCCTCCTCAGTCAGCGCATTCTCGACCACCGCCGACCCGTCGGGCGCACGGATTGCCAGCATGCCGGTACGCGGCTCGAAGAACGAGAACAGGGCGGCGATCCGGGCGTTCTTCATCTGGCACATGAAGTTGGTCTTCTGCAGCCATTCCGGCCGCTCCGGGTCGAAGCTGGAATCACCCTGGGCCAGGGCAAAGGCACGGTCCCACGGGATGCAGCCGCCCTCCTCGACGTCGGCCGCGTCCAGCGCCTCGGCGGTCAGACCCTTTATCGGATAGCGGTACAGGTATTCGATTCGCATGGCGCGGCCCCTCTTGAGTCACACTCTGCCTGGACCCACTTCGATTGCCAAAGGGTCATGTTTCCGTTGCCTGACGAGGGATGGGGATGAGGCCAGTCGCCTACGAACAGGGACACAGAGATGGATATTGAGAAGTTCACTGAGCGCTCGCGCGGCTTCCTGCAGGCCGCCCAGACGATCGCGATTCGCGAATTCCACCAGCAGATCACGCCGCAGCACCTGCTGAAGGCGCTGCTCGACGACGAGGAGGGCGCTGCTGCCGGCCTGATCAAGACGGCGGGCGGCGACCCCAAGGCGGCGCTGGCGGGGGTCGAGACCGAGCTTGCCCGCCAGCCCAAGGTTCAGGGGTCCGGCGCCGGCCAGCCGCAGCCCACGCCCGATCTCGTGCGCGTGCTCGATGCCGCGCAGCAGGCCGCCACCAAGGCGGGCGACGAGTACGTGGCGCAGGACCGGGTGCTGCTGGCGCTTGCCGCCTCGGACACGCCGGCGGCGCGCGCGCTGCGTAGCGCGGGGGCCCTCCCGCAGGCGCTGGAGAAGGCGGTCAACGACATCCGCAAGGGCCGCAAGGTCACCAGCGCGAACGCCGAATCCAACTTCGACGCGTTGAAGAAGTACGCCCGCGACATGACGGCGCTGGCGCGCGACGGCAAGCTGGATCCGGTGATCGGCCGCGACGAAGAGATCCGCCGCACCATCCAGGTGCTGGCGCGGCGCACCAAGAACAATCCGGTGCTGATCGGCGAGCCCGGGGTGGGCAAGACCGCGATCGTCGAAGGGCTCGCGCTGCGCATCGTCAACGGCGACGTGCCCGAGGCGCTGAAGGGCAAGCAGCTGCTGTCGCTCGATCTCGGCGCGATGGTCGCCGGCTCGAAATACCGGGGCGAATTCGAGGAACGGCTGAAGGCGGTGCTGAAGGAGATCGAGGCCGCGGAAGGCCAGGTGGTGCTGTTCATCGATGAGCTGCACAACCTGATGGGCGCGGGCCGGGCGGAAGGCTCGATGGATGCCGCCAACCTGATCAAGCCGGAGCTGGCGCGCGGCACGCTGCACTGCATCGGCGCCACCACGCTCGACGAGTACCGCAAGCACATCGAGAAGGATGCGGCGCTGGCACGGCGCTTCCAGCCGGTGTTCGTGGGCGAGCCGTCGGTCGAGGACACGATCTCGATCCTGCGCGGCATCAAGGAGAAGTACGAACTGCATCACGGCGTGCGCATCACCGACGGCGCGCTGGTGGCGGCGGCGACGCTGTCGAACCGCTACATCACCGACCGGTTCCTGCCGGACAAGGCGATCGACCTGGTGGACGAGGCGGCGAGCCGGCTGCGCATGGAGGTGGATTCCAAGCCCGAGGAGCTGGACGAGCTCGACCGTCGCGTCATCCAGCTGAAGATCGAGCGCGAGGCGCTGCGCAAGGAGAATGATGCGGCATCGCGCGACCGGCTGGTGAAGTTGGAGAAAGAGCTTGCCGAGCTGGAGGACGAGTCGAATGCGATGACGGCGGCCTGGCAGGCCGAAAAGGAGCAGGTGCAGGAGACCCAGAAGCTGAAGGAGCGGCTGGACCAGGCGAAGAGCGAGGTGGAGGTGGCGCAGCGGCGGGGCGACCTCGCGCGCGCGTCCGAGCTGCTCTACGGCTTCATCCCGGACATCGAGAAGAAGCTGGCCGCATCCTCCGACGGCAAGCTGGTGAACGAGGCGGTCACCGAAGAGCAGATCGCCGCCGTGGTGTCGCGCTGGACCGGCATACCGGTCGACAAGATGATGGAAGGCGAGCGCGACAAGCTGCTGCACATGGAAGAGGGTCTGCGCAAGCGGGTCGTCGGCCAGGAGGAGGCGCTGAAGGCGGTCGCCAATGCTGTGCGGCGCGCGCGCGCCGGACTGCAGGATCCCAACCGCCCGATCGGTTCGTTCCTGTTCCTGGGTCCCACCGGCGTCGGCAAGACCGAGACCTGCAAGGCACTCGCCGAATTCCTGTTCGACGACGAACGCGCGATGGTGCGCATCGACATGAGCGAGTTCATGGAGCGCCATGCCGTGTCGCGGCTGATCGGTGCTCCGCCGGGCTATGTCGGCTACGACGAAGGCGGCGTGCTGACCGAGGCGGTGCGTCGGCGACCGTACCAGGTGATCCTGTTCGACGAGGTCGAGAAGGCGCATGAGGACGTGTTCAACGTGCTCTTGCAGGTGCTGGACGACGGTCGCCTGACCGACGGCCAGGGGCGCACGGTGGACTTCAAGAACACGATCATCGTGCTGACCTCGAACCTCGGGTCGGACATCCTGGCGGCGCAGCCGGACGGCGAGTCGACCGCCATGGTGCAGGGCCAGGTGATGAACGTGGTGCGGCATCATTTCCGCCCCGAGTTCCTCAACCGGTTGGACGAGATCATCCTGTTCCGCCGGCTGCAGCGCAGCGATATGGCGAGCATCGTGTCGATCCAGCTCGAGCACCTGCGCAAACTGCTGGCCGATCGGAAGATCGGACTGGAGCTGGATCGCGGAGCATTGGAGTGGCTGGCGAACGAGGGCTACGACAGCACCTACGGCGCCCGCCCGCTGAAGCGGGTGATCCAGCGCAATCTGCAGAACCCGCTGGCGTCGCTGATCCTGGAGGGTGCCGTGAAGGAGGCCGATACGGTGCATGTGTCCGCCGGCCCACAGGGCCTGACGATCAACGGACAGTTGGCCGAGGCGGCCTGATCTCAGTTGCCCGGGGGCGGCGGCTCGCTCGCTCCCGGGCCCAACGGCCGTACCATCAGCACCGAGTCCAGCCAGCGCCCATGCTTCCAGCCGATCGCCGGCAACATGCCGGCGTGGCGGAAGCCGCAGCGTTCGTGCAGGCGGATCGAGGCGACGTTCGCCGAATCGCCGATCACCGCCACCATCAGGCGGTATCCGCCCTGCTGGCAGCGCTCGATCAATGGCGGCAGCAATGCGCGCCCGACGCCCCGCCCCTGGCAGTCGGGGGCGACGTAGACCGAGTTCTCGACCGTGAAGCGATAGCCGGGCCGGGGACGATACGTGCCGGCGTGGCTGTAGCCCACGACGCGCCCGGCCGCATCCTCCGCCACAAGATAGGGGAAGCCGGCCGCAAGCAGCACGTCGCGCCGTCGTCCGATCTCGGCGGGCGGAGGCGGATCCAGTTCGAAGCTGGCATTCCCGTGCAGCACGGCGTGGCTATAGATCTCGGCGATGGCGGCGACGTCGCTCGGCAGGCTGTCGCGAATGAGGACGGACATGGACGGAGATTCGCGCCACGCCCGGCGGGCGACAAGCGGCAATTCGCTCGCCAGCTGCCGGGCGGAGGCGGTGGTCTGGTTGATTGCCGCCAACATGGCCTATGACCCCTGCTCCGACTGACATACCGTCGATCCCCTGGTCCGATTGGAGGCTGGCGTGGAAACCGTCCGCGTGGTCTGTGCGCATGACTGTCCGGACATGTGCTCGCTGCTGGCGCATGTCGAGAACGGACGCGTCGTGCGCGTCGAGGGTGATCCGGGCCAGCCGTTCACGGCCGGCTTCGCCTGCGCCAAGGTGAACCGCGACGCGGAACTGGTGCACTCGCCGGAACGCCTATCGACGCCGCTGCGGCGCATCGGCGCGAAGGGCGAGGGTAGGTTCGCGCCGATCACCTGGGACGCGGCGCTCGACGAGATCACCTCGCGCTGGCAGTCCGTCATCGCCGAATCCGGACCGTTGGCGATCCTCGGCTATTGCTACAGCGCGCACCAGGGCCTGATGAACCGCGGCCTGCCGAACGGGTTGTTCCACGCGATGGGCACCAGCAGACTGTGGGCCGGCACCGTGTGCGACAGTTGTATGGAGGCGGCATGGGACGCCACCGTCGGCCCGATCGGCGGCGCCGATCCGGAATCGGTCGCCGAGTCCGACCTGGTGATCTGCTGGGGCGCCGACCTGTTCGCGACCAACGTGCATTTCTGGGCAAAGCTCGATGCTGTCCGCAAGCGCGGCGTGCCGTTCGTGGTGATCGATCCGCGGCGCACCCGGTCGGCGCAGAACGCCGATTGGCACATCCCGATCCGCATCGGCACCGATGCCGCGCTGGCGCTCGGGATCATGCACATCCTGGTGCGCGACAACCTGTGTGACCGCGATTACATCGCGCAGCACACGATGGGCTTCGAGCGTGTGGAACACGAGGTGCTGCCGCGCTTTGCGCCCGACCGCGTGGCGGCCACCACCGGCCTCGCCGTTGCCGATGTGGAGCGGCTGGCCGCTATGTATGGCGCGGCGAAGAAGTCGCTGATTCGGCTCGGCTGGGGCATGACGCGTTTCACCTACGGCGGCCAGGCCCTGCGCACCGTGGCACTGTTGCCTGGTGTCACCGGCGCCTATGGCCGCTACGGTGGTGGCGCGCTGAACGGAACCAACGCATCGTTCGAGCTCAACTACAATGCGGTGCGCAAACCGTCCGGCCCCGAGGCGACACGCACCATCAACCACAACCGGCTGGGCAGGGCGCTGCTCGAGCTGAACGATCCGCCGATCCGCGCGCTGTTCGTCGCGGCGAACAATCCGGCCGTTACCTGTCCCGACACCGTGAACACCCGCCGTGGCCTGGCGCGCGAGGACCTGTTCACCGTGGTGCACGATCCGTTCCTGACAATGACCGCGCGCTACGCGGACATTGTGCTGCCGGCGACGACGTATCTGGAGACCGAGGATTTCTTCCGCGCGTACGGTACGTATTACATGCAGTATTCACCGCGCGCGGTGCCGCCGCAGGGCGAGGCGTGGTCGAACCTGAAGTTGGCGCAGGAGCTGGCGGCGCGGATGGGCTTGACCGACCCCGTGTTCCGCATGTCGGAGCCGGAGATCCTGCGCGAGCTGTTCCGTGGCGCGAACGGCGCAGTCGCGGCATTCGATCCCGATGCGTTGCGCGATGCCGGCCCGATTTCCATTGCGACCAAGGTTGGCCAGCGGTTCCGCACGCCGTCTGGCAAATTGGAGTTCTATTCCGAGGCTCTTGCCACGCGGGGCCTGCCGCCGATGCCCGACTGGCAGCCCGATCCGATCGAAGCAACGCAAGGGGCGCAGTGGCCGCTGCGATTGTTGACCGGACCAGGATATTTCCTCAGCCACACGGCGTTTTCCGGCGTCGCCTTCTTGCGCCAGCGGGAGGGTAAGCCGCACTGCGTGCTGCATCCCGCCGATGCCGCCGCGCGCAACCTGCGCGACGGCGAGCGCGTGCGGCTGGTCAACGATCGCGGCACGGTCGGCCTGACGCTGCACGTCCGCGACGAGGTGCAGCCCGGCGTCGTGCTGGTGCCAGGGCAACGTCCGGACGACGAAGCGGTCGAAGGCACGGTGAATATGCTGTGCTCGGATGCGTATAGCGACATGGGCGAGGGTGCCACCTATCAGAGCACCTGGCTGGACGTGCGTCCCTGGTGATGCACAATCGGCTGCACCGGAAGGGGAGCAGTCGATGTCCGAACCGCTGGTCGAGTATGCGTGCAGCGATCATATCGTCACGATCGCGCTGAACCGGCCGGACAAGCTGAACGCGGTGAACGACGATATGGTACGCGAGATCGCCGCGGCGCTGAAGCGGTTCGACATCGACGACGATGCGCGCGTCGCCATCCTGTGCGGTCGCGGCCGCGCATTTTCCAGCGGCGCGGATGTGCGGCAGCGGCAGCTCCGTTCGCGCGAGGAGTTCGCACGCTACGGCGGCGCGCAGGCGCCCGACGCTTCGAGCCACGACCTGCTGCTGCGCGCGGTGAACTGGAAGCCGGTGATAGCGGCGGTGCATGGTTACGTGTTGGGCCTGGCACTGGGCCTGATGCTGGAATGCGACCTGATCGTCGCCGAGGCGGGCACGAAGTTTCAGGTGACGGAGACGCCGCGCGGGCTGTCGGGCGCGAAATACTGGGCGCTGCTGAACTTCCGCGGCGGCGGCGCATTGGCGACCGACGTGGCGCTGACCGGACGCTTCTTCACGGCCGAGGAGGCACGCGCTGCCAATGTGATCGAGCGTGTGGCGCCGATGGGCGAGCTGATGCCGACTGCGCGCGCCTTGGCCGCGGAGGTGGCGCAGAACCCACCACTCGGCGTGCGGTCCACGATTCGCGCGCGGCGATACTGCCTGGAACAGCTATCGCGCGACGTGCTGCTCCAGGTGAACCTCGCCAAGCTGCACCTGACCGAGGATTTTGCAGAGTCGGCGCGCGCCTTCACCGAAAAGCGGCCGGCCGGTCCGTTCAAGGGACGCTGAGTGCTCGACCCCGACCGCGCCGGCGGCATTCGCCTCAGCGTGGAGGCGGCGCGGGCGTTGGGCGAGGCGGCGCTGCAGCGGATCGGCTATCCGGCGGACGAGGCGGTGATCATCACCGACCAGCTGATCGACAATGCGCTGTGCGGCTATCGCTTCGCCAGCCTGCCGCGCATCCTGGCGATCGCCGAGGACGACAAGACAGCGAAGCCGCGTACGCCCGTGCGGATCGTTCGCGAGACGCCGGTCTCCGCCATCGTCGATGGCGGCAACAAGGTCGGCTATGTCGCCGCATTCCGTGGCGCGGAGATCGCAGTTGCCAAGGCGCGCGCGAGCGGTATTGCTATGGTCGGCGTGCACAACAGCTATTACAGCGGGCGCAACGCCTATTACGTGGAGCACATCGTGCGGGCTGGCCTGCTGGCGATCCACACCGCGAGCGCCAAACCGCACGTGCTGCCGCCAGGGGGGCGTCGGCCGGCCCTCGGCACCAACCCGTTCAGCATCGGCTTTCCCTCCGCCGACGGGCCGGTGATCTACGATATCGGCACCGCGTCGCTGATGTGGGGTGAGGTGCTGCTGATGGCACGCCTCGGCCACGCGCTTCCCGAAGGTGTCGGCTTCGATGCCGAGGGCAATCCGACACGCGATGCGCGCGCGGTGGCACGGGACGGCGGCGTGAGCCCCTTCGGCGGCCACAAGGGCTACGGCCTGTCGTTCGCCATCCAGGCACTGGGTCTGCTGGCCGGTGCGGCGCTGCCGCGCGGCGACGTGCTGGACTACGGCTTCCTGTTCATCGCGATCGATCCAGCGGTGATGCTGCCGGACTTTCCCGCGCAGATGGCGGAGCTGGTGGCACGCATCAAATCGACGCCGCGCCAGCCAGGCACAGATGAGATCCGGATCCCGTCGGAACGCGCCTTCCGCGAACGCGAGCGGCGGCGCATCGAGGGCATCGTGCTGGACCGCAAGGTGGTGGACGCGCTGAATGCGCTATAGTCAGCGTTTGCCCAGGAGCCCTGCATGACCTCGCCGATCGACGCGATCCGCCGCTACCACACCGAACTCACCGCGATCCGCCACGACATCCACGCCAATCCGGAGCTTGGGCTGGAGGAGCACCGCACCGCCGACCTGGTGGCGCGGAAGCTCGAGGAATGGGGCATCGAGGTGCACCGCGGCGTCGGCACCACCGGCGTGGTCGGCGTGCTGCGCTCGGGCAACGGCGAGGGCACGATCGGGCTGCGCGCCGATATGGATGCGCTGCCGATCGTCGAGGCCAATGACATCCCGTACCGCAGCCGCAACCAGGGCAAGATGCACGCCTGCGGCCATGACGGCCACACCACCATGCTGCTCGGCGCCGCACGCTATCTGGCGGAGACGCGCAACTTCAACGGCACGGTGAACTTCATCTTCCAGCCGGGCGAGGAGGGGGTCGGCGGCGCCCTCGCCATGCTGCAGGACGATCTGTTCCAGCGCTTCCCGTGCAACGCGGTCTACGGCATGCACAACCGACCCGGCATGCCGGTCGGCAAATACGGCATAGCACCGGGCACCGCGATGGCCGGTGGCGGCTTCTTCGACATCACGATCACCGGCAAGGGCGCGCATGGCGCGCGGCCGGAGGAATCGATCGACCCCGTGCTGGTCGCCTGCCACATCGGCGCGGCGCTGCAGTCGATCGTGGCGCGCAACGTGTCGGCGCGGGACACCGCCGTGCTCAGTGTCACGCGCATCCTGTCCGGCGATGCCTACAACGTCATCCCGCAGACCGCGACGATGGGCGGCACGGTACGGACGATGAAGCGTGAGACAATGACGCTTGTCGAGCAGGCGATGCGCCGCATCGTGACCGGCGTGGCGTCCGGCTTCGGTGCGACGGCCGAAGTGGACTTCCGGCTGATCTTCGCTCCGCTGGTCAACCACGATGCCGAGTTCAATGCGATCGCCGACGCGGCCGCCGAACTGGTGGGCGACAACAACATCAACCGCCAGCAGGCGCCGGCGCAGGCATCGGAGGACTTCGCCTTCATGCTGGAGAAGGTGCCGGGCGCCTACATCAACCTTGGCAACGGTGAAAGCGCGGCGGTGCACAACCATCATTACAATTTCAACGATGAGGCGATTCCGTTCGGGTCGGCGCTGTTCGCGCGGCTGGTCGAACGGCAGTTGCCACGCGGCACCGAATGATCGAGGAGGAAACCATGCTGAAGTTTGGCGCGGCGATGTTCTTCACCGACTACTCGATGGCACCGGGCGAACTCGGCAAGGCGCTGGAGGAACGCGGCTTCGAATCGGTGTGGGCGCCCGAGCATTCGCACATCCCGCTGTCGCGCAAGACGCCGCCGGCGGGCGGCGGCGAGCTGGCGAAGAAGTACTACGACACGATGGACCCGTTCGTGACGCTGACCATGGCCGCGGCGGCAACGAAGACGCTGAAGGTGGCGACCGGCGTGTGCCTGGTCGCGCAGCGCGATCCGATCCAGACCGCCAAGCTGGTCGCGTCGATCGACCAGGTGTCGGGCGGCCGCTTCCTGTTCGGCATCGGCAACGGCTGGAACCAGGATGAGATGGAGAACCACGGCACCGTGTTCAAATCGCGCCACAAGCTGGCGCGCGAACGGGTCGAGGCGATGAAGGAGATCTGGACGAAGTCGAAGCCGGAATACCACGGCGAGTTCGTCAATTTCGATCCCATGATGGCCTGGCCGAAGCCGGTGCAGAAGCCGCATCCGCCGGTCATCGTCGGCGGCGCGTTCCCGTATTCCGCGCGCCGCGCGATCCGCTACGGCGACGGCTGGATCCCGCACGCGGCACGCAGCACCTACGCCGAGATCGCCGACATGCTGCCCGAGTTCCGCAAGATGGCGGAGGAGGCGAAACGCGATCCGAAGTCGATCGAGATCACGGTGTGGGGTCCGAAGCAGGATGCCGACCTGATGAAGCGCTACCAGGACCTTGGCGTCTCGCGTGTGGTGTTCAATCTGGAATCGGAGAAGGCGGACGCCGTCCTGCCGGTGATCGACGGCTGGGCGAAACTGGTGACGCAGGTCAACCGCTGAGCCGGAGGTTCATTCCCTATGGCATCGACCGCGTGCCGCGCGACCCGCGGCTGCGCTGTGTCGAGGTAGACGAGAGGCCGCTGCGGCTCAACAGTGAGCCGGTGCCGGCGGACGCGATGCCGCCGGCGCCCGGTGATCATGCGGCGCGCGTGGCGACGGCAATCGCGTGGCTCGAGGGGCAGTGCGGCGATTACGCGCCGCTGCGCCGACAGTTCATCGCGACCTACTTTCGCTCGATCGGCGCGCAGATCGAGGCACGCAGGGAGGAACTCGCGGCGCGCCTGCGACCCTACGAGGGGCTTTACGCACCCGAGGACTACGTTTGGTCGGCGCTGCGGCCGCTGCCGCGTGGGTGGGTCTTGGCAGGCGACCGGTGGCTGCCGGCGGACATGGTGTTCTGGGATGGCCGGCAGCCGTTCGCGATCGAGCTCGGGACGCGCGACACCGAGCGGCACAGGGCGCTGCTCGCCGCCGGGATCGCCGCCTGCCGGATAGACCCGACCGACATCGCGCCGGCTGACTTCCTGCGGTTGCCGGAGCTCGAGAGCCTGCCCTCAAGCCCGTTCCGGCGCCCGATGCCGCGGATCGACTGAACCGCCGGATCACTCGCCCGACAGTTCGCGCCGTCGCCGGTCCAACTCTTCGCTGTAGCGCCGCAGCGCGTACTGCTCGGTCAGCAGGCCGATCACCCGCCGCGCCTCGGCGCTGTCCACCACCGCCAGCGCGTCGCTCTCGGCGTTCTCGAACATCGCGACCGCTTCCTTGATCGTCATCTGCGGCAGCAGCACCGTGTCCATGTAGTGCAGCAGGTCGCGGACATGATGGTTCTCGTCCGCGTCGGCATGCACCTCGGCCGGATGCAGGATGCCGGCATACCGGTCGTCCTCGTCCAGCACCACGACCCGCTGATAGGCACCCAGCGGGAAGTCGCGCTTGAAGGCGGCGATCGGCGTGTCGGCGCGCACCGTCCGCATCTCCCGGCGCATCATCCGACCCACTGTCAGGTTGCGCATCCAGCCGATGTCGACCGCGCTGCGGATCGCCTCGCCGCGCAAATGGAAGCGCCAGGTGGCGAACGAGTAGCCGAAGGTCCGCCGTACCGTCAGCGCCGAGATCACACAGGCGGCGAGCACGGCGACGGTCAGCGGCAGGCTGCCGGTGCTCTCCAGCGCCAGGAAGCCCATGGTCAACGGTCCGCCGATGATCGCCACGGCCAGTCCGCTCATCCCGACCAGGGCGCACACCACCGGCGAAACGGCGTGCGCCGTGCTGACGATAGCGAGCGCGCCGGCGAATGCCTTGCCGACCAGAGCGCCGAGGAACAGCGAGGCGAAGAACAGGCCGCCGCGGAATCCAGAGCCGATCGAGATCGCCGAGGCGATCGACTTCAGCACTACCAGCAGCGTGACGTGCGTCAACGTATAGGGCGCCTCGATCACCACGCCCAGCGCGCCGTGGCCCGAGGACAGCACGGCCGGCGTCACCAGCGCCAGCGCCCCGACGGCGAGGCCGCCGCACATCGGACGCAGCCAGCCCGGAGCGCCGCTGCGGCGGAACAGTTCCTCGGTCAGGGTCACGCCGCGCATGATGGCGATGCCGATCAGGGCGCACACCATGCCAAGCGCCAGGATCGGGATGTAGTCGAGCGTTTCGACCCGCGTGGGGATCTGCAGAATGAGATCGAACGGCGCGTTGCCGAGCGCGTTGACCACGGCGACCGCCACGATGGCGGCGACCGCGACCGGGGCGAAAGTGCCGAGGGAGTAGGTGCCGATCACCAGTTCGAAGGCGTAGAACGCGCCGGTGAGCGGCGCATCGAAGGCGCCGGCGATGGCGGCCGAGGCGCCGCAGCCGACGAGCAGCCGCAGGTCGTTGCGCCGCACGCGGAACATGCGGCCGAAGCGGGACGCCATGGCGGAGCCGATCTGGGTGTAGCCGGCCTCCAGCCCGATCGACGCGCCGACGCCGTTAGAGATGATCGTCTGAGCCACCACGATCAGGCTGTCGTTCAGCGACATGCGCCCGCCGTAGAGCGCGTTGGCCTCGATCGGGTCCACCGCCCGCCGCGGATGGTAGCGCACGATCGCCAGGCCGAGCAGGCCCAGCAGCAGCCCGCCCAAGGTGGGCACGACGACGGTGCGGATCGGATCGAGCTCGACCATCGCACTGAGGCGCTCGCCGGGTCCGATCCGGAACAGCAGTTCGTGGACCAGCTGCGTCGTCTCGGTCATCAGCCACACGGCGATGCCGGCGCCGCAGCCGATGAACGCCGCCAGCACGGACAGCCAGATCTCGTCGGTGCGGACCAGCGCGCGCAGCGTGAGCGGTGCATGCAGCACCGCGTCGCCGAAGGCGCGGCGGCGGCGATGCGCGCGCGTGGACGCAGTTCTCCCCGCTTGCGGGGCCGCCGGGGCGCCCACGATCGTTGAGTCGCCAGGAAGTGTCGACATGCGCGACGTCCAGCGGGGCCAGCGAAAGACGGCCATTCTTGGGACCTGCGCGCCGGTGGATCAACCGCTGTCTGTCGTTTTGTTACCTGGTGTGGTAAATTTAACCGCTCATCCAGGGAGCGTCGGAAGGCCCCTTTCCTGGCGGGTCGCCTCCAGGTCGTCCTCGACGAAGGCCCGTATGACCTCGACCACCGGCTCGTGCGCGGCAAAGCCCAGGGTATGGGCGCGCATCGGCTCGAAGGTCGGCGGCCACAGACCGACGATCGATGCGATGTCCTGGTCCTCGACGCGGCGGACCAGCGCCGATGCACCCGGCCTCACCTCGTCGAGCGCCTGCAGCAGGTGCGCGATCGTGGTGCTGATACCGGGTGGCGTGATGCTGCGGTCGAGGCCCATCGCTGAGGTATCCATGGCGGCGGCGTGCAGCAGCCAGTCGACGGCGCGCCGCGGGCTGCACACCCACGCGGCAAAGGCGTCCGGAACCGGGAGATCCGCCGGTTGCCCCAGCAGGGGCTCGCGGACGATCGCGGAGAAGAACGAGCTTGCGGCGCGGTTGGGCCGCCCCGGCCGGACGATCACGGTGGGCAGCCGGATCGACACCGCGTCCATGAAGCCGCGCCGGGAGGCGTCGGCCAGGATGAGTTCCGCGGCGGCCTTTTGGGCGCCATAGCTGTTGGACGGCACCTGCCGCGCATCGTCGTCGAGCACCGCATCCTGGCCGCCGGAGAAGCTGGCCACCGACGAGGTGAACACCACACGCGGTGGGCGGCCGCCGGCGGCGGTCTGCCGGCGACACGCATCGACGACCGCGTCGGTGCCGCGCAGGTTGACGCGTCGCCCAAGGTCGTAATCGGCCTCGGCCTGCGCCGATACGACGGCAGCGAGGTGAAAGACGACGTCGGTGCCGGCCGGGACCGCGGCAGCCGGCAGGTCGACGATGTCGCCGGCGAGGGCGGTGACCGGAAACCGCGCGTCCGGTTTCGGTGGCGTGGCGAGGTCGAACAGCGTCAGCCCGGTGACGGGTTGGTCGCCGAGCCTGCCGTCCCGGGCCAACCGGGTTGCCAGCTTGCGGCCGAGGAAGCCGCCACCGCCCAGGATCGCAATCTTCATCAGGGCCTCCTGACATAAAGGTCGCACGATTGCACCGCCCCATGAAGCGGTCCACCGTACCGCGATGCTAGGTCCGATGCCCTTCCGTCTGTTCGCCAATCCCCGTTGCGGGAAGCCGGTGGCGGACGTGCTGCCGGACGCCGGGTTCCGGCAGGCCAAGGCGGCGATCACGGCCTGGGACGGCTACGTGGCGACGCCGCTGCACGATCTGCCGGCGCTCGCCCAAGGTGCCGGCCTTGGCACCGTGCGATTGAAGGATGAGGCGACGCGCTTCGGCCTCGGCAGCTTCAAGGCGCTGGGGGGCGCCCATGCGGTCGCGTTGGCGGTGGCCGAAGCGGGCGGTGCCGCGCTCACCGTCACCTGTGCGACCGACGGCAATCATGGGCGCGCTGTGGCCTGGGGCGCGCAACGACTGGGCTGCGGCTGCGTGATCTTTGTCCACACGGGCGTCAGCCAGGGCCGCGTGGATGCGATCGCCCGCTATGGTGCCGACGTGCGCCGCGTGGCCGGCACCTACGACGACGCGGTCCGCGAGGCAGCGCGGCAGGCGAAGGCGAATGGCTGGTGCCTGGTGTCCGACACCTCGTGGTCCGGCTATGTGGATGTGCCGCGCCAGATCATGCAGGGCTACCGGGTGATGGCGGACGAGGCCGCCGAGCAGTGGACCGGCCCGCCGCCGACGCATGTGTTTGTACAGGGCGGGGTCGGTGGCGTGGCTGCCGCGGTGTCGGTGCATATGCGCGCACGCTTCCAGCCGGTACCGGCTTTGATCGTGGTGGAACCGGATCGCGCCGCCTGCCTTCTGGCGAGCGCCGAACTCGGTGCGCCGGCCACGGTGCCCGGCGATCTCGACACCCTGATGGCGGGGCTTGCCTGCGGTGAGCCGAGCCTGCTGGCCTGGCAGGAACTGGACCATGCGGCTGCGGCCTTCATGGCGATCCCCGACGAGGCGGCTGTCGCCTGTATGCGGTTGCTCGCGGGGCACGGGGTCCTTGGCGGCGAGTTGGGTGTGGCGGGCCTCGCCGGCTGCCTGCTGGCGGCCGCCGACCCGGCGGCGCGCGAGATGCTTGGTCTGGACGGCGCAAGCCGCGTAATGGCGTTCAATACCGAGGGTCCGACCGACCCGGCATTGTTCGAGCGGCTGGTCGGGACGCGACCGGACCGGGCGGGCACGTCGACACGGGATGTCGGGGGGTGACGAGCCCTTACGGACGTGTCATGCTCGCGCAGACGTTTGCGGTCTCAAGGGGTTGTCAAGACTTCTGTCATTAACCCGGCACCAATCGGTTTGTAATATTGGTCAGGTACCGCGAGTGGCCAGAAGGGGCAAGCGACCATGGTGGGCAGAAAGCCACTGATCGGAGCCTTGCTAACAGTCGGCCTTCTATACGCCGGGTATCCATATGTGACGCTGTACCGGCTGGGCCAGGCCATCCGCAACGGCGACGCGGCAAAGCTGGAAACGATGGTCGACTGGTACTCGGTCCGTGAGGGCATCAAGGAGGATCTCTGCGACCTGGTCATCGACGAGCCGAAGCAGGCGCAGGCTGGGGACAAGCTTCCGCCGTTCGGCGCCGGCTTCGTGCGCGGCATCGCCACCAACGCCATCGACCGGCGGGTGACGCCGGAGGCATTGGTCGCGGCAACGCAGGATCCGGTCGCCTCCGAACCGGCGCAGGGTGCGTCGGTCCGGGTCAGTTGGGCATTCTTCTCCAGCCCGTCCGCCTTCGTGGTGGACCTCCGCACGCCCGGCCAGGCAACGCCGATCCGCCTGCAGATGGATTTCCGCGATGGCGGGTGGCAGGTGACCCGCGTCTGGCTGCCGCCTGAAGTCCTTGGTCGGGCAAACGCACGTACGTAGGCTCAATAGCCTGCGGCCCGGTCCACCACCTCCCGGAGCGGCCGGCCCTCGAGAAAGCGCGCAAGGTTGTCCACGAACAGGCGCGCCACGGCGGTGTCCCGGTGCGGATGCCCGCCGCCGATGTGCGGCAGCACGATGATGCGCTCCGTCGTCCAGAACGGATGCTCCACCGGGAGTGGCTCCTGGCGGAACACGTCAAGCACCGCCCCGGTGATCCGGCGGGACTGAACCGCGGCGATAAGATCCGCATCGGCGATCAGGTGGCCCCGACCGAAGTTCAGCAACCACGCGGTCGACTTCATCTGGGCCAGGCGCCGCGCATTCATGAAGCTCTCGGTCGCCGCGGTCGCCGGCAGCAGCAGCAGGACAAAATCCGACTGAGCCAGGACCTCGTCCGTTCGCTCCGACGGAAGCACCTCCGCAACACCGGGCAGTGCGTCGGGTCGGCGTCGGGTACCGATCACCCGCATGCCGATCGTCGATGCGATCTGTGCGACCTGCAGGCCGACCGCGCCGAGCCCCAGGATTCCCAACGTCTGGCCCGCGAGCGGGGTCGCCACGCGGCGCACCCAGCGACTGTGCCTCTGGTCCTCGACGATGGCGGCGTAGGGTTTCGTCAGGTAGAACAGCGCCCCCAGAATGTTCTCGGCCATCGACTTGCGGTGGGTGCCGCGCGCGCAGGTGAGCGTGAGGTCCTGCGGTAGATCGGGCAGGGCAAGCCAACCCTCCACGCCGGCGGTCAGCGCCTGTGCCCAGCGCAACTTCGGCATTTGCGGCAACAGTCCGGGCGGAGCGCCCCAGGCGAGCATGGCCTCGGTATCGGCGCGCTGCGCCTGGGTCGGTGTCTCCTTGCGCGCCAGCACCTCCGTCGTGACCCGATCGGCGAGGCCGGCCGCGCCGACAGCGTCCAGGTAGGCGTCGGCATTGTCGGTCCAGAGCAGAAGTCGCGTGTCGGGCATTCCGGGGGATCCTGATTGACGTGGGCGGCAACCATAGATCGACTTCGGCCCTCGCCACCATGCAGGAATATTTTCTGTAGCACTCTTGCTCGTCTCTGCAACCTATGGTTTTATGTTCGTGTAATGTTCGCCTCAGAAGGAGACGGCCGTGATGATCGCGAAGGCTACAGGCACCCATGCCACCCGGTTGCCCCAGATGGCGCAGAGACGCCGCTGCGAGCCGTTCAGGGATCCGGAAGAAGCCTGGCTCTGGACCATGGCCGCCCTGATGGCGCGTCGCGAAGGTGCCCGCTATACCGCGAACCAAGGCCGTGTGGTGCGTCCCTGCGAGCCTGATGACGTGGTGAAGTGCCTGGACGGTCTGTACAGGCAGCGCCGCATCGACCTCGTTCACGCCCGGATCCTGCGCATCTGGGGCGAACGCCAGAGCGCCCCGAATCCCGCCGTTGCACGCGAGCGCAGCGATTGGCGGCTGTGGCGCGAGGCTATGGAGCGTCTCGAGTGGCCATTGCGGGTGAAGGGGATCGTGGGTTGAGTTGCCTGGTTTTCATCCAGTGTTTAGGAAAAAAGTCATTGACAAGGCCGCCTAAGCCACCCTAATCTCTCCATGTCAACGGGCGGAGTCCGTCCCTTGACCTTTCTCCTCCTCGAACTTCTGGGCTGCCGCTCCCCTGCGGCGGCCCTTTTCTTTTTTCCGAAGGGACCTGTGCCATGGCCTTCGCCATCCGCAATCTCTCTGTGCTTGCCTACGCCAACGGCTTCACGCTCTGGCACTACAAGGCCGGCAAGGACCGGCTCGGTCAGGTGGAGCAGGCGGATTTCTTCGCCGACGCGGCGGACATGCTGGCCGAAGGTGACATGCTCATGGTCTCCGCGCCGGACGGCGGCCGCATCCTGACCATAGCCCCGGCTGCGGCCGGCCAGGTCGCGACGGCCGCGCTTGCCTGATCGATCACGCGGACCGCGCAGGCTGCTTCATCACCTCTCGCCTGTGCCGCACCGCGCCGGTTGCGGAGACCTCGAACCGGCCGTCGTTCCTGGCCACGGCCAGGCCGACCGCGGTGAGCCGGGCCAGGCACGGGCCGTCCTTCAATCCGTCCGGCCGTCCGGCGTTGCCGCTCAGCACCAGCCGGTGCAGCGCGGAGCGACAGCATGACTCAAGATATGGCTCGTCCCACACGGGCGCCATCGTCGGACGTCGCACCGGATCCGGCAAGGCAGCCGTTACCGTCCGGAGAGGCCCCAATGCGTGAAGCGGTCGGCACACGGGCCCCTTCGACCGCGTGGATCCCGTGGGTCGCTGCGCTGCTCGGCTTCGGCTTCCAGGTCATCTGGTTCAGCAGCCAGTTCGGCTCGGTCAGCGCCAGGATCGAGGAATCCGAGCGAAGGGTACAGTCCATCGAGCAGAACGGATCGCCCAGCGTCCAGGCGATCCGTACCGAGGTTTCGATCAACTCAAGGCGCCTCGGCATTCTCGAGGAACAGTACGCGACCAGGGTGGCCAACCTGCTCACCGACAATGCGGCGCAGAACGAGCGGCTGAGCCGGCTGCAGCAGGACGTCGAGTCGCTGAAGCAGTGGCGGCTGTCGCATGTCGGCGACGACAGCAACTCGGACGGTCGCCTCGCTGCGCTGGATCGCCAGATGCAGCAGATCCAGGCGGAGCAGGCGAACCTCATCCGCGATCTCGTCGGGAACCAGCGGGCCCGACGACCCTAGCTGTCGGCGTGGCCGCGCACAGCGGCCGCAATCCCATGGAGAAAGCCATCGTGCCGACATTGCATATGGCGTCGCAGGTCGCGCCGCCGCTCGAAACACTGCGTCACCTGTCTCGCCGGATGCTCGCGCCGCTCATGCAACCGCTGGTGACCGTCGGCATGCTGGTGTTCCTCTATGCGGGCTGGCATGTCCGCGACGAGGGTGGCGTTTCAGCCGGGTTACGCGTGGCGTTCGTCGATACACGCGCATTCCGCGCCGAGCACGAGAACGAGCGCGAGGCCGCCCTGCTGCAGGCGGAACTGCGCCGCGCCGCCGAAACCGACAAGCAGATCGATGAGGCGCTGACGCGTCTGCTGATCTACGCACCGCTTGCGGCACGGGTACAACTCAACGTGGTTCACAACGGGATAACGGGCGTCACGGGCGTGGCCCTGCTGCGCGTCGATGTCACGAACGCGGTGGCTTCGGCCGGCCATTCGGTCGGGCCGCTGGTGCTCAATCAGCCGTTGTCGGATTTCAACAACTTCCTCCCGGTGCTGCTGGCCGGAAAATGCTATCTGGGCACGGTCTCCGAGCAGCCGAGTCCTGCGCTGCGCGGCAGGCTCGAGGCTCTCGGTGTCGGGACTTTCATGGTCTGTCCGGTCAACGACAACCGGAATCGGATGTTGGGTGCAACCTTCGTCATGTGGGACACGCGTGATCTCGCGCCTACCGGCGACATCCTGCAGTCGTTGATGAAATATGCGCTGGAAACCGGCACACAGATCGCCGCCGCGATCGATCTCCGTGCCCGCAAGTCGCCGCGCGCTGGCAGCGCAGAATCGCAGTGAGCCGGGTCACCCGCGGCCGAGTGCCGTCGCAAAGCTTGCGCGCAGTCCCGCAGCGGCAAGCCCGCGTGTGATCAGTACTATGCGCGTGGCGCCTTCGGGCTGCACGGCGCGGTCGAGAGTGACCGGCGGATGCACCAGGTGATGCACGCCCTGCAGCACGAGCGGTCGCGTCCCGCCTTGTAGCCATACGATCCCCTTCAGCCGCAGCACCGCATCGCCGCGCAGCGACAGGACCGACTCGAGCCAGTGTTGCAGTAATGGCCAGGAGATCGGCCGGTCGTGGCGCAGCACCACCGAGCCGATCTGTTCGCCATGACGGAACGGCAGGTGCCGATGGCCATGATGCCCGCCCGTCTCCAGCGGCCGCAGCCACTGCTCCAGCCGGCCGTCGTCCGGCCCGAGATCGAACACGTCGTCGGCGTTGACCTCACCCGCGATGACACGTCGCAGCGGCGCCGTGCCGTTCAGCGCGGCGATGGCGGCCTCGCTCGCAGCGATCTGCGGCGCTTCGGCGATGTCGGTCTTGGTGAGCAGGATGCGATCCGCCATTGCCACCTGTTGTCGCGCCTCCGGCTGGCGCTCGAGCTGCATCGCGCCATGTAGCGCGTCCACCGTGGTGACGATGCCGTCCAGCCGGCAGGCGTGGCGCGCACCTGGTTCGGCCAGCAGCGCGTGCGCCACGGGTGCCGGATCGGCGAGCCCTGTCGTCTCGATCGCGATGCGGCGGAACGGTGGGATCTCTCCCGCCTCGCGCCGCTGCCATAACACCTCCAGCGTATCGGCGATGTCGCCGCGCACGGTGCAGCAGATGCAGCCGTTCTTCAGCAGCACCGCATCTTCGATCGCCTGCTCGATCAGCAGGTGATCCAGCCCCACCGCGCCGAACTCGTTGACGATCACCACGGTATCGGCGAGCGACGGCTGGCGCAGCAGGTGGTTCAGCACGGTGGTCTTGCCGCTGCCCAGGAAGCCGGTGAGTATCGTCACCGGCACAGTGTTCGCCGCCTCGCTCATCGGACACAGCATTGGGGAGAACCGACAATGGCGCAACCGGAAGCCCACAACTTCCGCCTGATCTCGCACGACACGATGAGCGGCTTCGGCAATGTCGGCGAGGGCATGAGCCTGCAACTGGCGCCAGGCGGTCGGCGCATCATGTGGATGGCGCACGAATGCGCGCCAAAGAACTTCACCGCGGTCGATGTCACCGATCCGGCAAAGCCGCGTGTCGTCGTGCAGACCGATCTGCCGCATCGCAACGTGCGGTCCAACTCGCTGGAGATCTGCGACAACATCATGGCGGTGGCGTACCAGACCGGCACGCATGGCGCCACGCCGGCGGGGATCGAGCTGTTCGACATCTCCACGCCCGAGCAGCCGCGCAGCATCAGCTTCATCGACCGCTCCGGCCCGCGGTCGCGCGGCGTGCACCAGCTGTGGTTCGTCGACGGCAAGACGATCCATTGTGCGAGCGGTGCCGCGGACTTCATGCCGCGCAACCCGAAGGACGACCAGGCCTACACGGCGTTCGACGTCAGCGACCCGGCGAAGCCGCGCGAGATCGGCCGCTGGTGGTATCCCGGCACTGAGGAGCGCGACGAGGCACCGCCGGTGCCGCGGCATCCGAAGTTCGACACCGGCTGGCGGGCGCACAACACCAACGTGTATCCGGAGCGGCCGGACCGCGCCTATGTCGGCTATATCGACGGCGGCGCCTGCATCCTCGACATCTCCGACATCGGCCGACCGAAGCTGGTCGGGCACTGGAACCCGCATCCGCCGTTCCCCGGCTTTACCCACACCGTCATGCCGCTGTTCGATCGCGACCTGCTGGTGGTCAGCGACGAGTGCGTCCGCACCGAGGGTGCCGACTGGCCGAAGCTGGTATGGCTGCTCGATGCCCGAAAGGAGGACAACCTGATCTCGGTGTCCACTCTGCCGCTGCCGCCGATGGAGGACTACGCGATCGGCGGCCGCTACGGCGCGCACAATCTGCATGAGAACCGGCCCGGGCCGTCGTTCCAATCCAGTTCCCTGGTGTTCGGCACGTATTTCGGTGGCGGCCTGCGCGTGCACGACATCACCGATCCGCTGCAGCCGAAGGAGGTGGCCTCGTTCATCCCCGATCCGCCGGACGGTTCGCCGATGAAGGCGGCGATGATCAACGACGTCTATGTCGACGAACACCGGCTGGTCTATGCGGTGGATCGGTTCGCCGGCGGGCTGTACGTGCTGGAGCTGACGCTGTGACGCGACGGTGACAAGCAAGCGAGGAATCGCATGAGGCCCGAAGACGTCATCGCCGACCGCACCCGTCCCTTCACCGGTGCCGAGTATATGCAGTCCCTGCGCGACGGTCGCGAGGTCTATATCGACGGCGAACGGATCAAGGATGTCACCACGCACCCGGCGCTGCGCAACTCCGTGCGCTCGATCGCCCGTCTCTATGACGCACTGCATGAGCCTGGACGGCGCGACGTGCTGACCTGCCCGACCGACACCGGTTCGGGCGGCTATACGCATCGCTTCTTCCGTGTCCCCCGCTCGCGCGAGGACCTGCGCAGCGCGCAGGGCGCGATCGCCGAGTGGTCGCGCATGACCTACGGCTGGATGGGCCGCACGCCCGACTACAAGGCGGCCTATTCGAACACGCTGGGCGGCAACGCCGAGTACTACGGCCCATACGCGGACAATGCGCGCGCCTGGTATCGCCGTGCGCAGGAGAGCGTGCCGTTCATGAACCACGCCATCGTCAATCCGCCGATCGACCGGCACAAGCCGGCCGAGCAGGTGAAGGACGTGTTCGTGTCGGTGCAGAAGGAGACGGATGCCGGCATCGTCGTGTCGGGCGCCAAGGTGGTGGCGACGTCTGCCGCGATCACCCACTACAACTTCATGGGCCAGAGCTCGAAGACCGCGACCGAGGACCTGGACATGTCGCTGATGTTCATGGTGCCGATCGATGCGCCCGGTCTCAAGCTGATCTGCCGCACGTCGTATGAAAGGGCGGCGCTGCTGAACGGCTCGCCGTACGACTACCCGCTGTCGTCGCGGTTCGACGAGAACGACGCGATCTTCATCCTCGACAACGTGTTCGTGCCCTGGGAGGACGTGTTCATCTACCGTGACCCGGCGCGCGTGCTGAACTTCTATGTGCGCTCCGGCTTCATCCACGGCACGCAATTCCAGGGCTGCACCCGCTTCGCGGTCAAGCTGGACTTCCTGTGCGGGCTGCTGGCGAAAGCGCTGCGCTGCACCGGTGGCGACGAGGCGCGCGGCAACCAGGTGCAACTCGGCGAAGCGATCGCCTGGCGCAACCTGTTCTGGTCATTGTCAAACGCCATGGCGAACGATCCGGATCCGTGGGTGGGCGACGCCGTGCTGCCCAACCTGCATGCAGGCCAGGCGTATCGCGTGTTCGCGCCGGATGCGTATCCGCGCATCAAGGACATCGTGGAACGCATCGTCACCTCAGCGCTGATCTACCTGCCCTCGTCGGTGAAGGATTTCGCCAATCCGGCGATCGAACCGTACCTGCGACGCTATGTCCGCGGCTCGCACGGCATCGAGTACAAGGAGCGGATCAAGATCATGAAGTTGCTGTGGGATGCGATCGGCACCGAATTCGGCGGCCGGCACGAGTTGTACGAACGCAACTATGCCGGCGGCTGGGAGGACATCCGTGCGCAGACGCTGACCGGCGCCGAGCGCGGAGGAGACCTGAAGGCGATGGAGGCGCTGGTCGAGCGGTGCATGGCGGATTACGACGAGAACGGCTGGACGGGCGACACCTGGGTCGATCCGGGAACCGGCACCTGATCCGGACCGTCGTTCGGTTCTGAATGCCGCTAGACGGGTGATGGCTGCAGGCTGATGGAGACGCTGTTCGTCGCCGTCTTCGGCGTGTTCGCGGCCGCCGTCCTCCGCGGCTTCACCGGATTCGGCTTTGGTCTGGCGGCCGTGCCCCTGCTCAGCCTCGCGCTGCCGCCAGCCAAGGTGGTGCCATTCGTCGTGGTGCTCCAGGTCATCGTCGGCGTCGGCGGAGTGCGCAGCGCGTGGCGGCTGTGCGACTGGCGTGCGGTGGGCGGTTTGAGCCCTGGGCTCGTGCTGGGCCTGCCGATCGGCCTTACGGTGCTGACCGCGCTGCGCCCCGACAGCGTGCGGCTGGCCATCGGCGGCGTCATCCTTGCCTCGGTTCTGATGCTGTGGCGCGGATTTCGCCTGCCGCCCAATCCGTCGCGCGCGCTGACCGCAGTTTTTGGCCTGGCGGGTGGCGTGATGAGCGGGCTTGCCTCGATGGGCGGACCACCGATCGTCGTCTATCTGATCGCCCTGTCGCACCGTGCGGTGGTGGTCCGCGCGTCCTCCATCGTCTACTTCATGCTTGCGGGCACGCTGTCGCTTGTGCTGCTGCTGTGGCGCGGACTGATCGACCGCGAGATCGTGCTCTGGTCGATTGCCTCGATTCCCGTGCTGCTCGCGGGAAACCACGTCGGGAACTGGGGATTCCGCCGATCCAAGGCGCATCACCATCGCAACACCGCCCTGGTGACCCTGTCGGTGCTGGCGGGGATGCTGATCGTGCGCGCCCTCGGCGGATGGCGTTGAAGCCTATTCCTCGGCCGCCGTCCGCCGGTGCTGCTTCACGCGTGCACGATGTGCCTTCGACGCCAGGCGTCGCCGCTTCGAGGCCGCGGGCGGGCGCGTGGCGATCCTCGGTACGGGGGGCTCCATTGCGCGCTCGATGAGCCGGACCAGCGCATCCAGCGCTGCCTGCCGATTGCGCTCCTGAGTGCGAAAGCGCTGCGCGGTGATCAGTATCTCACCCTGCTGAGTCACGCGCCTGCCGGCCAGCGCACAGAGACGCAGCCGGACCTCGTGTGCCAGACCCGACAGGGCCAGATCGAACCGCAGTTGTACCGCGGTTGCGACCTTGTTGACGTTCTGTCCGCCAGGTCCTGATGCCCGCACAAAGCTTTCGACGACGGCTCTTTCGTCGATGGCGATCGTCGGCGTGATCCGGATCATCCCATGGCGGACAGACCGGCGCCGGCCTCAGGCGCGCTTGCGCCGAACGGCGGCCTTCTTCGCTGGACGGCCGGCCTTGCGTCCAAGGCCGATCTTCTTGGCCAGCGCCGACCGCGTCTGCGCATAGCTTGGCGCGACCATAGGATAGTCACGTGCCAACCCCCACTTCTCGCGATACTGCTGCGGCGTCAGTTTATGATCCGTCATCAGATGCCGCTTCAGCATGGAGAATCCCTTGCCGTCCTCCAGGCAGATAATCCGGTCCTGGCGGATCGACTGCTTCACCGGCACCGCCGGTTCCGGCTTTTCCGCTTGCGCCGGCTGCTGCCCGACCATCGTCAGCGCCCGATACACCTCCTGGATCAACCCGGGCAGCGCATCCGGCGCGACAGAATTGTGCCGGACATGCGCCGACACGATCTGGGCCGTCAGCCCGAGGACCTGGTCACTCGATTCGCTCATTTTTTACCCCTTCAACCCGCGGGGACAGTAACGTTCTTCCCCCGTCTTATGCTAGGGGCCTGTCAAATTATTGAGTGCCCGGGCCGTGCCACCCAGAATTCGCATGGCGTTCGGCTATGGAAATTCGCGCCAGCAACAAGCGCTGCACCACGCGACCTGACTAATGGCGAAACAAACAATAACGTGATCGCCTTGGTGCCGCAGGCCATCGACTCGCACTCCGCCGCGGCTTCCGTTACCGGATCGGACAGCTTGCAGACCGCGCCTGGCATCTGTACTCGTCAAACGTTTCGGGGTCTGCCGCAAGCCCGCCCACGCTCGTAACCCGGATGATCAGCCGGTGGCCGTATCCGCTCAGGCGTGCACTCCGACACCTTCGGCAATTGCGGGCTGCCACGTCTTGAGCACCGGCAGCACCTCCCTGGCGAACAGCCGCATCGACGCCTCGGCCTTGGCGAGGGGAATGCCGCCGAAGCGGAACGAACTGTTCAGCTCGAAATCTCCCAACAGCTCGCGCCGCGCCTCGTAGGCGCGCAGCACCTCGTCCGGCGTGCCGCGCACCGCCACCTCCAGCAGTGCCTTCACCAGGCCGTCGCGCCCCGTCGTCCGCGCAATCTCCGACTTCTTCGCATAGGCGTCGTAGCCCTTCGCGGTGGCGAAGTGCGTGCTCATCAGCTCGTAGTGCTCCAGATTGCTGTCCACGAAGCTCGCCATGTGGCGTTCCGCCAGCGCGTTCGCCTCGGTCGATGTGGCGGCACAGATGCACTGATCGGCGGTCACCACCGGGGCTGCGGCGACGCCGTTGAGCCGTCGATACAGGGCGCGATACCGCTCGATCCCGGGCAGGCGCAGCGGCCAGGGACGGTCGGCGAACATCAGCATGCGCGCCTTCAGCCGCGCCGCGGCCTCGATCGAGTCCTCGCTGGAGGCCACCGCGTAGGTGCGGTCGGCGAAGCTGCGTTCGGGCCGCGGCCGGATCTCGATGCGCGGCTGCGGATAGAACTTCCCGTGACCCTCGATGAAGCCGGTGCGCAGCGCCTCCAGAATCATCGCCGCCGCCTCGTCGAAGCGCTCGCGCGAGTTGTCCATCGTGCCGCGGAAGGCGGCGAACTCGCGGCGCGCCAAGCCGCGGCCGATCCCCAACCGCACGCGACCGCCGCTCAGCAGGTCGAGCATCGATACCTTCTCGGCGACGCGCAGCGGGTCGTTCCATGGCAGGATGATCGCCGCGGTGCCCAGGTCGGCGTGCGTGCAGAGCGGCGCCAGGTACGACAGCAGCTGCGTGTTGTCCGGGCAGAACGAGTAGTCGAAGAAATGGTGCTCCACCGACCAGAGCACGTCGAAGCCCAGCTCGTCGGCCAGCCGCGCCAGGCGGATCTCTTCCTGCCAGGCCTCGCGATCGCTCATGCCGGACCAGCCATAACTGGAGAAGATCATTTGAATGCCGACGTCCATGCGGACCTCCGTACCGTCGATATGGACAGGCTACCCATCGGTATGTATCCCTCCTGCGAGCGATCTGACAATGGGCGAGGTGCGGCATGAAATTCGGCATCTTCTACGAACTGCAGCTGCCGAGACCGTGGGCGCAGGACGACGAACGCCAGCTTTACCAGAACGCGCTCACGCAGGTCGAACTCGCCGACCGGCTCGGCTACAACTATGCATGGGAGGTCGAGCACCACTTCCTCGAGGAGTACTCGCACTCGCCGCAGCCCGAGGTGTTCCTCGCCGCCGCCAGCCAGCGCACCAAGAACATCCGGCTGGGTCACGGCATCATCCAGCTCACCACCAACCATCCGGCGCGCGTCGCCGAGAAGGTCGCGTGCCTCGATCTCGTCAGCAACGGACGCGTCGAATTCGGCATGGGCGAAGGCGCCAGCATCACCGAGCTCGGTCCGTTCGACCGGCAGATGGAGGACAAGCAGGCGGTGTGGGAAGACGCCGTGCGCTGCATCCTGCCGATGTTCACGCATGAGGGCTGGGAATACGACGGCCCCTACTTCAAGTTCCCGCTGCGCAACGTGCTGCCGAAGCCGGTGCAGAAGCCGCACCCGCCGCTGTGGGTCGCCTGCTCGCAGCTGGAGACGATCGAGCTGGCGGGCCGTTGCGGCATCGGCGCGCTGGGCTTCCAGTTCCTCAGCGCCGACATGGCGCATGCCTGGGTGCACGCCTACTACAACTCGTTCGTCAAGCGGCAGCAGAAGCTCACGGACTATCAGAGCAACTGCAACATCGCGATGGTCAGCTACTTCATGTGCGCCGAGACCGACGAGGAGGCGCGGCGGCGCGCCGACGGCGTGACGTTCTTCCAGTTCTCGCTCGCTTACTACAGCGGCGCCCGGAACCGCGAGCGCGCCAGGCCGGGCACGGTAAATCTGTGGGACGAGTACCTGAAGTGGAAACAGGAGAATCCTGAGAAGGCGGAGCAGGCGCTGCGCGGCGGGCTGATCGGATCGCCCGAAACCATCCGTCGCAAGCTGCAACCGGTTCAAGGAATCCCGGGTCGACAGCATCATCCTGCTGAACCAGGCAGGGCGGAACAAGCACGAGCATATCTGCGAAAGCCTGGAGCTGTTCGCGCGCGAGGTGATGCCGGAGTTCCACGCCCAGGAGCCGGAGCATCAGGCGTGGAAGCAGAAGGTGCTGAACCGCGAGATCGAGCTTGAGGAGATCGACACCACGCCGTTCAAGGAGCGCGTCGGCGTCGGCAAGGGCGTGACGATCGACCGGCTGGTCGCGGCGCAATGACCGAGCGCAGCCTGCGCGGCAAGGTCGCCATCGTCGGCATCGGCGAGACGGCCTACTACGAGCACGGGCGGTCGCCGGAGCCGGAGTTCAAGCTGGCGCTGATGGCGATCCTGGCGGCCGCCGAGGACGCCGGCATCGATCCGCGCGACATCGACAGCTTTGCCAGCTACAGCAACGACCGCAACGATCCATCGCGGCTGGCCGCCGCGCTAGGCACCAGGGAACTGCGGCTGTCCAACATGCAATGGGGCGGCGGCGGCGGCGGTGGCGCGGCCGCGGTGGGCAATGCGGCGGCGGCGATCGTCACCGGCCAGGCGGACATCGTGGTGGTGTATCGTGCACTGGCGCAGGGCCAGTTCCAGCGCTTCGGCCGTGCCGCGGCCGGCGGCACCGTCGCCGGCGACAATGCGCTGATCAACCCGTACGGCATTTTCGTGCCGGCGCAGCGTTACGCACTCAAGTTCATGCGCTACATGCACGAGCACGGCATCGGGCGCGAGGCGATGCGCGCCATCGCCATGGCGTCGTATCACCACGCGCAGTCCAACCCGCGCGCGGTGATGCACGGCCGTCCGCTGACCGAGGAGATGTACGACACGTCGCGCTGGATCTCCGAACCGTATCGCCTGTTCGACTGCTGCCAGGAGAACGACGGCGCTGCGGCGCTGATCCTGGTGTCGGCGGACCGCGCGAAGGACCTTCGAACACAAGCCGGCCTATGTGCTGGCGGTGGCCCAGGGCTCCGACCACCGCAACGCCGCGCGCTCGTTCAACGCCCCGGACTTCGCCTCGTCCAGCTTCGGACCGGTGGCGCCGCATCTGTGGGAGATGGCGAAGCTCGGGCCCGGCCGATGTCGACGTGCTGCAGAGCTACGAGAACTTCACCGGCGGCGTGCTGATGAGCATGGCCGAGCACGGCTTCTTCAAGCCCGAGGAGGCGAACGACTTCCTCACCTTGGAGAATCTGCTGGCGCCGGGCGGCAAGCTGCCGCTGAACACCAGCGGCGGCAACCTGGCGGAATGCTACATGCACGGGCTCGAACTGCAGATCGAGGCGGTGCGCCAGATCCGCGGCCAATCGACCGCGCAGGTGCCCGACGCGCACGTCGCCGGGGTGATCGCCGGGCCGATGGTGACGCCTGTATCCACAATGATCGTCGGCTCGCAGGAGACGCTGTGATGACCTACCTGCCGGCTGGACTGCCCGCGCCGGTCACCGAGAGCGACGGGCTCGACCTGCCCTACTGGGAGGCGACCCGGCAGGGCGTGCTGAAGGTGCAGCGCTGCGGGGCCTGCAACACCTGGCAGTGGGGACCGGAATGGCTGTGCCATCACTGCCGGTCATGGGACATGCGCTGGGTCGCGGTCGAGGGCAAAGGCCGCATCTGGACCTGGACCCGCTGCTGGCATCCGGTGCATCCGGCGCTGCGCGACCATGGTCCCTATATCGCCGTGCTGGTCGAACTGCCGCACGCAGGGCAACATCCGCATGCTGGGCAACCTGCTCGGCGACCCGCACCAGGACGTGACGATCGGCGCGCCGGTCGAGGCGGTGTTCGAACCGCACGACGACGCGCCGTCGCCCTACACCCTGGTGCAGTGGCGCATTGCGTGAACCGGTCAGGCGATCTTGGTGGACGCCCGGGCCAACAGCTTCCACTCGCCGGCCTGCTTCTGCCAGATCATCAGGATGTGCAGGTTGGTGGAGCTCTTCTTGCCGTCGGCGACGGCTTCGCTCTCGCCCAGCCAGTGGAATCGCACGATGGCGGCGTCGCCGACGACGCGGATCGATGGATCGTCGTATTTCAGCGACAGGAACTTCGATTTCCCGGCGGTGGCATTCTTGATGAATGTCGCCTTGTCCTCGACGTGGGCGTCGGAATGGCTGTAGCTCAGCTCGGAGGCGCAGAGTGCATCGAACGCCTTCGCGTCGGCGGCGACCTGTGCGGCGCGGAACGCTTCGAGCCGCTTCGCCACAGCCTCCTCGTCCGCCGTCATGGCCTGGGCCGCACTGGAGCCCAACAGTCCGACGGCGAGCAGGCCAAGCATCGGCGCCGACGCGGTGATATGACGACGACTGATGGTCATAATGTTTCCTCCGGTTGTCGTGGCCCTGGTCTTCGGGCTCGTTGCCGTGGCGCAAAGCCTGCGCCACACGTTCAACGGTGTAAAGCCGGTTGCCGGCAGTGACGAAACAATCGATCAGGAGTGGAGAATCCCATGAGCGAGGTTGCCATCAACGCGCCGAATCTGTGGCGTCTGGAAACCCCCGGCCACTCCGGCTGGCAGCGCACCGCGCGTGCGGACGATCCGAAGAAATACTTCATCGTCTCCACCGACAGCCACGCCAACGAGCCGCCCGATCTGTGGGAGAAGCGGATCGACCCGCAGTATCGCGAGCGCGTGCCGCGCATCATCACCGACGACAAGGGCGTGCAGTGGCGCTACTGCGAGGGCTATCGCCCCGACCGCGTCCGCGTCATGAGCTTCGAGGGCGAGGACTGGGTGCGCTCGCAGGCCGGTGCCGACGTGGCAGATCGCATCCGCGACAACCGCGACCGACGGCGTCGATGTCGAGATCATCTTCCCCAACAAGGGCCTGGCGATGTGGGCGACGCCCGATCCGGTGTTCGCCAACGCGCAGTGCCGGGTGTGGAACGACTGGGCGTGGGAACAGTTCGGCCCGCATCCCGACGCGCATGCTGCCGGTGGCCTCGATCGCCACCGGCGACCTGCCGGGCGCGATGGCCGAGATCGAGCGCGTCGCCAAGCTCGGCTTCCGCGCGCTGTCGCTGCCGTGCAAGCCGATCTGGGGCGGCCACGACGTGGATCATGTCAACTACAATCTGCCGCACTTCGATCCGATGTGGGCGCTGATCCAGGAGGCCGACCTGCCGATCACGTTCCACGTCTCCACCGGGCGCGACCCGCGCGCGGCGCGCGGCAATGGCGGCGCGGTGATCAACTACGTGACGCACTCGCTGTCGCCGACGATCGAGCCGGTGGCGAACCTGTGCGCCTCGGGCGTGCTGGAGCGCTTCAAGGGACTGCGCTTCGCGACGATCGAGGCGGGGATCGGCTGGGTGCCGTGGCTGCTCGACGCGATGGACGAGGCGTATCGCAAGCATCACATGTGGGTGCGGCCGAAGCTGCAGGGGCTGCCGAGCGACTACTACCGCGCGCACGGCTTCGCGACGTTCCAGGAGGATCCGTCGGGCTGGCGCTGGCCGAGGCGTGCGGGCTGATCGACAACTTCATGTGGGCCAACGACTATCCGCATCACGAGGGCACCTGGCCGCACTCGGCGGAGGCGATCGAGCGCACGATGCCGAAGCTGAGCGAGCCGCAGCGCGCGAAGATCCTCGGGCTGAACGCGGCGCGGTTCTTCGGGCTGGAGGTGCCGGAGCATCAGCGCCTGGCTGCGTGATCGCGCGGCGCAAGCAGCGCGGACAGTCCAAGCAGCAGCCATCCGAGCATGAGCAGGGTGCCGCCGACCGGCGGCACCACCGGGACTCGCACGCCCCACAGCGCCAGCGCATAGATCGCGCCGCAGAACAGCACGATGCCGAGCACGAAGGCCGCCCCCGCGCAGTCCGCCAGCCTGCCGCCGCGCGGCGCCCACAGCCCGCAGGCCAGCAGCGCCAGCGCGTGCCAGCCCTGCATCTCGAGCGCGCTGCGGGCCATCGCCAGCGCCGCCTGATCCAGCCCGTGCGCCGCCAGAGCCGCCATCGCGACCGCCGTCAGGCCGGCCAGCGCACCCAGCGCGATCCACGTTCTTTGCATGGCATGACCCTGTTCCGCTTCGCGCGCTGCCTATAGCATCGGCTCCATGCCACGCGGCGACCTGTTCCCCGAGATCGGCCCGTTCGAGACCGGCTACCTGCCGCTCTCGGGCCGGCATGTCATGTACTGGGAGCAGGTCGGCAATCCGCGCGGCCGGCCGGTGCTGTTCCTGCACGGCGGACCGGGCGCCGGTGCCGGCGCGGTGCACCGCCGGTTCTTCGACCCCGAGTTCTGGCGGGTGGTCATCTTCGATCAGCGCGGCGCCGGTCGGTCGCGTCCATTGGGCAACCTCGAGGACAACACCACCCAGGACCTGGTCTCCGACATCGAAACCCTGCGCCGCCATCTCGGCCTGGAGCGCTGGCTGCTGTTCGGTGGCTCCTGGGGCTCCACGCTGGCGCTTGCCTATGCACAGGCGTTTCCCGAGCGGGTCATCGGCTGCGTGCTGCGCGGCGTGTTCCTCGGGCGGCCGGCGGAGGTGGAGTGGTTCCTGCACGGCCTCGCCGCGATCTTTCCCGACGCGCATGCCGCGTTCGCCGGCTTCCTGCCGGAGGCGGAGCGCGACGACCTGCTTGGCGGATATCTGCGTCGGCTGACCGACCCGGACCCATCGGTGCATCTGCCGGCGGCGCGCGCCTGGTCGATCTACGAAGGCTCATGCAGCACGCTGCTGCCGAGCCCCGAGACGGTCAGTTCGTTCGCGCAGGACCGCACGGCGCTGGGGCTCGCCCGTATCGAGGCCTACTACTTCGCGCACAACCTGTTCCTGCCGCCCGATGGGCTGCTCGGCGGAATGCCCTCGATCGGGCGGCTGCCGGCGGAGATCGTGCAGGGCCGCTACGACATGATCTGCCCGCCGCGCACGGCGTTCGAACTGGCGGCGGCCTGGCCGGCGGCGCGCCTGTCGATCGTGCCCGATGCCGGCCATTCGGCGCTGGAGCCAGGCATCCGGCGCGCGCTGGTCGCCGCGGTCGAGCGGTTCCGCCACGGGAGGTGAACGCATGAAGGTCGCAGTAATCGGGTTGGGCACCATGGGGATGGGGGCTGCACTCAACCTGGTGCGGAAGGGCCATCGGGTCATCGGTTGCGATGTGCGCGAGGCGGCACGGGCCGAGCTGGCGGCCGCCGGCGGCGCGGCGGTGGCCGGCGCGACCGAGGTGCACGCCGACACCGAGGCCGTCGTGGTGTTCGTGGTGAACGCGGCGCAGACCGAGGATGTGCTGTTCGGCGTTCAGGGGTGTCTGCCGCAGTTGCAAAAGGGCGGGGTGGTGCTGTGCTGCGCCACCATCGCACCCGAGGCGGCGCGCGGGCTCGAGGCGAAGATCGCCGCTTCCGGTTTCCTGATGCTCGACGCGCCGGTGTCCGGCGGCAAGGCCGGCGCACAGGCCGGCACGATGACGGTCATGGCGTCCGGTGCCGAGGCCGCGTTCGTCAAGGCCCAGCCGGTGCTGGATGCGATCGCTGCCAAGGTCTGGCGGCTGGGCGACAAGGCCGGTATCGGCAGCACGGTGAAGATGGTGAACCAGCTGCTGGCCGGGGTGCACATCGCCACCGCGGCCGAGGCGCTGGCGCTGGGCATCCGTGCGGGGGCGGATCCGCAGGCGTTGTTCGATGTGATCTCCTCCTCGGCCGGCAGCTCCTGGATGTGGCAGAACCGCGTGCCGCACATCCTGGAGGGCGACGATACGCCGCTGTCGGCGGTGAACATCTTCGTCAAGGACCTGGGCATCGTGCTGGATCAGGCGCGCGCGCTGACCTTCCCGCTGCCGATGGCGGCAGCGGCGCACCAGCTGTTCCTCGCCGCCGCGGCACACGGCGAAGGCGCCAAGGACGACGCCTTCGTCATTCGCGTGTGGCAGGCGCTGGCTGGAATCGAGCTGCCGAAGCCTCGCTGATTCGCTCGCCACAGGTTACCTGCGACGCGATGAAGTCGAGGGTCTGCCGGCGCACCGGCGCCAGGAATGCTAGCGTGTCGGCGAAGGCCACGATGATCGCCCGATGGCTGATCCCCGGCTCGAGGTGCACCTGCACGATGGCACCGGCCGCATGCAGCCGCGAGGCGAGCCGGAGCGTGTTGCCGGGATCGACCGAGCGGTCGGTCTTGCCGGCAAGCAGCAGCATCGGTGGTGCGAGCGCGCTGGCATAGTTGATCGGCTGCGAACGCGGCCACGCCTCGATGGGGCCGAATACCGCCTTCACCGCGTCGCTGGCCTGCGGGAGGAAGTCGTACGGGCCGGCGAGGCCTATGACGCCGCACACATCGCGCTCCGGTATGAGCCCGGCGCCGCGGAGGTATGCGCGATCCAGCGCCAGCAGAGTTGCGATGTGCGCACCCGCCGAATGCCCCATCAGAAACAGGCGCCGCGGATCTCCGCCGAAGCGGGCGGCGTTGTGGTACGCCCAGGCGACCGCGGTGGCGCCGTCCTCCATGAAGCCAGGAAACCGGACCTCCGGGTGCAGTCGATAGTCGGGGATCACGACCATGACGCCGCGGGCGGCGAGTGCCGCGCCGACGAAGCGATACATCGCCCTGTCGCCAGTCTGCCAACCGCCGCCGTAGAAGAACACGACCACCGGCGCCCGCACACCATGCCGCGGCGCATAGACGTCGAGCGTGTGGCGCGGGCCTTCCGCATAGGCGATGTCGCGGGTGACGCTGATGCCGTCGCGCGGAGCCAGCGCGTTCAGCGCACCGATCGGCGAGCAGGCATGCAGCAGCAGCACCGCCAGCAGCGTGGTGACCGGCGTGGACATGCCCGACTGTAGTGGGGTCGTTCTCAATGCGGGGTTAACCGGCCTCACCTTGAACCCGCCATCGCCGGAGGTCATCATGGCCGCGGCATGACACCGGACCCGATGACACCCGCCGTCCGCCTCGACTATCAGGCAAGCGTCGATCGTCCGCGCCTCGCGCTGCCCGACGGCAAGCGCGTCGCGGTATTCATTGTGGTGAACGTCGAGAACTGGGATATCGGGCGCGCCATGCCGCGCCAGGTGCTGACGGCGCCGCAAGGTGCGTCGGTGGTTCCCGATCTGCCGAACTGGGCGTGGCACGAATACGGTATGCGCGTCGGCTTCTGGCGGCTGAAGGCGGCGCTCGATGCGCACGGCATCGCACCATCCATGACGATCAACGGCACCGTCCCCGAGGCATACCCGCGTGTCGCGCAGGCAGCGCGCGGCGCCGGCTGGGAGTTCATGGGGCACGGCTTCCGTCAGATCGCCACGCATCTGGTGGAGGATCAGCGCGCAATGATCCGCGACGCGGTCGCGGCGCTGCGCGCGGCCGCGGGGCATGACATCGTCGGCTGGCTGGCGCCGGGCCTGACCGAGACGCTGGAGACCCCCGATCTGCTGGCCGAGGCCGGCATCCGCTACTGCGCCGACTGGGTGGTGGACGATCTGCCGTGCCGGCTGCGCACGCCGCACGGACCACTGCTCACCATGCCGTACAGCGTGGAGTTGAACGACATCCCGATCATGATGATCCAGCACCACGTGGCGCGCGAACTGTTCGACCGCACGGTCGCGCAGTTCGATCGGCTGTATGCCGAGGCCGAGACGCAGGGCGCGAAGGTGATGGGGCTCGCGGTGCATCCCTATATCAGCGGCGTGCCGCATCGCATCGGCTGGTTCGAGCAGGCTCTGGCGCATATGGCATCGAAGTCAGGCACCCTGTTCTGGCAGGGCCGTCAGATCATGGACTGGTATCTGCAGGCCACCGCATGAACTGGGGCGCGATGAGCCGCGCCGAACGCGACGCGGCCTATAACAATCCTTTGGCGGTACCGCAGAGCGCCGACCTGCTCGCGGCATGGCGCATCGCCTCAACGGAGTTGCGCAGCGCGCATCGGGAACATCTCGACCTGCGCTACGGTCCGCGCGAGCGCAACGCGTGGGACCTGTTTCCGGCGAAAGACCCGAAGGCGCCATGCCTGGTGTTCATCCATGGCGGCTACTGGCAGCGCAACAGCAAGGACATGTTCGCCAATCTGCTTGCCGGTCCGCAAGCGTGCGGCTGGTCAACGGCATTGCCAGGCTACACCCTGGCGCCCGACGCCACTCTCTCCGAGATCGTCGCCGAGCTTCGCGCAGCTTTGGATTGGCTGGCAGGACATGCGCCGGCGCACGGCATCGACGGGCCGATCGTGCTGTCGGGCTGGTCGGCCGGGGGACATTTGACCGCGATGTGCCTCGAGCATCCCGGCGTGGCCGCAGGGTTGGCGATCTCCGGCGTGTTCGAGCTTGGTCCGATCCGCGACACCTACCTGAACGAAAAACTGCAGTTGTCCGATGCGGAGATCGCCACACTGTCGCCGCTGCGCCTGCCGGTGGTGAACAAGACGCTGGCGATCACCTACGGCACCGCGGAACTGCCGCCGCTGGTGTCCGACAGCCGGGCCCTGCATGCGAAGCGCGCCGCGGCGCACGCACCGGGTGCGCTGGTGCCTGTCGCCGGCGCGAACCACTTCAGCATCATGCAGGAGCTGAGCCGGGCCGACAGCGAACTGACGCGTCAGGTGCTGCTGCTCGCCTAGCGCGGCATCACCGCGAAGCCGCGAGCGCCGCCTCGACCGCTGCGGCGACCTGGAACAACCTCGCATCGCCCATGGTCTCACCGACCAGCATCAGTCCGACGGGCGGCTCGCCGCTTCGGTGGCAGGGCAGGCTGATCGAACAACGGTCGAAGAAGTTGCCGAGTGCCGTGTTGCGCAGGATCAGCAGGTTGATCCGGTTGTACTCGCGTTCGTCGTCCAACTCTGCGATGCGCGGCGGCACGATCGGCACGGTCGGCATGACCAATGCATCGAACTCGCGCGTGCTCGCATCCAACGCGGCGGTCAAACGCTGGCGGGCAGCCACGAGCTCCAGGTACTCGGCAGCGGTGATGCCGGCGCCACGCTCGATGCGCATCCGGATGCGCGGGTCGTAGCCAGTGCCCTTCTCAAAGAGGAGGGCGCGGTGCCAGCCATACGCCTCGGCGGCGGCGAACCCGCCCTTGGCATTGACTGCGGCTACAGCGTCGAACGCGGCCATGCGCAGCCTCATGATGCGGGCGCCGCCGCCCGACAGAAGGGCCAGGGCGCGTTCAAACGCGCTGCTCACGCTGCCGTCCACCCCGTCGAGCACGACGTTGCTGGGAACCGCGAGGCGCATTCCGTTCAGGCTGGCGGGTTGCAGCGGCGCGGGTGTCTCGCCGGCCAACACGGCGTCGATCGTGGCACAGCACGCGACGCTCGGTGCAAGCGCTCCCACGGAATCGAGGCTGGGCGCGAGCGGCAAGACGCCGGCGACGGGCACGCGACGCGCGGTCGGCTTGTAACCGACCACGCCGCAGAACGCGGCCGGAATGCGGCAGGAGCCGCCGGTATCGGTGGCAAGGCCAGCGACCGCCATGCCGTCGGCGACCGAGACCGCGGTGCCCGAAGAGCTGCCGCCGGGAATCCGACCGGCGACGCGGTCCCATGGCGCCCGCGGCGTGCCGTAATGCCGGTTGATGCCGAGACCGGAGAAGGCGAACTCCGTCATATTGGTTCGCCCGACCGGCACGAAGCCGGCGGCCAGCATGCGCTGGACCGCCGGTGCATGCGCCGCCGCAGGCTGCGCACCGGCCAGCACGCGCGAGCCGGCCAGCGTGGCCTCGCCGGCGACGTCGAACAGGTCCTTCAGGCTGACCGGAATGCCGGCATATCGGCTGGGTTCTCGCCCGACCCGGCGCAACGCGTCCATCGCATCCGCCATTGCAATGGCCGCTTCGGCGTGGACCTTGATGAAGGCGCGTGCACCTTCGCCACTCGGGTCGGCAATGCGGGCGAGGCAGTCCTCGACCAGCATCCGGCTCGTGGTACGGCCGTCCGCCAGGGCCTGGGCGTGCTGCTCGATCGTGCGCATGCGCGAACTCCTGGTGTTCCAACTATGACGTCGGCTGCTTGTCTTCCCACTGTCATTGCGAGCGAAGCGAAGCAATCCCCATGTATGCATTGGTGCGATACCCGCTGGAGATTGCTTCGCTTCGCTTGCAATGCTGGATCGACGGTCTCTGACGGCAGCCAGCACGATCGGACTGGATATCGCCAAGTCGTGTTCCAGACCGGAGACGGCAAGGTTATCGTTGAGAAGCGCCTGCGGCGCAGTCAGGTGGTGGCGTTCTTCAGCCGGCTGCCGCCCTGCCAGCTGGCATCGAGGCCTGCGGCACGGCACACCACTGGGCGCGGTCGCTGGTGCACGATGTGCGGCGATCCCGGCGGTCCTGCTGACGGCGTTGCGGCTTGTTGATCCAGCAGATCGAGGGCCTGCGCACGGCGATCGCCGCGCTGGCGAGCCGGATCATCGCCGGGGCAATGCTTGCAACCCGATCCGCGCAACCAAAAGGGCCGGCGATCGACAGACCGCACGCAACTGGCCGGATACATGACCGCTCCACACCTCACGCCAGAAATGCTCTGTGCCTCTTGCCTGAGGGGGCCGTCCGCGCATGACAGCGGAGGCGGGGTCTGAACCGTCAGGATCGCAACACCAGACCTACAGCCAGCGCGGGTTTGCCTCCGCGCCGAGCAGATACTGCCCGACGGTCTCGAAATGCGACCGCCGCCCCTGCACCTGTTGCGTCACGGTGTTCACGTCGCGGAACCGGCGCTCGAACGGATTGGCGTCGAAGATCGCGGTCGAGCCGGCCTCGTGATACGTGACGTCGGCGACCTCCTTCGCCTGGTGGATGGCGAAGGTGGACGCCTGGCGGATCGCGATGCGCTGCTCAGTCGTCAGCTCACCGGCCAGCTTCGCCGCGTCCTGCGTCTCGCGCAGCACGTGGATCAGCCATGTGCGCGCGGATTTCAGCCTGGCATCGGCGATCCCGATCTCGGACTGGACCACGGCGCTGTCGCGCAGCGCACTCTGGGTCAGGGCCGGCGTCTTGCCGCGCGCCAGCTCGACGAATGAATCCAGCATCGCGCGCGCCGCGCCGAGTGCCACCATGGCGAACCCCGAGGCGTAGATCTGCATCGCGGCGAAGCGATAGATCAGTCCGGGCTCGCGCCGCTCCTCCGGCTTGTCGCGCGTCAGCGTATGGGCGTCGTCGACGAACAGGTCCGGTACCGAATAGGCGTCGCTGCCGGTGCCCCGCAGGCCGACCACCTGCCATATGTCCTTGATGGCGGCGATCTCACGGCGGAACAGCATGGTGCGCTCGTAGGGACGGCCGTCGGGGTAGCGCTGCGGCGTGCCGTCGGCCTCGAAGCAGGGGCAATGCGCGCCGAGCCAGGTCGCGTGCCGGCTGCCGCTGGCGAACGCCCAGTTGCCGCTGATGCGCCAGCCGCCCTCGACGCGGATCGCCCGAGCACCCGGCCCCATGCCCCATGCCAGCACGTCGCGCGCGCCGCCGAAGATCTCGCGCGCGACCTCGGGTGCGAGATATCCGGCCGACATCGAGCAGCCGGAGCCCTGGTTCATGCACCAGGCCACCGAAGCGTCGCCACCGGCGATCGCCTCCACGCACTGGACGTAGGTCGCCGGATCCAGTTCGGCGCCGCCGACCGAGCGCGGAACCAGCAGGCGGAACATGCCTTCGGCGTGCATCGCGTCCAGCACGTCGGGCGGCAGTTCGCGGGCGGCATCGATCCGTGCGGCCGCCGCGGCGAGCAACGGCGCGAGCCTGCGGGCACGGGCGATGGGGTCGGTCGCAAGGCCGGCCTCGTGCACATCCATCGTGTTCGTTTCCTCTGGCGATCCTCGGCTGACGCTACACCGCGCCTCGCACGGCAGGCAAAGCGACCCTATGGTGCCGTCCATGCAGGCACGCGACGCGCTGCTGAAGGAGATTGTGCGCGAGATGCGCGTGACGGCGCGCTGGACCGGACGCGCCGCGCTGTCGCCGCGCGTGGCGGCGGCGCTCGCCCGGGTAAGGCGCGAGGCGTTCGTGCCGGCCGGCGAAGAGGAGGCCGCCTATCAGAACCGACCGCTGCCGATCGGCCACGGGCAGACGATCTCGCAGCCGTTCATCGTCGCGCTGATGACCGAGCTGCTCGATCTGCAGCCGACCGATCGCGTGCTCGAGGTGGGCACAGGATCGGGCTACCAGACGGCAGTACTGGCCGAACTGGCGAGCGAGGTGTGCTCGATCGAGGTTATCGCGGAACTGGCCGCCGGCGCGGCCGCCATGCTGGCGCAGCAGGGCTATGGCAAGGTCGCCCTGCGCACCGGCGATGGCGGCCTTGGCTGGCCGGAGCGGGCACCGTTCGACGCCATCATCGTCACGGCGGCTGCACAGGAGGTGCCTCCGGCGCTGACGGAACAGCTGCGTGCCGGCGGCCGCATGGTGATCCCGGTCGGGCCCCCGCACGACGATCAGGAGCTGCTGCTGATCACCAAGGACGCGGCCGGGACGCTGGCGCGGCGCACCGTTCTGCCGGTGGCGTTCGTGCCGCTGACCGGCGGCCGTCGCGATTGACGTACCAAAGGCCCACCGATACTACCCGCGGGTAGCGGCTGCACAGCAGGGGAGTTTGCCGTGAGTGACCCCGAGACGTTGACGGTCGATGTCAACGGCTTTGCCACCCGCGTCTGGCGCAAGGGCAGCGGGCCCACGCTGGGTTTTCTTGCCGGCTTTGGCGGCCTGCCGCGCTGGGTGCCGTTCCTCGACGAGCTGGCGAAGAGCCGCACGGTGATCGTGCCATCGCTGCCGGGCTTCCCTGGCGGCGAGCGCGGGCATTCGGTGCTGGACACGCATCTCGACTGGCTGCTGGCGGTGCACGATCTGCTCGGCAAGGCGGGGCTCGAGGGTGCCGATATCGCCGGCAGTTCGGTGGGTGCGTCGCTCGCCGCGGAGATGGCGGCGCTGTGGCCCGCCAGTGTGCGCCGGCTGGCGCTGATCGCACCGTTCGGGCTGTTCGACGCGGACGATCCGCCGACCGATCCCTGGGCGCAGCGCGCCGACGCGGTGCCTGGGCTGATGTGCGCCGATCCGGAGATCTGGAAGGCACTGAAGTCGGTGCCCGAGGGCGCCAACTCGGTGGAATGGCCGATCGAGCAGACGCGTGCCAACGAGGCGGCGGCGCGCATCTTCTGGCCACTCGGCAACACCAGGCTGGAGAAGCGGCTGAAGCTCATCGGTGCGCCGACGCTGCTGGTCTGGGGCGAGCAGGACGCGATCATGCCGCGCAGCTACGCCGAACGGATCGCCAAAGGCATCTCCGGGCGGTCGGAGATCCGGATGATCGCCGGCGCCGGGCATCTGGCCGAACTGGACAGGCCCGCCGAGGTCGCCGCCGCCGTCATTGGCTGGACCAACTGAGGAGCCGTACATGCCGCTCGATCCCGACGCCCTGACCCTGCTGGAGATGATGCGCGCAGCGGGGCGGCCGCCGATGGAGACGCTGACGCCTGACGAGGCGCGCAAGGGCTTCGCCGCGGGGCGTGCCGTGACGCAGCCCGACCCGCAGGACGTGGCGGAGGTGCGCGACCTGTCGTGCCCCGGGCCACTCGGGCCGATCGCGCTGCGCGCCTACCGGCCGATCGGCACGAAGCCGGACGAGGTGCTGCCGGCGCTGGTGTACTTCCATGGCGGCGGCTGGTTGCTGGGCGATCTGGAGTCGCACGACGTGGCGTGCCGGCACTACGCGAATGCAGCGAAGTGCCGTGTGGTGTCGGTGGATTACCGCATGGCCCCGGAGCACAAGTTCCCCGCCGCGGTGGACGACTGCGCGGAGGCGACGCGTTGGGTGACCGCGCAGGCGTTGGCGCTGGGGATCGACCGGAACCGCGTCGCGGTCGGCGGCGATTCGGCGGGCGGCAATCTCGCTGCGGTAATGGCGCTGATGGCGCGCGACGGCGACCTGCCGCCGCTGGCGTTCCAGCTGCTGGTGTATCCGGTGACCGATCTCGGCATGACGCACGAATCGTATGGCCGCATCACCGAGGGCGTGCCGCTGACCGCGCGCACCATGGACTGGTTCATCGACCACTACCTGCACGGACCGCGGGATCGGGCGAACTGGCGGGCGTCGCCGCTGCGTGCGGCGGATCTGTCGGGTACCGCTCCGGCGCTGGTGCTGACCGCGAGCTACGATCCGTTGTGCGACGAGGGCGTGGCCTATGCCGAGAGGCTGGAGCGCGAGGGCGTGCGGGTGATCCATCTGCACTTCTCGGACCAGATGCATGGCTTCGTCGGGCAGGGGCGGATCATCCGCGCCGGCACCATGGCGCTCGATATGATGGCGGCGGCGCTGAAGAAGGCGCTGTGGACGACGCAGTAAGGGTGTGGACGATTGGATGGCGATCGCTTCGGCGGCTGCGCCGCCTCGCAATGACCGTCTGACCGACCGTTGCGGTCCGTCAGACGGTCACCTTGCTCCGCGCGCCGACCATCTGCAGGGCGAGATCGGCCATCCGCTGGCACATCTCGTCGAGCGCCAGCCGCCCCTCCGGTCGATGCCAGGTGTACGCCCAGGAGATCATGCCGCCGATCGCCAAGGCACCGAGATTCACGTCGCCGATATCGAACTCGCCGGCGGCAACGCCTTCGGTCAGCAGGTTCGACAGCACGCGGTCGAACTTCTTGCGCAGCGCGTTGATCTCGGCGAGCGCATCGGGTGCGAGGTTCTTCTCCTCGCGGAAATAGATCGCGATGTTGGCCTGGCGCGACAGCACGACCTGGGTGAAGCCGGCGATGGCGCGGTGCAGCCGCGCCGTGGGCGAGCCGGGCGACCTGGCGGCGCGCGTCACCGCCTCAAGCGACAGTTCGATGGTGGGCTTGCACAGCGCGGCGAGCAGATCGGTCTTGCTGCGGAAATGTGTGTAGATGAACGGCTTGGTGACGCCGAGTTCGGCGGCGATGTCGTCGAGCGTGGTGCCGGTGAAGCCGCGCTCGTAGAACAGCTTGACCGCCTCTTCGAGAATCCGCTCGCGCTTGTAGGCCAGTATCTCCTCGCGCATTGCCCGCTGATCCATATTCCGACTGCGTATGTTAGCCGTACCGCAAGGTGTTGGGAAGAAATACAGCCAGGGAGGTAGATATGGCGGCGCTGCTGGATGGCAAATCGGCTCTGATCACCGGCGGCGGTGGCGGCATCGGCCGCGCCACGGCGCTGGCGTTTGCCCGCGAGGGCGCACGCGTTGCGGTTGCGGATGCGGCCGAGGCCGCCGCGCAAGAGACCGTGGCGCTGATCAACCAGGCGGGCGGCCAGGCGATGACGCTCACCGGCGACGTGACCGACGCCGCGGTGGTGGAGGCGTCGGTGAAGTCGGTCGTCGCGGCCTACGGTCGGCTTGACTGCGCGTTCAACAACGCCGGCATCGCGGGGTTCCAGGTGGGTGCGGCGGGCATGAAGACCGCCGAATGGTCCGAGGCGGCGTTCGACCGGATGATCGGCGTCAACCTCAAGGGTGTGTGGCTCTGCATGAAGTATGAGCTGCTGCAGATGGCGGCGCAGGGCGGCGGGTCGATCGTCAACACCGCATCGATCGCCGGCCTGATCGGCCTGCCCACCTCGTCCGGCTATGTCGCCTCGAAGCATGGCGTGGTGGGGCTGACCAAGACCGCGGCGCTGGAATACGCACCCGACAACATCCGGGTGAACGCCGTGTGTCCAGGCTACATAGAAACCAAGATGACCGAGGACACGATGCGCCGGCGCGGCGAGCAGCTGATGGCGCTGGTGCCGTTCCATCGCATGGGCAAGCCGGAGGAGATCGCCGAGATGGTGGTCTGGCTCTGCTCCGACCGCGCGTCGTTCGTCAGCGGCGCGGCCTACAATGTGGATGGCGGGTACATGGCGATCTGAAGCGCTTCGTTCTGGCTGCGCAGTAGCCCTGCACTGCCGCTGTCGCGATGACAGTCAGGTCGAAGGCACGGCCGTCTGTGTGGTCCGACGAGGCTCGCCGGCCAATTCGACGAGCTTGCCGCCCAGGTTGAAGTGCTCATCGATGTGCTGGATGAACAGCCGGTTGGGCATCAAAACCGATCGTGTGGCGGCGACATGCGCGAACGCTTCGCTATAGGTCATGCCATGCTGCAGGCAGATCGCGATCGCCATGGCGGGGCTTCGGCTGTGCCCGCCTTTGCAGTGCACCAACAGCCGATCCGTGTCGGTGAGGTCTCGGGTGAAGTCGAGCACCTGCCTGACATGCGCGGACGTCGGATGCGGCTCATCGCTCACGGTTGCGACGTCGTCCACGACGACATGAAGGTGATGCACGCCGACCACGTCGCCGGTCATAGCGCGCAGCGTGACGATCCGGGTCGGCCAGCCTTCACTGATCAGACACGCGGCTTCTTCCGCACCGACGACCTTCAGCTCGAACATGTCACCGCGATCCTTGCCGATGCCAATCTGACAATGGTCCATCCCGCCAGCGTGCCCTGGTTGTCCAACGGCGCCCTGGCCTTTGCCCACCGCATGTAGCGCCGGTGCCGCGCCGGAATCCGCCACTCCGGTCGGCTCACGCAATTTGCCCAGCTATTGCGCTGCGGACTCACCTTGCTTCCCCATTCACCGGTGTACAGCACCCCGGCGCGGGAATTTGACGAATCCTACAGCTTGCCGGCCTCCCGGCCGCCAGAAACAACAAGGCCCTCGCACAGCCACGCAGGATCGCAGGCCTGCGGCGCGACGCGGTCCGTCCGACCGCGGGTCAGCCTCTTGCCGCCCTGCGCTTGTGCCACTGCCGTCGCTGTGCGAGGTTGCGTAAGTCCGAACAAAATCGGTCCGGGGCATCGCACGTCGCGCGCTGATCAACGGCGGCCGAACGATGCACCGGATCAATTGATCGCCGGCCACGGGGGAGAAACAGCCATGGCGCAGAACAGTCCCGGCCCGTACCGCGACGCCGAGAGAGGCGGAGCGACGGGCGGTCCCACCGACAGCTTCGTTGGACGCAGCCCGCCGTCACGACGCACCTTCATCAAGGGCGTGATCGCGTCCGGTGCCGCGGTGTCCGCCGCGGGCTACCTGTTCCGCGGTCCCGGCATCCCGTCGGCGCACGCACAGGCGGCCGGCACCGTCGAGCGGCTGGTCACGCTGAACGTCAACGGCGTCAGCCGACGCGTCGATGTGCTGCCGCAGGAAACGCTGGCGCACACGATCCGCTACAAGCTCGGACTCACCGGCACCAAGCTCGGCTGCGACCACGGCGAATGCGGCGCCTGCACCGTCTTCCTTGACGGCGTCACGGTGTATTCCTGCTCGACGCTGACGCACAGCGTGCGCGACCGGAAGATCACCACGATCGAGGGCATCGCCGGACCGGACGGCAAGCTGCACAAGGTGCAGGCGGCATTCGTCACCGAACTGGGACCGCAATGCGGCTTCTGTACCAGCGGCCAGGTGATGGCCGCTGTCGCACTCCTCGAACACAATCCGCATCCCACCGTGGAAGAGGCGCGTCTCGCGATGTCCGGCAATCTGTGCCGGTGCGGCGCCTACGACCATTACCTCAAGGGTGTGATGCGCGCGGCCGGGGAGGCGTGAGATGGCATACAAACTGATCGGCCAGAACTTCGAGCCGCATGACGTGGTGGCGAAGGTCACCGGCCGGGCGAAATACGCCGAGGACTTCCGCGCCGAAGGCATGGTGTTCTGCAAGTTGCTGACCAGCCCGATGCCGCACGCCCGGATCCGCAACATCGATCCGTCCGAGGCACTGAAGATGCCCGGCGTACTCGGCATTCTTACCGCCGATGACGTGCCGCAGTTTCCGCCGCCGCAGCGGCCGATCCTGCAAAAGGACGAAGTGTTCTTCATCGGCGATCCGATCCTGGCGCTGGCGGCGGTGGACGAGACCACCGCCGCGGATGCGCTGGAGAAGATCAAGATCGACTTCGAGCAGCTGCCGCATGTGCTCGATCCGCTCGACAGCCTGTATCCCGGCGGACCCAACGCGCGCTCCAACGGCAACGTCGCGGCGGCGCAGATCAACCTGCAGACCGTGAAGTGGCAGGCCGGCGACTTCGGCGACGACAGCAAGCTGCCGATGGGCAAGCCCGCCGAGACCTGGAGCTACGGCGATCTCGACGCAGGGTTCAAGGCGTCGAAGCTGGTGATCGAGGAAAGCTTCGTCACCGCCGGCTACTCGCATCACAGCATGGAGCCGCGCACCGCCATGGCCTACTGGCAGGGCGGCAAGTGCTTCCTCTACGGTTCCAACCAGAGCCACACCGCGGCGGTGCCGAACATCGCACGCTACATCGGCATCGAGCCGAAGGACCTGGTGTTCATCGCCGAGTACTGCGGTGGCGGCTTCGGCAGCAAGATCCCCGGCTATCCGATCATGGCGATCCCGGCGCTGCTGTCGAAGAAGCTCAACCGTCCGGTGATGATGCGCATCACGCGCATCGAGGAGTACTCTCTCGGCACCGCGCGCCCGACCTTCCAGGGCCACGCCAAGCTGGGCTTCCGCGAGGACGGCAAACTGCTCGCCGCCGATCTCTACGTCGTGCAGGAGAACGGCCCCGACATCGGCGGCGGCGACTTCCGCTCAGCCGGCAACGCGCTGTCGTTCGTCTACCAGCCGACCGCGATGCGCTTCCGCGCCATCCCGGTGCTCACCAACACGCCGCTGCGCGGACCGCAGCGCGGACCTGGCGAGAACCAGCTGGTGCCGGCGATCGAGCCGATGATCGACAAGGCGGCGCGTGAACTGAAGATCGACCGGGTGCAGATCCGCAAGATCAACGCCCCTGACTCCAGCGGCAAGATCGGCGCGGACCAGGGGCCGGTGACCAGCGCGTTCCTGAAGGAGGCGTTGGACAAGGGCGCCTCGATGTTCAACTGGGACGAAAAGAAGCAGCGGTCGGGCCAGAAGAACGGCACCAAGCTGACCGGCATCGGCGTCGGCCAGGGCTACCACTCGGCCGGCAGCAACGGCTTCGACGGCCTCGCGCGCATCACGCCGGACGGCAAGCTGCACTGCCACACCGGCGTCGGCAATCTCGGCACCTACTCGCATTCGGCAACGTCGCGCGTGACGGCGGATCTGCTGAACGTCGCGTGGGAGAACGTGATCATCGAGCGCGGCGACAGCCGTCTCGGCCTGCCATGGAACAGCCCGCAGGCCGGCAGCCTCACCGCTTCGACCGAGTCGCGCACCAGCTACGTCGCGGCGATGGACCTGAAGGAGAAGCTGCTCGACATCGCCGCGCAGATGCTGGGCGGCGCACCGGCCGACTACGACCTGGGCAATGAAAAGGTGGTGTCGAAGGCCGATGCGTCGAAGTCGATCACCTATGCGCAGGCCGCACAGAAGGCGATCGAACTCGGCGGCAAGTACAGCGGCAAGGTGGTGCCGGAGGACATCAACCCGGTCACCAAGGACGGCGTGGGGATGATCGCCGGCACCGGCCTCATCGGTGTCGCCAAGGACAACATGCCGCGCGTCGGCGTCACGCCGGGCCTCACGGTGACCTTCGCCGAGGTCGAGGTGGACACCGAGACCGGCAAGGTGACGGTCAAGGACATGCTGTGCGTCGCGGATTGCGGCACCGTGCTGCACCCGCAGGGTCTGGCGCACCAGATCCGCGGCGGCAATGTGATGGGCATCGGGCTGGCACGGCTGGAACGCCATGTCTACGACCCGAAGCTCGGCATCCCGACCACGGTGCTGCTCTATCAGGCGAAGCTGCCGGGCTACCTCGACGTACCGGCGGAGATCGGCTGGGGCGCGGTGGAGAAACCCGATCCGCAGAATCCGATCGGCGTGAAAGGTGTCGGCGAACCGCCGCAAGGCTCGGGTGCCGCCGCGATCACCACGGCGATCGCGGATGCGCTCGGCGGACACCTGTTCAACCGCACACCCGTGTCGATCGACATGATCCTGAATGCGGTGAATGGGCGCCCGCAGGCGCACAAGCCGCTTCAGGTCAACTCGGTCTGAGGGAGCATCGCCATGATCGTCAAGGACATGATGCCTGGCTTCGAGCTGTACCAGCCGACGCAGCTCGCCGACGCCCTCGCCCTGCTGGATCGCCATAAGGCCGATGGCTGGAAGCTCGCCGGCGGCAATGACAGCCTGAGCTGGTTCAAGGAGCGCGCCAAGCGCCCCAAGGCGGTGATCGATATCACCGCCATCGCCGAACTGAAGGGCATCCGCGAGACGCCCGACGGCATCGAGATCGGCGCGCTGACCACGCTCACCGAGGTCGAACGCAGCCCGGTGATCCAGAAGAACTACCGCGTGCTGGCCGATGCGGCACGCCGCGTGGCGGCCCCGCAGATCCGCAACACCGGCACGATGGGCGGCAACGTCTCGCAGGACGCGCGCTGCCTCTACTACCGCTACGGCCTCCCCTGCTATCGTGCCGGCGGCAACACGTGCTTCGCCGATACGCCGGAAGGGGTGAACCGCGAGCACGCGCTGTTCGATGCCGACCGCTGCATCGCAGTGAGCCCGTCGGACACCGCGCCCGCACTGCTGGCGCTGGATGCGAAGTTCGTGATCCGCAGCACCAAGGGCGAGCGGGTGGTCGGTGCCGAGGAGTTCTTCGTCGGACCGAAGGCCGACATCACCCACATGACCTCGGTGCAGCCGAACGAACTGCTGACGGCGATCCGCATACCCAAGACCTGGGCCGGCGCGCGCTTCTACTTCGAGAAGGTCGCCGACCGCGAGTTGTGGGACTTCGCCCTGGTCAACGTCGCCGCCGCCATCGTGGTGACCAACGGCACGATCGAACGGTCGCGCGTCGCCTGCGGCGGCGTCAGCGCGGTGCCGCGGCGGCTGACGGTGGTCGAGGAGGTCATCAAAGGGAAGGCACCGGATGCCGACATCGCCAAACTCGCCGGCCAGTCGGCGGTGCGCGGCGCACGCCCGGTGAACTACAACCAGTTCAAGATCCCGCTGATGGCGAACCTGGTCAACCGGGCGGTGCGCGACGCCAGCGCGTGATCCGTGCCGCCGCTGTTCCGCTATGCCACGAGCGTCTATGGCCAGACCGTGCTGCTGGGCGCCTCGTGGGACCTGATCTGGTGGTTCGTCGGCGCCGGAGCCGCCTTCATCGTGGTGCATGCCGCGGTGAAGGCGCTGGCCGGGCGGCTCGGCCGCAGCGTGGAGCGCTGAGTCGTGAGCGGTGAGCAGGTGCTGCGGCACGCTCTGGCCGACCGCCTCTACCACTGGGCGATGGCGGCGGCGCTGCTGGTCTGTCTGTTCACCGCGTTCCTGCCGATCCTCGGCTGGAAGTTCCCATGGGTCACGGCGCACTGGGTCGCCGGGATCGTGCTGACGGTGGCGATCCTGTTCCACATCGTGCGCGCGGTGCTGTGGCAGGATTTCTGGTCGATGGTGCCCGGACCGCGCGACCTGCGCAGCTCATGGCGCTTCGTCGCCCGTGGCCTGGGGCTGGGCGGGCCGCCGCCGCAGCGCGATGCCAAGTATTCGCCGCTGCAGAAGGTTTTCCACTGGCTCGCGGCGCTCGCGGTGCTCGCGATCGCGGCGACCGGGCTGCTGATGCTGAGCAAGATCGACACGCCGTTCTGGCGGCGCAATCCTTACTGGCTGGCCGACTCGCAGTGGGGGTCGATCTATGCGATCCACGGCATGTGCGCGATGGCGATGATCACGCTGATCATGGCGCACGTGTATTTCGCGCTGCGGCCGGAGAAACTCTGGATGACCCGCTCGATGTTCCACGGCCGGATCACGCGTGAGGACTACCTGCGCCACCACGATCCGCAGCGCTGGCCGGTGCCGGAAGCGGACCCGACCGCACGTGCCGACGGCGGCACCGCGTTTTCTGCCGGCGAGTGACAAGGAAGCCGATGCCCGAACTGTCCCTGGAGGAGCGCATCGAGGCCATCGAACAGGCCTATGAGCTGATGCTCGCCTATGCGGCGCAGGGGCGGCAGAACGATACCGACGACAGCAGTTCCATCCGGCGGTTTCTGCAGCGGGCCGATGCTGCGCTGGATGGGATCGCGTCGTGCCTGCGCGAGGCCGTGGCGGATCGGGCGGACGCCTTCGCCGACTTCATCGCGGTGCTGGAGCAGGATGCGCGCGCGACGCGGGCGGCTTTTCGTCTGGTGCTGGCGCAGCCGGCATTGAGCTCGCAGCTGATCGACAACCTGAACGCGTCGATCCATATCCGTGCGCTGCTGACCGACGTCTTCCTGATCGACGAGACGCTCAAGCGCGCGGATGGCTGATCCGGCACCGCTCCGGCTGGGCGTGATCGGCCTGGGCGCGATGGGCGCGCGCATCGCCACGCGTCTCGTGTGGCAGGGCTTCAACCCGCAGGTCTACGACGTGGTGGATATCGCGGTGCGCATGTTCACCAACGATGTCGGCGGCATGATGAGCGGCTCGCCGAAGATGATGGGCCAGACCTCCGACGTCGTCATCACGGTGCTGCCCTCGGCCGAGGCAATGCGCGACGTGCTGTTCGGCTGGGAGGGACTGGCCGGCGGACTCAGGTCGGGGGGAACCATCATCGACATGGGCGCCGCCGATCCGCTGAGCACCGCGGACCTGGCGAAGCAGCTTTCCGAGCGGGGCCTGCATCTGATCGACGCTCCGGCGCTCGGTACGCCCGCGGATGCGCGCGCCGGCCGGCTCCGGCTGATCGTCGGCGGCGACGAGGCGGCGGTGGAACGCTGTCGGCCGGTCTTCGCGGCGCTGTCGGACCACATCCTGCGCGCCGGCCCCGCGGGATCAGGCCATGCCGGTGCCGCACTCGGCGATTTCCTGCGCGGTGCGGAGATTCTGGCGGCAAGCGAGGCGCTGCGCATTGGCCAGCAATTCGGGCTCGACCTGAAGGCGGTGACCGAAATCGGCGAGGCCTCGGGCGGCATCGGGCCCCGGCTTGGCGCCATGCTGCGCGAACATGTGCTGACCCGCCGGTTCGAGACCGGGCTGGCGCTGGGCCACGTGCTGCGGGCGCTGGAGATCACCACCGGCATCGCCCAGGCGACCGCCGTCCATGCGCCCCTGGCCGTGGCGTGCCGGGCCGCCTGGGCGGCGGCGGAGGCGGAGATCGGCTCGGGCGCCGATCAGAGCGAACTCATCCGATGGCTGGAGACCGCGACCCCGCCGGAGCCTGAGGCTCAGGCCTGATCAGAGCAGCTTCCATTCTCCAGACGGCGTGCGGCACGCCTTCAGCGTGGTGGTGCGCGGCTTCGAGGGCTGCTTGTACTCGACCCGGGACTCTAGCGTCCGACATGACATGCCGCTGCGCTGGAACTGGCCCATCAACGTGATCGTGCCGAAGTGCCCGCTGTCCGCATTCTCCCATTGTTCCGAACTTCCCGCGGTGGCGCTGCCACTGTCCAGCAGCTTGCGCGCAGCTTCGCGGGCCAGCGCGATGTCCTGGCTGTTCAACGCCGGCCCTTTGTAGCCCCGGAACGGATTGATCTGGGCCTCGGCCTGCGTCGACAGCAGCAGCACGAACGTCGCCACGGCCGCGGCGAGGCGCATCAGGCAGAACTGGGTGTTGCGGATGGAGCCACCTGGTGAGCGCGCCATTGCTTCCTCCGGATTCGGCATGCGGGCGAGCGTGCCACACCATCGGCGCGCTGTCTGCCGTGCGATGCTCCTTCCCCGGCCGGCGGATCAGGCGATCGCCTGCTGCAGTGCGCCCGCGAGGTCACCGATCTGGTCGAAGACCCCCAGCGTTCGCCAATGCGCGGAAAGCCGGGCGTCCACGAGATGCAGCCTGCCGTCGATCCGGCAGACCAGGAAGGCGGCATAATCGTGCCCGGAGGGCCGGCCTGCCGGGACCACGAGTGCCGAAAGTCCCCAGTTGCCGTCCCGCTCGGTTTCGCAGTGCCACGCGCCCTTCGAGCCGGAGGTAACAGCAGCGAGCGCCTCGATGTCGGGCCTGGTCAGGCTGTCCGACAGGGCGGGGAAGCGGATCACCTGACCGGACGCCGGGGCCGGCGGTGGCATCCCTGGGTGTGCGCTGACCTGGCGGCAGGGAAACGCGACGACGCGTGCGGACATGCGAGGGGCGCCTTCGGGCAAAGGGCGTGTTTGTGCCGATAATACGCTGCCCAGCCTCACGTTTCCTTGATCTGAGTCATGCCGTCACCGACTTCTGCCCTGGTAGGTGACCCGCCAGATGGTGCCGTTGCCGTCCTCGTCGAACAGCAGCGACCCATCCTGCGCCACGGCTATGCCCGCCGGCCGCCCCCACACCGCCTGGTCGGAGACGACAAAACCGGTGACGAAGTCCTCGTATTCCCCGGTCGGCCTGCCGTTGGCGAAACGCAGCCGCACCACCTTGTAGCCGGTCCGGCGGGCGCGGTTCCACGACCCGCGCAGGGTGACGAACGCATCGCCGCGGTATGCCTGCGGAAACTGCATCGCTTCGTAGAAGGCAATGCCGAGAGGTGCCGAATGCGGCTGGATCAGCACGTCGGGGATGGTGACGTGTCCGGCGAGGTCGCGCCGCTGGCCCTGCAGCCGCGGTTCCTCGTGATCGCCTATGTAGTACCAGGGCCAGCCATAGAATGCGCCCTCGCGCACCGACGTCGCATAGTCCGGCGGCAGGTCGTCACCCAGCCCGTCGCGCTCGTTAACCACGCACCACAGCGCATCGGTGGCGGGTGCGATCCCCATCGCGGTGCAGTTGCGCAGGCCGCCGGCGAAGCTGCGCCGGCCGCCGCCCTCGGGATCGAACGCCAGCACGTCGGCCCGCCCCTCCTCGCCGCTGGTGGCGAGATTGGCGGCCGAGCCCACCGATACGAACAGCGTGCGGCCATCGCGCGCGAAGACGACATCCCGCGTGGCGTGCCCCCCGGTGGGCAGGTGCGGCACGACGACCTGTGCCGCGCCGCGCGGCCGCAGATCGCCGGGCGCGTATGGAAAGCGGACGACCCGGTCGGTCTCCCCCACATAGATAAAGCGCGGTTCCGGTCCCGGCGGCCAGAACGCGATGCCGAAGGGATAGTCGAGACCTTCGGCAAACACGGTCGATTGCGGCTTTCCGGCATTCGCGCCGGTGCGCAGGACGCGCACGCGCCCGGCCGGGCTTTCCGCCACGAACACGTCGCCGTTCGGCGCCACACGCAGCGTGCGCGGACCGCTCAACCCGACCGCGAACGGCTCGACGGTGAAGCCGGGCGGGACGCGCAGCGCGGCCCCGGCCGGTCGCTGCACCACCGAAGGCGCACGACTGGCCGACAGCGTCGCGTAGGGTTGCGGCATCGCGTCGGGGGTGATGCGGCGGACGACGCCGGGTGCATCGTCGTGCCAGTCGCCGTAGGCCGTGCTGCCGGTGCGCGGTTCGGTCGCCGGCGCGGCCGCAGCGGAGCAGATCAGCAGTGCGGCACAGAGCCGCAGCATCAGGCCGCCACGGCGTTGCGATGCGCCTGCATCAGGCCGCCACGGCGTTGCGATGCGACTGCAACAGGCCCGGCACGCGCTCCGGATCGGTGCGTCCCCAGCCACACTCGGTCGCGACGCCGAACCGGGGCACCACCCGGCCTGCCGCGGCGATGCGCGCGCGGTCGCCCGAAGCATCGGCATGGTGGATCAGCCCGAGGTAGAGGGCTGTCTCCGCCGGCAGTTCCAGCCCGGCGAGCGGGGCGAAATAGGCATCGTCGGTGCGATCCTGCGGCACCGGCAGGTGCAGGAAGTCGATCCGCCGTTGCAGGCCGACGCGCAGGCTCTGCGTCATCTCCACCATGATCGCCGCGTCCTGCGGCATCACGAGGTGCTCGTCGCGCGGCGAGCCGTAGCAGAGATGGTAGCCGCACTCGACGTCCTCGGGCACCGCATCGCCGAGCCGCGCCAGTTCTGCGGCGATGTCCGCCTTGTAGCTGGGCGGGCGCTGCGGAAAGAAATGCTCGAAGACCAGCACCTCCTGGCAGACGTCCCACTGGATCGCCAGGTCGCGGTGCGGGATCGCTGCGGCGATGTCGCGCAAGGCCGTCAGCAGCGCACGCTCATAGGCCGGCAGGTAGGCAGCCAGCGATGCAGGACTGACATACATGTAGCCCGTGGCCATCGGCGTCGGCAGGCATACCTGGAAGCGTATGCCGGCCGGTATCTCGCCCGCCTCGCGCAACCGCCGGAAGATCGCATAGGACTCCAGCGCCGCGGCGGCATAGCCCGTGTCGAACGTCACGCCCGCCGGATCGACGCCGTCGCGGAAGCGCAGCCAGTCGGTGGTGCGGAGCACAGCGCCGTCCCATTGGCGCAGCTCGAACGGTGGCGTGTCGGTATCAGGCTCCATCGCCGGATGGCCCAGCAGCATTTCGCGCTGCCACCAGATCCAGCGTCCGCGATTGCCGGTCTCGCCATCGGGCATGCGGGCGAGCTGCGGACCAAGCGCGCGTCCTACCGTGCGGAAGACGGTTTCCGCGTCCCGCAGTGGTACGCTGCCGATCAGATGGGCTCCGGTGACCGTGGGCATGATGGTCGCTTCTCCCGCTTGCAAGCGGCCCCGGCTTGGCCGATGCGTGGCGATGGTGGCACAGGATTGCGGCCGGAAACACAAGAGGAAACCGGATGTCTCGAACGACAGGTTACCCTTTTCGCATGGTGATCGTCGGTCTGTTGCTGGCGTCGCTCTCGCCTGCGGCCTGCGCGCAGCCGCCGGTCACGCAGCCGCAGCAGACGGTGGACGCGGATCAGAGCGGCCGGCGCCTGTTCTACATCGGCCTTGGCCTCTACTCGGAACAGTGGTCGGAAAACGATGTGGTCGAGCTGGCCGCACGGCTGCAATCAGCGAGCCGGTACCACGTCGTGCCAATGGTCGCGAGCAACATCCGCCCGGCCGCCAGACGGTATCCGGTCGCCGACGATGCGACCATTGCCTCGCTGGTCGGCGCGGCGGCCCGGCAGGCGGGGCCGGACGATCTCGTGTTCGTCAGCATCAGCACGCACGGCGCACCGAAGCTGTTGGCACGCAAGATCGGCAACCGGGCGCCGACCGAGCTGCCGGCCCGGGAACTTGCGCGCAAGCTGGCCCCGCTCGCCGGCCACCCGACGATCATTGTCGTGTCCGCCTGCTACTCGGGCTCCCTGATCGACGATCTGCGCGCGCCGGAGCGGATCATCATCACCGCGGCCCGGGCCGACCGCAGCTCGTTCGGGTGTTCGCCCGGCAGCCGTCACACGCTGTTCGGCGACGCCGAATTGCATGCGTTCGGACAACAGGATCGCAGCCTGCGCCAGGTCTTCGCCACCATTCGCGAGGACGTGGCGCGCATGGAAGCGCAGGAGCGCTATCGGCCGTCCGAGCCGCAGATATGGGTCGGCCCCGATGCCGCCGGCCTGTACGATGCGCCGGTGTTCTGAGCGGTCAGCGCAACGGCCGGAAGAAGGCGCGGATCTCGCCGGCGAGCGCCTCGGGTTGCTCCATCGCCGCGAAGTGGCCGCCGCGCGGCATGACCGTCCAGCGGCGGATGTCGGTGTAGGTGCGTGCGGCGAGCGACCGCGGCGCGCGCAGGATCTCGCGCGGGAACTCGCTGTAGCCGGCCGGCACGCCGATACTGCCGCCGTCCGGCACCGGCCACGGCCGGTGCATGCGGAAGTAATAGGGAAAGAACGACGACCCGATCGCGCCGGTGAACCAGTAGAGGCTGATGTTGGACAGCAGCTGGTCGCGCGTGAACACGCTCTCCAGGTCGCCGCCGCAGTCCGACCAGGCGCGGAACTTCTCCACGATCCATGCCGCCAGCCCGGCCGGCGAGTCGGTCAGGCCGAAGCTCAGCGTCTGCGGCCGCGTGCCCTGGATCCACTGGTAGCCGGTCTCCTCCTTCAGCCAGTGCGCCAGCTCGTCGAGATACCTGCGTTCCTCCGGTGTCGGGTCGGTGACGGCGCCGGGCTCGCGCCGCACCGCGAGCAGGTTCACGTGGATGCCAAGCAGCTTCGCAGCATGCGCATAACCCATGCGCGACGCGGTGATCCCGCCCCAGTCGCCGCCCTGTGCGGCAAACCGGCGATAGCCGAGCGTTTCGGTCATCAGGTCGGCCAGGCAGTCGGCGATCTCCTCGATGCCGAAGCGCTTCTGGCCAGGACGGAATGACAGCCCGTAGCCTGGCAGCGACGGGGCGACGACGGTGAACGCATCCGCTGGATCGCCGCCGAAGCTCGCGGGATCGGTGAGGCGCGGGATCAGGTCCATGAACTCGAACACGGAGCCGGGCCAGCCATGCATCAGCAGCAGCGGGCAGGGGTTGGGCCCGCTGCCCGGCACATGCAGGAAGTGCACGTCTATGTCGTGCAGCGGCGTCTTGAACTGGGGGAAGGCGTTCAACCGCGCCTCCTGCGCGCGCCAGTCGAAACCGGTGCGCCAATATTCGACCAGGCCGCGCAGATACTCGACGCTGGTGCCGTAAGCCCAAGGGTCGCCCGGCGCCTGATCCGGGAAGCGGGTGTGTGCAAGGCGGCCGCGCAGATCGCTGATCGCCGCGTCGGGAACGTGCAGGGTGAAGGCCTCGGGTTGTGCAGCCATCCTGTTGCCCTCCGTCACTGCCCGATTTGAGGCCGTGGGCCGAGCCATGGCAAGGCGGGGTGATGCCGGCGGACATCGCGGCGTTTCCCCGTTCGAGCTCATCTCCGAAGCTTCGCGCCGCCTGCCTGTTTGGCGTACTGTGTTGCTGGCCCTCCCGCCACTTCGTGCCGCGGTGGGGCGTGATCTTGCGGATTTCGTCGAGAAGTGAACGCTGCAGCCCAGGACACAGACGCCTTCATGCGGCGCAGGCTCATACGGGACCGTAGGGCGCCGACGGTTTGGCGTGCTCGCGTGCAAGCTGGCATACTCCAGCTCAGCGCGCGCATAAGGCAGAAACCTCCATGATCAAACGCTTCCACGTCCTTTATGTCGGCCAGATCGACCTCGACAATGTCGGCCTCGACGGCACGCCCGCCAACGACCGCCGCTACCCCAACGAGCGCCTGTCCGAGGTTTTCTTCACCACCCGTCACATCGCCCAGGTCATGGACGAGTGCGGCTACCACGCGCTGTGGACCGCCGAGCACCACTTCCAGCACGAAGGCTACGAATGCCTGCCCAACCTGGTGCAGCTGGGCCTGTGGCTCGCCACCCAGACGAAGCGGCTGAAGTTCGGCTGCGCGTTCAACGTGCTGCCGATGTGGCATCCGATCCGGCTGGCCGAGGACTACGCGATGGCCGACATCGTCACCGACGGCCGCGTCATCATGGGCGTCGGGCGCGGCTACCACACGCGCGAGGTGGAGACATTCGGTGCGCCGCTGATCGACGCCGAGAAGAACCGCGACTACTTCGAGGAGCAGCTCCAGCTCATGCTGGCCTGCTTCAATCAGGAGCACGTCGCCTTCAAGGGGAAGTATTTCACCTGTCCCCCCGAGGTGGAGTATCGCGGCTACCAGCTCAAGGACATCACCATGGTGCCGCGGCCGAAGCACCTGCCGGTGGAGGTCTGGATGCCGGTAGCCTCGGGCAAGACCATCGACATGATCGCGAAGTACGACCTCAAGGCGATGGTCACGCTGAATGGCGAGAAGATCCTCGACGACGTGGTGCGCGCCTACCAGCAGGCGTGTGCGAGGCACGGCCAGCAGAAGCAGCTCGGGCAGGACATGATCTGGGGCACCGGCCTCTATCTCGCCGCCAGCCAGGAAGAGGCGATCCGCCGCGTCGAGCCGGCGCACGACGAGCGCTACAAGTGGTTCGCGCCGTTCGGCTTCGTGCGCTATGCGGACGAGCAGGGCCGCACCTGGGGCACGCCCGGCGCGCCGGCGAAGATCCCGTCACTGCGCGACGGCGTGGCGCAGAAGGCGTGGTTCTGCGGCACGCCCAGCCAGGTGATCGACGGCATCAAGTCGATCGAGGCGAAGTATCCGGGGCTCGAGGACTACATGATCCACTGGGCCGAGGGCCTGTCGCCCGGCGCGTTCGAGGAGCAGCTGCGCTGGTTCGCGCGTGACGTCATGCCGGCGTTCGGCGGCGGGTAGCGCTGCTCGCGGCGTCAGTAGCGCTTGTACGGCAGGAACTTGCCGGACATGGTGATTTTCACCCGATCGCCCTTCTGGTCGGGCTGACGCTCCAGGCTCATGTCGAAGTCGATTGCGCTCATGATGCCGTCGCCGAACTCCTCCTGGATCAGCTCCTTCCAGGTCGTGCCGTAGACCATCACCAGCTCGTAGAAGCGATAGATCAGCGGGTCGGTCGGGATCGCGCCGGGCAGCGAGCCGCGATACGGGATTGCCTGCAGAAGCGCCACTTCGTCGTCACTCAGCCCGAACAGCGTGCCGGCCTTCGCCGCGGTCTCCGGCGTCATCGACATCTGGCCCAGGCACGCGGCGCAGGTCCAGGTGGGCGAATAGCCCAGCCGTTCGGCGATCTCCGCCCAGCTCAGCTTGCGCTGTTGCTTGATTCCCAGGATCTTGCGCCCAAGGGTGGTCTTGGCGTCGTTCATCGGTCTCCTCCGATCAGGGTTGCTGGTGGCGACAGCCTTGAAGCAAACGGCGTGCTAGCGAACATCCGGCGGATTCCAGGGGAGGCGTGGCATGAGGTTCGTCGTGATCGCCGCTGCGGTGCTGAGCATGCTTGGGGGATGTGCCAGTCCGAAGCCGACCCAGACCACGTGCGTCGTGGCGCACGAATCGAGTTTCCTCGGCGCGGGCAGCGCGCAGGAGCGCATCACCGTCGCCAGGAATGGCCCTCGATGCGTGATCGCCGAGAGCATCGGCCACACCACGATGGGAGAGGCCGGTGTCTCCGTGCCTCCGGCTCACGGCACGGCCGCGATCAAGGTACTGGAGGAGGCGACGCTGATTGCCTACACGCCGGCCCCCGACTATGTCGGCGCCGACCGCTTCGAGGTGTCCTTCGGTCCGAACTTCCACGTCAACGTCCTGGTCCAGGTGGTCGACATCGGCGGCTAGCGGCGTCACGGTTGGACCCGTCGCGCGGGCCAACCCAGGCTGCGGCGAACGGAGGTACCGCGATGGAACCGGACATCGTCGCCTATTCCCCGATCCTGCACCGCCCGAAACTGCGCTGGCCGAACGGCGCGCGCCTGGCGCTCTGGGTGGTGCCGAACATCGAGCACTACGAGTACCTGCCGAAGTTCGTCCGCACGCGCGATCCCTGGCCACGCTCGCCGCATCCCGACATCCTGGGCTACACGCAGCGCGACTACGGCAACCGCGTCGGTCTGTGGCGGCTGTTCGAGCTGACCGACGCGCTGGGCATCCGCTGCACCGTCAGCCTCAACCTGGCGGTGCTCGAGCACTTCCCGGAGATCCTGGGTGCAATGGAGCATCGTGGCTGGGAGTACATGTCGCATGGCATCTACAACACGCGCTACCACTGGCAGTTCTCGCGCGCGGAAGAGCGCGCGGCGATGCAGGAGTGCCGTGACATCCACCAGCGCCTCACCGGCCGGCGGCTGCGCGGCTGGTTCAGTCCGGCGATCACCAACACGCTGGACACGTTCGATCTCGCGGCCGAATGCGGCTACGACTACACCGCCGATCTGTACCACGACGATCAGCCGTTCCCGCTGAAGGTGAAGACCGGCCGGCTGCTCTCGATGCCCTATTCGGTGGACATCAACGACGTGATCCTGCACCGCCGCGGGCAGGAGGCAGACGACTTCGCGCGGCAGATCCGCGACACCTTCGACACCCTGTACGACGAGGGTGCGGAGCAGGGCAGGGTGATGTGCATCGCGCTGCACCCCTACTGGGTGGGCCAGCCGCATCGCATCCGCGCGTTCCGCGGCGCGATGGAATATGTGCTGTCGCATCCGGGCGTCTGGCTTACCACCGCCGGCGACATCACCGACTGGTTCAACGCGCACCACCTGCCGCTGATCGAGGCACACCTCGCGGCACGGGAGGCAGCCAATGGCTGACCCCGCCGGCACGCCGCCGGCGGGCGAGGTGCGCCGTCCCGGCATGGACCAGCTGCACCATGCCTACCGCGCGCTCACCGAGGCGCCGCGCTTCGCCTGGCCCGGCGATGCGCGCATCGCCTTCACGGTGACGCTGGTGCTGGACTACTGGGAGGTGAACCCGCCGCCGGATGCGAGCCCCGACCCGCGAATCGTCTCGCCACTGGGAAAGTTCTTTCCCGACTGGCTGACCTGGAGCCAGCGCGAATACGGCGCACGCGTCGGCATCTTCCGTGTGCTCGACGTACTGGACCGGTTCGGCCTGACGCCCAGTGTTGCGCTGGGTGCCGCTGCGGCGAAGCGCTATCCGGAACTGGTGGACGAACTGGTGCGGCGCAATGCGTGCTTCATGGCGCACGGCACCTACGCGACGCGGCGCATCAGCAGCCGGATGAGCGAGGCGCAGGAGCGCGCCTGTATCGCCGAGAGCCGCGACGCGGTGCAGGGCGCGGCCGGCGCGGCGCCACTGGGCTGGTGCGGCCAGGACTTCAACCAATCGGAACGCACGCCGGCGCTGCTGGCGGAGGCGGGCTTCACCTACACCACCGACTGGGCGAGCGACGACCGTCCGTTCCTGCTCGGCCGCCATCTCGTTGCCTTGCCGCCGCAGCCGGAGTGGAACGACCTGGAGTGCATGTGGCTGCGCCGCGTGCCGCCGCCGGTATGGGCGCGACAATGTCGCCGAGGCCTTCAGCTTCCTGCACGACGAAGGCGGCGGATCGTTCAATCTGACGCTGCATCCGTGGATCGCTGGCCAGGCGCACCGGATCCGCTGGCTGCGGGAGGCGCTGTCACGCGTGCTGGGGCGCGGCGCGACGTGGCGGACCACCACCGACGAGGTGGCCCGAGCGGCACGCGAGCAGCTGTAGCCTCCTCGATCAGTAGTAGGCGCTGCCGCCATTCACGTGGATCGTCTGGCCGGTGATGAAGCCACCGTCGTCGCTGACCAGGAACAAACAGGTGGCAGCGATCTCGTCCGGCTTGCCTTGCCGGCCCAGCGGAATTCCGGCGGCGTTCGGCGTGCGGCCCTGATACCATTCGGGGTTGGCCCGCATCGTGTCGATGCTGCCCGGCGAGACCACGTTGACCCGGATGTTATGGGGCGCGAACTCGGAGGCCAGTCCGCGGGCAAATCCCACCAGGCCCATCTTGGCGGCGGAGACGTGCGCGCGTCCGCTGCCGCCAATGAAGGCGCCCTCGCCGGTGAAGAACAGGATGCGGCCATACTGGTTCTTCACCATCGGCTCGATCAGCGCGCGCGTAAGGTAGACTGCGCCGTCGAGCACGACGCCGCGCACCGCCTCCCAGTCCTGCTGGGTCAGGTCCGTGAAGGGCTTGTGCGGCCGGATCGCCGCGTTGTTGATCAGGATGTCGACGCGGCCGAACTCGGACAGCGCCTTGCCCGCCATTGCCTCCACCTGCTCCTTGCTGGCGACATCGGCGATGACGGCGATCGCCCTCACCCCGAGCGCCTTCACCTCGCGCACCACCGCGTCCGCCTCGGCTTGATTGCCGCGCGCGTTGACGACGACGTGGGCGCCTTCGGCCGCCAGCCTCAACGCTGTCGCACGGCCGATATTGCGGCCCGATCCGGTGATCAGTGCGACCTTTCCTTCGAGTCTTGCCATCGATTGCTCCTCAGCGGCGGAGGGACTGGACCATCGGGGCGAGCGTGGCACCGGCAGGCCTTCGCGCCAATACCGGCCCGACCGGGGCTGCAGCGGCGGCGGGAAGTCCGCGCGGTGTCCTGCTGATCGTTGTGACCGAATTTTGACGACGAGCACAGGTGCGCGCGGGCAGAATTGACAGTAGTGGCGGGATGCAGACGGCGGAACCTCCGGGAGTAGAGCGGATATGGACGCGACGGTATCTCTGGCCACGCCCATCGAAGAGCACGAGACGCGGCGCCTGAGCCTGCCCGTGCTGTGCCTGCTCGCGCTGGCTGTCGGGGTCGTCACCGGACTCGGTGCGGTTGCCTTCCGGGATCTGATCGGAGTTGTCCACAACGTCCTGTTCTTTGGTCGTTTCTCCTTCTTCTACGATGCCAGCCAATTCACCCCGCCCAGTCCGTGGGGCGCCTTCGTCATCCTCGTGCCGGTGATCGGCGCCCTGGGCGTCACCTTCATCGTCAACAACTTCGCACCGGAGGCGCGCGGCCACGGCGTCCCCGAGGTGATGGACGCGATCTATTATCAGCGCGGCATCATCCGCCCGATTGTCGCACTGGCGAAGTCGCTTGCATCGGCGCTGGCGATCGGCAGCGGTGCGGCGGTCGGCCGCGAAGGTCCGATCATCCAGATCGGCTCGGCGCTCGGCTCCACGCTGGGCCAGACGATCCGCATGGCCGTCGGCCAGCGGATCATCCTGGTCGCTGCCGGCGCCGGCGCAGGCATCGCCGCGACGTTCAATACACCGATTGGCGGCGTGCTGTTCGCCACCGAGCTGATGCTGCCGGAGATCAGCGTGAACACCTTCCTTCCCGTGGCGATCGCCACCGGGACGGCGACGTTCATCGGCCGCCTGTTCTTCGGCACCCAGCCGGCGTTCGAGGTGCCGCAGAACCTGGGCGCACTGCCGGCGGAAGCGGGCAGCGCGATGCTGCTCCTGCTCTACGTGATACTCGGCGCAGTGATGGGAGTGGCGGCCACCGCATTCATCAGGGTGCTGCATTGGCTCGAGGATCTGTTCGAGCTCATGCCATGGCGCTACCTGCGGCATGCGCTGGGAATGCTGCTGGTGGGCGCACTGATCTATGGTCTGCTGCGCTCGGCCGGACACTACTACGTCGAGGGCGTCGGCTATGCGACGATCCAGGCAACACTGATGGGCCAGATCGGCAGCGGCGGGTTTCTCAGCCTGCTGTTCCTTTGCAAACTGCTCGCCACGACGGTAAGCCTCGGGTCCGGTTCCTCCGGCGGCATCTTCTCGCCGTCGCTGTTCATGGGCGCCACCCTGGGCGCTGGGTTCGCGGCGTTGGCATCGGCCATTGCACCTGGCATGCCGATCAGCGCGCCCGCCTTTGCCATGGTGGGCATGGGTGCGATGGTCGGCAGCGGCACCGGCGCTGCGATGACCGCCGTCGCCATGGTGTTCGAGATGACGCGCGACTACGACATCGTGCTGCCGATGATCCTGGCGGTCGCGGTGGCGCTCGGCGTGCGGCGAACGCTGTCGCGGGAAAACATCTATACCGCCAAGTTGGTCAGGCGAGGCCACCCTATTCCCAAGGCGCTGCATGCCAACATGTTCCTGGTCCAGTCGGCCCGCGATGCGATGGAGCCGGACATGCTGCTGCTCGACGAGAACACCCGGTTCGAGGAGTTCCTGCAGCAATGCCCCGCTGACGGCGGCCTGCGCCATGTCGTGGTAACGCGCAATCGTGCCATCGTGGGCGTCATCCGCGTGAATACCGACCTCCGCCGGACTGTCAGCGGTGCCGGCAACGACGTGCGGATGGGCGACGTGGCCCGGCGCAATTTCACCATCGTGCGCGAAGACGCCGTGATGTTCGACGTGATCGCGCGGCTGTCCCGCAGGCGCGCAGTGATGGCGGTTGTGATACCGCGGAGCGGGCGCCCGCGCGCGGACAACATACTCGGCGTGATCAGCAAGGAGCACATCGCCGATGCGGTCGCGCAAAGTGTACGGATCTACCCGCGCTGACTGTCCACGCCCCGCAACTCGCCGCTCCGCACACTGGCGATTGCATTGTTCAGGATCTGCACGATCGCCTCGTCGGCGACGCTGCGCGCCAGCAGCGCCATCGCACCGCCCAGCAGCGCCGAGGCGATCGACAGCGCATGGATGTTCTGGCCGGCCATGTATTCGATCGCCTTGTCCACCACTGCACCTGCGTGGCCCAGATCTTCCGGTGGCTGCTCTTCGATCATCGTCCGCGTCTCCTCAATCGGCTATTTCCGGTTCCGCTTCCTGCTCGGCCTGCAGTGCCCACATCCGTGCATACAGCCCGTCGCGCGCCAGCAGCGCCGCATGCCTGCCGCGCTCCGCCACACGCCCGTCGGCCAGCACGATGATCTCGTCGGCATCCACCACGGTGGACAGGCGGTGTGCGATCACCAGCGTGGTGCGGTCGCGCGCCACGGCGCGCAGCGCCGCCTGAATGTCCTGCTCGGTCCGCGTGTCCAGCGCGCTGGTGGCCTCGTCCAGGATCAGGATGCGCGGGTCCTTCAGGATGGTACGCGCGATCGCCACTCGCTGCTTCTCGCCGCCCGAAAGTTTCAACCCGCGTTCGCCGACCCGCGTGTCGTAGCCCTCGGGCAGCGAGACGATGAAGTCGTGCACCTGCGCCAGCCGCGCGGCGTGCTCGATCTCGTCCTGCGTCGCGCCGACCCGGCCGTAGCCGATGTTGTAGCGGATGGTGTCGTTGAACAGCACGGTGTCCTGCGGGACCACGCCGACCGCGGCGCGCAGGCTCGCCTGCGACACGTCGCGGATATCGCGCCCATCGATGCAGACGCGTCCCTCGGTCACGTCGTAGAAGCGGAACAGCAGCCGGCTGATGGTGGACTTGCCGGCGCCTGTCGGTCCGACGATCGCCAGCTTGCGGCCGGCGGGGACGGTGAAGTCCACGCCTTTCAGGATCGGCCGGTCGGGTCGATAGCCGAACCGCACGTCCTCGAACCGCACCTCGCCTGCCGGCCCATGCGCGGCAAGCGTCGCCGCACGCGGCCGATCGGCGATGTCGCGGTCCACCTCGAGCAGGCGGAACATCTGCTCCATGTCCACCAGGCCCTGCTTGATCGACATGTAGACCACGCCCAGGAAGCCGAGTGGCTGGTAGAGCTGCATCAGATAGGTGTTCACCACGACGAACTGTCCGACGGTCATGGAACCGGCGCGCACCTCACGCGTGGCGAGCAGCATGATCAGCGTAAGGCCGCCGGCGATGATGCACGCCTGGCCGATGTTCAGCATGTTGAGCGAGACCTGCACGCGCACCGCCGCACGCTCGTAGCGCGCCAGCGCACCGTCATAGCGCTCCGCCTCGTGCGTCTCGTTGCCGAAATACTTCACTGTCTCGTAGTTCAGCAGGCTGTCGAGCGCCTTGGTGCTCGCATCGTTGTCCCGGTCGTTCATCGTGCGGCGGATGCGCGCGCGCCAGCCGGCGAAGCTCATGGTGAAGCCGGCGTAGATGACCACCGCGCCGAAGGTGATGGCGGCAAAGCGCCAGTCGAACAGGTGCCAGATGATCGCGGTGACCAGCAGCAGCTCGATCACCGTCGGCACCACGTTGAACACCGCAAGCCGCAGCACCGACTGGATGCCCTGCGAGCCGCGGTCGATCGCGCGGGCCAGTGCGCCGGTCTGGCGATCGAGGTGGAAGCGCAGGCTCAGTGCGTGCAGATGCTCGAAGGTGCGCCGCGCGGCGTTGCGTACCGCGCGCTGCTGCACCTTGGCGAACAGCGCGTCGCGCAGCTCGCCGAAGGTGGCGGAGGCGACGCGCAGCATCCCGTAGCCGATCACCAGCCCGAGCGGGACGGCGAGCAGCGCGGTCGGGTCCTTCGGTGCCAGCGCATCGACGATGCGGCCGTAGATCACCGGCACGAATACGGTGGCGAGCTTGGCCAGCAGCAGCAGTCCCATGGCGAGCACGACTCGCGCCTTGGCGCCAGGATCGCCCGCCGGCCACAGATAGGGTAGCAGCAAGCGAAGCGTCGCCATGCCGGAGCGATGCAATCGCGGCAGTCCGAGGGAGACCGCCGCGGCGGAGGAGCTTCGTCGCATAGCCGGCATGTGGCATGCAGGGTGCGGGTTTGAAAGGCGAGACGATGGACGAAGGGTATCGGCGCCATGTTCGCACCTGCAACAACGCCGTGCTGCCGGGTGGGCGGCTGGCGTTCCGCATCGGGACGGCGCAGGTCGGCTGGGTGACGCCGGAGTTTGCGGCGCGGCTGGCCGGGGTCCCAGAATTCGCGACGGAGCCAGGCGCGGTCGTGCTGCACGACGGGGTGGCGCTGCAGCCCATCGCCCGGCGTCTGTCCGAGGCCGGCTGCTACCGCTGGCGGCGCGAGGCGTTCGATATCCGTGCCGAATTGGACGGACCGGTCCTGGCACAGCTGGACCGCGGCGCGCTCCCCAGCTTCGGGGTGATGGCGGTCGGCGTGCATGTGAACGGGCTGGTGCGCCGGCCGGACGGCCTGCACGTCTGGGTCGCGCGCCGCGCCGCGAACAAGTTGCTCGACCCCTCGAAGCTTGACCACGTCGTCGCGGGTGGCGTTCCAGCCGGCCTCACGCCGGCCGAGACGCTGGTGAAGGAAGCGGCAGAGGAGGCGGCGATCCCGGCCTCGCTCGCGCGCCAGGCGACCGAGGTGGGGCGGATCACCTATGCGATGGAACGCCCCGAGGGGCTCCGCCGCGACCTGTTGTACTGCTACGACCTCGAGCTGCCGGAGGATTTCACGCCCCGCGCGGCGGACGGCGAGGTCGAGGCCTTCGAGCTCTGGCCGATCGGGCGGGTCATGCAGACGGTGCGCGACAGCGACGACTTCAAGTTCAACGTCAACCTGGTGCTGATCGACCTGTTCCGGCGGCTGCAGCTGATCTGATCAGCACTTGTGCGGCAGCTGCGTCAGGTCTGTCAGCTTCGCATCCATGACGAAGTCGCCGAAATCCATCTGCAGGTTGTCGGCGACGCCGTTCTCCCAGTAGCGCATGCCGACCTGGTAGGTCGGCACCTCGCCCTTCGATGCGTGATCGAAGAACGCCAGGCGGACCCGGGTGCTGGGCAGGGCGGCCAGGAACGGGTACTTGTTGGCCTCGGGCTTCTTCCAGTCCAGCACGACGACGGAACTGTCCTCGGCTCCCGAATCGTCGGTGCCGTCGAACAGCGGAAGCGCCAGGAACTTCTTCCCGGACTGCGCCGCCGCGATGATTGCCGATGTATGCGCCATCGGGAACAGGGTGCCGGACGGAAGCGGCTTTGTGGTGTCCTCGGGAACGGTGTAGTGCGCCTCGCCCGGACCGCCGCTCTTGTCCAGCTTCGCGTCGCCGTCGGTCTGGCTGGTGACGGCGCTGTCGGTGGTCTGCTTCATGTGGAAGCGGAACTTCAGCCCGTCCTTGGCCTCCCAGGTGGCATAGTCGGAGACCATCTGGATGTCCTGGCCGTCGCTGTTGGTCAGCGTCATGGACAGGCGCTGTCGCACCGCCCAGCCGTCGCAGGCGTCGATCACCTCGTAGCCCATGGTGCCGCGGGCGGAGATCACGTCGCTGCCGCGGCTGCTGCTCAGGGTCAGGGTGTAGAAGGCGCGGTGGGCCGCCGAAGCGGTGTTCAGTCCCGCGGCATCGGCGGGGACCGTAACGGCGGCGGCGTACAGAAGCAGAACGGCTGCCGGCAGGGCAGGGAGGCGCATGCAGGGACTCCGGTGTCGGTCACGGCGAACATAAGGAGGCGGCCGGCGCCGCGCCAGCTTGGCGGGCGGGCTACGTGGACCGCACCTTCGGCGGCAGGTCGAGCCGCAGGTGCAGTTCCTTCAGCCGGGCCGGCGGCACTTCGGCGGGGGCGCCCATCATCAGGTCCTCGCCCTGCTGGTTGAGCGGGAACAGGATCACCTCGCGGATGTTCGGTTCGTCCGCCAGCAGCATGACGATCCGGTCGATCCCGGGCGCCGCGCCGCCATGCGGCGGGGCGCCGTAGCGGAATGCGTTCAGCATGCCGCCGAACCGCTTCTCCACCTCCTCGGGCGGGTGGCCGGCGATCTCGAAGGCGCGGACCATGATGTCCGGGCGGTGATTGCGGATCGCGCCCGAGCACAGCTCTGCGCCGTTGCACACGATGTCGTACTGGAACGCCTTGATGGTGAGCGGGTCCTGCGCGTTGAGCGCGTCGAGCCCGCCCTGCGGCATGCTGAACGGGTTATGGCTGAAATCGACCTGCCCGGTCTCCTCGTTGAGCTCGAACATCGGAAAGTCGGTGATCCAGCAGAAGCGGAACGCGCCCTTCTCGCTCAGATCCAGTTCGTCGGCCAGCCGGGTGCGCACCGCGCCGGCGAATTTCGCCGCCGTCTCGACCTTGCCGGCGACGAAGAATACCGCGTCTCCGGCGGCCAGGCTGCAGGCCGCGCGGATGGCCTCGGCCCGGTCCGGCTCCAGGTTGCGGGCGATCGGCCCTTTCGGGCCGTCCGCGTCATAGACGATGTAGCCGAGACCGCCGGCGCCCTCGGCCCGCGCCCAGTCGTTCAGCTTGTCGAAGAAGCTGCGCGGCTGCGACGCGGCACCCGGCGCGGGAACCGCCCGCACGACGCCGCCCGAGCCGGCAATCCGCGCGAACAGGCCGAACCCCGAACCGGCGAAGTGCTGCGTCACGTCGCTGATGCGCAGCGGGTTGCGCAGGTCGGGCTTGTCGGTGCCGTACTCCAGCATCGCCATGTCATAGGGGATGCGCCGGAACGGGACCGGATCCACCGCGCGACCCTCGGCGAATTCCTCGAACACGCCGCCGATCACCGGTTCGATAGTGGCGAACACGTCCTCCTGGGTGACGAAGCTCATCTCGAAGTCGAGCTGGTAGAACTCGCCGGGCGAGCGGTCGGCGCGCGAGGCCTCGTCGCGGAAGCAGGGCGCGATCTGGAAGTAGCGGTCGAAGCCCGCCACCATCGCCAACTGCTTGAACTGCTGCGGCGCCTGCGGCAGCGCATAGAACTGCCCGGGGTGCAGCCGGGCCGGCACCAGGAAGGCGCGCGCGCCCTCCGGGCTGTCCGCCGTCAGGATCGGCGTCTGGAACTCGGTGAAGCCGGCCTCGATCATCCGCCGCCGGATCGAGGCGATGACGCCGGCGCGCAGCATGATGTTGCGGTGCAGCTTCTCGCGCCGCAGGTCGAGAAAGCGGTACTTCAGGCGGATGTCCTCGGGGAAGCGCTCCTCGCCGGCCACCTGCATCGGCAGGACGTCGGCGGTCGATTGCACCGCCAGGTCGGCGACGCGGAGCTCGATCTCGCCGGTGGGCAGGCGCGGGTTCACCGTGCCCGCCTCGCGCGGTACCACCTGGCCGGTGACGGTGATCACGCTCTCCGGCCGCACCGCGTCGGCCGCGGCGAAGGCCGGCGAACCGGCCGGGAACACGCATTGGGTGATCCCGTAGTGGTCGCGCAGGTCGATGAACAGCAGCCCGCCATGGTCGCGCTTGGCGTGCACCCAGCCCGAGAGGCGGGCCGGCTGCCCGGCGTCGGCGGCGCGCAGTGCGCCGCAGGTATGGGTCCGATAGGCGTGCATCGCGGGATCCCGGCTGGAGCAAGGGGCGGAGACAACCGGCGCCCCCCCGGCGTGTCAAGCGAGGTCCGGCAGAGTGACAGAAACCACAGCCTGTGCCACCGCCGTCGGCTAGACTGCCGCCTCAATCAATGCGGGGGAGCAATGCCGAAGAACCTCATCTTCTGCGCCGACGGGACCTGGAACGGCCCTGGTGGCGACGACATGACGGACAAGGCCACCAACGTCTTCCGGCTGTTTGTGAATCTCGACGGCGAAGACGATCCGGGCAGCACGCTGCTGGCCGACGAGCAGGAGCGCAACCTGCAGCGCGACGGCGCGATCGCGCAGTCCGCGAAATACCTGCACGGTGTCGGGGACTCGCGCAACCCGCTGGTCCGGCTGCTGGGTGGCACCGTCGGCGCCGGGCTGATCGCCCGGATCGTGCGCGGCTACACCTACCTGTCGCGCAACTACCGGCCGGGCGACCGGATCTTCATCGTCGGCTTCAGCCGCGGCGCCTACACGGCACGGGCGCTGGCCGGCATGATCGTCGCCAGGGGACTGCTGGACGCCACGCAGTACGATCTGGCGGACAAGGAGACCGCGTATCGGCTCGGCATGTCGGTCTGGTACGCCTATCGCGAGGCAGCATCGCGGAAGAACCCCGACCTGTTCGGCCGGCTGCAGGAGGTGCTGTCGGGTCTGCCCCAGCTGTTCGTACAGCACGATGAGGCAAAGCTCGTCGACACCGAGATCGAGGCGGTTGCCGTCTGGGACACCGTCGGATCGCTGGGCATCCCCGAGTTCACCCTGCAGCGCGAGCGGGTCGATGCCTTCCAGTTCGCCGACACGAGGTTGAGCGGGAAGGTGCATCACGGGTTGCACGCGGTTGCGGTGGACGAGCAGCGGGCCGACTTCACGCCGACGCTGTGGGACCCCGATGCGCGGATCGTCCAGGTGCTGTTCCCCGGCGCACACTCCGACGTCGGCGGCGGCTACGCCACGGACGAGTTCCAGAGCGGGCTTTCGGACTGCTCTCTGGCATGGATGACCGGCGAACTGACGAAGCTGGGCTTGCTGTTCGCGCGTTCGCCGAAATACGTGCCCAACCCGCGGGAGAGCAGCCCGCTGCATCAGCCGTGGCGCGACCCGCCCTGGAACATCCTGCCGTCGCGCGCGCGGAACTTCCCAAAGGGCCTGCGCCTTTCCCGATGTCTGGTTGCCCGCTGCGGCGCGGCTTTGGATCCGCTCTATGCGCCCAGGAACGTGGCGGACTATCTGGAGGGTGGTCAGGTCGCCGCGGGCATCGAGGTGGTGTGAGCTTTGGCGTTCCGGTATCCGGCGTGTAGAAGCGTCGGATGCCTCGCCCGCCGCGCGCCGGATTCCCTCCGCCGACCCTGATCGAAACGACCGACGTCCTGCGGGCCCTGTGCGAGCGTCTGGCCACCGAGGCGTTCGTCACCGTCGATACCGAATTCATGCGCGAGCGCACCTATTGGCCCGAGCTGTGCGTGGTGCAGTTGGCCGGTGCGCACGAGGTCGCCATCATCGATGCGCAGGCGCCCGACCTCGATCTGAGCGCGCTCGGCGCGCTGCTGGCCGACCCGGCGGTGATGAAGGTGTTCCACGCCGCGCGGCAGGACGTCGAGATCTTCGTGCTGCGCTTCGGCGACGTGCCGAAGCCGCTGTTCGACACGCAAATCGCCGCCATGGTGGCGGGCTTCGGCGAGCAGGTCGGCTACGACGCACTGGTCGCCTCTTTGGCCGGCGGGTCGATCGATAAGGCGCACCGGTTCAGTGACTGGGCGGCACGGCCGCTGTCGGCCTCGCAGATCACCTACGCCGCCGCCGATGTCACCTACCTGCGCGAGGTCTACAGCAAACTGCGGCGGCGGCTCGAGCAGGACGGCCGGCTCGAGTGGGTGGCCGAGGAGATGGCGGATCTCGCCGACCCGGCGAAATACCGGCCCGATCCCGACGCGATGTGGGAGCGCCTGCGCCCGCGCAGCGGCAATCGCCGCTTCCTCGGCATGGTGCAGGCGCTCGCCGCCTGGCGCGAGCGCGAGGCGCAGCGGGTGAACATCCCCCGCCAGCGGCTGCTGCGCGACGAGGGACTGCTGGAGATCGCGGCGACGGCGCCGGACACGCCCGAGGCGCTGTCCCGCGCGCGCGGTGTCAGCCGCGGCTTCGCCGAGGGCCGCACCGGGGCCTCGCTGCTGGCGGCCATCGCCGAGGCGAAAGCGCTGCCCGAGGACGCATTGCCCGAGGCGCCGCGCTCCCGCAACGGCGCCCGCCCGTCGCCGGCGCTGGTCTCGCTGCTGAAGGTGCTGCTCGCCGCCAAATGCGAGGACCACCATGTGGCGGCACGGCTGGTCGCCAGTTCGGACGACATCGACCGGCTTGCCGGCGAAGACGCGCCCGACATCGCCGCGCTGCACGGCTGGCGCCGCGAGGTGTTCGGCGAGGATGCGCTGGCGCTGAAGCAGGGTCGCGTGGCGCTGGGCGTCGCCGGACGCCGAGTGAAGCTGATCGCCGCCGACTGACCACCTTGCGTTGCGGTGGCTCAACGACGTTGCTAGCCTCGGTGCGAGCGAACCAGAAGCGTCGATTCGAGCATGATCGGCACGATCACTGCCAGGCAGAGCGCAAATGGCCGCCTGGCACGGTTCCTCCCGTTCGGCTTCGCGCTGCTGCTGATCACGGTGAACGGTGTCCTGGCGTCGGGCTACGTCTACGAATTCCACCAGGCCAGGGTGCAGGCGGACCGGTCGCTGCGCATTCAGCAGATGCTGCAGCGCATTGAGGACTTCGTGCGAGAGATCCGGAGAGGCGCAACGCAGCTATCGGCTGTTCGGCGATGAACGGCAGCTCGCGCAGTACCGCGCGGCGAGCGATCAGTTGCCGGTGCGACTCGCGCAACTTCGAGATCTGATCGGCAGCGAGGAGCCGGAGCGGTTCGAACGACTGGCGATGCTCATCGAACAGGACCAGGCGCAGCTTGCAGCGACCATGACGCCGGTGAACCAGAACGCCGGTACGGGCGAGCTGCCGCCCGACGTGGCGGCAGGCAAGGAGCGGACCCAGGGGATCGTCGACACCGTCGATGCGATGTTCGCGGATGAGCAGACGCTGCTGAGCCGGCACCTGGCCGAGGTCGAGTCACGCGACGCCATTGCGCTTGGCATTGGCATGGTCGTCCGGGCGATCGCCATCGCAGCCTTCGTCGTCATCATCGTCGTGATGTTCCGCAGGGCACGGCGGAACGAACAACTGGCTGATGCGCATTCGCGGGCCTTGCGGGAGAGCGAACAGCGGTTCCGGCGCATATTCGAGGAGAGCCCCCTCGGCATGCTGCTCGCCGAGGACGACGGCGACCGCATCGTGCAGGCCAATCCTGCGTTCTGCCGCATGCTTGGCACTGAAACCGCGCTGGTCGTCGGAAAGGCCATCGCTGAGCTGGCGCATGTCCATGACAGACAGGCGCTCAGCGACGCGATCCGCGGCGGAACCCATCCGGATGTCGGCATCGAGGCCCGCTACGTCACGCGCTCGGGCGCGATCGCCTGGGCCAGCGTCAGGACGACGCGGCTCAGCGCCTCGGACAGCGGGCCGGGTCTGCTGCTGGCCCTCGTCGAGGACACCACCCGCGAGAAGCGCGTCGAGGCGGAGCTGCGCCAGGCGCAGAAGATGGAGGCGATCGGGCAGCTCACCGGCGGCATCGCGCACGACTTCAACAACCTTCTGGGCATCATCATCGGCAATGTGGAGTTCCTGATCGACACGGCGCGCGACCCGGAACAGGCCACGCTGGCACAGGAGATCCTGAGCAGCGCGCTGAGCGGCGCCGATCTGACACGCCGCCTGCTGGCCTTCGCCCGCCGGCAGACCCTGCAGCCGCGCCGGCTCGATCTGAACGCCTACCTGCCGAGCCGGATCGTCACCCTGCGCCGGCTGCTGGGCGAATCGATCACGATCTCCACGACGCTGGCGCAGGACCTCTGGCCGGTCCGCGTCGATCCGTCGCAGATCGGCGATGCGCTGCTCAACCTGGCGATCAACGCGCGCGACGCGATGCCGCATGGCGGCACGCTCACGATCGCTACGGCCAACGCCCACCTGGCGGACGGCCAGCCGGACGGCGATGCGGCCGCAGGCGACTACGTCGTCCTTGCGGTGACGGATACCGGGATCGGCATGCCGCCCGAACTTCTGGAGCGCGTGGTGGAGCCGTTCTTCACCACCAAGCCGGTGGGCGCCGGCAGCGGCCTTGGCCTCAGCATGGTGTTCGGCTTCGCCAAGCAGTCCGGCGGCCATCTGCGAATTCAGAGCGCGGTCGGTCACGGCACCACGGTGAGCCTGTTCCTGCCGCGAGCCTCCGCGCCGCCGCCGCCGCAGGAAGCCGACGGAGCGACGGAACTGCCCGTGCCGTACGGCGACGAGTCGATCCTGCTGGTGGACGACAACGCGAGCATGCGCACGGTGGCGCGGCGCCATCTTGTCTCGCTCGGCTACCGGGTCAGCGAGGCCGGCAGCGGGCCGGCGGCGCTGGAGGTCCTGCAGTCCGGCGAGAGCTACGATCTGCTGCTGACGGACGTGGTCATGCCGGACGGCATGACCGGGTACCAGCTGGCCGCCGCGGCGCGGGCGTTCCTGCCCGATCTCAGGATCCTGTTCACGACCGGTTATGTCCGACCGGAACCGGCCGACGCACCCGCACATCCGGCGGGGGCCACCCTGCGCAAGCCGTACCGGCGCCAGGAGCTGGCCGCGATCGTGCGGGCCGCGCTCGACGCGTGAACCGGTTCAGGCTGCGTCGGGGGCTGCCACGCCAGCCACCTCGACCAGCAACTTGCGCAGCACCGCCGCGCCGAAGGCGGCCGAGTCGCGCGCCACGACCACGAACGAATCGGGCCCGCCGATGACGTTGTTACGGTAATATTCCTCGAGGTTGGGCTCGACCTCGACGATGGGCAGGCCATTGATCGTCACGCCGGCGGCCACCGCGGCGTCGCGTGCCTCGGTGACCGGGCGGCCGTCGTTGTTGGCGCCGTCGCCTGAGATGTCGATCACCCGCCTGGTCGCCACATAGCCGCAGTTCAGCAGCAGCCCGGTGCAGAAATCGATCGCCCCGCTGATCGAGGTCCACCCCGGCAGCGGCCGCAGCGCCGTCTGCACCGCCTGGGCGAAGGCGTGGGCGCCTGCCTGGTCGCCGATCACCGTCCAGGGCACCGTCTGGTCCTGCCGCCGCGCATCGGTCCAGGTGACGAAGGTCAGGCCGATCCGGCCGCGCCGCCCGCCCTGCACCGCCTCGATGAAGGTCGGGTGTCGGATCGCGTCCAGGTAGCCCTGGATCTGCATGGACAGGCGCTGCTCGCTGATGCTGCCGGAACTGTCCACCGCCAGTACCAGAGCCACGTCCACCTCGGCGCGCGGGGTGCGCTCCACCACATCGGCGGGCGTAGACAGGCCTGCCCAGCGGCGTCGTGCGGATGCGATCGTCATTGCGCCCCTTCGCGTGCAGCGTCCCTGGTGCCAGCGTAGCGCACCGCGGTCAGCGTTTACACCAAGGCACCGGCTGGACTAGAGGCAGGACCGCTTTCCCTGACATTGGCTGCCGGCCGCAACCGAGGAGAAAGACTGCCTTGACGACAACCCACCCGCCCCACCTGAAGGCGCTCGAGGCCGAGAGCATCCACATCCTGCGCGAGGTCGCCGCGCAGGCGGCCCGCCCGGTGGTGCTGTACTCGATCGGCAAGGATTCCTCGGTGCTGCTGCATCTGACGCGCAAGGCGTTCTTCCCGGCCAGACCGCCGTTTCCGCTGCTGCACATCGACACGACGTGGAAGTTCCGCGACATGATCACGTTCCGCGACGCCACGGCGAAGCGGTTCGAGTTCGACCTGCGGGTTCACACCAATCCCGAAGGGCTGCGGCAGAACATCAATCCGTTCGACCACGGCAGTAACATCTACACCCAGGTGATGAAGACCGATGCGCTGAAGCAGGCGCTGACCGAGGGTCGCTACGACGTGGCGATCGGCGGCGCGCGGCGCGACGAGGAACGTTCGCGCGCCAAGGAGCGGGTGTTCTCGGTGCGCGGGCCGGGCCATACCTGGGATCCCGAAGCGGCAGCGGCCGGAGCTTTGGCATCTCTATAACGGCAATCTCGCGCCGGGTGAGACGCTGCGGGTGTTCCCGCTGTCGAACTGGACCGAGCTCGACGTGTGGACCTACATCCTGGCCGAGGGCATCGACGTGGTGCCGCTGTATTTCGCCGCGCCGCGCCCGACGGTGGAGCGCGACGGCCTGATCATCGTGGTGGACGACGACCGCATGCGCTTCCAGCCGGGCGAGAAGCCGGTGGACCGGCTGGTGCGGTTCCGCTCGCTCGGCTGCTATCCGCTGTCGGCCGCGGTCGAGTCATCGGCGTCCAACCTCGAGGAGATCGTGCCGGAGATGCACACCACGCGCGTGTCCGAACGCGCCGGACGGCTGATCGACCAGGACCAGGACGCCTCGATGGAGAAGAAGAAGCGCGAGGGGTATTTCTGATGCCCGAATCCCTGCTGCGCGTGCTGACCTGCGGCTCGGTGGACGACGGCAAGTCCACACTGATCGGCCGGCTGCTGTTCGAATGCGGCACCATCCCCGACGACGTGATGGCGGCGCTGGAGCGCGACAGCATCCGCTTCGGCACCGTCCCTGGCGGCACCGACTATGCGCTGCTGGTGGATGGGCTGGCGGCCGAGCGCGACCAGGGCATCACCATCGACGTCGCCTACCGCTTCTTCGAGACGCCGCGCCGGCGGTTCATCCTGGCCGACGCGCCGGGCCACGAGCAGTACACCCGCAACATGGTCACCGGCGCCTCGACCTCGGATGTCGCCGTGCTGCTGGTCGACGCCCGCAAGGGCCTGCTGGTGCAGACGCGCCGGCACGCCGCGATCGCCTCGCTGCTCGGCATCCGCCAGGTCGTGCTGGCGGTCAACAAGATGGACCTGGTCGGCTTCGAGCAGGCGGTGTTCGACAAGATCGTCACCGATTTCTACGCGCTGCTGGGCAAGCTCGGTCCGCTGGCGGTGACGGCCATCCCGGTCTGCGCGCGCGACGGCGACAACGTCACCGTGCCCAGCACGCGGATGCCCTGGTATTCGGGCACGACGCTGCTGACGGCGCTGGAGGGTGCCGAACCCACCTCGCACGTGTCCGAGCGCGCCTTCCGCATGCCGGTGCAACTCGTCGCGCGACCGGACCATACGTTCCGCGGCTATGCCGGCACCGTCGCCACCGGGATCGTCCGTCCGGGCGACAGCGGTGGTGAACGCGATGTCCGGCACCGAGGCGAAGGTGTCGCGCATCGTCACCATGGACGGCGATCGCGCCGAGGCGGTGCCGGGCGATGCAGTGACCCTGGTGCTGGATCGCGAGATCGACGTCTCGCGCGGCGACGTGCTGGCGGCGGCGCCGCCGCCGGCGCTGGCGGACCAGGTGACCGCCTGGGTGGTCTGGATGGACGAGACCCCGCTGTTCCGCGGCCGCGCCTACCTGTTGATGCTCGGCACGCGCACCGTGATCGGCACGATCACCGAGATCACCAACCGGCTGGACGTCGATACGCTGGCCGAGGTGCCGGTGCGCGAACTGGGGCTGAACGAGATCGGCCGGGTGACGATCTCGCTGGCGCAGCGCGTGCCGTGCGAGCGCTACGCGGTCAGCCGCGACCTGGGCGGCTTCATCCTGATCGACCGGCTGACGCGCAACACGGTCGGTGCCGGCATGGTGACCGACCTGCGTGCCGGGGCGGCCAACATCCACTGGCACCGGCTGGACGTGGACAAGCGGGCGCGCGCCGGGCTGATGCGGCAGAAGCCGGCGGTGCTGTGGTTCACCGGGCTGTCGGCGCGGGCAAGTCGACCATCGCCAACCTGGTGGAGAAGGCGCTGCATGCGCAGGGCCACCACACGATGAGCCTGGACGGCGACAACGTGCGGCACGGGCTGAACCGCGACCTCGGGTTCTCGGAAGCCGACCGGGTGGAGAACATCCGCCGCGTCGCCGAGGTCTCGAAGCTGTTCGTCGAGGCGGGGCTGATCGTGCTCGTGTCGTTCATCTCGCCCTACCGGGCGGAGCGGATGCTGGCGCGCGACTGTGTCGAGGAAGGCGAGTTCCTGGAGATCTTCGTCGATACGCCGGTCGACGAGTGCCGGCGGCGCGATCCCAAAGGGCTGTACCGACGCGCCGACGCCGGCCAGATCCGCAACTTCACCGGCGTGGATGCGCCGTACGAGGAGCCGCTGGATCCGGAAATGCGCCTGACGACGATGAGCGCGCCGCCGGAGGTGCTGGCGGAGCAGGTGGTGCGCGAACTGCGCGGCGGGGAATCATTGGATAGCGGCCCCGCTTGGCGAACTTGCGGCCGAAATCCGCGCCTGCCGGGTCTGCGCCGCGCACCTGCCGCTCGGTCCACGCCCGGTGTTCCGCGCCTCCACCACCGCGCGCCTGCTGATCGCCAGCCAGGCGCCCGGCACCAAGGTCCACGAGACCGGACTGTCGTTCAACGACCCCTCGGGCGACCGGCTGCGCGCCTGGCTGCAGATGGATCGCGACACGTTCTACGACGAGAGCCGCGTCGCCATCGTGCCGATGGGCTTCTGCTATCCCGGCCGCCTGCCGAACGGCGGCGACGCCCCGCCACGCCCGGAATGCGCGCCGCTGTGGCGCGCACGGTTGCTGGCGCTGATGCCGCAGATCCGCCTGACGCTGCTGGTGGGCAGCTACGCGCTGAACCACGTGCTGGGCCGCGGCGCGATGACCGAGCAGGTGCGCGACTTCCGCGCGCGGCTGCCGCGCTATTTTCCGCTGCCACATCCGTCCTGGCGCACCACGGCGTGGGAACGGCGCAATCCATGGTTCGGCGAGGAGGTGCTGCCGGCGTTGCGCATGGCCGTCGCCGCGGCGCTCGCCGACTAGAGCACCGCCAGGGCCGCGACCCCGCATGCCGCCAGCACGGCCAGCGCCGCGGGCGCGGCCCGCATGCGCATGCCGGAATACACAAATGCATAGATCGCCTTGACCAGGTTGTTGGACGACGCGGCGATCAGCACGGCGCTCGCGGCGAGGTCCACGGTGATCTGCGCCGAATCGCCCTGCGCCAGGTTGAGCACGAACGGATCGATGTCGGACACGCCGACGATCGCGGCCAGCGCATAGATGCCGGCCGCGCCGAACCGCTCGGTCGCCCAGGCCGAGGCGATGGAGATCACGACGAACAGCACGGCGAACGTGGCGGCGGTGGTCAGTTCCAGCGGATTGCCCGGCGCGATCGCAGGGCCCGCATCCGGACGGCGCGGGCCAGCGGTCCAGTACCACGCCAGCGCACCGGCCAGACCGAGCAACGCCAGCACCAGCAACGGCGGCGCCAATGCGACGGCAAGCTCACGGCTGAAAACGAAGATGATGATCAGCAGGCGCAGGTACATCACCGACGTCGCGAGCACGACGCCCGCTTCGGACTGCCGTGCGGAGCCCGCTTCGTCGCGTCCCCGGCGCGCCAGCACCAGGGTCGTCGCGGTGGAGGAGTACAGGCCGCCCAGCAGCGCGACGAGAAGGTCGGCGCCGCGCGGCGCGACGTAGCGCTGCAGCAGGTAGCTGGCGTACGACACGGTGCAGACGGCGACCACCGCCAGCCACACCTGGTGCGGCGTGATGGGCGTGAGGGCTGTCACCGGCGTATCCGGCAGCAGCGGCAGCACGAATCCGGTGAGCAGCAGGAAGCGGCCGGCGTTGACGATCTCGGTGAGCTCGAGACGGCGGGCGAAGCCGTGCAGTTCCTGGCGCGCGGTCAACAGCAGCACGGCAGCGACGGTGGCGCCGATCGCGACCCAAGGTGGTTCGGCCAGCGCGACCGGCCCGAGCATATAGGCCAGAACGTTGCAGATCGGCACCATAAGCCCGACGTTCGGCAGGCCCTCGGCATCGGTTTCGTCGAGGTGCCGCCAGTAATAGCAGGTGAGCCACGCGCTCAGCGCCAGCAGTCCGGCGCTGAGCGGCACGAGGTGTGCCGGATCGAGCCGGTACAGCAACGCTCCGGTCAGTGCCAGCAGCGGGAAGCTGCGCACGCCACCCGGACGCTTCTGATCGGTGCGGGCGTGGAATTCCTCGAACGCGAGGCCGAAGAAGAATCCGAGGCCCAGCAGCAGGAGCAGGCTGACGATCGGAGGAGGGCTGGGCATGGCCGCGCCGATCCTGCACCTTTGCCGCGTGAAGGGCTACGCTGTGGCAAACCAGGACGAGGAGGCGACGATGAACGACCTGTTCGAGATCATGCAGACGACGCGCTCGATGCGGCGGCTGAAGCCGGATCCGGTCCGGACGAGCTGATCCGCAAGATCCTGGAGGCGGGTGCCTGCGCGGCGAACGGCGGCAACACGCAGCGCTGGCGCTTCCTGGTGCTCAAGGACCCGAAGATCAAGCAGGCGGTGCAGACCTGGTACAAGCGGGCGTTCGACGAGGTGGTCGGGCCGCGCTACGCCAGCAGCGCGCCGCCGCCGGGCGTGACGCCGGAGCGCTACAAGCGGCAGCATGCGGCGGTCGAGTACCTGACTGACCACTTCCACGAGGCGCCGGTGTGGATCGTCGCCTGCATCGACGAGGGCACGGCGAAGCCGACGCGCTGGTCGGGCGCGTCGATCTATCCGGCGGTGCAGAACATGCTGCTGGCGGCGCGCGCGCTCGGTCTTGGCTGCGACGCTGACCACGCGGCACCTGCTGTACGAGAAGGAGGCGGAGGCGGCGATGGGCCTGCCCGAGGGCGTGCACTCCTACGCCATCCTGCCGATCGGCTATCCGATGGGGAACTTCGGACCGGTCGGCCGCGGCAAGCTCGCCGACATCACCTACCAGGACAAATGGGGCCAGCCCTACGCCGGGCTGAACTGACGGAGGCAGGCATGACGCGCATCACGCCGATCGCCGCAAAGAGCGACCTGCCGCCCGAGCATCAATACGTGTTCGACCAGGTGATGCAGGTGTTCGGCCGCATCCGCGGGCCGTTCAGCGTCCTGCTGCACAGCCCGAAGCTGGCCGAGCGCCTGCTGCCGATGGTGCCGCTGGCGCGCGAGGGGCTGGTCGTCGAGCCGCAGCTCCGCCAGATCGCCATCCTGGCGGCGGTGCGCGAACGCGACGCGAACTACGTGTGGGCCGCGCAGGTCGATGTCGCGCGACGGGTCGGGCTGCGCGAGGCGGTCATCGACCTGCTGCGCGCCAAGGGCGATCCGGCGGCGCTGTCGCCTGACGAGTGCGACATCGTGCTGTACGCGCGGCAGCTGATGCGCACCAACCGCGTGGAGCAGCCGCTGTTCGACGCGCTGCGCGAACGGCACGGCGTCCAGTGGCTGGTTGAGCTGACGGCGGTGGCGAACTTCTATGTCGCGCTGTGCGGCGTGGTGAACGCGTTCGACGTGCCGGCGCCGCCGGAAGGGGATCGGTTCGCTTAGCCCGCCGTCCGCGGGCGGCCACCACCGCGGCAGGCTACGGCGCGTTGTGCAGGAAGATGTAGTCGGCCGCGTACGGCTCCGCATGCAGCTCGCCGGCCTTGTCGCATCGGCCAAGTATTATGGTGCAAACACAAAATAAAACGCCTAGACACGAACTAGTAGTTCTTACCATCGCTCACTTTAATTGCGAGCGGAGAAAATTATGGAAGCACCAAGGTCGTTGCGACAAGAAAATCGACATGGGCGATGGTGAGCTTCGGGCGGATATGTCGAAGCGCATACCTTGGACGCTCAATCGCATGTATCGCACCGGCAAAGTGAGCAAGCATGGGAACGGCGCGTTGGCGACGCGGACGTCGGCGCAACTCTTCTGCTAGCGACCTTAGCGGCGCTCGGGATGGACGCGATGAAGCTGGATGACCTGTAGCTATCGAATGTAAAGAGGGAGGAACAAATGTCTGAATTGAATGGCGGTTGCCTCTGTGGCGCGGTTCGCTATACAACGAACGCGGCACCGGAGTTCGTCGGGTTGTGCCACTGTACCGACTGCCAGAAACACACCGGCAGCGCGTTTGCGATCATGGTGCGCCTGCCCAAGACGGCGCTCCAAATCCAGGGAACGATCAAGACATTCAGCAAACTCGGCGATAGCGGTAATCCGATCCTGCGCCATTTCTGCCCAGAATGCGGCTCATCCATTGCCGACGAACCAACCGCGCGGCCTGGGATGATCAATCTCAATGCTGGCACCCTCGATGATCCGAGCTTGGTCGTTCCCACGCTGGAGATTTATTGCGATAGCGCTCTGCCGTGGGTCCAACTAGCGGGTATGCAACGCTTTGCGCGAACCCTTAGACCGGTATAGCGCTGTCGCGCTCCCGCTGCGTTTTGCGTTTGCGCCATAATACCGCATCGGCCTATCCGTATTGCCGCCCTGCGTGTCGATGCGCTGCACCGTCGTCGCATCCTTGAGCGGCCCGTCGCCGCGCCGTTCGGTCACCTCGAGTTTCAGCCAGGGGATGTCCCTGGGACCGCCCCCGGAGCACGCACGTCGGGTTTGGCCACGAGGATGCTCCCGCCGCCTTCCCAACTCGGCCCGGCATAGTGCCGGCCGAGGTTCGCGCCGTCCTGAAACAGCGAGGCGGTCGGCTCGCGGAACTGCCAGATCAGCTGTCCGCGGCTGGCGGTTTTGCACTCGTAGATCTGCGCACCCTCGGCATGCAGCCGGAGCACGACCGTGGCGCCCTTGACGGCGATCGCATCGGGCAGCGCCTGCGCGGCGACGGTGGCAGGAACCGACAGCATCGGCACCGCCACGACAGCGCGCCCATGCCGGTTCATCGCCAGATCCGCTACACGTTGAAGCGGAACAGCAGCACGTCGCCGTCCTTGACGACGTACTCCTTGCCCTCGACGCGCATGCGGCCGGCTTCCTTGGCACCCATCTCGCCCTTGCAGGCGACATAGTCGTCATAGCTGATCGTCTCGCAGGCGATGAAGCCGCGCTCGAAGTCGCCGTGGATCGCCCCCGCGGCCTGCGGCGCCTTGGTGCCGCGCACGATGGTCCAGGCGTGCGCCTCCTTCGGCCCGACGGTGAAGAACGTGATCAGCCCGAGCAGGTCGTAGCCGGCGCGGATCACCCGATCGAGGCCGCTGTCGTGCAGCCCCAGTCCCTCGAGGAACTCCGCACGATCGGCTTCGGGCAGCTGCGCCACCTCCGCCTCGATCGCCGCCGAGATGACGACGGCGCGCGCACCTTCGCTGCGCGCACGCTCCGCCACACGCGCCGAGAATGCATTGCCGGTGGCCGCCGCGCTCTCTTCGACGTTGCACAGGTAAAGCACCGGCTTCGACGTGAGCAGCTGCAGGCGCTTCACCGCCTCCGCCTGGTCCGGCGCCACCACCGACCGTACCGGCCTGCCGTCGCGCAGCGCGGCGACCAGCGGCTCCATCAGCGCGGCCGCTGCGATCGCCTCCTTGTCGCCGCCGCGCGCGCGCTTCTGCGCCGCGACCAGTCGCTTCTCCAGACTGTCGAGGTCGGCGAGCATCAGCTCGGTCTCCACCACCTCGGCGTCGCGGATCGGATCGATCGCGTCTTCGACATGCGCGATGTCGGGGTCCTCGAAGCAGCGCAGCACGTGGATGATCGCGTCGACCTCACGGATGTTGGCGAGGAACTGGTTGCCCAGGCCCTCGCCCTGGCTCGCCCCGCGCACCAGGCCGGCGATGTCGACGAATTCCAGCGAGGTCGGCACGATCTTCGCCGATTTCCCGACCGCCGCCAGCGTGGTGAGACGCGCGTCCGGCACCGCGACGCGCCCGACATTCGGCTCGATCGTGCAGAACGGATAGTTCGCCGCCTGCGCCGCTGCGGTCGCGGTCAGCGCGTTGAACAGCGTGGACTTGCCGACATTGGGCAGCCCGACGATGCCGCAGTTGAAGCCCATGCTATTTCGGCTCCCGCGCCAGCAGCGCGACCTTGGTCATGAAGTCCTCTGGCCTGCCCTCCACCAGCAGCGGCGCCGCATCGGCCACCGCATCCAGCACCGGCAGCAGCCACTCGCGGTCTTCCTTGACGAAGTCGCCGAGGACGTGGCCCAGCACCCGCTCCTTCTGCCCCGGATGACCGATGCCGAGACGCACCCGCCAGTAGTCCTGCGTACCCAGGATGCGGTCCATGCTGCGCAGTCCGTTGTGGCCCGCCGCGCCGCCGCCGCGCTTCACCCGCACCTTGCCCGGCACCAAGTCCAGTTCGTCATGGAACGCGGTGATCGCCTCGGTCGGCAGCTTGTAGAAGGCGGTGGCCTGCTGCACCGAGGCTCCGAACTCGTTCATGTAGGTCTGCGGCTTGAGCGCCAGGATCTTCTCCCCGGCGACGCTGCCCTCGCTGACCAGCCCCTTGAACCGGTTGCGCCACGGCGCGAAGCCGTAGCGGATGGCGATGGTGTCGACCGCCATGAAGCCGATGTTGTGCCGGTTCCGGGCCATCCCCGGCTCCGGATTGCCGAGGCCGACCCAGAGCAGCATGACGCGTCAGCGCCGCGAGGGAGCGCCGCCGCGTGCCGGTGCACCGCCGCGCGCCGGTGCCGCCGCGGCTGCCGGCGCACCTGCCGCCGGTGCCGCGGCGGCGGCCGTCGGTTCGGCCGCGACTTCGGTCTGCTTGGTCGGCGGCGCCACGGTGGCCACGACGAAGTTGCGGGCGATCACCGCGCGGGTGTTCTCGGTGCCTTGCAGGTCTTCCCAGCGCACCGCGTCGTTGAAGTCGAGGTTGTTGAGGTCGGCGGTGAACTGCTCGGGGATATGCTCGGGCTGAGTATAGACCTCGACCGTGTGCCGGATGACGTTCAGCACGCCGCCGCGCTTCAGGCCGGGGCTGAGGCCGTCGTTCTCGAAATGCACCGGCACCGAGACGCGGATGCGCTCGCCGGCGGCGAGGCGCTGGAAATCGATGTGCTCCGGCGCGTCGGTCACCGGGTGGTACTGCACGTCGCGGATCAGCGCGCGGGTCGCGTCGCCGTTGATCGTGATCTCGTAGAGCCGCGACTGCCAGCCGGCGCGACTGAGCTCGCGCACCACGGCGCGGGGCTCCAGTGCGATCAGGCTGGGCTCCTGCCGCGCGCCGTAGATGACGCCGGGCACCTTGCCCGCCCGCCGGGTCGCCCGCGCCGCCCCCTTACCGGCTCGCGCGCGTGCCTCGGCCTCGATAGTCACGACATTGGCCATGGTCCGCTCCCGCAAATGCAAGCGCCGGCCTCCAGGGGTGCCGGCGTGGCGCGCGGTGTAGCCGAGAGGGCTGGCGAGGGCAAGCAAGCGGCGCGTCAGCGGCGGCGTGCCAGGTCGGTTCGCGCCGCCTCGCCGAAGTCCACCAGGAAGTTCATCCGGCCTTGCCGCACATACTCATGCATCTCGTGCAGGGCGCGGTTCGGCTCCTGGTAGGCCTCGATGATGCCGATGATGACCTGGTCCGCGGCGGCAACCACGTCCGGCGACGACACCAGCCGCATCCGCCCGACCAACGCGTAGAGCCCGACCATGTCGCCAATGTCGTCCTTCTGGTGGCTGAGCGCGTCGGCCAGCAGGCGGGCGGACTTCGGTGATGAACTCGCCGTACAGCGACTGCAGCCTGCCCTGTTCGGCCTCGCTGCGGGCGTGGCGGATCTGCGTCCGCTGGGTGACCCACGAGGTGGAGAACGACGCCAACCCGCCGATCGCGGCACCGGCCAGGGCGGAGAGGCCGGAGATGTAGCCGGGGTCCACGTCGTTTCCGGGAATGCCTACAACGCCGGCTCGATGTCGGTCCGGGCGAAGTCGCGGCCCTTGAACAGCAGCCTTGCGCCGTTTGTACGTGCGCAGGCATAGGCGAAGCAGTCACCCATGTTCAGCGCAGCCGGATGCCGCCCCTTGCCGAACTGGGCATAGGCCTCCGTCGCCAGGTCGAATTCGGGCTGGCCGATGCCGACAAAGGCGAAACCCAAGGCGTCGAGGAACAACTGGACCCGCGCCCGTGCAGAAGGGACGGAGAACATGTAGCTGCGCGTCAGACCGGCGACGGTCTCCCACCCCGACAATGCCGAGCAGAGCCGGCGGTCGTCGCCGTCCAGGCAGTCCGCCATCGCCTCCGCTTCAGGCTCGCCGGCGATGATGGCAACGAGCGCCGAGGCGTCGGCAAAGATCGTCACGGTTCGCCCGACAACTCATCGTAGAACGCCTTGTCGGCTGCGTGGCCGGTGGGAGGGGGCAGCGGGTGCGCGTCCCAAAGCTGTTTCAGGCGCTCGCGCAACGGTATCGCCCTTTCTGCCCGTTCCAGCTCCGCCTCGACCGCCAGCCGAACCGCCTTCTGCTTGGTCAGGCCGCGCTTCCTGGCGAGTTCGTTGACCAGACGCGTGGTGGTCTCGTCCTTGATATAAAGCGGCATGACGCCTGCCTATCCAGATATCCAAGTCAGGATATTGGAATATCCCGGCCGGCGACAAGTGCCGTCAGGCCACCCGGCGGCCGGCCAGCGCACTCGGCAGCTGGGTGATCGCATGGTCGATCAGCCGCGAATCGGCCTCGGCCGATAGCCCTTCGGCGATCACCTGCCGGGCCGCAGCCGTCGCGACCTCGGCTGCCGTATGCCGGACCTCGTCCACGGCGGCTTTCTCGGCCGCGGCGATCCGGTCCAGCGCCATCTGCTCGCGCCGCCGCGCCGAGGCTTCGGCCTCCGACGCTGCGGCCGCCGCGACGCGCTCGGCTTCCGCCTTGGCGCCCTCGACCAGCGCCTGCGCCTCGCGCAGCGCCTCGGCGCGCCGCGTCTCGGCCTCGCGCAGCATCGCCTCGGCCTCGCGGCGCAGCCGCGCCGCCTCGTCCAACTCGGTGCGCACCTTGGCCGCGCGGTCGTCCAGCATCTTGGCCAGCGCCGACCACAGCTTGCGGCCGAACAGCACGAAGAACAGGACGAAGGCGATGATCACCCAGTTGCGCGGTTCGGCGAAGAAGCCGGGTTCCTCGTGCATCGTGCGGGCCCCCTCAGCCGATCCGACGGGCAGCCAGCGCGGCACCGATCGCGCCGTCCAGCCGGCCCTGGTCGGGCGGTGCGCCGGTCAGCCGGCCGATCACCGTGGCGGCCGTATCGGTCGCCACCTCGCGCAGCGCGCGCAGCGCCGCGGAGCGGGCGGCGTTGATCTGCGTCTCGGCCTCGTGCAGCTGCTGCTCGAGCCGCGCATTCAGCGCTGCAATGCGCCCCGCGGATTCCTGCTTCGCCACGTCCAGTGCCGCGTTGATCGAGGCCTGTGCCTCGGCCCGCGCCCGCGCCGTCGCCTCTGCCACCTGCTTCGCCGACTCGTCGGCCCGCGCCTTGGAGGCCTGCGCCGTCTCCAGGTCGGCGGCGATGTGCTGCGCCCGCTCTTCGAGCACCGAGGCAACCTTCGGCAGCCCGACGCGCGACAGCAGGATATACAGCACCGCGAAGATGATGGCGCCCCAGATGACCTGGCTGGTGGTCAGCGGGTTGGCGAAGTCGAGCTGCGGCATGCCCTCCGCCCGGGCGGCGGCGGGCAGCAGCAGGGCGGCCGGCAGCGCCAGGCGGGACAGCATCAGACGAACAGGATGATGAACGCGATCACCAGCGCGTAGAGCGCCACCGCTTCGGTCAGCGCGAACCCGAGAATGGCGAGGCCGAATACCCGCTCGCGCGCCGCCGGGTTGCGCGCCACGCTGCTGACCAGGGCGGCGAAGATGTAGCCGATGCCGACGCCGACGCCCGACAGCGCGATGACGGCGATGCCCGCGCCGATGGCCTTTGCGGAAGCGAGATCCATGGTTGCTGTGTCCTTTTGGGTTAGTGGAGATGCACCGCGTCGTGCAGATAGATGCAGGTGAGCACCGCGAACACGTAGGCCTGCAGCGTCGCCACCAGCAGTTCGAAGCCGATCAGCGCCACGTTCACCGCCAGCGAGAACGCCGCCGGCAGCAGGAAGATGATGCCCGCGCCGCCCAGCATGACGACGAACGCGCCGAACACCTCCAGCATCACGTGACCGGCCATCATGTTGGCGAACAGTCGCACGGACAGCGAGATCAGGCGCGACACGTAGGACAGGATCTCGATCGGCACCAGCAACGGCAGCAACAGCGCCGGCACGCCCTCTGGCACGAAGTAGCTGAGGAAGTGCCAGCCATGGATGCGGATCGCGACCACCGTCACGAGGCCGACCACAAACGCGGTCAGCGCCAGCGTCACCGCGATATGGCTGGTGAAGGTGAAGAACAGCGGGAACACGCCCAGCAGGTTGCCGAACAGGATGAAGAAGAACAGCGTGAACACGAAGGGGAAGAACTGCCGACCCTCGGGACCGATCATCTCGGTACACATACCGTATATGGTCTCGTAGGCCATCTCGGCGGCCGATTGCAGCCGGCCCGGCACCATCGCGCGCGGGCGCATCCCGAGCCACAGCAGGCCGAAGGTCAGCACCCCGGCGACGACCATCATCAGATTGGCCTGGGTGAAATTGACCGAGGCGCCGATGTGACCCAGCGCGGGCTCCAGCTTGAACTGGCCGAGTGCGTCGATCGATCCGCCAGCCGCCACTATCGTCCCCCGTCCTGGACCTTCGGTCCGCGTGTCGGTCGTGGCGCGAACAGGCGCCAGACATTGAGTACCCCAGCCGCGCCGCCCAGCAGGACGAACACCGCGATCAGGATCGGTTTGGTGCCGAACAGGCGATCCAGGCCGTAGCCGATGGCGACCGCCACGACCAGGGCCGAGACCAGTTCGACACCCACCCGCAGGCCGATCCCCCAGGGACTCATGCCGCCCATGTCGCCGGTGTCCCGGGCTGACAGAGGCGGCGGGGCGTCGAGCCCCTGCCTGCCGCGGGCGGCTTTCAGCCTCTCCTCGAAGGATGGAGAAGAAGGCCCGTCCTCGCCCGATTCCTCGCTCATGTCCGCTCCTGGCAGGAGGCCCCACCGGAAGGCGGGGGCTTGCTACAGGGGGGTTACGGGGGTGTCAAGAATGGCTGGCCCAGCGCAGTGTGGGGCTGATCATTGCGGCGGTGGATGATCGTAGAGTAGCGGAGATTCACGTAGGGAGGCTGCACGGTTGGCGGCGTACAATGCGAAGCGGCGAGAGTTCCCCTGCGCGGCTTGATCCATCTGCTTCGCGGCGCGCAGAGGCCGCTGCGTGAGGCGAGTGTAGCTGAATATGCGAGGAGGACCCGCGGGGTTCTGCGTGACGGTGCCCCATCGGACCGGCGCCTCGGACCAGATGCGGAATACGTGCTTCCAGCTGTCGCCATACCTGGCCGGCAGGCCGGACGACGCGCCCCGGATCGTGACACCAGGAGCGCGGGCCGCGCGGCCGGGCTGCGCGCCTAGCCCCGCGCCGGCGGAACCGGTGCCGGAGGTGGGGGCGGCGGTGGCGGCGGGGCCGCCTGGACCGGTGGGGGCGGTGCGGGCTGCGGCTGAGAGCATGCCGCAAGAAGCGCCATCGGAATGACAACGACAGCCAGCGCCGCACCACGGAGCAGCCTGTGACGGGCCATTGTTTCGGAAGCGGCGACCATCCGTCCCTCCTTGCATTGAGTTACTCGTGGATAGCGGCCAGTCTAACGGCAATTGTTGTTAATAAGTCAAACTCTTGCGGCAGGTTGAGCAGGTCGGCGAGGGTCGCAACGTGACACGAATGCGTGCGCCGCGGCGCAGGACCGGCTTCTATCGCGGAACCCCGCCGGCTTTCGCGGGGACCGCCATGTCCCGACGGACCGCGCTTGTTAGCGGCGCGATGGCGCTCGCTGCGACCTGCGCGCTGGCGGCGTGCGGCTCGGATCCGAAGCCCGCCATGGTCGTCACGCCGGTGCCGCGCGCCGCCGCCGCGCTCCGCAAGCGGATCGACGATGGGCGGCCGTTGTTCGTGGCCGGCGAAGAGCTGGACGTGGCGCTGCTGCGGCGGTTCTACGCCCGCCACGGCTTCCAGCCGGTCTGGACGACCCGGCACGCGCAGGCGAATTCGCTGATGGATGCCGTGTCGCGTGCCGCCGACCACGGGCTCGATCCCGAGCTGTTCCACGCCACCGCATTGCGGCGCTGGACGACATTGCCGCAGCGCGACCGCGACCTGCTGCTGTCGGACGCCTTTCTGTCCTATGCCGACGCGCTGGCCCGCGGCGCCGTGCCGCTGGAGCGCCGGCGCGACGATCAGGTCCTGACCTCCGGGCCGATCGACGTGGCGGCCGTGCTCGATGAAGCGATCGCCGGCGCCGATCCGGGGGCGGTGATCGAGGCGCTGGCGCCGGCGACGCCGACCTACCGGGCGCTGCGCCAGGCGCTGCGACAGTATCGCTCGGGCGCGCCGGCGGGCGACAAGGCCGCGGCGAACCGCCTGCGCACGATCGTGGTGAACCTCGAACGCCAGCGCTGGCTGCCGCGACCGCTGCCGGCGGAGCGCGCCTGGGTCAACGTCGCCGCCGAACAGCTGGTGCTGTACCGCGCCGACAAGCCGGTGTTCACCACGCGGGTCGTCGTCGGCCAGGATGGCGTGAGCAACCAAAGTCCGGAGTTTCGCGCCACGATCGACGCGAGTTTCTTCAACCCGCCCTGGGTCATCCCGGCCGACATCGCCAAGGCGGAGATCCTGCCGAAGCTGGTGCATGACGCCGATTACCTGACGCGCAACCGGATGGTGCTGCTGGCCGGCGGCGAGGTCGAGGAGCTGCCGGGGCCGCAGGCCGGGCTCGGGCTGATCATGTTCGACATGCCGAACCGGTTCGACGTCTACCTGCACGACACGCCGGACCGCACCATCTTCAACCGCGACAACCGCCGCATCAGCCATGGCTGCATCCGGGTGCAGAACCCGCTGCAGTTCGCCGCGCTGCTGATGCGGCAGCCGATCGACACGATCAATCAGGGGGTCGCGCGCGGGCTGGTGACGGGCAACACCACCCGAAACAACCTGCCGGTCCCGGTGCCCGTGTTCGTGGTCTACCAGACCGCCGTCGCCGACACCGACGGGACGCTGCAATTCTCCCGGATTTCTACAATCGCGACGCCGAGATCTGGCGAAAGCTGCAGCAAGGGACGCCGCGGCGAGGCCCCGTGATGCAGGCGGAGCAACGCCCGCCATCGCCCAGGCGCCTGTAGCCGGTTCGCTGACGGCTGCACAATGGCTCGCGTGGGCAATTTCATTCGCCGCCAGGACACCGCTCGGCCATCGGGCCGTTAAGCGCGGGCTATTCTCTGCGAGCCTGATCGGCCCAAGGCGCCCGGACAACCATCGCGACTGAGCGGGGAGCGCCGCGTCGCGCTCACTGCATCAGCGTGCGATGCCATCACAGGTGATGGATGAACTCGGTCTGTATCTCGGCTGTTGAGTGATTTTCGGCCGGTCAGCTTCGAGCAGCTCCGGACCGCGCCGCGCTGATCCGCCGGCACGGGCGGGTGCCGCAGGACGCACGCTTCGGACCGCCGGAGCCGCATCTGGTGCGTGCGCTGGTCAACGGACGCAGCCCGCGTTGCTGGCGCTGGATCGGGGGGCGGGGTGAGTCGCAGGGGTGGGGCGGTGTCTCGTGTGGTGGGCAGTGAGACGGAATGATGGGGTGGTGATGGGCGGGACAGTGCTGGTGGCGGCAATCGTCTCCGCCGCTTCGCGGCTGCGTCTGCCACTTCGCGGGCGAGGCGGTCCTTTGTCAGCGCCTATGCGCTAGCCCCGATGCGCAACGCCGCACCACCCTCCCCACCCAGCGCGTTGCGTAGCGCCGAGAGCAGGGCGACGATGGAGGGCACCGCCCGAGGTGGGCGATCGGCGGCGCGGCGTTCGGGGGTTTGCAGCAGCCAGCGGACCGGGCGCATGTCGGGCGGCGCCTGCTCCACGAAATACGTCGCACCGTCCGCGGTGATCGCGATGCCGGCGGATGCGGCCGCGACCTTCGCCTCGATCCCCCACAGCGCGACGCAGTCGATCAGCAGCGCGCGGAGTTCAGCCTGCGTCATCGCGGCGGCGTCACAGCATCGGCCCGGCCAGCAGCTCCGGCGCAACCTTCCGATGCTGCCACTTGCCGTCGGACAGCGCGCCCTTCCACTCGCCGTTCTCCACCACCACCTTGCCGCGCAGCACGGTCAGGCACGGCCATGCGTCCATCGTGCGGCCTTCCCACGGCGTATAGTCCGCCTCGTGCAGGTCCTGTGCGCGGATCACCCGCCGGTCCGCCGGATCGAGCACGCAAATGTCGGCATCCGATCCCGCCGCCAGTGCACCCTTGCGCGGATACAGCCCCATGATCTTCGCCGCGTTGGTGGACACCAGGTCGACATAGCGGCTCAGCGAGTAGCCGCGCTTTCCCACCATCTCGGTGTACATCAGCGCCACCCGCGGCTCGACGCCGGCATTGCCGCCGGTGGTGTCGTCGATGCGCACCCCTTGCAGCTTCTTCGCCAGCGTGCAGCAGATCTCGTCGGTGGCAACGCAGTTGATGCAGCCGTCCAGCGTGCCGGCCCACAGCGCGGCCTGGTCCTCGGCCGACTTCAGCGACGGGTAGGTGTGGTAGATTTGCCCGTTCGGTCGCTGGTAGTCCTCCGATGTGTAAAGCATGTACTGGTGCAGCAACTCGCCGTAGATCGGCACGCCGCGGGCACGCGCCTCGCGGATCGCCGAGACGCCCGACGCAGCCGAGGTGTGCATCATGTACAGCGTGGCGCCGACCTTCTCGGCCAAACGTATGACGCGGCGGAACGAGATGTCCTCGGACAGCGTGTTGTGCACCTCCGCCATGTTGGCGAAGCCGGTGCGACCCTCGCGGATCAGCTTGCCGTACATGTGCATCACGATATCGTTGTCCTCGGAGTGGATCACGCCGAGGCCGCCGTTCGCCTTCAGCACCTGGAACACTTCCCAGATGTCGCCGAAATCCACCATGCGTCCCTTGCGCGACGGCGTGATGTCGGTGGTGAAGATCTTCACCGTGGGAAAGCCGGCCTGGATCGCCTCGCCCAGTTGGCCGAACAGGTCGAGCGGCAAGGCGCCTTCCACCATGATGTGCTGCGCGTAGTCGCAGGCGCAGTGGCCCTTCCAGTCCGCTTCGCGCTGCGCGATCGCATCCTGCAGGTTGGCACCCTGGCTGGCGCGGGTGAAGTCGATCATCGTCGTGGTGCCGCCATGCACGGCAGCGCGCCCGACCACGTCGGGCGGTTCGGTCAGGCCCGCGCTGCCGTCGGGATTGGGCAGGTGCCACTTGCAGTGCACGTGCGGATCGATGCCACCGGGCATGACGATCTTGCCGCCGGCATCGATCAGTCGCGCGCCGTCCGGCACCGGCAGCGAGCCTTTGGCGGCGACCGCGACGATCTGCTCGCCGGCGATCGCGATGTCGTAGGCACCGACGCCCTGCGGCGTCACCACAGTGTCGCCGCGTAGCACCAGATCGACCATGGCTGCTTCCTTCCCGTCCCTGTGCCGCATGGTTCCGCGGATGGACCGGGCAGGCAAGGGCCACGCCGGATCGGCCCGACCGGCGAGCGGCCTGTTCGGATGCACGCAAATGCTCGCTGGACCGTCACCGAGCCGCGGACCATCCGAGCGCCTCCCTCCAGGCCGACGCCGATGTCGTGCACCATCGTGCGTCGGCGCTGGCCCGGACAAGAACGCACGGCTGCCTCTCCAGGCGATTCCCGCGGCCGCCAAAACCCGCTTGCTGCATTGCACAATCCGCCGCAGAATGCCCCTGTGCCGGATGCCCCCTTCGATCGGACCGGGCCTCTCGTCCAGGAATTGCTGGAGCTGACCGCGCGCACCACCGACCGCGCCGCGGAGGATCCGTTCGGCAATCCCGTGCTGCTGGTGGCGCTGGCGATCAGCCGGCGCATCGAGGCCGGCACGCTCGACGACCTCGCCATCGGCGCGCTGATCGGGCACCTGCGTGACGCCGCATTCGCCGACCGGGCGCGGCGCGTCGCCGACTATGTCGGCGGCACCGATATGGCGGCGCACACCGCGGTGCTGCAGGATCTGGCGCAGCGCCTGCTGCGGCCGGACCCGAACGACAGCCCGGTGCGCTGGGCGGAATACCGCGCGCTGGTCGAGCGTTCGCGCTTCGCCGCGGTGTTCACCGCACATCCCACCTTCGCGCTTCCCACGCCCGTCGCCCACGCGCTGGCCGAGACCGCCAGCGGCCGGACCACGCCGGCGGCCGGCTCGCACCGCCCGCCGCGGATCACCCTGCCCGAAGAATTCGCTCAGGCCGGGGACGCGATCGCCAACGGGAGGGACGCGATCGACCGGTTCAACGCCGTGCTGCTGTCGGTGGCGCGCGGCGCCTGGCCGGACCGCTGGACCGAGCTCGACCCGCGGCCGGTGATCCTGTCGAGCTGGGTCGGCTACGACACCGACGGCCGCACTGATATCGGCTGGTGGGACACGCTGCGGCTGCGCCTGGAGATGAAGCGTCGGCAGCTGGTCCGGCTACACGCGCAGGTCGCCGCGCTGCCGGCCACAGTCGCGCTGTCGGGGCGCATCGCCGCGGCGCTCGACGCCGTGGGCGAGCAGCTCGATCTGTGTCCGGTCGCGCCCGAACCGCCACAGGTCGCCGGCTTCGCCCGCGTTCTGGTCGGCCGGCGCGACGACGCGCTGACTTCGCCGGCGCCGCTGCTGCCGCTGTTCACCCAGGCGATCGCCGCCGCGGACGACGACGAGGCGCGGCAGACGCTGTGCGTCGCACGTGCGGGGCTGGTGTCGCATGGCCTGGCGCTCGCCCACACCCACGTGCGGCTGAACGCGGCGCAGATCCACAACGCCGTGCGCCAGCGCCTCGGCATCGCCGACGCGCCGGAGGACCCGGCGCACCGCCGCGTGCTGTTCGGCGCGATGAACACCGCGCTGGATACGGTGCAGCCGATCAATGTGGACTTTGGCGCCTTGCTGGCCGAGCAGGCCTCGGCGATCCGCCTGATGATGACGATCGCGCAGATCGTCAAGCATGTGGACGGCTCTGCGCCGGTGCGCTTCCTGATCGCCGAGACCGAGACCGGCTATACGCTGCTGGCGGCGCTCTGGCTGGCGCGCCTGTTCGGCGTCGAACGCCACATCGAGATCAGCCCGCTGTTCGAGACCGCCGATGCGCTGGAGCGCGGCGCCACGGTACTGGAAGAGGCGCTGCGCAGCCCGCACTACCGCGCGTATCTACAGGACACCGGGCGGCTGGCGCTGCAGTTCGGCTATTCGGATTCCGGCCGCTATGTCGGCCAGCTGGCGGCCAGCTACCTGATCGAGCGGCTGCGCCTGAAGATCGGCCAGACGCTGGCGGCGCACGGCATCGCCGGCGTCGAGGTGATCCTGTTCGACACGCACGGCGAGAGCGTCGGCCGAGGCGCGCACCCGGGCTCGCTCGCCGACCGGCTGAAATACCTGTCGCCCACCGCGTCGCGCCAGGCGCTGAACCGCGCCGGCCTCAGCGTGCGCGAGGAATCGGCGTTCCAGGGCGGCGACGGCTATCTGCTGTTCGGTACGCCGGAGCTCGCGCTGGCGACGATCACCGGCATTGCCCGGCACACCTATCATCCCGCGGCCGGACCGATCGAGGACCCGGTCTACGCCAACCCCGACTTCGCCGCCGACTTCTTCGCCACGGTGCGCGCCGGCATGGAGGCGCTGGTGGACGACGAAGGCTACGCCGCGCTGTTGGGCGCGTTCGGGCCGTCGCTGATCGACGTCACCGGCTCGCGTCCGGCCGCGCGGCAGGCCGACGGGCTTGCGGGTGCCGCGCGCATCCGCCATCCGCGCGAGCTGCGCGCCATCCCCAACAACGCGATCCTGCAGCAGCTTGGCTGGTGTGCGAACACGTTGCAGGGCATCGGCGCCGGCGCGGCACGGCATCCCGAGCTGTTCGTCGACCTGCGCGAGAACAGCCGGCGCTTCCACCGCGCCATGGACCTCGCCTCGCACGCGCTGGCGCACTCGGATATCGACGTGCTGCGCGCGGTGATCGCCTCGCTGGACCCCGGAACGTGGTTCGATCGCGCCGACCGGACTGCGACGCGCGGCGGACGCGAGGCGCTGATCGGTGTGGCGCGCGCGCTGGAACGCCTGGGCATCTGGGCGGTGGCGCAGTCGATGTTCCGCCGCGTGCATGCCGACCATCTGGCGCTGCGCGAGATCTGGCCCGACGCGCCGCACATGGCGACGCGCGAGGTGCTGCTGCACGCGCTGCGGCTGGCGCTGATCCACCGCATCTGGCTGCTGTCCACCGAGATCGCCGACTTTTCGCCGCGCCACGGCGTGACACGGCAGGTGCTGGAGCGCACCATCCTGCGGCTGGAGATCGAGCCGGCGCTCGAGGTGCTGGCGCAGATCTTCCCTGCTGCCTCCGACCAGTCCGAGGAGTTCGACTACGCCGAGCCGGCCGCGCCGCGCGGCACCACGGCCTATGCGCGCGAGCACGAGGAGATCTTCGCACCGATGCGCTCGCTGTTCGGCCTGGTGCGCGAGATCGCCACCATCATCACCCACGAGGTCGGCGCGTTCGGCTGAGACCCCCTACGGCGCGTGCGACATCGCCGTTTCGATCGCCCGCACGACCTGTGCCCGATCTCCGGCACTCAGAGCATGCCGTGCCTGCCGGATCTCGACGACCAGCGGGTCCTCGCTTGCCACGTTGGTCTGGAACAGCGGCACCGAGCGATCGAGCGCCCGCGTCTCCGCCATCTCCAGCGACTGCTGCGCCTCGCCGGTGCGGCCCTGGACCAGCGCACTGCGCGCCGCGGTAAGAAAATCCCGCACCGAGGCGTTCGCGCCGAGCGGCGGCGACGGGAGGTTCGGTGCGATGACCGACGTCGTGTCCTGCGGCGTGATGTTGCTGGCCCGGTTGGAGAACGGCAGCGACGAACCTGTGCCGATCTCGTTGCCAGGCCGCGCGCCGGTTTGCGGATCGACACCCGGCGGCGGCTGCGCCGAAGCTGGCGATACGATGACGACGGTCGCCGCCACCACCAGCACCGCCAATCTACTCATGCGTCTCCGCTCCCCGCTGAAAGACTTCGACGGCGGCACCCGTGCGCAAAGCCAGGCGGCCTGTATCGTCGAATTGTAACAGGTATCGTTGCCGACGGGGAAGAGGAGGCGTCAATACTGAACAGCTGCGCCTTGCTTGTTGTTGCCTGTGCAGTCGCTGCAGCATGCTCGCAACAGGACGGAACCGTAGCAAAGGGGACCGCAACAGCTCTGCAATGATCGCAGCGATGCCTGTACAAGGTCGTCCGCCCGTCCGCGGTCGTGGTCAACGGATAGTCCGGCTCGCATCGCCTCACGCCTCCACCACCAGCACAGGTACACCGCGCGACGACGCGATGTGCGCCGATATTGCTGCATCGTCGGCGCCGCATGCACCGCGGGCCAGCACCACGAGGCGCTCGGCGCTCGCGCCCAGTCCTCGCAGGACATCCTCTGGCGTCACGTCGTGCAGGCCGCGCGTGGCGATCCGGCTTGGCGGCAGTCCGGCGCCGCGCGCCTTGTCCGCGGCAGTCGCCGCCAGCTCGGGCGGTCCGCAGGTCAGCAGCAGCAGTTCCTCCCCCGCCGCAGCCGCAATGCGCGCGGCAATTGCAAGCGCCGGGTCCGCTTCGGCGCAGACAACGGCGGCCACCGGACCCGTTCGGCGCGCCAGCGCCTGCGGCACCAGCATCACCGATGCGGCGCAGCCATGCGCCGCCTCCAGCCAGCGCGCCGTCGCGTGCACAAGCTGCTCGGCCGGCAGACGCGGCTGCGCCACGACGATGATGTCGCCGGCGTGCGACGCGGCAGCGATGAACAGCGCCGGATCGCCGCGGATGGTCTCGAACAGCTGGGTGACCCCGAGCGCCGCGGCGGTCTCATCCAGCAGCCGGCGCGCCGCGTCGGCGGCGGCCCGCTGCTCCTCGGCAAGCCGCTGGCGGTCCAGCTTCTGCCAGCCGCCGGTGCCGAGCCGGAACTCGCGGATGAACGGCAGCGCCGCCAGTTCGGGCAGCGCCGTGTCTTCCAGGAATACGCCGTGCAGCGCGGCGTTGAGCAGCTTCGCCAGTTCTGCCGCCGTGTGGACGAGCATGCGTTCGGCCGCACCCGGGTGCAGGTGCAGGATCACCCGGTGCTCGTGCGGCGACAGGGTCACGGCTGCGCCTCTTCGCGCGCGAACGCCCGACGCACCGTGGCGAAGGCAGCCAGCCGATCCTCCACCCGTCGGTTCACGCTGTCCGCCGGGAAACGTCCGTCGCTGCTGCGCTCGCCCGCATCCTGCCCGGTCAACAGCCGGATCCCTTAGTCGATCGTCCGCACCGGATAGACCGCGAAGCGGCCGGCGGCACACGCCTCCACAACGTCGGCGCGCAGCATCAGGTGCTGCGCGTTGGCATGCGGGATCAGCACCCCCTGCGTCCCGGTCAGCCCGCGCGCGGTGCAAATATCGAAGAAGCCCTCGATCTTCTCGTTCACTCCGCCGATCGCCTGCACCGTGCCGTGCTGATCGACCGATCCGGTCACCGCCAGGTCCTGCCGCAGCGGCGCTTCGGCCAATGCGGACAGCAGCGCATAGAGCTCCGCCGACGAGGCGCTGTCGCCGTCCACCCCGCCGTAGGACTGCTCGAACACCAGGCTGGCATACAGCGACATCGGCACGTCCAGCGCATAGCGGCCGACCAGGAACCCGCCCAGGATCAGCACGCCCTTCGAATGCAGCGGGCCGCCCAGCTCCACCTCACGCTCGATGTCGACGATGTGGCCGGTGCCGGGACGCACCCGCGCGGTGATGCGTGTCGGGCGGCCGAACGCGTGCCCGGCGAGCGCCATGACGCTGAGGCCGTTGACCTGGCCGACGCTGCTGCCGCTGGTGGCGATCAGCGCGATGTCGCGCAGGATCATCTCGCGGCCACGCTCCTCGACGCGTGCGGCGCGGCGACGCTGCTGCGCGATCGTCTGTGCCACGTCGTCGCGCGTCACCACCTCGCGCCCGGCCTGCCCGGCGCGGTGCGAGGCTTCGGCGACGAGGTCGTGGATGCTCTCGACGAGCAGCGTGAGCTTCCCCGCATCGTCGGCCAGCCGCGCGGCGTGCTCGATCGCCCGCGCCACGCCGCCGCGATCGAGCGGCCGCAGCCCGGCCTTCGCCGCGATCGTGCCGACCAGCCGGGCGATCATCGTCTCGCTCGCCGCCGAGCGGTCCACGTCGTCGTCGAAATCCGCCAGCACCTTGAAGTGCTGCGCGGTGTCCGGATCGAGCGCGACCAGCATGTAGTACAGCGAGCGGTCGCCGAACAGCACCACCTTCACGTCGAGCGGGATCGGGTCCGGCTCCAGTGTCACCGTGGTGGTCATGCCCATGAAACGGGCAGCGTCCTCGATCACGATCTCCTGCCGCAGCAGCGCCCGCTTCAGTGCCGCCCAGCTCAGCGGCTCGGCGAGCAGGTTGCGCAGGTCGATCATCAGCGCGCCGCCATTGGCGCGATGCAGGCAGCCCGGCTTGATCAGGCGGAAATTGGTCACCAGGGCGCCCTGCACCGCGATATGCTCGATTCGCCCGACCAGGTTGCTGAGCGTCGGGTGCACCTCTTCGACCACCGGTGCGCCGGGTTCGCCATCGCTTGCCGTCACGAACACGTTGATGCCATAGCGGTCGAACACGCTGCCGGGACGCATCCCGGCCTGCGGTGCCTCCTCGCCCGCCGCCTGTGGCGCGATGAACAGCGCCACGTTCTCCAGAATGTCCGCCTCGATCGCCTCGATCTGCTGCAGCACCTTCGGCAGGTCGGCGAACTCTGCCTTGCACTCCTCGAACGGCTGGGCGATGGCAAAGCGTGCGGTGTCGCGGTCCAGCGCCCGCACCGCGTCGCGCTGTGCGCGCTCCTGCCGCGGCAGGCCGCGCAGCGTCGTTTCCAGGTCCTTCTCCAGTTCCTCGATCGCCGCCTGCACTGTCCGCTGGCGCTCCTCCGGCCAGGCGTTGAACTCCGCCGGTGGCACCACCTGGCCGTCCTGCATCGGCGCCATGGCAAAGCCCATCGGCGTGCGCAGGATGGCGATGTTCTTCGCCGTCGCCTTCTCGCGCAGCGCGGTGAATGCCCGGTCGTTGCCGGCGCGGCTCTCCTGCTCGATGCTGCTGCGCCGCTTCTGGTAGTCCTCGCTTTCGAAGGCCGCGGGCAGCGAGGCCTTCAGGTCGTCGATCAGGTGCTCGATTGCCTTGTCCAGCGCGCCGGCGCGGCCGGCGGGCAGCGCGATCGCCACCGGGCGGTGGGGCGTGGCGAAGTTGTTGACGTAGACCCAGTCGGCCGGCTTCGGCCGCTGGGCCGCGGCATCGGCGAGCAGCGCGCGCACCGAGCCATGGATGTTCGCACCGTTCGCGCCGATGGCGAAGATGTTGAAGCCGCGCACCACCATCTCGGTGCCGAAGCGGATCGCCTCATGCGCGCGCGGCTGGTCGGCGAAGGCGTGCAGCGGGGCGAGGTCGCCGGTCGTCTCGAAGTGCAGCTGCGAGATGTCGGCCGGCCGGTAGAGACGGTCCGGCGGAAGCGGCGAAATGGGCTCGCTGGCAGGCATGGCGACCTATCCTGGCGCGCCGGACGGCGCGCCGCAAACCCGGCGACGGCCAGGTCAGGCGTAGGTCAGCCGCAGTTCGCGATCGAGGCGGGAGGTCAGGCAGCCGACGTGCTGCAGCAGCACCGGCAAAGCGGGGCTGGAGGGCAGCGGCGCATCGCGCAGCACGCTCAGCCATTGCACCCAGTCGGTGTGCGACATGCGGAGGTCCTGGCGCAGTGTTGCTTCATCGATCCCGACCTGTTCCGCCAGGCCCAGCAGGAGGTTGATCTCCTTCCTGACGATCTCGGCGGCCCGCTTGTGTGCACGTTCCGGCATGGCACTTCCCCTGTCCCAACTTCAGATTACCGGCCATCATCGGCATTTATTGCGCTCAGTCGTTGATCTGCTTCACACCTCGCGCAAAAAATTATCGCCGGACAGGGCCTGGGGACGGGAGGCGCGGCGTCCGGCATCGGCCGGATGGGAAATCCGCTGATGCCGGGGGTCTCGGCCAGGGTCGGGGCGTGGGTCAACGTCGAACAGGAATAATTCCGCTCCCTCCGGCGTCCACCGGGTGCATGCCACCGTCTCGGGCAAAAATCATGGCGCCGCCCCAACCGCTCGCGGACCAGCGATCTCTGATGGACCTCGACCTGCTGCCTCGTGCGGCCGCACTGCGCCAAATCGCGGCTACCGCGCGGACGGCCGATATCCGGGACGAATTGCTGGTCCTGGCCGACACCTACGAGCAGATCGCGGCAAAGCAGCAGGGGCGCGACCGGAACTGACCGGAGGCCGGCGTCCGAAGCCGCCGCCGTGGGCTCACGAACCCGAGCCGGGTCAGCACTGACCCTCACTGCTGCCGACATTCCGTCTCCCGTCCCCAGATGGCCGCCGTCGCATCCGCGGCCAGCAGGTCGCCGGACCGCGCGGCTCGACACCCTGGCGCCGGTGCGGCGGCACGGCCATACTATTGACCGACGACGCACGCCTGGTAGCGCTCGAGGAGGACACCGTGGCACGCTTCGTGATCGCACCGCATATGCGGCTGCACGAGTGGGTGGCGGAGGAGAAGGGCTACTTCGCCGACGCCGGCCTCGACTACGAGTTCCGCGACGAGCTGCGCTCCCCGGCGGGCCGGCGGCACGACCTGGGCGATCGGATCGGCGCCTATCAGACGATAGAGAAGGGCCGCACGTCCGACGTGAGCTGCGCCTGCCACTGGACGGTGAACGTTGCCGCCTCGGTGGGGCACGGCAAGCTGTATGCCGACTGCTATTCGGTGGCGCCGGCGGGCATCTTCGTGCCGGCGGACTCCCCGGTCACCGGGCCGGAGCAGCTGGCCGGCGTGCCGATCTCGGTGGGCTACCAGTCGGGCAGCCACTACGCGACGCTGCAGGCGCTGGAGCAGTACATGCCGCTCGGCGATGTCGCGCTGTCGTTCGCCGACGGGCTGCTGTTCCGGCGCATGGAGAAGCTGATCGACGGCGAGGTCCCGGCGGTGTCGCTGTTCAGCGGGCCGTACTACTTCGCCGAGCAGCTTGGCTTCCGCAAGGTGATCGACACCACCTTCATGATGGCGTCGATGATCACCGGTGCGCCGGACCTCGACGACGTGCGCCGCTACTTCGCCGCCCTGCGTCGGGCGCAGCACGACATCGACCTGCGGCCTGAACTGTACACGAAGCACTACCGGCGCGAGTTCCCCGAGCGGTTCCACGCGACGATGGACACGCGCCGCTGGGGTCCAGGCGAGCGGCTGGTCTTCGAGCCGTACACCAGGGAAGCGTTCGAGCGGGCGTTCAACTGGATTGCCGAGCGCGAGATCTTTCCCGCCGGCCAGATGGGCGCGGGGCGCTACGAGACCGCGGTGCTGTCGCTGGCCGGCGTCTGAGGCAACGCATTGGCTCGACCCGGCGTGGCCGGCGAGCCGGAACGCCCGCCCGGCAAGTGACGGCTGCGATGAAAGCCGATGGACGTTGGCACCAGCCCGCAGGGGCAGCTGTATAGGCGCTACCGCTCGGTCTCGTCGGAATCCGGCTCGACCTCGATCTCCGGGCCGATTGCGTCGGCATCGTCCTCCAGGTCGTCGGCGTCTTCGATCAAGGCCTCCTCGCCTTCCTCCTCGACGCCCTCGACTTCGACGTCAGCCTCCTCCAGACCCGGTGCGGGTACCGGCTTCTTGGGGCGCCGCTCCTCGACGACGTTGCCGCCGGTGCGACGCGGGCGCGGCTGCTCGATCGGCTGTTCGGTGCCGCATTTTGGGCAGACGGCGGGGACCTTCGTCAGGTCGTAGAAGCGCGTGCCGCAGGAGACGCACACGCGCTTGGTGCCGAGTTCAGGCTTCGCCATCCAATGGGCCTCGCGGGGTTGGCGGTGCGGAAAGCGCGCGCCCATGCCACCGGGACGAACAGGTGTCAAATCCGGCTGCGGCGGGCAGCGGGCTGCGCAATCGGGTCGCCGCGCCGCGGCGGAGCGGGTGGCTACGTCGTGTCGCCCACCTGGAAGTCGCCAGGCTGCGGCGGTGCCAGCGGCGTGAAGCCGCTGCGGTCCGGCTTCAGATCGAGCAGCGGTGTACCGTCCAGGCAGTCGAGACCGCGCACCAGCAGCATGGGCCCTTCGATCCGCACCAACTGCACGATCGAGGTGCCGATCGGATTGGGCCGGGCCGGCGTGCGCAGCGAGAACGTGCCGCGCGCGGTGCCATCGCTGGCCGGGCTTTGCAGTATCAGGTCGCGGCGCGACAGGTGCAGCCAGTACAGCACCTCGATCCGGGCGTACTGCTCGAGCCCGGTCAGCGCTGCCACCCATGGTTCGAACAGCTCGATCCGGCAGGTCGGCCCATCCGGGCGGCCCTGCCGCGGCGTCACCATGCGCGAGGTCCACGGCGTGTGGATGCGGCCGATGAACACCAGGCCGGCGTCGGTCGCCGGCGGCATGTCCACCGCCACCTCGCCATCGCGGATCTCGTTCTCGCGCACCATCGGGCGGTCCTTCCTTGCCGGGTCCCCGAGACTCTACAAGCTTCTGCCCGCATGATAATTGCCCAGCCTGCAGGGAGCCTTCCCCGATGGACGTCGCAACTCGCCAACTGGTCTCCCGCCGCGCCGTGGCACCGCTCGCCGGCCGCATCAGCGTGCCGGGCGACAAGTCGATCAGCCACCGCGCGCTGATGTTCGGTGCGCTGGCGGTCGGCGAGACACGCATCACCGGCCTGCTGGAAGGCGAGGACGTGCTGCGCACCGCCGCGGCGATGCGGGCGCTCGGCGCCGAGGTGACGCACGACGCCGACGGCACCTGGCGCGTCGCCGGCCGCGGCGTGGGCGGGCTGGCGGAGCCGGCGGACGTGCTCGACATGGGCAACTCCGGCACCGCGGCGCGGCTGCTGTGCGGCGTTCTGGCCAGCCATGACCTGTTCGCGGTGATGACCGGCGACGGCAGCCTGCGGCGGCGGCCGATGCGCCGGGTGATCGATCCCTTGTCGGCCTGCGGCGCGCGCTTCGCGTCGCGCGAGGGTGGCCGGCTGCCGCTCGCCGTGCAGGGGCCGAGAGAGGCGCTGCCGCTCGAGTACCGCGTGCCGGTGCCGTCGGCGCAGGTCAAGTCCGCCGTGCTGCTGTGCGGGCTGAACGCGCCCGGCATCACCCGCGTCGAGGAACCCGAGGCGACCCGCGACCACACCGAGAACATGCTGCGCCATTTCGGCGCGACGGTGCAGGTCGAGGAAGCGGGCAGGGGGCGGATCATCGCCTTGCAGGGCCAGCCCGAGCTCCGCGCCGCCGACGTGACGGTGCCGGGCGATCCCTCGTCGGCGGCGTTCCTGGTGGCCGCCGCGCTCCTGGTCCCTGGTTCGCGCCTGGCCATCGCCGGAGTCGGGCTCAACGAACTGCGCTGCGGTTTCTATGCGACGCTCGCCGAGATGGGCGCCGACATCGTCGTGGAGAACCGCCGGACCGAGGGGGGCGAGCCGGTGGGTGACCTGGTCGTGTCGCACGGGATGCTGCGCGGCGTCGACGTGCCGTGGGAGCGGGCGCCGACGATGATCGACGAATACCCCGTCCTCGCCGTCGTCGCCGCCTACGCGGCCGGGACGACGCGGATGCGCGGTCTCAAGGAGCTCCGCGTCAAGGAGAGCGATCGGGTCACCGCGACGGCAGCGCTGCTGGCGGTGAACGGCGCACGGGTCGAGGTCGAGGGCGACGACCTGATCGTGCACGGCGACGGTCGCGCGCTGCCGGGGGGCGGACTGGTGGCGACCGATATGGACCACCGGATCGCCATGGCCGCCCTGGTCCTGGGCGTCGCCACCGAACAGCCCGTCACCGTGGACGAGGCTGCCTTCATCGACACGAGCTTTCCTGGCTTCGCCGCGCTGCTGAACGGTGTCGGCGGCGCCTTGTCGCCGGCGTGACGCGCGGCCCGGTCGTCGCGATCGACGGACCTGCGGCGGCGGGGAAGGGCACGCTGGCGCGGCGGATCGCGGCGGCGCTTGGCCTGCCCTATCTGGACACCGGCCTGCTGTATCGCGCCGTCGGCCGGCGCGTGCTGGATGGCGGGGGCGACCCTGGCGACCCGGCGACGGCCGAGGCCGCCGCGCGGCAGTTGCGGCCGGATGACCTGCGGCGCGACAACCTGCGGGGGCCGGAGGCCGATGCCGCGGCCGCTTCGGTCGCCGCGATCCCGGCGGTCCGGGCGGCGCTGCTCGACTTCCAGCGCGGCTTCGCCACCGCGCAGGGCGCGGTGCTCGACGGCCGGGACATCGGCACGGTGATCTTCCCGGACGCGACCGCCAAGCTCTACGTCACGGCCTCGCTGCCGGAACGGGCGCGGCGGCGCTGGCTGGAGCTTCGGGCCAAGGGCACCGCGGCCGATCCGGCCACAGTGCAGGCCGAAATGCTGGCGCGCGATACCCGCGATGCGCCGAACATGCGCCGGGCGGAGGATGCGCTGGTGCTGGATACGACGGCAATGGATGCCGATGCCGCCTTCGGCTGCGCCATGCGGCACGTGCGCGCCCGGCTGCACCGCGGCGGGTGAACCACTCGCGCATCGGCTGCTACCGCCTCACGCCTACCAGACGAACCGCACCCCGGCATTGAGTGATTGGGCGTTGCTGCTGCCGCTGAATGCGCCGTCGTAGGCGACCAGCATGGTCACCGGCCAGGATGCCACATTGATGTCGGCGGCCAGCCCGACCACGGCGGCGTCCCGCCCGATCGGCGCGCTGTCCAATCCGAAGCCGCTGCCGCGCAGGCCCGCGAAGCCTGCCGAGACCCGCGCCACGTTGTCGGCGAATTCGTGCGACCAGCCCAGGCGGCCCCTGGCGGTCAGCCGTGCGGCCTCGTTCAAAGTGAAGGCGCGCTGCGCATTGACAAGGAGCGTGCCCTCGGCGCTGCCCAGGGACGCGCCGGCGACGGTCTCGGCGAGTGCCGCCTCGGTCTCCGCCACGCTGCCCAGGTGCATGTGGAAGCCGCTGAAACCGAGGTTCGGCTCGATCAGCCATTCACCCAGCGCCTGTTGCAGGCCCACGCGCACGCCGCCACCGGCGGCCAGCCCGCTGGCGTCGCCGCGCGTCGATGCGCCGAAGAGCGGCAGCGGCCGATGTACGATCTCCTGCTGGTGCATCAGACCCAGCTGGCCATCGGCGAAGACCATCCCACGCCGCCATTGGCCGTAGGCGACAAGCTGCGCGGTACTGCTGGTGGCGTCGCCGCCGGCGTGCGAGGCGGTCCGCCCCTCGACCGTGCCGACCGCTACGCCGGCGCGCCCTGTGCCGGGCAGCGGCATGTCGAGGCCGGTCGCCATGCCGCCCAGCCCCACGCTGAGGCCCGGCGAACCACCGCCTGCGCCGATGCTGGCGTAGCCGCCGAGACCGCTCACCCAGACCGTGCTGCCGTCGGGTCCGGCAGCGGTGCCGGTGGTGCGGTCGGCGGCCAGCCCGCGCTGCGCCGCCAGCCGTCCGCTGACGGCACTGGCCATCAGGTACCAGGCGTCGCGCGCCGCGATCATCGCGTCGGGATAGATGGAGGGAGCCAGTTCATCGAGACCGGCGGCAATGCTGTCGGCCCGCAATGTGTAGAGCCGGCCGAACACCGCCAGCTGGGCGGGATCCATCGCCACGCCCGGGGCGGGGCGGACCGCATCCAAGGCGCCGCCGACGGCGCGTTCGCTCCGGCTCTCCACGACGCCGGCGGCAGCGAGGCCGCCGTACAGGCTCGGCGTCACCGTCACGCTGATCGCGTTGCCGCCGTACAGCAGGTCGAACCTGGTGCCGGGGGCGAGGCCGCCGGTCGGCTCGGTCAGCGCGGCAAAGCTGCCGGAAACGCCGCCGGCCGCGGTGAGGATCGGCCAGGTGCTCCCCAGCGCGGGGTTGTTGCCGACACTGCTGACCACGACCGTGCCGCCGGACAGCGTCGCGACACCGCCGACCCGAACGAGGTTGGCGCCGCCCGGACCGACCGCCGCCTGATAGGTGGAGCCGGCAAGCAGGGTCAGCGAACCGCCGATGACGCCGTTGCCGGCAAAGCTGCCGCCGGACCAGACCGCCAGGTTGCCGGCCAGTGTGCCGGTGACGCCCAGCGTGCCGCCCTGAACGATGGTATCGCCGGCATAGGTGTTGTTGCCCGCCAGGATCAGCGTTCCGGTGCCCTGCAGGGTCAGGCCGCCGGGACCGGAGATGCTGTTGCTCCAGACGTCGAAGGCGTGCAGCCCGCCGCGCGCCGCATCCATGGTCACGGTGACGTTCGAGGGGAGCGCGCCATAACCGCTGGCGGCTGCATACAGGTTGAGCCGCGCCCAGCCGCTGCCGTCGTCGAGCGGCACGCCGGACGGCAGTTCGGTGGTGGCGAGGACCTGATTGAGCTGTGCCGTGTCGAGATAGGGGAACCGCGTGGCGATCAGTGAATAGGCGCCTGGCGGGACGACCGGTGGCCTGGTCGTGTCGCCGACCGACGGCAGGCCGTAGGTCAGGTCATTCGTATAGGCCTGGATCTGCGAGGCGAACTGCGTTGCGCCAGGGATGGAGCCGCCGGCGATGCAGGCGGCAAGCCTGCCGGCGCAGGCCGCGGCGTAGGGCGAACTGCCGCCGCCGCCGAGATAGCCCTGCATCGCGTGGCTGAGCGAGGCGATATTGGCCGGGATGGACGAAGGATAGAGCGGATTGCCTGCCAGGGTCTGCGCCAGCACGTAATTGCCGAGAATGCGGCCGCCGACCACATCCAGGGGATAATGCCCGCCGAATACGTTCAGATCGCGGGCGAACTGCTCCACCGAGCGGGCCAGCTGCTGGTAATAGCCCGGCGCCAGAGTGGCAAATGTGATTGCGTTGAAGGTCGCAAGCATCGTGTGCGCGCTGGGGAAATCGCCGGTCTTCGAATTGCTGCCATTCTGGCCTTGCCAGTTCACGCCAAAGCCGTTGTCCGTCTGCTGGTTCGCGGCGGCGAGGGGCGACGAGTTGGATGCGGTGAACGGATTGTCCCGGATCGCGGCGGAGACCTGATACGGTGGCGGGTTGCCGATGGAATCGACCTGTCCCGGCAACAGGCCGTAAGCGTGGCCATACACATCGGCGCTGCCGAACAGCGGCTTCATCGCGACGACCTGGGAGTGCAGGATAACCGAATCCACCGCCCTGGTGACCGACATCGGCAGTTCGGGCGCGATCGGCAGCCCTGTCGGACCGTACCCGAAGTTCGGGTTGGCGGGGAACGCACGGAGCAGGATGTTGGCCTGGAGGGCCTGACCCTGGGTGATGAAGACCGTCCCCGAGGCGATCCTTTGCTGCTGCGTCGAACCGAGGTACAGGACTTCCTCGGTCCGCAGGTTGGCGGCGAGCAGGGCGTTGCCCGCGGCCAGGCCCGGCAGCGTGTTGAAGTAGGCAAGCACGGCTTCCTGTCCGGCCACCTGGCACTGGACCCGCGCTATGAGGTTGGCCTGCGCGGACGAGCAGTTCACGGCGAGGGCTGGGGGCGATGCCGCCAGCGCGGCAAGCGTCGCGGCGACCAGGAGGATGCACGCCAGCCAGCATGGGGTCCGCTGACGCAGCGCGGCGGCGAGATCGAGCCACGGCCGGCAGCCGGCGGAAACATCCCGTTGATCGGCGAGCGTCATGTGGCACGTCCAGGCCGGTGCAAGTGCGGTCGAGGGCCTCGCGCGCTGCGTCTATGCGCCGGTATCGTTGTGATACCGTTAAATCCCGCGGCGGCACGGCGGACGCGCGGCGCGCATTCGCGGCTTGACTCGGCCCCAATGCAGCGTATCTCTCCCCGCACGGTGCCCGCTTGGCGGGCCCGTCGTGCATCTTCAACCCGGCCCGCGGGGCTTCCCGCGGGCAAGACGTGTTTCCCGCGTGGAATGCGCATACCAACGGCCCAGACCGGACCGACCCGTCCGGCCCCCCCGTAACGGAACCCAACCAACACATGGCACTATCCGCCACTGTCGCCCGCACCGCACCGCCTGCCCCGATGCAGGACCACTTCAAAGGCGAGGACTTCGCCTCCCTCCTCGATGAGACCCTCGGCCAGGACACCGGCTTCGACGGGTCCGTCGTCACCGGCAGGGTCCTCCGCCTCACCGATGAATTCGCCATCGTCGATGTCGGCCTGAAGTCGGAAGGCCGTATCGCTCTCAAGGAGTTCGGCCCGCCGGGCAGCAAGCCCGAGGTGAAGCCGGGCGACGTCATCGAGCTCTATGTCGAGCGCTACGAGGACAGGGACGGCGCGATCATCCTGTCGCGCGAGAAGGCCCGTCGCGAGGAGGCCTGGACCAACCTCGAGAAGGCGTTCGAGGGCCAGCAGCGCGTCAACGGCACGATCTATGGCCGGGTGAAGGGTGGCTTCACCGTCGATCTCGGCGGCGCCGTGGCGTTCCTGCCCGGCAGCCAGGTGGATATCCGCCCAGTGCGCGACGTCGGCCCGCTGATGGGCACGCCGCAGCCGTTCCAGATCCTCAAGATGGACCGTGCCCGCGGCAACATCGTGGTGTCGCGTCGCGCCGTGCTCGAAGAGACCCGTGCCGAACAGCGGACCGAGCTGATACAGGGCCTGAAGGAAGGCCAGATCCTCGACGGCGTGGTGAAGAACATCACCGACTACGGCGCCTTCGTCGACCTGGGCGGCGTGGACGGCCTGCTGCACGTCACCGACATCGCCTGGCGGCGGATCAACCATCCGTCCGAGGCGCTGCAGATCGGCCAGCAGGTCAAGGTGCAGGTGATCCGGTTCAACCCGGAGACCCAGCGCATCTCGCTTGGCATGAAACAGCTCGAGGCCGATCCGTGGGAGGGCGTCGCCGCCAAATACCCGGTCGGCGCGAAGTACACCGGCCGCGTCACCAACATCACCGACTATGGCGCCTTCGTGGAGCTGGAACCAGGCGTGGAAGGCTTGGTGCACGTCAGCGAGATGTCGTGGACCAAGAAGAACGTCCACCCCGGCAAGATCGTCGCCACCAGCCAGGAGGTGGAGGTGCTGGTGCTCGACGTGGACGGCTCGAAGCGGCGCATCTCGCTGGGCCTGAAGCAGGTGCAGCGCAACCCGTGGGAGCAGTTCGTCGACGAGCATCCGATCGGCACCGAGGTCGAGGGCGAGGTCCGCAACATCACCGAGTTCGGTCTGTTCATCGGCCTGTCGCCGGACATCGACGGCATGATCCACATGTCCGACATCTCCTGGGACGAGCCCGGCGAACTGGCCATCACCAAGTATGAGAAGGGCCAGCTGGTCAAGGCGAGGGTGCTCGACGTCGACGTCGAGAAGGAGCGGATCAGCCTGGGCATCAAGCAGCTCAAGGACGATCCGGCCGCTGCGGTGTTCGATTCGGTGCACAAGGGCGACGTCGTCACCTGCGTGGTGACCGCGGTGCAGGCGAACGGCATCGAGGTGAAGGTGGGCGACGTGCTGACCGGCTTCATCCGCCGGGCCGAACTGGCGCGCGACAAGCCCGACCAGCGGCCGGACCGCTTTGCCGTGGGCGAGAAGGTGGATGCCAAGGTGGTCGCTGTCGATCGCGCGGCCCGCCGCCTGAACCTCACCATCAAGGGCAAGGAGGTCGAGGAGGAGAAGCAGGCGATGGCCGAATTCGGTTCGTCCGATTCCGGCGCGTCGCTGGGCGACATCCTCGGCGCAGCCATCCGCCGGCGCAACCAGCAGGCGCAGACGGACAGCTGAGGCACACGGATCAGGTGATCGCCGATCACCGCGCATGAGCCTCGAGACCGATCTGTTGCTCGATCGGCGGAGGCTCAAGCGCCGCCTGACGATATGGCGCACCTGTGCCGTTCTGGCCGTGCTGGTCGCGGTCCTGGTGGCGCTGCGCGGCGAGGGGGCGCGCCTGGGTGGTGCGCGCCTGGCGCGGCTGACCGTAACCGGCGTGATCACCGAGGACCGCAAGCTCGACGAGGCGGTCACGAGGCTGGCCGACAACGACAGCGTGAAGGCGCTGATCGTCGTGATCGACAGTCCCGGGGGCAGCGTGGCGGGCGGCGAGGGTCTGCACGACGCCATCGCACGGGTCGCCGGGAAGAAGCCGGTCGTCGCGGTGATGGGCGGCACCGCGGCATCCGCCGGCTACATGGTGGCGGTGCCGGCCGCGCGGATCTTCGCGCGCGAAGGCACCCTGACCGGCTCGATCGGCGTTCTGCTGGAAACCGGCGAGGTGTCCGGCCTGCTCAGGTCGATCGGCATCAATGCCGAGGCGATCACCTCGGGGCCGCTGAAGGACCAGCCCAGCTTCATCAGGCCGCTGACGCAGCAGGGCAGGGACGTGCTGCAGGGCCTCGTCATGGACATGTACGACCAGTTCGTCGGCATGGTTGCGAGTGGCCGGCACATGGATGCCGCGCGCGTGCGCGAACTGGCCGATGGCCGGGCGTACACCGGGCGGCAGGCGCTGAAGCTGGGCCTGGTCGACGCGATCGGCGGCGAGCATGACGCACGGCTTTGGCTGGCGCAGCAGAACGGCGTATCGGCGGACCTTCCGGTGGACGACGTGTCCACCAAGGGCTTCGCCAGCCGGGCATTGTCCGAGAGTTCTCGGGTGGATGTTCACTGAATTCTGGAAAAGCCTGTTTTCCCAAGGAGTTATGCTTGACGGCGGCAGGTTGGTCAGGCAACGTTTCGAAGGTTGAACCGAAACGCGGCTGCTGGGACCATGACCAGGTCGGAACTCATTGCGGAACTTGCCGCCAGCAACCCGCATCTGCGGGGGGCGGATGTCGAGCTGATCGTGGCCACGATCTTCGATCAGATCTCGGCCGCGCTGTCGCGCGGCGAGCGCGTGGAGCTGCGCGGCTTCGGCGCCTTCACGGTCAAGCGGCGGAACGCCAGGACCGGGCGCAACCCGCGCACCGGCGAGGCGGTGCCGGTGGACGAGAAGGCGGTGCCATTCTTCAAGGCGGGCAAGGAGCTGCGCGAGCGGGTCAATCATGGCAAGCCGCTGCGAGCGACAGGCTAGCGCTTCCTTCCCATCTCTCCTAGCGAAGGTCGCATGCGCCTGCTGATCGCCCTCCCGTGCCTGCTGCTCTTGGTGCTGTTCGCGCTGTCCAACGCCGCACCGGTCAGCCTGCGCCTCTGGCCTACCGACTACGCGATGGAACTGCCGCTGTCGCTGGCGATCCTGGGCGCCATGGCGATTGCCTTCCTGCTCGGCGGCAGCGTCGTCTGGCTGTCGGAGCTGGCGCAACGTCGGCGCGCCAGGCGCGCCGAACAGGCGGTGCGGCTGCTGGAGGCGCAGGTGCTGGAACTGAAGGCGCGCCTGCCGCCGTCGCAGCCATGAGCGTGCAGGTCAAGATCTGCGGGATCAACGATGCCGCAGCGTTCGATGCGGCGGTTGCAGCCGGGGCGAACTGGCTGGGCTTCAATTTTTTCCCGCCGTCGCCGCGCTATGTCGCGCCGTCGCGCGCCGCCGAACTCGCGGCGCGCTCGTCCGGAGGGCCGCTGCGCGTGGGGCTGTTCGTCGATGCGACCCCGGCGGCGATATCTGCGGTGCTCGAACACGTCCGGTTGGACGTCCTGCAACTGTACGGCAGCGCTGACCTTGCCGCCCTTCGGGCCGGCTTCGGGCTGCCGGTATGGCGCCCCTTCGGGGTGGCGGGCGTGTCCGACCTGCCGGCCTCCGCGGGCGGGGCGGACCGCCTGCTGCTCGAGGCGAAACCGCCGCCAGAGGCGACGCGACCCGGCGGCAACGCCCTGCGCTTCGACTGGTCGCTGCTGCGCGGCTGGCGGGCCCCGGCACCGTGGATCCTCGCCGGCGGCCTCACGGTGACCAACGTCGCCGAGGCGATCGGGACGACCGGGGCGACCGCGGTCGACGTGTCGTCCGGAGTGGAGCGGGAGCGCGGGGTGAAGGACCCGGCGCTGATCCGCGCCTTCATTGCCGCCGCGCGCTCCGCCGTCGGGTTCCGCCGCGCCACGCCGGCGGACGCGGCGGCGCTGGGCGATGCCCATGTCCGAGCCTGGCATGAGGCCTATGCGGGTCTGGTACCCGACGCGGCGCTGGCGGCGCTCGATGCGGGGGAGCGCTCGGCGATGTGGCGCGACGCGCTGGCGAAGGGCGCCGCCGTCTGGCTCGCCGAGCGCAACGGCGGCATCGCGGGCTTCGTCTCCAGCGGGCCGCGGCGCGACGACTCGCTGCCCTGCTCGGGAGAGATCTACGCCCTGTACGTGCTGCAGGCGGCGCAGCGGCAGGGGATCGGGCGTGCATTGATCGGGCACGCCGCACGCGATCTGCTGGCGGAGGGGCACGGCAGCGCCGTGCTGTGGGTGATGGAAGGCAACACCGCAGCGCGTTGCTTCTACGAGGCGCTGGGCGGACGGGAGGTCGCCCGACGGGAGCAGCGCCGCGACGGCTTCAGCGCAACCGGTATCGCCTATGCCTGGGACGACGTCACGGTGCTGGCATGACGGCTACTTCGAGGGCGCCTCGACCTTCGCATCCTTGAGCTGGCTCCGCAGGCTCTCCACTTCGGCGCGCAGGAGAGCGATCTCCCGCGCCGGATCGTGGTCCGCTGCCTGATCCGGCCCGGGCGCGTCGGTGCCGCGATAGAATGGGGTGAACAGGCTGAACGCCCGTTCCATCATCGCCATGTTCTGCCGGCTGACCTCCTCCATGTTGCCGAACGGGAATATCGTGCCGATCGATCCCATGGTCTTCTGCATCGCCGACCGCATCTGCTCCTGCTGCTGCGCCAGCGCCCCCATCGCCTGCTCCAGGAAGCGTGGAACCATGCTCTGCATCTGGTCGCCATAGAACCCGATCAGCTGGCGCAGGAAGGCAGTGGGCAGCAGCGCGCGGCCCTTGGCCTCCTGCTCGACGATGATCTGGGTCAGCACCCCGCGGGTGATGTCCTCGCCGGTCTTGGCGTCGTAGACCACGAAGTCGCGTCCCTGGCGCACCATCTCGGCCAGGTTGTCCAGCGTGATGTAGCTGGAGCTTTCGGTGTTGTAGAGCCGCCGGTTGGCGTATTTCTTCACCACAACCGGCGGCTGTGTCTCGCCAGTCTTGGTTTCCGGTGCGGCGTGGACGTTTTCGGCCATGCATGCCTCGGGATTCTGTCGGGGTCTACAATGAGGCTTATGCCGCACCTGCGAAAGCCCCCTTGCCGGCTTTCACCGCGTCGCTTCCGGCGATAGCGTGCCGACGCCCACCACCAGAGGGACCTTGTGCATGACCGGCGAGTCGCCACGGACAGTCAGGTACGGCTGGCGCCTGCGGCTTGGCATGCTGCTGCCGTCGAGCAATCGCGTCGCGGAGCCGGAACTGCCCTCGATGCTGCCCGAGGGCGTCGCGGTGCACACGACGCGGCTCAAACTCGTGGGCAGCGGGAGCGATGAATTGCTGGCCATGGTGGAGCGCATCGAAGAGGCGGCGCAACTCGTGTCCCACGCCGGCGTCGACATCATTGCGTTCCACTGCACCGCGGTCTCGACCTTCGACATCGACATGGAGAGCCGCATCAGGCAGCGCATCGCGGCGGTGGCCGACACGCCCACCGTCACGACCTCCGAGGCCCTCGTGCAGGCATTCCGCACCCTCGATGCAAGGCGCATCGTGCTGCTCTCGCCGTACCCGGCGGCGGTGAACCGCCGCGAGGTGGCGTTCTTCGGCCATCATGGCGTGGCGGTCCTGCACGACGTCGCGCTCGATCTGCAAGGCGGTGGCCCGGCCTATGCGGATGTCGATCCGGCCGTCTGGTACCGGCTGGCGATCGCCAACCGGAACAGCGATGCCGATGCGTATTTCCTCAGCTGCACGACGATCCGCGCGACGCCGATCATCGCCATGCTGGAGCGCGATCTCGGCCGGCCGGTGGTGACCAGCAACCAGGCGATGGCCTGGCACGCCCTGCGCACCGGCGGGGTGCGCGACAGCGTGCCCGGGTTCGGCAAACTGATGACGCTCTGACGCGTCAGGACTCGAGGTATTCGGCGAAATACTCTTCTGCACTGATCTGCCGGCGCACGATGCCGGCGCGATGAGCCTGGTCGGCGAACACCTCGATGGCTGCGCGGTTCCGCTCGTAGCCCTCGGCGTGGAAGTCGGCGCCCATCAACGCCTCGGTCTCCTCCAACTCGGCGTCCAGCCAGGGGGACGCATAGGGGAAAGAGCGTTGTGCCAATCCGAAGTCCTCGGTGCAGCGGGCGAACGCCTCGGTCAGCGAACGCGCGATCCATTTGGTCTGCTGCCAGACCTCGCGGCGCAGCACGATCAGGTGCTGCGGCGGGAACATGCGCGTGGCGCGGAAATACCCGCGCTCGATCGTGCGGATGTCGGTGAACAGCCGCACGATCGGCCCTTCCGCCGGATGATAGCGCCTGGGCCGCGGTGGGCTGTACAGCGCGTCGAGCTCGCCGGCGACCAGCATCTCGGACAGCGCGCGTCCTTGCGGTGCGGCGCGAACGCCATCCGGCAGCGTATAGACGTGGCTGGTGATGTTCGGCTCGTCGACCGCGCCGATGCACCACTGAAGGTCCTCGGGCGTCACGTCGATGAAACGCAGGAAATGCCGGTACCAGATCGAGCCGCTGGCCACCCAGTCGTACATGCCGACGCGCCTGCCGCGCAGGTCGGCCGGAGTCCTGATCGGGCCGTCCTTGCGCACGTAGAGATCGCGCGCAGTGAAGTTGCGCAGCGGAAACACCGGCAGCGCGACAAGGCTGCGGTCACCCTGGTCGATCCGGCGCAGATGGCCCGCCATCGAGGACTCGCCGCCATGCACCGTCGGATCACTCGCCGCACGGCGCAGCATCTCGGCACGCATCGGCCATGAACCCTGGCGGCCGAGTAGCAGCGAGAGATCGATGCCGTCCGGCTTGATCGCTCCCAGGGCGAGCGGCATGACGCGGGCATAGTCGGCGCAGGTGAGGCGGATGGGCAGGTCGGCCATGGTGGCGTCCTCAGATGAAGCGTATCGCCAGTGCGGAGAAGTCGTCCTCCAGCGGTCCCGGCCGCGCCGCCAGCCGTACCTTGGCATGCAGGCGGAGCGGGCCTTTCGGCATGGCCATCACCGGCAGCAGCGACAGCACCTGCGAAAGATCCCAGTCGCGGCCGTCGTGATCGGTGATCTCGAACACGCCGTCGCTGAACAGCGCCAGCGTGCTCCCCGCGGGCACCGGCGCGCGCGCGGTGGCGACGTCGCGGTCCGCGCCGATGCCGATCGACGGGTTGCGCGTGCCGAGCGGGATCGGCTGCGTCGTGCCGGCGGCCAGCAGGTAGGCCGGATGATGACCGGCAGTGGCGAAGTTCAGCACACGTTCGGCGACGTCATAGATCCCGTACCACATGGTGAAGAACAGGTTGTTGTGCCGCTCCATCGGGAACATGCGGTTGAGGCCGCGGATGACAGCGCCCGGTTCGCGGAAATCCACCTCCGGCAGCATCCGCTGGCGCAGCACGTTGGCCACCGTGACCGCGAACAGCGCAGCCCCCGCGCCATGACCCGCGACGTCCAGCATGTAGGCGGCGAAACAGCGGCTATCGAGCATCTGATATCCGAAGGCGTCGCCGCCGAGACGCGTGCACGGCTGGTAGTACCATTCCGCCTGCACCGGTCCCGAGGTGATCGGCGGCGGCAGCACCGACAGCACGTAGTCGCTGGCCTCGGCGAGTTCGCGCTCCAGCGCATCCCAGCCATCCAGTTCCTGCTGGCTGCGGCGGTGATAGGTCAGCGCATGCGCACCGATGGTGATGCGCGCGCCGTCCTCGAGCACCAACGGCGCGGTGATGCGCTCACTGTTGACGAAGGTGCCGTTGGTGGACTCGAGATCCTGCAGTACGATGTCGTCGCCCTGGCGTTCGAGCCGGCAGTGGCGACGCGAGACAGTACTTCCCGGCAGCACCACCTCGGCCGGCGCGCTGCGACCCACCGTCAATGGCAGCAGATGCAGCGGCACGTGGCGCGGCGGCGCATTCTCCGCGTGCACCAGCAACAGATGTGCCGGCGTCTCGGCGTTCGCCCGCGGCGGCAGCGCCGGCGAGCGAAACGTCAGCGTCCGCTCGGTGAAGTCTTCCTCGTCCGTTCCGGCCACCGCAATCCCGCCCAGCCCAACACGAGCGTGTTACTCTGGACGGCCGCGGTAGTTCAGGCAAGCACCGGCGCTACTGCGCCGATGCGGTTGCCGCGGGAATGGCAGACTGGATGAGCTGCATGGTCTGCATCCGGTCGCCGGCGGCCAGCGCCTTCAGCGCCTGCGACACCTGGTTGACGGCCGGATTGTCGCTCGGGTTGTTGGTCTGGCCCATCGGCACCGACCGATCGAGCAGCCGGGTCTGCGCCATCTCCAGCGCCTGCTGCGTCTCGCCGGTGCGGCCCGCTTGCAGCGAATTCTGCGCCGCGCGCAGGTAGTCCACGGCATTGGCATTCGGACCGATCGGCGGAGTCGGCAGGTTCGGTGCGATCACCGAGCGCGTGTCGTTCGCGTCGATGTTGCTGGCACGGGTGCCCAAGGGCAGCGACATGCCGGTGCCGATGTCGTTGCCGGGACGCGCGCCGGTCACCGGGCTGGCGCCTGGCGGAACGCCCTGTGGCGTCACCGGAACGGAGGTCTGAGCGAGCACGGGTGCGCCAGCCAAGCCAGCCAGAACGGTGAATGAAAGTGCCAGGGAACGCATTGGATGATCTCCTTTGCAAAAATCGCCGCTGGCAATGGGTTGCGCTCGCAGCGTGCCGCAAATGTGGCGCGCCGTACGCCGTGCGATGACAAGCCGGTGAGCGCTATCGCCAGCGACGGTGAAACCACAGCCACTGGTCCGGGTTCTCCCGCACCCAGCGTTCGATCACGGATGTGATCAGCTGTGTCGAGCGCTGCACATCCACGCGCCCGGCGGCGTCGCGCGGCAGCTCGAACGGTCCCTCGGCCGCGATGCGGAAGCGGTGATCCGGCAGCCGGATCACCCGGATGCCGACCACCGGGCAGTCGAACTGGCGGGCGAGGCGCGCGATCGACGGATTCGCCTTGCAGTGTCGGCCGAAGAACGTGACGTCGACGCCGCGCGAAAAGCGCTGGTCGACCAGCATGCCGAGATGCTCGCCGCGTTCGAGTGCCGCAGCCATCTCCAGTGGCGCCTGCGCGCGGCTGCGGATCAGCCGGCCCATCAGCGGTGCACGGATGCGGCTGATCTCGCGGGCGACCGCCTTGTTGTTCGGCATGCGGTAGAGCACGGCGGACGGCATGTCGTGCGCCGCCGCCATCACCGCCGGCAGTTCCCAGTTGCCGAGATGCGCGGCAAAGCACAGCGCGGGTTTGCCGTCGTCGCGCATAGCGACGAACAGCGGCGCATCGTCGGTGACGATTCGGCCGGTGTTGGGATGCGCGATGTCGTAGTCCCACAGCGTGCCCAAGTGCACGTACTCGCCGGCGACCCTGCCAAGATTCTCCCAGGCGCCGCGCAATGTCTCGCTGATCCAGGCGTCGTCCTTCTCCGGAAAGGCGGCGCGCAGGTTGGCGCGGCCGACGCGGTGCGCCGGGACCAGCGGCCCGAGGCGTCGCGCGACGGCGCCGCAGAAGTCGGAGGCGCGGTCAGGGTCGGTGCGGCGCAGCACCGCCAGCAGGTACTTGACCAGGCGGCCGAGCAGCCGGTCGGCGTAGAGCGAGAGGGTGCGCAGCACGCGTCGCTACAGCTCGACCAGGAGCTTTCCGAACACGTCGCGGCTCTCCAGCCTGGCGAGGCCGTCGCGGAACTGCTCCAGCCTGTACACCGTGTCGATCACCGGCCGCACGCCGGAGGCGATGCGACTCAGGGCCCGGCCGAGCGCGCTCAGCGGTGAGCCGAACGAGCCGATGATGCGATACTGCTGCTGGAACAGCTGCATCAGGTTGATGTTGCCGGTCGGCCCGGACGTCGCGCCGCAGGTCACCAGCCGGCCGCCGCGCTTCAGCGACAAGAGCGAACCGCTCCAGGTGTCGGCGCCGGTGTGCTCGAAGACCACGTCCACGCCCTTGCGGCCGGTGAGCTTGCGTACCACGCCCTCGAAGCGGTCCGTGCGGTAGTTGATCACGTGGTCGGCTCCGAGTGCGCGCGCCTTGTCTGCCTTGTCGTCGCTGCCGACGGTGGTGATGACAGTGCAGCCGAGGGCCTTGGCGACGCGGATGGCGATGCTGCCGATGCCGGAGCCGCCGGCGTGCACCAGGATCCATTCGCCCGGCTCGAGCCGCGCGTTGTCGAACAGCATGTGCTCGACCGTCGCATACGCCACGGCGACGCAGGCGGCATCGCGCAGGTCGACGCCGTCCGGCAGTCTGGCCGTGAGGCGCGCGGGATGGTTGGTGAGTTCCTGGGCGAAGCCATCGACGTGGAAGCCGCGCACGCCGGCGACGTTCTCGCACAGGTTCTCGCGGCCGCGCAGGCAGCCCGGGCAGGTGCCGCAGACCAACGCGGCGTACGGCACCACGCGGTCGCCAGGCTGGAGGGTGGTCACGCCGTCGCCGACCGCCACCACCTCGCACGCCGCCTCGGCGCCGACGCTGAGTGGGAACTGCCGCCTGGCGAACGCCATGCCGCGAAAGCCCCATACGTCGATGTGGTTCAGGCCGACGAAGCGCACGCGAAGCTGCACCTCGCCGGGCGCCGGGGAGGGAGGTGCCAGGCGCTCCACCAAAGCGGTCTCGCGGTCGGCGAGCAGTTGCAGGGCGCGGATCGTCGTCATGCCGCGGAGGCTGTAGTCCATTGCGGCGCGTGGCGCGAGAGGTGGCCGCAAACGCGCGAGCGCCGCGGATTGAACGCAACTGCCCGGTCGGCCACGACGAAGCGGGGGCAAAGAATACAGAACAGCAAGCAGGTGACTTGCTTGCTTCGCCTAGCCGCGGTGGATGCCAAGCGAAGCAGTGAGTCCGCCGTCCACCGGGATGTAGGCGCCGTTGATGTATCCGGCATTCGGCGAGGCCAGGAATGCCACCACCGCGGCGATCTCCTCGGGCCGGGCGAAGCGTGCCGCGGGGATGCGTTCCTCGATGCTCGCCCGATACGACGCATAGGGCGCCAGCATCGCGGTTTCCACGAAGCCGGGAGCCACGTAGTTCACCGTCACGCCACGCTTGCCGCTCTCGATCGCCAGCGTGCGGACATAGGACAGCAGCGCCGCCTTGCTCGCGGCGTAGGCGACGTTGCCCTGGCTGGCGTGCAGACCCATTACCGAGCCGATCGCCACGATCCGCCCGGACCGCGCACGCAGCATGGGCCGCACCACCGCCCGGGCGATGCGGGCGAAGGCCCAGTAGTTCACCTGCATCACCTGCTCTGCGGCGTCCTGGTCCATCACCGCGGCGAGCGTGTCGAAGGTGGTGCCGCTGACCTGTACGAACACATCCCAGGCGGGGGCGGTCTCCTGCTCCAGGGCGAAGGCCTCTACTGCGGCGCGGTCGGCGAGGTCGAGTTGGCGGCAGGGCACCGCTGTCTCACCCGGCGCCGTGCGGTAGGTGTAGGTGATCGCCATCCCCTGTTCGGCGAGTGCCTGCACCACCGCGGCGCCGATGCCGCGGCGTCCGCCGATTACCAGGGCCCGGGCGGGCATCGTCAGGGGAGGGGGAGAAGGGGGGTCATGGCAGGCCCATCACCAGGCAGACGTTCTGCCCGCCGAAGCCGAACGAGTTGGAGATCGCGTGAGTCACCTGCGCATCGCGCGCGACGTTGGGCACGCAATCGACCGGCAGCGCGGGATCGGGCGTCTCGTAGTTGATGGTTGGCGGCAGCCGGCCGTGCCGCATTGTCAGCAGGGTGAAGATGGCCTCCACCGCGCCCGCGGCGGTCAGCGTGTGGCCGATCATCGACTTGTTGGACGAGATCGGGATCGCCGCAGCGCGCTCGCCGAACACGGCGGAGACACCGACCCACTCCATCTTGTCGTTCTCCGGCGTGCCGGTGCCGTGCGCGTTGATGTAGCCGATCGCCTCCGGCGCCAGTCCCGCATCGTCCAGCGCATTCTGCATGCAGGCGATGATCGGCTTGCCGTCAGGCGAGGAGCGCGTGCGGTGGAAGCCATCGGCCATCTCCCCGCAGCCTTCCACCACGCCCAGGATCTCCGCGCCGCGCGCCTTGGCGTGTGCCAGCGTCTCCAGCACCAGCGCGCCGGCGCCCTCGGCCATCACGAAGCCGTCGCGGTCCTTGCTGAACGGTCGCGCCGCCGCCTGCGGCGGGTCGTTGCGGGTGGACAGCGCCGACAGCAGCGAGAACCGGATCAGGCTCTCGGGGTTCACCGAGGCGTCAGTGCCGACCACCAGCGCTGCCTCGGCCTCGCCGCGTCGCAGCGCCTCGACGCCGAGCTGGATAGCGGTCCCGCCGGAGGCGCAGGCGGTCGATGTTGCAACCGGCGAGCCCTTGGTGCCGAACCGCACCGCCAGGTTCTCGGCCACCGAGCTGAACAGGAACCGCTCGTAGAAACGCGCGAACTTCCCGGTCCCCGCGGCACGCAGCAGGTCATCGTAATTCGCCGTATCGTTCGCCCCGGAAGCCGCGGCCAGGGCGACACGCTGCGGCCACTCCATCTCGACCGGCGGCAGGGCCAGGAACATCGGCCCGGGGAAGTCGCCGGCAGTGCCGATGCCGGCTTCGGCGACGGCCTCCTCGATGACCAGGGCGGCGAGCTGTTCGGACAGCGCCGGCGCCGATGGCTCGTCGAGTGGCACGAAGTCCACTGTGCCGGCGATGGTGGTGCGCAGCCCGGCGATCGGGAAGCGCGAGATGCGCCGGATGCCCGAGTGGCCGGCGGTCAGCTCGCGCCAGTTGTCGAGCCTGCCGGTGCCGAGTGAGGTGAGCACGCCGGTGCCGGTCACCACCACGACGGGACGGCCGCGATCGTCGAGGTCCGTGCGTCCCATATCCGCCTCCTACACCGCTTCGAGCACGGCCAGGGCCTCGCCGCGCCAATGTCCCCACGAGGTCACCAGCACCTGCCGCAACTCGTCTGCCATCGGCTGTTCCTCGGGTTCGAGCGGGCCGAACAGCCGCCGGCGCGACAGCGCCATCGTGGCAAGTGCGAGGTTGGCGGGGAACGAAGGCTCCAGCGAATGTCCCAGCGCCGTCGTGGTGCCGCGCACCGGCAGGCCCATGTCGTGCAGGAAGGCCGCTTCCTCGTGCGTCGACGCCTGAACGCCCGACGCCCCGGAGATCACCGCCGCATGCGGCGGCGTCAGGTGGTGACGCATGCTCATGAGCTGGTGCGTGGCGTTGGTCGTCGCGTCGCCGGGACGGCGGCGGCTGCGGTCGGTGGCGATGGCCGCGATGTGCGCCAACGGCGGCGCGCCGCGGGCGCCGGCATGTTCGCGAGCTCTCGATCACCAGGAAGCAGCCGACGGAGCCCAGCACCATGCCGCCGCCCTGCGCCAGTCGCGACCACACGCCGGCGAACGGCCGCTTCCACAGCAGGCCGCCCAACTCGTAGTGCAGCAGCACGTCCGGCCGCTGCGCGTTGTACGAACCGCCGACCAGGAACAGCTCGCCCTGCCCGGCCGCGATGCGCGCACAGGCGATGCGGACGGCGTCGGTCCCGGAGGCCTCCTCGCCCATGAAGGTGCGCGATGAACCGACCACGCCGTGCACGATGGAAATGTTGCCGGCCAGCAGGTTGGACAGCTGGGCGAGAAACAACGTCGGTCGCAGGTCGGCGAGCAGCCGCTCGTTGAGGAACGCGCCGGGGTCGGCGGCCGCGGGCAGCGCCGACAGGATCGCCGCATCGGCGGCGTAGTCGCGCTCGCCACCGCCCGCGGCGACGATCATGTCCATGCGCGACAGCAGGCCGGCGTTGCCCTTTACACCGGCGGAATCGAGCGCCAGCCCGGCGGCATACGTGCCGATGCGCTGCCAGGCCTCCATCTGGCGTTGGTCGCCGCGCCTGGGGATCTGGCGGTCCAGCTCGAGCGGCGCCATCGGATGCACCGACCAGGGTGCGAACGTCGTCGCATCGACGGCCGGCTGGAAGCCGCCAGCGCGATTCAGCGCGTCCCAGTGGGCCTCGCCCCCCTCGCCAAGGCAGGAGACGAGACCGATGCCGGTGATGATCGCATCGCGCGGCTTAGCCATGCAGGAGTTCCTCCGGCACGGCGACGCGCCGGGCCGTCGCCATCATCTCGGTGCGCAGCGTTTCGTTCGGAAACGGCACGACGCGGTAGGTGATCTCGGCGTCCGCCACCTTCCGGCCGGCGGAACTGATGCTGCCCGCCACCACCGCGTAGCCCGAGCCGTCATGCAGCAGCCGGGCCTCGGTCTGCAGCCTCTGGCCCGGCACGACGAAGGCACGAAGCTTCGCCTCCTTCACCTGAACGAGGAATGGCATTCGCCGGAACCGCAGCAGCGCCAGCACCAGCCAGCCGCCGGTCTGTGCGATCGTCTCTATCATCAGAACGCCGGGCAGCAGCGGATGGCCGGGGAAGTGGCCTTCGAATACGGGGCTCGCCTCCGGGACCGCGCAGTCGGCACGGACGGTCCGCGCGGCGGAGTTGATCGCCGCGATACGGTCCACCATCTGGAAGTATTCGAGCCGCATCCCGGCTCAGGCGGCCTTGGCGGCGACCAGCTTGTCGATGTTGGCGCTGAGGTTGCCGAGTACGAAGTACTCGTCGGTGGAGACCTTCCCTTCGTTGACCTCCTGGGTCCACTGCTCGAGCGGCATCTTGATGCCGAACGCCTTGTCGATGGCGAAGGCGACGTCGAGGAAGTCCAGGCTGTCGATGCCGAGGTCGTTTATGGCGTGGCTCTCCGGCGTAATCTTGTCACGCGGGATGTCGCATGTTTCGGCGATAATTCCGGCGACGGTCTCGAAGGTCGACGACATCAATCAGCCTCTGCTCGTGCGTCCGGGCACTAACACCGCGGCATGGGTGCCGCAAGAGCGACGGGAAACCGCTACATCCAGTGGCCCTGCTGCCAGACCCATCCGGAGCCCGTCTGCTGCCAGAAGGGCTGCATCCAGGTGCCTCCCTTCGCACCCAGATCGACATACTGGCCTGGTACCCAGACGAACGAACTGCCCGTCCAGTCCCAATGTCCGGGCTGCCAGGTCAGCGGTACCGGACTGACCGGCGGCCTGGGGATCGTCTCGGCCATCGGCGGCGGGATCGCTGCGGGAGGGCCGCCGACGGCGCACGCTCCGAGCAGCAGCAGGATGGCGAGGATGCGGCATTTCATCGATGGGAACTCCTCAGCCGGGAAGCAGCACTGTCGCCACCGCCTGGGCGGCGATGCCTTCGCCGCGGCCGGCAAAGCCCAGTCTCTCGGTCGTCGTCGCCTTCACCGAAATCTGCGTGGCGTCGACCGCCAGGATGGCAGCCAACCGTGCCGACATTGCGGCGGCGTGGGGAGCGATCTTCGGCCGCTCGCAGATCAGCGTGACGTCGGCATTGGCCAGCCGGCCACCCCTGGCCGCAATGCGTTGAGCCGCGTGCGCCAGGAAGCGGGCGCTGTCGGCGTTCTTCCAGGCGGCCTCCGACGGCGGGAAGTGGCGCCCGATGTCGCCCTCGGCCAGCGCCCCGTAGATCGCGTCGCACAGCGCGTGAATGCCGACATCGGCGTCCGAGTGCCCGGCCAGCCCCTTGTCGTGCGGCACCGCCACGCCGCACAGCACCAGTGGCCGGCCGGCCTCCAGCACGTGGACGTCGAACCCGGTGCCGACACGCGGGATCGCCGCCGGCAGAGCCAGGATGCGCTGCAGACGCGTCAGGTCCTCGGCATAGGTCAGCTTGATGTTGTCCTCGGAGCCGGGGACGATCGCCACCCTCTCGCCGATCGCCTCCAGCAGCGACGCGTCGTCGGTGGCGCCCACCACGTCGCTGCGGTGCGCCGCCAGCAGTACGGCGAAGCGGAAGGCCTGCGGCGTCTGTGCGCGGAACAGGCCATCGCGCGGCACCGTCGCGGTGATCACCCCGCCGGCGACCCGCTTCAACGTATCGGCGACCGGCACGGCCGGGATCGCGCCCGCCGCGGTCTCCAGGGCCTCCAGCAGCGCGGGAACCGTATGCTCCGGCACCACCGGGCGCGCGCCATCGTGCACCAGCACGACATCCGGCGGGTCGGCGGCCAGCGCCTCGAGCCCGGCCCGTACGCTGTCCTGCCGCGAGACGCCGCCGGCGACCGGCGGCAGATGCGGCAGTCCCGCCAACGCCTCCCCGATCGCGGTCGCCTCGCCTACCGGGAGCAGTCGGGGGACGTGCCGCAGGAGCGCCTCGGCGGCGAGCCGGATGACGGGCTTTCCGGCAAGCGGCAGGAACTGCTTCGGTGTCTCGGCACCGAACCGGCTGCCCGAGCCCGCCGCCACCAGAATTGCCGCGCAACGCATGGCGCCAGCGTTGCCGCGCAATGCATTTGCGTCAACTGCGCCATTGCGCACCGGACGGCGTGTCGGTAATTTGCCCAATAGATGGGCAAGTGTCTTCGCGAAACCACATCTGGCCGCTTCGATCTGCCCCCGATTGACCTCGGGAGTGGCGTGAGAATCGACACGCCCGTGATCCTGGCGCCGATGTCGGGGGTGACCGATCTGCCGTTCCGCCGCCTCGCCAAGCAGCTTGGCGCCGGCATGGTGGTATCGGAGATGATCGCCTCGTGGGCGATGGTCCGGGAGAACCGCAAGACCCTGGCGATGTCGGAGATGGATGGCGCGGGCGGGGTCAGCGCGCTGCAGCTGGCTGGCTGCGACCCGGGGGCGATGGCGGAGGCGGCGCGCCTTGCCGTGGACCGCGGCGCCGATCTGATCGACATCAACTTCGGCTGCCCGGTCAAGAAGGTGGCGCTCGGCCAGCAGGCCGGGTCGGCGCTGATGCGCGACGAACTGGCGGCCGCAGCGATCCTCGAGGCCACGGTGAATTCTGTCCCGGTGCCGGTGACGCTGAAGATGCGGATGGGCTGGGACCATGGCAGCCTGAACGCGCCCAGACTTGCCCGCATCGCCCAGGAGGCGGGGATCAGGATGGTCACCGTGCACGGCCGCACGCGCCAGCAGTTCTACACCGGCTCGGCCGACTGGGATTTCATCCGCCAGGTGAAGCAGGCCGTGAGCATCCCGGTGATTGCGAACGGCGACATCATCACCGAGGAAGATGCCGCCGCAGCATTGCAGCGCTCCGGCGCGGACGGGCTGATGATCGGACGTGGCTGCTACGGACGCCCGTGGTTCATCGCCCAGGTCGTGCACTTCCTGCGCACCGGCCAACGTGCAGGCGAGCCATCTTTGGTGGCGCAGAAAGACGTGGTAACAACGCACTACAGATCGATCCTTCAGCAATTCGGCAACCATGCGGGCGTCCGCCTGGCGCGCAAGCACGTGTCCTGGTACTCGCGCGGGCTGCCGGGGTCCGCCGAGTTCCGTGCCGCGGTGAACCGGCTGGCGGAGGCCGAACCCGTGCTGCGGCTGATCGAAAGCTTCTACGATCGCCTCATCGCCCGTGGCGTCGACCGCGCCCTGCCTTGGCGCGACGAAATCCTGTCCGAGGCGGCGTGATCAATCCGGTGACCCGTGCCGCGCTGGCGCTTCGCGAACGCCGCAGGGCACCCGACATGGCACAGATCATGAGCGCGCTGCCGGTGCCGGTCGTACTGCTGGACGCCGACAATCGCTTCCGCTTCGTCAATCATGCTGCCGAGCAGTTCCTCGGCATCTCGGTCTCGGGTCTGTCGCAGCTGCGCCTGCGCGACATCGTGCCGGAGGACAACCCACTGTTCCTGCTGGTCGAACAGGTCCGCCGCAGCGGCGCGACGGTGTCCGATCACGACATGTCGGTGGACAGCCCGAGGCTGAGCAAGCAGGGCATGACCGTGCAGGGCTCGCCGCTGCCCGAGGAACCCGGCGCGGTGGTGCTCGTGCTGCAGGACGCCTCGGCCGCCCGGGCGCTTGACCGCCAGCTCGCCTTCAGAGGCGCCGCCCGCAGCGTGACCGGCATGGCGGCGATTCTCGCGCACGAGGTGAAGAATCCGCTGTCGGGCATCCGCGGCGCGGCGCAGTTGCTGGAAATCAGCGTCGATGCGCAGGACCGCGAGCTGGCGGTGCTGATCCGCGACGAAGCGGACCGCATCCGCGCCCTGGTGGACCGGATGGAGATCTTCGGCGAGAAGCCGATCGCCCGCACTGCGGTCAACATCCATCGGGTGCTCGAGCACGTGCGCAGGCTGGCGCAGTCCGGCTTCGCCCCGCATGTGCGCTTCCACGAGAACTACGACCCGTCACTGCCGTCGGTCCTGGGCAACCGCGACCAGTTGATCCAGGTGGTCCTGAACCTGGTGAAGAACGCCGCCGAAGCGGCGACACAGGATGGCCAGACCAGTCCCGAAATCACTCTGACCACCGGCTTCCAGCATGGCATGCGCCTGGCGGTCCCAGGGACCACCACACGCCTCGACGTGCCCCTGCTGGTCGCGGTGCGCGACAACGGACCGGGTATACCCGACGACATCCGCCCGCATCTGTTCGAGCCGTTCGTCACCTCCAAGGCCTCCGGCAGCGGTCTGGGCCTCGCGCTGGTCGCCAAGATCGTTGGTGATCACGGCGGCTTGATAGAGGTGGACAGCCGTCCCGGACGTACTGAGTTCCGCCTGCACCTGCCCGTGCTGACCGACGAGGAGGCCGACTTCGGCGCCTGATCCATGACACCACCGACCGTCCTCGTCGCCGATGACGACCGCTCCATCCGCACCGTGCTGACCCAGGCACTGGGACGCTCGGGTTACCAAGTGCGCAGCACGGGCAACGCGGCGACGCTCTGGCGCTGGGTGGAGGATGGCGAGGGCGACCTGGTCATCACCGACGTCGTCATGCCGGACGAGAACGGCCTCGACCTCATTCCGCGCATCCGCAAGATCCGTCCCGACCTGCGGGTCGTGGTGATGAGCGCACAGTCCACGTTGATGACCGCGGTGAAGGCTACCCAGCGCGGCGCCTTCGAATATCTGCCGAAGCCGTTCGATCTGCAGGAGCTTCTATCGGTGGTCGGGCGTGCGCTGGCGGTTCCGGCGCAGCCCAGCGCCAGCGCGCCGCAGCCGCGCGACACCGATGAACGGCTGCCGCTGATCGGCCGCAGCCCGGCGATGCAGGAGATCTACCGCACCATCGCACGCCTTACGACGGCCGACCTGACGGTGATGATCAACGGCGAGTCCGGGACCGGCAAGGAGCTGGTGGCGCGCGCGCTGCACGACTACGGGAAACGCCGCGGCGGTCCGTTCGTTGCCATCAACATGGCGGCGATCCCGCGCGAACTGATCGAGAGCGAGCTATTCGGCCACGAGCGTGGTGCCTTTACCGGCGCGACGAACCGCAACCAGGGGCGCTTCGAGCAGGCCAATGGCGGCACGCTGTTCCTCGACGAGATCGGCGACATGCCGCCCGAGGCGCAGACCCGGCTGCTGCGCGTGCTGCAGGAGGGCGAGTTCACTTCGGTGGGCGGCCGGCAGCCGATCAAGGCGAACGTCCGCATCATCGCCGCCACGCACCGCGACCTGCGCACCGCGATACGGCAGGGGCAGTTCCGGGAGGACCTGTTCTATCGGCTGAACGTCGTGCCGATCCGCCTGCCGCCGCTGCGCGAGCGGGCGGAGGACATCCCGCTGCTGGCGCGCCACTTCCTGGAGCGGGCGCAGGATGATGGCCTGCCGGCCAAGACGCTGGACCAGGGCGCGGTCGAACAGCTCAAGCGCTACGCCTGGCCGGGCAACGTGCGCGAACTGGAGAACGTGATGCGACGGCTCGCCGCGCTCTGTCCGCACGAGACGATCGGCGCGGAGCAGATATCGGCGGAGTTCGTGGAAACGCCGTCGACGCCGTCCGAGGCGCCGGTGGCGAGCGGGCCCGAGCCGCTGGCACGCGCCGTCGAGCGCCATATCCGCGAATTCCTCGCCGCCCATCAGGACGGCGGGATGGCGCCCTCCGACATCTACGACCGGGTGATCGCGGAGGTGGAGCGGCCGCTCATCCGGCTGACCCTGGCCGCGACGCGAGGCAACCAGATCAAGGCGGCCGCCATGCTGGGCCTCAACCGCAACACGCTGCGCAAGAAGATCCGCGACCTCGACATCCCGGTGGTGCGAGGGCTGATGTGAACGTCGCCCCGCCTCGCGACTCGCTGCGGCCCGATCCGCCGGCCGAGCCGGCGCCCGTGGCGGAGATCTCGCGCGGGCGGACGGTGCTGGGACGGATCGCCGGCATCCTGCTGGGCCGCGCCGTAACTCTCGTGCTCGCGGCGCTGGCGTTCGCCATCGGGCTCGCCACCTTCATCATCCTGGCGCGCGGTTCGCCGCTCAGCCTCGACCCAGGCGTCAGCGTGGCCCTCGTGCTGGTCAACCTGTGCGCGGTGCTGCTGCTGGTGGCGGTGCTCGCCGGGCGGCTGACGCGGGTCTGGGTCGAGCGGCGCCGCGGCTCCGCCGGCTCGCGACTGCACGTGCGGCTGGTGCTGCTGTTCGGCGGCGTGGCGGTGGCGCCGGCGATCCTGGTCGCCTGCTTCGCGGTCGCCTTCTTCCATTTCGGCATCCAGTCCTGGTTCAACGACCCGGTGCGCCGCGCCGTGAGCGAGTCGCTGCAGGTCTCGCGCGGCTACCTGGAGGAGCATCGTGACAACATCCGCTCGGTGGCGCTGGAGATGGCGTTCGATCTGACCCGCGCCGGCCAGTACCTGATGGCCGATCCCTCGGTGTTCGCCGAGGTGCTGGCGACGCAGACCACACTGCGCGGGCTGACCGAGGCGGTGATCTTCGATCCGCTGACGCGGCAGGTGCTGGCTGCCGCCGGGCTGTTCGGCGGCATGGGCGTGGAGTTGCCGCCGACATCGGTGACCTCGCAGGCCCAGGGTGGCACGGTGGTGATCCTGGCCGCCGGCGACGGCACGCGCGTGCAGGCCGTGGTCCGGCTCGATTCTACGCCGCCGCTGATGCTGATGATCGGCCGGCCGGTCGATCCGGCGATCCTCGAGCACATGACGCGCACCGAGCAGGCGGTGGCCGAATACCAGCGGCTCGACCAGGATCGTTCCTGGCTGCAGGTCGCCTTCGCCTGGATCTTCGCGACCGTGGCGCTGCTGGTGCTGCTGGCAGCGGTGGCGATCGGCCTCGTTCTGGCCAACCAGATCGCCCGACCGATCGGCCGCCTGATCCTGGCCGCCGAACGCGTGCGCGGCGGCGACCTGGCGGTACGGGTGACCGAGGCGCCGACCGGCGACGAACTGGCCGGGCTGTCGCGCGCCTTCAATCGCATGACCGGCCAGCTCGCGGCGCAACGCAGCGAGCTGATGGTGGCGTATGGTCAGATCGACGAGCGCCGGCGATTTACCGAGACGGTGCTGTCGGGCGTTTCGGCCGGGGTGATCGGCCTCGATGCCTCGGGCCGCATCGAGCTGCCGAACCGCGTGGCGGACGAACTGCTGAACCTCGACCTGCTGTCGGCGATCGGGCACGAGCTGGCCGACGTCGTCCCGGAATTCGCCGAGCTGCTGCATGAGGCCGCGGCGTCGCCCGAGCGTGCGCGCACCGCCGAGATCCAGATCGGCGCCGCCGACGCGCCGGCGCACGCTGCTGGTGCGGATCGGCGCCGATCTGTCGGGCGGGCGCACCGATGGCTTCGTGGTGACGTTCGACGACATCACCGAGCTGCAGTCGGCACAGCGCAAGGCCGCCTGGGCCGACGTCGCCCGCCGCATCGCGCACGAGATCAAGAATCCGCTGACGCCGATCCAGCTTGCCGCGGAGCGGCTGAAGCGGCGGTTCGCCCGCGAGATCACCTCGGATCCCGACACGTTCAAGCAGTGCGCCGATACGATCATCCGACACGTCGGCGACATCGGCCGCATGGTCGATGAGTTCTCCAGCTTCGCCCGCATGCCGCAGCCGATCATCAAGCTGGAGGATGTGGGCCGCGTCGCGCGCGAGGTGCTGGTGCTGCAGCAGACCGCGCGGCCGCAGATCGTCTGGCACAGCGACATTCCCGAGCGCGGCCCGATGGCGCCGTGCGATCGCCGACTGTTGGGGCAGGCGCTGACCAATCTGCTGCTGAACGCTGCCGACGCCGTGGCGATGCGCGAGGGAGCCGGCAGGATCGAGGTTGCCGTGCAGCCGGGCGATGACGATATCCGCATCGTCGTAACCGACGATGGCATCGGACTGCCGCAGGAGGACCGCGCACGGTTGACCGAACCCTACGTGACGCACAAGCCGAAAGGGACTGGACTCGGACTCGCGATCGTCAAGAAGATCATGGAAGACCACGGTGGACGATTGATGCTCGATGACAGGCCAGATGGCCCTGGCGCGGTCGCCGTGGTTGTGCTGCCAGCGAGGGTCGCGGATGGCGTATGACATCCTGATCGTCGACGACGAACCGGACATCAGGCTGCTGATCGACGGCATCCTGCGGGACGAAGGCTACGAGACGCGCGGCGCCGGCGATGCCGATGCGGCGATCGCGGCGTTCCGCATGCGGCGCCCGTCGCTGGTGGTCCTCGACGTCTGGCTGCAGGGCTCGCGCATGGACGGGCTGTCGCTGCTCGAGGCGTTCCACAGCGAGGAGCCGCAGGTACCGGTGGCGATGATCTCCGGCCACGGCAACATCGAGATGGCGGTGCAGGCGATCCAGCAGGGCGCCTACGACTTCATCGAGAAGCCGTTCAATTCCGACCGCCTCCTGCTGGTGGTACGGCGCGCGCTGGAGGCCGCCGCGCTGGAGCGGGAGAACGCCGAGTTGCGCCTGCGCGCCGGCGCCGAGGCGGTGCTGATCGGCGACAGCGCGGTGGTCAGCGGTCTGCGGGCCGCGGTGGACCGCGTGGCGCCCACCGGGTCGCGGGTGCTGATCCAGGGGCCGGCCGGCAGCGGCAAGGAAGTGCTGGCGCGCATGGTCCATTCGCGTTCGCGCCGTGCGGACGGACCGTTCGTGGTGCTGAACTGTGCGACGCTGGCGCCGTCGCGTTTCGAGGAGGAATTGTTCGGCCTGGAGGCGGGCGCCGACCCGGCGGCGCAGCCGCGTCGTGCCGGCGTGCTCGAGCGCGCGCATGGCGGCACGCTGCTGCTGGACGAGGTCTCGGACATGCCGCTGGAGACGCAGGGCAAGATCGTGCGCGCGCTGCAGGATTCGACGTTCGAGCGTCTCGGCGGGTCGGCGCGGGTCAAGGTCGATGTGCGCGTGCTGTCCACCACCAACAAGGACCTGCAGAGCGAGATCGCCGCGGGGCGCTTCCGCGAGGACCTCTACTATCGGCTGGCGGTGGTGCCGCTGAAGGTGCCGGCGCTGAAGGACCGTCGCGAGGATGTGCCGCCTTTGGCGCAGCACTTCATCGTGCGCTCGGCGGAGAATGCCGGGATGCAGCCGCGTGAGCTGTCGGCGGATACGCTGGCCGCACTGCAGACCTATGACTGGCCGGGCAACGTGCGCCAGCTGCGCAACCTGATGGACTGGCTGCTGATCATGGCGCCGGGCGGCGCAGCCGATGCGATCCGCGCCGACATGCTGCCGCCGGAGATTGGCTCGAATGCGCCGGCGCTGCTCAACATCGATCCGACGGCCGACATCATGGGCCTGCCGCTGCGCGAGGCGCGCGACATGTTCGAGACCCAGTATCTGCAGGCGCAGCTGCTGCGGTTCGGCGGCAACATCAGCCGCACCGCGCAGTTCGTCGGCATGGAGCGCAGCGCGCTGCACCGCAAGCTGAAGCAGCTGGGCGTGAATTCGGACGAGAAGGTCGGCGGTTAGGAGGCTGCGATGGACGCGTTGCCGGAACGGGGGTTTTCGCTGGGTCATGCCGAACGGCTGCGCATCCGATCGGGTGGCTTCACCGGTCCGACCTCCGGGCTGGCGCCGGGCAACGTGCAGGCGAACCTGGTGATCCTGCCGAAGGCGCTGGCGAACGATTTTCTCCGCTTCGCCCAGGCGAACCCCAAGCCCTGCCCGGTGCTCGCCGTGTCGGAGCCGGGCGATCCGACGTTTCCGACCCTGGCGCGCGACCTCGACATCCGCACCGACATTCCGCGCTATCGCGTCTGGCGGCACGGCGAACTGGTCGAGGAGCCGACCGACATCGGCCATGTCTGGCGCGATGACCTGGTGAGCTTCGCCATCGGCTGCTCGTTCTCCTTCGAGGAGGCACTGATCGAGGACGGCATCGAAGTCCGCCACATCGCCTGCAACCGCAACGTGCCGATGTACCGCACATCGATTGCATGCGTGCCGGCGGGCGTGTTCCATGGGCCGCTGGTGGTGTCGATGCGGCCGCTGCGGCCGGCCGATGCGATCCGCGCGGTGCAGATCACCTCGCGATTTCCGTCGGTGCACGGCGCGCCGGTGCATCTGGGGATGCCGGAGCAGATCGGCATCAGGGACATCGGCAAGCCGGACTACGGCGACGCGGTACCGATCGGGGCGGACGAGTTGCCGGTGTTCTGGGCCTGCGGCGTGACGCCGCAGGCGGCGGTGGCGGCGGTGAAGCCGGAATTCTGCATCACCCACGCGCCAGGCTCGATGCTGATCACCGATCTTCGCAACACCAAGCTGGCCGCGTTGTAAGGGTAGGTCGCATGCGTGACGCGGTCGACCGCATCGAGGCGCTCATCCACCAGGAGGTGGGCCGCAACATCGACGGGCTGTTCGCGGCGGCGAAAGGCGGCTTGTGGAACGCCGCATCCTCGCTGGCCGCCGCGCCGCTTCCGTCGATGGGCATCATCACCGGGTTCTATGTGCCGCTTGGCACGCCTCCGGCGGCCGAGACCGACGGACCGGTCGGTGCCGCGCTGCTGGCCGGCGCACTGACCCGCGTCGGCGTCGCCTGCCGCCTGGTCACCGATGAACCATGCCGCGCCACCTGCGCGGCGGCGCTGCACGGCACCGACGTTCCGCTCGACGTCGTTCCCTTGCGCGGCGCCGTCGATGATGTGGTGGCGGTGTGGCGCGGAAAGGGGATCACGCATGCGCTGTCGATCGAGCGTTGCGGGCGCAGTGCCGACGGCGCACCGCGCAACATGCGCGGCGAGGATATCGGCGCATTCACCACGCCGCTCGACGATCTGTTCCTCGCCGGGCCGTGGCAGCGCCTGGCGATCGGCGATGGCGGCAACGAGATCGGCATGGGATCGCTGCCGGCCTCGCTGATCGGCGCGCACGTGGCGCACGCCGAGACGATCGCCTGCGCCACGCCGGCCGATCACCTGATCGTCGCCGGCGTGTCGAACTGGGGCGCCTATGCGCTGATCGCCGCGCTGGCAGTGATCCGCGACGACTGGCGCCGCTCGCTGATCGCCAGCCTGGACCCCGACCGCGACGGCGCGGTCCTGCGGGCGATGGTGAATGACGGGCCGGCGGTCGATGGCGTCACGCGCCAGCGCACCCTGACGGTGGACAGCCTTCCGGCAGAAGTGCACCACGCCAAGCTGCGCGCGATCCGCGCAGTGGCGGAGGCGTATGCCGCCGGGTGACTTCACCTGCGAGCGCTATGACTTCGCTCCGGAGACCGGCACGCTGTCGCTGCGCTATGCATTCGATGGTGGCCCGCGCTTCGAGGAGCGCATCGTGTTCCCGCAGCGGAGCACGGCGCCGTCCGCGCAGCAGGAGCAGGCGCTGGACCGGGTGTTCCGTATGCTGCTTCTGGCGTGCGGCACGAGCTACTACAAGGCGTTTGCCCCGGACCGCATCGTGTGCCGGGCATTTCCGCTCGATCGCGCGACCGCGGATTTCTTCACGGCATTCTACGTCAAGGGCCTGGGCGAGTACGCCTGGCGGAACGGCATCGATCTCGCGTCCCGGCTGCATCTGGCGGTCGATGCGGTGACGCCGCCTTCGCCCGTGCGGTTGGATCCGCCGCGGCTGACCTGCGTGCCGGTAGGTGGCGGCAAGGATTCCATCGTGACCATCGAATGCCTGAAGCAGGCCGGCGAGCCGCTGGTGCTGTTCTCGCTGGGCAAGGCCGATCCGATCGAGGCGACGATCGCGCAAGCCGGCCTGCCGTTCATCCGGGCCACGCGGACGCTGGATCCGGCGCTGTTCGCGCTCAACGCGGCGGGCGCGCTCAATGGGCACGTGCCGATCACCGGCATTCTCAGTCTGGTCGTGCTGGCGTGCTCGATCATCCATGGGTTCGACGCGATCGCCATGTCCAACGAGCATTCGGCCAGCGCACCCAATGTCGCCGACGTGAACCACCAGTACAGCAAGTCGTTCGAATTCGAGCAGGCGCTGAGCGGATTCATCGACGACTACGTGACGACGGGCGTGCGGTACCTCTCGCTGCTGCGCCCGCTGACCGAGGTCGCCATCGCGCGGCGCTTCGCCCGTCACGCCGAGTACTTGCCCATCTTCCGCAGCTGCAACACGGCGTTTCGCCAGTCGCCCGAGCGCCGTTCCGGCAACTGGTGCTGCGACTGCCCGAAATGCCGCTTCGTCTACCTCGCACTTGCATCCTTCGTCGATCGGCAGCGCCTGACCGCAACGTTCGGCCGCGACATGCTGGATGATCCGGCGCAGATCGACGGTTTTGCCGAATTGTGCGGACTGGCGCGGCACAAACCGTTCGAGTGCGTGGGTGAAGTCGAGGAGAGTGCGGCGGCAATGGCGCATCTCGCCGGGATGACGGAGTGGCGCGACCATGTGGTCGTGCAGGCTTTGGCACCTCGGCTGCAAGCCGGCGACTTCGGCGCGCTGTTCGCGAGGCGGACGCCGCATTTGGTGCCAGAGCGCTACCTCGTGATGCTCGATGCGTGTGGCTGATCTGCGCGGCCGGCGCGTCGCGATCTGGGGCTTCGCGCGTGAAGGCCAGGCGGCGCTGCGATTGCTGCGTGAGCGCGATCCGGGCATGGCGATCACGGTGCTGGACGACGCGGCCGGTGCCGCTGCGGTGGACGCGCCGCTGATCAGCGGCCGCGCGGCGATTGCCGCTGCGATCGGCGGCTTCGATGTGGTGGTGAAGTCGCCCGGGATCAGTCTCTACGACCCGCTGGTGGTACACGCGAAGGCGCAGGGGGTGCGGTTCACCTCGCTGCTCAACCTGTGGTTCGCCGATGCGCCGCAGTGTCGGACGATCTGCGTGACCGGCACCAAGGGCAAGAGCACGACGACGGCGCTGATTGCACACATCCTGCGTGGCGTCGGCTGGAGGGCGGCGGCGGCCGGCAACATCGGCGTGCCGGTGACCGATCTGCCGCCGGGACTGGACGCCGCGGTGATCGAGGTGTCGAGCTATCAGGCCGCCGACTTTGCGGGGCAGTGCGACGTCGGCGTGCTGACGTCGCTGCACCAGGAGCATCTCGACTGGCATGGCAGCGTCGCGGCCTATCGGCGCGACAAGCTGAACCTGCTTTCCCATGCGCGGTATTCGCTGATCAGCCGCGATGCGTGTTCCATCGTCGGCGACTGGCTCGATCTGCGCGGGCTTGCGCATGGCGTGTTCGCCGCATCGCCCGACCTGCGCGTGGCCAACAGGTATCTCGCACGCCCGCACAACCTGTCCAACCTGGCCGGCGCGCTGGCGGTTGCCGGCTGGCTTGGCGTGGATGCGCCCAGCGCGCTGCGCGCTGCGGATGATTTCCCGCCGCTGCCGCACCGTCAGCAGGAAATCGGTGAGATGGACGGGGTGCTGTACGTCGACGACAGCATCTCTACCACGCCGGAGGCGACGATTGCGGCGCTCGACGTGTATGGCGACCGGCCCGTGACGGTGATCATCGGCGGCCACGATCGAGGTATCGACTACACGGCGCTGGTCGCCCGCCTTCGAGCGGAACCACGACCGGGCGTCGTGCTGATGGACGCCAGCGGCCGGCGCATCCACGATCGGCTCGGCGGCGGCCGGTGCGCCACGCTTGCCGGGTCGATGCGCGAAGCCGTCGAACTGGCGCGCCGGGCGACGCGGCCCGGCGGTGTCGTGCTGCTGTCGCCGGCAGCGCCGAGTTATGGGCGCTACCGCAGCTTCATCGAGCGCGGCGAGGACTTCGCGCGCTGCGCCGGACTAGACGATCGTCGCCTGGTCGCGATCCGCGCGCCTTCGGCCATCGCCGCAAGTTTCGCCCACACGACGTCGTCCGCGACGCGTCCGCGACCGGCCGAGGTGTCGAAGCCGCAGTCGGTGCCGGCGAGCACGCGGCGTGGGTCGCCGACCGCGCGTGCCACCTGCTCGATCCGATCGGCGACGACCTCGGGATGTTCGACGAAGTTGGTGAGCGGATCGATGACGCCCGCGACGATCAGCTGGTCGTCGCCGGAAGGCAGGTCCTTCAGGCAGCGGTACTCGTGAGCGTGGCGGGGATTGGCGAATGGCAGCACGAAGCCTCCGACGTTGGCCTGTCGGATCGTCGGCAGAACCTCCGGCAGCGCCACGTCGCAGTCGTGCGGACCCTCGTAGTTGCCCCAGCATGCGTGCAGCCGCACGCGGTCGCGCGGAATGTTGACGAGCGCATCGTTGATCGTCGCGACCACGCGTTCGACGAACCCGACGAATTCGCCGAGCGGGCGGTCCTGGTAGGTGATGTGCCGTTCCATCGCGAGGTCCGGCGCGTCGATCTGCAGCACGAAGCCGTGCGCAACGATTGTCTCGTATTCCACCTGCATGGCGCGGCCCAGGGCGGCGAGGTAGGCATCTTCGGTGTCGTACCAGGCGTTGCGCATCGCGGCGGCGATGATGCCGGGGGAGGGGGCGGTCATGAAGGGCTCGGCGTAGCGTCCCTGCACTGAAGTCAAGCGCGGTGCGGAAGTCGGAGCATTCCGTCTCGACCGCCGCACGGTCGAGGTAGCGCACTTCGCCGATCGCTTCGGGCACGCCGCCGACATTGCTGATCAATTCGTTGACCGCGTCGTGCGCGGCCTTCCAGGCCATGAAGGCCGGATAGTGCGTGACGTCGGCGAACACCTTGCGCGTCCAGCCGCCGCCGAAGCCGCTCATGCGGTGGCGGACGTAGAGGAAGAAGGCTTCGCGCTGCTGTTCGCCGTTGTTGGGCACGTCGATGCCGGCGGCGATCTGCTTCGCCACCACCTCGCGCACCGCCGCCTTGCCGGCCCGATCGAGCGCGGCGGCATCGATCAACTCGCCACGCGAGCGGCGGACGTAGAGCGAGGTCAGCCCGGTGGGGCGGGGCAGGCTGCCGGTGTGGGTGGTGAGGATGCGGTCCTGGCTGCGCAACATCGAGCGGCTCCGGGAAAGAAGTAAGTCATACACAGAGTTCCGCAGAGTGCACACAGAGTTCCACGGAGAAGAAGGGCGTATGATCGGCGCTGGCGCGCCCGGTGGCCCGCACGAGCGTCGAAGCCAACTGCGCGAAGCGCCATTCTTCTTCTTGGTGAAACTCTGTGGGCACTTTGTGGAACTCTGTGTATGGCTTCCTTAGCTTTCTTAATCCGCGATCAACCGCGTTGACCGACCCTGCGAGGCATGGAAGACCGCCTCACCCACCACATCATTCGGCTGGCGATGCGAGTACACTCCCGCCTCGGTCCCGGCCTGCTCGAGAGCGCCTACGAACACTGCCTTTGCCACGAGTTGGACAAAGCCCCTCTCCCCTACGTCCGCCAGGTTGACCTGCCACTGGAATACGACGGAACCCGCCTGGACTGGGGCTACCGCGCCGACCTCATCGTACACGGCAGCGTGATCCTCGAACTGAAGTCGGTCGAGCACATCCTGCCGCTGCACGAGGCGCAGTTGCTGACCTACCTCCGCCTCAGCCGATGCCGCATCGGCCTGCTGCTCAACTTCAACAGCCTTTCTCTCAAGGAGGGCATTCGCCGCCGCGTCCTCTAACTGGCCATCGCGGCCTCGAATACGCCGGTGTAGCCGAACAGCCCGACCGCGCCGCCGGTGTGCAGGAACACCACCGTCTCGCCCTTGCCGAACTCCCCCTTGCGGATCAGGTCGATCAATCCGGCCATCGCCTTGCCGGAATACACCGGGTCGAGCAGCACCCCTTCCAGCCGCGCCAGCGTCAGCACTGCCTCGGTCATGCCCGGAGTCGGCTGGCCGTAGCCCGGTCCGACATAGTCGCAGTTCGCCGCCACTGCCGACCGCGCGATGCCGCCACGCACCCCGACGTACTCGGCGGTGGCCTCCGCCAGGCGGTGCACGTTGGCCTCCTGCCGGTCGCGCGGCAGCCGCACGCCGATGCCGAGTACCGGGACGCCGGCATTCATGCCTTCGAGGCCGACCACCAGGCCCGCCTGGGTGCCGGCGCTGCCGGTGGCGGTGACCACCCGGTCGATGCGCAGCCCCATGTCGTCGGCCTGCTGCATCAGTTCCTGGGCGCAGGAGACGTAGCCCAGCGCGCCGACCCGGTTGGAGCCGCCGCCGGGAATCACGTAGGGCTTCTCGCCCGCCGCGCGCAGCGCCTCGCCCTTCGCCTCGGCCTCCGCGTTCATATCGGTCCCGCCGGGCCGGTATTCGATGGCGCAGTCGAACAGCCGGTCCAGCAGCACGTTGCCGCTGTTGAGGTAGTCGCGGTCGTTGGTGTCGATCCGGTGCTCCAGCAGCGCGGTGCAGCCCATGCCGAGCCGCTTTGCCACCGCGGCGGTCTGGCGCACGTGGTTCGACTGCACCGCGCCCTGAGTGACCAGGTGCGTGGCGCCCTGTGCCTGCGCCTCGCCCACCAGCCACTCCAGCTTGCGCACCTTGTTGCCGCCGGTCGCCACCACGGTGCAGTCGTCGCGCTTGATCCAGATCTCCGGGCCGCCCAGATGGCGGCTCAGGTTGGGCAGGGGTTCGAGCGGCGTGGGCGTCGGGAACAGACGCACACGAGGAAACCGGGCGAGGTGCATGAAATCTCCTGCCAAAGGCGCCGACCGGCTGTAATGTCCCGCATCCTGCCGCGTCGGACAATGCGGTGAGAGCGATGATGGAGACCCCGATGCATATTCTGCGACGCCGCGGCTGGGAGTTGCCGGAACGGCTGGCCACCCCCGAGGGACTCGTGCTGGGCCGCCGCGCCGCGCTGGCGGGCGCCGGATCGATCGCTCTGGCCGCGCCGGCGCTGGCGCAGGACGCCTCCCAGACGCCGCGCAACCCGAAATACGTGCCGGGGCGCGACATCACGCCGGAGAAATACGCCACGACCTACAACAATTATTACGAGTTCAGCGAAAGCAAGAACCTGTGGGAGAGCGCCCAGGTGCTGAAGCCGCGGCCCTGGACGATCAGCCTCGAGGGCATGTTGAAGCAGCCGCGCACCATCGGCATCGACGACCTGCTGAAGCAGGTGCAGCTGGAGGAGCGCGTCTACCGGCACCGTTGCGTCGAGGCCTGGGCGATGACGGTGCCCTGGACCGGCTTTCCGCTGAGCCAGCTGCTGGCGATCGCGGAGCCGCTGGGATCGGCGAAATACATCGTGTTCGAGACCGCGCAGGACCCGAAGATGCCCGGACTGCAGTCGCCGTTCTATCCCTGGCCGTATATCGAGGGCCTGGCGCTGGACGAGGCGGCGAACGACCTGGCGTTCGTCTCGACCGGGATGTACGGCAAGCCGCTGCCGCCGCAGAACGGCGGGCCGATCCGGCTCACCTTGCCCTGGAAATACGGCTTCAAGTCGTGCAAGGCGCTGACCAAGATCAGCTTCACCGATAAGCGCCCGAAGAACTTCTGGCAGGCGATCCAGCCTTCGGAGTATGGTTTCTGGGCCAATGTGAATCCCGACGTCGCCCATCCGCGCTGGAGCCAGGCGCGGGAGCGGTTGCTGGGCAGCAACGAAATGGTACCGACCCAGATCTACAACGGCTATGGCGAGTTCGTCGCGTCGCTTTACAGCGACCGGAAAAATGAGAAACTCTTCATGTGATGTTGCAACGCGTCCTCGCCATTCTTGCCGCGATGCTGCTGGTCGGAGCGGTGGCCCTCGCCATGCTCGGACCGCCGGCGGTGCCGCTGGGTCAGGTCCTGTTCATGGTCGATCACGACCTGATGGAGGCGGTGCACGGGTTCATCGGCACGCATCTTGCAGCTTGGCTGTGGGATTACCTGGTCCTGCCGCTGATGCTGCGTCCCGCCTGGCTGGTGCCGGCGGCGCTGGGGCTGCTCTGCGGCGGTGCCTCGCTGTCGCTCTCCACACGCAAGTCGACGCATCGGTCGCATCGCCGAAGCTGAGCGTCGGCACGGGGTTTTTCACGCGCCGACGGTGAACCGCTTCACAGGCGTCACGGCGCCGCGATTGACACGCCGGCGCGATTTCACCTAGTGGACCGCGGAACGCGCGGCACCGCCACGCCGCCACAAGCAACAGCAGAGAGCAGGCCGGGGCGATCAGCCGACAACAGTGCGTTCAGATAGCCAAGGAAGCGAACGAATGGCTCACCGTGCTATCACCTCGTCAGCGTCGGTGGTCCTTTGCCTGCTGGCCTTCGTCTTTCACCTCGAGCCCACGGTCGCCGTTGCCGCGGACGTACTGACCCAGCACAACGACAGCGCGCGCACCGGCGTCAATCCCGACGAGAAGCTGCTGAACCGCGCCGGCGTGCGCTCCGCCACGTTCGGCAGGCTGTGGACGCTGTATGCCGATGGCCAGGTCGTCGCACAGCCGCTCTATGTGTCGGGTCTGGCGATCGACACCGCCGGCAATCCCAATGCGCCGCGCGTGCAGGGGACATTCAACGCCGTCATCGTCGCGACGATGCACAACACGGTCTACGCCTACGAGGCGGACAACGCGCAAGCCCGGCCCGCAGGGCCGCACCGTGCCGCTCTGGGCCACCTGGCTCGGCCCAGCCGCGGCGCGGCGACAACGACATCGACATGTTCGCCACCAACGACCCCGAATGGGGCATCCTGAGCACGCCGGTGATCAGCGACGACCGCAAGACGCTGTATGTCGTCGCCTGGCACGACGACGGCGCGCAGGGCATTCGCTACAAGCTGCATGCGCTCGACCTTGCGAGCGGCGCGGAGGCCAGGCCGGCCGCGGTGATCATGGGTTCGTCCACCGACGCGTCGCAGCCGTGCAACACGGCGGGTGTCGTTCAATCCGTGCAGGCAGAAGCAGCGCGCGGCGCTGCTGCTGAGCGGCGGCGTGCTCTATATCGGCTTGGGCGGCGATGGCAGCCGCGGCGCTGCTGGTCGCATTCGACGCCGCGCACGCTCACGCAGAAGGCGATGTGGAAGGTCACGCCGAACGGCGTCGGACGGCGGCATCTGGCAGTCGGGCCAGGGTCCGGCGGTCGACGCTGACGGCAACATCTACCTGATGACCGCCAATGGCACGTTCGATGCCGACAGCAACGGCCAGAACTACGGCGACAGCTTCGTCAGGCTTCGGCTGGAGGGAGCAGAACCTTGTCGTCAAGGACTACTTCACGCCGTGCAATCAGAAGTTCCTGCAGACCAGCGACCTCGATCTCGGCTCGGCGGGACCGGTGCTGATCGCGGGCACGCCGCCTGGCTGGTCGGCGGCGGCAAGGAGGGCGTGCTCTACGTCGTGTCGACGACCGACATGGGGAAATACGCAAGGCCGCCGGGCAGCGGCGAGTGCACGAACCCGAACGTCGCGCAGCAGGTGACTGGCATTCCCGCCGGTGATGCATGACGGCGATCACCCACTACGGCAACATCCACGGCTCTCCGGTGTTCTGGAAGGGGCCCGGACGCCGAGTTCATCTACGCCTGGGGCGAGAACAATCCGCTGCAGGGCCTACCAGTTCAAGAACGGCAGGCTGCAGGACGCACCGAAGCAGAGTGCGTTTCAGCCGCCACTCGGCATGCCCGGCGGCATGCTCTCGCTGACTGCAAACGGCAGCACGCCGGGCAGCGGCATTCTCTGGGCGGTGGTCCCGCTCGACGGCGACGCCAACAAGCAGCGCGGCGTGCATGGCATCGTGCTGGCGCTGAATGCGGAGGACGTCAGCCAGACGCTGTGGACCAGCGAGCAGGTGCCCGGGCCGCGATCGTCTCGGCCTGTTCGCGAAGTTCACGCCACCGACGGTGGCCGGCGGCAAGCTCTTCGTCGCGACCTATGGCGACAACGAGCCGCTGCGCGGCTACGGCGGCAACAATCGGCCGACGCAGTTTCCGCGCTACGGCGTCGCGGTCTATGGCGCGATGGCGCCGCCGCCGCCGCGGCAGATCGTCAACCAGGATCGCGAGGATGTCGCGGTGGTGCGCGCTTCGACCGCACCGCTCACGCTCGACACCAGGACCTGCAAGGCCGCCGACGCGGGTTCCATCGATTGCACCGATGCGCTCAGCACGGCAACCGGACGCCCCAGCCTGTTCAGCGTGATCCTGCCGGCAGGCCAGGACGTCGCCGGCTGTGCGCTGCTACGCGTCACCGCCGCAGCGAAGACCGCCGGGCTGCAGAACGCGAGCGGCGTCGGCTTCTGGAGCAGCCAGGCAGACCGGCGGCAATCTGGCCGCCGACGATTCGGGCAGGTTCGTCGCCAAGGCGCAGCTCGCCTCGGTCGGAACCGGAACGCTGAAGGATGGCGTCGCCGGCGACGCTGCTCGAATTCGTCGGCGTGGTGAATTGCACGACGGGCGGCGGCGCCGATGTCGCGCGGCTGTTCAAGCCGTACATGCAGTTCGAGGGTGCGGCGGACGGACGCATCTATCGCAACTGGGATTTCGCATCGAACTACCTGATCAGCCACGACGTGCCGGGCTTCGATCGCTCCGGCGACGTGCTGCGGTAGCGAGGAGGGCACGATGGGCGTCATCTATCACGCGCACGCCCGCTTCCTCGACCGGAAGCAGGGCAGGGTGACGGTGCCCGCGCCGGTCGATCCGGGAACGCCCGAACGCGCCCTGGTGGTACGACTATATCGCCAGCAAGGCGCACGGGCTGGCGCAGGCGGGCTTCACCGCGATCATGTATCCGCCGGTCAGCAAGACGCAGAGCGGGCACTGGCCGACCGGCGACGGCTACGGCGTGTTCGACCAGTACGACATCGGCTGGAAGAACCAGATGGGCGCGCGCGAAACGCGCTTCGGCAATCGCGAGCAGCTGCAGCGCTCGATCGCGGTCGCGCGCGCCTGCGGGCTGGACGTCTATCTCGACGTGGTGATGCACCAGCAATCCGGGTCGAACGGCGGCGACGGCGTGTACCGCTACGTCGGCGCTGACGGCGTCGCAGGCGCCGGGCGGTTCCCCAAGCATCCCGGCTGCTTCCGCGGCAATCCGCCGCGCCGCCCGGAGGATCCGGTGCCCGGTGCCAGCCGACGATTTCGCGTTCGGCGACGAGTTCGTCTACCAGAACTGCGACCCGCCGCGCTACACGATCGACGGCATGTTGGCGTTCGGCGACTGGCTGACCCGCTCGCTCGACGTGCAGGGCTATCGCGTTCGACGACACCAAGGGCACCTGGGTCGGCTTCGTCAAGGAGTGGATGACGTCGCGCGCCATGGCGACGCGCTTCTGCGTGTCGGAATATTTCGACGGCAATCCGGACGCGCTGGACTGGTGGGCGCAGGACCAGATGGGCGGACGGTCGGCGGTCTACGACTTCACGCTGCACTGGGCGCTGCAGGACATCTGCGATCATGGCGCCGACATGCGGCGTCTCGACCGCGCCGGCTATATCGCGCGCGCCCCGTTCAGCGCGGTGACCTTCGTGGACAATCCGGACACCGACCTGTCGCCCGGCGAGCAGATCATCGGCTCGAAGCTGCTGGCCTACGCCTTCATCCTGACCGCGGAGGGCTATCCCGCGGTCTACCACAAGGACTATGCGCAGGAGCGCGGCTGCTACGGCCTCAAGCCGCTGGATCGACAACCTGGTGTGGATCCACGAGCATCTCGCCAACGGCAGCGACGGCGACCCGCTGGGCCGACGATCGGGTGATCGTGCTCGAGCGCCAGGGCTGGCCCGGCCTGCTGACCGCGATCAGCAGCGACTCCGTGGAACCGTCGCAGCATCACCTGCCAGACCTCGTTTCCGCCCGGGCACCCAGCTGCACGACTACACCGGACGGCACGGCGACATCTGGACCGACGGGCAGGGTCGCGCGAGCTTCACGGTGCCGAGCAACGCGTTCGGCAGCGGCCAGTCCTATCTGTGCTTCTCGCGCACCGGTCAGGACAAGGGACCGCGACCCGCACGGCCACCCGACGCGGCAGTCGTTCTTCGGCGCAGCCGGACCTCGACATCGCCGGGCTGGCAAACGGCAAGACGGTGACGCTTGCCGCGCATCTATTCCGCCGCGCATGCCGATGTGCACGCCAGCCTGGCGATGGATCGCGGCGGGTGGACGAACGGCACTGCTGTGACGCTCGAGGTCGGCAATGCAGCGGGCAGCGTGGCCCGGCACAGCTGGACGGCTTCAGCCGGACAGGGCTTCGACTTCAAGGCTGGCGCCGCCGGGTGGCACACGCTGCGGCTCACGGCGAGCGGTCTGCCGGAAGCGACGCCGTTCGAACTGGACGTGCGCTACACCGCGCCACAGACGCTGTAGCGTCGCTTTACGCCACCAGCCGGCGCGCGATCGCGATCACCCGGTGCGCCTCGCTCCACAGGTCGTAGTCGTCGAGCGCGTCCAGCGGCGCCCACGTCGCCTCGGTGACATCTGTCGCCGCCACCGGCTCGCCCGCCACCCAGCGGGTCGCGAAGTCGATGATGGTGTAGTGGAATCGGATCCGTCCGGCGGCGTCGCGGCGGATGTTGTCCACCGTGGCGGCGAAGTGCAGGCGGTCCACTTCCAGGCCGGTCTCTTCGAGCAGTTCGCGCCGTGCCGCCTCTTCCGCCGTCTCGCCAAGCTCCTGCGCGCCGCCGGGCAGCGTCCAGGAACCCACATTGGGCGGCTTGCCGCGGCGCACCAGCAGCACGCTGTCGTCCTTGATCACCACGATCCCGATGCCGACGATGGGGCGTGCGGGATATTCGCGGTCGCTCACGGCTTGGGGGCTTCTGCGGGGGGCTTCTCCGGCGCCGGCGACTTCAGGTCGTCGAGCGACGGCACCAGCGCCTTCTGCTTCCAGCCGCCGAGCTGGTAGGTCCATCCTGCCAGCCGGGCGTTCAACTTGTCCGCCTCGTCCTTCGTCTTGTCGCTGCCGGTGGCGGCGAAGCGCGCCCAGATGTCCTTCTCGCCCTTGAACACCGTCGCCGTCACGCTCAGCCCGTCACTCGTCGTGAACACCGACTGTCCCACCTTGTCGCCCACCGGGTCCTTGTCGGTCTGCACGTCCTGGAAGGTCAACAGCTCCAGCCCGCGATCGATGTCGTCGAGCTTGTAGTCGTCGAGCGGCGGATGCTCGGCCGGCGTCTTCACCGCCAGCTTGTCGCCGTCGCGCGTCAGTTCCAGCGTCTCGTCGCCATGCGTCACCGCCACGCTGGCGATGCGGCCGTGGTCGATGTTCATGATGTCGCGTTCGAGCCATTGCTGCGGATCGGCATCGACCTGCAGGCTGCCTTCGGCGAGCCAGGTCTGGTTGTCGTCCGGCCGGCGCACATAGACCTGCTCCGGCACGTTGCCCTGGGTGCGCACCCGCCGATGGCCAACGATGACCGCGACGATCGGCTTGCCGGAGGCATCGAGCACGCGCAGCAGGTTGGACGTGCCGGTCGCGCCGTTGGGGTCTTCCAGTCCGAGCCGGTTGAACTGCGGCCGGATCGCTGGTGCGCTGCTCGACCAGGCGGAGCTCGGTAAGCCCGGTGAGCATGCCGCGCAGCTTGCTCGACTGCACCGGATAGTCGCCGCGATCGAGCAGGCCCCACGTATCGCCGTGCCTGGCGAGCGTCGTGGTCTTGCCCTGGTGGACGATCTCGATCCGTGCCGCGTCCGGCAGCTTCGATGCCAGATCCGGGAACATCAGCCGTGCCGCCGTTATAGGCCTGCTGCTCGGTGGGCTGCTGCGCGGTGCCGAAATACCAGCCGCCGGCGATCGCGAGGATGCCGATAACGACGAGGACGGCGATGGTGCGCGGCCTCATGCCCGTGCCCTCGCGCGGCGGCGGCCGCGCAGCACACCGAGAACGATCGCCACGATCGCCAGGATGGCCGGCACCAGCATGATGTTGAACACCCGTAGCTCGGTCTCCAGCCGCGAGATGCCGCGGTTCAGCTCCAGCTGCACGGCGCGCAGCTGCTGCCGCGTATCGACGATGTCCTTGCGCGCCGTGTCGATCGCCGCACGCTGCTCCGGCGTGATCACCGCCTGCGCATTGGCCTGCTCGTTGCCGCTCGGCCCCTGGCGCAGGGTGCGCAACTGCTTTTCGGTGTCGTCGAGGTGCTTCTGCAGTGCCTGCTGCTGTCTGGCGGAATTTGGCCTCCGCCTCGCCCTGCATCTGGTTCACCAGGATGAACGGATGGTTGGTGTCGCCGCGCGAGCGCAGTCCGATCAGCGCGTCGCCGCCGGCCAGTGTGCCGATCAGGTTGGCGACGAACGGCCCGTTGTCGCTGAACGGCATCGCAGTCTGCTGGCCGAAGAAGTCGGAGATTCGCACCCAGAAGCGATCAGCCAGGATGTCGCTGTCGGCCACCACGACAAGGTTCGCCGGACCGTCGGTCTGCGCCTTGTACTCCGGGAAGTTCTCCGGCCGCTTCTGGTCCTTGCCGAGTTCCGGCGGTCCACTGAACGCCGACTTCAAAACACCGCGCACGCGGGCGGCGATCACCCGCGGTCCGCCCGACGGCTTGAACTCCGCCAGCAGCTTGGACGGGTCGGGCATCTTCACCTGGTCGACGCTGAGCTCGCCCGAACGCGCGCTGCTGGTCAGGATCGGCGTGAACTCGATCGACGCATTCGGCGCCTTGCTGAGCCAACCGGACGACGCGACGGTCACCTGCTGGAGATCGGCGGTCGCCGGATCGTCGTGGTTGATGCCGTCGCGGATGTTGAACCAGGCGACGTAGTTGACCGCCTGCACGCGGTCCTCGGCATTGGCGCGCACCCGCCATGCGCCGTCCAGATCGCCCACCACCCTGGTCGGATCGAACACAATGCCCCAGGCGTCGAACAGCTTCTTCAGGTCGGAGCCGGTGTCGGTCGGCGGTGCACCGGAGGGCGAGGGCGAGGCGGCCATCGCCTCGCTCCACGGATCGACCATCACCATCAGGCGGCCGCCGCGCATGACGAACTGGTCGATCGCATACAGCGTGGCGTCCGACAGCTTCTGCGCCTCGGCCACCAGCAGCACCTGGATGTCGGGATCGATCACCTGTGCGTCGGTGTTGACCGTCTTCACCTGGTTGGTCTGCCGCAGCAACTGCGTCGAGGCATAGGGCTGCCCGCCCGACACCTGTTGGCCACGCATCGCCATCATCATCGCGCGCGGGTCGCCGTCCAGCGGCAGCGACGACATCACGCCGATCACCGGACGCTTCGGGTTGGACAGGTCGTAGACCAGCTTGGTCAGGTCGTATTCCAGGAAGCGCTCGCGCTCCGGCTGGAAGAAGGCGATGGTGCGTTCGTCGTCTTCCAGGTTGCTGCCTGCGAGGCCGAAATAGACCTGCACGCCGCCCTGATCGACCGGCACGCCCTGCAGGCCGTAGGCGAGCGCGCGGTCCTCGGTGTCGCTGAACGGCTCGGGGTCGTAGAACTCCAGGCGCAGCTTGCCGCCGGAGACGGCGGCGTATTCGCTCAGCACCTCGCGCACGTGGTCGGCATAGGTGCCGTATACCGGCACCGCGGCGCCCAGCCGGCGCGAATAGAACAGCCGCAGTGTGATCGGCTCCTTCAGCCCGGCAAGGATCTGCCGGGTGCCGCTGGACAGCGTGTAGATGTGGCTGCGCGTCAGATCGACATGCAGGTTCGCCAGCCGCGCATCGGCGAACATGTTGATGCCGATGACGATGGCGGCGACCGCGACGACGCCGATGACGGAGAACCAGATACGACGGCGCATCGCGTCAGTCCGCCTTTCGCTGATCGACGATGACCGTGTTGAGGAACAGCCAGAAGCCGATGAAGGTGGCAAAGAAGATCAGGTCGCGCAGGCTGACCACGCCGCGGGTGAAGTCCTGGAAGCGGTCGATCACCGCGATGCGGCGGGCGATCTCGGCGAGCACCGGCGTGTTGCGCGACAGGAAGTCGGTGACCACCGGATACGAAGCGACGGCGAACAAGAAGCACACGGCGACGCCGAGGACGAAGGCGATCACCTGGTTCTTGGTCAGCGCGGACAGCGCCGAGCCGACCGAGAGGAACGCGCCGGCCACCAGCAGTGCGCCGACATAGCCCGAGGCGATCACGCCGTTGTCCGGGCGGCCCAGGATGTTGACCGTGATGACGAACGGGAAGGTCAGCAGCAGCGCGATGGCGCAGAACACCCAGGCGGCGAGGAACTTGCCCAGCACCGCCTGGGTCTGCGTGATCGGCAGGGTCAGCAGCAGCTCGATCGTGCCAAGCCGTCGTTCCTCGGCCCAGAGTCGCATGGTGATGGCGGGGACCAGCAGCAGGAACACCCACGGCACGAAGGTGAAGAACGGATTGAGGTCGGCCTGGCCGCGATCGAAGAAGCCGCCGAGATTGAATGTCAGCGTGCCTTGCAGCACCAGGAAGATGACGATGAACACCGAGGCGACCGGGGTGGCGAAGTAGCCGCCCAGTTCGCGCCGCGCCACGATCAGGACGTTCCGCATGCTCAGGCAGCCTCCATCGTCAGCTGCCGGAACACGTCGTCCAGCCGTCCGGAAGGATGCCGCCGCTGCAACTCGGCCGGCGTCGCATCCGCCACCACGCGTCCGGCGGCGATGATGATCGCGCGCGAGCACACCGCGTCGACCTCCTCCAGGATATGCGTGGAGATCACGATCGCCTTCTGCGGCGCCATCTGCGCGATCAGCATGCGGACCTCGTGCTTCTGGTTCGGGTCGAGCCCATCGGTCGGCTCGTCCAGTACCAGCACCGGCGGATCGTGCAGCAGCGCCTGCGCCAGACCGACCCGGCGCTTGAAACCCTTGGACAACGTCTCCACCGGCTGCAGCAGCACACCGCCGAGTCTGGTCAGCGCCATCGCATGTTCGACACGCTCGGCGAGCTCGCGGCCGCCGTATCCGCGCACCCTGGCGCAGAAGGTCAGGAACCCGGTCACGGTCATCTCGGGATAGGTCGGCGCTCCCTCCGGCAGGAAACCGAGCGCGCGGCGCGCCGCCACGCCGTCTTCCTGTACGTCGTGGCCGCAGATGCGCGCGGAGCCGGCGCTGGGGATCATGAAGCCGGCCAGCATCCGCATGGTGGTGGACTTGCCGGCACCGTTGGGACCCAGGAAGCCCAGCACCTCGCCGCGTGCCACGGTGAACGAGACGCCGTCCACCGCGGTGAAGCTGCCAAACCGCTTGGTCAGCCCCGCAATGTCGATCAGCACAGGTTGGCCTCCGGCGCTCACGCGGCGTTCCCCCCGAATTTTCCCGTAGGCGGGCGGAATAGCGAAATCTGTCGGCAATGCAAGCGCCGGGTGCGCGGATGACAAAGGCTTAACCGGCCGGTATGCTGCGATGCAGCAGGTGCAAAAGGGAACGACAATGCCTCTGGAATCGATCGAACGGACCATCGACACCGATGTCGCAGCCAGGCAGTGGCAGGCGCGGGTGGATCTCGCGGCGGCGCATCGTCTGGCAGTGATGCACGGCTTCCACGAGGGCATCTTCAACCACCTGACCCTGCGCGTGCCGGGGCATAACGACCGCTACTACCAGATCCCGTTCGGCCTGCACTGGTCGGAGGTGACGGCGAGCTGCCTCATGGAGGTGGGCTACGACGGCACGCTGCTGGAGGGCGAGGGCGAGATCGAGCGGTCGGCCTACTGCATCCATGCGCCGATGCACCGCCTGTTGCCGAACGCTGCGGCGGTGTTCCACACCCACATGCCGTATGCCAGCGCGCTCACCCGGCTCGAGGACCAGCGTATCCTGCCGATCGGGCAGACCGAACTCGGCATCATGATGGTGACCGGCTACGACGACAGCTATGCGGGCCCGGCGTTCGATCCGGCCGAAGGCGAACGGCTGGCAAGGGTCATCGGCGACAAGAAGGTGCTGATGATGGCGAGCCACGGCGTCGCCACGGTCGGCAAGTCGGTCGCCGAGGCGTACGACCTCCTGTACTATACCGAGCGCGTCGCGCAGGTACAGTTGTTGGCGATGTCGAGCGGCCGGCCGCTGAAGTTCCTGCCGGACGACGTGATCGAGGCGACGTTCGCGCAGTACCGCAAGGGCGAGAAATACGCCGGGCGCGCGCCCTACGACTGGCACTTCGACGCGCTGAAGCGGATGCTCGACAAGCGCGAGCCGGACTATAAGGACTGAACGCTACTGCGTCAGCCGCTCGTAGGTGGGCGACACCGCGAGCGGCCTGTCGGTATCCACGCTGACGCCGCACAGCGTGCGCCGCATCCCCGGCGTGCGCCGCTGCTGGAACGCCGTGCGCGTCGCCTCGTCCGCGCCATGCAGGATGCCCTGCGGCGTGTGCGACAGCATGCCCGGCCTGCGCGCGCCGGATTCGTCGGCGTGCACGAACACGCTTTCATCGTTGTCCACGTTGCGGTGATAGGACGGCAGCTCCTCGGCGTTCAGATCGGCCACCGCGATCTGCGGCACGAAGCTGATCACGACGAAGCCGCTCGCCTGGAACGTGCACCAGGCGGACGGAGCCACGTGGATGCGGTCCGAGCTGATCGGGATGATGTCGCGGATGTTCAGCTTGTAAGGGAACAGATCGCCCTTCCATCCGACGGATGCCAGTGGGTTGTTGCGATAGAAGATGGAGCTGTGCGTGCCGCCGTGCTTGACCCGCAGCTCCCATTCGTCGCGCCGCGGCCATGCGGTGTCGGCAGGTTCCGGCAGCACCAGGACGGTGGGATCGACCGGCATGTGACGGCCGACCTGTTCGTGCTCCGTGAGTGACAACGGCGCGGGCAATTCGACGACCAGCATATGGCTGTCGCCGGCGTCCGGGACGAGGCTGAAGGTGATGCCCTTGGGAATCAGCACATAGTCGCCCGGCTCATACGCGAGCGGGCCGAACTCGGTGACGAACCGGCCGGTTCCCCGGTGGACGAAATACAGCAGGTCGCCGTCGGTGTTGCGGTAGGCGTACGGCATCGCAGCGCTGCGCCGGCTGACCGCGACGCTGACATCGGCGTTCGACAGCATCACCTCCGGCATGCCGCGCGGATCGGTCATGTCGGACGGCTCGACGCGCGCAGTGTCGGCCACGCGGCGCGGGTGCAGCGTACCTTCGATGCGCACGATCTCGTTGGGGCCGTGCCCGCGGTAGATCATTGCGACCGGGCCGAAGAAGCCCTGGCGGCTGATGTGCTCTTCGCGCAGGTCGCCGAGGCCGACGCGCGCCTGGCGGATGTGGCGGCCCTTGGCGTGATGGATCCAGGAACGCACGGTTCGGGTCTCCTTCCTTCCGGGATGGCCAGATGGATGGCGGGAAACGGCGGTGCGCTGGATGCTAGGCAGGATTGGAGGCGGGAGGCAACGAATCGCCTCATCCGCTCCGCGGGATCATTCCTGTGCCGGCAGCTTCGGCTTTGGCGCGGCGCCAGGACGAGTGGACCTTGCAGTCACACTGATCCGGTAGGCGGCCTCGGCGGTCGCTTCAGCCGAGATCCGGGCCAGGGCGTCCTCGAGCCCTGGTCCGGATGTGGTGTTCAACTCCTCGGCGGCGCGACGCAACGCCTCGCGCCGCAGCAGCCTGGTGGTCATCGCATCGAATTGCGGATCGGGAGCGTCCTGGTTGGCCATGGATCGGCTCAGTAGCCCGAATCATCCATCTCGTGCGATGTGCCGTTGCCAGCCGAGGATTTCTCCCGCCGCTCGGCCACCGACGCCTCGCTGGTGATCATCATCGAACCGACCGATGCAGCGTGCTGCAACGCGGATCGCACGACCTTGGTGGGGTCGATGATTCCGGCCTTGACCATGTCCTTGAATTCACCGGCCTGTGCGTCGAAGCCCCAGTTGTACTCGTCTCGGTCCAGGACCTTGCCGGAGATCACCGCACCGTCCTCGCCGGCATTGTGGGCGATCTGGCGCAGCGGCATCTGCACCGCCCTGCGCACGATCTCGATGCCGAAGCGCTGATCGTCATTTTCCGCGTTCAGCTTGGCCAGGATCAGCGACGCCCGGGCCAGGGCAACGCCGCCACCCGGCACGATACCTTCCTCCACGGCCGCGCGGGTCGCGTGCAGGCCGTCATCGACCCGGTCCTTGCGCTCCTTCACCTCGACCTCGGTGGAACCACCGACGCGGATGATCGCAACGCCGCCGGACAGCTTCGCCAGACGCTCCTGCAGCTTCTCGCGATCGTAGTCCGAGGTGGTCTCCTCGATCTGCGCACGGATCTGACTGCAGCGGCCGACGATGTCGGCCTTCTTGCCGGCACCTTCGACGATCGTGGTGTTGTCCTTGTCGATCAGCACCTTCTTCGCGCGCCCCAGCATCTCGAGCGTCACGTTCTCGAGCTTGATGCCGAGCTCCTCGCTGATCACCTGGCCGTTGGTGAGTACTGCGATGTCGTCGAGCATCGCCTTGCGCCTGTCGCCGAAGCCAGGCGCCTTGACCGCGGCAACCTTCAGGCCGCCGCGCAGCTTGTTCACCACCAGGGTCGCGAGCGCCTCGCCCTCGACATCCTCGGCGACGATAAGCAGCGGCCGGCCGGATTGCGCCACCGCCTCCAGCAGCGGCAGGAACGCCTGCAGCCCGGACAGCTTCTTTTCATGGATCAGCACGTAGGGCTGCTCCAGTTCGACGTTCATCTTCTCGGCGTTGGTGATGAAGTAGGGCGACATGTAGCCGCGGTCGAACTGCATGCCCTCGACGACGTCGAGTTCGGTCATCACGCCCTTGGCTTCTTCGACCGTTATGACACCTTCCTTGCCGACCTTCTGCATCGCCTCGGCGATCATCTTGCCGATCTCGACCTCGCCATTCGCCGAGATCGTGCCGACCTGTGCGGTCTCGGCCTGGGTGCTGATCTTGCGGCTGCGCTTCGCCAACTCATCGACGAGTGCGGCAACCGCTTTGTCGACGCCGCGCTTCAGGTCCATGGGGTTCATGCCGGCGGATACCGCGCGGCCACCCTCGCGCACGATGGCCTGCGCCAGCACGATGGCGGTGGTCGTGCCGTCGCCGGCGACATCACTGGTCTTCGAGGCCGCCTCGCGGACGATCTGTGCGCCCATGTTCTCGAACTTGTCGGAAAGCTCGATCTCCCTGGCGACGGTCACGCCATCCTTGGTGATGCGCGGGGCGCCATAGCTCTTGTCCAGGATCACATTGCGGCCCTTCGGTCCGAGCGTGACCTTGACCGCCTGGGCCAGAATATCGACGCCGCGCAGCATGCGCTGGCGGGCATCGTCGCCGAATCGAACGTCTTTTGCCGGCATCTGCTTAATCCTTCCTGAAATCTTCCTGAAATCGCTGCTGCGCGCTGGTCACGCAGCCTTTCGCTTGATTGCCGGCTGTCCCTCGACGATGCCCATGATGTCCGACTCCTTCATGATCAGGAGTTCCTGGCCATCGAGCTTCACTTCGGTGCCCGACCACTTGCCGAACAGGATGCGGTCGCCGGCCTTCACCTCGAGGGCGACAATCTCGCCTTGCTCGTTGCGGGCCCCTGGACCGGCGGCGACGACCTCGCCCTCCATGGGCTTTTCCTGGGCGGTATCGGGGATGATGATGCCGCCGACAGTCTTTTCCTCGGCATCGAGCCGGCGGATCACCACCCGGTCGTGCAGCGGACGAAATTTCATTGGATTGTGACTAACCTGGTGCCAGCCTGGTAAGGCTGGTCGACTTGCCCCGTGCCTTGCCGGCGCGCTTTGCGTGCGTCTGGCACTCTGGTCGTGGGAGTGCTAAATACCTGGGACGCTCAGCGCTGGGATTCAAGCCGCAGGTGCAACTCTTTCGGTCGCTGATCGTGCTTACGGGCAGGATATCGATGGGACGCGACGGAACGGCCACAGCGAGGCGGTAGAATGGCGGATCAGGTGACTATCCGGCCGGTGCGTGGCGCTTCTCAGGTGCCCCCAGCCGCTCCCGCAGGCTTCTGGCTTGAGCGCATCGCGCGGGCGTTTGCCACGACGGACGTGCCGTTCGAAATGTACTTCCCGAATGGTGCATCGCGTTGCTTCGGCAAGGGCGCGCCGACCTTCTGTGTGCGGCTGAACAACCGGAACGCCGTGCGCGCCATTACCAGCCTCGATCAGGTCAGGTTCGCCGATGCTTACCTGGCCGGCGACATCGATATCGACGGTGACATGCTGCGACCGTTCGAGCTTCGGCAATCGATGGGCGACCTGCATCCGCTGATGACGGCATGGCGCTTCCTGCAGCCGCTGCTGTTGGGCCAGGTACGGACCAACCAGGCTGCGATAAAATCGCACTATGACGTCGATCCCGACTTCTTCCTGAGCTTCCTGGATCCCAGGACTCCGTGCTACACGCAGGGCGTCTACACGAGTGACGCGGACACACTCGATGCGGCGACCATCCGGAAGTTCGACTACTGCTACGAAAAGCTGCGGCTGAAGCCGGGCGACCACATTCTCGAGGTCGGGCCGGGGTGGGGTGCGTGGTTCGAATACGCGTCGCGCCGGGGGATCAGGTGTACCGGGATCAGTATCTCGCAGAGTTCGATCGACTACCTGCGTCGTCGCGGGCGGGACCTCGGCTATGACTGGGAACTGATCCATGCCGACCTGCTGGCCTATCGGACGGAGCGGAAATACGACGCGATCGTCATCATGGGCGTCATCGAGCACCTGCCCCAATATGATCGCGTCCTCGCCAGGTTCGCATCACTGCTGAAGCCCGGTGGTTACATCTTTCTCGACGGCAGCGCCTGCACCAGGAAGTACGAGCTGTCGGCGTTCATGGTGAAGTACATCTATCCTGGTAACCACTCCTTCCTGGTGCTGCACGACTTCCTCGACAAGCTTGCCAGGTCGCCACTTCGCGTCCTCGAGATCTTCAACGACCGCTATAGCTATTTTCTCACCTTCCAGCAGTGGGCGCGCAATTTCGACGCCAACCGCGAAATCGTCGTCGAGCGCTTCGGTGAGTTCAACTACCGGCGCTTCCGCCTGTATCTGTGGGGGGCGGCATACGAGTTTCTCAGCCGGAGCCTGGATTGCTATCGGATGGTGATTTACTATCCGGGTGAGGATGCCACGATCTGAGAGGTTCCGCGTGCATCGTGCGCCGCGGCTTCTGTAGCGCCAGGGCGCACTTTGCGAGCGTTGTGCCGGAGGGGCGCGGTGAAATGCAGGCCCCGCACGGCCCGATTGGACGATCGGCAACCGTGCCCTAGAGTGACCATGGTGAACAGAGGAGTGGCGAGCGGCGTGGACCGAGCAGAACCGGGCGTGCTCTCGCGCTATCCTGCAGTGCCTCGCCGGCTGCTGACCGTCGAGGAATACCACCGGATGGCCGACGCTGGCATCCTGACCGAGGATGATCGCGTCGAGCTTATCGAGGGAGAACTCGTCGCGATGGCGCCGATCGGCAGCGAGCACATCGCGGCGACCAATGCCCTCAATCGTCTGTTGGTGCTGGCGGTTGGCGAGCGCGGCATCGTCTCGGTCGGAAACCCGGTGCGCCTGAGCCGGCACAGCGAGCCGCAACCGGACTTCGCGGTACTCAGGCTGCGCAGCGACTACAGGACGCTGGCGCCGCGGCCTGAAGACACCGTGCTCGCGGTGGAAGTCGCCAACACCAGCCTGGATTACGATCGCACCGTCAAGCTGGCACTATACGCGAGCAGCGGTATCCCCGAGGTCTGGATCGTCAACCTTGCAACCGAGGAGGTCGAAGTCCATCGGGCGCCCCTCGGCGGCAAATACACCGCCTTCGCATGCGCCGGTCGGTCGGACACCCTGACAATCGAGGCAATGCCGGACGCGCTCGTTCCGGTCGCCGGAATATTCGCCTAGCGATCGTCCTGGCTTCCGGCACCAATGCGACATCACCCCGCCGCCAGCGTCCGCATCGCTGCCGCCTTCTCGAACAGCCGCAGCAGCACCCGCACCGCCTTCCCGCGCTCCGACGTAAGCTTCGGGTCCTTCCCCAGCAGCACCGCCGCGTCGCGGTTGGCCATCTGCAACAGCCCTTCATGCGCGATCGGATCGGCCAGCCGGAAACCCGGCAGCCCCGACTGCTTCGTCCCCAGCAGATCCCCGCCGCCGCGCAGCCGGAAGTCCTCGTCCGCGATCAGGAATCCATCGTCGGTATCGCGCAGCAGCGTCAGCCGTCGCTTCGCCACGTCGTTCACCCACTCCTCATGCAGCAGCAGGCAGAAGCTCGCCGCCGCGCCGCGTCCCACTCGCCCACGCAGCTGGTGCAGCTGCGCCAGGCCGAAGCGTTCGGCGTGCTCGATCACCATCACCGTCGCCGACGGCACATCGACGCCCACCTCGATCACCGTCGTCGCCACCAGCAACCGGCAATCGCCGCGCGTGAACGCTGCCAGGGTGGCGTCGCGCACCGCCGCGTCCTGCCGCCCATGCGCCAGCCCGACCGGATCGCCGAACCGCTCGCGCAGCACGGCGAACCGCGCCTCGGCCGCGGCCAGATCGAGCGCCTCGCTCTCCGCCACCAGCGGGCACACCCAGTAGACCTGTGCGCCTTCGTCCAGCTTGCGCGCGACCGCCGCCATAAGCTCCGGCAGCGTGCCCAGCGAGTGCAGCGACGTCCGCACGCTGCCCCGCCCGGGTGGCTTCTCGGTCAGGCGCGAGACCTCCATCTCGCCCCACTGCGTCAGCAGCAGCGTGCGCGGGATCGGCGTCGCGGTCATGATCAGCACGTCGGTCAGCTCGCCCTTGCCGCCCAGCAACAGCCGCTGGTCCACGCCGAACCGGTGCTGCTCGTCGATCACCGCCAGCCCGAGATCGCGGTACTCCACGCTCTCCTGGAACAGCGCATGCGTGCCGACGATCAGCTTCACGTCGCCGTCCTTCAATCCGCGCAGCAGCTGTGCCCGCGCGCGGCCCTTCACCCCGCCGGTCAGCAAGGCCACCGGCGCCGGTGACAGGCGCGACAGCGTGCGGTGATGCTGCTTCGCCAGCACCTCGGTCGGCGCCATCAGCGCTGCCTGCTTGCCCGCCTCGACGGCGAGCAGCATGCACAACAGCGCCACCAGCGTCTTGCCGGAGCCGACATCGCCCTGCAGCAGCCGCAGCATACGCCGGCCCGACGCGAGGTCGGCGTCGATTTCTGCCAGCGCCTGACGTTGCGAGCCGGTCAGCGTGTAGCCGAAGCGCGCCAGTGCCTTGGCGCGCAGGCTGCCGTCGCCGGTCAGGCTGTGGCCAGGCCGGGCCCGCAGCCGGCCGCGTACCACAGCCAGCGCCACCTGATCCGCCAGCAGCTCGTCGTAGGCGAGCCGCGTACGGGCGATCTCCGCCGGAACCACGCTGGGTCTCTGCACGGTGGTCAGCGCCTCGACGAAAGCCGGCCACTTCTCGCGCCGCAGCAGTGCCGCGTCATGCCACTCGGGCAGCGACGGCAGCCGGCCCAGCGCCTGTGCCATGGCGTTCGCCACCTGGCGTGGCCACAGACCGCCGGTCAGCGGCCATACCGGCTCGATCGTCGGCAGCAGGTCCGGCCGGTCGGCGGGCACCACATGTTCGGGATGCGAGATGGTGCGCCGGCCGCCGAACGACTCGACCTTGCCGGAGACCAGCAGCTTCGCCCCGACCGGCATCTGCCGCTCGCGGTTGAACCTGAAGAACACCAGGTCCGCCGAGCCGGTGCCGTCCTTGACCACCACGCGCCAGGGCTGGCGCTGGTTGGCGGGCGGCTCGATGCGCTCCACCTCGACGGCCAGCGTGGCGACCTGGCCGAGCCGCGCCTGGGCGACAGTCGGGCGCTCGCGGCGGTCCACGTAGGATTCCGGCAGGTGGAACAGCAGGTCGATCACCCGCTCGCCGCCCGCCGCCTTGGCGATCAGCGCGCCGACCGTCGGGCCGACGCCCTTCAGCGTGGTCAGCGGCGAGAACAGCGGGGTGAGCGGATCGTGGTCCACGGGCTGACATGCGGTTGAGGCGCCGCTATATGACAGCGCGCCGATGAGTGAACCAGAACCAGCCTCCCTCGACGCGAGGCGCCGTCGCCTGATCTATCGCGCCACCCACCGCGGCACGTACGAGAACGACATCCTGGTCGGTGGCTTCGTGCGACGGCATATAGCCGCGCTGTCCGAGTCGGAGCTGGCCGCGCTGGAGGCGCTGCTGGAGCTGCCGGAGAACGATCTCGCGGATTGGCTGACCGGACGCTTGCCGGTCCCCGCCGAAGCGGAAACGCCCATGCTGTTGCGCGTACGTGATGAGGCTGCCCTGAACTCGCTCCCCCGGAAGTGCCAATGACCGCAACCCCGGTGTTTGGCGCTCCCGAGGGCTGGGACGCCTTCCTGCTCGCGCGCCGTCGCGGCGAGTTCGCCGGTCCGGTGCTGCACGTCACCCGCGACGATGCGCGCATGGCACGGCTGGCCGAGGCGCTGGCCTTCGTCGCGCCCGAGGCGGAGGTGCTGCGCTTCCCTGCCTGGGACTGCCTGCCGTACGACCGCGTCTCGCCGAACCCCGCGCTGGTCTCCGAGCGCATCGCCACCCTGGCACGCCTGCTGGAGAAGCCGACCGGCCCGCGTATCGTACTCACCACGGTGAACGCCCTGGTGCAGCGCGTGCCGCCGCGATCGGCGTTCGCCGGCGCCAGCCTGGAGCTGCAGACCAACGGCACCGTGCAGCCCGAGAAGCTCGCGCGCTTTCTGGAGGCGCATGGCTACGGCCGGGCCGGCACGGTGATGGAGCCCGGCGAGTACGCCATGCGCGGTGGCATCATCGACGTCTTCCCGGCCGGCGAGGCGGACCCGGTCCGCCTCGACCTGTTCGGCGACACCATCGAATCGATCCGCATCTTCGACCCCGGCACCCAGCGCAGTGCCGATCGCCGCCAGCGCCTGACCCTGCGACCGGTGTCCGAGGTGCCGCTCGACCCGGACGCCATCTCGCGCTTCCGCTCCGGCTGGCGCGAAAGCTTCGGCCAGCCGGCTGCCGACGACCCGATCTACCTGTCCATCTCGGAAGGTCGCCGGCACCCGGGCATGGAGCACTGGGTACCGCTGTTCCACGATCGGATGGAGGTCCTGCTCGACTACCTGCCGGGCGCCTCGGTCAGCCTGGACCACCAGGCCGACGACGTGCTGGGCGCGCGGCTGGAGATGATCGAAGACCACTACGCCGCGCGCAAGCTGGTGCCGCGCGACGGCGAGGTGCCGTACCGGCCGCTGCCGCCCGAGCTCCTGTATGTCGATCAGGCCGGCTGGGACGCGATGCTGGCGGACGGCCCGCTGTTCAGCTTCTCGCCGTTCGCCCGACCGGATGGCGCCGTCGGCATCGATGGCGGCGGCCGGCCAGGACCGGTGTTCTTCCAGGCCAGCGGCCCCGGCACCAACGTATTCGACCAGCTGCGTGGCCAGGCCGAACGCTGGAGCAGTGAGGGCAGGCGGATCGTCGTCGCCGCCTGGACCCGCGGCTCGCGTGAGCGCCTCGCCAACCTGCTGCGCGAGCACGCCTTCAAGGACCCCGCGCAGGAGAACGACTGGGCCGCGGTGCGCCGCAGGCCGGCGGGATCGGTGTCGCTGGTCACGCTGGGTGTGGAGCGCGGCTTCGTCGCCGACGAAGTGGCGCTGGTCGGCGAGCAGGACCTGCTGGGCGAACGCATCAGCCGCCCGCCGCGCCGGCGCAAGCGCGCCGACCAGTTCATCGCCGAGGCCACCGAGATCGCCGAGGGCGATCTTGTGGTGCATCAGGAATACGGCATCGGCCGCTACGACGGGCTGGAGACGCTGCACGTCACCGGCGCACCGCATGACTGCCTGCGGCTGGTCTACGACGGCAGCGAGAAGCTCTATCTGCCGGTCGAGAACATCGAGGTGCTGTCGCGCTTCGGCTCCGAGACGCAGGGCGTGGCGCTCGACAAGCTGGGCGGCGTCGGCTGGCAGTCGCGCAAGGCTCGGATGAAGCAGCGCATCCGCGACATGGCGGACCAGCTGATCCGTATCGCCGCCGCGCGCCAGATCCGCGACGCCGCGATCATGGCGCCGGGCGAAGGCGCCTGGGACGAGTTCTGCGCCCGCTTCCCGTTCGCCGAGACCGAGGACCAGTCGCGCGCCATTGCGGACGTGCTGGAGGACCTGGCGGGCGGCCGGCCGATGGACCGGCTGATCTGCGGCGACGTGGGCTTCGGCAAGACCGAGGTCGCGCTGCGCGCCGCCTTCATCGCGGCGATGTCGGGTGCGCAGGTCGCCGTGGTGGTGCCGACCACGCTGCTGGCGCGCCAGCACTATCGCACCTTCTCCGAGCGCTTCGCCGGTCTGCCGGTGAAGGTGGCGCAGCTGTCGCGCATGGTGGGCGCCAAGGAGGCCGCGGAGGTGCGGCGCGGCATCACCGACGGCACCATCAACATCGTCATCGGCACGCATGCGCTGCTGGCGAAGTCGGTGGAGTTCGCCGATCTCGGCCTGCTGGTCGTGGACGAGGAGCAGCACTTCGGCGTCGCACACAAGGAGCGGCTGAAGCAGCTGAAGGCCGACGTGCACGTGCTGACGCTCACCGCCACGCCGATCCCGCGCACCTTGCAGCTGGCACTGACCGGCGTGCGCGAGATGAGCCTGATCTCGACGCCGCCGGTGGACCGGCTGGCGGTGCGCACCTTCATCATGCCGTTCGACGGGGTGGTGATCCGCGAGGCGCTGCAGCGCGAGCGGTTCCGTGGCGGCCAGGTGTTCTGCGTCGTGCCGCGCATCGAGGACCTGCCGCGCATGGCCGAGCGGCTGGCCGAGATCGTGCCGGAGGCGCGCATGGCGCAGGCGCACGGGAGGCTCGCGCCGACCGAGCTGGAACGCGTGATGGCCGAGTTCGGCGACGGCCGCTACGACATCCTGCTGTCCACCAACATCGTCGAAAGCGGGCTCGACATGCCGGCGGTGAATACGCTGGTGATCCACCGCGCCGACATGTTCGGGCTGGGCCAGCTGTACCAGCTGCGCGGCCGCGTCGGGCGCGGCAAGCAGCGCGGCTACGCCTACCTGACGTGGCCGCAGAACATGCGGCTGTCGGCGGCGGCGGAGAAGCGGCTGACGGTGATGCAGACGCTGGACGCGCTGGGCGCCGGCTTCACGCTGGCGAGCCACGACCTCGACATCCGCGGCGCCGGCAACCTGCTGGGCGACGAGCAGTCGGGCCACATCCGCGAGGTCGGCATCGAGCTCTACCAGCAGATGCTGGAGGACGCGGTCGGCGAACTGCGCGCCGGCGAAGGCCGGCGCGGCGGGCAGGAGCGCGACTGGACGCCGAACATCTCGCTCGGCCTGCCGGTGCTGATCCCGGAGACCTATGTGCGCGACCTGCCGGTGCGGCTTGGGCTTTACCGCCGCATCGGCGGCCTGGCTTCGGACGCCGAGACCGAGGCGATGGCCGCCGAACTGGTGGACCGTTTCGGCCCGCTGCCGGGAGAGGTGGAGAACCTGCTGCAGGTGGTGGCGCTGAAGCGCGCCTGCCGCGACGCGGGCGTCGAGAAGCTGGAGGCGGGTCCGAAGGGCATGCTGGTGAGCTTCCGCGGCAATGCCTTCTCCAACCCGGCGGGCCTGGTGGCGTGGCTCGCCAGCAAGGGCGGCCTGGTGCGCCTGCGCCCCGACCACAAGCTGGCGATCTCGCGCGAAATGGATGTGGCGACGCGGCTCAAGTTCGCGCGCGACACGCTGGGGAATCTGGAGCGGATCGCTGGGCAGGCGAAGGCGGCTTAGCCGTCCGGGGCGCTGACTGTGACGTTCAGGTCCATGATCAGGCCGTTGGAAAGGGAATAGACCCAGCCGTGCACGCTGAGCGGCTGGCCGCGCGCCCAGGCGTCCTGCACGAACACGTCGGAGGCGACGTTGCGCACCTGGCGCATGACGTTCAGCTCGCACAGCCGGTCGAGCCGCGCGCGGCCGGCCGGCAGTGGCCTCCAGCTCGGCGCGGTGTTCGTGCGTACACCTCGCGGATCGGGTGCAGCCAGTGGTCGACCAGGCCGCGCCGCTGGCCGTCGACCGCCGCGGCGACGCCGCCGCAGCCGTAGTGGCCGACCACCATGATGTGCTTCACCTTCAGCACGTCGACCGCGAACTGCAGCACCGACAGGTAGTTGGCGTCCTGCGGCGGCGCGAGGTTGGCGACGTTGCGGTGGACGAACAGCTCGCCCGGATCGAGGTCGACGATCTCGTTGGCCGGCACGCGGCTGTCGGAGCAGCCGATCCACAGGTATTCCGGCGCCTGCTGGCTCTCCAGGCGCTTGAAGAAGCCGGCATCGGCGGCGACCTTGCGCTGCGCCCAGGCGCGGTTGTTGGCCTTCAGGTGATCGAGCATCGTAACCTATCCTCGACGGTTGTCGCTCACGCCACCAGCCGCCCGAACCATGCCCGAATGGCGGATGCGCCAAATGTCGGGTGTCGATGCGCCCGGGACGAGGACCGAAATCCATCCGGAGCGGACATCGCCGAAGCCTCAGCCGATCGGCCCCAACTCCGTCGCCTCCACCGCGGCCACGTCCAGCAGCCGCTCGATCACCTCGGGCTCCTGCGCTCCGGCGATGGCGTGGCGGCCCGAGATGACGAAGCACGGCACGCCGTTGATCCCCAGCCGGTGCGCGCGCAGGTTGTCCGCGTGGATCGCATCGGCCTCGCCGTTGCCGGCCAGGAAGCGCCGCGCCGCGGCGCCGTCCAGGCCGCAGGAGGAAGCGATCGCCGTCAGCAGCAAATGGTCGCCGATGTCGAGCCCGTCGGTGAAGTGCGCCGAGAACAGCGCCTCCACCATCGCGTCGGCCTGGCCGAAGCGTGCGGCGTAGCGCACCAGCCGGTGCGCATCGACGCTCGACGGCGTGCGACGGATGCGGTCGAAGCGGAACAGGATGCCCTCGGTGCGGCCGATCTCGGTGATCGAGGCGTACAGCCGCCGCGCCCGGTCCTCGCCGCCGAACTTGCGGATCACATAGTCGGGCCGCGCCATGCCCACGCGCGGCATGTCGGGGTTGAGCAGGAACGGCCGCCAGATCAGGTCGAACATCAGGTCAGGCCGGCGGCGCAGCGTGCGCATCAGCCGGCGGACGCCCAGGAAGCACCACGGGCAGACCAGGTCATGCACGATCTCGATGCCGAGCCGGGCCTTCGGTGGCGCGAGAACGTTCATGAAGGACGGTCCAACGCTTCTCTCCCTCGTGAGGTTATGTGTATCAAACTGCGTTGCCGGCTGTCACGGCCCGGCCAACCGAGGAGCGCTCGATGACCATCGTGATGCATGACCTGGCCGGGGCCGACCCGGCGCTGCGCTTCAGCCCCTATTGCTGGCGCACCAGGATGGCACTCGCGCACAAGGGGCTGGCGGTGGAAACGATCCCCTGGCGCTTTACCGAGAAGGACGCGCTCGCGTTCTCCGGGCAGGGCCGCGTGCCGGTGATCCGCGACGGCGACCGCGTGGTGTCGGACAGCTGGGCGATCGCCGAATACCTCGAGGACGCCTATCCGGACCGGCCAGCGCTGTTCGGCGGGACAACCGGGCGCGCGCATGCCCGCTTCATCAACGCCTGGGCCGACGGCGTGGTGCTGGGCGGCATCGCCCGGCTCATCGTGCGCGACCTGCTGGACGTGGTGGCGCCGCAGGACGTGGCGTATTTCCGCGAAAGCCGCGAGGCGCGCTTTGGCATGACGCTGGAGCAGGTGCAGGCGGGGCGCGAAACGCGCGTGGTGGAGTTTCGCGCGGGCCTTCTGCCGGCCCGGCTGGTACTGGGCCGCCAGCCCTGGCTCGGTGGCGAGGCGCCGAGCTACGCCGACTACATCCTGTTCGGCACGCTGCAATGGCCGCGCTGTGTCAGCCGCTTCGACCTGCTGGAAGCGGATGATCCGATCGCCGGCTGGCAGGAGCGCATGCTGGATCTGTTCGACGGGCTCGGGCGGAGCGCGCCGCGCGCCGGATGAGGTCCGCGCGGCTCAGGCGCCGATCAGGTGCAGCACAAGCTCACGCCGGTGCGGTGCAGCACGGTGTTCGAACAGGTAGATCGCCTGCCAGGTGCCGAGTACCGGTCGGCCCTCGTCCACCGGAACGCTGAGCTGGGTCTGCGTCAGCGCCGCCTTGATGTGCGCCGGCATGTCGTCCGGTCCTTCATCCTGATGCCGATAGCCGGCGTTCGCCGGCACCACCCGGCGAAAGAACGCCACGAGGTCGGCGCGGACATCGGGATCGGCGTTCTCCTGCACCAGCAGCGAGGCCGACGTGTGCCGGCACCAGATCGTCAGCAGGCCGGTGCCGATCGCCTGCGCCTCCACCCAGCGACACACCTGGTCGGTGACGTCGAACAACCCCACGCCATCGGTGGGCACGACCAACCAATGCAGCGCCTGCTTCATGGCCGAGACTTGTGCTCCCCGAGGCGATCGCGCAAGACGGCGGCATGGCGGAGCCGCGCTTCCACGCCCTGACCGTGAGCGACATCCGCCGCGAAACCGCGGATGCGGTCTCGCTCGCCTTCGTGGTGCCGGACACGCTGCGCGATGTGTATCGCTACATGCCGGGCCAGTATCTCACGCTGCGTACAACGATCGACGGCGAGGACGTGCGGCGGTCCTATTCGATCTGCTCCGGCCTTGATGACGGCGAGCTGCGTGTTGTCATCAAGCGGCTGGCGGATGGTGCGTTCTCGAACTGGGTGAACGAGCATCTGCGCATCGGCAATACGTTGTCGGTGATGACGCCCGACGGTCGCTTCGGCGTGCCGATCGAGCGGGGCTCGTCGCGCACTTTGGTGGCGTTCGCCGCGGGATCCGGCATCACGCCGATCCTGTCGATCGCCAAGACCGTGCTGCGCCGCGAGGCCGGCCGCTTCTTCCTGTTCTATGGTAACCGCAGCACCGCCGACATCATCTTCCGCGAACAGCTGGAGGATCTGAAGGACCGCTATCTCGCCCGACTGTCGGTGTTCCATGTGCTGTCGCGCGAGCGGCAGGACATCGCCATGCTGAACGGGCATCTGGATGCGGCGAAGGTGGGCGTGCTGATGCGCTCGCTGGTGCCGGTGTCGGAGGTGTCACACGCCTTCATCTGCGGCCCGCAGCCGATGATCGAGGGCCTGCAGACCGTGCTGACCGACCTCGGACTGCCGCGCGAGCATGTGCATGTGGAACGCTTTACCCCCGGCATCGGCGGCCGGCCGCGACCAGTCGTTGTCGCACCGACGGCGCCGCCGAAGGCCATCGCCACGGTAATGAGCGAGGGCGCGCGCTTTGAGTTCCCGGTGGCGGAAGGCGAGGCGATCATCGACGCGGCAATCCGCGCCGGCCGCAGCCTGCCGTACTCGTGCAAGGGTGGCATGTGCTGCACCTGTCGCGCGCGGCTGGTGGACGGCAAGGTAGCGATGGCGGTGAACTACTCGCTGGAGCCATGGGAGATCGAGGCCGGCTATGTGCTGACCTGCCAGTCGCATCCGCTGACCGAGCGCGTGGTGATCGACTACGACCAGGTGTGATGGTCGTTCTGCGGCGTTTCCGTGGCGTGACAGAGATTTAATCGACATGACGGCGGTTTAATCGCTGCAACGGGGGAACGTTCACGCGCCGTGGCGCATTTTCCCTGACGTCGGCGGCGCCCGCGATGGCCTGCCGCCCTGGATATTTCGGCAGTCATCCTCAGGAGAAAACATGACCTATTCCACCGTCACACCCCGCGCGCCACGGCCCTGGCGTCGCAGCGCCATCGCTGCGGTGCTGCTCGCCGGCACCACACTCGGCGGGTTCGCTGTCGGGCACGCCGGCTTTGCCGCGCCTGAGGCGACGCCAGGGACGCCGGTGAACCCGCCCGGCGCCGGCATGGCCGCCCACAATCTGCCGGACTTCACCGACCTGGTGACGCAGGTGAAGCCGGCCGTGGTGTCGATCACCACCAAGATGAACGTCAGCGCATCCGAGGACGAAGACCAGGCGCAGATGCCGATGCCGTTCCGTGGCTTCCCGTTCGGCGGCGGCAATGGTCCGCACGCACGTGCAATGGAGGCCCGGGGCTCCGGCTTCATCGTCGATGCCAGCGGCACGATCGTCACCAACAACCACGTGGTGAAGGGCGCCAAGACCGTCTCCGTCACGTTGGACGACGGTACCGTTCTGCCGGCCAAGGTGCTCGGCCGCGACTCACGCACCGACATCGCAGTGCTGAAGGTCGAGGCGAAGAAGCAGCTGCCCTACATCCAACTCGGCAACTCCGCCAACGTGAAGTCGGGTGAGTGGGTGGTGGCGATGGGCAACCCGTTCGGTCTCGGCGGCACGGTGACAGCCGGCATCGTCTCGGCCAGCGGCCGTGACATCGGCTCCGGCCCGTACGATCAGTTCATCCAGATCGACGCGCCGATCAACCAGGGCAATTCCGGCGGGCCGCTGTTCACCCAGGACGGCAAGGTGATCGGCATGAACACCGCGATCCTGTCGCCGTCGGGCGGCTCGATCGGCATCGGCTTCGCAATCCCGTCCGACATGATCCGCACCGTCGTCGCGCAGCTGGAGAAGAGCGGCAAGGTGACGCGCGGCTATATCGGCGTCGAGGCGCAGCAGGTCAGCGACACCATGGCCAAGGCGCTGCATCTCGGCTCCGGCTCCGGCGCGCTGATCGCCGGCGTGCAGCGGGATGCACCGGCCGCGCAGTCGGGCCTCGAGCCAGGTGACGTCATCACCGCGGTGAACGGCACCACGGTGAAGAATCCGCGCGACCTCGCGGTGAACATCGCCTCGGTGCAGCCGGGCGACGAAGCGAAGTTGCAGGTGCTGCATGAGGGCGACAGCAAGACGGTGACCGTGAAGGTCGGCCAACTGCCGAACGAGCAGACAGCGAACAACGAGACCACCCAGCCGTCGCGCGAGCGGATCGGGCTGGCGCTGGCACCGTTGTCGCCGGACCTGCGCGGTCAGCTCGACGTGCCGGACGGCACGAAGGGCGCGGTGGTGCGCAACGTCGAGCCGGGTTCGCCGGCAGAGCAGGCCGGCCTGCAGCCGGGCGACGTGATCGTCGGCGTCGGCGGCAAGCAGGTGACCTCGCCTGGCGAGGCGGCGACCGCCATCCGTGGTGCCGCCAAGGACCACGCCGTCGCGCTGCGCATCATCCGTGACGGGCAGGCGCGGTTCGTCGGCGTCAACCTGGATCAGTCGTCCGAAGGCTGATCCGGCCTCGCTTCCCCCTCTCCCGCGCAAGCGGGGGAGGGTTGGGGAGGGCCTCTATCCGCGCTCCTCGCGCCACAGCGCCAGCTTCTGCTGCACCGGCCGATCGGAGAAGCTGAACAGCACGGCCTCCTTGCTGGCGCGATGGCGCTGCCACTGCCAGCTTGGCGCCACGAAAATGTCGCGCGGCTTCCAGCGAATGGTCGTATCGCCGATCACCGTCTCGCCTTCGCCTTCGACCGCGACGAACACCGTGCCGTCGGTCGAGCGATACGGCGACGATGCGAAACCTGCCGGCAGCAACTGCATGAATGCGCCGATCGTCGGCATCGCCGACTCGCCTGACGCCGGGTTCACATAGCGCAGCTTGTAGCCGTGGCAGGCGTCGGGATCGCCATTGCGCGCCAGCGTCGCCAGCGCCTCGCGCGAGCGCGCATAGGGATAGTTGAACACCGGCGAACTCTTCACCGTCGGGTGCCAGTCAACCGGCAGCATGTTGGCGCCATAGCGCGCCAGGCTGTCGCCTTCCGGCCGCGTCACCGTCTGGCTGTCGGCGTTGGCGGGTTCCGCGAAGCTGGCGTCGAACAGCCGTACGATCGGAATGTCCAGCCCGTCCAGCCACACCATCGGCTGGTCGGTGTCGTTGCCGTGGTCGTGCCAGGTCCAACTCGGCGTGATGACGAAGTCGCCCGGCTGCATCATCGTGCGTTCGCCTTCGACCGCGGTGTAGGCGCCGTGACCCTCGATGATGAAGCGCAGCGCCGACTGCGAATGCCGGTGCGCCGGCGCCACCTCGCCGGGCATGATCAGCTGCAGGCCGGCGAACAGCGAATGCGTGATCGAGGTCTGCCCGCGCAGTCCCGGGTTCTCCAGGATCAGCACGCGGCGCTCCGCCTCCTTGGCGGTGATCAACCCGCCGGCCTGCATCAGGAACGGCCGCACCACAGCGTCGTAGTCCCACTTCGCCGGCAGCGCGGGCGTCACCGGCTGGCGCGTCACCATCGAGTGCAGCCGCTCCCAAAGCGGTGCCAGCGAATGTTCGCCGATGCGGTCGTAGAACGCCTGGCGCTCGTCCGCAGGCGCGATCGCGGTGTCATTCATCGGTGCCTCCTCTCGCCTCAGCGGCCGGTGATCGTCTGCCAAAGTTTGCGTGTCTCGCCGCGCGGGTCCTGGTCGATCCGGCACTCGGCGTCGAGCCTCATGGTGGCGCGGGTCGTCGTGTCGTACGCTGGCCAATGCGGGATCAAGGCATTGTCCGGCACGCCGGAGCGCGCGAACGCCGCCCAGGTGGCCGACATCGTCGCCGCAAGCCGGTGCGCCGCTTCGCTGCGATCGGTCGCTTTTGTCAGGTCGATCGTGTCGAAGGTGAACGGCACGTCGAGCGCATGCGGCGCCTTCAGCCGTCCGCCCTGCACCGGGGTCTCCCATTCGAACGCATACATGAACACCGGCGCGCCGGCCTGCCGCGCCTTGTGTTCGGCGACGATCAGCGAGCGGATGCGGAAATTCGCATCGGTCAGCGTGGCGATCAGCCGTTCGGCTGGGTTCATGTCGGGATGGAGCCGCCGGTAGGTCTCGATCACGCGATCGGTGTGCGTGCCGGCGACCGCGCCGACGCGCTCGCGCAGCTCCGCCTCGGTCAGCGTGCGGTGCCACACCTTGTCGTCGCGGGCGAGGAAGCTCGCCATCTCGTCCTTCATGTCGCCGATCAGCAGCGGGATATCGGCGGAGCAGTCGGGCGCCGCTGTGTCGAACGGATGCCCGGTACGATCGCGCCGTCGACCACCGGGCCGAACGGATAGCGGTCGAACAGTGGCTGTGCCGCGGGGCCGATCGCCTTCTGTGCCGGTTCCACCGCGCCCAGCAGCTGCGCCATCGGCAGCGACTGGAGCTTGCCGATGTCGTTGCCGGTGAGGTCGAGCGTCTTCAGGACGGCATCCGTCGAGTCGGGCGGCGCGGTCGCGCTCGCGCAGCCGGACGGCTGCGCCGCTCTGCACGATGGCGCGATGGAACAGTCCGCGCGCCGAAGGCATCGCCAGCAGCGTGCAGACCTTCCCGCCGCCGCCCGACTCGCCGAAGATGGTGACGTTGCCTGAATCGCCGCCGAAGCGGTCGATGTTGTCGCGCACCCATTCCAGCGCGGCGACCATGTCCAGCGTGCCGGCGTTGCCGGACGCGGCGAAATCGGATCCGCCGACCGACGAGAGGTCGAGGAAGCCGAAGATGTTCAGCCGCTGGTTCACCGTGACGACGACCACGTCGCCGCGCCTGGCAAGGCGCGAGCCTTGCAGGCGCGCGACGTTCGCGGTGCCGTAGGCGAATGCGCCGCCGTGGAACCACACCATCACCGGCCGCTTCGCCGTATCCAGCCCCGGCGACCAGACGTTGAGCGTCAGGCAGTCCTCGGTCTCCGGCGAGGTGTCGGGCGGGCCGGAGAAATCCGCGAGCTCGGGCCGCGAGGCCGGCCGCAAGCCTTCCTGCGGCGCATGTCCGGTGTAGTCCAGCGCGTCGCGCACGCCGGCCCACGGTGCCGGCCGGCGCGGCGGCATGAAGCGGTTGGCGCCGGATGTCGGCGCACCGTATGGAATGCACTTGAACGCGGCGACGCCTTCGATCATCGCGCCGCGCACCCGGCCGGTCGCCGTGTCGATCGCGGGCGTGCCCTGGATGGTGCCGATGTCGTTCATTGCCTGCCTCCCGCTGTCGGCGCCAGCATGCTCTGACGGCCGTCAGGCTGTCGATACCGTGGCGCCGGCTTGATCGCCGGCGCAGCGGCGGGCTACGCTTCTTCCAACCGCAATCGGAAACCGCTGCGGTTCGGGGGGCTCATAAATGCTTTATCGCGTCCTGCTGGCGCTCGCGCTGGCCTGCATCGCCGTTCCTGCGCTGGCGCAGGAGTCGCAGCTCGATGTCGTGCTCAAGCGCGACAAGCTGATCGTCGGCACCTACAGCACGTCGCCGCCGCTGGCCTATGTCGACGACAAGGGCGACCTGGTCGGGTTCGAGATCGACATGGCGCACGAGATCGCCAAGGACCTGCTGGGCGATCCCGAAGAAGGTCGAGTTCGTCGTGCTGCAGTCCGACGGCCGCTTTCCGGCGGCGCTGTCAGGCAAGATCGATTTCGGCCTGTGCTCGACGACGATCACCGGGACCGTGCGGTGCGCATCGCGTTCACGCGGCCGTATCTCGATACGGGCGACAGCGTCATCGCGCGCAAGGACGCCGGCATCAAGACGATCCAGGAGCTGAACGACCCGAAGTTCACCTATGCGATCCTGAACGTGCCGCCGGCGATCGAGCGCGCGAAGCAGGTTCTGCCCAACGTCAAGCAGTTGCTGCTGGACAGTCCGTCGGCGCTGTTCCTGGCGGTGAAGACCGGACGCGCCACGGCGTTCAACATCGACAAGCCGATCGCCGATTACTACGAGCACGAGAACGACGATCTCATGCGGCTGGATGTCGCCGGCACGCCGTTCGCCTATGTGCAGCCAGGATGCGATCTTCCTGAAGCCCGGCGACTTCAAGTGGTGGCTGTTCCTGGACACCTGGGTGGGTGAGCTGCGCTACGGCTCACGCTACAGCCAGTATGTCGCCTGGTACCAGAAGTGGCTGCACAAGGATCCGCCGCCGCAGCGGTTCTACGACTTCAACAAATACTGACGTGCCGTTCGATCCGCATTTCATCGCCCGCCTGATCCCGGCGCTGCTGGAAGGCGCCGAGGTCACGGTGGAACTGGCCGTCCTGACGTTTGCCGATCTGCCTGGTCTGGGGACTGATGGTCGCGCTGGCGCAAGCGCACGCGCGGGCCGCTGGCGCTGGATCGCCGGCGCCTACATCCAGATCGTGCGCAACACGCCGCTGCTGATCCAGATGTACATCGTCTATTTCGGCTTCTCGATGATCGGCTTCGGCGCTGTCGGGATTCGCCTCCGGCCTGCTGGCGCTGTGCATCCAGAATGGCGGCTACGTCGCCGAGATCTACCGCGGCGGACTGCAGTCGGTCAGCCCGCGGCAGTACGAGGCCGGACGCGCGCTGGGCATGCGGCGCTGGACGCTCTACACGTCGGTGGTCATGCCGCAGGTCATCGCGCGGATCATCCCGCCGATGACCAACCAGGCGATCAGCATCACCAAGGACACGTCGCAGGTCGCGGCGATCGCCGTGATGGACATGATGAAGGTCGCGCAGGTCTGGGTGGAATCGTCCGCCAACACCTACGACGTGTTCCTCGGCGTCGCGATCATCTACCTGGTGCTGACCTCGGTCGCCAGCGCTAGCCGGCAAGCTGTTCGAGCGCAGGCTCGCCTTCGCGCAATGAAGGAATTCGCCCCGCTGCTGCACGGCTATTGGTACCTGTTCCGCGGCGCCGGCATGACCCTGCTGATGGCGGCCTCCGCGATCGTGCCGGCGACCCTGTGCGGCATTCTGCTGGCGCTGGCGCAGGTGTTCGGCAACCGCTTCGCGCGCAGCGCCGTGGTGGCGTACCTGTTCGTCATCCGCGGCATCCCGCTGCTGGTGCTGCTGACCTTCACCTACTACCTGCTGCCGCTGACCGGCATCGACCTGCCGCCGTTCTGGGGCGTCGTGGTCGTCCTGTCGCTCTACTACGCCGCGTTCATGAGCGAGGTGTTCCGCGCCGGCATCCTGTCCTTGCCGCGCGCGCAATGGGACGCGGCACGCAGCCTGGGCATGACACGACAGCTGATGCTGCACATCGTCATCTTCCCGCAGGCGCTGCGGCTGGCCTCGCCGCCGTTCGTCAGCCTGTGCGCCAACCTGGTGAAGGCAACGTCGCTGGTCTCGGTCGTCGGGCTGTGGGAACTGACCATGGCGAGCCGCGAGATCGTCGAGCGCACACTGGCGCCGTTCCAGATCTTCATCGGCGCGGCGGCGATCTATTTCTGCATCTGCTACACACTGGCACTCTATGGCAGATATCTTGAGCGCAGCGTCCTCCACGGTCATTGAGCCGCGCCGATGCTGGAGATGGAAGACGTCTCCAAGCGCTTCGGCGCACTGGAGGTGCTGCGCGGCGTGTCGCTGTCGGTCGCTGCCGGCGAGGTGGTCGTGGTGATCGGCCCGAGCGGGTCGGGCAAGACGACGCTGCTTCGCTGCATCAACCTGCTGGAGGACTACGAGCAGGGCACCGTGACGGTGGATGGCGAACCGATCGGCTACCGGCGCGACGGCCGGATGGGCCAGCGGGTGCGCATGTCCGAGCGCGAGATCGCCGCTTCGCGTGAGAACGTCGGCATGGTGTTCCAGAGCTTCAACCTGTTTCCGCATATGAGCGTGCTGCAGAACATCACCGCGGCGCCGGTTCGGGTGAAGGGCATCGCGCGCGCGCGCGCGGAGGCGCGGGCGCGCGAGCTGCTGGAGATGGTCGGACTGTCCGACAAGGCGGCGGAGTATCCGGTGCGGCTGTCCGGCGGGCAGCAGCAGCGCGTGGCGATCGCGCGGGCGCTGGCGATGGATCCGAAGATCATGCTGTTCGACGAGGTGACGTCGGCGCTGGATCCCGAGCTGGTGGGCGAGGTGCTGGCCGCGATGCAGCAGCTGGCGCGCGCCGGGATGACGATGGTGGTGGTGACGCACGAGATGAGCTTCGCCCGCGACATCGCCGATCGCATCGTGTTCATGGACGACGGCCTGGTCGTCGAGCAGGGCAAGCCGGACCAGTTGCTGTTCGCACCCACCACCGAGCGGGTGCGCGCCTTCCTCAAGCGCTACAACGACCGGTATCGGATCTGAGGCTTCGTCCGTTCCGATTTGATTAACCCTATGCCGCGAGAGTCCGCCCCCGTCGAAAATCGGCGGTGGCGCGATGGATGGGCAATTCCCGGTGGGCAGCCGCGTCAGCGCGCGTGGCCTGGCATGGGATGTGATCGACGTCGCCGCGCTTGGTACGCAGACGCTGCTTCGGCTGCGCTGTGCCGGCGGCGATCTGCTGGGCCTCGAATGGGACATCCTGCATCCGGCTGAGCGCGTGGCGTTGCTGCGCGCGGAGCTGCGTCCGGATGCGCCGGGCCCGCTGTCGGGGTGGCGGCTGCTCCACCAGGCATGTCTGCTGGAACAGGTGCCCGGCCCTGACGACATGATGATGGCGGAGCCTGGCCGTCTGCGTGTCGAGTTCGTATCAGCTGGTGCCCTTGCTGCGCGCACTCGAAATGCCGCGGCCGCGTCTGCTGCTCGCGGACGGCGTGGGTCTGGGCAAGACGATCGAGGCGGGGCTGATCGCGTGCGAGCTGATCGCACGCCGGCGGGCGCACCGCGTGCTGGTGATCTCGCCTGCGGGACCGCTGCTGACGCAATGGTCGCAGGAGATGCGGCAGCGCTTCGGCCTGCGCTTCACCGCCGTTGCCGATGCCGCCGCGCTGCACGAGCAGCGGCGCCGGCTGGAACTCGGCGGCAATCCGTTCGATGCCATCGCGCTGTGCCTGACGTCGCTGGATTTCGCCAAGCAGGAGCGCGTGCTGGAGGAACTGGAGCGATCGGCGTGGGACCTGGCGATCGTCGACGAGGCGCATCATTGCATCGGCAGTGCGGCGGGCGGCGATCGCGAACAGACGCAGCGCCGACGCCTGGCGGAGGTGGTGGCACGCCGCAGCGACGGGCTGCTGCTGCTGACCGCGACGCCGCACGATGGCTACGATCCGCACTTCGCGTCGCTGATCGAGCTGCTCGATCCGAGTCTGGTGGACGGTGGTGGCGGCGTGGCGGGCAACGCCTATCGGCGGCACGTCGTGCGACGGCTGAAGTCGCAGATCCGCGATGCCGTGACGGGGGCTTTGGTATTTCCCGAACGTCACGTGATTCCGGTGCAGGTGGACATGCAGGGCACGGCGAGCGCGCCGGTGCGACGCTTCCATCGCGCGCTGGCCGAGCTGGTTGCCCCGCGCCTGCGGCGTGCGGCCCAGGGGCGCGAACATGCCGATGCGCTGGCCTTCGTCGGCCTGCTGAAGCGCTCCGTCTCGACGATCGCCGCCTGCGTGAACACCCTGCGCGTGGTGCAGCAGCGCTATGCGGCGGCCGAGGCCGAGTCCGAGGCTCTGCGGCGGGAGCGTGCGCGATCGCTGCGCGCCTACCGCAGACGCCTGCTGCGCTTCGGCGTGCTCGAGCAGCGCGACGAGAGCGAGCTGACGGAGCTGGAGGCGGACAGCATGGCGGCCGACCTGCGGGCCGCCGCGCATGGCAGCACCGCCGAGGCGCTCGGTGCGTTGATCAGGCTGGGGGAAGCGGCCGCGGCGTTCGATCCGAAGCTGGATGCAGTCGCGCAGGAGGTGCGTGCGATCCGGCACGAGCACCCGGCAACGAACATCCTGGTCTATACCGAATATGCCGACAGCCAGCTCGCTGCGCTGCGTACCTTGCGCGAGGTGGTCGATGGCGAAGTGCTGGCGATCAGCGGTCTCGACGACGAACGCCAGCGGACCCACGTCGCGGAACGCTGTGCCGAGATGGATGGCATCGTCCTGCTCAGTACGGATTCGCTGGCCGAGGGGCTGAACCTGCAACGGCGCTGCTGGAACCTGATCCATCTGGACCTGCCGTACAACCCGAACCGGCTCGAGCAGCGGAACGGTCGCATCGATCGCTACGGGCAGGTGCGCGATCCGCAGATCCGCTACCTCTATCTTGCGGGCACGTTCGAGGAGCGGCTGCTGCTGCGGCTGATCGCGAAGTACGAGAAGGCACGTGCGCAGCTCGATGCGATGCCGGACACGCTCGGGGTGACAGCGGACGAGGAAGCCTGGAGCAGCGGGCTGGTCGCCGGGTTCGCCGAGCGTCAGGCGGGGCTGTTCGACGACGAACCGTCCGCCATCCGCACCCTCGACCGGGTCGCGGAGGACGCCGGCGCGGACGCGTATCGTGACATGCTGCGCGAAATCGACCGGGCGTTCGACGAATTCGACCGTTCGGCGGTGCGCCACGGCTGGCTCGATCGGGCGTTCGCCGCGGACGCGACGCCGACGGTGGCGGGACGACGCGGCAGCGACAGCGTCGGACACATCGATCTGCCGCGCTTCGTCGCCGAGGCGATCGCGGCGGAGACCGGGCGCAGTGCTGCGGCGCGTGGTGTGCTGCATCTGCCGATCGACTGGCAGGGCGGATTGGACGGTCTGCCTGGCTTCGATCGCCAGCATCGCGTGCTCCGCTTCACGCGGGACCGGTCCAGACTGCGTGACCGGGAGGGCCGGTCGCTGGCCTTCCTGGGGCGTGCGCATCCTGTGGTGCGTCGCGCGATCGGCCGGGTTCAGCGGGTGCCCGATGCGGCATGGGACGCACGCGTCGGCGTGGCGAAGGGTGACGAGAGTGCCGCACCGGCGGTGCTGCTGACCTTCTGCGCGGAAGTCCGCAGTGCTGCGCGCATCGAGTTCCAGCGCCTCGTCGCCGTGCTGCTGGTCGCGAACGGAGCGGCCGAGGTGCAGCAACCGGAGCGCTGGCTCGAACCGGTCGCATACGCCGGGTTGCACGCGCCCGGCGATGTATGGCGATCGCACTTTGCGGGCTGGGTGCCGGCCCGCCGGGCGGAAGCCGAAGCATGCGCGCATGCCGCCATCGGGCACGATGTCGCGCAGGTCCTCGAGGCGCGGCAACGATTGGCCGCGCGTGCGGATGGCGACCTGCAGGACTGGCTGCGCCGCCGCGCCGACGGCATCTGCGGTGCGTTCGCGCCGCAGACCGGCGATCTGTTCGGCGCGGCCGTCGGCGGGCCGGACTGGCGGCTGCTGCGGTCTCCGCTGGATCGACTGGCGGCGTTTGCCGCCGACGCGGGCAATCCATCGGCGTCACGGCGCGAAGCAGGCAACGTCGTCGCGCTGTACCGGCGGCGCAGCGCCGAGCACGCTGTGCATGCCGGGCTGTCGGCGCCGGTCTTGCGGCCGATCGGCATGCTGATGCTGGTGCCGGCCGAGTGAACCTCGATCTGCGGGACTGCACGTTCCATGGTCCGGCGCTGCCGGAGCACTTCGTGCACGTTGAACTGGGCGCTGTGCTGCTGCGGCTTGGGCTGCTGGCGGTCGATCCCGGCCAGCCGTTGGAGCGGGGGTGGAGCACGCTGCGGCGTCAGCTGCGGACCGGGGGCGGTCCATTGAGCGTGTGCAACCACGTCATTGCGCCATTGGCGAAGCCGCTCGGGTTCAATCCGCCGGCGCGGCAACCGCAGGCGGTGACACGCGAGGGGGCGGAGGAGGGCGGCTGGCTGATGCAGGCGCCGTGCGGTACGCAGCTGCGCGCCTGGGCGTTCGCCGCCGGCACCGATCTCGATGCACCGCATCGCACAGGCCGCGCCTATCGCTTCAGTCCGATGCGCAGTGCGCAGCGCGTGCTGCTCGCGAGCGGCGAGCGGCTGGGACTGCTGACCGATGGCGAGGAGCTCCGGCTGCTGTTCTGCGACCCTGCGCGTCCGGACAGCCATGTCGCGATCCCGCTATGGGGCAGCGATGGCTGGCACGGACAATCGATGGTGCCGGATTCGTACCGCCTGGTGTGCGCAGTTGCCGCGCCGAAGGGGATCGCGGCGCTGCCCGCGGTGCTGGACGCCGCACGACTGAGCCAGACGCGGGTGACGCGCGACCTGCGCCAGCAGGCGCGCGGCGCGATCGAAGGATTTCTGCAGGCGGTGCTCGACAATCCTGCCAATGCGAAGCACCCATCGCCGGGCGCGTCGGCGCTCTGGCACGAGGGTCTCATCGTCGTCTATCGGCTGCTGTTCATCCTGAAGCTGGAGAGCGCAAGCGATCCGGCGTGCGCCTTCAGCTTCGCCTCCACCCGCCTGTGGCGCGATGCGCTGTCGCCCAATCGGGCGCTGGGGCCGCTGGTGCGACGATCGCTGGACCACGGTCACGACAGCGGACACCTGCTGGAGGACGGGCTGCGCTGGCTGTTCCGCGTGTTTCGTGACGGGCTGTCATGCAGCGAGCTGTCGGTGACGCCGCTGGGCGGCGCGCTGTTCGGGGCGGAGGCGACGCCGCTGCTGGACCGGCTGGCCTGGGGCGAGCGCGCTGTCGCACTGCTGCTCGATCGGCTGCTGTGGACCACGCCGAAGGGCAGGCCGCGCGAGCGGGTGCACTATGGTGCGCTGGACGTCGAGGAACTGGGCCACGTCTATGAGGCGCTGCTCGAGCTCGAACCCGGCATCGCGACTGCGCCGATGTCGCGGCTGCGGCGTGCGAACCTCGAGGTAGTCGTCCCCGCCGAACGCGGCGCGCCGTATCGCGACGGCGGCGGAGGCGGCGCCGGGACGCGGGTGACCTGGATCGAGGAGATTCCGGCCGGCAGGTTCTATCTGCGGTCCGGGTCGGGCCGGAAGGCGACCGGTTCATACTATACGCCGCACGGCTTCGTGCGGTTCCTGGTGCGCGAGACGCTGGCGCCGCAGATCGCCGCGCGCAGTCCCGACGCCGACCCGGACCCGGCCGCGATTCTGGCGCTCAAGGTGATCGACCCGGCCACCGGCAGCGGTCACTTCCTGGTAGAGGCATGCCGCTACCTTGGCGAGGCCCTCTACGCGGCCTGCCGGATTTGCGACGAAGATGCGACCGCCGCTGAGACACAGGCCGAGCGCGCGCCGGCGGAGGATCGGGCGCGGCTGCGCGAGCGCGCCGCGGTGCTGCGCCAGCGGCTGGAGGGCCTGCCCGATCCCGACCGCCTGCTGCTCGCGTATCTGCCGAGCCGTGCCGTCGAGGGACGCGCGAGCGGCCTGTCGCAGGCGCGCGGGTTGGCGATCTGCCGACGGATGGTGGCGATGCACTGTCTGTACGGCGTGGACAGCAACGGTCTGGCCATCGAGCTGGCAAAACTGTCGCTGTGGCTGGAGTTGTACGCTGATGGGTTGCCGCTGACGTTTCTCGATCACCGGCTGGTGCACGGCGATTTGCTGGGCGGGGCTTTCCTGGACTCGCTGACGACGCTGCCCGTCGGCGGCCAGACGCTGGACCCGTTGCTGGCGCAGGGTGTGGATGTGCGGCTGCGCGAGGCGACCGATACTGCACTGCACGAAATCGGGGCGTTGCAGGCCTCGGTCGGCACGGATGCCGCCGACCTCGCGTTCAAGGCCTCGGCCAAGCGTCGCCTGGACGCTGCGCTCGCACCGCTGCGGCAGCTCGCGCGCGCGTGGTCGGGTGCGGTCATGCTGGCGACGCGCGACATGGACGACGAATGGCTGGCGCTGGCGCGTGCGGTGGCGGCGCGTGGCACATGGCCCGGGACGCTGACCGACCGCCAGGCGGCGATGCTGCGGGCGGGCGGGCAGGCATTGTCGTGGGACCTGGCGTTTCCGGAGGTGTTCTGGCCTGACGGCGGCTTCGACGCCGTGCTGAGCAACCCTCCGTGGGACATCATGCATCCGAACACAGCGGAGTTCTTCGCGGGCTTCGATCTGACGATCCTGGATTCGCCAGGCAGGGCAGCGACGCATGCGGTGCGTGACCGCCTGCTGGCAGAGCCGTCCTTGGCACGCGCGTGGGAAGGCTATCAGGCAGGGTTTGTGCATCGGCAGCGACTGGTCGAGCGCCTGTACCGGCACCAGCGGATCGGCGCACATGGCTCCGTCATGGGCGGCAAGCTGGACCTCTACCGCGTCTTCGCCGAGCGCATGCTGCGGCTGGCGGGTCGCGACGGCGCGATCGGCATGGTGGTGCCGTCGGCTTTCCACGCCAACGAGGGCGCTACCGGAGTCCGCGCGCTGTACCTGCAGCAGACCCGGGTCGAGCAGTGCCTGTCATTCGAGAACCGGAACGGCCTGTTCGACATCCACGCGCGCATCAAGTTCGCTCTGGTCGTGGCGCGTCGGCCCGGGCCGACGCGAAGCGTGCGATGCGGCTTCTATCTGACGGACCTCGCTCAGCTCGATGCGCCGGGGCGGCTGATGGACTACGATATCGCGTTCATCGTGGCATCCGACGGTGCGCATCTGACGCTGCTCGAGCTGCAAGGCCACGACGATATGCAGCTGGCGCGGCGCATGATGGTCGGCCACCAGCGATTCGGCGATTGGACCGATCGCGTGGGCATCTCGCTGAGCAGGGAGATCCACATGACCGACGATGCCGGCCGCTTCCGGGCGATGACGGATGCCGCCGGGCTGCATTGTCGCCACCGTCGAACCGGGCCGCCCGCTGCTGCCGCTGCACGAGGGAAAGACGATCCATCAGTTCAGCGATGCATGGGACACACCGCCGCGCTACGCGATCCCGCTCGCCGAGCTGTCGGCGAAGCCGCAGACCATCCGCAGTGCGTGCCACTATCGCGCCGCGTGCCGGGAGATCGCCAGGTCGACCGACGAGCGCACCGCCATCGCGGCCATGCTGCCGCCGGGCGTGCTGTGCGGCCACACGATCAGCGTGGAGCGGACGCCGGACCGCAGACCCAATGCCGTGGCACTGCTGCTGGTCGGGGCGATGAACAGCTTTCCGTTCGATTGGATGCTGCGGCAGCGGGCAGCAGCGCATGTCAGCCTGTACATCCTCGCAGAACTGCCGCTGCCGCGGTTCGCAGTGGCGGCGGAGCGGCTTCTGGCGCACGCCGCTCTGCGGCTGTCCTGCAATCATCCCGGCTTCGCCGCCCTGTGGTCCGAGCAGATGGGCGACGCCTGGTATGAACGCGTGCCCCGCCGCTCGTGGCCGGTGATCGGCCACGAAGCCGAACGGTGGCAGCTTCGCGCGGCGATGGATGCGGTGGTCGCTCAGGCATACGGTCTCGACCGGGTACACTACGAGCGCCTGCTCGGCAGCTTCAGTCACCGGTCATTCCGCGCGGCGCCGGCGCTGTGTCTTGCCGCGTTCGACGGGATTGCGTCGGTCGGCCTGCGGCGGTTCTGCGCCGAGTACGATCCTTATCACGACGTTCCGCTGGTCATGACAGAGGCGAGGCCGGCCATCCGCCTGGCAGCCTCCTGCGCGCGTTCCCGCAGCCTGCTGCATGCCACTGGTCCGGCGTCGCCTTGAGGCGTATCACGCGTTCAAAGTGCTGCGGGGGGAAGCATGGACGCGGGCGAGGAGAGCTTCGACTTCATCGTCACCGGGGCCGGTTCTGCCGGCTGCGCGGTCGCGGCGAGGCTCAGCGAATCGGGACGGTACCGCGTGCTGCTGCTGGAGGCGGGCGGCAAGGACCGCAACCCGTGGATCCACATCCCGATGGGCTTCTCGCAGGTCTACGCCAACCCGCGCGTCAACTGGATGTACGAAAGCGAGCCGGAAGCGCAACTCGGTGGCCGCCGGCTTTACCAGCCCCGCGGCAAGGTGCTGGGCGGCACCAGTTCGATCAACGGCATGGTGTACATGCGCGGCAACGCTGCCGATTACGACGAATGGCGGCAGCGCGGCTGCACCGGTTGGGACTGGGACAGCGTGCTGCCGTATTTCAAGCAGGCCGAACACCAGGAGCGTGGCGCCAACGCGTTCCATGGCGTCGGCGGACCGCTGCACGTCTCGGACCAGCCGCGCCGGTCCGAGCTGGCCGACCGCGTCGTGGCGGCGGCGATCCAGGCAGGGCTGCCGGCGATCGAGGACTTCAACGACGGCCGCCAGGAGGGCGCCGGCTACTTCCAGAGCACGACAGGCAAGCGCCGGCGCTGGAGTACCGCCACGGCCTATCTGCGTCCGGCACGCCACCGTGCCAACCTCGTGGTGCGCCCGAATGCACACGCCACGCGCATCCTGATCGAGCACGGCGAGGCGGTCGGCGTGGCCTATGTCAGCGGCGGCACGACGCACATCGCGCGCTCGCGCGGCGAGGTGATCGTCAGCGGCGGCGTGTTCAATTCGCCGCAGTTGCTGCAGCTGTCCGGCATCGGACCGGGCGCACTGCTGCAGGAGATGGGCATTGCGGTGGTGCACGACCTGCCGGCGGTCGGCAGCCACCTGCAGGACCACTTCTATGTGCGCCTGGCGTACCGCTGCACCAGGCCTATCACCATGAACGAGTTGGCCAACAGCGCGCCGCGCAAGGCGCTGGCGCTGGCCCAGTACATGCTGTTCCGCGGCGGTCCGTTGGCAGCGAATGGCGTGACCGCGGGCGCCTTCGCGCGCAGCGACCCACGGCTGGAGCGGCCGGACCTGCAGTTCAACTTCTCGCCCTGGAGCTATGCCTCGCGCGACGCGCGCGGCGCAGTGGCGCACCCGTTCCCCGGCTTCAGCCTCAGCGCGGTGCACCTGCGCCCCGACAGCCGCGGCAGCGTTGACGTCAAGAGCCCCGACCCGCTGGTGCCACCGGCCATCCGCTTCAACTTCCTGCAGACACAATCGGATATACAGGCGCTCACCGCCGGCATGCGCCTCGCCCGCCGGTTCACGCAGCAGCCGGCGCTGGCGCCCTATGTGGCCGAGGAACTGCTGCCCGGACCGGGCGTGAACACTGACGCCGAGTTCGAGGCGAATATCCGCGCCAACGCCAATTCCAACCTGCATCCGGTCGGCACCTGTCGGATGGGGCCGGAGGGCGGCACCGTGGTCGATCCGCGCCTGCGCGTGCACGGCGTCGGCAGGCTGCGCGTGGCCGATGCCTCGATCATGCCGACGGTGCCCGCCGGCAACACCAATGCGCCCTCGATCATGATCGGTGAGAAAGCGGCGGCGATGATCCTCGAGGACGCACAGGCACAGGCCCCTGGGCAAGCGCGCCTGCCGGCTGCCGCCGAGTAGCTGCGAGCGTCACTCCCGGCGTCAGCGAATGTCGGCCGGCCACACCTCGATCGTTCCTGCCGGCGGCTTCTTCCTGTAGTTGGAGCAGTCCTCCGCGTGCCAGGAGCCGGTCTTCTTCTGCAGCTTCACCGCCAGCAGACTGGCAGCCGATGCATCGCTCTTCGAGAAGTAGCGCACGACCGCCTCCTGGGTCCGGTGCGCCGTCGTCCGAAGCTGTGTGTCGCCGAACCCCGACGATGTAAGCCAGGTCGCGAGTTGCCGGGCGTCCTCGCGGGCCGGCGCGGAACTGCCCCGGAAGTGGATGCGGATATGGGCGGCGGCGGCCGGACCGGGTTCGTCTGCCGGCTTCGTCGGCTGAGGGGCCGCTACCGGCGCAGGCGCGGGCGGCGCCATGACGGGCCCGGACGCCGCCAGCAGGGCAGGGCGCTGCTCACTCTCGTGGCCGCCGCCCGTGGCGGTCACGGCGGGTTGCTGGTCCGGCAGGGCCGCCGCGGTCGGCGGCACGACGGGCCCGGACGCCGCCAGCAGGGCAGGGCGCTGCTCACTCTCGTGCCCGCCGCCCGTGGCAGCGGCGGCGGGTTCCTGGTCCGACAGAGCCTCCGCGGGCGGGCGGCTTGCCGCCGTGGTCGCCTGGGCACTCCGTTCGGCGACCGCAGCCGCGATCGTGGCCGGTGGGGGATCCGGTTTACGGTCCTCGGTGGCAGCGCCCACGCGCTCCGCCGGCACACTGTCGATAGCCGCGGCGGTGGCGGCCGGCGGCATACCGCCGGGCGTCGCCGGTCGGGCTTCGCTGCCGGCCTCGCGAGCGGTATCCGGCGGCGGGAGGGGGCGCACGGCGGCGTTTGCCGTGCGTACGACGTGACGTAATTCGGCTGTCGCCGAGGGGCCGATCGGGTGATCCGCCGGGTCAGAGAGGAAGTGCTGAATGCCCCACCCCAGGAGCAGCGCGAGCGCCGCGCCTGACCCCAGCGAACCGACAAGACAGGATAGGAATCGCCACACCAGGATCGATCTCTCAGAATCGGCGGATCGGTCCGTTAACCCTGGGTGCGTGCAGTCGTGTGCGTCAAGTCAGAACTTCGCGCCTCCGCGAAGTGCCGCGCCAACACTCCTGCCGCGGGTCGACACCGGTTGCCGGACCAGTCCAGATGATCGCCGCCCCGTCGATCTGCGTGCTCAGACATCATGCGGGACCGCGTAGCTCAGCCGGTAGCCGGTGACCAATCGCGTCCTCGCCCAGTACCCCACTGCGAAGCCCGGCCACAGCGCTGTGTTGTGACCGAACTGGTCCAGATACCAACTCCGACAGCCAGACAGCCACACCGTGCGTCCCATCCGCCGTTGTATCCAGTTCATGCACCGGTCTTGCGCGTCCGCACGCACCTCGATCGCCGCTGCGCCCCGCCGTGTCATCAGCCGCAGGCAGCGCAGGATGTGGCTGATCTGCGCCTCGAGCATGAACACCACCGAGTTGTGCCCGAGGCCCGTGTTCGGCCCGCCTAGCAGGAACAGGTTCGGGAAGCCTGCGACCGCCACGCCCAGCCGCGCGCGCATGCCGTCTCGCCAGGTCTGGCCCAACGTCCTGCCATCGGGACCGGTGATCTCGGGCAAACCCGAGGGTTCGGTTGCCTGGAACCCTGTGGCGAACATCACGATGTCCGCGGCTCGCGCGGTGCCGTCGGCCGTTATGATCGCGTGGGGCGTCACTCGGGCGATTGGCGTGGTGACGACCTCGACGTTCTGTCGCCCGAGCGCCGGGTAGAAGTCGTTGGAAAGCAGCACGCGCTTGCAGCCGATCAGATAGTCGGGAGTCATCGCGAGCCGCAGCGTGTGATCCGTCAGCTGGCGTTTGGCGTGGGAGCGGGCCCGTCGCTCCGCCGCGCGCGTCAGCCAACGGAGGCGGTTGAACCCCAGAGCCGCAGTTTCATGGCTCCAGAACGTCCACGCCCGAATGGCCAGGCGTAACGGGGCCATATGACGCAAGAAGGAGCGGACGATCGGGCCTGACACCGGGTTGCGCTTGGGCAGGACCCAGGATGGCGTGCGCTGATACAGTGTGATGTGACCCGCCTCTGCCGCGATCCGGGGCACGAACTGGATCGCGCTGGCGCCGGTGCCGATGACGGCGACGTGTTTGCCGGCCAGTTCAACCGAATGGTCCCAGCGCGCGGAGTGAAACCGAGGTCCGGCAAACTGCTCCAACCCCTGGATGGCTGGAATGGCGGGGCGATGCAGTGGACCAACCGACACCACCAGAACTCTCGCCTCGACCGTTTCGGCCGCCGTCAGCGTCAGACGCCACAGAGATCGGACCGGATCGAATGTCGCGCCTCGCAACTCCTGCCCCAGCCGAAGATGCGGCGCGATGCCGAAACGCCGCACGCAATCCTTCAGATAGGCCAGAATCTCCGGCTGTGTCGGGTACCTGCGAGACCAGTCGCCATCGGTGGCGAAGGAGAAGCAATAGAGCGCTGCCGGGATATCGCAGGCGCAACCCGGATAAGTGTTGTCACGCCAGGTTCCGCCAATGTCGGGCGCCTGTTCGAACACCGCGAAAGATGCATGGCCAGCCTGCTTCAGCCGGATCGCGAGGCCGAGACCGCCGAATCCGGCGCCGATGATCGCGACATCCAGGGGCAACGGGCCGATCCGTCGGTCAGGTGAAGTCATGGAGACGAGCGCAGTCCACTGGTTTCACGTCGGAGCGGCATTCTGATGGGTTCCCGAAGTGCTGCCGACATATGCCGACGGTTGGAGCCACCAAGGTACGCGGTGCGCCGGCGCTCATCCACAAAGAGGAATTGGCCCCGCATGCTCGCAGTGGCAGCTTCCCTTGGGAACGCGCGGCGCACGAAGCCTGTCGTCCTTGCCGCCATACCGCCAGCTGTTGCTTCCCATGGGACAGCCATGGTTCGCTACCGGTGCTTTTGATAAGTGGCACACCCAAGCACTCCTCGGATGCAGGACCTGCGGGCTGGGGTAGTGGCTACCGGGCGCACTTCGTCGAGCGACAGCGACTTCGATAACTTGAGCGGAACGGTGGTGGAGCTGAGGGGATTCGAACCCCTGGCCTCCTCATTGCGAACGAGGCGCTCTCCCAACTGAGCTACAGCCCCGTCCCGCAGGGCGCGGACAATGCTCAGAGGCCCGGGTGAAAGTCAAGCCAGCGCGGTTCGTGCAGGTTGCGGACCGAATTACCGCCCGCTAGCTTCCGCCGACCCCTGGGAGACCCGGCCGAGTGATCGATATCCTGTTTCAACTGATCTACTACGTGATCGACCTATACAAGTGGGCCATCATTCTGGCGGCGATTTTCAGCATGCTGACAGGCTTCGGTGTGTTGGACACGCGCAACCGGCTGGTGTGGACGATTGGCGACTTCCTCTATCGGGTCACCGAACCGGTCCTCAGGCCCGTCCGCAACATTCTGCCGAACTTCGGCGGCATCGATATCAGCCCATGGATCGTCGTGGTGGTCATCCAGATCGTGGTTCTGCCATTGCTGTCCAAACTCCATGCGGCAATCACCTACGGGGCATGGCAGCCACTGGTGTTTTGAGGATGTTCTGGCGCTCGGTCGCCGACGGCGTGACAGTGGCGGTGAAGGTGCAGCCGAAGTCGCGCCGACCGGGCCTGCACGGCGCCGCTGCATCAGCCGACGGCGAGCGCCTGCGCATCGGGGTCGCGGAAGCGCCGGAGGGCGGTCGCGCTACACACGCTGCCTGCGTCGCATTGGCCGGGGCGCTCGATATCGCACCGTCGGCGGTGCGCCTCGTGCTCGGCGCGACCAGCCGCGAGAAGACCCTGCATGTCGCCGGCGATCCCACGGCGCTGAGTGCGAAGCTGGCCGCGCTGTGACGGCGCGCATCATCGACGGCCGGGCGCTGGCCGCCGCGCTGCGCTCTCGGCTCGCGCGACAGATCGGCGCATTGCCGTTCCGTCCGGGCCTCGCCGTGGTTCTGGTGGGCGACGATCCGGCGAGCGCGGTCTACGTCAGGAGCAAGGACCGCGCAGCGCATGAGGCCGGCATCCTGGCGCGCACGATCCGCCTGCCGGCCGATGTGGCAGAGCCCGCGCTGCTCGCCGAGATCGCCCGGCTGAACGCCGATACGGAGGTGGACGGCATCCTGGTGCAGCTTCCGCTGCCCGCGCAGATCGCCGCGCAGGCGGTGATCGAGGCGGTCGATCCAGGCAAGGACGTGGACGGCTTCCATCCGCTGAACGCCGGTCGTCTCGCCAGCGGCTGTCGCGCACTGGTCCCCTGCACGCCATCAGGGGTGATGAAGCTGCTGGCGGAAGCCGGCGTGCCGCTGGAGGGCGCGCGCGCCCTGGTACTCGGCCGCTCCACCATCGTCGGTCGGCCGGTGGCGATGCTGCTGCTGGCCGCGCATGCCACGGTCACCATCGCCCACTCGCGCACGCGCAACCTGGTCGCGGAGTGCCGTCGGGCAGACATCGTCGTGGCGGCCGCCGGCAGGCCCGAGCTGGTCCGTGGCGACTGGATTGCGCCAGGCGCCGCCGTGATCGACGTGGGCATCAACCGGGGCCGCGATGGTCGCCTGGTCGGCGACGTGGCCTTCGCCGAAGCTGTGCAGGTTGCCGGCGCGATCACGCCGGTGCCGGGCGGCGTCGGCCCGATGACGATCGCCTGCCTGCTGGAGAACACCGTCAGTGCGGCACTGCGTCGACGCGCGCGCGATCAGAAGTCGCTGCAGCGGCCGCTGACCTCCCAGTCGCCGTAGCGTGTCGGTTCCAGCCCCGCCGGCCCGCCGAGTTCCTTCGGCATGGGCCGGGGGGCGATGAAGCACAGCAGCAGCACATTGGTTGCGCCGCATCGCCGATAGGCGATGCTGTCGGCGAAGCTGCGCATCAGCTTGATGCCAAACCCGCCGATCGGTGCCGACTGCAGATCCCTGGGCGGCGGCCGCATCGCGTGCGACAGCGGATCGAACGCGGGGCCATCGTCCGACACCTCCGCGTGCACCATGTCGCGGTCGCGCCACAGTGCGATGCGCACGTCTTGCGGCGTGCCCGGCTTCAATGCGTGCGAGACGATATTTGTCACTGCCTCCTCGAGGCAGAGCTGCAGCGCATGCACGGTGCGCGGTGACAGGTCGAGCGCGCCGCGCAGGTCGTCGATCCAAGCGGTCATCCGAACGATTTCCGCCGCGTCGTTGCGCAGCGTCAGGTGATGCCGCGCCGTCACCACGTCGGTGTCGCTGCCGGCGCGCAGGCCGCTGCCACGGCCGCCTCGGGGTCATGGAAGACCGGCATCAGGTCGGTCATGCCCATCACATCCAGCACGCGTTCCACCTCGGCGACCGGGTTCAGCAGGACAAAGGTGCCGCCGCGGCGCTGCACGGCCTTGGCGCCAAGCAGCAGCGTCCGGATGCCGATCGACGCCAGGAAGCTGACGCCGGCAAGGTCCACGACCACGCCCTTGTGCGACCCGGCGATGGCATTGAACTGCAGGTCGATCACACCGGCGCCGATGATGTCCAGCCGGCCGTCGAGGACGATCCGGACCACCCCGGGACTGACCGGCTCCGCCGTCATCTGCATGTCGTGGCCCCCACGGTCTTGCGTCGTGGCCAACGCTAATGCCGGGTTCGCCAGGGCATTGCAATCACGGCGCGGCACTGTCATCGGATTGACACACGGCCACTGCCGCCCGCTGTCATGCGCCATCCCGCCGTGCGACAGTTGCGCCCGCAAGGGAGGCCAGCATGCCACGCGTCGTCGGCATCGATCATCTGGTGATCAGGGTCAGCGACTACGAGAAGTCGAAGGCGTTCTACGGCCGGCTGTTCCGCTTCCTGGGATTCGAGGTTTCCGACGAGTACGACGATGCGATCGGCTGGACCAACGGCAGGACGCGGTTCTGGATCGGACCCTCCGACGCCCAGGGGCGCAGGCGCAAGTACCGCATCGGCGATGTCGGCTTCCATCACTACGCGTTCCAGCTGCGCAGCCGCCAGGACGTGGACGCGCTGCAGGTGTTCCTGCAGGAGATGGGTGCCACCATCGTCGATCCGGCCGGCGAATACTACGACGATTACTATGCGGTGTTCTTTCTCGACCCTGACGGGCTTAAGCTGGAAGGCATGAAATACGGCGAGCGCCAGGCCCGCGCGGCGCGCCGGAAGTCCGCATGACGCGCCGCCTGCCGTTCTTCTATGGGTGGATCATCGTCGCCGTGGTGTTCGTCACCATGGGCGTCGCGGTGAATGCGCGCACCGCGTTCTCGCTGCTGTTCCCGCCGATCCTCGACGAGTTCGGCTGGGACCGTGGCACCACCGCCGGCGCCTTCTCGTTCGGCTTCATCGTCGCCGCGATCATGAGCCCTTCGCTCGGCCGGCTGATGGACCGGCGCGGCCCGCTGGTGGTGAACGAACTGGGCGTGGTGCTGATCGGCACGGGCCTGCTGCTGGCGACACTGGTGCAGCAGCCATGGCAGCTGTACGCCACACTCGGCATGCTGGTCGGCGCCGGCAGCGTCTGCCTGGGCTATACCGGACAGGGGCTCTATCTGCCCAACTGGTTCGTCCGCCGCCGCGGCCTGGCGATGAGCCTGGCGTTCTCCGGCGTCGGCGTGGGCTCGATCGTCCTGCTGCCCTGGCTGCAGAGCATGATCGTGCGCACCGGCTGGCGCAGCGCGTGCCTGGCATTGGGCCTCGTCGTGCTGCTCGCGCTGCTGCCGCTCAATCTGCTGGTGCGACGGCGGCCGGAGGACATCGGCCTGGCGCCGGACGGTGACGCCGCGCCACGCACGCCGATCGCCGGCAACGCCGCCGCCGATGTGGTGGATCACGCCTGGGTCGCGGTGGACTGGACACTCCGTCGTGCCATGCGCACCAGCCGGTTCTGGTGGATCGCCGTCGGCTATTTCTGCGCGCTGTTCGCCTGGTACGCCGTGCAGGTGCACCAGACCAGGTACCTGGTGGAGATCGGCTTCAGTCCCGCGCTGGCCGCCTGGGCGTTGGGTGGCGTGAGCCTCGCCGGCATCCCCGGCCAGATCGCACTCGGCCACCTGTCGGATCGCATCGGGCGGGAATTCGTCTGGGTGATCGGCACGCTCGGGTTCGCCGCAGCCTATCTGTTCCTGTTGCTGCTGCACGATTCGCCGACGCTGCCGCTGCTGTACATGATGATCGCGGCACAGGGCGTGCTTGGCTACGGAGTCACGTCGGTGATCGGCGCGATCCCGGCGGAGCTCTTCCAGGGTCGCCACTACGGAACGATCTTCGGCACGCTGATGCTGGCCTCGATCGGCGGCGGGGCCGTCGGTCCGTGGCTCACCGGCGTGCTGCACGACGCGACCGGCAGCTACACCGTCGCCTTCTGGATCGCGATCGCCGCGAGTCTGCTTTCGGCGATCGCGATCTGGCTGGCCGCGCCGCGCAAGGTGCGCGTTGTCGCCGGGCGTGTCGCACACCTCGGATGAGCGGGGACTGTCGCGCGGCTAGTTCAGCCGGTACAGCCGTGCCGCGTTGTCGTGCACGATCTTGGCCCGCACCGTCGGGGTGAACGCGGCCAGGTTCTCGCCCAGTACGCGGTGCGAGTCGGGCCACAGCGAATCAGGGTGCGGATAGTCCGAGCCCCACATGATGTTGTCCTCGCCGATCAGCGGCACGATCGGCTCGAGGAAGTTGTCCTGCTGATAGGTGACGTAGCCCTGGCGGCGGAAATAGTCGGACGGCTTCAGCTTGAAGCCGAGGCTCCGGGCGCGGTCGTGGTACTCGGTGTCGAGCCGGTCGAAGATGTACGGCAGCCAGGTCACGCCCGACTCGCCCAGCACGAAGTTGAACGCGGGATACCGCTCGCAGGCGCCCGAGGCGAGCAGCGAGACCAGCACCTCCATCGTGTCGGTCTGGAACAGCGCCGATCGCACCAGGCGATATTCGATGGCGTATTCCTTCTCCATCTCCGGCGTGTCCGGTGCGCGCGCCGCCTTGAAGCCGGTGGAGTGAAAGGCGATCGGGAAATGGCATTCGGCGGCGGCGGCCCACAGCGCATCCCAGTCGTGGTGCCACAGCGGGATGCCCATGCGCTTGAACGCCAGGTCGCCGCCGCGCAGGCCAAGCTTCGCACAGCGCCGCACCTCGGCGGAAGCGGCCTTGGGATCGCTGTTCGGCACGATCGCCAGCGGGAACACGCGGTTCGGATCGGCCTGTTTCGCAAAGTCGGCGACCCAGTCGTTGTAGACCGTGTCGGCCCAGTCGCGCATCGCGGTGTCGGCGATCATCTCGTTGATCATGATGCAGCCGTAGACGATCTCGGCCTGCACACCGTCCTTGTCGAGATCGACGATGCGGGTCGCCGGCGTGGTGGGACGCGGCTTGGCGCCGCGGCGATAGTCCCAGTCGAAACCGGCCTGCTTCATCTCGTCGACGTGGTGGAACGTGCCCTTCTGGTATTTCAGGAAGCCGGGGCCGACGCCGTTCCACATGCCCTTGTCCTGGCCGTCGACGATCCAGTGCAGGCCGTCATCGCGTTCCTCGGTGCGCGGCGCGCTGTCCTTCCATTGCCGTGGTGCGTTCTCGGACCAGAGGTCTGGCGGACAGTAGGTCAGATCGATGTGGTTGTCGGCGGAAATCAGCTTTTCCTGCATCGGACGCCTCCGGTTCTGGAGTTGTGATGAGCTGTTTATCGCGTTGAAACACTTGATAATCCAATCCGTGGGTGCCAGCAAATCGCCGGCTTGCCGCAGCTGCAGCGACGCACCTTCGCTGCCGCGGTGCTGCTGCCCGGGATGCGGCGTTTTGGCTGGGATCGAACTGCCGGAGAAGCTCAGCAATCCATTCCCCATGGCGATTCGTGGCGCTACTCAAGTTCAGCGGCGCGCCAGTGCTCTCCTGCGTGGAGGACCCGTGCCGTCTGCGAGAGCGCCGCCATGGTCGCCCAAAGTAATAACTGGTTGGCTAGAACACCTTCCGCCGCCGCCACTTGCGCGGGTTGTCCGACGGGAATGCCAGCCCGCTCACCGACTGGCGCAGATCGACCAGCAGCTTCGCCATCTCGATGGCGCAGCCGTAGCCTTCCAGTACCGGCACCTCCCAGCCGATCGCTTGCAGGCGCGCCTGCAGATGCGGACGCATCCAGAACGCGGCCGAGCAGCCGAGGATGATGACCTCCGCGCCGTCGTCTTCGATGGCCGCGACCGCCTCGGTCACCGAACGCTCGAGCATCTCGGAACGCTCGCCATGCTCGGCCTGCGTCTTCTCCGCCTGGATCGTCCGCGCGGTCGGGTTGGTCGGCCGCGGCAGCGGATAGTCGATGCAGCGGATCGACGCGCACTTCTCGGTGAAGCGGTACTGCACGACCAGATTGTAGTAGTGCATGTTGTGCACTTCGGAGATGTCGATGACGCTGAACCTGTTGCCCAGCATCGTCGCGATGTGCATCTGCGCGAGCGCGCAGCCGGTCACCGGGATGTTGTAGCGCCGGCCGATCTCGCGCGCCTCGGTCACGCCCGGATCGCCGCCGCCCAGCATCACGATCGCATCGAAGCGGCCACTTTCGCAGGCCTCGCGCACGATCGGCAGGCGCGCCGCGCCGACGATGGCGAACTCCTCGCGCGTCTCGACATAGGAATCGCCTTGCGGCGCCAGCGGTCCGGGATGCAGGTCCCACTGCACGTCCGCGAGCAGCGGCGCCACATCCGCGTGATTCATCAACAACGCCTCCTTCGACCTGTCGGTCGGCGGACGCGTGTGGCGCGACGTATCGGGCAGGGTGAACGCCTGAATCAGCAGCAGTCGCGGCATCTGCACCTCGGTCACTCCGTTCAGGGATCGGTGCGTGCGGTCGCGCTGCCGCTGGCGACCTCCTTGCCGTCCTGGTTGGTGGTGGAAAGCGCGAGGTCCACGAAGTGCTTGCCGCCCTCTTCGCGGATCGCCGTCACCGTCGCCTTCGCATCGAGATCGTCGCCTGGCCAGACCTGGTTGGTGAAGCGCACGCCGAACTTCGTCAGCCGTCCGTCGCCGACATAGTTGGTGAGCATCTTGCCGGTCAGTCCCATGGTCAGCATCCCGTGCGCGAACACGCTGGGATAGCCCGCCTTTTGCGTCACATACACCTCGTCCGCATGCAGCGGATTGTAGTCGCCGGACACACCGCAGTACATGGTGATCTGGGTGCGCGTCATGTTCTCGACCACACGTTCGACATGCGTATCGCCAACCTTGAGCTGGCTTGCCTTCAGTGCCATGTGCGCCCCCTCAACCCCGTTCCACCGGCCGCTCGGTGGTCACGCCCACACTGCGTGCCGTGACCACCAGGTCGCCGTTCTGGTCGCGATACTCCGTGATGCGCTCGCGGAAGGTGAGCTTGCCCGCGCGCTTGCTTTCGCGTTCCCAGGTGTTGCCGGGCTTCGTCTCTACCGTCAGCACGTCTCCCGGCCGCAGCGGCCGGTGGTATTCGAAGTGCTGCTCGGCATGCAGCCCGCCGCCGCCGGACGGTCGCTCCTCGACGCCGCTTGCGGTCTTGCCGGAACCGAACCACGGCTGATTGGCCGCCAGCGCAGCGGATAGTCCGGATCGAACTGCGCCACCGCCTGCGGAAACGTGGGCGGCGCGATGATGCCGCCGACCTCGGTCCGCTTCGCGGCTTCGGCGTCCTGGTAGACTGGATTGGTATCGCCGACGGCGCGGGCGAACAGCATGATGTGGCCCGCCTCGACGGGGAAGGTGATCTTCGCCACGGGTTTCCTCCGAACCTTTGACTGATCGAAGCCTAGCGCGCGAGATTGCCGGCGCACAACGCCGCGCGGCATACTGCACGGCATGCGACGCTCCGTTCGCCGCCGCGCGCGGCCCCGCATCCGCGCCGAAATCGATGCCACCGCCGTGCCGACATGGCGACCGCCGCACGTCGCAGCCGCGGATGCCGCGGCGCTGCATTTCGTGCTGTCGCCGGGCCGCCTGCCGCGCGGACGGCGCGTGTATGCGATCGGCGACATCCACGGCTGCCTCGCCGAACTTCGGTCGCTGCACGCCACCATCAAGGATGATCTTCTGCGACGACCGGCTGCATCGGCGGTACTGGTTCATCTCGGCGACTACATCGATTTCGGACCCGACAGCGCCGGGGTGGTAAGGCTGTTGGCAACGGCCGCGCCGATCGTGGGACTGCCGACGATCAACCTGATGGGCGATCACGAACGGACCGCGCTGGATGCGCTGTCGGGCGATGGCGCGGCAGCCACCGACTGGCTGCATATCGGCGGCCAGGCCGCGCTGGACAGCTGGCATGTGCCAAGGGATACGCCACGCCGGGAATGGCGGGCGTTCATTCCGACGGCAGATCTGACATTCCTTGCCGCGCTCACGACGGAACATCGCGAGGGCGATTACCTGTTCGTGCATGCCGGCATTCGCCCGGGCGTGTCGCTCGCCATGCAGGCGGACGAAGACAGGCTTGGCATCCGCCAGAGTTTCCTGGCAAGCGAACAGAACTTCGGCGCGGTCATCGTGCACGGGCACTCGACGAGCCTCGCGCCGACGATCCAGCCGAATCGCATCGGCATCGACACGGGCGCCGGCAATGGTGGACAACTCACCTGCGCCGTCTTCGAAGACGATGCCGTCGGTTTCCTCGCGGCGTAACAGGCCGGCCATCTACAGGCAGGGTATAATCCTGTATGGTCGAGCGACTGACGACACCGACCAGCGAATGGAATTGGATCAGGCAGTCATCGCGGTTACCGACATTCGCAGCCCGTGGCACGTGTCGCGCCGCGGCACTCGTCAACTCGGGCCGGTGTTGCTCATATCGCTGTGGCTACACCTGTCGCTGCTGCTGTCGCTGTTGGTGACGTTTCGCTACGAACGACACGAAGAAGAGCTCCCGCCGCCTGCAACAGTGGCGATGGTGTTCGACGGTGGCAGCCCGCAAGGCCCGGCATTGCCCAACTCACGTCCCGACGTGGTCGCGCCAACTCAGCAACCACCTCCAGCCCCTGTGCCACAGGTGCAGGCAGTGCCGTCGCCACCCGCACTGCCACCACAACCGGAGCCGCCGCCGGCACCGGCCCCGGACGTTGCGCTCGCACCCCCGCCGCCCGCGCCGCAGACCGCGCCGATCCCCGAACCGCTGCCTGTTCCGCCACTGCCTCCGTCTGCCGCGGTTCCGTCCGAAATCCCGCCACCACGGCCGCCGCCGGCGGTCGCAATGGTGGTGCCGCCGCCGCGCCCCGTGCCGTCGACACCGCGGCCCGTGCCGCAGCCCGCGCCATCGACTGCGCCTTCGACCGCACCATCGCGGCCGGGGGCTTTCCCGGCGCCGATGAACTTCTCGTTCGACCGTCCGACGCCGCGGTCGCGCACGCCGAACCAGGCGACGTCGCGAGCCGGGCCGTTGACCCTGGACTTTTCGCTCGCGCCACGAAACGGCGCCAGCGACAATTCACCCTTCTCGCAGTTGGCGGGTCTGAAGGTCGGCCCGGACTGGCGGAACGAACTCAGCGCCTGGGTGCGCGCTCATGCGTACTATCCGCCGCAGGCGGCGATGAATGGCGAGGACGGCGATGTCATGGTCGAGGTCACCGCGAACCCCAGCGGGCACGTGACCTCGGTGGAGCTCAGGTCGCGGTCGGGCTCGCGGTGGCTCGACATGGCGCTGGTGGCACTGTTCCGGGACCAGAACCTGCCGCCGCTGCACGACGAGACGGAGCCGATCAGTTTCAACTTCACCATGCACTACATCCTGATCCGAACGCAGTGAAGTGGCTGAGGGCTGCAGCGATCGGCTGGCTTGCCGGCTGCACCATCGTGCCGAACACCGCGACCGTGCCGGACGGCGACGCGACGATCTACGTGGTGGGACGCGGCTGGCACACCGACATCGGGCTATCGGTGCAGGACGTGCACGGCCCACTCGCGTCGCTTGAGCGGGCGTTTCCGGGCATCCGCTTCATGGTGTTCGGCTTCGGCGAGCGGCAGTATCTACATGGGGCACGATGCCGGCTCGGGCGAGATGCTGTCCGCGCTGCTGCCCAGCGAGAGCGCGATCCTGCTGACCGCGTTGCGCGCCCCGCCGACCGAGGCGTTCGAAGATCATGCGGTCGTCGCACTGCGCCTGCCTTCGGCCAGCGTCCAGCACATCGTCGATCGGCTTTGGCGCGACCTGGAGGTCTCGGCCGGTGGGTCGGCGGTGCGGCTGGCCGACGGTCCCTATCCGGGCAGCGTGTTCTATGCCGCGCGCGAAACCTACGACGCCTTCCACACCTGCAATACGTGGACCGCCCTGGTGCTGCGAGACGCCGGCTTTCCGATCAACACGCAGGTGCTGTTCGCCGGCCAGGTGATGCACCAGGTGTCGCAGATCGCGGCAATTCAGGCACGCTGACATCAGCAAGGCGGCGAAGAGCCGTTCGGGCATACCACGGTCGTTCCGGGCGGCAGGACGACGGTGGTCGGCGCCGGCGGAGGCGGATTGCTGCTGCTGAAGCTCAGGCAGCCCCCGAGCAACATCGGCAGGAGCAAAGGCAACAGACGCATGGGTGGACATCCTCGAGATACGGTGAACATCCGTATCGTTGATCGTCGTGCGGTGTCGCCTCACAAGGCTGTGTTGCGTCAGCGTGCCTCGATAATCACATGCGGTCGCCCTGGCCCACGCAACAGATCGCCGGGCTCGCCGCGCAGCACGTCCAACGGCGGCGGCGCAGTCGTGCGACACGCGACGCCGGGAGGCCCCAGGGGAACTGCGATATACGCCTTCCCGGTGGTGCCGGGCGGCACGCCGGTCCTGCCGGCGAGGTCCAGGCCGAGAGGCAGCATCGGAGCGTTGGTCGGCTCCTGCGGGCAGTCGGCCGGCTGTGCACTCGCGTCCATCGACAACGACGCCAGCAGCAAGGCCACGAGGATGCTGCGCATGCCGCCATACTGGGCGTGAATGCTTAACGCAGCGTTCGCGCGTGCACGCTCGACAGCAGCGCCGGGATGAACACCAGGCTCGCCAGCAGCGTGCAGGCCAGGCTGATCAGCAGCAGCCTGCCCCATGCTCGCGGTGCCCGGATGCGCCGACAGCGCCAGCGAGCCGAACGCCGTGCCGGTGGTCAGCGCCGAGAACACGATCGCCCGCGCGGTCGCCGAGCCCAGGACCGCGTGCCGCCCGGCCCGCCAGTTCATCACGAAGTAGATGTTGAACGACACACCGACGCCCAGCAGCAGCGGCAGCGCGATGATGTTGGCGAAATTCAGCGGCAGCGGCAGCAGCACGGCGACCAGCAGCGTCAGCAGCGCCGACAGCAGCAGCGGCGCCAGCACCAGGCCGACATCCAGCACCCGTCGCAGCGCCAGCAGCAGGATGATGGTGATCGCAACCACGGCGATGATCGCGGCGTCGCGGAACGCGCCGACGATGGTCTCGCTGGTCGCCTCGATGGTCACCGCCGAACCGCCGGCATCGGGCGCGACTCGCGGTCACCTGCGCGACGAACTCCTGCAGCCCCGCGCTGCTGCGCGCCTGCGCCGTGGACAGCACCTGCACGCGCGCCCGGCCGTCCGGCAGCAGCCAGTCGCGCGCGACGTCGGGCGGGATCGAGGCCAGCGTCACCGGCTGCGGCGTTCAGCGCCGTGCGCAGATGGTCGAGCTGATCCGGCAGGAAGCGCGTCAGCGCGCGATCGGTGGCCATCAGCACATCGTCATCCGCGGTCTGCAGGCCGGTGCAGGTCGGCGGCGATCGCCGCCAGCGGATGATCCTTCGGCAGCTTCGCCAGCGCCGGATCGATCTGCGCCAGCGCGGTCTTCGCCGCCAGGCGGATCTGCTCGGGCGTGATCGGCGCCGGCGGCGGCGTGCGGCAGCAAGGTCGGCGCCAGGATCGAGTTGGCGTCGGCGATGATCGCGAGCTTCTCCTGCTGATCGTCCGGCACGAAGCTGTTGATGTTGATCACCTTCGACACGGTCGGCAAGCTTCACCAGCTTCGCCTTCAACGCCACGGCGTCGCGGCGTCGTTCGGCGACAGGATGCCGATGCTGTACGGATTGGTGAGCGGATCGTCCATCAGGTCGTACAGCGTGCGCATCGCCTCGGTGTTCGGGTTCTTGGTGTGCAGCGGATCGGAATCGAACTCGAGCCGCGGCGACAGCGCGATCGCCAGCGACCGCAAGCACCGCCGAACACGACCAGGATCGGCCGGCGATGCCGCGCAACCGCCGGATCGAGCGGCGCCATCCAGGCGAAGCCGACCACGCCTGCCTCGCCGCGCGGGCGGCACAGGGTGATCATCGCGGGCAGGAAGCCCAGCGTGCAGGCGAAGGCGATCAGCATGCCGACGCCGGCGATCAGGCCAAGCTCGGCCACGCCGGAGAACGCCGTCGGCACGAAGCCGAGGAAGCCCGGCCGAGGTGGCACACGCGGCAACCAGGATCTGGACCCCGACGCGCGAGCGCATTCTGGCGCATCGCCTCGGCGGGATCGGGATATTCGAAGCGTCGCTCGCGGTAGCGCACCGAGAACTGGATGGCGAAATCCACCGCGATGCCGACGAACAGGATGCCGAAGCCGACCGACACCAGGTTGAGCGTGCCGACCGCGACGGTGGCGAACAGCAGCGTCAACATCAGGCCGAGCACGAGCGTCGCCAGGATCGGCACGATCAGCCGCCAGGTCTGCACCGCGAGGAACAGCCACAGCGTGATCAGCACCACGCTGCCGATCAAGCCCGGCCACCGCGCCTTCCACGACGGTGGCGAATTCCTCGTCCGCCAGCGCCACCTGACCGGTGATGCGGACACGCGCGTCGCCCGCCTTCACGAACGGCAGTCCGGCGATGATCGCGCGCATGGCCGTCGGTTGCCTCGCCGCCCGGCTGCAGCGCGCCAAAATTCTGCTGCGGCTGCACCAGGACGAACTTGTACTTGCCGGCCAGGTCGTTCAGGCCGCCGCCCAGCAGCAACTGCCAGGACAGCGGCGTCGGATGACCGGCCAGCGCATCCGCCATCGCCTGGTGGAACGCCACCAGCGACGCCAGATAGGGCGCCAGATCGACGTCGCCCTTGGTCACGCCCATGCCCAAGCAGCGACAGCGCGGAGAACAACCCTCGCGCCGTCGGGTCGGCGACCAGCTGGCCGAGGAACGGCTGCGCGTCGATGGTCCGGTTCATCAGGTCGGTCAGCTGCTTGGTATCCAGGAACAGCAGCCCCTCCTTGCTGCAGGAAGGGCGATGCGTCCGGTCGCCGGACCGAGTTGAAATGCGCGTGATCCTTGGCCAGTGCGTCGGCCAGCGCGGCGGCGGTGGCGTCGGCCTCCTCCGGTTCCTGGGCGTCGATCACGGCGACCAGCAGGTCGTGGAACTGCGGGAAAGTCCTTGTTCAGCTCGTCGGCCTGCTGCCGCCAGGGCAGGCGATCGGAGAACATCTGGTCGGTGTCGGTGCTGACGCCGAGGTGGTGGACGGCAAAGAATGCCGAGAATACCGCCAGCAACAGGCCGCCCAGCGCCACGTACGAGCGCATGGCGACGGCTGAATTCAGCTACTCCGACAAGTCAGGCGGTTCAACATCGTCCGGGGCGAATCTGTGGGTCGGCCCGGCGAGGGCGGGCGGCGTGTGATAGTCGCTCGATCGTCCGCGGTCCATGGCGCGTCCTCGCTGTTTTCAGCGGGCGGTTCAGGGGGTAGGACAGACGTGGCTAAATCAGGAGGGCGATCCAATGTCCATGTCCAGATGCAACGCAGGGTCGGGTCGGGCCGCGCAATCTGCCACCGTTCCGGGCGGACCATGTGGGCAGCCTGCTGCGCCCCCGCGAGTTGGTGGAGGCCCGCGCCGCGCGCAAGGCTGGGACGCTGTCCGCCGACGCGCTGCGGGCGGTGGAGGATCGCTGCATCGAGGCAGCCATCCGCAGGCAGGAGGACCTCGGGCTGCGCGCGGCCACCGACGGCGAATACCGCCGGGCGTTCTGGCATTTCGATTTCGTCTCCGGTCTGGAAGGCGTCGAGTTGTACGAGCCGGAGCAGAAGATCCAGTTCAAGGGCGGATTGCCCCTGCCGCTGGCGTTGCGTGTCACCAGCAAGATCGGCTGGAGCAGGCCGGTCATGGTGGACGACTTCCGCTTCGTCGCGAGCCACGTGACGAGCGCCGTGCCCAAGATGACCATTCCGTCACCGTCGGTGGTGCACTTCCGCGGTGGCCGCCAGGCGATCGACCCGAAGACCTATCCGGACCTGGACAGTTCTTCGCGGATCTCGGCGAGGCGTACACAAGACGCGGTCGCGGCGTTCGGCGCCGCGGGATGCCGGTATCTGCAGCTTGATGAGGTGAACATCGCGTATCTGTGCGATCCCGAGCAGATCGCCGGATTGAAGGCACGCGGCGAGCATGTGGAGAATCTGCTGTCGATCTATGCCGGCATGCTGAACCGCGCGATCGAGGGCCGACCGGATGGCATGGCGATCAGCATGCACCTGTGCCGCGGCAATTTCCGCTCGCACTGGGTCGCCTCGGGCGGCTACGAGCCGGTGGCCGAGGTGCTGTTCAACCAGATCAACGCCGATGCGTACTTCATGGAGTACGACAGCGACCGCGCCGGCGGCTTCGAACCGCTGCGCTTCGTGCCGCGCGGGAACAAGGTGGTGGTGCTCGGGCTGGTGACCAGCAAGTCGGGCGAACTGGAAACCAAGGACGAGCTGAAGCGGCGCATCGACCAGGCGGCGAAGTATCTGCCGCTGGAGCAGCTTGCGCTGTCGCCGCAGTGCGGCTTCGCCAGCACCGAGGAAGGCAACATACTGACCGAGGACGAGCAGTGGGCGAAGCTGCGGCTCTGCGTCGAGGTGGCGCGCGAGGTCTGGGGCGGGGTGTGACCGCCGCGGCCTGCCGGACCGATTGAGGATCCTCCCGCTGATCCTCGGGGCGACGGCGCTGCGCATGGCGTTCGGGGCGGCGCTCGGGCTGGGCGTCGACGAAAGCTACATGGTCGCGGCCGGCCGCGTCCTGAGCCTCGGGTATTACGACCATCCGCCGGCAGCGTGGTGGCTGAGCTGGGGCGCCGCTCATCTGTTCGGCAGCGAGGCGCCGATCCTCGTGCGCCTGCCGTTCATCGCGCTGTTCGCGCTGTCCACCTGGCTGATGTACCGGCTCGGCACCGTCGATCGCCGGAGGGCGCGCCGGACTGTGGGCGGCGGTGCTGCTGAACCTGTCGCCGGTGTTCGGCGTGACCACCGGCACGTGGGTCCTGCCGGACGGCCCGCTCGATTGCGCCTTGCTGGGGGCCGCACTGTGCCTGGTGCGCGCACTGATGCGCGGAAGCCTCGGCTGGTGGCTGGCACCGGGCTGTGCGCGGGACTCGCGCTGTTCTCGAAATACTCGGCCGTCCTGACGATCGCCGGAGTAGCCGCCTATCTGCTGTCGAGCCGCGAGCATCGGCATTGGCTGGCGACACCGAAGCCCTGGCTCGCGGCCCTGGTCGCGCTGATGGTGTTCATGCCGGTGCTGGTTTGGAATGCCGAGCACGGCTGGGCGTCGTTCGCCTTCCAGGGCGGCCGCGCCGCCGGCATGCGGTTCCGGCCCTTCGCCCCCTGGTCACGCTCGCCGGCGAGGCGCTCTTCGTGCTGCCGTGGATCTGGCTGCCGATGATGGCGGTGTTCGTGGTGGCGCTGCGCCGCGGCCCGGGGGCATGGCGGTCCTGGCTGCTCTGCTGCCTGGCGGCGCCGCCGATCGTCGGGTTTGCCGCAGTTTCGGCGTGGTCGAGCCAGCGCGTGCTGTTCCATTGGGCAGCGCCCGGCTACCTGATGCTGTTCCCGCTGCTGGGCGAGGCGGTGGCGCAGCGCGTCGGCCGGCCGGCCGTGCGCCGCACATTGCTCGGAACGGCCGCGTTCGTCGTGCTCGCCGTCGCTGTCGTCGCGACGCAGGTGCGGTTCGACTGGCTGCAACCGCTGATCGCCCGCGTCGCGCGCGACGATCCCGACATCGACGCCATCGATTGGACCTCGCTGCACGCGCCGCCCGGTACGATCGTCGGTGTGCCCAACTGGCGGGATGCCGGCAAGATCGCCTACGCCCTGGGTCCCTCGGTCACGGTGCTATGCCTGAACCGCGACGCTCGCCAGTTCGGCCTCGCCTGGCCGGCGCAGCGCCATCTCGGCGCGGATATGCTGATCCTCGCTCCCGGACCCGCCCAGCGCGTCTCGCAGGAGCTACAGGGCAGCTTCGCCGGTTTCGACCGCCTGCCGGACCAGGCCATCCTTCATGCCGGCCGAGTACTGCGCAAGGTTGCGGCATTCCATGCACGCAACCTGCTCGCGTGGCCGCCCGGTTAGCGAAGTCTCTGGAAGATGCGCTACCATGTCGCGAGGTCCAGGAATTGCATACGTGGCGAGCATGAGCAGCATGTCCGATCGCGTCCTCAGCGCGGCTGAGCTACGTGCGCTGTCCGGTCGAAGCAACGCAGCGGGAGCACGCCGTCTCGCGGTGCACGTCTCGCTGCTGGCTGCGACAGGATGGCTGGTGGCGATCTCCGGGCCGGCGACTCTGCTCCCGGCGATACTTGCGCTCGGGCTGGTGCAGGTGGCGCTGTTCGCGCCGGCGCACGAGGCGACGCACCAGACTGCCTTCGCGTCGCGGCGGGCGAACGCGGCGGTGGGCTGGCTGGCGGCTTGTCCGTCGCTGCTCAACCTGCACTTCTACGCCGCGTTCCACTTCGCGCATCACCGGCATACGCAGCTTCCGGGACAGGACCCTGAACTGGACATGGAGTCGCCGGACACGCTGGGCGCCTACCTCCGGCGGATCGCCGGGGTGCCCTACTGGCGGCTGCGGCTGCTGGTGATCGCCGATTGCTGGCGCGGCGACGTGAGCCGCTACCCGTACGTGTCGGAACAGGCGGCACCGACGGTGATCCGCAGCGTCCGCGCCATGACGCTGATCCTGGGCGGAGGCGCGGCAGGCTCGGCGATGCTGTTCGGCTGGACGACGCCGTTCGTGTTCTGGATCGTGCCGCAGCTGCTCTGCCAGCCGTTCCTGCGCGCCTATGTGCTGGCGGAGCACACCGGCTGCAGCAGGAACCGCAACGGCCTCACCAACACCCGAACCACCCTGACCAACGCGGTCGTACGGCTGCTGATGTGGAACATGCCGTTCCATGCCGAGCACCATCTGTATCCGTCGATCCCGTTCCATCGTCTGGCCGACGCGCACGCGACCCTGCGCGACAGGCTCGGGATGGTCGAGCCGCGCGGCTACGTGCGGTGGAACCTGGGATTCCTGCGCAAGGCGATGGCGCGGGACGCCGGCCAGCACGCCAGCGCCCCGTAGGCGTCACTCGGCTGCGGCGGCGGTCTCCGTCGCGCGCATCGCGGCGATCTTCGCCTGGGCGCGGGCGCGTCTCTCGTCGAACTTGGCGAGCCGGCGCCGCGGGTTCGGGTGCACGACGTTGTCGTCCGATCCCGGGTTCTTCTGCGAGCCGGCCCAGCCATGGGCGGCGATGTCGAAGATGATGCCGGAAAGGTCGGTGTGCTTCACTTCGTAGCCGTCCGGGTTATTTGGATCGCCCATGATCCAGGTGGCACCGGAATTGCGCGCGATCTTGCCCTGCTCGACGACGTCGTCCACCCAGAAGCCGATATGGTGGATGCCGACAAAGTCCTTGCCGGTGCCCTGCGCGGCTTCGTCGCTCTTGAAGTGCAGGATCGCGAGGTTGACCACGCCGTCGCTGAGGAACACGCCCTCGGCCAGGGGGCCGTCCAACTCGGTGACTTCCTCGAGGCCCACGGCCTGCTTGTAGAACTCGGCGGTCTCCCAGGGATCCTCGACGCTGAGCGCAACGTGACGGATCCGGCCTTTGGTCTGCGCGGTCATGGACAACTCCCTTTGTCAGCCCGCCGGAGCGTAGCGGGAAACCAGGGGGTTTTGCCAGCCGGCGAACGCCGGCGGCGGAGACGCGAAGCGGCGGTCGCCATGGCCGACAGGTCAATCCGCAGCCTCGGCCTTGTGCTTCTCCAGCTCCTGCTCGAGCAGCTTGACCATATTGAACAGCCGTCCCGCCGCCAGCTGCATGAAATAGAAGCCGAAATCCGGGTTCTGGAAGAACAGCTCGTGCACCTGGTCGTAGCGGATCGCCAGCACGCTGGCCTTCTCGACGCATTCCAGTGATTGCGTGCGGCGATGGTCGGGCGCCAACAGGCCGAGTTCGCCGACGAACTCGCCCGGGACCTTCGCGATGCCCAGTTCTGGGATGAAGAAGCGCCCGGATGCGATGTAGAACATCGTGTCGGCCGGATCTCCCTTGCGGAACAGGAAATGGCCGTGCCCGCAACTCTTGCGTGTCATGTACGGCTTGAGCCAGTCCATCGTCTGGTCGCCGCGCGTCGCGCTGCGCACGCGGCGGACCAGCTTCATCATTTGGAACAGTCGCAGCACGTTCAGCGGCAGCAGCGCGGCGTTCAGCACCAGCGCCGGATACAGTCCGTCCAGATAGGCGTACAGGATGATGCAGAGATTGCTCCCCGCGCTCAGGGCACGCAGCGGGATCATGGTGCGAACGACGAACGAGGCGACGATCAGCAGGGCGCCCAGATATCCGGGCAGCACGCGCCAGGAGAAGACACCCTGGTCGTAGTGGTCCGCCACCCAATGGGTCAGCCAATCGATCATCATCCCCTCGCTGCCCGCACCCTTGGCGGGGACCAGGCCGTCATTGCGTTCCACTGGCGTTTCTTCACTATAGCGCGACAAGTCCCGGCTGCCATCGAACGGGATCGGCCGAATTGGGTTCACAGGGGGTCAAGGCTATGCGCCGCCGGGGCATCGGGGCTTTCCTCATTGCGGCCGCCATCATGATGACTGCGACGATGCTGCCGGCGCCGAGCGCCGCCCAGGCGCTGCGGGACCTGCTGCCGTTCGGCCGAACCCATCGGATCGCCAAGCTGCTGCAGGTGGTGGTGAACATCACCACGCACAAACTGTCCGCCAACTCGGCCGACGCGTCAGGAACCGGCGCGAGGCGGCGGATCGAAGCCTTCGGGTCGGGCTTCGTCATCGACCCGTCGGGACTGATCGTGACCAACAAGCATGTGGTCGAGAATGCCCTGGACGTCACCGTGACCCTGCCGGACGGTACGGTTCTCCCGGCGAAGCTGCGTGGCGCGGGCCGGACGCTCGACATCGCACTGCTGGAGATCTCACCGCCAAAGCCGCTCCCCACAGTGACCTGGGGCGACAGCGACAAGGTGCGGATCGGCGATCAGGTGCTGGCGGTGGGCAATCCGTTCGGCATCGGCGAATCGGTCAGCGCGGGAATCGTCAGCGGCAAGAACCGCGACATCCTGACGACCCCGTTCGACGATTACATCCAGACGGATGCGGCGATCAATCACGGCAATTCCGGCGGGCCGCTGTTCAATACGCGCGGCGACGTCATCGGGGTGAACACCGCGCTCTATTCACCGACAGCCCAAGGCGGATCGCTGGGCATCGGCTTCGCCATCCCCGGCAACGACGCGCGCGCCGCAGCCGATCAATTGCGCCGCCTGGGGCATCTGCAACAGGGATGGCTCGGTCTGCGCACGCAGGACGTCACGCCCAACATCGCCGACGCGCTCGGGCTGCCCGCGTCCTACGGGGCCATTGTGGTCGGCGTCGAGCCGGACGGGCCGGCCGCCCGCGCCGGCCTGCAGGTCGGTGATGTGGTCCTCAAATTCGGCAAGCAGGCGCCGAAGGATGCGCGAGCGCTGGCGCGCATGGCCGCCGCCACCGCGGTGGGAGAGACCGCCCCCGTGCTGTTCTGGCGCGATGGGAAGGAGCAGACGACCACGGCGAGGGTGGCCGACTGGCCGGACGAGGAGCCGCTGTCGGCCGAGGCCGCCGGAAAGACGGCTCGGCCGGTGCACCTCGATCGGCCCGATTTCGGTTTGCAGACAGACGTGATCAACGACGAGACGCGCGCCAAGTACAAACTTGCCGAAGGACAGACGGGCGTCGTGATCACCGACGTCGCTCCCGGCAGCGCCGCCGATGAAAGTGGTCTCGTCCCGGGCAACGTGATCCTGCGGGTGCAGCGGGCGCCTGTTGCAACGACGGCGGAACTGCTTGCGCGGTTCAGCGACGTGCGGAGCGCGCGGCGCCACCATGTGTTGCTGCTGGTCCAGGACCACGACGGTCAACGCTGGGTTCCTCTGGTGCTGGGCTGAGGCGATCTGCCAGGCCACGGCCGCGATGGTGCAGCGGCGTCAGGCCTTGCCTTTCGCAAGCCGCCGTTCGACGCTGCGGCCGTAAGCGGACATCGCGTAGCAGCAGACGAAGAACACCATCGCCGCGAACAGGTAGCCTTCCTTCGCGAAGCCCAGCCACGCGGGGTCCTTCAACGCCAGTTCCACCGCGCCCAGCAGGTCGAACAACCCGATGATCGTCACCAGCGTGGTGTCCTTGAACAGGTCCACGACCGTGTTGATGATGCCCGGCACCACGATGCGGAGCGCCTGCGGCAGTACGACAAACGCCTGTACCTGCCACCAGCGCAGACCGAGCGAATAGGCCGCCTCTTCCTGGCCGGCGTCGACGCCCTGCAGCCCGCCGCGGACCACCTCTGCCATATAGGCGGCGTTGAACAGCACCAGCGCCGCCATGGCGCGCAGCAGCCGGTCGATCGACACGCCCTGCGGCAGAAACAGCGGCGCGAGCACAGCCGACATGAACAGCACGGTAAGCAGCGGCACGCCGCGCCACAGCTCAATGTAGCCGATCGACAACAGTCGCACGACCGGCAGCTGCGAGCGCCGTCCCAGCGCGAGCAGAATGCCCAGGGGCAGCGATCCGGCGACGGCGACAAAGGAGATGATCACGTCGAGCATCAGCCCGCCCCACAGGGTCGTGTCGACGAAGTCCAGGCCGAACACGCCTCCCCACAGCAGCAGCGATGCCAGCGCGGGGAACACCGTCAGCAGCAGCAGAAGCCACAGCCAGCGATGCCGGGATTGCTCGCGGAGCACGGGCATGCCGAACACCACCAGCAAGACGCCCGCCAGATCGACGCGCCAGTATCCGCTGGCCGGGTAGCGGCCGTAGAAGAACAGCGGCAGACGCACGCGAATGAACGTCCAGCAAGCCCCCTCGCCCGTGCAGTCGGCCCGGTCGCTCCCGAACAGCGAAGCCTGCGTGACGGCCCAGCGGAGCAGCGGCGGCAACAGCCAGGCCGCCACAGCCACGACAACAAGTGTCAGCAGCGTGTTCGGCAGCGAGCCGAAGAGGTTGCGGCGCAGCCACTCGATCGCCAGCGCGCCGGGCGTGCCCGGCTCGAAGTTGCGCTGCGGCAGCAGGCGCCTCTCGGCGGTGGCGCTCATCGGCCCACCAGCGCGACGCGGCGATTGTACCAGTTCATCAGGGCCGATGCGCCAAGGTTGATGGACAGGAAGATCGCCATCAGCAGAGCCATCGTCTCGATCTCGCGTGACGTTTGCTGCAGCACCGTGCCGGCGAAGATCTGGAACAGCTCCGGGTACGCCACCGCGGCACCGAGCGAACTCGACTTGATGATATTGAGGTACTGGCTGGTCATCGGCGGGATCATCACCCGCAGCGCCTGTGGCAGGACCACCTTGGACAGCACCTGGTGCGGCCGCAGCCCCAGGCTGAGTGCGGCTTCGCGCTGACCTTTATGTACCGACAGGATCGAGGCGCGCACAATCTCGGCGATGAACGCCGCTGCGTAGATCGTCAGGCCAGCCCAGAGCGCGACCAGCTCCGGCACCACCTGCAGGCCGCCGGCGATGTTGAACCCGTGCAACTCCGGATATTCGAGGCGATCGCTGCCGGCAATGAGCAGGCCGAGTGCGACCACCACCAGCAGCAGTGACTGCGGACCCAGCGGGAGACCCCGCCGGGTCAGGCGCCAGGCAAACGGCACCGCAAGCGCCGCGACCAGCGCGAGCGGCCACAGCACGCCGGCCCATGCGCCCGGCACCAGAGCGGGCAGATAGAGACCGCGGATATTCAGCAGCCCGCCGCCGGGCAGCACGATGCTCTGGCGCGGGCCCGGCAGGGCCTGCAGCACGGCGACGTACCAGAAGATGATCTGCACCAGTTGCGGCGTGTTGCGCACCAGCTCGATGAACCATAGCGCCAGATTGCGCACCAGCCAGTTGGTGGACAGTCGCATGATGCCGACGAACAGCCCGAGCAGCGTCGCCGCGACGATGCTCATCGCGGAAACCAGCAGCGTATTGAGCACGCAGACCAGCAGCGCACGGGCATAGGTGTCGCCGACCGACCACGCGATCAGCCGGAACGGAATGTCGAAATTGGTCGGCTCGGCCAGGAAGCCGAAGCCGAAGGTCGCATGCCGCCGCCCGATATTGGCTGCCGCCTGCGAGCCGAGATACCAGGCGGCCGCCAGCACGACCGCGAGCAGCATCCACTGCGCTGCGCGCGCGCGCGACGACGGCCGCCTGACCATGTCAGTGCCAGGTGGGCGTCTGCATCAGCCCGCCATTAGAATAGAGATTGTTCATGCCGCGCGGCAGGCCAAGCCCGCCCTTGGTGCCGAAGGTCGCGTCGTACACCTCACCGTAGGTGCCGATGTCCTTCATGATGCGATAGGACCAGTTGTTGTCCACGCCCAAAAGCTTGCCGAAATCGCCTTCCACGCCGAGGAAGCGGCGGGTTTCAGGATCCTTGGTGGACGACTTCACCTGATCGACATTGGCCTTGTTGACGCCGAACACCTCGCCCGTGACCATTGCGTAGTGGACCCACTTCACCAGCCGCGTCCACGCCTCGTCACCCTGCCGCGTGAACGAGCCGAGTGGCTGGAGGCCACCGATCGTCTCGGGCAGGAAGACCCACTCGTCCGGCTTCTTCATGGTGGACCTGGCCGCAGCGACCGAGCCGCCGTCGTCGGTGTAGCCATCGCAACGACCGGCATCGGCCGCCGCGAATGCCTCCTCCGACTTGTCGAACAGCAGCGAGTTGATCTTGATGTTGTTGGCGCGGTTGTAGTCAGCGATGTTGGTCTCGAGCGTCGTGCCGGTCAGCAGGCAGATCGTGGCCCCGTTCAGGTCCTTGGTGTGCGCCACCCCCAGGCTCTTCTTCACCATGAAGGTCTGCGCGGTGAAGAAATTGACCGCCGGCTCATCGAGCCCGAGCTGGGTGTTGCGGATGAAGGTGAACTCGGAGTTGCGGATCAGCACGTCGATCTCGCCCGACTGCAGCACCGAGAAGCGGACCTTCGACGTGGTGCCGATGTACTTCACCTTGTCCGGCGAACCCAGCACGGCATCGGCTATGGCGCGACAATACGCGACGTCCAGCCCCTGCCAGTCGCCCTTGGAATCCTGGAACGCGTAGCCCGGGATGCCGGTATCGATGCCGCAGATCAGCTGTCCGCGCTTTTTCACCGCGTCCATGGTTGCACTCTTGACGTCGCTCTGGGCGCTGGCCGGCGCACCAAGCAGAAGCAGGCCGGCCAGCGCGAGCCAGCCGGTCATCAACCCCAGACGATACAGCAACATTACCCCCTCCTTTGTCATTGCGTTATGAACCTTAGCGGACCTGTGCGGCCTAGTCACCGTGCGTGCAGGTGCCGCAAGTGCCGTTGTGCAGCGGCAAAATGAAATGTGAACCGCGCCGTGCTGTCGAAGACCATCAACGCAGGGAGGTCTGCTCACCCAGGGCCGGTTGCATCAGTCCATGATCGCTCAACCTACATCGTCGCCCCAAGCACCCAGGGCGCGAACTCCGCAGCGCCGAAGTCGAACTGCTCGCTCTTCGTCCGCGCTCCACCCGCAACCCGCAGCATAAGCTCGAAGATGCGCTGCCCGCACTGCTGCACATTCTCTTCGCCATCGAGGATCGCGCCGCAATTGACGTCCATGTCGTCTGCCATGCGCAGATACATGGGCGTGTTCGTCGCCAGCTTGATGGACGGCGCCGGCTTGCAGCCGAACACGCTGCCGCGGCCGGTGGTGAAGCATACCAGGTTGGCGCCGCCGGCCACCTGGCCGGTCGCCGACACCGGGTCGTAGCCGGGCGTGTCCATGAACACGAAGCCCTTCGCCGTCACCGGTTCGGCGTAGCCGACCACATCGACCAGGTTGGTGGACCCCGCCTTCGCCATCGCGCCGAGTGACTTCTCCAGGATCGTCGTCAGCCCACCGGCCTTGTTGCCGGGCGAAGGGTTGGCGTTCATTTCGGCGCCCTCGCGCGCGGTGTAGTCTTCCCACCAGCGCATCAGGCCGACCAACCTCTCGCCCACCTCGCGCGATACGGCCCGGCGCGTCAGCAAATGCTCGGCGCCATAGGTCTCGGGGGTTTCCGACAGGATCACCGTGCCGCCATGCCGCACCAGCAGGTCGCTCGCCGCACCGAGCGCGGGATTGGCGGATACGCCGGAATAGCCATCCGATCCGCCGCATTGCAGCGCCACGGTGAGTTCGCTCGCCGGCACCGGTTCGCGCCGCACATCGTTCGCCTCGGCAAGTACCTCTTTCACGAAGGCGACGCCGGCTTCGACGGTCTTGCGCGTGCCGCCCATCGACTGGATGTCCATGTTGCGGACGCGGTCCGACAGCCGCTGTTCGTCCAGCAGGCCGCGGATCTGGTTCACCTCGCAGCCCAGCCCGAGCACGACGACATGCGAGAAGTTGGCGTGCCGCGCGTAGCCGGCCAGCGTGCGTCGCAGCACGCGCAGCGGCTCGTTCTCGGTCATGCCGCAGCCGGTCTTGTGCGTCAGCGCCACCACGCCATCGACATTGGGAAACTCCGCCAGCGGATCGTCGCCGGTGAACGGATTGCGGCGGAACACGTCGGCAACGAGGCCGGCGACATGCGCCGAGCAGTTCACCGATGTCAGGATGCCGATGTAATTGCGCGTCGCGACACGCCCATCGGGTCGGCGGATGCCGTCGAACGTCATCGGGGTGTTGGCGTAGTCGGTGGGCTTCGCATCGACGCCGTAGGCGTAGTCCTTGGCGAAGTCGCCCATCCCGCAGTTCTGCACGTGCACGTGGTGGCCGGGCGCGATCGCGTGCGAGGCGAACCCGATGATCTGCCCATAGCGGCGCACAGGCTCGCCGACGGCGATCGGTCGCACCGCCACCTTGTGACCCGCGGGGATGCGCTCGGCCGCCGCCACGCCATCGGCCACCGAGGTTCCGGGCAGCAACGTTGCGCGCGCGATCGCCACGGTATCGTCCGGGTGCAGGCGGATTATCGGCGGTGGGGCCATGTCATGTCTCCTGGGGCAGGCAAGGCCAGGGGCACCGCCAAGGGCGCAGCCCTTGGAACCCTGGATGGCAAAGGCTCAGCCTTTGCTGGGGGTCGAGGGGGCAAGGCCCCCTCGCATTCAGGAAGCGACGTCGCCTGCCGCCTTGCGCGTCGCTGCCACTTCCGAGCGTGCCATGCGCGCCATCAGGCCGCTGTCGTTGGCGATGGTGACGAAACGGAAGCCCATGCCGATCATGCGCGCGGCATAGGCCGACGTGCCGTTGTGCAGGCCGGCGAACTTGCCGTGCTTCTTGCAGCTTGCCAGCAGCTTCTCGTAGATCGCCAGGATGTTCGGCTCCTCGCGGTCGAGGATCGGAATCATGCCAAGCGACAGGCCCATGTCGGACGGGCCGATGTAGATGCCGCTGATGCCGGGCACCGACAGGATCTCATCGATGTTGTCGATGCCTTCCTGCGTCTCGATCATCGGGATCACCAGCACCTCGTCGTTGGCGATCTTCTGATAGTTGCTGGCCTCGCCGTACATCGCCGCGCGGATCGGGCCATTGCTGCGCTTGCCGGCGGGCGGATACAGGCACGCCGTCGCCAGTGCCTGCGCCTCGGCCCGGTTGTTCACCATCGGGCAGACGATGCCCCATGCGCCGCCGTCGAGGCACTTGCCGATGATGCCGGGCTCGTTCCACGGCACGCGCACCAGCGGTGTAACCGGATGCGCCGTCATCGCCTGGAAGCATTGCACCATCGTCGAATAGTCCTGCACGCCGTGCTGCATATCGACAGTCACGCTGTCCCAGCCGCACTGCGCCATCACCTCGGCGGAGAAACCGGATGGAATGGCGAGCCAGCCATTGACGCAGGCCTTTCCTGCCGCAAGTCGTGCCTTGAGTTTGTTGGCCATGAGGTGCTTCCCCCGCTGCGAATGGGAGCCGCACGCTAGGCGCCGCCCCCGGAACGGTCAACGCACAGGGCGTTGGTCAACGAGCCGCTGTCAATGCGTCAGACGACCTGGTTGCGCAGTGCGGTCTCGCCGCGCCACATGCGCTCGAGATTCTCCACCAGGATCTCGTTGACGTTGGCCTCGTACTGACGCGTCTCGCCGCCGGTGTGCGGCGTGATGAACACATTCGGCATCGCCCAGAGCGGCGAATTCTGCTCCGCCGGTTCCGGATCGGTCACGTCCAGCGCGGCACCGGCGATCGCGCCGTCGCGCAGCGCCTCGATCAGCGCCAATTCCACCACGCACCCGCCGCGTGCGGTGTTCACCAGGAACGCCGACCGTCGCATTGCGGCGAGCGCCTTGGCGTCGATCAGGCCCTTCGTCTCGGGCACCAGCGGGCAGGTCAACACGACGAAATCCGCTGCCGGCAGAAACGCCGGCAGTTCGGCCAGCGTGTGCACCGAGTCCGCAGCTCCTGCCCCGGCCGCCGGATCGCGGCGGAAGCCCACGACCCGCATCTCGAATGCCTTGGCCAGCTGTGCCAGCCGGCCGCCGATCCGCCCGAGCCCGACGATCAGCACCGTCTTGCCCGCCATCTCGTCTTCGCGCTGGGTCAGGTCGCCGATCATGCCGCGCCAGATGCGCTTCGCCTGGTTATCGCGCGCCTCGGGCAGCCGCCGCACCAGCGCAAGCATCAGCGACATCGCGTGCTCGGCAACCGCGCGCGCGTTCACCCCGGCCGCGCTCGCCAGCCGGATGCCGCGTGCGGCCAGCATCGCGCGGTCGAACTGGTCGGTGCCCGAGCCGATCGACTGGATGAAGCGCAGCCGCGTCGCCAGTGGGATCAGCCCGTTGTGCCACAGGCCGGACACCACGATCACGTCGGCCTCCGGCGCGCGCCGCTCGAATTCGCCGGGCTCGCGCACCTCGAAGCTGGCTATGCCGGTGTCCAGCGCATCGAAGCATGCCTTCATCTGGTACGCCGCGTGCGCGAAGCAGACGACGAGGTCCTGCCTGGGCGGGATCATGCGGACGCCTGCCGGGCGCCTAGCCCTGGCGGGCCTTCATCCGCGGATTCTTCTTGTTGATCACGTAGACGCGCCCATGCCGACGCACCACGCGGCAATTCTTGTCGCGGGCCTTGGCGGCCCTCAGGCTGTTGCGGACTTTCATCGGGCGCCTCGTGAAGAGCGGCGCTGGATAAGGGCCGCACCCTCCCCTGTCAACCCGTCACGTGCCGGGTGCCAGCGCGTGCCAGCGGACCAGACGGAGTCGGCCAGCCCGCATCAGTCGGAACCGTGCCATCCACAGTTCAGCCTCGCGCACCACGGCGCCAACCTGCCGCGGCGCCGGCCTGGCCAGAGCCATCGCCTGAACCGCCGTCCGCCAGCCGTCGACCGCCTCCCGCATTTCCCAGCGCGACACGTCCTCGGCGATCCGCACGTCGAACCTGAGACGTCGCAGTATGCCGGTCATCGCGAGTTCACTAGGCGGCGTCGCGGTACGATGATCGAGCCGTATCCAGGTGGCCACCGTCGGATCGGCCGGATCGAGCGGCAGGTCGGCCACGGCCTCCAGCAGCACAAGCTGCCCGCCTGGCTTCAGCGCCCGCGCCACTGCGACCAGCAAAGGTTCCGGCGCGGCGCCGCACAGCGCCTGCAGCACCATGGCGTGGTGGAAGTAGTGGCGCGGAAACTGCGGCGCGGCCGGATCCCACGGCCCGACCTGCGCCCGCCGACCCAGCCCGGCGCGCTGGCTCCGGTCGTTGGCAAGCTCGACGAGGCAGGGATTAACTTCGTACCCGGTTACCCAGACGCCGAATTGCTCGGCGACCCAGCGTGGCGCCCCCCCGGTGCCGGCGCCGACCAACAGAAGGCTGGACGCCTCCGTCAGTCCCAACGGCTTGGCGAGCCGCAGCACCTCCGCCCCGCCGCCGGGGAACAGGAAGCCCTCGCCCCACAAGGATTCGGCGATGCCGATGCGGGCGCTGGGCCATACCGGATCGTCATCTTCGGCAGGCGCATCGAGGGGTCCAGCCAGCGGAGAGAACGGTTCAGCGGCATGGGGTGGTGGCACACCGTCAGGCAGCTGGTGCCTTCCAAGCAGCTTGCGCACCCCGTCGAGCAGCACGATGCCCACCTCCAGGCGGCAGCATCGGGTATGACGGTTTAGGAAACGTTGAAAGCGCTCAGTCGAACTCGGTCAGCACGTAGCGCACCACCTCGTTGCCCACCACGCAGGGCTTGTGCCGGTGCGCGGGTCCGGCAGGGATGTGGATCATGTCGCCCGGCCCCGCCTCCACGCTGTGATCGTCGAAGCGGTAGCTGATGCGCCCGGCCAGGATGAAGATGGAATGGCCGGTCTCGCACCACGCCGCCTCAGGGGCACCGGGCGGGTCGGGCGCACGCTCCTGGTAGCGCAGCGCGATACCGAAGCCGGACACCGCCTCGCGCACCTTGAGCCGCTCGGTCACCGCCAGGAGCGGATGCGCGGCGGCGGGGAACAAATAGGGACTTCCAGCCATTCCTGTCCTTCCTCGGTCCTCGCGACAATCCCTGTCGGCCGGGGTCAGAATGTGACCTCAGCCTGCTCGGCGGGCAGCGATAACATGACTGCCCTCGCGCGTCGCTGCTGCCGCAGTTTCAGCTTCGGCACCTGCTGGAGTTCCCGTCATCGCATCGCGGCAGGTCTCGACCAACAGCGGCACCAGCGTACGATACTCTGGCGCCCGCGCTGCATCGCGGCGCCAGGCGAGACCGAGAGTGCGCCAGGCGCCGGCCCCGGACAGCGGGCGAAGCAGGATCTCCGTGCCAGCGGTCACGCCGGCGGCGATCGCCAGCCGGGGCAGCAAGGTCACGCCCAGGCCGCCCGCGACCATCTGCACCAGCGTGTGCAGACTGGTGGCCGCGAAGCGATCTTCGCCGTCGCGCCCGACCGCAGCGAGGTCGCACACGGCGAGCGCCTGGTCCCTCAGGCAGTGACCATCCTCCAGCAGGAGCAGACGCTCCGCAGCCAGGGCCGCGGCAGGCACGTCGGCCTGGAGCCCGAGACGGTGCCCCGGCGGCAGTGCCACCAGGAACTCGTCTCGCACGACCGGCACCGTATCGGCGCTGCCGCAGTCGCAGGGCAATGCCAGCAGCGCGGCGTCGAGCCGGTCCGTATCGAGCCGCTCGAGCAGATTCCCGGTGATGTCCTCGCAGAGCGAAAGACGCAGCTGGGGGAACCCGCGGCGCAGCACCGGCATCAGCCGCGGCAGCAGAAATGGCCCGACGGTCGGGATGACGCCAAGACGGAACGGCCCGCTCATCGGCAGGCGCGCGGCATTGACGACTTCCGCAACCGCCGCCAGTGCCGCCAGGGCGGCACTGGCCCGTTCCACGATCTCGAGGCCGAGCGGCGTGAACACCACATGTTTGCCTGCGCCGCGATCCAGGATCGCTGCATCGAGTTGGCGCTCCAGCGCCAGGATTCCCGCCGACAACGTCGATTGCGTGACCGAACAGGCGACCGCGGCCCGGCCGAAATGGCGGCTGTCGGCGAGCGCGGTGAGGTAGCGGAGCTGCTGTGGGCTGGGCAGGGCGATCATCGACACCTTCAATCAAAGCCGTCGATCCCATTCATTGGCACAACGGCGGCGCTGGTTCTACATGGTGCGCCGCACAATCGACGCGAAGGCGCCGGCGAAGGCCGCCTGCGTCAATGCGGGTTGGAGGACTCCGCTGCCACCCACGGATCGATGCATCCGGTGGCGGCACGGCGATAGACCTCCAGCCCGTCGAACGCGGCGATCTTGCGGTAGCGCGACCAGGCGCGGGCGAAGGCGGGGTCCGAGGCGCTGAGGACGCCGACATAGTTGACCACGCCTTCCCGCTTATCGACCACGGCGATGTCCGGGCAGCCGACGATGAAGTCGTGTGCGACCCAGCGGCGGATCGGCCATGCCTTGGCACCGGCCGCGTCGAAGCGCACGCGCCAGAGTTCGCCCTTCAGGGCCCACATCGAATCGAAGCGGGACGCCCAGGCGACGCCGGTGTTGTTCACCACCGGAAAGCCCAGCGCGATCCATTCCGAGAACGCGATGTAGGTGCGCGCCTTCTGCTGGCGGATCAGCCGCTCGAGTTTCATCACCGTGTCCTGCTCCGGCTGCACGGCGAGCGCCATCTGTGGCTCCAGCCGCTGGAAGGCGGCGACCAGGAACACGACGCAGGCGACGCCGCCGGCGGCGGCGGGCACGAGCGCACGGCGCGAGCCGGGATTGCGGTGACACAGCGCAGAGGCCGCCCAACAGAGCAGGGCAAGGACGGTTGCAACTGTCGCGGGCAGGCGGTGATAGAACCAGTCCTTGCCGTCCATGAAGCAGATCGCAGTGCCGGTGATCGCGAACACGACCAGGGTCAGCATCACGTCGCCCTCGGGCGCGCGGCGCCGTCGGTTCCACCACAGCAGCAGCGCCACCGCCTGACCCACCATCAGACGCAGGCTGTCGGCCAGCAGATGGCGCAGCGGCACGTCGGTGGCGCCGTACAGCGCCAGCGCCAGCGGGACGGCGCGGCGCAGGTACTGCGGGCAGAGCAGCGCCACCAGGCCGGCATAGGCCAGCATGGTGACAGCGGCGACAACCGGCATGAGGCGGAACGGGCGCAACCCGCGCAGCAGCGCAAGCGCCTCGAGCACCACGAACACACCGGCGTAGCGCGGCTTCAGCGCGCAGCCGAGGCCGGCGAGTATCCCGGCGATCAGGGCATCGCGGCGCGCTGACTGCTCGCCGCCGAGCGAGCGGGCGAACAGCGCAAGGTAGGGCAGAATCGAAGCCACCAGCAGATGTTCGCGCTGCCCGAGATCGCCGGCCGGCACCACCAGCAGCACGGTGCCGATCGCGGCAAACACCGGCAGCCGGTCCTCGAACAGCCGGCCGCTGCCGCGCAGCAGCGATGCCGTCCACCAGGCGCAGGCCAGCACGGCGATAACGAAGAACGGGATGGCGGTGAACTGCGCGTCGATGCCCAGCGCCCTGGCCAGCCAGATCGGGATCGCCGAAATCCAAACGATGAGCGGCGGATTGACCTCCACCACGTCGACGTAGAGTTCCCGGCCGGCCATCCAGCGGCGTGCCACGTAGAGCAGCCAGGCGACATCGTCCTTCAGCGGCGAGCGCAGCATGGTGAACAGCACGATCGCCAGAACCGCGAGCAGCAGCAAAAGACTTGTCGCGGTGACCACCGCACGGGTGAGGGACGGTGCCGGGCGCAGTACCCGGGCCTCGGTATGGCTCATGCTGGCGTGGTCACCCGTCCGTTTCGCTGCCCCGTCGGCGGCGCAGGAAGCCTGTCCTGCAACTCTTTCTATGGCATTTATATGATCGCCGGCGTGATTGCCACAGCGTTACTTCCGGGCAATGCCGATCAGTCGGCCAGTGCGGCGTGCCGGGCGGTGATATCGGCCAGGTAGCGCGACGGCATCTCCATGAACGGCGTGCGCTGACGCAGCCACAGCGGGTGGTCTTCCGCAGTGTGCATCGCCTGGCCGGCCGGCTGCGCCGGCCATTGCGGAACCTTGAGCCAGAGCCGCAGCAGGTGACGGCGGCGCGCCATCGCCGCGTGGTCCTCGTAACCGGTGCGGCCGTGCAGCAACAGCCGGTTGTTGAGAAACTGGATGTCGCCCTCGCCGATCTCCATGTCGATATAGGTGTCGGGCGCGGCGGCGATCCGCTGCACCTCGTCCAGCGCCTCGCGCTGCACCGCGGTCATAACGGCATCCCCAGCGGCGACCGCACGGTTGGGGTAGTCGCCGGAGAGAAACACCGAAATCTCCTCGCCCGCGCGGGCGAACACCGAGATCCGACGCACCAGCACGCCGCTGCCGTGCTCGGCATCCACCTCGCGGCGGCGGAATACGAAGCCGTCGTACAGCACCTGCAGCAGGTCCGGCCGCTCGCGCTCCAGCCGGCGATGCACGGCGATGGCGCTGCAGATCCGGCTGGCGCCACCTGCCTTGGCCGAGTGCAGGCACATCAGCGACACGACGTCGCAGGAATTGGTGTGGAAGCGCTGCGCGCCGCCGGCGTGATAGCCGCGAGCGCCCGGCTCGATGTCGCTCACGTCGATGACGTGCCCGAGCAGCTCGCCCTGCCAGGACTGCGGCAGCGGCGTGCCGATATGCGCGCCGAGACCGAAGTAGATGCGTGCCATGTCGTCGGTGGAGTAGCGCTCGCGCGGGATTCCGCGCAGCAGCAGGAAGCCGCGGCCAAGGCGCAGTTCGTCGCGCAGTCCGCGGAGCAACCCGCCGAAGACGGGCAGCGGAAACGTGTCCGGGGTGATGGCCGGGAAATCGAGTTCGCCCAGGCTGCGCAGATGCGCCAGCGCCGCGTCGATCTCGTCCACTTCGGCGGCCGAGACCATGTGCAGGCCGTCGGTGCGGAAATCGATGCTGGCGCCGGTCCAGGCGGCGCGGTCCTGCAGGACGTTCATGCGTTCGCCTCACCGGCAGGTTGCGCGAGGTCGAGTCCTTCGTACAGCTCGGCCAGCGGGAGTTCGATGCCGATCTCCGGCATCGCCAGCACGGCGTCGCCATCGAACTCGTAGTTCAGGTCCTGCCGTTTCTCCCAGGCGAGGAATTCGGCGAGGTTCATGCGCCGGCGCAATGCAACGTTCATGACGCTTCAGTGTGGCCACGGCGGCCGATCGGTGCAACCTCAGTTGAAGAACCGCGCCGGTCGGAAATCCGCCAGCGCCGCGCACGGCCGGCCGTGCACGATCTCGTCGGCCACCGCCGCGCCGAGGAACGGCGACATGGTGACCCCGCTGTGCGTGATGGCGAGATAGTAGCCGTCCACGCGTGGCACCGGCCCGACTGCCGAGTGGCTGTCGCCGGGAATCGGCCGGATCGCCATGCGCGCCGCTTCCGGCTGCACATCGCCCAGCACCGGCAGCAGGGTTCGCGCGCGCTGCACCAGATCGCGCGCCTCGGGCATCGCGGCACTCGGGTGCGGATCGAACGCCAGTGCCGCGTCGGTGGCGTTCCAGTGCACCACCAGCCGTCCCGCGCCGTCGGGCCGCGCGTGAATGATCGGCGAGCGCACCACGCGGCCGACCCGTGCGGCGACCGGCGGCGTGTAGACCAGGAACCCCACGGTCGGCGCGAGCGGCAGATGCAGTCCGGCATCCGACACCGGATCGTTCGCCCAGCGGCCGGCGCAGTTGACCACCATGTCGGCCTCGAACAACCGGCCGTCCGCCGTCTTCACGCCCGCGGTCCGGCCGCCGCGCAGCACGGTCTCCGACACGCGGGCGCCTGCGATCACCGCGGCACCGCGCGTGCGGGCGGCGCCGAGCATCGCCCCGATGTAGACCAGCGGATCGAGCCACCCCTCCGCGGGGTAATACGCGATCGGCGCGTCGCCGATCTGCGCCGGATCGATGTCGGGCTCGAGCTCCAGCAACCGCTGCGGCGAAATCCACTCCGCCGCGTAGCCCCAGCCGCGCAACCGCTCCACCTTGGCCTGCTGCGCAGCGCGTTCCGCCGGCGCCATCCACTCGACGCTGCCGCCGCCATGCCACCATGGCGCAGCGCCGAACTCCTGGGCCAGCGCGGCGTGCGCCCGCATGCCGGCGACGTTCAGCTCGTGATAGGCGCGCGGCTCCTTGTCGCTGGAATTGGTCCAGGCGAAGCTGCAGGTCGAGGTGCCGCCGCCGATGCGGCCTGCCTCCAGCACGGTGACCGAGGCGCCCGCCGCGGCCAGCCGATAGGCAACCGAGGCGCCCATCACGCCGGCGCCGATCACGATGATCCGTGGCATCGAGGCACCTCCTGATCCGTTCGTCACGTCGTATACAGCCAACGGCTGACCAGCGTCTCCACATCGTCGGCGAACGCCTCGCGCGGCCCTTCGTCGAACAGCGCGCCGGTGCGCATCACGTAGACGTAGTCGGCGATGCCGAGGGCACCCTTGATGTTCTGGTCCACCAGCAGGATCGCCTTGCCGTCGCGCGCGAGGCCGGCGATCAGCGCATAGATCTGTGCGGCGATGCGCGGCTCGATGCTGGCGGTCGGTTCGTCGATCAGCATCACCGTGGGATCCGTGAGCAGGGCGCGGGCAATCTCCAGCTGGCGCTGCTGGCCGCCGGACAATGTGCCGGCCGCCTGGCGACGGCGCTCGGCCAGGACAGGGAACTGCGCATACGCCCGCTCGATGCGGCTGCGCGCCAGTGCGCGGTCGCGACGGAAGGACCAGGTGCCCAGACGCAGGTTGACCTCGACCGGGAGGAACGGGAACACACTCGGCCGCTGCGGCAGGTAGGTGATGCCGAGACGGCCCATGGCGTGCGAGGCGACACCGTGCAGCGACGTGCTGCCGAATTGCATGTCGCCCTGCTGCGCCGGGAGGAAACCGAACAGCACCTTCAGCAGCGTGGACTTGCCGGTGCCGTTCGGGCCCAGCACGCAGCGCACCTGACCGGCCAGCACGTCGACCGACATGCCGTTGAGGATGTTGATGCCGGGCAGGTAGGCGGCGACCAGGTTGCGCGCCGTCAATACAGGTGTGGCGTCAGATCCCGGCATAGGCCCGCAGCACCTCCTGGTCATCGCGCACCTCCGCCACAGTGCCGTCGGCGATCTTCCGACCGCGCGACATGACCACCATGCGATGGACCAGGCGCTGCAAGGCCTCGATGTCGTGATCGACGATGACGAAGGTGCGGCCCTCGGCGTGCAGCCGGCGCACCAGCTCGATGATCTGGTCGCGCAGGAAGGGGTTCACGCCGGCGAACGGCTCGTCAAGGAACAGGATCTCGGGGTCCAGCATCAGCGCACGGCCCAGCTCCAGCAGCTTCTGCTGGCCGCCCGAGAGGTTCTTGGCCTGCAGCGTTTCCAGAGCGGCGAGCCCGAGAAACCCAAGATGCCGGCGCGCCTCGCGGGTGGCGGCAGCCTTGTGGGAACGCGGCCGCGCGAGACCCGGAACCAGCATGTTCTCCAGCACGGTCATGCGGCTGAACAGCTGGGTGATCTGGAACGTGCGGCCGACACGCCAGGCAGCGAACTCGCTTGGCGAGCGGGCATCGACGCGCTGGCCGCGCAGGAAGATCTGCCCGCCGCCGGGCGCCAGGTGGCCGGTGAGCAGGTTGATCGTCGTGGTCTTGCCGGAGCCGTTCGGACCGATCAGGCCCACCAGCTCGCCCTGCCGCACGACAAGATCGAGGTTGCTCACGGCGACGATGCCGCCGAAGCGCTTGCTGAGGTCACGTGCTTCGATCAGGGCTGCGGACATGGGCGCGGTGGGCGACCCTACGGGCAGTGCACCAGCCGCTCAAGCGTCGGCCCGCTCGGCAAGGCTCATGCGTACACTTCGGCCCGGTCCCGCCGGTTGCTGCCGTGGCCTGCCGCGAGCGCGCGCAGGCTCGGGTGGTCGTGCAGCTCGATCGCGTTGCGGCGGACCTCGACCAGGCCGTCGCGTTGCAGCTGGGTCAGAACGCGCGAGACGGTCTCGGTGGTCAGGCCGAGATTGTCGGCGATGTCAGAACGGGACATCGGCATGTGCCACATGCTCCGCCCGGAAGGCTCCATGCGTCGATCCATCTCGAGAATGAACGCGGCAACCCTTTCCAGCGATGTGCTCCGGCTCAGCAACGTCATGCGCTGATAGGCTTCATGCAGATCGTAGAGGCACATGGCCGCCAGCCACTGGGCCAACGCGGGCTCGCGCGCGGCGAGCGCTTCGACCTTGGCGCGCGGGTAGCGCCGCAGCACGACATCGGTCACCGCCTCGGCGGTAAAGGCGTACACGTCGCGATCGTGCAGCCCGAAGAAATCGCCCGCGAAGGGAAAGCCGCTCACGTAGCGCCGTCCGTCCGGCATGAGTTCGAGCTTGCGCACGCAGCCGCTCAACACCCGACAGCAATAGTCGGCCGGCGCATCTTGCCGGTGAATCTCCTGGTCACGGTCGATGTGCACGGTTGCGCCGAGCTGCTCCAGCACTGCCGGTGCGTCTTGCGACCCCGGCCGCGACGCGCCCCGCCCTGCCGCGCCGCGAACCTCTCGTCCAATATGCATGTGCTTTCCCGTCCCGATTCTTTTTGCGTTCAACCCCCACGTACAATCAACACCCAACGCTCGCGTCTCCGAGCCGGACACAGTCCGGTCGGTTGGGTAGATTGCCGCCGTTTGGTTGGCCGAAGCCAAGCTGAGGGAGTTCCGATCTCCTGCCGCGTGTTCTAGCTCGCGTATTCGTGAATGGCAAGATGAAAAATGAATATAACGTAATCCAGTCGATGAAATAGCATAATGTAACGCTGGATTAACAAGACCTCGCCGGATCGGCTTTGTTCCAGTCAGGCAACACTCGACCAGAAAGATCAGCCTGCTTCGCGTTCCATCGAGCGCGGGCGCCGCTGGAACCTGAGATGCGCCAGCTGCTGCCAGGCCAGCGCCAGCAGCCCGTTGCGGGCGAAGCGCATGGTCAGCAGCAGCAGAGCGCCGAACAGCACGAGGCGCCACTGGCCGTAGCTGCGCAGCGCTTCGATGAGAAACTCCAGGCCGAGCGCCCCGATCGTCGCAGCGCCGATGCTCTCGGCACCGCCGATCACCGCCATCGCCACCACGAGGCCCATCTGATCGACCGAGCCGATGTCGGGGGTCAGGATGCCGATGTAGTGCCCATAGAACCCTCCGGCCAGCCCGGCGAAGCTCGAGGCGATGGCAAAGGCGAGAATGCGGAAGCGCACCACCTTCACGCCGGCCGCGGCGGCGGCGTCTTCGTTCTCGCGAATTGCGCGGAAAAACAGACCCCAGCGCGAGGTCACCAGCAGCAGCATGACCGCAAGCGACGCGGCGAGCAGGCCGAGGCCGAAATAGTAGTACGGAATGTCGGTGCGCCCGTGGAACAGCGGCGTCACCTCCAGTCCACCGGAGCCGCCGGTCACCTCGTTCTCCGACACGATGACGATGCGCAGCACCTCGGAGAACGCGACGGTGAACAGCGCAAGATAGGGTCCGCGCATGCGCAGACAGACGAAGCCGATGCCGCTGCCGACGACGGCGCACAGCAGCACGCCGGCCGCCATGCCGAGAGGGATCGGAATGCCGAACGTGGTGACCAGCAACCCCGAGGCGTAGGCGCCGAGTGACACGAATGCCATGTGGCCGAACGAGAACTGCCCGGCGTAGCCGGCGAGCAGCGCCCAGCTCGCGGTGACGATGGCGTAGAATATCGCCAGCACGCCGACCGACAGCCAATAGGCGTTCACCAGGAATGGAAATGCCAGTGCGCCGCAGGCGGCCAGGACCGCGCCCGCGCTACTCCATCGCGACATGCGCGCGCCCGAACAGCCCGGTGGGACGGATCAGCAGCACCAACATCAGGATGAGCAGGCTGAACGCCTGGGCGTAGGTGAGACTGCGGCTGGGATCCGGGAACAGTGCCACGAACATGGATTCCGAAACGCCGATCATCAGCCCGGCGAGGATGGAGCCGGTGACCGAGCCCATGCCGCCCAGAATGACGATGGCGAAGGCCTGCGTGTCGGGCAGCAGGCCCATCGACGGCGACAGCGAATAGATCGGCCCGACGAGGGCGCCGGCGCCGCCGGCCAGCGCGCCGCCGAGGCCGAAGGCCAGCATGTAGAAGCGCTGGGCGTTGATGCCGACGATGGCGGCGGATTCGCGCGACTGGCTGACCGCGTTGAGCGCCTCGCCCCAAGGCGTGCGGTTCATGAACCACACCAGCGCGAGCAGCATGGCGATGCCGGCGCCGCCGGCGAACACGCGGTCCCACGCCATCACGAGGCCGCCCGCCACCGCGACGCCGGGCCAGAACGAGGGCGGGCGCAGCGGATACGGGCCATAGACGATCAGCGCCAGCGCGCGCAGGAAGATCGAGATGCCGAAGGTCACGAGGATGCCGTAGTCGCCCTTGCGCTCGGTGGTCGGGCTGTAGAGCGGCGTCAGCAGCGTGCGCTCCACCATGATCGACAGCACGAACGACAGTGCCATCGCCACCAGCACAGCGGGCAGGGGCGGGATGCCGGCGAGTGCGATGGCGAAATACGCGAAGTAACCGCCCATCATGTAGACTTCGCCGTGCGCGAAGTTGACGATCTTCAGGATCGAGAAGATCACCGTCAGGCCGGCGGCGATGACCGCGTAGATGATGCCGATGACCAGGCCGTTGAGCGCCTGGATCAGCAGGTAGTCGGTCAAGGTACCCGGCTTCTTGTAGACGTACGGCACGGTGGCGAACTGCTTCGGCCACAGGATCGGCGCGTCGGACTGGCTCTGCTTCACCTCGTGGTACTGCAGGATCGACAGCGGCGCCTCGAGGAACTGGTGATAGTGCCACGCCGGTTCATGGCTGGTGGAGAACGAATACTTGCCCCGCACGCCGACATAGCTGGTCTTCTCCAGCGCGGCGATGATCGCCTTCGCGTCGGTGCCGCCGGCGGTCTTGATCGCGTCGAACAGCAGCCACGCGCCGTCGTAGCTCTCCATCACCGCGCCTGACGGATCGGCGTTGTGCTTCTGCTTGTAGGCCGCGACGAACGCCTTGGTCTTGTCGTTCCAGCGATGCCTTCGGCAGCCCGACATTCTCGGTGACGAGGTATTTGCCGGCCTCGCCGACATTCTCCCAGAAGGTCGGATCGACCGCCTCGCCGCCCGAGTTGTAGATGCCGCAGGTCGCCGTCGGCGCGAATCCCAGGTCGTGCGCCTGGCGGATCATCGGGTAGGCGCCCGCCTCGGAGTAGACGCTGAGGAAGAAGTCGAACGCCGGCGTCATGCTCTTGAAGCGCAGGATCTGCGCGGTGAAGTCGGTCAGGTTGGGATCGGCATCCACCGCGGTGAATGCGACGTTCGCCTTGGTCAGTTCCTGCTGCACCAGCGTCCGCGCGGCCAGGCCCACGTCGTTCTTCTCGGCGATGATCGCCACGTTCTTGAAGCCGGCGGCGGCGATCCACTGGCCGATGGTCACGTCGATCAGCGACACCGCCGGGGCGTTGCGGAACACCTCCGGATAGCCCTTGGCGGTGATCTGGTCGGACCACACGTCGCAGGCCATGAACGGCGTGCCGTATTTGTGGTAACACCTCCATCTCGGCGAGCGCCACCGGGCTGTGGAACTCGCCGAACACCGCGACCACCTTGTTCTGCTGCACCAGGCGCTCGGCGGCGGTGCGGCCCTCGGCCGGCATGCCGCGGGTGTCGGCGTAGGTGATCTCCACCGGGCGGCCCAGGATGCCGCCCTGCGCGTTGATCTCGGCGACGGCGATCTCGGCGGCGTTCTTCATGTTGGTGCCTTCGGCGTAGCCGCCGGGCGGCGACAGCGGCCCGACCCAGCCGATGGCGATCGGATCGGCGGCGCGGGCGCGCCGACCCAGCAGCGGCAAGGAGGCGGCAGCGCCCGCCCCGGCGAGCAGGGCTCGCCTGGTGGGCGTGGCAAAGCTTCCCGGGGCGGCTTTGCTGGCTGTCACAGGGGCACTCCTCAGATTGGTGGCGCATCCTCGCAATAAGCTGCGCTCACGCCAAGGGGAGCCGGCTGCTGTCCTTGCACTGTCACAGTCGCGCGCGTTCGCACTCGAAGCGCAACCAGTGCGGGTCGTTCTCGTTCTCCTAATGCGAACGGAACCAGGGAAGGCCCCGCAATGCAACATTCGATGAAAATTATCGCAGTCGGCCTGGCGGGCCTATTGGCGGCCTGTGGCACCGGCCAAAAGGAGCGCACCACCGGCGGCGCGGCGGCGGGAGCCGCCACGGGCGCGGCGGTCGGCGCCCTGGGCGGTCCCCCGGGGATGGCGGTGGGCGCCCTCGTGGGGGGCGGCGCCGGCGCGGTGACCGGAGCAGCCACCAGCCCGAAGGATGTGAACCTGGGCAAGCCACCGTGGACCAACCCCGAGACCCGGGTTCCAACACCGAACGGCCCGGTCGGACCTGGCCACCCGGCGCGCATCTCGCGGAACGACACGTCGCGCGACCGCGATGCCGATCAGCTGAACGCGCAACAGTTGCAACAGACCCATTAGGCCATCAGGCGCCGGCAGTTTTGGCGAGTGCCGGCGCCTTTTTGCCACACTGCAGTCACATTTTCGCCATGATGGCAACAACAGCGGCGGCAACGCGCTATATTCCCCACCATGACAGCCCCAACAGTCGCTTATGCGCTTCTGGCCCGTGTAGGGAGAATGGTCGGACCATGGCTTCCCGCAGCGCCTCTCAGGCCGGCGGGGGCGGGTTCTCCAGCGCCGTCCTGGACAGGCGCGCCCTTGGCCAGGGAATGGATCGACGAGGAGGAATGGCTGGCAAGCCTTCCTGTCAGCCGCTGCGAGCAGTTCGGGCAGTTGTGGTGGCGGCGTCCCTGAAGCGGTGATACACAAACCGCCATGCAGCCAGCGGATATCGCCCGAGTCGAAGCCTACCTGCGCCAGACGATCGGCAGCGACCGAATCAGAATCGACGTACCCAAGGTACGCGGCGGATCCATCGAGGTGTGGGCTGGGAAGGAATTCCTAGGAACCCTGCACCGCGACGACGAAGACGGCGAGGTCTCGTATTCCGTGCAGATCACCATTCTGGACGAGGATCTGCCGGCCGTTGCGGCGACCCCTCCGGCGACGCGTCGCCGGTAGCCGCCTACTGCACGGAGTAGGCAACCAGCTTTAGCAGCTTCTCCCAGTCGATCGGCTTGGACAAGACATCCAGCGCACCGAGTTCGCGCGCCTCATTGGCGATCCGGGCGTCCGGCAGGCCGGTGATCAGCAGCGCGGGGATGCTGTGCCCCGCTGCGTTCAGCGCGCGAAGCAGTGCCAGGCCCGACATTTCCGGCATCTTCTGATCGACCACGAGACAGGCGATGTCCGCCAGGTCGGGATCGTCGAGCAGCTGCTGGCCCTGCTCATAGGTCCTCACCACGTGACCCGCGGTCTCCAACAGCGCATCGAGCACATCGCGGACGTCGCCGTCATCGTCGACGATTGCAACTATATTCGGATTGTCTGGCAGCACGTAAGTACTTCCCATGAAACAGGTTGTTGCAATGACCTGACCGACACTGTGGTCAGCAGTTGCGGCGGCACCAAGGCGGCGCATCGGCCATCACGTCCTGTTGTCGGGAAAACCGACTATGCCGGGATTTCGCCGCCCATCGTGGTGCGGTGCATGCGGCGGCGTTGCGGCATGTCGTAGTCCTGGATGGCGCGATGCTGGACGGTGCAGTTGTCCCACATCAGCAGATCGCCCGCCTGCCACTGGTGGCGATAGAGGAAGGCCGGCTTGACGATGTGATCGGCCAGTGCCGCGATGATCGCCTCCGCTTCGTCCGGCGCAATGCCGTCGATGCCGGTGCAGTCGTCGCGCATCACATACAGGCATTTGCGCCCGGTGCGCGGATGCGTGCGCACGATCGGGTGACGCACCGGCGGGTTGCGGTCGATCTCCGCCTGGGTCGGCGGGAACGCCCGCCTCCGGCCGGTGAAGTCGAACACCGCGTGCCTTCCCTCGATCCTGCGGCGCAGCGCGTCGGGCAGCGCCTCGCAGGCCGCCGCGGCGCTGGCGAATTCGGTGTCGCCCAGCGGCAGGCCGAACAGAGTCGGGGATCTCGAACGCGTACAGCATGGTGCCGCGCGGCGGGCGCGCAGTGTAGCACATGTCGCTGTGCCAATTCTCGCCGGCGCGGCGAACGCCGATCGGGCGGCCGTCCTCGGTGATGTTGGAGACGACGACGATTTCCGGGCAGCCCGGCACGCTCCAGCGCTCGCCGAAGATGTTGAACTCGATCTCGCCGAAGCGGCGGGTGAAGGCGACCTGCTGCTGCGGCGTGACCCGCTGGCCGCGGAAGAAGATGACGCCGTGGGCATCGTAGGCCCGTTCGATCGCCGCGAACGTGGCGTCGTCGATGGGCTGCGCCAGATCGACGCCGCGGATCTCGGCGCCCAGCGCGGCTCCGGTCGGGATGATCTCGATCGACATGGCACGTATCCTCCCCTCGGGCAGTGCCGAGTATACCGGTCGCAGCCGCATTCGTTGACTCCGCCGTCGGCCGCATGACCCCGCGCGTCCGAGTATCGCAGTCGCCCGGTCCTCGGCGACTATCCGATTGGGCATTGCCTAAGGCTCTGCGGAACAATAGGCGCGTCAACTGGCGCATGGGGTTGATCACGTCGCCTGGTCCGTCGCGGCTGATCGTTCCGGCGGTGCCGAGTATCGGCGTCGGCGCCTATCCGAATGTGCTGACCCCGGCCTTCGTGGTGCCAAGCTCGATCCTGCTGCATGCGCTGTCGCTGCGGCAACTGCGGCAGCGCAGTCGCGCGGAGGTGCCGCGGCTGGGTTGAAATTCGGGGAGGAACACGCATGAGCGCCCCCGCAAGTCCGGATGACGCCCGACCATAGAAGACATCGAATCAGAGGCGCATCAATGCGGTGCCGTGGCCGTCTGTGCTCGACATACCTTGCCGGGAAGCCCATCGCTCAATGCATTGACCTTGCTGCATGACGCGATAACTTCATCCCGTTGCAGATGTCGCTACAACCAATTTCCACCAACTCTGCGACACGACCCGAGGCGGCCGAATGAGGAGAGACCGATGCCGGAAGCGCCGCACCTGACTGAACTGACGGGTGAATATCAGTGCCTCCACGAATTCATCCCGGCGGCGCGCGCCAAGCTCGACAGCAACATCTGGGGCTACCTGATAGGCGCCACCGAGAGCGAGACCACGCTGCGACGCAACCGCGCCGCGCTGGACGCGATCGCGCTGCGTCCGCGCGTGCTGCGCGACGTGTCCAACGTGGACGCGACGACGACGTTGCTGGGCATGAAGCTGCGGCTGCCGGTGATGCTGGCGCCGGTCGGCTCGCTGGAATCGTTCGATCCCGGCGGTGCGGCGACCGCCGGCCGTGGCGCCACGGAATTCGGCGTGCCGATCATCGTCAGCTCGGTGACCAGGCCTGGACTTGAGGAGACCGCCAAGGCGGTGGCCGGGCCGAAGATCTTCCAGCTGTACGTACGCGGCGACGACGCGTGGGTGGACGACGTCGCGTGCCGCGCGATGGACGCCGGCTACGACGCGTTCGCCATCACGGTTGACACCGCGGCCTATTCGCGGCGCGAGCGCGACATCGCTTCGCGCTTCGTCAAGCCGTGGCGCACCGCGGCGACCGGGCACAACCACCAGGCCGGCTTCAGCTGGGACAACGTGAAGCGCTTCAAGGATCGCCACCGCATCCCGCTCATCCTCAAGGGCATCGCCACGGCGGAGGATGCCGCGATCGCCTGCGAGCATGGCGTCGACGTGGTGTACGTGTCGAACCACGGCGGGCGGCAGCTCGACCACGGCCGCGGCGCGATGGACGTGCTGCCCGAGGTGATGGCCGCGGTGCGCGGCCGCGCGCGGGTGGTGATCGACGGCAGCTTCTCGCGCGGCACCGACGTGGTGAAGGCGATCGCGCTGGGCGCCGATGCGATCGCGGTGGGGCGTCTCTACTGCTACGCGCTCGCCGCCGAGGGCGATCGCGGCGTGCACCGGCTGCTGGAGATCCTCGAACAGGAGGTGATGGTGGCGATGGCGCTCGCCGGCGCGCGCAGCCTCGCGGAGCTGAACCGCTCGTTCCTGCATTTCGGTGCGCCGCCGGTCACCGCGCCGCACGTGCACAGCGCCTTCCCGCTGCTGTTCCGCACGCCGGAGGCGCCGGGCTGACGGACCACGCGGCTATCCGGGGGCGACGAGGCCGGGCAACGGCGCCGCGCCTGCGCTGTCCGGGAACGTCCGGGCGAGGGCGGCCGCATCGAGGCCGAGATGCTGCGCCAGGAGTCCCTTGGCCACGGAACGCAGGTCGCAGGTCGGCCGCAGATCGCGATCCTCCAGCATTCGGCCCGCGCCGAGGCCCGGCCAGTCCGCCACGACGCGTCCGCCGGCCACCGCGCCGCCCAGCACCAACGCGATCGTGCCGGTGCCATGGTCCGTGCCGTTGGTGCCGTTCACCCGCACGGTGCGGCCGAACTCGGTCATGACCAGCACCGCGGTCTGCCGCCAGGCCTCGCCAAGGCCCTGCTTCAGTGCGGCCAGGCCGGCGTCCAGGCGGCGCAGTGCTGCGGCGAGACGCGGCGTCTGGGCGGCATGGGTGTCCCAACCGCCGATCTCCAGCGCGGCAATGCGCGGCCCGTCGTCGGCGCGCAGCATTTCGCCGGCGGACCTGGCCAGGGAGGGGAAGGTGGAGCGGTCCTGAGCGGCCTTGTCGTGGCCCAGGACGGTGTCGGCGAAGCCGCGTTCGCCAAGCCCGGCGGCGATGCCTGGCCCCAGCACCGGATCGTCGTGGTTGAGGACGGCAATGCGCGCATAGAGATCCGGATCGAGCGCAGCGGCGCCGTGCGGCGCCCAGTTCACCACCGCCGCCGGACCGCGCAACAGCAGCGGCACTGCGACACCGATCGCGGTCGCCTCGGCGTGATGAGGCGGTGCCGGCGACGCCTGGATCGCGCGGTTCAGCCAGCCGCTGCTCATGCGATGGTCGGCCCCGCTTTCCAGGCAGTCCTGGGCCTCGAAATGGCTGCGCAGGCGATACGGGCCGGCGACCGCGTGAAGCACCAGCGCCTCGCCTGATCGGTACATCCCGTGCAGTTCGCGCAGCGCCGGATGCAGTCCGAAGAATCCACCGAGGTCGAGCACGCCGCCATCCTGGCCCGGGGCCGGCGGGACAATGGCGCCACGCAGGTCGCGCAGCGCGGCGTCGCCATACGGGACGACCGCAGCCATGCCGTCCAGCGCACCGCGCAGGATGACGACGACCAGCCGGCGATCCGTCGGCGCATCGGCGAATGCCAGCGAGACCCGGCCGGCGGCGAAGGCGGACGTCAGGCCGAGGAGTGCAGCGCGGCGGCTGAGGGACAGCATCTATCGCCTCTGGAATTCGGGTGAGGTGAACAGCAGCGTCAGCGCGTCGCGGCGGGAGCCCGCCCGACGCACCGCCGCCCGAGTGTCCGGCCGGAGCAGCGGTCCCAGGCTGACTTCGGCCAGCTCGGCCGGATCGGCTCCGCCGAAACCGCCGGCGACACCGTAGGCCCAGTCGATCCGCCGCATCAGCGCCTCGGGTCCGGCCCAGTCGGACGCGCGGTCCGGCCAGCCGTTCGGCTGCGGCGCCGCCCAGAACGGCTGGCCGAGCGACGCGAGGCTGCCGGCCAGGCCCGACGGTACGTCGTCCAGCGCGCGGAGCACGGCGACCACGTAGTCGAGCGGCGCGCGCAGCTTGGTCTGCGGCTGCCAGGCCGCGTCCAGCGCGACGATTGCCTGCGCCGCCGCACCGAGATCCCCGCCGCTCCTGGCCAGCACCGCGGCGACGGCGGCGATGCAGTCTTTGGGCGGGTCATCGGCGATGAAGTGCCGCGCCAGCTTGGTGGCGAGCGAGCGGCAGGTCTGTGGATGGGCAGCAAGGAAGCGCAGCGCGGCGACGCCCCCGGCCTCGCCCGGCGGGAAGCGCCGGCCCATGACCATCGGCTCGCCCGGCTCGTGGGTGAACGGCCGGAAGCGGAACCCCGGCGGGTCCGACTGGAGATCGAGCGACCAGCCGGTCAGGATCCGGGCGAAGGCGGTGACGTCGGCCTGGGTGTAGCCGGCGGCGGGCGTCACCGTGTGCAGTTCCAGGCACTCGCGCGCCAGGTTCTCGTTCAGTCCGCGTCCGCTGCGCTGGCCGACCGGGCTGTCCGGACCCACCGACCGCGCGTTGTCGAGGTAGAGCAGCATCGCCGGGTGGCGCATCACCGCCAGCAGCATGTCGGCAAAGCGGCCGGTGACGTGCGGGCGGATCGCCTCCTGCACGAAAGGACCCAGCAGCGCGGCGCACTGCCGGCGGCGCAGCGAGACGGTGAAGTGGTTGGTCCAGAACCAGACCAGCCGCTCGCGGAACGGCGCGGCGGTCAGCAGCGCATTGCCCAGTTGCGCGGCGGCGTCGCGGCGGAACAGCGCGGCGCTGCGCGACTGGCCCGGCTGCGGGCGGCTCCGCCGGTCCTCGCGCAGTGCGGCGAGGCCCGCAGCCGTCGTGGGCGGATCGGCCAGCCGTGCTGCATCCGGACCGGCGAGCTGCGCCGTGAGCCAGGCGCGGGGATCGTCGGGCACCGGCTCGGCGCCGCGCCGCCCCAGGCCAAAGCGGACGAGAGCATGGATAACCTCGATGTCCATGCCGGGAAGCCTAGAACCCAACCCTGTGTCCGACAGTGACAAATGGTAGCGCATGCGAGAGTTGCTGCGCGCAAAGGGCGATTATTCTTGCAAAACGCGCCGCAGTGCAGCATCTGTGGGGTGAGGCGCGGGCGCGCGGAACAGGGGTTCCGGGGCGCCCGTCATGATATGGAGGTTCCCCGTGCCTGGCACGCCACTCGACAAGATCCGCAACATCGGCATCACCGCGCATATCGACGCGGGCAAGACCACCACGACCGAGCGGATCCTGTATTACACCGGCATGTCGCACCGCATCGGCGAGGTGCACGACGGCAACACCACGACCGACTACATGGAGCAGGAGCGCGAGCGCGGCATCACCATCACCTCGGCCGCGGTGACCTGCGAGTGGAACGACCACCGCATCAACATCATCGACACGCCCGGCCACATCGACTTCAACATCGAGGTGAACCGCAGCCTGCGCGTGCTGGACGGCGCGGTCTTCATCATCGAGGGCGTGGCCGGCGTGCAGCCGCAGTCGGAGACCAACTGGCGTCTGGCCGACCGCTACAACGTCCCGCGCATCATCTTCATCAACAAGCTGGACCGCACCGGCGCCGACTTCTTCCGTGCCTTCGCCACGCTGAAGGAGAAGCTCGACATCGTGGCGCTGCCGCTGCAGCTGCCGATCGGCATCGAGGACAAGTTCCTGGGCGTGGTCGACCTGATCGAGATGAAGGCGATCGTCTGGGAGGGCGGCGAGCTTGGCGCCAAGTACCACGACGAACCGATCCCCGCCGATCTGGCCGAGCAGGCGAAGGAGTACCGCCAGGTCCTGCTGGACACCGCGCTGTCGGTCGACGATGCCGCGATGGAGGAATATTTCGACAAGGGCGACGTCGAGGTCGCCACGCTGAAGCGCTGCATCAAGGCCGGCACGATCTCCGGCGCGTTCCGCCCGGTGCTGTGCGGCACGGCGTTCAAGAACAAGGGCGTGCAACCGCTGCTCGACGCGGTGGTGGATTACCTGCCGTCGCCGGTCGACGTGCCCGGCATCAGCATCGCCGCGGCGGAAGGCGAGGAGGACGGCGAGCATTCCGACCGCCGCCGGATCAAGGCGGACCCCGCCGCGCCGTTCGCCGGGCTGGCGTTCAAGATCATCAACGACAAATACGGCACACTGACCTTCGTGCGCGTCTACGCCGGAACGCTGAAGTCCGGCGACACGGTGATGAACACCACCAAGGAGCACCGCGAGCGCATCGGGCGGATGTTCCAGATGCACGCCGACAAGCGGGCCGAGATCAAGGAAGTGTTCGCCGGCGACATCGCCGCCTTCGTGGGCCTGAAGGACACCGGCACCGGCGACACGCTGGCCAGCCAGCAGGACCCGGTGGTGCTGGAGCGTATGGCCTTCCCGGTGCCGGTGATCGACATCTCGGTGGAGCCGCGCACCAAGGAGGCGGTGGAGAAGATGTCGCTCGGGCTGCAGAAGCTGGCGGGCGAGGACCCCTCGCTGCGGCTGCGCACCGACCAGGAGACCGGGCAAACCATCCTGTCCGGCATGGGCGAACTGCACCTGGAGATCATCATCGACCGGCTGCGCCGCGAATACGGCGTGGACGCCGATATCGGCGCGCCGCAGGTGGCGTACCGCGAGACGATCACCCGGCCGCACACCGAGACCTACACGCACAAGAAGCAGACCGGCGGCTCCGGCCAGTACGCCGAGGTGAAGATCGCGTTCGAGCCGGTGGAGCGCAACGCCGGCGTGCAGTTCGAGAACAAGGTAGTCGGCGGGTCGGTGCCGAAGGAGTACATCCCGGCGGTGGAGAAGGGCATCAAGGTGCAGGCCGAGACCGGCGTGCTGGCCGGCTTCCCCACGGTGGACTTCAAGTACACGCTGCTGGACGGCAAGTACCACGACGTGGACAGCTCGGCGCTGGCGTTCGAGATCGCCGCCAAGTCGTGCTTCCGTGACGGCATGAAAAAGGCCGCGCCGATCATCCTGGAGCCGGTGATGGACGTGGAGGTGACGACGCCGTCGGATCACGTCGGCGACGTGGTCGGCGACCTGAACCGCCGCCGCGGGATGATCCAGAACCAGGAGAGTGCGGGTTCCACGGTGATCGTCCGCGCGCATGTTCCCCTGAAGGAGATGTTCGGATATATTTCAGATCTGCGGAGCATGACCAAGGGCAGGGCGTCGTTCACCATGCAGTTCCACCACTACGATCCGGTGCCGCGGGCGATCGCGGACCAGATCATGGCCAAGAGCGCATGAGGCCAGGGTGCGCATGACGGAGGCAGCCTAGTGCACGCCCCCCGCCTCCACTGGATGCGGGGCCGGCAGGAGGAGGGTCCCGGTGTCCACCGGACCCTCGAATGGATCGGACATAACGACGCGGGCGAGGCCATCGCCCGCGTCGTTCGCATTCTGGGCCCGGTGTGGTCGGGCTGGCGCACCTACCGGGCGGTGGCGCTGGACGACGAAGCAAAGGTGATCGAGCTGCGCCCCTCCCGGCCGGAGGGGGCGGACTGGCTGGCCTGCGTGGGCGGCCAGGTGGTCGGGCGCGCCTCGGTGCCGCTGCAGGCGGTACGCGCGGCGGAGGCGGCGCTGGGCGGGGATTAGGCGGCGCGGCACGGTGTGCGCCTGTCGCGCGCAGGATCGTCCGGCGCGTAGCAGCGAGCCGTCGCCATCTCGGGAATGACGTTCGAACTTGGCGAACTGTGGGAACGCAGGATCGAGAGCCCGCCCGAGCCTGTCGAGCCGGCAGCCTTCTGAGGCGCACCGGACGGCAGACTGTCTTGCCAATATGCTCGACAATATCGGCCGGATCGATGGCCACGTCGCCGGTCTCGACCGTGACGGGCTGGCCCGGGGCGGCCTCCGCCGGGACGCAGTGGAGCGGCGTCTGCCGCGCATCTGCGCGAAGCCGGCTTTCGGCACGGCAGCGCTGCAGAAGCTGCCGGCGGATAGCGGCGATCGAGCATGACGACGGGCGGGTGTCGTTCACCCTGCGTAGAAAGGGAGAGAGCCTACGTCAGCACCTCCGCCCCCTGCTCCAGCAGCGCGGCGATCTCCCGCGTCTGCTGCAGCAGGAACTCCATCACCACCCGGGTGCGCGGTGCCAGGTTGCGGCGCGACGGATAGACGATGTGCACCGGCACGCGCTGCGATTCGTAATCCTCCATCAGGCGGAACAGCCGGCCGGCGCGCAGGTCGTCGATCAGCTGGATCTCCGGCAGCAGCGCCACCCCGTGGCCGGCGCGCGCCGCCCGCCGCACCGCCTCGCTGTCGTTGGCGATGAATGCGCCGGTCACCCGCACGCTGACCGCGCCGTCGGGACCGTTGAAGCGCCAGATGTCCGGCTCGGGCGTCGCGTCATGGATCAGGCAGGTATGCGCCGCGAGGTCGGCTGGGATCGCGGGCGCGCCATGCCGCTCGAGATAGACCGGTGCCGCGACGACGGCACGCCCCAGATTCCCCGCTCGCCGCGCCACCAGCGAGGCATCGGCGATCTCCCCCGAGCGGAAGGCTAGATCCAGGCGCTCCTCGATCATGTCGCTCGGCTGGTCGCGCATCACCAGCTCCACCGACAGCCCTGGATGGCGTGCCAGCAGCACCGGCAGGCGGGTCGCCAGGAACAACCCCCCGGCCACCGAGGTGCCAAGGCGCACCAGCCCGCGCGGCGCACCGCTCTGGCGCCCGAGGACCGTCTCCATCTCATCGGCACCCTCCAGCAGGTGGCGGGCATGCGCCAGCAACACCTGGCCATCGTCGGTCAGGCTGAGCCGGCGGGTGGTGCGGTGGAATAAACGCACCTCGAAGTGCTGTTCCAACTGTGCGACCAGGCGAGTGACCGCAGACTGGCTGACATGCGTCTCGCGGGCGACCGCGGAAAACGAACCGGTCTCGGTTACCCGGGTGAAAGCGCGCAGCGCAGCGATCAAGTCCATTATTTCCTCGGATTGCGCAAAGATGAATTCCAAGAAAGCCGGATTATCTTCGCCCGACAAGAGGTCTATCTCACGGCCATCGCGAAACGGACAGCACGGCTGACCATCCGTGGAGCGATCGAGCCAGCGGGCACCGCCGAGGTGGCGGCGCCCTTCAGAGGAGAGAGACCATGAGGACCATGCTTCTTGCGGCGGCTGCCGCACTTTCGCTCAGCGCCGGGTCGGCGTTCGCCGACGGAGAAGGCGGCCCCAGCGACACCGCCTTCTTCAATCGACAGGTTCTGGCCCAGGCGCCGTCGTGACCGGCCGGCCGCCGTGGCCGGCAATCAGGCGACCGGCGCGCCGACGGCGGCCTTCGTTACCGGCCACAGCTCTGGTACGTGGCTGTTTCCGCCGGCCGACAGCAACGGCTGAGCGGCGATCAGACACTGATGCGGAACGGGCCGGCCAAGCGCCGGCCCTTTTCGTACCTGGCCGATTGCTACTCGCCCGCGGCTGCGGCAGCGAACAGCGCGGCACCGAGACGCCTCAGCCGCGCCATGCGGGGACCACGCGCAACCGACAGCGCAACTTCCAGGTCGTCGAACACCCGTGCCACCTCGGCGCAAACTCCCGGACCGAACGCATCGCGGTGCGTCCGGGCCCGCAGCAGCATGTCGCGCGTCAGCACCCGCAATCCAGCCAGGGTGCCCGCCTGCGGCGCGACGTCTCCCGCATCGAGCGCGCCGACCACCGCGGCCGCGGCCTCGGCGAACACCGCGGTCAGCGCCGCGAGGCGGCCAAGCGACAGCGCTGCCTCTTCGGAACCGCCGGGCGCCGCCAGCCGCCGCAGCAGGAACCGGAACGCACCTTGCAGACCGAACAGGCCCACCGCATCCTCAACGTCGCGGAACGGCGCGGCCATGGTTTCATACGCCGTATCCTTTGGCCCCAGCACGGCCGATCGCGGAACAGGGCAGGCTTCCAGTCGCAACCCGCAGTGCCGCGAGGGCGCCAGCGCGCGATACTCCGGCGCCTCGTCGATCGACAGCCCCGGCGTGTCGCGTGGCACCAGGAATGCGGTGTAGCGCTTGCGCCCTGCCTCGACGCTGGTGATGCCGAACACGATGAAAACCGCCGCAAGCGGTCCGTTCGTCACCCAGGCCTTCTCGCCGGTAATGCTGTAGCCGCCCGGCGCGTCGTCGGCGCGCGTGGTCAGCAGCTTCGGATGCGCCCCGACGCGCGGTTCGGAAATCGCCACGGCGGCAAGTTCCGACAGCCACAGGCTGCGCTGCTCCGCAGTGGCAAAGCCCTCGATGAAGAAGCGCGCCACCAGCCGTGCGCCGGCGGTGCCTTCGCCGAGCAGGCCGGTGCGCTCGACAATCGCGGCCTTCTCGCGTGCAATCGCGGCATAGGTCATCACAGCAGGAGACATAGCATGAGCGAACTCGCCGAGAAGGATGCGATCCGCGAGGTGATGGCCGAGGTACCTGCTTCCGCCTCGACGGCGACCGTTTCGCAGAGATGGCGGGACTGTTCACCGCGGACGGCACCTGGGACACCGCGTTCGGCAAGGGCACCGGGCGCGCCGAGATCGAGGCGCTGGTGCGCCGGCTGCGCGGCGCCGGACCACGGCCGCGCGCGATCCACCATGTGACGAACGTCGTCATCAGGCTGGATGGCGCTACGGCGAAGTGCTTCTCCAACTGGGTCACCGTGCAGAACAGCGAGCAGGGGCCCAAGCTCGGTTCGGCAGGAAGCTATACCGACGACATGGTGAAACAGGACGGAACCTGGCTGTTCCGTTATCGCAAGATCGACCGGTTCATCCACGACAAGGCGTGAGCCTGTCACTGGCAACCGGCAGAACTGGATCGATCAATCGGCGTGCTGGCGAGCGGCAACAACCGCCGCGCTGATGCCGCTTCTGCCTACCAGGAGAGGACCACGGCGAAATGGTCTGAGTCTTTGGTGACATTCTCGTCCCCGCCATCCCAGTCCATATCCGCCTCAGTAAACCGCCTGGATTTCCGCTTCTGTCGCTCGGCCGGATTCAAGGCCTGAATATTAGGATTGAAGCCCGGAGCGCAGAAAGCCCAATCAAGCTCGGAGTGCCCATTGTGGGTTGCTTCACCTGTCCTGACAAACTGCCACCGCGCCAGTGCGTGCCCGGTCAAATTGTTGGTGAGGCTATTTGTCCGTTTGGACGTCAGGAGGTCGACATTGAAATCACCGAAGAATGCATGCGGTTAAATCCCCAGTGTCGTCGCCTGGTCGTAAGCGCCCTTCAATTCATTCGCCTGGGGTTTGGACGTGCTTGACACCGAGGGCAGATGAACGGCGAGGATGTTTCGCGCATTTATGGTCAAGCACACCACAGGACGGGTTGCTCCTGTTGTGATCAACCGAGCGGTGACACCAGCAGGGTTCTGCGCATAGACATACAACCGCTTATCCGTCTCACCTCTGTAGTGTGCCAGCGTATGCAGGGCGTTGTTCTGGGGACGAGTGGGTTTGACGTATTGATAGTCACCAAACTTGAATTCCCGCTTCGCCTGGTGGCTAACCTTCCGCATCTCGCATACCACAACACAATCAGGCTTCGGCTGGGTCCTGGACGTGAGCGCTACAAGCGTCGGTGGGAGTTCCTCGCCCTGCAATCCTGTGCCAGCGCCAGCAACGTTCCAGAAGAGGATCTTGCTCATGGCGGTCCCAGTTGAAAATTGCGGGATACGCCTATCGTCCTTCGCCTTGGCGCGAGTCAATGTAAAATTATGGCTGTCCTAACTATCGGAAAATGCGGGGGCATGGCAGGCAATCTGGACTTGCCCAGGTGAGAGCTTGGGATTATCCGATCCGATTTGACGGCATGTTGATCGCCCCGGTGAAGCCATTCTTCCGTCCTGACCCGCGCGGATGGTGTCGCGAGCACGACGGCAGGGTGTGCGTCGGAATCGATCGCCAGCGCGGGATGCCGGCACTCGTAGTCGATCGGTGAAAGATATCCGATCGAGGAGTGACGGCGGCGCGATTGTAGAAGCCTTCGATAACGCGAACGTCGTATCGCGCGCCCCGGTCTGCTTGCAGTGCCCGCAGACCGGCAGGGCCGCACTCCCGGGAGCCGGCTCGCGGAGCACCCCGGCTCCGTCGCGGTCGCCCCCCTCCGCAGCCGCCTATGCCGGATCGGCGGTTTGGATTTCCGATGCTGTGTCGGCGACGATGGACGACAGCCTGTCGCGCCGCCGGATCGCGTTGGCTCGCGAAGGCTCCCAGGTATTTGCTGCAGCCCTCGCATGCGCCAGCTGGAACGACAGCCGCATGATCGCTTCGGCCTGCCGGCTGATCGTGGCGTTCAGTTCGATCAGTTCGGCAGCCCGCGTGGGCGCGCCGCTGCTCATCGGCCCCGCCACGCAAATCTGAGCCTCCGTTGCAGCCGCTCCGCTTCGGGCCGAGCTGCCTGGGTTGCGGCTCTCGCCCGATCGATGGCCCCCTGTGCCAGCGTCAGATCGTCGCGCGCCACGCCCAGTTCCTCCTGCAGATCCGCCGCACGCTCGTTCGCCCGCCGCAGCTGCCGGTCCAGCAGGCTCAGCTCCTCAGCCCTTGCTATCAGTACGTCGACCATCGCCTGCAACATCAGCCGAAGGTCCTCGGCGCGTGCACATGCTTCCAGTCGCGCCGCTTCAGCGGACCTGGCCTGCGCCCGCTCGCGACCGCAGTGCCACTCCGCGATATCGGCGCGACACCGCTCCTCGCATGCGGCAGCCTCGGCTCGACGGCACGATACCTCTGCGCGGTCTGCCCGCAACTCGGCTGCATCCGCCCGCACCAACTCGGCATCGGCCCGTTGGCGTTCTGCCGCCAGCTGCCGTCGCAGCGATTCGCGGGGGACGGTGAGCGTTTCGATCGCGTGGTCCGCGGGGGCAGCCTGGCCGGTCGGCTGCCCGTCCGTTCGGCCATCTGAGCGGGCAATCTCAGTCATCACAACCCCGGCAGCCATCGCAGAAAATCGCCTCGGCCTTGGCCAATCGGCGTGTGCGAGAAGTCGCTGCCATCGTGGGCGGGGGAACGACCCGCGCCGCTTCCGGGCGCAGCGATCACCGATGCACTGGACCAGGCAACATCCGCCAGCAGAACCCATATTCGGGCAGGATCCATTGCAGTCGCCGGGTCGTTCAAAAGGCGATCCGCCCCGTCCAGCTTCTGCAGATATTCGCGCTCGGTCACAGGCCTGCCGCCGGGTGCGCGGCTGTGTCTCCGTGAGTGCGATGCGCTATGCGGAAGGGGACGTCATACGCAGGCGCAACCAATGTTCGCGCTCCTCCCATATGCCCAGCTTTATTTATTTGCCCGGCTTTCTCAGTCCATTTACGTACGGGTTTGCGCTCTGTTAAGCTGGTTTTGCCCCCTAGGTACTTGTACCTAATACTACTGGGACTGGGGAACTCGAGCGATGCACCCGCAGCGGGCAGTAGCATCTTGTTTCTGTTCTGCCTCACTGTGTTGCGGTTGCACAACTAGCGTAATTCGCTAGGAATGGGATGGTGAAACGTCACGGTTCAACCAAACGGCGAAACCTCTCGGCGCACGCTGGCGAGCCCGAATCCGTTCACACCGGCGGTTCGGGTAGCGGCCATGAAGCGATCGGCGGGCTTCTGCCAGGCATGCCCTATGCGGCAGTCGTGCTCGACAGCATCCGGGATCCGATGGTCGTGCTGGACGCAGACCTCAAGGTCGCTTGGTCCAATGCCGTTTTTCTCGCGGCGGTCGGCCTCACCGCGGCCGACACGGTCGGACGGGCACTGGGGGATCTCAAGACCCCTCTTGTCGGGTTGCCGCAACTTGCCGCGGCGATTGCTGAGCCTCCGGGGCGGCGCGAACAGCTCGATCGCATCGAGTTGGAGCAGACGCATCCGGAGACCGGGCTGCAGATCTGGCGGGCCGTCGTACGGCGCTTCCAGGTGGCGCCGTCGGAACGACGGATGATCCTGCTGTCGTTCGAGGATATCACGCACGAGCGGCGTATTCTTCGCCGGCAGTTGCAGATGCTGATCGACAACCTGCCCGGCGCCTTCATAGCAGTCGACGCCCAGCGCCGTATCCGCTTCGTCAGCAGTCAGGTTGCCCCGTTCTTCGGCTATGCTCCGGCCGATCTGATCGGGCAGCCGATAGACAGGCTGATCCCGTCAGCGATGCGCAATCGACACGCCACATTGCATGCGGACTACTTTGCCAACCCTGTCAGGCGAACGATGGGGTTCGGATTGGACATCGGCGGCGTAGCCAAGGACGGCACGGTGATCCCGCTCGATATCGGCCTTACTGCGGTCTCGACCGAGGAGGGATCGATGGTGATAGCAGCCATTCACGATCTGCGTCCGCAGAAGCAGGCCGAGGAATTGCTGGGCGCGGCGAAAGATGCGGCGGAGCGCGCCAATCTGGCCAGGTCGCGCCTCCTGGCCGCCGCCGGCCACGACCTCCGTCAACCTTTGCAATCGATCGAGCTGCTGCATGGCATACTGCAACGACGCGTGGCCAACTCTGAAAACCGTGTCACCCTTGCGCAACTGGATGATGCCGTCGCGCACATGACGGAACTGCTGGACAGCCTGCTCGAGGTCAATCAGCTGGAAAGCGGCGAGTTCAATCCGGACATCACGGACTTCTCCATCGACCCGGTGTTGGCGCGCGCCTGCGAGGAACAGGCGCTGGTCGCCGCCTCAAAGGGGCTGCAGTTAAGGACCGTGGCGTGCTCCGCGGTGGTCCGCAGCGATCGGTCGCTGCTCGCGCGCATGGTCGGCAACCTGCTGGCGAATGCGATAAAGTACACCGATCGCGGCAAGGTGCTGGTGGGATGCAGGCATCGGGCGGGCACGCTGCGGATCGAGGTGTGGGATACCGGCATCGGCATCGCCGCCGATCAGCTGGATGCCATATTCGAGGAGTTCTACCGCGCCGACAGGTCCGACCCCAGCCGATCGGGCCTGGGCCTCGGTCTCTACAGCGTGCAGCGCTTCGCCCGGCTGCTCGGTCATACCGTCGAGGTCCGGTCCAGACCCGGACGCGGGACGATGTTCGCGCTGTCCGTCGCGCTGGGAAAGAATGCGCTGGCGCAGCCGCCGGCAAATCAGCGAACGGCCGAGCCGGTCATCCTCTTGCTGGAGGATGATGCGCGTCAGCGCGATACACTGCGGACCTTGCTCGAAATCGAGGGTTACCGTGTTATGGCGGCGGCGACCGGCGATGAGGCGCTGCGACAGCTGCGCGCGGCCGCCGCGCCTCGGCCGGATATCATCATAGCCGACTACGACCTGCGCGCCGGCACGACCGGGTTGCAGGCCATCCGCGACGTGCGGCACATGGTGGACGAGCAGCTTCCGGCGATGGTGGTCTGCGGCCATCCGTCAGCCGACGTTCGAGCCGCGATAGAGGCCAGCGGCCTCATATCGGTGCCAAAGCCGGTGCGGGCAGCCGAACTGGTCGCGATGGTCGATGTGCTGGTCAAGATCGCCAGGCCCGGTTGGCACCGTATCGCGCGCACTCAGGCGACTGCGGCGGCAGAGGTCCAGGCATTGCCGGAAGCCGATATCGCCGTCATTGACGACGAAACGAGCGTGCGGAACGCCCTGCGCAGCGCATTGGCATCGGAAGGGTACAAGGTCGCCGCCTTCACGTCCCCAGAGGCGTTCTTCGCCGATCCGGAACGTAGTCGGTTCCGTTGCCTGGTGGTCGATGTGAACCTGCCCGGCATCGACGGGCTGGCGTTGCTCAGGCGGCTGAAGCAGGAACGATCCGACAAACCGGTCATCTTCGTCGCCGGGAGCGCTGCATTTCAACTGGCAGTGCGGGCGATGCGCGAAGGCGCCGCGGATGTCCTGCAGAAGCCGGTACACGTCGAGGCGCTGCGCCAGAGCATGAGCCGGGTGCTGACCCGAGCCGAGCAAACGGTCGGCGATCGCGCATCGCGCGATGAGATGGCCGCGCGGCTCGCGGCACTGACCCCGCGCGAGAGGCAGGTGACCGAGCGCGTGCTGGCTGGGGAGCCGACCAAGGCCATCGCCTTCCAGCTGGGGATCAGCGAGCGGACAGTGGAGCATCATCGGCATGGCGCAATGCACAAGATCGGTGCGAAGTCGCTGGCGATGCTGATTCGGCTGATGACGCCGGCTATGGGCACGCCATGATCGCTGCCGCCTAGGTATTCTGACTAACTCTTGATATAATATCTTCTAACAACCATCTCCGCAGGCTCCCGCAGGAGCCAGCCCCGCCCATGCATCCCGACGAACCCACCTCTCGCAACCACCGCGAAACCTTCGCCCTGCTCTGCGGCATGCTGCCCCCGCTGCCGGACGAAATGCCCGACGCCCGCGCCGCCCGCGACAGGATGGCGATGGACGCCGTCGTCGCGCTGCACCCGGAGGACGCCTTCGAGGCCCGCCTCGCCGCGCGCATCGTCGCCATGGACGCCCACGCCGCCGACTGCCTCCGCCTCGCCGGCCTCGCCGTGACCGACCCGGCCGAGGCGCGCCGCTGCCGCGCCCAGGCCGCCTCGATGGCGCGCCAGGCGGACTCCGCGACGCGCACCCTGCTGCGCATCCAGGCCCTCCGCGAAAAGCAGGAGGCCGCATTGCATCCCGCCGCCATGGAGCGCGCCGGCTACTGGTTCAAGGAGATCTCGGTCCCCGCCCCCACGCCGGCCGCCGCCACGGAGCCCGCACCCCCCGAGGCCGACATCGACGCCGAGGTCGAGCGCTACGCGCTGATCTACCCCGACCGTGCCGCGCGCATCCGCGCTGCCGGCGGACTGCCGGCCGATCTCGACTTCGGCCCGCCGGATCCCCCGATCGTCGCCGGCCTGCTGCACCGCGCTGCCGACCCGGCCGTCGCCAGAGCAGCATGATGATCGCGGTCTCACCCGATGCGACCGCGTCCCGGCAACGCAGACAATGAGACGGGATCGCGGGCCGCTATCCGCCCGGTGCGCCCTGCGCCTCGACGTACAGCGCGTAGACCGACTGGCTCGCCGCCATGAACAGCCGGTTCCGCTTCACCCCGCCGAAGCACACATTGGCACAGCGCTCGGGCAGCAGGATGCGGCCGATCAGCTTGCCGTCGGGCGCGAACACCGCAACGCCGTCCTCTCCCTCGCCGCCGGAGAAGCCACACCACACGTTGCCCTCGGTATCGACGCGGATGCCGTCGGCGTAGCCCTTGCCGTCGAAGAACACCCGCCCGTTCACCGCCTTGCCGTCCACGATGTCGTAGACATGCGTGGTCTTCGGCTCCGCCGGCGTGTCCACCACATACAGCCGCGACTCATCCGGCGAGAACGCCAACCCGTTCGGCCGCGCCATGTCGCCGACCGCCACGGTCATCGCGCCGGTCTGTCCGTCGATGCGGTAGACCCGGTACGGCAGCTCCGGCGTGCCCTTGTGGCCCAGGTAGTTGCCGCGGATGCCGGCACCGTTGTCGCTGAACCAGATCGAGCCGTCCGACTTCACCACGACGTCGTTCGGCCCGGTCAGCCGCCTGCCCTCGAAGCTGTCCGCCAGCACGGTGATCGTGCCGTCGTACTCGGTGCGGGTCAGCCGCTGGCTGCCCATCTCGCAGGTGACCAGCCGCCCCTGCCGGTCGCGCGTGTTGCCGTTCGCATAGTGGGAAGGCCGGCGGAACACGCTCACCGCCCCGGTCTCCTCGTCCCAGCGCAGGATGCGCTCGTTCGGGATGTCGCTCACCAGCAATTGGCGCGTATCGCCGAACCACACGGGGCCCTCGGTGAAGCGGCAGCCGGTGACGATGCGCTCGATCGCCGCGTGGCCCAGTGCGATCCCGGCGAAGCGTGGATCGAGCGAGACGATGTCCGCATCCGGATAGCGGATCGGCGCGGCGGTGTCCCAGCGCGAGGGCATGTGCGATTTCCTCCTCGAAGCGTTGCGCGCATTGTGCGGCGCAGCCACGGAGGGAACAACACCATGCAGCTTGGCATCCATCTGCCGCATGCCGGCGAACAGGCGACGCCGGCGCTGATCCGCCGCCACGCGATGCGCGCCGAGGATCTCGGCTTCGACGACGTCTGGGTCAGCGAGCACATCATCGTACCGCGCAAGGAGTTCCCCCGTTCGCCGCTGTTCTACGATCCGGTGGTCACGCTGAGCTACGCCGCGGCGGTGACGCAGCGTGTGCGTCTCGGCACCACCGTGCTGGTGCTGCCGATGCGCCACCCGCTGCCGCTGGCGAAGGAGCTGGCGAGCCTGCACAACCTCTCCGAAGGACGGCTGATCCTGGGCGCCGGCGTCGGCTGGCTGGAGCCGGAGTTCGCCGCGCTCGGCGTACCGTTCCGCGAGCGCGGGCGGCGGATGGACGAGGGCATCGCCATGATGCGCGCGGTGTGGTCGCAGGACCCGGTGACGTTCGAGGCGAAATACATCCCGGCGAAGATCGTCGAGATGACCATGACGCCGCAGCCGGTCAGCCCGATCCCGCTATGGATCGGCGGCAGCTCGGACGCGGCACTGAAGCGCACCATCCGCATCGCCGACGGCTGGCACGGCTCGCGCGAGACGCCCGAAGAAGCGGCACCCATTGTGCAGCGGCTGCGCGCTTCCCGGCCGGACGGGTTCACCATCTCGATGCGCATGCAGTGGAACGGCAAGGATGAGGGCGAACTGCGCGACCGGCTGGCGGCGTACGCGGCAGTGGGCGTGCAGCACGTGCTGATCGCCCCCGCCAACCGCGAGGTGGACGACTGGGACGATGTGCTGGAGGGCGCAGGGCGAATGGTGCGGCGCTGAGCCGCCGGCGTGGCGGAGACTAGGCCGCTGCATCGCCCTGGAAAGACCAGAAAAAATTTTCGCGAGCATGGAATAATTATGGAATCGTGTTGACAGCGATCACGGAAATTTGTCAGAAGGAGGACGTATCTGTAGGAAAACTAATCCGATGACGAATCATCCGCTCCTCGCGGCGGGGCTTGGCGCCCTGTTGCTGTCGCCTATTGCAGCCATCGCAGCCCCTCAGGATCCGTTTGTCGACCCGCCGGTCTTCGTCAGCCAGAAGGGCTCACTCGACCTGGTGATGGTGGCCGGTGCGGTCGCGACCCCCGTCCTGCCGGGCCAGATAACTCAGGCATGGGTGTATGAGGTGTGCGCGCGCGCCACGCCGCTGCAGAACAGCTGCCCCGCCGGCAGTGCCCATCCGCTGGGTGGCGTCCGGCTACAGCTCAGCCCCGGGGACACGCTGAAGATCCGCCTGGTCAACAACCTGCCGCCGAACCCGAATGCCGATCATGTCGCCGACAATCCGCAGCTGATCGGCAACCCGACGAACCTGCACACCCACGGCCTGATCGTCGAGCCGCATCGCGCCGAGGGGCCGAACGATCCGTACGGCGACTACGTGTTCCTCGAGTTGCGCAACCCGGCGAACCCGATCCCGACCAGCACCACGATGGCGATGCCCGGCGGCCACACCATGGGCCATCCCGACATGGACGTGGCCTACGGCGCGGTGGACTACGCGATCCAGATCCCCGCCAACCACCCGTCCGGGCACTTCTGGTTCCATCCGCACATGCACGGCGTGGCGCTGAACCAGGTGTCCGCGGGCTTGTCCGGCATCATCACCATTGGCTCGCCCGAGGACATGTGCGCCGACGCCAAGTGCGTCTCGCTGATCCGTGCCGGTACGGTCCGACACCTGACGCTCAAGGACATGCAGATCCTGACCGACGGCAGCGTCCAGACGCAGGAGGATCCGGGGTTCTGCGGCGACCCGCAGCCGCCGCCGGGCGCGTCGCCGCCCGGGGGTATTTGCCCCGGTGTGGGCGACTTCGCCGGCGGCTCGTGGGTGCACACCGTCAATGGCCAAGTGTATCCGCGGATCGACGTCGGTCCCAACGGCGACATCTGGCGGATACTGAACTCCTCCGGCAGCCGCTCCTACGAGCTGTCCGTGGGCGACAACGCCACCGGCGCACCGATGCTGATGCAGGTGCTGGCGATCGACGGCGTGGCGATCGACAGCCTGGCGCTGAACACGCAGGGTCAGGCCGCGATGAACCAGTTGCTCGGTGGCAAGGTGCGGCCGGTGCCGTGCCCCGCGCCGGTCGGCTACAGCGGCCCCGGCGGTCTCTGCACCACGACGCTGCGCATGATGCCGAGTTCGCGTGCCGAGGTCCGCGTGGTTTCACAGAAGGCGGCCCGCGCCACGTTGCGGACGGCGCTGTTCTTCACCGGCGGCGACAGCTGGCCGGCGGTCGAACTGGCGCAGGTGAACATCGCTGCCAGCGGCGCCGTCCTGCCGCCCCTGGCTCTCGGCACCGAGGCCGGCAACGCGATGTCCGGCACGGGCGGACTGATGGGTTCGGCGCAGCTCAGGCCGCGCGGTGCGTTCACGCTCACCGACATCGCCACCGCGCGCGGCGCGGCCAGCCTGCCGGTCACCGGCACCGCCAATCCTGGCAACCTCGCGCAGGCGACCGCCTACGCGATCGACCCGGCACTGAAGCTCGGGCTGCGGTCGTCGGCCGACTGCACGCCGCTGGCGGCGGGCCACCACCGGCGCATCTACTTCGGCAACCCGACGCCCGGCGAGGACGGGTTCGGGCTGGGCTACGTCGAGGTGGACGAGACAGGGCCGCGAGATCGCCGCCACGCGCAAGCCGATCGGCGTGTTCGACCCGACCAAGACGACGGTCTGCGTGCCGCTGGGACCGCAGGGCCAGGCGGTGAAGGAGGTCTGGGAGCTGATCAACCTGACGGATGAGGACCACAACTTCCACATCCACCAGACCCGCTTCCGCCTGCTGTCGGGCAGCACCGTCGTGGGCTCGCTGAAGCCTCCCAGCACGGCGGATGGCCTGGTGCTGCACGACAACGTGCCGCTGCCGCGGGCTGCCGTGACCGACAACTGCGACGGCACCACCGCCGCCTTCCTCAGCGGCGCCTGCAAGCCGAACACCGTGGTCGTGGAGATCCCGTTCCACGAGATCGGCGACTTCGTGTTCCACTGCCACATCCTCGAGCACGAGGACGGCGGCATGATGGCCCGCATCCGTGTGGTCGCGCCGCCGGTCTGACCGATCGCCTGCCGACGCGCCCTCTCCCTTCCGTCAAGGCGGGGAGAGGGCGCTTCGCGTTCCGGCGCGGGGCCGCCTCGGCTCAGTCACGGTCGGGCGCGCCCAGCGGGAACAGCGGCCGATACGGCCGCGCCTCGTCCACGGCGCGTGCGAACGACGGCCGCGCCAGCAGCCGGCGGCGATAGGCACGAACGTTGGCGAACGCGCTCGCCGATCGGATGCGCCCAGTCGGCGTAGAACAGCGCCGGCGCGGCGGCGCAGTCGGCGAGGCTGAAACGTCGCCCGAGGCCCAGTCGCGTCCCGCCATCCGCTCGTTCGAGCCAGCCATAGGCGGTGTCGAGCATCGCGCGCGCTTCCGCGACACCGTCCGGATCGCGTTCCTGTCCGGCGGTCGCATGCCGTCGAGACACGATCTGCTGCCATCGGCGTCATGACGTAGTTGTCGAAGAAACGATCCATCAGCCGCACGTCGAGCGCGGCGTGCGGGTCGTCCGGGACGAGCCGCATCCGGGCCGGATGATGCAGGTCCAGATGCTCGATGATGATGCTCGCCTCCATCACCGTGCGTCCCGCGTCCACCAGCACCGGAAAGCGCCGCAGCGGCCACAGCGCCGCAAGCTCGGCCATCGCCGGCGCGTCGTCGAGCATGCGGAATTCGAATGGCGGTGGCGTTCTCGTAGAGCGCGATCAGCACCTTCTGGCAGTACGAGGAGAACGGGTGCGCATAGAGCATGGGGGTCATGCTGCGTCCTCATACATCGCGGTCGCGCCGGTAGTGCAGGATGACGGCGCCGGTATCGAGCGGCTGCGCCTGCAGCAGACGCAACGCCAGCCGCGGGCGCCCGGTCTCGAACATCCGCTTGCCGTCGCCCAGCAGCAGTGGCGTGACCATCACCCGGTATTCATCCGGCAGATCGAGCGTCGCCAGGCTGTTCGCCAGCCCGCGCCGCCGAAGCAATAGACGTCGCCCGTGACCGTCGCCTTCAGCCGGCCAACGGCGCCGGCAGGTCGCTGCTCGCCAGGGTCGCGTTCCACCCCGGATCGCCGGACAGCGTGGTCGAAGACGACGGTCTTCGGCAGCCGGTTCATCGTGGCGGCATAGGCGATGCCGGCGGCGGGGCTGTTCGGGTCGGTCTCGGCCGCGCTCCAGAAGCCCTTGTTGAACAGGAAGTTGGTACGCCCGTACAGCAGGTGCCCGGCACGTTCGAGCCCATAGCCCGCCCAGAGGCGCTCCAGGTCGTCCGACCACGCCGGCGGCACGAACTCGCCCCCGGCGCCGCTCGATGTAGCCGTCGAGACTCTGAACATCGACAAGACCAGCTTGGCCATGGGCCATCTCCTTCGTCATGCCGATTGCGAACTTCGCAACCGGTTGTCGAATAGCAAAGACCGATCCTAGATTGCAAGCGGTTTTCCGGCAGGGCGCACGATGGAGGAGGCACACCGGTCGGGCTGCCCGATCAACCTGACGCTGGAGATGCTGGGCGATCGCTGGAGCCTGATCGTGATCCGCGACATCATGTTCGGGAACCGTCGCCACTTTCGCGAGCTGCTGCACGGGTCGCTCGAGCGCATCGCCTCGAACGTGCTGGCCGACCGGCTGAAGCGCCTGGTCGAGGCAGGACTGTTGAGCCGCCGGGACGATCCGAGCCACCGGCAGAAGGCGATCTACAGCCTGACGGAGCCGGCCATCCAGCTGGTCCCGCTGCTGGCGCAGATGGGAACCTGGGGTCGTCGCTTCACCCGGGCCTCGGGGGCGCTGTCGGTCCGCGCCCGGCTGCTCGAGGAGGGCGGTCCGGTGCTGTGGGAGGCGTTCATGGCGGAGTTGCGCAACCTGCACCTGGACGCGCCACCGGCCGGTCCCTCGGTCCTCGCCAGGCTGCAGGCGGCCTACGTGGCGGAGACGGCACGCATGTGACACTGGATCACAGTTCCGTGAGATTTTGCTTGCGCCATCACAAAGCCGTGATGTAGGTAGAGGACCAAGAACCTGCCCCCTCTCGGCAAAGGGACTTGGACATGCGGCACAAGGTCACGTTTTCCAGCTCCACCATGGTGAAGACCGAATCGCACCGGCGCCGGTGCAGCAATCTGCCGCCGATCCAGGCCGGTGAAGCCGAGAGGCTGGTCGCCGGCTTCCTGGCGACCAGGGGCGTCACGCCGTGCCCGACCCGCTATGCGGTGGCGATCGAGCAGCGGCCGCTGCTTACCCGCCGCACCTATTGATCCGATGCGCACCTATCTCACCGTGGCCGGGACCGCGCTTGGTCTGCTCGCCGCGTGGGGCGCGCTGCTACCCTTCGTCTCCTGACGTCCAGCTGTTCACGCGCCCGTCCAGGGCGCGGCGCCCGCGGAGAAGCGCCGGGCGAGGAAGTCCAGCAGTACCGCGACCCTCGGCGGCCGCGGCCCCCCGGCGGGGGTGATCAGATTAAGCGCCAGGTCCGGCGCCGACCATTCCCGCAGCACGATCTCCACCCTCCGGTCGCGCACCGCCTCCCACGCCAGGAAGTCCGGCTGCAGCGCGATGCCGCAGCCTGCCTCCAGCGCAAAGGCCAGCGCGTCGGCGTTTGTCGCGCTCAGCGGGCCTTTGACGGCGACTGCCTCCTGCGCCCCGCCGGGGCCGGTGAAGCGCCAGGTCTCGCCGCTCGCCAGATACGAGTAACCCAGGCAGGCGTGGTGGCGAAGGTCGCGCGGCTGCGCGGGCCGGCCGTGCCGCGCGAAGTAGGCCGGCGCGCCGACCAGCCAGCGCCGCACCGGGCAGAGCCGGCGCGCGATCAGGCTCGAATCCTCCAGCTCCGCGATGCGGATGGCGACATCGATGCCACCGGCAATCAGGTCGACCCTCCGGTCGTCGAGCTGCAGGTCGAGCGACACCTCAGGATAGGCCGCCAGGAATTCGGGAAGCGCCGGTGCAATGTGGCGCAGGCCGAACGACATCGGCACCGCCAGTCGCACGCGACCGTGCGGCGCCGCCGAACTGGCATGCGCCTCCGCCTCGGCCGCCTCGCCCTCCGCCAGGATGCGCGCCGCCCGCACTGCCAGTACCCGCCCAGCCTCGGTCAGCGCGAACCGGCGCGAGGTGCGGTGGATCAGCTTCTCGCCCAGCCGCGCCTCCAGCCGCCGCACCGCCTTCGACACCGTGGGACCGGACAGCCCCAGTTCGGCCGCGGCTTCGGCGAAGGAGCCGCGCTCCGCCACCTTGGCGAAGATTGCCCAGGCTTCCAGGTCGGGCAGGGCCATACGATCCTCTTGATCGGAAACGATGTCTTTCCATCCTTTCTATTTCTTGCGCCATAGTCGAGCACCATCTTCCGCCCAACCGAAACCAGGAGGGTTCCAATGATCGAACGCAGGAAGTTCTCGGAGCTGGGTGGCGCCGACCACGGCTGGCTGAAGGCGAAGCACCACTTCTCGTTTGCCAGCTATTACGATCCGAGCCGCATGGGCTGGGGCGCGCTCCGCGTCTGGAACGACGACGAGATCGCCGCGCAGGCCGGCTTTCCGCCGCACCCGCACGCCGACATGGAGATCATCACCTACGTCCGCGAGGGTGCCATCACGCACCAGGACTCGATGGGCAACCGGGGCCGCACCGAGGCGGGCGACGTGCAGGTGATGTCCGCCGGCTCCGGCGTGCGCCACTCGGAGTACAACCTGGAGGACGCGACCACGCGCATCTTCCAGATCTGGATCGAGCCGAGCGAGATCGGCGGCAAGCCGTCCTGGGGCGCCAGGCCGTTCCCCAAGGCCGACCGCTCCGGCCGTTTCGTCACTCTGGCGAGCGGCATGGCCGGCGATGAGGGCGCCTTGCCGATCCGCGCCGACGCGCGCGTGATGGGCGCCACGGTGAAGGCGGGCGAGCGCGTCAGCCTGCCGCTCGACCCGTCGCGGCATGCCTATCTGGTACCGGCCAGGGGCGCGGTCGAGGTGGACGGCGTGCGGATCGATGCCCGCGACGGCGCGGCGATCACCGAGGTGGACCGGCTCGAGATCGTCGGGCTGGAGGATGCCGAGGTCGTGCTGGTGGACGCGGCGTAGCGGAGGCGGTGATGCTGGACCTGGTGATCGAGGGCAGGCGAAGGGATCTGGGCGGCGGGCTGGAGGTGGGCCGCGTACTGCCCTTCGCCCGAAGGCGAATGGTGGGACCGTTCGTCTTCCTCGATCACATGGGTCCAGCCGACTTCCGCCCGGGCGAAGGTATCGATGTGCGGCCGCATCCTCATATCGGCCTTTCGACCGTCACCTATCTGTTCGACGGCGAGATCCACCACCGCGACAGTCTGGGCGTGAGCCAGAAGATCCGGCCCGGCGAGGTGAACTGGATGACCGCCGGCTCCGGGATCGTGCACTCCGAGCGCACCGATCCGTCGCTACGTTCCACCGGCGGATTGATGCACGGCATGCAGGCCTGGGTCGCGCTGCCGCGGGAGGACGAGGAGACCGCGCCGGCCTTCGCCCACCACGACGCCGGCGACCTGCCCGAACTGTCGGACGGCGGCGTCTGGGCACGGCTGATCGCCGGATCGGCGTACGGGCTGAGCAACCCGGTGAAGACCTGGTCGCCGCTGTTCTACCTGCACGCCGAACTGGCCGACGGCGCACGGATTGCGCTGCCGGACGGCTACGCCGAGAGGGCGGCCTACGTGGTGGCGGGCACCGTGGAGCACGATGGCGTGCGCCATTCGGAGGGCCGGCTGCTCGTGTTCGCCGACGGCGGCCAGCCCGTGATCGCCGCCGCGGAAGGGGCGGCACGGGTGATGCTGCTGGGCGGCGCCGGCATCGGGCCTCGCTTCATCTGGTGGAACCTGGTGGCGTCGCGGCAGGAGCGGATCGAACAGGCCAAGGCGGACTGGAAGGCCGGCCGGATGGCTCTGCCGCCGGACGACGATCGCGAGTTCATCCCGCTGCCTGAAGAGCCGGCGGCGCCGGCCGCTCCGGTCTGAGCGTTCACGCCATGTAGTGCCGCCTTCATCGGGCGTTTACCATTGCCACGCTCAAGCTTCGGGCTGGGGTGTCGTGCGGATGGAGGGTGCGGAGATCCGGGTGCGCGGGCGGGTGCAGGGCGTGGGGTTCCGTCCTGCGGTCTGGCGCCTCGCGCACGAGCTTGGCCTGTCGGGCGACGTGCGCAACGACGCGCAGGGCGTGCTGATCCGCGTCGCCGGCGGTGGCGACGCGATCGCCGAACTGCTGGAGCGCATCCGCCGCGAGCCGCCGCCGCTGGCGCGCATCGAGGGGATCGAGCGCCGCCGTGCGACCAGCGTCTGCACGCCGGGCTTCCACATCATCGAAAGCGCCGGCGGTGCGGCGCGCACCGAGATCGCGCCGGACGCCGCGATCTGCGCGGCGTGCGCATCCGAGGTGCTCGATCCGCACGAGCGGCGCTACGGCTACGGCTTCGCCACCTGCACGCGGTGCGGGCCTCGACTCAGCATCATCCGTGGCGTTCCGTACGACCGCGCCGCGACCACCATGGCGGGGTTCGCGCTGTGCCCGGCGTGTCGCGGCGAGTACTGCGATCCGGCGGATCGGCGGTTCCATGCCGAGGCGATCGCCTGTCCGGCGTGCGGGCCTCGCGCGCGGCTGCTGCCGGCCGGGCCGGGCGATCCGATCGCCGACGCTGCTGCACTGCTGCGCCACGGACGGATCGTGGCGGTGAAGGGGCTGGGCGGCTACCAGCTTGCATGCGACGCCACGAATGCCGGGGCGGTGGCGCAGCTGCGCGCGGCGAAGCACCGCGAGACCAAGCCGTTCGCACTGATGGCACGCGATATCGACGTGATCCGTCGCCACTGCAGGGTGTCGTCCGGCGAGGCACGGCTGCTGTCCGGCCCCGAGGCGCCGATCATGCTGCTGAAGGCGACCGGTGCCGCGCTGCCCGACGCGATCGCTCCCGGCCTGACCACGCTCGGGTTCATGCTGCCGACGACGCCGCTGCATCTGCTGCTGCTGCGGCACTTCGACCATCCCGTGGTGATGACCAGCGGCAACCTGACGGACGAACCGCAGATCACCGACGACGCCGAGGCGGAGACCAGGCTGCAGGGCATCGCCGATGCCGTGCTGACGCACGACCGGCCGATCGCCACGCGCATCGACGATTCGGTGGTGCGGTGGGTTGCCGACGCGCCGCGCGTCCTGCGCCGCGCGCGCGGCTTTGCGCCGGGAGCGATCGTCCTGCCGGCCGGGTTTGCCGGTGCGCCCGACCTGCTGGCGGCGGGCGGCGAGCTGAAGGCGACGTTCTGCCTGCTGAAGGACGGCGCGGCGATCCTGTCGCAGCACATCGGCGACCTGGAGGACGCACGCACGTTCGACGACTACCGGACCGGTATCGCGCACTACGCGGCGCTGTTCGACCACGCTCCGGCGGCGGTCGCCGCCGATCTGCATCCGGAATATCTGTCGTCGAAGTATGCGCGCGAGACCGGGCTGCGGCTGATCGAGGTGCAGCACCATCACGCGCACGTCGCCGCCTGCCTGGCGGAGAATGGCCGTGCGCTGGACGCGCCGCCGGTGCTTGGCATCGTGCTCGACGGGCTTGGCTGGGGCGACGACGGTACGTTCTGGGGCGGCGAGTTCCTGCTTGCGGATTATCGCGACGCGGAGCGGCTGGGGATGTTCAAGCCGGTCGCCATGCCGGGCGGCGCCGCAGCCGTGCGCGAACCCTGGCGCAACCTGACGGCGCACCTGCTGGCAGCGGGACTGCGCCCGCACCGACATCATCCGCTGCTCGAATCGATGATCCGCGGTGGTGTGAACGCGCCGCTGGCTTCGTCGTGTGGCCGGCTGTTCGACGCAGTCGCCGCCGCGCTGGGCATCTGCGCCGAGCGCCAGGGGCACGAAGGCGAGGCAGCGGCACGGTTGGAGGCGCTGGCGTGCGAGCCGACGCTGTCGGCGGACGATGCGCAGGCGTATTCATTCGCGACCGACGCCCTCGTCATGGCCGAGCTCGGGCCGGCCATCCATGTTTTCGCTGCGTGCAGCGGACAAAGACGTGGATGGCCGGCGCATGGCCGACCATGACGAGGGCGCGCCGCTCGTGCTGGATCCAGCACCGATGTGGCGCGCGCTGCTCGGCGACCTCGAGCGCGGCGTGTCCCATGGGACGATCGCCGCGCGCTTCCACCAGGGACTTGCCATCGCGCTGGTCGCCGTGGCCCGTGCGCTGACCCGTCGCGCCCGGTTCGACACCGTGGCGCTGTCGGGCGGGTGCCTGCAGAACGCCGTGCTGCTCGAGCAGACCGAGCGGCGGCTGCATGAAGCGGGCTTCGCCGTGCTGACCCATCGCACGGTGCCGGCCAACGATGGCGGGCTGGCGCTGGGGCAGGCCGCGGTGGCCGCGGCGCGGCTGATGGCGTAGGAGGACGGCCATGTGTCTCGGTATCCCGGCGCAGATCGTGCAGATCGACGACGCGGAGCGGATGCTCGCCACCGCCGAGGTCGGCGGCGTACGGCGGCAGGTCAACATCATCTGCATCGTCGATGACGACCATCCGCCGGAGGCCTGCATCGGCGACTGGGTGCTGCTGCATGTCGGCTTCGCCATGAGCCGGATCGACGCGGCCGAAGCGGCCGAGACGCTGCGGCTGCTGGCGGAACTCGGTGAACTTCAGGAGGCGGCGCTGGGTGACGGCGGATGAAATACGTCGACGAGTTCCGCGACCGCGATAAGGCCGACGCGCTGCGGCGCGAGATCGCTGCGCTGACCAGGAGCATCCGGCCGTCGCGGCCGATCCAGATCATGGAAGTGTGCGGCGGGCACACCCACGCGATCTTCCGCTACGGGCTGTCGGCCATGCTGCCGGCCGAGGTCGAGCTGGTGCACGGCCCGGGCTGCCCGGTCTGCGTGCTGCCGATGGGGCGTATCGACGACTGTATCGCCATCGCCGAGCGGCCGGGCGTGATCCTCACCACGTTCGGCGACGCCATGCGCGTGCCCGGCTCGCGCGGCAGCCTGCTGCAGGCGAAGGCGGACGGCGCCGATATCCGCATGGTGTATTCCCCGACCGACGCGCTGGCGCTGGCGCGTACGCATCCGGATCGCGAGGTGGTGTTCTTCGGTCTCGGCTTCGAGACCACCATGCCGTCCACCGCGCTGACCGTGCTCGAGGCGGAGCGCGACGGCATCGGCAACTTCTCGGTGTTCTGCAACCATATCACCATCGTGCCGACGATCAGGGCCATTCTCGACAGTGCGGACGTGCGGATCGAAGGCTTCGTCGGGCCGGGCCACGTGTCGATGGTGATCGGCACCGCGCCCTACGAATTCATCGCCCGGCAGTACCGCAGGCCGCTGGTGGTCTCGGGATTCGAGCCGCTCGACGTGCTGCAGTCGGTGTGGATGGTGCTGCGGCAGATCGCCGAAGGACGCGCCGAGATCGAGAACCAGTATGCCCGTGTGGTCGCCGCCGGCGGCAACGCCGCGGCGCAGCGGGCGATCGAACGCGTCTACGAACTGCGCGCGTTCTTCGAATGGCGCGGCCTGGGGTCGATCGACCATTCCGGCGTGCGCTTCCGCGACGCCTACGCGCGGTTCGACGCAGAAAGGCGCTTCGCCGTGCCGGGCGTGCGCATCGCCGATCCGCAATCGTGCCAGTGCGGCGAGGTGCTGAAGGGCACGCTGAAGCCGCGGCAGTGCCGGGTGTTCGGCACGTCCTGCACGCCGGAGACGCCGATGGGCGCACTGATGGTGTCGTCCGAAGGTGCCTGCGCGGCGTACTATCGCTACGCGGCGAAGGCGGCATGAGGACCGTCACGCTGAGCCACGGCGGTGGCGGCAAGGCGACGAAGGACCTGATCCAGCAGGTGTTCGTCGCGGCGTTCGACAACCCGCTGCTGGCGCCGCTCGACGACCAGGCACGGGTGCCGATGGCGCTGCTGGCCGAGTACGGCGACCGGCTGGCGATGACCACCGATTCCTTCGTCGTCGATCCGCTGGAGTTTCCCGGCGGCGACATCGGCCGGCTGGCGGTATGCGGCACGATCAACGACCTGGCGGTGGGCGGCGCGGTGCCGCTCTACCTGTCGTGTTCGGCGATCATCGAGGAGGGGCTGCCGATCGACCTGCTGCACCGCATCGCCCGCTCGATGGCGAGCGCGGCGCGCGAAGCAGGCGTGCAGATCGTTACCGGCGATACCAAGGTCGTGCCGCGGGGTGCCTGCGACAAACTGTTCCTCACCACGACCGGCGTCGGCGTGATCCGCACCGGGATCGTACTCGGCGCCCATCGCGCGCAGCCGGGAGACGCGGTGCTGGTGAACGGTGTGCTGGGCGATCATGGCGCGGCGATCCTTGCCGCGCGCGGCGACCTCGCGCTGGATGCGCCGATCGACAGCGACTGCGCCGCGCTGCACGGGCTGATCGGCGTGCTGCTGTCCGCGGCACCCGGCACGCGCTTCATGCGCGACGCGACGCGCGGTGGCGTCGCCACGGTGCTCAACGAGATCGCATCGGCGGCGGATTGCGGCATCGAACTCGACGAGTGCGACGTGCCGCTGCGCGAGGCGGTGAAGGGCTTCTGCGAGATCCTCGGCCTCGATCCGCTGTACCTCGCCAACGAGGGCCGGCTGGTGGCGATCGTGCCGGAGGCCGAGGCCCAGGGCGCGCTGGCGGCGATGCGCGCGCATCCACTCGGTGCCGGCACCTGCCGCATCGGCTGCGTCACCGCGCGACGGCCCGGACAGGTGGTGATGCATACCGTGCTGGGCGGACAGCGCATCGTCGATATGCTGGTCGGCGACCAGCTGCCGCGCATCTGCTGATGCACGAACTGGCGCTGACGCACGAGATCGTCGCCATCGCCTGCAACGCGGCGCAGCAGCGGCGTGTGCACGCGGTGACGCTGGAGATCGGCCGGCTGTCCTGCGCAAGCCCCGAGGCGATCGCGTTCTGCTTCGATGTCGTCGCCCGCGGCACATTGGCGGAGGGCGCAAGGCTGGAGATCCACCGAACCGACGGCGACGATCTCATGGTGAAGACCCTGGAAATCGAGGAGACAGCCTGATGTGCGGTCATTGCGGATGCGGCGAGACGCACGAGCACGCCGACGGTACGCGGCACAGCCACCCGCATCATCATGACCACGGGCACCACCACGGACACGACCATGCGACCACGCTGGTGGAACTGCAGACCCGCGTGCTGGCGAAGAACGACGCGCTCGCCGCACGCAACCGCGCCTGGTTCGCCGGCCGCGAGATCCTGGCGCTGAACCTCATGAGCTCGCCGGGCGCTGGCAAGACCACGCTGCTGGAGCGCACGATCCGCGACCTGCGCGGCGCGCGCGACATCGGCGTGCTGGAGGGCGATCAGGCGACGTCCCTGGACGGCGACCGCATCCGCGCCGCCGGCGCGCCGGTGGTGCAGGTGAACACCGGCACCGGCTGCCATCTGGAGGCCGACATGGTGATGCGCGGCCTGTCCGAGCTGCGCCCGCCGGCGCGGTCGGTGGTGATGATCGAGAATGTCGGCAACCTGGTGTGCCCGGCGATGTTCGACCTGGGCGAGCGGGCCAAGGTGGTGATCCTGTCGGTGACCGAGGGTGAGGACAAGCCGCGCAAGTATCCGCACATGTTCCGCGCCGCCTCGCTGATGCTGATCAGCAAGCTCGACCTGCTGGCGCACGTCGAGTTCGACGTGGCGCGCGTCATCGCGGCCGCGCGCGAGGTCAATCCGGCGATCGCCGTGCTGTGCCTGTCGGCGCGGACCGGCGAGGGCATGGACCAGTGGTACGATTGGTTGCGCCGCGAATGGACGGCGGCGGGCGAGGCCGCCTTCGCGTAGACAGCGCGTCCTTGCGGCGGGAATCCGACCATGACGAACGACCCGGGCGTGGAGTCCGGCTATGCCTGGCTGCGCCTGGCGATCAGCGTGGTGCTGAGCACGTTCGGCGGCATCAGCCTGTGGTCGGTGGTGGTCGTGCTGCCCGCCGTCCAGGCGGAGTTTGCGGTGGACCGCGCCACCGCCTCGCTGCCCTACACGCTGGCGATGATCGGCTTCGCCCTCGGCGGCGTGGCGATGGGGCGGATGTCCGACCGGTTGGGCATCATGCTGCCGGCGCTGATCAGCGCCGTGGCCCTCGCGCTGGGCTATGTCGCCGCGGCCAACGCCGCCACGCTGTGGCAGTTCGCGCTGGTGCACGGCGTGCTGATCGCGATCGGCGGGGCGACGTATTTCGGACCTATCGTGGCCGACATCTCGCACTGGTTCAGCCGCCGGCGCGGCATCGCGGTGGCGATCGCGGCGTCGGGCAACTATCTCGCCGGAGCGATCTGGCCGCCGCTGGTGCAGCACTTCACCCAGACGGTCGGCTGGCGGCAGACCTATGTCGCGATCGGCGTGGTGTGCGCCGCGACAATGATCCCGCTGGCGCTGACCCTGCGCCGCGGGGCGCCCGAGCAGCACCCGGCCGCCACGCGCGCCGCACCGGCGCCGGCCTCGCTTGGCCTGTCGCCCGCAACGCTGCAGATCGCTCTGGCCGTCGCCGGCTTCTGCTGCTGCGTGGCGATGTCGATGCCGCAGGTGCACATCGTCGCCTATTGCGGCGACCTGGGCTACGGCGTCGCGCACGGCGCGCAGATGCTGGCGCTGATGCTGGGTCTCGGGATCATCTCCCGCGTCGGCTCCGGCTTCGTCGCCGACCGGATCGGCGGGCTGCCGACGCTGTTGCTCGGTTCGATCGGGCAGATGCTGGCGCTGCTGCTGTATCTCGGCTTCAGCGGGCTGGCGTCGCTCTACGCGGTCTCGGCGCTGTTCGGGCTGGTGCAGGGCGGCATCGTGCCGAGTTATGCCATCGTCATCCGTGAATACCTGCCGGCGCGCGAGGCCGGCATGCGCTTCGGCCTGGTGGTCATGGCGACGCTGCTCGGCATGGCGTTCGGCGGCTGGATCTCCGGCGCGATCTTCGACCTGACCGGCTCGTACGCCGCGGCGTTTGCCAACGGCGTCGTGTGGAACCTGCTGAACGCCGGGATCGCGGTGGCGCTGCTGCTGCGCCGCGCCCGGGGCCGGCTCATCCCACTCCGATCAGCGACGCCAGTCGGTGCGGATCGCTGAGCAGCGGCGCGCTGGCATCGTCGTAGACCAGCCGGCCGCGGTCCAGCACGATGGCGCGCGTGGCGAACTCCAGCGCCAGGCGCGCGTGCTGTTCGACCAGCACGATCGCCAGCCCGTCGTCCTGGCGCAGCCGGTGCAGTGCCGCGATCAGCGCATCGACGATGACCGGCGCCAGGCCCTCCAGCGGTTCGTCGAGCAGCAGCAGCGACGGATTGCCCATCAGCGCGCGGCCGATCGCCAGCATCTGCTGCTCGCCGCCGGACAGCTGGTTGCCCATGTTGCGGCGGCGCATGGCGAGCGAGGGGAACAGCTCGTAGACGCGCTCGCGCGTCCAGCGCGCGCCGGCGCGGGCGGCGACGGTCAGGTTCTCGTCCACGTTCAGCGACGGGAAGATCTCGCGCTCCTGCGGCACATAGCCGATGCCGAGACGGGCGCGCTGGAACGGGCGGAGGCGTTCGATCGGGTGGCCGCGGAACGCGATGCGCGCCGGCGTGCAGCGTCGTGTGGCCGAGCACGGTGGCCAGCAGCGTCGACTTGCCGACGCCGTTGCGCCCCAGCACGGCGAGCGTGCCGCCATCGGGCACGGCGAGCGATACGCGTTCCAGCACCACGGTCTCGCCGTAGCCCGCCGACACCTCGTGCAGCGCGAGGCCGTCAGCCATGCTGGCGCTCGCCGAGATAGACCTCGCGCACGCGCGCATCGGCGGCGATCTCGGCCGGTGTGCCTTCGACCAGCACGCTGCCCTGCACCAGCACGGTGATGCGGCGGGCGAAGCGGAACACCAGCTCCATGTCGTGCTCGATGATCAGCACGGCGATGTCGGGCGGAAGCTGTTCGATCACCTCGAGGATGATGGCGCTTTCGGCCGACGGCACGCCGGCGGCGGGCTCATCCAGCAGCAGCACGGTGGGTTGCAGGCCAAGGGCGATGGCGATCTCGACCAGGCGCTGCTTGCCGTACGGCAGCTGCTGCACCGGGACCAGCGCGTCGTCGGCGATGCGCAGCCGGTCGAGCAGCGCGTAGCTGCGCTCCAGCACCGCGCGGCCGGCACCCAGCGGGCGCAGCATGTCGCCGCCGTGGCCGTCATGCTCGGCGATCGCGAGGGCAACGTTCTCCAGCACCGACAGGCCGCGGAACAGCGTGTTGATCTGGAACGTACGGCCCAGTCCGCGGCGTACCCGCGTCGCCTGCGACAGCGCGGTGATGTCGTCGCCGCCCAGCAGGATGCGGCCGGCGGACGGCGCGAGCCGGCCGGTGATCAGGTTGATGAACGTCGTCTTGCCGGCACCGTTCGGGCCGATCAGCGCGTGCCGCGCGCCGGCCTCCAGGCGGAAGTGGATGTCGTTCGCCACGATCAGCGCGCCGAAGCGCCGGTGCAGGCCGATGGTCTCCAGCGCCGGCGTCATCGCCGCAGCAGCCGGTCGATCAGGCCCAGCACGCCGCCGCGCGCGAACATCACCAGCAGCACCAGCAGGAGGCCGATCCAGAAATACCAGAACTCCGGCTCGAGTTTCGCCAGCTGGTCCTGCGCGATCATGTAGACGCCGGCGCCGACGAACGCGCCGTACAGCCGGCCGATGCCGCCGAACACCAGCATGATGACGATCTCGCCGGAGCGCTGGAAGCCGAGGACGGTGAGGCCGACGAACTGCGTGGTCTGCGCCAGCAGCGCGCCGGCGATGCCGGCCAGCGCCGCCGAGATCGTGTAGATCGTCACCAGCCGCCGGCGCACCGGCGAGCCGATCGCGTGCATGCGGGCGGTGTTCTCGCGGATGCCGACCAGCGAGCGGCCGAACGACGAATGCACCAGGCGGCGCGCGAACAGCCAGGCGAGGAACAGCACGACCAGGCAATAGAGATAGGCGGTGCGGCCGAACAGGTCGAAGCGGAAGACGCCGAGGATCGGATCGATGTCGACGCCCTGCAGCCCGTCGGCGCCGCCGGTGAGGAAGTTCGCCTTGTTCGCGGCCTCGGCCAGCAGGCGGTGACGGCGAGCGTCAGCATGAGCAGCGTCAGGCCGTGGGTGCGCAGGATGACCAGGCCGGACGCCCAGCCGACGGCAGCGGCGGCGACGGCGCCGACCAGCAGGCCGGACAGTGGTTCGCCGGAGACGCGCACCGCATAGATGCCGGCGGCATAGGCGCCGACGCCGAAGAATGCCGAATGGCCCAGCGTGACGATGCCGGCGTAGCCCAGCACCAGGTCGAGCGACAGCGCGAACAGGATCATGATCAGGATCTGGCTGCCGAGGGACAGGTAGTCGGCGAAGGCGAAGTAGGCACCGACGGCGATGACCCAGGGGAGCAGTTCGATCGCGCGCAGGCGGTGGCGACGGATCAGCGTGTCGACGGGCGACACTCAGGCGCGACCGAACAGGCCGGCGGGGCGCCACAGCAGCAGCCCGATCATGGCGACGAAGACGAAGAACGCGCCGAGTTCCGGCACCAGGTATTTGCAGGCGGTGTCGCCGAAGCCCAGCAGCAGCGCTGCGACGAACGGACCGCGCAGCGAGCCGAGGCCGCCGATCGCGACGACCATCAGGAAGTAGACCAGATACTCGGTGGCGTAGCCGGGATAGATCGCCAGGATGTCGGCGCCGAGGCCGCCGCCGAGTGCGGCGAGGCCGGAGCCGAGGGCGAAGGCCAGCGAGAACAGGCGGCGCGTGTCGATGCCGATCGACTCGGCCATGCGGCGGTTGTCTACCGCGGCGCGCAAGCTGGGCACCGAAGTTGGTGCGCTCGATGCCGAACCAGAGCAGCGCGATCAGCACGAAGCCGACGACGATCAGGAAGGAGCGATACATCGGGAAGCTGCGGAAGCCGAGATCGAGCTGGCCGCTGAGCGCGGCGGGCAGGTGGATGGGTTGCGGCAGGGGGCCCCACAGGTAGCGCACGATGGCGACCGACATGAAGATGAGGCCGATGGTGAACAGCACCTGGTCCAGTTCGCTCGGCGCCGTAGAGGCGGGCGTAGAGCGTGCGTTCCAGTATGACGCTGATCAGCGCCACCACGATGAACGCCGCCAGCAGCGCCAGGGCGAACGGCACGGCGTAGCTGTTCATCAGGGTCACGGTGACGTAGCCGCCGGCCATCGCGAACACGCCGTGCGCCAGGTTGACGAAGCCCATCAGGCCCATGGTCACCGACAGGCCGACCGAGACGATGTAGAGGATCATCGCGTAGGCGAGGCCGTGGAACAGGATGGAGGTCAGCGCTTCCATCGAAGTCTGCCTGCAACCACCGTCTCGCGAGGAGGGCAGCGACGAAGCAACCTCGATGACTTCAGGATCGGCGCCTCACTGGCCCGGGATCGCTGCGTCGCAGCGCTCCTCGGAATGACAGGGGGTCGTCATTTCTGCTTGTTGATCTCCTTCCACGGGTCCTTCACCATCGGGATCGTCTCGAACTCGACGTTCGCCAGCGCGCCGTTCACCTTTTCGATGCGGCGCATGTATTCGTTCTGCACGATGTCGCGCGTGTCCGGATCGATCATGATCGGGCCGCGCGGGCTGTCGTCGTTCTTCCAGCCCTTCAGCAGCTCCATCGTCTTGTCCGGATCGATGTTGCCCTTCTGCGCGATGATGACGTGGAAGATCGCGGCCATGCCGTCATAGGCGCCGACCACCTCGAACGCGGGCTCCTCCTTCGCGCCGAACTCGGCCTTGTAGGCCTTGACGAATTCCTGGTTGGCCGGGCGGTTGCCGGCGGACGGAGTAGTGCATCATGGTGACGACGCCCGAGCGCCACGTCGCCCATGTTGTGCAGCTCTTCATCGGTGGTGATGTCGCCGGGACCGATCAGCTTGATGCCCTGCCGCCTTCAGACCCGAGCTCGCCGAACGCCTTCATCAGCGACGTCGCGTCCTTGCCGCCGGGCACGAACACGAACACCGCGTCCGGTCCGGCATCCTTGGCGCGCTGCATGAACGGCACGTAGTCGGGGTTCTGCAGCGGCATGTGCACCGAGCCGACGATCTGGCCGCCGGCGTCGGTGAAGCCCTTGGTGAACGCCGCCTCGGCGTCGATGCCGGGCCCATAGTCGGTGACCGCGGTGAACGCCTTCCTGATGCCGTTCTTCGCCGCCCAGCCGCCCAGCGGATAGCTCGACTGCCACATGGTGAACGAGGTGCGCGCGATGTACGGCGACTTGGTGGTGATCATCGCGGTGCCGGCGTTCATCACGACGAACGGCACCTTCGCCTCGGTGGCCAGCGGCGCGATCGCCAGCGCGTTCGGCGTATACACGGTGCCGGCCAGCAGCTGCACGTGGTCGCGCGTGATCAGCTCCTGCGCCATGCGCTTGGCGACCTCCGGATTGGGGCCGGTGTCGTCGCGCCGGATGATCTCCAGCTTCACGCCGGGCGGCAGGTCCTTCTCGTGCTGCTTCACGTAGAGCCGGATACCGCGATCGAGCAGGTCGCCCACCGCGGCGAACGGTCCCGAGTAGGTATCGACCACGCCCAGCTTCACGGTCTGGGCGAAGCCGCCGCCGCTGATGCCGATGACCATGCAGGCGGCCATGACCGCGGATAGCCGGACCCTCATGCTGCACCTCCCTGTTGGCGCCGCTTCTGCCGTAGTTCGAACGGCACGGCAACGGTGGTGCGGTCAGACTTCGACGCCCTCCGCCGCGCCGATCTCGGCCAGGATTTCTCCCGTGTGCTCGCCCAGTGCCGGGGCGCCGCGGCGCACGCCAGTCGGCGTGGCCGAGAAGCGCGCTGCCGGCCGCGCCTGGCGCAGGCGGCCGGCGCCGGGATGTTCGGTCTCGATGACGATGCCGTTTGCCACCACCTGCGGATGCTCGATCATGCGGCTGCGCGTCAGCACCGGCGCGCACGGCACACCTTCCGCGGTCAGCCGCTCCAGCCACTCGGCGGCGGGGCGGGTGAGCAGCACGTCCTGGGTCATCGCCAGCCGTTCGTTGATGTGCTTCTGCCGCAGCGCCGGGGTGGCGAAGCGTGGATCGTCCAGCCACTCGGGACGCTCCAGCGCACGGGTCAGCGCGGCCCACTCGCGGTCGGTCTGCACCGCGGCGCTGATGTGGTCGTCCGCCGTCTGGTAGATCAGGTCGATGAAGCTCGCCGCCTCCTGCTGCGGCAGCTCGCCGCCGACGAAGGTCTGGCTGCCCATGTCGGAGCCCCACAGGAACGCCACCACGGCGTCCAGCATCGAGAGGCGCACATGCTGCCCCTGTCCGGTCCGCTCGCGCGCGAGCAGCGCGGCGGTGATCGCCTGCGCCGCCACGACGCCGGTCAGCTTGTCCGGCACGATGGTGCGCACCAGCCGCGGGCGTTCCTGGTCGGAGCCGCCCTGGATGCTGGCCAGTCCCGACAGCGCCTGCACCAGCGGGTCGTAGACCGGCTTCTGCGCGAACGGCCCCAGCTCGCCGAAGCCGCTGATAGAGACGTAGACGATGTCGGGCGCCAGCGCCCGCACCGCGTCCTCGCCGAAGCCCATCCGCTCGATCACGCCGGAGCGGAAATTCTGGACGAACACGTCGGCGGTGGCGACCAAGCGCTGCAGCGCCTCGATACCGGACGGCACCTTCAGATCCAGCGCGATCGAGCGCTTGTTGCGGTTGTTGTTGAGGAACGAGGCGGAGAAGCCGCCCCGCCGGTTGGCCGCAGCGCGCGTGTGGTCGCCGCCCTGCGGGTTCTCGACCTTGATCACATCGGCGCCCTGGTCCGCCAGCAGCATGGTGGCCGAAGGACCCGATACCATCGAGGTGAGGTCAACGATGCGGTAGCCGTGCAGCGGTCCCGGCATGGTTCGGCGTTCCTCGAGCCAGTGATTTATTGCAGATCGGCCATTGCGTGAGGCGGGTCAAGCTCACGAAATCGTGATGCTGCACATGCGAAGGGAATGGCAATATCCCTGTCGCATACCCTCGGGAGATGCTTCCAGGAGGCAGGACCCTTTCCGCTGCCGCAAGAAGAGGTTCAGCCGTGAACATTCAGCCACACCGGCCGTCGTTCGGCTCGGTCATCGCCCAGTTGGGGCACGCGCTCGCGGCGACATCCGCCGCGCCCGCGTCATCCAGCGCCATACCAGCCTATGACCCGGTGTTCCTGCCGGATTTCGCAACCCTGACGCCGGACCAGGCGCAGGAATTGCGCTACGGGAAAGGGCGCACGCCGTGAAGGGCCGCAAGCACGCCGAAGGCAGGTCCGGCGATCGCCTCAGGACCGCGATGCTCGCCGGCGTCGTCGCGGCGCTGCTGGTGAGCTGCGTCGCGGTGGTGGCAGCGGCCACGACGCTCGATCTGGGGCCGAAGGTGGGCGACATCCTGGTGTTCCGCGCCGGCGCGCGCATGCCGTCGGACTGGGAGTTCACCGCCGCGTCCGCGACGACGCCCGGCACGACCTGCACGCTGCGGCCGGAGGTCATGGCGGTGGCCGGCGGCAGCCTGGTGGTGGAGCAGCGCAGCGACACGCCGCGCACCTATCGGGTGCATTGGGCCGGCAACCAGACCAGCCCGGCCGGTTCGGACTGCGGCACCAGCGCCGACCTGGTGCTGGCGCACGCCGACCTTCAGCTGCTGTCGAATGCGGTGGGCGGACCCGGTGTGGAGCACAGGCTGTTCAGCCTGTTCTGAGGCAGGCCTTCGTGATGCCCGCGTAGTTGGTGTAGTCCGGCATCAGGCCAAGCTGGATCCGGACACCCCTTGCGGGTCGTCCATACCTGGGCGCTCTGCAGCAGGAACACGATCTTCGTGGTGACCTGCTTGGTCTCGCCGGCGAGCAGCTGCGCCGGATGCCGACCGTCGCGAGATCGTGCTGGACAGCGGCGGCGATGTCGGTGAACGGCGATAGTCCAGCACGATGTCGAAGCCGTCCGGATAGCCGGCCGCGGCGAGCAGCGCCTGGGCCTTCGCGACGTCCTTCTTGAACGGACGATCCGGGATCGAGCCAGGCGAGCCCTTCGGCAGGAAGGTCTGCCAGACGCCCCACACGTTCGGCGTGATGTTGTCGGCAATCGCATCGTAGTCGATCGCCCACTTGATCGCCTGGCGCACCTCGATCTTCTGGAACTGCGGCAGCGAGCCATTCAGCCCGAGATACAGCGAGTTGAGCTGGTCGATCTTGCTGATGCCGCAGGCGGGGTTCTTCACGATCCCCTTCAGCTGGTCCGCGTTGAGTTGCCGGCGACATCGGCATCACCCTTCTGCAGCAGCAGCAGCTGCGAGGCCGGCTCGGCCACGTGGCGCACGACGATCCGCGGCAGGCGCGGATTGGTCTCGGCGTTCGGGTTGGCTTCCATGATGATGTGATCGCTCGCCTGCCACTCCACCAGGCGGTAGGCGCCCGACCCGGCGCTGTGTGTCTTGAGCCAGGCGTTGCCGAGGTCGCTGCCTGCCTGGTCGGCGAGCACGCGCGCCTTCTCCACCACGCAGCCGACCGTGGTCGGCGCCTGCAACTCAGGCAGCGTCAACTCCAGCGTATGGTCGCGGTGGCGCGGATCGTCTTTTCCACGTTGTCGGCGTTCCAGCCGAACTGCGTGAAGATGAAGCCCGGCGCCTTGTTCAGCTTGACCACGCGGCGGAAGCTGAACGCCGCATCCTCGGCGGTCAGCTCGTTGCTGCTGTCGAACTTCACGCCACGCTTGATCTGGAAGGTGAGGGCCAGACCGTCCTTGTTGATCTGCCAGGACTCCGCCAGATCACCGATCAGCCTGTTGGCATCGGCAGGGTCGGGGATGATCAGCTTGCGGTAGATGTTGCCGCAGGTCTGGTTGTTCGCCGTCTCGTAGGATCCGGCGGGATCGAAGGCGCGACGATGCTGTCGATCGCCTTCGCCATCACAGCATGTTGGCCGGCGTCGCTGCCTGTGTCCGCGGCGCGAGCGATGATGCGGCGGCGCCGGCCGCGGTTGTGACAAGCAGATGACGACGGCTCAGCATGTTTGGTCTCCCCGTTTTTGCGCGCTTCGATCCTGTGTCGATGCCTACGCCTTGTCCAACCAGAAGATATCCTGCCGCACCACGTCGTAGATGCCGAAGTAGTCGTATGGATTGTAGCCCTTCAGGTAGGTCCACCAGACGTCGTTGATCTGTTCCCAGCACACCGGCAGCACGGGCGGATCCTGCTCCATGATCTCTTCGGTCTGCCGGATCAGCGCCTGACGCTTGCCAGCGTCGAACTCTGCGTCGATCTGCTCGAGCAGGGCATCGAACTTCGGGTTGCTCCAGAACGAGTAGTTCTGCGGACCGCCGGTGCGGTACCACGAATTGAAGTAGTCCGACGGATCCAGCAGCGTGGAGACGATCGCACCGATCGCCAGATCGAAATGCCCGTTCGCCGCGTCGTCGAACCACACCGACTCGACCACCGTGCGCAGGTTGCACTGTACGTCGATGTTCTGCTGCAGCATGGCCTGGATCGCCTGCGCCCACAGCTTGAACGAGGAGATGTCGCGGACCATGAAGTCCAGCCCCTTGATGCCGTTGGCATAGCCGGCCGCGGCCATCAGCGCCTTGGCCTCCTTGATCGCGGCCGTCGGGTCATCCTGGTAGCCGACACGCTTGAACAGCTGATCGGTCGGCGTGGCGAATTCCGAGAACGGATACAAGAACCCCCCGACCCGCATCGGCGCGACATCCTTGGTCACATCGACCAGCACGTGGCGGTCGAGCGCCAGGTGGAAGGCGCGCCGCACCCGCGGATCGTCGAACGGCTTCTTCCTGTCGTTGGTCCAGGTGCCCTGGATCACGCTCTGGTTGAACGCGGTGGTCGCCATGCCCGGCGTCGCCTTCGCCTTGCGCGCGGTCACCGGATCGACGATGCGCGCGTAGTCCACGCGGTTGGACAGGATCGCCGCGCCCAATTCCGGCGAGAACGGAATCAGGTTGTAGAACTCGATGCCATCGAGGTAGGGCAGGCCGGCATTCCAGTAGTCCTTGTTCCTCTCCATCACCCAGACTTCGTTCTCGACCCGGCGCACGCTTCTGAACGGACCGGTGCCGGGAATATTCGACACCTTGCGCAGGTTGTAGCCGTTGTCCTCCAGCGTCTGCTTGCGCACGATGCCATTCCAGCCGCTGGCGATGGCCGCCATCACGAAGCTCGCCGGACGCGGCGCGGCGAGCCTGAACTGCACCGTATAGGCATCAGGCGCGGCGATCTCATCGACCGCCTTGAACAGGATACTCCGCGCGATGCTGACGCCGGCGGGCGGTTTGGCGATGCGATCGAACGTCGCCTTGACGTCGGCGGATGTCAGCTCGGCGCCGTCGGAGAACCGCACGCCCTTGCGCAGGAAGAACGTGTAGGTCTTGCCGTCCTTCGAGATCTCCCAGCTATGCGCGAGATCCGGGATGATGGTCTTGCCGCTGTCGCGCGGATCGTGGCGGATCAGGTTGTCGTACATGCAGCCCTGCGCGCCAAGGCTGCCGATCGTGCCCGACTGATGGAAGTCGAAATGTGGCAGGCGGTTGAGGATGCCCATGCGCAGCACGCCGCCCCTTTTCGGGTTCGGCTCGGGCGCTGCGAGCTGAAATTTCGAGCCGTCGAATGCGGCGGGGATCTCCGCCAACGTATGGGCCGGACGCAGCCCATAGGCCGCGGCCATCGCCGCGCTCCCCTGCAGCAGCGCACGGCGGGTCCAGCCGCGACCAGCGGTCTTCGTGTGGTCCATTTTGTGTTTGCCTCCCTGTAGCGTCGGTTCAGATCATGTCTTGTCGAGCCAGAACGTGTCCTGGCGGCAGACATCGTAGGCGCCGAAATAGTCGTCCGGCCGCAAACCCTTGACGTAGTCGTACCAGACGTCGTCGATCTTCTCCCACGCCACCGGCAGCAGCGGCGGGTCCTGTTCGAAGATCGCCTCGGTCTGGCGGATCAGTTCCTGGCGTTTCCCGGGTTCGACCTCGCGATCGATCTGCTCGATCAGCGCATCGACCTTGGGATTGCCGTAGGACGAGTAGTTCTGCGGTCCGCCGGTGTGGTACCAGGCGTTGAAGTAGTCCGACGGATCGAGCAGCGTGGACACCACCGCGCCGATCGCCAGGTCGAAGTGCCCGTTGGCGATGTCGTCGAACCACACGGATTCCACCACGTAGCGCAGGTTGCAGGTGATGTTCAGCGTCTGCTGCAGCATCGCCTGGATCGCCTGCGACCAGACGTGATAGCTCGCCAGGTCGCGCACCAGGTAGTCCAGCCCCTTGATGCCGTCCTTGTAGCCGGCTGCCGCCATCAGCGCCTTCGCCTCCTGCTCGGCAGCGGCTGGATCATCCTGGTAGCCGATGCGCTTCACCAGCACGTCCTTCGGCGTCGCCAGGTCCGAGAACGGATACATAAAGCCGCCGATCTGCATCGGCGCCACGTCCTTGATCGCTTCGATCAGCGTCGGCCGGTCGAGCGCCAGGTGCATCGCGCGCCGCACGCGCGGGTCGGAGAGCGGCTGCTTCTTGGTGTTGGTATAGGTCGCGTGGATGACGCTCTGGTTGAACGACGAGACCTTCATCCCCTTGGTGGCCTGCGCCTTCTTGAACGTCACCGGATCGGTGACGCGGCCATAGTCGACGCGGCCCGCGAGGATGCCCGAGCCGAGTTCGGGCGAGAACGGCACCAGGTTGTAGAACTCGATGCCGTCGAGATAAGGCAGGCCCTTGTTCCAGTAGTCCTTGTTCTTTTCGACGACCCAGATCTCGTTCTCCACCCGGCGCACCGTCTTGAACGGCCCGGTGCCGGGATACGGCCAAACCTTGCGCAGGTTGTAGTTGTTGTCCTCCAGCGTCTTCTTGCGCACGATCACGTTCCAGCCGCTGGCGATCGCCGCCATGATGAACGGCGGCGGCCTTGGCTCGGACAGCTTGAACTCGATGGTGTACTTGTCGGGCGCATTCACCTCGCTCACCGCACGGAACAGGATGCTGCGCGGGATACTGATGCCCTGCGGCGGTTTCACGATACGGTCGAACGTCGCCTTCACGTCGTCGGATGTCAGTTCCGCACCATCGTGGAACGGGATGCCCTTGCGCAGATAGAAGGTGTAGGTCTTGCGGTCCTTGGCGATCTCCCAGCTGTGCGCCAGGTCCGGGATCACCGCCTTGCCGCCGTCGCGCGGATCGCGGCGGATCAGGTTGTCGAACATGCAGCCCATCGAGCCGAGATTGTTGTAGGTGCCCGACTGGTGCAGGTCGAAATGCGGCACCCGGTTGGTGATGCCCATGCGCAGCACGCCGCCATATTTCGGGTTCGGATCAGGCGCCGCGAGCTGGAACTTGGTCCCGTCGAACTGGTCGGGAATGTCGGCAAGCACCGGGCGCGGCATCAGCGCATAGCCGGCCGCCGTCGCGATGGCGCCGCGCATCAGGCCACGCCGCGTCGGGTGCCCATACGGCACGGAAAACTGGCTCATTTGGATGTCGTCTCCCTTCAGGCTTTTCAGGACCGCTCGCGGCGTGCTCTGATGGCACTCAGAACCGGTCCGTTTTGCCAAAGATAACAGCCGGAATTCAGGGAGTCACGTCTTGAGCGAAGTGCAGGCGCCAGTGCGCGAAAGTTCGGCGGCATCCGGCCCACCGCTGCTGGAGATCGACAATCTCCACACCCAATTCGTCACGCCGGCCGGCGTCGTGCGCGCGGTGGACGGTGTGTCCTACAGCCTGCGCAGCGGCGAGACTCTGGGCGTGGTCGGCGAATCTGGTTGCGGCAAGAGCGTCACCGCCTTGTCCATCCTGCGGCTCATCGCCACTCCGCCCGGGCGCATCGTGGAGGGCGCGATCCGCTTCGAAGGCACCGACCTGCTGAAGCTCACCGAAAGCCAGATGGAGGACATCCGCGGCAACCGCATCTCGATGATCTTCCAGGAGCCGATGACCTCGCTCAATCCGCTGCTCACGGTGGGCCGGCAGATCAGCGAGGCCATTGCGCTGCATCAGGGCGTGTCGCGCCGCGCGGCGATGGACGGCGCTGTCGACATGCTGCGCCGCGTGCACATCCCGGAACCCGAGCAACGCGTGCACGCCTATCCGCACCAGATGTCCGGTGGCATGCGGCAGCGCGTGATGATCGCCATGGCGCTATCGTGCAACCCCAAGGTGCTGATTGCCGATGAACCAACCACCGCCCTGGACGTCACGATCCAGGCGCAGATCCTCGATCTGATGCGCGAACTGCGCGACACGCTGGGCACCGCGATCATCCTGATCACCCATGACATGGGCGTGGTTGCCGAGAATGCCGACCGCGTCGTGGTGATGTATGCCGGCCGCAAGGTCGAGGAGGCGAATGTCGACGACCTGTTCGAGCGCCCGGCGCACCCCTACACGCGCGGCCTGCTCGGCTCGATCCCGAACCTCGATCTCGCGGCGCGCGCGGACAGGACGCGGCTGAACGAGATCAAGGGCATGGTGCCGTCGCTGTTCAATCTGCCGCAAGGCTGCAGCTTCGCGCCGCGCTGCGCGCTCGCCACCGATCAGTGCCGCGCGACTGCGCCCATGCTGGAGCCGTACCGCGCCGGCCATTCGGTCGCCTGCTGGCATGCCGGAGACGCGCCATGAACGCCGCGCCTCTGCTCGAGGTCGAGAACCTCAAGAAACACTTCCCGGTCTACAAGGGCGTATTCTCCCGCGTCTCCGGCCAGGTCTATGCGGTGGACGGCGTGTCGTTCCGCATCGAGCGCGGCGAGACACTCGGTCTGGTCGGCGAAAGCGGCTGCGGCAAGTCCACCGTCGGTCGCACGCTGCTGAAACTGCTCGAGCCGACCGACGGCAGGATCCGCATCAACGGCACCGACATCACCGATCTCGATAGCCAGCAGATGTTTCCCTATCGGGAACAGATGCAGATGATCTACCAGGACCCGTACGCGTCGCTGAATCCCCGCATGTCGGCCGGCGACATCGTCGGTGAACCGCTGATCATCCACCAGAGCGGTACGCGGGCTGAACGCCAGGAGCGTGTCGCGCATCTGTTCGAGCGGGTCGGCCTGCGGCCGGAGCACATGGCGTCGTTCCCGCACATGTTCTCGGGCGGTCAACGCCAGCGCATCGGCATCGCGCGCGCCCTGGCACTCGGCCCCGAGTTGATCGTCGGCGATGAGCCGGTCTCTGCGCTCGACGTGTCGATCCAGGCGCAGATCATCAACCTGTTGATGGACCTGCAGGACGAGTTCAGGCTGTCCTATCTGTTCGTCGCGCATGACCTGGCGGTGGTGGAGCATATCAGCCACCGCGTGGCGGTGATGTATCTCGGCCGCATCGTCGAGACCACCGACAAGGCAAGCCTGTTCGAGATGCCGCTGCATCCGTACACGGAAGCGCTGCTGTCGGCGGTGCCGATCCCGAAAGCCAGCGCGCGGCGGCGCAGGCGGGTGATCCTGACCGGCGACGTGCCGAGCCCCATCAATCCGCCGCCGGGCTGCCATTTCCATGCGCGGTGCCCGTACGCCATGGCGCGCTGCCGGCACGACGTGCCGGCGCTGCGCGAGGTCGTGCCAGGGCACTGGACCGCCTGCCATCTGCACGATGGCGGCGTGCGGTTTCCGCTGGCGAAGCCTAACTGAAGGCATCCGCAGGGTGCGCTCGCGCGGCTTCACCCTGCTGGAGGTTCTGGTCGGCGTCGTCATCGCCGCACTTGCACTCGGTGCGCTGTCGGCGGCCGGACTCACTGGCCTGGGCATCACGCGCACGACCGAGCGCTATCAACAGGCGACGGCGCTCGCCCGATCGCACCTTGCAATGGCGGTGCATGCCGATCCGCTGCTGGCCGGCGACTGGCAGGGTGCCGACCGCGGTTACAGCTGGCACGTGCATGTTGCGCCGCTGGACAGCACCACGATCCGGCCGATCGATACGCTGACCCAGCGTGGATCATCGGTCTTCCCGATAGCGCTTTATGCCGTGAGCGTGCGGATCACCTGGCCAGGCAGCGCGGGGTATCGCGAGGTGCGGCTGGAGACCGAGCGCATCGGGCAAGCGGCACGATGAGTCCGGCACGCCAGGGGTTCACGCTGCTGGAGGTCCTGGTGGCACTCGTCGTGCTTGGCCTGCTCGCTGTCGGCCTGGCGCAGGGCTTACACTTCGGCCTGCTGGCGTGGCGCGACGAGATCCGGCTTTCCTCCACGGCCGATGATCTCGCCACGCTCGACGGCGTGCTGCGGCGCGTCATCGAAGGGATGGACCCAGGCGACGATCTCGAGCCTGCGCCCGTCACCGCGGCAAAGGATCGCCTGGACTGCGTCACCAGGCTGTCGAGCATCGATGGCCCTGTGCCGGCGCGCCGCATGCAGGCCGTGCTGTTGGTTGACGGGAATCATCGTCTGGTGTTGCGCTGGCGTCCGTATCCGCGCGCCAGCCGCATCGGCGAACCGCTGCCGCTCACCGAGACGGAACTTCTGCGCGGCCTGTCACGGGTGGAACTCGCCTTCCAACGGGCGAACGGCACCTGGTCGAGCGGATGGCGGTCGCCCGACCTGCCGACCCTCGTCCGCATCCGCCTGCACTTCCTCGCGAACGACCCGCGCCGCTGGCCGGATATCGTTGCGGCACCGCTGCGGGACCGTCCATGATGCGCGACGTCGGCCGCGCGCGCGGCTTCGCTCTGCTGATCGTGCTGTGGACTCTGGCACTGCTTGCGCTGCTCGGTGCGCAGGTGCTCGGTACCGCGCGGCAGGATGCACGACGCGCGCGCAATCTGCTCGATGCGGCGCAGGTCGAGGCTGCGGCGGATGGCGCGATCGAACGGGCGATCTACCGGCTGCTGGATCGCACCAACCGCCACTGGAGCCCGGACGGCACAACACGCACGCTGTGGACGGGGCAGGTGCGCATCGCGGTGCGGATCGACGACGAGGCGGACAAGATCAATCCCAACCTCGCGTCGGTTCCACTGCTGCAGGCCTTGCTGCTGCAGGTCGGCGCGGATCAGGCAACGGCCGCGACCGTCGCCGCGTCGATCATCGAGTGGCGGCTGGCAGGCGGCGCACCCGGACAGGGGAAATCCATCCTCGCGCGCTATACCGTGGCGGGCCTCGGCTATGCGCCTTCGGGCGCGCCGTTTGCCAGCATCGACGAACTCGCCCAGGTGATCGGCATGACGCCCGAACTGCTCGCGCGGCTGCGGCCACACCTGACCGTCTTCACCGACGAGGACTCCGCGGCGATGGCGCACAACGACATCGTCGTGGCACAGGCCCTGCGGGCGGTCGGTCAGCTGGAGGCACCGGCGAATGAGGGGTTCGCGGAGCTCGTGTCGATCCGCGCGGACGCGCGCGGACCCGACCACACGCACTATCTCGCAAGGGCGGTGATCCGCACCAACGCCAGGCCGGAGGGGCGGCGCTACGACGTGCTGGAATACGAGCGGTTGAACGCGCCGTAGCGTCATAGCCTGCGCCGGCGTTCCCACAAGAACTTGATTTGCTCTTTGTCAATGCGGCCCGCGAGTGTAGACGCGGGAGGAGGCTGCGCCTCTGCATCCCAGGCTGAAACGAACGACAAATGGAGAGGGATGGAAATGCGCGTTCCAAGCAGATTGCTCGTGCTCGCCGCGCCGCTCATGCTCTGGGTCGGAGCGCAGGCCGACGAACAGCACCGGCCGCAAAGGGGAGACGAACAGCTCAAGCTGCGCAAGACGATCGACGTGCAGGGCAACGGGCTCGGCGCGTTCGACATCAGCTTCGTCGATCCGTCGATCGAACTCTACGTGCTGGCGGATCGGACCAACGCGTCGGTGGATTTGTTCGATTCGGAGAAAGGAAGGTTCCTCGGCCGCATTGGCGCGCTGTGCCAGTCGAAGACCGAGACAGATTGCTTCCAGGGCGTTGTGCTTGTGAACGGGAAGGCCGACAACGACCTTTCCGGACCAGACGGCGTCGTCATCGTTGACCACAAGGAAATCTGGGCGGGGGACGGCGACAGCCGGATCAAGGTCATCGACATCGCCACGAAGTCGTTCATCACCACGATTTCCACGGGAGGACAGGCGCGGGTCGACGAGATGGCGTACGATCGCCGCGATCACATCCTTGCTGCGGCGAACAATGCCGATTCGCCGCCCTTCGTCACGCTATTCGACACCCAGCACAAGACGATCGTCGGCAAGCTCGTCTTCCAGACCGGCTCGGCCAACGCCAACGTGGATGCTGAGAACGGCATCGAGCAACCGCAATGGTCGCCGGAGACCGGCCTGTTCTATGTGTCGGTGCCGCAGGTCGGATCGGATCCCAGTATCGGCGGCGTGTCGGTGATCGATCCGCACACGATGCAGGTCACGCGTACTCTACAGGTGAAGAACTGCAGTCCCGCAGGTCTGACCCTTGGTCCGCGTCATCAGGCGCTGCTCGGCTGCAGTGCGCCGTTCGGCACGCCACCGACCACCCAGACGCTGATCATCGACATCACCAGCACCGACACTGACGTCGATGCTGCAGTCATCGCCAGCGTACCGATTGGTGGCTCGGACGAAGTGTGGTTCGACAAGGGAACGCAGCACTACTTCCTGGCGGCTCGCAGCAACCTGAGCAACGCGCAGCCCGACCCAATCCTCGGTTCGGTCGATGCCAGGACGCACACGCTCGACCCCTCGGCGGCGACCTCGACCACTGCCCATTCGGTTGCGGCTGACAAGAACTCACACCTGGTCTTCGTGCCGATCGGGCGCGTGCCAGCTGGCAGTCCGGCTGGTACCGATCCGACCAATCCGTGCCCGACCAACGGCTGCGTCGCGGTATTCCGGGCGCACCCCGAGCACTTCAACCATGACGACCGCGACGACGACTCGGACCGCGTTGCCGATCGAGACTAACCGCGAATAGCCTGGAGGGAGCGATCCCTCCAGGCCCGCCGGCTACACCGCGCCGCGCAGTCGCGGATCCAGCGCGTCGCGGATCCCGTCGCCCAGCAGGTTGAATGCGAGCACCGTCAGCGTGATCGCTGCACCGGGGAACAGCACCAGCCACCACGGCGGCACCAGCCCGGCATTCAGCGAGTCGGCCAGCATGTTGCCCCAGGTGGGCGTCGGCGGCGGAATGCCGACGCCGAGGAAGCCCAACGCAGCCTCGATGATGATCGCCACGCCGAGATGCGTGGTGGCGAGGATCAGATATGGTGCCACGCACTGCGGCAGGATGTGGCGACACATCATGCGCAGATGCGAGGCGCCCAGGCCGCGCGCCGCCTCGACGTAGGACAGCTCCTTCAGCGACAGCACCACAGCACGGATCACGCGTCCGCCGAACGGTATTCGGGTGATGGCGATGGCGACGATCACCGTGCCCATACCGGCGCCGAGCGCCATCGCTATCGCCATCGCCAGGATCAGGTCGGGGAAGGATTGCAGGAACTCGATGATGCGCTGGCTGAACAGGTCGAAGCGCCCGCCGAAATAGCCGGACGCCAGTCCCCAGATCGCGCCGAGCGTGGTGCCCAGCAGCACCGCTCCTGCGGCCACGGTGAGCGACGCGCGACTGCCGTAGATCACCCGGCTCAGCGTGTCGCGGCCGATCTGGTCGGTGCCGAAGTAGTTCAGCGCCGACGGCGGCTTCGCCATGTGGCGGAAGTCGGCGCGCGTCGGATCCTTCGGCGCGAACACCGGGGCGGCCACCGCCATCACGATGATGGCCGCGGCGATGCAGCCCCAGAATGCCGACATCGGCGAGCGGCGCGCGAAGGTGCGCAGCACGCGCGCAAGGCGGCGGGGCCAGGATGACGTTGCGGCGAGAGCGGCTTCCTGCAGCGGCAGGGCGACATCGGGCTGGGTGACGCTCATCGGTAGCGGATCCTCGGATCGAGCCAGGCGGAGGTGAGATCGACCATGATGTTCAGCAGCACGAACACGATGGAATACAGGAACACCAGGTTCTGCATGACGAAGATGTCGCGCTCGCTGACCGCGGTGTACATCGCGTAGCCGAGACCCGGCGTGCCGAACGCGCGCTCCACCGGGATGGAACCGGCCAGCACGAAGCCCAGCAGGATGCCGGACAGCGTCACCACCGGCAGCAGCGCGTTCGGCAGCGCGTGCAGCGCGATCACCAGGCGGCCATTCAGTCCTTTGGCGCGCGCGGTGCGCACGTAGTCCTCGCGCACCACCTCGAGCAGGCTGGAACGCGCCATGCGGGCGATATAGGCGGCCTGGCCGAGCCCCAGCACCAGCGCCGGCCCCACGACGATCTGGAGATTGGCGATCGGATCGGTGAAGAACGCCACGTTGGCGAGCGGGGCGCGGTAGCCGAAGCCGAACAACAGTCCCAGCACGATCAGCATCGCCAGCCAGAAGCCCGGGATCGCCAGGAACAGGATGCTGAGGAAGCGCGAGATGTTGTCGCCGAAGCTGTTCGGACGCAGTGCGCTGACGATGGCGACGGGAATGCCGACCAGCCACGACAGCGCCACCGAGATCGCCGCGATTTCGGCGGTCAGCGGTCCGCGCCGGGCGATCATGTCGCCGACGCTTTCCGAACGGAAGAACGAATGACCAAGACTGCCGCTGAGGATCTCACCCACCCAACGAAAATACTGCACGACCAGCGGATCGCTCAGGCCGAGCTGCGCCATGTAGCCGGCACGCTGCCTCCGGCGTGAGCTTGGTGAAGCCTTCCGGGCCGAAGATGGCGACCAGCGGATCGCCTGGCAGCACGCGCAGCACGAAGAACACGACGATCGAGACGCCGACCACCGTGACCGCACCGAAGGCGAGACGACGCAGGATGTAGCTGTACATAAGTAGCGGGTCCGCTTTCTTGTGGCGGAGATGTTGACGTTTGCCTCGCCGCCAGCCTGTGGTCCGGCCGGCGCGAAAGTCAAGCGCGAAGGTGCCGGGCAGGCGGTCAGGGCAGATAGATATCCTCGACCCGGATGGTTATTCCGGGCGGGGACAGTACCAACTCCCCCTGAGTTGTCGTAACCGTCTCGATGTCACCGCCTTCATCGCGACGATGAAGCACGACCCGAGGCTCATCGGGCCACACGATCAGATAATGCCGCACAGATTGCAGGCGGAAGGACTCGGTCAGTTTGATTGCCCGGTCGTACCGGGCGGTGGTCGGCGACAGCACCTCGACAACGATCAGCGGATCAGTCGCTGCCAGGGCATCTCCCGGCAAAGGCGCTTCGCCACAGCGCACGATGCAGTCCGGCTCGTAGTCGCTGTCGCCGACCGGCACGGACAGCCCGTCCGTGAATGCCTCGCAGGGGACGGCCGCCTTGCGGATCGCCGCGCGCATCATCTCGCGCAGGTTGCTGGCAGCCCCGGCCCTTGGCGCGGTTGTGCGCCACCCGCTCGGGCACCATGGCCACCACGATGCCATTGATCCGCTCGAACCGTCCGCGCCTCGTCGCGGCCCAGGCGTGATATTCCTCACGCGACATTCGCAGCGCAGGTTCACCGTAATCGCGCGCCCCGCTCATCTGATCCTCACGGCACACGGCTTCCGAGCGGCCCACCGAGCGTGGACAAAACGTTCCGACCGCTCATCTTCACCCGACCTGCGGCCCTTACAGGCACCGGCGCGAGCTCGCACATTAGCGGGTTGCCCGGCTTTCCGCGAATCCCTGCACTCGGTCAGGGTGTGAACGCCTGTCCCCGTGGAACGCGATGTCAGCGGAAAAAGCGATTCGCCGGCCGTGGCAGGCCAAGGTTCTCGCGCAGCGTCCGGCCCTCGTACTCGCGGCGGAAGATGCCGCGGCGCTGCAACTCGGGCACCACGCGCTCGACGAAGTCGTCGAGGCCTGCCGGCAGAAAGGGGAACATGATGTTGAAGCCGTCGCAGGCGCGCGTCTCCAGCCACTCCTCCATCTGGTCGGCGATCATCGCCGGCGTGCCCAGCAGCGCGGGACCGCTGTAGCCGCCCATGCGCTGGGCCAGTTGACGCACCGTCAGGTTGTCGCGCTTCGCCAGGTTGATGGCGCGCTCGCGGCCGCTCTTGCTGGCGTTGGTCTCGGGGATCTCCGGCAACGGCGCGTCCGGGTCGAACTTCGATGCGTCGGTACCGAGCGCGATCGACAGCGAGGCGATGGCGCTGTCGTAGTGCACGAGGCTGTCGAGCCTCGCCCGCTTGTCGCGCGCTTCGTCCAGCGAATCGCCGATGACGACGAATGCGCCGGGCAGGATCTTCAGATGCTCGGGATCGCGGCCGAGCTTTTCCATGCGGCCCTTGATATCGGCGTAGAGCGCCCGCCCGCCGTTGACGTCGCCGGCACCGGCGAACACCATCTCGGCGGTTTCCGCCGGCAAGCTGGCGGCCGGCGTCCGAGGCGCCCGCCTGCACGATCACCGGCCAGCCCTGCGGCGGGCGCGCGATGTGCAGCGGGCCGCGCACCGAATAGTATCGTCCCTCGATGGTTCAGCACGTGCATGCGCGACGGGTCGAAGAACTCGCCGGTCTCGACGTTGCGGATGAAGGCGTCCTCCGCCCAGCTGTCCCACAATCCGGTGACCACGTCGTAGAACTCGCGCGCACGGCGATAGCGTTCGTCGTGCTCCATCGCGTCGTCCATGCCGAAATTGAGCGCGGCATCCGGGTTGGAGGTGGTCACGATGTTCCACGCCGCGCGGCCGCCGCTGATGTGATCGAGCGAGGCAAAGCGGCGCGCCACGTGGAACGGCGCCTCGAAGGTGGTGGAGCCGGTGGCGATCAGGCCGATGTGCTCGGTCACCATCGCCAGCGCCGACAGCAGGGTGAACGGCTCGAACGAGGTCACCGTGTGGCTGCGCTTCAGCGCGTTCATCGGCATGTTCAGCACGGCCAGGTGGTCGGCCATGAAGAATGCGTCGAACCGGCCGCGCTCCAGCGTCTGGATGAAGCGTTTGATGTGCGCCAGGTTGAAATTGGCGTCCGGCCAGGCGCCGGGATAGCGCCAGGCTGCGGTGTGGATCGTCGTCGGCCGCATGAAGGCGCCGAGGCGCAGTTGACGTTTGGCGGTCATCGTGAGCTTTCCTTTGGCCTTACCATGGGCGGCGGCACCGGACGGCGCAAAGGATGATTTGTCGCGGTTCGCATGACAAGATGTCATTGCTTTGACCCTGACGAGGTGACCGGATGCCCAACCGCTCGATCATCGGCGACGCTCCCAGGCGGCGGGAGGATGCACGCTTCGTGACCGGCGCCGGCGGCTATCTCGACGACCTGCGCTTCGATGGCATGGCGCACGCGGTGCTGTTTCGCTCGCCGCACGCGCACGCCCGGATCGAGCGCATGGACACGACGGCCGCGCGCGCGATGCCCGGCGTGCTCGCGGTGCTGACCGCGGCCGATGCACGCGCCGACGGCCTGCAGCCGATGCGCCCGACGGTGGAAGCCAACGTGCAGACCGGCGAGCGGTTCGCCTTCGCGCCGCAGCCGTTGCTGGCGACCGACAAGGTGCGCCATGTCGGCGAGCCGCTGGCGGTGGTGGTGGCCGTGACGCGCGCCAAGGCTCTGGATGCGGCGGAACGCATCGCGATCGACTGGAGCCCCCTGCAAGCCGTCGCCACCGCTGCCGACGCGCTGGCGGCCGGCGCGCCGCAGATCACCGACGAGGTGCCGGGCAATGTCTGCATGGACTGGCACTGGGGCGAGCGTGCTGCTGTCGATGCCGCGTTCGCCCGCGCGACGCACGTGGTGTCGCTGCGCCTCGACAACCATCGCATCGTCACCAATCCGATGGAGCCGCGCGGAGCGATCGGCAGCTACGACGCGGGACGCTACACGCTGCATGTCTCCAGCCAGAACATCCACGGCAATCGCGACGCCACGGCCCGCGCACTCGGCGTCCCGCCCGCCGACGTGCGGTTCGTGGCACCCGATGTCGGTGGCGGCTTCGGCGCGAAGAACTTCAACTACGCCGAATTCGCGCTGATCCTGTGGGCGGCGAGGCGGGTCGGACGCAAGGTGAAGTGGATCGCCACGCGCAGCGAGGGCTTCGTCTCCGACCACCAGGCGCGCGACCACCGGGCCGAGGCGTCGCTGGCGCTCGATGCGGAGGGACGGTTCCTAGGGCTGCGCGTCGCCAGCGTGGCGAACATCGGTGCCTACATGGCGGGCGGCGCCGGCGCGGTGCAGACCTATCAATATGTGCACCTGCAAGGCAGCATCTACACAATTCCTGCTGTCGCACTGCATGTGGTGACGGTGCTGAGCAACACCACGCCGATCGGCGTGACGCGTGGGCCCGGCTTTGCCGAGGCGGTGAACATCATCGAGCGGCTGATCGATGCGGCGGCACGGCAGTGCGGCTTCGATCGGAGCGAGCTGCGCCGGCGCAACATGGTGCCGGCGGCGGCGATGCCGATGACCAACGCGCTGGGCTTCTCGGTGGACAGCGGCGACTTCGCGGCCACCTTCGATCGCGCGCTGCGGGAGGCCGATGTGGGCGGCTTCCCCGCACGGCGCGCCGAGAGCGAGGCGCGCGGGCTGCTGCGCGGCCTGGGCTTCGCCTACCACATCAAGGGTACCGGCGGCTCCCCGCACGAGAATGTCGATATCCGCTTCGAGGCCGACGGCACGGTGTCGCTGATCACCGGCACGCAGACCATCGGCCAGGGGCACGAGACGACGTTCCCGCAGATCCTCGCCGATCGGCTTGGCATTCCGAACGAACGCATCCGCCTGCGCCAGGGCGACACCGACCTGATCCCGACCGGCGGCGGGCACGGCAGCTCGCGCGCGACCTATATGGGTGGCACGGCGATCTGGCGCGCGTCGGAGACGATCGTGCAGAAGGCCATGGCGATCGCCGGGGATGCGCTGGAGGCGGCGGAAGCCGACATCGAATTCGCCGACGGAAATTTCACCGTCGTTGGTACCAACCGTTCGATCGCCTTGCTGGATGTCGCCGCGCGGGCGCGCGAAGCCGAAACGCCGCTCGATACCTATCACGCGTGGACGCGCGAGCACATGACGTTTCCCAACGGCACGCATGTGGTGGAGGTGGAGATCGATCGCGACACCGGCGCGGTCGCACTGGTGCGCCTGACCGCGGTGGACGACTACGGCGTGGTGGTCAATCCGATGATCGCCGCCGGCCAGGCGCATGGCGCAATCGCGCAGGGCGTCGGCCAGGCGCTGCTGGAGCACGCGGCCTACGACGTGCAGTCGGGACAGCTGCTGGCCGGCTCGTTCATGGACTATGCGATGCCGCGCGCCGACGACCTGCCATCGTTCCAACTCGACTTCAACGGCACGCGCTGCACCACCAATCCGCTCGGCGTGAAGGGCTGCGGCGAGGCCGGCGCGGTGGCGATGCTGCCGGCGGTTCACAACGCGATCGTCGACGCACTTGCACCGTTCGGCGTCACCGGCTTCGCCGGGCCCGCGACGCCGTTTCGGATATGGCAGGCGATGCATGGATTGCAGGCGTAGCAATCAGACTGCCGATTGCAGCCGGGCCGGGATTCGCAAGGCGCTGGCCGTAGAGGCCGGTCGCCGCAGGGGCACGATCCACGACATCGAGCACATTGTGGTTATGATGCAGGAGAACCGCCCGTTCGATCAGTATTTCGGCACGCTCAGGGGCGTACGCGGGTTCAACGACCCGCGTGCCGTGGATCTGCCGAACGGCGATCCGGTGCTCGCGCAGCCGGACGGTGCAAACACTGTGTTCCCGTTCAATCCGCCCGACCCGCAGCCGGGACTGACGTTCTATGAGGATGTGGCGCACGGCTGGAACAATTCGCACGGCGCCTGGAACGACGGCAAGTATGATGCGTGGATCGCCAACAAGGGGCGGGCCGCGATGATCCACTGCAAGCGGCCCAACATCCCGTTCCACGACGCACTCGCCGATGCCTTCACGGTGTGCGATTCGTACTTCTGCTCGGTGAGGGGACCGACCGACCCGAACCGTTACTATATGTGGACCGGCTGGCTCGGCCAGGGCGGGTCGAATGACCCGGACAGCGCGAACTCCGGCGCGACGCCGGGCACATTCACGCTGCGTCCCGGCGGCGACGGCGTGCTGCCGTTCGGCCCGGTCACCGACAACGCAGAAGAGGGGCTATGGCTGGAGGTCCTAACCGGAGCGGCTGACACAAGCCGGCGTGTCGTGGAAGGTCTATCAGGACCAGGGCCTCGGTCTGACGGCGGAGCAGTTCTGGGGCTTCGGAAACCCTGACCAGCCGTATATCGGTAATTTTGGCGACACCGCGCTGCTGTATCTGCTGCAATACCAGAATGCCGCGCCCGGCAGCCCATTGTTCGAGAGCGCAAGGCGCGGGACGAATATCAAGTCGCAGGGTTTCGACGTGGCGGGCCTGTTCGCGGACCTGCGCAACGACGTGGTGAACGACCGGCTGCCGCAGATATCCTACATCGTGGCGCCGGAATCGTTCACCGAGCACCCGAACTGGGCGCCCGATTACGGCGCCTTCTACGTCTCCGACGTGCTGTCCGCGCCGACCGCCAATCCAAAGGTCTGGGCCAGGACGGTGCTGTTCTACATGTTCGACGAAGCGGGCGGCATGTTCGACCACATCGTGCAGCCGACGCCGCCGATGAACCCCGGGCAAGGCCAGTCCACCGTCAGCTCCCGACAGGCACCTGGTGCGGTTGCCGGACGTCGCGGCGTTCGAGCCGCCGCAAGGCGACATAGCGAGCGGCACGACTTTTCCGGACGCCGCGTTCTCAGTGCCGTCACCCGGCATGATGCCGGTGCAGGAGACGGGCGTGCGCCCGGCCCGCCCGCTGCCGTACACCTTGCAGGTGGATGCTGCGGCGAACGTCCCGGCCTAGACCATTACGGTGAACTTCGACAACGACGGCAAGGCGGGTGCGTGCGTCCACGTCCGCTCGCCGACGGTTCCTCGGCCGGCGGCTCGACGGGACCGTGGAGCTACACGGTCGAGGCCGGCAAGTCGCTCTTCGACACCTGGACGCCGGGCGACGACGATGGCTATGCGCTGACGGTCAGCGGGCCGAACGGCTTCTTCCGCAAATTCGCCGGCAGTCTCGCCGCCGGCGCTGTCGACCTGACCGTCGTCGCCAGCTACGACGCCAGCGGCATCGCGCTGCGCATCACCAACAACACGACGGCAAACGTGCCGGTGGACGTGACGGACACCTACACCAACGAGATGCGGTCGAAGGATCTGGCGCCAGGCGACACTGTCGGGCTGCACGTCTGGCTGCCGCCGAACCACAACTGGTACGACCTGATCGTGACGACCAGCGCCGATGCCGACTTCGTCCGCCAATGTGCAGGGCACGTCGAAAACGGCGAGCCCAGCATCAGCGACCCGAAAATGGCGCAGGTTCCGCCGCGGCGGCATATCCATGGCGGAGGCGGTGGGCCGGAGGTACATCGCGACGAAGGGCAGAGCCGAGCCGAGCGTTCGCGCGGCCCGGGATACAGGAAGTGACGGTTGCTGCCGTTATCCGTTCACCGCCCGGATGATCGCCGCCCAGCGATCCAGCACCGGCAGGATGGTGTCCGCCTTCTCCGACGGCAGGCTGACGGACACGCGGTTCACGTCGAGGTCGCGATAGCGCCTGATCAGGTCCGCGTCTTCCGTCTGTCCGCCGATCGAGATGTCGAATGCACCCGGATCGCGGCCCGCCTCCGCTGCCAACTGGCGGAAGCGGGGGATGAGTTCGGTCAGCGGCGTCGGTGAGCCGGCAGTGACCTGCGGCATCCAGCCGTCGCCGTAGCGCACCGCGCGCCGGGCGCTATAGGGGAACGCGCCGCCCACCAGGATCGGTGGGTGCGGCTTCTGCACCGGCTTCGGCCACGCCTGCATCGGATCGAAGTTCACGAACTCGCCGTGATACTCGGCAATGTCCTGCGTCCAGATCGCCTTCATCGCCTCGATGCGCTCGCGTGCGAGCTTATGGCGCGTTTTGAAGTCGGTGCCGTGGTTCTCCATCTCGTCCTGGTTCCAGCCGTTGCCGACGCCGAACACGAAGCGCCCGCCGGAGACCTGGTCGAGCGACGCCACCAGCTTGGCGGTCTGGATCGGATCGCGCTGCGCGATCAGGCACACGCCGGTGCCGATCTTCAGAGTCTTCGTGGCGGCCGCCGCCATCGCCAGCGTCACGAACGGGTCCATCGCGTCGTAGTAGCGCTTTGGCAGATCACCGCCGAGGACGAACGACGTCTTGCGCGACAGCGGAATGTGCGAGTGCTCCGGCGCCCAGACGATGTCGAAGCCGCGCTGCTCCAGAGCGACGGCAAGCTCCGCCGGGGTCATCGAATAGTCGGTGAAGAACATCGAGGCGCCGAATTTCATGTCCCGCTCCTGGTGTTATGATCCTGACGGTTCAGGCGCGACCAGTATGTCATTGCGCGCGAAGCGAAGCAATCTCCTGGCGATATCGCACCATTGCATGCGGAGATTGCTTCGTTGCGCGTGCAATGACAGCGGGACGTCGGCAATCATCTTGTCGGGCCCTTGGTCCGGCGGAAGGGCGATCAGCTTGCCCGCCGGCACTGCGGCTTCGATGGCGTCGAGGAGACAGATGAACTCCTGGTGCCGCTGCCGCTGCCGCTGCATGCAGCGACCGATGCCACGGCCCAGCACGTTGAGCGCCGCGAACAGCGTCGAAGCGATGCGCCCGCCAGATGCGTTGCACCGAACTGACGCTGATGCCGACGCATGCTGCCATCGCCGGCGTCCCGACGAGGCGCTTCATGACGTTCTCGCTGCTGCGACCAGGCGGCCGACGCCCTCGATGATGGCGTCCCAGTTGTCGATCTCGGCCGACCGCAGCAGGTCGGAGGCGACCATGACGTGCTGCACGCCGGCCGCGGCATAGGCGGCGATGCGGGCGCGCAGTTCGCCCAGGTCGCGGCCGTCCCAGTTCACCCGCGTCGAGATGGTGAAGTCGGCGCCGGGCCGCCCGGCACGCAGACGCTGCACGATGGCGGCGGTCTGCTCCGGTGTCTCGCGCGAGCCGTGCCAGCCGTCGGCGAGGCGGATCGTGCGGCGCAGCGCGGCGTCCGAGCTGCCGCCGATCCACAGCGGGATCGGAACGATGGGCAGCGGCGTCATCGTCATATCGGCGATCTCGGCCGGAATGTAGCGGGTGGGAAAGGTCACCGGGTCCTGCGTCCAGACGGCCCGCATCAGCGCGATGCCCTCGTCCATGCGGCGGCCGCGTTCCTGGAACGGCGCGCCCAGGGCGGCGAACTCAGGTTCGAGCCAGCCGACGCCGGCGCCCAGGATCAGGCGGCCGTCCGAAAGGTTCTGCAGCGTGGCGAGTTCCTTCGCCAGCGGGATCGGATGGCGCATCGGCAGCACCAGGACCGAGGTGCCGAGACGCACGCGCTGGGTCACCGCGGCGACCCAGGTGAGGGTGAGGACCGGCTCGTAGAACGGCAGCTTCCGGGGGAACTGGGTGCGGGGCAGGATGATGTGCTCGCTGACCCAGACGTCGGCGAAGCCCAAGTCCTCGGCCTGGAGGGCGAAGCGGCGGATCAGCGCCGGGGTGGCGCGCTCGCCGGCGTGGGGGAGGTGGATGCCGAACTGCATGTGGTCGGTCCCTTTCGTCCTCGCCTGATTGATCGAGGGCGTCTGGTAGACATCGATCGGCTGACGATCGCGTTGCCATCCGTCACGGCGTTCCCAGCACCCATGCCTGCGCGACGCCCAGCCCACGCACGCTGATCCCGTTGCGAAGCGTGGCTGCGTACGCCTCATGATGATGCCCGTGCACGATCAGCCTCGCAGCCCCGGCGGCCGCCAGGTCGTCGATGACAGCGAAGCCATGGCGATGGCAGGACGGCGCCTCGTGCGACACCAGCACATCGAAGCGCTGCTCGCCGAGCCGGACGAAATCCTCGGGGAAGATCGAATCGCGATGCCACAGCGGCAGCCCGCCGCGCCAGTGTTCGCCGGGCCTGAGGCTGTCGAGGAAGGCGCCGCGCGTGGCGAAGCCGGGCGGTTCGATCGTGCCGTTCGGTTCGTCGGCGCGCGGATGCCAGATGCGCGGCTTGAAGACGCCGCCCAGCCCGGCGATGCGCACGCCGCCGGCATCGATCATGCGTCCGCCGATGTCGCCTTCGGGATGGTCGGTCGCCAGGTTGTCGAACGCCGTCGCGGTCTCGGCGTCCTTGTTGCCGATGATCCAGTGGACACGCCAGCCGGCAGTGAACAGCGGCTCGAGCACCTGGTGCAGCGGCGCGCGCAGATCGCAGTCGCCCAGCAGGATCAGCGTCCCTGGTTCGAGCGCCCCGCAGGCGCGCAGGATCGGCGGGAAGTTGCCATGGGGATCACCGGCAATGACGACAGGGGAGGGCACGCAGGCCACCTCGTTCATTCGGCGCGGCGGAAGCCCAGCAGCAGCGCCGCCGGCACGATCGTCCAGCCCTGGATGATCAGCGACACGACCACCACGACGAAGACGCCCGAGAACAGCCTGGCGTCACGCAGCGGATCGGCCAGTGCCGGAATGAAGCTGATATAGATCGGCACGGCGCCGCGCAGGCCGACCCAGGAGCTGAAGGCCGATTGCCGCCAGGGAAAGCGGAACGGCAGAAGGCAGGCGAAGGTCGCCACCGGCCGCGCCACCAGGATCAGCACCAGCGCGATCGCGACGCCGCCCGGAATGGACGAAAGCAGGTCGTGCGGCGTAACCAGCAGGCCGAGCATCAGGAACAGCACGATCTGCGCGAGCCACGCGCAGCCTTCGACGAAATTGCCGATCTCGCGCCGCGCGTGGTGCGGCGACGCTCCGACAAAGACGCCGGTCAGATAGATCGCCAGGAATCCGCTGACGCCGACGACCTGGGCCACGCCGAACACCATCAGGCCGAACGCCAGCAGCAGCACCATGGCCGTGGGGACTTCCATCGACAGGCGGCGCAGCAACAGCCCAAGCAGCCAGCCGCCGCCAAGCCCGAGCGCCGTCCCCCCCAGCATCTCCTCGGTGAACAGCAGCGCGCCGTCCAGCCAGCCCGCGGTGGCAGGGACGGCGATGAGGCGGATGACGAAGACGGTCAGGAAGATCGACATCGGGTCATTGAGGCCCGAACTCGACCTCCAGCAAGGCAGTGACGCGCTCGGGCAGGGCCAGGCGCGCGCGGCCCAGCAGGGCGGCCACCGCAGCGGCGTCGGTCGGCGCGACGGCGGCGCCGACCAGCATGGCCATCGCGAACGGCACGGCGGCAAGCCACATGACAGCCGCGGCGACGATGACGGCGGTGATGCCGACGCCGACCACCGCCAGCGTGAGCGCCGGCCAGAGCGCCAGGCGCAGCATGGAGACCGGCGTCTCCAGCCCGCCCTGCAGCAGGATCACCGCCAGCGCGACGCTGCCGACCAGGTAGGCGGACGAAAAGTCGTCGTAGCGGATGCCGCCCGGACCGTCCTCCCCGGCGAGCATTCCGAGCGCCAGGAAGACCAGGAGTACGGGCGCGCCGATGCGTCGCGACAGCAGGCCGGCGATCACGCTGAGGACGCCGAGAGCCGCACCGACGAGGATCATCTCGTGGGCGACGTCCATGTGCGTCCGGCCGAGGGCGACGAGGTCGGGTCCGAAGGGCATGCAGGACCGGATGTTCCCCGCTGGCGGCGAGCAGGGCAATGCCGCGGCTTGACTGCTGCGGCGTCGCAGCGTAACTAGCATTATGCAAGTGACAAAGGCGAACCCATGAGCGCGGCGATCTCCGCGGCAGCGCAACCGGCGCAGGTGCACAGTGCGCGTACCCTGGCCCTGCTCCAGGGGCCGATCGTGCCCACCCTGCTGCGGCTGGCCTGGCCGAACGTGCTGGTGATGCTGGCGCAGGCTTCGACCGGGCTGATCGAGACCTGGTTCGTCGCACGCCTGGGCACCGACGCGCTGGCCGGGATGGCGCTGGTGTTCCCGGGCTTCATGATGATGCAGATGCTGTCGGGTGGCGCGATGGGCGGTGGCATCTCGTCCGCCATTGCCCGCGCCTTGGGCGCGCGCCGGCGGGACGACGCGGACGCGCTGGTGCTGCACGCGCTGATCATCAACGTGGCACTCGGGCTGACGTTTTCCGCACTGGTGCTGCTGTTCGGACCGTCGCTGTATCGCGCGCTGGGCGGCGAGGGTGGCTCGCTCGCGGCGGCGCTGCGCTACTCCAACGTGGTGTTCGCCGGCACGCCGTTGGTCTGGCTGATGAATGCGCTGGCCAGCGTGATCCGCGGCACCGGCAACATGTTCGTGCCGGCGGCGGCGATTTGCGCCAGCGTGGTGCTGCTGGTGCCGCTGTCGCCCTGCCTGATCTTCGGCCTGGGACCGTTCCCCGCGCTGGGCATCGCCGGCGGCGGCGTGGCGGTGGTGTTCACCACCGCGCTCACCGCGGCGGTCCTGGGCTGGTACGTCCTGTCCGGCCGCAGCCTGGTGCGGTGCCGTCTGGTGCGGCCACGCTGGGCGCTGTTCCGCGACATCCTGCGCGTCGGCGCCGTGGCGGCTGTCACGACGCTGCAGACCACGCTGACGGTGGCGCTGACCACCGCGCTGGTGGGCACGGCGGCGGGTCCCGAGGCGATCGCCGGCTACGGCACCGGCGGGCGGCTGGAGTATCTGCTGGTGCCGCTGGTGTTCGGCCTCGGTGCCCCGCTGGTGGCGCTGGTCGGCACCAATATCGGCGCCGGTCACCGGCCACGGGCGCTGCGCATAGCACTGATCGGCGGCGCGCTCGCCTTTGCGCTGACCGAGGCGGTGGGACTGGCAGCGGCGGTGTGGCCGGCCGCCTGGCTCGGGCTGTTCGGCCACGACGCGGCGATGCTGGAGACCGGCACGGCGTATCTGCGCGCGGTCGGCCCGGTCTACGGGTTCTTCGGGCTGGGCCTGTCGCTCTACTTCGCCTCGCAGGGTGCCGGGCGGCTGTTCTGGCCGCTGTTCGCCGGGCTGCTACGGCTGGTCATCGCGATCGGCGGCGGCTGGATCGCGCTGCGCGCGACCGGGTCGCTGGGCTGGATGTTCGTGGCGCTGAGCGTGGCACTGGTGGTCTACGGCACGACCATTGCCGCCGCCGTCGCGTCAGGCAGCTGGTTCCGCGTCGGCTGGCGTCGGGTAGTCTAGCCCGGCGTACAGTTCCTCGACCGGAATCTCGACGTCGATCTCCGGCATCCGGAGAATGTCGCCTTCGGTCAGCGCGGTGGCGATCCAGTCGCCATCCCGGCGGGTGAAGACCGAGAGGCCGATGCTTTTCTGCTCGACGATCACGTAGCGCCGGATGCTCGGCGTCGCCTGGTACTCGCGCAGCTTGACGATGCGGTCGATGCGCGCCGTGTCTTCGCTGACCACTTCGAACACGACCACGGGCTGCTCGATGAACAGCGCATTCGGATCGAACGGCACGCACGAGACCAGCGCGTCCGGGTACCGGACATTTCCCGCGGAGGTTGCGATCTTCACGTTTGGGCCATGTGGTCTGCACGGTCTGCCGGACAGGCGCGCAGCGAGCGATGCCCGGATATTGAAGGTGATCAGATCGTGCGCGATCGTCCCGCCGGTCATCGCCACCGGTTCGCACCCATCAAACTCGTGGCGGAGTTCCTGACGTGCCTCCCACGCCAGGAACTCTGCCACCGTCATCGGCTTGCGCAGGACAAGGTTCATCTACTGTGCCGGCACCGCCGCCCGCTGCTTCTGCATCTCTTCTTCCCACGGCCCGGGGAACAGGCCGAGGTTCACCACGTCGGGCGCGAACACGCTCTCCTGGCGTGGCCACTTCTCGCGCGGCAGCTCATACGAGACCTCCAGCCCGTTGCCGTCCGGATCGCGGAAGTAGATGCCGAGCGACAGGCCATGGTCGGAGATGTGGTCGATCGTCACGCCCCTCTCCTTCAGCCGGCGATAGGCGTCCTTCAGGTCGTCGAGGCTCTCCATCATGAAGGCCGCATGGTTCAGTCCGACCTGCCGCTTGAGCTGCAGCGGCGCATCGTCGCCCAATTCCATCAGCGCGATCTCGTGCGACTTGTCCGCGTCGGCCGACATGAACGCCGCGCGGCCGGGACGGAAGTGGTAGGTGTGCAGCCCCAGCACGTCCTCGTACCACTGGCGCGAACGCTCCGCGTTGCGCACATACAGGTTGACGTGCCCGAGATGCTTTGGCCGGTAGCTCATTGCATTGTCTCCCTATCGTCTTGCTGCAGGAAATCGAGCACGCGCTGCATCGCCTCGTTCTTCGGGTAGATCGCCGCGAGTGCCCGCGCACGGGTCAGCGGGTCGGAGGCGAAGAAGCGTTCGTACAGCACCTGGCGGCTGCCGAACGAGCTGCCGGCGACGTCCCACGCCAGGCGGAACAGCCTGACGCGCTGGCGCGCCTCGACGCTGTCGGTGCCGAGGTACTGCTCGATATGCCCGGCCAGCGGACCGTCGAAGTCGGCTTCGCTGGGCGTGAGCATGAAGCTGGACGAGCCGAGCAGCTGGAGGATCTCGATCATCCGCGGATAGGCGGTCATGAACAGGTTGCGCGTGCTCTCGATGGTGACCGGATCGGGGCACATCACGCCCCATTCGTCGAGCCTGGCATCGGCCTCCGCGGCGCGGATCAGCGCGCGGGTCAGCGTGGTGTTCAGCATCAGTTCGCCGATCCGGTCCTCGACATGCGGCAGGTGCTTGTTGCCCAGCGCCTCGGTCATCAGCAGCGCGAGGCCCAGCACGAACTCGCACTTCGCCAGGTTCTTCGCCGCACCCTGGTGCGACGAATGCGCCGAATAGTGCGTGGCGTAGGCGGCGCGGTTCAGCCGGTCCACGTCGCCATAGATGAACACCCGGTCCCACGGCACCTCGACATCGTCGAAGAACACGATGCAGTCCATCTCCTCGAAGCGCGAGCCGAGCGGCGCATCGAAATGCGAGCGGCCGAGATCGAAGCTGTCGCGGCAGAGGAAGCGCAGGCCCGGCGCGCCGCACGGGATCGCGAAGGCCAGCGCGAACGGGCTGTGGTCGGTGGTGTGCTGGCCGAGGCGCGGGGAATAGACCGCGATCTCGTCCGAGATCGGCCCCAGCGTGGCGAGCACGCGCGCGCCGCGCACCACGAGGCCGTTCGAGGTTTCGCGGACCGCCTGCAGCGCGGTGCCTTCCTGGAGGTTGAAAATGCCCGAGGCGTTGCGGCTGCGCTGGAGGTTGATCAGCGAGTGGGTCAGCACGACGTCGCTCTCGCGGATGTACTCGTAGTAGCGGCGGACGTTGTCGGCGTATTTCCCGAAGTATTCCGCCGCGGCGCCCCAGGCCGCCAGCGTCACGTTCATGAAGTCGGGCGAACGGCCCATCATGCCGCAGGTGCTCCGCGCCCAGTTCAGCATCATCACGCGGCGCGCGATCAGCTCGTCCTGGGTGCGCGGATGGATGAACGACAGGCCGACGCGGTCGCCGGTGGTGGGCGACGTATAGGTCATCTCGTCGCGGTGCTTCGGATCGCACTGCATGTCGTACAGCGCGGCGATCGCCTGCGCGCCGCCGGCGAGACCCGGATGCGTGGTGACGTCCTTGACGCGCTCGCCGCGCAGCCAGACCTCGCGTTCCTGTTCGCGCAGGCCGTTCAGGTACTGGCGTCCGGTGCGGGCGGGCATGGAGTGTCTCCCTGTGGCTCCGTTCAGTCTGCCATGCCGGCGGGGGCGGCTACCAGTCGGGGCGGAAGCCGGCGAAGCGATGCGGGATGCGGCGGATGTCGGCGAGCACTTCGCGGCGCAGGCCGGCCGGCGCGTCGGGGGGAAAGTCCAGGTCGATCGAGTCCGCCACCCCACCGAAGCGCTGTTCGATCGCGCGGGCGATCCCGGCGTAGGTGCCGCAGGCGGCAAAGATGCGCACGACGTCGTCGGGCACCTCGGCCGCCATTGCCTCCCAGCGTCCCTCCACCGACATCCGGTGCAGCTTCTGCCCAAGCTCCTCCAGGCCGTGCAGCGCCAGGATCGGCAGGTAGGTGCGCGTCGAGCCGTAGAAGCCGATGCGGCGGCGCACGGCCTCCATGCCGGCGGCCACCGTCGCGTCGTCCGGTCCGGTGACGACGAACCCGCCGCCGTGCACGTCGAAGTTCTCGCGCGCGCGGCTGCCGCGCTGCATGCCGGTGGCGATCTGCGGCAGGCAGACCTCTTCCAGGTAGCGGCGCGAGCACAGCGGATGCAGGCGCACGCCGTCGGCAACCTGGCCTGCCACGCGCAGCATCGCCTCGCCCACCGCGGCGAGCGTCACCGGGACCATCGGCAGCCCGGTCGGCTCGGGGGAGAAATCCGGCGTCATCAGCGTCAGCGTGTAGTGCTCGCTGTGGAAGTCGAGTTTTTCCCCGCTCTCCCAGCAGCGCCATATCGCACGCAGCGCCCGCACGTAGTCGCGCAGCCGCGGCGCCGGCGCGCTCCACGCGATGCCGAAGCGGCGTTCGTTGTGGCCCTTCACCTGGCTGCCCAGTCCCAGCACGAAGCGTCCGTGCGAGTTCGCCTGCAGGTCCCAGGCCTGGGAGGCGAGCACCGTCGGGCTGCGCGGGAACGCGACGGCTACTGACGGGGTCAGTTCGACGCGGTCCGTCGCCAGCGCCGCGACCGCGAGCGGGGCGAACACGTCGTGGCCCAGTTCGACTGACATCACCGCATCGTAGCCGGCTGCCTCGGCATCGCGCGCCGCCTGCTGCGCAGCTTTCCAGTCTGCCAGAGGCAGGCGCGTGAACACCCGCATGTCGCTCTCCTTTGCGCGCTGTCGCCACTGTGGCACACCGGCTGCTTCACCGACAGGAACTGGTCCGGATGCGTGCTCGACGTGCGATGCGCCTGCTGCTGCTGACATGCCTCGCAGGGGTTGCGGTCACCGCGACTGGCGAGGCCGCTCCGCCCTGGGCGATGCTCGCCCACCGGGTCATCGGCCGGGTCGAGCAGCTCAGCCAGAAGCCGCAGGGCCAGCAGGCCGGCTTCGACGTGGCGACTGTCATCCTCAATGCAGACGCGACGAAGGTCTATGCCACCGCAGTCGGCATGCTGCGCAGCAACCAGTCGGTGCGCGTGGTGGCCGAGGACGCCGCCCACCGCACGGTCGAGTTCAGCAACGGCGCGCGGTCGGCTGGCATCACGGTCACCGATCTGGGGACGCGGCTCTCGCAGATCATGGTGGCGTCGGCGGTGATGCCGGGCCAGGACTCGGCCACGGAACGCGTAGTCGAAGGGGTCCTGCGGGTCTGCCAGGCGATGAAGGTGACGTGTAGCCCGCGGTAGCGCGACGCAGCGGCGCTCAGTTCAGCCGCAAGTCCGTGATATGCCGCGGATCGGGCTTCAGATCGCCCCGCTCGACCCGCTTGACGATGTCGGTCAGCACCACGTTCGCCGGCGTCGCGATGCCGATCTCGTCGCCCTTCTTCGCCACCATGCCGTTGAGGAACTCGATCTCGGTGCGGCGTCCCTTCACCATGTCCTGGCCCATCGATGGCCGGTGCTCGCCGCCGCCACCGCTCACCTCCTTCAACCGGTGCTCGTCGTAGGTGTGCGTCGCTGCCGCGTCGCCTTCGCCGGCGCGGGCGATGATCTCGGGATCGAGGTGGATGATCTCCTCCAGCTCATAGCCCAGCGCCTGGCCGACCCGGATCGCCTCGCTGCCTAGACGGGCGGAGAAGTGGCGGATCGCGTCGTTCTGCACCATCTCCTTGCCGAGCATGCCGGTGCACGCCGACAGGCCGTTGCCCATCACGTTGGTCACCAGCTTCGACCACCGCTCGCCCCACAGGTTCTCGGTCACCATTGCGCTGTCGGCGAGGCTGACCAGCCGGCAGATCTCCTTCACCCGATCGGTGACGCGGCCGTGCACCTCGCCGGTGCGGAACACGGTATGGCGCGACCCGCTCTTGCCGGCGGCGCGGCGTACGTGGCCTGGCTCGCACAGATCGACGGTGATCGAACTGGCGATGCAGCCCACCGTCTTGCCCCAGCCGACGACGCCGGCGATCGTCTCCTCGTTCATGCAGTTCTGCAAGGAAACGATGTAGCCGCCCGGTGCCAGGTACTGGCTGATCAGCGTGGTCGCCCACTCGGTGTCGTACGACTTCATGCAGACGAAGGCGATATCGATCGGCTGCTCCTTGGCGAGCTGCTGCGCGTCGGTCACGTGCATGGCGCGCACCTTCGCGGTGAACTCCGGCACGTCGCGGATATGGCTGATCCTGAGGCCGTCGCGCTGCATCTTCTCGACATGCGCGGGCCACGGGTCGATGAACGTGACGTCCTCGCCGGCCTGCGCCATGTGCGCTCCGGCATAGCCGCCCACGGCGCCCACGCCCATGATTGCGATCTTGTTTCCCATGGCTTTCCTCCCGGCGGTTGTCGCGGGCAGTGTCGCCAGCTGGACGCGAAAGGCAAGAGACGCGCTATGCCAGCCCGGCCTTGCGGAAGCCGTCGATCATGCGTTCGCGGTCCTCGGGGCGCAATTCGCGCAGCTCGTGCAAAGGCAGCGACATGAGCGTGCGGAACGCGTCACCGAATCGCGCCAGACCGTCCGCCATCACCGCGTGCGCATCGTCGATCCGCCCGACCTGGCCGAATGCGGCGATCAGCGTGTTGTAGGGCTGCCGGAACCCGGGGAAGGACTGGCGCGTCTGGCTGGCGACGGCGATGGCCGCTGCGTAATCGCCGCTCCAGTAGTGGGCGCGCGACTTGAAGTGCAGCCACAGCGGTATCAGCGGGTCGAATGGGCTGAGACGCATGGCGGTCTGCAGCGGTTCGATCGCCTCGCGCGGGGAACCGCCCCAGAGCCGTGCGCCGCCAAGGGCACCCTGTGCGGCTGCCGAATTTGGCTCCAGGGCGACCGCGCGCTGCGCATGAGCCAGACCCTCTTCATGCCGTCCCGAGAACCAGAGGGCGCGCGCCAGTGCCGCATGACCGGTTGCGTCCGTTGCATCGATCGCCACGGCGTGAGTCGCGTGCTCGAGCGCCAGCGGCAGATTGACCGCGCGCAGATGCGGACGGAACAGGGTGCTCTCGTGCAGATAGGTGAGCGCCAGGGCGGCGACAGACCGCGCAAACTGCGGATCGAGCGCGAACGAACGCCGGAAGAAGCCGCGCGCCGTCTCGTTCTCCGTCGCGTCGACCTTGGAAAAATGCCACATGCCGCGATGGTAGCTCTCCCACGCGTCCAGGCTGTCGGCCGGCTTGCGCACCACCCGCTCGCGCTCGCTGCGCTCCAGCGCCGGCTGGATGGCCGCCGAAACGCTGGCGGTGATCTCGTCCTGCACGGCGAAGATGTCGGCCAGTTCGCGGTCGTAACGCTCGGCCCACACATGGCCACCGGTCGTCGCTTCGATCAGCTGCGCCGTCACCCGCACCCGGTTGCGCGCGTTGCGCACGCTGCCTTCCAGCACATAGCGCACGCCGAGTTCGCGACCGACGTCCCTGATCGCCGCCGGCTTGCCCTTGTAGGTGAAGCTCGAGTTGCGGGCGATGACGAACAGCGACCGCGACCGCGACAGTTCGGTGATGATGTCCTCGGCGATGCCGTCGGCGAAGAACTCCTGTTCGGCATCGTTGCTCATGTTGGTGAAGGCCAGCACCGCAATGGACGGCTTGTCCGGCAGCGCAAAGGTCGGTTCGCCCCGGCTGGCCGGCGCGACGCTCGGGCCGGCCGCTTCGCGGCGCAGACGATACGCCCGCACCGGCCGCGCGATGTTCTTCAGGCTCTGCTCGCCCATGTCCTCGAAGGCGAGGCCCAGCCGGGCGGCCACCTCCTCCTGCACCCGGGCCGAGACGCAGATCCCGCCGGCGTCGGCCAGCGCTTCGAGCCGCGCCGCGATATTGACGCCGTCGCCGGCGATGTCGCCGTCGTCGCCGATCACGATCTCGCCGAAATTGACGCCGATGCGGTACTCGATCCGCTCTGGCGCCGGACGGGAAGCATTGTGCGACGCCACCTGCTGCTGCAGCTCGATCGCGCAGCGCACGGCCTCGACCACGCTGCCGAACTCGATCAGCAGCCCGTCGCCGGTGATCCGCACCACCCGACCATGATGCGCTGCGACCGCGGGATCGACGATGCTGCTACGAATGGTTGCAAGCGTATCGAGCGTCCTCTCCTCATCCGTGCCGATAAGTCTGGAATAGCCCGCCACGTCGGCGATCAGCACGGCTGCAAGGCGACGCTGGTTTGGCATGGTGCGGTGTTCTCTGCCGTCGAGGCCCAGTTCGTTCCGCCTCAAGACGAAGTGCGGGCTGGGTGCGGGGCGGCGGCCGGCCGATAACTCACACAGGACAGGGCGATCGTGTCAAGCAGCGACTTCGATGACTTCGCGTGTGCGCGTCACACGCTTGCCCCAGCGGGCATCGAACTCGGCGACCAGGGTGCGGATCGCCGGCGACGATCCAATGGCTTCTGCGGCCGCAGCGTCGGCGAATTGATAATACGCATAGTGCACGGAGGGATCGGTGCGGCTCCAGGCGCGCCAGGCGCTCTGCGCATCGAATGCCTTCATTGCGTCAGGCAGGTGTTCGTTGCGATACCACGCATCGAAATCCCGCCGATCGCTTTCGGCCACCACGGCGCGCACCACGAAATAGGCCGGCATCGTCCCTCCCGGTCATGCAGTGCGGCGCAGTCCCTGCCGCGCGAGCCGCGGCAGCACCTCCTGCACGAAGAATGGAATCTCTTGCAGATAGTCGAGGAACGCAACCGATGTTCCGGCGAGTCCCAGCACACTCATCTGCGCCATGTCGGCCACGATGTCGTCCGGCGTGCCGACCAGCGGGAAAGCTCCCGGATAGGCGCCGTCATAGCGTTCGCCCGAGGCGCGCATGAAGCGGTTGACCAGCGGTCGGCGGATCTCGTTGCCGGCCGCGTCCCTTACCACCTGTCCCCGCTGGCGTCGGTAGTAGGCCTGGCCGTCCGCGTCGGCCATCTCTTCGGCGAAGTAGTGGTAGAATTCCTCCGCCTCCCGTCGCGTCGCGCGGCAGACCACGTGCGACATCGTGTAGATATCGACCTGCCGGCCATGGCGCGCCACATGGTCATGAATGTCGGCGAGCAGGGCAGGGGCCTGGTCGAGCTCGCTCATCGTGGTGAACAGCACATCGGCGGTCTGCGCGGCGAAGTCGCGGCCTTTCGGCGAGAAGCCGGCCGACATCACCGCGGGCCACGGGCGCTGCACCGAGACGGGGTCGGTCTGCAGTCGTTTCAGGTGAAAGAACTCGCCGTCCCAGTCGAACTCCGGCCCGCCCTGCAGCAGGCGCGACCAGACGCGGAACCATTCGAGCCCGTGCTCGTAGCGGCGATCCTGGTCGATGGTGACGCCGTGCAGGTCGAACTCCTCCTGGTTCCAGCCGCAGACGATGTTGAGGCCGGCGCGGCCATGCGTGACGTGGTCGATGGTGGCGATCGCCTTGGCGCCGAACGCCGGCGTGACCAGCGGGACGTGCACGGTGGAGAAGATGGCGATCTGCTGCGTCAGCGCGCCGAGTGCAGCGCCGTGCGTGAGCGTCTCGAACGAGCGGCCGTAGATGTTGGCCTTGCCCTGGAAGCCCCGCCACTTCGCCACCGGCAGGATGAATTCCATCCCGGCCGCGTCGGCGATGCGGGTCATCGCCACGATGTCGTCCCAGTTCGCACGCCAGCGCTCCGGCGCGAGCGACATGGTCAGCCCGCCGTCGCAGTTGGCGCTGAACACGCCCAGTTTGAAGCGGTTGGGCCCGAACAGCGGATTGTTGGCGCGCGATGGGTGCATTGGGTTGCCACTATAGCAGCTGGATCAACTGTGCCTTCAGATATGCGGTCTCCGGCAGGTGCGGATGCACCGGATGGTCGGGGCCGGCGCCGCCGGTGAACACGATGCGCCCTTCGCGGCGTGCGCGGTGCAGCCCCTGGGCGATCTGCGCGCTCCACGCCTCGAGCGGCGCGTGGTGGCTGCACGACGCGACGAACAGGAAGCCGCCCGGCGCCACCAGCGGCGCCGCCAGGCGTGCCATCCGTCCATAGGCGCGCAGTCCTGCGTCCGCATCCTTGCGGGAAGGCGCGAAGGCCGGCGGATCGCAGATGACGAGGTCGAAGCGTTCGCCGGTCAGCGCCGCGAGGGTGTCGAAGGCGTCGCCGCGCCTGATTTGCATGCGGTCGGCGAGGCCGTTCGATGTCGCAGCGGCCTCGGCCTGGGCCAGCGCCGGGGCGCTGCTGTCGATCAACGTCACCTCGCGCGCACCCGCCAGCTGGCGCAGCGCAGGCCGAAGGCGCCGACATGGCTGAACACGTCCAGCACGCGCGCGCCGTGCGCCAGCGCTGCGACGCGATCGCGGTTGGGACGCTGATCGAAGAACCAGCCGGTCTTCTGCCCGCCCAGCGGATCGATCGGGAACCGCACGCCGCCTTCCGTCACCTCCGCGCGGCGCATCCTCGCCCACCAGCAGCGCGACGTTCTCCGCCAGCCCCTCCTGGCGCCGCGCGGGCGAATCGCTGCGCGCCACCACGGCGCGCAGCGGCAGCAGGGCGGTCATTGCCTCGACCAGCAGCGGCGTCAGCAAATCCATGCCGGCGCTGTTCGCCTGGACGACCGCGACATCGTCGTAGCGATCGACGATCAGCCCCGGCAGGCGATCGCCCTCGGCATGCACGAGGCGATGGAACGGCGTGTCGCACACGCGCTCGCGCAGCGCGATCGCCTCGCGCAGGCGCCCGCGCAGCCAATCCGCGTCGATCATCGCCGCGGGGTCGCGATCCAGGCGCCGCGCTGCGATCAGGCTGTGCGGATTGAACATGAAGGTGCCGAACCGCGTGCCGTCGTCGCCTTCGATGGCGACCAGTCCGCCCGGCGGAAACTGCCGGTATTCCGGCTGCATGGCGATCTCGTTCGAGTACACCCAGGGCGTGCCGGCGCGCAGCCGCCGGCCCTGATTCGGATTGAGGCGCAGCGTCGGCCGGTCCAATGCCACCATCCGTCAAAGCGTTGAGGACCAGGCAGATACCAGCCTAGGCTTGCGGTGGAAAACAGCGGGGAGGGGTGGATGGCCGCCGGAAGCATGGGAGCCGATATCGCGCGCTCCGCGCTGATCGTCGTCGACATGCAGAACGACTTCCTGCACCGCGACGGGAATTTCTCGCACATCGCCCGCGAACACCCGGAGGCGAACATCGACATGGCCTTCCTGGCGGGCACGATTCCACATGTCCAGGACCTGGCGGGCGCGTTCCGCGCCGCCGGCAGGCCCGTCGTCTACTGCGTCCATGTGCTCAAGCCGGACTACTCGGACGCTGCGTTTCCCTATTGGCGGGTGGGGCTCGAGCCGACCAGTTGGAACCGCACGCACTGCGTCGAGGGCACCTGGGGCGCCGAGATCATCGACGAGCTGAAGCCGCTGCCGGGCGAACCGGTCATCGTGAAGAAGGGGTTCGGCGGGTTCGCCAACACGGCGATGGATACCGTGCTGCGTAACCGGGGGATCACCACCTGCGTCGTGGCGGGCGTCACGACCTGTGTCTGCGTTTCCTGCACGGTACGCGGCGGCCTGGAGTGCACAACTACCGCATGATCGTCGCCGGCGACGGCGTGGCCGAAGTCTCGCGCGACACGCACGCCGCCGAACTGAAGACGATGGATCGCATCCTGGCCGACGTGAAGACCACCGCCGGGATCAAGGCCATGCTGGCCGCCATCCGGCCATAGCGGCTCAGGCGGCGGCGCGCCGCTCCGGCCGCAGGATCGCCGTCAGCGCCGCCAGCAGCCGGTCCATCATCGCATCGGTGTGCAGCGGCGTCGGCGTCAGCCGCAGCCGCTCGTCGCCACGCGGCACGGTGGGATAGTTGATCGGCGTCGCGTACATGCCGAACTCGTCGAGCAGCCGCCGGCTCACCGCGCTGCACCGCGCCGCATCGCCGATATGCAGCGGCACGATATGGCTGTCCGATGCCAGCACCGGCAGTCCCGCCGCGGCGAGCCGGTGCTTCAGCGTATCGGCACGCTCGAACAGCGCGGCCCGGCGCGCCGCGTCGCCGCGCACATGCCGCACGCTGGCCAGCGCGGCCGCGGCGACCATCGGCGGCAGCGAGGTGGTGAAGATGAAGCCGGGGGCGGAGGAGCGGACGAAGTCCACCACCGTCGGCGTCACCGGCGATGTAGCCGCCATGGCAGCCGAACGCCTTGGCGAGCGTGCCCTCGATCATGTCGATCCTCGCCGCCACGCCGTCGCGCTCCGCCACGCCGGCGCCGGGCGGGCCGTACATGCCGACCGCGTGCACCTCGTCGAGATAGGTCATCGCGCCATACCGGTCGGCGAGATCGCAGATCGTGCCGATCGGGGCGATATCGGCGTCCATCGAGTAGACCGATTTCGAACGCGATCAGCTTCGGCGCGTCGGCGGGCACCGACGACAGCAGGACGTCCAGATGCGCCGTGTCGTTGTGCCGGAAGATATGGCAGGTGGCGCGCGCGCCCTTGATGCCGGCAATCATCGAGGCGTGGTTGCGCGCGTCGGAGAACACGTGCCAGCCGGGCATCGCGTTCAGGATGGTGGACAGCGCCGCCTGGTTGGAGACGAAGCCCGAGGTGAACAGCAGCGCCGCCGGCTTGCCGTGCAGCGTGGCCAGCTCGACCTCCAGCGCGTCGTGCGCCGGGCTGGTGCCGCTGATGTTGCGCGTGCCGCCGGCCCCGGCGCCCATCTCGCGCGCCGCGGCGCACGCGGCCTCGACCACGGCCGGATGGCCGCCCATGCCGAGATAGTCGTTCGACGACCACACCACGACCTCGCTGCCGTCCGCCCGGCGATACAGCGGGAAGCGCGCCGCCTGCTTGCGCAGCGGGGTGAAGCGGCGATAGCGGCCCTGCGCCTCGATACCGGCCAGGGCGTCACGGCAGTGAGCGTGGAACGGATGCATCCTGTGGGTCGCCTCCGACTGCGGCGCCAGTCTATTGACCTCGGACGCGGCCTGTCATGGGTACATTCCCTGATGCGGGATTAACGATCGGTCACTGGACGTAGACGCGCACCTGCTGCGGGCCGCCGGCCGGCTCGGTCCTGAGGCCCAGATGGATCCGGCTGGCCGCCACCCCCTGGGCCATGATGTCGCGCATCACATCGGCCGCCCGCTGTTGCCCGGCGGCGGCATCGGCGCCCGCCGGCAGCATGGCGATCACGTCGTACTGGAGCCCCGGCACCCGTGTCTCGGCCTCGTGGACGGCGTAGCGCAGCAGGTCCTGGTAGTCCGGGTCCGTGCTGGCATAGCCGATGGTGACAAGGGGCGTGCGCGGATCCGCCTTCGGCGCCGGCGGCTTCGCCGCGGTCTCCTCCGGCGAGGGCGCGAACGTCGTCTGGTCGATCAGCTTGCAGCCGGCGAGCGCCATGCCCGCCAGCAGGACCCATCCCGCTCTCATGCCGACCACTGTCTTGCAGCAAGCCGGGCGGCGGGCAAGATGGCCGCCAGCACCGGCAGGGACTCCACGGCATGTCCGCTCAGACCAACCAGCGTATCGACGGCAAGCGGCTGTGGGACAGCCTGATGGGGATGGCGGAGATCGGCGCCACGCCGAAGGGCGGGGTGCGGCGGCTGACGCTGACGGAGGTGGACCGGCGCGGCCGCGACCGGTTCCGTGCCGAGTGCGAGGCGGCCGGGCTGACCGTGCGCGTCGACGCCATCGGCAACATGTTCGCCCGCCGCGCCGGCCGCGACCCAAACCGCCTGCCGGTCCTGTTCGGCAGCCACCTCGACAGCCAGCCCTCGGGCGGCAAGTTCGACGGCGCTCTCGGCGTGCTTGCCGGGCTCGAGGTGATGCATACGCTGAACGATCTGGGCATCGTCACCGAGGCGCCGCTCGAGCTGGTGAACTGGACCGATGAGGAGGGCAGCCGGTTCGGCCATCGCTGATGGGATCCGGCGTGTGGTCGGGCGTGTTCCCGCTGGACAAGGCCTATGCGCTCGCCGACGTGGAGGGCGTGACCGTGCGCACGGCGCTGGACGGCATCGGCTATCGCGGCGCCGAGTCGGCTGCCGCGTTCCCGGCCGATGCCTATTTCGAGCTGCATATCGAGCAGGGGCCGATCCTGGAGCGGGAGGCGAAGCAGATCGGCATCGTCACCGGCGCGCAGGCCATGGTGTGGTACGACGCGGTCGCCACCGGCCAGGATTCGCACGCCGGCACCACCCCGCCCTCGGCGCGCAGGGACGCGCTGGTGTGCGCGGCGCGGATCATCGACCTGGTCGATCGCCTGATGCGGGCGCGCGGCGAGGACGGCCGCGGCACCGTCGGGCAGCTGCTGGTGTCGCCGAACAGCCGCAACGTGGTGCCGGGCGAGGTGCGCTTCTCGGTGGAGTTCCGCCATCCCTCCGACGCCGAGGTGGATCGGCTGGACGCGCAGTTCCCAATTGAAGCGGCCAGCATCGCGGACGATTGTGGGGTGGCGCTCGAGCTGACGCAGCTGTTCAAGATCGCCGCGCAGCCGTTCGATCCGGGCTGCGTGGACCTGGTGCGGCAGGGGGCGGCGAAGCTGGGCTACGGCGCGCGCGAGATCGTCTCGGGCGCGGGCCACGATGCGGTGTACGTGGCACGGCACGTTCCCACGGCGATGATCTTCACGCCGTGCAAGGACGGCCTGTCGCACAACGAGGCGGAGAGCATCGAGCCGGAGGAGGCTGAAGCGGGCGCGCAGGTGCTGTTCGAGGCGGTCCTGGCGCGGGCGAACAGCGTTGCCAATTAACGCCTGTGCGCTGGGCTGCGCTTAGCCAGAGCGCATGCTGATGAAATCCCAGGTGGCCAAACGCTACCGGCCATTGCCGAACTGAGCCAAGGCGGCACAGCCATTGTCGTAGGCGCGCTGCAAAGTCTTGAATGACTCACGCGAGGCACGGACAACGGCTATGCCGTCCGTGTCGTCCAGCACGATTTCCCAAGAGAAGCCACGGCGGCGGGATGCGTCGTTGGCCTTCACGACGACGCGGTAGCGGGCGTCGGATGGCTGGGGTTTGTGGTTTGTCATCGGCCAAGCATGTCACCGTTTGCTGCGTCGCACAAACAGGTCGTCCGGCGGAGCGATACCAAGCCCCGCCGAGAGCGACTTTTGCCGTCATGACCGGCGAAGGCCGTCCGCACAAGGGATGGCCGGGCCACCCCCGGCGATGACGGTGTTGGGGCACGGTTATTGGGAGTCGGTATGAGTCCCGCTCAGGAGGGCTGGTATAGGCGATAGTTTTGATCGAGAGCCACGAGCGGACGAGGCGCGACTGTAAAGGCTTATTTTTGTCCAGGCACTGTAATAGCACGGTCACCCCCCATCTGTACACGCTGATACCCAAGAATGTCTTCGGGGAGAACTCAGGTGCTTGGGCAAAGGTTGTGCAGACCGTCGCTGAAGATCACTCGGCAGCGAAAGCCCGGTGAACCCGATGCCTTCGTCATCGAGATATGGAACCCGTTCACCGGCAGCTACCAGCTGGCTGACACCGTAGAGAGTGCCATCGAGCGCGTGGAGGGACTCGCAGGTTTGATCCATCAGATGCAACTTCGCCGGCATCCCAAGCGGAACCTGCTCGCCGATACGCCCGATGTAACCGGGGTCGATGAGCGCGAATGGGCAGAGTTCCGGATCAATGCCGCGACGTTGCGCAGCTACGACACGCGGCGCTTTGGTCGCCCGAGCTGGCGGAGAGAGACCGGCCTCACTCTCGCAGCCAACATAACCTGCGCCGGAGTTGGTTACGCCATGCCCATTCCAGACAGCTCGCCAACTGCCGTGGCATCGATTGCCGGGCATGAGCGGTCGGTGTGACGACGGAATCTGTCGACGTTGGCATCTTCGCCGACCGACAATCGGCGCTTCACGATGCATTAAATCCATTGCAGGAAGTCAACATGCCCAGCTCCGATGCGTTCACCTTGCCGCGGTCCGGATTGAACGAATTCCTCTTCGCGCCGGTCGGCACGGAAGCGAATGGCATGACCCTGAGCGTGGTGTCGGTGTTGGCACGGTCGGGCAACGATCCATGGCTGGAGGCGGGCAGGCTGGCCAGACTGCCGAAGCGGGAAGCGACCGAAAGCCTGGCGCGGATCATCGCCGGTATGCCAACAAGCATCTGGCCATTGCAGACCGCGATGGCGATCGCTGCCCGTCTGATCGCCCTGCTGCCGGCGCCGTCCGGGGAGTCGGGACTGATTTCAGCCTCAGGTCTTGGCGTAAAGGCCGGTCGTACCGTCGGGTTCGCGGTCGTGTTGGTGTGCCTCGCATGTGTGCTGGCCTTTCAAGCCGGCCTGTTCGCGACATCGGGCGCCCCAAAGCTCGACGGCAGCAGCGTCGCCGGCTTCGCGGTATCGCCGCCGCCCCGCTGACTGCCTGGTGTGCGGGGCTCATGATCGCCGTCCGCGGCGGCTGAGCCCGTTCGTTGCGCGTTGCCTCGGACAGGCCACGACGGCAGGCCACGGCATGGATCGGCAGCCTCGCCGCTGCCGCTGTCGGCCGATCCGCTTCCTGCCCCGGCCTGCTGCGTTCGCGAACCGGCCCGGGCTTGCCCGACCCCCGGGCCTGCTCCTATAGCCGCCACCAGCCCTCCAGGAGACCACATGGCTGGACCCGACGTAGCCGTTGCCGACAACCCTGTGCTCGCGCACCAGGCGGAGATCCTGGCCCGACCCCCAACCGAAGCTTGGCGAATGGCAAATGCCATCCGCGCGTTGGCGATCGATGCGGTGGAGGCGGCGAAGTCCGGCCATCCGGGCATGCCGATGGGGATGGCCGATGTCGCGACCGCGCTGTGGACGCGCTTCCACAAATTCGATGCCGCCGACCCGCGCTGGCCCGACCGCGACCGTTTCGTGCTGTCCGCCGGCCACGGCTCCATGCTGCTCTACGCGCTGCTCTACCTCACCGGCCACGACGGCATGGGCATCGAGGAGATCAGGCGGTTCCGCCAGCTCCACTCGCCGGCGGCGGGACATCCGGAGCACGGCGAGCATCCGGCCATCGAGACCACCACGGGTCCGCTCGGCCAGGGGATCGCCACAGCGGTCGGCATGGCGATCGCCGAGCGGCTGCTGGCGGCGCGGTTCGGCCGGTCGCTGGTGGATCACCGCACCTGGGTGATCGCCTCGGACGGCGACATGGAGGAGGGCATCAGTCACGAGGCGGCGGCGCTGGCCGGCCATCTCTGCCTGTCGAAGATGACCGTGCTCTACGACGACAACCATATCTCGATCGACGGCGACACGGCACTGTCCTACTCGGACGACATCGTGAAGCGCTTCTCGGCCTATGGCTGGGCGGCGCGGCGGATCGACGGGCACGACCCCCAGCAGATCAACGCGGCGCTGTCCTTCGCGATGCGGTCGAAGAAGCCGACACTGATCGCCTGCCGTACCATTATCGGCCTGGGCGCCCCCACCAAGGCCGGCACTGCGGCGACCCACGGCTCGCCACTCGGCGGGCAGGAGGCGGCGGGGGCGAAGGCCGCCCTGGGCTGGCACGAGCCGCCGTTCAGCGTGCCGGACGATCTGCTGGAGCGTTGGCGGGCGGCCGGCAGCCGTGGTGCCGGGACGCGTCGGGCCTGGCTCAAGCGCCTCGCCCACAACAGCATGCAGGGCGAGTTCGAACGCGTGATGGCCGGTAAACTGCCGGACAACTGGCACGAGGCGGTGGCGGCGCTGAAGCAGGAGATCGCCGATACCAAACCCAAGATGGCGACGCGGCAGTCCAGCCAGAAGGCGCTGGAGGCTCTGGTGCCGGCGACGCCCGAGCTGGTGGGAGGCTCCGCCGACCTGACCGGATCCAACCTGACCTTCGTGAAGTCGATGGGCGTGGTGAACACCGGCAACTTCTCCGGCCGCTACCTGCACTACGGCGTTCGCGAGCACGGCATGTGCGCCGCGGTGAATGGAATGGCGCTGCACGGCGGGCTCATCCCGTACAGCGGCACGTTCTTCGTGTTCACCGACTACATGCGGCCGGCGATCCGCATCGGCGCCATCGCGCGGGCCCACGCGATCCACGTGCTGACCCACGATTCGATCGGCCTGGGCGAGGATGGCCCGACCCACCAGCCGGTCGAGCACCTCGCCAGCCTGCGCGCCATGCCGCACCTGCATGTGTACCGGCCGGCCGAGGCGATGGAGGTGGCGGAGTGCTGGGAGCTGGCGATCCGGCGCACCGACGGCCCGAGCCTGCTGGTGCTCACGCGCCAGGCGCTGCCGACGATGCGCACCGACACCGCCGAGAACCGCTGCGCCCGCGGCGGCTACGTGCTGGCCGAGGCCGAGGGGCCGCGCGCCGCCACGCTGCTTGCCACCGGTTCCGAGGTGTCGATCGCCATGGAGGCGCGCGCCGCGCTGGCGTCGGACGGCGTCCAGGTCGCGGTGGTGTCACTTCCCTGTTGGGAGCTGTTCTCCCAGCAGGACGAAGCGTATCGTCGGGCGGTGCTGGGGGTCGCGCCGCGCATCGGCATCGAGGCTGCCAGCGGATTCGGCTGGGAGCGCTGGCTGGGCGATGACGGGATTTTCATCGGCATGACCGGCTTTGGGGCCTCGGCACCTTATGAAGATCTTTACAAACACTTCGGTATCACCCCGGACGCCATCGTTGCGGCCGTTCGCAGGCGGCTGGGTTGATCCACGTCAATGCCTGGCGCCTCGCCGCACGGCAGTAGGGGCCGGAGAGTAGGGAAAGGACACTGACCATGCCCGTGAAGGTCGCCATCAACGGATTCGGACGCATCGGCCGCCTGGTGCTGCGTGCGATGATCGAGAGCGGTCGCGACGACCTGGTACCGATCGCGATCAACGATCTCGGCAGCACCGAGGCCAACGCGCACCTGTTCCACTACGACAGCGTGCATGGCCGCTTCCCCGGCCAGCTCGAAGTGTCGGGCGACACGATCACCATCCGCTATGGCGGCCGGGTGTGGGGCCCGATCAGGGTCTCGGCCGAGCGCGATCCGACCAAGGTGCCCTACCAGGGCGTCGACGTCGCCATGGAATGCACCGGCATCTTCACCTCGAAGGAGAAGGCCTCCGCGCTGCTGACCGCGGGCGCTCGGAAGGTGCTGATCTCGGCACCCGGGGATCACGTGGACGCCACCATCGTCTACGGCGTGAACCACAAGATCCTGACCAAGGAGATGACCATCGTCTCCAATGCGTCGTGCACGACGAACTGCCTGGCGCCGATGGCCAAGGTGCTGCACGACAGCTTCGGCATCGAGCGCGGCTACATGGTCACCATCCACGCCTATACCGGCGACCAGAACACCGTGGACACGCTGCACAAGGACCTGCATCGCGCCCGCGCCGCCGCGGTATCGGCGATCCCGACCTCGACCGGCGCGGCACGCGCGGTCGGCCTGGTGATGCCGGAGCTGAAGGGGAAGCTGGACGGCACGGCGATCCGCATCCCGACGCCGAACGTCTCGCTGGTGTCGCTGGATGTGAACCTGAAGAAGACGCCGACCAAGGACGAGGTCAACGCGGCGATGCTGGACGCGTCCAAGGGTGCGCTGCGGGGCATTCTGGACTACAACACCGCGCCGTTGGTCAGCATCGACTTCAATCACTCGCCGGCGTCGTGCACCTTCGATGCGACGCAGACGGCCGTGGTCGATGGCGCGCTGGTCCGGGTGATGGGCTGGTACGACAACGAGTGGGGCTTCTCGAACCGCATGTCGGACACCGCCGCGCTGTTCGGCAGCCTGTAATCCAGCAACACGTCATGGCCGGCCCTGTGCCGGCCATCCACGCCTTCCTCGGCAGGATCGATGAAGCCGTGGGTGGCCGGGCCAGGCCCCGGCCATGAAGCGAAGACGCGGGGTCCGCCATGTCCTTTCGAACCCTCGACGACCTCGATGCGGCCGGCAAGCGCGTGCTGCTGCGCGCTGACCTCAACGTGCCGGTGCGCGACGGCAGGATCAGCGACCTGACCCGGATCGAACGGCTGACGCCGACCATTCGCGAGCTGGTCGGCAAGGGCGCGAAGGTCATCGTGTGCAGCCACTTCGACCGTCCGAAGGGCAAGCGGGTGCCGGAGATGTCGCTGGCGCCGATCGCCACGGCGCTGGGCGACGTGCTGGGCCAGCGGGTGCGCTTCGCCGAGGACTGCGTGGGCATCCCGGCGGAGCAGGCGGTCGACCGCATGGCGCCGGGCGACGTCCTGGTGCTGGAGAACACTCGCTTCCATCCCGGCGAGGAGAAGAACGATCCCGCCCTGTCGGCCGATCTGGCGAAACTGGCCGACGCCTACGTGAACGACGCGTTCTCCGCTGCGCACCGCGCGCACGCCAGCACCGAGGGCGTCGCGCACCTGCTGCCGGCCTATGCCGGCCGGCTGATGCAGGCCGAACTCGAGGCGCTGGATGCGGCTCTTGGCAACCCGGTGCGCCCGGTTGCCGCCGTGGTCGGTGGTGCCAAGGTGTCCACCAAGCTCGACCTGCTCGGCAACCTGGTGAGCAAGGTGAACGCGCTGGTGATCGGCGGGGCGATGGCCAACACGTTCCTGGCGGCACAGGGTCATGCGGTCGGGCGCTCGCTGCAGGAAGCCGAGATGCATGGGACCGCACGCGAAATCCTCGGGCAGGCCAAGGCAGCGGGGTGCGAGGTTCTGCTGCCGTCCGACGCCGTGGTGGCGGCCGAGCTGAAGGCCGGCGTGCCAACCCGTACCGTGGGGATCGAGGCGGTGCCGCCCGCCGGTATGATCCTCGACGTCGGGTCCGGCCACGCTGGACGCCCTGATCCGGCATCTCGGATCCTGGCGGACCCTGGTGTGGAACGGGCCGCTCGGCGCATTCGAGACGCCGCCGTTCGATGCCGCCACCACCGCGTTCGCCCACGCCGTGGCCGGCGCGACCGCAAAGGGTACCCTGCGCAGCGTCGCCGGCGGCGGCGACACCGTATCGGCGCTGCGCCACGCCGGCGTGCTCGACCAGATGAGCTACGTTTCGACGGCGGGCGGCGCGTTCCTGGAGTGGCTGGAGGGAAAGACGCTGCCTGGCGTCGCCGCTCTCGGCTGAATCCTCTGCCTGATCACTACACTGATCAGCTGCCCGGACGGGGCGGCCGTTGCTCGGGCTCGGGCGCAGTGTAGTCGAGGGTCACAAAGCCGCCTCCCTGGTAGCGCTGCGCGACCGGGTCGAGTGGGTTCGGTTGTTGCAGGATGCCGGCAGCGTAGTCCTCGGCGTTCTGCACCGGCTGGTAGCCTAGGCGGGCGGCGCCGGCGTTGTTCCAGTAGCTGCGCGTGTTGGCCGACACCCCCCACACAACCAGGTAGCCGATGTCGGGAACCGTGATGCACCGCTCGATCAATTGCACCAGATCGTCGTTGCCGAGCCAGGTGCTGAGATGGCGGAACTCGGTGGGCCGCTCGATCGCAGTGCCGATGCGCAGCGAAATGCCCTCGATCCCGTGCTTGTCCCAGTACATGCGGGTCATCGCCTCGCCCCAGACCTTGCTCAGGCCGTAGAAGCCGTCCGGGCGCAGGTCGCATTCCAGGTCGAGTTTCGACTCGACGCTGTGCATCCCGACGGCATGGTTGGAACTGGCGAACACGATGCGTCGGACCCGGTGACGGCGGGCCCCCTCGTAGATCGAGTGCAGGCCGAGCAGGTTGTTTTCGATGACTTCGGGCAACGGGCGCTCGACGCTGGTGCCGGCCATATGGACCAGCACCTCGACGCCGCCCAGCAGTCGATCGACGAAGGCATCGTCGCGCATGTTGCCGTGGCAGACCTCCTCGTCCGGCGAAAGCGGAGTGAGCGGCCGCCTGCCGCCGGCAGAGCGCAGGCCGTGGCCCAGCCTGAGAAGTGCGGGTCGCAGCACCTGGCCGATGTTCCCGCTCGCGCCCGACAGCGCCACCTTGGTCATGCACGCGCCTCCTCTTGCCCGCAGGGCAGGGTCCATCCTTGGACCGGCCCGGGGATCGTGCAAGACATGCGTCCAGCGAACTGCGGAGCATGAGCGATGCCCGAGGGACGGCTCTATATCGGCAACCGCCGCTATTCCTCCTGGTCGATGCGTGGCTGGCTGGCCGTCAGGCTCGCCGGGCTGGACGTCGAGGAGGTGATGATCCACTTCAGCCGCCCGGGTCCGACCGGCGCAATTGCCGAGGTGTCGCCGAACGGATTGGTGCCCTATCTCGAACATCGGGACGTGCGCGTGTGGGAGTCGCTTGCCGTGTGCGAGTACCTGTGCCGAGGTCGCGCCGTCGCTGTGGCCGGCGGATGCTGCTGCCAGAGCGCATGCGCGTGCCATCAGCGCCGAGATGCACGCGGGGTTCCCGGGATTGCGACAATCGATGTGGATGAACCTGGGCCGGGACTTCAGCGGACTTGGCCGCACGCCGGAGGCGCTCGCCGACATCGCGCGCATCGAGGCGATGTGGACAGACACGCGGCGCCGCTTCGGCGCCGGCGGCCCATTCCTGTTCGGCGCGGCCTTCACCCTGGCCGATGCGATGTACGCGCCGGTGGTGACCCGCTTCTTCACCTGGCGCCCGGATGTCGGCGCGGCGAGCTGGACCTATTGCGCAGCCGTGCGTGCCCATCCGCTGGTCGCTGCGTGGTACGATGGAGCCGCCGCGGAACCGGAGGAGTGGCTGCTGCCGGATTACGAAAGCGCCAGGTGAGGCGGATCGCGCTCGATCATGTCGGGGTCGTCGCGAGGGATCTGGCGGCGCTCGCCGCCGAGTACGAAAGGCTGGGCTTCACGCTGACGCCGGTCGCCCTCCAGGCGGAGGGCCGGGTGGGCAATCGATGCGCCATGCTGCAGGGGTCATACCTGGAGCTGCTCGCCGTCGTCGATCCGGACCGGGGCAGCGCCACGCTGGATCGGTTCCTGGCGCGTTATGCCGGCGTGCATATCCTGGCGTTCGGCATCGCCGATCCGTCGGCTGAACTGGCGCGGCTGCGGCGCGCCGGTTTCGCGGCGGCGGCGATTGCGCACAGCGAGCGTGCGGTCGATGACGCCGATCCCGGCGGAGCGCGGGCGCGCTTCGCGCTCATTCAGCTGCCTGACCAGCCGGAAGGGCGTTTCAACCTCGTGCAGCATCTCACGCGGGAGGCGCTCTGGCAGGAACGCTTCCTGCATCATGCCAACAATGCCGTGTCGCTGGAGGAGGTGGCACTTGCCGTGGAGGATCCGTTCTCGACCGCGGCGCGGCTGTCCGCCCTGATCGGATGCGTTGCGACGCCCGACCGTGCGGGTGGTCTGGTGTTGGAAGTCGCGCACGGTCGTGTGCGGCTGTTGCCGCCTGACCGGGATTCGCCAGCGGTTCCGTCCGTCGCCCGGATTGCTGTGCGCACGTCTGACAGGAACGCCGCGATCTGCCGCCTGCTGGCCGAGCGCGGCATTGCGCACGATGGCGGGGGCGGTGCTGTGGTGGTTCCGGCAACCTTGGCGGGCGGTGTTGCGGTCTGTTTCCTGCCCGGAGCCTGAGGGCTTTCTGAAGCAGGGTCGGTGGTCTAGGGTCCGGCCCGCCATGAGCGCTTCAACCGAACAGTCAGCCCGTGGCCGGCGTTCCGGCATTATCTACGGCATTGTCGGACTGGTGACCGCGCTGATGATCTTCGGGGCCGGCGGCTTCCTGTGGCTCAGCCAGGGCGGCACCGCTTCCTTTGTCGGCGGGCCGTTCGTCCTGGTCGACGGCGCGGGCGGTCAGGTCACCGACCGGGACTTTCGCGGCAAGTACATGCTGATCTATTTCGGCTACACGCTGTGCCCCGACGTCTGCCCGACCACCTTGAACGAGATGGCGGACGCGCTCGACAGGCTGGGGAGCAAGGCCGACCGCCTGCAGCCCATCTTCATCACGGTCGATCCGAACCGCGACACGCCGGATGTTGTGAAGCGCTATGCGGAGGCCTTCTCGCCCCGGCTGCTGGGGCTCACGGGATCGGAAGGCCAGATCGCCCGGGTGGCGCAGGAATATCGGGTGTACCATGCGCAGCACCGGACGGGACCTGGACCGAACGACTACACGATGGACCACAGTTCGGTGCTGTACCTGATGGGGCCCGACGGAAAGTTCGTTGCGCCGATCCGTGCCGATGAGGACGGCGCGCAGATGGCGGCCGATCTAACCAAGCTGATGTCCTGACGAGGCGATCGATGCAGGTGAAGCTGCGTTGGGTGCTGCATTGTCTGGTCGTCCTGCCCGCCGTCGTGCTGGCGCAGGCTCCTGGCGTCCACGTCGAAAGCGCCTGGTCGCGTCCGGCGATCCAAGGCGGCACCGGCGTCGTCTACCTGACGATCACCGACAGCGGCACGCCGGACCGGCTGGTGTCCATTTCGTCACCGGTGGCGAACAAGGCCGAGCTGCACGAGTCGTTCACCGACCAAGGGATCGCGCGGATGCGCGAGGTGGCAACGCTTGCCGTGGCGCCCGGCAGTACCTGTGACCCTCGCGCCGGGCGGCTACCACATCATGCTGATGGGGCTGAAACAGCCGCTCAAGGAAGGCGACAGCTTCCCCGTCACGCTCGGGTTCCAGGGGTCCGGTCAGGTCACCTCGACGGTCACGGTGCGTCGCACGGCCCCGCCGCGCGCCGCCACCGGCAGTCAGTGATGCCAGCCACCACGCCAACCGCCGCCCCAGCCCCAGCCGCGTCCCCCACCCCAGCCATGTCCCCAACCCCAACCGGGTCCCCATCCCCAACCGCTGCCGACACCGATCGCGATTGACGGGGCGAAGAGCGCGGCGCCGTAAAAGCCTGCATAGGGGTACGGGTATGCGGCGTAGGGATAGGAAGGATAAGGGTAGCCGGCGTAGTTGGCCGGCAGTGCCTGCACCGCGTTGCCGTGCGCGGTCATGCACTGGCTGTAGCTGATGTCGTAGAGCTGCTGAACGCCACCGTAGGTCGCAGCGGCGTTGTTGGCACCGATTGCACTGCCTGCCAGCAGGCCCGCGCCGGCGCCGATCGCAGCACCCGGACCGGCCGCCCCGCTCGCCGCGCCGATGGCGGCACCCGCGGCGGCGCCCAGCGCGGTTCCGACCACCGCACTGCCTACCGCACTCTGGGAGGCGGCCGCGCCGGGTGCGGCGCCGCCGGTCTGCTGCCAGGCGTATTGCCGGCACACGGCGTCATCCTGCTGGAATGCCTCCAAGTTCTTTCCCTGGCCGGGCAGCGCCATGACCGTCGGCCCGGGTGGCGGCGCCACCACGCAGGCACACAGCGCGAGGGCGATTGCCGGAGCGAGCAGGGATACCGGTCGGTACATCGCGTTCACCGTGTCGAGACATCTGCGCACACTATACGCCGTCGGGCGTTAATAAGTCGCGCCGACCGAACAGACGGTTTCTTGGTGTCACGTTTGGCTGATCCTTGTTGTCGCGGGACGTGCGATGCCAAACCTTGGGCCGGATGTCATTGTACGGTCACACCGAACAGCCACCCACGTCGCGCCTCCGCCGCGGCGCGCGCGCGATACGCGAGCGAGGAACCCGCGTCCGCGAGCGCCTCACGGCGCACAACCTGCACGCCCCTTCGCTCGATTGGCTGAATTTTCTCATCGCCGACGTCCGGGGCGGTCTCGGGCCGTACGTCGTGGTGTTTCTCGTCACGGAACAAGGATGGACGCCGACCGCGGCGGGCATCGTCGGCACTGTCGGGGGTTGGGTCGGCCTCGCCGCCCAGGTGCCGATCGGCGCCTGGCTGGATCGAGACTCGGCACAAGCGCGGCGCGATGCTGTGGGGCCTGCTGGGCCTTTCGATCGGCGCGGTGGTCATCGCGCTGGCACCGACCTTCTGGCCGGTGCTCGTGGCGAATGCCGCGATGCAGGTCGTGAGCGGCGTATTCGAGCCGGCGGTTGCGGCGTTGACCATCGGGCTCTGCATGCGCGAGGCGCTCACCGCCCGCATGGGACGCAACGCAGCCTGGTCGCGCGCCGGCAACATGGCCGCCGCCGTGTTGTCGGGGCTGGTGGCATGGCTGTTCTCGGCCGGCGCGGTGTTCCTTCAGGTGCCGGTCATCGCCGGCCTCGCCGCGATCGCCGCGATGACAATCCCGTATTCGAAGGTCGATCTGCGGCGTGCCCGCGGACTCGAACCCGGCGACGCTCAGTCGCCTGGGCCGCAATCGGGGCTGGGCTTACTGCGCAGCCGGCCGTTGGTGGTGTTCGCTCTTTGCAGCCTGCTCTACGAGTTGGCCGATGCGCCCCTGCTGACCCTGGTTGGACAGAAGCTGGGCAAGGAACAGCAGGGTTCTGGGCTGGTGTTGACCTCGGCGCTGGTCGTCGCATCGCAACTCGGCATGCTCGCCGCGTCGATTCTCATCGGCAAGCGGGGTGACGCCATCGGTCATCGTCTGCTGATGGCCATCGGCTTCGCGCTGTTGCCGGTCCAGGCGGTGCTGACGGTGGTGTCCGGCTCACCGTCCTGGCTGGTGGCGGTGCAGGCGTTCGGTGGTATCGGCACGGGGCTGTTCGCAGGATTGACGCCGATCTGGCTGGTGGATGCCACGCGGGGCAGCGGGCGCTACAATCTGGCGCAGGGTGTGATGGCCGCGATGCGCGCGCTCGGTGCCACGACCAGCGGGCTGCTGAGCGAGTTGATGGTCGAGTATCTCGGCTACAGCGAAGCATTCCTCGGTTGCGGTGCCATCGGCGCGGTGGCCGCGGTGCTGCTCTGGTTCGGCCTGCCCGCGCGGCTATCCGTCGAACAGGCGGCACCCGCCCCGGCGTAGGCCCGTGGCGATTGATCCACGTCAATGCGCGTTTGCCTTCCGCATGACATCTGTGCCGCATGGACATCGTGACTGCACATCCTCCTCACGTAAGGCCGCGGGCGCACGACAAGTACCTGCGTCTGATCGACGCGGCGCGGAAGCTGCCCCCGGTCGTCACCGCCGTTGCGCATCCGTGCGACGAGGTATCGCTGGGCGGTGCGGTCGAGGCATGGAAACTGGGGCTGATCGAGCCTGTGCTGGTCGGGCCTCGTGCACGCATTCTCGAGGTGGCGGAGCGGCACGGCATCGACATCGCCGGCCTGCCGATCGTCGAGGCGGCGCACAGCCACGATTCTGCGGCCAAGGCGGTGGCGCTGGTGCGCGAGGCGAAGGCCGGGGCCCTGATGAAGGGCAGTCTGCATACCGATGAGCTGATGGGGGCGGTCGTTGCCCGCGACGGCGGTATCCGCACCGAGCGGCGCATCAGCCACTGCTTCGTCATGGATGTGCCGAACCACCTCGATCCGCTGATCATCACCGACGCCGCGGTCAACATCGCCCCGACGCTCGAGGAGAAGGTCGACATCGTGCAGAACGCCATCGACCTGGCACACGCGGTCGGCTTCCCCGAGGTAAGGGTGGCGATCCTGTCGGCCATGGAGACCGTGAACCCGAGGGTGCAGTCGACCATCGAGGCGGCTGCGCTGTGCAAGATGGCCGATCGGGGACAGATCACCGGCGCGCTGCTGGACGGTCCGCTTGCGCTGGACAACGCGATCAACCCCGAGGCGGCGGCGATCAAGCACATCGTCTCGCCGGTCGCCGGCAGGGCGAACGTGCTCGTCGTGCCGGATCTCGAGGCCGGGAACATGCTGGCCAAGAGTCTCTCGTTCCTGGCCGGTGCCGACAGTGCCGGCATCGTGCTGGGCGCGCGGGTGCCGATCATCCTCACCAGCCGGGCGGATTCTCTGACCGCGCGGCAGGCGTCGTGCGCGATCGCCTCGATGGTGGCGGCAGCGCGACGTCCCTGACGCCTGATCAGGCTCTCGCCAGCCGTCGCGCGGTTCGCAAGAGCAACTGGCGGTCCTCCGGTGAGCACTCGCGGTACAACCGCAGGATGGCGAGCTCATCGCCCGTGTGCGGCTGGCCCGGGGAGAGCTTGTCGCGCCCGTACATCAGGTGCTCGACCCCGATGCCAAGTGCGCCGGCGACACGCGTCAGGTTGGTGGTGACCTGGCCGGCACGGCCGGTCTCCCACTGCGCCACCGCGCTGCGCGACACGCCGACCGCGGCGGCCAGCTGATCCTGGGTCCATCCTTGCTCTTCGCGGGCGGCGCGGATGCGGGTTCCGATGTCCTTGGGGCTGGTCATTGCACTATCTTACGTAAGTTAATCTAACGGCGCCAGAAGTTTTCGCCGGGATTCCGGTCATTTATCTTGACGTATTCAGTCATTATGTCTAACTGTCCGGCGGACAGCAACCTGGACTGATCCTCATGCCGACGAGACACAACTGGACTGACGCCCAGGACAGCCAGATCAGACGCCTTCGCATGGAAGGAGCGTCCTGGGACGCAATCGCAGCCGCGCTTGGCCTTGCCCGCTGGTCGATCATCGATCGGGGGCGCCGCATCAACGCCCGCCCGCCGCCGCGCGAAGCCGTTCCGCCGCCCGAGGATCCGCGTCGCGATCCCTTGCCGGCTGGGCACCCGCGCAGCTGGGGCATCCTCACCCTGGGCACAGTTCTGGAGGGCGCACCCTACCCGCTGCCGGTCTTCGAACCCTGAGCAGGAGAATTCACGTCGTGGCCACAGCGCAGGCAATCCAGACGCCGCTGTTCGATGCCGATCAGTTGACCGTGCGCCTGGAAGAGGCTGGCGCGACGTTGCTGGCTCTCCCGGGAACCGGCTGGTCCACGCGGCTTCGCGGTTCGAACCTGGAGATCGTGCGCAGCGCGCTCGAGAGCTATGGCTGGACCGAAAAGCAGATTCGCCCTTCCGTGCCGTCGGCGGCGCGGATCACCCGGATGGACGAAGCTCTCGGGTGGATTTCGCTGATTCCCCTCGATCGCTATGTGCTGCGGCGGATCGTCGGCGCCCGCAGCCTCGTGCACCCGATCACCGAGCGCCATCTCTATCCGTGGCGCCGCCTTGCGACCGCGCTCGGTGCGGACCACAAGGCGGTGAAGCGCTGGCACGGCCAGGGGATCGACCTGATCGTCGCCCGGCTGAACCAAACGACGCCGGCTGCCTTCCACGCCTGACGGCCGAGGCGCGGGCAGCCGGAGCCCCAGGATTGGCGCCGGTGCCCATCAGGTCTGCTCCACACCGGTGGCCGCGGCGTCGAGCGCAGCGGCGACCGTGTTGGCCTGCTCCTCGCTGAGCGGCCCGCGGGCGAGGCGCATGCGCAATGCGAGCTTCAGGTTCTCCATCGCGCGGACGACCTGCGGCGCAGGGCCGCCACCATGCACACGACCGGCCTCGTCCATGCGGGCGAGCAGCGCATCCACCGCCGCGCGGTTTGCGTTGAGGAAGGCCCGCCCCTCGTCGGTGACCTGGTGCAGCTTCTTTGAACTGCCCGCGTCGGCATCGATCGCCACGTAGCCGAGCTCATCGAGCAGGGTCAGCGTCGGGTAGATCACTCCCGGGCTGGGGCTGTAGGCGCCGCCGACACGCTCCTCGATCGCCTTGATGATTTCGTAGCCGTGCCGCGGCTTCTCGGCGATGAGGTGCAGGATGACCAGCCGCAGGTCGCCGTGCGCGAAGAAGCGGCCGAGCCCGCTGCGTCCGCCGCCGCGGCCATGCCGTGTTTGGCCGAAGGGGCCGTGTTCGCCCTCGCCGCGGGCGAAACGCCGACGGTGGCCGTGGCGGTACCCGTCATGGTGGTGTCCGTGAGTCATGTGTTGCTCCGAGTGAGTTTCGATATAGCGAAATATAAGATATATCGAAATACGCTCGTGTCAAGGACCCGGCTATGGATGCTTGTGAATCGGGTCCACCCAGTACACGGCTTCCGGCTTTTCCACCGGCTCGATGTCGAGGTTGACGACCACGGCCTCGTTGTCGCTGCGCACCAGCACGCATTCCAGCGTCTCCTCGGTGCTCGCATTGATCTCCTGGTGCGGCACGTATGGCGGCACGAAGATGAAGTCGCCGGCCTCGGCTTCGGCGACGAACTCGAGTTGCTCGCCCCAGCGCATGCGGGCCCTGCCGCGCACCACGTAGATCACGCTCTCCAGTTCGCCGTGGTGATGCGCACCGGTCTTCGCATTGGCATGGATGCTGACGGTGCCGGCCCAGATCTTCTGTGCCCCGACGCGCGCGGCATTGATCGCGGCGGCGCGGTTCATGCCGGGGGTCTGCGCCGTGTTGGGATCGAGCTGGTTGCCCTTGATGACCCGTACGCCGTTGTGCCGCCAGTCCACGGTGCCGGGCGCCGGCGCTGCATGGTGGTGGTCGTGCTCGCTCATCGCGCTGCCTCCTTCGGCTGATGCGGGCGGGACTATCGACGTGCCGCCGCGGGAAGGGAAGCAGGCGCCAGTATTGCGTGCTGACGCAAATTCGTCCGCGCCGCTCTTTTCCCGCCTGCGGTTTCGTGGCCCATTGCCATGTCAGGAAAAGGAGCCTGGCGATGGAATGGCGGAGGCTGCGGGCCGATGAATTGCGCGACATGGCGCGCGCCGACGCGATCGTGATCCTGCCGGTGGCGTCGCTGGAGCAGCACGGCCCACACCTGCCGGTCGAGGTGGACAGCATGCTGGGCGAAACCGTCGCGTTGCGCGCGGCGGACAGGATCGCGGCGAAGGGCCAGCGGGCGGTGGTGCTGCCGGTGCTGTGGACCGGCCTCTCCGAACATCACATGAGCTTCGGCGGCACGGTCACGCTGGATTTTGCCGCGTTCGCCGCGGTGGTGGAGGGTGTTTGCCGCTCGGTGCTGCGCCACGGGTTCAAGCGCATCGTTCTGCTGAACGCGCATGGCGGCAACGAAAATGCGCTGCGGACCATCACCGACGACCTGACGCCGAAGCTGGGCGTGCCGATCGTGCAGTTCACCTACTGGTACGCCGCCGCGGTGGCGATCGCGAAGATCCTGGAGACGCAGGGCGCGCTGATGCATGCCTGCGAGGCGGAGACCTCGATGATGCTGGCGGTGCGGCCCGAGCTGGTGGCGATGGACCGCGTCGGCATGGCGAAGGCGAACAGCACACCCGACATCGGCGATGTGGTCGGCGGCGGCGTCTATCGCTGGCGCACAATCGCTGCGCGGTCCTCGTCCGGCGTCATCGGCAACCCGGAGGCGGCGACAGCGGAGAAGGGCGAGCGACTGTTCGAGGCGATCGCCACGGCACTGGCCGACAAGCTGTGCAACCCGGAGTTATGGGAACTGCCGTGGCAGGCGGAGCAGATGCGGTGACGGCTCAGCGAACGGACGCGATTCCCCCTCTCCGCCCAACCCCCTTCCATAAAAGGAGCGGGGGATTGTTCGCATGACCTGCGGCAAGTGGCAGTTCTGGATCGATCGCGGCGGGACGTTCACCGACATCGTCGCGCGCCACCCGGACGGGCGGCTTACCACGCACAAGCTGCTCAGCGAGAACCCCGGCCGCTACCGCGACGCCGCCATCGCCGGCATCAAGACGGTGCTGGGCATCCCGCTCGACGCCCCGATACAAGCGGGAGTGGTGGAGGCGGTGAAGATGGGCACCACAGTCGCCACCAACGCGCTGCTCGAGCGCAAAGGTGAGCGCACGCTGCTGGTGGTGAACCGTGGCTTCGCCGATGCGCTGCGGATCGGCAATCAGGCGCGCCCGCGGCTGTTCGATCTCGCCATCAATCTGCCCTCGATGCTGTACGAGGAGGTCGAGGAGATCGCCGGCCGGGTCGGCATCGACGGCGAAGTGATCGAGATCCTCGACGAACCCGCCGCGCACCGCGTGTTTGCGCGGGCGCGGGCGAAGGGCATCACCGCGTGCGCCATCGTGCTGATCCACGCGTGGAAATATCCCGACCATGAACGCCGCCTCGCCGAGATCGCGCGCGAAGAAGGCTTCGCGCAGGTCTCCGCCAGCCACGCCGTCAGCCCGCTGCTGCGGCTGATCCCGCGCGGCGACACCACCGTGGTCGATGCGTATCTCTCGCCGATCCTGCGCCGCTATGTCGATCAGGTGGCGGCCGAACTGCACGGGGTGCGGCTGTATTTCATGCAGTCGAACGGCGGGCTGGCGGACGCCGGCGGGTTCCAGGGCAAGGATGCGATCCTGTCCGGTCCGGCAGGCGGCATTGTCGGCGCGGCGCGCACCGCGGCGATGGCGGGCCTCGACCAGATCATCGGCTTCGACATGGGCGGCACGTCGACCGACGTCGCCCTGTACGCCGGCGGCTTCGAGCGTGCGTTCGAGACCGCTGTGGCCGGTGTGCGCATGCGCGCGCCGATGATGGCGATCAATACGGTGGCGGCGGGCGGCGGCTCGATCCTGCACTTCGACGGCGCGCGCTTCCGCGTCGGGCCGGATTCCGCGGGCGCCGATCCGGGGCCCGCCTGCTATCGCCGCGGCGGCCCGCTGACGGTGACCGACGCCAATGTCTGCGTGGGCAAGATCCAGCCGCAGCATTTCCCGGCGATCTTTGGCCCCGAAGGCGATGCGCCGCTCGATGCCGACGTGGTGGGCGAAAAGTTCGCTGCACTGGCGGACGAGATCACCCAGGCCACCGGGCAGCGGCGCGCGCCGCAGCAGGTCGCGGAGGGCTTCCTGCGGATCGCGGTGGCCAACATGGCGAATGCGATCAAGCAGGTGTCGGTGCAGAAGGGCCATGATGCGACGCGGTTCGCGCTGCAGTGCTTCGGCGGCGCCGGTGGCCAGCACGCCTGCCTGGTGGCCGATGCGCTGGGGATGGAGACAGTGTTCATCCATCCGTTCGCCGGCGTGCTGTCAGCCTATGGCATGGGGCTTGCCGACCAGACGGTCATGCGCGAGCAGGCTGTCGAGATTCCGTTCGAAACGCACGCCATGGCGGAACTGCGCGAGCTTGCCGAGCGGCTGGCGGGAGAGGCAACGGAGGCACTGGCAGGGCAGGGGGCCGATCCGTCGCGCATCACCGCGCAGCGCAATCTGCATCTGCGCTACGCCGGCACCGAGGCCGCGCTGATCGTCGAGCTGCGTGGCGAAGCGGAGATCGTCGCCGACTTCACCGCCGCGCATCGCGCGCGCTTCGGCTTTGCCACACCGGATCGACCGCTGGTGGTCGAGGCGGTTGCCGTGGAGGCGATCGCGCCGGGCGAGGCCGTGCAGGAGGCGGCGCTCGCCGCGCGGACCGACGGCGCGCCGCGGCCGATCGACCGCATTGCGATGTTCACCGGCGATGCGGAGCACGCCGCCCCAGTGTTCGATCGCACCGAGCTGCGCGCCGGCGATCGTATCGCCGGGCCGGCGCTGATCCGCGAGGCCAATGCCACCACGGTGGTGGAGCCGGGGTGGACCGCGGAGATCACCGCGCTCGACCACATGACGCTGCGCCGCACCGAGCGGCTGGCGACGCGCGTCGCCGCCGATACCGGTCGGCCCGATCCAGTGCTGCTCGAGCTGTTCAACAACCTGTTCATGAACGTGGCCGAGCAGACGGGTGCGGTGCTGCAGAACACGTCGATGAGCGTCAACATCAAGGAGAGGCTCGACTTCTCCTGCGCCATCTTCGACTCGGACGGCTACCTGGTGGCGAACGCGCCGCACGTGCCGGTGCATCTCGGCGCGATGGGCGAGAGCGTGCGCACGGTGCTGAACCACCGGCGCGACACGCTGAAGCCCGGCGACGTCTTGGCACTGAACAATCCGTTCAACGGCGGCACGCATCTGCCGGACGTCACCGTCATCACGCCGGTGTTCGACGCGGATGGCGCGAAGATCATGTTCTTCGTCGGCAGCCGCGGGCACCACGCCGATATCGGCGGCATCACGCCAGGCTCCACGCCGCCGCTGTCGCGCACGCTGGAAGAGGAAGGCGTGGTGATCGACGATTTCCTTCTCGTCGACGGCGGGCATTTCCGTGAGGCGGAGTTCCGCGCGCTGCTGGCAGGGGCGAAGTATCCGGCGCGGAGCCCGGACGTGAATACGGCCGACATCAAGGCGCAGGTGGCGGCGAACGAGAAGGGGGTACAGGAGCTGCAGCGCGTCGTCGCGCTGTATGGCTGGCCGACGGTCAGCGCGTATATGCGTCACGTGATGGACAACGCCGAGGAGTTGGTGCGCCGGGTGATCGAGCGTCTCGGCAGCGGCTCGTTCGAATACACCATGGACAGCGGCCTGAAGTTGCAGGTCGCCGTCAGCGTCGATCGCGCAAACCGCAGCGCGGTGGTGGATTTTTCCGGCACCGGCCAGCAGAGCGAGGGCAACTTCAACTCGCCGCCGGCGGTGACGCGCGCGGCCGTACTGTACGTGTTCCGCACCCTGGTGGCCGACGACATCCCGCTGAACGACGGCTGCCTGAAGCCGCTGCGTCTGATCATTCCACCCGGCACGTTCCTGTCGCCAAAGCCGGGTGCGGCGGTCGTCGCCGGCAACACGGAGGTGTCGCAGGCGACCTGCAACGCACTGTTCGGTGCGCTGAAGCCGATCGCGTGTTCGCAGGCGACGATGAACAACTTTCTGTTCGGCGACGCGCACCGGCAGTACTACGAGACCATCTGCGGCGGCACCGGCGCCGGTCCCGGCTTCGACGGTACCTCGGCGATCCACTCGCACATGACCAACACGCGCATGACCGATCCAGAGGTGCTGGAGCTGCGCTATCCGGTGCGGCTCGAGCGCTTCGCCATCCGCCGCGGCTCGGGCGGCGACGGCAAGTGGCGCGGCGGCGACGGAGCGATCCGCCGCATCCGCTTCCTAGAGCCGATGACCGCAGTGATCGTGTCCTCGCGCCGCAACGTGGCACCGTTCGGCCTGGAGGGCGGCGAGGACGGTACGGTGGGCCGCCAGTGGGTCGAACGTGCCGATGGTTCGCACGAGACGCTGACCGGCACCGACAGCGCGGAGCTGAACCCGGGCGACGTGTTCGTGATCGAAACGCCCGGCGGCGGCGGCTACGGGGAAGCCCCGTGACGTGAGGCGCCGCCACGCAGCGCAGACCAGCGTCGCCGCGCTTGCTGCGCTGTTGCTGCTGGCCGTCTGGCAGGTGCCGCAGTGGCTCGACTGGACCCGCTATCGCTCCACGATCGAGATGCTGGCGACGGCTGCGTTGGGGCAGCCTGTCACCATTCGCGGGCCGATCTCGCTCGCGCTGCTGCCGCAGCCAGTGCTGACGGCCTCCAAGGTGGATGTCGGGGACCGCGCGCCCGCGAGCCTTTCCTTTCACGTGGAGGCGCTGCGGCTGCGCGTCGCCTTGATGCCGCTGCTCGGCGGGCATGTGGATGCGCAGGAGCTGGTGTTGCGCGGTCCCGACCTTCGCATCCCGTGGGGAGATCCGGAGCAACTCCGCCACCGCCCGCCGGCGTGGCTCGCCGGGTTTGCCGCGCGTATCGAGGACGGCCGGCTCACCATCGGCCAAGTGGCGCTCACGGGCGTCGATGCGACTCTGGCGACCTTGGACACCGGGGCGCTGACCGCAGCGGGGACGGTGCGATTCAACGGCCTCGCCTGGCACTTCACATCCCGCCTCACCACGGCCGGGCCGGATGGCGCGGCCGGGCTGAACCTGACGATAGACGGGCAGGAGAAGGCTGTCGGACTGGGCGCGAGCTTCACCGGACAACTGGCGCAGGACGGAACGCTGGCCGGCACGATCGCCACGCGCGGACCTGATCTGGGGCTGCTGCTCCCGGCGCCGCCGGTGCCGTTCCGGGCCGAAGGGGGGCTGACCGTCAGCCACGGCGTTCTCGCTGCCCATGATCTCGCCATGGATGTCGGCGGCTCGCCGGCGCGTGGGGCCTTGACGCTGCGGATGGTGCCGGCACCACGGCTCGATATCGCGCTGGCTGCGAGCCGGCTCGACCTCGACCAATGGCTGCCGGCGCTGGAGCGCGGCCGCACCACGATCGCCGGCACCGACGCGCCGATCGGCTTCGACGTCAGCGCCGAGGCGGCACCATTGGGTGGCGGAACGCTGGAGCGGGTGCGCGCCAGCTTCGAGCTGAACGATCGCCGCATCCTGCTGCGCGAGGCGCGTGCGCTGCTGCCGGGCAACGGCTCGCTGCGGCTGAGCGGCCGCTTCGAGCGCGACGGTGCGCGCTTCGAGGGCGACGCGCTGCTCGACGCTCCGGTCCTGCGCACCACCCTGCGGTGGATCGACGGTGCGTTCGGGATGCTGCCTCGGGCCTGGCTCGCGCGGCTGCCGGACAGCGTCGCCCAACGTGCCGAACTGTCGGCGCACCTGGTTGTGGGTGGAGGCGAGGTGGCGCTGCACCGGCTGGCCGGAAGCCTCGACGATGTGCCGCTCTCCGGCGCGGTCGGCTATCGGCGAGGCGAACCCCCGGTGGTCACGGTCGACCTGACGCTGGACCGCATGGCACTCGACCCGTTCCTGCCAGCCCACCCGGCCGATCTGGCAATGCTGGCGGGTTCCGCTTCGGGCCTGGACGCCGAAGTGCGGCTCAACGTCCGCCAGTCAAGGCTTGCCGGAACGCAGGTGGACTGGCTGACGGTGGATGCCGGTGTCGAGGCCGGCAACGTCCAGCTGCGCCGACTGGAGGGTACCGTGCTGGGCGCGCGCATCGCGGCCTCCGGCACGCTTGGGGACGGCGGGAGATTGAGCGCCGGCCGGCTCAGCGTCGCGACCGACGATGCGACCCGGCTGGCGGATCTGCTGCCCGGCGCGTGGCGCGCCACCCCGGCGCTCTGGCACGGGCCGGCGAAGCTGGATGCCAGGTTCGCCGGATCGGCCGAGGTGCTGTCGGGCGAGATACAGCTGGCAATGACCGACGGGTTGCTTCAGGCGGCGCCCAATGTCGACCTGAAGTCCGGCAAATGGAGCACGACGGTCGCGCTGAGCCATCCCGGCGCGCGACGGCTGCTCGGTGCTGCCGGTCTGCTGGAGCGCGAGGGGCTGAATGGTGTGCCCGGATGGATTGGCGACGGTTCGCTTTCGCTGGTCGCGCGTCTCGCGGGCGGCCTTGGTCGGCTCACTGTGGAAAAATTCGACCTCACCGCGGCGGCGCTGCACGCGAAGGGGAACCTCGCCATCGATCTGCAGGCGGTTCGACCGCGCGTCGACGGCCGCATTGACGCCGACACGCTCACGCTGCCGCTGCCGAATGGCGGATCGGACGTGCCGCTGCCACTCGGCCTGCTGCATGGTTGGCAGGGCGACGTGCAGATTGCCGCCGGACAGATCAGAACAGGCACGGGGGTGACCCTTACCGATGCGGCCGCGCGGCTGGTCGTGGCCGACGACCGCCTGCATCTCGATCACTTCACGGCGCGCCTCGGCGGCGGGAGTGTGGCAGGCGACGCAGTGTTCGATGCCTCGAAAGGTCCTCCGGCGCTTACGCTTGACGCAGGGGTGAGCAATGCTTCGATCACCGGCCGGCTCGATGACGCGCCGATCCGGCTCGAATCGGGGCGGGCGGATGCCAGCGTGCGGCTTGCGGCGACCGGGTACAGCCCATCGGCGCTGTTGGCGACATTGGACGGCCGCGCCACGCTGAAGGTGCAGGACGGACTGGTCGCCGGCTTCGATCTGTTCCGCTTGAAGCAGGCGGTGGAAAAGCCCGATCCGAAGTCGGCGCAGGCGGCGGTGGATGAGGCGCTGCGTTCGGGTGTGACCACGTTCGACCGCTTGGAGGTCAGCGCGACCATCACGCACGGCGACGTGGTGCTGGACGCGGGCAGCCTGAACGGCGCCGCCGGGGAGGCACAGGCCAGCGGCGGCCTGAGCCTGGCCAACCGCATGCTCGATGTCCGGATCATGCTGCATCCGGGGATTCCGAGCCCACCGCAGGTCGCGCTCCATCTCGTCGGTCCGATCGATCGACCGAGCCGCACGACGGAGCTGGCGGAACTGGCGCGCTGGATGGCCGCACTGGTCCACTGAGCCTTCGGCTGGACAGCCACCTTTGCGGCGCGTAACGCTCGCCGCACCGTCATGCGCAAGGGATCGCCATGCTGTTCGAATTCGACAACACGCCGAACGAGAATATCTACAAGCTGCTGGTTTCCACCGTGGTGCCGAGGCCGATCGCCTGGGTCACGACCCAGGACATCGACGGCTCGGTGAACGCCGCGCCGTTCTCGTTCTTCAATGCCGTCTCGGGCAATCCGCCGGTCGTGGCGATCGGCATCGGCGGGCGCGGTCCGGGCGACGTGAAGGACACCGGTGGCAACATCCGCCGCACCGGCGAGTTCGTGGTGAACCTGGTCAACAACGCGCTGGCCGAGCAGATGAACATCACCGCGATCGACTTCGACAAGCAGGTGAACGAGCTGGCCGAGGCCGGACTGCACACGGCACCGTCGTCGCGGGTGAAGCCCCCGCGCATTGCCGAGAGTCCGGTGTCGTTCGAGTGCGAGCGGCTGGTGATCGTCGAGGTCGGCGTGGACCGCGCCGTGGTGCTGGGGAAGGTGGTGGCGATCCACGTGGCCGACGAGTACGTGCTGGACAAGGACCGCTGCTACATCGACACGCCGAAGCTCGACCTGATCGGACGTATGCATGGCCGCGGCTGGTACGCCCGCACCACCGACCGGTTCGACCTGCCCCGGATCGATGTCGCCGACTGGCCGCAGCGGGCCAACGCCGCGGAATAGGGCGCCGGCGGAAAGCCGGCTGTCCCATCTTGGTGATGATGCGTGCTCCGGGTCCTGGGGATCCGGCGGGGAGCGCGGATCAGGCCGCGTCCTTCAGCAGGTCGGTCACCACGCGTTCCAGATGGCGCAGCGTGTTGCACACGGTGACGACATTGCAGTACGGCGCGTAGCGGAACATATCGAAATCGCCGGTGCCCCAGGCGGAGCGGAACTCGGGGTTCAGCCAGATGATCCGCTTCGCTCGCTGCGACAGCCGCTGCATGATGTCGGTGCGCGGATCGGTGCGATTGCCGCGTGCGTCGCCCAGGATGATGATCGTGGTCTTGTTGGAAACGTTACGCTCCCAGCCGTCCTCGAAGTCCGCCAGCGAGTTCCCGTAGTTCGATGAGCCGAAGCCGATCGCCTGCATGATCCTGGCGATCGCCGCCTCGATCGGTTCGGCCTCGAGGATATCGCTCACCTCGATCAGGCTGCCGGCGAAGGCAAACGAGCGGATGTCCTTCAGCGCCTCGTTCAGCGCATAGAGGAACATCAGCAGGAACTGCGCCATCGCCGCGACCGAGCCGGACACGTCGCACAGCACCATCACGCGCGGCTTCTCGATGCGCTTCTGCCGCCACACGGTAACGAACGGCACGCCGCCCCACCCCATGTTCCGCCGCAGCGTGCGTCGCACGTCGAGCTGGCCGCGCCGGCGCCGGCGCCGAGGCTTGGCGTAGCGGGCAGCCAGGCGCTTGGCCATGGCGCGTACCAGCACGCGCATCCTGTCCAGATCGCGGCGTTCGAGGTTGGACAGACGGGCGGACTTCAGCAACTCCTCGCGGAACTTCTCGGTCTCGCCGCGGGCGAACAGCAGCAGGTTGCGCTCGACCAGGTCGCGCGCCTGGTCGCGCAGCGCCTCGATGCGGTTCTCCAGACGGTCGGCGATCGGCTGGTCACCGGCTTTGCGCAGCGCCTCGGTATCGCGCTCGACCTGGCGGAGGCCCATGCGGTCAAGGATGCGGCGGGCGTAGAGGTTCTTCTGGGTGAAGAAGCGGATGTTCTGTATGCCGGACTCGCGCGCCGCCGCCTCCATGGCCGCCGACAGCGCGGCGCGGTCGTCGTCCAGCAGCAGCTGGGAGAGCGAGCGCCCGCCGCCGCCGGTGCCTTCGCCGCCGAAGCCGGACTGGAAGGCGGGAGTTTGGATATCGGTGGCGGGCTCGTCCTCGAATGCCAGGCTGTCGCGGCGGAAATAGAGGTCGAAGCACTCATCGAACAGATGCTTCTCGTCGAGGCTCTTGGCGAGGACGAAGGAGAGGGTGTCCTTCAGGAGGGGACGATCCGCATAGCCGACCACCTGAACGGCGCGGGCGGCGTCGATGCCCTCCGCCGCCGAGACGCGCATGCCGGCGCTGCGGGCCGCCTGAAGGAACTGGCGGAGAGGTTCGCTGACGAGTTCCGGCACCCTTCCTCCAGCCGCCGCCCGCGAGGGGAGGGGGAGGGCCGTACCGGGGAGGAGGTCTCGGCTCAGGCTCATCCCGGCAGCCCCGCCTCCTGGCGCGCCTTCTGCGTCAGCGTGGCGATCTGTCGGTTCGCCACTTCGATGTCCGCCTCGAACTTCAGCAATACGTTCAGCGTGTCTCGCACCAGATCCGCGTCGAGCGCGGCCGCGTGCAGCAGCACGAGCACGCGCGCCCAGTCGATCGTCTCGCTGACCGATGGCACTTTCTTCAGATCCAGCGTGCGCAGCTGCTGCACGAACGCCACCAGCTCGCGCCGCAGGCTCTTTTCGATCCCGGGCACGCGGCTCTCGATGATGCGCGCCTCCAGCTTCGCGTCGGGGAAGCCGATGTGCAGGTGCAGGCAGCGCCGCTTCAATGCATCGCCCAGGTCGCGCGTGCTGTTCGAGGTCAGCAGAACGATCGGTGCCACCAGCGCGTGCACCGTGCCGATCTCCGGGATCGTCACCTGGAAGTCCGACAGAATCTCCAGCAGAAATGCCTCGAACTCCTGGTCGGACTTATCGATCTCATCGATCAGCAGCACCGCGCCATCGGGCTGCTGCAAGGCCCGCAGCAACGGCCGCGGCTCGAGGAACTGCTGCGAGAAGAAGATGTCGCCGAACGCGTGCAGCTTGTTCAGCGCCGCCGGCAACGTGTCGACGGCACCCAGCACGTCGCCGATCTTGTCCTTCAGGATCTGGGTGTAGAGCAGCTGCTTGCCGTACTTCCACTCGTACAGCGCCTTCGCCTCATCCAGCCCCTCGTAGCACTGCATGCGGATCAACGTCAGGTCGAGGAACGCGGCCACCGACTTGGCGAGCTCGGTTTTGCCGACCCCCGCAGGGCCTTCCACCAGGATCGGCTTCTGCAGATGCTCGGCGAGATAGACGGCGGTGGCGATCTGCCGGCTCGGGATGTAGCCGACGGCGGCCAGCCCCTGCTCGACCGTCTCGATCGACTCCCATTTGCGCGCGACCGCCCCGGCCGGCGCCACTCCTGCGTCTGGCATGCACGTTCCAATCGATGATGCTACCGATGGGTAGCATCCGGCGTGACGGTTGCCAAAGGGGAGGTTGGGCAGAGCGTGCAGGCCGCTTAGCCCGCCTGCGCCACCTGCTGCCGCATGGCGTTGATCAGTGCGTCGATGTTGTTGTTGTTGCGACTGAGGTAGGAGGCATAGTCCTGGCGCTGCGTGAGACGCAATGAGGTCCCTTCGGCGACGACGTCGATGATTTTCGGATCGCTGGCTGGGTTGCTGATGATCCAGTCGACGTTGGTCGGCGGATTGTTCGGTCGCTCCACAACCGTGGAGACGACGGTATTCTCATCGCGCTGCTGCGCCCGACCCATGGTGAAGCGAACCCCGCGATATTCGCCGAGCTTGGAGGTGATGTTGTTCACCAGCACCTGGTGGAACAACTGCGTGAAGCGCTGCTGCTGTTCGGCCGAGGCATTGCGCCAGAATCTGCCGAGACAGAAGCGCGCAACCCCGTCAACGTCGACCGCCCCGTCGATGATGGCGGTGAGCTTCGCCCGCTTGTCACGATCGCTGTCCGGGCTGTTCACCACCGCCACGAGCCTGTCGCCGATGCCCTTGACGAAAGCGCTGGCGCGTCCGTCGGCCGTCTGACCAACGGCGGGACGATCGAGCCAACCGGCAAGCTGAGGCAGTGATGCCCCGGCAAGGATCAGGAGAGTGCGGCGCTTCGGCATAGCTGTCTCGCCTCGCTCATTGAACCGGCGACGGTGCCGGTGAATAGGTGACTGTATCTGGGGTTCGGGATTCCGGGAACCAGATGGGAATGGTGGCCCGCTTGTCGTTCCGCGCGTCGTTGATTGCGGACTGCCTGTGCTGTCGGTAGAGGCTGCGGAAAGTCGCGTACGGATCCAGCGCAGTCTTCTTGACACTGTCGATGTCGTCGAGATGGCGTTCCCGCTGGTCCACCGCATTCATGCCGATCCGCGACCAGTCGAGGGCACGGACGGCGGCACCCTGACCCACCCAGGTGAATGGGTCCATAGCCGCGTTCACGCCCAGACCGACCGCATCGCGCGGATCGGAAGGCCCGAATATAGGCAGGAAGAGAAACGGCCCTTCCGGCAAACCCCAAAGCGCGAGGGTCATGCCGAAGTCGGCTTCGTGATCCGGGTAGCCCCAGCCCTTGGCGATGTCGAAGAACCCCAGCACACCTACCGTGGTGTTGATGAGGAATCGCATGGTGGTGTCCCCTGCCCGCCGGGGCTTCGCCTGGAGGATGTCGTTGCCCAGCTGGACCGGCGTCCCCAGATTGACCAACACGTTGTGAATGCCGCCACGGACGGGTGACGGAATCAGGTATCGATAGGCCTGGGCGGCCGGAGCGAAGATCACCGTATCGAGGCCGTTGTTGAAGGCGTAAAGGGCGCGGTTGGTCGGTTCCAGGGGGTCGTTGGCTTCGTTGAAATCGGCAACGGCGTCCGCATCATCCGCCGGTGGCGGCGTGGCGCAACCGCACAGGCCGCCGGCCAGCAAGGCGGTGATCACCAGGAGGTGACGGCGTATGACTGCACGCATCTGATTCCTCGGGCGAAGCCGTGGTCGGCCGAAAGGCACACATGGGGGTCCCTTCCGCCTACCGTCACAGCGGCGGTTGCGAGTTCCTAGACGCAGACTAGGCGGCTGCCGGTCATCGTGCAATGTCAACCTCGGGCCTGAGCGCTGCTCGCGCCGGTATGGGAAACATGGGAAAAGAGGCAATATGAAGGACTTGACCCAGGCAGGCTCGGCCGACCAGCCACAACCGACGCTTGAACGCTGGCTGACCGGCCCGCGGTTCGGGGCGCTGCCCGCACGCGGTGCCGCGCACCCTCCTCCGCTGCTGTCCTTCGAATTCTTTCCGCCGCGGACCGAGGCGCTCGAGCAGCAGCTCTGGACCTGCATCCGGCGGCTCGAGCCGCTTCGCCCCAGGTTCGTCTCGGTCACCTATGGCGCGGGCGGCAGCACCCGCCAGCGCACGCACACAACGGTCGAGCGCATCGTGCGCGAGACCGCATTGGTGCCCGCGGCGCATCTGACCTGCGTGGGATCCGCGCGCGAGGAAGTGGACGAGGTCGCGCGGCAGTACTGGCAGGCCGGGATACGCCACATCGTTGCGCTTCGGGGGGACCCGCCGCCCGGCGAGGCCTATCAGAGCCACCCCGACGGATACCCTTTCGCGGTGGACCTGGTGGCCGGCCTGCGGCGCGTCGCACCGTTCGAGATCTCGGTGGCGGCCTATCCCGAGGTGCATCCGCAGGCGACGTCCCGGATGCAGGACCTCGACAATCTGAAGCGCAAGCTGGACGCCGGTGCCAATCGGGCGATCACCAATTTCTTCTTCGATACGTCGGTGTTCCTGCGCTTTCTCGATCTGTGCCTCGCCGCCGGCATCTCCGCGCCGATCGTGCCGGGCATCATGCCGGTGACCAATCTGGCCGGGCTGCAACGGATGTCGGCGCTTTCGGGTGGCAGCATCCCGGACTGGCTTGGGCACATGTTCGCCGGGCTCGACGATGATCCCGAGACGCGCCGGATGGTCGCGGCGGTGGTCGCGGCCGAGCAGGTGCGGCTGCTGCAGGCGAACGGGATCGACGAATTCCACTTCTATACGCTCAACCGGCCGGAACTGACCTACGCGATCGCCCATATCCTGGGTGTTCGGTCGCGGGAATCCGGAGAAACCATGCGATAAGCGTGGTCCGCCATGAGCGACTACCTTGCCCGTTTGAATGCTGAGCAGCGCGAGGCCGTCGAGACGGTGGACGGCCCGTTGCTGGTGCTGGCCGGGGCGGGTACCGGCAAGACCCGCGTGCTGACCACTCGTTTCGCGCATATCCTGCTGACCGAACGCGCCTCGCCGGGCCAGATGCTGGCCGTCACCTTCACCAACAAGGCCGCCCGCGAAATGCGCGAGCGCGTCGGGGCGATCCTGGGACGGCCGGTCGAGGGCCTGTGGCTCGGCACCTTCCATGCGCTGTGCGCCCGCATGCTGCGTCGGCACGCGGAACAGGTGGGCCTCACCCCGCGCTTCACTATTCTGGATTCCGACGACCAGATGAGGCTCCTCAAGCAGGTCATGGATGCCGACAGGGTGGACACGAGGCGATGGCCCCCGCAGGCATTGATGGCGATGATCCAACGCTGGAAGGACCGTGGCCAGACACCGGCGCGCGTTACGCCGCAGGAGGATGCGGAATTCGGCGCCCACGGCGCGCGCGTCCTCTACACCGCCTACCAGGCGCGATTGCGCGCGCTCAACGCCGCGGACTTCGGTGACCTGCTGCTGCACGTGACCGGGCTGCTGCGTGAGCAGCCCGAGATCCTCGCACACTACCACCGGATGTTCCGCTACATCCTGGTCGATGAATACCAGGACACCAACCTTGTGCAGTATCTGTGGCTTCGGCTTCTGGCACAGAGCCACCGCAATATCTGCTGCGTCGGCGACGACGATCAGTCGATCTACTCCTGGCGCGGTGCCGAGATTGAAAATATCCTGCGCTTCGAGCGAGACTTTCCCGGCGCCAAGATCGTTCGGCTCGAGGCGAACTATCGCTCCACGGCACCGATTCTCGCCGCCGCCGCGGCGCTCATCGCGCACAATCAGGGGCGGCTCGGGAAGACCCTGCGTCCTGGCCGGCGGGACGCGACGGGTGATCGGGTGAGCGTGATCGGGCTGTGGGATTCCGACGAAGAAGCCAGGATGGTGGGTGAGCGCATCGAGGCCCTTCGGCGTGAGGGCGAGCCGCTGGCGGAAATCGCGATCCTGGTGCGCGCCGGTTTTCAGACGCGTGCCTTCGAGGAGAGGCTGCTGACCATCGGTGTGCCGTATCGGGTTGTCGGCGGACTGCGGTTCTATGAACGCCAGGAGATCCGCGATGCGATCGCCTATATGCGGTTGGTCAACCAGCCGGCCGACGATCTGGCCTTCGAACGCATCGTCAACGTGCCGCGGCGCGGCGTCGGCGATGCTTCGCTGCGCATCATCCACGACAAGGCCAGGGCTGAGAATGTGCCGCTGATGGCAGCGGCGGCGATGCTGGTCGGCGGCGGCGGCTTCAGAGGGCGGGTGAAGGAACAGCTCGACGAGCTGCTGCGCAGCTTCGTCCGATGGCGATCGCTGCTGGACAGCGACGGACATGTGGTGACGGTCGCGACCCTGCTGGACGAGAGCGGCTACACGGACATGTGGCAGAAGGACCCATCGCCCGATGCTTCCGGGCGGCTCGAGAACCTCAAGGAGCTGGTCCGTGCTTTGGCCGACTTCGAAACCTTGGCAGGTTTCCTCGATCATGTCGCGCTGGTGATGGAAAACGACGATGCGAGCGCGGGCGACCAGGTGAGCCTGATGACGCTGCACGGTGCAAAGGGACTGGAGTTCGATACGGTCTTCCTGCCGGGCTGGGAGGAAGGGCTGTTCCCCAATCAGCGCGCTCTGGACGAAGGTGGCGTGAAGGCGTTGGAGGAGGAACGACGACTGGCCTATGTCGGTCTCACCCGGGCGCGGCGGCGGGCCATCGTCAGTCATGCCGCCAACCGGCGGATCTACGCCAGCTGGCAGAGCAGCATTCCCAGCCGATTTACCGAGGAGTTGCCCGCGACCGATGTGGAACGGGCCGGCTCCGCCGCTCTGGTTCGGGATGCGCGCGGCCTGGCCGGCACGATCTTCAATGGCCAGTTTCCCGTTGTGGCTCGCCGCACGCACACCGTGGAAGCCTGGGAGCGCACCGCGCGGCCGGCGCGCAACGATCAGATCCCGGTTGGCGCACGCGTGTTCCACCAGAAGTTCGGCTACGGCGTCGTAACCGCAGCCGAGGACGACCGGTTGGACGTGGCATTCGACAAGGCCGGAGACAAGCGCGTGCTGGATCGGTTCGTGGAGAAGGCATGAAGGCCGGCCCGCGGCGGCACGCCGGGCCTCTGGAAACGGTCTCGGTTCACGTCCCGGAGGCGGCGGTCGAGGCCTATGAGGCGGCTCTGGCGACCGCGTGCGACGTTGTGGGCTTCTTCCGTGACAGCGCAGCCGGCAGCTGGTGCGTCGAAGGCATCAGGGTTCCCGCCGGGAACGAGGCAGCCCTCGCCGCGGCGCTGGCGCTGGCGGCAATGGTGTCGGGCGTGAACGCGCCGCTGCAACGGGCACCGACCGATACGGATGGATGGCTCGCCAGATCCTACGCGGGGTTTCCGCCGCAGCTGATCGGCCAACGATTCTATGTCCACGGAACCCACCTGCGAACGCCCTCACTCGGCGGCCGTCTTGCTCTGAGGATCGACGCCGGCCTCGCATTCGGCTCGGGAGAACACGGCTCTACGCGCGGATGTCTCCGGGCCATCGAGCGCGTCAGCCGAAGGAAGCCGCAACGAGTGATCGACCTGGGCACCGGCTCCGGCATCCTGGCGTTGGCAGCGGCCCGGCTCCTGCGTCGCAAGGTGCTGGCGACCGACGTCGAGCCGTGGTCGGTCCATGTGGCGCAGCAGAATGCGCGTCTGAACGGGCTCGGGAGGCTGGTCAGGGTAAGGCGCGCGGATGGCTGGAAGGACCGCGCAGTTCGCACCGAAGGACCCTACGACCTGGTGCTTGCGAACATTCTGGCGCGTCCGTTGAGCCTCATGGCACGCCAGCTTGCGATGCATCTGCGACCCGGGGCGAGCGTTGTGCTGTCCGGACTGACAAGGGAGCAGGAGCGCTACGTTCTGCTGCCTCATCTGAAACTCGGGCTCAGGCTCGATATGCGCATTCGTGAGGGTCAATGGACAACATTGGTCCTGCGGTCAGCGAGCGCCAGGCGTGCTCCCGGCGGTGGAATAGATGGCTTCGGAAGGATCACGAACCCCGGTCTCTCCGCCGGTTCGAATCCATCCGTTCCGACCGATCCCTAAATGGTTGGCGACATCGTGCTGTCCAGCGACAGCCGGATGGCTTCGATCCTGGCGTCCAGTTCCTCGCGGGAACCCGCCGCTCTTCGATGGTTTTCGTACCAGTCCACAATCTCGGCACGCCCAAGCCGGCGGTACTTTGCAATCTCGAAGTCGAGCATGCCGAAAGCATGGGCATACTCCGGACCTATTACGTGAAAGACCTTCATTCCGAGGTCGAGCACCCCGTGTTGCCCCTGCTGCGCAAGCCGGCCGAGCACCATTGCGCCGAGTGAAAAGTAAGGTTCAAAGGGCAACTCGAGCAATAAAGGCAGGATCGACCGATTGTAGATCGCGAACCAGCCGTCAATCGGCGCCGCTGTACAAGCCCTCGTCGGCATCGAACGCGGCGTAACGGTCCAATGGCGGGCGGGCACCCGTCGTAAATTCGTCCTGCCATACGTCCGCGACCAGTTGCGAGACGTTGGGAAAGCGTTTGAACAGTCGATCCGCCCGCTCGGCAATGCCACGTGAGATGCAGACCACGTCGTCGTCGATCTGGGTGATCAGCGGATAGCGAGCCGCACGAAACAGCGAGGCGTACGCGACCATGCCGATGTTTTCTGGTGTGCGGCCTATCACGCGCAGTGGCACGCCGTTTTTGATCGCCGCCTCGATGTCGGCATCGAGTGCCCCATCCGCCACGTTCAGCCACAGGAGAATCTCAAATGGCGTCGAGGTCTTCGTCACCAGGTCCGCTAACAGAACTCGGACATAGTTGGGGCGATAGGCAGCGATGCAGTAGGAGATCACGTCGTCATACCTTCACTGCCTGTGGCAAGCCTGCAATCGCAAAGTCTGGTCCAACCGGCATGTAAGCGAATCTTCAGCCCTATGAACAACCTATTCGTCAGGACGAGAGCAGTATAGCCAACGATCTCTGCGTTCAGCAACGCCGATGGCTGCAGCAGGCGTCTTGAGAGTTGCCGCCGGTCGGTTCTGGTACGAAAAAAGGAGTGCGGGATCGATGATCGTCTTGATGCGCGATCGCCCTGGTTTGGCGCCAGCGCGGCGCGTGGTAGCGTGCCGGTCGGACACAATCGGAGCCATGTCATGCTCGCGACCTATGAAGGCGGCTGCCACTGCGGCCAGGTGCGGTTTCGTGTCCAGGGCGACCTGGACGAGGTGTCGGTGTGCAACTGCTCGATTTGCACGCAGAAGGGCATTATCCACATGGTGGTGCCGCGCGAGCGGTTCGAGTTGCTGCGCGGCACCGATGCGATCGCCACCTACACGTTCGGCACCGGCGTGGCGAAGCACACGTTCTGCCGGCACTGCGGCATCCATTCGTTCTACACGCCGCGGTCGAAGCCGGACGGCATCAGCGTGAACGTGCGCTGCCTGGAGGGCGTCGATCTCGCCAACCTGCATCCCAGCCTGTTCGATGGGCAGCACTGGGAGGAGTTCATGGCCGCGCGCCGCGACGCGTAATCTGCTTCGCGCACGCGCTGCTAGGGTCGCCGCGCGGGAGAGGCGAAGTCGAGAATCCCACGCGGTCGCCGCCCTTCAGCTTGAGGATCTCGCGCGCTTCCTTCGGCGAGGCGATCTCCAAACTGAGGTCCTCCAGAATGCGGCGAATCTTCGCCACCTGCTCGGCATTGGACTTCGCCAGCGCACCGCGACCGATATACAGGCTGTCCTCCAGCCCGACGCGCACGTTGCCACCCAGGATGCCGGCCATCGTGGTGAAGTTCATCTGGTGCCGCCCCGCGGCCAGCACCGACCAGACATAGGCGTCGCCGAACAGCTTGTCCGCAGTCTCCCGCATGAACAGCAGATTGCGCGGATCGGCGCCGATGCCGCCCAGGATGCCGAAGATCGTCTGCACGAACAGAGGCGGCTCGACGATCTTCTGATCCAGGCAGTACGCCAGGTTGTACAGATGCCCGACGTCGTAGCACTCGAACTCGAAGCGCGTGCCGTGCGCCTTCCCCAGACGCTCGGTGATGCCGGCAATGTCGCGGAACGTGTTGCGGAAGATGTGGTCGTCGGTGCGATCGAGATACGGTTTCTCCCAATCGTACTTCCAGGTCTTCACCCGATCGCCGGCGCGGGCGATGTTGAAGTTCATGCTGCCCATGTTGAGGCTGCACATCTCGGGCTTCGCCAGCAGCGGCGCGGCGAGCCGATCCTCCAGCGTCATGTTCAGCCCGCCGCCGGTGGTGATGTTCACCACCGCATCGACACTCTGCTTGATCACCGGCAAAAAGCGCATGAACACCGCGGGGTCCGGCGTCGGCTCGCCGGTGTTGGGGTCGCGTGCGTGCAGGTGGATGATGGCCGCGCCGGCCTCCGCCGCCTCGATCGAGGAGCGTGCGATCTCCTCCGGCGTGATCGGCAGGTAGTCCGACATGCTGGGCGTGTGGATCGCGCCCGTCACGGCGCAACTGATGATCACCTTGCCGGCCATGCTGTTCCTCCCGGATGTCGCTGGTGGCGCAATGTGCACCGGTGCGGCACGGTGAACCAGTCCCCGGGCGACTTGCGCAGCCGATCGAGCGGCGGCACTGCTTTACGCCGAGGGCCCGCGGTGCGTCCGCCGAGGCAACCCTCCGCGGTTCATGCGGACCAGCGGACAGCTCGAAGACCGCCCCTGCCACCCAGACGGAGGATGCACATGATCAGACGTTTCGACCACCTGACGATTGTCGTCGAAGACCTTGCTGACGCGAAGCGCTTCTTTGGCCTGTTAGGCTTCCGTGAGACGACGAACGTCGTCATCTCGGGTCCGACCATGGCTGCCTATATGGGTGTGGCTGGCCTTGTGGCCGATCATGTGACGCTTGTCGCGGACGGCGTGACACCTCGAACCGAAATCCAACTGCTGCACTACAGACAGCCGGCCGCGATCACAGATCCCCAGATACGTGATCTACACAAAATCGGCTTGAACCACGTCTGCTTCGCAGTCGACGATATCAACACGGTCGTCGCGGTGATGAGGAACAATGGCTACGAAACCAGGAACGATATTATGGAGTTCCACTCGCGCAAACTCGTGTTTCTCGTCGGTCCGGCAGGCACGACGATCGAACTGTCTCAGTGGGACTAGCTCCACGGAGGACCGGCGGAGGCGAAGCTGGCGCTGGAAGCTCCGCGGTCCTCCGCGGAATCTCTGCGGGTCCTCCGCGTCATTCATGCGGACCGTTGGACCGCTCCGGCATTGCCGCGTCAGGCTGCGGGCTCGCCCGCTCGCGCAGCCTCGATCCTGGCGATGTCGATGCGGCGCATCGTCATCATGGCGTCCATCGCCCGCTTCGCCGCGGCACGATCCGGATCCTTCATCGCGGCCATCAAGGCCCGAGGCACGATCTGCCAGGAGAAGCCCCAGCGATCCTTGCACCAGCCGCACGCGCTCTCGCTGCCGCCATTCTCGATGATCGCGTTCCAGTAGCGGTCGGTCTCCGCCTGGTCGTCGGTCATCACCTGGAAGCTCACCGCCTCGTTCGGCGTGAACATCGGGCCGCCATTCAAGCCGACGAAAGCCTGGCCGAGCAGCGTGAACTCGACGGTCAGCTCCTTGCCCTGTTCACCCCCCGGGTAGTCGGATGGCGATTGCAGCACGTGCCCGAGATGGCTGTCGGGAAAGGTGGCGGCGTAGAAGTCCGCCGCTTTCCGCGCCTCGCCATGGTCGAACCACAGGCAGGTGACAACTTTCCCAGCCATCGAAACTCCTCAGCACCGTGCAGACATAGTTTGTTATCAGCGTGCATAACGCATGTCGACAAAGACCCGCTTCACGACAAGGTCAATTTCGCGAAGTCGTCGTCGGCTTGCGGCCCTTAGACATAGCGCCTCACAATTTCCCAGAATTCGTCGAACGACGGAGCGAGTTCGCGCCACATCGTCGCTAACCCACCTTCCAATCGGACGAATTCATCGCCAGGACGCGTGGCAGATCCGCGCTGTGGCGGCAGTCCGGCACCAGCCACATGTCGTCGCCGTAATACCCGCCGCCAAACGGCAGGCATCTTTCAGTATCGAGCCAGGCAGGTCGGGGACTGGACCGCGCGAACCTCGCCCGAGGCGCTCGCGTTCTCAGCCTGGATTGGACATTGGCCATACCGGACCCCATTCTCCACCCGAACCGCTTTCGATCGCCTCCATTGACTGAACGAACTCGAGAAGGGTTCCCATTAGGAATGGCGCACGTGAGACGGAACGATCCCGGGCAGACGGTACCGCCGAGCCACTGAATGTGAGCAGAGTGGAAGAGTGAATGGGTTCACAGCTTCCACTCATGATCGTCACGCGGCGGCCGAAACCCGTGCGCGAGACAGGCGGCTCGGCGTCCTAGCCGAGCCGCCGTCCGCCGTCCTAGAAGAAGACGAAAGACCGCACCACGACGTTCTTGCGGCACCGGGCATTCGGCGGCGCGGTCGGGTCGATGCAGGCGCTATGGAACGACCAGCGCGACACCGAGCCGTCGGTCACGGAATCATAGCACTTCAGCATCGAGACCTCGGTGGGCTTCTGCTGCGGGAACCAGTACCACTCGTGGTCCGGACGGAAGGTGAACCGCGTGGTCTCGCCCACCCGGTCGTCGTAGATCCGGTAGTTGTTGATGTACGGCTGGTCGGCGAACGAGGGCCAGGCGCACAGCACGAACGGATACTGCTCGATCGTCTCGATCGGCTTGGCGAGATTGATCGACATGAACCGGCGCGACATCTTCGCGTCGGCCGCTTCCTCGGTGTAGTGCTGCGTGCGCCCGAAGTTGCGCAGGTTCTTGGTGAGCAGCTCGCGGCAGCGCACACGGCCGCTGTTGTCGTTCAGGTCGTTGTGCACCAGCATCGCGTAGTTGGCGTTTACGCCAGGGTTCTTGGCGTCCTGGTTCTCCGTGCGGTCGCCCGCGTAATCCTTGTCGAAGACGTCGTGGTTGTAGACCAGCGCGTCGGTGGCGTCCGGGAAGAACTCGAGCAGGAGCTTCTCGATCTCCGGGTAGTACACCCGCTCCACCTCTTCCGAGTCATAGATGTTGGTGCACTTCGACTCGAGATGCGCCAGCGACAGCCCGAGCTTGTCCATGCAGTCCGGGCTGTCGGGCCTGAGGCCCGGGTAGTACTCGCCGATGCGCCGCGCGTCGCGCAGCACCTGCACGAAGAACAGGTCCCGCCGCCGGTTGTCCTGCTCGTTCTTGCGCAGGATTGCCGCCGTGTCGGCGCGTGCCGGGTCGCGCCAGACGGTATTGGATGGGACGATGGAGTAGGTCGGCCGCTCGTGGACCGTGTAGGGCAGCGGCAGCGCCACGCCGCCGGCGGGGACTTTGATGCTGTTCGAGTTGCGGATATAGGTCACGCACTCGTCCCACTCGCGGAACGCGAGGCCCCATCGTGTCTTGATCGGGCCTGGCGGCGCCTTGTCGATCATGTCGATGACGCGCTGGCCCTCGCCCTCGGCGATCTCGGCGAGCGCGTCCTCGATCGCCTGGGCGGTTCCCGCATCGCCGTCCCGGTCGAACGCCATGTAGGACAGGCCGCCATGTGCGGCGATGGGGGGCGGCTGCCCTTCCGTGCGCTGCAGCGGCGGCACATAGGACGACGAAGTGTTTGCGATCTCGAGCTGGCTCATGGCGCACCTCCGATTATCTCGGCCCAAGCGTGGCACACGATGCCCGGGTTAGCCAACCCGCGTGGCGTCTGGTCGAAGTGCTGCCGCTTCGGGCAACGTGATCGGCGCGCCCTCCGTGAGCCAGTCGGCGACGAGTGCCCCTATGATCGGACTGAGCTGGATGCCGTAGCCGCCGGCGCCCGCCGCGGCGATGAGATGCGGCTCGCCGTCGAACGGCCCGACAAGGGGACGGCGATCAATGCTTTCCGGATACAGCCCTGCCCAACCGTGACCGAACCCCGCGCCGCTCAGTCCGGGAAGTCTCTCCAGCAGCAGCTCCGCCAGATGTTCCTTGCCGGCGTCCTCGATCTGCTCGTTGTAGTCGTCCGGGTCCGCGACCCCGGTGCCGGCGGATTTGTGGATCTCAGTCACCAGCTGGCCGGGCCGATCATGGCGGAAGTTGAGGCCGGTTCCTCCGCCACCATAGACCAGGTCCATCACCATCGGCATGACATAAGCGAGCGGCTCGGGGAGACGGATCGTCACCGCTTCATGACGTTCGGGCAGGACGGGGAGGGGCTGGCCGAAAAGCGTCCGCCACGCGCCCGGCCCAGGCGCCGGATGCAATCACGACGCCGTCGCAGTCGATCGTCTCGGCCGAGGTCTTGAGGCGATAACCCATACCCCTTCGATCGGCGCCGATAAGTCGACAGCGCTGCCGCACGGTGCCACCCATCTCGCGCACCATCTTCGCAAGCACGCTCGAGAGCTGGTGGGGATCGAGGAAACCGTTGTCCGGCCCGAACAAGCCACCCGTTATGCCGTCGGTGCTCATATCGGGCACCAGCGCGCGCATTTCGGCCGGTTCGAGAATGCGGGCGCTATCGATCCCGGACTCGCGCTGATATCCGAGGCTCCGCTCGAATAGCTGAAGGTCTCCTGTCGGACCTGCCGAGCCGCAGATAGCCGATCGGATGAAACTCGAGCCCGCATTGCGCCCAGGCGCGGATGCGCCGGAGGCCGTAGGCGCGCATGGCGACGTCGAGCGCCGTCACGTGTTGTGTCCCGACGACGCCGATCGACCGCCCGGTCGAACCACTTGCCAGCGCGCTGGCTTCGATCACGGTCACGGCAACGCCGCGCTCAACCAGGTGGAGCGCACTCGACAAGCCGAGCGCACCGCCGCCGATGACTACGATATGCAATGTGCCGGTCCCCTTGATCTGAACCTGATCATCTTGCCGGCCATGCCGTCCCTCCGGGGGTGTCGCTGAGCCATCAATGTGCACCGCGCCGGCGCGGCAAGCCAGCCACTGCGGCGGCGTTCCGTGGCTCTCCGCATTATGCGTAACGACGGTATCGCGACGACGATTTCGGGAGCCTGTCCCCTAATGGTGGCCGAACGTCTGCGTCCACTTGCGCAATACGTGCTCAACAGGCCTCCTGCGTTCTTCTGCAGCCGGTTAAGGTCGGGCAGCCACGCGGGCCGACACGGTGGTGCCTGCCGGATGGATACGATGTAGCGTGGATGCGCGTTGGCAATGCAGTGAAGGGGACGGACATGGGAAGGCTCGACGGCAAGGTTGCGGCGGTGACGGGCGGCGCATCGGGGATCGGCGAGGCGACGGTCAGGCGTTTCGCGGCCGAGGGCGCGAGCGTGGCATTCTGCGATCGGGACGGCGAGCGCGGCCAGCGCGTGGCGGCCGAACTGGAGACCGCCGGCGCCAAAATCGCCTTCACACAGGCCGACGTTGGCACCGAGGCCGCATGCCTCGCCTTTGTGAACGGTGCCGGGGAAAAATTCGGGCGCCTCGACATCCTGGTGAACAATGCCGGCATCCGTAAATACGAAAAGATAGACGAGGCAAGCGCCGCGAGCTGGAACGAGATCCTCAGCGTCAACCTGATGAGCTACGCCTTCTGCGCCAAGGCGGCGGTTCCGCTGATGCGCCGCAACCAGGGCGGCGCCATCGTCAACGTCGCCTCCGTACGCTCCGTCGTCGCTGGCGGCGGCAATCTGCAGTACGACACCACCAAGGCCGCGGTCGCGGGCTTGACGCGGGGGCTCGCCGCCGACCACTCGGCGGAGGGCATTCGGGTGAACGCGGTCGGGCCTGGGCCGATCTTCACGCCATTCCATGCGCGCCGCATCGCGGCGGCCGGCGAGACCGTCGAGCAGTACAACGCCCGCGCCGCACAAGGCACCATGCTGAAGCGTCCGGGCAGGGCGGAGGAGGTCGCCGCCGCGATCCTGTTCCTGGCCTCTGACGATGCCTCTTATGTCACCGGCGCCCTGCTGTTCGTGGACGGCGGCATGACGGCGATGTGAGGGATATTGAGCCGGTGGTCACAGCCCATATCGCGGTTTGCTGCGTTGTTCCGTGATCGCCGGTCCGGTGCCCAAGATGGGGGAATCTGTAATTGGCCCGCAACCGGCGCCTGGCGCGACCCGGAGCAAATCAAGGCGGCGATCCGCAGGATGAAGGAAATTGCGGCCGGGCAGACCCTCGGAGGCGACTGGCGGGAGGTTCGCGACGCCGGCCGGAGGTGGTGAGCGGCTTCGTGCTCGACGCCTCGGTCGCCGCGGCGTGGTGCTTTGCCGATGAGACGACGCCGGAAAGCGACGCTTTGCGCGGAAGCCTGGCGGAGCGGCGTGCCCTGGTGCCTCGGCTATGGCGTGCGGAAACCACGAACCTGCTGCTGATGCGGAGCGTCGCCCGCGCGTCAGACCGGATCGGTGCGAAGAACTGCTGGAACTGCTTGCGTCGCTGCCGATCGACACGCAGAACGAGTCCGATCGGCAGCGCGGCCCGGTGTTGCTGCTGGCGCGCGCTCATCGGTTGAGTGTGTACGACGCCGTCTATCTCGACCTGGCGATGGACCGGGGACTGGCGCAGGCAACGCGCGATGTGGCACTGCAGAAGTCGGCTCGGGCAGAAGACGAGTTGCTGATCGAGACCTGAACCGTGAGTCCTATCGGCGCACGGCTGCATCAGCGGCGTGGCCGCTGGCAAGGCGGCGCAGTCCATATCGCCAGGCTTGCGGCTCCGCGGTTTCGGCTTTGAAGACGACCGGGTGATCGCGGCCGGCGTTGCTGGCGCCAACGAATTGGCAAGGTTTTGCCGGCAGTGAACAAGGAAAACGGAACCGCAAAACACGCAAATGGATATTGGCGAGGACAGGGTTATACCAAGTCCTGTTACCTGAGAACTTAATGAGTGCTTCCCGACGCGGCGAAGATTTGATTCAAGGCTGGCGAACGGGGAGGTTCGCCATGCTGAAGCCGATCCCATTACGTCCGGACCATGATGCGGCGTTTCTGCGCCGGATTGCGCGCGGTGCCGCGGATGCTGTCCAGGTGCGGCGGCTTCTGGCGCTGGCAGCGATCTATGACGGAGGCAGCCGGACGCAGGCAGCGGCAGTTGGCGGCGTGACGCTGCAGGTGGTGCGCGACTGGGTGCTGCGGTTCAACGCGGACGGTCCCGACGGCCTGATCGACCGCAAGGCTCCTGGCAAACCGTCGCTGCTGAGCGATGCGCACCGGGCCGCGCTGGCGGCAATGGTCGAGCACGGCCCGATCCCGGCAGTGCATGGCGTGGTCCGCTGGCGGATCATCGATCTTTGCCAATGGATCCGGGAAGAATACGAGATCAGCATCTCGAAGCAGACGCTCAGCCGTGAGCTGCGAGGAATGGGCTTTCGTAAGCTGACGGCCCGCCCGCGCCATCACGCTCAGGCGGCGGGTGCTGTCGAGGCTTTTAAAAAAACTGGCCGGCGATACTGGCGACGGTCGCGCGTCGGCATGGCGCCGATCCCGGCGACATAGAGCTTTGGTTCGGCGACGAAGCCCGGATCGGACAGAAGAACAAGATCACCCGCCGCTGGGCGAGGCGAGGCAGCCGGCCCTCGGCGCCATCAGACCAACGCACCACGTCGACCTACATCTTCGGCGCTATTTGCCCCAAGCACGGCAAGGCCGTCGGCCTGATCCTGCCCTGGTGCAACACCGCGATGATGAACCTGCATCTCGCGGCGATCTCTGCCGACGTTGCCCCCGGTCGTCATGCGGTGCTCTTGCTCGACCAGGCCGGCTGGCATCTCTCAGACAAACTCCAGGTGCCCGACAACATCACCATCGTGCCGTTGCCGCCGAAGTGTCCTGAGCTGAACCCGCAGGAGAACGTCTGGCAGTACATACGCGACAACTGGCTCTCCAACCGGATCTTCGACGACGCTGACGCGCTGCTCGATCACTGCTGCGATGCTTGGAACAAGCTCGAGGCCCAGCCGTGGACCATCATGTCCATCGGACTCCGCGATTGGGCACATCGGTTCTGATCAGCGAGTCCTGGTATTAACCTCCTGTCCGAACGAATCATTGGCTGCGCCCTGACGGTGCACCACGCTGGGAACTGGATTTCTTAGACAGTCTATGAAAACGCATTGGTGCACGAGCCCCGCAAGTCTGGGCTCGCCGTCTCGCAAGAATCCGCGCGGTGCCTGAATTATCTGAAAACCACAAGCTCGCATCGCTGCTTGTTGCTCAACTTCGGCAAGCTTCGCCTTGACATCAAACGCATCGTCCTGGAGCTGAAGGGCGCCGCTGTTCTTTGCGTGTTCTGTGATTTGCGGTTCCATTTTACTCTCGATCGGACAGACCACGTATCGCAGCTTGCTGCGCTGTTCCGCGATCGCCAGATTGCGACCGCGGAGCATGAGCGGGCTCTGTTCAACCATCTGACGCCGGAATTGAGCCCGCCTTTCCTGGGGACAGGACTTCCCGAGGAGATGCGCCGCACCGCCTGCATGTCGTCGCTGACTCTGCGACGTAAGCCTTCGGAGGTAGCTGCCTGCATCATTCGGCAGCTTGCCAAGCCGAGATGGATCAGAGGCTGAAGGGGATCACAGCGGCTGACGCGAGCCTACCCAGCAGACTTCAGGCGTGCAATCTCCAACTTAAGCGTAGCATTCTCAACTATCCGCTCGATTTCGCTCCAGTGCGGCCTTGATTTGCCTAATGCGTTTAGATTGTAACCTTCATTCTGACACGACGCCCTGGTAGTCTCGATTACCTCAACAGAGATATTGTCCCAAAATTCCTTTATCGTTGGAAACGGCATTGTCCACCGAAACTGCTCTTTATCGTACGAGACGAACCTACGAAACGCTGCCAGGATTGGATATACAGCCGCAATATCGAAGTCGGGTACTCGACCTTTTGTTCCGAAGAAAAGGGCATCACAAAGTGCGGTAGGGGTACCTCGCGCTTGCTGCCTTTAGGGTCCGTGTAAATAGAGTCCACAAATTTGAGGGCGCCAAACCTCCCACCCGCCTCATTGTAGGTCTTTCGCGGTTGCGTCCTTATATAGTCCTGAAACTCCAAAATCTGCGGCAGAAGTCTGGCGAGTTGGTGGTATTTATCCATCTCCTCTCTAAAGACGGCGAGCAAGCCAGTCTTGTACGTGTACGAATTGATCAATCTTGAATGACGCTTTCCCATCGGATAAGCATCGATCCTGAAGCAGGTCAGCGCCGCAACAATATCTTCGACCTTGACCGCGCCATCGTCGCCCTCCCGCCATTGAACGCGGCCATCGACAGGGGTCTTTTTCAGCGCTTGCTTCAGTGGTTCGAAGGCGCCTTCGAGTTCCAACAGTGATTGGGCTTTGACTTGAACAGAACTATTATTGGTACCCGATATTTCGGGGATGATTGAGCGATCCAACCCAGCTATAACGGTTACCTTGATAAAGTTTGGAGGCATTTGGGGGCCATATTTAGGGTCGGTCTGCAGGTCTCTTAGAATTTTTAGACCGTGACCACCGTTAACGACGCCCTGGCCTTCCTTGAAATGTAATATCGCGGTACGCTCGGCAATCTCTTCGACCCTGTCGGCAATGACGTTAATTCCAAGATGCTTGTAGCCAAACATTCCAGGCGTTACCGCTTGACCGTCTAGCTCAAGATCTCCATCAAGCGCTGCGTCCCTGACGGTACGGTAGACGCGCCTGTTCATACCCGAGTCAGCCGTGCGGGCGTTTGCTTCGTTAGGCAGATCAGGGATTTGACGAGTATCTACTCGAAACTCGTAGGTGGTAATAGGCTTACCAAACGGATCTTGCAGCTTGCGTGCAGAGAGAAACCGCAATTCCACGACGGCGGCGTGCTCAAAGTCGTTCATTTTCTTCTTCTATATGCCGACGGTACGGCAAGAGACTGATCGCCCTCAGTGACGGTCCACTCGGGCAACAACACCCTACCGAAGGTGCATCGAAAACGTCAAGGCCCACATTTGGCCATCGACAGGTGCTCCTTCGACAGTAATTGCCGCACTGCCGGCAGAAGCTGCGGTGCAGGCGCAATGTCAAACCTGAGGCCGAAAGCTTTGCTTCCGGTCCCGTGAAGCGCCAGAGCTGCCGCAGCAGCGAGCGGACGGCTCCCATGCTTGCGACCCATCTACCAGCTACAGCTGCTAGTCCAGCTCAATTCAGGTCGGCCTGGGTTTATGGCCCATATCAACCAGGTCCGCCCCACAACTTCGGATCAGCCGGACAAATCGTGCTGCCGTCGTAGCGCAGTCCCGCCCCGCGATCGAGCGCCAGGTGCAGTGGTCCGTCGAGGTCGACGATCTCGGCCTGCTGTGCGACGAGCAGCGCCGGCGCGATCCCAAGCGACGTGCTGGTCACACCACCGACCATGATCCGCAGGCCCCGCCGCTTCGCTTCCGCCGCCAGCGCGAGCGCCTCGGTCAGCCCACCCGCTTTGTCGAGCTTGATATTGATGGCCTGATATTTCCCGTCGAGCCGGTCGAGATCGGCGCGCGTCCGGCAGGATTCGTCAGCGCAGAGCGGGATCGGACGCGCCAACCGCGTCAGCGCGTCATCAGCGTCGGCCGGCAGCGGCTGCTCGATCAGTGCAACCCGCAAATCTATGAGCATCGGCATGTATTCGCGAAGCTGCGCCTCATTCCAGCTCTCGTTGGCATCGACGATGAGGCGCGCCGCCGGCGCCGCCTGTCGCACCGCCCGCACCCGTTCGACATCGCCGTCGCCCCCCAGTTCCAATTTGAGCTGCGGCCGCGTGCGATTGGCGGCCGCCTGACCGGCCATCTTCTCTGGCGTATCGAAGTCCAACGTGAACGCCGTCACGACCGGCGGCACCGCGCCGAGCCCGGCCAGTTCCGCGACGCTGCGATAGGCGCGCTTCGCATCCATGTCCCAGAATGCGCAGTCGAGCGCGTTGCGCGCCGCGCCCGGCGGAAGTGCGCCTTGGAGTGCTTCGCGATCGAGCCCCGAGGTGATCGCGCCCTTCATCGCATCGAGCGAGGCGACAACACTGTCGATGCTCTCGCCGTACCGCCGAAGCGGCACCGCTTCGCCGCGGCCACGCAACTCGACATCGGAGACTTCGGCGACGACGACGTCGACTGTGGTCTCGATCCCGTGCGCGGTCGTCAGCGGTCGCGCGAGCGGCCACGCGCGGCGGGTGACGGTCAGTCGCTGCGGATGCGGCGCCACGTCAGCGGCTTCCCACGCTACCAGGAACCGGTATTGGGCATGCTGGTCCAGGGTTCGGCTGGCGGCAGCGCGTTGCCGGCCTGTAGCAGCTCGAGGGAGATGCCGTCAGGCGTGCGGATGAAGGCCATGCGGCCGTCGCGCGGCGGGCGGTTGATCGTTACGCCGCGCGCGATGAAGGCATTGCAGGTGTCGTAGATGTTGTCCACGGCGTAGGCGAGATGCCCGAAATTGCGACCGCCCGCATAAGGCTCAGGATCCCAGTTGTAGGTGAGTTCCAAGGGGGCCGCTTCGTCGCCGGGCGCGGCGAGAAACACGTTGGTGTAGCGGCCTTTCTCGTCCGCACGGCGGCGGATTTCGCGCAGGCCGAGTAGCCCGAAGAAGGCGATGCTGTCCTCCAGCGAACTGACGCGGATCATGGTGTGCAGATACTTGGTCATGGTGTGTCCTCTGATAAGGGTTCGACGGGTTCCTGGTACACAGCGGTCACCTCGAGCGATGGTGACAAGGCTGGGTCGGGATGGCCACCGAGGTGGCGGTTGTCGCACCGGAGCCGGACAGTCGCAAAGCCACTCACAGCCAGCATTACCCCGTGCTGACCTCGTCCAGCTCGGCGCCCCACATCTTCTCCAGCGCATACATCGCCCGCGCCTCGGGTTTGAACAGGTGCACGACGATGTCGCCCGCATCGATCAGTACCCAGTCGGCGCCGCCGGCACCTTCGACCTGTACGCGCTGCTGCCCCGCCTTGTGCAGTTTCTCCGACAGATGCTCCGCCATCGCTGCGATCTGCCGGTCGGCGAGACCGGTGGCGATCACCATGCGGTCGCAGAACGACGCCTTGCCGGCAAGATCCAGCGCGACGATGTTCTCCGCCTTGTCGTCCTCCAGGCTGCCGACGATGACCGCTTGAAGACGCTCGAGCGCCGACGGCTCGGCCTTGTGGCTGCGTCGCGCCGTTGTCTTCTGCGGGCCGGCGGCGATCGTCTTCTTGCGCGGCGTGCCGGGCGTCTTGTCGGCCACACGCAAGGCCGGCTTCGCGACCTTCTTGCGTGGTGCCGCGCGATGGCGCGCCGGCGAGAACGGCTTCGGCGGCTTGGTTATGGCAGTGCTCCTTGGCTGACGCGGATCGCGGTGGCCGAAGCGGCGTGCTGCGGCACCGGCAGGAAGACCCAGGCAGGCGGCGGCTGGGTGGCGAGCATCGCGGCGCAGCGTGCCGGCCGGCGGGCGAAGGCGAAGCGGTGCGCGGCGCGGCTGGCGAAGGCGCGGTGGTTGTAGCCGGGCCGCGGCAGCACGGCGATCGGCACGCGGTGCACGAACTCCAGCCAGCGCCGCCAGCGCGGCAGCTGCTCCATGATGTCGGCGCCCATCAACCAGACGAAGTGCACGCGCGGGAACCGGCACAGCAGCCGGCGCAGCGTATCGATCGTGTAGCGCGTGCCGAACACCGCCTCGATCGCGCTGGCGATGATGCGGCGTCCGTCGGCGATGCGGCGCGCCGATGCCAGGCGCCAGGCGAACGGCGCCATGCCGCACTGCGGCTTCAGCACGTTGCCGGGCGAGACCAGCAGCCAAACCTGATCCAGCCCAAGGCGCCGGCGTGCCAGCGCGATGATGTGGCGATGGCCTTCATGCGCCGGATTGAACGAACCGCCGAGCAGGCCGACGCGCATGCGCCGACGGTCGCCGAAGCGCGGGATCGGCTCGTGCCAGGCGTTCAGGGACGCACCTGCCCGGTCCCGGTCACCAGGTAGCGGTAGGTGGTCAGCTGCTCCGGTCCGACCGGGCCGCGCGCATGGATGCGGCCGGTGGCGATGCCGATCTCGGCGCCGAAACCGAACTCGCCGCCGTCGCAGAACTGCGTCGAGGCGTTCCACAGCGCCACCGCGCTGTCCACGCCGCGCAGGAAGCGCTGCGCCGCATCCGCGTTCTCGGCGACGATCGCGTCGGTGTGCTCCGAGCCGTGGCGCGCGATGTGCGCGAGCGCCGCATCGACGCCGTCCACCACCGCGACCGACAGGATCGCGTCCAGCCACTCGGTGTCGAAGTCGGCCTCGGTCGCGGGCGGCAGGTCGGCGACGATGTCGCGCGCCGCGGCATCGGCACGGAAGTCGCAGCCGAGAGCACGCAGGTCGGCGACGATCGCCGGCAGCAGCGACGGCGCGATCGCGCGGTCGATCAGCAGCGTCTCGGTGGCGCCGCAGATGCCGGTGCGGCGCATCTTCGCGTTGGCGACGATGCGGCGGGCCATCGCCGGATCGGCGGAGGCGTGGACGTAGGTGTGGCAGAGCCCCTCGGCATGCGCGAGCACCGGCACGCGCGCCTCGCGCTGCACGCGTTCGACCAGCGACTTTCCGCCGCGCGGTACGATCAGGTCGAGCAGGCCGGCGGCGGCGAGCATCGCCGCGACATAGGCGCGGTCGGCGTTCGGGGCGATCTGCACGCAGGCGGCCGGCATTCCCACGCTGCGCAGTCCGGCCACCAGCGCGCCGTTGATCGCGGCGGCGCTGCGCACGCTTTCCGAGCCGCCGCGCAGGATCACCGCGTTGCCCGACTTCAGGCAGATGCCGGCGGCATCGGCGCCGACATTGGGGCGGCTCTCGTAGATCATGCCGATCACGCCGATCGGCGTGGCGACGCGCTGGATGCGCAGCCCGTTCGGCCGCGTCCAGTCGGCCAGCGTACGGTCGAGCGGATCGGGCAGCCGCGCGATGTCGTCCAGCCCGTTGGCCATTGCCTCGACGCGTGCCTCGGTCAGCGCCAGCCGGTCGCGGAACGCGGCGGTCCCGGTGCAGGCGTCGAGGTCGCCGGCGTTGGCCGCCAGGATCGCCGCGGTGTGCGAGCGAAGCGACCCGGCCATCGCATGCAGCGCCGCATTCCGGTCAGCATCGGAGGCGCGCGCCAGCACGTGCGAGGCGGCGCGGGCGTCCTTCGCGGCACGCTGCAGATGCTGGGTGGCGTCGGTCTCGATGTGCATCGCGGGACGTTCCTCTTGGCGCAGTCTGCCGCTGCGGGATGGCTCAAAGCAAGACAAGGTCGTCGCGATGGATCATCTCGTCGCGCCCGCGCCAGCCGAGGATGGCCTCGATCTGGTCCGAGCGGTGTCCGACGATGCGTTCCGCATCGGCACTGGCGTAGGCGGAGAGGCCGCGCGCCAACGCCTTGCCGGCGAGGTCGCGCACCACGACCGGGTCGCCGCGCTGGAACGTGCCCTCGATGCTGTGCACGCCGGCTGGCAGCAGCGACCGTCCGCCGGCGAGTGCGCGGGCGGCGCCGGCGTCCACCACCATCGCGCCGAGCGGGGCGAGCGCGCCGGCGATCCAGCGCTTGCGGGCTGAACGACCTTCCGGGGCGGCGAGGAACCAGGTGCAGCGTGCGCCCTTCTCCAGTGCGGCGAGCGGGCGCTCCACGTGACCCTGCGCGATCGCCATCGCGCAGCCTGCCTGGGTGGCGATGCGCGCGGCGACCAGCTTGGTGCGCATGCCGCCGGACGAATAGCCAGGCGGCGGCTCGCCGCCCATCGCCTCGATCGCGGGCGTAACCACCTGCACGATGGGGATGTGTTCGGCGGCGGGGTCGCGGCGCGGGTCGGCGGTGTAGAGGCCGTCGATGTCCGACAGCAGGATCAGCTGGTCGGCCTCGGTCATCTCGGCGACGCGTGCGGCGAGGCGGTCGTTGTCGCCGAAGCGGATCTCGGTGGTGGCGACGGTGTCGTTCTCATTGATCACCGGGATGCAACCCAGGCCGAGCAGCGTGCTGAGTGTGGCGCGCGCATTCAGATAGCGGCGGCGGTCCTCGGTGTCGTCCAGCGTCAGCAGCAGCTGCGCGGCGGTGAGGCCCTTGGCCGACAGCGCCTCGGACCATGCCTGGGCCAGGCGGATCTGGCCGACCGCGGCGGCGGCCTGCTGCTCCTCCAGCCGCAGCCGCCGCGCGTGCAGCGCCAAGGAGCGGCGGGCGAGCGCGATGGCGCCCGACGAGACGACGATCACATCGGCTCCCCGCGTGCGCAGTGAGGCGATGTCGGCGGCGACGCCGTCCAGCCAGGCGGTGCGGGGCGCGGCGGCGGCGTGGTCCACCACCAGAGCACTGCCGATCTTCACCACCACGCGCCGGGCGGCGGCGAGGGAAGGGGTCACGCCAAGATCTCCCTCCCCTGCGTGCCGGGGGAGGGTTGGGAACGGAGAGGCTCATGCGGCACCTCCGCCTCCCTGGCCCTCGTTCGCTCCGCGGGGGAGGGAATTGTCTGCTGCAACGCCCGCAGCACCTCGGGCACGCCCTGACCGGTGACGCCGGACAGCAGCATCACCCGCCCGCCGGACGCCTTCGCCAGCGCCGATCGCCGCGCCGCCGCCTCGCGCGGGGTCATCGCATCGGCCTTGTTCAGGCCGATGATCTCCGGCTTGTCCGCCAGTCCGCCGCCATAGGCCGCCAATTCCTCGCGAACGGTGCGCCAGGCGCGCACCACATCGCCGGCGGCGCCGTCCACCAGATGCAGCAGCACGGCGCAGCGTTCGACATGGCCCAGGAACCGCGTGCCAAGGCCGGTCCCCTCGTGGGCGCCCTCGATCAGGCCGGGGATGTCGGCCAGCACGAACTCCTCGGTGGCCGACAGCCGGACCACGCCAAGCTGCGGATGCAGCGTGGTGAACGGATAGTCGGCGATCTTCGGGCGCGCCGCGGACACCGCGGCGAGGAAGGTGGACTTGCCGGCGTTCGGCAGCCCCACCAGCCCGGCATCGGCGATCAGCTTGAGCCGCAGCCAGACCGCGCGCTCCTCGCCCGGCCAGCCCTTGTCGGCGCGGCGCGGCGCGCGATTGGTCGAGGACTTGTAGTGCGCGTTGCCGAACCCGCCGTCGCCGCCGCGCAGCAGCACCACGCGCTGCCCCGGCGCATCGAGATCGGCCAGCAAGGTCGCGCGGTCGTCGGCCAGCAACTGGGTGCCGACCGGCACCTTGATCACCACGTCGGGCGCGCCCGCCCCGGTGCGGTCGGAGCCGGCGCCGTTGCCGCCCTTCTTCGCACGGAAATGCTGCGTGTAGCGGAAGTCGATCAGTGTGTTCAGGTTGGCCACCGCCTCGAACACGACGTCGCCGCCCTTGCCGCCGTTGCCGCCGTCCGGGCCGCCGAATTCGATGAACTTCTCCCGGCGGAAGGCGATCACGCCGTCGCCGCCATCGCCGGAGCGCAGGTGGATCTTGGCTTCGTCGAGGAACTTCATCGGTCGCTCCAGATGGCCGGCACGGGCCGGCCATGACGCTGAGGGGCGGGCTTTGCCCGCAGCCATGACAGAAAACGGGGGCCGGCTGACGCCGACCCCCGCTCGATACGCAATCGGGTTCCGGCGCGTTATTCGGCGGCGGCCGGCAGCGGTGCGACGGAGACATGCACGCGGTCATCCGACCGGCGCCTGAACTCCACCTTGCCGTCGACCAGCGCGAAGATCGTGTGGTCGCGACCGAGGCCCACATTGGTCCCCGGCTTCCACTTGGTGCCGCGCTGACGGAGGATGATGTTGCCGGCCACGACCGCCTCGCCGCCGAACTTCTTGATGCCCAGGCGCCTGCCTTCGGTATCGCGGCCGTTGCGTGAGGAGCCGCCTGCCTTCTTGTGTGCCATGCGCCGCTACTCCTTGGTCTCTACCTTGGTCGGATCCTCGCCGTAGACGACGGCCTCATTCTCCGCCGCGTCCTCGGCCGCGGCATCGACGCCCAGGGGTTCGGCGGTCAGGCCGTGCAGGTGTTCCGGCGCGGCCGTGGAGCCGCTCGAGGTGCCGTGGGTCTCGCCCGACGGCAGCGGCGGATGGTCGGTTTCGACCAGCGCCGGGTCCACGCCGGATATCTCCGCAAGGCCCTCCACGGCATCCATCGCTGCCGCATCAGGCTCGGCCGAGGCTGCCGCCAGCGCCTGGCCGTGCTGGCTGAAGCCGGCGATGCGCAGCACGGTGACGTGCTGGCGGTGGCCGTTGCGCCGGCGGCTGTTCTGCCGGCGGCGCTTCTTGAAGATGATGATCTTGTCCAGCCGATCCTGCGCCACCACGGTCGCGGTGACCGAGGCGCCGGCCACGGTGGGCGCGCCAAGCGTCAGCCCGGCGTCGCTGCCAAGCGCCAGCACGTCGGTGAAGGTCACGGTGGCGCCGGGCTCGGCCTCCAGCTTCTCCACCTTCAGCACCGCATTCGGCGTCACCCGGTACTGCTTCCCGCCGGTGCGGATCACTGCGAACATCGCACGGTTTCCCAAATGAACGCGGGCCGCCAGGAAGCCCGGCGGCCGGAGGGGCGGCGTTATAGCCGGCAGGGCGCGGCTGTCAACGAGAACCCTCCTGGTACGGGCGCTCCGGGACGCGCCCCAGTTCGACCATGTGCAGCAGCCAGTTGCGGCCGGCACCCTCGTCGAAATGCGATTGCAGCAGCAGGCGGCAATTGTGGTCGACGAGGTGGCGCAGCGTGGTCTCCAGATCCTGCGTCGCCCCGTCCACCAGCTTGGCGCGATCCTCGGCGCTCAGCTTCGCCACCTCCGGCAGGTGGTCGCGCACATAGGCGGCGCCGCCCCGGTTCACCGCGGCGTCGGTGAAGATGCCGATGACCTGCTGCAGCGTCGGTATCTCGCTGTCGTCCAGGCTGCACTGCATCAGGGCCGGCAGCACGGAACCCGGCGTCAGGCCCTGCTCGTAGGCCGGGTCCTCGTTCGGATTGTCGGCAGGCAGCTGCATGATCAGCTTATCGAGGCAGTCCCAGCACTGTGGCCGTATCGGATCGGCGCGGGCGGTGGGCGCCCCCAGCGCCAGCATCGCGATGGCGATGCCCAGGCGGAGCGGAGCAGGCATGGGGATGCGTGGCATGGTTCCAGCGTGGCAGACTGGGCGTGCGATCCCTTTGTGACAACAGGACCTGCCCGCATGCGACAGCACCCGTTCGGTCATCTGGCGCCGGTTTCCACCCTGACCCTGGGCGGTGGCGGCCTCGGCATGCTGTGGGGAGCGACCACATTCGAGGAATGCGTCGCCACCGTGCACGCAGCGGTGCATGCCGGCATCACCTTGCTCGACCTCGCGCCGCGCTATGGCGACGGCAAGGCGGAAGAGGTTGTCGGCGAGGCATTCGCCGGCCGGCTGCCGACGGGCGTGCGGGTCACCAGCAAGTGCAACCTGGGCAATCCGCCGGCCGGCGAGATCGAGGCGATCCTGCGGCGCTCGATCGAGGACAGCCTGCGCCGGCTGCGGCTGGCGCGGCTCGACCTGTTCTTCCTGCACTCCAACGTCGTGCCGGACGCGGACTTCGCCGCCGGATGGGGCGAGGCCGGTGCGCGCATGACGCCGTACCCGGTGTTCATCGCCGATGTACGCCCGGTGTTCGAGAAGCTGGTCGCCGAAGGGCTGATCGGCGCCTGGGGGCTGACCGGCATCGGCCACCCCGACACGATCATCCGGCTGCTGGGCGAGCGCCCGGCACCGGCCGCGGTGCAGTGCATCGCCAACCTGCTGAACTCGCCGGGCGGGCTGAAGTTCTTCCACGGCCCCGCCAAGCCGCGCGCGGTGATGGCAGCGGCACGGGCGAACGGTGTCGGCGTCATGGGGATCCGCGCGGTGCAGGCGGGGGCGCTCACCGCGGCGATCGACCGGCCGCTTGCCGACGACCATCCGGAAGTCCGCGACTACCACCGCGCCGCCGGTTTCCGTCGCCTGTGCGCCGAACTGGACGAGAGCCCGGCGATCATCGCGCACCGCTACGCGCTGTCGCTCGACATCGACACGCTGGTGCTGGGCGTGAAGAACCGTGCCGAACTTGCCGACTGCGTGGCGGCAGCCGATGCGGGACCGCTGCCGGCGGAACTGCTGGCGCGCATCGACGCGTCGGTCGCCGCCTGAGATTGCCACCGGCTCGGCCGGGTCCTACGGTGCGCGCCATCACCCAGGGACATAGGGAACGAGCGAGATGAAGGTTGGCGAAGCTGTTGCTGAAATCATGAAGCGCGAGGGGATCGAGATTCTCTGCGGTTATCCCGTCAACCATCTGCTGGAATACGCTGCGGCCGCCGACATCCGGCCCATCATCGTGCGCCAGGAGCGCATCGGCCTGCACATGGCGGACGCGATCTCGCGCGTGACGTCGGGCAGGAAGATCGGCGCCTTCTGCATGCAGCACGGGCCGGGCAGCGAGAACGCCTATGGCGGCGTCGCCCAGGCCTACAGCGAATCCGTGCCGCTGCTGGTGATCCCGCAAGGCTACCCGCGGCGCATTGCCGGTATCGACCCGAACTACAGCGCCTCGCGCGAGATGCGCGGCGTGTCGAAGATCTCTGAGCACGTGATCGTGCCCGGGGAAATCGCCAACGCCCTGCGGCGCGCCTTCAACAATCTGCGCAACGGCCGCAGCGGACCCGCGATCGTGGAAATTCCCACCGACATCTGGAACGAGGAGATCGGCAATCTCGACTACACGCCGGTCCAGCACGTGCGCTATGCCCCTGATCCAGCCGATGTGCGCAAGGCGGCGGCCGCCATCCTCGCGGCCAAGCGGCCGGTGATCTATGCCGGCACCGGTGTCCATTGGGCGGAGGCCTGGCCGCAGCTGCGCCAGTTCGCCGAACTGCTCGGCGCCCCGGTGACCACCAGCCTTGGCGGCAAGAGCTCGTTCCCCGAGAACCATCCGCTGTCACTCGGCTCCGGCGGCAACGCCGTGCCGAAGACGGTGCACCACTTCGTCGCCAACGCCGACCTGATCATCGGCATCGGCTGCTCGTTCACCGAAACCAATTTCGGCATCAAGTTCCCGAAGGGGAAGACGTTCATCCACGCCACGCTGGATCCGAACCACCTCAACAAGGACGTGGTCAGCTCGATTGGCCTGGTGGGCGATGCCGCGCTGACGCTCGATGCGCTGATCGGCGAGCTGAAGCAGAGCATCAAGGCGAACCGCGACCCGAGCGCCGTGGTGGCCGAGATCACCAGCGTGCGCGAAGAGTGGATGGCGCAGTGGAAGCCGCTGCTCAACTCGAACGAGGCGCCGATCAGCCCGTATCGCGTGATCTGGGAGCTGATGGGTGCCACCGATCCGAAGAACACCATCATCACCCATGATGCCGGCAGCCCGCGCGACCAGATCTCGCCGTTCTGGGTCTCCACCGAGCCGATGTCCTATATCGGCTGGGGCAAGACCACGCAGCTGGGCATGGGGCTTGGCCTGGCGATGGGGGCCAAGCTGGCGAGGCCGGACAAGCTCTGCATCAACTTCTGGGGCGATGCGGCGATCGGCTTCACCGGCATGGACTTCGAGACCGCGGCGCGCGAGCGTATCCCCATCCTGTCGTGCCTGATGAACAACTTCTCCATGGCGATCGAGCTGAAGGTCATGCCGGTGTCGACCGAGAAGTACCGCTCCACCGACATCTCCGGCAACTACGCCGACATGGCGAAGGCGTTCGGGGGCTATGGCGAGCGCGTCACAGATCCCGGCCAGATCAAGGCGGCGATCCAGCGCGGCATCGAGCAGACGCAGGCGGGCAAGCCGGCACTGCTGGAATTCATCACCGCGAAGGAGACGCGGGTTTCGAAGTTCTAGATGGCTGTGGCGGGCTTGGCCCGCCACTCGTCGCACGCCATGGCCCGTCAGCCACGGCTTTGATGCAACAGCAAGAAGAAAGACGTGGATGGCCGGGCCAAGTCCGGCCATGACGGTAGCGGGTAGGGAGGATCATGGCCAACGTTTCCATTCGGAACGTCCGCAAGTCGTTCGGCTCCACCGAGGTCCTGCACGGCGTCAGCGTCGAGATCGAGGACGGCGAGTTCGTCATCCTGGTCGGCCCCTCGGGCTGCGGCAAATCGACGCTGTTGCGCATGATCGCCGGCCTGGAGAACATCACTGCCGGCGAGATTGCGATCGGCGAGCGTGTGGTGAACAACGTCGCCCCGAAAGAGCGCGACATCGCCATGGTGTTCCAGAACTACGCGCTCTATCCGCACATGACGGTGCGCGACAACATGGCGTTCTCGCTGCTCCTGGCGAAGGTACCCAAGGCGACGATCGACCAGCAGGTGCAGCGTGCGGCGCAGATCCTCGGCCTTGCGCAGTACCTCAACCGGTACCCACGCCAGCTCTCCGGCGGGCAGCGCCAGCGCGTGGCGATGGGCCGGGCGATCGTGCGCGACCCGCAGGTGTTCCTGTTCGACGAGCCGTTGTCCAACCTGGACGCCAAGCTGCGCGTGGCGATGCGCGCCGAGATCAAGGAACTGCACCAGCGTCTGACGACCACGACCGTCTACGTCACGCACGACCAGATCGAGGCCATGACCATGGCCGACAAGATCGTGGTGATGAACGGCGGCAACGTCGAACAGATCGGCGAGCCGCTCGAGCTCTATGACCGCCCGGTCAACCTGTTCGTCGCCGGGTTCATCGGCTCGCCCGCGATGAATTTCCTGAAGGGCAAAGTATCGGGCGGTGCCTTCCAGGCCGAGGGCGGCGGCGCAGTCCTGCCGCTGCCGGCGGGGCCGCGCGGTTCCGATGGTCGACCGACGGTCTACGGCGTCCGCCCCGAGCACTTCCAGCTCGACCCCAACGGTGTTCCCGCCAAGGTGCATGTGGTCGAGCCGACTGGCTCGGAGACGCAGGTGCTGGCGGAGTTCGCCGGCGCCTCGGTGCTGTGCGCGTTCCGTGAGCGTGTGTCGGCGAAGCCTGGCGAGACGATCCGCATCACGCCGGAGCCGTCTCTGGTGCATCTGTTCGATGCCGGCACCGGCCAGCGGTTGTCCGGCTGAAGCCGCAGGGTTGCGGCCTCAGGCTGCGAGCTTGTCCAACTCGCGCAGGATCGACTCGCCCATCACGTTGGTGCCCACCTTGGCGGTCCCCGGCGCCATGATGTCGGCGGTCCGCAGCCCTGAGGCCAGCACATTGGTGCACGCCCGCTCGATCAGCGCCGCGTCCTCGTCCAGCCCGAACGAGTAGCGCAGCAGCATCGCGAAGCTGAAGATCTGCGCCATCGGGTTGGCGATGCCCTTGCCGGCGATGTCGGGTGCCGAACCGTGGATCGGCTCGTAGAGTGCCAGCCGCTGGCCCGATGCATCGGCCGGCCCCAGCGTCGCCGAGGGCAGCATGCCCAGGCTCCCGGTGAGCATGGACGCCAGGTCGGACAGCAGGTCGCCGAAGATGTTCGATGTCACGATCACGTCGAACTGCCGCGGATTGCGCACCAGCTGCATCGCGCAGTTGTCGGCGTACATGTGGTCGAGCCGCACGTCGGCATAGTCGCGTTCGTGCAGCGCGGTGACGGTCTGGCGCCAGAACAGGCCGGACTGCATGACGTTGGCCTTCTCCACGCTGGTCACGTGGTTGCCGCGCTTGCGCGCCAGCTCGAAGGCGACGCGGGCGACGCGCTCGATCTCGCTCGTGGTGTAGCTCTCGGTGTCGAAGCCGCGCTTTTCGCCGCTGGGCAGCGTCTCCACGCCGCGCGGTTCGCCGAAATAGATGCCGCCGGTGCTTTCGCGCACGATCATCAGGTCGAGGCCGCGTACCACCTCGGGCTTCAGCGTCGATGCGCCGACCAGCGGATCGAGCACCGTCGCGGGCCGCAGATTGGCGAACAGGTCCAGCTCCTTGCGCAGCCGCAGGATCGCCAGTTCGGGGCGAAGCTGAAAGCCCAGCGCGTCCCATTTCGGGCCGCCGACCGAGCCGAACAGGATGGCGTCGGTTTCCTTCGCCTTCTGCATCGTCTCGTCGGTGATCGGCGTGCCGCGCGCGTCGATCGAGGCGCCGCCGACCAGGTCCTCGGTGATATCGAATGAGACCATGCGGCGTCGTGCCATCCAGTCGATGACGCGGCGCACCTCGCGCATCACCTCGGGGCCGATGCCGTCGCCCGGAAGGATCAGCAGCTTCCTGTTGGCAGGCATGATCAGGCCGTCGTGGTGGGCAGCCAGGGCTGCGCCTGCCGCCGTGCGCCTTCGTATGCCGCGATCCGCGTCGCGTGCTGCAGGGTCTGGCCGATGTCGTCGAGCCCGTTCAGCAGCGAGTGCTTGCGGAACGGGTCGACGTCGAAGTGGATCTCCTCGCCGTTCGGCCGCACTACCACCTGGCGCTCCAGGTCGATGGTGATCCGCGCGTTGCCGCCCAGCCTCGCATCGTCGATCAGCGTGTCGCAGATCGCACGCGGCAGGCGGATCGGCAGCAGGCCGTTCTTGAAGCTGTTGTTGTAGAAGATGTCGCCGAACGACGGCGCGATGATGCAGCGGATGCCGAAATCGGCCAGCGCCCAGGGGGCGTGCTCGCGCGACGAGCCACAGCCGAAGTTCTCGTGCGCGATGATGACCTGCGCGCTGCGGTAGCCGTCCTGGTTCAGGATGAACTCGGGGCGCTCCTTGCCGTCGCCGTCGAAGCGCAGCGGGTCGAACAGATGCACGCCGAGTCCCGAGCGCTTGATGGTCTTCAAAAAGCGCGCCGGGATCACCTTGTCGGTGTCGATGTTCTGCATCGGCATCGGTGCGGCGACGGCGGTCAGTGTGGTGAATTTGTCCACGTTGCTCTCCCTCAGACCAGCTGCCGCACGTCGGCAAGCCGGCCGGTCACGGCGGCGGCCGCAGCCATCGCCGGCGATACCAGATGGGTGCGTCCGCCGGGCCCCTGGCGGCCTTCGAAGTTGCGGTTCGACGTACTGGCGCAGCGCTGGCCCGGCGTGAGCTTGTCCGGGTTCATGCCGAGGCACATCGAGCAGCATGGGTCGCGCCACTCGAACCCGGCCTCGAGCAGGATGCGGTCGAGCCCTTCGTCCTCCGCCTGCTTCTTCACCTGGCCTGATCCCGGCACCACCAGTGCCTGCACGCCGGCGGCGACGTGCCGTCCCTTGGCGACCGCGGCGGCGGCGCGGATATCCTCGATCCGCCCGTTGGTGCAGGAGCCGATGAACACCACGTCGATCGGCACATCGGCAAGCTTCTGGCCCGGCTTCAGCGCCATGTAGTCCAGCATCCGCTGCATCTGCGCGCGCTGGCCCTCGTCGGCCACGGTCGACGGGTCGGGCACCGCGCCGGTTACCGGCACCACCGCACCCGGCGTGGTGCCCCAGGTCACCATCGGCGCGATATCGGCGGCGTTCAGCGTCACCCGTGCGTCGTAATGCGCGCCGGCATCGGAGGGCAGCGTGCGCCAATACGCGATCGCCTGCTCCCATGCCTCGCCCTTCGGCGCGTACTCGCGGCCCTTGATGTAGGCGAACGTCGCCTCGTCCGGTGCGATGAGACCCGCCCGCGCGCCGGCCTCGATCGTCATGTTCGACACCGTCATGCGCCCGGCCATGTCGAGCGCGCGGATCGCCTCGCCGGTGTACTCGATCACGTGCCCGGTGCCGCCGGCGGTGCCGATCCGGCCGATGATCGCCAGCACGATGTCCTTGCCCGAGCAGCCGAACCCCAGCGAGCCGTCGACCCGGATCTCCATGTTCTTCGCCGGCTGCTGCAGCAGCGTCTGCGTCGCCATCACGTGCTCGACCTCGGAGGTGCCGATGCCGAACGCCAGCGCGCCCATCGCGCCGTGCGTGGAGGTGTGCGAGTCGCCGCAGACGATCGTGGTGCCCGGCAGCGATATGCCGAGTTCCGGGCCGATGATGTGCACGATGCCCTGCCGCACATCGAGGATCGGGATGTACGGCACACCGAACTCGACGACGTTCTTCTCCAGGGTCTGCACCTGGATGCGGCTGTCCGCTTCCTTGATGTCGGACGGCGTGCGCGCGCCGACGGTGGGGATGTTGTGGTCGGCGACCGCGATGGTCAGGTCGGGGCGGCGCAGTTTGCGGCCGGCCATGCGCAGCCCCTCGAAGGCCTGCGGGCTGGTGACCTCGTGCAGCAGGTGCCGGTCGATATAGAGAATGCACGTCCCGTCCGGGAGCTTCTCCACGACATGGCTGTCCCAGATCTTGTCGAACAGCGTGCGCGGCTTCGCGTCGGACATGGCGTCTCGATCCCTTCAGTCGGCGGCTTCGGTTGCGTTGCCTGCCGGCGTCTCGCCGGATGGTGCGGGCGTGGTACTGCGCGCGCGCTCGGCGATGCGCGCCGACTTGCCGCTGCGACCGCGCAGATAATACAGCTTGGCGCGGCGCACGTCGCCGCGGCGCACTACCGCGATCTCCGCGATCAGCGGCGAGTACAGCGGAAAGACGCGCTCGACGCCCTCGCCGTAGCTGATCTTGCGCACCGTGAAGTTGCTGTTGAGCCCTTTGTTGGAGCGCGCGATGCAGACGCCCTCGAAGGCCTGCGTGCGGGTCCGCTCGCCCTCCACCACCTTCACCGAGACGCGCACCGTGTCGCCCGGCATGAACGAGGGCACGCTGCGCGCCGCGCTGAGACGGGCGACCTGATCGGCTTCGTACTGCTGAATGATGTTCATCGCTCGGGTCCTTCCGTCGGGGTGTCCTTAAGGCGCGGTTGCCGCGCTGGCAACCATGTGTGCCTGCCACAGGTCGGGGCGGCGATCGCGGGTGACGCGTTCGGCCTCCGCCCTGCGCCAGGCGGCGATGCCTGCGTGATGGCCCGACAGCAGGATGTCGGGCACCCGCCGGCCCTGCCACTCGGCTGGGCGGGTGTAGTGAGGGTATTCCAGGAGCGTGTGGGAGAAGGACTCTTCCGCCGCGCTGTCGGCGGCGCCCATCACGCCGGGCAGCAGGCGCACGATCGCATCGAGCAGCACGAGCGCCGGCAGCTCACCTCCCGACAGCACGTAGTCGCCGATGCTGACCTCCTCCATGGCGCGGGCGTCGATGACGCGCTGGTCGACGCCTTCGTAGCGGCCGCACAGCAGGATGACGCCGGGGTCGGCAGCGTAGCGCTCGACGTCGCGCTGCCGCAGCGGGCGCCCGCGCGGCGTCAGGAACACCAGCGGCCGGTTGTCGGCTACCGAGGCGAGCGCGGCATCGATCACGTCCGGCCGCAGCACCATTCCGGCGCCGCCGCCGAACGGCGTGTCGTCCACCGTGCGGTGCCGGTCAGCGGCGAAGTCGCGGATGTTGATCGCCCGCAGCGACCAGGCGCCGCTCGCCAGCGCCCGTCCGGCCAGCGAATGCGCCAGCGGGCCGGGGAACATCTCCGGGAACAGCGTCAGCACGGAGGCGCGCCAGGTCATGGGCGAGGAGCGGGCGAGGCACAAGCGTCGGACTCCCCCGGGGGGTTGGGGGGAGGGGGAGGCTGCGAAGCTACCTCCTCCGGCGGATCGACCACGATCCGGCCCGCGGCGATATCCACCACCGGCACGCTCGCCCGGGTGAACGGCACCAGCAAGGGCGGCGCATCGGCTCCGGCGATCTCCAGGCTGGCGCCGGCGCCGTAGTCGTGCACCGCCACCACGGTACCCAGCGGCTTCCCGTCGCCATCGCGCGCCGCGAGCCCGACCAGGTCGGCCAGGTAGAACTCGTTGTCGTCCGGTTCGGGCAGCTGCGCCCGTTCGACGTAGAGCCGCAGGTTGGTCAGCTTCTCCGCCGTCGTCCGGTCGGTCACCTTCGCCTCGGCGCCGCCCACCAGTTCGGCGATCTCGGCCACACCCTCGCCACGCGGGCGCAGCACGAAGCGCCGGCCCTTGTCGTCGGTCAGCGGCCCGTACGCCGTCAGCTCCTCAGCGTAGGACGTGACCCGCACCAGCCCGCGCACGCCGTGCGGCCGGCCTAGCACTGCCAGCAGGATTCGGCTCTCGGGCACGTCAGCCGGCGGCAGCCTCGGCCGCCTTGGCGCGCTCCTGCGCCTTCTTCTTCGGCACCGATTTCACCGGCTGATCGCCCCAGGCCGGCATCGGCCCGACGCCCTTCTGTCCCAGGAACTTGGCGACCCGGTCGGTCGGCAGCGCGCCCTGCGACACCCAGTGCTGGATGCGCTCCGCCTGCAGCCGCACGCGGTCCTCGTGCTCGGCCGGCAGCATCGGATTGTAGCTGCCCAGCTTCTCGATGAACCGCCCGTCGCGCGGGCTGCGGCTGTCGGCCACCACGATATGGTAGTACGGGCGCTTCTTCGCGCCGGCGCGGGCTAAACGGATCTTCAGACCCATCGAACGGTATCTCCTTGGTGGTTCAGAACGGTCGCCGGTTTGGCGCCATGCCCTTCGGCATCAGCGCGGACAGCCCGTGGCGCATCAGGCCCTTCTGCCCGAGCTTGTTCATCCGCTTCATCATGGTCGTCATGTCGTCGAACTGCTTGAGCAGCCGGTTGACCTCCTGCACCGAGGTGCCGGACCCGGCGGCGATCCGCTTCTTCCGGCTCGCCTTGATGATGTCGGGCGCGCGGCGCTCCTTCGGCGTCATCGACGAGATGATCGCCGACTGGCGCTTCAGGATCGTGGTGTCCAGGTTGGCGTCCTCGATCTGCGCCTTGAGCTTTCCCACCCCCGGCAGCATCCCCAGGATGCCCGACAGGCTGCCCATCTTGCCGATCTGCTTCAGCTGGCTGGCATAGTCCTCGAGGTCGAACTTGCCGCGCATCATCTTGGTGGCGAGCTTCTCGGCTTCCGCCTGATCGATCGTCTCGGCGGCGCGCTCGACCAGCCCCAGGATGTCGCCCTGGCCCAGGATGCGTCCGGCGACGCGCTCAGGGTGGAAATCCTCCAGCGCGTCCTGCTTCTCGCCGACGCCGACCAGCTTGATCGGCGCCCCGGTGATCGCCCGCATCGACAGCGCCGCACCGCCGCGCGCGTCGCCGTCCATCCGCGTCATGACGATGCCGGTGACGCCGACCGCGTCGTTGAACGCCTTCGCCGTGTTCACCGCGTCCTGGCCGGTCATCGCATCGACCACCAGGAGCGTTTCCACCGGTGACGTGGCGGCACGCACCTGGCGCACCTCCTCCATCAGCGCCTCGTCGATCGCCAGACGACCGGCGGTGTCCAGGATGACGATGTCGAAGCCCTCGCGCCGCCCGGTGTCCATGGCGCGCTGGGCGATCTGCACCGGCGTCTGGCCGGCAACGATGGGCAGCGACGGCACCTGCGCCTGCTCGGCCAGCTGGGCCAGCTGGAGCTGCGCCGCCGGCCGCTGCGTATCGAGGCTCGCCAGCAGAACGCGCCGGCGCAGCCGTTCGCGCAGCCGGAGCGCCAGCTTGCCCGACGTGGTGGTCTTGCCGGAGCCCTGCAGGCCGACCATCAGGATCGGAATCGGCGCCGGCGCATTCAGGTTGAGCGGGACGGCGCCTTCACCGCCCAGGGCCTCGATCATCACGTCGTTGACGATCTTCACCACCTGCTGGCCGGGGGTGACCGAGGACAGCACCTCGGAGCCGATTGCCCGCTCGCGCACTTTGGCCACGAAGTCGCGCACCACCGGCAGCGCCACGTCGGCGTCCAGCAGGGCGAGGCGGACCTCGCGCAGCGCCTCGGTGACGTCGGTCTCGGACAGCGCACCGCGGCCGCGCAGGCGGTCGAATACGCCGGTCAGCTTGTCGGACAGGGCTTCGAACACGGCGACACTCCAACGACCAAAACGCCGCTGCGCGAACCCTCGCGAAGCGGCGGAGCCCCCGCGTCGGGCGGGGACCGGGCGGCTATGTTACCCGGATGCGCGGGGTTATGGGAGCGGGGGGTGGGGGAGTCAATGGGAGCGGTCTGACCGAGTCTGACCGACGTTATCGCCACCGCACTCGATGACGGGGAATGGCCGTGACGACATTTGCGTTTCACGCGCATCAGGCCACATCCGACTTCAGACCGCCAGCGCGGCTCGCCGCCGGCTGCGCCGCGGCTGCGGACGCGTCTCCGGCATCAGCCACCAGATCAGCGTGAGCGCCGCGCCGCCCACGATCGCCAGCGCGAGGAATGCGACGGGGGCGCCAAGATTGTCGGCCATCCAGCCGGCGGCCGTCGTGCTGGCGGTAGCGCCCAGGCCGGCGGACAGCAGGAACAAACCCATGGTGAGGTTCAGGTAACCGGTCCGATGTGTCACATCGGCGGCCACCAGTGGCATGGCCAGTCCGAACACCGTCCCGCTGATGCCGTCCAGCAGCTGAAACGCCACCAGCAGATATGAATCCGGCGAGGCCGCGAACAGCAGGCCGCGCAGCGGCAGGGCGGCAAAGCCCACGATCAGTACCGGCCTGCGTCCAAGGCTCTCGGCCAGACGGCCGGCCCAGGGCGAACACAGCGCCACCACCGCCTGTGGCACGACGATCGCCGCCGAAACCACGAAGCCCGACTGGCCGGTGCGCTTCGCCATCTCGTTCAGTGCCAGCGGCAGCATCGCCGCATTGGCAAAGTAGAACAGGGCGACGCAGACGGCGAACAGCTTCAGCCCCGGCTCGCGCAGGACGTGCCACGGGCGGTACGCGCGCCTGCGGCGATCGCGCGGGTGATGCGTCGCCGCATGCTCGTTCACCACGTGGTCGGCGGCGCGGAACGCGGTCAGCGTGAGCAGCGCCGGGACAGTCAGGAAGGCGGTGAACACGAACACCGCAGCCTCGGTGCTGAAATGCGCCACTGCGCCCAGCATCGCCGCGGCGAAGGCGGTGCCCAGCGAGGCGTAGCGGCCGTTGACGCCCAGCTGCTCGCCGAAGCCCTCATGGCCGCAGAACTGCAGCGTGAGCGCGGCGACGGCAGGTGCCAGCAGGCAACTGGCAAACGAGTGCAGCACTCTTGCGGCCAGGATGGAGGGCTGCGTCGGGTCCACCACCACCATCAGCGCGCTCACGCCCAGCGCCACCAGCGCGAGGGCGATGGCGAAGCGCTTGAAGTGGATGGCGTCGACCAGCATGCCCGCCGGCAGCTGGAAAATCAGTGCGGTCGCGGTGCCGACGCTGAGCACAAAGCCGATATCGACCTGCGACCAACCCATTGTCGTCAGATAGACGGTGAAGAACGCGCCGAACGCGGTCTGCACCGCCCCGGCAAAAAAGTTCAGGCCGTTGAGGCCGAGTTGGGTGTGCAGCGGTGCCATCGTCCGGCCGGAAACCTCGCGGCAGGGGGGCCGAAAAGACAGGGCCGGGCAGACGCGCTGCCCGGCCCCATGCTATCGGTCGGACGACAGGTTGTCAGCCGGTGACGGCGCGCAGCCTGGGCGTGCGCGGGGCGCACAGCTCCTCGTAGAGGTCCAGGTAGTCCTCCGCCATGCGGCGTGCCGTGAACCGGCGCTCGAACTGTCGGCGCACCAGGGTGCGGTCCAGTTCGCCCAGCCGGTCCACCGCGGCGATCGCGGTGGCTTCGTCGTGCACGATGAAGCCGGTCAGGCAGTCGTCGATAACCTCGGGCACCGAGCCGCGATTGAAGGCGACCACCGGCGTGCCGCAGGCCATGCTTTCGATCATCACCAGGCCGAACGGCTCGGGCCAGTCGATCGGGAACAGCAGCGCATGCGCGCCGGACAGGAATTCGGGCTTCTGCGCGTCGTTGATCTCGCCGATGAACTCGACCCAGGGGCTGGCCTCGATCAGCGGCCGGATCTGGTTCTCGTAGTACTTCTTGTCGGCATTATCGACCTTGGCGGCGATCTTCAACTTCATTCCGGCCGCGCCGGCGATGCGGATTGCCTTATCCACGCCCTTTTCCGGCGAAATGCGTCCCAGGAACGCAAGGTAGTCCTGCTTCGCGGACTGCGGCGTGAGCAGGTCCGCCGGCATGCCGTGATGCACCGTGCGGATCCAGTTCAGGCGGGGGATCGGCCGGCGCTGGCTGTCGGAGATCGACACGAACGGCGCATCGAACAGCTCATAGACGTCCTTGAACTCCGGGATGTCGAGCCGGCCGTGCAGCGTCGTCAGGAACGGGGTGCGCTGGCGGCTGAACAGCGACAGCGGGAAGTAGTCGGTATGGAAGTGCAGCACATCGAACTCGTCGGCGCGGCGGTAGATCAGCTCCATCATCCGCATGTAGATGGCGATCCAGTCTACCACGCTGGGATCGAGCCGCAGCGCCTGCTCACGCATCGGCGCAAGCTTCGCCGAGGTGATCGAATCACCGCTGGCGAACAGGGTCACGTCGTGACCCATCGCCACCAGCTCCTCAGTCAGCGAGTAGACAACGCGTTCGGTGCCACCGTACAGCTTCGGCGGCACCGCTTCGAAGAGCGGAGAGATCTGCGCAATACGCATGGAGTTCGGGCCCCGGTTTTACTCGAGTTCAACAGAAATTCAGCCTGGCTTTACTGACACTTGACTAGTGCAGAGGCCACGCCTTATCACTATCTTGTTATAGGAGGGGAATGTGGCGAAAAATCGGCGCGTCCCATCCCACAAAACCGCCACAAATCCCGGTGACCCTGGAACGAATACGGCATAAATGAGGCAGACGACGATGAACTTGCCGCGGTTGCGCGCGCACCCACTCAAATTCCTGTGGCACTACGTGCGGCGCCATCCGGGCGGCCATGCCACGGTGTTCTTCTCCATACTGGTTGCGGTGGCGTGCGCCGTCTCCGTGCAGTACGGCCTCAAGCACCTGATCGACATTGTCGCGTCGGGTCCCGGCAAGGCGGACGGCCTGTGGCTGGCGTTCGCGCTGCTGTGCTCGCTGGTGGCGGCTGACAGCCTGCTGTGGCGCATCGCCGGCTGGTCGGCGGCATACACCTTCGTTGCCGTCACCGGCGACATACGCCGCGACCTGTTCGCCCACCTGTCAGGGCACTCGCCCAGCTACTTCGCCGAGCGCCTGCCCGGCGCGCTGGCCAGCCGCATCACCGCGACCTCCAACGCGGTGTTCACCACCGAGAACACCGGATCGTGGAACGTGCTGCCGCCGGTTGTGGGGGTGGTCTGCTCCATCGGCTTCATCAGTTCGGTGAACGTGACGATGGCCGGCGCGCTGGTGCTGGTGGCCGCGGGTCTGGGGGCATTGGTGTTCATCCTGGCGCGGCGCGGCACGCCGCTGCACCGCAGCTTCGCCGGCAAGGCGGCGGCGGTGGACGGCGAGCTGGTGGACGTGATCGGCAACATGGCCGTGGTGCGGGCGTTCGGCGCGATGTTCCGCGAGCAGAAGCGCATCGCCACGACGATCGGCGTCGAGCTGGACGCCCGCCGCAGCAGCCTGCTGTACCTGGAGCGGCTGCGGCTGATCCATGCGGTGATCACCGCGAGCCTCATCGCCGGCATCGTGGCCTGGGGGCTGCTGCTGTGGCAGGAGGGCCAGGCGACGGTGGGCGACCTGGTGCTGATCACCAGCCTCTCGATCGGCATCCTGCACTGCACCCGCGATCTCGCGGTGGCGCTGGTGGATCTCACCCAGCACGTCGCCCGGCTCGAGGAGGCGATTGGCGCGCTGCTGACCGAGCACGACCTGCCGGACCGCGCCGACGCGCGGCTGCTGGAGGGGCGGAAGGGCGAGGTGACCTTCGAGAAGGTGACGTTTGCCTACGCCGGGCGCGCGCCGGTGCTGCGCGATTTCGAACTCAGCATCCAGCCCGGCCAGCGCGTCGGCCTCGTGGGGTATTCCGGCGCCGGCAAGTCCACCGTGCTCGCGCTGCTGCAGCGGTTCTACGACGTGAGCGGCGGGCGGATAACGGTGGACGGCGAGGACATCCGTGAGGTGACGCAGGACAGCCTGCGCAGCAGCATGGCGATCGTGCCGCAGGACATCAGCCTGTTCCATCGTTCGGTGCTGGAGAACATCCGCTACGCCAACCCCGACGCGGCCGAGGCAGCGGTGCTCAACGCGGCCGAAATGGCCAACTGCCGCGAGTTCATCGAGGCGCTGCCGGACGGTTTCGACACCATGGTGGGCGACCGCGGCGTCAAGCTGTCGGGCGGCCAGCGCCAGCGCCTGGCGATCGCGCGTGCGCTGCTGAAGGACGCGCCGATCCTGCTGCTGGACGAGGCGACCAGCGCGCTCGACAGCGAGAGCGAGCGGGCGATCCAGGATGCGCTCGACCGGCTGATGCACGGCCGCACGGTGATCGCCATCGCGCACCGGCTGGCGACGCTGAAGAGCTTCGACCGCATCATCGTGATGGATCACGGTCGCATCGTCGATGACGGGCCGCCTGGCGTGTTGGCGAGGCGCCCGGGCCCGTACCGCGACCTGCTGCGCAAGCAGCAGCTGGTGGAGCCGCTGGCCGCCGCGGCGTAGCCGGAGCGAGGGCCGCGGCTTGCCCGATCCGGTGCTGTTCGGGGCCGCCTACAGCGTCTACGTGCGGATCGTCAGGCTCGCCTTGGCGGAGAAGCGCGTGCCTTACCGTCTGCACGAGGTCGATGTCTTCGCGCCCGGCGGACTACCCGCCGACTACCGGGAGCGGCATCCATTCAACCGCATCCCGGCCTTCGAGCACGACGGGTTCCGCCTGTACGAAGCCGGCGCGATCGCGCGTTACGTCGACGAGGCCTTCCCGGGGGCCCCTCTGCAGCCAGCGGATGTCCGACAGCGCGCGCGGATGAACCAGGCGATCAGCGTGCTCGACGCCTACGCATATCGGACGCTGGTGTGGGACGTCTTCGTCGAGCGCGTGCGCGCACCGGCGCAGGGGCGCGATGCCGACGAGGCGCGCATCGCCGCCGCGATGCCGCGGGCAGCGACGTGCCTGGCCGCACTTCAGGCGCTGATGGACGGGCGGGCCTGGCTCGCCGGCGACGGGCCGACGCTCGCCGACCTGCACGCTGCGCCGATGTTCGCGTATTTCACCATGACTCCGGAGGGACGCGACCTGATCACGCGGCACGGCAAGCTGCTTGCGTGGTGGGAGGCAATTTCGGCTCGCGAGAGCATGGCCCAGACCAGATCGCCGTTCGAGTAACGCTCTCTTTCGAGTGCGGACATCCTGCGTCGTCGGCCATCATCTCGCCACCGCCATGAACGAGACATGCTGCCTGACCTGCTGTCGCATCCGACACCGGATGCTTCGATCCTCTGACCAGGATTGCTGACGATGCCGCGGCTTGTCGTGGTCTCCAACCGTGTCGCGCCGATCACCGAGGGCGAGCCGACCGCCGGTGGGCTGGCGGCGGGCGTGCTGGATGCGCTGAAGCAGAAGGGCGGCCTCTGGTTCGGCTGGAGCGGGGAGATCACCGACAGCGCGGATGCGCCGGCGCATGTCGAGCGTTCCGTGGGGCCGATCACGGTCTGCACGGTCGATCTGGCACGGCGGGACTACGATGCCTACTACCGCGGCTTCGCCAACGGCACGCTGTGGCCGACGCTGCACTACCAGGTGGGCCACGCGCGCTTCGACTGGACGGAGTTCGACGGCTACCGCCGGGTGAACGCGCAGTTCGCCCAGGCGCTGGCGCGGTTGGTGCGGCCGGACGATCTGGTCTGGGCGCACGACTATCATCTGCTGTGCCTGGCCGAGGCGCTGCGCGAGGCGGGGCTGCGCAATCGCATCGGACTGTTCCTGCACACGCCGTTCCCGGCGCCCGCGGTGTTCATGACAAACCCGGCACACCAGGCGCTGATCCGCGCGATGTGCCAGTTCGACGTGCTGGGGTTCCAGACCGAGGACGACCGCAGCGCGTTCGCCGACTATGTGTTGCGCTATGCCGGCGGCAGCGCCCCTCGTGCCGGTGTCCTCGTTGCCTACGACCGAACGGTGAGGACCGGCGTCTACCCGATCGGCGTGCATGTGGACGAGGTGCGGCGCGAGGCGGAGGCGCCGGCACACCAACGCTATGCCGGGCGGCTGCACACCAGCCTGCTGGGCCGGCCGCTGATCCTGGGGGTCGATCGGCTGGACTACTCCAAGGGGCTGCGCACGCGGTTCATGGCCTTCGAGCGCTTCCTGGAACGCTGCCCACAGCAGCAGGGCCACGTAGTGTTCATGCAGATCGCGCCGCCGTCGCGCGGCGACATCGAGACCTATCGCGAGATCCGCCGCGAATTGGAGGCCGAGGCCGGCCGGATCAACGGCCGCTTCGCCGAGGTGGACTGGATGCCGCTGCGCTATCTGAACCGCGGCTTCGCGCGCAGTGCGCTGATGCCACTGTACGCCGAGGCGCAGGTGGGGCTGGTGACGCCGCTGCGCGACGGGATGAACCTGGTGGCGAAGGAGTATGTGGCGGCGCAGGACCCGGACAATCCGGGCGTGCTGGTGCTGTCGCAGTTCGCCGGCGCCGCACGCGAACTCGATGCGGCGCTGATCGTCAACCCGTACGACGAAGCCGGTGTCGCCGCGGCGCTGGATCGCGGCCTTGGGATGGGCCGGGATGAACGGCGCGAGCGCCACGCCGCGATGCTGCGGGTGATGCGCCGGAACAGCCTGGATGCCTGGCGCGACCGGTTCGTGGCGGACCTCAGCGGGGCCGTAGCCTGAACGTCGGCGGGTGATTCGGCTGCGTCGTGACCACGGCCACCGGCACCAAAGGGACCGGATCGTCCAGCGTCACCTCGAACGCACGGATCAGCAGCGCCAGCACCAGGGTCGCCTCGGCCAGCGCGAACTGCGCGCCGACGCAGACGCGGGGACCGGCGCCGAACGGCAGATAGGCGAAGCGCGGGATCGGCGGCGCATCCGGCATGAACCGCGACGGATCGAAGGCGTCCGGATCGCGCCACAGGCGGCGGTGGCGGTGCAGCACCCAGGGCGCGATCAGCAGCACCGTGCCGCGCGGGATGTCGAGCGCGCCGACCCGATCCGCCGCGATCGCCTCGCGCGCGAGCGCAAAGGCGGGCGGATAGAGCCGCAGCGCCTCGCTGACCACGGCGCGCGTGCGGACCAGCTGGGGCATCACGGTCATCGCGTTGTCCGGCGTGATGTCAATGCCGCGCGCCTCCTCGGCCACGCGATCCTGCTCGGCGGAGGCACCCGACAGCAGCACGAGCGACCAGAACAGCGTGACCGCGGTGGTCTCGTGTCCGGCCAGGATCATCGTCGCGATCTGATCGCGCAGCTGGTCGTGCGAGAATCCCTCGCCGGTCTCGGGATCGCGCGCCGCCCGCAGCAGGTCGAACAGGTCGCGCGGCACCTCATTTGCCGGTGCGGCGGCGCGCGCCTGCATGATAGCATCCATCAGCGCCATCCAGCGGCGTTGGAACCGCCGCCGGCCGAGATCGCGCAACGTCGGCACCGAGGGCGGCAGCACCATGTCGAACAGATGCGGCTTCGAGTAGTTGCGGGCGTATTCGGTGAGCATCCGGCGCATCGGCGCGCCGTACTGCCGCGTCTCGAGCGAGAACATCGAGCGCCCGGCGATGTCCAGCGCCAGGTTCTGCATCGCCGCGAGCAGGTCGATCGGCTGGTCGGTCTGCGCGCCGAGGACGTCGACGGCGTCGTGTGCGCAGCCGACGATGTGGCGCGCCAGCACCGGCAGGGTGCGCGGGGCGAGCGCGGGGGCGATGGTGCGGCGCTGCAGCCGCCAGTCCTCGCCGTCGCTGAGCAGCAGGCCGTTGCCGGTGATCGGCCGCAGGATGCGGACCGAGGCCGGCGAGCGGCGGTAATTGGCATGGTTGTCCACCAGCACGTGGTGGATCGCCTCCGGGGCGTTGAGCAGCATGTGGCTGCGCCCGAGGAAGCGGCGGACCAGCACGTCCTCCTGGTAGGCGCGCTCGGTCCACATGGTGAGCGCGTTGGTGCGGATCGCGCGCAGAAACTGCAGGAAAGGCAGCTCGCGGGACGGCACCGGCGGGTGCGGCGGGATGAAGACGTCTGGGCGCGCAGCATCCATTGCCGGGAGCATAGCGACCGGGCGATCCCGCGCCAGTGCATCGGCACCGGCGCAGGTGCCGTCGGCTGCGTCAGCCCTTGTCCACGCCCCAGAACACCGGCGCCGATCCCTTCAGCAGGCCGGTGACGTTCGACCGCCACGCCGCCTGCGGCAGATACTGCCCAAGCGGGATCGTCGGCACGTAGTCGAACGCCGCCGCCTGGAAGGCTGCCTCCTGCCGATGCCTCTCCGCCTCGTTCGGCGCGTCGATCCACGCCTCGTACGCCGCCTCGATCTTCGGTGCGTCGGGCCAGCCAAACCACGCCTTGGCACCCGGGCTGCGCAGCGTGTTGGCCAGCATCGGATCGACGAACTCGGGTCCCGGCGCGCCGGCCGGGAAGATCGACCAGCCGCCCTTGTCCACCGGCTCCTTGCTGGTACGCCGCTGCACCACGGTGCCCCAGTCCACCATCTGCTCGTCGATGTTCAGCCCGACCTTGCGGAACGCATCCGCCACCACGGTGATGAACGCGTTGTAGATGAGCTGGTCGGTCGGATGCAGCAGCGCGATGCGCTCACCGCCGTAGCCGGACTTCGCCAGCATCGCCTTGACTTCGTCCGTGGTCCAGCGCTTGCGGCGATAGTCCATCCCGGTGTCGTTGGCGGCCGGCGAGCCGGGCAGGAAGAAGCCCATCGGTGCGCGCCAGCCCGATTCGTCCTCGCCCATCGCCGCGATCATCGCCTCGCGCGGATCGACCGCCGCCATCATCGCGCGGCGGACGCCGACATTGCTGGTGGGCGCGTTCAGGCTGTTGGGACGCAGGATCGCCACCGTGCCGTAGATGTCGATCAGCCCCGTGGTGACGCCGGAGGCGCGCTTCAGCAGCGGGATCAGGTCGGGCGAGGGCAGTTCCAGCCAGTCGATCTCGCCGGCGGTCAGCGCGTTTGCTCCGGTGGCCGGGTCCGGAATGATCCGCCACTCGACGCGATCGAGCAGCACATGCTTTCCGCCGGCGGTGTACGACGCCGGCTCCTGGCGCGGCACGTATTTGTCGAAGCGCGCGAACGCCGCGTGGCTGCCGGAGACGAACTCGTCCGGCAGGAAGCGGAACGGACCGCAGCCGACGATCTCGGTGAGCTGCTTGAACGGATCGGTGGCAGCGAGACGCGCCGGCACGATGACCGGCTGCGGCTGCACCTTCGACAGGAAATGCGCCAGCAGCGGGAACGGCTTCTTCAGCCGCCACACCAGCGTTTTGTCGTCCGGTGCCTCGAGCGCATCGACGCGCGCGCTGAAGGTTTCGCTGACCGCGTCGCGCTTGAGCCAGCGCTGCAGCGAGGCGACGCAGTCGCGCGCCAGCACCGGGGTGCCGTCGTGGAACACCAGGCCGTTGCGCAGCTTCATGGTCCAGCGGCGGCCGTCGTCGTCGATGGTATGACCTTCGACCATCTGCGGCTGCGGATTGAACGACTGGTCGCGGCCGTAGAGGTTCTCGTAGACCATCAGGGCGAAGTTGCGGGTAACGGTGGCGGTGGTCCACACAGGATCGAGGCTGGTCAGGTTGGCCTGCGGCACGAAGATCAGCGTCTTGGCGGCGGCGCCGATCGAGGGGCGGGCGAGCGGCAGGGTGGCTGCCGCCGCGGCGGTGGCGATGAAGGCACGGCGTTTCACGGTCGTCTTCTCCCGGGTGGTCTTTGCCGTGTGGTTTTCGGCGGTTTGGGCGGAGGACGCAATGGAGCGGCGGCGGCTTCAGCCTGCAGCGGACCGTGTCGCGGCGTCCGCCTCCGGCGCATCCGCTACCGCCTCGACGAACCGGACTACAGTCGCAATGGCCATGGCGGCGCGGTCCAGCGGCACCGTGGCTTCTGGCCCGGTCGCATAGTCGGCAATTGCCTCGCCACGTGCCAGGCATTGCCGCGCCTTCGCCAGATAGCGCCGGGCTTCCGGGGTCACAAATCCACGCCGTCGGGGCAAACTGCGGCCATCAGCGGCGAGCGCTCCTGCCATGCACCGGCCGCGAACGGCAACGCGTGCACAAAGGCGCCGCTCTCGTACAACAGGTCCGTCTCGATCTCCACCAGTCGGTCAACCTCGGGCCAGCGCTCCGTGAAGTCGCGCGGGAAGACCGCGACGTCGTAGTCGAAGTCAACGTCTGCCTCGCCGCGCGCGCGAACCGAACAGCACGACCCGTTCGACCCGATTGCCGAACGTTGCGGCCAGTGCCTGACGAAATCGCGCCAGCACCGGATCATGGAAAGGCTGTGCGGCCAATGCCCCACTCCGCCATCGACACCGGCCGCAGCCTGCCATAGCGGAGCAGCCCCTGGTATCTGACTCACGGTGACGCCTGGTCGTCGCCTGATCCCATCAGGAGCGCACGACGAGGCCGCTATCCGAGCGTGGTTAGAGACGCTGGCCGGCTACACGGCATCCGGCGCTGAAAAACCACCGACAGCCGCCGCCGATGCGGCGCCTGGACTTGGTTCGCCGGACTGACTCCTGGCGCTACTCCGCCGCCTTCGCGACGCCCGCGATGCGGGTGCGCGTGCGCAGCGTGACGAACTCCTCCGCCGCGGTCGGATGGATGCCGATGGTGCGGTCGAAGTCCGCCTTGGTGGCACCCATCACGATGGCAATCGCCAGGCCCTGCATGATCTCCGGCGCGTCTTCGCCCAGCATGTGCGCACCCACCACCTTCTGCGTCGCCTGATCGACCAGCAGTTTCAGCGTGCTGCGCCGCGCGCGGCCCGAGAGCGTGTGGCGCATCGGCGTGAACTTGCTGAGATACACATCGACTGGGCCGTGTTCCGCTGCCTGCTCCTCGGTCAGCCCGCAGGTGGCGATCGGCGGGGTGGAGAACACAGCGGTCGGCACATTGCGCAGCGAGATGCCGCGGGGGTTGCGGCCGAACAGCGAGTCCGCCAGCGCATGGCCTTCGGCGATCGCCACCGGCGTCAGGTTCAACCGGTCGGTCACGTCGCCCATGGCGTAGATGTGCGGCACGCTGCTGCGCAGATGCTGATCGACGACCACCGCGCCAGCGTCGTTCAGCGTCACGCCGACCGCGTCGAGGCCGAGGCCCTTGGTTGCCGGCGCGCGCCCGGTGGCGAAGAACACCAGGTCGGTACGCAGCGTGCGGCCCTCGCCGAAGGTCAGCACGCGTTCCTCGCCATCCGCCTCGATCTTCGCCGGCCGGCTGCCCGGGTGCAGCGCGATGCCCTGCACACCGAGTGCCTCGGCGAGCAATTCGCGCAGGTCCATGTCGAAGCCGCGCAGCGGCAACGGCTGACGATAGACCAGGTCCACATGCGCGCCGAGTGCCGCGAAGATGCCGGCGAACTCCACCGCGATATAGCCCGAACCGAGGATCGCGACCCGCTGCGGCATGCGCGGCAGGTAGAACGCATCGTCCGAGATGATTCCCAGTTCGGCGCCGGGGATCGGCAGCCGCACCGGATGGCCGCCGGTGGCGATGACGATGCGCTCCGCCGTGACGCGCCTGCCGCCGATGTCGAGCGTGTGCGCATCGACGAACGTGGCGCGCGCCTCGAAGATCGTGGCGCCGGCGTTGTCCAGCAGACGTTTGTAGATACCGTTGAGCCGTCCGATCTCGCGGTCCTTCGCGGCGATCAGCTTCGCCCAGTCGTGCGGACCCTTCTCGATCTGCCAGCCGAAGCCGGCGGCGTCTTCCGCCCAGGCGCCGTATTCTCCGGCCTGCACCAACAGCTTCTTCGGCACACAGCCGATATTGACGCAGGTGCCGCCCCAGAAGCGCTCCTCGGCCACACCGACGCGTGCGCCATGGCCCGCGGCGATGCGGGCGCAGCGCACGCCGGCCGAGCCGCCGCCGATGACGAAGAGATCGAAGTCCATCACGGGCCCCTGCTTCAGGTTGTGGCGGACAGAGTAGGTCTGCGACACGAATACTGACAACTCGACATCAGGGCGTTGCGGTGCTCCACGCCTTGTAGTCGGCATCCGACACCGTCGGCAGCTTCTTCACGAACGCCGCGATCGACCAGATCTCCTGATCGGGCACGCCGATCGCGCCGAAACTCGGCATACCCGTCATCCGGATGCCGTTCTTCACCACCCAGAAGATCTCGCGCGGCTGCAGATCGGGTGCCACCTCCTTCAGGTCGGGCGGCCCAGGGTTCAGCCCTTCGGAGAATTTCTCCCACGGCGCGCCCGGACCGCCGTGGCAGCTGACGCAGCCCCGTGTGGCAAACGCCTTCGCGCCGGCGCGGATGGTCGCAGGATCGTCCAGCGAGCCCGGCGGCGTGTCGGTGGCGTGGTGCCCGATCGAGGCCTGGCGCGCGTGCACCAGCACCCAGGCGACCGGTGCCGAATCCTGTTCGGTCGCGGCGACATCGTAGAATCCGCCGAACACGAGGACGGCGGCGGCAACGGCGCCGATAATCGCGAGCGCGCCGATCAGTGCCAGAAGTCTCATGTGGACTCCTCCCGGTGGCTGGCCTGTTGTTGTCGCGTGCCGTGTGGCTCAGGCCTCGGCCGCGGCCTTTCTTGCCATCGCCTCTTCGGCCGATGCAATGCCGCCGTGCGCGGCCGACCAGCCGACCGGGTTCTCCAGGAACCGCCGCACCTCGGCCAACGCCTTCTCGGCAAAATACGGCCGGTCCTTGCAGGCCTCCAGCACGTCCCACCAAGTGCACAGATGGTGCAACTGGATGTCCATGCGCGCCAGCGTCTCGAACGCGCCGGGGAACACGCCATAGAAGAACACCACGAAGGTGTGGTTGACGATAGCGCCGGCGTCGCGCAGCGCCTGGGCGAAGCGGATCTTCGACTGGCCATCCGTCGTGAGGTCCTCCACCAGCAGCGTGCGCTTGCCCTCCGGCACGTCGCCCTCGATCAGCGCGTTGCGGCCGAAGCCCTTGGCCTGCTTGCGCACGTAGGCCATCGGCGCCCCCATCCGGTCGGCGATCCAGGCGGCGAACGGAATGCCGGCCGTCTCGCCGCCCGCCACTGCCTCGATGGTCTCGTAGCCGATGTGGCGATTGATCTTCTCTACCCCGAGCTCGCAGATCTTATTCCGCGCGCGCGGGAAGAAGATGATGCGCCGGCAGTCGATGTAGACCGGCGACTTCCAGCCCGAGGTGAAGGTGTAGGGTTCGTCGGGGCGGAAGTTGATCGCCTGGATCTCCAGCAGGATGCGCGCGGCGGTGAGCGCCGCGTCGCGATCCCAGTCGCTGGTGTGTCCCGCTGTCGCGGCCTTGGCCATGGGCTGGTTCCTTCCGTCTGGAGGGGAGGCGGATCATGGTGGAAGAGCGAGGGAGGGACAATCGGTGGGGACCGCAACGCGCCTACCGTCGGAGGATCGTGGTATCGTGCAGCGATCCCAGCCAGCTGGAAGACAGCCAATGCAGCACGGCCAGCCGCTGGCTCGCACATACACGGATGACGGAACCCGCCGGCCTGGCAAGCCTGGTTGAAGGGCTTCCGGATGAGATCGGTGCTCTCGACCGGGTGGTGGTGCAGGGCCTGCTGGTTCATTGCGATTGCTCAGCCTGCATGGCGATGACATCAGCGCCTTTCCCGCCGTCAGCCGCACCACGTTGCCGGTTGCACAACGCCTCGCGGCTCTTGTTCAGCGCGATGATCGGGAAGTTCATCACAGCCGGATGCCGACACAGCGCGACGTCGGCACGTGCCGGGATATGGCATTGCTGATGTGCGCTTTCCTGCGCACCAAAGGCACGCCTGCGCGGCTGCGATGGGATTCGCCGCCTACTTTGGCGACGGGTGGGAGGACCACTGGGTATGCGAATACTGGGACAGCCAGGAAACCCGCTGGCGCCTGAGCGACGCCCAGCTCGATGGGGTGACAGCGGCGGCCCGCAACGTCACCTTCGACCCTGCCAACGTGCCGCGCCATGAGTTCCTTACCGCAGGGGAGGCGTGGCTGCACTGTCGGTCAAGGAACGATGACCCCAACAGGTACGGCCATGGCCGCACGAGAGGCATCTGGTTCATGCATGTAAACGTCGTCCGCGACGTCCTCGCGACCAACGACCGGGAAGCGTCCGCCTGGGACCGGTGGCGCGAAGCTCCGCCCGCCGCGCGCGCAGTGACGCAGCAGTAACTTCCGGCACTCGACGCGCTAGCGCGCGACCCCGAGGCACGGCCGGGCGATCTGATGCCGTCTGGCTTGTTGGTGCTGGTTGACGACCCAGGACCGGCGCGGTCATTTGCCTGCGGCCAATACAGGAGCATCCGTTATGGCGAAGACCCACAGGATCGCGGTGGTTCCCGGCGACGGGATCGGCAAAGAGACGGTGCCCGAGGCGCTGAAGGTGCTGGATGCCGCCGCCCGCCGCTTCGGCTTCGGCCTCGACTTCGCGCACTACGACTGGTCGTGCGAGACCTACAAGCAGACCGGCGCGATGATGCCGGCCGACGGCATGGAGCGCCTGGCGCAGTCGGACTCTATCCTGTTGGGTGCGGTGGGTTGGCCGGACGTGCCCGACCACGTCTCGCTGTGGGGCCTGCTGATCCCGATCCGCCGCGGCTTCGACCAGTACGTCAACCTGCGTCCCTGCAAGCTGATGCCTGGCGTGCGCACGCCGCTCGCCAATCGCACCGAGGCCGACATCGACTTCTACGTGGTGCGCGAGAACACCGAAGGCGAATATTCCTCGGTCGGCGGCCGCATGTTCGAGGGCACCGACCGCGAGTTCGTCTCGCAGCAGAGCGTTTTCACGCGCCACGGCGTGGACCGCATCCTGAAATTCGCCTTCGAACTGGCGCGCTCGCGGCCGAAGAAGCACCTGACCTCGGCCACCAAGTCGAACGGCATCACCTTTACCATGCCGTACTGGGACGAACGCTTCGCGCTGCTGGGCAAGAGTTATCCCGACATCCGCACCGACCAGTTCCATATCGACATCCTGTGTGCGCACTTCGTGCAGCACCCCGATTGGTTCGACGTGGTGGTCGGCTCCAACCTGTTCGGTGACATTCTCAGCGATCTCGGCCCCGCGGTGGCCGGCTCGATCGGCATCGCCGCGTCCGCCAACATCAACCCGGAGCGGAGCTTCCCGTCGATGTTCGAGCCGGTGCACGGATCGGCACCCGACATCGCCGGAAAGTTCATCTGCAATCCGATCGGGCAGATCTGGTCGGCTGCCCTGATGCTGGAACATCTCGGCGAGGCCGCGGCCGGTCAGGCCATCGTCGCCGCGATCGAGACGCTACTGCGCGAGAGCGGGCCGAAGACGCGCGACATGGGAGGCCAGGCCGGCACCGCCGACGTCGGCACGGCGCTGGCCGAGATCGTCGGAAACGGGTGACCGGAACCGCGTGCCGGTCAGCCGCCGACGCGGCGCGGCAGGGGTTGAAACGCCAGACCGATGGGTGCCGCCCGATAGGCGTCCAGCCCTCGACCCGCCGGCGCCGATCCGGCCACGGCGGGCTGCATGATGACACGCGCTGCCAGCGTCACTCCCGGCGGCTGGCTGCGCAGCACCCGGGCGAAGCTGGGGGGCGGCGCCGCCATCGTGGCGCTCCAGGCCTGTGCGAGCGGAGAAGGTGCGACCAGGCCGGCGAGCTTTTGCTCCTCGGGCCAGACCGCCAGGACCTTCTGCCTGTAGTCGTCGCCAAGTTCCGGCGTCGCCGAGTGATACAGGCCGGTCGCCTTGTTCCAGTCCCCGGTCTGGATGAACAATTCCTTGAGGAAACGGGCGGCGTAGGCGGTGTTGGCCTGCGGATCGAACGCGGCCTCGAGGTTCGGGAAGGCGTCCGGGTGGTGCATCAGGTTGACCTGACCGCAACCGATGTCGATCGAGCGGATCCCGTTTGCCTGCATGGCGCGCACGGCGGAAACCGCCTGTGCCTTGGTGTCGTAGAAGTATCCCTGGCCCTCGGCATTCACGGTCCAGGGCCAGGGGTGAATGGCGCCGGTGGCAGGGTCGCGGCGGCCGCTCTCGACCCGGCTGATTGCCGCCAGCAGGTGGGCCGGCACCCCGGTCGCCCGCTCCGCCGCCGCCGCCGCGGATCGGCACAGCAGCCCCTGGGCAACGGATGAAACAGGCGGAATCTGCGCCGCGCCGGTGCCGCTGGCACCAGCGAGGACCGCGACGGCAAGGCAGAAGGCCCGCATGGCGGCATTCTAGAATCAAAGGCTTAGCAAAGGATTGCCGCCTCGTGTCCATGGGGGCGAGGAAAATGCGCGATCCGGATGCTGCAATGCGAAAAATCGCTTGCACGCGAACGACTGATCCCCTAGATTGTGCATCGCAGCAATGCGGTCCCTGACCGCGCTGTCTGCTTTCTTGGACGTTTCCTCCCTAAACTTGGCGGCGCCAAAAGCGCCGCCAATTTTTTGAACTCAGCGCCGGGCGAGCAGGACAGGGGAGCCCGCCAGACCGGTGATCAGCCGGGTCATGCTCCCTTGTACGGCCGCGAAGCTGGAAAGGCGCTCGATCTGCCCTTCATCCATATAGAGTTCGCGGGCAATCTCTATCTGCAGCGCATGCACACCCTCGCGCGGCCGCCCATAGTGCCGCGTGATGTAGCCGCCGGCGTAAGGATCGTTGCGCCGCACGCTGTAGTTCTGGGCTGTGAGCAAAGTCTCGACCAGCCGCGCTATCGGCGAGGCGCAGGCGGTCCCGTGGGCGTCGCCGAGTACCGAAGTCGGCCGGCCGGCTACCCGAACGACCGGAGTGGCCGTGCGTCGGCATGGAGTGGCAGTCGATGAGCAGGCAGTGTCCAAAGGCGGTGCAGGTCTCGGCAATCAGGGTCGTCAGCGCGCTGTGGAAGGGTTGCCAGCAGTCGGTGATCCGGCGCTCGGCGTCGGCGAACGACAGCTTGTCGCGGTAGATCGCCTCGCCGGAGGCGACCACCCTGGCGATGGTGCCCAGACCCGCACCGACCCGGGCGCTGGTGGTGTTGACCCAGGACGGCAGCCGGTCGACGAACATCGCAGGATCGAGCTCCCACGGTTCGCGGTTCACGTCGCACCAGGCGCGTGGGAAGGTGGCCGCCAGCAAGGGCGCGCCATGCTCGGGCGCCGCGGCGAACAACTCGTCGACGAAGCTGTCCTCGCTGCGCCGCAGATTGAGGCTGTCGAGCCGGGACGCGGCGAGCAACTCATAGGGGTAGAGGCGGCCTGAGTGCGGTGAGGCGAAGACGACCGGCATGCTCTGGCGCGCCGGTCGCAGCAACACGATGGGAGGATGCGACGCGATCGGGGCAGCGACTGGCACGTCCATGGCCATATTGAAGCGGTCACCGCGCGCGCTGTCACGAGCCCAGCTTGCCGTCAGGGGAGCAGGCGGCTAATTTTTCCTCGGATGGGCGCGTAGCTCAGCGGGAGAGCACTGCCTTGACATGGCAGGGGCCACAGGTTCAATCCCTGTCGCGCCCACCATCCAACCCAAAGAATTCAAGCACTTAGCGAGTCCAGCCGCATCAATAATGCGTGCAACGCTCGTTTCAAACCAAATTTTGTTGAAAGCGGGCAGGCGGCCTGTGCAAGTTGGGGCCGCCTGCCCTCCCCAGGGTAGGCGTGTGCGCCTAGCCGTCGCTTGGTCACGAGCCAAGCGGCGGTTTCTTCATCCGGATGAATCCGCCTAGCCTTGCTCGGTCGCTTCGTCCAGGGAGCTTGATCGCCGGCGGCAGTCTTGCTCAGCAGATTGTCGCATCGGCGGCCGTGGGTAACGGGTTATGCGGGCAAATTTCCTATTCTTTGGGACTGCGTCGCTGGGGGCGTCCCGCTGGGGATAGCCGCTCAGAAAACTCCTGGGCGCGCAACACCGTCCCCAGGTGCGCGGTCAGCCGGCAGCATAGTGCTCGCCGCGGTGCCTCCGTCCCCGTTGTTGTGCAGGCGCGCCCGGCGCTCCGTCTCTTCGATCATCGCTTCAATCTCAGCCAATATCTCTGGATCGGTTACCGTGCGTGCGAACTCGCGCATTCGCGCCGCGTCGGCGCGAAACTTCCCAGCAGTTGCCATGACCCCCTCCTATTCCGCGTCGGCAGGATGCTGCGGATCAGGTCTGTCGGGAGGTGGTCGTTGTTTGGCCTCGTCCTCATCTGCCATGGCGCGCCAATGTGCCGCTAGATGGAGCATCATGGCTCGGGTCTCTGGCGCTGTGGCTGCGTCAGCCAAGCGCTGGCAGGCGTTTGCCCGATCTCTGAAATCCTCAGGCGTTTTGGGCTTTGGGCGAAACAATGGCGCGCACTCCGTCTCGTTCGAGCGGGAGCGCTGTCGCGTCTCTCAGCCGCCGACGCCCAACGGGTCGCTGTCAGCGATACCGGATATGTGGGATTGCGCAGGCCGAGAGTCCAGCGTGCCAGTTGTGGCACTCGCCTCTGCCAACGCACGGCTACAGCTTCTCAAGCCGCCGCAGGCACTTCGGGCAGGTAACCGCGGGCATTGGTGGTTCGGCCCATTCCCAGCGCTCGTTGTAGCGTGATTGGAAATCGCTGACTTTGTTGATCAAATAGCCACAATGCCACACAATGAACACGATACTTTCCCGCGGCCCGCGGCCACCTCCAGCGAATTACGGGGACGGGCTGCTTTGGCGCGTCGGCTTGCCCGCAATTTGTCGCATGACAACGCGACGCGGCACCTGCTGATCCTCGCGGAACGACTGGAAGCCCAAGCAGAGCGCACGGGAGAAACCAGGGACAGGTGACTGCGGCCTAGCCACCTCCCCTAAAAAATGGCGGCGCACGTGGCGCCGCCAAGTTTAGGGAGGAAACGTCCAAGAAGCAGAAACGCGGCCGGTGGCCGCATTGCTGCGGTGCACAACGTAAACGCCTGATGACAAGCGTGCAAGCGACATTTCTGCGCCGCAGCATCAAATGTCCCTGGACTATGCCGCTACCGGCTGGTAGCACCCTGCCGCAAGATCGCAAGTTTAGGTCGAGGAAACAAACGTCGTGCACCCCGCCTCGCTGGCGGGGTGTTGCGTTTTGCGCGCCTCATGCGACGGTATCCGTGAGCAGCGTGTCATAGATCGCGAGCGGATGCTGGTAGCCGAGCACGCCCTTGTGCACTCGGTCGGCGCCGCCGATGCGAGCCGATCGGTCGCCATAAGCTGCAGGAAGCGCTTGCACTGCGCGCTCGGTGCAGTGCTCGGCCAGTCGTCAGCGGCCTGATCGGGGTGCAGGCTGTGAACAGCTCAATGCCTACCCCAGATAAGAGTTACTTCGATGGCGCTCATGTAGGTGGGCTCCTTTGAGGTAGCGACCCCCGGGGTCAGCCACACTTTTGTAGGGTGAGAAGCTGACCTCGGGGTACACTGTGTAAACGACGATCCTCAGCCGCTAGCGTCCCCATTATCCTGTAGGCGCGCGCGCCGCTCCCATTCCTCGATCATCGCGTAGACCTCGGACAGCACCTCCGGATCGGTCACCGTGCGCGCAAACTCACGCATTGTCGCCGCCTCGGCGCGGAAGCTCCGCAGCCGTTGCCATGATCCCCTTTATTCGGAGGGGTGCTGCGGCTCGGGTCGTTTGGGTCGTTGCTTGGCCTCTTCCTCATCAGCCAGGGCGCGCCACCGCCCGGCCAGATAAAGCATGGTTTCCCGGGTCTCGTGCGCAATGGCCGCATCGGCCAACTGCTCGCAGGCGGTCGCCCGATCTATGTAATCCTGGGCGGTCTTGGTTTTGGGATGAACACGGGGCGCTCCGTCTCGTTGCGAGCGGGAGCGCTGGTCGCGTCTCTCAGCCGCCGACGCCCAAGGATCGTTGTCGGCGATCACATAAAGGTGCGGGGGTAAGGGCGAGAAGTCTAGCTACGTCCGCCGGCACCGACTGGCTCCCAACGCAGCCGGCACAGCGCGAAAGCCTCGTGGACATGCGGCAAAAACGCGTCAAAAAATGACACAATGAGGGGAATTCTTAGGTATCTCAGTAGGCTGGCGACAGGTTCTGCCTCGACATGGCAGGGGCCACAGGTTCGATCCCCGCCGCGCCCACCATCCGGATGTCGAGCGATGCGCCTCAGTGGGGCTTCGGTGCCTCGTCGAACACCGTGCAGGCGAGCGCCACCAGGTGTTCTGCAGTGTCGGTGTACCCGGCACGATCCGCATCCTCCGCCAATGAAATCAGCCGGTCCGACAGCACCAGCTCGCTGATGGTCGGCTTGTGCGACGCTCCCAGCGTCGTGGCGGGTCTCATGGGGTTCCCCCTTCTGGCTGCGTATAACTCGTGAGACACTGCAACCATTAGTTTAGAAAGAGGTTAACGCCGACGGGAAGAACTCGCACAGGGCGAGGACCCGCAGCGCCGAGGCCAGCGGGCGTCCGTCGCTCCGCTCCGCGTCGGTCGCCGCCACCAGGGCTGTCAGCGTCTGCTGGCGGCTCGCGGCGATATGCCTGAGCGCCGTCCAGAACTCCTGCTCCAGAGCGACACTGGTGCGATGGCCGGCGAGAGAGAAACTGCGCTTGACCAGCCCGCTCAGGCGTCGCCTCCCGGCAGCGTCGGCCACGGAAACGCTGCCTGCTCCAGACGTGGTGCTTCTCCGCAAGGCTTGCTTGCTGGCGCTCACTACTCTGTCTAGCTGATCCCCGCAGGGATTGCTGTCACGAGCGTGAGCGGGCAGCGAAAATTCGCAGCGATGTGTTTGTCCGCGCAAGTCACGGCAGCGTCATCGGATCGGAGAGGCGTCGGCATGCCCACTCGGCAGCCTCCGCCACGACGGGATCGGCATCCCCGGTGAGCCGCCCGGCAACTTCGCGCAGCGTGCGATCGCCGGAATTGCCAACCGCGATCATCACGTTGCGCAGGAAGCGATTGCGGCCGATCCGCTTGATCGGCGAACCGCTGAAATCTGCGGCGAAAGCCGGCGTCGTCCAGGCCGGCAAGCGCGGCCAGACGGGGGCCCCGCAATTCGGCCTGGGCGCGCAACCTGCGCATGCCGCGTGGCGTGGGCGAAACGATTCCACGGGCACACCGCCAGGCAGTCATCGCAGCCGTAGATGCGGTTGCCCATGAGCGGTCGCAGGTCGTACGGGATCGGGCCCTTGTGTTCGATGGTGAGATACGAAATGCAGCGGGTCGCATCGAGCCGATACGGCGCGGGGAACGCATCGGTGGGGCACACGGCGAGGCAGCGCGAGCAGCTGCCGCAGCGGTCGCGATGCGGCGCATCAGGCGGCGATGTCGAGCGTGGTATAGATCTCGCCCAGGAACAGCCAGGAGCCGTGATCGCGCGAGACCAGGTTGGTGTGCTTGCCCTGCCAGCCGATGCCGGCCCGCTCCGCGAGCGGCTTTTCCATCACCGGCGCTGTGTCGACGAACACCTTCACGGCTGGCGCGAAGCGCGCGACGATGAATTGCGCCAGGTGCTTGAGCATGCCCTTGACCACGTCGTGGTAGTCGCGGTTACGGGCATAGACGGAAACGGTGGCCTCGATCGCGATGTCCCAGAGTGGCCAGCGGATCTTCCCCGGGCGCGTAGGACAGGCCGAGGGCGACGACGCTGCGGGCCTCGGGCCACAGCGTCCGTGGATCGGCACGCGCCTCTGCGCGCGACGCAAGCCAGCCCATGTCGCCGTGCTGGCCGGCGGCCAGGAACTCGGCCAGCCGGTCGCGCGCGGCGGTGCCAAGTTCGGCACGGCAGAAGCCGATGGCGTCGAACCCGAGGGCGAGCGCACGGTCGCGGATCAGCGCCTTCGCACCGTCCGGCGTGTGCGGCCTGGCGCTACCCTCGTCCACGATACGGAGCCACCTCCTGCGGCGGGATCCAGGCACCCTCGGGCGGCGTACCGGTCTGCCAGAACACGTCGATCGGGATGCCGCCGCGCGGATACCAATAGCCGCCGATGCGCAGCCACACCGGATCCAGCAACGCCGCCAGCCGCTCGGCGATCGCCATGGTGCAGGCCTCGTGAAACGCGCCATGGTTGCGGAACGACGTGAGGTAGAGCTTCAGCGACTTGCTTTCGACGATCCAGTCGCGCGGGATGTAGTCGATGACGATGTGCGCAAAGTCCGGCTGGCCGGTGATCGGGCAGAGCGAGGTGAACTCCGGACAGGTGAATCGCACGACGTACGCCTTGCCGGGTGACGGGTTTGCCACGCGCTCGAGTGTCGCAGCCTCAGGGCTGTGCGGCTGCTCGACATGGTGGCCAAGTTGCGTGAGGCCGGCATAGCTTTGGTCGCTCATCCAGCGTCCTCCTGCGCCCATAAGGCGCGTACCGCGCACGCATGCGCCGCCAGCCTGCGCCCGGCGATTGCATCGCGCAGTCCGCGCATCAGGTCCTGGTAGTATGCGACATTATGCCAGGAGAGCAGCATCGGCCCGAGCATCTCGCCGCAGCGAAACAGATGGTGCAGATAGGCGCGGCAGTGGCGGCTACAGGCCGGGCAGCCACAGGCCTCGTCGAGAGCGCCGGCATCGTCGGCGAACCGCGCGTTGCGCAGGTTGAGCACCCCGCGCGAGGTGTAGGCGCGCGCGGTGCGACCGGCACGGGTCGGGATCACGCAGTCGAACATGTCGATGCCGCGCTGCACCGCGCCGACGATGTCGTCCGGCGTCCCCACGCCCATCAGGTAGCGCGGCACCGCCGTCGGCAGGTGCGGCATCGTCGCATCGAGCACCGCGAAGGTGGTGGCCTGACCTTCGCCGATCGCCAGCCCGCCGATCGCATAGCCGTCGAAGCCGACGTCCAGCAGCGCTCGCGCCGACTGCGCGCGCAGATCCGGGTAGATGCTCCCCTGCACGATGCCGAACACGCCCATATCCGTCGCGGCGCTGGAACACCTCGCGCGACTGCTGCGCCCAGCGCATCGACAATTGCATGGACGCAAGTGCCTGTTCGAGCGTGGCAGGAAACGCCGTGCACTCGTCGAGCACCATGCTGATGGTGGCATCGAGCCGGTGCTGAATCTCGATCGAGCGGGCCGGCGTCAGCCGATGCGTCGAGCCGTCGAGATGCGATTGGAAGGTTACGCCGTCGGCGGTCGATCTTCCGCAGCTTCGCCAGCGACATGACCTGGAAGCCGCCCGAATCAGTCAGGATGGGTCCGGGCCAGTCCATCAGGCGGTGCAATCCACCGAGCTTCTCCACGCGTTCCGCGCCGGGCCGCAGCATCAGGTGGTAGGTGTTGCCGAGGACGATGGCCGCGCCCGTGGAACGCACCGCCTCGGCCGTCATCGCCTTCACCGTGCCGGCAGTGCCGACCGGCATGAAGGCCGGTGTCGGCACCTCGCCGTGCGCCGTGTGCAGCACGCCGACGCGAGCGGCTCCGTCCACCGCTGTGATGCGATGCACGAAGCCTGTCACGACGCTCGCTCCAGCAGGCAGGCATCGCCATAGGAGTAGAACCGGTATTGCCGGCAGATCGCGTGCGCGTAGGCCGCGCGCATCGCGGCGCTGCCGGCGAAGGCGCAGACCAGCATGAACAGGGTCGAGCGCGGCAGATGGAAGTTGGTCAGCAGCAGATCGATGGCACGGAAGCGATGTCCCGGCACGATGAACAGGGCGGTGCTGCCGGAGAACGGATGAACCGTACCATCCTCCGCGGCGGCGGTCTCCAGCAAACGGAGGGTCGTCGTGCCGACTGCCGCCACGCGCCCGCCCTTCGCACGCGCGGCATTGATCGCCGCGGCGGCCTGCGCGTTCACCTCGCCGCGCTCCGCATGCATGTGATGATGCGAGACGTCATCGGTGCGTACCGGCAGGAACGTGCCGACGCCCACATGCAGGGTGATCGAGGCGCGCAGAACTCCGCGCTGCTCCAGTGATCGCAGCAAGTCGGGCGTGAAGTGCAGTCCCGCGGTCGGCGCGGCGACGGCACCGTCCTTGCTGGCGAACACCGTCTGGTAATCGTCACTGTCCTCGGGCAGCGGACCGGCGAGACGCGTGATGTAGGGCGGCAACGCGAGAGTCCCGGCGCGCTGCAGGGCCGCGGTGAATTCGGCGTCATGCCGGTCGAACGCCAGCACCACCCCGCCGTCCGCATGGCACGCCCGCACGGTGGCGTGCAGGTCTTCGCTTCCGTCGAAGCGCAGTTCGTCGCCGGCGTGCAGCCGTCGCGCATTGCGCGCCAGCGCGTGCCAGGTTCCGTCGGGGCGCGGCTGGTCGAGCGTGATGCCGATGCGTGCCCCGCCGCGCCGCGCCGTAAGCTGGGCTGGGATCACCCGCGTGTCGTTCGTCACCAGCATGTCGCCAGGGCGCAGCAGCATCGTCAGGTCGCGCACCGCGCGGTCGGACAGCCCGTCGCGCCCGACGTGCAACAGCCGGGCAGCGTCGCGCGGGCGGACCGGATGCTGCGCAATGCGGTCCGGCGGAAGGTCGAAGTCGAACTCGGTCAGCCGCATCAGGCGGGCGTCGGTGCCACCCGACGCAGCAGGCGCATCAGCGGGATGGCGATCAGCACGGCCCACAGCTTGCCCACCACCTGGCCGGCGAGGAAATCCAGGCTACCGAACGCCAGGGCCAGGAACGCTACGGAGTCCACCACCAGCCCGACCACGGACGATGCCACCACGGCCAGTGTGAGCTGGCGCCGCTGCAGCGGCGTATACACGGCGAAGTCGGCGAATTCGCTCAGCGCGAAGGCCGCCCCGGAGGCCAGCACCAACGCCGCCGGAGCCACCAACGCCGACAGCACCGTGCCGGCCGCGATCGCCGCCAGGCCCCAGCCCAGCCCGAGGCAGCGCTGCACCACGTCGCGCAGCACCAGCGCCGCGCCGACCGTCAGCACGCCTGACGGCGCCAGCAGGCCCGGTGCCACCGGCACCAGACAGGGCCCTTGCGGCACGCACACAGTGCCGACATGCAGGATCAGCCAGTTCGCCAGCGGGATCGACGCCAGGAAACCGGCGAAGGCCGCGAAGCCGGTGCGGGTGCGCAGGCTGGTGTCCATCAGATGGGCTGGTAAGAGGCGATCTCGATCAGGTTGCCGTCCGGATCGCGACAGTAGACCGACTGGATCGGACCCAGCGCGCCCGACCGCTCCCCTGGCCCCGCGAGGATCGCCACGCCGCAGTCCTGCAGGTGGCCGACCACCTCGTCCGGCGGCGCAGCGGTGATGAAGCAGAGGTCCTCCGAGCCAGGTACCGCTTGCGCGCCGGTGACCCAGCTCCGCGGATCGGAGTTTGCCGGGCGCACGTTGATCTTCTGGCCGCCGAACTTGAGCGCCGTGCGATTGTTGGGGCCGAACTCCTCGCGCTCCATGCCGAGGACGCGCAGATACCAGGCGACGCTGATCTCCACGTCCTTCACGTTGAGCACAATGTGGTCGATCCGGTCGACGGTGAAGCGCATGCGGCGTACCCCGGCTGGCGGTGAGCGCGGGTGGTAGCGGATTTTGCAGTGAAGGGAAATCGGTGACGGCAGCGGCCTGCTCGATCCGCCTCGCCGGTCGACTTCCGGCGCGGCGCGGTCAGCCTACGGCGACGACCGCGTACGCCTCGATCTCCACCCGCATTTCCGGTCGCACGAGAGCGCTGACCTGAACCATCGTGCTGGCCGGGCGGACGCCGCCGAACACCTCACTGTGTGCCCGTCCAACCAGGTCCGCGTCGCCGATGTCGGTGACGTATATCACCTGTACGCACCACATCCTCGATGCGCGACCCGGCCTGCTCCAGGGCGTCGCGAATCATGCCCAGGATGTCCTGCGTCTGGACGTAGGCATCGCCCGACAGCGCCGCCCCGCGCGCCGCGGTACCGGCGACATGGACCTGCGCGCCGACCCGTACGGCTCGGCTGTACCCGTAGATCTGCTCGAATGGGCCGCCCGACGAAATCACCTGTCGTGTCATGGCCATGATCCTTCTTGTGATGGCAACACCAGCACGGGCGAAAGCCCGAGGGCAAGCGCACCATGCCGCCGCGCCAGCCTATCCTCGCAGAACGCCTCGCATCCTCTGGGCGTAGACGTTGATCACCAGGGCCACGAGCAGGATCAGGCCACGGATCAGGATCTTCAGGAAGCTGTCGATGTTGATGTGGTCGAGCCCGTTGTTCAGTACGCCCAGCACCAGCAGGCCGACGATCGTGTTGCCGATGCCGCCCTGCCCCCCGAACAGGCTGGTGCCGCCCACCACCACGGCGGAAATGCTGTCGAGCAGGTAGGTATCGAACTCGTTCTGCTGGGCGCTGCCGAAATAGGCGACGCCAAGCATGCCGGCAACGCCGGAACACAGCGCCGAGATGATCATCACCGATGCAACGATCAGCCGGACGTTCACCCCGGAATACTCCGCAGCCTCGCGGTTGCCGCCGGTCATGTACACGTAGCGGCCGAAGCGCGTGTAGGTGAGCACGATGTGTCCCACCAGCAGGAACAGCGCGGCCACGATGACGATCCAGGGCACCGGGCCGATCGAGCGCGACCCCAGCGTGCCGATCAGCGGCGGGACCGCGTAGGCGATCTGGCCACGCACCAGGAGCGCGCCTATGCCCGCGCCGATCTGCAGCATCGCCAGCGTCATGATGAAGCTGGGGATGCCGATGCGCGTCATGCCGAATGCATTCACGCCGCCCAGCGCCAGGCACGCCGCAAGTGCGATCGCGATGGCGGCCCAGCCGGGCAGCGGCACATTGGCGATCGTCACGCTGGCGTCCTGTGCGGTGAAGTAGGCGACCGCGATGCCGGTGGCGTTGGCGATGCTCGCCACCGACAGGTCGATTTCGGCGCACAGGATGACGAAGGTTAGGCCCACCGCGATGATGCCGGTCACCGAGATCTGCGTCAGGACGTTCTGCAGGTTGCCGAAGGTGGCGAAGGAGTCGCTGGCCAGGGTAAAGAACACCACCAGCACCAGCAGCGTCACGAACGGAGCCAGATTGCGGAGCTGGCCGTGCAGCCAATCGATCAGGGGGCGTGAGGCTGCGGGCGCGCCGGTGGTTTCGGAAGAGTTGCTCATGTACACGGGCCCGGCTGTGCCTGCGAGGAGCAAGGCAACGAAGCCGTGGCGGCGCGTGCGGCTACGCACGCTCCGCCGGAACGCGCTTGCCTCGTCGCTCCGCTCCTCGCGCCGACCAGGGGAACCGGCTACGCCGCCTTCGCCATTCCGCGCAGCACGTAGTGCAGGATGCCGCCGTGCCGGTAGTAGGCGACCTCGTCCACGCGTATCGATGCGGCAGGTCACCGGCACCGTGTCCACCGTACCGTTCGGCCGGTGGATCACCAGCGACAGCTCCATCCGCGGCGTGATGGTGGAAAGCCCGGTGATGTCGATCAGCTCCTCGCCGGTGATGCCGAGCGACTTGCGGTCCATGCCCTCCTTGAAGGTCAGCGGCAGCACGCCCATGCCGACAAGGTTGGAGCGATGGATGCGCTCGAAGCTCTCGACGATCACCGCCTTGATGCCCAGCAGCAGCGTGCCCTTCGCCGCCCAGTCGCGCGAGCTGCCGGTGCCGTATTCCTTGCCGCCGAACACCACCAGCGGCACGCCCTCCGCCTTGTAGCGCATCGCCGCGTCGAAGATCGGCATCTCCTCGCCGGACGGCAGGTGTTTCGTCATGCCGCCTTCGACGTTGGTCAGCATCTCGTTGCGGATGCGGATGTTGGCGAAGGTGCCGCGCATCATGATCTCGTGGTTGCCGCGCCGCGCGCCGTAGCTGTTGAAGTCCTTCTGCAGCACCTGCCGCTCCAGCAGGTAGTCGCCGGCGGGCGACACCTTGCGGATCGAGCCGGCGGGGCTGATGTGGTCGGTGGTGATCGAATCGCCCAGCTCCGCCAGGATGCGGGCGCCCTTGATGTCGCCGACCGGCGGCGGGTCCATGGTGATGCCCTCGAAGTAGGGCGGGATTCTTCACGTAGGTGGAGCCGTCGGACCAGCGGTAGGTCTCGCTGCCGGTGTCGATCTCGATCGTCTGCCACTGCTTCGGACCCTTGAACACCTCGCCGTAGCGCTTGAGGAACTGCTCGCGCGACAGCGATGACGCGATGATGTCGGCGATCTCCTTGTTGGACGGCCACACATCGCGCAGGTACACCGGCTTGCCGTCGTTGCCGGTGCCGAGCGGCGCGGTGGTGATGTCCTCGGTCATCTTGCCGAGCAGCGAATAGGCCACCACCAGCGGCGGCGAGGCGAGATAGTTGGCGCGCACGTTGGCATGCACGCGGCCCTCGAAGTTGCGGTTGCCCGACAGCACCGCGACGCCGACCAGGCGGTTGTCCTCGATCGCATCGACGATCGGCGTCGTCCAGCGGACCCGAGTTGCCGATGCAGGTGGTGCAGCCGTAGCCGACCAGGTTGAAGCCGATCGCGTCGAGGTCCGCCTGCAGCCCGGATTTGTCCAGGTACTCGGTGACCACCTGCGATCCCGGCGCGAGCGATGTCTTCACCCACGGCTTCGGCCGCAGCCCCTTGGCGTGCGCCTTGCGCGCGACGAGGCCCGGCCGCGACCAGCACCGACGGGTTGGAGGTGTTGGTGCAGGAGGTGATCGCCGCGATCACCACGTCGCCATGGGTGATCTCGTAGTTCTTGCCCTCGACCTTCACCTTCGTGTCCACGTCGTTGGCCGGCACGCCCAGCCCCTTGGTCAGCTCCGCCTTGAACGCCGACGCGGCATCCTTCAGCGCGACGCGGTCCTGCGGCCGCTTCGGACCGGCGAGGCTCGGCACGACGCTGCCAAGGTCGAGTTCCAGCGTGTCGGTGAACACCGGCTCCGGCGTGCCCGGCTCGCGGAACATGCCCTGCGCCTTCAGATATGCTTCGACCAGCGCGATCCGGTGCTCGTCGCGGCCCGTCATGTGCAGGTAGTCGAGCGCCACCTCGTCCACCGGGAAGAAGCCGCAGGTCGCGCCGTACTCTGGCGCCATGTTGCCGATGGTCGCGCGGTCGGCGAGCCCAAGCTCGTCGAGACCCGGCCCGAAGAACTCGACGAACTTCCCGACCACGCCCTTGTGGCGAAGCATCTGCGTGACCGTCAGCACGAGGTCGGTTGCGGTGGCACCCTCGGGCAGCTTGCCGGTCATGCGGAAGCCGATCACGTCGGGGATCAGCATGGCGATCGGCTGGCCGAGCATCGCCGCCTCGGCCTCGATGCCGCCGACGCCCCAGCCCAGGATGCCGAGGCCGTTCACCATCGTGGTGTGGCTGTCGGCGCCGTACAGCGTGTCGGGATAGGCGATCGTCGTGCCGTCCGCCTGCCCGGTCCACACGCACTGACCGAGATACTCGAGGTTCACCTGGTGGCAGATGCCGGTGCCCGGCGGCACCACGCGGAAATTGTCGAACGCGTCCTGGCCCCAGCGCAGGAACTTGTAGCGCTCGCCGTTGCGTTCGAACTCGATGTCGACATTGCGCTCCAGCGCATCGGGGCGGGCGAACACGTCGATCTGCACCGAGTGGTCGATCACCAGGTCGACCGGCACCAGCGGATTGACCTTCTTCGGATCGCTGCCCAGCCGCGTGATGCCGTCGCGCATCGCCGCGAGATCGACCACCGCGGGCACGCCGGTGAAGTCCTGCAGCAGGATGCGGGCCGGGCGGAACGGCACCTCCCTGTCGGAGTGCGCGGCGGGCAGCCAGCCGACGATCGCCTTCGCGTCGTCCACCGTGTAGCTGGTGCCGTCCTCGAAGCGCAGCACGTTCTCCAGCAGGATCTTCAGCGTCACCGGCAGGCGCGTAATGTCGCCCAGCGATTTCGCCGCCTCGGCCAGCGAGAAGTAATCGTAGCTCTTGCCCTGTACGGTGAGGGTGCGGCAAGTCTTCAGGGTGTCCTGCCCGATCGCTTTCATGGCGGCGCCTTCCGTATGGTATGTCGCAGGTGCAATGGTCCTTTAGGCGGCGGGCTTAGAACACACCAGCCCGCGAGCGTCCACAAGGCAGGGAGCGGTCGTGTTGCAGGCGGCGGGTCTGGCGGCGTTCCGTGGCGAACGGCTGGTGTTCAGCGACGTCGATCTCGCCGTCGCCGCGGGCGGCGCGCTGCTGCTCACCGGTCCGAACGGGTCGGGCAAATCGACGCTGCTCCGTGTGCTGGCCGGGCTGCTGCGTCCGGCTGGGGGGACCCTGCTGTGGGAGGCCGAAGATGCGCTCGCCGATCTGGCGTTGCATGCGCGCCGGGTTGCGTATGTGGGGCATCAGGACGCGGTGAAGCCGGGTCTTACCGCGGCCGAGAATCTGCGCTTTGCCGCACGGCTGCGCGGGAGCAGCGTGCGCGTGGCGCTGGCGGCGGTCGGGCTGGATGAACTCGCCGATCTGCCCGGCCGCATGCTCTCGGCAGGACAGCGGCGCCGGCTGGCGCTGGCGCGGCTCGTGCTGTCGGGCGCACCGCTGTGGCTGCTGGACGAGCCGACGCTGGGTCTGGACGCCGCCTCGGTCGAACGCTTCGGCTCGGTGCTTGAAGCGCATCGCGCCGGCGGCGGTATCGTCGTCGCCGCAACGCACCTGCCGCTGCCGCTCGACGGCGCCGCTGAATTCGCGCTGGCATGAACGGCGGCGCTGCTTCGCCTTTCCCCAACCCGGTCACGCAGGGTATGGCGGAGTGAACGGCTTCCTCGCCGTGCTGGGGCGCGAACTGCGCCTCTCGCTGCGCCATGGCGCCGACACGCTGGCCGCGCTGCTCTTCTTCCTGCTGACCGCGGCGCTGTTCCCGCTCGCCATCGGTCCCGCACCCGAGACTTTGGGCCGCATCGCCCCGGGCATCGTCTGGGTCTGCGCCCTGCTCGCCGCGCTCCTGCCGTTGGACCGGCTGTTCGGCGCCGACTTCGACGACGGCTCGCTCGACCAGCTCCTGCTGTCCGGCCTGCCGGCGGCCGCCGTCGCACTCGCCAAGGCGATCGCCCATTGGCTGGTCACCGGCCTGCCCCTGCTGGTCGCCGCCGCCCCGCTGGCCGTCATGCTGCGGCTTCCCGCCGCGGCCATCCCGGCGCTACTGTTGGGGCTCCTGCCAGGGACGATCCTGCTGTCGCTGCTCGGCGCCACCGGGGCGGCAATCGTGCTGGGCGCGCGCCGTGGCGGCGTGCTGCTGCCCTTGCTCGTGCTGCCGCTCGCCACGCCGGTGCTGGTGTTCGGAGTCGCCGCCGCCGATGGCGCTGCCGGCGGCCTCAGCCCCCGGCCTCATCTGCTGCTGCTGGGGGCGATGCTGGCTGGCGCTCTGCCACTCTGCCCGCTGGCTGCCGGGGCGGGGCTGCGCGCCGCTGCCGAATAGGCATCGGCGCGCGATTTATAAACCTATGGTTGTGATGCGGGCACTTTCTGCCGATATTCGGTGACTCCGCACCAGGAACGCAGCGCTGCCATGACTTCACCTTGATTTCGGGGTTGCATGGTCGGATCCCAGTTCGTTAACACGGATCGGTGAGAAGTCGCTTTGATGACGCAGCCGGAATGGTGGCGTTTGCGCAGTCGCTGATGGCCCTGCGCGCGGCGCTCCTCGGACGGCCGGAATGCCACGCTTTCAACCAGGTGGAAACAATGTCCGCCTGCTCGCCAGTCTGCCGCAAGGGGCGGCCAAGCGGAGTTCCAAAGACGCTCCATGGACATGCCTGAAGCCTATCGCCGATCCGCGAAGGACACTGTGCCGTCGGCCGACGACCAGGTGGCCGCGCTGCGGCGTCTCATTCTCGAGAAGCTCACCTATGCGACCGGACGCGACCCGCTCATCGCCGGCGACCGCGACTGGTTTGTGGCGACTGTGCTTGCCTTGCGCGATCATATCGTGGACCGCTGGCTGGCGAGCGCGCGCGAGGACAGCGCCGGCGCGCGCAAGCGTGTCTACTATCTTTCCCTGGAGTTCCTGCCGGGCCGGCTGCTGTTCGAACTCGCTGAACAACGCCGGCCTGACCGAGCCGGTCCGCCGCGCACTGGCCGAGCTTCACGTGGAGCTCGACCGGCTGCGCGCCATGGAGCCGGACCCTGCGCTGGGCAATGGCGGCCTGGGCCGGCTGGCCGCCTGCTTCATGGAGAGCATGGCGAGCCTCGGCATTCCCACCCACGGCTACGGCATCCGCTACAACCATGGCCTGTTCCAGCAGGTGATCCGTGAGGGCTGGCAGCACGAATACCCGGAGAACTGGCTGTCGCTGGGCAATCCCTGGGAATTCGAACGCGCCGAGATCGCCTACAAGATCGGCTTCGGCGGTTGGGTTCAGGACAGCTCCGGCCACGACCGGACCGCCCAGTCGGTCTGGCATCCCGAGGAGACGGTGATCGCCATTGCCTACGACACACCTGTCGTCGGCTGGCGCGCGCGGCACGCCAACACGCTGCGGTTGTGGTCGGCGCGTGCACCGGATCCGCTGGCGCTGGAGACGTTCAACCGGGGAGATCACGTCGGCGCCCTGGCTGCCCGGGTGCGGGCCAACGCGATCTCGCAGATCCTCTACCCCAGCGACGAAACACCGGCTGGGCAGGAGCTGCGCCTGCGCCAGGAGTATTTCTTCTCGGCGGCATCGCTGCAGGACCTGCTGACCCGGCACATCCGCCAGTACGGCGAACTGCAGAACCTGCCGGACAAGTGCGCCATCCAGCTGAACGACACCCATCCTGCGATCGTGGTGGCGGAGCTTATGCGGCTTCTGGTGGACGAACACCTGCTGCCCTGGGACGAGGCGTGGCAGATCACCACCAACACCATCTCCTACACCAACCACACGCTGCTGCCCGAGGCGCTGGAGACCTGGCCGGTGTCGCTGATGGAGCGGGTGCTGCCGCGCCACATGCAGATCATCTACGAGATCAACAAGGCGCATCTCGATGCGCTTGGCGCCAGGCCAGACGCGCCGACGCCGTCCGAGGTGTCGCTGATCGACGAGCACGGCGAGCGGCGCGTGCGAATGGGCACACTGGCGTTCCTGGGCTCGCACAAGGTGAACGGGGTCTCTGCGCTGCACACCGAGCTGATGCGCGCCACGGTGTTCCGCTCGCTGCACCAGCTGCATCCCGGCCGGATCGTCAACAAGACCAACGGCATCACCTTCCGCCGCTGGCTGCACACCGCCAATCCGCGGCTCACCGCGCTGTTGTGCGAGGCGATCGGACCCGAGGTGCTGGACGATCCGATGGCGCTCGAGCGGCTCGTGCCGCTGGCCGACGATACCGCGCTGCACGAGCGGCTAATCGCCGCGCGGCGCGCCAATAAGCAGGCGCTGGCCGCTCTGATCGCCGAGAAGCTGGGCATCAGGGTCGATCCGGACGCGCTGGTGGACGTGCACATCAAGCGCATCCACGAATACAAGCGCCAGCTGCTGAACATCCTGCAGACCATCGCGCTGTACCATGCGATGCGCGCGCAGCCGACGCTCGACTGGGTGCCCCGGGTGAAGCTGTTCGCCGGCCGTGCCGCGGCCAGCTACCGGCGCGCCAAGCTGATCATCAAGCTGATCCACGACGTGGCGCGCGTGGTGAACCATGACCCCGCGCTGCGCAACCGGCTGAAGGTGGTGTTCCTGCCGGACTACAACGTCAGCCTGGCCGAGGTGATCATCCCGGCCGCCGATCTCTCCGAGCAGATCTCGACCGCCGGCATGGAGGCGTCGGGCACCGGCAACATGAAGCTGGCGCTGAATGGAGCGCTGACCATCGGCACGCTGGACGGCGCCAACGTGGAAATTCTCGAGCGCGTCGGGCCGGACCACATGTTCGTGTTCGGTCTGACCACGGAACAGGTGGCGGAGCGCCGGCGCCGGCAGGCACAACCGCCGACCCTGTCCGCGACGATGCAGGAAGTGCTGGACACGATGAGCGTCGGGATGTTCTCGGCCGACGAGAGGGACCGCTACCGCGAACTGGTGACCGAACTGACCGCCGGCGACTGGTTCATGGTGGCGGCCGATTTCGATGCCTATGTCGAGACGCAGCGAGCAGGTCGCCGACCGCTGGCGCGACCGGCATGCCTGGTGGCGATCGAGCGTGGTGAACACGGCCAATATGGGCTGGTTCTCGTCCGATCGCAGCATCCGGGAGTATGCTGAGGAGATCTGGGGAGTTCCCACGGCCTGAGGCACCTTGGCGACACCACGCTTCACCGTCACCTATCGCATCCGCTCCGATGCCACCTCGATCGAGGCGCGCGCCCAGGCGATTGCCGTCGAGCAGAGCGTCGAGATGCCGGTCTCGGCCATCGCCGAAGCGGAGATCCTGCGCGACATCGTGGGCCGGGTCGAAGGGATCGATCCGCGTGGCGATGACGTCTTCGACGTCCACATCGGTTTGGCCACCGCGACGGTGGGCGAGGACGCCGGGCAGTTCCTCAACATGCTGTTCGGCAACAGCTCGCTCCTGGAGGACGTGGCGCTGGTGGACGTGGACGTGTCGGCCGACCTGGTCGCCGCGTTCGGCGGTCCGCACCACGGCATCGAGGGCTTTCGCCGCCGATCCGGCGCATACGGCCGCGCGCTCACCTGCTCGGCGCTGAAGCCGCAGGGCGTGACGTCCGCGCGGCTGGCCCAACTCGCCGGCCAGTTCGCCCGCGGCGGGATCGACTTCATCAAGGACGACCACGGCCTGGCGGACCAGCCCTACTCGCCGTTCGCCGAGCGCGTTGCCGAGATCGCTTCGGCAGCCGGCACCGCACGCTACGTGCCCAGCCTCTCCGGCGACCTCGACGCGATGCGCCGGCAGATCGACATTGCGCTGCGGCACGGCATCGACACAGTGATGATCGCGCCGATGCTGGCCGGCTGGGCGACGATGCGGACGCTGGTGCGGCAGTATCCGGAGCTGGCGTTCTTCGCCCATCCCACGATGGGCGGGGCCGCGCGGATCATACCCGACCTGCTGATCGGCAAGCTGTTCCGCCTGCTCGGCGCCGATGCGGTGATCTTCCCCAATTACGGCGGCCGTTTCGGCTATTCGCCCGCGACCTGCCGGCGGCTTGGCGATCGCGCGCGGCGGATGTGGGATGGCGTTCGCCCCAGCCTGCCGGTCCCCGCCGGCGGCATGACCCTGGAGCGGGTCCCCGAGATGCTTGACTTCTACGGCCCCGACGCGATGTTGCTGATCGGTGGCAGCCTGCTCGCGGCGCGCGAGCGGCTGACGGAGGAGACCGCCGCCTTCACCCGCGCGGTCGCGCAGCACAGCTACCGGTGACAATGATGGATATCGAACAGCAGACCTCGTTCCGGGCGTTCCGCGACTATCGTTGGGATGAGGTGGCGTGCCTGCCGTACAAGGAAGACGGAGCCGCGCCGTTCAAGGCGATCTCCCGGCAGGTGCTGTTCGCCGAGGGCCAGCTTGGCTGCGAGCTGCGCTATTTCGAGATGGCGGCCGGCGGCTACTCCACGCTGGAACGCCACGAACACATGCATGCGGTGATGATCCTGCGCGGCTGCGGCCAGTGCCTGGTCGGCGAGGAGGTTCGGCCGGTGCGGCCGTTCGACCTGGTGACCATCCCGTCCTGGACCTGGCATCAGTTCCGCGCGGCCGGAGGCGAGCCGCTGGGGTTCCTCTGTATGGTGAACGCACTGCGCGACAAGCCGCAGCTGCCGACCGAACAGGAACTGGCGGCGCTGAAGAGTCATCCGGCGATCGCCGCGTTCCTCGACGTCTGAACGGGCGCTACGGCGCCGCTTCCGCCCGCGGCTCCAGGCCGAATAGGGTGTAGACGCGGGCACTGGGCGGCCACCCGGCGACGACCTGACCACGCCATGCGTAGGCCGCCGCCACGGCAAGCACGAGCAGCAGGGCACTCGCCGCCCAGGCCAGCCGCAGGCGAGCCGACGGACGCGGTGCCGGCCGGTGCGCCGCCAGTCGGTCCATGGCGCTGGGCCGCGCCGCCGCCACCGGCGGCTTGGTCTCGACGACCTCGGGCCTTTCGGGCTCCGGCTGCCAATCAGGCTCGGGCTCCAGTACAGGGGCTGCCGGCACCGGCATCCACTCCCGGGCGCAGCGCGCGCAACGTACGGTGCGCCCGGCCGGCACCAGCGAGTCGGCAACCTCGTAGACGGCGCCACAGGACGGACATTCGATGCGCATACAAAGGAATGGTGCGGGAGCGTCGGACGCGAAGCAATGGCGGCGCGCCGGTCAGGATGGCAAGAATGGCGGCGATGGTGCAATTCGACGAAGTCGGGCTCAGCTATGGCGGTCGCGCCGACGCGGCCCCCGAAGTGCTGCACGATCTCAGTTTCACGCTGCCCGACGGCGCGTTCCGCTGGCTGCTCGGCGCTTCGGGTGCCGGCAAGACCAGCCTGCTGCGCCTGATGTACCTGGCGATCCGCCCTACGCGCGGCCGGCTGGCCGTCCTTGGCACCGACATCGAGACCGCGGATCGCCGGCTGACGGCGAAGCTGAGGCGCCGGATCGGCGTGGTGTTCCAGGATTTTCGCCTGCTGCCTCACCTGTCCGCGTTCGACAACGTGGCGCTGCCGCTGCGGATCGCCGGCCGGCCGGAGGGCCAGATCGGCGCCGACGTCGGCGAGATGCTGCGCTGGGTGGGCCTGGCCAAGCAGGCCGGCAAGCGTCCGGCGGAACTGTCCGGCGGCGAGCAGCAGCGGGTGGCGATCGCCCGCGCCGTGGTCGGCCGCCCCAGCCTGCTGTTGGCCGATGAGCCGACCGGCAACCTCGACGAGGTGCAGGCGGAAAGGCTCATGCAGCTGCTCCAGGAGATGAACCGGCTGGGCACCACCGTCGTCGTCGCTACGCACAACGACGCGCTGGTGGAGCGTCATCCGGCGCATGCGCTGCGCCTGTCGCGCGGTCGGCTGCTGGAGGAGCAATAGCGGCATGGCCTCGCTCCGCGCGCGACGCTCGCTGCGCCCGGTTGGGTTCGATGAGCTTGGGCTGCGGCGCGCCATCTCGGATCGGCTGCTGCCGTTTCTGGTGGCAGCCATGGCTTTCCTGGCGGCGCTCGCGCTGGCCGGATGGGTAGGAGCCGCCTCTCTGGGACGCCACTGGCAGCAGGGTGCGGGATCCTCGGTGACGGTGCAGGTGCCCCGGCCGCAGGATCCGACGGCGCAAGGCAAGGGCAGGCGGCTGGACCGTGTGCTGGCCCTGCTGATCGGCACGCCGGGGATCGCGTCCGCGCGGGCACTCAGCGACGAGGAACTGGCCGAGCTGCTCCGTCCCTGGCTGGGCAGCGGCGCCGAACGGATCGCCGTGCCTTTGCCGGCGGTGATCGCGGTGCGGCTTGCGGATGCCGACCAGGGCCTCGACGGCCTGGCACGCCGACTGGACGAGGCGGCTCCGGGCACGCTTGTGGAAGGTCATGGCGCCTGGATTCGTCGTCTGTCGGTCCTGGCCCGGAGCCTGCAGGCCTGTGCCGGGATCGCGCTGCTGCTGGTCGCCGCGGTTGCCGCAGCCGTGATCGCGGTGGCGACGCGGGCAGGTCTCTCGGCCCGCCGCGCCGCGATCGAAATCGTGCACGGCCTGGGGGCCACGGACGGCTATATCGCTGCGCGCTTCGCCAGCAGGGCGACGCTGCTGGCGGCGACCGGTGGATTGGCGGGCGCCGTGCTGGCTTTGCCGGTGCTGCTGATGCTGGCCAATCTTGCCGCCCCGTTCGGCGGAGACCCCTCCGACACGGCGGCCGATGCGGTGTTGAGCACGATGCCCGCCGCCCTGTGGCTCACGCTGCCCGGCATGCCGGCCGCGGCGGCGGCAATCGGCTTCCTTACCGCGCAGCTAACCGTGCGGCGCTGGCTGCGGCGGCTGCCGTGACCGTGCCGTTGGTCCGACGCGTGACCGTCGCGGTGGGTGCGGCGCTGCTCGCCGGGCTGCTGGCTCTGGGCGGTGGGTTCGCCTGGTTCCTGCACCAGGCCGCCCTGTCCCGCGAGCTGCCGACGCACACCGACGGGATCGTGGCGTTCACTGGCGGTCCGGACCGGGTGGAGACCGCGCTGCGCCTTCTGGCGCAGGGCCGTGCCGACCGGCTGCTGTTGTCCGGCATCGGCGGCGGCGCCGAACTGGCGGAACTGGCACGCCGTGCCGGGGTCGATCCGCAGCCGCTGGCCAGCCGCGTGACGATCGACCGCAGCGCCGCCACCACCCGGGGCAATGCGACAGACACTGCCGAGTGGGCGCGCGCGAGCGGCGTGCGCTCGCTGCTTGTGGTGACCGCCTCGTACCACATGCCGCGCGCGCTGACCGAGCTTGCACGGGTGCTGCCGGATGTGACGCTGTATCCGATGCCGGTCGTACAGGCGGAACGGCCCGACCGGCCGGCTTCGCCGCTGCGCCTGATGGCGGAGGAATACATCAAGTTCCTTGCCACCACGACGGGCCTCACCGCCGTCCTGCCGGCCCGCGAGCCGACCCTGAGTCGCGGCGATCATGCCGGATGACGCTGCTCCGGTCGGCCCTGTTCAACCTGTTCTTCTTCACGGCGACTTTCGTCCTGACCGTGGCGTTGGCAACCCCGGTGCGCCTGCTCGCTCCGCATCGCGTGCTGGACGTCGCCCGACTTTGGGCCCGGACGATGCTGTGGGCGCTGCGGGTCCTTTGCGGCATCCGCCTGCAGGTGACCGGGCTGGAGCACGTCGGCACCGGTGCTGCGCTGATCGCGTCGCGACACCAGTCGGCGTTCGACACCTTCGTCTGGCTTACCCTGGTGCCGCGCTGCTGCTACGTGCTGAAGCAAGAACTGCTGCGCGTCCCGTTGTTCGGACCGCTGATGCCGGCGGCCGGCATGATCGCGGTCGATCGGGAGGGGGGTGCCACCGCGCTGCGCGGGCTGATCCGCGAGGGTGAGCGGGCAATGCGCGAGAGGCGCCAGATCGTGATATTCCCGGAGGGGACGCGGGCAGGGATCGGAGCGATGCTGCCGCTGCAGCCCGGCGTGGCGGCGCTCGCCGCGCGGACCCGCCTGCCGGTGATACCGGTACCTGACGGACTCGGGCCGCTGTTGGGGGCGGCGGGCTTTCCAGAAGCGTCCCGGCACGATCCACGTACGAATCCTCCGCCCACTTCCCGCCGATCTGAAGCGCGATCAACTCATGCGGTGCCTGCGCGATGCGCTGTCCGGCAATGCTGGGGAAAACTCTGTGGGTTGACTTCGCGACCCGCTCTGACCTGCTTACAAAAAATCGGTACAACCATCTGATAAACATAAAAATATGGCCTGCAAGTTGTGCGGCAACGGAGCATCGTGTGCCATGGGGATGAATGCCGCCGGAACATTTCGGTCGGCCGCTTGCGCCGATCGGCCCGGGTTTGGCCGGCCAGTCTCGTTTCCCTATAAACGGCGCACGAATTGGTGTGAGGCAAGATGCGGCGCGGCCTGAGGTGGTGGATCGTATTGCTCGCCGTGCCGTTGGTCCTGCTGCTCGCCGACACGCTCTACTGGTGGATAGCGGTGCGGAACCTCGAGCGTGGCTATGCCGCCTGGGAGGCCTATGGCCGAGCGGCCGGCTGGAGCGTGCAACATGGCGCCCCGGTCCATGGTGGATGGCCGCTTGCCGCGACGCTTGCCGTGCCCGGCCTGTCGCTTGCGCGGGGCAACTCCGATGCGCCCGAGCGACTGGCCTGGAGCGCTGACCGTCTCTTGCTGCGCGTTGAACTCGCCTGGCCGAGAGAGCTGGGCGTTGCGGTCGATGGACGGCAACGGCTTCGCCTGCCCGGCACTGTCGAGGTGCCTTACTCTGCCGACCGCTTCCACCTCGAACTGCCGATGCATGGAGGAGACTGGCCGGACTTTGCGGCTCTGGCGGCCAGCAATCTGCGCGCCGACTTGCATCAGACAGGCAACGCCGGGATCCAATCACTGCAGCTGCGCCTGGAGACCGCGCCTGCCGCCCAGTCGGGTGAGCCCGCGCTGACATTCGCCCTGGAAGCCGGGGAGATCAGGCTCCCGGCTGGCCTGGCGCGGCCGCTCGGCCCGCGCGTCGGGAAGCTGGAGCTGGAGGGCGCGCTGAACGGTCCCGTGCCGGTCGGACGCACCCCGGCGGAGCAGGCGGCGGCTTGGCGCGACGGCGGCGGCTCGATCGAGATCCGCCGCTTCGCGGTCGCCTGGGGACCACTCGACCTCTCGGCCACGGCAACGCTGGCGCTCGACGACCAATTGCAGCCGATGGGAGCTGGGAAGGTTCGCCTGGTGGGCTATGCCGAGACGCTCGATGCCTTGGCCGCACACGGCGCGATCAGCCGGTCGGCCGCAACCGTGGCGAAGGCGGTGCTGTCGCTCATGGCGAACAGCCCTGACGACGGCAGCCCTCCGGAGGTGGACGACGTACCGCTCAAGCTCGAGTTTCGCACGCTTTCGATGCGGCAGGTACCGCTGGTGCGGCTGCCGGAGCTGGACTGGCCTTAGCCGGTTCGGCCGCCGCGGGTTCATTCGAGCCTTGAAGTCGGGCAGCGCTTCTGCGGTAGGGTCAGGGCATGTCCACCCGACCGAACACCACGCGAATTAGCGGCCCGGCTGCCTGAGCAGCCGGGGAGTTCCCGCCCTTCATTCCTCGCGTCGTTCGTTCGGAGTCCTGTTTCATGTCCGCCCAACCTTCCGTCGCCGTCCGCTTCATGCTGGACGCCGATGCTGACCCTGGTCTTCTACCGCGCCTGCTGCAGCCCTTCGCCAGGCGCGACCTGGTTCCCGACCGCATGTGGTCGCACCGGGCCGGCGACACCATGCATGTGGAAATCGCCATGGCCGAAATGCCGGGCGAGGTCGTGCACCTGGTCGAGGGCAACCTGCGCCAAATGGTCGGCGTGCGCAGCGTGACGCAGCTGCGGCCGGAGGCGCTGCGCCAGGCGGCTTGAACCGGGCACGCCAGGCTGGCCATATCCTCGTGGTCGGCAAGCGCGCGAGGGTGGCATGTCCGGGCTAGACGCGGTGCTGTTCGCCCGCGTGCAATTCGCCTTCACCGTCGGATTCCACATCGTGCTGCCCGCGCTCACCATCGGGCTGGCGAGCTACCTCGCGGTGCTCGAGGCGCTGTGGCTGGCGACCGGGCGGCAGGTCTACCGCGACGTCTTCCTGTACTGGCTGCGTGTGTTTGCCGTCGGCTTCGGCATGGGCGTCGTGTCCGGCCTGGTAATGGCCTACGAGTTCGGCACCAACTGGGCGCGCTTCGCCGACAAGGTCGGTCCGGTGATCGGGCCGCTGATGGGCTACGAGGTGATGACGGCCTTCTTCCTGGAGGCCGGCTTCCTCGGCATCATGCTGTTCGGCCGCGACCGCGTCAGCCGCGGCGTTTACTTCACCGCCACACTGCTGGTCGCCGTGGGCACGCTGTTCAGCGCCTTCTGGATCCTCGCCGCCAACTCCTGGATGCAGACGCCGCAGGGCTACGCGCTGTCGCCCGACGGGCAGTTCCTTCCGGCAGACTGGTGGCAGGTCATCTTCAACCCGTCCTTCCCGTATCGCCTCGTGCACATGGTGATCGCGTCCTACCTGTCGGTTGCCTTCGTGGTCGGTGCGGTGGGGGCCTGGCACCTGCGACGCGACATGCAGAACCAGGCTGCCAGGCTCATGTTCTCGATGGCGATGTGGATGGCGGTGGTGGTCGCGCCGCTCCAGCTTCTGGCCGGCGACCAGCACGGGCTGAACGCCGCGGAATACCAGCCGGCCAAGGTCGCCGCGCTGGAAGGGGACTGGGAGACCCGGCCCGGCACGCCGCTGATTCTGTTCGGCATGCCCGACATGGCCGCCGAGCGCACCGACTGGGCGGTGGAGATCCCGCATCTCGGCGCGCTGGTCCTCACCCACAGCTGGGACGGCGCGGTGCGCGGCCTCAAGGAGTTTCCGCCGCAGGACCGTCCGTACGCCCCGGTGGTATTCTGGGCGTTCCGCATCATGGTGGGGCTCGGCCTGCTGATGGCCGCCATCGGCGTCTGGGCGGCGTGGCTGCGGGTCCGAGGGCGTCTCTATGCATCGTCCTGGCTGCGCCGCGCCGTGCTGGCGATGGCGCCGTCAGGCTTCGTCGCGCTGCTGGCGGGTTGGACGGTGACCGAGGTTGGCCGCCAGCCGTTCACCGTTTACGGCCTGCTGCGCACCGCCGACAGCGCCTCGCCGATCGGCCTGCCCGGTGTCGCTGCGTCGCTCGCCGGCTTCGTGATCGTGTATGCGATCGTGTTCGGTGCCGGCTTCTTCTTCATGTTCCGCCTGGTAGGCCGGCCTCCGGCGGTAGGCGAATCCGGTCCGCTTTCCGGCGTTCCGGTCCGCAGCGCCGGCATCACGCCGGCGCCGGCCCTGCGGGATGCGCCGTGATGCTGCCGGCGATCCGGGCAGGGCTGATCGCCTTCGCCGTGCTGGCCTATGTGCTGCTCGACGGCTTCGACCTCGGCGTCGCGGCGTCGGCTTCGAGTTCCGCTTCCGCGCCGAGACGGAGCGGGGCCGCATCTGGTGGGACCGCGCCTTCTGCGCCGGCTCGACGATCGCGGCGTTCTGCGAGGGGCTGGTGCCGGGGGGTTGGTGCCTTGTCGTAAGGTGAGAATATCGCGTCGGCACGTTGCAGCGAGGTAGGCAGCCGTCGATGGTCGAGGATCCGGCAGGTCGGGATGAGCGGCCGCCGCGAGGCGGCGATCCGCGACCTGCCGAACCGATACCTCACCGGCCACTATCAACTGGGCTGACGTTGGTCGGATGAAGGGCAGCCGTCACGCTCAGTGAGTAGAAGGCTGCCGTCCAGCAACTGCGCGAAGACAGACCGCGGCGCGCCGCCGACCCCGTAAGCGGCGCCCGACCCTGTCGGCGGCGGATAAGAAGGCCGACCATCTCAAGGGTGTCGACTCACGCAAGGCGCTCGGTGCGGAAGAGGGATCGGAGACATGGCATGACCACCGACCTGGCCCATCTGACCGCCGCCTCGGCGCAACTGTTGTCGGAATAGAACGCAAGCAGGATGCGCGCCGCGCTTGCCGAACGCCGGGTGCACTATCCGCGTGCAGGCCAGGTACTGGAGATTCTCAACCGCCTGCCCGACTATCCGCGCATCACCCGCATGGCGACATCGCCATCTACGGCGATAGCGGCAGGGCACACAGTGATCATGGAGAAGTTCCGCCGCGAGCACCCACCGGTGTTCGATGGCGAGGCCGGCGTCGAGCGGACCATGGCTCTGGCATTGCAGCTGGCCGGGAAGCCAGGTGAGCGACGCCTCGGCGCACCACAGAACCCGAGGACAGCGGTGGGTTGACCTTGAGCAGGTCGCGCTCTGACTCATGCGGGCGGTCGGCGTCCAAGTTCTCGTGCTCGACGAAGTCCACAACATCCTTGCGGGTACGTGCAGGAGCAACAGACCGTTCTGAACACGCTGAGATATCTGAGCAATGAGCTCAAGACGTGCAACTCGGGGCGACGGCGCATCAGCTGTTCCTTGTCGCGCACGAGTTGCTGTGCACCCGTCCCATTGCAAACAATGCCGCCGCAGATACCAGGCGGCCATGCGCGCACCAACCTGCCGCCGACGGCGCCGATGCGGGGATCGGACCCAACCGTGGCAACGCAAGTGCGACCGGGCAGGCTCCACCGCGCGGTCCATGAACAGCACGGCAGCTGCGCTAACACAGTTGGCGCACGATCCACGTCGAGCTTCGGCTGCGAATCGCCAGGACGGTTGCACCACGTACGAAGTCGCTAATTTGGCGCGTATCATCCGTCGAGCCTGCATCCAAAGGAATCAGCTCGCTCGCGCCATCATGACTGGCGCGCAGTGGCTCAACCGCTGCCGTCGCCTCGCCAAGGACTTCGAGAACCTCAGCCCCAATGCTTCGGCTTTTCTCGCCTCGCGCATCAATCCGCTTGATGCTACGAAAGCGCCATCGGCCCGACTGGGTTCAGACCCTAGCGCGAGAGCTGGGACGGGCCATTCGCCCAAGCAGCGTGTTTCACGCTCTGTTCCGCTTGGTGCAGGCCCTCCGATGTCGTGACCCCGACACTGGCAAAGCGTTGCGCGGCGAGCGCAGTGGAAGCGCGAGAACACGAGCCAGCACGGCGAGTCGCGTCAGTATTGGCAATCAGATGCGGCGCTAAACGCTATCGATTGCTTCACACCTGTGTGCGCCGGAAGGCGCGCAACAAAACATCCGCTGGCTCTCCCAACGAGTCGCGCCGACTATGTGCTGCGGGTCGCGGTGTCGACATATCGATTTCGACCTCACTTATTAGACAAGTCGTTGCGCGCCATGGTGGATCGCAGCACGCAAGCACCCCGCTAATCTGGTGTAAATGGAGCACTTGAGGGGCAGTCTTGATAAGATGCGCTAGAAAGCTCCTTTAGAGGGCGTGTGCCCAGCAGTTGAGTTGACTACTCTGCTCCTGTTCTCGTCACGTCTCTCGGTGCAATTCACGACCAAACAAATCCAAAGCGCGAAACGTCTGAGGGATCAAACCAGAAAATAGCTTCTGCCCGCCCTTTGCCACGGCAAGCGACTGTTCTCCGACGAGCGGCGCACACCAAAACGTTGTCCCGCTCCTAGCTCTACAACTAAACATAGCATAAGCTGGTGACTTATCACTGGGGCATTTCAGACACAGTCGATCGAAGAAGTCCTGAAGACGGGTAGACAGGGCGCCCGGAATGTAATGCCTGTGGATCGGTCGTTGCCACAAGTCTCGGTACTAACGACCGTCTATAGGCTCACACAACATTCGGGGAAACTGATGTCTATCTTGCCTTACAAAGTACAGGATGCGATTGACTCCAATGAGTTGACGGCAACTCGGGACCCAATCTCATCATTCGCAAACGGCGCAGTTGTCCGGTTAGCAAGCGGCGCATTCACGGTAGCCGATGAAGGGTCTGTCCTGGACAACCGAGACGATTTTCCCAGCAACTACACTAATGGGAGAGCGTCGAGAACGGCTATTGCGCGAAACCTTGCCCTTACCACAACTGTGGTGGCGCTTTTGGGCTCAGCAGCGGCATACGCAGCTTCCACTACGATCACTGCTACAACTCCTGCACCTGAGACTGTGACGCTGACCGGCGATAAGGAAGTGGGTGGCCTGGCGAGCATCTCGCTCGTCGCATTGCCAAAGGGCTCGGGCAGTGATCCAAGCCTGAGCGTTAATCTGGCCTCGCTGCCTTCCCAGCCGGATGGTCTCTATACCTGGACCGGACACATCGCCGCCGGGCAGTACCGCTTCGCGATCAACTCGGCCGGGGCAATTTCGTCTACGCCCACCTTTCTGACGATCACTGCTGCAACGGGTGCCAGTGCGAACCTGTCTCCCGACAGGGACGCGAGCGCAAATTGGAAAAAGGCCGGTATGTTGTCTGTGGGCGGTATCCCGGCCCGGACCACGGTATGCGCTACGCTCGCGCCTCGCGGCAGTGGACTGGACGACACGGCGTCGATCAATCAGGCGATCGGTATGTGCCCTGTGGGCGAGGTCGTCTCGCTGAAGGCAGGAACGTTCACCATCGCCGAAGGCAACACGGTCGTGATCGACCGAGGCATCACGCTTCGGGGTGCGGGCCAAGGCGCTACGATCCTGACCAGAACCGGCGGTGCCACGCTGGGTTCTTACCAGCCGGGAACTCACCCGTCCTGGATTGTGTTCCTGGGCTCGGACTACAACGACACCCAGCCCTGTGAACTTCACTGCTGACGGGGCGGCTGGGGCCACGTCGGTTCAGGTTGCCAGCACAGCCGGTATGGCAGTTGGCGACATCGTACGCGTGGACGAAGCTTCCGGTGCTGGATGGCAGCCCGATGTCGTGTGGACGAACAGGCAGATTTGGGCGTCTCCGGACTATCGCGTGGTGTGGCAGAAGCATCAGCCCGCGTATCAGTATGTTGACGACTTCGCCTCGGGCGTCGTCCCGTCCCAGGCTGGCAGCGCTGGCTGTTGGTTCGCAAACTGCGACAGGCCGACGAATGAGTTCCATCGCATCGCAGCTATCTCCGGCAACACCGTCACGTTCGACTCGCCTCTGACGATCTCCTACCGCGTGGGCCACCAGGCTCAGCTGCACCACTCGGCGGTCCCGATGACACAGAACGCGGGTGTGGAGAACCTAACCGTATCGCATGGTGATGCAGGAAACATCTCGTTCGAGGGATGCGCCTATTGCTGGGCCAAGAACGTCGAGAACACGCTCTGGCTCAACGACGGATTCGACATCAACTCCAGCTTCCGCGTTCAGCTCGAGGGGGTCTACGTCCACGATGCAGCCTGGCCGGTCAATGGTGGCGGCGGCTATGCGATCAGCTTCGCATGGGGCTCCTCCGAGGCGCTGATCGAGAACAGCATCTCCGTGCGGGCCAACAAGGTAATGGTGGCCCGCTCTTCCGGCGCCGGCTCGGTCATCGGCTACAACTACATGGACGATGGCTACATCAACGGCCAGGACGGTTGGGTGGAGATCGGCCTGAACGGCAGCCACATGGTCGGTGCTCACCACATGCTGTTCGAGGGCAATTACACCTTCAACATGGACAGCGACATTACGCACGGCAACTCGATTTACCACACGTTCTTCCGCAACTATGCCGCGGGGCTGCGCAAGCCGTTCACCGCTCTTGACGGCACTCTCATCGACAACTCGAAGGGCTGCTGTGGCTATCTCCGGGCAGCTGGGGCGCACGCGTACTCCTACTGGTTCTCGTTCATCGGCAACGTGCTGGGCACGCCTGGCAAGACGACCGGTTGGGTGTACGACGGCATCGGTGGAACCAATGCCTTCCCGCCGAATGCGATCTGGGCGCTGGGTGCGGTTGACATCACCCCGCAGGGTTACGATGCGAAGGTTGCAGCCACTGCGATCAGGGACGGCAACTACGACTACGTGACCAACTCGGTGAAGTGGGCAGCCTCTTCGCACAGCCTGCCTGCCTCGCTTTACCTCACGACCAAACCGTCGTTCTTCGGAACCTCGACGTGGCCGTGGGTGGATCCGACGGCTGCTTCTCGCACTTATGTGCTGCCGGCGAAGGCACGCTACGATGCCGGCACTCCATTCGCACACTAATCTCTCTTCATAAGGAGCTACTGCCGCCGCCTCGACCTCGGTCGGGCGGCGGCGCTTCTTCTGCCCTGCCTTCCCTCTGCATAAGTACAGCTCGTGGCGTGCCGATCGTGGTTCAGCGCGAGTCTGCAAGGCACGACACCAGCGAGAGACCGCCGACAAAGAGGAGACTGGCGACCGCAGGCGTGTCGAGCGGTGCCGTAGGCATGCGCGATCAGTACCAGGAAGTCCGGTTGGCACGGACACTTGCTCTTTGTCGAGCGGCCGGCTGGGCGGACCCTGCGGAGATAGTCGGTCTCCCACTGTGGACAAAGTATGAGGCACATTCGGAGATCTACAATGCGGTTGCAATTGGCGTCACTCCGCTAGACCAGATGTTCGCCTGAGATAGGGGCGACCCGTCTCGCAGTATGCAGGCTTACGAGGGTTGCGCCGGGCTGGCCGGTGCCGAGCCTCATGCATAGAAGATGGGCCTTGAAACAGCTTGAAAGACAAGCAAGGAACATACGCGCCTGCAGCTTGAAATGGCGAACATGAGAGTGGATAGAATCTAACACTTGGTGCCCTTTTTTGACGGCTGCGATGATTTTGTCTGGATCCTTGGTCCACCGGAAGGGGCGTGGGTGTGCGTTGGTTTCAGCCAGGAACTGCTTGACGGCGGCTTGCAGTTCAACGATGGAACGGAAGACTCCGCGCTTCAATCGCCGGCGGGTCAGCTTGGCGAAGTAGCCTTTTGACCTTGCCGCCCAGCACGTTGACGGCGGCAAACAGCGTGGTGGTGCCATGCCTGATATAGTCGTGTGTCACGCTGCCGCAGCGCCCCTTCTTCATCGGCAGGCTTGGCTGCGTGCGATCGAGCGCCTGGATCTGGCTCTTCTCGTCAATCGAGAGAACGACAGCATGCGCTGGGGGATCCATGTAGAGCCCGACGATGTCTCGCAGCTTGGTGGCAAACTGCGGGTCGTTGGACAGCTTGAACAGCCGCATGCGGTGCGGCTGCAAACCGTGCCTGCGCCAGATGCATTGCACCGGACTGACGCTGATGCCTTGGCGCTCGGCCGTGGCGGCTGCGGTCCAGTGCGTTGTCTCGCCTGGCGGATCGGCCTGGTTGCGGAAACGACGCGCGCCGCAACATCGGCTTCTAGCGGCGGAATGCGCGACGGACGGGTCTTGTCGCGCAGCAGGCCAGCGACACCATCGGTCATGAAGCGTTCCTGCCAGCGCCAGACCGCCATTTGCCGTCAACAACACGATCCGAGCCCGCCAGACATGCTTCTGCGGAGCGTTGCGATCCGCCACGGTCGCCTCCAGTTGGATACGATCCGCGGAACTCACCTCAACTTTGATGCCCGTGCGCATCCCGCAGACTTGCATTCCAGCGAGATCGCGGGAATCCCAAATCGGACTCGAATGTCAAAGTTTGTCCACCAGGGCGAGCGCCCCTCATGCGATTGACACCATTTAAACCATTGATGGACCTGAACTCCGGCGCGTCACCGCGCCACATATCGATGTATGACGATCCGATAATCATACTGCACTCCCCTCCTGGTTTCGTTCGCACCGCCACATTGGGGGATCTGCCGCCGCGATCATTTGGCTCGAGTGCCTGGGGTGTGCTGTGGACCTGCGACATCCAGCGCAACAGTATCGGGAGTCCGCAAGTCGTCGACGATCACCGGCTCGTCTTGGTTTGTCGGGACGATGCGTTCTCGTACACCTTCGAGCGGGGAAACAAAGTGTCTGGCAGAAATGTTGGTGTTGTCGGGCCGGAAAGCCCGGGTCGGGCTGCCGGAGTGTATGCCGATATCGATCAAATCGTCGGATTTACTCCCGTTCACGTTCGCAGCTCGTCCATAGGGCAGTATAGTAACGGCATTCGGGCTACCCGTGCGCGGATCTGCATGGCGCAGCCGGCGCGAAACCTGCTTGCCCGGCGCTTGCCAGACTTGGAAACTCCCATTGTCTGGGGTGTGATTCTGGTTTGGACGTTCGTTTTGGCCGCATTTATGCAGCTGCACGGCTGACCGGGCCTGGCGTGGTGAGACAGTCTGTGGCTCGCTCCGATGGAAATGCTCGAGGAGACCCGCAATCTCGCTCGCCGGCCCGGCTGCGCGCCGTGATCGGGGAGGGGAAGGCGTCCACATCAGCCGCTCGCTGCTGACGAAGACGTTGCAAAAAGACGTTCCGCTGGCGGCGCTCGCGCCAGACGCTGAACGGAGGCCGAAGCGCCACCGAGGTCGAACGGGCGGGTCTGCGCCTGCAATTGCGCGGGCAGCAGGCCGGGGCCGGTGATATCGTGTTGTTTTACGGTAGTGGGAGCGAGGCGCTGACGCGGGCACGGGCCACGGCGGGAGCGGCCCTGCGGGAGCCGGCGCCGGGGCAGGCGGAGAAGGTCGCCATGCTGGGTTCGTTCGGGCCATAGACCCGGTCGAGTTGCTCGAGATGGGCGACGAAATGGCTACCGCGCCTGGTCGGGCCGGTGTGCGAAGTCCGGGCAACGCCTCACGCCAGTGGGTGCTGGTCGAGGACAAATGGCCGATCCATACCAGCAAACTCCCGCTGGCATTGCCCTTAGTGACCGGACCGAGGATGAAGTGGAACAACGGGTTACGTTTGCCGATAATGCCGGACTGTCTGGTTAACCCCGGAATCTGCTTGCCCGTGTTGCCATGAAGGTGGGATTTTGACCGCGCACGTTGCTGCAAGGCCAATCGCCGATGTCGGACCAACCTCCGAGGACCACCCTCCCTGGATGGAGGCCTGCCGCCGCAAGGAGGCGATCCGTGACCTGCTCCGGCGCTAACCGCGCCGCATGACCAAGAGAGCGGTGGAGGACGTTGGGTGGCAGCTGGATCTTAGCTGCACCACGCATCACCTGTTGATTGGGCGCCATCGCGTGGCCCGCTTGGTTCGTGCGCGGATCGCGCTCGCCGGCTTCTTCTTCATGTTCCGCCTGGTACGCTGGCCTCCGGCGGTAGGCGAATCCGGTCCGCTTTCCGGCGTTCCGGTCCGCAGCGCCGGCATCACGCCGGCGCCGGCCCTGCGGGATGCGCCGTGATGCTGCCGGCGATCTGGGCAGGGCTGATCGCCTTTGCCGTGCTGGCCTATGTGCTGCTCGACGGCTTCGACCTCGGCGTCGGGATCCTGTTCGCCACGGAACGGCGCGAGGATGACCGCGACGTGATGCTGAACTCGATCGCGCCGATGTGGGACGGCAACGAAACCTGGCTGATCCTGGGCGGCGGCGGGTTGTTCGCCACCTTCCCGCTCGCCTACGCGGTCATCCTGCCGGCGCTGTACCCGGCGATCATCGCCATGCTGCTGGCGCTGGTGTTCCGCGGCGTCGGCTTCGAGTTCCGCTTCCGCGCCGAGACGGAGCGGGGCCGCATCTGGTGGGACCGCGCCTTCTGCGCCGGCTCGACCATCGCGGCGTTCTGCCAGGGGCTGGTCCTGGGGGGACTGCTGCAGGGCATACGCGTGCAAGACCGCGCCTATGCCGGCGGCTGGTGGGACTGGCTCACTCCCTTCACCGTGGTCTGCGGCATCGCCGTGGTGGCGGGCTATGCGCTGCAAGGCGCGTGCTGGCTGATCTGGCGCTGCGACGGTCCGCTGCAGGAGCGCGCGCGCCGGCATGCCCGCGCGCTGGCGGTCGTGATGCTGGGTTTCATCGTCGTCGTCAGCCTGTGGACGCCGCTGCTGAACGACGCGTTCGCCCGGCGCTGGTTCACCTGGCCGGGGATCGTGTTGACCAGTCCTGTGCCGCTGCTGGTGGCGCTGGTCGGCTGGCTGTTCCGGCGCAGCCTGTCGCGGCCGCCGGACGTGGTGCCGCTGCTGTGCGCGCAGGCCTGGTTCGCGCTGTGCTACGCGGGCCTCGGGATCAGCCTGTGGCCGATGATCGCGCCGCCGGACATCACCGTCTGGAACGCGGCGGCGCCAGCGGCGAGCCAGGGGTTCCTGCTGGTCGGCGCGGTGGTGCTGATCCCGGTGATCCTGGCCTACACCGGCTACGCCTATTGGGTGTTCCGCGGCAAGGTGCGGCCCGGCATGCACTACCACTGAGCGCTACGCCAGCAGGCACTCGGTCGGACGCCCCTCTTTGACGATGCCATCGGGCGATTCGCTCCGGCAGCGGTCTTGCACGAGCGGACAGCGTGGATGGAAGCGGCAGCCGGGCGGGATGTTCGCCGGATCCGGATAGCTCTCGCCGAGCCCGACATCCGGCAGCCCCTTGCCCGGTTCCGGAGTCAGAACCGACGCGAGCAGCGCCCGCGTGTACGGATGCCGTGGATCGCTGAACAGCGCATCGACCGGCGCCCGCTCGACGAAGCGCCCGAGATACATCACGGCGACCTCGGTGACGATGTGCTCCACCACCGCGAGATTGTGGCTGATGAACAGGTAGGTCAGCCCGAGATCGCGCCGCAGTTCGGCCAGCAGGTTGAGGATCTGCGCCTGAACCGACACATCCAGCGCGCTGGTCGGTTCGTCGCACACCACGATGCGCGGACGCAGCACCAGGGCGCGCGCGATCGCCACGCGCTGGCGCTGCCCGCCCGACAGCTGCGCCGGCACCCGGTCCGCCATGTCCGGCGCAAGACCGACCCGTGCCAGCATCTCCATCACGCGGTCGCGCTGCCGGGCAGCGGGACCATCGCCCTGAGCGGCCAGCGGCAGGCCCACGATGTCGCGCACGCGCTGGCGCGGATTGAGCGACGAATAAGGGTCCTGGAACACCGGCTGGATCAGCCGGGCGCGCTCGCGCCGGCCCATCGTCGCGAGACTGCGGCCGTCGATCAGCACGTCGCCCTCGGTCGCCGGCAACAGGCCCAGGACGATGCGCGCCAGAGTGGATTTGCCGCAGCCCGAACTCACCGACGATGCCCAGCACGTCGCCGGCGGCGAGCGAAAAGGACACGCCATCGACGGCGCGCACCAGGCGCTCGGGCGCCATCATGCCCACCCGGGTACGGAACACGCGCCGCACGCCGCGGACTTCGACCGCGTGGTTCACGCGGCCTCGGCGCGCGTCCACTCGGACGGCAGGCGGCAGAGGTAGTCGTGCGCGGCGCCCGCCTGCTGGCGTGGCACGTCGCCGGCGCATTCGGGCATGGCGTGGGGGCAGCGGTCGCGGAAGCCGCAGCCGGCAAAGCCGGGGGCGATGCGCGGCACCACGCCGGGGATGCTGCCCAGCGGTTCGTCGCGTCGCACGCTGCCCGGCACGGGGATGCAGCGCAACAGGCCGCGTGTATACGGATGTGTTGGCGCGGCGAACAATGCCGCGGCCGGCGCGCTCTCCACCACCTCGCCGGCGTACATGACCGAGACGCGGTCCGCCATGCGCGCCACGATGCCAAGGTCGTGGGTGATCAGCAGCAGCGCCAGCCCGAGCTCGCGCTGCAGCGTCTGCAGCAGCCGCAGGATCTGCGCCTGCACGGTGACGTCCAGCGCGGTGGTGGGTTCGTCGGCGATCAGCAGCTCGGGATCGCACATCAGCGCCATCGCGATCATCACCCGCTGGCGCAGCCCGCCGGACAGCTGGTGCGGGTACTGGCCGAGCCGCATGCCCGGTGCGGTGATGCCGACGCGGCCCAGCAGTTCCGCGGCACGCTCGAGAGCGGCGGCGCGCGACACGCCGCGATGGCGCTCCAGCACTTCGGCCATCTGCGAGCCGACCGTGTAGGCCGGGTTCAGGCTGGTCATCGGTTCCTGGAAGATCATCGCCACCCGATCGCCGCGCAGCCGCGCCATGCCGCGTTCGGTCAACTTGGTGAGGTCGAGGTCGTGGAAGCGCAGGACGTCGGCGGTGCGGTGCGCGCGTGCGCGGCAGCAGGCCCATCACGGCGAGCGCGGTCACCGACTTGCCGCAGCCGGATTCGCCGACCAGGCAATGGGTCTCGCCGCGGTTCACGGTGAGCGACACGCCGCGCACTGCGGCGCCGCTGGTCCCGAAGGTGACGCGCAGGTTGGCGGTTTCGAGGACCGGGGTCATGCGGATGGGCCGGCGCGATCCGCCGGGTCTCTTTTAGACACGGAGGGCACGCGGAGGGCCACGGAGCAGGAGCATTGCGCATCGCACGCCCTCATCGCGCGTGCCCCGTGCCCAGCAGGTCGCGCAATCCGTCGCCCAGCAGGTTGATGCCCAGCACCAGCACGAACAGCGCGACGCCGGGAATCATGATCACCCACGGCGAGAAGAACATGTAGTCCTTGCCCTCGGCGATCATCAGCCCCCAGGACGGCAGCGGCGGCGGCACGCCGAGCCCGAGGAACGACAGCGCCGCCTCCAGCAGGATCGCCAGTGCCATCTCCAGCGTCGCCACCACCACCAGCGGCGTCAGGATGTTCGGCAGCACCTCGCGCAGCACGATATGCGCGCGCGACGCGCCGGCCGCCTGCGCCGCGGCGATGTAGTCGAGGTTGCGCACCTGCATCGTCGTGGTGCGCGAGACCACCGCGAAGCGCTCCCACAGCAGCAGCCCCAGCGTCAGGATCACCACCGTCAGCGAGCTGCCGATCAGCGCCACCACGGTCAGCGCCACCAGGATCAGCGGGATCGACAGCCGGCAGGTGATCACGAACATCACCACGTCGTCGATCCGGCCACCGAAATAGCCGCCCATCAGGCCCAGCGTGACGCCGATGAGCCCCGACGTGATCACCGTGAAGATGCCGATCGTCATCGAGATGCGCGCACCGTACAGCAGCCGCGACAGGTAGTCGCGACCGAGCTGGTCGGTGCCGAACGGATGCAGCGCCGACCCGCCGTCCATCCACTCCGGCGGTACCAGGCGCAGGTTCAGGTCCTGTGCGAACGGATCGTGCGGCGCGATGTACGGTGCGACGATCGCCACCAGCAGCACGCCGCCGACGATCAGCGCGCCGAGTATCGTCGCCAGATGGCGCACCGAAATGCGCGGCAGCACGCCGATCATGCGCTGCGCAGCCGCGGATCGAGCACAGCGTTCATCATGTCGGCGGCGAGCGTCAGGCCGATATAGATGATCGCCAGGATCAGCACGACCGCCTGCACCACCGGGAAGTCGTTCTTGCTGATCGACTCCCATGCCAGATAGCCGACGCCGTGCAGCGCGAAGATCGCCTCGATGACGATCGAGCCGCCCAGCATGAATCCCAGCTGCACCGCCGCCACCGACACCACCGGCATCGCCGCGTTGCGCAAGGCGTGCTTCAGCACGATCTTCGCGGTGGACAGCCCCTTGGCGCGCGCGGTGCGGATGTAGTCGGACGACAGCGCGTCGATCATGCCGGCGCGGGTCAGGCGCATCAGCGCCGGGATGGCGGAGAACGCCAGCACGACGCCGGGCATGATGTAGCCGTCCCAGGTATCGACGCCGGAGATCGGCAGCAACTGCAGGTTCAGGCCGAGCCAGATGATCAGCACCAGCGACAGCCAGAAACTCGGCATCGCCTGGCCGAACAGCGCCAGCAGGCCGATCGCCTTGTCCAGCAGCGAGCCCTCGCGCATCGCCGCGAGGATGCCGAGTGGGATGCCGACCACCAGCGCGATGACGAGACCGGTGAGGCCAAGCGTCAGCGTGATCGGCAGCCGCTCCTTGATCAGCCCGGCGACCGGCGCGTGGTAGAGATACGAGCGGCCCAGATCGCCCTGCGCCGCGTGCACCGCCCAGTCGACGAACTGCACCGGCAGCGGCCGGTCCAGCCCGTAGTTCCTGCGGATGATCTCGATGTCCTGCGCGGTGGCGTTCGGGCCGGCGATGGAAATCGCCAGGTCGCCCGACAACCGGGTCAGCGCGAAGCTGATCACCAGCACGGTCAGGCACACGAGAATGGCGAGCACCGCGCGGCGCAGCAGGAAACGCAGCATCAGGCAGGCTCCCAGCCCGGCGGTGCCAGCTCGAAGCCGTCGAACGCGAAGGCAGGTGCGACGATGCAGCCGCACAGCGTCCAGCAGCCGAGGCTGCACGCCGACTGCCAGCCATCCTTGGGCACAAGCTGCTGCAACAGTTCGCCGTCGGCCACGGATGGCCCGAGCCTGTATTCGGCATCGCCGCCGATCCGCAGCAGCAGTGGCGCACCCGCCTGCCAGAGCCACATCTCGGCGGCATTGACGCGGTGCCAGTGGCTGCGCTCGCCCGCGCGCAGCAGAAACAGGATCGCGGTGCCGGCACCGCGCGTGCCCTCCGGCGGAGCATCGCGCCACGTCTCGCGGAAGTGCCCGCCTTCGGGATGCGGCTTCAGCGACAGCGCCTCGATCACCGCCTCCGCCGCTGCGGAGGCATCGCGCAGATCGATCAACTAGGATCCTTCGGTGCCGTTTGGGCGATGCCGGCGTTCTGCGCGAACGCCGCATACCAGGCAGCGAGCTTCGGATGCGCCTCGCGCCATGGCTGCGCGGCGAAGCGGAAGTCGAGGTAGCCCAGCGCGCAGGCGACGCTGATCGAGCCGATGTCCACCGCGCGATGCGGCGGATCGGCCTCGAGCGCATCGAGCGTGCGATCCACCGCCGCCTTCTGCCGCGCGATCCATGCGGCGCGCCCTTCGTCCTGCGGCTTCAGCATCTCGGTACGGCGCGGCACCGAGGCGTCGAGGATGCCGTCCGCCATCGCCTGGAAGCGCAGTGCGCGCCACCGTGCGGCACCATGCGAAGGGAACATCGGCAGCGAGTCGCCGACACTGTCGAGGTATTCGCAGATCACTGGGCTGTCGAACAGCGCGACGCCGTCCTCGGTCACCAGCGCCGGCACCTTGGCCAACGGGTTGATCGCCACGAATTCCGGCCGCGACGCGTTGGGATCGGTCGGCACCAGTTCGATGCGGGCGTCGATCCCGCGCGTGATGGCGCAGGCGCGCACCTTGCGCACATAGGGACTGGTCGGCGAGAAGCAGAGCTTCACGTCAGAACCTGTCCTTCTTCGCGCGCAGGTCGGCGAAGGTCGCCACGTCGGGCGCGCGCAGGAACGGGTTGGCCGCAAGCTCGCTCGCCATGGTGGACGGCACGGTCGGCTGGCCGGCGGCCCGCTGCCGGCGGGCCTCCTCGGTGCGTGCCTGGAGCGCGGTGTTGTCGGCATCCACGCTCAGTGCGAAGCGGGCGTTGCTCTCGGTGTACTCGTGGCCGCAGCACACCTTGGTGCCGGCCGGCAGTGCCGCGAGCTTGCGCAGCGAGGCGAACATCTCGTCTGCCGTGCCCTCGATCAGCCGGCCGCAGCCCAGGCTGAACAGCGTGTCGCCGGACAGCAGGATCTCGCCGTCCGGGAAGAAGTAGTTGATCTGGCCGCGGGTATGCCCGGGGGTGTCGATCACCCGCGCGCTGGCGTTGCCGAACGCGACGGCGTCGCCCTCCTTCACCGCCTGGTCGAGTTTCGGCAGCCGGTGTGCGTCCGCCGCCGCGCCGACCACCTTGGCGCCCTTGAAGTGCGCGCGCACCTCATCCACGCCGGCGATGTGGTCCGAGTGGTGGTGCGTCAGCAGGATCAGGTCGAGCCTGCCTCCGGCCTTTTCCAGCGCGGCGATGATCGGCTTCGCGTCGGCCGGATCGACGATGGCAACCGAGCCCGTGCCGCTGTCGCGCAGCATCCAGGCGTAGTTGTCGGACAGGATGGGGACGGTTTGTGCTGTGACTGTCATGGCAGGAGCCTAGCACCGCCCGGCGCGACCGGAAACCACAGGCGTGCTATACCAGCGACCCATGCCCGCCGACGCGCACGCCGCGGCCGATTTCTACGGGACGCCCCGCGGGACGGTGGCCGCCCGGCTGGTGCGCGAGCGGCTGGCGCTGCTGTGGCCGGACCTGCGCGGCCAGTCGGTGCTCGGGATCGGCTTCGCCGCGCCGTATCTGCGGCTGTGGCGCGAGCAGGCGACGCGGTGCATCGCGCTGACCCCGGCGCAAATGGGTGCGACGCGCTGGCCGATCGGCGCCCCCAGCCTGTCCTGCACGGCGGAGGAGGACGCGCTGCCGTTCCCCGACCTGACGTTCGACCGCGTGCTGCTGGTGCACGGGCTGGAGGCGGCCGAGAGCGCCCGGCGGATGCTGCGCGAGACCTGGCGCGTGCTGAAGGACGACGGACGCCTGCTGGTGGTGGCGCCGAACCGCAGCGGCATGTGGGCGTACTGGGAGAGCACGCCGTTCGGTCACGGCCAGCCCTATTCGTTCGGGCAGATCGGCCGATTGCTGGCGGCCTCGCTGTACCGGGTGGAGCGGCGCGACACGGCGCTGTATCTGCCGCCGTCGAACCTGCGGCTGGTCCTGCGCGGCGGACCGCTGTGCGAACGCACCGGGCGGCGCTGGCTCCCCGGCCTGGCCGGCGTCACGATCACCGAGGCGGTGAAGGACATCTATGCCGCCATGCCGGTCGAGGCGGTGCCGCGCCGGCGGCTGGTGCTGGCCGAGGCGGCATGAACGGAGGTGTGATGGCGGAACGTGACCTTGCGGCGCTGTGGGAGGCGCACTGCCGCCATGAGTTCGAGACCCGCGACGTGGACGCCACCATGGCGACGATGGTCGCCGAGCCCTACGTCAACCACGTTCCGACGATGACCGGCGGCGTTGGGCACGACCAGCTCAAGCGCTTCTACAAGTACCACTTCATCGGCGTGAACCCGCCGGATTTCCGACTGACGCCGATCAGCCGCACGGTCGGCGTCGACCGGTTGGTGGACGAGTTCGTCATGCACTTCACCCACACCACCGAGATCGACTGGATGCTGCCCGGCGTCCCGCCCACCGGCCGCGAAGTGCACGTCGCCGGCGTGGCGATCGTCCAGTTCGACGGCGAGCGGCTGGTGCACGAGCACATCTACTGGGACCAGGCCTCGGTGCTGGCGCAGATCGGCATGCTCGATCCCGCGGGGCTGCCGGTCGCCGGCGCAGAAGCAGCGCGCAAGGTCGCGGACAGGACGTTGCCGAGCAATGCGCTGATGCAGACGGCGTGGCGAAAAAGTGAAGGCAAGCCGGTGTAGCCGCTACTTCTCCCCCTCGGTCAGCCCCGCGACGAACCAGCGCTGCATCAGTACGACGACAATCACCGGAGGCAGCAGCGCCAGCACCGCGGTGGCCATCACCGCGCTCCAGTCGGTCTGCGTCTCCACGCCGATCATCTTCACGATGCCGATGACGATGGTGTCGAGGCCCGGATCGGTGGCTACCAGCAGCGGCCACAGGTACTGGTTCCAGCCGTAGACGAACAGGATGACGAACAGCGCGGCGATATTGGCGGCCGAGACCGGGAGCAGGATGTCGCGCAGGAAGCGCAGCGGGCCGGCGCCGTCCATCCGCGCCGCCTCCACCAGCTCGTCCGGGATGGCGACGAACACCTGGCGGAACAGCAGCGTTGCGGTGGCCGAAGCGATCAGCGGCACAGTGAGGCCGGTGAACTACGTGGCGCGGCCGGTTATCTCATGGTCGGCGAACACCGCGAGGAGCAGCGCCACGCCCATGGACAGCGCGCTCACGGCAGCACAGAACACCAGTGTGCGGATGATGGTGTCGATGACAGCGGGTCGGCGAACAGCGCGGAAAAGTTCTCCAGGCCGACGAAGGCAGAGCCGAGACCGAACGGGTCCTGCCGCGTCAGGCTGGCCCAGATCGCCTCGCCGGCAGGCCAGAGGAAGAAGAACACCGTCAGCAGCAGCTGCGGCAGCACCAGGACGAGCGGCAGGAACCAGCCGTCGAAGACGGTGCGGCGTTCCATGCGACGCGGGCTATGCCTTCACCGACTTTTCGAACTCGCGCAGCACCTTGTTGCCGCGGGTGACCGCGCCGTCCATCGCCTGCTGTGCGCTCTGGCCGCCCTGGAACGCCTTTTCCATCTCCTCGTAGATGATGTTGCGGATCTCGACGAGCCGTCCGAGCCGAAGCCCCTTCGAGTTGGCGGTCACCGAGCCGCGCGCCGGCTGCTTCACCGGCAGGTCGGCGCCCACGTTCCGCTCATAGAACCCCTGCTGCTGCGACAGAGTGAAGCCGCCGAACGTCACCGGCACATAGCCGGTGTGCTGGTGCCAGTAGGCGTCGTTCTCCGGCCTGCCGATGAACTGCAGGAACGTGGCGACCGCCTTGAATTCGTCAGGCGTGCGACCGGGTGCGCCATCGTCCACAGGCTCGCGCCGCCGATGATCGAATTCAGCGGCGTGGCGATCAGCTCCGGATCGTAGGGCAGCAGCGCCTCGCCCCAGTCGACTTGGCGCTCTTCACCATGTCCCCGCGCATGCCGGACGAGTTGAAGTGGATGCCGTCCTTGCCTGACACCAGCAGCTGATCCGGCTGATTGTCGCGCCCGGCGTATTTGAACGTACCGTCCTTCGCCATCTCCAGCAGGCGCTGCATGTGCTTCACATGCGCCTTGCTGTTGATCTGCAACTCGGCATCGAGCCCGTCGAACCCGTCCGCCTTGCTGGCGAACGGCAGATCGTGCAGCGCACTGTACTGCTCGAGCTGGATCCAGCTCAGCCAGGAGCTGGTCATCGGCACCTCGGCTGCGTCCTTCGCCTGGATCGCCTGCGCCGCCTGCACCACCTCGGGCCAGGTTGCCGGCGGCCTGTCCGGATCGAGCCCCGCCTTGCGAAACGCGTCTTTGCTGTACCACATGATCGCGGTGGATGAGTTGAACGGCATCGACGCCATTCGCCCGACGGCCAGGCTGTAATAGCCGCGCACCGCCGGGATATACGCGTTCGGATCGATCGCGACGTCGGTTTCCTTGACCAGCTCCCACACCTGCTTCGTCGCCTTGCCGGCGGCGATCATAGAGCCGGTGCCGACCTCGAAGATCTGCACGAGATGCGGCGCCTAGATCGCCTGCACCTCGATCGCGTCCCGGCTCTGGTTGAACGCCTCGACCAGGTCGTTCACCTGCTCGTCCAGCGCCGCGGTCATCGCGTGCCACCAGACGACCTTCGCCTTCTCGGCGGCACGCGGGGCGACGGGCAGCGCGGCCAGGCAGCCGTGCCGGCAAGCAGCGTACAGCGCCTCATGCGGTCTTCCCTCTTTGCTCCCGGCACGGCGTAGCCATGCCGCGTTGCCGTCCCGTGACGTGGCGATGACGCTTGGATGAAGCGCTCAGAAGCTCAGCGGCTCCTGCAGCACCGGCGTCCAGCGTGTGTCCTTCACCACCGACAGGAACGACTGGTTGGAGGCATGATGGTTGGTTGCGCTCATCGACAGCGCCGGTCCTTCGAAGATGTCGTGCCAGTCCTGCATGCTTTCCATCGCGGCGATGAAGCTGTCGGTCGTCAGGTCACGCCCGGCCTTCTCCAGGGCGGCGACGCAGAAGTTCGCGGCGGTGTAGCCGGCCTCGCCCAGGTAGTTCGGATCGATGCCGTAGATCTGGCGGAACTTGGCGGCGAATGCATGCACCGCCGGTCGCGCATCGTCGGGATAGCGATACGGCGCCGGCGACATCGAGAAGAAGCCCTCGGCCGGCGCGCCCGGCGCTTCCGCCACCGCCGTCGAATAGGTCGCAAAGTTGCCCATGAAGATCGGATTCCATCCCTGCTTGTGCGCGGTCTGCAGGATGATCACCGTGTCCTTCACGATGGTGCCGAGTACGATGAGGTCGCAGTTCGCCTCGCGCAGCTTGGTGACGGCGCCGTTGAAGTCGGTATCAGTCGGTTTGTGGCCGGTGGTGCCGCCCAGCTTCAGGCCCATCGCGTCCGCCTGTGCCTGCGCGCCGGCCAGCACGTCGCGGCCATAGTCGGTGTCCTGGTACATCACGCCGATCGTCTTCACGCCCTTCGTGGTGGCGAAGTGCTTCACCCCGGCGCGCATCTGGTCGTAGTACGACGCGAACTGGCCGAACTTGAAGCGGTTGAACGGCTCGTACATCGACCGCGCGCAGGTGGTCGGGAAAACGTTCGGCACGCTCTTCTCGATCATCGACGGCATCACCGCGTCGTTCATTGGCGTGCCGCCGTTGCCGACCGCGAAGAAGATGCTATCACGGTTCAGCAGCTTGTTCATCGCCTGCACCGCCTTGGGCACGGTGTATTCGTTGTCCTCGACGATGAAGCGGATCTTGCGGCCATGCACGCCGCCCTTCGCATTCGCCTCGTCGAACGCCATGCGCATGCCGTCGGCGTTGTTCACGCCCTGCACGGCGGTAACGCCGGACAGGTCGGCCATGCTGCCGACGATGACCTCGGTGTCACTCACCCCGCGCGTGGCGGCGCGCGCGATGGCAGGTGCGAACAGCATGCCGGCGCTGCCGAGCAGGACGTGACGGCGCTTCAGTGCGGGCACAATTCTCATGTTACGCTCTCCCTTGGGTTTTCGTTTTGTGGGGACCGCGGCTCGATCCACGGTTCAAGTCATCCGGCAGCAAGCAGCGAGCGCCGGCTCGCCAGAAACTCCTCCACCGCCGCTGCCAGCCTGTCGCACTCGGCATCGCCGATCGGCAGGCACATGGCGAACATGCCGCGCCGCGCCAGCCAGATGCCTTGCGTGAGCATGTCGAAGAAGAACAGTTCCTTCAGCTTCTGATCGCCCTTCGCCGCGTCGGCCGGCGAGCGCACCGGGTCGCGCGTGAAGTGTACCGAGAACATCGAGCCGACGCCGGTGAATTGCATCCGCGCGTCGTGGCCGCGGCATAGCCCGTTCAACCGCTCGCGCAGCGCGTCGCCGCGCGCGTTCAGCGCCTGCGCCGCCTGCGGCGTATAGACCTCGGTCAGCCCCGTCAGCCCCGCCGCCATGGTCAGCACGTTGTTGTTGAACGTGCCCGCATGCGGCAGCGCATCCGGGCGGCGCGGATCGAACAGGTCCATGATATCGGCGCGACCGCCGAACGCACCGAACGACATGCCGCCGCCGATATATTTTCCCAGCGTCGTCAGGTCCGGTTTGATCCCCCGCGCCTGCTGCAGTCCACCCGGCGCCAGGCGCGACGTCATCACCTCGTCCAGGATCAGCAGCGCCCCCACCTTCTCGGTCTCCGCGCGCAGCATCGCCAGGAATTCGGGCGCGGCGGCGATGCAGCCGCCGCCGCCCATCATCGGCTCCAGGATCACCAGCGCCAGGTCGGCCGCATGCTGCTCGATCAGCGCGCGCGTCGCCGCCATGTCGTTGTACGGCGCCAGCACGTAGTCGAACGGCGCGTTGATCGGCGAGCCACCGCCGGCGAAGCCGAACACCGCGCCGTGGTAGCCGCCGTCGAACACCATCACCTTGGACCGCCTGGTGAAAATGCGGCCGACCGAGATCGCCAGCAGGTTCGCCTCGGTGCCGGAGTTGGTGAAGCGCACGCGCTCGAGCCCGAAGCGCTCGCATACCGCGCGGGCGAACTTTGCCTCGGTCAGGTTGGTGCCGCCGAAGTTGATGCCGGCGTCCAGCGCGCGGTCCACCGCGGCACGGATCGCCGGGTGCGAATGGCCGTAGATGCCGGCGGTGTATTCGCCCAGGAAGTCGATGTACTCGGCACCGTCGAGGTCCCACAGCCGGCAGCCTTCGCCGCGTGCGATGCCGAGAGGGAAGGGGGCATAGTGCAGCACGGTGCGCGTGTTGCCGCCCGGCATGACGGCGGTCGCCTCGACGAAGCGGGCGAGGCTCTTGGCGTTGCGCGCGACATACGCCTCCTTCGCCTCGTTGAGCGCCGTATCGATGTCGGCGTTGCGCAGTTCCGTCTCGCCCATGAGATCTCTCCGTCCGGTCGCGCGCAGTGTGCCCGCGGCCGCCCGCCCGGCGCAACCGAGCCAGCTTGACAGCGCCGAACGCAGCCCGCCAGCCTCGGCACATGAGCGAAACAGAACTGCCGATCACCGGCTACCTCGACCGCTTCTCGCACCGCCCCGGCGAGAGCTTCACCGCCCATGTCAGCGTGCGCGACGGCGGCACGTATCGTGCGCGACTGGTGCGGGTGCTGAGCGGCGACCCGAATCCGGACGGCCCCGGCGTGCGGTTCGCCGATCCGGCGCGCCGCTTCGACCAGTCGTTCGCCGGACGGCGGCAGCCGATCCACCAGGGCTCCTACGGCATCGCCGATGCAGGACCGGTGCGCGAGGCGGCGTCCGCCTGCACCTGGACCACGCTGGTGCGTCCCGGCGTCGTGCGCGGCGAACCGGCTCTGCTGGCCGAGGAGACCGATACGGCCGGCGTCACGCTGCTGATCGGCGCGTCGGGCGCCATGGCGCGCATCACCGTCGCCGGCGCCGTGTTCCAGCTGTCGACCGGGACCGCCATGCAGGCGGCGCGCTGGTATCGCGTGTGGCTCGCGATCGATCCGGCCACCGGGCGGGCGCTGATCGGCCAGCAGCCGCTCGACGGCGCGCCGGTCGTGGCCGAAGCCGCGGCCCCGGCGCTCGCGTCGCCGTCCGGCGGCACGGTGCTGCTCGCGGCGCGCAACGCGGCGGCACCGTGCGACCACTTCACCGGCAAGCTCGAGGATCCCGCCATCCTGAGCGGCTTCGTCGCGTCCTGGCCCGATGTCGGCGCATCACTGCGCACGCTGCCCGGTGCCCTGCTGGCCGGCTGGGATTTCGCCCAGGGCATCGATACCCAGGCAATCCACGACATCGGCCCGCAGGCGCGCCACGGCCGGCTGGTGAACGTGCCGACCCGGGCGATGGTCGGCACGCGCTGGAGCGGGCGCGAACAGTGCTGGCGGCACGCGCCGGACGACTACGGCGCGATCCACTTCCACGCCGACGACCTCGGCGATTGCAACTGGCAGGCGGACTTCACCTGGACCGTGCCGGACGACCTGCCCAGCGGCGCCTATGCGCTGCATCTGAGCTGCGAGGCCGGCGAGGACTGGCTGCCGCTCTATGTGCTGCCGCGCCGGCAGGGGCCGTTCGCGCCGATAGCATTCCTGGCCTCGACCTTCACCTATCAGGCCTACGCCAACCACGCGCGCAGCGCCCTCGACCAGGACTACTACGACCGGGTCGCGTCGTGGGGCGCCTATCCGTACAACCCGAACGACTTTCCGCTGTACGGCCGCTCGACCTACAACAAGCATCGCGACGGCAGCGGCATCGCGTTCTCCTCGCGCCGCCGGCCGATCCTGACGATGCGGCCCGGCTTCCTCACGTTCCACGATCCGCGCGGCTCGGGCATGCGGCACTATCCGGCCGATCTGCACCTGCTCGCCTGGCTCGAGGCGAAGGAATTCGCCTTCGACATCGTCACCGACGAGGACCTGGACGACGAAGGCGTGGCGCTGATCGCGCCGTACCGCACGGTGCTGACCGGCTCGCATCCCGAGTACCACACGCCGGGCACGCTCGATGCGCTGGCGGCCTATACCGGGCAGGGCGGGCGGCTGTGCTATCTCGGCGGCAACGGCTTCTATTGGCGCGTGGCGCGCGACAAGGCGGCGCCGCACCTGATCGAACTGCGCCGCGCCGAAGGCGGCATCCGTACCTGGGCCGCGGAGCCCGGCGAGTACTACCACCAGACCGACGGCCAGCTGGGCGGCCTGTGGCGGCGGAACCGGCGCCCGCCGCAGCAGCTGGTGGGCGTCGGCTTCTCCTGCCAGGCGGCGTTCGAGGGCACGCACTTCCGGCGCCTGCCGGCCTCGCGCGAGGCGCGCTTCGCCTGGATGTTCGACGGCATCGAGGAGGACGTGCTGGGCGACTATGGCCTGTCGGGCGGCGGCGCGGCGGGCTTCGAGCTCGACCGCGCGGATCCGCTGCTGGGGACGCCGGACAACGCGGTGATCCTGGCGCGCTCGGAGGACCCGCTGCCGTCGTTCCTGACCGTGCCCGAGGAGCTGCTGGCCAACACCACGACGATCAATGGCGAGCCGGTGCCCGACCTGGCGCGCGGCGAGATCGTGTATTTCGACACGCCGTCGGGTGGTGCGGTGTTCTCGGTGGGCTCGATCACCTTCTGCGGCAGCCTGTGGCGCAGCGGCTTCGAGGGGCCGGTCTCGCGGCTGCTGCAGAACGTTGTGCGGCGGTTCGCCGGCGTAGCCGGGCGCGCCTCTCCGGCGGCGCGCGGGCGGGCAGGGGACCGATAGGCGCCTACTGGGCCGTCATGCCGCCATCGATCACCAGTTCCGAGCCGGTGACCCAGGATGCTTCGTCGGACGCCAGGAACAGCACGCCATTGGCGATATCGAGGGCGGTCCCGAGCCGACCCATCGGCGTGCGATCGAGCAGTTGTTGGCGCACGGCCGGATCGCTGAAGCGCTTGTCGGTCAGCGGCGTATCCGCATAGCCCGGGTGCACTGAATTGATGCGGATATTTTCCTTCGCGTATTGCAGCGCGGCCGACTTGGTGAAGATCGTGATGGCGCCCTTGGCGGCCGAATAGGCCGGCGAGGTGGGACTGCCGACAATGCCCATCACCGAGGACGTGTTGATGATCGACCCGCCACCGCCTTTGCGCATGGCCGGGATCGCCGTGCGGGTGCCCAGGAAAACCCCCTTGGCATGCACGTTGAGTTCGCGGTCCCAGATGTCCACGGTGATGTCCTCGACCTTGCCGGGGAAGGAGACACCGGCATTGTTGAACAGGATGTCCAGCCGGCCGTGCGCCGCCATCACTGCGTCGACCACCCGGGCCCAGTTCTGTTCCGACGTCACGTCGAGGTGCAGGTAGCGCGCGTCGTGGCCCTCGGCGCGCAGGGAAGCTGCTGCGCGCTCGCCCAGGTCGTCGCGGATGTCGGTCAGCACCACCTTGGCGCCCTCGCGCACGAACAGATGCGCCGCCGCGCCGCCGAAGCCCATCAGCTCACCCTTGATCGCCGCCGCCGCGCCGGTCAGCAGCGCCACCTTGCCCTCGAGTCGCATCTCTTCTTTCCCCCGGTTCACCGTTGATCGACTGGAGGATGCGCCATTTCGCGTCGTGCCTCCACCACGGCACCGCAGACCGTCTCGGATCAGTGCGCGCTCCTGCCGCTGAAACGCCCGGCACGTAGTTGTTCAGCCCCTCGATGTCCCAAAGAGACCTTATTACCTCCCCAGCCGGCACTGGCGCATGAATTGCGGAAGGCCGGGCTAGAGCATGACCGGAACTATTTGAGTTGTTGGGGATTCCGGCGCGGGGTGAAAGCTGATTCAAGCTGCTGGCTGGGTTGGAGGCCAGCAGCGAATGCCAAAGCCCTACTCGTCTGATCTTCGCCAGCGGGCGATTGCGTTGGTTGAGGCTGGTCAGTCGCGCCGCGCGGTTGCTCGGCTGCTCGCCATCGGCAAGGCGACGGTGATCCTGTGGGTGAAGGATTACCGTGCGACGGGCAAGCGGGCCGCCAAGCCGATGGGCGGGCGACGTCGCTTCGCGCTTCTCGCGGAGCGCGACTGGCTGCTGGCGCGGATTGCGTCAGCACCTGACCTGACAGGGCAGGCGTTGCGGGCGGAACTGGCCGAGCGTGGCACCAAGGTCAGCTACGATGCGGTGTGGCGCTTCCTGCGCGAGGAGCGGCTCACCTTTAAAAAAAAGCCTGCGCGCCACCGAGCAGGACCGTCCGGACGTCGCCCGCAGGCGCGAGCGGTGGAAGCGCCACCAGCACCGCGTTGACCCGGGGCGCCTGGTCTTCGTCGACGAGACCTGGGCAAAGACCAACATGACCCGCACCCATGGCCGAGCCCTGCGCGGGCAACGCCTGGTCGCGTCTGTGCCGCACGCGCGCTGGACGACCATGACGTTCGTGGCGGCCTTGCGCTCCGACGGCCTTGTCGCACCCTGCGTGTTCGACGGTGCCATCAACGGCTGCCTGTTCCTGGCATGGGTGACACAGTTCCTGGTGCCAACTCTGCGGCATGGCGACATCGTCGTGCTCGACAACCTGGGCAGCCACAAGGGCGTTGCCGTGCGCCGGGCCATACGAGATGCCGGTGCGCACCTGTTGTTCCTGCCGCCCTACAGTCCGGACCTGAACCCGATCGAGATGGTCTTCGCCAAACTCAAGACCCTGCTCCGCAAAGCCGACGAACGCTCCGTCGCTGCCGTCTGGCACCGCATCGGAGCACTGCTCCAACAGTTCAGCCCAGCCGAATGCGCAAACTATCTCAGGCACGCAGGCTATGACCAAAACTGATCCGGTTGTGCTCTAGGCGTCGAACAGCAGCGCGGGATCACCGTGATGTATGATGGGGTCACGGTTGGCGAGTACTTCATCGATCTGCTGGTCGAAGCATCGATACTGGTCGAGCTGAAGACCGTGGCAGAGCTGAGCGGCCCGCATCGCGCGCAATGCCTGAACTATTTGCGCGCGACAGGCATGCACTTGTGCCTGCTCATAAACTTCGGCCGGCCGCGCCGGCGCGCTTTCTCCTAAGGCACCGGCACACCGATCGACCTGAGCCGCGCATGCGCCCGCCCAGCCCGCGCCTTGAGCCCATCCATGTACGTGCTGACATCGGTCCCGGGCAGGTTCAGCACCTTGCACCCAAGCCGCCAGTACTCCTCGATCTGCGCCTCGGTTTCCGCCGACCCCCGCGCAAGTTTTCCATGCGCGTTGCAGGCCTCCGCGATCCGCCGCACGGCGGCCTTGAACGTCGCGTGCTCAAGCTGCAGATGCACGCCGAGGCGCGCACTGAGGTCCGAGTGGCCATACGCGATCATGTCGATGCCCTCCACCGCCGCGATCGCCTCGACATTCTCTAGACCCTCGAGCGACTCGATCGACACGCAGGTGATGACGTTGTCGTTGGCCCAGGGCGCATACTCGGTCGCGTGACGCGCGCCGTGGCTGCGATATCCGGTGTGCATCCCCTGCCCCGAGATGCCGCGATTGCCGATCGGCGGATATTTCGCCTCCCGCGCGATCGCGCGCGCCTCCTCGGCGTTGTCGACCTCCGAGACCTGCACGCCCATGATCCCCTGATCGAGGATCGCCGGGATCAGATAGGTGAAGGATTTGTGGATCCGCACGATCGCAGAGACGTCGGTGGCCTGAAACCACCCGGCGAGATCCGCGATCGTCTCGAGATCGAAGGCGCCATGTTCATGGTCGATCATGCAGTAGTCGAAGCCGGAGGCCTCGATGATCCACGGCACGCCGCGCGATGCGAACTCCTTGAGCCCGGTCCCCAGCGCGGCCCGCCCCTCGCGCACCGCCCGCCTTATGCTGTTCTCTTTCATGGTTCCCTGCCCGGCGCCGTCGTTCACCCGGAGTGTGACTCGGGTTGCCGCCCTGTCCAAGCAGGCGAGCGAGCCTGGCAAATGCCGCCGGCGCCGTCCGGCCGGCGCGGCCCTGGGAACAGCATCTCTGGCGTCGATGACCTGGAGTAACTGGTTCCCCACACCTGGTCGCGTCAGCGACCTGCATCAGCCACACCGCCGTCCGGGTTAGCGGCCATCAGTCCGGCTGGCCCATCGCCCGGTACATCTCCGACAGCTGCGCGCTCATCGGCACGCCCAGCGTCTCCCCGGTTGGCAGCCGGCTGACCAGCCAGCGCGCATACAGCCGGCTCAGCGTCCCCTCCTCCGCCATGCGCGCGAACGCGTCGCGCACCAGAGCGGCGAAGGCCGGGTCGTCCTTGCGCAGCGCGATCGCATACGGCTCGAATGACAGGTAGTCGCCGACGATCCGAAAGTTCCGACCGTCCGGGCGCGTGGCGATGAAGCCCGCAAGGAGAATGTCGTCCGAGGCAAAGGCGCCCGCCTTGCCGGCAACGAGCATGTCATACGCGGCATCCAGGCCGGGCGTCTCGACGACCTTGATCGGCGGCGATACCCGGTCGGAAAGTCGCCGCAGGGCTTCGGCATTGGTGGTGCCCGTGCTGACGGCGACCGTGCCGCCGGCGAGGTCGCGATACGACCCGACATGGCCCTTCACCGGCACCATAAGCTTGGTGCCCGCCAGGAAGAACACCGGCGAGAATGCCACGGTGCGTGCGCGTTCGGCGTTGGCCGTCGTTGACCCGCACTCGAGGTCGATCGCACCCGACACCAGCTTTGGCAGTCTCTCGTCCGCGGCGACCGGCACGTAGACGATGCGCAGGCCGCTCTGCCAGGCCGGTGCATCGGCCTCCAGCAGCTCCTGGTGCACCGCGCGTGCCGCGTCCTCGGCGATGCCGTGGCAGATATCGAGCGAGAAGCCGACCGGCTGGCGCGCCTTGTTGAGAAACGAGAACGGCAGCGACGCGTTGCGGTAGCCGATCAGGATCGTGCCGCGGTCATGGATGGTCTGCAGCGTTCCCGAGAGCGTCGCGCCCTCCTCGGCGCGGGCGCCCCACGCGACGCACAGCGTCAGCAGGGCGGCCGCGCACAGGCGGCTCATATCGGCTCCACCTCCATCTCCTCGATCATCTCCATGGTATCGACATCGGCCACCAGCTGGCCCTCCCACTTGGCCACCACCGCGGTTGCCAGCGAGTTGCCGATCACGTTGGTCGCCGACCGCCCCATGTCGAGGAACGTGTCGATACCCAGGATCAGCAGGAGACCCTCCTCGGGAAGGTTGAACTGGCTGAGCGTCGCGGCGATTACTACCAGCGAGGCGCGCGGCACGCCGGCCACGCCCTTGCTGGTCAGCATCAGGGTCAGCAGCATGGCGATCTGCGTGCCCAGGGACAGCGGTATGTCATAGGCCTGCGCGATGAACACGGTGGCAAAGGTACAGTACATCATCGTGCCATCGAGATTGAACGAGTAGCCCAACGGCAGCACGAAGCTCGACATGTTGCGCGAGATCGGGAACTTCGCCAGCTGCTCCAGCATCTTCGGGTATGCCGCCTCCGAGCTGGCGGTGGAGAACGCCAGCAGGAACGGCTCGCGCACCAGCAGGATCAGGCGCCGGACGCTGGGACCCAGGAAGACGAACCCCACGACTATCAGTAAGATCCACAGGCAAAGCAGGCCAAAGTAAAATTGGCCCATGAACTTGGCGTAGTTGACCAGGATACCCAGGCCATTCGTGGCAATCGTCGCCGCCATGGCACAGAAAACGGCGAGCGGCGCCAGCTTCATCACGTAGCCGGTCACCCGCAGGATGATGTGCGAGATGCCCTCGATGCCTTCCAGCACCAGCTTCGCTCGCTCGCCCATCGCGGCGCAGGCGACACCGAAGAAGATCGAGAACACCACGATTTGCAAGATTTCGTTGTCCACCATCGGCCGGATCGCCGAATTCGGGGAACACGTGCTTGACGAAGCCGTCCAGCGTCATGGCATGCGCGTCGATGCCCGAACTCACACCGCTGGCGACCTTGTGCACGCCCACGCCAGGCTCGAACAGGTTGACCAGGATCAGTCCGAGCGAGAGCGACACCACCGAGGCGGAGACGAACCACAGCATGGCCTTGGCACCGACCCGCCCCACCGTTCCGGCGTCGGCCATGTGACCGATGCCGACGACCAGAGTGGAGAATACCAGGGGTGCTATGATCATCTTGATCAGCCGCAGAAAGATCACGCTGCCGTACGAGACGTAGCCGGCGAACGCCTTCAGCGTGGCCGGGTTGGCGAACTGATCGTGGACGATGCCGCCGACGGCGATGCCCAGCACCATGGCGATCACGATGTAGGTGGTCATGCGGCTCGAATTCATGCGCGATCCCCTGGCTTCCCGCGTATTGCCGTGATGTTGCAGTCGCGTGCCGCTGCCACGCAATAGCCCCCACCCGGCACAATCTGCCGCGCCGTTAACCGTGGGGTAAGCGCAACGAGTCAATGTGCGGGCCAACGGCAAGAAGCCGGGCTGCCGGAAAAACATGCGGCAGGCCATGACACGCGCGCCCTCTCCGGGCGCAGAGGTAACCCTTATGAAAGCCCTCGTGGACGGGTTGCGAGCCTTGGGTGCCGCCAGGCTCGCCGCGATGGGCGCCGTCGCTCTGGGCATGCTGGGAATGCTGGCGCTGATGGTGATGCGCGGCGGCACCGAGCCGATGGCACTCCTCTACGGCGACCTCGACCTGCGTGACTCGGGACAGATCGTCGAGCAGCTTACCCGTCGCCACATCCAGTACCGCATCGCCGCCAATGGCGGCCAGGTCCTGGTCCCCGCCGACCAGGTGGCCGAAGCCCGCATGGCGCTGGCGCGCGACGGCCTGCCTGCCGGCGGCTCGATCGGCTACGAGATATTCGACCGCTCGGATGGGCTGGCCGCCACCGAATTCCAGCAGAAGATCAACGAGACCCGTGCAATGGAGGGCGAGATCGCCCGCACCATCCGCGCCATGCAGGGCATCCGCGGCGTGCGCGTGCATCTCGTGCTGCCGCGCCGCGAGCCGTTCGCCCGCGACCGCCAGGACGCGCAGGCCAGCGTGATGCTCACCACAGCCGGCGCCGGTCGGCTGGACCGCGAGAGCATCCAGGCGATACTGAACCTCGTCGCCGCGGCCGTGCCTGGCCTCAGGCCGCAGAATATCGCGATCGCCGATTCGCGCGGCGATCTTTTGGCGCGTGCCGGAGAGCCGGTGGGCCCGACCGCGACGGCACTCTCCACCGAGGAGGTGCGGCACGCCACTGAACTGCGCCTGTCGCGCGCCGTGGAAGAAATGCTCGAGCGCAGCCTCGGAGCCGGCCATGTGCGGGCCGAGGCGGCCGTGCGAATGAGCTTCGACCGGCTGAACGAAACGCAGGAACACTACGATCCGGACGGCCAGGTCACGCGCAGCGCGCAGAACGTCACCAGCAACACGAAGAGCACCGAGTCGAACGGCACTGCTGTCACGGTGCAGAACAACCTGCCCAATGCCGATGCGGGCAAGGAGGCGAGTGGTTCGCAGGAAGCCCGGCAGGAGGAGACCACCAACTACGAGATCAGCAAGACCGTTCGCACGCTGATCCGCGAACAGCCGCAGATCGACCGCATCAGCATCGCCGTCATGGTCGACGGCACCGACAGCATCGGCAGCGACGGCAAACACGCCTGGGCGCCGCGCGCCGCCGACGAGTTGGACCGGATCACCGGCCTGGTGAAGAGCGCGATCGGTTTCGACGAGAAGCGTGGCGATCATGTGGAGGTGGTGAGCATGCGCTTCACCTCCCAGGAGGCCGCGCCGGTCGCCGAAAGCGGCGGACTGCTCGGCATGCAATTTGACAAGGCCGACCTGCTTCACCTGGCGCAGACCGCGCTGTTCGGTGCGATCGGCGTGCTCGCGCTGCTGCTCGTGCTGCGGCCTATGGTGTTGCGGATCACCTCGGTCGCGCCTGGGGCGATCGGCGGCGGCGGGACTGCATTGGCATCGCTGGCCGGGCCGGCAGCGGCGGCTCTGCCGGGGCCGGCCGGGCAGGCCGTGGCGACAGGTGCCCTACCGACGCTGCTCGAGGACGAAAGCATGGTGAACATCGCGCAGATCGAGGGACAGATGCGCGCCTCGTCGCTGCGCAGGATCACCGAACTGGTGGAGAAGCATCCGGAGGAGACGCTGTCGATCGTACGCGGTTGGATGGTACAGGAGAACGGTTGAGGTGCTCAAGTCCGAAGACTATCGCGGCATCAACGGCGCGCAGAAGGCGGCGATCCTGATGCTGACGTTGGGCGAGGAGCAGTGCACACGGCTGTTCTCCATGATGCACGAGGACGAGATCAAGGACATTTCCTCGGCGATGTCGCAGCTGGGCGCCGTGAAGTCCGATGTGGTGGAACAACTCTGCCTCGATTTCGTCGACCATATGGGCGCCGCAGGCAACCTGATCGGCAGCTATGAGAGCACCGAGCGCCTGTTGCAGAAGAGTCTGCCGCGGGAGCGTGCATCGCAGATCATGGAGGAGATCCGCGGCCCCGCCGGCCGCACAATGTGGGACAAGCTGGGCAACGTGCACGAGGCGGTGCTGGCGAACTACCTGAAGAACGAATATCCGCAGACCGTTGCTGTCGTGCTGTCCAAGGTACGACCCGACCATGCTGCACGCGTGCTGACGCTGCTGCCCGAACTCGTTCGCCATGGAAGTGGTGATGCGCATGCTGCGCATGGAAAGCGTGCAGAAGGATGTGCTGGACGGCGTCGAGCGCACGCTGCGAGCCGAGTTCATGTCGAACCTGGCGCGCAGCACGCGGCGCGATGCGCACGAGATGATGGCGGACATCTTCAACAACCTCGACCGTCAGTCCGAGACACGGTTCATCGCTGCGCTGGAAGAGCGCAATCGCGAGGCGGCGGAACGGATCAAGGCGCTGATGTTCACCTTTGATGACCTGATCCGCCTGACGCCGCAGGCGGTGCAGGTGCTGCTGCGCGCGATTGAGAAGGACAAGCTTCCGGTGGCGCTGAAGGGTGCGTCGGAAAAACTGCGCGACATGTTCTTCAAGAACATGTCCGAGCGCGCCAGCAAGATCCTGAAGGACGACATGGAGGCTCTCGGCCCCGTCCGGCTGCGCGATGTTGACGAGGCGCAGTCGAACATCGTGTCGCTCGCCAAGGAGCTGGCGGCGCAGGGCGCGATCGAGATCGCCGAGAGCAAGGACGAGGAGATGGTCTACTAGATGGCTGACATCGCACCTGCTCCGAGCGCGCTGTTCGCTGAGGACTTCGATTTGCCGGTGGCCACCGCGTCGGAGCCCGCTGCGGCCGAACCCGTCTATTCCGCCGGCGACCTGGCGGCGGCCCGCGAGGCGGCGTGGCAGGCCGGGCGCGTCGCGGGGCTGCAGGAATCTACCGCCGGCAGCGCCGCGGCCACGGCGACGGCGGTACAGACTTTGGCCCGGGAATTCGCCGCCGCAGGCAGGGCGGCAGCCGAGCAGGCCGAGGCGTCGGCCGAAGCCGTCGCGCGGCTCCTGCTGGACAGCCTGGCGGCGATGTTCCCCACACTTTGCGTCCGCTACGGCGATGCGGAGGTCCGTGCCATTGTGCATGCGGTGCTGCCGGCCTTGGCACAGGAGCCGGGCATCAGCATCCGCTGCAATCCCCTCACTGCGGTCGCCGTGACGCAGGAGCTGACGCGGCTCGATCCCGACCTCGCGTCGCACGTGCAGATGGCCGAGTGCGATGCGATGGCGCCAGGCGACGTACGGATCGCCTGGCACAATGGTGCAGCCACGCGCGACGCCGCTGCGCTGTGGCAGCAGGTGGCCGCGATCCTCGCTCCGGCGGGGCTGCTGCGCGCAGATGCGGCGATCAGGGAGACGGTCGATGCCGGCTGACATGGAACTTGCCGAACTTGCCGAGGGCGCCGGATCCAACTCCGACTCCAACGGGCCACGCGGGGCGCGCGAGCTCGAGGCCGTCTACGACATCCCTGTCACGGTCAGCGCCGTACTCGGCAAAGCCACGATGCAGGTGAGCCAGCTGTTGAAGCTGGGGCGCGGTGCGGTGGTGGAACTTGACCGGAAGCTGGGTGAGGCGATCGACATCTACGTCAACAACCGCCTGGTCGCGCGCGGCGAGGTGGTGATGGTGGACGACAGCCGGCTCGGCGTGACGATGACGGAGATCGTCAAGGCGGACCGGGCAGGATAGCCGACATGCGCGTCCTGATCATCGGCTCGCTGGCAGGTGAACTCGGCCAGGCGGCACGCATCGCGATCGCGCGTGGCGCCAAGCTCGACCAGGCGGACAACGCCGATGCCGCGCTGGTGCGGTTGCGCGCCGATGCGCGTGTCGACCTCGTGCTGTGCGACGTGTTGCACGATGTCGGCGGCGTGGTGCGGGCACTGGCTGCCGAACGCATCGCCGTGCCGGTGGTCGCCTGCGGCGTCGGCAATGACGCCGAGGCGGCGGCGCGGGCGATCCGGGACGGCGCCCGCGAGTTCCTGCCGCTGCCGCCTGATCCGGACCTGATCGCCGCAATCCTCGAAGCCGCTGCGGGCGACAGCCATGCAATGGTGGTGCGCGATCCCGCGATGCAGGCGGCGGTGCGTCGCGCCGAGCAGGTGGCGGCGTCGGAAGCGTCGGTCCTGATCACCGGCGAGTCGGGCACCGGCAAGGAGGTGCTGGCCCGCCATATCCACCGCCGCTCGCGCCGTGCGGCGGGTGCGTTCGTGGCACTGAACTGTGCGGCGATCCCGGACAACCTGCTCGAGTCGGAGCTGTTCGGCCACGAGAAGGGTGCGTTCTCCGGCGCGGTGGCACGCCGCGTCGGCAAGTTCGAGGCAGCTGACGGCGGAACGTTGCTGCTCGACGAGATCAGCGAGATGGACATCCGCCTGCAGGCCAAGCTGCTGCGCGCCTTGCAGGAGAGGGAGATCGACCGGTTGGGCGGCGGTGCCCCGGTGCGGGTCAACGTGCGCATCCTGGCTACCACCAATCGCGACCTGCTGGCGCAGGTGCAGCGCAATGCGTTCCGCGAGGACCTGTACTTCCGTCTCAACGTCGTTTCGCTGCGCATTCCCCCACTCCGCGAGCGGCCCGGCGATATTGCGGCGCTGGCCGATTATTTCGCGCGGCGCTATGCCGAGGTGAATGGCCTGCCGTACCGTCCGCTGTCGCACGATGCGGCGCTGCGGCTCGCCTCGCATGCATGGCGCGGCAACGTGCGCGAACTGGAGAACACGATCCACCGCGCGGTGCTGCTCGCCGACGGGTCGGCGATCGGCATCGAGGCAATCGAATTGGGGGGGCCGTCTTCTCCGACCGCGCAGCCTGCGGCAGTCGGCACCGTCGCGTCGCTGGTCGGCCGGCGGATGGAGGAGGTGGAGCGCGACCTCATCATCGAGACGCTTGGCCATACGCTGGGCAACCGCACGCATGCGGCGACCATTCTCGGCATCTCGATCCGTGCGCTGCGCAACAAGCTGCGCGACTACGCGGCGCAAGGTATCGCCGTGCCGCCACCGGCCGCCGGCGTTGCGGCGTGAGAACGTAGGTCATATCCGCCATGGCTGACGCCGTCGCACTCCCCGGGCCACTCGCCGCCCTGGCCGACCGCGCCCGCCGATACGCCCCCGGCAGCGATATCGGCCTCGCCCTTGGTGTGGTCGTGCTGCTGTCCGTGCTGATCCTGCCGCTGCCCACCCTGCTGCTCGATCTCGGCCTGGCGCTCTCCATCACCGCGGCCGTGCTGGTGCTGATGGTGGCGCTGTTCCTCAACCGGCCGCTGGATTTCTCCTCCTTCCCCACACTTCTGCTGCTGACCACGCTGCTGCGCCTCTCCCTCAACGTGGCTGTCACGCGGCTGATCCTGTCGCACGGCAACGAAGGACCGCTCGCCGCCGGCCACGTCGTGGCGGCGTTCGGCGGCTTTCTGATGGGTGGGGACGTGGTGATCGGCCTGATCATCTTCTCCATCCTGCTGGTGGTGAACTTCATGGTCATCACCAAGGGGTCCGGGCGCATCGCCGAAGTCGCCGCACGGTTCAGCCTGGATGCGATGCCCGGCAAGCAGATGGCGATCGACGCCGACCTGTCGTCAGGCCTCATCGACGAGAAGGAGGCGCGCCGCCGTCGCCGCGAGCTGGAGGAGGAGAGCGGCTTCTACGGCGCAATGGACGGTGCCGCGAAGTTCGTGCGGGGCGATGCGATCGCGGCACTGATCATTACCGTGATCAACATCCTGGGCGGCCTCGCCATCGGGCTGTTGCGGCACGGCATGAGCTTCGCAGATGCCGCGGCGACCTTCACCACGCTGACCGCCGGCGACGGCCTGGTATCGCAGATCCCTGCGCTGCTGGTGTCCACCGCCGCGGGCATCGTGGTGACCAAGGGCGGCATGGAGGGCACCGCCGATGCCGCGCTGATCCGCCAGCTGGGCAGCAGTCCGAAGCCGCTGGCAATGGCAGCCGGCGTGGCGACGATCCTGGCACTGCTGCCCGGCCTTCCCGCCCTGCCGTTCATCGCGCTCGCCGGGCTCGCCGGCACCGCGGCCTGGGTGCGCCACACGCATCCGTCGGTTCCCGCATCCGACACGCCGCCACCGCCGATCGTGACAGAGCAGCCGATCAGCGATGCGCTGCGGATGGACATGATCCGGCTGGAGCTGGGTTACGGCCTGCTCACGCTGGCGGGCGGCGATGCGCCGCGTCTGACCGAGCAGATCAAGGGGCTGCGTCGCTCGATCGCCACCGAGATGGGCTTCGTGCTGCCGCCGGTGCGTATCCAGGACAACATGCAGTTGAACGCCGACGGCTACTCGATCCGGGTCAAGGAGATCGAGGCCGGCAGCGGCGAACTGCGCCCCACCATGCTGCTGGCCATGGACCCCAAGGGGGTCACGCCTCCCGTGCAGGGCGAGCCGACGCGCGAACCGGCCTTCGGCCTGCCGGCGCTATGGATCGATCCGGCGCTGAAAGAAGAGGCAATGTTCCGCGGCTGCACGGTGGTCGATCCGCCCAGCGTGCTGACCACGCACCTCACGGAGGTGGTGCGCGAGAACATGGCAGAGCTGCTGTCCTACGCAGAGACGCAGAAGCTGCTCGACGACCTGCCGCGCGAACAGCAGAAGCTGGTGGCAGACCTGATCCCCTCGCAGATCACCGTCGGCGCGGTGCAGCGCGTGCTGCAGAGCCTGCTTGCAGAGAGGGTCTCGATCCGCGACCTGGCGACGATTCTGGAGGGCATCCAGGAAACCTGCGGCGGCGGAGCGCGCGCCATTCCGGCGATCGTTGGGCACGTGCGGGCCCGACTGGCCCGACAGATCAGCGACAGCCACACGGCGGCCGCGGGTTACATCCCGCTGGTCACGCTATCGGGGGAATGGGAGGCGGAATTCGCCCAGGCGCTGACCGGGCCGTCGGAAGACATGCAGCTCGCCATGGCGCCATCGAAGCTGCAGGACTTCATGCTGAAGCTCCGCAACGCGCTCGATGCCGCGGCTGGTGCCGGAGAGGCGCCCGTGCTGCTGACCTCGGGCGGCATCCGCAGCCACGTGCGGTCGATCATGGAGCGCATCCGGCCGAGCACGCCGGTCCTGGCACAGGCCGAAATCCACCCACGCGCGCGCATAAGGACGGTGGGGACGATATGAACCACCCTGCACCGGTGACGCCATGCGGCTGAGGCTCTACCGCGCATGTGCAATGGCCGAGGCGATGGCGCGCGTGCGGGCCGAACTGGGCGAGGACGCTTTGATCCTCGCCACCCGCCCGGTTGCGGGCGGTGTGGAGGTGACTGCCGCGCTGGAACCGGACGACCCGCCGCCACCGTTGCCCCAGGCCGATCCCGCACGCCTCGCCGCGCTCGATTTCCATGGCGTTCCCACTCCGCTGAACCAGGCGCTGCAGCATGGCGACCTCGAGACCGCCCTCACGCGCGCGGTGTCGTTCGACACGCTGCCGCTGGGCGAGAAGCCGCTGCTGCTGGTCGGTCCACCGGGAGCCGGCAAGACGCTGACGATTGCCCGTCTGGCGACTCGCCTGGTCATCGCCGGCATCGCGCCCATGGTGATCACCGCCGACGGCAAGCGGGCAGGTGCCACCGAGCAGCTCGCCGCCTTTACCCGGCTGCTCGGGATAAGCCTCGTCGTCGCTTGTCATCCGCCCACCCTGGTGCGCGCCACCCTCACACGCCAGCACAGCGCACCGGTGTTGATCGACACGCCCGGCTGCAATTCATTCGACGCCGCGCAGATGCAGGAGCTGACCGCACTGGCGGCGGCGGTGGGGGCCGCCATGGTGCTCGTCCTTCCAGCCGGGCTCGACCCTGCGGAAGCGGCCGATCACGCAGCGGCTTACGTCGCTTCCGGCGCGGGCATGATGGTCGCGACACGCTTCGATCTGGCGCGCCGACTGGGCGGCATCCTTGCGGCCGCCGGCCGCGGCCTGGCGCTCACCGAAGCGGGCATCGGCCCCGGCGCGGCGGACGGCCTGATCCCGCTCACCCCTGCGTGGCTTGCCGCGCGCCTGCTGACAGGACCCTGCATATGATGGAAGGTCGCACGATCGCCATCGCCTCCGGCAAGGGGGGCGTCGGCAAGACGTGGTTCGCTATCACGCTCGCGCACGCGCTGGCGCGGCTCGGGCGGCGCGTGCTGCTGTTCGATGCTGATCTCGGCCTTGCCAATGTGGACATCCAGCTGGGCCTCACCCCACGGCAGGACCTGGGCAGCGTGATCGCCGGCCGCGCGACGCTGTCCGATGTTGCCCAGCATCACGCCGATGGGGGTTTCCACATCATCGCCGGCCGTTCCGGCTCCGGCGCGCTTTCCACCCTCGATCCGGCGGCGCTGGAGCGAACGCTCACCGCACTGCGCTGCGAGGCGCCGCGCTACAGCGCAACATTGCTCGACCTCGGCGCCGGCCTCGACCGAGCGGTGCGCCGGATGTCGGCGTGGGCCGACGTGTTGTTCGTGCTGGCCACCGACGAGCCGACCAGCCTCACCGACGCCTACGCGGTGATGAAGCTGCACACCGCCGACCGACCGCAGGGCGACGTCCGCGTCGTGGTCAACCAGGCCGCCACGCGCCATGCCGGCGAGCGCACGTTCGCGACCTTGGAGCGCGCCTGCCAGAGCTTCCTCGGCCGCGCCCCCGCTCTGGCCGGTGTTGTTCGCCGCGACGACCATGTGCGCGATGCGCTCCGCCGGCAGACGCTCCTGCTGTCGCGCCACCCGGCGTCGCCCGCGGCGCTCGACGTGGAGGCGATCGCCCGTTCATTGTAGGCTCCGCCGCACCGCACCACATGTCACTGCGGAGGGACAGCATGGCGTTGATCCGCAGCAACCGGCGCCGTGATCTGCGCGTGGATTTCTTCCGCGGCCTGGCGCTCTGGTGGATCTACACCGACCACATCCCGGGTGACGTCCTGGGCAACTACAGCCTGCGCAATTTCGCGATGTGCGACGCCACCGAGGTGTTCGTCCTGCTGGCCGGCTTCGGCGCCGGCATCGCCTACGGAACGGAGATGGACCGCCAGGGCTATCTGTACGCCGCTGCCGACACATTGCGGCGCGCGTGGACGCTCTATATCGCGCACATCTTCCTGTTCGTGGTCTACACCGCGCAGGTCGCCTATTCCGCCACCGCGCTCGACCGCACCTTCTATCTCGAGGAGACCCGCCTCGACGTGCTGGCCGACGCGCCGTACCGCGCCCTGCTCGAGGCGCTGCTGCTGCGTTTCCAGCCGAACCTGCTGAATATTCTGCCGCTGTACGTGGCGTTGCTGCTGATCTTCGCGGTTGCGCTGCCGCTGCTGCGCAAGCCGGCCGTGCTGTTCGCCGTGTCGCTGGCCGGCTACGCCGCGGTCCGCATCACCGGCGTCAACGTCTCTGCCTGGACCGGCGAAGGCTGGTTCTTCAACCCGTTCGCCTGGCAGTTCCTGTTCATGATCGGCGCCATCATGGCCTATGCGCCGCCGGCGATGCCGCGCCTGCGCTGGCCGATCGACGCGGCGGCGGTTCTGGTGCTGGCGGCGGGGGTGGTCGTCATCTGGGTGATCGACGCGCATCCGCGCATCCTCGCCTCGATGCCGGCGGCGGTGATCCGCTTCGTCATCACCGAGGACAAGACCGGGCTGCACCCGTTCCGCCTGCTCTCCATCCTATCGCTGGCCTGGCTCACGATGCATGCGGTGCCGCGCGATGCTGCGTGGCTGCGGTCGCGTGGCGCGGCGCCCCTGGTGCTGCTCGGGCAGAATTCGCTGCCGGTGTTCTGCTCGGGAATCTTCTTCGGCTTTCTTGCGCGGCTGGGCCTGGAAGCGGACGAGGGTGCGGCGATGCAGCTGGCGGTGAACCTGTTCGGTGCACTGGCAATGCTGGCGGTGGGCGGGTTGGCCGCATGGTACCGCGAGAAGGGCCGGGCGCCGGCGCCACGGCAGCCGGTTGCCTTGCCGGCCGCCGCGCGGACTGATACCGGATAGCGTCGTATGCGCCGTCTGGTCTCTGCGATCCCTCTCTGTGTTCTGCTCGCCCTCGCGCAACCCTCGCTCGCCGGTACGGAGGGCGACGGGAGCTGCGGCGCCCCCGAGGAGTTCGTCAGGACGGACACGCCACTCGGTCAACTGGCCTCGGCCGTTGCGGATGGCGGCCCGGTCGACATCCTGGCCGTCGGGTCGGCGACGACCGTAGGCTCGGTGACCACGAACGGCCCGAGCGCCGCGCAGGGCGGTGCGTTTCCCTGGCGCATGGTGCACGCGCTGCACGCGGCGATGCCGTCGGTGGACTTCCGCCTGACGGTACGAGGCGGCCGCGGCATGACCGCCGAGGACATGCTGCCGCTGCTCGAGGCGGCGCTGAAGCAGCAGCGCTTTCCGCTGGTGCTGTGGCAGACCGGAACGGTCGAGGCGGTTCGCGGGCTGCAGCCCAGCGGCATGCTGGATGTGCTGCACGCAGGCGCCGAGCAGGTGCGCGCCGCCGGCGGCGACCTGGTGCTGATCGATCCGCAGTTCAGCCGCTTCCTGCGTGCCAACACCGATCTCGATCCGTACGAGAACGTCATGCAGCAGGTGGCGACCATGCCCGGTGTCGTGCTGTTCCGCCGGTTCGATCTCATGCGCAGCTGGGCCAACGACGGGCGCATCGACCTCGAGCGCACGCCCAAGGCCGATCGCGACAAGGCGCTGGAGGAGTTGAACGCTTGCCTCGGCAAGGCACTGGCGCGCTTCGTGCTGAGCGGGGCCGACGTCGGCCGGAAGTGACCTTGCCCGCATCGCCTTGACCACAGGGCCGACCGAGTTCGCTGCCGATCTTCCCGTGACATGACCAGGCTGCGGTATTAGCCTGGACGAAAGGGGGAAGCCATGATCCGTGCGCGATTGGGAGCGGTGATCGCTTGCAGCCTGTTGCTGATCTCGTCGGTCTGCCTGGGTCAGGGCTCGGCCACCGTATGGGAGCTGCGCGGTCTCGCGGGAGCTGCCGAACTCATCGGATCGAGCGCCGTCGTGCGGGGCGCGGTCGAGCGTCTTCTCACTCCAGCGCGCGCGAGTGCCCTGCTCGGATTGCCTGCCAAGGAGTTCGGCCTGGAGGTCATCAAGACCGATCAGCTTGCCAAGGCGGTTGCCTTGGATCCCGCCATCGTCCGAGCCGGGCAGACCGAGGCCTTCCTGGCCAGTGTCAACAGCATCCGTTCGATGACGGCTCAGGCACAGACAGGACTGAGCCGCAGTTCGGCCTCGACATCGAAGACGCTCGAACTGCTGAGCCTGAGCGATTCCCGCCCGCTCACCGCTGGCGTGAGTTCGACCAGCGTGGAGCAAAGGATCGCGGGCGAGTCGTCGAAGCAGACGTTGTCGTTTTCGTTGGAAGGGCTGAAGTTGGAGCCCGGGATCAAGATACCGGTCTGGAGCACGCGCGGAACATCCGGCCAACTGGTTCTGGACAACGTCAAATGGAGCCAGGTGGCAGCAGGCAGCGCGGCCGTCTGTGCGGTCACCACACCTTGTGCGGAAGGCATTTCCGAGCAGTTGAAGAGGATCATCGGGACGCAGCCGGGTAGGTAGTGCCGCGCCTCCGGGGCCTCGTCAGGGAACCCAGCGGCACCGGTCCCATCTCGGTGGGATGACAGGTGCTGCCGGCCGGGGCATTGTGGGCCATCGCTAGAGGACGGGAGAGAAGCGCATGGCTGGAATGCTGGACGGCAAGGTCGCCGTCGTGACGGGCGCGGGGCGCGGCATCGGCCGTGCGACGGCGATCACGCTGGCGGCCAATGGCGCCAAGGTGGTGGTCAACGATGTCGGCGCCGCGGTGACCGGCGAGGGCCACGACGTAGGCCCGGCCCAGCAGGTGGTGGCGGAGATCGCCCAGGCGAACGGCCAGGGTCATGCGGTGGCGAACACTGACAGCGTCGCCGAGTGGGAGAACGCGCAGAAGATCGTGCAGACCGCGATCGACAATTTCGGTCGCATCGACATGGTGGTGAATAACGCCGGCATTCTGCGCGACCGCATCTTCCACTACATGACACCCGAGGAATGGGACGCGGTGATGAAGGTGCACCTGTACGGCGCCTTCTATGTCAGCCGCGCCGCGGTGCCGCATTTCCGCAAGCAGGAGAGCGGCTGCTACGTGCATATCACCTCCACCTCGGGGCTGATCGGCAGCGTCGGACAGGTGAACTACGGCGCAGCGAAGCTGGGCATCGCCGGGCTGTCGCGCTGCATCGCGATGGACATGCAGCGCTACAACATCCGCTCCAACTGCATCGGCCCGCACGCGTTCAGCCGGATGATCGAGACGGTGCCCGGCCAGACCGAGGAGCAGATGAAGGCACGCGCCGAGCGGACACGGCCGGACCACATCGCGCAGCTCATCGCGTTCCTGGGTACCGATGCGGCGGCCGGTGTGTCGGGGCAGATCTTCGGCGTGCGGGGCAACGAGGTGTACCTGTACAATCAGCCGCGGCCGATCCGCATCATGGCGCGCACCGACGGCTGGTCGCCGGAGAAGCTGGCCGAGCACTGGCTGCCGGCGGTGAAGAACAGTTTTACGCCGCTGGAGCGGACGCGCGACGTGTATCCATGGGATCCGGTGTAGCCCCACCCCACCTCACCCTCTCCGCCCAAGGCGGAGAGGGAACTCTACCGCCCTACGAACCTCGGTGCCCGCTTTTCCCGAAAGGCCGCCACACCTTCCCGGTGGTCCTCGGTCTGGTCGAGCTGTGGCTGCACGAACGCCTCGTAGTCCAGGAAGTCCTCGTAGCTGGGCCCGCTCGCCATGTGGAACAGCTTCTTCGCCAGGCCGAACGCGAAGGTGGGTCCGCTGGCAAGATCGGCGGCCAGCGCATCGGCCTTCGCCATCAGTTCGCCATCCGGCACGACGTAATTCACCAGCCCTAGCGATAGCGCCTCGGCGGCTTCGACGAATCGCGCGGTGAACACCAGCTCCTTGGCGCGCGCCAGTCCTATGCGCCGCGTCAGGAGCCAGATCGCGCCGCCGTCGGGGGCAAGGCCGATGCGACGGAACACCTGTGAGAAGCGGGCGGTCTCCGAGGCGACAATGAGGTCGCAGGCCAGCGCGATCGACCAGCCGATCCCTACCGTCGGTCCGCGCACCGCGGCGATCACCGGCTTTTCGGTCGCGTGCAGCGTGCGCAGGAACTGGTGGCTGCCGCCCTGCATCTTCTCCCTCTCGGCGCGCAGGCCGCCGCGCTGCATGCGGCCGACATCGGCGCCGGTGCAGAACGCGCGGCCCTCGCCGGTGACGATGATGCAGCGGACATTCTCGTCGAAACGCAGCTGCTGCGTGTAGTCGCGCAGCTGGGCACGCATCTCGTGGGTCAGCGCGTTCAGCTTCTCCGGACGGTTGAGCACGATCTTCGCCACCGGCCCCTCGATCGTGAGATCCACCGACATCGCCCGCGTTCCTCCGCCTGGTTCGCTGCATCCAAGCGTGTTGACGCCATGCGGGCAAGGCGTCAGCGTTGCGCTGGCAAGGGAGGAGCCGCCCATGGCGCGACCGTTCGAGGGCATCCGCATCATCGATATCACGCACGTTCTGGCCGGGCCGTTCGCCGCCTACCAGCTGGGCCTGATGGGTGCCGATGTGATCAAGGTCGAACATCCCGACGACCCGGACCAGAGCCGCGATTCCGGCAGCGACAACGACCTGAACCACGCTGGCATGGGCACCGGCTTCTTGACCCAGGGCTCCAACAAGCGTGCCATCACGCTGAACCTGAAGACCGAGCAGGGGCGCGAGATCCTGAAGCGTCTGGTCGCGACCGCCGACGTGCTGGTCGAGAACTATCGCCCCGGCGCCTTCGAGGCGCTCGGCCTGGGCTATGAGGACATGCGCAAGATCAACCCGAAACTGATCTATGCGTCGTTCTCGGCGTTCGGCCAGGGGGGGCCGCGGCGCGAGCAGACCGCGTACGACCACGTGATCCAGTCCACCTCCGGCATCATGGCGATGACCGGCACGCCGGCGGCCAACCCGATCAAGATCGGCGCGCCCGCGATCGACTATGCCACCGGCACGATGGGCGCATATGCGCTGTCGGCAGCGCTGTTCCAGCGCGAGCGCACCGGGCAGGGCCAGCGCATCGACATGGCGATGCTGGACGTGGCGATGATCCTGATGGCCTCGCACGTGACCGGCTACATGCGCAACGGCCAGCATCCGAAGCCGTCGGGCAACCGCACCGGGCACGCTACCAGCATGGCCTACCAGACGAAGGACGGCATCGTGATGATCGGCGCGTCCAACCTGCGCCAGCAGAAGCGGTTATGGACGGTGCTGGAGCACCCCGAGATGGTCAAGCGCACCAACGACGAACGCCACGCCGACCACGCGCGCGAGGAGAAGCTGCTCGGCGAGATCATGCTGACGCGCGGCGCGGCGGAGTGGGAGGTGTGGCTGCAGGAGCGCCACGTGCCGGCTTGCCGCGTGCGCACCATGGGCGAGGCGCTGGCCGATCCGCAGATCGCCTCGCGCGGCGTGCTGCATCGGCACGAGGGGGCGCCCGGCGTGGAGGGTGGCTTCACCGTGCCGGTGGCCGCATTCAAGTTTGCCCATGACGGCCCCCGCGTGGACCGCCCGCCGCCCGGGTTCGGCCAGCATACCGATGAGGTGTTGGGAGAACTCGGATATGGTGCCGCAGACATAGCGCGGTTCCGTGAGGCGGGAGTGGTATGATGCAGCTCGGCCGGCTCGGCGCGTGGTACTCGACCGACAAACTCGGCGGTCCACAGCAGATCAGGCAGTTCGTCCAGACCGTCGAGCGACTGGGCTACGACACGTTGTGGTACCCGGAATCGCGCGGCTACGAATCGCTGTCGGTCGGCGGCTTCATGCTGGCCAACACGACGAAACTGAACCTCGGCAGCTCCATCGCCTCGATCTACGCGCGCGACGCCTTCACCTCGCGCCGCGGCCTGCTGTCGCTGCAATCGCTGTACGGCGACCGGTTCATCCTGGGCCTGGGCGTGAGCCACGTACCGATGGTCGAGGGAGTCCGCGGTCACAAATACGAAAAGCCAGTGCCAGCGATGCGCGCCTACCTCGACGGCATCACCAAGGGCGAGGCCGGCTCCGACAGCTGGCCCATCGCCATCGCTGCGCTCGGGCCGCTGATGCTGAAGCTCTCAGGCACTCACACCCGCGGTGCGCTGCCCTACAACACGACGCCGCAGCACACGGCCGAGGCGGCGCGCATCCTCGGCCCAGACAAGTGGCTGGTGGCGGAGCAGAAGGTCACGCTGGAAACCGATCCCGGCAAGGCGCGCGCGCTCGGCCGCAAGGAGCTGTCGCGCTACCTGGCGCTCGACAACTACCGCAACAACTTCCTGCGCCTGGGCTTCGGCGAGGCCGAACTGGCCAACGGCGGCTCCGACCGGTTCATCGACGCCATGTGCCTGTGGGGCACGGCCGACAAGGTCCGCGAAGGCTTGCGCGCTCACTTTGCCGCCGGTGCCACGCAGGTCTGCATCCAGCCGGTGCACGAGGACGGCGACACCGCCGCGCGCGACCGTATCCTGACGGAGCTTGCCAACACCTGAGGGCATCATGCTGGCCATTCCGAAATCCGGACCGATATCCCGCACCACGATGGCCTATGTACTGGCCGGCGGCCGCGGCAGCCGGCTGATGGAACTCACCGACCGTCGCGCCAAGCCGGCGGTGTATTTCGGCTGCAAATCGCGCATCATCGATTTCGCGCTGTCCAATGCGCTGAACTCGGGCATCCGCCGCATCGGCGTGGCAACGCAATACAAAGCGCACAGCCTGATCCGCCACCTGCAGCGCGGCTGGAACTTCTTCCGCGTCGAGCGCAACGAGAGCTTCGATATCCTGCCCGCCTCGCAGCGCGTCTCGGAGACCGAGTGGTATGCCGGGACCGCCGATGCAGTGTACCAGAACATCGACATCATCGAGAGCTACGGCCCGGACCACATCATCATCCTGGGCGGCGACCACGTCTACAAGATGGACTACGAACCGATGCTGCAGCTGCACTACGAGCGGCAGGCCGACGTGACGGTGGGCTGTATCGAGGTGCCGCGCGAGGAGGCCACCGGGTTCGGCGTGATGGCGGTGGACAGCGAAGACCGCATCTTGTCGTTCCTCGAAAAGCCCAAGGACCCGCCCGGCATGCCCGACAAGCCGGACAAGGCGCTGGCCAGCATGGGTATCTACGTGTTCGCGACCAGGTTCCTGTTCGACCAACTCCGCCGCGACGCCGCCGATCCGAACTCGAGCCGCGACTTCGGCAAGGACCTGATCCCGTACCTGGTGAAGCACGGCACGGCGCTGGTGCACCGATTTACCGAATCCTGTGTGCGCTCCGGCTTCGAGGCAGACGCCTACTGGCGCGATGTCGGCACGCTCGACGCCTACTGGCAGGCGAACATCGATCTGACCGATACAGTCCCCGAACTCGATCTTTACGACAAGGAGTGGCCGATCTGGACCTACGGCGAGGTCACGCCGCCGGCGAAGTTCGTGCACGACGTGGACGGGCGGCGCGGGCAGGCGGTCAGCTCGCTGGTCTCTGGCGGCTGCATCATCTCGGGGGCCTCGCTCAAGCGCTCGCTGCTGTTCACCCGCTGCCACGCGCATTCCTTCGCCAGTATCGAGAACAGCGTGGTGATGCCCGACGTCGACATCGGCCGCTCCGCGCGCCTGCGCAACGTCATCATCGACCGCGGCGTGCGTATCCCGGAAGGACTGGTGGTCGGCGAAGATCCGCTGGCCGACGCGGAGCGCTTCCGGCGCACCGAGCAGGGCGTCTGCCTGATCACCCAGCCGATGCTCGATCGATTGAGGTGACGGCGCCGCTCAACGTCCTCGCGGTCGTCTCGGAGATCTTCCCGCTGGTCAAGACCGGCGGTCTCGCCGATGTTGCCGGCGCGCTGCCCGGCGCACTCCAAGCCGAGGACGTCGCCGTGCGTTCGCTGGTGCCGGGCTACCCGGCGGTGCTGGACGCCCTGAACGGCGGCGTGACCGTCGCTGTGCTGGACAACCTGTTCGGCGGCGCGGCGCGGATCGTGGCGGCGCGCGCATCGGGCCTGGATCTGTTCGTGATCGACGCGCCGCATCTCTACACGCGCGGCGGCGACCCCTATCGCGATCCCGCCGGCCGGGAGTGGTCCGACAACGCGTTCCGCTTCGCTGCACTCTGCCGGGTCGCCGCGTTGCTCGCACAGGGGCTGGTCGAGGGCTACCGGCCCGGTGCGCTGCACGCGCACGACTGGCAGGCCGGCCTCGCACCCGCCTATCTGCACTATGCAGGCACGCACACACCGGCCGTGATGACGATCCACAATCTGGCCTTTCAAGGCCGCTTTCCGGCCTATCTGCTGGGAAGCCTGGGTTTGCCGGCCGAGGCCTTCGCCGTTCGCGGCGTCGAGTACCTACGGTGATATCGGTTATCTGAAGGCCGGCCTGTTCTTTGCCGATCATATCACCACCGTGTCGCCGACCTATGCGGCGGAGATCCGCACGCCGGCCGGCGGGGTCGGCATGGACGGCCTGCTGCGGTCGCGTGCCGATGTGTTGTCCGGCATCCTCAACGGCATCGACACGACGGTGTGGGATCCGGCGCACGATGCCTATCTCGTTGCGCAATTCGATGTCGATCGCATCGCGCGGCGCGCGGCGAACAAGGCGGCGCTGCAGGAACGGTTCGGGATGCGTCGCGATCCGTCGAAGCTGTTGTTCGGTGCGATCACCCGGTTGTCGGCGCAGAAGGGCATCGACCTGCTGCTCGCCGCTCTCCCCGTGCTGCTGGATGCCGGCGCGCAGCTTGTCGTGCTGGGCTCGGGCGAGGCGCCGCTCGAGACGCGGCTGCGCGCCGCGGCCGGCCCCGACGTGGGCGCGCAGATCGGTTACGACGAGGGCCTGGCGCATCTTATCCAGGGCGGCTGCGACGCGCTGCTGATGCCGTCGCTGTTCGAGCCGTGCGGCCTGACGCAGCTCTGTGCGCTGCGCTATGGGTCATTGCCGGTGGTCGCGCATGTCGGGGGACTGTGCGATACGATCATCGACGCCAACGAGATGGCGTTGGCTGCTGGTCTCGGCACGGGCTTTCACTTCGCACCGGTGCAGACTGAGATGCTGTGCGCCGCGATTCTGCGCGCGCTCTCTGTGTGGCGGCAGCCCGACGTGTGGCGCAGGCTGCAGCGCAACGCGATGCTGACGGACGTCAGCTGGCGCCGGCCGGCGGCGCGCTATGCGGCGCTCTATCGGTCATTGTGTGCCAACTGACCGGGATTGTTTCGTAATGACAAAGAGGGAGCAGGTGCCCGCCATGGATATCGCTGCTGCTGTAGCAGCACAACGCGAACTTGCCACGTCGCTGTTCAACCAGCTGCGCCGCGACGGCCTGGACGAGCCGGGCGTATCGCGCGACCCATATGGCCCGGGCGAACAGCGTGCCCACGCGACCATCGAGGCGACCGCACGGCAGCTCGGTCTTCGTATCGAACGCGACGCCGCGGCAAATCTTTACATGACGCAGCCCGGCCGCGATGCCGCCGCCAAGCGGGTCATCGTCGGCTCGCATCTCGATTCCGTGCCGCACGGCGGCAATTTCGACGGTGCCGCCGGCGTGGTGGTGGGTCTCGTTGCGGCCGCAGCGCTGCAGCGCGCCGGCGTTGCTCTGGACAACGACCTGACCGTTATGGGCATCCGCGCCGAGGAGAGCATCTGGTTCCAGGTTTCCTACATCGGCAGCCGGGGCGCGCTTGCCACGCTGCCGGACGGTGCGCTGGAGGTGCGCCGCATCGACACCGGACGCACGCTGGCCGAGCACATCGCGGAGTGCGGCGGCGACCCAGAGGCGCTGCGCCGCGGCGCCCGGTACCTCGATCCCGCCCGCCTTGCCGGCTATGTCGAACTGCACATCGAGCAGGCGCCAAGCCTGATCGAGGCAGGACGCAGTGTCGCGCTCTGCAGCGGCATTCCCGGCAACTTCCGCTACCCCGACGCGCGCATCGAGGGCAGCCACGACCATGTCGGCCTGCCCCGTCGCTTCCGCCGCGATGCTGCGATGGCGGGCGCCGAATTCGCCATGGCGCTCGACCGACTGTGGGAGGAACACGAAGCGCGCGGCATCCCAATGGCCTGCACGATCGGACGCTTCCACACCGATACCGCCGTGCACGGGATGACCATCGTGCCGGGCACCTTCCATTTCAGCCTCGACGTCCGCGCCTACGACGAAGCGGTGCTCGCCGACCTCGATCGGGCGGTGGACGCGATCATCGCCGGTATCGAGCAGCGGCGCGGCGTGCGCTTCCACCGCGGACCGAAGGCGCGCGCGGCGGTGGGCGAGGTCGATCCGACGATCCGGTCGGCGCTGGAGCAGTGCGCGGCTGAGCTGGAGATGCCCTTGCTGCACCTGGGCAGCCCGGCATCGCACGACGCGGCCGCATTCGGAGCTGCCGGCGTGCCGATGGGCATGATCTTCGTGCGCAACGCGAACGGCAGCCACAATCCGCACGAGGCGATGGAGATCGACGACTTCATGGCCGGAGCGACACTGCTGACGACCTGGCTGGCGAAGACCTACGCCTCTCGATAGTCCAGCAAGAGCAGGCCCACGAAGATGAAGCACACCGGCCAGAGCCAGTGCGCGACGCGCCAGGCGACTGGGCTGGTGCGCGGATCGAGCCGCAGCTCCAGCCAGCGCGCCCAGCCGGCGACGATGCCGGCGAGCGCCAGCGGCGTGTGCGTCAGCTCGATCAGCAGCTGATCCTTCACGTTGGCGATGGCGTGGCTGTGCGTCAGCAGCAGGGTGCCGCCGCCGGCGCACAGCAGCGGGAACACGAGGCGCGCCCAGGGCTTGACACTGCGGCTGGTGCGCACGCGCCATTCGAAGATCGCGAACGCAGCGATCAGCACGACGAACACCCGGTGCTGCAATACTTCGACGTCGCGGAAGCTGACAAAGAAGCCGATGTCGCCGAGGGGCCAGACCTCTGGATCGGAGCGCAGGAACAGAAAGCCGGCAAGGCCCAGGAACAGCAGCGGCCAGTGCCGCGCCCAGCGCAGACCGGCGGCATTCAGCAGTGACAATATGCCGATCGCCAGCACGAACAGTCCCGACCAGTGGTGGTTGTATTCCGACCACGCAATGTCGGCGGCATTGCGCGGCGGCAGATCGCCGGACCCCGGCACGAAGGCGACCTGCGGCTTTGCGCTGCGTCGCGCCGCCTCGGTATCCAGGCGTGCCTGCAATGCCGGCAGCGCCAGGGCGTCGTGGTCGGGCGAGGTCAGGCGGGGCCAGATCGGCGTGTCCCGCTCGACGATCTCGGCCCAGGTGACGCGATCCTGCGTCAGGTCGATCGCCGGCGGCACCGAGGTCAGCGAGGCGGCCGCGAAGAAGATCGCCACACCGATGCCGATCTCCACCTCGGCGTAGCGCTTCAGTCGTGTGACCGGTGTGGCGGGCCGCGCGCGCAGCCGCTCGATCAGCAGGAAGTTGCCGCCGCCGAGAGCCAGCAGCATCAGGAACATGGCGATCTTGGCGGCCACCATCACACCGTAGGCAGTGCCGTAGAACCCCTCCCAATCGCCGATATAGCCCAGGCTCATGGTAAGGCCGGACACCACGATGCAGGCCACGCCGGTCATCGACATGCGCGAGAAGCGCGCGCCGATCATCCGCCACGATTGCGCGTTCTGCACCCGCCCCAGCGTGACCAGGAAGCACGGGATGCCGCCGATCCAGATCGCCGCGCCGAACTGGTGCAGGAATCCCACCAACAGCAGAGGGGTACGGTGATCGAGCCGCGCGGCGGCATGCGTGGTCAGCGTCGCCGCGGCCAACTCGATGGCGGCGAGCACCAGCAGCGGTGCCATCGGCGCCCGCGGGCCGAGTCCGAACAGCGTGAGCGCGATCAGCGCGGCCGCGGTCGTCTTCACCAGCCCGGCGACGGCGAACCCGGCGCGCAGCGTGTCGGCGACCGTGATGTCCACTGTGCCGACCAGTACGGCGGTCTGCAGCGCCACCGTCGTCGCCTCGCACAGCACCAGCGCGAGTGCACTCCAGGCGGCGATCGCGGTGCAGGTGCGCTCCGTGCCCTGGCCCGCGGCGCCGAGTTGCGCCACCATCGGACGCAGCAGCAGTGCCAAGAACAGCACGCTGCCGAGAGCCACGGACTGCGCGGTGATGGTGAGACCGTGGATGACGATCGACAAGTAGCCGAACAGGTCGATCAGCAGCGACACGAAGTCAGTGGTCCGTGACGGTGAAGGGAACGTCGCCGCGGGTGATGTGACCATCGACCGCCAGCACCTGCCAGCGCACGACATAGGGGCCCGGGGCTCCGAGGTCGGTACTGGTCTCCAGCAGGTCCGGTGAGCCCGTCGGCGTGATCTTGAGCACCGCCTGGCTGTGGTCGGGACGCGTCAGCGTCAGGCGCGAGCGGGCACGATCGATCCGGCTGTTGTAGCGGAACGACATGTCGATCGGGCCCGGCTTCACCGAGGCCCCGGCGGCCGGCAAACTGCTCATCAGGATGGCGTGGGCCTCGGCACCCGGCGGCACAAGCGCGAGGCAGAACCAGGCGGCAATCGCCATGCGGCGTAGGATCAAGCGGCACCTCCTGTCGCGGCGCGCCTCTATCGGCTATCACCCGGCGGAACGCAAATAGGCCGGGAAAGCCTGCATGAGCCGCCAACCGCCGGGCCGTCGCGCCGACTACCGCTGGTTCCACGCCATCACGACGCGCTGGATGGACAACGACGTGTTCAGGCATGTGAACAACGTCAACTACTTCTCGTTCTTCGATACGGCGGTCACCTATTACGAGATGCGCAACGGCGTGGTCGATCTGCTCGAGGGTCCGGTGCACTGCGTGGTGGCCGAGGTGATGTGCCGGTATCACAGTTCCGTGGCGTTTCCCGACCGCATCGAGGTGGGCATCCGGGTGGCACGGATCGGCGCGAGCTCCGTGCGCTACGAGATCGGTGTGTTCCGCAACGACGACGACGTCGCCGCGGCGGAAGGGTACTTCGTGCACGTCTTCGTCGACCGCGCGACGCAGCGGCCGGCCCCGGTGCCGGAGGCGTCGCGGGCGCTGCTGCAGGAGATCGCTGCCTAGACCGGCGGCCCAGTCGTCACGGCCCGCCGGGGATTGCTTCGCTGCCCCTGCAATGACAGCGTCATCCCTCCACAGGAGGGACAACGCATGGATCTCGGCATCAAAGGCAAGAAGGCGATCGTCTGCGCGGCGAGCAAGGGGCTGGGGCGCGCCTGCGCGATGTCGCTGGCGCGCGAGGGCGTGGATGTGGTGATCACCGCCCGTACCGCAGCCGACCTCGAGCGCACCGCCGAAGAGATCCGCAAGGAGACCGGCGTGAAGGTCATCGCGGTGCCCGGCGACATCACCACCGATGCCGGACGCGCCGCAGCCCTGGCCGCCTGCCCCGAGCCCGACATCCTGGTGAACAACGCCGGCGGACCGCCGCGGGGCAACTTCCGGGACTGGGGGCGCGAGGACTGGATCAAGGCAGTTGACGCCAACATGCTGACGCCGATCTTCCTGATCAAGGCGGTGGTCGACGGCATGATCGCGCGCAATTTCGGGCGCATCGTCAACATCACCTCGGCCTCGGTGAAGTCGCCGATCCCCGAACTCGGCATGAGCAACGGCGCGCGCGCCGGGCTGACCGGCTTTGTCGCCGGCCTCGCGCGCCAAGTGGCGAAGCACAACGTCATCATCAACAACATACTGCCCGGCCCGTTCCTCACCGACCGGCTGCGCAGCGGGTTCCAGGAGGCGGCGCGCAGCAGCAACCGACCCGTGGATGAACTGGTGCAGGAGCGGGCGAAGAACTCGCCGCGCGGCCGCGTCGGCGACCCTGCCGAGTTCGGCGACGCCTGTGCCTTCCTGTGCTCGGCGAAGATCGGCTTCATCGTCGGGCAGAACCTGCTGCTCGACGGTGGGGCGTTCAACTCGTCCAGCACGTGACCGATCCGACCTTTCTGCCTGCGTGGCGCCAGGCCGAACTGATCCGCAGCGGCGCCATTTCGTGCCTCGAGCTGCTCGACCACTGCATCGCCCGGGTCGAGCGGCTCGATGCCAGGACGAACGCCGTCGTCGTGCGCGACTTCGAGCGTGCGCGCGAACAGGCGCGCGCGCTCGACCGCCAGCGCAAGGATGGCCGCGCCGGCCCGCTGTTCGGCGTGCCTATGACGGTAAAGGAGAGCTTCAACCTGGCGGGTCAGCCGACCACCTGGGGCTACGAGGAGCAGCGCAACAGCCACGCGCACGAGGACGCGCTCGCGGTGCAGCGCCTGAAGGCCGCCGGCGGCGTGGTGTTCGGCAAGACCAACGTGCCAGTGAGCCTCGCCGACTGGCAGAGCTTCAATCCGGTGTATGGCACGACGTCCAATCCCTGGAACCTCGCGCACACGCCGGGCGGCTCGTCCGGCGGCGGCGCCGCGGCGATCGCCGCCGGTTTCTCGGCGCTGGAACTGGGTAGCGACATCGGCGGCTCGGTGCGCGTGCCGGCGCATTACTGCGGCGTGTTCGGCCACAAGCCGAGCTGGGGCCTGTGTTCCTCGCGCGGCCAGTCCCTGGTGCCGATCGCCGGCATGACCGATATCTCGGTGATCGGCCCGCTGGCCCGCTCCGCGCAGGACCTGGCGCTCGCGCTCGACGTGATTGCCCGGCCCGACCCGGTGAGCGATACCGGCAGCGTGGTGCTGCCGCAGCCACGCGCCATGCGGTTGGCGGACCTGCGCATCGCCGTCTGGTCGAGCGAGCCGGGCCAGGAGACGGATGCGGAGATCACCGCGCATCTCGAGGCGACCGCCGATTTCCTCGAGCGCCAGGGCGTCCGCGTCAGCCGCACCGCACGTCCCGCCTTCAAGGTGATCGACGCGTTCCATCTTTACCTCAGGCTGCTGAACGCGGCGCTGAGCGGGCGCGCCAGCGAGGAGATGCTGGAGAGGATGCGCGAAGCCAAGGCACGGCGCCCGGCCGACGACATGAGTGCCGATGCGGTCTCGGTGCGCGCGGTGGACATGACGCATCGCGAGTGGCTGCACCTGAACGAGCGGCGCATGCAGCTCCGCCGCATCTGGGGCGAATTCTTCCAGGAATGGGACGTGCTGCTGTGTCCGCCGATCGCCACCGCCGCCCTGCCGCACATGCAGCAGGGCGAAACCTGGGAGCGGCGGATGACGGTGAACGGCCGCACTATCCCGTACAACGACATGCTGTTCTGGCCAGGTATTACCTGCGCCTTCCATCTGCCGGCATCGAGCGCACCGATCGGACTGAGCGCGGCGGGACTGCCGATCGGCGCGCAGATCGTCGGCCCGTTCCACGGCGACCGCACCACGATACACGTGGCTGCGTTGTTGGAACGGCATTGGCGCAGCTTCGTGCCACCGCCCGGGTGGGCATAGAACACCGCCACAGACTTGCTATAACCCTGCGCTCGGAAGGATCGGAGGGATTTGATGAGCAGGATGCTGGCCAGCGCAGCGGTCGCGGCCGTTCTGGCGATGGCAACGCCGGCGCTGGCGCAAAAGTCGGCCGACACGCTGCGGGTCACCTGGCGCGACGCCGTGCCGGACGTCACGCCTTACTACAACCAGCTCCGCACCGGCATCGTGATCGGCCATCAGGCCTGGGATTCGCTGATCTATCGCGACCCGGAGACCTTCCAGCTCAAGCCGCTGCTCGCCGAATCCTACAAGTGGGTGGACGAGACGACACTGGAATTCACATTGCGCAAGAACGTCACGTTCCACAACGGCGACAGGCTCACCGCAGACGACGTGGTCTACACGATCAATTCGATCGTCGCCGACAAGCAGGTCTCGACGCCGAGCAACTACGCCTATCTCGACCATGCGACGAAGGTGGACGATACGCATGTGCGCATCGAGCTGAAGCGGGTGTTCCCCGCCGCGCTCGATTACATGGCGATGACGCTCTACATCATGCCGAAGGACTACCGGGAGAAGGTCGGACCACAGGACTATTCGCAGCATCCGATCGGCGCCGGCCCGTACAAGATCACCAGGGTGAACGGCGCCAGCGAAGTGGATATGGAGCGCTACGACGGTTATTATGCCGACAGCCCGAAGGGCAAGCCGGCGATCGGCAAGCTGATCATCCACGAGGTGCCGGATGCGGCCACCGAGATGGCGGAACTGCTGGGCGGACGGGCCGACTGGATATGGAAGTTCAGCCCCGACCAGTTCGATGCCGTCGGCCGCATGCCGAACCTGCAGGCGACGCGCGCCGAGTCCATGCGGGTCGAGTACCTGTCGCTGGATGCCGCCGGACGCACCGGCGCCGACAACCCGCTGACCAAGGATAAGGTACGTCAGGCGATCGTCTATGCGCTGGATCGCCCCACCATGGCGAGGCAGCTCATGCAGGGCGGTTCGCGCGCGATCGACACGCCCTGCTATCCGACACAGTTCGGCTGCGACGCCGGCGCCGCACTGCACTACGCCTACGATCCGGCGAAGGCGAAGCAGCTGCTGGCCGACGCCGGCTACCCCAGTGGCTTTGACACCGAGCTGGTGACCTACGACCTGCCGCAGTGGAGCGGCGCGGTACAGGGCTATCTGAAGGCAGTCGGCATCAACGCGAAGATCACCCAGCTGCAGGTCGCCGCCGTGGTACAGCGTTCGCTCGCCGGGCAGAATCCGCTGGAGCTCGGATCCTGGGGCAGCTATTCGGTGAACGACGTCTCGGCGATCCTGCCGAACTACTTCACCTTCACCGGCAACGACTACACGCGCGATCCGGAGATCCGCAAGCTGGTGGAGGCCGGCAGCGCCACGGTGGATGCCGACCAGCGGCGGAAGGCGTACAGCGCGGCGATCAAGCTGATCACGGAGAAGGCGTCGTGGGTGCCGATCTTCACCCACACCGTCACCTACGGCTACTCGAAGCAACTCAGCTTCAAGCCCTATCCGGACGAGCTGCCACGGTTCTTCCTGGCGAGCTGGAAGTAGCTGCATTTCACGAACGGGGAGGAAAACGACATGACAGGCAAGAGCGGCGCGTCCAGGCGCGCCGTCATCCGCGGGGCTGCAGGCAGTGTTGCGGCCGCGGCGCTGGGCACGGCAGCCAGAGCGCAGCAGCCGACCGCGGCGCTGGGCACGCCGCCATCGGTGATCACCAGCCCGCCGCGGCAATTTGGCCACGACGCGCCGCCCAGCATCTATCCCGATCCCGACGTGATCGTCATCGATCCGTCGTTTGCCGGACTGCGCGTCGGCAACAACGCGATCCATCGCGTCGCCACCGGCTTCACCTGGGCGGAAGGACCGGCCTGGTCGAGCGAAGGCCAGTATTTCGTGTTCAGCGACGTGGTCGGGAACACCCAGTACCGCCTGCTGTGGGACGACCGGCGGGTGACGCCGTTCCGCAGGCCGTCCGGCAACAGCAACGGCAACTCGTTCGACTTCCAGGGGCGCCAGCTGAGCTGCGAGCATTTCAACCGCCGTGTGGTGCGCTGGGAGCACGACGGCACGGTGACGGTGCTCGCCGATGCGTACGACGGCAAGCCGCTTAATTCGCCGAACGACGTGGTGCCGCATCCCGACGGCAGCGTCTGGTTCACCGATCCGCCCTATGGCGGCCAGCTCTCCGAGGGCCATCCGGATGATGCCGGCGGGCCGAGCAACCCACAGGGCCTGCTCAATCCGCGCAAGGGTGCGCCCGATGCCGGGGTGATCGGCGGCAGGAAGCGCGAGCTGCCGACGGCGGTGTATCGCTGGGACCAGAGCGGGCACCTCGATCAGGTGATCAATGAGGACCAGCTCAAGGATCCCAACGGTCTCTGCTTCTCGCCCGACTACAAGACGCTGTATGTGTGCAGCACCGGGCGCGGACCGGGCGACGCGCACGGCGGCGGCACGCGCACGATCCATGCCTTCGACGTGCAGGGCAACAAGGTCGCCAACGGCCGCGAGTTCATCGACATGACGGTGGACGGGATCCATTGCGGCCCGGACGGCGTGCGCGCCGACGTATTCGGCAATCTCTGGTGCAGTTCCAACGCGCCACTCGGCTATGCCGGCGTGCTGGTCTACAATTCGCAGGCGCGGCTGATCGGTCGCATCCGCCTGCCCGAGGTGTGCGCCAATCTCTGCTTCGGCGGCCCCAAACGGAACCAGCTGCTGATGACCGCGGCGCAGTCGATCTATCTCTACCAGGTGAACACGCAGGGCGCCGCGCCCGGCTGATACCGGACGCCCCGCCGTTGGATGGGCGAGTTACGGCAGGCGCAGCGCCATGTCGCCGCTGAAGGCGTGGATCAGTTGCCGGCGCTGGAATCGCCAGCCGTCTGGCTGCTTGACCAGCACGTCTTCGTAGACGCCGCAGACCGAGGGCACGGGGCCGTCCGTGCCCTCGACCATCACCAGGTAGTTGGACCGTGCGGTGGCGCGCGCGCTGTCGCAGTCGATGATCGAGTTCATCACGTAGTGCACGCGGCGCGGCTGTGGCGGCACCGACTGCTGCAGCCACGCCGCAATGTCGGCCGGCCCCCTGGCGGCACGGTAGGGCGCAATCCACTCGCCATCGTCGGCGAACAATGCGGCAAGCTCGGTGAAGCGGCCTTCGTCCATGCAGAAGCAGTAGCGGTGCAGCAGCTCGCGGATCGCGTCCTTATCCTCGAGCATGCGCGAGCTCCGCGGCGAGCCGGATGGCGGCGATCAGGCTGGCCGGATTGGCAATGCCCTTGCCGGCGATGTCGTAGGCGGTGCCGTGGTCGGGCGAGGTACGCACGATCGGCAATCCCAGCGTGACGTTCACGCCATGGTCCATATCGAGCGTCTTCAGCGGGATCAGCGCCTGATCGTGATACATGCAGATCGCTGCGTCGTAGCGGGTGCGCGCCGCCGCGGTGAACATGGTATCCGGCGGCCACGGGCCAGAAACGTCGATGCCGTCAGCGCGCAGCGCCGCGATGGCAGGCGCGATGATGGTCGTCTCCTCGTCGCCCAGCGCTCCCTGTTCGCCGGCGTGCGGATTCAGGCCGGCAACGGCGAGCCGTGGATGCGCGATGCCGAAATCGCGGCGCAATGCCGTTGCCGTGGTCTGCGCAGCGGCAATGATGGCCTTGATGGTCAACATGGCGATCGAATTGCGCAGCGAGGCATGCACGGTGACCGGCACAACGCGCAGTTCCGGGCTGGCCAGCATCATGATCTGCCTGCCATGCGCGCCGGTCAGCGCAGCGAGAAATTCGGTATGCCCCGGATAGCTGAAACCGGCGTCGTACAGTGCGGCCTTGTTGATCGGGTTGGTCACCATCCCGCCTACCTCGCCGCTCAGGCAGAGAGCGGCAGCCCGCTCGATCGAGGCAAGAACCGCACGAGCGTTGGCCTTGCTGGGCCGGCCAGGCTGCGGCGGTTCCAGCAACGCGATCGGCAGCACCGGCAGCGCATCGGCAAACACCGCCGCCGCCTCATCCGACGTCGCCACCTTCGCGACAGGCACATCAGTCAGTCGCTGCGGATCGTCCAGCGCGACAAAGGACGGACCACCCTGGCGCAGCATCTGCCACGCGCGCATCGTCAGCTCGCCGCCGATGCCGGCGGGATCTCCCATGGTCAATGCGAGTGGCCGTACCATGCGGCTAGATATGCAGCGCCCGCCCAGCCACCGCCAGGGCCGCTTCCTTCACGGCCTCCTCCAGCGTCGGATGCGCGTGACAGGTTCGTGCAACGTCTTCGGCCGAAGCGCCGAACTCGATCGCGGTGGTGAGTTCGGCGATCAGCGTGCCTGCAGCCGGGCCGATGATGTGCGCGCCGAGCAGCCGGTCGGTCGCCTTGTCGGCCAGCAGCTTCACGAAGCCATCGGTATCGCCCATCGCCCGCGCGCGTCCGTTGGCGGTGAACGGGAACTTTCCCACGTTGTAGGCCACGCCTGCGGCCTTCAGTTCCTCCTCGGTCTGGCCCACCGACGCGACCTCGGGCCAAGTGTAGACGACGCCCGGTATAGCGCCGTAGTTCACGTGCCCCGCCTGTCCGGCGAGCAACTCGGCCAGCGCCACGCCCTCTTCTTCGGCCTTGTGCGCCAGCATCGGCCCGGCGATCGCATCGCCGATCGCATAGACACCGGGGATACTGGTGGCGTAGTGCGCATCGGTCTTCACCCGACCGCGGTCGTCCAGCTCGACGCCGGCCGCGACGCCGTCGGTATAAGGCCGCCGGCCGATCGACAGCAGCACGACGTCCGCCTTCAGCTCTTCGGGCGCACCGCCCTTCGCCGGTTCGATGCTCAGCGTCACGCCGTCATTGCCCTTGCGTGCCGCGGTCACCTTCATGCCGAGGCGGAACCTCATGCCCTGGCGCGCCAGGATGCGCTCGAACGCCTTGGCGATCTCGCCATCCATCGTCGGCACGATGCGGTCGAGGAACTCGACGACGGTCACCGCGGCGCCGAGCCGCCGCCACACGCTGCCAAGCTCCAGGCCGATGTAGCCGCCGCCGATCACGACCAGATGCCCAGGCACTCGGTCCAGCTCCAGCCCACCGGTGGAGGTGACGATCTGCTTCTCGTCCACCTCGACGCCAGGCAGCGGCAGGCTTTCCGATCCGGTGGCGATGACGATGTGCTTCGCTTCGTAGGCCGTGCCATCGACGTCGACCTTGCCTTGTGCGGTGACGCGGCCGGTGCCCTTGAGCCAGGTCACCTTGTTCTTGCGGAACAGGAACTCTACGCCCTTCACGTTGGCCGACACCACTTCGGCCTTGCGGGCCTGCATGCGCGCGAGATCAAGCTTCACGCTGTCGACCAGCACGCCGTGGTCCTTCAGCGCGTGCGTGGCGTGGTGGTATTCCTCGGACGATTGCAGCAGCGCCTTCGACGGGATGCAGCCGATGTTGAGACAGGTGCCACCGAGTGTCGCGCGCTTCTCGACGCAGGCGACCTTCATGCCGAGCTGTGCGGCACGGATCGCACATACATAGCCCCCGGGTCCGGCGCCGATGACAATGACATCGAAGGAGTCAGGCATTTTGGCACCCCCTCTTCAACTCTGCCAGGCTGCCCCGGAGAGGGGGCGCTGAACTCCCTCTCTCGCGCAGCGGGGGAGGGTTGGGGAGGGGGGGCCGATCCATTATCACAGTCCCAGCAGCAACCGGCGCGGATCCTCCACGCCTTCCTTCACCCGCACCAGGAACGACACCGCCTCACGGCCATCGACGATACGGTGATCGTAGCTCAGTGCCAGGTACATCATCGGTCGTGCCTCAATCTTGCCTGCGACCACCATCGGCCGCTCCTGGATCTTGTGCATGCCCAGGATGCCGGACTGCGGTGGGTTCAGGATCGGCGTGGACATCAGCGAGCCGTAGACGCCGCCATTGGTGATGCTGAACGTCCCGCCGGTCAGCTCCTCCAGCTTCAGCGCGCCGTCACGCACACGGCGGCCCACATCGGCAATGGCGCGCTCGATCTCGGCGAAGCTCAGGGCATCGACATCGCGGACCACCGGCACCACGAGTCCCGCCGGACCGCCGACCGCGATGCCCATATGGACGAAGTTCTTGTAGACGATCTCCTCGCCATCGATCTCGGCGTTGACCGCGGGGAATTCCTTCAGCGCGGTTACGCACGCCTTGACGAAGAACGACATGAAGCCCAGCCGGACGCCGGCATGCTTCTTCTCGAACGCGTCGCGGTACTCGGTGCGCAGCGCCATCACCGCGGTCATATCCACCTCGTTGAAGGTGGTCAGCATCGCCGCGGTGTTCTGCGCCTCCTTCAGCCGCGCGGCGATGGTGCGGCGCAGCCGGGTCATCCGCACGCGTTCTTCGCGCGCATCCGATTCGCGCGGCGGTCTGGCAACGGGGGCCGCGGGCACCGGGGCCGGCCGGTTCAGGAATGCCAGCACGTCGCCCTTGGTGATGCGTCCGTCCTTGCCGGTGCCCTCGCCGATCTGCACCGGAGACAGATGCTGCTCCTCGATCAGTTTGGCGGCGGCCGGGAACACCTGCGGCTGCGGCGACACGGGCGGCGGGCTCGCCGGCCGCGCCACCGGCCCGAGCGGGCGCGGCGGCGGATGCACGCCCGCCGGCGGATTGGCGGCGGCACGTTGCGGCGGCTCCGGCACCGGTTCGGCAGCAGGCCTCGGCCGGGACGGTGCGGCAACCGTCCCGTCGCCCGCCTCCAGCATGGCCAGCAGCGCGCCGACCGGGACCTCCGCGCCCTCCTGCACGACGATCGAGCCAAGCACGCCGGCCGATGGCGCGGTGACCTCCACCGTCACCTTGTCGGTCTCCAACTCGACCAACGGTTCGTCGGCCGCAACGGCGTCGCCTGCGTGTTTCATCCAGCGACCCACGGTGGCCGAGGTGACACTCTCACCCAGCGTGGGCACGGTGATCTCGATAGCCATCAGCCGATCCCGAGAGCGGCAGCGACGAGCGTCGCCTGCTCGCGCGCATGAACGCGCGCCTGGCCGGTGGCAGGGCTCGCCGCTGCATCGCGGCCGGCATACTGCGGCCGGCGCGCCTTGCCCTCCAGCCGACCCAGCACCTTCTCCAGCCTGCGGTCGACGAAATTCCAGCCACCCATGTTTTCCGGCTCCTCCTGGCACCACACCACGTCGGCGTTCTCGTAGGGCGCCAGAACACGCCCCAGTGTATTCTCCGGGAACGGGTAAAGCTGCTCCAGTCGGACGATCGCCACGTCGTTCTCCCTGTGCTCGCGCCGTTCCGTCAGCAGATCGTAGTAGACCTTGCCGGAGCAGATCACCACGCGGCGGACGTTCTCGGGCGAGTCGATGGCATCGATCTCCGGGATAACGAACTGGAACCGGCGCTCGCTCAGCTCCGCCAGCGACGACACCGCCAGCTTGTGCCGCAGCAGCGACTTCGGCGTGAAGATCACCGCGGGTTTGCGGAAGTTGCGGTGCAATTGGCGGCGCAGCGCGTGGAAATAGTTGGCGGGCGTGCTCGGATTGCACACCCACATGTTGCGTTCGGCGCAGAGCTGCAGGTAGCGCTCGATGCGTGCCGAGGAGTGTTCCGGCCCCTGGCCTTCGTAGCCGTGCGGCAACAGCAGCGTGACACCGGACATGCGCAGCCACTTGGTTTCGCCCGAGGCGATGAACTGGTCGATGATCGGCTGCGCGCCGTTGGCGAAGTCGCCGAACTGCGCCTCCCACAGCACCAGCGTGCGCGGTTCGGCCAGCGAGTAGCCGTACTCGAAGCCCAGCACGCCTGCCTCGGACAGCAGCGAGTTGTAGATCTCGATCTTCGCCTGCTCGGGTGCGATGTTGTTCAGCGGGATGTATTCGTGCTGATTGGTCTGGTCGATCAGTACCGCGTGGCGCTGGCTGAATGTGCCGCGCTGGCAGTCCTCGCCGGACAGCCGCACGCGGCTGCCTTCCAGCAGCAGCGAACCGAGCGCCAGCGCCTCGCCGGTTGCCCAGTCGATGCCCTGGCCGGCGTCCAGCACCGCCTGCTTGGCCTCCAGCTGGCGGGCGATGCGCGGATGCACGTCGAAGCCGGCCGGCACGCGGGTCAGCGCCAGGCCAATCTGTCGCAGTGTCGCCTCTGGGACCGCGGTGGTTTCCTCGTGGCGTTCGAACTCGGGCTCGGGCGGATGGAAGCCGGACCAGTGGCCCTCCAGCCAGTCTGCCTTGTTCGGCTTGTAGGCCTTGGCCGCCTGGTTCGCCGCCTCCATCGCGGCCTGGAACTCGTCCCACATCGCCTGCGCCTCGGCCGCCGGCACCACCCCCTCCGCCGCCAATCGCTCGGCGTACAGCGTGCGCGTCGTCTTCATGGCGTCGATCGCACGGTACATCACCGGCTGGGTAAAGGCGGGTTCGTCGGTCTCGTTGTGGCCGTGCCGGCGGTAGCAGACGATGTCGAGCACGATGTCGGCGGCGAAGCGCATGCGGAACTCGGCTGCCATGCGTGCGCAGAACATGACCGCCTCGGGATCGTCGCCGTTGACGTGCAGGATCGGCGCCTGGATCGACTTGGCGACATCGGTGCAATAGAGCCCGGAATAGGCGTGCGCCGGCACCGTGGTGAAGCCGATCTGGTTGTTGACGATCACATGCACTGTGCCGCCGGTGCGGTAGCCGATGAGCTGGCTCATCGCCAGCGTCTCGTAGACCAGGCCCTGGCCGGCGAACGCCGCATCGCCGTGCATCAGGATCGCCATCACCGAGGACCGCCGCTGCGTGTCGCCCGCGGTATCCTGCCGTGCGCGCACCTTGCCGACGACGACCGGGTTCACCGCCTCGAGGTGCGAGGGGTTTGGCTGCAGCGATAGGTGCACGCTGTGACCGGCGACCTCGATGTCGGTGGAGGTGCCGAGGTGGTATTTCACATCGCCCGAGCCCTGCACGTCGTCCGGCTTGAAGCTCTCGCCGCCGAACTCCGAGAAGACCGCGGTGAACGGCTTCTTCACGATGTTCACCAGCGTGTTCAGCCGGCCGCGATGCGGCATGCCGATGGCGATCTCCTTCACCCCCTGGGCGGCGACCGTCGCGATGATGGCGTGCAGCGCTGGGATGGTGACCTCGCCGCCCTCCAGGCCGAAGCGCTTGGTGGTGACGTAGCGCTTCTGGCAGAACGCCTCGAAGCCCTCCGCCTCGGTCAGCTGCACCAGGATGGCACGCTTGGCCGTGGCATCGAACGCCGTGCGCCAGGGAGCGCCCTCCACCTTTCGCTGGATCCACGACTTCTGGTCGGGGTCCTGGATGTGCATGAACTCGACGCCGATCGAACCGCAGTAGGTGTCGCGCAGCCTGGTCTGGATCTCGCGCAGCGTGGCCGATTCCAGGCCCAGCACGTTGTCGATGAAGATCGGTCGATCGAGGTCGCTGTCGGTGAAACCATATGACCGCGGGTCCAACTCGGCATGCGGGCGGGGAATTTGCAGCCCCAGCGGATCGAGCCGAGCCTCGAGATGGCCGCGCACGCGATAGGAGCGGATCAGCATCAATGCGCGCAGCGAAGCAATGGTGGCAGCGCGGACCTGCTCGCTGGACAGCGCCACCGACGGCGCCCGGCGTGCCGGCTGGTCGATCGCGGCGCGTACCTCTTGCTCGAATTCCGGCGGGCGCGGCGCCCAGGACGCGCCACCTGCCTCCTCCATCACCGCGCGTGCATCGTCGTTCAGTGCGCTGAACAGCTCGTCGAATGTGGGATCCACCGAGCTGCGGTCTGCCGCCCAGCGTGCGTACTGCTCGCCTAGGAACGCGGCGTTCGCGCCGCTGAAGGCGGAGGCCAGGATGTCCACGCCAGCCATTGCTTAGGGTTCCTCATCTTTGCCGGCGCGGCATAGACTCGCGGGCCATCTAGCGGAACCCCTCGCCGCCAGGGTCCGGCCGATTTGCGCCGAGGTCGCGCGGTTGCCATGCCGAAATGCGGTGGCGGCGGAGGTTTTCAAGCTGACGTCGCCCCGGAAGGGTCCGGGCTTACATAGGACGCAACGGATGCTAGGTTTCTTACATAGTTGTGATCGATGAGGATCAGGTAGTGCAAACCAAGGATACAGCCACTCTCTCCGCCAAGTTCCAGATCTCGATCCCGAAAGCCATCCGCAGTGCCCGTCATTGGCAGGCGGGGCAGGTCTTCGCCTTCATCCCCAAGGGCGAAGGCGTGCTGCTGGTACCTGTGCCGGGCATCGACGAACTCGCCGGCATGGCGCGGGGTGCGAAGCCGAAGGGCTATCGCGACCGGACGGATAGGATCTGATGCGGCTTGTCGACACCTCCGCCTGGGTCGAGTGGTTGGTCGGGTCGGCGCTCGGCGCGACGCTAGCAGCCGAATTGCCGGATCGGACGGAATGGCTGGTGCCCACCATGGTGCAACTGGAATTGGCGAAATGGCTGGCCCGCGAGGTCGGCGAGGACCGAGCCGACCGGGTCATCGCCTTCACTCGAACCTGCGTGGTCGCGGATCTCGATACTACGACCGCGCTCTCCGCGGCGGAGCTGTGTGCCCGGCACCGGCTGGCGACGGCAGACGCTATCGTCTACGCGACGGCGCTGGCGCACCGCGCCGATCTGCTGACCTGCGACCGGCACTTCGCAACGCTGCCGCGCGTGTGCTTCGTCCCGAAGCCGGGCGGGTAGAGTTCGGCTCCCCGGTTCGTGATCACTGTCGGCTTACCGCTCGGTTAACAAGCGCCCACAACCCGGCCACATGGTGGGTTACCGCTCGCCGGCGCGTGAGCCATATCGGCAAGCCAAACGGCCGTCCGGCCGAACAAGGGGACGAGTTCATGTCAGTCGCAGCCGGCGCCTCCAGGCGCGCCGCAACCCTTCGTCTCGCCCTCAGCCTGGGGATCGGCCTCCTCGCCTCGGTGGCTGCCTGGGCACAGGCCGGACCGCCCCAGGTCACGGTCGCCGCGCCGCTGGCGAGCCGGGTCGCGCAGTGGGACGAGTTCACCGGCCGCTTCGAGGCCGTCGCACGCGTCGAGGTCCGCCCGCGGGTGTCCGGCTACATCGACAAGGTCCATTTCCGCGACGGCAGCATGGTCAAGGAGGGCGACCCGCTGTTCACCATCGACCAGCGGCCGTTCAAGCTCGCGGTGGACTTGGCCGAGGCGGACGTGGTCCGCACCAAGGCGCAGGTCGTGCTGAACGAGGCCGACTACGAGCGCGCGGTACAACTGGTGAAGACCGCGGCGACGCCGGTGAGCGTGCTGGACCAGCGAAAGGCGAACCTCGACATCTCGCGTGCGCAGGAACTGGCCGCCGAGGCCGCGCTGAGCACGGCGAAGCTCAACCTCGACTGGTCCGAGGTCCGCGCCCCGATCAGTGGGCGCGTGTCCGATCGCCGCGTCGATCCCGGCAATCTGGTCGCCGGCGGCCAGAGCGGCGCGACGCTGCTCACCACAATCGTCAGCCTCGATCCGATCTACTTCGTGTTCGATGGGTCCGAGGCGGATTACATCCGCTACTCGCGGCTCAGCGTCGAAGGCTCGCGCGGGTCGTCACGCGACACGCCGAATCCGGTGAGCGTGCGCCTGGCGGATGAAACGACCTGGGAGCACCGCGGCGTGATGAATTTCGTGGACAACGAGGTCAACGCGCATTCCGGCACCATCCGTGGCCGCGCAGTGCTTGACAACAAGGACTTGTTCCTGACCCCGGGCACGTTCGGGCGCCTGCGGCTCTACGGCGGACCGCTCGACGCGCTGCTGGTGCCGGACGCCGCGATCGTGTCCGACCAGGCGCAGAAGGTCGTGCTGACGGTCGGCCCCGACAACAAGGTGGTCGGCAAGCCGGTCAAACTCGGCGGCATGGCCCGGGGGCTGCGCGTCATCGCCTCCGGCCTGGCGCCGACCGACCGCGTGGTGGTGGGCGGACTTGCCAATCCGTTCGTACGCCCCGGCGCGGTCGTCGCCACCCGCGACGGCGCGATCCATCCATCCGACAGCCAGTTCGCCGAGACGCCGTAGTCCTTTACGCGCCAGGGGATTCACGCCGTATGCGCCTGACGCACTTCTTCATCGACCGCCCGATCTTCGCGGCTGTCCTGTCGATCATCCTGACGATCGCCGGCGCTCTGGTGGAGCGCTCGCTGCCGATCTCGGAATATCCCGAGATCGCGCCGCCCACCGTCAGCATCCGCGCCACCTACCCCGGTGCCTCGGCCGAGGTGCTGGCGGAGACCGTCGCCACCCCGATCGAGCAGGAGGTGAACGGCGTGGACAACATGTTGTACATCACCTCGCAGTCGGTCGGCGACGGCACCCTCAACATCAGCGTGGTGTTCAAGCCCGGCACCGACGTGGATACGGCGCAGGTGCTGGTGCAGAACCGTGTCTCGGTCGCCACACCGCGGCTGCCGCAGGACGTGCAGCGGCTGGGCGTGACCGTGCGCAAGGCCTCGCCCGACCTGATGATGGTCGTGCACATGATCTCGCCCGACGGATCGCGCGACCAGCAGTACATCTCGAACTACGCCACGCTGTACATCAAGGACGCGCTGGCGCGGGTGGATGGCGTCGGCGACGTGAACGTGTTCGGTGCGCGCGACTACTCGATGCGGATCTGGCTCGATCCGGGCAAGGTCGCCGCCCGCGGCCTGACAGCGGACGACGTCGTCGCGGCATTGCGGGCGGCCAACCTGCAGGTCGCCGCCGGCGCGATCAACCAGCCGCCGGCGGTGTCGCCCGGCGCGTTCCAGCTCGCGGTGCAGACGCTCGGCCGGCTGTCGGATGTCGAGCAATTCGGCGACATCGTGGTGCGCGCAGACCCGAACGGCGGCTATGTGCGGGTGCGCGACATTGGGCGCGTCGAACTCGGCTCGCAGGACTATACGATCAACGCCTACCTCAACAAAAGCACGGCGACCGCGATCGTGATCTATCAGCGGCCGGGCTCCAACGCGCTGAGGACGGCGGCTGCGGTCAAAAGCGCGATGGAGGAGGCGAGGAAGGATTTTCCGCCCGGCCTCGCCTATACCGTCGTCTACAACCCGACCGAGTTCATCCAGCAGTCGATCGACGAGGTGGAGCGCACGCTGCTCGAGGCGATCGGCCTCGTGGTGGTCGTGGTGATTCTGTTCCTGCAGACCTGGCGCGCGGCGATCATCCCGGTAGTCGCCATCCCGGTGTCGCTGGTCGGCTGCTTCCTGGTGATGGGCCTGGTCGGCATCTCGTTCAACACGCTGTCGCTGTTCGGCCTGGTGCTGGCAATCGGCATCGTGGTGGACGATGCAATCGTCGTGGTGGAGAATGTCGAGCGCTTCGTGGATGAGGGCATGTCACCACGCGATGCGGCGCACCGGACGATGGACGAAGTCGGCAGCGCGTTGATCGCGATCGCGCTGGTGCTGTGCGCGGTGTTCATCCCAACGACGTTCATCAGCGGATTGCAAGGCTCGTTCTACCGGCAGTTCGCCATCACCATCGCCGCGGCCACGGTGATCTCGGCATTCGTGTCGCTCACGCTGTCGCCGGCGCTCGCCGCGCTGCTGCTGAAGCCGCGCGAGCACGAACCGCCGCGCACGCTGGTCTATCGGCTGGGTGCACCGGTACGGCTGTTCTTCGCCGGTTTCAACTGGGGGTTCGAGCGGCTGTCCAACGGCTACGGACGGCTGGTGGCGCGGCTGGTGCGTGTCGGCGTGGTGATGCTGGTGGTGTATGCCGGACTGATCTACGCCACCTACGACCGGCTGGCGGCGACGCCGACCGGGCTGATCCCGCAGCTCGACCGCGGCTACCTGATCGCGGCGTTCCAATTGCCACCCGGCGCCTCGCTCTCGCGTACCGACGCGGTGATCCGCCGCGCCTCCGAGATCATCCTGTCGCGGCCCGGCGTGCAGAACTCGGTGGCGTTCACCGGCTTCGACGGTGGGACTTTCACCAACGCGCCCAATGCCGGCGTGATCTTCGTGCCGCTGAAGCCGTTCTCGGAGCGCGTGCCGCTGGGGCTCAGCGCCGGCCGCATCCTGGCGGACCTGCGCCAGCAGCTGGCGCAGATCGACGATGCGTTCACTTTCGTGCTGGAGCCGCCGTCGGTGCCCGGCATCGGCACCGGCGGCGGTTTGAAGCTCTACGTACAGGACCGTTCCGGCCATGGGCTGCCGGCGCTGGAGCAGGCGACCTGGATTGTCGCCGGGTCGGCAGCGCAGAACAAGGGCTTCAACCAGTCCTTCACGCTGTTCAACACACACACGCCGCAAGTCTATGCCGACATCGACCGCACCAAGGCCGAGTTGCTCCAGGTGCCGATCGACCGCGTGTTCGATGCGCTGTCGGTGTACATGGGGTCGTCCTACATCAACGACTTCAATCTCCTGGGCCGCACCTATCAGGTGTCGGCGCAGGCCGACAATCCGTTCCGTCTCAGCGTGCGCGACGTGGAGAACCTGAAAACGCGCAACAACTACGGCGACATGGTGCCGATCGGCTCGGTGGCGACGTTTCGCGACACCACCGGGCCGTTCCGCGTGCCGCGCTACAACCTGTATCCTGCGGCCGAGGTACAGCTGGGCCTGATGCGCGGCTTCTCCACCGGACAGGCGATCGCAGCGATCGAGAAGGTCGTCAAGGAGCGCCTGCCGCAGGGCTTCGGCTTCGAATGGACCGAGATCGCGCTGCAGGAGAAGCTCGCCGGCAACACGGCGATGATCGCGTTCGGGCTGGCGGTGGTGTTCGTCTACCTGCTGCTGGCGGCGCTGTACGAGAGCTGGCTGTTGCCACTCGCGGTGGTGCTGATCGTGCCGATGTGCATCTTCGCCGCGATGCTCGGAGTGAACGCGCGCGGCTTCGACCGCAACATCCTGGTGGAGGTCGGGCTGGTAGTGCTGGTCGGGCTGGCGGCGAAGAACGCGATTCTGATCGTGGAGTTCGCGCGTCAGGCGGAATCTCAGGGCATGAACCGGTTCGACGCGGCGGTGGCGGCGGCGCGCACCCGGCTGCGGCCGATCCTGATGACCTCGCTCGCCTTCATCTTCGGCGTCATCCCGTTGGCCGTCGCGGTGGGCGCCGGCGCGGAGATGCGGCAATCGCTCGGCACCGCGGTGTTCGCCGGGATGCTGGGCGTGACACTGTTCGGGCTGCTGTTCACGCCAGTATTCTACGTGCTCAGCCGGCGGGTCTCGCTGCTGTTCGCCGGACAGCGCGGTCCGTCGCAACAGACGCCGCGGTCGATCGACGGGGCGGAAGTGACATAGCTACCGCCAGGCGCGGGCATGTGGACATATCGTCTGCGACGCATCAGTCCGCACTTTGCGGCACCAGAACCGCGTGCCGGGCACAACCGCCGTCACCCAGGTCGGCGTCCGTCAGCACCCGCCAAGACCCGCCTGCCAGCACCTCCGCCGGTCGGAAGCGCGATTTGTAGGCCATCTTATGGCTCTCCGGCACCCAGTAGCCGAGATAGACGTAGGGCAGCTCCAGAAAGCGCGCGCGCTCGATCAACCACAGGATAGCGTGGGTGCCCAATGACCGCCGCTCCAGCGCCGGCGCGAAGAACGAGTAGACCGCCGACAGCCCGTCCCCCAGCCGGTCGGCCAGGCACGCACTGACCAGCCGGTCGTCGGGGTCGCGGAACTCCACGATGAACGTCTCGATCGGCGTGTCCTCCACCATGGCGCGGTAGTCGTAGAAGCTCATGGTGGCCATGTCGCCATCGCCATGGCGGGCCTGCTGGTAGCGCTGGAACAGCTGAAACTGCTCCGCCGTGGCGCGCGCCGGCACCTCGAACCCCTCCAGCGCGGCGTTGGCGCGCGCGATGCGCCGCTGCGTGCGGTCCGGCTGGAAGGCGGAGACCGGAATGCGGATCGGGATACACGCCTGGCAGGACGGGCAGACCGGCGCATAGGCGATGTTGTGGCTGCGGCGGAACCCGGCACGCGACAGCCGGTCGTGTAGAGAGTCCGCTTCGGGGCCGGTGATCTCGGTGACGACCTTGCGTTCGGTCCTGCCGGCCAGATAGGGGCACGGCAGCGGGGCTGTCGTGTAGAAGAACTGCGGCCGGCGCGGCGGTCGGTAACTCATGCGTAGGGCGATCCGCCTTGCATGTTCCAGGAGCCGAACGCCCGGGTCAACGCCCGGGTGCGCACCACGACAAGACCGCTCGCCAGGTCGTGCAGCGTGCGATGGCGGACGGTGAACAGCGCGAACAGCAGCAGCAGGCCGGTGGTCGCCAGCGTCAGATAGAACCCCAGCGTGTAGACGAAGGCCTGCGCGAAGGACGGCGGACCCAGGTCGTCGTCACGGCGCACGACCAGCCCCAGCGCCCGTTGGCCCGGTGTGGACGAGGATGCACCGGCGACGAATAGCAGGTGATAGCAGAACGGCACGAACGGCAGGATGCCGAGGAGCGGCAGCCCGAGGCCGAGCGTCAGCAGGCCGAACATCAGCAGCACGACCCATAGCGCGCCCAGGATCAGCGCGATCAGCAGCATGTCGAGCAGCCACGCGACGACCCGACGGGTCATCACGCCCTCGGTCAGCCAGTGGTCGTCCATCTGGGCACGGTAGATCATGGGGTCAGCCGTATGGTTGCGGTGGTGGCGTCGGCCGCCGGGCCGAGCGCGACGGTAGCGCCGTCCCGCCAGCGGGTGAGGAAATCGCGCGCGTGGCGGCTGAGCAGGTTGCCGGACTGCCCAGGGGCCATGACGAACAGCGAGCGGTCGAGATCGGCCAGGTCATAGACGCCTCGATACTCCGCTCCGTGCACCGATTGAAACTGTTTGTAGGCCGGCCCGCCGCGATCGATCGTGGTGTCGTCGCCGGGGCTGGGGATCGAAAGCGTGCTCAGCGGACCCAGGACCGGCAGCGGGTGCAGCAGCGGATGGGCGAACACCGCCAAATGTGCCTTGCCCCAGCGCCATAGCGCGGGATCACCGCCGAAGCGGCGCGTGAGATCGGCGACCGCGTCGGACAGTGCAGCCTGCAGCGTGGTCGTGCAATCGCTGCCGCACCAGTGCGCGCCGGCCGGCGACAGTACATAGGCAACGAACTCCACCAGCGGGCCGCCATTGCCCGTCGCGATGCCGGCCTGCTCGAGGACGCGCCCGTAGAAGAAGTGCATCCAGGCATTCAGGATCAGCGGCTGCGGCGCGTCCACCGTCATGCTGCCGTCCCAATCGCGCAGCAATTGCTGGGCGCGCCGCGCGGTGTCGTCGGTGACCGGCACCGCGAGCAGCGCCGGCAGCACCTGGCGGGCGAAGGGCGAGTGCACATCCACCTGCATGCGGGCAAAGTCGGTGGCGGTGTGGCGGTCCGACCGGCCGAGCAGTTCGCGGATGCGCGCGGCGCGCCAGTCGCCAAACCAGTCACGGCCCAGGAATACCGGAAAGTCGGGCGGCGCGATGCGGTCGTTGGCATTGACCAGCCGGCCGCTCGCCGGGCTCACGATGTGCGGCAACTGCACCCCGGAGGCCCAGCCGGTCCAGTCATGTGAGCCGTCGCCCGACACCGGTGCCGAGCCGTCGCCGGCACGTCGGATCGGCACGCGCCCGGTGACAAACAGCGCGATGCGGTCGCGATCGGCGACCAGCAGGTTCTGCACCGGCGCGGTGATCAGCGCGGCGGCCTTGCCGGCAGCCTCGACGTCGCGCGCCTGGTTCAGCGCGAGCAGGCCGGCCGCGGCGGAATTGCCCGGCTCGAGATTGGCCATTGACACTGCCAGGATCGGGCCGACCGGGTCGCGCAGGTCGCTCACCACCGGGCCGTGGCGCGTCTCGCGTACGGTCAGCACCTGGTCCGGCTCGCCACGCACCCTGATGCGCTCCTCGCGCAGCAAGAAGGGACGGGGGCCGTCCGGCGTCTGGTACTGGCCATCGCCGGCTGACGTCTCGATGAACACGTCCTGCACGTCAGCGCCGGTGGTGGTGAAGGTCCAGGCGATGCGGCCGTTATGGCCCAGCACCAGGAACGGCACGCCGGGGGCGGTGGCGCCGGCCAGCAGGCCGTCCGGCGTCTCGATCCGCGCGAGGTACCAGATGCTCGGGAAGCCGAACGCCAGATGCGGGTCGCCCGCCAACAACGGCGCGCCGGTGGCCGTGTGTCGGCCATCCACCGCCCATTCGTTCGACGCCGTGTCCGGCAGCGTGAAGGGGTCCGGGAAGCGTGGCAGGACAACGGCAAGCGCCTCGGCGATGTGGCTCAGCGCGGGCGACAGCGCTGCCTCGGGCCGGCCGGCACCGCCCGCTGGCGGCCACAGCTCGTCGATCATCTGCTGCGGGATGCGGCCCGCCAGCGCCTGGCGCGACAGTTCGGTGCGCCAGTTGAGCGACAGCGACAGCCCCATGATCTGGCCCCACAGCAGGCTGTCCACGGGCTGCCATGGTTCGGGGGCGCCCAGGAACAGGAACTCCGGCGCACCGAACCTGCCTCGCTCGGCGATCCAGGCGTTCACGCCGCGCGTGTAGGCCTCCAGCATGGCGCGGGTGGCCGCAGGCAGGGTCGGGTAGTCTTCCAGCGCGCGCCGGCGCAGTCCGAGCGTCCGTGTCATCCGGTCGGTGGGAAGTGTCGTCGGACCGGCGATCTCGGACAGGCGACCCGATGCGAAGCGGCGCATCATGTCCATCTGGAACAGGCGATCGCGCGCGTGCACGAACCCGAGCGCTGCGGCTGCGTCGGTGGCGCTGGTGGCGTGGATGCGGGGGATGCCATCGGCGTCGAAGCCGATATCGATCGGACCCGAAAGGCCGGCGATGCGCGCCTGCTGCGAGCGCGGCGGCAGGGTCAGCCACAGCACGCCGGTGACCAGGGCGGCCACGAACAGCACGATGAAGCCGGCCCACGCCAGCGCGCGTCGGAACAGCCGAAAGGATCTGCGCATGTCACCAAGGTGCCGGGGCTGCATCGAGAAGGAAAGTGAATGCTGGGCGATGGGCGGCAGATCGAGGCACACGATTCAGATGGAGGCACACGATCCGCGAAAGCGGCGATCGGCGGGAAGCGGTCGAGGATCAGCCGAGCGTGGCGTGGCCCGCTGGCGACCCAACGCTGGGCTTCGGGTACACCAGGTGCATCGACGCTGATTCCGGCCTCGGCATGCGCGACGGTCAGCCGAGACCGTCGGTCGCCGGCCCGCTCCGCACGTCGCGGTCGCGCCAGTGCCCCGGCAGGCGTGCCAGGAAGCGCAGCGGCCAGGCGGGGTCGATCCGCAGCCCCTTTGCTGCGGTCTGCAGCGCGCCCCGTGGGCGCCGGCGGGCCGTCAGTTGCACGGTGCGGTAGCCGACCGCCCAGGCATGCCAGCGCCGGTAGGCCGCGTGCTCGCACGTGCCGGGGCGACACTCGCCGAAGCGGGTTTGCGCCAGCTCGAGCAGGTGTCGCGAGGCGGTGTCGCGGATGTCGGCGCCCGAAAAGGTCAGCGAGCCGCCATGGCTGCGGTAGCGATAGAAGACCTGCGACAGCTGCCGGTGCGCCGGCCGCGCCAGCACCATCCGCATCCAGAAATCCTTGTCGGCGGCGAGCGGAAACCGGACGTCGAACGGACCGATCCGCTCCTGCAGTTCGCGCCGCCAGAAGCACGCGTTCATCAGCGTGACATTGCCGATGGCGTTCGCCTCCGCGAGCGCGATGGCGCGCGGACCGACGAACCGGCGGAACACCCTCTCGCGCCCATCGACCGACGTGAACATCTCCGCCCCGCCGATCACCATCTCCACGGCTGGATCGGCGAGGAGCTGAGACGCCGCCGCGAACGCGCCCGGCGCATAGACGTCGTCGCTGTTGAGCAGGCCGATCACGTCGCCGCGCGCCAGCAGCAGCCCCTTGTTGATCGCGTCGTAGAGGTTCCGGTCCGGCTCGGACACGACACGCAGATGCGGATAGCGTGCCAGCACCTCGAGTGTGCCGTCGTTCGAGCGCCCGTCTATCACGATGTGCTCCACCCCGGGGTGGCGCTGCGCCAGCACACTGTCGATCGCACAGCCGATAGTACCGGCACGATTGAGACAGGGCGTGACGATGCTGAACGTCGGCGGGGTGGCGGCGCTCACCCCGATACCTCCGCCCGCCGCCGCAGTCGCCGCACCGCGGGGCGGGCAGCGATGCCGCGAATGCCGCGCTCGATGGCGCGCGCGAGCGTGGGCGAGCAGCGGTCGACCGCCGAGATCGAGGCCAGCGCCAGCCAACCCAGCCACGCCGCCCCGCTGGTCATGCGCGGGGCGCGATCGCCCGCAAGGGCCGCGTCCAGCCGGTCGGCCGCCGCCTCGCTGCCGTGCCGCCGTGCGAGGGCGACCCATTCCTTTCGCTGCGCCTGGGCGGTGTCCTCTATGACAGCCACGGTCTCGTCGCAGTTGAACAGCCGCACGCCCTGCGCCTGCGCACGCAACAGCAGGTCCGCCACGCACGCCGAAGCGGTGCCGACCCCGAGCGGCAGCCTGGCGAGCAGCTCGCTGCGGACCGCCGTCGCCGCGGCGGCCGGGATGCTGAGCAGCCAGTCGATCCCGACTTCGCCGCGCCGCAGCCGGTCACAGGTGGTGGCGAACTCCGCCGCACGTACCAGATCGACCGTGCCATCTACGAACCGACGAATGTGGTGGCCGTACACCAGCTCCGCGTCGGCCGGCGCGCGCGACAGCATCCGCCAAAGCGCATCGTTGCCGATGAAACGATCGCCGGCGCTGATGAACAGCACCCACCCGCCGCCTGCGGCAGCGACGGCTGCGCGCATCGCCTCGGCGAGGTTCTCCGATGTCACGCATGCGACATCGCATCCGATCTGCGCCCGGGCTGCCTCCAGCGTGGCTTCGCACGCCGCCGTGCCGGCGCGACAAAGAGCGACTACCGTTACCGAGGGAGGCGGGGCGCGCCCGGGTGCATCGGGCACCGGCGTCCACCAGCGCGGCGCGTTGCGCAGCTGCGCGGTGGGAGTCGCGACGAAGTCGAGCAACGCCGGGATGCTGGCACGCCAGCGCGCGTGGCCACGTTCCACGCTCTCGCGCGCGCGGGCGCCGAGGCTGCGTGCCGCGGAGAGATCGAGCGGCGCATGGCGGCCCGGGGCGTAGAGCAGCCCGTTGGTGCCGTTGGAAATGTATTCGTTCATCGTGGGAGCGTCCGGGGCCACGACACAGTGCCCGGACGCCATCGCTTCCAGCACGCTGATGCCGATGCCCTCGTGCAGCCGCGGCGCGAAGAACACGTTGCTGGCGCGCAGCGCGGCAGAATAGGCGCGGCCGTCGGGATCCCAGCCGGTGCGCTCCAGGCGCCTTATGTTCGGCGGCGCGACCCAGGAGCCGTCCGCTGCGTTGCCGGGGTCTTGCCAGTCGTGCACCACGAAGCGCTCGAACTCGGTGTCCCGCGACAGACCGAAGACCAGTGCGGGCGAAATCTCGCGCTTGCGGTACCATAGGAGGCCACGCAGCGTGTCGAAATCCTTGACCCGCGCATGCCCCTCGGGATCGGGATAATACTGGAAATTGGCATAGGCCTGGGTATGCCGCCCGACGTTGCGGCCGAGTGCCCAGGAGAAACAGGCGATTTTGGCCGCGTTGAAGGCCCGCCGCCAGTAGAAGTTGCCGCCCCAGAAGCTGGAGTTGTACATCGGGACGAAGACTATGTTCGGATGCCGCCCGCTCAGTAGGTCGAAGGCCTCATGCAACTGGAAAACGACGATGGCGTCATAGCGTGTCTCGTCAAACTGTGCGCCCCAGCCGCGCCTGGCATCGTCACCAGGTTCACCCGACCACTGTTCGACGCTCGCGTGCTCGCGCAGCAGATCGATCAGGAAGCGGGTTGATCCGGTCCTTTCGTGATAGGCGTGCCCGATATAGGCGATGCGCATGGTGCTACCCTACACGGGACGCACGGGCAGCCGACAGCGGCTCGATTGCGGTCAGCAGGTCGGCGGCGAAGGCGCGCCAAGCCTGGCGAGCATCGTCGCCGGGTGCCACGAGGTCGCGCGGCCGCTCCAACATGCCCCGCAGAGCGGCGGCGAGGCTCGCCGCGTCGGGATCGCACAGCGTCGCAAGCGGACTGCCCTCCAGCTGCTCGACGAGACCGCCCACGCGCGTCGCCAGTACCTGGCGTCCGGCGGCGAGCGCACTCGGTGCGATGCCGCTCTGGCTGGCCTCGCGATACGGCAGCACGACCACATCGCACCAGTCGAGCAGCGCCCCGATCTCATCCTCCGGCACCCAGCGATTCTCCACCGTGACGTGCGGTGATGCGCGCAGCGCAGCCAGCGCCGCGCTCTCTGGCCCCTGGCCGACGATCCTCACCTCGTAATCCGAGCGTCCGCCGAGGCGACGCAGCGAGTCGCCGAGCAGATCGAGCCCCTTGTAGGCACGCAGTCGGCCAAAGCACAGCAGACGCCGAGGCCCCTCGCGATCGGCCGGCGGGGCCACGGCGCCGAAGGCCAGCGACGGCAGCGCCCGCACCAGCAGCGGCGTGTGCGTCGGCAGCAATCCGCCCGCGCGCAGCTGCGACGCCACGTGACCGGACAGCGCGACCACCAGGTCCGCGCGCCGCAGAAGTGCCCGCTGTAGACCGTGCAGCAGAGGAATCCTGTCGCCGGGATGCGCCGCGGCATCATGCACGATCACCGCGATAGGAACACCCAGCCGGCGGAGCGCAGCGACCATCAGCAGGTCGAGCGGGCTCGGCATCGCGCACAGGGCAGCGCTCGGGGCCAGGTCGCGCAGGCGCCTGACGAGCCGCCGCACGTGGAGCGGCGCCTGGACGAGGCGCCATGCAAGGCCGGCCACGCCGGCGTAAGTCTCGACCGGAAGCTCGCAGCGCAGATTGCGTCCTCCGTCGAGGAGCTCGGCGGCGCGCGACAGCGACAGCACCGACTGCACGCCAGGGAGCGCCTCGAGACCCCCCGCAAGCAGGACCGCGATGCGCGGACCGGCGCCGAACCGCCCCCACTGCCAGACCAAAACCCGCCCGGTCATGCCGAAGTAGGACTGAACTCCCCGGCGTCCGACCTGGCCTTGAAGTCGCGGTAAGCGTCCGTCAGGCCCTCACGCAGCGGGATCGACGCGGTCCACCCCAGCGCGCTCAGCCGGCTGACGTCGAGCAGCTTGCGCGGCGTACCGTCGGGCTTGCCGCGATCGAACACGAAGGTCCCGCGCCAGCCCACGATCTCGGCGATCAGCCGCGCCAGCTCCAGTACGGTCACCTCCTGACCGCTGCCGATGTTGATCGGGTCCGGATGCGACCAGGTCTTCATCAGGAAGACGCAGGCGCGTGCCAGATCGTCGACGTGCAGGAACTCGCGGCGGGGCGTGCCGGTGCCCCATATCGTCACCTCGGCGGCATTCTCCAGCTTCGCCTGGTGGATGCGCCGCAGCAGGGCCGCCGCGACGTGGCAGTTCTGCAGGTGGTAATTGTCATTCGGCCCATAGAGATTGGACGGCATGACCGAGAGCAGGTTCATGCCGTGCTCGCGGGCATAGGCCTGCGCCAGCTTGATTCCGGCGATCTTCGCGATCGCGTACCACTGGTTGGTCTCCTCCAGCGGGCCGGTCAGCAGGCTGTCCTCGCTGATCGGCTGCGGCGCCAGGCGCGGATAGATGCAGGACGAGCCTAGCAGCATCACCTTCGCGACGCCGATCTGCCGCGCAGCCTCGACGATGTTCAGCTGGATCTGCAGGTTGTCGTAGATGTACTGTGCCGGATAGCGGTCGTTCGCCAGGATGCCGCCGACTTTGGCGGCAGCGATGAAGATGAGCTCCGGGCGGTTGCGGTGCATCCACGCCTCGGTATCGGACTGCCGCCGAAGGTCCAACTCGTCGTGCCCGACCGCGAGCAAGTCGGCGCCCTCCGGTGCCAGGGCGCGCATCAGGGCGGATCCCACCATCCCGCGATGCCCGGCAACCCAAACGCGGCGGTGCGCCAGCACCGGTTCCTGTTGTGCCATATTGCGCTTCTCAGTCCGCGGCAGCGCGCCTGACGTAGTCCGCCCCGGCCAGCTTTGCGACATCGGCGGCTACCATCTCGGCCACGAGTTGATCGAATGTGACGGTTGGACGCCAGCCGAGCTTGTCGCGCGCCTTGGCGGCGTCACCCAGCAGGGTTTGCACCTCGCTCGGGCGGAAATAGCGCGGATCGACGCGCACCAGGACCGCACCGGACGCCACATCGACACCGATTTCGTCAACCGCGCTGCCGCGCCACTCGATGCGACGGCCGACTTCCGCGAAGGCACGCTCGACGAACTCACGCACCGAGTGCTCCTCGCCGGTGGCCAGCACGAAGTCGTCGGGCTCCGAATGCTGCAGGATGCGCCACATCCCTTCGACGTAGTCGCGCGCGTGGCCCCAGTCGCGCCTGGCGTCGAGGTTGCCCAGGAACAGATCGGCCTGCTGTCCGAGATGGATCGCCGCCACCGCGCGCGAGATCTTGCGCGTGACGAAGGTCTCACCGCGGATCGGGCTCTCGTGGTTGAACAGAATGCCGTTGCTGGCAAAGATGTTGTAGGCCTCGCGATAATTCACGGTGATCCAGTAGCCGTACAGCTTCGCCACGCCATACGGGCTGCGCGGGTAGAATGGTGTCGTCTCCCGCTGCGGCACTTCGCGAACCAAGCCGTACAGCTCGGACGTCGATGCCTGGTAGAACTTGGTGGTCTTCGCCAGCCCCAGGATGCGGATCGCCTCGAGAAGGCGCAGCGGACCGATCGCATCGGCGTTCGCCGTGTACTCGGGGGTCTCGAAGCTGACCTGGACATGGCTCTGCGCCGCCAGGTTGTACACCTCGTCCGGCACGATCTGCTGCAACAGACGGATCAGGTTGGTCGAGTCGGTCATATCGCCGTAGTGCAGCAGAAACCGCGGATTCTTCTCATGCGGGTCCTGATACAGATGGTCGACGCGCTCGGTGTTGAACGAGGACGATCGGCGCTTCAGGCCATGCACCGTATAGCCCTTGGATATCAGCAGTTCGGACAGGTAGGCGCCGTCCTGTCCGGTGGTGCCCGTGATCAGGGCCGTCTTCCCCATGGGGGTACCTCTCGTGTTCAGCACGCCGCGTCGGCGCATCGGATGGGCGTCGCCGGTGCTCCTGCACGATCGGCCACCGGCTGGCAGGGCGACACGCCGCGCGACCAGCGCGAATCCCGATGCCAACGTGTAGCCTTTGTTGCCGCAAATTCCTAGCCCCGGCCTGGGATCAGCCCGCATCGGCTTGACCGCGCTCAGTTCCGCGTGACATGACCCGGCCCACCGCGGGGACGGAGCAACGCGACACTGATGCAATCAAGCGATCGCAGGGCGCTGATTTTTGGTATTTCGGGTCAGGACGGCGCCTATCTCGCCGACCTGCTGCTCCGCCAGGGAATTGAGGTGCATGGCACGTCCCGAGACAAGGAGAACGCGAACTTCGCTGCGCTGCGCTCGCTTGGCATCCGCGATCGGGTGACGCTTCACTCGACCATCCTTGGCGACTTCCGCAGTGTGGTCACCACTCTGAAGAACGTGCAGCCGCGCACTATCTATAACCTGTCAGCGCAATCGTCGGTGGGTCTGTCGTTCGACCAGCCCGTCGAGACCATCGACAGCATCATGCACGGTACGATCAACGTGCTGGAGGCGATGCGATTCCTGGCGCTGGATGCCCGCTTCTACAACGCCGCCTCGAGCGAATGTTTCGGCAATACGAGGGAGCGGCCAGCGGACGAGATGACGGAGTTCCGTCCCCGCAGTCCCTATGCTGTCGGCAAGGCGGCATCGTTCTGGGCGGTGGCCAACTACCGCGAGGCGTACGGACTGTTCGCCTGCTCGGGCATCCTGTTCAACCACGAATCGCCGTTTCGCCCCACCCGGTTCGTCACCCAGAAGATCGTGCGCGGTGCGACCGATGTGGCAGAGGGAAAACTGTCCGTGCTCGAACTCGGCGCGCTCGATCTGTCGCGCGACTGGGGCTGGGCCGCCGAGTATGTCGATGCGATGCAGCGCATGCTCGACCACCCGGAGCCGACCGACTTCGTCATCGCCACCGGCGAGACCCACAGCCTCACGGAATTCGTCGCCGGCTGCTTTGCCTGCTATGACCTGGACTGGCGCAACCACGTGGCCACCAGCGACGCGTTCCGTCGTCCCACCGAGATCCTCTACAGCAGCGGCGATCCCCGCAAGGCGAAGACCCTGCTCGACTGGTCGGCGACGATCAGGATGCCGCGGGTCGTGGAGCTGTTGATCGACGCGGAACAGGCGCGCAGAAGGAAGGCGCGGGGCGTCTGACGCGAGGCCCGGTCGCCAGGCGGTACAAGCTTGGCACCCCGTCGCGAAGGAAATATCAGACCTCGATTGCAAGGGAGGCGAAGCGCAATGCGTATCAGGACACGTCTGACGGCGGCTTTCCTCTCCGTGCTGCTGGCCGCGACGCCGTTGGCAGCACAGCAACCATCCGCGATCCCTGTCGGCACGCTTGTGGCCGAGCTGCGGCCGATCACCAAGGCCAGCGACTTCGTCGGCCGCGTCGAGGCGGTCGAGCGCGTCGATATCCGTGCCCGGGTGACCGGCTTCCTGCAGGAGGTGATGTTCACCGAAGGAGAGTTGGTGAAGGAGGGCGACGTGCTGTACCGGATCGAGCCGGACACCTTCCAGGCCGCGTTGCAGCAGGCGCAGGGCGCGCTTTTCGAAGCTCAGGGCAACTACGCCAATGCAACGGCGCAGCGCAATCGCACCCAGGAGCTGGTGAAGACCGACGCCGCCTCGCGTGCGCTGCTCGACGAGCGGGTCGCCGCCGAAAAAAGCGCCCAGGGCAAGGTCGTCATCGCCGATGCTGACCAGAAGACCGCCACGGTGAACCTTGGCTACACGAACATCGTCGCCCCCATCAGCGGCGAGGTCGGACGCTCGAAGCTCACCAAGGGCAACGTTGTCGGTCCCGACAGTGGCGTGCTCACCGTCATCGTCAGCCGCGATCCGATGTACGTGACCTTCCCGGTGAGCCAGCGCGAGTTCCTCAGGGTGCAGGAACAGGCCGAGGTGAAGGCCCTTGGCCAGGCGCTGACGGTTCGCATCCGCTTTTCGGACGGCTCGTCGTACGATGAGGTCGGCAAGATCAACTTCGTCGACGTCAGCGTGGACCGCGCCACTGACACCGTGCTGGTGCGCGCCACGATGCCCAACCCGAAAGGCCGGCTGATCGACGGCCAGCTCGTGCGGGTCTCGGTCGAGGCCGAGAAGCCGGAAGAGAAGGTGCTGGTGCCGCAGACCGCCCTGATCGTCGATCAGCAGGGTCCCTATGTCTTCGTGGTGGTCGACGGCAAGGCCACGGTCGCGCGGGTAAAGCTGGGCGGCGAGTTCGGGCGCTGTACGCCATCGTGGAAAGCGGACTGAAGGGCGGCGAGCAGGTCGTCGTGCAGGGCACAGAGGCCCTTCGCCCCGGAAGCGCGGTCGTGGCAAGCCCGGCACCCGCACCGCTCAGCGGGACCTGACCCATGTTCTCCGCAATCTTCATCGACCGGCCGCGACTGGCGACGGTCATCGCCATCGTCACCACCATCGCCGGCCTGCTGTCGCTGCTGGTGATCCCGATCGCGCAGTACCCCGACATCGTGCCGCCGCAGGTGTCGGTCACCACGACCTACCCCGGCGCGTCCGCCGCGGTGGTCGAATCGACCGTCGCGCAGCCGATCGAAAGCCAGGTCGTCGGCGTCGACAAGATGATCTACATGAAGAGTGTCAGTGGCAACGACGGCAGCTACTCGCTGAAGGTGTCGTTCGAACTCGGCACCGACCCGGATATCAACACGGTCAACGTGAACAATCGTGTGCAGGTGGCGCTGTCCAAGCTGCCCGAGGATGTGCGCAAGCAGGGCTTGACGGTGAAGAAGCAGTCCTCCGCGCTGCTGGGAGTTATCGCGCTCTATTCGCCGAAGCAGACGCATGACGAGCTGTTCATCTCGAACTACGCGACGATCAACCTGCTGGACCAGATCAGGAGCACGCCGGGCGTCGGCGATGCGACGCTGTTCGGTCCGCAGGACTATGCCATGCGCGTCTGGGTGCGCACCGATCGGCTCACCGGCCTGGGTCTCACCACGGCCGACGTGATCAAGGCGATCCAATCGCAGAACGTACAGGCCGCGGTGGGACGGATCGGCGCCCGGCCGATCTCCAACGACCAGCAGCTCCAGCTCAATATCCAGACCAAGGGGCGCCTGGCATCGGTCGCCGAGTTCGAGCAGATCGTGATCCGCACCAACCCCGACGGATCGGTGCTGCGCCTGGGCGACATCGCACGCCTTGAACTGGGTGCAGCCAACCTCGACCGCTCTACGCGGCTGAACGGCGCGCCGGCGGCGCTGCTCGCGGTCTACCAGTCGCCCGGCGCAAACGCACTGAAGGCGCTCGGCGGCGTCAAGCAGGTCATGGCCGACGCTCAGGCCGATTTCCCCGACGATCTGGCCTGGAAGGTCACCTACGATCCCACGACCTTCGTCACCGACACAATCCACGAGGTGGAGAAGACGCTGGTCGAGGCCTTCGTCCTGGTGGTACTGGTCGTCTTTCTGTTCCTCGGCAACTTCCGCGCGACGCTCATCCCGACGATTGCCGTTCCGGTCAGCCTGATCGGCACCTTCATGGTGCTGAACGCCATCGGCTATTCGGCCAACACCGTCTCGCTGCTCGCGGTGGTGCTCGCCATCGGCATCGTGGTGGACGATGCGATCGTCGTGGTGGAGGCGGTCGAACAGGTGATGGAGCACCACCCGGAGCTGTCGCCCGGCGAAGCGACCAAGGTCGCCATGGGGCAGATCTTCGCGCCGATCATCGCGATCACCCTGGTGCTGCTGTCGGTGTTCGTGCCGGTGGCGTTCATCCCGGGCATCTCGGGCGAGCTGTTCCGGCAGTTCGCGGTGACGGTCGCGGTATCGATGTTCCTCTCCGCGATCAACGCGCTCACGCTGTCGCCGGCGCTCTGTGCGGTGCTGCTGCGGCCGCATCACGGACCGCGTCGAGGCCCGATCGGCGCGCTGATGCGCGGCATCGACTGGGTGCGCGACGGCTATGGCGCCATCGTCGCACGTCTGGTGCGAATCTCGATCATTGGCCTGGTCATGGTTGCCGCCGCGATGGCCGGCGTCGTCGGCCTCGGCAAGATAACCCCGACCGGGTTCCTGCCGGAGGACGATCAGGGGGCGTTCTTCGTCGTCGTGCAGCTGCCCGACGGTGCGTCGATCGGCCGGACCACCGACGTCGTGCGCCAGGTCGAGGACATCCTGAAGCAGGAGACCGCGATTGCGGACTACTCGGCGACGATCGGGCTGAACTTCATCGACAACTATTCGCAGCCCAACGCCGCGTTCCTGATCGTGTCGCTGAAGCCGTTCGAGGAACGCAAGGAGGCCGCGCAGTCGGCGCAAGGGATGATCGCCCGGTTGGGTGACCGGTTCCGCGCATTGCGCGGCGGTCGCGCCATACCGATCGCGCCGCCGCCGATCATCGGTCTGGGTACCGGGGGCGGGTTCAGCTACGTGCTGCAAAGTGCCGCCGGCAGCAACCCGCAGTCGGTGGCGCAGGTGCTGCGCGGTCTGCTGGTGGCGGCCAACCAGAATCCACAACTGAGCCGGGTCTTCAGCACCTTCTCGGCCGCCACCCCGTCCATCTACCTCGATATCGACCGTGACAAGGCGCAGGTGCTGAAAGTAGAACCGTCCGCCATCTTCCAGGCGCTGCAGGCCTCGCTTGGCGGCTACTATGTCAACGACATGAATTTGTTCGGCCGCACCTGGCAGGTGCAGGTTCAGGGCGAGTCAGAGGACCGCTCCGGAGTGGACGACATCTACCGGATCAACGTGCGCAGCGCCGACAACCAAATGATCCCGCTGCGCAGCCTCGTGGAGGTGCGGCCGGTGATCGGCCCGCAGGCGCTGATCCGCTACAACAACCAGGTGGCTGTCACCGTCCAGGGCAGCCCCGCAGCGGGCGTCTCGTCCGGCCAGGCGCTGTCGGCGATGGAGCAGGTCGCGGCGAGCACGCTGCCGCGCGGCTATCGAGGCTTGTGGACCGACGTGTCGTTCCAGGAGAAGCGCGCCGAAGGCAAGACCCCCATCATCCTAGGGTTCGCGGTGCTGTTCGCCTACCTGTTCCTGGTGGCGCAGTACGAGAGCTGGACCATTCCGGTGCCGGTGCTGCTGTCGGTGACGATTGGAGTCGTCGGTTCATTCTTTGCCATTGTGGCCGCGGGGCTTACCCTCGACCTTTATGGGCAGATCGGCATGGTCGTGCTGATCGGCTTGGCGGCGAAGAACGGCATCCTGATCGTGGAGTTCGCCAAGGAACGCCGATCCGAGGGCATACCGCTGCTGGAGGCTGCAACCGAAGGTGCGAGACTGCGATTCCGTCCCGTCATGATGACCTCGTTCGCCTTCATCCTGGGGCTGTTGCCGTTGGTCGTGGCGGTGGGGCCATCGCAGCTGGCGCGGCGCAACGTCGGCACGCCGGTGTTCGGCGGCATGCTCTCGGCATCCTTCATCGCGATCTTCGCAATCCCGGCGCTGTATGTGACATTCCAGTCAATTCGCGAGCGTCTGCGTTCATCCGCCCGCCCGGTCGCGGCGCCGGCGGAGAAGCCGATTCCTGTGGATCATCCGGCCTGATGCGTGACGAAGGGGGAGCGTGCATATGAAGCGACGGTTTTCAGCATTCGTGCTCTGCGCGGCACTGTGCGGTGGCGCCGCCCAGGCGGCAGTCACCGAGGACAGCTTCCTCGTGCGCAATACTGGCGATCTGGTGGATCTGTGCACCGCCGCGCCGACTGACCGGCTGTACACGGCGGCGAGCAACTTCTGCCACGGCTTTACCGTCGGCGTGTTTCGTGTGCTGCAGGAGCAGGAAATGGCGAGCCGGTCCAGGCACATGTTCTGCATGACGGACCCGGCCCCGAGCCGTAACGAGGGCATCGCGAACTTCGTGAAGTGGGCGCAGGCCGATGCCAGCCGGCTGACGCAACCGGCATCGGACGGCATCGCCGCATTCCTGTCGCAGCAACACCCGTGCCCGCGTGGCCGCTGAAACGCCGGAGGGAACCCAGATGAAAACCCTGTTCGCAATCCTGGTTTGCAGCCTTGCGGTGTCCGGCTGTTCCGGCATGAGCGACACGCAGCAGCGCGCGCTGAGCGGAACTGCGATAGGTGCCGGCGGCGGCGCGATCCTCGGTGCCATCGGTGGCAATGCGGCGCTTGGCGCCGTTGCCGGAGCCGCCGCGGGTCTCGCCGGCGGTCTGATCTACGATTCGGTCAAGAAGAACGAGCAGTCAGCCTATCAGCAGGGCTACTCGGCCGGCAAAAACTCGTCCAGCAGCAGCCGCTAGAGCACAACCGGATCAGTTTTGGTCATAGCCTGCGTGCCTGAGATAGTTTGCGCATTCGGCTGGGCTGAACTGTTGGAGCAGTGCTCCGATGCGGTGCCAGACGGCAGCGACGGAGCGTTCGTCGGCTTTGCGGAGCAGGGTCTTGAGTTTGGCGAAGACCATCTCGATCGGGTTCAGGTCCGGACTGTAGGGCGGCAGGAACAACAGGTGCGCACCGGCATCTCGTATGGCCCGGCGCACGGCAACGCCTTTGTGGCTGCCCAGGTTGTCGAGCACGACGATGTCGCCATGCCGCAGAGTTGGCACCAGGAACTGTGTCACCCATGCCAGGAACAGGCAGCCGTTGATGGCACCGTCGAACACGCAGGGTGCGACAAGGCCGTCGGAGCGCAAGGCCGCCACGAACGTCATGGTCGTCCAGCGCGCGTGCGGCACAGACGCGACCAGGCGTTGCCCGCGCAGGGCTCGGCCATGGGTGCGGGTCATGTTGGTCTTTGCCCAGGTCTCGTCGACGAAGACCAGGCGCCCCGGGTCAACGCGGTGCTGGTGGCGCTTCCACCGCTCGCGCCTGCGGGCGACGTCCGGACGGTCCTGCTCGGTGGCGCGCAGGCTTTTTTTTAAAGGTGAGCCGCTCCTCGCGCAGGAAGCGCCACACCGCATCGTAGCTGACCTTGGTGCCACGCTCGGCCAGTTCCGCCCGCAACGCCTGCCCTGTCAGGTCAGGTGCTGACGCAATCCGCGCCAGCAGCCAGTCGCGCTCCGCGAGAAGCGCGAAGCGACGTCGCCCGCCCATCGGCTTGGCGGCCTGCTTGCCCGTCGCACGGTAATCCTTCACCCACAGGATCACCGTCGCCTTGCCGATGGCGAGCAGCCGAGCAACCGCGCGGCGCGACTGACCAGCCTCAACCAACGCAATCGCCCGCTGGCGAAGATCAGACGAGTAGGGCTTTGGCATTCGCTGCTGGCCTCCAACCCAGCCAGCAGCTTAAATCAGCTTTCACCCCGCGCCGGAATCCCCAACGACTTCAAATAGTTCCGGTCATGCTCTAAGGGCCCGAGCCTGAGCAACCAAATCGGCAGAAAAGCATCGGTCCGGCAGCAAAGACGCAACGATCGAATCGGTCATTGTGAGTGACGCGGAGACCGGCCGGTCTACCCTGCACGCATGGTCTATGCCGCAGCCTGTAGGCCGACAGCAAGACACGCGAAGGTGCGAGCCACCCCGACTGCAACGCCCAGCTCGAGCACATCAACGCCCACGTGGCGGTGTTCCAGGCGACCAGTGAACTGCAATTCGCCCGCCCCACAGCCTCGCCGATCGACCGGGATGGAGCGATTACAGTGGGTTGCCGTGGCAGGCGAGTCGCTCAGAACGGGATTTCGTCATCCAGATCGCCGCCTTTCGGGGCATCCCACGACGGGGCGGCACCGCGTGCGGCCGCGGCTCCGCCGCCAACACGCTGCGCCGGCGCTCGCTCGCGGTAGCCGCCGCCTTCGCCCGCCGAGGCAGCTTCGCCGCCGCCGCGGGTGTCGAGCATGGTCAGCTCACCCTTGAAGCGGCCGATGACCACCTCGGTCGTATAGCGCTCCTGCCCGGACTGGTCGGTCCATTTGCGTGTCTGCAGCGAGCCCTCGACGTAGATCTTGCTGCCCTTGTGCAGGAAGCGCTCCGCCACGTCGCCGACGCGGTCGTTGAAGATCACCACCCGGTGCCATTCGGTGCGCTCCTTGCGCTCACCCGACTGGCGGTCGTTCCAGGTTTCACTGGTGGCCAGCGTCAGGTTGACGATCTTGGTGCCGTCCTGGGTGGTGCGGATCTCCGGATCCTTGCCGAGGTTTCCCACCAGGATCACCTTGTTGACGCTGCCCGCCATCGCTTCAGTCCTTCGCCAAAGAGGGCACTCTAGCCCCCGCTCATGCACCCTGCCATCCTGGGCGGAGTCGCTTAACAGACCTTTCCAAGACCCCGGAAAATCGCCATATAGAGCGGGAACATCCCGAGAACAAGTGTAGGAACCACGCGGCATGGCCGGCTCCATCCACGTTCGCGGCGCGCGCGAGCACAATCTGAAGAACGTGGATGTCGTGATCCCGCGCGATCGGCTGACCGTGATCACCGGGCTGTCCGGCTCCGGCAAGTCGTCGCTGGCGTTCGACACCATCTACGCCGAGGGCCAGCGGCGCTACGTCGAGTCGCTGTCGGCCTATGCGCGGCAGTTCCTCGAGCTGATGGGCAAGCCGGACGTCGACTCGATCGACGGGCTGTCGCCGGCGATCTCGATCGAGCAGAAGACCACCAGCCGCAACCCGCGCTCCACCGTCGGCACGGTGACCGAGATCCACGACTACATGCGCCTGCTGTGGGCGCGCATCGGCGTGCCGTATTCGCCGGCCACCGGGCTGCCGATCGAGGCGCAGACCGTGTCGCAGATGGTCGACCGCGTCATGGCGATGCCGGAGGGCACGCGCCTGTTGCTGCTCGCCCCCGTGGTGCGCGACCGCAAGGGCGAGTACCGCAAGGAACTGGCGGAGTTGCAGCGCCGCGGCTTCACCCGGGTGAAGGTGGACGGCACGCTGTACGAGATCGGCGAGGTCCCTTCGCTCAACCGCAAGATCAAGCACGAGATCGAGGCGGTGGTGGACCGCATCGTGGTGCGCGAAGGCATCGCGCCGCGGCTCGCCGACAGCTTCGAGACGGCGCTCGCCCTGTCGGACGGCGTGGTCTATGCCGAGAGCGCCGACACCGCGGAGCGCACGGTGTTCTCCTCGCGCTTCGCCTGCCCGGTGTCGGGCTTCACCATCGAGGAGATCGAGCCGCGGCTGTTCAGCTTCAACTCGCCGCACGGCGCGTGTCCGGCCTGCGACGGGCTCGGGCGTGGAGAGCTTCTTCGATCCGGCGCTGGTGGTGCCGGACGAACGGCTGGCGCTGAAGGACGGCGCGGTGATGCCGTGGACGGGCGCGCAGAGTCCGTATTACGACCAGACCCTGCAAAGCCTGGCGCGGCACTTCAAGGTGACCACCAGCACGTCGTGGGAGCTGCTGCCGGAAAAGGTGCGCGATGCGATCCTGAACGGCACCGGCGAGGAACCGGTGGCGTTCACCTACAAGGACGGCGTGCGCGCCTACACGGTGACCAAGCCGTTCGAAGGTGTGCTGCGCAACCTGCAGCGCCGCTACCAGGAGACGGACAGCGTCTGGGTGCGTGAGGAGCTGTCGCGCTATCAGGCTGAAAAGCCCTGTGCGGTCTGCAACGGCGCACGCCTCAAGCCCGAGGCGCTGTCGGTGCGTGTCGGCGGCAAGAACATTGCCGAGGCATCGGAGCTGTCCATCCGCGCTGCGGCTGCGTGGTTCGGCACGGTCATCGACCTGCTGACGCCGCAGCGCCAGGAGATCGCACGCCGCATCCTGCGCGAGATCTGCGAGCGCCTGCAGTTCCTGGTCGATGTCGGGCTCGACTATCTGACGTTGTCGCGCGGCTCTGCCACGCTGTCAGGCGGCGAGAGCCAGCGCATCCGGCTCGCCAGCCAGATCGGCTCCGGGCTGACGGGCGTGCTGTACGTGCTCGACGAGCCGTCGATCGGCCTGCACCAGCGCGACAACGAACGTCTGCTCGGCACGCTGCGGCGGCTGCGCGACCTCGGCAACACCGTTCTGGTGGTGGAACACGATGAGGAGGCGATCCGCGCGGCGGATCACCTGATCGACATGGGTCCGGCAGCCGGTATCGATGGCGGCCGCGTGGTCGCGGAAGGCACGCCGGCCGAGGTGTCGGCAAATCCGAAGTCGCTGACCGGCGATTATCTCGCCGGGCGTCGGCGCATCGACGTGCCGGTGATGCGCCGGCCGGTGCAGAAGGACCGCATCCTTCGCGTGGTGAATGCGCGCGGCAACAACCTGAAATCGATCACCGCCGGGTTCCCGCTGGGCACCTTCACCTGCGTCACCGGCGTCTCGGGCGGCGGCAAGTCCACGCTGGTGGTCGACACGCTGTATAAAGCCGCGTCGCGGCGGCTGATGGGCGCCGGCGAGGTGCCGGCGCCGCACGAGCGCATCGAAGGGCTGGAACTGCTCGACAAGATCATCGACATCGACCAGTCGCCGATCGGCCGCACGCCGCGTTCCAATCCCGCCACCTACACCGACCTGTTCGCGCCGATCCGCGACTGGTTCGCCGAACTGCCCGAATCACGCGCGCGCGGCTACAAGCCGGGCCGCTTCAGCTTCAACGTGAAGGGCGGGCGCTGCGAGGCCTGCCAGGGCGACGGCGTGCTGAAGATCGAGATGCACTTCCTGCCCGACGTGTATGTCCGCTGCGACGTGTGCAAGGGCCAGCGCTACAATCGCGAAACGCTGGAGATCAAATTCCGCGAAAAATCGATCGCCGAGGTGCTGGCGATGACGGTGGACGAGGCGGTGCCGTATTTCAGCGCGCAGATGCGCATCCACGACCGGCTGCGCATCCTGCAGCAGGTGGGTCTCGGCTACATCGCGCTGGGCCAGCAGGCCACCACGCTGTCGGGCGGCGAGGCGCAACGGATCAAACTGTCGAAGGAGCTGGCGCGGCGCGCGACCGGACGCACGCTGTATATACTGGACGAGCCGACCACGGGGCTGCATTTCGAGGACGTGCGCAAGCTGCTGGAGGTGCTGCACGCGCTGGTCGATCAGGGCAACACGGTGGTGGTGATCGAGCACAATCTGGAGGTGATCAAGACCGCTGACTGGATCCTCGATCTCGGCCCCGAGGGCGGCGACGGCGGCGGCCGTATCGTCGCCGAAGGCACGCCGGAGGACATCGCCGACAATCCCGACAGTCACACCGGACGGTTCCTGTCGCCGCTGCTGATGCGGGTGGCGACGCGGCAGAAGGCACGGCGCCGCGCATGACAGACGCAGCGTCGTGTCAGGCCGCTTCGAGCTCCTTACGCCACTGGCTGGGTGCCACACCGGCCCAGCGGCGAAAGGCGTGGGTAAATGCACTCGTATCGGCGTAGCCGAGGGTCAGCGCCAGGTCGGTGACGGCCATTCCGGTGCCGGCCAGCAAGGTCCGCGCCGCATCAAATCGAGCGCGGTTCAGCAGATCGCGAAAGCTGGTGCCTTCTGCCTGCAATCGGCGGTTCAGCGTGCGCGGCTGGACGAGCAGATCGCTGGCGACGCTCTCCAGCGTTGCATCCGCAGAGACCACCCTGGCCCGAAGAATCCGGACGACCTGGTCCGCGACACTCGGTGTCTGCACGGCCCAGTAGTCGGCGACCGACCTCTCGAGGATGCGCCGAAGCTCGCCGTCCGCTCCGTGTACCGGGCGCGCAAGCAGGCTCGCGGAAAACATCAGGGCGTGCTGCTCGGCGAGGAACCGCGGGGTTACGCCGAAGCATCGGTGATAGGCGCTCGCATCCCGGGGGACCGGGCGCGACATGAGAACATCATCGGGCGATACGCCCGCCAGTTCCCGCAGCATGTTGACGCCGATGGCCAGCGCTCCATCGGCAATCTGTTCCACCGCCTGGATGCCGGGAATGTAGGCGGTGTAGCCCCAATGGGCGGTGCCATCGCGCACCATCAGATACGCGATCTCTGTAGAACCCAGGTGCGTTAGATCCGCGGCGCCGTCGGATCCGCCTAGGCCGAGGCCTGCGAGACGATGGCTGCCAATCCATGGCGCTCCGCTGTTCTGCCGCGCAGAACGGTCGAGCTGATCGGCATCGCGGTGAATGCCGCGTGCACGAACCTCAACCCGGACGGCACGCGACGACACATCCGAGGCGCGCTGCGGGCGGGGGCGACCCGGGACGAGGTCCTGATGGTGCTGAAGAGGATCAGTTCATGGCGACTGGCGCAGGCATCTACGCTAGCGGCGTCATGGAGCCCAAGCTGGTCGAACTGCTGAGCATCGCCTTCGATGTCCCCTATACGCACATGTTCGCGCCGGGAACCCGGCGACACATCCGGGCCGCACTGAAGTTCGGTGCGACGATCGAGGAGATCATGGAGGTCTTCAAGCTGTGCGTCGTGCAGGGGGTGCAAGCCTGCAACATGGGCATACCGATCCTTGCCGAAGAGCTGGCGGTTCGTCCGGAGAAATAGCCGACAGCGATGGCGAAACCGAAAACGGACGCCGCAGCCGTGGGGGCCACGAAGCAGGCCGCAAGTCGCCGCAGCTTCTCGCCAGCCTGAGGGGATACCGCACATGGATCGGGACGCAGCAAAGACGGGTTCGCAGCGCATCGCCAGTGCGCCCAACCGGACGCATGGCCTCAGGGAGCGCATTGTCGAAGAGATCAGGCGGTTCGTCGTGCTGTTCCTGTATCTTTGGCTGCTGTTCGGTCTGTTCGTACTGAACGAAAGCATCATTCTGCGGCAACACGGAATCGGCTTCGCCGCGCAAGGCTTCGCGGTGTTCAATGCGCTGGTGCTGGCGAAGGTCATGCTGGTTGCCGAAGATCTCAACTTCGGCCGCTGGCTGGACCGACGGCCGCTGATCTATCCGATCCTGCACGATGCGCTCCTGTTCACCGTGCTGTTCATCGCCTTCCACGTGGCCGAGGAGGTAGTAATCGGCCTGATCAAGGGCGCATCGGTTCGTTCAAGCGTCCCAGCAATCGGTGGCGGTGGGCTGGCTGGGCTGCTCTGCGTCGCAGTGATCTTCTTCGTTGCACTGATACCGTACTTCGCGGTCAGAAATCTCAGCCGCGCGCTGGGCCCGGGTCGGCTGAGCGCCTTGCTGTTCGGAGCTCCGGTCGGTCGGTGACGCGGGAGCCCAAGCGAAGGGACCGGCGCCCGGTTGAGTGATGTGCGCGACCGGCGCAGGTCCCTGCGCCGCACATAACAGGTACGCGCGCACGCTGGAAAGTGAGCGCCCGCCGACGGTGATGCGCGCTACGTGCTGCTTCGTACCATCATGGAGTTTTGTGAATGCGCACCATTTCAGCCACGCTGCTCGCCGTCCTCGTCCTGGGCGCCGCGACCCTGGTCAGCGCGTGCAACACGACGGCAGGCCTTGGCCAGGACGTCAGCGCGACCGGCCACGCGGTGACGAACGGCGCGGAGAAGGTCAAGCAGGGCATGTAGCGCCCCATCAGACCCGACCGCTGAGCGCGGCGAACACCACGGCGGCGCGATCGCCGAAGCCACGCTCGATCGGGAAGGCGGGCGCCCGCCGCAGGTCGCGCCGGGCCAGCACGGCGGGCAGCGCCGCGGCGATCGCGAATCGCGACAGCCGCATGTGGCGGAGCAGTTCCGCCCCCTCTGCCGCCAGTCGCCGCACGAGCGCCAGCACCGGAGGCGAGGCCGGCTCCGCGATGAGCTGCTCCGGCGTCAGCGCATGCTCCGCCAGCTTGTCGTGCGGCAGCAGGCAGCGGTGCCGGCGCGCATGCGCCGGAACGCTCCGCAGCACGCCGGCCAGACCGCAGGCCGCCCCAAGCGGCCGCAAGGTCTCGATGTCGGGCGCGCCAAGCAGGCGGCCGGCCGCAACCGCGAGGCCCCCCGCGCCGCCCAACAGATACGCCTGCCACTCGCCGGTCGTGGCGAAACCCGATTCCGCCTCGGCCTCGCGGGCGTCGATCATCGCCAGCAGGTCGTCGCGTGCCAGGGCACCGGCCGCGATGGCGGCCCGCAGCAGGTCGGCGACCGGATGGCGGCGCACGGCGCCTTCCACCACCTCGCGCCACCACTGCAGGCGGATCAGCGCGAGCGGCGGCTCCGATACTACTTCACGCGCGCGCGCAAGCTCGTGATTGAAGGCGTACAGGGTAAGCAGCGCATCGCGTTTCGACGGTGGCGCGAACAGCGCAGTGAGGAACCGGTCGGGATCGTGCCGGCGCACTACCCCGGCGATCGCTTCGTTCATCTCCCCGAGGTGGCGCCCGCGCTCAACCCGTGCCAGCTTGACGCGTTCCAGCACGGGTCATAGCTAAAGGCCGCTCCCGTCGAACGGTACCGGTTCACTGCAACCAGCGGAGGATACTCCATGGCTTTCGAACTCCCGACCCTCCCGTATTCCAAGTCCGCCCTCGGGGCGAAGAACATGTGCGAGGAAACCCTCGACCTGCATCACGGCAAACACCACCAAGCCTATGTGACCGCGCTGAACGGCTTCGTCGAGAAGGACGCTTCGCTGCAAGGCAAATCGCTCGACGAGATCGTCACGATGACGCATGGCAATGCCGACAAGGCACCGGTGTTCAACAATGCCGGCCAGCACTGGAACCACATCGTGTTCTGGCAGTGCATGAGCCCGACCGGCGGCCGCATCCCGAGTGCGCTGGAGAAGAAGATCACCGAGGATCTGGGCGGCGTGTCCCAGTTCAAGGATGCATTCAAGGCGGCGGGCGTCGGCCAGTTCGGCTCCGGCTGGGCGTGGCTCGTCCTCGGCAAGGACGGCAAGCTGAAGGTGACCCGGTCGCCGAACGGCTCCAACCCGCTGGCCACCGGCGAAGGCAAGGTGCTGCTGGGCTGTGACGTGTGGGAGCACAGCTACTACCTGGACTTCCGCAACCGGCGCCCGGACTACCTGCAGAACTGGGTCGACAACCTGGCGAACTACGAATACGCCGAAGCGCAGCTGAAGTCGGCGTAGCGCTCAGCTGACACGGGCCGTTGCCCGTGTCAGCCAGCCTTCTCCTTCACCGGCCGCGCATCGTTGGCCGCAGTCGGCCGGACCACGCTGGAGATCGTGTCGCGCAGCACCGTAACCCGGATATTGGGTGCGATCTCCACCTCGATCTCGTTCGACGCCACCTGCTTGCCGTCCTTGTCGGCAACCATCGGCACGCGCTGCACGGTGCCGATGATGCCGCCGCCGGTGACCACCCGGTCGCCGCGCTTGAGCGCAGCGATCATCGAGCGCGTCTCCTTCTGCTTCTGCTGCTGCGGACGGATCAGCAGGAAGTAGAACACCACGAAGATCAGCACCAGCGGCAGGAACTGCGTGGCACTGCCGAACATGCCGGTGACGTCCTGCGCGTAGGCGGGAGAGATGAGCATCGACATGGCGCCCTGCGTTGCCTGGGGGCCGGACCATACCGGCCGGCCCCGCGCGGTCAAGGCGGCAGCAGGGTCAGCGCCCGGCGATGAACTGCGAGCTGTAGTACAGGGCGAACAGCACCACCACGGTGGCCGAGTATCCCACGGTGAGGGTTCCCGCCTGTACCAGCACGCCGGATCGCACCAGTCGCGCCGGCAGCTGCAGCGTGCGCTGGCCGGCGATGATCATGGTGACCAGGCCGGCCATAATCAGCAAGTGCCCGATGGCGTCGATCTTGCCGAATTCGGGCACCGCGCCCGCCAGCAGCGTCAACAGGACGGCGCAGGACAATCGCAGCAGCGCCGTGCCGGTCACCATAAAGAAGGCCAGGCTCAGCTCGACGAAGCCGGCGATGCACATGAATTGATCGAAGCCAAGCCCGAAGGTGATCTGCGGATGCTCCGCCAGCAGCGGGAACGTCCAATAGGGATAGCCGAACTTCTCGATGGCACCCCACATCATGGTGATGGCAATACCGGCATAGAGCAGCGGCATGCGCAGCGCGCGCAGCTGCGGGCTTCCGACGCCGGTCAGCGCCAGATACAGCGCGAGCGCCGGGAAGATCGGGTAGTCCATCAGGTGGAAGGCGCCGTATTGCTGCACCGCAAAGATGTAAAGCGCCATGATGCCCGCCGCGCCGAATTTCAAGGCGCGCCGCGACAGCATAGAAGCGGCGATCGCCAGTTGCACCCATGGGATCATCGGACTCGCGGTCTTCAGTTCAGGCGTCAGGATGACGCTGCCGCCGTACCACAGGATGACGAACAGGATGCCCACGGCGATGCGAATGATCGTGGTGGTGCAGAGTTCGGAGCGGAAGATCCGGTTGTCGAGCCGCTGCGCCCATTGCGTGGCGTTCACCGTCCGGTCGACAACGTACGCGGTGAACATCAAGGCGCAGAACAGCACCGCGACGGCGAGGAAGGTCGGCGTCAGCACCTTTGCGATGGGCAGCGGCGCCACCGTCGTGTCGTAGGCGCAGAACCACTTGATATGCGCCTGCGACTGCGCCGGCAGCAGCAATGGCAGGACGCCCAAGGTAGGTGCCAGCAGTCGCATCGCGGAACCTCCGGATCAAGGGTGCCGCCGCCGGAGCGCGGATTCAGCCGTGGCGGATGGCCGAGAAGGCGCCGGCCTGTCGCACCGCGTTCAGCAGACGATCGAGATACAGGCGCGAGACCTGCCGCACGTGTCCGCTCAGCGGCGGCGCGCCTTCGCTGCGCGGCATGAGCCAGAGACCGACGACGATCGGAAGCGCGATTCCGATCGTCGCAACGACAATGGTTCCTGTCACGCCACCCTCCGTTCAAATGCGATTTCGAAATCATTCCATCACGATAGCGTGATTATGGCGCTCACGGTTGTGTGAAGGCAAGCATTTTCCCGCGGTTCTCCAGCCGGTATCCGACCGTCCCCTGGACACCGCCGAAATCGTTAGTTAGATCAATCGTTTATGTGGACCGACCCGGATGTTCCGGGGGTGGATTTCTTGCGGACCCGGGACAATGACTCAGCGCCTCACCGAATTGGCCAGCCGCATCGCCGAGGCGCTGGAGCGGCTCGCGCCGCCCGCCATGCAGACGGCCGACCTGTCCGTGGCGGATGCCTTCGTCTGGCATCCCGCCCCGCCGCACCTGGCGCCGGTCAGCAGGATCTCGCGCGTGGACATCGCGCTGTTGCAGGGGGTGGCGCAGCAGAAGCAGATCCTGCTCGACAACACCCGGCGTTTCGCGCGCGGCCTGCCTGCGAACAACGCCATGCTGTGGGGCGCGCGCGGCATGGGCAAGTCGTCGCTGATCAAGGCGGTCCATGCCGTGGTCAGCGCCGAGTGTCGCGGCAGCCTGGCGCTGGTGGAGATCCACCGCGAGGACGTGCGCTCGCTGCCCGATCTGCTCAACGTGCTGCGCGACCAGCCGCGCCGCTGTCTGATTCTGTGCGACGACCTGTCGTTCGAGCGCGAGGACTCCGACTACAAGGCGCTCAAGTCGATCCTCGAAGGCGGGATCGAGGGCCGTCCCGACAATGTGCTGTTCTACGCCACCTCGAACCGCCGCCACCTGATGCCGCGCGACATGATCGAGAACGAGCGCGCGACCGCGATCAACCCGTCCGAGGCCACCGAGGAGAAGGTGTCGCTGTCCGACCGGTTCGGCCTGTGGCTCGGCTTCCACAACTGCGACCAGGAGACGTTCTTCGCCATGGTCGATGGCTATGCGGCGAGCATGCACCTGCCGATCGCTCCCGACACGCTGCACGCCGAGGCGATCGAGTGGTCGATGACGCGTGGCGCGCGCTCGGGCCGCGTGGCGTGGCAGTTCATCCAGGACCTCGCCGGCCGGCTGGGCGTGGCGGCGCGCTGAGCCTGCCATTTCCGAATCGCGCCGATCGCGGCTAGCGTTCCGGTCAATGACCAAAAAGGGAAACGCAAGGAGCCCGCCATGTCGGAATTCCTGTCGTTCGACACCTTCATCACGCCGCGGATCATCCGCATCGTGTTCGTCATCGGTCTGCTGCTGATCGCTCTCACCACGCTGATGCGCGTGCTGTGGGGCATCTGGAACCTGAGCCTGTTCGCCGGCGTCATCCTGCCGCTACTCGGCGCCTGCGTCGTCACGCTGCTGTGGCGCATCTACTGCGAGCTTCTGCTGGTGTTCTTCGACATGCGCGACAAGCTGGCGGAGATTGCTGCTCGGCCGCATGCGTAGCAAGGCCGGACCCCCTCGCACGAGGTATTCAATGAGCGAGACGCCGCGGCAGCGGATCAGAGCGACCATCGTCGGCAGTCTGCCCAAGCCTGGCTGGCTGGCGAACTCCGGCGAGATGTTCCCGGCCTGGCGCCTCGACGCGGCGCTGCTGGACGAGGGCAAGGAAGACGCGGTGCGCCTGTGGGTCACGGCGCAGGAGAAGGCCAGACTCGACGTCGTGACCGACGGCGAGCAGCGCCGGCAGCACTACATCTGGGGCTTTTTCCAGGGCCTCGACGGCATCGATACCGTCAACCTCGGCATGCGTCCGCAGCGCGGCCAGCGTTACCGCAAGGAGATCGAAGCGGCGCGCCTGGTCGGCGAGCCGACCTATCGTGCGCCGATCTTCGTCGATGCGCTGCGCGCCACGCAGGCGATGACCGACAGGCCGATCAAGGTCACGCTGCCTGGCCCGATGACCATCGTGGACAGCATCGTCGATACCGTCGGCGGCCGCACCGAGGCGCAGCTCGCGATGCGCTTCGCCGAACTGCTGAACCTCGAGGCGCACGCATTGTCCGCGGCGGGTGCCGCGGTGATCCAGTTCGACGAACCGTGCTTCAATGTCTACGTCGACAAGGTGAAGGACTGGGGCATGGCAGCGCTGGAGCGCGCGGCACAGGGTGTCACGACGAAGAAGGCGGTGCACATCTGCTACGGCTACGGCACCGAGGTGGTGAAGCGCTGGAAGTCCGCCAACCGCGACTGGAGCCACTACGATACGACGCTGCCGTTGCTCGCCAGGTCGTCGATCGACCAGGTCTCGGTCGAGACCGCCGCCAGTGGCGTCGATGTCGCGGTCATCGAGGCGCTGCGCGGCAAGGACGTGCTGCTCGGCGTGATCGATGTCGGCAGCGAGGCGGTCGAAACGCCCGAGCTCGTGGCCGAGCGCCTCCACGCGGCGCTGCGGTACACCGACCCGCAGCACCTGTTCGCCTGCACCGATTGTGGCATGATGCCGCTGTCGCGCAAGGCTGCTGAGGGCAAGCTGCACGCGCTCACAGCGGGCGCGGCGCTGGTCAACGCCACGCACTAAACCGGGCTTCCCTATTTAAAAAACATTAGACATCGATAAGGAAACGATAAATTCTCAGTTCAGGCGGACCGCAGGGCTCAACGCCGTTGCGCGGCGCGGGCCGCCGGCCATCATGGGTCTTCGCGCTGTTCAGCGCTTCCTGCCAGATCCGTCGAGCTTGCGCTCGTCGCCCACCACCCAGCGCGAGAACTTCACGCTGCCGCGGCTGCAGCACGTTCGAAGCTCGGCACCGAGGTGCGTAGCAGCGCGGACTAGTGTTCGACTATCCAGATTATCGCCAGGATGACGCCGCCGAGCGCAACGATCAGCGACGGCGCGATGATCTCCACGAATGCATCGCGGCCACGCATTGTGCCTGTGAAACTGTAAAATCGGCGTTCAGGAAATCAGCGAACTTGCAGCGTGGCGCGCGACGGTCGCCATAAGCGCGCGACCGCGCTCCAGACCGGATCGGGGGTCACCTGCAGTGTGCAGATGCCCAGTCGGTCGCGATGCGCCTGCCAGGCAGCCTGGCGGGCAAACCTTGTTTGTGCCTGCGTGGCGAGTTGGCCGATGACGGATCCGGCGAATGCGCGGCGAGCGCGGCCTGGTCGACGACGTAATCGATATGCGAGGCGCGCAGCAGGTCGAGGAACTTCTGACGGCTCTTGCCGGCGCGCGCGCCGAGCCAGGTGAAGTCGTCATTGCCGATCTACGTTCAGAAGCCGTTCCTGCCCGCATAGCGTGCCGGTATCGCCGACCGTCGGCCGCCATCCCCAGATTGCAGCACAACAGACCGCGCCAAGGGATCAAAGCTCGGCCGCCGTCACGGTTTTGCCCCGGTGCCCTGCGGTTTCCATAAGTGCTTGGAGACAGGAGGAATGGAGGGGGTTGGATTCGAACCAACGTAGGCGTGCGCCAACGGATTTACAGTCCGTCCCCTTTAGCCTCTCGGGCACCCCTCCACGCGAAGCCGCGCGTCTAGGTCCAAACCGGGGGCGTTGTCAACGAAACCGCTCGTGCGGGCGCGGCAGCAGGTCACGCCACCATGGCCTCCGGCGCCGCGATGCTGCACCCTGCCGCCGTCCAACTCGCAAGGTCGCAATGAACCACCGCGACAATCCGCCGATCGCCGCCTATCGCACGGTCGAGATGCATACCGGCGGTGAGCCGGTCCGTCTGATCCTGGACGGTTTCCCGAAACCCCGCGGAACGACCGTGCTGCAGCAGCGCCACGACGCCGCGGAACGCCTCGATCTGCACCGCCGCCGCCTGATGCTGGAACCGCGCGGACACGCCGAGATGTACGGCGCCCTCATCGTCCCCGCCGTACCGCCGGCGGCATTTGGCGCGCTGTTCATGCACCATTCCGGCTTCAGCACCATGTGCGGCCACGCGACCATCGCGATCGGCCGCTGGGCGGTCGCCGCCGGCCGTGTCCCGCTGCGCGATGGCCGCGCCGATTTCGTCCTCGAATGCCCGTGCGGTCCGGTGCAGCTCCGCGTCACCGATCTTGGCGCCCGCGTCGCGTTCGACAGCGTTCCGGCGTTCGCGGCCGAACTCGATACGCCGGTGGAACTGCCCGGCGTGGGGCGCGTGCTGTGCGACATCGGCTATGGCGGCGCGTTCTACGCGATCCTGCCCGCCGCCCGCCTCGGCCTCGACCTGCACACCGCACCGGTCGGACAGCTGCGCGCCGCGGCGCTGGCGATCATGCAGACGATCCGCGCACGCGGCGAGGTCCGCCACCCGACCGAGCCCGACCTTTCCTTCCTCTACAGTGCCATCCTCACCGACGACACGCCCGCCGGATCGCCGCACCCTGCGCGCCACTTCTGCCTGTTCGGCGACGGCCAGATCGACCGCAGCGCCACCGGCAGCGGCGTGACGGCGCGAATGGCCGTCGATGCCGCGCGCGGCCGGATCGCTCCCGGGGCGTTGCGCACATTCGCTGGCGCATCCGGCGTGCCCTTCCAGGCCGCGCTGCTGGCCCAGGAACGGCTTGGCCCGCACTGCGCCTGGCGCGTCCGCGTCTCGGGCACCGCCTCGTTCAGCGGCACCGCGACCTGGACAGTCGAGCCCGACGACCCGCTGGCCGACGGCTTCGTCATCGACGACGCGGCGGCATTGCCCGGACCTGGCTGAGACAGGCGCGCAGCGGCTACTGGCCGTACGCCCGGTGCATCAGCAGCAGCGCCCGCCGGAGCCGCAGGATGCCGCCCCGCGTCTGCCCCTGATCGCACATGCGCTGGCCTTCGCTGGAGAGAAACGCCACTTCCTGCGGCGGCGGCGAGCCGGTGCTGCGGACCATTTCGCCAACCCGGTCGAGCAGTCGCAGACAGTAGGCCGGCGTGTCCGTCGTCACCTCCTGCGGCGGCGATTGGCCGGTCACCGGCATGGCGCCAAGCCACGCCGCGATCCCCGCCAGCCCGATTATCCGCGTCAACGGCATCATGCGGAGTGTTTTGGCCCCTTGGAGCTCACGCCCCGGTGGTGTGCGCATGAAAACAGCGTTAGCCACCGCGGGCAGTGTCCTCGTGCCGGGGCAGCGAGAGGACCGCCAGCAGGCCGGGCACGGCATCGGTCAGGCGCAGGCTGCCGCCGTGCAGCTGCGCCACAGCCTGCACGAGAGCGAGGCCAAGCCCGGAGCCGGGCGTGTTGCGCGCCGTCTCGCCGCGGAAGAAGCGCTCGGCCGCGCGCGCACGGTCCGCCTCTGGAATGCCCGGACCCTGATCTGCCACCGTGATTTCGATCCCTGCGTGCGTCGCCGCGGCCGACAGCGTCACGGCGCTGCCGGACGGCGAGAATTTCACCGCGTTGTCGACGAGATTGGCCACCGCCTGCTGAATCAGCTCGCGATCGCCGAACGCAGGCAGCCGGGATGGTGCCTGGACGGTCAGCGCCACCCCCTTCTCCTCGGCCACCACCCCGTAGAGCTCCGACACGTCGGCAAGCACCGCACCGACATCCAGTGTGGCGAATGCGGCGCGGCGGGACCCGGCCTCGATCTCGGCAATGCGCAGCAGCGCCTGGAACACCTGCACGATTCCATCCAGGTCGGCGGTGGCCCGCTCGATCGCGGCACGCAACTCGCCAGCCGTGCCGGCGTGCAGCGCCGCGTCCTCCAGCCTGGCGCGCGCGCGGGTGATCGGCGTGCGCAGGTCGTGGGCGATGGCGTTCGACACCTCGCGCACGCCCTCCATCAGGCGGGCCATGCGGTTCAGCATGTCGTTGATCGTCTCGGCCAGCTGGTCGAGCTCGTCTCCGCGCCCCGACAGCCTGACCCGTTGGGTGAAGTCGCCGCCCGCGATCGCCGCGGCGGTGGCCGAGACGTTGGCCAGCGCGCGGCGGAACAGGCTGCGCACCACCAGCGCGCCGGCCGTGGCCATCGCCAGCACCACGAGGATCGCCCACAGCAGGGCGTCGCTCAGCAGCGCCCGCAGCTGCGCGCGCACCTGCACGTCACGCCCGATCAGCAGATGGTAGCCGCCGGGCAGGTTGAAGCTCTCGACGACGGCGAGCGAGCGGATGCCGGCGCGCTCGATCGGCAGCTCGTACCAGGCCGCGTTCTGTGCCGCCCCCTGCGGCCAGTGCTGCAGGTTGCCGGCGAGCCGGCGGCCGGCGGGATCGATCAGCAGATAGACCGCATCGTCCTCGACGTTCTGCGCCAGCCGGTCGTCGATGGTCAGTACCAAAGCCGCCAAGCCGCCCGCGGCAAACCGTTCCGACAGGCTCTGTGCGTCCGCCTGGATCGCCGCGGTCGTCTGCCGGTCGAGCAGGCCGGCGGTCGACCACCACAGGAAGACTGCCAGCGCCGCCGCGCTGACCCCGAGCAGGGCGGCGTAGATGACGGCGAAGCGGAAGCCGGCGGAGCGAAGCAGGCGAGGCGAGGCCCGTGGTGCATACCGGCTCTCCCCCTCCCCTCGCGGGAGGGGATCGGGTGGAGAGGGCCGCGCCGACACGGCCTCCTCCCCCCAAACCCCGCCTGCCAGGGGAGGGGGAGAGGCGGGGTCGGCCATGTCAGGCGCTATCGGCCCGCAGCATGTACCCGGCGTTGCGCACGGTGTGGATCAGCGGCGTCGGGAACGGCTTGTCCACCTTCTGCCGCAGCCGCGAGACGTGCACGTCGATCACGTTGGTCTGCGGGTCGAAGTGATAGTCCCATACGCCTTCCAGCAGCATGGTGCGCGTCACCACCTGGCCGGCATGCCGCATCAGGTATTCGAGCAGCCGGAACTCGCGCGGCTGCAGGTCGATCTTCTGCCCTGCCCGCTTCACCTGGCGCGACAGCAGGTCGAGCTCCAGGTCCTCCACCGTCAGCTTGGTGACCGGCCCCTCGCCCTTGCCCCGCCGCGCCAGCGCCTCGACGCGCGCCAGCAGCTCGGCGAAGGCGAACGGCTTGGTCAGGTAGTCGTCGCCGCCGGCCTTCAGCCCGCGCACCCTCTCGTCCACATCCGCCAGCGCCGACAGGATCAGCACCGGTACGGTGTTCTTCTGCCCGCGCAACGTCTCCAGAATTTTCAGCCCGTCGATGCCGCCCGGCAGCATCCGGTCGAGGATCACTGCATCGAACGCCTCGCTCGCCGCCATGAACAGTCCGTCGCGGCCGTTGTCTGCGAGTTCCACCACGTGGCCCGCCTCCTTCAGGCCGCGCACGACGAAGGCGCCGACGTCCTTGTCGTCTTCCACCACCAGAATTCGCATCACCGGGCTCCTTCGGCCGCACTCTCGCTGGGACGCCGGCCGACCGTGACCGGGACGTCCACGTCACGGCCCTGCCGGCGAATGGAGAGGTTCACGTTGGCACCCGGCGACACTGCGGCAACCGCGCGGATCAGCCCGCGCGAGGTCTCGATGTGGTCGCCGTTGACCGCCACGATCAGGTCGCCCTGCCTGATGCCGGCACGCGCCGCCGGGCTCGTGCGCTCCACATTGGCCACCGTCACCCCGCCGTTCGAAATCTTCGACCGACACGCCCAGCCAACCCCGCTCGATATGGCCGCTGCCACGCAGCTGGTTGACGATCGGAATGACCAGCTCGCTGGGCGTGGCGAAGCCGATGCCGACCGAGCCGCCGGAGGGCGACACGATCGCCGTGCTGATCGCGATCACCTGTCCGTCCATGTTGAAGATCGGTCCGCCGGAGTTGCCCGGATTGATCGGCGCATCGAGTTGCAGGAAATTGTCGAACGGCCCGGCGCCCAGGTCGCGCCCGCGCGCCGAGATGATGCCGGCGGTGACCGAGCCGCCCAGGCCGAACGGATTGCCGGCCGCCAGCACCCAGTCGCCCACCTCCACCACGCGCGAGTCGCCGAACGCCACCGCCGGCAGCGGCCCGTTCGCCTGCACCTTGATCAGTGCCACGTCGGTCAGTTCGTCCGAGCCGATCACACGGGCCGCCAGCCGGGTGCCGTTGGTGAGCGACACCACGATCTTGTCGGCGTGGCCGACCACGTGGTTGTTGGTCACAATCAGTCCCGACGGATCAATGATGAAGCCGGACCCGGCTCCCATCGTCTGCTCGCGCCGATTGCCGAAGCGACGGCGGAACTCCCGGCCCAGCGGCGTGTCGCGCAGTTCCGGCGGCAGTTCGCCCAGCATCTGTCCGCCCGAGACGGTCTCGGTCACCGCGATGTTCACCACCGCCGGCAGCACGCGCTTGACCAGCGGGGCGAAGCTTTCGGGCGCCGACCGGGCGATCGCCATGTTCGGCAGCCCGTCGCAGCTGGTGACACAGAACACCAGCGCCAGGCATGCCAGCCGATACCATCGCCTGGGGGTCAGCTGTGGAGGGCTCATTGCGTTGAGGTTGGCTCTCCCGGGGGAACAGACTTTCATTCTCCAGCAGATGGCACGCGCGCGCGACGGCAACAAGAATCGCCGCCTCAGGCACCGCCTCCCGCAGGGTCTTCCGGCCAGGCGTGTCTGGGATACCGCCCCCGCATGTCGCGTCTCGCGTCGGCCCAGCCGCTGCGCCAGAATCCGGCGAGGTCGGCGGTGATCGCTATCGGCCGCCCCGCCGGCGACAACAGGGCGAGTCGCAACGGCACCCGCCCGCCGGCCAGGCCTGGCGTCGTCGCCAGGCCATAGAAGGCCTGCGCACGCGCCGAAGCGACCGGCACCGGCTGGGCGTAGTCGATCCCGGCACGTCCGCCCGGCAGGTCGATCGCCGCGGGCAGTTCCGCGTCCAGGCGCCCCGCCATCGCTCGCGGCAGCATGCCGCGCAGAATCGCCGTCACGTCGAGCGAACCGGCTTCGGCGATCCGGGTCATTCCAAGTAGCCGCGGCGTCAGCCATTCCGATGCCGAAGCTGCCAACGCCTCGTCCGAAAGCTCGGGCCACCCCGCCTCCGGTTCGAGTCCGCGCAGCAGAGCGACGCGCGCCTGCAGCTGGCGCGCGGCTTCGGTCCAGGACAGCGCGCGCAAACCGTCCGCGGCGATCGCGCCGCCGAGCGCAGCGGCCAACTGGGCCGGTTCCGCCGGCTCCGTCCGATCACTGATGACCAGGGAGCCGAAGCGCCGGCGGCGGCGTGCGAGCACCGCCCCGCTGGCCCGGTCGAAACTGACCTCCAGCTGCTCGGTGATCCGTTCCGCCGGCAGCGTGTCGGGGTCCAACGCCGCAGCCAGCCGGATGCGTGCCGACGCCTTCAGCTCCAGCGCCGCAACCGCCAGCAGTGGGGCATTCGCCAGCGGGTCCGCGCGCGGCAGGCGCGCACCGCCGCCGCCAGCCAGCCGGAAGCTGCCGGGTTCGCCCCGGCGCTGGGCGATGCGGTCGGGAAACGCGGCGGCCAGCAGCGGTCCGGGATCGCCCTCCGCCGGCGCATCGGCACGTAGCCGAAGCCGCCTGCGGTACTGTGCGGCGACGCGGCGGATTCGCGACAGGGCGCCGCGGTCGGCCTCCGGATCCCCGTAGGCGAGCGCCGCGAGGCGGAGGCCGACATCCGCCGGGGCGTCCGGGCTGCGCAGCGGATCGCGCTCCTCCAGCAGTGCCGCGAGATCGGCGGCGAGCGCGATCTCCTCCGGTGCATCAGCGGCGAGCATCATCGCGGCGAGCCGCGGATGCGCGCCAAGCGCCGCCATGCGGCGTCCCGTCTCGGTGATGCGGCCGTCCGCCATGGCACCAAGCTGCGTGAGCAGGGTCGCCGCCGCTGCCAAGGCACCGGCAGGCGGGGGATCGAGGAACGGCAAGTCGGCCGGCGCGGTGCCCCAGGCGGCGCAGTCGAGTGCCAGTCCCGCCAGCTCCGCCTCGAGGATCTCCGGCCGGTCATGCGCCGGAAGTCCGCGATGCAGCGCCGCGGACCACAGCCGGATCGCGACCCCGGGCGCCTCCCGTCCCGCCCGGCCGGCGCGCTGGTCAGCCGCAGCCCGGGAGATCCGCTGCGTGGCGAGCCGCGTCAGGCCAGTGGCCGGGTCGAGTCGCGGTGCCCGCCGCCAACCGCCATCCACCACGATTCGGACACCGGGAACGGTAAGTGAGGTCTCGGCGATCGAGGTTGCCAGCACGACCCGCCGCCCTTCCGCCGGCCGCAGTGCCGCGTCCTGCACCGCCACGGGCAGATCGCCATGCAGCGGCAGCACGACCGCACCGCAGCCCTCGAGTGCCGCTTGCGTGCGGCGGATCTCCGCCATGCCGGGCAGGAAGGCCAGGATGTCTCCTGCGTGTGCCGCGAGCGCCGCCCGCACGGCGCGAGCCATGGCGTCGGGCAGCTCGCGGGGACCGGGAATGTCCCGTGCCGCATGAGTTATCTCGACCGGGAACATCCGGCCGGTGCTCTCGACCGCCTCCGCGGCAAGCAGCCCGGCGAGACGGCCCACCTCGGCCGTGGCCGACATGGCGACCAATCGGAGCTCCGGGCGCAGCAGGCGCTGCAGGTCGCGGCACAGCGCCAGCGCCAGGTCCGATTCCAGCGACCTTTCGTGCACTTCGTCCAGCAGGACGGCCGCGACGCCGTCCAGCGCCGGATCCGACAGCAGGCGGCGGATCAGGAGGCCCTCGGTGACGACTTCGATGCGCGTGGCAGGCGACACCGCCGCGTCGAGCCGGGTGCGGTAGCCGACGACGGCGCCGACGGGCTCGCCGCGCAGCGCCGCCATCCGGGCGGCGGCGGCGCGTGTGGCAAGCCGGCGCGGCTCCAGCACCAGGATGCTGCCGTCGCCGCGCCAGGGCGCATCGAGAAGCATCAGCGGCACCAGGGTCGTCTTTCCGGCACCCGGCGGGGCCGCGAGCACGACGTTCCTTCCGCTGGCCAGGGCGGTGAGCAGCGCAGGGATCGCATCGGCGACAGGCAGGTCGTGGATCATGATGGAGAACAGGGGGATTTCTTGCTATGTTAGGTCCGAAACGGAAAGCGCACTCGGGGACATGATGGCACGCACGACATGGCATGCCGATACGCTGGAGCGCGGTCTGCTGGCTGGCTTGCTGCTGGCCATCGGCTGGCTTTCGCCGGCACGGGCCCTGGAAAGCGCATCGGTCGCCAGCGCGCGCGCCACAGCCTCGCTGGTATCCGACACCGACGCGGCAGCGGCAGGCACGCCGTTTCGTGTCGCGCTGAGGCTGCAACTAGCACCCGGCTGGCATACCTACTGGCAGAACCCGGGCGATGCTGGCTTGCCGCCGGAACTCCAGATCGACCTGCCCACGGGCGGCGGCGCGGGCACCGTAGGGTGGCCAGCGCCACAGCGCATCCAGGAGGGTGCGCTGATGACCTACGGCTACACCGGCGACATTCTACTTCCAGTTGCGATAACGCCCGCGGGCGTTGGCGCGACGACCGTGCAGGTGCACGCGAACTGGCTGGTCTGCCACGAGATCTGCGTTCCGGAGGAGGCTGACTTTCGCCTGGACGTGCCGGCGGGCGCGCCTGCCCCCTCCCCACAGGCCCCGTTGTTCGCCGCATTCGATCGGAGCGCTCCGCACGCCTCGCCGTGGCGCGCCGTCATCGGCCCGGACGGCACGCTGTTCGTGCAGGGTCCCGAGCTCACGCCGTCAACCGTGGTGGACGCGTGGTTCATTCCCGACGCACCCGACATGATCCGCAACAACGCCCCGCAGAAGCTGGCGGTGCGGGACGATGGCCTGACGCTCGGGCTGCAGCCCGGCAAGTCGTTCCGCGCGACGGGCGATCTGTCGGGCGTGCTCACGGTGCGCGACCGCAGCGGCCGGCAGACCGACGTGCTGCTGCACGCTTCGGCCGGCGTGGTGCCGGCGCAGCCCGCTCCGACCGGCCTCCTGCACATGCTCGGGCTGGCGTTCCTGGGCGGAATCATCCTCAACCTGATGCCGTGCGTCTTCCCGGTACTGGCGCTCAAGGTGGTCGGTCTGGCCGGCGCCGATCGCGTCAGGGCACGCTGGCACGCGATCGCCTATACCGCCGGGGTGCTGGCGGCGTTCGCGGGACTCTGCGCCGCTCTGCTGGCGGTGCGTGCCGCCGGCACGGCGGCGGGCTGGGGGTTCCAGTTCCAGTCGCCGGTGTTCGTCGCCGCTATGACCTGGCTGCTGTTCGCGGTCGGCCTCAACCTGTCCGGCGTGTTCGAGATCGGCACCGGCCTGATGCAGACCGGCCACGGCCTGGCGGCACGCCCCGGCCATACGGGCAGCTTCTTCACCGGCCTGCTGGCGGTCGTCGTGGCGACGCCCTGCACGGCGCCGTTCATGGGCGTCGCCATCGCCGCCGGGCTCGCCGCGCCGCCGGCGGTGACCATGCTGGTGTTCCTCGCCATGGGAGCGGGGCTCGCGGCGCCATACGCAGTTGCTGGCGACGGCGCCCGGACTGTGGCGCGCAGCGCCGAAACCGGGACGCTGGATGGTGGTGCTGCGCCAGGCGCTGGCCTTCCCGATGTACGGCGCCAGCGTCTGGCTGCTGTGGGTGATCAGCCAGGAGGCCGGCCCGTCCGGCGTGCTGGCCACCGCGACCGGCCTGGTGCTGCTCGCCCTCGCGGCCTGGGTGCTGGGCATCACCCAGCACGCCGCCAATCGCGGCCGCCGCATCGGCCAGTCGGTGGCCGCAGCCGCGCTGCTGGCCGCGCTGGCGGTGCTCAGCGGCATCGCCGCGACGCCTGGCGCTTCGTCCGCTCTGGCGGAATCGGGCGCCGAGCCGTTCAGTCCCGCGCGCCTGGCAACGCTGCGCGACGAGGGACGACCGGTGTTCGTCAACATGACCGCTGCCTGGTGTGTGACCTGCCTGTTGAACGAGCGCGTGGCGATCAGCAGCGACGCGGTGCGCCGCGCCCTGGCTGAGCACCACGTGGCTTATCTGAAGGGAGACTGGACGCGCCAGGACCCGAAGATCACCGAATACCTGCGCCAGAACGGGCGCGAGGGCGTGCCGCTCTACATCTACTACCCCGCACGCGGCCAGCCGACGGTGCTGCCGCAGATCCTGACCGAGGCCACACTGCTGAGCGAACTGAATCGCAGCTGATCAGGCGGCTACCAGCTTTCGCACGATCGCCGCGGCGGCCGGCGTGGACCAGTCGGCGGAGCCTTCCAGCCGGGCCCGCTCGCGCCCCTGCTTGTCGATGATCAGGCTGGTGGGCAGGCCGCGCGCGCGCCAGGCCCGTGCGGCGGTGCCTTTGGGATCCAGCAGGACCGGCAGCCCGGTGATGCCGTGCTCCTGGTAGAATGCCTCGACCACGCGCGCGCCGCCGCGGTCCGACGACAGCGGCAGCACGGCGATGTCGTCGGGCGCCAGCGTCTTCGACAGCGCGGCGAGCGACGGCATCTCGTCGACGCAGGGCACGCACCAGGTGGCCCAGAGGTTCACCACCATGCCGCGTCCGGCGAAGTCGGTCAGGTGGTGCTCGGCGCCGTCCGGCGTGGTGAAGCGATGTCCGGCGGCGGCGCCGGGGGATTGGTCGGCACCAGATCCGCGCCCAGGTCGTGCAGCACCGCCGCAAGCGGTTTGCGTGCGGCCAGAGCCGCCGCTAGGGTCCCGGCCGCCGCGCAAGATGCGCCGGCGCCTGATCAACATCATGACGGAACTCCAGTCTTGAGCGAGACGCCGGACCACGCGCAACGCGGCCGCCAACCTGCAATGGGGCGGCCGTTTCGCCGCCGGGCCTTCGGTGATGATGCAGGAGATCAACGCCTCGATCGGCTTCGACCGGAAGCTGTGGCGCCAGGACATCCGGGGCTCGCTGCGCGCACGCGGCCATGCTGGCGAAGATCGGTGTCATCACGGCAGCGGATGAGACGGCCATCGCCTCCGGTCTAGAGGCGATAGCGCGCGGAAATCGAGGCTGGCGCGCTTCGCGTTCGACGATCGCGCTGGAAGACATCCACATGAACATCGAGGCGCGGCTGACCGAGCGGATCGGCGAGGCCGGGCAAGCGGCTGCACACCGCGCGCAGCCGCAACGACCAGGTGGCGACCGATTTCCGGCTCTGGGTGCGCGACGCGATCGACGGCCTGACGGCGCAGGTCGCAGACGTGATGCGGGCGCTGGCGCGACCGGGCCGCGACGCATGCGGCGATCCGATGCCCGGCTTCACCCACCTGCAGACCGCGCAGCCGGTCACCTTCGGCCACCACCTGCTGGCCTATGTCGAGATGCTGGACCGCGACCGCGGCCGCCTCGCCGATTGCCGGCGGCGGCTGAACGAGTGCCCGCTGGGTCGGCCGCGCTGGCCGGCACGTCGTTTCCGATCGACCGCAGCATGACCGCGCGCGGCGCTCGGGCTTCGACCGGCCGACGGCCAATTCGCTCGACGCGGTGTCGGATCGCGACTTCGCGCTGGAGTTCCTGGCGGCGGCGGCGATCTCGGCGATGCATCTGTCGCGGCTGGCGGAGGAGATCGTGATCTGGTGCAGCGCGCCCTATCGGCTTCATCCGGCTGTCTGACGCGTTCACCACCGGCAGTTCGATCATGCCGCAGAAGCGCAACCCGGACGCGGCCGAACTGGTGCGCGCCAAGACCGGGCGCGTGACCGGCGCGCTGGTCGCGCTGCTGACGGTGATGAAGGGCCTGCCGCTGGCCTATGCGAAGGACATGCAGGAGGACAAGGAGCCGGTGTTCGACGCGGCCGAGGCCTGGGCGCTGTCGCTGGCGGCGATCGCCGGGATGGTGCGCGACATGGCGCCGGACGTGGCGCGGATGCGGGAATTCGCCGGATCGGGCTTCGCCACCGCGACCGATCTGGCCGACTGGCTGGTGCGCGTGCTGCGGCTGCCGTTCCGCGAGCGCGCATCACGTCACCGGGCGGCTGGTGGCGGTGGCGGAGGCACAAGGCGTGGACCTGGCCGAGCTGACGCTGGCGGAGATGCAGGCGACGGAGCCGGGGATCACGGAGGATGTGTTCTCGGTGCTGACTGTGGCGGCGTCGGTGGCGTCGCGCACGAGCTTATGGCGGTACCGCGCCGGACAACGTGGCCCGCGAGGCGGCCCGCTGGCGCAAGGCGCTGGCATGAGGACCCCGCTGCTGCTCGTGCTGGTGCTGGCGCTGGCGCTGGCTGCATGCGGCAAGAAGGGGCCGCCAGTGCCACCGGGTCCGCCGGACCAGATCACCTTCCCGCGGTCGTATCCGATGCGCTGAAAGCCTGTCTCTCTCTCCGAGACGTGCGGAACGGCTGGGCTGCTCCGCTGGCGGTCGCTGCGCTCGGCCCGCCAGCCTCGTGTTTTCTGGGCGGCTGACCTGTGATCCCCTAGATCATTGTCATGCCGGACCTGACCCAATTCGCCCAGTTGTTTGCTGCCGCCCCCGTGCTCTCCGTGATGACCGGTTGTGGCAGGAAGCGCGAGCGCGGAGGTGTTCACGTCGCTGGGCTGCGCGCTGCCGCCTATCTGGACTGGATTGGCCTTCGCGCGCAGAGATGCATCGGCGGGTGCCGCCGTGGTGGCGCCCGTGGGGGCACGCCGCTCGCTCCGCCGGCGCAAACGCTGAACGCCGCAATCCGTTGATCTCGTCGCCCGCCGGGCGCGGGGCTTTTCAACCCTACCCCTCCGGCACGAACCGCATCCGCGCCTGCACCTCCGCCACATCCGCCGGACGCTCGAACGCCGCCGGCATCGGCTCGCCCGGCCGGCGCGGACGGCCGATGGCGCGGAACCAGTCCTCCAGCCCGGCCGGCGCGATCATCCACAGCAGCCGCATCGGCTGCCGTTCCGGTGTTGTGCACCGTGTGCTGCAGCGCGCGGCCGATCAGGATCGTGGTCTCCGGCCGCACGTCGTAGCGCTGCGCCGTCCACCTCGGCCCAGCCTTCGCCCGCGTAGCAGAACAGCACCTCGTGCTGGCGCTCGTGCGCGTGGCGGCGGATGTGCGCGCCGGGTTCCAGCACCTGGATGCCGAGCGAGAAGCCGTCGTACGGCGTGTTGTACGGTGTCAGCTTGTTGACGATGTAGCCGCGTGACGGCAGCGGCTGCCAGAACAATTCGCCCTCGTCCGGGCCCAGCACCACGACCTCTCCCTTGGCATGCGGCTTCATGCGCGGCCTCCTTCTGCTATGCTGGTGTCTTCCAGGGGAAAGGAACCGACACCATGTCCGCCAGCGTTGCAATGTGGCCCGCCGGAGCCGCCTATATCGACGGCCGCTTCATGCCGGTCGCCGAGGCAATGATCCCGGTCACCGAATGGGGCTACCGCCGCTCCGACGTCACCTACGACGTGGTCAGCGTGTGGGATGGGGCGTTCTTCAAGCTGGACGACCACCTGAACCGGTTCCGCAATTCGATGAACCACTTCCGCCTCGACCCCCGCCTGTCCGACGGCGACATAAGGGGCATCCTGCACGAGCTGGTGCGGCGCACCGGACTGCGCGAGGCCTATGTCGCGATGGACTGCCTGCGCGGGTCGGCGCCGGCGCATCTGCGGCGGCATCCGTCGAATGCGCGCAATTACCTGCTGGCCTACGCGGTGCCGTATGTCTGGCTGATGCCGCGCGAGGTGATCGAGCGCGGCGCGCACCTGATCGTCGCGTCCAATCCGCGCATCCCCGAGGTGTGCGTCAACCCGCGCGCCAAGAACTTCCACTGGGCCGACATGACGCGCGCGCTGTTCGAGGCGCAGGACAAGGGCGCCGACAACCCGGTGCTGCTCGACATGGACGGCAACGTGACCGAGGGGCCGGGGTTCAACGTGTTCGCGGTCACCGACGGCGTGGTGGCGACGCCTGACCGCGGCGTGCTGGAGGGGATCACGCAACTCGCGGTGATCCAGCTGTGTGAGAAGCTTGGCCTCTCCTGCGAGGTGCGCACCGTGCCGCTGGCCGAGCTGCGCAATGCCGACGAGGTGTTCATCTCGTCCACCGCGGGCGGCGTGATGGGAGTGACGCGGCTGGACGACCGGATCCTGGGCAATGACCGGCCGGGGCCGCTGACCGAGAGGCTGCACGACGCCTACTGGCGGTTCCGCCGCGAGGGCTGGTGTTGCGAGGCGATCGATTACGCGCAGGCGCAGGCCGCCGAATAGGTGGACGACCTCGCCGCACTGCGGCTGCAGCTGGAATGGGGTGCGGACGAGGCACTGGAGGAGGCGCCGGTCGATCGGCTGCGGGCGGCGGCACCCCCGCCGCCGGCCACCCTCCCGCAAGGAGAGCGCGAGCAGAATGAGCCTCTGCCTTCGCTTGCGGAAGCGGGGCGGGGGGAAGGGGTCGCACACCCCCTGGCCGCCCGTGCCCTGGAAGCCGCCGCCGGGGCGACCTCGCTGAACGAACTCCGCGCCGCCATTGGCGCGTTCGACGGCTGCGCGCTGCGCGACACCGCCAGCCACCTGATCTTTGCCGAGGGCGACCCGTCCGCCGACCTGCTGCTGGTGGGCGAGCCGCCGGCGGCCGATGACGACCGCTCTGGGACCGCCTTCGCCGGTCCGGCGGGCGCCTACCTCGACCGCATGCTCGCCGCCATCCAGCTAGACCGCACGAAGCTGCTGCTGACCCCGCTGATCCCCTGGCGGCCGCCCGGCGACCGACCGCCCAATCCGACGGAGCTCGCCGTCTGCCTGCCGTTCCTGCACAGACTGATCGCGCTTGCCGCGCCGCGCCGGCTGCTGCTGATGGGCCTGCTGGTGGCGCGCACGCTGCTCCCGCAGGCCGGCTCGCGCCGCCGCCCGCGCGGGGCGTGGATCGAGATCCCGATCCCGGGCACGCCGCTGGTCATTCCGGCGCTGCCCACCTTCAGCCCGGCGGAGCTGATCCGCGACCCGAAGAACCGCCGCCCCGCCTGGGAAGACCTCCAGCTGCTGCGCCGCACGCTGGACGAAGACGCATCGGCCGGCGCGCCTTAGCCGACGCATGCCTGGCGCAGCACGTCGGCAAAGACCGGCCGCCGCATGTGATTCGGACCCGGACGCCCGCTCCGCAGTAACGATCGAGTATCCATGCGCCGTCAGCATGGGAGCGTCGATGCGTTAGCAACATTCCTTTAACGGGTGCCGAGTCATAATATTGCGCAGGACTTTGGCCTTGCCTGGACGACAAGGCGCGGACAACCACATTGTCACGGCGCAGGAATACAGCAATGGATGCCTCAACCTACCGCGAACTCGGCTTCTCTCTCGGCGAGCTGACCTACATCAACTCGGCATACGATGGCGACGCCGCTCTGCCGGCGAGCCAGGACGACAAGCAGCACGGCGTGCTGCACTGGGTCCACGATCTCCTGCATCGGATGGCCGAGCGCCAGCACAGGCGCGCGGTCATGCAGGAGCTGGCGATCATGTCCGATCGAGAGTTGTCGGACATCGGTCTGTCGCGGGCCGACGTCCTGCGGATTTTCGATCCTGACTTCCGGAGCAATGCGCGTAGCAGGGATTACATCGCCTATTGACCCGCCGCACTCGGCCCGTTGCGGCTCCATGAGCCGTCAGTTCGGAACGAAATGCGAGCGTCTGGGAGTTCCGTCGGCCAGATAGATCGTGGCGGCGTTGCGCGGGGCGGCGTCGATTGTGCCGAAGAACGTCTGCACCTGCAGCCCGAATGGGCGGCTTTCGACGCGATCCAGCACCATGACAAGGTCGCTTACCGGCATTGTCCGGACAGCCTCCCCGCCCTGCGCGTATCGCATGCGGAACGTGGCCTTGCTGGTGAAGGCGACCTCGGCCCGCATGCCTGGACCGCGCGGCACGTTGAGGAAGAAGTCCGACAGGGCCGCCTGAGTCTGCGCCGCATTGAGCACCAATTCGGCCGCATCGATCATGTCCGGCAAGGTGCAGAAAGCGGTGATGAGCGTGTACTCGCGGCGGCGCCGGCGCCCGTTCTGCCAGACCAGTTGCTCCGACATTTGCGCATAGCGTTCCAGCAGCTCGGCATTGGTCAGCAGCAGATGGCGCGTTCCGGCGTGCCCCGGTCGTCCTGTGCCCCGATGCGACGTCGGCGCGCCTTCGGAGCTGCGCAGGATTGCCTCCGCCTCGGGGCGGGTGAACCGACGGTACATACGCGTCCTCCCGGTGTCGGGGCATCGCCAAAGAACACTGGCAGCACGCAGCCGCGCGTTACAGCGCGAATACCAGATGCCGATGCAGAATTCCCATGCCGGCCCACAGTGCCAGGCCGGCGACGATGGCCAATTCAGTCGGGGAGCCGGTGCGGCAGAGCGCGATGCTCTGACGCCGCCGGGACGGCCAGGCCAGACGCAGACCGCTCGTCGTCAGCAGGTCGGCGGCCAGATGTGACAGGTAGCCGACCGCGAGCGGATCGATCGCCGCGCGACTGAAGCCCTGCCAATGCAGCACGACCAGACACGCAAGCACCGCCACCATCGAATGCGTGACGCCGCGGTGTCCAAAGGTGGCGGCGAGCGGGCGAGAAATCAGGCGCAGCCGCCGCCCGATCCAGGACGACGGATGATCGATATCGGGAAGCATCGCACCGATGGTGGCCAGGCCGAGGGCCAGCGGGTCGAGCGAAGGCGCGCCCAAGTGCGGGGCCGCCCAGGTCCAGGCCGCCACGCCGACCACCACATGCGAGCCTGCCATCATGATCGGCCCCTCCCGACCAGGCAGCCAGTATCGCGACGCCCGCCCGGACACCAGCTGCAAGCGCCCGCAAGCCGCTTCCCGGCGGCGGCGCGCCCGCGCAGTTCGAAGCGCTCAGCTGTCGCGCTTCAGCACCAGTCCGGCCGCACCCAGCAGCGCGACTACCGCCGCAGCCGACGGGACAGCGAAGCTGCCCAGCCGCTCCGCGACCAGTCCGGCGAACAAAGGACCGAGGATCTGGCCCAGTCCGAACGCACTGGTCATCAACGCCAGGACACGCCGGGGATCATCGGGCGAGAGTGCCCTCGCCCACACCAGCCCACGTGCCGTGAGCCCCATGAAGGTGCCGCCGACCAGCGTAGCCGCCACGATCACGCCCGCCTCGGTCGGCCACGCGACGCTGGCCAGCACGCCAACCGCCTCGACCATGCAGGCAAGGGCAAAGGCCGCCGGCTCGCCCAGGCGCGCAGCAGCCCAGCTCCACAGCGCCACCGAAGGCACCGCCGCCAGGCCGAACACCACCCAGATCGCCGGCTCCAGCGGGCGGATCGACGGCAGCCCCCGCACCATCGCGACCAGGAAGGTTGCGGTGATCACATAGCCGAAGCCGAACAGTCCATAGGCCGCGATCAGGCGCCGCAGCGCCGGCTTGGTGGGCTGCCGAAACGTGGGCCTGACCTGTCCAGGTAGCCCGGCGTCGGTCCGGATCAGCACGGCCACCGCGCCGGTCCCAACCAGCGAAAGCAGGCCACTGCCCAGCCACAGCGAGCGCCAGGAACCGCCGCCGCGCAGCAGCACCGCCACCAGCACGGCCGATGCAGCGATGCCAACGCCGACCCCGGCAAAGTGGAGCGCCGACAGCCCTGGGCGGCACTTTGGCAGACGCTCCAGTACGATGGCGGAGGCGAACACCAGCACGAATGCGCTCGCGCCGCCGCCGATACAGCGCAGAAGCAAGAAAGACGGCAGCGAGGCCACCAGCCCCATGGCCGCCGTTGTCCCGGCGCTGACAACAAGGGCGAGCAGCAGCCAGCTGCGCCGGTCGGCGGCGAGCTTGGGCCGCGCCGACAACAGGGCGCCGGCAAGGTAGCCGAGGAAGTTGGCCGAAGCGATCAGTCCGGCGCCCGACCTGCCGAGTTCCAGCGCCTCGATCATGGCGGGAAGGATCGGCGTGTAGACGAAGCGGCCGATGCCGAGGGCCGCGGCCAGGGCGATCAGCCCGCCGAGAGCGGCCAAGCTGGGGCTGCCGGTTCTGTGCATGGCCACCCAATTATGCCCCATGGCCAATTCTGAAAAACGATTTGATGTGATAGGTTCGATCGCTGGCACCGATAGCGCGCGAGGCAGGCGTGGACGCGAGTGACCTGAGAGTGTTCGAGGCGGTTGCCAGGCTCGGTGGCATGAACCGAGCGGCCGCGGAGTTGAACACAGTGCAGTCGAACGTGACGGCGCGTGTTCAGGCGCTCGAGGCGGAGATCGGCAGTCCGCTTTTCGACCGGCACAGCCGTGGCGTGGTGCTGACCCGGGCCGGCCGCCGGCTGCTGCCTTATGCCGGCAAGGTCGCCCGGCTGCTCGCCGACGCGATGCGCGCCGTCCGGGACGAGGGCGCGCCGTGCGGCACGCTCACCATAGGGTCGCTGGAGACCACGGCGGCGCTGCGCCTGACACCGCTGCTGGCCGACTACGCCGCCGGCTGCCCCGATGTGGATCTGGTGCTGCGCACCGGCACCACGTGCGAGCTGCTCGACGACGTCCTGGCGCAGCGGGTGGACGGCGCGTTCGTCTGCGGCCCGGTCACGCATCCCGACGTCGCCGCGCTGGGGATGTTTCGCGAGGAGCTGGTGCTGCTGGCGGCGCCGCATGTCAAATCGCTCGAGGCCGTGCTCGACGTTGGCGAGGTGCGGCTTGTCGTGCTGCGGGCCGGCTGCTCGTACCGGCAGATGCTGGAGACGCTGCTGGCGCGCCGCGGCGCGGTGGTGCAGCGCCAGCTGGAGTTCGGCACACTGGAGGCGATCTTCGGCTGCGTCGCCGCGGGGCTTGGCATCACATTGCTGCCGCGCGCGCTGATCGGCGCCGTGTGCGATGCGGGGCGTGTCAGCGTGCACGCGCTGCCGCGCGCCGACGCGATGGTGGAGACCGTGTTCATCCGGCATCGCGACCGCTTCGTGTCAAGCGCGTTGCGCGCGTTCCTCGCCTGTGCCACCGACGCGATGGACACGGCGCAGGCGGCATAGCGTCCACTTCGAACGTCAAAGCAGGGAGGCGCTTCATGCCACTCGACGAGAACCGACCGTTTATCGCAATCAACATCGCCGTCCTCACGGTGTCGGACACCCGTACGCTGGCGGACGACCGCTCGGGCGACACGCTGGCCGACCGCATCGCCGGGTCCGGCCACAAGGTTGCAGCGCGAGCGATCGAGAAGGACGATGCGGCGGCGATCGAGCGGCATCTGCGCGGCTGGATTGCCGATCGCGACATCGACGTGGTGATCACCACCGGCGGCACCGGCATCACTGGCCGCGACGTGACGCCCGAGGCGTTCGACCGCGTGCTGGAGAAGCGCATCGAGGGCTTCGGCGAGCTGTTCCGCATGCTGAGCTACGCGAAGATCGGCACCTCGACGATGCAGTCGCGCGCGCTGGGCGGCGTGGCCGGCGGCACCTACCTGTTCGCGCTGCCCGGCAGCACAGGGGCGGTGAAGGACGCGTGGGACGACATACTGGTGCACCAGCTCGACAACCGCTTCCGCCCCTGCAACCTGGTGGAGCTGATGCCGCGGCTGCAGGAGCACCTCAGGCCGGCAGCGGCGTGATCCGCGCCACGATCGCCTCGCGGTCGGCGCGCATCGCCGCACCCCGGCTGCGCGCCGCCGCCAGTACCCGCGGGTGGCGCCGTGTCCGGCGAGCCGGCATCGAACGGCGGCGCCGGCGCATACTCGATCTGCAGTTGGATCGCCTGCGCGACCTCGGGCCCGGCAAGTTCGGCCGCCACGGTGAGTGCGAAGTCGATGCCGGCGGTGACGCCACCGCCGGTGAACAGGTTACCGTCGCGCACCACGCGTCCGGATGTCGGGATAGCGCCGAATGCGGGCAGCATGTCGCGCGCACCCCAGTGCGAGGTGGCGCGCCTGCCGCGCAGCAGGCCGGCGGCGCCGAGGATCAGCGAGCCGGTGCAGACGGAAGTGACGTAGCGCGCGCCGGCCGCCTGTTCGCGCAGCCAGCCGAGTACTTCGGCGTCCTCCATCATTGCGTTCACGCCCGGCCCACCGGGCACGCAGACCACGTCGAGTTGCGGGCAGTCGCGCAGGGTGGCGTGCGGCAGCATGCGCAGGCCGGTGTCGGCCTCCACCGGCTCGAGCGTCTTCCACAGCAGTAGCACCTGGGCGTCGGGCACGCGGGTGAAGACCTCGAACGGCCCGGTCAGGTCGAGTTGGGTCATGCGCGGGAACAGCAGGCATCCGATACGCAGAGTCGGCACGGCAGGCTCCTTTCACTGGACAGCACGATCCTGGCACGGCAGGATCTGGCGGAAATGCCAAAGACCCCTCGGATTCCGCCAAAACGGCGCCGCATCGAGATCCTGGCGTTCCCGCGGGTGCAGTTGCTGGATGTCGCGGGGCCATTGCAGGTGTTCGCCACTGCCAACGACCTGGCGCACGAGGCTGGCGAGGCGCCGCGCTACGCGCCGCACGTCGTGGCACCGCAGGCCGGGGCGGTCGTTGCCTCCGCCGGGCTGCCGCTGATCGCCGAAGCTCTGCCCTCGGTCGGCGGTCTCGACACACTGATGGTCGCCGGCGGCGCGGGCGTGCACGACCTGGCGGCCGACCGCGATGTGTTGCGGTGGATCGCGCGGCGGGCCGGGCAGGCGCGGCGCACCGCCTCGGTGTGCACCGGTGCGTTCGCGCTCGCCGCGGCGGGGCTGCTCGACGGGCGGCGGGTCACCACGCACTGGCGGCACTGTGCGGACCTGGCGCGCCGCTATCCGTCACTGCAGGTGGAGACCGACCCGATCTTCGTGCACGACGGCGAAGTGTGGACATCGGCCGGCGTCACCGCGGGGATCGACCTGGCGCTCGCCTTCGTCGAGGCCGACTGCGGCCGGGCCGCATCGCTGGCGGTGGCCCGCCGGCTGGTGGTGTTCGCCCGGCGGCCGGGCGGGCAGGCGCAGTTCAGTGCGGGGCTCGCTCTGGCGGCGGAGCCGGACTTCGACGCGCTGAACACCTGGATGGCCGGCAACCTGCAGCAGGACCTCTCGGTGCCGCGACTGGCCGACCGCGCCGGCATGAGCGAGCGGAGCTTCGCCCGCCGCTATCATGCCGCCACCGGCGTCACGCCGTCGCGTGCGGTGGAGCGCCTGCGGGTGGAGGCGGCGCGCGAGGCGCTGGGCATGACGCAGCGCTCGATCAAGGACGTGGCGCGGCGCTGCGGCTTTGGCTCGGAGGAGACGATGCGGCGCAGCTTCCTGCGCGTGCTGGCGGTGGCGCCGCGCGACTACCGCCTGCGCTTCCCCGGCTGAGCGAACCGCCGCCAGTCGTCGGCGGTGTCCACGTCGTGCAGCGTGCGCAGCAGCGCCACGCGCCTGCCGGCGAAGTTGGCCAGCGTGTCGGCCAGCGCGCACTCGGTGGACCAGCGCACGCGCGCGAAGGGGCGGGCCGGGCGACGCGGCGACATCGCCACCAGCCAATAGCCGCCGTCCGCCGCCGGCCCGAACGCCGCCTGCGCGCTGCCGAGCGCCCGGAACGCGGCCCGCGCGTCCGGCGGCCCAGCATCGGGGATGTCGCAGCCGATCAGTGCCACGCGCGCGTGCGGGAAGCGATGGAACGCGCGATGCATCCGGACACCGAGATCGCCGGCACCCTGGCCGATGCGTGCCACGCGCAGAGGCAGGCGGAACCGCGCGTGGTCGGGTGTCATCGCCAGGACCGTGCGGAGGCGTGGATCCGCGGCCAGACCGCGCAACAGACGGAGCAGCGTGCGCGAGGTGGAAGCGCAGCGCGGCGCGGTCGCCGATGTCGCACGCCAGGCGCCGCTTCACCGTACCCAGGCGGGGCGCGCGGGCGAAGACGATAACGGTGTCCTTCATCCGTAGAGCCGCACGAGCAGCCGCGGCGGCACGCCGGCGAAGTAGAGCGACAGGCAGGCCAGATTGCGGGCGGAGCGGCGGTACCAGCCGTGACGCCGCCACTTCGCCGCCGAGGTGACGGCGGCGGCGTCCAGCGCGACCAGCCGCCTGCGGCCGAGGCGGCGGACGAGATCGACATCCTCCATCAGCGGCAACGGCGCGAATGCCGCCGACCGCCGCGAGCAGGTCGCGGTGGATCAGCAGCCCCTGGTCGCCGTACGGCAGTGCCAGCACACGGCAGCGCCACGCGACCAGCCGCTCCAGCCGTCTGGCGCGCGGATCGTCGCTGTCGAGGGCGAAGCGAAAGTAGCCGGCGCGGTCAGGATCCAGACCGCGCTTCGCCGCCATCCCGACGCCAGCCGGGTATCGGCGTGCAGCAGCAGCAGCCACTCGCCGCGCGCCGCCGCCACGCCCGCGGCCAGCTGCGGGCCGCGGCCCCGCGGCGCTGCCACCACGCGCGCGCCCAGCCGGGCCGCCAGCACCGGGGTAGCGTCGCTGCTGCCGCCGTCGACCACGACGATTTCATCGGCGTTCGTCACCGACGCGACCGTCCCCTCCAGCGCAGCCTCGGCGTTCAGCGCGGGGATGACGACTGTCAGCATGTTCTATGGATGTTCTTGACCAGGCCGGCGCATTTTGACACTCTGTGCTGCGAACGGACAGGGAACACAGCGATGAGCGATCAGGCAGAGGCCAGCCGGATGCCCTCTCTCGCCCGCAAGGGGCGCGGCGCCGTCAGCAATCCGCCGGTCCGCTTCGACAGCCAGGTGATCAGCCCGTTCGACGATGGCTGGGACACGCTGAGCGCGGAGTTCGGCGAGCTGCCGAAGCTCGCCACCACGCTGACGCGCGACGCGTCGAAGTCGGCGATCAGCTGGAACAGCTCGCCCGATATCGGCTTCGACCGTGCGGTGAACCCGTATCGCGGCTGCGAGCACGGCTGCATCTACTGCTACGCGCGGCCGACGCACGCCTATCTCGGCTATTCGCCCGGGCTCGACTTCGAGACCAAGCTGACCTTCAAGCCGGAGGTGGCCGAACTGCTGGAGAAGGAGCTGCGCAAGCCCGGCTACACCGCGCGCACGCTGGCGCTGGGGTCGAACACCGATCCGTACCAGCCGGTCGAGCGGACGCTGAAGCTGACGCGCTCGGTGCTGCAGGTGCTGGACCGGTTCAATCATCCTGTGGGTATCGTCACCAAGTCGGCCGGCGTGCTGCGCGATCTGGATATCCTCGCCTCGATGGCGCAGCGCAAGCTGGCGCGGGTCTATCTGTCGGTCACCACGCTCGACCCCGCGCTGGCCCGACGGATGGAGCCGCGTGCCGCGACGCCCGATCGCCGGCTGCACGCGATCGCCGAACTGACGCGGGCCGGCGTGCCGGCGGGCGTGTTGGTGGCGCCGATGATCCCGGGGCTGAACGACGCCGAGATGGAGAAGATCGTCGAGGCCGCGGCCCGCGCGGGCGCGCGCCATGCCGGCTATGTTCTGCTGCGGCTGCCGCACGAGCTGAAGGAGATGGTCGAGGACTGGCTGACGACGCACTTCCCAGACCGTGCGAAGCACGTGCTGAGCCTGATCCGCGAGACGCGCTCTGGCGCGTTGAGCGATGCGCGGTTCCATCACAGATTTTCCGGCCAGGGTGTGTATGCCGATCTGCTGCTGCGCCGCTTCACGCGGGCGACGCGGCAGTGGGGGCTGGACGAGGCGCGCGAGGGGCTGGACTGCGGCAGGTTCGCGGTGCCGGACGATGGGAAGCAGGCGGTGGTCAATGCACAGATGTCGCTGTTCTGACCCCGCTACCCGCCAAGACGGGGCGGCCGACGCGCCATGCCGCCCTGGCCGAACTTGAGCGGCAGCTTGCCGGCGCGCGGGAGGCGACACCGCAGGATCGGGATCGCGGACCGCGCCTGCACAAAATTACCGCCTGACCGGCTGGGCAGGCCGCCGAGACGGTGAGGGCACAGGTCAGACTACCGCCGGTGCCACCGCCGCCACAGCCATCAGGCGCCGCAGCAGCGCGGTGCGCTCCTTCTCGGCCTTCGCCCGGTTGGCGTCCTTCACCGGGCCGAAGCCGCGGATCATGTCGGGCAGCTGGGCGATCGCCACCGCGACGTCCAGCGTCTCCGGCCGCAGTGCCGCCAGAGCCGCGCGAACATCGCCGGTGTATTGCTCGATCAGGGCCCGCTCGGCGCGGCGCTCCGCCTGCCGCCCGAACGGATCGAGCGGGGTGCCGCGCAGGCGCTTGCCGTGGCGCAACAGGCGGAACAGCGGCAGCGCCAGCCACCCCGGCAGTGCGATCTTGCGCCGCCGGCCGGTGGCCGGATCGATGCCAGGGATCAGCGGCGGCGAGAGGTGGAACACCGGCTTGTCGCCATACGTTGCCCCGGCGTGCAGGCGCGCCACCTCGTACTCGTCCTTGTAGGCCATTACGCGGTACAGCCCCTCCGCCGCGGCGCGCGACAGCGGGCCAGGCTCGCCCATCACCATCGTCTCGCGCGCCATCACCTCGTTGACCAGCAGCCGATAGCGGTTCGCCAGCGCCTGGTTCTGATACGCCACCAGCGAGGCGGCGCGCGCCTCGAGCAGCGCATCCAGCATGGCCGGCGGCGCCTCCAGTGTGTGCACCAGGATCTCGTCCTCCAGCGCCGGATTCTCGGCGAGGATGCGGCCCCACAGGAACGCCCGCCGGTTGAGCGACACCGCTGCACCGTTCAGCTCGATCGCGCGCAGGATCGCCGCCTCGCCGACCGGGATCAGGCCGCGCTGCCAGGCCAGACCCAGCAGCATGGTGTTCATCGCCTGCGCGTTGCCGAACAGGTGCTCGGCCAACCGTACCGCGTGCAGATAGACCGAGGTCGCGGCGTTCGTCGCGCGCTCGATCGTGCGCCGGTGCAGCACTGCATCGATCAGCAGGTTCGCGTCGTGCTTGAACGCGGCGGTGGCCGCGAGGTCCAGGTTGCCGACCACCGCCGCGGTGGACGCATTGCGCTCCAGCACGTTCGGTCCGGCCGCCACCGCGAGGTCGGCGGCGATCATCACATCGGCGCCGCCCAGCGGAATGCGCACGACGTCGAGCGCGGCCTCGTCGTCGGCGATCTGCAAATGTGCGACCACCGTGCCGTTCTTCTGCGCCAGCCCCGTGTAGTCGAGCGTGCGCACCGACTTGCCTTCGAGATGTGCGGCCATTGCCAGGATCGCGCCCGAGGTGACGATGCCGCCGCCACCGATGCCGGCGAACAGTGCTCGCCACGGCTTGTCGGTCAGCGGGATCAGCGGCTGCTTCAGCTCCGTCGCCAGCTCGTCCTCCCGCGCCTGCCAGCGCGGATCGGCGTCCGGCGCACTCGGCGGGCCGGCAACGGTGACGAAGCTCGGGCAGAAGCCCTTCAGGCACGACAGGTCGACATTGCAGCTGGTCGGGTTGATGCGCCGCTTGCGGCCGAGCGAGGTCTCCACAGGCTCGATCGCGATGCAGCCCGACTGCGCCGAGCAGTCGCCGCAGTTCTCGCAGACCTGTTCGTTGATCACGACGCTCTGCGTGGGCTGCGCCAGCTTGCCGCGCTTGCGCCGACGGCGCTTCTCGGTGGCGCAGACCTGGTCGTAGATCAGCACCGAGACGCCCTCGTACGCCCGCAGCTCGCGCTGTACCTTGTCGAGGTCGGCTCGCACATGCCGCGTCGTGCCGGCCGGCAGCGCGGCGGCCGGCGGCAGCCTTTCCTCGTCATCGGCGACCACGGCGATGCGCGCCACGCCCTCGGCGGCGACCTGTGCGGCGTATTGCGGCACGGTGTAGCCGCCTTCGGCGGGCTGGCCGCCGGTCATCGCCACCGCGTCGTTGACCAGGAGCTTGTAAGTGATGCGCGCCTTCGCCGCGACCGCCTGGCGGATCGCCATGACGCCGGAGTGCGTATAGGTGCCGTCGCCCATATTGGCGAACACGTGCGGCGTGTCAGTGAACGGCTGCAGCCCGACGAACGGTGCGCCTTCGCCGCCCATGTGGGTGAAGGTTCGGGTCTGGTCGCTCTCGTCGAGTGCCATGAAGTGGCAGCCGATGCCGGCGGTGGCGAAGCTGCCCTCGGGCAGCCGGGTGGACGTGCCGTGCGGGCAGCCGGCACAGAACGCCGGAATCCGCCGCAGCAGCCCGGGCGGACGCTCGGGCATCCGCGGCGCCGGCGGTTCCTGCACGTTCAGCCCGGCCGAGCGGAGGAACGCGGCTAGTCCGGTAGCGACGATCTCCGGCGAAAGTTCCATCAGTGCCGACAACAGCGGCGCGCCCGACGCGTCGGTCTTGCCGCTGACCTCCGGTCGCTGATCGGCCGGCAGGTTGTACAGCGCGTCGCGGACCTGCAATTCGACGAAGCTTCGCTTCTCCTCAACCACCAGGATCGCGCGCTTGCCGCGGGCGAAGGCGCGCAGGCCCTCGGTCTCCAGGGGCCAGGTCATCGCCACCTTGTAGAGCGCGATCTGCGCGTGGTCCGCGAGATCCAGCATGCGCAGCGCGTGCATCGCATCGGCGTGTGCACGTCCTACGGTGATGATGCCGATCGGCGCATCGGCGCTGCCGGAGATACGGCGATCGAGCCGGTTGGCGCGCGCCCAGGCGAGCGCGGCGGGAATGCGGTCCTGCACCACGCGCCGCTCCAGCTCCGCGCGGTCGGCGGGGAAGCGCAGCGTGGGGTCGTAGTTCAGTCCGTGCGGAGGCGCGGCGAAGTCCGGCACGGCGAAGCTGCGGGTGGATGGAATGATGAAGCTGGCCGCCTGCTCGGCGGTCTCGGCCGTGGTCTTGAGCGCCACCCACAACCCGCAGAAGCGCGACAGTGCGATGCCGGCAAGGCCCAGGTCGAAGATGTCCTGGACCGAGGCAGGATTGAGCACCGGGATGAAGACGCCCTCGAACACATGCTCGGTCTGGTGCGGATAGGTCGAGGAATGCGCACCGTGGTCGTCGCCGGCGACCGCCAGCACACCGCCATGCTTCGAGGTGCCGATGAAATTGCCGCAGTGCAGCGCGTCGCCCGCGCGATCGACGCCGGGCCCCTTGCCGTACCACATGCCGAACACGCCATCGACGCGCTTGCCGGGGAAGGCGTCGATCTGCTGCGTGCCGTAGAGCATAGTGGCCGCGAGGTCCTCGTTGACGCCTGGCTGGAAGCGGATGTTCTGCTCTGCCAGCATCGCCTGGCGGTGCCAGACCTCGCGGTCCAGCCCACCCAGCGGCGAACCGCGATAGCCTGAGATCAGGCCACCGGTGTTCAACCCGGCCGCACGGTCCAGGCGCGCCTGTTCAAGCAGGACGCGTAGCAAGGCCTGGATGCCGGACAGCAGGACCGGCGTGTCGAGGTCGGTAAAACGGCTTTCCAGCGTGGTGGCCTTGCGGCCGAGGCCGATGTCCATCTGGGTCATCTCTCGCGGTGAACCGTCCCTGGGATGTAGGCTTGCGGCGTCAATCCTGCCATGTGAAGCGCACATGCGCACGTGGAGTTGGCCAGAAAGCCCCGAACGTTCGCTGGAGTGGGGCGCGGCGACATGTCATTGCGGGAAGCGCAGCGGCGAAGCAATGTCGGCGGATCGACGAGGATCATCCATGAGCATTGTCCCTATCCGCGGACTGTTCGAGGCGCACCTGACGGTGTCTGACCTCGATCGCTCGATCGCCTTCTACCGCGACGTCCTGGGCCTGACGCTGGCGCATCGCATCGCCGCCCGCCAGGTTGCCTTCTTCTGGGTTCCATCGTCCGACAGGGCCATGCTGGGCCTGTGGTCGATCGGCACCTCGCCGCTGCGCCTGCGGCTGCACATCGCCTTCGATGTCGCGCTGCCGGCTGTGTTCGAATCCATCGCCGCGCTGCGCCGTGCCGGTATTACGCCGCGCTCGGGCGACGGTGCGCCGGTCGATGAGCCGGTGGTGCTTTCCTGGATGCCGGCGGCCAGCGTGTATTTCGATGATCCGGACGGTCATTCGCTGGAGTTCATCAGCATGCTCGACGAAACGCCCCGGCCGGAGCTGGGGCAGGTATCCTGGTCGGAATGGAGGCGCGCATGAGCGACGAGGTTCGCATCGAACGGCACGACGGTTGGCGCAAGCTGGTGCTGAACCGGCCCGACAAGCTGAATGCCGCCAACCAGGCGATGCTGCACGCGCTGCTTGCCGCGCTCGAGGATGTCGAAGCGGATCGCGGCTGCCGGGCGCTGCTGCTGACCGGCGAGGGGAGGGGGTTCTGCTCGGGACAGGAACTGGGACCCGAGGTCGTGCCGGGGCAGGCTGACCTCGGTGCCGTGGCGGCGCTGCACCATCGCTTCGTACGTCACCTGCGCGCGCTGCCGCTGCCCGTGGTGTGCGCGGTGAACGGCGTCGCCGCGGGGGCCGGGGCGAGCTATGCGCTGGCCTGCGACATCGTGCTGGCCGCACGCAGCGCGAAGTTCGCGCAGGCCTTCGTCAAGGTCGGACTGGTGCCGAACTCGGGCGCCACCTACTTCCTGCCGCGGCTGATCGGCGAGGCGCGCGCCCGCGCGCTGACAATGCTGGGCGAGACGATCGACGCCGAGACCGCGCAGTCCTGGGGCATGATCTGGCGCGTGGTGGACGATGCCGCGCTGCTGCCCGAGGCGGAGAAGCTGACCGCGCATCTGGCGGCCCAGCCGACCGAGGCGCTGGCGGCGATGAAGACGCTGTTCGCCGCATCCGCGGCGCACCCGCTGGCCGTCCAGCTCGATCTGGAGCAGGACCTGCAGGCCGAGGCCGGGCGCAGCGCCGACTATGCCGAAGGCGTGCGGGCGTTCCTGGAGAAGCGCGCGCCGGCGTTCCGGGGACGTGCATGAACGATGCCGTCCGCGCCCGTGCCGCGGCGATGTGGGCAGAGGACCGCGCCAGCGCCGGCCTGGGCATGCGGCTCGACGAGGTGGCGCCGGGCCGCGCACTGCTGTCGATGCCGGTGACTGAGGTGATGGCGAACGGCCACGGCATCTGCCATGGCGGCTTCATCTTCTCGCTGGCTGATTCGGCAATGGCCTTCGCGGCGAATCCGCGCGGCGCGGCGGCGGTCGCACAGCATGCCGCCATCACCTTTGTGCGTCCGGCGCAGGTAGGCGAGGTGCTGGTGGCCGAGGCGGTCGAGCGGATGCAGGCTGGCCGGTCCGGCATGTACGACGTGCGGGTCAGCACCGCGGACGGCGCGCCGGTGGCGGAGTTCCGCGGCCACACCCGCACGCTCCGCAAGCGGGAGGAATAGATGGCCGGGCTCGATGCGATCGAAACCGCCTCGCGCGACGAGATCGCCGTATTGCAGTGTGAGCGGCTGGCGTGGACGCTGCGTCATGCCTACGCCAACGTGCCGCACTACCGCACCGCGTTCGATCGAGCCGGTGTGCATCCCGACGATTTCCGTTCACTCGACGACATCGCAAAGTTCCCGTTCACCACCAAGCAGGACCTGCGCGCGAACTATCCGTTCGGCATGTTCGCCGTGCCCCGCGAACGGCTGGCACGGGTGCACGCCTCGTCCGGCACCACCGGCAAGCCGACCGTCGTCGGCTACACCGCGCAGGACATCGAGACCTGGGCGCATGTCGTGGCGCGCTCGATCTACGCCGCGGGCGCGCGCCCGGGGATGGCGGTGCACGTCGCCTATGGGTATGGGCTGTTCACCGGCGGCCTGGGTGCGCATTACGGCGCGGAGCGGCTGGGCTGCACGGTGATTCCGGTCGGCGGCGGGATGACCGAACGCCAGGTGCAGCTGATGACCGACTTTCGCCCCGACGTCATCATGGTGACGCCCAGCTACATGCTGGCGATCCTCGACGAGTTCCGCCGCCAGGGCATCGATCCGCGCGCCAGCTCGCTGAAGATCGGTATCTTCGGTGCCGAACCCTGGACCAACGCGATGCGCCGCGAGATCGAGGACGGCTTCGCGATTGATGCAGTGGATATCTACGGATTGTCCGAGGTGATGGGGCCCGGCGTGGCGAACGAGTGCGTCGAGGCCAAGGACGGCCCGCACATCTGGGAGGACCACTTCTTTCCCGAGGTGATCGATCCGGACACCGGCGCGGTGCTGCCGGACGGGGCACACGGCGAGCTGGTGTTCACGTCGCTCACCAAGCAGGCAATGCCGGTGGTGCGCTATCGCACGCGCGACCTGACGCGGCTGCTGCCCGGCACGGCGCGTACGATGCGCCGAATGGAGAAGGTCACCGGCCGATCGGACGACATGCTGATCGTGCGCGGCGTCAACCTGTTCCCCACGCAGATCGAGGAGCAGCTATTAAAGAGCGACGTGCTGACCGGGCACTACCAGATCGTGCTGACGCGCGAGGGACGGATGGACGACGTGGCCGTGCATGTGGAGGCGCGGCCGGAGTATTTCGATCCTGTGCTGCTGGAGGCCGAAGCGAAGGTGGCGATGGCACGGATCAAGGACACGATCGGGCTGACGACGCACGTGGTGGTGGAGCCGCCGGGGACGGTGGAACGGTCGGTAGGCAAGGCGCGGCGGGTGCTGGACCGGCGACCGAAAGGCTGAACGTTCGGTCAGTGCCGGATGTGTTCCGGCCGGAAGCCCATTCCGATGATTCTTGCCGGCAGGCGGCGCAACACGGGATAGCGTCCTAGCAGCTTCACCGCCCACGGTGTCTTCACCGTGCCCTTGGTGCGCAGCACATTGCTGATGACGCGGTTCTGCACCGCGATCTGCAGGCCCTGCGTCATCCGCGTCGGCCATTCGCGCCGCTTCTGCAGGGCACGCAGATTCTCCATCGTCGCCTTGCCGGCCCGCATCCGGGGCACCAGTATGTTCGCCGAGGCGACCGCGTCCTGCACCGCCAGGTTTATTCCGACGCCGCCGACCGGCGACATCGCATGCGCCGCATCGCCGATGCACAGCAGGCCCGGACGGAACCACGTGTCGAGACGGTTCACCGCGACCGTCAGCAGCTTCACATCGTCCCACGACGCGAGCTCGTGCACGCGGTCCCGCAGGTATGGCGCCAGCCGGCCGATCTCGTCACGAAATGCATCCAGCCCCTTCGCATGCACCTCGTCGATCCCGCCCTTGCGAATGACATAGGCACACTGCCAGTAATCGTCGCGATCCAGCATGACGAAGATGCGCCCGGCATCGATGCGACCCAGCGTCTGCCCTGGGTCGCTCGGCGACTTGGACAGGCGCAGCCACAGAACGTCCATCGGCGCGCCGCGATCGACCACCTGAAAGCCGGCGGCGTCGCGCAAGGTGGAATGCCTGCCGTCCGCCGCGATGACCAGTTCGGCACGGATCGACTGCGGTCCGTCCGGTCCGGTCGCCGCGACGCCTGTCACGAGGTCGCCGTCGCGGACAATGCCGGTGGCCTCGGTGTTCATCAGCAGATGGAACGCGGGATAGCGCCTGGCCTCGGCGGCGAGGAAGTCGAGGAATTCCCACTGCGGCATGAACGCCACGAACTTCGCTTGCACCGGCAGGTGGGTGAAGTCGGCCAGCTGAACGTGGTCGTCGCCGATCTGGCCGGCGAGCGTGCGCACCTCGCTGTGCGGCCGCGCAAGGAACGCGTCGAGCAGGCCGAGTTCCTGCATCACCTGCATGGTGGAGGGATGCACGGTGTCGCCGCGGAAGTCGCGCAGGAAGTCGCCGTGCTTCTCCAGCACCGTCACGTCGATGCCGGCGCGCGCCAGCAGGAAGCCCAGCATCATGCCCGCCGGCCCGCCGCCGGCGATGCAGCAGCGTGTGGTCAGCTCAGGCATGCTATTCGGCGGCGAGCCTCGGCGAGTAGGCGGGCACCGCGGCGCGCTGCGTGGCGGCCATCGGCTTTGGCCACCAGCGATGCTCCCACCCGGCGAACAGCGACTGCAGCTTCGGCATCACCGCATCGGCGAACAGGCGCGAGTTGTACTTGGTCAGCTCTTTGCTCATGTTGCCGAACTGCAGCAGCAGCATCAGGTTGCCGACGTTGAGGTTGATCGCGACCTCGCGCAGCTGCTCGACCACCTCGTCCGGCGAACCGATGATGACATAGCCGTTGTCCACGATGGCATCCATCTCGCGCGCGAGCTTGTTGAACTTGTCGGAGTACGACGCTGCCTTGGAAACCTGACTTTCCAGGCCCATGCGCTGCGTCGCCTCGGTGGCATAGCCAGGTGGGGCGGCGAATCGCGGATCGATGTGCAGGCAGTTGCCGTAGAAGTACTCGGCGGCATCCGCATACAGGTCCATGGCATGCTGGCGGCTCTCGCCGACTCCGACGAACTGCAGGAAGCCGGCGCGGTATGGATTGCGGTCCTTGCCGAGCTTCGCCATTGCGTCCCAGAAGCCGTCCATAGTGGCGCGGCCGATCTTGTAGCCGTAGTACGACAGGTAGCAGTAGACGTAGTCCATCTCGGCGCACCACTGCCACGTTTCGACCGAGCCGCCACCCGGCACCCAGACCGGAGGATGCGGCGCCTGCACCGGCCGCGGCCAGATGTTGATGTAGCGCTGCTGGTTGAAGCGGCCGTTGAAGGCGAAGGTGTCGCGCTCGGTCCAGGCGCGCAGGATGAGGTCGTGCGCCTCGTGATAGCGTTCGCGCAGCAGCGACGGGTTCTGGCCATAGGCGTAGCAGGTGTCCATCGGCGAGCCGACCGGGAAGCCGGCGATCAGCCGCCCGCCCGAGATGCAGTCGATCATCGCGAACTCTTCGGCGACGCGGGTCGGGGGATTGTACAGCGCCAGCGAGTTGCCCATCACGCAGATCGCCGTATCGGTGGTGCGGCGCGCGAGCGAAGAGGCGATGAGGTTGGGCGAGGGCATCAGCCCATAGCCGTTGGAGTGGTGCTCGTTCACGCACACCGCGTCGAAGCCGCAGTCGGCGGCGTGTTCGAGTTCGTCCATGAAGTCGTTGTACATGTGGTGCGCGCGACGCGGGTCGAACAGCGAAGAATGGATATCCACCCAGACCGAGGGATGCTGGTCGCGGAAACCCTCCGGCAGTTCGGTGTAGGGCATCAGGTGGAACCACATGAGCTTCATGGTTGTATCCTCCACGCGTCGCCGGATGGAATCCCGGCTCGAATGCCGCCGACCCACATGCGGGCTGTGCTCAGCGCCTTGGTGATGGGAGCAGAGTATAGGATGGCAATGCGCCGACCTGGAAGCTCCGCCCCGGACGGCTCCGAAGCGGCGGTCAGGGGTTGACCGGTCTGATCACTTCGTCGCCCTTGATCGAAATCGTGACGATGCCTGTTGCGTCGAGATCCATTTTCATCAGATCGATCATTCGGATCGCGCTGTTTTCGTAGGTACGGAAAAAGTACTGTTTCGCCTTGAGGTCGATCGCCGAGGTCCAGAGCGTATAGTCGGCGACGACGTTGCCGTGCTCGTCCTTCTCCTGATCGCGCGCGGCGCCCTTCGGAATGTCGAATTGGTTGAGAATGTGGAACGCCTCGAGGATTGCGTCCCGCCCGGTCTTCGAGGGCAGCACTGACTGGCTGAAGGCGACGGCGCGAACGAAGCGCGAGGGCGGTGTGAAATCGCCGGGCATCCCGAGCATGCCCGTCCCTTGGCCGAACGGCTTGAGCACAACCGAGCCCAGCTTGACCGGTGGGACGTTGGTCATCGAGAAATTCACGTAGTTCCGCAGATTGGTCATGTGCCAATCGAACGTCGGCGAGTTCGTGATCACGCCGAGTGGGTCGTCGTGGACGTTGAGCTTGCCGCCGACATATTCGATCACGATGCTTTTGCCTGTGGAGTCACGCACGATGTAATGCGCCTCCGGGGCGAAGCCCCATCCGGCGAACACGACCGAGGGCACGACGATGTTGCCGATGTTCGCCTTCACCTCGTCGACGCTGGCGAAGTTCTCGAGTATGTACGAACCGACTTCCCACTGCGCGATGGTCTTCCCTGCGTCGCTCGGCGCGTAGGGCATGTATCCCGCGGACGTCGGGAAATAGAAGGTCCCGGTGGCGAGACCCTTTTCATTCACGCCGTCGAATAGCACAGGCAGGCCTGCCCCGTTCAGGCCGACACTGGCGTATTTCACTTTCCACTTCATCCCTTCCTTGCCGTCGGGCGTCGTGCCGGTGCGCGCATAGCCTCGCGGGACCATCATGATCTCTGAACGAAGGTCGAGGCCGAATTCCAGTGTTCGCGCGTGAACGACGGTGCCGTCTTCCGCGACCTGGACGATTCCTGTGCAGGCCAGGGCAGGCTGCACGACACTGCTCAACAGCAGCGCGCAGGCACCAACAACGGAAGCAACCTGCCGCACTATTTTCGACTCGGTCACTCGATTTCCCCCTAATCTCAATTTATCGCGTATCGTCCGATATTGTCGTTAGCGTCGCTTAATCCGGCAATCGGGGCAGCCAGCCTAGCTGCGCACAGGGTGCTTTTCAACGATCGCTAGGCAGGCCGACGATGGCAGCCTCGCCTATGGCGTTGTCGGCTGGGGACCCGAGTCGAAACGCGCGCATGCCATGGCGAGACACAGCACGACCGGCCGGGCGCCCGTCACCAACATTCACCTGGAAATCCGGCGCTGTCGATCAGGCGGGGGACAGGTTGCAAACGGCCGAAGTTCGGGCGCCGGACAGTCATGGCAATGCACGGATGGCGGAGTGGCCTCGGGGTGCCCACTATGGGAAGCATGAAAGACACACACGTGATCGATCGTCTGTCGCACGATCAGCTCTGGGACCAGGTCATCCGCCGGGAACCCGGAGACTTCCTCTACGCGGTGACCACGATGGGCGTCTACTGCCGCCCGGGCTGTCCGTCGCCGCGCCCCTTGCGCAAGAATGTTCGTTTCTTCCGCACCAACGCCGAGGCGGAAACGGCGGGCTTCCGCGCCTGCAAGCGCTGCGATCCCAAAGGCGAGCGGGCCGGTATCGCGCAGGCCGTCGTGCAGGACGCCTGCGCCTTCATCGAGACATCGGACGAGATCCCCTCGCTCGATGCGCTCGCGGCGCGTTCCGGCTACTCGCGCTTTCATTTCCTGCGCATGTTCCGCGACCACACCGGGCTGACGCCGAGAAGCTACGCCGAGGGTGTTCGGGCGAGGCGACTGCATGCGGCGCTGAGCGGCGGCGCGCGTGTTGCCGACGCAGTGGCCGATGCCGGCTACGGCTCGGAAAGCCGGGTGTACGAAAAGACCGGAGAACTGCTGGGGATGACCCCTGGCGCGCTGCGGCGCGGCGGGGACGGCGAGGTGATCCGCACCGCCTTTGCCGATTGCCCATTCGGACGCCTGCTGGTGGGTGCCACCGACCGCGGCGTCTGCTTCATCGGCTTCGCGGAACCCGACGAGGCGCTGCTAGGCGATCTGCGGCAGCGGTTCCCCCGTGCGCGGATCGTCGCGGACGACGCCGCGCTGGCGGGGGCGGTGCAGGCGGTGCTCGACTTTCTGGAGGAGCCAAAGCTGGCGCTCGACCTGCCGCTCGATTTGCGCGGCACCGCCTTCCAGCAGCGCGTCTGGCGCACGCTGTGCCGCATCCCCCCGGGCGAGACGCGCAGTTATGCCGAACTCGCCCGCATGGTAGGCGATCCCCGGGCAGTGCGTGCGGTGGCACGCTCCTGCGCTCGCAATCCGGTTTCGCTGGCGGTGCCGTGCCACCGTGTGGTCGGCAGTGACGGCAGCCTCACCGGCTATCGCTGGGGAGTGCCGCGCAAACGCGCGCTCCTCGAGAAGGAGCGCGCGTCCGCCGGCGATTGATCGCGATCAGCGACCGATGATAACGGCTCCCGAATTCGTCGCGGGCCCGCTCATCCTGCCGGCGCGCGGCATGCCAGTCGCGGTGCGCATCGCGCTGCGCCTCGGCGGCACCGGCGTAGTCGCCGACCGCGGCGCGCCGCCGTGCCTGCTGGTTCTCGAAGCGTGCGTCGGCGCGCTCCTGCTGGGCGCGCCGCTCGTGGCGCGCCGCATCCGGATCCTGGGTCTGGATGACGACCTGCCCCATCGCCGGGCCGGCGGCCAGCATCGCAGTGAAGGCGGCGGCGTAGATCGATCGCATCATGCTGCTCCGTCTCCGTTCGTTCGTTGCCGAACGCGCAATCGCTGGACAGAGTTTCACCCGTAACGCGGCTGTCAGCCGTGAGCGGCGGGTTGTCCTGTTCAGCCAAGTCAGCCGCCTGGCTCGACCTGCCGGGCGTTGCCGGTGCCGCACGCGATCGCGATGCTCCGGCCGGTTCGGCCGAGGAAACGCCCGCCGCATTCCCGAGCGCTCCGACCACGCATTCAATAATGTCGGGAGCATCGCTGGCGGGATCGAAGCGGAAGCACCATCTCACGGGAGCGTGAGCGCAAGGTTGGTGTTGACCGGCGGTCCGCTCTGGCCTAACTGCAATTGCGAACTCTTCGCATCTGAGAGCGCTGATGCTTGCAAGCCTGGTCATCGTGTTTCGCGAGGTCATCGAGGCCGGCCTCATCGTCGGCATCGTCTTGGCGGCGACGCGTGGAGTGCCGCGGCGTGGCTGGTGGGTGTCGGGCGGCGTGGTTGGGGGCGTGCTGGGCGCCTGCGTCGTTGCCGCGTTCGCCGGCGAGTTGGGCAGCCTGTTCGCCGGCTCGGGCCAGGAGCTGTTCAATGCTGCGCTCCTGCTGGTCGCGGTCGGCATGCTGACCTGGCACAATGGCTGGATGGCAAGCCACGGCCGCGAGTTGGCGCGCGAGGTGCGCGCCGTCGGCAGTGCCGTTGCCGCGGGCGATCGCCCCCTGGCCGCAGTCGCCATTGTGGTGGGGGTGGCCGTCCTGCGCGAAGGGTCGGAGGTGGTGTTGTTCCTCTACGGCATCCTGGCCTCCGGCGGCACGACCGTCGCGGGCATGCTGGCCGGCGGCGCCGGCGGCATCGCGCTGGGCGCGGCGCTGTCGGCGCTGATCTATCTGGGCCTGCTTGCTGTGCCGGCGCACCGGTTGTTCACCGTCACCACCGGATTGATCACCCTGCTCGCCGCAGGCCTTGCCGCGCAGGCGGTGTTCTTCCTCCAACAGGCGGACTACCTGCCGGGCATGGCGACGCCGCTGTGGAACACCTCGTGGCTGCTGGGCGATGACAGTATCTTCGGGCGGCTGATGCACACGCTGGTGGGCTACACGGCTACACCGGACGCCGCGCAGGTGCTGGTCTACGCGCTGGTGATCGCCATGATGCTGGCGACGATGCACCTGGCGCGTGTCCGCCGCGCAACGGCGCAGCGGCGGGTGGTACGCTCAACCCCCTGAGGCTCTCCGGCGATGAAGGTCTACGAGGGCGGTCGCAGTCTCGATGGTGCCGTGGTGACGGTGGACGGCTCGCCGCTCGATCCGCGCTTCGACATCCACCGGTTCAGCCGTATGGGCTTCGAATGGACCTATGAGGGCGATGGCCCCCGCCAGCTCGCGCTGGCGCTGCTGGCCGATCACCTGGGCGACGCGCAGCAGGCCCTGGCGCTCAGCGAGCCATTCATGCGCCGGGTGGTGGCTGAGTTGGACAACGCGTGGCGGCTGACCTCCGACGATCTCGACGCCGCCTTGCGGGAAACCGGGAATCCCTGACCTGGTCCGGCTGGCGGACGTCGAGACCGAGCGGCTGCGCCTGCTGCGCCCGAGCCTGTCGGACGCACCGAGCCTGTTCCGCTTCCTGGGCGATCCGCAGGCGATGCGCTTCACCCACTGCGATGCCTCGCTGCGCGACTGCCGCCGGCGCATCGCCGCGCACGAGTGGTTCCGTCGCCGCGACGGCTGTGCGCCCTGGATCGTCGTGCGGCGCAACGACGGCCGCATCATCGGCTGGGGTGGCCTGTACCGCGATCCGTTCGACCGACGCTGGGGAGTCGAGGTCGGCTACCACTTCGACCCGCGCGCCTGGGGCCTTGGATACGCCACCGAACTGGTCGCCGCCTGCACTGCAATCGCCGATCGCGACCGGCATATCCCGGCACTCGTCGCCTTCGCGCATCCGGGCAACCACGGCTCGCAGCGCGTGCTGCATAAGTCGGATTTCCGGCAGGAGCGGTTTGTCGCGGAGATGAACCGCTTCCTTTTCCGCCGTACACCCCGGCGGGCAAGGTGGCCGCCAGGATGGAGCAGGCGCAGCGACATGACCAACTCCGTACCCCGGTTCGCCGCCACCGATCCGGACGTCGACGAGCGTTTCATGGCAGGTGGAGCGCCCGCATTGCGGGCCCATTCCTGAGTTTTGCCGGGGTCCGGGCCGGGCAGCGGGTGCTCGACGTGGGCTGCGGGACCGGGACCGTCACGCTCGCGGGTGGCCGAACTCGGCTGCACAGCGGTCGGCGTGGACGCATCGGAGCCATACCTCGACGGGGCACGGCGGCGGCGCGCGCACCCTGCCGCTGCCTACGAGCTGATCCTCGGCACTCTGCGTGACCTCGGGGTCGGCGTCAGCCGGCACAGGCCTGCGACCCCACGGCAGGCCATTCAGCCGCCATCGCCTGCCGTTGTTCTGCCAGCGTCCATCAGTCGAACGCCAGTCCCATCGTCTCGGCCACCAGAGCCGGACGGGTGGAGCCTTCCACCTCGATCTGGCTGTCGAAGGTCATGCGGACGCCGCCCTCGATGTCCTCGACGCCCTTCAGGGTCTGGTGCAGCCGTACGCGCGATCCGGCCGGCACCGGCGCAGTGAAGCGCACCTTGTTCGAACCGTAGTTGATGCCGCGCGAGCGCTTCCTGATCGTGTAGATCTCGTGCGACAGCCGCGGCAGCAACGACAGCGTCAGGTAGCCGTGCGCGATCGTTCGGCCGCCCGGCATCTCGCGCTTCGCGCGCTCCACGTCGACGTGGATCCACTGGTGATCGCCGGTCGCCTCGGCGAACTTGTCGATCATCGACTGGTCCACCATGACCCAGTCGCTGGTCCCAATCTTCTGGCCGATATGCGCCTTCATGTCGGCCGGCCTCTCCACTTCCAGCATCGGCATCCCCTTGTCGCGATTTGGACTTCCGTCCTATCACTGGTCGCCCTGGAGGAAAATCGCCATGGACACGCAGAGGATGTCACAGCGCCAGGCGGCGTTCCGTGCGGACTTCCGCACCCGCATCGCGCCGGCGTATTTCGGCTGGGCGCACGTGGCGCTGATCTATGCGCTGGGCTTTGCCGCGATCTGGTACTGTGCGCGGCAGATCGCCGCGCCGGCGTGGTACGAGTTTCTGGTGATCCCGGTGGCGTTCTGTATCTCCAACGCGTTCGAGTGGTGGATCCACCGCTATGTCATGCACCGGCCGGTGAAGGGCTTCATGGGCATCTACAAGCGCCACACGCTCGCGCACCATCAGTTCTTCACCCACATCGAACCCACTGTGGACAACACGCGTGACTTCCGCATCGTGTTCTTCCCGCCCTACGCGCTGGTCGCCTTCATGGCGCTGTCGTTGCCGCCGGCCGGGCTGCTCATGCTGCTCGGGCTGCCCAACGCCGGCTGGCTGCTGCTGATCACCAACGTCGCGCTCTACCTCAACTATGAGCTGTTCCACTACTGCTGCCACGTGAAGGACGATCGCCTCGTGCGGCGCATCCCCGTGGTGAACTCGCTGCGCCGGCACCACATCGCGCACCACAACACCGCGCTGATGATGGAGCGCAACTTCAACCTGACCTACCCGATCGCCGACTGGTTCTTCGGCACCTCCGACCTGGCGTGCGGCCTGCTGCGGCACCTGTTCAACGGCTACGACACGCGCTTCGTGCGGCGCGACCTCAGGCGCGTGCGCAACACCAGCGACGACCCGCGTGTCGGCCACGTACAGGTGGCCGCGGAATGACCGCCGGGACAGGCTGGGTGGCTGGCGCGCGGCGGATCAAGCAGGGCAAGGCAAGTCTGGTAGGCGGCATCGCCGTGGGGGTCGCGGTGCTCGTGCTATGGATCGCAATCGCGCACGAGGTGGCTGCGGACGGACCGGCGACGATCGCCCTTGGCGTGCTGGTGGCCGCGGGGATCGCAGCTTGGATCAGGCTCGCCGATCTTTGATGGAGAACGCGGGGGAGTGGCACCCGCACAGCGCACGGACTCGCCAATCGCCGAGCCCTCATCGTCGTCGGCCTCGTAGCGAGGCAGGTCGTCGCACCGGATGAATTGGTCGGAGGGTCGGCCGACCTCTCCAGGCTCGCCGGGACTGGAAGCGCCAGCCGGCGCTTCAGACGGCTTCCTTGAGTTCCTTGGCCACCCGGAAAGCGACCTTCTTGCTGGCCTTGATCTTGATCGCCTCGCCGGTGGCCGGGTTGCGGCCCATCCGAGCCGCCCGCTTCCGCACCTGCAGGACGCCGAGACCATTGATCCGGATCTTGTCGCCCTTCTTCAGGTGCCTGGTGACAAGGCCCACCATGTCGCCAAGCATGGCGTCGCATTGCTTCTTCGGCACGTCGTGGCTCTCGGCGAGCGACGCCGCCAAGTGCTTGAGGGTCACGGTGGCCTGCGCGGCCGCCTTGGCCGGTGCTGCCGCTTTCGGAGACTTTGCCGCGGACTTGGCTGCGGCTGGTGCCTTCTTGAGTGCCATGGCTGACCGACTCGCTGTTGCAGTTGGATTGCACGGCGACGGAATCACGGTTTTTCCCGCAGGACAAGCATTTCTTGCGGTCCTACGGGCGAAACCGGGGACTTTTCAACGCCGCCCCCTGTGGCATGGTGCCGCACCACCCGCCTCGACCGCGCCCGAGGCAGCGACAGAAAGGCAGTCCGATGTACGATTTGCACTATTGGCCGACCCCAAATGGCAAAAAGGTCACAATCCTGCTAGAGGAGCTGGGCGTACAGTACAAGGTCATTCCATGTAATATTGGGCGGGGTGACCAGTTCACGCCGGAATTCCTCAAGATGAACCCCAATCACCGGATGCCGGTTCTGGTGGATCACAATCCCGTCGGCGGCGGTGAGCCCATTGCCGTCTTCGAGTCCGGCGCCATCATGCTCTACGTCGCCGAGAAAGAGGGGAGGTTCTTCCCCCAGGCAACACGGCAGAAGTACCAGGTCGTCGAGTGGCTGGTCTGGCAGATGGCCAACCAGGGGCCGAAGAGTGGCGAATGCGGACATTTCCGCCGGCTGGGCGACACCAAGGGCGACCAGACCTATGCGGTGACCCGCTTCACCGACGAGGTGAACCGGCTGTACGGCGTGCTGAACAACCGGCTGCACGAGAGCCGCTACCTGGCCGGCGACGACTATACGATCGCCGACATGATCAGCTATCCGTGGACGGTGAACTGGCAGGCGCAGGGCCAGGACATCGAGGAGTTCAAATTCTTCAAGCGCTGGTTCGAGGAGATGGGCGCGCGGCCGGGTGTGCAGCGCGGCATGGCGGTGGGTGCGGACCTGTCGGAGGACCAGTCGAAGCTGCCGCAGGAAGAGCGCGACCGGCGCGCGAAGCTGCTCTATAACCAGCGCGCGCGGCCGGTGCCGGCGTAGGCGCTCATTCCCCACACCGTCCCCTCCGCCCTGCCGGGCGGCGAGGGTTCTGCCTGCCAGGAGGAACCGTCATGCCAGATGTCGAATGCTTCTTCGACTGCTCGAGCCCATGGACCTATTTCGCGTTCCACAACCTGCTGCTGATGCAAAAGGAGCTGGGCATCGACATCGCGTGGCGGCCGATCCTGGTGGGTGGCGTGTTCAACGCGGTCAACCCCAGCGTGCACAATTCGCGCGAAAAACCGGTGCCAGCGAAGACCGCTTATAACAAGAAGGACCAGCAGGACTGGGCGCGCCATCTCGGTCTCCGCATGCACTATCGCCCGAGCGTGTTTCCGGTGAACAGCGTGCGCGCGATGCGCGGCTGCATCCTGCTCGAGCCCGAGGGCAAGCTGGTACCGTTCGCACTGGCGACGTTCGAGGCGTATTGGGGCGACGACCAGGACATCTCGCAGCCTGCGGTGCTGCGCGAGATCTGTGCCAAGGTCGGCGTCGATCCCGACGCGTTCCAGGCAGGCGTCGAGCAGCAGGCGATCAAGGACCGGCTGCGCGCCATCACGCAGGAGTTGATCGACCGCGGCGGCTTCGGGTCACCCACGATGTTCGTCGGCGGCGACGACATGTATTTCGGCAACGACCGGATGCCACTGATCCGTGAGGCGGTACTGCGGCGACGCGATCGCCGCTGAAGCTACCCCGCTACCCCCTTCTCCCCCAGATCCCACCAGATGCCGGCGAACGCCGCGATTCCCTCGCGCGCCGGCGCAATCAGGAAGTGTTCGTCCGGACCGTGCTGCTTGCAGCCGTTGTAGCTGTGCGGCACCCAGATCAGCGCGGTGCCGAGGTGATCGACGAACACGTCGCCCGGCAGACCGCCCGACGAGTTGGGAATAACCTGCACGCGCCGTCCCAGCGTCCGCTCCATCGAGTCGACGGTCCAGCGCACCCAGGGGTCCGCCGGGTCCGTGCGGCTCGCCGGCATGCGCACGCCGCCGTTCTCGATCCGCACGTTGCCGAACCCCTCGGTGTCGAGATGCCGGCGCAGCGCCGGCTCGAACGTTGCGGGAGCGGTGTCCACGGTGTAGCGGATCTGGCAGTGCGCCCGCGCATTCGGCGCCACCGCGTTGACCGGGTTCTCCGGTCGGCCCGAGACCATCGCCAGCACGATGAAGCTGTTCCAGCCGTAGATCTTCTCGGCGGCGGTCAGGCCGGGCTCGCCCCACGCCGGATCGATCGAGGCCGCCTCGCCACCGCCGCCCACCTCGCAGTCCGCCAGCACCGAGCGGACACCGGCGGGCACGCCATTCCGCGGCAGCCAGTCGCGCACCAGGATCTTTCCCGAGCGATCGATGATGGTGCCCAGCGCATGCGTCAGCACCACCGCGGGATCGGTGGTCAGCCCACCCCAGTGGCCGGAGTGCACGCCGCCGGGACGCAGATCCACCACCAGGTCGAAGTGGTAGGTGCCGCGCGTTCCGGTGGCGATGGTGGGTACGTCCGGCATCACGCGGGGGCCGTCGCTGCCGATCAGCACATCGGCGGCAAGCCGGTCCTTGTGCGCGGCGACGAAGTCGCGCAGGCCGACCGAGCCGCGCTCCTCGCATGTCTCCAGCACGAGCTTCAGATTGAAGCCGAGTTTGCCGCCCCGCTCGGCCAGCACCGCTTCCAGCGCCGACAGGTTGACCGCGTGCTGGCCCTTGTTGTCGGCGCTGCCGCGGCCATACCAGCGGTCGCCCTCCTCGGTGAGCCGCCAGGGATCGAGACCGGTGCGCCACTGGTCCTCCAGCCCGCGCACGGTGTCGCCGTGGCCGTAGGTCAGCACCGTCGCGCGGCTGCGATCCTCGATCCTCTCGGCCACCAGGATCGGGCCGAAGCCGGAAACCGGATTCGGGTGAATCGACACCGAGAAGCCCATCCGCTCCAGCCAGGGACGCATCGCGGCATCCAGATAGCGCTGGACATCCGCCTCGTGGCCAGGGTCCTGCGAGGTACTCGGAATTGCGACGAGTTCGCTCAGCCGATCGCGAAACCCGCCCTCATCGAAGAACTGCGTCGCCCTCGCGATCGCGCCGCCACGGGTTCCCATCCTCGGCCTCCCTGCTACGCCGCGATCCAGCTCTTGCGCTCGCCGGCATAGGCGGCGCCCGGGTTGCCGCTGACCGTGGTGCGCCACATCACCCGCGCCTCGCGCTCCGCATCGAACCACGTCGCGGCGTGGACCAGGCAGCGGTTGTCCCAAACCACCAGATCGCCCGGCGTCCATTCGTGCACATAGACGAACTCCGGGCGCGTCAGGTGCGTCATCAGCTCGACCAGCAGCGCCGCGCCGTCGCCGTGCGGTCCCGGCTGCATGCCGACGAACGGGCCTTGGAACCAATCCATCTGGCCATACTCGCACAAGTACAGAGCGCGCTTGCCGGTCACCGGATGCACCCGCGCCACCGGCTGGCGCTGCGGCTGCTCGTGCGGCCTGAGCGGGCGGGGCGCCTCGCCGGCCAGCATCGCGTCGCGCCCGCGGCCGGCGCTGAACCCGACATGCAGCCCCTCCAGCGAATCCACCCGCGCCTTCAGCGCCGGTGGCAGCGCCGCATAGGCCGCGGTGCCGTCGGCGAACAGCGTCTGGCCCTGGCCCCGTGGCACCGGCTGCACGGCCAGGAACAGCGAGACGTCGGGCGGCGGGCGGCGATAGCTCTGGTCGGTGTGCCAGCCGCGGCGATGCGGGAACTGCACCGGCAGCCGGCCGTCGGCGGTCATCGGTGGATCGGGTCGTCGCGGCGGCGCACGCGAGGCAGGCGGCGTGTTGGCGACCAGGAATATCTCGGGAACCGTTGGGTGCACCATATTCGCCGGCGTGAGCGTCTGGCGGTAGTCCTCGACCTCGGCACCGAAGATCCGCGACAGCCGCACCAGCAGGTCCGGCGCCTCGGCCATCGCCTGCATCTGCGGCAGCAGCAGCAGTCCCGAGGCATCGGCGAGCGCCCGCGGCAGTGCGTCCGGCGCGGCTTCCGCTGTGGCGATAACGTCACGCGCGCCACCGCCCGACAGCCACGCGCGCGTGCCGAAGCTGGCGCCGGGAAGTGGTCCGCTGAATTGGAAACTGCTGCGCATGCCGCACCGTCCATGGATCGGCGGAGCGTAGAGGGCTGCATGTTCCGGTCAAGCGAAGGCTCTATAAGCGAGGCCCGAAAGGTCCTGCATCGCTTGCGCATCGCCGAACTGCTGCTTCCCGCCGACCCCGGCGGCCTGCGACTGCTTGCCGCGCTGCGTGCGACGCTCGCCGGCGTGCTGACGTTCTTCCTGGTAGTGCTGCTCGGCACCGTGGCACCGCTGCCGGTGACCGACCGCATCCTGGGCTTCGGCATCGCACTGTTCGTCGCCGCCAACGTGCGCGACCCGACGCCGCGGCGGCGGCTGATCACGATCGCCCTGGCGCTGCCGTTCGCGTGCCTCGCCACAGGGCTGGCCGCGGTGCTTTCGGACCAGCCGCTCATTGCGGCGACGCTACTGCCGCTGATCATGTTCGCGGTCGCCTATGGCGCGACGTGCGGACCTCGCTGGGCGTCACTCGGCATCGTCGCACTGATCGCCTATTTCATCGGGCTGGTCACACACGATCCGCCATCGACCCTGCCGATGCGCTTCGTGGTGCTGCTGATCGCTACCGCTGCCGCCGCGCTAATCCGCCTGGTGCTGTTGCCGGAACGCCCGCGCGCCGAGTTGGAGCGGCTGCATCACGCGATCCATGCTGGTGTCGCACGGGTGCTGGGCCGCATCGCTGCGGCGGTGGCGGCCGGCGCTTGGACCGCTGCCACGCGCCGGCAGTTGCGCCAGGACGTTGACCGGCTCGACGAGACGGTGATGCTGGCCCAAGCGCGGGCGGCCACGATCGCTGACGAACCCACCGAAGATGCGAATCCCTGGTTGCATCTGCTGACGATCGAACTCGCCATCGAACGGACCGCGCGCGCCGCGCTGCAGGATCTCGGCGAGCCGGCCGACCGTAAGCGCCTGCTGGACGCACTCACGGCCATGCAACGCAGGATCCCGGCCGCCGGCCTTCCGACCGAAGGGCAACTCGGCAGCGCGTTGGCGCTGCTCGATCACGTCCTGCACGAAGCGCCGGTCCGCGGTCCCGCGCCGGTCGCCGCGCCGCCAGCCGCCGCGGCGCCGCAAGGCCTGCGCGCCGCGTTGCAGACCGCCGCAGCCACCGCACTGGCCATCGCCGCCGGTGACCTGGTCTCGCCCAATCGCTGGTATTGGGCGGCGTTCGCCGCCTTCGTCATGTTCCAGGGAACGCGCTCGCGCGGCGAGGCCCTGGTCAAGGGCACCCAATTCGTTCTCGGCACGTTGGGCGGTGTGCTGTTCGGCATGCTCGCGGCCACCGCGCTGTCCGGCCATGAGATCCTTTCCATGGCGGCGATCGTTGCTGCGGTGTTCCTCGCCTTCCAGGCGAACGTGGTGGCGTATGGCCGAATGGTGTTCTGGATCACCGTGATCCTGGGCATGCTGTTCGGCATGCTCGGGTTCTTTCCACCCGAACTGCTGTTGCTCCGCCTCAAGGAAACCGCGGTGGGGTGTGCGTGCGGAGCGCTGGTTGCCTGCTTGGTGCTCGCAGTGCGTGGGCGGTCGGCGGTCGACAATGCGACCCGGGTCTTTCTGCGCGCGCTGGGATCGGCGGTGGACGGCGCGGCGCGCGCCTTGCTCACGGAGGTGTCACCGCCGGATCTCGCGATATGCATCCTGGCCAGCGAACAGCGCTTCCGCGACCTCAGCACGATCGCGCAGTCCGAGCATATCGGACTGACCGTCACGCGCGACGAGAGGCAGCGGCGGCGCATGCTCGTGCTGGAGGGTTGCGAGCTCTGGGCGCGCGAAGTCGGGCAGATCGCGCTGCAAGGCAGCAGGCTGACGGATCCCGCTCTGGCCAGGACCGTCGGCGAGGCAGTGACCCGGATCGACGCGGTGCTGGCCCGCCTGATCCAGCCCGGGTCCGACCAGCCGGCCGCACCCGTTACGCCCGAGGTGCCGGTCGAACTGCAGCACGACACGCTGCCGCGCGTGGCAAGGTTGCTGATCCGCATCGAGGCTGCGCTGATCCATATGGTCGCTGCCCGCGCGAACACGTAACGGTGATCGCCTCGCTGTGCGATTCACTGGATGCGTGTGCCCAGCCGGCGGTCTATCGTGCCAGGTAACAGCGCCGTCCTGACCGGACGCGTCTGGTCGGGCAAGGCGCCAACAGGAGGCGCCCATGAACGGACACTCGTCCGAAGCCCTGTTGCGACTGTTCGACAGCGCGCGTCTGCGACCGCGCTATTGGGTCAATTTCGGCCTGCTGTCGCTGATCACCGTCCTGGAGTTTTTCGACTTCTCGGTCGTGGCCTTCCTGCTCGCGGTGCTCGGGCCGCAATGGCACCTGACCTACGGCCAGTCGGCTATCATCCTCTACAGCGGCGGGGTCGGGGCGATCTGCGGCGCAGTTGCCTGGGGCAGCCTGTCGGATGCCTGGGGGCGCAAGTCGCAACTTGTGCTGGGCACCTTCATCTGCGGCATCGGTGCCGGGGCTATCGGGCTGGTACCGCAGGGTGCCTGGGGCGTGCTGGCGCTGCTGCGCTTCGTGGTGGGCTTCGGGCTGACCGCAGCGGTGACGCCCTGCCTCACTTTGGTGGTCGAAACGGCACCGACCCGCTGGCGCACCGCGTTCTCCAGTTTCTACATCGTGTTCGCCACTGCCGGCGCGCTGCTGGCGTCGGCCACCTCGGCGACCCTGCTGGCGGCACTGGGCTGGCGCGGCGTGGCAATGCTGGGTGCGGTGACCATCCCGGTCGGGATCGCGATCGCATTGGTGGTGCCGGAGTCGGTGCGCTGGCTGGCGGCGAAGGGACGCTTTGCCGAGGCGCGCGAACTGGTGGCGCGCCAGCTTGCCCTGCCGCTCGAACAGGTGCCGTTGCCGACGCAGCCGCCGCTCGTGCCGCCCTCGGGCAGCCTGGTCGAATTGTACCGCAGCCCGGTGCGGTTCTGGGAGACCGTCGTCATCTGGGGCGGTGCCTCGACCGCCGCCTATGGCGTCTACCTGTGGGGCCCCACGATCGTGTCGCTGCTGTTGGGCATCTCGGTGCCGGCCGCAGCGGGTTATTTCGTGTTCGTCGCCGGCGCCGGCGTGGTGGGCAAGATCGTCGTCTCTTTCGTATCGCCGATCATCGGGCGTCGCCGCTGCGGCCAGCTGTGGGGCTTCCTCGCCGCCATCGCACTGGGTTGCGCCGCGCTGTTCAGCAACACCTTCGTCGCCGGCGTGCCGCTGCTGGTGGTTTTCCTGTGCTGCTCCACCTTCGGCATCGACGGCAGCTTCTCCAACCTTGCACCGTATACAGTGGAGGTATTCGGCGTCCGTATGGGCGCGCGATCGTCGGGGCTCGGGCAGGCCGCCAACGGCGTCGGCAAGATCCTGGGACCGCTGAGCCTGGCGCTGATCGCCGGCACCGGAAATGTCGTCTCGCCGCACGCCACCGCAGATGCGGTTCTGCCGGCGTTCCTGTTCCTGGGCTTCGCGATGGTCTGCGTCGGGCTGTCGTTCACCATTCTTGGCATCGAGACGCACGGCGTGCCGCTGGCGCTGCACGAGGAGATCGAAGACGAGGCTGCCGGCCAGACAGCCATCGCGGACTGAACCGGAGGGAACGAGCCAATGAGCATGACTGCCGCCATCCAAGATGACCTGTTCACCGACGACGTCATCGCCAACCCGTACGCCTACTACGGCCGGCTGCGCGAGGACGACCCCGTTCACTGGAACGAGGCCTACGCGCTGTGGGTGATCACCCGCTACGACGACGTCGTCTGGCTCACGCGACACCACGAGCTGTTTTCGTCGGCGGTGTTCCTGAACGACAGGCGGCCAGCCTATCCGCCGATCGATGAATCCGACCTGGGCCTCTACGAATACGTCAAGAACTACCAGGGCAACCAGTTCATCCAGCACGACCGCCCGGAGCATCTGGAGATGCGGCGGGTGATGCATGGCTACTTCACGCCGAAGTCGATGGAGGCATGGCGCCCCTTCGTGAAGGCCGCGGTGAAGGAGTTGCTCGATGCCGCCGAGGCGAAGGGCAGCATGGACGTGATGCGCGACCTGGCGACGCCGCTGCCGGTGCTGGTGATCGCGCAGATGATGGGCGTGCCGGCCGAGGACCGGCCTTATGTGCGCCAGCTTGCCGAGAAGCTGCTGTATATCGGGCGCGGCGAGTACGACCGCATGAGGCCGCTGAGCGAGGGCATGCGCGGCATGATCGAGTATGTCTCGCCGCTGGTGGACAAGCGCATCGTCGATCCGGGCGACGACTTCATCTCGGTGCTGGCGCGCGGCGAGAAGCAGGGCATCTTCACTCGCCACCAGGTGCTGGTGAACACGTCGCTGCTGCTGCTGGCAGGGCACGAGACGACGATCAACCTGCTGTGCAACGGTACGCTGTCGTTCATGCGCAATCGCGGGCAGTGGGACCTGTTGCAGCAGGATCCGGCCGGCCGGGCCAAGCTGGCGACCGAGGAATGCCTGCGCTTCGACGCGCCGGTGATCTCGATCCAGCGGATCGCATCTCAGGATGTCGAGTTGCGCGACAAGGTGCTGCGCAAAGGCGACCGGCTGCGCTGGTTCATCTCGTCGGCCAATCGCGATCCCGAGGCGTTCGAGAACCCGACCTCCTTCGACATCACCCGGCATCCGAACCCGCATGTCGCGTTCGGCTCGGGAACGCATCATTGCCTGGGGGCGACGCTGGCGCGGGTCGAAGGCCAGGAGGTGTTCAAGGCGCTGGCGGAGCGCTTCCCCGACATGCGGCTGGAGACCGAGGACCTGGAGTATCAGCCGAGCATCACCTTCCGCTCGCTGAAATCGCTGCCGATCACCCTGCATTAGGAGAAGGCCAGTGGCTCGCAAGCTGCGCGTCTGGGTGGACCAGCACGCCTGTGTCGGCAACGCGATGTGCGAGGCGATCGCCCCCGCGGTGTTCCGGCTGAACGACAACCGCCAGTCGGAGGTGGTTGATCCGGCGGCCGACAGCGAGGAGAAGATCCTGGAAGCGGCGGAAAACTGCCCGGTCAGCGCGATCTATGTCGAGGATGCCGAGACCGGGGAGCGGCTGTTTCCTTAGCGGGTCGAGATAGAGGTCAGCGGTTCGATGGATCTGGACGGGCTGCGGCGCGAGTTCGCCGATGCGGTGGCCGCCGGTGCGCACGCGCGGGGGCAGGCAGCCCGCATGCGACCGGCGCGGGAGGCCGCGGCTCGCCGATGCCTCGATGCCCTCGGATTACCGCCGTCCGATCAACCGTTCGACGCGGCGATCCGGCAGGCATCCCAGGCGACCGATCCGGCCGCGCGACGCGGCTGCGCTGTAGTGCTGCTGCACGCGCTGGCGGTGCCAGGGCTGGTGCCGTCCGGTTCCATCGGCGACGTGTGCCTGCTGATGGAGCGCACGCTGCGATCTGCGCTGTTGCGGAGCGGGTATCCATTCGGCGGCACGCCGGGGCAGAAGCTGGACGTATTGGAACGGCTGCACGCCAGGATCGATGCACTGATGGAGCCGCTGGAGCCGACCTTCCCGAACTGGATCCAGGGACTGCATGCCGGATAGCCGGATTGGCAGGCAGCGGGGAAGCCTCTACACGGAGAACCGCTTCAACGTTGCGCCCTTAGCTCAGTCGGATAGAGCAACAGCCTTCTAAGCTGTGGGTCACTGGTTCGAATCCAGTAGGGCGCGCCAGGACATCACCAGCGGCGGGGTGGCGCGGCGAGGCTCTTCCACACTGGCCTGGTCGGTCGCCGCCGAGTGCGTGCAGCACCGCGACGCGGCTGCTACATCCCCAGCGCCCGCCGGTAAACGTCCAGCATCGTCTCCTGCTCCTCGACATCGGCCGGTTCCTGCCGCCGCACGCGAATCAGTTGCCGCAGCACCTTGACGTCGAACCCCGCCGATTTCGCCTCGGCGTAGATGTCGCGGATGTCGCCACCCAGCGCCTTGCGCTCCTCCTCCAGCCGCTCGATCCGATCGACGATGCTGCGCAGCCGGTCGGCGGCGATGCCGCCGGTCTTGGTGTCGGTCGTCTCCACCGCGCGCAGCGCCATCGTTCCCCTCCGAGCCGGCAAGGCCGGCGGGGATAGCCGCCACCCCCGGCCGGGTCAATGACCGGGGTTGGCCTTGGCGAAGGCGGCCTTCTGCTCGGCGCTCGCCTCCTTCTGGTATTTGGCCTGCCACTCCTTGTACGGCATGCCGTAGACGATCTCGCGCGCATCCGGATCGGCAAGCCCGATGCCCTTCGCTTCGGCCGCCTCGCGGTACCAGCGGCTGAGGCAGTTCCGGCAGAAGCCGGCCAGGTTCATCATGTCGATGTTCTGCACGTCGGTCCGCTCGCGCAGGTGCTCCACGAGCCGGCGGAACGCCGCAGCCTCAAGCTCGGTGCGGGTCGTCTCGTCGAGGTTCGGTGCGGTCATGACAGGCCTCCTTCACTGGCCGGAAGATGGCGTGTCGGCCGGCACTTCGCCATACTCCGGCGCATGGTTTGGAACGATGAACGCGCCCGCGCGGCGCTCAGGACCCTGTTTGACGCGGCAGTCGCCGCTGCCGACCCGCGGAAGGTCCTCGCGGTGCACCTGCCGCCCCGCCCGACCGGACGCTGCATCGTCGTGGGCTGCGGCAAGTCGGCCGCGGTGATGGCCGCCGCGCTGGAGGACGCCTGGCCCGATGTCCCGTTGGAGGGCACCGTCGTCACCCGCTACGGCCACGCCGTCGCGACCAGGCGGATCGAGGTGATCGAGGCGTCCCACCCGGTCCCCGACGCCAACAGCGAGCGCGGCGCGCGCCGGCTGCTGGAGCGGGTCCACGGCCTAAGCGCGGCCGATCTCGTGCTCGCACTGATCTCCGGTGGCGGGTCCGCCCTGTGCGCCGCGCCGGCACCCGGCCTGACGCTCGCCGACAAGCAGGCGATCAATCGTGCGCTGCTGGCCTCGGGGGCGAACATTTCGGAAATGAACTGCGTGCGCAAGCATCTGTCGGCGATCAAGGGCGGACGTCTGGCCGCCGCCGCCCGGCCGGCGCGCGTGGTGACCCTGGCGATCAGCGACGTTCCGGGGGACGATCCTGCGGTGATCGCCTCGGGGCCGACGGTGCCCGATCCCACCACCTTCGCCGACGCCCGCGCCATCATCGCCCGCTACGGCATCACCCCCTCCGAAGCGGTCGCGGCGCGGCTGGAGCAGGCAGCGGACGAGACACCCGACGCAGCCGCGCTGCCCGACACCGAGTTCCACCTGATCGCCACGCCGATGATGGCGCTCTCGCGCATGGCGGAAGTGGCGCGCGAGATGGGGCTGACGCCGCTGGTACTGGGCGACGCGCTGGAAGGCGAATCGCGCGAGATGGGCATCGTGCTGGCAGGCATCGCCCGCAGCATCCGCACGCATGCCCAGCCGCTCGCCCCACCCGCGGTGATCCTCTCGGGCGGCGAGACCACCGTCACCCTCGGTGGTGCGGCGGCCGGGCACGGCGGCCGCAACACCGAGTTCATGCTGTCGCTTCGCGGTGGCGTTGGGCGGCACGCCTGGCGTCTGGGCGATCGCCGGCGACACCGACGGCATCGACGGCATGGACGACGTCACCGGTGCTCTCGCCACGCCCGACACGCTGGCACGCGCCCGCGCCAAGGGACTTGACCCTCGTGCGATGCTCGCCCGCCACGACAGCCACACCCTGTTCGACGGGATCGGCGATGCCATCCGCACCGGTCCCACGCTGACCAACGTCAACGACGTCCGCGCGATCCTGATCGCCTGAAGGGATACCAGATGGCCTCACGACCGAAGTTGCGCCGCCGCCGGCGCACCAAGATCATCGCCACGCTCGGTCCCGCGAGTTCCTCGCTCGAGGTGATGACGCGCCTGTTCCAGGCCGGAGCCGACGTGTTTCGCCTCAACTTCAGCCACGGCAACCACGAGGACCACGCCGCGCGCTTCGCCATGATCCGCCAGCTGGAGGATCGCTTCGACCGGCCGATCGGCATCCTCGCCGACGTGCAGGGCCCAAAGCTGCGCGTCGGCAACTTCTCCGGCGGGCGGGTGTTCCTGCAGACCGGCCAACCGTTCCGCCTCGACCTCAACCCTACGCCGGGCAGCGCCTCGCGCGTCAACCTGCCGCATCCGGAGATCATCGAGGCGGCGCAGATCGGCTGCTCGCTGCTGCTCGACGACGGCAAACTGCGCCTGCGCGTGGCGCGCAAGCGCGGCGACGCGCTGGAGACCGAAGTGCTGGTCGGCGGTCCGCTGTCCGACCACAAGGGCGTCAACGTGCCCGACGTGGTGCTGCCGATCCCGGCACTCACTGACAAGGACCGCAACGATCTCGCCTTCGCGCTGGAACACGGCGCGAGCTACATCGGGCTGTCCTTCGTGCAGCGGCCGGAGGACGTGGCCGAGGCGAAGGCGCTGATCAAGGGTCGCGCCTGGGTGATGGTGAAGCTGGAGAAGCCGCAGGCGCTGGAGAACCTCGGCTCCATCATGCAACTGACCGACGCGGTGATGGTGGCGCGCGGCGATCTCGGCGTGGAGCTGCCGCCCGAGGAAGTGCCGCTGGCGCAGAAACGCATCGTCCGCCTCGCACGCCAGCTGGGCAAGCCGGTGGTGGTCGCGACGCAGATGCTGGAAAGCATGATCGGCGCGCCGGCGCCGACGCGCGCTGAAGCCTCCGACGTGGCGACAGCGGTGTTCGATGGCGCCGATGCGGTGATGCTGTCGGGGGAGACCGCGGTCGGGCAGTACCCCTACGAGGCGGTCAACATGATGGACCGCATCGTCGCGCGTGTGGAGCAAGATTCCGGCTGGCGCGCCATGATCGAGTCCAGCCGCGCCGAACCCGAGCACGCCACCGCCGACGCGATCGCTGCCGCCGCGCGCCAAGTGTGCCACACGATCGGCGCGAAGGCGGTGGTGGCCTATACGGACTCGGGCGCCACTGCGCTGCGCGTCGCGCGCGAACGGCCTGAGGCGCCGATCATCTGCCTGACGCCGCACAAATCGACCGCGCGACGCATGGCGGTGGTGTGGGGGCTCCATGCGATGGTGGCCGCCGATGCGCATTCGATGACCGAGGCGGTGTCACGCGCGATGCGTGTGGCACAGACCGAAGGCTTCGCCAGCCACGGCGAGGAGATCGTGGTCGCCGCCGGCGTGCCGTTCGGCCACTCCGGCACCACCAATTCGCTGCGCGTTGCGACGGTGCGATAGGGCCAGCCCCGCAACTCGTCTGCGAGAAGGTTACGGACCAGTCGGGTCGCAGGAAGCAAGATGCAACCCGAACGGACGCAAAGGCCGCAAAAGGGCCAAGATGCTTCAGTGCCGAGCCAACGGCCGCATCTCACCCCGACGTCAGGCGCAAGATGACGGGAAGCCGGGCTAAGCGGCCGGCTGCAACGCCGGGCGGCGTGCATCTTCCAGGATCATATCCGACGCCTTCTCGCCGATCATGATACTCGGTGCATTGGTGTTGCCGGCGACAATCGACGGCATGATCGAGGCGTCCGCCACGCGCAGCCCGGCGATGCCGTGCACCCGCAGTCGCGGATCCACCACGGCGTTCGGACCGTGTCCCATGCCGCACGATCCCACCGGATGCAGGTTGGACACGCCGCGCAGCTTCACCTCGGCCCGCAGCTGCTCATCGCTGGCGACCGCTGGACCCGGCAGCACCTCCTCCACCACCAACCCCTTCAGCGCCGGCTGGCTGGCGATCTTCCGTGCGATGCGGATGCCGGCGAGCATGGCCTGCATGTCGTACTCGCTGCGCAGGAAGTTGAAGCGGATCTCCGGCGGCGCCAGCGGATCCGGGCTCTTCAGCCGCACCGTACCGCGTCCCTCCGGGCGCAGATGCACCGGGCTGATCGCGAATGCCGGAAACGGATGCGAGATGATGCCATCGCGCGTGCGATCGATCGTGCTCCAGGCGGAAATGTTCATCTGCAGGTCGGGCCGTTCGAGTGCGGGGTCGCTGCGTACCAGCGCGCCGACATACAGCCCGTTGCCCGACATCTGCCCGCCGCGCCACAGCAGATACTTCGCGCCTGCCAGCAGCTGATGCGGGATGCTGTGATGCAGCACGTTGAGAGACAGCGAGCGCGAGATGCGCCAGGCGCAGTACGTGTTGAAGTGGTCGTGCAGGTTGGACCCGACGCCCGGCAGGTCGTGCTGCACGGCGATGCCCTTGTCCTGCAGATGCTCCGCCGGACCGATGCCCGACAGCAGCAGAAGCTGCGGCGAGCCGTAGGCGCCGCCCGAGACGATCACCTCGCCGCGCGCCCGGGCGGTCTCCAGCCCGCGCGGCGTGCGGAACTCCACGCCCACCGCGCGGCCGTTCTCCAGCAGCACGCGCGTCGCGTGCGCGTGTGTCTGGATCACCAGATTGGGCCGCTTGCGCGCGGTCCGCAGGTAGGCCGCCGCTGTGCTCCAGCGGCGGCGGTCCTTCGTCGTGGTCTGGTAGTAGCCGGCGCCTTCCTGGCGCGCACCGTTGAAGTCGGGGTTGTACTCGATGCCGGCCTCGATGCAGGCGTTGAGCAGCAGCCGGCCGATCTCCCACTCATACGGCTGATTCGAGACGCGCAGCGGGCCGCCGCTGCCATGGAACTCGGACGAACCACGCTGGTTGTCCTCCGCCTTGCGGAAATACGGCAGGACCGAAGTCGTAGTCCCAACCCTCGCATCCGCGCTGGCGCCACTCGTCGTAGTCGGCGTGGTTGCCGCGCATGTAGATCATGCCGTTGATCGAGCTGGTGCCACCCAGCACCTTGCCGCGCGGCTGGTACATGACGCGGTTGTTCAGGTTGGGCTCCGGTTCGCTGTCGAACATCCAGTTGACCTTCGGATTGACGAAGGTCTTGGCGTAGCCCAGCGGCACGTGGATCCAGAAGTTGCTGTCCTTGCCGCCGGCCTCCAGCAGCAGCACGCGGTGCTTGCCGAGACTCCGAGAGCCGTGCCGCGAGCACGCATCCAGCCGAGCCGGCGCCGGTGACGATGTAGTCGTAGGTCGGTTCGTTCGTTGCCATGCCCGCCATTTCGCATGCAGGCCGGCTGCAGGGTCAAGGGGCCAACGGCCGTCACGGCGATATTGCCATTTCACCGATACGGCGCGAGGCTCGCGCTGTCGATGCCCAGCGTCGCCGTGACAATGCTTGCGAAGCCGTCAATACGACAACCGAGTGGTTCAGGAGGGCGTCGTCATGAGTTCCCACGATCCCCGCAGCCGCCACCATGACCATGACCACAGTGTCGTTCCCAGCGATCCTGCACTGCGGGTCAAGGCACTCGAATCCCTGTTGGTGGAAAAGGGCCTGGTCGATCCGGCCGCCCTGGATGCCATCGTCGAATACTACGAACACAAGGTCGGCCCGCGGAACGGCGCGCGTGTCGTGGCGCGCGCCTGGACCGATCCCGCCTACAAGGCCCGGTTGTTGGCCGATGCCACAGCCGCCATCGCGGAACTCGGTTATTCCGGGCGCCAGGGCGAACACATGATCGTCGTCGAGAACACGCCAACGGTCCACAACGTGATCGTCTGCACCCTGTGCTCCTGCTATCCATGGCCGGTGCTGGGTCTGCCGCCGGTCTGGTACAAGTCTGCCGCGTATCGTTCCCGCTCGGTGATCGAACCGCGCGCCGTGCTGAGAGAATTCGGACTGGAAGTGCCCGATGAGATCGAGGTGCGGGTGTGGGATTCCACCGCCGAACTCCGCTACCTGGTTCTGCCGGAGCGTCCCGCCGGCACCGAATCGCTGACCGAAGATCAGCTCGCAACTCTGGTGACCCGTGATTCGATGATCGGCGTCGCGCGGGTGGCTGCGTCATGAACGGCGTGCATGACATGGGGGGCATGCATGGTCTCGGGCCCCTCGCCCCCGAACCGAATGAGCCGGTCTGGCACGCGCCATGGGAGGCGCGGGCCTATGCCCTCTCCTCGGCGATCGGGGCCTGGAGACTTTGGACCGGCGATGCAGGCCGGCAACAGATCGAGCACATGCCCGCCGCCGAGTATCTGCGTGCAAGCTACTACGAAAAATGGATTTATGGCCTGGTCGAGAACGCCGTCCGGCATGGGTTGATCACGCGTGAGGAAGCGGAAACCGGCCACGCCGATCCAGCGGCGCCCAAGCGCGCGCCACCGCTGACCGCGGAGCAGGTACCCGAGGTCATGGCGCGCGGCGCCCCCAAGACACGCAGCGTCGAACGGCAATCGATCTTCCAGGTCGGCGACGCGATCCGCACCAGGAACATTCATCCGATGACCCATACGCGCCTGCCGCGCTACGCCCGCGACAAGCCTGGCATCATCACCGCCTTGCACGGCGCACATGTGTTCCCGGACACCAACGCGCTGTTCCAGGGCGAGAACGCCCAGCCGCTCTACACGGTGAGGTTCCGGGCGCGTGATCTGTGGGGGGAGGCCGCCAGTCCGCGCGATACGGTCTGTATCGATCTGTGGGAGGACTACCTTGCCCCAGCCTGACGGGGTCGCCCGTTTCGCCGCGGACACCGGCCTGCCGCGGGACGGTGACGGACCGGTTTTTACCGAGCCCTGGCAGGCCGAGGCCTTCGCACTGACCGTGCGCCTGCATGAGGCGGGATGTTTCAGTTGGCCCGAATGGGCGGCGGCGCTGGCTGTCGTGCTGCGCGAGGCGCGCGGACGTGGCGAGGTCGATGACGGATCGCGCTATTACGACCATTGGCTCGTGGCGCTGGAACGCCTGGTCACCGCGAAACGGATGTTCAGCACCTCCGACCTCGACCAACGCAAGGCAGCCTGGGCGGAGGCCTATCGCTCGACCCCACATGGCGAACCGGTTGAACTGCCAGCGGCCTCGGGAACCGCCAGCGGCGGCGTTTGACGGATTGCAGCGACCGCGGGTCAGGCTGATCGAAACAGCCGTTGCTGCGCCCAGCCGGAAACCCAGCCTAGGACAAGCCAGAAAACCGCGGAGGCGCCCAGCGATGCGGCGGCGAAGGCCGCGCCCATCTCACCGGGGACGCTGCCGTACGCGCCGGCGCGCGGGGCACCGACGAGATGCGGCAGCACGATCAGCACGATCCCCGCACTTCGCCAGGCGCCAGCTGCGTAGACCAGCACCGCGATCCCGCCGGCCGTGCAGCAGGTGGTGGCAATCCACCACAGCTGCCGGACCAGCAGTTCACCGCCCGCCATTCCCGGCAACTCCGGTGGCAGGCCGAATGCGGGTGCCAGCGAAAACGCGGCAAATCCCGCGGCGCCCCACAGGACGCCGTCGGAGGCGGTGAAGGGTCGGCCGCTCCGCAAGGTCCAGAGGCGCGCAACCGCATTCAGCAGCAGGCCGAAACCGAGGCCGGCGACGATATTGAAGAGGACTGCCAGTGCCGACCGTAACGGACCTTCCGGGCTCCAGACCAACTCGGCGGCGCCATGAGCGTGGTGTTGCGCGGCGGCCTCGAACACTTCGGCGGCCGCGATCAAGGGCCACATCTTGCCCGCCTGGATCACCGAAGCTGTCGCTCCCGCTACGATGCCCGCGACCAGAGCCACGAAGAACAGGGCACGGAAGGTTGCCATCGCCCCGTCAGTGGCAGGGAAAGGCGATGGAATGCCGTGTGTTGTGCGCAGCCTCGTGCAGGACGGAAGCCCCGGCGAAGCCGACGATGAAAACCACGAAAGTACCAAGAAGCAGCGCAGCGATCGCGCCGGCTACCTCGCTCTTTACACGTGGCACCGCCCGACTCAACTCAATCGCTTTCGCGTACATGAACGTGCCTCCCGCGCCCCGCTGCCGCATGATGTCCGAGCAAGCAATGAGGCGCAACCGCGCGCGTCCGGCCGTCGTCTCGCTGGCGTTTCCTCGCGCACAAGTTGACCTGATTGAACCCGGTGCAAGCGATTGACTTGGGTCGACCGCCTTGGCATTGCTGCGTACATCCGGTGTGTCGCACTCTCACCGAGACCCGTCGGTCCCGCGTTGATCCGCGTCAATGTGCGATGTGCCGCTCACAGGCATGCAGGCATCCCGGCAGCGAGAGGTGATCATGTCGATGACTCTGTCCGAAAATGAACGCGCTCTCATCCAGCGATACTGGTCAGCGGCCAACTACCTGTCGGTCGGCCAGATCTATCTGTACGACAATCCGCTGCTGAAGCAGACTTTGACCAAGGATCACATCAAGCCGCGTCTGCTGGGGCATTGGGGAACCACGCCCGGTTTGAACTTCCTCTACGCTCATCTGAACCGGATCATCAAGCAGCACGACCTCGACATGATTTATGTTACTGGTCCTGGCCACGGCGGGCCCGCGCTGGTCGCCAACGCCTATCTCGAGGGCACCTACAGCGAGGTCTACCCGAACGTCTCCTCCGACGAGGCGGGTATGAAGCGGCTGTTCACGCAGTTCTCGTTCCCAGGCGGCATTCCCAGTCATGTCGCGCCCGAGACCCCAGGTTCCATCCATGAGGGCGGGGAACTCGGCTATGCGCTGTCGCACGCCTATGGCGCCGCGTTCGACAACCCGGACCTGATCGTTGCCTGCGTGGTCGGCGACGGCGAGGCCGAGACCGGACCGATGGCGACAAGTTGGCATTCCAACAAGTTCCTCAATCCGCTGACCGATGGTGTAGTCCTGCCGATCCTCCACCTCAATGGCTACAAGATTGCCAATCCCACCGTGCTTGCCAGGATAACCCACGAGGAACTCGACCAACTGTTTCGCGGTTACGGCTACACGCCCTATTTCGTCGAAGGGCATGATCCCGACCGAATGCACGAACTGATGGCGTCGACCCTGGATGCGGTCTTCGCCGAGATCCGCCGAATCAGGCAGGATGCGCACGACCACGGTTTCACCGGACGGCCGCGCTGGCCGATGATCGTGCTCCGCACGCCGAAGGGATGGACCTGCCCGAAGGAGATCGACGGACGCCGCACCGAGGACTACTGGCGCGCGCATCAGGTGCCGATGGGCGAGATGCACGAGAACCCGGAGCATGTCCGTCTGCTCGAAGAGTGGATGAAGAGCTATCGTCCGGCTGAGCTGTTCGACGAGAACGGGCGTCTGCGACCGGAACTCGCCGAGCTTGCCCCAAGCGGCACTCGCCGCATGAGTGCAAACCCGCATGCCAACGGCGGTTTGCTCCTGCGCGACCTTCGGCTGCCCGACTTCCGCAACTATGCTGTGGGCGTCCCGGCACCGGGCGCGGTCAATGCCGAGTCCACGCGTGAGATGGGCAGGTTTTTGCGCGATGTCATGCAGCTGAATGCGGAGTCACGGAACCTCCGCCTGTTCAGCCCCGACGAGAACAATTCCAATCGCTGGCAGGATGTGCTCGAGGTCACCAACCGTGCCTGGGTCGCCGAGACGGTGCCGTGGGACGACCACCTCGCAGCGGACGGCCGCGTCATGGAGATGCTGAGCGAGCATCAGTGCCAGGGGTGGCTCGAGGGCTACCTGCTCACTGGCCGGCACGGGTTCTTCTCCTGCTACGAGGCTTTCATCCACATCATCGATGCGATGTTCAACCAGCACGCCAAATGGCTGAAGGTGTGCAACCACATTCCATGGCGGCGGCCGATCGCCTCGCTCAACTACCTTCTGTCGAGCCATGTCTGGCGCCAGGACCACAATGGCTTCAGCCACCAGGACCCGGGCTTCATCGACCATGTCGTCAACAAGAAGGCAGAGGTGGTGCGGGTCTATCTGCCGCCGGACGCGAACTGCCTGTTGTCGGTCACCGATCACTGCCTGCGCAGCCGGAACTACGTGAACGTCGTGGTGGCCGGCAAGCAGCCGGCGCCGCAATGGCTGAGCATGGACGAGGCGATCAAGCACTGCACGGCCGGGCTCAGCATCTGGGAGTGGGCCAGCAGCGACCGCGGCGGTTATCCGGACGTCGTGATGGCGTGCTGTGGCGATGTGCCGACACTCGAAACGCTCGCGGCGGTCGAATTGCTGCAACGACACGCGCCGGAGTTGAAGGTCCGCGTCATCAACATCGTGGACCTCATGAAGCTGCAGCCGGTCAGCGAACATCCGCACGGACTGGAGGATCGCGACTTCGACGCATTGTTCACCACCGACCGACCGATCATCTTCGCGTTCCACGGCTATCCCTGGCTGATCCACCGGTTGACCTACCGGCGGACCGGCCATGCGAACATCCATGTGCGGGGCTACAAGGAGGAGGGGACGACCACTACGCCGTTCGACATGTGCGTGATGAACGACATCGACCGCTTCCACCTGGTCGCCGACGTGATCGACCGGGTCCCACAGCTGGGCGCGCGGGCCGCCTACGCCAAGCAGGCGATCCGCGACAAGCTCATCGAGCACAAGCAGTACATCGCGCGCTACGGCGATGACATGCCGGACATCAAGGGCTGGGCGTGGGGGCACGCCGGCACGGCTCGGCGGGTTGCTTCGACGGAGGCCGACAATGTCTGAACGCGCCGCCGCCCCCGCGTTCAGGCGGCCGCGCGCTGCGGCACAGACACGGCGTCCTCCAGGATCATCGCCGCGGCCTTCTCGCCGATCATGATGGTCGGCGCGTTGGTGTTGCCGCCCACCACCACCGGCATGATCGACGCATCCGCCACGCGCAGTCCGTCGATCCCGTGCACGCGCAGCCGCGGATCGACCACGGTGTTCGGCCCATGGCCCATCGCACAGGAACTGGTGGGATGCTGGTTGGACACGCCGCTCTCGCGCACATACGCGGCAAGGTCCGCGTCGCTGCTGACCGACGGTCCCGGTTGCAGTTCCTCCGCCACGTAGGGCTTCAGCGCCGGCTGCTCGGCGATCTTCCGCGCCAGGCGGATGCCGAAGATCACCGCCTGCATGTCGTACTCGGTACGCAGGTAGTCGAACAGCACCGACGGTGGCGCCAGCGGATCGGGGCTGGCGAGACGCACCGTGCCGCGACCGTCGCAGCGCAGATGCACGGGACTGATGGTGAAGCCCGGGAACGGATGCGGCACGATGCCGTCCTTGCTCCGCTGCAGCGTGCTCCACTCGAACATGTTGAGCTGGATGTCAGGACGCTCCAGGCGCGGATCGCTGCGGGTGAAGACGCCGGCATGGATGCCGTTGCTTGCCATCGGTCCGGAACGGAACAGCGCGTAGCGGACACCGGCCGACAGCTTGCGCAGCTTGCTGCCCTCGAGGTCGTTCAGCGTGATCGCCTTGGTGCAGCGCCACGCCACATATGAGTTGAAGTGATCGTGCAGGTTGGAGCCGACCGCCGGCATGTCGCGCACCACGGGCACGCCGACGTCCAGCAGATGCTGCGCGGGTCCGAGGCCCGACAGCAGCAGAAGCTGCGGCGACCCATAGGCACCGCCGGAAACAACGACCTCGCCGCGCGCGCGGGCCGTCTCGCGTCCGCGCGCGGTGTGGAATTCGACCCCGACGGCGCGGTCGTTCTCGATTACTACGCGCATCGCATGCGCGCCGGTGCGGATCACCAGGTTCTCGCGGCTGCGCGCCGGCTTCAAATAGGCCTGCGCGGCGCTCCAGCGGCGGCGCTTCAGCGTGGTGGTCTGGTAGTAGCCGCAGCCTTCCTGCTGCGCGCCGTTGAAGTCCGGATTGCGCGGGATGCCGGCCTGCACGCAGGCCTCCAGCATGGCATCGGCGAGCTCGAAGCGGCCAGGCTGGTCCGAAACGTGCAGCGGTCCGCCGACGCCGTGGAATTCGTCACCGCCCCGCGTCTGGTTCTGCGCCTTCTTGAAATACGGCAGGACCGAATCCCAGTCCCAGCCTTCGCAGCCGCGCTGGCGCCATTCATCGTAATCCGCATGGTTGCCGCGGATATAGACCATGCCGTTGATCGAACTGGAACCGCCCAGCGTCTTGCCGCGCGGGAGATACAGACGACGGTTGCCGAGTTGCGGCTGCGGTTCCGTTTCGAACCGCCAGTTGACCACCGGATCGACATAGGTGCGCGCATAGCCGAGCGGGATGTGGATCCACGGGTTGCGGTCCGGTGGTCCCGCTTCCAGCAGCAGCACTCGGTGACGCCCCGATTTCGGAAAGCCGCGACGCCACCACGCAGCCGGCGGACCCGGCCCCGGTGACGATGAAGTCGTACGACTCCCCCTCGTTGTCTGGCATGGCTACCCCGGTCGATGTCATGTCCCGGGCGATGTGATAGCCGATCTAGGTGCGATCGGTAATGGACGCAGGTACGTCGGGCGCGGGGGCATCGCTCCAGGCTGGCAGGAAGATCCGCGCGACGGTGCTGGCCACGACACCGCTGTGCTTCGGGTATGAGAGTGTCTGCTGCCGGCGGAGGCAGCGGTCAAGGGCCGCGCGACTGCGACCGCCAGATGCAATAGTCGCGACCTTCAGCCGGCCGCCGGCTGGTTTGGCCGCGAAATCCCGCTGCCGAGTGAGACGACCTCGAATCAGCCCGAAGCTGGCGGGGAGCCTGGCTGCGTTGCGAGCGGCCAACGGTTATCCCGACGGCTACACATGTCTTACCATTGAAACGATGGTGGGCGCGACTGGGATTGAACCAGTGACCCCCGCCGTGTGAAGACGGTGCTCTGCCGCTGAGCTACGCGCCCCATCGCCGGTCGAAATAGGCGGCGCCCGGCTGGAAAGTCAAGCGCAGGCGTGCCGCGCTTGTCCCGTTGCCTGCCGCAGTGCACCATACGGCATGCAGCGCTTTGTGGCCGCCATCGCGGGGCTTCTCATCCACGGCGCCACCAGCGCCTCGGCACAGGTCGCGCAGACGCAGCTGTCCTACGACAGCTATGCTGCCGGCATCGAGGTCATGCAGTTGCACGCCTTCTTCGGCCTCGGGCCGTGGAACTACCGCATCGACGTCGACTATCATACCACCGGACTGGTGGGGCTGTTGTACCGCGGCCACCAGACCAATTCCGTCCGTGGCCTGTGGCACGATGATCAGGCGGCGCCGCTGGCTTTCTCGGGAGAGGGCGTCTGGCGCGGGCAGGAGCGCCGAACCCTGATCGATTACGACCGCGGCCTGCCGCAGATCAGGGAGCTGCAGCCGCCGCAGGAGTTCGGAACGCGAGGCGGTGCCAACCGAGTTGCAGCTGCATACCATGGACACGCTGAGCGCGCTGGCGCAGCTCATGCGCCGGGTGGCGCATGACCACGCCTGCGAGACGCAGGTTCGCACCTACGATGGCAGGCGCGTGCTGGAGGTCGTCGCACATACCGGCGGCGAGGAGCAGCTGGAGCCGACCCATGGCTCCAGCTTCACCGGGCCGGCACTGCGCTGCGACTTCGAGGGCCGCGAACTGGCCGGCTTTTTGCTGGGCGAGGACGACCCGGAACACCGACGGCCGTTGCACGGGATGGCGTGGCTGGCGCCACTGATGCCGAACGCGCCGCCGCTGCCGGTCCGCATCGCGTTCCAGACACGCTGGTTCGGGCTGGCGACCATGTATCTGACGAGCGCCACCGAACGGCCGGAATAACGGCACCAGGCTCAGGCGCTGACACGCGCCACGATGAACAGCCGGTGGAATGGCAGCAGCGTCGTGCCGTCGGCACGCTGCGGGTAATGCGAGCGGGCGAGGTCCGAGTAGGCCACGCCGAACGCATCCCGCCGATCCGCAGGAAGCCGGTCGAGGAATGGCCGCAGGCTGCTGCCCGAGGCCCAGGCAAGCACCGCATGTTCGCCGGTGAGAGCATGCATATACGTGGTGCGCCAGATATCGAGGTCGGCGCAAGGCGGGCGCAGCAGGTCCCAGTAGTCCGCGGGCGCCAGGATACCCGGCGCGGACGTTACTCCGGCAAGATGCTGCGACCAGGGGCTGTGCGCCGCGAGTTCGTAAGGGATCCGACGCAGCGGCGTGTCGAACATGTCCGGCATCTGCACCGCCAACACCCCGCCGGGCGCCAGCAAACCCAGCAGCCGGGGGAATAGCGTCGGGTGCCGGTCCACCCATTGCAGCGCGGCATTCGAATAGATCAGATCGAGCGGCTGCGCCGACTGCCAGGTGAAGAAGTCGCCCTGCTCGAAGGCGCAGTCCGCCACCGTGGCGCGCGCCTTCTCCAGCATTGTGGCGCTCCCGTCCATGCCGGTGACCTCGGCGTCGGGGAAGCGCTGCCGTAGGATCGCGGTGACGTTCCCGGCGCCGCAGCCGAGATCCACCACGCGCTCGGGCGAGACGAGCGGCACCTGCGCCAACAGATCCAGCGCCGGCCGCAGCCGCTCGCCGGAGAACCGCAGGTATTGCGCAGGATCCCAGACAGCCGCGGACCGGGCCATCTCAATTTGCCGCCCGCTCGACGCAGCCCACGCAAAGCCTGAGGACCAGCGGCGCCTAAATCACCGCGGTGGCGAAACCAGACCCGCGGGCGGTCGCAGGCCCGGGCCACTGTCCGATCGGCACGCGCCCTGTCCTCCGGTCCGTGACGGGAGGCGACCTATACGTCGGCGGACGTTGTCGGAGCAATCCGCTCACCCTGCAATCCGGCCTCACCTGGCTGCGCCGGTTCGGCCAGGCGGAGGGTGAGGCGGAACGTGGTCCCGGTCGGCCCGGACTCCAGCAGCTGGATATCGCCACCATGCGCAACCATCAGATCGCGCGCGATCGCCAGCCCAAGGCCGGAACCACCACGCCTTCCGCTGCCGGCGAATGGTCGGAACAGCTCGCCGAGAATCGCCTGCGACAGACCGGGGCCGTCATCGGCGATGTCGACCAGGACAACCAGGCCGTCGCACCGGGCCGAGACGCGCAGGCTTCTCGCTCCTGCCTCCGCAGCATTGCGCATAAGGTTCGACAGCACCCGAAACAGCTGGATGCGCTCCGCCAGAACCGAGATGCCAGGATCGATCGTGTTGGTCAGATGAAGCGGATGACCCGGCTGCGGGGTCAGTTCCGCAGCCTCGGTCACCAGCGGCGCCAGCGCGACGGGCGTGAACGCCAGTGGCGGCGGACCCTCGCGCGCATAGTCCAGCGTGCGCCGTACCAGGTCCGCCGCGCGGTCGACTGCCGTGGCAAGCACTTCGCCGGCGCGTTGCACCCGGGCGTCGGGGTTGAGCTGGAGCCGTTCCGCGGTCAACAGCGCCGAAGTCAGGATGCCGCGCAGGTCGTGGCTGACCTTCGCGACCACGGTGCCGAGGGCGGCGAGACGTGCGTTGCGCCACAGCGCGGCGCGCAGCTCGTGCTGCATCGTCGCCAGCTCGCGCCCGGCGATGGTGATCTCGTCGTGCGACAGCACCGTGAGATTGTCGGCATCGAGCGGCGTCGTCCGCTCGGGATCGGCTCGGAAGGCGGCGATGCTGCCGGTGAGCCGGCGCATCGGTCGCACCAGCAGCAGGAGGACCGCGAGATAGACGAGGCCGCCGGTCACACCGGCGATCGCCAGGGACAGGACGGCGAAGTCGCCGGCGAAGTTCCATAGCGCGCGGCCCAGACCGCCTTCGTGCAGCCACATCCGGACCTCGGTGTCCGGCGCATACGGGCTCGAGTCCGACACCTTGATCAGACGGTTGTCATGCATCACCAGGGCACGCATCGCGCGCCGGATGCGGAGCAGAAGACCCTCCTGCCGCAGGTCGATGCTGGCATCCGACCCCATCGTGACATCGCCGATCTTCACCGTGCCGTTGCGGTCCTTGAGCAGGATCGCCTCGGTGTCCGCGAGGTGCAGCAGCTCGGTGTGCCGCGCGGTGTCCATCGTGGTGTTGGCGGCGGCAAGCACGACGATCGTGGCATCCTCGATACGACCGGTCAGCCAAAGCGACCGCTCGTGCGCGATGTAGGGCAGGAAGACCACGATCTCGCTCAGCAGAACGGCAAGCGTGGCCACCAGCCAGAGGCGGCCCGATAGGCTCTGGCGGGGCCTGACGCGCGGCGGTCCGGCACTCGCATCGGTCATGGCAGCAAATTGGGCGGAACGCCGGTCTACGGCAACTGCGCCAGCAGCCGGACCAGCGCCTTGGTGCGCGGCGCGAACAGCTTCGGCGCGAAATAGGTCCCGGCGGCCCGCTTGCCAGCCTCGGCCCGGGTCGGATAGGGCGCGATCAGCGACGCAATCATCGCCAGCTTCACGCGTTGGGCTATGGCCAGCGTCCATAGGCCGATCATCTCGCCGGCGGTCGGTGCCAGGATGCCGGCACCGACGACGCGGCTTCCGGCGGCAACAAGCTTGACCAGGCCCGGCGTGTCCCTTTCGGCAACCGCCCGGTCGTTGTCGGTCAGCGGCCACCGCAGAACCGACACCCGGTGGCCGGCGGCGCGCGCCTCCGCCTCGGTCATTCCCACCTGGGCGAGTTCCGGACGTGTATAGGTGACGCGCGGCAGTGCGGCATAGTCGATCCGCACCGGTAGCCGGAACAGCGCGCGGCGGATGACGATGCCGGCGTGGTACGATCCGACATGGGTGAAGGCGCGCGGGCCGATGCCCTGCGGGTCGGCGATGTCGCCGACGGCATAGACGCGACGGTTGGTCAGGCTGCGCAGCCCGCGATCGGTGACGATGCCGGCGGGGCCGGCGCGGACGTTGCCGGCCGTGAGATCCAGCGCTGCAAGGTTCGGCCGTCGGCCGACCGCGACCAGCAGGTGGCTGCCGGCGATGTGGCGGCCGTCGGCCAGGACCAGGCTCGGACCTGCGGCAACCGCTTTCACCTCCACCCCTTCCAGCAGCGTGACGCTGCGCGCGGCCAGTTGCTCGCGCAGCCCGGCGACCAGTTCCGGATCCTCCCTGCCGGCGATCGTCGCCGCCTCGACAACCGTGACCCGGCTGCCGAGACCGGAGAAGGCGTCGGCGAGTTCCAGCCCAATCGGGCCGCCGCCCAGGATCAGCAAGTGCTCGGGTCGCTGGGCAAGATCGAAGACAGTCGCGTTGGTCAGGAAGGGCATCGTCTCCAGACCCGGGATCGGCGGCACGAATGCCGTGCTGCCGGCGGCAATGACGATCCGACGCGCGGTCAACCGGCGCCCATCGACGGCCAGGGTGTCCGGGGCGACGAACCGGGCTTCGCCGCGCAGCACGGTCGCGCCGAGCGAGCGGAAGCGCGCTGCCGAATCGGTGGGTTCGATCGCGGCGATTACGCCATGGACGTGCTCCTGCACCGCATGCCAGTCGATCTCGGGCTCGGGCAGGCGGATGCCGAACCGCGCGGCCGCCCGCGCCGCCTGGGCGGCGTGCGAGGCGGCGAGCAGCGCCTTGCTCGGCACGCAGCCGAAGTTCAGGCAGTCGCCGCCCATGCGGTCGCGTTCGATCAGCGCCACGCGCAGTCCCAGCTGGGCGGCGACGGCAGTGACGGACAGGCCGGCCGCGCCGGCACCGATCACCGCCAGGTCGAAGTCAGGCATCGGACCGCCTCCACCTGCGCCAGGCGACCGGAAGCAGCGAAAGCAAGGCAAGCCCGATCAGCGGGCCCAGGATCCGTGGCGAGAATATCACGGCGAGGTCCGGCCGCCCGCCGGTTGCCAGCACGTCGCCCAAACCGGCGCCGATCGAGGCATAGACAAATGTGGCAGGCATGATTCCGAGCACTGTGGCTGCAGCGTACGGAAGCAGCCGCATCCCGCTCAGGGCGGCGGCGAGATTGACCAGCCAGAACGGGAAGGCCGGCACCAGGCGAAGCGCCAGCAGATAGCTGAACCCGTCGCGCTGCAGGGCCTCACGGGCGGCGTCCAGCAGCCGGCCGCGGCGAGCGGCGATGGCATCGGCCAAGTGGTAACGGACGGCGACGAACAGGCCGATGGCGCCGGCCGAAGAGCCCAGCACAGCCAAAATCCCCCCTGAGAGGGTTCCGAACAGCAGTCCGGCCGCAACCGTGAGCACCGCCGCCTCGGGCAGCGAAAGCAGGACCGCGCCGGCATAGATCACGACGTAGAGCAAGGGCGCCAGCACTGGGTGGGACCCGACCCAGGCGGCCAGCGTCGCCTGGTGGTGCGCGAGGGAGGCCCAGCTGAGCTGGCGCGTCAGACCGCTTGCCCAGGCGGCGGCAATGGCCACGAGCAGGAGGACGATGGGCCAGAATCGGCGGAAGAGTTGCATGGCGGAAGCATGTAGTCATCCTTCGCCCGGTGTCGCGTGACAATCCGCCGTGGGTGGCCCGAGATGTCGGTGGGGCGCGATTGACGACCCGGTACGGCCCCCCTATAAGCCGCCGCCTGCGACGGGCGCCGGCTTTCGGCGCCCTTGCCCGTGCCTGCGTGCGGGAACCCAGGGCACCATCGGAGAACCGGCCGTGAAGCGCACCTATCAACCGTCGAAGCTGGTCCGCAAGCGGCGGCACGGGTTCCGTGCCCGCATGGCCACCGTCGGCGGCCGCAAGGTCCTGGCCAACCGGCGGGCCAAGGGTCGCAAGCGCCTGTCGGCCTGACTTGGCCGCGCTCGGCCGTCTGACGCGCCGCGCGGAGTTCCTGCGCGCCGCCGCCAAGGGCCGCAAGGTACCGATGCCCGGAGTGGTCCTTCAGGTACTGGCGCGCGATGACCAGGGGCCGGTGCGGCTGGGATTTACCGTGACGAAGAAGATCGGCAACGCCGTGATCCGCAACCGCACCCGACGCCGCCTCAAGGAAACGGCGCGGCTCGTGCTGACCGGGGAGCCGGTCTCGGGTGTCGACCTCGTGCTGATCGGCCGCGAAGCGACGCGCGGGCGGGATTTCTCCGAATTGCAGGCCGATCTGCGGCGGGCACTGGCTCGGGCTGGCGTGGCATGACCCCGGCGGCGCACATCGCAATCGGGGCCGTCCGCACCTATCAGTGGACGATTCGCCCGGTGATCGGCGCCAATTGCCGCTTCTTCCCCAGTTGCAGCGACTACGCCATCGAGGCGGTGCGCGGCCACGGCGCCCTGCGCGGCAGTTGCCTCGCGGCGCGGCGCATCCTGCGCTGCAATCCCTGGCATGCGGGCGGCTACGACCCGGTGCCACCCTGCGGCTGCCGAACGGAGGCGTGATGGACCAGAAGCGCCTCTTCATGGCGATCGCGATTTCGGTCGCCATCCTGCTCGGGTTCCAACTGCTGATCGCGCCGCATCTGCCGCAGCCGCCCAAGCCGCCGGCGCCGGTCGCCACCCACGAAACCACGCCGTCCGGGGTGACGCCGGCGCAGGGATCGCCAGGTGCCGGCGCGTCCGTCGCGGCCGCGCAGTCAGTGCCCAAGGAGGTGCCGCGCGTGCCGATCGCGGCGCATCGCCTGCGCGGTTCGATCAGCCTGCTGGGCGCGCGGCTCGATGACCTGGTGCTGACCGACTACCGTGAGACGCTGCAGCCCAACTCGCCGAACGTGCGGCTGCTGGAGCCGCGGTCAGAATCGCAGCCCTACTACGTGCAGTACGGCTGGCTCGCGGCGCCCGGCGAGCAGGTCAAGCTGCCGGACAACGACACTCTGTGGACCAGTTCGGGTGGCACCCTAAGTGCTGGGCATCCGATCACACTGTCCTGGGACAACGGCGCGGGATTGACCTTCCGGATCACCCTGTCGGTGGACGACGACTACATGTTCGACGTACAGCAATCGGTGACCAACGCGACCGACACGCCCGTGAAGCTGTTCCCGTGGGCGCGCATCCGGCGCGACTACACGCCGCAGGTGGCAGGTTACTACATCCTGTTCGAAGGCCTCCTCGGCGTTGTCGATGGCAAATTGCAGGAGAGCACCTACGCCAACACAAAGAGCGAGGGCGAGAAGAAGAACGGCATCGCGTATGAAGCGCCAGCGACCGGCGGGTGGGCCGGCATCACCGACAAATACTGGCTAACGGCGCTGGTGCCGGACCAGGCGACCGCCTCCACGGTGAAATTCCAGCACACCACGGAAAACGGCGACCACTACCAGGTGGATTACCTCGCGCAGGAGCCGAAGATCATCGCGGCGAACGGCGAGGCGTCCGTGTCCTCGCGGGTATTCGCCGGCGCGAAGATCGTGCGCCTGCTGGACCGCTACCAGGCAGAGGATCATATCCCCAGCTTCGACAAGGCGGTGGACTTCGGCTGGTTCTATTTCCTGACCAAGCCGATCTTCTACTGCCTGGATTGGCTGTATGGCCTGCTGGGGAATTTCGGCCTGGCGATTCTGGCGTTCACCCTGTTCGTCAAGCTGCTGTTCTTCCCGTTGGCGAACTACTCGTACCGGTCGATGAGCAAGATGAAGCTCCTGGCGCCGAAGATGCAGGCGCTGCGCGAGCGGTTCAAGGACGAGCCGCAGCGCATGCAGCAAGAGATGATGGCGATGTACCGGACCGAGAAAGTGAACCCAGCCTCGGGCTGCCTGCCGATGGTGGTGCAAATTCCGGTGTTCTTCTCGCTCTACAAGGTGATCTTCGTCACGATAGAGATGCGGCAGGCGCCGTTCTTCGGCTGGATCCACGACCTGTCCGCAGTCGATCCGACCAACATCTTCAACCTGTTCGGGCTGATCCCATTCGATCCGGCGACGATCTCGCCGTGGTTCCACTTGGGCCTGTGGCCGCTGATCATGGGCGGCACGATGTTCCTGCAGCAGCGGCTGAACCCACCGCCGCCTGATCCGGTGCAGGCGAGGATGTTCCAGTTCATGCCGTTGATCTTCACCTTTATGCTGGCGAGCTTCCCGGCAGGGCTGGTGATCTACTGGAGCTGGAACAACCTGCTGTCGATTGCGCAGCAATGGCTGATCATGCGGCGAACACACCTGGCGCGACCGGGGCTCGCACGAACCTGACAGACGAAGCGGCGGAGCGGTTAGAGGCGGGGCGGCTGCTGTTCGCCTCGGAGTGCCGATTCGTGCACGCCGCACAGCGGCTGGATCAACTGCCGCAGGCTGCCGGCCCCGAGGTGGCGTTCGCCGGGCGATCGAATGTGGGCAAGTCGTCGCTGCTGAACGCGCTGACCGGACGGCGGGCGCTGGCGCGGGTGTCGGTCACGCCGGGGCGGACGCGACAGCTCAACTTCTTCGATCTGGGCGGCCGGCTGACGCTGGTGGACATGCCGGGCTACGGCTACGCGCGCGCCAGTCGTAGCGTGAAAGAGGATTGGCAGGGGCTGATGTTCGACTACCTGCGCGGTCGCCCCACGCTACGCCGCGTGATGCTTCTGCTGGATGCTCGGATCGAGGTGAAGGAGGCGGACCGCGAGGTCATGGAACTGCTGGACCTGGCGGCGGTGACGTTCCAGCTGGTGCTGACCAAAGCGGATGGAGTGAAGCCAGCGGCGCTGGAGCGCAAGCTGACCGAGGCGCTGGGGCTGGCACGCACGCATCCCGCGGCGCATCCGGACGTTGGCGTGACGAGCAGCGAGACGGCCGCAGGCATCGCGGAACTCCGCGCAGCCATCGCTGCGCTGGCGGCTTAGGTTCTGCTCGACCGGCGGCCCGCCATCGCACCTTGAACACATACGGAGCGAGGCGTGCCTGGTGGAGTATGTGATGATCGGGTGAGCCGTCGGCCGGCCCTCAGCCAGGACCGGTCGGCGGCGCGGATGCACCTGCGGACTACGGGGGCGCCTCCTCGTGCCGCTTGGTCTGCCCGCCGTGGCGGCGGATGTGCTCCTGCAACTGGCGGCGCGCCGAGTTCGAAGGCGTCATGGACCGCGACGTGCAGGTCCTCGTGCGCGTGGTCCTGTCCCGGCTCGCGAGTGACGACAATGCTGCCGCCCGGCACCGCGAGGTCGATGTGAACGTGGTAGATCTTGCCCTGATGATGGTGTCGGTGCGCCGCTTCCATGGTCACCCGACAGGCTGTCATGCGATCCGAAATACGCTGGAGATCCTCCGCCCTGCGCCGCACCTGCGATTCGACCGACGGCGACGCTTCCATGCCCCGGAATGTGATCCGGACGTCCGATGCCACGTGCCCCTCCTGAACTGGCTTGCACCGATCATACGCCCAGCCGGTCGCGGGAGACCTTGATCTCGATCAATGCCAGTACGGAAAGGGTGCCGTCGGCAGTCATGTCGATTGAATGGATCAAGCTTGACGGATCGCTGTGGATCGGCAGGAAGCGAAGGTCGCATGGAGGCTGCCCGCATGATCACGCCCGCCTATGTCCGCCTGATGGCGCAGTACAACGCCGAGATGAACCGCCGGCTGTACGCCGCGGCCGCCCATTTGACCGACGCCGAGCGCAAGGCCGACCGCGGCGCGTTCTGGCACTCGATCCACGGCACCTTCACGCACATCCTGTGGGGCGACACACAGTGGATGTCGCGCTTCGACGGCTGGGCGAAGCCTGAGGTCGGCCAGAAGCAGAGCGCCGGGATGGTGGATGACTTCGCCACGCTTCGGGCGCGACGCGTGCGAGCGGATGCCGACATCTCCGCCTGGGCGGATCGCGTGGACGATGCCTGGCTTGCCCAGGATCTGGTGTGGTTCAGCGGCTCGGCCGGCAAGGAGATGCAGGCTCGGAAGGGGCCGCTGGTCGTGCATTTTTTCAACCACCAGACGCATCATCGCGGCCAGGCACACGCGCTGCTGACCGCCTGCGGACAGGACACCGGCGACACGGATCTGTTCCTGGTGGTGCCTTCGGCCTGATCGCTCGCTTGGCGTTTGCGCAGCGCGTGGATTAGCCTTCCCGGCAACCAGGGGAGGAACCTGCCAATGCATCCAAGACGTGCGACCGTGCGCCTGCTGGCGGCGGCATCGATGATGCTGTTCGCATCCACCGCTTTCGCCGAGACCCAGCGCGGCGTCACCGATACCGAAATCCTGGTCGGTACCATCACCGACCTTTCCGGCGTCACTGCCGTGCAAGGGGTGAACAACTCCAACGCGGTACGCCTCGCGTTCGACGAGGTGAACGAGCAGGGCGGCATCAACGGCCGGAAGATCCGCTACATCGTGGAGGACAACCAGTACCAGGTGCCGCGCACGGTGCAGGCGATCAACAAGCTGATCAACAACGATGGCGTGTTCATGACCCTGGAGGACGGCGGCACGCCGATGAACAATGCAACCTTCCCGATGGCGATCGAGAAGAACATGCTGAAGCTGCTGCCGCTGTCCGCGGCGCGCTCGATGTTCGAGCCGTTCCACAAGCTGAAGTTCAGCCAGTACCTCGTCCTATGTCGATCAGATGCGCGCCGGAGTGAAATACTTCGTCGAGCAGCGCGGCAAGAAGGCGGTCTGCGCGATGTATCAGGACACCGATTTCGGCAAGGACGTTCTGGCCGGCGCGCAGCTGCAGACCGAGGCGATGGGCATGAAGGTGGTGGCGACCACTGCGCATAAGCCGACGGATACGGACTTCACCGCTGCAGTCAGCAAGCTGCGGGATGCCAACTGCGATCTGATCACCATGGGCACCATCGTGCGCGATTCGACGCTGATCATCGCCACCGTGAAGAAGCTGGGCTGGAACGTCGATCTGCTGGGCCAGGTGGCGTCGTATGACACCGCGATCGCCGAGGCGCCGGGGAATGTGGCGGAAGGCTTCTATGCGATGTCGCCGTCGCTCTATGCCTATCCGGACGACCCGCGGCCGGCGATCAAGGCACTCGGCCAGAAATACAAGGCCCGCTACGGCTTCGAGATCAACTACCTGGGCGAGATGGGCTACACTTCGGCGCAGATCGCCATCGAGGCGCTGAAGCGGGCGGGCCGTGATCTCACGACCGACAGCATGGTGAAGGCGATGGAGAGTATCCAGGATTTCCACGATGTGTTCGGTGGCACCTACTCATTCAGCCCGACCAATCATCACGGCGCCACCTCGGCGTTCCTCTCGGTGGTGCACAACGGCCGCTGGGAGCCGGTGGTAGATCGCGCGCTGGCGTACTGAGACGGGCGACCTATCACGGCATCGGGGTCCCCACGCCGCGCTGGTTCGCTGGCACCAACTGCGGTTGCGGCGTGCGGGCCAGTGTCGGTCCAGCATTTCGTTGCCGCCTGCTTGCCGCGACCTTCAACGCACGGAGTCGGCGAAGCAGCGAAATTCGTTCGCTGAGTACCGCCGCGGCGGCGGCGTCCGCGGGTTGTTCAGGTGGCTCCGGGTGTCAGCTTGTCCTGTGTCCTGGTTTCGAAGTCGCTGGCGTCATGGCGCTCGTGCAGCTGGCTGGAGGGCTCGCCATTGACGCGGTTGACCATGCGTCCGCGCCGTGCCGCAGGACGTTGGCCGATCGCGTCGGTCCAGCGCTGCACGTGCTTGTAGTCCTGCACCGACAGGAATTCGCCTGCGCCGTACTGCAAACCCTTGGCCAGGGCGCCGTACCATGGCCAGACGGCCATGTCGGCGATCGTATAGTCATCGCCGCCCAGATAACGGCTCTCGGCGAGGCGCCGGTCGAGCACGTCGAGCTGACGCTTCACCTCCATGGCGAACCGGTCGATGGCGTATTCGATCTTGGTCGGCGCATAGGCGTAGAAGTGGCCGAAACCGCCGCCGAGATACGGGGCGCTGCCCATCTGCCAGAACAGCCATGACAGGCATTCGGCCCGCTTGTCGGGCTCGGTCGGCAGGAAGGCGCCGAACTTCTCGGCGAGATACATCAGGATCGCGCCCGATTCGAAGACCCGGATCGGCTTCGGACCGCTGCGGTCCAGCAGGGCAGGGATCTTGGAATTGGGATTGATCGCGACGAAGCCGCTGCCGAACTGATCGCCTTCGCCGATCCGGATCAGCCAGGCGTCGTACTCGGCGCCGGCGTGCCCGAGGGCCAGCAGCTCCTCGAGCATCACGGTGACCTTCACGCCGTTCGGCGTTCCCAGTGAATAGAGCTGGAGGGGATGGCGGCCGACCGGCAGCTCCTTGTCGTGGGTCGGGCCGGCAATCGGGCGGTTGATGTTGGCGAACCGGCCGCCACTCGGCTTGTTCCAGGTCCAGACCTTCGGGGGCGTGTATTCGGTCGGGTTGTCCATGCTGAGCGCTCCGCATTCAGGATGTGATGACGACGCCCTTAGCACCGGCGGCGGTGCGCCGGTAGCCGGTTTGCCTTGCCGTCGCAAACCTTCCTAGACTTCGCTGCGGGAACGGTGGCGGTTTCCCTAGGGTCTGGAAGGCAGAGAAGCATGAGTCGTCTGGACGGCAAGGTTGCCCTGATCTCCGGCGCCGCTCGCGGCATCGGCGGCGAAACTGCCCGGCTGATGGCAGAGGCCGGCGCCAAGGTCGTGGTCGGCGATGTGCTCGATGATCGCGGACGACAGACGGTCGCCGCCATCAATGCCGCCGGCGGGCAGAGCGAATACGTGCACCTCGACGTCACCCGCGACGAGGACTGGATCGCAGCCGTCAACCTCGCCACCGGCCGGTTCGGCAAACTCGACATCCTGGTGAACAATGCCGGTGTGTTCATCGGCAAGGGCATCGAGGAGATCTCGCTCGACGAGTGGAATCGGCTCGTCGCGGTGAACATGACGGGCGTGTTCCTTGGCACCAAGCTGGCGGCTCCGGCGCTGCGGGAGGCGGCGAAATCCAGTGAGCACGGCAGCGCCATCGTCAATCTCGCCTCCGTTGCCGGCATCGTCGGCTCGCAGCTCGATCCGCTCTATTCGATGACAAAGGGCGGCGTGACTCTGTTCACCAAGTCGGCCGCTCTGGAATTCGGCCGCAAGGGCTATCGGATCCGGGTGAATTCGATCCACCCCGGAATCATCCAGACCGACATGGGCGAGCAGACATTCATGGCCCGCGCCCAACGCGCCGGCAGCAACGACACAGCGCCGGTACGTCAGAACGTGACCGAAACGGTGCCGTGGGGCCGGCTCGGCGTACCGACGGACATCGCCAAGGGTATCGTGTTCCTGGCCTCCGACGATGCCGGCTTCATGACCGGTGCCGGCCTGGTCGTCGACGGGGGCATGACCGCCACGTGACTGCGGCCGTGACTGGTCAGCCTATAGCTCGAACTTCCCCTGTCGCGGGTCGTTGATCTTGCCCGTCCGGCGCGACCGCGCCGCCGCCTGCGCGCGCGGCTCGGACGGATGGAACGAAGCGGTCCACATCTTGCGGCGGGCGGCATAGGCCCGCTGCCGTTCGGCGGCGTCCGCCAGGAACTGCGCCGTCACCTCGATGCGAACGGGAGGCAGGCCGCCGCGCTCGGTCATGCCGTCGCCGCCGCTGCCTTGACCGCCATGTCGCGCAGTTCAGGCACCACCCAGAGCGGGTGGTCGCCACGGTGCACGCGCAGCACGTTGTCGAACGCATTGCGTGTCTGCTTCACCCGCGTCTCGCGGCTGGCGCCGGCGAGGTGCGGCGTCAGCACCACGTTGTCGAGCGACAGCACGGGCTCGGACGGCGACGGCGGCTCCTGCGGGAACACGTCCAGGCCGGCACCGGCGATACGGCGGGCGGTGAGCGTCTCGTGCAGCGCAGCAAAGTCGATCACCGGTCCGCGGCTGCAGTTGATCAGCACCGCGTGCGGCTGCATGTAGCCCAGCTCGCGCGTGCTGATCATGTTGCGCGTCAGACGTGTCAGCGGCACGTGAAGCGTCACGATGTCGGAGGTGCGCATCAGCTCCGGCAGCAGGCGATAGCGCACGTCCAGCGCGTCCTCCTCGTGCTCGGGAAGCCGCACGATGTCGTTGTACTGGATGCGCATGTCGAAGCCGCCGGCGGCGATGCGCGCGACGCGCTTGCCGATCGTGCCGTAGCCGATGATGCCCAGGGTCTTGCCCTGCATTTCGTAGAATGTCGGCACCGGCTGGTTGCCTCGCCACACGCCGCTCGAGGTCATCGCGTGCTGCGGCACCAGCTTACGGTAGACCGCGAGCATCAGCAGGATGGTGTGCTCCGCCACCGCGCGCGAGTTGGCGCCGCCGTTGTTGGCGACCACCACGCCGGCGCGCCGCGCGGCATCCAGGTCCACGTGGTCGTAGCCGGCGCTGAACAGCTGCGCCAGCCGCAGCCGAGGCGCGGCGCGGAAGAATGCCTCGTCCATCGGACTGACGTTGCCGATCAGGTACTCGGTGCCGGCGAGCGCCGCCGCGTACTCGGCGCTGCCGGGCGCGCCAACCACGAGTTCGAACCCGGGAGGCGTCATCTCCTGCGCCTCCTTCACCGTCTGTTCCAGCGTGTTGACGAGCAGGACCTTGGTCGGCATCGGCATTCCTCCTGGCATGGCGTGCGCGCCACGCGGCTGGCGCCATGGAGATGGCTCTGCCGCCCGCCGTCAACCCACGCGCGGCGCAGCCGGCGTCCGCGTCAGCGCGCCAGCCCGGGACTGCCCGCCGGCACGGCGTAGAAGTTCATCGTCAGTGATACGCAGGTGTAATAGCCCATCAGCACGATCATGTCGGTGATGCTCGCGTGCCCCAGCAGCTTTACCGCGCGATCATACAGGCCCTGCGGCACGAGCTGCACGTTGGCCAGCGCCATCGCCACCTCGTAGACCGCCTGCTCGCGCGCATCCTGGAACGAGGTCGGCAGGCCGGCGATGATCGCCTCCACCGACGCCGCCGGCAATCCCACCTCCTTGCCGCGCTTCTCGTGCGCGTTGTTGGGATAGGCGGAGTGCCACTTGCTGGTGATCACCACCACGGCGATCTCGCGCTCGCGCTCGCTCAGCGACGACGCGCCGGGGGTGAAGTGCTGTCCGAGCGGCTCTGCGGCATGCACCAGTTTCGGATTGTGCACCCAGATCTTGTATGGCCCCGGCAACCGCCCGCGCGGACCGTCGATCAGAAAGCGGTAGCCTTCCTGCTGCTCGGGTGTCATCCGGTCGAACGGGATTTCGGCGTAGCGGCCGAAGGTGGGTGTGTCAGGCATGCGATTTTCCTCCTGAAGTCTGTTGCCACATCAGTCCGCTCGATGAACGTGACGGTCCCGCCGACCACTTTGGCATAGGGGACCGCCGTGGGCACAGTATCCCGTTTCAACCATGGTCGTATCAGCTGGTTGCTGGTATCGTCCAGCAATGGGCGTAAGAAACTATCTGATTGAGGGTCTATCCGGCACCGGTAAAACTTCTGTCTGCAAAGAGTTGCAGCGACGCGGCCACCACGCGATCAATGGTGATCGTGAACTGGCTTATCAAGGCGACCCGGAGACTGGTAAGCCGACTGATCGTTGCAAGCACGAGTCATTGGCTACCTTCACGCACGAGCATCACATCTGGGATGTGGAGAAAGTGAAGAACCTGATTGCCAGCCACGATGAACCGGTCACCTTTTCTGCGGTCACTCAAGGAATCTTGCAAAATTCATGGACTTATTTGATGGCGTCTTTGTCCTCGACGCTGATCTGGACCCCGTGAACCGACGGATTACTGAGCGCGTGGCTCTGGACCCAACTGACTGGGGCGCAACACCAGCGGAACGGCAACTGATTGCCAGGCCCATCAAACGAAAGAAGGCATACCTGGTAGCGGCACGACAATAAATGCCACACGACCACTTCGCCAAGTGGTGGACGAAATCCTTGCGCTCTCCAGCGGTAGGCGTCCGTCAGCATAGACGGGTTTGCGCGCATCGCCGCATCGCGGCAGGATGCCGCCGCGATGACGCTCCTGCGGTCCAGGCGTGGCGTGCTGCGGTTCGGCCTCCTGCTGGCCATGCCGGCCGCGGCGCTTGCCACGCCCGAGGACGCGCGCCCGGGTGCCTCGCTCGCCGGACAGCTGCTGGTCGCGGTGCCCGAGATGACCGATCCGCGCTTCCGGCGCACCGTCATCCTGATGGTCCAGCACAACGCAAAGGGTGCGCTCGGGATCGCGATCAACCGCCCGCTGAGCGAGATGCCGATCGCCAGGTTGCTGGAGGCGCTCGGCCTCGACAGCAAGGGTGCCGACGGCAGCGTGCGGCTGTTCGCCGGCGGACCGGTACAGCCGCAGGCAGGCTTCATCGTGCATAGCGCCGGCTACCGTCGCAGGGGCACCGTCGATATCGATGGCCGCGTGGCGATGACCACCAATCCGGAGGTGCTGCGCGACATCGGACGCCACAAGGGCCCGCGGCAGAGCCTGGTCGCATTCGGCTACGCCGGGTGGGGACCCGGGCAGCTGGAGAACGAGCTCACCCTCGGCGGCTGGTTCACCACGCCCGAGGAGCCGGCCCTGGTGTTCGACGCCGACCGCGAAAAACTGTGGGACGAGGCCATGAAACATCGCACGATCTCGCTGTGACCATGCGCGAGCTGACCGTCTATACCGACTACAAGAGCCCGTACGCCTATTTGTCGAAGGACCTCGAATACGCGCTCGAGCGCGACGGCTCGGTGCGGGTGCGCTGGCTGCCCTACGTGCTCGACATCCCGAGCTTCCTCGGTTCGGCGCGGCTCGATGCCGACGGCGCGGTGCTGGAGGAGAACCGCAACGCGCATCAATGGCGGCGCGTGCGCTATAGCTACATGGACTGTCGGCGCCAGGCGCGCAAACGCGGCCTGGTGATCCGCGGCCCGCAGAAGATCTGGGACTCCGCACTGGCCGGTGCCGGCATGCTGTACGCGCAGCGCGCCGGCGATGCGGTGTTCCGCCGCTACCACGACGCGGTGTTCGAGCGGTTCTGGAAGCGCGAGCTGGACATCGAGAATGTCGCGGTGATCGCCGCCGTGCTGACCGAATCCGGCGCCGACGGCGGCGGCTTCGCGGCCTGTGCGCCGGCCGGCCGCGAGGAGGTGGCCGCGATCAGCCGGGCGGCGGAGGCGAAGGGCGTGTTCGGCGTGCCCAGCTACGTGCTGGACGACGAGATCTTCTGGGGCCGCGAACACCTGCCCGACATCCGCGACATGCTGGCGGGTCAGGCAGTCGACTGACCCTGTGCGGCCGCGCGCATCACCGCGCGCTCGGCGGGCAACAGCGCGATCAGCGCGACAACCGGCAGCAACAGCGCCCAGCCGCCGAGATGCAGCGCGCCCGTGCCGCCGGCGATCGCTCCGGCGGTGAAGGCAGCCAGCGTGGCGGCGATCAGCCTTGCGCGCCGCGGCAGCGCTGCTGTCTCGCGCGCCGGCATCGCGGCGCCGAACCCACTGAAGCGACGCGTGGTCTCGCTCATCACGTAGGTGATGTTGCCGGTCATCACGGTGGTCGGCGGTAGGTTGTTCAGGATCATCCGCATCGTCGTGTTCTGCAGCGCCATCGCGAACAGCGCGGTCGATCCGGCGATCACCGCGGCCGCATCGTCCGGCCCGTCGGGGAACGGTAGAACAAGACCCACCAGCATGCAGAGCGCGATGGCAGCCGCCTCCACCATCAGGGCCGGCCGCAGCGGGTGCCATCCGCGCGCGGTCCATCGCTCGAAGACCCACGCCGACGCCGCGACGGACAGCGCGAACATCGGGAGCGCCAGGAGCTTCATCACCAGGTCGTAATGGCCGCGCGCGATGCTGAGTGCGAGAAAGATCAGGTTGCCGGTGACGTGCGCCGCGAGCAGCCCATGCCATGCCACGAACCCATAGAGGTCGATGAAGCCGGCGACAAATCCCAGTGCGATGGGGAACGCCATGTGGTCGATGACAGGGGCCGGCGGTGGCTGCGCGGGATTGCGGACGGCGATCATGCGGCACGGTCTATCGCCATTTTGCTGCGGGGCGGAAGTGGCTACCATCCGCGCAACGCAACGTCCGGGGGGACAGTGCCATGCGCGCCGCGATCTTCCGCAACGGCGACATCGTCGTCGATACCGTGCCCGATCCGACACCCGGCGCAGGGCAGGCGCTGGTGAAGTCGCTGTGCTGCGGCATCTGCGGCACCGACCTGCACGTGGCGAAGTTCACCCAGCAGTTCATCGACCGCTCGCGGCAGGCGCGCGGGCGCTGGACGCTGGATCCGGCCCGCGACGTGGTGTTCGGCCACGAGTTCTGCTGCGAGATCGTCGAGCACGGACCCGGTACCGAGCAGCGGCTGAAGCCAGGCACGCTGGTCTGTTCGATGCCGATGACGCTCGCCGGCACTACGGTGCAGGGCGTTGGCTATTCCAATGACATCGCCGGCGGATTCGCGCAGTACATGCCGCTGGCCGAGCGGCTGCTGCTGGAAGTACCCAACGGCCTGCCGGCCGACAAGGCGGCGCTGACCGAGCCGATCGCGGTGGGCTGGCACGCGGTGCAGAACGCACGCCTGACGTCCGACGACGTGCCGCTGGTGATCGGCTGCGGCCCGGTCGGGCTATCGGTGATCGCCGGCCTCAGGATCCGCGACGTGCATCCGATCATTGCCGCGGATTTCTCGCCTGGCCGTCGTGCGCTGGCGCAGCGCATGGGCGCCGATGTGGTGATCGATCCGGCGGAGACTTCGCCGTACCAGCGCTGGGAGGACATGGCGACGCCGCCGGGCTATGACGGCAGCCGCTACGCCCAGCTGTTCGGCAGCGGCCCGAAGCAGCGCCCGGCGGTGATCTTCGAGTGCGTCGGCGTGCCCGGCGTGATCCAGCAGATCATCGACGGCGCTCCCGCCGGCGCGCGCATCGTCGTGGTCGGCGTGTGCATGGAGACCGACCGGTTCGAGCCGTTCTTCGGCATCCTCAAGCAGGTCAACCTGCAGTTCGTGCTGGCCTATACCGAACAGGAGTTCGCGCAGAGCCTGCGCCACATCGCTGAAGGGAAGGTAGATGTGAGTCCGCTGATCACCGGTCATGTCGGACTGGACGGTGTTAAGGGCGCGTTTACTGACCTCGCCAATCCTGAACGGCACGCGAAGATCATGGTCCAGCCGTGGGGGGTGGAATAATGCCAAAGGTGTCGCTCTATGCCAGTGTCGGGCCCGAGCTGACTCACTACGACGTCGATGTCGCACACGCCGGGCTGATCCGCCGTGACACGGTCTCCCTGCCGGCGAACGTAACAGGTACGTCTGGCCGCACGCATCGCGGCGTTTTCTCTACGCCGCCACCAGCGACAGCGCGTCCGGCATGGGAGCGGCCGGCAACACGCACCACGTCACCGCGCTGCGCATCGACCCGGCCACGGGCGCGCTGGCACCGCACGGCACGCCGATCCCGTTGCCGACGCGGCCGATCCACATGGCGACCGACATTCCGTCGCGCTTCATCCTCGTCGCCTTCAACAATCCCAGCGCGCTGCGGGTCTATCGGGTGAACGACGACGGGACGCCGGGTGCGGAGGTGGCGCAACCCGGACCGGTCGATGCCGGCATCTTCGCCCACCAGGTGCGCGCGACACCAGACAATCGCCAGGTCATCCTCGTCGCGCGCGGCCACGACGCGGCCGACGGCAAGCCGGAGGAACCCGGTGCGCTGAAGGTGTTCGACTTCACCGACGGCGTGCTGAGCAACGTGCAGACCGTCGCACCGAATGGCGGCTTGGGCTTCGGCCCGCGGCACCTCGACTTCCATCCGTCGAAGCCGTGGGTCTACGTGTCGCTGGAACGGCAGAACGCGCTTGACGTGTTCGACCTGGCGAATGGCGTGGTCTCGCCCGCGCCGCGCTTCCGCAAGAACGCGCTGGGCACCGCGCCTGTCACGCGCCAGGCGGTCGGCACTGTGCACGTGCATCCGAACGGCCGCGCGGTCTATGTCGCCAACCGCGCCGCCACGGCCGACGGCGAGAATTCGCTCGCGGTCTATACGATCGACCAGGCGACTGGCGAGCCGCACCTGATCGAGCACATGGATACGCGCGGCGTACATCCGCGCACCTTCCACATCGACCCCAGCGGGCGGCTGATGGCGGTTGCCCACATCACAGGCGCGGTGCTGTCGCTGTTCCACATCGGCGCCGACGGCGGGCTGCACTTCGCGCACAGCTACGATATCGATGTCGGGAACCGCACGATGTGGTGGATGGGCATGGTGGAGCACGGCTAGACCAGTAGCGAAGCCTGCGGAGCATGTCATCGGCAGCCTATCGGGCTTCGATCGTCTGGTGTTCCGCGGGACGTTGCGAATGCTGGCGCATCGCGGCGGCATGACAGCCACTACCGGCGCTTCACGCAAGCGGCATGAGCCGTCTTGCTCTGCGCGTCGGCGTTGCCTCTGCAGGCTCGGTGTCGAACAACGGCGTTCGGCAGGCACGAGCCTGACCGTGCCTCGATGCCTACAGCGTTACGGCGACGCGATCAGCCCCTCGCGCGCCAGCACCGGATAGATGCCACCGCCCAGCATCATCGCCAGCAATTGCGGCGGCACCGGCGTCACCTTCAGCGTCTGGCCGCTGCGCGGGTTGCGCACGGTCCAGGCGTCGATGTCGACTTCGGCGGTGTCGCCTTCGTCGAACGCGGCCGATACGCCGGGACACTCGCAGGCAAGCAGTCCGTAGTTCACGGCATTGCGGAAGAACAGGCCGTTGATCGTCTCGGCCAGCAGGAAGCCGACACCGCAGTTGCGCAGGCTGCGCGCGGCGGGGCGCGAGGAGCCCATGCCGTAGTTGAAGCCGCCGACGATGGCGTCGCCCGGCTGCACCTCGTTCACCCAGTCGGGGCGGATGTTCATGAACACCGCGGTCGCCTGCTCCTCGGCGCTGCGATAGAGGAAGGGGCCGGGCAGCATCAGGTCGGTGTTGATGTTGTCGCCGAACTTCCACACGCGTCCGCTTCTCATGACACGTCTCCCTGGAAGAACTCGGCCGCGCCGGCGATCTGCCCGGCGAGCGCCGATGCCGCGACGGTGGCCGGCGACGCCATGTAGATACGCGCGGATGGATCGCCCATGCGGCCTTTGAAATTGCGCGTGCTCGCGGTGATGCACACTTCGTTCGGACCGAGCACGCCCATGTGACCGCCGACGCAGGCGCCGCAGGTGGCGGGGGTCACGATCGCGCCGGCCTCCATCAGCGTCGCGACGTAGCCGGCGGCCAGCGCCGCGCGATGGATCGCCTCGGTGCTGGGCGTGACGATGAAGCGCGTGCCGGTGGCGACCTTGCGTCCCTGTACCACCCGCGCGGCCACCGCGAGATCGTCGAGCGTGCCGTTGCAGCAGGCGCCGATAAAGGCCTGGTCGATGCGCTGCCCGGCGACCTCGCTGATGCCGACCGAGTTGTTCACCACCGCGTCGGGCAGTGCCACCAGCGGTTCGATCGTGCCGAGGTCGATGCTGCGCCGTTCTTTGTACGCTGCGTCATAGTCCGGCATGACCGGCGTGAACGGCTTCGGGTTGCGCGCCTTCACGTAGTCCACCAGCGTGTCGTCAGGTTCGAAGATGACGAACTCGGCGGAAAGCTCGGTGCCCATCGTGGTGAGCGTGCGCCGGGCGTTCAGGCTCATGCTGGCCATGCCGGGACCGCCGTATTCGATGTTCTGGTTGACGTGCGCGCCCCAGCGGCCGGCAATCGTCAGGAAGATGTCCTTGGCCGATACACCGGGGCGCAGCGCGCCGGTGAGGTCGTAGCGGATCGTCTCGCCGACGCGGAACCAGGCCTTGCCGGTGGTGACGGCGTACAGCATGTCCGGGCCGCCGACGCCGCGCGCCGCGCAGTTGAACGCGCCGGCGCTGCAGGTGTGCGAATCAGCGTTGACCAGCACGGTGCCGGGCAGCGCGTACGCCTTGTCGGCGATCACCGCGTGGCTGATGCCCTGGTCGGGACCCACATCGTGCAGCCGTTCGATGCCGAACTCACGCGCGAAGGCGCGCGCGGTCTGCATGCATTCGGCGGCCTGCGCGGTGGGAGCAGGCACGAGGTGGTCGAACACAATCACCACTTTCGACGGGTCGGCGACCTTCAGCACCCGGCGCCAGCCTTCCGGCAGGAACGACAGGTCGATCAGGCAGGCGGTCTCCACGTCGACCACCGCGACGTCGCCCGGCGACACACGCGGCAGGCCCGCAGCGCGTGCCAGGATCTTCTCGGTGATGGTCATGCCCATGGTTTCATTCTCCAAGCCATCGCCATTATCTCTCGTTGCGTGCGAAGCGAGGCAATCCCGGTGATCGTGCGCGCGGTTCATGGAGCTTGCTGCGTCCGCGTATCCTCGACAACACCGGTGGCGGCGGCAACCGGCAGGGCTGTTTGCCTTGCGCGCGGCTTTCGTGCTGGCCTTCGCGCCATCGGTCAGCTTCGCGAAGGAACGTCCCCATGGCCAAAACCATCGAGCATGTGCATTGGCCCGACGCCCCCGACCTGTGGATGCCCTATGCGCCGGCGATCAAGGTGCGGGGCGGGACAACCGTCTATCTGGCCGGTGTCACCGCCGCACCGGTCTATCATCACCACCCGCATCGGCCGGAAGAGTTCGACGCCATGCCGGCAGATATGGAGGGGCAGGCGCGGGCGGCGCTCGACAATCTCCAACGCGGCCTGCAGGCGGTCGGCGCGAGCTTCGCCGACATCGTCACCGCCGATCGCTTTGTCACCGATCTCAGCGACCAGGACGCGCTCAATCGTGTCTGGGCGGAGTATTTCGGTGAGGCGAAGCCGACAACGACGACGGTTCAGGTCGTCCGACTGGCGACCGATCCGCGTTGTCTCGTCGAGATCAACGCGATTGCTGTGATCGATTGAGCGGACGCGGCGCGAACCGGAGGTCGGGGCCGGTCTGTCAGAACTTCGTCGAACGTCTTGGTGATCCGCCGAGGGATCGCTAGATTTCGTGCGCCTTCCTGCAACGGATTCGCCGGCTTGAACCTCCGCATCGCCACCTGGAACATCAACTCGCTGCGGCTGCGCCTGCCGCTGCTGAAGCAGCTGATCGCTGCGCTCGAGCCGGACGTCATCTGCCTGCAGGAGACCAAGGTGCCGGATGAACTGTTTCCGGCCGAGGCACCGGCGCAGCTCGGGTTTCCGCATGCGCTGTATCGCGGCATGAAGGGCTACAACGGCGTGGCGATCCTGTCGCGCCTGCCGATCCTGCTGCACGACATCGCGCCCGACTGGTGCAGCAAGGGCGACTGCCGGCACATCGGCGTGCTGCTGGACGCCAAGGGCGGCCCGGTGGAGCTGCACAACTTCTACGTCCCGGCCGGCGGCGACATCCCCGATCGCGCACAGAACGTGAAATACGGCCACAAGCTCGACTTCATCGCCGAGACGCGCAACTGGTTCGCCGCACGCAGCGGGCTGTCGCGCGGTGTGCTGGTCGGCGACCTGAACATCGCGCCGCTGGAGCACGACGTGTGGAGCCACAAGCAGTTGCTGAAGGTGGTCAGCCACACGCCGCCGGAGACCGCGGGCCTGACCGCGTGGCAGGCCACCGGCTTCGTCGATGCGGTGCGCCACTTCGTGCCCGAGGACCAGAAGCTGTACACGTGGTGGTCGTACCGCAACCGCGACTGGCGCGCCTCGGATCGTGGCCGGCGGCTGGACCATGTGTGGGTGACGCCCGACCTGGTGGGCAGGCTCCAGCGGCAGATCGTGCTGAAGGATGCGCGCGACTGGACGCAGGGGTCGGACCACGTGCCGGTGTGCGTGGAGATGCGCGTATAGCGCGTCCTACCAGGAGCGCAGCGCGCGCAGCCGTGACGTCTTCTTCGACTGATGCTCCACCATGCGCTGCAGCAGGCCGCGCAGCGCGGTGATCGCCTCGCCGACGTTGGGGCCCTTGTTCAGCATCACGCATTCGGCGCGGCCGGCCATCGCCGCGTCGGTCATCTCGCCGCGCGTCGGCAGGCCGGACTTCACCAGTTCCTCCAGCACCTGGGTCGCCCAGATCACCGGCACATGCGCCGACTCGCACAGCCACAGGATCTCCTCCTGCATCTCGGCGAGCCGCTCGAAGCCCAAGGCCACCGCGAGATCGCCGCGCGCGATCATCACGCCGAACGGCTGGCGGCCGGCGGCACGCACGATGATATCGGGCAGATGCGTGACCGCCTGTGCCGTCTCCACCTTGGCGATGATGCCGAGACGCCGCCAATCCGGGCGGCGCGCCGCCAGTTCGTCCTGCAGGCGCGCGATGTCGTCGGCGCTCTGCACGAACGAGAAGCCGATCAGGTCGGCATGCCGCGCGACGAAGTCCAGATCGGTCAGGTCGTCCGCGGTGAGCGGATCCAGATCGAGGTCGGCGCGTGGGAAGGTCAGGCCGCGCTCGGGCTTCATCTTGAAGCCTTTGCGCTGCGCCCGGGTGACGCGCACTTGGACACTGCCGTGACCGCGCGCCTCGACCACGCCGGCGAGCTTGCCGTCGTCGAACACCACGTCGGTGCCGAGCGTCAGGCGGTCCAACACGTTGCCGGGCTCGCACACCGCCTCGAGCATCGCATCGCCGGCGAACGTCGCGGCATCGGCCACCAGGCGGAACCGGTCCTCGGCGTGGAGGCGCTCGCCGGTCTGCCGCCGGACCTCGCCGATGCGGAACTTGGGACCGCCAAGGTCCATCAGCACGCGGATGCGGCGCCCGACCGCGTCGCCGGCCCGGCGCGTGTTCTCGATCATCGCCGCCCAGGCATCGGCGTTGTCATGCGCGCAGTTGATGCGCACGGCATCGGCGCCGCGCCGGGCGATCTCCAGCGTATAGCCGGGGTCCTGCGCGGCCTCGGTCCCCAGCGTCACCAGGATACGGCCGTTTTCCGCCGAGCCGCCCAGCAGGGCGCCGGCGTTCGCCTGCAGCTGCGTCTCGCCACGGAAGAACCGCTCGCTGGTCGGTGGCCAACCCTGGTCAGACCTGGTGTCCGACAGCATTGCTGCGAGCCCGCTCTCGACGGTCTGCAGCGTGACCATCACCCGGCTCTCCAGCCGGCCGAGCGACGAGAGCCCGTGCCGCATCAGCTCGCGTTGCAGGTCGCGCAGGTCGTGATGACGCAGGGCAAGGTAGTGCGCGAGGTTCTCGGCGCTGGGTACGAACGATCCGAGCTCGATCTGCTCACGCCACCGCGCGGCCCGCTCCGCAGCCTCGGCCATAATCGAGCGCCGGAGGTCGCCAAGAGCCGCGAGCAATTCCCTGCCGGACTGCGCCATCGATGCCCCAGTTTTTTGGCACATTAATGCCGGATCAGAATGTGAGCGCCAATGACAGTTCGTTTGCAGTGCGGCGGCCGCTACAGCGATTCGCCGAGCGGCCGCCAGTCGCGCAGGTCCTCGGGCGCATCGCCGCGCCGGCGATCCCAGACGGCGAGGCCCGACCGGTGGCGGGCGACGACCCTGGCCGCGAGGTCAGGCGACGGCCAGTTGCCGGAGCGGCGGCCGGCGAAATGGAGCAGCCAGTGGCCGGCGACCTGGACCAAGCGGACGGTGCCCGCCATGCTGGGATACTCGTATGCCATATCCGCTGGTGGCCCTCTGATGACGATCATGCCGACGATTTGGCAACTCGTCTAGGCGGCCAGCACCTCCGGAGGGGTGGCGGTGCGGCCCGCGACGCGCTACACGCGCAAACACCTGATCCGCGGGTGTAGCTCAATGGTAGAGCTCCAGCCTTCCAAGCTGGCTATGCGGGTTCGATTCCCGTCACCCGCTCCAGCCTCGTCCAGAATGTGTGGACGGGACCGCGAGGCCCCGCCCGGCTCAAACCTCAGTGGTGCGCCTGATAGTACGAATTGCGGATTACCCGCCCCGGCAGCGTGCCGGTGTGCTTGCCGTCCTCCAGCAGCACCTGGCCGTTGACGATGGTCATGTGAACGCCCACCGCCGGCTCCTTGATGCGCCAGCCGCCGGCCGGGAAGTCGTGTACCACGCTCTCCGGTCCCGGCTTCACCGTGTCGGGATCGAACAGCACGATGTCGGCCGCGAGGCCTTCGCGCAGCAGGCCGCGGTCGCTGATGCCGAACAGCGACGCCGACTCGAAGGTGAGCCGCCGCACCGCCTGTTCCAGTGTCATCGCGTGCTTCTCGCGCACCCATTCGCCCAGCAAGCGCGTGGTGTAGCCGTAGCCGCCGTGGAACTGCACGTGCGCGCCGCCGTCGCCCAGGCCGATGAACGCGTTCGGATAGGTCAGGATGCGCTTTACCGCCTCGTCGTCGATATTGTTCTCGGCCTGTAGGAAGCGGGTCTCCAGCTGTTCCTCGACCACGAGGTCGAGGAACGCGTCGATCACCCGCTTGTTCTGCATCCTGGCGATCTCGCCGATGGTCTTGAACTGCAGGTGCTTGTTCTTCTCGAGTGCTGGCTCGTTCACCCACATGTAGTCCCACCAGGTCTTCGAGAAGCCGATGGCGCCACCGATCGGCACCGAACGCTCCACCGCCTCGGCGTGCAGCTTGTCGCGCACCTGCGGGTCGGCGTAGGCGCGCATCTTGTCTGCATCGGACGCGATCAGGATCGGGTGCCAGGTCGGCAGGCCGCGGAACACCTGGCAGTTCTTCATGGTGAAGTCCTGCGTGACGCGGTTGGGCGAGCACATCGGATAGGCGCGGATGCCAGCCTTCGCGGTCTCGTCGACGCGGGCGATGTGCTGCTTCCACTTGTCGCCGGTGCGCACGGTCTGGCTCAGGCTGTTGTAGATCACCGGCCGGCCGCAGGCTTCCGACAGGCGCGACATCATGCCGTCGGCGAGTTCAGGATCGACGCCGCCGCCCATCTGCACCGTGCCGGTGCCGAGTTCGCGCAGCACGTCGGCGAGCGCGAACACCTCCTTCTCATCGGCCCACAGCGCCGGGATCGGTACGCCCTGCGGATCGAAGTGCCCCTTCTGGCGCGAGCCGGAGAAGCCGATGGCGCCGGCCTGCATGCCGTCGCGCACCACCTGCTGCATGGTCTTGATCTCGTCGTCGGTGGCGGTGCGCTTCTGGCACTCCTCACCCATCGCATAGAAGCGCACGGCGGTGTGGCCGATCAGAGTACCGGCATTGACGCCCAGGTGGTTGTCGAGCCGGTCCATGTACTGGCCGAAGGTCTCCCAGTTCACGTCGACGGTGCGCAGCACCTCCATCGGGATGGCTTCGACGTAGGAAAGGAATTCGGCCATCCGCTCTTCCTTGCCGCGGCGCACCGGCGCGAGGGATAGTGAGCAGTTGCCAAAGATCACCGTGGTGGCGCCGTGCTGCGGTGAGAAGGTGCACAGCGGATCCCACGTGACCTGGGCGTCGTAGTGGCAGTGGTTGTCGATGAAACCAGGCGAGACCGCCAGGCCGTCGGCATCGATGGTGCGGCTCGCGGCACCGGTGATCTTGCCGATTTCGACGATCTTGCCATCCTTGACGGCGAGGTCGCCACGGAAGGCCGGCATCCCCGAACCGTCGATGATGCGGCCATTACGGATCAACAGGTCGTACGCCATCTCTTGTCGTTCTCCCGTTTTCTGGACCGCCCGCGGCGGCCCTTCCGCTTGGAGGGAAGCTTGGCACCCTTGGGGGGTGGGGGGAAGGCTGTGGCTCACGGCGGGGACGGCGGCGAGGAGCACCTTGGGCACATGTCTGCCAAGCACATGAAGTGCGCCACGCCGTCAGGGGGATTTGCAAGCCGTCCGGCCGCTTGCTATAGCGCGGCGCCTTGGTCGGGCGCATAGCTCAGTTGGTAGAGCAGCTGACTCTTAATCAGCGGGTCCAAGGTTCGAGTCCTTGTGCGCCCACCAACAAAATCATAGAGTTATGAGCAAGACATGGTATGCTGAGGGTCTGCCGCTTCTGCTGCGGACCCCCAGCGGACCCGCCGTTAGAAAATCCGCTGCCGCCCGGCGCGTGGGTGCGCTTGCTAGCGCTGGCGGGGTTGTCTCTGCCAGCATGGTGGCACAGATAGCCTGGTGCCCTTGCGCCGTCGGCAACGCTGGCGGCCTTCTTCCCCGAGAAAGTCTAGGCCCGACCGCCGGATCAGAATTTTGAATTGTCGGATCGGCCTCAACCACTCTCGCCCACTCGCGTCTCGTCAACTATCAACTTGTCGATGCCAGTTCTGTATGGCAGTTTGTTTCCGGTGATGAAAGCACCCGTTCCCCTGCGCAGTATCGTTGCCCTCAGCCTGATTGGTTGTACGAGTATCCCGACCGCCGGTCCGTTGACGTCAGAGGTCGTCGAGCAGGCAAAACAGAACCCTGGGCAATTCGACTTCGTCGAGATCGATCCTCACGTCGTCGCCACGTTGTCAACGGAATCTGCCCAAAGTTTGCGCAGAAGCCTGGCCGATCAGGGGAAACCTCCCGCTCCCACTGTCGGGGTCGGCGACGTACTGTCGGTTTCGATATGGCAATCCTCCACGTTTGGTGGCGCCGCCCCAACGGCAGGGGTGCCCTCCCCGGGAGCATTGCTGCTTCCCGATCAGATGGTCGCCAGGGACGGCACCATCAGTGTTCCGTATGCCGGCCGGGTCCCTGCAGTGGGCCGAACGCCGTTCCAAATCCAGCAGACCATCGAGAGCCGGCTCACGGAGCGGCTGACCGAGCCGCAGGTCATCGTGAGCGTTAACAAGCAGGATTCCAGCTCGGTGACGGTATCAGGTGAGGACATTAGCGGCGCCCGCGTTCCACTGCCGCTTCGTGGTGCCCGGCTGCTCGATGTGATCGCCATGGCAGGCGGCTCAAAGTCGGCGCTCTACGAAACCTATATACGTCTGACGCGTGGGGATGTCACCGTAACGGTTCCAATGGAAAAAATCGTTTCCGACGCGAGCGAAAACGTCTACGTCTGGCCGGGTGACACGATTACCGTCTTTCGGACACCGCGGACTTTCTCGGTGTTCGGCGCCACTACCAATAATCTGCAGGTACCGTTCGGTGCTGAGAAGCTCAACCTGGCCCAGGCGATCGCTAAGGCTGGCGGCCTCCAGGACGCCCGGTCCGACCCGGAGGGTGTATTCCTATTTCGGTTCGAACCGCCGCAGATGGTGAAGACACTCGGGGTTCCGCAGCTCGCGGCCAATCCGGCCAGTCCGTCACCCGTGTTGTACCACCTCAATCTGCGCCAGGTCGCAGGCTACTTCTTGGCCAAGCAAATCCCGATGCGCGACGACGACCTGATCTACATCGCCAATGCCCCGATGACAGATCTCCAGAAGTTCTTCACGTTGATCGGAACGATCGCCTCGCCGTTCATCACTGGCTACGCTCTCAGCAAGCACTGAACGCAAGGCAACGGACGGCGCCGACCAACCAGCAACGGGGTTGCGGTTGGGAGCAACTTATGCCCGCTACGTGGGCCGTGGGCCTGCTATGCGTGCTGTGCAACTTAGCGACCTCATCGCTGCCCGCGCATGCTGAAGATGTAGGCGATCATTGCGTCGATCGGCCGATCCGACAAACGTGTATTGGGCATGGTGAAGGGAGGCATGCGCGATCCGCAGAAAAGTGCGGACGGCGGCCGGAGTGATCTCGGGACGATTAGCGATGTCACTGAACGGCGGCCTGGGATCCTTCATTACCGGCGGTCCGCTCTGATCAGCGGCGGCGACATGGCAGACCGAGCAGAGCGTCAAGGCAAGCTTGTGGCCCTCCGCGAGTAGCTCGGCCTGAGGTGATGTCTGCGCCTGAGCGGCGCCAGCAAGGGTCAGCAGTGTAGCGGCGAGCCAACGCTGTAGTGTAACAGTCGCATGCGGATGTCCTTAGTGTCCGTCCGGGGACTTCCCGAGTTCGCTGCGGCCCGCGACCTTGGGATGCCCTACAAGAAAGCTTGGATGTTGCTCGACAGCATCAACAGGGGGTTCACCGAGCGTGTCGCCACAGCCGCTCCTGGCGGGACTAAGGGCGGCGGCGCGGCCCTCACACCGTTTGGTGAAGAAGTCCTCCAACGCTACCGGCGTCTGGCCAAGCAGGCAGCCGAGATGGCTGCCGACGAAATAATGGCACTCGGGCGGCGAACACGGCCCAGACCGCCCACCTGCCAGTTTGAACGGTGACTCGGCCCAGGACCGCTTAATCCAGAGTCCCTACACTCCTTCTTAAGGAGGCGCGCATATGGTCGGACAGCCTGCCCTGGCACTCCGGGGTTGGGCCGTTTTGGCTGCACGGGTTGGCGCGGGATAATGGTCCGGCCACGAGCAGTGCCGCTGCGTAGGCAAAGGTCGCAGGCTAAATCATGAAGAATTTGCTTAGGTCTATAAGGGCTAAAGCCATACTGGCAGCCATTCTGATCGTGGCTTCGGTCGCGGGGGGAACCGTGCTCACATATTCTGCCGTCAAGCAGCAGCGATCTTCGCTAACTGACATCGGAGTATCAGCGGACATAGTCGCTGGCCGATCCGTCGTGCTACTGGGCGCCGCCAAGGACATTCAACTCGATGTTGTGCAGGTCCAACAGTTTCTGTCTGATATCTCAGCTACGCGTGGCCAAGATGGCCTGAACGATGGTCTCCAGGAGGCTCAGAAATCTGCCGACAAACTTGACCAGGACCTAGCCGCAGCTACTAAGGTAGCCGAAGCTCTTCAACGGCCCGACATAACCAAGCTCTTGTCCGAGACAAAGCTCGCCTTCGAACCGTATTATCAAGCCGGGCGTCGAATGGCTGACGCTTACATCGAGAGAGGACCGTCCGGTGGCAACCCGATGATGCCGGAGTTCGACAAATCATCGGACGCCTTGCAGGCCAAGATGAATCAACTGCTTTCGATAGCCGATAGCGTGATCGGCGATACCACCGAAAATCTGCGTACGACGATTAACCTGATCGAAGTCCAAGGTGACCAACTTGTGCGGAGAACTGCGCTCCTTGGGATTATCGGCAGCCTCATCGCCGCAGGAATGGGAGTTCTGGCTATCATCTGGATTGTGCGGCCAGTGGGCCTTATGACAAGCGCCATGCGGCAATTGGCTGAGGGTAATCTTGCGGCAGAGATATCTGGGCAGAAACGGCGCGACGAAATCGGCGCCATGGCTGCCTCCGTCCTGGTGTTCAAAGAGCACATGATTGCTGAAAATCGTCTTGCTGCCGAACAATCTGAAGAACGGAGAAGGGCAGAGGCAGAAAAGCATGCGGCGCTCTCGTCTATGGCTGACAGAATTGAGACGGATACGACGACAGCCCTACACGAGGTCGATGCAAGTACTACAGCAATGACACAGACTGCGGACGAGATGAGTGCATCCGCTGTTCGCACCGGGAACGCCGCAGAAAGTGCCGCCGCTGCCGCCGCACAGGCATTGACAAACGCACAAACCGTGGCAAGCGCCGCTGAGGAACTAAGTGCCTCGATACGAGAAATCGGCGTCCAGGTCGCCCAATCCACCGAGGTGGTTGGTCGCGCCGTTGCGGCGGGTCACGACACGCGAACGAGCATCGAGGCGCTGAACGAGCAAGTCGGGCGCATCGGTGCTGTGGCAGACATCATCAGTGAGATTGCAGCTAAAACGAACTTGCTCGCGCTAAATGCCACGATTGAGGCAGCGCGTGCCGGAGATGCTGGAAAGGGGTTCGCGGTAGTGGCCTCTGAGGTGAAGCAGCTTGCGACCCAGACGGCCCGTTCGACCGAGGAGATCGCTCAGCATATCAATCAGGTGCGGAATGCAACGGGAGCATCGGTAAACGCTGTGGCCCAGATCGAAAGGACCATTGGCGAAGTGAACACCATCGCTAGCTCCATAGCAGCAGCGGTTGAGGAGCAACAAGCGGCGACGGCTGAGATTGCTCGGAATGTGACGGAGACGGCATCTGCTGCTAATGAGATGACCAAGCGGACGCAGGACGTTTCGGGGGAGGCGACGCAGACGGGCCAACACGCCGCTGAGGTGCGAGAAGGCGCGAGGATGTTGGACGCGGCCGTCGCTGAACTGCGTCACTCTATCATTCGAGTGGTGCGCACTTCCACCTCAGAGGTAGACCGGCGTGTTGAGCAACGGCTTCCAGTCAATTCTCCATGCCGACTGTCTATCGGTGGCGTCTGGTCCACCGCGATGGTTGTTGATTTGTCCGCGCATGGCGCGCTAGTGCGCGGTGCCCCAGAAGCCTCAGTCGGAACGAGAGGAACACTGGCCGTAGATGGGGTCGATATCGCGGTGCCGTTCAGAGTACGTGCTGCTGATGGCGATTCGTTGCATCTGGCATTGGAGCTAGACAAGGCATGCGGGGATAAGGTCCGAGCGTTTATCGACCGGCTATTGGCGCGCCGGGCAGCCTGACTTTTTGCGCCGCTGCGATCCGCTCGCGCGAGAACTTTTTCACAAGGCTTTCTCTGCCGGGGCGCCGCGGCAACATGCGTGTTCCACTCTAGCCCAACTTTCCCACCAGTATTGAAAATATAGTTGTAGAACAAGGCGATAGTGGCCCCGTTGTGATTTAGGCACCACAGTTTCGGGGAGTATCAGGGCGTTGCAGCGCGCGGGAGTTCCTGAAACACCGGCGGCAGGGTGATCCCGACGGCTCGACAGAGCGCGTCAATTGTCGATCCAGGCGCGGTGCGCAACAAGGCGCGCCGTCCGTCCTGCTCGACCTCGATCTCGCTGAGGTCGGCAAGATCATCCACGACCTGCTGCCATTCCGGCATGGCGAGATGGCGGGCTGCCAGCCGGTCCATCAGCTCCTTGCGCAGCACCAGGGCGAGAAAGGTGCAGAAGATGTGGCCGCGGATGGCCGCATCGGTTCGATGAAAGATTGGTCTTGTGGCAAGCAGCGTCTTGGCTGCGAAGAAACCCTGCTCGACGGCCAGCAAAATCCGGTAGCGCAGCACCACTTGCCAGGCAGTCAGCTTGGTATTGGTGCGTAACACAAACAGACCATCATAACGAGCGTCAGCCTCGACCTTCGCCGCATCGATGGTTAAGCCCTCGCCCGCTGGATCGGCAAGGAAGCGGCGGTACCCGGCGTTGCCGACCAGCGCCTTGTCGCCCTGTGTCAGCTTGCGTTCGAGACCGGCCAGCAGGGCGGTGCGCGTCTCGGCGTCCTTGCGGGCTTCCAATACCTCCCTGATTTCCTTCCGACCAACGAAATCTGCATAATCAAACGCAGCTTCGATAAGACGTTTCAGTGCGAGGTTTTGTTCTTTGGTTCTCATGCACGACGGCTTGGCAACGTGGTCCTCGTGTTAGCCAGAACGGTTACGTTACCGGCTGCCGTGACGCCATCGCCGGAGCGCAGGACATGCGCGCCCCACGCGGTCAGCGCGGCCTTCCGCTCCGCGAGAAACTCGCTTCGCTGATAGACCGCCGCGACACCTTGGATGCTGCCGCCGACATGGTTCAGCAGCCGATCGGCGACGTGCGGCGGAAAGCCCGCACCAGCCAGCCAAGTGACGGCCGTGCGCCGGAAGTCATGGAACCGCCAGCCCGGTCAAGGTCGGCGGGCCGACCTCCTCGCCATGGCGGCATCCAATGCCAGCTTCGCCTTGCTGAACCCGCTAGGCGCCGTTGTGCCGGTCACGCTGAATACCAAGTCTTGTCCGACGATGCGTGGAATACTCGCGAGGATCTCGCGCGCCGGTTCTGCGAGATGAACGACATGCGCTTTACCGTTCTTCGCGCGTGCCGCTGGCAACGTCCACGTCGACAAGTCGGCTGACAGTTCCGACCACCGCAGCGCTGCGACTTCATCCCGCCGCTGTGCAGTCAGCAGGAGCAGCCGCACCAGTGGTCCGAAGGGCAGCCCCATGGCACCGGTCGCCCGCCAGAGTGCGCCGACTTCGGCATCGGTCAGCACTCGATCGCGCGAAGGATTGGCGCCCTGGATTGTCGGCAGATCCTGCGAACGGATTGAGCGCGAGCCGCCGCCGCTTCACCGCCCAGCCGTAGCAGGCGCGGCCATAGGCCATGGTGCGGCCAGCGATCGGCGCCTTGCCGTCACCGGCCAGCTTGTCGAGAACAGCCGTCACCGTGGCATGGGTCAATGCCGATGCCGGCCGCGCCAGATGCGCAGCGAAGGCCACCCGCAACGCCCGCTCGGCCTCGGTGGCATATCGCGGCCGCTTCCCAGCAAGGTGCAGTTTCGCCCATTGGGATATCAACGCGTCCAGAGTGAAGCGGGCTTCCTCCTTCGCCGCTGCGGCTGCAGCGCGCTGCCGCTGATCCTCAGCCTTCGCCTTCGCACGCTCGGCCACCGGGTTGATGCCTTGCGCCACACGGCCCAGCCGCGCGCGAGCGGCGGCACGGGCTTGCGCCAGCGTGATCGCGCCCCACGCCCCCAGCGGCTCCCGCTGCTTCCGGCCCGTGGCGGCATCTGTCCATTGGACAATGAACACGCGGCTGCCGCCGGCCGTCGCGCGGACCCCAAGCCCACGGCACTCAGTATCAAAGGTCAGCCGATCCTTAGCGCCGGGCGCAGGACGAAACGTCTTCAGGAAGGCATCGGTCAGCTTCGGCATTCGCCACGCTCCAATCTTGCGGACCCCGTGCGGACCCGGCGGAGAGGTCCGCTGTGGGTCCGCATGGCGTCTTATGGCGACCACCTTACTCTGCGGACCCCGAGAAAAGCAAGGAAAATGGCGGCTTTTGGCGTGGTATGGGTAGGTTGCGGCGGTGGGTATCGCTTACTCTTAATCAGCGGCTCCAAGGTTCAAGTCCTTGTGCGCCCACCAAATTCGCGTCATTGCGTCACGAAACCTGCCTGGATGACAGTCGACGATAAGGGCGCGCCATGTCGGCAGGAACGGCTCCTGCACGCAGATCGGCAATGACGACGTCATCTGGTTCGGCAAGCGGGGCAACAGGAGCCGGTTGAACGTCCTCGACCTGCTGCGCGCCGGGTCGCGCAACCCATCGGCCCCGGACAAGGACCCTAACGAGCCATGCCAACCGTCACCGTGTGGTCCTGACCCAGCCATTTCTCGTCCGCCAGGGTCATCCACGTAAACACAATCGTATTGCCAGGTGGTACACCGTCCGTCGGCAGGTCGGCGGTATGAATGCCGATCCCCGTGTCGCGGGTGCGTACATCGGCGCGGGTCTGCCAGCCGTCGGTGCTCCAGTGCACCAGCGCCGGCTCAGGCAGGTCGAGCCGCAGCACTCGTCCAACTGGCACCGAAGGCGTGCGCCAGTCCGGCCGCCACGGCCTGCAGCGTGCCGCATGCTTCTCGCGCACGTAGCGTCGCAGCGGCTGCGGCGGACGGTCGAACACCGCGCCGTCGGCCAGCGAGCGCAGCAGCTTGATGTGCTCGGCATGTGCCCAGACCAGCGGCATCGCCGAGCCACTCGGCTCGCCGGGCTGCAGCTCCCGCGTCGGGATCGGGGCGGCGTCCCATACCTGCTCAGGCAGCAACTTGCCGGGACTCGCACCGGCCTCCATCGCCGCCAGCAGCCGCTCCGCCTCGGCGCGGTGACCGGCGGCCAGTTCGTAGTGCGCGCGCTCGCCGGCCAACAGCGGCCAGACACGGCCGACCCCGGTGCCGTCATAAGGACCGCCGTCGTCGTGCTCGCCATAGCCGTCGCCGTTGTAGCGCCGCCATCCCGGCCCGTAAGGCAGCTGAACGCGCAGCACGTGGTCGATCACCTTCACGGTGTCGACCATGCGCGGATCGTCGGCCGCACGCAGCCCGAAGCGCACCAGCGCCAGCGCGTCGGTGCTGATCAACTCGTCGGCCTCAAATGCGCTCATGCCGGCGAAGCGGTTGCGCACCTCCACTTGGCCGCGCAGTTCGGCGCGCGCCTCGCCGGGCACCTCGGGGGCGATGCGCACGTAGTAGCCGGTGACTCCCACCTCGTGCGCCAGCCTTGTGTCGGTGACGTAGATCCAGTCCTCGATCTGTTCATTCCACGCATCGGCGGTGTCGCGCAGATACTCCGCCACGTCGTCGACCTCGCAGGCGACGGCGAGGTCGGCGGCGGCCAGCAGCGCGGCGATCTGCACCGCCAGCGTGAACGGCGTGTAGCCGGCGTTCTCCTCCCAGCGGTCCTGCCCGGTGCGCGGCCCATGGCGGATCACGAACCCCGCCGCGCGCTCCACCATCGGCCAGAATGCCGACAGCGTCGGGCGCGGGATTGCGCCTTCCCGGAAGGCCATGTCGAGGAGCAACATCGGGAAGGCGCACTCGTCGAGCTGCATGCCGTGCCAGTACGGCGTGCCATCGAGCCAACAGTTCTGCGGCCAACTGCCGTCGTCCTCCTGCACCGCGCGCAGGTAGCGCACCACGCGCAGCACCTCGTCGTGTGCGCCGCAGGCAAGGAAGGCGCCCGCGGTCTGCGCCAGGTCGCGTGGCCACACCAGATGGTAGCCGCCCAGATCGTCGTCGCCCTTGCTGCCGCCCCAGGGGATCGACAGGCTGGCGATCAACCCGCCCGGGAATGTCGGGCTCTCGTGGCAGCGCAGCACGGTGGTGCTGACGCGGTACACGTTGTGCCCGTCCACCTTGCGGTCCAGCGAGCGAAGCTGCGCCTGCCAGCTGCGCCAGCCGGTGGCGTATTCCTCGATCTGGCGCTCGAACGGCGTCTGCAGGCTGGCGCGCACACGAAACGCGGCTTCTGGCGCGCTGCGGCCGAACCCGAGGGTCAGGCGGAAGTCCTCCTCAGGGGTATCGATTTCTGCGGTGAGTGCGATGTTGCCGTCCTCGGCGCGGTCGTACTGCCCGGTCAATGCCCCGTCGCGGTGCAGCATCTGCCAGCCGTCCGAGGCGCCGACGAAGCCGATCGAGCAGGCCAGGAACGGCCGCGAGCAGCCGAGGGCGAGGCGCGTGCCGTCGCCTTCGCCGAACAACAGGCGATGGCCCTTGTAGTCGCCGATCCAGCCGGTGTTGTGCGCCCCGCCGTTCACCAGATGCGGTGCCAGCAGCGCGAACAGGCGCAGCGCCGAGCCGTCCAGGACCTCGAGGCGGATGCGCTGGATCACCACGTCGGCGCGCTGGTCGGACAGCACGTCCTTGACGATGCGGAACCGGCCACCAAGGTGGGTGTTCACCAGCCGGAACGCCGGCACCCCGTCTTCCATGCGTTCGAGTGCGAAGCTGCAGTCCCGCTTCTCCTCGGCGAAGAAGCCGTCGGGGCCGGTGACGATCATGCCGAAGTCGCGGGTGCAGGCCTGGTCGACGCGCGGGTAATAGATCTCGTCGAGGATGCCGTGGCTGAGGGTGAACCACACCCGGCTCACCGGCGACAGCGCGGTGCCGACGCCGCTCTTGGCGCTGGAGGTCCAGCGCGGGGCTATTCCGGGCCATCCTGGTGCGTCGGTCACGCTCGCCTCCTGGTGCCGTGGGAGTGTAATCTGCCGGGACAGAATGGTTTCACCAGGGACACAGACAAGCAAGCGATGGCCGGACATTCCCAGTTCAAGAACATCATGCACCGCAAGGGCGCGCAGGACGCACGCCGCGGGCGGCAGTTCGCCAAGCTGATCCGCGAGATCACCGTGGCGGCGCGGCAGGGCCTGCCCGACCCGGCGTCGAACCCACGGCTGCGCGCAGCGATGGTGGCGGCGCGCCAGGCCAACATGTCGAAGGACACCGTGGACCGCGCGGTCAAGAAGGCGACCGGCGGGGCAGGCGGCGAGGACTATGTCGAGGTCCGCTACGAGGGCTACGGTCCGGCCGGCGTGGCGATCATCGTCGAGGCGCTGACCGATAACCGCAACCGCACCGCCTCCGACATCCGGTCGGCGTTCGCCAAGCACGGCGGGGCGCTCGGCGAGACCAACTCGGTGGGCTTCCTGTTTAACCGGCTGGGCGTGATCCGCTATCCGGCCTCCGCCGCCTCGGACGACGACATGCTGGAGGCGGCAATCGAGGCGGGGGCCGACAACGTTGAGAGCGATGTCGAGGTGCACGAGGTGACGACGGCGGCGGAGGATTTCTTCGCCGTGCGCGACGCGCTGGAGGCGCGGTTCGGTGCGCCGGAGAGCGCGCGGCTGGACTGGCGGCCGACCACCAGCGTCACGCTGGACGAGGACCGGGCGAGTTCGGTGCTGAAGCTGATCGACGTGCTGGACGACAGCGACGACGTGCAGAACGTGTACGCGAACTTCGACATCCCCGACGCGGTGATGCAGAAGCTGTCGGCGTAATCTTTGCCTCTCCCACGGAGTGGGAGAGGTTGGTCAGCGCGCCAGGCGGCTGCGCAGCAGGTTGGCAGCGAAGGCTCCCGCGATCAGCATCAGATAGGCTGCCAGGATCGCCTCCCGCCAAGACCTGAGCGCCGCTGGAGGCACGGTGGTGGACGGTAGCGCTGGGACACCAGCGACGGCGCGGTCCATCGCCAGGAACCCCAGCGCCGACAGCAGCGGCAGGAGCACGACGATGCCGAGCAGGATCGGCTTCGCGCGCTGCATCGACGCAAAACGCCGCAGGCTGAGCCACAGGCCGAGGCAGCCGTGCAGCCAGCCGGGCGCCAGCAGTGCCAGCTGCCAGCCCTGCGCTCCCGAGCGCGCCAGGTTCGTCACGATCATCCGGTAGCTTGGCTCCACGCCGTACAGCGTCACCGACAGCCGGGTCGAAACCACGTGGCCGATCAGCAGCAGCGGCAGGCTGAACCCGGCCCACAGCCGGACCCACTCGATGATCGGCAGGCGCCAGTGACGGCGGGTGCCGATGGTGTGGCAGGCAAGAACGAAATGCACGCCGGCCGCCCCGTACAGCGCCACGGTCCCCGGCAGGCTCTGCCACAGCGCGATCGACCACCGGAGGCCACTCTCCGCGAGGTTCAGCGACCAGAGCGCCAGCGCGTGGTTGGTCAGATGCAGCGAGATGTAGCTCAGTAGCACAAGCCCGGACCCAAGCCGCAGGTGACGTACGGTGACGCGCATGCGGGTCAGGACACCGCCGTGGGCGGCGCTATTCCAGCCAGCTAGTGCTGCTGCTGTTGCTGCGGCATCGCACCGTCGATCTGCTGCGCCTTCACCGCGGCCGGGCGTGAGAACAGGTTGCCGACATAGCGTTCGAACGCCGGGCGCTTGTCGATCATGCCGAACTGCATGCCGAAGCCCAGATGCGAACCGATGTAGAGATCGGCGGCGGTGAATGCATTGCCTACCAGGTAGGGACCTCGCGACACCGCCTGCTCCAGCACGTCCATCACCTGGGCGAAGTTGCCGTAACCCGCCATGCGCTCCTTGTCGGGCGGCACGACGAAGCCCATGGCCTGGTTGGTCCACGCCTGCTCGACCGGGCCGGCACCGAAGAACAGCCAGCGATAGTAGGGACCGCGCAGCCGGTCACCCGGCGGCGGGGCGAGCCGGGCGGCTGGGAATGCATCGGCGAGGTAGGCGCAGATCGCGGCGCATTCGGTGACCACGGCGTCGCCGTGGCGCAGAGCCGGCACCTTGCCCATCGGGTTGATCGCCAGATACTCGGGCGCCTTCATCGTGGTGCCGTATTCGAGGATCTCGGTGCGGTACGGCTGGCCCACCTCCTCCAGCATCCAGCGCACCAGGCGGCCGCGCGACATCGGGTTGGTGTAGAAGACCAGTTCATCGGCCATGCGACAGAACTCCTCGGTTATTGCTCTGGAACCATGACGTCGATCCCGAGTTCCATTGCGGCCGCGGCGAGTCGGCGATCCAATGTGACGAGTCGCAGCTCCAAGCGGCGGCAGATCGCCGCGTGCAGCGCATCCGGTGCACGGAGTCCAAGGTTGAAGCGGCGCACGTAGGAATTCGCAACCCGGCAATCGTGCGGGTCCATATCGGCAGCTTCAGTCGCACCGGCCCGCCAGTCGTCGAAGTCAGCCAACCGCTCCGCGGCCTCGGCGGCGCTCAGCCGCTCCATCCGAACGAGCCGCGAGAGAGCCGAGGCGACTTCGGCCGCAGCGAAGTCGCTGACCGCCAGCTCATCTGGCCGGTCACGGAACAGGCCCTGGACGGCAGCGGTGGTCGGTTCCTCGACGAGGGTCGGAATCAGAACGCTGGAGTCAAGATACAGGTTCAAGTCTCGTCGTCTTCATACATCTGGTTGAGCAGTTCCACCGAGGTGATGCCCACGCCTCGGCGCGCCTTGGTCCGTGCGAACAGCCACTCATGCATCCCCCGGGCCGACCCGACGCGCGGCTGGCGCGCCGGGCGTAGCTCCGCGACCGGCTTGCCGTGGCGGGTGATGACGACGTGCTCGCCTTCTAATGCTTTGTCGATCAGCGCGGGCAGCCGGTTTTTTGCCTCGGCGACGCTGTAGGTGCTCATAGTGACCTCGCCAATATGGCCAACATTATAGCCATAGATGGGCGCGGGGCGTCCATCGTATACCCGCGTGGGGAATAACGGAGGCCCGATTCGCGGATGGCCCGACTGCTTGGCGTCGATCCGGGTCTGCGCTTCACCGGCTGGGGGGTGATCGACGTCGATGGCAACCGGCTGCGCCACATCGCCGACGGCGTCATCGCCACCGACAGCGACGCCGGCGTGCCGGATCGGCTGAAGGCGCTGCACGATGCGCTGGTGGCGCTGCTGGCGCAGTTCCGGCCCGACGAGGCGGCGGTCGAGGAGACCTATGTGAACCGCAACGGCGCCGCCACGCTGAAGCTGGGCTATGCGCGCGGCGTGGCGCTGCTGGCCCCGGCGCTGGCCGGTGTGCCGGTCACCGAGTACGCCGCCAAGTCGGTGAAGCTGGCAGTGGTCGGTACCGGTGGGGCGGAGAAGGCGCAGGTGCAGATGATGGTGCGGCGGCTGCTGCCCGGTGCGGCGATCCGTCGCGCCGATGCGGCCGATGCGCTGGCGGTGGCGATCTGCCATGCGCATCACCGTGCCAGCCGGCTGGCGTGGAGCACGCGCATGAGGATCGCGTGATCGCGCAGCTCACCGGCCGCGTCGAGGCGCTGGAGGAGGGGCGCTGCGTCATCGACGTGAACGGCGTTGGCTACCTGGTGCACGCTTCCACCCGCACGCTCGCCGCGTTGCCGGGCGCCCCGGAACAGGCACGGCTGCTGGTGGAGACGCATGTCCGCGAGGACGCGATTCTGCTCTACGGCTTCGCCGATGCGGCTGAACGCGACTGGTTCCGCCTGCTGACGACAGTGCAGGGCGTCGGCGGGCGGGTGGCGCTGTCCATCCTGTCGGCCCTGTCGCCGCGCGATCTGGTGTCGGCCATCGCCGCCGGGGACCGCGCCAGCCTGACGCGGGCCAATGGCGTTGGCGCGCGCCTGGCGGTGCGCCTGCTGACCGAACTGCGCGAGAAGGCCGGCGCGATGCCGTCGTCGGCGGGCAGTGCGACGCTGCAGCCGCTGGCGCGCGGGGTGGCGGAAGACGCGGTCTCGGCGCTGATCAATCTCGGCTACCGGCGGCCCGAGGTGCTGCCGGTGGTGGCACGGACGATCGAGCAGCTCGGCGCCGCGGCGCCGCTCGACGCGGTGATCCGCGACAGCCTGAAGGAACTGGCGCAGCGGGTCACCGGATGAGCGGGCGCCGCAACCGGACCGGGAACAGGACTGGGCCTCCCCCTCCCCCCGCCCCCCTCCCGCAAGGGGAGGGGGAGGGCAGGGAGGTCTCCCCGGTCCGGCGCGAGGAGGACGCAGCGGAGACCAGCCTGCGCCCGCAGACCCTGGCGGAGTTCGTCGGCCAGCAGGCCTCGCGTGAGAATCTAGCCGTCTTCATCGCCGCCGCCCGCGGCCGGGGCGAGGCGCTGGATCACGTCCTGCTGCACGGCCCCCCGGGCCTGGGTAAGACCACGCTGGCGCAGATCGTCGCACGCGAACTGGGCGTCGGGTTCCGTGCGACCTCCGGGCCGGTGATCCAGCGCGCCGGCGACCTCGCCGCAATCCTGACAAACCTCCAGCCCAGGGATGTCCTGTTCATCGACGAGATCCACCGCCTCCAGCCCGCGATCGAGGAAGTGCTGTATCCGGCGATGGAAGACTTCCAGCTCGACCTGATCATCGGCGAAGGCCCGGCGGCGCGTTCCGTGCGCATCGACCTCTCGGCGTTCACTCTGGTCGGCGCCACGACCCGCGCCGGCCTGCTGGCGACGCCGCTGCGCGACCGCTTCGGCATCCCGCTGCGTCTGGTGTTCTACACTCCGGAGGAACTGGAACTGATCATCCGTCGTGGCGCCGTCAAACTCGGCATGCAGCTGACGGCCGACGGCGCCGCCGAAATCGCCCGGCGGTCCCGCGGCACGCCGCGCGTCGCGGGCCGGCTGCTTCGGCGGGTGCGCGACTTCGCCGCGGTCGCAGGGACCACCTCGGTGGACCGCGCCACAGCGGATGCCGCGCTGAACCGGCTCGAGGTGGATCGCCTGGGCCTGGACGGGATGGACCGCCGCTATCTCCGCCGGATCGCCGAGCACCACGCCGGCGGCCCGGTTGGCGTCGAGACGCTGGCGGCGGCACTGGCCGAGGCGCGCGACACGTTGGAGGACGTGATTGAGCCGTTCCTGATCCAGGAGGGGCTGGTACTGCGCACCAGCCGCGGGCGAATGCTGGGGGAGCCGGGTTGGCGGCATCTGGACCTGCCGATGCCGCCGCGCCAGCCGGATCAGCTCGATCTTCTCCGTGAATGAAGCGCAATCCGCCCTCCATCCCGCGGGATGGCCGCCACCGCTATGACGTGCGGGTCTATTATGAGGACACCGATGCCGGGGGTGTCGCCTATCACGCTTCGTACCTACGCTTTGCGGAACGCGCGCGTACCGAGGCGCTGCGCGACGCGGGTATCCCACATGCGGAACTTCTCGAACGTTTCACCTTGATGTTCGTGGTGCGGCGCATCGAAGTGGACTATCTGCGTCCCGCCCGCCTCGACGAATTGCTCACCGTGGTAACCGAGCCGCTCGACGTGGGAGGTGCGACCGTGACGTTGCGCCAGGACGTGTGTGGGCCGGACGGGTCGTGTGCCGTGTTGACGGTGCGTCTCGCCTGCGTGAAGCCGGGGGAGGGAAGGCCGGGCCGTCTGCCGCAACGCTGGCGGGCGGTCCTTGCGGGTATGTGCGCAGCCGCGCAGGACAGGGGGTAGCAGTGGACCGGGCAGTCGACGCAGCCAATCTCGCCACGCCGGGCGTGGATCTTTCGCTGTGGGGCCTCTTCATGGAGGCCGACATCGTCGTGAAGATCGTGATGCTGGGCCTGTTGGCGGCCAGCGTCTGGGTCTGGGCGGTGGTGTTCGAGAAGTGGTCCAGTCTGCGCAAGGTGAACCGCGAGGCGGACGGCTTCGAGGACCGCTTCTGGTCCGGCGGCAGCCTGGAGGACCTGTTCGAGAACGAGGCGGCGCATCCGTCGCATCCGATGGCCGCGGTGTTCGGCTCGGCGATGGGCGAGTGGCGGCGCTCGGTGCGCGTCGCCGGTGCCGATATCAGCCGCAGCTCGGTGCGTGAGAGGATCGACCGGGCGATCACCGTGACGGTGCAGCGCGAGATGGACCGGCTTGAGCGCTGGATGATCTTCCTGGCTTCGGTGGGCGCGACGGCACCGTTCATCGGCCTGTTCGGCACGGTGTGGGGCATCATGCATTCGTTCTCGGCGATTGCCGCAATGCACAACACGAACCTTGCAGTGGTGGCGCCGGGCATTGCGGAGGCACTGTTCGCCACCGCAATCGGCCTGGTGGCGGCGATCCCGGCGGTGTTGGCCTACAACAAGATCAGCAACGACCTCGCCCGCTTCGCCGCGCGCCTAGAGGGCTTCGGTGCGGAGTTCAGCGCGATCCTGTCGCGCCAGAGCGAGGAGCGGGCATGATGGGTTTGCAGCCGGAAAAGGTCCCTCCCGCAGGGGGAGGGGGAGGCTAAAGCGATGGCCGCTTCGCTGAACGGGCGCGCTGCCCGCGGCCGCTACCGGCCGCTGTCCGAGATCAACGTCACGCCGCTGGTCGACGTGATGCTGGTGCTGCTGATCATCTTCATGGTGACCGCGCCGCTGATGACCTCCGGCGTGCCGGTGGATCTGCCGAAGACCGACGCCAAGCCGCTGAACACCGACAGCGAGCCGCTCACCGTCGCCATCAATGCGGCGGGCAAGATCTACCTGCAGGACCAGGAGGTGCAACTCGAGGAACTGGTCGGCAAGCTGCAGGCGATTGCACAGAACAACCCGGATCGCCGCATCTTCGTGCGCGGTGACAAGGACCTGTCCTACGGTCGCATCATGGAGGTGATGGGCACCATCACCCAGGGCGGGTTTACCAAGGTGGCCTTGCTGGCCGAACAGCCTGGCCGGCCGGCGAAGGCACCAATCGCTCCCGCAAAGGCCGGATGAGGCCAGCGCGTGCTGCAGCGTGTCCTGCATGGAGAGGAGCGCCTGGGCGGCCGGGCCCGCACGGTCAGCCCGGCGCTGCGGCGCGGCGCGATCATCTCAGGCGCGGTACACGCGTCGATCCTGCTGCTTCTGCTGCTGGGCCTGCCGCTCATTGGCCAAAAGGAGGAACCGCCCGAGACCGCGGTTTCCATGGTGTTCGACGGAACGGCAGAGTCCTCGATCCATGCACCGGAGCCAGCGCCGGTTCCCGCGCCGGCGCCGGCTCCCACTGTGACCCCGGCGCCGCAGGCGCAGCTTCCGCCGAAGCCGCAGCCCACGGAGGCAGCACCGACGCCACCGCCCCCTCCGCCGCAGCCCGCGCCGCCGCAGGCAACCGCGCCGCCGCTGCCCATTCCGCCTGCCCCGGTGCCGCCGCCAAGTCCGTCGCCGGCTCCGTCGATCGCACCGCCACCCCCGGCGGCACCGCCGGCTCCGCCGCAGGTTCAGCCGCGACCCACGCCGCCGCTGCCGGTGCCACCCCCGCCGACCCCGGTCCCGCCGGCCCCCCAGAGCGCCACGTCGCAGCCGAACCCGACGAAGAACCCGGCGCCGCAGAGTACCGCACTAGAGAACACGCTGGAGAAGCTGCGCAGCCTGCAGCGCCAGACGTTGCCGCCGAAGGCGCGCTACAATCCACAGGCCGGCGGTGCGCCGAACGGCGGCGGCAATCCGCAGAGCGACGACACGGCCGCCCTGAGCGCCGCACAGCGCGGCGCCATCGGCGACTATGTCCGGCGCTGCTGGGCGACTGATCCGGGGATGCTCGATCTCGACAAGATGGAGGTCATGCTCACGGTCACCACCGATGGCGGCGGCGTCGTCCGGCGCGCCAACGTGGCTCCCGAGGACGCCGGCCGGGTATCCGGCAACACGCGGCTGCGTGTGTTCTCAGAACGGGCCGTCCGTGCCGTGATGGACCCCAACTGTGCGAATTTGCCGTTGCCGCCGACAATGCTCGGGCAGACGCGGACATTCACCTTTCGATTCCGACCGTGAAAGGGCTCACTTGAGGGAAGATCTCGCCATGACAGGACTGCCCCTTCAGCTTGGCCGGCGCTCGGTGTTGGCCGGCTCCGCCACCTTGCTCGCCGCCCCTATCGCGGTGCGCGCACAGACGCTGGCACCACCCCAACCACAGCAACAGGCCAGCGGTGGGCGGACCGCTGTGATCGACGTGAGCCGTGCGCGGGCGGACCCTATCCCGATCGCCATCCCGCCCCTGGGCAGCGACCAGATCGGCCAGGACATCGCGACCGTGATCACCAACGATCTCGCGCGGTCCGGCCTGTTCCGCCCGATCTCCTCGCAGGCCTTCATCCAGGGCAGCGCCGGGGGCGACCCGAATTTCCAGAACTGGAAGGCGATCGGTGCGCAAGCGCTGGTGACCGGTCGCGCCGAGCCGCAGGGCGGGCAGATCCGCGTCGAGTTCCGGCTGTGGGACGTGCTCCCGCAGACCCAAATTCAGGGCACCGCCTACACCGCGGGGCAGGCCACGTGGCGTCGCATCGCGCACATGATAGCGGACGTGATCTACGAGCGGCTGCTGGGCGAAAAGGGCTACTTCGACACGCGCATCGTCTACATCGCGGCCAGCGGCCCGCGCGGCCGACAGACCAAGCGCCTGGCGATCATGGATCAGGACAGCGAGAACAACCGCTTCCTGACCGACGGTTCGTGGCTGGTTCTGACGCCGCGCTTCCATCCGACGCGAGACGAGATCGCCTTCATGAGCTATGCGAACAACCGCCCGCGGGTTTACCTGTTCAACCTGGGCAACGGCCAGCAGCGGCTGCTGGGCGACTTTCCCGGTATGACCTTTGCGCCGCGCTTCGCGCCGGACGGCGGCAGCGTGGTGATGGCGGTGGCGACTGGCGGCGGCTCTGACATCGTCTCAGTCGACCTGGGCAGCCACGCGTCGCGCCGGCTGACCAACTCCGGTTCGATCGATGTGTCGCCCTGCTACAGCCCGGACGGCAGCCAGATCGTGTTCAACTCGGACCGCGGCGGCGACCAGCAACTCTACGTGATGGGCGCCGGGGGCGGCGGCGGGAAGCGGATCAGCTTCGGCTCCGGCCGCTACGCGACCCCAGTGTGGTCGCCGCGCGGCGATCTGATCGCCTTCACTCGGTTCGGCGGCGAGTTCGGCAACTTCTCGATCGGCGTGATGCATCCGGACGGATCGGGCGAGCGCATCCTGTCGGAGGGCTTCTCGGTGGAAGGGCCCACCTTCGCCCCGAACGGCCGGGTGCTGATGTTCTGGCGGCAGTCCGCCGCGCGCGACAACCGGGGTGCCGGCTTCTCGTCGCGCCTGGTGTCGGTGGACATCACCGGCTTCAACGAGCGCGTGGTGACGACGCCGACAGACGCCTCGGATCCGGCCTGGTCGCCGCTGGCGGCCTGAGGTTGCATGAGTCTCGCGATCTTGACCGGATTCGGTTCGGGCGGCTAATCGCATTCACGGGCGGAACGGAACGCCGTCGCCGGATGTCGGCCTCAACCAGGGATGAAGTTTCATGAACAGCAAGCTCCTCGGCGCCCTTGTCGCCGTCGCCCTGTTGGCGGCGTGCTCGAGCAAGAACGACACGGCCTCGACCGGCACTGGTGCGGCGACGACATCCGGCCCCGTCCCGGGGAGCCAGGAAGACCTTGTGGCCAATGTCGGCGACCGCGTGTTCTTCGATTTCGACCGCTCGAACTCTGCGCCAGGACGCCCGAGCGACGCTCGACCGGCAGGCCGACTGGCTGGGCAAGTATCCGCAGGTCAACGTCCAGGTCGCGGGCAACACCGACGACCGCGGAACCGAGGAATACAACCTGGCGCTCGGTCAGCGGCGCGCCAACTCAAGCCGCGACTACCTCGTCGCGCGCGGCGTCTCGGGCGCACGCATCACCACGATCAGCTTCGGCAAGGACCGCCCGACGGCCCTCGGCGACAACGAGCAGGCCTGGGCGCAGAACCGCAACACTATCACCTCGGTCCACTGACCCGGCGGTGCTGCGAACCGGCGGTCCGCCAGGGCCGCCGGTTCGTGCGTACGGCCGGTCGCCACATCGGTGCCGCGGTCGGGCATCATGATAGGCGCGAGGAGTGACAGGATGACCCACCGATCGGCCAAGGCGCTCGCTGCGGCGTTTGTGCTCATGACGCTGGCGGTGTGGCCTGGGCGTCCGGCCCATGCCCAGGTCGAGAGCCGGGAAGGGATTGCGCTGCAGAACCAGATCCTGGAACTGCGCCGGCAGATGCAGGTGCTGCAGGAGCAGTCCGGGCGCGGCGGCGGGCCGAGCCCGACCTACCTCGGCCGAGGCGCCTATCCGCCAGTGCCGCCATCGTCCGGTGGCGGCGGCGACCTGGTCGCCCAGCTGCTGTCGCGTGTCGCGACGCTCGAGGAGCAGGTGCGCCAGCTGCGTGGCCAGATCGACGAGATGCAGAACCAGGTGCAGCGTCAGAACGCCGAATTGGGCAAACGGATCGAAGACATGGCGTTCCAGACCCAGAACCCTTCGCCCGCTGGACCGCGGCCGATGCCGCCACAACCTACCCCGCCGCCCTCCGCGAACCTGCCCCTGCTGCCCCCGCCGAGTTCGCTCGGAGGACCGGGCGTGGCGCCGGGGCCGCCGGCTGGCCCGGTCCGGCGCACGCCGGAGCTGGCCATCCAGGAAGGCAGTGCGGCGCTCGCGCGACGGGACTATCCCGCTGCCGAAGCGGCGGCGCGCGAGGTGCTGTCCGGCAACCGCACATCGCCACGGGCCTACGACGCGCAGTTCCTGCTCGCCCAGGCGCTGATGGGCCAGCGGCAGTATTCCCAGGCAGCCATCGCCTTCGACGACGCCTACAGTCGGTCGAAAAAGGGTGCCCACGCCCCCGACGCGCTCGTGGGGCTGGCCAGCGCGCTGGTCGCGATCAACGAGAAGAACGCCGCATGCGACACGCTGGCAAAGCTGCGCATCGAATATCCAAGCCCCAGGCCCGATATCCGCGAAGCCGCGGCCGGAGCCGCCCAGCGGGCGGGGTGCCGATGAGTGGTCACTGAACGCCGGTTCGCCGCCGCAATGGCGGCGCTTGGCCCGTTCGAACCGGCTCCCCGACTGGCGGCCGGCGTGTCGGGGGGCGCCGACAGCATGGCGCTTGCGCTGCTGGTGCGGGACTGGGTGCGGCGGCGCGGTGGGTCGCTGCTTGCGCTGGTGGTGGACCACGGACTGCGGCCCGAATCGAACCGCGAGGCGACGCAGACCTGTGCGATGCTCACCCGGCTTGGCATTCCGTCCAGGCGGCTGGTGATCGACACGCTGGCGAAGAGCCCGGCGCTGGCCGAGAGGGCACGCGCCGCACGCTTCGCCGTGCTGGAGGCCGCCTGCATCGAGGCGGGCATCGTGCATCTGCTGCTCGGCCACCACGCGGCCGATCAGGCCGAGACGCTGATGATCCGCGTGCTCGCAGGAAGCGGGCCGGCGGGCCTGGCCGGAATGGCGCCGCTGGTTGAACGGCCAGGTCTGCGGCTGCTCCGCCCCCTGCTGGCGATCGCGCCAGGGCACCTGCGTGCGACCCTCGCCACTGCCGGCGTGGCCTGGATCGAGGACCCTTCGAACGCCGACCCGAATGCCCAGCGTCCCCGGCTGCGCCTGCTGCGCCGGGTGCACGGCGGCGAGGATGAGGCGACGGCGGCCCTGAGCCACGCTGCGAAGGTGGCGGCCCGCAGCCGGGCGACGCGGGATGGGAAGGCCGCCCGGGAGCTGGCTGCGAGTGCCGCCTTCCGCCCGGAGGGGTTCGCCGTGCTGGCGGGAAACCCGCTCTCGCCCCCGGCCTTCGCGATGCTGCTGCAGGCGCTCGCCGGGGCAGTCTATCCTCCCCCCACAGCCTCGGTCGCTGCACTTGCCGTGGTCGTGCGGCCGGCGACGCTGTTCGGCGTGCGCCTGCTGCCAGCGGGCCGGCTTGGCCCGGGCCTGCTTGCCGTGCGCGAGGCGGCGGCCATGGCGCCGCCGGTTCCTGCGCATCCCGGGGCCTTTTGGGACGGCCGCTTCCGTATCGGTCACCAGGCCGATGTGCCGTCAGGCGCCTCCCTCGGGGCTCTCGGCGACGATTCGGCGCGACTGCGCCGCCACTCGATGCTACCCGCCGTCGTGCTGCGGACGCTCCCGGCGATCCGGCACGGTTCCAAGCTTCTCGCCGTGCCGCACATGGACTATCCTAATCCTCCGGGGTGCGCGCGGTATCCGATCCTGTTCGCCCCACCCCGGCCGGCGTGTGCCGCGCCGTTCTGGTTTGGGGATGCATGAGGGATGGTCACACCCTATGTTGGGATAACTCCCATGCCGCCGGCGTAGCTGGTAGCCGGTCGGCATGACCGACACCGCGTGAACGAGAGCAAGGAACGATGAGCAACTTCGGCCGGAACTTGGCGCTTTGGGTGATCATCGCCCTGCTGCTCGTGGTGCTGTTCAACCTGTTCCAGCCGGGGGCGACGCACACGGCGGCCACCCAGGTCGCCTACTCCGACTTCATCAACGAGGTGAATGGCGGGCGTGTGCGTGACGTGGTGATCCAGGGTCGCACGGTTTCCGGCCAACTGACCGACGGCCGCACCTTCCAGACCTACACCCCCGAGGACGCCTCGCTCGTCGGCCGCTTGACCGACAAGGGCGTGCGCGTCATCGCCAAGCCCGAGGACAGCGACGTCAACCCGCTGCTGCACTACCTGTTGTCCTGGTTCCCGATGCTGCTGCTGATCGGCGTCTGGGTGTTCTTCATGCGGCAGATGCAGGCGGGCGGCGGTCGTGCCATGGGGTTCGGCAAGTCGCGGGCGCGTATGTTGACCGAGAAACAAGGCCGCGTGACCTTCGACGACGTGGCCGGCATCGACGAGGCCAAGGGCGAGCTGCAGGAAATCGTCGAGTTCCTGAAGGACCCTCAGAAATTCCAACGCCTGGGCGGCAAGATCCCCAAGGGCGTGCTGCTGGTCGGGCCCCCCGGCACCGGCAAGACGCTGCTGGCGCGCGCCATCGCCGGCGAGGCGAACGTGCCGTTCTTCACCATCTCGGGTTCGGACTTCGTCGAGATGTTCGTGGGCGTCGGTGCCAGCCGCGTGCGCGATATGTTCGAGCAGGGCAAGAAGAACGCCCCCTGCATCATCTTCATCGATGAAATCGATGCGGTTGGGCGGCATCGCGGCGCCGGCCTGGGCGGCGGCAACGACGAACGCGAGCAGACCCTGAACCAAATGCTGGTGGAGATGGACGGCTTCGAGAGCAACGAAGGCGTCATCCTGATCGCGGCGACCAACCGTCCGGACGTGCTGGACCCGGCGCTGCTGCGGCCCGGCCGCTTCGACCGCCAGGTGGTGGTGCCGAATCCGGACGTGAACGGGCGTGAGAAGATCCTGCGGGTGCACATGCGCAAGGTGCCGCTGGCCTCCGACGTCGATCCCAAGGTGATCGCCCGCGGCACGCCCGGCTTCTCCGGCGCCGATCTGGCGAACCTGGTGAACGAGGCGGCGCTGCTGGCGGCGCGCATCGGCAAGCGCGTGGTGGCGATGGCCGAGTTCGAGCACGCCAAGGACAAGGTGATGATGGGCACCGAGCGGCGCTCGCTCGTGATGTCCGAAGCCGAGAAGCGGATGACCGCCTACCACGAGGGCGGCCACGCACTGTGTGCCATGCACGAGCCGGAATGCGACCCGGTGCATAAGGCCACGATCATCCCCCGCGGCCGGGCGCTGGGGCTGGTGATGAGCCTGCCGGAGGGCGACCGCTACTCCAAGAGCAAGTCCAAACTGCTGGCCGAACTGACCATGGCGATGGGCGGGCGGGCGGCGGAGGAGATCATCTTCGGGCCCGACAAGGTGTCGAACGGCGCGGCCGGCGACATCAAGATGGCGACCGACCAGGCCCGGCGGATGATCACCGAGTGGGGCATGAGCGACAAACTCGGCATGATCGCCTACGGCGACAACAGCCAGGAGGTGTTCCTCGGCCACTCGGTGACGCAGAACAAGAACGTCTCCGAGGCGACGGCGCGCGAGATCGACGGTGAGATCAAGGACATCATCGATCGCGCCTACGCCAAGGCGAGGCGCATCCTGACCGAGAACATCGAGGAACTGCATAGGCTGGCGCGTGGCCTGCTGGAGCACGAGACGCTGTCAGGCGACGAGATCCGCACCGTTCTGCGCGGCGAGCCGGTGATCCGCAAGGTGGTGGATGAACCGGCGCCGGAGAGCCGCCGTGCCTCGGTGCCGAACGCCGGGCGTCCGGCGGCGCCGACGCCGCCCGCGGGCGGCCTGGGACCTGCGCCGCAGCCCGGCTGATCGCGGGAACGGGTCCTGCCCCGGAGCAGGCGCTGTGGCTGAAGGTGCCCGGCGGGCTCGCCATCGGACGGGGCGCGGCTATAATCACCGCGGTCCACACGGAACTCCGCCATGACCGTCGAATTCATCGGCATGATCCACCATCGGCACGCGTCCGAGATCCATCCGCCTGGAGCGGCGATCTTCGACCGCGGCTACATACGTGACTTCGCGCAGGCAGCCGAAGCGGCGGAATTCGACCGCGTGCTGGTCGGATACTTCTCCGATGGCCCGGATGGCTTCCTGCTAGCGGGGTATGCGGCCGCGCATACCGAACGTCTGGGCTTCCTGCTCGCGCATCGTCCCGGCTTCGTTGCGCCGACCCTGGCGGCACGCAAGTTCGCCACGCTAGACCAGGTGACCGGCGGTCGCGCCGCGATCCATGTGATCTCCGGCGGCGACGACGTAGACCAGCTGCGCGACGGCGACGTGCTGCCGAAGGACGAGCGCTACGCGCGCACCGACGAATACCTGCACGTCCTCGAGCGCATCTGGACCGAGACGGGCACTGTGGACCACGCCGGCAAATACTATCGCTTCGTCGGTGCCTCCACCGCGATGCGCTGCGTGCAGTCCTCGCGGATTCCGATCTATTTCGGCGGCGCCTCGGATGCCGCGATCGGGGTGGCCGGCAAGCACGCCGATGTCTATGCGCTGTGGGGCGAGACGCACGCGCAGGTGCGCGAACTTATTGCGCGGGTGCGCACGGCCGCGGCACGCCACGGGCGCGAGGTACGCTTCAGCCTCTCGCTGCGACCAATCCTGGCGCCGACCGAAGACGCGGCCTGGGCACGCGCCGAGGCGATCAAGCAGCGGATCGTCGAACTGCGCGCCAAGGCCGGGCTGGGACCGCGCGAGCCGGCCAACGAGGGATCGCGCCGCCTGCTCGCCGCTGCTGCGCAGGGCGAGCGGCTGGACAAGCGGCTGTGGACCGGAGCGGCGCTGCTCACCGGCGCGCGCGGCAACACCACGAGCCTGGTCGGCACACCGCACCAAGTGGCCGAGGCGCTCTGTGACTACTACGACCTCGGCATCACGACGTTCCTGATCCGCGGTTTCGACCCACTGGAGGACGCCATCGAGTACGGTCGCAGCCTGCTGCCGTTGACCAGGCAGATGATCGCGGATCGCGCTCAGATTGCCGCCGAATAGCGCGTGCCGGCAAGGCCCGCACTGGAGACGAACAACCATCAGATATCCTTGGCGAGCCGCAGACCGTCGTAGACGGCCGCGTGGATGTTGCGGCTCGCCACGGCATCGCCGATGCGGAACAACCGGAAGGCACCGTCCGGATTCCGTACCACGGTCTGCGACCGGTTCGCGACCAGTGCGGCATAATCGACCTCGCCGAGATTACACGACAGCGGTCGCAGCGCCCGGTACAGATCGACCACGGGCAAGGTGCCGTGCTCGACGACCACCTGATCGCAGGCGCGTTCGAAGCGCCCCGGTCCATGATCCGAGCCGATGCTGGCGACCAGTTCGTTGCCGGCGCGCCGCACGGACACCACCCGCGCGTTGATCGTGATACGCACGCTGCGGCGATGAAACACCTCGGCGTAGGCGGCGTGGTTGAGGCCGCCGATCTCCGGAGCAAACAGCCGTTCGGGTGTCACGATCTCCACCGAGCTGCCGGCCTCCGCCAGCAACTCGGCTGCCTGCATAGCCGGGTGAGCACCGTTGTCGTCGTAGACCAGCACCCGCTGGGCAGGCTTCACGGCGCCAGACAGAATGTCCCAGGTGGACGTGACGAGTTCGTTGCCGTGCTGGAGCACATGCGTGTTCGGCACGCCCCCGGTGGCGAGGAATACCACGTCCGGCGCCTGAGCAACGACATCCCCGGCTTCGGCGTAATTCGAGAAGCAGAGCGTGGACCCATGCGCCGCCAGGCGCTGCATCCGCCAATCGATGATGCCCATCAACTCGCTGCGTCGCGGCAGCCGGCTGGCAAGCAGCACCTGGCCGCCCGCTCTGTCCGCAGCCTCGAACAGGACGACGTCATGGCCGCGTGCGGCGGCGACGCGCGCAGCCTCGAGCCCGCCCGGGCCTGCCCCGACCACCACCACCTTCAGGCCTGGACCCTCGCTCCGCGTCACGACGTGCGGCATCGTCGCCTCACGCCCGGTCGCGGGGTTGTGGACGCACACGGCGTCATTGCCTTCGTAGATACGATCGAGGCAATAGGTGGCGCCGACACAGGGCCGTATCTCGTCCTCCCGTCGCTCCATCAAGAGCCGCCCGATATGCGGGTCGGCGATATGCGCCCGGGTCATTCCCACCATATCGAGCTTGCCGGCGGCGATCGCATGGCGCGCGGTCGCCACGTCCTGGATGCGGGCCGCGTGAAATACCGGAAACCGCGTCGCATCGCGCACCTCGCCCGCAAAGTCGAGATGCGGTGCGGCCGGCATGCCCTGGATCGGGATCACGCGTCGCAAAGCCGCATCGGTATCCATGTGGCCGCGGATGACGTTGAGGAAATCCACATTCCCCGACGCCACTAGACGATAGGCGATCTCGATCCCCTCAGCCCGCGTAAGGCCGACATCCCAATCCTCGTCGGCGACCATGCGGATGCCGACGATGAAGCCGGGACCGGTTGCCGCGCGCACGGCGGTAAGGACCTGATGCGTAAAGCGCAGGCGATTGTCGAGTCCGCCGCCATAGTCATCGCTGCGATGATTGGTCGCCGGCGACCAGAACTGGTCTGGCAGGTGGCCGTACGCCTCGATCTCGATGCCATCCAGCCCGGCGGCCTGCATGCGTTGGGCTGCCGCGGCATAGTCCGCGACGATCCGCGCCACATCCCAGTCCTCGATCTCTTTGGGAAAGGCTCGATGCGCCGGTTCGCGTACTGGCGATGGTGCCAGCACGGGCAGCCAGTCAGCTTTGTTCCAGGCAGTGCGGCGCCCGAGATGCGTGAGCTGGATCATCACCGCTGCGCCATGCGCATGGCACTCGTCCGACAGCCGGCGCATCCATGCTACGATCTCATCCTTGTAGGCGAGCAGGTTGCCGAACACCGGCGGCGAGTTGGGCGAAACCACCGCCGACCCGGCGGTCATGGTCAACGCGATGCCGCCCTTCGCCTTTTCGACATGATAGAGTCGATAACGATCCTTCGGCATGCCATCCTCGGAGAAGGATGGCTCGTGGGCCGTGCTCATCAGCCGGTTGCGCAGCGTCAGGTGCCTGAGCTGGAAGGGGCGCAGCAATGGATCGTCGACGGGGTCCGCGGTCATTGATCTGACCGCGTGCCGTGCGACGATCGCGGGACCATGGTACCGGTGGCCGCGATGTTATCCGCCGGGGAAAGGAGGATGCCCATGACCGCGCCCAGGCTCGATTTCAACCGCGCCGAGTACGACGGCCGTCTCGCCCGAACCCGGATCTCCATGGCACGCGCCGGCATTTCGCTGCTCATCGTGACCGACCCATCGAACATGCACTGGCTGACCGGGTATGATGGCTGGTCATTCTACGTGCATCAATGCGTGCTGCTGCCGGCCGAGGGCGCGCCGATCTGGTATGGCCGGGCCCAGGACGCGAACGGCGCGAAACGCACGACCTGGCTGCAGCACGACAACATCGTCGGCTACCCCGATCATTATGTGCAGGCGGTCGATCGCCATCCGATGGACCTTCTGTCGGTTCTTATCAAGGATGGTGGGTGGGAACGCGCTGCCATCGGCGTCGAGCTCGACAATTACTGGTTCACCGCTGCGGCCCATGCGTCGCTCGTGGCGCATCTGCCGCAGGCGAACTTCATCGACGCGCGCCAGCTGGTGAACTGGGAACGTGCCGTCAAAAGCCCCACGGAACTCGAATACATGCGTCGCGCCGGCCGTATCGTCACCGCGATGCATCAGCGCATCGTCGACAAGGTCGAGCCGGGAGTGCGCAAATGCGATCTGGTTGCGGAGATCTACGATGCCGGCATACGCGGGGTGGACGGGTTCGGTGGCGACTATCCCGCGATCGTGCCCCTGCTTGGTTCCGGCGCCGAGGCATCTGCTCCGCATCTGACGTGGGATGACCGGCCCATGCAGGCAGGCGAAGGCACATTCTTCGAGCTGGCCGGCTGCCATCGACGATATCACTGCCCACTGTCTCGCACGGTGTTCCTGGGCAGGCCCACGCAGCGGTTCCTCGACGCGGAGAAGGCGACGCTGGAAGGCATGGAGGCAGGACTGGCTGCGGCGAAGCCTGGCAACGTCTGTGAGGACATCGCCAATGCATTCTTTGCCGTGCTCGGACGATACGGTATAGTAAAGGACAATCGCACCGGTTATTCGATCGGTCTCGGCTATCCGCCCGATTGGGGCGAACGCACCATGAGCCTGCGGCCCGGCGACCGGACCGTGCTGCAACCCGGCATGGCGTTCCACTTCATGACGGGACTATGGTTGGACACAATGGGACTGGAGATCACCGAGAGCATCGTGATCACCGAGACCGGCGTGGAATGCCTGGCGAGCGTCCCACGCCGGTTGTTCGTGAAGCCGTGACGGCGGTTCGTTATGGCCAGACCTTCTTCGGATTCTTGCCCATCGAGAACGTCCGCGGATCAGCCGAGACGAATTCGTACACCGCAGGCTTGAATTTGGCGCATTGACCATAGGCATCACAGGCGATCGGCCCGCTCAGCCCATCGAACTTCTCGGCGAAGAGCGCATCGCGCAGCGCCTGGCGGCCGACGTAAAGATTGCCTTCCTTGTCGGCCTTCGCCACCTTGGGGAGTGCCTTGATCACCATTTCGGCTGCGTCATAGGCATTCGCGTGGTACCCGGAGATCGGCGCCTCGCCGTAGACCTTCTTGTATTCCTCGACGAAGGACGGATATCCCTTGCCCATCGTCTCGATGGAGACATCAGGGTAGCAGATCTGGAATCCGACCACCGAAGGACCGGCTGCCTCGACGAACTGCGCTGCCGCGAGCGATCCGCCGCCGATCAGGGTGACGTGCTCGAGACCGGGGATGCCTTTGGCCTGGCGCAGCATCTGCGCCGCCGCCGCGACGAAGATCGGCATGTAGATCACGTCCGGCTGTTCCGCGGCGATCTTGGTCAGCACCGGATGCATGTCCACATCGGTGGGCGCCACCGCTTCCGTCGACAGCACCTTTCCGCCCAGCGCTGCAAAATTCTTCGCCATGACGACAGCGAGCTGCTGCGCATAGGGGCTGCCGTCATGTACTACGACAACGGATTTGGCCTTCAGCACCGCGAAGACGTACTTGGCGTCCGAGGCGCCTTGATCGATGTCGCTGGCAATCGTCCGACCGAACCCCGCGTACTGCGGTCCCCGGTCTGATGCGGTCAACGACGGCGCGGAACAGGCGTTGCAGATATTGGTTATGCCCTGCTGCCAAAGGATCGGTGCGGCGGGTGTGGCGGCCGATGAACAGGCTCCGCCCAAGACGACCAGGAGTTGCGGGTTCGACGCCAACTTGGTTGCCGCTGTCTGGCCGCCCTCGGCGTTGCACTGATCATCCTCGACCGTGAGCTTGATCGGATGGTCCAGCAGCTTGTTGCCGATGTACCTGAAGGCTAATTCGGCACCACGCTTGGAATCGATGCCCATCGCGGTATCAGCGCCCGACATGACCCAGTAGGCGCCAATCTGAATCGGCGCTCCCTTGGGAATACGGACAACGCCGATCGGGTCCGTGACCGGCCCCAGCGTTTCTGCAGACAGCGGATGTGCCAATAACAGCATGGCCACGAGGATGAAGGCTTGCGTCAGTCTCCAATGATAAGGAAAACAGGTTGTCATGAGTGAGCCCCCTTTTTTCGTTGGCGCTTCTCCAGAGACGGCGCTTCCTCGCTGCGGCACGTGCGCCTGTGCCTCGCGGCGACTGCGTTAGCTCCGGTGCCTTGCTCGGTATGCTAGGGCTGAAGCACGATTTTAGGAAGAGGTTCAGGCGTGTGCCTGCCCACCCGTCGGCCAGCAGAGCGAAGAGGACAAGATGACCAGTCTCACGGTGACATCCGGCGAAGCGCTCGACGCGAGAGCGTTCTGGATGACTCTCGGCCAGCGTGCGACGGGCATGACGGTCGTTACGGCAGACAGCGACGATGGGTTCACCGGTTTCCTCGGGCTTTCCGCCGCTCACGTGACAGCACAACCGCCCACCATGCTGGTCTCGGTTGACCGCAAGACGAGTGCGCTGGCAGGGATCGTATCCCGTCGCCACTTCGCGGTGAATTTTCTGCCGGCCGACGCCGTTGCGGTTGCCGAGGCTTTCGCGGGGAAGGCCGGAGTTTCAGGCGCGGCCCGCTTCGCCGCGGGACAGTGGCGTGTATTGTCCACGGGTGCCCCGGTGTTCTGCGATGCCCTCGGCGCCTTCGACTGCACCGTCGACGAAATTCTGGATCGGGCCGACGTATCGATCGTTATCGGCAAGGTCGTCGCTGTCGCCTCGCGGGCGGACGGGGATCCATTGATTTATTTTCGCGGCAAGAGCCATGCTGGCCTCGGCGCGCCTGGATGAAGGCAACGGAGCGGGCTTTTCGGAGAGGCGGCGGCGAAGCAGCGCAAGCTTTGCCGGTCGGCGTCCAATCGTGGTGGTGGTCACCCATGGCCGCTGCGCGCGCAGCCATATTGACAGGCATGTAAGCGATTACTATCAGCGCCGGCGACAGACTGGGAGTCGACGTGAACACGGCCTCAGCGACCCCTGCTGCAGCGTCTGACAGCGGGCAGAAGACCTTCGACTACATCATCGTCGGCGGCGGATCGGCAGGATCGATCCTTGCCAGCCGCCTGTCGGCACGCAGCGCAAACCAGGTGCTCCTGTGCGAAGCCGGCGAGGACACGCCCGAGGGTCGGGTCCCTGAACCCATCCTCGACAGCCGCTCGGGCTTTGCGTCGCGCGACCCGCGCTTCCTGTGGAGCGAACTGCGCGTCACCACCGAGGCGATGCCGCACAATGATCCGGATGCGCCGCGCCCGCGCCAGTTGAAGTATGAGCAGGCGCGGGTGCTGGGCGGCGGATCTTCGATCAACGGGCAACTCGCCAACCGCGGCTCCCCGGCCGACTACGATGAATGGGAGCAGCGCGGCGCGGCCGGCTGGCGCTGGGAGACGGTGCTGCCGTTTTTCAAGAAGGTCGAGCGCGACATCGATTTCGATGGCCCGCTGCATGGGGCCGAGGGCCGCATCCCGGTGCGGCGCGTCTTTCCGGACAACTGGTCCGACTATGCCAAGGCGGTCGCCGAGGCGTTCAGGCAGGCCGGCTATCGCTACGTGCCTGACCAGAACGGCGAGTTCCAGGACGGCTACTATCCGCTCGCCATGTCGAACCTGTATGACCGACGGGTATCGGCGGCGGTCGGCTATCTGGGCGCCACGGTCCGGCAGCGCGACAACCTGACGGTGCTGACCGAGACGCAGGTGAGCGAGCTGCTGTTCGAGGACACGCGCTGCGTCGGCATCCGCGCGATGGTTCGCCGGCAGCAAGTGGAGTTTCGTGCCAACGAGGTGATCCTGTGCTGCGGTGCGGTTCACTCGCCGGCCGTGCTGCTGCGCGCCGGCATCGGCCCGGTTGGACATCTGCGCGAGCTTGGCATTCCAGTGCGCGCCAACCGGCCCGGCGTCGGCCAACGGCTTATGGACCATCCATCGATCTCGGTTGCGTCGTATCTCAAGCCTGGCGCGCGCAAGAACCCGTACAGCAAGCGTTCGCTGCATCTGGGCATGCGCTTCTCATCGGGTGTCGATGGGGCGCCGGCCGGCGACATGGCGCTGACGGCGTCGAACAAGTCGGCATGGCATGCGATCGGCGATCGCATCGCGGTCATTACGCTGTGGGTCAACAAGACGTTCTCGGAGACTGGCCAGGTTCGCCTCGCCGCGACGGACTGGCGGCAGGAGCCGATGGTGGACTTCAACCTGCTGTCCGATCACCGTGACCTGCTGCGGTTGACCCGTGGGTTTCGCCAGATTGCCGCACTGCATGAACTGCCGGCATTGAAGGCGGTGACCTCGGATGCTTTCCCCGCCAGCTTCACCGACAAGATCCGCCAAGTCGGCACCTACAATGCGAAGAACCGCATCCTCACCAGTATCGGCGCAGTGCTGATGGATGGTCCGGCATTCCTGCGCCAGGCCATCATACAGGGCTTCATCATGGAATCCGCCGGCCTGACCAAGGCGCTGCATGATGACGAAGCGCTGGAGGACTACATCCGGCGGGCGGCTGTGGGCGTGTGGCATTGCTCGTGTTCCTGCCGCATGGGTGCGGAGGACGATCCGATGGCAGTGACCGATCAGGCCGGACGGGTGCGTGGCGTGCACGGACTGCGTGTGGTCGATGCCTCGATCTTTCCCGTGGTGCCCTGCGCGAACACCAACTTTCCCACCATGATGACGGCCGAAAAGATTGCAGACGACATGCTGCGGGCGTCATGAACTGTGCTTGACAGCGGCTGCCGGACGGCGGAGTTGAGAATGTAACCGGTAAAATCCTGGACTTTCGCCTCGGGAGGAACCAATGTTGAAGACTGTGACCATGGCAACTGCGCTGGCGGGCACGCTGCTTTGCGCGGGCCAAGCCGCCGCGCAGAACGCGGATGTCATGCACTGGTGGACCAGCGGTGGCGAATCCCGGGCAGTCGCCGTATTCGCGAAGGAATACAACAAGCGCGGCGGCACCTGGGTGGACGATGCGTCCGTCGGTCCCCAGGCGGAACATGCTGCGGCGCTGAACCGCATCGCCGGTGGCAATCCGCCGACCGCCATGCAATGGAACATCGGCGTCGCCGTGCGTCAGCTGGCCGAGCAGGGGGTGCTTGCTTCACTGGACGACGAGGCCAAGCAGGGCGACTGGCTGCGCAATCTGCCCCCCTTGCTGGTCAAGAACATGACCTATGAGGGGCATGTTATTGCCGTACCGGTGAATATCCATGGTGCGAACTATCAGTTCTACAGCGTCAAGGTGTTCAACGATCTCAAGATGCAGCCACCCAGGACGTGGGAGGAGTTCCTCGCCGACGCACCGAAGATCAAGGCGGCCGGCTACATCCCGATCGCCTTCGGTGCCAACGCACAGCAGCTGGCATGGCTCTACTATGCCATATTGGCCGGCGCCGGTGGCAAGGACCTGTACCGCAAGGTGTTCGTCGATTACGATGCCAAGGCGGCCGGCAGCGATGCGATGCAGCATGTGTTCGATGTCATGGCTCAGGTAAGGCCATTCGTCGATGCCGGCAGCCCGAACCGTAAATGGAACGACTCGCTGGCGCTGGTGGAGACCGACAAGGCGGCGCTGATGATCCTGGGCGACTGGGCCAAGGGCGATTTCGCGGCGGCGAACAAGGTCCTGGGCAAGGACTTCGGCTGCCAGATGGCGCCTGGCACCCAGGACGCCTACGTCATGACGGTGGATGTCTTCGTGTTTCCGGTGAACAACAAGCCCGATCAGAAGGTGGCGCAGGAGAAGCTCGCCACCCTGATGATGGATCCGGTGGTGCAGACCGAATTCAACGCGTTCAAGGGCTCGATACCGTCCAGGCTCGACGCGAACGTTGCCGAACTGGATGCCTGCGCGCAGCTTGGCCAGAAGGTGATGGCTGGCGGTGCGGCGAACCAGTTGCCGAACTTTGCCCTCGCCTTCAGCCCGGACACGCAGGGTCAGTTCGAGGATCTGCTGGGCAACTTCTGGAGCAAGCCGTCGATGACACCGGCCGACGCGGCGAAGCAGCTTTCCACCATCATCGCCGGCGCGAGTTGCTGAACGCATGTCGGCGCGGTTGCCGGTCAACGTGGACGCAACCGCGCCGCGCCTGAGTGCCGCAGAGCAGGTGTCGACCGTGCCGAAGGTCGGACGCGCCTATCGCGCCCGCAGCTTGGCCGCCAGGTTGGCGTTGGTGCCGACCATCCTGGTGATGCTGTTCTGCTTCTACGGCAGCGTCGGCTGGACGGTCTATATATCCATGACCCGGTCGTTCCTGCTGCCGGTCTACAAGTTTGCCGGCACCGCGCAGTATGATCGCCTGTTCGCCACGCCGCGCTGGCAGGTGGCCTACGGCAACATGTTCCTGTTCGGCGCGCTGGACATCATCGGCACGCTCGGTCTCGGCGTTCTGCTTGCCGTACTGCTCGATCGCGCAGTGCGCTTCGAGGGCATCTTCCGCACCGTGATGCTGTACCCGCTGTCGATCTCGTTCATCGTCACCGGACTGACCTGGCAGTGGGTGCTCAGCCCAACGATCGGCGTGCAGCAGCTGGGACGCGATCTCGGCTGGACCGATTTCGTGTTCGACTGGATCACTCAGCCGGACCGCGCGATCTACACGCTGGTATTCGCTGGAATCTGGCACCAGTCCGGGCTCATCATGGCGATCATGCTGGCGGGGTTGCGCGGCATCGACCGCGAGATCTGGCGGGCGGCGAGGATCGAAGGAATTCCGACCTGGCGCACCTATGTCAGCATCATCCTGCCAATGCTGCGTCCGCTGGTCGTCACCTGCGTCGTGTTGATCGCCATCGCCGTGGTCAAGAGCTACGACCTTGTCGTCGCAATGACCAACGGCGGACCAGGATTCTCTTCGGACCTGCCCGGCAAGTTCGTGGTCGATTTCGAATTCGAGCGCGCCAACATCGGCCAGGCTTCCGCCGCGGCGACCGTCATGCTGGGGTCGGTGCTCGCCATCGTCTCGCCGTATCTGTATTTCGAGCTGACGCGGAAGAACCGATGACCACGGCGCGCCGCAACGCGCGTATCGGCCGCTTCGGTCTTTACACGCTGCTGGTATGGATCTGCCTGTTCTTCTCGATCCCACTCCTGGTGGTGATCGCGACCTCGCTCAAGACCTCGGACGAGGTCCGCACCTTCTCGATCTTCACCCTGCCGTCGGTGCCGGGTATCGCGGCCTGGATCAAGGCATGGTCGTCGGCCTGCACCGGGCTGAACTGCGGCGGCGTCCGTGTAGGGTTCTGGAATTCGGTCCGCATCCTGATCCCCAGTGTCATCATCTCGGTGTTCGCGGGCGCGGTCACCGGCTATGCCCTATCGCACTGGCGCATCCGCGGCGCCAACGTCATCATGCTGCTGCTGCTGTTCTGCGCATTCATTCCATACCAGGTGATCCTGTATCCGCTGGTGAAGACGTTCAGCACGATCGGCATCTACAGCTCGTTGCCGGGCATCGTCGCGGTGCACATCGTGTTCGGCCTGCCGGTGATGTCGCTGCTGTTCCGCAACTTCTACGCCGGCCTGCCGGAGGAGCTGGTGAAGGCAGCCCGCATCGACGGCGCGGGGTTCTGGCGCATCTTCGTCTTCGTCATGTTGCCGATGTCGGTGAACATCCTGATCGTCGCGACCATCCTGCAGACCACGGGCATCTGGAACGACTACCTGCTTGGGCTGATCTTCGCTGGCCGCGACAACATGCCGATGACGGTGCAGCTGAATGCCATCGCGACGACATCCACCGGCGTGATCGAATACAACGTGAACACCGCGGCGGCCCTGCTGACGGCGCTGCCGCCGCTGCTGATCTACTTCGTCTCGGGGCGCTACTTCGTGCGCGGCATCACCGCCGGCGCGGTGAAGGGCTGACATGGTTGCCGTCTCGGTCTCCGGACTATCCAAGTCGTTCGGCCCGCTGCGCGTGCTGAAGGACATCGACCTGCCGATCGAGGCCGGCGACTTCACCGTGCTTCTGGGGCCGTCCGGGTGCGGCAAGTCCACGCTGCTGAACGCCATCGCCGGCCTGGAGGATACGGATTCCGGGATCATCGAGATTGACGGAGCGGATGTTACCCATCGCGAACCCAGCAAGCGCGGCATCGCAATGGTGTTCCAGTCCTATGCGCTGTATCCGACGATGTCGGTGCGCAAGAACCTCTCGTTCGGCCTGCGGGTCCGGTCGGTCCCGCGGCAGGAGGTGGCACGCCGGGTCGATTGGGCGGCGAAGCTGCTGCAGATCGACGAGTTGCTCGACCGCAAGCCGTCGCAGCTTTCCGGCGGCCAGCGTCAGCGTGTCGCGATCGGACGCGCTTTGGTGCAGCACGCCAAGGTCTTTCTGTTCGACGAGCCGCTGTCGAACCTGGATGCCAAGCTGCGTACCGAGATGCGCGTGGAGCTCAAGCGCCTGCACAAGGAACTCGGCGCCACCATCGTGTATGTGACGCACGACCAGATCGAGGCGATGACTCTGGCGACGCGCATCGCGGTCATGCGTGCTGGTCGGATCGAGCAATACGCTGCACCCGATGACCTGTACGAGGAGCCCGCCACGCTGTTCGTTGCCAGCTTCGTCGGGTCGCCGGCGATGAATTTCCTGCCTGGACGGCTGCTGGCCGGAAATTCACCGACGGTGATGGTCGGGACCGCGCGGCTGCCCATCAACTCCTATCGGTTCCGTACGCCTGTGGTCGTCGGGCAGGAGGTGGTGGTCGGCATTCGGCCGGAGCACGTCGTGCTCGCCGACGATGAGCCACGGGAGCAGACGATGGACGCCGAGGCGTTGTTCATGGAGCCGATGGGTGCCGATACCCTGGGATGGTTCCAGTGCGGCGAGCATCGGCTGTCAGCCCGCCTGGTGCCACAGGTCGCACGCAGCATCAGCGGACGCGTGCGCCTGGCACTGCTCTCAGACCACGTCTCGCTGTTCGATCCATCGAGCGAGGCGCGGCTGTAGCCGTTCAGCGCGGTATGCTGGCGACGATCGCTGCGAACTGGCGCGTCGCATCTGCCGCTGGCATGTCGGGATGGCTCCAGAACTGGCCCAGCACGTCGTATATCTGGCCCAGTACATCCGGTGTGAACGACAGGATGAAGTGTGGCAGCTGGTGCGCCGGGCCCGCGGCCATCACCTCCTGCGCCAGTTGCGCGCAGCGATCGAGCGATTTGATGTCGGCATCCTGGCGTGACGGGATCGAGCCTTTGTGGAATGTGTAGTTCGTCTGCACCGCCGGATCCATCAGCACCTGCGCAAGCTTGCGCTGTGCCGCGATCTGGTCCGGCTTGTCGGTCTTCGGGAACGCGAACGAGTTGGTCTGCATGATGTAGGCGTCCTGGCTGCCCGGCGCCAAGGCACAGCCCCAGTCCTCGTCGATCTTCAGGTTGGCGGCAGCGAGGTCGCCCTTCGCCCAGTCCCCCACGATCATCAGCGCGGCCTTGTTCGTCTCCACCAGTGCCAGGGTGTCGTTCCACTTGCGGTTCGGGCTGCCGGCATCGACGTATTGGCGCAGCTTGCCCATCGTCTCGAACGTCCTGCGCACGCCGTCGCTGCCGGCCGCCTTCGGGTCGTGCTGTACGGCGATCGCCATGTAGGTCTCGCTGCCGGCGATCCCCGCCAGCAGTGCCATGAACAGCCAGCCTTCCTGCTGCGCGTTGGCGCCGTATGCCAGCGGGATATAGCCGGCCGCCTGAAGCTTCGGCGCCTGCGCGAAGAACTCGTCCCACGTCTTCGGCGGCTCGAGGTTCACTGCCTTGAACACCTTCGTGCTGTAAAACATCCAGTTCGCGCCATGAATATCCACCGGCGCGGTGACGAAATGGCCGTCGAACACGACATTGCGCAGGATCAGCGGCGGCAGGTGCTTCGCCCAGTTCCCTGCCGCGGCCAGGTCGTCGAGATTGGTGAGCAGCCCCTGCTCGTTCAGTTCGCGCGTCGGCGCACCGACCGGCCATTGCATGGCGGTCGGTGGGTTGCCGCCGGCAATGCGATTCATCGCCAGCGCCGATTCCGCCTGCGGGCCGACCGCGGGATCATCGACCCAGTTGCCGCCGCGCTTGTCGTACTCGCTGGCGAACACGCCGATCGCGCGCGATTCACCGCTGCTGGTGTAGAAGTGGATGACGTCCGCCTTCTGTGCGGCCGCCGGCGCCGCGGCAAGTGTGGCGGCCAGGCCGGCGGCCAACCAACGCGTCGTGATCATGGATGGTCTCCTTGCGATGGCGTCAGTGGCCTGCGGCGCCGATGATGGCGGCGAACTTCCTGGTCGCCTCGGCGGGTGACATGCTTGGATTGGCCCAGTACCTGCGCCAGAAGATCGACGTACTGGCCGTAGCTGTCGGGCGTGAACAGCAGGAAGAAATTCAGCAGCTGATGCGACGATCCCTGCGCCATCACCTGCTGCCCGAGCTTCGCACAGCGATCGAGCACCGCGATGTTGGCGTCCAGCCGCGAAGGCACTGAACCCTTGTGCAGGGTGAACTCGGTCTGCACCGTCGGGTCCATCATCAGCTCGGCCAGCTTGTGCTGCGCTTGTGCCTGTTCCGGCTTGTCGGACCGGGGGAACGTGAATGCGTCGATCGTCATGATGTAGGCGTCCGCACTGCCCGGGGCGAGCTCGCAGCCGTAGTCCTTGTCGAGTGTCAGGTTCGCCGCGGCGAAGTCGCCCTTGGCCCAGTCGCCCACGATCATGAACGCGGCCTTGTTGGTCTCCACCAGGGCCAGCGTGTCGTTCCATTTCCGGTTCGGACTGCCGGCATCGACATACTGGCGAAGCCGGCCCATGACGTCGAACACCGCCTGCACGCGCGCACTACCCGCGGCCTTCGCGTCATGCTCGACGCCCACCGCCTGGTAGATCTCGTTGCCCGCGATCCCGGCCATCAGCGCCATGAACAGCCAGCTCTCCTGCTGCGCGTTGGCACCGAACGCCAGCGGAATATAGCCGGCCGCCTGCAGCTTCGGCGCCTGAGCGAAAAACTCGTCCCAGGTCTTCGGCGGTTGCAGCCCGAGCTCGTGGTAGATCTTCGTGCTGTAGAACATCCAGTTGGCGCCGTGGATGTCGACCGGCGCGCTGTAGACGTGGCCGTCGACCGTGACCTTCTGCAGCAGCAGCGCCGGCAGCGTCTGCTGCCAGTTGCCGGCCGCGGCCAGCCAATCCAGTTCGGCGAGCAGCCCCTGTTGCGCGAGTTCCCGCGTCGGTGCGCCGGTCTGCCACTGCATCGCGGTCGGCGGATTGCCGCCGGCGATCCGGTTCATCGCCAGGGCGATCTCGGCCTGCGGACCGATTGCCGGATCGTCGATCCACCTGCCGCCGCGCTTTTCGTATTCATGAGCGAAGACGGCGACCGCGCGCGACTCGCCGCCACTGGTCCAGAAATGGATGACATCTGCCGGCTGGGCGGACGCGGGGGGCGCGCTGACGGCGCCCAGGATGACAGCCGCAAGCCAGCGATGCGGAACCATTGAACCGTCTCCCCCGGGGCTTTTCTCGATGTTAGCGGTTACCAAGGATGCCGTGGCGGCACGAATGGGTCAACCAGCGGCGGGCCGAAGTTGGGCTGTAATCGGTTACTACGGGGTCACGATGTTGGCTGGCGTCCGCCCGGCCAGCACGGCGGCGATGCCGTCGAGCGCGATGAAGCCCATCGCGTCGCGTGTCGCCGCCGTGGCGCTGCCGAGATGCGGCAGCAGCACCACGTTCTCCAGCGCGAGATAGCCGGGGTGCAGCTTCGGCTCGCCCTCGAACACGTCGAGCCCGGCGAAGCTGACCTGCCCGCTCTGCAATGCCGCGATCAGCGCCGCGTCGTCGACCAGCGTGCCGCGTGCGGCGTTCACCACCACCGCGCCGCGCGGCAGCATGGCGATGCGGTCGGCGTTCAGCCAGTGGTACGTCGCGCCACCGCCCGGCGCATGCAGGCTCAGCACGTCGCAGGACGCGAGGAAGTCCTGCGTCGGTATCGTGGTAGATCGCACCTTCCTCCAGCGCAGGCGGCAACCGCGTCACGTCGCGATAGTGGATCGTCATGCCGATGCCGCGCGCCATGCGCGCCAGCTCGCGGCCGATGCGGCCCATGCCGAAGATGCCCAGCCGCCGGCCGACCACGCCGACGCCGAGCAGCTGCGTCGGCGCCCAGCCCTGCCAGCGTCCCGACCGGATCAGGCGCTCGCCCTCGCCGGCACGCCGTGCGGCGGCGAACATCAGCAGCAAGGCCGTCTCCGCCGTCGCGACGCTGAGCACATCCGGCGTGTTGCAGACCGCAATGCCGCGCCCCGCCGCACTGGCAACGTCGATGTGGTCGTAGCCGACGCTGAACGTCGCGATGACCTTCACGCTCGCGGGCAAGGCCGCGATCAGCGCTGCGTCGAAGGTGTCGCCCGGACAGGTCAGGATCGCATCGGCGCCTGCGGCCCGCGGCACGATGTCGGCGATCGGTACGTCGGACGGCGTCAGCCGTGCGTCGAAGTCCGCCGCGGCGCGTGCCTCGACGGCGGGCGGGAGCTGACGCGTGACCAGCAGGACGGGGCCGGCCATGCGTCAGTAGGTTCCAGCCGGCTGTTTCGTCCGAGCCGTCTCGGTCGGTTGTGCACCGGTCAGCATGGCCCGCATGCCCGCGCCGTTGACCCGCCACCAATCGTGCAGGATGCGGACATCCCAGCCGATGCAGAAGTGCTTCACGCCCATTTCCAGGTAGGGCGCGGCCTGCTTGATGTCGGCGAGTTCAACGCGCGGATGCAGGCCCTTCTTCAAAGCCGTCTCGATGGTCTTGCGTTCCGCCTTCAGCACGTCAGGATGGTTGCGCTGGCCGGTCACGCCGAGGCTCATCGAGTAGTCGGACGCGCCGAACTGCACCATGTCGATTCCCTTGACCGACAGGATCGCATCGAGGTCTTCGACGCACTCGCGCTTCTCGACCATGATGGCGATCACCACCTCGTTCAGCGCCTCCACGTAGGCGGGCGAGCCGCCTTCGCGCACGGTGCCCACGTCGCGCCGCATGCCGACGCCGAGACGGCCGCCGGTACCCGGCGTCTCGGCGCGCACCGCCGCCACACAGGCGTGCGCGTCCTCGAGCGTGCGCAGGTCGGCGAACAGCACCGCCTGGAAGCCGGAGCCGATCGCGCGCATCGCCTGATGCGTCCACTGCGTCTGCTCGATCTTGATCATGCCGCCGAGGTTCTTCAGCTCCAGCGCGCGGCCGAGATTGTCGAGGTCGTGCATGTGGAACGGCGCGTATTCCGCGGTGAACTCGACGTAGTCGTAGTTCCCGGAATCGCCGACCAGCTCCACCAGCGTGGGCCAGCTCGACAGGAGGTGGGTGCCGATGGAAGGCTCATCGGCCGTGAGCAGCGCGCGCAGTCGATTGTGACGCATCGGGGGGTTTCCTTTTGATTTGCCGGGCAGGCGGGCGACGACAGTAGAGCCGATCGGGCGGCGGCCGCCAAATCGTGATTGCAGCGTTCGCCTGGACAGGAACTGTGTAATCGCTTACTTAGCCTTGGCGCAACAGCCCGGAAGAAGCAGACTCAGTGCAGCTCCCGTCTACGCGACCGATCGACTGTGACGTTCACCTGTCGGTGCCCAGCACGCGCACCCTGCTGCCCTACCTGGAAGACTACTGGCGGGAGCACGTGATTCGCCGCGGCATCGAGGACGACAACCTCGAACTCAGCTCCTATCCGCCGAACGCACCGATCAACTGCCGCCCCGACTGGCGTCCGTCAAAGGGCCTGCCCGGTGCGCAGTTCGAGCAGCTGCGCGATCACGTGCTGGAGCCGTTCCAGCCGCGCTTCGCCATCTGCAACGTGCTGAATGGCGCGCAGATCATGTTCAGCGAGGACCTCTCGGCCGCGCTGTGCCGCGCGATCAACAACTGGATCGCGGCCGAGTGGCTGGATCGCGATCCGCGGCTGCGCGCTTCGATCGTGGTACCGGCCCACAGCCCGGACCTGGCGGTGGCCGAGATCGAGCGTCGCGCCGACGATACGCGCTTCGTGCAGGTGCTGATGCTCGCGATGACCGAGACTGCCGTTGGGCAGGCGGCAGCACTGGCCGATCTACGCCGCGGCCGAGCGGCACGACCTGCCGATCGGCATCCACGCCGGCAGCAGCTTCCGCCACCCGCCGAGCGCACTCGGCTGGTCGTCGTATTACATCGAGGACTACGTCTCGCAGGCGCCCGGCTTCGCCGGCGTGCTGAACAGCCTGGTGACCGAGGGCGTGTTCAACAAGTTTCCCGGGCTCAAGGTCGTGCTGATCGAGTCCGGCGTCACCTGGCTGCCGGCGCATTTTTGGCGGATCAACAAGACCTGGCGTGGCGTGCGCTCGGAAACGCCCTGGCTCGACCGCATGCCGTCCGAGATCATCCGCGAGCACGTCCGGCTGACGATCCAGCCGTTCGACGATCCGCCGGAAGAACGACTGGTGCGAGACCATCATCGACGAGATCGGTTCCGACGAGATGCTGCTGTTCTCGACGGACTATCCGCATTGGCACTTCGAGGGCACCGACGCGGTGCCTGCACGGACTGCCCGATGGCCTGCTGACGAAGCTGCTGGTGGACAACGCGCTGGCCACGTATCCGTCGCCTGAGCTGAACGGAGATGCCGACATGAACGTGCACGGTCGATGGATCGCAAACCCGAGGCGATCAACCAGAGCTCACCTCGGCTTCATCGATTGCGACGTGCATCCGTTCTACAAGTCGCCCGACGAGTTCGACGCATTCCTGCCGCAGCGCTGGCGCGAGCATCGCCGCACCATTGGCGGACGCACGCGCCAGGGCCTTGGCGAAGGCGTCGAACTATCCGCGCATGTCGCCGGGCAACGGGCCAGCGCATGGATGCGTGGCCGCCGGACGGCACGCATCCTGGATCCGACCTGCCGTTCATGCAGCAGCAACTGCTCGATCTGTTCAATGTCTCCTACGGCCTGCTGGCACCTCTGGTCGGCGGCGCCGGCGGCGAGCGCAATGTCGAATTCGGCTCGGCGATGGCGACCGCGACGAATGAGTGGCAACTGGCGCGCTGGTGCGATCCCGATCCGCGCCTGAAGGCCGCGGTGATGGTGAACGTCGAGCACCAGACGGCGGCGATCGCCGAGATCGAGAAGCGCGCCGGCGATCGCCGGTTCGCGCAGGTGCAGATCCCGCCGCGCGGCCTGGAGCCGCTCGGGCGCCGGCGCTACTGGCCGATCCTCGAGGCCTGCGCGGCGAACGGCCTGCCGATCTCGCTGCATCTCGGCGGCACCAGCGGCCACCCGTCCACCGGCGGCGGCCATCCGTCGTTCTACCACGAGGAGCATCCGTCCTACGTGCAGTCGATGCAGACGCTGGTGACCAGCCTGGTCTGCGAAGGCGTGTTCGAGCATCTGCCCAATCTGAAGATCGTGTTGGTGGAAGGCGGCTTCGCCTGGCTGCCGGCGCTGTGCTGGCGGCTCGACAAGGCATGGAAGCGGCTGCACGCCGAGGTGCCGTTCCTGCGGCAGAAGCCGTCGGAGTATGTGCGGCAGCATATCTGGGTCACCACGCAGCCGATCGAGGAGCCGGAGCGGCCGCGCGACATGCTGTCCACGCTGGAGTGGATCGGCATCGACCGGATCATGTTCTCGACCGACTATCCGCACTGGGATCAGGACGATCCGCGCTTCGCGTTCAAGGTCGCGCTGCCCGAGGAATGGAAGCGCAGGATCTATCACGACAATGCCGCGCGCGCTGTACGGCTCGACTGACCTATGAGCCGGCACATCGTCGCCACGGTCGATGAGATCGCGCCCGGCACGTGCAAGATCGTGACGGTGAAGGGGCGTGAGATCGGCGTCTTCCACGTGAATGACGAGTTCTTCGCGATCATCAACCGCTGCCCGCATCAGGGCGCGCCACTGTGTCGCGGCGCGCTGCTTGAGCCGCCTGGAATCGCCGGCGCCCGGCGAGTACCGGCTGACGCGGCAGGGCGAGATGCTGCGCTGTCCGTGGCACTGCTGGGAGTTCGACATCCGCACCGGCCAGTCCTGGTGCGATCCCGACAGCGTGCATGCCCGCACCTACGCCGTTGAGGTGGAACCCGGTGCGACCCTCGCCAAGGGACCGTTCGAGGCGGAGACGGTGCCGGTGACCGTCGAACAGGACTATGTGGTGATCACCGTCTAGCGGACATGGAACGCGAAGGGGGCGTGATCAGGGCCGAACGTGCCGCCGCGATCGTCGGCGCCCGCCGCCGACCTCGCCGGGGCAGCGGCGCACCGGTCCGGCTGGAGGACGTCGCGCGTCAGGCCGGCGTGTCGACCGCTTCGGTCTCCCGCGCCCTGAACACGCCCGATCTGGTTTCCCCCGCCCTGCGCGAACGCATCGCCCGGGCAACCCTGGACCTGAAATGGGTGCCGAACGGTGTCGCCAAGGCATTGGCGTCGCTCCGCACGCGAACGATCGGGGTGATGATCCCGACGCTCAGCCATCAGAATTTCGCCATTCTGATCGAGGCGCTGCAGCACGACCTCGGCGCGGCGCACTATACGCTGATCCTGTGCTGCATCGATGTGTCCGACGACCTGCGCCTGCAGCAGGCTCGCAAGCTGGTCGAGCAGGGCATCGAGTGCCTGGTGCTGGTCGGCGAGGCGCAGCCGGACGGGATGTTCGATCTGCTGCGGTCGCAGAACGTCCCCTATGTCATCACCTACACCAGCGGTCGTGACGGGACGCATACCTGCATCGGCTTCGACAACTACGCATCGGCGGTGCAGGCTGACGGAGCATCTGCTGGAACTGGGTCACCGCGACTTCGGCATGGTTGCGCACGAACGCAAGGGCAACGATCGGATCCAGCAGCGCATCGCCGGCGTGCAGGACACGCTGGCGTGCCACGGCATCGCCATCCGGCCGCAGCACTTCGCCCGGGTGGACAGCCGACACATCGCCAGCGGCCGCGACGGCATGCGCAGCATCCTCGCGGACGGCGGATCGCGCTCCGACCGCCCTGATCTGCACCAACGACTATATCGCGACCGGCGCGATGATCGAGGCGAAGCAACTCCACCTGACGCTTCCCGACGACCTGAGCATCGTCGGTTTCGACGACACCGATATGTCGGCGCACCTCGACCCGCCGCTGACGACAATCAGGGTGCCAAGCCGGCGGATGGGGGAGGAAATCGCCAGGTACATCATCGGTCTGCTGGAGCACGGCAGCGCGGAGTGCCCGCCGCCGCTGGAGGCGGAACTGATCGTACGGCGCAGCACGGCGCCCCCGGCAGGCGCTAGACCGGTACGAACCTGAAGCCGTCATCCCAGCGCTGCATGCGACCGGAGGACGGCGATGGGAAGTGCGCCGTGCAAACCAGCGTCGATGTGTCGCACAGGCAGTTGAACAACTTGCGCCGCGACTCGCCCGCCTGCGGCGAGCTGTAGTCCACCCGCATGCCGAGTTCCGGATAGCGGGCCTGCAACGGCGAGTGGATCATATCGCCGGTGATCACCGCATCCGCGCCGGGCTTGCCGAACTGCACCGAGTAGTGATCGATCGTGTGGCCGGGCGTGGGGATCAGCTTCACGCCATCGCTCAACTGGTGGTCGCTCTTCACCACTTCCTCGCGCCTCGCGGCGACGATGGGAAGAACGAAGTCCGTGATCCAAGGCGCCGCAGAGGCATCGCGCTTTTCCGTCTCGGTCCAATAGGCAAGCTCACGGTCGGCGAAGACGTACTTGGCCTTTGGGAAGGTCGGGACCCACCGGCCGTTCTCCAGCCTGGTGTTCCAGCCGACATGGTCGACATGCAGATGGGTGCACATCACATAGTCGATCTGATCGACCGAGACGCCGGTCGCAGCAAGGTTCTTCTCGAACCGATCGGTGCTCAGCATGTTCCAGAAAGGCCGCGTCGGGCGGGGCTTGTGGTTGCCGACGCAACTGTCGATCAGGATGGTGTGGTGCGGCGTCTGCACCAGATAGGATTGGATGCAGAGTACCAACTGCCCGCTCTGCCGGTCGAGATAACCGCCCTCGGTCATCCAGCCACGATTTTCCTCCAGCACTTCCGCTGTGAGTGTGGGGAAAAACTCCAGCGGATCGAAGAACGGGCCTTCCTGCTCCACCACCCGGTGGATCGTGACGTCGCCGACCTTGAATGTCGTGATGGCCATATCTGGGTCCCTCCGCGGCAGCCGGGAAGGCTAGCGGCGCAGCTGTGGCTTGGCTACTTTCCCGAGGACTCGCCATCAGGCTGCATCATGTCGGCCAAGGGTCTTGCTCAGCGGTTATCTCGACCTGGCGAGCAGGCGGCTGGTACACTCTGCTGCGATCCCGCCAGCGATGGTGATGGCGGGCGCAGGGAAGTTCCGTGGCAGGACCGAAGGACGAACCCCGGAAGAAGGCGGAGGCGCCCGGCGACAGGCTCGCTGCGCGCCGCAAGCGCGAGGCCGACGCCTTGCGCACGAATCTGCGCAAGCGCAAGGATCAAGCGCGGGCGCGGAAAAAAGCCCAGGCAGGAGTAGGCGATGTCTGAGCCGGCACGAAGACGCATGACATCCGATGAGTTCATCGCCCGGGCGATGGAGCAACCCGAGCCGAACGCTGCGAACTCATTGCAGGCCAAGTGGTCCCCATGGCGCCCGAACGGGCAGCGCACGCTCGGGTCAAGGCGCGCATCTGGCGCAGGCTGGAAGATGCGATCGAGGCCGGCAATCTGCCATGCGAAGCCCTGACGGACGGAATGTCGGTGGAAGTCGACGAACACACTGTCTACGAGCCTGACGCCCTCGTCCGCTGCGGCGCATTGCTTCCGCCGGGTGCCGTGAAGTTGAGCGATCCCCTGATCGTCGTCGAGGTGCTGTCCTCATCGACGAGTGCCCGCGATGCCAGCATCAAGCCGGATGACGATTTTCGGCTGCCGTCGGTTCAGCACTACCTGATTGTCGGGACCGAGAACCGAACGATCATTCATCACCAGCGCGGCACGGATAGCATTGCCCTTACCCGAATCGTGCGCGAGGGTCCGATACTGCTGGAGCCGCCAGGGATTACCCTTGCCGACTGCTTTCCGCCCGGAGCCGCCTGATGTCCGTGATGTCCGATCGCTGGATCCGCCGCATGGCGCAGGAGCACGGCATGATCGAACCATTCGTCGAGGCGCAGAAGCGGGAAGGGGTGATCAGCTACGGCCTGTCCTCGTACGGCTATGACGCGCGGGTGGCAGACGAGTTCAAGATCTTCACCAACATCGATTCTGCAGTGATCGACCCTAAAGCCTTCGCGCCCTCCAGCTTCGTCGACCGCAGGACGGATACCTGCATCATCCCGCCGAACAGCTTCGCACTTGGCCACACGGTCGAGTATTTCCGCATCCCCCGCGACGTGCTGGTGATCTGCCTCGGGAAGTCCACCTATGCCCGCTGCGGCATCATTGTGAACGTGACCCCGCTCGAGCCGGAATGGGAAGGCCAGGTCACCATCGAGATCTCCAACACCACGCCACTGCCCGCGAAGATCCACGCGCACGAGGGCATCTGCCAGTTCCTCTTCCTGCAGGGCAACGAGCCCTGCGAGACCAGCTACGCCGACAAGTCTGGCAAGTACATGCGCCAGCGCGGCGTGGCGCTGCCAAGGATGTAGGCATGGACCGTATCCGCATCCGTGGCGGCAGACCGCTCGCGGGCGAAATCGTCATCGGCGGTGCCAAGAACGCCGCGCTGCCGCTGATGGCGGCCGGCCTGCTCACGGACCAGCGCCTCGTGCTGACCAATGTGCCGCAGCTGGCCGATATCCAGACCATGGGCCTGCTGCTGGAGCAGCACGGCATCGCCGTCGAGCCGGTCGGCAACGACGGGCGCACCCTGTCACTCGGCGGCGCGATCACCAGCACCGAGGCGCCGTATGACATCGTGCGCAAGATGCGCGCCTCGGCGCTGGTCCTCGGGCCGCTGCTGGCCCGCACGGGGACGGCGCGCGTGTCCATGCCCGGCGGCTGCGCGATCGGTGCCCGCCCGATCGATCTGCACCTCAAAGGGTTGGAGCAGATGGGCGCCGCCTTCCGTCTCGACGGCGGCTATATCGACGGCGCGGCGCATGGCCGGCTGCGCGCCGCCACCATCGTATTCCCGTTCGTCTCGGTCGGCGCCACCGAGAACCTGCTGATGGCGGCCGCTCTGGCGGATGGCCGCACGGTACTGGCCAACGCCGCGCGCGAGCCGGAGATCGGCGCCCTCGCGCGCTGTCTGAACGCCATGGGCGCCCGGATCGAGGGCATCGACAGCGACCGCCTCACCATCGAGGGAGTCGAGCGCCTGCACGGCGCCGAGCACCCCATCATCCCTGACCGGATCGAGACCGGCACCTATGCTTGTGCCGCAGCGATCACCGGCGGCGACGTGATGCTGCACAACGGCCGGATCGAGCACCTGGGCGCCACGGTGCGCACCCTGCGCGAGGCCGGGGTGGAGATCGTCGAGCGGCCGGGCGGCCTGCACGTGCGCCGGCTGAACGGTCTGCACGGTGCGGACGTCATGACCGAGCCCTACCCTGGCTTCCCCACCGACATGCAGGCGCAGTTCATGGCGCTGATGGCGGTATCCGACGGTGCTGCGATGGTCACCGAGACCATTTTCGAGAACCGCTTCATGCACGTTTCCGAGCTCAACCGCATGGGGGCGCGGATCAACGTGCACGGGGCGTCGGCCATCGTGCGGGGGGTTCCCGCGCTGTCCGGGGCGCCGGTGATGGCGACCGATCTCCGTGCCTCGGTTTCGTTGATCCTGGCGGGACTCGCCGCGCGGGGTGAGACGATTGTCAACCGGGTCTACCATTTGGACCGCGGCTACGAGGCGGTGGAGCGGAAATTGGCGGCGTGCGGCGCCGATATCGAGCGAGTTCCTGGGTAATTGATCCGCCGGCGAAAGTTTTCGCTTGGAATGTGGCGGGAGACACCATATGGGGCGTCACGCGCCGGGACCATTGGATGCCCGGCCTCAGGAGAAGCCTGTGAGTAACCTGTTGCCAGCCCCGCTGACGTGTTGCCGGTGGGAGCTTGAACGGCGCCACATGGTGCCGCCTTCGAACGATGCGCTCCGCCAGATCATCGAGCGTGATTCGGACCTGGTCGATGCGCTCAACGAGTTCTACGGCGACGCTGCCGCCGACGGCGGCCTCGACAAGGTGGAACGCGAGTTGCTGCTCGACCTGCTGGGCCGCCACTTCACCGGCCAGTTATGGCCGCGCACCGGCGGGATGCAGGCGACGCGCCGCTTTATGGCCGTCTTGCAGCGCGCCATGCGGACCGCCGGCTGGAAGATGGACGGCTTCGCCCTGGCCGCTGCCTGAGGCTTCGCCAGCGACGACAAGATGGCCTAGTGTTCCCACGGGTACTAAGCAATCCCCGGGAGGACGCGCATGGATTTCGGCAACCAGACCGTCATCGTGACCGGCGGCACAGGGGCGCTGGGGCGGGTGGTGGTCGGTGCGCTGCTGGCCGCCGGGGCGCGTTGCCGCGTGCCGTACGTGGTCGAGGCTGAGGCGGCCGCTTTCCCGCACAGGGACCGCGTCACCCTGGTCGGCAACTGCGAGCTGACCAGCGAGGCCGATGTCGAGCGCCTGTACGAAGGTGTGAGCGACCTGTGGGCGTCGATCCATATCGCCGGCGGCTTCGCGATGGGCAGCGTCGCCGAAACCGATCTGGCCGGCCTGCGGCACATGCTGAACATGAACTTCGTGACCTGCTACCTTTGCTGCCGGGCAGCAGTGCAGGCGTTCGGGTCGGGTGGCCGCGTCGTCAATATTGCGGCCCGTCCGGGGCTGGAGCCACGCAGCGGCGCGGGCATGGCCCCCTATGCGGCGAGCAAGGCGGCTGTAGCCGCCTTCACCCAGTCGCTGGCCGCCGAGGTGGCAGGGCGCGACATCCTGGTGAACGCCGTGGCGCCATCGATCATCGACACACCGGCCAACCGCGCCGCCATGCCGAAGGCGGACCACACCGCCTGGCCGAAGCCGGAGGAGATCGCCGCAACGATCCTGTTCCTGGCCTCGCCCGACAACAAGGTGACGACCGGCGCGGTGATACCGGTACCGGGACGGACCTAGCCCGAGGACGCCGCTCGCGACCTCCACGAAGCAGGCGGCCGCGCCGCTGCTTAGTATTGTGGCGTCGCATACCCTCCCTGCGGCGCATAACTGGCCCGCGGCGGTGAATAGTAGGCAGGCGGCGGCGGCCTGGGTGTGGTTACCGCTCCTGTGACGGCTCCAACCGCACCGCCGGCCAGCGCACCGATTGCGGCGCCGTGCCAACCTCCGGCCAGGCCGCCGATGGCGGCACCCGCGCCTGCCCCTATCGCACCGCCGCCAAGCGCGCGCTGCCCTGGATCATAGGGGTTGCTGCAGGACGACACCGCCAACATGAGTGCGAGCATCGCAACGGCACGTGTGATCAGATGCGGCATGAGGCCGAAATCCCCTCGTACACCCACGACAGAGCGTTTCGCATAGCATCAATCGTGCCCCAATCGCATTAACAAAAGCCCGGCGTGCTGCGTCGACGACTGTCGCAGAGAAGCTCAACCGATCAATCGAAAATTGTTAAAGACCGCAAAGAGGGAGACACTGGGGCGGACGAGCGCTCGCTGCCGATTCGCGACTTCGGCGATGCTGAGCGAAGAGACTGCGGCAAAGGATTCCGGCGATGTCGGTCAGGCGGTTCTTGGTCGCGTACCTGGGGGTGGTCATCATGCTCGGCGCCGCAGGCGCCGCCATGGTCCAGGCGGTGAAGCAGCGGCACGCGGAGACCGTTCCTGCAATGGAACCACAGCCGGTCGCAGCGGCCGAGCCTGCAATGACCCGGCAACCTGAGCCTGCAGTGACGCGACGACCACAGCAACCACAGGAAACGGCTGCCGTCGCGCCGCGACCCGCACCGGTCAACCGTGCGAGCCTGCCTCCGCTGCGGCCGCCGCACGCGGCCTCGCAACAGGCTAAAGCCCCCACCGGCAGGCCAGGCAGCGCACGCCCGGCCGCACTTGCTGCCCGCACAACGCCGCAGCACAGCCCGCCACGCAAAGCCGACACCCAGCAGGCGGGGCCGCCGTACTATGGACCCGGTCCCTACGCCGGAGGGTGGCCGCTGCCGGGCACCGTCATGATGCCACGGTCAGTGCAGGCCTATCCATATTACCCCTACAATCCGGGCTACTACGGCCAGTACCAGCCCTGGTCCTACTACCGATCGTTCTGATCGCGTGCAGCTCGATAAACGTGCCCGGACTTTCAGGGCCGCCCTAGCGGACCTTGGCAAAGAACAACCCCGTCCCTGTTCGGCTGCGTCGCTGTGCCGTGCCGATCACAGCTGTCTAGCTGCCGCGGTTATTGCCGCCCGTGGCATTGATTGGCCGGCCAGCTGCCGCGTTCGCGCTGGCCGGGTCGTGCCTTTGCGAAGGCTCAGGCCTGCGCCAGGTAATCCATCGCGGCATCGACGCCGCCCCTGCCGTGCGGCACGCCGTTGATGCGCAGAGCCATCTCCACCGCCGTGAGCGCACCCATCACCATCGGCTCGTTCAGGTCGCCCAGATGACCGATGCGGAACACTTTGCCGCCTAGCTTCCCCAGCCCGCCGCCGAGAGAGACGTTGAACCGGTGCCGCGTGGTCTGCCGGATTGCCTCGGCATCGTGCCCTTCGGGCATCAGCACGGCCGTGACCGAGTCGGAGTAACGGCCCGGATTGGTGCAGAACAGCTGCGGGCCGCTGTTGCCGGCCCAGACCTGGACGGCGCGTCGCACCGCCTCGCCCAGGCGGTGGTGGCGGGCGAACACGTTGGGCAGCCCCTCCTCCTCCAGCAGGCGCAGCGATTCCTTCAGCCCGTAGAAGATGTTGACCGGAATGGTACCGACAAAGCTCTGCGGGTTACGCGCGAGCATCGCCGTCCAGTCGAAATAGTAGCGGCTGAGCTTTGCGTCGCGGTGTGTCGCCAAGGCCTTTGGCGAGACCGCGGTGAAGCTCATGCCGGTCGGCAACATCAGACCCTTCTGGCTGCCGCCGACCACCGTATCGATCTTCCATTCGTCCATGCGGAAGTCGAGCGAACCCAGCGAGGAGATCGTATCGACCAGCAGCAGCGCCGGATGGCCAGTTTCGTCGATCGCCGCGCGAACCTCGGGGAGCGGGATGAACATGCCGGTCGCGGTCTCGTTGTGCACCACGCAGACCGCCTTGATCGCATGCCCCGTGTCCTCGGCCAGTACTTTCCGCAGCGCGGCGATATCGACACCATGGCGCCAGTCGGCGGCGACCATGCGCACTTCGACCTTCAGCGCGCGCGCCATCTTCGCCCATTCGTCGGAGAAATAGCCCGACTCCAGCAGCAGGATGGGATCGCCTGGCGACAATAGATTTGTCAGCGACGCCTCCCACGCTCCGTGGCCGGAGCTGGCATACATGAACAGCCGATGCTCGGTCCGCAGCACCCGCTTCACGCCCTCGAAGCAGGCGTCGTAGACCTCGCGGAAGTCTGGGTCGTGGAAGTCGATCGACGGCCGGTCGATGGCGCGCAGCACGCTGTCGGGAATGTTGGTGGGCCCCGGGTTGGCAAAGAAGTGCCGGCCGCGGGGCTTCGAGACGGTGCTGGTCATGCGGTGGACCTCATGTGGCGGGCGCATCCATCCCGCAAAGCGGTGGCTTGGTAAAGCGGCGACATCGCTCTGCCGCCATGTCGGACTGGCACGCTGATTGCCTGCCCCATGAAGCCCAGCCATGATCCTGGACGCATGAAGCATATCGCGGTTCTCACCAGTGGCGGCGATGCCCCCGGCATGAATGCGGCGATACGTGCCGTGACCCGCAGCGCGCTCGACCGGGGCATGACCGTGTTCGGCGTGCGCCAGGGTTGGCAGGGCCTGGTGGACGGTCAGATCCGCCAGCTCAGTGCCCGCGACGTGGGCGGCATCATCCAGGTCGGCGGCACGTTTCTGGGCAGCGCCCGGTCAGCGGACTTCCGCGAAGAGCAAGGTCGATCCAAGGCGCTCCGCAACCTGGCGCAGTTCGGCATCGACGGCGTGATCGTTATCGGCGGCAACGGCTCGCAGACCGGTGCCCACATGCTCAGCCAACTCGGCGTTCCCGTGGTCGGTATCGCCTCGACGATCGACAACGACCTGCTCGGGACCGACATCTCCATCGGCTGCGACACTGCCATCAATGTCACGCTGGGGGCGATCGACCACCTGCGTACCACTGGCTCCTCGCACAACCGTGCATTCCTGGTGGAGACGATGGGAAGGGACTGCGGCTACCTGGCGATGATGGCAGGACTGGCCGGTGGCGCCGAAGTCATCTCGACGCCGGAGACCGAGGTGCCGGCCAGCGAGATCGCCGACCGGCTCCGGGCCGCCTACGAGCGCGGGAAGACCCACGCGATCGTCGTGATCGCCGAGGGCGTGAAGGAGAACGCCGCAAAGATCCTGGGCTACTTCGAGGCCAACAAACAGCGCACCGGCTTCGAATTGCGCGCCACGACACTCGGCCACGTCGTGCGCGGCGCGCCGCCCAGCGCGTTCGATCGCATCCTGGCGACCAGGCTGGGCGTCAATGCCGTCAGGTGCTTTGCCGATGGAGAGACCGGCGTGCTGGTCGGCTGGCAGAAGAACGAGGCGACGCGGACGCCGCTGACCGACATCGTCGGGCGCACCAAGCCGGTCGATACCGAGTTGGTGGAACTCGCACGCATGCTGGCGAAGTGAGCGCGCCGAGGAGCTAATCGCCCACCGTCGTTGGTATCTTGACCTTCTCCGTTTTGGGCCTGTGCCGTCCTGCCTTGACCCGTTCGCGCACCGTCTGGAACGTCGCGTACAGCATCGGGATCAGGAACACGCCGATCGAGCTTGCCGCGATCATCCCCGCGAACACCGCGGTGCCGACCGCGCGCCGGCTCAGCATCGCCGCGCCGTGCGCCCAGACCAGCGGGATCAGGCCGCAGATGAAGGCGATCGAGGTCATCATCACCGCGCGGAACCGGATGCGCGCGCCGAGTTCGGCGGCTTCCAGGATAGGCAGCCCCGCCTCGCGCTGTTCCTTGGCGAACTCGACGATCAGGATGCCGTTCTTCGCCGCCAGCGAGATCAGCACCACGAGGCCGATCTGCGCATAGAGGTCGAGCGACAGTCCGGCGATCAGCATTCCGGCGAACGCGCCCAGCACGCCGATCGTCACCGACAGCAGCACCGGGATCGGGATCATCCAGCTTTCATAGAGCGCGACCAGGAACAGGTAGGCGAACAGCACCGACAGCGACAGGATCGCGCCGGTTTGCCCGGAGGCCGCCTTCTCCTGAAACGCGGTGCCCGACCATTCGAACGCGTAGCCGGGCGGCAGCGTCTTCGCCGATACCTGCTCCATCGCCGCCAGCGCATCGCCGGACGAAACGCCTGGCCGCGGCCCGCCGTTGATCGTCACCGAGCGGTAGTTGTTGAACCGGGTGATCACCTGCGGACCCAGCACGATGCGCAGGTCGGCGATCGAGCGCAGCGGCACCATCTCGCCCAGCCGGTTGCGCACATACAGCTGGTTGATCGCGGAGACGTCGCTGCGGTCGGGAGCGTTGCCCTGGATGTTCACCTGCCAGGTGCGGCCGAACAGGTTGAAGTCGTTGACGTAGAAGCCGCCCAGCGTCGATTGCAGCGAACTGAACACGTCCGCGATGTTGAGCCCGAGCGCCTGCGCCTTCTCGCGGTCGATGTCGAGCCAGATCGACGGGTTGCTCGCGGTGAAGGTGGAGAACACACGCGTCATGCGCGGGTCCTGGTTCGCTGCGGCGAGCAGCCCCTGCATCACGCTCGCCATCTCGGCCGGCTCGCGGCCTTCCAGGTTCTCCAGCTGGTATTCGAAGCCGCCGCTGGTCGAAAGACCGATGATCGGCGGCAGATTGAAAGGAAACGCGTTGGCCGATCGCACCTGCTGCACCGCGCCGAACACGCGCCCGATCACCGCCTGCGCGCTGTCGGCCGCCGCGGTGCGATCGGCGAAGGGCTTCAGCCGCACCACGACGAATGCGGCGTTCGGCTCGTTGCCGCCATCCAGCAACGAGAAGCCGACGATCGACAGCACGCCCTGCACCTGCGGCATCGGCGAGATCAGGCCCTCGATCTGCTGCACCACGGCGCGCGTGCGCGACACCGACGCGCCGTCGGGCAGTTGCACCGCAACGAAGAACGCTCCCTGGTCCTCCTCCGGCAGGAAACCCGTCGGCGTGCGTGCCGCCAGCAGCCATATGCCGACGCCGGCCACGACCAGCAGCGCGACCGACAGGACGGCGACGCGCAGCAGCCGGCGCACCACCGCGGCATACCCGTTGCGCACGCTGTCGATGCCACCCAACACCCAGCGCAGCGGCCCGCGCGGGCGGCCGTGATGGCGCAGGAACACGCCGCACAGCGCCGGCGACAATGTCAGCGCGTTGATCGCCGAGATCAGCATCGCCACGCTGATGGTGACGGCGAACTGGCGGAACAGCGACCCTGACACGCCGGGGATGAAACCCACCGGCACGAACACCGACAGCAGCACGAGCGAGATCGCAATCACCGGGCCGGTGATCTGCCGCATCGCGATCTTGGTGGCCTCGGTCGGCGGCATGTGCGGGTTCTCGGCCATCACGCGTTCGGCGTTCTCCACCACCACGATGGCGTCATCCACCACCACGCCGATGCCGAGGACCAGCGCGAGCAGTGAGACCGTGTTGGCGGAGAAGCCGGCGGCCAGCAGCACGGCGAAGGTGCCGATGAGGCTCACCGGTATGGCGACCATCGGTATGATCGTCGCGCGGATGTTGCCCAGGAACAAGAACACCACCAGCACCACCAGCGCGAAGGCGATGCCGAGTGTCTTCTCCACTTCTTCGATCGTTGCGGCAACGAAGGACGAACTGTCGTAGAACACGCGTGCCTTCAGGCCCTCGGGAAAGCGCTTGCCCAGTTCGTCCAGCGCGGCCTGCACGCGCGCCGAGGTCTGCACCGCGTTGGCGCCGGGGGCGAGGTAGAGGCCGATCGACACCGCCGGATTGCCGTTGAGCCGGCTCTCGGTATCCATGTTGGCGGCGCCGAGTTCGATGCGCGCGACGTCCGACAGGCGCAGCACCGAGCCGTCCGGATTGGCGCGGATCACGATCTGACCGAACTGCTCCGGGGTGACGAGGCGACCCTGGGTCTGCACGTTGAGCTGGAACTGCGTCGCATCGCTGGTCGGCCGCGCGCCGATCCGCCCCACCGGCGCCTGCACGTTCTGCTGCTGGACCGCGGCGATGATGTCGGACGGCGCCAGGTTCAGGCTGATCAGCCGGTTGGTGTCGAACCAGACGCGCATCGAGTAGTCGAGCCGGCCGAACAGCAGCGCGTCGCCAACGCCTGGCGTGCGTGCCAGCCGGTCGAGCACGTTGATGGTGACGTAGTTGCTGATGAACAGCGGATCCTGCTTGCCGCCTTCGCTGTAGAACTGCAGGAACTCGAGGATCGCCGCGGAGCGCTTGCGCACGGTCAGGCCGTATCGCTGCACCTCGGGCGGCAGCTTCGACAGGGCCTGCTGCACCCGGTTGTTGACGTTGACAGTGTCGATGTCGGGGTTGGTGCCCAGCTCGAAGCTGACGGTGAGCGAGTAGCTGCCGTCGTTGCCGCTGCTGGACTTCATATAGATCATCTTGTCGACGCCGACGATCTGTGCCTCGAGTGGCTGGGCGACCGTCGATTCAACGACGGCGGCCGAGGCGCCGGCGTAGCTGGTGGAGATCGTCACCTGCGGCGGCACGATGTCGGGGAATTGCGCCACCGGGATGCGCAGCAGCGACAGCACGCCGGCCAGCGTCATCACGATGGCGATGACGATCGCGAGCCGTGGACGATCGACGAAGACAGCGGAGATCATGCCGCTATTGTCCCACCGGCTTCGGCGCCGTCGCCGCCGGTGCGGCAGGCCCGGGCGCCACCTGGATGCCGGGGCGGACGCGCTGGATGCCCTCCAGCACGACCATGTCGCCTTCGCTGAGACCGGCCATGATCACCGCAGTGGAAGGCGTCGACTGCCCGAGTTGGATGCGCCGCTGCTCCACGTGGTTCTGCCCATCCACGAGGTAGACGTAGTTACCCTGCTGATCGGACAGCACGGCGGCGCGCGGGATCGCCAGCGCCTCCACCGGTTCGAGGCCCTCGACCAGCACGGTGACGAACTCGCCGTCGATCAGCGGACGATCGACCGGCTTGCCGGGTTCGATCGTTCCGAGCGGCGGGTTGGCGATTTTACCGCGCACCAGGATCGTGTCGGTGGTGGCCTGTACGCTGGGTTCAACGTAGTCGATCTTACCGGTCCGACCGTACAGCGTGCCGTCCGGCAGGCGCACGCGGACGATGGCCTCACTCAGGCCCCCCTTGTCGGCATAGCGCTTCTCCAGGTCCAACTGCGCGCGCACCGCGATCGGGAACACCACGTACATCGGATCCTGGCTGACGATACTGGCGAGCGGACCGGCACCCGGCGAGACCACATTGCCCACGCTGATGTTGGTCCGGCTGATCTTGCCGGCGATTGGCGCGTGGATGTCGGTATACGCCAGGTTGATCTGCGCGACGCGCAGCTGCGCCTGGGCGGAGGCGACCTGGGCCGCCTGCGACCGCTGGGTCGCGGTGGCGTCATCGACGGCGGATCGCTGGCCGGCGGGCGTGCTCAGCAACGACTGCGCGCGCGCAAGCTGGATGTTGGCGTTGGCCAGCCGCGCGCTGGCGTCGGCCACCGCGGCCTCCTGCTGCGCGACGGCGGCTTCGAAGGGCGGGCGTTCGAGGCGGTAGAGCAGGTCGCCTTCCTTTACCTCGGTGCCCTCGGTGAACAGCCGTTCCTGGAGGAATGCGGTGACGCGCGCGGTGAGCGCAACGCGATCCACCGCCTCAACACGGCCGATGAACTCGGAGGTCTCGGTGACCGCCTGCCGGGTCGCGCGGACCACCCCGACCGCCGGCGGCCCTGGCGGTGCCTGGGCCAGCGCCGCGCTGATCCAGGAGAAGGCCGCAAGCAGCGCGAAGAGGCAGCGCGACGCCATCGACGGTCCTTCTCCGATTGAAGCGCCGCAACGAGGGCGGTGGGTTCAATAGAGACGGACGAACCCGCGGGTCAACTGGCCGTCCATCGAGCATTACGAGCGGCAGCGAAGCAATCTCGTGCCGGTTGCCGACCTCGATGGAGATTGCTCCGCTTCACTCCTTGCAATGACAGGATGCGGCAGGCGTCGCCTCGCGACGGTGGGTGCCGTGCCGTCAGATCTCCTTGCGGCTCATCATCCCCGCCATCGCATCCGCCTGGCGGATCGCCAGTGCCACGATGGTCAACGTGGGATTGCACGCCGCGCCGGTGGCGAACTGGCTGCCGTCGGACACGAACAGGTTCTTGATGTCGTGCGTCTGGCCCCACTTGTTCACCACACCGTCGCGCGCGCCGGCGCTCATCCGGTTGGTGCCGAGGTTGTGCGTGCTCGGATAGGGTGGCGTCGGGAAGGTGCGCACGGCGCCGACCGCATCGTAGATCGCGGCACCCTGCCGGTAGGCGTGGTTGCGCATCTTCTCGTCGTTCTCGTGGTCGTCGAAATGCACGCTCGCCACCGGCATGCCATTGGCGTCCTTCACCTTCGGATCGAGTGTCACGCGGTTCTGCTCGCGCGGCATGTCCTCGCCGACGATCCACATGCCCGCCATGTTGGCGTAGCCGTCGATCGCGCTGGTGAAGCTGCGCCCCCAGGCGCCCGGGTTGAGGAACGCCGCCATGAACGGCAGTCCGAGCGACAGTGTCTCCAGCTCGTAGCCACCGACAAAGCCACGTTTCGGGTCGTTGCGCGCCTCGTCGCGCACGATGCCCGCCATGGTGGTGCCGCGATACATGTGCACCGGCTTGTCGAACACTGCATAGACGCTGCCGGTGGTGTGGCGCATGTAGTTGCGCCCAACTTGGCCGGAGCTGTTCGCCAGGCCCTGCGGATACTTCGCGGACTCGCTGTTCAGCAGCAGGCGCGGGCTTTCAAGCGAGTTGCCTGCCACCGCCACGACGCGCGCCTTCTGCCGCTGCTGCTTGCCGTCGGCATCGACATAAACCACGCCGGTGACCTTGCCCTTCGCGTCGTGCTCGATGCGCAGCGCCATCGCATCGGGCCGCACCTCGAGGTTGCCGGTCGCCTCGCCCTTGGGGATCTCGGTGTACAAGGTGGACCACTTGCCGCCCGACTTGCAGCCCTGGAAGCAGAAGCCGATCTGCTGGCAGGCGCCGCGACCGTCGCGCGGCTGGCTGTTGATCGACATATTGCCGGTGTGCACTTCCTTGTAGCCCAGCTTGCGCGCACCTGCTTCCAGCACCTTGAAGTTGTTGTTGCCGGGCAGGCGCGGAATGCCGTTGGTTCCCGTCGTGCCCATCTTGTCCTCGGCCTTGGCGTACCACGGCTCCATCTCGGCGAGCGTGATGGGCCAGTCGGCGAGGCTCGCGCCGGCGAGGTTGCCGTATGTGCTGCGCGCCTTGAACTCATAGTCCTGGAAGCGCAGCGAAGCGCCCGCCCAGTGCACCGTCGAGCCGCCCACCGACTTGACGATCCACGCCGGCAGGTTGGGAAAATCGTGCGCGACGCGCCACGAGCCGGAGGTGGTCCGCATGTCCTTCCACGCGAGCTGCGAAAAGCTCGCCCACTCGTCGTTGATGAAGTCGGCGATCTCGTGCCGTCCGCCGGCCTCGAGGATCACCACCTTGATGCCCTTCTGCGCCAGCTCGTTGCCCAGCGTGCCGCCGCCGGCGCCGGAGCCGACGATGCAGACGACGCTGTCGTCGTTCAGATCGAATGCCGCCATCGTCGCCTCCCTTATGCCTGTGCCAGCCAGTCGATGTCGGCGAAGCCGCGATTGATGTAGCCGCCCTTGTCGGCCGAGGCGCCCTCGTAGCCGAACTTCGGCCACACCTCCTTGTTGTTGTAGAGCGTCACCAGCAGGTCGCCCTGCAGTTTCTTGAACAACGCGCCCTGCGCGGCCCCCTGCAGCAGCACGACGCGGTCGCTTTCCCAGGCGACCGCCAGGTAAGGCGACCTGTGGCGCTGCTGCGCACCGGCGTCGAGCTGTGCCACGCCGGTCTCCACCATCTTGCGGAACGCCGCGTCCTTCTCCGCCTTCGCATCGTAACCGGCCACCGCCGTGATGTAATACACGTCGGCGAGCCGGTCGTGCGGATAGATGTCGCGCGCCATCCGCGCCAGCGTCGCCATCGTGTGCGGCGTGAGCGCCTTGGCGTCCTGCGCCCACCCGGCCTCGGGGCTGATGGTCATGCCTGCCGCGGCCACCGCGGCAGCGGGAACCGCGGTCGCGCTGCTGCGCAGGAACACGCGGCGGCTGACCTTCGTGCGTCTGTCCACTTCCCTCATGGTCGTTTCCCTCGGTGTTGTCGTTGCTCAGCGATAGCGGCCGTGACGCTGCAGGACCTCGATGCGGTAGCCGTCGGGGTCCTGCACGAAGAAGAACTTTGCCATCAGCGCACCGTCGCGATGGAACTCGCGAATTGGATTCGGCGCCAGCCCCTCGGTCTCGAAGCGCGCGTGCTCGGCCGGCAGATCTTCCACCGCGACGGCAATGTGCCCGTACGCATCGCCCAGCGCGTACGGTTCGGTGCGGCCGTGGTTGATGGTCAGCTCCAGCTCGAAGGGGCTTTCCTCGGCCTTCAGATAGACCAGCGTGAAGCCGTCGAAGTCATAGCGATCGGCCACGCCCATGCCGAAGGCGCGGCGGTAGAAATCGACCGAGCGCGCCTCGTCCAGGACGCGGATCATGCTGTGGATCGGCTTGGCCATCAGTGCTGCTCCTTCAACCAGGCGATGATGCGGGCGCGCGTCGCCGCATCGTTCTGACGATACAGCATCACCGCGCCGGGGATCAGTTGCTGCGGGTTGCTGAGCCAGGCGTCGAGATGCGCGTCATCCCAGACGAAGTCGGCGCTGGCGAAGCCGGCCGAATAGTGGAAGCCATCCAGCGTGCCGGCCTTCCGCCGATAGACGCCGGCAAGATCGGGACCCTGGCGAGGCGGGGCGCCACGCTCCACAGTATGGCACGTGCCGCATTGCGCCGCGAACAGCGCCGCGCCCGTGGGCGCCGCCGGCTTCGGGACGTCGAATGGCAGCTGCGCCCTCGCCGTTGCCGCACCCGCAAGCAACAGAGCGCAGGCGAGGCGCCTAGCCGCTGCGCCGTACCGAATGGCCTACTCCGCCGCGAGACCAGGAACGAACGCCGGCACTTCCGCCCGTTCGGTGGATGTCATCGGCTGCGGCCACCAGCGGTCCTCCCATTCGGAGAAGAGCGGCTTCAGCTTCGGCATCACCTGCTCGGCGAACAGCTTGGTGTTGTACTTCGCCAGGTCCTTGCCCATGTTGCCGAACTGCAGCAGCAGCATCAGGTGGCCGACGTTCAACTCGGTCGCCACCTCGTTCAGCTGTGCCGCCACCTCGTCGGGCGAGCCGATGATGACGTAGCCGAGGTCGACGATGTCCTGCATCTCGGTCGCCCGCTGCCGCGCCCGCGCGCCGCTGGCTGCCGCACGTCCCACCTGGCTTTCGATGCCGGCCCGCTGCGTCGCCTCGGTGACGTAGCCCGGCGGCGTCGCCCACATCGGATCGACGTGCAGGCAGCGGCCGTAGAAGTATTCCGCCGGTTCGCGATACAGCTCCCACGCCTTCTCGCGCGTCTCGGCGACGCCGACGAACTGCAGGAACGCGGCGTGGTACGGGTTGCGGTCCTTGCCCAGGCGCGCCATTTCCGCCCAAAAGCCGTCCATCGTCGCCTTGCCGTCCTTGTAGCCGAAGTAGGACAGATAGGCGTACACGTAGTCCATTCGCGCACACCACTGCCAGGTCTCGATCGACCCGCCGCCCGGAATCCACACCGGCGGGTGCGGCCGCTGCACCGGGCGCGGCCAGATGTTCACGTAGCGCTGCTGGTTGTAGCGGCCGTTGAAGGCGAAGGTGTCCTGGTGCTGCCACGCCTTCATCACCAGGTCGTGCGCCTCGAGGTAGCGCTCGCGCAGCATCGAGGGGTTCTGGCCGTAGGCGTAACAGGTGTCCATCGGCGTGCCGACCGGGAAGCCAGCGATCAGCCGTCCGCCCGAGATGCAGTCGATCATCGCGAACTCTTCGGCGACGCGCGTCGGGGGATTGTACAGCGCGAGCGAGTTGCCCATCACGCAGATCGCCGTGTCCCTGGTGCGGCGCGCCAGCGCCGAAGCGATCAGGTTGGGCGAGGGCATCAGCCCGTAGCCGTTCGAGTGATGCTCGTTGCAGCAGACGGCGTCAAAGCCGCAGTCGGCCGCGAACTCCATCTCGTCCATGAAGTCGTTGTACATCAGATGCGCACGCTTCGGGTCGAACAGCGACGAATGGACGTCGACCCACACCGACGGATGCCTGTCGCGGAAATCGTCCGGCAGTTCGGTGTACGGCATCAGATGGAACCAGAGGAGCTTCATGGCCAATCCTCGCTGCTGCTACCAGCGAGTATGGCAATGAGACTCCCCGGTTCGTCAACTCATCGGTCTCAGGCCCAGTGCCCTTCGATCCACGTCCAGCCGCCGGTCGGCTGCTGTGCCCAGCGACCCGGTACCCAAGTCGTCTCTCCCGGGGGCGGTGGCACATACTGGCCGGGTTGCCACGCCCAGTTGCTGCCGCTCAGGATCCAGTGTCCCGGCTGCCAAACCACGGGCCCGGCACCGGTGGCGGTGGCGGTGGCGGGACCAGTTCGCTCTGCGGCGGTGGCGGCGGCCCCGGAGCCATGATCGCCGTTGCCTGTGGCTGAGCGGGCGGCTGGACGATGATGCGGGTCTCCTGCGGGGCAGGGTGCTCGCGTACGCAGCCGACCAGTGCCGCGACCGCCGGCAGCGCCAACCAGGCTGGAGAGAGGCGAGCCACGGTCAGCCGGCCCAATGCCCGTCCACCCAGACGTAGCCGCCGGTCGGCTGCTGCGCCCAGTGACCGGGCTCCCAAATCGCCTGCGGTGCCGGCCGCTGCACGTATTGGCCCTCCGCCCAGCTCCAGCTCGCGCCGTCCCACGCCCAGTGGCCCAGTCGCCAGTACATCACCTGCGATTCGGCAGGAGGCGGCGGCGGTACAGTCTCGACGCGCGGCGGCGGCGGTGCAGTCGGGGCGATGAAGACCTGCGACTGCACCGGCGTGGGCGCGACGATCACCGGCTGCGCCGCGGCAACGCCAGTGGCCAGTGCAAACATGGGGATGGCCAAGTGAATAGATCGAACCAACATCGGTGATTCTCCGTCGATCGAGCAAAGGCTCATGGAAAATGGAGCTGGATCTTCAGCTTTCTGTTCGCTGTTTGGCAATTTGGGGTTAAATGCGGCGCCAATTGGGCTTGGCGTCTTTGCCGGACATCACTTCCCATTGACGGATACTGTTCACGACTATGCGACCGCCGGCCGCACCAATCCCATTTGATTGACTAAGTCAATTAATCGTATGACTTCGGCATGAGCCAGCCCCAGCCGCTTCCGCGCCGCATCGCCGCCGTCCGCCGGTTCTCGCGCTTCTACACGCGCACGATCGGCGCGCTACACGAAGGCCTGCTGGACAGCCGCTTCACGCTCGCCGAGGCGCGCGTGCTGTACGAACTGGCGCAGCGTGACGACGTCACCGCGACCGAGCTTGGCCGGGAACTCGACATCGATGCCGGATATCTCAGCCGCATCCTCCAGCGCTTCGAAAGCGATGGCCTGCTGCGTCGCGTGACCTCGCCGCTCGATCGCAGGCAATCGCTGCTGTCGCTGACCGATGCGGGGGGCGATGCATTCGCGCCGCTGGATGCCGGCGCGCGGCAGGAAGTGGGTACGCTGCTGGCCCGACTGCCGGATCCGGCGCAAGCAGCGCTGGTCGCCGCCATGGAACGGATCGAGACGCTGCTCGGTGCATCGCGGCAGGTGCCCTGGCTGTTGCGTCAGCACGCGCCTGGCGACATCGGCTGGGTCGTCGCCCGGCATGGCGCGCTGTACGCCCAGGAATACGGCTTCGACGGACGGTTCGAGGCCTTGGTGGCACGTGTCGCCGGCGACTTCCTGGCGCAGCATGATCCGGCGCGTGAGCGCTGCTGGATCGCCGAACGCGACGGCGTGAATGTCGGCTCGGTGTTCCTGGTGGGCAAATCGGACACGGAGGCGAAGCTGCGCCTCCTGCTGGTGGAGCCGGCGGCGCGCGGTCTCGGCATCGGTCGTCGCCTGGTCGCCGAGTGCCTGGGCTTCGCCCGCGCCTGCGGTTATCGCCGCGTCACGCTATGGACCAACGACGTGCTCGTGGCTGCCCGGACGATTTACCAGCAGGCAGGCTTTCACCTGGTGGCGAGCCAGCCGCATTGCGACTTCGGTCCACCGATGGTCGGCGAGGACTGGGCGCTGACGCTGCGCTGATCGCGACTTAAGCTCACGCGCGAGCGCCTCGCGTTGGTCGCCGCACCGCTCGCACCCTGCCGTTGCCGCCGTCGCCGCAGAAGAAGCGGTCGCCGCCATCGGACTCAAGGCCCGAGACGCCGACGCCGGGCGGCATTGCGAGCTGTTCCAGGACCTCGCCGGTGTCAGGATTGACGCGCCGCAACTCGCTCTCGTCGGCTTCCCAGGTGCCGTGCCAAAGTTCGCCGTCGACCCAGCTCACCCCGGTGACGAAGCGGTTGGACTCGATGGTGCGAAGGATCGCGCCGGTGTCAGGGTCGACCTGATGGATCTTCCGCTCGCGATACTGCCCCACCCACAGCGTCCCTTCGGCCCATGCCAGACCGGAGTCGCCGCCGCCGCCGGGCGCCGGGATCGTCGCCAGCACACGGCCGGTGTCCGGATCGATCTTCTGGATGCGATCCTCGGCGATCTGGAACAGGTGCTGGCCGTCGAACGCCGTTCCCGCGTGCGCGGCGATGTCGATCGACCGCGCCGTCTGCCCGCTCGCCGGATCGAGGGCGTTCAGCCGATCTCCGGATGCGAACCAGACATGCCTGCCATCGAAGGTCACCCCGTTCACCCGATCGACATCGGGAAAGGGGCCATACTCACGGAGGATTTCAGCCGCTGATCGACGCATGCCCGAACCTAGTCACTCGGCAGCGGCGCGGGGAGTAACAAGGTCGTCGTGAAACCCGGCACCGGCGGCGTCATCCAGCGGCGCGCCCGGCCGCGACCGAACGACTGCACCTTGCCTGCCGCAGCAAGCGAGTCGAGCGCCCGCTGTACGCTGCGCTGGCTGGCGCCCAGCGCCAATGCCAGGGCCGAACTCGACCACGACTCACCGTCAGCCAGGAAGGCGAGGACTGCCGCATGCTGCTCTTCGACAGGCCGCGCCAGCACGGCGACCTCGGCCGCGCGGTGCGGCACCAGCGCAAACCCTCGCGGCGTCGCATTCACATCGGCCAGCGGCCGCAGCGCTGTGCGGAGGCGCCCGACCTCGACCCTCAACCGAGCGCGATGGGATTCGTCGGCGTGCTTCGCCCGGAAGGCCCGCGCGAGCAGCGTGCCTCTCGGCACGTCCCCGGGCCACGCTTCACCCAGCGTACGTGCCAGCGCGAACAGCACCGGGCGCGTTGCGAGCGAGACTGTCGTGCCGGTGTCCCGCACGACATGACGGCACGCATCCACGACGAGCGCCTTCGACGCCAGCAAAGCTTCGACCTCGTCGAGCAGGAGGGATCGCTCCTCGCCGCGTGCGATGAGGCGGGCGGCGGGCGCACTCAGCACGCGGGCTGTGCTTTCGACCTCTGCCATCAGTGCGGGGATCCCGGCGCTGCGCGCGGCGTGCCCCGCCCGGCCGAGCGCGCTGCGCGCCGGCTCGGTTCGGAGGCGTCGCAAGGCGATCCCCGCGATGACCAACTCGTGAGCGGCCCGGAGCACGGGCGGCAGGACCAAGGGGTCGACATCGGTAAGGTTGCTCTCGGCTTCGTCGAGGCGGCCGATCAGCAGCAGACGCCGGATCTCGAGATGCCGGGCGTGCGCGCCGTTCACCCGGTCGCCGCACCGTTCAAGCGTCTCGCGCGCCGCATCGAGCACTTTCGCCGGCCAGCACAGGTCGCGCGAGACGAGCGCGATCTCGGCCTCGGCGACGATGCACCGTGCGCGGGCCACCGCTTCCCTCGGGCCAAACGCCCGCGCCGCACGTCGCAACAAGACCTTGGCCCGATCCAGGTCGCCAAGCTGCGCCAGCGCTATGCCACGAAGCGCGAGCGCCGGCGCATCGTCGCGCAGGGCGACCCGGTTCAGCGCTCCTATCGGATCGCCGGCGGCCAGCGCACGCCCCGCCGCATTGATCAGCGAGTTCATCGAAATCCCGCCACACTTGTCACTCCCACCGTCGGATGCCCGGTCGCTATCTCACGACCACTAACCGGCACAGCAAGGGGAAGAAGGACCATGGCGACACATCTTACCGGGACACGCGATGAGTGGCTGGCAGCACGGCTCGATCTGCTGCAGGCGGAAAAGGAACTGACGCGCCGCAACGACGAGGTGGCGGAGCGACGCCAGGCGCTCCCATGGGTCCGGGTCGACAAGCACTACCAGTTCGAGACGGACGAGGGGAGCGCCTCGCTGGCAGACCTCTTTCGCGGCCGCTCGCAACTCCTCGTGTATCACTTCATGTTCGGCCCCGACTACACGGCGGGATGTCCTTCCTGCTCGATGATCGCGGACGGCTTCAATGGCTTCGCTGTTCACCTGGAGAATCACGACGTGATGCTCTGGGCAGTGTCGCGGGCGCCCCTCGCGAAGCTGCAGGCGTATAAGCGGCGCCTGGGGTGGACGTTCCCATGGGCATCCTCGGCCGGCGGCGGGTTCAACTTCGACTTCAACGTCTCGTTCACCGAGGAGCAGCAACGCGAAGGCGTCGAATACAACTACCGCCGCAGCGGCCACGCGATGGACGCGGCGCCACCTTCGTCGCTGGCCGCCCAGTTCGCTGCAAGTTGCGGCACCGACCTGCCGACGTTCGCGCGCGATCGGCCGGGCATGAGCGCGTTCGTGCTGGAGGACGGCGTCATCTACCACAGCTATTCCGCTTATGCGCGCGGCCTGGATGGACTCTGGGGCGCCTACCAGTGGCTCGACCGGGCGCCGAAGGGGCGCAACGAGACGGGCATCTGGTGGCGCCGACACGACGAGTACGACAGGCGCTGAACCGGTTGGCGTTGCGGGCACGCTGGGGGCGCCGCCTGGTAGCCAGGCGACGTTCCCAGCGGACCTTCTCCAGATGCAAGGGCGGCGGAACGATGTCGATGACATGGATGCCGATGTGCGGACAGACATGGCTCGATGCTGCCGCGTCGTTCCTCGGCATGTGGGTCGTGATGATGATCGCGATGATGCTGCCATCCTTGATGCCGAACCTATGGCGCTACCGCCAGGCCATCGGGGCGACCGGCGCATTGCGCCTGCATTCGATGACCGCGCTCGTGGGGGTGAGCTATTTCGTTGTGTGGACCGCCTTTGGCCTGTGCATCTACCCGCTGGCCGCGGCGTTGTCGGCGATCGAGATGCAGGTGCCGACGTTGGCGCGCATTGAGCCGATTGCGACCGGCTTGGTCGTCCTGTTCGCCGGCGCGCTCCAGTTCACTGCGTGGAAGGCACGCCGCCTCGCCTGCTGCCGTGTGGCACCCGGTCGCGTTCTGTCGGCGGGCGCCGGCGCCGCCTGGCGACACGGCCTGCGTCTTGGCCTCCACTGCGGCGCCTGCTGTGCCGGCCCGACGGCGATCCTTCTCGCCATCGGGGTCATGGACCTGCGCGCGATGGCTGTCGTGGCGGTTGCCATCACCGCCGAACGCCTGGCACCTTCCGGCGAGCGGGTTGCTATGGCCATTGGGGTCGTCGCCGTCGGTGCGGGGTTGCTGTTGACCGCGCGCGCCGTCGGACTCGGATAGCGCGTCCTGCGCGCTGTCGTGCGTTCGTGCTCACGCCACCGGCCGCGCTTGCCCCTTCATCTGTGTGCGGTGCATGATCCGTCGGCTCGAGGCATCGAACGGATCGCGGCGATGCATGGTGCAGCGGTTGTCCCACAGCACCACGTCGCCGACGCGCCAGGTGTTGTACCAGGTCAGTTCGTCGCGCGTCGCATGCTGCCACACCTCGTCCAGCAGCGCCTCCGACTCCGCCAGCGGCAGCCCCTCGATATACGCGTTGCGCCGGCGGCCGAGGTACAGGCACTGCCGCGCCGTCTCCGGATGCGTGCAGACGACCGGGTGCCAGGTGCCCGGCGCCTCGCGCGGATCGTCGGTCGGCGTCACGCCCTGCCGCACATAGCCGCCGCTGTTGTAGGTGCCGTCGTGCTTCACCCGCCGGCCTACGAGGCGCTGCTTCAGCGCCGCCGGCAACGCCTCGTAGGCGCGGTACATGTTTGTGAAGCCGGTGTTGCCGCCGGCCGGCGGGATCTCGATCGCATACAGCATGCTCGCCTTGGGCGGGTCCTCCAGGTACGACATGTCGGTGTGCCACACCGCCTCGCCGGCACCGAGGCTGCCGATCGCCACGCCGTTCTCGATAACGTTGGATACCACGTAGATCTCCGGATGCCCCTCGACGAAGCGCCGTCCGTTCTCCTGGATCGGCGCGAAGTCCAGTTCGCCCAGGCGGCGGCTGAACGCGATCATGTCGTCGTCGTTCAGCGTCTGGCCGCGGAACAGTAGTACCAGATGCTCCAGCCAGGCGCGGTGGATTGCGGCGAAATCGCGGTCGTCGATCTGGCGCAGATCGATCCCGCCGACCTTCGCGCCCAGCGCGGCACCGGTCGGCGTCACGGTTATCGGCATGCGGTCCTCCTCCGTCCGATCGGGCAACCGTACCGCCGGGCCGGGTGATTTCATAGGCCCCGCGCACGGTTGCGGCACGCGCCGGCAGGTGCCACAGGGGGGGCGGCCATAACGGGAGGCACGCCGATGTCGCAAGATCTGTTCGAGATCATGGGCTCGACGCGGTCCATGCGGCGGCTGAAGCCAGATCCGGTGCCCGACGCGTTGCTGCGCAAGGTGCTGGAGGCAGGGACCTTCGCCGCAAACGGCGGGAACATGCAGAGCTGGCGGTTCCTGGTGATCCGCGATCCGGCGATCAAGGAGGCGGCCGGCGCCTGGTACCGCAAGGCCTGGCACGAGATCGTCGGGCCGCGCTACCGCGCCAGCAGTCCCGCACCCGGCACCAGCCCGGAGCGGTTCGCCCGCATGCTGGCGGCGGCGGAGCATCTCGCGGACCATCTGCACGAGGCGCCGGTATGGATTGTGCCCTGTGCGTCGGGACCACGGAACGCCGGATCGTCGGTTTTTCCTGCTGTGCAGAACATCCTGCTGGCCTGCCGCGCGCTCGGTCTCGGCTGCACGCTGACCACGCTATATCTCAACTTCGAGAAGGAGGCCGAGGCGGCAATGGGACTGCCGGCCGATGTGCATTCCTACGCCATCCTGCCGATCGGCTACCCGATGGGGAATTTCGGGCCGGTGCGCCGTGCGCCGCTGCAAAGCGTGGTGTACCAGGATCGCTGGGGCGAGGCCTACCAGGGCGAGTAGCCGGCATTGACCCGATCGCGCCCGCGCGGGCGAATGGTCCAGGAAACCTTGCACGAGGGTAACGCTGATGTCGTCCACCATCCGGTCGCTGAAGGCTCCCAACTGGCTCACCGAATTCCGCGCCTTCATCATGCGCGGCAGCGTGGTCGACCTCGCGGTCGGCATCATCATCGGCGCTGCCTTCACCGGCGTGGTCAACAGCCTGGTGAAGGACGTGTTCAACCCGATCCTGGGCCTCGCGCTTGGCGGAGTCGATTTCTCCAACCTGTTCATCCCGCTGAACGGCCAGCACTATGATTCGCTCGCCGATGCGCAGCACGCCGGCGCCGCGACGCTGAACCTGGGGCTGTTCATCAACGCGATCATCAACTTCCTCATCGTCGGCTTCGCGATCTTCTGGGTGGTGAAGGCGCTCACCCGGCTGCACCTGCGCGAAGACGCGAAGAGCGGCCCGAAGACCGAGGAACTGCTGGTGGAGATCCGCGACCTCCTGAAGGCGCAGACCGCCCGCGCATGACGCCGGGCTGACCGCGAATTCGCGCGCGCGGCACCTCTCCATGGACTAGACTGACCATGCACCTTCGGGAGGGAGGCGTCATGCGGCGTTTCGGACTGCTGCTCGCGGCACTGCTGTGCTTCGCGTGTGGTGCTGCATGGGCGGACGATTTCACTCTGCCGGGCCTGGAAGCCGACAGCGCTGCATACGCCAGTACGCTCACATCGCGCTTTCCCGCCGGAGGTACGCCGCCGGCGCGCAAGGCCGCCGAACAGGCGGCTTCTGCTGCGATTCGCAAACAGGACTGGGCTGCCGCAGCCGTGGCATGGGAAGCGCGCATTGCCCAGGGCGACGCGACGGCGGCGCAATGGCTGGCACTGGCCGATGCGCAGCTTCGCCGCACGCCGCCCGACGCCGTGCACGCCTTGCAGGCCGCCTGGCAGAGCTTTTCCTCCTCCGAAGCCGGTGCGGCGGAAGTGCCGCCGCTGCTGCTGATGGCTGAGGCGCTTAAGGCGCTGAACCGCCCTGCGCAGGCGATCCAGGCACTGGAGGCTGCCGCCGAGCGCGCGCCCGACAACAAGGCGATCACGCAGCGGCTGGACGAGGCGCGCCGCGCCGCCGGCATTCTGGTGCGCCGCGTCGCCACCGAGCCGGAGGCGGAGCCGCCGCGGGCCTGCATCGCCTTCACCGTGGCTCCCGTGCGGCGCGACGACTTCCACGCCGAGGACTGGGTGCGGCTCGATCCCCCGGTGCAAGGTGCGGCCGTCACCCGCGAGGGTGACCAGATCTGCGTCTCCGGGTTGCCGTCCGGCGCCACCACCAAGGTGATGCTGCGTGCCGGCATGCCGGGCGAGGGCGGCCTGAGCCTCGTCAAGGACACCAGCTTCAACGTCGCGATGGGCAACCGCCGCCCGCGCATCGACTTCGACACGCGGATGTTCCTGCTGCCGCGCGGCCAGACCCCGGCGATCGGGCTGAGCACGGTCAACCTGTCCAGCGTCAGCCTGACGCTGGCGCGGCTGACCGAGCGCAACGTCGTGGCCTTCGTGCGCAATGCGAAGCTGGGCCAGCCGGTCGAGTCCTGGGATGCCGAGAGGATCGGCGAGCAGAGCGGCAGCATCGTCTGGCAGGGACGCGCCGACATCCCGAAGTGGCAGCCCAACCGCGGCGCGCACACCGCGCTGCCGCTGCCCGACGCGCTCGCCGCGTCCGGTCCGGGCCTCTACGCGCTGATCGCCCGCGCCGGCGACGGCACGCCGCACGCGCCGACCGGCGTGCAGATGATCCTTCGCACCGACTTCGCACCCACCGTCTGGCGCGGCACAGACGGCCTGACCGTGCAGGTGCGGGGCTATTCCGACGTGAGGCCGCGCGCCGGCGTCACGCTCCGCCTGCTCGCCGAGAACAACGAGATCCTCGGCGAGGCCGCGACCGATGCCGATGGCGTCGGCCGCTTTGCCGCGCCTCTGCTGCACGGCGAAGGGCCGGTCGCGCCACGCGCGATCGAGGTGCTGGGCGGCGAGGACTACACGATGCTGGACCTCACCAGCGCGGCGTTCGACCTGTCGGATCGCGGCGTGGCGGGGCTGCCGGATCCGGGACCGCTCGACGCCTATGTCTGGCTGGATCGCGGCATCTACCGCCCTGGCGAGACGGCGCAGGTGATGGCGCTGCTGCGCGACAACGCCGGGCGGCCCGTCGACATCCCGGTGCACGTCATCGTCAAGCGGCCGAACGGGCAGGTGTTCCTGGACGCGACGCCGGCGCGGCTGGCCGAGGCCTCGATGCATTTCCCGGTTTCGCTGTCGGCCGGCGCGGCGGCCGGCACCTGGACGATCGAGGTGAAGGCCGATCCCGGCCTGCCGCCGATCGGCCGGGCCCAGTTCCGCGTCGATGCCTTCGTGCCGGATCGCATGGCGGTGGACTTCGACGCCACCAGCGGCCCGATCGTGCCCGGCAGGCCCTACACGCTGCCGCTGACCGCGCGGTTCCTGTATGGCGCGCCCGCCGCGGGCCTGACCGGGCAGGGGCAGTTGCGACTGCTGATCGATCCGGCGCCGTTTCCCGCCCTGGCCGGCTATCGCATCGGCCTGACCGGCGAGACCTACGCGCCCGACTCGCAGGACCTGACCTTGCCGGACACCGACGCGCAGGGGCAGTCGGTGCTGACGATTGCGCTGGCGCGGGCGCCTGACACGACGCATGCGCTGAAGGCGTCGATCACCGCGGGCGTCAACGACCCGTCCGGACACGCCTCGCTGGCCTCCACTGAAATCCCAGTGCGACCCACCGGCCACCTGATCGGCATCAAGCCGACGTTCGCCGACGATGCGGTGGATGCCGGCACCGAGGCGGCGTTCGACATCGCCGCGGTCAGCCCCGACGGGACGCGCACCGCACTGAAGGCGAAGCTGCGTCTGGTGCGCGAGCGGCCGGACTGGCGACTGGTGATGCATGGCAGCCTGGCGCGCTACGAAACGGTCTGGCGCGACGAGCCGCTGGAGACACGGGCGATCGACATCCCGGCCGATGTGCCACTGCGTATCGCGCGCACGCTCGACTTCGGCCGCTATCGGCTCGAGGTGCTGGAGGACGGCGGCATGGCTGCGACCTCGGTGCGGTTCCGCGCCGGCTGGGTATCGTCCGACAATCCGGACGTACCGGACCGGGTGGACGTGTCCGCCGAGCGCAGGGCGTATGCGCCCGGCGACACCGCGCGCATCCACATCGCCCCGCCGTTTGCCGGCGAGGCGACGCTGCTGGTTCTGTCGGACCGCGTGCATGCGGTGCGCACCCTGTCCGTGCCGGAGGCCGGCACCGATGTCGAACTGCCGGTGTCCGCCGACTGGGGCACCGGCGCGTACGCGACGGTGCACGTGTTCCGCCCCGCAGCGGACGCGAAGTCGCGGCCGGGCCGTGCCATCGGGCTGGCCTGGGTGGGCATCGACCCTGGTGCGCGCAGGCTGCCGCTGGCCTTCGAGGCGGCGGAGAAATACCCACCGCGGGCGCGCGCGGCGATCCGGCTGCGCACCGCGCCAGGCGCCTGGGTCAGCCTGGCCGCGGTGGACGAGGGTATCCTGCGGCTGACCAAATTCGCCTCGCCGGACCCGTCGGAGCATTTCCTTGGCCGCCGCCAGCTCGGACTCGACATCCGCGACGACTGGGGCCGGCTGATCGCGCCGCCGGACGGCGAAGCCACGGCGCTGCGTCAGGGTGGCGACGAGGGTAGTTTCGCGCTGCCAGACATCCCGCAGAGAACGGTGACGCTGTTCGTGTCGCCGGTGCAGGCAAGCCCCGATGGCGTGGTCGAGTTCCCGCTCGATCTGCCCGACTTCAACGGCCAGGTGCGGTTGATGGCGGTGGCTTGGCGCGGCACCTCGGTCGGCGCGATTGCAGGCGACGTCTTCGTCCGTGACCCGCTGGTGGCCGAGCCGCTGCTGCCGCGCTTCCTTGCTCCGGGCGATCAGGCGCGGATGACGCTGCTGCTGCACAACCTGGACCTGCCGCCGGGTGAGCAGGCGGTGACGGTGTCGGTGGACGGCCCGCTTGCCGTGTCGGGCGCCGCCCGCCTCGCGGCGACGCTGGCGGCGGGAGCGCAGGCGCTGCCGTTCACCACGCTCAGCGCGACCGGCGCGGGCCGCGGCGTGGTCCGGCTGGACGTCGTCGGGACCGGCGGGTTCCACATTCAGCGGGAGACGGCGATCACGGTGCGGCCAGCGCGCGGTGCCACGACGATGGTTGCCGCCGGCGAGCTTGCGCCCGGCGCCGAGATCCAGATTTCGCCGCCGCTCGATCAGTTCGTCGCCGGCACCTGGAAGGCGACGGCTAGCTTTGGCGGTGCGGTTCGCTACGACGTCGCCGGGCTGGTGCAGGCGTTGGATCGCTATCCGCTGTGGTGCCTCGAGCAGGCGACCAGCCGCGGGTTTCCACTGGCGGTCCTGCCGGACGGCCCGATCGCTGGACCGGACCGGGTCGCACGGTTGCAGCAGGCGGCAGCCTTCGTGCTCGACCGGCAGCGCTTCGACGGCGGGTTCGGCTTGTGGTCCGCGTCGACCGAGGCGGAGCCGTGGCTTTCGGTATACGCGACCGAATTCCTGCTGCGCGCGCGAGATGCCGGAGCCGCGATCCCCGATCAGGCGATTGCGGACGCCTTGAAGTTCGTGGCCGAGGCGGCGGACGAGCCGGGTGACAAGCCGGAGGATCTCGCCTCGCAGGCCTACCGGCTCTACGTACTCGCACTGGCCGGCAAGGGCCGGCCGGGCGCGGCCCGGGTGCTGGTCGAGCAGATCGACCGAATGCCGACGCCGCTTGCGAAGGCACAGCTGGGCGCCGCAATGGCCCTGGCGCATGATTTGCCTCGGGCGGATGCGGCCTTCGTCGCGGCGCTCGCGGCTCCGGCACGGCGCTGGTGGGCGTACGATTACGGTACCGCATTGCGTGATCAGGCGGCGATCGCGGTGCTCCTCAAGGAGAGCGGGCTGGCCGGGGATCGCCTGAGCAGACTGCTGGCCTTGATGCCTGGCGCGGACCTCTCGGCCGACACGCTGTCGACCCAGGAGCAGGCGTGGGCCGCCGCGGCCGGAGCAGTGCTGGGGCGCAACGGCGCACCGGTGCGGGTGGCGTTCAACGGCAGGGAGCTGCCGCCGGCTCCGGCGGTATCGGTGGCCCTGGGCGGACCGGCGACGGCCGGCAACCTGGGCGACAAGCCGGTGTGGCGGGCGGTCTCGGTGACTGGCGTTCCAGCGATGCCTTTGCCCGCTGCCCGTTCGCAGATGCGGGTCACCCGGCAGTTCCGGACGCTGGACGGCCAGGCGCTCGATCTCGACCACCTGAAGCAGAACACGGTGTTCATGCTGGTGCTGGAGGGAAAGGCGGAAGACGGCCAGCCGCATCGCGCCATGCTGCAGCACGGTCTGCCGGCGGGGTGGGAGATTGCCGGCCGGCTGGCGGGCGGCGACGCGCCGGGAATGGCATGGCTGGGCAAGCTGTCGGAGCCCGAGGCGCAGCCGGCGGCGGATGATCGCTACGCCGCGGTCGTCGCGCTGACGGCGGAGCATCCGGACTTCCGGCTTGCGGTGCGCGTGCGGGCCGTGACGCCCGGAACCTATGAGCTGCCCGGGGCGGAGGTCTCCGACATGTACCGGCCTGGCGTCTTTGCACGTCAGTCAGCGGGGCGCATCACCGTGGCGGGCGCCGAGTGAGCGGGGTGGGGCTGCGGCGCCTTTGCGCCATGCTGCCTTCGCTCATCTTCGTATTGGCCTGCCTCCTCGCCGGCCTCGACTGGGCCTTTCCGCCCAGTCTCTCCCGCCTGGCTTCGACTGGCACCGAGGTGCTGGACCGCCAGGATCGCCCGCTCGCGCTGCTGCCTGCGCCCGGCGGGGTCTGGCGGTTCCCTGCGAGGGCTGCCGTGCCGCTGTTCACCGGCCTGCTGATTGCCGTGGAGGACCGGCGCTTCCGCTACCATCCCGGGGTCGATCCGCTCGCCCTTGCGCGCGCCACGGTTCAGCTCGTGCGCACCGGCCGTGTGGTCTCCGGCGGCTCGACGCTCGCAATGCAGGCTGCGCGCCTGCTGGAGCCTCGCCCGCGCACTCTGCGCTCCAAGCTGATCGAGATGGCCCGCGCCGTGCAGCTCGAGGCGCGCTATGGCCGTGAGGGCGTGCTCGACATCTGGCTGACGCTGGCACCGTTCGGCGGGAATCTGGAAGGGATCCGCGCCGGCTCGCTGGCCTGGTTCGGCGTCCCGCCCGAGGCGCTCGAACCGGCGCAGGCCGCCCTGCTGGTTGCCATCCCGCGCCAGCCCGAGCGTCTGCGCCCCGATCGGCACCGCGCCGCGGCGACCGCCATACGCGACCGCGTGCTGGCGATCGGCGCGCGCGAAGGCCTGTTCGATCCGCTGTCGATGCCGGTGCCGGTCAGCCGCGTACGCCTGCCGCGCCATGCGCCGCAGATCGCCGCCGGCCTGCCGCACGTTCCGGTGGTCCGCACCACCCTGGACCTGCCGCTTCAGGCGGCGCTGGAGCGGCTGGGGCGCGAGCGGACGGAGAGCCTGCCGCCGTCGGCGTCGCTCGCACTGCTGGTGGCCGATGCCGACGCGCGCGAGATCCGGGCGCTGTATCCCGGCGCGTGGGGTGATCCGGTGCGCGCCGGCGCGCTCGATCTGACGCTTGCCATCCGTTCGCCCGGATCGGCGTTGAAGCCGTTCATCTACGCAATGGCCTTCGGCGACGGTATTGCGGCGCCGGGTACGCGAGTCGCCGACCTGCCGCGCCGCTTCGGCGGCTACGCTCCGGAGAATTTCGATCGCAGCTTCGCCGGCAGCATCACCGCCGCCGAGGCGCTGCAGCGCTCGTTGAATTTACCAGCGGTGGCGCTGCTGGACCGCGTCGGTCCGTTGCGGTTCGCCGCCGTGCTGCGCGCCGCCGGCGTCGACGTCAGGCTTCCGCATGGCGCCGATCCCTCGCTGCCGCTCGCCCTTGGCGGCGAAGGCATCACGCTGCGCGACGCGGCGGCGCTGTACGCCGGGCTCGCCACCGATGGCAGCGGAGGACGGCTGCGCCTGCTGGCCGCCGAGAGCCCGCCGCGCCCCGCCTTCCTCGCTGCCGGCGCCGTCCGTTTGGTGGCCG
>CAWETN010000011.1:0-179122 GCA_963812075.1 uncultured Alphaproteobacteria bacterium
CCTGCCGGGCGTCACACCCGAGCAAGCGTGTATGACACGGAAAAGGACGACGTAAGCGCTCAGATCTTTTGGTTCATCGCTGGTAGTGGGAGGATCGAATATGGCAAACCAGGACGACATCGCACTGATGGCCCACCTGATGCGGCGCGCAGGCTTCGGCGCCAGCCGCGACGAACTCGAGGCGCGCGTGGCCAAGGGCTACGACGCGACCGTCGAGGAATTGCTGAACCCTGATTCGCAGCCGCCGGTTGATCCCTACACGCTGCTGCGTCATCAGCCGGCGGCGTTGCTTCCCGGCGGCCAGCCGCCGATGGGCAACGTCAACTACATGTACTACCTGGTGAACACCAAGCGCCCGCTCGAAGAGAAGATGGCGCTGTTCTGGCACAGCGTGTTCGCCACCGGCAATTCGAAGGTCGACAACTACGACCAGCTGCTGGAGCAGATCGACCTGTTCCGCAAGCGCGGCATGGGCAACTACCGCGACCTGCTGCTGACGATCGCGAAGAACCCGACGATGCTGTTCTGGCTGGACAACAACCAGAACCACGGCACCGCGGTGAACGAGAACTGGGGCCGCGAGCTGCTCGAACTGTTCAGCCTCGGCGCCGGCAACTACACCGAAGTGGACGTCCGCGAAGCGTCGCGCGCGTTCACCGGCTGGACGTTCGAGACCAAGCTGCCGCGTCTGCCGTACGGCCGTTTCCCGTGGAAGTTCGAATACCGCGCGGAAGACCACGACGACGGCGAGAAGACGTTCCTCGGCCACAAGGGCAACCTCAACGGCGAGGACATCATCGACATCGTCGTGCAGCAGCCGGCCTGCGCGAAGTTCATCTGCCGCCACCTGTACAACTTCTTCGTCGCCGACGAACCGCAGGTGCCGGCCTGGTCGATCGAGGAGCCGCGCGATCCGGCGGCGATCGCCGCGCTGATGAAGGTGTTCCAGGAATTGAAGTGCGAGATCACACCGGTCCTGCGCACCCTGTTCAAGTCCGACTTCTTCAAGAAGGCGCGCTACCAGCATCTGAAGTCGCCGGCCGAAGTGGTCGTCGGCACGCTGCGTCTGGTGGGCGGCTACGAGCTGCCGAAGCCCGGCTACGGCGAGCTGTCGATGCAGCCGTCCTACATGGGCCAGGACCTGCTGAACCCGCCGTCGGTCGAAGGCTGGCACACCGGCAAGGAGTGGATCAACAGCGGCTCGTTGATGTCGCGCATCAACTTCGTCGCGGCGCAGATCGGCAATCCCGATCTGCCGGGCGTGCAGAAGATCATCGACCGCCTGAAGGCCCAGGGCACCAAGACGCCGGAGCAGCTGGTGACCAACTGCCTCGATCTGCTCGGCCCGGTCGAGGTCGGCGCGGCGACCAAGAAGGAGCTCACCGACGCGGCCAAGCAGTGGGGCGAGATCGGCTGGGACGACGCGGCCGGCGCGAAGAACGCCACGCGGCGTGCCGCCGAGATGCTGCAGCTCATCGCGGCGACGCGCGAATACCAGTTCGGCTGAAACATGACACGGAACGGATAGGAGGAACTACTCTATGTCGGCAACGCAGCAATCGAAGGATCCCGTGCTGGTCGTGCTGCAGCTCACGGGCGGCAACGACTACCTGAACACGGTGATCCCGTACAACAACGGCCTGTACAAGGACAATCGCAAGGCGGTCGGCATCGCCGACAGCGACATGATCCATCTGGACCAGGCGCACGCCATCCCGAACTACATGGCGCCGCTGAAGAAGTTCTGGGACGACGACAAGCTCGCTATCATGCACGGCGTCGGCTATCTCGATTCGCCGCGTTCGCACTTCCGCTCGATGGACATCTGGCACACCTGCGAGGCCGAGAAGGTCGGCACCGAAGGCTGGCTGGGCCGCGTGGTGCGCGAGTTCGATCCGAAGAAGGAGAACGTCGTCACTGCGGTCAGCTTCGGCCCATGCCTGTTCCGCGCACTGGCGGTGCCGAACGTCCCGGTCGCCTGCGTGGCCGGCCCGCTCGAGCAGTATGGCTTCCTGCCGACGATCCGCGACCAGGCCCAGCGGCTGAAGGTGCTGGAGACCTTCTCGCATATGTACCAGCCGATCGAGGGCAGCGGGGTCATGGAGTACCTCGGCACCACCGGCCTCGACGGACTGAAGGGCGCCGACATCCTGAAGGTGGCGCCGGGCCTCTATAAGTCCGACGTGAAGTACCCGAACAGCACGATCGCGCAGAAGCTGAAGGGCATCGCCCAGGTGCATCTCGCGAACCTCGGCACACGGGTGTTCTACTGCGACCACGGCAGCTTCGACTCGCATGCCGGCCAGGCGCCGCTGCATGCCGGTCTGTGGACCCAGGTCACCGAGGGCCTCGACGCCTTCATGACCGACCTGCGCGCACACAACGCCGCTGACAACGTCATCGTGCTGATGTTCTCGGAATTCGGCCGTCGCGTGCGCGACAACGGCTCCGGCACCGACCATGGCGCCGCCGGCGCGACGTTCGTGCTCGGCGACAAGGTGAAGGGCGGACACTACGGCGAGTATCCGTCGCTCGATGCGAACAAGCTGGTGCAGGGCGACCTGAACCCGAGCATGGACTTCCGCAGCATCTACTCGACCATCCTCGACAAGTGGCTGCACGTGAACCCGGCGCCGATCGTCAACGGCACCTACGAGAAGCCGGCCTTCCTGCACTGAGGCAGACCGACGACCCTCCCGTCCGCGCTGGACGGGAGGGGTGCCATCTTGCATCACGACGGGAGGAAATCATGGCGCTTACGACAGTTGTCCGCGGCAGGGCCTATGACTGGAGCCATGCCATCGGGCGCGGCGCGGCGACCGGGACCGGCTTCAACTACGTCCAGACGATGTGCCTGGGCAACGACGGCGATCTCTACACCGCCAATCGCGGCAACGAGAACAACTTCGGCATGCGGGTGAACCGCATCCGGCTTGGCGGCGCGGGCGACGAGGAGCTGGTGGCCGAGTTCTTCCAGCACGGCGATGGCGACGGCAAGGCGACCTGGCCGTTCGGCGTCGCGGTCGGGCAGAACGGGCACGTCTACTGCTCGGACGAGTGGACCAACACGATCTCGGTGTTCGATCCGAACGGCAAGTTCCAGTTCAAGTTCGGCAAGAGCGGCAGCGGCGACGGCGAACTGATGCGGCCGGCAGGGATCGCGGTCGAGAAGAACGGCAACGTCATCGTCGTGGACAGCGGCAACAACCGGCTGCAGGTGTTCACGCCCGAAGGCAAGCTGGTCGCGCAGTGCGGCAAGGCTGGCTCGGGCCAGGGCGAGTTCAACCAGCCCTGGGGCATCACGACCGACAAAGACGGCAACATCTACGTCGCGGACTGGAAGAACCACCGCGTGCAGAAGCTGTCGCCGCAGGGCAAGTTCGTGATGTCGATCGGGACGTACGGCGAGTTGCCGCATCCGGACGACGCCTACGCTGTGACCTATCTCGGGCCGTTCGTTTCCAGCCTGCCGACCTCCACCTATCCGAAGGCCGGACTGCTGAACCACCCGACCGATGTGGCGGTCGACCCCGACGGCGACATCTATGTCACCGACTGGGGCAACCACCGGGTCTGCATCTTCGAAGCCGACGGCACGCCGCTGACCAATCTGTACGGCGACGCGCAGGTGTTCTCGAAGTGGGCCAGGCAGAGCGTCGATGCCAATCCGGACATGATGAAGGCGTATCGCCGGGTGCGGAACTCGGAGCCGCTGTACCGGTTCTGCTTCCCGACCGCGGTCGATTTCAATCCGGCGACGGACGAGATCATCGTGGCCGACAGCCAGCGCAACCGGCTGCAGGTTTACAAGAAGGTGCGGGACTACCAGGACTTCCAGGCGAACCTGTAGGTTCCAGCACCGGCCTCGAAGAGGGCGCGCCCGCACCGGGTGCGCCCTTTTTCGTTGGCCGTTCCCCCAGACACACCGATCGACGCTGCCAGCCCGACGTTGCCCTTGCCCCTCCCCATCCTCGCCGCTATACCGCGCGCCTCACTCGCGCGCCCGGGCCTGGTGGGCATGCCCGGCCGCGACCGCCTGCCTGCGTGGCGGGCCCCTGACCAGAGGAGACCCAAATGCCCAAGGCAAAGACCAAGTCGTCGGTCAAGAAGCGATTCAAGATGACCGCGACCGGCAAGGTGAAGGCCGGCCCCGGCATGAAGCGCCACGGGCTTGTCAACCGCACGCAGAAAGCCAAGCGCAGCAACCGCCGCATGCAGGTGCTCACCCCGATGGACGCCCGCACGGTGAAGGCCTGGGCGCCCTACGGGCTGGATTGAGGGAGCAAGGCATATGGCACGCGTCAAGCGGGGCACCACCACCCATGCGCGGCACAAGAAGGTCCTCGAGCAGTCGAAGGGCTTCCGTGGCCGCACCTCCACCACCTTCCGCGCGGCAAAGCAGCGGCTGGAGAAGTCGCTCCAGTACGCCTACCGCGACCGGCGCAACAAGAAGCGCGACTTTCGCGGCCTGTGGATCCAGCGGATCAACGCGGCGGTGCGCGAGCACGGCCTGACCTACAGCCGCTTCATCGACGGGTTGAAGAAGTCGGGCATCGAGATCGACCGCAAGGTGCTGGCCGCCATCGCCTACGACGATGCTCCCGCCTTTGCGGAGATCGTCAGGAAGGTGCAGGCGTCGCTGTAGCTGCCCATTCGTCATGGCCGGCCGCGTGCCGGACATCCACGACTTATGCCCGCCCCAAAGACGTGGATGGCCGGTCCTTCGCCGGCCATGACGGCATCAGTAGAGTGCCGCCATGACCGACGACCTCGACGCCCTCCAGGCCGAAACCGAAGCAGCACTGGCCGCTGCCGCCGATCTGCGCGCCTGGGACGCCGTGCGCGTCGCCACGCTGGGCCGCAACGGCCGGCTCACCGCCCTGCTGCGCGACCTGGGCAAGACCCCGGCGGAGCAGCGGCGGGAGCGCGGTGCGGCACTGAACCGGCTGAAGGACGCCCTCACGCTCCTGATCGAGGCCCGCCGCGCCGAACTGGAGCACGCCGAACTCGACGCCCGCCTCGCGGCCGAGCGGCTCGACCCCACGCTGCCGCCGCGCCCCCGCGAGATGGGTCTCATCCATCCGATCAGCCGCACCATGGAGGAGATCGCTGCGATCTTCGGCGCCATGGGCTGCGAGATCGCCGAAGGCCCCGACGTCGAATCCGACTGGATGAATTTCTCCGCGCTCAACATCCCGCCGCATCACCCGGCGCGGGCCGACCAGGACACCTTCTACCTCCCCGCCCGGGGAAACGCGCCACCGCCGGTGCTGCGCACCCAGACCTCGCCGGTGCAGATCCGCACCATGCTGGCCCGCCAGCCGCCGATCCGCGTCATTGTCATCGGCCGCACCTACCGCGCCGACCACGACGCCACGCACTCGCCGATGTTCCACCAGTGCGAGGGACTGATCCTCGACCGCGATCTGACGCTGGGGCACCTGAAGGGCGCGCTGATCGACTTTCTGCGCAGCTTCTTCGGCATCGCCGACCTGCCGGTGCGCTTCCGCTCCAGCTACTTCCCGTTCACCGAGCCTTCGATGGAGGTGGACATCGGCTGGAACCGCCGCACCGGCGAACTCGGCAAGGGCGGTGACTGGCTGGAGATCCTTGGGAGCGGCATGGTCCACCCGCGCGTGCTGGCCAACTGCGGCATCGATCCGCGCGAGTGGCAGGGCTTTGCCTGGGGCATGGGCGTCGAGCGCATCGCCATGCTGAAGCACGGCATGACGGACCTGCGCCCGTTCTTCGAATCCGACATCCGCTGGCTGCGCCACTACGGCTTCTCGCCGCTCGCGCCCACCATGCTGCACGAGGGCGTCTAGTCGATGAAGTTCACCCTCTCCTGGCTGAAGACGCATCTCGATACCGACGCCTCGCTCCAGCAGATCACCGATGCCCTCACCCGGATCGGCCTGGAACTGGAGCATGTCGAGGACCGCGGCGCCGCGCTCGCCGCGTTCCGCATCGCCCGCGTCATCGAGGCGGTGCAGCACCCCAACGCCGACCGGCTGCGCGTCTGCACGGTCGATACCGGCGACGGCACGGTCACCGTGGTGTGCGGCGCGCCGAACGCGCGGACCGGCATGAAGGGCGTTTTCGCACCGCCGGGCACGCTGATCCCGGGCACCGGTATCACCCTGAAGGTGGGCGAAATCCGCGGCGTGCGCAGCGCGGGGATGCTGCTGTCCGAGCGCGAGATGGGCCTGGGCGAGGATCATGCCGGGATCGTCGACCTGCCCGAGGACGCGCCGGTGGGTGCGCCCTATGCGCAGTGGGCGGGCCTTGACGATCCGGTCATCGACGTCAGCGTCACACCCAATCGCGGCGATTGCTTCTCGGTGCGCGGCATCGCGCGCGATCTTGCCGCCGGCGGCATCGGCACGCTGAAACCGTGGCGGCCGGCAACGGTCGCTCCCGCCTTCCACGGTGGGCCGCGCTGGCAGATCGAATGGTCCGAGGCCTGCCCCTGGATCCTCGGCCGCACCATCCGCAACCTGCGCAACGGGCCGAGCCCGCACTGGCTGCAGGACCGGCTCATCTCGATCGGGCTGCGGCCGATCAACGCGCTGGTGGATATCACCAACTTCTTCACCATCGATCTCGGCCGCCCGCTGCACGTGTTCGACGTGGCGAAGCTGACCGGCGATGTGCTGACGCTGCGCCCGGGCCGTGGCGAGACCCTGCGCGCGCTGAACGGCCGCGACTACACGGTGACGCCGGAGGACTGCGCCATCGCCGATGCCGCCGGCGTGCAGTCGATGGCCGGCGTGATCGGCGGCGAGCCGACCGGCTGCGACGAGAAAACCACCGCGGTCTTCATCGAGTGCGCCCTGTTCGATCCGGTCCGCGTGGCGCTCACCGGGCGGCGGCACGGCATCGTCTCCGACGCCCGCCAGCGATTCGAGCGCGGCATCGATGCCGCGCTGATGCCCGACGCGGTGGAGGCCGCCACCGCGATGGTGCTGGAGCTGTGCGGCGGCGAGCCGGGCGCGGTGACCGAGGCCGGGTCGCCCCCTGACTGGCGGCGCAGCGCGACGCTGCGCTTCGAGCGCATCGCCGGTCTGGGCGGGTCCGACATTTCCGCTGACGAAGCGGTGCTCTCGCTCGAACGGCTGGGCTTCGCCGTGCAGCACCGCGACGCCGCGCGCGTCACCGTCGCCGTGCCGTCCTGGCGCAACGACGTTGCCGCTGCGGTCGTGCTCGACCAGGCCGAAACCCTCGATCCAGCGACCGCGGCCAGGGCCGCGGAGGGATGTGCGGCGATCGAGCCGGAATGCGACCTGATCGAGGAGGTTCTGCGTCTGCGTGGCCTCGATGCGGTGCCGCCGGTGTCGCTGCCGCGTGCCTCCCCGGTGCCGGCGACGACCTTGTCCGCCAGACAGGTGCGCACCGAGCTCGCCCGGCGCACCCTCGCCGCGCAGGGGCTGGCCGAGTGCGTCACCTTCAGCTTCATGGCGCGGGCGGATGCCGCCCGGTTCGGGGCGGCACCCGAGGCGCTGCGGCTGACCAACCCGATCGCCGCGGATCTCGACCAATTGCGCCCGACGCCGATCGCCACGCTGGCGCTCGCCGTGCAGCGCAATGCGGCGCGCGGCTATCCCGACATGGCGCTGTTCGAGATCGGCCCGGAATTCGCCACCGACGCCGCAAGCAGCCAGCGCTGGATCGCCGCAGGGCTGCGCGCCGGCGCCACGCCGCGCAACTGGCTGGTCCCGCCGCGCCCGGTCGATGCGATGGATGCCAAGGCGGACCTTTGGGCGGTCATGGCAGCGACCGGCGTACCGCTGGAGGCGCTGATGCTGACCCAGGACGCGCCCGGCTTCTATCACCCCGGCCGGTCGGCCACCGTCCGGCAGGGGCCGAAGACGCTGCTGGGCAGCTTCGGCGAGCTGCATCCAAGCGTCCTGGCCGCGCTCGACCTCGCCGGCCCGGTGGTGGCGTTCCAGCTCGACCTGGACGCGATCGGCGAGCCGAAGCGCCGGCGCAAGGCGGCGCCCGACCTGGCACCGTTCCAGCCGATCCGCCGCGACTTCGCCTTCCTGGTCGACGACGGGGTGACCGTCGATGCCGTGCTGCGTGCGGCGCGCGGCGCCGACCGCACCCTGATCACCGGGGTGTCGCTGTTCGATGTGTATCAGGGCGAACGGCTGCCGGAGGGGAAGCGATCGCTGGCGATCGAGGTGGTGTTCCAGCCACGCGAGCGCACGCTGACCGACGCCGAGATCGAGGCCGCGTCGCAGAAGGTGGTTGCAGCCGTAACCAAGGCAACCGGCGCCACGCTGCGCTGACGATCGGCGCAGCGCGGCGCGGTCGTCGTCAGCCCCCGAGTGCCTTGACGGTGGCAGCGTCCGCGCGGCCGGTCGGCTTCAGCCCGTGCGCACTCTGATAGGTCTTCAGCGCGTCACGCGTCTTGGCGCCCATCCGGCCGTCGACGTCGAGCTGTGCGCCGTTGGCGTTCAGCGCCATCTGCAGCTTCGCCACGCGCTGCTGGGCCGGCGTGAGGTTGGCGGGCATCGCCGGCGGCGGCGGTGGGGGCGCGGGTGCGGCAACCGGCACCGGTGCGGGCGGCGGCGGCGCCTGATCGTGCGAGGAACAGGCGGCGAGCCCGGCGGTGACCAGGCAGCCGACAGCGAAGGCGAGCGTGCGTGCGTTCATGGGAATCCTATGGGACAAGGTGGCAGGGGCAGATCGGAGGCAGCACCGATTGCGCCGGCAAACTGCTACCCATGACAGAGCCGTGCAAGCGCGTTTACGCTCTGTCACATATGTCATGGGAGGGCGACATGCTGCGAGAGGAACTGGTCTTTGTCGGTACCTGCGACATCGCCGGCCATGTACGCGGCAAGGGCTTCCCGGCCCGTGACATCGAGGCGCGGCGCCGCAAGGGAGTCGGCTGGACACATTCCAACCTGATGCAGACGGCATTCGGGCCGATCCTCGATACGCCGTTCGGCACCGCCGGCGACCTGATGATCGTGCCCGATCCGGCAGTCGAGGTCCGGGTGGACTTCGAGGATGGGTCGGCGGCGGAACACTTCTTCCTGGGCGACATCCGCAACACCGACGGCACGGCGTGGGAGTGCTGCCCGCGCGAGTTCCTCCGCCGGGCGATCGCGGAACTGCACGAGGTGTCAGGCCTGCGGCTGGTCGCCGCGTTCGAGCAGGAATTCATCTACACCGGCAACCAGCATCGCGACGGCGACGCCTACAGCCTGAACGCCTTTCGCCGCCAGGGCACGTTCGGCGAAAGCTTCACCGCCGCTCTGCGCGTCGCCGGCGTGGTGCCCGAACTCGTTTCTTGCGGAATACGGCACGCGACAGTTCGAGATCACCGTGGCGCCGCAGCCTGCGCTGACGGCGGCGGACCACGCGGTGATCACCCGCGAGATGGCGCGCGCCGCGGCGCACCGGCACGGGTTCCGCGCGTCGTTCTCGCCGATGCCCGAAGCGTCGGGCGTCGGCAACGGCGTGCACATCCACATGAGCCTGCAGGATGCCGACGGTGCGCCGACGACCTTTGCGGCGACCGGTCCGCTGAACCTCAGCATGGCGGCGCAGCACTTCTGCGCCGGCGTGCTGCACCACCTGCCGGCGATTGCCGCCATCACCGCACCCTCGCCGGTGTCGTATCTGCGGCTCACGCCGAACCGCTGGGCGCCGACGCTGATCGATATCGTGCAGCAGGACCGCGGTGCCGCGCTGCGCGTGTGCCCGGTGTTCGCCGCGGCGGACGCAGCCGAGACGGCGCGGCAGTTCAATCTCGAATATCGCGTGTGCGACGCATCCGCCAGTCCGTACCTGGCCCTGGGCGCGGTGATCTTCGCCGGCGCCGACGGGCTGCGGCGGACTCTCGGCCTGCCGCCATCGGCCGGCCGCGTCGATGAACTGCCGCACGGGCTTGGCCAGGCGCTTGACGCGATGGCGGCCAGCAAGGCGGTCGCCGGATGGTTCGGGCCGGTATTTCTCCAGGCCTATCTGCGCCACAAGCGCTCGGAGGTGAAGCACGTGGCCGAATGGGCGGTGAACGAACTCTGCAGCCGCTACGCCGAGGTGTATTGACGACGCAACCGGGCGTGTCCCCGGTCGTTCTCCCGCCAGGAGAGATCGGCCATGCTGCTTGCGTGGGTACGCGTGCTTTCGATCGCGAGCGTGGCACTTTATCTGGTTCCGACCGGCGCGCATCTGTTCGAACTGACCGGCAAGCTGGCGCTGTCCCCGGCGGCCTATATGGCGACCCAGTCGGTCTATGACGGTTGGGCGCTGTTCGGCATCGCGGTCCTCGCCGCGCTGCTGCTGACGGCGCTGCATGCGATCCTGCGGCGCAGCGAGCGGCGTGTGTTCATCCTGTCGCTGCTCGCCTTCGTCTGCCTGCTTGGCACGCAGGGGGTGTTCTGGGTGTTCACCTTTCCGATGAACGTGGCGAGCCGCAACTGGACCGTGATGCCGGAGCCGTTCGAGGCGGCGCGGCGCCAATGGGAATATTCGCACGCGGCGAGTGCCATGCTTACCTTCGTGGCACTGATCGCCATCGCAGCGGCTGTGGCGACCGACGAGAGGGGGCGCACGTGACCTATGGACCATTTGATCTGACCGGCAGGGTCGCACTGGTGACCGGCGGCAACCGCGGCATCGGCTTCGGTATCGCGCACGCATTGGCCGAGGCGGGCGCCGACGTGGCGATCTGGGGTACCAGCGCGGAGAAGAATGCCGAAGCGCAGGCCGCGTTGGCGAAGACCGGGCGCAAGGTGCTGGCGTTGCAGTGCGATGTCGGCGACGAGGCGGCGGTGGATGCGGCGTTTGCACGGACGCTGGAGACGATGGGACGGGTGGACGGTTGCTTCGCCAATGCCGGCATCGGCGGCGGCGGGGCAAAGTCGTTCCTGGAGATGAGCAGCGAGCTGTGGCACCGCGTGCTGCGCGTGAACCTCGACGGCGCGTTCTACACGTTCCGTGCGGCGGCGCGGCACATGGTGGAGCGCGGTGGCGGCGGCGTGCTGGTCGGCACCGCATCGCTGGCCGCGATCGAAGGATCGCCGCGCAGCGAGCACTACGCCGCGACCAAGGGCGGCATGATCTCCATGGTCCGGTCGCTCGCGGTGGAATTCGCGCGGCACAATGTGCGTGCGCACGCCATCCTGCCAGGATGGATCGAAACCGACATGACGCAGCGCCTCACCACGAATGATACGTTCCATGCCAAGGTGATGCCGCGGATTCCGATGCGGCGCTGGGGACGGGGAGACGATTTCGGCGGGATCGCGGTGTATCTGATGAGCGACAGCGCACGCTATCACACCGGGGATACCTTCGTGATCGACGGGGGGTATTCGCTGTTCTGATTGCGTGTTCGCCGGGTCATAGATGCAACCAGTCCCGGATCCGTCCGTACACCACCCGCGCCTTCACCGCCGATCGCCACAGCGCGTGGAACGGAATCTGCCGCATCGTGGTGATCGGCATGTCGATCTGCGCACCACTTCCGCCGACCACGCGTTTCGCCAGTTGCGGCCCCATCGCGGTGCTCATCGCTACGCCGCGGCCGTTGTAGCCGAGGCACACCAACACCAATTCGTCAGGCTCATGCACATGGGGATAGTGGTCGGGCGTGATCGCCAGCTGGCCGCTCCATGCATGCGTCCAGCGCGCGCCGCGTATCTCGGGCCACAGGCGTTCGCCGTACTCGATCAGGTATTGCAACTCGCGCGGGTTGCCGACGTCGCGCTGGACGCTGCGGCCGCCCATCAGCAGGCGGTTGGCGCGGTCGAACCGATAGTACACCGTGACCCGGCCCATCTGGTACAGCACCGACCGCATGGGCGCTCGCGGGAGCGGCTCGCTGGCCACGATCGCGCTGAACACCGGCACGATGCTCCGTCGCAGACCAGGCCATACACCGTCGCTGTATCCGTTGGTCGCCAGCACGAGCTTGTCGGCGCGCACCGTGCCGGTCGGCGTGCACACGTTCCACAGGCCGTTGCGGCTGACTTCCAGCGCGGGCGTCGCTCCATGCACTGCGGCACCCGCCTGCATTGCCGCCTGCGCCAGGCCCCGCGCATAACCCAACGGGTTCACCTGCCCGCCGCGCCGGTCGCGCATCGCGCATACATAGCGCGCGGTGCCGGTCGTCTCGTTCACCGCCTGCCTTTCCAACAGTTCCAGCGGCGCGCCGCGCCGCATCCATTGGTCTGCCGATGCACGGATACCGGCCGCATCGCGGGCCGAGAACGCCGCGCGCAGCGTGCCGGATTGCACCGCGTCGCACTCGATCTGATGCCGCTCGATCAACCGGAACACGACGTTCGGCGCGTCGCCCGACAACGCCACCATCCGGCTGCCGAGATCGGCGCCGAAGTCAGCCTCCACCTGATCGGGATCGTGCTTCAGGCCTGGATTGACCTGGCCGCCGTTGCGTCCCGACGCGCCCCATCCCGGTTCGTTCGCCTCGAGCACGGCGACGTCCACGCCCTGCTGCGCCAGGTGCAGCGCCGCGGAGAGCCCGGTGAACCCGCCGCCGATCACACAGACATCGACCCGCCTGTCGCCGTCGAGCGGCGGCGTCGCCACCGCCGGCCGCGCGGTTTCGGCGTACAGGCTGGGCGGCAGCGGCAGACGCGTCACAGCGCGGCGACGTAGGACTCGGTTTCGTCCAGCGCGCGCGCCAGGCGCGCAAGCATATCGTCGATCTCCGTCTCGGTGATGATCAGCGGCGGCGCCAGCACCAGTTGCTCGCCGCGACCGCGCATGATCAGGCCGTGGGCGAGGGCCCGTTCCTCGAAATGCGCCCCGACGCCGGCCTTGGCATCGAACGGCGCCTTCGTCGGCTTGTCGCGCACCAGTTCGATGCCCGCCATCAGCCCGATGGCGCGTACCTCGCCCACCAGCGGGTGCCCGGCGAGGCGCCGCACGCCGGCGAGGAACCGCGGCGAGATCGCGCGGACATGTCCCACGATGTCGCGCTCCTGGTAGATGTTCAGCGTCTCCAGCGCGACGGCCGCGCACACCGGGTGGCCGGAATAGGTGAAGCCGTGGATGAAGCTGCCGTTCTTGTCGGCCTGCGTCGCCAGGCCCTGGTAGACCCTGTCGTTGACCACCGTCGCCGAGATCGGCAGGTACGCCGACGACAGCGCCTTCGCACAGGTCAGGATATCGGGCACGATGCCGAACGTCTCGCAGCCGAACATGTTGCCCGTGCGCCCGAAGCCGCAGATCACCTCGTCCGCAATGAACAGCACGTCGTGCCGGCGCAGCACTTCCTGGATCTTGGCGAAGTAAGTGGGTGGCGGAATCACCACGCCGCCGGCACCCTGCACCGGCTCGGCGATGAACGCCGCAACCGTGGCCGGCCCTTCGCGCTCGATCAGCGCATCGAGGTTCTCGGCCATGCGCGTAGCGAAATCCTCTTCAGTCTCGCCGGGCTTGCCGTAGCGCCAGAAATGCGGGCAGTCGGTGTGGCGGACGTTGGGGATCGGCAGGTCGAAGTCCTGATGCACGAATGGCAGGCCGCATAGGCTGCCGGCGGCCACGGTGATGCCGTGGTAGCCCTTCATCCGTCCGATGATCTTCTTCTTGCGCGGCCGCCCGATGGCATTGTTGTAGTACCAGACGATCTTCGCCGCGGTGTCGTTGGCCTCGGAGCCGGAGTTGTTGAAGATCACCTTCGACATCGGCGCCGGCATCAGCGAGATCAGCTTCTCGGCAAGCTCGATCACCATCGGATGCGACCGCTGCCCGAACGTGGAGGCATAGGGCAGTGCCAGCATCTGCCGGTACGCCGCCTCGGCCAGGCGCTTCTCGCTGAAGCCCAGGCTGGCGCACCAGAGACCCGCGAGCGCGTCGATGTAGTCGCGCCCCTGTTCATCGACGATGCGGATCCCGTCGCCGCGGGTGATGACAAACGGCCCCTCGCTCTCCAGCCGCCTGGCGTTGGTGAACGGGTGCATGTGATAGGCGATGTCGCGGGCCGACAGGCTGTCGTTCGGACGATCGAGCATGGCTGCGCCTTTCCGGAGTTCGGCGACCATCGTAAAGCGGACCGCGGCCGGAGAAAATGGAGCAAATGTCGGACATGGAACCGCCAATGAACCGCTGGCTCCTCCGGGCGCGCGAGATACGGGCCCTGACGCAGGCCGGGCTTGTCAGCACGCAGGACGACTATGACCGTGAACGCTATCGGCAGCTCGATGCCCTCGCGGCACAGGTGCTGGCACAGCACGGCAGCCTCGACCCGAGCGACTCCGGGGCGAGACTTGCGCCGCGCGTGTCGCTTGCCACGCCCAAGTTGGGCGTGCGCGGCGCAATCTTCCGGGATGATCGGATGCTGCTCGTTCGCGAGAGGGCAGACCACCACCGCTGGACCCTTCCGGGTGGTTGGGTGGACGTGAACGAGACTCCAGCGAGTGCCGTAGCGAGGGAAGTTCGCGAGGAGGCGGGGCTGCACGTCCGCGCCTACAGGCTCGCCGCAGTGTGGGACCGCGCACGCCACCCACATGGTGCAACCGAGACGGTTCATGTGTGGCGGTTGTTCTTCCTTTGCGAGATAACCGGCGGCGAGCTTCGCTGCGGTCCGGAGACAAGCGAGGCCGGATTTTTCGCGGAGCACGAATTGCCGCAGGACCTGTCCACCCGTCGCGTCCTGCTGCCGCAGCTTCGGCGGATGTTCACGCATCTGCGGCAACCGGCGCTGCCGACCGATCTGGACTGATCCGTCTGGCATGTGAGGCTGCTCACAACCGCAACGTCAATTGCGAGCCGCGGCATCGACGCATGACTCCGGCTCACGCGCAGGATGAAAACTCATCCTTTGTGATCGTCTGTCGTATTGCCTTTATGCCGGCGCGGACAATCCGTCCGACAGGTGCCAGATGACAGATCGCTGCTAGCGACACCCGGCCGCCGCACTGCGCAGCATGTGAGATAGCGCATAACGGCACCCGTCGGCGACGTGCTCAGCTGCACCGCAATCCACGCAGACAATCCACCATCGAAAGGACGACACAATGGCTATCTCGGCCAGCTTTCTTCGCGCGGCCAGCCTGCTGGACGCGCTCGGCGACGACAACGGCAACAGCATGACGTTCAGCCGCGATGCTGCCGGCACGATCCTGGTCAACGGCGGCGCCGTTCCGGTCATCGGCGGGCCGGCGACGGTCGCGAACACCGGTCTGATCCTCGGGTTCGGACTGGGCGGCAACGACAGGATCGCGCTCGATGAAACCAACGGCGCGCTGCCGGCGGCGGAGCTGTTCGGTGGTGACGGCAACGACACGGTGACCGGTGGATCGGGCAACGACCAGCTGTTCGGTCAGGCGGGCGACGACACGCTGTTCGGCAAGGGCGGCAACGATCTGCTGTTCGGTGGCGACGGCAACGACGTGCTGACCGGTGGCGCCGGCGATGACCAGGTGTTCGGCCAGGCGGGCGACGACCGCATGATCTGGAACCCGGGCGATGGCAGCGACCTCTTCGAGGGCGGCGACGGCACGGATACGGCGCAGGTCAACGGCGGCAACGGGGCTGAGACCTTCACCATCACGGCGAATGGGACGCGCGTGCGCTTCGACCGCCTGGAACCCGCGCCTTTCAGCCTCGATATCGGCACCACCGAGAACCTTGTGCTGCACGCCAACGGCGGCGACGACACCATCACCGCAGGCAACGGGCTGGCTTCGCTCATCCAACTCACGCTCGACGGCGGCGCGGGCAACGACACGATCACCGGTGGCGACGGCAACGACGTGCTGCTCGGCGGCGACGGCAACGACGTCGTCATCGGTGGGCGTGGCGCCGACGTCGCGAAACTTGGCGCCGGCGACGACACGTTCGTCTGGAACCCCGGCGACGGCAGCGACACGGTGGAAGGCCAGGCCGGCTTCGACACGCTGCTGTTCAACGGTGCGAACGTCAACGAAAAAATCGACATTTCGGCCAATGCCCATCGCGTTCGATTCTCCCGCGACGTGGCGAACATCAGCATGGACCTCAACGGCGTCGAACAGATCGTGTTCAACGCCCTGGGCGGGTCCGACAACATCGCGATCCATGACCTCGGCGGCACCGGCGTGAAGCAGGTCACCATCAACCTGGACTCGCCGCCCGGCAGCGGCAGCGGCGATGGTGCGGCGGACAGCGTGACCGTCGAGGGCAGGGCCGCCGGTGACCGCATCACCGTCACCGGCAGCGGCACGTCCGTCACCGTGCAGGGCCTGCCGGCGACGGTGACGATCACTGGCAGCGAAGGTGCCAATGACAGCCTCGTGCTCGACAGCCTTGGCGGCAACGACATCATCGATGCGTCAGGGCTCGCTGCCGGGGTGACCAACCTGACGATCGACGCCGGCGACGGCAACGACACCGTCATCGGCAGCGATGGCGCGGACATTTTGATCGGCGGCGCCGGCAACGACGTCGTCACCGGCGGGCGCGGCAACGATGTGGCCTTCCTGGGAGCCGGCGATGATAAATTCGTCTGGAACCCCGGCGACGGCAGCGACATAGTCGAGGGCCAGGACGGCACCGACACGCTGCTGTTCAACGGCTCCAATGCCGACGAGAACATCGACATCTCGGCCAACGGCTCGCGCGTGCGCTTCTTCCGCGACGTCGGCAACGTCACGATGGACCTCAACGGCGTGGAGCACATCCAGTTCAATGCCTTGGGCGGCGCCGACACGATCACCGTCAACGACCTGACCGGAACCGACACGAACCTGGTGGCGATCGATCTGGCCGCGAGCGGCACGACGACCGGCGACGGCCAGCCCGACCAGGTCATCGTCAACGCGACCGCCGGCGACGACACCATAAACATCGCGCGCGTCGGCGGGGTCCTGACGGTCGGCGGTCTCGCCGCGAAGGTGACGGTCGCGCACATCGATGGCGGGCTCGATTCGCTCACCGTCAATGCCCTCGGCGGCAACGATACCATCGACGCATCGAAGCTCGGTGCCGGCCAGATCAACCTGACGCTGAACGGGGGCGACGGCGACGACACGCTGATCGGCGGCGCCGGCAACGACCTGCTGCTAGGCGGCCGCGGCAACGACGTGGTGTTCGGCGGCGCCGGCGACGATACGTTCGTCTGGAATCCCGGCGACGGCAGCGACGTGATCGAGGGCCAGGGCGGCTCCGACACGCTGCTGTTCAACGGCGCGAACGTCAACGAGAACATCGACATCTCGGCCAACGGATCGCGTGTGCGGTTCTTCCGCGACGTCGCCAACATCACGATGGACGTCAACGGCACCGAGACGATCGCCTTCCGCGCGCTGGGCGGCGCCGACACCATCACGGTGAACGACCTGACCGGCACCGACGTGAAGAACGTGACCATCGATCTCGGTGCTGCGGGTGGCGGCGGGGACGGACAGCAGGATACCGTCGTCATCGACGCGACCGACGGCGCCGACGTGATCACCATCACCAACGACAACGGTGTGGTGCACGTATCCGGTCTCGCCAGCGACGTGACCATCAGCAACTTCGAGGCCACCGACCGCCTCGTCATCAACGGCCTGGGCGGCGATGACGTGATCCAGGCTTCGGGACTCGGCGCGGCCTTGCAGCTCACCGAGAACGGCGGCGACGGCAACGATGTGCTGATCGGCAGCGCCGGCAACGACGTGATCACCGGCGGCGCGGGCGACGACGTGCTGCTCGGCAACGGCGGGCTCGACGTGCTTGACGGAGGGACGGGCGACAATATCTTGATCCAAGGCGCGCTGCTCGCTACGCAACTGCGCGCCGCCGCGCTTCAGCCTGCCGGGGCAGCGCAGTACATCACCCACGTCGGCACCGCGGGTGACGACGTGCTCGACATGTCCGTCACGTCCACGCCCGGCATGCAGTTCCTGCTGGCGGGTGGCGCGGGCGACGACCTGCTGCAGGGCGGTCAGGGAAATGACCTCCTGGTCGGCGGTGCCGGCGCGGACCGCTTTGCCTTCTCTGGGCTGAACGGCACCGACACGATCGCCGACTTCCAGCATGGGCTCGATACGATCGCGATATCGGGTTACGGCTCCGCACTCGGCAGCTTCAACGATCTTGCCGTAGCGCAGGTCGGGGCCGACGTGCAGATCGACCTCGGCGCCAAGGCAGCGGGCGCCGGCACGATCGTGCTGCACGACACGCAGATGGCAAACGTCACCGCAGCCGACTTCAGGTTCGCGTAACGCAAGGTGATTGGCTGGGGTGGCGCAATGGCGTCACCCCACCGACCACCTGATCCGCATTGCCGCGCGGCCCGGCCGTCGGTTGACAGCGTCAGCGGCCCGCGCAGCTAATGCCGCATGAACGACTTCACCCCGACTTCGTCTGACCCCGTCGCTCGCGCGCGCGCACTTGGCGCGGCGATCGAGGCTGCCGCCGATGCGATCGAACGCAGCCAGCGCATCCCCGAACCATTGCTGTCGCAGATGCACGCCGCGCGCATATGCCGCATGCTGCTGCCGCGCTCGGCCGATGGCGACGAGGTGCAACCGTGGGTCTACTTGCGGGCGATCGAGGAACTCAGCCGCCGCGACGGCTCGGTCGGCTGGAATGTGTTCGTCGCCAACAGCGCCGCGCTGATCGCACCCTTCCTGCCGCCGCGGTCGATGCACGCGATCTTCGACGACCCGCGTGCCGTGGTGGCCTGGGGACCGCCGAACGAGTTGACGGCGCACGCAGTCCCGGGTGGCTATCGCATCACCGGTCAATGGAACTTCGCCTCCGGCTGCCGCCAGGCAACCTGGATGGGCGCGCATGCCCGCGTGATGGAGCCCGATGGTTCGTTGCGGCTGAACGAGGCCGGCAGGCCAACGGTGCGCACGCTGCTGTTCCCCGTGGCGCAGGCGACGCTGATCGACGGTTCGTGGCAGGTCATCGGCATGCGGGGTACGATGTCGGGTGCCTATCGGCTCGACGATGTGTTCGTGCCCGAGGACTTCAGCAGCACGCGCGAGGATCCGACGCTGCGGCGCGAACCTGGCCGGCTTTACGCCTTCCCGATGCAGGGTCTCTATGCGGTCGGGGTGGCCGGTGTCGCCATGGGCATCGCGCGCGCCATGCTCGACACGTTCAAGGACCTCGCCACCCGCAAGGCGCCGCGCAATCTCGGGCGGCTCGCGGACAACGCGGTCGTGCAGTCGAACGTGGCGCAGATGGAGGCGCGGCTAGGTGCCGCTCGCGCCTATCTGGTGGAGACGCTGTCCGACACCTGGTCGGCCGACGACAGCTGGGTGATCGACGTGCCGGCGCGGGCACGCGTGCGACTGGCCTGTGCGTTCGCCATCCAGGCAGCCGAGGCGGTCGCCGACTACGCCTACAAATCGGCGGGTGTGGACGCGATCTTCCTCGGCACCGCCTTCGAGCGGCGCTTCCGCGACATCCACACGCTATCGCAGCAGATCCAGTCGCGCACCGCGCACTTCGAATCGGTCGGCCAGATCATGCTCGGGATCGAACCGCAAGGGACATTCTTTTAGCCCGACTGGCCCGGCATCTGGAGGAAAAGAATCTTTTTAGGCCAGAGCTATTGCGGAATCACGAAAAAATATCCTCTTATTCGGCCTGCGTGAGCCGCGGGCCGTGCGCTCGCCAGCGATGAGAGGGACACCACCGATGGCTGGACCGACAGCCTCCATGCGATGCCGGATCGCTGCAGCCGCGCGATGTAGCTGAGCCGCCAGGCTCACCGCAGCGGGCCCGGTGCCCGCAGGGCTGCACATCCCCCTCCTGAAAGGCCTCACCGATGCTGCAATCGCACATCATCGAGATCGATGGCGTGTTCGTCGGCGCCGCGATCCGCATCGACCGCGGCTACCGTTTCGTCGCCACCGATTTCCGTCTGGAAGAGCTCGACTCCTCGATCTGGCCCGCGCTGGCGGACGTCCACCGCGTCGCGCGCAGTGCCCTGCAACTGGCAACCTCTGCCGGGCCCATCGCGCCGTCGCTGCACGATGCGGCGCACCTCACCGTCGTCAAGGAGCGATGATGTTGGCCCATTTGGAACCGCTGAGGGGTGCTGCCCACCGCCAGCCTTGCCGCTGCTTTCGTATCCTCGCGACAAGCCGCTCACGCCGGCCCCAGCGGGGCCCTGCGCGTCGGCTTCCAGAAGGGCGAACCGATCCTCCTCGCGGCGCGACAAAACCGCGCCCTGGAGACGCTGCTGAATCCAGCAGGGCATCGACGTGCAGTGGATCGAGTTCCGGTTCGGCCCACCGATGCTGGAGGCGATGCGCGTCGCCGCCGTCGATCTGGGCGCGTTGGGCGATACGCCGGTGTCCGCACGCTGGCGAAGTGGACCGACATCACCGAGCAGAACTCATTCTTCATGGCGCGGCGTGCCTATGTTGAAGCCAACGAACCGGTGGCTGCAATAATTCTTGGTGCGTTCGGGAGTCTTTCTGATTGGGCGCGTGCGCTCGGTCGATCCGCACCTGCTTGAGATGGCGCGTGCGTATGGCATGGCCCCGCACGCGGTGTTCCGTCGCGTTGTGCTGCCAGGTGCGCTGCCGTCGATCCTGGTCGGCCTGCGCTACGATCTCGGCATCATGTGCTGACGCTGATCGTGGCCGAGACGATCTCCGGCATCGGCTACATGGCGATGAACGCGCGCGAGTTCATGCAGGTCGATGTCGTGGTGTTCGCCATCCTGCTCTACGCCGCGCTGGGCAAGCTCGCCGACAGCGCGGCACGCCTGCTGGAGCGCACGACGCTGGCGTGGAATCCGGCTTACGCGAAGGCGTGACGATGACCGCAATGGTTCTGGACCGCATCGCCGACCCGCGGCCGCGCGCGAGTTCCGCCGGTGCAGCCGTGATTCTCCGCCGGCTGACAAGGTCGTTCGGCGGACATCATGTGCTGCGCGGCATCGATCTCGACATCGAGCCCGGCGCATTCGTCGCCATCGTCGGGCGCAGCGGTTGCGGCAAGTCGACGCTGCTGCGGCTGATGGCGGGGCTCGACATGCCGGACGGCGGCAGGATCGTGGTCGATCGCCATAGCGCAAGGTTGATGTTTCAGGAGCCGCGCCTGCTGCCATGGGAGCGCGTGGCCGACAACGTGGCTGTCGGCTGACGCATGCGCGCAACCGCAGCGAGCGCGAAAGACTTGCGACCGCCGCGCTCACCCAGGTGGGTCTCGCCGGCCGCGACCATGACTGGCCCGGCGTGCTGTCGGGTGGGCAGAAGCAGCGCGTCGCACTCGCCCGCGCGCTGGTCAGCCATCCGCGGCTGCTGGCGTGCGACGAGCCACTCGGCGCGCTCGATGCGCTCACCCGGATCGAGATGCAGGGACTGATCGAGGACGTGTGGCAGGCGAAGGGCTTCACGGCCAACGCACGATGTTGCCGAAGCAGTGGCCCTCGCCGATCGCATCCTGCTGCTGGAAGGTGGCGTGGTCGCGATGGACGTACCGGTGGACCTGCCGCGCCCCCGCCGGCGCGGCGATGCTCACGCAGCTGTTGCAGCAGGCGGGCGGCTCCGCCTGAGCCGCGTTGCCGCTACTCCCGGAGTTCCGGGATCACCCATAGCGGCTTTTCGCCGCGTGCCACACGCTCGACGTTGTCGAAGCCGTTGCGGAACCGCGCGCTCTGGTTGTCCCACGTCGGCCCGGCGTAGTGCGGCGTCAGGATCACGTTGTCCAGCGTGAACAGCGGATTGTTTGCGGGCGGCGGCTCCTGGTCGAACACGTCGAGCCCCGCGCCGGCGATCGTGCCGTTGGTCAGCGCCTCGTGCAGGGCCGGCTCGTCCACCACCGGTCCGCGGCAGGTGTTGATCAGGTAGGCCGTCGGCTTCATCAGGCGGAACTGCGCGGCACCCATCATGTGCCGCGTGCTTGGGATCAGCGGCACGTGCAGCGACACGATGTCCGACGTGCGCAGCACCTCGTTGAGCAGCCGGAACTTCACGCCGAGTGTGTCGGCGGCGTCCTCGCTGAGGCGTGCGATGTCGAAATACTGCACCGCCATGCCGAAGCCCTGGGCGAGGCGCGCGACCTTCTTGCCGATGTTGCCGAGGCCGATGATGCCCAGCGTGCGGCCATGCAGCTCGTAGAGCCGCACGCTGGCCACGTCGTTGCCGCGCCAGCGGCCGGACTTCACCATCTCATGCAGCCAGGTCAGCCGGCGGCAGACTGCGAGCATCAGCAGGATCGCGTGCTCCGCCACCGCGATCGCGTTGGCGCCACCGTTGTTGCACACCGGCACGCCGGCGCGGCGCGCCGCCTCGATGTCGACGCGGTCGTAGCCGGCGCTGAGCAGCTGCACCAGCTTCAGCTTCGGCGCGGACTTGTAGAACGCGTCGTCCATCTTCACTTCGCCGAGGCCGACGATGTACTCGGCATCGGCGAGTGCGGCGTTGAACTCCGGGCTGCCGGAGCGGGCGATGACGGTGTCGAACCCGGACGGCGCCAGTTCGCGCGCGATGTCCATTGCACTCAGCGGATTGTCGGTCAGCAGGATCTTCGGCGCCATCGGCTTCTCTCCATGTCGGTTGCTTTGTCGCGAGGATAGCGGGGCCGAGTGCGGTTAGCCAATTGTTCACCGAAAGCGGTGACAGTCGCCGCTGCCTGATTGTCACAGGAATGGCATCTGATGATTGCTGCGCGCGAACGGCTGGCTGGTGCGTTGCGGTTGGGGCGGCGATCCTTCCTCGGCACCGCCGCTTTCGGCTGTGCGTGTTGTCGGCTCTTGCCTCGTGCGCTCGCCGAGGAGGCAGCGCATGCAGGAGCGGCGGGTCTGGCTTCGCCACATTGGGCCTATGAGGGCGATCCCGGGGCTGCCAACTGGGGCAATATCACACCGGCCTTCAAGGTCTGCCAGCTCGGGCTCGAACAATCGCCGATCGACCTCGTCGATGCCGTGCCGGCGGCGCCTGGCAACCTCGACATCGCCTGGCAGCCGATGAAGCTCAGGATCGTCAACAACGGCCACACGATCCAGGTGAATGCCGCACCCGGGTCGTCCTGCGTGATCGGCGGCACGAGCTACGAGCTCCAGCAATTCCACTTCCATCACCCGAGCGAACACCTTCTCTCCGGCAGACCGTTCGATCTGGAATGCCACTTCGTGCACCGCTCAGCCACTGGCGACCTTGCCGTCATCGGCGTCTTCGTCAGGCCAGGCGATGCAAACCGCGGGCTGGATCCGATCTGGCAGGCCATGCCGCGCCAGGAGGGACCGGAGCGCGACGCAGGTTCGGTGATCGATCCCGGCATGCTGCTGCCCGCTGAACGCGGCTTTTACCGCTACATGGGCTCGCTCACGACGCCGCCATGCACGCAGGGCATCGTCTGGACGTTGCTCCAGCAGCCTATCGAGGCATCGCCAGAACAGATCAGGCAATTCGCCGCGCTGTACGCAGACAACGCCCGCCCTGTCCAGGGCCATAACCGCCGCTTCCTCTTGCGGTCGAGCTGACACTGACCCTCCTCGGGAGAACCCTTCCATGAACACTCACAGCGGTGCCCTGTCGCTCATCGCCAATCGCGCGATCGGAACGAAGATCGACATCGGCTTTGCTTGCGTGCTGGCGATTCTCGCGGTGGTGAGCGTCACGGCCTACTTTTCGTTCCACACCTCCGCAGAGGGCTTCTCGACCTACGCGCAGCGGGTGTCGGTGGTGGGGATCGCCCGCGACGCCGATCGGAGCTTTCTGAATGTCCGCCGCTTCGTGCGCGACTATGCATCCGCCGGTGTCGAGAGCAATGTCGAGGCGGTGAAACGGGAACTCGCGTCGCTGCAGCCGCTGCTGCAGCGCGGCCTGGCCGAGATCAAGAACCCCGAACGGCATCGCCTGCTGGAGGACGTTGTCCGCAACATCGAAGCCTATTTGAAGGATTTCGATCAGCTTGTGGTGCAGACGCGCGAGCGCATGAAGCTTATCGAAGCCACGCTCGATCCATTGGGCGCCAGCCTGCAGCAGGATTTCGATACACTCATCGCCGCGGCTGCCAAGGCGGGCAACGGCAGTGTCGAGGTGCTTGGCTATGAGGGTCGACAGCACCTGATGCTTGCACGCCTCAACGTCAACAAGCTGCTGGGACGGCACGAGCAGGAAGCGGGCGAGGCGGCCGAGAAATCGTTCGCCAATATTACCGCGGCGCTGCAGGCGCTCGACGCCGCCACGAAGGGCGCCGATTTCCGCAAGGTGGTCGACGGTCTTCAGGTCGGCGTGGCCAGCTACCAGGATTCCTATCGCAAGGCCGTGGATCTCGAGCGATCGGTCGACAGCATGGCCAACAGCACGATGAAGGACATCGGCCAACAGGTGCAGACCGATACCGAATCGATCAAGGCAAGCGGCATTGCCGACGAGAAGCAGGAGGAGACCAACACGCTGTCCACGATGGCATGGACGAGTTCGCTCATCCTCTACCTGTCGGTCGGCGGACTGCTGCTTGGCGCAGCGCTCGCGTGGCTGATCGGCCGCGGCATTTCGCGCCCGGTGGTCGGCATGTGCAGCGCGATGCGCGCGCTGGCGGGTGGCGACAAGACGGCGGAGATCCCTGGCGTCGGCCGCAAGGACGAGATCGGCCAGATGGCAGAGACCGTCCAGGTGTTCAAGGACAACATGATCGAGGCCGACCGGCTGCGCGCCGAGCACGAACAGAACAAGGCGAAGGCCGAGGCGGAGCGGAAGCAGGCGATGCTGAACCTGGCCAATTCGTTCGAGGCCGGCGTGAAAGGCGTCGTCAACTCTGTGGCGTCGCAGTCGACCGAGATGCAGGCCTCCGCCGAGGCGATGACGCACACCGCCGCGGAGGCGTCGCAGCAGGCGACCGCGGTGGCTGCGGCCGTCGAGCAGGCGTCGGCAAATGTCCAGACGGTGGCGAGTTCGGCCGAGGAGCTGTCCGCCTCGGTGCTGGAGATCGGGCGGCAGGTCGAACAGTCCTCGAAGATCGCCAGCCAGGCGGTCAACGATGCGAACCACACCAATGGCATCGTCGAGGGTCTGAGCAGGACGGCGCAGCGCATCGGCGAAGTGGTCCAACTCATCGAGAACATCGCCGGGCAGACCAATCTGCTGGCGCTGAATGCCACGATCGAGGCGGCCCGCGCGGGCGACGCCGGCAAAGGTTTTGCCGTGGTGGCCAGCGAGGTGAAGTCGCTCGCCAATCAGACTGCGAAGGCCACCGAGGAGATCCGGGCGCAGATCACCGAGATCCAGGGCACCACGGGCCAGACCGTAGAGGCGATCCACAGGATAGGCGAAACCATCAACCAGATGAACGAGATCGCCACCGCGATCGCCTCTGCGGTCGAGGAGCAGGGCGCGGCGACGCGCGAGATCGCCAGCAGCGTGCAGCAGGCCGCGCAGGGCACCGGCGCGATCGCCACCAACATCGGCGGGGTCAGCCGGGCGGCGACCGACACCGGTGCGGCGGCGTCGCAGGTGCTGGCGGCGGCCGGCGAACTGTCGAAGCAGTCCGAAACGCTGCGGCGTGACGTTGAGAGCTTCCTCGCCAACGTCAGGGCAGCGTGAGTGGCGGCTCGCCCATCGCCTGGCGCATGAACAGCCGCTTCAGCGGCGGCGCGCGATGCACGGCCGCAATGCCAACATCGCGCGCCAGACGCAGCAGCGGATTGTCGTTGCTGAACAAGCGGTCGAGCGCGTCGGTCGCCGCCAGCATCAGCAGATTGTCCGGCCGCCGCTGCCGCTGGTAGCGGCGCAGCAGGTCAGGCGCGCCACGATCCTCGCCCCGGCGCGACGCCTCGATCAGCAGGTCGGCAAGTGCCATCGCGTCGCGGAAACCGAGGTTCAGTCCCTGGCCGGCGATCGGGTGGATGGTGTGCGCCGCGTCGCCCACCAGCACGAGGCGCGCGTCGAAATAGCGATGCGCATGCAGGGCACCGAGAGGGTAGTTCCAGCGCCGGCCCACGACGCGGACCGCGCCGAGATGGTCGCCGAGCCGGCGCGCGATCGCGTTGGCGAAATGGGCATCGTCGAGCGCCAGCATGCGCTGTGCGATCGCCGTGCGCTCGGTCCATACGATCGCCGAGACGTTCGGCGCTCCGCCTACCAGCGCATCGGGACTGGCGCCCATCGGCAGCTGTGCGAAGGGGCCGGACGGCAGGAAGTGCTCGAGGGCCACGTTGTGGTGCGGGCGCTCGTGACTGATCGCGCAGACGATGCCGGTCTGGTCGTAGCGGAGCCGGGTGACCGGGATGCCGGCGGCGCGCCGCAACGGCGAATCCCTGCCCTCGGCGGCCACGACGAGACGGCAGTCGATGTCGGGTCCGCCGGTGATGTGCACAGTGGCCCCGGTGTGGTCTCGATCCACCAGGGCGGCGGCCGGAGCGAACACCCGCAGCGCCGGCAGCGTGTCCATATGGGCATTCAGCGCCACGCGCAGGTTGCGCGCCTCCACCATGTGTCCGAAGGCTGCCACACCGGCACTGTCATGCCGGAAGTGCAGGAACAGCGGCGACGCCGGGCGGCCGAGACGGCCGTCGCTGATGCGGATATCGAAGATAGGGGAGGCCAGATCGGCCAGGCGGTCCCAAACGCCGGCCTCCGCCAGCAGGCGGCGCGAACCGGCGGCGACAGCGTAGGCGCGGCCGTCGAAGGCCGGGTGCTCCATCGGTGGCAGTGCCGCGCGATCGACCACCACGGTGGCGATGCCGGCGGTGGCGAGCCGGCAGGCCAACGTGCCCCCGACCGGCCCGGCTCCGATGATGCACACCTCGGCGGATAGCCGCTCGCTCATGTGGCCACAGTGGCGCGGACGCCACACCGTCGGCAAGCCGGTGCGGCTGACGCTTCTGCGACTCAGCGGTTTGCGGCATATAGCTGCGATATCGCGCGAACAGCGGGGAACCCCATGGCAACGGCCCGGACCGCCCAGCCGCGTCGGCTGGCATCGCCCACGATCCAGGCGCTGATCAGGCAGCGATCGGCCGGCCTGGGCGGCTTGGTCCTTGGCCTGCTGGGACTGACCCTGCTGGTAGCGTTGGCCTGCTACGATCCGCGCGACCCGTCGCTGAACACGGCCACCTCGCGTCACACCGGCAACCTCGCCGGCCCGGTCGGAGCGATCGTTGCCGACCTGCTGTTGCAGGGATTTGGCGCCGCGGGGGCGCTGCCGGGGCTGGCGCTGCTGGCCTGGGCGTGGCGGATCGCCTCGCATCGCGGGTTGGGCAGCGTGGCCGCGCGGCTGGCCGCCCTGCTGGCGGCAATGCCGGTTCTGGCGGCTGCACTCGCGGGCATGCCGGCGCCGCGCAGCTTCGCCTGGCCCACGGTTGCCGGGCCGGGCGGAGCGATCGGTCGACTGCTGGCAACGACCGGCCTGACGGTCGGTCGCGAGCTGCTTGGGCCGGCGGGCGCACTGATGATCTGGGCTGTCGGACTGGCGCTCGCGGCGACGTTGACGCTTTTGGCGTTGGGGCTGTCAGCCGGCGAGTGGCGGGCTGCCGGACGGGCGGTGCGTGGCGGCGTGCGGCTGGCGCGCGCCGTGCCGATGCCCGTGCCTCACCTGCGCCTGCCGCGATGGCTGGCGTTCCGCGGCAGCACAGACGCGCCTCCGGTACGGCGCGACCCAGCCGTTGCGACGCGACTGATCCCGCCGATGGACGAGGCGCCGCCGGTCGTATCGCGTGCCACGCGGCCTGCCGCCGCACCGCGACGGCCGCGGCAGGAGAGCCTGCCCCTGCCGGAGGACGGCTGGCACTTTCCGCCGCTGTCCCTGCTGAAGCCGGCGCCCACGCACGCGATCAGCGGGCCCAGCGAAGAGGCCTTGCAGGCGAACGCGCGGCTGCTGGAGTCGGTGCTGTCGGACTACGGCGTGCAGGGCAGCATCGTGGAGATCCGTCCTGGTCCGGTGGTCACGCTCTACGAGCTGGAGCCGGCACCCGGCATCCGCAGTGCGCGGGTGATCGGGCTGGCGGACGACGTGGCGCGCAGCCTGTCGGTGACGGCCGTGCGCATCGCCACCGTTCCGGGCCGCAACGTGATCGGCATCGAGGTGCCGAACGCCAGGCGGGAAACCGTGTTCCTGTCGGAGATACTGACGTCCGAGGAGCTGCAGAAGCACCCAGGGCGGCTGACGCTGGCACTCGGCAAGGAGATCAACGGCGCGCCGATCTTCGCCGACCTGGCACGCATGCCGCACCTGATGATCGCGGGCACCACCGGTTCGGGCAAATCGGTGGGCGTGAACGCGATGATCCTGTCGCTGTTGTATCGCCTGTCGCCCGACCAGTGCCGCCTGATCCTGATCGACCCGAAGATGCTCGAGCTTTCGATGTACGAAGGCGTGCCGCATCTGATGGCACCGGTGGTGACGGAGCCGGCCAAGGCGGTGACCGCGCTGAAGTGGACGGTGCGCGAAATGGAGCGCCGCTACCGCTCGATGAGCCAGCTCGGGGTGCGCAACCTGACCGGCTACAACGATCGCGTCGCCGAGGCGCGGGCGAAGGGCGAGGTGGTGACGCGCCGCGTGCAGACCGGCTTCGACCCTGACACCGGCCGCCCCACCTTCGAGGAACAGCCGCTGGTGCTGCAGCCGCTGCCGCTCATCGTGGTGGTGGTGGACGAGATGGCGGATCTGATGATGGTGGCCGGCAAGGAGATCGAGGCCGCAGTGCAACGCCTGGCGCAGATGGCGCGCGCGGCCGGCATCCACGTGATCATGGCGACGCAGCGGCCATCGGTGGACGTGATCACCGGGACGATCAAGGCCAACTTCCCGACCCGCATCAGCTTCCAGGTCATCAGCAAGTTCGACAGCCGCACCATCCTGGGCGAGCAGGGCGCCGAGCAGCTGCTGGGCATGGGGGACATGCTGTACATGCAGGGAGGCGGGCGGATCACCCGCGTGCATGGCCCCTTCGTCTCGGACGAGGAGGTGGAGAAGGTCGTCGAATTTCTGCGCGAGCAGGGCGAGCCCGCCTACCTGGAGGAGGTCACGGAACCCGCCGACGATGACGCGGGCGCGCCGATGCCGGGACTGGGCGCGACGGGCGAAGGCGAGCGGGGGCTGTACGACCAGGCGGTGGCGATCGTGGCACGCGAGGGCAAGGCCAGCACCAGCTTCATCCAGCGACATCTGAACCTTGGCTACAACCGGGCTGCCAAGCTGATCGAGCAGATGGAGAAGGAAGGCGTTGTTGGTCCCGCCAACCATGTGGGCAAGCGCGAGGTTCTGGTACGGAGGGTTGCCGACGACGAATAGCGAGGGATCAAGCGGGGTGATTAACCGTTGCGGCGGCATCACCTACAAATTTTGCGCGCGTGTTGAGATGATGTCGTCCGTTGCTGATTGACGGAGGGTGCGGCGATGGATGGCATGGTGAAAGGTGACGGCTTGCTTGGCGACGGCGGTGAAGGTTGGCTTCACTCTGGTACTCGCAGGCGACGGTGGTCCGCAGCCCGCAAAGCGGTGATCGTGGCTGAGAGTTTGGTGGCCGGCGCAAAAGTGTCGGAAGTCGCGGCGCGACACGGTGTCAATGCGAATATGTTGTCGGCATGGCGCGGTCAGGTGTCGGCGGGCGGCATGACGAGGAGCAGGCCAAAATCTGCGCCGATTTCCTCGGCTGTCTCTTTTGCGCCGGTGAAGGTCGTCGCGGCAGGACCGCAGTCCGATGCGCGGGCTGATCTGCGACCGGCGGCAGGCGCGATCGAGATCGTGCTGGGTGACGCAAGCATACGGGTGGTGAAGGGTGTCGACACGGCGACGTTGTCGCGGGTGCTGGCGGCGGTGCGGGGCGGCCTGGCTTGATCGCGACGCGTGCGGGGCTGCGGGTATGGGTGGCGACGCAACCGATCGATTTTCGCCGCGGCGTGCATGGGCTTGTCGCGCTGGTCGCGCAAGCACTCTGCGCTGATCCATACGGGGGCGAGATATTTGTATTCCGTTCGAAGCGAAATGATCGGATCAAGCTGTTGGCGTGGGACGGCAGCGGCATGGTTCTCGCAACGAAGTGGCTGGAGAGCGGCAAGTTCGTCTGGCCACCAGTGGCTGATGGGGCGATCTGTCTTTCATCGACGCAACTGGCATTGCTGCTCGACGGACTTGCATGGTCGCAAGCAGCTGCCCCTGTCGTGAAAAAGCCAGTTCTGGTCGGATAATCCCAAATGTACTCTTGGCGACGCGGCGCGCAACTTGGTACAATTCGCCCATGCCGTTGCGCCGCGCGGACCTGCCCACCGATCCTGACCTGCTCGCCGAACTGGTGTTGCAGCTCGACGCCGATAACGAGCGGCTGCGGGCGACGTTGCACTCGATCAATACCCTGCATTTTGGTACGAGATCCGAGCGTCTGGTGACCCTGGTCGAGGCCCAGATGACGCTCGGGCTCGGCGACCTGGCCGCCGGAACCATGCCGCCACCAGCCGCGAATGACGACGACGCCGTGAAACCAAAGCCGTCGTCGAAAGGGTTCCGCAAGCCGGCGCAGCGCAACAACGGCGCGCTGCCCAGCCACCTGCCGCGCTGCGAACAGATCATCGAGCCGGACAGCACTGTCTGTCCGTGTTGCGCCTGCCAGATGCATCGTATCGGCGAATGCGTCCACGAAGCACTCGATGTGATCCCGGCCATTCTGCGAGTGCTGCGCACGGTGCGGCCGAAATACGGCTGTCGCGGCTGCGAGAGCGCGGTGGTACAGGCGCCTGCGCCGTCGCGGTTGATCACCGCGGGTATGGCGTCGACCGCGCTGGTCGCCTGGGTGGTGGTCTCGAAATTTGCCTGGCACATGCCGCTCAACCGGCAGACCCAAATGCTGGCTGGCCACGGGGTCACGCTCGACCGCTCGACGCTGGTGCACTGGGTCGACCGTGCCGCCTGGTGGCTCGAAGGGCTGTATCACCTGCAACTGCGCACCATTCATGGCTTCCCGCGCATCTTCTGCGACGAGACGCCATTGCCGGTACTCGAGAAGGGCCGCCGCCGCACCCGCAAGTGCCAGCTTTGGGCGCACGCGGTTGACGACAGGCCATGGCAGGGGCCGGCGCCGCCGGCGGTGGCTTACGTGTTCGCCACCGGCCGTGACACCGAGGCGATCGTCGCGCAACTCGGCGACCGCTTCGCCGGCGTGATGCAGGTCGACGGCTATGGCGCCTACAAGGCGCTGGCGCGGCGCGCCAAGCCCGGCCGGATCCGGCTGGCGTTCTGTCTCGCGCATGCGCGCCGCAAGTTCGTCGCCGTGCACAAGACCACCCACTCGCCCAGAGCGCTGGATGTGGTTCAGCGGATCGCCGCGATCTATGCCATCGAGGACCGCATCCGCGGCGGCACGGCCGAGCATCGCTGCGCGGTACGTCAGGCCGAGAGCAAGCCGCTGATGGACGAGCTGAAGCGGCGGCTGACCGCGTTGCTCGAGGAATTGTCTGTGAAGTCGACCCTGGCGAAGGCGATCCGCTATACCCTTGGGCATTGGTGCGGCCTGACGATGTTCCTGAGCGACGGACGCGTGGAAGTCGACTCGAACACTGTCGAGCGTACGATGCGCACGATTGCCCAGGGCAGGCACAGCTATCTCTTCGCCGGCTCCGAACGAGGCGCGCGTAATTGGGCCATCCTTGCCTCGCTTCTCACCACGGCGCGACTGAACGGCATCGATCCGCTGACCTGGCTGACCGACGTGCTGGAGCGCATCGTCTCGGGCCGAACCAAGAACCATCAACTACACGAGCTGTTGCCATGGGAATGGAAGGCGACCCGCGCCGCTCAGGACGTGAAAGCCGCGGCATGATCCACCGGACTGCCGACCCGGCGACCGCCGTATCCGGCGTGGCGCGGCCGCCGATGTCGCTCGACGAACTCGATCGCTGGCTGCGCGCACCACGCCAGCGCAGGCCCGCCGCCGACGGCATCGCCATGCTCGACGGGTTTGTCGCCGCCATCGTCGCCGGACCGGCCACCTACGAACCGCTCGGATGGCTCTGCCCACTGCTCGGCGTGACCAGGGACGCCATCAACGACGGCGATACCAAGGAATACGCCGCGCTCGCCGCCGCCGCCCAGCATCATAACGCGCTGGCCGCAACGCTGAGCGAGGCGCCGGCGCGCTTCGCGCCGATCTTCGGACACGATGCCCATGGCGCCATCGACGTCGGCCCGTGGTGTCGAGGCTTCCATGCCGCCATCCAGCTCAATCCGAAATTCTGGCGAAAGCTGCTGCCCGCCCGCGGGCTGGCGCATAGGTGGCTGATCCCGATCCTGGCGCATTGCACCAACGCCGACGGCCGGCCGGTCCGCGGCGCGCCGCCGCATGGTCCTCTCACCGAATTGGCGCAGTTCGACGCCCACCGCACGATCCCAGGCGATGTCGCTGCCATCCGCGAGTTCTGGGCTCCCACCCGATACAACTTACACTCCTGACCGCGCCTGCCACGCGCGTATAATCTCGCCTCACGCAGGCCGCGTCGCCAAGGTGCTGTCCCCGCAACGGTTACGATGGAACGGCTGATTTATCCAAGTCTTGGATGGTCGAACCCACATCCCCAGGATTAGAATTTCCAACGATTTCAATGCCCGCTTTCCCGCAGCACATATCGACGCTTGATGGCTCACGGATTGGGGAAAACGGTCTTTTCCAAATCACCGTCCGGATATCACCGTCGCTCATCCGCGCCGGTGAGTATTTCACGGGCGGTACGGAGAACGTCGCACGCTGGGTGCGCGATTAAGTATGGACGTTGGTTCTGGCGACGCAGGCGCTGTTGATGGAGCCCGGGCACCGGACCATGACGGCGGATGGTGACGCATCTGCCGAGCGGCGACCGGGCGTCGTCGATATCCGGAAGCTGGCGGACTATTGCCTGAACCCATCGCATCCGCGCGGCCGGCCAAGGCTCGGGTGTTTCGTCAGGCAGCCGGCCTTCAGCAGGGCGATGCGGCGCGGTTGCCGGCCGCTTTGCTCGAGGCTGCGCCCGCGGGCGAGGCCGTGGCAGTCGCCACCGATCCCTGGGGAACCCATTGGCGGCCCGACGTGACCATCGGGCGACGCCGGAAGAAGGCCGTGGTAAGCACAATATGGATCGTGCGAACCGGCCAGGACCTGCCGCGGCTCGTGACATGCTGGGTGCTGTGATGAATGCGAAGTGTATACGGAATGAAGCGCCATCGCTGTTGGACGTGGTGGCATTGCTGACGGACCTTCCGGAACACAGCATCGCCCGTGGGCAGGTCGGTACCGTCGTCGAGCGGTTGGACGACAAGACGTTGCTGGTGGAGTTCAGCGACGATCAGGCGTGCGTATGCCGTCGCGCCTTGCCGGAAGGCTGACCTGCTGGTGCTGCACTACGTGCCGGAGGCGGCCTGACGCGCCACACGACCGCAGCACTCTTGTTAGCTGCCCTCATATCGATTGTATAATGCGAAATATTTGCAAACGCGCGACAAATGGCGTCCCCGGCGGGATTCGAACCCACGACCCCAGGATTAGGAATCCTATTTTTGCTGGTTTTAGTGACCTCTCCTGAGTGGTCCTGAGTGCTCCTGGCGTATAAGTTAATCCTCTGATCTAGCTAGCTATTTCCTTCCTCACAGGGCTGGAGTAGGCTCCGCTCGCGACTCTCCCTGTCGGGCTGATTTTCCTTCCTAAGAATACCTAGGATACCGGGCAAGGAGGGCTTCAGGATTCGCGGAAAGGGACTAGAGGATTATGAGCGTTGTTCGATTGACTGAGACGGCTATCAACAAGGCCCTGCGGGAGGCCAAGTTGGGGTCTGCGGCGCAGGTCGATTTATCCGACCCTGATCAGAGGGGCTTAGTGCTGCGGATCGGCAGGACCGGATATGCGGCTTGGAACCTCGTGTGCAAAAGCCCAGAGGGCAAGTTCAAACGGATCACCATCGGCGGCTATCCCGCCATTGGCCTTAGTGCGGCTAGAGCTAAGGCTCGATCACTGCGCGAGGATGTCAGGCGTGGAGTTGATATCGCTCCTGGCCGGCGTCCCCGTGAGACGATGCGCGCTGTCGATGATCGCAGTGCCCAGACATTCGCGATGCTGTTTGATCTCTATGAGGCGCATATCAAGAGCAAGGCTAAGGGTGCCGAGAATGGCAATCGGAGCGGCGCTGGCCTCAAGAGTTGGCCAGAGGCCAGGAAGCGTTTGGCGTCCATGTTCAAAGATTTGATGGATGCAGCGTTGGAGGATGTGACCCTGATCCGTTTGCAGGGCGTCATTGATCGGCATGGCCTTAAATCATCGACCAGCGCGGCTTGGGGCCTAAGAACGGTAAGGCCCATGTTGAAGTGGGCTAGTGCTCCTGGGCGGAAGCTGCTGCCGAGAGACGTTGTCGATATCAGCTATGATGCCGAAGTCATTCGGCGCAAGAGGGTATTGAGCGCTGAGGAGTTAGTCAGTGTGCTCCTGGCCATGCAGCGTCTGGAGGGGCATCCATACATCGATTGCATGAAGTTCATTATGCTCACGCTCTTGCGGCGATCCGAGGCGGTCTATGTGCGATGGCAGGATGTCACATTCAATGATCATGGAACTGGAGTTGTTCGTATCAGGGATACCAAGAATGGTGAGGATCACGAGGTCCCGCTGAGCCGACAGGCAACTCAATTGCTCCTGGCGCGCAGGACGGCTGCCGAGAAGCTACAAATTCAAGGTGGCGGAATGCTTCGTGGGGTTCATGGGCGTGACCTCGTGTTCTCCAACGACGCTCGTGGGCTTTTGATCAATTGGACCAGGGCGCAGAAGCTCATTAATGGGGCCAGCAAAACCGAGGGATGGCATCGGCATGATCTCCGGAGAACTGGAGCGACACTGCTTGGCAGGATGGGCATTGAGCCTCATATCATCGAGGCAACCCTCAACCATACGTCTATCCACAGTCCGCTCGCGGCAACCTACAACCAGTCGCGCTATCGGCCTCAAGTCGCTGAGGCCCTACAACGATTGGCCGATAAGTATGATGGACTTTTGGCGTATAGGGCATAGAATGGTCCCTAGGCTTGCAGCTTGAGAACAGAGGCTGAGGGCTGTGTAGTGGTATGAGCCGTAGTTCCAAGAGGGCGCTCGCTGGACTGGCCTTGCTGGCCGGGTTGTCTATCGTCTTTTGGACACCGGGGATCCCAACAGATAAGCAGAATTAAGCCAGTAAGGGCAGTGAAAATTGCGGTTTCTAGATTGCTTTGTTTATCAGCTTTTTGTTGAGGCGATCTTTCAGAGATGTTGACCGCCTCCGGGGACGCTTAATGAGATTGTGTAATCTGGTTCCTCGCGAGGAAAAGTTGGACTTGGATCAGGTATTCCAGGGCGGGTATTTGAGCTCCCCTGATACAAGGGGCTTTAGTGGGAGGATTCCCCTTGCATATTCCGCTTTTGTTTGGGCTCCGTTTGTTCTGTTCGTCATTTTCCTTGCAACTAAGTTTGTCTTGGAACGAATGGGGCATGCGTAGGTCCGAACGTAAGACAACAGCCTAGCCGTCTCGCGTGGTCCTAGGCCCATTTCCTGGGGCGTTATCCAACGCTAGGGAGGTAGCCCCTCCGCCCCTAGGTAGCCTATCCGTATCCTAGGGAGGCCATACAACCCCCAACTCCTTATAATCGTTGGATTTATCCGAGGATAGTAAATCCCCTAGTCGCGATATCGGCTATTCACTGAGGGCCCTCCAGCGAATTCAGGGCATACACATTATGGCCCTGCGGCGGTCTCTCGCTTTGCAGGCTATAGCGTTCAATGACCTGGGCATCGTTCTCTGCCTGCGGCTCTGGGACCGCTGGAGGGGATGGCTTTGGCTCTGGTAGCTCTAGCGCAAGCTCTTGTTGCTCGGATGGTTCTGGCTCTGGAGGGGGATCAGATTTGACATCGGTCAATGTGTTCGATCTGCCGTTGTCGGGCATAATAATCCTAACCGCTGATTGCTGTGTGTTCTCGGCAATTTGCGGGATGCCGTTGGCGTCAACTTCGATGGTTAGCCGTCCGCCACCCTTGGCTGCTTGCGAGGATATGGCAGCATTCAACATCGCCAATTTAACCAGTGACTCTCGGTTGTAGGTTCGCGGCCTGTGGTGCTTTAGCCAATAGAATGCTGCTGTAAGGTTGCCTGACATCGCAGCGCTGGCAACGATAAATTCAACGCAATCAGTGGCCATATCGACGGCTTCTGCCCATCGTTCGGCGAACTCCGGATATTGCTTTCGCCAATTGTACGCGGTCGCATAGCTTATACCAGCCATCTGCGATGCACTAAAGGTGGTATGGCCGTTCGCTATAGCCTGGACGATTATGTCTGCTTGCTCGACTGTATAGTGTGAAACGTCAGCCATCGTCTCTTTTCCTAGAAATTATTATCATTACATTTAAAGTATTTAAAGAATATCGCGGCTCGCGGCGGGAGAGAAGTCTTATTTTACCGATGTAATGCCCCGACCAATACACAGACACAGTCTTTCCGTTCCGTCTCCGGAGTGACCCGATAGGGTCTTAGGGTCCTTAGGGTCTATTTTAGCTAGTAAAGCGCGAAGAAATTTTGTTCGCCGGAAACAAAACGAATATTTCGGGGGGGAGTAGTGCGAAACTGACCCTATCGACCCTAAGACCCTAATGGTTCACTCCGGACACGAAACGGTATTCCCATTATCTTCGTCTGATTCTCGGAATTATCCATGGCCTCCTGTCTTTCCTTCTGAAGCTTTTGGCCCCCCTCCAATTCCTCGACAGGATCATTCATGGCATTCATGGCCTCCTGGTAGGGTTCGCAATCTTTGATCTTGATTAGCTTGGTATCCATTCCAGAAGGCACTCGTTCAAAAACCCAGAGATTTGATGCTCTTGATTTACCAACCTTGTCAATCTTTCTGAACCTCCTGCTATTATGGACTTGCCCATTGATCCGTCGGAGCCAATCTCCTATGGACTTAGAATCAAGTATGCCATTAACGTTCGTTTTACCAATACACGACAACGCAAGATGTAGCTCCGGCTTCACGCCACGGGTATGATACCAGTTCTGACTTAAGTTTGCATAATTAGTCAATTCGCTAACCTTGAACACCAAGCCCAAATTACCCTGGACCTCACCATTGGTAAGAGGCCGTCTCGAAACTCCGGGAGGGGGCTTGAAACTGGGGAGTTCCAGGGAATCTGAGGCGTCCCCTATCGCTGGAGCCTCCGATGTGGACCCCCGAGACCCGGGCAGAGCATGACCGGGACGAATTGCGCTACCCCAGTGACCTGACCGACGCCGAGTGGCAGATCCTCGCGCCATTGCTGCCACCGCCGGCCGAGACTGGCCGGCATCGATCCTGGCCGATGCGCGAAGTGATGAATGCGATCTTCTTCGTGCTGCGTGGCGGCTGTCCCTGGCGCATGCTGCCGGAGCACTTCCCGCCGCACCAGACGGCCTATCGCTGGTTCACCCGCTTTCGCGACGACGGAACCTGGGAGAGCCTGAACCACCACCTGGTGATGCTGGACCGAGAGCGTGTCGGCCGCGAGGCCAGTCCGAGTGCGGCCATCATCGACAGTCAGAGCGTCAAGACCACTGAAGCCGGCGGCCCCCGGGGGTATGATGCAGGCAAGAAAGTCAACGGGCGCAAGCGTCACGCCATGGTCGATACCGACGGCCGAGGGGTGATGCTCCAGGTGCATCCGGCTTCGATGCAGGATCGCGACGGCGCCATCCCCTTGCTGCGGGCTTCACGCCCGCTGCTGCCGTTCATCGAGCGGGTGTTCGCCGACAGCGCCTATGCCGCCGAACGCGTGGCGAACGCCACCAGGATCGTCGTCGAGATCGTGCGCAAGCAGGTCGGTCAGATCGGCTTCGCCGTCCATCCCAGGCGCTGGGTGGTCGAGCGCTTCTTCGCTTGGCTCGGCCGCAACCGTCGTCTGGCAAAGGACTTCGAGGGAACGGTCGCCTCGGCAACAGCCTTCCTCTATGCCGCTTCCGTCATGCTGCTCACACGACGGATCGCTCGTTCGGTTTGACCCAACTTCTGCACTTTCGGCGAAAACAGCACGTCATATCAATGCATTAGATTTTTAGGCACCACACCAGTCAGTCTGGATCTTGGGTTGTCCGGGCTGTCGGCATCTCCTGAAAGATGGGCGGCAATGTGAGCCCGATCGCGCGGCAGATCGGATCGATGCTTGGCCTGGGTGCGGTCCGGAGCATGGCACGACGGCCGTCCTGCTCGACTTCGACGACACTGAGGTCGAGCAGATCGTCGATGATGTGCTGCCATTCCGGCATCGGTACGCGGTGGGTGGCCAGTCGATCGAGCAACTCCTTGCGCAACAGCAGGGCGAGGAAGGTGCAGCCGATGTGGCCGCGGATTGCGGCATCGGTGCGGTGGAACACCGGTCGTGTGGCGAGCAGCGTCTTCGCTGCCAAGAAGCTTTGCTCGACAGCCAGCAGATTTCGGTAGCGCAGCACCACCGCCAGCGCCGACAGTTTCATGTTGGTTCGCAGGACGAACACACCATCGAACTGCGCGTCAGCGGCCACCTTGGCGGGATCGATGGCAAAGCCATTGCCCGCTGGTGCCGAGAGGAACCGGCGGTAGCCGGCATTGGCTACCAGTGCCTTGTCACCTTGTGCCAGCTTGCGCTCAAGGCTGGCGACCAGTGCTGCGCGGGTCTCGGCATCTTTGCGTGCCTCTTCTTCGTTGCGGCAGACCACATATCGCCGGCCGGCGACTTCGACATCCTTCACCGCCAGATCGGTCTCGCCCTTCTGGCGTGGGATGACGAGTGGCACCGCTACGCCGTCATCCTCGAGCACGGTCTGGCGAATTTCGCGCAGCGTCCGCTCGCGCACGCCAAGGATGTAGTCGATGCCCTGTGCCTCGAGTGCCGTGATGGTGGCGGCACTGATCATGCCTCGGTCGGCGACCACACAGGCACGACGGACCCCGAAGCGGCTGCGCAGGCGCTCGACCACCGGCAGCAGGGTGGTGACATCGGCGGTGTTGCCGGGCCACAGGAAGGAGGCGATAGGCCGATCATTCTCATCCAGCACGATGCCCAGCACGACCTGATGCAGCTGTGGGCGGAAATCCTTCGAATAGCCTCTTCGGCCCAGCGTGGCGCCGCCCTGGCCTTCGAAATACAGCGAGGTGGTGTCGAAGAAGGCAACCGAGAGTGCGCCGAACAGCGACCTCCGGTGGTTGTAGAGCGCTTCTTCGATCACCTCGGTGCGGCAGCGTGTCTGGTTGGCTTGCCTGTCCCCGACGTCCTCACCCAGCCACGCCATCGCCTTGTACGCATGATCGAGCGTCAGCGCATCGGCCCCCGGTATATGCACGCTGTGCTGCCAGGTGCTGGCGTGGCGATCGGAGCCGGATATCATCAGCCGATGCAGCACGGTGAGGTAGATCGTACGCTCGACATCAAAGCCGAAGCGACGGTCAGCCAGATGGCGGCGCAGCACGTCGCGACAACCGGTCTCGACCCAGAGCCGTCCAAACACCAGATCAGGCCCGATGCTGCGCCGACGCAGCTCCGCCAGCTCGCCGCGATAGAAACTGGACAACACGATCGACCGGCGGGAGTGACGCGCGGCGGAGGCGATCAATCCGTCGAGCAGGTCGGAGTTCTCCACCGCGTCCCGCCGTCCGAGCGCCTTGATGACGCGCTGGACATGGCGGCCGCCCTCGCGGACGTTCTCCACCAGATAGAGGTATTCATACGGCCCGATCTTCTTGACGCGAACGAACATGGCGCGGCAGCCTATTGAAACCAGGACACCACGCAGAATCGCGACTGGTCAAGTCAATCTGTAAGCTATCTGCTTAAATCCAGGCCGACTTTTGCACCACAATTCACGCCGCAATCGCGGAACCCGCAGTCTTCCGCGCCTCTTGCGCGAACTCACCGGCCAAACTGTCGAAGTTGGGTCTAAGTGCTTGCTTGTTGGGCTCCCGCTGTAGCAATTGACGTTCAATCTCATCCATTATGTCATTGATGTTACTCTCCTCCACATCGCTGTCACTGATGGCTTCAACCGACACAATTGGATTAGCCTCTCCGAGCCAGACCAGCATGGAAGCGACATGGTCGCTCCAACCCTCGAATGAGGCTAATCTTTTAACCTTCTCCGGCTTAATGGCTACCATGTATGCACGAACCATCGTCAATATGGCCGAGATGAACAAACCTCGGTTTGCTCGTATGGTCTTTCGATTATCGACTGCAAATTCTCGGAGATATGGCCGCTCCATCTGAGCGTCCAGATAGCAGATAACCACACGACGCTTCATGTCTCTATCGGGAGGCACATTATTACCATTGATGACAACGAATGGATTATAGGCAATCGTTAGGTCTTTCGACAAACCCAATACTCTTATCTCTACCATATCCTGGCTAATAATTTGGCTGAGCCGCACATTGCGGGTTGAATGAGTGGCGTTGTCCAAGCAGATGAACGGCGATCCTTTGATAGCGTGTGCGTCAAGCACTTTGGTTAACTCTTGATCCGGAACGCTCGCATTTGTCACTGGGCAATTCATTCCGGTTAATAGATTGTAGGAAAGGTCATCCGCATAGGATTTGCCAGAGCCGTAATCTGGGGCGACAATATCGTGCGCAGGAGCCTTGCCGGTCAGCAATGGAATCACAGGAGTAATCAACATAGAGTCTATTACAGAGCGCGATACATTAGGCTTGTTAGGGTCATATGGTTCGTTTTGCCAAATATGATCTGTGCCTTCAACGAGGTCCCCAACGAAAGGCACATCGGTATACAAGCTATGGAGTCGCTCCAGTTCTGCCAAGGCATCTTCTTTCGTAGGCTTTTCCTTGACGTTTATTTGCCCCCAGCCGGTGTCCACCAGATAATAACCAGTAGCGGCATCGTATCCGGGGGTGTCCAAGAGGCTTCCGTCTGGACGCAATGTTGGAGTGGTTAGGATGCCGACGATGCGGGGGAAGGACCAGTTGCGATCAGAGGCAAGAATGGCTCTCCCATACTCGGCCGGCGCGTCAACCGTCACCCAGGCCAGCTTTTTATCAACCTTCTTGGCCTTCTTCCAACGAATGACCCGTGTCATCTCCGTGAGCAATCCGTCCAGTGTCACTGGAGCGAAGATCATGATATTGACAGTTCTACCTTCCCTATCCTTTTGCGGCTCCAGCTTAGGTGTGACCAGCATGCCGGACCGTTGATAGATCGGCACTCCGGCTTCAATGAGAAACCTTTCGGCATAGTCTACAATCTCATGGCGCCTGCCCTGTATGCACCTGATACCGTGTCTTGCGTCTTTGGTATTGGAGGCATCTCTATTATCAGGATCATCAGGATCATCAGAACCGTCATCCAACAAAAAGGTTACAGCCCTCCACGATGGAGGGTTCCAAGTTTCATCGTCTATGGCCTCTCGAACATGATGGGTGAGCGAGGCAGGAGTGATTGAATGAGGCGGTGTCCGGTCCCAATACATCCATTCTTTTCGACATGCAGACTCGTCATCGGGAAAATTCCCATTTTTGGTTGACCATTCGATCCAAAGCTCAAGTGCCTCATCATCGCCATCGCCAGCCACATAGACTGCCATACCAATCTTTCGCCATATCGCTCTGTCTTCTCCGCTACCAGAGACAAGTTCATTTGGAATTAGTTCCAAGGCAGCTTTGATATCCTCCATAGTCCATTTGGGAAATTCTGTCGCTGTGCTCAAGTCTTCTTCATTGGGTCGGCGATGCTTCGGGGAACACCCCAGGATTTCACACACAGCATCAAGGAAGGCCAGGACATCGTGCCAGGTCGCTGGATTAAGGTCTTGTAGCCGCCATTTATCTGGGCCTTCATCGCGCTCCCATTGGAGCACGGCTCCGGAGGGGTGCTGTCCATAAGCGAGGATATGTCCGTTGCCACGAACCTCCACGCTACCGACATTGATAATCCCTGGAGGGCCATCAACAGCACGATAGAGCATGGCAATCTTCGGCGAGTTGTCACGATACCGGACCGCCCCTGAACTCGCTAATATGCTTCTCGGCAGCAGCCCTAATCTGCTTGACAAGGTCAGGATCATCACAATCAATGTCGATGACGCGCAGACCTCGACAGGAGATGCCTGTGTTCAGATGGGAACCATCTTCCCGGAGGGAGGCCTCAGGATTAGAATGAGCGCGCTCTAGATAGTCTAACTCCTTGGTGAACTTTTCGCCAGTTAGCAAGCGGATGGGCACATAGCCATTGTCAATCAGCGCCCTCCGGAGGGTGACAACGGTATTGACGGCGAATGAATAATCCAAGACGTATCTCCCTATTAAATAGCAACTGACCAGCGCAGGTCTTGTCAGCAGATCACAACATTCCCTCCCAACCAGTTATCATTGTTCCAGCTTCCTTCCGGTTAAGTTCAACGATGTATCGCAGAAGCTTGGCTAGCTTCTGATCCCATCTAACAAGGGACTTGTATCTATCATCGCCATAGGCGCGCTCCTGCTGGAGACTGGTTTCTGCGCTACGTCGGACTTGTTGATTCGCTTGCTCTGCGAGAAATGCTACTTGTTCCATGAGCGCATTACGATGAGCCTGATCAAAACAAAGGCTCCGATGTATAACATGTTCGGCGCTGAACTTGTCTCTAGCTTCAAGCACCGCAATAATCTTGTCGCTATCTCTCTTGTTGTCTGCTTCTGTATACATGTCTATCTCCTTTTAGGCTTGGTGTTCCTCAGTGACGTTATCAGTGATGTCGCGCAAGTCAGGAAAGATTGTCTTCTTCCAGTAGTCCTGCGCTTTCTGCTTAACGGCATCGTGGCTACCGGCATTCATGAAACACTTCATGCACACAAGATTGGAGATGGCCTTACCTGATATTGTGCCATGGCCTTTGATCGCGAATGCAGCGCCAAATAGGTTCTTTGCCCATAGTGGCTCGCCACAGAGTAGGCAGCTAATGTATGACTCCTTGCGACTATTGAACTTGGTAACCAACTCCAAGCCTCTTTGGAATATCAGTATGTGTTCGTCATAGCTATTATCGCCAAGCTTATGTCTGTCGAGCCACTGATATACCTTATTAAATGGTGTGTAGATGACCTCCCATACTCGGACGCCGTCATTATACATTTCATCGTAAATCTCCCTGGCACCATCGGCCATCTTGCGACCCATTGCACGACGTTTGGCCTCACCCATGTTATCCTCCCCTAAGAGGCTGTCTCGAAACTGCCACGAGGGGCCTTGAAATTCGCGAGTTGCAGAGAATCTAAGCGCTCCCCGCAAACCTGGAGCCTTCGATGTGGACCCCCGAAACCCGGGCTGAGCATGACCGGGACGAACTGCGCTACCCGAGCGATCTGACCGACGCGGAATGGCGGATACTCGCGCCAATGCTGCCACCACCTGCGGAAACTGGCCGGCATCGATCCTGGCCGATGCGCGAGATGATGAACGCGATCTTCTTTGTGCTGCGCGGCGGTTGTACCTGGCGGATGCTGCCGGAGCATTTCCCGCCGCACCAGACGGTCTATCGCTGGTTCACCCGCTTTCGTGACGACGGAACCTGGGAATTCATGAACCATGAACTGGTGATATTGGACCGCCTGCGTGTCGGCCGTGAGGCCAGCCCCAGTGCGGCGGTCATCGATAGTCAGAGCGTCAAGACCACCGAAGCCGGTGGCCCTCGCGGTTATGATGCGGGCAAGAAAGTCAACGGCCGCAAGCGTCATGTCATGGTTGATACCGATGGCCGGGGGGTGATGCTCCAGGTCCACGAGGCTTCGGTTCAGGATCGCGACGGCGCAATCCCCTTGCTGCGGGCTTCACGCCGACTGCTGCCGTTCATCGAGCGGGTGTTCGCCGACAGCGCCTATGTCGCCGAACGTGTGGCGAACGCGACCAGGATCATCGTCGAGATCGTCCGCAAGCAGGCCGGACAGGTTGGATTTGCCGTGCATCCCCGCCGGTGGGTGGTCGAGCGCTTCCTGGCATGGCTCGGCAGAAACCGCCGCCTTGCAAAGGATTTCGAGGGAACGGTCGCATCGGCAACCGCCTTCCTCTATGCCGCTTCCGTCATGCTACTCACGCGACGCCTCGCTCGTTCGGCTTGAGATTCGAGTCGGACTCTAAGCAGCTATCACAAACTCAGCATCGTCTTGCCGGACGACACTATTCACAGGGCTTTCATCCCATTCTTCAACGACACGCATATCATGTCCCTTAGAGCGCCATTGTTCGGCTATCTCATTGGCAGCTTCCAATGCTGCACATACAGCAATGGTGTCCCAGCGTTCGCTGCTAGAAAGACCTGAAAACATAGCTGACTCAACAACAAAGACCTTGCGCTTACTCATGTCTTGCAAACTCCCCATATATCTGTTCAAACATCGTGCGCCTATATGCAACGGCCTCTTCAAGAGTGTCAAAAACGACATTGAAGAGCTTGCCGTTATACATGTAATATGCCATATAGCGTCCATCGCGCATGTGATGGACACCTTTGAAACCACTCGTGTTTCTGACACTTAGCCTTGCATTGGCAGAATTGTTCGAGTTGGTAGCTGCTCTTAAGTTCTCAATTTTGTTATTAACCGGACATGCATCTATATGGTCAATTATGTCAGGGACAGGTTCACCATAATAATGGAGCCATGCAAGGCGATGTGCTCTGTATGTTGTTCGGTTGATTCTAATTTCGGTATGCCCAGAAGGCTGATTTGACCCTGCTACCGTGACAGCATGTTTTGCATCCCACCACTTGATCCCTCTCGGGCGCCATGTGAAGATGCCAGTTAAAGGATCATAGTCCAATAACTGCTGGATTATCTCTCTGGATGGAAGCGGTTTGGGTTTGGTTGGCATTGCGCTCTCTCCAATAAACTTTGGGAGAGGCGCCAACTACCAGAACGACAAGGGGCTTTACTTCCGGCGCTTAGGACGCTATTATAATTTCTCGATTAGCACAGGAAACTTTATGGGGAGTGTTGTTCTGGTAACAGGGCGCGCTCCCTTTTTCTTTATGCTGCTGTCAACTCCTGGTCCGCAGTATCACTACCGACGGGCAATGGCTCTGAGTCATTTGTCGATGTCAATTTCTTGCCGATCCATGCATCTACATCTGCTTTGCGATACCTGACTTTTTGACCAATCCTGAAGTATGCTGGGCCTCGGTTCTCATGTCGCCAGTTGGCCAATGCCTTTGACGATACTCCAAGATAGGCAGCACACTCGTCTCCAGTCATTGCTGTTGCTATCATTTGTTCAAGGACCATTGTGACTCCTATCGCGTCAGTCCATAGCCGGAATAAGCCTGAGTAGACAAGAACAGTCGGCTTTCCGGCGCCGACGATATTACCCGTTCGCGGCGGAAATAGCTAGCCGGAAACCGCGAACCGGCGTATAGTCTTTCCGGTCGCGCGTTAAGCTTCTGACCTATACTTGAAACATTGAAGGTGGATTATGCCAGATACCACAGTATCCCTTTCTTCTGCCGATGCGCGCAAGGCTTACTTGCAACGGCTCAATGCCAATGGTCGGTGCTTCGATGTCCGAGAGGATGGCAAAGACGATAAGGACAAGGCTACTGGCGGCCCGGATCTGAAGCCAGCATATCGCGAGGACATTGCTCCCAAGCCAGGGGTATCCGGCAAGGAAGCCCGCGAGCGGCATCTGGCAAGGGTAAAGGCCAACGATGGAAGGTCACAGCAATGAGCGAGGTCACGATCACTGAGTCGGCGCATCTCATGGCAGAGCGCGCCAGGAGCGAGCCAGAGCTAACTGTCAAAGACATTGTCGATCAGATGCAGGCGGAGGTTGCCTTGCAGAGCTTTGCCGAGGGTATCGCCTTTGATCGTGACAAGGCACGAGATGCATTGCTGACCCAACATCCGCATTTGCAGGGTAAGTAATCGGATGAATGATACCATTACTCCTGGCGCGCTGGATGCCGTTCACCAATGTGCCGGCTAGCTGACGCCGATCACCTCTTGTATCTCATCGAGGAAGCTCACAAGCCATTTCCGACAACCAGTCCTGACCATAGGCGAGATTGCCACTGAATGGGTGACACGCTGGAGGCGGTCGCAACCTAAGTCTGAGCGTCAGGTTGGTGAATGTCTTGAACTCGGCAACGATTGGGATGATGCGAGATGCCTATGTGGCTCCAGCGCGTGGGTGTCGGTGGCTAGTGCAGCCGGTTGGGCTTCAGTTTTGAGGAAGCGGCGGAGATCATTGCGACACGTTGGCCGGGCATCAGGATGGGTGAACCAGAGCGAGCATGGGCGCAGACTACCGGCCATCGCCGAATTGCGTCGGTTGCGCGTTTGCCGTTCAGCAGACCGATGACAGCGGATGCGCGGAAGGGTCAGCAACCTATCGCAATCTGGCGCCGGTGATTGGACATTGAGAGGGAAGTCATTACGTTCACGAACCCGGCGATACGGGTAACGTAAACGAAACGAACCTGAAGCTTGTTGAAGGGAGGTGATCTTGAAAGCCTATAGCAATTCTCCTGGCGCTGTGGAGGCGACGATGCGACGGACTCTGTTTGCTGCGGGAGCTTACCAGCTTCAACAGATCCAGACGGCGGCTGGCGGTGTCTCGGGTCCAGGCAATGCTGGGTATCAGAAGAATGGCGAGGGCGTAGCGCAGAGCATAGGTGCTGCTGAGTTGCTGGCTGGCATGGAGCTACCGGGTCCTGTTGGCGATGGCGATATCCAAAGGGCAGGTAATGATTAGGCAGGTCAGAGCACTCTGGTAGACAAGCCACGAGTTACCTGCCTAGACGGGCGGTGCATTTTGCTGGCGGCTTGCACCGCCCGTTACCGATATCGAGAGGCAAAGGGTAATGACACTCGGGTCTCCGGAGGAACGTTCGCGGCGACGTTCCTAGAGCCGTAGACCGGTAGGGGAGGGTCGACGGGTAGGCGGTCCGGCGGATCTAGACGGCGCCTAGCGACCGCTCCCTAGGCGGCGGGCAGAGGGGGTCCGATCTAGGGGTCCGGCGAGGGTCCGGCTAGGGTCCGAACCTAGGCGGGAAGGCTCGGCGAGGGGAGGTCGAAGGTCACAAACTGAGCAGCCACCTCAGCACCAAAAAGGACAACCATAGCCAGAACGCAAAGGCACAGCCAACGGCAAAGGCCACTCGCAGGTCCTTGCGCCAGGACGGACCGTCCCAGACATGATCGCTGGTTTCATCCATCTTTGCATGCCTCCCGGTCACACAAGACGCTTGCCAGGGCGGGTAATGCCAATATGAGCGGAAATTTGATGATGGAAGGCAACGAGCGTCAGGCTGCTGGCGCGCTCTGAATATGGCTCTGTGCCGGTGAAGCACGAACCCAAAATCCCTGCTGAATTTATCGGCAAGGCCCGCGACTATCCTGCGCAGCAGCAAGGCTGAGTATGATGTTGCCGGTAAGCAGACCTGGGACTTCTGGCGCCGATTATGCAGAGGTATGAGAGATACCCACTGCGCAATCAGCGGCCGGAACTCATAGACGCACTGGTTAAGCAGTGGGGTAAGTTGCCAAGCAAGTTTCGCTTACACTGCGGGATACAGCGGAAGAAGTCAACGCAGTTGGAGATATTTGAGATACGAGTTGCACAGTCCAATATCAGTCATGACGATTGGGGAGAAGAATTCAAGGAAGCCCAATCCCTGTATTGCCAATGTGTTGTTGACGTTGGGCGTTGAGCAGATCAGCAAGAGAGTTAGGTTCAAGCCACTCAGTTTTCATGTAACGCATATCATATCGTAGCATGCTGTAGCCAGACGCTATCAACGCTATCCGCAATGCGCGACAGATGCAGATATACTGCGGGATATAAAGGGTTTGTTGGCGATGCAGCCGGACAAGAAGTTGGCAGATACGTCATTGGTGGTTAACACATGAACGAGGCCAGTGGCGCGGTCAGCATCTAATGGTGACAGTGCGAGTCTGATCCGCCCCTCCAGTGTGGCGATCAGGACATTCGTTTAGTTGAATGTGGCTCCTGGCGGGGTGTCCTGAAAGACGCAGGCCTGTCAGCCTCGTGAGTAAATGCCGGAGGTCATCCGGAAATTGGCGCCAGGCACTTTGGCCTTAGCCCTTTTGGCCGATGCTGACGGCGCCAGGAGGGCGTTGGTCTGTGTCCGCATAGCCTTGGCGCGCCAATATGCCAGTGCGCTTTGTCCGGCGTTGTAGGCATCCTCCAATGATCGGAAGGTCTGCTTGGATGTCTGGACACAAAGGCCCTTCTGGCTTTCGTCCACGATCACCCAGACGAATTGCTTGGCCTTGAGTTGGGAGGCAGTGACCACGAGCCGATAGGTCGGATCGCCGGTGATTGCAGGGGCCTGCGAGAGGAGACTCATGATACAGCGAATATGACAGGCCCATGATAGGCTCCACAAACGACTGTGACGTTCAATTGACGATGGGCTCACAACCCTAGGACGCGGACTGGTCAGCCAGTTTCTATATAGGCGTGCTTCTGGCAGGCCAGTCCGTAAGCGTATTGACAATGTCAAAGAGCGGCAGGGCCAGGAGCGGACTACGCTTTCATCTTCACCCGGCCTTTGGTGCCTTTTGTGATCCATTTGGTTTTAAACTTGGCTCGCCCAGCACCATCCTTAATCCACTTGCCATCAGGCTGCTTAACCCAGGCAACGAGCTTGCCGACCTTCGAGCGCTTCATGGTTCCCTCACTCCTGTTGACGAGTAGGCGCCGGAGGTTCGGCGCTGCGGCAAAGTGCCAGCCGCTCTAGAGCGCGACAAGAACCTTGTAGTGATGATTGTGGATACAGCTTGACTGCTGAGGAGTGGTCCTGAAGGGGTGCTCCTGGCGGGCTGGTCATGGTGGTCACGATCTGTTGAACGCATCTTGAAAATTAGAATTTTGGGACCTGATGTCATCCTCCGGATGCATCTGGGGATCTTGCCGTAACGGCAACGATCCTGTTCCCCTAATCCGCAATGTGTGCGAAGTGAGTGCGTCCACCATCACCAGACAACTGCGAAAGTCGGTGAATTGGCGCCGTGGATCCAACTGACCAAACGTTGGTACATCCGCGAGCACGTTGTGAGAGCTTTTATCGATGGCAAAATGCCGGTGGCAGCGGAATAGGGAGGGTGTGATGGATCAGCAAATCCGCGTCAGTGATACGTTTGAGAGCGAAACCAAGTCTGAGCTCCGGCAGCACCAGATGGCAATCTGGAGTCTCAGGGACCAGATGCGAGGGGTCAATCCCAAGCGGGAGGTGATGCTCGCTCATTCCATCAAGATCATGGACAAGATCGTGTCTGTGCTCGTCAAACGTATGGACTAAGGCTGTAGGCTCCTGGCGGGCAATATGAGCATGGGAAGGTTCTGCTAGCAGGACCTGCTGTGGTCAGGAGTTGCAATTCAGCCTGGAGGGGTGCTACTCATAAAAGTTGACTTCTCCTACCTTTTCAACTCAGGGGCAGATTGGCAAAGCGCTGGTCTGCCCTTTTCCTTGCCCGAGTCAGAGCGTCGGCATCCGGAGTGCGGCCCCTTTGTCGGGTGCCTCGTGCCTAGATCGCTGAGAGATGGCTGGTTTCCTACGTCATGATTCTCGTCGAGCCGATACCCAGGATAGCTCCTGATTACTCCTGGCCGGTGAGCCTGACGAAGCTACGGGGACAACCGAAAAACTCGATCGAATTAGTCGCCTTATCTTTTCTGGTCCCACCAATGGTATGCAGTTTTGCGAATTATGGCCTCAGCGGCACTTAGGCACCATCCTCTTTTACACCTGGGGCAGCCCAGGACAAGTGTGTCGCCGCCGGCGCGTAACTCAGCGCAGGACGGCCTCCGTCTTTCGCTGGATCAGGTCGAAGTCGATCTCCGCCGCCAGGCCTGCCCCGGTGGGGGCGTGCAGCATGCCCTCGCCGTCGATCTCCAACTCCTTCGCCATGCCGTATTTGTGCGCGCCGTCGGGCAGCAGCACCTCGAACATCGTGGTGTTGCGGATTGCCATGCAGAGATGCAGGTTCGCCAGGTTGTTCAGCGAGTTGCCCGAGTGGTGCACCTCGTACTTGATGTTGAACGCCTCGCCCAGATGCGCGGTCTTCAGCATCGTGGTGAGCCCGCCTTTGTTCGGGATGTCGCCGCGCAAGTAGTCGGTGGCGCGCTCGGTCAGCCAGATCGGATAGGTCTCCAGACCGCCCGCCGGAAACTCCGTCGCCATGATCGGAATGTCCAGCTTCTCCCGCAGCTTCACATAGTTGTAGATGTCCTCGTCCGACATCGGGTCTTCGTACCAGTAATAGCCCAGCTCCTCGATCGCCCTGCCGACACGCAGCGCGTCGGTGTAGCTGTAGCTCCAGGTCGAATCGAGCATCAGCCGGAAGTCGTTGCCGACCGCCTTGCGCACCGCCTGGCACACCTTGATGTCCTGGTCCGGGTCGCGCGGTGGGTGGATCTTGTAGGCGCGCCAGCCGTTCGCCTTGAAGGTCTGCGCCTGATCGACGTAGGCAGCGATGTCGGGCAGCACCTGCGAACTGGCATAGGCCATGATCGAGGTGCGGCACGTGCCCATCAGCGCATGCACCGGCAGCCCGGCGATCTTGCCGCAGAGGTCCCACAGGGCCGTGTCCACCGCGCCGATCGTCCGGTAGGAAACGATGCGCGAGACCAGCCGCATCGCGCCGTGCAGGCGCTCGCGCTCCAGCGGGTCCTGCCCCATCAGCATCGGCTTCAGCGAGCGGATCAGCTGCGGTCCGTCCATCGCCGCCGGATTGGTCGCCGCGCCGAGGAAGGCGTGGCCTTCCAGCCCCGCGTCGGTGTGGATGCGCAGCAGGCCCAGATTGCTGGTGGCCGACGCGAGCGACCCCAGATGATAGCGCGTCGCGGGAATGTTGTCCCAGGTGAAGATGGTCAGCGATACGTCGTCGATCTTCATGACGGGTCCTCTGCGGAGCGTCGTGGCCGAGCCAGGCCCGACCACGACCGTTGGACGTTACAGGCTCCGGTGCGTCCCGTCGCAGCGCGGCTTGTTGCTGCTGTTCTTGCAGCCGCAGAACGGCACCGTGCCGGCCTCTTCCGCCTTGAACTCGATCGGAGAAAAGCCGCTGCCCTTGTGCGAGCCGTCGCAGAAGGGTTGGTTACCGCTCTTGCCGCACGCGCACCACCAGTACGACTTGCCGGCCTCCACCTCCATCCGATACGGGCTCTTCTGGGCGACAACCGGTTGTGCGCCTGACATATCGTTCTCCCTTCGCTCATGTTGGCTCGACGCCGTAGTCGCGCCGCGCCGCCGCGGCTGTAACGTATCCGTCCAGCAGGTCTTCGGAAAGACGCTCGCGGTCGCGGCCCGACGGCGGACCGTAGCCGCCGGAACCGGGCGCCTCGATCACCACCCGCGAACCTGCCGGTGCGATGAAGCCGCCCTTGCTGGTGAGTTTGCGCGCATTGCCGTGCGGCGGGATCAGTTCCAGCCGCGCCGGTGCGCCGTGCAGCCCGCCGGCCAGCCCGAACGGCGGCGTCACCGTGCGTTCGCAACAGACTGCGGCATGGGCCTCGCGCTCCAGCACCTGCCAGACGCGGCGCACGCCAAGCCCGCCGCGCCAGGTGCCGGCGCCGCCGCTGTCCGGCACCAGCGCGTATTCCTGCACGCGCAGCGGAAAGCTCATCTCGATGATCTCGATCGGCGTGTTCATCATGTTCGAGACGGTGGAGGCGACGGCGTTGATGCCATCCTTCACCGGCCGCGCGCCGAAGCCGCCCTTCACCAATTCGTAGCTGACGTAGCGTTCGCCGGTTCGGTGGTCGATGCCGCCGAACGTCATCACCGCCGACGTGCCCTGCGAGCCCGCCATCACCGTGCGTGGCGTGAAGGCGAACATCGCCGCCATCACCATGTCGGCGACGCGGTGCGACATCTCGTGGTTGGCGTAGACCACCGGCGCGGGCAATTGCGCGTTCACCACGGAACCGGGCGGCGCGGTGACCGTCACCGGCCGCCAGCAGCCGGAATTTGGCGGGATCAGGCTCTTGGGATCGGCAATCATCTTCAGCGCGCAGAACACGCCCGACGCAGTGACGGTCAGCGGAGCGTTCATTGGCCCCGCGACCTGCGGATCGGAGCCAGTGAAGTCGGCGGTGATCGTGTCACCGCGCTTGGTGATGCGCAGCTTTACTTTGAACGTCGCGTCGTCGATCTCGCCCGGCGCGATGATGCCGTCGCCGTCGAAGACGTCGGTGAACTCGGCTGCGCCGTCCGGCAGTGCCGCGAGGGCCGCGCGCATCATCGTTTCGGAGTAGTCCAGCACCTCCTGCATGATGCCGAGCAGTGTGTCGGTGCCATATTTCGCCGCCAGTTCCTGCAGGCGCACCGCGGCGCGTCGGTTCGCCGCGACCTGCGCGCGCAGGTCGCCGAGGCGCTCGGTGGGCGTGCGCACATTGGCGAAGATGATCGCCTCCACGGCAGGATCGGGCCTGCCGTCGCGATACAGGCGTATCGGCGGCAGGCGCAGTCCCTCGCCGTAGATCTCGGTCACCGCGCCATAGCTGCCCGGCGTGGCGCTGCCGATATCGGGCCAGTGGGCGCGCACGCACCCGAAACCAAGCAGGCGACCTTCATGATAGGCGGGTGCCACGACGTTCACGTCCGGCAGGTGCGAGCCGCCCTGATACGGATCGTTGTGGATGAACACGTCGCCCGGCGCCACGTCGGGGAATGCCCGCACCACGGCACGCACCGCGTCTGGCATCGAGCCGAGATGGATCGGCAGATCGGGACCCTGCGCGACCATGTTGCCTGCGGTGTCGAAGATGCCGCAGGAGTAGTCGCCGGCGACCTTCAGCAGCGGCGAATAGGCGGTCTTCGCCAGGACGATCTTCATCTCTTCGGCCGCGCAGGTCAGCGCGTTCTTCACCACCTCGAAGCGGGCCGGGTCGGTCTTCAGGCGTTGCATATGTCGGCTCCGGTATGGCCTGGGGTGCGAACCTGTCCAGACTGACGGCCTCGCTCTGCGCCGGGATCGCCCCCTTGCTGTATAGCATCGCAATCTCGGTCTGGCACCGGCCCGGCGCAATTCAGCCACGCGTCAGTCGGATATAGCCGAGCGTATCTACACATGCCTGCCAGCCCGGCGGCACGACGGTGGTCGAATCCATCGCCTCGATGATGGCCGGACCGGCGATCTCCACGCCGGGCATCAGCCCGTCGCGCCAGTGCACCGGCGTTGCCGTGAATCCGCCGTCGCGGAACCATGCGGTGCGCTCGCGCGTCCGTCTGCTCGCCGGATCGGCGCGCTGCGCCAGCGCAAGGGAAGGCAATCGCCCGAGCGCCGTCAGACGCAGATTGACCAACTGCAGGCGTTCGGCAGGGTTCGCGTGCCCATAGGTCTGTTCGTGCTTGGCATGAAAGGCCGTCGCCACATCGTCCAGCGTATCGCCATCGGCGATCGGCACTGTCAGCTCATAGGCCTGCCGTCGGTAACGCACATCGGCCTGGCGCAGCAATTGCTGTCGCTCCGGCGGAACGCGCGCGGACCGGAGCATCTCGCGGCCGGCCTGCTCCATGCCGGCGAACACTTCGGCGACGCGCTCGGGATCCATGCTGCCGAGATCGGCATACAGCGTGCGCGACCAATCGCGCTTGAGATCGGTGGCGACGAGGCCCAGCGCTGAGAACGCGCCCGGCGCTGGCGGCACGATCACGACGGGGATCGACAACTCCTCGGCCAGCGCCACGGCGTGCACCGGGCCTGCGCCGCCGAATGCGATCAGACCGAACTCCTGAGGATCGTGGCCGCGCTCGATCGAGACGATGCGCAGCGCCTGCGCCATGTTCGCGTTGACCACCTCGACGATGCGGTCGGCGGCCTCGCGCACGCTCAGCCCGAGCGGGCGTGCGATCGCAGCATCGATCGCGCATTCCGCCGCGGCAAGATCGACGCGCAGAGCGCCGCCGAGCAATGCCTCGCGATCGAGATGGCCCAGCACCACATCGGCATCGGTCACCGTGGGCAGGGTGCCGCCGGTTCCGTAGCACGCCGGCCCAGGTGCCGCGCCTGCACTCTGCGGCCCCACCTTCAGGGCGCCGCCGGGATCGATCCACGCAATCGAACCGCCACCGGCGCTCACCTCGGCAAGGTCGATCACCGGCACGCGGATCGGATGGCCGGTGCCATGCATCCAGCGATTGGCGTGACCCGACCCGCCCACCTCGTACTCGGCAGTCATCGCGACCTCGCCGTTCGCGATCACGCTGGCCTTCGCCGTGGTGCCTCCCATGTCGAACGAAATCAGGTTGGGCATCGCCAGCTGCCTGCCCGCCAGTGCCGCCGCGATCACTCCGGCCGCAGGGCCGGACTCGACCGCCATTGCCGGCATGCGCAGACCTTCCGCGATGTCGAACACGCCGCCTGAGGAGCCCATCACGTGCAGCCGCGGCAGGCCGAGCTGCGTCACGGCGCTCTGCAACCGGTCGAGATAGGAAGCCAGCACCGGTCCCACCACGGCGCATACCGCGGTCGTGCTGGCGCGCTCGAATTCGCGGATCTCCGGCAGCACCTCGGATGAAAGGTACACGCCGACGCCGGGCAAAGCCGCGCGCAGCGCCTCGCCCACGCGCCGCTCATGCGCATCGTTCAGGAACGAAAACAGGAACGACACGGCGACCGTCTCCAGTCCAGCCGCGCGGATCGCATCGATGAGCCCCGGCAGTTCATCCTCGGCGAGCGGCGTCACCACCTCGCCCTGCGCGTCGATCCGTTCGGTGACCTCGAAGCGCCAGCGCCGCGGCACCAGCACCGCCGGCGCGTCCTGCAGCAGGTCGTACAGGTCGGCGCGCGAGGAACGTCGCAGTTCCAGGATGTCACGCATGCCACGCGTCGCGACAAAGCCGGCGCGTGCCCCCTTGTTCTCGAGCAGCGCGTTGGTGACCACGGTGGTGGCATGCGACAGCAATGCCACATCGGCGGCCTCGATATGGTTGGCATCCAGACCCTGGCGAATGCCCTCGATCACCGCCTGGCCAAAATCCTGCGGCGTGGTCGGCAGCTTGACGACGGCGATGCGACCCGTCTCCTCCTCCACCAGGGCGACGTCGGTGAAGGTGCCGCCGATATCGATGCCGATCCGCCAGGCCATGCGGTAGGTTCCCGTTTCATGGAAGCCACAACGTCTGGCGTTATGCCAGAGCATCGCCCCGATTCCGGGTCAAGCCCGGCGCCGCGATTTTCCGGCCGATGCGGTTCTTCGCCATCGTCTGCACACGATGACAATTTGCGCCGCACGGCGCGCAGCAAACGGTACGAGACGTGACAGAGCGCGAAATTCGGGTCAGGCTTCCAGCGGGTGCGGCAATCCATAGCGGAGGTAACGGGATGGCTCTCGCCTGCGGAAAACACGGAGAGATGGGCAAGTGGATGTGACTTCCACACCTCAGACCAGCGGAACGGACGGTCAGGCGCCGAATGAGGCGCGCCAAGAGTCGTCCGACGACATCGCTGACGATGAGACTGTCACGAAGCTTTATAACATCCTGCACCGGCGTGACCCCGAAAGCGAGGTGATGATCCGCCAGTTTTCCGGCAGAAAGATCTCCGATATTTTCACGCGCGCATTGAATTCCACGGAATTCGACAGGAAAATATTGCAACCACTGATCAGCGGCGAGACTATATGGGGTCCGTACCGCGGTCGGACAGATTTCTCCGATTTGCGTCGGTGGGCAACCGATGTGCTGCCGGTCGGTGCCGATTTTTGGGCGAAGCTGCCACCAGGTGCCGGATGGGAACAATTCTATCTGGCATTGCTGCTTGACATCAGGACCCGCGATCTCAGTCCCAAACTCCGCGATCCGGATATCCGCAAGGCGCTCGAGTCGCGCCGCCTCAATAACGGGCCGGGTGCAATCCGCGATTTGGTGGGACACATCGACCATGTGAATATTTGGGAGGTGCGGGGCTGGTGCGGCGACGAGGCCGGTGCGGGCGAAGATCTTGTGATCGAGATCTTTGTCGACACGATATTCGTCGGTACTGTTTCGTGTGACCAGCTCCGGCCCGATGTCCAAAGGTTGCTGGGCGGGAATGGGATTTACGGGTTCACGTTCAGCTTCTCGGCAAGCCATCTCGACTTGTTCCAGGTGGACCGTTGGATCAGCGCGCGAGAACAGACGACAAAGCGGACCTTCGGACGCATACTTTTCCCACGCAGCAGCCATCCCGAAAGGATCGACCAACTTGCCCGGCTTCATCGCGAGCTCGAGCAGATCAGGACGGTGCTGGATCGGATCGAAGCCGAGCTGCCCGAGCAGGCTCGACAATTCAGTTATCCGCTCTCTGCCTATTCCGAGTATTTTGCAGCGTATGGGAGGCGCCGCGCGCGTCGCGGCTTCAGCTGCAGGCAACAGCAAGACGCGCGAAGGCGCGAGCCACCCCGACCGCAACGCCCAGTTCGAGCACATCAACGCCCACGTGGCGGCGTTCCAGGCTGCCGGTGAGCCAGCGATCTCGGTCGATACCAAGAAGAAGGAGCTTGTCGGCGACTTCAAGAATGCCGGCCGTGAGCTGCGTCCCAAGGGTCAGCCAGAGCCGGTTCGGGTGCATGACTTCGCCATCCCCGAGCTCGGCAAGGCGGTGCCGTATGGCATCTACGACATCGCCGACAATGCCGGATGGGTCAGTCTCGGCATCAGTCACGACACGGCGATCTTCTCCGTCGAGAGCATTCGACGTTGGTGGTATGAGCTCGGCGCAGCCCGCTACCCGATTGCGACGCGGATGCTGATTACCGCGGATTGCGGCGGCAGCAACGGCGTGCGTCTGCGCTGGAGGTTCAGTGTACCGAGGAGCGGCTGGCGGTCTATCGGAACCGCTTGGACGATCTGTCGTCCCGTCCGGTGGTATCCATCATGCTGTTCGTCGATACGCCCTGCCTCGAGGCGATCGACATGTCGATTCGAAGCGTCAAGGACCAGGTCTACAGCGCCTGGGAACTGGTCGTTGTCGTGTGCAACGCCGATGCTCTGGGCGATGCGGTCAGGTCGTTCCTGGCGCGGCAGGCGCGGTCAGAGCCACGGATCCGACTGGTCATGGATGAACTCGCGGTCGAGCCGCCGGACCGCGTCGCACCGGTGGGCGAATGTTCCGGTGGGTTTGTCGGGTTTCTCAAATGCGGCGACCGTCTATCGCCCGATGCCCTGTTCCATGCGATGTCGGTTCCACCGGACAGACCGACCAAGCTCATTTACACGGACGAAGACGAATTCGAGGCCGTGTCCTACGGTTCGTGGGTTCATCACTCACCGAAGTTCAAGCCGGATTTCGATTTCGATCTTCTCCTCAGTCACGACTATCTTGGCAATTTCCTTTTGGCGTCAGCTCAGCTGTTGGCACAGGCAGGGCCGCTTGCGAGTCAGCTCTTCGGTGCGGAACGACACGATCTGGTATTGCGGCTGATCGAGCAACTGGAACCGGCGCAGATTCACCATGTTCCGCGTGTTCTCTACCATTGCAACGCCGTTCGTGGCGCGTCGAATCTGGATGTCTCTGAAGGCGATTGCACGCAAAGCAATTCGATTCGCGCGGTGGGCGCCTTCTTCCAGCGGAATGGCATAGCCGCGACGGCTGAACCACACGCCGACGTTCTCGGACGTGCCCACCCCACGGCTGTCCGCACCAAATGGGCACTTCCGGATCCACCGCCAATGGTGTCGATAATTATCCCGACGCGAGACCGAAAGGAGCTCCTCGGTCCCTGCATCGAACTCGCTGGGTTCCGCGCTGCTTGGGTATCCCGGGCAAATCGAGATCATTGTCGTCGACAATGATACGACCGAACCCGATGCCAAGGCTCTGCTGACGCACATCGTCCAGACGTCCCGCGGCCGCGTTCTGGGATTCGGCGGACCATTCAATTGGTCGGCCATGAATAACTTTGCGGCAGAGCAGGCAAGGGGTGAGGTTCTGATTTTCCTCAACAACGACACACTGGCCTTGTCGGAAGGCTGGTGCACCGAGCTCGCGAGCCAGGCATCGCGACCGGATGTCGGGGCGGTCGGTGCACGGCTGCTTTATGAGGACGGCTCGATCCAGCATGCGGGCGTTGTGACCGGCCTGGGACGTGGTCTTGCAGGCCACGAAGGGGTCGGTCAATCGGTCACTGATGGCGGCTATCTTGGTCGCTCGCTGCTGCAACGCGGCGTTGCCGCGGTCACCGGCGCCTGTCTCGCCACACGCAAGGCGGTGTTCGAGCGGGTGCAGGGCTTCGACGAGGTGCACCTGCAGGTAGCCTTCAATGATGTGGACTACTGTCTCAAGGTAAGGCAGGTGCAACTGAAGGTAATCTATACCCCTTTTGCCACCATGTATCACTACGAATCGAAATCGCGTGGCATTGCCACCGAGGGTGAGGCGAAGCGCCGCCAGGACCGCGAAGAGCAATGTTTCCAGCAGCGCTACAAAGATCGTATCGACGATCCTTTCTACAATCCTCATTTCAGCCGATACGACAAGCCGTTTACCGTGCTGCGGCCTCCACGATGGGGCATTTGAACAACTGGCGCTCTCTGTTGCTCGGAAGATCCTTGGGCTTAGGAGACTGCCAAGGCTCAGATGACTGCCTCGCGTCGCAGCGCCGCCACTTCGTCCGCGGAGTAGCCCGCCTCGCGCAGCACTTCGTCCGTGTGCGCACCGAGTGGCGGCGGCGCATGGTCGAGCCGACCACCGCCATGCGCCATCTGGAAGCCGGAACCGATCAGGCGCAGCGGTCCGTACGCGGTCTCCACCGTCTGCACCGCGTTGCGTGCGACGATCTGCGGATGGTCGATGACCTCCTCGATGCGCCAGATGCTGGCGCACGGCGCGCCGGCGTCGTTCAGCCGCTTCTCCCATGCCTTGGCATCGGCGGCGGCCAGCGCGTCCTCGATGATCGCGCGCAACGCCGCCTCATTTTCCTTGCGCTGGAACCAGTCGCCGAAGCGCGGATCGTCCAGCACATCGGCGCGGCCGAGCGTGGTCATCAGTGCCTCGTACTGGCGGTCATTGTTCACCGCCAGCAGCAGCCAACTCTCCTTCGCACGGAACAGGTTGGCGGTGACCTTGCGGCTGATCGCCTGGTTGCCGAACTGCTCCTGGCGGTGGCCGGCGACGGTGAAGTCGGCGACCTGCGTGGACAGGAAGGCGAGGCTCGCCTCCAGCATCGACACGTCGATGTACTGCCCTTCGCCGGTGTGTGTGCGCTGATAGAGCGCCGACGACACCGCGAAAGCGGCGGTCATGCCCGACAGCACATCGCACACCGCAAAGCCGGCGCGGGTGGGACCCATCTCCTGATGGCCGGTCAGCGACATGATGCCGGACAGCGCCTGGATCTTGCCGTCGTAGCCGGCCTCGTTGCGATAGGGGCCGGTGGCACCGAAGCCCGAGATCGTGCAGTAGATCAGCCGCGGATTGCGCTGCCGCAGCGCTTCGTAACCGATGCCGAGACGGTCCATCACGCCGGGACGGAAATTCTCCATCACCACGTCAGCCCCGGCGACAAGCCGGTTGACGATCTCGATCGCCGCCGGCTTCTGCAGATCCAGCGTCAGGCTGCGCTTGTTGCCGTTGATCGCCAGCCAGGACGGCGCCATGCCGCGCTCGGCCCACTCACGCGACAGCGGCGTGCGCCGCATATCCTCGCCCTCGCGGCGCTCCACCTTGATCACACCGGCGCCCAACAAAGCCAACTGGTAGCTGCCGTACGGTCCGGCGAGTACCTGCGTGAAGTCGAGCACGCGAACGTCGGCGAAGGGGCGGACGCCTGGCGTCACGCCGCCTTCTCCACTCGCAGCTCGCGGGCGATGGCCTTCTGCTCGTCGAACTCGCGCCGGCGACGGGCCAGCTCCTCGGGCGGAATGCGTTCCAGATTCAGGTAGTCGAGCTTCCACGCAGCATCGGCGTTCCAGCGCAGCGGCGACTGCATGGTGGTCCGCGATCCCACGGCCGACTCCAGCACCTGCAGCGCCAGCTCCAGCGTGCGGTCCTGCGAGGCCACGTCGTGCGGCTTGCCGGCGCTGTTGCCCAACGGAAAGTCGCTGAACAGGAAGCGCGCCACAGCAGCTTGCTCGACGATGTCCTTGGCACAGCCCATCACCACCGTGGGCAGGCCGTTCGCCTCCAGGTGGCGGGCGACCAGGCTGCAGGTCTGGTGGCAGACCGGGCAGTTCGGCACCAGGAGCGCCGCATCCGCGCCATCCTCGCGGCAGCGGCGCAGGATCTCCGGCGCGTCGGTCTCGATCGTGACGCGATGGCTGCGGTTCGTCGGGGCGCCGTGGAAGCGCCGCGTCACGCCGCCGACGCGACCCGCCGCCGCCGCGCGCAGCAATGCCGGCAGCGGGAACCAGGTATTGCTGTCCTTGGCCGAGGTGTGGACGCGGTCGTAGCCGATGTGCGAGATGCGCAGGTCGTGCGTCTGCGCGGTGTCGCCGGAGTAGACTTCGTAGAACTTGGCCCCGCCGTTGTAGGCCGCGCCCGGTCCCTGGTCGCCTTTGTCCGGCCGGTACGGCGCGGCCGTGGTGACAATAGTCACGCGGGCTTCGGCCAGCGGCTTGCGCAGCGGCGTGAACGGCGCCTCGACGTAGTGTGCCCAGCGGTATGGCGTCGTATAGCCGATCGCCGCGTAGTATTCGCGCGTCCGCTGCATGTAGGGGATCGGCGAGTCGTGGTCGGGTGCGAAGCCCATCAGGGCGTCGAGCGTGCGGTCCATGGGAATCTCCCTGAAGTGCCGTGAACGTATGGGAGGCTGGCGCGGACGGCAAATCGGCGGCTCAGTTCGTCCGCACGCCGGGGCAGCGGAAGTCCGGCAACATGCCCGGCGTCAACGCGTTGCCCGCGCCCTGCATGCGGATATCGAACACGACCTGCCGCTCGCCGAGTTGGAAGGTGAGCGTATAGCGGTCGGCGGCGCCCGCCTGAGCCTGCAACCGCCCGCGGCCGATCAGCCGGAACAGCGCCCACGGCCCGCTCTCCTGCAACTCGCCGCTTCGCCCGGCAGGCGGCGGCTCGATCGTCAGCCGCATCGTCGGCTGCAGCGAGAAGGTCGGCCAGGAAACCTGAGTCGGCCGCTGCGCGCCGCGTGTATAGACGATCGTCGTCCCGTCGAGATCCAGCGTGGCCTGCCGGGTTGCGGCGTCGGCGCTGACCGGAGCGATGTCCATCCGGATGCGCGGCCGCGTGCCGCCATCGGCGAAGAACGCATCGCGGATCTGCGCGGCGCGTTGGAACTGTTGCAGGTCGGCGGGCGAAACCACCGCCGATGCGGTGTCGGCCGACAGCAGCCGCCACGGCTTGCCCGACGTATCGACGTAGCGCCGCAGCAGCGTGTTCACGAACCCGTCGATCGCGCCGCCCGGTGCGAACAGCCGCGCAAAGTCGCCGAGCGGCGCGTCCTCGGCGGAGGTCGCTACGAACGGATAGTGGTTGTTCACCACGGTCGGGCAGAGTTCGGCCGGGCCGCCGGGCGCATTGAAGATCGTCGCCAGCTGCAGCCGCGGATCGCCGCTGCGCAGGGCGATGGCGCTGGCCGCGATCTCCGATAGCCAGCGCCCAACCGGCTGCGGCTGGCGCGCCGCATCCGACTTCAGGGTCAGCAGCGGATCGACGCCGGCCGATGCCGCGTTGGCCGACCCGGTGCTCAGCAGCGTCGCGGCCAGCTTGGCGATCTGTTGCTGAGCGTCGCCGACCTCGCGCAGCAACAGATCGAGCGGCGCGTTCGGCCCGTGCCCGACCAGTTCCCGCAGCGCCCGATAACGGTCATCGATCTCATGACCTGGCAGCACCGATGGTGCCTGGCCGGCGGGTTGCGTCGGGCCGAGGACCGTCTCGAGCAGCAGCTGCGTATTGCTGGCCGATGGCCCAGGCTCCGGCGCCGCCTTGCGGATGCCGTCGGGCGGCACCGAAAGAGTGAGTTGCCGGCTGATCGAGGTGAGGAGCGCCCGCATGGGCGATTCCGGCGAGGCGAGGATGTAGAGGTCCTGCGCCGCCTGCGACAGGCTGCGCAACTGCACGACGTTGAGGTCCCCCAGCATCAGATCCCACGTCGGCGCGTAATCCGCCTCGTACAGCGTGATCACGTCGCGTTCCAGCGATTGCATCTGCGGGCCGTCGGGATCGAAGGCGACACGGCCGCCGAGGACCCAGCTCTCGGCAACCACGCTCCTGGTCGCACCGGCGAGCGACGGCAGCAGGACCTCGTGGAAGCCGCGCACCGTGAAGAAGCCCGGGATGCCGTCGGTCAGCGGCTTGCCCGAGGCGCGCACGAACAGCGGCACGCCGGCGGGGCCGAGCGCGTCACTCGGGCGCCACTCCGGCAGGCGCTGCGCGGCCGCGGACGGCCGGATGCGCGAATACACCCGCTGCGCCAGCGGCACGCCGGCGATGCGCGACCGCACCGTGGCGACCAGTTCGCCATCCAGCTGCACCGGGGGCAGCGGCTCGGTCAGCAGTGCATCCAGATGCCGCAGCAGAGCGTCGCGCAGCGGCGCATAGCCGAGGCCGGGATAGGCCGTCTGCCAGTCGAGCCTCATCCACTCCCGCACCAGCGACGGGTCGAGCGGGCCGGCGCTGCCGAGCATCAGGTAGACGCGCGTCGCCTCGTAGAGGAAGTCGGGGCGATCGAGGCTGCCGCGCAGCTGCGTCTCCAGCCGCCAGATCAGCCGCGGCAGCAGGGCGTAGGACAGCGCATGGCGATAGACGGTGCGCGAGGCGGCGGTGAGCTTGTCGCGCTGCGACAGCATGGCGGGCAGCCAGGCCGCTTCGCCCCCGCCGCGTGGCAGAGCGCTGGCCTGGTCCAGCAGCGGTGCCAGCCGCGCCAGGTCGTCGTCGGCCACCGGCGCCAACGGCAGGCCGCGTGCCGTCGCGTCATAACCGGCAAGCGAGGTCGTCAGCGCGTCGATCCGGCGCGTGGCAGCACTGCTCACCTGCCACAGCGTCGCCGCACCGGCGACGACAAGCAGGCCGGCGACAGCGTATCCGGCCATGCGCAGCACGAAGCCGCGCCGCGCCGCAGGGGAGGTGCGGGCGATCAGCTGTGCTTCGCCGAAGACCACGTCCCGCAGCAGACGCTCCAGGAAATAGCTCCGCCCCTGCACCGGCTGCAGCGTTCGCGTCTGCTCGACACCCAGCGCGCGTGCCAGGGCGCCGGTGAGCCGGTCGATCGGCGTGCCCTCCTGCGTACCCGAGGTGAAGTAGACCCCACGCAGCCAGGGCGACCGGCCACCGTCGGTCGGAGCGAAGGCCGCGTGCACGAACTCGGTCAGCACTGGCTCCAGGCTGGCGAACTGGCCCGGGAACATCGCGATCCGCGCACGGTGATCCGCGTTGCGCTCGACGAGCAGACGATCGAACAGCCGCGCGTGCAGCCGGTCCGTCAGCCCGCGCAGCTCGCCGGCAACGGTCGCGGTCGGATCGCTGTTCGTGCGCTGGTCGAAGGTCGTGCCCCAGACCTGCGCGCGCCCGTCGCGATCGAGGTCGTCGAAGAACTCGGTGAAGCCGGCCAGCAGGTCGGCCTTGGTGATGAGGAGATAGACCGGAAGCCGCATGCCGAACCTGGCCTGCAACTCGGTGATCCGGGCGCGGATCGCCGCCGCATGCGCCTGGCGTTCGGCGGGCGGTGCCTGCGCCAGCTCGTTCAGCGGAAACGCGACCAGCACGCCGTTGAGCGGCTGCAGCGGCCGGGTTTCTTTGAGCAGCCTGAGAAACGCGTCCCAGCCGGCACGGTCGACGACGGCGTCGGAGTCCTGCGTCGTATAGCGGCCGGCCGTGTCGATCAGCACGGCGTTCTCGGTGAACCACCAATCGCAGAGGCGCGTGCCGCCGACCCCGGCGATCGCGCCCAGCCCCATCTGCTCGGCAAGCGGGAAGCGCAGGCCGGCGTTCAGCAATGCCGTGGTCTTGCCGGCGCCAGGCGGGCCGATGATGGCGTACCACGGCTGTTCGTACAGGTATTCGCGTCCGCGCAGCGAGCCCTTCAGCAGATCGAGCGCCTGCGCCAGCCGTGCGTGAAGCGCCTGCGCTTCGGCCTGTTCCTCGGCGCCGGCGGCGATGCCGCGGGCCAGCGCCGCGTCGCGTCCCCGCGCGCGAGCGTCGAGCAGCGCGTTGCCGGCAGTACAGACGGCAAGCAGTGCGATCACCAGCGCCAGGCGCGGCGGCCAGTCGTCGAACGAGGGCAGCAGCGGTCCGAAGATCCAGACGAGTGCCGCCAGCAGGGCCGTGCCGACGAAGCTGATGCACCAGCGTGACGCGAGGATGTCGATCACCGGCTGCACGATGCATCAGTCCTGGCGGTGCAGTACGATCTCGACACGCCGGTTCTGCTCACGGCCCTCCGGCGTGGTGTTCGGTACAATCGGTTCGGCGTCCGCGCGCCCCTCGGCATCGAGCCGCACAGCGCCGCCAAGTGCACGGCTCATCACCGCGAGCACCGCGCTGGCGCGTGCGGTGGACAGCTGGAAGCTCGAGGCGAAGCGCACGGTGTGGACCGGCTGGTTGTCGGTGTAGTCGATCACCTGCGCGGATCCGCGTTCGCCGCCCAGGGCCGCGGCGACCCGCTGCAGCAGAGGCAGGGACGCCGGCAACACATCGGCGTTCCCCGGGCTGAACAGCAGGCGGCCGGGAATGCGGATGACAGGAACCGCCGGCGTGCCGAACAGGCTGAGCGAGCTCTGTTCGATCTCCGGGCGCAGGGCCGCGCGCAACCGGTCGAGTGCGGAGGGTTCGGGCGGCGGTGGCAGCGCCTGCACGGGCGCCGCCCGGGTCAGCGGCGGCATGTGCGCCGGCGGGGCGGCGAGCGCCTGTGCCTGCAAGGCATCCGAGGCCGCGTTCAGACGCACCGATGTCCAGAACGCCATGCCGCCGCAAAGCGCCAGCGCCGCGGCCATCGCCACCCAGACCGGTACGCCGTGCCGTCCCGATCGGTGCGGCGCGTCGACGCCCCGCCAGCGCCGCGACAGCTCCGAGCCGGGCTTGGGATGCTGCGACGCTATCGCTGCGTGGGCTTCCGTCCTGAGCCGGTCCAGTTCGCCTTCGCCGCGTGCCTGTCGGTAGCGGCCCATGAAGCCGAATGCCAGGCACAGTGACATCAGCTCGATCACGGGCAGGAATGTTGCCGGTTTCTGCAGCATCTGGCGCAGCTGATCGAAGAACTGGTCGGTGCCGCGTGCGCCGTGGTGGAACGTGGCCACCAGTGAGTGGCCCGCCCAGTCCGTGGCGGCGCCCCAGGGCGTGTTCAGCACCGTGTCGTCGATGCTGGCGCACAGCGCGTAGTGCGCCGGCCGCAGCAGCTCCATCGGCACGCCCAGTTCCCGCCCTTTGCGCTCGAACGCGTTCAGGTCCTGCACCGCGCGTTCGCGCAGCGCCGGAGCGTCCGGCGGGTTCCGCACGGCGCGCAGCCGGTCGAGCAACTGCAGCAAGGGCGAGGCCGCGACCGTCAGCGGCGAAAGCGCGACCGCCGGTGGGGCGGACGGATCGGGAGCCGGCAGGGCCGCCGCACGCGCGGGCGGGGTCGGCGCGCGCGGGGGTGGGGCGGTCCTGCGACCGCCTGGCGTCGGGCGGATCACCGTCCGATCGCTGTCGCCGGGCTCGGAGAAGGGGTTGTCGCTCACCGGCGCCTAGCGGTCGTACTGGCTCAAGCCGTAATTCTGCATGACCCATTTCAGCGTGAAGCCGTAGTTCGGATCGGTGGCATACACGCCGGTCAGCGCGTCGGCGAAGGCGTCGGGATTGTCCACCTGCTTCATCGCCTCCTTGTAGACCGGCGCGGTCGCCAGCAGGCGACCATGTTCGTCGAACGCCTGGGTGAGCGAATCGAACATGCGGAAGCGGGCGGTGATCGTGATGCTTTCGCCCTTCACCACCTCGCGCGTCGGGCTCTCCACCGCAGGCTGGTCGCCAACCGCCTTGATGCCGAAAGGGTTGTTGCTGCCGGGCGGCATGGAGGCACCCCAGGCGCTCTCCACCGCCCATTGTGCGACCGTCACCGAAGCCGGCACGGTCCACTTCTTGCGCGAAGCGACGGCGGCATCGGCCACGTCGGTCGGGACCTGGCCGAAATGGCCGACCGTCGGCTGCGGGGCATTGGCGACCAACGGCCTCGCGGCGAGCGCGTAGTAGGTGGGGCTGCCCGGATCGATGCGGCCGGAGGGCGGCGTCATCTGAAGGATCGCCGCCTGGTACGTCTCGATCGCCAGCGTGGTGCCGACGTCGGCCACGCCGTTCACCGGGATCGGCGCATGCGGCTTGGGCAGCCGGTCGTTGAGCAGCGACTGGATGACGAACACGTCGCCAGGTGCGTTGGTGCCGTCGCGACCGACCGAACTGAAAATGGGCGGCGCGATGCGACCCATCTCGTCGACGCTCAGCACCGTTGGTGATGGAACCAGTCCCACGGGCCGGATTAGTGCACAGGCGGGGTGGTCGGTGCCAGTTGTTTGACCGAGGCTCAGCCCAGGCCTCGCGGCACCAGAGAATCCCAGTCCCGGCGGCAGACCTCGTCGTCGGCTTCGTACGCGCGCAGGCTAGCCTGCAGTCGAAACGCATCCTGCGTGCACGACAACCGCATCTCGGTCTCGATCCGGACGCGCCATGCATCCCGCGCCACGGTCTGCGTCTGGCGCATGGCAACGACCGCGCTGAGCGGGTCGTCATCGATGTTCGAATCGAAGCTGCCCTGGGTGCCGAGTTCCAGTCCCAGACGATCGATCCGCACGACGCCCCGGGCGAGCTCGGTGGTCGGTTCGGGCGCGGCGCTCTCCGCGGGCGCGAACGCAGGCAGCCGGCCATCCGCCGCCTGCGGTTCGCGCGTCGGCAGTTCCAGCGCCCCGCCGAAGACCGTCACCGTGGCGTTCACCGGGGGTGGCCAGATCATCGGCCAGTAGGTCGTGGAGAGTGCCAGCCTGATCCGGTGCCCGGCCGGGAACGCCGAACCCGCATCGTTCAGCTGGATCCGCACCCGATAGCGACGCCCAGGCGTCAGCGGCGTGGGGGTTTCGTGGCTGTCGCGATGGGTGAGGTTCAGGACGCCGTAGCTGATGCGGAGCGAGCCGCCATCCGGGCGCACGTCGCACAGCCGGACGATCAGGTTCGCGAGCGGCCGGTCGGCGGCAACGTCGAGCGTGACGACGGGGGCACCGAGAAGTTCGAGCCGGCCGGCAAGCGGTGTCGAATCGAATACCAGCGAGAGCGCGTCGTCGTCGCGCTGGTCGCCGGCCTGATCCGCGCCCCTGCCGAACGGGCACCAGGCACCGCCGCGCTGTCCAAGCGTCTGCGGCGAGCAGATATCGCGGGGGGTCAGCGGCGCGCTGTCGGTGGCGAGACCGCCATCGGTCAGGTGCAGGCGATGCGTGGCACCATCCGTCGGCGGCCACGATGCCTCGGCGATCCAGCGGCCCGGCAGCTCCTCGTGAAAGGCCGCGGGCTCCACGCTGTCCGTCATCCACGCGCGCAGCATCGGTTCGGCCATGACGCCGGTATCGATCCCCTTCAGCCAGTGATCCCACCACCGCAACGCCTCCTGCAGGAAGCCGATCTGTGGCCCCGGCAGCGCGAGATGCGGATAGGCGTGCGCCCAGGGCCCTATCAGGCCTTTGCGAGGCACCGTCAGATGCGCGAGCAGGCGCGGGATCGCGTTGGTGTAGCCGTCGGTCCAGCCACCGACCGCGAAGACGGGGCACCGGATCGCGCCGTAGTCCTCGCACACCGAGCCGTGCCGCCAATAGTCGTCGCGCCAGGGATGGCGCAGCCAGCCCTCGAGGAACGATGGCAGGTTGTTCAGGCGCTCCAGCCACATGGCGCGCCAGCGGTCGCCGACCAGCGCGGGATCCGGCGGGTGGCACATGGCGCCGAACAGGAAGGAGCCCCAGCCGAAGCCGGCACGCAGCAAGGCCCCGCCCATATAGTGCACGTCGTCGCGATAGCGGTCGTCGGTGGAGCAGAGCGTGATGATCGCCTGCAGCGCCGGCGGACGCCGTGCCGCGACCTGCAGCGCGTTGAACCCGCCCCAGGAGATCCCCATTATGCCGACCGCGCCGCTGCACCATGGCTGCGCCGCCAGCCAGTCGATCACCTCGAGCGCGTCGTCCTGCTCCTGTCGCGCGTACTCGTCCCACAGCAGTCCGTCCGACTCGCCGCTGCCACGGATGTCGACGCGTGCTGCGGCGTAGCCATGGCCGGCCAGATACGGGATGCGTCAGCGCATCGCGATCATAGGTGCCGGTCCGCTTGCGGTACGGCAGGTACTCCAGGATCGCCGGCACCGGCTTCGCCTCGGCATCCGTCGGCAACCAGATGCGAGCGGCGAGGTGCGTGCCGTCGCGCAGCGGGATCAGCGTATGCTCGATCTCCCGCACGGCATGTGGGAACCCGGTGACGACCACTACATCCGCTTCCCGATCGTCCAGCCGCCATCGACGGTCAGGATGCTTCCCGTGATGAAGCCGTTCTGCTCGTCGGCAAGGAACAGAATGGCACGCGCGATCTCCTCGGGTTCGGCCCAGCGGCCGAGGGCGTGGATGTCGCGGATGGCCTGCGCATAGGCCGGGTCCTGGAAATAGCGCTCGGTGAGCGGCGTGCGCACCACCCCAGGCGCCACCGCGTTCACGCGGATGCCTTTGTCGCCCAACTCCAGCGCCATCTCGCGCGTCAGGCCCACCACACCGTGCTTCGAGGCGGTGTAGGCGGCGCGATTCGGTGCCGCCATCAAGCCCAGCGTGGAGGCGAGATTGACGATCTGCCCCGTCTTGCCCTGCTGCACCAGCCGGCGGGCGAACGCCTGGCTGGTCAGAAAGGTGCCCGAGAGGTTGACACTGATGACGCGCTGCCATTCGTCGAACGACAGATCGAGCACGCTGACGATCTCGCGGATGCCGGCGGAATTGACCAGCACATCCAGCCGCCCAAGCGAGGCCGCCGCCGCATCGACGAAGCCCGCGGCCGATGCCGGATCGCTGACATCGACCCGGAAGGCGTGCGCCTCGCCCTTGCGCCGACGGATCTCGGCCGCGGTGGCCTCGGCGCGCTCCAGATCGAGGTCGCCGATGGCGACGCGCGCGCCTTCTTCCGCCGCCAGATAGCCCACCTGCTGTCCGATGCCGCTGCCGCCGCCGGTGACCAGGACACCGCGATCCTGAAAGCGCATCCATGCCTCCCACTTTCGTGCCGTCGGGCAGCATGGCAACGTCGATCGCGACACAGCAAGGGGAGGGAGACGCCATGCGCCTGGCGAACAAGGTCGCCATCGTCACCGGCGCGGCCTCCGGCATGGGTGCCGCCACGGCGCGGCTGTTCGCGCGCGAAGGTGCCAAGGTGGTGATCGCCGACGTGCTGGAGCACGAAGGCCGGCAGGTGGCCGACGCGATCGGCGACGCGGCGCATTTCGAACGGCTCGACGTCACCAGCGAGGAGAACTGGACCGCGGTCATTGCCGCGACGACGCAGCGGTTCGGCAGGCTCGACGTCCTGGTGAACAACGCCGGCATTTCGGGCAGCGCCGAACAGGACATGTTCAGCACCGAGGCGTGGCACCGCATCATGGCGATCAACGCGACCGGGGTGTTCTTCGGGATCAAGCATGCCATCCCGGCGATGGCCACGAGCGGCGGCGGCTCGATCGTCAACCTGTCCTCGATCGCCGGCATCATCGGCAGCGAGCACGTGCACATGGCGTACAATGCCTCGAAGGCGGCGGTGCGGCTGATGACGAAATCGACCGCGGTGCAGCACGCCAAGGACAACATCCGCGCTAACTCGGTGCATCCCGGCATCATGCCGCCGATGCGCACCTCGGGTCGCACCGCCGAGCCGGCGGTCCGCGCCGAGCGGATGCGGGTGATCCCGATGCGCCGGCCGGGCGAGGTGGACGAAGTGGCCTACGCCATCCTGTTCCTGGCGTCCGACGAGTCCTCCTACATCACCGGCTCCGAGATCCACGTGGATGGAGGCGCCATCGCCATCTGACGACGCAGTGGGCCTCGTCCGCCGATGGACAGTGCTGGTCATCCTCTCGGGCATCGTCGCACTCGGCCTGCAGGCCGTGCGCCTGCCTGCGGCACTGCTGCTGGGACCGATGATCGCGGCGATCGTGGTGGCGTTGTCCGGCAGCCAGCTGCGCGTTGCGCCGCAGCCTGTGCTGATTGCGCAGGCGGTGATCGGTTGCATGATCGCCCGCAGCATTCCGCCTGCCATCATCGGCGAGATCCTGCACGACTGGCCGCTGTTTCTGGCCACCGTCATCGCGGTGATTGCGGCAAGCAGCACGCTTGGCTGGCTGCTTACGCGCTGGCGCGTGCTGCCAGGCACCACGGCCGTATGGGGTTCGTCGCCCGGCGCCGCTTCGGCGATGATGCTGATGGCGTCTGCCTACGGCGCCGACATCCGCCTCGTGGCCTTCATGCAGTATCTGCGCGTGCTGTTCGTGGCGCTGTTGGCGACCATCGTCGCGCGGGTGTGGACCACAGGCGCCGGACCCGCCGCCGCCGCACATTGGTTCATGCTGCCTGCCTGGCTGCCGTTCGCCGAAACCTTGGCGCTGATCGGCTTCGGCACCCTGGCGGCACGGCTGCGCCGCATCCCGGCCGCGCCACTGCTGCTGCCGCTGGGCGCCGGCATCGCCTTGCAGGATGCCGGCGTGCTGACGATCGAGCTGCCGCCCTGGCTGCTGGCCGCCAGCTACACCGTCGTCGGCTGGAGCACCGGCCTCGGGTTCAACCGATCGATCCTGGCCCACGCCGCCCGCGCGCTGCCGGGCGTCGTGCTGTCGATCCTCGTGCTGATCGCCGTCTGCGGCGGCCTTGCGGCGCTGCTTGTCGTGCTGGCCGGCATCGACCCGCTGACTGCCTACCTGGCCACCAGTCCTGGCGGCGCCGACTCTGCCGCCATCATCGCGGTGGCGAGCAACGTCGATGTGGCCTTCGTGATGGCGATGCAGACCACGCGGCTGGTGCTGGTGCTGCTGATCGGTCCCAGCCTGGCGAAATTCATCGCCAGGCTGACCGGCGGCAAGCAGCGGCGGCTATGAGGGCTGGCTGCGCACCAGCCCTCCCGGCAGCGCGCCGGTCGCCACGCCGTTGCGATAGGTGATCTGCCCGGCCTTCACGGTCGCCGCGTAGCCCCGCGCCTTCTGCAGCAGACGCCGTCCGCCGGCCGGCAGATCGACCACCATTTCCGGGCGCTCCAGCGCCAGGTTGGCGAAGTCGATCACGTTGATGTCGGCCTTCATGCCGGGTGCGAGCACGCCGCGATCGGCGAGACCGGCGAAGCGCGCCGGCTCGCGCGTCTGGCGGCGCACCAGGTCGGGGATGTCCATGCGATCTTCGCCGCGGTCGCGTCCCCAGTAGCTGAACAGGAAGGTCGGGAACGACGCATCGGAGATGAACGCGACATGCGCACCGCCGTCGGAGAGGCCCGGGATGACGTGCTGGCGGGCATACATCTCCTTCACCGGCTCCAGGTCGTAGTTCGCATAGTTGACGATGCAGGCGAAGATGAAGCCGCGGCCGTCATCCTCGGTCAGCATGTCGTAGGCCACCTCCTGCGGCGTGCGGCCCTCGCGCGCGGCGATCGCGGCCACCGAGTCCTCGCGCGCCGGCGTGTAGTTCAACGGATCGGTGAAGCGGAACATGCGCTCCCAGCCGATGCGGGTCAGCAGCGACCAGGTGTTGAACTCGGCCGGATCCTCGGTGGTGATCTTCGCCCGCACTTCCGGGTCGCGCATCGCGGCGACGCGCTGGGCAAGCGGCAGATGCGCGATGGAACGATACGTACGGGTGCCGGCGAACGGCTGCTGGCTGCCGGACAGGCCAAGCAGCGCGCCGATCGGTCGCGGCGGCGCGACGCAGCGGATCGGCAGGCCATCGGCGGCGGCCTGGGTGGACAGCGCCAGGAGGTCCCGCCACGCGGTGGTACGGTCGTGCCGCTGGTTCAGCGAGAACACCAGCGGCCGTCCGCACGCCTGCATGACCCGCCGTACCATGGCGAACTCGGTCGCCGGGTCCGGCGTGTTCCAGTCGGAGGTCATCTCGATGAACCCCTTCCCGGCGTCCTTCAGCCCCATGGCGATGCCGGTGAGCTCGGCCTCCTGCGCGCGCAGCGTCGGCGTCGGGTCGCCGGCCAGCGTCTTGTGCGCGATGGTGCGCGAGGTCGAGAAGCCGAACGCGCCGGCGCGCACCGCATCGGCGGTGATCGCGCGCATCTGGGCGATGTCGGCCTGGTTCGCGTCCTCCAGATTCAGCGCGCGGTCGCCCATGACGTAGACGCGCATCGGCGCATGCGGCAGCAGCGCGCAGAAGTCGATGTCGTGGCTGCGGCGTTCCAGCGCGGTGAGGTACTCGGAAAAGCTTTCCCAGCTCCAGTCGAGGCCTTCGTGCAGGCAGGGCCCGGGGATGTCCTCCACGCCTTCCATCAGCGCGATGACGGCATCCTGGGTGTTCTTGCGCACCGGTGCGAAGCCGACGCCGCAATTGCCCATCACCACGGTGGTCACGCCATGCCAGGAGGACGGAGCGAGCTGCGAATCCCACATCGCCTGGCCGTCGTAGTGCGTGTGGATGTCGACGAAGCCCGGCGTGACCGACAGGCCACCGGCGTCGATCTCTTCGCGGCCGCCGCCGGAGACCTTGCCGACCTCCGCGATCCGGCCGTCCCTGACCGCGACATCTCCCACGAACGGCGTGCCGCCGTTGCCGTCCATGATGCTGCCGCCGCGGATGACGATGTCGAATTCGCTGGGCATTCCTTGGGTTCCTTCGTTGCTTGGCGCCAGTGTCATGCCGGACAGCGCCACGGGCAAGCCTGCGGGCGCCGCTCAGTCGAACAAGGTCGCCAGGCGCTGCTTCATGCTGTCGGCGACGTACAGTGCCAGCGCCTGGATGGTCGAGGTGGGATTCACGCCACCCGAGGTGACCCAGATACTGCCGTCGACGATGAACAGGTTCCTCACGTCGTGGCAGCGCCCCCAGGCATTGACGACGGAGCGCTCCGGATCGTTCCCCATCCGCGCGGTGCCCAGCAGGTGGCCTGGGCTGTTGAGCTGGGTACGCGACGTGTAGAGGTCCGTGGCACCGGCGGCGCTCAGAATCTCCTCCGCCCGCGCGATGCCGTGTTCCATCATGCGCCGCGTGTTCTCACTGATGGCATAGTCGATGCGCGGCGCCGGAATGCCGTGACCGTCCTTCAGCACAGGATCGAGCGTCACCCGGTTGTGCTCCTCCGGCAGGTCCTCGCAGGCGATACCGATCTGCAGGCGACGGTACAGCAGCCGGCGATAGACGCGATGATGGTCCTTGCCCCATGGCAGACGGCCGGCGGCGGCGCTGGTGATCGCCTCGTTGACCACGCCGGTGCCGCGGGCGAATTGCAGCGTGTAGCCGCGCACGAAGTCGCGGCTGGGGTCGGTCTCGTAGAACTGCTTGCTCCACAGCACCGTCATCGGCGCACGGTCGCCGTCCATCTCTTCGTCCACGTAGCCGCGCACCTGCGGCCACGGGTGCAGCATCAGGTTCCTGCCGACCATTCCGCTGGAGTTGGCGAGGCCGTTGGGAAAGCGTGCCGACGCCGAGTTGAGCAGCAGGCGAGGTGTGCCGATGCCGTTGCAGGCCAGGATCACCACTTCGGCCGGCTGGAACCGTTCGATGCCATCGGCGTCGTAGTAGATGGCGCCGGCGGCCATGCCGTGTTCGTTGGTGGTGATCTCGCGCACCCGGCAGCGCGTGCGAAGCTCGACGCCGGCACGGATCGCCTGCGGCCAGTAGGTGATGTCGGTGCTCGCCTTCGCGCCCTGTGCGCAGCCCGGCGTGCAATGCCCAAGATTGATGCATGGCGCGCGCCCGTCGTATTCGGTGGTGGCGATCGCGGTGTCGGACGGCCACCAGTGCCAGCCCAGCTTGTTCATCGCGCGGGCGTAGCGCATGCCGGTCCGGCCGAGCGGCAAGGGCGGCATCGGTGGTTGGCGTGGCGGATAGGCGGGATCGCCGGCGAGGCCCGATACGCCCATCATGCGGTCGTTCCCGGCAAAGAACGGCTCCAGCGTCGCATAACCGATCGGCCAGTCCTCGGCGACGCCGTCGAGCGTGCGCACGCGGAAATCCGACGGGTGCATCCGCGGGAAGTGCGCGGTGTACAGGATCGTGCCGCCGCCGACGCCGTTGAAATTGGCGACCTTCATCGGCGAGTTGTCGTCGTTGATCGGGTAGTCGGTCTCGCCGCCCGCGATGGTTCGGACTGATGTGGAAATCGGCGAAGCGCCGCGCCTCCCAGTCACGGTCGTGGCTGGGGAAGTCGGTGGACTTCATCCAGTCACCCTGTTCCAGGCACAGGATCTTCATGCGGGTCTCGGCCAGGCTCCACGCCACCGCCGCGCCTGACGCCCCGGAGCCGATGATCAGCACATCGACGATGTCGTTGCCCACTGTCACGGCGCGTCACGCCACATCTTCGCGCGCCCGCGCACGGCATCCAGCAGCGACCAGTCGCCCTGTTCGAGCGTATGTCCCTTTGGGAACGGCGGCCGCGGTTCCAGCCCGAGCGACCGCATCACCCGATCGTCGCGGTAGTAGCATTGCAGGATCACCCGCCCGAGCGTCGCCACCTCGGGCGCGTCGCTGGCGAGGAACGCGTCCGCCACCGTTTGCCGTCGTGCATCGTCCAAGGCGGTGAAGGCGCCGCCCGCCAGTGCGGCAAGCCGCGTCAGCGCGTCGCGCACGCTGGCGCGGTCGCGGCCAAGGGAGCGCAGGATGTCGTCGAAGATCGCCGCGTCGTCGGCGCCTGGCACCGCGAATTCTTCGCTCGCCGGAACCATGATGCCCGCGATCAGACGCAGATCGCGACGTTGCGCCTCGGACAGGTCTGTTTCAGTGTCGTTTCGCATGTCCCGGTTGTACCGTGCGGGTGGTTCGTGTTCAATCGGCCTGCCGCAGCACCATGTCCGCCGCCTTTTCGCCGATCATGATCGACGGCGCATTGGTGTTGCCCGATGTGAGCGTCGGCATGATCGACGCATCGGCGATGCGCAATCCGGCAACCCCGTGCACGCGAAGCTGCGAGTTCGACGACCGCCATGGGATCGGCGCCCATCTTGCAGGTGCCTACCGGGTGGTACGTGGTCTCTGCCGCGCTGATCACCCAGTCCAGTATCTCATCGTCCGCGCTGCGTGAGGTGCCTGGCGCAAGCTCGCTCACCTGAAGATCCGCCAGTGCCGGCGCTGTCATAACGGCGCGTGCGATGCGGACCGCGCGCACGGTCACCTCCGCATCGACCGGCGACGACAGGAAGTTGAAGGCGATCGCCGGCGGGCGCTTTGCATCGGACGATGTGACGTGGATGCTGCCCTTGCTCTCCGGCCGCATCGGATGCGCGTAGCAGGTCATGCCGTGACTGGCGGGAGATCTTCGGACCTTTCGGCCCTGGCTCGGTCAACATGGGCACCCACCCCAGCATGACGTCGGGCGCATCGAGTCCCTCGCGCGAGCGCACGAAGGCACGGATCGGCGCGCCGACGGCGCCCAGCATGCCGCTCCCGAACAACGCGTAGCGCAGCGCCTGTCGCACCATGCCGAAGCCGCGGCCCGTGTCGTTGTAGGTGATCCCCTTCGCTCCGACGGCCCACCGGGTCCGCGGCGCATAGTGATCGCGCAGATTCTCGCCGACGCCGGTTAGCGCATGGCGCACCTCGATACCCAGATTGCGCAGACGCTCGGGCTGGCCGATGCCCGACAGCTCCAGCAGCTGCGGCGAGTTGATGGTTCCGGCACTCACCACGACCTCGCGTGCCGCGCGCGCCTTTCGCTGATCGCCACGCACGGAATAGCGAATCCCCGTGCAGCGCTTGCCATCGAGGATCAGGCCTTCGGCCAGCGCATTCGTCTCGATGTGCAGATTCGAGCGGCTGCGGATCGGGTCCAGGTAGCAGCGTGCCGTGCTCATCCGGCGGCCGGATGCGATGGACGCCTGGCTCATCGCGATGCCGTCCTGCGCGACGCCGTTGTAATCTTCATTGTGCGGGATCCCGACTTCTCCGGCCGCCCGGATCAACGCCGCGAACAGCGGCAGACGCGGCGGCGGATTGGTCACGTGGATCGGTCCGTTGCGGCCGCGATAGGCATCGTCGCCTTCCTCATAGCGCTCCATGCGCTTGAAGAACGGCAGCACGTCATCGTAGCTCCAGCCGGTGTTGCCCATCTGCGCCCAGGTATCGAAGTCCTGTGCCTGGCCGCGTACGAACGCCATGCCGTTGATCGCACTGGAGCCGCCGAGCAGCTTGCCGCGCGGCACGGGAAGCCTCCGGCCATTGGTCTTGGCCTCAGGCTCCGAGGTGTAGAGCCAGTTCGCCGCCGGGTTCGTCAGCAGCCTGGCGTAGCCGATCGGAATGCGCGACCAGGGGTGGCTGGCAGGCCCGGCCTCCAGCAGCAGCACCTTGTTGCGTGCATCCGCCGACAGCCGGTTGGCGACGACCGCGCCGGCGGATCCCGCACCGACAACGATGTAGTCGTAGGTCTGCATATCGCTCCGCCCCAATGATCGCGCGACGGAACGGTCGCACAGCCGCCGCTTGTCAGGAAGCCGGTTCGGATGAACGATCCGGAGCAGGCGGGAAGGGGAGAAAGCCATGAAGTACGATCTCATGCTGACCGGCGGCGAGGTGCTCGATCCCGCTGCCGGGCTGCGCGGAGTCATGGACATCGGCATCGCCGGCGGCAAGATCGTCGCCGTGGCGCCCTCGCTGCCGGCGAACGAGGCACGGCGGACGATCAGCGCCAAGGGCAGGCTGGTGACGCCGGGGCTGGTGGACATGCACGCCCATGTCTTTGTCAACGCGCACGACATGGGCGGCCGTACCGACTGCTTCTGCCAGGCGCAGCGGCGTCACCACGTTGTGCGACGCCGGCAGTGCCGGGTCCGCAACCTTCGCCGGCCTGCGCCATGTGCTGGATCATGAGGTGCGCACCCGCGTCGCGCGCTTCGGTCAATCTGTCGGCGATCGGCATTACGGGCACGTCGCGCGGCGGCGAGCTGTCGCATCTGCCCTACGCCGACCCCGAGGGCTGCGCCCGCACGATCATGGAAAATCCGGATCTGGCGTTCGGCGTGAAGCTGCGCTTCGGGCCGGGCCTGGTGTGGGAATACTCGGCCGAGCCGGTGAAGCTGGCGCGCAAGGCGGCCGACATGGCGGGCGGCGTGCCGATGATGATGCATATCACCGACTCGCCGATGCCGCTGCCCGACCTGCTCGCGCACATGAAGCCGGGCGACATCGTCACGCACTGCTATCATGGTCGCGCGCATGGCATCATGGGCCAGGAGAAGGAGTTCGTGCTGAAGGAGGTGATCGAGGCGCAGCGCCACGGCATCATCTTCGACTGCGCGCACGGCCGGAACCATTTCAACTTCCGCATGACGCAGAAGGCGCTGGATCAGGGTTTCATGACCGACACGATCTCGACCGACCTGACGATGACGACGGCGACGCAGGGGCCGGTGTGGGACCTGCCCACGACCATGACCAAGCTGCTGCATTTCGGCATGCCGCTGGACGAGGTGGTGCGGCGTGCGACTTCGGTGCCGGCGAAGATCATGGGTTACGAGGGCACGGTGGGCACGCTGAAGCCGGGCGCCAACGCCGACGTCGCGGTGTTCGAATTGCGCGACGACAATTTCGAGCTACGCGACAGCGACGGCGACACCATGATCGCGAAACGGCGGCTGCTCGCCCAGCTCACGCTGAAGGACGGGCGTGTTTGGTACGAACGGCCGGCAGAGTAGCGCCGCGCGTTTTCGTCAGGGGTGCGCTGCCGCGGCAGTGCAACCCCCGGGCAGGGCGAGTTTCGCTTCCCGTGGAAACGCTCTATCGATAACCGGACGACACAGGAGTATCTCCGGCATGCCGCGTCTCCGCTTCGGCGCCTTTCTCGCCCCGCATCATCCGGTTGGCGAGCATCCCATGCTGCAGTTCCGCCGCGACCTGGACCTCGTGGAGCATCTGGACTCGCTGGGCTACGACGAGTTCTGGTGCGGCGAGCATCACTCGAGCGGCTGGGAGATGATCGCCTCGCCCGAGATGTTCCTCGCCGCGGCCGGCGAGCGCACCAGGCGCATCAGGCTGGCGACCGGCGTCGTCTCGCTGCCGTATCATCATCCGTTCAACGTCGCGCAGCGCATGGTGCAGCTCGACCACATGACGGGCGGCCGGGCGATCTTCGGGTCGGGACCTGGCGCGCTGGCATCCGACGCGCACACGCTCGGCGTCGATCCGATGGTATTGCGCGACCGCCAGGACGAGGCGATCGGCGTCATCCGCCGGCTGTTCAACGGCGAGCGCGTCACCCACCGGTCCGAGTGGTTCACGCTGCAGGACGCCGCGCTGCAACTGCTGCCGCTGCAGGAGGAGATGGAATTCGCGGTCGCCTCGCAGATCAGTCCGTCCGGCATGACGCTCGCCGGCAAGCACGGCATCGGCATCATCTCGATCGGATCGCTGTCCGAGGAGGGCCTGAACGCGCTGCCGACGCAATGGGGCTTCGCCGAAGCCGCCGCGGCGAAGCATGGCAGGACGGTGGATCGGAAGAACTGGCGCGTGCTGCTGAGCTGGCACATCGCCGAGACGCGCGAGAAGGCGCGGGCGGAGGCGCGCGACGGCCTGATGCGGCATCACAACGAATACATCACCGGCACGCTGCAGCGCCCCGGCGCGCGGCCGTTCGCGTCGCCGGACGAGGCGGTGGACAAGACCGCGTTCTCGCAGGGTGCGGTGTCCACCATCGGCACGCCGGACGACCTGGTGGCACGCATCAAGTCGGTGCTCGAGATGAGCGGCGGGTTCGGCACCGTGGTCGGCTTCGTGCATGACTGGGCCAACCCCGAGAACACCATGCGGAGCTGGGACATGGTGGCGCGCTACGTCGTGCCGGAGATCAATGGCTATCTGGCCGGGCTGCGCAAGTCGCAGGACTTCGTCACCAATAACCGCGCGGTCTTCGAGCGGTCGCGCGAGGCGATCATGGCGAAGATCAACGAGAACGAGGCGGCCGTCGCCGCGCTGGCCGTCACGAAGTCGCCGATGCTCGTTGCCTCGGCCAGCAACGTGCCCGACTTCACCCGGAAGCGGACGGGGACCTGATCGACCACGAGGCGGGCAGCTCTCAGCGGTCGCGGGTCAATCCGCGCGCCTGCAGTGCCGCCAGGTAGGCGGGCCAGCGGTGCGCCTGTTCGCGGCCCAGCTCGTGCAGGTACTCCCAGGAGTAGATGCCTGTGTCGTGGCCGTCGTCGAACAGCAGCCGCACGGCGTAATGGCCGACCGGCTCGATCGCGGTGATGGCAACATTCCGCTTCCCCGCCACGGTCTGCTTCTGGTGCGGTCCATGGCCCTGCACCTCGGCGCTCGGACTCTCCACCCGAAGGTATTCCGCCGACAGCGAGGCATCGGCGCCGTCGTCGAACCTCACGCGCAGTGTGCGCCGCGCCCTGTCGAGCACGATCTCGGTGGCGACGACTGCCATCATTCCTGCAGCTTGCGCGCCTCTTCGGGCAGCATGATGGGTATCCCGTCGCGCACGGGATAGGCGAGACCCGCCTTGCGGCTGATCAGTTCGCCCGCGATGGGGTCATATTCCAGCGGTCCCTTGGTCAGCGGACAGACCAGAATCTCCAGCAACCGTGGGTCGATCGGCGCCTGACGGCCTGCACTGGTCGGCTCGCTCATCGTGCGTCACCCTTTCAGCTTACGCTGCGACCACCCGATGCATCCGGCGCCAGGGCACCCATGCTGAGCAGTGCCATCAGGATGGCGGCCCGCTCGCTGTCGGTCGGCGCCTCGAGCAAGGCCTGCTTTTCGGCCGGCTCGAACGGGCAGACCATCGCCAGCGTCAGCACAAGCAGATCGTCCGGCAGGCGCTTGATCGCATTCCAGTCGGCCTCGAACCCGCGCAGCGCGAAATAGCCACGCAGGGTCTCGAGCAGCGCCTCGCGGCTGACCTCGATCGGCGGCGGCGAAAGATCGAGGTCGGCCAGATACGGCGTGAAATCGCCGCGGACGCGGCGATAGCCGCGCTGCATGTCGATCTCGCCGGCCACCGCGAAACGGATCACGCCGGTCAGGGTGATCAGGTAGTGACCCTCTTCGCTCTCGCTGAAGGAAGAAAGTCGCCCCAGGCACCCCACCCGGAACAGGCCCGGTCCATTGGCGGTGTCGGCGGTCGTCGGATCTGGTTGGATCATGCCGAACATACGCCCGCGGCCGAGTGCATCCTCGGTCATCGCCACGTAGCGCGGCTCGAAGATCCTGAGCGGCAGCTTGCCGCGTGGCAGCAGCATGGCGCCGGGCAGCGGGAACACGGCGAATTCGCCCGGCAGGTCATCCTTGGACGGATGAAAAGCGGCCATCTAGCTGAACAGCACCGCGGACAACCTGCGCCGTGCGGCGCCGGTTGCCGGGTCTTCGGAGCCCCAGGCTTCGAAGAACTTCAGCAGCTGCAGGCGGGCCGCATCCTCGTTCCAGGTGCGATTGCGCCGGATTATCTCCAGCAGCGCCTCCGCCGCCTGCTCGCGCTGGCCGCCGGCGTTCAGCGCGGTCGCCAGGTCGTAGCGCGCCTGCAGGTCCGCGGGATCGGCGACGAGACGGGCCTCGAGGCTCTGCAGCTGGCCCTGCGCCTTGCGCCCTTCCTCGGCCAGCAGCAATGCGCTGCGCGCGCCGGCGACCTCGGCGTGGTCGGCGATCTTGGCCGGCACCTGATCGAGTGCCTGGCGTGCCTGGTCCTCCTGCCCCAAAGCCATCAGGGCACGGATCAGACCGCCCCAGGCATCGCCGTTCTCCGGTTCCTGTTGGACCAGCTCGCTGAACAGCTCACCGGCCTGCTGAGCATCACCGGCCTCCAACGCCGCCTTCGCCTCGGCGAGCAGGTCGGCGCCGGGCATCGAGCCGCCGGAAACCTTGAGCAGGCCCTCGACGAAGCGCTTCACCTCGGATTCCGGCAGTGCGCCCTGGAACAGGTCGGCGATCTGACCCTGCCAGAAGGCCGCGACCGTTGGCACCGACTGCATGGGAAGGCCCAGCTGCGCGAGTTGCTGCACCAGCGAACGGTTCTGGTCGATGTCGATCTTCACCAGCTTGACGCGACCACCGGCGGCGCGGACCACCTTCTCCAGGGTCGGCGTGAGCTGCTTGCAGGGACCGCACCACGTGGCCCAGAAATCGACCAGGACCGGGAGCGTGCGCGACGCTTCCACGACTTCCTTCATGAAGGTCTTCTGGTCGCCGTCGATGATCATGGCGGCGCCGTCGCTGGCGCCGGCCGATGGTTCGCGACCTATGATCAGCTCGTCCATGGTCCTCCGGCCTCTTTGACTTTAGCCGAGATAGATGTTGCGCGGCGCCGCCGACGGCAAGCCCGGCGGGGTCGGCGGACCATGCCGCGGCGCGGATCGGCTTGCAATCGGTGGGGAAGCCGCCTAGAAACCGCGCCCTGTCCGGGAGCGCGGGCGTAGCTCAGGGGTAGAGCATAACCTTGCCAAGGTTGGGGTCGAGGGTTCGAATCCCTTCGCCCGCTCCAGACCGCTGCCGACCAAACACTCTCCGCCACTCTGAGGATCGCGCAAAGGCCCCGCTGCCGCAGCCTTTGGCGCGTCAGGCTTGGGGGGTTCGCGGCCAAATCGCTCTCCGAATGGCGATCTCTTTCCGAAGCTTGGGGCTTGGTCGATTTACCCTACAAGTCGTTCCGGTACAAAATCCAATGGGCTTGCGCTCGTTGGGAAGCCGGAAAGTCGGCATGCCGTTCGCCTGCTGCTGTACGGCATGACTGGGGCTGGCTCCGCTACGTCGTGCGGACGTCGTCCGCACCTCGACTCGAGGTCCATCCATCCTGCATTCACGGCCTCAAACATTTCTTCAGCAGGTTCGGTGCGACCCTTTCGGGATGCCGAATTGCTCGAACGCCTCCGCCCACCCTGCACGCGGGACTGCAAAGGCTTTCGCTTCGAGATTTGGGACTTCACCCGATTGCTCCGCGACTTCATCCGCGGTGACCATCGAACCAAGCTCGACGACGCCCTGCCCTGACCACGCTGGCCCGGTCAAAGGGGTCGCGACCTCCGCGCCGATGTCATTCGTCGCGACCATGGTCGATTTCCGGTTTGTCGGATTGTAGTAGACCGGTAGCGCTCCGCCCTGGGCGACCTGCAAGCCGTAGAGGAAGTTTCGAAGAATCCACCTGCGCGCACAAATGCGATTGGCGATATCAGGTCGCGAAAACCTTGCTCCAGAAGCGACAAGGTCCTGATCATCCCGAGCCCGCGGGTTCTGTTCGCACCCATCGACGAAAGCGAAACCACTCACGGCGGCGCTGCCTTGGTGAGCGCCTCGACATCGTTTGCAGTCACGTCCTTTGCTTCTTTGTAGTCGGGCGAGGGCGCCCAGACAGCCGGCAACATGACGAACGCGCCTTCGACGCCTTTGAGCGCTTCCCGGATGGGCTGCCAAGCCTTCCAATCGCCGTCTAACGGTTCCACGCCCTGGTTCGCCCAGTTAAACGTCTAGAACTCTCTGCATCGTGCCGCCGGCCGAAATTCGCACGATATTTTGAGCAAATCGGAACGAATATCTCGCTACCTGATGATGCGTTTCAGATTCCTTTTGTCTCCCGCTATCCGCCGCATCGCTCGAGCTCATGAGTTGCGAGGCTCTTAGGCAACGAATTTCGGGAGTTCTTACGAGATTGACCCAGATCAATTCTTCAAGTGGGCGCAGGTGGTAGAAGGAGCGCAGGTAACGAGTTCTTGAGCAGCGGAGCTTTGCAAGACGGCGGGATGAAGAGGAGACGTTAAGCCATGTGTCAGAGCTGCGATTGGATGAGAGCGCTCGACAGGTGCTTCCCCGCTTCGCGACGCCAGGTGCTGCGCGGCGCCGGCGTGTTCATGGCGGCCGCGGTCGTCGCGCCGTCGCTGGGCTTTTCAGCGGAAACGCCGCGGCCCGCAACGCCAGCAGACCGAAAAGCCGACTGGCTGTTTCTCAACGGAACGATCTACACGGTCAATCCCGTCCAACCCTCGGCGCAAGCCGTGGCGGTGCTTGGCGATCAGATCGTGTATGTCGGCGATGCCGATGCGGCGAAGGCGTGGCGCGGCCCCGCGACGCGCGTCGTCGATCTTCATGGACGGATGCTGCTGCCCGGCTTCGTCGATGCCCACAACCACCTTGCCGTCGCGGCCCTCACCAAGCTCGGCGTCAACATTCGCGGTCTTGTCGGCAAGGATAAGATCCTCGACACCATCCGCGAGTGGATCGCCACGCAACCTCTTGACGCGCCACTTCGCGGCCATGGCTGGACCGTCGGTGTTTCATTCGGTGATGGTTATCCTCGACGCGAGTGGCTCGACGAACTCACCGGCGATCGGCCGATGTATATCTTCAACGCAGACGCACACGATCTCTGGTTCAATACCGCGGCGATGAAGGCGGCAGGGCTGGACAAACACACCCCCGATCCGGACCCCGGCAAGCAGTATTACAAGCGCGACCCAGACGGAACGCCGACTGGCTCCGCGGTTGAAGCAGCAGCCGCGCTCCCCGTCGCCATCGCCCTTGGCATGATGTCCCTCGAAGCCATACGCGACTCTCAACGGCTGACGATCGATCGCGCGCCCGCCTTCGGGATGACCACCTATATGGAGGCGGGCCTGCTCGCCGGCCCGTCCAACGGAGCCGCCGAAGCCGCGTGGCGGGATCTCATTGAACGGGATCGGCACGGTGAGCTGCCGCTCCGCATTGTCGGCACCGTCTTCACGCGCAACGCCGAAGATGATCCGCAGGCTATTGCCGCCGAGCTCGTCGACTGGAACGTAAGGCTGCGCTCGTCCCATGTGCAGATATCGATCTGCAAGATGTGGGTTGACGGCACCGCCGTCGCCGGCACCGCGCTGCTGCTGGAGCCGTTCGCCAATCAGCCGGACTTCAGAGGAACGATCACTCTGCCACCGAGCCACATCAAGGCGCAGATCGAGGCCACTCAGCGCGCCGGATTCGACATGCATATCCACGCCGACGGGGATGGATCCGTCCGGGCCGTGCTCGACGCCATCGAAGACGTACAGGCCCGGCTCGGCCAGCAAGGACGGCGCCACGCGATCTGTCATCTCAGCCTGACGCATCCGGATGATGTCCAGCGGTTCAAACGTCTCGGGATAATCGCCAACGGCACGCCGCTTTGGGCCACGAATTACGACGGCGTCTATGTCGAGCAATACAAGACGCTGTTCGGCGCAGAGCGCGTCGAACAGCGCGTGTATCCCTATGGCGATCTTGTTCGCTCGGGCGCGACGGTCACATTCGGCGCCGACCTTCCCGGCGTTGATATCGACGAGATCCCGCCGCTGTTCCAGCTAGAGGCGACCGTCACGCGCAAGCGGCCGGGCTTCCCCGATGATCCTCCCATGGTCGCGAGGCAGCGGATCAGTGTCGAAGAGGCGATCCGCGCCTACACGATCAACGGCGCCTATCAGCTTCGGCTGGAAGATCAGATCGGCTCGATCGAAGTCGGCAAAAAGGCGGATCTCATCGTCCTCGGCAAGAATCTGCTCGAAGGAAAGCTGGAGGACATTCACAAGACCCCTGTCTTGCTCACGCTCATGGATGGGAAGGCCCGGTACGACAAGCTGCCGGCCTAACATGGACGAGCGAAAGGAACCCTTCCCGAACTATAGCGTCAACTGCCCAACCTCGGCGTAACGCGACGCACAGCCCAACTTTGAGTGGCATGGACTTTCGTGGTGAAGCCGCAGCTCGCGCAGATAGCGCAAGCTCGGCCCCAAACCGGCGCTCCCCCTTCAATGGGGGTGAGCGTACATTTCGCGCCGTTGAGCGAGAATCGCCGTTGAGCGAGAATCAATGGCGCGTCAGGCGGGCGGCGATCTGCAGGTCGAGTGGCTCGACGATCCAACATCCGCGCTATCCGGCTGATGCTTACCAGATTATGCCCCCGAGGAAGAAACAACAACTCTCAAAGCCATTCGCCTCTGGAGCAGACCCCTCGCATCGCCGTCCGGGCGAGATAGCGCACAGACTGCCGCAATTATGCTGCGGCTGTTGCCGTGCGTGCCTCGATAGAACGCCCCGAATTCCTGAAGAACTCAGGCGCGCTCCTCAGGCGTCGCCTTCCCACGCCGATTTGCGCCATCGTCGCGGTGCATCGTTTGGGACCTCGCTGAGGTCGAAACGTGGCTATTGGCGGAGCGAGCGGCTTCAATTCGTCGCGCTCCACACCCGGACGTCGCAAAGCGGAAGACGCGGCCGCTCAAAGCGCGGGATCAAGCTCCATTAGAGGCATAGCGGGCGGCAAGAGAGCGGGCGTATGCTCCCGTCCCTTCACCATGCGTCCACAATGTCTGACCATTCTTGTATCCCGAAGCCGCTGCCCACACCCGCCTTGGCCTAATGAGCAAGTGTGTCGCGAGGGTCGGAGCCAACGTCACCCGCAGAAGCCCGCGCGCGCTCTGGTCGCGCCCGAAGACGCGCGTCTCCAGTTGGTGCGATGACGCTTCCATCTGCTCCGCGAGTTCGAAAACCTCCTCGCCCGCAGCAGTCAGGCGGTAGCCCGAAGGCAGCTTTTCGAACATTTGCGTCCCGCAGGCGGTCCTCGAGCTGAGCGATGCGTCGCAGCACGGTCCAGTGATCACCCCCGATGTGAGCGATTCCGCACTCACCGCTGCCGCCGGGGAACCCATGTGAGGCTCTCGGAAGACCTTCCCGTACAGCCAAGGATCCGAGAGGCGAAACAAGGACTGCACGACATGACCAGATTGAACGGAAAGACCGCCGTCATCACGGGCGGCGCCACCGGCATCGGCCTCGCCTCGGCAAAGCGCTTCATCGAGGAGGGCGCCTTCGTCTTCATCTTCGGCCGCCGGCAGGAAGCGCTCGACGCCGCTGTGGCCGACCTCGGGCCCAATGCCCGCGCGGTGAAGGGCTCGGTCTCGGATGAAGCCGACCTCGACCGACTCTACGCGGCGGTGAAGGCCGAGCGCGGAACCCTCGACATCGTCTTCGCCAATGCCGGGGCAGGAAGCCCGCTTCCGCTCGGCCAGATCACAGGCAAGCACATTGACGAAACCTTCGACACCAATGTGAAGGGTACGATCTTCACGGTCCAGAAGGCGTTGCCGCTGATGGGCCAGGGCGGCTCGATCATCCTGACCGGATCGAGCGCCGGCACCACGGGCGCTACAGGATTCACTGCCTACAGCGCGAGCAAGGCGGCAGTGCGAAACCTCGCGCGGACCTGGGCGGAGGAGCTGAAGGGCACCGGCATCCGGGTAAACGTCCTGTCGCCCGGGGCGACGGCGACCGAACTCGCGAAGGAAGCGCTGGGCGAGGAGGGCCAGAAGGCCTACGGCGCGATGACTCCGCTCCAGCGCATGGCCGATCCGGCGGAGATCGCGGCCGTGGCCGCCTTTCTCGCGTCGTCGGACAGCAGCTTCATGACCGCCAGCGAGGTCGCCGTCGACGGCGGCCTCGCGCAACTCTGACACGCTGCGCCCGGCCGGTCGCGAAAGTGAAAGCAATGGAGTAGATCGGACGCGAACCGATATAAGAAAAAGGAGAGAGTTCACAATGAGCATCGAAAAGAATGTCCAGACCGTGAAGGATTTCTTTGCAGCAATGGGCCGCGGCGATAAGCAAGCGCTGCTGGCGTTGTCTGCCGAAGATATTGAGTGGATCATTCCGGGAAAGGACTGGCCACTGGCCGGAACGCATCGCGGGCACGCGGGATTGGAGGATTTTCTTCAGAATGCCTCCGAAACGGTCGAAACTTCAACAGAACCCTCCGAATACGTAGCGCAGGGAGACCGGGTTTTGGTCGTCGGCGTCGCTAAGGGGAAAATCAAAGCCACGAATAAGACGTTCGACGACGATTGGATTTTCGCCATTACCGTTCGAAATGGCAAAGTGGCGAACATCCGGGAGTATATCGACACGCAAGCACTGGCGCGGGCCTCCGAGATGGACGCGAGCCCAGGCCATAACCCATCGAAACCGATACCACACGAAAATTTGTAAAGTCAGCTAACATGTTGAACAGCGGCAAACGCCTTGCCGAAGCACCAAATGGCGGTAAAACTCCAGAAAGGATCGATTAGTAAGTTCTATCAAACGACGGGTATAGCATCACATCATTATAGCAAGGGCATAACCTCACATGTTGCAGCATTTTGCTGAAGCGTCATCAACATTAGGAGAATATTATGCGAACGCACAACAAAACCAAAGTAGTAAGTCAGAAAGCTTCGCCTGCCAACAGGAACAGCGGCAAAGTTGGCTTGGCAACGATAAGGCTAAACAATTGCCGGAGACTTATGCTTGATCATGAAAAGTTCATCAGAAAACTCTACACCTACGGAGAGGGGCAAGGATAGATACGCAGAAATTTGTCTCCATGTTCTCTGACGAAGGATACATGTTGGATATGGCTTCCGGCACGAAGTTCCGCGGGAAGGCCATTGGTGACTCCATTGCCGGCTTAGCAAGTGCATTCCCCGACGTCCACCGTGAGTTACTTAGCATCTACGTCGCGGAGAACGTCGTCGTTGTCGAAATCGCAATTCGGGGAACGCATAAAGGTGAGCTGGCCCTTGCTTCTGGAACTCTAGCTCCAACGGGCAAGACAATAGATGTCCCGAGGTTGCGATGTTTATCACCTTGAGGGTGGGAAGATCATCTCCTTTCATTGCTACAACTTGCCTTCCGTAATGCAGCAACAACTTGGCGAAAAAAATATGAGGTTATCATGACCACGAAACCCCGTATCGCCATTGTGATTGGCTCGACCCGGCCCGGTCGGTACGCCGACAAGGCCGCTGGCTGGATGCTGAAACAGACCCAGGCCCGTGACGACATCGAGGCGGAACTTCTCGACCTTCGCGACCATCCGATGCCCTTCTTCGATGAGAAGGGGCCGCCTATGTCGACGCCCAGCGAGAACCCCGAGGCATTGCGCTGGCAGAAAACGCTCGCCCGATACGACGGCTTCGTTTTCGTGGTGGCCGAATACAACAGCTCGATCACGGGTGTGCTGAAGAATGCGCTCGACCAAGCCTATAAGGAGTGGGGACGTAAGCCGTTCACTGCCATTGGTTACGGCGGGGCCGGAGCGGCGCGGGCGATTGAGCATCTACGCCAAATCACGAGTGCGCTGCAAATGGTTTCGACCGCAGCCACCGTCAACATTGGCGGCGCCGATTTCAGGTCGACCTCCCCGATGGGTGCAAACAAGCCCATCGAAGACATCGAGGCACACCTGCTTGCCTCCACGAAGTCGGCTTTGGATGAGCTCGTCTGGTGGGCCCACGCGACGATGGCGGCGAAAGCCGCTGAAGCTTCATTGCGACGCGACCCGACCGAGCTGGCGGCGTAGCGCTGGCCATCTGCGGCCATCGGGTCGGGGGTAGACGGTGGATCAGTCGTATATCGCTCCCTCGCACGCCGTACGCTCGTCGAATGCCCAACCGTAACGGAGATCCCGATGTATGACCAATCCAAGCTATCCGAGTTGATCCGGTTCGCACGCGTAGAAACGGGCTCCTCCGTCATCGACGTTTACCCAGGCGACGGCGATTGGACGCGCCTCTTCTCTGACGTCGTGGGACCCGGAGGACGGGTCTACAGCTTCGTGCCGGCCGAAGTCGCCCACTTCAAGAACGATCCGGTCGGCCGCATGCAAACGCTCGCGAAGGAGCCGGGCCTAGAAAACGTCGAAGCCGTCTCGGCGGACCTCGTGGCGATGCCGGAGGTCACGCAACCAGCGGATGTCTTGTGGCTGCACCTGTTTTACCACGATCTCCACACCGCGCTGATGCAGGCCAAGGGCGCTACGGCGGCCGACTTCAATCGGGCCGTCTACAAGCGGCTGAAGCCCGGTGGGTCATACGTCATCGTCGACCACGCCGCCGCCGCCGGGGCGGGCACGAGCGACGCCCAGTCGCTGCATCGGATCGACCCTGCGTCCGTCCGCAAGGAGGTGGAGGCGGCCGGCTTCGTGCTGGACGCGGAAAGCACCATGCTCACGAACAAGGACGAGCCGCACTCGATCAAGGTTTTCGATCCCTCGATCAAGGGCGAGACCGATCGCTTCGCCTATCGGTTCGTGAAGCTTTGACAGTGAGTTCATCCGCGCTTCGAGGATTTGTTCAAGAAGGAGCAGTCATCGATCTACGACCGTATGATCGACGCCGAGAACTGGTCGCGCGTTAACTTCTTCGAGCAGCGCGCGACCGAATATTTGAAGGCACAAATTCGCGACGGTTGGGGTGGGCCTGACGGCGTATGGGCGCCGCTCGAAGAGCGGGGAGACGCCGACGGAGCGGCAGATCTGCGGGTCGCTTAGAATCTATCGGCTACTATCGATGGCCTGGGATTCACTCGAGTGTCCTCTGCTATCCGATACTACTCCACAGGTACTCCCCCCTCATTCCCACTCGATCGTCCCAGGCGGCTTGCTGGTGATGTCGTAGGTCACGCGGTTGATCCCGCGCACCTCGTTGACGATCCGCCCCGCCACGCGGGTGAGGAACGCCGCATCGAACGGATAGACATCGGCAGTCATGCCATCGGTCGAGGTGACGGCGCGCAGCGCGCAGGCATGGTCGTAGGTGCGCCCGTCGCCCATCACGCCCACCGTGCGCACCGGCAGCAGCACCGCGAACGCCTGCCAGATCGCGTCGTACAGTCCGGCCGCGCGGATCTCCTCGAGGAAGATCGCATCCGCCTTGCGCAGCAGCTCCAGCCGCTCGCGCGTGATCGCGCCGGGGATGCGGATCGCCAGCCCGGGGCCCGGAAACGGATGCCGCCCGACGATCGCCTCGGGCAGCCCCAGCTCGCGGCCCAGCGCGCGCACCTCGTCCTTGAACAGCTCGCGCAGCGGCTCGACCAGCTTCATCCGCATCCGCTCGGGCAGGCCGCCGACGTTGTGGTGCGACTTGATGGTGACCGAGGGGCCGCCGGTGAAGCTGACGCTCTCGATCACGTCCGGATACAGCGTGCCCTGCGCCAGCCAGTCGGCGCCGCCCAGCCTGTGCGCCTCCGCCTCGAACACATCGATGAACAGCCGGCCGATCGTCTTGCGCTTCGCCTCCGGATCGGTGACGCCCTCCAGCGCGCCAAGGAACAGCTCGGACGCGTCGCAGTGCACCAGGCGGATGTTGAAGCGGTCGCGGAAGGTGGCGACCACCTCGTCCGCCTCGCCCTGCCGCAGCAGGCCGTGATCGACGAAGATGCAGGTGAGCTGGTCGCCGATCGCCTCGTGGATCAGCACCGCGGCCACCGACGGAATCGACTCCGCCGGACAGGCCGCAGATCACCCGCCGCCGCCCCACCTCGGCGCGGATGCGGGCGATCTCGGTGGCGCGGAAGCCCGCCATGGTCCAGCTGCCGGACAGTCCCAGCACGCCGTGGGTGAAGTTGCGCAGCAGCGCCGCGCCGTGCGGCGTGTGCACCACCTCGGGATGGAACAGCAGCCCGTAGAACTGCCGCGCAGTCATCGGCGATGGCGGCGAACGGCGCGCCCTCGCTGACCGCCACCGCGCGGAAGCCCGGCGGCAGGCGCGTCACGCGGTCGCCGTGGCTCATCCACACCTGCTCGCGCCCGCCCTTGTGCCAGACGCCCTGGAACAGCACGCAGTCGTCGGTCGAGATCGACGAAGGCGCGGCCGAATTCGCGGTGGTCCGAGCCCTGCACCTCGCCGCCCAGCTGGTCGCACATCGTCTGCATGCCGTAGCAGATGCCGAGCACCGGCACGCCCGCCTCGAACACCGCCTGCGGCGCGCGCGGCGAGGTGCCCTCGGTCAGGCTGGCCGGGCCGCCGGACAGGATGATGCCGCGCGGCCGCCACGCGGCGATGCGGTCCGGATCGGCGTTGAACGGCCAGATCTCGCAGTAGACGCCCGCACTCGCGCAGGCGGCGCGCGATCAGCTGGGTGACCTGGCTGCCGAAGTCCAGGATCAGCACGCGTTCGGCGGCGAGTGCGGCGGTGGCGGCGGGATCAGGCAGGGAATCGGGCATGTGGGTTCCGGGCCATGCGTGATCCTCGCGCTTGGACCATGACGCAAGGGCGCATGCAAGGGCGGCTTGCCGCGACCGTCCGGCAAGAGGACGTGGCGGATCCCATACATGTAGTCTGCCAAAAAGACGGTGGTCAGGGGGGCCCTGGGCTCGCCGTAACGATCTGGCCGACCTGACAGGAGACGAGGCAGCGCAGCGGCTGCTGGAACATCTCCGGCGGCAACCGTGACCGGGGCTCATCAGTGCCGTTGACGACGTGCTCGGCAGGGTCCTCGAAGCGTTCGTGGCCGCGTCCCGGCCTTTGGTCGATGCGAGCGGTTGACTCTCAACCAAGCCTAAGCCACCCGGTCGCCCCGCTTGATCTCCACCGTGCGATTGTCGACCGCTGGAAGCATCTGTGCAGGGTCGCGGGTGACGACGACGTCGACCACCGTCGGGCGGTCGCGTTCCTCCATGCCTCGACGCAGCGCCACCGACAGCGCCTCGGGATCTTCGACGCGAATGCCGCCGCAGCCCATCGTCCGGGCGATCGCCGCGTAGTCCATCTCCTTGAGGTCGGCCGACTGGTAGCGCCCGCCCATCATCGCGTGCTGCAGCGCCTTGACGTAGCCGGAGGCGGCATTGTTGACGACGATCACCGTGAGACCGCACCCGGTGCGGCGCGCAGTCTCGAGTTCTCCCAGCGTCATGTTGAACCCGCCATCGCCGCTGATCGCGACGACCGGCCGATCCGGCGCCGCCAGCGCCGCGCCCATCCCGCCCGGCAGTCCGTAGCCGATCGAGGCGAAGCCGCGATCCGGGATGAAGCTGCGTCCGGCGCGCTTGGTGTCGTAGAGCAGTCCGGTCCAGTGACCGGCGAAGCCGCCATCGGCGACGAGCAGAGCGTCCTCCGGCAGGGTCTTGTTCAACTCGCGACAGAGCCGCGCCATGTGCACCGGCCGGTCGCGGGAGTTGAGCCGGGGCGCCGCATCGTCCTCCCAGGCCTGCATGCGCGGCGCCAGTTCGCCCACATAGTCGGCCCGCACCGCGCGGGCGGCGGCAGCGCTGTCCGACAGCGCATCGGTGAGGTCCTCGATCCCGGCACGCGCATCGCCCCACAGCGCGATCTCTGCCGGGATGCAGCGGCCGATCTCCTCGGCGACGATGTCGAGATGGATCACCGGGATGTGGGCAGGCGGCAGCGCGAATCGTTTGGTGGCGATCTCGCCCAGCTTGCAGCCGACGACGATCAGGCAGTCCGACGCCTCGATCAGGTCGTTGGCGATGCGCGAATAGCGACCGAACAGACCGACCGACAACCTGTTCGTGCAGGCGATGCCGCCCTTGCCGCTCATGGTGTGCGCGACCGGGATGGACTGGGCTTCGGCGAAGCGGGTCAGCGCGCTCCAGGCCTCGGACAGGTGGATGCCGCCGCCGGTCAGCAGCAGCGGCCGCCTGGCCTTGGCGATCAACTTCGCGGCGCGCTCGATATCGGCACGGTCGGGGCGGATGCGCCGTGCCGGCGCCTTCAGCGTCGCTTCGTCGATCACGAAGGCCTCGGGCGCGAAGTCGTGGGTGCCGTGGGCGACGTCCTCGGGCACGTCGAGCAGCACCGGGCCTGGCCGTCCCGACGTGGCGACTGCGAACGCGCGCCGCACCAGTTCGGGGATGCGGGCGGTCATCTCGACGCGGATCAGCTCCTTCACCGCGGGGCGGAGGATTTCGACCTGGCGGGATTCCTGGGTCATGTTCTTCCAGGAATGCATGCGGTTGGTGTCGCCGGTGATCGCGACGATCGGGATGCCGCCGTTCAGCGATTCGACGAGACCGGTGACGAGGTTGGTGGCGCCGGGGCCGAGCGTGCCGTCGCAGATGCCGGGACGGTTGGTGACCCTTGCATAGGCATCGGCTGCGAAGGCGCCGCAGCGCTCGTCGTTGATCAGGTGGTGGTTCAGGCCGACCAGACCGACCGCGTCGTAGAACGGCAGCAGCTGGAAGCCGCCCATGCCGAACATCGGCCCGGCGCCCGCCAGGCGCAGCATCTCTGCCAGCGCGCGTCCGCCGGTCATCGTGCCGGACGGACGATTGTGCAGTGTGGAGCTCATGATTCCTCCTCATGCGCCGAGAGCGCGGCGCAGTCCGGCGACGAAGTCACGCGCGCTGATGCCGTCGCGCAGGCCGAGTGCGGCGGCGCGGGCGTTGACCCGGCTGATGATCCCGTCCGCGTAGGTCGAGCGTGCGTCGCCGATGCGGGCGCTGGCGGCCGACACCGTCGCGGCGGCGATGCCGCGCGCGTCGAGCGCCGGCAGCCGGGAAACGCCGGCGGCGTCCTTGCCGATGCCCGCGTCGTTGTACAGCGGCGCCGAGTGCGTCGTATTTGAGCGCGGTCTCCGGCCTGGCGCCGAGCAGTCCGCCATGCGAGCCGGTGACGACGATGGCGTCGTTGTGCTCGGGCAGCACGAGGGACGCTGAGTCGAGCGCCCAGACCCGTGGCGTTTCGGCGATGAGCAGGAATGCCAATTCCGGCGCTTCCGGCGGTGCGCGGTGCGCGGAGTGCGCCTGTTGCAGTGCGGCGGCGGCGGCGCGACACGACTGGCCCGGGGTGACGCCGAGCGATGCGGCGAGCGCGTTCGCATGGGTGATGATGCCGCTGGCCATCATGTCGGCGCCGTCGCCGATCCGCGCGCTGTCGTGGCCGACGGTTGCGGCGGGGGTGCCGAAATCCTGCAGGTAGTCGAGACCGGCAATCCCCGCGCGGTCGCGGCCGACGCCGGCATCGTTGAAGATGGCGGCCACGGCCTGGAGCTTGGCCGCCAGGTAGCCGGCCGTGACCCCACCATGCGAGGCGTTGACGACGACCGCGCCGGCGGCCTCCGGACCGAAACGCGTGATGCTGTCGGCGATGACGATCGGAGCGGGCATCGATGACCTCGCGCATGGCGATGGTGGCCTGGCATCATGCCGATACCGGTTGAGGGCGACAACGGGACTCCCGTTGAGCCCGGGTGACCGTGACCATGGACACCAACCGCACGGACGTTCTGAGCCGCCATCCGGTTCCTCGGCACCGGTTGACGCGCGACGGGTACCATCTGCCGGGCGAGGACAATCGGGTCGAGCTGCTTGAAGGGCAAACTGGCGGAGATGTCGCCGTGCGACTGCGCGCTTGACCAGCACCGGAACAAAACCTCTTCGCAGCGGCGCCGGTTCCGAAGGGCCAAGGGCTCAGAGCCCGACGATTACAGCGGGGCGCGAGCCCGCGTCCTCACGCGGCCTCTGCGCGGCCGCGTCCTTGCAGCACGTCCCGAACCCCGGCGATGATCCGATTGCGATCCGGGAACACCGCGCTTTCCAGCACCGGCGTATAGGGTATCGGCACCTGCAAGGCGCACACCCGCTTCACCGGTGCCTTCAGGCGCGCGAATGTCGCGGCATCCTCGGTGACCAGCGCCGCGACCTCCGCCGAGAACCCCGCCGTCGGTCCCGCCTCGTCGGCGATCACCAGCCGCCCCGTCTTCTGCACCGACTGCCGGATCGTTGCCGCATCCAGCGGCACCAGCGTGCGCGGATCGATGACCTCCACCGACAACCCCTCCGCCGCCAGCGTCTCTGCCGCGGCGAGCGCCTCGTGCACCAGCCACGCCAGGGCGACCACCGTCACGTCGCTGCCAGCGCGCTTCACGTCGGCCACACCGAGCGGGATCGTGTAGTCTCCCTCCGGTACCTCGCCCTTGCGCCCCATCAGCCGGCCCGACTCGAACGAGATCACCGGGTTGTTGTCGCGGATCGCCGTCTTCATCAGCCCCTTCATGTCGTACGGCGTCGACGGCAGGAACATCTTCAGCCCGGCGACATTCATGAACATCGAATAGGGCGACTGCGAGTGCTGCGCCGCGACCTGCCCGCCGCCGCCGACCGATGCGCGGAACAGGATCGGAAAGGCCACCTGGCCGCCGAACATGTAGTGGATCTTCGCGGCCTGGTTGACGATCTGGTCCATCGCGACAAAGCAGAACGTCACCTGCCGCCAGTCGACGATCGGGCGGAAGCCGGAGCCGGCGGCGCCGATCCCCATGCCGGTCAGCGCCGCCTCGGTGATCGGCGTCGCCCTGATCCGCGTCGGGCCGAACTCCTTCAGCAGCGGCGGCAGCGCGTCGGTCGACATGTAGAAGATCTTCGGGTCGCGCCGCATCTCCTCGGCGATCGCCTCGACAGCGGCCTCGTTGTAGGTCAGCTCGCGCATCGTCCGCTCCTCGCGTCAGGCTGCGAACACATCGTCGGTCGCCTGCTCCGGCATCGGAAAGGGGCTCGCCTCGGCGAAGGCGACAGCGGCCTCGAGCGCGCCCACGATGTCGCCCTCCATCGCCCGCAGCCGCGCATCGTCGAGCTCACCCTGCTCGCGCAGCTGCCGCTCGAGCAGCGCGATCGGATCCTTGCGCTGCCACGTCTCGACCTCCGCACGGTCGCGCGGATCGGGCTGGCCGCGCCGTTCGGTATGGCCGCGCCAACGGTAGGTCTTGCATTCGATCAGCGTCGGGCCGCCACCGGCGCGTGCCCGCGCCACCGCGGCATTCGCCGCCTGGTAGACGGCGAATACGTCGTTGCCGTCGACCACGACACCCGGGACGCCGTAGCCCGCTGCGCGTGACGCCACGTCGCTCAGCGCATGCGTCGCCGCCGCGGCGGTCTGCGCGGCGTACATGTTGTTCTCGCAGACGTAGAGCATCGGCAGCTTCCAGGTCGCCGCAATATTGAGGCACTCGTGAAACGGGCCGGCATTCGATGCGCCGTCGCCGAAAAACGACACGGCGACGCCGCCCTTTCCCTCCAGCTGTGCCGCGAGCCCGGCGCCGGTGACGATCGCGATGCCGCCGGCGACGATGCCGTTAGCTCCCAGCATGCCGATGGCGAAATCGGCGATGTGCATCGAGCCGCCCTTGCCCTTGCAGTAGCCGGTCTGCCGGCCGTACAGCTCCGCCATCATGCGGTTCAGATCGGCGCCCTTGGCGATGCAGTGGCCGTGGCCGCGATGCGTCGAGATGATCCGGTCGCTGCGTTCGAGCGCGGTACAGACGCCGACGGCCACCGCCTCCTCGCCGATGTAGCAGTGCACGACACCGTAGATCTTGCCGGCAAGGTAGTCGGCCGAAGCGCGCTCCTCGAAGCGGCGGATAGTGAGCATCTGGCGCAGCATCTCGCGCTGCTTGTCGGGCGGCAGGTTGGGCGAGGGGTTCGGCATGGACGTGATGCCTCCAGGCCTGCAAGGCTGCGCATGATGGGCCAGGGTGGCAGGGCTGGCAACCAGATGACCGCCGGTGCCATCGTTACGCACTCCGGCAGCAGCATCAGCCCGGCTCATCTCCATGTTCGTCGTTCGCCGACTTGGTTTCGCTGACCAGTACGTTGCCGGCCATCACCTCGGGCATGCCTTTGGTGAATTCGAGGACGTTGTTCCTGATCCAGTTTGCAGCGACCTCATTGGACGCCATCGCCTCATCGGCGCTCGCGAATACGCGGATGCTGACGAGTACGTCGGGCCCGCCATCCAAGAGATAGTAGCCGGTGAAGCCGGGAAGTGCGCGCAACAGCGGCACGAAACTGTCCTTCACGCGCCGTGTAGCCTCCGGGGCCGATCCGCGCACGAGCGTGAATTTCCTGACGATGGCGAACATGGTTCCCTCGTGGTCAGCCTGGAAGGCTGGCGGCGTTCGGACAATACGACGATGGAACGCGCGACATAAGCCTTATACCAAACCCCGCCGAAAGCGACCCATTCCATCATGGCCGGCGGAGGCCGCTTATCCGCATCTTTCAGGCCCGCTGCAGCGGGCCGTCCACCCATGGATGGCCTGACGATGGGGCACGAACCGAGCCGAATGTGAATCGTTCATTCCGGGGCGAGCCCTTAGCGCGGTGCTGACGCACGGCGTGCTGCGTGGGCAGGCAGTGATCTCCGTTGCGGTCCTGCTGAGTGGCAAGCGGACCGGCCGGGCTCCTGGACTCATCAGGCCGGGGACGCGACCAGGCCTTGCGCCGTCGACGGCAAGGAACGTGCTGCGCTCAAGGCTGCTTGCTATGCCCGGGTTCTTGCAGGTGTTCTTCGACCGAGGTCATCTGGTTACGCGATGATCCTGTCACACGCCAGACGCGATTGCCGACATCGTCGGCGACCAGCAGGGCTCCCGCATTGTCGATGGCGACGCCGACCGGGCGACCGAGCGCATTGCCATCGGCAGTGAGAAACCCCGTCAGTATGTCCATCGGTTGGCCAGCCGGGTGCCCGGCGACGAATGGCACCAGCACGACCTTGTAGCCACTGTACGGCCGTCGATTCCAAGATCCGTGTTGACCGATAAAGGCCCCTGCGGGGATCGGCATGTTCCGGCTGTTGTCGCCCGAGAAGGCCAGCCCCAGCGATGCGGTATGGGCCCCCAATGCGTAATCCGGCGCGATCGCGGTCGCCACGAGATCCGGGCGGGGCGGCTTTGCCCGCTCGTCGATATGTTGTCCGTAGTAGCTGTAGGGCCAGCCGTAAAACGCACCCTCGCGTACGGCGGTCATGTAGTCAGGAACGAGGTCGCTGCCGATTTCATCGCGCTCGTTGACCGCCGTCCACAGCGCGCCTGTCTCGGGGTTCCAAGCCAGACCAACAGGATTCCGCAGCCCTGAAGCAAACACCCGATGCTGCCCGGTCCGAGGGTCGATCTCCCAAATGTCGGCTCGGCCCGCCTCGACGTCCATGCCGTTTTCGCCAGCATTGCTGTTCGAACCGATTGTCACATAAAGGTGCCGCCCATCGGCACTGGCGATGATATTCTTGGTCCAGTGATGGTTGATCGGGCCAGCCGGCAGGTCCACGACCTTGACGCCTGGCGAAGTGATCTGCGTTTGATTGATGTGGTAAGGGTAGCGCACCACCGCGTCGGTGTTCGCGATGTAGAGGTCATCGCCGACGAGCGCCATGCCGAACGGCGAGTTCAATCCTTCGAGAAAGACCGAGCGGAATTGGGCCACGCCGGCGCGGTTGGAATCGCGCAGCAGTGTGATCCGGTTCGCGCTCGGCGTACCGGCCCCGGCGCGGCCCATCATCAAACGCATGATCCAGCCTTTGATTCCCTTGCCATCCTCAGGTTTAGGCGGTGCGTTCGTTTCGGCGACCAGGACATCACCATTTGGCAGAACATAGAGCCAGCGCGGATGATCGAGGCCCTCGGCGAAGGCGACAACGCGCAAGCCCGGAGCCGCCACCGGGCTTGCCCCGCCTTGCCAGCCGGTGGCCGGCGCGATGTTGACGGTCGGAATCAGCGTAGCGTGTGCTGGCGGCAGCTGAGGAGAAGGCCCGAACCCAGCGGAAGCTGGAAGTGTCGCCTGGTCCCCGCATGCGTTCAGACCAAGAACCGCCGCGGGAAGGATCGCGAGGCAAATCCTCGACCGTTTGTTGCCCCGTCCAACTGCCGACAAATTCTTTCGCAATGATCGAGACATCGGCATTCTGCCCTTCGCTGCAACGTCATCGAGCCCGTATGGGCCTCGCCAATGCCGGTAGACGCAGCACGGCACCAGGTTAGGCCAGCGCATCGAGAAGTCTTGACCAAACACGCCTCGGTCGGGGGCGCCGTCGCTCGCTCGTGAAGCGACAGACCGGCAATTGCCGCAGTTTCGCCTGGGTCTGCTTGCATCCAGTCCCCAAACGAGGAGTTTCCCATGCGTCGAAGCGATTGGCTGCATCTGATTGCCTATGGGTCGATCCTGCTGGTGTCGGGGGTGGTTCTCGCCCATACCTTTCTCTGACCAGGCGCTGGCTCGCCCCACTCTGTATTCGCCTGGCTCGCAGAGCCGCGCAGCGGGTCAGTCTCTCCCGGACCCGCACGCGCTGCGCCAGGCCGCCTTGCATTTTCGTGAGCTGGCGGCGCCGATCTCGGATGAGGCCTTGCGTGCCTTGATCCTCGACGTTGCTGCGCAGTACGAGGCCGAGGCAGAACGGCTCGAAGTCAGATCAGCGCTCGGCGATAGCGGCCTGCCCCGGTAAGTCAGTATGGCGAACGCACGAAGATCGGCGTCACGTAGGCAGCGCTTCCCTTCGTGAGGTCTGCGGCTGTCGGGGAGATCGCGTTAAGGGTGGCCGACGACGCTTGCATCCCTTGCTTGTGCACAGCGCAAACGACCAAGGCCAACAGAGCCAGCGACAGAACCAGAGAGAGGCGCACCGAACGAACCCTCGCGGTTGTGGAAGGTGAACTTCAGTTCATTCGCCTCGGCAACGCGGCTGGTTCGTGCCGCCATTGCGGCAACTTTCTGGCCGCTGGTCACAACCCGGTGCCGCGCAGCGATGTTTGCACTCCGGGGTGCCAATCACATCATCCGATCCTCCGGCGGCACCAGGTGGTGCGGCGGCTCGCCGGCCAGTGCGCGGCGGATGTTGGCGACCGCCCGTTGCAGCCCCACCGCCCCGGTGCCCGAGATCGCCGCCGCCGAGTTGTGCGGCGAGCCGATCACGTTGGGCAGCGACAGGAACGGCTGGTCCATGCGGAACGAGCCGTGCCGGATCGGCTCGATCCACCACGCGTCGATGCAGGCGTGGAACCGCGGCTGCGCCACCAGGTGCTGGTACAGTGCGCGCTCGTCCACCACCTCGCCGCGCGCGACGTTCACCAGGATCGCATCGTCCTTCATGCGCGCAAGCTGCGCCGATCCGATCAGCCCGTTGGTGGCCGGCGTCAGCGGCGTGCAGACCACCAGCACGTCGGATGCCGCCAGCAACAGGTCGAGCTCGTCCGGCGTGCCGATCCAGTCGGTCGGCTCCGCGCTGCGGCCACGACGGTTGATCGCGTGCACCTTCATGCCGATGCCGCGCGCCAGCCGCGCGGTGGCGATGCCGATGCCGCCGAACCCCAGGATGCCGCACACCCCGCCCGCCAACATGCGATTGCGTGCGAACTGGTTGAACCTGCCGCTCGCCAGTTCGGCGTGCTCCACCAGCAGCCGCTTCGCCGCGGCGAGCGCCATCGCCAGCGCGTGCTCCGCCATCGGTTCGGCATAGGCGCCGCCGTTGGTCGCCACCGGAACGCCCGGCGGCACCTCCGCCAGCGGCACGAAGTCGATGCCGGCGTTGACGAACTGCAGCAGGCGGATGTCCTTCAGCAGCGCAATCTCGCCCGGCCGCAGCTCGCGCGTGGTGCGCGCCAGCACCGCGTCCGCGTTGCGCAGCGCCTCGGCGCGGCCCGCGTCGTCGAGGTCCGATAGGTGGACCGCCTGCGCCGCGTCGCCCAGCGCCTCGCTGACGATCCGGCGGCCATTGCCTTCCAGTTCGTAGACCACCACGACCGTGCTCATGCCCGGGAACTCCTTCCGATCTGTGCTCTGGATGAAACCGGCGCGGAGTGGTCTGGTAAAGCGGCGCGCAGCGATGGACCGTCGCCATGTCGGACAAGCCGAACTTCGTTCTCGTCCCCGACCCCGAGCCGGACGAGCCCGCACCGAAGCCGCCGAGCCTGCTCGACCAGCTTCGCGCGCTGCTGCCGTTCGGTGCGCCGCGGCCGCCGGCGCTCGCCCCGACCCGGCCGCGGCTGATCTTCGGCTTCGACGCCACCGCCTCGCGCGAGCCTGCCTGGGCGACCGCGCGCACCGTGACCGACGCGCTGGTCAAGGCGCTGCCGGGCGAGCTCGACGTGGCGCTGGCGGTGCATGGCGGCTCGATGCTGCACACCTTCACCGAATTCACCGACAACCCCACCACGCTGCGCGACCGCGCCGCCGGCATCCGCTGCATCGCCGGCTTCACCCGGCTGCTGCCGATCCTGGCGCGCGCGCTGTCCAACCCGGGCGTGCGGGTCGTCGTCTACATCGGCGACGTGTTCGAGGAATCGCCGGCGCGCGGCCGCAAGCTGGCCGACGAGATGGGGTCGAAGGGCATCAGGCTGATCGTCCTGCACGACACCGCCGACTGGAACGCGAAGCGCGACGCGGAGGTGTTCCTCGATTTGGCGCGGCGGACCGGCGGCTGCGTGCTGCCGTTCGACGCCAGCGCGCCGGCCCGGCTGCGCGAACTGCTGGCGGCGGTGGCGGTGTACGCGGTGGGTGGCAAAGAGATGCTGGAGGAGCGGCAGGCCGAGCTACCCGGCGCCGTGCTGCTGCTCGAGCACCTGCGCGGCGGCCGCTGACATCGCCCGCAGCGCCGCCTTCCAGCCGCCGCGCGGTATCGGCGGCGAGCGCGGTCGGGGTGCCGGCAAAGCCCATGACCAGCCCGGTCATGCGCGGCGCGCCGGCGTAGTAGGCCGCCAGCGGCGACACCGCCAACCCGCGCGCACGGCACGCCTGCACCGCCGCCGCTTCGTCGGTGCCGCTCGGGCAGCCGCCCGACCATGTGCAGCCCGCCCGGCGCCGGCGATCGGCCGCGATCGACGGGGCGTGGCGTGCCGATCGCCGCCAGCAGCGCGGCGCGGCGGCGGGCATACTCGGTGCGCATCCGCCGGACATGCGGCGCCAGCAGGCCCTGGCGCATGAACTCGGCCAGGATCGCCTGGTTGAGCGTGTCGATGCCGCGGTCCATCAGCGTGCCCAGCCGCACGAAGGCCGGCACCAGCGGCGCCGGCACCACCGCGAAGCCCAGGCGCAGCGCCGGCGCCAGCGTCTTGCTGAAGGTGCCGCAGTAGATCACCCGGCCGGCCGCGGTCGAGCGTGGCCAGCGGCGGCAGCGGATGGCCGCTCCAGCGGAATTCCGAGTCGCAGTCGTCCTCCAGCACCCAGGCGTTCGCGCGGCCGGCCCAGTCCAGCAGCGCCAGCCGCCGCCCGATCGGCAGCGCGCCGCCCAGCGGCGTGGCGTGCGACGGCGCCACCAGCGCCAGCCGCGCGTCGGGTGCGCGCTCGATGCCGGCGGCGACGTCCAGCCCCTCGGAGTCGCTGGTCACCGGCACCGGGGTGGCGCCGGCGGCGAGCAGCGCGCCGCGGCCGGCGATGTAGCCGGGGTCCTCGACCCAGGCGGCGTCGCCCGGATCCAGCAGCAGGTCGGCGGCGATGCGCAGCGCCTGCTGGGTGCCGGCGGTGACCACGATGTTGGCCGGATCGGCGAGCAGCCCGCGCGTGGCGGCCAGGTGGGCGGCGATCTGGCTGCGCAGTTCCGGCAGGCCCTGCGGCGGCGGGTAGCCGGTGAGGTCGCTGGACAGCGTCTTCAGCACGCGGGCGGCGCAGCGCGCCCAGGCCTCCTTCGGGAACAGGTCGGGCGCCGGAATGCCGCCGGCCAGCAGCGTGCCGAGCGCCGGGTCGCGCGAGTGCGGCCGAGAGCGGGAACCGCGGCGAGGCGCTGGCCGCGCCGCGACAGCGGATTGGCGGCGGTCGGCGCCGGGACGGCTGGGTCGCGGCGCCGCATCGGGCAGGTCGGGGGCGACGTAGGTGCCGCTGCCGGTGCGGGCGCGCACATAGCCCTCGGACGCCAGCCGCTCATAGGCCAGCACCACGGTCTGGCGCGCCACCCCCAGTTCCTCGGCCAGCGCGCGGGTGGGCGGCAGACGCGCACCGGCCGGCAGCGTGCCGGCGAGGATGCCCTGCCGCAGCCGGTCGAACACCGCCTGCTGGCGGTTTTGGTCTGGTGTGAACATCGCGGTTCGCGCTGGATTATTGGTCCAATCGGACCGTAATCCGGCGGTCGGGCCGGGGCAAGATCAGGGAAGGGCGGTCAGAAGCCTTCGCGCTCGAGCCGCTTGCGCTCCAGCTTGCGGGCGCGGCGCACCGCCTCGGCCGCCTCGCGGGCCCGACGCTCCGACGGCTTCTCGTAGTGCCGCCGCAGCTTCATCTCACGGAAGATTCCTTCCCGCTGCATCTTCTTCTTGAGCGCCTTCAGCGCCTGGTCGACGTTGTTGTCACGTACGAGTACTTGCACTTGGCCGCCTTCTCCTTCTCTGCTGCAACCGGCCCCGCCAATCGGGGACGCGCCCTATATCATGGCGCGAAGTCAGTTCGCCAGTCCGTCCGGAGGCTTAGATGGCCATCCTGAAGATCGCGCGCATGGGCCATCCCGTGCTGTTGCAGAAGTGTGATCCGGTGCCGGACCCCGGCGCGCCGGAGATCCGCCGCCTGGTCGCCGACATGATGGAGACGATGGAGGACGCCTACGGCGCCGGTCTCGCCGCGCCACAGGTGCACGTGCCGCTGCGGCTGTTCGTGTTCCGGGTGGCCGAGGCGCGCGGCAACGAGGACCCGGACGACACGCCGGTCGGCAACACCGTGGTGATCAATCCGGAGATCGAGTTGCTGACCGAGGAACGCGTGCTGCGCTGGGAGGGCTGCCTGTCGATCCCCGGGCTGCGCGCCGCGGTGCCGCGCGCGCCGCGCATCCGCTACCGGGGCGTCGACTGCGACGGCCGGCCGGTGGCGCGCGAGGTCACCGGCTTCCACGCCGGCGTGGTGCAGCACGAGTACGACCACCTGGACGGCATCCTGTATCCGATGCGGATGCATGACTTCTCGCTGTTCGGCTTCAACGAGGAGCTGGCGCGCGCCGCGGCGGCCCGGCAGGAAGGCAGCTGATGCCGCCCGAGCGCAGCGCCGACCGCGACGCCGCACTGGCGGCGCTGCTGCCGAACGTGCCGTTCGACGGCTGGACGCGCCGCGCGCTGCGCACCGGACTTGCGAGCATCGGCGTGGCGCCGGAGGAGGCGGACCAGCTGTTCCCCGGCGGTGCGCCCGACATGATCGAGGCGTTCTGCGACTGGGCCGACCGCCGGATGGCGGAAGGGCGCCGCCGCGCTTGATCCGTCGCTGCGGCTGCATCAGCGGGTGCGCGCGCGTGATCGCGCTGCGGCTCGAGCAGAACCGTCCCTACAAGGAGGCGATCCGCCGCGCGCTCGCGCTGCTGGCGCTGCCGGGCAATGCGCGGCTGGCGGCGGTGTGCACCGCGCGGACGGTGGATGCGATCTGGCATGCCGCGGGCGACCGGTCGGCGGATTTCTCCTGGTACACCAAGCGGGCGATCCTCGCCGCGGTGTACGGCGCCACCCTGCTCTACTGGCTGCGCGACGCCGGCGAGGACGATGTGGCGACGCTGGCGTTCCTCGACCGGCGGCTGGCCGGCGTCGGGCGGATCGGCGCAGCGCGGCGTCGGGCCGAGGCGGTGGTCGGCCGGTTGCGGCCGGCGTGAATTGGCCGCAGGGTCTCGCCAATACCCGACGTCCAGGAGAAACCCGATGAACGACGTGCAGACCCTTTCGCAGCGCGCCGACGCGCTGGAAGAGCAGATGAGCCGCGAGCTCGATTATATCGTCATCAAGTCGCGGCTCTACAGTATGGCCGAAGGCGACATGGGGCCGCCGCCGAACGCTGCGAAGCTGATGGCCGCCAATCCGCATGCGCGCGTGCTGATGGGCGACGATCCGCGCCTGCCGGCGATGCCGCAGAAGCCGACGCTGATGGACTTCTTCAAGTATCGTTTCGGCCCCGCCGCTCATCTGCTGCAAAGCGCGAAGCACGCGGTCAACGCCGGATTGTCCGACAACATGGTGCTGGCCTGCCTGCTGCACGACATCTCGACGATCGGCTTCATCCGCGGCGACCACGGCTACTGGGGCGCGCAGCTGGTCGAGCCCTATGTGGACGAGGAGGTCACCTGGGCGATCCGCGCACACCAGGTGCTGCGGTTCTATCCCGACGAGTCGGTCGGCTACGAGTATCCACAATCGTATATCAAGACGTTCGGCGCCGACTACCGGCCCGATCCGTATGTCGAGGAGGACTACCAGCGGATGCGGGCGCACAGGTGGTACATGTCGGGGCGCATGATCACGGTGCATGACATCTACTCGTTCGATCCGGACGCGAAGGTGGAGCTGGAGGAGTTCACCGACGTGATCGGCCGCTGCTTCCGCCAGCCCGAACAGGGTCTGGGCTTCGACAACAGCCCGGTCGCGCATATGTGGCGCGCGATGATCCGGCCGGCGAAGTACCTGTAGCACGGCGCGCCTGTCTGTCGTGCCGGTGAAGAGGGCGGGCGCGCAGCACCGGTGAGCGTATTGCCAGGTTCGGCACATCCCCGCTGCGCGCCGCCTCGCCAGGCATGATCGGCCACGTCGACAACCCGCTGCGCGGAGTTGCGCTTAGCCTTGGCGGCTCGATCGTGTTCTGCGCCGCCGATACCATCGCCAAGCAGCTGGCCGGCGAACTGGCGATCGTGCAGATCGCCTGGACGCGCTACGTCGTGTTCGCGCTGATGGCATTGCTGTTGACCACGCGCATGCCGGGCGCGGCGTTCCGGACCCGGCTACCCTGGCAGCAATTGGCCCGCGGTATGTGCCAGGTCTGCTCGTCGCTGCTGTTCGTCCTGGGCATCCGCGATGTGGGTCTTGCCGAGGCCGCAACGATCGGGTTTATCGGGCCGATCCTGGTGACTTTTCTGGCGATCCCGCTGCTCGGCGAGAAAGTCGATGTGCGCCGCTGGCTCGCGTTGACGGCCGGCATGGTCGGTGTGCTCGTGGTGCTGCGGCCCGGCACCGGCACGTTCCATCCCGAAGGGCTGTACCGCGTCGCGTCGGCGGCGTTCTGGGCGTTCGGTACCATCCTGACGCGCCGCATGACGGCGACCGAACGCCCCGAGACCACGATCTTCTGGTCCGCCGTTTCCGGCCTCGTTGTGCTGAGCGCCGTCATTCCGTTTCACTTCGTCCCGCCGACCGCGACGCAGCTTTGGCTGTCGGTGGCACAGGGCGTGCTGTCGTCGCTCGGACAGTGGCTGGTCATCCTTTCGCTGCGCCTCGCGCCGGTGTCCACCTTGGCGCCGCTGTCCTACACCCAGTTGCTGTGGATGACGCTGGCCGGCTTCCTGGTGTTCGGTGCGTTGCCCGATGCGTGGACGCTGGTGGGCGCGGCGGTGATCGTCGCGAGCGGTCTCTACACGGCGTGGCGGGAGCGCCGCGGCGCCGACCGGTTTGCCGACAAGGCGGCTTTTCGCCAACCTTCGGGCAATCGCCTGACCAGAGGGAGCGGACGCCATGATGACCATCGACTGCCAGGTCCACGCCTATGAGCGCAACCACCCTGGCCGCCCATGGGCCGGGCATCTGGCCGGGCCGCCGCACGTCACCGGCGACGAGATGGTGGCGGCGATGGATGCGGTCGGCGTGGATGGCGCACTGCTGGTCTCACCGTTCAGCCTGTACCAATACGATGCGAGCTACGCGCTCGAGGTACGCAAGGCGCATCCCGACCGGTTCGCGCTGATCAAGCCGGTCGATCCGAACGATCCGGGCGTCGCCGACACCATCGCCGCCTGGGCCGACACCGACGGGACGGTCGCGGTCCGGATCATGATGCGCGACGGGGTGTCGACCGACCCGGCCGACCCGGGGCTCAACCGCGTGCTGGCGGCGGCGGCCGACAACTCGCTGGCGGTGAACCTGGCTTGTTCGGGACGGCTGGCGCAGGTGGGCGAGCTGGCGGCGCGCAACCCTGACACCACCATGGTGGTCGACCACCTGGGACTGTCGCAACCCCACGTCCCACCCGCGCCATCGCAGCCGTTTGGCGCGCTGCCGAACCTGCTGACGCTGGCGGCGCACGATAACGTCATGGTGAAGATCTCCGGCGCGTGCACCCTGTCGCACGAACCGTTCCCCTACAAGGACATCTGGGACCCGCTGGCGCGCATATTCGACGCATTCGGCTTTGATCGTTGCATGTGGGGCACGGACTGGACGCGAGCGACAGCGCTGCTGACCTATGAGCAGAGCGTCGAGGCGTTCCGCGTCACCGACCGGCTGTCCGACGGCGACAAGGCGGCGCTGATGGGCGAGACACTGCGCAGTGTCTATGGCTGGTCGCCGGCGAAGCGCTGATCCGCTGGGTGTTTTGCCCCAGCGCGCCGGCGTTTGGGCGGGGCAAATCACCCGCGAGGTTTGTTCGATGCGCGGTGGCGATTGGAAAACCCCAGGTTTTGTCTTGGATTCCGCAAACCTGACGCACTTGGCATGGTGTCTGCACTGAGGGTTGCTGTCGCGATGCAGCGCGACCCAACCGCTAGGAAGGATTTCCGCATATGACCAAGTTCCTCGTTCGCACCGCTCTCTTCGCCACCGTGGCCCTGCCGCTGGCGGCCGCCAATGCCGCACCGACGATGTCGCTCGCCGGCAAGGCGATCTCCGGCGCCACGTCGGTCCAGAGCGTGCGGCAGAACAACGAAGCGCCACGCCAGGAGGACCGCCGCGCCAACCGTCGCGAGGACCGCCGCGCGTCGCTGCAGACCGGTGGCTTCGACGCCTCCGGCGTGGTCCTGGTCCGCGGACGCCAGGCGGAAGGGGAGAAGCCGCGCGGTCACGATCCGCGCTGACAAGACACGGCGACACGCGGGCCGCGGCATAGCCTCGCTGTGCAAATCGCGGCCTGCGTGATACCGGAAGAACGACAGACGAACCTCAGGCGGCCGGTGACAATTGATTTGCCAGCGGCCGGCTTTTTTGTTACGGATGTGCAGTTGAACTTGGCCGTGACGCACCGTTGCCGGACTTCTTCATGCCCGCGGGACGGTCGCCGCGGACCTGGAACCGGGCGCTCCTTCGACCCCCGGCCTTGAATGGGCATCATGGACCGCACCCGTTTCAATCTCCGCGTTTGGTTTGCCGTCACCGGCTTCACCGTGATCGCGCTGCTGACCGCGGCGTTCGCCATGGCGATGAACAGCTTCCTGACCACCACGATGCTGGACCGCGAGGTTGCGGTCACGCAGGAGTTCCTGCAGAGCATCCTCGCCACCGAGGGCTACGGCGAGCGCGGGTTTACCAATCCCAGCGTCAGTCAGGACGAGACGTTCACTGAACTGGCCGACCACATCCGCTCGATGCCGGAAGTCCTGCGGGCAAATCTGTACAACGCGGATGGGCACATCGTCTGGTCGACCGACCGGGCGCTGATCGGCCAGCGTTTCGAAAACAACCCCGAGCTCGACGAAGCGATGGAGGGCCGCCTTGTCAGCGAGGTCGGCCGGCTGGACGGCAACGAGAAGCCGGAGCACGTCGCGCTCGCCGCCGGCGTCACCGGGCACTTCATCGAGGCGTATATGCCGATGTGGCGCGGCACCAAGGTGATCGGGGTGGTCGAGCTGTACAAGGTGCCGACCGCGCTCGAGGTGGGCATCGCCCGCGGGCATCGCATCATCGAGGCGTCCGCCGCGGTCGCCGGACTGGTGCTGTTCGGCACGCTCTACTGGATCGTCCGGCGCGGCGCGCAGCAGATCCAGCGGCAGCAGACCGAGTTGGGCCGCATGGAAGGGCTCGCGGCCGTGGGCCAGATGGCGAGCGCCATTGCGCACAGCCTGCGCAACCCGCTGTCCGGCATCCGCAGCTCGGCCGAGCTGCTGCGGCTCGAGCACCCGTCCACCGACCCGGTGCCGACCGAGATCATCGGCGAGGTCGATCGTCTCGAGGATTATGTGCGCGAGCTGATGGACTATGCGCGCAATGACGCGGTGTCGCTGCAGCAGGTCGATCCGCTCGACATGGTGCACGGCACGGTCAGCCGCCTGCGCGCCGCGCTGCGGCGGGCCAAGGTGGAGGTGGCGATCGACGACCAGCGGCGGACCAGGCGGGCGGTCGAGGTGGATCCGCTGATGTTCGTCCAGGCGATGACCAGCATCGTCACCAACGCGATCGAGGCCTCGCCCGAGGGCGGCGTGCTGCGCATCGTGCTGTCCGAGCCGGACAGCCGGCACATCGAGATCAGCCTGACCGACAGCGGGTCCGGCATCCCGAAGGAGCTGCTCGCGCGCATTGCCGAGCCGTTCATCACCACGAAGGCGCATGGGCTGGGTCTTGGCCTCGCGCTGTCGCGCCGCATCGTCGAGCGGTTCAACGGCACATTGGAGATCTTCAACGCCGAGCAGGGCGGCGCGGTGGTCAGGATCAACCTGAGGTCGGCCCGGGCATGAACCGCTCGATCCTGCTCGTCGAGGACGAACCGCTGCTGTCGCGCAACATCGTCCACTATCTGCAGCGCGGCGGCTACGAGGTGACGCCGGCGCCGACCCTGGCGCGCGGCATCGCCGCGTACGAAGAGGTGCGGCCGGACGCCGTCGTGGTCGATCACAACCTGCCGGACGGCACCGGGATCGAGCTGATCCGCCACATCCGCCAGCGCGACGTGAACAGCAAGATCGTCATGGTCACCGCGCACGGCAACGTCACGCTGGCGGTCACCGCGATGAAGGCCGGCGCCGACGACTACCTGACCAAGCCGGTCTCGCTCGAGGAGCTCGGGCTGCTGCTGAACAAGCTGCTGTCGCACCGCCAGGTGGAGGAGTCGCTCGCCTACTACCGCCGCCGCGATGCCGACCGCAGCGGCCTGGACCGGATCATCGGCGCCTCGCCGCGCATCGTCGAGCTGAAGCAGCAGATCGCCCGCGTGCTGGAGATGGAGACGCGCCAGCTCAGCGGCGCGCCGCCGCCGGTGCTGATCGTGGGCGAGACCGGCACGGGCAAGGAGCTGGTGGCGCGCGCGCTGCACTTCGAGGGCTCGCGCCGGTCCGGCCCGTTCGTCGAGATCAACTGTGCAACGCTGTCGCCGCAGCTGGTCGAGTCCGAGCTGTTCGGCCACGAGCGCGGCGCCTTCACCGACGCCAAGGAGCGGCGTCCCGGGCTGATCCAGTCGGCCGACCACGGAACGCTGTTCCTCGACGAGATCGGTGAGATGCTGCCGGCCTCGCAGTCCAAGCTGCTCAAGGTGCTGGAGGACCACCGGATCCGCCCGGTCGGCAGCGCGCGCGACCGCGAGGTGGATGTCCGCTTCGTCGCGGCGACCAACGTGCCGCTCGAGGAACGGGTGCGCAGCGGCGAGTTCCGCGAGGACCTGCTGTACCGGCTGCGGACCATCCGCCTCGCCGTGCCGCCGCTGCGCGAGCGCGGCGAGGATGCGATGCTGCTGGCGGAGCATTTCCTGGCCGACCACCGCCGCCGCTACGGGCGCTCGGAGCTGCACCTGGAAGCGTGCGCGCTCGAGGCGATCCGCCGCCACTCCTGGCCCGGCAACGTGCGCGAGCTGCGCAACGTGCTGGAGCAGGCGGCGCTGCTGTCGGTCGGCGTGGGGATCACCGCGGACGACCTCAGCCTGTGGGAGCCGCCGCCGCTGCGCGACCAGAACGGGGGAGGGGATCCGGGCGGGGCGACGCTGGTGGATGTGGAGCGCGACCTGATCGTGCGTGCCCTGCAGCAGGCCGGCGGCAACGTGACCGTGGCGGCGCAGGCGCTGGGCATCACGCGCGACACGCTGCGCTACCGCATGGACAAGCACCAACTGCGCCGAAACGCGTTCACCTGATCCGGGGCGCTTCATGGCGGACCGGGGCGTGGCGCGCGGTGGCGTTCGCGGCGCTCTGTGTGGGCGGTGCCGACGCCCAGGTGTTCGAGCCCGCCGATCGCGGTGCCGACCTGGGACGGATCGATCGGCCGTACACGCCGACCACGCCGCAGACCCCGCAGACCGCCGGCACGTCGCAGGATTTCCGCCTGGTGGTCACGCTGCCCGCCTACGGCACCAACAACGCGATCGGCTCCGCGGCGGATGCGGCCTCCACCGACCGGACACAGCTGCCGGATGGCCACGTCACGCCCGATGTGCTGCTGCGCTGGGTGCACCAGTTCTCGTTCGTTAAGCTTTCGGCGAGCCTGGATGCCAGCGTCGATCGCTTCTTCATCCACAGCGACCAGGACAGCAATTCGCTCTATGCCAGCTTCAAGGCGGCGTGGACCGACGGGTCGTCCGACCTGTTCGTGCCCTACGTCGCATACAATGGCACGCTCGACTTCGGCCCCGGCCTCGGCGAGTGGAACGACACGCTGTACAGCTTCCTGCTGGGCTTCTCCTCCGGCGTGGGCCTCGGCGCCGGCGGGCGCGTCATCCGGTTCCGCGACGCGGTCAACCCCGGGGACTGGTCGGTCAGCCTGGACACCGCGATCGGCAAGCGGCTGGCCAATCCGTCGAGCTTCGCCAACCAGTTCGCCATCGCCTCGGTGGACGTGGTCTACAACGTGAGCACCACGCTGCGGTTCGGGGTGACGCCGTCGGTCCGCTGGCGCTACTACAACGACTACTTCGGTGCGCCGCGGCGCGACTTCCGCTTCGTGGGATATGCGCGGGCCGAGTGGAACCCGGACTGGCTGACCCGGATCAATCCCGACGCCGAGTTGCAGTTCGGCGTTTCGTTCCTGCGCAACCAGTCGACGCTGCGGAGCGCGAACTACAGCCAGTGGGAAGGCGGCCCCTCGGTGTCGCTCAGCTGGCGCTTCTGACCCCCCAGTCGATGGCGTTGCGCAGCAGCCGGGTGAACGCCGGGCTCTCCCAGGCGCCGTGGAAGACGGCGGCAGTTCCATCGTCTTGCCGGCCGGCGCGCACCGCCGGGCTGTGGCAGTGGCCCAATGCGATGTAGGTCACGCCGCCCCTGCCCACGTCGCGCGTGTAGCCCAGGACGTGGGTCCTGCCGTCGGACAGCAGCGAGGTGTCCGACGGATACAGCGTGCCGATGCTCGGAGACACCGCGTCCGGACCGTACTCGGCGGTCAGCAGGATCCGCGTCGAACCCGGGTCCTGGAGTTCAACGAAATAGGGTTCGTCGTCCACCTCGAACGCCGAGCCGAGGCCGTGCGTGAGCGGGTGGTCGGTGTCGCGCACGTCCACCCGGATGTGGCGGATCGGCGGATGGGTCAGGAAGTAGCCGCCCAGCAGCGCGTGGTGCTCGGTCTTCACCGTGCGGCGCTGGCGGAAGCCCTCGACCCGTTCGGCACGCCCGCCGCTGGTGCCGTGCAGCCCGAGCCAGTGCCCGCCCGCCTCGAGCCACTGCCGGAGGGCCTGGGTCTGCCCTGCATCGGGATAGGGGCCGGCGACGTAGGTGATCAGCAGCCGGCTGACCGGCAGCCATTTCTCCAGGTCGGCGAAGTCGCCGGCGACCGAGGCAGGGACCTGCTGCTCTGCCAGCAGGCCCAGCAGCCGCAGGCGGGCATAGTCGTGGTCGTGGCCCGCGGCCGAGCCGGGCGGGAAGCCGCCGGCGATCAGGTGGGCACGCGCCGGTCCGGTGTCTGGCATGGGGTCCTCCGCTTGTTCATGTCGCCGCCAGCAGCCGCCTGGCCTCGGCGGCGTCGGCGGCAATCTGGGCCTTCAGCGCGTCGAGCCCGGAAAAGCGGCGCTCTTCGCGGATATAGGCGTGCAGCGCCACCGACAGCTCTGCGTCGTAGATGTCGGCGTCGAAGTCGAAGATGTTGGCCTCCAGTCGGCTCTCGGGCCCTTCGTTCACCGTCGGACGGCGGCCGATATTAGCCACCCCCCGGCGCCAATCGCCGTCCGGCAGCCGCACCGTCACCGCGTAGACGCCGCGCGCCGGCTCGAGGTGGCGGCCCAGCGCGATGTTGGCGGTGGGAAAGCCGATGGTGCGACCGCGCGCGTCGCCGTGCGCCACCGTGCCGCGGATGGTCCAGGGGCGGCCGAGATCGGCGGTGGCACGCTCCGGATAGCCGTCCTGCAGCACGCGGCGGATGCGCGTGGCCGAGATCGGGCCTGCGCCGTCGGCCAGCAGCGGCACCAGGGTCAGCCCCATGCCCAGCGCCTCGGCGCGGCGCGCCAGGAAGTCGGTGCCGCCGCCGCGGCGCCGGCCGAACGCGAAGTCGGGGCCGCACACCAGGTGCCGCGCGCCAAGTCCCTGGTGCAGCACCGCCTCGACGAAGCTCTCCGCCTCCATGTGGCTGAACGCGTGGTCGAACGGCATCTCGTAGATCAGCGTGACCCCGAGCGCCGCGAGCGCCGCCGCCCGCTCGGCGGACAGGGTCAGGCGGAACGGTGGGTCGTCGGGGCGGAAGTGCTCGCGCGGGTGCGGCTCGAAGGTGAGCACCGCCAGCGGCACCTTGGGCCGCGCCGCATGTGCCGCCTTGATCACCTCGGCGTGGCCACGGTGCACGCCGTCGAAGTTGCCCAGCGCCACCGTGGCGCCGCGGGCGTCGGGCGGCAGGTCCCGCCAGTCGTGGAAGATCCGCATCAGCCGCGCGAGGGAACCTGGACGTAGGCCTCGCCGTCGATCACCACCTCGCCCCGCACCGTGCAGACGGTGCTGAGCGTGGCGCGCTTCTTCTCGGCGTTGAGCGCGGTGACGGTGACGGTGGCGGTGACCGTGTCGCCGATCTTCACCGGTGCGGCGAAACGCAGCGACTGGCGCATGTAGAGCGAGCCGGGGCCAGGCAGCCGCGTGCCCAGCACGGCGCTGATCAGCCCGGCGGACAGCATGCCGTGAGCAATGCGCTCGCCGAAGATCGAGGCCTTCGCCGCTTCGGCGTCGAGGTGGATCGGGTTGGTGTCGGTGGAGACCGCCGCGTACATCAGTATGTCGGCCTCGCTGATGGTCTTGCCGAGGCTGGCGGTCTGGCCGACCTGGAGGTCCTCGAAGAAGGTGCCGTGCGGCATCGCGACTGTCCCGCCCTGTGTGTGCGGGCTTTCTGGGCGAAGGCGGCAGGCAAATCAACCGAGGGGCACGGCGCGAGATCGGCCGCGCCGAGTGGATCGGTTCACATCCGATCGTGCGTGCGCCTGCGATGCTGGCCGCACCAGGGAGGAAACGCACATGAGTGCCAGGCTCGAGGACCTGCTGCCGGAGTTCCGCACCAAGGTCGAGGCCGCGTTGGCGTCGCTGACCGCGGAAGGCCTGGTGTTCCGGCCGTATTTCACACTGCGTGATCCGGTGACCCAGGCCCGGCTGTGGCGGCAGTCGCGCTCCGGTGCGGTGGTGCGGCAGACGATCGGCCAGCTGCGCGATCAGCGCTGCGACTTCATCGTCGCCTGCTTCGAGCGCGCCGGACCGTCCGACGGACCATGGGCGACCAACGCGCTGCCCGGTCAGTCCTGGCACCAGTACGGCGAGGCGGTGGACTGCTTCCTGGAGGATGCGCAGGGCCACGCGGTGTGGGAGAGCCGGAACTACGCCCGCTTCGGTGCCGTGGGCGACGCCGGCGGCATGTGGTGGGGCGGGCATTTCGGCGACAACGACCACTGGCAGAACCGCCGCACCGAGCCGCCGGCCGCGTTCGGCTCGTTGAAGGAGATCAATGATCGGCTGGAGCAGGACTGGCCTGATCTGCTGTAGCCGATGGGCCGACTCCCGCCGCGTCCTGCGCCGCTTGCCCCGCGATCATCGCTTCCTCCTCGGCGACGGCGGCCGCCTCGAGGGCGGGGCTGCGCGGATAGGCCAGCACCGCGAGCACCTGCGCCCGGGTCATCAGGTCGGTGCGGTGTCCCGGGATCGGCCTGCCGTGGCGGTCGCGCGCCTGGAACTCGCCCTCATCGAGGGGGATGGGGGCGGGCGCTGGCTGGTCCTCGCGAGGCGGCGGTTCGGGGTCCGGACGGGCGACGACCGCGCGCCGCGGACGCGGCTTGGGTGCCGGCTTCACCGGTGCGGCGTCGGACTGGCGCTTGCGGAGGTAGCGCAATGCCGTGGCATAGGCCCGCCCGGCGGCGAGCGCGCCGCTGCGCAGCCGTACCGCTGCCTCGTCGGAGGTTCCGGGGCGTGCGGCGCGGGCGAAGCCGTCCATTGCCGCCTGGGCGGCGGCGACCGCAATGGCGGCGAGCTGCGCATCGGCTGCATCGCGCGGATCGAGCGCTTCGAAGAGCTGCCCGGCCGCGCGCTGGCCTGCTGTGGCGTCGCCCTCGTCATCCTCTGGGACCGTCGCCGCCAAAGCCTGCATCAGGTGCTGCGCAAAGTCGGCGGGCAGTTGGGCGGCGGGCGCGTAGGCTGAGGCGTCGATGTCCATGAGGACCCTCCCGCCGCGGATACGCGCGGCGGCGGAAGCATAGGAACATAACATGAATATCGGGTTAGCGAGCGACGCGGCGAGGAGCCGCCCGGTTGCCGGCCTACGCAATACCGCCAGATCAAGTGCGATGGTGAAACCAAACATGCACAAACGAGAGGTGAGGAATGTCGAAGCCAGATGACCTGGGGGAGTGCCGTCGCTGCGTCGAAACAGCGCGCGAGCCAGGCGCCGGTGAAAGGCCGGACGCGCTGGACGGAGTTCTCAACCAGGAGGCAAAGCCGAAGAAGCTCGTCAGGCCAGACGTAAAATCCGGCCGCTAGCAGCTCATGCAGACCATCCTGTTCGTGATCGGCGGCCTGGTGTCAGTAGGAGCGCTTGCTGGCTTTTTCATCTCGTTCTGGCGTCCAGCACCCAGGGCCGATGAGTCCGCACGTTCGGAATCGCTGGCCGGCAGCGGCAGCTATACCGACCAAGGGCAAGGGGACGGGTGAGAGCGGCTATCTGCGGCCGGGGCGTGCCCGGAATCAACGCAGGGAAGCGCCAGCGCAACGCCGCCGGCGGACGGATCGAAGTCATGATCCCTGTGCAGAGGGATCAGATGTCGCGCACGAACTTCGCCTTCTCCGCTGCGGCGGCGAGCAGGAAGGAGAGGTCGGTGCCGGTGGACACGTAGCGCGCGCCCTGCCGCACGTACTCCGCCATCAGGTCGGGCCGCGAGGCCAGTCCGCCGACGCCGACATGCTTGCCGTGCCGGCGGCACGCGGCGATGGTGCGCAGGTAGGCATCGCGCACATTGGCGTGGTCGAACTGCCCGGTGATGCCCATCTCGTTGCACAGGTCGGTGGTGCCGATCAGCATCATGTCGACGCCGTCCACCGCGGCGATCTCCTCGACATGCTCCAGCGCCGCGACGGTCTCCATCATCACCACCACCATCGTCGCATCGTTCATCGCCTGGTTGACCACGGCGGAGGGGAAGCTGCGGTAGTGGTAGTGCGGCAGTGCGCCGCCGGCGCCGCGTTCGCCCTGCGGCGTGAACTTGGCGTGGCGCACCACCTCGCGGGCCTCCTCCGCCGACCGCACATGGGGCGCGATCACTCCCATCGCGCCGCCGTCGAGCAGCCGGCAGATGAATTCCGGCGTGTTGGCCGGCACGCGCACCAGCGGCGTTATGCCGCACTGCATCGCCGCGATGCAGATCTGGCAGACGGCGTCGATCGACAGCGTGTTGTGCTCGACATCGACGTAGATCGTGTCGAAGCCGGCGGTGGCGGCGATGCGGGCGATCTCGATCGAGCGGCACAGCCGCACCGTCATCGACGCCACCACCTCGTCGCGCGCCAACTTCTCCTTCACACGGTTGCGCAGGATGTCGCGCAGATCGTCGGCCATGGTGTCCTCCCCCGAATGGCGGCCATTGTTGCCCGCCGGATGTGCGGGCCTCAAGATACCCCACCTTCTCCCCCGCCTCGCAGGGAGGGAGTTCGAAGAGGACGCTGCCGCATGACACACGAGATCGCCTTCCTGGATGTGATCGACGCCAAAATGCAGGCGGAGATCCGCTCGCAGCTGCCGCCCGGCTTCGCGATCCAGTTCGGCGAGACCGGCGACCGCGGCGAGCACATGCGGATGGTTGCCGACGCCGACTTCATCCTTACCGCGGTTGCGGTGGACGCCGAAATGATCCGGTCGGCGCCGAAGCTGAAGCTGCTGCACAAATGGGGCATCGGGGTCGACAAGTTCGACCTGGACGCGGCGCGCGCGGCACGCGTCCCGGTGGCAATCACCGCCGGCGCCAACGCCGGCCCGGTGTCGGAGCACACCGTGATGCTGATGCTCGCCACCTACCGCCGCCTGGCACAGTGTGACCGCAAGCTGCGCGAGGGCCAGTGGATCCGCCCGCAGATCCGCGGCCTGGCCTACCAGCTTTCCGGCAAGACCGTCGGGCTGCTGGGCTTCGGCAATGTCGGGCGTATGGTGGCGCATCGCCTCGCCGGCTTCGACGTGACGGTGATCTACTACGACATCCGCCGCGCCGATCGTGCCACCGAGAAGTCGCTGCGTGCCACGCCGGTGACGCTGGAAGAGCTGCTGGAGCGCAGCGACGTCGTCTCGCTGCATGTGCCGCTGACCAAGGTCACGCGCGGCATCATCGGCGCCGAGACGTTGTCGCGGATGAAGCCCGGCGCCATCCTGATCAACGCCGCGCGCGGCGAAGTCGTCGACGAGCCCGCGGTGTACGATGCGCTGGTCAGCGGCCGGTTGCGCGGCGCCGGGCTCGACGTGTTCGCCAAGGAACCGGCCGACCCGGACAATCCGCTGTTCAGGCTCGACCAGGTGGTGGTGACGCCGCACACTGCCGGCAGCGCCATCGACCTGGTCGCCGACATCGCGCGCCACGCCTTCGGCAACATGCAGGCGGTACTGAACGGCGAACCGCTGTCGCCCAATGACGTGATCGTTGCAGCCGGGGAGAACAGGTGATGGCGACAGTGCAGAGCAGGTCGGTGCGGCGGCGCGAGGATGTGCGTCTGCTGACCGGCAAGGGCAACTACAGCGCCGATCCGAACCCGCCGGGCATGCTGCACGCCGTGCTCGTGCGTTCGCACCACGCGCATGCGACGGTCGGCCGCATCGACACGAGCGCAGCGCGGGCGATGCCGGGCGTGGTGGCGGTGTTCACCGCGGCCGACCTCACCGACGTGTCGCCGATCCCCGGTGGCATCGGCTTTCCGCGGCCCGACGGGGGGCCTGCGCCGAAGACCGACCGGCCGCTGCTGGCGGCGGACCGCGTGCGCTTCGTCGGCGAGCCGGTGGCCGTGGTGCTGTCCGAAACGCTCGGCGCCGGGAAGGATGCAGCGGAAGCGGTGGTGGTGGACTACCACGAACTGCCGCTGGTAACCGACGCGGTCGCCGCGCTGGAAGCGGCCTCGCCCAAAGTGTGGGACGACGTGCCGGACAACATCGGCTTCCTGTGGAAGCGCGGTGATGCGGATGCCACCGACGCGGCGCTGAAGTCGGCGGCGCATGTGGCGCGGCTGCAGTTCACCGTCTCGCGGGTCACTGCCAACACGATGGAGCCGCGCGGGGCCTGGGCGCAGCTGGGCGAGGACGGCCGCATCGTGGTGCACGCCGCGCACCAGTCGCCGTACAACCTGCGCAACGGCATGGCGAACGGCAACTTCGCCATCAAGCCGACCGATATCCGCGTGCTGACGATCGATGTCGGCGGCTCGTTCGGCATGAAGTCGGGCGTGCAGCCGGAATACGCGCTGGTGGCCTGGGCGGCGCGCAGGCTGCGCCGCCCGGTGCGCTGGATCTCGGACCGCACCGAGGGCTTCCTCAGCGACGAGCAGGCGCGCGAGATGCGCATCACGGTGGAGCTTGGGCTGGACGCGCAGCACAGGTTCACCGCGCTGCGGCTGCGCTGGGACGCGAACCTGGGCGCCTATGTCACCGGCCGCTCCGGCTGGCCGGTAGGCAATATCGGCGGCACCGCCGGCGTGTATCACATCCCGACGATGTACGCGGAAGCCTTCGGCATCCTGACCAACACCGTGCCGACCGCGGCGTATCGCGGCGCCGGGCGGCCCGAGGCGACCTATACGATCGAGCGCATCATCGACATCGCCGCGCGCGAACTGGGCGTCAGCCCGTACGAGCTGCGTCGGATCAACCTGATCCCGCCCGAGGCGATGCCGTACAAGACCGCGCTCACCTTCACCTACGACTGCGGCGAATTCGAAGGCAACATGCAGGTCGCCTCGCAGATGGCCGAGCTGGACGGCTTCGAGGCACGGCGCGCCGACGCCAAGACGCGTGGCCGGCTGCGCGGCATCGGCCTGTGCAACTGCATCGAGGTTGCCGGCGGTCCGTTCCTGCGTCCGGCGAAGGACCAGGCGGCTCTGCGTCTGGCGGCGGATGGCACGCTGGTGCTGCGCTCGGGCTCGATGTCGGTAGGGCAGGGGCTGGAGACGGCGTTCTGCCAGCTGGTCTCCGACCGCTTCGGCGTACCGCTGGAGCAGGTGCACTACGAGGCAGGCGATACCGACCTGCTGTCGGGCGGCAAGGGCAACGGCGGGTCGGGTGCGCTGTGCATCGGCGGTTCGGCGGTCAGCGTCGTGGTCGACAAGGTGATCGACAAGGCGAAGCAGATCGCCGCGGAACTGCTCGAGGCGGCCGAGGTCGATGTGACCTTCGAGGCGGGACGCTTCACCATCGCCGGAACGGATCGCTCGGTCAGCCTGGCCGAGGTGGCGCACCAGGCGGCGGTGGACGGGAACGAGCTGGTGGAAAGCGGCGAATTCACCCCCACCGCAGTCACCTTCCCGAACGGCACGCATATCTGCGAGGTGGAGATCGATCCCGACACCGGTGAGACCGAGGTGGTGCGCTACAGCGCGGTGGAGGAACTCGGCTATGTGCTCAATCCGATGCTGGTCGCCGGGCAGACGCATGGCGGCGTGGCGCAGGGCGTCGGCCAGGCGATGGCGGAGCAGATCGTGCACGACCCGCATTCCGGTCAGATGCTGACCGCGTCGTTCATGGACTACCAGATGCCGCGCGCGGCCGACCTGCCGGACATCCAGATGACGACGCGTGAGGTGCCGACCAAGGTGAACCCGCTCGGTGCCAAGGGCGTCGGCGAGGCGGGCACGGTGGGTGCGATGGCGGCGGCGATGAACGCGGTGAACGACGCGCTGGCACCGCTGGGCATACGGCACTTCGACATGCCGGCGACGCCGAACCGGATCTGGGCTGCCATCGCCGCGGCGCGGGCGTGAGCGAGCCGCTGTTCCACATGGTGGCCGGCGCGCCGACGCCGGTCGCGCCGTTCTCCCACGCGGTGGAGGCGGACGGCTTTGTGTTCCTGACCGGGCAGATGCCGACGCTGCCGGACGACGACTCGGCGCCGCTGCCGGAGGGCATCGAGGCGCAGACCAGGCGGGTGATGGACAACCTGATCCTCGTGCTGCGCGGGCTGGGCCTCGGCTTGCAGCATGTGCTGAGCGTGCGCGCCTATCTGACGCGGTTCGAGCAGGACTATGCGCCGATGAACGCGGTGTACCGCAGCTACTTCCCGCTCGACCGGCTGCCGGCGCGCACCTGCGTCGGCGTGACCGGGCTGGCACGCGGCGCGCTGGTGGAGATCGACCTGGTGGCGCGGCGGCCATCGCGCGTCTGAACGCAGGCCGCTGTCGCCGATGCTCGCGATCTCGGTGCGATTGCGGTGGGCCGGGTAACGGCTTGAGTTGCCGAGGGCCGCTCCCCTACGATCCCCCGGCCTGACGCTGCGCGACAAACCGAAGGGCGGCATCCAGCGTTGATCGTCTCGACCCTCGGCCAGCGGGTCTCCGAGAGGTGGCGGCCGGCCCGCATCTTCTGGACCTTCCTCGCGGTCCACCTGCTGCTCTGGACGCTGCTGCCGGCGCTGCTGCAGCACAACCTGCCGCTCGACGTCATCGAACAGCTTGCCTGGGGCCGCGAGTGGCAGATCGTCTACTTCAAGCATCCGCCCTTGCCGGCGTGGATCGTCGAGAGCGTCGCCGTCCTCACCGGCCGCTGGCCGCCGGCGCAGTATCTGATCGGGCCGCTGGCCTCGGCGCTGGCGCTCATCGCGATCTGGCGGCTGGGGTGTCGGCTGTTCGACCGGCAGCGCGCGCTGCTCGCGGTGCTGGCGCAGGAGGGGGTGCTCTACTTCACCTTCTTCACCCCGGAGTTCAACCACAACGTGGTGCTGTTGCCGCTGTGGGCGTGGCTCGGTCTGGCGGCGCACCGCGCCTTCTTCGGCGCGGGCCCGGGAATCGGCCGCTGGGCGTGGCTCGGGGCACTCGCCGCGCTGGGCATGCTGGGCAAATACACCACGGCGCTGCTGCTGCTCCCGCTGTTCGCCTTCGCGGTGCTGCATCCCGCCATCCGCCGCCGGTGGGCCAGGCCGGGGCCGTGGGTGGCTCTGGCTGTCGGAGCGCTGGCGCTGCTGCCGCATCTGCTCGGGCTGTGGCGCATCGACTTTGCGCCGTTGCTGTTCCCCTTCGAGCGTGCCGCCGGCCCGTCGCACTGGTACGACCACATCCTCAACCCGCTGCTGTTCGCCGCGGCGCAGTTCGGCGATATCGCGGCGGCGCTGCTCGCGGTTGCCCTGCTGGCGTGGCGCAGATCCGGGGAGCGGCCGGCAACCGATCGGGCCGTCGCTTTGCCGCCGGACCAGCGTGCCTGGCTGGCGACCATCGCCTGGGCGCCCGTCGGCCTCGCCGTTGCCGCCTCGATGGTCCTCGGCCTGCATCTGAAGGACATGTGGGGCTACCCGATGTGGTGCTTCATCGGACTGTTCCTGCTTGCCGAACTGCGTGGGCCGTTCACCAGGGAAGGCTATCGGCGGTTCCTCGCGGCAGTCGGAGTCATCGTGATCGCCACATCCCTCGTCTTCATCGCACAGCAGACCGTCGGCGGCGGTTTCGTGCGCCGGCCGTTTCGGTCGGCGTTCCCCGGACCCGAGCTGGCGCGCGTCGTCGAGGAGCGCTGGCACGCGACGACACCCCATCCGCTGGCCATCGTTGCGGGCGACGTGTGGCTCGCCGGCAATGTCGCGTTCTATGGCGCCGACCGGCCGTCGGTGTTCATCGACGCGGATCCGGTCAAAAGTCCATGGATCAAGCCCGAGGCATTGGTGCAACGAGGCGCCGTGCTGATCTGGCCCGCGTCGGATCCGCCACCCGCATGGCTGGGCAGGTTTCCGGCGGCGCAGCCGCAGCCGCCGATCGAGCTGCCCTACGTGCCGCCTCTAGGGCACCAGCCCGCCCGTCTGGCATGGGCGATCCTGTGGCCTGCCTCATAGCGTCGGCACGGTCCGGTCGGCTGATCCGCCCCTCGGCAAATGCTTGCGATCTCGTGCCATAACCCCGTATCACATGCCGGGTACCGCCAGACGACCAGAGGGAAAACGCACTGTGAAATATCGAGCTAGGACGACCGCCGCCGTCTCCGGCGTGGCCGTGCTTGCGCTGTTGCTGTCCGGCTGCGCGCAGACGCCGCTCGGGCCGACCGTCCAGGTCATGCCGGGCCCCGGCAAGTCCTTCGACGCCTTCAATTACGACCAGGCCGGCTGCAAGCAGTTCGCCGCGAACACGGTCGCCGGCCAGGCGCAGAACGCCAACACGCGCGCGGTCGGCGCCGCGGCGCTCACCACCGGTACTCGGCGCGGGACTGGGCGCGGCGATCGGCGGCGGCCGAGGTGCCGGCATCGGCGCGGCAAGTGGGGCGCTGGGTGGCACCGCCATCGGCGCCGGCATGAGCTCCGGCGACCAGGGCGGCATCCAGGCCCAGTACGACAACGCCTTCGCGCAGTGCATGTACGCGAAGGGCAACATGGTGCCCGGCTACGGCCCGATGATGGTCAACGCACCGCCGCCGCCGATGCCGGGCGGCGACACCAACCTGACCTACGCGGTACAGACCCAACTGATCCGGCTGGGCTACCTGCGCCCACCGGCCGACGGCGTGTCCGGACCACAGACCAGCGCCGCGATCAGCCAGTTCCAGAGCGTGTCGGGCCTGCCGGTCGACGGCTTCCCGTCGCCGCAGGTGCTCGCCAGGCTGCAGGCGATGCCGTAGCGCTCAGTGCGCCGCTGACGCACCGTCGCCGGCAGGCTTCGCCAGCAGGAACGTCAGCGGCAGCGCCACGAAGAAGCACCCCGCCATCAGCAGCAGCACGTCGTTGTAGGTCAGCGTCAGCGCCTGACGCTGCACCATCAGCGCCACCTGCTTCAGTGCGGCGAGGTGTGCGTCGCCCGCCTTCGCCGCGCTCAGCATGTGCGTCATGTTGCCCATCGCGCGCATCGCCGCGGGGCGCGCCCACGTCACCTGCTCGTTGAGGTGCTGCGTGTGCACGGCGAGCCGCGACGTCGCCATCGTGTTGATCATCGCCAGCCCCACCGCGCCGCCCAGGTTGCGCATCAGGTTGTAGAGCCCCGAGGCGTTCTTCACCGAAGCCGGCGGCAGCCGGCCGAGTGCGATCTGGTTGACCGGCAGCATGATCAGCATCATCGAGGCGCCGCGCAGCGCCTGCGGGCCGAACAGCTCCCAGAACGCGAAGTCCACCGTGAGTGCGGCCATCCACCACAGGCCGCCGCCGAACATCAGCAGCCCGAGCCCCAGCATCACGCGCAGGTCCATCCGCTGCGCCAGCTGCCCGGCGATCGGCGCCGAGAGGAACATGGCCACCCCGGTGACGAACATGGTCTCGCCGATCTGCAGGCTGTCGTAGCCACGCACGCGCCCCAGGAACAGCGGCACCAGGTACACCGAGCCGTACAGGCCGATGCCGAGGACGAAGCTGAACAGCGAGCCGAAGGCGAAGTTGGCGTTGGCGAAGGCGCGCAGCTCCACCAGCGGGTCGCGTCGCGTCAGCATGCGCCAGAAGAACAGCACGCCGGCGACGGCCGAGATCACGCCGGCCCAGGCGACGGTCTCGTCCTGGAACCAGTCCCAGCGGTCGCCTTCCTCCAGCACGTATTGCAGCGCGCCCAGGAACAGCGCCATCAGGATCAGGCCGATCGCGTCGAAGCCGTGCCGCAGCGACCAGTCGGGCCTGTCGATGTCGAGGCAGGTCCAGACCGCACCGGCGACCAGCAGGCCGACCGGGACGTTGATCAGGAACAGCCAGTGCCAGGAGTACTGGTCGGTGAGCCAGCCGCCCAGCGTGGGTCCGATGGTCGGCGCCATCGTGGCGGTGAGGCCGATCAGCACCGACATCTGCGTGCGCTTCGCGTCGGAGAACAGCAGGAAGGTGGTGGCGAACACGGTCGGGATCATCGCCCCGCCGATGAAGCCCTGCAGCGCGCGGAACGTCACCATCTCGCTCAGGCTGGAGGCGCCGGCGCAGGCCAGCGAGAACAGCGTGAAGCCCAGCGCGCTGCCGACGAACAGCACGCGGGTGGACAAGAGGCGCGACAGCCAGCCGGACAGCGGGATCATGACGATCTCCGCGATCAGGTAGCTGGTCTGCACCCAGGACGCCTCGTCCGGGCTGGCGGCGAGTCCGGCCTGGATGTCGGTCAGCGAGGCGGAGACGATCTGGATGTCCAGGATCGCCATGAACATGCCCAGCACCATCGCCATGAAGCCGAACCACTGGCGCCAGCTGAGCCGGTCGGAGGCGGCGGTCATCGCACGACGCGCTCCAGCGTCGCGGCCGCGGCGCCGAACAGCCCCAGCCGCTGCGCGTCGGGCCCGCGCGTGTCCACCTCGGCGGTCACCGAGAGGCCGGCGCGCAGCCATCCGGCATGGGCGGCCTCGGCCGGATCGAGCACCAGCTTGACCGGGACGCGCTGCACCACCTTGGTGAAGTTGCCGGTGGCGTTCTCCGGCGGCAGCAGGCTGAACAGCGCGCCGGTGGCCGGCGCCAGGCTGTCCACCCTTCCATCCACCGCCGCACTTGAATCGATGTCGGGGATCAGCCGCACCTTCATCCCCGGCTGCATGCGGCGCAGCTGGGTCTCCTTGAAGTTGGCCACGACGTAGAGCTGCTCGGGCAGCGGCGCCACGGCGATGAGCTGGGTGGCGGGCGTCACATGCTGGCCCAACTCGGCCGCGCGGTTGCCGGCGATACCGTCGAACGGCGCGCGGATCACGGTGTAGGACAGGTTGTTCTGTGCCAGCTGCACCGCGGCATCGGCGTTCTGCTGGCGGGCCTTGGCCTGCACGATCTGCGCCCGCAGCACCGACAGCTGCTGCTCGGCTGCCGCCTTCTGCGCCTGCGCCGCGGTCACCGCGGCGTTCGCCTTGCGCGAAGTCGGCGATCGCCTGGTCGTTGGCCTGGCGCGAGGCCCAGCCGGCAGTCACCAGCGTGCCCGACCGCGTCGCGTCAGCGTTGGCGCGTGCCTGCTCCGCCTGCGCCTGGACGATGGCGGCCTGCGCCGCGTCGATGGTGGCCTGCTGCTGGCCCACCTGGCGCTGCGCCGTCTCCACCGCGGCGGCGGCCTCGGCGGCGGTGGCGGTGGCCTGGTCGAGCCGGGCGCGCCAGTCGGCCGGATCCAGCTCGATCAGCGGGTCGCCGGCCTGGACCCGCTGGTTGTCGGCCACCCTGATGGCGGCGACATCGCCCTCGATCCGCGGGCTGAGCACGGCGATGTCGCCCTGCACGTAGGCGTTGTCGGTGCTCTGGATGTAGCGGCCCTCGGTGAACCACCAGGAGGCCGTCACCCCGATCGCGATGGCGGCGACCAGCCCCACCGCAGGGCGCCACAGCCGGCGCACCTGGCGCATCCGGTCAGGAGCCGCGCTGCTTTGCGCCGCCGCCGGCGCGGGAAGGGGCTTGTCGGTGAAGGCGTTCATTCTGCGGACTCCTCTGAACTGTACGGTTCAGTTCAGAGCGACAGTGGGATGGTGCGACGCAGCAGTCAAGCAGAAACTGAACGGTCCAGTTTAGTTGATCGGGACCCTTGCAAAAGGCCCGGCCGGCGGCCCAACTAGCGGGCGTGAGTGCAACCACGGAACTTCGCGCCGACACCGAGTCGCCGAAGCGTCACGCGATGCTGGAGGCGGCGGCCTCGCTGTTCATGGCGCATGGCTACGGCGCGGTCAGCATGGATGCGGTCGCGCGCGCGGCGGGCGTGTCCAAGGCCACGCTGTATGCGCATTTCAGCTCTAAGGAGCAGCTGTTCGCCACCATCATCGGCGACGCCTGCCGGCAGAAGATCGCGCTGGGAGACGAATTGCTGCCGGCCGATGCGGCCGATGTCCGATTGGCTTTGACCGGATTCGGTGGCCGTCTGCTGCGTTTCTTCCTCGAGGCACGACCGCTGGCGCTGCACCGGGTGGTGATCGGCGAGAGTCCGCGCTTTCCCGAGCTCGGCCGCGCCTTCTACGACAACGGCCCGAAGGCGCTGATCGGCATGTTCGCCGCCTGGCTCGCCGAGCAGACGAGAGCCGGCCGGCTTGCCGCCCACGACCCCGCGATGGCGGCCGAGCAGTTCGTTGCCATGCTGCGCACCAGCCCGTTCCTGCGCGCCTCGCTGGGCCTGGGGCCGGTGACGGAGGCGGAGATCGACGCCACCGTCGCGGCGGCGGTGACGACCTTCGTGAAGGCCTACGCGCCGGGCTAGCCGTTCGGCGTGTGGTGCGCCGACGCCGACTGGTGGTGCAGCGCGCGCTGGGTCTTGTAGTAGGCGCGGATGTCGTCCTCGGTGATGTAGCCCTTCTTGTCCTGGTCGATCGCGGCGAAGTGGCGGGCGACGGACTTGTAGCCCGTCTTCGCCTGGTCGAGCGTCAGATGGCCGTCACGCGTCGTGTTCGCCTGCTCGAAGCGCTGCGTCATCGACAGGTGGTTGTGCAATGCGGCGGTCGTCGCTGGCGTCTGGGATGTCGTCTGGGCAGAGGCGGGCAGGGCCAGCACCGCGGCGGCAAGAAGCGGTAGCAGGTATTTCATGGCGCGGACCTTCCTGGTTTCCGATCCCCGCCAGGATGCCGGCCAGAAACTAATCGAACGCTAACCGGTGCGGCGTGCGGCGCCGCCGGTGACACGCGCTATCGCGCGCGCCGGCCGTCGCGTCAGGTGCGGATGCGAAGCCGCGATCCGAAGATGACCGCGGATACATGCGCCGGACGTGGCAGGTTGAGGGGCGGGCGCGCAAGAACTGCACGACTAACGTGGAGGTCGCGCATGACAGCCGGGCTGGTTGCGCATCCGGCGGCTGCGCCCATGCCTGCGTCCGAGCTGCCTCGCCGCGACTTCCTGGCGCTCGTGACCTTCGCGACCGCAAGCATCGGTGCTGCCGCGGCGGGATGGGCCTGATCGATTCCATGAATCCTGCCGCGGATGTCATTGCCGCTGGCGGCCCCATCGATATCGACCTGACCAAGCTGGCGGCGGGTCAGCAGATTGTTGTCCGATGGCGCGGCAGTCCGATACTTGTCGTCAAGCGTACGCCGGATGCCCTGCGGACGCTGCGCAGCCGAAGCCTGTTGGCGCGTCTCAGCGATCCCAATTCCGACGTGCCCCAGCAGCCTTCCTATGCCAGGAACTGGCATCGATTGATCAACCCGGAATTCGCCGTCCTGGTGGGCGCGTGCCGTGCGATCTCCTCGTCGGCTCCGGAACCCGGGAGGATGCGCGGGCGGCAAAGCAGGCGGCCGAAGACATGGCCATCCGCGTCGCGATGATCCACCCGCGCGGCCGACGGTTCGGCACATGACGGATGCTCATGCGCCCAATTCTGGAATCTGCGGCGGCCGAGCCACATCTTGCGATTGCGGGATCTGGCCCGCGCCTCGCTGATTGCGATCGTCCGGACAGACCTTCGCGGTTCCATGTCTGGAGGCTGACAATGCTTATAAGCGATGTCCTGAGCGCGAAGGGCCACGACGTGGTCAAGGTGCGCCCGTTCGCGCACGTCGTGACCGCGGTGCGCAAGCTGGCCGAATTTCGCATCGGCGCGCTGGTCGTCGAGAGCCAGTGGATGCGGCCGATCGGCATCTTCTCCGAGCGGGACTTCGTGAATGCCATCGCCCGGGACGGCGCGGCGGCCCTGGGCTTTGAGGTGCACCAGCTGATGTCCTCACCGATCCTCAGCTGCCTGTCGAGCGATCGGATCGACGCGGTGCTGGCCAGAATCGACTCTGGCCAAGGTCCGTCACATGCCGGTCATCGACCGCGCCGAACTCGTTGGCATCGTCAGCATCGGCGACCTGGTGAAGCACCGGCTGGATGAAAAGGAACTCGAGGCCAACGTGCTGCTCGAGCTGTCGCGCATGCGCGCCTGACGCAGCGATCAGCTGCGCACCGGCGCCGGCGGCGCATGGGGCGCGACCGGCGGGCCGTAGATCTGCCGTGCGCGCCGGTTGAAGGCGCCGACCATGCGCCGCACCGCCTCGTTGAACACCACGCCGATCGCCGCCTGGAGGATGCGGCTGCGGAATTCGAACTCCACGAAGAAGGCAACCTGGCAGCCCTGCGGATGCGCGACGAACTCCCACTGGTTGTTCAGGTAGCGGAACGGGCCGGTTTCGTAGCGCACCTTCACCCGATGCGGCCGGTCGAGCGTGACCCGGCTGGTGAAGCTTTCACGGAACGGGCCGAAGCCGATCGTGAGGTCGGCGACCAACTCGGCTTCGGTGCGGCTGCGCACGCGCGCGGCGACGCACCACGGGAGGAACTCGGGGTACTTGCCGACATCGGCCACCAGTTCGAACAGCTGGTCGGGCCGGTACGGGACGACCTGTTTCTCGGCGTGGGTGGGCATCTAGGCGTGCGGTCCCGCGCCCGTCACGCCGCCGCCCGCCTTGCCGCGGGCGTCGCGCAGGGCAGCGAAGTCGGCGTCGGCGTGATACGAACTACGGGTCAGCGGGGTCGCGGAGACCAGCAGGAATCCCTTGCCGCGTGCCAGTGCCGCGTAGTCGGCGAACTCGTCGGGCGTGACGAACCGGTCGACCGCGGCGTGCTTCACGCTGGGCTGCAGGTACTGGCCGATGGTGAGGAAATCCACCTCGGCCGCCCGCAGGTCGTCCATCACCTGCATGATCTCGACGCGCGACTCGCCCAGCCCGACCATCAGCCCGGACTTGGTGAAGATCGACGGGTCGAGCTGCTTCACCCGGTGCAGCAGCGACAGCGAGGCGAAGTAGCGCGCGCCCGGGCGGACGGTCGGATAAAGTCGCGGCACCGTCTCCAGGTTGTGATTGTGCACGTCGGGGCGGGCCTCCACCACGCGCTCGACTGCGCCGGGCTTGCGCAGGAAGTCGGGCGTGAGGACCTCGATCGTGGTGCTGGGGGTCGCGGCGCGGATGGCGCGGATGGTGGCAGCGAAATGGCCGGCGCCGCCGTCGGGCAGGTCGTCGCGATCGACCGAGGTGACCACGACATGCGCCAGCCCCAGCCTGGCCACGGCATCGGCGACACGGTCGGGCTCGTCGGCGGCCAGCGCGCCCGGTTGGCCGGTGGCGACATTGCAGAACGCGCAGGCCCGCGTGCAGACGTCGCCCATGATCATCATGGTGGCGTGGCGCTGCGACCAGCACTCGCCGATGTTGGGGCAGGCGGCCTCCTCGCACACGGTGACCAGGCCGTTGGCCCGCATCAGCGCGCGGGTCTCGTGGTAGACCGGGTGGGTGGGCGCCTTCACCCGGATCCAGGCGGGTTTGCGCTGGATCGGGTTGTCCGGCCGGTGCGCCTTCTCCGGATGGCGTGGGGCCGGCGTCGTGCGGTGGTCGATGATCAGGCGGGTTGCCATGGCGAGGCAGATGTGGCGGGGGCCGGGAGGGGCGTCAAGCAGCGCCGCTGCCGCCGCCCGCCTGGCGCTCGGGACCGGCGAAGTGGGTCAGAGGCGCACGGAGATCGCAGGCGCTTGCCGACGCCGCTGCCGCGGCGCCAGCGGCAAGCGGCCTCGGGTCTGTGGTGAGGCTCAGGCCTGCCGGGGCCGCAGGTCGTTGTTGGTGCGGTGATCGCCTGCCACCCAGCGCGTCAGCTCGGAATGCGCATCGGCGCGGCGGATCGCATCGATCTGTTCCACGCCGGGCGGATCGACGGTGAACTCGACGATCAGCCCGTCGGGTGAGGTCGCATACACCGACTTGCAGTAGCCGTGGTCGCTCTCGCGGAACGTCTCGCCGGCGCGCTGCAGGCGGGCGACGATCTCGTTATAGGTGCGGTCCGACACCTTGAATGCCACGTGGTCGAAGCTGCCGACCACCGGCGGCTTCTCGGCGATCACCAGCTTGTAGACGTCCGGATCGCCGAACGAGAAGAACGCCAGCGCGCCGCCGTCGCCCATGCCGAAGAAGGTGTGGCACATCGCAACCTCGCGGTTGAGCCAGGTGTTGTGGTGGCTCTCGCACCAGGTGGCGACCAGCGGGATGCCGAGAAGGTCCTCGAAGAACTGCCGGTTCTTCTCCTGGTCGCGCACGACATACGCATGATGATGCAGACGCTGCGGCGGTTCCGCCAGCAGCGCGGGCTTCTCCCGGACGGCTTCGGCGACGGACATGGCGGCGCTCCTCCTGTCGTTCGCACGAAGCTTGCCCGCGCCATGGCATGCAAGCAAGCTCGTGGTGGAGGAAACGACACATGCACAATCGCCGGCTCTGGATCTGCGTGTTTCTGTTCACGCTGACGTTGATCAACTACACCGACCGCGTCGCGCTGTCGGTGGCCGTGACGCCGATCTCTGCCGAGTTCGGCCTGTCGAAGGTCGCGATGGGCTACCTGCTTTCCTCCTTCCTCTGGATGTATGTGCTGTGCCTGATCCCGGTCGGGCTGCTGGTCGATCGCTTCGGCGGCAAGCGGGTGAACGCGGCCGGCATCGGCATCTGGTCGACCGCCACGGTGCTCACCGGCTTCACCACCGGCTTCGTTTCGATGGCGGCGACGCGCATCGTGATGGGCATGGGCGAATCCACCAGCTGGCCCGCCTGCAATCGGGTGATCCGCGAGTGGTTCCCCGCCTCCGAGCGCGGCTTCGCCAACGCGGTGTTCGGCGCGGGCGCAGCGGCAGGACCGGCGATCGGCGCCGTGCTGGTCTCCGCCATCGTCGCGTGGCTTGGCTGGCGCGCCGGCTTCTTCGTCGCCGGCGCGATCGGCTTCGTCTGGCTCGCTGCCTGGTGGCTGGCGTTCGACAAGCCGGAGCGCGTGGGCTGGCTGCGCGCACCCGAGCGCGAACGGATCCTGGCAGAGCGCGATGTCGAGGCGGTGGCGACGGAGACCGCGTCGCCGCTGCTGCATCTGCTGACGCTGCGCAGCGTGTGGGGCCTGTTCCTGACCCAGGGCTGCGAGGTCTATGGCGGCTACATGCTGCTGACCTGGCTGCCGAACTACCTGCAGACCGCGAAGGGCTTGTCGGTGCTGAACGCCGGCATGCTGACCGCCGTGCCGTTCGGCGTGGCGATGGTCGTCGCGGTGGCGCTCGGACATCTCAGCGACCGGCTGCTGTCGCGTGCCGCCGTGCACGCGGGACGGCGGCGCATCATGCTGTCGGTGATGCTGGTGAGTGCCGCCAGCATCCTGCTGATCCCGCTGGTCGACAATCTGTGGCTGATCGTGCTGATCCTGGCGGTGGCGCGCTCGACCGGGGCGGCGGGCAGCGCGCTGAACTTCGCGCTGGTGACCGATCTCGTGCGCAACCCGGCCGACGTGGGCAAGGTCACCAGCATCACTGTACTCGGCGGCAATTCGTTCGGCATGATGGGGCCGATCGTCACCGGCTACGTCGTGGCGCTGACCGGCAGCTTCAACGGCACGTTCGCGCTGGCTGGCGTGCTGGCGCTGATCGGTGCGGCGGCGACGCTGACCATGACGCGCCGGCCGATCGAGGGCTATGGCATCGCGTTGCGCGAGGCCACGCAACCGGCATAGCGCTCACGACCGCCGCCGCATCAGAACACCTCGTCCCCGGTCGGTTCGACATGCGGCGTGTTGTTCATGCGCTGGCGGAACTGCGACAGCTCGTAGTACATCCGGCGCCGCGCGCGGCTCTGATTGCCCAGCGGGCGATGCTCCGGAATGCAGTGCCAGGGATTGAGCGACAGGACGTTGGCGAACGCGAGCTGCGCCGGTGAATCGAATTTCTGCCGCGGGATGTGCACGCGCGCGGCGGGGACGAATGGCGACAGCTTCTCGGGCCAGCGCACCGCCGCATTCTCGATCGGCATGCGGAACGGATCGGTCTGCACCTGCAGCATCAGGTCGAACTCGACGTCCTGCTCGGCCAAAGTCTTCACCATGTTGTCGTGCAGATAGTTGTCGGGCGGCCGCAGCGGCAGGCGGGGAATCCTTCGGTACACCTGCGAGCGTGGATACATCGAGTACATCATCGCCTGCCCTTCGCCCAGCAGGTAGGGCACGCAGCTCCAGTAGCGTTCGCCCAGCGGGTTGTACTGCGTCTTGTTCCATAACGACTGCATCAGCCCGTCGAGCAGGTGCGAATCATGCGGATCGGCGAAGTAATACAGCGGGCGGCCCTTCAGGATCCACTGCTGGAGCTTGGCGTTCGCCACCACCGTCGGCGTGACGAAGGTGGGCGTGCAGATCGACAGGAAGTCCTGGGTGTGCGCCTCGTCGTCCAGCAGCTTGGGTCCCGGCACGCCCATCATCTTGATCGCCATGCTGACGAAGCCGACATCGTCGATGTCGCGCGGCCAGTCGGGGCCTGGACCGAGTACCGCACATACGCCCGATAGCTGCGCGGTTCGGCGAACACTCCGCGCCGCATGTGCGCGGGCAGGTCGTCGCGGACCGTCACGGTGGCGCGCACCACGCCGTGCGTCTTGGTGTTGCCGGCACGCTGGTAGTTTCCCGGCTGCCAATGCTGACGCATATACGCGGCCATCGTATCGATGATGGTCTGCAGCGCCGCGTCCTCGCCGGGCAGCGCCCGCTCTTCGGCGAGTTGCAGCCCCTCGTCCCGGCGCTGGCTGTTGATCAGGTACTGGATCAGGTTGGCCACCGGCTCGCGCAGCACCGCATCGACGGCTGGACGGAAGAACGGTTCGAACCGCCGCTCCACATGCAGTCCGAACACGACGGCATCGTGCAATGCCTGCCAGAAACTCGGCATCGGACGTCTCCCCAACGGCATGTCGTGCGGTCACGAAAGCCTGATTCAGACGGCGAGAGCAAGACAAAATGATTGCATGCCAGTTTGTTGCACGGGTAAGTTGCGCGCGCGACTAAGGGGGAGGGAACGATGCCGTACGACGTGCAGCAGCTGCTCAAGATGTCGCAGGCCGAGCTCGATGCGCTGTTCACCGCCAGTGAGGCAGGTCCGATTCCCGACGGTCAGGCGGAAGGCACCGCCATCGTCGCACCTGGCACGACATTCAGCTCCGACATCGCCAGGTTCGTCAGCGTATTCGCGTGGCAGGGCAAGGTGTTCGACGCCAAGGCCGGCTTGCTGCGCAATCGCATCGGACCGTTCGGGCTGAATGCCATCATCGCCAAGGTCTACAAGGCGCCGAGTTGGCTGGACAACAAGGAGTGCATCGTCCTCGACTACTCCGAAACCTCGATGGTCGCGCACTGGATACGCGACGAGATCCGGCTCATCCAGCCGCCGGGCCTCTATCTGGGGAAAGTGTACTGGGACAAGTCGCGGCTGATCGACTTCGCGCTGCAGTTCTGAGGGCGCGGTCCGCGGCATGAGCCGCGTCGCCTGTGCCCGGGCTGCGCAGCTGCGCCTATGCGCCGTCGGCTGATCGCGCTGCATCCGCCAGGATCATGTCCGCCGCCTTCTCCGCCACCATGTAGACCGCACCGACGATGAAGAAGCCGGGAATGCGCGGGAACACCGACGCATCGACGACGCGCAGCCGCTCGGTGCCGTGCACGCGCAGCCGGCTGTCGAGCACGCCGTCGCCGTCGCGCGGCCCGATGGCGCAGGTGCAGGAGGCGTGGTGCCCCCAGGCGTTGTCGCGCACGTAGTCGGCAAGCTGTTCGTCGGTCTGCACCGCGTCGCCCGGCAGTTCCTCCTCGCGGATCAGCCCCTTCTCCCGCAGTTCCGCGGATATGCGCCGCACGAAGCGCAGCGCCGTCACCACGGCCTTCAGATCGGCTCCTGCGGTATCGTCGCCTTCGTCGAAGTAGCGGAAATCGACCTCCGGCGTGTCGCGCGGATCGGCGGAGCGCAGCGTCACGGAGCCTGCGCGGTTGCTGGTGTGCGCCTTCAGCACCGCCCAGGTCAGGTAGTCGTGGTGTTCGGCGACGAGGCGCGAATAGCCCGGGAAGTAGCCCGCGAACTTCGCCAGCAGCGCCATGCAGAACAGGTCGGGCGCCGGCAGGTCCGGCTGCGACCGCAGCGATACCGCGAGCGCGGCACCGTTCGAGACATACATGCCGGTCCGGTCGCGCGACCATTCCGCGAACAGCCGGTCATCGCGCGTGAAGTCCGCGCCGGTGAGCACGCGCCAGGGCTGCGCCATGCGGTTGACGACGCCGATCTCGTAGCGGTCCTGCAGGTTGCGGCCGACGCCCGGCAGGTCGACCCGCGTCGCTATCCCCTGGCGCTGCAGCTCCAAGCCCGGGCCGACGCCCGACAGCATGAGCAGCTGCGGCGTGTTGAAGGCGCCGCCGGCGAGGATCACCTCGCGTCGCGCACGGACGGTACGGGGCTCGCCGGCAGCATCGGCGGCGCCGGCGTGCGCCCGGTACAGGCGCTCGCCCTTCAGGTACTCCACGCCGGTCGCCCGGTGGTCGGCGTCGAACAGGACTCGCGTCGCGAGCGCGTTCAGCTCGATGCTGAGCCGGTCCGGGTGACGCGCGGCAACGTCGAGCAGCCGCTCGCGCGTCCCCACCCTGCGGTGCCGGTCGGTGCTGAGCGGCGTGAAGCACAGCCCGTCGGCGCTGCGGCGGATCAGCCGCGCGTCGTTGGGGTCCAGCCGCGCCTCCACCAGGCGTCGCAGCGTCCGTCCGATGCGTGTCGAACCGCGCAGCACGCCGATGGCCGATTCGGTCAGCGTCGCCAGCAGGCGCCGATCCTCGAACACCTGCCACGGCATGGCGCATTCGCTGGGCAGCCAGCCGTCCCAGCCATGCCCGGTGCGATCGAGGCCCAGGCGCGACAGCGCGTGCCAGGCCGGCCTGTAGCGGCACGCCTCGAGACGCTGGAAGCTGCGGCGCATCTCGGCGGCGCGCCACGACGCGTCGCCGGTCAGCGCGGCGATGCCGTCCCAGTCCATGTCGTGCGGCTGCATCAGGATCATCGCGTTGTGCGCGGTGCAGCCGCCGAGGGTGCCGGCCCGCGGATACAGGATGCCGTCCGGCTGCAGCTTGCTGTCCCGCCGCCGACGGGCCGGATCCGCGTAGTGCTGCACGTAGAAGTCCCAGCGCATGGCCGGGTTCTCCGAGGCGAGCGTGTGGAACGCCGGCACGTCGTAGTCCTCCGGCAGGCCGGGGCCGCTGCGCGGATCGCCGCCGGCCTCCAGCAGCACGACGCGCATCCCGGCCTCGGCCAGGCGCGCGGCGAGCGTGCCGCCGCCGGCGCCCGAGCCGACGATCACATAGTCGGGCTCGTTCATCGCGCCGGAGCGTGATGATTGAAGGCGGCATCGCCGGAGATCTGAATCACGCGACCAAACATAGTCAGAACGTCTTCAGGAACTCGATCAACGCCCGCTTGTCGCTGTCGCTGAGCGCCGGTTCGCCGGCGATGAGGCCGGTGCCGAAGTAGTGTCCGCGGTTGACCTCGAAGTCGGGGCACTTGTTCAGCGCCAGCAGCGCCGGTCCCAGCCGGTCGGCGATCCCGTTCACCATCTGCTCGTCCGTTGCCCCGGCCGGCAGCGTCGCGAGATACAGCTTGAGATCGACCAGCAGCCGCAGCAGGCGCTCGACGTGCCGCGCGACCACCAGCGGATCCTTGCTCTCCGGCAGCGGCTGGAGGTTGGACAGCAGGTTGACCGGCAGCCCCTTCGGGAACGGTCCGATGGTGAGGCCGCCGTCCGATCGGAACACCGACGGCAGGATCCGGCTTAGCCTGGCGGCCAGCGCACGCAGCGCGTCGGGCACGTAGTCGCCCGGCATGCTGATGAAGCTTCGCTCCGTCGTGCGGTCGATGGCATAGATCGGATCGCCGGCGTTCCTGCTGCCCAGTGCCGGGTCGTGCACGCGCTTCTCCGGCCACAGCATCTGCTCGATCGAGGCCTGGAACACCCGCATCCGGGCATCCACCGACGGGTCCTGCTCGAACGCCTCGCCGCCGACCGTGTTGTTCAGCAGGAAGGGGGCGGTGGACCACAGGCTGACCAGCGATGGCGGCCGCGTATAGCCACGTCCTCCCGCCGGCATGGTGTACTTCCAAGGCTTGCCGGTGAACGGATCATGCACCGTGATGGTGCCGACCGAGGGCAGCGTCTTGTAGGACTGGGAGGAGAAGTTGTCCCAGATGTTCCCGGCCAGCGCGTTGGTCGCCAGCGGGCTGCATGCGTTGGTCTGCAGCAGCGTCACCGGCACGCGCGCCTCGGTGGACAGGAAGTTGCCGTCGAGGAAGTCGGGTGCGTCGACGATCGCCCGCATCCGCTGCTTGTAGTCGTCGGTCTGCGTCCAGGCCCAGTACTTGTTCCAGCACTGCAGGTAGCCCGGTCCGGCACAGCCGCCGGGGTCCAGGCCCGACGGCTGGTTTGGGCGCCTTGCTGGAGTGGCAGCGCGCGCAGGTCTCGGCGAACACCGTCTTGCCGCGGTCCAGCGTGGCGGCGTCCGCGGTCAGGTATTTCGTCCCGCCCGGCGCATCCTTAAGCCGGTCGGGCTTCGCGGCGTTCAGGAAGAACCACGCCGTGTGTGGCGTCCAGGCTTCGGTCGCCTGCCAGTAGCTGGAGTTCTTCTCCGCGTCGGAAATCCTGATCGGCGAGATCTCCTTGCCGCCGATCACCGGGCGGAAGTGCAGCAGCCATTCCTCGCTGAACAGGCCGATATTCAGATAGACGCGGTTCAGCGCGCCCAGTGCTCCCACCGAATCCGAGCCATCCTTCAGCACGCGCGGCGCCCAGGCGGTGTTCGGTTTCTGGAAGAACTGCGTCAGCGGTCCGCTGGCGAGATAGTCGTTGAACTGCTTGTTGTTCAGCTGCCCGTCGGCCAGCTGCTCGCGGCCCCAGCGCAGCGCCTGGGTCAGCCGGTCGCCCAGGCTGTACACCGCGTTCATCGTCCGCGGGTTGTTGATGTAGTCGGTGGAGACCAGCGAGGTGTCCATCGCGCCCGGCCGGTAGGTGTGCACCAGCTGGAAGAAGTAGTTGTCGGGATTGGCGCGATAGATGAACAGCCGGTCCACCCACATGTACTGGGCGCCGACCGTGGAACTGAGATCCGCCCATTGCGGATTGGCGGGATCCGCCGGCGGGTGCACCGGGCTCGGCCCGACATGGCAGAAGCCGCACGACATGCCGATGCGGTACGGCCGCACCATCGCACTGTCGCCGGCGAAATACTTCGCCGGATCCCACTTCGCCTTCGCCGCATCGTCGAACGCGGGGTTCGGGAACAGCCGCAGCCCGACGATGCCGCTGGCATAGCCGTACAGCGAGCCGACCGGCACGGTGCTGCCGCGCGCACCGACCTTCACGCCGGGGTACTTCGCCTCGTTCTCGAACGGATCGGCGGGGCAGCCCGTCTTGCGCACGTCGAACATCAGGCCGAAGCGGTCGGCGACGGGCGCGGTCGGCGCCTCCATGCAGGGCTCGTTGATCAGGCCCAGCCGCTTCCAGCGCTCGGCGCGGTCGATCGGCTTGCCCGGGTCGTAGGCGACGATCTTCAGCAGGTCGAAGGCACCGAACGTGTAGGACGTCATGCTGTCCCAGAACCGGTCGTTGCCGCCGGTCCACACGATCCAGGTGTTGCGGCCGAGGACCGGGTCCAGCTTCGTGGCCGGGTCGGTCTTCAGGTCGGCGCCGCCATCCATGTCATGAAAATAGTCCTCGACAGGAGCCGGCAGGGACGCCGCACTGCGGCCGGCCTGCCGTGCCTCGTCGAGCACCTTGCCGGGATCGCCGGCGCCGGAAACCGTCAGCAGGCAGCACAGCAGCAGCACACATCTGGCCATAAGCCATTCGAATCGCGGCATGATGTCCCCCCTCGGTGGGGGGACTATAGTGTCATACGCGCGAACTGGAATGTGGCCCGGTTCACAACGGCTGAACGGCCCGCTTCGCCCGGAGAGGTGCGGCCTCTCCGATGACCGGATCGCCTATCCCTGGCTTCCCACCTGGCCGGCGATCTGATCGGCGACCCGATCCAGGACTTCGTCCGGCAGGGCGGCGACGACGGCAAAGCCCATGCCGCCATCGATCCAGGTGCAGCCCGACACGGCGCCTTCCGCCATGTCCTCGCGATCCGCCGTCAGACCCGTCGCCATCGGCCGCTCCAGGACGCTCAGCCGATTGCCCTGCGGGTCGTCGTAGACGAACAGCGCCGCGGCGTTGCCCTGCTCGGTCGCGAGCAACCGCCCTCCGAGGAGGTGATACCCGAGCGTGCTCAGGTCGGGCGGGGTGACCGGCCTGTGCAGCCAATTCGACAACCACTGCGACAGGTGGTCCCGGTCGTCGGCTGCCACTTCGATCGGGTGGTGTCGGTCAGTGGCATAGACCACGTGGCTCCCCATGGCCTGCTGCTGCAGCAGCGACACGGCCAGCGCCACGGAGTCCGACTTCTGCGAGGCTCCGAACAGCCAGCCAGCGCTGCCGCCGAGACCGAGACACAGGACCATGGCAGCGGCCGCCCGCCACCAGATGGGACGCCGCTCGAGGCGTTCTTCCAGCAACCGGTTCAGATTGAGGCGCGGCGGTACCGGTTCCGCTGCGACGGCGGCGAACGCCGCGCGCAGGCCGTTCCGCTGGGCGCGATAGGCCGCTGCCCGGCGTGCCATCACGGGGTGCGACGCGAAGTACTCCTCCACCCCCCGCCGCTGATCCGCGCAGAGCCGGTCATCGACGTAGGCTTGCAGTTCCTCATCGTCCGGGATCGACCGATCCACCAATTCCATGATGTCCTCCGCAGCCCGGTGTGCACGCCGGGCCGCTCACGCGAGAAAGACACTCTAGCGAAGGCAAATATTCCCGGCGACAGAAACCTTTCGCAAGCGATGGAATTTGCCTTCTGGGCCTGGATGCTGTCTCCAAGCCCACCGACCGCAACGTGTTGGGAGAAGTCGGCTGCAACCCTGGGGTGGTTCACCCGTGACCAGCTGCATCCGGGTCCGCGATGAAGGGGTAGGGGCCCGGGTAATCGTCAACATAGACGGTATGCGACACGAAGCCACCCGCCGGCGACCACAGATGCAGCTGGAAGGCCGGCGGTTCGAAGACGAACGCGCCCTGATCGGTCGGGTAGAGCGACATCTCGACCTGATGCGCCACCGAAGGTGCTATGGAGGCCACGGCGTGGGCGACCTGCGCGACCACCGGGCGGTGGTGGTGGCCGCAGACGATCCTCCCGACCTGCTTATGGCGGGCGATGAGCGCGGCGAAGGCCGCAGTATCACGCAGGGCTATGTTGTCCATGTGGGGCATCCCGCAGGCGAACGGCGGGTGATGCATGGCGACGAGGGTGGGCTTGTTCGCCTTGGCGGTCAGCGCGCGGCCGAGGAATTCGAGCTGGCCGGGACCCAGTTCGCCATGGGTTTCGCCGGAAACCAGCGTATCCAGCATGACCAGGCGGACGGGGTATTCGTCCACCACGTATTGTACGAACCGCGGATCGGCCGCGACCCCCGGAAGGTGCTTCAGCGACTCCCGGAGCTTCTCGCGCCGGTCGTGGTTGCCGGGAATGACCAGCACGGGGAGCGGCTCCAGAATCCGCAGCAGCCGCTTCAGGTTGGCGTACTCCGCGTCGAGGCCGCTGTCGGTGAGGTCGCCGGTGATCAGGACCACGTCGGGCCGCGGGGACAGTCTGGCCACCGCCCGGAACGCCCGCTCCGTGAACATGTTGGTTTCGACAACGCGGTTGGCGGGCTGTCCCACCGGCCTTACGTGCAGGTCGGTGAGTTGGCAGATCAACATTGGAACGCTCCTCGGGACTAGTGACGCTCATACTCGCATTTTCAACCCAGTTTGTTCCACTGTCGATTGAATGCCCAGATGGACAGCGATGCCCTGCTCTGGCGCTCCGGCACATCTCCTCATAGAGAGACGGCAGGAAACGCGGGAGCCCCCCAATGCCGCGCCAGCTCAGGGTCGCTGTTCAGATGGACCCGATCGAATCGATCAACATCGATGCCGACTCCACCTTTGCCCTGATGCTCGAGGCGCAGCGACGTGGACACGCACTGTGGCATTATGAGGTCCGCCATATGGCGCTGCGCGAGGGCGTCAGGCGCCAGGGCGAACGCCGGGAGGAGCGCCTGACGGCCCGTGCCCGCCCGGTGACGGTCGAACGCAAGCGGGGCGCCCACTATCAGTTCGGCGAAACGGCGCAACTGGACCTGGGCAGCATGGACGTCGTCCTGATGCGACAGGACCCGCCGTTCGACATGGCCTATATCACCGCCACCCACCTCCTGGAGCACATCCACCCCAGGACCCTGGTGGTGAACGACCCCGCTGCGGTGCGAAACGCGCCCGAGAAGCTGCTGGTGACCCATTTCCCCGAGTTGATGCCGCCCACCATGATCACCTGGGACCTGGAGGCGATCCGCTCATTCCGCCTGGAGCACGGGGACATCATCGTCAAGCCGCTGTTCGGCAACGGCGGTGCCGGCGTGTTCCGCATCAAGCCGGACGACGAGAACCTGGCGGCGCTGCTCGAGATGCACTTCGCCCGCTCGCGCGAGCCGCTGATGTTCCAGCGCTACGAGCCGGCGGTGCGGCAGGGCGACAAGCGCATCATCCTGGTCGATGGCGAGCCGGTCGGGGTGGTGAACCGCGTGCCGGCGGCCGGCGAGGCGCGCTCCAACATGCATGTCGGCGGCCGGCCGGAGAAGTGCACGCTCTCCGCCCGTGACCGCGAGATCTGCGCCGCGATCGGTCCCACGCTGCGCGAGCAGGGCATGATCTTCGTCGGCATCGACGTGATCGGCGACTGGCTGACCGAGATCAACGTGACCTCGCCAACCGGCATCCAGGAGATCGACCGGTTCGACGGCATCAGCATCGAGGCGATGATCTGGGACCGGATCGAGGCGCGGCGCGGCTTGTAGGGGCGGTTCGCATGTTCGAGACCACGATCGCCGGCAGCCTGCCCAAGCCCGAGTGGCTGGCCGAGCCGAACATGCTGTGGCCGCCGTGGAAGCTGTCCGGCGCAGGCGCTGGCTGAGGCCAAGCGCGACGCGACGCTGCTGGCGATCAAGCAGCAGGAGGACGCCGGGATCGACATCGTCAGCGACGGCGAGCAGTCGCGCCAGCACTTCGTGCACGGCTTCCTGGAGAACGTCGAGGGCATCGACTTCGGCCGGCGCGTCGAGATCGGCATCCGCAACGACCGCTACAAGGCGATGGTGCCGACGGTCACCGGCCCACTCCGCCTGCGGGGACGGGTGCACGCGACCGAGGCAAGGCTGGCACGTGCGCACACCGCGCGGAAATTGAAATTCACCCTGCCGGGACCGATGACGATCGTCGATACGCATCGCCGACGCGCACTACGGCGACCGCACCGCGCTGGCGATGGCGTTCGCCGCGCTGCTGAACCAGGAGGCGAGGGCGCTCGCCGCCGACGGCGTGGACGTGATCCAGTTCGACGAGCCGGCGTTCAATGTCTACATGGACGCCGTCGGCGGAATGGGGCGTGGCGGCGCTGGAGCGTGCGGCCGAGGGGCTCGCGTGCAAGACCGCGGTGCACATCTGCTACGGCTACGGCATCCAGGCGAACATCGACTGGAAGGGCACGCTCGGCGCCGAGTGGCGGCAGTACGAGGCGATTTTCCCGGCGCTGGCGGCAAGCGGTATCGACCAGGTCTCGCTCGAGTGCGGCAACTCGCGCGTGCCGTCGGCGCTGATGCGGCTGCTCGCCGGCAAGGACGTGCTGGTCGGCGTGATCGACGTGGCGACCGATCGGGTGGAGACGCCGGAGGAGGTCGCCGACGACCATCGCCGAGGCGCTGTCCTTCGTGCCGCCCGAGCGGCTGTTCCCCTGCACCAATTGCGGCATGGCGCCGATGCGCCGCGACGTGGCGGAGGCGAAGCTGGCGGCACTCGGCGCGGGGGCCGCCTTGGCGCGGCGGCGGCTTGGGGCGTAGGCTTCGCGCAACAGCGCGGCGAGGCGGACGATGATCCTGACGGCGAACAGCGAGGTGGCGCGGCAGAGGCGGCGCAGGACCGGCAACGGCTGGCTCACCACCTTCATCGGCGAGAACCGCAATACGCTGAAGGAAGGCCAGGCAGCGCCCGAGCCGGGCGTGCTCTACCCGATGGCGTTCCTGGTGGAGAAGGACGCGCACGCGGTGGTCAAGCCGCACTTCCACCAGGCCGACCAGTACCAGGTGATCGTGCAGGGCGGCGGCCGGATGGGTACGCACCCCGTCGGCACGGTGGCGGTGCACTACACGGATGCATGGTCGGCCTACGGGCCGATCGTGGCGGCGGACGAGGGCATCTCCTGGTTCACCCTGCGCAACGCCTGGGATTCCGGCGCGCGCTACATGCCGGCGGCGCGCGACCAGCTGCGCGCGGCGCGGGCGCAGAACCTCCAGCACCGTGAGGCCACCGCGCCGTCGATGCCGGTCGCCGCACCGACGGAGCTGGCGCGTGCCGACCGCCTGGCCTGCAACTCAGTCATCGCGCAGACATCGGACGGCATGGCGACGTGGCGCTATCGCCTGCCGCCGGGCGCCAGCCTGAGCGGGCCGGATCCGCGGCAGGGCGGCGGGCAGTTCTGGATCGTGCTGTCCGGCTCGGCCAGCGCGGGCGGGGCGGCGGATCTGCCGCCGAACTCCTGCCTGTTCGTGGCGCCCGACGATGGCGCGCTGGCGATGATCGCGGGCGATGGCGGCGCCGAGGCGCTGTGCCTGCAGTTCCCGGTCCTGGCGCGCCACTGACGCGGAAGGACCTGCGCGGGGCCGATCTGCAGGGATTTGCGTCGCCGCAGGCTACAGCCACTGCACCTGGTCGATGCGGGTCGCGCCGGAGGCGATCATCGCCAGCCGGTCGAAGCCGAGTGCGATCCCCGCCGACGGCGGCATACCGAAAGCGAGCGCCGCGAGAAAATCCTCGTCGAGCGGCCAGTCAGAGCCGGACAGCGCGTGGCGGCGCGCGCGGTCCGCCACGAAGCGGGCGCGCTGCTCGTCGGCGTCGGTGAGCTCGACGAACGCGTTGGCCAGCTCGATGCCGCAGACGAACAGCTCGAAGCGCTCGGCGACACGCGGGTCGGCCGGGTCGCGGCGGGCGAGTGCCGCCTGCGCGGCGGGCCAGTGGGTCAGGAACGTCGGATGCGCCTGCCCCAGACGAGGCTCGATGCGCTCGAGCAGCAGGCGGAAGAACAGGTCCTCCCAGTTTTCGTTCTCCCGCAGCCGCGCGCCCGCCGCCGCAGCGAGCGCCGGGGCGTCATCGGCGGTGCCGAGTAGGTCGGCGCCGGCATGACGGGCGAAAGCGTCCGCCACGGTAAGGCATTCGACGCGGGACAGGTCGGTGGTCACCCCGCGACAGGTCACCACCGGCGGCAGAACGGCGCGCAGGTAGGCCGCGGCTTCCTCGATCAGTGATGCCATGTCGGCGCCGGGACGATACCATTCGAGCATAGTGAATTCGGCGGCATGCAGATCGCTGCCCTCGCCGTTGCGCCACACGCGCGCGAGCTGGAAAATCGGTCCGGCGCCGGCCACCAGCAGCCTCTTCATGGCGAATTCCGGGCTCGTATGGAGCCACAGCCCCTGCCGCGTTCCGTCCGGGTACTCGCGCTCGGTGCCGAACGCGCGGAGATGAACCTCCTCGCCCGGGGTGGCGACGGCGAATGGCGTTTCAACCTCCGCGTATCCGCGTCCGGCGAAGAACGCCCGCGTGGCGGCGGCCAGCAGCGTCCGGCGGCGCAGGAAGGGCAGGCGCGCGGCGAGGCTTTCCGGATGCCAGGGGCGTTGCGGCATTGCGGGAATGTTACCCGAGGACCGCCACGCTGCCACATTCACGCCACGCCGAGACCTTGCTTGGCGCCCTTCTGATCCTGGTCAAGAACGAAAGGCGCAAATCATGGGCCTGCTTCTGCTGATCCTGGTCATCGTCCTGCTGTTTGGCGGTGGCGGCTACTATGGCTACCGGTCCGGCTACTACGGCGGCGCCCGTTTTGGTGGCGGCCTGGGGTTGGTGCTGCTCATCGTGATCCTGCTGCTGCTGTTCGGGGTATTTCCGCACAGCTACTACTAGCTGACCGTGGCGGCAGGGTTTATCTCCTGCCGCCATGGCCACCCGGACATTGCGCGACGCCGAAGCGCTGGCGGTAGCCGGACTGGTTCCGCGCGATGCGGTCGCGGCCGTGGCGCGCACAGAACGGCGCTACGCCGTCGCGGTATCTCCGGCGATGCAGGCGATCATCGAACGGCCCGACGACCCGATCGGCCGGCAGTTCATCCCGCATGCCGCGGAACTCGTCACTGCGCCGCACGAGCGTGCCGATCCGATCGGGGATGACGCGCTGTCGCCGATCAAGGGCGTCGTTCATCGCTACCGCGACCGGGCGTTGCTGAAGCCGCTGCTGATCTGTCCGGTCTACTGCCGCTTCTGCTTTCGCCGCGAACATGTCGGTCCCGACGGTGGTGTGCTGACGGAGACCGAACTGCAGGCCGCCTATGACTGGTTTGTCGCGCATCCGGCGATCCGCGAGGTCATCCTGACCGGCGGCGATCCGCTCATGCTCTCGCCGCGGCGACTGGCCGCGATCGTCGGCGCGCTGTCGGCTATCCCGCACATCGAGACGCTCCGTGTCCATACGCGCGTGCCGGTGGCCGATCCTGCACGGCTGAGCGAGAGACTGGCCGACGCGCTGGATACTGCGAAGTCCATGTGGGTGGTGGTGCACGCCAATCATGCGCGCGAATTGACGCGCGAGGCCTGCGTCGCCATCCGGCGCATCCTCGCGCGGGGCATTCCCGTGCTCGGACAATCGGTGCTGCTGCGTGGCGTGAACGACAGCGCGGAGGCATTGGAGGCATTGTTTCGCGCCATGCTCGGTGCCCGGGTCAAGCCGTACCTGTCTGCACCAGCTCGATCCCGCCCCGGGAACGGCGCGCTTTCACGTGCCGATCGAGGAGGGCCGCCGCCTGCTTGCGCAGCTGCGCGGCCGCGTCACCGGGCTGGCCTGGCCCACCTACGTGCTGGACATACCGGGCGGGCACGGCAAGGTTCCGATCGGTCCGGACTATTTGGAGCCGGACGACGGGGTGCGCGACAGCGCAGGCGGGATACATCCGATACCGCGAGGGTAACGCGTTCGCCGCATGGCGAATGGAACGGCCTCGACACCCGGTCGTCCGCGACATTGCATGTCCAAACCTGCAGATTCTCGCGAATTGTGGTGTTTCTGCATGCTGTCGCTCTGGTGAGCGCCTGCGACTTCTGATTTCACGGACCACCGCGACCCGCTTCGCCGGTTGCACGCAAAGACTGGCTGAACCGGCACGGCTCGGCCGCCCGAGCCACGGACGGTGGCAGCGCGCCATCCGCGCGTATCCCTGCTGAGCCGTGTGCATTTTGCGTTTTCGCTTCCTGTTGGCCGAGCGGTCAGGTTGAGCCCATCTCAGGCGGTACAAGTTCCACGAAGAGATGCTTTGGCAGCAGCTTCAGGCGCTGACAGTTAAATCGCGGCACAGCATCAGGTTCATCGGCCGCAGGCTCATCACCACTTCGCCGTGCTGGTTCAGCACCTCGACCAGGCTACGCACGATGCCGCGGTCAGGCTTGCTGCGCGAGCGCCGCGCCTCGGAGACGGTGACGCGCACGCGCAGCGTGTCGCCGGGTCGCACCGGGCGCGCCCAGCGCAGCTCGTCGATCCCGGGCGACGGCAGGGTGGCGACCTTCGACAGATAGTGTTCGGCGAACAGCCGCATCATCAGTCCGATAGTATGCCAGCCGCTGGCGATCAGCCCGCCGAAGGGACCCTGCGCGGCAGCCACCGGATCGACGTGCATCGCCTGCGGATCGTAGCGCGAGGCGAACGCCACGATCTCATCGGCGGTGACCGCGACCTCGCCGAATTCCTCGACCATGCCGACGCGGTAGTCTTCGAAATACCGCGTCGCCGGTGGCACCTTCGCCATGTCGTCCATTCGGTTGCCCGCTGTTGTGCGTCATGCGATATAGCGCGCCGCAAACGCCGCGGCGAAGGGCGGCGGACGCGCAGGGGGATCACGTTCGATGCATGACATCTCGCGCCGAGGCCTGCTTGCCGGTGCGGCGGCGCTGACGCTCGGTCGTCCGGCGATCGCCCAAGGCGCGCCGCTGAAGATCGGCCTGATGCTGCCGTTCTCCGGCACCTTCGCCGCACTGGGCGAGAACATCGCCGCCGCCTTCGAGCTGTGCCTGGCGGAGCATGGCGGCAGGCTGGGCGGTCGCAGCGTGACCCTGGTGCGGCTGGACGACGAATCGGACCCGGCCAAGGCGCCGCAGAACGTCAACCGCCTGCTCGAACGCGACCAGGCCGAGGTGCTGATCGGCACCGTGCATTCCGGCGTGGTGATGGCGCTGGTGCAGGCGGCGCGCGAGCGCGAGGTGCCGCTGATCATCCCGAACGCCGGCAACGTCGCGGCCACGCGCGAGCTGTGCGCGCCGGCGATCTTCCGCTCATCGTTCAGCAACTGGCAGCCGGCCTACGGCATGGGCAAGGCGCTGGCGGCGAAGGGCGTGAAGAAGGCGTGCTGGGTCACCTGGGATTATGCCGCCGGCAAGGAATCCGGCGAGGGTTTCCGCGACGGCCTGCGCTCCGGTGGCGGCGAACTGGTGCAGGTGCTGGCGTTGCCGTTCCCAGAGACCAACTTTCAGCCGATCCTCGCACAGCTTCCCGGTCTCGGGGTCGAGGCTGTGGGCTCGTTCTTCGCCGGCGGCGGCGCCGTGCAGTTCGTCAAGGACTATGCCGCGGCAGGGTTGCGCGAGAAGTTGCCGCTGTGCGGCTCGGGATTCCTCACCGAGGGCGTGCTGAAGTCGCAGGGCGCTGCGGCCGACGGCATCCAGACCGCGCTGCACTACGGCGACGGCCTGGACAACCCGAAGAACGCCGCGTTCCGTGCGGCGTTCAAACAGAAGACCGGGCGCGAGGCCGATGTCTACGCGGTGCAGGGCTACGACGCGGCGCAGATGATCGCGGTGGGCCTCGACGCGACCAAGGGCGATGCCGCCGCGGTGAAGCCGCTGGCGGCGGCGATCGTCGCGGCGAAGATCGACAGCCCGCGCGGCGCGTTCACGCTGTCGCCGTCGCACAACCCGGTGCAGACGATCTACCTGCGCGAGGCGAAGGGCGGCGAGAACCGCGTGATCGGCGTCGCCGCCGAGGCACTGGCCGATCCGGGCACCGGCTGCAAGATGGCCTGATGCAGCTTGCCGGGCTGTTCGCCCAGATCCTCAACGGCGTGCAGTACGGGTTGCTGCTGTTCCTCATCAGCAGCGGTCTCACGCTGATCTTCGGCGTCATGCGGGTGATCAACCTGGCGCACGGCAGCCTGTTCATGATCGGCGCCTATCTCGCCTATGTGGTCGCCGGCGCGACCGGTTCGCTCTGGTTCGCGCTGCCCGCCGCGCTGGTCGGCGGTGCGTTGTTCGGCGCAGTGCTCGAGCACGTGCTGTTCCGCCGCTTCCGCGAGCGCGAGCACCTCGACCAGGTGCTGCTGACATTCGCGCTGATCCTGCTGTTCGAGGAGGCGCGCAGCGCTCTGGTGGACAACCAGTTCCACAGCGTCGCCGTGCCGGCGGTGCTGGACTTCCCGGTGCGCGTGACCACCGATTTCGCCTATTCCGCCTACCGCATCGCGGTGCTTGGCATCTGCCTTCTGGTCGCCGCGCTGATGTTCGCCGGGATCGAGCGCACCCGCATCGGCTCGGCCATCCGCGCCGCCGCCGAGAACGCCGAGATGGTCGATCTTCTCGGCATCGACGCGCGCCGGCTTCACACGCTGGTCTTCGCCGTCGGCACCGCGCTCGCCATGCTGGCCGGCGCGCTGGCGGCGCCGCTGCAGTCGGTCTATCCCGGCATGGGCGACGGGTTCCTCATCGTCTCCTTCGTGGTGGTGGTGATCGGCGGACTGGGCTCGATCGCCGGTGCGTTCTGGGCGGCACTGCTGATCGGGCTGATCGACACGCTCGGCAAAGCCTATGTGCCGCAGGCGGCGGGGGCCGCGATCTATGTGCTGATGGCGGCGGTGCTGCTGTTCCGGCCCACGGGCCTGTTCGCCAGAGGCTGACCCGGTGCGGTGCGCGTCGCCGCGCGGCAACCTGCTGCTGGCCGCGGCGGCGGTCGTCGTCGGATGCATGCCGTTCTACGCGACGCCGTACCACATGCAGCTCGCCTCGACGGCGATGATCGCGGCGATGTTCGCGCTCAGCCTGCAACTGCTGGTCGGCGGCGCGGGAATGGTCAGCCTGGCGCAGGCGGCGTTCTTCGGCCTCGGCGCCTACGCCGTGCACCTGCTCGGCCGCGCGCTTGGAGCGGCGCCGTCGATCCTGCTGAGCCTGCCGGTCTCCGCCGCCGTCGCGGGCATCGCCGCCCTGGCGATCGGACCGTTTGCCTTGCGCACGCGCGGCTTCTTCTTCCTGATGACGACGCTCGCCTTCGGCCAGATGCTGTTCTTCGTGTTCCACGACACGCCGGTCGGCGGCGGCATGGACGGCGTGTTCATCCTGCGCCCCGATCTCGGCTTCGCGCTGACGCGCACCGGCCGCACCCCGGCGCTGCTGCTGTTCAACCTTGGCGTGCTCGCGGCGATGTACGCGATGCTGTGGTGGCTGATGCACACGCTGTTCGGGCATGCGCTGCTGGGCATCCGCGCCAACGAGGACCGCATGCGCGCCATGGGCCACGACGTGGTGCGGCTCAAGCTTGCGGCGTTCGTCATCGCGGGTGCGCTCGCCGGCGTCGCCGGCCACATGGCCGCGCTGAACGACGCATTCGTCAACCCGGACCTGCTCGGCTGGCACCGCTCGGCCGAGGCGTTGCTGATCGTGCTGCTGGGCGGCATCGGCGTGCTGCATGGCCCGATCGTGGGGGCATTTGCCTATACGCTGCTCGGCGAGGTCGGCCGCAGCGTCACCGAGCGCCAGCGCCTGGTCGAGGGCCTGGTGATGCTGCTCGCGGTGCTGTTGCTGCGCCGCGGTCTGGCCGGACTGCGGTTCGTGCGATGACCGTAGCCTTGCAGGCGATCGGGGTCACCCGTCGGTTCGGCGGGCTGCTCGCGGTGGCGGACGTGTCGCTGGACGTCGCGTTAGGCGAGCTGCACGCGGTCATCGGTCCCAACGGCGCGGGCAAGAGCACGCTGATCAATCTGCTCGCGGGCGAACTGGCGCCGACATCCGGTGCGATCCGCATCGACGGGCGGGACGTCACCGGCTGGAGCGCCTGGCGCGTCGCACGCCGCGGCGTCGGGCGCTCGTTTCAGCGCAGCAACCTGATGCCCGGGATGACCGTGCTGGAGAACGCGCGTCTCGCGGTACCGGCGCGGCGGCTGTGGCGACGGCTGCGGAACGATGACGCATCGATACGGACGGCTCGTTCGGCGCTCGAACGCGTCGGCCTGTCCGATGTCGCCCTGTGTCTGGCCGGCACGCTGAGCCACGGACAGCTGCGCCAGCTCGAGATCGCCGTGGCGCTCGCGGGGCAGCCGAAGGTGCTGCTGCTGGACGAGCCGCTCGCCGGCATGGGCCCGGAGGAAAGCCAGACGTTCGCCGGCCTGCTGCGCGAATTGGCGCGCGACCACGCGGTGCTGCTGGTCGAGCACGACATGGACGTGGTGTTCGCCGTCGCGCACCGCCTGACGGTGATGCTGGACGGCCGCGTGCTGGCGAGCGGCACGCCGGAGGCGATCCGTGCGTCACAGCAGGTGCGCGACGTCTATCTGGGGCACGACGTATGAGCGTGCCGGTCATCGAGGCGTGCGGCATTTCCGCCGGCTACGGCGCCAGCCAAGTACTGCGGGAGGTCGATTTCGCCGTGCATGCCGGCGAAACGATCGGCCTGATGGGCCGCAACGGCATGGGCAAGACGACGCTGCTGCGGACGCTGCTCGGGCTGTTGGCGGTGCAGTCGGGCAGCGTGCTGCTGGACGGCGTCGATGTCACCGCGATGCCGGCGTTCCGCCGTGCGCAGCGCGGTATTGCCGTGGTACCGGAGAACCGCGGGGTGTTCGCGACCCTGTCGGTGATGGAGAACCTGCGCCTTGCCGCGCGGCCCGGCGCGTGGACCGAGCAACGCGTGCTGTCGCTGTTTCCCCGATTGTGGGAGCGCAACCGCCATCGCGGCAATCAGCTGTCGGGTGGCGAGCAGCAGATGCTGGCGATCGGCCGGGCGCTGATGACCAACCCGCGGCTGCTCGTGCTGGACGAGGCGACGGAGGGTCTGGCGCCGCTGGTGCGCGACGAGATCTGGCGCACGATACGGCTGGTGCGCGACAGCGGCATCGCTGTCGTGGTGGTGGACAGGACGGTGTCGGCGGTGCTGTCGCTTGCCGACCGGGTCACCGTGCTGGTGAAGGGCAGCGTGGCCTACAGCGGCGCGCCGCAGCCGCTGCGCGACGACGCCGCGCTGATGCAGCGGCATCTGGCCGTCTGAAGGCGCCGCGGGCGCCGGGACTCCCTACGACTTGAACTTCGGGATCACCTCCTCGCACAGCAGTTGCAGCGAGGTCAGCACGCGCTCGTGGGGGATCTGGCTGCCGCAGTTCATCTCGGCCAGGATCCCGCTCAGCCCCAGCTCCTCGCGCAGCACGCCGAGACGGTCCACCACCTGCTGCGGTGTCCCGACGATGATCTTGCTGGCCAGTACCGTGTCGTAGTCGATCGACTGCAGCCGCTGTCCGCGCTCGGCGCGGTTCTCGATCGCCCGCGCGCCTTCCAGCCGCGCCGACTCCTCGATCCGCTCGCCGAGATAGCGGTAGAAGTGCATCACGCTTTCTTCCGGCTCGGAGCGGGCACGCGCCTCGGTCGGCGCGACATAGACCGGCACGCGCAGGAACACCTGACCGTCGCCGGGATGGCCGGCCTCGGTCCATGCCTCGCGATACGCCTTCAGGTTGGGGCCCAGCTCGGACAGGTCGCCCAGCCGCGTGGCGCAGAAGATCGGGTTCCCCATCGCGCCGTTGCCCGGATAGGTGTCCGGGCTGGTCGCTGCCACGCGGATCTCCGGATATGGCTTCTGGTAGGGCTTAGGGACTAGGTATACATCGCTGAAATTATAGTATTTTCCGTGAAAGCTGAAGCGTTCCTGGGTCCACGCCCGCTTGAGGATCTCCAGCACCTCGGTGAACCGCTCGCGGCTTTCCGCATACGACACGCCGTACGCCTGGTAGACCCGCGGAAACCCGCTGCGCCCGACGCCGAAGATCAGCCGGCCATGGCTGACATGGTCCACCGTCGCCACCTCTTCGGCCAGCTGGAGCGGGTGGCACAGCGGCAGCACCTGGACGGCGGTGCCGATCTTCATCCGCTTGGTCCGCGCGGCGATCGCGGTGGCGAGCATCAGCGGTGCGGCCAGCACCGAGCGCTCGGGCGCGGTGTGCAGTTCCGCCAGCCACATCACGTCGAGCCCATAGCGTTCGGCCGCGTCCACCTGCTCGAAGGAGTCGGCGAACGCCTCCTCCTCGGTCTGTCCCGGTACCCGCATAAACTCGTGGAACATGCCGAATTCCATGGTCGTCACTCTCCCTTCGGTGCCGATGCCGCTAGTAGCCGCGTGCCGGGTCGAACAGGTTGGGCATCGGCCGGCCGTCCTGCCGGGCGCGCAGATTATCGAAGAACAGGTCGAGGCTGTGGGGATTGTAGGTCGCCGGATCGTCGACCGAAGTGTGCGGGCTGATGATCAGGTTCGGGGTGGTCCAAAGGCGATGGCCCGGCGGGATCGGCTCCGGCGTGAACACGTCCAGCACCGCGCCGGACAGCTGGCCGTCGTCGAGCAGGTCGCACAGCGCGTCCTGATCCACCAGCGCGCCGCGGCCGATGTTCACCACGCCGGCGTCGCGCGGCAGCAGGTTCAGCCGGCGGCGGTCGATCATGCCGCGCGTTGCCTCGGTGAGCGGGCAGGCCAGCACCAGGAACTCGGTCCGCGGCAGCACCCGGTCGATCTCGGCGAGGGTGATCACTTCCTGGCAGTGCGGATGCGGCGTCGCCCGGGCGCGCACGCCGGTGACGTGCAGGCCGAAGCGCGACGCCTGCATCGCCGCGGCGCCACCCAGCGAGCCGAGCCCCACCACGGTGACGCGGCGGGCGCCGAGTACGGCACCCCACAGCTTGTGCCAGCGTCCGGCGCGCTGGTGCGTCACCATCTCCGGCACGCGGTTGGCCAGCATCAGCACCGACATGATGGCGAATTCGCCCGCCTTGGTGGCGTGCACGCCGGCATTGTTCAGCAATGCGAGGCCCGGCGGCACCCAGTCGAACGGCGCCAGGCGGTCCAGTCCGGCGTTGGTGATGAGCAGCAGCTTCAGTCGCGGGGCGGCGCAGGGGAATTTGGTCGCCACCACGCCGATGTCGGTGATCAGTGCTTCGGCCTCGGCGACGCCGGCGGCGAACTCCGCGTCGCTGTCGCCAAGTGAGACGACATGGCCCTTGCCGATGTCGCCGGCGCGCCCGGCCGCCGCGTCCCACATCTCGCGCGAGAACAGGAACAGCGGGTCGTTGACCGGGTTCTGGATGTGGATACGCATGTGATCGCAGCCTGCCACGGCTTTGCCTTGGCGGACAAATTCCGGCAGTGAGCCGTGGTGCCGCCGATCCTGTTTCGCGACGATCGCTTCGTGGTGCTGGACAAGCCCGCCGGCCTTGCGGTGCATCCCGGTCCCCGCGGCGACCCCAACGTGGAGGACTGGTTCCCGTCGCTGTCGCGGCGCCGGCAGGGGCCGTGGCTTGCGCACCGGCTGGACGCCGACACCTCGGGCTGCCTGCTGGTGGCGCTGCGCCGGGCGGCGCTGCTGGCGGCGCAAGCCGAGTTCGCCGCGGGACGGGTGCGCAAGACCTACTGGGCCGTCGTGCGCGGCACGCCGCCGGACGCCGGCGGGACCATCGATGCACCGCTGGTGCGGCGCAGCACGAAGCGTGGCTGGCACATGGCCGTTGGCGACGACGGCAAGCCCGCGGTCACCGCGTGGCGCATGCTGGGGCGGGGCGACGGCGTGACGTGGCTGGAGCTGCTGCCGCGCACCGGGCGGACGCATCAGGTGCGCGTCCACTGCGCGCATCTCGGCTGCCCGGTGCTGGGCGACACGGTCTATGGCGGTGGTGACGGCAGGCTGCACCTGCTGGCGCGTGCCCTGGAGCTTTACCTCCTGCCGCCGGTTTCCGCGGTCGCGCCGGTGCCGGACCATATGCGCGCGGCGCTGGAACGCTGCGGCATGACTTGATCGCCTCCCGGCGATGGGTTTGGCTCTCGCCGCCAACAGGAGGATAGCCATGTCCATGCGCGAGGTCGGAGCCGTCACCGGCGTGGGCGAGACGCAGTACATGCGCGGCACCGAGCGAACGCCGCTGTCGCTGCAGCTGGAGGCGTCGCTGAAGGCGATCGAAGATGCCGGGCTGAAGCCGACCGACATCGACGGCGTCATCCCATACGGTCATGGCGCGGTAGCCGAGGACTTCATCACCAATTTCGGCATCGCCGACCTGCGCTTCTCCGCCACCACGCCGATGGGGGGTGCCAGCGCGGTCGCCTCGATCCAGTGCGCCGTGGCCGCGATCGGTGCCGGCATCTGCAACCACGTCCTGCTGTCGCTGGGGCGCACCGGCTATTCCGGCGGCCGGATCGGCGCGCGGGTGCAGCAGATGCCGCAGTTCCGCCTGCTGGCGGAATTCGAGATGCCGTCGGGCGCCATCGCTCCGGCGCAGCTCTACGCGCCGATGGCACGCCGGCACATGGAGCTGTACGGCACGACGTCCCGCCAGTTCGCCGAGATCGCGGTGACGACGCGGCGGCACGCCTCGCTCAATCCGAATGCCACGATGCGCAATCCGATCACGGTCGAGGACCACCAGTCGTCGCGCATGATCTCCGACCCGCTGCGCCTGTTGGACTGCTCGCTGGAGAGCGACGGTGGCGCCGCGGTGGTGATCAGCGCCGCCGATCGGGCGCGCGACCTGCGGCACCGGCCGATCGTCGTGATGGGGGTGGCCGAGGGCCATCCCAACTCGCCGAGTGCGATCACCCAGCGGCCGGACCTGACCACGCTGGGACTGGCGAAGGCCGCGCCGAAGGCCTTCGCCATGGCCGGCGTCACCCATGGCGACATCGATGTGGCCGAGGTGTACGACTGCTTCACCTATATCGTGCTGTGCCAGCTCGAGGACCTGGGGTTCTGCAAGAAGGGCGAGGGCGGCGGCTTCGTGCAGGACGGGCGCATCAGCCTGGACGGCCGATTGCCGGTGAACACGCATGGCGGCCTGCTGTCGCAGGCGCACATGGCCGGGATGAACCACATCGTCGAGCTGACGCGCCAGTTGCGCGGCGAGGCGGCGGCGCAGGTGCCCGAGGCCGAAATCGGCCTGGTCACCGGCTACGGCGACATGGGCGACGGCGCGCTCGCCATCATGCGGAGGACGTGACGTGTCGGACTACGGCAAGCTGCTGCCGCAGCCGACCGCCGACACGCAACCGTACTGGGATGGGCTGAAGGCGCACCGGCTGCGGCTGCAGCGCTGCGCCGACTGCGGCAAGGTGCGCCACTATCCGCGCCCGGTCTGCGATGCGTGCTATTCGATGCGGATCGAGTGGATCGACGCGTCGGGCCGCGGCCACGTGCACAGCTGGACCACGACTCACCATCCCTTCCATCCCGGCTTCCGTGCGGACCTGCCGTACACGCTGCTGACGGTCGATCTCGACGAAGGCGTGCGGATGAATGCGCAACTCCGCGGGCTCGATGTGGGCCAGCTCCGCGTCGGCCTGCCGGTGCATGTGGACTTCGAGCAGGCGACCGACGAAGTGACGTTGCCGGTGTTCGTGCCCGCACGTTAGGTTGGCGCATCAACGTCGCCGGACCGCTCCGGCCGCAACCGGACGCCGGAGCACCGTGCCATGCCGCTGTGGATCCCCATCACCGTCTCCGCCGCGCTGTTCCAGTGCTGGCGGACGGCGATGCAGCAGAAGCTGCGCCACCTGCTGTCGGTCAACGGCGCCGGCTTCGTGCGCTTCCTGTACGGCGCGCCGACCGCGCTGGTGCTGCTGATCGGCGCGCTGATCGGCACCGGCCTGCCGCTCCCGGCGCCGACACCAGCCTTCGTGTTCCACTGTGCCGCCGGCGGGCTCTGCCAGATCCTCGCCACCAATCTGCTGATCCTGTCGTTCGGCTACCGCAACTTCGCCGTCGGCACCGCCTACTCCAAGACCGAGACGGCGCAGAGCGCGATCCTGGCGCTGTTCGTGCTGCACGAGGTGCTGCGCCCGCTGGCGTGGATCGGCATCTGCGTCGGCCTGGCCGGCGTGATGTCGCTGTCGCTGGCGGGCCGCGGCATGCGGCCGGCCCAACTCGCGCGCGCCACCGTGCAGCCGGCGGCACTGGCGGGGCTTGGTGCAGGGCTGCTGTTCGCGGTCACCACCGTATTCATCAAGCTGGCCAACCAGGCGCTGAGCGGTCCCAGCCTGTTGGTGCGCGCGCTGTTCGTGCTGGTGGTGACCAACACGCTGCAGATCGTCATGCAGGGCAGCTTCCTTGCCTGGCGGGAGCCGCGCGAGCTGCGCAAGGCGTTCACCACATGGCGCAGTTCGTCCTGGGTGGGAACGCTGTCGGCGATGGGCTCGGCCTGCTGGTTCACCGCATTCGCGCTGGCGCCGATCGGACTGGTTCGGTCGGTCGGCCAGGTGGAGATCGTGTTCACCCTGCTGTTCAGCCGGTTCTACCTGAAAGAGACGCTGAAGCCGGGCGACATCGCCGGCCTGGTGCTCGTGGTGGCCGGCGTGCTGCTGATCGTGGTGGTCAGCTGATCAGGCGGCCGCGGAAAACAGCCGCGTCGGCCGGTGTCGCAGCACCAGGAAGCCGATCACCGCAAGGTTCAGCAGGTTGAACAGCACGCCGACCGCGAAGGCCGGCGCATAGAACGCGAAGTGGTCGTACATCGCGCCGGCCAGCCAGCCGCCGGCCGCCATCCCGAGCGAGCCGGGGAACAGCATCGTGGGAATTCGCCAGCTTGCCTCGGAGGCGGGGAACAGCTCGCGCACCGACAGCACGTAGCCCGGGATCAGCCCGCCGAAGCCGAAGCCGAACACCGCCGCGATGGTGAACAGCCCGATCTCGTCCTGGGTGACCAGGAAGCCGGCCATCGCCACGGCCTGTGCGGCGGAGGCGAACAGGATGGTGCGCAGCCCGCCGACGCGATCGGCGAGCCAGCCCCAGAACTGCCGCGCGAAGAACGCCGAACCGAGCAGCACCGACAGCATCGCCGCGCCCTGCGTCGGCGCGATGCCGATGTCGCTGCAGAAGGCGACCATGTGCGCCATCGGCATCGACATGGTGACGCAGCAGCAGAACGTGGCGAAGGCCAGCGCCGCCAGCACCAGGTTGGGCGGCAGGCCCAGGACCGGTTCGCCGGCCCGCGGCTCGGCGTACGCGCCGACGAAGCCCGATGCCTGGGGCGGGGCGCGCAGGAAGATCGCGGCGAGCGGCAGGATGGTGACGACGGCGAACGCGGCGTAGGCCAGCATGGTGTGCCGCCAGCCGATCGTGTCGATGCCCAGCTGGAACACCGCGGGCCACAGCGCGCCGGCGACGTACTGGCCGGCGGAGATCAGGGCGATCGCGGTGCCGCGCCGCATGTCGAACCAGCGGCTGACATAGGTCATCAGCGGCGCGAACATGCCCGCGGCGCCGAGCAGCCCGACGAACAGGAAGCTGCTGACATAGAGCTGCGTCAGCCCGCCGAGCGATGAGATCGTCAGGCCGGTACCGATCATCGTGCCGCCGAACAAAACCACCCAGCGCACGCCGATGCGTTCGGCCAGCCAGCCCATCGCGATACCGCCGCAGCCGGCGCCGATGAAGGTGAGCGCCACCGCGAGCGCCGGCGCCGACCGCGTGGCGCCGAATTCGGCTGCGATCGGCTTGAGCGCCACCACCGTGGTCAGCGGCGCGCCGTACGACACGCTCAGCACGATCAGTGCGACCGTTGCCACGACCCAGGACGATCGCGATTCGACGCTGCCGGCGTGTCGGTTCATGGCGTGTCGTTTCCTCGGTGGATCAGCGGGCCGCGTAGGGCCAGATCAGCGTGCCGGACTTCAACTCGTCCGGCAGCACGACGACCTCGGTCGCCGGATCCTCGAACTGTTTGAGCTCGTTGCCCTTGATGTTCTGGAACTGCGTCCACACGACGCGTGGCGCGGCCCATTCGCCGTCCTTGCCGAACGTCACGTCGCCGATGATCGTCTTGAACGAATGGCCGCGGAAGTAGTCCGCCAGCCTGCCGTCGTCGAGGCTCTGCGTGCCCTCGATCGCCTGCGCCAGCAGCTGCATCCTCGCGTAGGCCCAGGGCGGCAGGAAGTAGCCGAGTGGATCGACGCCTTCACCGGCGGCCTTGGCCTGGTAGCGCCTGAGGAACTCCAGCACGCCGGGGAACTGCATCGTCGGCGCCGGCAGCCAGTTCTCGTTCACCACGATGCCGTTGAGCAGCGGCCCGAGCTGCGTCTTCAGCGCCGTGGTCTGCAGGCCGACCATGCTGCCGCCGAACAGCATCGTCTTCAGTCCCACCTCGCTCGCGGCGCGCAGGATGCCCGCGGTGTCGGGCGGGTAGGACGCGACATAGATCACGTCGGGGTTGGTCGCGCGCACCGCGCGGACCACCGGCGTGTAGTCGGTCGTGGTCGGCGGGTAGGTGCCGTCGTAGACGATGCGCAGCCCGACCGCCTTGGCGTTGTCGCGCGCCCCATCCGACGCGTTGCGCGCGAACTCGGCGTCGGCGGCGACGATGGCGACGGTCTGCGGCTTCGGGTTCTGCGCCACCGCCAGATCGAAGTAGCCACGCGAGAACGCATGCTTCGGATCCGGTCCGCTCGGCAGCATGGAGAAGTAGCGCGGGTAGTGGAACTCGCTGTTCACCGCCAGGCAGAACAGGCTGACGAACAGCTTGTTGTGACCCATCGCGATCGGCATCGCCGGCGCGGTCATGTTGGTCGAGTAGCCCGAAACGATCAGGTCCACATGATCGACATCGAGCAGCTTGGTGTAGATCCCCGGCACGTTCGCGGCGTTGCTCTGGTTGTCGTAGAATACCAGCTTCACCGGCCGGCCCAGCAGGCCGCCCCTGGCGTTCACCTCGTCCGCCCAGATCTGCGCCGCCAGCACGCCCGATTTGCCGACCACCGCCAGTCCGCCGGTCAGCGCTTCGGCGAAGCCGACGGTGATCGGCTCGGCGGCCTGCGCCGGCGCGATGGCGACGAACAGCAGGCCGGACAGCCAGAACAATGCCGCGCGCAATTCAGTTCCTCCCGGACCTGCTTTGGCGGCGACAGTAGAGTGTCCTCCGCCAGGGTTCCAGGTGCGTCGGGTTGACATGGCCCAGTCATCCCATAGCGTCTGGTCAGGGGGAACACGAACATGACCAGGATGGCAGACGGCAGCGTCGTCTCGAACGAGGATCGCGTGGCCGGCGGCGGCCTGCTGCATCGACGGCTGCTGTTCGGTGCCGGCTCGATGCTGGCCGGCGCGGCCCTCGTCGCACCGCGCGGCGCGCTGGGGGCCGCAAACCCGCACGACGACTCGCCGCCAAGCATGCTCAAGCCCGGAGCGACGATGCGCGGCTACGGGCAGCCGTCACCGTACGAGGCATCCGTGCAGCGCGGCATCGGCCGGCCCCTGCCCGAGATCGCCCCCGGCACCGGCGTGTCCAATACGCCGCTGCAGTATATGGACGGGTTCATCACGCCGAATGGCCTGCATTTCGAGCGCCACCACAACGGCGTGCCCGACATCGATCCGAAGACCCACAAGGTGCTGATCCACGGGCTGGTGCAGCGGCCGCTGACCTTCACGGTGGAGGACCTGCTGCGGTATCCGATGGTGTCGCGCCTGGTGTTCATCGAATGCGGCGGCAACAGCGGACGGAACACCGCGAAGGAGCCGCTGCAGCTGCCGTTCCATATGGTCAACGGGCTGCTCTCCTGCGCCGAGTGGACCGGCGTGCCACTCGGGCTGCTGCTGGAGGAGGCAGGCGTCGATCCGCGCGGCAAGTGGATCCTGGCGGAAAGCGCCGATGCCGCGGGCATGAGCCGCTCCATCCCGCTGGAGAAGGCGATGGGCGACACCATCGTCGCGCTGTACCAGAACGGCGAGCGGGTGCGGCCGGAGAACGGCTATCCGGCGCGCCTGGTCGTGCCGGGATGGATCGGCAACATCAACGTCAAGTGGCTGCGCCGCATCAAGGTGACCGAAGGTCCCACCGAGACCAAGGACGAGACGTCGCGCTACACCGAGCTTCGACCGGACGGCAAGGCCTGGCAGTTCCAGCTGGTGATGGACGTGAAGTCGGTGATCTGCCGGCCGTCGCGCGGGCTCAGGATGTCCGGTCCCGGGTTCTACGAGATTTCCGGGCTCGCGTGGTCCGGGCACGGAAAGGTGGCGAAGGTGGAGGTCTCGGCCGACGGCGGATCGTCCTGGGCCGAGGCAGCGCTGCAGGATCCGGTGCTGCCGCGCTGCCTCACACGGTTCAGGATGCCATGGCAGTGGGATGGCGCGCCTGCCACGCTGCTGAGTCGCGCGACCGACGAGAGCGGCAACGTGCAGCCGACGCGGGCGAAGTGGATGGCGGCCTACGCCCCGGGGCAGTTCTACAACTACAACGCCATCGCCGCAGCGCGGATCGCCGAGGGCGGAGAGGTCTTCAATGCGTACGTCTAGCGCGGCACTGCTGGCGTCGCTGATCGCCGGCGCGGCATTCGCGGCGGAGCCCACGCGGACGCCCATGCTTGGCCATCCCGCATCGCCGCTGGAGGTCGAGGCCTGGGACATCTCGATCGGCCCCGACGGTGTGGGCCGGCCGCCGGGGCAGGGCAGCGTTGAGCAGGGCAAGGTGGTGTTCGCGCAGCTTTGCCAGCCCTGCCACAACGAGGCCGGCAAGGGGCAGCCGTCTGACCGGCTGACCGGCGGTGTCGGCACGCTTGCGACGCCGGCGCCGGTGAAGACGGTCGCGAGCTTCTGGCCGTATGCCACGACGCTGTTCGACTACATCCGGCGCGCGATGCCGCTGCCTGCGCCGCAGTCGCTGAAGGACGAGCAGGTGTACGCGCTGGTCGCCTACCTGCTGTCGGTGGACGGCATCGTGCCTGCCACGGCCACGCTCGATGCGTCTTCGCTCAAGGCGATCGCCTTGCCCAACCGCGACGGGTTCGTTCCGTGGCCTTCGAATCGCTGAATTAGAGAGCGCGACATGACAGGCGGCCTGCACTGGGTCGGCACCTGGACGGCGGCGCCGGCGCCGGCCGAAGGCGCGGCGTTCGCCAACCAGACACTGCGGATGAATGCGCGCATCAGCATCGGCGGCGACACGCTGCGTGTGCGGTTCTCCAATGCGTATGGTGCGCGACCGCTGCCGATCGGCGCTGCCCGGATAGGCGTGCGGAAGGATGGCCCCGCCATCGTCGCGGAGACCGACCGGGCGCTGACGTTTGGCGGCGAGGCCTCGGCCATCATCGCCGCGGGCGCCCTGCTGCTGAGCGATCCGGTCGATCTGCGCGTGGCGCCGCTGACCGACCTCGCCGTCACGTGCTGGCTGCCGGCCGACCTGCCGGCTGGTTTCGGCATCACCGGACGGTATGCGCGGCAGACCAATTACATCTCGCCGCCAGGTGACTTTTCGACCGAGGCGGTGATGCCGGTGGGCCGCATCACCGACGACTGGTTCTTCATCAGCGGCATCGACGTGCTGGCGCCGGCGCAGACCGGCGGTATCGTCGCACTCGGCGATTCGCTGACCGACGCCAACATATCGACGCACGACGCATTCTGCCGCTGGCCCGACCAGCTGGCGCGGCGCCTGGTCACGCGCGGCGGGCGCGCGATGGGCGTGATGAACCAGGGACTCGGCGGCAACCGCATCCTGCACGACATCCGCGGCGACAGCGGCCTGCGCCGCTTCGACCGCGACGTGCTGGCGCAGCCCGGCGTGACGCATGTCATCGTGCTGCTCGGCACGAACGACCTGCGCAACCGCTGGGCGAAGCCCGAGGAGGAGGCCACCGCCGAACAGATGATCGCCGGCCTGAAGCAGATGGCGCTGCGGGCGCAGGCCCGCGGCATCCGTTTCTTCGGCGGCACGCTGACGCCGTTCGAGAACGAGACCTTCCTCGTGGGTGCCTGGACGCCGGCGCGCGAGGCGGTGCGCCAGTCGGTGAATGCCTGGATCAGGGAAGGCGGCGCCTTCGACGCGGTGATCGACTTCGACGAGGGCGTGCGCGACCCCGGGCACCCGGTGCGCATGCTGCCGGCCTACGACTGCGGCGATCACCTGCATCCGAGCGACGCCGGCTACAACCGCATGGGCGACATCATCGACCTGACGCTGTTCGATCCGGCGCCGACCTGATGCCAGCGCTCACCAGGGGCTATGGCCACTTCACCTCGGGCGGCAGGCTCATGAGGATGGCCTCGACGTTGCCGCCGGTCTTCAGGCCGAACAGCGTGCCACGGTCGTGGATCAGGTTGAACTCGACGTAGCGGCCACGCCGCACCAGCTGGTGCTCGCGCTCCTCCTGCGTCCAGGCTTCGTCCATGCGCCGGCGCACGATGCGCGGATACGCGTCGAGGAAGGCCAGCCCGACGTCGCGGGTGAACGCGAAGTCCGCATAGGCGTCGCCGCTGAAGTGGTGGTCGAAGAAGATGCCGCCTGCCCCGCGGGGCTCGTTGCGGTGCGGCAGGAAGAAATAGCGGTCGCACCAGGCCTTGAACTCGGGATAGTAGCCGGGATCGTGGCGATCGCAGGCCGCCTGGTAGGTCGCGTGGAAGTCCGCTGCGTCCTCGATCGCCTCGGGCGAGTCGAGTCGCATCGGCGTCAGGTCGCCGCCGCCGCCGAACCAGCCGCGGGTGGTCACCAGCATGCGCGTGTTGAAGTGCGCCGCCGGCACGCGCGGGCTGCACATATGCGCGACAAGGCTGATCCCGCTGGCCCAGAACCGCGGATCGGTCTCGGCGCCCGGGATCTGGGTGCGGAACTCCGGACTGAACTCGCCCCACACGGTGGAGACGTTCACCCCCACCTTCTCGAACACCCGTCCGCGCATCACGCTCATCACGCCGCCGCCGCCGCCCGGCCGCGGCCAGGCGGTCCGCTCGAAGCGGCCGGCGGGGCGGTCCCCGGGCAGCGCGTCCTCGATCGCCTCGAACGCGGCGCAGATGCGGTCGCGCAGGCTCTCGAACCAGGCCTGCGCGGCGGGCTTCAGCGTCTCGTGTGGCGGCGGTGCAACGGATTGCGACATGGGGGCTTGTCCGTCGGTGATTGGTAGGTTAGCCCCTCGCGGCGGCGTGTTGCAGGGGTGTGTGTGCGACCCTAGTATGCGCGCCGTCCGCGGTCACGCTCGGCCGCGAGGCAAGCGAACTCCGGGCAGGCGAGGGGGTCCGCCCGCGGTTTGGCGCGTCCTGCGCCAGGCCGAGTGCGATCGAGGGGAAGATGGCTGACACTGCCGCTGTGGCTCACCCGGGCCATCCCGACGTTACCAAGCGCGACTTCCTGAAGCTGGTCACCGGCGCCTCCGCCGCCATCGGAACCGCGGCCGTCGCCTGGGTCTTCATCGACTACATGAATCCATCGCGTGACGTCCTGGCGCTGTCTTCCGTCGAGGTCGACCTGACGCCGATCGTGGCCGGGCAGGGGATCACCGTGCTCTGGCAGGGCAAGCCGATCTTCGTGCGCCATCGCACGGACAAGGAGATCAAGGAGGCCCAGGACGTGCAGATGTCCCAACTGATCGAGCCGCAGCCGGACTCGGCGCGGGTCAAGGCGGGACACGACCAGTGGATCGTGCTGATCGGCATCTGCACCCATCTCGGTTGCGTGCCGCTGGGCAACAAGCCGACCGATCCGCGCGGCGACTGGGGCGGCTGGTTCTGCCCCTGCCACGGCAGCCAGTACGACACGTCGGGACGCGTGCGCCACGGACCGGCGCCGGCCAATCTGGGGCTGCCGCCCTACGCGTTCGGCTCCGACACCAAGATCAAGATCGGCTGACGAAGGATCGCCCCGATGGCCGGACAGCACCAGAGCGAATTCACCAACCCTCTCGTCAACTGGATCGATTCCCGTCTGCCCATCTTCACGATGATGCAGAAGGAGTACGGCACGTTCCCGACGCCGAAGAACTTCAACTACTTCTGGAACTTCGGCGCGCTGGCCATGGTCTGCATGATGGTCATGATCGCCACCGGCATCTTCCTGGCGATGAACTACCAGCCGAACTCGGAACTCGCGTTCGGCTCGGTGCAGCACATCATGCGCGACGTGAACTACGGGTGGCTGCTGCGCTACATCCACCAGAACGGCGCGTCGATGTTCTTCATCGTCACCTACATCCACATCTTCCGCGGCATGTACTACGGCTCCTACAAGACTCCGCGCGAGCTGCTGTGGATGATTGGCGTGGTGATCCTGCTGATCATGATGGCGACCGCCTTCATGGGCTACGTGCTGCCCTGGGGGCAGATGTCGTACTGGGGCGCCACCGTCATCACCAACCTGTTCTCGGCCTTCCCGATCGTCGGCAAGTCGATCGTGACTTTGCTTTGGGGCGGGTTCAGCGTGGACAGCCCGACGCTCAATCGGTTCTTCTCGCTGCACTACCTGCTGCCCTTCGTGCTGGTGGGCGTGGTGTTCCTGCACGTCGCCGCGCTGCACGTGGTGGGATCGAACAACCCACTCGGCATCGACGTGCGCTCGCCGCAGGACACGCTGCCGTTCCACCCCTACTACACGGTCAAGGACAGCGTCGGCCTCTGTGTGTTCTTCCTGGTCTACGCGATCCTGGTGTTCTTCGCGCCGAACTTCCTGGGCGACGCCAACAACTTCATCCCGGCCAACCCGCTGCAGACCCCGGCCGACATCGTGCCCGAGTGGTACTTCCTGCCGTACTACGCCATCCTGCGCTCGGTGCCGAACAAGCTGCTCGGCGTGTGCATGATGTTCGGCTCGATCCTGGTGCTGTTCGTGCTGCCGTGGCTCGACACGTCGCGGGTGCGCAGCGCGAAGTTCCGGCCGATCTACCGGCAGATCATCTGGCTGTGGGTGCTCGCGACGATCGTGCTGGGCGTCTGCGGTGCCCACAAGCCGGAAGGCATCTGGGTGGTGCTCAGCCGCGTCGCCACGCTGTACTACTTCCTGCACTTCCTGGTGATCCTGCCGATCCTCGGCAAGCTCGAGCGGCCGCTGCCGTTGCCCGAAAGCATCAGCCGGCCGGTGATCGGCGGTGGCGGCCCGATGCCCTCGGGCGCCACCGCCAGGCCGATGGAGAAGGCATGATGCGCGCGCTGCGTCACCTTCTGCTGGCGATGCTGCTTGCCGCCGCACCGGCGGCCTGGGCGCAGGACGCGCCGGAGCCGCCGGCCCAGCGCTGGAGCTTCAGCGGTCCGTTCGGTGCCCTCGACCTCGCCGCGGCGCAGCGGGGCTTCCAGGTGTATTCCGAGGTCTGTGCCGCCTGTCACTCGATGCAATATCTGCACTACCGGGATCTTGAAGGCATCGGCCTGACCGACGAGCAGATCAAGGCGATCGCCGCCGCCGTCACGGTGCCGCTGGGCCTCGATGACCAGGGCGCGCCGAAGGAAGGCCCCGGGACGCCGGCGAGCCAGTTCCGCTCCCCGTTCCCGAACGAGCAGGCCGCGCGCGCGGCGCAGAACGGCGCCCTGCCGCCGGACCTGTCGCTGATCGTCAATGCCCGCGAGGGTCACGCCGACTATGTCTATGCCATCCTCACCGGGTTCGCCGACCCGCCGCCGGGGATGCAGATGCAGGACGGGATGAACTACAACAAGTATTTCCCCGGCCATCAGATCGCGATGCCGCCGCCGCTGCAGGATGGGCGGGTGACCTACGCGGACGGTACGCCCGCCAGCGTCGAGCAGATGGCGCACGACGTGGTGACGTTCCTGCAATGGGCGGCCAATCCGGAGATGGTCCAGCGCAAGCAGATGGGCTGGCGCTGGGTGTTGTTCTTCCTGATCATGACCGGCCTCACCTATGCGGTGAAGCGCAAGGTCTGGGCGGATGTGCACTGACGTTCCACCGGGGGTGCGATGATCGATCCGGTCATCGGCGTCATCGGCGGGTCCGGCATCTATGACATCGAGGGGCTGGAGGACAAGGCGTGGCGCCAGGTCGCCACACCCTGGGGCATGCCGTCCGACGCGCTGCTGTTCGGCACATTGTCGGGCGTGCGCTGCGTGTTCCTGCCGCGGCACGGGCGCGGCCATCCGCTGTCGCCCACCCACCTCAACTACCGCGCCAACATCGATGCGCTGAAGCGGTCGGGCGTCACCGACGTGCTGTCGCTGTCCGCCGTCGGCAGCCTGAAGCCGGAGCTGCCGCCGGGCCACTTCGTCATCGTCGATCAGTTCATCGACCGCAGCTTCGCCCGCGAGAAGAGCTTCTTCGGCGAGGGCATCGTGGCGCACGTCTCGATGGCGCATCCGGTCTGCTCGCGGCTGGGCGACGCGCTGGAAGGCGCGGCGCGCGGGCTCGGACTGCCGGTGACGCGCGGTGGGACGTATCTGGTGATGGAAGGCCCGCAGTTCTCCTCCAAGGCCGAGAGCGAGCTGTACCGATCCTGGGGCTGCAGCGTGATCGGCATGACCAACATGCCCGAGGCCAAGCTCGCACGCGAGGCGGAACTGAACTACGCGACCGTCGCGATGGTGACCGACTTCGACTGCTGGCACCCGGACCACGACCACGTCACCGTCGAGGCCGTGGTGCGTGTGCTGCTGGACAATGCGGACAAGGCACGCGGGCTGGTGCAGCGCGTCGTGCCGGTGATCGGCCAGCCGCGCGAGCCATGCCCGGCGGGCTGCGATCGCGCGCTCGACAACGCCATCATCACCGCGACGCACATGCGCGATCCGCAGCTTGTGGCGAAGCTCGACGCGGTTGCCGGACGCGTCCTGTAGCGTCACCCGCGCGGCGGGATGATGGTCACCACGAAGCGCTCCGGGTCGGCGACGTGGCCCAGGAATTCATGCGCCACGGAGAGCTCGGTGTGTGTGGCCTGCGGCGTGACGAAGCGCGCCGTGGCGGCAAGACACACCTGGTCCGAGGCGAGGCATACCGACAGCAGGCCGCCGCGCGCGAGAGTTCTCGGGCGTCACCCAGAGATTGGTCGCGTAGTCGAAGTGCACGAAGGCCGACGGGTGGTCCGGGCTGTAGAAGGCGATGGCGTTCTCGTACCAGTCCGAGCCGCCGACCGTGGCCAGCGGCCGCGACGTCTTCTCGTGCCACAGCCTGGTGGCTTCGCGCGCGATCTCCTGGTAGGGCGCGACATTGGCGGCGCCCGAGGAAAGATAGGTCCGCGTCAGCATGAACACCGGCGACACGGCCAGCGCGCCCAGCGTGACGACGAGCGCCAGCCGGAGAGCGAGCCAGCGCAGCAGGTTTGTGTCGCGGAGACCGGCGATCTCGATCAGCAGCAGCGGCAGCAGCGGGAAGATGCCCACCGTCATCTCCGGCGTGACCGGGTTGCGCAGCACGATCGGGGTGAGGATCGTCAGCACGAAGGGCGCGAGTGCCAGCGTGGCGAGCACGGCGCGCGGCATGTCCGGCCCGGGAGGAGCGGGCCGGTCAATGACGTCGCGGCGTCGCGCCATCCAGGCCGCAACCGCGACGACGCCGATGACGCCGAGGTTCATCTCTGCCGCGCCGACAACCGTCCTGGCGATCTGGGCGAGGACGTGACCCCAGGCCTGGCCGGACACGGCGGACAAATAGCGCACCGGCGGCGCGTCGTGGGTGAGCAGCCACACGACGTGCGGCGTGCAGATCGCCGCGGCCACCAGGGCCGAGACATACGGCGAGGCGGAGGCGAAGTAGCGCCGGCGCGACGGGTGCTGAACCGCGGCGAGGAAGCAGGTCGCCAGCAGGATCAGCGCGTAGTATTTCGACATCATCGCCAGGCCGGCCATCACGCCGAGCCCGATGGCGTCGGACGGCCTGCGGCCTTGCACGGACCTGACGAAGTAATGCAGCGTCCAAGGCCAGATCGAGACGAAGATGATGTTGGCGTTGTACTTGTAGGCGTAGAACGTATAGAGCGGCGTCAGCAGCAGCAGCGCCCATGCCGCCACGCGCTTCGCACCGCTGGCGAAGTCGCCGAGCAGCCGCCATGCCCCCCACAGCCCGATGCCGGCATTCAGGCTGCTCAGCAGCGCAAACGCCCAGCCGGTCCGTGGGAACACGGAGAACCACAGGCCGCAGATCCACGCCCAGAACGGCGGATGCTGGTTGTAGCCGAGTTGGAACTCCTGGCCCCAGGCATAGGCTTCCGACATGTCGTGCTTGATCGCGACCGGCGCCTCGATGAGGGTGAACACCAGCGTCCAGATCGCCACGAACGCGGCGAACAACGCGACAGTCGTCAGACGGCCTGGCTGGCCGGCCGCGGCGGCGACGAGAGAGCGTGTGCCTGCAGCGTGGCGCGCACGTTCTTCCACGATCATGCAAACTCGGTCTCCGAAAAACCGCTGGATTGCCCCTGAGCCGATGAATCCGGTCTCCCTTCCGCGATGTCAATCGAGCGCTGCGCCCGACGTGGCGGTGGTTCTGCCGATGCGCGAACAGGTGATGAGCGGCCGCGCCGGCGCCGTGGCGCTCAACGTGTCCGAGTTCGGTCGGAGCAGTACATTCCGCGAGCGACTGCTCGTGTTCGGCGGCACGGAGCGCGGCGATTTCCTGCTGCCCTATCGTCGCGTGAGCGCGGCACACCTGCAATTCTGGCGTCGTGCCAGCGAGCGTTATGCCGACGCGGTTGCCGACGCCATCGAGCCGCTTGGTTGCCGCCTTGTCGAGATCCACAACCGCGCGCCGCTGTTCCACCGCCTGGCGCGTCGTCTCGGCGGACGGACCCGTCTGTGCCTCTATCTGCACAACGATGCGCAGCTCATGGCAGGGATGCGCACGCCGCTCGAACGCAGCGCGCTGCTGCAGCGCGGGTCGCTGATCTACTGCCTCAGCGGCTACATCCGCGACCGCTTCCTGGCGGGCACGGCGGGGCCGGCCGAGCGCGTCGTGGTGCTGCCGAACGGCATGTGTGCGATGCCGATGGCCGGCCTCGTGCGGCAGCCGACGATCCTGTTCGTCGGCCGGCTGGTGCCGGAGAAGGGCGTCGAGGAACTGTTCGCCGCGCTGCGACGGATCGCCGTGGAACTGCCGGATTGGCGCGTCGCCATCATTGGCAGGGCGCCGCCGCGCCACAGCGCGCGGTATCGCGGCATGCTGGCCGATCTGCGGATGGTCTGGCGAGAGCGGCTGCGCGTGATCGAGACGCTGCCGCATGCCGAGGTCATGCGGGAATTCGCCGAGGCAGCCATCACGGTGGTGCCGTCGCGCTGGCAGGAGCCGTTCGGGCGCACCGCGCTCGAGGCGTTGTCCGCCGGCTCGGCCGTCATCGCCAGCGCGTCGGGCGGTCTCCCCGAGATTGTCGGCGAGGCCGGGCTGCTGCTCGACAGCGCAACGCCGGAGGCGATCGCCGGCGCGATCCTGTCGCTGGCGCGCGACCCGGTGCGACGCACGCTTCTGGGGCAGGCAGGGCAGGCACGCGTCGCGGAGCGCTTCGATATCGGCGAACTGTCACGCCGACTGGACGCGCGGCGCCGGGTTCTGCTCGACGGGTGAGCGGCGCTGCGGCAGCCAGGACAGCGCCCAGCCGATCATCAGGAACAGCGGAATCGCCGACCAGTTGTGAAAGAACGACGTGGTCGGCGCCAGCGGCCAGAGCCGCATCAGCACCGTCGCGACCAGGCCGGCGAACAGCAGGCTCCGCCGGTCGCCGTACATCAGCAGGTCGCGCAGCAGCAGTCCCATCGCGACGACGAAGGCGGCGACGGCGGGGATGCCGCCGGCGATCAGCCATTCGAGGTAGTAGTTGTGCGGATGCGTGCTGCAGCGCGGGTAGCCGTGCGGTTCGGCGAGCGGGCCGAAAGCCGGGTCCGGGCACACGACGCGATAGGTCCGCATCCCGAGACCAGCCACCGGATGTGCCTCGGCGATCGCCAGGCCGCGGCTCCAGATCACGCCGTAGGGCGACTGGTCGAGCTTCGCGACCACCTGCATCGTCGAGCCGACCTGCCGCTGGTAGAGCGCCGGCCTTGCGACGGCGACCAGCAGCAGTACAGGCCGCGCAGGCCGCAGCCGCAATCGCGATCTGCCGGCGCCACAGCGGCGCCACCAGCAGCAGCGCCAGTGCATCGATCCCGAGCGTGACGAGTGAGGTGCGCTCGCGGCTCAGCAGGATCGCCAGGATCGCAGTGCCGCCGACCGCGATGGCCCAGGGCCAGCGCCGCCGCTCGACCAGCGCGAGCAGCGGCGGCAGGAACAGCCAGGCGATGGTGATGCCGACCCGTGGCCGTCCGAACGGCCCGGTCAGCCGCAGGTCGTCCTGCTCGGGCTGTGCCGCGATATCGTAGCCGATCAGGTATTGCACGATCGCATCGACCGACAGGAACAGCACGCAGCCGGCGATGACCTTGACGAAGCGCTCGCGGTCGGCCGGCAGGTTCAGCACGTGGCTCACGGCGATGGCGAACACCGGATAGCGCAGCCAGACGAACGCCTCGCCGAGACTGCGGCCAGGCTGCATGGCGAAGCCGCTGCGGATCATCAGGTAGGCCCACAGCAACAGCAGGACGATGAACCACGGGCGCTCGAACCACGACCAGTCGCGTGCGAGCGCGGCGCGCAGCAGGGTGACGATCGCCACCAACGAGCAGAAGACATCCGCCACGCCGCTGACCGTCACCAGCGCGACCGGCACCAGCGGCACGAGCCAGCGCACGGCATCGCCGGCGATCCGCTCGGCGCGTTCGCGGAACGGCGCGGACATCACGCGACGCAGTCGCTGTCGATGCCGCTGGCGAGACCGGTACTCGGCTGCGAACCGGCGGACGCGATCGACCACGCGCTCGACGCGGAGATCGGCGATGGGCTGCGGCGGGGCATACAGGGCGCCAGGCACCTGCGGATCCTCAGGCTGCACCACCAGCGTGCGCTCGCCCCAGGGACGATAGCGTGTTGCCGGCGTCGGGCCGAACAGCCCGACTGTCGGCGCGCCGGACGCCGCGGCCAGATGCATGAGCCCGCTGTCGTTGCCGATGTAGAGCCGCGCCCGCTCCAGTATGGCGGCGACGACCGGCAGCCTCGCCTCGCCAAGCACCACCAGGGGACGGCGGATGCCGGGCCGTTCGGCCAGGCGCCGCAGGACCGCATCGATCAGCCAGCGCTCATCGGCGGCGCCGAGCAACGTCACGGCGAGCGTGGCGCCCGGCGCATCCGGCGCGGTCAGGCGGTCGATCATCGCCGCGAACCTCTCGGCCGGCCAGCGCTTCTCCGGGCTGCTGGCGCCGGGCGCCACCGCCAGGAAGGCGAGATCGGTCGGCACCAGCCTCGCCGCAGCCTGGCGGTCGCGCTCCTTGATCCACAGGCGCGGCGCCGGTGGCGGGTCGGCGTAGACCAGATGGCCCAGTTCCACGACCCGCGACTGGGCGGGATCGGAGCGGTTGAGGACGCGCCGATAGCGCGTGGGCACGAGCCACGCCGTCGCCGACCCGCGCAGGTCGACGATCAGATCCCAGGAGCGGAACAGGCTCGCGTAGAGCCCGAGCCAGTGGCGATTGTACTGCTGCTTGCGCAGCGCGATCACCCGCTCGACACAAGGGGCGGCGTCGAACAGCGAGCAGGCGAGATAGCCGACCACCACGGTGATGCGCGCCGTGGGATAGGTTTCGGTCAGCAGCCCCAGCAGCCCGGTCGACAGCACGGCATCACCGATCCGCGTATTGGTGATGAACAGGATGCGCGCGCGCGGCCGCAAGGTGGGCAGACGCATCAGGCGAGCCTGCGGGCAGCCATCGCGTCGTTCATGGTCCATCCGTCCGTGCAGGTTCCCGCGGCGGGGCCATGCCCCTCGGCGGAAGATGCAGAAAAAGCCCGCAGCGAACAAGCACGTGCGCCCCTGGCGTACGACGGGCGCGTCCCCTTCTCATGGGTGGGTCCCGGTCGTCGCGGTGCGGCGCTTCGCCGCACCGTCGGACTGTCGGCACGGCAACCGGCGGCTCCACGATGGTGGGGCAACGCCGGGTTTCCGCGGGCCGGTCCGGCTGGCCATGAGCGGCGTCGGGCCGACCGCCATGGCGGAAGGCTGGACCGGGATTTATTGCCTTACGGCCACGACAATCGAATGCTCGCGGATGAAATCGGTGGAAAATCCGGCATCTGCCAGACGGGAAAGAACAGGGTCGAGACTGCGCGCACCGATGTCCGGGTGTATTTCGCCCGCCATCATCTTGATCCGGCGCAGGGTATTGCCATCGGCATTTTCAATCATGTCAAATTCTGCGCCTTCTATGTTGAATTTCAGGAAGGCACATTGAGCAGAGCCAATCTGCGCGATGGCATCCGCCAACGACAGGCAGGGCACCTCGGTTCGCCTCCCTGTCAGGATGTTATGCGGCCCACCCTTGTCCACTATGGTGTGCGCCCAATTCTCCGTTGCCTCGTACAGGAACAGTGGTTCGCTGCGGCCTCCAATGGCAAATCGATGGCAGACAATTCTGTTCTCCAGGGCATTAAGCGAAATATTTATCCGGCAAAGCCGCAACGACTCCTGGTCGGGTTCGAAACCGACCACCATGCACTGCCTTCGCGATGCGGCGAGCAGGGCGAACGAACCGATATGTGCGCCAAGGTCGAGTACCACATCGTCCGGCGACACTTCCGCAGCCTCGAAAGCCTGCCAAAGAGATGAGCCGGCCATCCATTCAAGCTCGGCTCGATCAACCGAGTCCGATCGGATCAGGAGCTCCAATCCTTGCCACAGAAAGATCTCGTGCAAGGTGCGATTCCTCTCCTGCCGGCGCGACACATAGCCGATTCTCTGCAGGAGAACACGCCGCGCCATAGAACCTGTGACCCTGCCGTTACGGCAACGGGAAGGGCGGCGCTGGTCGCGCTCCTGCTGACCAAAGTCCGGTGCGGCCGACCGACCTTCGCCCGTGGTGGCGAAAGCGCTGTGCCTCGTATGGTCTGGATGCGCACCCATCGGGTGCGGTCATGGAAATCACTCAATGGCCATCCGACCCAAGGGTGGCCATCTTTTTGGCTTCGCCGCGGAGAACCGTACGTTGGAGCTTGCACCTCGCCGCGGACGGCGGTGGCCGTGGCGGATGCGGATTTATAACTCGGGGATTCCGAGTGCCTCGAGCCCGTCATAGAACAGCATCAGCGCTATCGCGCCGACGAGGATGGCGAGTACGGTGAGCACGCGGTCCTCATGGTCCGAGCGGTCCTTGACGAGGGCGTAGACAATTCCGCCGGCAAGACCGCCTGCCGTGCTGAGGAAGATCTCCTCGGCGCGCGGCTCTCCCATGGCGAAACCGACCCCGCCGCCCAAGAGCGGCCCGAGGATGAGCCACCCGGCCAAAAGCCACAGCGTCGATCGCGGCATCACCCTTCAGTCGTAGGCGGCAGCGCACCGTGCGGGTGCAGGCCTCGCCGGCAAAGCTCTCGGGCACAAAGCTGCTTCCCGACCAACCGGAGCAAATGATCTCCAATGCAATCGGTGGAGATCCAGCTGCTGCCGGACGGGCAAGTGTCTATCGAATCAGGGATCGACGCACCCAGCGCCGGCCTGCGCGTAGTCGGTCCAACCCTGCTTCGCCGCATAGCTGACCCAGTGCCGCCGATCGGCGGGCGAGAGCGCCATCACCGGACATGCAACGGTGAACACCTTCAGGCCGACAACCCCGAGCAGGTTCCGGGCCGGCCTGAAGCATCCCGCGCCGGCCTCGGGATATAGCGGCCAGCCGTGTTGCGAGGCCTCCGCCGCCCACAGTCGTTGCTCGATGGCCGGCAGGTCGGTCGAGGGACAGGCCACCTGAAACATGCTGATCTGCGCAAGAATCCGATCGGGCGCCCGTCGGGCCGCTATCTCATCGGCAGTGTAGGAAAATCTCTCGATGCAATCGCCGACCACATCACACAGCACACAGGGACTCGCCATGACGGCCATCATCAGCAGAGCCCGCGCTCGCGGTGACAGGCGAGGCCATCGCAACTTCGGCATGGGCGTGGACGGCATGCGGATGGCGGGGCTTCCCATCGCCGTGCTTGCGTACGCCATGCGGCCTCCCGGGCGCGGCGGCATCGCACCGCCGGCAGCCTCCAGCTTGCTTTCTCCAGATCACGCGTCGTCCGCCTATATTAGCCAACTCGCGACACGCGTCGAGATGTGCGCGGCACAAGGAGAACCGGCAATTGTTGCGCCGCCGGCACCCTTATGGCGGACATCCCTGGTTCCGATCGGTGCAGCTTTTGCAGTCTGCCGCGGAGGAGTACCAGCTGGCAGGGACGCCGATGGCCGAAGTCGGGATCGGAAGAGAGTGGACCGCCAGGTCCCCGGTCAGGGGCCGCATGCCGTGTCTCGGCTGACGCCCGTTCATCGGAGATCGTGAGAACGGGCCGGGCCAGGGAGGTTGCATTGCCCAGGGAGAGACAACGATGAAAGTGACCGGCGCGTGTCACTGCAGGCACATCACCTATCAGGCCGAGGTCGATCCGACGGCGATCAGGATCTGCCATTGCACGGATTGTCAGAAGCTGACCGGGACGGCATTTCGCGCCACCGTCGCGAGCCTGCCAGGAACGTTCGTGCTGACGAGCGGCACGCCGAAAACCTACCTCAAGACCGCCGAGAGCGGGAACCGGCGGGTCCATGCATTCTGCCCGGAATGCGGCACGCCGATCTATGCTGCGGCGGTCGAGCCAAACCCATCGACCTATGGGTTGCGGGTCGGCGGCCTCGATCAAAGCCGTCAACTTGCCGCACCTGCGCGTCAGCAATGGTGCCGCTCGGCGCTGCCCTGGTCGATGGATCTGCGATCGATCGAGAAGGTGGATCGGCAATGACCGTGACCGATGGCACGTTCGGCAAGTCGCAACGGCTTCTCGATCAGACGACGGGGGTTGAACGGCAAAATGCTGCCCTGGCTTGGGGGCAGTAGCCGCAAGTTCCATTGCCGATGAGGAGCAGGGTCACTCGCTCTGGAGGTCCGGGCGGGAATCGAACCCACATTCGCGGATTTGCAGTCCGCTGCATCACCACTCTGCCACCGGACCGGACCAGCAAGGCGACGGTATATCGGGTTCGCCGCGGCTGCCGGTCAAGTCCCGCAAGCCAACCGCAAGCCAGCCGGCTTGGCTCTCGTCCACCCCGCCCGTATAACCCGGCTCGTTTCCGTCCGGAACGAGCAGCCCGCCATGGATCAAGCCCAGGCTTTCGCGGAAGCCCGCAACCGCATGGTGGACAGCCAGGTCCGCCCGAACAAGGTAACCGATCCCCGGATCATCGCCGCGATGCGACGCCTGCCGCGCGAGCGCTTCCTGCCGCCGCGCCTGGCGTCGCTCGCCTATGCCGACGAGGACGTGCCGCTGGGCGAGGGCAGGGTGCTGATCGAGCCGGCAGTGATCGCCCGGCTGGTGCAGCTCGCGGCCATCGCGACCGGCGAGCGCGCGCTGGTGGTGGCTGCCGGCACCGGCTACGGCGCCGCGCTGCTGGCCGCCTGCGGTGCCCGGGTCACTGCGCTCGAGGACTCCGCATCGCTGCAGGCGATCGCGCGCAGCGTGCTGGCCGAACTTGCGCCATCGGTCAGCCTGGTCGCGGGGCCACTCGCCGCAGGATGGCCGGTCGGCGCGCCGTACGACGTGATCCTCATCGAGGGTGCGGTGCGCGACATTCCGCCGGCGATCGGCGGGCAGTTGCACCAGGAGACCGGCCGGCTGGTCGCCGTCTGCTCCACCGACGGCCGGATCTGCCAGGCCATGCTGGCGGAGAGCACCCCGGCCGGGCTGCGCCTCGCCCCGATGTTCGACTGTTCGGTGCCGCCGATCCCCAGCCTGCAGCGCTCCCCCGGTTTCGTTTTCTGAGCATCATGCCGTAAGGTCTTGGCGCAAGGCGGCGCGCTGTGGCAAATGACGCCCTGCCGGTGGTGAGAGGAGCAGATATGGTCCTGCGGCACGGCTGGTTGCTTGGTCTGGCTGTGGCCTGGGCGGCGGTTCCTGCGCTGGGCCAGGCACCCAGCGGCAAGAAGGAGCCGAAGAAGCACGCCGAGGCGCGGCCTGCGAAACCGTCCAAGAGCGTGACCATCGCCCAGACGACGTCCGCGCCGGCGCCCTCGCAGCCTGGCATCCCGCACACGCTGGCCGAGGCGCTGGCCGCCACCTATTCGAACCAGCCGGCGCTGCAGGCCGAGAGGGCCAAGCTGCGGGCCACCGACGAGAACGTGCCGCAGGCGCTGGCGGGCTGGCGGCCGACGGTCGTGCTGGCGGGAACCGGCGGATGGGGAGACGGCAAGAGCGCCTTGGGAGCCGGCTCCCCTTCCACGCGGACCGACCGGCTTATCGGCACCGCCCAGGCGACGGTCAGCCAGCCGCTCTACACCGGCGGCAAGACACAGGCCAACACGAACAAGGCCAAGAACCAGGTGATGGCGGAGCGCGCCACGCTGATCTCGCAGGAGCAGACCAGCTTCCTCCAGACGGTGAGCGCGTATGTCGGCAATGGCTCGTCGGCTGGCATCGGGGTGATCCAGGCGCAGCAGCTCCTGGCCCTCGCCATCAACAACGAGCAGGTGCTGGCCAAGCAATTGCAGGCCACCAATGACCGGTTCCGGGTCGGCGAAATAACGCGCACCGACGTTGCCCAGGCAGAGGCGGCGCTGGCCGGGGCGACCGCCAGCCGGCAGCAGGCGGAAGGCAACCTGCAGACCGCGCGGGGCAACTACCAGCAGGTGGTCGGGTTCTTTCCTCCGGGTGACCTGGTCGAGCCCCAGCCGTTGGCGCTCCCGGTCAAGACCGAGCAGGAGGCGATCGCGATGGCGTCCAACAACAACCCGCAGGTCATAGCGGCGCTGTTCAACGATGCCTCCGCCAAGGATGCAATTGACGTCGCCCTGGCTCAGCTGATGCCGACGGTCAGCGTGATCGGGCAGATGAACTACAACAAGAACGGCACCCTGCCCCGCACTGAGACGAGCGGGTACCAGGCTGTGGTGCAGCTGCAGGTGCCGATCTACCAGGGCGGCGCCGAGTATTCCAGCGTGCGCCAGGCGCGCCAGAGCGCGCAGCAGACGACGCGCCAGGTGGAGGATGCCCGCCGTACCGCGGTGCAGAATGCCATCCAGTCCTGGGAGACCCTCGTCGCGGCGAAGGCCTCTGCGGCGAGCACGCGCGAGCAGATCCGCGCCAACCAGATCGCCCTGGAGGGTGTGGAGCGCGAGGCGATCGTCGGCAGCCGGACCACGCTGGACGTGCTGAACGCGCAGCAGGCGCTGCTGAACTCGCGCACCACGCTGGTGCAGAACCTCGCCCAGGTGGTGAACACCTCGTATCAGGTTGCCGCCGCGGTCGGGCGGCTGACCGCGCGCGACCTGCATCTGCCGGTTCCGCTGTACGACGAGAGGGCCTACTATGACGCCGTGAAGAACAAGTGGACCGGACTGGGCGACTACGCGACCGACCAGCCCGGGCGCTGAAGCGGCGGACGGATGAGCGGATCACAGCCACCCTCTGCCCCCTCCGGCAACGATCCCTCGATGGAGGACATCCTTGCCTCGATCCGGCGTATCCTCAGCGAAGACGAAGCACCCGCTGCCGGCGCGACCTCGGCCGCCGCGTCGCCGCCGGCCGAACCCGCCAGCGACGGCGTTCTGGTGCTCGACCCTGCCATGATGGTGTCTGACCCGGCGCATGAGGCAGAACCGCTGCCGTCGCCGCCCTCGCTGCCTGTCGTGTCGCCGGATGCGCCGGCCCAGGGGCTGGTGGCGCCGGCTGCCGCCGCCGCGGCGGCATCGTCGGTGAACAGCCTCGTCCGCACCCTGTCGGAGCGATCCGTGCGGGTGCACAGTGGCGGGCCCACCATCGAGGACATCGTGCGCGAGGAACTGCGGCCGCTGCTGAAGGCATGGCTGGACGAGAACCTGCCGCCGCTGGTCGAGCGCCTGGTGCGGGCCGAGATCGAGCGCGTCGTAGGCCGCGCCGTACCCTGAACCTGATTGCCATCGTCGGCCTCCTGCGGCATTCGCGTGAGGCCGCAGGAGACCGAGATGCTGGACAAGACCTACGACCCCGCGGAGATCGAACCCCGGCTTTATGCGGGCTGGGAGCGGGCCGGGGCATTCGCCTGCGATCCGAACTCCAACGCGACGCCCTATACGATCATGATCCCGCCGCCGAACGTCACCGGCAGCCTGCACATGGGGCACGCACTGACCTTCACCGTGCAGGACACGCTGATCCGCTGGCAGCGCATGAAGGGCCGCGACGTGCTGTGGCAGCCGGGCACCGACCACGCCGGCATCGCCACGCAGATGGTGGTGGAGCGGCTGCTGGCCGAGCAGGGGACCGACCGGCGTGCGCTGGGCCGTGAGGGGTTCGTCGAGCGCGTCTGGCAGTGGAAGGCGAAGTCCGGGGGGACCATCACGCAGCAGTTGCGCCGGCTGGGTGCCTCGCTCGACTGGCCGCGCGAGCGCTTCACCATGGACGACGGGCTGTCGGTCGCGGTGCGCAAGGTGTTCGTCGATCTTTACCGCGAGGGGCTGATCTATCGCGACCGGCGGCTGGTGAACTGGGACCCGAAGCTGCAGACGGCGATCTCGGACCTCGAGGTGGAGAACCTCGAGGCGAAGGGTTCGCTCTGGTACATCCGCTATCCGATCGAGGGCGCGCCCGGCCGCTTCATCACCGTGGCGACGACGCGGCCGGAGACCATGCTGGGCGACACGGCGGTCGCGGTGCACCCCGAGGACGACCGCTACCGCGACCTGGTCGGCCGGCACGCAATCCTGCCGCTGGTGGGACGGCGGCTGCCGATCGTCGCCGACGAGTACCTCCGACCCGGAGAAGGGCACCGGCGCGGTGAAGATCACCCCGGCGCACGACTTCAACGACTTCGTCGTCGGCCAGCGGCATCGGCTGCCAATGCCGTCCATCCTCGACCGGCAGGCCCGTGTCGTGCTGGCGGAGATCGACGACGCGCTGGCGCCGGTCGATGGTGTGGCCGATCCGGCGTTCGTGCGCTCGCTGGAGGGCCAGGACCGCACCGCCGCCCGCAAGACGATCGTGGCCGAGTTGGACCGGCTGGGTCTGCTGGACAAGACCGAACCCTACACGCATCAGGTGCCGCACGGCGACCGCGGCGGCGTGCCGATCGAGCCGCTACTGACGACGCAGTGGTACTGCAACGCCGAGGTGCTGGCGAAGCCGGCGATCGAGGCGGTGGAGTTCCGGCAAGACGGTGTTCGTGCCGAAGCAGTGGGAGAACACCTTCTTTGCCTGGATGCGCGACATCCAGCCGTGGTGCATCTCGCGCCAGCTCTGGTGGGGGCACCGCATCCCCGCCTGGTACGGCCCGGACGGCAGGATCTTCGTGGCGCAGACCGAGGACGAGGCGAAGGCGGACGCGTGCGCCCACTATGGCCGCGACGAGCCGCTGACGCAGGACGAGGACGTGCTGGATACGTGGTTCAGCTCCGGGCTGTGGCCGTTCTCGACGCTGGGCTGGCCGGAAAAGACCAAAGAGCTGGCGCGCTACTATCCGGGCGACGTGCTGGTCACCGGCTTCGACATCATCTTCTTCTGGGTCGCGCGGATGATGATGCAGGGCATCCACTTCATGGGCGACGTGCCATTCCGCGCCGTGTATATACACGGGCTGGTGCGCGACGAACGCGGCCAGAAGATGTCGAAGTCGAAGGGCAACATCATCGATCCGCTCGAGCTGATCGAGAAGTGTGGGGCCGATGCGCTGCGCTTCGCGATCTGCGCGCTGACCGGGCCGGGACGTGACGTGAAGCTCGGTGCGGCGCGGGTCGAGAGCTACCGCCGCTTCGTCACCAAGCTGTGGAACGCCGCGCGGTTCTGCGAGATGAACGGCATCCGGCCCGACGGGCAGTTCGAACCGTCGAGCGCCACGCTGCCGCTGACGCGCTGGATCCTCGATGCGCTGAACCGTGCGATCGAGGAGGCGAGTGCGGCGCTGGAGGCGTACCGCTTCGATGAATACGCGGCTGCCTGCTACCGCTTCGTATGGGACACGTTCTGCGACTGGTTCGTCGAATTCGCCAAGCCGGTGCTGGCAAGAGACCGAGGTGCGCCAGACCGCGGCGTACGTGCTGGGCACCATCCTGCGCCTGCTGCATCCGGCGATGCCGTTCGTCACCGAGGAACTGTGGGACCGCTTCGGCTATGGCGAGCCGTGCAGTCTGATCCGCACGCCGTGGCCGGAGCCTGTCGCGGTGACCGATGCGAGGGCGGCGCGCGCGGAAGCTCCGACTGGGTGGTGCGGCTGGTCTCCGAGGTGCGTTCGGTGCGCACCGAGATGAACGTGCCGCCCGGCACGCTGACGCCGATCCTGCTGCGCGATGCCACTGCCGATACCCTGGCGCGGGGCGGGCGCTGGATGGAGGCGATCAGGCGGCTCGCGCGCGCCTCGGAGCTGGCGCCGCTGGCGGGCGAACTGCCCAAGGGCGCGGCGCAGCTGATGCTGGACGAGGCGACGCTGGTGCTGCCGCTGGCCGGTGCGATCGACGTCGGCAGGAACGCACCCGGCTCACCCGCGAGCGCGACAAGGCCGCGGGCGAGGCGCGCAAGCTCGGGCAGAAGCGGCACAACGCCGACTTCGTCCGGCGTGCGCCGGAAGAGGTGGTGGAGGAGAACCGCGATCGGTTGGCCGCCATGCGCGCCGACATCGCGCGGCTCGATGCGGCACTGCTGCGGATCGGGTAGCAAGGCGACGG
>CAWETN010000012.1:0-273328 GCA_963812075.1 uncultured Alphaproteobacteria bacterium
GGGCATCCCGGGCAGTGCGCAATCGCGTCCAACGTCAGTCGGGTTGGTATGCCCTTCCATGGAAGTTCCGCTTTCGCCATGCCGCACGCCTGAACCCGTCGAGCGTGATCGCTTGGAAGAATTGCCCTGTTTTGTCGTCCAGGTTTAAAGTGCTTTTCGATGTAGCTCGGATCATGCTCGATGCGCGGATTAGTCCAAACAAAGTCGGCGGTTTTGCTGTAGAAGAAGAATTACGTCATGAACTGGTCCGTATCGTTTTGATGAGCCGTGCGCGTGTGTTCGCTTCCAGATGATTTCAGTTTGGAAATTCTGCTCTGCCGAAGATCGCATCCAATAAAATTTTGAGGTAATGGTCGCTGCGGGTCGCATTGCGGATAAGATATCGATCCTGTCGGCTTGAGCACGCGATGTAGCTCGATCAACCGCACCGCCGTCATGGTGAGATAGGCCGTCACGTCATTCTCCCCCAAAGATCGAGCGCATGGCGTTGAGCATATTTGCCGCCTCGGTATTGCCGCTATGTATCGCTTCATCGAAGGCCAGCTCGGCCCCGTCGTCGGCCGTCCGATGCCGTCCTCGAAAGCCTCGATTTGAGCTTGGGACTGCTTTCCGGATGGCGCTTTGAAAATGAGGTTGTAGGTCGCGTCGGAATTGAACGGCGGATCGTAGCGGAGATCAGGTCAATCGATTCGTCCGGGAAGGCTTTATGATCGCGCAGAACAGCTAGATTGTCGCCATAATACAGAGCGTTGGGCATGGCAGGCATCCACTTTCGCGCTGAATTGAAAACTACCATAACATGATTTGGGGCTCATTGCCGTGGCGCTCACGCGCCTGGTCGCGGCCGGGGGGTGTCAGCGATGAGCCCCTTGTGGACAACGCTGGCGGCTGCCGCGCTGGCGGTCGTCGGGTTCATCGTCGTATCGTCGGCGCTGACCGTCTTGCCGGCCTACGCCGTTGCCATTGCGTTCGCGATCCTCGTCTCGGTCGCCGTCGACCAGATGCGCGCCAAGCCCGAATGACTGATGCACAGCCCATGAAGACCATCAAGTTTGAAGACGCGCTGAAAGACTACCTTGAGGAGGTGATGCGAACGGGGTGGTACACCAAGGCGTACAAGGCCTTCGTCGAGGCGAACATCCTCAAGCTGGTGATGGAGCGCCGCCCGGTTGCCGACCCCAACGCGACCATGATGGATTCGTTCGACGCGACCGAAATGACCGAGATCGTCCGGGAGGCCGAGGCGATGACCGAGGCCTTCATGAAGTCAGAGATCGAACGGATGGCTCGCGAGTTTTATAACCGCCTGAGGCAAATTTGCTGAGGTTCCCGTCACGAAGCAATGACCTCGCAGCACCTCAAATTCCTGATGACGCCGGCGCAGCACCGGGAATGGGCGCGCATCCTTCATTCGAAGGGCAAGCCCGAGAAGGCGCAGCGGCACGAGCAGCTCGCTCGAGCGATCGAGATCGTCGAGCGACGGCGGCAGGCTGAGCAGCGCCATGCCGATCCCGTGTCCCCTCTGCGATAAGGCCTGTGCCGACGAGCGCGCGGTCGGCGGATGCGGACTACGCGTTCACCATCCTTGGCTCGCAACCAACTCCGAGGGCCTCTGCACCGTCAGGCGCGGCAAGAGCTTTTCAATATCTGCGGCGCGTCGCAGAATGCCCTTATCGCACGTGAGGAAGGTATCGCACGCCTGCTTACCGGCGACGTATACGTGCTGCGCATCCGCCCCCTCCAGCTTTAGCTTGAGCAACGCGTCGTACTCGGGACGGTTCTCGATCAGGCCAGTATTGATCCAAGTGCGGTTGTCACCGTAGTGGCGCATGCCCACTAGCTCATCCCATCGAACGATCTCCACCTTCTCAAGAAGCCGGAAAATCCGTTCGATAGCTGCCCGCATGCGCGTATCTTGGTAGCGCTTGATCTCCGCAAGCGTCAGCTCGGATGTGACCAGATCAACTTTTCCCTTCACCCAAGCTCTAAGCAGCCGGTCAAGGGCGTCGGACTTCGTGCAGCCTCGTCGTCCTTCGCGATCGCGGAGACGATGTTGTTGTCTAGGTAGATCTTCTTGGCACGGAAGAGATCGGCAACTAAGTATCCCGTCTGTTTTAACCATTCCTTTTCTGGACTATCAGTGCGTAAGATACCAATCGGTTCAGATGGTGTAGTCTTTGTGGTCATCATTCCACTCTCGCAGGTGCGCGGTGCGTCCTCATGGCGTACCCCATGCCTTCCTCCGAGGATTATCAGCCTCCCTCTCGGCGGTGCGTCCTTAGCATACCCCGCGCGCTGCCCGAGCGGAGGCGGTGGAGCGGGTTATTCCGGGTTGAGGGCCACCTGCCTACCCGGCCGGCGCCAGCCCACTGATCGCGCCAGCAACGTAGACTGCGACTCGCCCGAGCGATCGAGCGCATCGAACGGCAGCGGGCCGAACACAATGCCGATCGCGTGCCCCCTTTGAGTTGAGCGGCGCAAAAAAAGCCCCGCGTTGAGCGGGGCTGAGTTTCGGAGGAACGTCGAACGACCGCACATGCGGGATGATCGACAAACAGAACATTAGCTCGGCCATTGCGCTTGCGATGTGATGGCGATCACAAGAATGCGCTTTGTGCAGGAAGCGGAGTTGGGTCGGGCAGCACCGACGCGCCTCTGCGGGTGGACGGACGGGTCGTCCGGTGTGCGCGTCGATCGTCCCAGCATTGACAACCTTCCGCCCGCTTTGGCCTACTGCTCAGCCCTGCGGCGAGCGTCTCCTTAGGCCGGGCAGCGCGCGGCTCGGTCTCTCCCAGAAAGGTGGCCTGCCGTTAGCCCGCCGCAGGAGAAGAGGACGGCGGTTCAAGGCCATCAACTCGCGCTCGAGGGGGGCAGCAACCGAGCTGCCCCTCTCTCGCTCGCGGGCCGGGCGATGGGTCGGGCGGCACCGACGCCGGGTCAGCGAGGGGGTGACGGTCTGCGGGAATGCCCCCGCATTGCAACGTCGATGCAACGCCCGATGCGTGCAGCATGGCGATGAAACGGTTACGAAGGGTAAATGCCGATGATTGACGAGCCGCCACGGACATTCCTGATGACACCGGGGCAGCACCGGGAATGGGCGCGCATCCTTCATTCGAAGGGCAAGCCCGAGAAGGCGCGCCGGCACGAGCAGCTTGCACGCGCAATCGAGATCGTCGAGCGACGCCGGCAGGCCGAGGCGCAGACTGTTGCCAGCCCGCCGATCGCGCCCGCGTCCCAATAACAAAACCGCCGTACTCTCCGATTTGCGGACAGGAGGCGGACACACTATCGAACTCTAGCCGCCTCACCCGATAAGCACTTGCGCAAACAGCAGTTTTCCTGATCCGGCTGGGACGCCCGCTATCGTAGCAGGGGGGAAATGATGACGAAACGCGCAGCTGTGGCCGCCATCGGGGAGCCCATCGTCCGCAAGGAAGATGCGGAACTCGTTACCGGGCAAGGCCGCTTCAGCGACGACGTCAACCTCCCCGGCCAAGCCTATGCCGTCATGGTGCGCTCGCCCCACGCCCATGCGCGCATTCGCGGCATAGAGGCATCCGCCGCTATGGCGGTGCCCGGCGCCATTGCCGTGCTCACGGGCGCGGACGCGATCAAGGACGGTCTCAAACCGATCCCGCACCGGCCGATCCTCGGTCCACCCGACATCGCGCTCGGCAAGCGCGATGCGTCCGACAAGTTCCTCTCCTCCCACTGCGTGCTTGCGACCGACAAGGCGCGGTTCGCCGGCGAGGCCGTGGCGATGGTGGTGGCCGACAGTCTCGGCGCCGCGAAGGATGCCGCCGAACGCGTCACGGTCGATTTCGAGCCGTTAGCCGCGGTCAGCGAGACGATCAACGCCATCGCGCCGGACGCGCCGTTGGTTTGGGACGAGGCGAGGTCGAACGTCTGCGTCGATGCCGAGGTCGGCGATGCCGCCGCGACCGCGCTCGCATTCGAGCGCGCGACCCATATCGTGAAGCTGCAAACCTGGGTGCAGCGCGTCACCGGGGTGCCACTCGAGCCGCGCGCCGCCGTTGGCAGCCACGACCGCGCGACCGGCCGCACCACGCTTTACGCCGGCAGCGGCGGCGTCGTTCGACAGAAGCACGAACTCGCCAGCGTTCTCGACGTCCCGGCGGATCGCATTCGCGTCGTCTCCGGCGACGTCGGTGGCAATTTCGGCACCCGCAACGCGTTCTATCCCGAATTCGCGCTGGTGGCGTGGGCGTCGCGGCGCATCGGGCGGCCAGTCAAATGGACGTGCGAACGGCACGAGGCCTTCCTCAGCGACTATCAAGGACGCGATCTCTTCGTCGAAGCCGAACTTGCGCTCGATGCCGAGCGGCCGCTTTCTCGCGCTGCGCGGCTCGAACATCAGCAATGTCGGCGCGCACACCGTCTCGTTCGTGCCGCTTACGAAGGGCGTCTCGGTGATGTCGAGCGTCTACCGCATCCCGGCGGCATGGGTGCGGGCGCGGGCGGTTATGAGCAATACGCCGCCCACCAACCCCTATCGCAGCGCGGGCCGCGCCGAAGCTGATGTTCGTGATGGAGCGGCTGATCGATCTCGCCGCTACGACGCACGGCTTCGACCGGCTCGAGCTGCGGCGGCGCAACCTGATCCGCGCCGACGAAATGCCCTACATCAATCCGCTCGGCCTGACCTACGACAGCGGCGAATATGAACGCGCCATGGCTTCGGCGCTCGCGCTCGGACGCTGGGACGACTTCCCGCAGCGGCGCCGCGCGGCGGCCCGCAGCGGAAAACGCCGTGGCATCGCGATTGCCAATTATATCGAGTTCACCACCGGCGCGCCGCGAGAATGGACGAAGATCACGGTGTTGCCCGAAGGCCGCGTCGACGTGGCGATCGGAACCCTGTCGAGCGGGCAAGGACACCGGACGAGCTTCGCACAACTCGTCGCGGATTGGCTCGGCGTTCCCTTCGACTGCGTGAATTTGATCCAAGGCGATACCGACATCGTTCCCGTGGGCGGCGGCTCGCATTCCGGCCGATCGATGCGGCTCGCGGGCATCGTCATCGGCAATGCGTCGGACGCGTTGATCGCGAGGGCCAAGCGCATCGCCACCCACGTGCTCGAAGCCGCCGAACACGACATCGAATTTTCGCGCGGCAATTTCCTCGTCAAAGGCACCGACCGCTCCATCGGCATATTCGACGTGGCGCGCGAGGCGCTTGGCCGCAACGACTTGGCCGACGAATTGGCCGGGCCGCTGGCGGCGGAAAGCGACGAGACTGTGACGGTCGGGGGATGTCCTTACGGCAGCCACGTGTGCGAGGTCGAGGTCGATCTCGAATTGGGCACGGTCGAGATCGTCGGATACGCCGCCGTCGACGACGTCGGCCGCGCCGTCAATCCCCGCATCCTGCACGGCCAGACGCACGGCGCGATCGCGCAAGGGATCGGCCAGGCCTTGAACGAAGGCTGCGTCTACGATCGCAACAGCGCGCAATTGCTTTCGGGCTCGTTCATGGACTACGCCATCCCGCGGGCGCTCGGTCTTCCCTCGTTTGCCACCGAGATCAGTGAGGTCCCCGCGCGGAACAATCCGCTCGGGGTACGCGCCGGCGGCGAAGGCGGCACCACGCCGGCCCTCGCCGTCGTGGTCAACGCCATCGTCGACGCGCTCAAGGAATTCGGCGTCAATCACCTGGAGATGCCGGTCACTCCCGAGAGGGTGTGGCGCGTGACTTCGCGGAAGCCGGTCTCGCTCGAGCGCTAGAGCGCATTCGGTTGGCTCGACGGGGACAGTTGCCGCGCGTTCGGTGCGCTGCCCTCAACTCCGGCCTGCCGGGCTTTGGTCACTTTAAGATTTGCCGGAAGCGGGCAAGCCCGCAGCCGGCTGTCGAGAGGGTTGGGGTGGGGTCTGGCATCGCAGACCGCTCTCGCTTATTGAGTTGATGCTTTTTCTGCGCGCGGTTTCCGCTCCGCCGCAAAAGCGCTTTGGGAGGGAAATGCATGTCCAGCGACATTCTCACCGCCCGCAAGGGACCGGTGCTGGAAATCACGCTCAATCGGCCGGAGATCGGAAACGCCGCCTCCGACGCCATGGCGATTGAATTGACCAAGCTCCTGCTTGGCGCGGGCGAGAGTTCCGAAATCGTGGTCCTGCGCGGGGCCGGCGAGGATTTCTGCGTCGGCCGCGAGACCATGGGCAAACGCCCGCCCGGCGCGCCGCCGGAAGCGTTCGAGCTGCGGCGGCGCAACGACGTGGTGTTCAACTGCTACGGCGCCTTCCGGCGCTGCGAAATTCCCGTGATCGGCGTGGTGCGCGGGCGCGCCTTTGGTTTCGGCTGCGCCATCGCCGCGGTCTGCGACATCACGCTTGCCGCCGACACCGCCAAATTTCAGGTTCCGGAAATGGCGCACAACATCATGCCCACCATGGTCATGTCGGCGCTGGTCGATCGCGTGCCGCGCAAGGCCATGACCTATCTGGTGTGGTCAACCGCGGTGATCGGCCCGGCGCGGGCGCGCGAGGCCGGCATCGTGAGCGAGGTCGTGCCCGCCGCCGAGCTCGACGCCGCGGTCGATGCGCTGTGCAAGCAAATCATGCGGGCACCGCGGCCGGCTCGCGTCGGTTGCAAGGATTACGCGCGCTCCGCCTTGGACATGGATGTCGCCGGCGCGATCGAGTTCGCCCGCAGCATCCACGCGGTGATCAACTCGTCGAGCGAAATGCTCCCACAGGGACACAAATAGAGGCGCGCGGGATGTCGAGCCGCAACGTCGATCTGGACAAGTTCCGGCTGCGCCGATTCGTCGAGCGCCTCGTCGACATGGGTGAGGTTGAGATTCACGCCGAACCGGTGCCGCTGACGGGCCTTGGCGCGATCATCGAAGCGACAGATAAAGCCCTCCTGTTCAAGCGGGCCGGCCCCGAGCAGTTGGAGATTGTTGCGAAGACCGCCGGCAGCCGGAAGCGCGTGGCTGCGGCGTTCGAAACCGGCGAGGACAAGCTCCACGAGGAATATTTCAGGCGGCTCGCCAACCCGCAGCCCGTGGTGGAGGTGCCTTCCGACGAAGCCCCCGTGCACGAGGTAAAGATCACGGGCAAGGACGTCGACCTCACGAAGCTCCCGTTCCATCCGCAACACGCCTACGACGGCAGCTGCTATCTGAGTTCGGCCATCGACTACACGATCGATCCCACAACCGGGCGAAGGAATGTCGGGTGCCGGCGCCTGAGTCTGCGCAATCGATACGAGACCGGGACCAACGTGACCGCCCCGTCCGACCTCAAGCGCATCTATACGGCCTGCGTGGCGCGCGGCGAACGGTTGCCGATCACCTTCACCGTCGGCGCGCATCCGCTCGATTTCTTCGCCGCGACCACGCGCCAGGGCGGTGACGAGTTGTCACTGATCGCCACGTTTCGCGGAGAGCCGGCGCCGGTGGTCAAGAGCCTCACCAACGACATCCTGGTGCCGGCAGACGCTGAGATGACGCTCGAAGGCTATCTCGACGAGCGCGGCTATGCGGAACCGGAGGGGCCCTTCGGCGAATACATGGGCTATTACGGGGCGATCCACATGGACCCGGTGTTTTATTGCACCGCCATCACCATGCGCCGCAACGCGCTACATCACACGCTGCTGCATGGCTCTGCGTTCGTCCTGGACCAGACGGATAGCGCCAACATCAGTGCAGTGCGCACCGAGGCCGAGGCGATGAAGATCCTCAAGGCCACGGTGCGCGAGCCAGTTGCGGTCTATCTAAGGTCGGTGTCGGGCGGCTCCAACACGCTGCGCGTCTCGATCAAGCCGCGCGTCATTGGAGAAGCCCGTGCCGCCATCGCGGCGCTGTTCGGCGGAATTATGAGGCTGAAGCACATCTACGTGTTCGATGAGGACATCGATATTCATGATGATCGGCTGGTCGAATGGGCGCTCGGGACGCGCTTCCAGGCCGATCAGGATTCTCGTCATCCTCCAGGGAATGCTTGGGATGACGATGGACCCCTCGCTCAACGGCCGGCGGACCGGGGCCAAGACGGGGTTCGACTGCACCAAGCCGTTCGGCCGGGACGGCGAGATTCCGCTCACCAGAAGCGCAGCCAAGGTCTTCAGCGGCCCCGCTCGCTTCCAAACCGTCGAGCAGGCGCTCGCATCGGCGCCGATGTTTTATGCCGACATCGTCGAAGCGATCGGCAGCGATGACGGACGCGAGATCGCCTGCGGATTGGATGAGCTGCGGCAGGCCGGACGTCTGGGTCGCGATCGCGACGGCCGCTATCATCTCGTCCGCTCCAAGCCGGGCGTGACCGCCATCGTTGGCAGCCTCTACCACGACCCCAATGAGGGCACGTGAGCCGGCGTCGCGTGGGCAAAGGGGCGGCGCCGGAATTTCGGCGCAGCCGCAGCGTGACGCGCCTCCCACCCTACGTGTTGCTTCTCTCCGCCTTTGCGCTGCTGCCGCTCGCGGGCAACGGCGCAGGACCTGCCGTCGCGGCCGATGCGCATCATCGTGCCCAATCCTCCCGGCGGGGCGGGCGACATCAGCGCGCGGCTGATCGGGCAGAAATTGAGCGAAAGCCTGGGCCAGCCCGTTGTCGTTGAAAACCAAGCGGGTGCGTCGGGCTCAATCGGCATGAATATGCTCAAGCGCGCCGCGCCCAATGGCACCACCATCGGCGTCGTCATCTCGCTCGCGCAAACCATCGATCTCATCCAGAACAAGAAGGCGTCGTTCGACATCGTCAAGGATTTCACGCCGATTACGGCGATCGCCAACAACCCGGCGGGCCTGGTGGTCAATTCCCGGATCGCGGCGACTTCGCTCACCGCGTTCATCGATCTGGTGCGCGGGAGAGCGGGCGAAATATCCTATGCCAGCGCCGGCATCGGCACCGCGCATCATCTCTACGGGCAGGTCCTCAACAAGACCGCCGGCATCGAGATGCTGTACGTTCCTTACAAGGGCGTGACGCCGGCGCTCAACGACCTGCTCGGCGGCCACGTGCCCGCCGCGATCGTCAGCCTGGCGGCGGCATTGCCGCATATCCAAAGCGGTCAGCTCCGCCTTTTGACCGTGTTCGACACCAAGCGCTATTCGAAGCTTCCAGACGTGCCGATCATCTTCGAGGAGGTGCCGAGCTTCGAGCCTGGACGCGCCTGGGTCGGCTTTCTCGGCGCCGCGCGACCTGCCGGCCGCGATCGCCGCACGCCTGCATCGTGAGATCGTGCGCATCCTCAATTTGGCGGACGTGCAGCAAGTGCTTAGCGACAATGGGCTCGAGATCATCGCGAACACGCCATCCGACTTCGCCCAGATGATCGAACAGGACACCAGCATCTGGAACGCAGCGGCCATCAGCGCGGGCCTGGTCTCGCGATAGCAGAACGATTGCGCCGCGGAATTCGGTGGGCTCCTCTCCCCACGGAACCCGGGCTCGTCCGGGTTCCGCCTCATCTGGCGTAAGTCGGGCGGGCCCGACTTGCGTTGGGGAGGGGTCGCGACACTGACGTCACGAAAAGTCGCGATCAATCGCTCCGGCGACAAACGAGCGCTCCCTTCACCGCATGCCGGCAGCGATGAACTTCTCGAGGCTCATCGGGTCGCCTTTCCGTGCCGGCTCGCGCAGCTCGACGCCGGCAAAGCGACTCGCCTCGGCGAACCATTGCTGGCGGGCCGGAAGCTGCCAGCGCCGCTTCATGGACTGGCTCGCGTCCCAGCGCATCGGCTCGTTCTCGATGTCCATCACCTGGTAGTGGGTATTGAACAATTCGATGCGGTGGCCGTCGGGATCGCGCATATAGACGAACAGCGCGTGGCCGGGTCCGTGGCGGCCCGGGCCGTATTCGATATTGGCGGCGAAGCCCATATTGGCGGCGAGATCGCACACATAGAAGAAGTGATAGGACTCCGGGATCCCGAACGCGGCGTGATGGAGACGGGGCCCCGTCCCCGGGGCGAACACGATGTCGTGCGGGTTGCCCTTGCGCTGCAGGAACACGAACAGCAGATCCTCGGTGCCGTCCGGTGAGATGTATTCCGACAGCCGGAAGCCCATGCTCATCCAGAACTCGCACGCTTTCTGCACGTCAGGCACCAGCAGCTGGAAATGATCGAGCCGCTGCGGCACCGCCCCGCGGTGATGCTCGAACGCGACCACGAGCCGCGGCTTCAGGTCCATGGTGGCGCAGAACTCGATCGGCGCGCCGCTTGGATCATTGACGTGCAGCGTGCGGCCCTGGTGCGGGACCTCGACCCACTTCGCGGGCAGACCAGCCTTTGTCGAAGAACGCCTTCGCCTTCTCCAGGTCCTCCTCGGTGAAGACGCGCATGCCGACGCGCTCGGCCTGCGGCTCACCCTTGGCGCGCTTGAGGACGAGGCTGTGATGGCATGCCTCGGCGACGCCGCGCAGATAGAGCGTGTCCTTGTCTTCATCGCTGACGATGAAGCCGATCAGATCGACGTAGAAATTCCGGCTCACCGCCAGGTCCTTCACGGTAAGGACCGAATGGCTGGCGCGCGTGACATTGAACGGCGGATTGTAGACGGGCTTGGGAATGGTCATGGCGCGCTCCGGCGGCGACGTTGATTGCTTGGGGGATGGGAGATGAGGCTCGGATACGAACTCGGACACCAGCCATCGAGCTCAGCGAGACTTGGCGGAACTCGCGGCCGGCGTCGCTCCCTCGTGCGGGAGCGGCTGGGCTTGGTGGCGGTCGCCGGGCGGGCGCGCGAGGCGCTGATCGGGAGGGTGGCGCGGCTTTCGCACGGCGCAGAAGCTTTCGACCGCATCGGTCACCGCCGCGCTGATCAGCGATTGTCGCTCCGGCGAGCTCATCACCAGTTCCTCTTCGCGGTTGATGATCGAGCCGGCCTCCAGCAAGACGGCAGGCATCCGCGTCGTTCGCAGCACGATCAGCTGATCGTAGCGGTACAAGCCCACCTGGGCATCCACCAAAATTCTTTGCCGGTGGCCCATGAAGCTTTGGGTGTAGTGCGGCGTGTACTGCAAGCCGCGGGCCTTGAGCTGGGTGCCGAGCAGTCGGCCGAACTGCAGGCTGCCCTCAACATCGGGATTCTCGTTGGAGATGAAGATGGAGTGGCCTTTGAAGCGGTCGCTGAAGTAACGCACCTGACCTTCGTACTGCCATCCCTCCAGAAACGAGTCCGGCACCGAATCGTGATGGATCGAGAGAAACAGATCGGCCGCCGAGGCATTGGCGCGTGTCACGCGGGTGACCAGTCCCTTCCTCGTCGGGCCGTCGGTGACCAGCAGGATGGTCTTGCGGAACCCGGCATCGATCAGGTTCTTATCAATCGCCGTCGCGAGCCGAAGGTTGAAGTCATATTCCCCAAAGCCGCGCGCGCTCTTGGCGCCGGGCGACTCGGCGGTATGCCCGACGTCCACGACCACGCGGAAGGCGGCTCGGTCGCAGACCGGGGCGCGCGGTCTCTTGGCGGAACTGACGACGGGTTCGGCCGACACACAACGCCAGGCGTCTTGCCCGAGCAGTATCGAAACGATCGCCAGGGACATCAGTCCGGCGCGTCGGGAGAAAGTCATAGCGGGAGCCTCGATAGTACGACCGATCGTCCCCTAATAGGATTTCGGCAGGCCGAGGGCCTTCTCGGCGATGAAGTTAAGGATCATGTGCGGCGTGATCGGCGCGATGCGCGGGACCAGGACCTCGCGCAGATAGCGTTCGACGTGAAACTCCTTGGAATAGCCCATGCCGCCGTGGGTCATGACGGCGGTCTCGCAGGCGTGAAACGCGGCTTCGCCAGCCAGATATTTCGCGGCGTTGGCTTCGACGCCGCATTCCAGCTTGCGGTCGTAGAGGGCTGCCGCCTTCATCACCATCAGATTGGCCGCTTCCAGATTCATCCAGCACTGCGCAAGCGGATGGGCGATGCCCTGATTCTGGCCGATCGGGCGGCCGAACACCACCCGCTCCCGCGCATAGCCGGCGGCCCGGCGGAGGGCTGCGACGACCGATGCCGACCGCCTCGGCGGCGATGAGAATGCGCTCGGGATTCATGCCATGGAGGATGCAGCGAAAGCCCTCTCCCTCGGCGCCGATGAGGTCGGCGGCAGGGATCACCATGCCGTCGAAGAACATTTCATTTGAGTCGACAGCATGGCGGCCCATCTTGTCGATTACGCGCACCGCCACATGGCTGCGATCGAGGTCGGTGTAGAACAGGCTCAGCCCCTGGGTCTTGCGCGTAACCTGGTCGATCGGGGTGGTGCGGGCCAAGATCAATATCTTGTTAGCGACCTGGGCCGTGGATATCCAGATCTTCTGACCCGACAGGACATAGTGATCGCCGCGGCGATCGGCCCGGACCTTGATGGCGGTGGTGTCGAGCCCGGCATCAGGCTCGGTCACGGCAAAGCAAGCCTTGTCCTTGCCGGCAATCAACGGCGGCAGCATGCGGCGCTTCTGCTCCTCGGTCCCGAACACGACCACCGGCTGGAGCCCGAAGATATTGATGTGGACCGCCGACGCGCCGCTCATGGCAGCGCCGGATTCCGCGACCGCCTGCATCATCAGCACGGCCTCGGTGATGCCGAGACCGGCTCCGCCGTGCTCTTCCGGCATCGCGATCCCGAGCCAGCCAGCCGCGGCCAGGGCGGCATGAAGCTCATGGGGAAAATCGCCGGTGCGATCCTTCTCCAGCCAATAGGCATCGTCGAATTGGGCGCAGAGCTTGCGGACCTCATCGCGGATCTGCTCCTGCTCCGGGCTCAACGAAAAATCCATTGTCCTGTCCTGCCGATTCCGACGCCACGATTGTAGCGGATCTAGCCGCAAGGAATGGTCCATGGATCAGGTGTTCGGGTGGGAAAAATCGGCTGCTGGCAAACGAAGTTCGTGGCGCGGCCTACGCCAAACGCGGCGACACGGCCGACTCGATTGCGGCCGCGATGGACAGCAAGCGGCGGTCGGCGTCGTGCTCACCGATCAGCATGAGGCCGACCACGATTGCATAGGTCATGTTAGCGAACCGCCAAACACGCAAATAACGCGATTGTACTTGGACAACGCCATGCCGTCACTCGGTAGCGGCCGCACGCGAGAGGGCCATCTGCGTTCATTTGCGTGGTTTGCGGTTCCACTTTCTTATGCTCCCGCACGAATCGCCGGCAGCGCGTCGAACTCCGCAGCCCGCTCCAGCGCGGCACCCACCGCGAACACCGTCGCCTCGTCGAACGGCTTGCCGATCACCTGCAGGCCCAGCGGCAGACCGTTGGCATCCAATCCCCCCGGTACCGAGATCCCCGGCACGCCCGCCATGTTCGCCGGCACCGTGAACACGTCGTTCAGATACATCTTGATCGGATCGTCCATGTTCTCGCCCTGCGCGAACGCCGCCGACGGCGCGGTCGGCGTCACCAGCGCATCGACATGGGCGAACACGTCGGTGAAGTCGCGCAGGATCAGCGCCCGCACCTTCTGCGCCCGCAGGTAGTAGGCGTCATAATAGCCGGCCGAGAGCACATACGTGCCGATCAGCACGCGCCGCCGCACCTCCTCGCCGAAGCCCGACGCCCGGGTGCGTTCGTAGAGGTCGCGCAGATCCGTGCCATTCTCGCGCAGCCCGAAACGCACGCCGTCATAGCGAGCCAGATTGGACGAGGCCTCGGCCGGTGCAACGATATAGTAGGTGGTAAGGCCGTATTTCGTGTGCGGCAGCGAGACGTCGACGATCTCCGCACCGGCGTCACGCAGCCAGTCCAGCCCCTGCCGCCACAGGCGCTCGATATCCTCCGGCATGCCGTCCATGCGGTATTCGCGCGGCACGCCGATGCGCAGTCCCCTAACGTCGCGCGCGCAGGCCGCCTCGAAGTCCGGCACGGGCACATCGGCGCTGGTGGAATCCTTCGGATCGTGCCCGGCCATCGAGCCCAACAGGATCGCGCAATCGCGCACCGTGCGGGCGAAGGGCCCCGGATGGTCGAGCGAGGACGCGAATGCCACCACCCCCCAGCGCGAGCAGCGGCCATAGGTCGGCTTCATCCCGACGATGCCACAGAACGACGCGGGCTGGCGGATCGAGCCGCCGGTGTCGGTGCCGGTGGCGCCCATCGCGATGCGCGCCGACACCGCCGACGCCGAGCCGCCGGACGAGCCGCCCGGCACCAGCACGGCGTTGCGGTCCTGCCGCCGCTGCCAGGGATTTGTCACCGGACCCCAGGCGCTGGTCATGTTCGACGAGCCCATGGCGAACTCGTCCATGTTCGCCTTGCCCAGGAACACCGCACCGTCGCGCAGCAGATTGGCGCTGACCGTGCTTTCGTAGGGCGGCACGAACGGCCCCAGGATGCGGCTGCCGGCCGTCGTGCGCACCCCTTCGGTGCAGAACAGGTCCTTGATCGCCAGCGGGATGCCGGTGAGCGGCGCGACGGTTCCGCGGGCGAGTGCCGCGTCCGCAGCCTCGGCCTGTGCCAGGGCGCGCTCGCCGGTCACCGTCACGTAGGCGTTCAGCCGCGGGTTCAGCGCGTCGATCGCCGCCAGATGCGCCTCGGTCAATTCGCGCGCGGTGAACGCGCGGGCCTCCAATCCGTCGCGCGCCGCCGCGATGGTGAGGTCGGTCAGACTCACTCGACCACCTTGGGCACGGCAAAGAAATCGCCTGCGCGCTCAGGCGCGTTCGCCAGCACCTTCTCGGGGTAGCCGCCATCGGTCACCAGATCGGCGCGCATCTTCAGCGCCATCTGCTGCGCGCCGGAGAGCGGCTCGGTGCCATCGACATTCACCTCGTTGAGCTGCTCGATCCAGCCGAGAATGCCGTTCAGTTCCGCGGCAAGCCTCGGCCAGCTCCGAGTCCTCGACATGGATGCGCGCGAGCGTGGCGATGCGGCGGATGGTCGCGGGATCGAGCGACATGTACGGCGATGGTCCTGCATGAAATGAACCGGGCGAGACTATCCACGCGACGCCCTCACTTCAACCGTGAGCAACGGCGAAGCAAATTTCCGTTTGTTCGCTACCAGCATCGTTAATTGGGAAAAAGATCGTAAGACCAGTGGCGGTCTACGGCACCAAGCGCGCAAAGTGATGCAATCCCCACCAAGAATTCAACGAAGCGGTTGTTGAGCCACTGACAATGTTGTTAGGGGCGCAGTGCCGCATGCGCTCGCGGCAAGAAAGATAAGACTTCGAAAGCTACGAAGCTTTCGCCATTCGGTGGGGGTATCGCATGTTGCTGAAATTGCATCAGCCGCGTTAGCGCGCGGCACAGCCTTCTTGAACCTTGTCCGGCGTCAACGGGGCTGCCCGAGGATGGTCCACGCCCAATATATAGGAAAAATTTCAATGGCAAACCAGACCGCAACCGCCGCCGCGGCGTTCATCGAGAGCCTCGGCGTCAACACCCACCTCGATTTCTCCGGTGGGCCGTACGGCAATGTTTCAGCGGTCGTATCGGCACTGAACTATCTTGGCCTTCCCAATGTGCGCGACGCCGCAGGCGCCGGCGACATCGCGCTGTGGCAACAGGTCGCGCAGGCGACCGGCGTGCGGTTCGACGACTTCGTCGGCCAGATACCGCCGTCGCTGTACGGCAGCGCACTGGATGCGATGCGGCAGCTCGCCGACCGGGGCCTGCTGAACGCGGTCGAGGGCGCGAACGAACCTGACACGGCCTATCCGGCCAGCATCGGCGAGACCGTGGGCGCGGCCGTCGGCCTCCAGCAGTCGGTCTGGCAACTCGGCCAGCAGACCGGCCTGCCGGTGATCAATACCAGCTTCGGCTACATCGGCGACTACGGCTCGACCGGCGACCTGTCGGCCTGGGCCGACTACGGCAACGCACACACCTATTTCGGCACCGGCAACAATCCCGCCTGGGCCGGTTGGATCGACACGCTCAACGCCGACGCCAGATCCAGCGCCGCCTCGCGCCCGGTCATGGTCACCGAGACCGGCTACTACACCACTGGCAACGGGTCGGACCCCAGCAATGTCGACGAAACCGTCCAGGCCAAATACACGCTCGACCTCGCGCTCGACACCTGGCAGGCCGGCGATGCCCGCACCTATTTCTACGAACTGCTCGACCAGGGTACGGGCAACGGCAATCCCGAATCGAACTTCGGCCTGTTCCACTCCGATGGCAGCGCGAAGCCCGCGGCGGATGCAATCCACAACCTGACCAGCCTGTTGAGCGATCCGGGAGGTGCCGGCATCGCGCCAGGCGCGCTCGACTACACGCTGAGCGGCCTGCAGGACACCGACCACAGCATGCTGATGCAGAAGTCGGACGGGACGTTCTGGCTCGCCGTGTGGAACGATACGCGGCTGTCCGGGCCGTTCAATGCGGGCGAGACGGTGGTCCCGCCGCATCAGGTCACCCTGAGCCTTGGCTCGGCCGCGTCCAGCATCGAAGTGTTCGACCCGCTGCACGGCACCGGCGCGGTGCAGAGTGGCAGCGGCAGCTCGATCAGCTTCGACGTGCCCGACCACCCCGTGCTGGTCGAGATCGGCGGGAGCGGCGGATCGGGAACGCCCGCCGCCGGATCGCCGCCCCCCGCGCCCACGCCGTCGGACGGCGGCCAGCAGATCGCTGCCGGCGATGCGCTGCCGGTCCTCGTCGGCGACGGCATCACGGCGAGCGCGTCCTCCGGCGATCATATGATCTTCCTGACCGGCACCGGCGACACGCTCAGCGCGACCGGAGGCACCGAGACCGTGCAGGCTTATCTCGGCGGCAACAGCATTGTGACGGGGGCCGGCGACGACACGATCCGCTTCGCCGGCGCCGGCAATACCATCGACGCCGGCGGCGGCAACAACCGCCTGGAGGACAGTGGGAGCGCCAATACGATCGTATTGCCGACGGCCGGCCAGGGGTTCGACGACATCTACGGCTGGACGATGCAGAACGGCGACACGTTCGACCTTCGGCCGCTGCTGTCCCAGGCGGGGTGGAATGGTGATCCCGCCAGCATCGGCGACTTCGTTCAGGTGACGATGTCGGGCAACGACGCGGTGATCGGCGCCGGCTCGGGCGGGTCGTTCGGCACCGTCGCCACGCTGCGCATGGCCGGAGGCACCGACCTCGCCGGCTTCCTGGGGCACGCGATCACCGGTTGAAGCCGCTCCCGCAGGGCCGATAATCGTGCCATGGCCCTGCTGAGCCTACGCGACCTGCGCGCGACCCTTGCCCGCGGCCAGCGGCTGATCGGGCTCGATCCCGGCAGCCGCACGATCGGCGTGGCGCTGTCCGATGTCGGCCGGTCGCTGGCCTCGCCGTATGGCAGCCTGCGGCGCGGCCGGTTGCGCGTCACCGCGGCCGAAATCGCCGCAATCGCGCGCAAGGAGGGCGCCGGCGGAATCGTGGTCGGTTTGCCGCTGTCGATGGACGGTTCAGCGGGGCCCGCAGCGCAGGCGGCGCGCGACTGGGCGCTGGCCTTGTCGGAGGCAACCGCCTGCCGACCGCGCTGTGGGACGAGCGCCTGTCCACCGCCGCGGTCAATCGTTTCCTGGTGGGCGAGGCCGATCTCAGCCGGCGCAAGCGCGCCGCGGCCGGTGGACCGGATGGCCGCGGCGTGGATGCTGCAGCAGCGCTGGATCGCTACTTCCCGCTGCACCAGTTCGATCATGTAGCCGTCCGGATCCTTGACGAACGCGATGATCGTGGTGCCGAACTTCACCGGCCCGGCCGGGCGGGTGACGGTGCCGCCGGCCTTTGCCGCGATGTCGCAGGCCGCCGCCACGTCCGGCACGCCGATCGCCAGATGGCCGAACGCGCCGCCCATCTCGTATGTCTCGACACCGTAGTTGTAGGTCAGCTCGATCGCCGTGTTGCTGTCCTCGTCGCCGTAGCCGACGAAGGCCAGCGTGTATTTCCCGTCCGGCACGTCGCGCCGGCGCAGTTCCTTCATGCCGAACGCCTTGGAATAGAAGGCGACGCTGCGGTCCAGGTCGCCGACGCGCAGCATGGTGTGCAGATAGCGGCTCATATGCTCTCTCCCCTCGCGGACAGCTCATCCGGGCCAAGCCCCAGCAGGAACAGCCCGGCCGCGTCCGCCGCCGCCACGGCGGCATCGCGCTCGGCCAGAATGGTGCCTCCGGCCTCGAACGCAACCCCCCTCAGCCCGGCGGCATCGGCACCGCGCAGCGTCGCGGGTCCGATCGGTGGGCAGGTCGGCGCGGCGGTCCTGACCGGGCTTCACCAGCTTCACCAGCACGCCGCCCGGCCCCGGCCGCGCCAGGCCCGCACAGCGGCGCCAACATCGCATCGGTGCCCTCGGCCGCCTCCAGGGCCAGCACGATCCCCTGCTGCACCACGCAGCCCTGCCCGACATCGATCGCCCCAAGCGCGCGCGCCACCGCGATGCCGCGCCCGATGTCGGCCATCGCCAGGGCGTCCGGCGCGATGTCGGACAGGAGACCCCTCGGGCCCAGAGCCTCGTTCAGGATCTCCTGCACGCCGACAATGTGGAATCCCTCTTCGGCGAACACCTTGAGGACGGCAGCCAGCAGGCCATCGTCGCCGGCGAACGCCGCGCGGCCGATGCGGGCAAGAATCCGCGCGCCCTCCGCATCCGGGCGCAGGTTGAACAGCGATGGCCGCCGCACCGGGCCCACCAGCACGAGGTCGCGGCATTCATGCTCACGCAACGCAGCGATGATCCGCCCGGCGGCGAGGATGCGCACGACCTCGTGCGGCCAGGGTGCGAGCACCGCCGGATCGGCGAACCCTTCCAATCCGATGATGAACACGTTGCGGCCCGCCGCCTGGGCCGCCGCCGCAACCTGGCCAGGCAGCCGTCCGCCACCGGCCAGGATGCCGAGGGAGCGCGGGCCGTCCGCCGCGGTCATCTGCCGCTGACCGGCGTCACTCCGCGCGGATCAGCCCGCGATGGCTCGGTGCGTCGATGAACGCCAGCACCTCTGCCACCAGCGCCTCTTCGCCGTAGCGGTCGCGCACCGCGGCGAGCCGATGGGCGAACACGCCCTCGTGCCGGAACAGGTCGCGGAACGCGTTGTGCAGCAACTGGACCTGCGCCTTGTCGAAACCACGCCGCTTCAGGCCGATCACGTTGAGTCCAGCAAGCCGCGCACGGTTGCCGATGACGCTGCCGAACGGGATCACGTCCGCCTCGACGCCGGACACGCCACCGATCATCGCCGCGCGGCCGATCCGCACGAACTGGTGAAGCGCCGCCGCACCGCCGATCACCGCATGGTCGGCGATCGACACGTGCCCGCCCATCACCACGTTGTTGGCGATGATGACGTGGTCGCCGATCGTGCAGTCGTGCGCGACATGCGCTACCGCCATCAGCAGGCAGTCGGCGCCGATCCGCGTGATGCCCTTACCGGTGACGGTGCCGCGATGGATCGTGCAGTGCTCGCGCACCTGCGTGCGCGCGCCGATCTCGCAGCGCGTTGGCTGGCCGGCGTATTTCAGGTCCTGCGGTGCCAGTCCCACGGTGCAGAACGGATACAGCACCACATCCGGACCAATCCGCGTGTGCCCGTCCACCACGACGTGCGAGACGAGTTCCGTGCCGTCGTCGATGGTGACATCGGCGCCGATCGTGCAGTAGGGACCGATGCGCACGCCCGCGCCGAGTTCCGCGCCGCGGGCCACCAGGGCCGTCGGGTGGATGACGGCGCCGGCCGGCCGCAGCGCGATGGTTTCGGACATGGCATCCATTCTGACGCGTCTCACTGACGGGATCGACGGCGGGAGGCTAGGGCGGCAGCAGGCCTGCGACCAACTCAATCATTGTTGCCTGATGTTTCGATGATCAGGCCGTAACTGATTGTTTCCTCGCAGATTTTGGCGTGAATGAGGCAGCGTCAGGGGGCCGGCGCGCGATCCATGATCATCGCCGCGTAGGTCGCCTCGGCCACCGAGGCGCCATCGACCCGGGCCACCGCATTGAACTTCCAGACATTGCCGCGATGGCGTTCCTTGCTGACGTGGATGCGAAGCTGGTCGCCTGGCACCACCGGACGGCGAAATTTTGCCCCCTCGATCGACATGAAGTAGACGACCTTGCCGGCGGCATCCGGTCCCAGCGTCTCGACCACCAGTACCGCCGCTGTCTGCGCCATGCTCTCGATGATCAACACGCCGGGCATCACCGGGTGGTTTGGGAAGTGGCCCGCGAAGAACGACTCGTTGACCGAAACGTTCTTGACGCCGACGGCAGAGCGGTTCGGCACGACATCGACGACCCGGTCGATCATCAGGAACGGATAGCGGTGCGGGATCGCGTGCATGATGCGCGCGATATCCACCACATCGATGGTGGCGCTGGGCGAAACTACCTCGGTCGTAGGCAAATCCATGACGTTCAGTCCGTTTCCGTCTCCGTCCTCTGCGCCTTGCCCTGCGACCGCGCGGCGATCGATTCCCGCACCAGCCGCCGCAGCACCGCCACGTGGCGGAAGAACTCGCGCGCCGGCTGCGCCGGGCTGCCTACCACATCGGAGCCTGCCGGCACATTGGCCATCACGCCGGCCTGCGCCCCGATCCGGGCCCTCCGGCCGATCCTGAGATGGCCTGTCAGCCCCGCCTGACCGGCGACCATGACGTGGTCTTCCAGGACAGTGGAACCGGAAACGCCGGCCTGCGCGACGATCACGCAGCCGCGACCGAGACACACGTTGTGCCCGATCTGCACGAGGTTGTCGAGGCGCGAGCCGGCGCCGATGCGTGTGTCGTGCAGCGCGCCGCGGTCGATCGTGGTGTTGGCGCCGACCTCGACATCGTCTTCCAGCAGCACGCGGCCGAGTTGCGGCACGCTGAGGAACGTGTCGCCGGCCGGCATGAAGCCGAACCCGTCCTGGCCGATACGCGCACCCGGATAGACCACCACGCGATCGCCGAGCAGGGCGTGGCTCAGCGAGGCATGCGCGCCGATCCGGCAGTCGGCCCCCAATCTGACGCCCTCGCCGATGATGGCGGCCGCGCCGACACAGCAACGAGGCCCGATCTCCGCACCGGCGCCGATCACCGCAAGCGGCCCGACCTCGGCACTGGCATCGACCGTGGCCCCCGGTGCGACGACGGCCGATCGATGCACGCCCGGCCGCAAAGGCGGCAGCGGATGGAACAGCGCCGCGACCCGCGCCCAGGCGGCGTAGGGCTCGGCCGCAACGATGGCGACCGCGCCCGCCGGGACCCGCTCCGCCATGTCGGCGTGCACGATCACCGCACCGGCCCGCGTCTCGGCCAGCGCGATGACGTATTTTCGGTTGTCGAGGAAGCTTACCTCGCCCGGCTCCGCGGTCTGCAGCGGCGCGACGCCGGTCAGCATCAGGCACCGCGGCGGCGCATCGCCCTTCGCCGCATCGACCACGGCGGCGAGACTATGCGGGCCGCTCCGGCGGAAGAACCGCGGATCGCCAGGCCGAGGTGGCCAATCCACCTGCCGCCGTTCCGCCGCGTCAGCGGGTCTTTTGCTGCGTGGCCGGCGGCTTCGCCGGCGCCGGCGGGTGAGAAGCCTGCGAGGCGGCCTGCGCGCCACCCGGCGCTGCGCCTCCCTCTTTCTGCAGCGCAACCGGCGAGACGCCGTCGGGCGGGATCACCACCGACGCCAGCACCTTATTGACGTTCTCCACCACCGACGCGGTCATGTCGAACTCGGGCGTAACTCCCAGGATCTGCGCCCGGTTCAGCACCAGGTTGATGCCGCGGCTAATCGCCACCTGCTGGGTAACCAGCTCGACGAACTCGATCCAGCTGCGCCATCACGTACTGGCTGGCCTCCTGGATGATCCGATTGCGCTCGCCGAATACGCGGCGGGATTCCGCGATGCGATCCTGCAGGTCCTTCTCGCGGCTGCGGATCTGTTCGGCTGACAGCTTGCCGCGCTCGTTGGCCAGCGCCTGGCCCAGGTCCCGCAGCGCCGCCTGCTCCTTCTGGGCATCCTCGTTTAGCTTCTGGCGGCGGGCGACGAACTCCTTGTCCGCCGCCTGAAACGCCGTGGAGGCCCGCATGACGTCGGCCACCGAGAGGACGCCGACAATGGCCGCCGGCGGCGTCGGCCCCTTCGGCACCGGGGGCACCTCGGGAGGTGGCGGCAACTGCACCTGCACCTGTTGCTGCGGCTGCGCTTCAGCGCCGTCACCGGTCAGGCCCGGGCCGATCGCCTGGGCCTCCGACTGGGGCGGCGGCGACGGTCGCGGCGCGGATCGTGCGGGCGCCGCCGCGCGCGGCTGATTCGGCACGAACCACTGCTGGTTCTGCTGCGCCGCGACCTGCGACGGCTGGCTGTACAGGACGGCTGCGGCCAACGCGGCAGCCGCGATCAGGCGGGGTGATGTCACTAGAACCTCGTGCCGAATCCGAAGCGGAAGACCTGGGTCTGGTCGAACTTTTGCTTCACCACGAACGGCGTCAAGTCAATGTTCAACAGGCCGAACTGGGTGTGCCACGAGATGCCGAACCCGACGCCGACGCGGGGCGCCGGTGAGGCAGCGATGACGCAGGGCGCGCCGGTCGCCTCGCGGCAGACCGCGCGGTTCTCGAAGCTCGCCTGGGTCAGGCCGCCGATATCGACGAAGGCGCGGCCCGAGAGTCCGATATCGGCCGAGATGGGCAGCGGGAACCGAAGCTCGCTCGACTGGGTCCAGATGAAACGCCCGCCCAGCGGATCGCCGGTCACCGCGTCGTGCGGGCCGGCACCGCCGATCTGGAACCCTCGCAGGTTGTCGCCGCCCAGGAAGAACCGGTCGATGATCTGCTCCTGCTGCCCTTCGTTGAACAGGTAGCCGATCCCCGCGGTCAGCGCGATGCCCCAGTCGGTGTTCCCGGTGAACCGGTCGAGCGGGATGAAATACTGCCCGTTGACGTTGGTGCGGACGAAGTCGGCATTGCCGCCCAGGCCGGCGACATCGGTCCCGACAGTGACCAGATAGCCGGTATGCGGATCGGTCTTGCTGTCCCGGTGATCGAGGGTGATCGCCTGGCTGACCTGCGACAGCAGCGTGTAGCCGGCCAGCTGTTGGATGAAGAAGCTGGCACCAGGCGCAATGTTGAACACGGTGCGCCCGACCAGCGAATAGCTCCAGACCTGGCGGAGGTATTCGTTGAAGTCGTAGCCCGCGCGGAGATCGAAGCCGACGCGCTTTTCGTCATACGGCTCGGTGCCCAGGAAGTTGGTCTGGATGAAGAAGATGTCGCCGCCGACGACAAGGTTGCGGTCGAGGAAATACGGGTCCGTGACCGAGGCGGTGATCGAGCTCCGCCGCTGCGCCAGCACGCCGTTGATCCCGGCCGAGATGCCGGTCCCGACCAGGTTGCGCTCGCTCAGGCCGACATCGAGCAGCGCACCGGCGTCGGTGGAATAGCCGCCTCCGAGGGTGAGTTCGCCGGTCGCCTTTTCATCGATCGTGGTGGTCAGGATTGCCTTGTCGGGCGTCGATCCCGGCGAGGTGGTGATCGCGACATTGTTGAAGTAGTTGAGGTCCTGCAGGCGTTGCCGCGAGCGCCGTACCGCCTCGGCGTTCAGCGGGTCGCCTTCCGCCAGGCGGAATTCGCGACGGATCACCTTGTCCTGGGTGCGGGTGTTGCCGACGATGTCGATCCGCTCGACATAGACGCGCGGCCCCTCGCCGACGTCGAACGCGAGATCCACAGTGTGCTGCTCGACGTTTTTCGTGATTCGGGGTTTCACCTCGACGAATGCATAGCCGCGCTTGTGGACGTCGAGTTCCATCGCATCGACGCTGCGGCCGACGGCATCGCCGTCGTACCAGTCGCCCTCATCGATCTCGAGATCGCCGCGCAGGTCGTCGCCGTTCAGGTTGCGCAGCTGCGAGTTGATCGCGATCTTGCCGACCCGGTAGCGATCGCCTTCGCTGATATTGAAGGTGAGGAAGAAGCCCGACCGGTCAGGCGCCAGTTCGGACTTCGCCGACAGCACCTCGAAGTCGATGTAGCCGTTCTTCAGGTAGAAGCGCCGCAGCAGTTCCTTGTCGAAGTTCAACCGCTGCGGATCGTACTCGTCGGAGCTCGACAGAAAGCGCCACCAGCGCTCCTCGCGGCTGTTGATCACCTCCGACAGGCGGTCCTCGCTGAACTCGTGGTTGCCGACGAAGACGATCTTGCTGATCAGCGTCACCGCGCCGTCGTTTATCTGGAACACCACATCGACGCGGTTCTGATCGAGCCGGATCACCTGGGGATCGACACGCGCGTTGTAGTAGCCCTTCTTGGCATACAGATCGAGGATGTGCTGACGGTCCTGCTCGGCCAGCGCCGGGGTGAACACGGCGCGCGGCTTGAGCTGCATATCGGGACGCAGCTGATCGTCCGAGAGCTTGTGGTTGCCCTCGAAGGCGACGCGGTTCACCAGCGGGTTCTCGATCACGTGTACGACCAGCGTGTCGCCCTCGCGATTGATCTGCACGTCCTGGAACAGGCCGGTGGCGTAGAGCGTCTTCAGGCTGCGATCGAGTCGGTCGGGGTCGAACGGGTCGCCCTGCTGCACCAGCATGTAGGACAGGATCGTCCCGGTCTCGATTCGCTGATTGCCATCCACTTTGATGGCCGCGATGGTGCCGCCATCGCGCACCGAGGCGCTTGCCGCGCCGGGCCGGGCGGCAGGCGGCCGCGGCGCAGCAGCCCGCTGCGCAAGCGCGGAACCGACGGTCGTCAGGATCAGCAGACACACGACAAGCAGCCGTGCGGCGCGGGTACGAATCAAACGCCTCCCTCCTCAGCGGTGCGCCATACCAGGATCGTCGGGGGCAACCTAGTGGGATATTCGAACGGCGCAATACGGCCGCAGGACTGGCGTCCGGGTTGCGGATCGGCGCCAATTCCCACAGGATGCCGGCATTCCGCACTGCGGACCCTATGCGAATGGAGAAGACAAGGATGTCGGCAGCGCTGAAACTGCCCAAGATGACCGAAGCCGAATGGCAGACGCGCTGCGACCTGGCCGCGCTGTACCACGTCGTCGACCACCTCAAGTGGACGGACTTGATCAACACCCATATGTCCGCGCGCATCCCGGACGAGCCGAATACATTCCTGATCAACAACTATGGCGAGATGTTCGACGAAATCACCGCATCGAGCCTGGTGAAGATGGACATGGACGGCAACGTCCTGAGCGAGGGCGGCAAGTTCAACAACGCCGGCTTCACCATCCACAGCGGCGTCTACAAGGCCCGACCCGACGCGATGTGCGTCATGCACACGCACACTCGCGCCGGCGCCGGCGTTTCCATGCTGCGCAACGGTCTGCGGCCGATCAGCCAGGACGCGCTGCAGGTCTACGACGACGTGGCGTATCATGACTATGGCGTGCCGGCCTCGCCGGAGGAGTGCGAGGCGCTCGGCCGGACCTGCCGGCACGGCAGCCACGTCGTGCTGCTGAACCACGGACTGTTGACGCTCGGACCGACCATTCACGGTACGCTGTTTCGGATGTACGGCCTGGAGCGCGCCTGCGAACTCGAACTCATCGCGCGCATGCTCGATGCGCCGCCCGTGCCGGTCGACGATTTCGTTGTCGGCAAGGCGGCGGAGCGGATGCGCAAGCGGCGTGACACGCCGGAATACGGACTGGCCGAATGGCAGGGCCTGGTCCGCACGGTGGACCGCAAGGGCTTCGACTACCGGCAATAGACCCTATGGGGCAGCTCGACGGCCGTATCGGCATCGTGACGGGCGCCGCGTCCGGCATCGGCGCGGCCTGCGCGCGCGTGCTGTCCCGCGAAGGTGCCAGGCTGGTGCTGACCGACCTGGACGACTCGGCAGGCCAGCGACTGGCCGAGGAGACCGGCGGCGTCTACCTGCACCACGACGTGACCGACGAGGCGGGCTGGCCGACGGTCATCGCCGCGGCCGAGCGACTCGGCAGCTTGCACATCCTGGTGGCCAATGCCGGCATCGGCATCATGGGCTCCGCCATCGACATGTCGCTCACCGACTGGCGGCGGCAGATGGCGGTGAATGTCGATGGCGTGTTCCTGACGGTGAAGTACGGCGTCCCCGCGATGCGCCGCTCGGGCGGCGGCTCGATCGTGATGATGTCGTCGGTCGCCGGCATCAGGGGATCGGCGACCCTCGCCGGCTACAGTGCGACCAAGGGCGCGGTGCGGCTGTTCGCCAAGTCGATCGCGCTCGAGTGCGCCGCAGCGCGCGACAACATCCGGGTGAACTCGGTGCATCCTGGTATCATCGACACGCCGATCTGGACCAAGCTGCCGCCGGGCGCGAACGCGCCGCTCGATCCGAACATGATCGCGGCAGCCACCGTGCCGATCGGCAAAGCCGGCCAGGCGGTGGACATCGCCAACGGGGTGCTGTTCCTGTGCTCGGACGCCTCGGCCCACATGACCGGGTCCGAGTTGGTGATCGACGGCGGCATGACGGCGGGACGGGTGGGCCGGCTGGGAGGCTGATCAGTCGTCCCGGAGGCCGTGGTGCAGCAGCTCCGGTCGATACTCGAAGTGCATCGTGTCGTAGTGTGCCCATCGGCCGCCCCAGATGAAGCCGTGGCGTTCGAACACCTCGACGATCTCCGCGGGGACGCGGTTCACGTAAGGGGGAACGCCGCCGGAGCCCCGGTGCCATAGCCAATAGTCGGAGAGCGCCGGGTTGATGTCGATCGCGGCGCCCCAGGCGTGCATGCTGGTCTGGCCGGTGTCGGCGACCGCGCGGCACGCATAGGTACCGCCCAACGGATAGAGGTACTTCCTGTCCGCCGCCGGCAGCACATCCAGTTCGCGCGAGATCGCCGCCAGCCTGCGATCGATGCCGTTGATCGAGGTGATGAGGATGGTGTGTCCCCAACTCGCCGGCAGCCACACGACGGGCACGAGCCATGGCGCAACCTGGCCCGACCGGCAGTCGCCGTACATCTTGTCGAAGAAGGCCCGGTTGCGCACGCGCCCCGGATCCTGTTCCGGCGCCGGCAGCGATGGCGCACCCGCTGGGTAGTCCAGGCGCAGCTGGTCCAGGATCGAACCTCTGCGAAGCTGCTCCTGCAGGCTCTTGCCGGGCAGCCCATCGTCCACCGCCATGCGGGTGCCGTCGCGCCAGATCAGCCGGACGCCGTCGAACCCGACCAGTGCATCCGGATAAGCCCGCACGAGGTCCTCCACCGATGCTGCAAGAGCGGTGGCCGGCGCAGCGACCAGCAGCGCGATCGCCGCGGCGCCACACCATCGATGTTTCATCCCGCCGCCCCCACGATCAGATCGCCGACCCTGCGGCGCACGGCATCGATGCCGGTGTCGCGGTGGCGCGTGGGGTGCACGCGGTTGCTCAGCAGCGTCCAGGCCAGCCCACGGCGGAAATCGATCCACAGACCGGTGCCGGTGAAGCCGGTGTGGCCGATCGTTTCGTCGGAGCAGGCATTGCCGCCCGACCAACCCGCATGGCGCGCCTCCCAGCCCAGGCATCGCGTCGATGACTGTCGCTCTCGCACCAGGGCCAGCCAGGGTTCGACGCCACGCAGCAGGCGCTCCGCCGCATCCAGGACGCCGTCGACCGTGCCGAACAGCCCGGCATGGCCGGCCGCGCCACCCAGCGCGAAGGCGTTCTCGTCGTGCACCTCGCCGCGCATCACCCGGCCCCGCCAGGTGCAGCGCTCGGTCGCGGCGGTCGCTGAAGGGTCGGGGCGCCATGCCAGCTGCGCCGGCAACGGAAGTTCGCCAAGCGCATGGCCGGTCAACCGTTCGATCGCTATGCCGAGCAGCATGAAGTTGATGTCGGAATAGACCGGCGGTCCGGCCCGCCACACCCGCTGCAGGATGAAGGCGCGCAGCGTCGCCGGGTCGAGGCCATAGGTGTAGAGCGGCTCGACCGCCGGCAAATGCGTCTGATGACCGAGGCACTGGCGGAACGTGAGATGACGCTCGCGTGCGGCGCGATCATATTGCCGCAAGTCCGGTATCGCCGCGGTCAATGCGTCGTCGAGCGCGATGCGTCCCTGCGCCACGAGGTGCAGGATCGTCGGCGTGGTGAACAGCACCTTGGTCAGGGACGCGAGGTCGAACCACGTGCCGCGATGCATTGGCACCGTCTCCGGTTCGCGTTGTGCAAGACCGAAGCTCTCGACTGCGCGCTGGCCCGTCGCGGTGACCACGCCGAGTACGGCGCCCGGGATGGCGGCAGCGACCGCCTGGGCGACGGTCGCGGTCGCAGCGGCAACGATGTCAGCGGCGTTCACGGTGACAACTCAGGCTGGCAGGGACACGATGTCTTCGACTATACAGGCGGCGGCGGACAGAACCCAACCGATTGCTTCAGGCTCTCCCTCCCCAGCCACCTGGATGCACCGTTTCGGATCACAATGCAGCGTCACGTCCGCACCCTGCTCCCCGTGCTTCTGGCTGCGGTCTCGGTCCTGCCGGCGTGCACCCGGGATGCGGCGCCTGTCATCGAACCGGCCGAGGCGGAACCAAACGGCGCGCACTTCGTCGCCGTGGCGGGGCATTCGCCCCCGTTCGCCCGTATGCCGTACGAGAAGTTCAGCCGCGTCGAGGCGGTGGCGATCGCACAGCAGGAATGGCGGCTGTTCGGTCAACGCGTGGACGACAATCCGCCGCATACCGATGCCGACCCGGAAACGAGCGAGCGGTTGCAGCGGCTGCCCGGACTCTGGCAGCGCATCGGCGAGTACCTGGTGGCTCGGACAGGATGCGGATCGCCGCGAGTTCGGCTGGACCGGCATGCACGACGAGTCCGGACAGGAGATCGACGACAGTCGGGCGGACTATTACGCATGGTCGGCGGCGTTCATCAGCTACGTCATGCGCGCGGCAGGCGCGGGTGCGCGCTTTCCCTATACGCCTTCGCACTCCGTCTACATCAACATCGCCAAGCAGATGAAGCTTGGTCGCGCGTCGGGCTGGGTGGTCGTCGCCGAGCCGGTCGACGCATACGCACCGGCTCCCGGCGACCTGATCTGCTACTGGCGCGGGCGCCGCCGCGTGAGCTACGAGAAGCTGCCGGTGCGCAAATTCCCGGCGCACTGCGACATCGTCGTGCAGCGTGACAAGGATCGGATCAGCGTCATCGGCGGCAACGTCGATTTCGGCCGTGACGATGAAACACGTGCCCGTCACGGCGGACGGTCGGCTTGCCGACAGCGGCCAGCTGCTCGATGATCGCTACCCGTGGTTCGTGGTGCTGCGAGTACCTGTACGACCGCTAGCCGGTCAGGCGGCCGGTGGCACGCCAGCATCCGCGAGCGCCGCCGCCTGACGCCGTGCAAGCTCCGCCTCGTCGAAATCATCGATGAGCTCGTGGAACATCCGGCTCCAGTTCAGTTCGGCCCTGAGCCGCAGGAACACGCCACCCAGTCCGATCGCCGAGCGGTCCATCAGCACGAACTCGCGCGGGGGCCTGACGCCGCCGGTGCGCTTCAACCCGGTATGCACGCGTTCCGCGACCTCGCGCCCGAACTGCGGATCGTCGGTCTCCTGGATGCGCCGCACCCGGTCCTCGCAGAGCGGCTCGTAGAGGAAGCGCGCCCACAGGTTCAGCGCGGCCATCTTCTCGTGCGACAGATCGGTGAAGCCCCAGGTCGTGTAGGCATGGTGTGCCTTGGCGTCGTCATTGTCGCGCACCGCTTCGTAGAGGTCGATCACGCCGCGCACGAACTTCGCGCCGAACACGCGGATCGCGCCGAAATCGAGCAGGTTCACCGAGGCATCCGGTCGCACCTGGTAGTTGCCAAGATGCGGGTCGCCATGGATCACCCCGTAGCGGTAGAACGGCACGTACCATGCACGGAACAGCGCCTCGGCGATGCGGTTGCGTTCCTCCTGTGGCGGTTCCTCGGCCAGGCGCTGCATCAGCGGACGGCCGTCGAGCCAGGTCATGGTGAGCAGCCGACGCGTACAGAAGCCAGGCATCGGCCGCGGCACGTGCACCGTGGGGTCGTTCGCCAGCATGCGCACATACAAACGCATCTGCGCCGCCTCGCGCTCGTAGTCGAGTTCCTCGCGCAGGCGTTCCCTTAGTTCCTTGTAGACCTCCTCGTGCTGGATGGCATTGTCCATGCGGTGGTAGATCGCCATCGCCAGCCGCAGCTGGCGGAGATCGGCCTCGACGGTACTCGGCATGTCCGGGTACTGCAGCTTGCAGGCGACCTCGGTGCCGTCGTGCAGCCGCGCCCTGTGCACCTGGCCCAGGCTGGCCGCGGCGGCCGCCTCGTGCCCGAAGCTGGCGAACTTCGTCTGCCAGTCGGTGCCGAGTTCGCTGGCCATGCGCCGGCGGACGAAGGTCCACCCCATCGGCGGGGCGTTGGCCTGCAGGTGGGCCAGTTCCGCGGCGTATTCCGCCGGCAGTGCGTCGGGCACGGTGGACAGGAACTGTGCCACCTTCATCAGCGGCCCCTTCAGGCCACCCAGGATGGTGCGCAGGTCCTCGGCGTGGCTCGCGCGATCGGTCTTGATTCCGAACACCCGCTCGCCAGCCACCCGCGCCGCGATACCGCCGACAGCGCCCGAGGTGCGCGCCATGCGGCGCAGCTCGCCAAACAGGTTGCCGCGGTCAGACATGCACGACTGCGAGATGGATGATCGCCAACCTCCCCTCCCCTTGCGGGAGGGAGCCGGGGGGAGGGCGAGATCCCTTCTCCTGTCGTTCACTCTCGTTCGACTTTGCCTTCACCCGACCTGTTCCAGCTCGTCGATGAACCCCGCGACGACGTCCAGTCCCTTCTTCCAGAACGCGGGATCCGACGCGTCCAGCCCGAACGGCGCCAGCAGCTCCTTGTGCCGCTTCGTGCCTCCGGCGCGCAGCATGTCGAGGTACTTCGCCTGAAATCCGGGGTGGCCCGCCTGGAACACCGAATAGAGCGCATTCACCAGGCAATCGCCGAACGCATAGGCGTACACATAGAACGGCGTATGGATGAAATGCGGCACATATGACCAGAACACGCTGTATTCCGGCGTGAACTCGAAGGCCGGCCCCAGGCTCTCGGTCTGCACCTGCAGCCACAGTTCGCCGATCCGATCCGGCACCAGCTCGCCGGATCGCCTCTCGTCATGCAACAGGGTCTCGAAGTGATAGAACGCGACCTGCCGAACCACCGTGTTCAGCATGTCCTCGACCTTGGCGGCGAGCATGACGCGGCGCTGCCGGGGCTCGGCGGCATCGAGCAGTGCGCGGAACGTCAGCATCTCGCCGAACACGCTCGCCGTCTCCGCCAGCGTCAGCGGGGTTCCCGCCATCAGGTAGCCCTGCTCGGCCGCCAGCACCTGATGCACGCCGTGCCCCAGCTCATGCGCCAGGGTCATCACGTCGCGCGTCCGACCGTGATAGTTCAGCAGCAGATAGGGATGCGCCGACGGCACCGTGGGATGCGCGAACGCGCCGCCCGCCTTGCCCGGCTTCAGGGTCGCGTCGATCCATGGCCGGTCGAAGAAGCGCCTGCCAACCGCGGCCAAGTCCGGGCTGAACGCGCCGTACGCCGTCAGCACCCGCTCGCGCGCATCCTGCCACGCGATGCTGCGGTCATCGTCGTCCGGCAGCGGCGCGTTGCGGTCCCAGTGCATCAGCTTCGGCAGGCCGAGCCACTTCGCCTTCATCAGGTAGTAGCGATGCGCCAGCCGCGGGAAGTCCGCCCGCACCGCCGAGACCAGTGCGTCGACGACCTCGTCCTCCACCATATTGGCACGGTTGCGATAGCTGCCGGGCCGCGGATAGTGCCGCCAGGTGTCGACGATCTCCTTGTCCTTGGCCAGGGTGTTGGTGACCAGCGAGAACAGCCTGATGTTCTCGCCGAACGTGGTGCCAATCGCGCGGCCGGCTGCCTCGCGCACCGAACGGTCGCGGTCCGACAGCCGGTTCAGCGCGGCGCTGACAGTCAGCTCCTCGCTGCCGATCGGCACGCGCATGGCGGCCACCGTCTCGTCGAACAGGCGGCTCCAGGCGCTGCGTCCGGTCACCTCCTTCTCGTGCAGCAGCTTCTCGAGCTCGTCAGACAGCTGATGCGGCCGGAACACGAGCAGGTCGCGCAGCCACGGCCGCCAGCGGGCCAGTGCCGGATCCGCCAGCTTCTGCTCGAGCACCGCCTCATCGAGACGGTTCAATTCCAGCGCGAAGAACAACAGATGGCTGCTGATCGTGGTGACCCGTTCGCTCACCGTCTGGTAGAAGCGGCCGATCTCCGCATTGGTCGAATCGCCGGAGAACAGCAGCTGGGCATACGACATCAGCCGCCCCAGCAGCTCCTCGATCCGCTCGTAATCTGCGATCGCCGTCGCGAGCGCATTGCCGGATACCGCCGCGAGCCGCCCCTGGTAGGCTGACGCGAAGGAGCGCGCCGCGTGGTCGGCCTTCGCGAGGTCGGCTTCGACGAACGGGCTGTCGGGTCCTGAATAGAGGTCGCTCAGATCCCAGGTCGGCAGCTCCTCCGGCATCGAGTGGCTGGTGGCATCGGCTGGAGCGGTCTGGCCCGTCATTGCGTCCTCGTGAGGCTGCTGTATTCCAACCATGTAAGGCGGCGGGCCCGGCGGTCAAAGGGCGGCGTCTCCGGCGCCGGCGGATGGGAGGCGATGTGCAGGACTACCCGACATGGCCGAATTTGCCGGCGATGATGCTCGGCCTCGCCCGCACCTGGCCGGACAAGCCGATGCTGCGTGCGTTCCGCGATGGCGGCTGGCATTCGACGTCATGGGGTGAGTTCGGCCGCTGCGCCGCGTCATGTGCGCGCCACCTGCGCGCGGCCGGCGTCGCGGCAGGCGACCGGGTGGTGATCGTGTCGGAGAACCGGCCGGAATACGCGATCGCCGAAACCGCGCTGATGGCGCTGCGGGCCGTGCCGGTGCCCACCTATGTCACCAATACCGTGGCGGACCATGCCCATATTCTGCGCAATTCTGGGGCGCGGGCGGCGATCGTTTCCACCCCGGCACTAGCCGGCGCACTGAGCGAGGCGGGGCGCCAGGCGGGTGGCCTCGACCTGCTGGTGGTGATGGACGAGGCCTATGGGGATAGCGCCGAATCGCCCCGGCTGGTGCACTGGCGCTCGCTGGTGGGCGATGTCGCATCGCCCGACGATGTGGCGCTCGAGGCGGCCTCGATAGCCGGCGAGGCACTTGCCTGCCTGATTTACACCTCGGGCACCGGCGGAGCGCCCAAGGGCGTGATGCTGCCGCACCGCTCGATCCTGTCGAACTGCCGCGGTGCCTTCGAGCTGCTGCGGCCACTGCGGCTGGAGGACGAGACATATCTGTCGTACCTGCCGACATCACACAGCTACGAACACACTGTCGGCATGTTCTTCCTGCCCAGCATCGGCACCGAGATCGTGTATTGCCGCGGCGTCGAGCACCTTGCAGCCGATCTGCTGGCTGTGCGCCCCACCATTCTGACGGCGGTGCCGCGCGTACTGGAAGTGATCCGCGGGCGCGTGCTGTCCCAGGTGGCGCGGCAGCCGGGCTGGCAACAGGCGCTGTTCCGGCACGCGCTTGCACTGGGCATGAAGCGTGTGGACGGACGGCGCCTTGGTCCGGTCGAAGGCATGCTCGACCTGCTGCTCGACCGGCTGGTGCGCACCAAGGTCCGGAGCCGCTTCGGCGGCCGGTTGAAGGCAGCGATGTCAGGCGGCGCGCGGCTGGAACCGGAGGTCGGGCGGTTCTTCCTGGCGCTCGGCCTGAAGATCATGCAGGGCTACGGGCAGACCGAGGCCGGCCCGGTGATCAGCGCCAACCCACCGGATGGCATCCGCATCGACAGCGTGGGGCGAGTGCTGGACGGGGTCGATATCGGGATCGCGGCCGACGGCGAGATCCTGGTGCGCGGCGACCTGGTGATGGACGGTTACTGGCGCCTGCCCGAGGCAACCGCCGCGGTCATCCGCGACGGTTGGCTGCACACCGGCGACATCGGTGCGCTCGACGAGGACGGCTACCTGCGCATCACCGACCGCAAGAAGGACATGATCGTCCTGTCGGGCGGTGAGAACGTGTCGCCCGCGAAGATCGAAGGCATGCTGATGGCCGAGCCGGAGATCGCTCAGGCGGTGGTTGCCGGCGATGGGCGGTCGTCGTTGACGGCGCTCGTGGTACCGGCACATGGCTTCGACGACGTCGCGGCGGCACTGGCGATCACCCGGGTGAACCACCGGCTGTCGGTCACCGAACGGGTCCGCAAGCACGCGGTGGTCGAGCCGTTCACGGTGGAGAACGGTCTGCTGACGCCGACGCAGAAGATCAGGCGGATGCTGGTCATCCGGGCGAACGCGGAGGTGGTGAGCGCGCTGCACGCATAGGCTCCGGCCGTGCAGGTGACGGAACTCCCGGGCCGGGCCGGCGAAGGTTGCGGTGCTGGTGCCGGTCAACCCGCGATGTACTTGCCGATCGGCGGGAACAGCCAAGGGCCGCGGTCCGGTCGGGCGGCCACGGTCGCCTCGTTGGGGGTGGGCGCGATCGTCGCGGGATTGCGGGGGTACGCCTGGGCAACGCCCGCAGGCGGGTTGAGCGCTGCCCGGATGTCGCGGTCAGCACCGTAGGCGCTGCCGATGCTGGCAAGGCTCACGACGGCCAGGGCGGCGCGCAGCATGATCATCATTTGGTCTCTCTCCTTAGGGCAGCGTCTGGAATCCGCTGCTTTGGAGCGAAAGATGGACCTCCTCTTGCGAAGCGATAATCGAGGCGGTTGGCATATGATTCATGTCAGGATCCGAGAGATGCCGGCGCAAGCATCGTTCCTGGGCACTGCCGTCGCCCGCTTCCGCGAAGCAGTTGTAGCCTCCACACGGACCAAGGTCGGGCATTCTGACCGACCGAGGTCCGTGGAAATTTTCGGCCCGCGGCGTGGAATGTCGCACGGTGCAACTGCGTCATGATCCGGGAGGAGAAACATGCCGGCATACCGCATTTACTGGCTGGACGAGGACAACCACATCACCGCAGCCGACTGCCTGATCGCCGATACCGACGAGATCGTGCGCACCGGTGCAGGAGCCCATCTCGGGACCGCTTCGGCCGTCGAGGTCTGGCAGGGCGCGCGCCTCGTCGTCAGAGTGACCGCCAGCGGAGCCTGAACGCCGCGCGCGAACGACCGCGCAGCCGTGGCTGCGGGCTACTCGTCCGGCGCGCCCTGGTACTCCGGCACCTTGAAATATACCCAGACCAGGTTCGCCAGCAGCAGCGCCGAGGTGATCAGGAACACCCAGCGCAGCCCGAACGTCGCGGCGATGGCGCCGCCGGTCAACGGTCCCATCGAATTGCCGAGGAACGTCGCCGAGGCGGTCATGCCATAGACCGTGCCGCGTTCCGAACGCGACACCATGCGGCCGATCAGTGCGTTCGCCGTCGGCACGATGGCGCCGACGAACAGGCCCACCGCGAAGCGCTCGACGGCGAACGTCCAGTAGCTGCCGACAAAGGCCTGCGGCAGGCTGGTCAGCGTGGCACCCAGCAGGCAGATCAGCAGCACGCGGCGATAGCCGATCTCGTCGCTGAAGCGACCCAGCAGCGGCACTGCCACCATGCCGGCCAGGCCGGTGACCGAGAACGCGATACCCCCGAGCGTCGCCAGGTCGGGCCGCGGACCGACCAGTTCCTGAACGAACACGGTGACCAGCGGCTGCACCGCGCGGGTGCTGAACTGCGCCATGAACAGCACGAAGAACAGCGGCAGCACACCGGCGGCGCCGATCAGCATGGCCAGGCCGCGTAGCCCGGACCGCCGGCGCTGCGCGCTGTCCGGGCGGGCGAAGCGCTCCCGCACACCCTTCCAGACCAGGAACACCGTGACGAACGTCATCGCCGAGGTGCAATAGAACGGGATGCGGTAGCTATGCGTGATGTCCGCGAGCACGCCGCCGATCACCGGCCCCACCAGCGAGCCGACCAGCTGTCCCGTACTCAGCCAGCCCAGCGCATAGCCCAGCCGCCGCTCGGGCACCTGGCTCGCCACCAGTGCCATCGCAGTGGACGAGAAGCCGGCGAACACCCCCATCAGCGCGCGCGCAGCAAAGAACTGCCAGACGTTGAGCGACAGGCCCATCAGGGCGGTGAACAGCCCGATTGCGCAGCTCGACCTGATCAGCATCGGCTTGCGGCCGTAATTGTCCGCAAGCCGCCCCCACAGCGGCGAGGCGAACGCCGCGACGAACGACGTCGAACCGTTGAGGATGCCGGACCATAGATCGATTCCCGCCTCGCTGGTGACGCCCAGGGCCGGCAGGAACAGCGGCATGATCGGACTCAGAAAGCTGAACGACATCGTCATGATGAACTGGATGCCGACCATGGCCCACAGCGTCACCTGCCAGTTCGACGCTGTCCGGTCATCGTCGTGTCGCGCGGCGTCCATCATACGTGCGGGCAGCGCTCCTCTGATTCGGCTGTCGCCGCAACAGTGGCACGCTGTTACCGCAGCGTCGAACCTTGACTCGGCGGAGGCGGTTGCCGTCGCGCCCCGCGGGCAGCGGAGGCCGGCAAGCCGAGACCTTACGCGGTCGTCGCCAACCGGGCCGCCATGGCGCTCTTGAACTGCTCGATCGGCATGAAACCGGGGTCCTGCCGGCAGGCCGCCTCGGTCTCGCGCAGGATCTGCTCGTCCGACTTGGTGAGGTCGAGCGGCTTGCCGTGTGGCTGCGGCACGTGGAACGGCGTATCCAGATAAGCCTCGACCGTGTTGCCCTCCGGGTCCTTGAAGTAGATCGACCAGGCGTTGCCGTGGCTCACCGGGCGCATGTCGGTGGCGCCCAGCGCCAGCGCATGGCCGTGCACCTCGCGCAGGTCGGCGAGCGAATCGACCATGAACGAGATCTGCTGGATCGGATTGAACCCCGCCGTATCGGGGCGGCCGGTGACCAGCACCATCTGATGATGGTTCTCCGGATTGCCGCTCATGAAGGTGAGGTGCATGCCGGAGCGCCCCTCCCCGCGATCGGTCACCATCAGCCCCAGCACCTCGGTGTAGAAGCGCTCCATCCGGTCCCGGTCGTGCACATAGATGCCCATATGGGCCAGCCGCGCGTGGATCTTCGTCATGCTCGGTCCTCCTGGCGCAGCAGGCTCCTCCACCGCCGAACCGGGCGCAAGACCGGGCGCGTCGCCGTCGGGCGGGGTGCCGGCTTGCGGATCGGCCTTACGCCGGCACCTGTTCGGCGAGCCAGTCGATCGCTGCCTGCGTGCCGCCTTTGCCGTGCGGGATCCGCAAGGCCGCCAGCGCCATCTCGACGACGCTGAGCGTGCCGAGGATCATCGGCGCGTTGACGTGCCCCATATGGGCGATGCGGAACGCCTTGCCGGAGAGTTCGCCGATGCCGTGGCCCAGCACCACCCCGCATTGCTCATCGCAGTAGGCACGCAGCGCATCGGGGTCGTGGCCGTTGGTCAGCACCGGGGTCACGGTGTCGCAGCGCTCGGCGGCCTCGATGACGTTGAAGCCGATCGCCTGGCCTTCCGCCCAGACGCCGACGGCGCACCGCACCGCCTCGGCCAGCAGCCGGTGGCGCCGGAACACGTTCGGCAGCCCTTCCTCGAACAGCAGGTCGAGCGCCTGGCGCAAGCCGTACAGCAGATGCTCGGGCGGCGTGCCGGCATATTTTCGGTAGTGCTCCGCGCCCTCACGGTCGGTCCAGTCCCAATAAGGCGTGCGCAGCCTCGCCGTCTTGTGTACCTCGCGGGCGCGGTCGTTGGCGGCGACGAAGCCCAGACCGGGCGGCGTCATCAGCCCCTTCTGCGAGCCCGACATGGCGACGTCCACGCCCCATGCGTCCATCTCGAACGGCATGCAGCCGAGCGAGGCCACCGCGTCCACCATCAGCAGCGCGTCGTGCCTGGCCGCCCGGATCGCCTGGCCGATCGCGGCAATGTCGTTCACCACGCCCGAGGCGGTATCGATCTGTACCACCAGCACGGCCTTGATGGTGCTGCCCTTGTCGGCCCGCAGGCGCGCCTCCACCTCGGCCGGGCGGACGGCGTGGCGCATGTCGCCCTTCAGCACCTCGACCTCGACGCCCATGCGGCGGGCATGTTCGCCCCAGCTCACCGCGAAGCGGCCACTTTCGAGCACGAGGACCTTGTCGCCGCTGGAAAGGACGTTGGTGAGCGCCGCCTCCCACGCGCCGTGACCGTTGGCGCTGTAGATGTAGGCACGGCCCTTGGTGCTGAACACGCGCGCCACGTCGCGCATCAGGCTGTCAGTCAGCGCCAGCAGCGGTCCGGAATAGATCTCCACGGCCGGGCGATGCATCGCCCGCAGCACCTCGTCCGGCACCGTCGTCGGCCCGGGAATGGCCAGGAATTCACGGCCTGCGCGTACGCTCATTCGGACTGTTCCTCCGCGCCCCTGCGGCGCGAACGGAGGCTACCACACGACCGCGGCATGTCTCCCCGCCCTACTCCGCCGCCGCGGGCTCGACCTGCTCCTCATTCGCGCGCCTGACGCGCACCCTTCGTATCCGCCGCGGATCGGCGTCCAGCACCCGAAACTCGATCCCCGATGGATGGCTGATCACCTCGCCCTTGGCCGGCACACGCCCGGCCAGCGTGAACACCAGCCCGCCCACCGTGTCGATATCGGCGTCCCTCTCGTCCTCCGACAGCACGGGACCCATGCGGTTCTCGAACTCCTCCACCGGCAGACGAGCGTTGATGTCCAGCGCCCCGTCGGCCCGCTCCACCACCATCGCCGCCTGCACCTCGTCGTGCTCGTCCGAGATGTCGCCGACGATCGTCTCCACCAGGTCCTCGATCGTCAGCAGCCCGTCGACGCCGCCGTATTCGTCGATCACCAGGGCCAGGTGCATGCGCTGCTGGCGCATCTGCAGCAGCAGATCCAGTACCGGCATCTGCGGCGCCACCATCAGCGGGCGCCGCAGGATCGCCTCCAGCGAGAATGCCTCCGGCCGCCCGATATAGGCGAACACGTCCTTGATGTGGACCATGCCGATGATGTCGTCGAGCTGTTCGCGGTACACCGGCAGCCGGGAGTGACCATCCTCGCGGATCTGCTCCAGCGCCTGCTCCAGCGTCACGTCCACCCGCATCGCCACGATGTCGGCGCGCGGCAGCATCACGTCGTCGGCGGTGGTCTCGCGCAGCCGCAGCACGTTGGCGATCAGCGCGCGCTCCTGCCGGTCGAGCTCCGGCTGCTCGCCGGCGATCACCTGCTCGTCCGCCGCCTCCTGCACCAGTTCGGCGATCAATTCGCGCAGGCTGTGCTCGGGCTGGCGCCCCAGCATCTGGCGCAGCCGGTCGAGCAGCGAGGCGCGCGCGCCATTGCCGTTGCTCATGCGCGCTTCCAGGGGTTGGGTACCCGCAGCCGGTGCAGGATGCGCGCTTCGGCCAGCTCCATCCGCCGCGCCGCGCCCGGGTGATGGTGGTCGTGGCCGGCCAGGTGCAGCGCACCGTGCACCACCAGATGGGCGAGGTGGTGCGCCGGACGCCGGCCGGCCGCGGCGGCCTCGCGGCGGATGACGCCCAGGGCCAGCAGCATCTCGGGTGCCGGTTCGGTATAGGTCAGCACATTGGTGGGCATGTTGCGGCCACGGTGCCGGGCGTTCAACCCTTGCACGACGCGGTCCGCCGCCAGAACAACCGTGCCGCGAGCCCCCGCGGCGCGTGCCGCCCGCGCGGCCACCGACTCGGCATGTCTCACCAGGCGGCGCCAAGCCGGCTCCGCCACAATCACGCTGACCTCGTCCCGGAACCCCGCCTGAGCGGGGCCGCTACTCGCCTCGGGGTCCATCGCCCTTACTTGCCGGTACCCTCATTTTCTCCGCGCCGTCGGGCCTCGCGCCGTTTGTCGCCCTCCGCCGCGGCCCGCTGATCATACGCATCCACGATGCGCGCCACCAGCGGATGCCGCACCACATCGCGCGTGCCCAGCCGGACCACCCCGATGCCGTGGATGCCTTCGACCGTTTCGAGTGCATCGCGCAGCCCGCAGCGCACACCCGGCGGCAGGTCGATCTGCGTGAGGTCGCCAGTCACCACCATGCGCGTCCCCTCGCCCATCCGCGTCAGCCACATCTTCATCTGCACCGACGTGGTGTTCTGCGCCTCGTCGAGGATCGCATACGCATGCGCGAGCGTGCGGCCGCGCATGAAGGCCAGCGGTGCGACCTCGATCTCGCCATTGGCGAGCCGACGGATCACCTGCTCGGACGGCATCATGTCGTGCAGCGCGTCGTACAGCGGGCGCAGATAGGGATCGACCTTCTCCTTCATGTCGCCGGGCAGGAAACCCAGCCGCTCGCCGGCCTCAACCGCGGGACGGGACAGCACGATGCGGTCCACCTTCCCGGCCTGCAGCATCGCCACCGCCTGCGCCACCGCCAGATAGGTCTTGCCGGTACCCGCCGGGCCGACGCCGAACACCATGTCATGCGTCGCGAGTGCCTCGATATATGCCGCCTGTCCTGGGCTGCGCGGCGCCACCGCCCCGCGCCGAGTGCGGATCGCCGGCGCATCGGACAGCGGCAGCCGCGGATCGGTATCCGCATCCGCCAGCCGGATCGCCGCCTCCACCTCGGGACGGCCGACGCTCTCGCCGCGCTCCAGCCGGCGCCACAGTCCCTCCAGCGCGGCCTGCGCCGCGTCGACGCGCGCCGCCTCACCGGAGATCGCCACCCGGTTGCCGCGGCAGGACAGACGCACGCCCAAGCGCCTGCTCGATGCGCACCATGTGGCGGTCGTGGTCGCCGAGCAGCAGCGGCAGCAGCGTGTTGTCGTTGAACTGAAGGGTCACGGCCTTGCCGGACGGGGAGGATGCGGGGACAGCAGGAATGGTGGTGGCCTGGCTCAAGCGCGCGCTCTCTCCTCGGTGAGGGTTCCAGACAATGAATTGGGGAGTGCGGCGGCGATCTCCACCGGAATCTCGCGGCCGCACAGATCCGCCGGCCCGCTCACGTGCACCGGTTGCAGGAACGGCGACCGCCCGGCGACCTGGCCCAGGTGACGGCCGGGACCGGTGAACAGCACTGGCAGCGTCCTTCCGACGCAGCCGGCGTTGAATCCGGCCTGCTGCTCACGCAGCAGCGCCTGCAGTTCGGCCAGACGCTGCTCCTTTTCGTCATCCGCCACCTGTGCCGGTGCGCCGGCGGCGGGGGTGCCGGGGCGCGGCGAGTATTTGAAGCTGAAGGCCTGGGCGAAGCCCACCTCGCGCACCAGCGCCAGTGTGGCCTGGAAGTCTGCCTCGGTCTCGCCCGGATGGCCGACGATGAAGTCGGACGACAGCGCCAGGTCCGGCCGGGCCGCGCGCAGCTTCTCCACCAGGCGCAGGTAGTCCGCTGCGGTGTGCCGGCGGTTCATCGCCGCCAGCATGCGGTCGGAACCCGATTGCACCGGCAGGTGCAGGAAGGGCATCAACATCGGCAGGTCGCGGTGGGCCGCGATCAGCGCATCGTCCAGGTCCCGCGGATGCGACGTCGTGTAGCGGAGTCGCAGCAGCCCCGGCAGGTCGGCCAATTGTCTCAGCAGGCGGCCCAGGCCCCACGCGCCGCCATCCGGCGCCTCCCCGTGCCAGGCGTTGACGTTCTGTCCCAGCAGCGTGATCTCGCGCGCTCCCTGCTCGACCAGCCGTCGCGCCTCGGCAATCACCGCCACCGCCGGCCGGCTGGTCTCGGCGCCGCGCGTGTAGGGCACGACGCAAAAGCTGCAGAACCGGTCGCAGCCCTCCTGGATAGTCAGGAACGCGGTGACCCCCTGTGGCGCCGCCGAATCGGGCAGGAAGTCGAACTTGTCCTCCGCCGGGAAATCCGTCTCGATCACGGCGTCGGCCGGAGCGCGCGGCGCGAGCGACCATTTCCGGCAGCCGGTGATAGGTCTGCGGGCCCAGCACGATGTCCACGAACGGCGCCCGCGCCAGGATCTCCGCCCCCTCCGCCTGGGCGACACAGCCCGCGACGGCCAGAATCATCCGCCCGCCCTCCGCAGCGCGGCGCTCCTTCAGCCGGCGCAGCCGTCCGAGTTCGGAGAAGACCTTCTCGGCCGCCTTGTCGCGGATATGGCAGGTGTTGAGGATCACCATGTCGGCATCCTCGGGCAGCCGCGCCGGCGCATAGCCCAGCGGCGCCAGCACGTCGGCCATCCGCCCGCTGTCATAGACGTTCATCTGACAGCCCCAGGTGATGACGTGCAGGCGCTTTTGCCGGGGCGAATCCGCGCTCATCGACACCAGGAGATCGCCAGGCCAGCCGGTCGGGTGGGGGTGCTCAGTGCGGCGACTTCTCCAACGACGCAGCGCAGTGTGCCAGATCGCCGACCCGTCCTGTCAACCATGGAGTGCGCCGGGTCACGCATAGGCGGGTTCCTCGGCAGCGTCGGCGGCAACCGCAGTTTCCACCGGTCGGTTCTGCCGCAGGCTCGAGGCACCATCGGCCACTACCCGCCATACCGCATGCGACAGCGCCTTCCGGCTGGCGAAGCGGGCCGGATCGAGCGGCGGATGCAGCAGGACGCTCACGCGCAATCCGCGATGCTGCGCGAAACGCCAGAAATGCGATGCCAGGTCCATGTCGCCGTACCAGGCGAACACCGGGCGGCTCGCCCGCCCCGCGGGCAGCCCGCCGAGCCGGTCATACACCACCGAAATCGGCTGGATCAGCGGCGGTTCGGAACCTTCGGCGACGGCGAAGAACGAGGTGCGGAACGGCATCACGCGCGAGCCGTCGGAGGTGGTGCCCTCCGGGAACAGCAGGAGGTTGTCGCCGGCCGCCAGCCGCTCGCGCAGCGCGTCGCGCTCACGCCCCGTCGCGTGTCGCTGCCGCGAGATGAAGACGGTGCGCCCGAGCCGTGCCACCGTGCCGACCAGCGGCCACCCCCCCACCTCGTGCTTCGATACGAAACAGGCCTCGAGGCGTCCGCCCAGCACGGGAATATCGAGCCACGACGAGTGATTGGACACGAACACGACCGGGCGCCCCCGGCCCACCGCCGAAGTCCCGATCACGCGCACCCGGACGCCCAGCAGGCGGCTCACCATCGACCAGTAGAACCGTGCATATCCGACCTTGGCATGACCCGGCAACATCAGGCAGACCGCCTGTATGACCATGCAGGGCAGCGTCCACAGAAGCACACCACCGCCGCGCCGCACGACGCGCACCGGCCGGAGCACGCGGGGCAGCCAGGCCGATGTCGGCAGAGCGCCGGAATCCGTGCCGGCGAGCATCGGTCGGCGAGCTCTCAGGCGACGCGGGCGACGGTGCGAATCCCTCATGTGGCCGCGGGATAGCTCGCTCACAGTTTCCTAACAATGGCGCAACCGTGACACTTGCCGGAACACCGCACCGGCTACCGTGAGACCAATGCATCGCCCGAGGCTCCTCCCGGCCATTGCTGCGCTGCTGTTTCTGCTGCCGGTCCGTCTGCTGGGCGCCGACCCGCAGCCCTATGCGGTCACGCTCACCCCGACCGGCAATGCGGCCCTGGACCAGGCGGTGCGTGATTCCTCCCAGCTGGAGGCGCTGCGCGAAAAGGCGCCCGTCGGCCCCTTTGGCCTTGTCACCCGGGCCCGTGACGACGCGGGACGTTTCCAGACCGCGCTCAACAGCTTCGGCTACTACGCCTCCAAGGTGACCGTGACGGTGGCCGGCAAGCCGCTGGACCAGACCGATCTGCCCGATCTGCTGCAGCAGGCGCCGGCCGATCCGCCGGTGCCGGTCGTCGTCAGCTTCGACCTCGGACCGCTGTTCCACCTTGGACGGGTGACCATCGACGGCGAGGTTCCCTCGCAGGCGCGCGAAAAGCTCGGACTTCAGCCTGGCGCGCCGGCGGTGGCGGCGGACGTCCTGGCGGCACAGCAGCGGCTGCTGACGGCAATCCGCGAGGCCGGTCATCCGCTGGCGAAGGTCGACCTGCCACCGGTGGACCTGCACCCGGCGGAGCATCTGCTGGATGTGACGTTCCGCGCCACCGAAGGCCCGTATGCCGACGTCGGTGCGATCCAGATCACGGGCCTGCAGACCGTGAACGAGGATTTCGTCCGCCGCCGGCTATTGCTGCATTCCGGCGAACCCTACAGCCCATCAGAGGTGCAGACGGCGCGCGAGGACCTTGCCAGCCTCGGCGTATTCTCGGTGGTGCGCGCCGAGCCGGGTGCGCAGCTTGCGCCCGACGGCACCATCCCGATCCTGATCGACGTCACCGAGCGACCGCGCCACTCGGTCGATGTCGGCGCTGCCTACTCGACGGACCTCGGGGTCAACGCGACCGCCGGCTGGCACCACCGCAACCTGTTCGGCAACGCCGAGCAGCTGAACATCACCGGCGGCGTCCAGCTCGGCGGCAACGCCGTGCGCAAGCCGGGCTACAATCTCAATTTCCAGTTCATCAAGCCGGACTTCCTTGCCCGCGACCAGTCGCTGGAACTGAACCTCGGTGCGGTCGACCAGAGCCTCGAGGCGTACGACCAGAAGGCGCTGACCCAGAAGATCGAGCTCAACCGCAAGCTGTCCGCGCATTGGACGGTCGGCATCGGCGTGAGCGGGGAGCAGGAGGACATCACGCAGGAAGGCGTCGAGCGCCGCTTCAATCTGATTGGCCTGCCGCTGTCGGCGAGGTACGACGACACCAACAGCCTGCTGGATCCCACGCGCGGCTTCCGCGCCACGTTGCTGCTCACGCCGCTGCAGTCGTTCGGGGGCTCCAGCGCCACCTTCGTCGTGGCCCAGCTTTCCGGGTCGGCCTATGTCGACCTGAGCGGCAGCGGGCGCAGCGTCCTCGCGATGCGCGGCCTGGTCGGCAAGGCGTACGGGGCGAGCGTGTTCAGCCTGCCGCCCGACCAGCGCTTCTATGCCGGCGGCTCCGCCACGGTGCGCGGCTTCCGCTACCAGTCGGTCGGCCCGCAGTTCCCGGACGGCAAGCCGACCGGAGGAACTGCGGTGAGCGCCGGATCGGTCGAGTTTCGCCAGCGCATCCTGGACAGCTACGGCGTCGTGGCCTTCGTCGACGCCGGGCAGGTGACCGCGAACGGCGCACCGTTCACCAGCAGCTGGCGCGTCGGCGCGGGCATCGGGGCGCGCTACTACACATCGATCGGCCCGATCCGTCTCGATGTCGCAATTCCATTGAACCGTGAGCCGCATGGCGACGCTTTCGAGCTGTACATCGGCATCGGGCAGGCCTTCTGATGCGGCGAGCGGCAAAGTGGATCGGCGGGATATTGCTGGCGCTGGCTGCGTTGCCGGTTCTGCTTCTGCTGGCCGCCAACACAGCGCCGGGGCGGAACATGCTCGCCCGGCTGACCCCTCACCTGACCGGCGACACCGTCCGACTCGAAGGCCTCGCCGGCCGCTTCCCCGACGCGCTGCGGGTGGCGCACCTCGCGCTGCGCGATCCGCAGGGCGATTACGCGACGGCGGACGGCGTCGTGCTCGACTGGTCGCCGTTGCAGCTGCTGCATTGGCGCCTGGCCATCGACCGGCTTGACGCGACCCACGTTGCGGTTCTGCGGATACCCGCCTCGTCGTCGTCCAGCGGCGGCACGACGCTGCCGCGCATCGTGCTGCACGGGGCGCGAATCGCGCGCCTGGACGTGGCACAGGCGGTCGCGGGTGTCCCGCTGGCAGTATCGCTGGAAGGTTCCGGCCAGCTGACCTCAACCGACACGTTCAGCGGGTCGCTCAATGTGCGGGCGCTCGATGGCGGCGGGAGCTACCGTGTCTCGGGCAGTGCTGACGCGCAGCACCTTCGGGCGGAGCTGGACGTCAGCGAGCCGGAGCATGGGCTGATCGCGCGCGTGGCACAGCTGACGGGACTGGGCGCAATCGGCCTGAATGCGAGGCTCGAAGGACCGCGCGCCGCAGTCGGCACCCGGCTCGCGCTGACCGCCGGGGAGCTGCACGCAGGGGCCGTCGGCACGATCGACCTGGAGCAGGGCGCCACCGACCTCAGGATCGACGCCGGCGCGCCGGCGATGCAGCCGCGGCCCGGGATCGGGTGGCAGTCGGTGTCGCTGGACGCGCGTGTTCATGGCCCGTTCAGCCGCCCCGATGCGACCGGACGGCTGGAAATCGACAATCTGACCGCCGGCGGCGCCAGTGTAAGCGAGAATCTCCGCCGACATCGCCGGCAACGCGGGCCAGGTGCGGCTGAACGGCGAGCTTGCCGGCCTGCGTGTGCCGGGTCCGGACGCAGATCTGCTCGCCGCAGACCCGCTGACAATCGAGGCGGATGTGAAGCTCGACGAACCCGATCGGCCGGTGAACGTCAGTTTGCACCACAAGCTGTTCACGCTGGAGGGCCGCGCCCTCACCGGAGCGGACCGACGCGCCGACGCGACGCTGCTACTGGCCGACCTGACGCCTTTCGCAGCCATCGGCCAGGTGCCGCTGCAGGGCCAGCTCGCTCTGAACCTGCACGCCGCGACCGACGGCGACGCCACGACCGTCAATGCCGACGGAACCATCGGCGTGACCGGCGGCCAACCGCAGGCCAGCGCACTGGTAGGTGACAAGGGGCGGATGAGCCTTGCTGCGACGGTGCGGGGCAACGACGTCACCCTGTCGAGCCTGCGGTTCTCCGGACGCGCGGCCTCGTTCGGGGCCAGCGGACAGGTCGCCGCCGGCCGGGTCGACGGCACATGGTCGCTGGCGGTGAACGATCTCGCCGCGGCCGAACCGCACCTGGGGGGGCAGTTCAAGGCAACCGGAACGGTGGCCGGCCGCGTGGACGACTTGAGGCTGACCGCCGACATCACCGGCACCGTGGCCGCACAGGGCATGTCCTCGGGCGCACTCGATATCAAGATTGAGGCCACCGGCCTGCCGAGCCGTCCGGCCGGCAGTGTCGTGGCGCGCGGCGACCTGCTGGCCGCGCCGCTCGATCTGGCTGTGGCGTTTCGGCAGGCCGATAACGGCCTCGCCATCGAGATCGAGCAGGCCGCCTGGAAGAGTCTGAAGGCCGCGGGTACGGTGCAGCTGGCGACCGCCACGATGCAGCCGAGCGGCAAGCTGACCATGACGATAGGACGGCTGGCCGACCTGTCTCCCCTGATCGGCCGGCCGGTCTCCGGTCGGGTGCAGGCCACGTTTTCCGGATCCTCCGCCGATCCCGCGCATCCTACGGTGGACGCGCAGGTGGACGCGGAGGCTATCGAATTGAGCGGGCTGAACGGGACCGCGCACGCATCCGCCCGGGGCGCGATCGATGCGCTGGATGTGAGGCTTGCGGCCAGTTCACCGAACCTGCAGGGCTCGCCGGCCAGGATCGAGGCCGCCGCCAAAGTAAACGCCATGGGGCGGTCGATGGAGCTTGGGTCGCTGCAAGCCGAATGGCGCGCCCAGACGCTGCGCCTGCTGTCGCCGGTGCGGATCGGCTTTTCCGATGGCGTGACGATCGACCGGCTGCGCATCGGTCTGCGCCAGGCGGTGCTGGAGATATCCGGACGCGCCGGGGCCACGCTCGATCTTACAGCCTCGCTGCGCAATCTCTCCGCCGAGCTCATCGGGGCCGATGGCACGGTCAAGGCGGACGCGCGGATCACCGGCACCCCCGGACGGCCCACCGGCAAGATCAGCCTTGCCGCGACCGGCCTTAGGCTGCGCAGCGGCCCGGCACGGGCGATGCCGCCGGCCTCCGTTACCGCCGATGCCGATCTCGCAGGCACCGATGCTCGGATCGATGGCCGGATCGCGGCGGGGACGTCGCGGATCGCCATCACCGGCCGCGCGCCGCTCAACGCGGCGGGAGCCATGAACCTGCGCGCCAACGGAACGCTCGATCTCGCCCTGCTCGACCCGATCCTGTCGGCGGGGGGGCGGCGCATCCGTGGCCAGGTATCGCTCGACACGTCGGTCAGCGGCACCCTCGCGGCACCGAATGTCACCGGCAGTGCCCGGCTGACCGGGGGCGAGGTCCAGGATTTCAGCGTAGGCCTGCACCTCAGCGACATTGCCGCCCGCGTGGAAGGCAGCGGTGCCTCGCTGCGCGTCGTGCAGTTCGCTGCCAAGGCTGGGCAGGGCACGATCAGCGGCAGCGGCAGCGTCGGGGTGATGGCGGCCGGCATTCCGGTGGAAATCATCATCACCGCGCGCAATGCACAGCCGCTGTCGAGCGACCTGATCTCGGCGACGATAGATACCGACCTGACCTTACGCGGCGAGGCGCTTGGGCAGCTCGCCGTCGGCGGCTCGGTCCGGGTGCGGCAGGCCGACGTGCGGATTCCGGAGCGGATGCCGGCGGCGATCGCTGTGCTGCCGATCAACCAGCCGGGGGCGAAACCGGCCCCACCACCGACCAGCGTGTCCGTCGTCTCGCTGAACATCGCGCTGGATGCGCCTCGGCAGATCTTCGTGCGCGGCCGTGGCCTCGACGTAGAATTCGGCGGCAAAATGACGATCGGGGGAACCACGGCCGCCCCGCATACGGTGGGGGCGCTGGAATTGCGCCGTGGGGGCATCAGCCTGGCAGGACGCTCGCTGGATTTCACCGAGGGCCGCATCGACTTCAACGGCGGCAGCATTGCGGATCCGGCGCTGCACCTGGTCGCGAGCAGCACCAGCGGCAACGTGGTGGCGACGCTATCGATCGATGGGACCGCACGAAATCCGAAGATCACGCTCTCCAGCGTACCGGCCCTGCCGCAGGACGAGGTCCTGGCGCACCTGCTGTTCGGCAGTGGCGTGGGCAAACTCGGCGCCCTGGAGGTGGCGGAGATTGCCGCCGGCCTGGCAACGCTGACCGGCGCCGGCGGCGGATTTGGCGATCCGCTTGACAAGGTCAGGCAGGGGCTTGGCCTGGACCGGCTGTCCATCCGCAACGGCGCCAAGGGCAGCCCCGCGCTGGAGGCCGGGCGCTACATCGCGCCGGGCGTCTATCTGGGAGCAAAGCAGGGCACCAACGGTGGCACGCAGGCCAGCGTGCAGGTGGACATCGCCAAGGGACTGAAGCTGGAGGCAACCGCAGGCACCGGCGGCGGCTCCGCGACCGGTGCATCCGGCGAATCGAACGGCAGCAGTGTCGGGTTGACATACCAATTCGAATACTGATGCTGGTAAAAATGCCGATCTGCATGTATTGAGGTACCATGCAGACGATCGAAACGATGTTGCGCAAGGCTCCCGGCTTCGCCCAGCTGGACGATGCGTCCCTGGAGTATGTGGCCGCGGCCGGGGAATTGCAGGAGGCGGTGTCCGGCGACGTCCTGTTCCGCCAGGGCACGCTGCCGGAGTCGCTTTACGTCCTGTTCGACGGGCGGGTGAGCCTGACCGGGACCTCGGCTGACGCATCGAGCACGGTGATCGACATTGTCGAGCCGGCCAGCAGCTTTGTGCTCGCCAACGTGCTGACGGACGAGCCCTACCTGATGGGGGCGGAGACCGTCAGCGACTCGCTGATGGTGCGCATCGGGGCCGAACCGATGCGGCAGGTGGTGGCGGCCAATCCCGCCGTCGCCATGGCGATGATGCGGGCGATGTCGGCCGAGCTGAGCAGCATGACCCGCCAGGTGGTGGACCTGAAGGTCCGCATCGCGGCACAAAGGCTGGGGACGTATCTGCTGAGCCAGGTGAAGGAGCCGCGGGCGACCGTCGCGCAGTTCCGCCTGCCGGTGTCGAAAGGACTGCTCGGGCCGTGGCTCGGCTGCCGCGCCGAGAACCTTTCGCGTGCCTTCGGGGCGTTGCGCGGCTACGGCGTAGAGACGCATGGCTCGCGGGTGGTGTTGCACGACGTTGCGCGCCTGCGGGCCTATGCCGGCGCGATCGAGCCGGCGAACGAGCCCGCACCGGTGGAGAAGGTGTTCGGGGATGCGTTCCGGCTGCGTCCGCCGCGATCGCGTACCTGACCCGCTGTACCGCCTATGACGATCGCGTGGAGCGCGACATTCGCCGAGGCGGTCATCTATCTGCTGTGTTTGGCGACTAGCCTGCTGTGCGCCTATCTGCTGGTGCGCGCGTATTGGCGGGTCAAAACGAAGCTGCTGATCTGGAGTGCCGCCTGTTTCGCGATGCTGGCGCTCAACAATCTGGTGCTGGCTGTGGATGTGCTTCTGCTGCCGACTGTTGATCTGACCTTCCTGCGCCTGGTGACGTCGCTAATGGCGGCCGCGGTTCTGCTGTTTGGGTTCATTTGGGAATCGCGATGAACGAGCAGGCGCTCAACCTGTTCCTCGGCGGCGTGGTGACGGCGGGGTTTTTCGCCGGAGGACTGTTCTTCGCGCGTTTCTGGACGCGCAGCCGGGACATTCTGTTCCTGGCGTTCACCGCAGCCTTTTGGCTCCTGTCGTTGAACCAGTTGTTGGTTTCGCTGTTGGAGGCGCCGGAATACAGCCAGAGCTGGTTCTATCTGCTGCGCGTCATGGCATTCTTGCTGATCGCCGCCGCGATCGTACGGAAGAACGCCGGGAACATACGCGACGACGACTAGCTGTGGCGGCTCCGGAGGTTGCGCCTCCGGGGTCAGGCTCTCCATTGGGTTCGCCGCCGTGGAAGTCGAATGCGGACACGGACAGCAGACCGAAGCACGCAGCCGCCGGGCAGTCGAAACGGGTGCACAAAGCGATTGCCGCCGCGCGCTCGGGGCGATACTACGCGTCGACAAATGGGGGCGGCTATGGACGAAGTTGGAACACCCGTTGAACCCGGTCCACTGCCGATGCGGTCGAGGGCGCTGGAGCTGGCCACCGAATTTCAGCATCTTGCCCGCCGAGTTTCACCGCAAAGCCGCTCAGTCTTCCACGAGATGGCGCTTCGTTATACCGCCGTGGCGGCTGGCCTGGACGCCCGTGGCGGCCTAGGGATGAACCTTGGGATGTGGGCGCTGTCAGGCGACTGATCCCCGGACCGCTGCAAATCATCCGGCGCCAGAACCCCGCCGGTTGCAGAAATCTGGCTCGAGGGGCTTTGAGCCTATCGTAGGACGGAATAGCCGCTGGCGGGCCGGTCTAGGTGTCGACCGCCGGTCTTCCAAAAGGGAATGGCCTGTCGCCCGAGCGGTAGTCGAGGCCGTCTCTCCACCCGCGAGACCCGAGTGGCGCCGGACTAGCCGAACAAATCCCTGAGGAAATGGTTTGGCTGGCGTCCCCTGCGGGATTCGAACCCGCGTTGCCGCCGTGAGAGGGCGGTGTCCTGGGCCTCTAGACGAAGGGGACCTCGGCCAAGCCGCGCGTTCTAGGGCAGCCATTCGCCAACTTCAAGACCGGCGCCCAATCGGGTCACTCCGGCCCCGGCCGCAGCCGGATGTGCCCTGCCAGCGCCCCGGTGCGTGGGTCGACCAGCACCACCCGGTCCGCACCGCCACCCTCGAGCCGTATCGCCACCCGATCCCCGGCGGCGGCGACGCCGGCGATCCGCGTGCCCGCAGGCTCGTCCAGAAGGTACTGAAACGGAGGTGGGGGCTGGCCCAGCACCGCCGATCCTCCGCGCGATCACCACCACGAGCACCGTGGTCGCCACTACGATGAGCACGCCCATACCGATGGTCAGCACCTTCAGGAATCGCATCCGGCCCCTCGCCGCTTCCCGGCCGGCATCATTCGCGTTATCCGCCGCGCGCATGCAAGACCTCGCACCCCCCGTCGCGCCGTTTGTCGTCGTGGCAGACGAAGCGGCGCGCGGAGTGCGGGTCGATCGTTTCCTCGCCGATGCCCTTGGGACGCTGTCGCGCTCACGGGTCAAGACGCTGATCGAGCAGGGCCATGCCCGCAGCAACGGGCGGGTGGTCAGTGAACCGGCCGAAGCAGTGCGCCCTGGTGCGACCTACGTGCTCGAACTGCCGCCCCCCGTCCCCGCCGTGCCGCAGGCGCAGCCGATCCCCTTCCCCATCCTGTACGAGGATCCCGATCTCATCGTCCTGGACAAGCCCGCCGGCCTGGTCGTGCATCCGGCCCCCGGCAATCAGGACGGCACGCTGGTCAACGCCCTGCTGGCTCACTGCGGCGCGCAACTCACCGGCATCGGCGGCGAGCTGCGCCCCGGCATCGTGCATCGGCTCGACAAGGACACCTCGGGGATCATGGTGGTCGCCAAGACCCAGCTCGCCAACACCGCCCTGACCGCAGCCTTCGCCGCGCGCGATCTCGAGCGCGCCTACCTGGCGTTGGTCTGGGGCCTGGCAAATCCGCTGGCCGGCGACATCGAAGGTGCCATCGGCCGGGACCCGCGCGACCGCAAGCGCATGGCTGTCGTCGGCCGCGGCGGGAAGCAGGCGCTGACGAGCTATCGGACGCTGCGGGCCTGGCAGACGTCGGTGGGGTTGCTGGAATGCCGGCTCGCCACCGGCCGGACGCATCAGATCCGCGTGCACCTCGCCGCCCTCGGCAACCCGGTGGTCGGCGACCCGCTTTACCTGCGCCGCGTGCCTGCTGCGGCTCGCACGCTGCCCGAGCCGGTCCGCCACAAGCTCCTGGACTTCCCCCGCCAGGCGCTGCACGCGGCCCGGCTCGGATTTACCCACCCGCGCAGCGGCGAGATGCTGAGCTTCTCCTCCGACCCGCCGCCAGACATGGCCGGACTGCTCGCCGCCCTGGACGAAGGCCTGCGGCCGACGCAGGGCTGACAGTCCGGCGACTCCTTGACAGGACTAATCTGGTCCTGTATCTAGAGTGTCGCCGGCGCGAACGGGTGTATTGCGTCGGCGGGAGCGTCCGGACATCCCGCCGCCAGCAGGGACGGGTCTCCGGGACGTGATGTCCCTCCCCGCACTCAATGACTGGTTCAGTCACAATCAGGCCTCACTCTTGCGCCGAACTGGGCAAGATCGAGGCACCGACGAAAGGAGCCTTCCCTTGGCCTCTGCCGTCATCAACGTCGCTCCCGAGGGCAACCTCTCGCGGTATCTCCAGGAGATCCGCAAGTTTCCCATGCTCTCACCCGAGGAAGAGCTCGCTCTCTCCAAGCGGTGGCGCGACCACCAGGATATGGAGGCGGCGCACAAGCTTGTCACCTCCCATCTGCGTCTCGTGGCAAAGATCGCCATGGGCTACCGCGGCTACGGCCTGCCGGTCGGCGAGCTGATCTCCGAGGGCAATGTCGGCATGATGCAGGCTGTCAAGCGGTTCGACCCCGATCGCGGCTTCCGCCTGGCCACCTACGCCATGTGGTGGATCCGTGCCGCGATCCAGGAGTACATCCTGCACAGCTGGTCGCTGGTGAAGATGGGCACCACAGCGGCACAGAAGAAGCTGTTCTTCAATCTCCGCCGGCTCAAGGGCCAGATGCAGGCGATCGACGACGGCGACCTGCAGCCCGAGCAGGTGGCGAAGATCGCCCGCATGCTCGACGTACCCGAGCAGGACGTGGTCAGCATGAACCGCCGGCTCGCCGCGCCCGACCACAGCCTGAACGCCACCGTGCGCGCCGACAGCGAGGGCGAGTGGCAGGACTGGCTGGTCGACGAGACCGAAAGCCAGGAGGCCACCTATGCCGAGCGCGAGGAACTCACCGGGCGCAAGGCGCTCCTGTCCAGCGCGCTGAAGAGCCTGAACGAGCGTGAGCGGCACATCCTCATCGAGCGCCGGCTCAAGGACAACCCGACCACCCTCGAGGACCTGTCGCAGCAGTACGGCATCTCCCGCGAGCGCGTGCGGCAGATCGAGGTCCGTGCCTTCGAGAAGCTGCAGAAGGCCATGAAGGCGCAGATCGCCGAGCGGCGGCTGCAATCGCAGTCGGCGATAGCGGAGCGACAGGCTTCGGCACGTTCCGCCGTCGATCAGTGATCTTCGGGGGGTGCCTCCAGCCCCCACGCCTCCACCAGCTTCGTCCGCTCCGCGCGGAGCCGCGCCGCCCGGGCGATCGAGATCGCTTCCAGCGTGACGCGGACCGCGATGGGGGTCACCTCGGCTAGCAGCCAGCCGGCGGATGCCGCGATCCACGCCCGTCCCACCGTCGTCGGGCTGAGCAGGGCGGCGGCCATCGCTATGCTGTGGTCTGCGGTCCACAGCATCCGCAACGGATCCACCGCGGCGGCCATGCTGAACAGAACGATGCTGCGTGCGCGCGGTCGCCCGGGCTCGCGGTCGAGCACCAGGGCTGCCAGCGCAGGCGCTAGCAGCACGCCCAACAACAGCGCTGTCGGCGTCGCCAGCGTCACCATGGCGCCGCACAGCAGACCCTGGAGCCAGACCAGGGAATGCTGCCGCGGCGCGCGCGTCGTCTTTGGCTGACTGGGCACCTTCGCCACCGTGACCTCAGCCGAACGCCGCCACCGCGAGCACGGCCGCCAGCGCGGCAAGCCCGAAGCCCGCAGCGACCTCCTGGCCGATCCGAGCCGCCAGAGCCGCCCGTTGCGCTGACCCGGTTGCAATCCGCGCCAGTTCCGCATCGATACCGTGCAGGCCCAACACCGCTTCCTGCGCCTCTCGCGCATCGTCGGTGCGCCCGGCCGGATCCTCCAGCACCTGCACCATCGGTCCGAGGTAGCCAGCCGCGTGTCACCGTCCGCAGCCGTTCCTCCATAGCCGCGCGGCGTGCACGGTTGCGCAGGGTGGCGAGCACCGGCCCCGCGCGCGCGGCCAGCCAGGCGGCCAGAGCCGGCAGCGGGCCGCCACGAAACCGCGATTGCAGCTGTGCCAGGATCCGCAGCTGCGCCAGCAGGACCGCGCCATCTGCACTCTCGCCATGCGCGGCCAACTCCTTGTCCATGCGCCGTTCGAGGCGCGCGGCGACGAAGGCGCCAATTTGCGGATCGATCGGCTCGGTCTGCCGATGGTCGACACGGCCGGCCGCAGCCTCGAGCGCTGGCAGCAGATCAGGCAGGCCGAGAACCCAGTGTCCTTCGAGCAAGGGGCTGGCGCACGGCAGCAGCGGGTTCATCAGGTAGGTCAGCCGCTGCATGCCGCCATCGCGGGCGCGATGCTGTAGCCAGCTGCGCTGTTGACGCGCCTCCACGCGCAGCACCGAGGAGTCGCACCGGTCGGTGCGCAATGTGGCCCAGTTGCCGGCTTCCTCGCCGATGATGATCTCTTCGAGCCGCGCCGCCACCTCGCTGTTGCCCTGTGCCACGGCCAGGGCCGTGCCCATGCCGTCCGGCCATAGCGCCAGGCCGCGCCAGCAGAGCGGCGCCAGCGGATCCAGGATGGCGATGACCCGGGTGACCAGTTCCGCCTCGCCGTCGCGGGCCTCTCCGGGCGGGCCGAGATCGCGGTGCCGCACCAGTTCCTCGACCCGTGTGGCAAGTTGCGCATCGCCCAACCCGCGGCGCAGCCAATACTCGACAGCATTGCAGCGGACGGCATTCAGCGCCGGGTCCGGATCCATCGCCAGCGCATAGGCGAGCGACCGCGCGTCCCAGACCTCGCCGCAGCCGAGTGTCATCGGTCGCTGGGCCCGACGCGGCGGGCGTGCGGCGACCCGACGCCCGCGCGCGCTTGCCGGGTCGAGCAGCAGGGTCGGCGTCGGCCGATGCTCGGGATCCTCAGCCAGCATGCCCCTTACCAGGTCCCCGACGATCGGCGGCAGCCTCTGCTCGCCGGCCAGCGCCGCCCAGGTTCCCGCCTCCAGCTTCCGGCGGACGATCGCCTCATCGTCGAACTGCTCCAGCGGCAGGCGCCCGAGCGCCAGGCACAGGAGCAGGACGCCCAGCGCGTAGACATCGTCGGCAATGCTGCCCTCGCCGCGTCCGCCAGGCAGGCACATGGCCACGTAGGGCGGCTCGAACAGCGCCGGCTGCGTCATTGCGGGCGGCGCCGCCCACGCGGTGCCCAGCACGATCGGCTGGCCCGGGGCACTCTGGAACACGTTGTCGGGCCGGATGCCACGGTGGGTGATGCCGCGCTCCTGCAAATGCTCCAGCACGTGCGCGGCCGGGCGCAGAACGCACTCCAGCAGTTCGGCCTCGGACCATGCGCGCGATCGGACTTTCACACTGGGGCCGGGCGGAGCGAGGCAGATCGCGTAGCAGGTGTTCCCGGCGGGCCCATGGGCGAGCGGTGTCAGCAGGCCTTCGATCGGCTCAGCCAGCACACGGAACGCGCGCGGCCGTGCCGGGATCTGCCGGTGCAGCTGGATCGCCATCAGGTCGCTTCGACCGCTGGCCTGATCAGCTGCTCCGAACGCCGGCAGTCCCCCGACCGGCGGAAACTTCCGGTTCAGATCCACCGCGTACTGGTTCGCGACCAGTAGTCCGCCGGCGCGGGAGGGATCGGGGTTCGCCATGGCGCCCCGATCCTTGACGAGAAAGGTTGAGGATCGGTGTCTGCGCGCCTGCCGAACCGACCCCGATCGGTTACGTCGGGAGGGCGGCCAGCGCGCGATCCAGCGTATCGACCAGCCGGTCGCATTCGGCGCGGGTGATCACCAAGGGCGGCGACAGCACGATGACGTTGCCGAACCGTCGCCCGCCACCGGCGCGTCCTACGATCACGCCCTGGTCGCGGCAGAAATCCACCACCGAGGTGATCACCGAACCATCCACCGGCTCCTTGGTCGCGCGATCCTTCACCAGTTCGATCGCCTGCAGCAGGCCTTTGCCGCGCACGTCGCCTACCACCGCGTGCCGGTTCAGCCCGCGCAGCCCATCGAGCAGGTAGGCGCCGGTTTCCGCCGCCCGGTCGGCCAGCCTTTCGGCCTCCATGATCTCGATGTTGCGCAGCGCCACCGCGGCGGCGACCGGATGGCCGCCATAGGTGTTCACCTGCGCCACTTGGCGGTTCTCCGCCGGATCGCCGTAGAAGCTGTCGAACACCGAGTTCTTCACCACTGTCGCCGCGATCGGCATGTAGGCCGACGAAATCCCCTTGGCCACGGCGATGATGTCCGGCGACACGCCGTAGTGCTGGTGCGCGAACATCTTGCCGGTGCGGCCAAAGCCGTTGATCACCTCGTCGACGTGCAGCAGGATGCCGTAGCGGCGGCAGATCGCCTCTACCTCCTTCAGGTACTCGTCCGGCGGCACCGCGACGCCGATCCCGCTCATGATCGGCTCGACGATCACCTCGGCGATGGTGTCGGGGTTCTCGCCCAGGATGGCGCTTTCCATGTTCTTGACGCAGGCCAGGCCGCAGCTGGGATAGCTGAGGCCGAACGGACAGCGATAGCAGTACGGCGGCGCGACGTGGACGAAGTCACCCGAATAGGGTTCGAACTTTGCCTTGCGGTCGCCCATGCCGCCGGCGTCCAGCGTGGCCAGCGTGGTGCCGTGATAGGCATAGTAGCGGCTGACCGTCTTGTAGCGGAACTCGCCGGGCTTCTCCTGCTTCTGATACTGCCGCGCGATCTTGAAGCCCGCCTCGTTGGCCTCCGACCCGGAATTGACGAAATACACGTGGTAGCCACCGCCCATCAGCGTGTTGATCTTCTCCGCCAGCCCCGCGGCGGGCACGTTCATCTGCGTGTGCGGGAAATACGCCAGCTGCTGCATCTGGTCGGCGGCGACATCGGCCAGCTCGCCGCGGCCGTAGCCGATATTGACGCACCACAACCCGGCCATGGCATCGAGATACGCAGTGCCGTCGGCATCGTAGATCGTCGAGCCATGCGCGCTGGTGACCACCATCTGCTTGGTCTCCAGCAGCTTGTGCTGGACGATCGGGTGCAGGACGTTCTGCAGGTCCTGGCGCACCACGGCGGCGCGGATCTCGGGATCGGGGGCATTGGTCAGCGACATGATGTCCTCGTTCTGGTGTTGTGGTGCAGACTACAGCATCTGCGCGCCACGTCACGTAGCAACCATTGCCACTGCCCCGCGTGATGCCCGCTAGCGTCTTCTCGATGCATCCTCGCGCACCCGCGGTGCGCCGGAGGTGTGCTGCCGGACATTCTTCCACACGATCGCCACGGCGATGACCAGGAAGGCGGCGACGCGAAGCAGATACACCCAGCTCCGCTCCTCGCGCGGCACGACCGACAGACCCAGCAGCGCCTGCTGCGCGGCCAGCAGCCAGAACGCAAGGGCGAACGCCACGAACAGCGCGTCGCGATTGAGTTGCCAGAAGCGCATGAAGCACAAGCCGATGGCCATGAAGCACATCGTGGTAAGGCCGGAGAGAAAGCCGGCGACGACCGGGCTCATTCCATCCCCCGGACGAAGCCCCAGAGCAGCAGAATACCGGCCGCCAGCGCGGTCAGTGCGCGCGCCAGGCTCAGGTCGAAGTCCGGCAGTACGATCATATCCGCCAGGACCACCAGGTTGTTGACCGTGAGCATGCCGAAGCAAAGCGCGCTCCACAGCAGCAGGCTCTGCCGGCGGCGGCGAAAGGCCGCGCTCAGCAACCAGGCACACAGCCCACTGGTGAGGACGCACAGCAGGTAGATGACGGCCTCGAGACTCAGCATCGATCCTTCCTAAGGCGGAACGCATCGGCGAAGGTCTGAATCCGGTCCGCCGGTGCCGCGAAGATCGCGCGCGCGACACTGCGCGGCTTGCTTTTGTAGAGGTCGATCAATTCCCGTGCCAACGCGGCCTGCTGGTCGGACACAGGCAGGAAGCGCCAGGTCCGATCGCGGTCGCCGACGACGAATTCGGCAGCCTGAAGAACGGCAAGACCGTCGATGACCAAGGGCACACTCGCCCGCAACTCGCGCACGAGCGCCCCGACCGACCAGGGCCTGGCAGGTTCCTGTGACAGCACCAGCAGCAGTTCTAGAGGCCAGACCGACCGGAACGTATTCTTGACGAACTGCAAGATCGCATCTTCGGTCACGGAAGCCCGACAGCGGCTTATGAATGGCCGGATTGTTCGGCAGAGCCGGTGCGCTTCACAAGGCCAAGGCGTCGAATAAGCACCGGCATCGTCAAAGCTTGAACGAAGATCGAGAATGCCACGACGGCAAAGGCCGCGATGATGATGTCGTCCCGCTCGGGCACGCTGCCTGGCAAGGCGAGGGCCAGAACCAGGCCAAGGGCGCCCCGCAATCCGCCCCACACGAGGACGTGCTGGTAGCGGATGTCCACGGCAAGCCCGGTCCGGCTGAACATCGCCGACAGCGGATAGACGGCAGCCATGCGCCCGAGCATCACCACCGGGATGGCGATCAGGCTTGTTTTGCTCAGCAGACGAAATCCCTGACCCGCTTCGTTGAGCCCGATCAGGATGAAGACGATCGAGTTCGCCAGGAAGGCGGCGTACTCCCAGAACGCGACGATGTGGCCGCGGCCGGCCTGCGAGAGGTAGCCGCGCCACCCGACATTCCCGACCACCATGCCGGCGGTGAGCGAAGCGAGCACGCCCGAGGTTTCGCACCGCTCGGCGATCAGGAAGGCGCCGTAGGCCACGATCGTCGTCAAGGTGATCTCGACGAGGTGGTCGTCGGTACGGCTGACGAGCAGCAGCAGCACGACTCCGGCGAGGCCGCCGCCGATGACGAAGCCGCCCAGCGCCTTCCACACCAGCAAGCCGGTCATGGCCGGCCACGCCACGTCGGAGCCGGCGGCGATCGTCAACAGTATCGCGAAGCCGACGGCCGCGGCGCCGTCGTTGAGCAGGCTCTCCGCCTCCACCAGGAGACGGAGGCGGGGCTCGACGCGCGTTTCCTTGAAGGCCGCGATCACGGACACCGGATCGGTCGCCGCAATGAGCACCCCGAACAGCGCCGCACCGATCCAGCTCCAGCCGATCAGCAGGTGCATGCAGGCGGCGACCAGCGCGGCCGCGAGCGCGACGCCGACAAATGCGAGGGCCACGATGATCGGCAGGTCCTTGCGGAACGGCGACCAGCGGATCTGCAGCGCCGCCTCGAAGATCAGCGGCGGCAGCAGCGTGGTGAACATCGCGTCCGGTGAGAGAACGATATCCGAGCCGATGGGCGCGCGGGCCAGCAGGATGCCGGCCGCCACCAGACCGACGACATACGGCAGGCGCATCCGGCGCGAGAGGATCGCGACGACCGAGGCAACCAGCAGGATCAGTCCGAGATTGATCGTGAAGGCGTCGCGCATGCCAGGGCCTGCCTCCTCTTCCCGCGCAGTACGGCGCGACCTCGCGGTCCTGCCGTGGCGGCAACCCGGATTAGCCGCGCTACAGGTAGTCCGCCAGCCGCGGCCGGAACCAGTCGAGCGTGCGGCGAATGCCCTCCTCCAGCGACACGCGCGGTTCCCACCCGGTGGCGGCGCGGAACGCGCCGTCATCGGCGTGGTAGCTGCCGATGTCGATCGTCGCGCGATCGGCCGGGAACTCGCGCGTGGTGTAGCGCACCGCCGGGCCGGCGACGCGCACCAGCAACTCGGCGATGTCGTGCAGCGACGCCGGCGGCGGGCCACCGATGTTGAAGATGCGCCCGTGGCAGGCCGGCGTGTCGGCGGCGCGCAGGAAGGCCTCGGTGACATCGTCCACATAGGTCAGGTCGCGCAGCTGCTCGCCGCCCCAGACCTCGAACGGGCGGCCCTCCAGCACGCAGCGGATCCAGATCCCCAGGAAGGTCTGCCGCGCGTCGCGGATGCGCAGCCGCGGCCCGTAGCAGTTGGTCAGCCGCAGCGACACCACCGGCCGGTTACGCACCCGGTGCTCCAGCAGCCAGTACTGCTCGCCAGCAAACTTCGACACGCCGTTGGCATCGGGCGGCGCCACCGGCTGGTTCTCGTCCACCGGAAGCTTCTGCACGCGGCCATAGAACTGCCGCGTCGAGGCGTGCACCACCACGGCATCGGGTGCCGCCTCGCGCGCCGCCTGGATCAGCCGCACCTGCGCCACCGCGTTCACCGCGATGTCGGCCAGCGGGTCGTTCTGCCCGCCCATGTGGCTGGTCTGGGCAGCAAGATTGAAGATGACCGCGGCTCCCTCGCACAGGTTGCGCAGATCCATCTCGCGGATGTCGCCACGCACCAGCTCGACCTTCGCATCCGCGAGGTTGGCCGGGTTGGCGCCCCCACCGAACAGGAAGCCGTCCAGCGCCGTCACGCGTGCCCCACGCTCGGCCAGCGCGTGGCAGAGGTTCGAGCCGAGAAACCCGGCGCCGCCCGTCACCAGGTACTCTGCATCCGTGCCAATTCATGTTGGTTCCCCTCGAGTCTCCGCATGGCAGCGATGCATGGCAAAACTCTGGCGTCAGCCAGCCTTAATCGTGCGGCCTCCGCGGTCCGGTGCCGGCGCTACGCATGATCTCGCTGAAGCCGAACAGCAGCATCAGCACGCCAGACAGCACCTCGACGGCGGTGATCGCCCGCGCCAGGAACGAAGCTGGCGCGATGTCGCCGAATCCCAGAGTGGTGATGGTGGCGACGCTGTAATACAGCGAATCGACGAAGCTGATGCGCGCCGGCTCTCCATGCAGCGAGAACTGCGGCACGCGCGTTGTGAGGTCGGCGATGCGGTAGAGGCAGGCGAATACCACCACCAGCAGCGAATAGAAGGTGACGAACGCCATCAACGGCCGCACCAGCCGGTCGAGCCGTGCCGCGACACCTTCGAATACCATGGCGATGTCGATCATCACCAGGATGACGTCGCGCACCGAGGCGACCACGAACAGCGTGACAAGCGCCATCGCAGCCAGCAGCACAAGGCCTTGCTCGAAGGGGGCAAGCTCGAGCCGCGGCAGAGCGAACGACGCGGCGCCGACGGCCATTGCGCCGATCAGCCAGCTGGTGATCCGCGGCAGCCGTTCAAGCTCACGGATCCGGCGCGCGTGGATGATCGAGAAGACCTGTCTTCGGCGCAGCACGCAGCCGCCGAGAAAGCCCAGCACCGGCAGCGCCACCGCGCCGAGCGCGAACGGCTGCGGCGCCGCCGGGAAGTTGGCGTCACGGAAGAACTCGAAGATGCAGGCGTAGATCGCCAGGAAGTTGGCAACGGTGATGCCGAAATGCGCTCCGCCCGGGAACAGCAGGTAGAAGAAGCCAAAGCCGACAGCGCAGGTGAGCAGCGACGACAGAGTCGTCGTCCAGTCGGCTCCGATCGCCGCTGCCACGAGACCGACGAGGAGCAGAGTAAAGGCGGTGGAGCGCAGCCAGTGCCGGTCGAGGCCGACGTGCCGTTCAATCTGACGGACGCGGATCGGCGTGCGGCTCATGGCGCGGCAACGTGCGGGCGGCGCTGGGGCATGGCGGCTTCGCTTCTCTTGCGCCGCAGGATGCCCCTCAGGTCGTCATGATACCAGGATATTGTGCGCTCGGCTGCAAGGCCGAGCCGATATGCGCTCGGCCGTGCCCAGAATGCCCCGACGTGCAGGGGCAACCGGATGGCGTCAAAGGACGACGACGATGGCGAGCCAGATCAGCCCGGAAAGCACGAGACCCAGGCCGATCCCGGCGGCAGGGCCCAGGTCGGCATCGGCAGGAACATCGTGGCGCGACCAAGAGCCCACGCCCGCCCGTTGCCGGTCCCCGACCGCTTCGCTGATGGGACCAAATCCCTCGCCCCCAACCAGTGTGTTGGTTATATCCGACATCTGGCTCCCCCCGGCCACCGCACGAGGCGCAGCCGTTTCCCTTGAGGACGAGGACGTTCCCGGGTGGGTATTATTCCGCATGTTTGGGCAGAAATATCCGCATTTCCGCGGCACTCAGGCCGGGTTGCGCTGCCGCGACCGATCGGTGAAACCGCATCCCAGCAACCCGATCCGCCGTGGAGTGTGGTCCCATGTCCGACCCGGAAATCGCCGCGATCCGTACCCTGCTCGCGGGGCGCCCCCGCCCGGCCGGCTCCGCTGAACGGCGGCAGCGGCTCGACGATTTCGGCCGCTCGCTCGGAATGCCGGGGCAGGCCGACCTGCAGGCCGTCGATATCGCCGGCGTGCCGGCGGAGTGGTCGAGCACATCCGAGGCCGATGCGTCCCGCGCCGTGCTCTATCTTCACGGCGGCGGCTACATGGCGGGCTCGATCGTCAGTCACCGCTACGTTTCGGTCGAGATTGGCCGTGCGGCACAGGCTCGCACCCTCGCCGTCGGCTATCGGCGCACTCCCGAACATAGCTACCCCGCGCAGCTCCACGACGCGATGGCCGCGTACCGATGCCTGCTCGATCAGGGGATCGCGCCCGGGCACATCGCGGTGGGCGGCGACAGCGCCGGGGGAAATCTGACGCTGGCCTTGCTGCTCGCACTGCGCGAGCGCGCGGAGCCGCTGCCCTGCTGCGCCTGGCTGATTTCACCATGGACCGATCTGACGGCGAGCGGCGTCACGATGCAGACCAAGGCAGCTGCCGATCCGATGATCCAAAAACCTTATCTGCTCGAGCTGGCGCAGGCCTTCTGCGGCGGCAGGGACCTGGCCGACCCGCTGATCTCGCCGCAGCACGCCGATCTCGCCGGGCTTCCGCCGCTGCTCATACAGGTCGGTGCCGACGAGACCCTGCTCGACGACGCGGTCACACTCGCCGGCAGGGCCGGAGCCGCCGGGGTCGCGGTGACCCTGCAGATCTGGCCCGACATGATCCATGCTTTTCCGATGTTCTTTCCGCTTGTCGCCGCATCCCGACGGGCAACAGCCGATGCGGGCGCGTTCCTGCGCCGCCATTTCGCGTAGGCGACGCCGGCAGCGGGCGCGGGCAGCTCAAGGACGCAGCATCGGCGAGAGAAATGCCACGCTTGGCGGCACAGCGATGAGGGCCGGGGTTGAGGCACTTCCCTGGCGCGGGCACACTCGCTGGCCCGTGGGGCACCGACCCGAAGCAGCAAGGCAGACGCGTGACCCCACTTCGTCTCAGCCCATCCGCGCGCCAGTCAGGACTGTTGCTTGGCGCCGCGTTCACCACCTTCGCGGTGGGCGCGGCGTGCATGCATTCCTACACGGTGTTCCTGATCGCTTTCATCGAGGCATTCGGGTGGAGCCGCGGCGAAGCCTCGATCGCCTACTCGGTCTCGCAGCTGATCAGCGGCGCGACATCGCCGGCGGTTGGCATCCTGGTCGACCGGCTCGGGCCGCGCAGGCTGGTGCTGGCCGGCGGCCTGCTGCTCGCCGCCGGCCTGATCGCCAGCGCGTTCGCCAACGCACTGTGGCAGATCATCCTGCTCTACGGCGTGGTGATGACGCTGGGAGCCAACTGCCTCGGGCTGGTCGTATTCGTACCCATCCTGTCGCGCCGATTCGTACGCAATCGCGGGATGGCGGTGGCCGTCGTACAGTCGGCCAACGGCTTCGCGCGTGCGTTCTCCGCGCCGCTGTCGCAGGTGCTGATCGCCTCGTTCGGCTGGCGCGGCGCCTATCTGGCGCAGGGCGGATTTATGGCCGTGGCCTTCCTGCCGCTCGCAGCGCTGTTCCGCCGGCCGGAGCCGCCGCGAACCGCCGCGCCCGGCGCTCGCCATACCTTGGATGCGGGCTGGACACTGCGCCGCGCAATCCGCACGCCGCATTTCTGGCTGCTGTTCCTGGTCTATGTGTTCACCGGCCTGGGCAGTTTCCTCGTCGCGCTGCATCAGCTCGCATTCGCCGTCACCGTCGGCTTCGACAAGCTGTATGCAGCCGAGGTGCTGGGCCTGGGAGCGTTCCTGTCGCTGCCGGGAGTGATCGTCACCGGCGTGTTGTCGGACTATGTGGGCCGCGAACTATCGGCGGTGGTCACCTACGGCACGTCGATCTTCGGTGTTGTCTGCGCCATGCTGATCACTTCGCCGGACCAGCATTTGCTGCTCTGGCTGCACTCCTGCTTCTTCGGCCTCACCTGGGGCGCGCGAGGACCGGCGATCACCGCAAAGACCGCGGATCTCTTTCCGGGCCCGCAACTTGGCACCATCCTTGGCGTGATCACCATCGGCACCGGCATCGGTTCGGCGTCGGGCTCCTGGCTGGCCGGATGGACCTTCGACGTCACCGGCAGCTACCAGGTGGCATTCGGCCTTTCGATCTTCTTCTACGCCTGCGGCAGCGTCGCGTTCTGGGCCCTGCGCCGTCCGCCGGCGTCGGGGTCCTGATTCTGTCCGAATTCTGTCCGCTTTAAGGCTGGCGTCCCGTCGGGCGGGTCGGTAAATAGTGTGAGCCCTCTGGCGAGGTGATGTCCGATGCGCCCGGTTGTTTCGTTGCTGATCGTTGGCTGTCTGGCTGCCTGCCATGCCGAATCGACGCAGACTGAGCGCTCGTTGGTAGGCTACGACAACGAATGGCGTCAGCGACAGGCGATCCTGGATGCCGAAGCCATCATGCAGGGAATGGCGCAGGCGCGCGAGCGTGCCGACCAACTGGCGCGGACCTCACGCTGACGCGCCTCTCGCACACCGCGACTTCGGATCAGACCCGCCACGCCTGAGCGCCGGTCTTCGTAAGGCCGCACCGCATGGTGACACCCGGCTCGCGCCCCAGTGCAGCGAGCACGCGCGGCCGACGTTCCGGCGGCACCATGAAGAACAGGAAACCGCCACCGCCGGCGCCCGAGACCTTGCCCGACAATGCACCGGCCGAAAGCGCAATATTGCAGATCCGGTCGATCTCGCCATTGCTGATGCCCGACGCAGTGCGCTTCTTGGCCTCCCAGCTCCTGGCGAGAGTGGCGCTGAACGCGGCGAGGTCGTTGTGCAGCAGCGCATCCTTCATGACATAGGCGTCGCGCTTGATCTGGTGCATTGCCTGCAGCAACTCCTCGTGGCCGCTGCGCAGGCTTTCGGACTGCCGGGTGATAATCCTGGCCGATTCGCGCGAGATGCCGGTGAGGTAGAGCACCAGCATCGCCTCCAGTTCCATCAGCGTCGATCGACGGATGCGCAGGGGATTGACGATCGCCTGTTCGGCCGAGAACTCGATGAAGTTGATGCCGCCGAAGGTGGCGGCGTACTGGTCCTGCCGCCCGCCCGCCTGGCCAACATCCACGCGCTCGATCATATAGGCGAGATGGGCGACGTCGTATTCGCCGAGTGGCAGGGCAAGCAGTTCACGGTACGCCTCGATCATCGCCACCACGAGCGTCGACGACGACCCCAGACCGGATCCGGCCGGCGCGTCGGACGCGGTCATCACGGTGACCGGCAGGCTGGCGCCGCCCAGGAACTGCCTGACGATCCGGCGATGCACCGCCTTGTGCAGCGCGAGCCGTCCCGATGGAATAAGCTCCTCGTCGACGTCTGCTTCGACCTCCTGCTCATAGTCGAGCGCGGTGAACTTCACCTTGCGGTCGCTGCGCACCTCGATCGAGCAGTGCGCGAACATGCCGAGTGTCGCGTTCAGCACGCAGCCACCGAACGTGTCGCTGTAGGGCGAGACGTCGGTGCCGCCGCCGGCGAACCCAAGCCGCAGCGGTGCCCGCGCCCGCACCTTGGTCACCCTGGCGGATTGGTCGAGCAGCGCCCGCACGTTCATCGTCGGCAGTTGGGGCGGAGCCACGACCGAATCGCTCATGTCCACTCGCCCTCGTGGTAGTCGCAGTAGCCGCCGTCGCGGTCCGACAGGATCGGTGGCCGGATCGGCCAGTCGATGCGGAACGCCGGATCATTCCAGCGCACGCCGCTGGAGGAGCCGGGCACGTAGCGCTCGGTGATCTGGTAGAAGACCTCGGCCGCGTCGGTCAGTGTCTGGAAGCCATGGGCGACGCCGGCCGGGATGTAGACGGCAACACCGTTCTCCTCGCTCAACTCGGCGGCGTGCCAGCAACGGAACGTCCGGGAGCGAGGGCGCAGATCCAGCAGGACATCGAACACCACGCCGCGCGTGCAGCGCACGAGCTTTGTCTCCGAGTAGGGAGCGCGCTGGAAGTGCATGCCGCGCAGCGTGCCCCGGCGCGCATTGAACGACGCGCTGCATTGTACGAAGTCGGCGAGGAGCCCTCGCGCGGTGAACTCGTCGCGGCAGAAGGTGCGTGCGAACCAGCCGCGCTCGTCGGCGTGACGCTCTGGTCGCACCATGAACGCGCCGGCAAGCTCCAGTGCGTCGAACCGCATCACAGGACCTGCAACTCCGGGATCGCAACGACGAACCGACCGCCCCAGTCGCGCACCGCGTGCATCTGATCGACGACCTCGTCACGCAGATTCCAGGGCAGGACGAACAGGTAATCCGGCCGGTCGGTGAGGATGCGTTCCGGCGCGAGAATCGGAATTTGTCTGCCCGGTACGAAGCGCCCTTGCTTGTGCGGGCTGCGATCGACCGTATAAGGCAGCAACTCGGGGCCGATGCCACAATAGTTGAGCAGCGTCGTCGCCTTGGCAGGCGCCCCATATCCTGCGACCGACCGCCCCGCCCGCCGCGCACCGATCAGGAACTCGAGCACCTGGCATTTGACGTCGATGACGTCTGCGGCGAACGAGGTATATCCCGCGGGCTCGGTCAGCCCGGCCCGGGTCTCCTCGGCGAGCACCGCAGCAATGCGCTCGGAGCGTGGCCGGCCGGCGCCCGCGTGGCAGGCATGGATGCGCAGCGAGCCGCCATGCGTCGGCAGGCGGTCGACGTCGAACACGTGCAGCCCGTGTCGCCTGAATACCCTGTCGGCCACCAGTAGCGAGAAGTACGAGAAGTGCTCGTGATAGATCGTATCGAACTGCCGGCCGGCGATCAGGCGCAGCAGGTGGGGAAACTCAACCGTGACGCTGCCGGAGGGCTTCAGCAGGATCGGCAATCCGGCGACGAAGTCGTTCAGGTCCGGCACATGCGCCAGCACGTTGTTGGCGACGATCAGGTCCGCCCGTCGCCCGCCGGCTGCAAGCCGTCGCGCCGTCGCGGTGCCAAAATACGCGATCTCTGTGGGCACACCGTTCGTCTCGGCCACCGCTGCGACGTTGGCGGCGGGCTCCACGCCGAGAACGCCGATCCCCAGCCGCCGGAAGTGCCGCAGCAGATACCCGTCGTTGCTTGCCAGCTCCACGACAAGTGAGTCGGGACCCAGGGCAAGCTCCTGCGCCATGCGCGCCGCATAGGCTTCCGCGTGACTCAGCCAGCTGCTGGAGAACGACGAGAAATAGGCATAGTCCGTGAAGATCTCCTCCGGTGACGCGACCGCAGGCAGCTGCACCAGCAGGCAATCCTCGCAGACATAGGCGTGCAGCGGGTAGTGCGGCTCCATCGCCGTCAGCTGGTCCGTGGCGAGGAACGCATTCGACAGCGGCGAACGGCCAAGGTCCACAAAGCTTCGCCGCAACGCCGATCCACAGAAGCGACAAAGCGACTTCGTCATGCCATACACTCAGAATAGCGAGCGATCTGGCGGTCGGTGAGTGCGCGTGGCGATTGGCCGGCGGTGAGGCAACGATGCCATTCCACCGTCCACGCCAGCGCCTCTTCCAATCGCAATCGCGGTGCCCAGCCGAGATGCCGCCGGGCCTTCGATGCATCCACCTTCAACGAGTCCGCCTCGTGTGGTGCATCGGTGCAGGCATGGAACCAGCGAGCGCCGTCGCCCCACTGGGCCACGATCCGTTCGGCGATCCAGGCGACCGGTCGCGCGTCGTCTTCCGCGGGACCGAAGTTCCATGCGTCGGAAAAATCCGCGGGATCGCCGGCAAGCCGTTCGGCTAGGACCAGGTAGCCGCACAATGGATCCAGCACATGCTGCCACGGCCGCACCGCGTGCGGGTTGCGTATGGCGATCGCCTCGCCGGCGGCCAGCGCGCGCATGCAGTCGGGCAGCAGTCTGTCGTCTGCCCAGTCGCCGCCGCCGATCACATTACCGGCGCGTGCACTCGCAACGCCGATCTCAGTCAGGAAGGAGCGCCGATAGGCTGCCGTCACCAGTTCGGCGCAGCCCTTGGAGCTGCTGTACGGATCGTGCCCGCCCATCGGCTCGGTCTCGCGATAGGCCCAGGGCCACTCACGGTTCTCGTAGCACTTGTCGCTGGTCACCACGATCACGCCGCGGACCGTGGGCGTCGCGCGCACCGCCTCCAGCACGTGCACGGTGCCCATGACGTTGGTCGCGTAGGTCTCGACGGGTTCGCGGTAGGACGGGCGCACCAGCGATTGGGCGGCCAGGTGGAACACGAACTCTGGCCGCTGGTCGCGCAGCGTGGTTCGCACCGCGACCGCGTCGCGGATGTCCACGCGGTCGGTCGGCACCAGATCGGCAAGGCCGGCGAGCGCGAACAGGCTGGGTGTCGTCGGCGGCGGCAGCGAAAGGCCGATCACGTTCGCGCCCAGGCGGCGCAGCCACAGGCCGAGCCAGGCGCCCTTGAACCCCGTGTTGCCGACGACCAGGACACGCCGGCCGTTCCAGAACTCCCGGCTCGGGCCTGCCTTGCCGCCCTGCATGCGAACCCCCCACGCGAGTGTTGCGCGCATGCTCGGCAGGGAATCTTAAGGATGCTTTAAGAGGGGCGGCCCGACCGCCAGTCCGCCGGTCGCGCTACGCCAGAAGCCGCTCGGGTATCCGCATGCCGAGCCGCAGCGGCACGTTCCAGATCTCGCGCACTTGGCGGAGGGTACGGAACCCGGCGCGCAGGTAGGTGGGAAGCGCGCGTGGATGATCGGCGGTACAGGTATTCACCGTCATGCCACGCGGGCCGAGCCGCCAGGCAGCGTCCACCGCGCTGCGCAGGAACGGAAAGCCAACACCGGCGCCGATGGCGTGCGGCATCAAGCCGAAATAGCTCAGGTTCACGTCAGGCCAGCCGCGGCCGTCCAGCTCGAAGAACCCGGCCGGCTGGCCGCCGCTGTACAGCACGTGAATCGACACGCGCGGATCCCGCAACAGCATCGCCAGCTCATCGTCCGGCATGGTGCGCCGCAGCCACCATACGTAGCCCGCGCCCACCGTGTCGTAGAGATAGCGATAGAACGCCACGGTCGGCGACTGCACTACCACGACCTGATAGTCGGTCGGCAGCCCCGGCGACGATGCCGCTGGCGCCCGGTCCATCCGCAGAAACGTGACCGTAACGGTGACGCGCGCCACCGGTTCCATTGCTTGCCTCTCCCGTGCGCGTGGCGGCCCGCCGGCAGGACGCCATGCCGCGGACCGATGGTCAAGTGAATCACCCGGCGTTCGACCGACATCCCCAGGTTTCCACGAGCGTTTCGGTGCCCCTTTTGGCAAGATCGAGAATGCCCTGTATGCCGTCGCCATGACCGGCAGCCACACGGATGCCTGAGGACCACGTCCGCCGTGCGCCGCTGATCGACCAGCAGGCGCCGCCACGGCCGCGCGCCGTGCGCCCGCGCCACGCCGCCAGCCTCGTCGTCTACCGCGGCACGATTGGCGACATCTCCATGCTGATGGGCATGCGTGGGGCCAGGCACCGGTTCATGCCGAACCGCCTGGTGTTTCCGGGCGGGGCGGTGGATCGCGCCGATCTCGATGCGCCGTCCGCCACCGGTCTCGCGCCGCAGACCGAGCGCCTGCTGCGCAAGAGCGCCAACGCGCGCCTGGCGCACGGTCTCGGCATTGCGGCCGCGCGGGAACTGCACGAGGAGACCGGGCTCTCTCTCGGCGCCCCGCCGAAGCTGCATGTGCTGCACCTGCTGGCGCGCGCGGTCACGCCGCCGCCCAGCCCGATCCGCTTCAACGCCCGCTTCTTCGCGGTGGACGCGCGCCACGTCGACGGCACGCTGGGTGGCGACGGCGAGTTGGAGGGGCTGCGCTACTATAAGGTGCAGGAGGCGCTCGCGCTCGATCTCGCGATGCCGACCCGGCGCGTACTGGAGCGGCTGCTGCAATGGCTTGCGATGGACGCAGCGGAGCGCGACACACAGACCCATACGCCGGTGATGCACCGCGACCGAGGCTGGCGGATGGAATAGGCTACGCGGCCCGCCACATCTCGCCGTCGCGCTGCACCTTGCCCTCCTGCTCCAGCTTCAACAGGTGCGCCAGCACGTTGCGTTCCGCGGCGCGGCGCAGGCGTGGATGCACCTGTGAATACAGCGCGTCCATCAGCACGTAGGTGTCGGCCGGACCCTGCGTGAGCTTCCGCTGGATCGCCTGCTCGCGCATCGCGCGATGCGTCAGCATCTCGCGCACCAGGTTGCGCGGTTCCGGCAGTGCCGGTCCGTGACCGGGGAGGAACACGTCGTCCGTGCGGTCCAGCAGCCGGCGCAGGCTGGCGAAGTAGTCCGCCATGTTGCCGCCCGGCGGGCTCACCACACTGGTGGACCACGACATGACGTGGTCAGCACTGAACAGCACCGCGGTGCCGTCGCGCGCCGGGAGTGCCAGGCAGATATGGTCGGACGCGTGGCCGGGAGTGTGCACCGCAATCATGCCGGCGATCGCGTCGCCGTCGGCCAGCCTGATGTCGGCGTTGAAGCCGTCGTCACCGCTGTCGCGGAAGCCCACCGTGGGCGCGCCGGTCGCCTGCTTGAGCGCCGGCACCGCACCGACATGGTCGTGATGCGTGTGGCTCACCAGGATCAGCGCGACGTTGGGACCGGTGGCATGCAGGATTGCCTCGACATGCTCCGGGTGGTCCTCCGGTCCGGGGTCCAGCACCGCGATGCCGTCCGGCGTCTCGATCAGATAAGTGTTGGTGCCGTAATAGGTCATCGGCCCGGGATTGGCGGCGACGATCCGCGAGATGCCGGGCATCACCGGCAGGACCGCGCCGCGTTCCGGCTCGGGTTCGGTCAGGAAGGGCATCGCATTCCTCGCTCTGTACGCGGCATAGTGGCAGCAGATGTTGCGGTGCGCCAATCCCTGCTGCTGCGATGACAGGTCTTGAACCGGCGTGGCCGGCCTGCGAAAAGTCCGGTGACCAGCGGGGGACGGACTTGAAGACCTCGAAGACCTTGAGCGAAGGACAGCGTGCCTACGAGGCGAAGCGTGCGCAGAAGGCCGGTATGAGCCTCGAGAAGTGGCTGACCAGCAAGCAGCGTGCGCACGAGGCGGAGGCGCGCGCCCGGGTGAAGGCCGCGGAACCGCCGAAGACGGCGAAGAAGCCTGGTCTGTTCGCCCGCCTGCTGGAGCGCGCACACAAACCGCTATAGGCGCGCCACATGCTGCATGCCGCCACGATCGTCGCGCATGCGGACTGGAGCGTCGATTCGCGCAAGCGCTGGGTTGCCGTGGCGCGGCGGGACGGCGAGCGGTGGCGGCTGGCCGCGCCAGCGCCGGTGGGCGACGTGGCGACGTTCCTCGCCCGGTTGCGCTGGGCAGCGGACGGCGGCGCCGTCGCTCTCGGCGTGGACCTGCCGATTGGGCTGCCGCGCGCTTACGCAGCGGCACTGCCCGAGCGGGATTTCCTGCACTTCCTTGCTGCGATGGCTGCACGACCGGAGTTCTTCCGGGTCTGCGCCACACTCTCCGAGGTCGGCCGGCACCGGCCGTTCTATCCGGCGCGCGGCGTGCGCGGGATGACGCGGGCGGCGCATGCCGCTGCGCTCGGCCTCGACGCCGCCGCGGGACTGTCGCGCGCCTGCGACCGCGCCACGGCCGAGAGGCCGGCAGGCGCGCCGCTGTTCTGGACGCTCGGTGCGAACCAGTCCGGCAAGGCGGCAATCGCGGCATGGCAGGGGTTGCTGCTGCCCGCGCTGGCCAGCGGCGAGAACGTCAGGATCTGGCCGTTCGCTGGTGCCTACCGGGACCTGCTCGCACCGGGAGCGGTGGCGCTTGCGGAGACCTATCCGGCCGAGGCGCTGCGGCATTTCGGGATACGGTTGAAGGGCAGCAAGCGCCGGCAGGCGGACAGGATCCTGGTGGCCGACCAACTGGCCGGCGCGATCACCGATCTGGGCGTCTTGGCGGATCCCTTGCTGCGCCAGGCCATAGCCGATGGCTTCGGCGCGGACGCCACGGGCGAGGACCGATTTGATTGCCTGCTCGGGGTGCTCTGCGTACTCAACGTGCTCGCGGGCCGCCGTCCCGACACCGTTCCGGACGATCCGTGGCTCCAGAGATGGGAAGGCTGGGTTCTCGGGCAGACTGCCCTGCCGGCGGGAAAGAGTTGGCGCGCCACGGAGGGCGCGCCGAAGGTTGCTTTCGGTAACGTGCTGGATGCTACAGGACCGCCGGGCAAATTGACAAGTCGCAATAAATGACAACGCGCGCCAGATGGAAGGGACTGGATACCGACCGAATGCCGGTGTTCCTTGGGTACGACCAGACGGAGCGCATGATTGCCGCCCTGTTGGATGGCGCCGCGGGCTGGCGGCCCGATGCCGTGGTCGGCATTGCGCGCGGGGGGCTGGTGCCGGCCAGCATGGCCGCAGGCATCCTGGCATTGCCGCTGGCGATGATCGGCTTCGACCGCGCGGGCGGCAGCACGCAGTGGCTGGGGGCACCGGCGGGCGGCAGTCGTGTCCTTCTGGTCGATGACGGCTGCAGCACCGGCCGCACGATGGCTGCGGTCCGCGCCGAGTTGATCCGGGAAGGACGTGCATGCCTGACGATGGCGGTGGTGCACGATCCAGAGGTGACCAGCTACGTGCCGGATCTCTCGCACGCGATGCGGGTGTTGTGGCGCTTCCCCTGGGAACGCGGTGAGGCGACGCCGGCCAGCCGCGCCTGGCGCGGCACCGGCGGCGGCCCTAATCGAGCGACGGAACTGCCCTTTTATGGGCTCGACCTGGATGGGGTCTTTCTGCCGGATGTGCCCGACGCGCTGTACCAGGCGGATATTGCCGAAGCGGTGCGGCAGCGGCACACGCTCGAGCCGCTCACCACGCTGCCGTTCTTCGCGCCCGAACGTGCGGTCGTGATCACCGGCCGCCCGGCGACCGATCGCGATCGAACTAAGGCGTGGCTGGAACGCTGGGGCCACGGCGCCCTGCCGCTCGAGTGCCGCCCGGACCACACGCCGCACACGCCGGATGCGGTTGCGCGCTACAAGGCGGAAACTGCCACCCGTTGGGGGTGCACGCATTTCGTTGAAAGCGACGCCGAACAGGCCTTGCGGGTCGCGGCACATGCGCCTCACCTCGTGGTGAGTTGGTGGTCGGCGGGCGACGCCCGGGCCTGGCTGATCGGTGTGGCGGCGCAGCCACCTTGATCCGGCTAACCTGTGGCGGCCCGGCAACACTGGTGGGCAGAGTCACAGACCGTAACTTTCCTGCGGTCAGGCAAGCTTTCGAAACGTCAAATCCGTGGCTATAAGCGATTCACGCAATGGTTGCGGCGCTCCGCCCACTACTGGCGATGGTAGCGGCCGGCGCCGTCCGCAGACTGACGCGCGTTATGTGGATGCGATGTTGGAATTATAACGAGGCACAGCAGACCAGAGGGGAATACAGGGCATGCGCACTCTGTGGGGCAGGATTGCCGGTCTGGCGTTTGTTATGGCCTGCGTGGTTCTCGTCATCCCTCCGGTACAAGCGGTGCCCAATTTCGCGTCCCAGACCGGACAGCCCTGCACAGCGTGCCACATCGGCGCCTTCGGACCGCAACTCACCCCGCTCGGCCGCGCGTTCAAGATCGGCGGCTATACGCAGCGCGGCGGCGAGGGCTGGGAGGCCGACGTACCGCTGTCGGCGATGGTGCTGGGATCGTTCACCCACACCGGTTCCGGCGTTCCAGCCGATCAGATCGAGCATCACTTCAATGACAACAACAATTTCGCCCTGGACCAGATCAGCGTGTTCCTTGCCGGCGGCATCGGCGAGCACACCGGCGGCTTCATGCAGTTCACCTATTCCAATATCCCGAACGCGTCGAACGTCGATAACGTGGACCTTAGGCCGTACACGACGACCTTCGACCTGAGCGGCAAGGAGTTGCGCGTCGGCACCACCATCAACAACAACCCGACGGTGCAGGATCCGTACAACTCGACCTACGCGTGGGGCTTCCCCTTTGCCGCCTCGGGCCTGGCGCCAACGCCGACCGCGGCGCTGGCGATATCAGATGGCTTCGGGCTGAACTCGATCGGCTACACGGCGTATGCCTGGTACGACCGCAGCCTGTACCTTGAAGGCGGCATCTACACGACGGTGTCCACCTGGGCGATGACCCGGATGGGCAATCCCTTCGGCGTCGGCAGCTCGCAGGGGGTCATGCCCTACTTCCGTGCGGCGTACGAATGGAACTGGAACCAGCAGTCGGCGCATGTCGGCGCGCTGTACATGCAGTCGAACGTCAACCCGGCGGTCGCCGACTTCCAGACCGATGGTTCGTTCGGCCGCGATCACTATCGCGACTACGGGTTCGACGCCGGCTACCAGTTCCTGGGCGACGGGACCCACACCGTGACCATCGACGGCATCTACACCCACGAGAACCAGAACCTCGAAGGCACGGCCTCGACCTTCAACCTCGCCAATGGCACCGCGTTCAGCCCGAAATCGAACCTCAACCAGATCAGGCTCACCGCCTCCTACTGGTATCAGCACACATACGGTCTGACCCTCGGCTGGCAGTACATCTGGGGACCAGCGAACCCGGTGCTGTATCAGTCGCCGACGTTCGACGACGCTGGCACCCTGCTCACCGGCAACGCGATCTCCGGCAGCGCAAACAACAAGCCAAGCAGCAACGCGTTCATCATCGAGGCGGACTGGGTACCGTTCGGCAAGGACGGGTCCTGGGGGTCGCCGTGGGCCAACCTGAAGCTCGGCATCCAGTACACGCTCTACACGCAGTTCAACGGCGGCGGGAAGAACTACGACGGCTTCGGCCGCAATGCCGGCGACAACAACACGCTGTTCCTGTTCGCCTGGATGGCGTTCTGAGGCAGGGCATCACGCCGGCGGGTACAGCCCCGCCGCGCGTGCCCGCAGCCTGATCATCGCCGCCAGCAGATCGAGGGTCGGCGTCGGCACGCCGGCCAGTCGCGCCATGTCCAGCGGCACCGTGTAGAGCGCATCGATCTCCATCGGTCGCCCGGCCTCGAGGTCCTGCAGAACCGATGGCCGGTGCGCGAGCCGCATGTTGCCGGCGACCACCTGCTCCATGTCGATGTCGAGCGGATGGCCCATGGCGTCTGCCACCGCCCTCGCCTCCGCCACCATGCGGCGCGAGCACTCGATCAGCGCCGGCTCCGCATGCGTCGCGTGCACCGCGGACTCGGTCAGCACGCACATCGGCCCGGCGCTCAGGTTGAAGGCGAGCTTGCGCCAGATCAGCGTGCGGATGTCGCGTGCGATCGTCACCGGCAGATCGGCAGCGCGGAACGCGGTGGCGAGCGCTTCGATGCGCGGCGTGACCTCGCCGTTCGGCTCGCCCAGCACCGTGCCGCCGCCGGCGCCGGCCAGCAACCGCACCACGCCCGGCGCCGGGACCGAGCAGGCAGGCCAGAAGATACCGCCGATCGCACGCTCCGGCCCGACGGCACGCCACATCGCATCGCCGGGGTCGAGACGCGGCAGGCGGCGACCTTCCTGCCGTCCGCCATGCGCGTGGAAATACCACCACGGGATGCCGTTCATCGGAAAGGCCACGGCGGTATGCAGACCGAGGAGCGGCGCGATCGTGGCAGCAACGGCGGGCAACGCCGGTGCCTTGACGGTCACGATAACCGCGTCCTGGGGTCCGAGATCAGCCGGGTCGTCGCTGGCGCGGATCCGCACGTTGACGGTGCTGTCGGCCGATTCCACGGTCAGGCCGTTGGCTAGGATGGCGGCGAGATGCGTGCCGCGGGCCACGACAGACACATCGGCGCCGCCCCGTGCCAGGTTGGCTCCCAGGTATCCGCCCACGGCACCCGCGCCGAACACGCAGATTCGCATCAGCGGGAGAGACCCCCTCCCCGACCCTCTCCCACTCGGCGGGAGAAGAAGAATGCGGCGCGGCTCACGTCAGCAGTTCGAGCGCAGCGCGCGACAGAGCCTCCACCCCAAGGCCGATGCAGCGCTCGTCCGGCTGATACGCCGAGTTGTGCAGCCTGTCGTTGCGTCCCGGCTGGGATGAACCGACACGCAGTTGGAACGCCGGCACGAGGTCGGCCATCAGCGCGAAGTCCTCGCCGCCCAGGCTTGGCTCGAATTCGGTGATCACGTCACCGAACTGGTTGCGCACCGCCGTCACGGTGCGCTTAAGCACTTCCGCGTCGTTGCGCAGTGAGGGCACGCCGCGGCGATAGTCCACCTCGCAGCGCACGCGCATGCCGTCCAGCATGCCACCGGCCATGCGTCGGATTGAGTCCTCGGCGATATCGCGGGCGCGGGCGTGCAGCGTGCGGACCGTGCCTTTGATCAGGCAGCTGTCCGGGATGATGTTGTACGTGGTGCCGCCCTGGATCGCGCCCACCGTCACCACCGCCGGCATGGTCGGCGGCACCTCGCGCGACACCACGGTCTGCAATTGCGCCACCAGCATCGCCGCGGCGACCAGCGGATCGACCGCGGTGTGCGGATAGGCGGCATGGCCCGACCTGCCGTGCACCACGATGTCGAACCGGTCGGAGGCCGCCAGACAGGCGCCGTGCACGAAGCCGAAGCTGCCGACCGCCATGTCCGGGTGGTTGTGGAAGCCAAGCGCCAGATCGACCTTCGGCCCGTCCATCACGCCGTCGTCGAGCATTGCGCGCATCCCACCGAGGCCTTCCTCGGCCGGCTGGAACACCAGCTTGACCGTCCCCGCCAGCTGCGGCGCCAGCTCCTTCAGCACGCCGGCAACGCCCAGCAGCGTGGTGGTGTGGATGTCGTGGCCGCAGGCATGCATCAGGCCGGTCCTGGTGCTGGCGAACGGCAGCCCCGAGGTCTCCTGGATCGGCAGCGCGTCCATGTCGGCGCGAATGGCGAGCACCGGCCCCGGCCGGCCGCCCTCGATCAGCCCGACGACGCCGGTCCTGCCGATGCCGGTCCGGTGCGCGATGCCAAGGCGTGCGAGCTCGCGCGCCACGACGCCCGCGGTGCGCACCTCCTCGAAACCGAGTTCCGGGTGAGCGTGGATATCGCGGCGGATCTCGATCAGCGCCGGTTCCATGCGGTGGGTGGCGTCGCGGATCGCGGTGGTGGGATCGTTGGACAGGGACATTGATGGATCGCCCGAACAGTGGGGTTGGAGTCGCTACAGCCGCCGCAGCCACGACCTGGTGCGCCGCAGCGCCTCGGCCGAACTGGCAGTGAGCCGCCAGGGCACTTCCTCGCGCAGCGTCACGCATTGCCAACGCGCGCAGCCAGGGCAGCGCACCATCTGCTCCGGCAGGTCGGGCTTGATCAGCATGCGCGCACCGCAGCAGTTGCACAGGCTCTGCCGTCGCGGATCCCGCTGCGCATCGCGGATCAGCGACGTCAGCAACGCTCCCCTGGCCATGACAAGCGGCAGATACTTCATCGGCGACCCTCTTGCGCTATGGCGGAAAATACGGCGGTCGGGGCATGGTGAGCAATGTCCAGATGCAGCGGAGCGAGCCATGTCCCTTACCGGCGGATGCCAATGCGGCGCCGTTCGCTACACGATCGCCGCCGAGCCGCTGTCCACCTATGTCTGCCATTGCCGTGAGTGCCGGCGGCAATCGGCATCGGCATTCGGCATATCGGTGATCGTGCCCGAGGCAGCCTTCGCGCTGACGCAGGGTGAGGTCCGCGCCTGGCGCCGGCCGACCGACAGCGGCCGCGTCCTCGACTGCACATTCTGTGTCGTCTGCGGGTCGCGCATCTGCCACAGCACGCCCGGCGAAGGGATGGTCAGCGTCAAGGGCGGTTCGCTGGACAAGCCGGTGGACCTGCACACCGCGATGCACATCTGGACCACGCGCAAGCTGCCGGGCGTGGTGATCCCCTACGGCGCGAAGCAGTACCGATGAGGAGCCGGATTAGGCGGGTGCGAAGACGTCGTCGTGCGCCGGCGCGCTGCGCTGTGCCGGACCGCCGGCGAACGCCGTGTCACGCTGCAACGCCGGCACCACACGCTCGGCGAACAGGCGCATGTTAAGCTCACCCTGCTCGTGCGGCATGCCGCCATAGGAGAAGTCGGCGATGATGTGATCCGTGCCGGTGAGCGAGCGCAGTTCGGCGATCTGCTGGATGCAGTCGTCTGGTGTGCCGACGATCTGGATCCCTACGTAGAACTCCGTCGCCTTCTGCCGAGCCGTCTCCTCCTTCATCTTGGCGTAGGTCTTGGTCATCTTGCCGTACGCCTCGTAGCCCTTCACCGACGCCAGGTGCCCGTCGGAGAAATGGTAGTGGTTGTCGATCGAATCCCATTTCCGCCCGAGATACCGCATGGCAAGTTCATGCGCCTCGTCGCGGCTTTCGGCGCAGGCGACGTTGGTCAGCAGGACCGGCGGCGGCGGCACGTGGCCGACGGCGGCGGCGATCGCGCGGAAGCGGTCGATTTCGGCCGCGGCCTTCGGCCATTCGTTCTGCATGATCACCATCATGCCGAAGCCCAGCTTCGCCATTATCTCGGCCGACTCGGGTGTCACCGCGGAGACGAAGAAGCGGCGCTCCGGATTGGAGATCGGCCGCGGGCGGATCGAGGTGCGCGGAATCTGGTAATACTCGCCCTGCCATTCGAACTCGGGCTCGACCAGCGCATGGCGGATCAGTTGCGCCGCCTCGACGAAGCGCGGCCGCGCCTCCTCCATCGGGATACGGAAGCCCGCATATTCCACGCTGGCGGCGCCGCGACCGAAGCCGAACAGGCAGCGCCCGCCGCACAGCACGTCGAGCAGCGCGATGCTCTCGGCCACGCGGATCGGATCGTGCCAGGGCAGCACGATGACTGCGGTGCCCAGTTGCACGCGCTTCGTACGGCCGGCGAAGTAGCTGAGCAGTTGCACCGGCGCCGGCGACATCGAGTAGCCGGTGAAGTGGTGCTCCAGCGCGAAGATCGAGTCGAAGCCCAGCGGTTCGGCCAGATCGCCGAGTTCGAGGTGCTCCTTGTAGACGGCGACGTCCGACCGCCCCGCCTGGGCCAGGATGCTGAGCGACACGCCGACCTTCATTGACGCCTCCTGCGCGGTTGGCCGGAGTGTGTCAGGATGGCGGCCCCAGGTGAAGGGACCGGGCTATGACTCATCATTTCGGCGTTCTGATTCCCTCGACCAACACGACATGTGAGATCGGGTACAGCCGGTTGCTCCCGCCGTCGCTGCAGGCGCATTTCGGCCGCCTGGGCAAATCCAGCGAAGGTCCGTTCTCGCCCAGCAAGGACGAGGACGTGGCGTATCAGGCGAAGTTGCTCGGCACGGCGCGGGTCGAGGTCATCAGCCTGGCGCAGACTTCCGCCAGCCTGTTCGCCGATGACTATGACGCCGTGACGACGCAGCGCATCACCAGCGCGTCGGGTGTCCCGGCGATCACCTCGGCGCAGGCTGTCGGCCAGGCGGTGCAGGCACTCGGCGCAACGCGGATCGCTCTGGTCTCGCCCTACTCCCAGCCGGTGATCGAGCGGGCGAAGCACTATTATGAAAGCAAATACGGTCTGCGGGTCGTGGCGATGGAGGGATTTGCCGCCACCAACTCCTACATGATCGGCAAGCTGGGTCCGGAGAATGCGCGGGATGCATTCGCCCGCATCGATCGGCCGGAGATCGAGGTTCTGGTGGTGCCTGGCGGCAATTTCCCCACCATGACGGCCGTGCCGGCATGGGAGAGAGAGTTCGGCAAGCCGGTGATCACGACCAACGGGGCGGCACTGTGGGCGATGATGCGCATGGTGGGAGCGGGCGAGAGGTTGCCCGGGCTGGGACGGCTGCTGGACTAAGCGCGCCACGGCCCCACCTCAGCCTGGCCCTCTGGCCCTCTCCGCCCCGGGGCGGAGAGGGGAAATGGCAGCTACGCTTGTATATACCGGTGGAAGAACGCCGCCGCCGGTGCGAACGATCCGGCGCCGGCCTTCTTCGCGTTGTCGACATACAGCAGATCGATCTCGCCGCCCGCCTTGCGGTAGTTGTTCACGAACCGCTGCGGCTCATGCTCCGCCACGGGGCCTTCCGGATCGCGGTAGTCGTGCACGATGTCCGGCTGCCCCTGGATCCAGATCGCCGGCGGCAGCTGCACCTTCTCGCCCTGCTCCAGGATCAGCATCGGATTGCCCTCGGCCATGTTCGCCTCGGTCTTCCAATAGAGGTCATGCCGCTGCGGGATGCTGCCCACCCAGGCCGGCGGGTTCGCAGAATCGCGCGCCTTCAGCGCATGGCGGTAGCGCGACAGCGGGTTGATCACCGGCCACAGCATCGCCACCGCACGCACCGTCGCATCGACCGCGGGGGCCGATGACGGCAGCTGGATCGCCGCATAGCGTGGGTCGTTCGGCCGCATCGCCGCCAGCATGCCGAGATGCCCGCCGCTCGATTGCCCGGCGATGCCGATCAGGTCGGCGCGGGTGTTCAGTTCCGAGGCATGCGCCTTCACCCAGCGGATCGCGTAGTTGATGTCGGCGAGCGACGTCGGGTAGGCGTCGCCGGCGTGACGGAAATCGATCGCTGCCACCGCCAGCCCGGCGCGCGCGAAGCCTTCGCCATAGATCTGGCATTCATTCAGGTCGCCGTTGCACCAGGCGCCGCCATGCACCTCGACGATCGCCGGGAACGGCCCCTTGCCCTGCGGCTTGAACAGCCGCGCCATGAACTTCCGGTCGCCGTGCCGCAGATATTCGACGTCCTGCGTGGTGTATTCGTAGCTCGCCATTGGACTTTCTCCCATTAGGCTGGCTTAGCCTGCGGCAGTTCCATGCGGACCGCAACAGCGGCCGATGCGATCACCGCCACATCGCTGGAGGTTTCATCCGGCACGTCCAGCCCCCCTTGACCACCTTCACCGTCACCTCACCGTGCGGCAGCGACGCCTTCACCGCCGCCGCGTCCACCCGGTCGGGCTGCTGCACGCCGATCGTCACCTCCACCTGCATGCGGCGGAAGTCGAGGCCGAAGCTGCGGATGAAGCTGAGCGAGCTGTGGTGCAGCGCGTCCTGCACCGCGCGCAGTGCCGCCTTGGTGTAGTCGCCGCCATGCAGGTCGTTGCCGCTGCCCATCTCCAGGATGATGCGCTTTGCCATCGCGAGACCTCCCTATACGTCAAGCCGCACGACGGCGGCCGCATTGGCAATCACTGTGGAATTGGTGCCGGCGTCGTTGGAGATCTCCAGCCCGCCCTCGACGACGTTCACCGTGCCGGTGCCATGCGGCAGCACCGCCAGCACCTGCGCCTTGTCCACCAGGTCCGGCTTCGGCACGCCGATCGTGACTTCCACCCGCATCGAGTCCACATGCAGCCCAGCCGCATCGGCTATGCTCAGCGAGTTGTGCCACAGCGCGTCGCGCAGCGCGCGCACCGCCGCCTTGGTGTAGTCGGCGCCACGGATGTCGGTGCCCATGCCGATCTGCAGCACCATGCGTTTCCAGGCCATGCCCTCTCCCTCCCTCAAACCGATGTCGGCGCCACGCCCGGCCGCGCCGTCAGCGCCTCGCGCGCCGCGTCGGCGAACGATGCATCCCGCGGCAGCACCACCGAGGCCGACCGTACGCGGTGGGTGGCCGGATCGATGCCAGGCGGCGGCTCGCCCTGCTCCAGCGCACGCGCCGCGCGCATCAGACGCTGCCGCGCCATGATGATGCCGTTGTCCGTAGACAGCAGGTGTTCGCGCGAGCGGTCCATGATCGCGCCCATGCTTTCCTGCAGCGACGCATCCTGCATCGCGATGCCGGCAACGCCGCTGTACGTGGTGCCGGCCTTCTGTGCCGCGCGGTCCATCAGGTAGTCGTTGTCGCGATTGGCGATCGGGATGTAGGTGCCCGGGATGGTGCGCGTGTGGATGCCCTTGCCGTCACGCATCGCCTGCACCTCAGCATCGGTCAGCGCTCGCGTCGGATGATAGTCGAAGCTCCACGCCCAGCAGTTCTCGTCGTCGATCGGTATCCAGAAATGTCCATGCACCGGATGACTGCCACGCGGCGGGATCATGGTGAATGACGGCATGCACCACGGTGTGATGCGCCAGTAGTAGCCATCCTCTGCATTGCGCCGCACGCCGATGAACAGGCCGGCCGGCTGATCCACCACCTGGAACACCGGCGCCGCATCGCCCAGGTTGTACTCATTGCCGCGCGATCCCACCATCAGTGGATCGGAACGCAGCGCGTCGCGATGCAGCCACGACACGTGGCTCGAATCGATGCCGCCCTCCAGCGCCTGCAGCCAGTTGCAGCATTGCAGCCGCTTCGATGTGTAGGTCTGCTCCGGCGGCACCATGGCGAACTCGAACTCCGGCAGCCCCGGCTGATGCTCCGGCGGCCCCATGTAGCTCCACAGTACGCCGCCCCGCTCCACCAGCGGGTAGGAGCGCAGCCGGATCATCGCCCGGAAGCCGCTCTGCTCCGGCTCCGACGGAATCTCCACACACTGACCGGTGACGTCGTATTTCCAGCCATGGTACGGACAGCGCAGCCCGCATTCCTCGTTGCGCCCGAACCACAGCGACACGCCGCGGTGCGCACAGAATTCGTCCATCAGGCCGTAGCGACCCTGGGTGTCGCGGAAGGCGATCAGCCTCTCCGACAGCAGCTGCACGCGCACCGGCGCGCAGTCATTCTCTGGCAGCTCCTCGGCCAGCAACGCGGGCATCCAATAGCGGCGGAACATCTCGCCCATCGGGGTGCCCACGCCGGTGCGGGTCAGCAGGTCGTTCTGTTCCTTGCGAAGCATGGCAGCTTCCTCCGCAGTCGCAGGCCAAGGCTAGCCCCAGGCGCCGCGACCGCCTAGCGTGCCGGCTCCACCACGCGAGGCGCCCATGCTCCACTCCGGCGGCTGTCACTGCGGCAACATCGGCGTGCGTCTGCAGCTGTCGCGCGTACCGGAGCAGATGCCGCTGCGCTCGTGCTCCTGCTCGTTCTGCCGCTCGCACGGCACGCGCACGGTCTCCGATCGCGACGGCCGCGTGGAGATCACCGCAGCGGACTGGTCGTTGGTCGAGCGCTATCGCTTCGGCTCGCGCACCGCCGACTACCTGCTGTGCGGCCGCTGCGGCGTCTATATCGGCGCGCTATGCGAGACCGCCAGCGGCTTGCGCGCGGTGGTCAACGTGAACAGCCTGGACGATCGCGCCGCGTTCACCCAGCCGCCCGCGGCACCGGACTACGACGGTGAGACGACCGAGAGCCGGCTGGAGCGCCGCGCCGCTAACTGGATGCCGGCCGTCCAGGCCTGATCGCGGGCGCTCAGTCCCAACCGGCATCGACGATCGTGCCGTCGTCATCGATCACGATGGTCAACCGATTCGGATCATGATCCTTCGAGGCAATTCCGTCGGCGGGCTTGACCACCCGCAGCGTCGTCGGCAGGTCCTCCTGCTTCACGGTGTCCGCCGCGGATTTGCCCGCCGGCAGCGGGGTGCCGGACGCCAGAAAATACTTACCGACGCATTTGCTGCAATCGTCGCCGACCGGACGGCCTTCAGCATAACCGGGGAGTGTCTTCAGCAGGATCGAATTGGATGCGCCGCGAACCCGGACCGCCTTGAAGGGATGACCGGTATCGAGCGGAAAGATCGCCTCGATCGGCATGAAACCGGTTGGCTCCGAAGTGTCGGCCGGGGGGTGTGCGACAAGAACCACGTCGAGGACACCGGTCGCCGGCGTGCCCTGGGTGATTGGCAGCACTTCCGGATCGGCCCAGCCGTCGGTGCTCGCGATCCCGCGGACGCGGACGACATCGAGCGTAGGCTCGTGCGTGCTGCGCATCACCTCGACGCTGGTCACCATGAGTACCGGGACCTCCGGGAGTTGTTCGTCGCCCGGCACATCCGCCTGCTGCGGGTTCGCACCACCAGGGGTGCTGGCCGCCGGGGCCTGCGGCGCGGGTGCCGCGGCAGCCGGACCGCCGTCCCCCAACAACAGGGATCCGGAGGCCAGAACCGCCAATGCCGCCAATGTCTGTCTGAACATCCAATCCCTCCTGAACGCGCATGGGCCGTCGTCAAGCGCATGCCGCGGTAGGCAACCGGCATCAACCGGCTGCCACCCGACGCATCGTGCCCGGGTACACCAGCGAACCCGACTTTTGTGTGCCATCACTCGCGATCGTCCGCTCCAGTTGAGCGAACGCGGCGAGGATCAGGTCGGTGGGGACCATCTGGGTCAAACGACAGAAGGACGTGGTGCTGCTGCGAAAACTCCCGTTCTCGGCAAGCTTGTTCACCGGTGCGCCGCCACCGCAAACCGAGAAATACCCACAACCTTGCCGGCACGCCTCAGTGCCAGCCGCGATGTCCCGGCACATTGCCTGCATCGTGGCGCTGTGCCACATCGCATCGAGCGAATCCGTGTTGACGTTGCCGATGATGAAGTCGCCGTATTCCGCGCTTTTGAGGCCAAGCAGTTCCGGCGAGAAGCTGGAGACATTGCCGTGGCAATCGACGTTCAGCATGCCGAACGGCGCGACCTGCATGTTGTCGATCTCGTCTTCCTCGGGGCGGAACACCCGCGGCAGCATCTCGTCGATCTCCCGGAGGAAATGGATGCTGCCGTCCTCGCGCGCGAGCCGCCAGAACCGCTCGAGGAATCGGGCAAAGCGTTGCTGCACATCGGTCACGGCGAACAGGCCGGAGACGTGGTCGCCCTCCGACTCCTCGACATTGAAGCAGACATTCTCGATGCCTTCGGAGACATAGAAGGCCAGCAGCTCCTCCGGCGCGTCCAGGCTCGCGGCCGACAGCACCGAGATGACGTGGAACGGGACATGCTCGCGGCGCAGCAGGCGTATGCCGGCGACGGTGCGGTCGAACGTGCCGCGGCCGGAACGCGTCACACGGTGCGCATCGTGCAGATGCCGCGGGCCGTCGATGCTGACGCCGATGCCAACGTCATGCTGTTTGAGGAAATCGCACCAGGCCGGCGTGATCAACATTCCGTTGGTCTGGAAGCAATGCCGCACCGCCACGTCGGGCGGCCGCAGTGCCTCGATGGCCTCGAAGGCTGCTTGGTAGAACGCGACCGGCAGCACCAGCGGTTCGCCGGCGTGCCAGATCACCGTGAGTTGCGGAGCGGCCCAGCCGGACGCGAACACCTTGTCGAACAGCCCGGCGATCGTGCCCTGCTGCATCACCGTCTTCACGTCGCGCTGCGGCAGGTAGCAATAGGTGCAGTCGATGTTGCAGAACGGCGTGGGCTGCACCACGACGGTCGTGATCACCGGCACCGTCGCGCCCGCTGTTGTCGGCAGCGACATCCTTCCGAACGTCCCCGGCCCTACCAGTTGCGCCAGAAATTCGGCCAACCGCCGTTGCGCCAGCCACCATTGCGCCAACCGCCGTTGCGCCAGCCGCCATTGCCCCAGCCCGGACGCCAGCCGCCGTTACCCCAACCCGGACGCCAGCCGCCGTTTCCCCACCAGACCTTGGTGATGTTGGGGTCGATCTCGGGCTCAGCCGGCAATTCCTGGGTCACCGCGGAGACGCCGGTGCGAATTGCCTGCAGCCGGGCGGCGACGCTCTCGCTCGCCGCGCCGGCCTCACCGCCTGCGGGCGGCGCGGCGGCCAAGGCGAGGGACATGCCGAACGCCCCGGTCGGCAGCAGAACGGACAAGACGGCGAGGGTGCGGTTCCGCAAGGTCATAGACGTTCCTGACGCTCTGGTAGGTCGGTTGATCCTATTCGCTGACCGAATGGGAGAGCCGTCAAGACCCGGCGATCAAGGCTCGAATTGCGCCATATTACAAATCCATACGCTGGCATTGGTGATCGAGCGAGGCAGGTCAGCACGCGCCTCCGTATCGTAGCACACTATATCGTACTAAATGTCGTGCGAACCTCGGGCGGGGTCACCTCGGGAATCGCATCCCATCGAGCCGCGCCTGAAGATCCTGGGTAGTCGTCGATCCGGTGCACTTCGTGCACCGCGAAGCCGCCCTCGGTCGGGCCGCCCAGCCGCGGCCAATATTCATCAGTCTGTAAAGATTCAGCCGGCGGAGCGGACTACGCCGGCGCGCACGTCGCGGCCGGCCATCATCGCCACCATCACGACAACCCTCGCTGACTCGATGCGAAGCCGACCCTCGCCAGCGTCGCGGTGTTCGTGGCCCTGCTGACCGCCGGCATCCTGTTCGCGCTCTACGGCCTGATCAACGACATCGGCAACTCGGCTACGCCGCCGCTCGCGATCGGCGTATTCGTTCTGCTGGGTATCGCTCTGCTGATCGCCCTCGGCTTCGAGTTCGTCAACGGCTTCCATGACACCGCCAATGCGGTGGCGACGGTGATCTACACGCACAGCCTGCCCGCCCAGGCCGCCGTGGTGTGGTCCGGCTGCTGGAACCTGATCGGCGGATCCGCGGCCTGTTGATCCTGACCTGCACCGGCGTCTCGTTCGCGCATGGATCCAACGACGGGCAGAAGGGCATGGGCCTTATCATGATCATGCTGATCCTGATCGGCGCGGTGCCGACGGCCTATGCGCTGAACCACACGCTGCCGACCAGTGCGACCCCCGCCTTCCTGCAGGCCATGGAGCAGGGCCGCCAGATCTTCGATCGGCGCGCCTGCAACCTGGTGATGACCAGCAAGGAGGCAAGGCCAGCCGTCGAGGAGGCGATCCGCACCCGCGACGTGGACAGGCCGCTGGTCTACGCCGGTATGGCGCGGCTCACCCAGGATATCGCCGACCAGGTCGGTCAGTACGGCGCGATCGCCAAGGTGCCGGCCGCCTCGGTGCAGAACGTGCGCAACGATATGTATTTGGTCAGCGAGGCCGTGCGCCTGATACAACTCAGGGGTTGGCCGGCGACGATGCCGCGACTCTGTCATCCTACAAGGCGGCGCTCGACGCCGGCACGAAGTTCATCCCGCTCTGGGTGAGGGTCTCGGTGGCCATTGCCCCGGACCTCGGCACGATGGTCGGCTGGAGGCGTATTGTCATCACCGTCGGCGAGAAAATCGGCAAGAGCCACCTCACCTACGGCCAGGGCGCCTCCGCCGAACTGGTCGCCGCGGCCACGATCGTGGCCGCGGACATGTATGGCCTGCCGGTCTCCACCACGCACGTGCTGTCGTTGGGCATCGCCGGCACCATGGCCGCCAACGGCTCGGGGCTGCAGTGGAGCACGGTGCGCAGCATCGTGCTCGCCTGGGTGCTGACGCTGCCTGCCGCGATCATACTGGCGGCTTCGCTCTACTACTTCTTCCGCTCGATGGTGTGACGCCCGGCGAGTGCTGGACGCGGAGTCCCGGCCCCATGTCAGGTGGTCCTGATCCGCGCCAGAGCGTCCTCCAGCGTCGCGATGTCCACGCCGATATCACGCCCCGACGGATCGGCGAGCTGCCGCCAGATCAGCGCGTGCGCCTCCGACAGGCGTGCGTCGAGCCATCGCCACGTCGCCTTCTGCAACCTGCCCCAGGTGCAGACCCGCAGCGTCGCATCGTCGGCGAGGCCCATATAGTCCCAGCCGACGACGACGTGGCCGCCGACAACCTCGCCATCCGCGCGGCCGTCACCCACGTCCCAGACCGCCGAACCATCCATGTCGCGCTGGTGCAGCGTGACGCCAAGATAGGCATGGCCGAGGTGATCGATCGCGTTGGCGATCGCGGCCCGGGTATGCGGCAGCACCGCGTGCAGACCGACGAGCGGCGACTGCATCAGGGCGTCGAACCCGTGCACGGCCTGGTGGTTCAGCACGTCGAGCGCGACGGCGCCAAGCGTCGCCTCCATCGCGTCGAATGTCGGTGCGCAACCGATGCAGGCTGCGTAGAACAATGGCACCTTCTCCGGCTCGATCGCGAGCTCGAAGCCGTTCAGTGCGGCGACGGCGCGGGCGGCGTTCGCCAGCCCGGCGGCGGTGCAGTCAGGCAGCCTGTCGTTGTGATACAGGCCCGGCGCGAAGGCGATCTCGCTGCGATCCACCACCGGCCGTGGAACAAAGCCGGACAGCCTCTGGTTGGCAAATGACGGGACCCGTGCCAGCGCGGCCGGATCGTGCGGCAGACGACCCAACCGCAGTTTCAGCCGGTCGATGAATTCGCTCATGGACGCCTTCCCTCAGCGGAGCGGTGTGCGGCAATTACTTTGCCGCGGCGCTCGTCAAAACCGCCCGCGCCTGCTCCGGCGTCATCTTTGGCGCCGCGGTGGCCGCCGCCGGCGTTCTTCCGACAGCGGCCAGGACAACCGGCAACAGGGCCAGCGCAGCCTGCACCGCAAGGCCCACGGCGGGCGCCGCGGGGAAGAACGGCGTGAGCAGAACGGACAAGGTGGAAACCGAGGAGCTGATCGCCTGCACTGTATCCGGGTTCGCCGTGATCGCCTGGCTGATGGCGGCGGCATTCATCCTGATGTCGCCGATGATGGCCTGAGCACGCGAAAGCACATCGGGCGGAATACGGCCGGCAGGAAGCGCCTGCAGCGCAGAGACGACGCCGGACAGGCCATTGGCGATCAGGCTCACGTCCGTCTTGACCTGGTCTTGCGAGGTGCCGCAGCCGATCACGGCCAGCACCGGCGAAAGCACCAGGCCGGACAACACGACCCGACGTTGCATATGAGTTCCCCCTTGCACCATTGATTATGCTGGTAACATGTCGCGCCGAGCGTGGATTGTTAACCAAGTCACAGTGCGAGCCGCAAGTTCGCAGCCCGCAGCGGACGCCGGGGCGCCTGGCTAGTGTCTGGGCTGCTCGTGCAGGTGGCAGGCCACGACGCGATCACCCACTTGCGCCAGCATCGGTTCCTGCCGGCCGCAGACCGGCATCGCATGCGGGCAGCGCGGATGGAAGCGGCAGCCGGCGGGCGGGTTCAGCGGACTTGGCACCTCGCCTGCCAGGATGATCTCATCGCGCCGCTCGTCCGGATGGCTCGGCAGCGCCGCGGAGAACAGCGCGGCGGTGTACGGGTGCTTCGGCGCGCGAGCCAGTGTCTGCGCGTCCCCCATCTCGACGATCTTGCCAAGATACATCACCACGATCGTGTGGCTCATATGCGCCACGGCGGCGAGGTCGTGCGCAATGAACAGGTACGACAGCCCCATCTGCTCTTGCAGGTCGCGCAGCAGGTTGAGGATCTGCGCGCGGATCGACACGTCGAGCGCCGAGACCGGCTCGTCCAGCACGATCAGCCTGGGCGACAGTGCCAATGCCCGCGCGATCGCGATGCGCTGTCGCTGACCGCCGGAGAATTCGTGCGGGAACAGATCGGCCGACCGCTCCGGCAGCCCGACGAGATCGAGCAATTGCAGCACGCGCCGGCGCACCGCCGAAGCGCCGAGTTTCTCGTTGGTCACCAGCGGTTCGGCGATGATGTCGCTGATCCGCATGCGCGGACTGAGCGACGCATATGGATCCTGGAACACCGCCTGCACCGACTTGCGATAGTGGCGCCGCCCTGCGCTGTCGAGTTCCTGCAGATCGCGGCCCTCGAAGCGGATGCTGCCCCCGGTCGGCTCCTCCAGCCCCAGCACCAGCTTCGCCGTCGTCGTCTTGCCGCAGCCCGAACTCGCCGACCACGCCCAGCGTGCGTCCGCTCTCGATGGCGAACGAGATGTCGTCCACCGCGCGCACCACGCCGCGGGTGCCGCCGAACACGCCGCGCCGCGCCTGGAAATGCTTGGTCAGCCCCGTCGCTTCGAGCACGTTCATCACGCGGCCCCGCTCTGTACCGCGACGCTCGCCAGCCAGCAGCGCGCGGTGCGCCCGCCGTCGAGATTGAATTCCGGCGGCGCCTCGGCGTGGCAGCGGTCGAACGCCGCAGGACAGCGCGCGGCGAACGCGCAGCCGCGCGGCAGGCGCGACAGGTCCGGCGGCTGACCGTCGATCGCGGTCAGGCGCTGGCGGTTGTCGGTCATGCGCGGGATCGAGTTCAGCAGCGCCTTCGTGTAGGGATGCGCCGGCGCGTTGAAGATGCGCGAGACCGGCCCGAATTCCACGACGCGTCCCGCATACATCACCACCAGCTGGTCGCACATCTTGGCGACGATGCCGAGATTGTGGGTGATGAAGATCAGCGCCAGCCCATGCTCGCGCTGCAATTCGCGCAGCAGGTTCAGGTATTGCGCCTGGATCGTCAGATCGAGGCTGGTGGTCGGCTCGTCGGCGATCAGCAGGCGCGGCTCGCAGGCGATGCCGATGGCGCCGACGATGCGCTGGCGCATGCCGCCCGACATCTCGTGCGGATACTGCGTGACGCGCGTCTCGGGCGACGGAATGCGCACCGCCTTCAGCAGACGCACGCGCCCGCTGCCAGGCCGCCTTGCGCCGGGTTCCCTCGTGCACGCGGATCGGCTCGGCGACCTGGTTGCCGATGGTGAACAGCGGGTTCAGCGACGCCATCGGATCCTGCAGGATCATCGCGATCCGCTTGCCGCGGATGCGTCGCATCTCGGCGTCGGACTTACGCACGAGGTCTTCGCCCTCGAACCACATCTGCCCGCTGACGATCTGCGCCGCGGTCGGCAGCACACGCAGGATGCTCAGCGCCAGCGTGCTCTTGCCCGAGCCCGAACTCGCCCACGATGCCGACCGTCTCGCCGGCGCTGACGCGCAGCGACACGTCGTCCACCGCGCGCACCACCCGCGTCCCCTGAGCCGAGACGTAGTGGGTCGAGAGGCCGTCGAGTTCCAGCAGCGGGCGAGCCGGCATGGCCGCCGCGCCGGGACGCGGCTTAGAGCTGACGGAGCTGAGGGTCGAGTTTGACACGGAGCCAGTCCCCGAGAAGGTTTGCGGAAAGCACCATCAGCATGATGCAGCAGCCCGGCAGCACGGTGAGCCACCAGTAGCCCACCATCAGCCCCTGCTTGCCATCGGACAGCATCAGTCCCCAGGCCGGCTGCGGCGGCGGCACGCCGACGCCGAGGAACGACAGCGACGCCTCGGTGACGATGACCACGCCCAGCATCAGCGTCGCCAGCACGATCGCCGAATTGACCACGTTGGGCAGGATGTGCCGCCGCATGATGGTCCATTTCGAACAGCCGGCGACGATCGCCAGGCGGACGAATTCGCGCTCCTTCAGCGACAGAACTTCGCCGCGCACGACGCGCGCGTAGCGCGTCCAGTAGACCGCGCCGAGGATGATCACGATGTTCCACATCGAGGGACCGACGATGGCGGCGAGGAAGATCGCGAAGGTCAGCGCCGGCAGCGCGAGCCAGGCATCGGTGACGCGCATGATGATCTGGTCGACCCAGCCGCCGATATAGCCGGCGAGGATACCGAGCACCGTACCGATGACACCGGCGAAGATCACCGCGGTGAAGCCGACCACCATCGAGACGCGGGCGCCGAAGATCAGCCGCGACAGCACGTCGCGCCCAAGTTGGTCGGTGCCGAGCAGGTGGTTCATCGCGCCGCCGGTCTGCCAGAACGGCGGCTTGAAGCGCGCTGTCAGGCTGCCGACCTCTGGATTGTGCGGCGCCAGGACGTCGGCGAAGATCGCCATGAAGGCGATGACTCCCAGGATGATGATCGGGATCAACGGCAGATCGCCCAGCCCGCGCATCGCGGAACGCGACGGCAGCGGCGACGTGAGGACAATGGTCTCGCTCGACATGCTCATGCGTCACTTCTCCACTCGGATGCGGGGATCGATCACGGCGTAGACGACATCGACCAGGAGGTTCACCACCACGATCATGGTGCCGCCCATGATCACGACGCCCTGCACCACCGGGAAGTCGCGGAAGCTGATGCCCTCGTAGAGCAACCGCCCGATGCCGGGCCAGGCGAACACCGTCTCGACCACGACGGCGACATTGATCATCAGCACCAGGTTGATGCCGGCCAGCGTCAGCACCGGGATCAGCGCGTTCTTGAATGCGTGCTTGCCGATCACCCACGACTGCGGCAGTCCCTTCAGCCGCGCCAGCTTGACGTATTCCGAGCCGAGCACCTCGAGCATCGACGACCGCGTCAGGCGCATGTGCGCCGCGGCGAAATACCAGCCGAGTGCGAAGGCCGGCATGAGGATGTGCAGGATGCCGCCGGAGCCGGATGACGGCAGCCAGCCGAGATAGACCGAGAAGACCAGGATCAGCACGAGGCCGACGAAGAACGACGGCAGCGACAGGCCGAGCAGCGCGAACAGCTTGCCGGCGCTGTCCCAGAAGCGGCCGACGCGCACCGCCGCCAGGATGCCGCTCGGGATGCCCACCAGCAGCGAGAAACGCCATCGCCACCACAGCGAGCAGCAGCGAATTCGGCAGACGGTCGAGGTAAAGCTCGAACACCGGCGTCTGGTAGTAGAACGACTGGCCGAAATCGCCGCGGAGCAGGTGCACCATGAACAGCCCGTACTGCATCCAGAGCGGCTGATCGAGGCCGAACTTCTGATGGATCGCCGCGATATCGTCCTCGCTGGCGCCCGGCTCGACCAGCAGCGTCGCCGGATCGCCGGTGACGCGGACGAACAGGAAGATGGTCAGCGACAGCACCAGCAGCGAGAGCAGCGAATAGCCGAGCCGCCGCATGACGAACTGCTTCATGAGGGCCCCCTATGCGCTCTTCAGCGTGATGTCCTCGTAGGGCGCGGTGTAGACGAAGCCCTTGATCAGGCCGAAGCCGGATTCCGCCACCCGCGGCCCCACGCCGCTGATGAACGCAAGCTGCCAGATCGACACGTACATCGTGCGCTCGTCGAGCAGATGCTGCATCTTCGTCAGGATCGCCGCGCGCTTCGTGCGGTCCAGTTCCACCGCCTGCAACGGGAACAGCTCGTCGATCTCGGGATAGCTGCCATAGGCGTAGTTGCCGCCCTTGACGACGAACTCCTCCAGCCGCGTCGCGGCATTGCCGAACGCGCCCGAGGCACCCTGGATGATGTTCTTGTACTTCTTGTCGGCGTAGCCCTTGAAGAACGCCGCGCGCTCCAGCGGCCGCAGCCTGGCGCGGATGCCGACCTCGCCGAGATAGTTGAGCACGGCCTCGCCGAGATTCGCGTAGGCCACATCGCAGGTATAGAAGCCGGCATCGAAGCCGCCGGCATGACCCGCCTCGGCCAGCAGCTGCTTCGCCTTCTCCGGATCGTACACCGGCGGCGCCAGCTTCTCGTAGAACTCGAAGTTCTCCGGAATGACGCTGCCGGTGATGTGCGAATGGCCCAGCGTCAGCGCCTTGTTGATCGTGTTGTAGTCGAGCGCGTATTTCGTCGCCAGCCGCACCCGCTGGTCGTACCACGGCGACTTCGGATCCCACTGCTCGGGAAAATACATATAGTAGGGCGCCGAACCGACGGTCGGCCGCAGCGTCAGACCCGGCGTGCGCTGCAGCTCTTCCGCCAGTTCGGCGCGGATCGAGTAGGCGATGTCCACCTCGCCGTTCTTCAGCGCGGCGAGCCGTGTCGACTCGTCGGGGATCACCCGCAGCACGATGCGCTTCACCGCCGGCGTCTTGCGCCAGTATTGGTCGAACGCCTCCAGCACCAGTTCGACGCCCGGCGTGAACGAGACGAACTTGTAGGGGCCCGCGCCGACCGGCGCCTTCTTGAACCCGTCCTCGCCGACCTTCTCCACGTATTTGCGCGGTACGACCCAGCCGGCGCCCGATGCAACGGTATAGAAGGTGATGAAATCCGGCCACGGATTCTTCAGCTTGAACACGACGCGCTGCGGGATCGGGCGTCTCCACCGCGGCCACGCGTTCCTTCAGCAGCCCGTGCGCCGCGCCGCGATAGCGCTCGAACGAGAATTTCACGTCGTCGGCGGTCACCGGTTCGCCGTTGTGGAACTTCGCGTCCTTGCGCAGCGCGAACTCGTAACTCAGCCCATCCTCGCCGGCCGACCAGGACTCCGCCAGCGACGGCGTCGGGTTGCCTTGCGGCATCGGCTTCGCCACCGCGTCGTGCAGCGCGTACAGCACCATGAACGGCGTGATGATGCCCTGCGTCTCGGCGGGATCGAGCCAGGTCGGCGCCAGCGTGATATGCACGCCGACGGTCAGCTGCCCCGCCGGGGCGGCGGCCTTCGCCGGACGCACGGCGCCCGCCGCCATGCCCAGTGCGGCGAGTGCCAGCACCTCGCGTCGTGTCGTCATCTTCGTCTCCGTCATGCGTTCTTCAACGTGAGGTCTTCATAGGGCGCGGTGTAGGGGAATCCGGCAATCCGGCCGAAGTTCGACTGGCCGACCCGTGGTCCCACGCCATTGATGAAGGCGAGCTGCCAGAGATGCGTGCCGATAACGCGCTCATAGAGGATCTGCTGCATCCTGGTCAGGATCTCGGCGCGCTTGCCGTGGTCCAGTTCGACCGCCTGCTGCTCGAACATCGCGTCGAGGTCCGGGTAGCTGCCATAGGCGTAGGCGCCGCCCTTCACGATGAACGTCTCGAACCGAGTCGCCGCGTTGCCGAACGAACCGCTGCCGGCCTGGATGATGTTCCTGAGCTTCTTGTCGGCGAACTGCTGGTTGAACGAGGCGCGCTCCAGCGGCCGCAGCCTGGCCCGGATGCCGACCGCGCCCAGGTAGTTGTTGGTCGCCTCGGCCAAGTTGGCGTAGGAGCTGTCGCAGTTGTAGTAGCCCGCATCGAAGCCGCTCGGATAGCCAGCGTCGGCCAGCAGCTGCTTCGCCCTGCCGGGATCGTACACCGGCTCCGGCGGCTTCCAGAAGAACTCGAAGTTATCGGGGATCAGGCTGCCGTGCACATGCGAATAGCCCAGCGTCAGCGCCTGATTGATGGTCTTCAGGTCGAGCGCCAACCGCGCCGCCTGCCGCACGCGCTGGTCATGCCAGGGCGACTTCGCATCCCACTGTTCGGGAAAGTACAACCAGAACGGTGACTGGATAACCGCCGGCTTCAGCGTAAGCCCAGGCGTCGACTTCAGCTCCTCGGCCAGCTCGCCACGGATCGAATAGGCGATGTCGATCTCGCCTCGCTTCAATGCCGCGAGCCGGGTTGCCTCGTCGGGGATCACGCGCAGCGTCAGGCGCTTCACGCTGACAGGTTTGCGCCAGTAGCCTTCATACGCCTCGAGCACCAGTTCCACGCCAGGGTTGAACGAGACGAACCGGTACGGCCCTGCGCCGACCGGCGCCTTCTTGAAGCCGTCGTCGCCGACCTTCTCGACGTATTTCTTCGGCACGATCCAGCCCGCGCCGGTGGTTGCCGCGTAAAATGTCAGGAAGTCCGGCCACGGATTCTTCAGCTTGAACTGGATATGCCGCGCATCCTGCACCTCGACCGAGGCAACGCGGTCATGCAGCGGAGCCTTCGCCGCGCCGCGGTAGCGCTCGAAGGAGAATTTCACGTCCTCCGCGGTCACCGTCTCGCCGTTGTGGAAGGTCACGCCGTCGCGCAACACAAAGCTATAGCTCATGCCGTCTTCGGTCGCCGACCAGGACTTCGGCCAGGCTATGCGCCATCAGCTCGCCGGGCATCGGCTTCAGCATTGCATCGTGCAGCGCGTAATACAGCATGTACGGCGTAACGAGCGACGGCGTCTCGGCCGGTTCGAACCATGTCGGCGCCAGCGAGATATGCACGCCGTAGGTAAGCTGCCCCACCGGGCCAGCCGCTCGGGCCAGGTCCGGCATGCCGCCGACGGCGGCGGATGCGGCTAGTGCCAGCACGTCACGGCGGCCAATCAGAGAAATGTTACCGCCGGGCGTGGGTCCTGAAAGTCCCATGTTCGCCTCCCTGACAACTCCTTTGCCGGAGCCTTGCGTTCAATGTAGGCGAGCCATGCGCCTGCGTCACTCCTTTTTCGCGCCTGCCAAAGCGATCCGCGCAACTGTCAAAATGATGCGCGAGCCGGCGCGGAGGCTGCCGCCGACGGTCCCGGCGACCTTGGAGCGTCCGCCGGCGCGGCAGCGATACGGCACGGGCACCTCCAGGATGCGCAGGCCGGCACGCGCCGCCTGCATCTGCATCTCAATGTTCCAGCCATAGCCGGTTTCGCGCATCGCGAGCCGTGCCAACGCCTCGCGGCTGATCGCACGGAACGCGCACATATCGGTGTACCGCGCGCCATACAGCAGCGAGATCAGCCAGCCGGCCAGGCGTCCTGCCAGCACCTGATGCCAACTCATCGAGCCGGGTTCGCGCTTGCCCCGCACCCTTGAACCGATAACGAAGTCATGCGTGCCGGCACGGATTGGCGCGACCAGCACGTCCGCCAGATCGGCGGGATCGGCCCCGTCGCCGTCGAGGAAAAGGATGATGCCGCAGCCCTCGCCCGCCGCCGCGACACCCGCCGCACAGGCGCGCCCATAGCCGCGTTCGACCAGGGTGACGACGCGGGCCCCGACGGCGCTCGCGATCGCCGCCGTGCCATCTGTGCTCGAGCTGTCGGCGACGATGATCTCGTCCACCACCGAGCACGGAAGCGTTGCGATCGTTGCGGCGATCGTCGCCGCTTCATTCAGCGTCGGGATGATCGCGACGACGCGGTTCACTGTGCGTTCAGAGACTCCATCGCAGCCCGCAGCCCGCACACGGCCTCGGCGGTGTATCGCTCAGCAGCGATGCTCGGAAGTCCTGGTACGCCGCACCGTTCCAGATCTCGCGCAATGTCTGCTGTGTCGCGTCGCCCAGCGTATAGCTGTCGTAGCCGCGCGCCGAGAACGGTGCCATGCAGCACGGCAACGCACGGCCATGCGCGGTGAAGTACATCAGCGACCAAGGCCGCCGGCACGCCGACCACGGCTGCGCGGTGTCCGGCCGCTTCAGGCTCAGGCCTGGTTCGGTGGCACCGGATGCATCGAGCGCAATGCCCAGCTCACGCGCCAGGGCGGCGGCGTCCTCGATCGCCTGCGACTCCCCGGCGCGCAGCGCCTCGAACAGCGAAGATTCCGGGCGCGCCAGGCCATAGCCCGCATCGTCGTAGACCAGCCGCTGCAGGTAAACCTCCCGCACCCCCATCGATACGGCCAGCCGTACGAATTCCGGCAGCTGCTCGATCGTCTCCTTGAGCCCAGTGAGCCACAGCGACACGCGCGGCGTCGTGGCGCCGATGGCGCGCTGCAGTTCGGTGAACGCCTGCACGTTGCGCACGATGCGGGCGAACAGGTCCTTCCCGCGGACTGCGTGGAAGGATTTCGCATCCGCCGCGTCCAGCGACACGCGCAGTTCGTCCAGCCCGGTGTCGATCAGCGCCTGGTGCTTCTTCGGCGCCAGCAGCGTGCCGTTGGTGTTGAACAGCACATAGATGCCACGGTCCTTCAGGTAGCGGATCATGCGTGGCAACGCGCGCACCAGCATCGGTTCACCGACCCCGTGCAAAACCGCGCGCGCGACGTCGGGCACCTGATCGACGATCGAGGCGAAGAGCTCCCAGCTCATATCGGCCGGCGGTTCGAGCGCCTCGAAAGTGCGCGGACAGGTCTCGCACAGCAGGTTGCAGCGGTTGGTCACCTCGAGATACAGGCAGACCGGCGGCGCGGTGGCCTCGGCAGGACGGCTCTGTACGGAATCGAAGTAGCGGCGCGGATCGCTCACAACGCTCATCATGCGCTCCGTAGGGCTTGAGGCGGTGCCGCCAGGCGACGGCAGAGGTCGATCGCCGCGAGGACCACGGCGGGAACGTAGACCAGCGCGGGCACTGCCAGGTACTCGAAGGATCCGTGTGCCAGCAAGGGTGCGGCCGCCAGGATCCATAGCACTGCGGGCAGCGGCGCCAGGCAGGCCAGCGGCGCGAGCCAGGCGAAATACCATGGATAGTGCGGCGACAGGGCCACCAGCAGAATTGCGCCCAGAATGATCGCCTGCCGCGCCTGCGACGCGACACGCGCGCCACCAGCCGCGGGCAGCGGAGACATGAAGGCGAAGCGCACGGCAAGCACGCCAAGCGCGCCCAGCACCAGCACGACATACAGCATGGAGACCCAGTCAGGCAGCGGCACGATGTGGCTGAGCAGCTGGAGCAGGAAAATCCCGCTGCCGTTCTCGAAGCGCTCCTCCGCCAGGTAGCTCGGCAGAAATCCCAGCGCCTGGCGTCCCGCCCCAACATAAGGCAAATAGAGGGCGATCGCAGTCGCTGTGAAGGCCAGCGGCAGGCGCCAGTCGCGTGGCCGCCAGAACGCCGGCAGCACCACGACGGGCAGGAACTTCGTCAGCGCCGCGCCAGCCAGCAGAACGCCGGTCCAGAGCGATCGCCCACGCACCGAGGCCAGCAGCGCCAGCATCAGCAGTCCGGCAGCCGCGCCGTCGATATGGCCGTTGCCGGCGAACTCCCACACCGGCAGTGGCAGCCAGGCGTAGATCAACAGCTGCGCGGGATCGCGGCCGCCGGCGCGCAGCAGCACGATCAGCGCGAACATCGCCAGTGCATCGAAGGCCGTGATTATCAGTTTCATCCCGAACACGCCGGGCGAGACAAACGCCGCGAGAGCGAAGATCGCCTGCGCCGTCGGCGGGTACACGGTGGGTGCATAATCCGCGCGATTGATCTGCGGATACACCGCGTCGTCGCGCAGGAAGGCAAGCGCGTCGGCGTTCGGAATGTAGCGATATGGGTTGATGCCGGCGCGCTGCACACGGCCGTCCCAGACATAGCGGTAGATGTCCGACGACAGGACCGGTGGCGCACTGAGCGTCAGCAGCCGCATCGCCACAGCGACGCCGACGACCAGCCAGATGGCCTCTGGCGGCAGACGGCCCCGGAGTACGACGACAACGGCGAGCAGCCACAGTGCGCCGGCGACACAGAGGCTGGCGATAAATTCTGCCAGGCGGATCTCACGCGCCAGGCCGATCGGCTGCCAGTCGAGCAGCGCCAGTCCGCCCGCTACCAGTCCAACAAGCAGCGCGCCGATGACCGCAAGCAGGATGAGACGGCGCACCGGCCCGGTCATTGAGCCGCGGTGCTCAGGTTCCACCGCGACCGGTTCCGTTCAAGCCACGCGGTGGTCGCCGGCGCCGCATAGCCACCGTCCGCCCCGGCGGCGAGACGATGCAGCGAGGTCGCGTCGTCGACATCGTACCACGTGGGCAGTGCGACGACCTCGATGCCGAGTGCGGCTGCCCTTGCCCGCGTCGCTGCTGCGACGGTGCTCGTGCTCCACGCGATATCGGCGAACAGATGCGGATGCGGATGCTTCATCCCCAACAGGTAGTAGCCGCCATCCTCGGCGGGACCAAGCACGATCCGCTCGCCCGGCGCACGCAGTGCGACCGCAGCCTCGAGCAGTCGCTCGGTCGGCAAAGTCGGGCTATCCGAATTGACCAGGCAGACCGCGCCGACACCGGTCGCAAACAAGGCCTGGGCAGCGTGCAGCAGGCAGCGTCCGAAGCCCTGGACGTGCCGCGGCATCGGCGGCGACCCGTCGGCCGGCACGAGCCCGGTACCATCGGCAAGCAGCCCGTCGAACAGATGCTCCTCCCCGATCGGCGCGTAGGCCACCCAGCCGCAAATCGACGCGGCACGCGACGCCAGCGCGATGTTCTCGGTGATGTCGCGCAGGAACGCCGCGCTGAGCGAAGCCGCCTGCGCGGGCTGCAGCGGCGGGCACAGCCGCGTCTTCGCCCGGCCCGTCCGCGGCGCCTTGGCCATGACGCCCATCGCGCAGACGTCGCGCAGATCCGCCATCAGATGCCGCTGAACCAGTTGTAGCCCCGGTCGGTCCAATAGCCGCGCGGCTGCTTGTCGGTCACGTAGATCGCCGTGACGAACTTGGGATTCTTGAAACCGAGCTTGGTGGGAATGCGTATCTTGAACGGATAGCCATACTTCTGCGGCAGGATCTCGTCGGACAGGCGAAATGCCATGAGCGTCTGCGGGTGAAGCGCGGTCGGCATGTCGATGCCCTCGTAGTAGCCGTCGGCGCACTCGAAGCCGACATAGCGCGCGGTGGTGTCGGCGCCGATCCGCTCAAGGAAGGTGCGCAGCGGCGTGCCGCTCCATTTGCCGATCATGCTCCAGCCTTCGACGCAGACGTGGCGGGTAACCTGACTCGCCTGCGGCAACGCATAGAGCTCGTCGACCGTCCATGGTCGCTTGTTATCGATCCGGCCGGCAAGCTGCAGGCGATAGTCGGCAGGATCGAGGCGCGGCGCCTTGTCCGCGCCATACCAGGCATTGTAACGGAAATCCTTTACCGCCATCGCCTCGGGAAAAGTTGGCGCCAGACGGTTCGCGCCGAAGATCGCCGCCTGCACCGCGTCGTTCCACTCGGAGAAGCGCGCGAGAACGCGTTGTACGCTGTCATGATCGCTCAGGTCGCAGCCGGTGAGCAGCGTCAGCGCCCCGAGCGAGAGCGCTCCGCGCAGTGCCTGGCGTCGGACGACCGTCATGGCGCCTTCTCCGATGTGACAGGATGACGAAGCTCGCTGGCACGACCAAGCACCATTGCGAGCAGGGTACGCGGCACGATCAGCGTAAGTCCCACGTGCACCACCAGGAAGAACACGATGCCGGCCATCACCAGGAAGTGCACGACGCGCGCGCCCTGGAAGCCCCCGAACAGCAACTCCAGCGGGTAGCTCTGCACAGGTTTCCATATCGCGATGCCGGACAGGATCATGACGGCCACCGCAATGAGCACGCCCCAATACGCCGCCTTCTGCACCGCGTTGTATTGACCCAGCCGGTGCTCCAGCCTGAACCGCAGTGCCGCGACCATGTCGCGCATCACGCTGCGCGGACCGAACGGCAGGAGGTCGCGGCGGAAATGACCGGTGACGCAGCCCCACAGCACGAACAGGATATAGGCGACGGCCAGGGTCCACATCGCGGCGAAGTGCCAGGCGATCGCGGTGGCGACGCCCGGATCGCCATGCCGCGCCAGCGAGGCCTCGCCGTCGCCGCCCAGAGTGATCCATTCGGGAAAGGTGAAACCGAATATCGGACTGGCGTTGTAGATGCGCCAGCCGCTGCCGATCATCACCAGGATCGACAGCGCCATCACCCAGTGCAGGATGCGCCGCGACAGCGGGTGCAGCTGTTCGTCGCGGACCGGGGTCAAGACGCCGGCTCCAGGCCCGCCTCGGCCAGCAGCGCCGCGGCCTCCCTGCCTGCGAGGAACGCGACGAATCCCTCGGGATTCGGTCGCCGCGCCAGTCGCGTGACCGAGGCCGCATACCGCAACGGTGCTTGCACCTCGGCGGGCACGCGCTGGATCAGCTCGAGCCGCCCGTCGGCGTTCAGGTCGGTGCTGTGCAGCAGGCCGGCCTGCGCCGCTCCCGTGGTCAGCAGGAACGCCACCTCATCCGTATCGACCGCGCCAAGGACGCGGGTCGGCCTGACGGAGAGGCGCTGCAACAGCTCCGGGCCATCGAAGTCGGCTGCCGGCGATGGGTCGGTGGCAGCGAAGACTCCGTCGATGGCCGCAGCAGCCCGCAGGCCGCCGATGACAATCGGGTTGCGCCACTGCGCCGACACCGGTCGGGCGACGATGCCATCCTGCGCCGCCTGGTCCAGGATCGATGTCTGGGTGACCACGATGTCGTTCTGAATGTCACGCTGGAGTTGCGGCAGGATCAGCCCTGGACCGGTGGGGAACACGAAGACATGCACTCCCGTCCGTATGTTGTAGGCCGCCGCGACCTTGCGCATCGCAGGCGCCAGCGTGGTGTCGCAGGCCAGGGACAGATCGATCGTGTCAGCCCGCGCCGGCGCAGCGAAGGCGCTCAGCGCCAGCAGCGGCAGCGCGCGTCGTCGCAGCTTCATGGCGCGCACACTCAGTTCGCCCACGACAGCGCGCCGGCGGGACGCAGCGTGCCGCGCCGACGCAGCAGCGCATCGGCACCCAGCGCACGGCCCGGAGGATCGATGACGAACCACGCCTGGATCACCACAAGAAACATGTAGGTCCATGGCCACTCGTTGTCCGCGGAATACAGGCCTAGCCACAGATTGACGCCCATCAGCAGCCCGAGCAGCGCACCGGCGCGCGAGAACAGGCCCAGCAGCAAGGAGACGGCGATTGCCAGCTCCACCAGATAGACCAGCGGTCCGAACACGGCGATGTTCGGCAGCACGACATCGCGCACCAGCGCGCCCTGCAGCGCCACCGCGGCGTGATCGGCCTCCTGCTGCATCCAGTATTTCAGACCGTCGAAGCTCGGCGGAATCTTCCACAGCGTCTGCTGCCACCACATCGCGCCGATAAGCACCCGCAGGCCCCAGACGGCCAGCTCGCGCGGGGTTCGCCGGGCGGGATCACCGCGCCAGGCCAGTGCGCCGATGATGACGCTCGCCAGCAGCAGCAGCCAGAACGCCGCGGTGAACCAGCCGGGCTGGGTCAGGAAGTGTGCCGCGTCGTGCAACGGATCAGGCCGCATCGCTTGTCTCCCCAAAGTCCGGCAACAGCCGCATGAGCGGTGGTCTCGCCATGCCGGTGGACGTTACAACACCCCGGAAGGGAGGCGGCATGGCAGAACAGAACGAGGCGCCCGGCATGCTGGGAGCCAAGGCGCACGACGCACCTTCGGTGTTCCGGCCGGAGAACCTGCTGCGCGAGGCACGCCGCCAGCGCCGGCTGCCCGCCACGCCGGTGCCGGCGGTGTGCGCGCTGGACCCCGACGGCGACATCGTTCGCGCCCTGCGTGCCAACGGGCGGTCGCGGCGGACCGACGCCTGGGCCTGCTATCACACCGAGATGGACGTAACCGAGCATGATGGGGTCACTCTCGGCATTGTCGGTCTTGCCGTGGGCGCCCCGTTCGCCGTGCTGGTGGCGGAGCAGCTGTTCGTCTCCGGCTGTCGTCTGCTGATCAGCGTAACCTCGGCGGGGCAGATCGCCCCCGTCGGCCCGCCGCCGTATTTCGTGCTGATCGACCGCGCGCTGCGTGACGAAGGAACCAGCCACCACTACCTGCCGCCTTCGCTGTTCGCCGCGGCGGATCCCGCGCTGGCGGAGTTGGCCTGGCCGGCGCTCTGTGCCCTGGCGGTCGCGGTGCATCGGGGCGCGACGTGGACCACCGACGCGCCGTACCGCGAAACCGCGGACGCGATCGCCGCGGCTCACGCGCACGGCGCCCTCGCGGTCGAGATGGAGGCGGCGGCGCTCTACGCCTTCGCCCGGGCGCGCCGCCGCGCGGTGCTGTGCTTCGCGCATGTGACCAACAAGATGGCCGTCGTCGAAGGCGACTTCGAGAAAGGCGAGGCTGACGGCGCGCGCGCCTCGCTCGACCTCATGGCAGCGACGGCGCGTGCCTGTGGCTTCGCGTGACTGGAAGGAAGACACCGATGCTGACGCTGTATTTCGCGCCTGGTTCGAGCTCAATGGCGCCGCACATCGCGCTGCACGAAATTGGCGCGCCGTTCGAGAGCCGGCCGCTGTCGTTCCACAGAAAGCAGAACCGCGACCCAGCCTACCTGGCGGTCAATCCGGAAGGCAAGGTGCCTACGCTGCTGATCGACGGCCGGCCGCTGACCGAGGTGGCTGGCATCCTGTTCTACCTGGCGCGCCATTTTCCGGCGGCCGCCCTGCTGCCCGCAGACGACGTGGAGGCCGAGGCGCAGGTCGTGTCGTGGATGTCGTTCATCGCCGCGACGATCCATCCCGCGCGGCGTCAGGGGCTGGAGCACGCTCGCGCCGTCTATCACATCGCCGAGCAGCGCCTGGGCGAACGGAACTGGGCGGTGGGACGCTACTCGATCGCCGACATCCATCTGTTCCGCCTGTTCTGGCGCTTCCGCGGCGCGCTCGACCCGGCAGGGGCGGAGTTCCCGCGCCTGTTGGCGCACTACGGGCGGATGATGGCGCGGCCGGCGGTGCAGAAGACGATCGAGATCGAGGCCGCGCTCGGCTACGAGCTCCCCGCCTGACGGTCAGAACGCGCCGCACACCGGGTGGACGACAGTGCCGACCGAATGCTGCCGGGTGCGGCGCAGCCAAGCCTCCTTCACTGCCATAATCGCGGCCGCGCTTGCTGCTCCATCGGGAACCGCCACGACAACGACCTTTGTCGGCTCGTGGCTGATCCGACCTGTGGCCGGGTTCATCCACTGGCCTTCGGCATCCAGCACGGTGAAGCCGTCCGGCAGCCTGGTCGTGACGACGTCGGCGACGAACGCTGCCCAGTCCTGCTCCGCTGCGGAACCGCGGCCAAAGAACAGCTGGTATTCCAGCATCGGCGCCCCGCCGAGACGCGCGCACGGCACCGGCGGCGGCATGCAGCCGACCGGCAGCAAGGTACAAGCCGCGAGCACGAGCGCGCGGCGCGTCAAACCCGCCGAACACCCCAGAACAGCGGGAACCCGTCGGGGATGCCGTCGATCGTGTTCTGCCACGCCATCGGCTGATACCAGATGCCAACCGGCAGATGCGGCACGTCGATCCAGCACTGGCGCTGGATGTCGGCAGCGATCTGCTTCTGCGCGGCGAGGTCCGGCGCATCCACCCAGGCGGCGCGCAGCGCCTCGATGCGCGGCGAGTTGGTCCAGCCGAACCACGCCTTCTCGCCAGTGGTGCGCAGGAAGTGCAGCAGCGGCGTCTGCATGTCGAGACCGTTGGCGGTGGTGAACAAGGCACTCCAGCCGCCCTTGTCCACCGGCTGCCTGTTCTCGCGCCGCACGATCGCGGTGCCCCAGTCGACCACCTGCACGTCCAGGTTGAAGCCGGCGTTGCGCAGCATCTCGGCGCCGACATCCGCCATGGCCTTGCGGTAGTGCGGATCGGACGGCGCCAGCAGCACGGTCCTTTCGTTGTTGTAGCCCGCCTCCTTGATCGCGGCACGCGCGCGGGCGATGTCGCGTGGGCCGTTCAGCACCTCCATGCCCACATCCGAGGCCATGTCGGTGCCCGGAGTGAAGATGCCGACGCCGTCGCGCCACATCGAGCGGTCCTCGCCGGCGATGGCGATCATGTAGTCGGACTGCACCACCGCACCGAGCAGCGCGCGCCGGATCTCCGCGTTGTCGAACGGCGGCTGCAGGTTGTTCATCTTCATGAAGCCCAAGGTGCCGTTGCGGTCCTTGATCTCCACCTTGATCCGGCCGGTGCGCTTCAGCACCGGCAGCAGGTCGGCGGTCGGCAGCTCCCACCAGTCCATCTCGCCCGACTGCATCGCGCTGGCGGAGGTGCCGTCGTCGGGGCTGACGTGCCACTCGACGCGCTCGACGTGCACCACCTTGCCCCCGGCGGTCCAACCCGTGCTGGCTTCCGCGCGCGGCCGGTAGCGCTCGAACTTGGTGTAGACGGCGAGCGAGCCGGACACCCATTCATCGGCCTTGAAGCGGAACGGGCCGCTGCCGACCATTTCAGTCACCGCCTTGAACGGATCGGTGTTCGCCAGCCGCTCCGGCATCATGGCACAGATCGGCGTGGAGATTTTGCCCAGCGCATAGGGCAGGATGCTGAACGGCTGCTTCAGGCGGAACTGGATCGTCCGGTCATCGGTGGCGGACAGTTCGTCCGTGCGCGCCATCAGCAGGCTGCCGATGCCGTCGCGCACCGCCCAGCGGCGGATCGAGGCGACGCAGTCGCGCGCCAGAACGCGCTCGCCGTCGTGCCACATGAGGCCATCGCGCAGCACGAGCTTCCAGCGTTTGCCGCCGTCCTCGACGCTGAAGCCTTCCAGCATCTGCGGCTGCATTCGGTACGCGCTGTCCATGCCGAACAGCGTGTCGAACACCATCATGCCGTGGTTGCGCGCGGTATAGACGGTGGTGGCGATCGGATCGAGGATGGTCAGGTCGGACTGCGGAATGAACTTCAGCGGCGCGTTGGCCGCGCGCGGGATCGACGGCGCCGCGAGAGCGGCAGCAGTCCCGGCGATGAGTGCGCGTCGCCGAATCATCAGACATTCCTCCCGGTTGTTGTGGTCGCCGGGACACTCTTGATGGTCGGGGAATCGCTGTAAAGTCAGTTGCTCGCATGGCGGACAACATTTCACGGGGGGACCGAATGCGTGCTCGAACCGCCGCCTGTTCCTGCGGCCAACTGCGTATCGAAGTTTACGGCGAACCGCTCGGCGTCGGCGTTTGCCACTGCCTCGCCTGTCAGCGTCGGACAGGCAGTGTCTTCGCGGCGCTGGCCAGCTTCGCCGCCCCCTACGGAGTTTTCGGCACCGCAACCGAGTACGTGCGCGTTGGCGACCAGGGATCCAGGTTCAGGTTCCGGTTCTGTCCCGTCTGCGGGACAACGGTGTTCCACACCGAAGAAGGAAACGCACGATCGACTGCCAGCGTCGCAGTGGGAGCCTTTGCCGACCCGGATTTTCCGCCACCTCGAGTTTCAGTCTATGACTGTCGCAGGCATCCGTGGGTGCAGCTGCCGCCAGGGACAAGGACGTATGACAAGGATCCCGGCTGATCGCGTCGATGGGTCCCAGCCCGGACCATCTGAAGTTCGGCCTGCGCCGACTTACGGCGCCGGTGTCAATGGTCGGACTTCACGCGCAAGCACCAGAACCGCCGCCACCAGTTGCAACCCGATGCAGAGGCCGATTGCCGCATCGTAGGAGCCCGTGAGGTCGCGTGCGATCCCGAGCAGCGTGGGGCCGAACGCCAGCGTCGCTTGCCCGACCATCGAACTGAGCCCGACCACCACGCCGAACGACTGCGGCGCGAATTCGCGCTGCACGATCAGTGCGGGCAAGGTGATGACATTGCCGACCGAAAGTCCGAACACCACGCTACCGATGGTGAGCGCCTCCGGCCGATCCGGCAGTGCCAGAATCAGCCCGAGCCCAACGGCCTGCGAGGCAAAGCTTGCGGCGGATGCAGCGCGCTGGTTCCACCCGTCGATCAGCGGCGCGAAGGCCAGCCGCCCGACCGCCGCCGCGATCGCCGTCGCCGCTATAGCCACGCCGGCGCCGCCACTGCCGAGACGCGGCAACAGGAACGACACCTGATGCACGATGAAGCCGACCTGCGCCGCAAGCGCCAGGGCGAAGGGCAGCGCCACGCTCCAGAAGTGCCGGCTGCGCAGCGCCTGCACCTGGCTGGCGATCGCGGTCTTTGTATCGTTCCGCGCCACCGATGCGGCCGCATGCGACGACTGTGCCGTGCCCGGCGGCACGCGCCCCACACCGGCCAACACCATCGGCAGCAGCACCGCGAGCCCGCCGAGAGCAAGCAGCGTGACGGCCTGCTCGAGCCCCATGTGATGCACCAGCCGCACCAGCAGCGGCGCGATGGTGAAGCCGCCGGCGCTGGCGCCGGTCAGCGCCAGGCTGAGCGCCACGCCGCGCCTTCGGTCGAACCAGCAGGCCAGTGTCAGGGCGATTGCCGTGGTGGTGGTGCCGGCCCAGCCGATCGCCATCACCACGCTGCACAGATAGAGCTGCCATGGCGCCTGCACCGCGCTCAAGCCCATCGCGCCCGCCGCCATGATGGTGACGCCGCCCGCGAGCAGCAGCCGGGGGCCCAGCACCTCGATAGCACGATGCACGCGGGTCAGCAGCAGGGCGCCGGTCAGGTAGTTCACCGTCGTCGCCGAGGCGATCAGTGATGTGGGCCAGCCGCGCGTCGCGTGCAGTTCCGCGAGATAGACCGACTGGCCGTAGAAGCCGAAGCCCCAGGCGAACGTCGCCACGCAGAAGCACGCCAGGACGACGGACCAGCCGGCGCGGAATTCGCTCGCGCGTGTGGCGACATTTGGCAGGGCAGCAATCTGGCTCATGCGCGGAACGTGTGGCGAGGACGCCGCGCCGGCAAGCAATTCTTCATGGCGCCTTTAGAGTAGAAAATCTATCCTGAACCGCATGCCCGGCCTGCCCCCGCTCAATGCGCTGCGCGCCTTCGAGGCCGCGGCGCGCCATCTCAGCATGAAGGAGGCGGCGGCCGAACTCTCGGTGACGCCCGGCGCGATCAGCCAACTGGTGCGTGGCCTGGAGCAGCGTCTGGGCACCCCGCTGTTCCGCCGCGGCAACCGATCGCTGGTGCTCACCGAGGCGGGACAGAACTACTTCGCGCCGATCCGCCACGCGTTCCGCCAGATCGGCGAGGCGACGCGCCGGCTGCGTGCCCAGCCGAATGCCAGCGTGCTGACCGTCAGTGCGCCGCCGGCCTTCGCCGCGGCCTGGTTGGTGCCCCGGCTCGGTCGCTTCCGTACGCGCCATGCCGACATCGAGCTCAACATCGCCACCACGCGCGGACTGGCGAATTTTGCTGCCGATGGCGTGGACGTGGCGATCCGCCATGGCCTTGGCCGCTATCCCGGCCTGCGCTGTGACCGCATCGACAGCATCGCCATGGTGCCAGTCTGCAGCCCGCGCCTGTTCACCTCGCTGAGGGACCGACCGCGACAGCCGGGCGACCTGCTGCGGCTGCCGCTGTTACACGATGGCGAGCGGCAGGACTGGGCATTGTGGTTCCAGGCGCACGACGTGGCCGACATCGGCCATGCGGCGTCCAGCGGCATCAGCTTCGACGACCAGACGCTGCTGATCCGCGCCGCCGCCTCGCATCAGGGCGTGGCCCTGGTGAGCGAGACCCTGGCTCGGTCCGAACTGGAACAGGGTCGGTTGGTACGCGTGCTCGAAGTAGCCTGGCCGCAGGAGTTTTCCTATTGGCTGGTCTGCCCGCGCGCGACCGCCGAGCAGCCGAAGATCGTCACCTTCCGGGACTGGCTGATCAGTGAGAGCGTGCGTCCAGCCAGGCGAGCAGCGCGGGGCCGAACACCTTGAGGCTCTTGTAATGCGCCGTCGGCTCCGGCAGCGCCCGCACCGCCTCCGCCAGGCGCGCCGCCGCGTCCGACGTCGTGATCGCACGCGCCAGCGGATACGAGTGCACGCGGATACCGAACAGCACCGCCCCCGATAGCGGCAGGCGGCGCAGCGTCTGGCGTTCCACGCGCAGGTAGAGACGCTCGCCGGCGTTATCGGCCCTGATGGCGGTGTCGCGCTGCTCACGCCACTTGCCGGTCGGCTGGAACATCGCCGGATCGTCGAGCACCGACCAGTTGAGCCTGGAGGCGATGTGACCCGGCTTCACCTTGGCCATGAAGCGGTCGACCGGAGTGGCGAGGCGCTCGCCGTAGAACGGCACCGGCCCATGCACCTGCGCCAGTGGCCGGCCGAGCTTCTCGTGCAGCCGCCAGCGGCTCGGGAAGCACAGTACAGCCGCGGTGAACACCGGACCGTCATCGGCCTGCTGGATGATGCAGAGGTCCTCCTGCACCAGGCGGCCGGCCACCTCCAGCGGATCGCAGGGCAAGGCAGCGAGATCCCAGGTCTCCCTGGTCAACGCGTTGTGCAGCAAGTCGCCTTCCCGGATGAACCACTGCGGCGCGTAGGTCGTCAGGTTGGCCACCAGGGCCGACAGCGTCTCGGCGCGTGCCCCGTCCGACATCGGCAATGCACCGAAGACATCCGTGCGCTGATGCGCCAGCAGGCGGCGACGCTCCGCCATCTCGTCGCCATAGCGCGAATTGAGCTCGAACCAGGCGCGTTCCGGCACCGTGGTGAGCGCCATGGCCATGCGATGGGGGCCGGCTTCGAACGGCAGGTAGATGGCTTCGGGCGGCAGAACCGGCATGCCGCATAGTGGCAGACACGCCGGGCGCACGCGAGCCGCGCGCTCCGCTTATCAAGGTCGCGATGGCCCGATTGGCATCACCGGCCGGGAGCCGCGGCACGCAGGCTGCGACTGGCCGCGTCGCAATCGACTGGGCAGAACCGGCACAGCTTGACTTCCCTAGGCATCCACGAGGAGCACGCGCGGCATGTCTTCCCGTCCCGCCGGGCTGGGGGGACGAACACGGGTGCGGGCTCATGCGCGGGAGCAGCAGGGTCGGATCTGTCACCAGGAAGCGGACTGCTTAACGCCATCTCAGGTCAATCCCGGTTCGGTCGCACCCGCGTAACGTTCGCATAACGACGATATGGTTACAACACGATAATGATTGCGCCTCAAGAAAATGCCGATCGGACGAGGCAATCTGTCTCGCCGGCATCGATTGACGATACTCCCCACACACGTCATCTGCTTCCCACAGCAGGAGGCGGAGATGGGCCAGGCAGCAGCAGCGGCGGTCAGCGAGCAGCGGCAGTGGGGCCGGCTGATGGCGATGGGACGGATCGGCGCGATTGCCGGCGACGGGGTCAACCGCGCCTGCCTGACCGAGCTGGATCGCCAGGCCCGCCGGCTGCTGGTCGGCTGGGCAAAGGAGATCGGCGCCAGCGTGTCGGTGGACGCTGCCGCCAATCTCTGGCTGCGCCGCGCAGGTACCGATCCGGACGCAGCACCTGTCGTCACCGGCAGCCACATGGACACACAGCCGAACGGTGGCCGGTTCGACGGCATCTACGGCGTGATCGCCGGCCTCGAGGCGCTGGCCGCCCTGCACGAGTTCGACGCGGCGCTGCGGCGCCCTGTCGAGGTGGTGGCCTGGACCAACGAAGAGGGCGGCCGCTTCGCGCCCGGCTGCATGGGCAGCATGTCCTGGAGCGGCTACCGCCCGATCGAGGCATTCGCCGACGTGCTCGACCCGGACGGCATCCGGTTCGGCGATGCACTCGCAGAACAGCTCGCCGCCGAGGCGGACCTGCCGCGCCGCCCGTTGGGCGGCCGGCCGCATGCCTATGTGGAGGCGCATATCGAGCAGGGCCCGCGCCTGGAAGCAGAGACGCTCGACATCGGCGTTGTCACCGGGATCCAGGGCAGCCGATGGTTCACCGTGACGCTTACCGGCGACACCGCGCACGCCGGCACCACGCCGCTGGCGCTGCGCCGCGACGCCGTGCAGGACATGGTGCGGGCGATCGGCGCGCTGAACGAGCTCATGCACGATCCCGAGGACGTTCTGCGCTTCACCGTCGGGCGCATCGTGGTCGAGCCGAATACCTCCAATTCAGTGGCCAACCGCGCCAGCTTCACCATCGACTTCCGCCATCCCGACAAGGATGTGCTGCTGGCGCGCGGCGACGCCGTCGAGCAGGTGGTACGGCAGGCGGTGCGCAACGCCGGCGTGTCGGTGCAGGAAACGTTCCACGCCCTGCCGGTGGAATTCTCGCCGGTCGTCGTCGATACGGTGGAGCACGCAGCGGCTGAGCAGGGCTACGGCCACAGGCGCCTGCCGTCGGGGGCCTTTCACGATGCGCAGTTCGTGGTACCCGTGTGCCCGACCGGCATGATCTTCGTGCCGTGCCGCAAGGGCATCAGCCACAACCCGGCGGAGTACTCGGAGCCGTCGCAGCTGGCCGCCGGCACGCGCGTCCTGGCTCAGGCGCTGAGCGAACTGGCGAGCTGACGCCACGGCTCGATGCTCCACGCGCCGACGGCCGCGCCGGACGTGGAAGGCAGCACCCAGACGGGCGGAAAGTCGGGGACTGACGGACCAGGGCCGTAGCTGACGGCGCGGGTGGGCCGGCCATAGAACACCGCGGCAGCCCGCTTGCCATTGAACGCAAGGCGGGCCGGCGAGGCCAGGCGGATCCGTGCCATCAGGCCGGCAATGTCGTTTGCCTCGCGCGGCAGGTCGGCATCGCGGCCGGATGCCGTCTTGACCAGGTCGGTCAGTCCGATGCCGAAGCCGGGCAGGTCGCGGAACTCGTGCGGCTCGAGCCGGCGCGGCGTGAGTCCGACCTCGAACAGCGTGCGCCAGAACCGGTTGCCGGGCCCGGCGTAATAGGCGCCGTGCGTGGCGGAGACCGCTCCCGCCGCCGAACCGCAGATCACCAGGCGAAGTCCCGGCCGCAGCATGTCGGGCAGAACGTGCGGGGTCATCAGGCTCGTGAGGTGGGCTGCTTCATGCGCTTGCCTTCCTCGGAGGCGCGCCACAGGTACCAGGCCGCGGTCGAGCGGAACGGCGCCCAGACCCGGCCGATCTCGGCGAGCGCCTTGGGTTTTGGCTGCACATCCAGCCCATACAGCACCCGATAACCGTCGCGGACGCCGAAATCGTCCACCGGCAGCACGTCGGGCCGGCCCAGCGTGAAGATCAGCAGCATCTCCACCGTCCACCGACCAACGCCGCGGATCGACGTCAGCCGCTCGATCAGCGCCTCGTCCGAGAGCCGCACCGACCCGCGCCTTGTGGGTACCGTGCCGTTCAGTGTCGCCGCACAGATCGCCCGCATCGCGGCGATCTTCGAACCAGAGAAGCCGCAGGCGCGCAGATCGGCCTCGGGCGTCGCGATCACGCGGTCGGGCGCCGGGAAGCCACCCTCCGGATACAGCGCCTCGAAGCGCGCCAGGATCGCCAGTGCTGCCCGCCCATGCAGCTGCTGGTGCGCGATCGCGCGCATCAGCGCCTCGTAGGGGCTGCGCCCTCGCTCCACGCCGATCCGCGGCGGCCCCACCCGGCGGATCAATGCCGCGAAGATCTTGTCGCGGCGGAGATGGCGCAGCGCGTCCTTGGTCATCGCGCAGGCTTATTGCCGGGTCATTGGCGTACCGCAACCGTGACTTGCACCAGCCCCCCTGACCGGCAGTAATATGCAGCAATGACGCCACAGGAACATCCCTGGCTGATTGAGGAGGACGAGGAGGCCGCAGACCGTCAGACCGCGAGTCTCGCCGGCATCGCGATCACCTTGTTGCTGCTGGTGATTGGGCTGTTCCTGATTCACGAATTGCACGGCAAGGCGGTGGTCGAGGACTGCCTGATGGCCGGCCGCCACGACTGCGACTGGCTCGTGCAGGGGCACATGTAACGACGCGACCGCTTCGCCGCGTTGACGCCGCCGCAGTCTCTGTCCAGCCTGACGCTTTCCTTGGCATAGGGGGCGGGATGCGGATCTCCGAGATGGACTGGCGCATGGTGGAAGACTGGGTCCGTCACGACGATCGCTGCGCGCTGCCGCTGGGCAGCACCGAGCAGCACGCCGGTCTGTCGCTTGCCACTGATGCGATCCTGGCCGAGAGGGTCGCGGTAGAGGCCGCCGAACCACTCGGTGTTCCGGTGTTCCCTGCCCTGCCGTTCGGCCTGACACCGTATTTCACCGCTTTTCCCGGCACCGTCACGCTGCGCGTCGCCACCTATGCGGCGGTGGTGCGCGACGTGCTCGACAGCCTGAAATCCGCCGGCTTCCGCCGCGTGCTGATCGTCAACGGCCATGGCGGCAACGCACCGGCCGGATCGGTGGCGCAGGAATGGATGATGGACAATCCGGATGCGCATGTGCGCTTCCACGACTGGTGGCGCGCTCCGCTGACCAGCGCCGCGGTGCGCGCGATCGATCCGGTGGCGAGCCATGCCAGCTGGATGGAGAACTTCCCCTGGACCCGCCTGCCGAACCGGCCGCCGCAGCAGGGCATGAAGCGCATGATCGACACCGACCTGCTGCGCACGCTGCCGCCGTTCGAGGTGCGCACGCTGATCGATGACGGCAATTTCGGCGGCCGTTATCAGCGCGACGACTCGGAGATGCTCGAGATCTGGGATGTCGCGGTGCAGGAGACGCGGGCACTGCTGGAGAGCTGGTGATGGGCGAACGCATCCTGATCTGGGGTGCCGGCGCCATCGGCGGCTCGGTCGGGGCATGGCTGAGGCGGGCAGGCCACGACGTCACGTTCGTCGACGTGGTGGCCGAGCACGTGGCTGCGATACGCGATATCGGGCTGCGCATCACCGGCCCGGTGGAAGAATTCTCGGTTCGTGTGCCGGCGTTCACGCCGTCCGACGTGGACGGCGTCTGGCAGCGGGTATTCCTCGCGGTCAAGGCGCAGGACACCGAGGCGGCGACGCGCGCGCTCACCCCGCACCTGGCGCAGGACGGTTTCGTGCTCTCCCTGCAGAACGGACTCAACGAGCGCATCATCCAGCGCATCGTCGGCAGCGACCGCACGATCGGCGCGTTCATCAACTTCGGTGCGGACTGGCTGGCGCCGGGCGAGATCCTGTTCGGCAATCGCGGCGCCGTGGTGCTGGGTGAGCTGGACGGCGCGATGACGCCGCGCCTGGCAGCACTGCACGCGCTGATGCGCGACTTCGAGCCAGAAGCGATCACCACGCCCGGCATCTGGTCCTACCTGTGGGGCAAGCTGGGCTACGGCGCGATGCTGTTCGCCCAGGCGCTCGGGCAACAGGGGATCGCCGACTGCCTGGCGCGGCCCGAACTCCTGGGCCTGTGGCGCCGGCTGGGCGAAGAGGCCATCGTGGTCGCGCAGGCGGAAGGCGTCGAGCCACGCGGCTTCAACGGCTACGAGGTCGAGGCGTTCCGGCCTGGCGCCGGCGAGGAGGCCGCGCGCCGCAGCATCGCCGACATGGTGGCGTTCAACCGGACCAGTGCGAAGACGCATTCCGGCGTGTGGCGCGATCTAGCCGTGCGCAAGCGGCGCACCGAGGTCGACGTGCAGATCGCGCCCATTGTCGAGATCGGCGCGCGCCACGGTATCGACTGCCGCGCCACGCGCAGGCTGGTGGCGATGATCCACGAGGTCGAGGAGGGTCGCCGAGCGATGACCGACGAGAACCTGCTGGAACTGGCCCGGATCAACTGAACCATGATCAGCGTCGAGCAGGCTCGCGAGCGCATTCTGGCCGGTCTGCAGCCGACCCCGGCGGAACTCGTGGCGCTGGCCGAAGCCTGGGGCCGCGTCACCGCCGCGCCGGTGGCCGCGCGGCTGACCCAGCCGCCGGTTGATGTGTCGGCGATGGACGGCTACGCGCTGCGTGCCGCCGACGGCGCGCTGGGTACGGTCCTGCATGTCGTCGGCAGCGCCCCGGCGGGACACCCGTTCACAGGCGTTGTCGGCCCGGGCCAGGCGGTGCGGCTGTTCACCGGCAGCGTGGTGCCGCAGGCGGCGGATGCCATCCTGCTGCAGGAGGACGCCACCGCCTCCGGCACCGAGGTCCGCGTCAACGAGGCGGTGACCGCCGGCCGGCACATCCGCCGGGCCGGCCAGGACTTTGCCGCTGGCGACACCGTGGTCCCCGCCGGCCGGCGACTGACCGCGCGCGACATCGGGTTGGTTGCCGCCGCGAACCATCCGTGGCTGGCCGTGCACCGCCGGCCGCGCGTCGCCATTCTCGCGACCGGCGACGAGATCGCCATGCCGGGCGAGCCCATACCCCCCGGCGGCATCGTCAGTTCCAACTCGCACGCGCTCGCCGCCCTGGTGCGCGCGGCGGGCGGCCAGCCCATGGTGCTGCCGGTCGCCGCCGATACCCGCGAGGCGGTGGCGGCCGTGGCCGATTCGGTACACGGCATGGACATGCTGGTCACCACCGGCGGCGCATCGGTCGGAGACCACGACCTGGTCATCGAGAGCCTGAAGACGCGCGGGCTCAGGCTGGACTTCTGGCAGATCGCCATGCGTCCGGGGAAGCCGCTGCTGTTCGGCACCCTCGGTCCGGTGCCCGTGCTCGGATTGCCGGGCAATCCGGTCTCGGCGATGGTGTGTTCGATCTTGTTCCTGCTGCCCGCGTTGGGCCGGCTCTCCGGGTTGCCGACTGCCCCGCCGCCCACCGTGCAGGCGATCGCCGGGGCTGCCCTGCGGGCCAACGACCACCGCGCCGACCATCTGCGTGCGACGGTCGCCGCCGATTCGCACGGCAGGATCGTGGCCACGCCCTTCCCGGTTCAGGATTCGGCGATGCTGCGCCGCCTGGCGCTGGCGGACGCACTGATCCTGCGTGCGCCGAACGCGCCCGCCCTGCCCGAGGGCGCCGAGATCACGGTGATCCGGCTTGATTCCCTCGGTCTCTGACGCGGTTTATTCGTACCTCGGTTCAGGAAATATTGACGACGCGGCGCGAACCTATCTAGAACGCCGTTGCAGTTGCCGGTTTGTTCCAGATAAGCTTCCGGCACCGAGGGGAAAGACTCCGCCATGCTGACCAAAAAGCAGTACGAGCTGCTGCTCTATATCGACCGCCATCTCAAGCAGACCGGCTTCTCGCCCAGTTTCGAAGAGATGAAGGACGCGCTTCGGCTGAAGTCGAAGTCCGGGATTCACCGGTTGATCTCGGCGCTCGAGGAACGGGGATTCCTGGGCCGTCGCCGGCACCGCGCACGGGCGCTGGAGGTGCTGCGTCTGCCGGAGAATCTCGCGACGCTGGACGCGCCACCTGCCGCCGCGACCGCCCCTCCCTTCTCGCCCAACGTGATCCGCGGGGACTTCACGCCGAAGATCTCCGGTGTTCAGGCCGCGAACGATGCGGCCGCGATCCAGTTGCCGCTCTACGGACGCATCGCCGCCGGTCTGCCGATCGAGGCGCTGCGGGATCCGACCGCCTATGTGGATATGCCGGTGCACATGCTGGGCAGCGGCGAGCATTATGCGCTGGAGGTTGCTGGCGATTCGATGGTGGAGGCGGGCATCCTCGACGGCGATACGGTCATCATCCGCAAGATCGATACCGCCGACACCGGGCAGATCGTCGTGGCGCTGGTGGACGATGCCGAGGTGACCCTGAAGCGGCTTCGTCGGCGCGGCAATTCCATCGCGCTCGAGCCGTGCAACGTGCGGCACGAGACGCGCATCTTCCCAGCCGACCGGGTGAAGGTGCAGGGACGCCTGGTCGCGCTGCTGCGCCGCTACTGAGGTTCATCCGTCAGCCGGAAGCGGACCTGCCACTCGGCCACTGCCGGCTCAGGCACACCGCCGCGGCTGGCCGGCACGAACCGCCATTTCTGCACCGCCGCCACGGCTGCCGAGTCCAGGCTCGCGAAACCGCTGCTCTGCGCCACGCTGACCGTGAGCGGCAGCCCATCGGCCGAGACGTTCACCCGAAGCAGCACGCGACCTTGCTGGCCGCGGCGCCGGGCACTTTCCGGGTAGGCAGGTGGGCGATCCGACTCCATGCCAGCCACCGGATGGGCCGGCAGCAAGGGGGCGATCGAGGCCGCGGCGGGTGTTGCCACAGGCGCTGTCGACGGCCGGGTGTCCTGCTGCGCGGGCGGGCGCACCGTCGCCACCCGTCGAGCTGGCGGGCGCGTCGCCGGCGGGGCTAGTGGCGTCGGTGCAGGTGCCCGGTCTGCCTTCGGCTCCGGTAGTGCTATCTGTGGTTCCACCGGCTGTGGTTCTACCGGCTCGGCGGGTGGCTCCGGCTGCGCCTGGGCGGGTGCCGGCGCGCCCGCGTCGGCCGCAGCCGGCTCTGGAGGCGGCTCTGAAGGCGGTGCCTGCTCGGTCACTGGCGGCTCGGCAATCACGTCCCGCGCTGGACTGGCCACTACTTCCGGTTGCATCGGCTCGAACAGCATCGCGACGCCGACCTCCTGCGACGCCGGCGGCGGAATGATCCGCTGCATGAAGGCGACCAGCCCGGCCAGTGCTGCCGCATGCAGCAGGAGCGACGCGGCGAGCGCGCCGGGTCGGCGGATCGTTCGATCAGACCCAGGCAAGACCGGGCGCTCATGAGCCTGCACGGCGCGAGTATCCTCCCGCCGCTGCCAATACGCCGGCAACCCTCGGGTCGGAAGCCCCGGCTACTCCGCCGGCGCTGTCGGCAGCAGCGGCGCAGGTGGATCGCGCGGTTTAAGTAGAGGAGGCACCCAGGGACGATCTCCACGATAGGCCCGGTCCGTCACGATCCGCGCCCGCCAGCCGTCGAGCCAGATCGCCGTCGCGCCGTTCCGCCACACGGTGAAGCGATCGACCAAGGCCGGCCATGGCCGTTCGCAGAGACCGCGCGCCGGCTCCGCCGAGACGATGACGGATGCCTTGCGACAGCCCTCCGGGTGGGTCGCGCCGCGCACCAGCATGGCGGCCTTTGCCCCGGTCACCGGGCGCAACAGGCATTCATCCTGCCTGCACACGATGGCGCCGTCGGCCGCCTGACCCTCGGTCGGAATCGGCGATGCCGATCCGGCTGCCCAGTACCGCAGCCATGCGTCCCGGGTGAACCGCGAGGCACCGGATACCGACTGCAGGTAGACCGTGTCGCGGACGCGAACCCCGATCAGTCGCGCGTCGGCGGACACCAGCAGATCCGGTGGCCGAACCAGCAGCGGCGAGACCAGTCCCAGCACGATCACCGGCACGCCGATCAGCCGGATCGGGGTCCGCCAGAGGCCGAGCCAGGCGATGCCGAACGCGGTCACCGCCAGCCCCCACGCCGGCATGTGCGGCACGTCGAACGTGGCGGCCGGCCACGACGCGGTGGTCCGCGCCACCCATAGGATCGCGTCCACCCCCCATCCCATGGGCACGAACGCCAGCCAGTCGAGGCCGAACGGCAGCAGCAGCAGCCCGATCAGGCCCGCCGGCATCGCCCAGATCGCGGTGAGCGGCACCGCGATCATGTTCGCCACCACGAAATAGACCTGGATGCGACCGAAGTGATAGGCGCCGAACGGCGCCGATGCGGTGCCGGCCAGCGCACTGGTCAGCGCCAGCGCCGCGAGGTGCGAGGCGAAGCGCCGCCGCCAGCTGCCACTCCCATGCAGCCTGCGCAGCACGGGACGCAAAGCCTCATAGCCCGAGATCAGCGCCAGCACTGCGGAGAAACTCATCTGGAACGAGACCCCCGGCACTTCTTCGGGTTCCAGCAGGATCAACACCATGGCCGCCAGTGCGAGGCCGCGCAGCGAGATTGCCCGCCGGCCCGCCAGCACGGCCACCGTGTAAAGGCACGCCATGGAAAAGCTGCGCACGATCGGCACGTGCATGCCGGTCAGCACCATGTAGCCGCCGCCGGCCGCCAGCGCGGCGAGTGCAGCGAGCTTCTTCGTCGGCCAGTGCAGACTCGCGTATTCGGACGCGGCCAACCCGAGCCGGGTGAATGCCACGGTCCATCCCATGACGATCCCAATGTGCAGCCCGGCGACGGCCAGCAGGTGTGCCAGTCCCGAGGCGCGGAAGGCATCGTGGTCGGGCGGCGGAATGCCGGTGGTGATGCCTGTCAGCAGGGTTACCGACACCGCGCCGGCCGCGCCAGGCACCACCGCCGCGATACGCTGGGCAATGATCTCCCGCAGACGCTGTACGGCGCGCAGCAGGCCGGCCGGCGCGCTTGCCGCAACGCGCTCGACCGGCCCCAGCGCGTAGCCGGACCCGGCTTGGCCGCTGTACCAGGCATCCCGCTGTAGGTCCCAGCCACCGGGGTAGGCGGGCGACATCGGCGGCCGAACCAGGCCGCGCAGGCGGACGGTATCGCCAGTGACCAGTTCCTGCTGGTCGCCCTTCTTCAGCCGCACGCGCAGCCATCGCGTCAATGGCTCGCTGTCGTCCAGACGCACGCCGTCGAGCGCGATCCGCCTGCCATCCGGCAGTGCCTCGACCGCACGGACAGTGCCGGTCACGATCGCAGCGTGACTCGGCAGCGCTGGCTGGGGTGGCGCACGCATGGTCGCGTACTGTGCCGAACCGAAGCCGATCGCCGCAGCGGCCAGTGCCGTGAACGACGCCCGCACCACCATGTAGTGCCGCAGCAACAGGACCCCGCATATCGCATTGAACGCGACGGCCAGCCCCAGCCAGACCGGAGGCTCGGCGCGGAGCGCGAAGTAATACAGCACGCCGCTTCCCGCGCAGACCGGCAACCATGGCAGGAACCGGCCACTCTCGGCCGCCCGCCACTGCTCGAGCCTCACCACCAGCGGCTGCATACCGGCAATGTAACGAGCCTGTGTCTACACCGGGTGAACGTCAACAATGGTTGCGCCGCACAATGGCCTGCGCTAGCGTTTCTCTCAGTTCATCACCGTGCCAGATCGGCAGCTCGCGACAGGGGAAGCCGCGATGCCCAAAAGCGACCGCGAAGACAGTCTCCGCGAAATCTGCATACTACATCTGGGAACGCGAGGGTCGTCCCGATGGACGGGCACGCGAGCACTGGCACCGTGCCATGCACGAGCGACCGGCCGATCCGCACGCAGCGGTCGAGCCCCCCATGGGGGATGAGGAAAAGGTGCTTGCGGGCCGCGCGGATGCGAATTTCCCCGCCTTGCTGACCAAGGACGTGCTGGGCGGGTGAGCCGATCGCGGCAAGGCATGGCGCAGCAGCGCATTCGGTGACCGCACGGCCGGCGCGCGTGCGCCGGAGCGCATGGCGCTGGTTTACTCGCGTCCACGCCGACGTATCTTGGTCGACACCATGACCGTCAAAGCGCGCTTCGCCCCCAGCCCGACCGGACTGCTGCACATAGGCAGCGCCCGCACCGCCCTGTTCAACTACCTCTTTGCGCGCCATCACGGCGGCGAGTTCCTGCTGCGCATCGAGGATACCGACCGGCTGCGCAGCACCGAGGCGGCGACGCGGGTCATCCTGGAGGGGCTCGAATGGCTGGGCATCACCCCGGACCAGCCGCCGGTGTTCCAGTCCAACCATCTGGCTCGCCACGCCGATGTGGCGCGCGAGATGCTGGCAGCTGGCCATGCCTACCGCTGCTACGCCACAGCCGAAGAACTGCGGCTGATGCGCGAGCAGGCGCTCGCCGAGGGCCGGTCGCCCCGCTACGACGGACGCTGGCGCGACCGCGACCCGGCGGAGGCTCCTTCCGACGTGACCCCGGCGATCCGCCTGAAGGCGCCGCGCGACGGCGACACCGTGGTGGAAGACCTGGTGCAGGGCACGGTGCGGGTCGGCAACGCCGAACTGGACGACATGATCATCCTGCGCAGCGATGGCACACCGACCTACAACCACTCGGTAGTGGTCGATGACCACGACATGGGCATCACCCATGTCATCCGCGGCGACGACCACCTGACGAACACCTTCCGCCAGGTGCAGATCTACCAGGCGATGGGCTGGGACCTGCCGCGTTTCGCGCACATCCCGCTGATCCACGGGGCGGATGGCGCCAAACTGTCGAAGCGGCACGGCGCCGTGTCGGCGCTCGAGTTCCGCGAGCAGGGCTATCTGCCCGAGGCGCTCTGCAATTACCTGCTGCGGCTGGGCTGGGGTCACGGCGACGCCGAGGTGATCGACCGGCAGGAGGCGATCAGACTGTTCGACCTGGATGGCGTGGGCCGCGCCGCCAGCCGGATGGACTACGCCAAGCTCACCAACCTGAACGGCGTCTACATCCGCCGTGCCGACGACGACAGGCTGGCCCGCGAGGTGCTGGAGCGGCTCGCGCATCGGACCGACCTCGCACTCGGGGCTAAGGCGGCCGCGCGGATCCGCGCGCTGATGCCGGCGCTGAAGGAGCGCGCCAAGACGCTGGTGGAACTGGCGGATGCGGCCGCCTTTCTGGCCCGCCCGCTGCCGCTGCCGATGGAGCCGAAGGCGGCAGCCCTGCTGACCCCCGAGGCGCGGCTGATGCTGCGCGAAATTGCTGGCGCGCTGGCCGCCAGCGAATTCAACCCATCGGCGCTCGACGCCACGCTGCGCCGCTTCGCCGAAAGCAGTGGGAGGAAGCTGGGTCAGGTTGCGCAGCCGCTGCGGGCGGCGCTGACCGGCAGCACGGCCAGTCCCGGCATCGACGCGACACTGGCGGCGCTGGGGCGGGAGGAAACCCTTGCGCGGCTGGCTGCCGTCACCCAGCAAAAAAGTTAAGAAAAAAATGCGTGTGTTTGATCCAGATCAATGCCGCGCCCGCCGCCGTGGGGCATATTCTCACTCGTGAGGTCAGCGGGTTTCTCCCGCTCTCTCCTCTCTCTTGGACTCCTCCCCATACCCTCGGCGGCGCCTCTGGCGCCGCCCTTTTTTTGCTTTGGGTACGGGTTTTTCCGAACTGTTTTTACCATCGAGCTTCACGGAAAATGAACCCGCATCGACGAGAGTTCGGGCACCGGCCGCAGGGCCGGTACCATTGGCAGGCAGGATACGGCGATGCGACTGAACGACAGCAAGTCCGCCGGCGCTGGCACGGTCCTTCTCAGCATCGTGGCGATCGCACTGGCCGGGATGGTCGGAACCATCGGTTTGATCCACCAGGTCGGCGAGTTCGGTCCCAAGGTGGGCGACATCGTCGCATTCGACCCACTCGACGCGATTTCCCGCGACATGCATGCCCGGCTGACCGCCATACCGGCCGGGCGCGCGCCAGGCGTCGCCTGCGTGCTCGACGTCCGCGCCATGCATGCCGGCGGTGGCAGCGTGGTGATCGAGGCACGCGAACCACGCGCCGGCTTCGGCTACCTGGTACACTGGGCAGGCGGTCCCAGCAGCAACGACGGCGCCGATTGCGGGACCTCCGCCGACCTGCTGATCAACATCGAGGATATCGAACTCCTTGCCATGGCGGCGGGCGGCTATGGCGTTCCGGCCGCCCGGCACGCCGGCATTCCCTGGCGTTCCGCGTCCGCCCAGTGATGCGCTGCCGCCGGTGGCGGCGTTGACGGACCGGTCGGCTTTCTGCGACCTAGGGTCGTGTCTGTACCGGCAAAAGCACCTGCTGGCGATCGAGGGTCTGCATCCGCCCGAGATCGGCCACCTGCTCGACCTCGCGGAGAGCTATGTGCTGCTCAACCGGTCAGGCAAGACGCAGCGCGACCTGCTGCGCGGGCGGACGCTGATCAACCTGTTCTTCGAGGATTCGACGCGCACGCGGACCAGCTTCGAACTTGCCGGCAAGCGACTCGGCGCGGACGTCATCAACATGTCGGTCTCCACCTCGTCGGTGAACAAGGGCGAGACCCTGCTCGACACCGCGGCGACGCTGAACGCCATGCACTGCGACCTGCTGGTGGTGCGGCACGACCAGTCGGGCGCGCCGAACCTGCTGGCGCAGAAGGTCGATGCCGCGGTGATCAACGCTGGCGACGGCACGCACGAGCACCCGACCCAGGCGCTGCTCGATGCGCTGACCATCCGCCGCCGCAAGGGCCGGCTCGAGGGGCTGACGGTGGCGATCTGCGGCGACATCCTGCACTCGCGCGTGGCGCGTTCGAACATCCACCTGCTGACCACGATGGGCAGCCGCGTGCGCGTGTTGGGCCCACCGACGCTGATGCCGGCCGAGGTCGAGCGGCTGGGCGTCGAGGCGTTCCACGACATGGAGCGCGGGCTGTCGGGCGCGGATATCGTGATGATGCTCCGGCTGCAGCGCGAGCGCATGCAGCGCGGGCTGGTACCGAGCGCACGCGAGTATTTCCGCTTCTTCGGCCTGGACGCGGCGAAGCTGGCGATGGCGAAGCCGGACGCGCTGGTGATGCACCCGGGACCAATGAACCGCGGCGTCGAGATCGACAGCGCCGTCGCCGACGACCCGCAGCGCAGCGTCATCCGCGAGCAGGTCGAGATGGGGGTGGCGGTCCGCATGGCGGTGCTCGACACGCTGGCGCGCGGGCACGGGCACAATGAGTTCTGACACGCTGTTCGCCGGCGTTCGCCTGCTGGACCCGGTCTCGGGCCTGGACCAGCATGGCGATCTGCTGGTGCGCGACGGCCGAATTGCCGATTTCGGGCCGGGTCTCGGCCGCCCGGACGGGGCTGCGGTGGTCGTTGAGGACGGCGCGATCCTGTGCCCGGGCCTCGTGGATATGCGCGCAGCACTCGGCGAACCGGGCTACGAATACCGTGAGACGATCGCCTCGGCGGCGGCCGCCGCAGCGGCCGGCGGCATCACCACGCTCGCGGCGCTGCCCGACACGCTGCCGGCGATCGACGACCCGGCACTGGTGCGGCTGCTGCGCGCGCGCGGCGAGGAGACCGGCAGCCTGACGATCCTGCCCTACGGCGCGGTCACCGCGGGCTGCCGCGGCGAGGAACTGGCCGAGCTTGGCCTGCTGGCCGAGGCTGGAGCGGTAGCCTTTACCGATGGCGGTCGCGCCATCCGTTCCACCAGACTGATGCGGCTCGCGCTATCCTACGCGCGCGGTTTCGCGGCATGCATCGTGCAGCACCCCGAGGATCCGTCGCTTGCCGAAGGCGGCTCGGCGACGGAGGGCGAACTGGCGAGCCGGCTCGGCTTGCCCGGCATCCCGGCCGCCGCCGAGGCGATCCTGGTTGCCCGCGATATCCAGCTGGCGGCACTGACCGGCGGCGCGCTGCATTTCGCGCATGTCACCACTGCCCAGGCGCTGAGCCTCATTCGCCAGGCGAAGGCCGATGGGCTTGCGGTGACCTGCGACACGGCGCCGCCGTATTTCGACCTCAACGAAACTGCGATCGGGGACTTCCGCACCTACGCCAAGCTGTCGCCGCCGCTGCGCAAAGAGGCCGACCGGCTGGCAGTCGTGGCGGCACTCGCCGACGGCACGATCGACGCGATCGCCTCCGACCATCAGCCGCGCGATGCCGACGACAAGCGCCAGCCCTTCGCCCAGGCCTCGCCGGGAGGCACCGGGCTCGCGACCCTGCTCGGCGTGACCCTGGCGCAGGTGCACAACGGCTCTCTGACCCTGGCCCAGGCGATCGGACTGCTGACGGCGGGTCCGGCGACGCTGCTCCGCGTCGAGACTGGCCGTCTCGCCAGGCGCCGCCCGGCGGATCTCTGCCTGTTCCACCCCGATCGCATCTGGAAGGTCGAGGCGGGACAGCTCCCCGGCAAGGCGCAGAACACCCCGTTCGACGGCCGTGCGCTGGAGGGTGTCGTGCTGGGCACGTGGAAGGCCGGGCGGCGCGTGTTCGGATGACTACTTCGACCATGGATTGAGCAGGCGCCGTCCCGCTCGCGCGAAGTCGTCGGTGTTGCGACGTCACCACGGACAGTTCATGCTCCGTCACCGTAGCTGCCAGCAGTGCGCCGGGGTGCGCGTAGGTGTGGCCGGCTTGCTCTCCTTTCCCAGGGAAGCCAGCGCCAGCGCACCAGGATCCGCTCGGTCACGTGCGGGATGCGGCTGCCGAACCACGAGCACAGCCCGCCGACCCATTTCTCAAGCGCCGGCACGACGGCATTGCTGCGCCCCGTCCCACCAATGCGCTGAAGCGCTCCAGGTGTCTGAGCCGCACTGGCGGCGGGACGCTGATTTGCCGACATTCCCGGGAGGTCCTGACTAGTCTAATAGGCTCAGCGCGCAGGGTTGCAAGACCTGAGCGGAACGCTCGCACGGGCCTACCGATGGCATCGCCACTTTACGCACTTCTGGGCTATCTGCTCGGCTCCATTCCGTTCGGATTGATTCTGACCCGCAGCGCCGGGCTGGGTGACATCCGCCGCATCGGGTCGGGCAACATCGGCGCGACCAACGTCCTGCGCACCGGGAACAAAGCGCTGGCCGCGGCGACGCTCCTGTTGGATTGCCTGAAGGGAGCCGCTGCCGTCGGCATCTCGGCGCGGCTCGGGGACAACGGCGCGGTGTTCCTTGCAGGGGCCGGTGCGGTTCTGGGCCATGCCTTCCCGGTGTGGCTGGGCTTCAAGGGTGGCAAGGCGGTCGCGACCTCGTACGGCGTGCTGATTGCCGCGGCCTGGCCGGTCGGGCTGGCCGCCGGCGCAGTGTGGCTGATCACGGCGGCCCTTACACGGCGGTCGTCCCTCGCCGCGCTGGCGTCGTTCGCTTTGGCACCGCTGTTCGCCGTGGCCCTGGCCGATGCGGCCGTCGTTAAGCTTGCGTTGGTGATCGCCGTGCTGGTGTTCGCCCGGCACCACGCCAACATCCGACGTCTGATCGCAGGAACCGAGCCGCGCATTGGCCAGAAGGCATGAAGCCGTACTGTCTGCTCCCTCCGACGCAATAGACCGGCTGCGCCTCGCCCGGACCGAAGGGGTAGGCCCGGTGGCGTATCGTCGCCTGCTGGCGCGATACAACTCCGCTGCCGCCGCACTCGAGGCGCTGCCCGCCCTGGCGCGCGCCGGCGGCCGTCCAACGCCGCCGGCCATACCGGCGCCGGAGGAGGCGGCCAAGGAACTGCACGCACTCCGCCGGCTCGGCGCCCGAATCATCTTTGCCGCCGAGCCAGATTACCCGGTGCTGCTCGCCATGCTGGACGACGCCCCTGCTGCGCTCTCCGTGCTGGGCGATGCCGCGCTGCTGTCGGCTCCGGCCGTCGCCGTAGTGGGCGGTCGCAACGCCTCCGCGAACGGCCAGCGCATGGCCGAGACACTCGCCGCCGACCTGGCGCGCTCGGTGGTCGTCGTCTCGGGCCTGGCCCGCGGCATCGATGGTGCAGCGCATCAGGGAGCCTTGCGGACCGGCCGCACGGTCGCGGCGGTGGCTGGCGGGCTCGACATGCCCTACCCGCCCGAGCATGCCGAGTTGCAGCGCCTGATCGCCACCTCGGGCGCCGTGCTCACCGAGGCGCCTCTCGGCACTGCCCCCCAGGCGCGGCACTTCCCGCGCCGGAACCGGATCATCGCCGGCCTTGCCCTCGGCGTCGTGGTGGTGGAGGCCGCGCTGCGCTCCGGCAGCCTGATCACGGCCCGGCTTGCCCAGGAGGCCGGGCGCGAGCTGTTCGCCGTGCCGGGCTCACCGCTGGATCCGCGCTCGCGCGGCGCCAACGACCTCATCCGCCAAGGCGCGCATCTCGTCGAGACCGCGCAGGACGTGCTCGACAACCTCCCCGATCACCCTTCGCGCGAAGGGCTGGCGAGGCTCCCGCTGTTCACCCACGGCGCACCGCCGGGCCTCGCCGAACCCGGGCGGAACTGGCAGGAACCCGGTGAAGATGCCGCGGAATTCGCCAAAGCGAGACGGCAAGTCATTGATCTGCTGGGAACTTCTCCAACAGCCGTTGACGATGTCGTGCGGCGCTGCCAGTTCTCTGCGGCTGCGGTCATGGTGGTGCTGCTGGAACTGGAGCTCGCCGGCCGGATCGAAACGCTGCCGGGAGCCCGTATCGCACTGCTGCCCGGGACCGGATTCTAGGCTACGCCAAGGGACGCAATGTCAGACGTCGTCGTCGTCGAATCGCCAGCCAAAGCCAAGACCATCAACCGCTACCTGGGCGGCGGCTACACCGTGCTCGCCAGCCTGGGCCATGTGCGCGACCTGCCGCCGAAGGACGGCTCGGTGCGGCCGGAGCAGGATTTCGCCATGGCCTGGCAGTCCGATGCGCGCGGCGAGAGACAGGTCGGCGCTATTGCCAAGGCGCTGAAGGGCGCCAGCACGCTGTACCTGGCCACCGACCCCGATCGCGAGGGCGAGGCGATCTCCTGGCACGTGAACGCGATGCTGCAGGAGAGGAAGGCGCTGAAGGGCGTCAAGGTACGCCGCATCACCTTCAACGAGATCACCCGGACTGCGATCCGCGCCGCCATGGCGGCGCCACGCGACTTGGACCAGCCGCTGATCGAGGCCTACCTGGCGCGCCGCGCGCTGGATTACCTCGTCGGCTTCACCCTCTCGCCGGTGCTGTGGCGCAAGCTGCCCGGCAGCCGGTCGGCTGGCCGCGTGCAGTCGGTCGCGCTGCGGCTGATCTGCGAGCGCGAGGCCGAGATCGAGGCATTCCGCGCCCGCGAGTACCTGGACGGTCGAGGCCGACTTCACCACCCCGGCGGGCGCGCCGTTCACCGCGCGTCTCACCCACCTTGAAGGCAAGCGGCTCGAGCAGTTCGACCTCGCCAACGAAGCGCTGGCGATGCGCGCCAAGCAGCGCGTCGAGGCCGGCCGCTTCCGCGTCGGCTCGGTCGAGAAGAAGCGTGTCCGGCGCAATCCGTCGGCACCGTTCACCACCTCGACCCTGCAGCAGGAGGCCTCGCGCAAGCTGGGGTTCGGCGCGCAGCAGACCATGCGCCTCGCGCAGCAGCTGTATGAGGGCGTGGAGATCGGCGGCGAGACCACCGGCCTGATCACCTACATGCGGACCGACGGCGTGCAGATGGCACGCGAGGCGATCACCGCGATCCGCGAGCATGTCGGAGCGACGTACGGCAGCAACTACCTGCCGGCGGCGCCGCGCGAGTACCAGAGCAAGATCAAGAATGCGCAGGAGGCGCACGAGGCGATCCGGCCGACCGACGTCACCCGCACGCCTGACAGCGTTGCGCCGTATGTGTCGGCAGACCAGCGCCGCCTCTACGAGCTGATATGGAAACGTGCCGTCGCGTCGCAGATGCAGTCGGCCGAACTCGATCAGGTCGCCGTGGACGTGACCGACGGCCGCGGCACCACGCTGCGCGCCACCGGCTCGGTCATCGCGTTCGACGGCTTCCTCAAGCTGTATCGCGAGGACACCGACGATGCGGCCGAGGAGGAAGAGGGCCGCATGCTGCCGCCGATGGCCGAGCGCGATCCGCTACGTCTCGGCGACGTGACAGCGACGCAGCACTTCACCCAGCCGCCGCCGCGCTACTCCGAGGCGAGCCTGGTGAAGAAGATGGAAGAACTGGGGATCGGCCGCCCCTCCACCTATGCTTCGATCCTGTCGGTGCTGCAGGACCGCAAGTACGTTCGGCTGGACAAGCGGCGGTTCATCCCCGAGGACCGCGGCCGGCTGGTCACCGCGTTCCTGATCAGCTTTTTCGAGCACTACGTCGATACCGGCTTCACCGCCTCGATGGAGGAGAAGCTCGACGACGTCGCCGGCGGCACCGTCGAATGGCGTGCCATGCTGCGGGCGTTCTGGGATGAGTTCTCCAAGGCGGTCGACCAGACCAAGGACCTCAAGATCAGCGACGTGATCGCTGCGCTGGACGAGGACCTGGGGCCGCACTTCTTTCCGGCACGCGAGGATGGCACCGATCCGCGCGGCTGCCCGGCCTGCGGCAACGGCCGGCTGGGGCTGAAGCTGGGCCGTTACGGCAGCTTCATCGGCTGCTCGAACTATCCGAACTGCCAGTACACCCGGCGGCTGGCGATCGAGAACGGCGAGGACCAGGGCGAGACTCTAAAGGAGGGCATGCGCGCCCTGGGGCAGCATCCCGATACCGGCGAAGAGATCACCGTACGGCGCGGGCCGTATGGGCTGTACGCACAGCAGGGCGAGAACGGCGAGGACAAGAAGAAGAAGCCAAGGCGCACGGCGCTGCCACGCGGCATGGACGGCGAACAGATCACGCTCGAACAGGCACTAGGGCTGTTGTCGCTGCCGCGTACCATCGGCATCCACCCGGAGACGGGCGAGGCGATCGAGGCCGGCATCGGCCGGTTCGGGCCCTACGTGCGCATGGGCGCGGTGTACGGCTCGCTCGACCGCGACGACGACGTGCTGGCGATCGGCATCAATCGGGCGGTGGATCTGATCGCGCGCAAGATGGCGAGCGTGCGGACGATCGGCGTGCATCCGGCTGACAAGGAGCTGGTGGCCGTGCGCAAGGGCCGTTTCGGACCTTACGTGCAGCACGGGAAGATGGTCGCCAACCTGCCGCGCGGCGTGATGATGGAAGACATCACACTGGATGAGGCGGTGGCGCTGCTCGGCGAGAAGGGCAAGCAGCTGCGGCCCCGCGGACCGGCGGGGCGGCGCGGGCGCGGTGCCGCGACGGCGAAGCAGGAGGCCGCTCCGGAGCCGGCAGCGGCGGCGAAGAAGCAAGCGGCGACCAAGAAGGCCGCGCCAACCAAGCGACGCGCCAAGGCAAAGGCCAAGCGTGCGGCGCCGAAGAAGGCGACAAAGGCGACGGCGAAAAAGAAGGCGGCAGTGGGTGGCAAGAAGGCCGCGGCGCGACAGCGCTGACCGGACAGGCTCCCTCCGCCCGCCCGCCTCCCGCAGCGGAAGGGGAAGCACGGCAGTGACCTGCTCCCCCTCCCCCCGCGGGAGATGGTTGGGGGAAGGAGGTCAGGCTGCCGGAACGAGCCATCGTCCTGGTCACCGGCACTGACCCCGATGGCGACGCCCTCGCCCGCCCGGTGGAGTGGGACAGCAGCAACGGCCCGCCGCCCTCCGTCCTCATGGAACCCGAAGCCCGCGGTCAGCCGGCCCTGGCCATCGGCGACCGTGTGCTGGCGCATCTCCGTCCGTCGGGCGCCGGTCGCTATGCCGGCCGCACGATCCGCCGCATCGCCGACGCCCCTGCCCGCATCCTCGGCGTTTACCGCGCATGGCCGCATCGTTCCCACGGATCGGCGCGCCAGGGCGGAGTGGGTGGTGCCGCCAGGCGCCGATGGCGGTGCGCAACCCGGCGAGATCGTGCTCGCCGAGCCGCTGCCGCACCACCGCCTTGGCCTGAAGCCGGCGCGCATCATCGAGCGGCTCGGCGAGATGGGCGATGCGCGCTCCGTCAGCCTGATCGTCATCCACACGCACGACATCCCGCAGGCCTTCCCGGCCGCCGCAATGCACGAGGCGGACCACGCTCGCGCCACTCCGCTGGGCCGCCGCACGGACCTGCGCGATATCCCCCTGGTCACCATCGACGGCGAGGACGCGCGCGACTTCGACGATGCGGTCCATGCCGAGCCAGACGGCAGTGGTTTCCGCCTCATCGTCGCGATCGCCGATGTCGCACACTACGTCCGCCCCGGGTCCCCGCTCGACCACGCGTCGCGCACCCGCGGCAACAGCGTCTACTTTCCCGACCGCGTCGTGCCGATGCTGCCGGAGGCGTTGTCCAACGGCTGGTGCAGCCTGCGTCCCGATGAAGACCGCGGCTGCCTGTATGTCGAGCTCCACATCGGCGCCGATGGCCGCAAGACCGCGCATCGCTTCGGCCGCGGCCTGATGCGCAGCGCCGCCCGTCTGACCTACGAGGGCGCGCAGCGCGCGCACGCGGCGGGCGATGCCAGGATTGCTCCTCTGTATGCGGCGTTCCGCGCGCTGCTGGCCGCGCGCATCGCCCGCGGCACGCTCGATCTCGACCTGCCTGAGCGTCGCGTCGTGCTCGATGCCGACGGCGCGGTCCGCAGTGTAGCACCGCGACCGCGGCTCGACAGCCATCGCCTGATCGAGGAGTTCATGGTGCTCGCCAACGTCGCGGCGGCCGAGGAACTGGAACGTCTGCACCAGCCGGCGATGTACCGCGTCCACGCGCCGCCGTCGGAGGAGAAACTCGCATCACTCCGCGACTTCCTGCACGGGCTGGGGATTTCGCTGCCACCCGGCAACCAGTTGCATCCGCGCGATCTCGACCGTGTGCTGCGTCGGGTGACGGATACGCCGGAATCGCAGCTGGTGAACGAGGTGATGCTGCGCAGTCAGTCACAGGCGGAGTACAGCCCGGACAATATCGGCCATTTCGGTCTTGCCCTGCCGCGCTACGCGCATTTCACCAGCCCGATCCGGCGCTACGCGGATCTTCTCGTGCATCGCGCGCTGATCCGCGGGCTGCGGCTGGGCGAAGGCGGCCTCGCCGAAGATGAAGCCGCACGCTTTGCCGACACCGCGCAACACATCACCGCCACCGAGCGTCGTGCGCAGCTCGCCGAACGCGATGCCATCGACCGTTACCTTGCCGCATACATGGTGAACAAAGTCGGCGAGAATTTCACTGCGCGAATTTCCGGTGTGACGCGGTTCGGGCTTTTTGTCACAGTGATCGACAGCGGCGCGAGCGGCCTCGTACCAGTGCGCTCACTGCCCGAAGACTACTGGCAATACGATGAAAGGGCACAGACCCTGACAGGCCGTCGGACCCGCTTGGTCTTCCGTCTGGCGCAGGAGGTCGACGTGCGGCTTGCCGAGGCAAGCCCGGTCACCGGCAGCCTGGTGTTCCACATCCTGCAAGGCGTGCCGGATCGCCGTCGAAGCCGACTGCCGAAGGGCGACCGATCGAGGCAGAGGTGAGCCGCATCGGCGCCCTGTTCATTCTTCTGCTGATCGTTCCGGCGCACGCTCAGACCGTCGCGCCGCCGGGGTTCGATCCGCGCCTCATCACCGACGTCTACGCCTCGGCCCTGGCCTTCATGCTGCCGCGCACGCTGGAACCGGTCACGCTGTCGCAGCTCACCGTGTGGGGCCTGCGCGGATTGACCGCGCTCGACCCCGAACTCACCGCCGGCCTGCGCGACGGCCGGCTGCGGCTTGCCAGCCGGGATCAGGAGGTCGTGGCAATGACGCCGCCGCCCGAGAACGACGTAAACGGCTGGGCGGTCGCCGCAACGGAACTGGCCCTTGCGGCGACCAGCGTTTCGATGCCGGTGCGGCGTGCCGGAACCCAGGGCGTGGTGCAGAGCTTCTTCGACGAGCTGTTCAACCACCTGGACCCTTATTCCCGCTACGTGGCGCCGCGCGAGGCAGGCGAGGACCGCGAGCGCCGGGTCGGCCAGGCGGGCGCCGGACTGCGTCTCGCGCGGCGCGGCGCGGCGGTCGTGGTGGTCGAGGCCATTTCCGACGGGCCGGCTGCGTTGGCCGGTGTCCGCCCAGGCGACACCATCGTCTCGGTCGATGGACAATCGGCGCAGGGCAAGGACCCGGCCGCGGTGATGCGCTGGATCGCCGGCCCGGAGGAAACGCAGCTCACCCTCGCCTGGCGCGGCCGCGACGGACGCCTGCGCACGGCCGACCTGGTGCGCGCCATGGTGCCGCCGGAGACGGTGTTCTCGCAGCGCAGCGGCGATGCGCTGGTCATCCAGGTGACCGGCTTCAATCACAGCACCGATGCCCATCTGAGCCTGGCGATCGAGCAGGGTTTTGCAGGGCCTCGCCCGCCCGGAGGTGTCGTCCTGGACCTCCGTGGCAACCGCGGCGGGCTGCTGCGCCAGGCGGTCACGGCCGCCGACACACTGCTTCCGGCCGGGGTCGTTGCCTACACCTTGGGCCGCGACCCCGAGGCGACCAGAGTCTGGCGCTCGAACACCGGTGAGCTTGGCGCTTCGATCCCTGTCGTCGTCATGGTGGACGGACGCACCGCAAGCGCCGCGGAGATCCTCGCCGCGGCGATCGCCGACCGCGGTCGCGGCGTGGTGGTCGGCAGTTCCACGCTGGGCAAGGGGCTGGTGCAGACCGTCACGCCGCTGCCCGACGGCGGCGAGCTGTTCGTGACCTGGAGCCGCGTGCTGGCACCGCGCGGCTGGCCTATCCAAAGCCTCGGTCTGCTGCCGCAGGTGTGCACCAGCCTGGGCCAGGAGACGCTGAGCTGGCAGCTCGCGGCGCTGTCCGAGGGGCAGCAGCCCATGGCGAAGGCGGTGGAGGCGCACCGTGCCGCGCGGGCGCCGCTGCTGCCCGCCCAGGTGCTGGCGATCCGCAACAACTGCCCCGCCGCGGAGGGCCGCGAGGCGGACCTCGACACGGCGCGCCTGCTGATCCGCAACGCCGCAGCCTACGCCGCGGCGCTGCTGCCGCCGTTCAGGGGCGATGCGATGCTGCTCCAGCCGACCTCCGGGAGCGCGGCCCTCGCGCGCTGACCGGCTTGACCGGGGGGCGACGGAACCGCATCTTCCACCGATCGAGAGGACCGAGCCATGGCGAAGACCAACACCGTTCAGATCAAACTCGTCTCCAGCGCCGACACCGGATTCTTCTATGTGACGAAGAAGAACGCCCGCACGCAGACCGGCAAGCTGGAGCTGAAGAAATACGATCCGGTTGTGCGCAAGCACGTGCCGTTCAAGGAAGCCAAGATCAAGTAGCCGGCGCGGCACGCGCCGCGACCGCGAGGCTGGCACGGCTTGCCTGCCGGCGGGTAGCCAGCAACCTCCCGAGGCTTTACTCACCGAAGCCATGCTGCGCTTGGCGCCGTTCGGCTTCGTGCTGCTGTGGGCCTCGTCGTTCATCGCCTCGCGCGTCGGACTGAGATACCTGTCGCCTTTCCTTTTCGTCACCGTGCGCCTGGCGCTGGCCAGCGCCGTCCTGGTCCTGGTGACGGCGATCCTGCGTCGGAAATGGCGCGTTCTGGCAGGGCGGTGGGCGCATTGCGCGGTGGCCGGCGTGCTGACCAACAGCGTGCTGCTGCTGACGGCGCACTATGCCATGGTGCACACCGGCGCGGCACAGATCGCCCTGGTGCAGACGCTCAACCCGTTGCTGACCGCGTTGCTGGCCTGGCCGGTGCTGGGTGAGCGGCTGCGGCCGCTGCAGTGGCTGGGCCTCGTTCTTGGAGCGACAGGCGTGGTGCTGATCGTCGGGCTGGCAGCGCTGCGCAGTCCGGTCGAGTTCGACGGCCTGCTGCTGACTGCGGGCGGCGTGCTAGGGCTTTGCAGCGGCACGTTGTATTTCGGTCGCTACTGCCGTGGCGTGCCGATCCTCGAGGGCACCACCGTGCAGATGCTCGCCGCCACCGCGGCCTGCATCGCGGCAACACTGACGCTGGAAACGCCGCATGCGGCGTGGATCGAGGCCACGGTGCTGGCGGTGCTTTGGAACGCTGGGGCGGTCTCACTCGGCGGCATGGCGCTGTACTACCTGATGCTGTCCCGCGGCACCGCGGCGCGCGCCACTGCGAACTTCTACCTGGTCCCGGGCGTCGCATCCCTGCTGGCATGGGCGCTGCTCGGCGAGGGCCTGTCGGCGCTGACCGTGGCCGGTCTGACAGTCTCCTCGCTGGGATGCTGGCTGGTGAGCCGGCGCGACGTCAGAGCGGTCGCGCCGGCATGATCACCGCACGGCAAACTGCGTCTTGCCGAACATCACCTCGCGTTCGGCGTCGGTCATCGCGCCCTTGCGCTGGCTCTCGGCCAACACCGCCACGCCGCGCTGCACGGCCGGACGCGCAGCCATCGCATCATGCCAGCGCTTCACGTTCGGATAGATGCCGAGATCGACGTTGCGCCGCTCGGGATTGCGGATCCAAGGAAAGGTGATGATGTCGGCCATGCTGTACTCGTCGCCGGCGAGCCAGGTCGCCTCGGCCAGCCGCTTGTCCAGCACGCGGTGCAGCCGTGCCACCTCGTTGGTGTAGCGCTCGATCGCGTAGGGGATCTTCTCCACCGCATAGTTGGCGAAGTGGTTGTACTGGCCGAACATCGGACCGACCCCGCCCATCTGGAACATCATCCATTCCAGGCATTTGTAGCGCCCGACAGGCTCTGTCGGGATCAGCTTCCCGCCGCACTTCTCGGACAGGTAGATCATGATCGCCGCCGACTCGAACAGCGTCAGCTTCTTGCCGCCGGGGCCGTCCGGATCGACGATGGCGGGGATCCGGTGGTTCGGGGTGATTGCCAGGAATTCCGACTTGAACTGATCGCCCTTGCCGATGTTGATCGGAATGACCTTGTAGGGCAGCTCGAGTTCCTCGAGCGCGATGTGTACCTTGTGGCCATTCGGCGTCGGCCACGTCCAGACTTCGATCATGGGAGCCTCCCTGTTCCGTCGGCTCAGTCTGCGACAGTCAGGCATTCCCTGCCAGATAGTCCGTGGCCACCGGCAACAAGCGCGGTCTCACCGGCGGGCCGGCATCGTCGCGGCGCAGCACATATTCGACACCCGCGCCAAGCGGGTAATGCCCGTCCCTGTGGAACCGCATCCCCAGGCGGTGCATCACTGAGACCGAGGCCCTGTTGGGGACATCGGCACCGGCGATGACGAAGTCCGCCTGCGACGCGTGGAACGCCCGCACGATCACAGTCCATGCCATTCTCACGGCAAGGCCCTGCCCCCAATGGCCCGGGTCCAGCAGATAGGTGAGTTCGGCGGTTCTCGGGCAAGGATACGGACGCAGCTCGACACAGCCGGCGTATCGCGTCGCTGCATCCTCGAGGAACCACATCCCGAAGCCAGGCTGCGCCGCATGCGCCAAGCTCCGTGCCACCCGGTGGGCGATGAAGTCCCGCTGCGGCGGAGCCCCATCGAAGAGATAGCGATAGACCAGCGGCATCGAGCCCAACGCGTGCAGGCCGTCGATATCGGACAGGGTTGCCGGCCGCAGCCGCCAGTCGTCCCGCGCAGCGTTCTGCTTCAAGCGTTGCCGGCGAGGTAGTCCACCGCCGCCTGCACGCCGCCCGCCTTGTGCGGCACGCCGGCGGCGCGCAGCCCGATCTCCACGCCGCCCAGCGTGCCGATCAGCTGCAGGTCGCCGAAATCGCCGAGATGGCCGATGCGGAACACGCGATCCTTGAGGATGCCCAGGCCGTTGCCCAGGCTCATGTTGCACTTCTCCAGGATGATGGCGCGCAGCGCATCGGCACTGTGGCCCTCCGGCACGCGCACCGCGGTCAGCGAGGAGGAGTAGTGCGCGCGGATCGGCGCACTGCACCTCCAGGCCCCAGGCGCGCACCGCGCGCCGCGTCGCCTCGGCGTGGCGGTCGTGGCGCGCGAACACGTTGGGCAGGCCTTCCTCGAGCAGCATCTTCACCGCCTCGTTCAGGCCGAACAGCAGGTTGGTGCCGGGCGTGTAGGGGAAGTAGCCGGTCCTGTTGGCCTCCAGCATCGGCCGCCAGTCCCAGTAGCTGCGATGCAGCTTCGCGGTCTCGGTCGCCTTCAGCGCCTTGTCGCTGACCGCGTTGAACGACAGGCCTGGCGGCAGCATCAGTCCCTTCTGCGACCCGGCCACCGTGACATCGACGCCCCACTCGTCGTGCCGGTAGTCGATCGAGGCGAGCGACGAGATGGTGTCCACCATCAGCAGCGCCGGATGCCGCGCCGCATCGATGGCGCGCCGCACCTCGTCGATGCGGCTGGTGCACCCGGTCGAGGTCTCGTTGTGCACCACGCAGACTGCCTTGATCGCGATGCGCCTTGTCGTCTGCCAGCGCTTCGCCGATCGCCGCCACGTCGGCACCGCGCCGCCAGTCGGTGTCGATCAGGATCGGCTTGAGGTCGAGCCGTCAGCGCCATCTCGTTCCACAGCGTGGCGAACCAGCCGGTGCGGCACATCAGGACGGCATCGCCCGGCGACAGCGTGTTGGTCAGCGCCGCCTCCCAGGCACCGGTGCCCGAGGCGGGGTAGATCACCACCGGCCCCTTGGTCTGGAAGATCGCCGGAGGTTGCCGAGGATTTCCAACCCCAGCCGGCCGAAATCCGGGCCGCGATGGTCGATCGTGGGGCTGTCGATGGCGCGCAGCACGCGGTCCGGCACGTTGGTGGGCCCGGGGATCTGCAGGAAGTGGCGGCCGGCGTGATGCTGGGTCATGGAGCCTCCTCGCGACGGCTGGCACATTGGCGCCGTTCCGCCGTGTTGCCAATCAATCGGTCCCGCGCCAGGACAGGCAGAACCCCTCGCCGTGCAGCCAGCAGCTTCCGTCCGGCACGTGGCGGTCGCGCCGCAGCGAGTGGACCAGATCGGCATGCCCTGCTGCGATCTGCGTGGCCAGCCGTTCGTCCAGCGCCGCATTGCGCCCACCGACGAAGGGAATGAACCGAGCGCGGCACAGCATCTCGGCGCCAAGTTGGGCGGGTGACTCGCCGCGGCGGACCTTCAGCATATAGCCGCCCAGCCGCTCCGAGGTCAGCGGGAACACCAGTCGCCCGCCGGGCCGCAAAGCGTCCAGCCAGGACGGCAAAGGATGCGTGGCACCGGCACTGACCACGATCGCATCCTGCGCCCCGCCATCGAACCGTGATCCGTCGCCGTGCAGGGCTCTCACCCAGGGCCACGCAGCCAAGGCTTCGGCGGCGCGTCGCGCGAGGTCACCGTCGTGCTCCACGGCGGTGACCTGCCCGCCCGCGCCGACCAGCTCCGCCATGACCGCGCTTAGTAGCCGGTACCGCAGCCCAGGTGCAGCAACGCGCTGATCCGGCGCCAGATCCATGTGGTCGAGCACATAGGCCCACAACGACGGCGCGTCGTTGTTGACCTGCGCGATGCGCTCAGTGCGAACAGCACGTCACGATACACATGGCGCGGGTCGGCGTCTGGCGTGAACCGGTAGCCGTCGCCGCGATTGGCGTCGCTGCGGCTCTGCCACGGTCCTGGGCCGAGGACGCGCTCGCGTGGCACGGACGCGAACGCCCGCACGACCGCTTCGGATTCGACCGGGCCGGCGAACCGCAGCTCCTCGGCGTACCAGGCGCGGAGCTGTGCCAGCAACGGTGCTTCAGTCATCGGCAGAGGTGACCCATCCCGGCCGACATGTTACCCCGCCTCGCCGAGCGCGAGGAATCCACACATGAGACGACGGCTTTGAGCAGCACTACCGTGGCACCGGGCGATTCCCGCCTCGCCGACCGGCTGCGCCGCGAGATCCGCGGCGACGTGCTGTTCAGCCGCGCCGACCGCGGCCGCTACGCCACCGACGCATCGATCTACCAGGTCGAGCCGATCGGCGTGGTCGTGCCGGAGGAAATCGGCGACGTCGCCGCCACGCTGGCCATCGCGCGCGAGGAAGGCATTCCCGTTCTGCCGCGTGGCGGCGGCACGAGCCAGTGCGGCCAGACGGTCAACCGCGCGCTGGTGATCGACTGCTCGAAGCATTTGCGCCGCATCCTGCACGTCGATGCCGAGGCTGCGCACCGCCTTGGTGGAACCCGGCCTCGTCCTGGGCCACCTGAACGCGGCTCTGCGTCCGCACGGGTTGTTCTTCCCGGTCGATCCCTCGACACATGCGCGGTGCACGATCGGCGGCATGGCGGGCAACAACTCGTGCGGCTCGAAGTCGATCCGCTACGGGCTGATGGCCGACAATGTGCGCGCGATCGACGCGATCCTGGCCGACGGCACGCAGCACAAGTTCGGCCTGCTGCCGGACAATCTCGGCGCTGACGTGCCGCGCAGCATTGTCGATCTGGTCCAGCGGCTGCGCACGCTGGGTGCCGCCGAGGCCGAGGAGATCGCCGTGCGCTTCCCGTCGCAGCTACGCCGGGTGGGCGGCTACAACATCGAGGTGCTGACGCCGGTGGCACGCCTTGCCGGCCAGGAGAACCTGGCGCGCCTGCTGGTGGGATCGGAGGGAACGCTGGCGTTCTCCGCCGCGATCGAACTCGCGCTGTCGCCGATCAAACCGCGCAAACTGCTCGGCATCTGCCAGTTCCCCAGCTTCCGCAGCGCGATGGCGGCGGCGCAGCACATCGTGCAGCTCGACCCCGAGGCGGTGGAGCTGGTCGATCGCACGATGATCGACCTGGGCCGCGGCATCCCAATCTTCCGCCCCACCATCGACCGCATGCTGATCGGCGAACCGGATTCGCTGCTGATCGTCGAGTTCCACGGCCACGACGATGCGCCGCTCGCGGCGAAACTCGACGCTCTCGAAGAGCTGATGAGTGACCTCGGCTACCCTGACGCGGTCGTGAGCGCTGCCGACCCGGCGTTCCAGAACGACATCGCCGCGGTGCGCGAGGCCGGGCTCAACATCATGATGTCGATGAAGGGCGACGGAAAGCCGGTGTCGTTCATCGAGGACTGTGCCGTCGATCTGGAAGACCTCGCCGACTACACCGAGCGGCTCAACGGCGTGTTCGAGAAGCATGGCACCAAGGGCACCTGGTACGCGCACGCCTCGGTCGGCTGCCTGCATGTCCGGCCGGTGCTGAACATGAAGGACCCGAAGGACGTCGCCACCATGCGCGCCGTGGCGGAAGAATGCTTCGCGCTGGTGCGCGAGTACAAGGGCTCGCACAGCGGCGAACACGGCGATGGGCTGGTGCGCAGCGAGTTCCACGCCAGCATGTTCGGCGAGCGCATCGTGCGCGCGTTCGAGACGGTGAAGGACGCGTTCGATCCGAACGCCATGCTGAACCCCGGCCGCATCGTGCGCCCTCCGCGCATGGATGACCGCACGCTGTTCCGCTACCACTGGGGCTATGCGCCGGCGCCGGGCTTCACGCCGAAGCTCGACTGGTCGGACCATCCGGGCCCGCTGGGCGGCATGCTCGGCGCGGTCGAGATGTGCAACAACAACGGCACATGCCGCGCATTCGATGCCGGCGTGATGTGCCCGTCCTACCGGGTGACGCGCGACGAGAGCCACCTCACCCGCGGCCGTGCCAACACGCTGCGCCTGGCGCTGACCGGGCAGCTGGGCGCCGGAGCGATGGCGTCGGAAGCGGTGTCCGATGCGATGGCGCTGTGCGTCTCGTGCAAGGCGTGCCGCCGCGAATGCCCGACCGGAATCGATATGGCAAAGATGAAGATCGAGGTGCTGGCAGCCCGCGCCGATCGCAACGGCGTCGCGCGTCGCGACTGGCTGGTCGCGAAGCTGCCGCACCATGCGCCGCTGCTGGCGCGCCTGGCACCGCTCACCAATCTGCGGAACCGCATTCCCGCGCTGCGCCGGCTGCTCGAGCACCGTACCGGCATCGCCGCGGCGCGGCCCCTGCCGGCGTGGCGGCGCGACGCCTTTCGCGACAGCGAGGCTGCGGCACCGTCATCGGCAGGCGGGCGCGAGGTCATGCTGTTCGCCGATACGTTCAACCGCTGGTTCGAGCCGGAGAACCTGCGAGCCGCGCTGCGCGTGCTGAGTGCCGCCGGCTATCGCGTGCGAATGCCGGCGTCGCCAGGCCGTCCCCTGTGCTGCGGCCGCACCTTCCTGTCCGCCGGCCTGGTGGACCAGGCGCGCGCCGAGGCAAGGCGCACGTTGGACGCGCTGGCCGGCGACATCCCGGTGATCGGGCTGGAACCAGCCTGCCTGCTGACTCTGCGCGACGAGTTCCGCTCGCTGCTGCCGGCTGCCGCGACCGACGCGCTGGCCGACCGCGCCTTCCTGCTCAGCGAATTCCTGGCGCGCGAGAAGGCGAGGCTGCCGCTGCGGCCGATGGCCGCCACAGCCCACGTGCACGGGCACTGCCACCAGAAGGCGTTCGGCGCATTCCCGGCCGCGCTGGACACGCTGAAGCAGGTACCCGGCCTGTCGGTGAAGCCGATCGCATCATCGTGCTGCGGCATGGCCGGCACGTTCGGCTATCAGCCCGAAACACAGGCAGTGTCGCACGCGATGGCCGAGGCCGGGCTGCTGCCGGCCGTGCGCGCCGCGGCGGCCGACGATATCGTGATCGCCGACGGCACCTCGTGCCGGCACCAGATCCGCGATCTGGCCGGACGCGAGGCGATGCATTCCGTTCGGCTGCTCGAACAGGCTCTGGCGTCATGACGGCAGACGAGGTGCTGGACTTCTGGTTCGCCGGTAATGCTGGCGAGCACCGCAAGGAATGGTTCGAAAAGACTGCCGCCTTCGATGCGTCGTGTGCGCGTTTCGCCGATGCCCTGCGCGACGCCAGGGCCGGCGCGTTCGATCATTGGACCGAAACGCCTCGTGGTGCGCTCGCCCTGGTGATCCTGCTCGACCAGTTCTCGCGCAACCTGCACCGAGAGTCGCCCGAGGCGTTCGCCGCCGACACCAAGGCGCGCGACACCGCGCGCGCCGTGATCGCACGCGGCTTCGACCGGTCGCTTGGTCCGGTAGAGCGGATGTTCATCTATCTGCCGTTCGAACACTCGGAAGATCTGGCCGATCAGGACTACGCCGTGCAGCTGTACACGCCGCTGGGCGAGGACATGGTCCGCTATGCCGACGACCATCGCGCGGTGATCCGCCGGTTCGGCCGCTTCCCGCATCGCAACGCGCTGCTGGGGCGCGTCAGCACGCCGGCGGAGCTCGACTATCTCAAGCAGCCGGACGCGGGATTCTGATCCGCCGCCGCGTGGTGTAGGCTCTTGCGCGCCACGACCACGGAGCCCCCGATGCCATTCGATGCAACATCCCGCCAGCCAGGGCGCCGTCCGTCGCGCAATGCACTCGGCGGCGCGCTCGAAACTTGCTCGACCAGGCCGGTGACCGGCTTCTTCCGCAACGGCTGTTGCGACACCGGCGCCCAGGATGTCGGCAACCACACGGTGTGCGCGGTGATGACCGCGGAGTTCCTGGCGTTCAGCAAGGCGGCCGGCAACGACCTGTCGACCCCGCACCCCGAGTTCGGTTTCGCCGGCCTGCAGCCGGGCGATCGGTGGTGCCTGTGCGCGCCGCGCTGGCAGGAGGCACTGGATGCCAATGCCGCGCCGCGCGTCGTACTGCGCGCCACCCATGAAGGCGCGCTTGAACACTGCGGGCTCACCGACCTGAAACAGCACGCAATCGACCTGGCCTGACCGATGTCGGCGCCGCTTCCTGCCGAGTTCGCCCTGATCGCGCGGCATTTCCGCCAGCTCGCCGGTCCAGGGTCACGCGACCTGCAGGACGACGCGGCGGTGCTGGCGCCGCCGCCGGGCCGCGAGCTGGTGCTGACCTGCGACGCCATGGTCGCCGGCGTTCACTTCCTGGCCGACGACCCGCCCGATCTGGTCGGCCGCAAGCTGCTGCGGGTCAACCTGTCGGACCTCGCTGCGAAGGGTGCCGTGCCCCTTGGTTATCTGATCACGGTCTCGACGCCGCGCGACACGCCGGACGCATGGTATGCCGGCTTCGCCGACGGATTGCGGCAGGACCAGCTCGCATACGGCATCACGTTGCTGGGCGGCGATACCACGTCCACACCCGGACCGATCTCGCTTTCGCTCACCGCGATCGGCCACGTGGCGCCGGGCCAGGCCCCGCAGCGTGCGGGCGCCGCCGCGGGCGACGGCATCTGGGTCACCGGCACGATCGGCGACGGCGCGCTCGGGCTCGCGGTGGCGCGCGGCCGGCTGGCCGACCCGAGCGGCCATCTGCTGGCGCGCTACCGCCTGCCGCAGCCGCGCATCGGCCTGGCGATCGGCGGCATCGCCTCGGCCGGCATGGATGTGTCGGACGGCCTGGTCCAGGACCTCGGCCATATCTGCCGGGCCAGTCACCTCGCGGCGGACATCGACGCGACGGCGGTGCCGTTGTCGGAGCCTGCCCGTGCGGCGGGTCCGGACTGGCTCGTCGCCTGCCTGACCGGTGGAGACGACTACGAGCTGCTGCTGGCGATCCCGCCGGCCCAGGAGCCCGCCCTCCGCCGGGCCGCCCAGGCCGCCGGCGTCGCCGTCGCCCGCATCGGCGCATTCCGGCCCGGGGCGCCCGAGGTTGCCGTGCACGGCGGCGACGGACGGAAGCTGCCGATCGCGAAAGGCGGCTGGAGCCACTTCTGACCGGTGCTGCCGATCACGCCATTGCAACATTGACGTCAGGCGGCCCTGCGCTAGGCTTGGGGCGCGGGCACGGCCCGTTTCGTTTGCAACAAGGCCGTGCTGCCTGTCGGCCGACAATTCGGGAGAAGTTCATGGGTACGCCTTTCACCGGTGGCGGCCTCGGCTGTCTGCGTCTTTTGACCTCCGTGCTCGCGCTGGGCGCATTCGCGGCCACCGCCTCGGCGGACACGATCCGTGGCGTGACCGACACCGAGATCGTCATCGGCACCATCACCGATCTGTCCGGCGTGACCGCCGTCCAGGGCGTCAACAACTGCGACGCCATCCGCATGGCGTTCGACGAAGCCAACGCAAAGGGCGGCGTGACACGGCCGCAAGATCAAGTACATCGTCGAGGACAACCAGTACAGCGTGCCTCGCGCCGTGCAGGCGATGAACAAGCTGCTGAACAACGACAATGTGTTCATGACGATCGACAACGGCGGCACGCCGATGAACGACGCCAACATGCCGGCGCAGTTCGCCAAGAACGTGCCGAATATGTTCCCGCTGACCGCCGCGCGCTCGATGTACGAACCGTACAACAGGCTGAAATTCGGCGCAGTTCGCCTCGTATTACGACCAGATGCGGTCGGCGGTGAAGTATTTTGCCGAGCAGCGCAAGGCCGCAAGAAATTCTGCGTCATGTATCAGGAGACCGATTTCGGCAAGGACGTGCTCGCCGGCGTCGTGGCTGCAGACCGAGGCGACTGGGCATGAAGGTCGTCGCCACCACCGCGCACAAGCCGACCGATACCGACTTCAACGCTCCCGTCGACCAAGCTGAAGGATGCCGGCTGCGATATCGATCATGATGGGCACGATCGTGCGCGACACCAACATCATCATCCAGACGGTGCGCAAGATGGGCTGGAACGTGGATCTGGTCGGCCAGTTCGCCGTCGTACGACACCGCGGTCGCCACCCTTGCCGGCGGTGCGACCGAGGGCTATTTCTGCATGACGCCGGCGCTCTATGCGTATCCGGACGATCCGCGGCCGGCGGTGCAGGACTTCGCCAAGGCGCTACAAGGCGCGCTATGGCCGCGACCCGAACTTCCATGGCGAGGTCGGCTACACCGCCGCGCAACCTCGTGCTGACGGCGCTCGACAAGGCCGGCAAGGACCTGACGGTGGACAGCTTCATCAAGGCGATGGAGAGCATCCACGACTACACGGACATCTTCGGCTCGCAGCTGAGCTTCGGGCCGGACCAGCATCATGGCTCGACCAGGTCGTTCCTGACGGTGGTGCACGGAGGGACGCTGGGTCCCGGTGGAGCAGCAGGCTCTCGCCTACTGACGCGGTGGCGGGCCGCGGGGATGTCCGCGGCCCGCAAGCGCCCCTATTTCAGGCTGCATACCGGCTACGTCGCTCTCGCGGAGGCGCACTCGACAAGCGTCCGTCCTTCGGGTCCTTCAGCTTCGCTGTCCAGGCCTCGTCGCTGCCCAGCGCGAAGTCTATCAGCCCGAATTCGCTGAGGCCTACGCCGGTGGCGCCCGCAACGTTGATGCCTCGCGTCGGACCTCGGCTAAGCGTGCCGACGATTGTCACGCTGCTCGGACAGAAGACGCACAGCATCACCAGAAGGTACGTTGGCTCGGCGGATGCAGTGCTGGTGGCCGCAGCCGACGCCGTGGCGAATGCCAGAATTCAGTGCTGCGGCGGAAACCTATCGCAAACGGGACGCTTTGACTGTACGCGTCGCCCTAATGTACAATTGCCTGCCTATTGCTAAATGATAAATAGCAAGTCTTGTAGAACAAGAAGACAATGAGGCACTATAGCAGGGGGAAACCATGAGTGGCTGGCAACTCAGCGGCGACGCACCGATCGCCTATGACCGTTTCGCGCTTAAAGTCATGGAGCCGTGGACCGATGACCTCATTCGTTCCGCCGGTTGCCGGGATGGTGATCGGGTGTTGGATGTTGCCTGCGGTACCGGGTTGGTCTCCGGTCGTATCAGTTTGGTCACCGGCAAGTTCTGCTCGATCACTGGGATCGACGTCAATGAAGGTATGCTGAGCGTTGCGCGGCGTAACCCTCAGATCGAATGGCATCAAGGCAGCGCAACTGAACTGCCATTTGCGGATGGCAGCTTCGACGTGGTCGTGTGTCAACAAGGTCTCCAATACTTTCCTGACCGTGCAGCGGCGATGCGGCACATGGCACGCGTGCTCGCTCCCGGCGGACGGATTGCCCTGAATGTCTGGGGGGCGTTGGACCGACAGCCATTCTATGTCGCGCTGGTGGATGGGATCGTCGAGTTCCTTGGCGAGGAGGCCGCCAAATCAGCCTTCGCCCTACCATTCTCCCTCAACACAGCCGCAGAACTGCGCATGCTGGCGAGCGACGTTGGCTTGGAACGGATATCCATCCGCTTCGAACATCGGACGATGCGCTATCCGGCGCCAGCCAAGATGGTTACCGGCTTCATGGTCGCGACCCCGATTGCGAGTCAGTTCCAAGCACTATCGGTAGATCGTCAACGTGCCTTTGCTGACTATGTGGCTGATCGGCTCGCTGGATACGTGGACGATGCAGGGTTGGCGGCCCCGATGGAGAACCACTTTCTGATCGCCGTGAAACCTTGATTCCGTCTGGAATGGCGTCAACAATATTGGCGCCAGCGATCATGCATTTGCGACCATACTGGAGTGCAACACGTAGCGGGACGCAGTATGCATCCTACAGGTCGGCCATTCTCAGAAGCAGAAATTAGGAGCAACTCGGCGCCACTGCGGATCCAGGAAGTAGAGGAATCCCGGCCCCGCCCGGCTGCACAGTTCGTGGTTGCCACGAAGATCCACGCGGCAGCGGCGAGCGCAGCCCGCGCCGGCACGAAGAAGTCGGCTCGCCGCGCTGACCAACTGTCGGGCCTGGTACTCGCAGCCATGTTCTGGCTGTAATACGGCGTGGGCGGCGGCGGCCGTGGTTCCGTCGGTCGCCTTCCCGAGGACGACATAGACATAGAATGCGGGATCCGCTGCCCTCGCGGGAACGCTTGCCGCGGTCGGTGTTGCGAGGGTCACGTCAACCACCGCAGATCGCAGAACACGCATGACGCTGCCTCACCTGCACAACGGCCAGGTGCTTGCACCACCGGCGGCTGACACACTTCCGGCCACATCGGCCGCTAGTCAAATGCAACGACGCCCGGATCTGCTGCGCCATTGTGCCCTGGCATCCAAGGTTTCCCTGCTTCTGACGAACTGCTTCAATGCGCCCGTTCGCGTCGACTGCCGGAGCCACCGATTGTCTGTTGATCCCGAACGTTACGCATGAATCGGAACGTCTATCTACTGTTCTGCTGTCAGGCGCTGATGAATGCCGTGATGTCCGGCCAGACCGTGATGAGCGCGCTGATCGGGCATGCGCTCGCGGTCGACAAGGCGCTGAACACGCTGCCGATGGCGATCCAGATGACCGCGATGATGACCGCCTCGATCCCGGCCGGCATCGTGTTCGCCAGACTGGGACGCAAGCCGGGCTTCTGGCTTGGCTGCGCCGGCTCGCTGCTGGGCAGCCTGACCTTCGCTCTCGGGGTCTGGAGGGGCAATTTCGCGATCTACTGTGTCGGCGCCGTGTTCGCCGGCCTTGGCTTCGGCATCGCCCAGCATCTGCGCTTCGCCGCCGCCGAGGTGGCGGCACCCGAGGCGCGCGCCCGCGCGATTGCTCTGGTGATGGCCGGCGGCGTGCTGGCGGCGATCATCGGTCCGGAGATCGTCAAGCGCACCAACATGCTGATCCCGCCGCTGGCGTTCCTCGGCACCTACCTCTGCATCACCGTGCTGCCGCTGATCAGCGCGACCTTGCTGATCTTCATCCGCCTGCCGCCGGCGGCTCGGCATGCCAGCGCGCCGGTGCCGTTCCGCGCCATCATCGCGCGCCGTGATTTCCTCACCGCCGTCGTGTCCAGCATGGTCGGCTACGGCACGATGAACCTGATCATGGCTTCGACGCCGCTGCAGATGCTGTTCTGCGGCTTCGGCGTGAACGCCAGCGCCGATGTGATCCGCGCGCATTCGATCGCCATGTTCCTGCCCGGCTTCGTCACCGGGCGGGTCATTCAGCGGATCGGCGCCCACCCGGTGATCTGCCTGGGTGCGGTCCTCACCGCGCTCTGCGTGGCCACCAACCTGCTCTTCGCCCCGGTGCTCGCGACCTTCATGGTGGCGCTGGCGCTGCTCGGCGTCGGCTGGAACTTCATGTTCGTCGGCGGCACCACGCTGCTCGCGGCCGCGCACGATCCGCACGAGCGGGTGCGGGTCCAGGCCACCAACGACTTCATCGTGTTCGGCACCGTCGCGTGCACCGCGTTCAGCTCAGGTGCGATCGAGGCGACCGGCGGCTGGGAGGCGCTGAACCTTGTGGTGCTGCCGCCGACCGTCATCGCCGCGGCGCTGGTCATCTGGCACTGGGCGGCGCGTGCCCGGCTGGCGCCGGCGGCGGCTCAGTAGGCCGGCGTCGGCGCGCCGCCGGACGGCGCGCCCTGGTTCGGTCCGAAGGCGTTGAAGCGGCCGATATTGCCGAACAGCTGCTGCAGGAACGACGCCTCGGTCCCCGGCGAGGGCGTCGAACGGGCCACGATCGTGACCGGTATCGAGTCTTCCTGGTTAAGCTTCTTGACGTCGCGCAGCACGCCCTGGTCGTCGAAGCTGAGCACCACGACGTTCTGGTCCAGCACACCCGGCGTCCGCCCGACCCGCGGGCGGGTGACCTCGCTGACATAGATCCAGGTATTGTCGTCGAAGGTCGCCTTCGTGGTCGGCGAGCCGATCAGCGCCGTGACGTCGCTTCGGGTCGATGTGCCTGGCACCAGTTCATTCAGCTGCTCGGCTTCGACCTTGTTGCCGCGCATCGTCGGCGTGGCCTCGAAAAAGCTGCAGCCGGCCAGCAACAGCGCCACAGCCAACGCCAGGAAGGGTCGGACGGCGAATAAGCGATCTCTGTCCACCTGGGCGTATCCCTGACCTCGCGCTATGTGACGTCGGTGTCACGTCGGCCCGTGAGTTGTCAACCACGTGGCATCGGCATCACAAGGGGTGGGCAAGCTTTGGCGCTGGGTTTCAGGCGACGGCAACCGACCGACCGGCACGGACAGGCCGGTGCTGCGCTCTATGGGGCCGCCGTCGCCGCGGCGCGCGCGCCGTGGTTCTATCAGGTGCTCGACGTTCCGGACACGCTCGACGGGCGGTTCGACCTGATCGCGCTGCACGCCTTCCTGCTGATCCACCGGCTGCAGGCCGACGCCGAGCCGGGCCCCGCATTGGGCCAGGCGGTGTTCGACGCCATGTTCCGCGACATGGACCAGAACCTCCGCGAGATCGGGGTCGGCGATCTGAGCGTCGGCCGACGCGTGCGTGCCATGTGGGAGGCGTTCCATGGCCGGTCGAAGGCCTACGCCTCGGCCATGGGGATGGGCCGGCCGGCGTTGGCGGCCGCGCTCGACCGCAACGTCTGGCGTGGCGCCGCACCGGACGGCGCGGCCGCGACACTGGCCGGCGTCGTTCTGGCGCAATCCGCCCATCTGGCGGGCCAGCCGCTCGCCGCGCTCGCCGGCGGCGCGGTGGATTTCCTGCCTGCGGAGGAGGCGTCGCGATGATCCCGGAACTGCACCGGCCGCTGGCGGTGGACCGCATCGGAGCAGCGGGAGTTGAGGTGGTCGTGGAGGCCACCGCCGCGGAGTGCGCTGCCCTGGCGCAGCGGATACAGTTGCCGTCGGTCCTGGACCTGCGCTGCGCGTTCCGCCTGGAGCGCGATCATGCCGACGTGCTGATCGCGTACGGCCACCTGTCGGCACGCGTGATGCAGACCTGCGTCGTCTCGCTCGAGGATTTCGCGGTCACTATCGACGACCGCTTCAGTCTGTGCTGCGTCCCCGCGGGGCAGGAAAGCGACGACCCGGATCCCGAGGCACCCGACGAGATCGGCTACGCCGATGGCATGCTGGATCTTGGCGAGATCGCCGCCGAGCAGTTGGCGCTGACACTCGACCCCTATCCTCGCAAGCCCGGCGCGGCGCTGCCCGCGCTTGCGGACGAGCCGGAGCAATCGGCCTTCGCGGCGCTGCGATCGCTGCGGCGACACTGACCGCGGGTGGCCTTGCGCTCCGAAATTCTTATTGACATTATTTGTCATTATAGCTAACTAGCTGCCGCCAACGGGCCTGCTGCGCCCTCTTCCCGGACATCGCTGGAGTTGCAGATGAACATCGACCTGACACCGCTGGTGCAGGCGCTGGCCGCGCTTGCGCTGGCGGCCATGACCGCCGCGACGCCGTACCTGGCTCCGTTGCTGCGGCGCTACCTGCATCTCCAGCTCACCGCGACCCAAAGCGCGGCGGTGCAGGCGGCGGCCGACGCCGGGGCACAGGCCGCCTACGGCTACATTGTCGCAAGCACCGCCAGCTACCACGACGTGACCATCCGCAACGCGGCGATCGCCACCGGCGTCCAGCATGTGATGGCCTCCGCCCCCGAGGCGATGACTGCCCTCGGGGTCACGCCGGAGCACGTGCGGGACATGGTGGAGGCGCGCTTCGGCGGCCTGCTCGCCGCCGATCCGACGATCTCGATCGGCAAGCCGGCAACTTCCTGACATTTCAGTTCAACAACCGGAGGCCGCATACATGCGACATCGTATCCCATTGGCGCTGCTCGTCGGCCTGGCGTCGTGCAGCGACCTGGCTCCCGAGCAGCAGGCAGCCATCCGGCAAGTGCTGACAGTGGCCTGCAACGTGGACGGCGTGGCGGTGCCGGTGGCCCAGCCGGTCGTCGCGACGCTCGGACCCGCGGGCACCAAGGCTGCCCATGCCGATCTGCTGGTGCACCCGGTGGTGGTCGCCGCATGCAAGGCAGCCGGCGGTACGCCGGCCAGCGCCATGCCGGTCAGCCCGCCCGAGACCGCGCCGCCGGAGGCCGGTGCGAAGCCCGCGCCGTAGGAGCTCGCGAAGCCCATCTCTTGCGACCCGCCTGACCCTCTGCTAGACGCCCCGATCCTGCATCTGTTGAAAGCTGTGACCGCCCCCTCCTGCCTAAACGGGCTGCAGGGCGTCACCGGAATTGGAGGGGCGCAGTCCCATGGCAGTACCCAAGAGAAAGACCTCGCCGTCCCGTCGCGGCATGCGACGCGCCCATGAGGCGCTGCCGCGCGAGGCCCACGCAGAGTGCGCTAATTGCGGCGAGCTGAAGCGCCCACATCACGTCTGCAGCCATTGCGGCTACTACGACGGGCGCGAGGTCGTGCCGGCGGGCGATGCACTGAAGGGCGCAGTTCGCGCCTGACGCCCGGACGCGGCGTGGCCCCTCTCGTCCGTTGACCGCGACCTACACTCTGGCGGTCGACGCCATGGGCGGCGATCACGCGCCGCGGATGGTGGTCGAAGGTCTCGAGATCTCCGCCGAGCGCCATCCGGGCACCCGCGTCCTGCTGGTGGGCGACGAAGCCCAGCTTGCCCCTCTGCTGCAGAGCCACCGCCGGGCGGCTGCCGTCTGCGACATCCGCCACGCCCCCGAGGCGATCGGCAACGACACGAAGCCCACGACGGCGCTGCGGATCAGAGGCTCGTCGATGCGCGTCGCCATCGATGCCGTGGCCAGCGGCGAGGCGTCGGGCGTGGTCTCCGCGGGCAACACCGGCGCACTGCTGGCGCTCTCCAAGATCGTGATCAAGACGCTGCCCGGCATCGACCGACCCGCGATGGCAGCGATCGGGCCGTCCGCGCGTGGCGACGTGGTGCTGCTTGACCTTGGCGCCAACGTGCAGTGCGACGCGCGCAACCTGGTCGAGTTCGCCGTGATGGGCGACGTGTTCGCCCGCACCGTGCTCGGACTGACCGCGCCGTCGATCGGGCTGCTGAACGTGGGCTCCGAGGAACTGAAGGGCGACGACACGCTGCGGGTGGCCGCCGAGACGCTCCGCGCAAGCCATATCGCGCCGCAGTTCGCCGGCTTCGTCGAGGGCCACGACATCGCCGCTGGCACGACGGACGTGGTGGTGACCGACGGCTTCACCGGCAACGTCGCGCTGAAGACCGGCGAAGGTGCGCTGAAGTTGATCGGCGACCTGCTGCGCCAGGTATTCCGCAGCAGCCTGACCGCCAAGCTCGCCTACCTGCTGCTGCGGCCCTCGCTCGAGCGGTTGCGCGAGTGGCTGGACCCGCGCCGCTACAACGGCGCGGTGATGCTGGGACTGAACGGGGTGGTGGTAAAATCGCATGGCGGCACCGACGCCGAGGGCTTCGCGCATGCGATGGACGTCGCGATGGACATGGTGGTGCATCGGTTCAACGAGCATATCCGCGAGGACCTTGCCCGGATTGCCGGGCTGGCCGCGGTGAACGCCAAGAGCAGTGCCCCCGAAGGCGGCAGCACTGGCGCGCGCCTCGCCACCGCGCCATAGGATAGGAATGGCTCTTCGCTCGATTCTCGCCGGCGTCGGCGCCTACCTGCCCGAGCGCGCGGTCAGCAACGACGAACTCGCCCGCACCGTCGAGACCACGGACGAGTGGATCCGCGAGCGCACCGGCATCCGCCAGCGCCACATCGCGGCGCCGCACGAGACCGCGGCGTTTATGGGCACCGCGGCCGCGCGGGCGGCGCTCGCCGATGCAGGAGCGGGCGCGGGCGAAGTGGATGCGATCATCCTCGCCACCAGCACGCCCGACCAGGCCTTCCCGGCCACCGCGCTGCGGGTGCAGGCCGCCCTCGGCGTCACCAGGGGGTTCGGCTTCGACATCGCCGCCGCCTGCGCCGGCTTCATCTACGCCCTGTCGGTCGCCGACAGCATGATCCGCACCGGCCAGGCGCGCGGTGCCCTGGTGATCGGCAGCGAGGTCTACTCGCGCATCCTGAACTGGCAGGACCGCGGCACCTGCGTGCTGTTCGGCGACGGTGCGGGCTGCGTGTTCCTGCGCGCCGGCGAGGGCAGCGACCGCGGCATTCTTTCCACCCATCTGCACGCGCAGGGCAGCCTGGGCGACATCCTCTATGTCGACGGGGCGGTGGGACGGCACGACCGGCCCGGCCATCTGGTCATGAACGGACGCGAGGTGTTCCGCCATGCCGTGGTCCGGTTGGCCGAGGCCGTCGAAGAAGCGTTGGCGGCCAACGGACTGACCCAGCGGGATGTCGACTGGCTGGTGCCGCATCAGGCCAACCTGCGGATCATCGACGCGATGGGTCGCAAGCTCGGCCTGCCGGCGGAACGGGTGGTCGTCACCGTGGACAGGCACGCCAACACCTCGGCTGCCTCGGTACCGCTGGCACTGGCCGAGGCGCGTCAGGACGGGCGCATCCGCAACGGCGACCTGGTCCTGCTGGAAGCCCTGGGCGGCGGCCTCACCTGGGGATCGGCGCTCGTGCGAATTTAGCGTGGCGGTCGCGACGCTGCTTCCAACATCCTGATCCTTCTCGATTTTTTCGGCAAATTGCTTGACTGCGGATCGTCACGTGCCTAGCGTTCGCGCATGCAGACCGTCACGCGAGCGCATCTGGCCGAGACGATCTATACGCAGGTCGGCCTGTCACGGAACGAGTCTGCCGACCTGCTGGAAATTGTGCTGGACCGCGTCTCCAGCGCCCTTGAATCTGGAGAATCAGTCAAGATCAGTGGGTTCGGAACCTTCTCTGTGCGACAGAAGGGCCGCCGCATCGGCCGCAACCCGAAGACCGGCCAGGAGGTCCCGATCACCCCGCGCCGAGTCCTGGTGTTCCGCCCGAGCCATGTGCTGAAGGCGCGCGTCAACGGCGTGGCACCGGGTGCGGACGACGACGAATGAGCAATTCGGCGGATGACCTGTCGCTTCCTCCGGTCGGACGCCTACGCCCGAAGAAGGCGCCCAACGCGTTCCGCACGATCAGCGAGGTAGCGGACGAACTGCATATCCCGCAGCATGTCCTGCGGTTCTGGGAAACCAAGTTTCCTCAGGTGAAGCCGCTCAAGCGGGGCGGCGGCCGGCGCTATTACCGGCCCGACGACATCGCGCTGCTGCGGCGGATATCCGATCTGCTTTACATCCAGGGCTATACGATCAAAGGCGTCCAGCGCCTGCTGCGCGAGGGCGGCGGCCAGCTGTCCGACGACATCCCGCCCGCTCCCGAGGACGAACAGGCGGCGGCCGAGGCCGAGCGCGCCCAGGCGGCGAAGGAGCCGGAGTTGCCCATGCCGGGGCTCGCCCCCGCTCCCGCGGCGGCACAGCCTGCCCGAAGCGTCTTGCGCCCCAAGGCGGATCTCGAAACTGAGCGCCTGCGCGCTGTACTTGTCGAGATCTTGCACGAACTCGAAGCGTTGCGGGCGCTGCTGGACTGAACGGAACGCCGCCGGGGCGGCCCTGTCCTCAAAGCCGCTGTCGCGGCACACTGCGGCGGGCTTCCAGGGGACAGCACATGGCAGACACCACGATCCCGGCTCGACGCGGCAAGGCCGCCACGGTCGCGGCCGGCCAGGTCATCCGCGTCATCAATACGCACGGCGAGCAGGTGGTCGACACCTGGGCGTTCAACCGCCACGACATGACCGAGTTCATGTCGATGGAGCACAGCCGCGCAACCATGCACCGGATGATCCCGCGCATCGGCGACACGCTGCTGACCAATCACCGACGCCCAATCCTGACCGTGCTGGAGGACACCTCCGGCGGCATCCACGACACGCTGATGGCGGCCTGCGACCGCTACCGCTACCAGGAGCTTGGCTGCAAGGAGTACCACGACAACTGCACCGACAACCTGGCGCAGGGCCTCGCGGAGCTCGGCCTGAAGCCGCCGGAGACGCCCAGCCCGCTCAACCTGTTCATGAACATCCCGTGGACCATCGAGGGCGCGCTGTCGTTCGAGCCGCCGGTCTCCACCCCGGGCAGCTACATCCGCCTGCGTGCGGAGATGGACCTGGTGATTGCTTTCTCCGCCTGCCCGCAGGACATCCTGCCGATCAACGGCACGGCCGGGAAACCGACCGAGGCGCACTTCCGCATCGAAGCCTGACCGCTCAGTCGGCGGCGAGCGCCACCGCCGACGCCATCGCTTCGGTGAGCCGGCGCAGGTCTCTGATCTCGTCCAGCGCGCGCAGCATCGCCAGCAGCCTCACTGCCGTCGGCATCGGCAGCGCGCGCGCCGCGCAGTCCAGGAACTTCGCCTCCAGCAGCGCCGCTGGCAGCGGATGCGTCGGTCCCCGCCCGAGCGGCCTTGCCACCTGCGCGGACAGGATCCGCCCGTCAGTCAGCGTCACCCGCACCTCGGCGCCGAAATGTTCGGTGTCGGCCACGGGCATACCGTTCTGCGGCGCGGCGTGAATGCGCGGCAGCAGCGCACGGATCGCCGGTTCGCGATGGCTGTCGCCGTCGAAGTGCTGCAAGGCCACGCAGCCATCGAGCAGCGCCCGCGCCAGGCAGTACTGCACGCTGAATTTGGCATCGAGCGCGCTCTGCGGGTCCGGGCGGTTGGTGTGCGCCAGGCGCCGCGGATGCGTCCAGGACTCGACGCGTTCCACCATCGCCGCGGTCAGCCCATGCTCGCGCACCAGCGCCAGCATCGCATCCACTGCAGGATGCGTGCTGCCGCAGCACGGATACTGCTTGATGGCGACGCCAGGCTGCACGATGTCCCACGGGTTCCCCCACTCGCGCAGGATCGCCTCGGCGTCGAAATTGCCGGCACCGTTGAATACGTGCAGGAACCCCTGCCGGTGCTCCAGCGCGCCGGCGTTGGCGGTGAAGCCGTCGGCGGCGAGCAGCGCGGCGAACAGCCCGTTGTGCGAGCAGTGTCCGACATGCAACGGCTTGGTCATGGTGCCGAAATTCGCCTTCACGCCCGATGCGAACGACGCCGCCAGGCCCAGCGCCGTCGCGATAGCCGCCGACGGCAGAGCCATCAGGTGACAGCACGCCGCCGTCGCGCCGAACACGCCGAGCGTCGCAGTCGGATGCCAGCCCTTTTCGTAGTGGTGGAAGTTGACGCCGCGCGACAGCCGCGTCTCGGTCTCCCAGCCTGCCACATAGGCCGCGATGAACGCCCGACCATCGGTCGCGCGGGTTTCGGCCAGCGCGAACAGCGCCGGCAGAATCGGGGCCGACGGATGCCCGCCCAGCGTGTCGCTGCAATCGTCATAGTCCAGCGCATGCGACGCCGTGCCGTTGATCAGCGCCGCGTCCAGCGGTGCCGCGCGCCGGCCGGAGCCGAACAGCAGGCATGGCCCTTCCGCGGCGGTCACGCCGGCGACGATGCGCGCGCAGGGTTCGCTCGCCCCGGCCAGAGTGCAGCCCACCGTATCGAGGATCGCCACGCGGGCCCAGTGCACCGCATCGTCCGGCAGCGCCTCGAAGCGCACCGACGCAATCCGTTCGGCCAGGATCTCGGCGATCGTCATGCTGAACCCTCCCGCTCTTGCGGCACGCTTTAACACGCCGCGCGCAGCGCACCGAACGTCCCGCTTCCGGTTTACGAAATTTTTCCTAGCGCGAGGTTATACTGTGTCGGGCTCACACCACCGGCCCCGGGAGGACCGCTCCAAGATGGACCAGCCGACCGATCTGCAGCCTGCCCCCGATTCCGCGGATGTCGACGAGTTCGACACGCTCTTCGCGGCGGACCTGATGGAGATGGTGTTCGACACCATGCGGCTGCACACGAACGACGACCCTGATCGCCAGGCCAATCGGCGCAAGGCCGCGGTCGTGGCTGTCGCAGCCATGAAACAGCCGGATCCGGTGGGCATGATGCTCGCCGCTCACGCGGTCGCCGCGCATTTCGCGGTGATGGAGTGCTTCCGTCGAGCCATGCTCGCGGTCAACGACCCCGGCGCCGCGACACGCATGCATCGGAATGCGGCGCTGCTCTCGCGCATGATGCTGGACACCGTGAAGGGCCTGGCCGGTCGGGGACGCAAAGCGCAGGCGTGACCCGCGGCCATCTTCACGTTACCGCACTTTCCGGGCACCATCGATGGGAAGGAGGCGCTATCGATGAATGCTCCGCGCAATACGCAGTACCGTTACCTGGAAACCCGCAGGATCGCCGGTTCACTCGGCGCCGAGGTGTCGGGCGTCGACCTGTCCGAGGACCTGCCGGACGACGTGCTGGCGGAGGTCCGGGCAGCGCTGCTCGACAACTGCGTGATCTTCTTCCGCGACCAGACGCTGACGCCCGAGCAGCAGCTGCGCTTCGCCCGGCGCTGGGGCGAGATCCATCTGCATCCGTTCATGCAGGGAATGCCGGACCATCCGGAGATCCTCGAGATCATCAAGACGCCCGCGGACAAGAAGAATTTCGGCGGCTCGTGGCACACCGACCAGATGTTCTCCCCGCAGCCGGCGATGGGCACGATCCTTTATGCGCTCGAGGTACCGTCGGCCGGCGGTGACACGATGTTCACCAACCAGTACCTCGCCTACGAGAGCCTGTCCGACGGCATGAAGGCGCTGGTCGGTCAGCTCAGCGTGGTCTGCGCCGGCGACAACTTCCGCCAGCACGACGGGGTAAGCCGCGCCGCCCGCTACGAGCGCGAGATGACGCACATGAAGGTCAAGGACCCCGGCAACGTACAGACCACGTCGGTGCACCCGCTGGTGCGCACCCATCCCGAGACCGGCCGCAAGACGCTGTATGTCGGCGGCCATGTCCAGCGCATCGACGGCATGACCAACGAGGAAAGCGATCCGCTGATCAACTTTCTGCGGCAGCATTCGATCCGTCCAGAGTTCACCTGCCGGTTCCGTTGGGAAAGCGGCTCACTGGCCTTCTGGGACAATCGCTGCACCCAGCACTTCGCGATCAACGACTACCCAGCGGAGACGCGGATCATGCGGCGGATCACGGTGTGCGGCGACACGCCGTATTGAGCGTGACATGAAGCGGCTGGTTGCGTGACAGACTTGTGAGCTGCTGTCACGGTCAATCGATCTGACTTCCTCCTCCAGGCGGGCTAGCGCTGGGTACGGGCCGATCGAGGAGGGTGGCGTGGCAGTCAATGATCCGACTTTGGCCCTGCCTGCATCGGAGCAGGTGGCGGCGGGCAACAGCGCGCCGGTAACGGGCATCAGCTACCAGGACCCCGCGGCGACAACCAACCCAGGCGCGATGTTCCTGTCGATTTCTGCGGACGCCGGCACCCTGAGCGCCAGCACCAGCGCAGGTCCGGTCGCTGGCTCCGAAACCGGCAGCCTCACGCTGTCCGCACCATATGAGGACATCACCGCGGCGCTCGACAGCCTGGTCTATACGGCGGGCGCGGCGGCCGGGGCGGATACGATCCGCTTCGCCATCTGGGACCAGTTCGGCGTCGAACGCGGCGGCAGCATTCCGGTCAGCATATCGGCCGCCGGCAAGGGCGGCGTCCCTGCCGAAACCTGGACCGGCGCCGTCAGCAGCGACTGGAACACCCAAGGGAACTGGTCTCGGGGCGCAGTGCCGAAGCACGGCGACTTTGTCATGATCGCCGGTGGAACCCCGAACGCACCCGTGCTGGCCAACGCCACGCTGAGCGGCGAGAGGATTACCCTCGATAACAACGCAACGCTTACCCTCAACAACGTCAGGCTCGACTCGCTTTTGCAGGCTTCGGGCTCCGATTCGCTGCGCATCGGCGGTACCCTGACGATCGGTAAGCACGGCAATCTCGGGCCGGAACAAGCGGGGAGGCTGTTCGTCAATACCTCCGGAACCGCGGTGCCGATCGTCAACAACGGCACGATCGAGGCGCCGCAGGACAGTCTGCTCACCATCACCAACGGTGGCACCGAGACCGGAGCAGCCCTTACGATCACCAACCGGGGCACCATTGCGGCGAACGGCGGACAAATCAGCTTCGACTTCGCACCACCCCCCTTCGGTACGGCGCCAGCGGAACGGCTGATGAACTCAGGTTCGGTGGTGATCGCGAGTGGTGGAAGCCTGACGCTGAACGGCACCTTCTCCGGCAACGACGTGGTGTTCGATGGCCCCGGATCCCTGGCACTACAGCAGCCACAGTCCTTCGCCGGCACCACCCGCATTCGTGGTTTTGGCGACGGCGATCAGATCGACCTTTACAGCATCGCGCGCGGTGCGCCGCTTGCTCTCGCAAACGGCATTCTCTCTGCCGGCACCGCGACGACGCTTCCGCTGGCCGGCAGCTATGGTCTGGGTAACTTCATCAGCGAGTTGATCGGCGGCGGTCCGGAGATCATCGCCTTCGCGCCGGCCGGCGAACCCAGCGGGATTGTCCAGCCGGACATCAGCGCACCAGGTTCGGCTTCCGTCGCACAGGGCGCCACGCTGTCGCTGAACGACGTTTCGGTCACAGGGTTTGGCAACACATCGAACATCCTGTCCGTCACCGCCGAATCCGGAACGTTGTTCATGGACGGCGCCAGCGGCTCGGGTTCACACACGGTCACGGTGCAGTCAGCGACGGCGGACCAGATCGCAGCGGACCTGGCGACGCTCGCCTATGTCCCGGCCGCGGGCACGTCGAGCGACGTCGTGCGGATCACCGCCGTCCCGCCGGCGCAGGTGACGACCACGCGGGCAATCCCCATTGCGATCACCACCGGCGGCGGCCCGACACTCACTGAACCCGCGAGCGCCACGATCTCGGCGAACAGCAAAGTTGCGGTCGGCGGCAGCTACGCCGACAGCTTTGCGCAGAGCAATCCGGGCTCGCTGTTCCTGGCGATCCACGACAGCACCGGCACGCTGGACGCGACCGACGCTGCCGGCAATGCGGTACCTGGATCCGGCACCGACGGCTTTGCGGTGCAGGCGGATTATGTCGACGTCAATGCCATCCTGGCTGGCTTGCGCTATGCCGCTGGCCCGACCGCCGGCACGGACACGATTACATTCGACATCTGGAACCAGGCCGGCGTGGAAACAACTGCTACCACATCGGTGACCATCGATCCGCCTGCCATCGCCGCAGCCAGCCCGCTGACCACGACGCACAGCGCCGCAGGCACCATGCCAACCGATCCGACGCATCTGATGATTGTGCTGCCGCCGACCACGTGAAGCGCAGCGAGTAGCCGTGTAGCTTGGAGGCAAAAAAACGCTCCGGGACCTACCGGAGCGCAAGGGGGTTTGCAGATGTGCGGGAAATTGAGCTCCACGGCCGGCCATGGCACTGAAGTGTTTCACCATGCGGGCCAGTCCCGCCCGCGGCCCATCCGCTGCCCGTGAGACACTCAAGCTGAAGGGTAGCAGCGCACAGGGGTTGCTTCGCCCATGGCGCTCCCGGATAACGGAACTCAGGATTTGGGCCGCAGGCAGCACAGAATGACGGCCGCGAGAACCGACACCAAGGTAGCTGCGGTGCTGGCGGCCCGCATCGCGCGCTATCGCGCCGCTCGCGACCCGACTCGCAAGGGGCTGTTCGCCCGGCTCGGCCCGGGTCTGATCACCGGCGCCTCCGACGACGATCCGAGCGGCATCGCCACCTACTCGCAGACCGGCGCGCAGTTCGGCTACGCGATGTGCTGGGTGATGCTGTTCTGCTTCCCGCTGATGGCGGCGATCCAGGAGATCAGCGCGCGCATCGGCCGGGTGACCGGCCACGGCATCGCCGGCAGCATCCGCGCGCATTACCCGCGCTGGCTGCTCTACGCGATCGTCGGGCTGTTGCTGATGGCGAACATCATCAACCTCGGTGCCGATCTCGGCGCGATGGCCGCGGCGCTCAATCTGCTGATCGGCGGCCCGATCGGCCTCTACGTGGTCGGTTTCGCCGTCTTCTGCACCTGGCTCGAGGTGTTCTTCCGCTACGAGCGCTATGTCGCGATCCTGAAATGGATCAGCTTCGCACTGCTGTCCTACGTGGCGGTGGCGCTGGTGGTGCACGTGCCGTGGGGGCTGGTGCTGTATCGCACCGTCGTGCCGAGTTTCTCGCTGAGCACAGACTACGTCGTCACCGTGGTCGCGGTGCTGGGCACGACGATCACGCCGTATTGCTTCTTCTGGCAATCTTCGGAGGAAGCCGAGGAGGAGGAGATCGACCCCGCCGCGCACCCGCTGCTCGAGGCGCCCGAGGAGGCGCCGGCCGAGATCAGCCGGATGCGCTTCGACACCTATATCGGCATGGGCTACTCGAACGTGATCAGCCTGTTCATCATCGTCAGCACCGCGGCGACCTTGAACGCCAACGGCGTCACCGACATCCAGACCTCGGCGCAGGCTGCCGAGGCGCTGCGGCCGATCGCCGGGGTGTTTACCTTCGCGCTGTTCGCCATCGGCATCATCGGTATCGGCCTGCTGGCGGTGCCGGTGCTCGCGGGCTCCGGCGCCTATGCGCTCGGCGAGGCACTCGGCTGGACCACCGGCCTCGACCGCCGGCCGCTCGACGCCAAGGCGTTCTACACCACCATCGCGGTGTCGACCCTGATCGGCATCTGCATCAATTTCATCGGTCTCGACCCGATCAAGGCGCTGTTCTGGTCGGCGGTGATCAACGGCGTCGTCGCGGTGCCGCTCATGGTGATCATCATGCTGATGGCGATGCGCCGCGACGTCATGGGCCGCTTCGTGCTGCCGCGGACACTGTGGGCCATGGGATGGCTGTGCACGGCGGCGATGGCGGTCGCCGTGGGCATCATGTTCGCGACGTGGTGAGGGGCCGGGTCGGCGGCGTGACAGTGGAAGTGAGCTCGTACTCCACCTCGGCCGTGTAGATCGGCTGGTCCTTCCCCAAGAGCGAGCTGAACAGCGTGAAGTGCTCCAGCTGCACCGGGTCGGCGCGGAACAGGTTGTGTGCCTGCATGAACGCGGCGAGCTTCGCCTCCGGCGCGCCATCCAGCCTCGCCAGGGTCAGATGCGGCTGGAACCGTCGCCGCTCCGGCTCCAGCCCGCAGCGCTGCAGTGCCGTCTCGATCTTGGCCTGCAGCCGTTCCAGCTTCTCGCAGCGCTCGACGCCCAGCCAGAGCGACTGGCTGCGCCCGCCTTTCGCAAACGTGCCGAGACCAGCCAGCGTCAAAGCGAAGGACGGTGCCTTCAGCGTCGCCAGCGCATGGTCGATCTCTTCGGCCAGGTGGCGCGGCGCCTCGCCGATGAAGCGCAAGGTCACGTGGTAGTTCTCGGCCGGAACCCAGCGCGCCCCCGGAATCCCAGCGCCCGCCAGCAACCCGACGCGCCGGCGCAGTTCCCAGGGGAGCTCGAGACCGACGAACAGCCTCATGCCGGCAGCACCTCCGCGAGCAGCTTCTCCACCAGCGGCAACAGCCGCGCCACGATGCGTCGCACGCCTTCGGCGTTGGGATGCAACCGGTCAAATTGATTGAGCGACGGGACGGCCGCCACGCCTTCGAGAAAGAACGGGTCGTACAGCACGCCGGGCCGCTGCCCCAGCCGGGCGAACACCGCTTTGAACCCTTCGGCGTAGTCGTGTCCCAGGTTCGGCATGGCGTACATGCCGGTCAGCAGCACCGGGATGTGCCGCGCCGCCAGCACGTCGAGGATCGCGGTCAGGTTCCGTTCGGTATCGGCCGGATCGACGCCGCGCAGGCCGTCGTTCGCGCCCAGCTCGACGATGGCAGCATCGGCGCCATCGGCCAGGGACCAGTCGAGCCGCGCCAGGCCACCGGCGGTTGTGTCGCCGGAAACCGCGCCGTCCACAATGGTGACCGGATGGCCGCGCGCCGCCAGGGCCGTCGACAGCTGCGCCTCGAAGCCGTCGGCGCGGGGCAGGCCGTAGCCGGCGGAAAGCGAATCGCCCAGCACCAACAGCCGCACGGGAGCAGGCTGCGCCGCGGCCGCAAGGAACAGGACGAGGGCAAGGGCGGCTTTCCGCTGCAGGCCGCGGACGCCATATGGTGCCGCCATGGATGCCATCCCGCCGTCTCCGGTTCCGCTGGTGCAGGTCAGGAACCTGCATCTGACCCTGCCGTCCGCCGCCGGCCCGGTCAACATCCTGCGCGGCGTCGACCTGGACATCGCGGCGGGCGAGGCCACCGGCATCATCGGTCCCTCCGGCTCCGGCAAGACCAGTCTGCTCATGGTCCTTGCCGGACTGGAGCGGGCGACCTCGGGCAGCATCGTGGTGGCGGGACAGTCGGTCACCGCGATGGATGAGGACGCGCTGGCCCGACTGCGCCGCGACACGATCGGCATCGTGTTCCAGGCCTTCCACCTGATCCCGAGCATGACGGCGCTGGAGAATGTCGCCGTACCGCTCGAGCTTGCCGGCGCGCGCGATGCCACGGCGCGGGCACGCACCACGCTGGCGGCGGTCGGGCTGGCGCATCGACTGACCCATCTGCCCGGGCAGCTCTCGGGCGGCGAGCAGCAGCGCGTGGCGCTGGCCCGCGCCTTTGCCCCGCGGCCCCGGCTGCTGCTCGCGGACGAGCCCACCGGCAACCTGGACCAGGCGACGGGGGCCGCAGTGATGGAGCTGCTGTTCCGCCTGCGCGTCGAGGCCGGCAGCACGCTGCTGCTGATCACGCACGACGCGCATCTGGCGGCGCGGTGCTCGCGGCGCATCCATCTGGCGGATGGGCGCATCGTCGAGGTGGATCTGTCGCCGCCGCTGGCCGAGGCGGTGGCCTGATGCTGGCGTTTCGCCTGGCGCGGCGAGAGCTGCGTGGTGGCGTGCGCGGCCTGTGGATCGTGCTGCTTTGCCTTACCCTCGGCGTCGCGGTCATTGCCGCTGTCGGCACGCTGCGGGCGGCAACGGATCGCGGCCTGGCGCAGGACGGCCGGCGGATCCTGGGTGGCGATCTCGAGGTAGAGAGCGGCTCGCAGCCGCTGCCCGACACCCTGCGCGACTGGCTGCGGGCGCGCGGGGCCAGGCTGGCGGAGGTCGTTCAGATGCGCTCCATGCTGGTCGCCGCCTCCGGCGAGCGGCAGCTGGTCGAGTTGAAGGCGGTGGACCGCGCGTGGCCCCTGGTGGGGGACGCGGTGGTCGAGGCTGGGCTGCACCGCTCCCTCGCCGCCCTTCTGGACAACCACGGTCTGCTCGCCGAGAGGGTCGTGCTCGATCGCCTCAAGCTGCATGTTGGCGACATGGTGCGGCTGGGCGAGGCCGGTTTCACAGTGCGCGGCATCCTGGTCTCCGAACCCGACCGCGTTGCGGCGCCGCTGATCCTCGGCCCCCGCGTGCTGATCGCGGCGGATGCGCTTCCCTCGACCGCCCTGATCGCTCCCGGATCGATGGTGCAGTATGCGATCCGCGCGGACCTGCCCAACGCCGCGGACGTGCCGACCGCGCTGCGCGCCGGCTTCCCCGACCAAGGATGGCGGATTCGCGATCCCCGCAACGCTGCTCCTGGGGTGACGCGCTTCATCGACCAGATCAGCCTGTTCATGACCCTTGTCGGTCTGACGTCGCTGTTGGTCGGCGGCATCGGCGTCGCCAACGGCGTCCGCGCCTGGCTCGATGGCCGGGCCCGCACCATCGCGACGTTGCGCTGCCTAGGAGCCGGCTCGGGCCTGGTGCTGGCGGTATGCCTGATCCAGGTCCTCGCGCTGGGGCTCTGCGGCATCGCCATCGGCCTGGTCGCGGGCGGGCTGGCGCCGATCGCTCTGACAGCATGGCTGAAGGACGTGCTGCCGGTGCCGCCGGTGCCCGGCGTCTATCCCGGACCACTGCTGCTCGCCGCCGGCTACGGGCTGCTGACGGCGCTGTCTTTCTCGCTCTGGCCGCTCGGGCGTGCTGCGCGCATCCCGGGCGCTGCCCTGTTCCGCGATGCGCAGAACCCCGCACGAGGCCACCCGGCGTGGCCGCTGATCGCGGTGAATGCCGGCGTCGTTGGTGGCCTGATCGCGCTGACCGTCGCAGCCGCCGCGGACCGCGCGTTCGCGTTGTGGTTCTGCGCCGCCGCGTTGGGAACGATGGCGTTGTTCCGCCTGGGGGCCAGCCTGGTGATGCTGGCGGCGCGCGCCGGGTCGTGGCTCAGATCGCCCTCTGCGCGTCTCGGTCTTGCCAACCTGCATCGACCGGGCGCGGCGACGCCGCTGATGCTGCTGTCCGTCGGTCTCGGCCTGTCCACCCTGGCCGCGGTCGCGCTGATCCAGGGGAACGTGCGGCGCGAGATCACCGAGCAGCTTCCCGCCGACGCGCCGAGCTTCTTCTTCGTCGATATCCAGGACCGCCAGCTGGCGCGCTTCGAAGACCTGGTGAGCGCCCAGCCGGGCGTGCAGGACATGTACCAGGTCCCCAGCCTGCGGGCGCGGATCGTCGCGGTGAACGGCGTGCCCGCCGACCAGGTGCGCGCGACACCGGACACGCAGTGGGCGCTGCGCGGCGACCGTGGCCTCACCTACGCCGCCGCGCCGCCTCCAGGCACCCGCATCGTCGCCGGACACTGGTGGCCGGCCGGGTACGACGGCCCCCCGCTGGTGTCGTTCGACGCTGCCCTCGCCCGCGGCTGGGGCGTCGGCATCGGCGACGTCATCCGCGTCAACGTGCTGGGCCGCGACATCGATCTCCGCGTCGCCAGCCTGCGCGATATCGCCTGGCAGAGCCTGTCGCTGAATTTCACCCTGGTGGCGAGTCCGGGGCTGCTGCAGCATGCGCCGCACACGCACATCGCCACCGTGCGGATCGCCGATGCGGATCAGGGCGGGCTGCTGCGGGCGGTGACCGATGCGCTGCCGAATGTCACCGGCATCCGCGTGCAGGACGTGCTGTCCGCGGTGTCCGCCCTGCTGGACCAGGTTGCTGCTGCACTCGCCGCGACCGGGTCCTTGACCTTGATCGCCGGGGCGCTGGTTCTGGTCGGCGCCGTTGCCGCGGGTCAGCGCCGCCGCATACAGGAGGCGGTGATCCTGAAGGCGGTAGGAGCGACCCGCCGGCAGATCCGCGCAGCATGGCTGGTGGAGTTCGGTGCGCTGGGCCTTGCGGCCGGTCTCCTGGCGGCCTTGGTGGGGACGCTGGCCAGCTTCGGGGTGGTGCGGTACATCATGCACATCGACTGGGTGTTCCTGCCGGGCACCCTGGGAGTGACCCTCGGGGCCTCACTCGCCATGATGCTTGGGTTCGGCTATGCTGGCACCGCGGCCGCGCTGCGGGCCAAGGCGGCACCGATGCTGCGGAACGAGTGAGAGCCGGTCGACACAGGACGGGTTACCGCGCTTTCATTACCAGTCTGGCTTGAACCGCCCGGGCCACTCGCCAAAATGAGAGGCCACGGACAACCTGCCCCAGGGGGCAAAGAGGAGACACATGGCCTTCAGTCCCGACTACCGGACCTACCCAAGAGCATCGGCCGCCACGACCGCTGCGGTCCTGGACGCCGGGCTCCGCGCCTACATGCTGCGGGTCTACAACTGGATGACCTCCGGCCTGTTGCTGACCGGCGTCGTCGCCTATGCCATCGCCAACACCGACCTGATCAACGCGTTCTATCCGTTGGTGCAGACCCCGATGGGAATGGCGCGTCACCCGTCGGCCCTGGCGATGATCTCGATCTTCGCGCCGCTGGCGTTCGTGCTGGTGCTGAGCATGGGCGTGAACCGGCTGTCGCGGTCGGCCGCGCAAACGCTCTACTGGGTGTTCTGCGCTGCGATGGGCGCCAGCCTGACCAACATCTTCCTGATCTACACCAGCGAGTCGATCGTCCGGGTGTTCTTCATCACGGCCGCGACCTTCGCGGCGACGAGCATCTACGGCTACACGACGAAGGCCGACCTGACTCGCTTTGGCAGCTTCCTGATCATGGGGCTGATCGGCATCATCATCGCCGGACTGGTGAACATCTTCCTCGCCAGCTCGGCGCTGCAGTTCGCCATCAGCGTCATCGGCGTGATCGTGTTCACCGGGCTCACCGCCTACGACACGCAGCGGATCAAGGCGACCTATGTGCAGTTCGCCTACTCCGAGGGGCCCGACGGCGCCGCCAAGCGCAGCGTCTATGACGCGCTCAGCCTCTACCTGAACTTCATCAACCTGTTCATGCTGCTGCTGCAGCTGATGGGCAACCGGAACAACAACTAGGCGTTCCGCGCGTCTGTGCCAGAATGGGCCTCGGGGTGACCCGAGGCCCTTTGCATTTGGGGGAGAGCCGATGGCGACGATCGACATTCCGACGGCCGGGTATCGCTACGTGCCGTATGCCTTCCAGTATTCCGGCGGCGTCGAGGCGCTGGCCGGCCACCAGATCGAGCGGGTGGAGTTGTCGCGGCCGCTGCCGCTGGCCGCCGGCTTCGCCTGGATCGAACAGTACCTGGGCCGGATCGGCGTGCCGGTGGTCGGCTTCTGCGCCTGCGAACTCCGCTCGCCCGCCCAATTCACCGATGCGGGCTTCATCGCGTTCAATCGCCACTACACCGAGACGCTGAAGCGCTGGGGCGTGATGCAGAACGACGAGGACAATCCGGTGGCACGGAGCAACGTCATCCCACCACTCCACAAGCCTGCCGAGCCGAGCCTCTTTGCGTTCTGCTATGCGCGACCTGCCGCCGGCGCGTCGGGCTCATTCGTCATCGCCGGCAGCGGCGAGGCGGGCGACGGCCCTGCCCCGTACAGCGAGCGCTCGATCCGCTGGGGCGAGACCAGTCCGGACGCGATGCGCGACAAGGCGGTATTCGTGCTGGGCCGCATCGAGGAGCGCATGGCGGCGCTGGGCAAGACCTGGGCCGACACCACCACGACGCAGGTCTACGCGGTGCACGACCTCAACGGGCACATGGAACAGGAGATCGTGCGGCGCGGCGCGGCGATGCACGGGCTCGTCTGGCACTTCGCGCGGCCGCCGGTCGAGGGCCTGGAGTACGAGATCGACTGCCGGTCCGTGCCGGTGGAGTACCGCGTGCGGGTCTGAGCCCGCCTGCGGTCCCTGCCCTACACAGTCTTCAGGAAGTTGGTCAGCTTCGTCGCCGCGGTCGTCTTGTCGGTCTTGTCCAGCGCAGCCAACTCGGCCGACAAGCGGTCCATAGCCGCCTCGTAGATCTGCCGTTCGGAGAAACTCTGGTCCGGCTGGCCGGCATTGCGGTGCAGGTCGCGCACGACTTCGGCGATCGCCAACGGGTCGCCCGAGTTGATCTTCGCCTCGTACTCCTGGGCGCGGCGCGACCACATGGTGCGCTTGATCCGCGCCCGGCCCTTCAGCACGGCCAGCGCTTCGTCGAACAGCTTGCGCGTGGCCAGCTTGCGCAGCCCAGCACTGCGCGCCTTGGCGACCGGCACGCGCAGCGTCATGCGGTTCTCTTCGAAGGTGATATGGATCAGTTCGAGCTTGTGGCCGGCGATCTCCTCGATCGCGATGCGCTCCACCTTGCCCACGCCGTGCGTCGGATAGACGACGTGATCACCTTCCACGAAGATCTCGGCCTTCGCGGGCGGCCGCGGCGCGATACGGTCGGGCATGGGAGGCCGTCGTTCACCCTGAGGCGCTGCCTGCGGCGCGGCAGGGCTCTTGTCGGCCTCGGGCTGTTCGCCGGCGGCCGGCAACCGACTGGCGTCCGGCGTCGGCAAACGACGAGCCTCCGGCGCGGGTATGCCTTGAGGCTTGGCGTGCGGCTTGGAGGACACCGCCTTGACCGGCGAGGCAGTCTTTGCCGTCGCTGCCTTGGCAGGCTTCTCGGGCGGCCTCGTCGGTTTCGCCTTCGCCGAAGCCTCGGATTTTCGGGCCGGTGCCGCCTGCGCCATCTTTGCTGGCTGGGGAGTTGGCTTGGCGCGAACCGCGCGCCGCGATGCAGCAGCTCCGCGGTCTTTCCGCGTGGTTCCGGCCGATACCTTCATAGCTGACACGTCTGAACCTGCCCCTCATGCACCGCGACCCACCGGTCCGGCGCGGCCGGAGCACCAACCGACCGACACGACCCGCTCCGAAGGATCGGCTCCTGGGATGGTGTCGGCCATCGCAGCTGCCGCGCGACCGCTGACGCCTATACAATCCAATATAGCATCACGGGGGCGTTACGTCACCGGGTGAGGCCGCCATGGGAACACACAGGGACCGCACACTTCACCTTGAGCAGGCGGACCCGGTCAGGGTTTGCCCGGGTTCGGCGAGAACAGCTTCGCCTTCTCCGGCGTGTCCTTCCACTCGTCGGCATCGGCCGGTGGCTCGCCTTTACGCGTGATATTCGGCCACAACGCGGCATAGGTCCGGTTCTGCTCCAGCCAATCGGTCGCCTTGTCGTCGCTGTCCGGCACGATCGCCTCCACCGGACACTCCGGCTCGCACACGCCGCAGTCGATGCACTCGTCGGGGTGGATGACGAGCATATTCTCGCCGACGTAGAAACAGTCCACCGGGCACACCTCGATGCAGTCCATGTATTTGCAACGGATGCAGGTCTCGGTGACCACGTAGGTCATGCTCAGTCCCCGGCTGGTGGAGGCGGCGATATGCCGATGATCTTGCTCAGGTGCAAGGTGGCTGTGCCGCCTCGGTGATCTCCTGATACAGCGCGCGCGCCTCGGCCGCGGGCCCCCGGCGCTCGGCGAGGGCGACGACGCGCACCACGCGGACCGCGCCGTGCACCGGCACCGTCAGGACGTCGCCGATGCGCAGCCGCGCGTGCGCCTTGTCGGTGGCCTGCCGGTTGATGCGGATCGAGCCCTTGGCGACCAGGGCCGTGCAGTCGCTGCGCTGGCGCATGAACCGGGCGCACCAGAGCCACTTGTCGAGACGCTGCCAGTCGCGGTCCTCGGCCTCGGGAATCGCGCGCTCCCTAACGCTTGAGCGTTGCCAGGACGGCGAACGGCCCGTGGGCCGGCACCGTGGGAAGCTCCTCGGCTGTCGTTCGCCTGCGCCGCAACGGCATCAGCATGGCCGGGGACGGCGGCCCATAGGCCTCCGCGGCCAGCACGCCCGCTGGGACGATGCGGAAGCCGATCCGCCGCAGTACCACCGGGGTCAGATCCGCCTTCAGCGAGAAGCGCGACGCAAGTCCTGTCGGCATGGCGGTCGGGCCACGGCGTGTCGCCCAGGCCAACTCGGCGGCGACCTTCTCGGCGATATCGAGCCGCAGCAGCGCCGGCCCCGCGTCCAGCCAACCCATCGCGGCGGCGAATCCGGCCGGCCAGTCGGGCTGCGCCGGGGTCGAGACCAAATCCGGCGGCGGCAGGGTCGGGGCCCGCACCCCATGGTGCAGAGCCCACAGCCGGGCACGCATCGCCACGGCCCGCTGCTTCAGCAGCGCGGGGAGGTACAAGGCGAACCGTCCCGCCTTGACGCCGACCGCCTTGAGCGCGGCACGCGCCGGCGGCGGCAGAGTGTCGCCTTCGTCGCCAAGGATGAGGCCGAGTGCCTCGGTCAACCGGTGCAGCACGCCGCGGAGTGCCGGCAGGGCGCCGGCGTGCCGGTTCACGGCGAACAGCGGCGCCAGATCGCAGCCGATCCGGTCATCGACGAAGCGTTGCAGCCTGATGCGCAGCCGCTCGCGCTGGGCGCCGTCAAGGAACTCGCTGTCCAGCACCTGCACCCGCGGCCGCAATGCGCTGTCGCCGCGCTTCAGCCGGGCGATCGGCGCGCCATCCCAGACCAGGGTCTCGTCGTCACCGAACGCGAGGTCAGCATCCGGCGCGGTCTCCACGACATGCACCCGCCGCGGCATTTCCTCACGCAGCGCCCGCCGCGCCGCGCGCAGCACGAGACGCTTCTCGTCGCCCTCGGCGGTCGGGTCGGGGAAGAAGCCGAAGCCGCCGATGCGGCCCACCGGGTGGCCCTCCACGATGACCTCGCCACGCCGGGTCACCGCGGACAGCAGCTCCTGTGCCTCGCCCGCCTCCAGCCGGCGCATCAGGTGGGCGGCGCGGCGATCGACGAAGCGGCTGGTCAGCCGCTCGTGCAGCGCGTCCGACAACAGGTCCTCGACCTCGCGGGCGCGCGCCTGCCAATGCGCGCTGTCGTGCACCCAGTCTGGACGTGCGGCGATGTACGACCACACCCGGATGCCGGCGAGCCGCTGCATCAGCGTGTCGATATCGCCCTCGGCCCGCGCCAGCGCGCCGATCTGCGCGGCCAGCCAATCGGTCGGCAGGTGCTGGTCGCGGCCGATATGGCCGAACACCCGGGCGCACAGCTTGGTGTGCGTGTCGTCGGCCAGCTTGCGGAAGTCGGGGATCTGGCAGGCCTCCCACAGCCGCCGCACCTGGCGCCTGCCATGCGCCAGCCGGCGGATCTCCGGGTCGTGCGCCAGCGCGGCCAGGGTCTCGAGGTCTGCGGCGTCGTTGCCCTTGACCAGGCCAGGTCCTGGTGGGGGTGCCATCAGGCTGGCGAGCAGCGCATCGACGTGGCTCAGGTCCAGGTCGCTGTTGCGCCAGCACAGCTGTTCGAGTGGCTCGAAGCTGTGCGCCTCCACCGCGGCGGCGACCTCGTCGGCCAGCGGCGGGCAGTTCGCGGTGGTGCCGAAAGTGCCGTCGCGCATGCCGCGGCCGGCCCGCCCGGCGATCTGCGCCACCTCGGCGGGCGTGAGCCGGCGGGGGCGGTGGCCGTCGAACTTGCCCATCGCGGCGAACGCCACGTGGTTCACGTCCATGTTAAGGCCCATGCCGATCGCATCGGTGGCCACCAGGAAGTCCACCTCCTTGTCCTGGTAGAGCGCCACCTGGGCGTTGCGGGTGCGCGGGCTAAGCCGGCCCATCACCACCGCGCAGCCGCCTCGCCGGCGGCGGATCAACTCGGCGATCGCGTACACCTCGGCCGCACTGAACGCGACCACAGCGGAGCGCGGCGGCAGGCGGACCAACTTGGTGGGCCCGACATGGCTGAGCTGGGACAGGCGCGGCCGCGTCTCGACGCTGGCCTGCGGCACCAGGCGCTGCAGCAGCGGGCGGATCGTCTCGGCCCCCAGGAACATGGTCTCGACCAGGCCGCGCGCGTGCAGCAGCCGGTCGGTGAAGACATGGCCGCGATCGGGGTCGGCACAGAGTTGGATCTCGTCCACCGCCAGGAATTCGGCGTCGCGATCAAGCGGCATGGCCTCTACGGTGCAGGAGAACCAGCGTGCGTCGGGCGGGACGATCTTCTCCTCGCCGGTAATCAGCGCGACGTGGCGGACGCCTTTCTGGGCGACCATGCGGTCGTAGTTCTCACGGGCAAGCAGGCGGAGGGGAAAGCCGATGATGCCCGAGGCGTGTGCCAGCATGCGCTCGATGGCAAGGTGGGTCTTGCCGGTGTTGGTCGGGCCGAGGACGGCTTTGACGCGCGGAGCGAAACCGGAGTCGAGACCGGGCATGGCAAGATGGTTGGATGTTGCGGCGCGGAATGCAAGCGGCGCGTTGCGAGGGACGCGAGGCACTGGTAAGACGGCGGCCCGCGGTCGGAGCGTAGCGCAGCCTGGTAGCGCATCAGTCTGGGGGACTGGGGGTCGTGGGTTCAAATCCCGCCGCTCCGACCAAAAAATGATTATCTATCAATATGATGCCTTGCGCTACCCGGAACGATCAGCATTTTCGTTGCGGAAACTGACGACCAGTAGTTGCGCTCCTGGATGGATGCCGCATGACTTGGCCATCCGCAGGGTCAGAATGCCGCCGCCTATGGCTCACCCAATTCCACTGGCAGATCGGCGATACGCCTGCGCAACGGTGGCAAGTCGGCCTCCACAATTCGCCATACCCCGGCGTTATCAATTTGATCATCACCGTGGATCAGTACGTTGCGAAACCCGATCACTCTGCGCAGCTGGAATTCGGGCCGCCAGGTCTTGGTCCGCTCTCGCAAGCAGGCTCAACGCCTCACCGATTATCGCAAGCTGGCGCTCCACTGCCGAACGAAACATCAGATCGCCCGCATAGAAGGTCTACGTCCGAACGAGCCGGATCGAAGTCCGAACCGCGCGCGGCCGAACCAGACACATCCAGCCGGCTAACGTGAAACCGCCAGCAGATCTCGGCAATGCCACTCTGGTGCATTTCGATCAGCGGCAGCATGGTCCGATCCAGCCGGTTACGCCGCACACACCTTGCCACAGCATCAGTCAGTGGCGGAGCGCTGGCAGAACTCGCGCACCAACAGCGGCTGAACTTGACAGTGGTTCCTGTCGGGCTTGCGGCGTGCAAAGCGGCTGGGCATTGGAACACGGTTGGGAGCCTTGACACCCCCCTCCCCCTGCCCCTCCATCGCCGGGTGACGACGCGTGGCGGGGGTCGATGACGCAGAAATCCAAGCAGGTCGGCAGCTTCCGCGAGGCTGTGGCCGACATCCCAGACGGCGCCACCATCGCGTTCGGCGGCTTCGCCATGCCGGGCGTGCCGTTCAACCTGATCCGCGCGCTGCTCGAGCACGGCGCGAAGCGGCTCACGCTGGTCGGCAACACCACCGGCGGCGCTCAGCAGCCGCGCATGCCCGACATGGGGATGCTGGTGGAGAACGGCCAGGTGAAGAAAGTGATCTGCGCGTTCACCGCCGCGACGCGTCCCACCGATACGCTGCCGTTCACCAGATACTACGAGTTCGGGCGAGGTCGATGCCGAGCTGGTGCCGCAAGGCACGTTGGCCGAGAGACTGCGCGCCGCCGGCGCCGGCATCCCGGCGTTCTACACACCCACCGCCGTCGGCACCGAACTCGCCGAAGGACGCGAGACCCGGGTGATCAACGGCCGCGAATACCTGCTGGAATACGCGCTGTCGCTCGACTATGCGTTCGTGCGCGCCACGCGCGCCGACACGTTCGGCAACCTGCAGTTCCACCGCTCGCAGCGCAACTTCTGTCCGGTGATGGCGACCGCGGCGCGCGTCACCATCGCCGAGGTGGATGAGGACATCGTGCCGGCCGGCGCGATCGATCCCGACCAGGTGCACACGCCGGGCATCTTCGTACACCGCGTGGTGAAGGTGCCGCCGGCGCCCGAAGGACTGTGGCCAACCCGCCGCCAGGAGCGCCGCCGATGAGCGGAACGCAGAAGGGCCTCACCCGCCAGCAGATGGCGGACCGCATCGCCTTCGAGTTTCAGGACGGTTGGATCGTCAACCTGGGCGTTGGCATTCCGACGATGTGCTCAAACACCGACATCGGCGATCGCGACATCACCTATCATTCCGAGAATGGCGTCATCGGCTACGGCCCGATCGCACCGGCAGGCGAGGAAGACCTCAACCTGGTCAACGCCGGCGGGCAGAACGTCACGCTGAAGCCGGGCGCGGCAGTGGTGCACCACGCGGATTCGTTCGCGATCATCCGCGGCGGGCGGATCGACGTTACCGTGATGGGCGCCTACGAGGTCGCCGCCAACGGCGACTTCGCCAACTGGAAGCTCGCCGGGCAGAAGGGCGGCGGCATCGGCGGTGCGATGGACCTCGCGGCGTGTGCGAAGCGTGTGTTCATCATCATGGAGCAGACCACACGCAGCGGCGCCCCGCGGCTGGTGTCGCAATGCGCACTGCCCGTGACGGCGCGCGGCGTGGTGAAGCTGGTGGCGACGAACTACGGGCTGTTCGAGCCGGCGGGTGATGGTTTCCGCCTGCGTGAGATCGCGCCGGGGGTCACGCTGGACGAGGTGCGGGCCTCGGTGGGCTGCACGCTGACGGTGCCGGGCGATCTAACTGTCATTGCGAGCGTAGCGAAGCAATCCCCATGAGGGTGCGCTCCTTCATGGAGCTTGCTTCGTCGCTGCACTCCTCGCAATGACCGAAGAACCAGGCAACATGTCGCGCAGCCTTCGTCGTCCGCGGGGCCGTACGTCCGCCTGCGGCGCCATCGCCTTGATCTCGGCCTGCAACTCCGCGCGGCGTTCGTGGATGGTGGCGATCACCGGACCCATCGGGACGCCGATCTCCACCAACACCGCCTCGGACAGCTGCAGGCTGGCCTCGAGCGTCTCGGGCACCGCGTCGGTGGCGCCGATCGCGTAGAGATGCGCCGCGTGCCGCGCATCGCGCGCGCGCACCATGATCGGCAGATCGGGCCGCGCGGCGCGCGCCGTGGCGACCAGGCGGTCGCTTGCCGCGTGGTCGCTCATCGTCACCACCAGCGCGCGCGCCGTCTCGACGTGCAGACGGTGCAGAAGTTCGTCCTGCGTGATGTCGCCCCAGTACACCGGCCGCCGCGCCGTCCGCTGCTCCGCGACCCGGTCGGCATCGGTGTCGACCGCGACATACGGCACGCGGTGCTTGTCCAGCAGCGAAGCCACGGTCTCGCCGACCCGGCCGAAGCCGGCGATGATGACGCGCGACGTGGCATCGTCGGGTGGCGCCAGCAATGCGCGATCGATCGCCGGCGCTGTCGGCGCACTGACCGCGATCCTCCGGCCGAGCGCGGACAGCAGCGGAATGCAGGCCATCGTCGCTGCGGCGAGCACGACCGGGAACCGCGCCAGATGTCCTTCGACCAGGTTCTCCGCGCGCGCCAGGCCCAGGATGACGAAACCGAACTCACCGCCTGGGCCAAGCAGCAGTCCGGCCTGCAGTCCGGTGATCCAGCGCAGGCCAAAGGCACGCGCAAGGCACGCAATGATGGCGAGCTTCACCACGACGAGGACCAGGCTGCCCAGCACGACGCGCAGCGCGTCGCCCACGATGTTGGCGAGATCCAGGTTCATGCCGACGGCGATCAGGAACACGCCGAGCAGCAGACCCTTGAACGGCTCGATGGTCACCTCGATTTGGCGACGGAACTCGGTCTCCGCCAGCAGCAGCCCGGCGATCAGCGAGCCGAGTTCCATCGGCAGTCCGATCTCCGCGGTGGCGAAGCCGGTCGCAATGATCACCAGCAGGCAGGCGGCGACGAACAACTCGGGGCTGCCGGTACGCGCGACGCTGCGGAACAGCGGACGCAGCAGTACGCGGCCGGCCACGATCAGTCCGAGCACGACAGCGACCGCCTGCACGATCGCCCAGGTGAGCATTCCATCGCCCATGCCGAACATGCTGATGACGAACAGCACCGGCACCGCGGCGATATCCTGCAGCACCAGCACCGCGAGCGACGCTCGCCCGACCGGCGCACGCAGGCGCCTCTCGTGCGACAGCACCTGCACGACGACCGCTGTAGATGACATCGACAGCGCCGGCCCGATGACGGCGGCGACGACCGGCGGGGCGCCAAGCGCACAGGCGATCGCACCGATCGCTGCGGCGCACAGCACGAACTGCAGCAGGCCAAAGCCGAACACCAGGCGACGCATCACGCGCAGCCGTTCCGGCGACAGTTCAAGGCCGATCATGAACATCATCATGCTGATGCCGAGTTCGGCGATCGGCACGATGGTTTCCGGCCGGTTCAGCGTGATCGCGCCTAGCAGCGGCATCTCGTCGGCGAGCATCGCCAGGCCGAACGGTCCCACCGCCACGCCGACCAGCATGAACCCGAGCACCGGGCTGAGCCGCAGCCGGTGAAACAGCGGGATCACGATGGCGGCAGCGGCCAGGATGATCAGGGCCGGTTTGAACAGCCCGGGATCGAAATGCGCGCCCAGGCGTCAGTACCCGTGCGCGGACAGGAAGCCGTGGAACGCCTGCGACACCAGGCCCGGAGTCTGGATGCCGGCGAAATGGCCTGAGTTGATCAGCAGGTATTCGGCGCCCGGGATCTGCCGTGCCATCGGCTCGATCGCCGACGGCGGACGCAGCCGGTCGTGCGTGCAGCCGATCACCAGCGTCGGACAGGCGATGCGCGGCAGTTCCTCGGTCACCTTCGAATCCGCCAGCATGCGGTTGATTGCGGCGAAGCTCTGCGGATCGTTGGCCAGCCAGCGCGCACGGAACCTGCGGAAATCCTCGGCATTGTGGCGGACCTCGGGCGGATAGGAATTGGCGGTGCCCTGCTCGACCAGCGCGCGCATGCCGTCCCGCTCGGCCGCTGCGGCGCGGTCCAGCGTCGCCTGGCGGCGGTCGATGGTCACGCCGGTCGCCGGGCTGGTCACCACCAGCGCGCCGGTGCGCGCGGCATGACGGACCGCAAAATGGATGGCGATCGCACCGCCCACCGCGGTGCCGGCGAGTGCCACCTTGCCGGTGACGCCGATCGCGTCCAGCAGTGCTGCGATGTCGTCGGCCATGTCGTCGAAGGTGACGCGGCCATGGATCTTTTCCGACAGCCCGGCGCCGCGCGTGTCGTAGCGCAGCACCTGTCGCACGTGGTTGAGCGCGGGCAGCACCTGGTCCCAGCTGTCCAGCGTGCCGCCCATCTCGTGCACCAGCACGAGCGTGGTCTTGCCGCTGCCGGAAATCTCGTAGCGCAGGCTGGTGCCGTTCACCTCGATCCAGTTCATCCCGGTTCCTCCTCCCGGCCGAGGGTGCCACAGTATCGCGATGGAGGACACGGTATGATGAAGCTGCACTGGTCGCCGCGCTCACCCTACGTGCGCAAGGTGATGGTCGTCGCGCATGAACTCGGACTGGCGGATCGGATGGAGACGGTGCGCACGGTGGTGGGTGGCACGACGCCGCATCGCGACCTGATGCGCGCAAACCCGCTGGGCAAGATCCCCACGCTGGTGCTGGATGACGGCACGATCCTCTTCGATTCGCCGGTGATCTGCGAATACCTCGATACGCTGCACGACGGGTCGAAGCTGTTTCCCGCATGGCCGGACCGGCTGACCGCGCTGCGCCGCCTGGCGCTGGGCGACGGCATGCTCGATATCGCGCTCGCCTGGCTCGGTGAACGCTTCCGACCAGCGGAGCGGCAGAGCGCTCCGCACATGGCCTTGTGGGAAGCCAAGCTGCGCGCCTGCCTGCCGGCGCTGGAAAGCGAAGCGGATGCACTCGCGGCCGGGCGATTGGACATCGGCCACATCGGCATCGGCATTGCGCTGTCCTATCTCGATTTCCGCTTCGCCGATCTGCGCTGGCGCGACGGCCATCCTCGCCTGGCCGCATGGCAGGCGATGTTCGATGCGCGCCCGTCGGTGCAGGCCAATCCGCCGGTCGACGATCGCTAGCGCTGCGGGATCGTCTTCTAGCTGTCCGACGACACCACCGACGTCGCGTTTTGCGGGTCAGCGCAAAACAGCTGGCGTCTGAGGCTCACATAGCAGCGCCCCCATAGCGTTCGGCTCACTCGCCAGGTCGTGACACGCTCCACCTTGGTGGCAAGATAGTTCTTGTGCTGGCCGGTTCCACCCAGCATGTCGTAGACCAATCCATGGTCCAGCGCCCAACGAACCACAAACTCTTTCAGGAGCTGTCCCGGCGAATACTTGCCGTACTCCTCATCGAACGTTCCGATGTACCATTGCATTGTATGACGATCGACGAAATTGATATCCGCCGCGATCAGCCGCTCGCCTTGCTTCATCGCGAAGACGCGGCAGCGACCGTCCGGGCCGAAATCGGCCAGCAGCGCCCGCAGGAAATCGGTGAACTGCGGCGTCGTCAGCCAGATCTTGTCCTCCCAGCCAACCCTGGACAGCCACTTTTTCTTGTGGGCAACGATCCACTCGGCAAGACCCGGCGTGTCGTGCGGCAAGAGTTCAAATCGGATGTCGCCCAGCTCGAGCAGGCGGCGGCGCTTGCGCGCGAAACCATCATGCTGCCTCTTGCTCAGCCGCTTCTCGTATGAGTCCCAGCCTTCCAAACACTCGACCAACGGCAGCTTAAGCTCGTAGACCAGCGCACGCCAGCGGCTCTGCGCTACAATATCGTACAGCGGCATGTTCTGACGGACGAACTGCAATTGGAAGCAGTCGCAGGGACACCGGCGAAGTGCGTAAGACCAGGCGCCTTGCACATAATCCTGATAGTTGGCGCAATCGAGCACGAGCGGATCACTGCAATCGAGATGACCGGCAAGCGGCATCGCCAGGCGCCAGCCGTGATTATTATAGATCACCAACGGCCAGAGGAAGACGAGTACACCTTCTGTTCGACCCACGAGGCACCAAAGTCGCGCCTTGCAGTCGCGCAACGGGATGCGGTGGATGATCTGTGCCGCCTCGAAGCTCTGCAGAACAAACGCCCGTCTGGCGCGTCGCCAAAGTGCCTTCCAGTCGACCTCGATCCTGCGCAGGCTCGCCCAATCCTCAATGACCTCAAATTCAAGAGCCGATCCGAAGCTGCGTTGGGCGACTGTGGGTGACGGAACATATGTCATGGACTGGTCCGGCCTGCTTTCGGGACGTTTCCTGGGGACGTTTTGCCGCCCACACCCCTTTCACTCCGTTAGCCGGCTTACCACAAGTCGAATTTCCACTTCCAGCATAGTCGCGCATAAATGACCGCAACTGTTGGCTGATTTCCTTCGCGGACTTCAGTCGTACGAAAGCGCGGCCGGCGCAGACCAGGACGGAAGCAGCGGAGGTATATGCGGCTCGGCGGCATTGTACGGCAGCGGCGGAGCCGGGCACGCCCGCTGGTCGTGGGCGCAATCACCCGGCCTGCTGCCATGCGGAGCGGAACGCGCAGCATTTCGGTAGGTGGTTTGGCCGGCGTGCTGCTGGCCCATGTACACCGGGTCGCAGGCAGCCAGCAGCAGCAATGCAGCAAGGGCCACACATCGCATCGGCCGGCTCGCTTTCATGACACTGCGGACATGAAACGGTGACTGCGTCGGCCCCCGGCGGCAGCGCAGCGCACGAACGCCAATCGGCGGGACCCGGCTGCAGGAGTGGCCGCTCAACCTGGTTTCATGCGGTGCGCGAGCCGCCGCGCCAACGCGTCGGCAACGCGACCGACGGCAGGCTCCTCGATCAGCGCGTGGTGGGCGCCTGGAATGTCCTCCACCTCGACGCGGGCCGCGAGGCGGCACCAGATCGGCAGCGGATCGGCGTCACGCGCCGTCCGGTCGCTGGCGCGGACGAGCAGCACTTCGCCCGCGTAGCGAGGCGGCCGGTAGGCGATGAAAGCCGCGCCGCACGCATCGCGGACGCGCTGCATGTGCGACGGAACCTTCAGCGCATCGCCGAACGAAAGCGCCGATGACCGGCCGAAGCGCACCCGCGTCCGTGCGATCAGGTTGCATGCCTCGCGTGCAAGGTAGCGCAGCGCCACCGGTATCCTCCGCCCGCGCATGCCCTGGCGGATCAGCCGGAGCTGGCCGAACCGCAGCCGCAGCCGCATGCCGAACGGCAGGAAGCGCGGGTGGATGGCGGTATCGAGCAGTGCGACCTGCTCCATCCACTCACCGGCCGCGGTGAACTGGCGGGCCATCTCATAGGCAACCAGTCCTCCGAACGAATAGCCGATCAGCGCGTAGGCGCCCTGCCGGCTGAACGCGCCGCACCGCGTCGATGTAGGCGGCTGCGATCTCCTGCACCCGATCGCGTGGCTGTTGCGCGGCCGCGACCCCAGGGGCCTCAAGCGCATAGACCGGCCGTGGCGTCTCGAGACGCCGCAGCAGCGCGTGCTGCTCGAGCGTGGTGCCCGACAGACCCGGCAGGAAGAAGACCGGACGGCCCATTCCCTCACGCACCTGCACCAGGTTGGCCACGGCACATTCGGCACCCGAGCGCAGCAGCGCTGCAAGACCCTGGATCGTGCGCGTCTCCAGCAGCACCGACAGCGGCAGGTCGTGCCCGGTCGCCTCCTCGATCGCCGCCATCAGCGTCACCGCGAGCAGCGAATCGCCGCCGAGTTCGAAGTAGTCGTCATCCGGCCGGATCGGCGCGATGCCGAACAGCTCCTCCCAGATCGCTGTGAGACGGACCTCCAGCGGCGTGTCGGCCGGGAGCGCGGCAAATCGCTGCGGCGGCTCGCGCCGTCGTCGCAGCGCCGGATGTCGGGCCAGGGCCTCGAGGCAGTCCGGATTGCGCAGCGCCGCACGATTGCGCGCGGGCTCGCCGTTGACCGCGGCGGTGGCCGCCGTCTCGGACAGCTTGCCGCTGTGGGTGACCGGCAGTTCGGCGACATCGGCGATCACCTCCGGCACGTGTGCCGCGGTCAGTCGCGCGCCGATCGTGCGGCGGATGCGCATCGCCACCTCGGGCGTCAGCTGCCGCCCCGGAGCGGGCGTGACGAGCAGCACCATGCGGATGCCACCGGGCTCGCTGCCATCCCGCTGTGCCACAGCGAGCGACTGCGACACCTCGGGGAAGTCCTGCAGCACCTGGTAGATCTCCGCCGGCCCGATGCGGATGCCACGGATATTCATCACGCCGTCGGAGCGGCCGAGAATTCGAGCGGTGCCACGGCCGGTGATCTCGATGAAGTCGCCGTGCGTCCAGACGCCGGGATTGCCGGCGAAATACGCTGCGTGGAAGCGGCTGCCGTCGTCGTCGCCGAACAGGCCCAAAGGCCTCGACGGAAACGGGTTCGCGCAGACCAGTTCGCCCCGCCCCGCCGGCGCTTCGTCGGGCGAGCCCTGAGCGCGGACGTCCATCCCGAAGCTGATGCACTGCGCCTCGCCGCGCCAGACCGGCAGGTTCGGATTGCCCAGCACGAAGCAGCCGATGATGTCGGTGCCGCCGGAGATGGACTGCAGCGGCAACCGACCGACCGCACGCACGAACCAGTCGTACTGCGCGTCGTGCAGGATCGAGCCGGTGGACATCACGGCGCGCAGCGCGCCGAGATCGAGCTCGCGGGCCGGCTCGTAGCCGCGATCCTGGCAGAGCCGCAGATAGGCGGGGCTGGTGCCGAAATGGGTCACGCGCTCGCTCGCCACGATGCGCCACAGCGCATCGGGTCCGGAGACCGCGCCGTCGAACAGCACGATCTCGGCACCGCTGGCCAGCGCCGAAAGCTGCCAGTTCCACATCATCCAGGCGCACGAGGTGTGGAAGAACAGCCGGTCCCCGGGACCAATGTCGCAGTGCAGCCGGTGCTCCTTGACGTGCTCCAGCAGCGTTCCGCCGGCGCCGTGCAGGATACACTTCGGCGGACCCGTGGTACCGGAGGAGAACAGAACGAACAGCGGGTGGTTGAACGGCAGGCGCGACCAGACACACAGCTCCGGCTGTTCCGGCGCGACAAGGTCCGCCAGCGCCACCACGCGCAGGTTTGCGGGCGCGTCGAGCGTACCCTCATCGAGCGTGACGACGGCGGCAATCGAGGAGAGTCCGGCGGCAACCGCCACGGCACGCTCCCCGATCGCCACGCCATCCGAGGTCGTGTGGCACAGCAGCACGCGCGGCGACAGCGGCCGGAAGCGATCGAGGATGGCCTGCGCGCCCATCTCCGGCGGCGCCGTGCAGAAGCTTGCACCAATCGCCGTGCTGGCCAGGCAGGCGACCACGGTCGCCGCGTCGTTGCGGGCGACCGCCGCGACACGGTCGCCCGGCGCCACCCCCAACGCCTGCAGTCCGCCCGCCGCACGCGCGACGCGCCGGCGCAATTCGCCGCGCGTCAGCCGGTCCGCGCCGGTGGCTGTGTGGCAGGCCGTCACGGCCGGACTGTCGTCCTCGCCGGCAAGCAGAGCCTCGGCGTAGTTCAGGCGCAGATTTGGGAAGAACCGGGCATGCTCGCATCTTGTGTCGGTGCAGATGGGATCCGCCTCTCCCTCCATAGGCAGCTCCGCCCAGTCCAACAGCAGGCGCCAGAACTCGCGCGGTCGGGCAAGCGAAAAGCGTTGCAGCGCCGCGGGGTCGGCAAAGTCCATGCGTGTGAGTCCGGCACAATATCGCGTGAACGAGGTCAGCCGGGAAGCGGCGATGCGATGGCGATCGGGAAAATGCACGGGCTTCGCAACCGTCGGTCGTTCCATCCGCGCATTTCCGCCAATGTAGTTTGTCGAAATTACGCCGATACTCCTGGTTCGCGAAGAAGCGAAGATGTCTACGCGGTTGCGCGCGTTCACAAAATCCGGCACGCGGCATGCTGGCAGTACGGACCGCGATCTGGAGGCAGACGCATGCAGGATCCTGGGCGAAGGCTGGCGTCGCACGTGCGGGACCACTCGGCCCGGCTGGCGGTGGCCTGCACAGAATGCGGCGCATGCTACCGCGCCTGCCCGATGGTGCCGCGGACGCCGCCGCTGGCTGACGCCGCCCCGGAGGCGGTCATGGCCGGCATCCGCGACATCCTGCGCGACGGCGGCGGAACGCCGGAGGCGATCGCCTTCGCCGGCGCCTGCACGCGCAGCGGCGTGTGCAGCGCGGCCTGTCCGGAACAGCTCGATGCCGCCTTCCTGATGCGGCTTGCGTCGCTGCGCGTCCGCGGCGCACTCGGCGATCCGCCGCGCGTCGCCCCGAAGCACGATGCGGGATGGTCGGCGCGGGTGAAAGCCTTCGCCCGGCTGACCATGAACCAGGAGGAGCAGGCAACATGGCTGTGACCGCCGACGCCAACGTCACGTTCTGGTACGGCTGCAACATGACCCGCCATGGCGAGATCGTGCGACTTGTCACGCAGATGCTGGAAGCGGTCGGCGTGGCGGCGGCACCGGCAGGCGGCCCAGGCTACTGCTGCGGCTCGCCGCAGGAGAGCAACGCGCGCATCGCCGCGGGCATGGCGGCGCGCACGGTGGAGAAGTTCAACGCGGCCGGGCGCGAAACGGTGGTGACGTGGTGTCCCTCGTGCCACATGAATATGGACGACTTCATGGCGCCGGTGACCGAGGCGGCGTTCGAGACCCAGCACATCACGCAATTGCTCGCCGCGCGGGCCGAGCGGCTGCGTCCGCTGCTGATCCAGCCGGTCGCGGCCCGTGTGCTCCTGCACGCGCACCATGGGTTCCACGGCCGGGTGCCGGTCAACACCGACGTGCCGATGCTGCTCGGGATGATCCCCGGGCTGACGGTGCTCGATCATCCGCTGCGGGTTCCCGGCCATATGTGCTCGGCGATCGCCGCGGTGCCGGGCGAATTGGCCCGCGCACATCGCGAGACGCTGGCGGCGATCGACGAGGGGGGCGCGGACACGCTGGTGACGGTCTTCCACTCGTGCCATCGCGAGGCCGTGGCGCTGGAGCGCGGCCGGCCAATCCGCGTGGTGAACTGGATTCACCTGCTGGCCGAAGCCATGGGGCTGCCGTACACCGACGACTACAAGCTGTGGCGCAACGCGGCGGACGTGCGCGGCATTGTAGGAGCCGACCGGATCGCCGCCGCCGGCGACCTGGCCTTCGAGCGTCTGGTCGAACCCGAACTCCGGCGCCCGCCCGCGGTCTGAGCGGCACTGGCATCGCTGCGACTGCGGGATTACGCTCGAAATCAAGGAGGAAGCACCGATGATCAACCTGCACGACATCCGCTATACCCGCCTCGGCACGCAGGACCTCGATGGCGCGATCCGCTTCGCCACGGACATCGTCGGGCTGCAGCTGGTCGCACGCGAAGGCAACGCCGCGTATTTCCGGAGCGACAAGGCCGAGGTGCGCGGCGACACGCGCGACCATACGCTGGTGTACTTCGAGGGCGATCCGGCCGATCAGACGATCGGGCTGGAGCTGATCGACCCGGACGACCTCGACGCGGTCGGCGCCGCGCTTGAGGCGGCGGGACGGCCGGTCCATCTCGGAACCCGCGCCGAGTGCGACGCGCGACGGACGCGCGCGTTCATCGCCTCTTCCGACCCCAGCGGCAACAAGATCGAGATCCTGGCGCGGCCCTACAACACCGGCGCGAAGTTCTTTCCCGGCCGCCAGGTGGGGATCACCAACTTCAGCCACGTCGCGCTGTTCAGCACCGATACGAAGCGCGATACCGAATTCTGGACACGGCTGATCAATGCGCGCATCTCGGACTGGCTGGGCGAGGCGACCTTCCTGCGCATCGGCACGATCCATCACTCGGTGGTGCTGATGCCGTCGTCGCGGCCCGGCATCCAGCACATCAACCACCAGGTCGAGGACGTCGACGACGTGATGCAGTCTTACTACTGGCTGAAGCAGCGCGGCGTGAAGATCGTCTACGGTCCGGGGCGGCATCCGATCTCGACCGCCATGATGGTGTATTTCGAGGGGCCGGACGGCATGGTCTACGAGTACTCGGTCGGCGTGAAGCAGATCCTGCCCGAGCAGGAGGCGACCTACCGTCCGCGCCAGTTCGCAGTGGACGCCTACAACGGCGACATGTGGGGCTCGTTCACCGAGACCCAGGGGCTGCCACGCGAGCCGGCGGCGGGAGCAAAGATGCGGCTGGTGGTGTAGCCTGCACGCCGCGACAGGAGGCGCATCGGCCGCAGATTTTCATCTACTTCGGTCGGCGCGTAGCAGAGCCGTCTACCGCCGACGCCGATGTCAGCAGCCTTCTTTCACCGCGAAGTGGAATACCGTGACTTTCATCGCGTCTTTCAGGAAGCTGGCAGCGCCGAGCCGGTGTTCGGGTGTGAAATGGCAACAAGAGGGGGATACATGTTTCGGACATCAATGCTGGCCGCGGCACTCACCGTAGGCTTTCTGTCCGCTGCCTCGGCAGCGATGATCGACTTCCGCGCGACCATGTCCGGCAAGTCCGAGGTGCCGCCGACCACGTCGAGCGGTAACGGCGATGTCCTGGCGACGCTGGACACCAGCACCAAGAAGCTCAACTACACCATCACCTACATGGGGCTCAGCGGACCCGCGACCGCGGCGCACTTCCACGGGCCGGCGGATGCCGGCGCCAACGCCGGCGTGGCCGTGCCGATCGGTTCCAATCCGGCCAGCCCGTCCAGCGGTTCGGTAACCCTGACCGACGCGCAGGTGAAGGACCTCGAAGCCGGCAAGTGGTATGCGAATGTCCATACCGAGGCCAACAAGGGCGGCGAGATCCGTGGCCAGCTGATGCGGGTGAAGTAGCCGCTGTAAGCGGCACCCCGCATTGCCGTCATGGCAGGGCCTGACCCTGCCATCCACGTCTTCGCTTCGTGCCGCCCATGACGATGTAGCGAACGCTACGCGCGCGCGTGCAGCCGGCGCAGCGCGCGATCGATCCACTGAGCCGTCAGCTTCTCCTGCGCGCCGTTCTGCGCCAGCCGCTCGTGCAGCGCCGGAAAGTCCACCCGGTCCAGCGCCTGGTCCTGATTGAAGCAGGAGAAAACCACGCTGCGCTCGCCGCTCGCGGGATCGATCTGCGGCTGCAGGCACTGCGCACAGACTTCCTTCATCATGCACTGCATCGGCGAGTTGATCGAGCCGATCGCGCTGTGGCCCGGCTTCAGCAGCGGCGCCAGAACGCCGTGCCGCGCGGCGCCCACCGCCTGCATCATCCGGTCCGAGCCGATGACGATCATGTGATCCGCCTCGTGCCAGCCCGACCTCGCCCCCGTGCGCCGCCATCGCCTGCACGATGTTGCCGACGAAGCTGCGGTCCTGCGGCCGCGTCGGCACGAAGCCGGGCGCCTCGTCGCAGCACCAGACGATGACGTCGGCCGCGCGCTCGATCTCCGCCACCTTGTAGCGGTCGCGCATCTGCTTGTAGCCGGCGAAGTAGACGACCCGCGAGCCGGCCGCGCGCAGCGCCGCACCGATCGAGAACAGCACCGCGTTGCCCAGCCCGCCGCCCACCAGGGCGACGGTGCTGCCGGCCGTGATCTCGGTCGGCGTTCCGGTCGGCCCCATCAGCACCACCGGCTCGCCCGGCTTCAGCAGCGCGCAGATGTCGGAGCTGCCGCCCATCTCCAGCACGATCACCGAGACGAGACCGCGTTCCGGATCGGTCCACGCACCGGTCATCGCCAGGCCTTCCATGCCCAGCACCGTGCCGGCGCCGCCGCCCTCGGCGATGCGCGGCGCCAGCATCTCGTAGTTCTGCAGCCGGAAGAACTGGCCTGGCCGGAAGGCGCGCGCCTGGGCCGGCGCGTGCACCACCACCTCGACGATGGTCGGCGTCAGCCGGTTTACCGCATGCACGCGCGGCACCAGCGCGTCGCGGCAGCGCGCGATCATGTCGGCGCCGCCGATGGCCGACCCAGGCTGCGCCGCCAGTGCGCGCGACACCACGGGGTAGCCGCGCTTCGCACCGCCCATCGCCTTCACGACATTGCCGAAGAAACTGGGATGTAGATCGCCGAAGAAGCTGACGAAACGCCCGTTGTCGGCGCGATGCATCAGCACATGGGTCGCCTCGGGCTTGGCCAGGCCGCGCACGACCCTGACCGGCGCGCCGCTCTCGTCGACCGCCTCGAAGTAGCGGCCGTCCAGGCGGAAGCGGCCGTCCTCGCGCGCCAACACGGTGTTCGGCTGGGTACCGGCCGCGACCAGGATGGCGCGTGCCGGCAGCACAGCCTCGGTCCCATCGGCGCGCGTCAGGCGCAGGCTTGCGGCATGGCCGAACCCATCCACCTCGACCGCGCGCGGCGTCAGCCCCTCGGCGAAGCGCACCGCTTCCTCCAGTGCCTTCGCCACCTCCTCGTGGTTCAGCGTGTAGGACGGGCTGTCGATCAACCGGCGACGGTAGGCGATGGTCGCGCCGCCCCAACCGTCGAGCAGCTGCGCAAGCCGGGGCGCCCTGCCCGCCTGCTCCGCCGCCGACCGCTCGGCCGCAATGGCCGCGGCGTGACCCAGGAACTCGTCGGCGATGCCGGCTTCCTCGGCGTTCCACGCGGCGCGCACCGTCGCCTCGCCGCGCTCCGCCACCAGCGTCCGGTAGCGGTCCGCGAATTTCTCCACCTGGCGGACGTAGTAGGCGAGGCTCTCGGTCGCGGTATCGATCGCCGTGAGCCCGCCGCCGATCACCACGACCGGCAGCCGCAGCTGCAGATTGGCGATCGACGACCGCTTCGCCGCACCGGTGAGCTGCAGCGCCATCAGGAAATCCGATGCCGCGCGCACGCCGCGCACCAGGCCGTTCGGGATGTCGAGCACGGTCGGCTTGCCGGCCCCCATGCATAGCGCGACGTGGTCGAAGCCCATCGACCAGGCATCGTCGATGCCGAGCGTGGCGCCGCCGCCGAAGCGGATGCCGCCGAAATGCGCGAACTGGTCGCGCCGCTCCAGCAGCAGGCGTATCAGCTTCAGGTAGTTCTTGTTCCACCGCACGGTGATGCCGTATTCGGCCACGCCGCCGAAGCCCGCCATCACCCGATCGTCGAGGTTCTCGAACAGACGCTCTGCGTCGCGAACCGGCGCACAAGGATCGAAGCCGAGTGGCTCGATCTTCAGCCCGTCGACCGCCACCACGGTGTGGCCGTCGTTCATCAGGTGATGCGCCAGCGTGAAGCCGGCGGGGCCGAGACCGACGATCAGCACTTTGCGGCCGCTGTCGGGCCGCGGCAGCGGGCGGCCTATGTCGAGTGGATTCCAGCGCGTCAGCAGCGCGTAGATCTCGAAGCCCCAGGGCAGCTCCAGCACGTCCTTCAGCACGCGCGTCTCAGCCTGCGGAATATCCACCGGGTCTTGCCGCTGGTAGATGCAGGCCTTCATGCAGTCGTTACAGATGCGATGCCCGGTCGCCGCCATCATCGGGTTGTCGATGGCGACGATGGCCATCGCGCCGATCGCGCTGCCCTGGGCGCGCAGCGTGTGCATCTCGCTGATCTTCTCGTCGAGCGGGCAGCCGGCCAGCGTCACGCCGAACGGCGACTTCTGAAAATCTCCGCTTTTGCGATCCTTGAGACCGTGACGACAGGAATCCTTGCCCTGCGTGTGGCACCAGATGCAGTAGTTGATCTGGTCCAGTGCCTGCTGCGGGTTCATCCCGGGGTCGGTCAGTGCGAACCCGTCCCGCGCGCGCCGGTGATCCTCCGGCAGGCGCAGCATCGTGACGCCGTCGCGCTCGATGGTTTCGACCGGAACCAGATGCTGGGGGTCGATCCGGTGCGGCACACGGAACAGCGTGTTGCCCGGGTGCGCCGCGCTGCCCCCCTCCGTCAGCGTCGCCCAGGCGGCGTAGCGCATGGCGACGTCGAGCGCGCCGGTCTCGCCAGACTTCTCCCAAGCGGCAACATGTTCGGCGAAGGCCGGCTCGGTGATCGGCCCGCCGAACCGCGTCTCCAGCTCCGCGCGCAGGGCAGCGGCGTCGAAGCCGGAGGGGTCGGGGTACTTCTTCACCGCCTGGCGCTGCACGAACAGCCGCTTACAGGCGTGGATGGGGTCGAGTGCATGGGTGGCATCGGCCAGCGCCAACGTCTCCGCCTCGATGCCGAACAGCGCGGCGACAAACGCGTCGAGATGCGGCGCGAGCGCCACCACCAGCGCGCTCTCCTCCTGGACGGCGAGCGCCAACGGAGCGGCGCGGGCCGCGAGCAGCCCTGCGTGCAGAGCGGTATCCGCCGCGGCGAGACGATCGAGGAAGAGGCGGTCCAGCCGCACCAGCCCCGCTCGCGACGCCAGCTCGGCGAGGTTGAAGCCGAAGCCCAGGTCGATCGCATCCATCGCCGGCACAGCGTCCATCGGCATCAGCCCACCTTGCGCAGCAGGGCAAGCAGTTGAACCCGCTCGTGGGGGGTCAGCGGCGCCAGTGCCGCGTCATGCGCCTGCTGCGCGCTCGCGATGGCCCTGCCGATCAGCTCGGTGCCCGCCTCGGTCGGCTCCAGGACGGCCGTCCGCCGGTCCATCGGGTCGCGGCCGCGTCGGATCAGGCCGCGGGCGATCAGCCGCTGCACGACGCCCTGTATCGTCGCCGGATCCATCGCCGCGAGCCTTCCCAGGTGGTTCTGCGTGATCCGCCCCAGCTGCACCGTCTTCAGCAGCGCGGTAAACTGGGTCGGGGTGAGCTCGGCATGCGCCAGGCCGGCGGTGAACAGCGCGACATGCCGTTGGTGCGCCCGCCGCAAAAGATAGCCGACGTGCTCCTCAACGGCGAAATCGGCGGGCAGGTCAACCGCGGTGCTCATTCGTGTGCGAATGATCGGAGCGGCGACCCGCCGGGTCAAGGCGGCGATCGCGGATGGCTGCCCTGCTCCCGGCCGGCGTCGAGCGGCACCGTCACCCTGATGCGCACCGTGCGGCCTCCCATGAGCGGCATCGCCGTCATGCCCCAGTCGGCACGCGCCAGGCGGCCCTGCGCCACCACGCCTCCGGTGTTCCATTCCAGCGCCAGCGTGAACGGCCGGGTGACGCCGTGCATCGCCAGCGTTCCTTCGAGGCCGCTCGGCTGACAGGCGCCGGCATAGACGAGGGTGGGAAAGCTCGCGGCGTCCAAAAAATCCGGTCCGATGATGGTGCCGCGCAGGGACGGGTCGTCGGTGACGAGGCTGCTTACCTGGACGCGCAGCTCGACCTGGCAGGACCGCCTGTCGTCCGGGTCGTAGGTGAGCGACCCGTCGAAGCGGTTGAAGGTGGCATCGATCGGCAGGAGACCCATGCCATAAGCGCGGAAGGCGACCTCGCTCGCCGGCGGGATCAGCGGCACCCGGCGCGGCGCGGCCTGGGCCGCGCCGGCGAGCCCGACAGGCAGCAATGCGAGGACGGCGACGATGGCGCGCACAGGCGTTAGATAGGCACACCGGGCAGCCAGGCGAGGGTTTGCTTTACCACGACATTCATCATCCTCGGGTAGACCGGTGGCCGCCACAGCAGGACCAGGCCGCCCGTGTCCTCCGCCACCATCGCCCGCGTGCGCACCTTCGCCTTCTCCGGCATCGAGGCGGTGCCGGTCGAGGTGCAGGTGCAGATCTCCAGCGGATCGCCCGCCTTGCTGCTGGTGGGGCTGCCGGACAAGGCGGTGGGCGAGGCGCGCGAGCGGATGCGTGCGGCCCTCAGCACCATGGGCCTGTCGCTGCCGCCACGGCGGGTGCTGATCAACCTGGCGCCGGCCGACCTGCTGAAGGAAGGCAGCCACTTCGACCTGCCGATCACGCTGGGCGTGCTGGCGGCGATGGAGGTGGTGCCGCGTGAGGACATGTACGGCTATGCGGCACTGGGCGAGCTGTCGCTGGACGGCACTTTGAACCCGGTGGCCGGGGTGCTGCCGGCCGCGATCGGCGCCTCGACGCTCGATCTCGGGCTTATCTGCCCGGCAAGCCAGGGCGGCGAGGCGGCTTGGGCCGGTCGCATCGAGGTGCTGGCGGCGGTCGACCTGCTGTCGCTGATCAACCACTTCCGCGGCACCCAGGTGCTGACGCCGCCGGAGACCGCCGGCGTCGCCGAAGCGGTTCGTGCACCGGACCTGGCCGATGTGAAGGGCATGGAGACCGCCAGGCGCGCGGTGGAGATCGCAGCCGGCGGTGGACACAACCTGCTGATGATCGGCCCGCCTGGGTCCGGCAAGTCGATGCTGGCGGCGCGGCTGCCCGGCCTGTTGCCCGACCTCTCGCCCAAGCAGGCGCTGGAGGTCAGCATGATCCACAGCGTCGCCGGCATGCTGGAGGGCGGCCGACTGGTAATGCGCCCGCCGTTCCGCGAGCCGCACCATTCGGCCTCGCAGGCAGCACTGACCGGCGGCGGGCAACGGGCGCGCCCGGGGGAGATCAGCCTGGCGCATCGCGGCGTGCTGTTCCTGGACGAGCTGCCGGAGTTTCCGAAGCAGACGCTGGAATCGCTGCGCCAGCCGATGGAGACCGGCCGCACCACGGTGTCGCGCGCCGCCGCGCACATCACCTACCCGGCACGCTTTCAGCTGGTGGCGGCGATGAATCCATGCCGCTGCGGCTACCTGGGCGACGCAACGCGCGAGTGCGGACGGGCGCCGCGCTGCGCAGAGGACTACCAGAACCGGATCAGTGGGCCGGTGCTGGACCGGATCGACCTGACGGTGGAGGTGCAGCCCGCCACGGCGGCGGAGCTTGCGCGCGCCCCGGCGGGCGAGCCGAGTGAGGCTGTGGCGGTGCGGGTGGCGCGCGCGCGGGCGGCGCAGCGGGCGCGCTCTGGCGCGGACGGGCCGGGCAGCAACGCGGAGGCGGACAGCCGCGACGTCGCGATGGCGCGTGAGGCATACGCACTGGCGGAGCAGGCGATGGAGAAGCTGCGCCTGTCGCCACGCGGCTACACCCGCGTTCTGCGCGTGGGACGCACGATCGCCGACCTCGCGGGCGCCGAAGTCGTGCAGCGGTCGCATGTCGCCGAGGCGCTGGCGTTCCGGCACCGGATGCCGGGGCGGAAGTGGTGAAAGCCCGTTTCCCCCGGAACGCATCCGCGACACGCCGCACCGAGCCCATCGCGAACGGCTGGACGTTCACCCGATTGCCCGGCTTATACCCGCCATGGGGTGGACGTGCGCCGGCCAGCATGCGTAGCCTCGCCGATCAGCGGAACCGGGGGAAACACCAATGCAGGCAGGAAAGCCGCGTCGGCGAGACATGCTGCGGCTGGCGGCAGCGTTTGCGGGAGCCGCGGCAGCAGGCGGCGACGCCCTCGCGCAACAGGCGGGTCAGGTCCGCTGGTCGACCGGCACCGAGCCACCAAAACTGCAGGCACCGCCCAACGCCACCGACTGTCATTTCCACATCTACGATGCCAGCTTCCCGATCGCGCCGTATGCCACGCTGAAGCCGCCCGAGGCCTCGGTCGAAGATCACCTCGCGCTGCGGCGAAGGCTGGGCATCACACGCAGCGTGCTCATCCAGCCATCCACCTACGGCACCGACAACCGCGCGTATCTCGGCATCCTGCCAAAGCTCGGCAGCGACCGGACGCGGATGGTCGCGGTGGTGAATACATCGGTCACCGACACCGAACTGCAGCAGATGCACGCTGCCGGCGTGCGCGGCATCCGCTTCAATCTCTCGCCGGCCGGCGCCACCAGCCTGGACATGGTGGAGCCGCTGTCGCGGCGTGTGAACGAACTGGGCTGGCATTGCCAGATCAACATGCCGGGCGAGCAGATTCTCGCCGCGCAGGAGGTCTTCCTGCGCGTCCCGGGCAAGCTGGTATTCGACCACCTGGCGCACATACCCGAGCCGGAGGGTCCGAACAGCCCAGTGTTCGCGCTGATGCGGCGGCTGCTCGACAAGGGCAACGTCTGGATAAAGCTGTCGGGTGCATACGCCGACACCAAGGTGGGGCCGCCGACCTACGCCGACAGCACGGTGGTGGCGAAGGCCTACGTGCAGGCGGCGCCGCAACGGCTGGTCTGGGGCAGCGACTGGCCGCATCCAACCGAACCGGTCGATCGCAAGCCCGACGATGCGATCCTGTTCGACCTGCTCGCCGAGTGGGTGCCGGACGCGGCGATGCGGCATCGCGTGCTGGTGGAAAATCCGGCTGAGCTCTACGACTTCCCCAAGACGTAGGCTAGGCTCTTCGCGCTGACGGCGTCACCGTCCGCGAACGGAGCAAGCGCATGGAATACACCAAACTCGGCCGCACCGGCCTTGATGTCTCGCGCATCTGCCTCGGATGCATGAGTTACGGCGAGTTCAGTCAAGGCAACCATGCGTGGAGCCTCGGCGAGGAGGAAAGCCGCCCGTTCATCCGACGTGCCCTGGAAGCAGGCATCAACTTCTTCGATACCGCCAATCGCTACTCGCTAGGCAGCAGCGAAGAAATACTGGGGCGCGCGCTGAAGGACTTTGCCCGCCGCGACGAGGTGGTGATCGCCACCAAGGTCTATGGTCGGATGCGGCCCGGACCGAACGGCGCGGGACTATCGCGCCGGGCGATCATGAATGAACTCGATGCCAGCCTGCGCCGCCTCGGTACCGACCATGTCGATCTGTACCAGATTCACCGCTGGGACTACGACACACCGATCGAGGAAACCCTCGAAGCGCTGCACGACGTCGTCAAGGCGGGCAAGGTCCGCTACATCGGTGCCTCGTCGATGCATGCATGGCAGTTCGCGCGGGCGCTGGCGACGTCCGAGCGACATGGCTGGACCCGCTTCGTCAGCATGCAGAACCTGGTGAACCTGCTGTATCGCGAGGAAGAGCGCGAGATGCTGCCGCTCTGCGCCGCCGAAGGGATCGGCGTCATCCCATGGAGCCCGCAGGCGCGCGGCCGGCTGACCCGCGACTGGAGCGTGACCAGCACCCGCTCGGAAACCGACGACGCGGTCAATCGACTGTTCGCGCACTCCGTCGAGGCGGACAGGAAGGTGGCCGATCGCGTCGCGCAGGTCGCCGAAGGGCGTGGCGTGCCGCGCTCGCAGATCGCGCTCGCGTGGCTGCTGTCGAAGCCGGTGATCACCGCACCGATCGTCGGCGCCACCAGGCTGCAGCACCTCGACGACGCCATTGCGTCAGTGAACGTGAAGCTCGCGGAGGACGAAATCAGTTCGCTCGAGGAGCTTTACGTTCCGCACGCCGTCGTCGGGTTCGCCTGAGCGAACCGCCGAGCCGTCGCATCACTTCCGGGGTATCGCAACCGCGACGGCGGCGAACGGATCGGGGTCCTTGTCCTTGAGCTGCGGATCGTTGCGGTAGGCAAACTTCGCCTCGACCACCCAGCCGGTATCGCCGACCACGGTGATCGCGGTCGGAGTGAGCTTGAAGCCGTCCTTGATCGTCTCGATCGTTGCCTTGTCGCCGGCGATGGTCACGATGTCGATCTTGCCGCTGCGGTTCTCGACGAGAGCGATGCGCCCGTCCGGCAGGGATCGCATGCCGTCAGGCCCGGAGATCGGCTGCGACAGTTCGAGCAGCGTGGCGGCGCCGGCGGTCGCGTCGGGCTTCACCTCCACGCGCACCAGTTGATGCTCGCGCACGTTGTTGAACAGCACCGCGCCATCGGCGAGCATCGCGATGCCGTCGATGCCGACCCACTTCGGGTCGGCGGCCCAGACCGTGAGCGCATTGGAGCCCGGCTTGAGCGCCAGGATCCGCCCGCCACGCGTGTCCGTCGCGAGCGTCGTGCCGTCGCCTGTCACCGCGATGTCGTTGCAGAGGCCGCCGTTCGGGAACGGATAGGCGCCCTTCGGTGCCGCCGTCTTCAGATCGAATGCCTTGAGCACCGCTTCCTTGCCTTGCGGGTCGGGATCGTTTGTGCAGACCCAGAGGGTATTCGATGCGTCATGGGCGAACACCCCCAGGACACGCTTGAGATCGCCCGGGCCGGGGCTGATCCAGGTCGTCGCCTTGGCAGCACCAGGCGCCGCGCGATAGACGGTGCCATGCTCCAGGCTGCCGATGATCAGCGTGCCGTCCGCCGTCGAGGTAAGGCTCTCCGGAAAGGCGCGGACATCGTCGATGACGATCTGCGTTTGCGCGCGCGCCGCCTGGGCGCCAGCAAAAAGGCTCGCAACCGCGACGGCCTGTGCCGAGCGGCGGCAAATGCACTGCAGCAGCCTCAGATTTCGGTGCATGGATGTTTCCCCCGTCCTAACGCCGTTCCCACAAGACTATAGCGCCATGCACGGCGCAAGTGCCCATCGCGGCGATCGCTGGACAAGAACCGCACGGCCGTTCCTATATCCGGCCCGAACTTCCACCATCCGATGATCGCGGGGTATTGATCGATGTGGGTCGGCTTTGGTGCTGCTGTCTCCGGACTGCTGATGCTGACGACGAGTGCCGTTGCCGCGGACGACGGTTTCCAGTGGCAGACGCTTGGCGCGCAGACCTATGCCGTCTCTTGCGGCGCCTGCCATCAGCCGAACGGCCAGGGCGTGCCGGGGGCATTCCCCGCTCTCGCGGGGCATGCGCCGGACGTCCTGTCGCATCCCGGAGGCCGCGACTATCTTGCCCGCCTCGTGCTGTTCGGCCTGGAAGGACACGTCACCATCGACAGCAAGCCATTCGACGGAGCGATGCCGCCCTGGGGTGGAGCGATGAACGACGAGCAGCTGGCCGCAGTGCTGGATCATGTGCTGCACAGCTGGGGCAACGAGAAGGCGCTGCCGGCGGACTTCAAGCCGTTCGTTCCGGCCGACATCGCCGCCGCGCGCAAGCAGACCATGACCGCCGCACAGGTATATGCCTTGCGCGGCCAGGTGATGCCCGAAAAGCCTGAGCCAGCGACGGCATCCGTGCCGCCGCAGTTCACCGCGGAACAGGCCGACCGCGGCCACGCCGCGTTTCGCCGCAACTGCCAGGATTGCCATGGCGCCAATCTCAACGACGGCGAGTTCGGCGGCGCACCCCTGAATGGCCAGTATTTCGCGCGCCATTGGGGCAACGGCAGCGTCGCCGCGCTGTTCAGCTACCTGCACACGAAGATGCCGCCGGACCGGCCCGGCCGGCTCAGCCCACAGACCTACGCCGATCTCACGGCATTCCTGCTGAGCCGGAACGGCTACGAGGCCGTGCAGGCCGAGCTGCCGGCGGATATCGACGCACAGCAGCGCATGAACCTCAAGCGGTAGCGCTTCGCGTGGGCGATCTGACGCTGCAGCACGTGGTCCTCCGGATCGCTGCCGTCCTGCTGATCGCCTCGGTGCACGGCTTTGGGCTGGCCGCATCTGCCTGCGGGCTGCGGGATCAAGGACCGCGGCACGACGGCCGGCTCAGTCTGAACCCTGCACGACACCTGGACCTTCTCGGCGGCCTGCTGGCCGTCCTGTTTACCTTCGGCTGGATCAGACCGATTGCCCTCGATGCCGTTCGGTTGCGGCGGGCCGGCCTGATCTTCGTCGTCGGTGCCGCATCCTGCGCGACTGTCGGCCTCGCCGTGGTGCTGCGCCTGGTGCGGCCGATGCTGCTGAACTGGCTGCCGGATACTGCGGCGGCGACATGTTTCGTACTGATCGAAACCATCGGCCAGCTCGCCTTGTCCTTCACCGTGTTCAATCTGCTGCCGCTGCCACCGCTCTCCGGCCAGCATCTTCTGGCTGCCGTGCTGCCGGCCAAGCGCCACCTGTTGAGCGCCCTGTCGCCCTACAGCGCCGTCCTGCTCGCCGTGCTGATTGCCAGCGGCGTGCTGGCACGGCTACTGGGTCCGATCGAGGCGGCCGTCGGGCGCGTCATCGCCCTCGGTTGAGCCGCCAGGGGCATAGCGGCCTACGATGTCCGCCAGTTTTCCGCTGCTCTGCAATCGACGCAGCGCTGCGGCGACCGCGCGCTTCAGAGTGAGATCGCCCTTCCACAGTCCCAGGACGACAGGATAGCGGACCAGCCCCGATGGCAGCCACGACACCGTCCAGCCGCGCTGCGTCGCCAGCTCGACCGCCAGCAGGCGCTCGGTGATGCCGACATCGTAGCGACCGGTGGCGAGACCCTGCACCAGTCCGTCGATGTCCGAGGCCACCGTGACCTGCGCCTTCGCTGCCCGCAGATAGGTTCCGAGCGCGATGCGGTCGAGGCCCGACAGCGCCACAAGGACACCGACGCGCCGGCCTTGAACGCCCTCCGCCGCTCGTGGCGCAACGAGCGCCCAGCCGGTCGTCGCATAGGGCGGCGTCGTGTCGAGGAACGAGCGCGTGGTCGGCGAACCCACCACGCCGCCTGCCAGCACGTCGCACTGTGCCCGGGTGATACGCCAGGATCGCGGATTGAAGTCCTTGCCCATCACGGGGTTCGTCGTGACGGCGAGCCGTACGCCGAGGTCGTGCGCGACCGCTTGCAGCAGCTCCACGTCGATGCCGGGCGCGGCGGGATCACCGGTGACGAGTGGCGGGTAGTAAGGCGGCATGCAGGCGCGCAGCACGCCGGCGGCCCGCACCGTCCGCAATGCGGTATCCGGCGGCAGCAGGTACACCGCTCCGAGCAGGCCGAACACGCCGGCGAACGAGATGATATCGCGCCGCGGCGGCAGCCAGCGTGTCATCGCACGCTCAGGACCTGCCGAAATCGCGCAGCGCCCATGTGAAGAACACCACGATCATGCCGAGGAGCACGGGCACTCCTAACCACGGCTCGAACTGATGGAAATGGATGAACGCACCGCGCAGCGCATCCACCGCATAGGTCATCGGATTGATGCGCACCAGCACGACGAGCCATTGCGGATAGAGCACCATCGTCTGGGCGCCGGTCAGCGATGGATCGAGCGGGAAGATCGAGCCCGATGTGAAATAGAGCGGCAGGATCACGGCATTGGAGAACACGCCGAATCCCTCGAAGCTGCGGATGTGGCCGGCGATGACCACGCCGAGTGACGTGAGGCCGAATGCCAGCAGTGCCATGAGCAGCAGGCCCCAGGCGATGTCGGCGAGCGACAGCGACAGATCGGCGAACTGCGCCAGCACCAGCACCAGGCAGCCGTGGAACAGCGCGACCGTCGCACCGCCGAGGACCTTGCCCAGCAGGATGGTCGCGCGCGGCAGCGGCGAGACGAGCACCTCGCGCAGAAAGCCGAACTGGCGGTCCCAGATCACCGACACCGCGGACTGCACCGAGGTGTACATGATGTTCAGCGCGATGACCGCGGGGAAGATGAACTGCAGATACGTGTAAGGCACGACGAAGCGCACCTCGCCGTAGATCTCGCCACGGAAATACGGGTTGAGCCCGACGCCCATGACCAGCACCCACAACAGCGGCCGGCTCACGCCACCGATGAGCTGGCCACGGTCGCGTATCGCGCGCTTCACCTCGCGGAACCAGATCGCGTAGAGGCCGCCGATCTGAAGCCGCACCGCCGTCGGATCGCTCATCGCGTATGCTCTCCGCCCTGTCGGCCGAACGCGAAGGTGCGCTCGCGGGCGCCGGCCGCCTGGTCACGGATCTCACGGCCGGTGAGCGACAGGAAGACGCTTTCCAGACTCGGCTCCTCAACGGAAAGGCGGCGAATACGGCTGCCGTAGCCGGCCAGGAAGGTCTCGGCGAAGGCGTCGCCGCTCGAGCGGAGGACGATCTCGCCGTCAGCCCTGGATGTCGCGTCGGGATAGGCCGCCATGATCTCCGATCCCGCTGCCGCTTCGCGCGGCACGACACGCAGCAATTGCTGGCCGTGCGCCGCCTTCAGCGCAGCCGGCGCGTCGAGCGCGAGTATCTTGCCGTGGTCGATGACGCAGACCCGGTCGCACGCCTCGACCTCCTCGATATAGTGCGTGGTGACCAGCACCGTCAGGTCGCGCTGCCCGCGCAGCCGATCGATGTACAGCCAGAACCGCTCGCGCGACTGCGCGTCAAGCCCGACCGTCGGTTCGTCGAGGAACAGGATGCTGCTGTCGTGGATCAGCGCACGCGCCAGCTCCACCCGCCGCTTCATGCCCGACGACAGCGTGCGCACCAGCCGGTCGCGCCATTCCGCCAGCTCCACCAGTTCGAGCATCTCGCCGATCCGCTGCCGACGCAGCCGCCGCGGGACGCCGTAGACCAGGCCGTGGAAGTTGAGGTTCTCGTACACCGTCAGACGATCGTCCAGACTCGGCTCCTGAAACACCACGCCGATCGTGCGGCGGCTGATCGCCGGCTGTGCGGTGACGTCGATCCCTTCGATGTGGACGCTGCCGCTGTCGGGCTGGAGCAGCGAACACAGGATGTGCAGCAGCGTCGTCTTGCCGGCGCCGTTCGGACCCAGCAGCGCGAACAGCTCGCGGCGCCGCACGGCGAGGCTGATGTCGTCCAGCGCCAGCGTGCGGCCGTAGCGCCTCGCAAGATTGCGGATCTCGATGGCGTGTTCGGCAGTCAAGGCACAGGGGTCGCCGGGAACTTCTCGTCCGCCAGGATGCCGGCGATGGTGCCGTCGGCGGTCAGCGCGGCGATCGCGTGATCGATGCTGGTGCGCAGGAACGACTGGTTGCGCAACAGGATGGCGCCGACATCGGCGGTCGAGCGCGGCAGCGGCGCCGGCGCCATCTCGTGCAGACCGGCCATGGCGGGGTCGGTCCTGCGCAACGCCCACAACGCCGGACCCCAGACCAGCGCCGCCCCTGCTGTCCCGTCCAGCACCGCCCGCAATGCCGCCTCGTCCGACGCCATCGGATACTTGTCCCAGCCCTTGCCGCCGCCGAGTGCGAGCAGGTACTGCGACAGGCGCAGATCGGCGGCGGTGCCGATCGTGGCACCGATGGCGCGCGCGGTCGGCATGTCCGACAGCGACTTCCAGGCCGGGTCGGCAGCGACGTACACGTAGGAGCCGCGATAGTAGGGCCGCGTGATGGTGACCCAGTCCGGATACGCGTCAGGCACCAGCTTGAAGCCGAAGAACACATCGCAATGCTGGATCAGCATGCGGTACGTGTCATCGAGATCCTCACCCGACATGTCGGTGGTCTTCGGGTCCGCGCCGATCTGGTACTCTCTCCCTTGCAGCAGCAGGGCCTCGGCGACGGATGCGGCGACCCGGCGCGCGATGGTCCAGTCGGGATCGCGCCGGTCGATGCAGTAGCGCAGCGCCGCGTTCGTCTCGTGCGTCCCGAAGCGCCACTGGTCGACGACGAACGGCGTGTCGGCGGCGGCAACTGCGTCGCTCATGCAAAACAGCACGGCGACGCATTGCAACAGCCGCCCCATGCGTGGCGCGGCTTACCGCTTGTCGGGCAGGGCGAACACCCAGAGGACCGAGCCGCCATCCGGTGCCACCACTTCAGGCGTCAACGTCGCCAGCGACTTCGCCTGCGACGAACCGTTGCCGACCGACACCGCCACATACTGCTTGCCATTCACGGTGTAGCTGATCGGGAATCCGTTCACCGCATTGTTGGTGCGGAGCTGCCACAGTACCTTGCCGGTGGCATCGTCCCACGCACGGAAGTAACGATCCCAGGTGCCGGCGAACACCAGGCCGCCCGCGGTCGGCAGCACCGCGCCGGTCGCCGGAGCGCGCTGCCGGTACGACCATACGGTGGACTGGTCGGTCAGCTTGATCGCGTCGATCCGGCCGACATTGCCGTCGCTGCCGGGCACCAGAGTGCGGGCGAAGATGGCACGGCCGCCGCCGGTATAGGCCTGGCCGGGATCGAGCGGCGTCGGCGTGGTGTTGGAGCAGAACTCGTTCAGCGGCAGGAATAGCGTCTGCGTGTTGGGGTTGTACGCCGTTGCCGGCCAGCCGCGCCCACCCGGATCGGCGGGGCAGTTCACCGTGGTCTTGCCGATATGCGGCACTGCCTCCTGGTTGATCGTCTTCGCACCGGTCTTCGGATCGATGCTGGCGACCACGTTCTGCGGCACCGTCTGCTTGGCCCACAGCCATTCGCCGGTGGTACGGTCGAGTGCCTCGATGATGCCGAGTTTGCCCGTGGTCACCACCATCTTCCGTGTCGCGCCCTTGAACGGCAGATCGACCAGCATCCGCTCATACACATAGTCCAGGTCCCACGTGTCGTTCTCGAGATACTGGTGATACCATTTCAGCTTGCCGGTGGCTGGTTCGATCGCCAGGGTGGAGTCCGAGTACAGCGCCGAGTTCGTGATGCCGGGTGCCTTCTTCAGCGGCAACGTGCCGCGCATCTCGGCGATCCACGGATATGGCTGGCCGATGCCGTAGTACACCAGCTTCTGCTCGGGATCGTAGGCGCCGGAGATCCACGCCGATGCGCCGAAGCGGCTTTCCAGCGGCACGCCGTTCCAGGTGTCGAAGTTGGCATCCTCGGGATGCGCGATTGTCCACACGCGCCACTTCTCCGCACCGGTCTTGAAGTCGTGGCCGGTGATGAAGCAGCCGCCCGGTTCGGCGTTGCCGCAGCCGGTCATGCCCTGCAGCACCAATCCGTCCACGACGAACGGGCCGGAGGTGTAGCGCCAGCCCTTGCGCCAATCGGCCGTCTCATGGTCCCAGGCGACCTCGCCGGTCTTGGCGTCGAGCGCCACCAGGTGCGAGTCCGACGTGGCGACCACCAGCTTGTCCTGGTAGATCGCCATGCTGCGCTTGGCCAGGTTGTTGCCGGCCTGGTCGATCAGCGTCTGCGGCAGGTCGCGCCGGTACTCCCAGATCAGGTCGCCGGTGGCGGCGTTCAGCGCCTGCACCTTGTCGGCATAGTTCCAGATATACAGTACCCCGTCATGCACGATCGGCGTGGTTTCGGTCGCACCGTTGGTGAGCGACCAGGTCCACGCGACCTGAAGGTCCTTGACGTTGTCCTTGGTGATCTGATCGAGCGGACTGAAGCCATAGCCGTCATAGGTGCGCCGCCACATGAGCCAGTCACCCGGGTCCGGCTTCAGCAGCATCTCGTCGGTCACCGGCCGCATAGTCTTCGTGACGTCCGCCGCCGAAGCCGGCTGCGCCTGAGCCGCGCTGCTCGACAGGAAACCCAGCGAGAGCCCCAGGATGGCCGCGCTGCACGCATTGGTCATGGAAACAGTGCCGATCGGCATTGCGGTTCGCTCCCCTCCGTCATTGTCCGGCGTGTATGACGCTCTCGCGCATGTACGCATCGCGCGGCGGTCACCCTGCTGCCCGGACGGCGGAGCGTCAAGCCTCCCGGCAGCTGACGCGTCCATCGCTGCGCCGTGCTAACGGAGGGCGACCGCCGGCGGCGTGCGTCAGTCGGTCGCGACCCAGGACGGACCTGATCTTCACCCAGGTACTGCACACGGACCCGGCGCGGTTAAGCTGTGCCAGCAGGTTCATGGTCGTTCCTCCCTGTGTGATCGACCACCGCCCCTTGGCAGGCTCCGCCATCCGCGGCAGTATCGCTATATCCTAATACATATTACGTAGCGAGGCGAGTCCCGCCTCGAACGGAGGCGACAGACGATGTATCCCAACGTTTCCCTGTTCATCGACGGTGCATGGATGCAGGCCGCCGCGAGGGGCTCGCTTCCGGTCGTCAGCCCGGCCAGTGGCGACACCATCGGCAGCGTGCGCATGCCGACCGCGCTGATCTCGACGTGCATTGGAGGCCGCTGACAAAGGATTCAAGGCCTGGCGCCAGGTTTCCGCATTCGACCGCTCGAAGGTGATGCGCAAGGCCGCCGACTTGCTGCGCGAGCGTGTGGATGCGATCGCACCGCTGCTGACCCTGGAACAGGGCAAGCTGCTGCCGGAAGCGAGGGGCGAGGTGCTCGCTGCCGCCGACGTGATCGACTGGTTTGCCGAGGCATGCATCGCCGACCTGCGACGCGGGCTCCGGGCGATCAGGGCGTCATGGTGCAGTTGGTCGCCGACCTCGAGCGTCGGCTGGCGTTGGAAAGCCAGCGCAGTGCGGCGCTGACCGAGCGCCTCGACCGCGCCAGGGCGGCCATCGCCGAACAGCGCGCCGCACGGGCGAGCGCGGACCGCGAGAACGCTGCGCTGCGACGGGAGCTTGCGGTCATCGAAACGTCATTGCAGGAAAGCGGATCGAGCGCTTCAGGCGTGCCGCCGGCCTGGTGAGTCAGGCCAATCTCGTGGTGTTTCCAGTCGATTGCATCAGCCATCACGCGGCGCGGGTCGCGAAGCAGCTGTGCCGCCAGGCGGGCAAGCGGTTCATACCGCTGCGGTCCGCCAGCGTCGCCTCCCTTCTGGCCGCATTGCGGCGGCCGGCGGTGGCGGGGCTGGCGGATCCAGCGGACTGATCAGACGCCGACCATCACGTCGGACGGCTTGATCACGGCCGTCGCCGTCATGCCGGCCTTCAGGCCGAGTTCTTCCGACGCCTCGTTGGTGATCGAGGCGGTGATCGTCACCGTGGGCGACACCTCGATCGTGACATGCATCGTCGTGGCACCCGGCTTCACGTTTTTGATCGTGCCGGCAATCTGGTTGCGGGCGGAAAGCTTCATCGTTGATTTCCTGGTGGTGGCCGATCACTTGTCACTACAGGCGCGGTGCATGGCCAGCAAGTGCTTGCGTGCCGCCAGCGCTGTATCCATCTCGATAGCGCGGTAGCGTTCCACAATCACCTTTCCGGCGCGTGTGAGCACCGCGCCGCCGCCGCCGCTGCCGCCCGCCGCGGTCTCGACGACAGGGGTGCCAAGACTGCGGTTGAGATCTTCGACCAGCTCCCAGGTGCGTCGATAGGACATGCGCAGCACGCGGCCGGCGGCGGAGATGGAACCCGAGCGTGCGATCTCCTCAAGCACGGCGACCTTGCCTGGACCGATCCGGGCGCCGGACACAAGATCGAGCCTGATGCTGAGCCTGTCGCTGGCAGGCGTCGTGTCGGCCGAATGTTTTCGCTTCGCCATGGCAGATAGCGCCGCCACGCTTCCCACAGTTGCACGTGCAGCGTGGCGTGCGGCTGCGCCCATGACAAGCGGGGGCGCAACCGATCTGGATCGGTGCGCCGGCTGCACGCCCTCGCGGTCGCACTGCCCCCCTTGCCGCTGTATCCCTGAGACTATACCGTCGCAGGCTCGGAGGGTCGATGCTGCGCTGCGCATTGCTGGCTATATCGCTGCTTTGGTGCTCCGGTGCGGCGCTGGCCGCCTCTGTCACCGACGCCACCGGGCGCCCCGTAGAGGTGCCGGAGCGCATCGCACGGGTGCTTCCTGCCGGCCCGCCGGCCGCGGTCTTTCTGGCAGCCCTGGCGCCGGATCTCATGCTGGGCTGGACGTCGCCGGTGCCGGCCGACGCCCGTGCGCTGCTGGCGCCGGAGGCGGCGCGACTGCCGCAGGTGCCGCGGCTCACCGGACGCGACGACATGGCAGATAAGATCGCGGCACTGAAGCCCGACCTGATCCTGGACTACGGCACGGTGGCGCCGCGCTATGCGGATCTCGCGCAGGCCACGCAGCAGCGCACCGGCGTTCCGACCGTGCTGCTGGATGGCGCGCTGGCGGAGATCCCGCAGACCTTCCGCCTGCTCGGCGGCGTGTTGCATCGGCAACAGCGCGCGGAAACCCTGGCCAGCTTCGCCGAGGCACTGCTCGCCTTGCCGCCCACGCCGAGCGGGCGTCGGCGCGTGCTCTGCGCGCGCGGTCCCGATGGCCGGACCGTCGTCGCACCCGGGACCGACCTGGCCGAGACCTTCGCCCGTCTCGGCTGGCAGTTGATCGCGCCGCCAGGTGAGGGAGCGTCGCGCCAGGGAAGCGTGGACGACATCCGCGCGCTCGATCCCGACGTGCTGGTCCTCGCCGATCCCGCCATGCGCGCGACGCTCGCGGCATCCGAAGCGTGGCGGTCGCTTCGTGCGGTGCGCGAGGGTCATGCCTACGTCGCGCCCGTCCTGCCGTTCGGCTGGCTGGATGAACCGCCGTCGATCAACCGGCTGCTCGGGCTGGCGTGGCTCGCCGGCGGCGATCCACGAGCGCTTGCCGGCCTGTTCAACGCCGTCGTCTATGGCCACGTGCTGACCGCGCCACAGCTCGACGCACTGCTCGCCGGCGTCCATCCGGTCCAACTGTAAGAGGTCCATCGATGCGTTTCCTGCTGGCACTCTGCCTGCTGCTCTTGCCGCTTGCCGCGCGTGCGCAGGCACTGACCGTGTTCGCCGCCGCCAGCCTGACCGACGCGATGAGGGACGTCTCGGCGCTGTGGACACAGGACGGGCATCCGGCGCTGCGCATGTCGTTCGGATCCAGCTCGACGCTGGCGCGGCAGATCGAGCAGGGCGCGCCGGCGAACCTGTTCGCTTCGGCCGACGAGAGGTGGATGGACTATCTCGCCGAGAAGCAGCTGATCGCTGCGGACACCCGCAAGGACCTGCTCGGCAACGAGCTTGTCCTGGTGGTCGCCGCCGACCGGCCGCGGCACGTCGTCATCGCGCCGGGATTCGACCTGCTGGGCCTGCTGGGCCCGAGCGGCCGCATCGCCACCGGCGATCCGTCGCACGTTCCGGTCGGCATTTATGCGGAGCAGGCGCTGAAGAAACTCGGCCTGTGGGACGCCGTGTCGCCACGCCTGGCGCGCGCCGACGATGTGCGCTCCGCGCTGCTGCTGGTGGAACGCGGAGAAGCGCCCGCCGGCATCGTCTATGCGACCGATGCCGCCGTCTCGAAGGCGGTCATGGTCGCCGGCACGTTCCCCTCGGACAGTCACGATCCGGTATCGTATCCGTTCGCCGCGACGACACCCGGCGATACGCCCGAGGCACGCGCGCTGATGACGTTCCTGGCCGGTCCGCAGGCGCGCGCCATCTTCGTCAGGCGCGGCTTCAAGGTCGAATAGGCTGCTGCTCACATCGGAGGAGTGGGGGGCGGTCTGGCTGACCCTGGATGTGGCGGCGCGCGCCGTCGGCTTCGGGCTGCCGCTTGCAGTAGTCACCGCCTGGGTGCTGGCGCGCCATCGCTTCCCGGGGCACTCGGTCCTGAACGCGCTGGTGCATCTGCCGCTGGTGCTGCCGCCGGTGGTGACCGGCTGGCTGCTGCTGATCGTGTTCGGCGTGCGCGGCCCTATCGGTGCGCTGCTGAACGAGTGGTTCGGCGTGCGGCTGGTGTTCACCACCGCCGGCGCCGCGATGGCCTGCGCCGTCATGACATTCCCGGTGATGGTGCGCGCGGTGCGGCTGTCGCTGGAGACCGCCGATCCCGGATTGGAACAGGCGGCACGCACCCTGGGCGCGCGCAGGCTCGACCGGCTGTTCAACGTGACGCTGCCGCTGGCCTCGCCCGGCATCCTGGTGGGCGGCATCGTCGCCTACGCGACCTGTCTCGGCGAGTTCGGCGCGGTCATCACCTTTGCCGCCAACATCCCCGGCCAGACGCAGACCCTGCCGCTGGCGATCTACGCCGCGCTGCAGGTGCCGGGCGGCGAGTCGAAGGCCGCGGGACTGTCGCTGGTCTCCCTGACGCTGGCGCTGATCGGCCTGCTGCTGTCCGAATGGATCGGCAGGCGATTGAACGCCATGCTGGGCCGATGAGCCTCAGCTTTCTGCTGCGCCACCGCTTTCCCTCGGTGAGAATGGACATGGCGTTCGAGGTGCCGACGCCGGGGGTGGCGGTACTGTTCGGTGCCTCCGGCGCCGGCAAGTCCACGATCATTCTTGCGATTGCCGGACTGCTGCGGCCAGACCAGTGCCGTGTCGTCGTCGACGACGCGGTGCTGGCGGATACCGCATCGGGTCTGTGGCTGCCGCCGGAGGCACGCCGCATCGGTCTGGTGTTCCAGGACGCGCGGCTGTTCCCGCACATGTCGGTCAGGACCAACCTGCGCTTCGGGTTCCGCCGCTCCGGAAAGGGACCGGTGGGGTTCGACGATATTGTGGACCTGCTGGCGATCGGCCATCTCCTCGGGCGTCGCCCGCACACGCTGTCCGGCGGCGAGCGCCAGCGTGTCGCCATCGGTCGTGCGCTTCTGGCGCAACCCAAGCTGCTGCTGATGGACGAGCCGCTGGCCAGCCTGGATGCGGCGCGCAAGGCAGAGATCATGCCGTATCTGGCGCAGCTCAAGACTGCGCTGAACCTGCCGGTCGTCTACGTCACCCACGCGCTGGAGGAGGCCGCGCAGCTCGCCGACTCGATGGTGCTGATAGAGGCGGGGCGCGTGGTCGGATGCGGACCGCTGCCGGAGATCGCGGCGCGGGCCGACCTGCCGCTGGCGCAGCGCGATGACGCCGCCGCGGTGCTGCTGTGCCGGGTCGCCGAGCACGAACCCGCACGCCAGCTCTCACGCCTCGAAGGTGGTGGCGCCAGCTTCTGGGTGCCGCTGCTGGATACGCCTCTCGGTGCCCCCTGCCGGCTGCGAATACCCGCGCGCGAGGTGATCCTGGCCGCACGGGCACCCGATGCGATCAGCCTGCACAACGTGGTGCCCGGCAAGGTGCGCCAGATCACGGGCGATGCGGTGCGGCGTTCGGTCCTGGTCGAAATCGCCCTGCCATGCGGCGGCTTGATCGCCCGAGTGACACAAGACGCCATCGTGCGTCTCGCGCTGTCGCCGGGGGAGCCGGTGCTGGCGCTCATCAAGTCCACCTCGATCGAGGTGCTGCAAGGCTGAGCACCACCGGTCAGGGCAGGACCGGTCGTCGATCCGCGACCCCAAGCGCCGCCTCCAGCGCACGCCCGAGCGTCAGCGCCGCCGCCTCGCCGAACAACGGCGCCACGATGGTCACGCCGTAGGGGACATTGCGCGCAGGGCCATCGGTCTGCCTGATCGCAGCGTCCAGGAAGGCCGGCATCTCGCGCGTCCGCATCTCGCTGAAGCCGGCCCGGATCGTCAGGCAGGGATGCCCGGTCATGTTGCCGATCGTGGTCATCGGTCCGGCGAGTGTCGGCGCCAGCAGCACGTCGACGCGGCGGAACAGTGCGTCCATCTCCTGCATCACGCGGCGGCGCAGGCGATCGAGCTGGATATGGTCCACCGCCGAGAGGAAGCGCGCCTTGCGGAAGCTGTTCGGCCACCCGCCCGGGTCCTGGCGCGTCAGCGTGTCGTCGGTGTCCTCCAGGGTAAGTTCTTCGAACGCCGCTGCCGCTTCGGCGAACAGCAGGTGGCGCAGCGCGCCATACGGCAGGTCCGGCAGTTCCAACGGGATCACCGCCACGCCAAGCGCGCGCACCGCGGCGAGCGCGGCGACATCGGACGGATCGGTGAAATCCGCCGCCAAGTAGCCCACGCGCAAGCCCGAGGGGGACACGGTTGCATCCCACCCAAAGGGTGCCTCGATGCTGCCAAGGTCGCGCGGATCGTGACCATTGATCGCCGCAAGCACCAGGGCGGTGTCGTCCACGGCGCGGCAGATCGGGCCGATCTTGTCGAGCGACCAGCACAGCGCCATCGCGCCCGCCCGCGAGACGCGCCCGAAGGTGGGGCGCAGCCCGGTGGCGCCGCAGCGCGCCGCGGGGGCGACGATCGAGCCCAGCGTCTCGGTGCCGATCGCGAAGCCGACCAGGCCGGCAGCGGTGGCGGAGGCGGACCCCGCGCTGGAGCCGCGCGAGCCTTCCTCGGTATTCCAGGGATTGCGGGTCTGGCCGCCATACCAGACGTCGCCATAGGCGAGCGCCCCGACACTGGTCTTGCCCAGCAGCACCGCACCGGCTGCCGCCAGGCGGCGGATGACCTCGGCATCCGTCTCAGGAACGCGATCGGCGAACGGCTCGGCACCCCAGCCGGTGGTGATGCCGGCGGTATCCAGGATGTCCTTGGCGCCGTATGGGATGCCGTGCAGCGGACCGAGCCAGGTACCCGCAGCGAGCAGGTCGTCCGCCCGCCTCGCCTGCGCGAGCGCCAGCGCGTCCGTCACCGTCGCGAAGCTGCGCAGCGTCGGATCACACCGCCGGATGCGGTCAAGATAGATCTGCGTGAGCCGCATCGAACCGAGCTGGCCGCCGGCGATCCATGCGGACAGGTGACCGACCGGGGCGAAGGCGATATCCTCGTCGGCCACGGGCAGCGCGGGAGCGGCGCGCGGGATGTTCGGCGCCGGCTGCGGCGGCATGGTGAAGCCGGGCAGCCGCGGGTCGAATAGCGTGGCGGGCGGCAGGGCATTGGCCAGCTTCACCGCGCGGCGGCGGACCGCCAGCTCGATCTGCTCCGCCAGGTTGTCGCGCATCAATGCCCGCTCGGAGTCGGTGTAGCGCACACCGAACAGCTGCTCCGCCGCGTTCAGCGTGGCATCGTCGATCAGCAGGTCTGTCATAGCGCCAGGGTAGGCCAGGCCGCGACGGCTCCGCAAAGCGGCGGCTTGCGCGACCACGCGCGACGAAGCGAAATCGCCCGCATGACGGACGCCAGGGAGATCGGGATGTCGTGGGACGTGAACCAACTGGCCGCCTTCGTCGCGGCGACAAGCTGGGAGGACGTGCCTGCCGATGTTCGCCAGCACACCCGGATGGTGCTGCTCGACACGCTGGGGGTGATCCTTGCCGGCTCCGAGCGCCCTGAGGTCCGGCAGCTGCTCGACACCCTGGGCACCGGCACCGGAGCCACCGTCTATGCCCGAGGATGGCCTTCGCACGACCCGCGCACGGCGGCGCTGCTGAACGGCATCGCCGGCCGCTCGATCGAACTGTGCGAGGGGCTGCGGCTGGTCTCGGGCCAAGCCGCGATGCAGGTGCTGCCAGGCGTGCTCGCCGTGGCCGAGAGCGCGCGGCGCGGCGGTCGCGAGATCCTGACCGCGCTGCTGCTCGGCTACGACGTCGCGGCGCGGCTGGCGTCCGGCTTCACACCGCGACGGCTCGCACACCAGAACGGCCAGGTGTCGCTGCTCGCAGCCGCGGCCGCCGGCGCGCGGTTGCGCGGGCTCGACGCGGCGGGCATCGGTTCAGCGATGCGCATCGCGACGACGCTGCTGCTGACACCCAGCTACACCAACGCGGTGGCCGGCGCGACGGCGCTGAATGTCGCCGGCGGCATGAGCGGCTTTGCAGCGGCACTGGCGCCCGAGCTGGCGCTCGCCGGGTTCACGGCGCAGGACGACGCGATCGAACAGGCACTCGGCCAACTCGTCGGCGAAGGCTTCAAGGTGGATGGCATCCTGGATGAGCTAGGTGAGACCTGGCACATCACGCGCAACTACTTTCGTCTCTACGCCTGCTGCAACCCGATCCATCCGGCGCTCGACTGCCTCGCGCGGGCGCTGGCAGAGCTGCGCCCGCGGCCAGATGAGATCGCGCGCATCGAAGTTGCGACCTATGCGTTCGCATCGGTGATGCGCAATCCGGATCCGCCGAACTTCTTCGCCTCGAAATACTCGCTGCCGCATGCGGCGGCGACGATGGTCGTGCGCGGACGCGCGGACCATGCCGCGCTCGACGACAGTGCGGTGCATGATCCGGTGATCGCATCGCTGCGCCAGCGGGTGAGCGTCAGCGAGGATCCGGCGATGAGCCGCGTCGCCCCGCGCCTGCGCCCGGCCCGCGTGACGGTGACGCTGACCGACGGGCGCAGCGCCACGCATGCCTGCGACAGCCACCGCGGCGATTTCCTGCGGCCCTTCGCCGAACAGGAGCTGCGGGACAAGTTCCGTGCGCTGGCCGGCACGGTGCTGACGGCGGAAGGTGTGGCGCGCGTAGAGGCGGCGGTGGACAGTTGCGAGCAGTGGGCCGATGTCGGCGTCCTGACGGCACTCTGTCGCCGCCATGGCCGCGAGTAGCGCGGCGATGCGCACGCGCCTGACAGCGGACTGGGTGGTGGGACATGGGGCAGGCCAGCATTGTCTCATCGAGCGGGGCGAGGTTGTCTACCAGGATTTGCACATCCTCTTCGTCGGTCACGATTTTCCTGGCGAAGTCGATGTCACCCACGCCTGCGGCAAGGCACTCATCGCGCCGGGGTTCATCGACCTGGACGCGCTGGCGGATCTGGACACCACGATCCTCGGGTTCGACAACCAGCCAGGCTGGCGCAAGGGGCGCGTCTGGCCGCAGAGCTACATGGATCGCGGCCCCTACGAGATGTACAGCGCCGAAGAACTCGCGTTCCAGAAGCGCTACGCATTCGCCCAACTGCTCCGCAACGGCATCACCACGGCGCTGCCGATCGCCTCGCTGTTCTATCGCGCGTGGGGCGAGACAGTGGAGGAGTTCACCGCCGCCGCCGACATCGCCGCCGAGCTCGGCCTGCGCGTCTACCTTGGCCCCGCCTATCGCAGCGGAAACCAGGTGGTCGAGGCCGACGGCACCATCGGCGCGTATTTCGACGACGCGCGTGGCCTCGCCGGGCTGGAGGCGGCGATCGCATTCTGTCGGGCGCAGGAGGGGCGTCATCAGGGACTTCGTGCGAACGATGCTGGCGCCGGATCGCGTGGAAACCTGCACGCCGGAGCTGCTGCGGCGCACGGCGTCTGCCGCGGCGGAGCTCGATGTGCCGGTGCGGCTGCACTGCTGTCAGTCGCTGATCGAGTATCAGATGGTTGTCGCCCGGCATGGCCTCAGCCCGCCGGAATGGCTCGACAGCCTGGGGTTCCTGTCGCCGCGCGTGCTGCTGCCGCACGGCACCTGGGTGTCGGGCACACGCGGGATCGAGCGTCCCGGCCGCGACCTGGACATCATCGCCGGTTCAGGGGCGACGATCGTGCACTGCCCGCTGGTCTCCGCGCGTGGCGGCCGTGCCCTGGACAGCTTTGCGCGCTGGCGCCGCCATGGACTGCGTATCGGTATGGGGACCGATACCTGGCCACCCGACATGGTCCTCAACCTGCAGCTTGGCCTGATGCTGTGCCGGGTCATGGACAACGACCCCGCGGCAGCACGCGCCGAGCACCTGTTCGATGCGGCGACGATCGGCGGCGCCGACGCACTCGGGCGAGCCGATCTGGGGCGCCTGGAACCAGGGGCGCTGGCCGACATCGTGGTGTTCGACCTCGCCGGCGACCGCATCGGTCAGGTGATTGATCCGATCCAGACGCTGTTGATCGGCGCGTCCGGGCGTGATGTGCGGCACGTCGTTGTCGGCGGCCGCATGGTCGTGGTGAACGGCGTGCTGCCCGGATTTGACGCGCCCGCGGCAGGAGTGCGCGCGCAGGCGCAGTTCGACGCCCTGAAGCAGCACTATCCCGAACGCACCTTGGGCCATCCGCCGGTCGCAGAGATCTTTTCGTCCAGCTACCCGCTCCGGCGCCACCCAGCTACAACTTAGAGTTGGGCAGGAGCTTCGTGACCAGTTAGGCTTGACCCATGCATAGTGGCACATTCCGTCGCGGAAACCTGGTATGAGTGATGAATTGCGGCTGCGGCTGGAGTCTCTGGAGGCGCAGGCGGCGGGACTGAACCTTGCTCAGGTGATGACCCGCGACTTCGGCGGTGAGATTCACTACTGGTCGCAAGGCATGGAGCGGCTGTACGGCTTCACCACGGCCGAAGCGATCGGCCGCAATTCGCACGAGCTGCTGCGCACCGAGTTCCCCACCCCGCTGAGCGCCATCGAGCACGAGCTGCTCGAACGCGCGGAGTGGACGGGCGAACTGCACCACCGGCGGAGCGACGGCAGCGCGATCGTCGTCGTCAGCCACCAATCGCTGCGTCGGGACGTCGTCCGGGCAACGCCGCTGGTGACAGAGGTCAACAACGACATCACCGAGGCGTGGCGTGGTCGCGATGCACTGCAGTATCTTGCCAGCATCGTCGAGTCATCCGAGGACGCGATCATCGGCAAGACGCTGGATGGCGTGGTCACCGCATGGAACGCCGCAGCCCAGGCGATGTTCGGCTACAGCGCCTCCGAGATGGTCGGGCAACCGATCACACGCCTGCTGCCGCCGGACAGGGTCGATGAGGAAGCGATGATCCTCGACCGTCTGCGCCGGGGCGAGCGGCTGCGCCGCCACGAGACGGTCCGCGTGCGCAGGGACGGCACTCAGTTTGCCGTCGCGCTGACGATCTCGCCTATCCTGAACGCTGCGGGGACGATCATCGGCGCTTCGAAGATCGTGCGGGATCTCACCGCGGAGCGGCAGACTCAGGCGCGCATCGAAGCCCTTCAGACAGAGCTGGCGCATGTGGCGCGGCTGACCACGATGGGGCAGATGGCCTCCGCCATCGCGCATGAGCTGAACCAGCCGCTGACCGCGGTCAGCAACTATGCCGGTGCGCTTGGCAGAGTGCTGAGCGCCACCAACGGTGAGCCCGACCGCGCCCGCGAGATCGTTGGGCGGATTCGCCAGCAGACCGCGCGCGCCGGCGAGGTGATCCGCCGACTGCGCGAACACGTCGCCAAGCGGGCAACGACGCGACAGGTCGAGGATCTGAACCGCGTGGTGACCGAGGCGGTGGAGTTCGGACTGGTGGGCACACGGCATCTCGGGGTGCGAACGGTCATGCGTCTGGAACCGTCGGTCGCGCCGATGCTGCTCGACCGCATCCAGCTCGGACAGGTGATCGTCAACCTGGTGCGCAACGCTGTCGAGGCGATGGAGGACAGCGAGACCCGCGAACTGACTGTCTCGACCGGCACCGCGCCAGGCGTGGTAGAGATCGCCTTCGCCGACACCGGCCCGGGCATTTTGCCGGAAATTGCCGCGCGGCTGTTTCAGCCTTTCGTCACCTCGAAGGTGACCGGGCTGGGACTCGGCCTGTCGATCTGCCGTGAGCTGATCGATGCGCATGACGGACGCCTCACCGCATCGCCCGGCGCAAACGGCGGCACCGTCTTCACGATTACGCTGCCGGCATAGGCATCAGCGCCATGGCGATGAATGTCGTAGCGGCCACCACACGCTGACCGCTATTTGAGACCCTTGGCCGCGGTCATCACGTCCGCCGCATGACCGGTGACGCTGACCTTCCGCCAGGCCCTGGCGATCTTCCCGGCCTTGTCGACCAGGAACGTGCTGCGCTCCATGCCCATATACTTGCGTCCATACATCGACTTCTCGACCCAGGTACCGTATTGTTCGGCCACTGCATGCGATTCGTCGGACGCAAGCGGAAACGTCAGCCCATATTTCTCCGCGAACTTCTCGATCGGCTTCATCTTGTCGGGTGACACGCCGATCACGTCGAGGCCGAGTTTGCCGAGCTGCGGCAGCGCCTCCTGGAACGCACACGCCTCCTTGGTACAGCCTGGCGTATCCGCCTTCGGGTAGAAGTACAGCAGGAACGGCTTGCCGCTCAGCGCCTTCTTGCTGACGGTACGACCGCCGCTCGCCGGCATCTCGAAGTCGGGTGCGACATCGCCTTCCTGCACGCTCATGGCGGGATCTCCCCTATCTGGCGGACGAACACGGCGCGGACCTGCCGCGCCAGGTCGTCCAGCGTGGCGCGCAGCGCGTCCAAGTCAACCGCGCCGCCGACCGCCCGCAGCAGCGCCTGCACGGCTGCCTCGGGCAAGGCCTGCGAGGCACCGCGGCCCACGGTGATGCGCAGCATGCCCTGGACGGTACGCCACACGTGATCGGCATGGACCAGCAGTCGCCGCATCGTCCTGCGGCAGCTTGCCCGCCTTGGCCAGATGCGCCAGCGCGATGCGCGTGGTCGGCGAGCAGAGCGACCGATCCTCGCGCGCGTGCAGCAGCTGCAGCACCTGGGCGACGAACTCCACCTCGATCTGGCCGCCGGCGCGCAGCTTCACATCCCAGGCGCCGTCCGGCGGCAGATCGCGCAGCATGCGTGCGCGCATCGCCGCGGCATCGGCGCGCACACGCTGCGGGTCGCCGGCCTGCAACAGCGCCTCGGCGATCGCCGTCGCGGCACGCGCTCGCAGCGCCGGCGGTCCGGCCACGACCCGCGCGCGGGTCAGCGCCATGCGCTCCCACGTCCAGGCGGCCTCGGCGTGGTAGCGGCGGAACGCGCCCAGCGAGACCGCCACCGGCCCCTTGTTGCCTGACGGCCGTAGCCGCATGTCCACCTCGTACAGCGGTCCGTCGGCACCGGGCGCGGTCACCGCCGCGACGAATGCATGCGCGGCCCGGACGAACCACTGGCTCACCGGCAGCTGCCGCGCGCCGCGGCTCTCGCTCACCTCCGGCGGGTGGTCGTAGACCAGCATCAGGTCGAGGTCCGACCCGGCCATCATTTCGCGCCCACCGGCCTTGCCCATCGCCACAACGGCCATCGCGCCATTGCGCACGCGGCCAAAGCGCGACGCAAAATCGCTCAGCACCGGCGCGAGCAGTGCACCCAGCGCCGCATCGGCGATTGCGGAACGGCGCAGTCCCGCTTCGTCGGCGCCGATGCGACCCTCCATTGTGGCGACCGAGACGGAGAAATCCTCCTCCCGGACGGTGCGGCGGGTGATCTCGATGACGTCTTCGAGCAGTCGCGCATCGCGCAGCCGGCCACGCAGCAGCCGAGCCGGATCCGGGTTCGCGTCCGGGCTCAGCAGGCCGTCCAGCGCGGCAGGGTGGCTGGCGAGATGGTTGGCCAGCGACGGCGCCGCGCCAAGCACCGCGGCGACCCGGTCGAGCAGGCCGGGGTTGCGCTGGAACAGCGACAGCAGTTGCACCCCGGCCGGCTGGCGCGCCAGGAACCCATCGAACCGGTTGAACGCCGTGTCCGGTTGCGGCTGACGGGCAAGCGCCGCCAGCACCAGCGGCAGCAACTGGCCCAGCAGTTCCCGGGCGCGCGCCGAACGCAGCGCCCGCACGTGGCCCGCCTGCCAGCCTCGCACCGCCGTCACGATTCGCCCCGGGTTGTCGAATCCCAACCTGCGGAGCGCCCTGTCGGTCGCCTCGGGTGCCGCGTCGACACCGCTGAAATCCAGTTCCAGCCCCGACGCGGCCGGCGTCAGCAGCTCCGGCACCAGCTCGAACACCTCGGCGTAGCGCGCGCCCACCTGGCTGAGGCGGTACAGCAGGTCGGCGGCAAATGCGGCCGCATCCGGGTAGCCCATGAACGTGGCGAAGCGTTCCATCTCCGCCGGCCGCTGCGGCAGTTCGTGCACCTGACGGTCGGCGGTCATCTGCAGCCGATGCTCGACGCGCCGCAGGAAGCGATAGGCAGCACCGAGTTCGCGGCCCGCGTGGCTCGGCACGTGCCCTGCCCGCACCAGCATCCTCAGCGCGCCCAGCGTGGTCGGCACGCGCAGCGCCGGATCGCGCCCGCCCCAGACAAGCTGCAGGGTCTGTGCCAGGAATTCGATCTCGCGGATCCCGCCTTCTCCCAGCTTCACGTTGTGGCCGGCGATCCGCGCGACCGGGTCAGCACTGTCGGTCAGCGCGCCGCCCTTGTGCTGGTCAATCCGGCGCTTCATCGCATGGATGTCGGCGACCGCGGCGAAGTCCAGCCCGCGCCGCCAGACGAAGGGGCGGATCGCCTCGAGGAATGTCGCACCCAGCGCGAGGTCGCCGGCGACGGGGCGTGCCTTGATCATGGCGGCACGCTCCCAGTTCTGTCCCATGCTCTCGTAGTAGGTGATGGCGGCCGGCAGTGCGACCGCCGGCGGCGTCACGGCGGGGTCAGGCCGCAGCCGCAGGTCGGTGCGGAAGACGTAGCCATCGGCGTCCCTCGCCTCCATCAGCGACACCAGTCCGCGCGCAATGCGCGAAGTGAAGCTGCCGATGGCGTGCCCCTCGGTCGCTTCCGTGTATATTGCCGCCGCCGGGTCGTAGAGCAGCACGAGGTCCACATCGGACGAATAGTTCAGTTCGCGGGCGCCGAGTTTTCCCATGCCGAGGACCGTGAAGCCTCCGCCGCGTGCCGGATCGGACGGATCGGGCAGGCGAAGTTCGCCCGCGTCGTGCGCGGCTCGCAGCAGATGCGCCATGGCGAGCGACAGGGTGGCCTCCGCCAGGTCGCTCAGCGCGGCGGTGACACGCTCGAGCGGCCAGATGCCGCCGATGTCGGCGACGGCGGTCACCAGCGCGACGACACGTTTGGCGCGCCGCATCGCGGCAGCGACCCGGTCACGGCGCGACCCGGGCGCCACCGCGGCCAGATCCGACATCGCCGCTGTAACGACTGGGTCGGGACCCGAGGCCGCCAGCGTGCGCAGGCTGGCTGCCTCACGCACCGCGAGATCGGCCAGGAACGGGCTGTTGCCGCCGATCGCCGCCAGCAACGCGGCGAACTCAGGCACGGCCGCCAGCCGCGCCTCGGCGCGACCGATGTCGGCGAAGCGCTCGGCCAATCGCTCCGCTGCCCCCGGATCATGCGGGGTCGGCCATCGCCCCGGCAGGTGAAAGTTGGTCTCGGCCATGCTCGGAATAGCTGCGCGTGAGGCGCCTCCCCGGTCAAGCCGCTCTCGGCGTCGCCATGCTGCTGCACCGACTGTGCACCCTGGCGATCACGCTGGCGGTTCTGGGCGGTGTCGGGGCGGCGGTGATCGGCTGGCGGCTGTCGCAGGGTCCGGTGGATCTCGCCTGGTTCACCACCCGGCTGGAGGACGCGGCCAACGCCGGCGGCGGCCCCACCCGGCTGACGATCGGTTCCGCTGCGCTGGCCTGGGAAGGCTTCCGTCTCGGCGTCGATCGGCCGCTCGACCTGCGTCTGACCAATGTCAGGGTGACCGACATTGCCGGCACGCGCCGGCTGAATATCCCGCAGGCCGAAGTCTCGCTGTCGATCTATTCGCTGCTGTTCGGCCGCGTCGTGCCGCGTGCGGTGACGCTGGATGCACCGCAGCTCACGCTGGTGCGTGCCACCGACGGCACGATCAGCCTCGATCTCGGCAGCCTGACCGAGACCGCGGATAGCGGCGAGGCCGAGGCGGCGACGCCGGCTACACCGATCACCGACGTGCTGGCGCAGTTGGCACGCCCTGTCGGCACCGACCGGGCGCATGGTCCGAACAACCTGCTGGCACAGCTCAGGCTGGTTCGCATCCATGACGCGCGGGTGTCCGTGGTGGATCGCCGGCTCGGCTTCACCTGGAAGGCGCCGCACGCGGAGATCGACCTGGCCCGGCGCGCGGAAGGCGGCGTGGATGGAACCGCCACACTCGGCCTGGCGGTCGGTGAGCAGCAGGCACAGCTGACCCTGTCGGCGACCCTGTCGGCTGGCGCCAGCGAGACCCGGCTTCGTGCCCGGCTTTCGCCGGTGAACCCCAGCGTGATCGCGCGCGCGGCGCCGTCGCTGGTTGCGGCCGGGGCGCTCGACGCGTCAGTCAGCGGCGAGGCGACGCTCGACCTGGATGAACACCTTGCTCTGCGTGAGGCACGGCTCAGCCTGCACGCCGGCGCCGGACAGGTGCGGTTCGGTGACGGCACCATACCCTTCGTCAGCGGCGCGCTGGTGGCGTCAGGCACCCCGGAGCAGGTGCGCGTGCAGGCGCTGCAGATCACTCTGCCGGGCCGTATCGATGCGGCGGCGACGCATGTCACCGCGAGCGGCACGATGTGGCGGCGACCGGATCAGGTCAGCGCCGATGTCTCCGCCAGTTTCGACCAGGCCGACTTCGCCAACCTGGCCCGGCTCTGGCCGGACGGCGTGGGCGGCGGCGCACGGCGCTGGCTGGTGGACAACGTCCCGGTCGGCATCGCGCGCAACGCACATGTCGACCTCGGCCTGACGGCTCCCGCAGATCTGTCATCGCTCGTGCTGACGCGCGCGACTGGCACCCTGGATGGCGACGGATTGCAGGTGTACTGGCTGCGCCCCGTGCCGCCGATCGAAAACGGCCAGGCGCAGCTGCGCTTCATCGATCCGGACACACTGGAGATTATCGTTTCCGGCGGACGGCAGCGCCTGCGTGGCCAATCCGCGGGTGGATTGCAGATCCGCAGCGGCAGGATGCGCATCGCCGGCATCATGCAGCCACACCAGACGGGTGCAATCGACGCCGAGGTCACCGGGTCACTGCCCGATGCGATCACATTGCTGCGCGAACCGCGGCTTGGCCTGCTCGACCGCCATCCGATCGAGCTGAAGAACCCGGCGGGACAGATGTCGACGAAGGTCAATCTGACGCTGCCGCTGGAGGACACGGTGCGCATGGACGACATCGCCATCCAGGCGCAGGCGCACCTCGAGGGGGTGCATCTCGGTGCGGTGGCCGCCGGCCACGATCTCGACCAGGGCACGTTCGATCTGACCGCCAACCCCGAGAGCATGAAGCTCGGCGGGCGTGCCCAGCTGGCCTCCATCCCGGCGAAGCTGGATGTGGCGATGGACTTTCGCGCCGGACCGGCCACGCAGGTGGTGCAGAGCATCACCGTTGCCGCCCAGCCGGATGCGCGGCAGCTCGCTGCGGTGGGCCTCGATGCGACGTCGCTGATGAACGGTCCGGCACAGCTGCAATTGGTGCTGAACGAGCGGCGCAACGGCCAAGGCGATCTCGCGGTCACCGCCGACCTGACCGGCGCGGAACTTGCCGTGGCCGCGCTCGAGTGGCGCAAGCCACGCGACGCGGCGGCCAAGGCGTCGGCACGCGTGCTGCTGGACCATGACCGACTGACCGGCATCGAGGCCGTCCAACTAGACGGCGAGGGCGTGGTCCTGCGCGGGCGCGGGGACTTCAGCGCCGGACGGCTGTCGCTGTTCACCATGGACCGGCTGGTGCTGGGGCGGACGTCGGCACATGGCACGCTGACCCTGCCACTAGGGGGACCGATTGTGGCGAACGTGAGCGGCGCAACGCTGGATCTGGCGCCGCGTTTGGGCCGGAAGACGCCGCCGCAGCCGGCGAGCCGCAGCAAAGCGGAGCCACCGCCGGGGCCGCCTTGGACCCTGGACGCCAGGTTCGACCGCGTGCTGATGGCGCGCGGACGGATTTCGAGCGACGTGGTGGTTCACGTCGAGAACGACGGCCGCGTGGTCCAGCAACTGCGCCTCGATGGCCGTACCGGGCCGCAGACCGCTTTCGCGGTCCAGCTCGTTCCCGATCGTGCCGGCCGCCGTCTCACTGCCCGCGCCGCCGACGCCGGCGAACTGCTGCGCAGCCTCGATTATGTGCGCAGCATGCAGGGCGGCAGGCTGTCGGTTCAGGCCCAGTACGAGGATACGCAGCCCGGCCGGCCGTTAAGCGGCAGTGCCGAGATCAACGATTTCCGCATCAACGATGCTCCGGCGCTCGCGAAGCTGCTGCAGGCGATGACGTTGTACGGGCTGGTGGAGGCAATGCAGGGGTCCGGCCTTGGCTTTACCCGGCTGGTGGCGCCGTTCCGGCTGACGGATGACGCGCTCGAGTTGAACGACGCCCGCGCGTTCAGCTCATCGCTCGGGCTGACCATGAAGGGACGGTTGGACCTCGGTGCCGACAGGATGGACATGCAGGGCACCATCGTGCCGGCGTATTTCTTCAATTCGCTGCTCGGCAACATTCCCCTCGTCGGCAAGCTGTTCAGCCCGGAGCGGGGTGGCGGCGTGTTCGCCGCGAGCTACACGGTGCGCGGCCGCCTGGACGACCCGGAGGTTTCGATCAACCCGCTGACCGCGCTGACGCCGGGGTTTCTGCGCGGGCTGTTCGGGCTGTTCTGAGGCCCGGCTCACATACCGAGCCGTGATCCCTGGACCCCAGCCTCCTGCACGGATCCGCCTCGCGGCGCGCCGTTCACAAGGCCGTGCTCACTTACGGTTTCCGCCGTGCCACCACGAACCGAAGCGGCTGGAACGCGTCACCTCGACATGAACTCCCATCAAACGGCCCGCCTGGCAGCCGTCGTCCTCACATGGGCGACCACCGGACTGGCTGCCACGCCACCCCCCAACTCGCCGGCCGCCAGACAGGCGGCTGAGCAGCTGGCGCATCTGCCGGCGGTGGCTGCACAAAGCCACATCGATCACTCGGGCCGTAAACAGCTGGGGCGCGCGTCCTACTACGCACATCACTTCACGGGCCGGAAAATGGCCAACGGAAGACGGTTCAATCCGAACTCGAATGCTGCAGCCAGCAAAACACTGCCGTTCGGCACAACCGCGAAGGTCACCAACCTTGAGAATGGCCGGTCGGCCGTGGTGACGGTCGAAGATCGCGGCCCGCAAGTCGGTGGCCGCATTGTCGACGTGACACCCAAGGTGGCCGATGAACTCGACATGAAGAGGACCGGCACCATGCCCGTCATTGTCTCGCCGATTGCCATTCCCCAGCCTGACGGCGCGGTGAAGCTGGGTGCCGGGGCGGCAGAGGCCACCACCGAGCAGCTACGGGCGGCCACACGGACCGCGAACGCCGTCAGGTAGGTGCAGCTGGCTAATCGCGATCGATCGGCTGCAGGTTCGCTACGGCGGAAATGCGATGTCGGCCGCGGACCTGGCCTCGGCGACATAATGGTCGGCGTCCTCGGACAGCAGCAGCCGTTCGCTCACGAGTCGCCCTGCCTCGGCGGTCACCAGCGAGACGAACACCTCTTTGGTGCCATATCGTTCGACGACCGATTGCCGAGGATCGCCGGGAGCCTTCTCCGCCCTGGTGCGTGCGAAGGGCAGGAAGCTGCCGTCACGGTCGCACATCTCGCCTGCCGGATAAGGCGCTTTGTAGAGGTTGAATCCGGTGGCAGTGGCCAGCGGTACCGCCACGTCCGGCAGGCGCAGGCCGGCCCGATCGTTGCCGTCGGCGTCGACCGCCGGCACCAGCGGGCGGTAGGCTGATTCGACCGCCGTGGGATGCACCCAGTCCCGCTCGGCGACGATGGCGTTGGGTGCGTGCGCAACCGCAAACCCCGGCAGCGACGGAAAGCGCAGCTGATCGGCAGGGACCAGCGTAGCGTCGGCAATCAACGGGATCCGGCTGTCGGGTGCCGGCTCGCCCGTGGCGATCCACTCGCTGAGGGCGACGAGCAGGGCGCGAACCGCGGGATACGGATCGTGCGCATTGCGCAGGTTCGCGCACGGACCCGCGGCGTCACTCGCGCCATGGCGGCCGGTGTGCTGCGAGTCGGAGATCAGGAACAGCCGCGTCGGGGACTGCAGGTCCGCTTTGCCAAGCGGGTCGGTTCCGAGCAGCGAGGCGCCCTTCTGCCAGTATTCCGCATCGGTGTTGGTCTCGATCAGCAGCGGGTCAAAGCCGTCATGCCGCAGCAGGCTGGCTTCCCGGTTGTCGACTGGATCGCGCGATGTCGCGGAGGAGAACGGGAAGCTGTTCTCCGGCATGGTGGAATCCTGATGCTGCGTGCGCGTGCGGAAAGGCTGCGCGAACAATTCGTTGAGGAACACGCCGCCGATGCCGGCGATGTGGCTGAGCACGCCGTCGAACACCTTCTGGCCTGCCTCATCCTGGTTGAAGCCCAGCTTGATGAAGTCGCGCAGGAACCGGCCGCTCTGCGAGACGCCGAAACCGATCGCTGCCTGGATCTGGCCCCCGGCGGGATTGGCGGCGCCGGCGGCATCCTGCCCGTTGGACTTGAGGAACGCGACCACATCGCGCTGTGCGGCGAAGCCGATGCCGCTGACCCACGGGGAGCGGGCGCGATAGTTCAGCTCGTAGATCACGCCGGGCGCAGTCTTGGTGCCCTCCGGCAGCAGAACGGCCGTACGCGCATCGGCGAAGCGCCAGCCGTCGGCAGGCACCGGCGTCGGCGGATCGTCGGCGCGAGCACGCATCGTCAGCCGGGCCGCCTTGGTATCCAGGGTTGCGGCCGTATAGCTCAGCCTGAAGCTGGCCATTGCCGGCCCACGCGTCGCCGAGACGAACTCGTCGCGGATCTCCTGTTCGACGCCGGCCAGAGCGGGGACGCGAATAGTCATGCCCGCGTTGGTCTTCGGCGAGTCCGGATCCCAGCCAGCCCAGGCGATGGTGTAGCCGCGACGGAACAGGAAACCGTCGCCGGCCTGGACAACCGTCGACGGATCGTTGGTGCTGTCGGCCGGCACGGTCCTGTCGAGCGCGTTGGTGACGACCTTGTTGCCGCGGTTGACGACGTCGAACAGCAGTTGCCGGTTGCCTTTCGCGGGCTCTACCGGACGCAGGATGAACAGGTCGGTCTCATATTCGACCATGCCGGCTGCATTGCGCGGCGCCCGATCGATGCCGACGATCACCCGGTTGCGCGGATCGGCCGGATCGAGCTCGCCCCGTGCGATGCCGATCACCCGCTCATAGGCACCGGAGTCGCCGAATGACATGCCGTTCGCGAACGGCTCGACGCGATCGATCCGTACGGTCGTCACGCGCGCCGATGCCGAGGCGAGACCGGCAAGCAGCACCACGAAAGCGCTGGCGTGGGATAGTGTGGCCCGCATTGATGGACACCTGCATTCTGCCCGACCAGGTGTCGCGCCGGCAGCCCGCTTGCGCAAGGGCGACGGATCAGCATGCTGAGGCACCTTGCCTCAAAGGACCCGAGCATGCCACTCGACGCCAACTCCGCACCGCCTGGGACCACGCCGCACGAGACGAGACTGGCCGACTACCGTCCGCCAGATTTCCTGGTCGATACAGTCGAGCTGGCGTTCGACCTGGATGAAGCTGCCACGCGCGTGCGGTCGCGCCTGGCGGTGCGGCGCAATCCGGCATCGAAGGACGCAACGGCACCGCTGTCGCTGGATGGCGAGGCGCTCACGCTGCTGCGCGTGGCGCTGAACGGCGAGGAACTCGGCGCCAACCGGTACGTGATCGAGGACGGCAGGCTGCTTATCCCCGACATGCCGGACGCCGCGACGCTCGAAGTCGAAACGCGCATCGCGCCCAAGCACAACACGGAGCTCTCCGGGCTCTACACGTCGAACGGCAGCTATTTCACCCAGTGCGAGGCTGAAGGCTTCCGCCGCATCACTTATTTTCCTGATCGCCCCGATGTCATGGCGCGATTCACCACCACCATCACCGCTGACAAGGCCCGCGTGCCGGTGCTGCTGTCCAACGGCAATCCCAGCGCGGTCGAGGATGCCGGTGATGGCCGCCACCGCGTCACCTGGGTCGATCCGCATCCGAAGCCATCCTACCTGTTCGCGCTGGTCGCCGGCGATCTGGTCGCGGTGAAGGACCACTTCGTCACGCGCTCCGGGCGCCGCGTGGAACTCGGCATCTGGGTGCGGCGCGGCGACGAGGACCGCTGCGCGCACGCGATGCGTTCGCTGAAGACCTCGATGAAATGGGACGAGGACGTGTTCGGACTGGAATACGACCTCGACGTGTTCAACATCGCCGCAGTGTCCGACTTCAACATGGGCGCGATGGAGAACAAGGGGCTGAACGTCTTCAACACGAAATACGTGCTGGCGAAGCCGGACACCGCGACCGACGGCGACTACCAGGGCATCGAGACGGTCATCGCACATGAGTATTTCCACAACTGGACCGGCAATCGCGTCACCTGCCGCGACTGGTTCCAGCTCTCGCTGAAGGAGGGGCTGACGGTCTATCGCGACCAGGAGTTCTCGGCCGACCAAGGCAGCCGCGTGGTGAAGCGCATCGGCGACGTGCGCGCGCTGCGCGCGGCACAGTTCCGCGAGGACGGCGGCCCGCTGGCGCATCCGGTGCAGCCCGACCACTACATCACGATCGACAACTTCTATACCGCGACGATCTACAACAAGGGTGCCGAGGTCATCCGCATGATGGCGACGATCATCGGGCGCGAGGCGTTCCGCCGGGGCATGGACCTGTATTTCGCCCGGCACGACAACCAGGCGGTCACTATCGACGATTTCGCCCAGGCAATGCAGGACGCGTCAGGCATCGATCTCACGCGGTTCAAGCGGTGGTATCATCAGGCCGGCACGCCAGAGATCACCGTGTCGGACAGCCATGACGCCACTGCCCGACGCTATACGTTGACGCTCACGCAGCGCACGCCGCCGACGCCGGGGCAGCCGGACAAGCAGCCGCTGATGGTGCCGGTCGTCATGGGGCTGCTGGACCCTGCGGGCCGGGAGGTCGCCGCGCGCACACTGCTGTTCGGCGAGGCGGAGCAGAGCTTCGTGTTCGATGACGTTGCCGAGCGGCCGGTGCCGTCGCTGCTGCGCAGCTTCTCCGCGCCGGTGAAGCTGTCGGGGATGCAGCCGGCGCAGCTCCAGTTCCTCGCCGCGCACGACACCGACCCGTTCGTCCGCTGGGAATCGGGTCAGCAGTACGCGACGCAGCTGCTGTTGGCGATGGCCGCTGCGTGGCGGCGTGGTGAGACGCCGGCGCTGGCGCCGGGCCTGATCGACGCGCTGGCGGCGACGCTGCGCGACGCCGATGCCGACCCTGCGTTCGCGGCCGAAGCGCTGTCGCTGCCGACCGAGTCGTTCCTTGCCGACCAGATGGCGGTGGCGGACGTGGATGCGATCCACGCGGTGCGCGACAGCGCGCGCGTCGCCATCGGCAACGCGCTCCGCAGCGAGCTGGGCGCGACCTACGAGCGCCTGACCGATGCCGGTCCGTATCGCATCGACGGCGCGTCGATCGGCCGGCGAGCGTTGCGCAATGCGTGCCTCGCGTACCTCGCGTCAGGCGGCGACCCCGATGGCATCGCGCGGGCCAAGGCGCACTTCGATGCGGGCCAGAACATGACCGACGGGCTGGCGGCGCTGGCCGTGCTGTCGGCCATCGACTGTCCCGAGCGCCGCGCCGCGCTTGATGCGTTCCATGCGCGCTGGAAGGGCGACGACCTGGTGCTCGACAAGTGGTTCGCGATCCAGGCGATGTCGCCGTTGCCGGACACCCTGAGCGCCGTGCGCGCTCTGGCGAAGCACGCCGACTTCGACCTGCGCAACCCGAACCGCGTACGCGCTCTGGTGGCGAGCTTCGCGTCGGGCAACCAGGTGCGGTTCCACGCAGCCGATGGCGGTGGCTACCGCTTTCTGGCCGACACCATCGTCGCGCTCGACCCGATGAACAGCCAGGTCGCCGCGCGCCTGGTGCCGCCGCTTGGCCAATGGCGCCGCTTCGAGCCGGCGCGGCAGGCGCTGATGAAGCAGGAGCTGCAGCGCATCCTCGATGCACCCAACCTCAGCAAGGGCACGTTCGAGATGGCGACGCGCAGCATCGCCTGACCGATGCCGGACATCGGACTCTTCGAGGCGATCCACACTGCCCGGTCGCTCCGCCGGCTGAAACCCGATCCGGTGCCGGAGGGGCTGATCGCCCAGGTGCTCGATGCCGCAATCCGCGCATCGTCTGCCGGCAACGCCCAGAACTGGGCCTTCCTGGTGGTGCGCGACTCAGCGTTGAGGCGACAGCTCGGGGCGATTTACCGCAAGGCCTCCGACATTGCCGCAGCGATGTACACTGCGAAGGGGCGGCCGGCGCACCTCTCCGAGGCGCAGTACCAGCGCTTGATGGCGACCGGCGCCCATCTGTGGGACCACATGGGCGACGCGCCGGTGATCCTGATCCCCTGCCTGCGCCGGCCCGACGTGCCGCCTGTGTCAGGCGTGGCGCATGACGCCGAGCTCGCCTACGCGAACCGCATTCGCGGCGCCAGCATCTACCCGGCGGTGCAGAACATCATCCTGGCCTGCCGCGCACTCGGCCTTGGCACAACGATCACCACCAACCACCTTCGCTGCGAGGACGCGGTGCGAGCGCTACTCGGGCTTCCGGACGACGTGGACAGCTTCGCGATGATGCCGATCGGCTGGCCGATCGATCCCTTCGGGCCGCTGTCGCGCAAGCCGCTGTCCGCGGTGGTGCACGCCGACCGCTGGGGAAGCGCCTGGCCCGGCTGACCGGGTCAGGCCATCGCGAACGCCGGAAATCGCGCCCAGGAGGGTTGCCGCAGCTCCGCCCTCAGACGCGCGCCGTGCTCCGGCGACAATGCGTTCGCCACCGCCGTCCAGGGCATGCCGCGCGCACGGAACGTCTCGGCCAGCACCGCCATCGTCGCGTCGTCGCACCATGCCCACAGGCGCTCCACCAGCGGCTCGAAGCTCCGGGTCCAGTCGGGACCGGTGGACCGTGTCGGCACGAATGCCTCGATCAGCGCGACGAGCTGTTCGACGCTGGCACCGCTGACCGCGTGGCGCATCTGTTGCTCGCTGAGTGCCAACGCCGTGGCCGTGGCATTGCGCAGCCGCCAGGCCTCCGTCAGCTCGATTGGTGCGCTCATGCGGCGTCGGCCGGCTGGAAGTGCTGCACGTACAGCTGGTAGCAATCGTGTGTCGGTGCGCGCTTCACATACCGCGATTGGTGCTTCACGAAGCCGCGTATGATGTCGTCGCGCCGCGAGGTGCGATTGTGCCGGAACTCCTCCAGCGAGGAGGCGCAATTGCGCATGACGTGCGGGTCGTTCTGCCAGTGGCAGGCGGCGTAGGTGATCGTATCGAGCAGGTCGTGCCGTTCGGGCGTGCGCTCCAGGTAGGAGTCGACCAGCGCACAGGAGCGCGGCGCGTCCTGCGCCAGCACGTAACGCTTCAGCACCGGCAGCAGACGATCCACCGCGATGTCGTCGGCCCAGCCGCGATAGGCCTGGCGTGGCTCCAGTGCGAAGTTCGGATCGCGTGGGAAACTGGCGTTGGAACGGATGGTGTCGTTCATGAATCGCGCGCCCAGGAACACGCCCTTGACCTGGTGCGGGTTGTCGTGCCTGCGCGTCCAGGACTGCACGACGTTCATGTAGTCCAGCGCGTGCGTCGGGTGCAGGAACGCATTCGGATGCTCCAGCACGTCGATCAGGTAGCGCTGGAAGCACACCATCACCGCGTCACCGATATCCAGGATGCCGGCGCCGCGCCGGAACAGCGCCATGATTGCGGCATTGACATCGAACGGCCCGCCCCAGAGCAGCGCCTCGGTCAGCGCATCGAGTTCCGGTCCGGTCAGCGGCTTGTCGGAACGCTTCGGGATGGCGGCTTGGTCCGGCAGCTCGATGCGGCAGATGTTGCTGATCTCGTTCCACAGCCCGTGCAGATGCGGCGAGCAGCCCAGGTCTGGCACGACCGTGTACATCAGCTCGTGCGCATCGTCCCACCCCAGGTAGTCGGCGATGTCCACCAGGGCGCGGGCGCGCAGCGCCTTGTGGCCGATGTTCTGATAGCCGCCGCGATTGATGATGGTGTCCTGCAGGTCGATGATGCCCGCGAACAGGATCGCATCCTTCAGGCGCTCGCGGTATTCCGGTTGCTTCGCCAGACCGAGGAACAGCCCATACGCCTCAGCCTTGTCGCCCTCCGCGATCGCCCAGTTCATGCGCGCGAGCCGATCCTCCACCGAGCCGCCCTCGATCGGGTCATGGTCCTGGAAGTAGATCTTCGGCACGTTCCATGCCGGCCCGTCGAAGCGGTTCACGTGCTCGTCCGGGCCAGGGAACTTGCGATTGCACTGCTCGCCGTCGCGCGCGTAGTGGCCGGGAAACTCGCAGACGACCTGCTCCCACACGTTGAGCCCCTGCGGCACGTACCACATGGCCTGCACGTTCGGCAGCACGCCGCGCGCTCCGCCGAGTTCGCCCATCAGTGCGATCGCGCCGCGCCAGCCCAGGATGGTGTGGTCGTAGTTCACGCCGCGCATTTCACCCGAAGGCAGTCGCATCATGTGCGATGGCACCTGCACGTAGGGTGCCGCGGCAGAGATCGCGTCCCTGATCGTGGCCCTGAGAGGGCGGTCCTCCTCGGTCACCAGGCGGCAGAAGGTGGTGGTCGCCTCGCGGTAGCGGACCTCGCGGATCTCGTCGCGCAGCCGTTCAACCGTCGCAGTCCCTTGGGCCGAAATCATGGCGTCTTGCACCCTCCCCGCAGCAGCCGAAGCGCGGGAGCTTTGGCGGGAAGCAGATGGCCGTCATTGATCCAGATCAAACTTCGCGCGGGTTTTCCCGCCATATGCTGACCCGCGCCGCTCCGTGGGCGCGTTCGGCCAGCAACCGCGCCACGATGGGCGGCGGCTCGTCGCGCGCCGTCTCGGCGATCAGCAAGGCGCCCGGAGCGATCCACCCTTCGGCGCGCAGCCGGGCAACGGCGCGCGGCACGAGATCCTGTCGGTAGGGCGGGTCGAGGAACACCAACTCCGCAGGCGTGCCTGCTCCAATCGCGAGGACATCGAGCGGAACGACGGTGGCAGAACGCTCCGCGTGGCAGGTCGCGATGTTGGCCTGCAGCGCCTGCAGGGCGGCACGGTCGCGCTCGACGAACGTCACGTGGGCAGCGCCGCGCGACAGTGCCTCGAGCCCGAACGCGCCGGTGCCGGCGAACACGTCGAGCACTCGTGTGCCCTCCACCGTTTCGCGTCCGCCCCACGGTGCGTGCAGCAGCATATCGAACAAGGCCTGCCGCACGCGATCGGCGGTCGGGCGCGTCGCTGTGCCGGCCGGGACCATCAGCGTGCGTCCGCGCCAGGCGCCGGCGACGATCCTCAAGCCAGCGAGCTAGACCTCAGCCAGCCTCCTGCACATGAGCCTCGAGGAACCACAGCGCCTTGTCGAGATCGCGCGATGCCGCCGTGAAGATATCCGCCGTATCTGCATCCCCCGCCTCGTCCGCTTCGTCGATGTTCTTGCGCAGCGTGTTTGCCACCATACCATAACGATCGATCAACGCCGCCAGGTGATCCTTGATGGCATAGATGTCGGTCGGATAGGCGGGCAGCTTGCTGCCCTGCGCCACGGCCTGGGTCGTTCCCAGCGCGGTGCCGCCCAGCTGCACCACGCGCTCGGCCATCGTGTCCACGTGCCCGTCGATCTGTGTGCGGAAACCGTCCAGCATCTCGTGCACAGCGATGAACTGCGGTCCCTTCAGGTTCCAGTGCGCCTGCTTGGTCAGCAGACCGAGATCGATGCCCTCGGCCACACGCGCGTTGAGCAGCTCGATGGCGGCCTTCTTGGCATTCGCGTTCATGTCATTGACGGTTCGGTGCATGCGCATCGGCATGGCTCTGCTCCAGTTGTTGCCAGCACCGGTCTAGCACAGAGTGCGCAACGCGCCGACTCCGACGACGCGCTGGCGCACGCGCGGCAGGCCAGCCTAAGCTCGCCATTGCTGGACGCTGGAGTGGCAGGCCGTGCTCGACGAAGTGCGCGCCAAGGTATTCCCTATTCTTGATGACACGCATCGGACCATTGCAACGCTGGCGACGATCGCCGAGCGGATACAGAACGGCGAAGGATCGGTCGGACGTCTGGTGAGCAACGACACGATGGTGCGGGCAATCGAGCAGTCGATCACCGGCCTCAACAGCGCGCTCGACGACATCAAGGCGACGACCAAGGAAGCGCGCGCGTTGGCGGCGAAGGTCAATGCCGGCGACGACGGCGTGCCGGCGCTGCTGGCGAACCTGCAGACCGTGACCCGCGACATCGCCCAGACGACGCCACGGTTGCCGAAGATCGCACGCAATGCCGAGGGTGCCAGCACGGACCTGCCGGCACTGCTCACGCAGACACAGATTGCCACGACGGAGCTTGAGAAGCCGCTGACCCAGATGCGCGGGATGTGGGCTGCTGGGCGGCGGTGGAGCGGCAACGCCGGCATCGCGCCGGCTGCCCCCGGCAGGGCGATGCGGCGGGCGCCGCGAGTGCGGCCGAGGAGGCGGTCGCGATCCGCCGCGACCTGCGCGACTATCGCGGTGTCGCACGTGCCTGCCGGTTGCTGCGGCTGCGGCGCAACAGGCGGGAGCATCGTCCGCCTCGGCGTCATTCTACCTCCGCGCCGGCCGCAGCGCCGCGGTCCAGGGCGACAGCCAACTCGCCAGGCAGCGGCTCCAGCGCGCGATCGCGCTTTCGCGCGATCCTGAGTTACGCGCGGCAGCAAAGGAGGCGCTTGCCGGGCTCGCCCGGAAATAGCGGCGAAGTCGGTCCGCCCGGGGCGGACCGACCTCCGCGCACTACGGGTTGGAGATCGTCTCCTGTGTACCGTCCAGCTTGGTCAGTGTGATGCTGAACCGCTCGTTGTAGGTGCGGGCTCGATCCCGCAGGTAAGCCAGCGCGCACGCCTCGCCTAGCCGGATCGACGTGTCGGTGTCGCTGCGCCAGTGAATGCCTGCATGGATACCGTGGCCGAAGCTGATGTTGCTGGCCAGCTTGTTCAGTTCGCCGTTGACCGTCAGCGGCGCCTCGCCCATCGGGGCCACATACGGGACGGTGTTCGTCCCGTCGGTCGACGGCATGACAAGGTTCCCCGCAGGAAGTTCGAAGTTCCCATCGAAGAAGAACTTCAGCACGGTGATGCAGGCCCCGGCCACCGTGCCGTGCCCGGTGGGATAGGCCGGGTGGGTGGGTGAACCTTCCGGGAAGGCCTGCGACAGGAGGTAGCTGGCGTTGGCGGCGAAGCTGCTCTGCACCGCCTTCGAATCCAGCACAGTGTCGCTGACGTGGCCCAGGATCGACGTGCCGTGGCCGGTCTTCTGCAGGTGCACGATCGCGCCGCCCAACTCCGGACGGTGACGCAGGTGCACCCACCACTTCTGGTACCACACCGCCTTCAGCGCCTCGGCAGCCACCGCGGCCAGCGTCGCGGCAATGTCCGGTTGGCCGAGCGTCGCGAAGCCGTTCTGCGTCATCGAAGTGTTGTACGGGTTGCCTGGGTTGAACGGCACCTTGAGCGAGTTCAGCACCAGGTAGGCGATGAAATATGCCTGGTACAGGACGTCTTCGTGGGTATAGGCGGCGAGCCCGCGGCCATCGTGCAGGAATACCGGCGTCGTGACGTGCGTCAGCGTTTTGCCGGTGGACTGGCCGTTCTGGACCTGCAGGAACTCCGCGGGGTCCAGCATGAAGTCGGCGGTCGCCATGCCGCCGCGCGCGACATTGGTCACGTACTTCTGGGTGATCGGCAGCGATCCCAGCGCGGTCGTCTGCAACAGGAATTGCGAGAGATAGGGACCGTCCGTCTCGCCGGGCCAGGGGCCTCGGAACAGCAGGTTCGGTGTGACGTGTTTGGTTGCCGGGTCGCGCGGGCCGGCATAGTGCGAGAGGCTCGACAACTCCGCCGCAGCCTGCGCGGCAACAGCGTCGGTCAGATAGTCGGTGAACGCGACGTCACGCAGCAGCGAGGCCCAGTACAGTTCGACCAGCTCGGTCGCATACATCTCGCTGTCCAGCGCCGGAGCGGGCGGGACGACGAACTGACTGGCGTCCAGGCATTCCAGGTAAAAGGCGAGCCCACCCTGCGGCCCGTTCAGGGTGCGCGGTCCGCCTAGCGCGATCTTCTCGAAATCTGCCGGGGACCCAGTGCTGAGGGCGTGCTTGAATGTCTGGTAGGCAGCCAGGTCCACCAGCCCGACAGCCGATTGCTGAATACCTTTCGTGTAGGTGCCGCACTTGTCGGCGTATTTTGCTTCGTCGTTGTTGTCGACCTGGGCAGGTACGGTCGCAAAGGCATCGTCGCCCGCCTCCTGCGTGCGCAGTGCCAGCGACCGCAGGACGCGATTGCTGGTCGCGGGTACGAGTTGCGTGTTGAGCATCGCTTTCTCCTTGGGTGACAGGGGCATCAGCACGGCCGCGCGAGCCACATCGCAACTCGTCGCGGCAGGATCTGCTTCTTGCCCGGGACCGCACCGTCCGGGCGGTGCGCAGCGGCGCACTCCGGACGGCACCCCGGTCACTTACCAAGCCGGATACCCGGCCCTTATGACCGGACTCACAGTTCCGACGAGGTAAGACCGCCATCGTCGGATCGCCGCCTGCCCGGACCTTCCATTGACAGTTTCGTGACCCACGGCTACCCCGCCGCGCCACGCCATACAGGGGAGAATCCAGCATGGCGGTTCACGCCTTCATCTTCCCAGGCCAGGGCAGCCAGGCTGTCGGCATGGGGCGCGATCTCGCTGCCGCCTTTCCGGCGGCGCGGGAGGTGTTCGAGGAGGTGAACGAGACCCTCCGCCAAAACCTGTCCCGGCTGATGTTCGAGGGTCCTGGCGAGGAATTGGTGCTGACCGAGAACACCCAACCGGCGCTGATGGCCCACTCCCTGGCGGTGCTGCGCGTGTTGGAGAAAGAGGGTGGCTTCGCCCTGCGCGACAAGGCGGTCGTGGTCGCCGGCCATTCGCTTGGCGAATACGCCGCCCTGGCTGCGGCGGGCAGCTTCTCGATCGCCGACGCCGCGCGCCTGCTGAAGCTGCGCGGGCAGGCCATGCAGAGGGCAGTGCCCGCCGGCGAGGGCGCCATGGCCGCGTTGCTCGGCGCCGACATGACGCAGGCCGAAGCGATCTGCACCCAGGCCGCCGCGGTGCCGGAGACCGAACCCGTTCAGCGGGAGGTGATCGAACCGGCCAACGACAACGGCGCCGGCCAGATCGTCGTCTCCGGCCATCGCGGCGCGGTCGAACGCGCCGTCGCGGCCGCGTCGGCCCACGGCGTGCGTCGCGCGATGCTGCTGCCGGTCTCCGCGCCGTTCCACTGCGCGCTGATGGCACCCGCCGCCGATGCCATGGCCGAGGCGCTGGAGACGACCCCGCCGCGTCCACCGCTGGTGCCGCTGATAGCCAATGTCTCCGCCGCCAAGGCGACCGACCCCACGGACATTCGCGACCTGCTGGTCAGACAGGTGACAGCGATGGTGCGCTGGCGCGAATGCGTCAACGCCATGGTAGAGTTGGGGGTGGACAGCTTCATCGAACTCGGCGCCGGCAGGGTGCTGTCCGGGCTGATCCGTCGCATTGCCCCGGACGCCGGCGCCGCGTCGGCGGCCAATCCGGCAGAGGTCGAAGCCCTGCTGAAGGTGCTGTGACGATGTTCCGGATCGACGGCAGGGCGGCGCTGGTCACCGGCGCCTCGGGCGGCATCGGTGCAGCGATCGCCCGCACCCTGCATGCCCAGGGCGCCGTCGTGGCGCTCTCCGGCACCAGGCGCGATGCCCTCGAATTGCTGGCGGCAGAGCTGGGCGAACGCGCGTTCGTCTGTCTCGCCGACCTGCGCGACCCGGCAGCCGCCGAGTCGCTGGTCGAGGCGGCCGAGGGCGCGGCGGGTCCGCTCGCGATCCTGGTCAACAATGCCGGCCTCACCCGCGACGGGCTGGCGCTGCGCATGGGCGATGCGGACTGGCAGGCGGTCCTGGACGTGGACCTCACGGCCCCGTTCCGCCTGGCGCGCGCCACGCTGCGGGGGATGCTGCGCCGGCGCGCCGGACGGATCGTCAACATTTCCTCGATCGTCGGCGCGACCGGCAATGCCGGGCAGGCCAATTATGCCGCCGCCAAGGCCGGCCTGATCGGCCTGACCAAGGCGCTGGCGCAGGAGGTGGCGTCGCGCGGCATCACGGTGAACGCCGTGGCGCCGGGCTTTGTGACCACCGCGATGACCGGAAAGCTGTCGGAGCAGCAGCGCGCCAAACTGACCGAATCGATCCCGCTGGGCCGGATCGGCCGGCCCGAGGACGTGGCTGCGGCGGTCGCCTACCTGGTCTCGGACGAGGCCGGCTGGGTCACCGGCGCAACGCTGCACGTGAATGGCGGGATGGCGATGATCTGACGGGGTCGCCGCTGGTTGGCGCACCCTCGGAAACCATGCTAAGCGCGCTGAAGCCTCGTCCGGCGCGGAAAGCGCGAGTCAGGCCCCCGGGCGCCCTTCAGGAGGAGTTGCACAGCCGATGAGCGAAATTGCGGACAAGGTTAAGAAAATTGTGGTCGAACACCTGGGCGTCGAGGAAGCCAAGGTCACCCCGGAAGCCTCCTTCATCGACGATCTCGGCGCCGACAGTCTCGACACGGTCGAGCTGGTGATGGCGTTCGAGGAGGCTTTCGGCGTCGAGATTCCCGAGGACGCCGCCGAAAAGATCAGCACCGTGAAGGATGCGATCGAATACATCGAGAAGCAGAAGACCGCCTGATCGGTCCGCCGGGAGGGTCCAGCATTGACGCGGCGTGTGGTGGTGACGGGCATGGGCATCGCCTGTCCCCTGGGGCTCGGTGTCGAACACGTTTGGCAGCGACTGATCAACAGCGAGTCGGGCATCGGCGCCATCCAGGCGTTCGACACCAAGGACCTGCCCTGCAAGGTGGCCGGCCAGGTGCCGGCCGGGGTGAAGGCGGAGCATGGGCTCGATATCGCCGAGTGGATCCCCGTGAAGGACGTCAAGAAGATGGACCGCTTCATCCATCTTGCCCTTGTGGCGGCGACCGAGGCTGTGGAGGACTCCGGATGGCGGCCCGAGACCGAGGATGACCGCAACGCCACCGGCGTGATGATCGGCTCCGGCATCGGCGGCTTGCAGACGATCTTTGAGGCGTCGATCCAGGTGCATGAAGGGCGCGCGCGCCGGCTGTCGCCGTTCTTCATCCCGTCGGCGCTGATCAACCTGGCGTCCGGCCATGTCTCCATCAAATACGGCTTCAAGGGACCGAACCACTCGGCGGTGACCGCCTGCGCCACCGGCGTGCACGCGATCGGCGATGCGTCGCGGCTGATCATGCTGGGTGATGCCGATGTGATGGTCGCCGGCGGCGCCGAGGCGGCGGTGTGCGAACTCGGCATTGCAGGATTCTGCGCCTCGCGCGCGCTCTCCACCGGCTTCAACGACGAGCCCGCCAGGGCGTCGCGGCCGTGGGACAAGGATCGCGATGGCTTCGTGATGGGCGAAGGCGCCGGCGTGCTTGTGCTCGAGGAATTGGAGCATGCCAAGCAGCGCGGCGCCAAGATCTACGCCGAGGTCGCCGGCTACGGCATGTCGGGCGACGCCTACCACATTACCGCACCGGCCGAAGGGCATGAGGGTGCGGTGCGCTCGATGCGTGCGGCGCTGCGCAACGGGCACATCACGCCCGATTTGATCCAGTACGTAAACGCGCACGGCACATCGACGCCGCTAGGCGACGACCTGGAACTGGAGGCGGTGGAACTGGTGTTCGGCGACGCGGCGAAGCGTGTGGCGATGTCGTCCACCAAGTCGGCGACTGGTCACCTGCTGGGCGCGGCGGGCGCGGTGGAGGCGATCTTTTCGATCCTGGCGGTGCGCGACAACGTGGCGCCGCCGACACTGAACCTCGATGCACCCAGCCGGGAGAGCGTGATCGATCGCGTCGCGAAAACGGCGCAGGAGCGCAGGATCGACTGTGCGTTGTCGAACAGCTTCGGCTTCGGCGGAACCAACGCTTCGGTCGTATTCCGTACCGTCAACTGACGCTGCGACGGTCTTTACGCCGGCCGCGGGATTAAGCCATTGTAACGTCCTCTGGTTCGACGGAACGGGGTCGGAGCGATGCAGCGAACCCTTGACGCGATTCTGCGGCGATTGATCTGCGTTGGCCGTCTGACGGTGCGCTGGCCCGACGGACAACGAACCAGCTATGCCGGTCCTGCCGATTCCGGACCGACCGCGGGGATCGCCATCGAGGATGCGCGTACGATCCGCCGCCTGGTGCTCAATCCGACGCTGGCGGTGGGCGAATCCTACATGGCGGGAACGCTGAAGCCGAGCGGCTGCGGCATCTACGACGTCATCGAGGTGCTGGCGCTGAACGTGCTGGCGAACGCCAGGGGACATCCCGTTGCCCGCCTTCGGGCAACCCTTGGCGTGATACGGCGCCGGATCGACCAGTACAACCCGGCGTATCGCGCGCGGCGCAATGTCGCACACCACTACGATCTGAACGGGCGCTTGTACAGCCTGTTCCTCGATCGCGACCGGCAGTACTCCTGTGCCTACTTTCCGCGCGGCGACGAGACGCTCGAGGAGGCGCAGGTCGCCAAGAAGCGGCATATCGCCGCCAAGCTCTGCCTCGATCGGCCCGACCTCACGGTGCTCGATATCGGCTGCGGCTGGGGCGGTCTGGCACTGACGCTGGCGCGCGAGCATGGCGCGCGGGTCACCGGCATCACGCTCTCCACCGAACAGCTCAACGAGGCGCGTACGCGGGCGGCGGCCGAGGGATTGCAGGACCGCGTGTCGTTCGAACTGCTCGACTACCGCGCGGTCGACCGGACGTTCGACCGCATCGTCTCGGTCGGCATGTTCGAGCACGTCGGCGTCGGCCACTACCAGGAATTCTTCGACGCCGCCGCGCGGTGCCTGAACCCGGAGGGTGTGGCGCTGCTGCACGCGATCGGCCGCAGCGACGGGCCGGGATTCACCAATCCCTGGATCGCCAAGTACATCTTCCCCGGCGGCTATTGCCCTGCCCTGTCCGAGGTTCTGCCGCCGCTGGAGAAGAGCGGCCTGGTCGCGACCGATATCGAAGTGCTGCGTCTGCACTATGCCGAGACGCTGCGCCACTGGCGCCGCCGCTTCACCGCCAACCGCGACACGATCGCCACGCTGTACGACGAACGCTTCTGCCGCATGTTCGAGTTCTATCTGTGCGGCGCCGAGGTCGCGTTCCGCCACGAGGGCCACATGGTGTTCCAGATCCAGCTCGCACGCCGGCAGACCGCCGTGCCGCTGACGCGGGACTACATCACGGCATTCGAAGCGGCGGGCGACCGGCAACCTTCACGCGTGATGACCCGGGGCAACAACCGATGATGAAGACCGCCGCGCCAGTGCTTGCCGCGCTGCTCGCCCTTGGGGCGTGCGGCGAGCCGTCGAGTACCCAGACACTGCAGACCCGCGTCACGACCACCCTGACGCCTGCCAACACCTGCAACAGCCAGGCCAGCGTCGAGTACCTGCCTGACGGCGCCAGGATTCGCCTGCCGGATACGCTGTTCCTCGCCGCGCGCAGCGAGCTGACCGGATGCGGCCAGTATGCCGTGGCCAGCGTGACGCAGGCCATGCTGAACCCGAGCATCATGCAGGTGATCGTCGAGACCGACGACAGCGGCGCGGCAGGATCGATGCTGTCGCTGCGACGCGCCGAGACCGTGCGGTCGTTGTTGACCAATGTCGGCTTCGCCCCGGCACAGCCTCCGGTCGTGGTGCAACCCGCGCCGACGCCGTCCCAGGGTGCAGTGGGGATCGTTCTGCAGGTCGCCGCCAGCAACTCGCAGCCGCCTACGGGGCCGTGACCAGAGGAGGACGCCCGTGACCGACAAGACGGTGCGCGAGCTGGAGAAGATCACCGTCCGGTCGGATACGCGCGACGTCCTCGCACACGCCGCGCAGGAGGCGCGCAGGCTGGCCGACTACTTCGTCGTGGACATCGACGCGCACGTGACGGAGACAGCGTTCTGGTCCGAGATCACCGATCGCATCGACAACGACTATCTGCGCCACGCCGCGAAGTCCTTCCGCGATCGTGGCGGCTCGCCGCCCGGGCTGCTGAACGCGCAGCCCGGCATGCTGTACCAGGACATGTTCGGCCGCATCCCGCACCAGCAGCAGCAGGCCGAGGCGGTGCCGGGCGACGGTACGCATCGCCAGGTCGAACTGGTCCGGCGCGCGATGGACAGCATGGGCATCGACTACACCGTGGCGTTCCCCACGCCGATGCTGTTGCTCGGCATGCACCCCCAGGCGGAGGTCGAGGTGGAACTCGGCCGCGCATTCAACCGCTGGCTGCTCGAGGAACTGCTGCCACGCGAGCCGCGCATCAAGGCGATGATGTACCTGCCGTTCAACGATCCCGACGCCTGCGTGGACGCGGTCGAGGAGTTCGCCGATCAGCCCGGGGTCATCGGCTTCACCGTGGTCTCGACCCGCTACAAGCCGGTGCACCACAACAGCTACATGCGGCTCTACGCCGCGCTGCAGGCCTGCGGCAAGCCGCTGGCGTTCCACTCCGGCTTCCACTGGGGCGACGAGTTCGATGAAGCAGGTCAATCGCTTCATCTCGATGCACGCGATCTCGTTCTGCTACTTCAACATGATCCACCTGACCAACTGGATCATCAACGGCCTCCCCGAGCGCTTCCCGAACCTCAAGGTGATCTGGGTCGAAAGCGGCCTGGCGTGGCTGCCCTTCATGATGCAGCGCCTCGACTCGGAATACATGATGCGCAGTTCGGAGGCACCGCTGCTGAAGCGCCGACCGAGCGAGTATATCCGCGAGATGTACTTCACCAGCCAGCCGCTGGAGACCAGCAACCTGAAGCTGACCCAGGCGACGATGGAGGCCATCAAGGCCGACAGCCAGCTGCTGTTCGCCTCCGACTGGCCGCACTGGGACTTCGACCTGCCGGCCTCCATCACCAACCTGGCGTTCCTGTCCGAACAGGCCAAACGCAACATCCTGGGACTGAACGCGGCGCGCCTGTTCGGGCTGGAGGTGCCGGGGCACAAGCTGGTCACGCTGCCCGCGCCGGAACCGGCGCGCGCCGGTTGAGCGGGTGCGTTCGCTCCAGGACATCGCCGCGGAGTTCTGCGGCGCGCTGGCCGCGTCTTTGCAGAGCGGCGGGCCGGACGCGATCCCGGACGATGCGCTGCGCAGCGTGCTGACGGCTGCGATGAAGGCCTACGCAGCGAAGGCGGAAGCAGCGCCGGAGCTGGCACCGTTCGAACCTGGTGCGGTGACCGCGACGGAGACCGTGGTCACTGCCTGTGCCATGATCCGCGCCGCCGACCTCAACCTGTTCGACATCGCCATGTGGTTTCAGCGGCCGGTGGGCAGGCCGTAGCCGGGAGCAGCGAATGACCGAGATCTTGGTTGGCCCGAGCAGCGAACTCGCCGACGGCGACTACCGCGTCGTCGCGGTCGGCGCACTCGAGGTCGGCATCTTCCGGCTGAGCGACCGTCTCGTGGCCTACGAGAACCGTTGCCCGCACTCCGGCGGTCCGGTCTGCCAGGGCAGGCTGTTCAACCGGGTCGAGGAGATCATCATGCCGGACCAGACGAGCCGCGGGCTGCGGTTCGCCCGCGACATGCATGTCGTGTGTCCCTGGCACGGCTACGAGTTCGGCCTCGAGACGGGCCGCCATCCCGGGGACCCGCGCGTCCGGCTGCGGCCGATACCGGTGCGCGTCGTGAACGATGCGATCTACATCGACACGCCGGACTGACCTTCCCTCCTACCGCGAACTCCTCGCCACCCCCGACCTCCGCGCGCTGCTGCTGGCGACGCTGCTGGCGCGGCTGGCGGGGCGCATGTTCGCGCTCACCATCGTGCTCTACGCCCTGCTGCACACGGGATCGCCGGTGCTCGCCGGCTGGCTTGCCTTTGCCGCGATCGCTCCCGGCCTGGCGGTCAGCCCGCTGGCCGGCGCATTTATCGACCGTGCCGGTTCGATAGCGGCGATCAGCGCCGATATGGCGGCAAGCGCCGCGTGCATTCTTGCCCTTATCGCGCTCGACCGGCTGGGCCGGGCGCATGCGCCGGCGCTGCTGATCCTGACCGGCCTCTATTCGCTCACCAGCCCGCTCAGCATGGCAGGGATCCGTTCGCTGCTGCCCCGGCTGGTGCCGCCGGCGACGCGCGATCGTGCGAACGCACTGGACACGGCGATACACGGCCTGACCGACGTGGTCGGCCCGGCCACGGCCGGATTGCTGGTCGGCTTCGTCGGACCGGGCACGGCACTCGGCGCTATCGCCGCTTCATTTGCCGCCGCCGCCGTCTGCCTCCGCGGCGTTCGACAGCGACACGGAGCCGACGTGGCCGGCGGACCGCTGCTGCGACAGGCGTGGCGCGGCGTTTTTCTGGTCCTTCGCCGGAGGACGCTGCGCGGACTCGCGGTCGCCTACTCGCTGTACGAGATATCGTGGGGCGTCCTCGTCGTCGCCGTGCCGGTATCCCTGGCGCAACGCTACGCCGGCGGCACAGGGGCAGCGGCGACCGGCGTCCTGTGGGCCGGCCTTGGCCTGGTCGGTGCCTTCGCGGCGCTGACGGCCGGGCACCGGCGCATCGCCGGGCGCGAGCGCGGCGTGATCGCTCTGGGCATGCTGGCGACTGCGGTGGCGCTGTGGCCGCTCGGAGCCTGCTTCGGGGTGATCGGGCTCGCGCTCGCACTGATGCTTGTCGGCGCCGCCGCCGGGCCGATCGATGTCAGCGTGCTCACGCTGCGCCAGCGGCGCACCGATCCGCGGGAACTCGGCCGCGTCCTGTCGGTCTCGATGAGCCTCAACATGTCAGGCGGTCCGTTGGGTTCCGCACTGGCCGGCACGCTCGTCACCTGGTCGCTTCCGGCGACTTTCGCACTGGCGGCAACGGCATCGGTGCTTGCCGCAATGGCCGTGGCGCTGATCCCGGCACGCGACGACCGGGGCTGAAAATCACGCCGTTGCCGGCGTCTCGCAATGGCCCGGCCGGTTGCCACGCATCGCCAGCGCCGCGCGGATGCGCTCGTTCAGGACATCGAGCTGATACGGCTTGGCGATCGACGGCACGCCGACCGCACGCACCTCCTCGGCGGCCCCGCCATAGCCAGATGTCAGCAGCACCGCCACGCCCGGGTAGCGCTGCCTGATCGTGCGGGCGAGTTGAACGCCGCTCATGCCGCCGGGCATCATGACGTCGCTCAGCACCAGATCGATCGCCGGGTCGTCCGCCAGCACCTCGAGTGCGCCGCGGGCGTCGGCGGCCTGCCTCGTCCGGTAGCCGAGTTTGTTGAGCATGGCCCGGCTGACATCCGCCACCTCCGGTTCGTCCTCGACGACCAGGATCGTCTCGCTGCCGCCGGTCGCCGCCGGCTGCGCGGCTGCACGCGCCTCGGGTACGCTCTGCGGCTCGCGGCGCGGGAAGTACAGGTTGATCGAAGTGCCAAGCCCAACGGCGGTGTCGATGCTGACCGTACCGCCCGACTGCCGGGTGAAGCCGAACACCTGCGAGAGCCCGAGGCCGGTCCCCTGGCCGAGCGGCTTGGTGGTGAAGTAAGGCTCGAATACCTTGCTGAGATACTCCGGCGCGATGCCCTCGCCGGTGTCGGTGAGGGTGAGCACGACGAAGTCGCCCACAAGTTCTCCAGGAGGTGATCCACGAGCCAACGTCACGTTCCTGGCGCTGACGATGAACCGACCGCCGTTGGGCATCGCGTCACGTGCATTGACCGCGATGTTGAGCAGCGCCAGCTCGAGTTCCCCGGCATCGACCTCGATGGGCCAGATCGCCGGCGGCACGCTCAGTATGACCTCGATGTCGCCATGGAACGTTCCGACCAGCAACTCACGCATCCGCGGCAGCCGCTCGGACAGGTCGATAACGCTCGGGCTGAGCAGCTGCTGTCGCGAGAACGCCAGCAGCTGCCGTGCCAGCCGCGCGCCGCGCTGGCTCGCCCGCTCGATCGCATCGAGGGCGCGGACATGCTGCTCTTCATGCACCGCGCCGCGCAGCAGTCCGGCGTTGCCGGTCACCACCACCAGCAGGTTGTTGAAGTCGTGCGCCACGCCGCCGGTGAGCTGGCCGACCGCCTCGAGACGCTGGGCCTGCCGCAGCGCCTCCTCGGCGCGCCGCTGCGCCGTGACGTCGGTGACGAACGCAAGGATCCGCTGCTCGTCCCCCGCTGCGCGGCGCTCGAATTGCGCCGCGATCACGACGTCCACGATCTCGCCCGACTTGCGAACCAGCTGATGCGCGCTGCTGTGCGTCGTGCCGCTGTCGATCGCCTGCCGCAACTCCGACGCCAGAGCCGTGGCCGAGTTTGCGGTGTGGAAGCTGGCGATGGGGCGGCCCAGGACCTCTTCCCGCACATAGCCCAACAGAGCGAGCCAGCTGTCGCTCACCGCGGTCAGGTTGCCGTCGCTGTCGCAGGCGTGCATCGGTACCGGCGTTCTCGCATAGAGGTCGCGATAGCTCGCCTCGCTCGTCTCGGCGCGTCGAAGCGCGTCCTCCTCGCGTCGGGCATGGCGGATGACCGCATGCGCGGACAGGAACAGGGCGACGGCTGCTCCGATGGCCAGCACGCCGAAGGCCAGCGCGCTCGGGAGCCACTCGCGCACGACGTTCGACCGGTCGATGGCATTGACGATGTAGAGCGGATAACCAGGGATCCTGCGAAAGCCCAGGGTCCGTGCGATCCCGTCGATCGGCGATGGTGTCCGGTCGAACAGCCCGGCATCGGCCGAGCGTATGACGCGCATGGCGATCTGGCTGAAATGCGATCGCGCGGCGGGCGCATCCGCGGGTGTAGGAGGATAGCGTGCCAGGACGGTTCCGTCCTCACCGAGCAGGCTGACGGAGTCCCCCGGCGAGACGAGCCGCCGCCAGAAATCGATGAGGTTGGCGGGCGACAGATTGAGCGCCGCGATGCCGAGGAACGCGCCCTCGCGGTTCGATATGCGCTTGGCGACGGTCACGATGGGGCGACCGGTCGTGGGACTGATGGCGGGACCATCGACCACGAGGCCGGAGCTTGCCTGCGCGGCCCGGAAGTAGCCTGAATCGGCGACGCTGGTGCCGGCGAGCTCGGTCGCGCCGCCGGACCGAACGGCATAGGCAGGGCTCGATACCCGTACCCGGCCCGTCTCATCGGCAAGGACGACGCTCTCCACCTCGCCGATACCCCGCACCAGGGCCGCCAGCTCGCGACTCAGCTCCGGCTGCCGGTCCGCGATCTCCAGCCAGCTGAGGTTCTGCACCCGATCCGTCACGCGCGCGAGGACGATCGCATCCGACTGCAGCAGCCGGCGCGCGTCCTCGGTCAGCATGTCGACCTTGCGATTGATCGCAAGCGTCGTGTCACGCTGGACGCGATCCCATGTCCACCAGGCCATTGCCCCGAACAGCAACGCCGGACCGAGGATCGATGCCAACAGGAGCGCCCGGAATGAAGCCCGGGCCCTTCGCATCATCTGGGCTGGCCCATGTCATGATAAAATTGTTGTTATACCTGGAATAAATATGCCACCGCAGCGTCGCCTGCAAGCGCCCGGCTGCCCTGATTTTATTTTTTGCCAGCTGGCCGGCCGTTCTCACAACCACAACGCGAGTGGGCCACTCCGGGCGGGCTGCTCGCGGCAACCAGGCGCACCCCGCCACGGCCCGGATCTGCGGACCGCAGGGGCGGACACTATGCCCGCACCTGCGGTCGCTTGGCGAGTTCCGGCCTCAGGCCAGCTTGAAGTCGGTCAGAGTGATGCTGGCCGGGGCAACGTTGAGCAGCTTGATGCTGTCGGCGCCGATCGTGAGCAACGTCCCGGTCGGGCCGGCCGCCGTGATCGTGACGCTGGTGGCGAAATTCGCCGCCGTGACCCCTAGCGCGCTGATGTCCACCACGTCCAGGCTGCCCGCGACCGCGCGGAAGTCGTTGATGGTGTCGTGACCGAACGCGCCGACGAAGTGGAACACGTCGTTGCCCGCACCGCCGATCAGCACGTCGTTGCCGGCGCCGCCGTCCAGTACGTCGTTGCCGGCGCCGCCGCTCAGCACGTCGTTGCCGGTACCGCCGGTCAGCGTGTCGTTGCCCGCGCCGCCGACGATCGTGTGGGAGAACGTGTTGCCGGTCAGGGCGAGCCCGACAGTGCCCTGCGCCCGCAGGAACTCGACCTGGGCACTGGCGGCGAGCGTGTAGCTGGTGGCGGCGAACACGGTGTCGGTGCCGCCGGCGGCGCCCTCCGTCACCGTGTCGAGCGCGTTGTCGACGATGTAGGCGTCGTTGCCGGCGCCCCCCGCCATCGCGTCCACACCGGCCCCGCCGTTCAGCGTGTCGTTGCCGGCCCCGCCGGTCAGCGTGTCGTTGCCCGCGCCGCCGACGATCGAGTGGGAGAAGGCGTTGCCGGTGAGTGCGAGGCCAGCCGCGGTGTTGACCCGCAGCACCTCGACCTCGGTCCCCGCGGCGAGCGTGTAGTTGACCCGCGCCAGGACCGTGTCGGTTCCCTCGCCCGCATTCTCGACTACCACGTCGAGCGCGTTGTCCACGATATAGGTGTCGTTGCCGGTGCCGCCGACCATGCTGTCGACGCCGGTGCCACCGTTCAGCGTATCGTTGCCGCCGCCGCCGATCAGCGTGTCGTTGCCGCCGCCGCCGACCAGCGAATCGTTGACCGGGCCGCCGGTCAGCGTGTCGTTGCCCGCGCCGCCGACCAGCGTGAGCGGTGTGCCGATGCTGATGGCGGTTCCGGTTCCGGCGGCATCCTTCGACACGCCGAATTGCGTGGTTGCCGCGAGACCGGCGAGCCGCAGTGTTTCACTGGCCGCGCCGCTCTTCACCGTCAGGACGCCGCCGGCGAAGGTCGCCGTTGCGTTCCCGGCAAAGGCCAGCGAACGCAGATCGATCAGGTCCCCCTTGCCGAAATTGGCGATGGACGCGCCGACCGCCCCGGTCTGCCGCGTCATCAGCGTGCCGGTGGCGCCGAGGAACGAAATCGTCTCGTTGGCCGCGGTGGCACCCACGTCGAGCGTCGCGCCGGTGTCGATGCCAATGCTTCCGATGCCGCTCACGGCACCGGACACCGTGAGAACCCCGCCGGTTGCCTTGATCCCGCCACCCAGGTTATCGGCGATGGCGCCGGCCACCGTGCCGAAGCCGGACAGCGTGGCGCCCAGCGCCAGCGTTACCGGCGCCAGCGTCGAGGAGAGGGTCCCGCCGGTCATGCTGACGCTGCCCAGCGTCCCGACCGACACCGCGTCGGCGGTCAGCGTGGCGCCCGCATCGACCTGCAGGACTCCCTTGCCGCTGCTGCTGCCGATGGCCAGGGGGCCCGCATCGGTCACGCTGGTCGCGGCTCCGGTGACCTTCAGCGTGCCGCTCTGACCAGGGATGATCCCGAGCGATATGCCGTTGAAGCCGACCTGCGCCCCGTTCTGCACGGTCATCGTGGCACCCGGTGCTCCGACGGCGTCGATCTCGGCGCTGCCGTTGCCGGACAAGGTGCCACCATCGACCGTGAGCGTGCCGTTGTCGATGAGGGCGAGTGCCCCCGACGATGCGACCGGCTGGCCGGCCAGCGTCAGCGTCGCGCCCAGCAGGGTCCAGCCAAGCGTGCCGCTGAAGGTCGCATCGAGCCCTTGCCCGATCCCGGTCAGCGTATGGATGGTGAGGTTGTTGTTGAAGCTCAGCGCCTGGCCGCTGGTCGGAGCCGTCACGCTGTTCCAGTTCTTCCCTGTGCCCAGGTCAGTGGTGCCACCGAACGGGGGAGGGTTCCAGCCGAGACCGGGTGAGACAGCCTGAATGGCCCACATGCCGGTGGCGGAATTGAAGACCGTGGTGAAACCGCGCGCCGCCCCCAGGCCGAACTGCACGTTGCTCAGCACATAGGCGTTGTTGAGGCTGTCGGTCACCGTCCATTCATTCGGCAGGGCCGCCTGCGGCGTCGGCGCGACACTGGCGATGGTGACGCCGCTGCCGAACTCGATGCGGTCGCCGGCATTCAGGCCGGAGAACTGGCCGGCGAACGTACCGGGCAGCGCATTGTTCAGCACGAGCGTCTCGGGGCCGGCACCGGCGAACAGCACGCTCTGGGTGGCGGCCAGCGTGCCGTCCACCTGCATGATCGCGCCGGGCGCCAGCTGCACCGTCCCGGTGCCGGTCAGCGCGCCGGTGATCTCCAGCTTGCCTGCCGGTCCGAACGGATTGTTGACCGCCTGGATGGTGCCGTTGTTGACCACCGCTGCCGCGATCAGGCCGTCGCCGGCCAGGATCTTGCCGGCCTCCACCAGCACGCTGCCGGCAATGACGCTGCGCGAGGTGCCGACGTCGACACCGCCGGTCGGCGTGACCGTCAGGGAGGACCCCGCCCACACGGCGAGCGCCGGCAGGCCGGCGGCCGCCGGCGGGCCGAGATCAACCAGGGCGCCGGAGACGACCAGCGAGCCGGCGTCGAGCGCCAGGGTGCTGACCTGGAAGGATTCGAGCGCGCCGATGGTTACGGTGTCGGCGCCGGCGTTGATGGTGACGTCGGCGAGGCTGCTGTTCGGTACGCTGCCGACATCCCATGCGGCAGGCGTATTCCAGTCGGCGCTTATGCCGGCCTTCCAATTGAAGATGGTCACGGTGCGTGCCCCTACTCTCTCTTGATGTTTGCGTATCGTTGTTATGGCTGCGCGCACCGTTTGCCGGCCGCGCATGCTGCATATTACGTCCGAGAAACGTGGGGTATTCCGGTCATCCGAAAAATTATTTCTGGCAAATACCAATCTGGCAGGGCCATATTACTATATTGCTGTGTGCCAACACTGCTGGGTACACAGGGCGGTATCGGATTCGGTTGGAGACGGAAGCGCGCGGCAGCGCTTTCATTCGGGCAGCCGGCAAAGCCCCGCCTGTTGCCCGACGAGTGGAACCAGGCCCCCCGACCTCCCCGCCATGGTGCGCGCACGTGCGCTGTCACTGGCTGGAGCATTGCCACGAGTTTCGCCGATAGGCAATCGATAAAATTAACCCTACGCAATTATCGCGTTGACAGCCAGCGAGGCGGCACCGTAATAATATCTGAGTTTGAGGCGCCGTACGTGTCTCAGGCGTCGGGCCCGCATTGGGTTCGGTCAATAGAGCCGTAACAATTCCGAATTGGAAGGAACAAGAGAGTCATGACCAGGAGCAATGGAGCGGCCACGCCGCCTAACGTTACGAATACGGAAGAGTATCGCCGGAAGTGGGCGCAGCGCCGTCGCACCATGCTGGCGGCGACGACCGCCATGTCGCTGCTGGCGCAGAATGCCGCCTGGGCGGTCTGCGCGGACGGCACCAGCTTCCCACCCAACGGCTACCAGATCGGCGTCGCACCGGTGGCGGTCGCAGCCAACTGGTCGCCGAACGTCTTCACCGCGACGACGGGTTCCTTCTTCATCCCGGACAGCTCGACCAGCGATCAGGTCACCGGCGCACCCACGGGTGGCGGACACAACTGGGCTTTCGACCAGGGCTCGACGCTCTGCAAGCAGGGTGATGCCGGCAGCGCAGCCGGGACCACCGCGTGGATCCTGCCGCCGAACACCTCGCAGGACTGCATCGTCCTGCCGATCATCAAGAACGGCGCTGTCACCAATCTTGGCGACATCCCGTTCCAGGGTTCGGTTGTCACACCGGTCTGCGATCCGACCAAGCTGAGCACCGCAACGACGCCCAACCCCGCCAACAGCTACGCCAACCAGCTCGGCTGCTCGATCTCGGCCTTCAACAACGGTGGCGTGCCGGTGGCAACCAATGCCCACGTCGCAACGTCCTACCTGTTCACCGCCGGCATCAAGGGCGGGATGTTCCACCATGAGCTCATCAACAACGGCGCGATCGGCAAGACCGTCGGTTCGCTCAGCTACTACCGCGACCTCCCCGAAGGGCTGAAGCTGATGTCCGCACAGGTGAGCGCGGACGGCCAGTTCGCCTTCGCCGTCTCGAACCGCCGCGGCCAGCAGGAGATCTGGGCGTGCATCGATCCGCTGGGCAACCCGGGCGACCCTGCCAAGCCGCTCAACCCCGGCTTCTTCGTGCCGGATGCCAGTCAGGTGTTCTGCGGCGGCATTGGCAACTCTGGCCTTGCCACCAACCTCGCATCGGCCTTCGGTCCTGACGGTCAGCCGTATATCGGTGGTCAGCGCGTGGTCAACACGTTCCTGAACACCCCCGGCGGCACGCAAGGCGGAACCTGGCCGCAGTGCATCCACTTCGGCGGTGGTGCGCCGAACGTGAGCGGCTTCGCGCTGCACGACGCGATCCTGGCCGACCTCTCCAGCTCGACGTATCAGGTACCGAACAAGACCGTCCCCGGCGCGCTTCAGGCCAACACCGCGAACAAGTGCGGCACCATGACGGCCAACGCCGGCTTCACCTCGTCGCTGATCACTCAGCCGAGTTCTCTGCTGTCCCACGTCGCGGCGGATGGCACCGGGTACATGTATACCGGTCCGGTCGGCGGCTTCGTCGTTCAGGCCCACCTGGGCAAGGACGGCGTCGGTCGGACGACCTACAGGATCCGTCAATACCTGAGCGGCACTTCGCTCAGCACCGGCCTCGGCGTCGCCGACGACCTCGGCTCGCTGATGGTCATGACCGATCCGTCGGCCGTCGGCCTGGCAGGTCAGGAAGTGATGACCAAGCTGCCACTCTGCGAAGACATGCAGTAAGCAGCCCTTCGCCTTCGACCCTGCGGTCCGGTCCTCCCAAGGCCCGGATCGCAGGTCCCAAGAACCGCGAAGGTACGGAGGGCAACGACGCTCTCCGTATCTTTGTTGGTCTCTGCACATCCTTTCCTATAACCATCGCGCGCTGCGCCCCCCGATCGGCCCGCCCCGCCAGGCTGAACCCTCGTTGACCGGAACGGTACCGATTCCGACATGATCGATACGAGCACCAGCATGATCGGCACCGACGCCACGGCAGCGGCACCCCCTCGCCATGCCGGCACAGAACGCGGCTTCGCGCTGCTCGAGGTGGTCATCGCCTTCATCATCGCCGGCGTCGCCCTTGGCGTGCTGTTCCATGAAAGCGTCAGCAGCCTGCGCTCGATCCAGGCTGCGTCGCGCTACGAAGAGGCGGTCTCGCGCGCCCGCTCGCGCCTCGCCATCGCCACCCACGGCGCCCCGCTGACGCAAGGCGACATCGAGGGTGAGGACGGCGGCGGCTATCACTGGCGCGTCCACGTGGCACCGATGTCGCAGACCGCCGTCCGGCCGGTCGGCATGCGCGGCCGCGAGCGCCCGACCTGGGTGGCGCTAGCCCTCTACAATGTCAGCGTGCAGGTCACCTGGACCGAGCGGGGCACCGACACCAAGGCAGTGCGCGAGGTTCGGCTCGACACCCAGCACCTGCAGGCGTCGGCGAAATGACCGCCCGGCGCCCGAACGGATTCACGCTGATCGAGATCCTCGCGGCGCTCGCCGTGCTGGGCCTGCTGATCGCCGGGCTCGGACAGGGCATCGGCGCCGGCCTGCGCGCCTGGAACACCGCAACCAAGATGACCGACGCCGGCGACTCACTGGACACGGTGGATCGCACGCTGCGCCGACTGGTCGCGCACATGGACCCCGGCGGGGCCACAGAGCCGGCGAAATTCTCGGCCAAGTCCCGCACGCTGGCACTCATAACGACGCTGCCCGACATGCCGGGGATGCCGACCAACCGCGTCGAGGCGAGCCTCGGGGTGGATGTGCATCAGCGGCTGGTACTGCGCTGGCGCCCCTATCTGCGCACCCCTCGCCCGCCCGACGCCGGCTACCACGAGATCGAGTTGCTCGGCGGCGTCGCCGGTATGCAGCTCGACTACTGGGGTTCCGAGACCGGCTGGGTGTCCGACTGGCGGGCGGACGACATCCCGCCGCTGCTTCGCATCCGCCTGACGTTCACCCGGCCCGGCCAGCGCCCCTGGCCGGACATCGTCGTCGCCCCAGAGTTCGACCGGCCATGAAGCGCGCCGACCGCCAGCGAGGGTTTGCACTGCTCGTGGTGCTGTGGACCTTGGGCTTCCTGTCCCTGCTCGGCACCGCTCTTGTCGCAGCCGGACGGCAGGAGACGCAGCGCTCGCGCAACCTGCTGGACAGCGCGCTGGCCGAGGCCCGCGCCGACGGCGCCGTGCAGCAGGCGATCTACGCGCTGCTGGACCCTTCGCCTGCACGCTGGCGGCCGGACGGCAGCAGGCACGTGCTGCGGTCGGGGCATTACCGCATCGAGGTCCGGCTCGACGACGAGAACGGCAAGATCAATCCGAACTTCGCGCCGGTGGAGATGCTGCAGGCCCTGCTCGCGCAGCTGGGCGTGCCGAACCAGGACGCGACGAAGCTGGCCGCTGCCATCGATCGTTGGCGCACGCCGGGAGGCCAGACCGTGCAAGTGGCCTCGACGCAGCCGCTCGCGCTGCCGTCCGGCGCACCATTCGAGACGCTGGACGAACTGGGCCTGTTGCCCGGCATGCCGCAGGACCTGCTGGTCGGGCTGAAGCCGCATATGTCGCTGTTCTCGAACTACGATCCGGATGCGACGACGCGCGATCCGGTGGTTGCCGCCGCGATCGGGCCGCTGGTTCGCAACATGCCGACACAGATCGCCGATGCGCCGGCCCAGGTGGTCATGGTGCATGTCGTGGTGCATGGCCCGGGTGGCACCGGCTTCAGCGAGGATGCGGTGGTGCGGACCAATGCGCTCGACGGCATCCGCCGGCATGAAATCCTGTCGCGAGAGGTTGTCCCCATGCCGCCGGCGCCAACCCAGCAGGATCTGTCCGACGGCTCGACCGTTCTCTCGGTGACTGCGAGGCGTTAGCCTGCTGTTCGCCTCAATGAAAAGGGGTGGCCTGTGTCGACCAATCTGTGCGGAACATGCTCGCTGTGCTGCAAGGTCAAGGGTATAGCGGAACTCAATAAGCCGATGTACACGTGGTGCGGCCATTGCGAGAAGGGCAAGGGTTGCCGGGTGCACGATACGTCGGCAATGCCGCCGTCCTGCGCCGAGTATAATTGCCTGTGGTATTCGACGCAGTCCTTCGAGGATCCGAACCGGAGGCTGCCGCTGCAATTCCGGCCCGACCACACCAAGGTGGTGGTCGACGTTCCCGGCAACCTCGACTACAAGGCGGCAATATTCTGGATCGATCCATCTTCTCCCGGAGCGATGCGCTCGGAGGAGAATCGGTTCCTGGTGCAGGCGCTCAGCCAGGAATACGCGGTGATCGAGGCAAACGGGCGCAAGCGCAGGCTGCTCGCCGTCGATCCGGTCAACGCGCGGAAGATGGTCGAGCAGGGCTGCGACTTCGGCGCCACCGAGTGGGAGGTCTAGCCGGTTGTCTGCCGGCGGCAGGAGCGGCGCGCTCGCGCTGCGGGCCGTGCCGCACCAGTCATGCCATTGGCCGGCAGACATCGGCAACCCATTGCCGGAAGTCGTCATCGAGATGCGGACCGATCTCCGCTGCCACCCGGGCGTGGTAGGCATTCAACCAATCCAGCTCGGATGCATCGAGCATGTTCGCCTCGATCAGCCGCCGATCAAACGGCGCCAGGGTCAAGGTCTCGAAGCGGAGAAACGGTTTGCTGGCCGAAACCTCTGCGGGCTGGACCAGCAGAAGATTCTCCAGCCGGATGCCATAGGCTCCTGGAAGATAATAGCCCGGCTCGTTCGAGAGGATCATTCCGGATTCGATCGGGACGGGTCGGCCGGTGCGCGACACGCTGACCGGCCCTTCGTGCACCGACAGGTAACTTCCTACCCCGTGCCCGGTGCCGTGATCATAATCGAGGCCGGCCTGCCATAGCGAACGGCGTGCGATCGCGTCCAGATGCAGTCCACCGACTCCCCTGGGGAACACCAGGGTCGCCAGGGCAATGTGGCCCTTCAGGACGCGGGTGACCTGTTCTCGCAAGGCCTGTGGCGGGAGATCGGGGCCGGTCCAGACGGTCCGCGTGATATCCGTCGTGCCATCGACGTACTGAGCGCCGAAATCGATGAGATAGACCTCGTTGGGCCGTATCGTCCGGTCGCTCTCATCGGTGACCCGATAGTGTATGATGGCGCCGTGCTCGCCTGCAGCCGAGATGGCCGGGAAGCTCTCCCCCCGAAAGGTCGCTGCCCGCGCGCGAAGAGCCAGCAGCTGCGCCGCGACGGATTGCTCCGTTTCGGTTCCATTTCCTGCTCGTTCGGCAAGAAAGCGCAGGAACCGGCAAACGGCCACGGCGTCGCGCGCATGAGCGCTTCGCGCGCCTTCCTGCTCCACCGGATTCTTGCATGCCTTCGGCAGCAGGCACGGATCGGGCTCCGCAACCACGACAGCCCCGGCATCCCGCAGGAACAGAGAGAACCACACCGGAGTGCCGCTCGCATCGACCCGAACCCGCCTCCCCTTGAGCCTGGACAGAGCAGGTGCCAGTGCCTCGCGACCCGACACCGAAACGGCATTGCCAAGCCAGGCGCGAGTCGCCTCCGGAAGCTTGACGGGGTCCATGAACAACTCGGCGTTGCCGTCGGCGTGCATGAGCGCGAAGCCGAGGGCGAACGGTGTGAACGGAACATCGGCGCCGCGAATGTTGAACAGCCAGGCTATGCAAGCCGGATCGCTGATCACGGCTGCATCCTGACCCGCCTCGCGAAGCAGCGTGGCGATCTGTGCTCGTTTGTCCTCTGCTGGACGCCCGGCATATTCCACTGGATGTGGGACGGCTTGTTCTAGCGGCGGCGAAGGGCGCTCCGACCAAATGGCATCGATCGGATTGCTGTCTACGGCGACCATCGTGAAGTCGAGATCAAGGTAGCGAGCCAGTCCTTCCTCGCTGATCAGCATCGGGTCGTAGCCGATCTTCGCGCCCTGTGGCGCGTTCGCTGCCAGCCACCGCGGCGGCGGCTCTTCCGTGATGTGTTTGTGCTCCCAAAGGTCTCCATCCACCTGCTTCGCCATTTGCAGGACGTAGCGACCGTCGGTGAAGGCCGCGGCCCGATCCGGCAACACGACCGCCAATCCGGCACTCCCGGTAAAACCCGTGAGCCACGCAAGCCGTTCGGCGGATGCTGGCACATATTCACTGAGGTGCTCGTCCGAACGGGGGACAAGAAACCCATCCAGCGTCTGCTGCCTCAGCTGCCTGCGCAGTCGGTCAAGGCGCTGACCATACACGTCGGGGTCACGTCGGGTTGCGTGGCTCACAGCTCGTCTCCGTTCGTCGTCACGAATCCGATATCATCCGCCCATCGTACTTCACGCCGCCTCTCCCCTGGCACAGAAGCAGGACACCGACACCGGCACATCGGCCCGCGCTGCGGCGAACTGCACGCGCTGGCGGATCAGCGCGGCCTCCGCGGTCTCGCCACGCCGATCAAGGCAGTCGAGCAGTCCGCGGAGCGCCCAGACATTGTCGGGATGGATCTGCGCGCGGGGCAGCACGCCGGCAAGGCCGAGATCCTCGCGATACACCGCCTCGGCCTCCGCCACGCGGCCCTGCTCCAGCAGCAGCGCACCCAGCGCGTGGCGCACCGGCTGCATCCAGCCCCAGGGCTCGTCGTACGGCAGAGCGTCCTCCAGCGCGACAGCCGCCCGCAGATGAGCAAAGGCCATGTCGTGCCCGGCGCGACGATAGGCGATCTCGCCCTGCAGCATCTCCTCGGCGATGGCGAGCAGATCCACGCATCGCACATTGTGGATCTGCCGGGATGCCGGCACGCGTTGCGCGGCCGCGCGGAACCGCTCCTGTTCGGTCTCCGCTGCCGGCACGTCGCCGAGTGCCGCGTGCGCGATGCCGCGGGCGTAGTGCATCATCGCCACGGTGTTGCAATAGAGCTCGCGGTCCGCCGGCAGATCCTGCGCAATGATCTCGCGCCATTTGCCGAAGCGGATCAGTACGTGCTGCCGGATGGACACGTAGCTCTCGAAGAAATCCGCCATCGGCGGCGAGGGGATGCGCAGCATCGCCTCCGGCATGGTCTCGATCAACTCGTCGGCCGCGGCGATCGCCGGCGCGTACTGGCCGAGGAACATCGCGCCATAGGCGGCGAAGTGATAGTTGTGGATACGGTAGCCGGAGTAGAAGTTCATCGGCCCGGCGCGGTCGTAGAATTTGCGGTCCGCGACGATCGCCCGCTGGTTCCAGTGCATCGCGTCGCGGTAGTGGCCGCACTGTATATCGATGTGTGTGGGCATGTGCGTCAGGTGGCCCATGTCGGGAGATACCTCGCGCAGGCGGTCGCCGGTGACCAGCGCCGCCTCGGGATGCGGCGACATCTCCATCAAATGGACGTGCAGATGCAGCAGGCCCGGATGGTCCATCGCCCCGGGGAGATCGCGGAACGCCGTCTCCAGCACCGCGCGCGCCTCCAGCGTGCCGGCGCCCGGCGCTGGCTCGCCGCTGCGCACATCCCACATGCGCCAGGGTGTCCGGTTCAGGATCGCTTCGGCGAAGACGTGGCACACTTCGAGGTCCCCGGGATGTGCCGCGTGGACGCGGCGCATGGCATCGGCGAACGCATCGTTCCACGGACGCTGGTCGTCGATCGGGTCGCGCTCCTTGTAGCGGGCGGGCAGCGCCTCGATCAGCGCACGCTCCGGCGCGGTCACGCTGCCGATAAGCGCGAGTGCGGCGCGCGAGGCGTCATAGGAGCGGGCGAGCGAGGCGGCCTTGCCGGCAGGGTCCATCAGCTCCCAGGGGAAGTTGTAGTTCGGCCCCGCTGCATAGCCGACGCCCCAATGCGCCATGGCGCAGCTCGGATCGGCCGCCAGCGCCTTCTCGAAGCAGGCAACAGCCTCTTCATGGTGATAGCCGAAGCACCAGTTGAGGCCACGGTCGAACCAGCGCTGGGCATCCGCCGAGACGGTGGTCACCGTCCGGGCATAGGGGCCGAGATCATAGGGATAATCCAAATCGGTTCCTCCGCCATTTCGGTGCGGACGGCCGGCACGCCGGCGCCCACTGATCCCATGCGGCCCGGCTGGCTGGATGCGAAGCCGGATTGGGCGCAGTTTCGCGGTTCGCGCCGCGCACCGCAGAGACTGCCGCTGCTGGTGCATTGCTCGACCGTCGCTCGCCCGCGTGGCAGTCTGCGCCATCCGGGCGGAGGAACCAATGCCAAAGGGGTACATCTACGCGGAACTCGAGGTTACCGATCCCGCATTGTTCGAAACCTATCGGCCGCTTGCCGCGGCGAGCATTGCGGAGTTCGGCGGTCGATACGCGGTCCGCGGCGGCGATCCGAAAGTGCTGGAAGGCACTGGACCTGCGCCGCGCTCGGTGCTCCTGGAATTCAGCAGCCCCGAGCGGGCGATGGAATGGTACAACTCGCCGCAGTACCAGGCCGCCCTGAAGGTGAGGCTACGGTCGGCGAACACCAAGGTGGTGATGCTGACGGGGAACAGCGAGGGGTAACCAAGGCCGCCCCTTGCGGGGCGCGCCTCGATGTCGGTGACGGGATCGCTGCCTTCGGGCGCACCGGGTCCGCTGGTAGACCCCGTGCCGCTAGACCACGCGGCCGCTGTCCGGCTCCATCAGGTGCATCTTGCTCATGTCCGCGGTCAGCGGCAGCATCTCGCCGGGCTCCGCGTGCGTTGCTGGATCGACGCGGGCGCACACCGGATCGTGGCCGACGAAGAAGTGCACCATCGTCTCCATGCCCATCGGCTCCACCACGTCCACCGGCAGTTCGACGCGGGTCCAGCCGGGACGACCCACCTCGTGGTACTCGAACAGGTGCTCCGGCCGCAGGCCGAACACCATCTCGCGGCCCTTGTACTTGCCGTAGCGATCGGTGCGGTCCGGCGGCACCGGCAGCACGATCTGGTCGGTGACCCGAACCGCCAGCCCGCCATTGACGCCATCCTGCACCCGCGCCGGCAGGAAGTTCATCGCCGGCGAGCCGATGAACCCGGCAACGAAGCGCGTCGTCGGATGGTGATACAGGTCGTTCGGCGTGCCGACTTGCTCGATGACGCCGTGGTTCATCACCACCACGCGGTCGGCCAGCGTCATCGCCTCGATCTGGTCGTGCGTCACATAGACGGTGGTGGTGCGCACCGTCTGGTGCACCTTCTTGATCTCGGTACGCATCTGCACGCGCAGCTTGGCGTCCAGGTTCGACAGCGGTTCGTCGAACAGGAACACCTTCGGGTTGCGCACGATGGCGCGTCCCATCGCCACGCGCTGCCGCTGCCCGCCCGACAGCGCCCGCGGCTTGCGGTCGAGCAGCATGCCGATGTCGAGGATGCGCGCCGCCTCGTCCACCCGGCGCTTGATCTCGTCCTTCGGGAACTTCCGCAGCTTCAGGCCGAACGCCATATTGTCGAAGACGCTCATGTGCGGATAGAGCGCGTAGTTCTGGAACACCATCGCGATGTCGCGATCGCGCGGCGGGACGTCGTTGACGACGTCGCCGCCGATCCAGATCTCGCCGTCGGATATCTCCTCGAGGCCGGCGATCATGCGCAGCGTCGTGGACTTGCCGCAGCCCGACGGGCCGACCAGCACGACGAATTCCTGGTCGGCGATCTCCAGGTCGATGCCCTTCACCGCTTGCACGCCGCCGTCGTAATTCTTCACGACCTTACGGCAGGAGACTTCAGCCATTGTCTTGTCGTTCCCTGTGGTTTGCGGTGAAAGTCAGCCCTTCGTCGCGCCGGCGGTCAGGCCGGCCACGTAGTAGTCCATCAGGAAGGCGTAGATCAGGATCGGCGGCAGCGACGCCAGCAGGCACGCCGCCATGATCTTGCCCCACTGGAAAACGTCGCCGCGGATCAGGTCGCTGATGATGCCGACCGTCAGCACCATCTGGTTCGACGTGTAGAGATACGCCAGCGGGTACAGGAACGCGCCCCAGCTCACGGTGAACGCGAAGATCGTCGCGGCGATGATGCCGGGCATCGCCACCGGGATGAAGATCCGCCAGAGCATCTGCAGATAGCCGGCGCCGTCGATCAGCGCCGCCTCGTCCAGCTCCTTCGGGATCGAGCTGAAATAGCCGATCATGATCCAGGTGCAGAACGGCACCGCCAGGGTCGGATACAGGATCGCCAGGCACCAGACGCTGTTGATCAGCCCGAGCATGCCGATGATCTGGAACAGCGGCAGGAACAGCAGCGAGGCCGGGATCAGGTAGGTCAGGAACACGCCGGTGCTGAGCACGTTGCTGCCCCAGAAGCCCATCCGCGCCAGGCTGAACGCGGCGAGGATGGCGATCACCATGCTGATCACCACGGTACAGATCGTGATCATCACCGAATTCAGGTAGTAGGTCTGAAAGTTCGGGTAGGTGATCAGGTACCAGAAGTTCTCCAGGGTCGGATGGTGGACCAGCCATGGGCTGCCGCTCTGCGCCGAGATCTCCGCCGACGACTTCAGGCTGGTCATCAGCGTGTAGAACGGCGGCACCAGGAACATGACCACGAACACGCTGAGGGCAATGTAGCTGCCCCACAGCGCCCACTGGTTCTGCCGGTGCAGGCTGTGGCGGCGGTGCCGGGTACGCGGCACCGCCTCGGCGACGGCGGTCGACGAACTCATGCGGCGATCTCCTTGGTGCGGCGGGTCACGCCGCGCAGCACGAAGAAGGCGGCAATGGCGAGGATCGGGAACATGAACAGGCTGTCGGCCGCACCCAGCGGGATGTCGCCCGACTGGATGCCGACCTGGAAGGCATAGGTCGCAAACACGTGCGTCATGTCCTGCGGTCCGCCACCCGTCAGGATGCGCACGATGTCGAAGTCGGCAAAGGTGACGATCAGGCTGAACAGCACGGTGATGGCGATGATGTTGCGCATCATCGGCAGGGTGACGAAGAACAGCTTCTGCATCGCGTTGGCGCCGTCGATCGCCGCCGCCTCGTACAGCTGCTCCGGCACCGACTTCAGCGCCGCCAGATACATGATCATGAAGAACGGCGTGCCGAACCATACATTGACGGTGATGGTGCAGACGCGCGCGATCCAGCCCACGCCGAGCCAGGGCACCGAGGCGAAGCCGAACTGGTTCAGTATCCAGTTGAACGCCGAGTAGGACGGGTCGAACATCCACCACCAGGTCAGCGTGGACAGCGCCAGCGGGATCACCCAGGGGACCAGCAGCAGGCCGCGCCAGATGCGCTGGTTCTTGCCCGGGATGTTGTGCATCAGGTGGGCGAGGATAAAGCCGAACAGCGCCTTGAAGATCACCGAGGTGACCGCGAACAGGCAGCTCTGGAAGATCACCAGCTGGAACGTGTTGCGCTTCAGCAGGAACGCGAAATTGCCGAGACCGATGAACGCGGTCATCTTCTTGTTCAGCATGCTGAGGTAGATCGCATAGAACGCCGGATAGATCACGAAACCGGCGACCAGCAGGATCAGCGGCAGACAGAGGAAAAAGGCGATGGTCGACCGCCGCTGCGTGAAGCGCTTCATGGTGCTGGCACGGCGGCGGCTGCCCGCCATGGCGGGCGACATCACGCCAACAGGTACACTTGTGCCGTCGGCCATCTTATCCTCCTTTGAGCGGCGTGGCCTGCGGCGTGGACGACCGCTCGACCTGACGACTGATAGGGATCATGGGGTTTGCGGCCGTGCCGTTGACGCGCGGCGCCGGGCGACCACGACGCCCTGGCTGTAGCCGACAACGATGCGAGACACGCAGCAGTCCCGCCATTCACGCACCTCCCGCGCCATCCGGAAAAAGCTCCGGAGCGATCAGATTGACCAAACCCCTGCCCATGGCGGAATTCAATCGCCCGGGCCCGCTTCCGCACTGTGCCACAAAAACGGGCAACAGCACGCACGGACCCATTCTTGCTTTGTCCACACGCTAGCGGCTGACGCCGCGACGTGCAACGCCAGCCCGTTGCAATTCCGCGCGAAACCGTTCAGCGGACGAACCCTTCCAACTCGTCCTTCGCCCAGGCGACCACCTGTTTGATCGACTGACCCTGCTTCAGCCGTGCCAGCATCTGGTTGTGCACGGCTCGGTTGTAGACCTGCACCGCGATATCGGGCTCGGCCTCGAACGCCGTCAGGCTGGGCTGCGCGTTGTGCCAGGGGCGGATCGGGTAATTGTAGACCGTGCCCTTCGGCGGCTCGACCTGCTCCCAGATTTCGAAGTCACGCATGCCGGCGAACGGCGGCAGGTCGTAGCCTTCCACGCCGTTGTCGCGCTCCTCGACCTGCTTGCGATCCATCAGGAAGGCCAGCAGTTCCTTCGCCGCGGACTGGTTCTTGCTGAACTGCCAGATGCCCCAGAAGAACGTGACGCTCGGCACGAAGCGACCCTTGGGACCGGCCGGCGGGGGGAAGGTCCAGGTGTCGGCGGCAACCTGCGGGGCGTCGCGCTTGGCCACCGCATAGGCCGAGGGCGGGTTGAAGATCAGCGCCGTCTTGCCCGAGATCAGCGCGCGGTTGTTCGAGGCATCGTCATAGCTCACCGCGTCGTCGGGGTAGAACTTCACCAGCTTCTGGCAGAACTCCAGGCACTGCATCATCTCGGGGGTCTCGAGCTGCAGCTTGCCGTTCGCATCGATCAGCGCGGCACCGAAGGAGCGGAACAGCGCGCCATGCGTGTCGGTCGCGTCGGTGTTGGTGCTGCCGCCCATCCCGAGCGCGAAGGTCATGCCGTCCTTCTGCGCCAACTCGGCGTATTTCATCAACGCGTCCCACGTCCAGCCGTCCTGTGCCGCGGTATGCTCGGGTTTCGCCGGATACATCGCCTGCACATCGAGACCGTGTTTCTTGAACCAGCTGATCCGCACGCAGGGCGGCTTGGTCTGGCTGCCGGAGCTGGTCGGCACCGCGACCCAGCCGGCCTTCTTCTTCGCCAGGTACTGCGCGGTCGCATCCACCGCGCCGAACCTGTCGGTCAGTCCCTTCACCACGTCGTCGACGTTCGCCAGCGACTCCGCCTGGTTGTGCACCTCCCAGTTCTGGAACGTGTAGATGTCGTGACCGGTCTTCGACTGCGCCTCGGCCGCGCCGGTGATCAGCAGCTTGTTGCCGTTGCCGGTGATGAAGTCGGCGGTCACCTCGACCTTGTTCTTGTCGGCCCAGGCGTTCACCTGCTTCTGCATGATCTCGTTGCCCGCCGGCACCCAGTGGTCCCAGAAGCCGACCGCCAGCTTGCCTGCCGCGCCTGCGGTGCGGATATGAACGAGCGGTAATGTTGCGGCGGCCGCTCCCAGCTTCAGCGCACTGCGCCGCGAGACCCTGTTCGACCTGGTCATGTCACCGCTCTCCCTTCGCCGGCCGGCGCCACGTTGCGGCGCCCATTGGTTTTTCGGCAGTTCAGCACTGCGCCTGGCGCACCCTTGCCATGCGCCGCCGCCGGAGTCCACAGGGTCGCAACGGTTTCAGTCGTCACCATCGTCGGAGTTGCGATTCGTCATGTCCTCTTGCGGCGCGGCCAGCCTTGTGGGTTCGTAGCACCCGGGCAGGAATACCAGGGAGGACAGCCGCCAATGCGTGACGCCCATACATCCGTCGTCGCCCTGGCGCGTGACCTCGTCGCCATCGACAGCCGCAGCTTCGTCTCCAACCTGCCGGTCGCCGACCGGGTCGAAGCGGCTCTCGCCGGCTTCGACATCGAGCGCATCGACTACAGCGACGAAGCCGGCGTGGCGAAGCGCGCGCTGGTGGCGCATCGCGGCCCCGCCGGCGGCATCGCGCTGTCGGGTCACATGGACACGGTGCCCGACACCGGCTGGCAGGAGGATCCCTGGTCGGCGCGTCTCGGCGCCGACGGTATCCTGCATGGCCTCGGCAGCACCGACATGAAGGGCCCGGTCGCCGCCGCCATCGTCGCCGCGCGCGCACTGCCCGAGCACATCCCGATCACGCTGTTGATCACCACCGACGAGGAGACCACCAAGCAAGGCGCGCGACTGACCGCGCAGCGATCGGCACTGGTGCGCCAGGTGAAGCCGATCGGCATCATCGTCGCCGAGCCCACCGGCCTGGCGCCGGTGCGCGGCCATCGCAGCCACATCCAATTCACCTGCGTGGCGACCGGCGTGCAGGCGCACAGCAGCACCGGCCGTGGCCGCAACGCCAACTGGTCACTCATTCCATTCCTGATGGAAATGCGCGGCGTGTTCGAGCGGCTGCGCATCGACGCCGCCTTGCAGGACGCCGACTACGATCCGCCGTTCAGCGACTTCAACGTGGTGATCGACAACCATGGCGCCGCGGTGAACGTCACCGTGCCGAAGGCCACCGCGCGCATCAAGTTCCGCTACTCCGCCAAGGTCGATCCCGCGCCGGTCCTCGAGGCGGTGCACGACGCGGCCGCGCGCTTCGACATCGCGGTGAGCGAGGCCCGCGAGGGCTTTCCGCCGGAACTGCCGGCCAACCATCCGCTGGTGCGGCTCTGCATCGATGTGACCGGCAAGCCGCCTGCCACCGCCCCCTACGGCACCGATGCCTCCGAATTGCAGGCGATCGCGCCCTGCGTCGTGCTGGGACCGGGCGACATCGGCGAGGCACACACGCCGACCGAGAAGGCGCGCGTCGCCGACCTCGTCGCCGCGGTGCCGTTGTTCATGACCCTGGCCGAGCGCTCGGCAGCCGGCTGAAGCAGCATATAGTCGGCCGACGCCTCGCCGCGCGCCGCCGCGGCGAGGTCATTCACGATCCGGTCGGCGATGCCGATCCGGTAGTGCATTCCGTCCCAGTAGTTGTCGTCCACGTCGGTGATCGGCGAAGGCCGCATGAAATCCACCGCGAGCGCGTTCGGCACGCGCCGCGCCAGCGCTGCCGCGCGCTGCTTGCACTCGTGCCACAGCGCCATGCCCGGCGAGTCGGCCGGCGGCATCAGCCAGCGACTGTACGGCACGAAGAACAGGAGCTTCCGCGTGTCTGTCGGGAACGCCGCCAGGTCGGCCTCCAAACGGTCGATCGACGGAAAGCGCCAGCTTGCCGGCGCGCCGCTGGCCGCACCCGACGGTGCCAGCGAACCCCCGTCGCGCAGGTGCACCGCCACGCGCGCCGGATCGTACTCGCTGTCGGGCGGGACGAAGGTGGTGAAGCCGTCGCTGCCGTACACCTGGCGCTTCAGGCCCAGCAGGATGCCGAACTCCTGGCCGGCCTCCTGCACCGCGTAAAGGTTGAACATTTCCCGGTAGCCGCGCCACCGGCCGGCGCTGTACAGCCACTCGGGGAAGGCGCGCGGCGTGAACTTCACGTCCGCTTCGCCCTCGCCGCAGTAGCTGATGTCCAGCCCGACCAGCACGAAGCGCGCCGCCGGGTGCGCCGCCCGGAACACCGCCATGAGGCGCGACTGCTCGTACGCCGTGGCGGCGTTCATCGACAGGTTGGCGAAGCGCGCGCCGAATGCCGCATTCAATATCGCGGGACGCAGCAGCCGGCTGGTCGAGGTGCCGAACACCGCGCTGTCGAACCGGCTCGAGCGGGCAAGCGACGGAAAGGCGAAGCGCGCGTTGGAGGCCACCGGCACGCGATGCGCCGGCGGCGACAGCGGCAGCGTGTCGAACGGGTCGACCAGCACGACGAAGGCGTACACCAGCACGACCGCCAGCGCCGCCGTGCCGGCGGCGAGGCGGAAGAAGCGCCGCCACTCAGAACTGGAAGTAGATGAAGACATTCGGCAACCGGCCACCGACCAGCAGCAGAAGCCACGCGAGTGCAACCCCCGCCGGCACTGCAAACCCTGCGCGCGGGCGCAGCCATTCCATCGCCAGCGCCTGGCTGGTCGGACCCAGGATCACGATGGCTGCCCCGCCGATCAATGCCGCGACGAACTCGCGATCGAGGCTGACCGACCCCGCGCCGTGCCAGCCGAGCATCGAGGCCAGCACGTCGCCGGCGGTGACGAAGTCGGCCGAGCGGAACAGCACCCAGCACGCCATGACGAACAGCAGCGTCACCGCCCAGGCGACGATGCGCGGCAGCCGCAGACCGCTGCCCTGCCACACATGGTTCACCGCCAGCGCCGCGCCGTGCAGCCCGCCCCAGGCGACGAAGGTCCAGTTGGCGCCGTGCCACAGCCCGCCCAGCAGCATGGTGACAATGACGTTCGCCGCCTGCCGCAGCGGGCCGCAGCGATTGCCGCCCAGCGGGATGTAGAGGTAGTCGCGCAGGAAGCGCGACAGCGTCATGTGCCAGCGTCGCCAGAACTCGCGGATGGACAACGCCCGGTACGGTGCATTGAAGTTGAACGGCAGCCGCAGGCCGAACATCAGCGCCAGTCCGATCGCCATGTCGGAGTAGCCGGAAAAGTCGAAGTAGATCTGCAGCGTGTAAGCGCCGGTGGCGATCCACGCCTCGGCCGCGGACAGCGACAGGGTGGCGGATTTGGCAAACAGCGGATCGCCGACCATGCCCAGCGTGTCGGCCAGCGCCACCTTCTTCGCCACGCCGATCACGAACAGCACGAAGCCGCGCGACAGGTTCTCCCACAGCGCCGCCCCGCGCGGATCGTCGCGGAACTGGTGGATGATCTCGTTGTGCCGCACGATCGGCCCGGCGATGAGCTGCGGGAAGAAGCTCACGAACATGCAGAAGTCGAGGAAGCCGTATATGTGTCTGTCGCCACGCCGCAGGTCAATCAGGTAGGAGATCTTCTGGAACACGAAGAAGCTGATGCCCAGCGGCAGTATCAGGTTCCACGGCTGGAACGATTCGCCCAGCAGCGCGTACGCCGTGCCACGGAAGAAGTCGGCGTATTTGAAGAGCCCCAGCACGGCGAGGTTCAGTCCCACGCCGAACACCGGGATCCAGCGCGCACGTGCGGCGCCGAACCACTGCGCGATCAGCCAGTTGGCGACGGTGAGCCCGGCGAGCAGCGGCACGAAGCGCACGTCCCACCAGCCGTAGAACGCAATCGACGCCAGCACGACGACGCTCTGTCGTGCCACGCGATGCGCCGCGCAGGCGTAGTAGAGCGCCAGTACAACCGGCAGGAAGCCGCAGATGAAGACCTGGGAGTTGAACAGCATGTTGCTGTTATCGGCGCCCGCTCCCTATCCCTCCCCCGCGGCGCGGGCGAGGGTTGGGGAGAGGGTGCATGTGCGCGCGCCCTGCCCCTATTCCAGCGTCTCCAGCAGCCCCGCCATCAGCGCCGCGCGCGGGGCCAGGTGCTGCCACAGGATGTGCTCGTGGCTGGCATGCGCACCGGAGCCGGGACAGCCCAGGCCGTCCAGCGTCGGCACGCCCATTGCGGCGGTGAAGTTGCCGTCCGACCCACCGCCGCGGTGCTGGCGCGGCAGCGCCACCCCCACCGTCTCGGCGATGCCACGGGCCTTGTCGTAGAGCGCCATGATGCCAGGTGCCTCGGTGTACGGCGGACGGTTCATGCCACCCTCCACCATCACGCGGCAGCCGGGCGTCAGCGCCGTGCTCGCCAGCAGCGTCCGCTCCATGTGCTCGCCGTCGGCGGCCGAGTTGACCCGCAGGTCGATCTCGCAGCCGGCATCCGGCGAGATCACGTTCGGTCGCGACCCGCCCCACACCGGCGCCGCGTTCAGCGTGATGCCGCGGTCGATGTCCACCATCTCGTGCAGCCGCACGATCTGCCGCGCCAGCTCCACCACCGCCGAGGCGCCCTCCTCGAACGAGCCGCCGGAATGCGCCCCCCTGCCCTCGACCCGCATGACGAACCGGCCGACACCCTTGCGCGCGGTGACGCAGGCGCCGCCATGCCCGGCCGGCTCGGGGATCAGCGCGCACGCCGCCTCCGCCGCCTCGCGCTCGATCCACTCGCGCGAGGTCGGGCTGCCCACCTCCTCGTCCGGCGTCAGCAGCAGGACGATCGGCCGCCGCGTCTTCACCTTCTGGCGCAGGATCGAGCGTACCGCGTGGAAGGCCAGGAAGCTGCCCGCCTTCATGTCGTAGATGCCCGGCCCGTGCGCCTTCGCGCCGTTCACCTGGTACGGCATGCCGTCCAGCGTGCCGTGCGACCACACGGTGTCGAGGTGGCCCGCCACCAGCACCGGCTTGCCGTCACCCGGCGTGCGCGCGATCAGGTTGTCGCCGAACCCGTCGCGGCCGGGGATGCGGGTGATCCCCGCCCCGGCGCGCGCCAACTCGCCGTGCGCCAGGTCCATCAGCCGGTTGACCGCGGCTGGATCCGTGGTGGGGGTCTCCATCGCCACCCAGGTGGCGAGTTCGTCCAGCAGGGCTTGGGACGTTCCGACGTTGGTGTGCGGCATTGCGGGTCCTGGGCGGTTGGTAACGCGTCGCGTGTGCGTACCGCATGGACTACGCTGGAGACAAGGGCGAGGGAGCAGACGCGCCAGGCGCCGATCACCATGAGCACAACGACCAAGGCAACCGGCTGCCAGACGGGAGTGCGTCCGGCATCCGCACAGCCTCGGTCGACCGCCCGCTTCCGACCGGTGATCATCGTGAGCACGAGGTTCTCGCGATGCAGCAAACTTTCGAATAGGACGCCAGCCACATGCAGCACCGCCAGCCACATGACAGTGAAACCGAGCCAGGCGTGGATGTTGCCGACAAGGGCTAACGGCCTCGGCGGGAAGCAATGCGCTCAGCAATCCCGCACCGCCGGTTCTGGCTTCGGCGAACAGCCCGCGCAACACGATCGCGGACAGCGTGATCAGCAGCGTCATTATCATCCAGCCGCCAACCGGATTGTGCCCGACGATGCGGGGTGGATTGAGGCGCAGCAGTCCTTGGCCATACGCACGGAAGCTCCGCCAACCGTGCACGAATGATTTGAACCGGGCATGCTGTCCGCCGATGAAGCCCCACACGAAGCGAAACAGCAGCAGCAGGGTCACCGCGTATCCGCACGCAATGTGGACAAGGAACAAGGTGCCATACGGGTGGCTGGAACTGACCAGGAAGGCCAGCGGAGACGAAGACTACGAGTGACCACTTGAAGAGTCGGGTCGGCAGGTCCCAGACGGCGATCGTCCGCAACTCGGGGAGACCGACGCTCGCTGAACGCCTACCTGTCATCGGCTACAACTCTGAATGCTGACCATGTGGTGGTTTGCTGGCGACGGGCGTAAGGCACATGTAATCTCCGCTCGCGAAGCTGATCGTGCCATGCGCTTGCTCACCGTCGAAGACGAACCCGACCTCGGCGTCTTGCTCTGCAACGCGCTGACGCGGGCCGGGTTCACCGTTGATCTCGTCGTGGGGATTGCCGATGCCGAGGATTACCTGCGCCTGGCGACCTACGATGCAATGATCCTCGATCTCGGCCTGGCCGATGGTGACGGACTGACGTTGCTGCATGCTCTGCGGCGGCGAGGAAGCATGATCCCGGTGCTTATCCTGACGGCGCGAGATGCACCGGAAGATCGCGTGACCGGCCTCGATACCGGTGCCGATGACTATCTGATCAAGCCGTTCCATATGCCGGAACTGATCTCCCGCGTGCGCGCGCTGTTGCGACGGCCGAACGCGGCATTGGGCGTGGTGCTCGATCTGGGCGAGCTGGTCCTCGATACGGTTTCCAGGCAGGCGAAAGTCGGCGAGATACCGCTGGTGCTGTCGCTGCGCGAGACAGCCTTGCTGGAACTGCTGCTGCGGCGGCAAGGCAACGTGGTGACGCGAGAAGCCATCGAGCAGGGCCTGTACGGCTTCGACACGACGCTCGGCTCGAACGCGGTCGAGGTGCTGGTACACCGATTGCGGCGCAAGCTCGGTGAGGCTGGTGCGCGTGTGGCGGTGCACACGCTGCGCGGTGTCGGTTACCTGCTTGGAGCGGTCGAGTGACGCAGTGGTGGCTGGCGCGCCGGTTGGCTTGGCGGCTTGCGTTGGTACTGCTCGCGGCGGTCGCGCTCGCTGCTGTGGCAGTCGGCTGGCGGGCAATCGTCACCGCACGCTCACTGGAGGACGCTTCGCTGCAGGCGCAGGTCGCGGCGATTACCGGCGGCCTCGTCGTCGGCCCGAATGGCACCCCTCGGCTCGACCTGCCCTCCGACCTGACAGCGGCATTCGAGGCAAGCCATGGCACCAGTGTATTCGTTGTCACCGACCAGTCCGCTGAACCCTTGCTGTCGTCCGACCCGCGGGCAGCTGCACTTCTTGTACGCTTCCTCCCGGTGCGCGACGGGTTGTTCCAGGTCCCGGTCTCGGACCGCTATCCGGAAGGCATGGTCGGTTTTGTCACGCACTCGGGTCGGTGGCGCGTCGCGGTGGCCCAAAGCCGCGAGCAGAGCGAAGTGCTGGTCAGCAGCCTGCTCACCGAGTTCTTCTCCACGGGGCTTGTGTTGCTGGCGCTGATCGGTGCCGTATCGGTGGCGATCTCGGTCGTCACGGTGCGGCAGGGCTTGCGACCGCTTCTGCATGCATCGACCGCAGCCGCAGCGGTCGATGCGAGCCGCCCTGGCGTAAGGCTCCCCGAGGACGGTTTGCCCGGCGAAGTCACCCCCCTGGTCGCGGCGGTGAACCAGGCGCTGGCCCGACTGGAGGCAGCTCTCGGTGCGCAGCGCCGGTTCGTCGGCGACGCCGCGCACACGCTGCGCACGCCGCTTGCCGTCCTCACAGCGCGGCTCGACGCGTTGCCGGAAGGGCCCGAGACGGCCGCTTTGCGGCGTGACGCCGATCGCATGACGCGGCTGATCGAGCAGATGCTGCAAATGGCGCGGCTCGACGGAACGCCGCTCGATGTGTCGCAGGCCAGTGGATCTGCACGCCGTCGCGGTCGAGGCGATCAGTGCATTGGCACCGCTCGCGTTGCGGCACGATGTGCAGCTCGCGTTGAGCGGGCAGGCAATGACCGGCGCGGTGACCGGCAATCACGCCGCCCTGGTGATCGCCCTGGTCAATCTGCTCGAGAACGCACTGGCGCACGCGCCGCCACAGACCTTGATCGAGTTGTCGCTTGAACCCCCCGCGCGACTGTCTGTGCTCGATCGGGGATGCGGCGTGCCCAAGGAGGAACGGACGCTGATCTTCGAGCGCTTCCGTCGCGGCCGGACAGAAGGCTCCGTCGGTGCAGGCCTCGGGCTCGCTATCGTGGCAGGGATCGCCGCCGCACATCATGGCTCAGTGCGGGCCATCGGGCGCGATGGCGGTGGCGCGGCGTTCGTGCTCGAACTTGGCACGTTCGCTTAGGTGGAGCGGCTTGCGACCGGTGAGCATGGGGAGCACGAGGTTCTCCCGGTGCAGCCACGACGAGACGATGACACCAGCGAGGTGCAGGCCAACCAGTGCGAGCAGCAGATGCGCGGAGTAGTGGTGCAGATGGTCGACCCACGGCACACCGAAATAGGCATCGGTCTCCGATAGCCAACCGCTTCCGGAGACGATGACGAGCAACACGAGCAACGCCACGATCATTGCACCGCCGGCGGGGTTGTGTCCGAGGTAGCGCGGTGCAGCGCCGTCGCGCAGCAACCGCAGATAGCGCAGCACGGCGCGTGGTCCGGCGATGAAGCTGACAAACAGCGCGTGGCGCGTCCCGACCACGCCCCAGACGAGGCGCGCGCCGATCAGCGCGAGCACGGCATAGCCGGCCAACTCATGCAACCAGCGCGCATCATCGGTGGTGAGGAAGGCGATCGCAACGAGGCCTACCAGTGCTCCAGTGGAACAGCCGAACGAAACGGTCCCAGACCGGAACCGTCGGTTCGTCGGTGGCAAACCAGGCGGACCTATTCCGCATTGTGGATCGCACCGGTGGCTGCATCCAACTCAAGCTCGAAGCGCTTGCCCTTGGAATCGAAGCCCTTGGCCTCGTAGCAGCCATTGTGCAGCGACAGGCCGCGAATGTCGGTGTAGCCACGCTGGTGCAGGCTCTGTTCCATCGACGTGCGGGACATCGGAGTCCCGCTGGCAGCGCACGACTCTTCAGCCGATGCGCTTGTGGTCGCGATGACAAAGGCCAGGCAGGCAAGCCCGAGTGCCAGGCGCATGCGCGGTCTCTCCGTGACAGTGACGACCAGCGCAGCCTGCCGGTTCAAGCTTACCGGAGCCTTACGGCCGATGGCCGTGGAGAGTCGCCGCCTGCCGCCACACTTCTCCAAGACGAACGCCTGCTCGTCGTCTCCGGGCAGTCCGTAGTGGGCATTCATCCAGCGACGCTGAGCGCACGCGGGTCGCACGACATGATCCGGCTGGCCACGCCGGCAGCAATGAAAGGAAAACAGTTATGCAAGAACCCTACTCCGCTACGGAACGCTGGTCTCGCTTATCAGAGGCGGCCACGTATGCACTGGCGATCCACGCGCATCAGGCGAGGAAAGGAACAGACATTCCCTACATCTCGCACCTGCTTTCGGTCGCCGGTTTGGAATGGAACACGGTGGTGATGAAGAGCAAGCCATTGCCGGCCTGTTGCACGACGCAATTGAGGACTGTGGGGCCGCGCAGGAGGTAATCATAACTGAACGTTTTGGACCTCGTGTTGCGGGCATAGTGAAAGCATGTACGATGCTACCACCACACCTAAGCCACGTTGGCGGATGCGAAAGGAGAAGTACCTGCTGCACCTCCAGCAGACAGACGAGGATGCACTACTCGTCTCCTGTTGCGATAAATTGCACAATGCCCGAGCAATTCTGACAGACCTACGCACTCATGGGCAAAGCGTCTTCGATCGGTTTAACGCTGACAAGGAAGGGACACTCTGGTATTACCACTCACTCGCGGACTCCTTCTCTCGCCTCTTGCCCAAGAACCCGGTCTCACGCGACCTTCACGACACTGTGGAGCAAATCGAGGCGGCAGCGCGGTGATGAATTGAAGTGCGTGGCGGTTACCTAGCGGCCATCTACCCGCGTCCGGCGCATTGGCAACTTGTGCGCCCTGCACATACACCTCGCAAACCATATTGCTTGCGGACGATGCAAAGGCGGCATGACGCTTTACGCCCAGGCGACATGAGGATGAAGATGACTGACATGAAACAAAAGCTCAGTGAAACCGCAATTGTCAGGGCACTCGCGGATCATACCGCCCGTCGCGTCACCAAAATAATTATCGCGGCCCTACGGCAACGGACAGAGACTACATCACGCCCGCATCCGTGCCTTCCTCGACCTCTCAAGAAGGAGGGATTGACTTTGACTTTTTGGAGCCCACCCTTTGAACACCCGCTAAGCCGCCGCGCTGTCTCGGTTGCTCGGCCGTCTCCTAGCGTCCGCCGGACGCCGTAGACGGACGCTACGGGGTGCATCCCTGCGGTCTCGGCGATGCGTTGGTTGACGGGTTTCTGCCGAGCAGCTTGAAGTCGGCGTCCTCCAGGGTGGTGGAGGTATTTATCCGCCGATGTCGTGCTGCTAGCCGCAAGCGATGCCGTGACGCCCACAGGCCGGGCGCGACGAGTGCGAGCGTGGAGCGAGCGATGCCGCGAACCCGCTATACCGCAAGCGACCCGGCTACCGTGAGTGGGTCGTTAGCGTGTGGCGGACGCTCCGTTCATGGAACCATCGTCGCGTGATGCCGCACACCTGGACACGGCAGGTTTCGCCGACGCGCCTTCGGCGCAGATGGACGAACTGCGGGCGGTTCTGGGGGAATTGGGCGATGCATTGCGAAGTGCCCTGCATGTTGATCGTCTGCCCGAACGCCTCCTGAGTTCTTCGCGATGGGCGCGGAAGTCCCCGCAGCGCGACGCTCCGCTGGCCGCTGGGTCATCGCCGCGACGGCCAGAATAGCGGTGAGGTGGCGATCGTCTGGATCGAATTGCTGGGGATCGCCTTAAGGACATTCAATGAATCGCCGGTGATGAACTCGCACCGTGATAGATCGGGTTTACCGTTACCGGAGCGAGTGCGTCTTGAGGGCGTGTTCATTGCGTATCAATCTGTCGCGCGACGGGATCAGGGAGAGGGCATACTTCAGCCCCCATTGGCCGGTGTCGGTGGGCTCAGCCCGACGCTTCGCCTCGTAGATGTTCCAGTGCTCCCACAGTTGCAACCTGCGGCGCATTGTCGCGATGTGACAGCCGAGTTCGGCCCTACACCACTCGCCTTCGGTGATCCCGCGCCGATCACATTCCTCGATTATCTGGTCGCGATCCATTGCCCAACGTCTCGCGGCATCGGCCTCGTGACGACGGGCGCGGATATCGTCTTCGATGCTGTGGCGGTCGATCTTTTCCGACGCGGCGATCGAGTCACGAATGGCGGTTGTTAGCAGGCTAAATTTGGTGGGGATCGGCTTGCGAGACACGGCTTTCCCTCCGGTAAACGCTCGTCGCCGCAAGTGCAGCGCGCGGGCAGGTTTCACGTGGAAAGCCGAGAAGTCCGGCTGAAGTCCGCACGCTGAACGGATGGCTCGTCCGTCAAGCGGCTCTGTCTTCACCGCCCCCCGGACGCATGCCCCACCGCAGCATCCCAGGTCACCGCCCTCGCGATTTCGGCCGCCGCACTGATTTGCCGAGTTGTGCAGGCTGTGCAGGCTCAAACGGGATTTCTTGGAGAATGTACAAAAAGAGGTAGGTACATTCCTCTATATAAAATCTCATTTGAGACTGCACAGCCTGCACAACTACGCTGAACCCCTAGAGAATCCATGGGTTTGCTGTGCAGTCTCGGCTTCTGAGTCTGCACACTGCCTGCACAAACTCCTTCGGGTCTGCACAGGCGGCGGCATGATGGCGGGCGGCAGGTAGCAGCAGCCGGGCAAGAGGGCCATATTTGTGCAGGCTGTGCAGTCTCGTGCAGACTCGAACTGCGACGAGACTGCACGGATCAGCCTCAGACTTCTGGTCCGACCCAGCGCATCGTCGTGCGGACTTCGCGCCCTTCGTTGTCGTAGCTGGGCATGTAGTTGGCGATGTACCGTGCCGAGTTCTCTTGCTTGCACAGCCGACCATCGGCCGTCTTGCTGTACCAGATCATGTGCTGGTCGATCGTCGTCCATCCGCTCGCGCTTTTCGCCGATGTCGGTGCGCTTGTTCGCCTTGAGCCACGTCTCGACGAAGGCGTAGAACACGTGATCGCGCACCTTGCCGCGATGACCGGACTCATCCGACAGCAGGCGATACGCCTTGTACAACACCTTCTTCTCGATGTGGGTAAAGCTAGGGTCGTTGAACACGGCCTCGACGATGCGTTCTTTGACTGGCTTCTGGATTCCCATGAGCCGCTTGAAGTCGGCACCATGCAGCGGCATAGGGTGGGGCAATTCACCATAGGTGAGCAGCAGATGTCCCAGCCAGCAAGCGATCTGCTGGCGATCGGTGAGGATGGCGAAGCCGTGGTCGTGCATCCACTGCTTCGCCTGCCGGCACGCCACGTCGCGCTGGTCATCGTGCATGTCGTCAGTGATCCAGCCCTCGTGCCGTGCGATCCAGTAGTCCAGGGTCTCGTTCTGTTCGACGAGCATCACGGAGTATCGACGATCCGCGTGGGAGCGGTCGAGATATAGGCCGCCTTCGCTGTCGTTGGATGAGATGAGGTAGAATGGCGTGTTGTCTGCGTCGTACTGTGCGACGTTCTTCTCGTTGATGGTGATCGTGGCGTTGCCGAGCACGATCTTTAGGGCGTCGCCGTTCACCTTTTCTGCCATCGACTCGTCCAGCAGCACGACCGTCTTGCCCTTGACCGTCGAGTTGAAGTTGCCCACGACGTTCGCCGATGCCGTGCTGGTCGTCTGACCGTCGAAGACGACCCCCAGCACATGGTTGACGAGGAGATTCTTGCCGACACCACCCTCGCCGTGGATCATCAGGCATGGCAGCGTGTATGCTTCGGGATGGAGGTACTTGTACGCGAGCACGTGCTTGATGTGCTCCATGTTCTCGGCCTTGTTCCCGCCGAGCGACTGCACAAGGACGTCGAAAATCCAGTGATAGCTACCCACGTCCGGTTCCAACCAGCCCGAACGGTCCAGCAGGTTGAGCAGGTCCGGCGGCAACCCTTGCCGGAATGTGTAGGTCACGTCGTTGTAGGTCCAACCTCGCTCTTGTAGCTTCATGGTCACGGCGACGCGGGAACTTCGGCTGAGACCACTCAGGGAAGTGACCTTCAAGATGCCCTGGCTTGACAGCGAACCATGAGCCGTCAGCGCGCTGGAAGAAGTAGCAGCCCAGGCGCAACACCTCTCGCATCGGATTGGCGTCGAGGAACTGGTCTGCCGCCACCAGCAGGTCATCCGTGTCTTCCCTGTCTGGTTCTGAATCCCGCTTATTGCGGTGTTGGTCGAGCTTGACTACGTTGTTATGGTTGTCCATCTAAATCCGTCTCCTGGAATTTGAAAGTTGAAAAGCCATGCGGTCCCGCATCCGTTCGAGTTTAGTCATCGGCTGGACATGCACTGCCGCGTAATCCAGCGCGTTCTGCGCTTCTTTGATCAGCCCCTTTCGGGGTTTTCCGGGGCTGATCTGTTGACTGGCCTGCATCGCGGCGGTGGCGAGGTCGGACGTTGCCAGCGTCCACCCCTCGCGTCTGAACCGAACGGCAGCACCAACCATGAGGCTGTACAGGCGTCCGCCTTCCGACTTGCATGAGGCCCTGGCGATCATCACCTCCGTGATGATGTCCGTGCCGTTTGGGGCAGCGACTACTGGACCGCAGCGATCGTACGTGCAGGGAGCCGGCGGGGGTGGAGGAGCCATCTTGATGATCTCATCCACGGGGAATGGTTCACCGGCGTAGGAGGCAAACAGATTGTCCGCGCCGGTCCAACTCGCCGGACAATAAAACAGGCGTGTGGTATCCTTGGTGCTCTCGTCGAGTTCACCGTTCATCTCGTTGTGGAACCACCGCCAGATTGCCTCATGCTCGGCGACAGTATGCGGACGATCGAGCGCGATGATGATCCGCCATCTTTGATGATCCGGCCTGCTCTGTGTGGTGGTATAGACTACCCGGCGGACGCCGCTGAGCAGACGGTCTAAGCGAGACAGCGTCCAGCCGGGCCTGTCGAGATCAAGCCCTGCCCATTCGCCACAACGGACGATATTGCTCTTTTGTCGGTGGCCGAGGCCACCCAAGATGAACGGGGCGACCCATGGCGTCTTATGTTCCTTGATCCAACTAGTCGCCGCGCGGACCATTTGTCGCTCCTTGGCGAGGAAGCGCACCAAGGTGTCCCAGTCCTGCTCTACACCGACGCCGGTGCAGTAGGAGTTCGCTCCGATAGTGAAGTGCATGTGCAAATCCCACGCGTTGCGCGAGAGGTTGCGATTGCTTCTAAATACGTGCTATAAGAGAGTTCGTCCGTTCTATTACAGCCGTCTTCTGAAGCCCCGCTACGCCCGTGCGGGGTTTCTCTTATTTGTCGGTCCGCTCGCATTGCTTCCACGTACGCATCCAACGATCGAGGTCGGCTTGCCTGAAGAACATGGTCTTCGGCGAAGGGCGGACAAATATCGGACCGGCGCCATGCTTGCAGCGTGTTGATAAAAATTTGGTAGGCAACCCGCAATAAATGGCGGCTTGTTCCTTGTTTAAAAATTCGCTCATATGCGTATCCTAGTGGTGAGATCGTTTAATTCCGACCTACCTGTCCTATATAGCTCAATCCGACGATCTGTGTCCATATTCTCGTATAGACAAAAAAGGAACGACATAGGGTTTCACCGGCTCCTCCTGGCGATTCCCCGCACCCATAACATGCTGATAGCGGAATAAGAGGCGTTGGACGCCACCTTATGAGGACGTCCGGGCTTGTCGCTGCACACGGAGGATTTCCTCGACCGAATGCGCGTCACGGAGATCGAGACCGCCACTGCGGACTGCGATCACAGCGCGGATGCACTTTCGAACCCAACTTGAGTCCTTACCTGCGTGCATTTTCAACCAGTCACTTTTGGACGGTGCATTGGAGCCCCGACGCTTCCGCTTGCCGAACTGCCGAGTGTGGTTGTGGAGCAGCGCCAGTCCCAACTCGCCTAATGGGAGGTCGATTTGGGCACATACGTTGTGCCCCGCTGTTGTTCGGCGCTCCATCAATGCCTCGATGCGCTTGCTGATCTCGTCCAGCGACAAGTTCAGTACCTCATCGTCAGCCATTCCGTGCAAGGGCGTCTCAAGATCGACGCTCAATCCATCGTCGGTCGGCTTAGTGTCCAGCCGTTCCCTCAGTGCGTGGTTCTCACGCAACAGTTGGTCTCGCTCTTGCTGTACCTTCTTGAGCAAAGCATCCGCCGAGTCCTGCCGCTCCTGGAAAGAAGCAACCTCTTCGTCGTGCATTTTTGGCATGCGCTCTGCATAATCGAAAGCAGACCTATCGGTGGCCGGGACAACCCTGAAGTCGCTCGGATGTCGGCCGCTTGTGCTGAACACGCGTTCCAAAGCTTCTCGTGCTGCTACCCGTTCTCCCTGGACTGGCGAGACGAGCATCGAGAAGATGAGTTGGATACGATCGGCTTCGCGTTTGATATCGGCAGCATCGTCGTGCATTGGCCCTCCATAGGTTGATGTCCTATAGGGCCGGTGGTGACGCCGCCGTGGGGCTGGATGAGGTGGAGCATCACGGAGACATGTGACGCCAGTGACAGTGTGTCAAGCATCGCCATGCAGCGATC
>CAWETN010000013.1:0-45486 GCA_963812075.1 uncultured Alphaproteobacteria bacterium
CTGCTGAGCTCGGCCAACGCCGCCGGGCAGCTGATCTTCCTGCCGATCCTCGGGCGGCTGTCGCAGAGCTACGGCTGGCAGAGCGTGTCGATCACGGTGTCGCTGAGCATCGCCGTGCTGATCCCGCTCGCCGCACTGTTGCTGCCGGAATCCCCCGCCGCCATCGGTCTCGCGCCACTGGGCTCCACCAGCGAGCCGCTGTCGCCGGTGCGCGGCGGCAACCCGTTCGGGGTGGCAATCGACGGGCTGATCCGCGGCCTGCGCTCGATGGACTTCTGGCTGCTGGCGCTGAGCTTCGCGATCTGCGGCTTCTCCACCAACGGGCTGATCGGCACGCATCTGATCGCGTTCTGCGTCGATCACGGCTACTCGCAGTTCGCCGGCGCCGGCATCCTGGCCTCGCTGGGCGTGTTCAGCCTGATCGGCTCGACCATCTCCGGCTGGATGACCGACCGCTTCAACCCGCGCATCCTGCTGTTCTGGATCTTCGGGCTGCGCGGCCTGTCGCTGCTGGCGCTGCCCTACACCAACTTCGATTCGGTGAGCCTGACGGTGTTCGCGGTGTTCTACGGGCTGGACTGGATCGCGGTGATGCCGCCGATCTTCGCGCTGGTGAACGAGGTGTTCGGCCGCAAGTCGGCGCCGGTGCTCATGTCGTGGATCTTCGCCACGCATCAGATCGGCGGCGCCATGCGCCGCGGTGGGCGCCGGCATCGTGCGCAGCGCGACCGGCAGCTACCTGCTGGCGTTCATGGCGAGCGGGCTGGCGTGCCTGCTGGCCTCGCTGCTGGTGCTGCGCATCGCGCCGCGGCGGCGGATGGTGGTGGCGGCGGAGTAGGCGCCGTTCGAAGCTGTGGGGCTCATCGGAGAGCCAGGCGCGGCCCGCGGGGTGGTCAAGCAGGGCGCTGAACGCCATGATGGGCCATGGACGATGCCGCATTCGATCGCGCTTTGATCGCTGCCGCCTTCCAGCAGGCTGCGGCGGAAGGCTGGCGCTCGGTCAGCGTCGCCGGCGCGGCCCGCGCCGCCAGCCTGCCTCTGGCGCGCGCCCGCGAGCGCTTCCCCGGCCGTGCCGCGATCCTGCTGCGCTTCGGTCGGCTCGCGGACCAGGCGGCGCTGACCGACGCAGCCTCCGACGGGACCGCGCGCGACCGGCTGTTCGATCTGCTGATGCGACGCCTCGACACGCTCCAGGCGCACCGCGCCGGCGTGCTGGCGCTGCTGCGGACGCTGCCCCGCGGACCCTCCCACCGCGCTGCTGCTCACCCTCGCCACGCGCCGGAGCATGCGCTGGATGCTGGAGGGTGCCGGCGTCCCGACGCGCGGCGTCGGCGGCGAATTGCGGGTGAAGGGTCTGCTCGCGGTGTGGCTGTGGACCGTCCGCGCCTGGCGGACCGACGACACCGAGGACCTGTCGGCCACCATGGCGGCGCTCGACGTGGCGCTGCGCCGCGCCGAGGGCGTGGCCGATCGGCTGGGCTGGCACCCGCGCGCACCGGAGCCGCCGCCCGGCCCCGATGCGTCGGAACCGACGCCGGAAGCACCGGACCCCGCGGCTTGAGCCTCGTTGCGCCGCCGCCTATCAAGCAGGCGCGGCAGGAGGTGCGGTGATGGCGACGCGCAGCGTGGCGACGGTGTTCGGCGGTTCGGGCTTCATCGGCCGCTACGTCGTGAAGCGGCTGGCGAAGCGGGGCTTCGTGGTGCGCGTCGCGGTGCGCGATCCGGAGGCGGCGCTGTTCCTCAAACCGATGGGCGCGGTGGGGCAGGTGGTGCCGCTGTTCGCCTCGATCACCAACGAGACGACGGCGCGCCGCGCGGTGGACGGCGCCGACCTCGTGGTCAACCTGGTGGGCATCCTGGCGGAGGGGCACGCCGGGGACTTCCAGCGTGTCCACGCCGAGGGCGCCGGGCTGCTCGGCCGGCTCGCGGCGCAGGCCGGCGTCGGCCGCCTGGTGCACGTCTCGGCGATCGGTGCCGACCCGCATGCCGCCAGCCGCTACGCCGCGAGCAAGGGCGCCGGCGAGGCCATGCTGCGCGACGCGTGCGCCGCGGCGACGATCCTGCGGCCATCGCTGGTGTTCGGCCCCGAGGACCAGCTGTTCAACCGCTTCGCGGCGATGGCGCGGCTCCTGCCGGTGATGCCGGTGATCTGCGGCGATACGCGCTTCCAGCCGGTCTATGTCGGCGACGTGGCCGATGCGGTGATGGCGGCGCTGGCGCGCGCGGACGCAGTGGGCGCGGTCTATGAACTCGGTGGTCCGCGCGTCTGGTCGATGCGCGAGCTGCTGGCCTACATCCTGAAACAGACCGGGCGGAGGCGTCGCATGATCGACGTTCCGATCGGTCTCGCGCGGCTGCAGGCGCGGTTCATGGAGTTCTTGCCCGGCAAGCCGCTCACGCGCGATCAGCTGCTGATGCTGCAGCAGGACAATGTGTGCAGCGCCGACCTGCCGGGCCTGCCGGAGCTGGGCATCGTGCCGACGCCGGTGGAACTGGTGGTGCCGGCCTATCTGCGGCGCTTCCAGCCGGGCGGCGGCCGACGCCGCGCGCTGCCGGAGGAACCGGCCGGCGCTGCCACCGATCTGTCGTAGCCGACGAAGGCGTGAGCGGACGGCGGCTTGGCGCGACGCGAGAGCGGATGCGATAAGCCACGACGATGCGAATACTCTATCACCTGCCGCTCTCGCCATTCTCGCGCAAGGTGCGCCTCGTGCTGGCGGAGAAGCGGCTGCCGTTCGAACTGCGGACGGAAAAAGTGTGGGAGCGGCGGGAGCATTACCTCGAGCTGAACCCTGCCGGCACAGTGCCGACCCTGGTGGAGGACACCGGCCTGGTCGTCGCCGATTCCGGGGTGATCTGCGAGTATCTCGATGAAGCCTACCCTGATACGCCGCTGCTGGGACGCACGCTGGCCGAGCGTGTCGAGGCCCGCCGGCTGGTCGCATGGTTCGACGGCAAGTTCGCTGCCGAGACGACGCGCAACCTGCTGGGCGAGAAGGTGCTGAAGCGCATGGCCGGGCGCGGCAACCCGGATGCCGCCGCGCTACGCGCCGGCTATATCGGGCTGCGCTATCACCTGGAGTATCTCGGCTGGCTGGCGGAGACGCGGAAGTGGCTCGCCGGCAGCGCGATCACGCTGGCGGACTTCGCTGCGGCGGCGCAGCTGTCCTGTCTCGACTTCATCGGCGATGTGGACTGGTCGGTGTCGGAAGCGGCACGTGACTGGTACGCACGGATGAAGTCGCGCCCGAGCTTCCGCGGCGTGCTGGCCGATCGCGTGCCGGGCCTGTCCGCGCCGCAGCACTACGCCGACCTGGATTTCTGAGGGCCGGGTGCCTGCGGCACATCTGCTGCTGTTCGGTGTCGGCTATGTCGGGGCGGCGGTTGCGCGGGCGGCCGAGGCGGCCGGCTTCACGGTTGCGGGCATCACGCGCGCGGCGTTCGGCAGCGCCGGCGCCGAGGTGGGGCGGGCAACGCACCTGCTGTCCACCGTGCCACCGGACGGCGCGGGCGACCCGGTGCTGGTGCGCTACGCCGATGCCATCGCCGCGGCACCGGCGCTGCGCTGGATCGGCTACCTGTCCACCACCGGCGTCTACGGTGACCGCGGCGGCGGCTGGGTCGATGAGGACACGGAGCCTGCGCCCGGCTCGGAGCGGAGCCGCCGTCGCCTGGCGGCCGAGGCGGGATGGCGACGCTTCGCCGATCGCCGCGCCGTCGATCTGTTCCGCCTCGCCGGCATCTATGGGCCCGGGCGGTCGGCGTTCGATGATCTGCGTGCGGGGACGGCGCGGCGCGTGGTGAGGCCCGGCCATACCTTCGGTCGCATCCACCGCGACGACATCGTGCGGGCGGTGATGGCGGCGATGCGGCAGCCGCGTGACGGCGGGGTGCGCGTGCTGCACCTTGCGGACGATGCACCGGCGGAGAGCGCCGAAGTCATGGCCGAGGCGGCCCGGCTGCTCGGGATCGCTGCGCCCGTGCCGGTGCCGTTCGAACAGGCTTGCGTCACGATGAGCCCGATGGCGCGCAGCTTCTGGGCAGAGGACCGCAAGGTGTCGAGCCGGCGGACCCAGCAGGAACTCGGCCTGCGCTGGCGCTATCCGAGCTATCGCGAAGGGCTATGCGCCATCCTGGCCGAGGAGCGGGGCGAGAGTCCGGCGTAGCAGCCCCAGATCCTGCGGGCGGGACAGGCGGTGGTCGCCGTCCTTCACCAGTACCACCTCGACGTCGCGGCTGCGGAGCCGGTCGGCGATGTGCAGCGCCGTCCGCCACGGCACATCGGCGTCCGCCTGGCCGTGCAGCAGCCGCACCGGACAGTCGAGCCCGATCGGCGCGTTGAGCAGCTGCCGCGTGCGACCGTCGTCGATCAGCGCGCGGGTGATCGGGTAGGGCTCGCCGTACTCGCTCGGCCGCTGGAACACGCCGTCACGCACCAGCTTGAGGCGCTGCTCGGCGGTCATCGCCTGCCACATCAGCCGCTCGGTGAAGTCGGGGGCGGCGGCGATGCCGATCAGCGCCGCGACCCGGCCGGGGCGGGCGAGGGCGGCCAGCAGCGCGATCCAGCCGCCCATCGAGGAGCCGACCAGGATCAACGGTCCCTCGGTCAGCCGGTCGATGACGGTCAGCGCGTCCTCGGTCCAGCGGCCGACGGTGCCGTCCTCGAACCGGCCGCCGCTCGCGCCATGGCCCGAGTAGTCGAAGCGCAGCATGGCGTGGCCGCGCTCGGCACAGAAAGCGGCGAGTGCGGTCGCTTTGTCGCCGGTCATGTCGCTGCGGAAGCCGGGCAGGAACACCACGGTCGCGCCGCTGCCGGGATGGCGCACCCAAGCCAATTCCACGCCATCGCCGCGATCGAGTCGTCCGTCGAGGGTCACGGCGGCATCAGGCGGGCACGCGCAGCCGGCGCCGCGGCTTCGGCTTCGCGGGTGGGGTGGCGCGGCGCTTCGGCAGCGGCCGCGGCGTCTCGAACACCTCGTTCAGCGGCTGTACCTGCGGCGGGCCGACCGGCTGGGCCAGCAGCTGCTCCGCCATCCGGTGCACCACCGAGGGTTCCAGTTGCGTCAGGCAGGCCAGATCGCGCGGACAATCCTCGGCGTGTTCGAGATAGCAGGGACTGCAGATCATCGCGCGCTGCAGCGCGACCGCGCGTCGCCCCACCGGGCCCCATTCGGCGGCATCGACCACGCCGGAGTGGATGCCGATGGTCGGCACCCCGACCGCGGCGGCGACGTGCTTTGGGCCGCTGTCGTTGCCGATATACAGCCGGCAGCCGGCCAGCATGCGCGGCAGCTCGGCCAGCGGGAGCTCGCCGGCCACCGAAGCGATGCGGTCGGGGCGCGCCACGCCGGCCATGATCAGGTCCGCCAGCTCCTTCTCGTCGGGTCCGCCGACCAGCAGGACGTTGACGCCGTTGCGTTCCAGCAGCAGCAGGATGAGCGCGATGAAGTAGTCCGGCGGCCACTGCTTGGTGATGTTGCCGGCTCCTGGGTGCATCGCCACGACCGGCTGGCGGAACAACGCCCGCAGCTTCCGTGGCAGCTTGCCCCGCTCGAGCCTGGGAAGGGCGACCGCCAGCAGGCCACGCTGCGGCGCGCCGGCGACGCCGATCGCTCCCGCCAGCTCCAGCAGGTCGTCCACCACGTGGCCGCGCTTGCGGTGCAGCGTCCTGTCGCCGTCCCACTCCAACGCGATGTCCAGGAACGGGAACTGTCCCATGTAGTCGTAGCCCGCGAGGAAGCGCGCACCGGTATGGCGCAGCACGTCGCGCGTCGAGAGGTGCTTGCGCATGTCCACGGCGATGTCGAAGCGGTATGGTGCGAGCCGCTCGCCCAGCTCCTCGAGATCGCGGCTGGTCAACTGTTTTTCGCCAAGCTGCGAGCGGGCATGGAAGAATTCGAACTCGAGGAACTCGTCGATGCAGGGCTCCAGGGCGGCGAAGGCGCGCGCCGCGCGCCCGGCGAGCACGGTGATGGAGGCCTGGGGAAACAGCTCCTTCAGGCGGCGGATCGCCGGTAGGGCGGTAATGAAGTCGCCGATATGGTCGAGCTTGACCACCAGGACGCGGCGGATCTCATCGGCGTGGAACAGGGGATTGCCCGCGAACACCTCCTGCGCCGGTTCGTCGTCCGGCCGATAGTCGTCGGAGTGGCGGGACAGGCGCGGGCTGAAATACGGATCGCCGGAGGCGAACAGGGTGCGCCAGCGCGAATCGAAACCCTTGGTGTCGAACACCTCGCTGATCGATTCACGGCTGGCGAGTTCATGGTGGATCAGCCTCGCGTACGGCGTGTACACCACGTGCCTGCCGTGTTCGTGCGCGCGAAGGCAGAAGTCCAGGTCATTGTTGATGACCGTGTGCGCCTCTTCGAACCTGCCGAGTGCGTCGAACAGCGAACGACGCACCAGCATGCACGCTCCGGTCACCGCGATCACGTTGCGCTGGGTCAAGGCCAGACCGAAATAGCCGGGTTCGGTTTCCGGCGCGAAGCGGAACGCGTGGCGGCCGATGCCGGCGCCGAGGAACATGCCGGCATGCTGCATGCCTCGGTCCGGATACAGCAGGAGCGGCCCCACGATGCCGACCTCGGGGCGCTGCGCGTGCTCCAGCAGCGCATCGAGCCAGTCGTCGTGCTCGATCTCTGTGTCGTCGTTCAGGAACAACAGGAACTCCCCGTCGGCGATGTCGGCGGCGAGGTTGTTGTAGCGGGACCAGTTGAACGGGCCGGGAGCGGCGATGACCTTGTCGGCGTGTTCATGCACCCAGAGCTTCAGCGCCATCTGGCTGTCCGGCACGTCGTCGATGCAGACGATCTCGAAATTCTTGTAGGCGGTGTGCCTGCGCAGCGTGCTGATGCACGTCCTGACGTGCCCGTGTGCGCCACAGGTGGGGATGATGATGGACACCTTCCCGGTTGTCCGCAGCGTGCGCTTCAGGCGGAATGTGCCGGGAACGCAGCCTGGCGTCACATCGGCGGTGAAGCCGCGACGCTTCGCGGCGCGGTCGAGCGCCGCTCGGGATGCGGCATCGTCGTCGATGTCGTCGGCGCCGCGCCGCGCCAGCAGCTTCGGCACGCGATGGACCCGCCCGGCCTGTTCGACCAGGCGCAGCACCAGGTCGTACTCGCCGTTCTGCAGCAGGTCGCGGTAGGTGATCCCGCACCGTTGCATCAGCTCGCGCGAGGCAAACCACGGCCGTCCGATATAATTGGTCGAGAGCAACAGGTCCGGCGAGTAGGCCGGCTTGAAGAACGGCTCATACGTCCGACTGACCGGGCTGCGGCGCGCCTCGTCGGCGTAGAGGAAGTCGGCGTCGCGATGCAGTCCGCTGGCCAGCGCGAGCTCTGCCAGCGCGTCGCAGCCAAGCTCATCGCCCGGGCAGAGCGCGCCGAGCAGCGAGGGCCCGGCGCTGTCGGTCAGCGACAGGTCGCCCGCGGCCTTGGAGCGACTGACCACGGAGATCTGCTCGATCCGGTGAGCGGCCAGGTCCGCCAACTCGCCCCGTACGGCTTCCGCCGCCGCCTCGTCCTCCGCGAGGATGGTCAGGTGCCATGCCGGGTAGACCTGCGAGTCGAGCGACCGCAGTGTCGCCTGCAGGCGATCGGTCGCGCCGCCGTCCATCGGTCGCAGGATCAGGCCGAAGGTCGGATGCCAATCCATCTCGCGCAGCAGGTCCGCGACCATGTCTGCCTGCCTGCGTGTCATGCGGCGGCGGATGTTCGCCTGTTCGTCGTCGCCCTCGGGCCGCCTGATCTCGATCTGGAAGCTGTGCAGCATCTCCTGGCCGTTGCTCGCCCGCAGGATCAGCCGGATGACGTGCTTGCCGTTCTGCAGCGAGCGTGGCGGGCAATGGAAGGCAAAGCCGCTGCGCAGGGAATTCGCCCAGTCAGGATAGGCGATGGCGACGTCCTGACGCGCCAGGCCGCAATGCGCTTCGCCGAGGCGCTGCTCGTCCAGGTGCACCGCGATCGAGGTCACGCCCGACTGCGCCATTGCCCAGCCCTCGATCGTCAGTCTGCCGGTGATCGGGTTGACCGCCGACCCGGCGACGACCAGGGGGTTGTCGAGCGAGAAGCGGAACTCGGACGGATCGGTCGCCGGCTTCGGTCCGTGCTCGATCGGCGCAGCAGCCTCGGTGGCGCGGGCGTCGGGCTCGGGGGGGATATGCGCATGCACGAGCCGCGTCGCGCTGAACACGTCGTCCATGCCGTTGTGGACTGCGATCCACAGGTCGTGTTCGCCTTCGCCGATCTCCGCGACGCGGCGCTCGAACAGGAAACCGGAGAACCGTGCCATCGGAATCTCTGCGTGGGCCTCGCCCACGTCGGTCCGCGGCAGCCCGAGTTCGGCATCGCCGAGTTTCTCGCCGTCGAGGTAAATGCCGATGCTGGCGATCCCGACAGCAGAGACCGCCCAGCCGGTCACCCTAACGGTGCGGTCGGCTGCCACGCCGGCTTGATCGCAGAAGAAATGGATCTGCCGGCGCGCATCGCCGTCTGACGGTTGTTCGGCCTGGGGCGGCCCGGGGACGATCTCCTGCTCCGGCACAGCGGGATCGGCAGCCGGCCGGTCGAGCGCTTCCGGTGCCGGTGCCGGCGGCTCCGGCGTCGGTGGCCGGTGGCGGGGCGGCCGCGACCAGGCTGGCGACATATTCCAGCGGAATCGTCACCTCTTGCGAGCATCCGTCCAGGCTGAATGTCTGCAGCGTCGCCGAAGTCGGGGTCCTTGCCAGGCTTTGATCAGTGCGGGCCGCCAGCACGAACCCCGATGCCTCGGCATCGGGGTAGCCTGGATAGGCTTTCGCCACATCGCCCCGGAGTCCACCTATGTCGGCAGCCAGCGCACGTGAATCACCCTCGAGAAGCACCTGCGCCGTGACGATCGGCGCCATTGCGACGGTCCAACCGCACATCTCGAAGTTGCCGTTGACGTCGAGGGCGGCCCGTTCGACGTAGCACACGATCGGCGGCCGGGTTTCGTCGTGGCCGACGCCTCGCTGGGTCGGCTGGAACCTGCCTTTCACCGGATCCGGGCTGTGCAGGTCGACGAGGACCTCGAATGGCTCATCACGCTCGCGGCCCTCGCTGGTGCGTGCCCGGATCACGCAGGGGCAGCGGATGTTGGCGTATTCCTGCAGACGGGGGAGGGTGAACTGATAGTCCCACTGCCCGGGCCGGCTCTGTCCTGTCAGCCGCTCGGGCTGGCCGAAGCGCACCCGCGAGACCAGGAGTCCGTCGGCCAGGAGCTCGACTTCCTCGATCGTTTCGGATGATACCACCCGCCCGCGGATCTGCACGTCGAAGCGCCCGTTGATGCGACCGCCCCACACCACGGGATCGATGGCGATGCTGATGTCCGGCGGCGAGGGCGCGGGGACCGGAGCGGCCGCAGGAGTACGCGTCCTGCCGGCCCGCCGTTGCTCCGCCGGCTGCTTGCCTTTGACCGGCGAGGAGACCTTCTTGCGGGCGATGCGCGCCGCCGTTCCGGCCGATGTGGCAGGGTTTGACGTCGCGGTCGGAGAGCCGGCCGTTTTCCGGCGCTCAGCCTGCGTGGGTTTGCGGGGCATGACTCGGGTCAATGTTGTTCGACGGAACGCTGCAAGACTTGCGCCACGGTGCTTCAACGAATCGATGTGATGCGCTCGGCGACGCTTCGCCAGTCATGCGACTTTCCTGATGGTGATTTTGGCCCCCGGCATCAATAGGGCGCGCGGTACGAATCAGTCAATCGCCCTGCCGGCGGGCAATGCGCGTGTGCCCAGCACTAACTTCCCTTGCCCATCACCACCCGCACAAGGTCGCCCACGTTCTGCAGACTGTCGATTTCGCGGGTGCTCATCTTGATGCCGAAGCGCTCCTCGGTGGCCATGATGATCTCGATCTGCTTGAACGAGTCCCAGCCCGCCACGTCCTTCGCGGTCAGTTCCGCTTTCAGCACAAGATCGTCGCGCATGAACACGTCGTGGAAGATCTCGGTGAGCGCGCCATAGACGTCTGCTTCGGTCGGCATGCGGCATCAGCCCCTTTGCTGCGTGAGTTCTGCATCACTGCGCGTCGGCATGAGCGATCAGCCCTCCACACATGAATGAACGTTTCCGCCGGCATGAAGCCGGCCAGGTCCAGCAGGGCGCGCGAGCCGCCGTCCGCGTCCGTCTGCATGACGGTGAAGCCGAGACCGGCGTAGTGGTTCCTTCACCATGCCGTTCTTCTTCGTCGGGATATACTCGCCGACCAGCCGCCGCGCGCCGAGCGCCTGCGCCTGCTGCGCGATCAGGTTCAGCGTCGTCGGCTCGACCTGCCGGCCCAGCACGCGGCAGCTCATCAGCCAGGTGTCGATCGTCGAGGTCCTTGTCCTCGCTGCAGCCGGCCGATGACGATGGCGATGATCGCCGTTGTCGCCGAACCGGTCGAGCAGGCGCAGCTGCAGCCCGAACGCGTCCGGATCGGCCATCACCGCGAGCACGTCCTCCTCGGTGTAGCGGCGCGTCGTCAGGTTGAACTGGTTGATCTTGTTGATCAGCTGCACGATGCGCTGCAGCCCGACGCGGTCGAACGCGCTTCCACGACCAGCTGCATCTCCAGCCCGCGCAGATAGGCCGGCAGGTCGGTCGCCGACGCCTTCAGCGCGTCGCGCGCCTTGTTGCCCTGATATTGCGCCGGTGCGCTCGCGGTCCTCGTCGGTGACCGACAGCCCCTCGAAGTAGCCGGCATCGGCCAGCGCCACGCGGGTAGTAGGTCGGATCGTCCGACACCTCCGGCACCGCGACCATCGGCAGTTCCTGGCGCACCAGGTTGCGCTCGAACGGGTTGTCGTCGACGAACACCAGCGAATCGAGGCCGATGTTCAGCTCCTCGGCGATCGCGCGGATGTTGCCGGCCTTGTCCGACCAGTTGGCGACGAAGCTGGCGATGTCGCCGCGCCGCAGCACCATCTCGGGATGCTGCTCGAACGGCTCCAGCGCGTTCGCCTCGTCGTTCTTCGAGCAGACCGCCAGGATCACGCCGCGCCGGCGTCAGCTCGCGGGCGTAGTCCTGGAACGCCGCATACGCCTCGCCGAGCGGGCTGCCCTGGCCGAGCACGATGCCTTCCATCCCGTCGTCGCCGATCACGCCGCCCCAGAGCGTGTTGTCGAGGTCCAGCACCAGGCACTTGAACGAGCGTCCCTGCTTGGCGGCGAGCAGCCGGCCGACCAGGTCGCCGTACAGCGGCGCGGCGGTCGGCGCGACCTCCTGCTTGGCGCGGTGCCACAGCGCCGGATCGTGCCAGCGGGCGATGCCGTCGCGCGCGGCGCGCTCGTCGAGCGCCAGCAGGTCGACGCCCTTCGGCCTCCGCCATCGTCGCGCAGCGCCGCGTTCAGCCGGGCGATGAAGCCGGGCGCGCGAGCCGGGCAGGCGATGCTCGTTGCTGCCCAGCAGCGGCAGGTGCACCGGCAGCGCCGTCTGCTGGATGATCGGGCAGCGGAACGCCTCGCGCGCCAGCCGCCAGATCTCGCGAATCTCGGTCCTGCACCTCGGCCAGCGCCGCGTCGGCGCCGTCCGCGTCCAGCCCGGCGGTGACGCCGGCCGTCAGGTGGTGGGCGTCGAGCGCCAGCAGCACCGCGTTCGGCTTGAAGGCGTGCAGCGGCGAGGCGGGATCGGCCAGTTCCTGGCAGATACTGGCCGTAGTCGTTTTCGTAGGTCGTCGATCCAGATGCCGCGGCGCAGGCCGCCGACGCGGATCGCCGGCAGCAGGTGGGTCAGTGTCGAGGAGCCGAGCACCGCCAGCCGCACCGGCTTGGTCGCCAGGCCGGCGGGCGCGTCCGGGACAGACCCGGCGGACGGTTTCGTCCAGCGCGTTGGTCAGCACGAAGTTCAGCCGCGCGTTGGCCAGCGCCACCGCCTCGTCCCAGGCGGCGCCGGGTCACCAGGCAGCGCGCGCAGGCGGTTGCGCCAGTCAGGCGAGCTTCGGCAGCCAGTGCAGATCGGTCAAATGGCGCTACCCCGGATGCGGCAGGCGGTCCGCTCCCCGACAGGCGGCCTGGCCGATTGCCAACAACGCTTGTCCCGCGCTTGACGGGCATTTATCCCACGCCCGACGACACGTTCAAGTTGAATTGGGTGACAGCGCAGACGCCAGGCAATTCCGGGATCACGGTGTTGCAAGTATTGCCTTCGCTGGTCACCGGTGGGGTGGAACGCGGGACCGTCGAGATCACCCAGGCGATCGTGGGCGCGGGGTGGCGGGCCCTGGTGGCCAGCGCCGGGGGACGCCTGGTGGCGGCGATCGAGGCCGCCGGCGGCCGCCACGTCACGCTTCCGCTGATGCGGCGCAATCCGTTCTCGCTCTGGCGCAACGCGGGGCGGCTCGCGGCGCTGATCAAGGCCGAGGGTGTGCAGATCGTGCATGCACGCTCGCGCGGTCCCGCGTGGTCGGCGTGGCTGGCCTGCCGGCGCACCGGCGCGCATTTCGTCACCACCTATCACGGGACCTACGGCGAGAACCTGCCGTTCAAGCGCCGCTACAACGCGGTGATGGCCAGCGGCGAGCAGGTGATCGCGGCGAGCCGCTTCATCGCCGGGCACATCGTTGCCCGGCACGGCACCGATCCGACCCGCATCCGGGTCATCCCCCGCGGTGTCGATCCGGCGCGGTTCGATCCGGCCGTGGTGTCGGGCGACCGCATCGCGCGTCTGGCGCAGGCGTGGCGCGTGCCCGAGTCCGCTCCGATCGCGCTGCTCCCGGGCCGGCTGACCGGCTGGAAGGGGCAGGTCGTGCTGATCGAGGCGCTGGCGCGCATGGCGCGGCGCGACGTATGCGCCGTGCTGGCCGGATCGGACCAAGGGCGCAGCCGCTATTCGGCGAGACTCGTGCGCCATGCCGAGGCGCTCGGCGTTGCGGATCGGCTGCGCCTCGTGGGCGACTGCGACGACATGCCGGCGGCGCTGCTCCTGGCCGATGTCGTGGTGCATGCCTCGACCGAGCCCGAGGCGTTCGGCCGGGTGGTGATCGAGGCGCAGGCCATGGGGCGGCCGGTGGTCGCCTCGGATCTTGGCGGCCCGACTGAGACGGTGGAGCACGGCGTCACCGGCTGGCGCGTGCCGCCGGGCGATCCTGCGGCGCTGGCGGGGGCGATCGAGGCGGTGCTGGCGCTGCCCGCCGACCAGCGCGAGGCGGTGGGGCACCGGGCGCGCGAGGCCGTGCTGCGGCGTTGCACCGTGGCCGAGATGCAGCGGGCGACGCTCGAGGTCTATCGGCAGATCATGGCACTTGCGTAGCGGGTTGCCCGTCGCCATAGAAACCCGCTCTGACCCAAGGAGGAGCCCTGACCGATGCCTGCCATCACCCTGCCCGACCAGTCCGTGCGCCGTTTCGACGGGCCGGTCACGGGCACGACGGTGGCGGAGGCGATCGGCCCGGGCCTGGCGCGTGCCGCGCTGGCGATGAAGCTGGACGGCAAGGTGGTCGATCTGGCCACCGCGATCGACCGTGACGCCGCCGTGACATTCGTTACCCGCCGCGATCCCGAGGCGCTGGAGCTGATCCGCCACGACGCCGCGCACGTGCTGGCCGAAGCGGTGCAGGAACTCTACCCCGGCACGCAGGTCACCATCGGGCCGGCAATCGACGACGGCTTCTACTATGACTTCGCTCGCAACGAGCCGTTCACCCCGGAGGACTTCGCGCCGATCGAGGCGAAGATGCGCGAGATCGTCGCGCGCGGGGAGCGGTTCGAGCGCTCGGTGATGGACCGCGACGAAGCGATCCGCTTCTTCCAGGACAAGGGCGAAAAATACAAGGCTGAGATCATCCAGGACCTGCCGCGCGAGGAGCCGATCTCGCTGTATCGGCAAGGCGACTGGGTGGACCTGTGCCGCGGCCCGCACATGCGCTCCACCGCCGATGTCGGCAGTGCGTTCAAGCTGATGAAGGTCGCCGGCGCCTACTGGCGCGGCGATCACCGCAACGCCATGCTGAGCCGCATCTACGGCACCGCCTGGCGCGACCAGAAGGAGCTCGACGCCTACCTGCACATGCTGGAGGAGGCGGAACGCCGCGACCACCGCCGCATCGGCAAGGAGATGGACCTGTTCCACCTCCAGGAGGAGGCGGCGGGCAGCGTGTTCTGGCACCCGAAGGGCTGGAAGCTGTACCGCACCACCGAGGCCTACATGCGGCGGCGGCTGGAGGCGGCCGGCTACCAGGAGGTGAAGACGCCGCAGCTGCTGGACCGCTCGTTCTGGGAGCGCTCGGGCCACTGGGACAAGTTCCGCCAGGACATGTTCGTCTGCCAGGTCGAGGACGAGGACAAGACGCTCGCGCTGAAGCCGATGAACTGCCCGTGCCACATCCAGATCTTCCGCCAGGGCATCCGCAGCTACCGCGAGCTGCCGCTGCGGCTGGCGGAGTTCGGCTCCTGCCACCGCTACGAGCCGTCGGGCGCGCTGCACGGCATCATGCGGGTGCGGTCGTTCACGCAGGACGATGCGCACATCTTCTGCACCGAGCAGCAGATCGCCGCGGAGACGGTGCGGTTCGTCGAGCTGCTGTCCACCGATCTATCGCGACTTCGGCTTTCCGGAGTTCTCGGTGAAGTTCTCCGACCGCCCGGCGATGCGGGTCGGCGCCGACGAGGTGTGGGACCACGCCGAGGCCGCGCTGCGCGAGGCCTGCGCGATCGCCAGCGTGGAGTACACGCTGAACCCGGGGGAGGGGGCGTTCTACGGCCCCAAGCTCGAGTTCGTGCTGCGCGACGCGATCGGGCGGGACTGGCAGTGCGGCACGCTGCAGGTGGACTTCATGCTGCCGGAGCTGCTGGACGCCGAATACGTGGCCGAGGACGGGGCGCGGCGCACGCCGGTGATGCTGCACCGCGCCATCCTGGGCAGCTTCGAGCGCTTCCTGGGCATCCTGATCGAGCAGTACGCCGGCCGCTTCCCGCTGTGGCTGGCGCCGGTGCAGGCGGTGGTGGCGACCATCGTCTCGGACGCCGACGACTACGCGGGCGAGGTGGCCGGGGACGCTGCGCCGAAGGCAGGGCTGGACGGTCGAGACCGACCTCTCCAACCAGAAGATCAACGCCAAGGTGCGCGAGCACAGCCTGGCCCATGTGCCGGTCCTCGTGGTCGTCGGCCGGCGCGAGGCGGAGCAGCGGACGGTGGCGCTGCGCCGGCTGGGCGCGGCGGCGCAGGAGGTGCTGCCGCTCGACGAGGCGGTGCGGGGCTTGCAGCCGAGGCAACGCCACCCGATCTTACGGAGTTGAAAGCGGACGGGGCACATCAGGCCGCGCGCCCGTGGCCTGCCTCCCTAAAGCTTGAAACGTAACGGCCGAATCGGCCAAGATCGGCCCCTTGCACTAACCCGTAGTCACCAGGAGAAGAACACCATACCAAGAGGACCAATGACCGCTCCGCCGACCCGTGACGGGCCGCGCGTGAACGACGAGATCCGTGCACCGCAGGTGCGGCTGATCGATCAGGACGGCGAGATGCAGGGGGTGATGAGCGCCCGCGACGCCTGGCTCCGCGCCCAGTCGGTGGGGCTCGACCTGCTGGAGATCAGCCCCAACGCCGTGCCGCCCGTGGTTAAGATCCTCGACTTCGGCAAATACAAATACGAGGCGCAGAAGAAGAAGAACGAGGCCAAGAAGAAGCAGAAGGTCATCGAGATCAAGGAGATCAAGGTCCGCCCGAACATCGACGAGAACGACTACCAGGTGAAGATGCGCGCCATGAAGTCGTTCATCGATGAAGGCGACAAGGTGAAGGTGACGCTGCGCTTCCGCGGCCGCGAGATGGCGCACCAGGAGATCGGCGTGCGCGTGCTGGAGCGGATCAAGAACGAGATGGATCCGGTGTCCAAGGTGGAGCAGATGCCACGCATGGAGAACCGGCAGATGGTGATGGTGCTGACGCCGAGGTAGCGGCGGCGCATCAGGCCCGATCGAACCGGCCTGCGGGTCGGCGGCACGCCTCGATCCGTCGGGGTCGGCGGTGAACCGAACACATTTGGGATGACTGCCGGCTGCGTCTGCGACCAATACCGCGCCGGATTGCGGGAGAGAGGCCGCCGGCACACCCGGGGGCGGCATCGGCGCGGGCAGGGTAGGGCTCGCGCTGAGGGTCGCGTGGTTCCGTGCAGCGGGTTGATGACCTGGACGTCGTCGAAGTCGCGCTCGTTGGCAGTGACGACGATGCAGTGATTGGCTTCGGCGACTGCCGGGATGATGGTTTCGAGGGCGCTGCGCGGGCGCCCTTCGCTCTGCCGTCCGCCATCAGCCGTCCCCAGATCAGGGCGGCCGTCTCGTCGAACGGCAGCACCCGGTTGGCCCGACAATGGCGCACCTCCCGAACAGCAGCGCGGCGGCAAGGGCAGGGAGGCGTTTTCCGGCCGCCCTGATGAAACGTTGCCGCATCGGCTCACCCGATGGAGGGGGAGCCGCCCGCGGCGGTTCGCCGCGCCCGCTCCGGGTTGTCCTGCACCCAGCGCATGAATATCTGGTAGCCCAGCGCGAGCCCTGTTGCGCCGACGAACATGCCGAGGATGCCGGTGGTGGCCATGCCGCCGAGCGCGCCGATCAGGATAACCGGCATCGGAGCGTCGACGCCGCGGCCGAGCATGAGCGGCTTCAGCACATTGTCGGCCATGCCACCGACGAACAGCAATACGGTGTAGGCGACCGCCGGGCCGGTGTTGTATTCGCCGCTTGCCCAGATCCAGCCGATCACCGGCAGGGTGACGAGCAGCGCCGGTAACTGTGCAACGCCCAACACGAGGACGACCACGGCCAGCACGCCGGCGAACGGGACGCCGGCGATCATCAGCGAGACGCCGATGATCAGCGCCTGGATACAGGCGATGCCGATGACCCCGGACGCGACGGCACGCACGGTCGCGGTGGAGAGCTTGGCAAACTCCTGGCCTCGGGCGATGCCGACGATGCGTTCGAAGATCTCCTGCATCGCCCGCGCGCCCGACTCGCCGTAGGCCATGATGATGCCGGCGACGACGAACGAGAACAGGAACATCAGCAAACCGCCGCCCAGTGCGGCGACGATACCCAGTGCCTTGGTCGCCAGTTCGCCAAGCTTGGGCTGCATGCTCTGGACCAGTCCCGGCAGATCGTTGTGCGCCTGCGACCAGACGGCATGCATTCTCTCGCCGACGACCGGCCAGGCGGCTACTTTGTCCGATGGCGCAGGAATCTGAAACGTGTTGTCGCGCACGTTCTTGATGAGGTTCTGGACCGAATCGCCGAACTCGCTGGCCAGCATGATGGTCGGCGTGACGATCACGACGACGGCGAGCAGGATGATCAGAGTTGCGGCCAGCCCCTGTCTGCCCCCGATCCGGGCGGCCAGCATCTGATGCAGAGGGTAGATCGTGATCGCCAGGATCAGTGCCCACAACATCATCGTCAGGAACGGCGAGAAGATCAGGTAGCACAGCAGCACGAGCACCACGACCAGTCCCGCCCGAATGAAAACATCCAGCAAGCGGCGCGACAGGCGCTCCTCGAGTTCGTGATCGGGTTCGTATTGCGCGTTCATGCGTGGCCCCCGCTTGGTACAGTGTTTGATGCGCCCTCACGACCTGTCGTGAGGCGCTGCGGAACTTTCCCTCGAAACAAAATGCGCCTCGTCTCTGTGGGACTGTGGCTGAGCGGGAGCTCGACGGCTGCGTCGGCTCGGAGACCGCCTATAGCCACGCCCCCGGTCCCACTCGCCACTGAGCCGCTCAACGCTCCGGCGCCGTAATAGGAGCGCTCTTGCCTCATGCGGGCTGGCCGCGACAGCGGATGAGGTCTGGCAGATGTTGATCACTTGGCAGGTCCGGGCGAATGACGGCGCTCACCTGTACCATTGTGCTGTCCGGTCGGACGTCGTGAATGCCTCGTTGCGCGCCCGCCCCACCAAGTCGGCATCACCAATGTTGGTGCGAGCGGATGAACGGCATGTCTCCTCCCTCGAAGTGCTACGCCGCCATGAGTGGACCCGGCTGCGCCATGACGTCATGGCCGGGTTGGTATCGATGACGGTTCTGCCCGCCGATCTCCTGCGCTCGCAGCGCGAAGGCACGGTCACGGTTTAGCGTGCCGGTGACATGTGCCACCGATTGCATCCCGTCGCCCCAGGCAATGATCCCCCACAAGGTACGGGGAATGTCGTCGATCCCGATGTGCCAATCGTCGGTCGTCGCGCGTTCAGGACTTCGCGCGCTTTGCCGCTTCGTACTCACGGACATACCCTGTCGCGACGGCTCGGACCGCGCGGCCGATATTGGCATAGGCTTCGTCGTCGAGATTGGCGAACGACACGCGGGCCGACCAGTTCGGCGCGGCGAAGCCGCCACCATTCAGCAGCACAATCCCGTGCTCCTCGGCCAGGCGAAACACGATGTCGAGCGGGTGAACGTTGGCCTTTACGTACTCGAGCACTTCGGGAGCGACGTTGTTCTTCAGCCAGAACTCCAGATCGAACAGGCCATAATACGCGTCATAGGTCGGCCAGGCCGTGATGTTCAGCCCGAGGCTTTCGACCGCGAGGCGGAAGCGGTGGTGCACGATCTCCATGCACGCCTTCTGGTATTCCTTGCCCTCGTCCATCATTTCGAACAGCGAGAACATCGTCATCATCACCTGCTGCGGCAGCGACAGGCCGGCGGTGTGGTTGAGCGCGACGTCGCGGCTGTCGGCCACGATCCGGTCGATGAACTTGATCTCGCGCGGCGTCAGCGTGAGCGGGCCGTAGCGTTTGTCCAGCGCGCGCTTGATCTCCTCCGGATGATCGGCGATCATCTCGTCGATTATGTTGTCCTGATGCAGCGCGATGACACCAAGCCGCCAGCCCGTGCAGCCAAAGTATTTCGAGTAGGAGTAAACGCCGATGGTGTTTCGCGGCAGCGCACCCATCAGGGAACGGAAGCCGGGAACGAAGGTGCCGTACACGTCATCGGTCAGGATGATGAGGTCGGGCCGTTTCGTCTTGACGAGATTGACCAACAGATCGATCGCATTTGCATCGAGCGCTACTCCCGTTGGGTTGCCGGGGTTCACGAGGAAGAATGCCTTGACCTTCGGATCTTCGAGTTGCTGAAAGTCGGCGGCGGTGAACTGGTAGGTGTCCTCGCGTTCGGCACGGATGTTGACGATGTTCAGGGCGTAGTCCTCGAGGTGCGGCATTTCGAGGTACGGCGTGAAGATCGGCACCCCCAAGGCAATCGTATCCCCGGCATTGAGCAGTCGTGCCGCCTTCAGCGACTTGAAGATGTAGCACATGGCGGCGGTGCCGCCCTCGACCGCATACAGATCGAACGTGCCGGCGGGGCGCGGTTCACCGCACATACGCCCACATCAGGTACTCATGGACGATCTGCTCGTTGTGCACGAGCATGCGGTCCGGCACTGGATAGTTGTCGCCGATGATGCTGTCGACGAGTTCATGCACGAAGGCATCTGGCCTGAAGCCGAACTTCTCGATGGCGAAGCGGACCATCGCGCCAAGGCCGACGGCACCGGGGCTGTCGGTGTGGTGTGCCAGCCAGTCGTCGAGGCGCGCCGCGATGCCGGGTGCCTGTGGCATGCCGCCGACACCCGCAGGCAGATCCATGCTTCGCCTGCTCTCGGTGATAGCGAATTGGCCGAGCAGAAAGAAAGCCTCGCGTGGCTTGGTGGCGATCCAGTTCGGGTTGCCGCGGCCGGCATTCAGGAAGGCAAGGTTGGATTGCGACGTCGTTCGCCGGCCTATCTTGATCAGCTCGTCTTTGATTTCGAACGGACTCAGCGTCTCGTATTTGCGGAGGCTGATGGTTTCCATGGGGGTTCTCCGGAATGCCAGGTGTGTCAGGTGAGCAGCATCACGACCACCATGCCCCAGATGGTCAGCAGCGTGTTGCCGACGGCATAGGTCACGGTATAGCCGAGAGCCGGAACCTGACTCTTGGCGCTGTCGCAGATCATGCCGAGTGCAGCGGTGGTGGTGCGCGCTCCGGCGCAACAGCCCAGAAGGATCGCCGGGTCGAAGCGGAACAGATACTTCCCGACATACATCGCCAGGATCAACGGCACCGAGGTAGCGACGATGCCCCACAGGAACAGGCTGATCCCCAGTTTCTGTAGCCCGGCGACGAAGCCAGGCCCGGCAGAGATGCCCACCACGGCGATGAAGATGTTGAGTCCGACCGAGTTCATGAACCACACGGTCGAGGAAGAAATCCGCCCGAAGGTTGGCTTTACCGAGCGCAGCCAGCCAAATACCAGACCGGAGATCAGCGCTCCTCCGGCGGTGGAGAGGGTGAGTGGCACACCACTCACGTGCAGCACCACCGCGCCGATCAATGCACCCAGGGTTATCGCACCGGCGATGAAGGCAACGTCTGCGACGTCGCTTGGACGATCGGGAACGCCCAACAGTTTGACGCCGGCATCGGTATCCTGCTGTCGGCCAACGATCGTCAGGATGTCGCCGCGTTGGATCTTGGTGTTCGGCAGGATCGGAATGACGGTGGCTGTGGCACCGCGCACGATCCGGCGCAGGAACACACCGCGGGCACCGGGCGAGACGGCCAGCTCGGCCAGTGTCCTGCCGTCCACGTCCTTGCTTGTGACGTAGACATCGACACCCTCGACCGGCACGTTCAGCAGCTCCGCATCCTCGACCTCCTGGGCTGCCCGGCCGAGCACTTCGACCATGACTTCACGCGGTCCCGCGACTGCGACGATGTCGCCGCCCTGCAGCACTGTGTCTGCTGTCGCGTCCTCGATCTGGCCGCCGCGCCGGATGCGTTGGACGAAGATGCGGGCACCGGGCACCAATAACTCGGCCTGCGCCGCTGTCATGCCGACGGCACGGCCATCGGTTTGAACACGAAACGCGCGGAGCTCCCAGCGATGCCAGGCCGATCCGGCGCCGCCCATCTCGGTCGCGCCGCCATGCCGCGTCTCGTATGCCCTGCAGGCCGACACCAGATCGATACCGAGGATCTTGGGGCCGATCTGGGCGAGCAGGATCGCCGAGCCGACCGTGCCGAAGATGTAGGTTACCGCGTAGGCGACCGGCATTGCGTCGAGCGTCGCCTTGGTCTGGTCAGGTGGCAAGCCAAGCCGGTTGATTGCGTCGGTTGCCAGTCCCATCGAGGCCGAGATGGTCTGCGATCCCGCGTAGAGGCCGGCCGCGTAGCCGACATCGTATCCGGCGAGACGGGCCACGATCACCGGCACGGCAAGGCAGAATATGCAGACGACGACCGCGAACAGGGCCTGGGGCAATCCATCCGAGGCGATGCCGCGCACGAACTGCGGGCCAACGCCGTACCCCACAGCGAAGAGGAATATCAGGAAGAACACCGACTTGACGTTCGGCGAGATCGTGATGCCGAGTTGGCCGATCAGGATGGCCGCCAGCAATGTCGATGTCACCGCCCCGAGGGCGAAACCCCGATAGCTGAAGCCGCCGACATAGTAGCCGATGGCCAGCGACAGGAAGAGCGCGATCTCAGGATATGATCTGAGTGTCGTTGCGAACCACGTGAGCATGTTCAGCGCCGATCTGCTGTTGCGAGTTTTGCCAGCGCGTCCGGATGAACCAGCTTCAGTCCCTCGGTCGCGTTGTACCCGTGTATCTCCTTCACATCAAGTTTGCGCATGAAGTCGATGGTTTCGCGTGTCAGCACCTGACCCGGAACCATGATCGGGAACCCAGGAGGATAAGGGATGACGAAATTCGCTGACACCAAAGGCGGTCCATTCTCCAGGCGTTGGTCGATCGCCTGATCGAACAGCCTGATGTGTTCGCAGCCCGTGGGGTTGTAGGCGGCATAGAAACCGGCGCGAATATCGCCCTCCGGCGTGGCGGACCCCGCGTCGTGCCGGAACGCCTCATGGAAGCAGCTGAAGTTTGGCAGATCGGGCACGTCAGTCATCAGGCTCTTCACCCTGGCGGCGAATGTCTGACGCTCGCCATCCCCACCCTGTTCGAGGCGCGCCTCAACGGCACGGCTGATTTCCATAAGCACGCGGATCAGATGCGCCACGTCGCTCCGCGTATTGTTGATGTTCGACTGCAGCAACACGCTGTTGCGCGAGGTCTTGTTGAGCTGGATATTGTAGTCGTTCGCCAGCAGGTTTTTGAACTGCGTCCCGTCATATCCCGCCGTGCCGCAGACCAGCGTCATTCGGGTCGGATCGAGACAGAACTCGTCCTCCTGCATGCTGCGTAGCGCGCTCGCCCAGTTGGCGCCGGGGGCGAGGAAGTCCACGAAGCCGCTTTGCCGATACTCGGCGGGGATCATCCCGTCGGCACCGAGTACGCGGAAATACTTCGAGATCAACGGGTGCCAATTCACTTCCCGGCGAATGACCAGTGCGATCTCAATCGCGTTGGTCACCAGACCGAAGCCCTCCAGCTCCATCTGGCGTCGCGCGACATCCAGGCTCGCGATCAATTGCTGGTTCGGGCTGGTCGAGGCGTGGGTGAACACCGCCTCGTGGAACTGTTCCTCGACCGTGTGATAGTCGACGTCCTTGACCAGGACCATCGATCCCTGGCGCAGCGCAGACATCGACTTGTGGGTGGAGTTGGTCTGGTAGACGCGCAGGCGGACCTTGCGTGGGTCGGGAACCAGGCGGGTTTCGAGCAGCGCAGCGTCCGATGGATTGTCCCCCAGTTCGGCACGCTTTCGTTCGTAGGCCGCCACGCTGGCCGGATCGTGCAGCCAGGCCTCAATGTCCGAAGCAGCGCCCATGGCGGTACGTGGCCGCAGAAACGGCGACCAGCGCGCAAACCCGAACCACGCCTCGTCCCACAGGAAAATTAGATCGGGCTTGATCGCCAGACATTCTTCCATGACCCGGCGGGTGTTGTAGATGTGACCGTCGAACGTGCAGTTGGTGAGATCGAGCAGTTTCACGCGGTCCAGCCGACCTTCCGCGCGGGCCGCGAGCAATGCCTGCTTGATGGTTCGCAGCGGCACGGCGCCGTACATCGAGTATTCCGTCATCGGAAACGCCTCGACGTAGAGCGGCTGCCCGCCCGAAAGCACCATCCCGTAATGGTGCGACTTGTGGCAGTTGCGGTCGATGATCGCGATGTCGCCGGGCGCCAGCAAGGCCTGGACGACCATCTTGTTGCTGGTCGACGTGCCGTTGGTCACGAAAAACACGTGGTCGGCGCCAAACGCGCGCGCTGCAAGCTCCTGCGCCCGTTTGATGTTCCCGGTCGGCTCCAACAGGCTGTCCAGACCGCCGGTCGTGGCGCTGCTTTCCGCCAGGAACAGGGTCGGGCCATAGAATTCGCCCATGTCCCGGATCCAGTCGGACTTGAACACCGACTTGCCGCGCGCAATGGGCAACGCATGGAAGGTGCCGATTGGTCGCTGGGCGTATTTCTTCAAGTTGTCAAAAAACGGCGTGTCGTAGCGTGCCTGCACCCCTTCCAGCACTGCCAGGTGCAGCTCAAGCAGTTCCTCCACGGCGTAGAATACGCGGCGGACCGCATCGGCAGCGGGATTGCCCGCGATTTCTTCAACTCGCCTGTTGGACAGCAGGTAGAGGTCGAGCTCGGGCCGCACTCGCTTGAGAACCCGGGCCAAGCGCATGGCCGAAGCGTCCGACGCGTCGAGGGCGGCCAATGGATCTACCATGCTGCGCAGCACCGGCGCGTCATGCCGCGAGTGGAAGGCAAAGCCCTCGTGGATCACCACCGCAGCAAGGTCCGTATTCAACATCGTCGCGCACAACGCATCCTCTGCGCTGCCGACGATCACCGGTTCATAGACGAACGTATCCTGCGATCGCCGCAGGCGGCGCCATTCCGTCGCGATGGCGGCCCATCGCTCCGCCGGCGCACCGGTGACGATCAGTACCTCAAAGTAAGGCGCCGACGCCTCGTGCCGACCAATACTCGGCGGCAGGACATCCGGAACCGCACTGGAAATTTCGCCGTGCGGGTCCCAGTCGGCCGCGTGCTGCCGGAACGATCGGCTCAGCAGCGCCGCAGAAATCCGCCAAGCCAGGGCGGCGACCCCCGCTGCATCACCGGCTTCTGCGCGGTGGCGCAGCGCAGCCATCAGGTGAGGACCCGGATAGCCATAAAACTCTTCGATCGCCGCCACCTCGTCGAGAGCGGCTTCGAAGGCTACGCGATTGCCGCTGCCGGCAGCCCATGCCTTGGCCGTATCCACAAGATCGCGCCACCGGTCCGCTCGCGCGGCAGGCGTGGCGAAAAATGTGTCGATGCGTGCCGGTCTGGGTGCTGCGGCTTCGTTCACGGCACTTCCCCGAAGTTCTTCGACTGCTTTGGGCGCCGCATCGCTGAATTGGCGCCGCTTGGATGCATAGCAGCGTCGTCAGGCCGGAGACTAGCCGCTTTTGGCAAACCGTTCGTCGATTTGCCGGAATCGGATAGCCGGCATTCGGCCGACCAAGGCACCGTTGCTCGATGCGGTGCGGCACTTTGGCAACCTTCAGTGAGGCTGACGCGCTCCAAGCCGCGATGCGGGCAGTCGGCCTTCTGAACTCTTGTCACTACGCAGAAGGGGCGATTCCGCGCAACGGTCCGTCACGTCACACCGGATCGGCTGCGCCTGATCGCCGTCGAGGAGAGCCTGCCGCGAATTGCGTTTGTACGAGTACCCCTCGACCGCATCCTGGTCGCGTTCACGTCTGAGAAGTTATACTGTCAGGTCTGGAACGGAATGCTGGCGCATGCCGAACACCTGATGGTATTGGGTCCAGGCGTAAGCGTGCACGCAAGAACAGATGGCCCCAGCCGTTGGCGTGCTATCTGCCTGCCCACGCAGGAGTTTGCGCGCTACGCCCATGCGTTGACCGGCGGTGTTCTGAGGATGCCGGAGGGCGTCAGCTGTTGGCACGCACGTTCGGCCGCTCTGCGCGAGCTGCATGCTATACATGCTGAGGCAATGCGGGCGGCGCGGATCACCTCCGATAGCTTCGCCGCGTTGGAGGGAGGACATGGGCTGGAACAGCAGTTGATCCATGCGCTGGTCGAATGCCTGACAGACCCGGCGAGGAAGATCCCGGTGGAAAACCATCGGCTGATGGCATCGTTCGAAGAATTGCTGCTGACCGAGCCGAACCGTACATGGGGTGCTGCCGAAGTCAGCCGTTCGCTTGGAGTGTCGGACAGGCTCCTCCGTCGAACTTGCCGCGCGTGTGTCGGCATGGGCCCGCAGAGCTTTCTCAGGCTGCTCCGGCTTCACTACGTCCATCGCGCCTTGCGTCATTCAGCCAACAGCCCCACGAGCGTCGCGGAGGCGGGACAGCAGTATGGCTTCCGCAACCTGAGTCGCCTCTCTGCTGCCTATCGAGCACTGTTCGGCGAGCTGCCATCGCATACTTTGCGACAAGGCCGCCATGGGGCGCTTCCGCCGCTGACGCTGCCGATCTAGCTACCGCTCCGGTACCAGATTGACCTGGACCTGTACAGCATAGTACCAGCAGCAAGCTGGCCTGGTGTCTGCTTTCGGGGGATCAATGGCTACGAGCTCGGTCCTGACCTTTGCCGAGCCGGATCAGATGGAGGCAGCGCATGCTGCCTCCAGAGCCGAGGTGGTGCCTATCGGACGCGAGCGTCTGGCTTGGCAGGTCACGCGCGTGGAGTTGGACGATCTTTGGCTGATCCGCGTGCAAGAGAGCGGTTCCCGCATACGGTACGTTGAATTGGATCCGGCGCGTACCTTTCTGTCCTTCCTGGTTAGGCCGGGGCCCGACGTATTCGTGCGAGGGGCGAGCCGCTTGCCGTATCCGTGTTACAACACGCCGAGGGGCAGGCATTCTACGAGCGGACCAGCGGACCGACGGATTGGGTGTCGCTGTCGATGCCGACATCCGAAATCGTGGCTGCCGGTTCCGCCTTGGCCAGCCGCGATCTGAGTGCGCCCAGAGCTCCGCAAGTCGTGGTTCCCGCGCTGCGCAATATGGCAAACCTGCTCCGCGCTCTAACGACGGCCAGCAATTTGGCTGAGACTTCATCGCACATTCTGGCCAACGCCGAAGTAGCACGGGCACTGAAGCAGTCGTTGATAGAAGCGGCCGTTGCCTGCCTGAGCGACTCGGACGCACGCGACGAAAGATGGGCGCAGCAAACTCATGACACGATAATGCGGCGGTTTCGCCGTGTGCTGGAGGAGCACCCCGATCGACCGATCTACGTGCCAGAGATCTGTGCCGCGATCGGCGTGCCGGACAGGACGCTGCGACTTTGCTGCCAGGAACACCTGGCGATGAGTCCGAAGCAATACCTGATGCGGCGGCGCATGAACCTCGTGCGTAAAGCACTGCTGGCAGCGGTGACGGAGACAACTGTAACCGAGATAGCCACTCGTTTCGGATTTTGGCACCTGGGCCGTTTTTCCGCGGGCTACCAGGCTGTATTTGGCGAGCTCCCATCCACCACACTGGCACGCCGTTTGCGCTGATCAAGCTCCCGTTCGACATTTTCGGACAGAGGCCGCTGCGCACTCGCCGCATCGACCTTCGCGACGGTGGATATCCGAAGAAAAGCCGCCGCCTGCGAGGCTGACCTTGCGCGCCAGACTGGCGAGCAGGCCGTGGTGCCGAATGCAGGGACGTGAAGCAGGAAGCGACGGATGACCTTGTCGCCGCGTTCGGCTGGGTGGCGCAGGAGCGCGAGATCTTCCCCTCGCTTTACGGTGGAGGAGAACCCCACGGCGGCCCGCGTCCGGGCCGGTGGGACGTGGCGGCGGCCAATCGCCGGTTCCCGCGCCTGGCGGAGCGGCGGCACAACATGCGCGACCACCTGTCCGACGGCGAGCAGCAGCTGCCGGCGGACCAGGCGAGCCTGGTCCGGCTGATCGGGCTCAACCTGAGCGCTCCGACGGGCTGACGGCCCCTCCGGCCTCTGCTATCTCGCTCCGGTGAACCGAGCCGTGCGCATCGCAGCCGGCAGCATCGCGATCGGCTGCCTCGTGCTGGCGCTAAAAGCCGCAGCCTGGTGGATCACCGGCAGCGCCGCGCTGTATTCCGATGCGCTGGAAAGCATCGTCAACGTGGCCGCGAGCCTGATCGCCCTCGGCGCCTTGCGTTTCGCCGCGATTCCGGCGGATGCCAATCACCCCTATGGGCACGACAAGGTCGAGTTCTTCGCCGCGGTGATCGAGGGGGTGCTGATCGTCATCGCCGCGCTGTCGATCTTCGAGCATGCCTGGGCGACGTGGCGCGACCTGCACCCGCTCGCGCAGCCGATCGAGGGACTGGCGATCAACGCGCTGGCGACGGTGCTGAACGGTGTCTGGTCCTGGGTGCTGATCAGCACCGGCAAGCGCCTCCGCTCGCCGGCGCTGCTGGCGGACGGCAGGCATCTGCTGGCCGACGTGGTGACCTCGATCGGCGTCGCGGTCGGTGTGGTGCTGGTGGTGCTGACCGGTCACCTGGTGCTGGACCCGCTGCTGGCCGCGGCGACGGGCATCTACGTGCTGTGGTCCGGCATGGCCATGATCTTGTCCTCGGTCGGCGGGCTGATGGACGCCGCACCGCAGGCCACCGTGGTGAATCGAGTCCGCGAACTGGTGGCCGAGAGCGCCGAGGGGGCGATCGAGGCGCATGATCTGCGCATGCGCCATGCCGGCAAGCTGACCTTCCTGGAATTCCACCTGGTCGTGCCCGGCTCGATGACCGTGGCCGAGTCGCATGCGATCTGCGACCACATCGAGGACACGCTGCGCGCCGAGTTGCCGCACCTGATGATCACCATCCACGTCGAGCCGGAGGAGAAGGCGAAGCAGCACGGGGTGCCGGTGCTGTGACGCGGCCGGTACGGGGACTTGTGCCGATGCTGCTCGTCGCCCTGTTCTGGAGCCTGCACGCCGGCGCTGCCATCCCCGAGCGGGTCGTCTCGCTGAACCTGTGCACCGACCAGATGCTGGTGCTGCTCGCCCCCGAAAAGGTCCTCGCCCTGTCGCCGCTCGCGCGCGACCCCGCGCTGTCGTTCGTTGCCGTTCAGGCGGCACACCTTCCGGTCGTGCGAGCTTCGGCCGAGGCGGTGCTGCGCCTGCACCCGGACCTGATCCTCGCCGCCCCCTACGGGGCGCAGACCGCGCTCGCCCTGCTGCACCAGGAGGGCATACCGATCCAGCGCGTCGATCTGCCGCAGGACTTCGCGGGCATACGGCGCATGACCCGGACGCTCGCGGCCTCGCTGGGCGCGCCAGAGCGGGGCGCGGCGCTGCTGGCATCGATGGATGCGACGCTCGCCGCGCTGCCGCGGCAGGACGGCGGGCGCCACGCCCTGGTGTGGGAGCCGCGCGGCTTCACCGCCGGTCCGGGCAGCCTGATGGACGCGGTGCTGCATGCCGCCGGCCTGGAGAACGCCTCGAACGGCCGGCGCCTGGGCCTGGAGCAGTTGCTCCGCCACCCGCCCGACCTGCTGGTCGTCCCGTCGGCGCCGGACTATCCGTCGCTCGCCACCGACCTGCTCGATCACGCCTCGCTCGCCGGCCTGCCCCGACGCGCCATCCCGGCAGCGCTCACCATCTGTGCGGGCCCGTTCACCGCCGACGCCGCCGCGATGCTGGCACCATGACCGGCCGGCTGGCGATCCTGCTCGCCACCCTGGCCGTGCTGTCCCTGTTCGTCGGCGATGCCACCCTGGCGCTGCCGGACGGGCTGATCCTGTGGCAGCTCCGCATGCCGCGCATGCTGCTGTCCGTGCTCGTGGGCGGCGGCCTCGGCCTGTCCGGCGCCGTGCTGCAAGGCGCGTTGCGCAACCCGCTGGCCGATCCCGGACTGCTCGGGATCACGGGGACCGCAGGTCTCGGCGCGGTGGTGGCGTTCTACTGGGGCTGGGCAACGACATTTCCGCCGGCCCTGGTCGCCGGCGGGCTGGTCGGTGCCGGCGCCGGTGCCGCCTTTCTTCTTGCCTTCGCCGGCCGGGCGGCGTCCGGACCGTCGCTCATCCTGGCCGGCGTCGCGGTGTCGGCGATCGCCTCGGCGCTGCTCGCGCTGGCGCTGACGCTGGCGCCGAACCCGTTCGCGCTGGCCGAGATCACCTTCTGGCTGATGGGCGGCCTGGCCGACCGGCCGCTGTGGCAGATCGGGCTGGCCGCACCCAGTATCCTTCTTGGCGGGGTGATCCTGCTGTCGCTGGGGCGCGGTCTCGACGCGCTCAGCCTGGGCGAAGACACCGCACGCAGCCTCGGGATCCCCGTCACCCGCACCCTGCGTCTGGCTGCGCTGGGCACCGCACTGGCGGTCGGCACCGGTGCCGCGGTGGCTGGATCGATCGGCTTCGTCGGACTGGTGGTGCCGCACCTGCTGCGCCCGTGGCTGGGCGAACGTCCCGGTGCGCTGCTGCCCGTCGCGCCGCTCGCCGGCGCCGCGCTGCTGCTGGGCGCCGACGTGCTGGTGCGGCTGGCCCCTTTGGCACTGCCGCTGTCCGCCGCCCCGCCGGTCGGCGTACTGACCGCGCTGCTGGGCGCTCCTTTCCTGGTGGCGATCGCGCGGCGATCCCAGCCGTGATCGGCGTATCCTGCCTGTCGGTCGCGCTGGCCGGCCGCACCGTGCTGCACGACATCAGCCTGACTGTGGCGCAGGGCGAACTGGTTGCGCTGTGCGGGCCCAATGGTGCGGGCAAGTCCACGCTGCTGCGGGCCCTCGCCGGGTTGCTGCCGAAGACCGGCCCTCCGGACCCGCGCCGCGTCGCCTGGCTGGCCCAGGGCGCCCGCTCAGCCTGGGGGCTGACCGTCGAGCAGGTGGCCACGCTCGGCCGCATCCCGCATGGCGACCGGGCGGCGGCCCCGGTAACCCGCGCTTTGCAGGTTTGCGGTATCGAGGCATTGCGCGCGGCGCGCGTGGATCGCATGTCGGGCGGCGAGGCCCGGCGTGCGATGCTGGCCCGCGCCTTCGCCACGGAGCCCGAGGTGCTTCTGCTGGACGAACCGACTGCCGACCTGGACCCCGCCGCGTCGCACGCGATCATGCGTCTGCTGCGCGCAACCGCCGACGCAGGCTGCGCCGTTGTTGTGGTGCAGCACGCTCTCGACCTGGCGTTGCGCTACGCACACCGGGTTGTGGTGCTGGCCAACGGGCGGGTGACGGCCGACCTGCCGGCCGACCAGGCGCTGCCCGCCGCGGCGTCGGCCTTTGGCCTGCCGTTCGGCGCCGATCCGTCGCCACGACTGCTGCCGCCATGCTGAGTCCCCGCGGCAGGCTTCAGTGGGCAGGCTTGGTATCCCTCGGGCTGCATGCTGCGGTGCTGGGGGGCTGGCTGCTGTGGTCCCTGCGAGCGCCGCCGACCCGCACCGCCGGCAGCGACAACGGCGCGATCGAACTGGTCATGATCGAGCAACAGGGGTCCACGCCGAACTCCGTGCCGCCGGCACCGCCCGCGGCCACGATGCCGGAACCACCGCCGCCCGACCCGGCACCCCCTGCTGCCGCCCTGGCACAGCCGCCCCCTCCGGAGCCGGCGCCCGCCGAGGTGGCCCTGCCACAGCCGCAGCCGCCGAGTGTGGCGACCGCGGCGGCGGCGCCGGCCCCCCCGCTGCCGCCGGCTCAGCCGCCGAACGAACCGCAGCCGGCGCCGCTGCAAATCGACCTGCGCGGCGATAACAGCGACAGCAACACGATCGTACTGCCGAACCCGCAGGTGCTGCCCGCGAGCGTGAACGCCAGGTTCCACAACAAGGAGCCGGCCTATCCCGCGGAAGCCCAGCGCCGGGCCGAGCAGGGCGCGGTGGTCCTGCTGATCCATGTCGCGCCGGATGGCCTGCCGGCCGGCGTGGACGTCGTGTCGAGCTCCGGCCACGCGCTGCTCGACCGTGCGGCCACCGACGCCGTATGGAAGTGGCACTTCGTGCCGGCGACGCGGGGCGGCCAGCCGGTGCCGTTCGATATGACCTTTCGTATCGTCTTCCAACTGGACTGAGGAGCCCAAATGGTCCGCATCGACGTGGTGGTGACGCGTGGCGGCGACGGGGGCGAGACCTCGCTGGGGGACGGCGCGCGGCTGCGCAAGGACGCGCCGCGCATCGCGGCGATCGGCACGGTCGATGAGGCCAACGCCGCGATCGGTATGCTGCGCCTGGCGACGCGCGACGAGCCCGAGGTCGATGCGATGCTGGCGCGCATCCAGAACGACATGTTCGACGTCGGCGCCGACCTGTCGGTACCGGGTGAGGGCGGCGACCGGCTACGCCTCAGCGATGTGCCGGTAAGCCGGCTGGAGGCCGAGGTCGCGGCGATGAACGCCACGCTGCCGAAGCTCACCAGCTTCGTGCTGCCCGGCGGCCGCCCTGGCGCCGCGCATGCGCACATGGCGCGCACCGTCGTGCGGCGCGCCGAACGCGACGTGGTGCGGCTTGCGGCCGGGCAGGCAGTGACGCCGGCGCTGCTGCGCTATCTCAACCGCCTGTCCGACCACCTTTTCGTGCTGGCGCGCGTGCTCAACGCCAACGGCGCCGAGGACGTGCCGTGGACGCCCGGGGCCAATCTCGGCGCCTGATCAGGCGCTAACGAGCACCTGCCGCAGCTTCGCAGCAAGCCCCGCGAAGGTGAACGGCATGGTGATCAGCTGAACTCCGGATCGGGGTCGGGTCAACCGATGGCCGCATCAAAGCGGGGCGACGGATCAGGCCGCGTGGACTGGACACGGTGATGGCGGATGGGTTTGGCTCGCATCGGGCGCATCGCCCGGAGGAGCGACGATGAAATTCGGCCTGATCATCCGTGGCCAGTATCCGCAGGGCGACGACATGCAGCTTCGCCTGCGCGAAGACCTCGAAGCAGCGAAGCTGGCCGAGGAACTGGGCTACGACCTGGTTGCCAAGGGTTCGCACTACAGCTCGCATCCCTTCCAGTACATTCAGCAGATTCCCTATCTCTGCCAGGTCGCGCTGGTTGCGCCCAGGCTGCGACTGGTACCGGGTGTGGTGCTGCTGCCGTTGCACAGCCCGCTGCACGTGGCCGAGGAGCTTGCCTCACTCGACGTGATGAGCGGCGGCCGGCTCGTGTTCGGCGCCGGCATCGGCTACCGCGAGGTCGAGTTCCGCGCCTTCGGCACCACGCTCAAGCAGGCCGGCCGTCGCTTCGAGGAGTGCCTTACCGCGGTGAAGCGGCTGTGGTCCGAGGATTTCGTGACGATGCAGGCCTCGTACTTCGCGCTGGAGAATGCGAACTGCACCGTGCTGCCGGTGCAGAAACCGATGCCGCCGGTGTGGATCGGCGCCAACATCGATGTCGGCATTCGCCGCGCGGCGCGCATGGCGGATGCATGGTTCGTCAATCCGCACAACAAGCTGGCGACGATCGCGCAGCAGATCGAGGTGTACAAGCGCGCACTCGACGCCTGCGGCAAGCCGTTCCCATCCGAGTTCCCGATGGCGCGCGAGGTGTTCATCGCGCGCACGCGTGCCGAGGCGATCGAGCGGGCGCGGCCGTCGCTCGAGGCGAAGTACAAGGCGTATCGCGACTGGGGCCAGGACAAGGTGATGCCGTCGAGCGATCATTTCGACCTCGATTTCGACGAGCTGGTGGACGATCGGTTCCTGATCGGGTCACCGGCGGAGGTGGCGGAGCAGGTCCTGGAACTGCGCCGCCGCTTCGGCGTCACCACGCTGATCGCTGGCGTGCACTGGGTGGGAATGCCGAAGAGCCTGGCGATCGAACAGATGCAGCTGCTGGCCGAGGAGGTGTTCCCGGCGGTGCGGCAGGCGAGCTGAGAACACCGCCGGGGTCAGGCCGGTGCGGGTTCGTGCTGCGGCAGCCTGAGGGTGCTCTGAGCCAGCAGGTCGCGGAACTGCGTCGCGGGCAGTGCACGGCCGAACAGGAAGCCTTGCGCCTCCTCGCAACCTTCGTCATGCAGCGCGCTTGCCTGCTCGGCGTGCTCGACACCCTCGGCGAGGACGCGGATTCCCATCGCATGGCTCATCCGCACCACCGCGCGCACGATCGCCGCTGCCTGCGTGTCGGTTTGCAGCGCGCTGACGAAGGAGCGATCGATCTTGAGCTTGTCGAAGTGGAACTTCTGCAGATAGCCGAGGCTGGAATAACCGGTGCCGAAATCGTCCATGGCGATCGACACGCCCAGTGCACGCAGCCGGCGCAGCGTGGCGAGCGTCTCCTCCGTCTCGTGCAGCAGTACGCCCTCGGTGATCTCGATCTCCAGCCGTTTCGGACTGATCCCGGACCGGTCCAGTGCGCGCTCCACCTGCTCGCAGAACCCGGGCCGCCGGAACTGTACCGGCGACACGTTCACCGCCATGCAGCCCAGATCAGGCCATAGCGCGGCCTGCCGACAGGCTTCCTGCAACACCCATTCGCCGATACGCGAGATCAGCGCCGTCTCCTCGGTCAGCGGAATGAACGTCTCGGGCAGGATCTCGCCCCGGAGCGGATGGTGCCAGCGGATCAGGGCCTCGGCGCCGACGATCCGATGCTCGGTCAGGTCGAACTGCGGCTGATAGTGCAGCCTGAACTGCCCGCGCTCGCACGCTTCCAGAAGTTCGGCCTCCAGCGACCGCTTCGCCAGCAACCGCTGGTTCATCTCGGCCGCGAAGAAGCGGTAGGTCGCCCTGCCTTCCGCCTTGGCACGGTACAGCGCGACATCAGCCTCCTGCAGCAGGATCCCTGCGTCGGTATCCGACTGATCGGTCGCGTTGCGGACAGCAATGCCGATGCTGACTCCGACAGCGATCAGCATGCCGTCCAGATTGAACGTCTGCTCCAGCGCAGCGACCAGTCTCTGGGCCAGCAGCTCGGTGTCGGCGAGAGTCCGTGCGCCGCTTTGCAGGACCGCGAATTCGTCGCCGCCCAACCGGGCCAGTGTGTCGGTTTCGCGCGTGCAGGAGCGCAGCCTGGCCGCGACGTCGACCAGCAGACGGTCTCCCGCGGTGTGTCCCAGCGTGTCGTTCACGTCCTTGAAGTGATCGAGATCGAGGTACAGCACTGCCAGCGACGTGCCCTCGCGCCGCAACCAGTTCAGCGCCCGCTCCACGCGGTCACGGAACAACGCGCGGTTCGGCAGTCCGGTCAGCACGTCATGCGTCGCCAGATGCGCCGACCGCTCCAGTGCACGATGCAGCAGCCGCAGCGGCATCGAGCGCAGCGCCGCGAAGGCGCCCGCGGCGAGCATGGCGGCGAGTGTCGCAACCACCGCAGTCCCGAGCAGCAGCGGCCGCATCGAGCGCTGGATCTCCATCCGTCCGACGACCCGTCCGGAATCATAGACCGGACTGACCGCCGTCATCACCGGCCACTGCGGCTGGTCACCGTGATCCACCACCGATTCGCCGGTACGCGACATGACGATGCGGCGCTCGGCCTCGAGCGGTGGACCGAGCACGGCGATGAGACCCCGGATGCGGGCATTCTCGTACACCCAGAGCTCCGGGCTGCTGCTGGCGAGTTGCGACACCGTTGCGGCGGCCAGCCTGGCCTCGGCATCGATTTCGGCCTGTCGCGTCGCGTGTCCGGACAAGAAATACGCGGCGGGAAGCGACACCGTCACCACGCATGCGATCGTCGCCGCGAGCAGCGTGACGGCACGCGCCAGTGTGGTGTCGACGTCGCGGACCAGTCGCCTCACGGAACGGCCAGCGGTATGTGGCCGAGCCGCATCAGCAGTTCGCTTGCCTGGCTGGCCTGCAGGAATGCCACGAACCGCGCCACCTCGGCACTCGGCGGATCGCGCCACGCGATGTACAGCGTGCGCGACAGCGAGTATCGCTGTTCGGCGAGCGCCTCGACGCTCGGCGGCGTGCCATCCAACGGGAGGGGCGTCAACCGTCGCCGCTCGGCGCGCAGCTGGCCGAGCGACATCGCGCCGAACGAGCCGGTCAGTCGCTCCAGCGCATCGGCGTTGTCCTGGTCGGTCGCCACCGTCAGCAGACCGGGACGTTCCAGCGCGATAGCCACGGCCGCCGCCATGCCTGGCGAGACGCTCCGCAGCATCGTCCAATCGGCGTCCGAGGGTTCCCGCCGGATCAGCCGGACCGGCTTTCCGTCCGGCCATGTCAGTATGCGGCCCGCCAGGATTGCCGCAACCTCCTCCAACGTGATCCCGGGGACGGTGACGTCCGGATGTGTGACGAACGCGATGGGCGTCCGGGCGTAGGCGGCGCTGCGAATCCCCTTGGCGAGCTCCGCATCGTTCAGCGGGCGAACCGCGAGGGCAAGATCGACCGCGCCGGCCGCCACGGCCGCGAGGCCCCCTCCGGTCCCGAGGCTCGGCAGCACCTTCACCGTTGCCGGCGGGTCAGACGCCGCGAAGTCGTCGGCGATCTGGCGCATGGCGGCCAGCGCCATGCCGGTGCCTCCGACGCGCAGCAGTACCTCGCCACGTGCCGGTGCGCCGAGCGCCAGCGTGGCCGCGGTTCCCAGCATGACCGCACGACGGTGCAGCAGAAGCGGACGACAGCGCGGATCGTCGGGCATGGACTACGGCTCGCAGGGACAGGCCGGCAGTGTTGCGCAGGAATTCTGAACGGCCGGTAAAACCGGTCCCGGTGCTGATTGACGCCGGGCAGGGGAGAGCGGAGCATCGGCGGCAACACGCCCAGGGGAACCACGTCCATGACGCGTCTCGCAACGACCCTCACGCTGCTGCTCGGCGCAGTCCTGACCCTCTCGCAGCCTGCCGGCGGGCAGACCAAGTACCATGAGGCCCCGACGCTCACCGAACAGGTGAAGGGCGGCAAGCTGCCGCCAGTCGAGCAGCGCCTGCCGGAGCAACCGCTGGTGGTGCCGGTGGTCGAGAAGGTCGGCGAGTACGGCGGCATTTGGCGGCGGGCCTTCCTCGGTCCGGCGGACGCCAACAACTATGTGCGCGTGGTATACGACGGCCTGTTCCGCTTCTCGCCCGATGGCGCCGACATCGAGCCGAAGATCGCGCTCGGGGCCAAGGCGTCGAGCGACTACAAGGTCTGGACGATCCTGCTGCGCAAGGGTGCGCGCTGGTCGGACGGCGCACCGTTCACCGCCGACGACATTCTGTTCTGGTACAAGGACGTGCTGCTGAACAAGGACCTGATGCCGGCGGTGCCGGGCTGGATCAGGAATACCGATGGCACCGCCGCCAAGGTGGAGAAGCTGGACGATTACACCGTGCAGTTCAGCTACAACGAGCCGGCGACGCTGTTCCTGACCGCGGTCGCCAACCAGGACGGCGCGGATGGCAGCTACGCGATGTTCCTGCCGGCGCACTACCTGAAGAAGTTCCACGCGGCCTACACGCCGAAGGATGAGCTCGACAAGCAGGCGCAGGCCGCGAGCTTCAAGACCTGGACCGAGCTGTTCCTGACGCGCGCCACGCCATACCTCAACCCGGAGCGCCCGACGATGGCGGCGTGGTCGCCGGTGACCCGGGTGAGCGATCAGGTGTTCACGCTGAAGCGCAATCCGTATTTCGTCGGCGTGGACAAGGACGGCAATCAGCTGCCCTACATCGACGAGGTCCGGTTCACCTACTTTGCCGACCAGCAGGCGCTGAACCTGGCGGCGATCGGCGGCAACTTCGACATGCAGGCGCGGCACATCCAGATGACCAACTATCCGGTGCTGAAGGAGCAGGAGAAGTCGGGCAAGTACCGCGTGCTCACCTGGCCGACCTTCGGCGGGTCGGATGCAGTGGTCAACTTCAACATGACGTACAGTGCCGATCCGGAGATCGGCAAGCTGATCAACACCAAGGACTTCCGCGTCGCGCTGTCGATTGCGATCAACCGGGACGAGATCAAGGAATCGGTGTTTCTCGGCCTCGGCGAGGCCCGGCAGGGCGTGCCGGCGCCGTGGCACCCGTACTTTCCCGGCAAGGAATGGGCGACCAAGCACACCGAGTTCGACCGCGACCGGGCCAACAAGATGCTCGATGCGATCGGACTGACGAAGCGCGACGCGCAGGGCATCCGGCTGATGGCCAATGGCAAGCCGGCGACCATCGAGCTGAGCGTTGTGCCCGCGTTCGGTGCCTGGCCCGACGTCGCGCAGCTGATCGCCAAGGACTGGGAGGCGGTCGGCATCAGGACCGTGGTGCAGATCCGGGAGCGGGCGTTGCACTTCAAGCTGAACGACGCCAACGAGCTGATGGCCTCGATCTGGAACGAGGACACCACGGCCTTCCCGTTCACCGGCAACGCGAAGTTCGATCCGCGCGTCACGCCGATCCTGACGCTGGGACCGCTGTATACCCGCTGGCTGCTGTCCGGCGGCAAGGAGGGCGTGGAGCCGATCGAGCCGGTCAAGCGGATCATGCAGCTGGTCGATACGGCCCGCACGGTGGGGCGTGACGGGCAGATCCAGGCAGCGCAGGAGCTGTTCCGCATCTGGGCGGACAATGTGTTCGAGATCGGCACGGTCGGGCTGACGCCGATGGTGCAGGGCGTGGTCGTGGTCAACAGCAGGCTGCACAACGTGCCGACGACCGTCGGCAACGACTGGCCGCTGCGCACGCCGGGCAATACCCGCACCGAGCAGTATTTCTTCGCCGCGAAGTGACCCGCTACATCGTCCAGCGGCTGCTGCTGCTGCCGTTCCTGATGCTGGTCTACTCGTTCGTCATCTTCGCGATCATGCAGGCGCCGCCCGGCGATTTCCTGACCACGTATGTGGCGACCCTGCAGGCGTCCGGCACGTCGATCAGTGCCGAGACGGTCGAGATGCTGCGCCACCAGTACGGCCTGGATCAGCCGTTCATCGTGCAGTACCTGTACTGGCTGCACGGCCTGCTGTCCGGCAACCTGGGGCTGTCGCTGGAATACCACCGGCCGAACGCGGAGCTGATCGGCGAGCAGTTGGGGCTGACGATCGCGCTCGCGGTGATGGCCTTCGTGCTGACCTGGGTGATCGCGATACCGGCGGGCATCTACTCGGCCACGCACCAACGCTCGCCGTTGGATCACCTGCTGACCGTGATCAACTACGTCGGCGTGGCGACGCCGAACTTCATGCTGGCGCTGATCCTGATGTGGGTCGCCTTCGCCTATTTCGGCCTCAGCATCACCGGATTGTTCTCACAGGAATATGCCGACGCGCCGTGGAGCCTGGCGCGGGTCGGCGACCTGCTGGCGCATATCTGGCTGCCGGCGCTCGTGCTGGGCATCGCCGGCACCGCGCGGCTCACGCGCATCATGCGTGCCAATCTGCTGGACGAGTTGAACAAGCCGTATGTGGTGACGGCGCGGGCCAAGGGACTGCGCGAGTGGCGGCTGGTGCTGCGCTATCCGGTGCGGCTGGCGCTCAATCCATTGATCAGCACGATCGGCTGGTACCTGCCGCAGCTGTTCTCGGGCAGCCTGATCGTGGCGACGGTGATGAACCTGCCCAACATCGGACCGCTGCTGCTGCGGGCGCTGATCAACCAGGACATGTACCTGGCCGGGGCGATCCTGCTGATCTACTCGTTCCTGACCATCGTCGGCACGCTGCTGTCCGATATCGCGCTGGCGATGATGGATCCGCGCATCCGGATGGGGGCGTAGGTGGACCCCGTCCCCTCGTCCACTCCATCGTCATGGACCGGCCTGGCCGGGCCATCGACGTCTGCCCTGGAGCCGACGCCGGCCGATGTGGATGGCCGGCGCAGGGCCGGCCATGATGCGGCGGCGGAGGGCGCGGTCGCCGAAGACCGCATTGCCGTCGCCTCCAACTGGAAGCTGGTGTGGTGGCGCTTCCGCCGTCACCGCCTCGCCCTGTTCAGCGCCGGACTGCTGATCTGCATGTACATCGTCGTGCTCTGCCCCGACTTCTTCGCCACGCAGGATCCGCAGCGGACCGACGCGCGCCAGGCGTTCATTCCTGTGCAGGCGCTGCACCTGTTCGACGACGGCCTGAACCCGTGGGTGCCGGCGATCGTCGGCAAGCGCAATCCCGTGACGCTGCGCATGGAATGGACCACCGATCCGCAGCGCAAGGTGCATGTCGGCTTCTTCACCCGCGGCCAGTCCTATCGCCTGCTCGGACTGTTCGAGACCGACATCCATCTGCTGGGTGCCACCGATCCCGGCCAGCGCATCTTCCTGCTGGGCTCCGACCGGCTCGGGCGCGACCAGTTCTCGCGCATCATGTTCGGCACCCAGACGTCGATGACCGTCGGTCTTGTCGCGGTCACGCTGAGCGTCGTCTTCGGCGTCGTACTCGGCGGCATCTCCGGTTATTTCGGCGGCCTGCCCGACCAGATCATCCAACGGCTGATCGAGCTGCTGCAGTCGGTACCCACCATCCCGATCTGGCTTGCGCTGTCGGCGGCGCTGCCGCGCGACTGGACGCCGGTGCAGGTGTTCTTCGCCATCACCGTGATCCTGTCGCTGGTGGGGTGGACCACGCTGGGGCGCGAGGTGCGCGGCCGCTTCCTCGCATTGCGCGAGGAGGACTTCGTGCTCGCCGCGCGTCTGTCGGGCGCCGGCCGCATGCGCATCATCCTGCGCCATATGGTGCCGACGTTTCTCAGCCACATCATCGCCACCAGCTCGCTCGCCATCCCGGTGATGATCATCAACGAGACCTCGCTGTCGTTCCTCGGTCTCGGCATCCGCCCGCCGGCGATCAGCTGGGGCGTGCTGCTGCAGGAGGCGCAGAACATCCAGACCCTGGCGCTGGCGCCCTGGCTGCTGCTCCCCGGGGTCGTGGTCATCGTCGCGGTGCTGGCCTTCAACCTGGTGGGCGATGGCCTGCGCGATGCCTCCGATCCCTACAGCCACTGAACCGCTGCTGCGCGTGCGCGACCTGCGCGTGTCGTTCCGCCTGGACGAAGGCACGGTGCGGGCGGTCGACGGCGTGAGCTTCGACGTGTTCCCCGGCCAGGTCGTCGGCATCGTCGGCGAATCCGGCTGCGGCAAGAGCGTGACGATGCGCGCCGTCCTGCAGCTGATCGATCCGCCCGGCCGCATCACCGGCGGCGAGATCCTTTATCGCCGCGGCACCGCGGCGATCGACCTCGCGCGCCTCTCGCCGCGCAGCCGGCTGATGCGCGACCTGCGCGGCGCCGAGATCGCGCTGATCCCGCAGGAGCCGATGGCCGCGTTCAGCCCGGTGCACACCGTGGGCGAGCAGATCGTCGAGGCGATCATGCTGCACGAAAAGCCGGTCTCGCGCGCGGCGGCGCGCGCGAAGACGGTGGAGCTGTTCCGCGACGTCGGCATCTCGATGCCGGAGAGCCGCATCGACGCCTATTCCTGGCAACTGTCCGGCGGGCTGCGCCAGCGCGCGATGATCGCCATGGCGCTGTCGTGCCGGCCGCGCCTGTTGATCGCCGACGAACCGACCACCGCGATCGACGTGACGACGCAGGCGCAGATCCTGGGCCTGCTGCGCGAGCTGCAGCACAAGTACGAGACCGCCATCATCTTCATCACGCACGACCTTGGTGTGATCGCGCAGATGGCGAACTACGTGGTGGTGATGTATCTCGGGCGTGTCATGGAGGAAGGCCCGGTGGACGAGATCTTCCATGCGCCCATGCATCCGTATACGCGCGCGCTGCTGCGCTCGATCCCCAGCCTGCACAGCGAGACGCGCACCGCGCTGCCGGTGATCGCCGGCACCCTGCCGCATCCGTTCAACCGCCCGCCTGGCTGCCCGTTCCATCCGCGCTGCGAGGATCGCCTGCCGGAGCGCTGCGCGACCGCGGTTCCCGCGCTGCACACGCTGCGGTCGCGGCGCGCGGTGAGCTGTTTCCTGCACAGCCGGCAGGCCGAGCCCGCATGACCGCGCCGCTGCTCGACGTACGCGGCCTGCGCAAGTTCTTCCCGATCGCCAAGGGCATGCTTCGCCGCGTCACCGGCCACGTGCGCGCGGTCGACGACGTGAGCTTCACCGTGCAGGAGGGCGAGGCGCTCGGCCTGGTCGGCGAAAGCGGCTGCGGCAAGACCACCACCGCGCGCTGCATCCTGCGCGCGATCGATCCGACCGACGGGCAGGTGCTGTATCGCACGCGCGACGACCAGGTCGTGGACCTGGCGCCGATGTCGGCGAGGGACCTGGGGCCGTTCCGCAAAGAGATCCAGATGATCTTCCAGGATCCCTTCGGCTCGCTGAACCCGCGCATGACATTGTTCGACAATGTCGGCGAGCCGCTGCTGGTCAACGGGATGCGCCGCCGCCGCGAGCGGATGGACCGCGTTGCCGAACTGCTGCGCCTGGTCGGGCTGCGGCCGGAGTTCATGCACCGCTTCCCGCATGCGTTCAGCGGCGGCCAGCGCCAGCGCATCGGCATCGCGCGCGCGTTGGCGACCTCGCCGCGGCTGGTGGTGGCCGACGAACCGGTCTCCGCCCTCGACGTGTCGGTGCAGGCGCAGGTGCTGAACCTGCTGCTGGAACTGCAGACGCGGCTGCGGCTGACGTTCCTGTTCGTGGCGCACGACCTGTCGGTGGTACGACACATCTGTGACCGCGTCGCCGTGATGTATGTCGGGCAGCTGGTCGAACTGGCGCCGACCGACGCCGTGTTCCGTCGCCCGCGCCATCCGTACACGGCCGCCCTCATGCGGGCGGTGCCAATACCCGACCCGCGGGTATCGGGCGACACCGGCATATTGCGCGGCGAGGTGCCGAGCCCTGCGTCGCCGCCGTCCGGCTGCTATTTCCACCCGCGCTGCGTGCACGCCGAGCAACGCTGCCGGAATGAAGCGCCGGCGCTGCAGGAGGTGACAGAGGGACACTTCGCACGCTGCCATTTTGCAGGCACCCTGGAGCTCGGTGCCGCGTAACGTCACACGGGGGTTCGCATGCATCGGCCGGTCGTGTCTTGCACGATGATCGTGCTGGCGTCGCTTGCGCTGGCAGGCTGCCAGCCTGCGGTATGGGATCCCCAGGGTCCGGTCGGCGCAGCGCAGCTGACCATCCTGATCGACTCGCTCGCGATCATGCTGGCCATCGTGCTGCCGACGATCGCGGCGACTCTCGGCTTTGCCTGGTGGTACCGCGCCTCCAACATCAGGGCGCGGCGGCTGCCGGACTTTGCCGAGTTGGGACAGCTGGAGCTGATCGTGTGGGCGATTCCGCTGCTGACGATCATGCTGCTGGGCGGCGTGGCGTGGATCGGCTCGCACGAGCTGGATCCGGCGCGGCCGCTGGCGTCGAAGGACAAACCGCTCGACGTGCAGGTGGTGTCGCTCGACTGGAAGTGGCTGTTCATCTATCCCGGCCAGCAGGTCGCCAGCGTGAACCATCTGGTGATCCCGGCCGGCACGCCGGTTCACTTCACCCTGACCTCGGCCAGCGTGATGAACGCCTTCTTCATCCCGCAACTCGGCAGCATGATCTACACGATGAACCGTATGGCAACCGAGCTGAACCTGTCCGCCGACAGCGCGGGCACCTACGCCGGCCTGTCGAGCCACTACAGCGGCGACGGCTTTGCCGACATGCATTTCGATGTCGATGCTGTGCCGGGCGATCGCTTCAGCGCCTGGGTCGACGCCACGCGCGGCGCCGGCCAGGCACTGACGCCGGAAAGCTACGCCGAGCTTGCGAAGCAGAGCGTGAACGTCGCGCCGTTCACCTATCGCAGCGTGGAGCCCGATCTGTTCCAGAAGATCGTCACGCAGGCCTTGCCGCCCGGACCCGGGCCGGTCGAGGAACCCAGTCCCGGCGCATCGCGGCGAGGAGGAGGCTAGCATGTTGGGCAAGCTGACCTGGGCGGCGATCCCATTCGACCAGCCCATCCCGCTGTTCGCCGCGGCCTTCGTCGGCGCGATCATCTTCGCCGTCCTGGTCTACGTCACGTTGCGGGGCTGGCTCCCCTATCTGTGGCGCGAATGGATCACCAGCGTCGATCACAAGCGGATCGGCGTGATGTATGTGCTGCTCGCCGGCGTGATGCTGCTGCGCGGCTTCACTGACGCGATCATGATGCGCTCGCAGCAGGCGCTGGCGTTTCGTGCGCCCGGCTATCTGCCGCCCGATCATTACGACCAGATCTTCTCGGCTCACGGCACGTTGATGATCTTCTTCGTCGCCATGCCGTTCGTCATCGGACTGATGAACGTCGCGGTGCCGCTGCAGCTGGGCGTGCGCGACGTGGCGTTCCCGACGCTGAACTCGGTCAGCTTCTGGCTGACCGCGACCGGCGCGCTGCTGGTGAACGTCTCGCTGGTGGTGGGCGAATTCGCGCGCACCGGCTGGCTCGCCTTCCCGCCGCTGTCCGAGCTCACCTATTCGCCCGGCGTCGGCGTGGACTACTACCTGTGGTCGCTGCAGATCTCCGGCGTGGGCACGCTGCTCACCGGCGTCAACTTCGTCACCACGATCCTGAAGCTGCACGCGCCCGGCATGACCTATATGCGGATGCCGGTGTTCTGCTGGACGGCACTCGCCTCCAGCCTGCTGATCGTCGCCGCGTTTCCGATCCTGACCGCGACCTTCGCGATGCTGCTGCTGGACCGCTATCTCGGCTTCCACTTCTTCACCAACGAGGCCGGCGGCAACGTCATGATGTACATGAACCTCATCTGGGTCTGGGGTCACCCGGAGGTCTACATCCTGATCCTGCCGGCGTTCGGCGTGTTCTCCGAGGTGGTGTCCACCTTCTCCGGCAAGCCGCTGTTCGGCTACCGCTCGATGGTGCTGGCGACGATGGCGATCTGCATCCTGTCGTTCATGGTCTGGCTGCACCACTTCTTCACCATGGGCGCCGGCGCCGACGTGAACGCGGTGTTCGGCATCGCCACGATGATCATCGCGGTGCCGACCGGCGTGAAGGTGTTCAACTGGCTGTTCACGATGTACGGCGGGCGCATCGTCTATGCCACCCCGATGCTGTGGGCGATCGGCTTCATGGTCACCTTCGTGATCGGCGGCATGACCGGCGTGCTGCTGGCGGTGCCGCCGGCCGACTTCGTGCTGCACAACAGCCTGTTCCTGGTGGCGCACTTCCACAACGTGATCATCGGCGGCGTGCTGTTCGGCGCCTTCGCCGGCTACACCTACTGGTTCCCCAAGGCGTTCGGCTTCCGCCTGCACGAGGGCCTGGGCAAGGCCGCGTTCTGGTGCTGGCTGGTCGGCTTTTATCTCGCCTTCGTGCCGCTCTACGTGCTCGGGCTGCATGGGCATGACGCGGCGCATGCAGCACTACGACGTGCCGGCCTGGCACCCGTGGCTGCTGGTGGCGGCGGTCGGCGCTGCCGTCATCCTGGCGGGCATCTGCTGCCAGGTCGCCCAGCTCGTGGTCAGCATCCGACGGCGCGACGAACTGCGCGACCTGACCGGCGATCCGTGGGACGGCCGCTCGCTCGAATGGTCCATCGCGTCGCCGCCGCCGGCGTTCAACTTCGCCGTGCTGCCGCACGTGGAAGGGCGCGATGCCTACTGGCGCACCAGGCAGCAGGCGCGTGCCGGCGCTGCCGAGCCGGCCTATGCGGACATCGAGATGCCGCGCAACAGCGCGACCGGCTTCGTCTGCGCGTTCTTCGCCACCTTCATGGGCTTCGCGCTGATCTGGCACATCTGGTGGCTGGTCGCCGTCGGCTTCGCGGCGCCTTCGCGACCTTCGTCGTGTTCGCCTGGCGCGACCGCACCGAGGAGCGCATTCCCGCGGCCGAGGTTGCGCGCATCGACCGCGCCAACCGCCGCGCCCGCGAGCGCGGCACTGATGCAGCCGCGGCGCCCGCGCATGAGTGCTGCCCGAGGGAATCGCCGGCACGCTGCACGCCGAGAGGGCTCCGGCGTCGAAGCGCATCATCGTCGGCTACGGCTTCTGGATCTTCCTGCTCAGCGACATCGTGATGTTCTCCGCCTTCTTCGCGACCTACGCCGTGCTGTCCGGCGAGACGGCCGGCGGCCCGAGCGGCAAGGATCTGTTCCGACCTGCATATCACCGCGATCGAGACCGCCTGCCTGCTGCTCTCCAGCTTCACCTGCGGCGTGGCCAGCATCGGCGCCCGGGCGCGCAACAACGCGCTGTACCATGGCGCCATGGTGGCGACCGTCGTGCTCGGTGGCGTCGTTCCTCGTGCTGGAGGTGCGCGAGTTCGCCGGCACTGGTCGCGCACGGCGCCGGACCGACGCGCAGCGCGTTCCTGTCGGCCTTCTTCACCCTGGTCGGCTGCCACGGCCTGCACGTCACGCTCGGCCTGCTGTGGCTGCTGACCATGATGGCGCAGGTGTTCGCCAAGGGCTTCCGCGCCGACATCCTGCGCCGGGTGCTGTGCTTCAGCCTGTTCTGGCACACGCTGGACATCATCTGGGTGGCGATCTTCACCGTCGTCTATCTGATGGGAGCAGCGCATGAGCGACATCGACCGGACGCTGCACGACAGCGACATCGCGCCCGGCGACGAACGTGCCGACAGCCGCGCGATCGTTGTCGGCCTCCACGGCTATCTCGTCGGCCTCGGGCTGGCCGCGCTGCTGACCGCGGCCTCGTTCTTCATCGCCGGCACGCACGCTGGTCTGGCAGCCCAGCATCCCGATCGCGCTGTTCGTGCTGGCGGTCGCCCAGATGGGCGTCCACCTGGTGTTCTTCCTGCACATCACCACGGGACCGGACAACACCAACAACGTGCTGGCGCTGGCCTTCGGCGTGCTGATCGTGCTGCTGCTGATCGTCG
>CAWETN010000014.1:0-153601 GCA_963812075.1 uncultured Alphaproteobacteria bacterium
ATCGGGAACAACCTGTTCTTCGAGGTCACGCTGGCCGGCGGGAGCCTGCAGCTGGGCGATGCGACGACGACGGCCACGCTGAACGCCAACCAGTTCGGCCGCATTTCGCTGGTGGCCGATGGTATCACTGTCGGCAACGCCAGCAGCACGATCACCGCCCCGTTCGGCACGGTCGAACTGGCACCGTTCTCGGCGATCCATACCAGCGTGGCAGGCACCAGCGCCGCCGGGCAACTGCTGATCGATCCCACTCTGCTGTCGATCATCAACGGCGGCACGAGTGTGCCCAGGACGCTGCGCATCGGCGGCTTCACCGATGTGACGGGCCCTACCGTCACCGGCCCGGCCGCCTCGACCACCGGCATCACCATCGACGGTCCGGTCGATCTGACCAACACGACGTTCGAGCTCAACCTGCTGGCGAAGGGGTCGATCACCGAGCCGGGCGGACCGATCACCGTGACCGAGGTCAGCGGCAGTTCGGTCGGCACTTTCTCGCTGGCCAACCCAGCCAACGCGATCGCCGAGACCGCCGGCATCACCGCCGTCGGCGGCGACGTCGTCGTGGTGAGCCAGACGGATCTCGAACTGCTTGGCGCGCACAACGGCAACAACCTGTTCTTCGAGGTCGCCCGCGCGGGCGGGGCGCTGGCGATCGGCAACGGCGACTTCGAACGTGTCGCTGAACGCGGCGAACGGCGGCCGCATCAGCCTGGTCGCCGACCAGATAACCGATCCCTTCAGCGTCGGCACGATATCCGCCCCGGCCGGCACCCTGGAGCTGGCGCCGTTCTCGGCGATCAACACCAGCGTGAACGGCACCAGTTCGGCCGGACAGCTGCTGATCGACGGGCAACTGCTGTCAGCCGTCACCTCGGCGCTCAATACCCTGGTGATCGGCGGCTTCACCAACGCGCCGGCGGGTGCGACCGCGTCCGCACCGTCCGCCGGCAGCGTGACGATCGACGGCGCGCTCGACCTGGCGCCACTGGCGACGACCCTCAATCTCGAGGCGCTGGGCGCGGTCACCCAGGCGGCCCCGATCCTGAACGTCGGCACGCTGCTCGGCACCACGGGGTCAACGGCGCTGACCAACCCGGGCAACACCGTCGCCACGCTGGGGAACTATGCGGCCACCAGCGGACTGGCCATCACCAATGCCGCCGACCTGCTGATCGCCGGAGCGGTGACGACCGGTGGCACCGCGGCCTTCACCATCGCCGGCAACCTGACCGAGACCGGCAGCCTGACGGCGGCCCAACTGACCGGTAGCACCACCGGCGCCACGACGCTGACGGGCAACAACCAGATCGCATCGCTCGGCAACTTCACCGCCAGCAGCTTTGCGCTGAACGACGCCACCGACCTGCTGATCGCCGGGGCGGTGACAACCCCGGGCACCGCGGCCTTCACCATCACCGGCAACCTGACCGAGACCGGCAGCCTGACGGCGGCCCAACTGACCGGCAGCACGACGGGCATCGCCAGCCTGACGGGCAACAACCAGATCGCATCGCTGGGTAACTTCACCGCCAGCAGACTTTGCGCTGAACGACGCCACCGACCTGCTGATCGCCGGAGCGGTGACAACCCCGGGCACCGCGGCCTTCACCATCACCGGCAACCTGACCGAGACCGGCAGCCTGACGGCGGCCCAACTGACCGGCAGCACGACGGGCATCACCAGCCTGACGGGCAACAACCAGATCGCATCCCTCGGCAACTTCACCGCCAGCAGCTTCGCGCTGAACGACGCCACCGACCTGCTGATCGCCGGAGCGGTGGCAACCCCGGGCACCGCGGCCTTCACCATCACCGGCAATCTGACCGAGACCGGCAGCCTGACGGCGGCCCAACTGACCGGCAGCACGACCGGCGCCACGACGCTGACGGGCAACAACCAGATCGCATCGCTGGGCAACTTCACCGCCAGTAGCCTCGCGCTGAACGACGCCACCGACCTGCTGATCGCCGGAGCGGTGACAACCCCGGGCACCGCGGCCTTCACCATCACCGGCAACCTGACCGAGACCGGCAGCCTGACGGCGGCCCAACTGACCGGCAGCACGACCGGCGCCACCAGCCTGACGGGCAACAACCAGATCGCATCGCTGGGCAACTTCACCGCCAGCAGCTTTGCGCTGAACAACGCCGCCGACCTGCTGATCGCCGGAGCGGTGACAACCCCGGGCACCGCGGCCTTCACCATCACCGGCAATCTGACCGAGACCGGCAGCCTGGCGGCGGCCCAACTGACCGGCAGCACCACCGGCGCCACGACGCTGACGGGCAACAACCAGATCGCATCGCTCGGCAACTTCACCGCCAGCAACTTTGCGCTGAACGACGCCACCGACCTGCTGATCGCCGGAGCGGTGACAACCCCGGGCACCGCGGCCTTCACCATCACCGGCAACCTGACCGAGACCGGCAGCCTGACGGCGGCCCAACTGACCGGCAGCACGACGGGCATCACCAGCCTGACGGGCAACAACCAGATCGCATCCCTCGGCAACTTCACCGCCAGCAGCTTTGCGCTGAACGACGCCACCGACCTGCTGATCGCCGGAGCGGTGACAACCCCGGGCACCGCGGCCTTCACCATCGCCGGCAATCTTACCGAGACCGGCAGCCTGACGGCGGCCCAACTGACCGGCAGCACCACCGGCGCCACGACCCTGACGGGCAACAACCAGATCGCATCGCTGGGCAACTTCACCGCCAGCAGCTTTGCGCTGAACAACGCGACCGACCTGCTGATCGCCGGCGAACTGAACGCCCCGAACATCAGCGATTCTGGCGCCCGCCAGCCAGATCTCGCTCGGTGACGGCGCGACCATCGTCACGACGAACGCGCTGCTGCAATCCGTCAATTTCGCGCAGATCGGCACCAGCACGGTGCTGGGCCAGGGCGGCGGCCCGGCGACGCTGCAGATCAGCACGACGGGCATCCAGCAGTTCGATCCGCCCCTCGGCCTCCAGGCAACCGGGGCGACGCTGATCCTCGACCTGCACGGCGGCACTGCCGCAGGGGCCGTGTTCGTCAACGCGCTCGATGTCGCGCTTCACCACGCCCGGCGGCACCAATCTCACCGGCACGATCGGCGGCATCGTCGGCGGCCCCGCCGCCGCCGCCGGGCACATCCAGCCCGCGGTCAACAGCGCCTATCTGTTCAACGGCTGCGTCATCGGCGCGCCGACCTGCGGGACCACGCCGCTCAACACCGGCCTGACCGCCACGCTGGGCGCCATCGAGCCGCTGGTAGCCCTGGCACCGCCGACGCTCACGAGCGTCTGCCGGGGCTCGTGCTCGTCGCGCTGCCGATGCTCCAGGCGCGGCCGCCGCAGCTGACCGATCCGGACGTCGTGCCGCCGAACATCACCTACCTGGATTATTAGCAGATGCGTCATGCGCTCGTGCCGCTGGCTGTGCTTTCGCTCCTGGCAGGATGCGCCAAGCCGCAACCGTCGGACTATCTCGGCGGCGCGGCCGGCCACGGCGTCGAGGCGGTCGGCCTCGGCCAGAACACCAGCGGCGAGACCTGCAGCCAGCTGCCCGGCGACGCGCCGGACAGCGTGGCGGTGTTCTGCGGCACGTTGGCAGCAGCCCGCGGCGCGCATCCATGCGGACGGCGCGACCGGCACGGCGACGCCGATGAGCATCGCCGCCTCCGGCCCCTGGCGCGACACGATCAATCTCCGCTTCATCTGCGACGCACCGGTCGCCACCTCGATCCTCGGCGACGCCCAGGCCGCGGTGATGCAGTGCCGGCGGCGCATCGGCGGCTGGCCGCAGGTGGCGCTGGTCGCCGCGGTGGATGGCCGACTGTACGAGGCGGACGGCATCCTGCCGACGCTCGCGGTTATGGAGCGCTCGATCGCGGTGCAGTCCGGCCGGATCAGCGCATCGTCGGTGGCGCTGCCGCAGTCGGCCGCCGACACGCTGCTCGCCTCGCAGCTGGCGGCGCGCGCGTTCAGTGCCGGGGACGTCGGCGAATACCAGCGACTGATGGCGTTGGGCGCCCGCGCCAACCTCGCGGAGAACTTCGCCGCCGCGGAGACCGCGTACCGTGCCGCCTTCGCCCTGCAGCAGAAGGCGCTGGGGCGCGACAACCCCGACACCGTCACCGCGCTGATGCACCTGGCGCTGCAGGTCTCCGATCAGGGCCGCTTCGCCGAGGCGGACACGCTGTTCCGCCAGGCGGCGACGCTGGCGCCGCGCGCCAGCGACAAGGCGGCGGTCGCACGGCTCAAACACTACCAGGCGCTGCACGCACTGAACCAGGGGCACAAGGAGCAGGCACTGGCCCTGCTGGGCGAGGCCGAGAAAGCCTATGCCGCCGTGGTCCCGCCCGAGGCTCTGCAGCGTCTGCCGCCGGCCGCCGTGCAGCTGGCGTCGGCCGGCGAGATACCGCCGCTGCCGAGCCAGCAGCTGATGATCGATCCCACCGCGCAGTCGGCGCTGATCGGATTGATCGAGGTTCGTCGCTACCGCGCGATCGTGCTGCGCCAGCTTGGGCCGCTCCGCCGAAAGCGAGGCGGCCATCGCCTCGGCCGAGGCGCTCGCGCGCGCCAACCAGATGGGCGTGCCGCTGGTGTCCGCACGCCTGACGCGGACTGGTGCGACGACCGACGAGGCGCGGGGCAACGTGCTGTCGGCGGACAGCGGGTTCTCACACCGTCGCGGCAGAACTTCACCCAGGTGGTGCCGAGTACCCGGCCGGTGGCGGAGACCGCACTGCTCCAGGCGGGCGTCGCCGCGAAGCAGGGCAGCAGCGGCCGCGCGATCGAACTGTGCCGGGCCGGATCGGCGCTGCTGCGCGACCTGCGCTCCGGCGTCGACCCGGCTCTGCTGGAGCCGTGCCTGACCGCCTATGCCGCGGAAGCCGAGCAGGCGCCCCGGCGAACGGCAGGCGCTGCTGGCGCGATGTTCGAGACTGCACAGCTGGCGCAGGACAGCGTGACCAGCCGCGAGATCGACGAGGCGGCGACGCGGCTGGCGGCCAATGCGCGCGATCCGAGGGTGGCCGAGGCGATCCGCCGCCGGCAGGACGCCGACGACAAACTGGCCGAGCTGTATCGGCAGCGCGACGCGCTGGCGGCCAACGCGCCACCCGGCAGCGTGTCGTCCGGGCGCGGCGACCAGCCCGTCGGACCTCGACCGGCAGATCGTCGAGGCGCAGGCCGACTCGCCGATGCCGATGGTGCACTGCAGACCGCGTCGCCCAATTACGGCCAGCTGGTGCAGCAGGTGGTGCCGACGGCCGACGTGCTGGCGGCGCTGGGCCCGGACGAGGCCTTGGCCGCGATCACGCTCACGCCGCATGGCGGCTGGAGCTTCCTGCTGCGCGGCGGCACGATCGACGCGGCGCCGATCAAGGGCGACGCAGCCTCGATCACCGCGCTGGTCAAGCGGGTGCGGGCGAGCATCGAATCGCCCTCGGGACGTGCTGCCGAAGTTCGACACGACGGCGGCGCAGGCGCTGTACGACGCGACGCTCGCGCCGGTGGGGGCACGGCTCGCCGGCGCGAAGGCGCTGGTGGTCGCCCCGTCCGGGGCGCTGCTGTCGCTGCCGTTCGGGCTGCTGCTGACCGGCCCGGCCCAGCCGAACGACCTGAGCCGACGCGCCGTGGCTGATCCGCCAGATGACGATCGCGCACGTGCCGTCGGCCGCCAACTTCGTCGCGCTGCGCAAGGCGGGCAGCTCGCGGGCGGCGCACGCCGTGGTTCGGGTTCGGCGGCTTCCGTCCTGTGACGCTGGCACAGGCCGAGGCCAGCTTCCCCGGCGCCGCCTGCGCCGGCAGCGCGCCAGCGGCCTGGCCTCGCTGCCGGCACTGCCGTCCGCTCAGCGCGAGCTGGATGCCGCACGGCACCTGCTTGGCGCGCGCGCCATCGGACGAGTTGCTCAACGCCGCGTTCACCGCGGACGCGGTGCGGCGCATGACGCTGAAGGACTACCGCATCCTGCATTTCGCCACCCATGCACTGCTGCCGGCGGAGCTGCGCTGCCAGAACGAGCCGGCCATCGTCACCTCGGCGCCGCCGAATGCGCGCGATGCGTCGGGCACGATGCTGACGGCGAGCGACGTCGCCGGCCTGGATCTCGACGCCAACGCGGTGATCCTGTCCGCCTGCAATACCGGCGGCCCGGGCACCAGCAGCGGCGGCGAAAGCCTGTCGGGTCTGGCGCGGGCGTTCTTCTTCGCCGGCGCCCGTTCGATGCTGGTGACCCATTGGTCGATCAGCGACCAGACTTCGGCGTTCCTGGTCGCCGACACGCTGCGCCGGCTTCGCCGTCCGGCGAGGACGCCGGCCTCGGCGGTGCGCTGCGTGCGGCGCAGCTCGGGATCATCGACCGCGCCGGGAAGGACCTGCCGGCGGACCTGGCGCATCCGTTCCACTGGGCGCCGTTCGCGCTGATCGGCGAGAGCAGGACCAACGCACGTCCGGCGAGCTGAGCGCAGGATCGCTGGAATCCGTTGACCCGTCCGTGCTTTATCGCGCCAGGACCAGCGCAAGGAACGCTTACGCATGCGCATTGCAATGATCGGCGGCGGTTACGTCGGCCTCGTTTCAGCGGCCTGCTTCGCCCAGTTCGGTACCGACGTCACCGTCATGGAGGTGGACGCTGACAAGCTCGCCGCGCTGCATGACGGCCGTATGCCGATCTATGAGCCGGGCCTCGAGAAGCTGGTGGTCGAGAACGTCGCCGCGGGCCGCCTGGCATTCACCGGCGACCTCGCCGCCGCGGTGCACGACGCCGAGGCGGTGTTCATCGCCGTCGGCACCCCGACCCGGCGCGGCGACGGCCACGCCGACCTCTCCTACGTCTATGCGGCCGCCGAACAGGTGGCGCGCGCGCTCACCGGCTATGCGGTGATCGTCACCAAGTCCACCGTGCCGGTCGGCACCAGCCGCCGCATCGCCGAGATCGTGCGCAGCACGCGTCCCGATCTCGACTTCGACGTGGCCTCCAACCCGGAGTTCCTGCGTGAGGGCAACGCCATCGGCGACTTCATGCGGCCTGACCGGGTGGTGATCGGCGCCGAGAGCGACCGTGCACGCGACGTGCTGCGGCAGCTCTACCGTCCGCTCTACCTGATCGAGGCGCCGATCGTGTTCACCGGCATCGAGACCGCCGAACTGACGAAATACGCCGCCAACGCCTTCCTGGCGATGAAGGTCACCTTCATCAACGAGATGGCGGACCTGTGCGAGCGGGTCGGCGCCGACGTGCACGACGTGGCGCGCGGCATTGGCCTCGACGGACGCATCGGGCGGAAGTTCCTGCACCCGGGACCGGGCTATGGCGGGTCCTGCTTCCCCAAGGACACGCTCGCGCTGATGCGCATCGCGCAGGACCACGGCGCGCCGTCACGCCTGGTGGAAGCCACCGTCGCGGTGAACGACGCCCGCAAGGCGCACATGGCGGTGCGGGTGATCGAGGCCTGCGGCGGCTCGGTGCGCGGCAAGACTGTCGCGGTTCTCGGCCTGACCTTCAAGCCGGAGACCGACGACATGCGCGATGCGCCGTCGCTCTCGATCGTCGCCCGCCTCGCCGGCGACGGCGCCGCCATCCGCGCATTCGACCCCGAGGGCATGCAGCAGGCGAAGCCGTTGCTCCCCGGCGGCGTCACCTATTGCCGCGACGCGTTCGACGCGGCGGAGGGCGCCGACGCGCTGGTGCTGATCACCGAATGGAACGAATTCCGCGCGCTCAGCCCGACGCGCCTGCGCGACGCGATGCGCGGCCGGGTGATCGTCGATCTGCGCAACGTCTATGACCCTGTGGCCATGCGGCAGGCCGGGCTCGAGTACCATTGCGTGGGACGACCGGAGAATATTCGCCTCGTGTAATCGTTCCTCAACGCCTCCGTGCCTAGACTGGTGGCATGGACATCACCGTCTGCGTCTGCACGCGCGATCGTCCACGCTATCTTTGCGACTGCCTGGGCGGACTGGCGCACCAGTCCGTCGATGCGGCTCGCTTCGATATACTGGTCGTGGACAGCGCCTCCACCGCCGCAGCACAGGCTGCCATCAGCGGGCTGGTCAGGGGCACCGCCAATGCGCGGCTGGTGCGCGTCGAACGGCCGGGGGTCAGCTTTGCCCGCAATGCCGGCGCAGAGGCGGCGAGCAGTCGTTACATCGCCTTCATCGACGACGACGCCATTCCGGATACGGACTGGATAGCGCGCATCCTGGCTGCGATTGCCGAGCCCGGGCCTGCTCCGGCGCTGATCGGCGGACGCATTCTGCCGCTGTGGGAGGCGCCGATGCCCGCATGGTGGCCGCCGCGGCTGCGCGGCACCCTGTCGATCATCGAATTCGAAGGCCGCGGCGAATACCGGAGCGATGCGCTGCCGCCGGGCCTCGAGCCCTATGGCGCGAACATGATCGTACACCTGCCCGCCCTGCGCGCGGTCGGCGGCTTCGGCAATCGCAGCGGACGCATTGGGAACGTGCTGTTGTCGGATGAGGATGTCCAGCTGGCCTGGCGGCTGCAGGCCGCAGGCTTCCCGGTCCGGTATGACTCGCGGATCGTCGTGCGGCATCAGATCCAGGCGACGCGCCTCACGCCCGGCTGGCTCCTCTCGCGCCTTTACTGGCAGGGGGTGTCCACCGTGCTGACGCGCCGGCTGCTCGGCGACGCAGCCGCGGTCTGGCGTGAACTGCCGCGCCGGCTGGCGGTCGCGGGTCTGCTGGCGCCATTCGCCCTCCTTCCGGAGGACAGCGACGTTCTCCTCGCATGTCGCTGGCGGCTCGCCTACGCCGCTGGTTTCGTTCGGGCCGCCCTGGGTCTCACGCCGGGGTCGGGCGAGTAGCTGCCGTGCAGCTGTTCGCCTGGGAAGGGGTCGCGCGGAATTTCGGCGATAGCCTGAACCGGCTGCTCTGGCCGCGGCTGCTGCCGGACTTCTTCGACGATGATCCGGCGGAGCTATTCCTGGGGATCGGTTCTGTCCTCGACGCCAGGCACGATGCGAGCACGGTCAAGCTGGTCGCCGGCGCCGGATATGGCGGCTATGCGCCGCTGCCGACGCTCGACACGCGCTGGATCATCCATTGGGTCCGCGGTCCGCGCACCGCCCGCCTGCTCGGACTGCCGGACGATTGCGCCCTGGGTGATCCGGCGATGCTGGTCGATAGACGCCGGGACGCTGACCCCTCCCGGATCGGCTTCATGCCGCATTTCGAGAGCGCCGCAAACGGCGCATGGGCCGAGGTGGCGCAGGCGGTGGGCGTCACCCTGATCGACCCGCGAGACGAACCGGCCGGCATCCTCGCCGCGATCGGCGGCTGCCGGACGTTGCTCAGCGAGGCGATGCACGGCGCCATTGTGGCAGACGCCATGCGCACGCCCTGGGTCGCCCTGCGCCCGCTCGCCGCGGTGCACCGCCCGAAGTGGCACGACTGGGCCGATGCGCTCGGCCTGCAACTGCGCTTCCACTGTCTGCCGGCTTCGACGCTGCCCGAGTGGCTGTGGGCGACGCAGCTCGCCGCCTGTCATCGGGGCCGCGGTCTGCTGCGGTGTGCCGGCCCTTGGCTCACCGGCGCTGCGCGGCGGAGGTTTGTCGACCGCGCGTCGCGGGCGCTGGCCGCGGCGGCGGCCGCGCCCGCACAACTTTCCGCGGATGCCGCGCTCGACCGCTGCCGGGCGCGTATGATGGAGCGGATGAACGCTATCCGGCACAGCCCGCGCATACCGTCGCCTTGCATCTCCATCGGACTTGCGCATACCACCACCGCCGCTAGCGCGAGGCGGCCTCCGCCGTCCTCCCCGCCACGGAGCATCCACCGGTCATGACCCACTATCCCGACCACGCGAACAGCGATCTGCTGGACCGGATCCCGCTCAGCGCAGGCGTAGTGCTGGATGTCGGCTGCAACACCGGCGCCCTGGGAGCGGCCTATCGACGGCTCAACCCGCGCGCACATCTGCTCGGAATCGAACTGGACCCGGAAGCCGCAGCGCTCGCGACGCGGCGGCTCGACCAGGTCGCGGTGGTGGACGTCGAGCAGGACCCGCTGCCGTTCGAGCTGGATCGCCCGATCGACTGCATCGTGTACGGCGACGTCCTCGAGCACCTGCGCGACCCCTGGGCAGTGCTCGGCCGCCAGATCGAAGCGCTCGCCGACGACGGGACTGTGGTCATCTGCGTGCCCAACATGCAGCACTGGAGTTTTGCCGATCGCCTGCTGCGGGGTACCTGGAAATACGAACCGGCCGGCCTGCTGGACGAGACGCACCTGCGCTGGTTCAGCCTGGAAACGATGCGCGAAGGCCTGGAGGCGGTGGGCCTGGTGCCGCATGACGTCTCGCCGCGCATTTTCGATGCGGAGAAGGCGCAGGAATTCGCCGGCCTGATCGCGCCGGCGCTGAGCCGGCTCGGTGTCGATCCGTCGATCTACGCGCAGCGCGCCGCGCCACTGCAGTACGTCTGGCGATCGCTGAAGCGGCCACGGCAGACGATATCGGTGGTCGCCAACATGCTGCGCCCGCTGGGCGGCGTGTCGCATGTGCGCATCGTGCATCCTCTTCACGCGTTGCGGACCGACCCGACCGTGCTGACCAGCATCGCCGCCGGCGGCGAGATCAAGGCGGCCAGCCCGGACATGCCGCGCATCTTCATCCTGCATCGTCCGACCCTGACGGGCGAGACGGGAGCCGCCGTGCTGCGCGCACTGCTGTCCGACGGCTGGCTGGTCGTCACGGAGTTCGACGACCACCCCGATCATTTCGGCATGCTGGACGCGGTGGACGAGTTGGCGTTCCGCGGCGTGCATGCGGTGCAGGTCAGCACCCCCGCAATGGCCGAGACGGTGCGCAGCCGCAATCCGGAGATCATGGTGTTCCCCAACATGATCCACTTGCTGCCGGAGGTGCGCAATTTCCTCGATCCGCAGGCGGTGACCTTGTTCTTCGGCGCGCTGAACCGCGAGAACGACTGGGCGCCGCTGATGCCCGTGCTGAACGAGGTGGCGGTCAAGGCCGGCGATCGGCTGCGCTTCTCGGTGGTGCACGACCAGGGATTCTTCGACGCGCTGCACACCGCGCACAAGCGGTTCACCCCGACCTGCGACTACGACACCTACATGTCGCTGCTCGGCGAGTGCGAGATCTCGTTCATGCCGCTGCAGGACACGCCGTTCAATCGCGCCAAATCGGACCTGAAGTTCATCGAGGCGGGGGCCTGTCGGGTGGCATCGCTGGCAAGCCACGTCGTCTATGCCGACAGCATCGAGGACGGGCACACCGGGTTGCTGTTCCGCAACGGCGAGGAACTGCGCGACCGGCTGCTGCGCATGGTGGCGATGCCGGAACTGGCGCGCGAGTTGGGCGAGGCGGCGCGCCACTACGTCGCCGGCGAGCGTATGCTCGCCTATCAGGTGGCGGGACGCATCGCCTGGTATCGCTCGCTGTGGGCTCGCCGCGCCGACTTGAACGCGGCGCTGCACGCCCGGCTGCTGGGTATGCCGCAGCTGACGCTCGCCAGGCCGTTGCAGAACGCCGCGGTATAGGCTGCGCCGCGGCGACCGACGGAAGGCCGGTATCCTGCTCTCGCCGATCGCACGCGCCCTGGGCCAGTTGGACGACGGCGTTTTCCTGGGGGTTCTCTTCCGCAGCCTGCTATGGGCCGGCGCGTGCTTTCTCGCACTGCATGTCGTCGCCGTCTGGGCGGTGCACCGGCTGCTCGACCTGCACGGCTGGCTCGGCTGGGCCGCCGACCTGGCCGGTGGAATCGGCGCCTCGCTGCTCGCGTTATGGCTATTCCTGCCAGTCGCCACGCTGATCGGCGCATTGTACATCGACCGCATCGCGCGTGCCGTCGAGCGTCGCCACTATCCTGGCTTGCCGCCCGCGCAGGGGGCATCGCTGACTTCGCAGATCTGGGACGGCATCAGCATCGCGGCGCGCATCCTGCTGCTCAATCTGCTGGCGCTGATCGCCGCGCTGATGTTGCCCGGCATCGGCCTGATCCTGGCCTGGATCATCGGCGGCTATGCGATCGGCCGTGGCCTGTTCGCCGCGGTCGCCATGCGTCGGATGTCGCGCACCGCCGCGGAGTCACTGTATCGGCGTGCTCGACCGACCGTTCTGGTGCAAGGCTGCATCCTCGCGCTGGCGGGTTACGTGCCCGTGCTCAACCTGCTGATCCCGGTGATCGGCACCGCGGCGATGGTGCATGTGCTCGACCAGGTGCTCATGGCCGGTGCGGATCGTTGTGGATAACTGGGGGCGCCCTGTTGTTCGGCCGCGACCCGTCGTGTTACCCAAACCGTACCCGTCGCGATTGTTGATGCTTTCAACCGAACGAGGAGCCGGTGTTCAAACGTCGCAAGCCTGACGACCAGCAGGACGTCGAAGCGAGCGCCGCACTGCCCGCTGGCCTGTCGTTTCCTGCCCCGGAACAGCCCAACGACCATCCCAGCGCGCCCAGCGGACCGGTCGACAACGGCCTGGGCGTCCCTCCCTTCCGCCCTGCCCAGCCGCAAGAGGTGCAAACCATGTCCCGGCAGCCATTCACCACCACTCCTGCCCCACCGCCCACGCCGGCACCAGGCGTGCGTCCCGGCCTTCCGCCGATCCGCCCCACGACACGCGATCCGTCCGAGCGCCGCACACTCGTCGTGGGCCGTGGCATCAGCGTCCAGGGAACGGTGCAGGACGCCGAACGGCTGGTGGTCGAGGGCACGGTGGAAGCCACCATGATCCATGCGACCGAACTGGCGATCTCGCCCGGCGGCATCTTCAAAGGCGAGATCGAGGTGGAAGACGCCGAGATTGCCGGCACGATCGACGGCACGCTGACTGCGAGAGGTTCGCTGATCGTGCGCGCCACCGGGAAGGTGCTGGGCACAGCGCGCTGCCGCCGCCTCCAGGTCGAGGACGGCGGACAGATCACCGGCCATATCGAGATGCTCACCGACCAGGCGAGGTCCGAGCCGACGCCACGCCCGCTGACCGAACCTGCGGCCTGACGAGGGGGCGTCAGGCCCGCGGGTGGGCCTTGCGCCACACCTCCACCAACCGCGCCTCGTCCACCGCGGTATAGCGTTGCGTGGTGGACAGGCTTGCGTGACCCAGCAGCTCCTGAATCGAGCGCAGGTCGGCGCCGCCGGCCAGCAGGTGCGTCGCGAATGAATGCCGCAACGCATGCGGCGTCGCGTGCTCCGGCAGACCGTGCAGCCGGCGAAAATGGCGGAGCGTGCGCTGCGCGACCGCCGGGTCCAGCCGGCCGCCGCGCACGCCGATGAACAGCGGGCTCTCCGGCTGCCGATCGGGGCGCAGCGCCAGCCAGGCGTCCAGCGCGGCGCGCACTGCGGGCAGCACCGGCACGATGCGCTCCTTGCCCCCCTTGCCGACCACGCGCAGGGTGCTCCCATCCGAGTCGCGCACATCCAGCGCCAGCGCCTCGGCGATGCGCAGCCCGCACCCGTAGAGCAGCGTGAACAGCGCCGTGTCGCGCGCCTGGACGACCGCCGAGTCCGACATCTCGGCGATCTGCCCCGCGACTGAGCACGCCTGGTCCGTGGCGAGGGCCCGCGGCACGGGCCGCTTGCCGCGCGGCGTGGCGATCAGCGCCAGCGCCGGATTCTCCACCCCATGGCGGCGTGCGAGGTACCGATAGAAGCTGCGCACCGCGGAAAGGTGGCGCGCGCGTGTGGCGTTGCCGGCGCCGTCGGACGCCTCCGACGCCAGCCAGCCGCGCAGGTCCGGCTGCCGCAGCGCGGCGAGCGCCGCCAGGTCCGGCTCGCCCCCCAGATGCCGCGTCAGAAACCCCAGGAAACCCGCAAGGTCGGCTCCGTAGGCCTCCACGGTCAGGGCAGCGGCGCGACGCTCCTGCCCGAGCCAGTCGAGGAAGGCGATGCGGGCCTCCTCGCCGGTCATCCCGTCAGCGGCCCAGTGCGGCGGCCACCGCCCGGCCGAGGAAGCCGAACGGGCCGGTGGTCTGCCCAGGGTCCAAAGTATGCGGATCGCGGGCAAGCAGCGCCAACAGGGCGGGCGGCCCCTCCCCCGGCACACGGATCAGCACATCGTAGCGCGCCAGACCGGCCGCCTCGGCGTGCAACAGGCCGGCATCGGCGGGCGCATCGCGGAACACCACGTGCCGACCATCCAGCAGGCGTGCGATCGCGCCGTCCGGCAGTCGCCGCGCGCCGGGCCACTCGGCCTCGACGCAGATGTGCGCCGCGTCGATCGCCAGGATCCCAGGCATCTCGCCGCTGACGCAGTCGGCGGGGTCGCTGCTGCGGAACAGCGCCAGCACCGCGTCCTGCACCCGCGCGGCAAGCCCCGCCGTGGCACGTCCGGCCGCCAGCAGCCCGTCGGCCCGCTCACGCTGAACGCGCAGCAAGGCCGCCATGTGATCGGCGATGCCGTCGCCGTGCACTGCCGCACAGGCGGTTCAAGCGCCCCGTACAGCTCCGGGCGCTTGGCGAGCCAGGTCGGGTTCGCCCGCAGGAACGCCTCGACGAACGACGCGTCCGCCGCTTCCCCCTGCGGCAGGCTCATGCGCGGCCGTTCAGGCGATCTGCTGGCCGGTCTTGGCCCAGTCGGCAAGGAATGCCGCGAGGCCCTTCTCGGTCAGCGGATGGTTGAACAGCTGGCGCAGGATCGCCGGTGGCACGGTGGCGACATGCGCGCCGATCTTGGCGGCCTCCACAACGTGGGTCGGGTTGCGCACCGAGGCGACCAGCACCTCGGTCTTGAAGGTTTCGTAGTTGCGGTAGATCGTCACGATGTCGGCGATCAGGCCCATGCCATGCTCGCCCACGTCGTCGAGCCGGCCGATGAACGGGCTGACGAAGGTGGCGCCGGCTTTGGCCGCCAGAATCGCCTGCGCCGCGGAGAAGCACAGCGTCACGTTGACCATCGCGCCGTCGCCGGTCAGGTGACGGCAGGCGCGCAGCCCGTCCGGCGTCAGCGGCACCTTCACCGTGATGTTCTTGGCGATGCCGCGCAGCACCTTCGCCTCGGCCATCATGCCGTCGAACTCGGTGGCGGCGACCTCGGCGCTGACCGGGCCGGGAACGTGGGCGCAGATATCGGCCAGCACGTCCTGGAACTTCTTGCCGGTCTTGGCCATCAGCGACGGATTGGTGGTGACGCCGTCCAGCAGCCCGCTGGCAGCGAGAGACCTGATTTCCGCGGTGTCCGCGGTGTCGACGAAGAACTTCATGCCTTCGCTCCCATTTCCGGCTAGGGGAACATATAGGATGGAGGGCACCGACCGAAAGCGCAGCTCACGTGACGTCCAGCGCGTTCCGGTGCTGCTGCCCTATCCGTTTCCCGGTCCGTTCGACTACCGGGTTCCGCCCGGCCTCTCGCCTGCGCCCGGCGATGTGGTGCTGGTGCCGCTGAACCGGCGCGAGGAGGTGGGCGTCGTCTGGGACGCGCCCGCCGACGCAGGCGTGCCGGACGGCAAGCTGAAGCCGGTGGCGGGCGTGGTGGACACCCCCCCGATGCGGCCGGCGCTGCGCCAGTTCGTCGACTGGGTGGCGGGCTACACGCTGTCGCCTCCTGGCGAAGTGATGGCGATGGCGCTGCGTGTGCTCGCGCCGCGCGCTGCCCGGCCGGCTGCCGGCTGGCGGCGCGCCGATCCCCTGCCCGCGCTGCGGATCACCGCGGCACGGCGCCGGGTACTGGACGCGCTGGCGGAGCAGGAGCCGCGCAGCACGGCCGACCTGGCGCGCGCCGCCGGGGTGGGCGTCGGCGTGGTGCGCGGCCTGGCCGATGCGGGACTGCTGGTGCCCGCCGCGCTGCCGGTCGTGGCGCCGTTCGCGATCCCGGACCCGGAGCATCCGGGCGAGATCCTCGCGCCGGATCAGGCCACCGCAGCCGCAGCGCTGCGCGCGGCGGTGGCGGCACGCACGTTCAGCGTGACGCTGCTCGACGGGGTGACCGGGTCGGGCAAGACCGAGACCTATCTGGAGGCCGTGGCGGAGTGCCTGCGGCAGGGCCGGCAGGCACTGGTGCTGCTGCCGGAGATCGCGCTGTCCTCGCAGTGGCTGGAGCGCTTCGAGCGCCGCTTCGGTGTGCCACCGGCGGTATGGCACTCGGACCTGACCTCACGGGTGCGGCGGGTGACCTGGCGCGCGGTGGCCGAGGGTGCCGCCCCGGTGGTGGTGGGCGCGCGGTCCGCGCTGTTCCTGCCGTTCCCCGACCTGGGCCTGGTGGTGATCGACGAGGAGCACGAGACCGCGTTCAAGCAGGAGGAGGGCGTGGTCTACCACGCCCGCGACATGGCGGTGGTGCGGGCGCGGTTCTGCTCGGCGCCGGCGGTGCTGGTGTCCGCGACGCCGTCGCTGGAGACGCTGGCCAACGTCGAGGCCGGCCGCTACCGGCGGCTGACGCTGCCGATGCGACATGGCGGGGCGGTGCTGCCCAGCGTCGCCGCGATCGACATGCGGACGACGCCGCCGGAGCGCGGGCGCTTCCTGGCGCCGCCGCTGATCGCCGCGGTGCGCGACACGCTGGCGCGCGGCGAGCAGGCGATGCTGTTCCTCAATCGCCGCGGCTACGCGCCGCTGACGCTGTGCCGGCACTGCGGCCACCGGATGCAGTGCCCGAACTGCACTGCCTGGCTGGTCGAGCACCGCGCCCGCCGCGCGCTGCAATGCCACCACTGCGGTCACGCCGTGCCGATCCCGGACGAGTGCCCGGCCTGCGCCGCAGCGGCGAGCCTGGTGCCGGTCGGGCCGGGGGTGGAGCGCATCACCGAGGAGGCCGCGGCCCTGTTCCCCGAGGCGCGCCGGCTGGTGATGGCCTCCGACACGCTGCCCGGTCCCGATGCCGCCGCCGCCGCGGCGCACGCGATCGAGGCGCGCGCGGTGGATCTGATCGTCGGCACCCAGATCGTCGCCAAGGGCTGGCACTTTCCGCACCTGACGCTGGTGGGCGTGGTGGACGCCGACCTGGGCCTGGCCGGCGGCGACCTGCGCGCGGCCGAACGGACGGTTCAGCTGCTGCACCAGGTGGCCGGGCGGGCGGGTCGCGCGGAGGCCCCAGGACGGGTGCTGCTGCAGACGTTCTCGCCCGAGCACCCGGTGATGCAGGCGCTGGTGGAGGGCGATCTCGCGGCCTTCATGGCGCGCGAGGCGGCGCAGCGGCGGCCGGGACACTGGCCACCGTACGGGCGGCTCGCGGCGCTGATCGTGTCGGCCGATACCGCTGCGGCGGCGGACGCGCTGGCGCGCGACCTGGGGCGGGCGGCGCCATGGGGCGATGGCGTGGAGGTGCTGGGGCCGGCGCCGGCACCGCTGTCGGTGCTGCGCGGACGGCACCGGCGGCGGCTGCTGCTGAAGACGCGGCGGGATGTGGCGGTGCAGCCGATCCTGCGCGAGTGGCTCGGGAAGGTCCCCGTGGCGCGTGGGGCGCGGGTGGAGGTGGATGTAGACCCGGTGTCGTTTCTGTAACGCACTGCGCTATGTCCGTTCCGGCTTGGAATTGAGCAGCGTGCCGGCGTTGGCCTCCAGCGGGTACACGACACCCTTCCGCGCGTTGAAGACGAGAGGGCGGTCATCCTGTATGTAGCGCGCTGGTATGAACGTCACATCCTTGGTGAACACCATCACACAGTCGTTGAAGCCATGGACGATCTGATCGGTGACAAAGCTTCGGTGACAAAGCTTTCGATCAGGCACACCGGATGGCACATGCGCTGCCCCCACATTTCCAAGCCAATTCCGGCATCGGGGTAGAAGCGCCAGTGATCGAGCGGATATCCGTGATAGATGCCTGACGACGGCGCGTTCACATAAAGGAACCCGCGTGGCGAGAGCACCCGTAGCCCTTCGAGGAACGTGACCCAAAACATCGGGTCGTGTCCCAACAGCTTGTGCTGACCACTGCGTCAAAGTGACCGCTGGGGAACGGATAGGACCATGGATCACGCAGCACGACATCCACCCCCGCGCCAGGAGCCATGTCGACACCGGTATAGGTTGCCGCAGCAGGCGCGACGCTGCAGAGCGAACCGTTCACGTCCTGAGCGCCGACATCGAGAATGCGCTCGAACCCATCCTGCCAATAGCACTCGAAAAACAGTCGGCCCGACTCCATCGCTGAGGGATGCATCCGCGCCTCTCCTCGGATACCAGTTGCGAAATTGCACTAAAGCATTGCAATGGCCGATTCGCGGGCGCAGCAATACTGCGTGGCCAGGGCATCATGTGCCACGCGCGCCATTGCGACCTGCGCACGATGAGCGGCCGCATGCAGCGGGCCGGGCGACTGATGAGGGTTCGCCCAGAGCCGCTCGACCTCTGATGGGCGTTCCGCTGCACCATTCTTTGGGCGTCCGAGACGGCACCGTTTTATCGCCCGTCGTGGCGGAGTCAGCGCCGACGCCCGCCAGACCACGTGGGCGGTGGGCCGGCAGACACGTGCGTATGGGGCGGTGCAAGAAGCTATTCCGAAGCGTGCCAGCTTACGCCTGCCGTGTCCGCACAGCGTTTCATAGGCCGGTTGATCGAAAAAGGGCGGGAAATGAAGGTCAAACTCGTCGATTTCATTGGTGCCGACGCACGGATTTGAACCGTGGACCTACTGATTACGAATCAGTTGCTCTACCGCTGAGCTACGTCGGCGACGGACGAGGGCATCCTATACCGCCGTCCCGCCGGCCGAGGCAACGGAAGGCTCAGGCCGCCACCGGAAGGCGTTGCAGTTCCGCGCCCAGGAACTCCGCGATGGCGCCGGGACCGGACCGCGCGGTGCCGGTGCGCCCGGCGCGCGCTTCGGCATCGGGATTGTAGTTCGTGTTGGTGTTCACGTCGTAGACGAGAGTGCGGCCTTCGGCGTCCGAGATGAATTCGATCCCCGCCACCTCGATACCGGCGCCCGCCAGGAACCGCTCCAGCCGCGCCCGCAGCGACGATGGGATTCCGTCCATGATGGTGAACTTGTCGCGTGGCGCCTCGCCGACCGGGCAGTTGGCGTCGCCGACCGCGCAGGCGTCCGCGGGACAGAGTTCGAAGCCCTCGCTGGTATCGACCTCGACCGCATAGAGGAATCGGCCGCCCACGAATTCCGCGCGGGTGATCACCGGACGCGGGGCACGGATGTATTCCTGCAGCAGGTGCATGCCGTCCACCGGGGCCTCATACGCCGCACCGGCGAGATAGGCGTCCAGGCTATCGGCGGACAGGAACAGTTGCACGCCCAGCCCCTTGCCGCCCCGGTTCGGCTTCAGGATCACCGGCTGATCCGGGAAGTGCTGCCGAGCCGCCGCTGCGACGCGGTCGCGCCCGGCCACCAGGACGGTCCGCGGCGTCGGAATGCCGTGGCGCTCCAGGGCGGCATACTGGCGCACCTTGCTGATCTCCAGGTCCAGCGCGCCAGGCCCGTTGACCACCCGTCTTCCCCATCGCACGAGCCAGGCGAGAATCCCCGAGGCAAGCTCCGGCGAGAAGCGGTGGTCGCGCGTATGCGACGAGGCGCTCATACGGTTGTAGAACACGCCTTCGGGCGGCGGCGCGCTGAGATCGAAGCTGCCCGCGTCGAGGAACCACTCGGTCCAGCGCAGCCCGCGCTGGTCGAACGCGGCGGCCAGCGGCGGCAGCCAGGCAGAATTCTCGTGCAGAACATGGATGCGGCGCATGGCGGACCCCGAGGAAAACTGTGCCATGGAGATGGATTTCTCCCCGGCACGCAAGAAGCGCCAGGCAGAGGGAAAATTCTCATCGTCCAAGCCGGCTCCGGGATGACCGATTTGCGCCAATGGCCAAGCGAGGGGGTGCTTCTCGCGTCGGCCCGCCGCTTTGCCGACCCGTTCGCTGCCCGAGCGGAGGACTTCGCGCCACCACGCGCTTGCAATCAGCAGACTCGGCCCGCCGTGCGCCCGTAGTGCCGCATCACCTCGGCAAGGCGATCGAGCGGCAGCGCGTGCGCCGTATGGCCGGCGACCCCCGTCATCGTCTCGGCCCCGGTAAGTGCGTTGAGGATGGCCTCCTCGGTGGCTTCCGCCGCCGCCTGGAACAGCGGGGTGATGTGCTCCGGCGCGATCATCCGCACAGCGGCAACCGCCTCGCCGTGGCGCACATGGTTGCCGGTGGCGAAGGCGAGGAAGATGTCGCCGCTGCCGTTGGCGCCGATTCCGCCCACCCAGGCGAGTCCGGTGGTGGCGCGGCGCGCCAGGCGCTGACACTGGATCGGCAGCAGCGGCGCATCGGTCGCCAGCACCACGATGATCGAGCCGGCCTCGCCCGGCACCTGCCGATGCGACGGCACGCTATCGGGACCGATCGCGCGCCCGACCGGCACGCCGTCGACGCGCAGCAGTTCGCGCGCGCCGTAGTTGGCTTGCACGAGCGCGCCGACCGTGAAGCGCTCCCCCGCCGTCTCCACGATCCGTGACGCCGTGCCGGTGCCGCCCTTGAATTCATGGCAGATCATGCCGGTGCCGCCACCGACATTGCCCTCGGCGACCGGCCCGGTCGCTGCACCATCCAGCGCAGCGAACGCATGCTGCTGCGTGAGCGGGAAGCTCGCGGCATCGCTGAGCCAGCCGTCGTAGGTCTCGGCGACGACAGGCAGCAGCCACGGCACCGGCACCTTCTCACGCACCGCGTAGGCGCAGACCGCATCGCGCACTACGCCGACGGCATGCGTGTTGGTGATGCAGAGCGGCGAGGCGAGCAGCCCCTGCTCGGCGATCCAGGCCCAGCCGGTCATCTCGCCGTTGCCGTTGAACGAGTGGGTTCCGGCGAAGACCGCATCGGTCCAGATGTCGGAGCGCGGCCAGATGGCGGTGATGCCGGTGCGTACGACCGAAGGCGCATCGCGAATCAGCGTCGCGTAGCCGACGCGAACCCCAGGCACGTCGGTGATGGCGTTGCATTGCCCGGCCGGCAGAGCGCCGGTGGCGATGCCGAGATCACGCAGTCTGGCGCGCGGCATGGCAAGTTCCTCCGATGGTGATGCGTGCCGGCTCGCAGATCCCACTGCGGATTATTGCCAATCGTTGCGACCTCGAAGGTGCGCGGCGTGGCAGGCGGCCGGTCATGCGATACGCGCCAGGTCCACAGCACGAGCAGGCAAATGTCCCTGCAGCGACGCGGCGCGGCACCACCATGGGCCAGCTCGCCTGGCGCACCATCAGGACAGTCCCTCGAGCAGCGTGTTCGCCAGACGCAGGTCGGGCGTCGCAAAGCCTTCGGTGAACCGGTCATGGACCGACTTCAGCAGCGCACCGGCCTCCACGCCGCGCCGGCGGTCTTTCCAGCAGCGGGCCAGGCTCAGAGCCGTTCGCAGTTCCCAGGAGAGTGCACCCTGTCGGCGTGCCTCCTCGAGCGACGCAAGCAACAGCGCCTCGATCTCGCCGAACCCGTCCTGACTCCGCTGCAAAAGCAGCAGCTCCGCCTTGATGCGACGCAGCTCCGGCAGGTACCAGCGTTCATCGCGAGCCTCGCAGCGTGCCACGAGCTGTTCCACGTTTTCCAACGCCGGTCCGGTCTCGCCGAGCTGGCCGACGGCCTGCGCCTGCTCGCCCTGCAGAAACAGGAACCGCGGCAGGAACCTGGCGTCGCCCGCCTGCTCGAGCCCGTCGCGCAGGGCCTGCAGCCCGCCGGCGGTGTCGCCCCGTTGCGCCGTCACCAGGCCGATGAAGCACCGCGCCCAGATGTTCCACAGACGCACCGGGTGGCGTTCGGTATGTTCGAGCAGCATCGTGCCGTAGCGCGCCGCGGCCTCGAGGTCGCCGGCCCAGAAGGCGACTGGGCATGCCCCCTGGCCCAGCACGCTGCAGAACGACAAGGCCTGCCCGACACTGTCCGCCTCGGCGATGTTGCGCTCGACCACGCGCAGTGCCTGGTCCGCGCATCCCTGAAGCCAGAGAATGCGCGCCTGGAAATAGTGCGCGGACACCAGCAGGTCGAGCCGTGAACCGGCGATCTCCGGCTGCCATGTCGCGGCTGCATCATGCGCGAGCGTGCGATCGATATGACGGCGCGCGTTCTCCTGATCGCCCAGGTAGTGCAGCGCCGTGGCCTGGATCCGATCGGCCATCATCAGTGCGATCGCGTCGGTGGAACCAGCTGTCAGATCGGCGAAGCGGCGGGCGAACCCGAGTGCCGTGCGGACATTCCCGCTGTTGAACTGGTCGATGCACAGGCCCCAGAGCGCACGTCGGCGGTAGTCCGTGTCGTCGAGCCCTTCCGCAAGTGCCAAGGTCGTCGCCCATGCGGCGCCGGACTGCTGCGCCCGACCCACGCCGTACATCAGCGACCAGCCAAGTGCCGCGGAGAGCTGCATGCGCGGGCGTGCAGTCGCGGCCGCACCAATGCCAAGGCTGGCGAGCGCGCGTTCGACCCGCTCGCGGCACTCGCCCAGCAGCGAGAGCTGCATCCACAGCGGCAGTGCGGCAACGGTCAGCGCCACGCCGATCGGCGGATCGCCTTGCGCGGAAAACGCCCAGTCGAGCCCGGCGCGCACATTGTCGATCTGCCGGCCGTAGACCGACAGCCATTCGGCTTGCGGCCGCCACCTGCGCTCGCCCTCGGCCGGTGCGAAGAAATCGCGATAGTACTCGGCATGCCGCCTTCCCAGGCTCCCGCTGTCCGGACTTTCAGCCAGCTTCTCGAGAGCGTAGGCGCGCGTGGTGTCCAGCAGACGGTGATAGGTAAGATCGCCGCTGATATCGGTCGTGACGAGTGACTTCGTCGCCAGGTTCGCGATGCTGGCAACCACCTCGACCCCGGAAACCTGCTCGTCGCCGACAACCGCGCAGGCCGCTTCCATGGTGAAGTCGCCGCGAAATACCCCGAGACGCCGCAACACGATCCGTTCGATCGACGGCAGCAGGTCGTGGCTCCAGTCCATCGTCGCGCGCAGGGTCTGCTGGCGCCGCAATGCGGTGCGACGGCCCTTGGTCAGCAGCGTGAATCGGTCGTCCAGCCCCTGGGCAAGCCCCTGGATCCCCAACACCGCGACCTGGACCGCCGCCAGCTCGATGGCCAGCGGCAGGCCGTCGAGCTGGCGGCAGAGCTCGCACAGCGCCGGCGCGTCGTCGTCGGTCAGCACGAACGCATCATCGGACGCCCGCGCGCGCTCGTTGAACAACTGCACCGCCGCATAGCGCAGCGCCTCGGCGGCGGTGATGGCGGCCCGCCCGGCCGGACTCTCCAGGGGTGTGAGGCGATGCTGCGACTCGCCATCGGCCCGCAGCGGCTCGCGGCTGGTCGCCAGGATGGCGACCCGCGGCGCCGCCTTCAGTATCGCCTCGGCCACGACCGCCGCCGCATCGACGACATGCTCGCAGTTGTCGAGCACGATCAGCGCCTGCCTGTCGCGCAGCCAGGCAGTCAATCCCGGCAGCGGGTCGCCGGTCGGCGCCACGCCAAGCACGGCGCCGACGGCACTGGCCACCAGTTCAGGTGCCGGCAGCGACGCCAGGGGGACGAACCATACGCCGTCGGCATAGGACGCGGCGGCCGCGCCGGCGACGGCCACCGCGACAGTGGTCTTGCCGATGCCGCCTGGCCCGACAATGGTCAGCAGACGCCGCCGGCCAAGCTGCGCCGCCAATCGCGCGATCGTCTCCGCCCGGCCGACGATGCTGACGAGAGGAACCGGCAAACTGCTGCTGTTCGCCGCCCCCACTGGCAGCGATGCCGGCGGCGGGGCTTGCTCGCGCCGCACGGGCGCGACAAAGGCGTAGCCGCGTCCCGGATTGTTGGCGATGAAGCGAGCGCCGGCGCGGCCGTCGCCGAGCGCCTTGCGCAGCGCCCCGATATGCACCCGCAGCGACCCTTCTTCGACCAGCGTCGTCGGCCAGGCCCGCGCCATGATCTGCAGGTTGCTGACCGTCTCTCCCGCCGCCTCGACGAGGACCGTGAGGATGTCGAGCGCGCGGCCACCGAGCGGGAGCGTCCTGCCGTTGTCGAGAAGAAGCCGCTGCCCAGGGATAAGCTGGAAAGATCCGAAGGCGTAGCTCTCGGACTCCACGGCGTCGCTGCCTCCCCAGGCCGACCGATCGAAACCAGGCAACCCGATTCTGGCATCCATTGCCGCGGCCGTCAGCCCCTCGCTCTGGCGGCGTCCCTGCGAAAGCGGCCGCGCGGAACAGACAATCCGCGCGGATTTTTCCAATCACCCTTGTCGGCCGCATGTGAGCATGCAGCCGCTGAAAGGAGCCATGGCCGTGCCGGATTTCGCCGGAAAGGAAGGAACGCGGATCTGCCGCAAGGACCGCGGCGGGGCGGACCTGGCTCGCCTGCAACGATCCGCCGTGGCTCGTTGCCAGAACCGGGATTCAGATGGCGGGGGGGCGCCAGGCGATGGCTGAAGCGCTCGCAGCCATCGCCAGCGAAGCCGCCGGTCGGCCTTGAGCACGCCCTCTATGTCGGTGCACGTGCTGTACGCCGCCAAGGCGACCGCAACAGGGGGGCGCGACGGACGCGCGACCATCGCGGACGGCAGCCTCGACATCACGCTGACAACCCCCACCGAACTCGGCGGATCGGGTGGCCCCGGCAACAATCCGGAGCAGCTCTTCGCGGCGGCCTACGCAGCGTGCTTCCTCGGCGCCCTGCGTTTCGTCGCGAGCCAGGGCGGGCCCAAGGTTCCGGACGACGCCCAGGTCACCGCGACCGTCGGCATCGGGCCGCGCACGCAGGGTGGCTTCGGGCTCGACGTCCAACTCGACATCGCACTGCCAGGGCTGGCCCAGGCCGATGCCGATGTGCTGGTGCAGCGGGCGCATTTCGCCTGCCCGTATTCCAATGCCGTCCGCAACAACGTGCCGGTCCGGCTGGTCATCGTCTGAACGACAGAGGGGGCCCCCATGCCACGGCTGCAAGGGAAGTCGGCGCTCATCACCGGCGGCACCACCGGGATCGGCCTGGCCACCGCACGACGGTTCGTCGAGGAAGGCGCGCGCGTCGCGATCACCGGTACGGACCCGGATCGACTGGCCCGGGCGCGCGAAACGATCTGCCCCGGCTGCATCGCCCTGCGCGGCGATGCCGGCGATATCGCCGGGCAGCGGGACATCGCGCGTGCGGTGGGCGAGGCGTTCGGCAGGCTGGGACGCAGTGTTCATCAACGCCGGGATTGCCGAGTTGCGGCCGCTGGAGAACTGGGACGAGGCGGGGTTCGACCGCGTCCTTGCGGTCAACCTGAAGGGGCCGTTCTTCCTGGTGCAGGCGCTGCTGGCGATCCTCGCCAACCCGGCCTCGATCGGGCTGAACGGTTCGATCAACGCCCATATCGGCATGCCGAACACGACGGTCTACGCAGCATCGAAGGCGGGGCTGGTTTCGCTCGCGCGCACCCTCTCGGGCGAACTGATCGGCCGCGGCATCCGGACGAACGTGATCAGTCCGGGTCCCGTCGCCACGCCGCTCCACGACAAGCTGGGGCTCGGCCAGGCTGACCTCGACACGACGCGGAGCTGGCTGATCGGCCAGCTGCCGGTCGGCCGGTTCGGCGAGCCCGAGGCGATCGCCGACGCCGCGGTGTATTTTGCCTCCGACGAGTCACGGTTCGTCGTGGGAGGCGAGCTGATCGTCGATGGCGGAATGAGCAACCTGTAGGGCCCTGTCGCAGCCTCCGTCACGAAGATGTGCGATTGCCGGATCGGCGCCGGATCCGCCGCAGAGCGGGCGTTTCGTTTTTGCCGCGGGACGGAGCACCGACCGAGACCTGCCGGACCTGCCGGGTCCGGTGCTAGATCGCCGCAGCCGCTCAGGGGCGCAGGCACGTATGAGCAGTTCGCGAGCCGCGGACGCAGACTATGCACTGACATTCGGCCCGTTCCGGCTGGTCCCCGCGCAACGCGTCCTGCTCGAAGGCGGCAAGGTCTGTCGCCTGGGCAGCCGGGCGATGGAGATCCTTCTCGCCCTCATCGAGCGCGCCGGCCAGACCGTGACCAAGCAGGATCTCCTGGCGCGTGCATGGCCGGATACCGTGGTCGACGAGGCCAACCTTCGCGTGCATGTCGCGGCACTCCGCAAGGTGCTGAGCGATGGCCATGACGGCGCGCGCTACATCGCCAATGTCATGGGGCGCGGCTACTGCTTCGTGGCATCCGTCAGCCAGGATCATGGTGCACCGGCACCCGCCGGGCCGGCCGCCCCGACTGTCCGGCACAACCTTCCCGCGCTGCTGACGCGCGTGCTGGGCCGCGCCGACGCCATCGAGGCGGTCGCACTGCAGGTACCGATGCGCCGCTGCGTCACCATCGCCGGCCCTGGCGGCATCGGGAAGACGACCGTCGCCATCGCCGCCGCCGAGAAGCTGCTGGCGGTGTATGACGATGGCGTATGGTTCATCGACCTTGCGGTCGTCACGGACCCGCAGCTGATCGCCTTCGCCATTGCGTCGGTGCTGGAGTTCTCCGCCGCGGCGGCCAGCCCCGAGGCCAGCCTGGCCGCATTCCTCAGCGACAAACGGATGCTGCTGGTGCTCGACAACTGCGAGCACGTGGTCGATGCGGTGGCGCCGCTGCTGGAGACCATCCTGCGCCGGGCGCCCGCTGTCTGCTGCCTGGTGACCAGCCGCGAGGCGCTGCGCGCCGAGGGCGAGTGGGTCTATCGGCTCAGGCCGATCGAGACGCCGCCCGCCACGGACACGCTGACCGCGGCGGAGGCGCTGCGGTTCGGCGCGGTCCAGCTGTTCGTCGAGCGCGCCTCGGAGAGCCTGGACGGATTCGCCCTGTCGGATGCCGACGCGCCGGTCGTTGCGGGCATCTGCCGCCGTCTCGACGGACTGCCGCTGGCGATCGAACTCGCTGCGGCGCGCATCGACATGTTCGGTCTGCGCGGACTGGCGGCCGTGCTGAACGACCACTTCCTGCTGCATTCGCGCGGCCACCGCACCGCGCAGCCGCGGCAGCAAAGCCTGCTCGGCGCCCTCGAATGGAGCTACCGGCTGCTCTCGCCGGTGGAGCAGACCATCCTGCACCGGCTGGTTGTATTCAGGGGCGACTTCACGCTGGAGGCGGCGACCGAGGTCGCGGCGGGCGACGGCATCAGCCTGGAACAGATCTATGCCGGCATGCTCACCTTGTCGGCGAAATCGCTGGTCGCCACCGACGTATCGGCCGAAACGCCGCAGCACCATCACCGGCTGCTGCACGTGACGCGGGCCTTCGTTGCGCTCAGGCTCGGCGAATTGCCCGAGCGCGGCCGGGTCGTCCGCCGCCACGCCGAATATCTCTGTCGCCTGCTGGTGCGGGCGGAGGCCGACTGGGAGACAATGGAGCGCCGGCAGTGGCTCGCGGTGTACGCGCGCGTCATTGACGATGTGCGGGCAGCCCTGGACTGGGCGTTTTCGCCGGATGGCGATGCGGCGATCGGCGTCGCGCTGACCGCATGGTCGCTGCCGCTAGGCTACCAGCTCTCATTGATCGATGAATTGCGGGTCTGGGTCGAGCGGGCGCTGCTGCATGCCGGCTCGATTGCTCCGGCGCAGCCCCTGCCGGAAATGCGGCTGAACATCGCGATGATCCGCCTGTCGCAGAACCTGACCGTGCCCGTTCCCGGTTGGGCACCGGGCTTCGACCGCGCGGTGGAACTTTCCCGGCAGCTGGATGATCCCGCACAGCAGGTCGAACCGCTGATCGGTCATGTGACCTACTGCCTCGGGGCGGCGGATTACGGCGGCGCCGTCGCGCTCTGCGACCGCGCGCGCGCCATCGCCGAGGCCACGGGCAGCGCGAAGGCGCTGCTGGGCGTGGACCGTGTCGCCGCACAGGCGCGCCACTTCCACGGCGATCATGCCACGGCGCAGCGGCTGGCGAGGGACGTGCTGGAGCATCCGATCCGCCGCATCCCGCTCGCCTACAACGCGACGCCGGTCACCCGGCACGTGGCGATGCGCGGTGTGCTTGCCCGGATCGCCTGGATGCAGGGCTCCCCCGACGAGGCCGCTTCTCTCGCCCGTGCGGCGATCGAGTTCGCTGCCGACGACAGCGCATTCGCGCTCTGTCAGACGCTGGTGCTGGCGGCGATTCCGATCGCCATCTGGTGCGGCGACGATGCCGCGGCCGAGGCGATGACCGGCGACCTCGACGCGCGGGCCAGTCGCTATTCGCTCGGCTATTGGCGCAGCTGGGTGCCGGCGTTCCGCGCCCTGCTGCAGATGCGCGCCGGGAACCTCGTCGATCCTCCCAGGCTCACCGGCCCGTTCCAACTCGATACCTTCGCGACCTTCGCGGTCGAGCACCTCGTGCCGGCGACGATCGAGCGCGCCGGCAGCGGCCAGTCCGGCTGGTGCCAGCCGGAGATCCACCGGGCACAAGGGGAATGGCTGCTGGCGCGCGGCGCGCCGGGAGCGGCGGATGCCGCCGAAGCGCTGTTCCAGCAGGCGCTCGATGTGGCGCGGCGGCAGGGGGCGCTGGCGTGGGAGTTACGCGCCGCGATGAGCCTGGCGCAACTCTGGCAAGGCCATGGGCGCGCGCAGGAGGCGCGGACGCTGCTGTCCGGCGTCGCGCAGCGCTTCACCGAGGGCCATGCGACGGCCGATCTACGGCAGGCAGCGGCGCTGCTCGCCGGCACGCCGCCGGTGACTGCCGGCGTGGCGCCATCCCTGCGGCGCGAGGTCCGAAAAGGCCGGCGCTGACCGCTCCATCAGTCGCGGCGCGCCAGGCTCGCCAGGGTGGTGCGGTCCACGCGGCAGACCCGCTGGCTGACGCGGTCTGCATCGCCGGCAGCCGCATCGAGCACCAAGGACCGCGCCAGCGCCGCGACGCAGGCCCGGTCGATGCCGGCAGGTCCCCGACAGAGGAACATCGCGCGGGACAGCGCCGGCGCAGCGGACGTGGAGACCGGTTGCGCGGCGAGCGGCAGCAGCACCGCCCAAAGCCAGATCAGCCCGGTTGCCATGACGGCGGCCGCGATGAACTGTCGCATGACCAGATCCCCAATGCCTCGATCACCGCACCGTTACATCGATCGCGCGCGCGATCCTGCACGCGACGATCGTGCATGGCAGGAATGTGCCGTGCCGTGGCCTTGCGGTGCCGGGTGCCAGCCCGCCGTGGCGTAAAGCGCTGTAAAATCGCGTGGTCGGCTCCGCCGGCCCGACCGCACGCACCGTAAATCCTTGTTGCACGAAATTTGGCCGCCGGCATCGCGGCGCAAACCGGTGCTGGCAACAAACAACGCAGCTTAACTCACGCCCGACGGAACGCGTCTGGCACGGTGGCGGCATGGCAGCAGGGGACGCCACGATGAACGCCACGACACCGATCAGCATCCGGACGGTTGGCAGCGACGACGCGGTCAGCGCGCAGGTGGCCCGTACCGACAATGTCCGCGTCGAGTTCCTCCGCTGCCGGACCGAGGCGACGATGCAGTGGAGCGTCAGGCGGCCGGAGGTCTCGCTGATGTGGGTGCGCGACAAGGGCAGCGACGCGCGCATGACTTTTGCCGGGCGGCCGGCGGACTGCATCGCCCCGGGCCGTGCCCGGTTCTGGTTCTTCCCCGAGGGCGTCGGCGCCGAAGGCGAGCTGACCGGCCGCGGCGCCTATGACTGCGCCGGCGTCTTCGTCGATCCCGCGTTCCTTCCCCCGGTCGTGAAGCAGGCTCTCGCGGCGCCGATTGCCGGTTTCAGCCACGACGCACTGGGCAGGGCGTTCGACCAGCTGGGACAGGAGCTGGCGGAGCCGGAAGCGTTGCTGCCGCTGTTCACCGAGGGCTGGGCAATGCAGGCCCTGGCCTATGTCGCGCGCGCATCGAGGTCGGCGGACGTCATGCGCGCGCCGACGCCCAGCGGGCTGGCATCCTGGCAGCTGCGCCGCGCCCAGGAGATGTTCCGCGCCGATCTCTCCACCAACCCCTCCCTTCAGCGGGTCGCCGAGGCGTGCAAGCTGTCGGTCAGCCATTTCTCGCGCGCGTTCAAGGTATCGACCGGCGTGCCGCCGCATCAGTGGCTGCTGACGGCCCGGATCGAGCGCGCGCGGAACCTTCTGGCGGACTCGGCGACGCCGCTGGTCGAGGTCGCCGATATGTGCGGCTTCGCCGATCAGAGCCACTTCTCGCGGATCTTCGCACGCACCATGGGCACCAGCCCGGGCGCCTGGCGGCGCGAACACCGGATGTGACGACAGCGGAGTGGCTGCATTCGATCGGCATGCGCCATGCCGACGGGTACGACCGGCCGGATGGCGCAGATCGCTGGTCCCGAACCTGTGCTGTCCTGCCGGGAGGATCGTCATTGGAACGCGGCAGAACCTTGGGCAGAGTGGCTGGTATGCTTCCGATCGGCTGCCGAAGGCCACAGCCGCGCGCTCCGCGAAGAGGTGAGGTTCAGTCATGGCAAACCGCGTGAACATGGATCAGCTGGCGATCGACACCATCCGGATGCTGGTGGTCGACGCCGTGCAGAAGGCGAAGTCGGGACATCCCGGCACGCCGATGGACGCGGCGCCCGCGGCATATACGCTGTGGCAGCGGGTGCTGCGCTACGACCCGGCGGACCCCGGCTGGATCAATCGCGACCGCTTCGTGCTGTCCAGCGGGCACGCCTCGATGCTGCTGTACAGCCTGATCCACCTGGTCGGCATCAAGGCGGCGAACCGCAGCTACGAGCAGCCTGGCCGCGATGCCGTCACGCTGGACGACATCCAGACCTTCCGTCAGGCCGGCAGCCGCTGCCCGGGGCATCCGGAATACGGCTGGACCTCGGGCGTCGAGGCGACCACCGGTCCGCTGGGGCAGGGTGTGGCCACCAGCGTCGGCATGGCGATCGCCGGACAATGGCTGCGGGCCACCTACAATCGCCCCGGCTTCGATCTGTTCGACTTCAACGTCTTTGCGCTGTGCGGCGACGGCGACATGATGGAAGGCGTCTCCAGCGAGGCCGCCTCGATCGCCGGGCACCTGCGCCTCGGCAATCTGTGCTGGATCTACGACAGCAATCGCGTGACGATCGAAGGCCACACCGACATCGCCTTCTCGGAGGATGTGGCGGCGCGCTTCCTGGCTTACGGCTGGAACGTGCTGCGGGTGACCGACGCCAACGACATGGAACGGCTCGAAACCGCCTATCGCGGCTTTCTCGCAGTGGACGACCGGCCGACGATGATCATCGTGCACAGCCACATCGGCTACGGCGCGCCGCACAAACAGGATTCGCCCGAGGCGCACGGCGAGCCGCTCGGCGAAGACGAGGTGCGGCTGACCAAGCAGTTCTTCGGCTTCGATCCGGCGCAGACCTTCGTCGTGCCGGATGGTGTGCGCGAGCATTTCGCGGCGCAGATCGGCGCACGCGGTGCGCGGCTGAACGGCGAATGGCGGTCGCTGTTCGCCCGCTACCGTGCCGAACATCCCGACCTCGCCACGCAGGTCCAGTGCCTGAAGGACCGCACGCTGCCGCCGGGCTGGGAAGCGGCACTGCCGCAGTTCGCCCCGAGCGCGTCCGGCGTTTCGACGCGCGATGCGTCGGGCAAGGTGCTGAACGCGGTGGGCGAACGGATCCCCTGGATCGTCGGCGGTGCGGCGGATCTCGCACCGAGCACCAAGACGCGGATGACCTTCGACGGCGCGGGCGACTTCCAGGCGGAAGGCCCGATCGGCAACCGCGGCGGCCGCAACATGCATTTCGGTGTGCGCGAGCACGCGATGTGCGCCGCCGTCAACGGCATGACGCTCACCGGCCTGCGCGCCTTCGGTTCGGGCTTCCTGATCTTCACCGACTATGCGCGCGGCGCTATCCGTCTTGCCTCGCTGATGGACCTGCCGGTGCTGCACATCTGGACCCACGACTCGATCAGCGTGGGCGAGGACGGCCCGACGCACGAGCCGATCGAGCAGCTGGTCTCGCTGCGGGCGATCCCCGGCATGATCGTGATCCGTCCGGCCGACGCCAATGAGATGTCCGAGGCCTATCGCCTTGTCCTGCAGCTGCAGGATCGGCCCGCGGCGCTGATCTGCTCGCGGCAGCCGCTGCCCATCGTCGATCGCACGCAGTTCGCCCCGGCCGCCGGCTTGGCCAAGGGTGCCTACGTGCTGGCCGATGCGCCCGACGGCGCACCGGACGTCATCCTCATCGCCAGCGGCAGCGAGGTCGCGCTGTGCGTCGCGGCGCGTGAACGCCTTGCCGCTGCGGGCACCCGCGTCCGCGTCGTCAGCATGCCGTCATGGGAGCTGTTCGAGGCGCAGGACGCGGCGTATCGCGACAGCGTGTTGCCGCCGGCGGCGAAGGCGCGTGTTACCGTCGAGGAGGGTTCGCCACTCGGCTGGCAACGCTATGCCGGCCCGACGGGTGTCGTCCTCGGGATGCGCACGTTCGGCCTGTCGGCGCCGATGAAGGTGGTCGCGGAGCATTTCGGTTTCACCGTCGATGGCGTTGTCGCCGCCGCCCGACAGGCGATGGCAGCCGGTCGGGCATAGGCCTTTTCGCGGGGTGAGGAGCAGGCAATGGAACTTGGCATGATCGGGCTGGGGCGCATGGGCGCCAACATGGTCGAGCGCCTGATGAAGGCCGGGCATCACTGCGTGGTCTATGACAGCCACGCCGATGCCGTGCAGCTGTCGGTGGCGAAGGGTGCGAAGGGCACGACCAGCCTGAAGGATTTCGTTCAGCAGCCTGTCCAAGCCGCGCGCGGTCTGGATGATGCTGCCGGCCGCGGCGGTGGACAGCGTGCTGCAATCGCTGGTGCCGCTGCTCGAGCCGGGCGACATCGTCATCGAGGGCGGCAACTCGTACTATCACGACGACATTCGCCGCGCCGGTGAATTGCGCACCAAGGGCCTGCACTATGTCGATGTCGGGGTCAGCGGTGGTGTGTGGGGGCTGGAGCGCGGCTATTGCCACATGATCGGCGGCGAGGATGACGTCGTGCGCCATCTCGATCCGATCTTCCGCTCGCTGGCGCCGGGCATCGAAGCGGCACCGCGCACGCCGGGCGCCGCCGGTGAACCAAGCCAGGCCGAGTTCGGCTACCTGCATTGCGGGCCGAACGGGGCGGGGCACTTCGTCAAGATGGTGCACAACGGCATCGAGTACGGCCTGATGGCCGCCTATGCGGAAGGTTTCAATATCATCCACAATGCCAATGTCGGCCTGGCGAAGCATGAGATCGACGCTGAGACCACGCCGCTGCGTCATCCCGAACACTACCGCTACCAGATCGATGTCGCGCAGGTGGCCGAGGTCTGGCGGCGCGGCAGCGTGGTCGCATCCTGGCTGCTGGATCTGACCGCGGGCGCGCTGCGCGACAATGCCGATCTGGCGAATTTCCACGGCCGCGTGTCGGATTCCGGCGAGGGCCGCTGGACGGTGAACGCCGCGATCGACGAAGGGGTTCCGGCGCCGGTGATCAGCGCGGCGCTGTACGCGCGGTTCGCCTCGCGCGGTGCATCGGACTACGCGGACCGGCTGCTGTCCGCGATGCGCTTCGCCTTCGGCGGGCACGTCGAGAAGCCGGCGGGGAAGGAATCAGCCTAGATGGCCGCCCCGCCCTCTGATGCGATCGTGTTCTTCGGCGCCACCGGCGATCTGGCGTACAAGCAGATCTTCCCCTCGCTGCTGGGGCTGGTGCGCGACGAAGGGCTGAACGTGCCGATCATCGGCGTCGCGAAGGCCGGCTGGAACCTCGATCAGCTGAAGGCACGCGCGGCCGATAGCCTGAAGCATCACAATGAGACGGACCCACAGGCGCAGCGACGGCTGATCGACCTGCTGCGCTATGTCGATGGCGACTACAACGACCCGTCGACCTTCGCGGAACTTCGCCAGCAGCTGGGCGAGGCGCAGCGGCCGCTGCATTACCTTGCCGTGCCGCCGAGCCTGTTCACCATCGTCGCGGAAGAGCTGGCGAAGTCGGGCTGCGCCGAAAACGCCCGACTGGTGGTGGAGAAGCCATTCGGCCACGACCGCGAAACAGCGCGTACGTTGAGCCGCCTGCTGGAAAAGTTCTTCCCCGAGGAGAACATCTTCCGCATCGATCACTACCTCGGCAAGGAGCCGGTGCAGAACATCGTCTATACACGCTTCGCCAACTCGATATTCGAGCCGCTGTGGAACCGCGAGCATGTCAGCAGCATCCAGCTCACCATGGCGGAGGATTTCGGCGTGCAGGACCGCGGCCGCTTCTACGACGAGACCGGCGCGATCCGCGACGTGCTGCAGAACCACCTGCTGCAGGTGCTCGCCCAGCTCACCATGGACCCGCCGACCGGCGAGGAGCACGAGGCGATGCGCGACCAGAAGGCCGCGCTGCTGAAGGCGGTGCGTCCGCTGGAGCCGAAGCACGTGGTGCGCGGGCAGTACCAGGGCTACCAGTCGGTGCCCGGCGTGCGCACGGGCTCGACCGTCGAGACCTTCGTCGCGGTCAAGCTCTACATCGACACCTGGCGCTGGGCGGGCGTGCCGATCTACATCCGCTCCGGCAAGCTGCTGCCGGTGACCGCCACCGAACTGGTCGTGCAGTTCAAGCGGCCGCCGCGCGAGACCTTCGACGAGCTCGTCCCGCCAGGGTCCGGCCATGTGCGCATGCGCATCAGCCCCGACGTCAACATCGCGGTCGGCGTGCGGGTGAAGCGGCCGGGCGAGCGGATGGTGGGCGAGGACGTCGAGATGACGCTGACCGAGCACGAACCGCGCGTGCTGCCGCCGTATCAGCGGCTGCTGGGCGACGCGATGCGCGGACTGGGGGAACTGTTCGGGCGCGAGGACATCGTCGATGCGCAGTGGCGCATCGTCGAACCGATCCTCGACAACGTGACGCCGGTCTATCCGTACCACCCGGGGAGCTGGGGCCCCGAGGAGGCCACGGCGCTGATCGCGGCGGATGGCCCCTGGCGCAACCCGCTGCCGGCCAAGGACGATGCGCCATGATCCGTGGCGCGCAGCGGTGCCCCTGCAGGAAGCGATCCGGGCGATCTGCCTGGTCAAACGGAGGAGGGATGACGCGATGAACGCGACACAGCAGCTGCACGCGCTGGGCCAGAGCCTGTGGCTCGACAACATCACCCGCGACCTGCTGACCGGCGGCACGCTGCAACGCTATATCGACGAGCTGTCGGTCACCGGGCTGACCTCGAATCCGACCATCTTCGATCACGCCGTGGCGCGCAGCCACGCGTACGACGCGGACATCCGGCGCCTGGTCGAAGCCGGCAAGGCGGACGAGGCGCTGTTCTTCGAACTGGCGGTGGCCGATCTGGTCAAGGCGGCGGATCTGTTCGCCCCGATCCACAAGCGCACCGCCGGGGTGGACGGGTTCGTCTCGCTGGAGGTGTCGCCGCTGCTGGCGCACGACACCGCACGGACCGTGGCCGATGCCAAAATGCTGCATGCGAAGGCCAACCGGCCCAACCTGTTCATCAAGATACCGGGCACGCTCGAGGGGCTTCCCGCCATCGAAGAGACCATCTTCGCCGGCGTGCCGGTGAACGTCACGCTGCTGTTCTCGCGCGACGACTATCTGCGTGCGGCGGACGCCTACATGCGCGGGCTGGAGCGCCGCGTGGCGGCCGGGCTGAGCCCGGACGTGCGCTCGGTGGCGTCGCTGTTCGTCAGCCGCTGGGACAAGGCGACGATGGACAAGGTGCCCGGCGAGCTGCGCGACCGCCTCGGCATCGCCGTCTCGCAGCAGGCCTACAAGGCGTACCGCGATCTGCTCGACTCCGACCGGTGGCAATGGCTCGAGGGCCAGGGCGCCCGGCCGCAGCGACTGCTGTTCGCCAGCACCGGCAACAAGGACCCGCAGGCATCCGACGTGATCTACATGGGGGCGCTGGCCGCGCCGAATACCGTCAACACCGTGCCGGAGGAGACCCTGCAGGCCTTCGCCAGCCACGGCCAGGTGGATCGCGCCATGCGGCGCGACGGCGGCGATGCGGAGCAGGTGCTGGCCGGTTTCACGCGCGCGGGCATCGATGTGGCGGCGCTCGCCAGGGAATTGCAGGACGAAGGCGCCAAAAGCTTCGTCGAGTCCTGGAAGGATCTGCTCGGCGCCATCAAGGAGAAAAGCAAGGCGCTGGCTTAGCCGGGATCGTCCCGCTACGCGGCCTGGCGCCGCCCTTCCCCGAACCGCTCGAAGCGGAACGGCGCGGGATCGACGATCGGCGTATCGCCTGCGACCAGATCGGCAGCAAGGCGCCCAGCGCCGGGTCCGATGCCGAAGCCATGACCGGAGAAGCCGGTGGCAAGGAAGAACCCCGGCAGCGACGCCACTTCGCCGATCACCGGCACGGCGTCCGGCGTCACGTCGATCAGCCCGCCCCAGCTCTCGGCGACCTGCATCCGCGCGAAGGCGGGGAAGCTGCGTGACAGCACGTCCCGCGCCTCGTCGAGCGTCGCCTGCTTCGGCGCCGGGTCGAGCACCCGCACCGCCTCGAACGGCGTGGCCTCGTCCAGCGACCAGCGGCGCCTGGTGCGCCATTCCTCGAAGAAGCGGCGGCCGAAGCGGAGGCGGATCTCGCCGTAGTTCTCCTTCAGCGCCGGTGCATAGCGCCGCAGCAGGCGGAACGAGTTGGGGGTGATGTCGGCCACGTTGGCGTTGCGCCGCGCGATCGTGTAGCCGCCATCCAGCCGCTTGCGGAACGCGAACACCGAGCCGCCGGCGGTGATCTCCGGGCCGCCGGGGAGCGGCGCGGTGCGGAACACCGAGCCCAGCACGCGCAGCTGCGGCAGGTCGATCCCCGCATTGCCGCAGAACAGCCGCGACCAGGCGCCGCCCGCGAGCACCGCGACGTCGCAGCTTATGGCGCCCCGCTCGGTCACCACGCCCGAGACGCGTCCGCCCTGCGTTTCGATGCCGCGCACCGCGCAGTCGGTCAGCACCGTCGCACCCGCCGCACGCGCCGCCTCGGCGATCGCCGGCGCGGCGTGCGACGGCTCGGCGCGGCCATCGGTCGGCGTGTGCATCGCCGCGACGAACATGCGCGAGGCACCGGGCACCAGCGCGTCGATCTCGGCGCCGCGCACGAGGCGGGCGTCCACCTGGTACTGCCGCGCCTCGTCGAGCCACGCCTCCTGGGTCGCCACCTCCTGCTCGGTCTCGCACAGATAGGCGATACCGGGCTGGCGGAATCCCGTCTCGCGGCCAGTGCGCGCGTTCATGCCCCGCCATAGCCGCAGGCTTTCGATCGCCAGCGGAATCTCGCGCGCGTCGCGGCCCATCGTGCGGCACCAGCCCCAGTTGCGGCTGGACTGCTCGCCGCCGATCCGGCCCTTTTCGCACAGCACGACGGAGTGGCCCTTCTCGGCCAGGAACAGCGCCGTGCTGGCGCCGATGATGCCGCCGCCGATGATCACCACGCCGGCGCGGTCGGGAAGCTGGGGGTCGGAGCGGACGGGTTCGACGGGGGGCGACATGGCTTCACCGACCAGCATAGGCGGCCAGCCGCCCGCTGGCCACCGACGCGGTCGGCTGCAGCAGATCCGACAGATGCAATGCGAGCGCATCGCACTGCCGCCGGATGTCGGGTATCGCCGTGATCTCCCAGAACGTGCCGCGGGTCAGCGGACCGATGGCATACAGGCTGGAGGAGACCGACCCGTCACGGCCGATCAGCGCACCGCTCGCCGACGTGTCGAGGCCCAGCGCGCACGGATCGGGTCGCGCCAGGCCGCCATCGAGCAGCGCGCGCGTCAGGGGATTGCCGCTGCGTGTCACGTCCGTGCGTGGGCCGCAGCAGTTCACCACCCGCGCGGCACGCAGCGTGACGACATCGCCGCTGCGCAGGCCTACCTGCACGTCCAGGCCACGCCGCGCCGTCCGGGCGTCCGCGACGCGCCCCGCCAGCACCTGCAACTGCCCGCTTGCGCGCGCCGCCTCGATCCGTGCGGCCACCGATTGCGGCATACGGTGCCGGTGCACGTCCCACCACGGGCGCAGATGCCGCAGGAAGCGGCGGCGGTGGTCGACCGGCGCCGCCTGCCAGATCTCCTGGGTGAACGGGCGGAGCGCATCGATCGCGCCACGCCAGCCGGTCTCCGAGGCAGCAAGCCGGCGCGCCAGTCGGATCAGCGTGTGCAGGTCGCCGGGCGGCGGTCGCTGCAGCAGCGACAGCGGCACGCCGTTGCTGTGCACCCGCGGCAGCAGGCCACGCCGGGAGAGCGCGTGGATCGGTCCAGTGTGACCCTGGTCCAGCAGCGAGATCACTGCATCGACCATGGTAAGGCCGGTGCCGATCAGCAGAACGGGCGCCTGCGGATCGAGGCCGGACAACGCCTCCGGCGCCCAGGGATCGGCGCGCCAGTGAGGCGAAGCCAGCAACGATGGCGCATCGGACGGCACCGCCGGCCGGTCATTGCCCATCGCCAGCACCACGATGTCGGCCGCGACAGTGTGGCCCGAGGCAAGCCGCAGTACCCCACCCTCGATCGCGATGACGCCGTCGTGCAGCGTGTCGATCCGGCCGGTGTGCAGGCCGCGGTTCAGCAGATGCCGAAGGTAGGCGCCATACAGGCGGCGCGGCACGAAGCTGGCCTCGGTGGGCTGCGCGCCGTCCAGCAATAACGGCGACTGACGCTCGAGCCAGTCGACGAAATGCCGCGGCTGATCGGCAAATGCGCTCATGCGCCCCGCCGGAACGTTCAGCAGGTGGCTGGGACTGCCGGTGCCATAGGCGAGCCCCGGACCAAACGGCGGCTGACGATCGATCAGCGCGATGCGCGTATCCCAGGGCGCGTGGCGCAACAGGTGCAGGGCAAGCAATGTGCCGCTGGCGCCCGCACCGAAGGCGACGGCGACGGAGGACATGGTCATGGCAGCTCCTTATTCCTATATAGCCTATAGGAATACTGGGCAAATAGCGGGGCGGTCGTCAAGCCTGAATCGGCGAGCGCCGTGTTGACCCCGTTGCGATCGCTTGGCAGGACACAAGGATGCTCTCAAGCAAGGCGAAATACGCCGTCCGTGCCGTCTCGATGCTCGCCGAGCGAGCCGAGACCGAGACATGGACGCAGACCGCCGAGATTGCGGAACGCGAACGCATTCCACGCAAGTTCCTCGAGGCGATCCTGGTGCAGTTGCGCGACCACGGCGTTCTGGAGAGCCGCCGCGGCTCGCATGGCGGGCACCATCTGTCGCGCGATCCGTCGCAGACCTCGGTCGCCGACATAATACGCATCTTCGACGGCCCGCTGGCGCTGACCCCCTGTGCCAGCGTGACGCGGTTCCGCCCCTGCACGGATTGCGTGGACATCGCCGCGTGCCGGTTGCAGCGGCTGATGCGCGAGGCGCGGGACGCGGTTGCCGGCGTGCTGGAGAATTGTTCGCTCGCGGAACTCGCGATGCCGACGCGCCGCGCGCCGGCATCGCGCCGGACGCGCGCGACGGCCCCTGCCGGTCGCTCGTAGGCGGCACTCATGCGCGGGGCGCGATTTGGCGTTTACCGCCTCGCTCGCCGCTGATATGGTCTGTGCATGTTCTGCCAGCCAGCCAAGCGCACGGTGACGAACTGGAAGCCCAACCATGGGGCGTCCTGGGCGTGCGCGTGTTGACGGCAGCGACATAGCATCACCCCAAGGCCCCGCCGGCATCGGACGGGGCCTTTGTTTTGGTCCCCGTCGCTTCCGGCCCAACGAGACGGAGCGACTGCATGAGCCTGCACCATCCCATTGTGGCCATCGTCGGCGCGACCGGCGCGGTCGGCGGCGAACTGATCGCCTGCCTGGAGCGCCGCGCGTTTCCGCTGGAGCGGCTGCGCCTGTTCGCCTCCGCCCGGTCGGCCGGGCGCAGACTGCTGTTCCGCGGCGAGGGCATCGCCGTCGAGGCGCTGAACGAGGACAGCTTTCCCGGTGTCGATATCGCGCTGTTCTCGGCCGGCGGCGCCGTGTCGCGACGGTTCGCGCCGATCGCGGTGCGGCAGGGGGCGGTCGTGGTGGACAACTCGTCGGCGTTCCGCATGGAACCCGAGGTCCCGCTGGTCGTGCCGGAGGTGAACCCCGACGCGATCGACCGCCACGCCGGCATCATCGCCAATCCGAACTGCGTGGCGGTGGTCGCCGTGGTCGCGCTCTGGCCGCTGCACCGGCACAACCACATCCGCCGCATCGTCGCCGCGACCTACCAGGCCGCCTCGGGTGCCGGCGCCGCGGCAATGGAGGAATTGCGCGCCTCGACCGCCGCCTACCTGGAAGGGACCCCCTACCAGCATCGCGTGCTGGCACATCCCTATGCGTTCAACCTGTTCAGCCACGACACGCGGGTGGACCTGACGACCGGCTGCAACGAGGAGGAGACCAAGGTCATGCGCGAACTGCGCAAGATCATGGACACGCCGGACCTGCGCATCGGCGTGACCTGCGTGCGCGTGCCGGTGCTGCGGGCGCACTGCATCGCGCTGACGGTGGAGTTCGAGCGGCCGATCGAGCCGGATGCCGCACGCGAACTTCTCGCGTGTGCGCCAGGAGTGCGGATCGTGGACGACCCCGCCGGCAACCACTTCCCGATGCCGGTCGAGGCGTCCGGACAGGACCTGATCCTGGCCGGACGCATCAGGCGCGACACCAGCGATCCGTCGGGGCGCTCGCTGGCGCTGTTCGTGGCGGGGGATCAGCTGCTGAAGGGGGCGGCGCTGAACGCGGTGCAGATCGCCGAGCGGCTGGTGAGATAGCGGCGAAGTGGGGGGCTTCTGTTGCCCGGTGCCCCCCGAACCGCGCTTATCGCTTATGCAGCGACAGCGAGCGCCTCATTGTCATTGGCACTTGTAGAATGGCCCGATAACGGCGGAACCATGCCGAGCGAAAGATTCGTCTTTACCACGCGTGTCGAGCCTGTGTCGCCCCCGCAACGCCCCGTCGGGGCAAATGGTGGAGGCGCCGGGCACTGCCCCCGGGTCCACTACGCTTATTCCACGCACCGTTTATCGCCATAGCCGGCGAACCGGCAGCGGCTATATAAGCAACCGGCGGCCGGGTTGAAAGGCCCGGCTCGCCGCTTCGTCAGACGCGCGGCCCGCAGGCGGTCCGGCTATCTGGTCGCCGCAGTCTTGAGCGGCGGCTTCATCAGGTTCTCGGCACAGATGCTGGCCGCCCCCTGCACCGGCTCGGTGCTGCCGGGCAGCGTCACCCAGCCGCCCTTGGCAAGGATCTCGTTCCGCTCATAACCCTGCGCCTTGTTCAGCGCGGCAAGCTGGGCCGTCGCATCCGACCCGAGGTTGAAGCGGGCAACGCAGGTCATCGCCGCCAACTGCGCCCGTCCTGCGTCGGCCGCCTCGCTGGCCATGCGCTGCGCCGTGCCGCCGGTCACCCAGCCGCCCCACATGAAGCCGACCACGATGGTCGCCGCCACGCAGCCCGCGCAGGACCAGAACCATACCCCCTTGGTCGGATGATATGCCTCCCAACGTCTTCCGATACTCAGTGCATTGGCCATTTCCGTCTCCCTGGGGTTGGCTGAAATCCGGACCTGCATGCAGGTCGCCACGTGCCAGGCTTGCGCATGGCTCGGTCCTCACGTCTTTCCTTATGCGAATACGCACACCGCGCCTCGGGTCGGCGTCGCCGCTGAGCAGGCGTATCGACGGTGCTTGGGCGAACTGCCACAACTGCGCGCCTAAGGTCAGGCATAGCGCAGCACGGCTGTCAGGCAATTATTTGTATATCAGCTGGTTACGACTTGGTACACCTTGGGTGCGCGTCAGGAATTACAATGATCGGCGCAGAAATATTCTGCTGACGGCCCTGTGCCAGGGCGGGTCGAGCTGCCTGACGCGGTGGCGCCGCCAACGCCGACGCAACTCGGCAAGGTCGTGCGCGTGGCCTACGATCGCCGCAGGCTGAACTCGACCCCGCGGAAACCGTGAGGCAGAATCGGACGATGCACGCCGGATCGCTGACCAGATGCCGCTGAACGATCAGCAGAGAACCGAGATCGAGGCGGCCCGCGCCCAGCGCTCGGAGACCCTGCGCCCCACCGTGCCCGCGCTGGAGGCGATGCTGTTCCACGCCATACCGGTGCTGGATCACGGCTTCGTCCGGGCGATCGACTACATGGGCGACGATGCGGCGATCGTTCAGGCGGCGCGCGTGCTCGTACGGCCGCGGCACGCGGCGCGTTTCCGAGGACGCCGGCCTCATCCGTTACCTGATGCGGCACCGGCACTCCACGCCGTTCGAGATGTGCGAGATCAAGTATCACGTGAAGCTGCCGATCTTCGTGGCGCGCCAGTGGATCCGCCACCGCACCGCGAACGTGAACGAATATTCGGCGCGCTATTCGATCCTCGATCGCGAGTTCTATCTGCCGGCGCCCGAGCATCTGGCGGCGCAGTCGTCGCAGAACCGCCAGGGGCGCGGCGACGTGCTGGCCGGTGACGAGGCGGCGCACGTGCTCGATCTGCTGCGCGAGGACGCGGCGCGCTGCTACGACCACTATGCCGAGATGCTGAACGAGGACGCGACCGGCGCGCCGGCCGATCCGTCGCGCCAGGGCCTCGCGCGCGAACTGGCGCGGATGAACCTGACGCTGAACACCTACACCCAGTGGTACTGGAAGATCGATCTGTACAACCTGTTCCACTTCCTGTCGCTGCGCGCCGATGCGCATGCGCAATACGAGATCCGTGCCTATGCCGAGGCGATGCTCGGCACGGTCGCGGCCTGGGTGCCGGTGGCGCACCAGGCGTTCCTCGACTACCGCCTGGGTGCGGTGACGCTGTCGGCGCAGATGCTCGCGGTGGTGCGCCGGATGCTGGCCGGCGAGGCGGTGGACCAGTCGAACAGCGGGCTGAACCGCCGGGAATGGGCGGAACTGGCCGCTGCGCTGAACCACCGCCGAACGGCATGACGACGCTTCTCGCCACGCCAGTCCGACGCACGCCAAAGCGCTCATCGCGCGCTGCTCCAGTCCTAGGAATATTATCCTTGACGCGGCCGCGCCCTCGGTGCTCTTGTGGCGGTCATGTCGGTCGAGTCCCAGGCCCCTGCCGCAACCACTGACCCCGATCCGCCCCGGGCCAATACGGACGCGCCCAAGCGCATCGGCCGCGTCCTCGGCCTCGTGCGCAGATTGATCGACTACGGCAGACGACTCGCCGCCACGGTACAGCAGCGCGCTGCCGCCCCGGACTTTGCGCTGTTCGCCAGGCCATTCGGTACCGCCGATCTCGCCGTCATCCTCGCGCGCATCACCAACGGCCTGCGGCGCGCCGCTGCCCTGGAAGCGGCGCTCGACAGCCGCGCCGCCCGCGGCGGTGACCTCAGGCCATTTCCCGTCCGCGTCCCCACGCCGCGCCCGGCAAGGCAGGCCGTGCCGCGGGTTGCCCGGCCCGACCCCGGGCGCGCCGGCGGCACCGAGGATCCGCGTTTCGACCGCCTGCCCACGGAGCAGGAAATCGCCGCCGAGTTGCGCCGTCGCCCGGTCGGTGCCGTCATCGCCGATATCTGCTGCGATCTCGGCATCGCGCCCGGCCGCGTTGACGCGGCGTTCTGGCACGAGCTCAGCCACACCATCATCACCTACGGCGGCAGCTTCGTCCGCTTCCTCAAGGACCTGGATCGGCGATGGTTCGGCCCCGCCGTCGGTGACCGAGCGGAACCCGCATGGCCCGCGGCGCCGCCGCGGTTGCCGGCACCCGCCACCGGTCCGCCCGGACGCCAATCATTTCAGCCCACATGAAGGCGGATGCACGCAGATGAGCGGCGGGCCGCATCGCCCCGACGCGTCCGCAGCCATTGCCTGATCGTGGATCACCGAAGCGTCAGGCGACAGAGGTCCGATCCGCGTGCATCGGCGTCAAGGTTCGGCTTACCGCTTCAAGACGTGGATGGCCGGCCTGCGCCGGCCATGACGATGGGGACCCGGCCTCAGTAGCCGCGGTCCCAGTCGATCACGTTGCGCAATGGCCTGCCGTCGAGATACGCGCGCAGGTTCTCGCAGAACAGCTCGATCGCCCCGTGGCGGTTCTCGTCGCTCGCACCCGAGATGTGCGGCGTGATAAGCACGCGCGGATCGCGCCACAACGCCTCGGGCGGCAGTCGCTCGAATTCCCCGACATAGACGTCCATCACCACGCCGCGCAGATGTCCGCGCGCCAGCGCCTCGGCCAGCGCCGCTTCGTCCACGATCTCGCCGCGGGCGACGTTGATCAGCACCACCCCCGGCTTCATCGCTGCCAGGCGTGCCGCGTCGATCAGGTTGGTGGTCTCCTCGGTCCACTGGCAGCAGACCGCCACCACGTCGCTCTGCGCCAGGTAGCGGTCCAGCGCCTCTGTGCCGGCGAGTTCGGTGAATCCCGCCGGCAGTGACGCACCCGGGTCCGGGCGGCGCCGCGTGCCGACGACGCGCATGCCGAGTGCGGCGGCAAGGCGCCCGACCTCGCGGCCGATGCCGCCGGCGCCGACCACGCACATCGTCTTGCCGTCCAGCAGCAGCGGGCGGTAGGCGCGGTGGTCGAACTGCCGATCCGTCCGATCACCCGCAGCGCGGTGCAGGTCCTTGGCGAAATGCAGCATGCCGGCGATCGCGTATTCCGCCATCGCGAGCGTGCTGCCGACCCCGCGCGACGTCGTGACGATGACATCGCTGCCCCACAGATCGCCCAGCCGCAGGTTGCTGGCGCCGGCGGGGCGCTGGTGAAACCACTTCAAGCCCGGCGACCGGGACCGAAGGTCCAGCGGAAACGGCCAGCCACCAAGGATCACCTCGGCGTCCGCGAGCATGCGGTCGCGCTCGGCGCGCGTGCCTTTGCCGACAGCATCCGCCCGCAGATAGCGGCTCGCGGCGTAGGAAGGCCAAGTGTCGCGGATTTCCCCGTCGAACCAGCCGCCGGCGTCGGTCAGCCGTACGCCAGGAACCGACTCGATCCTCGATCGCTCCGCAGGGCTCAGTCGCTGGATGGCAAGGATCTCGAGGGAAGGCATGCGCGACGGATGCTATCGAGCCACCTGCGCTGGCGCAAACGGAGTGGTCGCACGAACGTGCACGCCACCGCCCGACGGGCGGCGAGGACCAGGCGTGGCACCGGACAAAGGCCCTGTGCAGGATGCGTGCGCCGCGAGCTTCGCCGATGCCATGGTCGCCACATGCGGCTGTATTGCGGCGCCTTCGGTGGCCATTCAATCTGTCTGAATTCGGTAACGTAATTTTGTGTACTGACAAATGCAATACGGTTTTGTCACTATATGCAAATTGCACTACGTCAATTCGTGTCTGCGCATCCACCTATTCATTGCAGCCCACTCAAAAGAAGTTGAACATGCGTTTCGGGTTGGTTATAATCTGTCCCGGTCATCGTCAGACAAGGGTTCCACCATATGCGGCAGAACCCGCGTATGGGGCGATGATCTAAATCAAAATCGCTCAAGGGGAATGGTCCGGTACAGCAACAGGTTCCGGAGCGGCTCGTGTAGAGATGTCTGCCTACTGAATGTGACACTCGAGGCAGCGTGGATGACCGCCAGCGTATTTTCGGTGCGCGGCAGCGCCAGCGCACAGCGATGGCACCCACCCCTCCGACCTCCTCTCAACCCTAAACCCCGCAAAGAGATTCCTATGGCCAGTTGGAAAGACAAATTGGCGCTGATCGCTCAGCGCAATCGACAGGAAATTGTTGCCGCCAAGCTCGACCGGCGCGAGATGATGCGCCTCGGCCTGCTGACCGCCGGCGGGACGTTGATTGCCAAGGCCGGACTCAGTTCGCGTGCGTTCGGTCAGTCCGCGCCCACATTGACCGATCCGGATGGAACCCTGAGCAAGGTGCCCGCGAGTCCACCGTTGCGTCCATGGATAGCGCCTATGCCGCGGCTGAAGCTGAAGGAGCCAATCGATCCATACCAGATGACCGCGGGCGACAAGGATCCGGTCACCGGCCAGTACAAGATTGAACCGCCCACCGGCTACACACCGATCGATGGCGCGACCAAAAGCGTCGCCCATCAGTTCTTCAAGCGCAATCCGGACGGCACCTATGCCGACAAATTCGGCAATACCAAGTTCTATGAACTGGAGATGAAGGAAGCGAGCGCCAAGCTGCACCCGGACTACGCGCCGACAAAGTTCTGGGGCTTCGACGGGCGGTTGCCCGGACCGCTGGTCCGGGCCAGATATGGCGAACCGGTGATGATCCGGTTCCATAACCACCTGCCCTCGGTGAAGGTTCCGCAGGCCTTCGGCATCGCCGAGATGTCGACCCACCTGCACAACGGTCACACGCCATCAGAGAGCGACGGCAACCCGGTCAACTACATCAATTCGTGCAACGATCCAAGCCCGCTCTGTCCATACGGCTACAAGGATCAGCACTATCCGAACGTCTGCGCCGGCTATACCGCACTCGGCAACACGGTGGGCGACTCGCGTGAGGCTCTGGGATCGCTGTGGTACCATGACCACCACCTCGATTTCACCGCGCAGAACGTCTACAAGGGCATGTTCGGTTGCTACAACCTGTTCGACGGACTCGACACCGGCGTGCCCGGCACGGGCCTGAACCTGCCCTGCGGCGACTTCGACATCCCGATCTTCTTCAACGATTTCTTGTTCGATTCGAACTGCCAGACCGTTTACGACCTCTTCAACCTCGACGGCATCCTGGGTGACCGGTTCGCCGTCAACGGCGCCATCCAGCCCTACCTGAACGTCACCAAGCAACGCTATCGGCTCCGCCTCTATGCGCCCGGTCCGTCGCGCTGGTGGGAGTGGTCGCTGTGGGACGGCAAGCAGTTCTGGCCGTTCTGGCAGATCTCGACCGATGGCAACCTGCTGCCGAACGCGGTGCAGGTCACCAGCGTGCGGCTGTCGGTGGCGGAGCGTGTCGATATCATTGTTGATTTCGCCAAGATGGCGGCTGCCGGCGTGCAGCGCCTCTACTTCGTCAACCGCGCCGAGCAGGTGAACGGCCGTGGCCCGACCGGGAGAACCTTGAGCCCTGGCACGCCGGTGCTGCAGGTCAACCTGACCGGCAACATCGTGGCGAACGATCCGTCGGCGAATCCCGACAAGGGTACCGGATCGGTCGGTATGAAGCTGCGCGATCTGCCCGACATGGACCTTGCGGCGCTGAACACCCGTGCGGCCAAGGCGAAGGTCCGCACCTGGCGGTTCGAACGTGGCAGCGGCGGCTGGACAGTCAACGGCCAATTCTTCGACGAGAATCTGGCAAGTGCCGCCATCCCGCAGGAATCGGAAGAGGTCTGGGTCATCCAGAATCCTGGCGGCTCCTGGCGTCACCCGGTGCACGTTCATTTCGAGGAGCACCGGGTATTGTCGCGTAACGGCGTGCCGGTGAAGCCCGCCACGCAGGTTAACGGGGCGATCGACTACGCCCGCCGCGACGTGGTCAACCTGCAGACCAATGAGGAGGTCCGCATCTTCATGCGCTTCCGCGACATGAAGGGACGCTACGTCATGCACTGCCACAACGTGGTGCATGAGGACCACGCGATGATGGTCAGGTTCGACATCGTGTAGGACGATGCGGCACCCGCCCCCCTCGGCCAGGGGGGCGGGTTCTTCGCTGCGCTCCGGCAGGATTCCGACCTGTCGGTGACGCGTGCCGCGTGGGCACCCTTTGACGACCGCCTGCCGCGCGCTATCTGTAAGCTGCGTTGCACGAGGTCGTCGCATGGCAGAGGACAAGGAGCAGCCGCCGGAGAGCCTGCTCCCCTATGACGAATGGATGGAGGCGGCGATGCGCCAGGTGATGGTGCGCGCGATCTCCCATGCTGCCGCCAACGGCCTGCCGGGCGAGCACCACTTCTATCTGACCTTCCGCACCGACTACCCGGGCGCCGTGGTGCCGCCGCGCCTGCGCACGCAGTATCCGCAGGAGATGACCATCGTCCTGCAGCACCAGTTCTGGGACCTGAAAATGGACGAGGAGGCCGGGCTGATCAGCGTCGGCCTGTCGTTCGGCGGCGTGCCGGCATTGCTGGTGATCCCGACGGGCGCGGTCACCGGGTTCGCCGATCCCTACATACGCTACGGCCTGCGGTTCCAACCGGTTCCGGTGGCCCAGGCCGTCGAGGAACCCGAAGCGGAACCGGAGCCGGGCGAGACGCCGGCCGAGACGCCGCACGTGGTGAGCCTCGATGCGTTCCGCCGCCGGCCGCCTTCCAAGTCGTGACCACGATCGAGACCAGGCGATGAACGCTCCGCTGCCGCGGCCCTCCGGATTCCTCTATTCGCCGATGTTCCCGCTCGGGCCGGATCGCACCGTGTGGAAGCAGCTGCCGATCGGCGGCGTGCGCACTGCGGCGTGCGACGGCGAGACGGTGCTGCGCATCGCGCCCGATGCGCTGAGCGAGCTCGCCTTCCAGGCGTTCCGCGACGTATCGCATCTGCTGCGGCCCGGACATCTGGCGCAGCTCCGCGCCATCCTCGACGATCCGGAGGCGAGCGGCAATGATCGGTTCGTGGCGCTCGATCTGCTGAAGAACGCCAACATCGCCGCCGGCGGCGTGCTGCCGATGTGCCAGGACACCGGCACCGCGATCGTGTTCGGCAAGAAGGGCCAGCGCGTCTGGGTGGACGGCGACGAGGAAGAGGCGCTGTCGTGGGGAGTCCACAGGACCTACACCGAGACCAATCTGCGCTATTCGCAGATGGCGCCGCTGTCGATGTTCGAGGAGGTGAATACCGGCAACAACCTGCCGGTGCAGTTCGACATCATGGCCGCTCCTGGCGAACACCACGCCGACGAGTTCCATCTGATGTTCGTCGCCAAGGGCGGCGGCAGCGCGAACAAGTCGTTCCTGTTCCAGGAGACGCGGGCGATCCTGTCGCCGGAACGATTGCTGAAATACCTCGACGGCAAGATGCGATCGCTGGGCACGTCCGCCTGTCCGCCGTACCACCTGGCGATCGTCATCGGCGGTACCTCGGCCGAAATGACGCTGAAGACGGTCAAGCTCGCCTCGACGCGCTGGCTGGACACGCTGCCGACCACCGGCAGCAAGGCGGGGCATGCGATCCGCGACCTGGAGATGGAGCAGAAGGTGCTCGAGCTGTCGCGCACGCTGGGCATCGGCGCGCAGTTCGGCGGCAAGTATTTCTGCCACGACGTGCGGGTGATCCGGCTGCCGCGGCACGGCGCCTCGCTGCCGGTCGGCATCGGCGTGTCATGCAGTGCCGATCGGCAGATCCTGGCAAAGATCACCCCCGACGGCGTGTTCCTCGAGCAGCTGGAGACCGACCCGGCGAAATATCTGCCGGAGACGACCGACGATCACCTGGGCGACGATGCAGTGGCGGTGGACCTGAACCGTCCGATGGCGGAGGTCCGGTGGCAGCTTTCGGCCTATCCGGTGAAGACGCGGCTGATGCTGACCGGCACGATGGTGGTGGCGCGCGACATCGCGCATGCGAAGCTGCAGGAGCGGCTGGACCGCGGCGAGGGTCTGCCCGACTACATCAAGGACCATCCGGTGTACTACGCGGGACCGGCCAAGACGCCGACCGGCTATGCCACCGGCAGCTTCGGCCCCACCACGGCGGGGCGGATGGACAGCTACGTGGCAGCGTTCCAGGCGGCTGGCGGCTCGCTGGTAATGCTGGCGAAGGGCAACCGCTCCAGGGCGGTGAAGGATTCCTGCAAGGCGCATGGCGGATTCTACCTTGGCAGCGTCGGCGGACCGGCGGCACGTCTGGCGCAGGACTGCATCCGCAAGGTCGAAGTGCTGGAGTATCCCGAACTCGGCATGGAAGCGGTGTGGCGCATCGAGGTCGAGAACTTCCCGGCGTTCATCGTCATCGACGACAAGGGCAATGATTTCTACGAGGGGATGGAGTAGCCGACGACCGATTCCGGCCCTTTGGTCTAGCCCTCGATCTCCTCGCGCAGCACCGCCAGCGTGAGCCATTGCTCTTCTGCCGCCGCCAGTTCGTTCTGCGTCGCATCCAACGCCGTGGTGGTCGCGCCGAACCGGGCGGGATCGCGCGCGTAGAGGTCCACATCGGCCAGCAGCGCGTTCAACCGTGCCACTTCGCTCTGCAGCGCGGCGATCCGCGCTGGCAGCATCTCCAGCGCATGTCGATCCTTGAACGTCATCCTGCGCGGACGGGCGGGCTGCTGCGGCTTCGCCGCGCCTGCCGGCCGAGGTCGTGTCGCGACCTGAGGAGGTTCCACCAATCCCGGGCCGCGCTGCGCCAGCATGTCGGTGTAGCCGCCGGCATATTCGATCCACCGACCATCGCCTTCGGCCGCGATGACCGAGGTCACCACGCGATCGAGGAAATCGCGGTCGTGACTGACCAGCAGAACCGTCCCAGGATACTCCGCCAGCCGCTCCTGCAGCAGGTCCAGCGTCTCCAGGTCCAGGTCGTTCGTCGGCTCATCCAGCACCAGCAGATTGGAAGGCCGCGCGAACGCGCGCGCCAGGGTCAGCCGGCCGCGCTCCCCGCCGGACAGCACGCCGACGGGCGTGTGGGCCTGCTCCGGGCCGAACAGAAAGTCCTTCATGTAGCCGATGACGTGCCGGGTCTGGCCGCCCACCACCACCGTGTCGCCGTGCCCGGAGGTCAGCGTCTGGGCGAGGGTCTGGGCCGGATCCAGCAGCTCCCGCCCCTGGTCCAGCGTCACCTGCGCCAGGTTCGTGCCGAGCCGTACCTCGCCCGCGTCGGGCGCCAGCGCCCCGGTCAGCAGGTTCAGCAGGGTTGTCTTGCCGGCGCCGTTGGGACCGACGATGCCGACCCGATCGCCGCGCATGATGCGGGTAGACAGGTCGCGCACCACCCCCCGGCCGCCGTACGATTTCGTCACGCGTTCGGCGACGATGACCAGCCGACCCGAAAGTTCCGCCTGTGCCGCTTCCAGCCGTACCGTGCCCTGGGCGGCGCGCTGCTCTTTCCGCCGCCTGCGCAGCGCGTGCAGGTCCGCCAGCCGCTTCTGGTTGCGCTTGCGCCTTGCGGTGACGCCGTAGCGCAGCCAGTCCTCTTCCATGGCGATCTTGCGCCCCAGCTTGTGCCGCTCGCTCTCCTCCTGCGCCAATACCGCGTCGCGCCATTCCTCGAAGTCGGCGAAGCCGCGGTCCAGCGTCCGGGTGATACCTCGGTCGAGCCAGACCGTGGCGCGCGAGATGCGTTCCAGCAGCCGGCGGTCGTGGCTGATCAGCACGATGCCGGAGCGCATTCCGGCAAGCTCGCCTTCGAGCCACTCGATGCCGGGCAGGTCCAGATGGTTGGTGGGTTCGTCCAGCAGCAGGATGTCGGGCGAGGGCGCCAGCACGCGGGCCAGTGCGGCGCGGCGCGCCTCGCCACCGGACAGGGTGGCTGGGTTCTCATCGCCGGTCAGACCCAGCTGCCGCAGCAGAGTGCGCGCCCGGTGCCGATCATCCTCCCCGTCGGTCTCCAGCCCGGCTTCGACATAGGCGAATGTCGTCGCGAACTGCGACAGGTCCGGCTCCTGCGGCAGATAGCGGATGGTGGCACCGGGCTGGGCGAAGCGGCGCCCGGCATCCGGCTGCACCAGACCGGCGGCGATGCGCAGCAGGGTGGACTTGCCCGAGCCGTTCCTGCCGACCAGGCACATCCGGTCGCGTGCCGCGACCGCCAAGCCGGCGCCGGCCAATACCGGCGAAGTGCCGAAACGGAGGCTGATGTCCTGCAGCGCGAGCAAGGGTGGCGGCATGTCGGCATTGTCTCATGGACGGGCGGCGGCTTGAACCGCCCCACCTCGCGTGCTCATACGATGATTGTCGTGGCTCGGAGGGCGTCGCATTGGACAAGGACGAGTTGACCGGTTGGGCGCTGGCAAATGGCTGGCAGATGATCGGAGGCTGCCCCAGCCTGACGAAGCCATCCTCGCCCAAAGAAGCAATCGTCCGCCTGGCGTTCAAGGCGACGGTCGTGAACGTGGAGGTAAAGAAGCCCGCCGGAAAGTGGGAGAAGCTGTCCGGCCAGAGCTACGCGAAGGTCCGGCCCGATCCCGATACCGGGCTTCCCGTGGGGCTTGGTCTGGACACCATTCCCGGTTTCACGATGCTGATGCGGGAGAACAAGGACCGCATGACTTTCGCCAGAATGACCGGGACGCCGAAAGCCTAGCGGACTTCGGTTGCGCGGCTGGCACCCGGTGCAGTTGCAACGGCTGCCAGCCTCGCCTTGCCGAAGCTATCTCATTCCGGCGCCGGTTCCTGCGGCGGTGCCGGCGGGCGGTTGCGGCGCTCGGCCATGAACTGGTCGAACTCGGCCTTGTCCTTCGCGAAGCGCAGCCGGTCGAGGAAGCCCGAGAACTCCTTCTGCTCCTCCTCCAGCCGGCGCAGCGTCTCGGCGCGGTACTCGTCGAACGCGTGGTTGCCGCTCGAGGCAGACCGAGACTGCCCGCCGCCGCACCAGAGGCTCTTCCACGCGGCCCATGGCGGCGGCGGTCCCTGCCAGTCGTTGCGCTGCCAGTCGTTGCGCTGCCAGCCGCCACCCTGCCAGCCGGCGTAGCGGCCGCATCCCCAGAACCCCATGCGCTTGCTCCACAGACCAAAGAACAGGATGGCGAGGCCGATCGGCCACCAGAAGATGAAGGCGAGCACCGTGGCCGCGATCCAGAACGGCTTCGCCGCATGCCAGGCGCGCCAGCGGTCCCAGCCCGGCTGCCCCCAGCCGGAGCCGGGTCCCCAGGGCGACGCTGGCGCTCCGGGTTGGCCGTAGGCGCCGTTGTTGGCAGTACCGGACATGGCGTTGCCTCATGTGAATGTAAGTTACATTTACATCATGGGGACGCGCCATAGTGGCGTCAAGGGGAATCGGCGACCGGCCGCTCAGGACGAACGAACCGCCTCAGCGGTGGTGGCCGCCGCCACCGGCGGCCACGGATGGATGGAAGCCGCCGCCCGCCGGCGCGTGGAAACCGCCTCCGATCGGTGCGTGGAAGCCGCCCATCCCGCCAGCCATCGGTGTGGGTCGCATGAAGCCGCCGGCGAAATGCGGCGCACCACCGCCGGGGCCGGCGAAATGCGCGGCGCCTGGCGCCCCGCCATGGGGACCGGCGAAGCCCGCCGGACGGAAGCCTTCTGCGCGATATCCGCGCAATCCGACGCCGCCGGGGTGGAAGTGTTCCATGTGCGCGCGGAACCGGTCGGGGGCGCCACGCCAGTGATGCCAGTGATCGTAATAGCCCCAGCCCAGGGCACCGCCGAACGCCAGGAACACCGTTTCGCCGCCGATCACAGCGGCCGGCGCACCGCCGACATAGGTCACGCCGTCCGCCTCGTCGCCCACCACGACCGGATAGTCCGCCGGCCCCGGCGGTGGCACCACCCGCATCGCCTGCGCGGCGGCGATCGTCACCGTGGACCAGACGCCGCGCCGGTTGTCGATCGCCTCGCCCTGCTGCACGCGATAGGCGTCCGGTGAGTTGGCGGCCACCTTTGCCGCGCCGTTGACCAGCGCCACCTTGGCAATATCGGTCCCGTCGGACAGGACGCAGATGTAACGGTCGCCGCCATCCTGCGGCTGACACACGAGGCTGTCGTCGTGCGCGACGATGTAGCCTTGCAGCTCGCGCGCATATGGCCCGCCGAGGCCGACGACGCCGTTCAGCCGATAGGTCTTGCCGTCAGCGAGCAAGGTCGCCGTGTCGCGCACGCTGGGGTGCTTCACCTGTACCGGCGGCGGCGGCAGGCTGGCCCAGATGCCGCGGCGCGCGGCCTGCGCTGCGGCTTCCTGCTCGTGATACGCGTCCGGCGCGTCCGCTCGCGCCTGCGCCGCGCCGTTGACCAGCGATACCAGCGCCACGTCGGTGCCGTCGTCGAGCTGGCAGATGTATTCCGCGCTGGCCTGCTGCAGACACGTGACACGCGCGCCGGCCTTGTCGATGAACTCCCGCAGCCCCTGGGCCGCGTCGCCCGGCAGCCCGACGATCCCGAACAGCGCGATGGTTGCGTCGCCCGCCTTCAGCCGCGCGGTATCGAGCACCGCGGGGTGATCGATCGGCAGCGGCTCGGCCGCGTTGGTGGTGGGGGTGCTCTCCGGCGGCGCGGCAGGGTTCTGCACCGAGGTCAGTGGGCGCGGGAAGGATCAGCGGCCGAAGCACGAGGCCCGCCTTTACGCTGTCCTCGGACGCGGAGGGCGTCGTGGCGACGGGCGCAGCGGCATTAGCATCGAGGTCAAGGCCCGGTGAGGCCGGCTGGCCGGCTGCATTGCCGCCCAGGTCCAGCGACTGCGCCAGTGCGGGAACCGCAGCGACGCACCAGGCCAGCATGAGGGCACGCGGCAGCTTGTGCCGCAGAGCGGAGCGTTCCGACGACGCGGCCCCGCCCATCGCCTCGGCCACTATGGCGTCTTGACCGGGGTCACCCAGTTGGACGGGGCGGCGGGTGCCGATACCGATGCCGATGTCGAAGCCGGCGTCACGGCGGCGCCCTGCGCTGGCGCGACCCAGCCGGCCGGCGCCGAGGCGGTGGCTGCCGGCGCTCCGGTCGGTGTCGCCTGCAGCTTGGCCAGCAGCCGCGACGAAGAATTGCCGTCCACGGCCAGGCCGTTGGCCTTTTCGTATGAACGGATGGCGGCCCGCGTGGCACCCCCCTGCACGCCGTCCGGCGAAGACTGCAGATAACTCAGCCGCACCAGTTCGCCCTGAACCGCCCGCACCAGCGCGGGATCGGGTCCGGCTGCGGCGTAGCTGGAGGGCACCGCAGCCGCCACCGGCGGCGGCGCGTAGCCCGGCACCATCTCGCCCTTGGCATACATGCACTGGGAATAGGCGTTGTCGTACTGCACCTGGATGCCGACCTGTTCGCCGGAGCTCATGTCCGCCCCGATGGCCGCGCCGGTCGCCGCTCCCGCACCTGCGCCGATGCCGGCTCCCTGGCCCGCCGCGCCCCAGCCACTTCCGGCCGCCGCACCCAGCCCGGCACCCAGCAACGTGGTGAGGAGGGCAGCGCCGACCGCCCGCTGATTGGCGTTCTCCGCCTGCCCCTTGACCTGGTCGGCGGCATAAACCTTGCAGTTGGACTGATCCGCCTGGAATGCTTCGAAACTCCTGCCCGGTCCCGGCATCACCTGGACGGTCGGCCCGAGCGGGGTCTGCGCGCAACCTGCCAGCAGGGTTGAAACTGTTGCAAATGCAACCAGACGCTGGGTGCGCCCGGGACATGCCGGCATCGTCCAGTCCCCCTTAATGATTTTCTCACGCGATGCTAACGATTGTGATTTGATGATTGCAAGCATTTTTGCCAGTCGCACGGCGATTGTTGCCGTTTGTACTGTCACCGGCCCGCGGGGGCTGCACGGTCAAGCCTGAATTATCCGGCAACGACTACCTCCGGCTGTAATGCCGGGCCGGCAAGACGACCGCCCGGATCAGTACAGCGAGAGCCCGTGCCCCATTGTAATTCGAAGAAATTTCGCGTCGCTGCGACGTTCAGCCCAGTCGTTTCAGGGTGAACAGAGTGCAGCGCGGGTTCGCCGTCACGCGGCCGGTGAAGGTCCTGCCGCCATCGTCGGAGCGGCCCTGCAAACCGAGCGGTCCGATGGCATCGTTGCGCTGCGCGACCATGGTCGGCGCCAGATCGATGGTGCCGCCCGCAAGATCCAGACGCCCCTCGACGACCGAGGCGCCCGTGCGACCAGGACCCAGCGTATATACAGCCCGCCGGTGCGCGAGGTCGGCGGCCGGCAGCAGACGCAGCAACAGCCGCGTGGGTTCCTGGCCACAGAAGATCGCGCCCTCGAATTCAACTTCGGCACGCGCCGGCTGCGCCGCACGGGCCTCCGACGGGACTTCACTGTTCCAACCCTGCCGGTATTCCGCGCTGGCACGTAGCCTGGCATCGCTCGCCGCAAGGCGCCGCTTCGCCTCCTCGCATCCCAGCGTGAAATCGCCACGGCTCGCTCCGTTGGGACCCAGGCACGACCCAGGCTGCGGCAGGTCGCGCCGAATGGCCCAGAATAGTGCACCGTCGCGATAGGGTCCCCGCAAGGGTGCGAGCCATTGCTCCCAGGCGATCCGATCCAGCCGGCCATCCTGGAAGGAAGGCCGAGCCGGCGGGCCACCCGCCGGTGCCGCGCGGCGGGCCATCGTCGGCGCGTCGGCATCGTCGTAGACCACCACGCCCATTGCGTTCAGGTCCGCCGGCGTCAGCCATTCCATGCGCGACGGCGCGGTGCCGACCATCTTGCCGATGATGGTCGGCGGGACGCCAAGCTCTGCCGCCGCGCGTGCCATCGCCGTGGTCATCGCCATCGAGACCTCGGTCTCCTTGCCTTCGTCGCTGGCGCCGTGCACCCCGACCAGGGCATCGTTGGCGGCCAGTCGGCGCGGCGCCGCCACCAGCATCAGGAAGCAGGCCGACGCGCACTTGCTGTTCGACGGCACCACGACCGCCAGCCCTCGGTCGCGGATCATCCGGGCGAGTTCCACGCCGTCCACCACGGTGCCGCCGGGGCTGTCCAGCGCCAGACCGAGCAGCCGTTTCTCAGGCGGGACGGAGGCGAGCGCCCGTTCGAGCCGCGCCGCGTCGCCCCGCACGATGGGGCCGCGGCCGCCGACCATGACCTCGGATGGCGAGACGTCGACCAGATCGAACTGCATGGCGCGCGCCGGTCGCGTCGTCGCCAGCACCGCGCAGGCCAGCACCGCCAGAACCGTCGATGATCGCCGCCGGCGTCGCACCGCCGCCGAGCTGTCCCCCAAGAGATCGGGCGGGCGCTGCGGGTCCATACCCGCTCAGCCGACCGGCCCGCCGGCCAGCCCGAGCCCCTGCAGGTAGACCAGCACGCCGGCCTCCAGCAGATCCTCGGGCGACATCGGCAGCTTGCGCCGCGACGGGTCGGCGCGGACGAACAGCGTGGCGATGCCGTGCGACAACGCCCAGACATGCAGCGCCACCATCAGCGCAGGCGGCCGTCTGCCGGGCGGCAGGTCCGCGGCCAGCCGGTCCGCCCCCTCGCGCAGGACGGCAAACGCGCGCTCGCCGGCGGCGAGCAGCCCCGGATGGCCGTCGAAGGCAATCCGCGCCTCGAACATCGCCGCATAATACGCCGGCTCATCCCGTGCGAACGCCAGATAGGCGCGACCCAGTGTCTCGAACGCGCGGAGCACATTCGGCCGACCACCGTCCCAGGCAGAGGCGAGCGCCACGGCGAACCGCTCGAACCCACGCAGCGCCACCTCGGCCAGCAGTGCCTCGGCGTCGCGGAAATGCCGGTACGGCGCACCCGGACTGACCCCCGCCAGCCGCGCCGCTTCGGCGATCGTGAAGCCAGAGGCACCCTTTTCGGCGATCAGCGACAGCGCCGCCTCGACCAGCGCCTCGCGCAGGTTGCCGTGGTGATAGCCGCGCCGCTCGAAACCGCCACCGGACCAGCTCATGTGAGGGAATTTTACATCGCCTGGCAACGCACGCCAGCGGCTCGGGTGTGAACGATTTCATACCGCACTGCAGCATTCCGTCCGATAGGCCCGCCTGGCACCGGCGATGGTCGCCGATGCCGCTTCGCAAGAGGAGTCGAGTGCCATGTTCCCCTTCGAGGTGGACCCTGGCTGGTACGATGCCTACTGGCTAAGTGAGCGGCCGGGTCCGCAGCACCGATCCGTCGCCGGCCACCTGGCACGCTTCGCCGTGGTGGTCGCGCTGTTGGCGGGCGGCGGGGCCGTGCTGAGCCGCTATCACGTCAGCCAGGATGAGAACGGCTACCAGGACTGGGAGCAGGAATGACCCCCGTCCTGACACCATCGGGCGGGCCGGCGCGCGGCGCCAGCCAAGGCACGGTCGAGAGGCTGGCCACCGGTGCGGCACCGTGCGACGCGCCCGCCCGAACTTGCCCACCTGCCTTCCCGCGGTCTAGAAGCCGCCACTCAAAAGCGAACCACACGGGCGAATGCCATGAAGCAGCAGGCGAACCTGATCCGGGCCGGACAGGTCATCGAGCACGAGGGTCGCCGCTGGACCGTGCTCAAGCAGCAGATCATCACCCCCGGCAAGGGCGGCGCCTTCATCCAGGTGGAGATGCGTGATCTGAAATCCGGCAACAAGACCAACGAGCGCTGGCGCACCGCCGACACCGTCGAACGCCTGATGACCGAGGAGAAGGAGTTCACCTACTCCTATACCGATGGCACCAACCTCGTGCTGATGGACACTGAAAACTACGAGGAGACGCATGTCCCCGCCGGGCTGCTGGGCGATGCGGCGCCGTTCCTGCAGGACAACATGCACGTGACCGTGGACCTGGTGGAGGGCGACCCGGTCGGCATCCATCTGCCGCAGACCGTGGTGCTGGACGTCGTCGAGGCCGACCCCGTCGTGAAGGGCCAGACTGCCTCCTCGTCGTACAAGCCGGCCAAGCTGTCCAACGGCGTGAAGACCACGGTGCCGCCGTTCATCGAGGCGGGCGAGCGCATCGTGGTGAAGACCGAGGACGGCAGCTACGTGGAGCGCGCCAAGGGCTGAGCGTGGCCTTTCGAGGCATTGCCATGCGAGGGCCGGGGTTGGTTGGCCCGGCCTGGCCTTTCCGTGACGTCAGGGCGACAGCCTAGCGTCCATGGCACTTCGTCTCTCCCCGCACCTGACGGTCATGGCCAATGCGGCGCAGAAGGCGTCCAAGCGCCTGCTGCGCGACTTCAACGAGGTCGAACAGCTGCAGGTCTCGGTGAAGGGACCGTCGGACTTCGTCTCGCAGGCCGACCTGCGCGCCGAGGCCACGCTGCGTGAGGAACTGAACAAGGCTCGCCCCGGCTATGCCTTCCTGATGGAGGAATCAGGAGCCTCCGGCTCGCAGCACTGGTCGTGGCGCTGGGTGGTCGATCCGCTCGACGGCACCACGAACTTCCTGCACGGCATCCCGCACTGGGCGATCAGCATCGGCCTGGAGCGGCGGCTGGCCGACGGCACGAGCGAACTTGTCGCCGGCCTGGTCTACGCGCCTGCGGTCGATGAGCTGTTCTGGGCGGAGAAGGGCGGCGGCGCCTTTGTCAATGAGCGGCGCCTGCGCGTCTCCGCCAGGCGTGACCTCAAGGATGCCGTGTTCGCCACCGGTATCCCGTTTGCCGCGGTCGCACCGCAGCGGCGGCTGGCCTTCGCGCGCACGCTGGGCGTGCTGATGCCGCAGGTCGCCGGCATCCGCCGCTTCGGTGCGGCGGCGCTCGACCTCGCCTGGGTCGCGGCCGGCCGCTACGACGGGTTCTGGGAGCTCGGGCTGAAACCCTGGGATCTCGCGGCCGGGATGTTGTTGGTGCGCGAGGCCGGCGGCTTCGTCACCGATCCGGCGGGCGCGGATCCGCGCGATACCGGCGACGTGATCGCCGGCAATCCGCATTTGCATCCGGCACTGAGCGAGGCGGTGATCGAAGGGGTCGAGCGCAGCCACCACAGCGCGTGAAAAGATGCCCTTTGGCTTCTGTCATCGCGGATCGTAACTCGGTAATGTGACGCAATGCGAAGAGCCTGCCTTCTGGTGACCGCGTTGCTTTGGGCGCCCGCGCAGGCGCAGGTGACGGTGGACTTGCAGGCGCTCGACAACCTGCCGGGAGCCAAGCCCGCCGCGAAGCACTCGACTGCACAAAAGGCAAAACCAAGCAGCAAGCGTGTCGCTACAAAGACACGGAAGCCGGCGCAGCGGGAGGTCACCGAAAAGCCCGCGACGCTCCCGCCGACGGCAACGGCGACACCGGCCGCACCGGCCGTGACCCCGCCGCCGCAGCCGGCACCGCCGCCAGCCACCCTGCCGACCGCGCCGCCGGCCACGGTCGCGGTCGCCCCGGTGCCGCCGCCGCCGCCTCCCGCACAGGCCTCGCCGCCGCCGCCGCCGCCGATCCTGGAAGGCGCGACGAGCGCGGCGCTGACCACGGGCGCAGGCCTGCGGGTGACATTCGGTGCCGGTGAGACGGATCTCAGTCCGGCCAGTGCCGAAGCGATCAAGCGGGTCGTCCAGTTGGCCCCGGCCGGCGATGCCACGAGCTTCAACGTCGTGGCTTATGCGGCCGGCGCACCGGAGGACCCCTCGACGGCGCGGCGACTGTCGCTGTCGCGCGCCCTTGCGGTGCGTAGCGCGCTGATGGCGGATGGTGTCGCTTCGTCGCGCATCTATGTGCGCGCGCTGGGCGCCACCGGTGGCACCGAGTCACCCGACCGCGTCGACCTCGCCGTGATGGGCGCCAACGCGCCGGATACCAAGAGCCAGTCGCAGTGAACCCGCCGAACAGCTACCTGATCCGCATGGCGGTCTTCCTCGCGGCGGTGCTGGCCGTCGCCGCGGTGCTGTCTCCCGTGCTGCTCCAGGCCTATGGCAACAACCCGGGTCTCAACAGCCTGATCCTCGTGGTGCTGCTGATCGGCATCGCCTGGAACCTGCGCCAGGTCCTCCGACTGTCGCCCGAGGTCGCCTGGATGGAGGGCTATCAGAACGACCCGGCGCGGCTGCGCACGCTGCCCGCGCCGCGCCTGCTCGCTCCGATGGCCAGCATGCTCGCGTCCCGCGAAGCGCAGAGCCGTACGGATCTGGCGCGCTTCACCCTCTCCGCCCCGGCCATGCGCAGCCTGCTCGACGGCATTGCCTCGCGGCTCGACGAGAGCCGGGAGCTGTCGCGCTACATGACCGGGCTGCTGATCTTCCTGGGCCTGCTGGGCACGTTCTGGGGCCTGCTCAAAACGGTGGGCGCGGTGTCCGACGTCATCGCCTCGATGTCGGTCGGATCGGGCGACCTCAATGCGCTGTTCGAGCAGCTGAAGTCGGGGTTGGCGAAACCGCTGGCCGGCATGGGCACCGCGTTCTCCGCGTCGATGTTCGGCCTCTCCGGCGCGCTCGTGCTGGGGTTCCTGGACCTTACGGCCGGCCAGGCGCAGAACCGCTTCTTCAACGAACTCGAGGAGTGGCTTGCCGGCCTGACCCGCCTGTCGTCGGGCGTCCTTGCGGAGGGCGACGGATCGGTGCCGGTCTACGTGCAGGCGCTGCTGGAACAGACCGCCGAGAACATGGAGAACCTCCAGCGCATCCTGCACCGCGGCGAGGACGGTCGCATGCAGGCGAGCCAGGCGGTACTGGCGCTGTCCGAGCACATCGCGACGCTCACCGACACGATGCGCACCAGTCAGCAGCTCATGCTGCGAATCGCCGAGGCGCAGGCGGCGCTGGGGCCCGCGCTGCAGCGGCTGGGAGAACAGGGGCGCGACAGGGGTTTCGAGGATGCGGCACGCGCGCATCTGCGGAACATCGAACTGTATCTCCAGCGCCTGCTGGCCGACGCCGAGACCGGCCGGGCGCAGAGCACGGCAGAGCTGCGCAACGACCTGCGCCTGCTGACCCGCACGGTCGCCGCCCTGGCCGAGGACCAGCGCTGAGATGGCGCTGACGGTCCGCCGCCGCGGCGACAACGGCCTGACCGCCTGGCCCGGCTACGTGGACGCGCTGTCCACGCTGCTGATGGTCATCATTTTCGTGCTGCTGGTGTTCGTGCTGGCGCAGGCCTTCCTGTCGGTGGCGCTGACCGGACGCGACAAGCAGCTCGACCGGGTCAATCGACAGCTTGCCGAGGTCAGCGACATGCTGTCGCTCGAACGCGGCCGCGGCACGGAGCTGCAGCAGTCGATCACCCAGCTCAACCACGAACTGGCCGCGGCCAGCACCGCCCGCGATTCGCTGACGCAGCAGCTTGCTGCCCTCCAGGCGCAGGCGGAGCGTGCCGGTGCCGATCGCGATACGCTGCGGGCGGAGCGCGACCGGCTGGCGCAGCAACTGGCCGATGCCGGCCTGCAGGCTCGCACCAGCGCGGCTCGGGTGGAGCGCCTGCAGCAGGATCTGACCACGTCCTCGAGCCGCACCGATGCCGCGAAGCAGGAAACCGCGACGGTCGCCAACCAGCTGGCCGACGCGCGGCGCCAACTCGGCGACACCAACAGCAGGCTCGCCGACGCGCAGGCGCGGCTCGCCGAGATGCAGCGGCAGATCGCCGAGCTCGACAAGACCGTGCAGGTGAACAAGGACACCATCGCCGCGAAGCTGTCCGATCTTGCCAAGCTCACCGAACAGAACCGAGCGCTCGCCGCCTTGCGCGACGATCTCGAGAAGCAGGTGAAGGACGCGGCGGCCAAGTCGATGACCGATCAGCAGCACCTGGCCGCCGTCGAGACGCTGCTTTCGGAAGAGAAGCGGCTCGGCAATTCGGCGCGCGCGCGGATCGCGCTGCTCAATCAGCAGGTGGACGAGTTGAAGGCGCAGCTCACCACGGTCGCCAAGGCACTCGACCTGGCGCAGACGCAGGGTCAGGACAAGGACACTCAGATCGCCAACCTGAGCCAGAAGCTGAACGTGGCGCTGGCGGCCAAGGTCGAGGAATTGCAGCGCTACCGCAGCGAGTTCTTCGGCAAGCTGCGCGATGTCCTGTCGAACCGTTCGGGTGTCCAGGTCGTCGGCGATCGTTTCGTGCTGCAGAGCGAAGTGCTGTTCCCGCTGGGCAGCGCCGAGTTGACCCAGGCGGGTCAGAACAGCCTTACCGCACTCGCGATCACCATTAAGGATATCGCCCGCGAGATTCCGCCGGACGTCAAGTGGATCCTGCGCGTCGACGGCCACACCGACCGACAGCCGATCAAGGGCACGGGTGCGTTCGCGTCCAACTGGGAATTGTCGGTGGCGCGCGCCATCACCGTGGTGAAGCTGCTGATCGCCGACGGCGTGCCGCCGGAGCATCTGGCGGCGACGGGCTTCGCCGATTACCAGCCGCTCGACAACGAGGATACGCCGGACGCCTACGCGAAGAACCGCCGCATCGAGCTGCGGCTCACCGACCGGTAGTTATCCCCGCGGCCATCGAGCTACGCCTCCTCGCCCAGCGCGTGGCGGCGCAGGTCCTTCAGGCGCTCCTGGCCGCCTGGCGTCTTCGGATCGATTTCCAGCACCTTCTGCCAGGCGGAATAGGCGCCCTTCCAGTCCTTCCGCGCCTCGGAGATCGCCGCCAGCGTCTGCAATGCGGCGAAGCTGCGCGGCTCGTGCTGCAGCGTGGCCTGGAGGTCGGCAATCGCGCCGGGCGTGTCGCCGGCGGCGAACCGCGCCACCGCACGCTGGTGATACGCCTCCGCCAGGTTCGGATCGAGCGTGATTGCCGAGGAAAAATCCTCGATCGCGTCCTGGTGCGCGTCGGCCTTCATCTCGCGGAGTCCGCGGCTCATCAGCAGGGTGACCGCTGGGGTTCCGGAGTTCAGCCAGAGTTGGCGGATCTGCTCTTCCAGCGGTCCGGCGATCTCCTCGCTGGGCGCCGTCTTCAGCGCGCCCAGCAGTTTGTCGAGCGCGGCGCGCCGGTCGTTGCCCGGGGCCGCCGCATTCTGCGCGTTCGCCGCCAGCGTCGCGGAGAACATCATGGCCAGGAGGATCGGCTTCACAGACATCGGTCGTGCTTTCGTTGCAGGCCCGGCGGCATCGGACCACCCGCCATCCAATCGAGCAACTCCACCGTGTGCACGACCTGCAGGCCGCTGCCGGACAACTGGGTGATACAGCCGATATTGCCGGCAGCGATCAGGTCGGCCTCGGTTGCCCGGAGGTTGCCGAGCTTGCGTTCGCGCAGCCGTGCGGCGATCTCCGGCTGCAGCAAGTTGTAGGTTCCGGCCGATCCGCAGCAGATATGCCCCTCGGCCGGCTCCTTCACGACGAAGCCCGCCCGTTGCAGCAACGCCTTCGGCTGTAGCGTGACCTGCTGGCCATGTTGCAGGCTGCAGGCTGAGTGATAGGCCACTGTCAGTCCGGGCGCGTCCCGCGTCGGCGCGTAGCCGATGCGCGACAGAAATTCGCTGATGTCGCACGCCAGCCGCGCGACGCGGTCGGCGTTGCCGCGCAACGGCTCCGGCTCCGAGCGGCACATGAACCCGTAATCCTTGACCGTCGTTCCGCAGCCGGACGCATTGATCACGATGGCGTCGAGCCCCGCACCGTCGATCTCCCGGCACCACGCAGCGACGTTGGCGCGGACCCGCGCCATGGCAGATGCATGCTGGCCCATGTGATGATTGAGCGCACCACAACAGCCTGCAGCCTCCGCCACCACGACCTCGACGCCCATGCGTGTCAGCAGCCGTACCGTCGCCTCATTGATCGCCGGCGCCAGAACCTGCTGCGCACAGCCGGCGAGCAGCGCCACGCGGGCACGGCGTTCGCCCTGCGCCGGATGCACCCGCGGCGCCCCGCGCGCATTGCTTGGCGGCAACGCGCCCGGGGTCAGGTCCAGCATCGCCTGCACCCTGCGACCGAACGGCCCCGTACGGCCAAGCATTCGTGCGAATGGCCGCGCCAGGCGAGCCCCGAACAGCGACGCGCGGAACAGCGCCGGACGCGGCAGCACCGTCCCCAGCACGGCGCGCAACGCACGCTCGTGCCATGGCCGGCGATAGGTCTGCTCGATATAGCTGCGCGCGTGATCGACCAGGTGCATGTAGTGCACGCCGGACGGACAGGTGGTCATGCAGGCGAGGCACGACAGACAGCGATCGACGTGGCGCACCACGTCCTCGGTGGCCGGACGACCGGTCTCCAGCATGTCCTTGATCAGGTAGATGCGCCCACGCGGGCTGTCGAGTTCGTCGCCCAGCAGCAGGAAGGTCGGGCAGGTCGCCGTGCACAACCCGCAGTGTACACAGGTGCGCAACACCTGATTGGATGCGGCGGTGGCGGGGTCGCGCAGCTGTTCGGCGGAGAAGTTGGTCTGCATGGTTCAGGTCCGGGGTGGCGGCATGTAGCGCAGCAGCCAGACCGACAGTCCGAGCCAGAACAGTGAAAGCAGGAAGAACACCAGCGACAGCTGGAGGTCGCTCAGGAAGACCGTCGTGAACAGCAGTGCGACCGCGCCCATCATCAGCAGGAACCGAAGGTTCAGGACGCGCCTTTCCGGATGGATCCGGTAATACTGGATACACAGCACGACGAAGCTGACGATGAACCAAGGCGCGATCGCGCCCGTGGGAATGTGTATGCCCACCTAAAGGCCTCCGTACAGCCGGCCAGGGTTCAGTATTCCGTGCGGGTCGAACGCCGCCTTCACTCGCCGGGTGATGCGCGCCAGGGGCTCTGGCTCGGGCGGGATCACGTTCACCGCGGTGCGCAGCGCGTCGGTGCCGCGCAGCAGCAGCCAGGTGCCGCCGGCCGCCATCGCCGCCGCTTCGACCGACTCGTGCGCCGCGGTGGTCGCGGGCGCCGCGATCAGCGCCAGGCCGCCACCCCAGTCGAGGTAGCCCGTCGCACCGATCGTGTCCGACAGCGTGCGCAGCACGACCGGCCCGGCCGACGGACGCACCGATATCCGCCAGACTGCGTCGGCGGGCTCCGCCGCGAGCGGCACGCGGTCACGAATCGCACGCCACGCCGCGCGTGACTCTGCGTCACCGAGAATCTCGCACCGGGGGACCTGAAGGTCGCGCCGCAGCCGGGCCGTGCGATACTCCACGGACGACCGGAAATCCTCGATGCGCACCACAGCGACGGGGCTCCCGAAGTCGGCAAGCGCGGGCACCCGGCGTGCCGCCGCCGCCGGCAGCCACGCCCCAGCCGAGACCCCGTAGGGCGATCCAAGCGCCGCCGACAGCGCCGCCACGCCCGCCGCCGCGTCGAGACCAGGGAAAACCATCGTGCCAACCGCTTCGGGCGCTGGCAGCACTTTCAGCGTCACTTCGGTGATGACGCCCAGCGTGCCGTGGCTGCCGGTAAGCAGCTTGCAGAGGTCGAGCCCGGTGACGTTCTTCAGCACGCGCCCGCCCGAATGGATCGCCTCGCCATGCCCTGTCACCGCGCGGATGCCAAGCACATGATCGCGCGTCGCTCCCCACGCGATGCGCCGCGGGCCGGACAGGTTGGTCGCGACCACCCCGCCCAGCGTCTGCGCGCCAAGGTCGGGTGGTTCGGCGATGATGTGCTGGCCGTGCTCAGCCAGAGTCGCCTCGATCTCGACCAGCGGTGTTCCGGCGCGCGCGGAGATGACCAGTTCGTTGGGTGAATAGAGCGTGACCCCGGTGAGTTTGCACGTCGAGAGCGAGCGCGCTGCCTGCACCGGCCGCAGCATGCCCGCCTTGGTGCCGTTGCCGCAGATCTGCAACGGCTGCCCGTCTCGCGCGGCCTCCCCGATCGCGGCGGCAAGTGCAGCTTCGTCAGCCGGAGCAAACGACTCACTCATGCTGCTACGCCAAGCGAAGCACGGGCTGGTTGGCCGGGTTGGGGAGGCGGGCAGATTCTCCGATGCCGTTCATAATGGACAATCTAGCATGCGACGATGCTCGACGAACCCTCCCCTTGTGCAACCGGGGGTGAATGCAGCCGCGACGGCCCCGGTTTGCCGCAAGGCAGTGGACGCTGTGCCGTGTCAGCCGGCGTGAGCGGGTCGCTCAACCAGCGGAAACACCTTGTTGGCGTTCAGCAGCCAGCCAGGGTCGAATGCCTCCTTCACGCGGCGCTGCTGTTCCAGCTCATGCGCAGCGAACTGCACCGGCATGAGCTCGCGCTTCTCCACACCGACCCCGTGTTCGCCGGTCAGGCAGCCGCCCACCTCGACGCAGAGCTTCAGGATGTCGGCGCCGAACTCCTCCGCCTTGCGGAAGCTCTCCGGATCGTTGGCGTCGAACATGATCAGGGGATGCAGGTTGCCGTCGCCGGCGTGGAAGATGTTGGCGACCTTCAGGCCATACGCGTCGCTCATCTCGCGCATCCGCCGCATCACGTCCGGCAGCCGCGAGGTAGGGATCGTGCCGTCCATGCACAGATAGTCCGGGCTGATGCGACCGATCGCCCCGAACGCCCCCTTGCGGCCCTTCCAGATCGCCAGCGACTCCTCCGCCGACTGCGACACCTTCAGGCTGATCGGGTCGTGGCGCTCACAGATGGCGCGGATGCGCGCCAGCAGGTCGTCCTGTTCCGCCTCGCTGCCCTCCACCTCGATGATCAGCATCGCCTCGGCATCCAGCGGATAGCCGGCGTGGGCAAACTCTTCGCAGGCATGGATCGCCGGCCGATCCATGAACTCCAGCGCCACCGGGATGATGCCCGACGAGATGATCGCATCCACGCATGCGCCGGCGACCTCGTTGGAGCGGAAGCCCGCCAGCATCGCCCGCGCACCTTCCGGCGAGCGCAGGATGCGCACGGTGACCTCGGTGATGATCGCCAGCTGCCCCTCGCTGCCGGTGAGCAGGCCCAGCCAGTCGTAGCCGGCGGCATCGAGATGCGCACCGCCGATCGACAGGATCTCGCCCGCCACCGTGACCAGCTTCAGGCCCAACAGGTTGTTGGCGGTGACGCCGTATTTCAGACAATGCGCGCCGCCCGAGTTCATGTTGACGTTGCCGCCGATCATGCAGGCAAGCTGGCTCGACGGATCGGGCGCATAGAAGAAGCCACGCTCCTGCACCGCGTTGGTGATGCCGATATTGGTGACGCCGGCCTGCACCGTGGCGCAGCGGTCGGTATAGTCGATGTCAAGGATGCGGTTCATCCGCATCAGCCCCACCACCACCGCATCCGCCATCGGCAGCGCCCCGCCCGATAGCGACGTACCTGCGCCCCGCGGCACCACGCGCACGCCCTCGGACTGGCAGAAGCGCATCACGGCCGCGACCTGCTCGGTGGTGTCGGGCAGCACGACAACCAGCGGAGGCTGCCGGTAGGCGGCGAGGCCGTCGGTCTCGTACGGTTTCAGCCGCAGGGGTTCGGCGATCACCGCATCGGCGGGCAGCAGTGCGCGCAGGGCGGCGACGATGACGTCGCGCCGCGCCAGGATGTCGGGCTTGGGGGTGGGCTGGCGGATCATGGAGGAAAAATGGGCCCGCGGCCTGCGCGTGGCAAGCGACTGTCCACGACAGCTCGCCGGACCGCAGAGCCCGTTCAGACCGGCGCCGGGCGCACCTCGGGCCGCACCGCCGGCTCCCGGCCGTTGAGTTCCGCATGCATGCGGGCAACGTCCAGTTCGCCCTCCCAGCGCGCCACCACCACCGTCGCCACACCATTGCCGATCAGGTTGGTGAGCGCGCGCGCCTCCGACATGAAGCGATCGACGCCCAGGATCAGTGCGATCGCCGCGACCGGGAATGTGCTCGACGGACGACAGCGTCGCCGCCAGCACGATGAAGCCGCTGCCGGTCACCCCAGCCGCGCCTTTCGACGTCAGCAGCAGCACCGCCAGCACGGTGACCTGGTGCCAGATCGTCAGCTCGGTGTTGGTCGCCTGCGCCAGGAAGATCGCCGCCATCGTCAGGTAGATGCAGGTGCCGTCGAGGTTGAACGAGTACCCGGTGGGGATCACCAGCCCGACGATCGACCGGTGGCAGCCAAGTTGCTCCATGCGCGCCATCATCCGCGGCAGCACCGATTCCGAGGACGAGGTGCCGAGTACGATCAGCAGCTCCTCCTTGATGTAGCGGATGAATTTCAGGATGTTGAAGCCGCACAGCGCCGCTACGCCGCCGAGAGCCACGAAGATGAACAGCAGGCAGGTTATGTAGACGCTCGCCATCAGCTGGCCGAGCTGCACCAGCGTACCGAGGCCGTAGCGGCCGATGGTGAAGGCCATCGCGCCGAATGCACCGATCGGCGCAGCCCGCATGATGAAGCGGACGACGCCGAAGAAGGCCTCCATCACGCCGTCGATGAACTGCGCCACCGGCTTGCCGCGCTCGCCCATGAACTGCAGGCTGAAGGCGAACAGCAGCGCGAAGAACAGCACCTGGATCACGTCGCCTTCGGCAAAAGCGCTGACCACAGTGGTGGGGATGATGTGCGCGACATAGTCCCAGGCGCTCATCTTGCCGGCCTGGGTCACGAAGGACTGGATGCTGCGGGTATCGATGGTCCTCGCATCGACGTTCATGCCGACGCCCGGCTGCCAGACGTTCACCACCGCCAGACCGATGACCAGGGCCAGCGTGGTCATCAGCTCGAAATACACCAGGGCCTTCAGACCGACGCGGCCGACCTTCTTCATGTCCTGCATGCCGGCGATGCCGTGCACCACGGTGCAGAAGATGATCGGGCCGATCACCATCTTGATCGCCGCTATGAACATGTCGCCGAGCGGCTTGAGGCTGGCACCCGTTGCGGGGAAGAAGTGGCCGATCAGCACGCCCAACGCGATCGCAGCCAGGACCTGGACATACAGGTGGTGATGTATGGGCCGAGACACCTTGCCTTCTGCGACGGTGTTCATGCGGGTCCCCTTCCGGTCCTCCAGCGACACCCTAGCCGCCCATGCCACGGCAACGCAACGAGTGAGCCGGCAGAGTATCATAGATAACATTTTACGAGATCTTTGATAACTGTCATCCTGACACGATGCAGATCGCCGACGCCATCCCCAACCTTCCGGCTGACATTGTCAGGCATGCGCTCGGGACACTGATCGGGCTCCTGCCGAGACCGACCGCCGACACGCCGGAGAACCGCGCTGCCTGCGAGGCGACTGCTGTCGCCGCCGTGGCGGCGCTTCGCCCCACCGATGCCTTTCAGCTGCTGCTCGCCGTCCAGATTGTCGGCACGTATGCCCACGCCATGGAATGCCTGCGCCTGTCCGCAGAACCAGGCCGGTCGGTCGACCTTGTTGCGCGTACCCGTTCGTGGGCGGCGTCCCTGATACGGGTCATGCACGAGAGCCTGCGTGATCTTGGACGGGCGCAGGCAAAGGCCCGGAAGCCCGGGACCACCCATACCGGGGCACGATCCCGGGCGGAGCCGAGGCGCGCACGGTCGGTCACCGATCCTGTCAGGCCGAAGCTCCATCTGGTGAATTGAGCGAACTGCCGACGACGCCGCCCGGCGTCGCGGACAGGTTCAGCAGCAGCCCTGAACCCGCCTTTGCCAATGGCGGAGCGCACCGCCTGGCGTTCCCGGAAGAACTCCTCGTAGCCTCGAGCGATCGAGGCATTCGAGCGCTTCGGCAAGGGCTCGCACGCGGCAACGCGATGCTGCGCTGCAGTGCAGAGGCAATGACTTCCCGCGCACGGATGCGGTCATCGCGCGACGCTCGCAAGGCCTCGCCAGCTGTCCAGCTAGCCGGACAGGACCAGAGGGTTCGGCGCATGGCGTGACCAGCCAGCCTCGCTCACCAGCAGATCCAGCCCGAGCGAGGCCAGGTCGTCGGCTATCGGATCGACCTGCATGTCCGACGCCTGGTACAGCATCTTCGCGTAGCCGCGGCAGGCGTCGCAGGTCTCGGCCTTCACTGCGCCGCCGCTGCCGTCGATCGCGTGCAGCGCCAGTCCGCCCGAACTCGCCGCAGCCGATGCACACCGCGCGCACGTGGTTCCATTCGGTCGCGCACAGCCCGCAGCGCAGGTAGCGCACGCCCGGCGCGTTGCCAGCCGCGGTGATCACGCCAGCCACCGGCGCAGCACCGCAGACCGGGCATCGCCCGCGCTGCGGCAGCAGGCGAAGCTGGTCCACCGGCAGCGAAGCGGCCAGGCGGGAGAAATAGGCTTGCAGCGATGCAGCAACATACAGTGCCGCGCCAGCCTGCCCGCCCGGCGGCCGACCGCCGAGATATCCGTCGGCGAGTTCTTCCAGCGCCGCCGCATCGGCGCGCCGCAGCCACGCGATCACCTCGACTGCCTGCGCCGGAAGCGCGTCCTCGCCGGGGCGGTCGAGCAGCGCCGCCAGCCCGCTGCGCCAGGCAGGATCGCGCCGGTGGGCCCCGGCGGCCAGGGGGGGCATGCACGCAGCGACGGCGTCCGCGACGGCGGACGGCGCGACGGGAGGCATCGCCGTCACCGCCGCCTGCTGCGCCCGCGCCAGCCGCGCCATGAAGCGCAGCCAGTCGCCCATCACGTGGCCGTCCGCCAACGCGACCAGCCGATCCGCGGTGCGCGAGAAGAGCCAGGCGGCGTCCGGCAGGACGATCGGCTCGGGCTGACGTACGCCCTCCTGCGGATCGCCGATGCGGCCGGTGATGACCCTGCCGTGCGGCCGCGCCTCAGTCGTCGCCATGGTGCCCGGCGGGATCCTTCGCCGTTTCGCGCAGCCACTTGCGGTGATGCCGCCACGACCAGCCGGCGCTGACGACGCCGCGCGTCATCGCCTGCACGCGTGCCGCGCACCCACAGCGCGGCGTAGACGTGCACGATCCAGACGCCGATGATCGCCACCGCCGCCAGGCTGTGCAGCAGCTGCGCGATGCGCTTCTGCTCGATCGTAGGTCCAGCCGAAGAAGTAGGTATCCCAGATCACCAGGCCGACTGCCGAACAGCACCAGGATCAGCAGGGTCATCAGCCAGAACACCAGCTTCTGCCCGGCATTGTAGCGGCCCACCTCGGGCGCATGCTCCTCGTCGTTGGCCAGCACGCGGCGGATCGCGACCGATCCAGCGCGTGTCGTCGCCGCTCCCACAGGTTGTGGCGGACGAAGCGGACGAACAGCATCGCGAAGCTCACCAGCAGCACGCTGCCGAACCAGGGATGGATCGCGCGCGTATAGGCGCCGCCGCCGAACAGCGCGGTGAGGAAGAACAGCGACGGATGGAACAGCGCCATGCCGGACAGCGCCAGCAGGATCAGGCAGGCCGCGGTGATCCAGTGATTGATGCGCGCCGCGGTGGTGTAGCGCGCCAGCGTGCCGGGCGGCTGTCTCATTGGCGCTGCTCATCCAGCACGTCGCGGCCGTTCGCTTCGTCTTCCGGCTGCACCTCGTTCGGGCCGGCCACCATCCAGTGCACGAAGCCGACCACCGCGGTGAACGCGAGGCCCGCCATGGCGATCGGCTTCATCACGACCCTTCCAGGCCTGCACCAGCGGGCTGATATGCGGATGGTCCGGCAGTCCCGCGTAGATCGACGGCGTGTCGGCGTGCTGCAGCACGTACATCACGTGCGTGCCGCCGACGCCCGGCGGGTCGTACAGCCCGGCCTGGTCGAAGCCGCGCGACTTCAGGTCCTCGATGCGCTCGCCGGCCCAGTCGGTCATGTCGGACTTGGTGCCGAACATGATCGCCCCGGTCGGGCACGCCTTGGCGCAGGCCGGCTCCTGGCCGACCGCGACGCGGTCGCTGCACAGCGTGCACTTGTAGACCTTCTGGTCGGCCTGGCTGAGGCGAGGGATGTTGAACGGGCAGCCCTTGATGCAGTAGCCGCAGCCGATGCAGTTCTCGCTGATGAAGTCCACGATGCCGTTGCCGTACTGCACGATCGCGCCGGGCGACGGGCAGGCCTTCAGGCAGCCGGGATCGTCGCAGTGCATGCAGCCGTCCTTGCGGATCAGCCACTCGAGGTCGCCCTTCGGGTTCTCCCACTCGGTGAAGCGCATCAGCGTCCAGGTCGCCGGCGACAGGTCGGCGGGATTGTCGTAGCTGCCCTGGAAGGATACCCCACCTCCTCGCGCAGGTCGTTCCATTCCATGCACGCGGCCTGGCAGGCCTTGCAGCCGATGCAGCGCGACGACATCGATCAGCTTCGCGACCTCGGGCTGCGTCGCGGATCTGCGGCGGCATCTCGGTGGAGGCCGAGCGGCGGACGACATCGAGCGACTGGAAATCGGCCATGCTCGCTCTCCCTCAGGCCACCGGCACCGCGGCCTTCTCGACGTTCACCAGGAACGCCTTGAATTCCGGGGTCTCCGCGTTGGCATCGCCGACGAACGGGGTCAGCACATTGGCGCCGAAGCCTGGCCGCGCCGCGCCGGTGAAGCCCCAATGGATCGGCATGCCGATGGTGTGGATGGGCTTGCCGTCCACCAGCATCGGCTTCAGCCGCTTGGTGACATAGGCCTTGCAGACGACGAAGCCGCGGTTGGACGACAGCTTCACCCACTCGCCCTGGCGCGATGCCCTTCTCCTTCGCCAGCGCCTCGCCGATCTCGATGAACTCCTCCGGCTGGAGGATCGCGTTGATCTTCGCGTGCTTGGTCCAGAAGTGGAAATGCTCGGTCAGACGGTAGGTCGTGCGCGACATAGGGGAACTTTTCCACCGTGCCGAAGTCCGCCGCGTCGCCGGCGAACACGCGCGCCACCGGATTGGCCGACACCTTCGGATGCAACGGGTTGCGGCACCGGGCTCTCGAACGGCTCGTAGTGCTCGGGGAACGGCCCCTCGCGCATCTGGTCGCGCGCGAACAGCCGCGCCATGCCCTCGGCCAGCATGATGAACGGGCCCGACACCGGCGTCCGGCTTGTTGGTCGGCACATAGTCCGGCACGTCGATGCCGGTCCACGCGCTGCCGTTCCACTGGATCAGCGGCTTCGCCGGGTTCCACGGTTTGCCGGATGGATCGGCGCTGGCGCGGTTGTACAGGATCCGGCGGTTGACCGGCCAGGAGAACGCCCAGTTCGGCGCCAGGCCCTGCTCGCGCGGATCGGTCGCGTCGCGCCGCGCCATCATGTTGCCGGCCTCGGTCCAGCACCCGGAGTAGATCCAGCAGCCGCAGGCGGTCGTGCCGTCGTCGCGCAACTGCGCGAAGCTGGCGAGCTGCTGGCCGGCGCGCAGCAGCACGGCGCCGCTGGCGTCCTTCAGGTCGACCAGTGCGCTTGCCGTTGACCTCCTTCGCCAGCTCGTCCGGCCCGGGATCGACCGGATCGGTGTAGTTCCAGGTCAGGTTCAGGATCGGATCGGGGAACGCGCCGCCGTCCTTGCGGTACAGCGCGCGCATCCGGCGGAACAGGCCGGACATGATGGCGATGTCGCTCTTCGCCTCGCCCGGTGCATCGGCAGCCTTCCAGTGCCATTGCAGCCAGCGCGACGAGTTGGTCAGGCTGCCGTCCTCCTCGGCGAAGCAGGTCGTCGGCAGCAGGAACACCTCGGTGGCGATCTTCGACGGATCGGACGGGTTCTTGTCGCCGTGGTTCTCCCAGAAGTGCGCCGTCTCGGTCTCCAGCGGGTCCATCACCACGAGGAACTTCAGCTTGCCCAGCGCGGCGCGGATCTTCTTCTTGTTGGGGAACGACTGCAGCGGGTTGAAGCCCTGGCAGATGTAGCCGTTGATCTTGCCGCCGTACATCATGTCGAAGGCGCGCAGGATGTCGTAGCCCGGCACGTCGAGCTTCGGCAGGTAGTCGTACGCCCAGTCGTTGTCGGCGGTCGCCGCCGGCGCCGTAGATCGACTTCTGGAAGCTGACCAGGAACTTCTTGTAGTTCTGCCAGTAGCTGGTCTGCCCGGGCCGCAGCGGCTTGAAGCCGCGCGTCTTCATGTAGTCGGCGAGCGTCGGTTCGCTGTCCTTCGGCAGCGTCAGGTAGCCGGGCATCAGGTTGGACAGCAGCCCCATGTCGGTGAGGCCCTGGATGTTGGAATGCCCGCGCAGCGCGTTCATGCCGCCGCCGGCGACGCCGATATTGCCCAGCAGCAGCTGGATCATCGCCATCGCGCGGATGTTCTGGCTGCCGACCGAATGCTGCGTCCAGCCCAGCGCGTACATCGAGGTCAGCGCCTTGTCGGGCGCCGCGGTGGACGCGATCAGCTCGCACACCGCCAGGAACTTCTCCACCGGCGTGCCGCAGATGCGCGACACCGTCTCCGGCGTGTAGCGCGACACGTGCTGCTTCAGCAGGTTGATGACGCAGCGCGGGTCGGCCAGCGTCGGGATCCGCCTTGACGAAGCCGTCCTCACCCAGCTCGTAGTCCCAGCTGGAGCGGTCGTAGTCCTTCTTCTCGGGCGAGAAGCCGCTGAACAGCCCGTCCTGGAAGGCGAAGCCCTCCTTGACGATCAGCGAGGCGTTGGTGAACGCGTTCACGTACTCGTGCTGGATCGCGTCCTTCTCCAGCAGGTAGCGCATCACGCCGTTGAGGAACGCGATGTCGGTACCGGGCCGGATCGGCGCGTAGTAGATCCGCCACCGAGGCGGTGCGGGTGAAGCGCGGATCGACCACCACCAGCTTGGCGTGGTTGTGCTGCTTCGCCTCGGTCACCCATTTGAAGCCGCACGGATGCGCCTCGGCCGCATTGCCGCCCATCACCAGGATCACGTTGGCATTCTTGATGTCCTGCCACGTGTTGGTCATCGCGCCTCGACCGAATGTTGGAGCCAGACTGGCTACCGTCGGTCCGTGTCAGACACGCGCCTGGTTGTCGAAGACGACCATGCCGAAGGAGCGGGCCACCTTCCAGGTGAGGAACGCCGTCTCGTTCGAGGTGGCCGAGGCCGCCAGCATGCCGGTCGTGGTCCAGCGGTTCACCGTGGTGCCGGCGGCATTCTTCGCGATGAAGTTCTTGTCGCGATCCTCCTTCATCAGCCTGGCGATGCGGTCCAGCGCGTCGTCCCAGCTGATGCGCTTGAATTCGTTGGTGCCGGGCGCACGGACCATCGGGTATTTCACCCGGGTCGGCGAGTGCACCACGTCGAGCAGCGCGGCGCCCTTCGGGCACAGCGTACCGCGGTTCACCGGGTGATCCGGATCGCCCTCGATGTGGATGATGCTGGCCTTGGCGTTCTTCGCCCGGTCGCCGGTGCTGTAGATCAGGATGCCGCAGGCCACCGCGCAGTAGGTGCAGGTGTTGCGGGTCTCGGTGGTGCGCGCCAGCTTGAACGGCCGCACCGAGGCGGCCAGCGCCTCGCCGGCTGCGCCGAAGCCCAGCGCGCCGATGCTGGATGCGGCCAGCGCCGCACCGCTTATACTGATGAACCCCCGACGACTGAGTTCCATTTGGACCGCCCTCCCCCGGACCGGGCCACACAGGCTCTGCGGCCTGATTTCGCCACTCTAACATATACGAACCAGAAGGCATACGCCTCCGCAGGGCGGCTTATTCCGCTGGTCCGTTCGCAGGCGGTCTGAGGGGGATTTGGCGGGCGTTCCGTCAACTGTGCGCCGCACCGACGGTCGGGCATCGGCCCGCCGCCGGTGCGGGGCTCGGTTCAACGATCGTCGTCGGCGAAGACCGGTTCGCCCGGTCGAGCAGCCGGCTCGCGCTGCCGATCGCGTCCGTGCCGTCGTGGCCGTGTGACGGGAGGCCCTGGTCGCCGGGAGATGTCGGTTGCGCGACGGTTGTACGATGAGCCGGCGGCGGAATATCAACAGCCGGGGAGCCGGGCGGCTCGCCCGCCTTGGTCTGGTCGCGAGCCTGCGCCTATGCTGCGCCGGCAAACCGGAAGAGGAGACGGACCGATGGCCTTCTACGAGCTCCGCCAGGTACTTTGTGCGACCTGGCAAGATGAACGAGTGGCTGAAGATCATGGAGGAAGAGATCATCCCGTTCCAGGTCTCCAAGGGCATGGTGATCTGCGGCAGCTTCCGCGGCGAGACCGACGAGTCCTGCTACATCTGGATCCGCCGCTTCAACAGCGAGGCGGAGCGCGAGGCGCAGTACAAGGCGGTCTATGAGACCGACCATTGGAAGACCAAGATCGCCCCGCGCGTGCCCGAGTGTCTGGACCGGGAGAAGATGCACATCCAGCGCATCGTTCCCACGTCGCGGTCGACGATGCAGTAGCGCGCCGGCTCAGTGCAGCTGTGCCACGCTCACCCGACCGGTCAGCCAGTCCACGCCGATCTGGGTGGCGCGCTGCCCGTCGGTGATGTCGATGCGCCCGCCGGTGGCGCTGCCGTCCGGATTGAAGCGGATGGCGGCGGCGCGGTTGCCGATGGTTTCGTTCGATACGGCGGTCACCGCGATGCTCAGCGACCGGGGCAGCGCGACGGGTGGGCTGTTGTCGATGGCGAACATGTTCCGCGGCACGTCGACGGCGAACCGCACCGGCGTGTTGCCCGCGATCGCGCGCGACCGGGCGGTGCGCAGGCCCTGCACCACCTGGTTGACCGCGGCCTGCATCTCCAGGGTGCGGCTGCGCATCGGCCCGCGGGTCAGGACCAGGCCGAGCGCCAGGCCGATGACCACGATGACGATGATCACCTCCAGCAGCGTGAACCCCGCCTGGCGGGCGGGGTCCGGTCGCCGGTGGAAGGCCGCAATCATGCCGCGCTCAGACGAACTCCGGGAGCACCCGGTGCACCGCGCGGACGAGTGCGGTTGGGTTAAGCAGCGACGGGCTCATGGCCCAGCGATGCATTGGCTCGTTGGCGATCCGCACGGTGCCCAGGTGCTGTTCGGGATCGGCATCGACGACCGGATCGATATCCCAGAAGCCGAGCCTGTGGCGGAGCAGCTCGATGTCGTCCCGCCCCCCGGTCAGGAAGAACCAGCCCGGTCCGACGCTGTGCTTCTTGGCGTAGGCCGCCATGACCTCGGGCGTGTCGTGCTCCGGCTGCAGGGAGATCGAGATCATGCGGATGTCCTTGCCGACACGGTCGCCGAGCAGTTCCTGCACGCGCACCAGGTTGTCGGTGGCGATCGGGCAGACATTGTCGCAGTCGGTGAAGAAGAAGTTGATCAGCAGGATCTTCCCCTTCATCACGTCGTCATAGAACCGCAGGGTCTCGCCGTTCTGAGTCAGAACCGGAACGTTGGTGAACCATTCCACGCCGTCCTGCGGCATGGTCCGGGACCTGGCCAACACCGGTGCGGCGACCGACGCGAGGCCGGCGGCCGTGGCACTGAAGAGGAATTTGCGTCTGTCCATTGTTCCCTCCAGAAGTCATCGAATGATGCCGCCCGCCAGAAACTAGGCGGGCGGCGCCGTCAGTCAATCAGGTGATGTCCCAGCGGATCATCATCGCGTGGTCCTCATGCACCACGTTGTGGCAGTGCATGACGTAGCGGCCCTTCATGTCGCGGAAGCGCATGAACAGGCGGGTCTCGTCGTTGGTCTGCAGGTTGATCACGTCGCGACGCGAGTAGTCGATCGCGCCGTTGAGCTGCGTGTTCGGCTTCACCGGTGCGCCGTTGCGGGTCAGCATCCGATGCTCTTCGTAGTGGATGTGCACCGGGTGGCGCCAGGAACCGCCTGGGTTCTGGATGGTCCATACCTCTTCCGAGCCCATCGGGATCGCCGCATCGATGATGTTCTCGTCGAAGAACTTGCCGTTCACCATCCAGCCGCCGCTGCCACGCTCGAACCGCCAGGTGCGGGGCTTTGCCTTGGCCGCCCTGGCGTTCAGAGCGGCAAAGTCCATGTCCGGCAGATCGCGCAGCTTCATGCCCACACCCGCCGGACTGCCGGGACGGGCGAGCTTCGGATCGGCCGGATCGGCGCTGTCGTCGGATACCGTCCCGCCAACGACGTTGATCTGCAAGACCGGCGTCCCGGGAGTGAGAACCTTGCCGGTCGGTCCACGGCCGTTGACCTGCTCCGCCCGGTTGACGAAGTAGAGCCGCGAGCCGCTGAACTTGCTGAAGTCGACGACGACATCGACCCGCTCGGCCACGGCGATGCGCACGCTGCTGACTTGTACGGCACTCGGCAGCAGGTTGCCGTCGGTGCAGATCTGCCAGAACGGATAGGTACTTGCTGCCGTCCCACAGGGCCCATTCCCACCAGCGCGAAGGCCCAGGATTGTAGAGCCGGAAGCGGTAGCGGCACTTTTTCACGTTGAAGTAAGGCTGGATGACGCCGTTCGCGGTGAAGCGGTCGCCCAGGATGCCATCCAGGTCGAACAGGTCGAACACCTGTTGGCAATGTGAGTCGAACAGGAAGTCGTTGAAGAAGATCGGCACGTCGAACTCGCCGTGCGGCAGGCGCAGGCCGGTGCCATCACCACTGTCCAAATCGTCGAACAGGTTGTAGCAGCCGAACATACCCTTGTAGACGTTCTGGGCGGTGAAATCGAGGTGGTGGTCGTGGTACCACAGCGACGACAGCGCCTCAGTCGGGTCGCCGTTCTCCGCCTGGTCTTTACCGGCAGTGATGAACCGCGGATCCGTGAAGCCCGCGAGCACGTTCGGGTAGTGCTGGTCCTTGAAGCCCTGCGGGTTGACAGGCAGCCCGGTCACCGGATCGATCGGGCCAGTGTCGTTGATCGAGTTGAAGTAGTTGACCGGATTGCCGTCGCTCTCCGAAGGCGTATGCCCATTGTGCAGGTGGGTGGTCATCTCGGCGATGCCGAACGCCTGCGGGATCTTCACCGACGGCAGGTGATTGTGGAACCGCACCATGATCGGCTCACCGTATTTCGCCTGGATCAGCGGCCCGGGCACATGCCCGTCGAAGCCCCAGACAGTGGTCGGCGAATAATCCGGGTGCAGCTTGAGCTGCACTTCCTGCATGGTCAGCTCATAGTATTTCTTCGGCGGCATGTTGCCGGCCGGGCCGGGGCCGCACTCGCTGGTGTTCGACGTCGTAGGCACCGCAGTATTGATGCTGGATCCGCTTGGTCGCGCCGTCGATCGGGGTGGTCCCGTCGGGCGGCCCTCCGAGCATGGCGTGCGCGTCGACCGGCGTCTTCAGCGTGAGCCGCGGCATCGGTGCGACCCACGGACGCACCGGCGGGCTGGCCGGCGCCCTGCTGAGGGTGGAGTCGGGGTCGTTCAGTGTCGGGGCGGCCTGGCCGAAAGCGCGCGTGCTGAGGCCGGCCTTGGCGATCAGCGTGCCGCCGGCCGTGAGCAGGCCCAGGCGCATCATCTCGCGCTTGCTGAGCTTCGCCTTGACGATCTCCTGTCGATTGCGCTGTGCGGTCAGCGCCAGCTTCTCTTTCCAATCAGCCATCGTGAGGTTCTCTTCCTAATGCTGGGACGAAGCGGGATGCTGGCGCCTTGGCGGAGCGCGCCGAGCCGCTAGATCAGGCTTCGAAAGGGAAAACGAGCGACGGAAGCGCCGCCCGCTGCGGTCATGAAACTCTCAGTTCGGGCCGGCTTCCGAACGCGGCAGCCGGCCAATGTCGGATATTATTTTTGGTTGCTTCTATCCTCTGATGTGGCAATCAACTCCCCTGCGATGCGTCCAAGGTACCTGAAAGGGACGCCGCCGAGGCGCAAGACGCCTAGTACGCTGCACCTCGGCGAGGTCCGTGCGCTGCATCAAATGCTCTCATCCCATTTTGATGGTGTTCGTCGTTATTCTCTCTTGGTCAAATTCGCACGTTGCGGCTGGTGGTTGGTCGCCATCAACGTAACGTTGCTATACCCTTCTATGTGCGCACACGCAATTGTTTTCTCACTTTTTCGTCAGGGCTCCGCGGCGCTGCTGTGCGCGGGGGGCAGTCCGTTGCGAGCACGAAGATAGACATCAGCCCGCGGTAATTCGCCGGCATTCTGCACGCAGAACGGATGCCAGTCCGTTGCGATCTACTTGCCCCCTGCGGCGAACGCAGGCCGGAGCGTGCGGACTGTTCCGTCCGGCTCGACCACGACGGCCTTGCCCGGCTCGATGGAGCGCACGGTGAAGCCGGCGACCTCGGTCTTCTCCTGCGCCACGATCGGCTTGGGATTGTCGGCTGCCAGGAAGATCGCGCGGTTGCCGAACGGTCCGGTGATTATGCCGGTCAGCCGCAACGGCTCGGCGCCACGCGTCGCCACCGCGTCGGCGCCTTTCGGCGGCCGACGGTCCTCGCGGAACAACGGCCGCTCCAGCGCCGTCGTCACCCATTCCTGCACAACGTTGCCGGGTTCTCCGGCGTCGGCGCCGCGCGCCGTCGGCATGGCGATCCGCGGCCCGAGTGCAGGTCCAGCCTCCGGCCCGGCGGAACTCTTGCACCTCCCACACCAGCACGGCGACCAGCAGCACGGCCATCGCCAGCGCGGCGGCGAACAGCCGGCTCATTTCCCCGCCCCTGCGCTACGGAAGCCGAACACCGAGCACGCCACGTCGAAGGTTCCCGGTGCGGTGCTGATCCGGTGCAGCGCCGGCTGAACCGACAACTCGTCGATCAGCAGCGATGGGCGCGCCACCTCGAAGTCCTTCAGCAAAGCCATCAGCACCGGCCACGACGCGTTGAACGAGATCCTGAGCCGCACGCGCCGATACGCCCCGCTCTCGTCGCCCGGCAGCGTCTCGACGCTGTTCAGCTGCACCCCGGCCTGCATGAACCGCGCCTGCAGCAACTCCTGCAGCGTGGCACTCGCGACCGAGTCACTGTCGCCCTCCAGCAGGGCGGTCTCGCCGGCGCCCGCCGCCACCACGGCCTTCGCCTGCTCCGCCAGCGCCGCGCGCGTCGCGATCAGCGCCTCCATCCGGCCCACCAGCGCCGCCCGCTGCTCCATTGCCTGGGCCCTCTCGGCGTGCCAGTCCAGCAGCGGCAGTGCCACGCCGAGCCAAAGCGCGGCCAATACCAGCAGCGTCAGCCCCATCGCCAGCGCCTGCCCCAGCCGGCCGGTCGGCAGTGTGTGCCGCATCTTACCGTTCCCCGCTCATGGGCCGAGATCCGCGCGGATCGAAAACATCTGGTCGCCCTTGGTCTCGTCGCGCACCACCGGGGCCACGAAGGCCGGGCTGTGGATCATCGGGTTGGCCGCCATCGCCCCGATCAGCCGTGCCGCCGACGCCGACCGCCCGCTGACCGTGAGTTTACGCTGCCGCAGCCCCAGCGTCGTCACGTAGGTGTCGTCAGGCAGCACATCGGTCAGCACCGCCAGCGACTGCAGCGGGGAGCCGGTCTGCTTGCGCGCCGCCTCCACCACGTCCGCCGTCGCGGCACCCCCGGCGATCTGCCGGCGCAGCGCCTCTACCGCCGCCGCCTGCGGCTTGAGCGCATCCAGCCGTGCTTCGAGCGCCGACAGCGCCAGTGACTGCTGCACGAACGGCAGCGCCATCGCGGCCAGCGCCAGCACGCCGCAGCCGCCCCACGCGAAGGCCACCGCGCGCGGGCCGAGCCAGCGGCGGACCGATCCGTCCCCGGCGAGGGGTATGACCCGCCGCGCCTCGGCACGGCCGGCCTCGATCCCGGCCGGGGTCAGGCCGGCGTGGCGCAGCACGGCGAGGATCGGCTCCGCCTGGCGGCGGGGGATCAGGCTGAGGCGCACGTGCAGCCGCTTGCGCGCGGTGTCGCGCAGGCCGGCCAGGCAGGTCCAGAACACCTGATCGGCACGGAACGGCGTCAGCCGGTCCATCTCGTACGCCACCACCCGCTTCAGCTCCGCCTCCGCGGTGAGCGGCAGCACGATGTCCTGTTCAAGCAGCAGATGCTCCGGCATGCGCAGCACGACCGACTTCCGCTGCGCCCGCGGCAGCCGTGCCACCGCACCCTGCAGCGCCCGACCGTCCAGCGGGTGCCGGCCCAGCGCGGTCTCGCCGCTGCGGCCGCGCAGCGACAGCACGAGCTCGGCAGCATCCGCCGTCTCCGCCGCCGCGATCAGGTCGCGCCGTCGGCTCCGCGACAGGAGCGAACGGAGCGGCGCGGGAATCAAATCCCGCATCTGCTCCGTCCACCAGGCAAATACCTCGTTCAGGACCATGGATTATCCTTGGCCGACAGACGCACGCGACGCGAACCACGGACACCAGACCGGGTGCCGCAGGAAGCGCCGCCGCCCCGTCGTTCGCACGCCGCGCTCATTGTCCGCGATCGGAGCATAATGCGAAATCTCAGGATGCGAGAATCCTTCGGCGGTTATCGAACTGCCACCCCCGGTCCCGCCACCGCTGAAAATATGCAGGAATTATCGGCGAAAAAGCCCGGGCATGCAATGAATTTCTGCGCCGGCGGCGTACCATCGGAACGATCAGGCAAGGAGCGACAGGATGCTCACGATACAGCACGCGGCGCGTTTTGCGGACATCGCTCTCGGTCATGTCACGCAGGAGTTCCCCAACAAGCTCGATCAGGTGCTGACCGGCCCCGGCGACCTCGCGGCCCCAAGCGTGCTCCACCCCATCTTCTACGGCAGTTTCGACTGGCACTCCTGTGTGCACTCATACTGGCTGCTTGCCAGGCTGTCGCGGCGGTATCCCGGGCTGCCGCAGGGCGAGCACATCCGCAGGCTGTTCACATCGGCATTCACGCCGGAGCATGTGTCGGCCGAGTTGGAGGCCCTCCGGCGTCCGTATGGCGGCACGTTCGAGCGGCCCTATGGCTGGGCCTGGCTGCTGATGCTCGCGGCAGAACTCGCACGCCATCAGGGCGCGGAGGCGCCCGGAGGCCACGCTGCTTCGGTGGCGCCGCTGGCCGAGGCCTTTGCAGGGCGCCTGCTGGCGTATCTGCCGAAGGCGACTTACCCGGTCCGGACCGGCGTACACTCCAACACCGCCTTCGCGCTGGCCCTCGCGCTGGAGTACGCGAGCGTGGCCGGACGCCCGGATCTGTCGGATGCGATCGTGCGGACCGGGCGCCGCTGGTACTTGCCCGACCGTGATTGCCAGGCGTGGGAGCCGGGCGGCGAGGACTTTCTCTCACCTTGCCTGATCGAGGCGGAGTGCATGCGCCGACTGCTGTCGCCGGAGGAGTTCGACGTCTGGTTCGCCATGTTCCTGCCGCGTGTGGCGCTGCGGGAACCGGTGACCCTGTTCCAGCCCGTCACGGTGAGCGACCGCTCGGATGGCAGGATCGCACATCTCGACGGCCTCAACCTCAGCCGTGCGTGGTGCTGGAACAACCTCGCCGCCGCCGTTCCCGCAGCCGATCCACGGCGGGTTGCAATGGTCGAGGCAGCGCGCCGACACCTCGACGCGAGCCTGGACAGCGTGGCGGGCGACTACATGGGCGAACACTGGCTGGCGACGTTCGCCGTGCTTGCCCTGGAGAGCGGCTGACGCAGCAGTCCCGGCCGCAAGGGGACCGGGACTGCCGCGTCGCTGGTGCTCCAGCCTCAGACCAGGAAGCTGGTCGGATTGGCCGCGTGGAGGGTTGCGGCGGTGATCCCATTCAGCCGGATCGAGTTGGAGCCGATCGTGATGATCGCCGTGCCTGCGGCATTGATGCTGGCCGAAGCCGTGAAGTTGGCCGCCGTGATGCCGAGGCCGGTGAGATCGAGCTTGTCCTGGCCCAGGGTGAAATCGCCGACCAGGTCGTTGCCGAAGCCGGCGACGAAGGAGAACACGTCTGCCCCCGCACCACCGTTCATCGTGTCGTTGCCGGCACCACCGGTCAGCAGGTCGTTGCCTGCCCCCGAGTTCAGCACGTCGTTGCCGGCACCGCCGTTCAGCGTGTCGGCGCCGTTGCCGCCGACGAGCATGTTGTTGAACTCGTTGCCGGTGAGCGACAGGCCGGCGGTGCCGCTGACGCGGAGGAACTCGATCTCCGAGCCAGCGGCAAGCGAGTAGTTGACGGTCGTGAGCACGGTGTCGGTGCCCTCGCCCGCGGCTTCGGTCACCACATCGCCGACATTGTCGACGTTGTAGGTGTCGTTACCGGCGCCACCAGCCATGGAGTCGGCACCGACGCCGCCGTTCAGCGTGTCGTTGCCGCCGCCACCGCTCAGCGTGTCGTTGCCGGTGCCGCCCACGATCGCTGTTGGCGAACTCGTTGCCGGTGAGCGACAGGGGTGTAGCGCCGGCGTTCGCCCGCAGGACCTCGACCTCGGAACCCGCGGCAAGCGCGTAGCTGACGGTGGTGAACACGGTGTCGGTGCCCCCGCCGGTCGCTTCGGTCACCACGTCGCCGGCGTTGTCGACGGTGTAGGTGTCGTTGCCGGCACCGCCGGCCATCGTGTCGGCACCGGCGCCGCCGTTCAGCGCGTCGTTGCCGAGCCCGCCGTCCAGGCTGTCGTTGCCGCCATTGCCGGTCAGCGTGTCGTTGCCCTCCGCGCCGACCAGGGTGTCGCCGGCAGCGCCGCCGATGACCGCGTTGTTGAACTCATTGCCGGTGAGCGTCAGGCCGGTGGCCGACTGCGACTGCAGGGTCTCGATCTCGGAGCCGGCAGCCAGAGTGTAGCTGACGGTGGCGAGGACCCGATCGGTGCCCTGGCCCGCGGCCTCGTTCACCACGTCGCCGGCGTTGTCGACGTTGTAGGTGTCATTGCCGGCACCGCCCGACATGGTGTCGGCGCCGCCGTTGCCCTGCAGCTGGTCGTTGCCGGCGCCGCCGACCAGGACGTTGCCCAGCGCGTTGCCCACCACGAGGTCGTTGCCGGCGCCGCCGATCGCGTTCTCGACGTTGAGCACCACGTCGGTGCCGATGTCGACGCCCGTCGCCTTCGACTGGTTGAGGTTGATGGTGACGGTCGGTGGTGATCGCCGACGCGTCATAGGTGTCGGTGCCGCCGCCGCCGTCGTAGCGGTCGTTGCCGTCGCCGGCGGTGGCGACAAAGGTGTCGTTGCCCAGGCCACCGGTGACGGTGTCGGCGCCGCCGTTGCCGGTGACGACGTTGTCGTTCGCGTCCCCGGTGATGGTGTCGTTGCCCGAGCCGCCAAGCACGTTCTCGATGCCGCTCAGCGTGTCGGTCCCGGCACCACTCGTCGCCTTGCCGGTCACCAGATTGACGACCGCCGCAGCGGTGGTCGCCGACAGGTCGTAGGTGTCGGTCCCCAATCCACCGACGTAGCTGTTGTTGCCGTCGCCGGTGGCCGCCACGAAGGTGTCGTTACCGGAGCTGCCGACCACGTTCGTGAACCCGACCAGCGTGTCGGTGCCGGTGTCCGCCCCGCTGGCCGTGCCGAGTGCGAGATTGACCGTCGTGCCGCCGGCTGTCGCCGACAGATCGTAGGTGTCGATGCCGCCACCACCGGTGTAGCTGTCATTGCCGTCGTCCACGACAGCGAAGAACACGTTGTTGCTGGCATCGCCGGTGATCGTGTCGTCGCCTCGGCTGCCGACCACGTTCTGGATTGAGACCAGCGTGTCGGATCCGGTCTGCACGCTGCTCGCCTTGCCGGTCACGAGGTTGACCGTGGCGTTGGCTCCGGTCTGCGACAGATCGTAGGTGTTGGTGCCGGCCTGGCCGTCGTAGACGGCATTGCCGTCACCGATCGTGGCCACGAACGTGTCGTTGCCGTCGCCGCCGTAGGCAAACATCGCGCCGATGCCGGCGGTGATCACGTCGTCGCCGCCATTGCCGAAGATGATGCTGGTGGCGAAGTCGCCGGTCAGGTTGTTGCCGGAGTCGTTGTCGGACACGAAGTAGACCGGGTCCGACGCGACCGAGACGGTGCTGCCGCTGTTCTGGAAGCTGGCGGTGCCGCGCAGGAAGATGCCTGCCGGGCCGGTCAGCGCAGGCGCGAAGGTCGAGGACACGACGCCGGTCGGGGTCCAGGTGGTCCCGCCGTCGGACGAGGTGTCCCAGCTGAGGGCGAGGGTTCCCGGATCCGGTGGCAGGGCGCTGCCTGCGAACGACTCCGTGACCGAGGCCACCGAGCCCGCCGGCGGCGTCGGAACCACGGTGATCTTGCCGGTGTTCACCACGTTGATCGTTGCCGTCGCAGTGTTGCTCAGCGCACCGGCGCTGTCCTTATCCTGATAGGTGAACGTGTCGGTGCCGACGAAGTTCTTGTTGGGGACGTAGACGAAGGTTCCGTCTGCGTGGAACGTCAGCTTGCCGTTGGTCGGCCCGGTCACCACCGCGGCGGTGAACGGATCGGCGTTCGGATCGCTGTCGTTGTGCAGCACGCCGGTCGTTGCCAGCGTGGTCAGCCCGACGTTCTCGAACGTGGTGTAGTTGTCGTCGACCGCGAGCGGCGGGCTGTTCGGCGGGACCACGTCGATGACGAAAGTGTTGGTGACCGAAAGTCCGCCGTTGTCCGTCGCGGTCACCCGGACGCCGATCTGACCCGGGGTATCGAGGGTCAGCGGCACGTCGTCCGCGGTCCCGAAAGCGCCGTCCGGACCAACCGAGATGCTCTTGAATTCGCCGGCGCCGGTCGTCGGGTCGAAGTTGAACGCCAGGTTCGCGTTGGACAGCGGCGAGCCGTCCGTCAGCACAGCGCTGTAATGCAGCGTGTTGGGCGCCTGCTGCTGGTCGTTGAAGATCCCGGCGCCGCCGGCCACGAGGGCCGCGAACGGCGAGAAGTAGTCGAACGCCTGGCCCGCTAGCGCGGTCGTATTGCCGATGCCGTTGAACTGAGTGCCGACGGTTATCGTCGGCGCCGTGTTGGCATGGGTGCCCGGCAGGGTGATGGCGGCAACGGTCGGTGCGGAGAGGAGCTGCTCGGTGTAGCCCTTGCCGTCGACATAGCTGATCTTCACCCGCACCCCGAGCCCTGCGGTGAGCAGGAATTCGGGCACCACGAAGTCGGCGCTGGTGGCACCTGCATAGTCGACGAAGTTGCCGGATACGGCGTCGACATACTGCCACTGGAAGTGGATGCTCGGCAGGGCCACAACGTCGGTTGCCCCCGCGATGACGTTGCCTTGCGCGTCCATCAGATTGTCGAGGTCGGAGATACCGGAGACGTCGGCGTGCAGCGTGTTGCCGACATCCACGGTCACCGCGGGATCCACGGCGCCGTTCGGACCCGTCTCGCTCAGCGTGGGCGTGCCGAACGGGACCGCATCGTAGTACCTGCCGTAGACAGTCTCATAGTTCGCGACAGCAACCGGATCAGTGATGTGGATGGCCGAGGAGGTGATCGTGTTGCCCCTCGTATCGATCGCAATCGTCTCATTGGTGAACTGCAGCCGCTCAAAGTTCCGGATGCGATCGGTGCCGTCATTGCCGCCCAGCAAGCCCTGCGGGTTACCGCCAACGATGACGAGTGTCGTGTTGTCGTGGATAGTGATGAAACCTTCTCCGTCCACGAAGCCGGCGAAGTTGTCGTAATTCGTGTCCGGCCCATTATAGACCGCTGTGTCCACGTTCGCAGGGTTAACGTGCTGCCCGGCAGCGACCGGGAAGAGCTGGTCGAACACCGTGGCAATGATCAGCCCATTGCTGTCGTACAGAGTGGGGTTGTCGGTGGGATCCAGCTGGAACGCCTCAGGCCCCTGATAGGTGTTGCCGTTCGGATCCGTCAGGATCTGGCGGAGGATCGTCCCGCCGGCCGAATAGCTGGTCAGCCCGACATGCAGGAAGGCGTCGCCGTCGAGGATGTCGTTGCCGCCGCCGCCGATGATGGTGTCGCTGCCGGCACCGCCCAGGATGATGTTGCCGCCGTCGAACGATACCAGGCCGGGGTCGAAGAACCCCGACAGGCCGGTGATGAGGTTGACGTTGTCGAGTTCGTCCTTCGTCACCAGCTGGCGTGTCGCGTTGTCGCCCAGGATCCGGTCGTCGAACGCCGATCCGCTGGCACCCTCGGTGTGCTGCCAGACGTCACGGATGTTGTCCACCGCGCCGTTGGCGGCGACGAACTCCTTGCGGTTCATGTCCTCGTCGACGCCCTGCGTCGCCAGTTCATAGGAGCCCCAGTCGAAGCCGAGGCCGCCGATGAACTTGGTGAAGCTGCCGTGGCCCAGCATGATGTCGTCGCCGCTGAAGCCCTTCATGACGTCGCCGCCGGCCACGCCGCCGACCATCACGTCGTTGCCGCTGTACAGCGGCTGCTGGCCGGTTGGCGCGCCAGAGTCGCCGAAGAAGATGTCGCCCTGGCCGCCGCGGCTCTCCAGCCAGTCGTCGCCCTGTTCGCCGATCAGCGTGTCGAAGCCTTCGCCGCCGATCTGGATGTCGTTGCCCAGGCCGCCGAAGATGCTGTCGTCGCCGCGGCCGCCTTCGATGTAGTCGTTGCCGTCGCCACCGAATATGTTGTCGATGTCGTCGCCGCCGAAGATGGTGTCGTTGCCCTCGTCGCCATGGATGGTGTCGAGGCCCTGGCCGCCGAAGATGGTGTCGTTGCCGGTGCCGCCGAACAGGAAGTCGTTGCCGAATCCGCCGTCGAGCGTGTCGTTGCCGCCGTCGCCCCAAACCGTATCGTCGTCCGCGGCGCCGGCCGTCAGCTTGTCGTTTCCTTCGGTGCCACCGAGGACCATGGTGTTGCCGAGGAAGTTGTCGTCGCCGATGAACCGCAGCGTCCCGTCAGGGTCTATGGTGACCTCCAGCTTGCCGGTGACGGGGTTGTGCAGCCAGGTCGCGGTGTTGAGCGAACCGTCGGCATTGAAGAAAGCTGGGTTGTAGGTGGGCTTGCCGTTGGCATCCAGTTTGACGGTGCCATCGGGATTCTTGACGTAATAGTCCTTCGCCTCGACCGTGTACTCCGGCGTCAGGAAGATGTTGCCGGGCAGGTGCGCGATGCCGGTGTTCGCCTTGATCAGCTGCGCGAGCGAGCTGTCCTGCAGCGATTCCTCATAGTCCATGCCTTCGATGCGCGGCAGATGGTACAGCCGGTCACCGTCCTGCAGGGCTTCCATCTGGGTGCGGAAGACGTATTCGAAGGTGGAGCCGAGTACGCCGCCGAACAGGCTGATCTTTTCGCCCAGACCACCGATCCACAGATCGATGTTGTCGACGCCGGTGATCGAACCCGTGCTCCAGGTCGGCACCGCCCCGGTGGAGTCGTGAATGGCCAGGGCATTGGTCTTGCTGTTCGCCCAGGTCCCCTGGCTGTTCAGGAAGTTGTAGGCATTGATGTCGAAGGTTGCGCTGCCGAGCGTTCCGTTGGTGAGCAGCGCCTGCGCTGCCGCACGCTTGGCGAGCGCCGTGGTGGCACCGGTGATGCTGGGGTCCGTGCCGTAGGCAGCGATGTAGTTGACCAGCGACTCGGGGTGCTTCAACTGGCTGCCGAAGTCGATCCAGCTCGTGTAGGGCTTGAGCTGCGCTTCCTGGGTCGCGGTGAACAGCTGGTTCCGCACCAGGTTCAGCGGCGCCACCCCGGTGTCGCGGCCGCGGGCGATGTTCAGTGCCGCGAGGTCGAGCGGCAGGCCGAGCAGATTGTTCTGCAGCGAGCCGGTGACGAACTCGTCGATCGAATTGCTGACCTGGTTGACGGTACCGAGTATGACGTCGGCCGTCATGTTGGGGTCGCTGGCGAACTTGGTCGGGTTGGTGAACGCCGCGATGAGACCTTCCTGCGTCATCAGCGGCTGGCCGTTGGCCCCCATCAGCGGCTTGCCGTCGGGCCCGAGCTGGTAGAGCGGGATGTTCTCGTCCAGCATCGAATGGCCGAAGCGGTAGACGACGTTGGCGAACTCCGAGGTGATCGCCGCATCGATATGGACGTTGACGCCGCCGGCGGCGTGCACGGCCGGCGCGACGTAGCGGGCGAACTCTTCGAACACGATGTGCTGGTATTCGGTCTCGGTCCCGAACTTCGCCGCCTGGAAAATGCGCTCGCCGTTCCACTGGTTCGCCTGGATGGCTACCCCTGGGGTGAGCACGGTCGGATTGCCGGCCGCATCGGTCGGAAGTACCCAGTTCAGGGCGAACGAAGTGTCGCCGGCGTTCAGGGCATCCTGGGCCGTCTTCTCGATCTGCGCGACCAGGCGGTCGTGCTCGGCGTGGAACAGGTTCTGTACGGCGGTCAGGCCGATGTTTTCGTTCACCCGCCCGTCGCCGGCGACGTAGTGGGTGTCGAGCAGTTCGTTGTCGTAGCTCAGGTTGTTGCCGGTCGCCGAGTTGAAGGGCTGGGCGTTGCCCAGCGTGGTGTCGGCATCGGCGGGGAGCAGGTTGCCATTATTGTCGAACGGGTTGGCGGTCTGCGCCTTGTCGTCGATGAAGCCGGCACCCACCGGCACCGCCTTATAGCCGACGCCGTTGAATGTGCCGCTGGTGGTGATCGGCGCGAGGAGGTTGCCTTCGATCAGGCCTTTCTGCCCCGCCAGCGGTCCAGTCGTCCAGGTGACGACCAGCTGCGGCAGCCCGTGGGCGCCGGCGGTGAAGTTGCCGTAGGGGTCGGTGGCGAGCAATGGGATGGAATTCACATCGGCGTCGGTGATCTTGATTCCGAGGAAGCTCGCGGCATTGGCCTTGAGTTCGCCCCAGGTGGCCATGGTGCTATGGACAGCACCTGTCGCGTCAGTGACCGGCGCACCGCCGAGCAGGTTGCCGGTGGAATGCAGCTTGCCGTCAGCGCCGATCATGTATTGGCGCAGAAACACCTGATGCGACGGATCCGAGCCGTAGGTCTGGCTCTGATCGACGTAGGGCGAGGTCTGGTTGATGTGGGAATGCACGTCGTCGGCGGTGCCGATGATGCCATCCGGCCCGGGCAGATCCTGCGCGCGGGTCAGCACCATGAAGTTGGTGCCGGGGCTGGCCGGGTTGTACAGCGGGTCGCCCGGCAGCAGCGGAATGAAGACCGTGCCGTTGCTGGCGCTCTTATCGATCTGGTCCAGGCCATGATCGAAGAACTGGCCAAAGAACGTGAAAAAGCTGTTGGCCGGCGCCGACAGACCCGCGTCCGGCGTGATGTTGGGAATGAACAGGCTCTGTCCCAGCCCCGGGATCGACGCGCTGCTGTTGGCCGCATTGGTGGGCGTGGTCGTGTTGCCGAACGACACGAAGTCGTCGGCGGTGCCGAGAACGCCGTCGGGGCCGGGGACCAGGGTGCCGGTGTCGTCCGCCGTGCCGTAGATGCCGTCGGCACCGGGCAGCGTGAGGTTCAGGTAGCCGTCGCCGAGCTGGCCAAGTTGCGTCTGCTGCGCGGCGATCGCCGCCGGATTGCCCTGCACGACGTCATCGGCGGTGCCCTTGATGCCGTCCGCGCCCGCGCTGAGGATCTTCATGCCGGAGTCGGCGACGAGCTGGCTGATCATGCGCGGCGCGGAATCCACCACGAGGCCGGTGGTCTGGGCGTAGCTGGTGCCGCTCTGCGCATTCTGGAACACCGGATCGGTGATCGTCGGGAACGGCTGCTGCGAGGAGCCGAAGGTGCTCTGGCCCGCGGCGAGGTTGTTGTTGGTGCCGGCGACTTCGCGCAGGCCGAACGACAACACGGGATTGACTGGTTCCTGGCCGGCCTCGGCCATCTGGATCTGAACGAGGATGTAATCGAGATCGAGGCGCGTGAGCTTAATGGTCATGGAGAGCTCCAGGGTGATTTGATTGTGGAATGGGCGAGCTAAGCCCGCCCGCTCCGGTGATTTGCTGTGGCGGGGCCTGCGCCCCGCAGTATCATTTGGGAATCGGTACTAGTTCGCTATGCAACACGATGTCGGAAACTCGGTCGTCTCAGTGCTCTGACCTTCTGTTCAGCCTTGGATCATCCCATTTCAGAAACGTAATCGAGAGCACGATCACCCAGCAGCGTCGACGTTGCGCGATCAGGTTCCGGCTTTGACGACAACGGGATAATAACCTTAGCGGAACACTCTGGTCAACTATTATTGATGTGGGCGGCGCTTGATTGTCACAGCGAATTTTGAATTAGCTTGGACTTGTGGCACATCAAATTTGCGTTGAAGTAATTACTTCATTATTTCGACATCTCATCTATTTCGCAAAGTCCCTACTGTGTGATCCGCGGCCATTCCCTTTGCGGAACTGCTGGTGGTCGCCTATCCTGCCATCCGCGGGATTGCGGAGAATGACTTTGGCTGTGACATCGAAATCAAGCTTACAGCGCGCTCATCGTCTCCCTGTTTTTTTGCCCAAGCTGCAGTGCGAGGCCGCCTGATGGCCGCCGCCTCTGACGATGACCAGGCCAACCCGCTTATCGCAGTCGCGAGAGGAATAATGATCAACTCGGCCCCACACTCTCGGCTGTCCGACCAAACCGACGAAACCTTGCACGGGCTGAAAGTTGAAGGAGGCGCGGCGGCCTTGCCGAGCGCAACGCTGAAGGTGGGCGCCGGCTCCCGTGTAGCGACGATCACCCTGAACTGGTTCGCGGTAAGGGGACTGTATCAACACATGCTCGACCTGCTGGAAGCCCAACCCAGGCGCGCTCTACGCACCGGGACGAAGAATGGGCCGAGTGGGAAGGGGAAGCGATCACCGCGGATGTTCACGAAGCTCGGCGCAGGCCGGACGACAGCAGGGGATTGACCGGTTCCTGGCCAGCCTCGGCCATCTGGATCTGAACGAGAATGCAATCGAGATCGAGACGCGCAGGCTTGATGGTCATCGAAGTTCCCCGTCTTATGTCGTTGCCGAAAGATGACGCCACAGCAGGGCGCAGGAGCAGCGTGCGGCAGCGAAAAGCGACTACCGTTTGTTCGATCGCAATGAGCGCGAGAGGCCCGGCGTATCCGGCACCTCTCGGCTCTTGGCTCTCCGCACTGTTGCGATATCGGTACGTCTAAGTGACGCTTAATTACCGCTTATCAGAATGGCACTTCTGAACTCCGCTAGGATGAATTGCTTATTGTCAAAACCTTCATTTTCAGATCGTTGGGGTCACCAATTCACCTCCTGAAGTGACGCTTTAATAACTTCCGCGCGATTGGATTACAACTTTTTTTGAATACCCCCGGATCACGTTTTACGAACGTATCCGCAATGAACTCGGGCGTCGCGGGAGCGAACTTAACCAGAACGGTGGGTGATGTTCGCTTAAAAGAAGGGCGATTTGCCTAGTATCAATTTCCAAACGGCGGCTGTCACGACAATTTCTGTGCCATGCTGGGTTCGGCGCCACCAGTTCTCGACGACCTCGTTGCGGCTGGCGGCCTGCCGCGCGATTCCGGCCAAGGGACGCCGCCAGCCATAGTTTGCATCCGGTGTAACTGTCGGCGGCATACTGGATGGTGGGAGGAACACATGACAAATTGCTACGCGCTTGCCGGAACGTTGCGCAGCCTGCTGTGCGGAGCCTTCCTGCTGGGGGTCGGGCCCCTGGCGGCCGCATGGGCACAGGCTACCGCTCCAGTGCAGCCGTGGGGACTGCCGCCGCTGCCCGCGGGTGTCGGCCCGGTGGAAAAATTTGCCGACGTCAGCAACACGCCGCAGGGGCAGTTCCTTGAAGGTGGGGCCTTCGACACCGAGGGCAACCTCTGGTTCGTCGCGATCGGCAGCGGCTGGGTCTCCTACCTGACACCGGATGCGAAGCTGGTGCCGGTCTTCAACTGCAACCCACCCGCCGATCTGGGGCAGACCTGCGAGCCGCAGGGCACAAGATGGCACGACGGCAAGCTCTATCTGACCACGCGGCACCGCGGGATCCTGGTCTACGATCCGCAGACGAAGCAGGTCACCACGCTTGTCTATACGTACCGCAACCAGCTGTTCAAAGGGCCGAACGACCTCGACTTCGATGCCGAGGGCAACCTGTTCTTCACCGATCCCTGGGGCACCGGCCCAGGGCCCAGCATGTCCGACCATACGGGCGCCGTGTACCAGTTCTCGCGCGACGGCATCCTGCGCAAGGTGATGGACAGCAGTTCGTTCCCGAACGGCATTGCGGTCTCGCCCGACGATGCGGTGCTGGCGGTCGGCGACTTCCGGGAGGGCCGCGTCTGGTACAGCCCGTTCATGACCGGCCCGGCGATGGGCTGCCCGCAATGCGTGAAGGACCCGCTGCACCTGACGTTCGCGGGCGTGAAAGCCGGTTCGTACCTGCCCGGCAACGGTGGCCCCGACGGCATCCACTACGACGTGCACGGCAACCTGTGGGCGCAGTTGGCCGGACTGGGCGGCATCGTCGAGATCGACCCGCGCGGCGTCATCCTGGGATTCGTGCCGATCCCGAACGGTGACGCGGCCACCACCAACTTTGCCTTCGGTGGTGCCGACAACCAGACGATCTACTTCGAGGGCGCGATCAGCGGCACCTTCTGGCGTTTCAAGGCACCGTATCCGGGCCTGATCGGTCCGGGCGGCGTACGTCTGCCGCCGCGGTAGCGTCGCGGCCGAACAGGTGGGTCCGATCTGATCGAAGCGCGGCGGGAGGGAGACACGCCGGCGAAGGCCGCACGGGCAACGGCATCGAGGGCTTCGCCGGCAACTCAAACACCCGAGAGCGACGCATAGGCCGCCAACCCGAACATCGCCCCGATCATGAGGACCACGCTGCCGAATCCGATCAGGATCAACGCCTCTGCGGCACTCCGGCCGGTGTGCCGCGAAAGCGCATAGGCGCTTGCCAGGAGCGCGAACCCGGCGAGAAGCACGCCTTCCATGCCCAGCGCACCGCTTGCCAGGATCCAAAATGGCCATGCCGCCGCGGCCAGGAGGCCTCCCAGTGAGGCGACGATCAAGCAGGAGACCGATACATCTGCTCGATCGGAACGCGGCTCCGACACCGTTGATCGAGCCTGACGGACAAGCTGCTCCATACGCTCCTATCCTGTCATGTCATGAGGTCTGCGGTGCCAATTCCAGGGAGGCCGCTCTGTCCCCATCGAGCCGAGTTGACCGAATGAGCAGCAGGATCAACCTCTCGCCTCTAGGGGCAGCGGCTGGGGGTTCAAGCCTCCAGCAACCTCCTCCAGCTCTGCCTCGGTCAGTTCGACCGGTGCCGGCGCAGCGACTGACCTGCACCGTTCGGGAGCGGATGGGTGATACGGCATAGCTTCTCGCCAACTGCGCTCTGTCGCGACAGACCCCTACAGGATGGTGCGGAGAACCGCTGTGAGTTTGCTCACACGAACCCGGCTGTTGCTGCTGCCGCAATGCGGATGGCTCTTCGTCCTTCATGATGGCATTCGAGTGAAGGGTTTGCGGAAGTCACAGCGGGGCAGGGGCACCGACCTTGAGCGCCTCGCAAAGCCAACTCGATGAACCGGCGGTGCTGCGCGTCATTGGTGGCGGCGATCGGCCCGCGCTCGGGCATCATCGCCAGGCCGTGCGATCCGGGTCGGACTTCGGAAGAGGAAGGACGCCTCAGCCCAGCGCAGGCAACGCCCCTTCAAGCCACAGCTTCCGAGCCATGCTGCGCTGAACCTTGCCGCTCGTGGTCTTGGGCAGCGTCGCCGGCGGGATCAGCGCGATCACCTGCACCGCGATCTCGTGCTGCCGCGCGATCGCCTCGCGGATGCGCGCCGTGACCTCGGCCGCGTCGATTCTGTGCCGGTGGGTGCGTTCTACCTCCTGAACCACCGCGAGGCGTTCGTTGCCGTCGGCATCGGTAACGGCGAAGGCCGCGCCACAGTCCCGGCGCAGGGCCGGGTGGCTGTCCTGGACGGTTCGCTCGATATCCTGCGGGTAATGGTTCATGCCGCGGATGATGATCAGGTCCTTGATCCGTCCGGTGACGTAAAGCTCGTTGTCTTCATCGAGAAACCCCAGGTCCCCGGTGCGCAGCCAACAGTCTTCCGGTTCGTCCGCGATGCGCGCCTGGAAGGTCTCCGCCGTCGCCGTCGGGTTGCGCCAGTAGCCGCGCGCGACGTTCGGCCCGCTGACCCAGATCTCCCCGATATCGCACGGCGGGCACCTGCGCCGCGTGGACGGATCGACGATGGCGACGCGCAGGTCCTGCAGCGCGCGGCCGCATGACACCAGCACCTGCGTGTCATCCTTTGCCACGTTGCCGACGGTGCGGAATCGCGGTCCGGCGCCACGTTCGTTGCCGGTGACCAGCAGCGTGGCCTCCGCCAGGCCATAGGCCGGATACATTGCGCCAGGTGCGAAGCCGTACGGCGCGAACGTCGCGGCGAAGCGCGCGATCGTCTCGGCGTGCACCGGTTCGGCGGCATTCATCGCGATCTTCCAGCAGGACAAATCGACGCCTTCCATCTGCCCGGCGCGAAAGCGGTCGACGCAGAGGTCGAAGGCGAAGTTGGGCGCGCTGGTCACTTCTGCGCGGTACTGGTGGATCAGATGGAGCCAACTCAACGGCCGCTGCATGAACGCCGCCGGCGCCATCAGCACCGACGTGGCGCCCAGGTAAAGCGGCTGCATGACGCCCATCATCAGGCCCATGTCGTGATACAGCGGCACCCATCCCACGCTCGCCGAGAGCGCGGTACTGCCCATGCCCCGACGGATCATCGCCAGGTTCACCAGCAGATTGCCGTGCGTCACCATGACGCCCTTCGGGGTGGAGGTCGAACCCGACGTGTACTGCAGCAGTGCGAGGTGGTCGCGACCGATGACCGGCAACCTGGCCTCCGGTTGCTCGGGTGAGTCCTCCATCGCCCGGACGGTCATCCACTCGAAGCCGGCCCCGCTCAGCTTCGCCACGACATCCGGCCGGCCGTCGAGCAGCTCGCCACTCGTCATGGCAAGCCTGGGCGTGCAGTCGGCGATGACGGCGGCACTCGAATCCCGTGCCTCAGTGCGTCGCGGCACCATCAGGGGCACCGGGACAACCCCGGCGGCGAGGCAGCCGAAATAGGCAAGGATGAAGTCCAGGCCTGCGGGGAACAAGAACACGGCGCGGTCGCCGGGGGTCGTGCACTGGACGAGCCGAAGCGCCAGCGCGTGCGATCGACGGTGCAGCTCCGCGAACGTCAGATGGATGTGCGCGCCGCGGTCAGGAGCAAAGACGAAGGCCTTCGCCTGCGGCGTCTCGGCGGCGCGCCGGGCGAGCACATCGACCAGCGACGCCGGTTCGGCGAGAAAGTCGTCCTTCACCCGGCGCTACCGGCGCGTGGCCTGCATCGCCAGGCGCCCGGCGACGAAGTGCGATAGCCGTGCGATCGAGGGATGATCCATGGCGGTGTCCGAGGCGAGTTCCAGCCCCAGCCAGTCCTCGATGGCAGACACCAGGAACACCGATTCGGCCGAATCCAGCCCGAGGCTGGCGAACTCCGCGCGAGCGTCGATCGGCCCATCGGGCAGCTTGAGCGCGGTGCGCAGATAATTGGCACACCACGTCTGGATGTCTGGCTCGGTCACGTCCGGCATGCGTACTCCCGTTACGGCTTCTTCTCGCCCTGCCGCGATGTTACCGCAATCAGCGGGGCGCCGTCTGCCCTGGCGGCGCCGGTTTCGCCGGCGCGCAGCAGCGCGATGATCCGGGTCTCCATGTGATCGGCCAGCGTGTGGCGGTAGTGCGTGGGGTCGAGGAAGTCGGAGGCGTCGTGCGCCAGCGGGCTGTCCACGCGGAAGTCGACGAAGCTGGTGTTCGACCTGGCGGCGGCGGTGCGCTGCAGAGCCGCCTTGCAGGCGTCGATGCGCAAGGCATCCTCGGTGCCGGGCCGCGGCAGCACGGTGTAGTAGACCGGCGGCATCGCCAGCACGACGCGCACGCTGGGGGGAAGCGTTGTCAAAAAGGCGGCCAGGCGGTCGATCCACGGCAGAGGCGGCGGCGCGCCTCCCGGCACCACGGGCTGCGACGGCGCCATCGGTTCGGGAACGAACACCACCTGGAGCGCCTTCGTGTAGTCGAAGTAACCGACCGGATCGACCGGTTGCATCAGCCCGAGCGCGATGCCGACGCGATAGACCGCCCGATCCAGCGCCTTGGCGCTGAGCAGGTTGGCGAGATAGTCCAGATTGCTGCCGTAGAGCCAGAACGGGAACGGAAACATCAGCGGCGGATCGGGATTGGACGTACACCACAAGGGGTCGGTGACGATGACGAACGCATCGTAGGCGGGATGATGCGCCATCACCCAGCGCATGATCGTCAGCTGCTCGCGCGGACCCGTTCCGGCGATCGCCAGCTGGGTGAAGCGCAGGCCGGTGTCCCGCTGCAGCCGATACGGGTCGATCAGCTGCCCGGTCGAGTTGCCGATGACCGTGGCATCGAAGTGCGGATTGCGCCCGGCACTGGCCGCGGCCGTCTTCGAGGTGCGGTCGCCCGTGCCGGCGATCGGCAGGCTGGGAAAGCGCCCGGTGTCGTACGGGTCGATGAACACCAGCAGCGCGAAGAACAGCGCGAACCCGCCGCCGAACGTGGCACAGAACACGACGAGCCAGCGTCGCCACGCCGCCCGCGCACCGCCGCGCGGATCAGAAGCGGAAGTAGATGAACTCATAGGACTCGCTGCTGCCGATCTGCACGAGCAGCGCGATGCCGATCGCGCCGAGGGCCGCCGGAACCCATGCGACGGGGCGCAGCGCAATTCGATTGCACAGGTCCTGCGTCGCCGGCAGCGCGACGGCGAGCAGCAACGCCACGCCGATGATCCATGACTGACCCACCATGTGACCGTCGGGCAACTGGCCCAGGCCGGAATAGACGTTCCACGACGCACCCAGGGTCGCGGTGCGAAAGATCACGCAGCTCAGCAGGAAGAACGCCACCGTCGCGGCCCAGCCGATCGTCTTCTGCGGGGTGGGCAGCATCCGCCGCCAGCCCAGCGCGAACACGATGCCCGCGCCCTGCAGCGTGCCCCACAGCACGAAGTTCCAGCCGGCGCCGTGCCACAGGCCGCACAGCGCCATCGTCGCCATGATCGCCAGCACGTATTGCAGCGTGGTGTGCCGGTAGCCGGCGACCCGCATGTCGGCGAGCGGCATGAACACGTAGTCGCGCAGGAAGCGCGACAGCGTCATATGCCAGCGCTGCCAGAACACCAGGATGCTGGTGGAACGGAACGGTGCGTTGAAGTTGAACGGCAACCGGATGCCGAACAGCAGGCCGGTGCCGATCGCGATGTCGGAGTAGCCGGCGAAGTCGAAGAAGATCTGCAGCCCGAAGCCCAGAGCGAGCCAGGCGGAGCCGTCGCGGAGCGGTTCGTGCGCCGCGGCCTGGTAGATCGGATCGAGGATGCGGCCGATCGGATCGCCGATCAGCACCTTCTCGATCAGACCGACGACGATGAACGTGATGCCGAGGGCGCAGCGCTGCTCCCATCCCGGCTCGGTCGGGTCGCGGCCGAACTGCCGTCCCACCTCGGACCAGCGCGCCAGCGGTCCGGCGATCGCCTGCGGAAAGAAGCTGATGTAGAGCGCATAGCGGTCGAGCGTGGTGGCCTCGGCTCGGCCGCGGCGCAGGTCCGCCAGATACATGATGTGATGGAAGGTGAAGAAGCTGATGCCGAGTGGCAGCACGAAGTCCAGCCGGCCGATCGAGATGTGGCCGATCGCCGCCACCGAGCCGGCAAAGAAGTCGGCGTATTTGAACAGCGCCAGCACGCCCAGGTTCAGCACGATTGCCCCGGTGACGAACGCATTGTTCTGCGTGGCGACGAACCGCCGCGCCGCCAGCCAGTTCACCAGGATCGAGCCGATCAGCAACAGGACGAAGGCCGGGTTCCAGTAGCCGTAGAACAGCAGCGAGCAAAGCAGCAGGCATGGAATCCGCAGCGACCGGTGGCGATGGATCAGCGCGAAGAGCGCGGCGCTGGCGGGGAGGAATGCGAGAATAAACGCATAGCTGTTGAAAAGCATCGCCGCCTGAAGCCGATTCGCACCGGCTCCAGCGGGTACAACATGTGCCCTGCGGTCGCAAGCACAGGCCGCCGGAGAACGTCTGCGGCGCCTGCCGCCCGGCTCCCGCAGCAGGCATACTGCGAGGTCGCGCGGCTCCAGCGTCTGGCGCGCCGACCGGCAACGAAATCGCTTCGTACGGGCGGTCGCCCCCCGCCTCGAGCGGGCCGATGCCCCTGCCACGACGCCGACTGCGGCCGCAACGGGGTCGGCATTGAGCGTCCATCGCCGCACGCGTGCGAGCCACCGGCCAACTCCGGAGGCGACTGGGTCCGGTTGGGGGAGTGCTTGCGGGTCGGCGCAGCATCGAGGCCTTCCTCCACCAGCCGCTGGCCGTGCTGGCGATGGTGTCGATGCGGTGTCCAGTGCCTCGACGATCTGGCCATCGCTCCAGGCGCCCGGCCCCGAGGCATCGGCCTTCAACAGGATGCGTGTCTTAAGCACCCTGCCGTGCAGGACATGTGCCCTGCTGCATCAGCGTTGTTGGCGCTTTCGCTCGTCAGCACCGAGCGCTACCATGTATCTCTTCACGGCAGGTCGTTTCGTGATCAGACGTATCTCTGGATTGCCGGAGATAGCGATCTCAGAGCCGCAGGATCAACGACGCGTGGCACCGGTTGGCAGGCACACAAGTCGAGCAACTTCGGGTAGGCTTCGGAACGCGCCATGATGATTAGCAGGCGTATGGAATGAAGGCTTTTCTGGCACTCCTGGCTTTGCTCCAAAGTGCAGGGGTAAATGTCGACCGGGTGCGTATCCCAGGCCCGAATGGCGTTGACCTTGATGCCGCGTTGCTCCGACCTGCCGAACCGGCCACTGCTCCGTCCATTGTGGCCCTCCATGGCTGTGGCGGCCCCTTCCCCGCACGTGACGGACAATGGGCGATAGCTCTGGTCAAAGCCGGCCACGTCGTGCTGCTGCCCGACAGCTTTGGTTCGCGAGGGCTTGGTTCCCAGTGCGGCGTCGCCGAACGCACGGTGAAACCGGAAGGCTTGCGGCGCCTCGACGCGATCGCCGCGGCGGAATGGCTGAAGTCAGCACACGGCGTGCCCACAGGCAGTATCGATCTGCTCGGATGGTCGAATGGTGGCAGCACGGTTCTCGAAGTCGCACGCGCAGGAAGGGATCTGCCCGACAATCTGTTTGACCGCTTTGTCGCCTTCTACCCTGGCTGCCCCTCGAAAGCCGAGGACCAGACATGGGAACCGGTGGGCCGCATGCTGATCCTCATGGGCGAGGATGACGACTGGACGCCAGCCGCACCCTGTCACGAACTGGCCAGCAGGTTTCCCACTAAGATCACCATGATCGCCTACCCCGGAGCGTTCCACGATTTCGATGCGCCGGACCGGCCCGTGCGGGTGCGTGGAAATGCAGCGACTGCGGCCAACGGTCAAGCTCACGTCGGAACGAACGAGCCCGCCCGCGAGGACGCTCTGGCTCGCGTCCCCATCTGGCTCGAAGCCAGGTAACCGTCCCGCAGCCGCGCGCGGAGACGGCGCACTTCGCCCTGGGAGGCCCAACCAGGCGTGACCTCGGCGCTTCGCGGAGCCACGCCGCCATAACGTGCACCACGAGTCCCTGTTGGGCGCCTTCCACCCGTGTCCGGCATCGCCGTCGGCGGCCCTTCTGTGCTGTCTTCTATTGAGAACAAGCGCTCTCGATTGAGTTGCTCGGGCCCGGCCTGTAACATATCGTCGCACTAGCGTCGGGAGGAACTGTGCCTGCACCGGTAGTTGCGGCCGAAGAGAACCGATCGCGACCGGCCGCTCCCCCAAAGTCCGCCGAGATCGCGCAGATCGGCCCGCTCGGAAAATCCGTCGGTGCGGTCGTCGCCGCGGCGAGAGTTCTTCGCGTGCTGCATGCGTCCGAACGTTCGCTGAACGCGAGCGAGGTGGCCCGCGCGGCGGGACTGCATCGCGGGACCGCGTACAACATCCTCCGGACGCTGCAAGCGGAGAGCCTTGTCGGATATGACGAAGCGACTCGCACCTACACGGTAAGCTTGCGCATTCTCGAACTGGCCTACGGCGTTCTACGGCGCAGCGGCTTGCTGGACATCGCGCGGCCGCTGATGCACGCGGTCTCGGATGCACACGGCGTCTCGGTCTACCTTTCCAAAGTAGTGGGGCCTGCGTCGCTGCTGCTGTTGGATTGGGTGGGCGCCGCCTTCCAACCCGACCTATATGTCACCATCGGGCGTCCTTCCCCGGTACCGGCGGGGGCATCGGGCGTGATCATGGCCGCGTTCGGCAACAGTAGCCAAGCCGAACTCCAAGCCCTGTTCTCGCAGGTCGCATGGTATCAGAAGCCCACATTTTCCGGGTTTCTGGCCCGCGTTGCCGAGGCGAAGCAAGCCGGCTTTGCCGTCGATCGCGGGACTATGTTTCAGGGGATCACACTGATCTCGGTGCCGGTTCTGTCGCCGGCATGGGAGCCGTTACTGATCCTGACCGGTGCGGGGCGCTCGCACGATCTGGAGGCCGAAGCATCGGAGCGGCTGTGCCGCGCGATGCAATCGGCGGCCGCGCGCCTCTCTGAGAGCGTCCGATTACTGCGCCTCGAATGACGAGAGTGACATCATCGCAAGGAGGACAACATGGTCGCCTCACAGACGATCGCCGGTAGGTCGAGGGCCGAGATGCCCGTGGATTTCGACGCCGTCGTCATAGGCGCCGGCGTCTCAGGGCTTTACCAACTCTACAGACTGAGGGAACTCGGCCTCACGGTGCGGGTATTTGAAGCCGGCACCGGGGTTGGCGGCACTTGGTACTGGAACCGCTACCCGGGTGCCCGGTTCAACTCCGAAAGCTGGACCTACGGCTACTCGTTCTCCCAGGAATTACTTGACGAGTGGGACTGGGATGAGCATTTCGCCAGCCAGCCCGAGACCGAGCGTTACCTGAACCACGTCGCCGACAAGTTCGATCTGCGCCGCGACATCCAGTTCAAGAGCCGCGCCGCCGCCGCGCAGTACCGCGAGAACACGCGAAGTTGGGAGATCACCCTGGAAGACGGTCGGCGCACCACGGCCCGCTTCCTGGTCACCGCGGTTGGCGTGCTGTCGGCGGCGACGTTCCCGAACATTCCTGGGGTCAAGGGTTTCCAGGGCCTGTCGTTCCATACCCATTACTGGCCGAAGGAGCCGGTCAGCTTCGTCGGCAAGCGGGTCGCGGTAATCGGCACTGGTGCCACCGGCATCCAGACAATCACCGAAGTGGCGAAAACGGCCGGGCACCTGACGGTGTTCCAGCGCACGCCGCAATGGGCCGCGCCTCTGCACAACGCCAAGATCACCAAGGAGGAGATGAACCGTATCCGGGCCGACTACTCCGAAATTTTCGCGCGCTGCCAAGAGACCTTCGGCTGCTTCATCCACGCGGCCGACCCGCGCTCGGCGCTCGAGGTTGCCGAAGAGGAACGTGAGGCATTCTGGGAGAAGCTCTACGGCGAGCCCGGGTTCGGCATCTGGATGGGCAATTTCCGCGACATCCTGGTCGATCGGCAGGCCAACCGGCTGATCTCCGACTTCGTCGCGCGCAAGACGCGCGAGCGGGTCAAGGACCCGGTCGTGGCCGAGAAGCTGATCCCAAAAACCTACGGCTTCGGCACTCGCCGCGTACCGCTCGAGAGCGGCTATTTCGAGGTCTACAACCAGCCCAACGTCGCGCTGGTCGATCTCACCGAGACGCCGATCGAGCGCATCACCCCGACCGGTATCAAGACCAGCGCGCGCGACTACGAATTCGACATGATCATCTACGCGACGGGGTTCGACGCGATCACCGGCGCCTTCGATCGCATCGACATTCGCGGTGTCGACAATGTCTCGCTGAAGGACAAGTGGAAGAACGGCCCGCAGACCTTCCTCGGCATCATGGTCGACGATTTCCCGAACATGCTGATGGTGATGGGCCCGCATGCCGGGCTCGGCAATTTCCCGCGCGCCGCGGAGTACAGCGCCGACTGGGTCACCGGACTGATCCGCTTTGCCCGCGACCGCGGCCTGACCCGCCTCGAGGCCACCGCGGCGGCCTCTACCGCCTGGACCGATCATGTCATTGAGGCGAGCGAGGGGTTGCTGTTCGCCGAAGTCGACTCGTGGATGACCGGCATCAATCGCAACGTCGAGGGCAAGCAGGTCCGCCGAATCATGCGGTACAGCGGCGGCCACCCCAAGTTCCGCGAGCGCTGTGAGGCTGTGGCGGCGGACGGGTACCGCGAATTGGCGCTGGCTTAGTGCAACAAGGCAAACGCGACGGAGGGAACGATGGATGTCGGCATGATGATGGTGTTCGCCAGCTATGGCTGGGACGACTGTTCCGACCAGCGCGTGTGGGATGAGGAGATCCGCCTCGCGCGGCTCGCCGCCGATCTCGGCTTCGATTGTCTGTGGTCGGCTGAACATCACTTCAACGACTACTCGTTCGTCCCCGACAACCTCCAGTTGATGAGCTATCTGACGGCAGCGTGCCCGAACATCGATCTGGGCACCGCTGCGGTCATCGTCCCCTGGCACGATCCGCTGCGGGTCGCGGAGCAGGCGGCAGTGCTCGACCTGCTGAGCAAGGGAAGGCTGCGCCTGGGTCTCGGCCGCGGCCTGGCGCGGCGCGAATTCGCCGCGTTTCGCATGAGCATGGACGAATCGCGCGAGCGCTTCGACGAAGCGGCGCCAATGATCGTCAGAGCGCTGAAGACTGGGTTTATCGAAGGCGACGGCAGATTCTACAAGCAGCCGCGGATCGAGATCCGCCCGCGGCCGCAGCATTCATTCGATGGGCGCATTTACGCCGTGGCTTCGAGCGAAGATTCCGTCGCGTCCGCCGCCAAGCTTGGCGCGCACATGGTGATGTTTGCTGACCGCCCGTGGGAGTTGCGGCTGCCGGTCATCGAGCGCGGGCGCGAACTGCACCGTCGGCTCCACGGCACCGCGCCGCCGCACGTCATGCTGACGGAGTTCGTCGTCTGCAGCCACGACCTCGCCGCCTGCGAGGAGGAGGCGCGGCGCTACCAAGGGAAATTCGTCGAGAGCAACTTTTACCACTACGAATTTCTGGGCGAGCACTTCAAGACCGTGAAGGGCTACGACGCCTACCAGCAAAAGGCCGAAATCGCCCGCAAGGGCGGCCTCGACGGCGCGGTCGCCGGCTTCATGCAGGCCGCGAGCTGGGGCACGCCTGACAAAATCCTGCGCGGGCTCGAGGAGCGCCGCAAGCTGCTCGGCGATTTCGAGCTCAACGTTGCCTTCCGCTTTGGCGGCACGCCCTACGAGGTGTCGGAGCGCGGGCTGAAGCTCTTCGCCAAGGAGGTGTTGCCGGTGCTGAAGACGCTGGCGTCGGCCGAGGTGAAAGCCGCGGCTGAGTGAGTGCTTCACATGAGTCTGCTCTCGATCGCCTTCTGAACAATCGCCGCGTGCAGCATCGTGCCATGTGGGATTGCCACCCGCACACGCGATCCGGTCATCGCGTGACGGTGCAGGGGAGAAACCAGTCTGATGCCGAATGCAACTAGTTCGCCGCTGGGCACCTATCTCGACCATCTGGAGAAGGATGAACTCGCCTATCAATTCAGCCCCGAGGCGAACAAAGCGGTGTTCTATCCGCGGGTGATCTGTCCCTACACCGGCAGCGACCGGCTGGAATGGCGGATCAGCAAGGGCCTCGGCACGGTCTATGCGACCACCGTGGTACACGCGCAGCAGGGCGAGACCTACAACGTCGCGCTGGTCGACGTGGACGAGGGGTTCCGCATGATGAGCCGGGTCGAGGACATCGCACCGACCGCGGTGCACATCGGCATGCGGGTGAAATTCCGCGTGCATCGCCCGGGAGGCGAGGAGCCACCGATGCCGGTGTTCGCCCCGGCGGAGGGCGCGTGATGCAGGGCCTGATCCGTGGCAGCGCCGCCATCATCGGCGCCGCCGAATCCGATATTGGCGCCGTCGCCGCGAATATGAGCGCGATCGACCTGATGGCGCAGGGCATCCATCGCGCACTGGCCGATTGCGGATTGCGTCTGTCCGACGTCGACGGACTCTATTGCGCCACGACGCAGGGGCGCACCTCGGCGATGTCGCTCTGCGAATACCTCAACCTGCCGCACGCCTACACCGACTCCACCATCGTCGGTGGCTCTTCGTTCGAGATCCATGTTGCACATGCGCAGGCGGCACTGGCCGCCGGTCTCTGCACGGTGGCGGTGATCGCCTATGGCAGCACGCAGCGCACGGTTGGCCGCCGCCAGGCTTCGGCGCGCGAGTACAACCCGCACGAGACACCGTTCCGTCCCTTCCTGCCCGCCAGTGCTTACGCAATGGTGGCGTCACGTCACATGCACGAGTTTGGCACCACGCGTGAGCAACTTGCCGAGGTCGCAGTGGCGGCGCGCGAGTGGGCGCTGCTGAACCCTGCGGCATGGGAGAAGAAGCCGCTGAGCGTCGCCGACGTTCTGGCGGCGCGGCCAATCAGCGATCCGTTCACTGTGCGGGACTGCTGCCTGATCACCGACGGCGGCGGCGCCATCGTGATGACGACAGCCGACCGCGCGCGCAGCACAGGCAAGCCACCGGTCTATGTGCTGGGCTGCGGCCAGGCGATCACCCATGCCTCGATATCCTCGATGCCGGACCTGACACATAGCGGCGCACGCGAGTCGGGAGCGGCGGCTTACAAGATGGCGCGCATGCAGCCTTCCGACATGGCTGTGCTCGAGCTGTACGATGCGTTCACCATCAACACCATCCTGTTCCTTGAGGATCTCGGCTTCTGCGCCAAGGGCGAAGGCGGCCCGTTCGTTGCCGGCGGCCGGATCGCGCCGAAGGGGAGCCTGCCGGTGAACACCAATGGCGGCGGCCTGTCCTATTGCCATCCTGGCATGTACGGGCTGTTCCTGCTGATCGAAGCGGTGCGTCAGTTGCGCAAGGAATGCGGCGATCGTCAGGTGCCCGGCGCCGAGACCGCGCTGGTGCACGGCAACGGCGGCGTGCTCTCAGCGCAGGCGACCGTGATCCTGGGAACCGAAGCGGCGCTGTGAGTGGCCACTGTGGGCCGTTCTTCCTCAATCTGCTCGTCCGACATGCGAGCCTCGGAAGGTGCTGCAAAACATCATCGACGGTGACCCTGGCGGCCTCGCGCAGCCGATGCTTGAGATTGGCAAAAAGCTGCTCGATCGGGTGAATGTCTGGTGAGTATTTGGGCAGCAAGAACGACTTCGCCGGCAGAGAGCGTTTGATCCGATCTCTGCGTAGTTCCAAGCTGAACCCGTACTGTCGTGCACAAGGACCGGTTTTTCCTTGACCGGGATTGAAGGAGGTCCGCAATCTTCGATGAACGCAGGAGTGCGCGTTCTGACGTGCTGTGGAGGGAGAAATGGCCAACCAATCAGCTGACGGAGATAGGCTCGTCGACCGGCGTACTGTGTTGCAGGTCGGGGTGGGGCTGGCTGCCGCGGGACCGGCGCTACTGCGCGGAGCGCCCGCCGAAGCGCAGCAGCCACCGCAAGGCGCTTCCCACATGACGATCATCGACTCTCAGGTCCATGCCTATGCGGCGAACACGCCGGAGCGACCCTGGCACAGCGTGCCAAACTGGCCTGCGCACGTTACCGGCGATGAAATGGTAGCCGCGATGGACAAAGTCGGCGTCGACGGCGCGATCTACATCTCGCCTTTCTCGATGTACCAATACGACGGTAGCTACGCAGTGAGCGTGCGGCAGGCTCATCCTGACCGGTTCGCGCTGGTCAAGCCGGTCAATCCCGATGATCCGGCGGTCGCCGACGTTATCGCCGAGTGGAAGAAAACGCCGGGCACGGTCGGGATCCGCATCATCATGACCCAGGAGGGGAAACGCACGCCGGACGATCCCGGCTTCAACCGGATCCTGCGCGCAGCTGTTCAGCACGATTTTCCGGTCAACGTTCTTTTCTGGGGGAACCTCGATGCAGGCACGGCGCTGATCGACCGCTATCCCGATACGCGCTTCATCATCGATCATATGGGCATCTTGCAGCCGAGCGTGCCGCCGGCGCCGCCGCAGCCTTGGGCGGACCTCCCGAAGGTGGTGGAACTCGCCAAGCGCAAGAATGCGGTGATCAAGATTACCGGCGCCTGCACGCTGTCAAAGGAGCCGTATCCGTTCCCGGACATCTGGGACCCGCTTGCCCGCATATTCGATGCCTGGGGTTTCGATCGTTGCCTGTGGGGTACCGACTGGACGCGTGCGTTTGCCGTTGTGAACTACGAGCAAGCGGTCGAGCCCTTCCTAAAGACTGACCGCCTGAGCACCAGCGAACGGGCCATGCTGATGGGCGGCGCCACCGCCAAGGCGTATGGCTGGTCGCCGAAAAAAACTTAGCGCCAGACGCGGCCTCGGGGTGCTGCAGATCAGTGCGACGGCCGCGCTGAACAGGCTCGGGGGCGTAAGGCACGCATGTCGATCTCGTATGTCGGCCACGTGCCGAGCGTGAGCTGGAACTCATGCCGCCTAGGTCGGCGGCTGCGGCGGGATCAGAGCGGCCCCACGATCGGACACCGGTCCGCCGCCATTCGCAGGGTCGTGACCGCACCGCTGTTTGCCTAAAGTCAGTGCTTTCAGGGAAGAGGATACGCAGATGCCCGTTGCCAAATACATCAGACCGACTTCTTCGGCCCCGCCGCCGATGCCGCCATTGCTCATGCCGCAGCCGCCGATTGCACCACTGGTGCCGCCCGCGTGTGTGGTCGATCTGATGACCACCGGAGGTTCGACGGCGCTTGGCGCACGATGGAAGGGCCAGGAGGCAAAGATCGTCGAGTGTCCTGCACTGGCGGACTCGATGCCTGAATTCAGGACGACCTACGACATCGAGCCGCATGCCGAGTTGCTAGGGTTCGATGATTCGGAGTGGGCTGAGGTGGCGCCCACCGATCTTGGCGCGCGCCGCGGCGGGGGCATGGTGTCCTTCTTCTGGTTCCGCACGGCGTTGACAATACCGGCACGTGTCCACGGCTTCGATACTGATGGGGCCAAGGCGGTACTGACGGTGAACGTCGACGACTACGCCGAAGTGTGGGTGGATGGCGTACTGCCCCGGGCAGCCGGGCGGCCCAGTCCGGCGGCGATCCAGGGCTTCAACATGCCCAACAGGCTGGTGCTGGGCGACACCGTCGTGGTGGGCCAGCGGTTCGAGGTTGCGGTGTTCGCCATCAACGGGCCGATCTCCGCAGCGCCAGCAAATTTTCTGTGGTTTCGCGAGGCCAAGGTTGAATTCTACCGCTGACCGCGGTGGGGTCACAGCTGCGGACAGCTGTTCGCCGACGTTGCCCGCAGCGTGATCCCTGGCCGGCGCAATAGCGATACGTGAAAAGGACTCTTATCGTGCGTCGCGTGTTAGCGCGGACTGCGACCTAGACCAGCTCACCGACCCGGTAGATAGGTTTCCACACGGTCCATTCCCTTGATCATCGAGCATGCCGCGTGGTTCGAACTGGAACGTCTCGCCCAGCGCCAGGCGGGTCACTGCGGAGACAAGGCATCCGAGCCTACAATTTCTTCCAGTGATCTGTGACGACGGCGATGAAGGCGCTGACCGTCTGGTTGATGAACTCGAGGTCGGCCGGTTTATAGCCCGTGCTCGCCGCGACGTGCCCTTGCACCGAGGGGATCGTAATATGCCGGCCATCTGGGATGGCTGCGGCGGCCTCCAGGCCTTCCTCGACCGGATTGTAAAGATCCAGCTGACCCGACATCAGGAGCGCTTTCGCCCTGATAGAGCGCAAGGCCTTGATGTGATCCCCGCCAAAGGGCAGCTTCCCGTCAATCGGCGTGTCGCCGACATTGTGTCTGTCGTAGGCCGAGGTTTGGGCGATCCAATCGTTTGCGTCGAAACCGGACTTGACGGCAGCCTGTTCCTGCGCCGCGATCCAGGGCAGCACATCCGTCGGATTGGGGAACTGCCTGCGCATCGCTTCCGGCGTTCGCGTCGCGATCACCTGCAGCACATCGGCCCGCATCCGCCAACCATTTTCGGGCTGGGCTGAATAATTTCCTTCGTTGAACGCAGGGTCGAGCATAAGCGCATGCCGTGTCGCTTCGTTGACTGCGATCGACCATGGCGATGTACGGGCCATCGGTGTCAGTGCAATCAGGCTGTCCATCATCTCGGGGTGGCTGACGCCCCATTGCAGAGTCTGCATCCCTCCCATCGATGCGCCGGCCACCGCCACCAGGTGGTCGATGCCGAGGTGCTGAAGCAGCAGGTACTGGCTCTGCACCATGTCGCGGATGGTGAAATGCGGGAATGCCGGGCCGTGCTGCGTTGCACTGTTGCTGGGGGAGGTTGTGAGGCCATTGCCGATCGCATTCGTCTTGATGACGAACAGGTGATCGGTGTCCAGCGCCTTGCCTGGTCCAATCATGAAGTCGATCCGGTGGTGATTACCGCTGATCGCGGTCACCATCAGCACTGCATTGGATTTCTTCGCGTTCAATGTGCCTTGTGTCATGTAAGCGATGCTGAAGTCCCGGATGATCTCACCACTTTCCAGTGGAAGGTTGCCGATCTGGTAGAATTCGAGACCCGGCTCCGTCGCGGCGCGCGCAGCGACGCTCGCGCCCATGGTCGCAATCAGGCACGCCACGACGATTGATCCAGCTTTCATCTTGCCCTCCAGACAGCGTTCGCTACGGGTGTATATCGCAAAGATGCGCTGTCCGTATCCCCGCGCAAGCATATAGCAGCAAGCCAATGGTTCGCTGCGCGATGTCCTGCTAGTGTCCCGTCGTAGAAATTCCCAGCCAATTCTGTGAAGCCGTGATTCTCTTGTTCCGGCGATGTCGGGGACAGGAGAGTGGCGGGACGCAGCGTGGTTCGCATTGAACTGGGTGATGATGAGCGTGCTAGACTCAAGGCGCGAGCGCGGCAGAGAAAAAGCACTGGTCGCCGGTGTCCTCAACGCCGAAGCCGGTGCCACTCTGAGGATGACCGAGGCGGATGTGAAAGCCCTTGTTCGATGCCTGGGCCAATGCGGCAATTCCGGATCTCGTCGGCAGAGCGTGGTCCGTAGCCGGGTGGGACGCTGAAGGAGTTTTGGATGACACCCAGACGGGTATCGGGCCAACCTACATGAAGCGACGACCATTGGGACCGAAAGAACTGCGGATGCCACTGAGGCGCGGGCTGCTCCAGGTGGCCCCACCCCAGGGCAACGAAGCCGCGGCGGCGATCTACGCTGTAATCCGCCGTATTCCCAAGGGCTGGGTTGCCACCTATGGCCAAGTCGCCGCCATGGCCGGCCTGCCAAGGCGAGCCCGCCTTGTCGGCCAGATACTCCAGCACCTCGACCCCGCAAGTGATGTTCCCTGGCACCGTGTCGTCAACGCGAGGGGCGAGGTGTCCTACACTCTTTCCCGCCATGGCAGCGACGCCCTCCAGCAGCGCCTGCTGGAAACGGAAGGTATCGAGTTCGACGACAGGAACCGATTCGATTTGGAGCGGTTCCGTTGGCCTGAATAGGAAATGGCCGGGTTGGATCGCCCTCCGGCTGTCACGGCGGTGCCGCTCTCCCTTTTCCGCGATGCGTCGGCTGTGGATGGTTCCTTACCCCCCGGACACACACGAGCCAGGTCGTGCACGCGGTCAAGGCGAAATTGCCCTGTCAGGAATCCCCAAAACCCATGCCGCCTATTTCCTGTGGCGGGCTTGACCGAAGGAGCCCAGCTTGCCGGAGCTCGGATACAAGTAGCGCAACAAAGGACGGGAGATAATCAAATGCGGCAATCGAACTCTCGAGCCTGGTGCGATTTTGTTAGCCGGATGAGGCTGCGAGCGCCTGAGCTAGACGACGTCGGCGATCTGCCGATGCAGATGGCTTCCCCAATCGTGCTGGCAGATGAGTAGGATCCGTGCTGATCGGGCCATTCCAGGGACGGGCGAGCAACGGCCTTCGATGGAGATCTTACGAGTTGGCTCGAAGGTTCGTCCGGCGTGGCCGGCAGCAGTTGCCACAGTTCCGCGCCGCCCAGGCGGTGCCATCGATGCCGCGAGGGTGAGATGTTGTCATCGACGCTCTCCGCAAAAGCGCGTGCTGTAGGAGCCGAACAACGCATTGCTCACCCAAAGCAGTCAGAGACCGCCGGACGTGCCGCTGCGTCTGACGCCGATCGTTGCGATAGCCAAGCAAGAGCCGAGCGCGCCGAGAAAGCGCTGATCGATGCGCGCCAACGTATCGACGAATTGCTACGCGATGCCGACGCCCTGCGAAGGCGAGCCACGGAGGCAGAGCGTCGCGCTGAGGACATCGCGGCAGACCGACAGGTCGCGAATATGATGATCGAGGCGATGCGCGGGGTGCAGGAGAACCTGCATCGCGATGTAACCGCTGCCGAAGCAGTCGCCGCCGACGCCTGCGCCAGCCTCGATGCAGCGCATCGGCAGGCCCGCGATGCGCAAGCTGCGGCGGAGGCAGCACAGATTGCGCATGTTGAGATGGCGACCGAAGCCGCCAAACTGCGCGCCGACGTAGAGGCGGCCCACAGGCTGACAAGAATAGCCCAAGCTCGGGCTGAGCGGCTATGGCAGGACGAGAAGGCACGAAGGTGCTTGGGGCGCTGGACAAGACTCAGGGCCGCGTGGCGGGGAGAGTAGCGATGTCGATGCGACGGCTTTTCCGCGGCGAGCGTCGACCGACCCAATACCAACGGCGCCGTGGCAGGCGCGAGAACGTAGCACGTGGATACCAGTATAGCCTAGCAGTCGTTCGAGAACCACGGCCTTAGAGTCCGTCCGGAAACTTCATGAAGGGTTACAGAGCTTTCTGAGCATGAGCCGGATCGAGGCGAGGTGAAGGAAGGCGAGCGCGTTGTGGTTGCGGTTCTCCCAATCCTTGGCGAGGCGGCGACATCGATTGAGCCAGCCTATGGTACGCTCAACAATCCAGCGTTGCGGCTCGACGACAAAGCCCTTGGCGTTGTCGCGACGCCTGACGATTTCGGTCACGAGGTTCGGCATGACTTCGGCGATGCCGTTGGCGATGCCGTTGGCGAAGACCGGCCCGGCATAGGCGCTGTCCGCGAACAGCTTGCGCAGGAAGGGGAACTGTCCGAACAGGGTGGACAGCAGCAGCACGCCGCCATCGCGGTCCTGCACGTCGGCAGCAGTGACCAGGGCGTGCAACAACAGTCCGAGCTTGTCCACCAGGACGTGGCGTTTCTTGCCCTTGATCAGCTTGCCGGCATCGAAGCCATGTCGATCGATCGACGGCCCCCCTTTTCTGCGCTCTTTACGCTTTGGCTGTCCATGATACAGGCCGTCGGGCTGGACTCACGTGTCGCCTGCTCACGGCATTTCACATAGAGCGCGTGGTGGATGTTCTCCAGCGTTCCGTCCCAGCCCCACAGGCAGAAATAGCCGTTGACCGTGCTGCGCGGCGGCAGGTCCTTCGGGATGTAACGCCACTGGCATCCGGTGCTCAGCACATACATCACGCCGTTGACCACCTCGCGCATGTTGACGGTGCGCTTGCCGCCACCTCGTTTGGCCGGCGGGATCAGCGGCTTGACCAGCGACCATTCGGCGTCGGTGAGATCGCTGGGATAGCGCAGCCTGTCGCGGTCGTAGCGATGGCGGTTCTCGATTGTCCACATCGGGGCACCTCGCGGATCGGTGCCAACACCGAATCACGGCCAATCGAGCCGGTTCAAGCGTTCAAGCGATCCGGCACCGCGCTTCCAACCGATTCAAATGACTCGGGAAGTCTCCGGACGGACACTTATACCAGGACTCGCTGATCAGAACCGATGTGCCCAATCGCGGAGTCCGATGGACATGATGGTCCACGGCTGGGCCTCGAGCTTGTTACAAGCATCGCAGCAGTGATCGAGCAGCGCGTCAGCGTCGTCGAAGATCCGGTTGGAGAGCCAGTTGTCGCGTATGTACTGCCAGACGTTCTCCTGCGGGTTCAGCTCGGGACACTTCGGCGGCAACGGCACGATGGTGATGTTGTCGGGCACCTGGAGTTTGTCTGAGAGATGCCAGCCGGCCTGGTCGAGCAAGAGCACCGCATGACGACCGGGGGCAACGTCGGCAGAGATCGCCGCGAGATGCAGGTTCATCATCGCGGTGTTGCACCAGGGCAGGATCAGGCCGACGGCCTTGCCGTGCTTGGGGCAAATAGCGCCGAAGATGTAGGTCGACGTGGTGCGTTGGTCTGATGGCGCCGAGGGCCGGCTGCCTCGCCTCGCCCAGCGGCGGGTGATCTTGTTCTTCTGTCCGATCCGGGCTTCGTCGCCGAACCAAAGCTCTATGTCGCCGGGATCGGCGCCATGCCGACGCGCGACCGTCGCCAGTATCGCCGGCCAGTTTTTTTAAAAGCCTCGACAGCACCCGCCGCCTGAGCGTGATGGCGCGGGCGGGCCGTCAGCTTACGAAAGCCCATTCCTCGCAGCTCACGGCTGAGCGTCTGCTTCGAGATGCTGATCTCGTATTCTTCCCGGATCCATTGGCAAAGATCGATGATCCGCCAGCGGACCACGCCATGCACTGCCGGGATCGGGCCGTGCTCGACCATTGCCGCCAGCGCGGCCCGGTGCGCATCGCTCAGCAGCGACGGTTTGCCAGGAGCCTTGCGGTCGATCAGGCCGTCGGGACCGTCCGCGTTGAACCGCAGCACCCAGTCGCGCACCACCTGCAGCGTCACGCCGCCAACTGCCGCTGCCTGCGTCCGGCTGCCTCCGTCATAGATCGCTGCCAGCGCCAGAAGCCGCCGCACCTGGACAGCATCCGCGGCACCGCGCGCAATCCGGCGCAGCAACGCCGCATCATGGTCCGGACGTAATGGGATCGGCTTCAGCATGGCGAACCTCCCCGTTCGCCAGCCTTGAATCAAATCTTCGCCGCGTCGGGAAGCACTCATTGAGTTCTCAGGTAACAGGACTTGGTATTAGCGCGCTCACCCTGCAGCGCTTCACCAAGGAGACCACAAAATACGTTACCTCCCCGGCCGATCGAGGTCCTCGTTGACAGGCAGACGCTCATGGTCTTCGGCTCCAAATTGCGTGCTGTGGCAGAACTTCTACCGTCAGTTCGGCGAAATGCCCGACATCATGGTTTGCGGCGAGATGGACTGGTCCGATTCCGACTTCTATAGCGTCGTCACCGATCCCAGGGTCGCCCCCCGGGACACCGGATTGAACCCTATGTCACGTTGGCGAGCGGTTGAAGTTGCTTGTCACGGGACTCGGTCGGCGTGAGATATCCATGCCGTTCGATAAATCAGATCGCGTTGCAGGTCTCGCGGAACGCAATTCTTCGATCGTTTTGAAGCAGGTTCTCCTTCAGCGTACGGATGAACCGTTCGGCGCAGCCGTTGCATTCCGGCGCGCGGACGAAAGCGGGCGAGCTTTCGATGCCCAAGAAGGCGAGCTCCTTCTGGAAGTGGTCTCGCGCATCAGCCTGAGCACGGGGCGCGAGGCGGTCAAAGGCGAAGGCGCTACGGGCGGAAAGCCATGGATTCGGCGTTGGCGTGCCATCGCGGTGCTTGCCGTCCGCGGCTGGGGTGTTCTTGATGCCCGCCGCATCCAGGTCGGCCGCCGTGACGACCATGTGCACGCCGGGCATCTCACGGGCGGCGTCGGTATCGATCGAGCGTAGCTCGCCGCGCGCCATTCGGCTGCGCACCATCACGCCATATAGCTGGCCGGGCAGGTTCGGATCATCGGAATAGCGCCCTTCGCCGCGCAGCAGGGTAGGATCCTCCTTGCGGGAGACGGGCTGGCCGACGGCGAACTTCTCGCTCACCATGAGCGTGGGATCGAACGGCGCATTCATCAGGGATTGGGCCTTCAGTCGGCGTCGCCATATCCAACAGATACGGCGAGAAACCGCAACCCGGCCCGCTGGTGTGGTTGCCATTGACCGGCCTCCGTGCGGTTCCTAGCGTGCTGGGGACAGCCGCGTCGGCAACTGGTCGGCAGGCACGGCGAACAATTCTCCGGGGGCGCAATGGCAACGCACCACTTCCATCCCACCAAATACTTCAACGTCATTGGGACAACCGACCCGTGCCTTCGGATCGCTGACGGTGACACGGTGGTGACCGATACGATCGACGCGTCCGGTCTGGATGCAAGCGAGGCTACCGTCGGCGAGCGGCCCAACCCAATGACGGGTCCATTCTTCATAGAAGGTGCCGAGCCGGGTGACACGTTAACTGTCCGCATCGACAGGCTGACACCGAGCCGGGCGACCGGTTGGACCTACTCTCCACTCGCCTTCACCGTGCTGGACCCGGCCGCGATTCCCGAGCGGCCTCCGCAGCAGCGTGTTGTCTGGGATATCGGTGGCAATAGCGGGACCGTGCGGCTGCGCGAACCATCGAAGGGCCTCGAGGCATTCGCGCCGCCACTTCAGCCTATGATCGGCTGCTTCGGGGTGGCGCCGGCGCGCGGCCAGGCTTTCTCCACGGCCACGAGTGCGCAGAACGGCGGCAACATGGATTACCGCCTGTTTTCACCGGGGACGACGGCCTGGTTCCCGGTATCGGTGCAGGGCGCGCTCTTCTATCTTGGCGACGGCCACGCCTGTCAGGGCGATGGAGAGATCACCGGCACCGGGATCGAGACCTCCTTCGAAATGGAAGTGACATTCCGCGTCCTGAAGCGGACGATCAACTGGCCGCGGGGCGAGACCGCAGACGATATCTTCACTGTGGGCAATGCACGGCCACTTGATCAGGCGTTACAGCATGCCACGACCGAGATGCTGCGCTGGCTTGGCGAGGACTACGGGCTGGATGCGCGCGCCGCCAGCCATTTGATGGGCCAGGTGGTCCGCTACGATGTCGGCAATGTCTTCAACCCCGCGTTCACGATCGGTTGCCGGATCGGCAAACGCTGGCTGACGAAGCAGTAGGGGGCGGAACGCGCCACGACTTCGAAAGCGTCACTTCCGGACCAATCGCGATTCTGCTCCCGGCAGTATTTGCCGCAAGGCGACCTGTTGCCGGTTGCCGCCGCACCAAGCTCCGTGGAGGCCCGGTGTAGGGCGAAGTCAACCTGGGAACTCTCGCGTTGACGGGCGGATTAGCTTGGTCTGATCCGACGCTACTGGGCGGCAGCGGCCATGGTTCGCGTTCCCGCCACCGGTCGATACGCCCGCAGGAATGTGCGAACATGGCGCACCGCCAGCGGGATTTTATCCGGGGTGTCCTTCCACGGGTACAAGCTCACCTGCGCATTCGGTGCGAGACGCACGGTTTCCATGGCGACAGCATAGGGGTGCGCCGGCACGTCGTCCGGCAACACCAGAATGGGCGTCTGGCAGCCGCGCACGAAATCACGCGTCACGGTATAAACGAAGTCGGCGCGGGCGCTGTACATGTTCGTCAGGAACTTATCGACCCTCTCCATCGTGATGTCGGGCCGGCGGGCGCACAGTTCCGGCCCCCAGGTCTTCATGTTGTTGTCGTAGGAAAGGCTGGGCATCTCTGGGCGCCAGCCGCTGGGCTGCGCCGGCACCGCCGCAATGACGCGGTCGCCCGCCCGCTGCAACATGTTCCAGATGAAGGGGCCGCCGATGCAGAAGCCGAGTACCAGGAATTCCCGAATGCCAAGGTGATCCATCAGGCCGATCTGATCGTCGGTATAGGCGTCCCACGGCCGGTCGGCCTCTAGCGGACCTGAAGACTGGCCGCCCTTGGCGTTACGCAGATCTGCCGCGATAACGCGGAATTCGTCCTTGAATTCGTCGAACGGGTTGAATGGGTGGCTCGAGGTCGCCAGGCCCGCAACGGTCGAGTTCAGCCCGCCGCCGGGGATGACCAGCAATGGGAAGCCGGAGCCGGCCTCCTCGTAATGGATGCGAACGTCGCCTCTTTCGTAGAACGGCATAATGGTTTCTCCTTACGAACCGAGGTGTCGAGTAAGGCGTGACATGACCGGCCGCGCGTGAATCGAACCATGTCAGGCGCAAACCGGCGCGGTTTTCCGGGACGGCATTGCTCCAGCAATATCACCCAATTTTCGCGACCGCCAATACCCGGCCAAGAGTCAGGCTGGGAAGCGGCCCATCATCACCGACACGTCACGCGCCAACTCCAGCGCCTTGTCCATGTCCATCGACAGCGAGCGCTGGAAGACCCGTTTGGTCTGCCACAGTTGCAGCTTGTTCCAGCCCGCCAGGCGCTCCGCCAGGGCCGTCGCCTCTTCCAGCAATTTGTCGTCAGGTACGACCCGATTGACGAGCCCAAGTTCGTACGCGCGCCCGGGGAGCATGTTGTCGCACAGCGTCAGCAGTTCGAACGCGACCTTACGCCCCATCAGGTGCACCGCCTGTGCGGTGACAGTGGTGGCGGTCAGGCCAGCCTTCAACTCCGGATACCCGAAGCGGGCGCTTTCCGCCGCTACCACGAGGTCGCTCCCGAACGCGAGGCCGGCGCCGGCGCCCAAAGCATAACCATGCACGGCGGCGATGATGGGTTTGTCGATCCGGCCCAACAGTTTCGTGAGCGCGATGTTGGCATCTCCATGCCTGATCAGGTTCGACCGATTTTCCGCGGTCAGAGGCCGCGGCGTCGAGGTGTCGGCGCCCGCCGAGAATGCCCGCCCGGCGCCGCGCAGGATCACGACCGAAATATCGTCGTCCGCCTGAACCGCATGCAGCGCGTCAGTCAAGGCGTGCACGAGATCGGCATTGATCGCGTTCAGCTTGGCTGGGCGGTTCAGGGTCAGCAGGCGCACGGCGCCTTTGGTTTCGCTCAGCAGCACATAGTCGGGCGTCGTCATGTGAAGGATCCTCTGATCAAGTTGTCCGAGTTCGGCTATCATAACGAAGTACCCCGCACATCACGCTGCCGGAATGGCCGGCGGCGATGGAGCAGCGCGGTCAGGTTGACGGGTACCGGTTCAGGGTCATCGTGGAGTGAAAATGCAGAATGCCGCCATTGCCGCTGACCAGCACGTGGTCGTTGCGTGGCACCTGACGCGCGCCGCCCTGGCCGCGCACCTGCACAACGGCCTCGGACAAAGGCGTGAAGGCCCACATGTAGTAACCAGACAGTTGACCGCCGCCGGTGTTGGTCGGGAGCGACCCGCCAGGCCCCAGCTTGCCGTCGGCGACAAAGGGGCCGCCTTCGCCCTTGGGGCAGAACCCGTAATCCTCCAGCGTCACCAGCACGGTGTAGGGTAGCAGTCATAGAGTTGGCACAATCCAATATCGTCGCGTGTGATGCCTGCCATGCGGAACGCCATCTCGCCGGACCGTTTCGCACCGATTTCAACCGCCGGATGTCGCGCGGTGTTCAGATTGTCGCCCGGTACACAGGTCGCGTAGCCCAATACATACACCGGCGGCTGCTTCAGATCGTGTAAGCGTTCTGATAACGTCACGACGCCACGCCGCCTCGCGCTCGCCACCCATGTTGCGCACCGCCAGCAGCACCTTCTGCCCATCGCGCCGAACGCCTAGCACCACCAGCAGCGAGATCGAGGTCGCCTTGCCAGCGCCCGATCTCCTTATACCAGCCGCCTTATCCGGTCACCGTTTGGGCCCAGTTGCGTCTGGTGAGCGAGGCGATCCGGTCGGGCATTCGCATGAGCTTGTTCCAGCCATCACAACATGCGTCGATGATCGCCTCGTAGCCGTCCCAGACGCGGTGGCTGAGATCATTGCCGCGCATGAATTCCCAGACGTTTTCCATCGGATTTAATTCGGGCGCATAGGGCGGCAGCGGCAACAATACGATGTTCTTCGGTAGGTTCAGCCGCGGCGAGCTGTGCCAGCCCGCACCATCCAACACCAGTAGGGCGATGGCGCCGACCGAGACGTTGCGGCTGATCTCGGCCAGGTGCTGGTCCATGGCTTCGACGTTGACCTCCGGCATGACGATCGCGGCGCCGATGCAACGCTCCGGGCAGATCGCGCCGAACAGATAGGCCCATTCAAAGCGGCGATCACGTAGGGCGCGGGGACGCGAACCACGCTTCGCCCAGACACGGGTCAGTGTTCCCTGCTGACCGACCCGGGCCTCGTCGGTGAACCAGATCTCCACCGGTCTGCCGAGCGCTTCCGCCGGCAGGGCGGCGGTCACGAGATCGGCGAAGCGGCGTCGAAAACCGCTTGTTCCTCGGGCTTGCTCAAAGGGTGCTGTGGACGCACCGACAACCGTCGGAATAACAGCCTGCGCAGCAGCTTGCCCACCGTGCGCTCGTGCAGCTGGACGCCAAATACCCGCGCGATCCGCAGTTGCAGATCAACACAGCGCCAGCGCACGACACCGTCCCGTGCGAAGTCTGGCCCCTGCGCAATCCAGTCCGCCACCTGCGCCTGCTGCTCGTCCGACAGCCGCGGGCGCGGGCCGTTGCGGCGCGGCCGGTCGGACAGACCCTCCAGCCCCAAGGCATTGTAACGGTGCACCCAATCGCACAGCGTCTGGCGATCCATCCCGCACGCCTCGGACGCCGCCTCCCGCGACCAGTCGTCCAGCACCAAGCCGATCGCCAGCATCCGGCGCGCCGCTTTCGCCTCCTTGGTTCGCGCCGACGCCTCGCGCAGTTCACTCGCCGACAGCTCCAAACGCGTGATCGCTACCGTCATCGCAGTCCCCTATCTCCGCTGAGGACTACGAATCACACGTCGCCGCGTCGCGCCGATTTACCATCGAGTCAACGGTCCGGCCGGTTGGTATTATAGGTGATTTGCTGCATCAGTTGCCGTTCCGAGCGGATCGTGAACAAGGCCTGCAGCAGCAGTGCACGCAGTAGCTTCTCCGGCGGGATCGAAGGTCGGCCGGTGTCCGCGTAGATCGACGCGAATGCCGGGGACAGTCGATCCAATGCCGCATTCACCAACAGGCGGATCGCCCGCAACGGATGATCCTCGGGCACCGAACTCTCCGGGCTCGCGTAACTGAACAGCTTGCCAGTCTGGCGGTCCGCCCCGCGCATCCTTGGCTGTCCCCGCTCTTTGACAGCTCGACAGAATCAATCGATCCCGGTTCGGGCAAGGCCTTTTTCCGCAGCCTGCTAAGGCAGAATCATAGAACGACCATGCGAGGCGGTTCAAATTCAGTCGATTGATCAGCCGGCGTATTCCCGTTGGGAGTACGTAATGTAGATCCAACATCTTAATGAGGCAGGGCTGCGCAAATTCTTGTTGCCCTTCGTTAAGCCCCCATGCCACCCCCGCCCGGGCATGCCGAGCGTGATGACGTCGTGACATGGCACTGGTCGCTGGCGCTGGTTCCGCCCGTCGCCAGTTCCCAGCATGCCGCTCAGCCAAAAGCCAATGACGGGCACCAGGAGCTCACTGGCCTCGTTCCACGGCACCTACCGGCGAGACTGAACTTTCAGAGACCGAGCTTGCCGGACGGGCTGGCCTTCCCAAGCTTGGCCCGCCGGACATAACCCCGCATCGTGGTCAGGCTTCGGTGTCGGGTGTGGCCCATGATCTCTTCGTCGGGCACGCCGTTCTTGTAGGCCGTGGTCACGAACCCGGCCCGCATGCCGTGCGGCGTGATCGGCTCCATGAGTGTGCCTTTGACGCCCGCGGCCGCGGCCCGGCGGCGCAGGATCTGGCGGACCGCATCCGGGTGGAGCCGCCTGGAACCGACGGTCCCGGCGTGAGTGACACGACGAAACACCGGGCCATCCGCGATTTCCGCCAACTTGAGCCAGGTGCGCAGTGCCCGAACCGGGCAGGTGGCCTCGTCGGCGCCCGACATGATGCCGATCTCGGCACCTGCGCCAGAGGCATCCGTCTTCGAGCGGGGGATCATCAGCCGGATGCCGCCGGAGGTCGACCGCAGGTGGTCGACGTCGATCGCCACCAGTTCCGAGCGCCGGAGGGCACCGGCGAAACCGATGAGCAGCAGCGCACGGTCCCGAACGCCGGCGAGATCATCGCCGCACACCCCGACGAGTCGCTTGATCTCCGCGGTGGTCAGGGCGGCCGAACGGCGCCCCGGTTCGCCGTGGGTGCGAGCGATGCCGCGCAACGTTTCGCGGATCGCCGGGTGTTTGGTGTCGAGAGGGTGCAGGGCGATCCGGTGGGCACGCGCGATGGCTGCCACTCTGCGCCGCAAAGTCGGCATGGCATAGCCAAGGCCGGCGGCTGCCAGGTAGGCGCCAACCGTCTCCGCCGTGGCGGGCATGGGGCGGAGCCCGTTCGTCTCGCACCAAGCCTTGAAATTCGCCAGATCGGTGGCATAGGCGCGCAGGGTGGACGGCGCATCCGCGGCCGCCTGATAGGCTTTGGCCTTTGCCATGGAGAGTGCGCGCCGGGGTGTGGGCGGCCTTTCACCCTCGGGCAGGCGCGCTAGTTGTCGTGCTCTGGCATCATCGACCACGCCCAATGTAACCACAGAAAAGAAAACTCGGGAACAACGATTATCGCGTGTTCCTTCGCAGTGTGCCGCCCATGCCTTGCGTGAGATCGCTTTGGTTTGCGATGACATGGCGGGCAAATTCCTCCGGTTCGGGCTACACCGCCGCCAGGCCGGTTTTTGGGGGCCTTGGACGCAACGCGTCGAACTGAGATCATCCGACGTTGCCGTGAGTCCAGGAAGAGCTTCCGCCATGAGCACGACATCGCCTGCGATGCCTCTACAACCACCATCAGTGGAAGCGGTCATCAGGCGCCGTAATCCCTTGCGCGATGAGTACAAAGAGGTCATCGAACCTGTCGAGCATTGGTGTCCCTCAGGATTGGGTCGAGGACGTCAGAAGCGTGACCGAGGACGTGTTTCTCGCTCTGTCCGATCACCTGCCGGGCGAGGCCTCCGAGGCGCTGTGCCCGACGAAGTCGTCAATCGACGGCGCCCCCCGCGCGCAGAAGGGAGATCGACGTGATCATAGCTTACCTCCTCGCCTCCATGATCGATGGAACGGTGATCGAAGTGTGTCGACCTGGCAATACACCTTTGCATCAATGCAAGATTCGCCTAAGTTGGACGGCACAAACGACCTAAATATCGAGGGGAAACGCAAATGCCGATGACTCGCCGAGGATTCACGTTGGGCGCTTCGCTGGCTGCCGGATCGGGCATTCTGGCACGCCCTGCTCTGGCCGATACCTCACCGATTGTGATCGGCTACCCAGCCGCGCTGACGGGTCCGAGTTCCGCGCCGGGCGTCGGCAACAATCGTGGCGTGATGTTTGCGGTCGAGACAATCAATGCGTCCGGCGGCGTGAAAGGCCGGCAGATCGAGGTTGTGACGCGCGATACCCAAGGTGACCCGACCAAGGCGGTGAACGCGGTACAGGAAATGATGGCCAGCTACACTGTTCATGCCATATGGGGCCCGAACAACTCCGGGGAATCGCTGGCCACAACACCCATCATCTCGCGCCGGAACATTCCCAACATCCACTCATGCGGCATCTCGTCACTGATTGATGCTAAGAAATTCCCAAATGCCTACCGTATCTCCCCAAGCAACGACCAGGCCGCCGATCCGCCCCGGCTGTACCTGTCAGAAGATACTGAAGATCAATGAGGTCGCCATCATCGGCGACAGCACCGGATTCGGCACGATGATGGTGGGTGATTCGACCAACAACTTCAAGCAGAACGGCGCACAGGTCGTGTACCAGGCGCAGATCGACGCCACCCAGCCGGACATGATGCCGGACATGCTGCGCATGCGAGCGTCCGGCGCGCAGGCGGTCGTGGTATGGACCGTCTCGACCGGCATGATCGCTCGGATGCTTAACGCGCGCGGCGCAATGGGCTGGGACGTGCCGTTCGTTGGGCACCAGGCCATGGGATCCGGCGAGGTGGGCAAGCTGCTCGACAAGCCGTCGAACTGGGAAAAGGTCTACATACTGGGCTTCAGGAGTTGCAGCTTCGACGAAGCCGGGAAGCTGCCGGTGCGGACGCAGGAGTTTGTCGACCGCGTCAAGGGCAAGATACGGCTCGACGACACCTCGCTGTGGTGGGTGGTTTCCGCCTACGACGCCATTGATCTGATCGCCAAGGCGGTTGCCAAGACGGATTCGACTTCGCCGAAAGACATCATCGACCACTGGAACTCGCTGCGTCGATACCCTGGACTATTCGGCACCTACACTTATACGGTGGACCAGCATAACGGCTATCCGACCGATGAGATCGTGATGTCGCTGGCCAACTCCGCACACGACGGTGCCTTCACCCTGGCGCCCGGCTACGGCTAGCGCCCAATGCCCACCCATTGTGGGCATGACCGCGGAGGCCTCCAGGGCAGAGTTGCGCACATACGCCGAGCGGTTCGGTTGCGCGCACCAACGCACCCTGTATGTTGGCGAAGGTAGCCAATGATACCATCGCGGAGGTGATCCGACCGCCCGCGCCGACAAGCGAATTGGAGGAAACTATGGCAATGACGCGTCGCCGGTTCGCGGCGGGGTCGGTCGGTAGTCTTGGGCTGGCCGCAACCGGCCTGGCGCGTCCGGCGATCGCCGAGGGCGGACCGATCCTGATCGGCTGGATGGGAGCGTTGACCGGACCCTTGGCGGCGCCCTCGATCGGCTTCGAACGCGGCACCACATGGGTGGTCGAGCAGATCAACGGTGGCGGCGGCATCAAGGGGCGCAAGGTCGAGATCGTTGCACGCGATACCCAGGGCGATCCCACCAAGGCGGTCAACGCGACACAGGAACTGATCGCACGTCAGAAGGTGCATGCGATCTGGGGGCCGCCGAACTCGGGCAAGTCGCTGGCAACGACGCCCATCATGGCGCGAGCGAAGATGCCGAACCTGCACCCGTGCGTGGTGAATTCGCTGATCGATCCCGAGAAGTACCCGAATGCCTTTCGGCTCGCCCCGTCGAACACGCAGTGGGACGATGCGGTGCGCAACTACTGCCTCAACGTGCTGAAGATCCGCGAGGTGGCGATTTTCGGCGATTCCACCGGCTACGGCACCTCCGCGGTGAAGGACTCGGTCGCGGGATTCACCAAGGACAATGCCAAGATCGTCTACAGCGGCGTGATCGACCCGAACCAGTCCGACGTGACCCCGGATCTGCTGCGGATGCGCGAGGCCGGAGCGAAGGTGCTGGTGTGCTGGAGCGTCACCACGGGTCTCAATTCCCGCATCATGAACGCACGCGCCGCGATCAACTGGGACGTGCCGATCGTCGGCCATCCCGCGCTGGGCACCGGTGAGGTGGGCAAGCTGGTGGACAAGCCGACCAACTGGGCCAACGTCTACATGGTCGGCTACAGGAGCTGCAGCTTCGGCGCCGACGGCAGACTGCCGCCGCGCACGCAGGACTTCGTCGAGCGGGTGAAGGGCAAGATAGAACTCACCGACAGCGTGCTGTGGTGGGTGACGGTGGCCGTGGATGCGATCAACCTGATTGGCCAGTCGGTCGGCGAGACCGGTTCCACCGAGCCCGACGCGTTCGTCCGCTACTTCAACGCGCTCGACCGCTACCCGGGTCTGTTCGGCGACTACAGCTTCTCGCCGCAGCAGCACAACGGCTTTCCTACCGAACAGGTGGTGATGTCGGCGGCCAACTCGCAGCGCGACGGCGCATATGCATTGGCTCCGGGCTACGCTTGAACCAATGCTGGCTTCCATCATCGCCTCGGGCCTTGGCTATCGGTGCCGTCTATGCGCTGATCGGCATCATCTACAACACGATGTTCTCCGCCTCGCGGGTGATGAGCTTCACCGCCGGCCAGGTCGGCATGCTGGGCGCGTGTTCGGCGCGCTGTTCATCCTGCGGCTCGGCCTGCCGTCCATCGTCGGCTTCGCGGTCGACGCTGGCTCGCCTGCGCCGCGATCGGCGTGGTCACCGAGATCGTCGCGGTGCGGCCGGTGCTCGAGCAAGCTGGACCAGCATCTCTACGTGCTGTCCACGCTCGCGCTCGCGCTGATGATCCAGCAAGTGACGGCGATCGAGTGGAGCACCGAGCCGCAGCCGTTTCCGCGCCTGTTCGGAATCGGCAATGGCGGATCCGCTCGACGAGAAGTTCTGGCTGCCGCTGGTGGCCTGCGCCGCGGTGGTCGTCGGGCTGGAGTTCCTGTATCGCCGCACGTTGGTCGGCCGCGCCTTTCTGGCGATCGCCGAGGACAACTTCGCGGCCCGCGCGCTCTGGGGTTGCCGGAGCGCAACCTGCGCATGGCCAGCTTCGCGATGGCAGGGGTGATCGGCGGAATCGCCGGCTTCGCCTCGGGCGAACTGCTGCTGGCGTTCTTCGCCAACGGCGCGATGCTGAACTTCTACGGGTTCGTTCCAGTCGCACTCGGCGGATTGGGGAACAACCGCGGCGCCGTGATCGGCGGTCTCGCGCTGGGCCTGTTCCAGCAGGCGGCCAATTTCATCTTCGGCGGCGTGTTCGCGTCGGTGGCGGTGTTTGTCGTGTTCATCGTCGCGTTGCTCGCGGCGCCGCAGGGGCTGTTCGGCACAACCACGGCACGACGGGTCTGATGGCGACAAATGCCGATGGTATGACCGATATTGCGGCCGTCGCACGCCGTCGCGGGGCCATGGATGCCCTGCACGGCCCGGCGCAGTTTCTGGTCGTGTCGGTTCTCGCGATCCTTCTGCCGTTCGTTGCCAACGATTACTGGACGCTGATCGGCACACGCGCAGCGATCTATTGGGTGCTGGTGTCCGGGCTCAACCTGGCCGTCGGCTTTGGCGGGCAGCTCGCGATCGGCTACGTCGCACTGCTGACCCTGGGTGCCTACACCGCAAGCGTCCTGGTCCTCGGCAATCTGGGTCCACCGTGGCCGCCGCTCGCCGCGCTCGCCGCCTCGGGTGTCGTGGGCGCGGTCGCCGGGGTGATCGTCGGGCTGCCGGCGCTGCGCCTGCGCACGTTCTATTTCGCCATGACCACGCTGGGCTTCGCCACCATCATCACGCAGATCGCGCTGGCCTGGCAGAGCGTGACCGGCGGCGGCATCGGCGTGCCCGGTCCGGTGCTGCCGAAACCGTTCGACGGGACGTTGCGGCCTCTATTTCTTCTGCCTGGTCGCCGCCGGACTGTGCACCTGGATGACGGCCAACATCGCGCACAGCCGCTTCGGGCGCGCGCTGGTGGCGATCCGCGATGCCGAGGTCGCCGCAGAGGCCACCGGAATCTCCAAGTCGGGACTGCTGATCTCGGTGTTCCTGTTCAGCGGCGCGACGGGCGGGATCGCCGGCGGGCTGTTCGCCACGCTGCAATCCTACATCACGCCGGACGCCTTCACCTTCGACCTGTACGGTGCTGTTCTTCATCGCCATCCTGATCGGCGGGCGCGGCTCGATCATCGGGCCGCTGCTCGGCACCATCATCCTGACCGTGCTGCCGGAATTCGCCGCGCCCGCTGGTGGCATGGTCCACGTTCCTCTACGCGCTGCTGCTGCTGGTCATCGTGCTGGCGATCCCCGGCGGCATCGCGGACCTGCTGGATTTCGCCAACCGCAGGCCGCTGGAGAGCAACCGCGCCATCGTGCCGCGCCCGGCGCTGTTGTCCGAGTTGCTCGACCACGGCAGTGCCGAGCGAGACGATCGCGTTGCGTGGTGTCGCGCTGGCGTTCGGTGGGGTGCGCGCGATCGACGGGCTGGATCTGGAGATCCGGCCGGGACAGGTGCACGGGCTGATCGGGCCGAACGGTTCGGGCAAGACCACCACGCTGAACGTGATCAGCGGATACAACCGCCCGGAGGCCGGCCGCATCGTGCTCGGTCCGCACGACCTTGCGCACGGCGCGCCGCAGACCCGCGCCGGTCTCGGCATCGCCCGCACCTTCCAGACGCCGCGCCTGATCGGCGAGGCGTCGGTGCTGCAGAACGTGATGATCGGCGGCACGATCGACGGCACCGCGACATTCGCTGAATCGCTGCTCTGCCTGCCCCGTCACCGGCGCGACGAAGGCGCACTGCGCAGGAGGCGATGCTGGCGCTGCGCGCTGTCGGACTGGAGGCGCTCGCCGCCGTGCGGGCCGATCGTCTGCAGCACAGCGAGCTGCGCTTCATGGAGATCGCACGCGCGCTGATGCTGCATCCGGTGTTCCTGCTGCTGGACGAACCCGCGGCGGGATTGTCGACCGACGAGATCCAGCGGCTGGGCGAGATGATCAAGCAGATCAGCCAGTGCGGCACCGGCGTGCTGCTGGTGGAGCATCACGCCGACCTGATCTTCGACATCTGCGACCATGTGACCGTGCTGAACCTGGGGCAGGAGCTGGCTTCCGGCACGCCCGGCCGACATCCGCGCGCACAAGGAGGTCGTCAGTGCCTATCTCGGCGCCTGAACCGCTGCTGACGGTCGCGGACTGCGTGCCGGCTACGGCAAGATCGGCGTGCTGCACGACGTCGACCTGACGATCGGCCAGGGCGAGGTGGTCGCGCTGCTCGGCCCGAACGGCGCCGGCAAGACCACGCTGTTGCGCGCCGATGTCCGGATTGTTGCCGTGGGCGGCCGGCGAGGTGACGTTCGCCGGCGACGACCTGCGTGGTGTCGGCCCGCGCGAGACCGCGCGCCGCGGTCTGGTGCATGTGATCGAAGGGCCATCGGGTGTTCACCCAGCTTTCGGTCACCGACAACCTGCTGCTGGCCGGCTACGATCTGCCGCGCGCCGAACGCGTAGCACGGGTCGACGAGGCGCTGACGTTCTTCCCGGAGATCGCCGCCAAGCGGCATGATCGCGGCGGCGCCCTGTCGGGCGGTCAGCAGCAGATGCTGGCGGTCGCGCAGGGCCTGGTGCGCCGGCCGCGCCTGCTGATGCTGGACGAACCGTCTGCCGGACTGTCGCCGGTTCTGGTGGATCGCGTGCTCGCCGTGGCGCGCGCAGCTGCGTGACAACGGCACGGCGATCCTGCTGGTCGAGCAGTTGATCGAGAAGGCGCTGGCGCTTGCCGACCGTGTCTGCGCGCTCGCACGCGGGCGTATCGTGCTGGAGGCGCCGACGACCGAACCCGACCTGCCGCATCGGCTCGAACATGCGTATTTCGGCCAGGATGTGCCGAGCGCGATCCACTCGTAACTTCGTAGTCTTGGAGAATCCGATGCTTGCCACACGCCGTCAGTTCTTGGTTGGTTCAGCAGCGAGTGCCGCCGCGGTCGCATCCGGTCTCGCCCGCCCGGCGATCGCCAGCAGCGAGCCTATAAAGATCGGTTTCCTGCCGGCCCTGACCGGCCCCAGCTCGTCGACAGGCATTGCGATCAATCGCGGCACGCTGCTGGCGATCGAGAAGATCAATGCGGCCGGCGGCGTGAATGGCCGCAAGCTCGAGCTGATCAGCCGCGACACGCAGAGCGATCCGACGAAGGCGGTGAACGGCGCCACCGAGCTGACCCGGCGCGAAAAGGTGCACGTGGTCTGGGGGCCGCTGAACTCCGGCGAGGCGCTTGCCGCAACGCCGCTGATCGCGCGGGATGGTGTGCCACAGCTCGATTCGTGCTGGGTCGAACTCGCTGACGGATCCGAAGAGGTGGCCGCTGGCGTTCCGCAATGCTCCCACCAACCAGCAGGTGGGCGGTGCGGCGACGCGCTATGCGCTGGAGATCCTGAAGGTCAAGAAGGTTGCCATCATCGGCGACACCACCGGCTATGGCACGGCATCGGTCAACGCCTATGTGCCGATGGTCGGCGCCAGGGGCGGCACGGTCGTCTATCAGAACGAAGTGGATGCGAGCAATCCGGACCTGAAGCCGGAGATGCTGCGCATGCGCGACGCGGGTGCCGAGGTCATCATGCCGTGGAGCGTCAATGCAGGCTTCCTGTCACGCATCATCAACGCGCGCGGCCAGATGGGCTGGGACGTGCCGATCGTCGGCCAGACGACACTCGGCTCCGGCCAGACCAAGGCACTGCTCGACAAGCCGGAGTACTGGGCCAAGGTCTATCAGAACAATTTCCGGCCCTGCTGCTATCAGCCGTCAGGCGAACTGCCGCCGCGCACGGCCGAGTTCGTGGATCGGCTGCGCTCCGCCAAGATTGAAATGGGCGACACGCTGCTGTGGTGGATCGCCATCGGCTACGACGCACCGCGGCTGATCGCCGATGCGGTGAAGGCTGTGGGCAGCCAACCCGAGGCGATGGCCAAGTACTGGAACACGCTGAAGGCGTGGCCGGGAGTCTACGGCGACATCACCTGGACGCCGGAACAGCATGACGGCTACCCCGACAGTCAGGTCGTGATGTGTCAGGCGAATTCGTTGCGCGACGGCGCGTTCAGCCTCGCACCGGGCTACGCGGCGTGATTGCCGCGCCGGGCCGGTTCATGGCCCCGGCGACCGAGCCTGACGCTGCCACAGCCGATCGCTGGCGATGCGGGCGCCCTCCGTCATTGCCGAGAACTTGGCCCACACCACTTCCTCGTGGCCGACACGTGATCCCATGCCGCAGTCCGTGCCGGCCTGGACGTTCTCGCGGCCGACCAGTCTGGCGTAGCGGACGAGGCGCTCGGCGATCAATTCGGGATGCTCGACCAGGTCGGTTGCATGTCCTATCACGCCCGGCATCAGCATCTTGCCGTCCGGCAGCTTCACCTGTTCCCAGACATGGTATTCATGCTCGTGCCTGACGTTGGCCGCTTCGATCGAATACTGCTGGGCGTCGATCTTCAGCAGCAGGTCGGCGATGTATTTCAGCTCGATGTCGTTGACGTGCGGCCGATGGCCGCTGCCCCAGCAGGTGTGGAAGCGGACCTGCTCCGTCGGGATGCCGCGCAGGGCGTGGTTGATGATCTCGACGCTTCTCGCGAGAAAGCTGCGATACTGCTCCACCGTCCAGTCGGGATAGAACATCCAGGACGTGCAGAACTCGGGTTCGTCGACCTGGACGATCAGGCCGGCATCGGTGATCGCCTTGTATTCCTCGTGGCAGGCACCGGCGACGGCTACCATGTATTCGTCTTCGCTGGCGTAGTGCTCGTTGCGGATGCCGGCGCCGAGACTAAGCGGGCCGAGCGCCGCCAGATATCCTTCGGCGTCCTTGCCGGCGATGGCCGCCTGGAGATTTGCGATATCGGCCTGCACCGCCGGTTGACCGGTATAGCGGATCGCTCCGGTGCAGACTCGTCCTTGCTGGTCGGTCCCGTAATGCGCGTGCCCGGACACCGCGAATCCCGGACGGACCGGACCGCCGGAGCCTGAGTACCACAGGCCGAACTCGTAGAAGCCGGGGAATTGGCGACGGTCGCGTTCGCCTGGGCCTGCGCGCTTCGGCGGGGCTGCGGGATCAGTGTCGGAGCGGCGGGAGAAGCCGGTGACGCGGTCGTACAGATAGCCGCCATAGCTGCCGGCCTTGGCATATTCCCCGTCGTTGACCACATCGACGCCAAGCTCGACCTGGCGCTGAGCAATTTCGTTCACAGCCATCGGCAGGCGCGACGTATAGTCCGCGCCGAGTGAATGCCGCCTGTCGCCACGAACCAGCTCGTCCAGATAGTCGGGCCTTGGCAGATTGCCGGCGTGAGATACCAGGATGCGGTGTTCGCTGCGTCGCACGATCGCTTCCCCCTTGCGGATGGCGGAGACACGCTGGTTCTCCGCCATCATTCGGTGATCCATCGGACGGTATTATCCGGCAGGATCATTCGCGGCGACAGGGGCCGGCTGTCAAACAGCTCGAATAGGGCGTTTCCTCACTGTGCCGCCTGGCCGTGAAAGAACACGGCATGATTACTGAGCGGACGCGCGAGGCGCTGGCGCAGAGGAAGGCTCAGGGCGCTCTTCCGGGCAACCGGACCAAACTGAGCGAGGCGCAGGCCAAGGGCGTAGCGGTTAAACGGCTGGCCGCAAATGCCTTCCTGATTACGCATAAACCTCAGCCAATTTCAGGAGCCGATAGGGCATCGGCGCGGTTCGGACGGCGGCCCATGTGAGCCGTGGGATCATCGCCGCCAGATCGTATCGCCGGTTGAAGCGATATTCGAATTCGGCGGGGTAGCGCGGAACATGCTTTCTGTCGATAGCGCGATAGGTTCCTGTGATGGCGGCCTTGATGTTGCCCAGCGCGGTGTTGACCCATTTGAAGGCTGGCGTCCGAGCTGCCTTTGGTCCTGACCCAGTCGTGACGACCTGGTGGGCGCAACCGGCATCGGCGACGCTGGACACTGAAGGCCGTCGCTGACGACAGCGCAGTCCGGATCGAGGCTGCGCTTGGCGAACCCTGCAATCGAAGCTGCACAGAAGCGGGCGACCCGGCGCAGCTTCAGTCGAACCGGCTTGCCCTCGGCGGTGGTCTCGACGGCGGCGACGAACGGCGTCTTGCCGGGTGCCCCGCGACCTCGCTTCCAGGTCGTGTCCGTCAAGCTGGTGAAGATCGTGATGTAGCGAAGGCCTTAATCGGCGTGTCGGCGCGGGTCGAACGATCTGGTACGATAGACGGCCGGATGATGGTGCTGCGACCGTGATCGCCGCCGTCAAGCCCGGCGCCTTCGGCGCCCCGCTGCGCGGCTGCGGGGCTTGACCGCGACGCCACGGTCGAGCGGTGGGCATAGGTGCCGTCGTGGCGCAGCTGCCGGGAAACGCTCCCGACCGCTCCTGTGCGCCGTAGTTGCGGGGAGCTGTCGGGACGAAGGGCGTCCCGACATTCGACCTGCCTCCGGCGGGTCGAACAAAGGGCTGGATTACGCTGGCGGCTGGGTTTCGCGTTGCCTGGGCGGTCGGCCACGGCGACGTGGTGTGTCGGCGATCGGCCCGGACGGCGACTTGGGACGCATCGCCTCCGGCACAAGGTCGGCATGTTGGCGCAAGCGGTAGCTGGCACCTTCAATCTGAATGACCACGGCATGGTGCAGAAGTCTGTCCAGCAAGGCCGTTGCGACGACCGGATCGCCGAAAACCTCGCCCCATTCACCGAAACCGCGATTGGAGGTCAGGATCATCGCGCCTCGCTCGTAGCGGGCGTTGACCAGCTGGAAGAACAGGTTGCCTGCACCGGCGCCGACGGTGAGATAGCCGATCTCATCGATGATCAGCAGCGAGGAGCGGCACAGGAAGCGAATGCGCTCGCGCAGTCGCCCTTCGCGTTCGGCCTTGGCAAGTGAGTCGATGATGTCTGCGAGCGGCGAGAAGTAGACGCTGCGCCCGGCGCGGACGGCCTCGACGCCGAGTGCCGCGGCCAGGTCGACTCTTGCCGGTACCGGATTGGCCGATGAAGTGAACGACCTCATGGCGATCGATGAAGTCGAGCTGTGCCAGGGCGAGGATCCGGTTGCGGTCGAGCGAGGGCTGGAACGAGAAGTCGAAGCCGGACAGCGTCTTGATGGTGGCCAGTCGCGCCATTTGCAGCGCCGCCTTGACCCGGCGGCTCTCGCGAATGGTGATCTCCTCGACCAGCAGCGTCTCGATCGCCTCGATTGCGCCCAGCTGGCCCCGCTCGAGCTGCTGCACGACGTGCTCGAGCGTCTCCAGGGCACGCGGCATGCGCAGCCCGACCAGGTGATCGCGGATGCGATCGATCGGCGCTGCCGATGTGTCGCTTCTCATGCCACGTTACCGTTCGCGGCGAGACGTCTGCCGACGGCGTCGTAGAACGCCAGCGGGCGCAGGGCGACGATGTCGCCGGAGCGAGCGCGCCCGGATGCACCGTTGCGCGGCGTCTGGCTGTTGGCCGGAGGCGGCAGGCTGCGGTGACCGGCGAGGATGCGCCGCTGGCCGCGTCCATCCTGCACGGGATGGACGGCAATGACGTGACCCGCCTCGAGAATGCGCACCTCGGCGGCGGTGTTGTGCACCTCGACGACGCGGCGGCGCGCGCTGTTTGGCACGCTGTAGAGGTTGCCGTCGACCGAGACCATGCCGTCACGGGTGATGCGACGCTCGAGGCGCAGCACTGCCTGGAATGGTCCGGCAGGAAGCTGTTGAAGCTGCGGACGTTCCTCGGCGAAATGCTCGGCGACGACACGCCGGGTCGTGGCATGCACGCGCACATTGGCAACCTGGTCGAGCCACTCTCGCAGTTGCTGGTTGAGATCGTCGAGGTTGCGGAAGAGGCGGCCGAGGAAGAAGTCCTCGCGGATGTAGCGGAACGGCCGCTCGACCTTGCCCTTCGTCTTGGCCCGATACGGCTTGCACGCCTTCGGCAGGTAGCCGTAGTGGCGGGCGAACTCGAGCAGGGTCCGGTTGTAGACGATGTGACCAGCCTCAGGATCCTCGCGGCTGAACACGGTGCGCATGCGGTCATACAGGATGTGTTCCGGCACACCGCCCAGCGCCTCGAACGCCGCGGCGTGACAGCGCAGCAGGCTCGATAGGTCCTGGTGCAGCACGAAGCGGGCCCACAGCATGCGGCTGTGACCGAGCACCAGCGAGAACAGCCAGACAATCCGCTCCGTGCCTGGCTCATCGGTGAACACCGTGCGGAAATGCGCGAAGTCGACCTGCGCCTGACGTCCGGGCGGCGTCTCGAAGCGCACCTCGAAGGGAGCAGGCTCGGTCGGCCGGACCTCGCGCAGGAAGTCGGTGAGAATGCTGTAGCCGCCGGTGTAGCCGAGTTCGCGCAGCTCACGATGCAGGCGACGCCCGGTCAACTGCGGAATTGCCGCTTCCCGCCATGGCGTTCGCCGCCGAGATAGGCGTCGTCGATCTCGATCCGGCCGGCCAGACGCTTGCTGGCATCCCGCTCGAGCATGACCTGCGTCAGCTTGTGTTTGATCTTCCAGGCGGTGGTCTGCGTCACCCCGAGGCGACGGCGCAACTGCCGCGGCACCTGGTGCACTGATAGAGATCGCGGGTGGTCACCACGCTATGCTGCCTGCAGCCGCATACCGGGCATTCGAAGCCATTGGGCCAACGCGATGCAATCACGACCGCGCGGCTGCGTTGGCAGCGCAAATGGCAAGCCATGCGCGGACAGTCAGGTTGGGAGCTGTCTTGCGTCGCTCCTAAGCCCTACGCAGCTCGTACCGACCCCCCGATGAACGGCCAAGGAATGAGACATTGAGCTGCTCACCTCGCCTCGGACAAAGTTGACGGCAGTGGTCGGTCCTGTTCCAGGTTCGGGAATATTTGCTCGATGGCGCGAGCTCTCACGGAGCAGATGTCAGAGCTGTGAGTCGATTGGCAGGAGCTTCAACAGGCCGGCGACAAAGCGCCGGCGGAAGCCGGTTCCAGGCTCGTCCCGATAGCGCACTACCTGGCCGTCCATCACGGTCTCCCAGATGACACCGCCATCCGGGTCGAGGAGAACGCGGTAGCTGTTGGCGGGCACGACGCCGGTCGCCATGTAGGCCGTCAATCGTTCCGCAAGCTCCGGGCTCTCAATGTAGAGGCCGGCCTCGGTGTTGATCACGGCAGAGCGCGGATCGAGGTTGAAGCTGCCGATGAACACGGCTTCACGGTCGAATGCCATGGCCTTGGCATGCAAGGCAGCTGCCGACCGCCCGGAAAGTAGCGACCAGCCCGACCGGAAGGCGTCGGTATCCGGGCGCAGCTCGTACAGCTCCATGCCGTTCTCGAGCAGCCGCCTGCGGGTCTTGGCATAGCCTGAATGCGCCACCAGCATGTCGTTCGAAGCGAGCGAGTTGGTCAGCACGCGCACCCGGACATTACGCTCGTGCAGCGCCTTGACGGTCGCCTGTGCCTGGGCGGGCAGGACGAAATAGGGCGACTCGGCGAGCAGCTCCTCCTTCAATTGAGCGACCCGCCGGCGGATGAATTCGACCACGTCGTCGCTCTCCTCGCCGCGGGTGACGGCTTCCGGGTCGTCGGCGATGATCCGGCCCTGCGCCCACACTAGATTGTCGCGAAGCTCGGCGCCCCGGGTGGCCAGCTCGTCTAGGTCCTGGTCGATCGGATAGGGATAGTCGGCCGCGGCGATCGCCTCGCGGAGGCGAATGAGGATGGCGTCGAGATCGGTGGCGCCATAGGGGCGATCAACGATGGCCGCGATCGGCACGGTTGAAGGGTTGTTCCAGTATCGGTCGAATACGCGCGACAGATCGCGGACGACAGGCCCGACCGCGAACACATCCAGATCGCGATAGTTGGCGATGGTGTTCACGCCAAAATAGATGTCGCCGATATTGCGGCCACCGACGATCGCCGCCGCATTGTCGGCAACCATTAATTTGTTGTGCATGCGGCGGTTCACTCTGCGGAAATCGAGAATGAAGTCGAGAGTGGACCAGCTTCGGTTGGTGAGCGGGTTAAACAGACGAATCTCGACGCCGGGGTGGGCATCGAGGGCGGCGATGATAGAGTCGCTATCCTTGTAGTAGGGATCGTCGATGAGCAGCCGCACCCTGACCCCGCGATCGGCTGCCTTCATCACGTGGTCGACGATGATCCTGCCAGTCGTATCGCCGTCCCAGACGTAGTCCTGCATGTCGAGGCTGCGCTCCGCCAAGTCGGCCAGCGCCAGACGGACAATGAAGGCCTCGCGTCCGTGGTCCAAGAGGCTGAACCCGGAGAGGCCCGAATGCTGGTCGGCCGTCGGGCCGAAGAATTGGCCGAGCCTGGTCGACGCAAGGCCCTCGAATGCCGTCGACACCGTGCGCGGATAGTGGGGCCGCGGGCGGGTGGCGCGGCCGGTGAGGACCCCGGCGAGCCACATCAGGACCGTGCGTGCGCGTCCGCGATCGGCCGGTGCCCCAGACTCGGGCGAATCCGCTGAGCTGCTGATTTCTTGCTTGTCGGCGCGCATTCGGCGGCAGTCCTCGACCCCACTGGATGTTCAGCGCGTATGGCGCTCTCCAGCCCCCACGGCCAACGAGCAAGCCCGGCAAAGGCAATCCGGTCAAGGGGGCGGTATACCAGCCGAAACCGAGACGTACGCTGGCGAACGGCGTCGAACAACCAGACCCATTCAAAGCGTCAATCACGCGCAACGTGGGGATGCGAGCCGCATGTCGCCCACACCCGCGTCAGAGTCCCTTGCTGACCGACGCGGGCCTCGCCTGCAGCACGCTTCACCTGACGCGACCCCGCGGCAGACCTTGACCTCCTTGCGTGCGGCCTATTCGCTAGGAACGTGGAAAGCAGCAGCGGAAGACAATGACGGACACCGCACCGAACAAGATCCGGCCGGGGCGTTCGCCGGTCCTGTGTGTTCCAGATGGTTCGGCTTCCAGAGAGTGCCGAATATCAGCGATCTGCCGCGCGATCTTGTTCGAGGAGACTGAGTGATGACTGCACGCAAGATGCGGCTCGGCTTGTCAATCCGTGGCCATGGTTATCACCCGGCCGCCTGGCGTCATCCGGATGTGCCAGCCGACGGTACACTGCAGGTCGAGCATTATGTGCGCAGCACCCAGATCGCCGAGCGTGGAAAGATCGATATGATTTTCTTTGCGGACGGTGCCGGAATTCGTCAAGGCGACTATCCGCGTGGCTCGCTATCTCGGACCGGCAGAGACATGGTCGAGCTGGAACCGATGACGTTGCTGCCGGCCCTCGCCATGGTCACCAAGCATGTTGGTCTGGTGACAACAGCCTCTACCACGTACAATGAACCGTATAATCTTGCGCGCAAGTTCGCCACGTTGGATCTGATCAGCAAAGGCCGGGCCGGCTGGAACGTGGTTGCGTCATGGTCGGAGCACGAAGCACAGAACTTCGGGCTGGAGACGACGCTGGACTACGACACGCGTTACGCCCGCTCGGCCGAGTTCGTTGAGGTGGTCAAGGGACTATGGGATAGCTGGGACGACGGCGCTCTTCTGTTCGACAAAGTGGCTGGTCGGTATTTCGACGAAGAGAAAATGCATGTGCTCAATCATCAGGGGCGGTTTTTCAAGGTACGAGGCCCATTGAATGTGGCGCGCATGCCGCAGGGCCATCCGGTTATCGTACAGGCTGGTGCTTCCGAACAAGGTCGGGAGTTAGGCGCAGCGACCGCCGAGGTCGTCTACGCAATACATGGCTCACTTGACAGTGCGCGCGACTACTACGCTGACGTGAAAGGAAGGATGGCGAAATACGGCCGTGAGCCAGACGACTTGAAGATCATGCCGGCGTTCTGTCCGGTTGTGGGCCGCACGCGCGTGGCAGCGCAGGCGAAGTACGACCAACTGCAGGCGTTGATCGACCCGCTGGTCGGCCTGGGCTCGCTCTACAGCTCATTTGGCGACCTGTCAGGTCATCCGTTGGACGGCCCTGTGCCTGAAAACGTGCTGGGCAGTCAGGAGCACCGCAGCATAAGCGCTCAGCTTGTCGAGCGGGTGAGGCGAGAGAAGCCGACGATTCGTGAACTGTACCTTCGTTCCGGTCTCACCGGCTCCGCAAGGATCGGCACGCCTACGGACATTGCCGATGTCATGCAGGAGTGGTTCGAGGCAGCAGCCTGCGATGGTTTCAACATCACACCGGCTACACTACCCGGTGGTGGCGAAGATTTCGTCGAGATGGTTGTTCCCGAACTACAGCGCCGAGGGTTGTTTCGTACCGAGTACGGAAGCAGGACCTTGCGGGAAAACCTTGGCCTGCGACCCGTGATTAACCACTACAGCCGAGACCGTCAGGCCGCGGAGTAACGATACCGATCAATTGCCAGCCTGCAATTCTGCCAGCCGTGTCCCTCCGAACGATGTCGCAGAGAGCGATGGGCGGTAGCGCCACGGCGAACTCGTTGGGAAATCCGCGATAGATGGAGGTCTTTCAATGCCGATCACCGGCCTGCGTTGATGTAGTTTGGGCCAATTGACGCTGAGCTACGCCGTAGCTCCGCAACTTGTCGGTCACGATCACCCGCGGCACGTACAGCAAACCCTTCAGAAGCCGCGGAAAGAAGCGCTTCGCCGCGTTGGCATCGCGCCGGGCCTGAACGAGAACGTCGGGCACGACGCCATCCTGATCGACGGCACGCCAGAGACAGTGCTGCACGCCCTGGATCCGGATGAAGACTTCGTCCATGTCCACTTGTCCCCTGGCCGCGGCCGGCGTCGACGCAGGCGGGCACCGGACCCTGCAGCGAATTTCTTGCACCAGCGCCGCACCGTCTCGTAGGAGACGACAACGCCTCGCTCAGCCAGCATCAGCTCAACATCACGCAGGCTGAGGCTGAGCACGTGGTACAGCCACACGGCATGGCTGATTATCTCGGCGGGGAACCGATGGCGATAGTGCGGGTCGGGTGGCAGTTTCATGCCGCGCCGCGACCCTCACCGGCGATGGTCATCGTTCGCCAAGCTGCGAAATCAAGGTCCTTCCGATCACGGTGGGGCAGAGCCGGCGCCGCGCCGGAATCAGGGTGACCGAGCCGCGCACCACGTGGTCCCATGCGATAGCGCTGCTCAGCGCTCCGCAGTTCGCCGTCCGGCTAAATATCCCGGTGAATTGAATCTATGTGCAGATCAGGCAGCAGCGCCTGCTCATCGATCGACAGCCGACTGGAGCCTACCTCTTCCAGGACACCACAGCCGTCCTCTATGCAGTCAGAAGTCTGCGGAAGCGCACCATCAATCACCTGGACCTCAGAATTCTGTCAGCCTCACAAGGAGGGGCATCGACATGTATGATCGAGCGGCCAAGCCATCAAAGCCGTAGCGCATGCCGACTGGACGGCAAGCCAGGTAAACCTTGGTGCCGGCAGCAATCTGGATCACGATCTCGCCTTCAACACCGTCAGAACGCGCTGCAAGGCCCGTTCGTTGACGAAGGCATCCACCCGCAGCCGGGTCCCGTCTGCCAGGTCGATCTCGATCAACCCCACCCGCTTGTCGACCGCCGCACGAACTTGTGCCGCCGGACGCGGCGGCAGCGGCGGCGGCAGCGCCAGCGCGTCGCCATCGTCCTGCATCGCGCGCGAGCGGCGCTGCCCAATCCGGCGTCGATCGGGGCATGCAGACAGGATAGCGGCGCCTCGGGCCCCTCACTTTTTCTCCACAGCGCGGCCCAACAGCGGCACCAGCGGGAAGATCAACGCGGTGCATGCCGCAGAAACCACGATCAGCGGCGCAAGTTCCTTATGGAACAGATGTTCATAGAGGTAGGCGCCGATAGTATCGTGCAATGGTGTTGCGATATTGATCACTGACATGAGTGCCGCGAAGGCGAAGCCCTCTGATCGCGGAGGACAATGGTTGGCGGCGAGTGTCAGTGTGGCGACGTTTGCGATCATGTTGGCCACACCAGTGAAGGTCCATACCACGACGGCGCTCGGGATATTGACCATCCCCAGATAGGCGAGCGTCGACAGAGTTCCGGCCAGGATGCTGACGTTGAGCAACGCCCGCGTAGACATCCGGCCTGGCAGGTAGCGATACAGCCATCCTCCAGCGATCCAGCCACCGGCACTGGCTGATGACAGCAGGCCGATCATGCCCTGCGAGAAGTGCAGGTCGTCCGTCATGTAGAAATACAGCGGCGTGCCGAAACCGGGACTAAAATAATACAGGAACAGGAACGCAGCGACCCACCACAGCGTACGCGAACGGAATGTCCCGAGGAAACCTCTTAGCGCCTGCCGAAGCGCTTCGGTGTTCATCGGCGCGCGGCTCTCGTACACTAGTGCGACTGTGCTGGCCAACACGGCGACGGGTGCTACCGCGGCGAGGACCACTGATGCGTGGAAAGCCCCAGCCGGTGACAGCCATTCGATCAACTGGCCACCGATCAGTGACGCCACCATCAAGGCTACATTGAACCACAACCATTGTTGGTTAACGAAAGCGGCGCTAGCTCCGTAGCGTTGACCGTTTTCCACCAGCAATGCGCCGCACACCGTGCTGGCAGCCGCCATCGCGATCGAGGTCAGCAGTAACGCCGACACGATCGCGGCGGGCGCCAGAGTCTGTGCCGTGAATAGGAAGGCAACGATGGCAGCGGCGCTGCTGAGCAGAAGATAGGATCGGCGACGATAGCCAAACAGCGGCAGGAAGTCGGACACGATGCCGTAGATGGGTTTCACGACCCAGGGCACATCCAGTACCGCCAGCGACGCGGCGATCTGCACCGTGTCCCAGCCTTGTACTTCCTTCAGGTAATAGGTCAGCGGTTGCCAAACGACGCCGACCTTCGCCTGGCAAAACCCCTCGACCGTATACACAATGCCGAAGAACAGCATCAGGCGGGAGGTTGCCCGCGCCGGATTTTGCCGGGGATCGGGGCGATGCTCTGGCACAGGTCGGGACGGTATCGCTTCCATGGAACCTGTTCTATCCGATGACGTGGCCTCCCTGAAGACGCCCGAAACCCCGGGTGGGGGCGCGCCCGCCTGGGCGCATACCCGCTCGCGGGCGTTGCTGTCGCTCAGCGTCGATGGCGGTGTGGGAAGCTCTGGCAGTCGAAGCGCATGGGCTGCGCAGCGTGCATTGTCGGGGCCGGGAGCCCGCCGGGTCCTCCGGCGCTTCCGCCGGAACAGCATTCGCTCGAAGCAAGCAGCAGATGCGATCCATCTGTGGACGCCCCCTTCGTGGCAAGGAAAAACTTCAGGATCGTCGTCGCGCGTAGTCGGATGCTGCCATCTGTCCGGCCTGTGATGCAGCTATGGTCTGCTGCCGGCCTGTATGGGAGTTCGCGGGTCGGGTCCAAATCACCCAAAGCGTGCTTGAAGCACTGTGGATAGCGCTGGTTTCTCGACCCCGTCTCGCCGACTGTTGCGCCATACTTTCCTTCCGCTCGCCCTACGCCCTCACGGTCTCGGCCAGCCTTACGCTGCCACGGCCGAGCCGCTTGATCTCCGCCGTGGTCAGCGCCGGTCGCCGGCCAGGCTCGCCATGAGTGCGTGCGATGCCGCGCAGCGTCTCCCGGATAACCGGGTGCTTGGTATCGAGCGGATGTGGGGCGATCCGATGGGCCCTTGCGATCGCCGCGACCCTTCGCCGCAGGGTCGGGAGGGCATAGCCGAGCCCGGCGGTCGCCAGGTAGGCCCCTACGGTCTCCGGGGCCGCAGGCATCGGCTGGAGGCCGTTAGCCTCGCAACCAGGCCTTGAAGTTGGCCAGATCGGTTGCATAGGCCCTGAGGGTCGGTTGCTAGTCTGCCGCCGCCTGGTAGGCCGTGGACTGCGCCATGGCGAGCGCACGCCGCGCGGTGGGCGCTTCTCACCTTCGGGGAGCCGGGCCAGCTGCCGGGATCGAGCGTCATCAGACATCCCCCATCACAGTCAGATTAGACTCGGGAAGGGCAGTTATCACGTATAGTGCTCTTGAAGCATCGTGCACCACACGAGCCAGCTCCGCCCTGGAGCGCCGGGTTTGATAGTGCCGCAGCGACGGCCGCCTATGCCGGCATGATCCTGCAATGCGAACCGAAGCCGGGTGAGACGACGGTCGTGTCTGCGGCGTCGGGCGGTGTAGGTCAGATCGCCGGCCAGCGTGCGCGGTTGAAGGGCTGTCGAGTGGTGGGCATCGCCGGGCGTGAGGAGAAGTGCCGCTACGTGGTCGAGGAGCTCGGCTTCGATACCTGTATCTCGCACCTGTCACCCAGTTTTGTCCAGGATCTGAAGGCTGCTTGCCCGGACGGCATCGACATCTACTCGAGAACGTTGGTGGGGCGGTGTTTGAGGCGGTGCTGCCGCTGTCCAAGCTGGGCGCGCGGATGACAATTTGCGGGTTGATTGCGCATTACGGCGATGCTCCCGGGGTGGACGTCAGAGCGTTGGAACGCCGCCGCGCCGAAGCATTTGGTGTTAGCGTGTGGAATCTCTCCGTCGGCGAGTATGCGCCGGATTGGCACGATGCGTTCCTAGCCGAGATGGCACCGGGGGTCGCTTCTGGCGAGGACCGTCACCGTGAGGATATCCGCGAAGGATTCGAGGTCATCCCCACCGCCTTCGCCGAGATGCTGGCGGCGAGAACTTCGGAAAGACTCCGGTCCGCGTTGCGCCGGATCCGACCCTCACATAGTAAGACGGGTGACCTTGTCTCGATCGAGGTTAAGTATCCCGCGAAACAGCGGCAGGCGAGTACGGCTGCGGGGCGCCCGGGACGCAGCAGACCGCCATTCTCCATCCCGTTCTGCTCAGGTCAGTCGTTACAAACGTCGGTGGGTCGATCTCCGCAGCCTGGATACTTGATCATCGCCGGCCCCCAGTTTGTAATCAACGCCATGCGGCAACCCACCGACAGCTTCAGCTTCGGCGACAGTCCCGCGCTTGCCGATGAACTCGCCAGCCTTGTGCTGGTGGGCACGAAGACCGCGACATGCTGGGCAGCGGTCGGAGGCCTCAAGACGGAAGTCGGCAAGCGCTGGATTGTGCTGAGCGGTGACGGCCGCGCGCTGGCGGTGATTGAGACGATCGGACTGACACAGCGCCGATTCAACGAGGTGACGCAACCTTCGCTTACGACGAGGGAGAAGATGATCGCAGCCTCGCTTCGTGGCGGGAAGCGCACCGGAGGTATTTCACTCGGCTTGGACAGTTCGCCGAGGACATGATGCTCTGGTGCGAGCGGTTCCACGTGCTGGAAAAGCTGTAGCCACGCCTTGCGCGCGTCCGGAGCGTAGTCTCCCGAGATGCGGACCCTCTGGTTCTTCCTGGCGGCATACGCCCTTCTCTATGGCGCATTCGGCGCCCAGTCCCCCTTCGTGCCACCCCTCCTGAGCGAGCGGGGATTAAAGCCGGAGGACATTGGGCTCGTGCTGGCAGGCGCCATGGTCGTCAGGCTCCTGGCCGGTCCACTTGTCTCCCATGCCGCTGACCGTCTGCATCGGCACACCCTGATCCTCTGGGGCTGCTCCCTGCTCGCGGCGGTGGCAACGGCTGCCTATCTGCTTCCGCGGAGCTATGCCGGGTTGTTCAGCGTCGCGCTTGTCCATGCCGCTATGTTGGGACCGATTGCGCCCATCCTGGACGCGCTCGGCGCCACGGCGGCGCAGACCAGCCGGGGCGAGCGGCGCTTTCAGTATGGCTGGCTTCGCGCAGCCGGATCCGGGGCTTTCGCTGTCGGCGACATGGCGAGCGGATGGCTATCCGCCGCGGCCGGTCTTGCAGCATCGATGTCTACCAGCGCAGGCCTTCTGATCATGAGCAGCGGCCTCGTACTGTTCCTCCCCAAACTCAGGGTGGAAGGATCGCGGTTTAGCGCTTCGATACTGCGGGATGGTATCCTGCTGCTTCGCATCCCGCTTTATCGCCGGCTGCTGTTCGCCGCCTCGCTGCTCTGGGGAAGCCACGCCCTGCATGATTCCTTCGCGGTGATCCGCTGGCGAGGCGCCGGGATCGACTTCGTCACCATCAGTATGCTCTGGTCGGAGTCGGTGTTCGCCGAAGTCGTCGTCTTTGTCCTCATCGGGCCGTGGCTGATCAGAAGGATCGGCACCAACGGGGCGATGATGCTTGCCGTTGGGGCCGGAGTGCTCCGATGGAGCGTTGCCGCCTTTACGACCTGGCCGTGGGTCCTTGCCTGCATCCAGCCCCTGCACGGACTGACCTTCGCCTTGTTCCACCTCGCAGCAATCCAGCTCATCGTCGCGATCGTGCCGGTCCGGCTCGCCGCAACAGCGCAGGCGATCTATGGAACATTCTGCGTTGGCCTGGTCATCGCGCTGGTGACCGTTGCGTCCGGCTTTCTTTATGCCCGGTTCGACGGTCTGGCCTTTCTATTCATGGCCGGGCTTTGCCTCATCGCGCTGCCGTTCTGCGCCGGGCTGCGCGACCCGAACGCGCAAGGGTAGGGTTCACGTCACCGCCGTCCTGTCCCCCGCAAACTGCTCACCCATGGAGTGTAACCACCGCTCGCGCCGACCCACCCATAGCTCATACGTCGGCGTCAGGTCTGTCGGCGCGACGTCAAACGCAGCCAGCATAACCTCGATCTCGCCGGTGCCATCCCTGACGCCGACATGCGCGGGCAATACAGGACCGTGCGCGCAGTGCGGCAAGCCGTATAGGATCATCTTGATAGCGATCCCGCGCGAGGTTACGCTGGAATTGGCTGGCGGTATCGGGCAGTGGTGGCCGGTTCAGCACGTTGTTACCCCATGCGCGACAGCGAAGATTGTCGCGTGGGGTTCGTTCATTCGCCGTCCGCCGGCCAGCGGAGGGAACGAAATGATCGAACTGCTTGAGGGGCAGAGGAAACTGACGGCGAATCAGTGGAAGCTGATTTGCACAGCGAATTTGGCAGATCTGCTCGACTTTTTCGATTTCTTTCTGATCGGGTACGTCGCGGCCGCGCTGACCAAACAATGGTCGCTGACCTATTGGGAGGGCGGAGCAATTCTGCTCGCCTCGGGTCTTGGAGCAGTTCCTGGCGCCTTCTTCTGGGGGTGGCTCGGCGACAAGATCGGCCGCCGCACGGTATTCATCATGTCGGCGGTCACCATCTCCCTCGCCACCGGGGTCATGGTATTCACCCCGGGACAGGACGGCTTCGTTCCCGGGTGGCTCTTTTTAATGTTCTTCCGTTTCTTTGTCGGCGTTGGTAACGCCGGCATCTTCGCGATCGATCTGCCACTGGTGCAGGAGTTCATCCCAGCCTACAAGCGCGGCTGGGTCAGTGCGCTGATTACAACTCTGCTTCCGGCAGGCAGTATGCTGGCCGGTCTCGCGGCCTGGCAACTGCTTCCAATCGTAGGCTGGCGCGGCCTGTTCCTGGTCGGCTTGGTTCCGTTGGTTCTGGTGTTCATGATCCGTTGGTGGGTGCCGGAGTCGCCGCGCTGGCTGATACGCATGGGGCGCCATGAAGAGGCACGACAGTCGCTCGCCTGGGCGCTGATGATCGATCCCAGCGAGATTTCGCTGCCAAGCATTGCGCCGGCGACCGAGACGACACGCTGGCTCGAGTTGTTCAAATATCCCCGGTTGGTCGCCTCCGGGTGTCTCACCGGTCTGACCCAGACCGGTGGCGCTTCGCTTGGGCTGTGGGGACCGACGCTGCTGGTACTCGTCCTGGTGCCAAAGATCACACCGGAACACGCGGCGTTCCTGATGATTTTCGTGAACTTGGCAGGAATTCTTGGGCGGTTCAGCGTCACCGCACTGATCGAGCCCTTGGGGCGGCGTGGCTCCGGTACGCTCTATTGCGTGCTGGCGGCCGTGCTGATGGTGCTCGCGGGCTATCTGTACGATGTCTATGTCTTTGGCACGTCGCTGTTCTTCATTTTGATGGTGGCGCAAACCTTCTTCGGAAGTGCCGTCTACACTGTCGTCGGACCGTATATGGCGGAGATCTGGCCGGCCCGGCTACGCGCAAGCGGCATGGGTCTCAGCTATGGCGTCGGCAATTGTGGCAAGTTCGTTGGGCCGCTCGGCCTGGCACTGATCATGGGCGCGGGCGATGTGATCAAGCCCGCAGCGCCTAACCTCGTTATGCTCGGCCCGGCACTGAGTTACTTCGCCGCCTGGTACATCCTTGGCGTTATCGGGTTCTGGGCGTTCGGGTTCGAACCCAAGGGCCGCACCTTTGAGGAAATCGACGACAAACACGACGCTCCGGTGCTGGCACCCGTAGCGGAAGGTCACGCACACGCTAGGTGACGATGCAAGAGTGGCTTCCAGTGCCGACATGACAGGGCGGGCGCTACTTCGTGCGCGAGGCCGGGCATTTCCTGGCGTGCAGCGACGTGTGCGGTGGGCGGGCGAGCTGAACACGCTTGGCTTTCGGCCGACAAGGCGACGGCTGCCGTGACTGCGACGTTCGCAGGAACGGCCAATAACACGAAGGACATTCGGGAGGATCGAACACCAAGGGAGGCAGAGACATGCGAACAGCCCTTATCATTGCGTCGATCGCTGTGGTTGTCGCAGTGGGACCGGTCATGGCGGCCGACACGGTCGAGGCGACGCCGAAGCGCGGCGGCACCCTGACCTACATGATCCCGGCGGATGCCCCGCCGAGCCTGGATGGTCACCGCGAGGGGACCTTTGCCATGCTGCATGCCCTGGCGCCGTTCTACAGCGTGCTGATGCGGGTCAATCCGGAGAATCCATCGGATACCACCCAGTTCGTCTGCGATCTCTGCATCTCCATCCCGAAGCCGACGGATGACGGAAAGACCTACACGTTCAAGATCCGTACGGGGGTGAAGTTCCACGACGGCTCGCCGCTGACCGCCGGTGACGTGGCGGCAAGCTGGCATAAGATCATCTTCCCCCCGAAAGGGGTGCTGAGCGCGCGGCAGGACTGGTGGTCGGTGGTGGACTCGGTCGAAGCGCCCGATCCGACCACCGTGGTGTTTCGGCTGAAATTCGCCACCAACACCTTCCTGCCGTCCCTGGCTGATCCCTTTGCATTCATCTATTCGCAGGCGATCCTCGAGAAGGATGTGCGCTGGTACGAGCAGCATGTGATGGGCTCCGGTCCGTTCAGGTTCGTCAGCCATGACATTGGCCAGTCGATGAAGGGCGAGCGGAATCCGGACTACTACCACAAGGGGAAGCCGTACCTTGACGGCTTCATCGGCATCTTCGCCGACAAGCAGGTAGTGCGGGTCGAGGCCATCCACTCCGGTCGCGCGGCGATGGAGTTCCGCGGCCTGCCGCCATCAGCGATCAACGATCTTCGGCGGGAACTCGGCGACAAGGTGAAGGTGCAGACCCACGACTGGAACTGCGGCAACGTGGTCACGCCCAACCAGCGGCGCAAGCCGTTCGACGACGTGCGGGTGCGCCGGGCACTGCTGCTGGCCGTCGATCAGTGGAACGGCGCGCCGGCACTGTCGAAGATTGCCAACGTGCACACCGTGGGAGGCATCGTGTTCCCCGGCTCGCCGCTCGCGGCGACCAAGGAGGAACTGCAGAAGCTGGCAGGCTTCTGGCCTGACATCGAGAAGTCGCGTGCCGAGGCTCGGCGTCTGTTGAAGGAAGCCGACCAGGAGGGGCTGCGTTTGGAGCTGCTCAACCGGAACGTCGATCAGCCATACAAATACGTCGGCACGTGGCTGGTCGACCAATGGAGCAAGATCGGCGTGAAGGCCACGCAGCGCGTACAGCCGACCGGCCCGTGGCTACAGGCGATGCGCACCGGCGACTTCGACGTCGTGGTCGAGGCCAACTGCAACAGCGTGGTGAATCCCGTGCTGGACACGCACAAATATCTGCCGCACGTGAAGTCGCCTGTGAACTACGGCGGCTACAACGATCCGGAACTGATCGAAGTCTACGAGAGGATGCTGAGCGAGACCGACTTCGACAAGCAACGCGCGCTGATGCGACAATACGAGACGCACATCATCGATACCAAGGCGCACGAGTTTCCGATGCTGTGGTGGTACCGAATGATCCCCGAGCGGTCTTATGTGCACGGCTGGAAGATCGGGCCCAGCCACTTCATCAACCAGGATCTGTCCAATATCTGGTTGGACGAGGGGCCAAACGGGTAGGCTGGCTGGCGAACGAATCCGATGATCTCGATCGAACGCATGATCCGCTCGTTCGTCGGTAGGCAGCGGTGCCGCAACCGAGCGCCCGGCTGCTCGGTCTGCCTCCCGCAGGTTCTGCAGAGTGTGAAACCGATCCCCTGCCGCGCCTGCCGTGCCCCTTCACGCGCACCTGAAAGTACAACCCGCACCGGTCTCGGCACACGACTTCCACCTCGGGGTGTCGCGCGAACCAATCCGCTGTCGTTTCCATCGAACGCTCAGCGATCACCTCGACAACGTCGTGCTGCTCCAAGTCGACGACAATTGTCCCGTACGTCTGTCCCTTGCGCCAGCTCCAGTCGTCGATCCCGACGAAGCGGACCGCCGCCTGGACCCGACTGGCGGCCCGCGTTCAGCTGCCGCAGGATCGTATTGTCGCTGGCAGGGATCGCAAACGCGCCACCAACATCTCGTCTGGCCGTCCGCCAGCGGTGTGACGGAGCAGTTGTAGGAGTTCAATAACGCGACGGGTTCCGCGTGCCGCAGAGACTGCGGTGTCGGGAAGGCGGTTGACAAAGGTTTGCCGTTCGCATCGCTGATTTCGACACCGCCAGCGACCGAGCCGGAGGTCCAGCATCACCTGGGGTGCCCTGAACTGGCATGTCCTGCAAACGCCTGTGATGCCAACCATGATGCGACGTCGACCGCTCTCGGCAGTCGGGGCAACTCTGATTTGTGCTGCCACCGTCGCCGCTCCGGTTGCGCGCGCGGGATCTGTTCGGCCAATGCGCAAGTCGTTGGCGGGTGATCTCCACCAGCAATGCCTACGTATTCAGCGATCCCCCGCACCGGCTCGCGAGCGTTCCTGCTTGCAGGTTTGAAAGCCCGACTGGAACACAGAACCAAACCGCTCCGGATGATTTGTCGACGCTGTCTAATCCGGGAGCCCAGCGATGCCGATGTCCTTCCCCTTAGAGCCGGGCCGCGGCCATCAATTCCGGTCTGGGCGTGGCGATGCGCCTAGCAAGGCCGACCGTGCCGAGTACGCGGATGGTAAGCCAGGTCACGTCCAGTTCCCACCAGGTGTGGCCATGGCGGGCCGAGCGGGGATCTGCATGGTGGTTGTTGTGCCACCCTTCACCATTGCTGACGTAGCCGACAAGCAGATTATTCCGGCTGGAGTTGCCGGTGTCGTAACGTTGGGAACCCCAGACATGCGCCAGGGAGTTCACCGACCAGGTAATGTGCCACACCAGGACGGTGCGCAGAAACACGCCCCAAACGAGAAAACTGGCCCCCATACGCAGCGCCTCTAGCGTGGTCTGGCCTGCCACGCTGGCGCCAATGAAGCCCCCTGCGAAAAAGACGCCCCAGGAGGCGAGCACTATGTACACCCATCGCCAATTCCTCTCTAGTGCGCGATAGAAACGATCGGCGAGGATGTCCTTGGCGTAGCGTTCATAGATCCGCAGCCTCGCTAGCTCGGGGGTCTGCACCATCAGCCAGCCCATGTGGCCCCACACAAAGCTACCAAGCGGACTGTGCGGGTCGGCTGGCTCATCCGAATGTTGATGATGCAGGCGATGGACCGACACCCAGCGGGCTGGCGTGTCCTGGACGCAACACACGCCCAGGATGACGAAAGTCCGCTCCAACCATTTCGGGCAAATCAGCCCACGGTGGGTGAGCAGACGATGATAGCCGAGATTGATACCAAGGGTTCCGAAGACAAACAGCCCGACGATCGACTGGACAACTCCGCTCCAGGTGAAGAACCAGGGCACCAGCGCGAGAAGTGCCAGCAGGTGATAGCCGATGATGCCACCTGCATAGGGCCAAGCGATCGTCTGGCGCGCGCTGACGCGTTGCGCGGCTCCAGGGGGTTGATGCTTCGAACACGGCGCCGGCCGATGTGCTGCGATCCCATCGGATTTGGCCCCATTGGTTTCATTTGATGGTGCGCCGTCATCGCGGGGGGACATGAGGCGTTCTCCTTGGGGCGCGGCCGGACCGCCGCGCGGTCTTGCCATCATGGCAATCACCCTTCGGTCAGCGCAGCGAACCCGGCACCCAGGTGCGAGGGCCGACGGTCATCACTCCCAAAAGGAAGGCGGAGCTTGATCCGTCGTTTAGGATCGTCGCCGTGTGGTTACCGAGCGGGGACTTCTCCGTGCTGCACACTCGGCACACATCTCTTCAGAGGTGTGCGCCGCATTTTGTTGCCGTGCAGTGTAACGATTATCGTACGCTAGCGCACTCATGCCATCGATGCAACTTGGTCCAGAAAGCGATGCGCCGATGGGCGAGTGGAGCCGGACGGCAGCCAGGAAGTTCGTGCGGTCTTCTTGTAGCGGGTCGCGATCCAGATGCTCGCGCTGCGTGCGTGTCGGTAAGCCACGCCGGGGTGAAAGAAACGCCTTCGTCTCGGGCAGATCGGCCGGACGGCCCGTTCCGAATGAGTAGATTCCGGTGCTTGTATCCGCATCTCTAGCGCCTACGTCGCGAGAGCGAAGACACTTCCTCAACTTCGCGAGGATACGCGTTTGCCACCTTGTCGCGGAGGGCGGCTTCTTCCAGCGGAGAATGACGCCGGTTGTGCGAGTTCAGGTTCGTATGGCTCGGCTTTTCGTTGCTATGCCAGGTAGCGAGGATCACAAGCCACCCCAACACAAGCCACCCCCAGCGTGATGCGGCAGTCTCGCCCTCGCAGAGGGAGACTGCCTAGTGATTCGCACAATCGCCTTGCCGTCTCGGCCACCCCTGGGCGGCTTTCTTTAACTACGGTCTGATGACCTGATGGCAACGCGTCTCCCTCTCCCCGATGTGAGGGCGAGGTCTGCGCTCTTCCCTTCACCGCCGCGTGAGCCAAAGCCTATTTTCCGCCTTGCGCACCGGCTTTGAGGCGGGGGCCTGCAATGACGAGGCGCCGATCAGACCACAACTGCTCAGTCGGATGTGTGTTGGCGTGCAAAATTGACCCCGTGAGGGGCTGATCGGCGTGCAAAATTGACCCCCTGAACAGCGGCTCACGAGCGGCGCTTCTGCGCGAGGTGGGCGGGGGGGATGCTGGTTGTGGAGACGATCGGCCGGATCCGGCGCGAGCATTTCGTCAAGGGCAAGTCGATCAAGGAGATCGTGCGCGACCTGAAGGTGTCGCGGAACACGGTCCGCAAGGTGCTGCGCTCGGGGGAGACGGCGTTCGTACGAGCGGAGGTCCAGCCGCGCCCGAAGCTGGGGCATGGGCGGGATTGGAGCGAGCTGCTGGAAGAACGGCGAAGCGTCGGCCGCGAGCGGCTGACGATGATCCGCCTCTTCGAGGAGCTGCGGGCACTGGGCTACGAGGGCGGCTATGACGCGGTCCGCCGCTATGCCCGCGGCTGGAGCCGCGACGCTGAGATGGCGGAGGCCTATGTGCCGCTGATCGTTTGCGCCGGGCGAGGCCTACCAGTTCGACTGGAGCCACGAGGTCGTCGTGCTGGGCGGTGACGACGACGGTGAAGGTCGCGCACATGCGGCTGTGCCACAGCCGCATGCTGTTTGTGCGGGCCTATCCGCGCGAGAGCCAGGAGATGGTGTTCGACGCGCATGAGCGGGCGTTCGCCTTCTTCGGCGGCGCCTGCCAGCGCGGCATCTACGACAACATGAAGACCGCGGTGGAGGCGATCTTCGTCGGCAAGGAGCGGCAGTACAACCGCCGCTTCCTGCAGATGTGCGGCCATTATCTGGTCGAGCCGGTGGCCTGCACGCCGGCGTCGGGTTGGGAGAAGGGCCAGGTCGAGAACCAGGTTGGTCTGGTGCGCGAGCGCTTCTTCACGCCGCGGCTGCGGTTCAGGAGCTACGACGAGATGAACGCCTGGCTGCTGGATCAGTGCGTCGCCTACGCCAAGGCGCACGCGCCATCCGGAGCTGCAAGGACCGGACGGTCTGGGAGGTGTTCGAAGCGGAACGGCCGACGCTGGTCGCCTATCGCGGCCGCTTCGACGGCTTCCACGCGCCTGCCGGCCTCGGTGTCGAAGACCTGCCTGGTCCGGTTCGACAACAACAAATACTCGGTGAACGCCAGGGCGGTCGGGCCGGCCGGTCGAGATCCACGCCTATGCCGATCGGATCGTCATCCGCCAGGACGGCGGGATCGTCGGCGAGCACGCGCCGCAGCTTCGGCCGCGGCGAGACGATCTACGATCCCTGGCATTACGTGCCGGTGCTGGCGCGCAAGCCCGGCGCGCTGCGCAACGGCGCGCCGTTCAAGGACTGGGTGCTGCCGGCTGCGCTGGAGCGGGTGCGGCGGCGCTCGCCGGTCCGATGATGGCGACCGCCAGATGGTCGCCATCCTGTCCGCGGTGCTGACCGACGGTGCCGGCGGTCGAGGCGGCCTGCGCGGAGGCGCTGGCCGAGGGCGTCCATCGTCCGACGTGATCATCAACATCCTGACGCGCCAGCGCCAGACCCGGGGCCGACGGCGCATCATCCTCGCCCGACGCCCTGACGGCTCAGCCACGCGCCGGTCGCCGACTGCGCCCGCTACGACAGCCCGAGGAGGCATCCATGGAACGGAACGAGATCCTCGACCTGATGGGCGACACTGAAGCTCTTCGGCATGAAGGACGCCTACGACGAGGTGGTCGCCACGGCGCTGAAGCGGCAGCACTCGCCGCAGCGCTTCGTCGGCGACCTGCTCAAGGCCGAGATCGCCGAGAAGCAGGCACGCTCGATCCGGTACCAGATGACCATCGCCAAGCTGCCGCTGGCCAAGGATATCGACGACTTCGACTTCGACGGACACGCCGATCAACGAGAGCCTGGTGCGCGATCTCGCCGCCGGCGACTTCCTCGCCCAGCAGCGCAACGTCGTGCTGGTCGGCGGCACCGGCACCGGCAAGACCCATCTGGCGATCGCGATCGCGCGAAGCTGCATGCGCGCCGGCGCCCGCGGCCGCTTCTTCAACACCGTCGATCTGGTCAACCGGCTCGAGGCCGAAGGACGGGCCGGCCGGCCAGGGGCGCCTCGCCGACCATCTCTCCCGCTCGACTTCGTCATCCTCGACGAGCTCGGCTATCTGCCGTTCGCCCAGTCCGGCGGCCAGCTGCTGTTCCACCTCGTCAGCCGGCTCTACGAACGGACCTCGGTCATCGTCACCACCAACCTGGCGTTCGGCGAATGGCCCACCGTGTTCGGCGACGCCAAGATGACCACCGCGCTGCTCGACCGTCTCACCCATCACTGCGACATCGTCGAGACCGGCAACGACAGCTGGCGCTCAAGAACCGCGCCTGACGCGGTCCCGGTGACGGGGTTTCGTGACGTAACGCGTCGGAGTGGAAAATCATGCCGCGCAAATCGATCGGTGAGATGCCATGACACGTCGCCGAACGCCAGGCCCGCTGTCATGTCCGTTTGCAAGGAGTTGAGACGCAAAATTCTACCCGGCTCTTTTCCTCCCGGTTGATTTCGTCTGATGCAGGCATGCGCGGTGGGGGGCGGGCACTGAGCGACGGTCGATCATGCTGTGATACGCGGGTTGGTTACCGCAGGACCATGGTGCGTCGCGGGCCTGCCTCTGTCTACCGTCGGAAGTCGAGTTCCAAGCGAGCCTTCGAGGATTGCCCTGACCGGTTCCGCCCCCCGCCGTGCATGCCGGATGATGATCCGACTATGTGGTTATCCGTCGTTCTCTTGAGCCGATGTAGCTGCAGATCGTCGCGTCCGTGAAGCCGGAGCACTCGCCATCGGGTTGGTCGGCCTTCGGTGATGGTCGTGTCCAGCGTTACGTAACGCAATTCAATGGACGCATCGGTTTGGCCCGGGCGCGCCGCACGGCGCGTCGCGACCTTCAACGGGTGGCGACGCAGCGCGCGGGACCGTTCCGTTGACTCGGTTGGACACACCCTGTCCGACGTTGTCGCGACGTCGGACGTCTTCGCAGGGGGATCCGAAGTGATGCAGGCAATGGACCATACGAACCCGGCCAATTCGCGAGCGATCGCGGTGACGATGACAGGCGTCGGCTTGCCCTTTGCCACCATGTGCCGATA
>CAWETN010000015.1:0-180561 GCA_963812075.1 uncultured Alphaproteobacteria bacterium
ATAGTTTCCCGTCAGCAATAGTGTCGGATCATCCACCAGCACCACGTCTCCTCCGAAAGCCGAGATACCCGTGCTGGCGGCAATCTTGTTGCCGGCACCGATCAGCCGGATGTTGGCCGGACCTTCGTTGGCGGCGGAGGCAGAGAAGCTGCTCGTGACGATCGAACCGTTCGGGGATTCGATGATGGAGCCGCCGGTTGCGGTCAGCTGCACGCTGGTCGTCCCGGTGATCACTCCCGGAATGTTTATCGTGGGCGCGCTCAGGTTCACCGTGGCGGCGGTCACGCCGTTCACCGTCAGATCGGCACCGTTGTTCTGCAACGTGAAGGCCCGGCCCGAGGCGTTAAATGGGCCAAGTGCGTTGATTTGGTTGTTTGCGGTGATTTGGCTGCTGCCGGTCAGATCGACGGACCCGGTTGCACTGCCGGTGAGCAGCGGTGTGATGATGCTGCCGACGAATGTCACGGCATCGATGACCGCTGACTTGCTGATCCCACCATTGGTGGCGTTCAGTGTCACACTGGTCGTGCCGGTAATCGGGGTGGTGATGGTGATTGCCGGGGCGGTTAGGCTCACAGTCGCCGCGCTTACATCACCGAACACCGTCAGCGCTGTATTGGTTGTCAGGGCGAAGGCCTGGTCGGAGGTGAACCCGCTCAGGGTCGCTATATCGTTGGTGCCCGTCAGGTCGACGGCTCCGGTCGCGCTGCCAAACAGTTGCGGTGACGCGATGCTGCCGCCGGCCTCGCTGATGCCGCCGGCCGTTGCCGTGAGCTTCACGCTGTCGCCGGTGATCGCACCCGGAATGTTGATGGACCCCGCCGTCAAGCCGATGGTTCCGGCAGTCAGATCGCTGACACTGAGCGCCGCCGCATTCGAATCGTCCAATACGAACAATTGACCCGGCGCCTTGAAAGAACTCAATGCAGCGACATTATTTGCCGATGTCAGCAGGGTGGCGCCGGCAGCGGTGCCACTCAAAACGGCGGCGGTGATCTCGCCGGAGCTTTGGGTGATTCCGCCGGCCGAGTTCAGTGTCACCGTCCCGCCGCCCGCGTTCAGATTGGCGGCGAGTGTCAGGCCGCTCTTGCTGGTCGTCGTCAGCGTGATCCCGCCATTGGCGGTCGTGATGCCGCTCCGGCCGCCAACTGCACCGACGGTCAATGGCGCAGCATTGTTGAATACGAAATTGCTGCCGCCCCCGAGGACGGAACCGGCAAGCGTCGTCACTGCGTTTGCCGCGTTCAGGTTGACGTCGTTCGTCGCGGTAACCGACAGGTTCGAGACCGAGATGATCCCGTTGGCAGACTGACTTACCCCTCCGCCGGCGACGAGTGTCAGCGCAGCGTTGGGGCTGGTCGTATTGGTGATGGCCGAGTTCACGAGGATGGAGCCGCTGGCATTCATCGTCAGCGTTGCGGCCGAGGTCCAGGTTATCGGTGCCCCGGCATCCACGGTGATGTTGCCACTCGCCGTGCCGGTTGTGCCCTCTGTGGTGAGAACCACGTTGGTCGGACCGGCCTCGCTGATCAGGCCGTCCAAGGCGTTCTCGATCGTGATGTTGCTGATCTGCGCCCCGGCGGCGTTCGGCGTGACGGTGAACGGCGGGCCGGCGGACTGGTCGACATTGGTATCCGCGTCGCCATTCACCACGTCGAGGTCGAGCGGATCGAGCAGCCAGGTGCCAGGCTTGCCCGTTGCCGACTGTGCACCGGCGTCGACCGATGCGCTGCCGCGCATGATCAGCGACTTGCCCGACGTCTCGACGAAGCCGCCGTTGCCGCCCTGCGGGCCGCCCTTGGCCTGGATCGGCGCCGCCACCGTGGTCGCCGCCTTGGACAGCACGACGACCCTTCCGCCGTCGCCCTTGCCGGCGGCGTTGGCGCTGACCCTGGCACCCGCCTGTATGGTGGTGTTGGCCGCGGTCATCGCCGCCGTCGCCTTGGTGTCGCGCGCGCGGTTCAGCGTGGTGCCGATCGCCACCACCCCGCCGCCCGCCTGGCCCGAGGCATCGATCCGCGCGCTGCCCGCCACCGTCACGTCGTGGTCCGCCACCACCTGCACCGCGCCGCCCGTGGTGCCTGGCGCACTGCCCGGCGCAGACAGCTGCCCCTCCACCACTACCGAGCCGCCGACGCCGCTCAGCGCCACCACCCCGGTCCGTGCCCCCACGCTCGCCGCCTGGATCGTGCCGCCCGCCTGCACCAGCGTCTGCACCAGACCGTCCGCCGCCCGCGCCGTCAGCTGCACCGTGCCGCCGTCCGCGACGATCACCCCGGTGTTGGTCACCAGCGCGGTGGCCGCCTTGCCGTCCGCACCCACCGGCGCCTGCGTCACCTGGTTGCTCACGTCCAGCGACAGCAGCCCGTCGCCATACAGGTCCAGCGTCGCGGTCTTCGCCCCCGCCAGCACCACATGGCCCAGCCGCGCCGTGATCACCCCCGAATTCGCCACCTGCGGCGCCACCAGCGCCGCCAGTCCCGCCTCGCGCACCGTGATGCTGCCGCGGTTGTCGATCCGCGCGTTCGGATTGCGGCCGGCCTGGTCGAACGTCAGGCGCCCGGCCATGAAGTTCTGATTGGTGATGTTGGCGGCGCTCACCATCACCCCGGCGGCATTCACCTGCGCGCCCTTGTAGAAGGTCACGCCCGACTGGTTCACCAGGATGAACTGGCCGTTGGCATCGATCCGGCCGGCAATCTGCGAGGGGTCCGGGCCGGTCACCCGGTTCAGCGCCACGGCACTGGCCGACGGCTGGGCAAAGGTCACGCTCTGCTGCGCACCCACGTCGAAGCTGCGCCAGTCGATCGCCGCGCGCGGGCTGGACTGGTTGATCTGCGTGTTGGCGGGCGTCCGGCTGATCGACGCCGATCCGGCCACCACCGTGCCCCCCGCCGGGCGCGCGTTCGGCGCAGGCTGGGCGTGCGCGGGGTGGGCGCCCACCCCGGAGAGGAATGCCAGGCCCGTCTGCAGTGCCGTCCCGAGCAGCAGGTTTCGCGCCATTCCGTACCCCCTTGGAGGAGCACGCTAATGCATTCACCCTGGCCTGCCCATGTGCGCGAGCGCACAGGGGGGCGGTCACTTTTGCGCTATAGGCTCGCCGTGCTGTGCGATCTCGTCGATCGCGCCCTGCGCCCTGCGCTCCGCTTCGGCCTCCGCCGCGAGCGCGTGCTGTTCCAGAAGCTCTTCCACCGCCCGCACGGCCGCCCGCGCCGCCGCCAGCGCGGCACGGGCTTCTGCCGTAGCCGCCTCGGCATCCTGTTTCCCGGCGACCGCAGCCTGTTGCTTCGGGCGCATCTGTCGCAGCCAGGCGGCGAAGGCCTCCACCTCGGCGTCGCCGGCGGCGAGGTTGGTGGCGACTTCCATCTCATGTTCGACCGCGGCCTCGATCGCGGCGACCGCGGCGGCGGCCTCGCCCTCGATCCGCAGGCATTCGGCAAGGCACCGGCGCACCTCGTCCACCCCGATCCGGCGCACGCGGAGCAGCGATTCCAAGGGGTCCTGGGTCATGTCGGGTACCAGTGCCTCGCGCAATAGGGCGAAGCTTTCCGCCATGTTCGAGTGCTCGTCGCGCTGTTGCTGCAGCACCGCCTCGACGCGCGGCGCGAGCGCCATAGCCTCGTCGACCGCCGGGTCGCTGCCGGCGCGGTAGGCGCCCAGCCGCACCATGTCGGCCATGTCCTCATGCAGCGCCAGCAGCGCACGGGCGCGGCGCGACAGGGCGTTCTCTTCCGGGGCGTTGCACCCGGGCACGGCGCGCGACAGCGAGCGCAGCACGTCGATCGCGGGATAGCGGCCCCGCTCGGCGATGCGCCGCGCCAGCACGACGTGCCCGTCGAGGATGCCGCGCACCGCGTCGGCAACCGGCTCGTTGTGGTCGTCACCTTCGACGAGGACGCTGAACAGCGCGGTGATGTGGCCTACAGGACCATCCCGGCGGTCCAGTCCGGGGCCTGCCCGTTCCAGCAGCCGTGGCAGTTCGGCGAATACGCTGGGCGGGTAGCCGCGCGTGGCCGGCGGCTCGCCTGACGACAATCCGATTTCCCGCAATGCGAGACAGAAGCGGGTGATGCTGTCCATCAGCAGCAGCACCGATTTTCCCTGGTCGCGAAAGTACTCGGCCACGGCCATGGCGGCGAACGCCGCCTCCCGGCGCAGCAGCGGCGGCGAATCGGAGGTGGCGACAATGACCACCGAGCGGGCCAGCCCGGCCTCGCCCAGATCGTCCTCGATGAACTCCCGCACCTCGCGTCCGCGCTCCCCGACCAGGGCGAGCACGGCGACATCGCAGGCGGTATGCCGCGCCAGCATGGCGAGAAGGGTCGACTTGCCTATGCCGGAGCCGGAGAACAGGCCGATCCGCTGCCCCTGCCGGCAGGTCGCAAAGCAGTTCAGGGCGCGCACGCCGAGATCCAGCCGGGCGCCGAGCCGCGCCCGCAACGGCGCATCGGGCGGTGTCGCGCGCACCTGCCGGCAACGCCGGCCGGCCGGCAAGGGCCCGCGCCGGTCCAGCGGCCTGCCCAGCGGGTCGAGCACGCGCCCCAGCCAACCATCCGCAACCGGCAACGACCCTCCGTGGGTGCTGCTATCGGCCTGGACCTGGAACACAGCTGCGGCACCCGGCCCGAGCCCATCGAGCCGGCCGAATGGCATCGCCTGCGCCAGGCCATGGCGGAAGGTGACGATTTCCGCCGGCACGGTCTGACCGTCCTTGCCGGCGAGCAGCAGCCGGTCACCGACCGAGGCGTGTCCCGCAAGCCCGTCGATGTCGACGATCAGACCGGACAATCCGGCGATGCGGCCCTCCAGGCGAAACCGCGCGAGATCGTGCAGACGGGCACTGCATACGGCTGCGTAGTCGAGAAGAGCGGTGCATCTCATTGAGACGGTATCAAGCTCATAAAAGCGATAAGGGTCATGTCGAGGCACACAATGTTGCCGGCACATCGATCAGCTTCAGGAAAATACACTTAAATGGTAAAAATCCTTTGCTGATATGCACGCAATAGTGGTAAGTCATATCCGTAAACTTACCAGAGGAAGCAGAGGGATGCGAATCCTGCTCATTGAAGACGATCTTATCGCAGCCCGTGGGGTTTCCTTGATGCTGAGGTCCAGCGGCGCGGTGGTCGATCACGCCGACACGGGTGAGGAGGGCCTGGAGCTTTCAAGGCACTACGACTACGACATCGTGGTCCTCGACCTGATGCTGCCGGACATCGAGGGGTTCGAGGTGGTCCGCCGCATGCGCCTGGCGCGCAACGACACGCCGGTGCTGATCCTGTCCGGCCTGTCCAGGCCGCAGATCAAGGTGAAAGGGCTCGGGCTCGGGGCGGACGACTTCATCACCAAGCCGTTCGACAAGGCGGAACTGCTGGCGCGGATGCAGGCGATCGTACGGCGCAGCAAGGGGTTCAGTCAGCCCTCGCTCAGCATCGGGCCGCTGTTGCTCAACCTGGACAGCCACGAGGTGACGGTGGACGGCCAGCCGGTGCATCTGACGGGCAAGGAATACTCGATCCTCGAGCTGCTGGTCCTGCGCAAGGGGATGGTGCTGACGAAGGAGGCATTTCTCAACCATCTCTACGGTGGCATGGACGAACCGGAGATGAAGATCATCGACGTTTTCATCTGCAAGCTGCGCAAGAAGCTGGCGATGGCCGGCGCCGGCAACCTGATCGGCACGGTGTGGGGCCGCGGCTACATGATCCGCGAACCGTCTGCCGCTCACGCGGCGGCGGTCGTCGCTCAGCCAGCTCACGGCGGCGTAGTCGCCACGCGTCCCGCCGCGACGACGAGGCGCCGCGGCGGCGCAGCCACTACCGCCTCGGCGACCGTGGCCGCGTCCACCAGGACCAGATCCGCGCGGTCGCCCAGCGCCTAGCCCGTAGCGCGCGAACCCACACCCGCGGGCGGCGCCCGACGTGACGCATTCGAGCGCCCATTCCAGTTCGTCGTCGCGGCGCAGCGCGTTGCGCAGGCCGATATGCATCGCGCGGTCCAGCATGTCGGGGCGAGCATAGGGGGTCCAGGTGTCGCGGATCCCGTCGTTGCCGCCGATCACGGTCACGCCCGCCGCGCGGCAGGCCGCCAGTGACGGCACCGGGCCGGATGCCGGCGCCGTGGTGGCGATCGCCACGTCCAGCCGCGCCATCCGCGCCAGCAGCGCGTCGCGATCGCGGTCCGGAATGGCGCCCAGGCAGAAGCCGTGGCTGACCACCACCTTGCCTTGCATGCCGAGCGCCTGGGTGCGCTCCAGGATCAGGTCCAGCGAGAAGGCGCCCATCTCGCCTGGCTCGTGCAGGTGGATGTCGATCGGCCTGCCGTGGCGCGACGCGAGCGCGAAGGTCACGTCGAGACAGCGCACCGGATCGCGGTCGATCGCGCAGGGATCGATGCCGCCGACGACGTCCGCTCCTTCGCGCAGCGCAGCGTCCATCAGCGCCTCGGTGCCCGGGCGGTTGGTCAGGCCGGACTGCGGGAAGGCGACGATCTGCAGCTCGATCGTATCCGGCCATCGCGTCGCGCGTGCGCATGGTTCCGTGCAGGTGCGCGAGGCCGATCTCGGTGTCGATGTCGGCATGCGTGCGCATGCGGGTGGTGCCATTGGCCAGGAAGTCGCGCGCCAGCGCCAGCGACGCCGCGGCGGCGTCATGGCCGGAACGCGGCACGCCAGGCGCGTTCGTTCTCGATGCGGTCGAGCCGGCTCGGGCCGACCTCGTTGCGATGCCACGGGCCGCCCCACAGCGTCTTGTCGAGATGGGTATGGCCCTCGATGAGGCCCGGCAGCAGCAGCGCACCGGCGCCATCCGCAACCGTGGCGCCAGCGGGCAGCGGCAGGTCGCGACCGATCGCCGAGATCGTGTCGCCTGCCACCGACACGTCGATCGCGCCGTGGCCGAACGGCCGGACATTGCGAAGCATCAGCTGCGACAAGATATGCCTCCGCGGTCGCCGTCGCGCGTCAGTGCCGCTGCAGCACCCAGCTGCGAAACAGCGCAAGATCGATGTTGCCGCCGCTGATCACCACACCGACGCGCTTGCCGGCCATTCTCGCCTTCTCCTGCAGCAGTGCTGCGAACGGCGCCGCACCGGCGCCTTCCACCAGATTGTGCGTGTCGGTCCAGTAGGCGCGGATCGCCGCGGCGATCGCGTCGTCCGATACGGTGACGATGCGCGAAGCACCCTGGCGAATGATGGCAAAGGCATCGGCGTCGGGCAGGCGCACGGCAACACCGTCCGCCTGGGTGTCGGCGCGGTTCAGCGCCACCACGCGGCCTTCATCGAAGGAGCGCGCATAGGCGGCAGCGCCCGCTGCCTGTACGCCGATGATCTCGGTGGCCAGGCCCAGCAGGTCACGCACCAGGATCGCGCCGCAGATGCCGGAGCCGAGACCGATCGGCACATACAGTGCATCGAGCGGCGGCGCGGCGCGGAACAGTTCCAGCGCGTACGTCGCAACGCCCTTGACCAGGTCCGGGGCGAAGGACGGCGCGAACTCCAGATGTTCGGCGACGGCAAGGCGCGACGCCTCGTCGCGTGCCATTTCGAAGTCGTCGCCGTGTTCGATCAGCCGTGCGCCGAACGCCCGCATCGCGGCGTTCTTCTCGACGCTGTTCCCCTGTGGCACGACGACGGTGACGTCGACGCCGTAGCGCCGCCCCGCCCATGCCAGCGACTGTCCATGATTGCCGCGGGTGGCCGAGACGATGCCGCGCACGTGCGGGCGCTCGCGCCGGAGCCTCTCGGCATAGATGAGGCCGCCACGCAGCTTGAAGGCACCGGTCGGCGTGTGGTTCTCGTGCTTCACCCACAGTTCGGTGCCGCTCCGTTCCGCCAGAAGCGGCCATTGATACTGTGGCGTTCCAGGGAAGCTTTGATGCACCAGTGCCAGTGCGGCTTCCAGTTCAGGCAGCGAGAACATGGCTGATCACACCTGAACAAGACGAACGGGCCGTCGCCGGCGAATCGCCCGGCAACGGCCCGCCCATTGAGAGTGCGACAGAGACTTCAGGCGAGCCTGAGGTTCGTCGCGGCGGCCTTGCCCCGCTCCATCGCCACCTCGTAATTGACCTTCTGGCCGTCGTTGAGGCCGTTCGAGTCCCGCCGCCTGCACCGCGGTGATGTGGACAAACACGTCCTTGCCGCCATCCTGAGGCATGATGAAACCATAGCCCTTCGTTGCATTGAACCATTTGACGGTTCCAACGGCCATTGTCGTCACTCCTTCCGGCGCGCGTCCCCTATCGCGCTATTGGGGATGGGTGAGTGCAACGCGCTGCGTTGCCGCCGCGTCAGGCAAGCTTGAGGTTGGTCGCCGCGGCCTTGCCGCGCTCCATGGCAACCTCGTAGCTGACCTTCTGGCCTTCGTTCAGGCCGCGAAGACCGGCCGCCTGCACCGCGGTGATGTGGACGAATACGTCCTTGCCGCCGTCCTGCGGCATGATGAAGCCGAAGCCCTTGGTCGTGTTGAACCACTTGACTGTACCGATAGCCATTGTCTGCGTTACTCTCCGTCAGGCGCATCGAGCAACGGCGCGCGATGCTGGGTAGACAACCGGCCCTTTGGACGTCTTGAGGGCACCCGATCGGACGACGGAGGCGCAGCAAGGCAAGCCAAAATGCGATTGCGGCGCAAGTTGGCACAGAAAGCCCGTAGGCTGTCAATCACAGACGCGAGACGATCACCTCTGACTGCATACTCGTGCACAATACACGAGAACGGTCGCAAAAGCGAGATGCGGCCCGGTCAGAAGCCGCTGCGCGAGCCACGCGATGTCATCACGCGTGCGAAGTCACCGCCCGCGGCAATCGCGCGGCGTCCTGCCGCAAGCTCCGGATGATAGATGTGCCAGACGTGGATCATCTCGGGCCATACCTGCAAGTCGACGGCGACATCGGCGGCGCCGGCGACCTGCGCGAGACGAATCGCATCATCGAGCAAGGTCTCCGCGGCACCCACCTGGATCAGCAGCGGCGCCAGTCCGTGCAGGTCGGCATAGATCGGCGCGGCGAGCGGCGAGCGGGGATCGGCGCCGTTCAGATATTGCCTGGCCATGTCGAGGATGCCGGCCTTCTGCACGGTGGGATCCGCTGCCGCCTTGCCGGTCATGCTGTCGCCGATCGCCTCCATGTCGACCCATGGGGAAATCGCCCAGCCGCAGGCGGGCTGCGGCAATCCGGCGTCGCGGATCGCCAGCATTGCCGCGACGACCAGCCCGCCGCCGGCTGAAATCACCGGCGATGGTGATGCCGCCTGCCGCGACGCCGCTCGCCAGCAGGAAGCGGTAGGCAGCGAGCGAGTCGTCCACCGCGGCCGGGAAGGGATGTTCCGGCGCAAGCCGATAGTCGATGGCGAGCGAGCGTGCCCTCGCCGCGCGACCGATCTCGGCGCACAGGTGGCGATGGCTGTCGAGCGAACCGATGACGTAGCCGCCGCCGTGCAGATAGAGCACGGCCCGGCTGCGATCGGCATCGGGCGTCGTAGTCCATTCCGACTTCACGCCATTGGCAGTGACCGGCTCGAGCGTCACGTCGGCTGCCAGGGCGTAGGCCAGCCCGCGGGCGTCGATGTCGCGCCGCCGCTGCGCGATGTCGTCGGAGCGCACGCGCCTGGAGATCACCTCGCGCAGGGCAACGATTTCCCGATCGCTCATCGCTTTGTCTCCTGCATTATCGGGCGCTCGCGCACAAGCGCGTGGACCACCTACACCGACCCCGCAGGATACCGGCATCCAAGCCACCGCGGAAGTGCCCGAGAGCAGTGGCTTGGTCGCCTGGTCAGCGCGGTTTTCCGTCCGGGTCGTCGCGGCGCAGTTCGGCCACCGGACGCTGGTAGAACCGGGCGAACTCGAAGACGGTGGTGTCTTCCTGATTCCAGCAGACATAGCCGCGGCAGTCGCGCGGGCGCGCCTCGTACACGGTGCAGCGGCGGTTCTCGCCCAGGAACTGGCAGGTGCCGAAGCCGGACTTGACGCGCTTGATGCCTTTGCGCGTGCGTTCGACGATGTGCTTTGCCTCGAACTCGCGGACCGTCAGGTTGAGGAACTTCGCCAGCCGCCGGATGTCGTTGCGGCTGACCTCGACATAGCCGGCGGTCCGGCAGCAGAAGGCCGGGCATTTCAGGCAATCAAGCGAATTCGCTGCTCACCTGCACAGTGTGCGGACAGGCGCGGCCGCCGGGCAAGAGCAGCGGGCTGGTGTCTGCCGCTTTCGTTTGACCGGTTCCGCCCGCTCTCATATGGTTCGGGCAAAATCAAGTGGCGAATGCTGCAACGGATCGGCGCGGAAGCGACCGGCCTAACAGGGAAGGAGATCGGCCATGAACAGCATGAGCCGGCGTTCGGTAATAAATGGGTCCATCGGTTTCATCGCGATGGCGCCGCTGGCACGGCCCCACATCGCCAACGCGGCCGCCACCACGGCGGTGGTCTGGCAGGTGCAGGGCTTCGTGCCCGAGGAGGACGCGGCGTTCCGCAAGACGGTGGCGGACTACGAAAAGGCCAGCGGCAACAAGATCGATCACAGCATCATGCCGTTCATGGCGCTGAACCAGAAGGCGATATCGGCAATCACCAGCGGCGATGTTCCCGACCTCATCTTCCACGACGCGCCGGCGACGATCCTGCCGCAGAACGCCTGGAACGATAAGCTGGTCGATGTGAGCGACGTGGTCGAGACGCAACAGGTCCAGGCTCAGCGAGACCGCGCTGCTGAACTCCACCTTCTACAACGGCACCACGAAGCAGCGGAGCTTCTATCTGGCGCCGGTCAAGCAGGCGACGCTCGCCGTTCCATATCTGGGGCGACCTGGTCACGAAGGCCGGCTTCAAGTTGTCGGACGCGCCGAAGACCTGGGACGCCTTCTGGGATTTCTTCAAGCCGGTGCAGAAGGAGTTGCGCGCCAAGGGCATGCGCAAGCTGTATGCGATGGGCATGCAGATCACCACGGTCGGACCGAACGACGGCAATGGTCTGTTCGTACTATTTCATGGTCGCCAATGGCGGTCAGGACATCGGCACCAGGGACGGCAAGCTGCATACCGACGATCCGAAGGTGCGCGAGGCGGCGATCAGGTCGGTCGAGTACATGACGAACTGCTACAAGGAAGGCTATGTGCCGCCGGAGGCGCTGACCTGGAACGACGCCGACGACAACAACGCCTATCACGAGAAGCTGTTCGTGATGGATCTCGACGGCACGCTGTCGACCGAACTCGCGATGATCAAGAACAAGAAGGCGTATTACGAGGAGGCGGTGGTGATGGGCCTGCCGAACCGCAATGACGGCAGCACGATGCCCGCCTTCCTCGGCGCCGGCGGCGGCTTCATCCCGAAGGGGGCGAAGAACGTCGAGGTCGCCAAGGACTTCATGAAGTACTTCATGCAGCCCGAGGTGATGAACGAGAATCTGAAGAATGGCCTTGGCCGCTGGGTGCCGGTCATTCCGCAGATCGTGCAAGGACGACCCGTGGTGGACCGATACCAAGGACGACCCGCATCGGTCGCCGTATGTGCACGAGGCGGTGCTGGGGCCGACCATCCCCGCCTACAACGGATTCAATCCGGCCTGGGGTCAGGTGAACGCCGAGCAGCTCTGGGGCCAGTGCCATGCCGACGTCATCAAGAACGGCATGACGCCGGCGGCAGGCGGTGGACAAGGCGTTCAAGCGCGCCGAAGTGATCTTTACTAGATTTACGTTCGGATAATTCCAGCGATTTAGTCTCGGCGGGCACCAGACAATTGCACTCGCAAGTAAGCGGCAATTGACCCGCCGAGCGCCCCTGCCATAAGTTCGCTGCAATAGGGCGGCTGCAAGCGCTGTCGCAACGAGCCGTGCTGCTCAGCACGGCCAGCAGGGAAGGGAAGTACGGCCGTGAACGACCTGAGGCGGCGTTCGATCATTCGTGGTCCGTCGGGCTGGCGGCCGCGGGCGCATTGGCGCGGCCGTACCTTGCCCATGCGCAGGCCAGGACAGCGGTGGTCTGGCAGAACCAGGGCTTCGTCCGGCAGGAGGACGAGGCTTTCGTCAAGACGGTGCGCGACTACGAGAAGGCCAGCGGCAACAAGATCGATCTCAGCGTCATGCCGTTCATGGCGCTGGGCCAGAAGGCGATCTCCGCGTTGACCAGCGGCGACGTGCCGGACCTGATGTTCTTCGACGCGCCGTCGTACATCCTGCCGCAGAACGCCTGGGACGATAAGCTGGTCGATGTGAGCGACGTGGTCGAGCCATACAAGTCGAAGATGAGCGAGAGCGCGCTGCTCAACTCGACCTTCTACAACCGCGCCACCAAGCAGCGCAGCTTCTACCTGGTGCCGATCAAGCAGGGCGCGACCCCGTTCCATATCTGGGGCGACCTGGTCGAGAAGGCCGGCTTCAAGATGTCGGATATGCCCAATACCTGGAACGGGGTCTGGGACTTCTTCAAGCCGGTGCAGACCGAGCTGCGCAAGAAGGGTATGCGCAAGATGTACAGCATCGGTCTGCAGATCACCACCGTCGGACCGAACGACGGCAACAACCTGTTCTCGCATTTCCTGATCGCCAATGGCGGCAAGGACATCGTGACGCCGGACGGCAAGCTCCACACCGACGATCCCCAGGTGCGCGAGGCGGCGATCAGGTCGGTCGAGTTCATGACCGGGCTGTACAAGGACGGCTTCGTCCCGCCGGAGGCGCTGAGCTGGAACGATGCCGACGACAACAATGGCTACCACGAAAAGCTGTTCGTGATGGACTTCGACGGCACGCTGTCTCCCGAACTGGCATGGATCAGCCACGAGAAGGAGTATTACCAGGAGATGCGGGTGCTGGGCCTGCCGCTGATGAATGACGGCAAGACGCAGATGCCCTGCCAGGTGGGCGCCGGCGGCGGTTTCATCCCGAAGGGCGCGAAGAACGTCGAGGTGGCCAAGGACTTCATGCGGTTCTTCATCCAGCCGCAGGTGATGAACGAGAACCTGAAGAGCGGCCTGGGCCGCTGGGTGCCGCCGCATGCCGCAGATCGTCAAGGACGATCCGTGGTGGCTGGACGACTCCAAGGATCCGCACCGGAAGCCGTACGTGACCGAGGGCGTGCTGCAGCCGACCATGGCGGCCTACTACGGCTTCAATCCCGCCTGGGGGCAGGTCAACTCCGAGCAGCTCTGGGGACAGTGCCATGCCGATGTGATCAAGAACGGCGTGAAGCCGGCTGATGCGGTGGACAAGGCGTTCAAGCGCGCCGAGGCGATCTTCGCCAGGGTAAGTTTCGGCTGAGCGGGGGTCGTCTGGCCGACCCGGGGCGGGGGTTTGACTGGCCGCGTCCCGTCCGCCTTAAGGTATAATGACAAGCGTAACTTATGATAACGTGCCGGCGCTGGAGCGATCGGCTAACAGGGAAGGGAGAGCGGCCTTGGCCAGACTGAGCCGGCGTTCGGTGCTTGGGCGGAGCTTTGGGTGCAGTTGGCGGCCAGCGCGTTGGCGCGGCCATACATCGCCAACGCGCAGGCAAAGACTGCGGTGTGCTGGCTGAACCAGGGGTTCATCCCGCAAGAAGACGCCGCGATGCGGCAGGTCGGCCGAGGACTACATGAAGGCCAGCGGCAACAAGCTCGACTACAGCATCATGCCGTTCATGGCGTTGAACCAGAAGACGATCTCGGCGCTGACCAGCGGCGACGTGCCGGACCTGGTCTTCATGGACGCGCCGTCGTCGATCATGCCGCAGAACGCCTGGGACGATAAGATCGTCGATGTCAGCGACGTCGTGGCGCCGTACGAGTCGCAGCTGTCGGAGACCGCGAAGCTCTGCTCGACCTTCTACAACAAGGCGACGAAGAAGCGCGCTACTACCTGTGCCCGATCAAGCAGGGTGCGACGCCGTTCCATATCTGGGGCGACCTGGTCGAGAAGGCCGGGCTCAAGATGGCGGAGATCCCCAAGGACTGGGACGGGATCTGGAACTACCTCAAGCAGGCGCAGGCGCCGCTGCGCTCCAAGGGCATGCGGCGGATCTATGCCTGCGGGCTGCAGATCACCACGGTCGGACCGAACGACGGCAACAACGTGTTCACGCACTTCCTGATCGCCAATGGCGGCGAGGACATCGTCACGTCGGACGGCAAGCTGCACACCGACGACCCGAAGGTCCGCGAGGCGGCGATCAAGTCGGTCGAGTTCATGACGAACCTGTACAAGGAAGGCGTGGTGCCGCCGGAGGCGCTGAGCTGGAACGACGCCGACGACAACAACGGCTATCATGAGAAGCTGTTCATGATGGATTTCGACGGCACGCTGTCCACCGAGCTGGCGATGATCAAGAACAAGAAGGCGTTCTACGAGGAGATGAAGACGCTCGCGCCGGTGAACAAGAACGACGGCACGCCGATGAAGACCCAGGTCAACGCCGGTGGCGGCTACATCCCGAAGGGCGCCAAGAACGTCGAGGTTGCCAAGGACTTCATGAAGTACTTCATGCAGCCCAAGGTGATGAACGCCAATCTGAAGGCAGGGCTGGGACGGTGGGTGCCGGCCATCCCGCAGCTGGTCAAGGACGACCCGTTCTGGCTTTCCACCGACATGCCGTGCCTGAAGCCCTACGTAACGGAGGCGGTGCTGAATCCGACCCTGCCGGTGTTCGAGGGATTCACCCCGGCCTGGGGCCAGGCGAACGCCGAACAGCTCTGGGGCCAGGCGCACGCCGACGTGATCAAGAACGGCATGAAGCCGGCCGATGCCGTCGACAAGGCGTTCAAGCGCTGCAACGAGATTTTCGCAAAGGTTGCGATGTAATCCAGGCGAGGCGGTCATGAGCGTAACACAGCAGGCACTTGCCGTCGGACGAAGCTTTGCGGGAGCGCGCGCACGACGACACGCCTGGTTCGGTGGGTTGCATGGCGCCGACTACATCTGGGCGATCGCCTTCGCCCTGCCGTACATCGCGATCTTCCTGGCGTTCGTGGTCTACCCGATCGCCTTCGGCATCTGGATGGGCAGCGACCCGGCGCTCTATGAGCAGTTGTTCTCCGATCCGCGCTACCTGACGTCCGTCCTCAATACGCTGCTCTACGTCGTGATCGGCGTGAACGTGAAGATGTTCCTGGCCTTCCTGCTGTCGGGCTTCTTCTTCCGCAAGGGCTGGTGGGTCAAAGGGCTGATGGTGATCTTCATCCTCCCCTGGGCCACACCGGCGCTCCCTGCCTACATGTCGATCCACTGGTTCCTCAACGGCCAGTGGGGCATGTTGAACAACATCCTGTACGAGCTGTTCGGCTTCGATGGCCCGGTCTACCTGAATGATCGCTGGACGGGGCTCGCGTGCAACATCGGCGCCTATATCTGGAAGACGCTGCCGTTCTGGACGGTAATCCTGCTCGCCGGCCGGATGGCGGTGCCCCAGGATCTCTATGAGGCCGCGGCGGTCGACGGTGCATCGCGAATGCACAAGTTCGCCCACATCACGCTGCCGCTGATGGCGAACCTGTACCTCGTGTGCGTGCTGCTCGACATGGTCTTTGCGCTTGGCGACTTCAATTCGACATACTTCGTCTCCGGTGGCGGGCCGGCGATGTCGACCGAGGTGCTGGCCACCCTTGGCATCCGCTACGCCTTCACTGTGGCGCTGCCCAGGCTTGGGGTTGCCACCGTGATGTCGGCGCTGCCGGTGCTGATTCCGCTGGTCATCATCCTGATGCGGCGGTTGCGTCCGTCGGAGGGTCAGCTGTGAGCGCGACCACCGAAGTGCGGCGGATCCGTTCGCCGCTGTTCTATCGGCTGCACCGCTACGGGGTGGAAGTCGGCTGCCTTGCCCTCGGATTCCTGATCGCCGTCTGGTCGATCATTCCGCTCTACAACATGTGGAAGATCGCGCTGGACAGCCATGACGGCATCTTCGGCGGATCCATCTGGCCGGAAGATCCGACGCTGGAGAGCTTCCGCGTCGTGGTGACGCAGGACTTCTGGTACCTGGCACAGTTCTGGCACCAGTTCGGCAACAGCTTCATCGTCGGCCTGTCGGTCACGTTCCTGACCCTGGCGATCGGCTCGCTCGCCAGCTTCACGGTCGGCCGCATGCGGCTGCGCAACGGCTGGATGCTGACCAACGCCGCCCTGATGACCTATGTCATCCCGGCGTCTTTCCTGGCGATCCCGATCTACCGGATCATGCAGATCTATGGGCTGGGCAACCACTTGTCGTCGGTGATCCTGGCGCTGACCACGTTCGCCACCCCGTACGCCATCTTCATCTTCTCGCAGTACGGCAAGTCCATCCCGATGGAGCTGGATGAGTTGGCGCGCATCGACGGCGCCAATCCGTTGCAGATCTACTTCCGCATCTACCTGCCGCTGATGGCGCCGGCGCTGGTTGCCGTCGGCACCTACGCGCTGCTGCTGGCCTGGAACGAGTACCTCTACAACTTCCTGCTGCTGTCCACGCCGCAGAGCATGACCGTGGCGGTCGCGCTGGCGCAGTTCCTCAACAGCGACGAGTCGCCATGGAACTACATGATGGCCACCGCCATCATCTACGCGCTGCCGCCGATCATCCTGTACTACGGCTCCCGTCGCTACATGGCGGCCGGACTGACCATGGGCGGCGTGAAGGGCTAGGCGACGCCGAGGGTCATCGCCAACCGGACCAGGTCGTTGGTGCGCGTCACGCCGAGTTTCGCCTTGATGCTGCTGCACGCGTTGGCCACCGTCTTGTAGCCGACGCCAAGCGCATCGGCGATCTCGGCGAGGCTCGATCCCTCGGCGAGATGCCGCATGATTTCGATGTCCCGCTCGCTCAGGTCCTGCAGCCCTTGGCCGGGCAACACCCTCTGCAGGGCCAGTTCCTGGGCGAGTTCGCTCTCGATGTACCGACCTCCCTCCGCAATGCGGCGCACGGCCCGCAACAACTCGTCGGCCGTGGCGCTCTTGCTCAGGTAGCCCCTGGCTCCGAGTTGCATCGCGCGCGACGCGTAGAAGGCTTCCGTGTGCATGCTCAACACCAGAATCCGGGTCGAGGGCTCTTCGATCAGCATTCTGCGCAACAGTTCCAGACCGCCGATGCCGGGAAGGTTCAGGTCGAGCAGCACAAGATCCGGACGGTCCTGTCGCAGCCGCGCGAGGGCATCCCGTCCTGTGGTTGCCTCGGAGATCTGCGCATCCGACATGGACGCAAACAGAGTACGCAGCCCGCTGCGCACAACTGCATGGTCATCGACCAGAAGGATCTTCATCCCGGCGCGGACTCGGACGGCGCGTGGGGCGATTCCTCACACGGCAGCCGCACGGCCAAGGTGAGACCCGCCCCGCTTGCGCCTGGGCGAATCGCAAGCGAGCCCGCCATGGCCATGACGCGTTCACGCATTCCGATCAGTCCCAGCCGCTGCGTTCGCTCGGCCGACGTGTCGTCGCCTGCCATTCCCATGCCGTCATCCGCCACCGCGACGTGGACAGTCCCATCGGCGCCCTGCACAACGGAGACCTCGACGCGTCCCGGGCTGCCATGGCGGATCGCGTTGCTCAGGCCCTCCTGGACCACACGGTATATCGTCTCCTTGAGATGACTGCCGATCCGATCCTCCTCGACGGAAACCGCCGCGTCGATAACGATATCCGAACGGCGGCTGCGCCAGAATGCCACGAGGCGATCGATCGCAGCCTCCAGGCCAACGGCCTCGAGTGGCCGCAGGCGTCCGAGAATCGCGCGGATGTGGCGCTGCATCCGGCCGACCGCGTCGTGAATGGCGTGGGCATGCGCCGGAATCTCCGCCTCGCGGTCACTGCCGGGCAGCCGCTCGATGGCCGCGGCCGTCATGTCGACGGCAAACAGCAGAGGCCCGATTTCGTCGTGCAGATCGCGGGCGAGATCGGCGCGTTCCTCCGCCTGTAGCGACAGGAGTCGCTCGTTCAGACGGTGATTCTGCGCCGCGACGGAGGCCAGCCGGTGTGACATTGCATTGAAGCCGTTCGCCAGGCGTGTGAGTTCGGACGGCCCCTGCACCGGCAACAAGCTGGGGCAGTCACCCGTGCCGATGCGTTCAAAGGCAGCCGACAACCGCTCGAGCGACCGCAGGGCGCGGCCGACGACGGCGGAGATCAGCAGGGCGCTGAGCACGGCAAACCCCGCCAGCACCAGCACCGCGTCCCGCGACTCTGCCCACACCTCACCGATCTCGTTGGTCGGGTCGGCTTCGAGGACGATGACGTTGTCCTGCAGCGGAAGCCGCACCGCCGCCGGCTGCTCGCCGATCAGCCAGCGGAACCAGTGCGGTACGGACTGCGTCGGCGCGAACAGCCGGGATTCGACAGACGGCTGGCCGAGCGAATCCAGCAGCGTGGCGCGTACATGGCGGTTGCCATCAAAGATGCCGACCAACCGTCGCAACTCACTCGTCGGATTGTCGCTCCGCTCATCGACTCCGTTGCGGATCGTCTGCACGCCCACAGCGAGCGCGGCACGCAGTTCCGTGCGCACCGAATTGGCCTCGTGCCAGCCGACCAGGATGCTGCCGCACGCCAGGCTGGCCAGCAGCACAAGAGCGACCAGCGATATGAGCCGCACGCGCAGCGGCATCGTTCTCTCCCCTCGCGGTTGGCGATTTTGGGAAACATTCTCGCCAATATCGGGAACCCACGCCATAGGCACCGCAGCCTGGCACGCCTCTAATCGCGCGGGGGAATTTGCATGCGGGCCTGGCCGACCATCCTGCTATCTGGGATCCTGACCGGAACGGCTGCGGCGCAGACTGTGCCGCCGTCTTCGCCGCAGCCTTCGGTGACCACACTGCCGCCGGTCGAGGTGGTGGGCACCTCGCCGCTGATCGGGGCGGGGATCGATCGCAACACCGTGCCGGCGCAGACCCACGTGCTGGACAGCAGCGACCTGCGGCGGGAGGGCACCGCGAACCTGTTGAACTCGCTGAACCAGCAGGTGAGCGGCGTCACGACGGATTCCGCCTCCGGCAACCCGTTTCAGCCGACGCTGCTCTATCACGGATTCGCTGCCTCGGGGTTGCAGGGCACCCCGCAGGGCCTGGCGGTCTATATCAACGGTGTCCGCTTCAACCAGCCGTTCGGCGACACGGTGGAGTGGGACCTGGTTCCTGACATCGCCATCGACCGGATCAATCTCGAAGGCTCCAATCCGGTGTTCGGTCTCAACGCTCTCGGCGGATCGGTCAACGTCCAGATGAAGAACGGCTTCACCTGGCAGGGCGCGGAGGCGAGTGTGTCCGGCGGGTCCTTCGGTCAGATCCAGAGCGATTTCCAGTACGGCAGGCAGGCAGGCAACGTCTCGACCTACGTCGCCGGCACGCTGCTGCACCAGAACGGCTGGCGCGACCTGCAGTCGTCGGATCTGCAGAACATCTACGGCGATGTCGGCTGGCGCAGCGAGCGCGCCGAACTCCACCTCAACGTCACTGCGGCGCATTCCGCGCTCAACGGTCCTGGTACCACCCCGATCGAGTTGCTCGCGGTGTCCCCGAGCGCGCAGTTCACCGCGCCTAACCGTATCAGCAACCAGTACGCGGCGATCAGCCTCACCGGCAACGTCGATGTCTCGGACACCACCTCGGTCCAGGGGCTGGTCTACTACCGCTACTTCCTGCAGCGCGTGACCAACGGCAACGCGCCGAACGACACGCCGTGCAATGACGGGTCGGGGCTGCTGTGCACGGATGGAGGCTTCAGCACCACGCTGGGCGGCGCTTTCATTCCCGACTTCCTGAACGGGGCGGTGCAATACGGCGAACTGGACAACCAGACCACCAACACCAACGCCTATGGCGCATCCGCACAGGTGACCAACACCAACGAGCTGTTCGGGCTGCGGAACCACTTCGTCGCCGGCGTCAGCTTCGACGGGGCGCAGACCACGTTCAGTGCAGTATCGTTCGTCGGCGGCCTCTCACCGCTCGATCGCGTGTTCGGCGGCCCCGTCGCGGTGATCGACGAGCCCGGTGCCAACTCGCCGGTGCGAGTCGGCATCTCCAACGCGACCTACGGCGTCTATGTGGCCGACACGCTGAACCTCACGCAGCGGCTTGCAGTGACGCTGTCCGGCCGGTTCAACGCGGCGCTGGTCGATCTGCACGACCAGAACGGCGGCGATCTGACCGGCAATCACAGCTATTCGCATTTCAACCCCGCAGCCGGCGTGACCTATCAGCTCGCGCCATGGCTCACTGCGTACGCCGGTTATGCCGTGGCCAATCGTGCACCCACGCCGGCCGAACTGTCGTGCGCCGGTCCAACCAACTCGTGCAGCCTGGCCAACTTCTTCGTGGGTGATCCTGACCTGCAGCAGGTCGTGTCGCACACTGTCGAGGGTGGGTTCCGTGGCTCCGTCGCGGCCTTCGAGGGCGGTCGGCTCAGCTACAACCTGGGGCTGTTCCGCAGCAACCTCGACAACGATATCGCCTTCATCAACAGTCCCACGCAGGGCCGCGCCTTCTTCGCCAACATCGGCCAGACACGGCGTCAGGGGCTCGATGTCGGCGTGCAACTGAAGACCGACCGCTGGTTCGCCTATGTCGGCTACACCCACATCGAGGCGACGTTCCAGAGCGGCTTCATCGAGGCAGCGGGCAGTAATCCCGTCGCCGATGCCGAAGGCAACATGGCCGTCCGCAAGGGCAACCGGCTGCCGGGAATTCCCGCGAACCAGGTGAAGTTCGGCGGCGGCTACCGGGTCACCGACAAGTGGACCATCAACGCCTCGGCCATCTTTGCCAGCAGCGCATTCCTGTTCGGCGACGAAGCCAATCTCAATCCGCCGCTCTCGCCCTACTTCACGCTGAACCTGGCCACGACCTATCAGCTGACCGACAACGTCCAGCTGTTCGCCTGGGCGCAGAACATCACCAACGCGCACTACGACACGTTCGGCACGTTCTCGCCGACGAGTACGGTGTTCATCGCGCAGGCGCCAGGCGCGACCAATCCGCGGAGCCTGTCGCCGGCCGCGCCGATCGGCGGGTTCGGCGGAGTCCGCGTGACATTCTGACCGGCGCTTGTTGGGTGCGGCAATACTCGGGTAAAACCGTTAGAAGATCAGCGCCACGCCCGCGACTGGGAGGCGACGATGAGCAGCACGCAACAGGTCCTGGGCTTTGCCCCCGCGGTCAGTCGTTCGTGGCGACCGCCCTGGGGCGGTGGCCTGCGCGGTTCGGAGACCGCGTGGGCCGTCGCGTTCTTTCTGCCCTACGTCGCGGTCTTCCTGGCTTTCGTGGCCTATCCGATCGCGTACGGGCTCTGGCTTGGCAGCGACATCGAATTCTACCGTGGGCTGTTCAACGACCCCCGCTATCTGACAACGGTGGGAAACACGCTGCTGCTCGCCGGCATTGGCGTGAACGTCCAGATGTTCCTGGCCTTCCTCCTGTCGGGCTTCTTCATGCGGTCCGGCCGCTGGGTCAAGGCGCTGCTGGTGCTCTACATGCTGCCCTGGGCGTTGCCGGCGCTGCCCGCCTTCCTGTCGATGCACTGGATGTTCATCGGCTATGGAGGGTTTCTCAACAGCGTGCTGGAGGTGCTGTTCGGCGTCGACGGTCCGATCTGGTTCAATTCCTATTGGCTTGCGATGGGCGCCAACATCTTCGCGTTCATTTGGAAATGGATGCCATTCTGGACACTGGTTTTCATCGCCGGCAGGATGGCGATCCCGCAGGACATCTACGATGCCGCCGCGGTCGACGGCGCCACCGGCCTGCGCCGCTTCACCTACGTGACCTTTCCGTTGCTCGCGAACCTCTATCTCGTGTGCGTGCTGCTCTCGACGCTGTGGACTATCGGCGATTTCACCACGGCCTACTTCGTCTCCAGTGGCGCACCGGCACTGTTCACCGAGGTGCTGGCCACATACGGCTTCCGCATGGCATTCGACCATGGCTATCCGGGGGTCGGCGTGGCGGCGGTGATGTCCGCCCTGCCGGTGCTGATCCCGATTGCGATCCTGCTGATGCGTCGGCTCCAGGCGACGGAGGTGCAGCTATGAGCCTCTCGCTGGCGATGGGTAGGCGGGCCAGGCTGCCACGCTACAAATTGCGCCGAATGCTCACCAGCGCGGCCGCGGCGGTCCTCGGCATCGTTCTGCTGTTCTGGACGCTGATCCCTGTCTACAACATCCTGCTGATTGCGCTCAGCGAGGATGGCGACGAGTTCACCGGCACGGTCTGGCCCAGCGATCCGAACCTGGAGAGCTTTTCGGCGATCTGGACGGAAGGCAATCGCTACCTTGAGGGCTTCTGGCACCAGCTCGGCAACAGCTTCTACATCGGCATAGCGACGATGGTGGCGACCGTGCTGATCGGGTCGCTGGCCAGCTTCGCCATGGGCCGTATGCGGTTGCGCAAGGCCTGGCTGCTCGGCGACGTCTCATTGGTCACGTACGCGGTTCCGGCGTCATTCCTGGTCATTCCCTTCACCCGCCTCATGCACGTCTACGGGCTGACCGACCATCTGGTCTCCGTCATCGCGGCAGAGGTCGCCTTCGCCACACCCTATGCGATCCTGATCTTCCACCAGTACGGCAAGCTCATTCCGGTGGAACTGGATGAGGCGGCGCGAGTGGACGGGGCGACGCCGTGGCAGGTGTACCTGCGCATCTATATGCCACTGATGGCGCCGGCGCTGGCCGCCGTCGCGACCTATGCATTGCTGCTGGCGTGGAACGAGTACCTCTACCAGTTCCTGCTCCTGTCGTCCCCGAGCAGCATGACCGTGGCGGCTGCGATCGACCAGTTCTTCGACAGCGACGAGGCGCCATGGAATTACATGATGTCGCTCGCGCTGGTTTATTCACTGCCGCCGATCATTGTGTACTACGCGCTGCGCCGCTACATGGTCGCCGGCCTGACCATGGGCGCCATGAAGGGATAGCGCCGCCCGGATCAGCTGCAGGCGAACAGACGGCCTGCGCCGGCGATCGAGTCGTTCACGCCGGCGAGCCGCAGGCAGTGCCAGGCCAGCGCGTGGTCGCTGGAGGTAACCGGAATTCCCACCTCCGCCTCGATCGCCGCCACGCGTTCCGCCAGGCGCAGGCTGGTGCACGAGACGAACACCGCGTCCAGTCGCGTGCTGCGCGCGAGCGCGGCGATGGCCTCAGCGATCGAGTCAACGGAGATCCGTGCCGCCTCCCTGTCGTCTCGCTTGTCGAACGTCGCGAATGCCGCCACCTCGGCGCCATGCGCATTCAGGTAGTCGCGGACCACGGCGTTGACCTCCGGCGCGTAGGGCGTCAGCACGCCGATCCGCCGTGCACCGAGCGACTTGAACGCGGCGAAGGCCGCAGTGACCGGCGTCGTGCAGGCGACCTTCGGCCGCGCGCTGTGGATCTGGCGGAACACCTCGGCTTCGCCGAGTGCCATGCTTGCCGACGTGCAGCCGAACGCGACCACGTCGAGATGCATCGAAGGCAGAATCAGCGCGGCTGCCGGCGCGATCCGTTCCCGCATGGCGCGCAGCGTCTCCGGCGTGATGTCGGCGTCGTTGAACAGCCTCGCGTGGTAGACCGCGACGCCGGGCAGTTGAACCAGCTGGCGGAACTCATGCTCCATCGTCTGATCGGTCGCCAGTACCAACAGTCCGATGGCCGCCCGCGCCGCGAGGCCGCGATCTAGCGTGCAGGGCAGGGTGCCCAGGTCGGTGAAGCCGGCTTCGAGATCCATGTGCGCCTCTCAGTCCAGCGGGATGGCCGGGGTACGCCCGCCGATCAGATCCGCCGTGATGCGTGCCGTGCCGTGCGACATTGTCCAGCCGATATGCCCGTGGCCGGTATTGAACCACAGATTGCGGTGCCGCCTGCGCCCGAGCACCGGCAGGTTGTCGGGAGTCATCGGTCGCAGCCCGGCCCACATCTCGGCGCGATGATAGTCGGCGCCATCGGGGTACAGTTGCTGCGCCACCGACTTCATGAAATCGAAGTCGGCCGGTTTGTGGCTGGTGTCGTAGCCGGCGAACTCCGCCGTCGCGGTGACCCTTACGCGGTCGCCGAAGCGCGAGATCGCCACCAGGTTGGCTTCGTCGATGGAGCCGATGGTCGGCGGCGCCTGGTGGTTTCCGACCGGGATCGTCAGCGAGTAGCCCTTCACCGGATAGATCGGCAGATCGACGCCGATCGTGCGGGCGAGCTTCGGACTGTAGCTGCCCAATGCCATGACATAGCCATCGGCCTTGAACGTCCGGCCATCGGTGCGCACCGACGTCACTGCGTCGCCCGCCGTCTCGATCGCATCGATCGTCGTGCCGGTTTGCAAATCGGCGCCCATCGCAACGCAGCGCTCGGCCAGCGCTCGGGTGAACTTGTGCGAATCGCCGGTCTCGTCGGTGGGACAGTAGATACCGCCGGCGATACTGCCCTGCAGCGCCGGCTCCAGTTCCGCCACCTGCGCGCGATCCAGCACATGGATCTCCTGCCCGTCGTCGGCCAGGATCTGCATGTGCGCGACGCCTGCCTCCAGCGCCGACTGGTCGCGATAGAAATACAGCACGCCGCGCGCATTGCGGTCGTACTCGAGCGGTTCGGCGGCAATCACGTCGTGCAGCACGCGCTGCGAGTACATCGCGAGCTGGTGCTTGCGCAGCGTGTTGCGCCGGGCCTTCGCGTCGGTGCATTCGGCCAGGAACTTCAGCGACCAGCTGTACAGCCGCGGGTCGGTGGAAAAGCGGAATCGCAGCGCCTGGTCCTTGCGGAACAGCGACTTCAGCAGAATCCACGGCGCCCGCGGCGACGACCAGACGAAGGAGTGCCCTGGCGCGATCATGCCGGCATTGCCCCAGCTGGTCTCGCGCGCGACCGCATCCTGCCGCTCCAGCAGCACGACCTCGTGGCCGTCGCGAAGCAACTGATACGCGGTGGTCACGCCGACCACGCCGCCGCCCATGATCAGGATGCGCATGGCCGATTGTTGACCCGAGGCGGCGACGGCCTCAAGTCCCTACGCGATCAGGTGGCAGGCCACCGCGTGGCCTGGCGCCGGTTCCGTCGTGCGTGGCTCCTGCTCGCGGCAGATCGGCATGGCGTGCGGGCAGCGGGTATGGAACCGGCAGCCGGAGGGCGGATGCAGCGCGCTCGGGATGTCATCGCCCAGCTGCTCGCGGCGGCCGCGCCGGCGCTGTGCCGGATGGGAAGCGGGCACCGCGGCGATCAGCGCCTGCGTGTAGGGGTGCAGCGGACTGGCGTAGAGCGTCCGCTTGTCGGCCAACTCGACGATCTTGCCGAGATACATCACCGCGACCCGGGTGGAGATATGCCGCACCACGCCCAGGTCGTGGGCGATGAACAGGTAGGTGAGGCCGAGTTTGCGCTGCAGGTCCTGCAGCAGGTTCACGATCTGCGCCTGCACGGAGACATCCAGCGCCGAGACCGGCTCGTCGCACACCACGAATTTGGGCCGCAGCACCAGCGCGCGGGCGATGCCGACCCGCTGTCGCTGGCCGCCGGAGAATTCGTGCGGGAAGCGGTCGCGCACGCGGGCAGGCAGCCCGACCAGTTCCAGCATGTCGCCTACCATGCGACGGCTCTCGGCGCCGGCGCGGGCGCCGTGGATCAGCAGCGGCTCCATGACGATGTCTTCCACCGACATGCGTGGATCGAGCGCGCCATACGGATCCTGGAAGATGATCTGCATCGACCGCCGCTTTTCGCGCAGCGCGGTGGGGGTCAGCCGCGTGATGTCGTCGCCGTCGAAGATGACGTTGCCTGCGGTCGGCGGCAGCAGGCGAATGAGCAGGCGGCCGAGCGTGGATTTGCCGCAGCCGGATTCGCCGACCAGACCGAGTGTCTCGCCAGGTTCGATGTGCAGCGACACGTCGTCGACGGCGCGCAGCGGGATGCTGTGGCGGTGCAGCAGCGTGCCGGCACGCACCTGGTAGTGCTTGCTCAGGCCGGTGGCCTCGATCAGCGGCGTCACGTCAGATCTGCCACGCGAATGCAGGCTGCGCTGTGGCCCTGCTCGACCGCCGTAAGCGGCGGGATGGCCGATGCGCAGGCCGGTGCGGCGTAGCGACAACGTGGCCTGAAGCGACAGCCCGCGGGCCGGCGCGTCGGGTCGGGCAGCGTGCCCTCGATGGCCACGAGGCGATCACGGTCCTGATCGAGCGACGGGACGCACTCCAGCAGGCCGCGCGTGTAGGGGTGCAGCGGTTGGTCGAACAAGCGTGCGACCGGGGCCGTCTCCACGATGCGGCCCGCGTACATCACCAGCACACGATCGGCGATCTCCGCCACCACCCCCATGTTGTGCGTGATGATGATGATCGCCATGCCGAGCTCGTCGCGCAGATCCATCATCAGATCGAGGATCTGCGCCTGGATGGTGACATCGAGTGCGGTCGTGGGTTCGTCGGCGATCAGCAGGCGTGGACGGCAGGCGAGCGCGATCGCCAGCATCACGCGCTGCCGCTGGCCGCCGGAGAGCTGGTGCGGATAGTCGGCCATGCGGCGCGCGGCCGAAGGAATGCCGACCTTCTCCAACATCTCCAGTGCGCGGGCATGCAGGGCACGCGGCGACAGGCGTTCGTGCGCGCGGATGGTCTCCATCACCTGCTCGCCGATGGTGAACACCGGATTGAGCGAGGTCATCGGTTCCTGGAAGACCATCGCGATGCCGGGACCGCGGATGCGCTGCATGCGGGTATCGGAGAGTCCGGTGAGTCGATTGCCGGCGAAACGTACCTCGCCGGCGACGACGCGGGCAGGCGGCTGCGGCAGCAGCCCCATGATGGTCAGCGCGGTGACGCTCTTGCCCGAGCCGGACTCGCCGACGATGCCGAGGATCTCCCCTTCGTCGATCGTGAATGAGACGTCCTCGATCGCGGTGATCTCGCCGCGCGTGGTGGCGAATGCGGTCGTCAGATCGGTGACAGAGAGAAGCGGCATCGGCTTCAGGGCGTGTGGGTCACTGCTGCACCCGCAGCCTGGGATCCAGCACGTCGCGCAGCCCGTCGCCCAGCAGGTTCAGCCCCAGCACGGTGATCATCAGCGCGGCACCCGGGATGGCGATGATCCAGGGCGCGTCGATCATGTACTGCCGGCCTTCCGCCATGATATTGCCCCAGGTCGGGGTCGGCGGTACCGCGCCGACGCCAAGGAAGGACAATGTCGCCTCGGTCAGCACCGCATAGGCGAACAGGAACGACAGCTGCACGATCAGCGGCGCCATCGCGTTCGGCAGGATGTGCCGGCGCAGGATACGCCAGTGGCTGGCGCCCGCGGCCACCGCCGCCTGCACATACTCCATTTCGCGCAGCACGATCACCGATGAGCGCGCGATCCTCGCCGTGCGCGGCGTATAGACCACGCCCAGAGCGATGATCACGTCATTGATCGAAGGCCCCAGCACCGCGGTGACGCCGATTGCCAGCAGCACTGGCGGGAATGCCATCAGCGCGTCGTTCATCCGCATCAGAACGTTGTCGAGCGACCGGAAATACCCAGCGGCGGCGCCGATCAGCGTGCCGAATACCGCGTTGATCGCCACCACCGCGGACCCGATGAACATCGACAGGCGCGCGCCCCACACGACACGGGACCACAGCGAGCGTCCGAGGTTGTCGGTGCCGAACAGATGCTCGATCGACGGCGGCAGGAACTTCTGCCGCATTGCCAGCCGGTTGGGGTCGACCGGCGCAATCCAGGGCGCCAGCACGGCGACGATCGCGATGACGGCGAACAGCACCACGCCGGTGACGAACAGGCGATGATGCAGCAGCCGCCGTACCGCCATCCACGCCGGGTGATGACGCCGAACCGGGGCCTCGTCTTGCAGTTCATCTGCCGGCAGCGCGAGCGCGGCGGTGTCAGGCGCCATCGTAGCGCACCCGCGGATCGAGCAGTGCGTAGCAGACATCGACGCCGATATTCACCAGCACCAGCAGCGCCGTGGTGATCAGCAATCCGCCCTGCACCATCGGATAGTCGCGGTTCAGCACCGCCTGGGTCAGCAGCTGGCCGATACCGGGGATCGAGAACAAAGTCTCGGTCACCACCGAGCCGGAGATCAGCAGGCTGACGATGATGCCGACAACGGTGGTGATCGGGATCAGCGCATTGGCCAGCGCATGCTTCGCCACCACCAGTCGGCGCGGCAGTCCTTTGGCGCGCGCGGTGCGGATGTAGTCCTGCCGCAGCACCTCCAGCATGGTCGAGCGCGTGATACGCGCCAGCAGTCCCGCCAGCAGCAGCGCCAGCGAGACGGCCGGCATCGTCGAGGTCGCCAGCCACCCCAGCGGATCGTCGGTGAACGCGACGTAGCCGCCGGTCGGCAGCCAGCGCAGCTCCACCGCGAAGAAGATGATCATCAGCAGGCCGAGATAGAAATTCGGCAGCGAGATGCCGATCATCGCGAACAGCATCGCCGCCTGGTCGATCCAGGTGTTCTGCCGCAGCGCGGCGACGATGCCGCTGCCGATGCCGATCAGCAGCGTGATCGCCAGCGCGTAGGCCGACAGCGCCAGGGTCACCGGCAGCCGCAGCATCGTCGCGTGCACCACGGGCTGGCCCAGCAGCAGCGAGCGGCCGAGATCGCCGTGCAGCAGCCCGGCATACCAGCGCCAGAGCTGCGTCAGCGGTGGCTGATCCAGCCCAAGATCGTGGCGGATGTTGGCGACCTGTTCGGGTGTTGCCGAGATGCCGGCGATCACCACGGCGGGATCGCCCGGTATCAGGTGGATCATGGCGAAGGTGATCAGCGAGACGATGAACAGGATCGGCAGCGCGCTGCCTAACCGGCTGATGACGATCCCCGTCATGCCTCCGGCTTACTTCTCGAACCAGACGTTCGACATGCGCGGTATGCGGTACGGCACGTAGCCCTTCACGTCGGAACGCACCGCCTGCACCTTGGTCAGCGATCCGAGCGGCAGCGTATAGACCTGCTCCAGCGCGTATTGCTGCATCCTGGCGAAGGCCTCCTTGCGTCCCTCCAAGGTGGGCAGGCTGTTCATCGCCGTCCACGACGCCAGCAGTTCCGGATCGTCCTGGCCGCCCTTTGGCATATAGACCGCGCCGGGCATGATGAAGAACTGCATGGTCGCCAGCGCACCGAGCGCGGGCTGCGTGCCCCATCCGGTGTAGAAGAAGTTCCAGCCGGTGTCCGGCTTCAGCGCCATGTTCGCCGAGGTCGGCCAGTCCACCACCTTCAGCTGAGCGTTGATGCCGATCGCCTGCATCTCCTGCTGCATCACCAGCGACGAGTTGTACATCGCCGGGTAGTCCTTGTCGGTGAGCAGGATGACCGGTTCACCCTTGTAGCCCGACTGCTCGAGGTACTTCTTCGCCAGCTCGGGGTTCTTGATGTTGTAGGTCGCCTTCCCGGCATCGGAATAGAACGCCTGGTTGGGATACTGGAAGCCGACATTCAGCCGGTAGTTGCCGTCCGACGCCGCATCCATGATCTCATCCATGTCCAGCACCGCCTGCACCGCCTTGCGGAACATCAGGTTGTCGGTGGGCGGCACCGAGACGTTCGGCTGCGCGATCTGGATCCACCAGTTCTGCAGCGGGATGATGGTGACGGTCTTGTCGGCCTTCAGATCCGCCAGCGACTTGGTCGGCAGGTCCTCGACGCCCTGCAGCTCGCCGGTCTTCAGGCCGGCGACGCGGGCCTGCGGCTCGGTCACGATGCGGAAGGTCACCGTGTCGAAGCAGGCCTGCTTGTAGCCGCCGAAACCGGTCTTCTGATCGAAGTTGGTATTCGGCTTGTAGCCGTCGTAGCGCTTCATCTTCACGAAGCCGCCCGGCACCGACTCCACCAGCTGCCACGGCCCCGTGCCGATGGTCTTGAGCTGCATCGACGGGTCGTCCCTGTTCTCGGACGGGATGATCGACGATCGGGGCGCTGAAGGCGCTGAGGATCTCCAGGAATGTCGGCTGCACCTTCTTGAGGGTGATGACGAACGTGTCCTTGTCCGGCGCCTCCCAGCGATCGACGTTGCCGAGCGTGCTGCGGTACAGCCCGACCTTGGCGTAGCGGTCGAACGAGGCGACGACGTCGGCCGAGGTCATCTCCTTGCCGTTGTGGAACCGGACGCCCTGGCGCAGCTTGAAGGTGTAGGTCAGATGATCCGCCGACTCGGCCATCGAATTGGCGAGCTCCAGGATCGGGTTGAAGTTCTCGTCGCGTGTCATCAGCGATCTCGAACATGTTCATGGCGATGTTGCGCGTCGAGATCGTGCCGGACGTCATCTGGTCCAGGCCGTTGATGTTGGCCTCCTGGCCGAAGGTGAAGTTGCCGCCGACCCGGGGACACTTGAAAGGCTCCGCCGACGCTGACGTCGCACCGGCCGCGAGCCCCACAGCCGTGCAGACGATCGACAGACTGAGACGTCGAACCATGTGTGATCTCCCCGGTGCCGCGGTCGCCGTCCCTGCGCGCAGACTGCTCGCTGCCTGCGGATACGGTGGCGAGGTCGTGATGGGCCGTCAATGGCACCACCGGTTCCGTTGCGACCTTGCGCCTGGCGTTCTACATGCGTACGCGCATCCATCGAGAAAAGGCGGCCGGAGACATGGACCTGAAGGAGCACATCCGGGGCATTCCGGATTTTCCCAAGCCAGGTATCCTGTTCTACGACATCTCGACGCTGCTGCGGGACGCCGACGCCTGGCAGGTGGCGATGGGACGCATGGCGAAGGCGGTGCGCGCCTATCAGCCCGATCTGCTCGCCGGCATCGAGAGCCGCGGCTTCCTGATCGCCGCTCCTCTGGCACTGAAGCTTGGCTGCGGCTTCATCATGCTGCGTAAGCGGAACAAGCTGCCGGGGGTCACGGTGGGACTGAACTACTCGCTCGAGTACGGCACCGATCGCGTCGAGGTGCAGGCGGATGCGGTGGAGGCTGGCCAGCGCGTGGTGGTGGTGGACGACCTCCTCGCCACCGGCGGCACGATGGCCGCCGGCATCGCGCTGCTGCGCCAGGTGGGCGCGGTGGTCCCCGCTGCGGCTGCGCTGATCGAGCTCACGTTCCTCAACGGCCGCAGGCGGCTCGACGTGCCCTGCGAGGCGCTGGTCGCCTACGACCAATAGGTCGCTGCAAGGCGCTTTTGCCTTCCGCGGGGTAAGCCTGTAGGAAACCTTCATGCGGGAGAGACCAGGATGACCGGCCTGCCGCAACCTGGCCGGCGAAACCTTCTGGCACTGTTGCTGACGCTCCCTGCCACGGTGCGGGCCGCGCAGCCTGTGGCGATGCCGTCGGCTGTCGCTGCTTTCGTCGACAAGCTCCGGTTGCTGGTCGCCGGTCCGGCGGATGGTGTGCTCAATCGCTGGGCTGACGCGCTGCTGCCGGCGCTCGAGCAGTCGTTGCCGCCGGATACTTCGATCCGGCGGATCGAAGTCGGCAGCGCCGATGGTGTCACCGGTGCCAACCAGTTCGAGGTGCGCGGCGCGCCCGATGGGCAGACCGTCATGCTGGTCCCGGGCCAGGCCGCGCTGGCCTGGATGGTCGGGGATCCCCGCGCGCAATTCGATGTCGCCCACTGGGTTCCGGTGCTGGCCGGCGCGACTTCCGGAATCGTCTTGGGGCGCCCGACCGTGCTCGCACCCGATGGTCGCGCCCGCGTCGCGGCGGGTGGCCCAGTAAGCCCCGATCTCGTGGCGATGCTGGGTATCCAGCTGCTGGGTGCCAACATGGAGCCGGTGTTTGGCCTGGCTGAGCCGGCCGCCGCTCAGGCCGCCTTCGCGCAGGGGGCGGTGGATGCGGTGCTGGTGCACGGCCATCGCGTGCCGGAACAGGCTGCGGCCTACGCAGCGGCCGGTGCGCTGCCGCTGTTCGCCTTGAGCGCACACGACGACGTCGGCCGCGTCGTCCGCGATCCGGCGTTTCCCGCGGTGCCGCATTTCGCCGAATTGTTCACCAGCCGCACCGGCGGTCGGCCGGGCGGGGCACTGTATGAGGCCTGGAGTGCCGCCGCCGCAGCGGTGCGGCTGGAATTCGGGCTGGTGCTGCCACAGCTGACGCCGGCCTCGATGGTGGCGCTATGGCGTCGCGCCGCCACCGATGCGGTGGGCGTACTGGGCGTGCAGACGGCGGCGGCGATGGCGCATGTCCGGCCGCTCACGGGCCCGGTCGCCAACGCCAATACCGCCGCCCTCGCCGCCAGTGCATTCGCGCTGGCGGAACTGCGGAACTGGTTGGTCACCCGTCTCAACTGGCGCCCGGCCTGACGCGCAGGAGAATCGCCATGAAGCTCTGGTATCAGAGCATGTCCCGCCAGACCGAGTGGGGCGGCTATCCGCGCGTGCTGCGCGGCATCCTCGACAAGGCGCGCGATGCGGACACCGAGATCCATGTCGCCGGCATCACCGAGATCGGCGGTATCGGCGACCAGTACCGCTATCTCGAGTATCTCGAGACCGGCGAAGTACTGCAGAACGTGCATCGCGCGGTGCGCGAGGGATACGACGCGTTCCTGATCGGCAACATCGCCGATCCCGGCCTGCAGGAGGCGCGCGAGATCGCCGACATCCCGGTGCTCGGCCTGTGCGAATTGGCGCTGCACGTCGCCTGCATGATGGGCGCAAGCTTTTCGCTGGTGACAATCAACGCGAAGTTCACCCCGCGCATCGAGGAGAACGTGCGCCGCTACGGTCTGGACGGGCGGCTGGCGGCGGTCAACCGCATGCAGGTGGAGCGCCTGACCGATCTGGGCGTCGCATTCGACGACCCGGAGGCGTGCGGCCGGATCGTCGCACAGTTCGATCGCGCCGCGCGCGCCAACGCGGAAGCCGGGGCGGAAGTGGTGATCGCGGCCGGCGGCGTGGTAATGGCGCTGTTGGCGCATGCCGACATCCACGAGGCGGCCGGAATGCCGATCCTCAACGGCATCATCAATCTGGTGAAGCTGGGTGAGATGGCAGCGAAGACCAACCGGCTGATGGGGGGGCGGTTCACCTCCAAGTACCGCAGCTATGCGCCGCCGCCGGCGGATCAGATCACCGAGTTCCGCAAACACTATGGCGCGGACATCTATCCGACCGTGAAGGCGCCATGACGCTCGTTCTGCGCACCGCACTCGGCCAGTCGCCGCTGGTGCGTGCGCTGAAGGATGGGAGCGTTGCGTCGGATCGCGTCGCGTTCGACTTCGTCGATGTCGACCCGATCACCCGCGCCTTCCGCCGCATGACACGGGCGATGGAGTTCGACCTGTGCGAAATGGCGCTGACGACACACGCCCAGGCGCGGGCGTACGGCAAGCCGATCACCGCGCTGCCTGTCGTGCTGCTGCACGGCCTGCACCATGGTGCGCTGATCTGCCGGCGCGGCTCGCCGCTGCGTGGGCCGGCCGATCTGGTCGGCAAACGCGTGGGCGTACGTGCCTGGTCGCAGACCACGGGCGTGTGGCTGCGCGGCGTCCTGCGCGACGAGTACGGCGTTGCACCCGACGCCATGACCTGGGTCACCGAGGAAGACGCGCACGTGCAGGAGTTCGCCGATCCGCCCTTCGTGCAGCGCATCGCGCCGGATCAGGATCTGCGCACCATGCTGCTGTCGGGCGAGATCGATGCGGCGGTGGCGCTGGCCGGCCTGGATGCCGCACAGACACGCACGGTGATTGGCGATGCTGACGCCGTGGCGGCGGCGTGGTCGCGGGCGACAGGCGTGCATCCGATCAACCACGTCGTCGTCGTGAAGGACGCGCTGCTGGCGGAGCATCGCTGGTTGGCTGATGAGCTGATGCGACTGTTCATCGCGTCGCGAGAGCCGGTCGCAGGAGCGCCGGCATACGGCATAGAAGCCAACCGCCCTGCCATCGATCTGCTGATGCGCTATGCTGCGGAGCAGGGGCTCATACCGCACCCCTACCGCGTCGACGATCTGTTCGTGTCATAGGGAGAAGACGATGGCCGACATTCCTCGCCTGAACGGCGCGATCAAGGCGCTGGAATCCGGCAAGCCGGCGTTCGTGCCGTTCGCCAGCGGCGAGATCAGCAACGCGCTGACCATTGCCGGCGCGCCGTACGATGGCGTGGTGTTCGAGATGGAGCACAACCCGTACGACATCAAGGCGCTGCGCGACTGCCTGCAGGTACATGCTGAACCGCCGGCAGATCGCCACGTCCGGCTCGATCGCTCCCGCGGTGACGCCGTTCGTGCGCATCCCGCCGAACGGCGGCGAGAACAGCCAGTGGATCGCCAAGCAGGTGCTGGACATCGGCGTCTATGGCATCGTCTGGCCGCACGTATCCACAGTGGAGGACGCGCGCAACGCGGTGCAGGCCTGCCGCTATCCGCGGCCGCGCGAGGCGAAGTACGATGATCCGCCGGGCCAGCGCGGCGACGCGCCGCGCACCGCCGCCCGCTACTGGGGCCTGACCGACCAGGAATACTACCCGCGTGCCGACACCTGGCCGCTGAACCCGGACGGGGAGATCCTGGTGGTGATCATGTGCGAGGAGAAGCGCGCGATCGCCAACCTGCCGAAGATGCTGGAGCAGGTGCCGGGTGTCGGCGTCGTGCTGATCGGCGAGGGCGATCTGTCGCAGGATCTGGGCCATCCGCGGCAGTACGAGCACCCCACCGTCGCCTCGGCGATCAACGAGATCCTGGCGATCTGCAAGCAGTACAACGTGCCGTGCGGCCATCCGCACGTGGACGCGAAGAACGTCGAGAGCCTGATCGAGCAGGGCTTCCGCTGGCTGATGCCGGGACCGGTGCCGTCGTTCGCCGCGCTGGAGATCGGGCGCAAGGTGTCGGGCCGCTAGCGGAACGTCGCCCTCCAGGTAGAGGTGAAGAACGCAAACAGCGCGTCGCCGGCGATCACCCCGGCGCCGAACACCTCCATGCCCTCGGCGCGGGCGAGGCGCTGCCAGGCGACGCGGCAGGCGATGCCGATCAGCACCGCCCAGCCTGCGAGCGGGAACGGGATCAGCAATCCGGTCGCCAGCAGGATGCCAAGCTGCCGTCGCGGTCCGCCCAGGAGTTGAATGACTGCGCCGGGGATCGCCCACATCGCCAGGGACCATGCCACCTGGGCGGAGGCACCGGCCTTGATGGTCGCGACGTAGACGCGGTCCACCGGCGCCACAAGGTTCTGCGCGAATAAACCGGGATAGGCGACCAGCACCACCGCGCCGGCGATGATGAAGGCAAACATAGCCGCGAACAGCTGCTGACGGCGGCCGTCGCGTTCGAAGGCGGGATCGCTGCCGTAGCCGCGCAGCATGTGGCCCGCCTTCAGGTCGTAGCCCATGTCGGCGAAGGCCGGGCCGGTCGCCGCCGAGAAGCCGACCAGGAGCGCGAGCGCCACCGGTGGGAAACCGATCAGCATGCCGATCACCAGCGTGATCAGCGCCACCGCAAAGGCGGGGAACCAGCCGGAGTGCATCGCGGCGAGCCCAACGATCAACTCGTGCACCAGCGCGGCGAACGCGGCGTAGACCAGGAACAGCGCGAGCATGCCGATCGACAGCTGCGCCGCCAGGCCGCCCAGGATCGCGATCACCACCGCGATCAGCAGGTAGATTCCGCTGCCCATGCCGATGGCGCGACGTACCGCGGCGGCGTTGTGTGTGGCGCCGGCATCGGCGGGTACGCCGCGACGCAGAATGACGATGCCGACCTGGACGAGTGCCACTATCCCGGCGCCCACCATCATGCCATGCGGCACATATGCCTTGGCGATGTCGCCGCCGGGAATCAGCGCGGCGAATGCGCTATGGTTGAACAGCAGCGTCGAATAGCCGCGCAGCAGCAGGCCGATGCCGAACATCGCCAGCGCCCAGATATTGCCGATGAACGCGACGCCGAACGCGGACATCACCGCAGGCGCGATCAGCCAGTTGCCGGCGATGCCGACGAGTACGCCGGCGCCCAGGATCGCCGCCTTGCGTCCGCCTTCGTCGCCGGCGCGGATCGCCTCGGCCGCCGCGGCACCGGGTGGCCACGCGCCGCTCGCGGGAAACACCTCGGAGTCGAACATGCGGTACAGCAGGTAGCCGTCGATCAGCATGGCCAGGAACACGCCGACGAGCAGCGCCGGCACGAGGTCGGGGCGACCCAGCACGAACGGAATACCGATCGGCAGCATCAGCGCATTGCCGGCACCGAAGGTGGCTGCCGAGATGGCGCTCTGCGCCAGGTTCTGCACATGGACCGAGCGGTAGCGCGCGAACGCCGCGAGCGGGATGCGGGCCAGCGCCATGCCGGCGAGCGCGCCGATCAGCGAGGTGTTGGCGGTGATACCCAACGTCACGATCAGCTGCACACCGATGATTGCGCCCACGACGCAAAGCGGCGCGATCAGCAGCAGCGACGCAAGCTGGAAGAAGCGGGGATGGATGCGCGACCCCGCTCGTGGCGTGACTGCGGAGCGTCCCGCCAGTAGTTCGCTCATTTGATTGCCCCGTTGTTATTCCGCCGCCTTGCCGGTGGCGATTTGCAGCCCGTAGTCGCGTGCCGCAGCCTCTGGTGATACCACGCCTTCTGCCACGTCCTGTTCCACCTGCGACGCAGACCGGGTGCGCGGATCGCCAAACCCTGCGCCGCCGGCAAGCTGGATCTCGACGATCCTGTCGATGCGCGTCAGCGTCACCAGTTCGCCGGTGCCGCAGTCCTTCACCACGTTGCCGTCCGCATCGAGCACCACGCCGCGCACGTTCCCGCCAGGCAGGCCGCCGTGCAGCCCCTGCACCGTCACGCCCACGCCTTCCGGGTAGACCGATGCCAGCATCGGCAGGCCGTCGTCACGCAGCTTGCGCAGCCGCGTGCGCACACCGCAGCCGCCACGGTGCTCGCCGGCGCCACCGGAATTGGTGACGAACGATTTCTCCAGCACGAGCACCGGCGCGCGCACTTCCATCAGTTCGACGGACGTGTTGGCCGCCGAGGTTGGATACAGCAGCGCCGATTTGCCGTCGCCGTGCCGCGATGCACCCTGTCCGGCACCCATGAAGAAGTGGTCGGCGTAAACCTGGCCGTCCGCCTCGCGACCGTAGATGTTGATCGCCACAGGCAGCCCGGTCGCCGCCTGCACCTGTCCCGGGGCGGCATCGGCGAGCGCGCGGAAGATGTTGGGTGCGATGTACCAGCCGACTCGCGTGCGCAGGTTGACCGACGCCGGCTTGCTGCAGTTCAGGATCGAGCCCTCCGGCGCCTTCACCGTGAACGGCCGGTAGCAGCCGGCGTTACTGCGCACCTGCGGACTGAGGAGGCACTTCATCGGATAGGTCGCGTGCGCTGCGGTGTAGCTGTAGGTGCAGTTCAGCCCGCCCTGCGGCAGCTGGGCCGGCGCGCCGGCGAAGTCGAGCTCGATCGCATCGCCCTGCACCGTGAGCTTCAACGGATAGTGCAGCCGCTCGCCCAGCGGGTTGTTCCAGATCTCCGACGTGTACACGCCATCCGGCAGCGCCCGGATCGCCTCGCGCATCGCGGTCTCGGCGCGCGTCTGCACCACATGCGCGAGCGCGCGCAGGTCGTGCATGCCGTATTCATCCATGAACGCCAGCAGCCGTTCGGCGCCCAGCGCGTTGGCGACGACGAAAGAGTGGATGTCGCCCAGTACCTCCTCGCTCTTGCGCACGTTCTCGGCGAGCAGCGTGAACAGGTCATGGTTCGGCACCCCCGCGCGATACAGCATCATCGGCGGGATCTGGATGCCCTCTTCGTAGATTTCGCGTGCGCGCAGGCTGTCCTTGGTGCCGCCGATGTCGCCGACGTGGCCGACGGTGCCGGTCAGCGCTACCAGCACCCCCTGGCGGAACACCGGAGTCACCACCGCGATGTCGAACAGGTGGCCGGCGCACAGCCAGGGATCGTTGGTCACCAGCACGTCGCCCGGCCGCAGCGTCTCGGGCGGGAATTTCTCCAGCAGCGCCTTCACCGCGCGCGGCAGCGTCAGGTTGAACACCGGCATCGCCCGCGGCGAATGCGCCAGCGAATCGCCGCGCGCGTCGAGCAGGTCGCAGGCGAAGTCCTGCGCCTCGGACACGATCAGCGAGAAGGCGGTGCGGCAGATGGTGTGCCACATCTCCTCGACCACGGTGACGAGGCGGCTCCACATGATCTCGAGCGACACCGGATCGGCCTCGATCAGCGCGGCGGCCTGCTCGATCGGCGTATCGGCGGTGACACGGGCCTCGGGCGTGGCCATCGCGCCGATGTCGATCCGCAGGGTGCCGCTGGTTTCGACGGTGACGGTGTCGCCCGGCGGCACGATGGTGGTCGCCTCACGCTCCTCGACGATCGCCGGTCCGGCGATGCGCGCGCCCGGCGCCAGGGCATAGCGATCATACACCGGCGCATCGACGAAGCCGTCGCCGAACCAGGCCGCGCGGGTGCCCTTGCGCGCTGCGCCGGTGTAGCGCGTGCCCGCCTCGGTCAGCGACAGGCGCGGCGCCGGCCCGTGGCACCGGACACGGAACGATACCGCCATGATGCCGACCCCGGCATACACGGACGTATAGCGCTCCGCATAGGCGGCGGCGAACCGTGCGCGGATCGCCGGCATGGTCGCATCGGTGATAGCGCCGTCGGGCAGCACGACGCTGATCTCGTGCATCTGCCCCTCGAGCCGCATGTCGGCCAGGCGTTCCGTCACCACCGTCAGGTCGGCCGGCAGCCGCGACTGCGCGGCTTCGGTCAGTTCGCGCAGGATCGCCTCGATTGCCGCCGCGGCACCGGCGGACCCGAGGCGCACCGGATGGCTGCGCACCTGTTCGAAGGACAGAGGCGCCGCCAGGAACCCGAGTGCCGATGCTGCGCCCGAGGCTGGCGGGATCAGCACCTGCCGTACGCCCAGGACCTGCGCCACCTCGGCCGCGTGAGCGGGCCCGGCGCCGCCGAAACCCACCATGGCGTAGGCGCGAGGATCCTTGCCCTTTTCGACGATGTGGATGCGCGCCGCCGCGGCCATGTTCTCCACCACCATCCGGTGAATGCCGCGGGCCGTGTCGACCGCGCCGAGGCCAAGCCCTGCGCCCAGCTTCGCGAGCGCACGCTCCGCCGCATTGCGATCGAGCGCCATGCGGCCGCCCAGGAAGAAACCGGGATCGTAATAGCCGAGCAGGAGGTTGGCGTCGGTCACTGTCGGTTCCGTGCCGCCGCGCGCGTAGCAGGCCGGCCCCGGATCCGCACCCGCCGAGTGTGGCCCGACGCGCAGCAGGCCCACTTCGTCGATCGCGGCGATCGAGCCGCCGCCGGCGCCGATCTCGATCATGTCGATGACCGGCGCCTTGATCGGCAGGCCCGAGCCCTTCTTGAAGCGGTGCACGCGCGCCGCCTCCATCATCGGCGCGATCTCGGCGCGGCCGTTCTCGATCAGGCAGGCCTTCGCCGTGGTGCCGCCCATGTCGAACGAGATCACGTCGGTATGGCCGGCGACCGCACCGAAGAATGCGGTGGCGAGGCCGCCGCCGGCGGGACCGCTCTCCAGCATGCGGATCGGAAAGGCGCGCGCGGTCTCCGGCGACAGCAGACCGCCAGCCGAGTGCATGAAGCGCAGGTCACCGCGAAAGCCGCGCGCGCGCAGTTCGCGCTCCAGCTTCGCGATGTAGCGTTCCATCAGCGGCTGCACGTAGGCGTTGGCGCAGGTGGTGTTGCAGCGCTGGTATTCCCACAGTTCCGCCACGACGTCGGATGAGATCGACACGGCGATGTCGGGGAAAGCGGCCCTGACGATCGGCCGCCGCCTGCTGTTCATGCGCGGGATTGCGGTAGGCGTGCAGGAAGCAGATGGCGATCGCCTCGATGCCGTCGGCCACCAGCCGGTGCGCCGCGGCGCGCGCTTCATTCGGGTCGAGCGGCGTCAGGGCGTTGCCGTCGCGGTCCATCCGTTCCGCGACCTCCAGGCGATGACGGCGCGGCACCAGCGGGTCGGGGAATCTCAGGAACAGGTCGTAGATGTCGTAGCGCTGCTCAGTGCCCATCTCGAGGATGTCGCGAAAGCCGCGCGTCGTGATCAGGCCAAGGCGCGCGCCACTGCGCTCGATCAGTGCGTTGGTCACCAGCGTCGTGCCGTGTACCACGTCGCCGATGTCGGCCAGCGTCAGTTGCGCTGCCCGCAGCAGCTCCGCGAGGCCTTCCAGCGCGCCGACCGATGGGTCCTGCGGCGTGGTCAGGCACTTGTGCAGCCGGATCTCGTTGCGCTGCGTGTCGAGCAGAATGAAGTCGGTGAACGTGCCGCCGATGTCGAAACCGATACGATAGCGGCTGGAAGCGGTCATTCGTGGATCCTTGGCTGGCGCCGGATTGTGCGCGGCGGGGATTGAAGGCTCAAGCGAGGCACGCCGCCGGTTTGGCATCAATGCGATCAATGATTACATTGCGCGGGTGAGCGGCATCACGATCCGCAACCTCGACTCGTCGCTGAAGGAGAAGTTGCGCGTGCGCGCGGCCGAGCATGGTCACCCCATGGAGGCCGAGGCCAGGCGGATTCTGCAGCGTGCCCTCACCGGCGGCCCGCGGCGGCCGCAGCGCAATCTGTACGAGCGCATTCATGCCCGCTTCGCGAAACTCGGCGGCGTTGATCTGGAGCTTCCCGCGCGCGAGCCGGCACGCGAGCCACCCCGCTTCGACTGATGTTCCTGCTCGATACCAACGTCCTGTCCGCCCTGATGCGGCACGAGGCCGCCTGCGGTGGCCGCCTGGGTAGCGGGACAGCCGGAGGAGCTGCTGTTCACTGCCGCCGTCTGCCAGGCTGAGATTCTGGCCGGCATCGCGGTCCTGCCCGAGGGTCGCCGCCGGCGCGCTTCGGAGGTCGCGGCACAGCCATGTTCGTCGAAGACTTCGAGCGGCGGGTGCCTGCCTTCGACACGCAGGCCGCTACGGCATACGCGGAGATCTTCGCCGCCCGCCGGCGGGCCGGCCGCCCCGTAACGACCGTGGATCTCATGGTTGCCGCCATTGCGCGCTCGCAGGGCGCCAGCGTGGTCACTCGCAACGTCGCGGATTTCGCGCAGTGCGGCGTGGGCATCATTGACCCGTGGGCGGCGGAGGGCGGGTGAGCAGCCCGCCGCGATGCGCCAGCATCTCCCGGTTCGAGACTTTGAGACGCCGATGAAACGCGGCGCTATCACAGTGGCGTGCTCCGATGGTCGCTTGCATGGCGCCGCCATCGGCGCGATTGCCTGATCGCTCGTAGACGGAGATCAGCGATGGACCCGATCAAGCGCCCCACCCGCTACCCGGAGATGACCGACCCGCAGGCGCGCCCGCGCTACACCGGCGTGCCCACCTTCTTCCGCGCCCCGCACACCGAATCGCTGTCGGAAACCGACATCGGCGTCATCGGCGTGCCGTTCGACGGCGGGGTGACCAACCGCACCGGCGCCCGCCACGGCCCGCGCGCGGTGCGCGACCAGTCCTCGCTGCTGCGCCGGCTGCACCCGCACGGCATTGCGCCGTTCGACACCGCTCGCGTGCGCGATCTGGGCGACTGCTGGATCGAGCAGCCCTTCACGCTGGAAGGCGCCTTGGGCGAGATCGCCGCGTTCTACACGACGATCGTCGCTGCCAAGGTGGTGCCGCTGTCGGTCGGCGGCGATCACTCGATCAGCCTGCCGATCCTGCGCGCGGTGGCGGCGCAGCGGCCGGTCGGCATGATCCACATCGACGCGCATTGCGACACCGGCGACGACTACCTGGGCTCGCGCTTCCACCATGGTGCGCCGTTCCGCCGCGCGACCGAGGAGGGACTGCTCGACCCGCAGCGCGTGATCCAGATCGGCATCCGTGGTACCACCAACGATCCCGACATGTGGGGCTTCTCCACGCACTCCGGCATGCGCGTGCTCAGCATGGAGGAGTTCCACGACAAGGGCTGGCGGTACGCCGCCGAAGAGGCACGCCGGGTGGCGGGCAGTGGGCCGACCTACCTCACGTTCGACATCGACAGTCTCGACCCGTCGCAGGCGCCCGGCACCGGAACGCCGGAGGCGGGCGGCATCACCGCGCTCGAGGCACTGCGGCTGTTGCGCGCGCTGCGCGGCATCGACTTCGTGGGCGGCGATCTGGTGGAAGTGGCGCCGCCCTTCGATGTCGGCACGATCACGTCGTTCAATGGCGCCTCGATGCTGTTCGAGATCCTCTGCCTGCTGACCGAGGCCTGGCACAAGCGGCAGCGCTGAGCTACGGCGCGAGGCGCAGGATGGCCGCGCCGGCGGCGATCGCGGCGGCGCCGCTCCAGCCGCGGCGGCCTGGCCGCTCGCCCAGGAACAGCCGCGCCAGCACCACGCCGACCAGGATGCCGGTCTCGCGCAATGCGGCGACGGGCGCGACCGGTGCCTCCGTCATCGCCCACAGCACCAGCCCGTAGGCGCCGATGCTCGCACCCGCGCCACCCAATCCGCGTGCGGCCTCGCGCAGGTTCGGCGGATGCAGCGGCGTCGCGCGACGCAGCCACAGCAGCGTCGGTATTGCCGAGAGCGGGAACAGGCAGAGCGTATAGGCGAGCGGCGCCTGCGACAGGCGGGCGCCGACCGCGTCGTTCACCGTATAGGCCGCGATGACCAGAGCGTTCAGCAGGGCGATACGCGCCGATGCAGCCTCGTCGGCGTCGCCGCGTCGGCGTGCCAGCAGCAGGACCCCGGCGCAGATGGTGGCAACGCCCAGCCAGTCGGCGAATGGCAGCGCCTCGCCCAACAGCAGCCATCCGGCCAGCAGCACCAGCATGGGAGCCACGCCGCGCATCAGCGGATAAGCGAGGGCGACCCCGCCACGCGCATAGGCTTCGGCGATCAGGATGAAATAAACGCCGTTGAGCAAGGCGGAGACGAGCAGGCAGGGCCACGAGGCTGGCGCCGGAGCACCCAGAAATGGCAGCGCGGCGAAGGCGATGACCGCACCGCCGCACAGCAGCAGGGCCGTTTCGCGGCGCCGGTCGCGGGCCGCCCGGACGGCGACGTTCCAGCCGGCGTGCAGCGCGGCGGCCAGCAGCACGGCGGCCATCACCCGGGGCGACATCGCCGCGCCTGCCGTCGGTGTCTGCGAATGCGAAACGTCATCGGGATTGCAGGCTGGATCGGCTGCCGCCGGGGGTGACAGGAAGCATCGGCCACGGCGCCCTTCGCGAACAACTGACGCTCAGAGAGTTGCGCTCAGGTTGTAACCCGACCGTCCACATGGTACGGATATTTCCGCGACGTCTCGGCGTCGCGCGCTGGCGGCAGCGCTGAAAGGTCCGCGATGGTCGGGGCACGATTTCCCGCATGGGTGCCTGCTCTGTTGGCCCTTTCGGCCTGTGCGGCTGTGCCGCCTTCCGGTCCCACCGTGATCGCGCTCCCACCCCAGGGCAAGGATCTCGGGCAGTTCCGGCAGGAGGATGCCACCTGCCGCAGCTACGCGCAGCAACAGCTCGATGCTGCGCAGCCCGCCGACAGCCAATCGGCAACCACCGTGCAGCTGCAGCAACGCTACGATATCGCCTACGCGCAGTGCATGAGCGCGAGCGGCAACAGCGTGCAGCCGTTCGCAGCGCTATGGCCGTATGGACCTTACGGCTACCCCTATCCCTACCCGGGCTTCTACGGCGCCTGGTTCGGTTCCGCGGTAGCGCTGGATACCCTGAGCGGTTTCCCGCATCGCTTCCATCGCCACGTCGGCTTCGTGCGCCACGGCTCCCGCCTCAGGTGAAGCCGGCGCCGCCAGCCGCCGGACGGCTCGAATTGTCTGCCCCTGCCGCGCCGTCTATCATCGCCCCGTCAAGACCTGATTGGGTAGCCGCACAATGTCCGATGCTCCACGCGCCGGGGACGGCGAGCAAGTCGTGGTGTCCTCGTTGCGATACGCCTACCAGGCCAAAGGCTGGGAAGCGATCCGGTTCCTGGCGGCCACGCGCTACTTTGCCATGGCCGGTGCCACCGGCGGCCTGCCCGACAAGATCCGGGCGGAGGCCGACCTGGATCGTGAAACCTATGGCCGGAAATACCTCTCCGGCTATCCGGACGGCGAGGTGGCCGTTGACCCTTACCTGATGATCCGGTTCCTGGTGGATATCTGCGACCTGCCGTTCGATCAGGCCTGTCTCGCGGCGGAAGGCAAGATGAAGCAGGTTGGCGCGGTGGGTCCCGAGGTCGGCGACGACCCGGTCAGGATGGCGCGGATGCTGTACCAGCAGCGGGACGACATTTTCCAGGCGATCGAGACGGCAAAGTTCTTCGCCCGCGTGTCGCCCGAGCAGGCGCAGTGGAACAAAGTGGTCGGGGCGCTGCAGACCGAACGCATGGACAACGCGCTGGCCTGGAAGACGCCGCCGGACGCCGCGGCGCCGACTTAGTCGCCGGTCGGCGGTCCGCATGACGCTCCCGTTCAGTCTGCCTGACTGGCTCCCGTGGTGGGTGCCGATCGTGCTGCTCGTGCCGCTGCTGCTGTACGCGCTGGCCTTCCTGTTCATGCCGTTCAGCGTGATCGGCGTGAAGGGTCGGCTGGACGTGATCGAAGCGCGGCTGGATGAGATCCAGGGTGAAATCCGCCACCTGTCGCTGCGGCTGCCCGAAGCCGGTCGGATCGCCGACTACGACGAGATCTATCCGCCCGAACCGCGGGCGCAGCCGCGCCGGGCGCCGCCCATCGTGACCCGCCCGCCGATCCCGCCGGCGGCGCATGAGAGCGACGACCCGGAACCACGCGAAGCGCCGCCGCGGGGTGCCAGGGTCGAGCCTGAACGCCGTCCGGCGCCCGGACGTTCCGAGCCCCGGCTGGACTGGCCGCGATAGGGCCCCGTTGCGTCCGGCGCCCGCTTCGGTTTCTCTGGCTGCAAACCAACCACCGGAGTGCGCGATGCGCATCAGCGTCGTCCAGATGAATCCCGGCGCCGGCAAGGACGAGAATATCGCCCAGGCGCGCCGGCTGATCGGCGAGGCGGTCGAGGCCGATCGTCCCGACATCGTCTCGCTGCCCGAGGTCTGGGACAGCCTGGGCGGCGATCGCACGGTGCGCAATGCCAACGCCGAGGTGCTGCCGGCGAAAGGCTCGAACCAGCCCGGCGGTCCCGCCTACGAATTCCTGCGCGAGACGGCCCGCGCGGCGAAGGTGCATGTGCACGGCGGTTCCATCATCGAGAAGGGCGACGAAAAGCTGTTCAACACCACTGTGGTGTTCGACCCGGACGGCCAGGAGATCGCCCGCTACCGCAAGATGCACCTGTTCGACATCGTCGCCCCCGACGGCACCGGCTATCGCGAAAGCAGCACCTACGGCGCCGGCGACGAGGTGGTGACCTACCAGGCGGACGGCACCACGGTGGGCTGCGCCATCTGCTATGACCTGCGCTTCCCCGACCTGTTCTGGAAGCTGCGCGAGCAGGGCGCCGAGGTGATCTTCCTGCCCTCGGCGTTCACCCTTGCCACCGGCAAGGACCATTGGGAGGTGATGATCCGCTCACGCGCGATCGAGACGCAATGCTGGTTCGCCGCCCCCGCCACCTGGGGCAAGCACCTGGAGGGCAAGGGCGAGGCGCGCTTCACCTACGGTCACTCGATGATCGTCGATCCCTGGGGGCACGTGACGGCGAAGGTGTCGGATGGCACCGGCTGGGCCACCGCCCGCATCGACCCCAAGGTGACGGCACGGGTGCGCCGCGACATGCCGGTGCTGGAACACCGGAAGCGAGTTTGAACGCTCCCGAGCCCGTCTCGCTGGCGGTGCGATCGCGCGAGTTCGTCGCCGGCCGGATTGCCTTTTCCGCCTCCAGCACCGTCCTGGCGACCGAGGCCCGCGAGCGCCTCGTGGCGCGCTATGGCGACTGTCCGCCGGAGCGCGCCGCCATCGTGGTCGCGCTCGGTGGCGACGGGCTGATGCTTGAGACGATCCATCGCGTTCTGCCGCTGCACGTGCCGGTGTACGGCATGAACTGCGGCTCGGTCGGCTTCCTGATGAATTCGTTCACCGAGGACGACCTGCCGGAACGGCTGGCCTGTGCGCAGGAGGCGGTGCTGTCGCCGCTGCGCATGGAGGCAGTGAGCGCCGACGGCAGACACGCGGAGGCACTGGCCTTCAACGAGGTGTCGCTGCTGCGTCAGCTGCGCCAGACCTCGAAGATCCGCGTCACGGTGGACGGGCGGGTGCGGCTGGCGGAACTGATGTGCGATGGCATCCTGATCTCCACGCCGGCGGGATCGACCGCCTACAACCTGTCGGCGCACGGACCGATCGTACCGCTGTCGGCCAACCTGCTGCCGCTTACGCCGATCTCGGCGTTCCGCCCGCGACGCTGGCGCGGCGCTCTGCTGCCCAGCACCGCACGCGTGCAGTTCGAAGTGCTCGAGGCCGACAAGCGGCCCACCGCCGCGGTGGCGGATTTCACCGAGGTGCGCAACGTGATCTCGGTGGCGGTGAGCGAGGACCGCTCCACCAGCATCACCGTGCTGTTCGATCCCGAACGCGTGCTGGCGGAAAGGATCATCGCCGAGCAGTTCACCGTCTGACATCTCCCGGGCAATGACTGCGCCATCCATTCGACGGCGCGTGACAGGACCGGCGAGGTGTTCTGCGACGACGTGCCGCGGCCGCGGGAGTTTCCCCCTGTGGTTTGTCGGGGTGCGGTGGCGATGAACCGCAGGCGTCGCGAGCCCATCTGGACGCCGCGGTTGCTTCGGGGCGGGCTCGCCGGTGCTGGGAGGGAGGGCCGTTCGGCGGGTGGGTACCGGCGAACGTCGGCCTGATCGGCGCCGGGTTGCTACCGGTCACCGGTCTGTCGGCAGCGACCAATTGCCAATGAGGCAGTGAGGCTTACCCTTTGATCTGCATCAAGGCGGCGGTCACGTCTTCGCGGCACTCTGCGCGCGGTCAACAGATCGAGGGAACGTCCGCATGAGTGCAACCCATCCCGCCATCCGGTTCGTGCCGGCCGGCCAGCACGGTTTCACGACCGACCATCCGCAACTCGCGCCGTTCCTGGTCGCAGTGGCGATCTTCATTGTGTCGGGATTGGTTGCACTCGGGTTCACCGGCCTGCCGACATAGCCGGAGCACCGCGTTGGCACGAAGGTGTCGCCTTCGTGTCAACGCGGTGCGCGCGTCGTTACTCCGCCGCCGGCCGGGCCGGCACCTGCACCGTGTTCGGCCCGAACCGCTCGCGGTAGGGCGTGGTGTCGATCTCCTCCAGTTCGATCTCGCGCGCCAGCACCTGGCGCTTCCATTCCTGGTGCGCCGGCTCATTGCCGTGGAACTCCGGCATCACCTCGCGCGCGAACAGCTCCAGGCTTTCGCAGATATGCGCGTGCGCATTCTTGCCTGCCTGGTTGAGCAGGATGACCTGGTCGATGTTCGAGGTCTCGAACCGCCGCAACTTGCGCCGCAACGTTTCCGGCGAGCCGATCAGCCCACCCGAGATCGCCCGTGCTGCGGCCTCGGGGTTCTCGCGCTTCCACTTGTTGTATTCGTCCCACATGTTGACCGTGTAGGGATCGGGGCGCTTCCGCCCGGAGCTCGAGCCGTAGTAGCGCAGCGCGAACTGGAAGAACGTTGCACCATCCGCACGTCGCCGCGCCTCCTCATCGGTTTCGGCGCACATGAAGTAGCTGACCAGCGCGATGTTCGGATTGGTCTGGTAGTCGCACAGCTTCTCCTGCTGCTTGACGAAGCTGTTGTAGTAGGCGTGCACCCAGGCATGCGCGGCATCGGCCGAGAGGAACTGGAAGCCCAGCGCGCCCAGGCCGCGGCGCCCCGCCATTTCGATCGTCTCCAGCTGCGAGCAGGCCACCCACAGCGGCGGGTGCGGCTTCTGCACCGGCTTCGGCAGCACGTTGCGCATCGGCATCTTGTGCCACTTGGTGTCGAGCTCGACGCCCTGGTCCTTGAACATCGGGATGATGCAGCGCAGTGCGTCCTCCCAGACCTCGCGCTTGGTCTCCATGTCGCGGTGGAAGCCGCCGAGTTCGGTGATCGAGGCCAACTCGCCGGTACCCATCTCGACGCGCCCGTTCGACACCAGATCGAGGCAGGCGATGCGTTCGGCGACGCGCTGCGGCGGGTTGGTGGTGAGCTGCACGATGCCGTGGCCCAGCCGGATGTTCTTCGTGCGCTGGCTGGCAGCGCCGAGAAACACCTCCGGCGCAGGAGAGTGGGAGTACTCTTCAAGAAAGTGATGCTCGACCTCCCAGGCGTAGTCGTAGCCGAGACGGTCGGCGAGTTCGACCTGCGCGAGCGCATTCTGGTAGAGTTGGCGTTCATCGTCCGGCCCCCACGGGCGCGGCAGCTGCAGCTCGTAGAAGATGCCGAATTTCATCGCTTTCCCCTTGCATTACTGGCGAGTATCCCGCCGAAGGAGGCAAGGGGTGTCAAGGTTGCGGATTGTCGATCGCTCCTTGCCGCTGCTGGCGATCCTGCGGGTGCGGACCTTGCCGGACCGAGCGTGACCGACCTGCGATTGCGGCGCTGCGATGCAACGCTCACGCCATGGGCCGCACCATCCGGCACTTGTAGGGATCGGCGGCGAACTCCTCATGCGCCACCCGTGCTCGGAAATCGTCCACCGCGCGCCCCACCTCGGGCCAGGTCGAGCGCGCGATGTCATAGTCGTCGGCAATCAGCATGCCGCCCGGCTGCAGCAGCGACCACCAGCGATTCAGATCGAGCGATACCGACGTGTAGTCGTGCGAGGCGTCCAGATGCACCAGCATCGGACGCAGCGCGCACCTGGACAGAACCTGGGACGCCGAGGCCGAGTCGAGCGGCAGCGGCAGCACGAAATCCTGCAGCCCCTCGGCCACGATATTGGCAAGGAAGTTCCAGTAGAACTGCGGATAGCCGTGCAGGCGTCCGAGATTCTGTCCCTGCTGCGGATCGAGCCAGTGCTCCGACGAGCCGAGCCAGGTATCCACGGCGATGATCACCCCATCGCAGCCGCAGTCGCGCATCGCGCGCGCCATGGTGATGACCGAGCGGCCCATCCATACGCCGACCTCGACGACGATGCCCGGCCGGTAGCGGACGATTGCCTCGGCCAGATAGCGATGATCGGAGTTCCAGCCACTCATGTTCCGCGCGTAGAGCCCGGCGGGAAACTGCGCGAACGGATCGAGGCCCTGCCAGAGACGGTCGAGCACGAGCTGACGGCAGACATTTGCCATGATCCCTGTCCTGCTGCCGATGTGCCGGTGCTGTCAAATGCGCCCGCCGGGATCAACCCACCGGCTGCAGATCGCCCGCCAGCGACGGCAGCAGCTCGCAGACCGTCGGATGGATATGCATCGCGCGCTGCAGCACCGTGTAGGGCGCGCCGGCATACATCAGGTCGAGCACGCTGTGGATCGCCTCGTCGCCGCCGGTTCCCAGGATCGCTGCGCCAAGGATCTTCTGCGTGGCGCCGTCTACCACCAGCTTCATCAGCCCAGCGGTCTCGCCCTTCTCGATGGCGCGTGCCACGTCTGCCATCGCCATGCGACCGACCAGTACGGTGTGGCCGGCGGCGCGCGCCTCCGTCTCGGTCATGCCGGCGCGGCCAAGCGGTGGGTCGGTATACAGTGCATACGCGGCGATGCGATCGTTCACCGTGCGTGCCTCGCCATCCAGCAGATTGGCGGCGACGATCTCGAAGTCGTTCCACGACGTGTGAGTGAACGCGCCACGGCCGTTGCAGTCGCCCAGCGCCCAGATGTCCGGAACATTGGTCTGCAGCCTGTCGTCCACGGTGATGAAGCCGCGTGCATCGGTTGCGACACCCGCGCGGTCAAGACCCAGATCGTTCGTGTTCGGCCGGCGTCCGACCGCCAGCAGCAGATGCGAGCCTGCGACCGACGTGCGTGACCCGCTGTCGGTCAGGCTGACTTCGACGCCACTCTGCTCTTGCGCCACCGCAAGGTCGCGGACGCCACAGACGATCCGGATGCCCTCGCTCTCCAGGACTCCGCGAATGGCGGTCGAGATTTCATCGTCCTCGCGCGGCACCAGTCGTGGCGCGCCTTCCAGCACGGTCACCTCGGCGCCGAACCGGCGGAAGATCTGCGCGAACTCCAGGCCGATATAGCTGCCGCCAATGATCACCAGGTGCGCGGGAACGGCGTCCAGCTCCAGCGCGGTGGTGTTGGTGAGATAGGGCACCGCGTCGATGCCGGGAATCGCCGGGACCGCGGCCCGGCCGCCGACATTGATGAAGACGCGCGCCGCGCCGAGCCGCTCGCCGCCGACCTCGACTTCATGAGGCGCGACGAAACGCGCATGACCCCGACAGACCGTGCAATTGTCCGTCGCCCGCAGCGATGCCTCGGTGGCGGCGCTCCAGGATGCGACGATGGCGTCCTTGCGCTGCTTCACCCGTCGCATGTCCACCGACACGCCGCCGCTCACCACCACGCCGAACTCAGCCGCGCGGCGCGCCATATGCGCGGCGTAGGCGCTGGCGACCAGCGTCTTGGTCGGCGTGCAGCCGGTGTTGATGCAGGTGCCGCCAAACGACTGCCGCTCGATGATGGCGACACGCTGCCCCGCGCCGGCCAGCCGCTTCGCCAGCGCCGGACCGGCCTGGCCCGCGCCGATGATGATCGCGTCGAACGATTGCATGCGTCTCTCCTCGCTCACCCAACCATGGCGGAGCCGGTTCGCTCCTGCCAATGCCGCGAGCTGATCCAGTCGATGCGTCCGTCTCATGCACGGCGGTTGAAGCCCCAGGCTACGGGTCGCTGATCACGACAGTTTGTAGACGTGAGCACGGCGGGGGGCACGGCAATCGCTACCATGCCGTGCATGATTGCGCTGGTGATCCTTGGCAGACGCCTGCTCCGTGCGATCGCCCTGCTGTGGTTGGTTCACCCCGCCCTGGCTGCGCCACCGTCCGACGCCGATCCGGCGCTGGCCCCCTGGTTCAACAGCCTGCGGCAGCCCTGGACGAATGCGCTGTGCTGTTCGATGGCGGACTGCCGGCCGGTCGAGTCGCGTCTCGCCGACGGTCACTACGAGGCGCTGATCGAGGGCGAGTGGAAGCGGGTGCCGGATCACCTGATCCTCAATCGCAGCGACAATCCGACCGGGCGAGCCATCGCCTGCTGGACCCGCCAGGTCGGCATCATGTGCTTCATCCGCGCTCCTGAAAGCTGACCGGCGGCGGGAGGCTCGGCCAGCCTTTCATCGAACGTTTACCGCGCCATGCCAGACCCGTGCCTCGCACAGGCAATGGGGAATTGTTTCATGCACCTTCAGCAGACGCGCCGCGCTGCACTCGGCGGGCTTTTTGCGACCGCCGGAGCACTGGCCGCGCCGCGCGTGCTCCGGGCCGCCGGCTTGCGTCGGGTGATCCGCATCGGCACGGTCAATCCGCCGGCCTCCGCAACCGGCCAGGCATGCCGCGGCTTTGCCGACGCGGTCGCGGCGTCCGCCGTCCTTGCCGAGGCGTTCCAGGTGGAGGTGCACGCCAACGGCGAGCTTGGCGGCGAGCTGGAGATGACCAAGGCCTGCATCAACGGCAGCCTCGACCTCGCGGTGACGGCGTCGAACGTCGTGGCCAACATCGCGCCGGAACTCGGGCTGCTCGATGCACCGTTCCTGTTCCGCGACGCCGCGCATGCGCGCGCCGTGCTCGACGGTCCCATCGGAGCGGACTACGCCGTGCTGCTGCGGCCGAAGGGCGTGATCGTCCTGGCCTGGGCGGAGAACGGACTGCGCCACATCACCTCCAATCGCCCGGTCCGCAAAACCGACGACCTGCACGGTCTGCATATCCGCGTGCCGCAGTCGGACGTCATGGTGGATGCGTTCAAGGCACTGGGCGCCAATCCCGAGCCGCTGCCATTCCCGCAACTCTACGAGGCGCTGCGTACCGGCCGGTTCGAGGCTCAGGAGAACCCGGTGCCCACCATCGTGGCGGCGAAATTCAACGAGGTGCAGAAGTGCCTGAACCTCACCGGCCACGTCTACAGCGCCGCGATGGTCATCGTCTCGCCGGACCTGATGGAAGATGCCACCGAGGCGCAGCGCGGTGCGCTGGTCGCGGCGGCCAAGGCGGGTTCCGTAGCATCACGCGAGGTTGGCACGCGCGGCGAGCAAGATGGCATCGGGGCGCTGCGCGCTGCCGGCATGACGATCGTGACCGACGTGGATCGCGCGGCGCTCGCCGCGGCGGCTCGCCCGGCGCTGGAGGCGACGGCCAAACGGCTCGGTGCCGACCGCGCGGCGCGGATCCAGGCCGCCGGCGCCTGACGGATCGCGGGCCATGGGCAGCCCCGGGCGGCAGGTCGGGCAACCTGCTGCACTCGCTCCGTGCCCGCATCGTCCTGGGCTTTCTGTTCGTGCTGCTGCTGGTCGCCGTGGTCGCCGCAGCGGCCTGGCGCGCCGGTGACCGGGTCAGCCTCGCCTTCGCCAGCGATGCCGCCAGCGAGGATCGCGCGGCACAGGTCAACGATGTGCAGAACCGCATGATGGAGGCGCGCCTGCGGGTCGCCGACTTCCTGCGCACCGGCGGCGCGGCGGAGCGGGATGCATTGAACGGTACCGTCGCCGCCCTGGAGGCTGTGGCAACGTCCGGCGATCTCAGCGGCGCGATGCAGGCCGTGCGGAGCGCCCTGACCGCAGCGGTCCGGGCGATCGAGGGGCGACGGGATGCGGCCGCCCGGCTGACCGCGTCCACCGTGGCTGTCGGCACGGCGGCGACCACCCTGGCCGAGGCTGCGTCCCGCTCGGGCCAGCGCGAACTGGCCGAGCCGGCGACGTCGCTGCTGGCCTCCGTCGCGCGCGCCACCGTTGCCGCCACGCGCTTCGCTGCCAGCGAGGCCGCGGCCGATCTCGAGACGGCGCTGAGCGAGGCGACCCGGGCGGGCGAACTGCTGGACGGATTGATGGCCTCGGCAGCTGGCTCCGCCCGCATCCAGCGCGTGGGCGGTGCCGTGCGCGAGGCGCTCCTGGGCCTCGTTCAGGATGCCGGTGCGGTCAATCGCGCCCTGCAGGCAAGGCGGCTGCAGCTGAAGGAGCTGACCGGCGTGGCCGACCGGGCGGCCGACGTGCTGGCCGGCCAGGCAGCGCGCCATTGCCGCCGAAAGGGCGGCGAACCGCGCCGGCACGCTGTCGGCGCAGGCGAGGATGCGCGCCACCGTGGTCTGGGCGGCCGCCGGCGCACTCCTGGCGGGCGTCGTGGTCGCGCTTGCCCTCGGCCGTTCGATCACGTGGCCGATCCGGTGCCTGTCCGAGGCCATGGCGGCGCTGGCCGGCGGCGAATTGTCAGCCGCCGTACCTGGGCTCGCCGCTCGCAACGAGATCGGCGCGATGGCGCGCGCCGTGCAGGTGTTCAAGGACGGCACTGCTCGATGCCGAACGGCTGCGCCAGGAGCAGTCCGATTTGCGGGCCAGGGCAGCCGACGAACGCCGCGCTGCGATGCGGACGCTCGCCGACGAGTTCGAGCACACCGTCGGCGGCATCGTCGTCACCGTGTCGGCGGCCGCGGCGCGGCTGCAGGGTGCCGCGCAATCCATGTCCGCCGTCGCTGCCGGCGCGGTCGGCGAGGCCAACGCGGTATCCAGCGCATCGGAGCAGGCGAGCGGACACGTGCAGCTGGTGTCGGCGGCGACCGAACAGCTGACCGCCTCGATCGGCGAGATCAACGCCCAGGTCGCCAGATCGTCCCGCATCGCCGAGGCCGCCGTGACCGAGGCGGCGCGTACCGACGCCACCGTCCAGGGCTTGGCCGCGGCGGCGCATAAGATCGGCGATGTGGTCGATCTCATCCGCACGATTGCCGGACAGACCAATCTGCTGGCGCTCAACGCGACGATCGAGGCGGCGCGCGCCGGCGATATCGGGAAGGGCTTCGCCGTGGTCGCCGCCGAAGTGAAGAACCTGGCGGTGCAGACCGGCCAGGCGACCGAGGACATCGCCGCCCAGATCGGCAAGATCCAGGGCACCACATCCGACGCGGTGAATGCGCTGCAGGCGATCTCGCGCACCATCGGCGAGATGAGCGCGATCTCCAGTGCAATTGCCGGTGCCGTGCAGCAGCAGAGCAGTGCGACCCGCGAAATCGCCGGCAACATCGAGCACGCCGCCGCGGCCACGCGCGATATGACCGAGGCGGTCGCCGGGCTGTCGCAGGTGTCCGGCACCGTCGGTACGTCGGCCGGCGAGGTGCTGGGGGACGCCAATGGTCTTTCGCGTCAGTCCGACGGGCTGCGCCAGGAGCTGGAGCTGTTCCTGTCCCACGTTCGCGCCGCGTGAGCGCGCCGCTACGGCCGTCGTTCCGATGCGGAAGCGGTGAAGTCGATCGGCCGCTCGCTGTTGTCGCGGCCCGGCACGCCGGCGCCGGAGAAGAATTCCAGGCAGGTCTTTGGCGAGCGGTCGTCGGCGAAGAACGGGTTGGCGAAGGTGCCGTCAGCCAGCGCGAAGCCGAACCCGGCGCCGCTCAACTGTGGCTCATCGGCGCCGACCTCGTTGTCCACAACGTATGGCGCGTTGCCGGGGATCGGTGTGCCGGTCGGCTGCAGGCCGACGATCGCCACGCCATTGCGTGACCCGGTAATGCCGGTGATCAGGAAGCGCCCGGCCGCAGTGGCAGTGTCGCCGGTCGTGAAGGTGCCGCTCGCGGAGATCCCGGCGCCGCTGTAGCTCCAGTTCCACAACAGCGGCGTCCCGGCGTCGCCGGGGCGGCCCGTGGCGACAAGGCCACAGGCGAGCAGGGCCAGCAGGCGCATTCGACTGTTCGTCATACGACCGGGTCCGTCGGTTGCTGCGACATTGGGTGATCGGACGCGACAAATGTCGAGATCGCCAGCCCGGTGTTTGACGCAGATCAATGCACTGCTGGATCATGAGGGTATGGTGGCCCGCATGCTACCCGACAGGTGAGGCATGCGTATCTACAAAACTATCAACAAGGTCCCCGGCGGCTTGATGGTCGTGCCGCTGTTCATCGGCATGGTCATCAACACGTTCTTCCCGACGCTGCTGAAGATCGGTGGCTTCACCGAGGCGCTGAGCAATGTCGGCTACCCGACCATCCTCGGCATGTACCTGTTCACCGTGGGCACCAAGATGACGGTGCGCACCGCGCCGCGCATGCTGAAGCGCGGCTTCGGCATCATGGCGGCGAAGGTCGGCATGGCCACGCTGATCGCCGTCTCGGTCGGCAAGTTCTTCGGCGGCGACCTGTTCGGGTTCAGCACGCTCGCCCTGCTGGTGGCGCTGAGCGACACCAACGGCGGCATGTTCATGGCGCTGACCTCGGTGATGGGCGACAAGGAGGACTCCGGCACCTACGTGCCGCAGAGCATCGAGACCGGCCCGTTCCTGACCATGCTGATCCTGGTCGGCGCCGGCCTGGCGAATATTCCGTGGCTCACGCTGGTGTCGGTGATCGCGCCGATCTTCGTCGGCGCCGTGCTGGGCAACCTCGATGAGGACCTGCGCGACTTCTTCGGCTCGCATGAGCCGATCATCGTGCCGTTCATGGCGTTCACCCTGGGCCAGACGATCAACCTCTCGGCCGTGGTGACAGCCGGCATCCCGGGCGTCGTGCTGGGCGTCATGGTTGTCATCGTTACCGGCACGGTCTGCATACTGGCCGACCGGCTGCTGGGCGGCTCCGGCATCGCGGGTGCGGCAGCGTCGAGCACAGCCGGTAACTCGGCTGCGGTGCCGAAGGCGGTCGCCATGGCTGACCCCAGCTACGCCGCCATCGCACCGATCGCGACGGTGCAGGTTGCCGCATCGGTCATCGTCACCGCGGTGCTGACCCCGATCCTGACCTCGTTCGTCTACAAGCGGGTGCAGCGGCGGCGGGCACAGGAGGCTGAGACTGGCCACGCCATCCTGCCGATGGCGCCCGCGCTTGGCGACGACTGAGTTCCTACCGCCTCGCCGCCTGATACGCGGCGAGGCACGCCAGGTCGACGATCTGGCTGACCGACGCGTCCATCGGCATGATCTGCACGGGCCGCTCCATCCCCATGAGCAGCGGCCCGATCGTCGTCCCGCCGCCCAGTCGGCGCGCCAGGCTCGAAGTGATGTGGGCCGAATGCAGTCCCGGCATCACCAGCACGTTGGCGTCCCCGGTCAGCCGGCAGAACGGATAGAGCGCGCGGATCGACGGCTCCAGTGCCACGTCCGGGCTCATCTCGCCGTCGTACTCGAAGTCCACCTTGCGCTGGTCGAGCAGCGCGATCGCATCGCGCATCGGCGCGTTGGCCGGTTGGATCGGATCGCCGAAGGTCGCGTGCGACAGCAGCGCGACCCGCGGCTCGTGCCCGAGATGGCGTGCCGCCTGCGCCGCACCGATGGCGATCTCCGCGAGTTCCTCGGCGGTGGGCCGGAAATGTATCAGCGTGTCGGCGATGAAGATCGTCTTGCCGCGCATCCCCAGCACCAGCGTGAGACCGAACGCCTTCTCGCCCGATGACGCACCGATCGCATGACTGATATCGTCCAGGCACACGGCCGCCGAACGCGTCAGACCGGTGATCATCGCATCGGCATCGCCCGTCGCCACCATGCACGCGGCGAACACGTTGCGATCCTGGTTCACCATGCGCTGGCAGTCGCGCTGCAGGTGGCCGCGCCGCTGCATGCGGCCGTACAGGAAATCCACATACTTCGTGTTGGCGTCCGACAGCCGGGCGTTGTGGATCTCGATGCCCTCGAAGGCACCGAGACCGAGGCTTGCCATCGTCGCCTTCACCCGGTCCTCGCGCCCGATCAGCACCGGTCGTCCGTAGCCGGCGTTGCGATAGGCGACGGCGGCGCGCACCACCTTCTCCTCCTCGCCCTCGGCGAACACCACGCGGCTCGGATGTGCGCGCACGCTCTCCATGATGGCGTCGAGCGCGCCGGCAGTCGGATCGAGCCGCCCCGACAGTTCGCGCGCATAGCGCCGCAGATCGACCAGCGGCCGGCGCGCGACGCCGCTGTCCATCGCCGCGCGCGCCACCGCCGGTGGTAACCACGAGATCAGCCGCGGGTCGAACGCATTCGGAATGATGTAGTCCGGCCCGAAGGTCAGCCGCCGCCCGGTCGAGGCGGAGTGCACCTCGTCCGGCACGTCCTCGCGCGCCAGATTGGCCAGCGCCTCGGCCGCGGCGATCTTCATCGCCTCGTTGATCGTGCTGGCGCGCACGTCGAGCGCGCCGCGGAAGATGTAGGGGAAGCCCAGGACGTTGTTGACCTGGTTGGGATAGTCGCTGCGGCCGGTGGCGATGATCGCGTTCGGGCGCGCTTCCCGCGCCTCCTCCGGCGTGATCTCCGGATCCGGGTTCGCCATCGCGAAGATGATCGGTTTGTCTGCCATGCGCGCGACCATCTCCTTGGTCACCGCCCCCTTGACCGACAGACCGAACACCACATCGGCACCGTCCAGAGCGTCGGTCAGCGTGCGCGCCCTCGTGGCTGCCGCGTGCGCCGACTTCCACTGGTTCATGCCATCGGTGCGGCCCTGGTAGACCACGCCCTTGGTGTCGCACAGCACCACATGCTCGGGCCGCATGCCCATCGCCTTCAGCAGCTCGACGCAGGCGATGCCCGCCGCACCGGCGCCGTTCACCACCAGTTTCGTGTCGCGCAGTTCGCGCCCGGTGAGGTGGCACGCGTTGATCAGCCCCGCCGCGGCGACGATCGCGGTGCCGTGCTGGTCGTCGTGGAACACCGGGACGTCCATCAGCTCGCGCAGCCGCTGCTCGATCACGAAGCATTCCGGCGCCTTGATGTCCTCCAGGTTGATGCCGCCGAACCCGGCGAGGAAGCGCACCGCGTTGACCACGTCGTCGACATTCTCGGAGTCGATCTCCAGATCGATGCCGTCGATGTCGGCGAAGCGCTTGAACAGCGCGATCTTGCCCTCCATCACCGGCTTCGCCGCCACCGCGCCGAGATTGCCCAGCCCCAGCACCGCGGTGCCGTTGGAGACGACGGCCACCATGTTGCCCTTCGCGGTGTAGTCGTAGGCGAGCGAGGCATCGCGCTGGATATGCAGGCAGGGCTCGGCGACGCCGGGCGAATACGCCAGCGACAGGTCGCGCGCGGTGGTGATCGGCTTGGAGATGCGGGTCTCCAGCTTGCCCGGCCGGCCGGATGCGTGCAGCGCGAGTGCTTCCTCGGCCGAGATATGCGCCGTGCGCGTGTCGATGCTGCCGTCGGCCATGGATGGTTTCCTCTCGCTCCGCGTCTGGGCGCCTGCACGCATCATGACGGCGCAGGAGCCGCAAGGAAAGCCAGCCTGATGCACTTCCCGCGGGTGTTGAGGGTTGCTATGAAACCCATTGATAACGATCAACGAGGTTCGCTGAACCCGATCAGGAGGGCGTCATGGCTGGCATGATGACGACTGCTAACCGTCCGCAGCTCGAGCCGCTGGAGCGTGAGACCATCAAGCGCGTCGCCTGGCGCCTGATCCCGGTGCTCATGCTGGGCTACTTCTGCGCCTACCTCGATCGCGTGAACGTCGGCTTTGCCAAGCTGACCATGCAGCATGCACTCAGCTTCTCGGAGGCCGTGTTCGGATTTGGCGCCGGGGTGTTCTTCATTGGCTACTTCCTGGCGGAAATCCCCAGCAACCTGATCCTGAACCGGGTCGGCGCACGCAAGTGGATCGCCAGGATCCTGCTCACCTGGGGCATCATCTCCGCGCTGACCGCCTTCGTGTGGAGCGACTGGAGTTTCTACGGCATCCGCTTCCTGCTGGGCATCGCCGAGGCGGGGTTCTATCCGGGCATCGTGCTGTACCTGACCTGGTGGTTCCCGTCCTATTACCGCTCACGGATGATGGGAGTCTTCCAGTCGGCAAGCGTGATCTCGCTGATCGTCGGGCCGCCGGTGTCGGCTTACCTGCTGACGCTGGACGGGTGGCTCGGCATGCAGGGTTGGCAGTGGCTGTTCCTGATCGAGGCGCTGCCGCCCATCATCATGGCCGTCGTCACCTGGGTGCTGCTGACCGATCGCCCCAAGGATGCGCTATGGCTGCGGCCGGAGCAGCGCAGCTGGCTGCAGCGGCGTCTCGACTCCGAGCAGTCGCAGCGCGAGTCGGTGCACCGCTTCGAACTTGGCGAGACCATGCGCAACCCGCGCGTCTGGTTGCTGACGCTGGTGTATTTCGGCCAGAACGTGTCGGGCTACGGCCTGCTGTTCTTCCTGCCGACTATCGTCAGGTCGTTCGGGGTCTCGACGCTGATGAACGGCGTGGTGAGCGCCGTGCCGTTCGTGTTCGCCGCCGCGGCGATGATCTATTGGAGCTTCCGCTCTGACCGGTCGGGCGCGCGCATCATGTACGTCGCCTCCGCCTGCCTGCTGTCGGGCGCGGGACTGATGGCCTGCGTCTTCATCGGGCCGGAGCATCCGTTCTGGATGATGGTCGTGCTGATCCTGGGAATCATGGGCCAGTACACCATCGCGCCGACCTTCTGGCCGCTGCCGACCGCGATGCTGTCCGGTGTCGCCGCGGCGGGCGGCATCGCCCTGATCAACGCCGTCGGCAACCTCGGCGGCTTCCTGGGGCCGTACATGTTCGGCGTGATCAAGGACGCAACCGGCGGCAGCGACCTGATCGCACTGCTCGCGATCGGCGCCGCACCGGTGATCTCCGCCATCGTCCTGGTGGCTATGGGACACGACAGCCGCCTGGAGCGCATCCCGCCTCACGTCGCCGCAGCGCAGTAGGGGCGTCAGGCGATCGCTTCGGCGTGGTGGCAGGCCACCTGCACCGCGCCGAGCGACCGCAGCGCCGGGCGCTCCGCCACGCACAGCTCGGTCGCGTACGGGCAGCGCGAGGCGAACACGCAGCCGGCGGGCGGATCGATCGGCGAGGGCGGTTCGCCCTTCACCGCTACCACCGCCTTGCGGTCCGCCGCGTCCAGCATCGGCGTCGCCGCCAGCAGCATGCGTGTATACGGGTGTGACGGCGCCGCGAACACGCGCTGCTTCGGCCCCTGTTCCACCGCGCGCCCGCAGTACATGACCAGCACGTCGTGCGCGATGTGGCGCACCACCGACAGGTCGTGGCTGATGAACAGATACGCCAGGTGGAACTCGTCCTGCAGGTCCATCATCAGGTTCAGCACCTGCGCCTGGATCGACACGTCCAGCGCCGAGACGGGTTCGTCCGCCACCACGATGCGCGGTTGCAGCATCAGGGCGCGCGCGATGGCGATGCGCTGCCGCTGCCCGCCCGAGAACATATGCGGATAACGTCCGTACTGGTCCTGCCGCAGCCCGACCTTGGCCATCATCGCGCGCGCAGCCTCCTCCCGCGCGTGCCGGTCGCCGCGATGGTTGATCGCCAGCGGTTCCTCCAGGATCGCGCCCACCGTCTTGCGCGGATTGAGCGAGCCATAGGGGTTCTGGAACACCATCTGCACCGACAGCAACAGCCTGCGGTACTCGGCGCCGCTCGCCTGCCCGGTCGGCTCGCCGTCGATCAGCAGATCGCCAGCGGTCGGCGGTTCGAGCAGCGTCGCCATGCGCGCCAGCGTGGACTTGCCGCAGCCCGACTCGCCGACGACCGCCAGGGTTTGCCCGGCATCGAGATCGAACGAAACGCCATCGACCGCGCGTACCGTCCCCTTGTGCGCGAACATCCCGCCACCCACGCGGTAGTAGCGGCGCAGCTCGCGCGCCTGCATCAGGCCTGGCATGGCATCGGCTCCGCCACGGGGTAGTAGCAGCGCACGCGTCCCGTTGCGCCTTGCGTGATGCCGGGCGGCTGGGCCGTGCAGCGCTCGGTGGAGAAGGCGCAGCGCGGATGGAACACGCAGCCGGACGGGCGGTCGTCGATGCCGGGCACGACGCCGGGAATCGTCGGCATCCGCTGCCGGTCGAGTGCGCGCTCGGGCAACGCTGCGAGCAATGCTGCGGTGTAGGGATGGCGGGGCGCGGCGAACAGCTGCGCGGTCGTGGCCTCTTCCACCATCTGGCCGGCGTACATCACCATGACGCGGTGCACCGTCTCGGCCACCACGGCCATGTCGTGGGTGATCAGCACCAGGGCCATACCACGCTCGCGCTGCAGCGACACCAGCAGCTCGAGGATCTGCTTCTGGATGGTCACGTCGAGCGCGGTGGTCGGTTCGTCGGCGATCAGCAGGAGCGGGTTGCAGGCGATCGCCATGGCGATCATCACCCGCTGGTTCATGCCGCCGGACAGCTGGTGCGGAAAGGCGCGCAGCCGGGTCTCGGGCGCCGGGATGCCGACCTGGCGCAGCAGTTCGATCACCTGCCCGCGCACTGCGCGGCGGTCAACCGTGTGGTGCGCGCGCAGGCTCTCGGCGATCTGCCAGCCGATCGGGTAGCATGGGTTCAACGAAGTGGTGGGCTCCTGGAACACCATCGCCATGTCCTTGCCGATCAGCCGGCGGCGCTGGCGCGGCGTCATGCGCAGCATGTCGTGGCCGGCGAAGGTCAGGCGGTCGGCGCGGACGCGGCCGGGCCAGGCGATCAGTCCCATCACCGCCAGCATCGACACGCTCTTGCCGGAACCGGACTCGCCGACGATGCCGACAATGTCGCCGGCGTCGAGCACGAGATCGAGCCCGTCCACCGCGCGGAACGCGCCGCGTGCCGTGGTGAACTCGACCGAGAGATTGTGGATTTCGAGGAGCGGCATGGGTCCTAACCGGAGCGCCCCCTCGCCTTGCGGGAAGGGGGAGGTTCCCGCGGCTTCTGCACCATCATCGCCTCAGCCGCGGGTCGAGCGCGTCGCGCAGGCCGTCGCCGAACAGGTTGAACGCCAGCACGGTCAGCAGGATCGCCAAACCGGGAAATGCCAGCACCCACCAGGCGCGCTGATAGAACTGCAAGGCGCCCGCCAGCATGGTGCCCCATTCCGGTGTCGGCGGCTGCGCACCCAGACCGAGGAACCCGAGCGCTGCCGCGTCGAGGATCGCAGTGGCGAACCCGAGCGTGGCCTGCACGATCAGCGGTGCCAGGCAGTTCGGCAGTACGGTGTTGAACATCAGGTGCAGTTGCCCCGCGCCGGCGCAGCGCGTCGCTGTGACGTAGTCGCGCGCCAGTTCGGACAGCGCGGCGGCGCGGGTCAGCCGCGTGTAGCTGGGGAGTGTCACCACAGCGACCGCGATCATCGCGTTGAACAGTCCGGGGCCGAGAATGGCGACGATGACGATCGCCAGCAGCAGGCTGGGGAACACCAGCACGATGTCCATCAGCCGCATGATTGCGGTATCCACCAGGCCGCCGGCGAACGCCGCCGTCAGGCCCAGCACCACACCGGTCGTGAGCGACAGGGTGACCACGGCAATGCCGATCACCAGCGACAGCCGCGCGCCGTAGATCAGCCGCGAGAGCACGTCACGGCCGACATCGTCGGTGCCCAGCGGGAATGCCGCTGTTCCGCCCTGCTCCCAGACCGGCGGCGCAAGGAAGTGGTCGCGGAACTGCTGGATCGGGGAATGCGGCGCCACCACGTCGGCCAGCACTGCGAGCAGCAGCAGCAGGATCATGATGAACAGCCCAAGCACGGCGCCGCGGTTCTCGGCGAACGAGCGCCAGAACAGCCGGAGCCGGCCCGGCATGGGCGGGGCGGTCGGCGCCGTGATGGCGACGTCCGACATCAGCGGCGGATCCGCGGATTGAGCATGCCGTAGGTCAGATCGACCGTCAGGTTCACCAGCATCACCAGCGTGGCGATCAGCAGCACGCCGCCCTGCACCACCGGATAGTCGCGCCGCTGCACCGACTCCACCAGCCAGTGGCCGACGCCGGGCCAGGCGAAGATCGTCTCGGTCAGGATCGCGCCGGACAGCAGCGAGCCGACCTGCAGCCCGATCACCGTCACCACCGGGATCAGCGCGTTGCGCAGCGCGTGGATCACCACGACGCGCGGCGCGCTGAGCCCCTTGGCGCGCGCGGTGCGGATATAGTCCTCGTTCAGCACCTCCAGCATCGCCGAGCGGGTCATGCGCGCCACCACCGCCAGCGGCACGGTGCCGAGTACGATCATCGGCAGCACGAGATGGCTCGCCGCCGAAGTGCAGGCGCCGGCGTCGTCCGAGTACCAGCAGTCGATCAGCATGAACCCGGTGACCGGTTCGACATACATCGCGTCGCTGATGCGTCCCGACACCGGCGTCCAGCCCAGTGCCACGGAGAACAGCAGGATCGCCATCAGCCCCCACCAGAAGATCGGCATGGAGGCGCCGGTGACCGAGACGCTCATCAGCCCATAGTCGAACGCCGTGCCGCGGCGCACCGCCGCCAGCACGCCCAGCGGCACGCCGATCAGCGTGGCGAACAGGATGGCGCAGACCGACAGCTCGATCGTGGCCGGGAACAGCTGGAGGAACTCCCGCCAGACGGAATCCTGGGTGACGATCGAGGTGCCGAGGTCGCCGCTCGCCACCTGCTGCTCATAGTGGAGGAACTGCCGCCACAGCGGCTGATCGAACCCGAACTGGTGGCGCAGCTCGGCCAACCGCTCGGGCGCGATGCCGCGCTCGCCCGATCGCGTCTCGATCGGGTCGCCGGGTACCAGATGGATCAGCAGGAAGCTCAGGAACGTGACCGCGACGAAGGTCGGCACGATCACGCCGATCCGGCGGAGGAGGAAGCGCAGCACTTACGTGGGCGAGACGTGGCTGGCCGGCACAGGGCCGGCCACGAGGATACGCGAGACCGTCACTGCAGGTCCACGGCGTCGAACTGGTGACGACCGAATGGGCTCATCTTGTAGCCGACGACCTCCTTGCGCATCGGCATGAACACCACCGAATGCGCGATCAGATAGAACGGCGCCTCCTGATGCATGATCACCTGCGCCTGCTCGTACAGCTTGGTACGCTCGGCCTGGCTGACCAGCGTCGCCGCCTTGTTGACCAGCGCGTCGAACTCCTGATTGCACCACTTCGACGCACTGCCGCCGCCCTGGCGCGCCGCGGCGCAGCTCGCCAGCGGAACGAAGAAATTGTCGGGATCGCCGTTGTCGCCGGTCCATCCCAACTCGGCCATCTGGTGCTCGCCGTTCTGCACGCGCTTGCGGTACTCGCCCCACTCGTAGCTGACCACCTTGGCCTTGACGCCGACCTTGGCGAGGTCGGCCTGCATCAACTCGGCGATGCGCCGCGCATCCGGGTTGTACGGGCGCTGCACCGGCATCGCCCAGATGTCGGTCTCGAAGCCGTTGGGGAAGCCGGCCTCGGCCAGCAGTTTTTTGGCCTGCTCGGGATCGTGCGGGAAGTCCTGCACCTGGTCGTTGTACGACCACATGGTCGGCGGGATCAGATTCTTCGCCGGCTGGCCGGCGCCCTGGTAGACCGCCTGCAGGATCGCCTGCTTGTCGATTGCCATGTTGATCGCGATGCGCACCCGCTTGTCGGTGAACGGCGGCTTCTGGTTGTTGAACGCCAGGTAGCCGATGTTCAGCCCCGGCTGCTGCATCAGCTGCAGCGACGGGTCCGCCTTGATCGCCGGCAGGTCGGCGAGGTTGGGGAATGCCATCACCTGGCACTCGTTGGCGCGCAGTTTGGCGAGCCGCACCGCGGGGTCCTTGTTGATCGAGAACACCAGCGCGTCCAGCTTCGGCTTGGTTCCCCAGTACCCGGCGAAGGCGCGGTAGCGGATGGTGGAGTCACGCTGGTACTGCACCAGCTCGAACGGCCCGGTGCCGATCGGCTCCTGGTCGATGAGCTCGGGCTTGCCCTGCTTCAGCAGCGCGTCGGCGTATTCCTTCGACTGGATCGTGGCGAAGTCCATCGCCAGGTCGGCCAGGAACGGCGCCTGCGGTTCATTCAGCGTGAAGCGGACGGTGTCCTTGTCCAGCACGTCGATCGAGGCCAGCAGCTTGTTGAAGCTCATGTCGTTGAAGTAGTCGTAGCCGCCGCCGGAGACCTTGTGGTACGGATTGGCGTCCTTCCACTGCCGCTCGAATGAGAACAGCACGTCATCGGTGTTGAAGTCGCGGCTCGGCTTGAAGGTCTTGTTGGCCTGCCACTTCACGCCCTGGCGCAGATGGAAGGTGAAGCTCTTGCCGTCCTCGGCGATCTCCCAGCGGTCGGACAGCGCCGGCGAGACCTCGGTGGAACCGGGGCGGAATTCCACCAGCCGGTTGTAGATCGGCCCGTTGGCGTCGAACGTGGTTCCCGTGGTGTTCAGCATCGGGTTGAAGTTCTCGGGCGAGCCCTCCGAGCAATAGACCAGCGTCTTGGCCTCCGCCGATGCAAGGAGGGCAGAGAATGCGATCGTGCAGGCGAAGGCGGCTGTCCGGTGCGCGGTGCGCATGCGTGCTCTCCGTAGATGTTGTGGACCGTCACCCAGTAACGATCATCCGGCCGCGAGGCCGGCAATCTAGGCCGCCACACGGGCACCGGCCAAGCCGTCCGCTTTCGGAATCGCCAGGCCGCGCTGTAAACCACGCCGATGGCCGCATCCCGCCGCATGCCGAACGCCGCCGGCGCAACCCCCGCAATGGCGCAGTGGTTCGCCGCCAAGGAGGCGCACCCGGACGCGCTGGTGTTCTTTCGCATGGGCGACTTCTACGAGCTGTTCTTCGCCGACGCCGAGGCTGCCGCCGCGGCGCTCGATATCGCGCTCACGCAGCGCGGCGAGCACGACGGCAGGCCGATCCCGATGTGCGGCGTGCCGCAGCACGCAGCGGAGGCGTATCTTGCCCGGCTGATCCGCCGCGGCTTCCGCGTCGCGGTGGCCGAGCAGATGGAGGATCCGAAGTCGCGGGTCGGCAAGGCGCCGATCCGGCGCGACGTGGTGCGCCTGGTCACGCCTGGCACGATCACCGAGGAGGCGCTGCTCGAGGCCGGTCGCGCCAACCTGCTGCTCGGCCTGGCGCAGGGTGCCGACGGCATCGGTGCGGCATGGCTGGACGTGTCCACCGGGCTGTTCGAGACGGCGGCGCTGGTGCCGGCGGACCTGCCCGGCCTGCTCGGACGGCTGGAACCGGCGGAGATCCTGGCGCCGTCGGGGCTGCCGCTCGGCGACTGGGCAGGCAAGCGGGCGCCCGAGGTCGCACCGCCACCGCCGCTGGTGGCGCGCCGGCGGCTGGCGGAGACCTTCGGCGTCGCCAGCCTCGACGCGTTCGGCAGCTTCAGTGACACCGAAGTGATCGCGGCGCTGATGACCGTCGAGTACGTGCGGGCAACACAGGCAGGCGCCCTGCCGCGGCTTGCCCGGCCGGCGCCCCAAGGCCAGGCCGGGTTGCTCGCGATGGACGCTGCAACGCGCGCCAGCCTGGAGATCCACCGCGCGCGCGACGGGGGCGCGCTGCACACGCTGCTCGGCACCGTGCAGCGTACCCTGACGCCGGCAGGGGCGAGGCTGCTGGCGGCGTGGCTGGGGGCACCTCTCGCCGAGGTGGCGGCGATCGTCGCGCGGCAGGATGCCTGGGTCTGGCTGGGGGCACAGCGCGACGCGGCGGATGCCCTGCGGTCTGCGCTGCGGACGGCGCCGGACATCGCCCGGGCACTGGGTCGGCTGTCGGTGGGGCGGGGTGGGCCGCGGGACCTTGCGGCGGTCCGCGACGGGCTGCGGGCTGCGGCTGCAGCCGAGGCGGCACTGGCCCGAGCGCGCCTTGCCGGAGGAGTCTGGGGGAAGGGCGACGCGGACGCTGCATCGTCCGCTCCCCCCGGCCCCCTCCCGCAAGCGGAGGGGGAGCATCCGGGCATCCTGGAAACGGCGCTGACGGCGCTGCGGCTCGATATGACGCTGGCGCAGACGCTGGCGGCGGCGCTGGCCGACCCGGCACCGCACCGCCTGGACGACGGCAACGCCATCCGCAGCGGCTTCGATCCGGAACTCGACGCCGAGCGCGCGCTGCGCGACGACAGCCGGCGCGTGCTCGCCACGCTGCAACTCGACTACGCTCAGCGCTATGGCGTCGCCAGCCTGAAAATCCGCCACCACGCGCAGCTTGGCTATGTCATCGAGGCGCCCGCTGCGGCGGTCGAGAAGCTGCGCGACCACCGAGAACTGACCCTGCGTCAGGGCATGGCCAACGGCGCCCGGTTCACCACGCCGGAACTCTCCGACCTCGACCGCCGCATCGCCGAGGCCGGGGAGCGCGCCGCCGCGCGCGAACGCGCCGTGTTCGCCACCCTGGTGCAGACGGTGCTCGCCCAGGGGGATGGCCTGGCTGCGTGCGCCGATGCACTGGCTCTGCTCGACACACTTCAGTCGGCCGCGAAGCTGGCCGAAGCCGGCCTGTGGTGCCGCCCGCAGGTCACGGACGACGATGGGTTCCTGGTCCGTGGCGGCCGCCACCCGGTGGTGGAGAATGCCCTGTCCGGCCGCGCGCAGTTCGTGCCGAACGACTGCGACCTGTCGCCGGACCAGCGAGTGCTGCTGCTCACCGGTCCGAACATGGCCGGCAAGTCCACCTTCCTGCGGCAGAACGCGCTGATCGTCGTGCTGGCGCAGGCTGGGCTGCCGGTGCCGGCGGAGAGCGCCACGATCGGGGTGGTGGACCGGCTGTTCTCGCGGGTCGGCGCGGCCGACGACCTGGCGCGCGGGCGTTCGACCTTCATGGTCGAGATGACGGAGACCGCCGCGATCCTGCATCAGGCCGGTCCGCGCTCGCTCGTGGTGGTGGACGAGATCGGCCGCGGCACCGCCACGCTGGACGGGCTGGCGATCGCCTGGGCGGTGCTGGAGGCGCTGCATTCGGCGATCCGCTGCCGCACGATTTTTGCCACACATTTCCACGAACTTGCGGAATTGGCCGACCGCCTGCCGCGGCTGAAGCCGCACACCATGCGGGTGAAGGAATGGAAGGGAACCGTGGTGTTCCTGCACGAGGTGGCGCAGGGTGCCGCCGGACGCTCCTGGGGTGTGCATGTCGCGGAACTCGCCGGCGTGCCGGCGCCGGTGGTGCGTCGCGCCGCCAGTCTGCTCGCATCGCTGGAAAAGCACGGAGGACCGTTGGGCGCGGCCGGAGCGCCGTTGACCGCGCTGCCGCTGTTCGCCGCCGCGCCGGCTGAAACCGAGCCGCAACAGGACGAATTGGCCGAGGCGCTGGCGACTATCGAACCCGATCGTATGACGCCGCGCGAAGCGCTCGACGCATTGTATCGCCTGAAATCACTGCTGGCTGTTTCCGACACGCCCCCGAACTAGTACGTTGGTGCCGATGCTGACCCCGCTCACCCAGCCCAGCCCACCGGACGCTTCCGTCTCCGCCCTGACGGCCGCGCTCGCGGCACTGGCCGAGGACAGCGGGTCGGTATCGCGCGACGCGGCGCTTGGCGCCTTCCGCCGCCACCACGCGCGCATCCAGCAGCACGTGCAGCACGCGTTCGAGCAGGACCAGATCAGCGGTCTTCAGGCGGCGCGTATGCTGGGCAAGCTGATCGACGGCCTGGTCACGGCGCTTTACGAGCATGCGACATCCGATACCGGCTTCGGCGAGCCGGAGGATCTTTCGGTTGCCGGCACCGGCGGCTACGGGCGGGGCGTGCTGGCGCCGTTCAGCGACGTGGACCTCCTGTTCCTCACCGCGAGCGAGCCGTCGCAACGCACCCTGCAGGTGGTCGAGTACATGCTCTACTTCCTGTGGGACCTCGGCGTGAAGGTCGGCCACGCCACCCGCTCGATCGAGGACTGCCTGGTCGAGGGGGCGAAGGACACCACCATTCGCACCGCGCTGCTGGATGCCCGCCACATCGCCGGCAACGCGCCGATGTTCGACGAATTCCACGCCCGCTTCCGCGCCGCCTGCAAGGCGGCCGGCGTCGCCGAATACATCGCCGCCAAGCAGGCCGAGCGTGCGGTGCGGCACCGCCGCTACGGCGACAGCCCGTTCGTCGTCGAGCCGAACGTGAAGGAAGGCCGCGGCGGGCTGCGCGACCTGCAGACGCTCTACTGGATCGCGCGCTACGTCTACGACGCGCAGACCATGGGCGAACTGGCCGATGTGGGCGACGTACTGACCCAGGCAGAGGCGAAGCACGGGCGGCGCGCCTGGGAGTTCCTGTGGACCGTTCGCTTCCACCTCCACTACGTCGCTGGCCGAGCCGAGGAGCGGCTGACCTTCGACCTTCAGCCCGTGGTCGGCGCACGCATGGGCTACACGCGCCGCGACCGCCAGGACGGCGTCGAACGCTTCATGCGGCACTATTTCCTGACTGCGCGCGAGGTCGCCCGGCTGACCCGCATCCTCGAGCCCGGCATCCTGCGCCAGGCGCTGGGACCCCCGGCAGTCGCGCCGGAAACCGACCAGCCGCTGCTGAAATGCGGCTTCGTGCTGGCCGACGGGCAACTGATGCCGGTGCCGGGGCGCGACTTCGACCAGCAGCCGCTGCAGATGCTGCGCATCCTGCAGGTCGCGCGCGACCGCAACCTGGAGCTTCACCCGCTCGCCGTCCGCTCGCTGATCCAGAACGAACGCCGGGCGATCGAACTGCGTGGCGATCCCAAGGCGGCGGCGCTCTTCATGGACCTGATGTGCGGCAAGGAGCCGGACCACCACCGCTCCAGCCAGCACCCCGAAGGCGCCCGCTGGCTCGCGATCATGAACGAAACCGGCTTTCTCGGCCAATTCATTCCAGACTGGGCGCGCATCGTCGGGCAAATGCAGTTCGACACCTATCATGTGTTTACGGTCGATGAGCACACTATCGAGGCAATTCGCGTGCTGAACACGCTGGAGCGCGGCGAACTGGCCGAAGTGGCGCCGGTCGCCACCAGCCTGGTCGATCACCTGCAGTCGCGCCGCGCGCTGTACCTGGCGATGCTGCTGCACGATATCGCCAAGGGCCGCGGCGGCGACCACTCCCAACTGGGCGCCGAGATCGCACTGAGGGTCGGACCGTCGCTCGGGCTGTCGGCGGAGGAGACCGAGACCGTCTCCTGGCTGGTGCTGCATCATCTTCTGCTGTCCGGTGTGGCGTTCAAGCGCGATATCGACGACCCCAAGACCATTCTCGATGTCGCCGATACGATTCAGTCACCGGAGAGGCTGCGGCTGCTGCTGATCCTGACCGTGGCCGACATGCGCGCCGTGTCGGCCAAGGTGTGGAACGGCTGGAAGGCAACGCTGCTGCGTGACCTGTATGCCCGGGTGGCCGAGGTGCTGGCGGGCGGGCTTTCCACGACCGAGCGGGACGTCCGGGTGGAGCGGGCTAAGCACGCCGCGGCGGCCCTATTGTCCGACTGGCCGAAAGCGGACATCGAGCGCTTCACCGGGCTGGGCTATCCTGGCTACTGGCTGTCCTTCGACCCGGAAACCCATGCCCGCCACGCAAGGCTGATGCGTGATGCCGAGGTTCGAGAAGCGCCGCTGACCGTCGACACGCAGCCTCTGCCGGCCCGCGCGGTGACCGAGGTGACCGTCTATTGTGCCGACCACGCCGGGCTGTTCAGCAAGATCTCCGGCGCGCTGGCGGTGGCCGGCGCGTCGATCGTCGATGCCCGCATCCATACCATGACCAACGGTATGGCATTGGATACGTTCTGGATTCAGGACGCCGCGGGCGGCACGTTCGATGCGCCGCACCGCCTCGCCCGGCTCGCGGTGCTGATCGAGCAGGCGCTGTCGGGGCGCATCCGCCTGCCGGCCGAGATCCGGAAGGTCTCGAAAATGTTACTCGGGCGGCGAATGAGGGCAATTCACGTGCCGCCGCGTGTGGTAATTGACAACCACGCTTCGAATACCCACACAGTGTTGGAAGTGAACGGTCGCGATCGCCCAGGACTTCTCCACGATGTCACGGCGGCCATAAGCGACCAGGGGTTGCAGATCGCCTCGGCGCACGTCACCACCTACGGCGTGCGCGCTGTGGACGTATTCTACGTGAAGGACGTTTTCGGCCTGAAGGTAGAGAACGAACGCAAGCTTTCCGCGTTGCGCGATGCCCTTTTGCGGGCATTGGCCAATCCGGACGAGGTGCCGGCGCCCGTCGAAGCGCTTCCTGTGGGGAAGCGCCGGCGGGCGTCTGCCGGTTGAGCCTGCTCAGCCGGCGAAGTGCAACGTCTTCCGAGGGAACGAGTCGAACGGAGGACAACAGCAACAACTCGTTGATGATTGCCCGCGGTCCGAACCTCTACTAACACACTGTAACAAATACTCTAACAGGAGCGAGATGATGAACCTAGTGCCCAAGATGGCATTTGCGGCCCTGCTGCTCAGCTCGGTGGCGGTCGCGCCGACGTTCGCGGCCGGCCCGTCCTCGACGGACTGCCCGCAGGGTGCGCAGCTCGCCAACGGCGAGGGTGGCCCGAAGACCGGTGCGCAGCTGGCGGACGGCGAAGGCGGCCCGAAGCGTGGTGCGCAGCTGGCCGACGGCGAGGGTGGCCCGAAGCGCGGTGCCCAGCTGGCGGACGGCGAAGGCGGCCCGAAGCGCGGTGCGCAGCTGGCGGACGGCGAAGGCGGCCCGAAGCGCGGTGCGCAGCTGGCGGACGGCGAAGGTGGCCCGAAGCGCGGTGCGCAGCTGGCCGACGGCGAGGGTGGCCCGAAGACGGGTGCGCAACTGGCCGACGGCGAGGGTGGCCCGAAGCGTGGTGCGCAGTTGGCCGACGGCGAAGGTGGCCCGAAGCGCGGTGCGCAGCTGGCTGACGGCGAGGGTGGCCCGAAGCGCGGTGCGCAGCTGGCTGACGGCGAAGGTGGCCCGAAGCGTGGTGCGCAGCTGGCCGACGGCGAAGGTGGCCCGAAGCGCGGTGCGCAGCTGGCCGACGGCGAAGGTGGCCCGAAGCGCGGTGCGCAGCTGGCCGACGGCGAGGGTGGCCCGAAGCGTGGTGCGCAGCTGGCCGACGGCGAGGGTGGCCCGAAGCGCGGTGCGCAGCTGGCTGCTGGAGTCGATCCCTGCAAGTAGTTCAGAGCGTTCGACGCCCGGTCAACGCTGCACCGTCCGTGTGGCTGACCGCCAAGATGTAAGGTCTGCCAAGGAAAGGTCTGCGAGGGCGCCTCGCAGACCTTTCGGCTGCTCGCCTGACGACGCTCGGTTCAGTGCGCGCTGCCCATCGACAGCGACACCCACCGAGCGCCGCCATTCCTGCCTTGCACCAACACCGCCAGATACTGGCGACGCTGCTCATGCGCTGCCTGAACGGCGAGACGGACATCCTCGGGGCTTGCCACGGACATGCCCTGAACGCCGGTGACGACGTCGCCAGGCATGATCCCCAGGTCGCGCGCCTCGCAATCGGCCTCGACCGAGGCGACCAGTACCCCGTTCAATTTGGGATCGATCCCGTACTGCCTGCGCGCCGTATCGGTCAGCGGCGCAAGCCGAACGCCGGGGTCCGGCATCCTCTGGATCATCGCTTCCGCCATGTGCGCGCCGATCATGCCACCTCCCGGCATGTGATTCGGCCATTCGGCCACAGTGGCGGAGACGGTCTCCTTCTTGCCGTTCCGCCAGACCGCCAATTCGACACGCTGGCCGATCGGGACCTGAACGATCGCCCGCATGAATGCGCGGGAGTCCGCCGGATGCACGCCATTCAATCCGAACAATACCGTCCCGGGCTGCAGTCCGGCCTTGCTGGCTGGCCCGTCCGCGTCCACCGCGGAGATGATCGACCCGCGTACGCCGTGCAGGCCCAGCGCCTCCGATAGCTCGGGCGTCATGTCCTGCAATGTGACGCCGATCCAGCCCGGCATAGGATGGCTCGGGTCCAACAACTGCTTGACCACGAACTCAGCCGATTCCGACGGTATGGCGAAGCCGATGCCGATGAAACCGGCGCTGTCGGGGTTATAGAGAGCGGTGTCCACCCCAATGACTTCGCCGTTGACATCGACCAGTGGTCCGCCGGAGTTCCCATGATTGATCGCCGCATCGGTCTGGATGTACTGGTCGAACGGCGTGTCCTGGATATCGCGGTTCAGCGCGCTGACGATACCGGCCGACACCGAGATGCCGATGCCCAGCGGGTTGCCGATCGTCAGGACTGGGTCGCCGACCTGGAGCGTCTCGCTGTCACCCCATTTCAGCGCCGGCAGCGGTTGATCGGCCTCGACCTTCAGCACCGCGATATCAAGCATCGCCGCCACGGCAAGCAGCGTGGCATGCAGGCGGGTGCCGTCGTTGAAGATCGCGGCGACGTCGAGCGCGCCGTCGATGACGTGCTTGTTGGTGACGATGATGCCGGTTGGGTCGATGACGAACCCCGAGCCGTACGTCTTCACCCGGCGCGGTGCGTCACCATCCTTCTGCCGCAGCTTCCAAACCGAAACATTGACCACGGCCGGGGTGGCCTTCTGCGCAGCCGTTGCGTCACCGCGCTCCATCGCGCGGGCAAAGGCCACCCGGGAGCCGACGAGAGCAAGCACGAGGAGAGCGGCAAGACCAACGAGCGGAACTCGGCGCATGAGGCCTCCCAGCATCTTGTTGACACCGGCCGCGCTTCGGACCACGCGGCTCGGAGGTCGCCTCATAGCACGGCGACATCGCGACCAATGATGCTGCTGCGATCGAGCGGCCTTTCAGGTCGCGCGAGGGGGGCAGGTCGACCCTGGGTGACAGTCCGTCCGCCGATCCGGATCAACGCCAGAGGAACACGTCGGTGCCGCCGGTGCCGTCCGCGACCCAACCGACGGCGGTGCCGGCCGGCGGGGCCGCGGCGAGGGTGAAGTGGTCCACCACCGCCGCGCCGTTGAACAGGTCGATGGTGGTGCCGTTGACGAGTGCACCCGAGGTAAAGCTGGTCGGCGCGACGCCGGCGAGGTCGACGACATCGGTCGGCAGGCTGGCGCTGGCGCCGACATGCATGCCGGTGATCGTGCCATTGCTCTCGAACGACGCTCGCGCGGCGGCGGTCTCCAGCAAAAGGGTGCCGGCAAACGTCCCGCCGCCGTAGAGAAAGGTGAAGCCGGTGCCCGGCGCGATGATCGATTCCAGTTCCAGCGTCGAGCCCGGCAGGTTGCTCACCTCGAGGGTCGGCGTGCGGCCGGTCTGGTCCACAGCCAGGCCCGGCCGAACGTCCAGCGTACCGCCGTTGGCGATGATCGTGCCGGGGCCGTCCAGGATCGCTCCGGCCCCGGCGACGACGCCGATGCCGGCGGTGCTCTCCAGCGTGCCGCCGAGGTCGAAAGAGCCGGGGTTGCCCGTCAGGAATGTCAGGGTGCCGCCGGAGCTGACGTCGATCGCCGATCCAGGCAGGGACTTGAGGAATCCGGTCACCAGGTCAGCACCGCTGCTGTCTACTGCAATCGTCCCGGCGTTGAGGAAGACCTGCGAAGCAGTCAGCACCTTGTTCGGATCGATCGACAATATGGCGTCCGGGCTGGCGATCCTCAGGCTGCCGAGCTTGACGCTGACATCGTCCTTCACGGTGTAGGGGGAGGTGCCGCTCACTGCCACCGGCGCGTCGATGATGACGACGGTATTCGGATCCGGCAGCGCACCGCCACCCGGGAACACGCCGGCACCGCCGAGGCCACCCCCGCCGCCTCCACCTCCGCCGCCGGCGCGTCCGCCGCCCCCGCCACCCGCAGTTCCGGTGAGCACCCACTCGGCTCCCAGGCTCCAGGGGCCGCTGAACCCGGTGCTCCATGTGTAGGTTTGGGGTGCTGTCGTCTTCGCCATGCTATCCTCCCCGCAGGCGAGACATTCCGTTCCCGCTGCTCTGGTTCGCTTTGATGTTTGGCTAAAATAGCCGTAACTTTCTTGATATGCAACAATTCTGGAGGCGGACCGGTGGTCCGTGCCGTCAGCGCGGCCGCTCGGGCATGGGCAGCAGCGCGGGAACCTCGGCGCGATAGCGGTCGTACGCGGCACCGAACTGCTCGATCAGGAAGCGTTCCTCGATGGCGATCTTGCGCAGGAATGCCAGCGCGACCAGCGCCAGCCCGAGGAAACCGCGCACCTCGCGCAGGGCGATCGCTGAACCCAGGAGGGCCAGCAGCAGCCCGGTGTAGATCGGGTGTCGCACGCTGCGGTACGGACCGGAACGGATCAACTCGTGATCAAGCTTGACGGTCACCGTGCCGCTCCAATTGCCGCCGAGCCAGGCGCGCCCCGCGATGCTGAGGCCGAGACCAGCGACGACCAGCGCCAGACCGGCCCAGAACCCGACCGCGCCTGCCGGCAGAACCGGCGCGCTGAGCCAGGCGAACGGCACGCGCAGCGTGGCCAGCAGCGCCACGCCCATGGCAAGCGGAACGACGTGCGAGAGCTGCGAGGCGAAGCTCTCCCGGCGTTGCGTCGGCTTGGTGCCCATTGCGGCGGCGCCCCAGCACAGCAGCCAGGCCAGCCAGAGCGCCGGGATGGCATAGCGGTAGAACGTCTGCATCACTTCAGGCGCGGCGGCTTCTCGACCGGTGGTGGCGTCTTGTCGGGATATCTGCACCAGGCGGCCGCGACGCAACGCCAGCACTCGGGCAGCCGTGCCTTGCATACATAACGCCCGTGCAGGATCAGCCAGTGGTGCGCGTCGCGCAGCAGTCCAGGGGGGATGCGCTTCACCAGCCCGTCCTCCACGGCGCGCGGCGTCGCGCCCGGCGCGAGGCCGGTGCGGTTGCCCAGGCGGAAGATGTGGGTGTCCACCGCCATCGTGCTTTCGCCGAACGCCACATTCAGCACGACGTTGGCGGTCTTGCGGCCGACGCCGGGCAGTCTCTCCAGTGCCTCGCGGTCCTGCGGCACCTTGCCGTCGTGCTGTTCGAGCAACTGGCGCGACAGCTCGACGACGTTGCGCGCCTTGCCCTGCCACAGGCCGATCGAGCGGATGTGCCGCGCCACGCCATCGACGCCGAGACGCAGCATCGCCTCGGGCGTCGCGGCCTCCTTGTAGAGCTCCTCGGTGGCGCGGTTCACCGAGACGTCGGTGGCCTGGGCCGACAGCACCACCGCCACCAGCAGGGTGAACGGATCGATGAAGCTCAGTTCGCTGCGCGGGTCGGGATTGGCCTTCGCCAGCGCCTGGATGAAGCCGCTCACCTCCTCGCGCGACATGGCGCGTGGCCTGCGCGGCTTCGCCCTGGCGGAACGCGATCCTGTCGGCATGGCAACGCTTGTCGCCCGGTCACGCTCGTCCGGCAAGGGATTGCCGGCCACGCAAGCGCGCCGCATTCTTGCGCATGGAGTCGGAGGCTACGATCTTCGAGGCGGTGATCGTGCCGCATCGCAGCCTGTCGCCACGCGGGATGCGAATCCTGATTGCGGCGATCGGGGTGCCGTGTGCGCTGGTCATGCTGCGGTTCTGGCTGATCGGCGCCTGGCCGGTTGCCGGGTTCGGCGTGATCGAGATCGGGCTGGCGATCTTCCTGCTGCGGCTCAACGCGGGGCGGGCGCGCGGCAGCGAGATGCTGCTGTTGAGCGAGAACGCGCTCACGGTCGTGCGGACGGACCACCGCGGTCGCAGGCGACAATTCGCTTTACGGGCGGCGTGGCTCAGGCCAGTGCTGGAAGAGGCGCCCGGCCGGGTGCCGCGGCTACTGCTCGTCGCGCACGGCGTACGGGAAGAGATCGCGATGACGCTGGGTGAGTCGGAGAAGCGGGACCTGTGCGTCGCGCTGGGCGGTGCGCTCGACGGGCTGCGCAACCCCCGCTTCGACAACCCTCAGCTGCGCGAGGGCGAGATCAGGCGTCCGTCGGCCCCATCGACTTGATGAGCTCGAACACACGCTTGCGTACCGCCGGATCGGTGATCCGATAATAGGCGCGCACCAGCTCGAGGGTCTCCCGCCGGTTCAGGGCATCATCGGTAAAACTGTCCTGCGTGTCGGCGAAGCCGGTCGTGCGGCGCGACATGGGGGCGCCATAGGTGCTCGCCAGACTCTCCGGCAGGTCGTCGAAGAAGAAGCTGATCGGTACGTCCAAAACCCGCGACAGATCGAACAGACGTGAAGCGCCGACGCGGTTCACGCCGCGCTCGTACTTCTGCACCTGCTGGAAGGTGAGGCCGAGTGCTTCGCCCAGACGTTCCTGCGACATCCCAAGAAGGGTGCGCCGCAGGCGGATGCGGGTTCCGACGTGAACGTCGATCGGGCTGGGGCGCCCTTCCGCTGCGGGGTGCTCGCCGCGCGCCATATCCGCGTTTCCCTTCACTTTATCCAACATTTACCGCTCCTTGCGCGAGCCGCCCGAGCAACTCCGGCGGCTCGTTAATAGGACCTTAACCTCACAACCTAGAATTGTCAACACCTGTCTAAAAATGATCGTAACAGATGGATTTATTCAACTGGGTTGAGAGCTGGGTCGGGCGGTGACAGGTTACCGTCAACCTCTCGCTGTAAGACCTCTTGCCATAACAGCCGCTCCGAGTGCAACCGAACCCGAGATGGCCGGCAGCCAGAGACCCAAGCGGCCGAACAGCGTTGCCGGCATGGCACCCGGCAGCTCCACGACAGCGATCCCCGTTGTCTGCAAAGGAATCCTGTCCAGTTCATGGCCATGCGCGTCGAACGCCGCGGAGATGCCGGTGTTGGCGGCGCGCAGCAACGGCAGGCCTTCCTCGACTGCGCGCATGCGCGCTGCCGCCAGGTGCTGCCGCGGACCGGTCGAATTGCCGAACCAGGCGTCGTTGGTGACGTTGACCAACCAGGCCGGACGATCGGTCCGATCGACGATCTGGCCGCTGAAGATCGCCTCGTAGCAGATCAGCGCCCCAAACGGCGGCAGGCCGGGAGCATGCAGCGTACGCGGGCCAGGGCCGGCCGCGAAGCCGTTGCCCGGCATCACCATGATCGGCAACGGCAGCCAGTCGGGAATGTACTCGCCGAATGGCACCAGATGCCACTTGTCATACACACTGCTGATCGTGCCGCCGGCGCCGACCGCGAACAGGCTGTTTCGCGGCCGTTGCTGTGCGTCGTAGCGGACGCTGCCGATCAGCGCCGGCGCGCCCCGGCTGGCTTCTTCGATCACCCTCCGCGCCGTTTCGTCGCGATCGAGAAGACCGGGGAATGCGGTCTCCGGCCAGACCGTCACCGAGGCTCCGGCCTGGGCGGCCTGGGCAGTGAGATCCAGGTAATTGCGGAAGATCCGCACGGCGAAGTCACGGTCGAACTTCTGGCCTTGGGCGATGTTGCCCTGCAGCAACGCCACAGCGAGAGGCTGGGGCGGAATGGTCTGCGCGAGGCGCAGCAGGCCAGAGCCGCACCATGCCGCAAGGACCGCCACGCCAGCGGCGCGCCAGCGCCAGCCGAGAGTCGGAAGGCCGGCGAGCCAGACGGTGGCAAGCGTCAAACCGTGCACACCGACCCAGGCGGCCGGCTGGATGAAGATGTCACCCATTGTGCCCGGGATGGCCCAGACGCTGCCCCACGGGTTCCAGGGAAAGCCGGTCAGCACGAACTGCCGCGCGAGGTCCGCGAGCACCCAGGCACCAGCGAGCGCCAGCACGCGGGGCCACCCGGGTGTGGCAAGGCGTGCCGCCGCGCAGGCGGCGGCGATGAACACCGCCAGCCCCGCCGCGACCGCCGGCACCGCGAGCGGCACGAGCCACCAGAATCGCGCTGCCTCGAACAGGATCGCCTCCGTGATCCAGTACAGTCCGAGCAGATGGTGGCCGAAGCCGAACCACCAGCCGCGCCGTGCGGCGACTGCGGCGGAGCGGCTCGCGCCGAGCAGGACCAGCAGACCCGGCACCGAGATCAGCAGTACCGGGGATGACGTGGAACGGCGGCAGCGCCGCTGCCGAAAGCGTGCCCAGGCCGAACGCGGCGAGATCGGCCCGCAGACCGCCCAGGCCCGCGAGACGCGACTGCACACGCGAGAGCATGCCGCGCGGGCTACACGCGCGCTACTTTGGAAGCAAGACGGGAAAGAATTTACTGTCCGACTGGGAGAGTTTGAATGAAATTCCCCAATCCACGGCTGCTCTTGCGCGCTGGGCAGTTTTCTTCTTTCTGCCGCCGGCAACCGAGGGAGGTCGCGTTGTCATCCAAACTGTCACGCCGCAGATTCGGCGGCGCAGCGCTGGTACTGCTGGCCGCTCCGCGCCTCGCCCGTGCGGCCAATCCCGGCGAGATCCACGTCGACTGGGCCACCTACAATCCGGTCAGCATCGTGCTGAAGCAGCAGGAGTTGCTCGAGCAGGAGTTCGCCGGTGACGGGATCGGCGTGCGGTGGGTCCAGTCATTGGGATCCAACAAGGCGCTCGAGTTCCTCAATGCAGGTTCGATCGATTTCGGCTCGACCGCCGGCGCCGCGGCGCTGATCGGCAAGATCAACGGCAATCCCATCAAGGCGATCTATGTGTTCTCGCGCCCCGAGTGGACGGCGCTGGTCGCCATGAAGGACAGCCCGATCCACGCCGTGGCCGACCTCAGGGGCCAGCGCATCGCGGTGACGCGCGGCACCGATCCGCACATCTTCCTGGTGCGCGCGCTGGCCGGTGCCGGCCTGTCGGAGCACGACGTGAAGCTGGTGTTGCTGCAACATCCCGACGGCCGCACCGCGCTGGAGCGCGGCGATGTTGCGGCCTGGGCCGGGCTCGATCCGATGATGGCTGCTGCCGAGATCGAGAGCGGCGCGCGGCTGTTCTACCGCAACGCGGCGGCTAACACGTGGGGGGTGCTGAACGTGCGCGAGCAATTCGCCGCCGAGCATCCGGACATTGTGCGCCGCGTGCTGGCGACCTATGAGCGCGCGCGGCGTTGGTCGGTGGAGCATCCAACGGAGCTGAAGGCGCTGATGGTGGCGGCGATGAAGCTGCCCGACCCGGTGGTCGCCCGGCAGCTCGAGCGCAACGATCTGTCGAGCGGCGCGATCGGCGAGAAGCAGGCGCAGACCATCGTCGAGGCGGGCAAGGCCTTGCAGCAGGCGGGCGTGCTGCCGGCTGATGTCGACGTGACCGCGCTGACCGGCAAGTTGATCGACCCCACCTTCGCGCGCGCCGCCGGGGCGTGAAGCCGGGCGTCGCCACTGCGATCTCCCCTTCCCCTTGCGGAAGGGAGTCGGGGAGAGGGGGCGGTGCGTTGTCCGCGACACCCTCTCCCCGGCCTGCGCCCGCACGGGGGGAAGCGCTGCGGAGCGTGGCTATCGCCCTGATACTCCCGGTCGCCCTCTGCCTTGCCTGGGAAACTGCGGTCCGCACCGGCCTGGCGCCGGGCCGGCTGATGCCGCCGCCCTCGCGGCTGTTCCGCACCGCGGTCGTGCTCGCGGCCTCGGGCGAACTGCAAACCCACGTCGCAGCGACGATGACCCGCGTCGCCATCGGCTTCGGCATCGGCGCCGCCGCCGGCACACTCCTGGGCATGCTGACCGGCGCCAACGCGCCGGGGCGTCGCCTGTTGGATCCCTCGATCCAGGCTCTGCGCGCCATCCCCTCGATCGCCTGGGTGCCGATCTTCATCCTCTGGCTCGGCATTTTCGAGACCTCGAAGCTGGCGCTGATCGCGCTCGGTGTGTTCTTCCCGGTCTATCTCGGAACTCTCTCGGCGGTGCAGGGCGTGGACCGCAAGCTGATCGAGGTCGGCCAGGTGTTCGGCTTCTCCGGCCTGGGCATCATGCTGCGCATCACCTGGCCCGCCGTGCTGCCGATCTGGATCGCCTCGCTGCGCAGCGGACTTGGCCTGGGCTTCATGTTCGTCGTCGCCGCGGAACTGATGGGCGCCTCGGAAGGCCTGGGCTACCTGCTGCTCGATGGCCAGCAGATGGGCCGCGCCGACACCATCCTGGTGGCAATGATCGTGTTCGCCCTGCTGGGCAAGCTGTCCGACGGCGTGCTGGTGGCGCTCACCGCCCCGCTGCTGCGCTGGCAGGACACGGTGCGGGCGCAGTTGTGACGACGCTGGCAATCGAGAACCTGTCGAAGACCTACGCCGACGGCACCGAGGCGCTGCGCGACATGAGCCTGCTGACGCACAGCGGCGAGATCGTCGCGCTGCTGGGTGGCTCGGGCTGCGGCAAGACCACGCTGCTGCGGCTGACCGCAGGGCTGGACCGTCCCAGCGCCGGCGCGATCGCGATCGACGGCAACCGCATGAGCGGCACGCATCCGGCGATCAGCGCGGTGTTCCAGGAGCCGCGCCTGCTGCCGTGGCTCCGCGTCGGTGGCAACATCGCCTTCGGCGGCCGCCGCATCGATCCGGTGGAACGCCGGCGCCGCACCGCGGCGCTGCTGGAGCGGATCGGCCTCGCCGGTTACGGCACGCGCTGGCCCAAGGATCTCTCGGGCGGCCAGCAACAGCGCGTGGCAATCGCCCGCGCGCTGATCGGCCATCCGGCGATCCTGCTGCTGGACGAGCCGTTCTCCGCGCTCGATGCGTTTACCCGCGCCAGCCTGCACGAACTGCTGCTCGACCTGTGGCGCGAGCTGCGTCCGACGATCCTGATCGTGACGCACGACGTGGACGAGGCGGTGTTCCTCGCCGACCGCGTGGTGGTGATGCGCCCACGGCCGGGGCGGGTGCACGCGGCGATGGCGATCAACCTGCCGCGCCCGCGCAACAAGCTGACGGCGGAATACGACCTCACCCGGCGCAATGTGCTGCGCGCGATCGACCGGTCGCTCGCGGCGGAGCGGACCGCGGCGGCGGGCGGTGCGACGGTATCGCCCTGGCTGTAGGCTATTCCGCCACAATGCTGGCCCAGCAGGTGATGGCACTGCACACCGAGCTCCAGCGGCCGAAACCCTTGTAGATCTGTGCAGCGAGAGCGGCCTGTTGCTTCAGCGTTCCTTCGGCCTTGATCTGCGGATCGGACACATTGCGGATCGCCAGCCAGCGTGGCGGGTCGGACATTTCCGACGCGACCAGGCCAAGGACCGCATCGCCCATTTCGGAGACGTCGCCCAGACCTTGCAGCTTGTAGTGGTTGTCCGAGGTGTCGAAGCCGAAGAAGTCGGTCGTAACCACGCTCGAGGCCAGTCTCGTCGGCCCGACATGCACGATCTTCGGCGGACGGGTGTTATCCTTCGGCAGCTGCCCGGCGTTGGCGCCGAACAGCTCGTGCGCCTTGGCGAAGTGCGACGTGTTCGCCGGCGTGCTGGCGAAGTGCGCCTGTGCGAAGGGCTCGTGCCTGAACTTCGACGTGCAGTCGAACCGGACGATCGGGCTGACGATGACGTCGCCCACTTCGAACCTGGTGCCGATGCCGCCAGCGGTGCCGGTGGTGATCACCAGCTCCGGCTTTACCTCGCCGATGATCTGCCGCCAGACGTCGATGTTCGGCAGCTGCGGCCCGTCCTGCGACATGTGCGAATCCGACTTGAACACGACCACCGACTTCCCACCGATCGTCGTCGTCCAGAAGGCGCCGAGACGCTTCGCCTCTTTCGCCGGACAGCCCTTGCGCATCTTGGCGGAGATCGTGTCGAAGTTGTGCGTGTAGGACTGATAGTCGTTGTGCAAGTCCTTGCCGGGCGTCAGCACGCGGCTCAGTGCGTGGCCTTCATCCACGGTCCATGTCACCACCAGCACGTCGGCGCGCGGCAGGGGGCTGCTGGCGCCGTGCGTCGGCGCGGGGCCCGTCTTGGGAGCAAGCCCCGTTGGCCACGGAATGTCGTTGAAGCGGGACAGCCCGGTCGCCGTGGTGAACGACAGGAACTGCAGCCCAGCCGGGGATTCCGAATCGAAGTCGATGATCTCGCGCTGGAGATCGTCGGGCTCCGAGCTGTGCGCGGCCGGTGCGAAGGCGAATGTCGCAGCCGGCGGAGGCTTGGCGATCGGATCGAAGCCGAGATTCCGCTCAACCCAGTGGCGGTCGACGGTCATGGCAGGCTCCACGCAATATGGTGCATCGACTGACTTCGGCGCGATCGAAGCGACTATGCGGCCGACCAACCATGCCATGCAGTGAGTTGACTCACACCCGGATCGCCCGCTCACTCGCGCGAGGAGGACCTCTGCCATGGCGACCTGGGAAAAGCGGCGCGTTGGACGCACCGACCTGCATGTGACGGCGCTCGGTCTCGGCACCGCGACGATGGGCGGCAGCCGGGTGCCGATGACCATCGAGGAACGCGTGAAGCTGGTCGAGGCGGCGTGGAACGGCGGCGTGCGCTATGTGGACACCGCGCCGTTCTACGGCGTCGGCGCGGCGGAGCGCGCCGCCGGCGATGCGCTGCGCGACAGGCCGCGCGAGGAGTGGGTGCTGTCCACCAAGGTGGGCCGCCTGCTGCGTCCACGCAGCGGCGGTGGCGGCGCCACCGACGGCAGGCTGGCGCCGCTGCCGTTCGAGGTGCAGTACGATTACAGCTACGACGGCATCATGCGCTCGGTGGAGGACAGCTATCAGCGCCTCGGCCTGGCGAAGATCGACATCCTGTTCGTGCACGACATCGGCGTCTATACGCATGGTGAGACGGCGAACGCCGCGCACATGAAGGTGCTGCGCGAAAGCGGCTACCGCGCGCTGCAGGAACTGAAGCGCACCGGTGTGGTCAGCGCCATCGGTCTCGGCGTCAACGAGAAGGCGGTGCTGATCGAGGTGCTGGGCTGGGGCGAGTGGGATGCCTTCCTGCTGGCCGGGCGCTACACGCTGCTGGAGCAGGACCCGCTCGACGACCTGCTGCCGCTGTGCATGACGCACGGCACCTCGATTGTGGTGGGCGGGCCGCTGAACTCCGGCATCCTGGCGGGCCGTGACACCTGGAACTACGCCGCGGCGCCGCCCGAGATCGTGGCGCGGGTGAACGCGATCCGCGCCGTGTGCGACGCCCACAAGGTGCCGCTGCCGGCGGCGGCGCTGCAGTTCCCGCTGGCGCATCCCGCCGTGGCGGCGATCATCCCCGGACCGCGGTCGGCTGCCGAGTTCGAGGAAAACCTCAAGCTGCTGGCGATGGAGATCCCGGCGGCGCTGTGGGCGGAGTTGCGCGACAGGCGGCTGCTGCACCCGGAGGCGCCGACGCCGTCATAGGCGCGGCAGCACCTGCTCGCCGAACAGCCGCATCGACGCCTGCGCGTCGGCCAGCGGGATGTCGTTGAAGTTCACCTGCAAGGAGGCGATCTCGAAATCGCCGATCTGCCCGCGGTAGGTCTGCACCGTGTCCAGGATGCGCTCCGGAGTGCCGACCCAGGCGGCGCACTTGGCGACCTGTGAGTCGAAGTCGTCGCGCGACAGCGCGGCGATGATCCGGTCGTAGCCCGGATAGTCGGCGGAGCTCTCGCCGTCCATCCAATCCGACGCGGCCTCGACCAGCGAGCGCAAATAGCGGTTCAGCGGCGCGCGTGCGATGCGCTCCGCTTCGCCCTGGTCCTGGTGGCACACCATATGGAACGCCAGCATCACCGTGCCGGGTCCCGGGTGACCCGCCCTGCGCCTTGCGTCACGGTAGAGCCCGATCAGTTCCGCCATCGCGCCGCCCGCCATCGGGATTGCCATGACGCCATGCCCTGCCGCGCCGGCGCGCTCGAACAACTCCTTCGTCGCCAGTGCCGCGACATAGAACGGTGGCCGCGGCGTCTGCGTAGGGCGCGGCAGCGACGTGACGTTGCGGAAGCTGTGGAAGCGGCCCTCGCTGCTGACATTCTCCTGCTCGAGCAGCAGCCGTACCTGCTCCATGCCCTCGTCGAAGCGGGCGCGGCTCTCGTCGAGTTTCACGCCGAAGCGGGCGAACTCGTGCGGCAGGAAGGCGCGGGCGAAGCCGATGTCGAGCCGGCCGTCGCACAGCGCATCCAGCATCGCCAGTTCGCCAGCGAGCTTCAGCGGATTGTTGAAGGCCGGCAGCACCGCGCCGGTGACCAGCCGCGCGCGCTGCGTCACCTGTGCGGCGGCGGCGAGGAAGACCACCGGGTTCGGACTATAGCCGCCATAGGACTGGAAGTAGTGCTCGACCGTGCGCACGTGGCTGTAGCCGTGGCGATCGCACAGCCCGACCAGCGCCAGCGCCTCCTGCCAGTAGTCGCGCGCCGACTTCACGTCCGGTCCGATGTCGGGAAAGAACTGGATGCCGACCTGCATCGGACTATTTCCTCTCCTGCCGTTCGCTCAGTCGATCGGACAACGCCAGCAGCACGCCGACGGCGCCGATGCTGAGCAGTATGGCGAGCTGCCAGGCGGCGGCCTCCGGCTTCACGGTGTCGATGTGCACGAAGGTCTCGAGGATCTGGATCGCTGCGATCGCCACGATCGAGCCGATCAGGCGAAGTTTGACGGTGGCGAAGTCCATGCCGCCCAGCCAGCCCGGCTGGTCGTCACGCTGTGCCGCCAGCAGCCGGCCGACAAAATTCTCCCAGCCGGCGAAGATGACGATGACGACCAGGTTGGCGACCAGCGACAGATCCACCAGTGTGAGGATGAAAAAGATCGCGTCGCCGGTCGAACTCGGCGAGAAAGCCTGGTATCGCCTGCACCAGCTTCTGCACGAACTTCACCACCACCATGCCCAGCGCGATGAGCAGACCGATATAGATCGGTGCCATGATCCAGCGCGCTGCGAACATGGCACGACCGAGATTGCGCCGGATGCGGGCCTCGACGTCCTCGAAATTGTCGCTCATGCAACCCGAAGGGTCACCTCGCGCTCAACCGATCGATCTCGGCCAGGTCGTCGTCGGTCAGTTTCCAGTCGCCGGCTTTGACGTTCTGTTCGAGCTGCTCGGGCTTCGTCGCGCCGGCGATCACGCTGGCGACCGGCGACTGCGCCAGCAGCCAGCTGAACGCCAGCTCGAGCAACGTGTGCCCGCGCCCCTGCGCAAAGTCGCTCAAGCCGCTCGGCGATCGCCCAGTTGGTCTCCGTCAGGTAGCGGTCCGCCAGCCGCTGCGTGCTGGCGAGCCGCGTACCCGGCGGCAGGGCGACGTTGCGGCGGTACTTGCCGGTGAGCAGGCCGCTGGCCAGCGGAAAGAACGGCAGCAGCCCGAGGCCGCAGCCGGCGCATCGCCGGCATCAGCTCGGCCTCGCTGCCTGCGGAACACCAGCGAGTACTCGTCCTGGCAGGAGACGAACGCGTTGAGTCCGCAGGTCTTCGCCGTCCACTGCGCCTCGATCACCTGCCAGGCGGGGAAGTTGGAGCAGCCGACATAGCGCACCTTGCCCTGACGGATCAGGTCGTCGAGCGCGCGCAGCGTCTCCTCGATCGGCGTGCGCGGGTCAGGCTGGTGGATCTGGTACAGGTCGATCCAGTCGGTGCGCAGCCGGCGCAGGCTGTCCTCCACCGCGTTCATGATGTAGCGGCGCGATCCGCCAACCTTCACGTCCACGTCGTCCATCGGCATGCCGAATTTCGTCGCCAGCACGATGCGCTTGCGGTCGTCGCCCAGGATCTGGCCCATGCAGGTCTCCGACCCGCCGCGCTCGCCATAGGTGTCGGCGGTGTCGAACAGCGTGATGCCGAGATCGAGCGCCTTGTGGATCACCGTGCGGGTCGCCTCGAGGTCGATGCGGCCGCCGAAATTGTTGCAGCCGAGACCGATCGCCGAGACGCGCAGGCCGGAGGTGCCGAGATTACGGATTTCCAAGGCTGAGTTTCCCTTTCGTCGTCATGGCGAGGCTTGGCCAGGTGGCACCCCCGCAGGCAGGCGAGGCGAAGAGTGGCATGGGTGTCTGATAGCAGCGCTTATTGCGTTTGGCCCGGCCATCAGAAGGTGAGCAGGCGCGCCACATCCTTGCCGCGCTCGGCAGGTGCGTCAAAGTCGAGCAGCGGTCCCAGCGGCACGATCCCGGTCGGATTGATCCGCCGGTGGCTCTGGTAATAGTGCCGCTTGATGTGCGTCATGTTCACCGTCGCCGCGATGCCCGGCATCTGGTAGATGTCGCGCGTGTAGGCCCACAGGTTGCGGTAGTCGACCAGCCGTCGAAGGTTGCACTTGAAGTGGCCGTGGTAGACGGGATCGAAGCGCAGCAGCGTGGTGAACAGGCGGATATCGGCCTCGGTGAAGGTGTCCTCGCACAGGAAGCGCGCGTGCGCCAGGCGCTCCTCTAGCCAGTCCAGGGTCTCGAACAGCGGTGTGACCGCATCCTCGTAGGCCGCCTGAGTGGTGGCGAAGCCCGCCTTGTAGACACCGTTGTTGAGCGTATCGTAGATACGCGCGTTGAGCGCGTCGATCGCCTCGCGCCGCTCCTTCGGATAATAGTCGCCGGGCTTCGCGCCCACCGCGTCGAAGGCGCTGTTGAACATGCGGAGGATTTCGGAGGAACTCATTGTTCACGATGGTCTGCGTGTGCTGGTCCCACAGCACCGGCACGGTGACGCGTCCCGTATAGTGCGCGTCGGCACGCGTGTAGATCTCGTGCAGGTAGCGGCTGTTGAACAGCGGGTCGGGGACCACGCCCTCGCCGGGCGAGAAGGTCCATCCGCTCTCGGCCATCAGCCAGTGGGTGATCGAGACCGGGATGACCTGCTCGAGCCCCTTCAGCGCGCGCATGATCAGCGTGCGATGCGCCCACGGACAGGCGAGCGACACGTAGAGGTGATAGCGCCCGGCCGAGGCGGAGAAGCCATCGCTGCCGCTGGGCCCTGGGCGGCCATCCGGCGTCACCCAGTTGCGGAACGCGGTCTGCGTACGCTCGAAGCGGCCCGCCTCACGCACGGCGTCCGGCTTGGCGGGCTCGGCCTCCTGCGCCTGCCAGGCGCCGTCGATCAGTACGCCCATGCTGGTTCCCTGCCTTCCCCGACGATGCGCATGCTACTTCGGGCAGACGGATCGAGCGATCAAGGTGCCGCCGCCAGGTCCCGCGGTGCATCGCGTTCGGCGATCTCGGTCACCAGCTTGCGCGTCATGGCCTCGCCGAACGTCTGGAAGTCGTGCACCTCCAGCACGAAGCTGCTGGGACCGCCAGTGACATTTTCCCGATAGTAGTTGGGCAGCCCGCCCGGCGGCTGCACGTGCGCATAGGTCCATGACACCGGATGGTCGTTGATGATGGCCAGCCCGTTGATGGTGATGCCGGCCTTCACCGCGTCGTCGCGTGCCTCCGTCACATCGCGGCCGGCATTGTTGGTGCCGTCGCCGCACACGTCGATCACGCGGCGCGGTGCCTCCAGCCCGCTCTCCGCCAGCAATTGCACGCCACGGTCGATACCGGCGCTGATCGCCGTGCGTCCCCAGAACGAACGCGGTGCCGACGTCAGCTTGTCGGCAAAGGCCTGCGCCGATTCCCGGTCGTGGATCACGCTCCAGTCCAGCACGGTGCGCACCTCGAAGCTCGAGGCGAATTCGACATAGGCGACGGCGATCGATCCGAGCGTGCCGCCCTGGATCGCCTCGATCACCTGGCGCGAGGTGAACGCGGCCGCGTAGCCTTCCTTTTCCAGCTTGTATTCGGTGTCGTCGATGCTGCGCGAGACGTCGGTCACGAGTACCAGCGTAAGATCGACGCTGTCGGCGGCACGCGCCGGCGCAACGGCAGCGAGCAAGGCGACAGGCAGCCAGACAGCGGAGCGCATGTCGAACGTCTCCCAGAGCTTGCCTATCTTGCGGCAGCGCCCATCGAGGTCAAACAAAAATTCCCGCGGTTACTGGCTCGCCCAGATGACGCGGTGCATCCAGGCGACGTCGATCAGGTCGAAGCTGTAGTCCGGGTGCGCCGGATTGAGGCTGCGCAGCTCGATACGCCGGGCCGAGCGCCGGGCGAGCTGCTTGGTCATCACCTCGCCGTTCTGGGTACGCACGACGACGCGGTCGCCGCGTCGGATCGGCGCGGCCGGCGAGACGATCACCATGTCGCCGTCGCGGAACACCGGTTCCATGGAATCGCCGCTGATCTCCAGTGCGTAGGCGTTGGGGTCGCCGATCTCCGGCAGCGTCACCTCGTCCCAGCCGCCACCGACCGGGTAGCCGCCGTCGTCGAAGAATCCGTCGCTGCCGGCCTGGGCGAAGCCGATCAGCGGGATGCGCCGGGCAACGCTGCGGGCGGTGGTGTTGGAGGTCAGCGCGCGCGCGCCGGAGACCAGCGAGGTGAAGGCCTCCAGGCTGGCTCCGGTTGCGTTCAGCACCTTGGCCACGCTCTCCGTGCTGGGCCAGCGGGCGCGGCCGTCCGGCATGCGTCGCTTCGAAGGATTGAACGTGGTCGGGTCCAGCCCCGCCCTCTTCGCCAGACCGGAGGCGGACAGTCCGTTCTCGGCGGCGAGCGTGTCCAGCGCGCGCCAGATGTCGTCATGCTTCATCCATGTTCATCCTGAGGGGCGAATCGGCGATGTCGGGAGTCTCCTAGGATTCCTGGCAGAATGGAATAGGAAAAAAGACCGAAGACCGACATTTCTCCGCTCGCCGCGGTTCACGCAGGGCGTTGCAGCCGGATGTTGCCGAAATCGTCCAGCGCGGCGTTCACACCTCGCGGCACCAGGCACGTCGCGTCATATTCCTGCACGATCAGTGGGCCGGCGCGCGGTGTCGGAACCAGCCCGGTCCGATCCACCACCGGCACGTCCACCCAGCCCGTGTCGGGGAACCACGCAGCTCGGCTGGCGGGCACGGGGATCGACGCGGGTGGAATGTCGCGCGGCAGCCGCGGCTGCTGCGACAGGCCGCGGCTGATGACGGAGACGCCCATCAGTTCCACCGGTTCACCGGGCGGCGCGCGGAAGCCATTGTCGCGTTCGTGTGCTGCGCCGAACAGTTCGGCAAAGTCGGCCGGAAACGGCCCGCCCGGCAGCGGGACCTCGATCTCGCTCGACTGCCCCACGTAGCGCGCCTGGGCGATGCGCCGGAACCGCTGCCGCTCGGGCGGGAAGCCGTCGCGGGTCAGCCGCTCCGCGCCGGCGGCCGCAAGTTCGGCCAGCACGGCCGAGATCCGGTCACGATCCGCTTCGTCGATCGCCATGCGCAGGCTGCGCGTCGCATGGTGTTCGGTTTCGGCGACCAGCAGGCCGAAGGCGCTGAAGACGCCGGGAAGCGGCGGTACGATGATGCGCGCGATGCCCAACTCGGCGGCGATGGCGGCGGCGAACAGCGGGCCGTTGCCGCCGAATGCCAGCAGCGTGAACTGGCGCGGATCGCGCCCGCGCTCCACCGAGACCGCGCGGATCGCGCGCATCATCGAAGCCGCGGCGACGCGCAGCATGCCGTAGGCGGCCTCCTCCACCGACCGCCCCAGCTGCTCGGCCAGCGTTCGCCGGATCGCCGCGCGGGCAGCCTCCACGTCGAGCTTCAGCGCGCCGCCGACCAACCCGCCGGGATCGAGATAACCCAGCACCAGGTTGCAGTCGGTGATGGTCGGCTCGTTGCCGCCGCGGCCGTAGCACACCGGGCCGGGCTCGGCGCCGGCGCTGTCGGGGCCGACCTTAGGCGCGCCGCCCGCATCGAGCCGGCAGATCGAGCCGCCGCCCGCCCCTACTTCGGCCAGGTCGATCGCCGGCAGCTTCAGCAGGTAGCCGGCACCCACCAGCAATCGCGATCCGGCCATCACCCCGGCGCCGACCTCGAGTGCCTCGCTGCGCAGCACTTCGCCATTCTCGACCAGCCCTGCCTTCGCAGTCGTGCCGCCCATGTCGAAGGTGATCACGCGCGGTTCGCCCAGCCGATCGGCCAGCGCCGCACCGCCCACCACGCCGGCCGCCGGGCCACTTTCGATGATATGTGCCGGTGCCGTGGCGGCGAACTCCGCCGAGGCCAGCCCGCCATTTGACTGCATCAGCTGCAGCGGCGCCTCGATGCCGAGTGCGCGCAGGCGCGCGGCAAGCGACGTAACGTAGGCGCGCACCACCGGCTGCACGTAGGCATTGATCACCGTCGTGCTGGTGCGTGGATATTCCTTGATCTCGGGCAGGATCGTGTGGCTGACCGACAGCGCCAGATGCGGCAGCGCTACGCGCACCGCGTCGGCCACCGCCTGTTCGTGCACCGGATTGGCATAGGAGTGCAGCAGGCAGATCGCCACGCTCTGCACGTCCTCCCGACGCAGCGTCTCGATCGCTGCCGCGACGCTGGCGGGATCGAGCGGGATCGCCACCGAACCGTCCGGCCGCAGCTTCTCCACCACCTCGAGCCGCAGCCGGCGTTCGACCAGCGCGCGCGGTTTGGTCCAGCGCAGGTCGTACAGCACCGGCATGCGCAGGTCGCGGATCTCCAGGATATCGCGGAACCCCTTGGTGGTGATCAGCGCGGTCCGCGCGCCCTTGCCCTCGAGAATGGCGTTGGACCCGATGGTCGTCCCGTGCAGCACGTCGGTCACCGCTTCGTCGTGCGACGCGAGCAGCGCGCGCAGGCCGTCGATGATGCCTTCGCCGTAGTCACGCGGCGTGGAGGCGACCTTGTGGGTGACCACCCGCCCGTCGGACGCGACGGCGACGATGTCGGTGAAGGTCCCGCCGATGTCTATGCCGATGCGCAGCGTCATGCCCCGACCGCGTTGCCGTTACGCAGGCCAGTTGACTATGCCGCAGGGCGCTCGCCAAGGGTGCGCGGTCAGGCGGCGTCGAGCACGGTCCGGATCGATTGCGCGAGATCGCCGCGCCGGTATGGCTTCAGGATGAGCGGCACATCCGGCCGGTTGCTGCCGGGCCGGTGCACGTTGGCATAGCCCGACGTCACCAGCGCTTTCAGGTCGTTGCGGATGGCGCGGGCCTTGCTGATCAGCTCGAAGCCATTCATCCCGCCGGGCATCACCACGTCGCTGAACAGCAGATCGATCGGTTCGTCCCCCTGCACGATCCCCAACGCCGTCGGGCCGTCGGCCGCGGTGAGGACCCGATAGCCCAGGTCGCTGATCGTGGTGACCGCCAGTTCCAGCACATCGGCGTTGTCCTCGACGATCAGCACCGTCTCATGGCCGGCGGGTGCTATGGTCGATGGCTTGACCTCGTGGTCGCTCGCGGCCGGAGCATCGTCGCAGCGCGGCAGATAGAGCCGGAACGTGGTGCCGGAGGCCGGGATGGAATCGATCACCACATGCCCGCCGGACTGCTTGATGAAGCCATAGACCTGACTGAGCCCCAGCCCGGTGCCCCGGCCGACCTCCTTGGTGGTGAAGAAGGGCTCGAAGGCCCGCGCCGCCACGTCGGGTTCCATGCCGCACCCGGTATCGCGGACGCTCACCATGACGTAGGAGCCAGGCGTCAGGTCGAGGGAGCCAGGCGTCAGGTCGAGCGAGGAGCCTGCCGAGGCCGCATCGAGCGTGACGTTCCCGGTGGCGATCTCGAGCCTGCCGCCGTCCGGCATCGCGTCGCGGGCATTGACCACGAGATTGAGGATCGCCGCCTCGAACTGCGACGTGTCGATGCGCGTCGGCCAGAGGTCGGGGGCGAAATTGAGGTCGATCACGCTGGCCTCGCCCAGCGCGCGGCGCAGGAACGGTTCGCACGCCACCAGCACTTCGTCGAGCGAGACGACATCGAGCGTGAAGGTGCTGCGGCGCGCAAACGCCAGCAGCTGCTGGGTCAGCTTGGTGGCGCGTCCGGTCGCCGACTCCGATGCGGTGAGCAGCCGCAGGATCTTGGCGCGTGGCAGTTCTCCGCCCGATTCGAAGGCGGCGCGGATCATCTCCACGCTGCCGACCACCACGGCGAGCAGGTTGTTGAAGTCGTGTGCGATGCCTCCCGTGAGCTGCCCGACCGCCTCCAGCTTCTGTGCGTGCCACAGCACCTCTTCGGCTTTGCGGCGCTCGGCGATCTCGACCTCGAGGCGGCGGTTGGCCTCGGTCAGCTCACGCGTCCGCTCGGCGACCAGCAGCTCCAGGCTCTCGTTCATCCGCCGCACCGCCTGCTCGGCGCCGCGCATGCGCAGCAGTGCCCGCGCCAGCGCCAGCAGTTCCTCGGGCTCGATCGGCTCCAACAGGAAGCCATCAGCCCCACTGTCGAGCGCGAAGGCCCGGTCGTGCGAACTGATGACCGCAGCGGAGGTCTGCAGCACCACGGTGCCGGGGTGCGCGGACTTGATCCGCCGGCTCACCTCCACGCCGTTCACGTCCGGCAGCATGACATCCAGCAGCACCAGATCCGGCGCCGCGGCGCAGCACAGCTCGATCGCCGCCATGCCGGTCGCTGCCTCGGCGACGTGATAGCCGTGCTTGCGCAGCACATGCACCTTCAGATAGCGCCCGCCATCGTCGTCATCGACCACCAGGACGTTGGCCTTGGCCTCGTTCATGCCGGGGCGTTCTGCCACAAGACGCTATCGATCGCTTCGATCAAAGTGCCGGACGCCAATTCCGACTTCGACATGAGCAGCGACGCGTCGCGCAGCAAGGCGCGTTCGCCTGGCTCCAGCACGGCGGACGACAGCACAATCACCGGCAGGTCGGCCCACGTACCGTCCTGTCGCAGCCGGCGCAGAAATTCAAATCCGTTCATCCCCGGCATCCTGAGATCGAGCAGGACAACGTCCGGGCTCCCTTCTTCCATCCGATCGAGCGCTGCCTTGCCGTCCATTGCGCTGCAAAGCCGATACCGGGTTCGTGGCAAAAGCTGCCGTACGAGGTAATGGGTCAGCTCCTCATCATCCACCACCAATACCTGGATGAGCGAGTTCCGGCCGGTCACACGGTCGAGAACCTCGATCAATCTCTCGCCATCCACCGGCTTTTCGAGATACTCATCGGCGCCCAGATGCGCAGCCTTGCGCGCCTCGCCGGTGGAGGATGTCACGATCAGCGGGATCTCGGCGCTGGCATCCTGGGCGCGCAGTTCCAGCAACAGTCGCCAGCTCTCGTCGCCGAGCAGCATGACATCGAGCAGGATGGCCACCGGTCGGATGGACTGCATGAGGCGCCTGGCCTCCCGCACCGAGCGGGCGTGCAACGGCTGATAGACGGTCTTCTCGAGCAGCAGCTCGATCGCCAGCAGGTCCGCCGGATCGTCCTCCACCAGCATCACCGGAAGCTTGCCCTCCTGCAGCGTCCAGTCGCGGTCCGCCTCGGCGGTCTCGCCGGTGCGGTAGACGCGTGGCACGGTGACCGAGAAGGTCGAGCCGACCCCTGGCGTGCTCTGCACGGCAACCGATCCGCCCAGCAGCTCGGCCAGCTTCTTCGATAGCGGCAGGCCGAGCCCGGTGCCCTTGACGCGACCCTGCAGCGGGTGGGCGATCTGGCCGAACTCCTGGAAGATGACATCGATGTCGTCGGCCGCGATGCCGATGCCGGTGTCCTGAACGTGCAGGCTCACCGTGTCGGCGACAGGATCCGCCGTGGCCCACACCCGCACCTCGCCGCGCTCGGTGAACTTGATCGCGTTGGAGATGAAGTTGCGCAGGATCTGCGACACCTTGGCTTCGTCGGTATCGAGCGGCGGCACGTCGGCGGGGTCGTCGAACACCAGCCCGACGGCGTCGCCCACCAGCAGCGGCCGCAGCATCCCGCGCAGGGCGCCGAACAGCGATGTGGCGGTGAACGGCGAAGCCACCACGACCGTCTTGCCCGCCTCGACCTTGGCGAGATCCAGCAGATCGTCCACCAGTTCGGTCAGGTTCTCCGCCGCCCGTCGAATGAAGCGGACCTGCGTCTCCTGCTCGGTGCTCAATACCCCGTCGCTGCGCGCCAGCAACAACTTCGACAGCGCCAGGATCGAGTTCAGCGGCGTGCGGAACTCATGGCTCATGTGCGAAAGGAATCTCGACTTCAACTCGTCTGCGCGCCGCAGATGGTCGGCCCGCTCGTCGAGCTCGGCATACAACGCGACGACGCCGCGGTTGGTGTCCTGCAATTCCTGATTGAGGCGCTCCAGGTCCTCCTGGCGTGCGCGCAACTCCTCCATCTGCAGCAGGATCTGCTGGTTCTGTCGCCCGATCTCCTCGATGGCGTCGCCGCGGCCACCCTTCGCCAGCGAGTCCGCGACGTGCCTCAGGAACGCCGGCGTGATCGCCGGTGCCGTGCGCGGCAGGGTCTTGCTCAGCTGGACGGTCGTGCCTTCGCCCCGCCTGGAGGCGATCTGGAAGTCGTCCATCAGTCGTCGCGCACCCAGCAGGCCGACACCCATACCGGTCGCCGAGCGGCGTGTGCCCGACAGCACGCCGTCGAGGTCGGCGATGCCCGGTCCGCGGTCACGCACCGCAATGGTGAATCGTGCCGGCGCCGTGCCCGTCACGTGGAATGTGACGTGACCGCCGCGCGCATACTCGTGGGCGTTGCGGGCGATCTCCGAGACGGCGGTGGTGATGCGCGTCTGATCCTGCGTGTCGAAGCCGAGCAGCTCCGCCAGGTGTCGCGTCCGGCTGCGGACCAGCACGATGTCGGTTTCCACGGCGATCGCGATCTGCAGCAGACAGATGTCCATCGCGCTACCCTAGACCGCTGCGCGCATCGCGACCACCGAGGCATCGTCGCGGCTGCGCCGGTGATCGCGCAGCAGCACGCCGGCGATCAGCGACGGATGCTGTGCGGCAAGTCCCGGGTAGGCGGCAAGCTCCCAGCGAGTGGTCAACCCGTCAGAGTGCAGAATGACCACGGGTTCGGACCCGTATTCATAGGTGAACTCGCGGATGCGCGGGGCGACGTGCCCCGCCGTGCCGTTGTGCGACACCATGTGCCGGGCCTTTCCCGCGTCCGACAGGAGCGCGCCGATATTGCCGACCCCGACGAAGCGCACCAGGCGCGCGGCGGCATCGATGCGTGCGACCGCCACCGCGGCGCCGCGCGTCGGCGCAAGTGCGGCGTGCATCCGCTGGACGATCGCCTCGATCGGCGCCGCCGCATTCTGTGCGAAGCTCTGCACGGCGCACTGCGCCGCCCGTGCCGCCTCGATGCCGTGGCCCGATCCGTCGGCCAGCATGATGGTGCGGCCGGCCGGCGTGTCGCTCCACGACCAGTCGTCGCCGCAGACGGTCTCGCCGGGATAGGGCGCCAGCGCCGCGCCCACCAGCGTTGGCGCGCTCTGCCCGGCGGGCTGCTCGATGAGCCGGACGAGAACGGCGCAGCCCTGCCCAGGGCGGGTATAGATCTGCACGCGATCGGCGAGGCGTGCGACCGCTCCGAGCCCGGTGCCCGGGCTCCCGGCGGTGGAGTAGCCGTCCTGCATGCAGCGGCCCGGATCGCTCATCCCGCTGCCGCGATCGAGCGCGAGCAGCTCGATACCTGAGCCCTCGGCGTCGTCGCAGCGTATGGCGTGGATGTGTCCGCCGCCGCCGTGCTTGAGCATGTTGGTAGCAAGCTCGGTGACCACCAGCGCCAGCTGGTCGATGCGGTGTCTCGGCAGCCCGATCCGTCGCGCTTGGTCACCCACCCTGCGGCGGGCCTCGGCGACCTGGCTGGCGTCGGCGACGGCGGTGATCACGCTACTTCCAACGCGTCAGCGTGATCGTGGTGCCCTGCCCGGGCGCGGATCGGATATCGAACTCGTTGCACAGCCGCTTGGCGCCGCCCAGGCCCAGGCCCAGGCCCGAGCCGGTCGTATAGCCATCCCGCAGCGCGGTCGCGATGTCGGCGATCCCCGGCCCCTGGTCCTCGAAGGTCAGCCGGACGCCCTGGCGCTGGCCGTTGCGCACCACCTCGATGCGCAACGTGCCGCCGCCGCCATAGACGATGGTGTTGCGGCCGATCTCGCTTGCCGCGGTCACGATCTTGGTCTGGTCCACCAGGCCGAACCCGGCGGCCACCGCGCGCGCACGTACCGCCTGCCGCAACCTTACCACGTCGTCCGAGGTGCGCAGCGGCATGGTTTCAGCCGTTTCGGTGAGCATCATCGGACTCGGGGTTGTCGATGATGCGTCGGATCAGGGCGAGCCCCTTGTCCACGTTCAGCGCCGTGCGCACGCCGGTGAGGCCGAGGCCAAGCTCCACCAGTGTTATCGCCACCGCCGGCCGCATGCCGACCACGACGGTGACCGCGTCCAGCACCCGCGACATCGCGGCGATGTTGTTCAGCATGCGGCCGATGAAGGAGTCCACGATCTCGAGCGCGGAGATATCGATCATCACGCCGCGTGCCCGGTCGGCGACGATCCGTTCGGTCAGGTCGTCCTGCAGCGCCATCGCCAGCCGGTCGTGCATGTCGACCTGGATCGAGACCAGCAGACAGTCGCCGATCTTCAGGATGGGGATCTCGGCCATACCCTATTCCGCCGGCAGCGCGGGTGATTTCCGCTCGGTGATCACCTTGCCCGTGCGGCGCAGTGCCAGGGCGAGCGCATCGGCCATCGTCGCCTTGGACACCACGTTCAGCTCGAGGCCGAGGTGCACGATGGTCTGCGCGATCTGCGGGCGGATGCCGCTCAGGATGCAGTCCGCGCCCATCAGGCGCGCGGCGGAGATGGTCTTGATCAGGTGCTGCGCCACCAGGGTGTCGACGGTCGGCACACCGGTGATGTCGATGATGGCGATCTCCGCCCCCGAAGTGACGATGCGCTCCAGCAGGCTTTCCATCACGATCTGGGTCCGCGAGCTGTCGAGCGTGCCGATCAGCGGCAGCGTCAGGATGCCATCCCACAGTTCGACCACCGGCGTCGACAGTTCCAGCAGCTCCTGCTGCTGGCGGGCGATCACCTGCTCGCGGGTCTTCGTGTAGGCTTCGATGGTGAAGAGGCCCAACCGGTCGATCAGTCGGCTCATCCGCCAGGTCTCGGTCGCAAGTGTGTCCGCGTCGTCCCGCACCTCCTCACGCAGCAGCGCGAACAGTGGTTCCTTCACGGAGAACACGAACATCGCGGTCTCGCTCGGGCTGAAGCCCTGCAGCACCCGGTCGCGCGACAGGTCCTCGAGCAGGTCACGCATCGGCTGCCACTCTGGCGCCTCGGAATTGTCCAACTGGCTGCTCTGGGCCCCACGACGGAGCTCCTCGAGGAACCGCCGCGCGAGTTCCCGGGTTTCCGCTTCGCGCCGAGGCTCGCTGGTTCCCCCCTCCCGCTTCTGGCCAGCGACCCACTCGGCGGTCAAACGTTGCAAATGCTTATCGATCAGCAGGGCAAGGACGTTCCGATGTTCGGTCATTCAGCTTCCTTGGTGCGGGATATTGCGTAACGGTACGGCGGACCGTGCTGCGCCGCGCTCGCAAAGTAAATCCCATCGCACTCTTGCACCGGGGGGGCCGGCCTCCTAAGGAATAACGCTCCAAAACGTGATGGGACCTTACCGCGTTGATGGTCGCGATTGAATTGCAGGATGCGACTGCCGCCAAGGGCCAGATCCTTGTGGTCGAGGACGATCAGACGCTCGGCGAGGCACTCTGCGGGGTGCTGCGTCGGGAAGGATACAACGCGACGCTGGCGACCGGGTTCAACGCCGCGCTCGAAATTCTTGAAGCAGAACGCTCGATCGACCTGATGCTTGTCGACATCGTGATGCCCGACGGGGTCAACGGCCTGGCGCTGTCCCGCATGGCCCGGCTGCGCCGTCGTGATCTGAAGGTCATCTACATCACCGGCTACAGCATCCCGGGTTTGGAGCGCGAGGCGCTTGGCCCGGTGCTGCACAAGCCGGTGGACGATCAGCTGCTGTTCGAGGAGATCCGCCGGGCGCTCGCCGGCTAGTCCGCTGCCTGTCCGGCACGTGCCAGCCGGAGCCGCGCGCGCAGCGCTTCGGTCGCCGCGGCATCGATCTGCGGCGGGTCGCCGAGCGCAACCACGCCATAGTCGCGCGCCGCCCCTTCGAGCGTCACCAGACCGTCGCGCAGGTCCTGGCCACCAGCGACGAGGTCGCGATCGAGCGGGTCGCCCCAGCCGCCGGCGCCGGGCAGTTCGTGGCGGAAGATTTGCCGCGCTGCGGAGTTTCATGGTCAGTTTCGCGTGCAGATAGCCGCTCGTCGGCTGCACCGGGATTCAGCACGTTGCGGCCCGGCCGCGCCGGCGCCGCCGCCCTGCAAGCCCGTACGGTCGATGCGTCTGGCGGTCGGCACGCACTTGCAGGATCCCTTCGTCCGCAAGCATTCGCCACGTGCTTGCGCTGCGACATGCCGCCGCGGATACAGCCCCGCGCCACCGGTGTCCGGCACGAATTCGTAATCGAGCACCTCGAGCGGGTTCTCGGCCTCGATCACCTCGGCAGAAAAGCTCGCCATGTTGGCGAACATCGAGGTATTGCCGTCGAGCCCGTCGGCCCAGGGCCGTCGCGCCCCAGCAGCCGGACAGGAAATCCACATAAATGAACGGCCGCAGGGCCTTGTCGTAGCCGCCGATGGTGATGCCGGTGTTGCCGCCGTCGGAGGCCGCGTAGACCCGGTCCGGGTACAGCTGCGCCAGCGCGCCGAAGCAGCAGTCGACGCCGCGAAAGCCGGTGAGCCCGCGCGCCGCACAGGCTGCCGGCAGCTTGCCGTTGGTGATCGTGCCGGGCGGCGCGATCACCTTGATCGCGCGGAACACACCGTCGTTGTTCGGCATGTTCACCGACAGCACCGACTTCACCGCGGTGAAGCTCATTGCCGCCGTGTAGCTCCAGGTGTTGTTGATCGCGCCCTTCACCTGCGGCGCGCTGCCGGTCCAGTCCACCTCCATCGTGATCGCCGCGCTTGCGCACGGTGCACACCAGCGGGATTGGCTACGCCGACATCGATCTGGTCGTCGTCGATCCAGTCGGTGAATGTGGCTTCGCCGTCCGGCAGTTCCGACAGGCAGTGCCGCGTCAGGCGCTCGGAGTAGTCCATCGTGGAGTGCATCAGCGCGACGCACGTCCTCGGCGCCATAGCGCGCCAGCAGGTCGGTCATGCCGCGCGCGGCGATCTCGCAGGCGGCGAGCTGGCTGCGGATGTCGCCCAGCACGCGGCCTGGCACCCGTACGTTGCGGTCGATCATGCGGAGCAGCGTGGTGTTCGGCTGGCCGCGCTTCGTACAGCTTGAGCGGCGGGATGCGCAGGCCCTCGGCGTAGATCTCGGTGCTGTCCGAGGCGTTGGAGCCGGGCACGCGTCCGCCGACATCGGTGTGGTGGCAAATGGTCGCCGCGTAGGCGATCGGCCGACCGTCACTGGGGCGAACAGCGGGCGGAAGATGAAGATGTCCGGCAGATGCATCCCGCCGTCGTACGGGTCGTTGTTGATCAGGATGTCGCCGGGGCGATGTCGTCGCCGAAGTGCCGCAGCACCGCCTGGAGTGCCACCGGGATCGAGCAGAGATGCCCCGGCAGCGACAGGCCCTGGGCCGCTAGCCGTCCGTCCGCGTCGCACAGCGCCGCGCTGTAGTCCATGATGTTCTTCAGTACGCCGGAATAGGCGGTGCGGTAGATCGTCAGCACCATCTCGTCGCCGAGTGCGGCGATGGCGTTGCGGAACAGCTCTTCGGTGATCGGGTCGCCGGTGTGCATGGGGTGCATCGGACCACCGGTGGCGGCCGGTGACAACCGGTCGGCGGACACGGCAGTGTCTCGGCTCGATCTCCTCGCAAACAGCGGTCGTCCCACGCCGGCCGCAGTATTGCCCAAACCTGCATCCGTACAGGAAAACGGCCGGGGCCGAGCCCCGGCCGCTGTCACATGCGCCGCGAAAGAGTTACGGGTACTCTTCCTGCTCGAAGATCTGCAGTTCGGCGGTCATCTCCATGCCCTTCGTTTCCGGCCCGAGATATACCGCGATGATATACACAATCAGTGATCCGACGGTGCCGTACAGCATCGGCTTGGCGAAGCCCATGCCCTGGTTGATCGCGAAATAGGTCAGCACCGGCGCAACGAACGCGCCCCACACCGCGCCCTGGTGATACACGAAGCCCGCGGCCGTCGCCCGGACCTCGGTGGGATAGCGTTCCGACAGCCAGCCCGGGTTGAGGGCATCCTTGCCGCCGACGAAACAGATCATCAGCATGAACAGGATCAGGAACATGGTTGGGTCGGTCGTCGAAAGATAAAGCGGCGCGATGAAGATGGAAATGAAGGTCGGGATCATCAGCGCCCAGCGGCGCCCGACCTTTTCCGATACCGCTCCCCAGAAGGCGGAGGCAAGGAAGGTGATGATATTGCCCCAGAAGACCGGGACCGACACCTGGGCCGGCGTCCAGCCGAGCTCCTTCTGCAGATAGGTGCCAAGCATGGCCCAGATCGCGTAGTAGACGCAGAAATTCGCCGCCATCCACAGGCAGCCTGTCACCGTATTGAACAGGTATTTCGGCTTGAAGATCGCGAACAGCGGCAACGAGGCCTGCTTCTGCGTCGTGTTCTGAATCTGCTTGTTCTCCGCCCAGACTTCCGGCTCTTTCACGTACACCCGGATCCAAACGCAGACCAACGCCGGCAACACGCCCAGGATCAGCATGCCTCGCCAGCCCCAGCCCTTATGCCAGGCTTCGAGCGGTGAGTACAGGAAGCCGTAAGCCAGCGCCGACAACGCGAAGCCCAGCCCCCACGAGCCTTGCAGCACGCCGGACATGAAGCCGCGCGACCGTGCTGGCCAGGACTCCATGGCCAGCGCCGCGCCAGCCGGCCATTCGGCGCCCATCCCGATGCCCAGCAGCGCCCGAATGACGAACAGGAAGGTGAAACTGGGTGAGAAGCCGGCCAGGAGGTTGCAGATCGAGTACCACAGGATCGATATCATCAGCGGGGCGCGGCGTCCCAAACGGTCGGCCAACCAGCCGGAAGCCGTCGCACCGCCGAGACGCATGATCAGGGTGACGGTGAAGATCGCGGTGACATCGATGAGCGGCACGCCGAATTCCTGAGCGATCGGCGCCATGATCAGCAGGAAGACGGTGAAATCGAACGCATCCAGCGTCCAGCCCATCCAGGCCGCTGTATAGGCGTACCACTGGTCTTTGGTGGGTTCCTTCCACCACGGCACGGCTGATCCTCGAATCGTTGTAGACATGCGGAGCTTCCCTTTATCCTTCGTGCGTCTCAGTCAGACGTGGACGTCGCGCGATGGCGCTCCCAAAATCACGGGAGCGTCAGTCAGCCGACGGAGAAACAATGCGTAGCTGCGGCGTTTTCGTCTAGATTTCCATAGGGCGGCCCGCCGACCGCTGGTTGGAGTTCCGGATCGGAACGGCAAGTTCCATTCAGGGAGCTCCCACCCGCTGTCAGCGCCCGTGACCGCACACCGGTCCCGGCGGTGGACTTCTCACCCACAAAGCAGTAGCTGCCGACCCGGCAATCGGAGTTCTGGGCATGCAGACGGCGTCGCTCGATCCACCACCGTTGGTGCGCGCGGGCTGCATCGAGTTCCCGGTTCACCATGTGCGCGGCGGCACCTCCACCGGCCTGGTGATCGCGGAGCACTGGGCGCCGCGCGAGCGGAATTTGCGCGAAGAGCTGCTGCGCCACCTGATGGGCCTGCCGCTGGAAGGCACACGCCCCGGCAACAAGCAGATCACCGGCCTCGGTCGGATCGTGCCGACCGGCAACAAGGTGTTCTTCGCCCGCCTCGAGGCGGACGGCAATCGACGGCGCATCGTCAGCACCTTCGCGCAGCTCGCGGCCGACAAGGCGGCGATCGACTGGAGCGTGAATTGCGGCAACATGACCGCGGCACTGCCGCTGTGGGCGCTCGACACCGGGCAGGTGGAACCGGTCGAGCCCGGCGCGGCATTCGAGATCGACATCTTCAATACCAACACCAACGTGACCGCCGGTTCGCGCATGCGTATCGACGCCGGCGGCGCATTCGTTCCGGCGGAGATCCCCGGCGTGGACGGGGCGTTCCCGGGCGTCGATCTGTTCCTCGCCGATCCGGTGGGCGCCAAGACCGGGCAGCTGCTGCCCACCGGTCGGCCGGTCGACGAGGTCGCCGGCCACCAGGTCTCCTGCGTCGATGTGGCGGTGCCGATGGTGATCGCCCGCGCGGCCGATTTCGGCAAGACCGCGCACGAGACGATCGAGGCGCTGGAGCGCGACCGCGACCTCATCGAGCGGCTGCGCGCAGTGTGGGTCGAGGCCGGGCTGCGCATGGGCCTGCAGGCCGCCGGCGGCCGGCGGATGACCGCCGATGAGCTGGCGCAGAGCGAGACCATCCCCAAGGTGTGCCTTGTCGGCCCGCCGCAGGGCGCCGGGCATATCTCGGTTCGCTACTTCACGCCGCAGACGGCGCATCGGTCGATGGCGGTGTCGGGCGGCTGCTGCCTCGCTGCGGCCGCGCTGATCCCCGGCACCGTCGCGCATGCGACGGCCCGTGGCCTGCCGCCGGTCGGAGCAGCCTTCGGCGAGGTCGATGTCGGTATCGAGAACCCCGCCGGGGTGCTGGAGGCGAGCATCGAGGCGCGCCTGCTGCCGTCGGGGCTGGAGGTGCGCAAGGCGGCCTACCGCCGCAACACCCAGCTTCTGCTGCGCGGACACGTGCCGCTGTATCGCGCATCGGACGAACTGCGCCGAGGCCTGATGGAGGTCTGCGGGTAATCGGCCACGCGGCCGCCGCGTCAGCCCAGCAGTTCCGTCAGCAGCAGGCCGGCTGCGAGCAGCGCCGCAACGGGCGGCACCCATGCCGGCGCGGCAAAGCCGGGGGCCGCGCCGTGGTCGGTCCGGTGCACGCGCCAGAGGGCGACGTCCACCAGCACGAAGATCGCCAGCGTCACCGCATTGCTCAGTACCAGCAGTTGCTCGAATGACACGAGGACCGCCGCACCGGTCACGATGCACGCGGCCAGGACGGTCGCCGGGACCGGCGTGCCGGTGCGCGGATTTACGCGGCCGAACCGAGCCGGCAGCTGGCCGTTCCGCGCCATGCCGTAGAACAGCCGGGCCAGCATCACGACCTGTACCAGCACGCCGTTGCCGACGGCGAGAAATCCGACGCAGGCGAACAGCCAGGCGCCGCCGCCCTCGAACATATCGAGCAGCGGTCGGTCGCTGCCGCGATCGCTGAGCACCACGGCAGCCGCGACCGCGACGTAGAGCACGACGCTGGCCGCGACAGCACCCAGGATGCCGCGCGGCAGCGTGCGATCCGGATCCTTCGTCTCCTCGGCAAGGTTCGCCAGGGTCTCGAAGCCGATATACGCGAAGAACGCGATGAACGCTCCCGACAGGGCGCCGCTCCAGCCGGGCAGATCGACTGGCAGCATCGTGCTTAAATGCAGTTCGGGTGCGACGACGAGACCGGCAATCGTGGCAGCGACCAGTCCGCCGATCTCCATGAACCCGATGGCCGCGGCGAGCCACACGCTCTCGCCGACGCCGTATGCCGCGATCGAGGCGCTGGCGATGACCAGGATCGGCAGCAGCAGTTCCGGCGGCCACGGCAGCAGGATCGTCAGGTACGCGACGGCACCGCGGGCAATGGATGCGGCGGAGATCGCAACCGCAGCCGTGAGCGCGAACCCGGTGATGCGTGACAGGGTATCGGAGCCGAAGGCGTGCTTCACGTAGACCACCGAACCCGCGGCCTCGGGGAAGCGGCTCGCCAACTCGGCATAGCACAGGCCCGTCATGGCGGCCGTGACACCCGCCAGCAGGAAGGCGAAGGGTGCCGCATCGCCGGCGCGCGCGATCACCGTGCCGATCGCCACGTAGATGCCGGCGCCGACGATGACGCCGAGGCCGTAGAACAGCAGCGGCCAGAAGGTCAGCACGCGCCGCAGGCGTGGCTGCGTGTCCGTCATGGGCGACGCCATCGGCGCTTCACGCGTTCAACCAGGCGTGCGACTGCGGGCACCTCGCGCGCCAGCACGACGACCCCGAGCGGCAGCATCCAAAAGCCCAGGATCGGCAGAAAGCCGAGTACTCCGCCGATGATGAGGAGGATGCCGAGAAGGATGCGCAGGAACCGGACGATGTGCCGGACCAGCCGCGCGCCTCTTTGCACGCTCGGTCAGACGAGACCGGCAACCGCCAGCACCGTGGCGAGACCGGCGGCCATGCCGCGGATCGACGGCTCGGGCGCCACGTCGATCCACTCCTCGAGCGAGTGGGCACGTCCTCCGGAGCCGCCCGAGCCGATCTTGATGGCGGGAATGCCGAGGCTCATCGGAATGTTGGCGTCGGTCGAGGAGGTCTCGAAGCTGGGGTGGAACCCGTGTGCGTCGATCGCCGCATGCGCGAGCTGCGCCAGATCGCCGGTCTCGTCGGTGCGGCCGGCGGGGCGGTCGCCGGTCTTCACGATCTCCGTCGCCACTGCCCCGTTCCGCGTCGAGCGCGCGGCGTTCTCGGCGGCCACCGATTGGGCCAGCAGGTCGAGAAACGTCGCCTCCAGCCGTGCCAGTTCGGCTGGTGATTCCGAGCGCAGGTCGAAGTCGGTCCAGACGCTGTTCGGGATCGAGTTGATCGAGGTGCCGCCGCCGGTGACGCTGGCGCTGTAGGTGGTGCGCGGGTTGGCCGGCACGCTGACGCGGCCGAGCCGGGTGACCGCGTCCGCCATGGCGAACATCGGGTTCACCAGGCCGAACGCGCCATAGCTGTGCCCGCCGGGACCGTTGAAGGTGACGCGATAGCGTTTGGAGCCGACGCCGCCGGTGGCGATGTGCTCCATGTCCGGGCTGTCCACCGTGATGAACGCGCTGATCCGGTCCTTGTAAGGCCCTTTTTGGAACAGGTGGCGCATCCCGCGCAGATCGCCCGGCCCTTCCTCGCCGACATCGGCGACGAACAGCAGATCGGCGCGGGTCTGCACGCCGGCCGCGTCCATCGCGCGCAGCCAGGCCAGCAGCACCGCCAGCGAGCGCGTGTCGTCGCCGACGCCGGGGGCGCAGAGCCGGGTGCCCTCGCGCCGCACCGTGAGGTCGGTGCCGGCGGGGAACACCGTGTCGAGATGGGCGGCGACGCAGACCAGCGGGCCGTTGCCGATGCCGGGGCGCAGGCCGGTGACGTTGCCCTCGGCGTCGATCTCCAGCTGCTTCAGGCCGTGCGCCTCGGCCATCGCCAGGAAGGCCCGGGCGCGCGTCTCCTCCTGGAAGGACGGCGCTGCGATCTGGGTCAGCGCGACGATGTCCTCCACCGTCCGGTCGTGCTCGGCGGCCAGCGTGGCGTACGCCTTGCCATAGGCCTCGCTGGCCATGATGGTACGGATGATCAATTCGGCCTGAGCGGTCATGCGGTTCCCCTGGTGTCGGGGCGGTATTGGCCGACGCCGGTGCCCTCCGCAAGGGAAGGAAGTGCCATGGACCTGCGCACCCGCCTGCAACAGGAGATGCCGCCGCTGTCGCGCTGGATGGGCATCAGCGTGACGCGCGCCGACCCCGAGCTTGTGGTCGCCGAACTGACGGTGCGCGAGGAGCTGTGCACCGCCGGGTCGATCATCCATGGCGGCGCGATCATGGCGTTTGCCGACACGGTGGGCGCGATGGGGACGATGGCGAACCTGCGGGACGGGCAGGGCACCACGACGGTCGAAAGCAAGACCAACTTCTTCGCCGGCACCCCGGTCGGCACCAGGCTGACCGCGGAGGCGACGCCGCTGCATCGCGGGCGGCGCACCCAGGTGTGGGAGACGCGGATCACCAATGAACAGGGAAGGCTGGTGGCGAAGGTAACGCAGACCCAGATGGTGCTGTAGGATCGCCCCCGCACAGGGACCAGGACCAAGCCGCATGTCGCAGACCCTGCTCCGTCCATCGCCGCACGTGCTGTTCATCCCCGAGAAGCAGCCGGCCAAGCCGAACACGCGCCAGTTGAAGGTGGTGTCGGAGTACGAGCCGAACGGCGACCAGCCGACGGCGATCGCCGAACTGGTGGCGGGCGTGCGTGGCGAGGAGCGCGACCAGGTGCTGCTGGGCGTCACCGGGTCGGGCAAGACCTTCACCATGGCGAAGGTGATCGAGGCGGTGCAGAAGCCGACGCTGATCCTGGCGCCGAACAAGACGCTGGCGGCCCAGCTCTACGGCGAGATGAAGAGCTTCTTCCCCGACAACGCGGTGGAATACTTCGTCTCGTACTACGACTACTACCAGCCGGAGGCGTACGTCCCGCGCACCGACACCTATATCGAGAAGGACGCGCAGATCAACGAGCAGATCGACCGCATGCGCCACGCGGCAACTCAGTCGCTGTTGGAGCGCAACGACGTGGTGGTGGTCGCCTCGGTGTCGTGCATCTACGGCATCGGCTCGGTCGAGACCTATGCGCGGATGGTGGTGAAGCTGCAGACCGGCGGGCGGATCGACCGCGACGTGATGGCAAAGGCGCTGGTGGACCTGCAGTACCGCCGCAACGACGCGGCGTTCCAGCGCGGCACGTTCCGCCTGCGCGGCGAGACGGTTGACATCTTCCCCAGCCACTACGAGGACCGCGCCTGGCGCGTCACGCTGTTCGGCGACGAGGTGGAGGCGATCCACGAATTCGATCCGCTGACCGGCGAGAGGACCGCATCGCTGCAGGAGATCACGGTCTACGCCAACAGCCACTACGTCACCCCGCGGCCGACGCTCACGCAGGCGATCCGCGACATCAAGGTGGAACTGAAGGCGCGGCTCGAGGAACTGACGGCGGAGGGCAAGCTGCTCGAGGTGGAGCGGTTGCAGCAGCGCACGACCTTCGACATCGAGATGATGGAGACCACCGGGTCGTGCAAGGGCATCGAGAACTACTCGCGCTATCTCACCGGCCGGCGGCCGGGCGATCCACCGCCGACGCTGTTCGAGTACCTGCCCGAGAACGCGCTGCTGATCGTCGATGAGAGTCACGTCACGGTGCCGCAGCTCGGTGGCATGTATCGCGGCGACTTCAACCGCAAGTCGATCCTGTCCGAGTTCGGCTTCCGCCTGCCGTCCTGCGTCGACAACCGGCCGCTGAAATTCGAGGAGTGGGAGACCTACCGGCCGCAGACTCTGTTCGTCTCCGCGACCCCCGGTCCGTGGGAGATGGAACGCACCGCCGGGGTGTTCGCCGAGCAGGTGATCCGGCCCACGGGGCTGATCGATCCGGTGACCGAGGTGCGCCCCGTTGAGCATCAGGTGGACGACCTGCTCGCCGAATGCCGCGCGGTGGCGGCGCAGGGCGCGCGCGTGCTGGTCACCACGCTGACCAAGCGCATGGCGGAGGACCTGACGGACTACCTGACCGAGCACGGCGTGAAGGTGCGCTACCTGCACTCCGACATCGACACGCTGGAACGGATAGAAATCATCCGCGACCTGCGCTTGGGCGTGTTCGACGTGCTGGTTGGGATCAACCTGCTGCGCGAGGGCCTCGACATCCCGGAATGTTCGCTGGTGGCGATCCTGGATGCCGACAAGGAGGGTTTTCTGCGCTCGCAGACCTCGCTGGTCCAGACCATCGGCCGCGCGGCGCGCAACGTCGACGGCCGGGTGATCCTGTATGCCGACACGCTGACCAACAGCCTGCGCCGCGCGATCGAGGAGACCGAGCGGCGGCGCAACAAGCAGCGCGCGTGGAACGAGGCGCACGGCATCACGCCGGTGTCGATCAAGCGGCAGATCGGCAAGGTTCTGGAGAGCGTGTTCGAGCAGGACTACGTCACCGTGGCGCCGGTCAAGGACGCCGGCGTGGCCGAGTTCGTCGGCAAGGACCTGAAGGCGGCGATCGCCGACCTGGAGAAGCGCATGCGGTCCGCAGCCGCCGACCTGGAATTCGAGGAGGCGGCGCGGCTGCGCGACGAGATCCGCCGGCTGGAGGCGCTGGACCTCGGGCTGGAACCGCCGCCGGCGCCCTCTGCGTCGCTGCGGCCAAAGCGGGACCGCACGCCGGAGCCGATGGGGCCGGGTGGCGGAGGCTATGATCCGAGCAAGCGACGCGGGCGCGGGGGGATGCGGCGGCGCGGGCCGTAGCAGTGCTCACGCCTGCGCCTGCCTTGGGAGAGAGAATGCGATGAGCAGGGTCTCATGGAAAGTTGCGCTATCGATACTTGGACTGCTGCTCGCGGGCGGCGCCTTCCTATCGATCGGTCGTTCGAATGCCGAGGGCGCGCATCGGGTTCCGGCGCCGGCCGTGGACGAACCGGCGGGCGATGCGCGGACCGCGACTGCGGTGCTCGCCGGCGGATGCTTCTGGGGGGTACAGGGTGTCTTTCAGCACGTCAGCGGGGTGACCCGCGCGGTGTCGGGCTATGCCGGCGGCGCGATGAACACGGCGCATTACGAGCAGGTCGGCACGGGCGCGACCGGCCACGCCGAGTCCGTGCAGATCAGCTACGATCCCAGCCGCATCAGCTACGGCCGGATCCTGCAGATCTATTTCTCCGTGGCGCACGACCCGACCGAGCTGAACCGGCAAGGACCGGATGTCGGCACGCAATATCGTTCGGCGATCTTTCCGCTCGATCGGCAGCAGGCGGACGTCGCCAAGGCGTATGTCGCGCAGCTCGACGCGGCGCACGCCTTCAGCGGCGCCATCGTCACCACGATCGAGCCGGATCGCGTGTTTTACCCGGCCGAGGCCTATCATCAGGACTACCTGACGCGGCATCCCGGCAATCCGTACATCGTGTTCAATGACCTGCCGAAGCTGCAGGAGCTGCGACAGCTGTTTCCGGAACTCTACCGCGCCGAACCGACGCTGGTCGCATCGGGCGAACCATCCCGCTGACCGCCCGATACTGCCTGTCAGGTTGATTGAGGTCTGGTTACGCTCGCCGTGAACCGATTGACCCATCGCAGCCACGCCTCGTCGACGCACGCCAGCAGATAGCCAAGCCCGATCACCAGCGGCGTATACGCGGCTGCGACCAGCAGCAGCGTGAGGTGCAGCGACATGGTCGGACGCAGCGCCACGAACAGCATGCACGCCAGAGAACACAGCAACGGGAAGTGAAACAGATAGACCGGGAACGACAGCCGGCCGAGCAGACGGAAGGGTGCGGCGGCCAGCGATCGCCCGAACCGGTCGTTGCCGATCAGCCCGAGGATGATCAGCATGCCGCTGACCGTATGCATGGCGATCCGGTCGAAGCGCGTCGGACTGGCGTCGCGCAGTATCTGAAATGCACCGTAGCTCCCCGCCGGCTCGAGGTAGCCGAACAGGAAGATGCCGCCGGCGATGCAGGCCGCGGCGACGGCTGAGGAGAGGTGCACGTCGAACCGCGTGACCAGCCACGCCAGACCGGTTCCGGCAACGAAGGCGATGAGGTAAGGGTCGGTGAAGTGCACGACGACGGCGGCGCTCGCCAGGAGCCAGATCGCCACGGCGCGACGCGCCCGCCAGAGCATCACCGCGAGATAGAACGTCACGAAGCTGCCGATGAACTCGTGATGCATGGTCCAGAGCACCGGATCGTACATATCCGGTTCGCGCAGGAAGGCGAACAGCAGGCCCTCCAGGGCGGCGCCGCCGAACGACGGCGTGAAGCCGTTGGGGTGCGAGCCGCCGAACGTACCGAGCCACGCTGAGCCGCTGAGCTGCGCTGCCTCGCGGTGACGATACAGGCCGCAGCGGAACAGCAGCCATGACAGGAGCACCGCAAGCACGACGAGACAGACGAGACGCAGCCAGCGTTTCGCGGTGGCCCGTACCACGATCTCGGTGCGGCCGGAGCGGAAGAACCCCAGCGGCAGAACGAAGCCCGATAGCACGAAGAACAGGGTGACCGCGGCCGGGCCGTCGATCGACGCGAAGCCAACGCTGCCGAGCAGGGCCGTGGACGGGTCGAAGCCGTCCACGATGCCGATGCGTGCGGGATCGAAGGCCCACAGGAAATGCCAGGCGACCACGATGAAGGCCGCCACGCCGCGCAGCGCCTCGAGCTGGACGAGCTTGCCTTGGATGCTTGTGTCCGCGGCGCGAAGGTTCGCGCGGTTCATCGTGAGCCAATTCGTCACATACAACGGCGCGCGTCTCCCTGTAGCGGAGGCGTGCGACCAAGACGCGAAATCTGACCACAGTGTGACCGGCAACTGCACGTCGCCGTGAGACGGGCTGCGGGCGTCTGTGGCAGAAACGCTACAGCGGACGCAAGTTGTATCGTTCTTGTCGTGGTTTGATCTGGGTCAAGGCCGCCACGCATAATGTGCCTGAAGGTCGCTCCCATCCGACAGCAGGAGTGACCATGCAGCCGACGCTCTTCGCCACGTGCCTTGCGGCCGTGATCGCATGCGCTTTCCAGGCGTCCGCCCAAAGCGCGTTCGACTTCAGCGCGCCGCCGGTGGGCAAGGAGGCCGGTACCCTGATGGTCCGGCTCCGCGCGATCGGGGTCATTCCGCTCGAACTCGTCGAGCTCCATCTCGGTCATCGGCGGTCACGTGAATGCTACCGCGCAGGCCGCGCCGGAAGTCGACTTCTCTTATTTCATCACCGACAACGTCGCGCTCGAACTGATTGCCGCCACGACGCGCCACAGCGTCTCGGCGAGCGACACCGTGCTTGGTCATGTCGATGTCGGGACTGTATGGGCGCTGCCGCCGACGCTGACGGTGCAGTATCACTTCTTCCCGCACGAACGGCTCAGCCCGTATCTCGGCGCCGGCATCAACGCCACGTTCTTCTACGGCGCGAGTGCGGCGGGCTTCCCGGTGAACACGGTGTCGTTCAGCAACAACGTCGGCGCCGCGATCCAGGCCGGCGTGGACTACAATATCGGCGGCCACTGGTTCGCCAATCTGGACGTAAAGCAGATCTTCTTGAACACGACCGCGAGCATCAATCACGGCGTGATCAAGGCGCGCACCGCGCTCAACCCACTCGTGGTCGGGGCCGGGATCGGCTATCGGTTCTGACGACAGGGCGTTACGGCGTTGCGGCGAGCGCCTTGGCATAGGCGCTGACCGCTGCGGCGAATCCCATCAGCAGCGCATCGGCGGTCAACTCGTGGCCGATCGACGCCTCGGCCAGATTGGGCATCCGCGCAACGAGTGGCGGCAGGTTGTGCAGATTGAGATCGTGGCCGGCGTTGACCAGCAGCCCACGCTCCGCCGCCGCTCCTGCGGTGCGCGCGCAGGAGTCGAGAAGTGCCGCATGCGTGCCGTTGCGGAACGCCGCGGCATAGCCGCCGGTGTAGATTTCGACACCGTCGGCGCCGCTGTCCGGAATGCGCTCCAGCACGGCCGGATCCGGGTCGATGAACAGGATGACGCGCGCGCCATTCGCCTGCAGCGCCGCGATGGCGGGACGCACCAGCGCCATCTGCGCGGGGTCCAGCCGGAAGCCTTCCTCGGAGGTGAACGCGTCGGGCGCGTCCGGCACCAGCGTGCACTGCTCGGGCCGTACTTCGGCGGCGATCTCCAGCAGGCGCGCGTCGGGATAGCCCTCGATGTTCAGCTCCACCCCGGGCCGCCAGGCGGCGATCGTCTCGGCCAACCCCGGCACGTCCGAGCGGCGGATGTGCCGTTCGTCGGGGCGCGGATGCACCGTGATGCCGCGCGCGCCGGCCTCGATGGCGATGCGGGCGAAGGCGCACGGATCGGGCACGCCGGTGTGCCGCGAATTGCGCAGCAGCGCGATCTTGTTGAGGTTGACGCTGAGCCGGGCCATCGGCCGAAGGCTAGCACCGGGCGTTCGCGGGCGTCCATGACGACCGGCGATGGTGCGCGCGTATAGCGGGAAATTGGGGGGACGCTTTTCGCTGCCACGCGCCGAAGGCCACTGCGCTATGGTCGCGCCGGAGGCTCAGGACATGCTCGAGACCTACGCGTGCTTTGCACATTTCCAGGACCAGTACCTCCTGGCCGGGCCCGGCAGCTACTGGTACGGCAAGTGGTTCGTGGTGAGCCCACCGACCCGCGGATACAAGATCCATGTGACGACGGCATACGCCCACGCCGAAACCGTCGCACAGACGGCGCTGTCGGTGCTGCGCACGATGCGAATCCCCCACAAGGTGGTGCGCGACGGCGAGCGCCTGAGGGAGCAGCTGGCGACCCGGCAGGCCGGGAAATTCATCACGATCTACACCACCGGACCGCAACAGCGCGATCAGGTCGTGCGCGAACTCGATCCGAAGATGGGCCGCATCGGCTTGCCGCTCGGCCCGGTCCCGACGACGCCCGACGCGGCGGGTCGGCTGTCGCCGGAGGAGCGGCTGGGCGGCAGCTCATATCTCTTCGGCCGGGCTTACGACGAGCGCGCAACGGACGACTGAGGACTTGCTCCCGCCGCCTCGGTAGCCGCGCAGTGCGCGGCTGTGATGCGGCCTCAATCGGACGCGGTCATCGCAGCAGATTGCGGGGGCGGCACTGAAATGATCCGCTTCCCAACAGGTTGGATGCCGGTTCTCAAGACGCCCCCTGCTTGCGGCAGAGGATCGATTGGCTCTCGGCATCCCGTGTGCCAAAGTCCGAGCATGCCGTTGCTGGCTTCTCCAAACGGACGGCGCACGGTGAGAGGTGGATTTAACGGCTTGTGAGCGAGCAGACCCCACCAGGCAGCCCCGTGGAGCGCCGTCTTGCGGCGATTCTGGCTGCCGACGTGGTTGGCTACAGCCGGTTGATGGGTGCGGACGAAGAAGGCACGCTCCACGCCCTGAAGGCCCACCTCAAGGATGTGGCGGATCCGGCTTTCGTCAGCCACCGTGGGCGCCTGGTCAAGACCACGGGCGACGGGATGCTGGTGGAATTCGCCAGTGCCGTCGACGCGGTGCGGTGCGCCGTGGACGTGCAGCGAGGCATGGCCGAACGGAATGAGCCTGTGCCGCTCGACCAGCGGATAGAATTCCGCATAGGCATCAACGTCGGCGATATCATCGGTGACGGTGATGATATCTACGGCGACGGCGTGAACGTCGCGGCGAGACTGGAAGCGATGGCCCCGCCAGGGGGCATTTGCGTCTCCCGCGCCGTGCGGGACCCGGTGCGCGACAAGCTCGCGTTCGGCTTTGACGACCTCGGCGAGGTGCAGGCAAAGAACATCGCACGACCGATCCATGTCTTTTTGCTGCGTCATGATTCCCGGACAGACACGCCGGCGCCGGTGGTACGACGGCCGCGAAGAGTGGGAGCCCTCGTGGTTGCCGTCGTCGCGACGTTCGCGGTGCTGGGCACGACCGCAGAGCTGTGGTTCGTATTCGGACGCGGCGCGCCGTCCACATCAACGGCCAGCGTCGTCACGTCGACCGAAAAACCCTCGATTGCCGTACTGCCTTTCACAAATCTCAGCGGCGACCCTGCGCAGGAGTATTTTTCTGACGGTGTCAGCGAAGAGATCCTGACTGCACTGGCAAGGTCGCCCTATCTGACGGTGATCGCCAGAAACTCCTCCTTCACGTTCAAAAACAGGGCGGTGAACGTGATAGAGGCCGGCAAGACGCTGGGCGTGCACTATCTGTTGGAGGGCAGCGTGCAACGCTCCACCGACCAGGTTCGGGTGACAGCGCAGCTCATCGACGCCGTCACCGGTGCGCATGTTTGGGCGGAACGTTACGACCGGCCGCTGAAGGATATCTTCGCGGTGCAGGACGAGATCACCGGCATCATCGCCGCCAGGCTGGATGCCAATATCCAGAAGGCCGAGGTCGCGGAGATACGCAGGCGCCTGACGGCGGCCCCGACAGTATCGCTGACGGCCTATGAACTCTTCCTGCGCGGCCGCCCAATGGAACGATCGTCAATCCGGCCGCAGCAACTCAGGGCTCGCGCGTTGTTCGAAAAGGCGATCGAGATCGATCCGAACTTTGCCCTGGCCTATGCCAATCTGGCCAATACCTACTATTCCTCCATCGCTGTGAGGTGGAACGACATGCCGCGGGAAGAAGCGCTGGCAAAAGGCCTGGAACTGGCCGGGCGGGCGCTGGAGCTTGATCCGGCCCTGCCCGTGGCCAACCTGGTCATGGGGGACCTTCTGCTCCGCCGGCACGACTACGCCGAGGCGATCGTCTGGGCGAGAAAGGCGATCGCGCTAAATCCCAACGACCCGGAAGGCTATGCCGGCCTGGCCAACATCCTGACTTTTGTGAACCGAGCTGCCGAGGCCTTGCCGCTGATGGAGCAAGCGGTCCGGCTCGATCCGCTGTATCCCCCAGTGTATGACATGTACATCGGCCGTGCCCGGCTGATAAGCGGTGACTCCGTCCGGTCGATTGCACCGCTGCGCGATTGCGCCCAGCGGGTGCCGGCGTTTTGGCCGTGTCATGCCTATCTGGCGAGTGGACTGGCGCAGATCGGTCAGGACGGTCCAGCTCGGGCTGAACTCGCCGAGATGCAGAAATATTATCCGGTCAAATCTGTTGCGGCTTATCGGGCCAGTTCCGATTTTCAACCGGGTCCGCAGACCGAGATCATCTACGCCGGCTTGGAGAAAGCCGGCCTGCCGCGCGACTGAGTTAGAGGCAGCGCCTTTGTCGACGAGCTTGCGTCGCGAGCATGTGCTTTGGCAGGGTCGACAGACGCCGCTCGCCTAGGCGCTAGAAGGCATGGCGTGGTTCCCGCCGCTCACCCCACCTGCGCGGCCGCGATCGCCGTGTTCAACGCGCGCACGCCGGCGGCGGGACCGTCGGGATGGTTCCAGACGCAACCGACCACCGCCAGGAAGTCGGCGCCGGCCAGGACCAAGGGGGCGCAGTTCTCCGCGGTGATGCCGCCGATGGCACAGCACGGCAGCTCCATCAGCTCCGACCACCACGTCAGGATCTCGGGATCGATGAAGCGCGTGACCTCCTTGGTGCCGGATGGAAAGAACGCGCCGAACGCCACGTAGTCGGCGCCGTCCTCGCCGGCGGCCATGGCCAGGTCGCGGCTGCCCTTGCAGGTGACGCCGAGTGTCGCCTCGGGTCCCATCAAAGCGCGCGCCTGACGCGCCGGCATGTCCTCCTGCCCGACATGCGCACCGTCGCTGCCCGTTTCGCGCACCAGGTCGGCGCGGTCGTTCAGCAGGAACGCCACACCGCGCGATTGTGTCACCGGGCGGAGTGCGTCGATCGCCCGGCGCCACGCATCGTCGTCCACGTCCTTCAGCCGAAGCTGCACCGCCGCAACGTCGCCGCCGTCGAGCGCCGCGGCGAGCTGGTCGGCGAACGGCACGGGATCAAGCCGTGGCGGGGTGATCAGGTAGACGCGGCAGCCGTCGGATTGCATCACCCTCTCCCTGACCCTCCCCCGCCGGGCGGGGGAGGGAATGCAGGTCAGGCCTTGTTCAGATAGATGTCGATGATCTTGTTCAGCATCTCGAGCGCTACCTCCTTCGGGCGCTGGAAGGTGTTGCGGCCGATGATGCTGCCGTTGGCGCCGCCGTCGCGCAGGCCGCGGATCTCCTCGTAGACGCCGTCGAGATCCTTCGCCTCGCCGCCGGAGAACACCACCACGCGCTTGCCGTTGAACGCGCACTGCATCACGTGCTCGACCCGCTTGGCGAGCGTGGAGCCATCGATCCGCTCGTAGCTCTTCTTCGCCGCCTCCAGGCTGATCACCGCCGACGGCGGCTTCACCTTGATGATGTTGGCGCCCATCAGCGCCGCCATCTGCGTCGCATAGGCGCAGATGTCCAGCGCGGTCTCGCCGGCGCGATCCAGGTTGGGGCCGCGCGGATAGCTCCACACCACCACGGCGAGCCCGGCGTCCTTCGCCTCGGCGGTGAGTTCGCGCAGCTCCTCCATCTGCGGGAAGGCGTACTCGCTGCCCGGATAGATGGTGAAGCCGATCGCCGCGCAACCCAGGCGAAGGGCGTCCTTGACGCCGGCGGTGACCGCCTGGTCCTTGCTGGTGGCCAGCGAGTTGGAGCTGTTCACCTTCAGGATGGTGGGAATCTGCCCGGCGAAGGTGTCGGCCCCCTGGGCGATCATGCCAAGCGGCGCGGCATAGGCGTTCAGCCCGGCTTCGATCGCCAGCGAGTAATGGTAGTGCGGATCGTAGGCCGGCGGGTTGGGGGCGAAGCTGCGGGCGGGGCCGTGCTCGAAGCCCTGGTCCACCGGCAGGATCAGCACCTTGCCGGTGCCGCCGAGTTTGCCGGTGGAAAGGATGCGGGCGAGGTTCGCCTTCACACCGGGCGAATCGCCCTCGTACCAGTCCAGGATCTTCTTCACTTTCTGGGTGACGCGCATGGCTAGGTCCTTCTGCCTGAGGGCTGACGGCGCTCTTCGCGTGTTAGCCCAGGGCGCCGCCGCTGTCACCCGGGGTGGTTCGCGTCCGCAACCAATCGTGTAGCAGGCGGGCCGCTCGACGCTCGGCCATATCGAGCGCCGGTGGACGGGAGGTTAACACCTCGCCGCCCTGCGATGCGGCCACCGCGGCAACGGCGGACCAGCCGGCGGCAGCCGCGTCCAGCACGATCCGGCGCTGGCCGATGCGCAGCGCGCCGAGCGCGTAGCCGGGCGCATCGGCGCAGTCGAGGATGTCGTCGATCGGGATGCCGGGATGGGCCGCGCGCGCCTGCTCGACCAGCGCCCGCCACCAGGCGCAGCCGGCGTAAAGTGCCGCGCCCTTGGCGGACAGCAGCGTCACCGGGCGTCCGGGCGCCAGCACCAGCCGGACATCCGCCAGGCCGTGCACGACAACGGCAGGCCAGCCGTCGCCGTGGGCGGTTATCTGCTTGACGTTCAACACCGCACCGGCTTTGAGTTCATGCGGCACATGAGGCAGGGCAGGGGCATGGCCAGCGATGCAGACGATCCGGAAGCAGCGGCCGACCGGCTGGAGGCCGCCCTCGAGCGAATCTCGGAGGCGCTGGCGCAGCCAAGCGTAGATCAATTTCCGGCGGTGGACACCAAAGAGGTCGCGGCGCGACTCGACGCATTGATCGATCGTCTCCGCTCCGCCCTCGGCGACACGGCTGGTTGACGTCTGAAGCAAGGATCATTCGATGGCGCAGGTGACCATTCGCATCAACGGCTACGCATACACCGTCGGCTGCAAGGACGGCGAGGAGGAGCACCTGCAGGCGATGGCGGGCGAGGTCGACCGGCGGATCGAGATGATCAAGGTGGCGGCCGGGCAGAGCGGCGAGGCGCGCATGCTGGTGATGGCGTCGCTGCTGATGGCCGACGACCTGTACGATACGCAGGCGGCGCTGCGCGCGGCGCAGGCGGGCGAGGCGGTGACGCTGCCGGTCGAGCCCAAGCTGAGCCGGCGGTTGGGCAAGCTGGCGCGACGCGCGGAAGAGATTGCCCTGGACCTGGAGCGTCCCTAGATAGTGTTGGCGGAGCTGCCCGGTGCGTCAGGCAATACATCCCCGGGGCCAGTAAGCATCTTCCAGGGAGCTGGCTCTGTCGGGATCTTGGTCTCGGTATCTGGCGCCCACCTGCACACGCAGGCTCTGGGAGGATGAGACGCCAACGGCCATGGCGGCTCCGCACACCTTGCCCGATCTGACCGAGGCAAAGCGCCTGGTCCGCCAGCGGATGCTGGCGGCGCGCGAGGCATGGGATCCGTCATGCGGCGCGGCGCTGGCTGAATTTGTCCTGCGCGACCTGCCGCCGCCGCCAGGCGCCGCCGTGTCGGGGTTCTGGCCGATCGGGCAGGAGATCGACATCCGACCGCTGCTGCTGGCGCTGCACGCGCGCGGCCACCCGATCGTGCTGCCCGAGACACCGAAGCGCGGGAACCCGCTGATCTTCCGTCTTTGGCAGCCGGGCGCCACGATGGTGCCGGAACGCTTCGGCACGTCGCGGCCGGACGGCGCGGTGCGGGCACCGGACTTCCTGCTGGTGCCGCTGCTGGCGTTCGACCGGCGCGGGTACCGCGTGGGCTACGGGGCGGGCTACTACGACCGGACGCTGGCGGCGCTGCCGGGGCGGTTCCGGCTGGGCGTTGCCTATGCCGCGCAGGAACTGGACGCGGTGCCGGCGGGTTCCTACGACGAACGTCTCGATGCCGTCGCGACGGAACGCGGCGTGATCTCCTGCAAGGATTAGGGCCGCATGCGCATCCTGTTCATCGGCGACGTGGTTGGCCGCACCGGGCGCGAGGCGGTCGCCGCCTCGCTACCCAGGCTGCGCGCGGCACTGCGCATCGACCTCGCGGTGGTGAACGCCGAGAACGCTTCGCACGGCTTCGGCCTGGCTCCGGACATGGCGGCGGCGCTGTTCGCCGCGGGTGCCGACGTGATCACGCTGGGCAACCACGCCTGGGACCGCAAGGAGATCATCCCCTACATCGCCGAGACCCCGCGGCTGCTGCGCGCCGCGAACTACCCACCCGGCACGCCGGGTGGCACATCCGTGGTGGTGGAGGTCGGCGGCGGGCGGCGCGCGCTGGTGTTCCAGGCGATGGGGCGGCTGTTCATGGACCCGCTCGACGATCCGTTCCGTGCCGCGTCCGACCTGCTGGCGCGGCACCGGTTGGGCGGCACGGTGGCGGCGATCGTGGTGGATTTCCACGCCGAGGCATCGAGCGAGAAGATGGCGTTCGCGCACTTCCTCGACGGCAAGGTCTCCGCGGTGATCGGCACGCACACGCACTGCCCGTCAGCCGATGCGCAGGTGCTGCCGGGCGGCACGGCCTTCCAATCGGACGCCGGGATGTCGGGCGACTACGACAGTGTCATCGGCATGGTGAAGGACGCCGCAACGCTGCGCTTCTGGCGCAAGATGCCGGGCGAGCGCCTGGCGCCGGCGGAAGGCGAGGCGACGGTGTGCGGCATGTTCGTCGAGACCGACGATGCGACCGGCAAGGCGCGTCGGATCGAACCGGTGCGGGTCGGCGGGCGGCTGGCGGCGGCGATGCCGGAGGGGTAGCAGAGGGCACGGGAATCCGCGGAACGCCGGAGCGAGGCTGCCGTCAGCAACCCGCGTCGCTGCTGAACGCAATCGGCCCTATCGTCTTTCGCGGAGCCAAGGCGCAGTCATCCCTGTGGCGACATACGTAGGTGTCGCCTTTTGCAGCCCGCCTCCACGGCGACCATTCATGCGACGCAGCGCTCGCGACACCCGAGCGATCGTGGCCGATGGAGCGCTGCAAGAGGGCGGAGAGGCGGCGCATGGCGTGCATCGACCCAATGATGCTTGTATGCAGGGTGCGGCGCTTCGGACCGAGACGCCGCATCCCACCGAACGGGCGACGCAATGACAGAGCGGACGTTGCACAGGCGGGACGCCCCTACGCTGCGCTACCGGGACAAGGGTGGCGGATCGGCCGCCGGTCGTGCTGATCCACGGTGTCGGCGCGGACGGCTCGAGCTGGGACGACATCGCTTCCGACCTCGCGGCCGACTTCCGCGTACTGTGTCTCGACCTGCGCGGGCATGGGCAGTCGGGGCACATCGAGGGCACATTGACGCTGGACGACTTCGTCCGCGACGTCGTCGATGTGCTGGATGCCTGCGCGGTGCCCGCGGCGCACGTGGTGGGGTTCTCGTTGGGCGGCATGATCGCGCAGGGCATCGCGCTGCACCACGCGGACCGCGTGCGCCGGCTGGTGCTGCTCAGCGCGGTGGCCGGCCGCACCGCCGAGGAGCGCGAGCGGGTGCAGCAACGGCTGGCCGTTCTGCGGGAGCAGGGCATCGCGGCGATCACTGGCGCCGCGCAGGAGCGGTGGTTCACGCCCGGGTTCATCGCGCGCAACCCGGCCCTGGTGCAGCAGCGGATGCAGCAGCTGCAGGAGAACCACGCGCCGTCCTATGCCGCCGCCTACACCGTGTTCTCGACCAGCGATCTGGGAGAGAAGCTGCACGCGATCCGGATTCCCACACTGATCGCCACTGGCGAGCACGATGTTGGTTCCAGCCCTCGCATGGCGCGCTACATGCACGCGCAGATCGCAGGCTCGCGGCTCGCGATCCTGCCTGGTCTACGGCACAGCATCCTGGTCGAGGCACCCGATCTCGTCGTCCGGCTGGTGCGGGAATTCCTGTGCGGGGATGCGGGGAGGCGCGAAGGGTGAAATTCTCCATCGCCGTGAACCTGGAGCGGTCCTCGCCCGGCGAGGACATGCGCCAGGTGGTGCGCAACGCGCTGGAACTCGTGCGACTGGCCGAGGCGGGCGGTTTCGAGATCGCCTGGGCGGCGGAGCACCATACGATCGAGCTGATGCCGGGGCCGAACCCGTTCACCATCCTGATGCACTGGGCGGCGCATACCTCGCGGATCAGGCTGGGAACCGCGGTGGTCGTGGCGCCGTACTGGCATCCGATCCGCGTCGCCGGCGAAGCGGCGCTGTTCGACCTGTTCAGTGACGGCCGGCTGGAGCTGGGACTTGGGCGTGGTGCATTCCAGTACGAATTCGACCGGATGGCCGGCGGCATGGAGCAGCGCGAAGGCGGCCGCCACCTGCGGGAGATGCTGCCCGTGCTGCGCGGGCTGTGGAGCGGCGACTTCGAGCACCAGGGCGACATCTGGCGCTTCCCGCGCGCAACCTCGGTGCCGAAGCCGGTGCAGGCGCCGCATCCGCCGATCTGGGTGGCGGCGCGCGATCCAGAAACGTTCGCCTGGGCCATGGCGTCGGGGGCCAACATCATGGCGACGCCATTGTCGCGACCGCACGCGGAGGTGGGGATCCTCGGCCAGCGCTTCGCCGACACACTGGCGAAGCTTCCCGGCATCGGGCGCCCGCGCTTCCTGATGCTGCGGCGGACCTGCGTCTATCCGCGTGAAGATGACTGGAGCGTGCCGGTGCAGGTCTCAATCGAGCATGACCGGCGCTTCGAGAGCCTGTTCCGCAACATCGGCGGGGTGAGCAACGGCTTTCCGGAACCCGCCGACTGGGCGCAGGTTGCGAACCGCGACGCGTACCGACCGGAGACGATCCTGGACAGCATGGTCTTCGGCACGCCCGAGCAGGTGGTCGCCAGGCTGCGACAGTATGAGGCAGTTGGTGTGGATCAGTTCTGCTACGGCGCGTCGTTCGGCCTGCCGCACGAGGTCGCACGGGGCTCGCTCGAACTGTTCATCACCGAGGTGATGCCGCATTTCGGATCTGACGCACAGCGAGCCGGACTGCGTGTGGACGGCGCCCGCTAGGCTGATTGGCTGGGGACGGCGCCAAATAGATCGACGGCATATCGTACGCCTGTGAGGCACAGACCGTCAGGCGGTGCGGTCGGGCCGGCCGCCGAGCGGTCCTGTGCCGCGAGGGCGGCGGCGACCCGCTCGATCGGCCAGCTGCCGTCGCCCACCAGCTTCAGTGTTCCGACCATGTTGCGAACCTGGTGGTGCAGGAAGCTGCGCGCCTCGGCGATGACCTCGACGAAGTCGCCCTCGCAGTGCAGGTCGAGCCGGTCGAGCGTACGCAGCGGGCTCTTCGCCTGGCACGATGCCGCGCGGAACGATGAGAAGTCGTGACGGCCGAGCAAGGTCTGCGCGGCGGTGTGCATCATCGCGGCGTCCAGCGCGGTGGGAACGTGCCACACGCGGCCGGCAAGCAGAGCGGGCCGGGCGCGGCGGTTGAGGATGCGGTAGCGATAGGCACGTCCGACCGCGGAGAACCGGGCGTTCCATCCCGACGGTGCGGGCACAGCATCCAGCACGACCACCGGATGCGGCTTCATGTGAAAGTTGAGTGCGTCGCGGACCTTGGGCGCCGTGAGGGCGGCCGGCAGATCGAGCTGCGCCACCTGCGCCGAAGCGTGCACGCCGGCGTCGGTGCGGCCGGCGACGACGCTGGGGACCGGCGTGCCGCGGTTCAGCCTGACGGCGGCCTCTTCCAGCACCTGCTGGACCGAGAGTCCGGTCTGCTGCCGCTGCCAGCCGACGAAGGGCGTGCCGTCATATTCGAGCAGCAGAGCCCAGCGCCGAGCCCCCCCTTCCGCAAAGGGAGGGGCTTGCGGAGAGGGAATGGCGGTCCCAGCCGGCATCCTCCCCCCAGCCCCGTCCCGCGAGGGGAGCGGGAATATCGGCGCGCTCACGTGAGCGTGGTCCCGGCCGGCACCGGATGGCCCCGCAAGAACGCCTCTGCGGCCATGGCCGGGCGACCCGCCAGCTGCACCCGGGTCAGCCGCACCGCTCCGCTGCCGCAGGCGACGGTCAGCCGGGCATCCAGCACTTCGCCGGGTGCACCCGACCCTGGTGCCGGAGCGACGGCGAGCACCTTCAGCATGCCGCCGTGCAGCGAGGTGAAGGTCCCGGGCCAGGGATCGAAGGCCCGCACCTGGCGCTCGATCACCGCAGCATCCAGCGTCCAGTCGATCTGTCCCGCCCCGCGTGTCAGCTTCGGCGCATAGGTCGCACCGTCCTCGCATTGCGGGACGGGTACGGGGTTCTCGAACAGCGCGCGCAGGATGAGCCGAGCGCCGATCTCCGCCAGCACGTCGTGCAGCGCCGCCGACGTGGTGGTCGGCGTGATCGGCACCGCCTCCCGCAGCAGCATCGGACCGGTGTCGAGCCCGGCGTCCATCTGCATGATCGTCACGCCGGTCACGGCGTCACCCGCCAGCACCGCGGCCTGGATCGGCGCGGCTCCGCGCCAGCGCGGCAGCAGGCTCGCATGGATGTTGAGACAGCCGCGGCGCGGCATGTCGAGCATCGCCTGGGGCAGGATCAGCCCGTATGCCGCGACCACCGCCGCATCCGCCTCGAGCGCGGCGAACGCCGCCTGTTCCGTCGCATCGCGCAGCCGCGCCGGCGTGCGCACGGCCAGTCCGAGCCTCTCGGCCTCGACCTGCACCGGGCACGGGCGCAGCGTATAGCCGCGGCCGGCGGGCTTGGGCCGCTGGCAGTACACCGCGGCGATCTCGTGCCCCGCCGCGCGCAGCGCCCGCAATGCCGGGACGGCGAAGTCCGGGCTGCCCATGAACGCCAGCCGCATCGAGCTACATCGCTCCCGTCCGCTTCTGCCGCAGTTCCTTGGCCAGCCGGCGCAGGATCATGTTGCGCTTCAGCGCCGAGAGGTGGTCGACGAACAGGATGCCATCCAGATGATCGATCTCGTGTTGCACGCAGGCTGCCAGCAGGCCGTCCGCCTGCAGTTGCCGGCGCGCGCCGGCCTCATCCGTGTAGCGCACGGCCACGCGGGCCGGCCGGGTCACGTCGGCATACTGGCCGGGGAGCGACAGGCAGCCTTCCTCACGCGTCGCCTGCTCCTCGCTGCGGGCAATGACCTCCGGGTTGATCAGCACGATCGGCGCCGGTCTGTCGTCCGGCATGAGGTCCACGATGGCGAAGCGGAGACCCACCCCGACCTGCGGTGCGGCAAGGCCGATTCCCGGTGCGCGGTACATCGTCGCGAACATCCGCGGCACCAGGTCGCGCACGCGTTCCATGTCTTCGGCGCCGACCGCCCGGGCCCGCGCCTTCAGGACCGGGTCCGGTACCAGGAGGATCGGCAGGGTTTCCACCGTCTCTTTCATGTCGCGGATGTAGCGGTGGGCCTCCGCCCGATCAACGTGCTGCCCCTTGCAACCGGCACCTGCTCTGCCAAGATTCCCTCCGTCGGGATGCCGCAATGGGTCCCGCCAGATGCTTCGCTCCAAGGAGGAGGCCATGACGACGAGGATGTTCACCTCTCCATTGTTCCTGGGCTTCGACCATCTCGAGCAGATGCTCGAGCGGGCCTCGAAGACCTCGTCAGACGGCTATCCGCCGTACAACATCGAGCAGACCAGCCCGTCCGGGCTGCGGATCACGCTCGCGGTGGCCGGGTTCACCATGGACGACCTGCAAATAACGCAGGAAGACAACCAGTTGGTAATCCGCGGGCGTCAGACTGACGATGGCCAGGGACGCGTCTTCCTGCATCGCGGAATCGCGGCACGGCAGTTTCAGCGGGCGTTCGTGCTCGCCGAGGGGATCGAGGTGAAGGGTGCGTGGCTCGACAACGGGCTGCTGCACATCGACTTGGTCCGTCCGCAGCCCGAGTCCCGCGTGAAGACCATCCAGATCAACCGCGCCAATGGCAGCAACGGCCACGGCAGCGGGAAGGTCCGGGTGGTCGAGAGCGAACCGCGGCAGGACTAGGGCCTGCCCGGCCACGACGGTGCCGCAAAATGCGGGCCGCATCACCAAAAGGCGCCGGAGCTGCAAGGACAGTCCGCCGCCACCAAGGAGTTTCGACGATGAACACCAACAGCATTCAACAGCCGGATGAGGTGGCCGCCATGGCCGCCGCCATCGATATCCGCCACCTTTCGACCGAGCAGCTCGCCCAACTCGGCATGCAGCAGATCGCCTATGTGAAGCCGGTGATGGTCAACGGCACGTCGGCCTTCGCAATCCACGCCGCCGACGGCACGCCGATGGCGATTGCGGCCGGCCTCGACGTGGCGGTCGCCGCGATCGTGCAGCATGAGATGGTGCCGGCGCAGGTGCACTGAGGCGCCGGCGCCGGGTCATCGCTTGACCGGGTCGATCCAGCCGATGTTGCCGTCGCTGCGGCGGTAGACCACGTTGAGCTCGCCGGTCGCGCTGCTGCGGAACATCAGCAGCGGTTCGTCGGCGAGGTCCATGCGCATCACCGCCTCGCTGACGGAGAGCAGGCTGATCTCGGTCGCCTGCTCGGCAATCACGGTGGCGTGCGCCTCGCCGTTGGGTCCGTGCGACGCTTCGGACTCCTCCTGCCGCAGGATGTACTGCCGCGCCGCCTCGGGCCGCTCGCGGTTGGCGCTGTCGCGGGCGTGCTCGTTCACCCGCCGGCGATAGCGCCGCAGCCGCTTGGCGATGTGTTCGGCGGCATCGTCGAACGCCGAGTTCGCGTCGGCCGCCTCGCCTTCGCCGCGCAGCACCAGCCCACGGCCCGCGTGCACGTTGATGTCGCAGGTGAAGAAGCTGCGCGCCCGGCCGAACGTGACCTGCGCCTCCAGCGCGTGGTCGAAATACTTGCCGGCGATGCCGTCGAGGTGGTCCGAGACGCGGATCCGCAGCGCATCGGACAGATCCACCTGCTTGCCGGAAACCGTGATCTGCATCATGCCTCTCCCCCAACGTGGACAGGCGGGACCTCAGACGAGCGCCACCTTCTCCCGCCGGCGCTGCACCGAATTGGGGATGTGCAGCGCCTCGCGATATTTGGCCACGGTCCGGCGGGCAATGTCCACGCCCTCGCCGCGCAGGGCTGCCACAATCGCATCGTCTGACAGGACGTCATCGGCCGACTCCGCGTCGATCAGCCCACGGATGCGATGGCGCACCGCCTCGGCGCTATGGCTCCCGCCGTCGGTTCCTGGAATTGCGGTGGTGAAGAAATACTTAAGCTCGAACGTGCCGCGTGGCGTCGCGATGTACTTGTTGGCCGTCACGCGGCTGACGGTGCTCTCGTGCATCTCCACCGCCTCGGCGATGTCGCGCAGGATCAGCGGACGCAGATACGCCACGCCGTGGCGCATGAAGCCGTCCTGCCGGCGGATGATCTCGCCCGCCACCTTCAGGATGGTCTGTGCCCGCTGCTGCAGTGATCGCACCAGCCAGTTTGCGCTGGCCAGCTGCTCCGACAGGAACACCCGATCCTGCTTTCGCGCGCGCGGCGCAACCCGCGCATAGAACCGCTCGTTCACCAGCAGGCGCGGCATGGTGTCGGGATTGATCTCGATCAGCCAGACATCCTCGCCGTTCGGCCGCATCAGGATGTCAGGCACCACCAGCTGTGTTGGCGCCGAGTTGTAGTTCGCCCCCGGTTTCGGGTCGAGGCTGCGGATCTCGGCGATCATCTCGGCAAGGTCCTCGGCATCGACGCCACAGAGCGCGACCAGCCGCCGCAATTCGCGGTGCGCCAGCAGCTCGAGATTGTCGAGCAGCACCGCCATGGCCGGGTCGAGCCGATTGCGCTCGGCAAGTTGCGCGGCCAGGCACTCCTTCAGGTCACGCGCGAACAGCCCGACCGGATCGAAGCGCATCATGCGCGCGCGCACCGCCTCGACGCGCTCCAGCGGGAGTGCCATCGCATCGGCGATCGCCGCGGGATCCGCGGTCAGCCGCCCGGCGGGGCACAGCAGCGCAATCAGATGCGCGCCGATCATGCGATCCACCGGATCGCTGAACGAAAGGCGCAACTGTTCGCCGAGATAGTCGCGCAACGGCCGCCTATCGGCGGCGAGGTCGTCGATGCTGCGCTCATCGGCCTCGAAATTGCTCGCACCGCCGTGGCCGGTGATCGTGCCGGCCGGAGCGCCATCGGCGATGCCGCCGGCGTCATAGGTATTGCTTGGGTCGGCGTCGAGCGGGGACGCCGCCTCACTCGGCAGCGTGTCGGTCGCCACCAGCCGGGCCGCGTCGGCCGCCTCGCTCACGCGTTCCGGCACCTGATCCGGCGCCGCACGCTCGGTGTCCGGCAGTTCCGGCGTTTCGTCGCGCTCGAGCAGCGGGTTCCGCTCCAGCTCCTCCTCGACGAAGCTCGCCACCTCCAGGTTGGAATACTGCAGCAGCTTGATCGCCTGGCGCAGCTGCGGCGTCATGACCAGCGTCTGCGTCTGACGAAGATCGAGTCGCGGTGCTAACGACATGCGGCCGGCGGGCCCTTGAAGCTTCTGCGGAGGTCCAGGCTACCGCAGCGAAAACAACAAAGTGTTCCCCCCCGCAGCATCAAAGGCTGAATCGCTCGCCCAGGTAGAAGCGGCGGACGTCCCGGTTGGCCACGACCTCCTCCGGACTGCCCTGCATCAGCATCTGACCGTCGTGCATGATGTAGGCACGGTCGATGATGCCCAGCGTCTCGCGCACATTGTGGTCGGTGATCAGCACGCCGATGCCACGATCCTTCAGGTGCGAGACAAGGTCGCGGATCTCGTTCACCGCGATCGGATCGATGCCGGCCAGCGGCTCGTCCAGCAGGATGTAGGCGGGCTGCGTGGCCAACGCCCGCGCGATCTCGACGCGCCGCCGCTCGCCGCCCGACAGCGCCAGCGCCGGGGTGCGACGCAGGTGGCCGATGCCGAACTCGGCCAGCAGTTCGTCCAGCATGACGTCGCGTCGGTCCGGGTCGCGCTCGGTCACCTCGAGCGCCGCCATCACGTTCTGCTCGACGTTCAGGCCGCGGAACACGCTGGCCTCCTGCGGCAGGTAGCCGATCCCGAGCCGCGCCCGGCGGTACATCGGCAGGCTGGTGATGTCGGCGCCGTCGAGGTGGATGCCGCCGGTATCCGGCTTCACCAGGCCGACGATCATGTAGAACGTCGTGGTCTTGCCGGCGCCGTTCGGACCGAGCAGTCCGACGGCCTCGCCGCGGCGCAGTTCGATCGTCACGTTGCGGACGACCGGGCGCTTTCGATAGGTCTTGCCGACGCCGCGCGCCGCCAGCCCCTTGCCGCCGGCAACGACGCGAAGCTCGGATGGCGGGCGCGCTTCCGGGCCGAAGTCGTTCATTTTGGTCCACCCGGTGCGGGCTTTCCGCTCAGCTGCTGATTCGTCGTATCGTTTGGAATCACCAGGCCCTGCACCCGGCCACCGGAGCCGGCCAGCAGCCGCGAGATGCCGGTCTTCATGTTCACCTCCGCCTCGGAACCATCGAGCTGATTGTCGCCGCGCGTGATGCGCACGCGCCCGGCCAGTCGTGCGATGCCGCTGTCGGGCACATAAACGGCGCGGTCGCCGATGGCAGTGTCGGTCGTGGTGCGGACCGTGACGTTGCCGAACGCCTCGACCTTTTGCAGCTTGCCGGAGGCCGCCAACGGGTCCTCCGCGTTCTGCGGCTGGCCGGGCGTGGGCGGCGCCTCGGTGGTATACGCCACCAGTGTGTCGGCGGAGATCCTGCGGCCGTCATTGGTGACCACCACAGCGTCACCGCGGGCCACCGCCATGCGCTTCTGCGCCCAGTATTCCAGACTGTCGCGCGCCGTCAGCACTTCGTTCGGCGTGGTCAGTTTCAGCGCCCGCCCGGTCATCACCAGCACCGCCTGGTCCATGTCGTAGACCGCACGGTCGCCGACCGCCTGATCGGTCGGCGTGAAGATGCGCACGCCGCCCTCGGCCTGCACCCGGTAGATCTCGTTGCCGCCGGTGTCCGCTCCGTTGACGATGCTCTGCGCCGGCTGTGCGGCGGCGCCGCTCTTCGGCCGGTAGAAGGCGATCAGCCGGTCCGCCACCACCGTCACATTCTGCCGCACCGCCTTGGCGTTGCCGCGGGCGATCACCTCCCGCTGCTCCTGCCGCCATTCCATCCCCTCGCTCGCGGTGATGGAGACCGGGCCGCCGTGCGAGAGGTCCAGCTGCTGCCCGCGGACGGCCGGGCCGGTCGCCGCAAGTGTCAGCGCCACGACGCAAATGGCGGCCGCAGGCTTCACGGCGATGAACCGTTCAGCACCAGATGCGCCGGTCCGGCGAATTGAATGGCGGTGCCCTTGTCGGTGAGGGTGAAGCCCTGTGCATCGAGCGTGCCGAACGGGCCTTCGGCGTGAGTTGGTTCGGCGCTCGCGGCCGCGCCGTTCTTCAGATCGACCGAGGCACTCGCGGTCGTCATCGTCGTCCCGTCGTCGCGGTACAGCGTGACGGCACCGGACAGGTCAAGCTGGTTGGCGTGCTGCAGGAACACGCCGTGCTTGGCCTGGAGCATCAGCCAAGTGCCGTCGTTCAGCGTCACGTCGGCCTTCAGCGTCGTCAGGTTGATGCGCTCCGGGCTGACCTGCTCGGCAGTCGCCGCCGTGACGGTATACGGGCGGTCGTGGTCGTCGACACTGCGGTAATGCGCGTCGGTGACGGTCGCGCCGCCGATATCGCCGCCGGCCCGCTGGTAGGCGATGCGGGCGGAATCGCTGACCCGGCCGATCTCCGGCCAGACCGCCAGCAGCGCGAGCAGCAGCGTAGCGGCGACCGGGAGCAGCACCTTGACCAGTCCGATGACGATGCGGCGGCGGGCAAGCCGGTGCGGATTGGGCGGTTTGCGGAAGCGCTCGGCCGCGACCGCCATCAGTTGCCGGCCAGGCCGATGGGCGGGCGGGCGCACGGGCAACGGGCTGATCGTCACGCGACGCCTGCCCGCAGCAGGTCGTGGATGTGCAGGATGCCTAGCGGGCGATCGAGGGTGTCGACCACGAACAGCGCGGTGATCGGTCGTTCCCTTGCATTCATGATGTGCAGCGCCTCGTCCGCAAGCGCGTCCGGGCCGATCGTGCGCGGCGCCCTTGTCATGACGTCGGACACCGGGCGCGTCAGCAGGTCCGGGCCCATGGCGCGCCGCAGGTCGCCATCCGTCAGGATGCCGACCATCCGGCCGGCAGGATCGGTGATGCCGAGGCAGCCGAAGCGCTTCTCGGTCATCAGCAGCAGTGCCCGGTCCATCGGCGTGTCGGGCGCCGCGAGCGGCACGGCATCCCCGGTGTGCATGAGGTCGCGGACCCGCCGCAGTCGCGAGCCGAGCCGGCCGCCCGGATGGATCTGGTGGAAATCCGCCGCGGTGAAGCCACGCCGGGTCAGCAGCGCAACGGCGATCGCGTCGCCCAGCGCCATCTGCATGGTTGTCGAGGTGGTGGGGGCGAGACCCATGGGACAGGCTTCCGCCGCGGCCGGCAGGGTCAGCGCGACATCGGCCGCCCGGGCCAGCGTCGAGTCGGTACGCGCGGTGATCGCGACCAGCGGCAGGCCGAACCGCCGGGAATGCGCCACCAGATCGGCGAGTTCCGCCGTTTCGCCCGAGTTCGACAGGGCGAGGACCGCGTCGCCCTCGACCACCATGCCCAGATCGCCGTGCGAGGCCTCGGCCGGATGCACGAACAGGGCCGGCGTGCCGGTCGATGCCAGCGTCGCCGCGATCTTGCGCGCGACCAGGCCGGACTTGCCCATTCCCGACACCACCACGCGTCCCGTGGCCGCGGCCAACCGCTCGACGGCGGCGGCGAAGCTGTCGGTGAGCCCGGCCGCCAGCGCCTGCAGCCCGGCTGCCTCGGTGCGCAGGACCGAGCGCGCCACGTGGACGTCGTCACGATCCAAGCTGAGTACGGCACCTGTCATGCGGCGTGTTTTGGACCTTCGCCGGCAGCCGGGTCAACAGCAATGGCTGCATCGGACAAGAATCATGCCAATTGCCCGGGATTGGGGCGGGTCAGTGGGCGAAAATATCGGGCTGCTCGTAGCCCAGCAAATCCAGCCGGGCACGCGACGGCAGGAACTGGAAGCAGGCCTGCGCGAGGTCCTGGCGTCCTTCGCGGACCAGCAAAGCCTCCAGCTTGCCCCACAGGGCATGCAGATGCAGGACGTCCGATGCTGCATAGGTCAGCTGCTCGGGCGTCAGCTCGACGGCGCCCCAGTCCGAGGTCTGCTGCTGCTTCGACAGGTCGACCCCCAGCAGTTCCTTGCAGAGATCCTTGAGCCCGTGGCGGTCGGTGAATGTGCGGATCAGGCGGGCCGCGATCTTGGTGCAGCGCACCGGCGCGACCGTGATGCGCAGGAACTGCTGCAGCACGGCCACGTCGAAGCGGGCGAAATGCATCAGCTTGACGGTGGCCGCGTCGCCCAGCAGGCGGGCCAGATTGGGGCAGTCGTAGCCGTGGCCGCCGAGGTGCTGCGGGATGATCTGCACCAGGTGCGCGTGGCCGTCGCCGGCCGACAGCTGCACGAGGCAGAGCCGGTCGCGATGCGGATTGAGGCCCATGGTTTCGGTATCGACCGCAACGACAGGTCCGAGACCGAGGCCTTCCGGCAGGTCATGCCGGTGCAGATGGATGGTGCCGCCAGGCATGAACTGTGTGCTGCTCATGAAAATGGTGCCCAGGAGAAGACTCGAACTTCCACGACCTTGCGGCCACAGGTACCTGAAACCTGCGCGTCTACCAATTCCGCCACCTGGGCACACCGCTGCGCGGCCGCGACAGCCGGCGCAAAGGCAGGGCGCGCGATGTAGCCCTGCCGGGTCGGCTCGTCAACCGATCGATCAGAGGCTGACGAACAGCGCGAACGCTGCGGCCGCCGCGCCGGCCACGCCGGCGCCCACGGCGAGCGCCACGATGCGCGTGACGACGGCGACCGATGCCAGGACGATCGCGATCTGCAGTGCTCCGACCACCAGTTCGAACTCGTGGTAACGATGGAATGCTGCGTCCCGCGCCGCCCGGTGTTCGTCCGCCTTTGCGGCCAGCTGCTTCATCCCGTCGCCGCCCGGTTCGTCGCGCAGCCGGGCCTCGTTCTCCCTGGCGCGCTTGACCTCCGCCTGCGGCCCTGGCTCGGCGGCGTTCGGCAGGTTGGCCAGGATCCCGGCCTCCGCCGCCCATGACGTCGCGCGGGCATTCTTCGCCTGATAGAAGGCCCAGTCGTCCGACACCGCGATGTGGTGCGTGAGGTAGGCGTTCTGCGCGCCCTTCTCGCCCATCTCCGCCAGCGCCAGCGCCGCCGCCAGCACCGCGATCAGGACCGCGATCCTGCGCGCCGTGGAGTCGGTATGCGGGCGGGCTTCGTGCTGCGCGTGGTGCAACCCTTCGCGTGCGTGCTCGATCGTCTCGCTCATCCGCCTACCCGTGTTTCCATGGCCTCGTCCGGCTCGGTCAGGACCTCGCGGACCTTTTCCGCCAGCGCGCTGAGATTGAACGGCTTGGCGATGAAATGCACGTCGCGTTCCGACACGCCATCGTGCATGGTGGCGCCGCGTGTGTAGCCGGTGGTGAACAGCACGCGCAGGCCCGGCCGTGCGCTGCGTGCGGCATCCGCCAATGCACGGCCGTTCACCCCGCCCGGCAGGCCGATATCGGTGAACAGCAGGTCTATGTTGCCACGATCGACGATCAGCCGCACGCCTTCCATCGCGTCGCCTGCCTCGAGCACCTGATAGCCGATCTCGCGCAGCGCCTCGACCGACGTACGACGGACGCTTTCGTCGTCCTCCACCACCAGGATCGTCTCGCCGCCGCCTGACGCCCGTGTCTCCCGCTGTCCGTCCGCATGGGAGGCGGCCTGCGTCGCAGGATGCGTGTAGCGCGGAAGATAGACTTTGACCGCGCTGCCACGGCCCGGCTGGCTGTCGATCGTCACGTGGCCGCCCGACTGCTTGACGAAGCCGTATACCATCGACAGCCCGAGGCCGGTCCCCTGGCCGATCGGCTTGGTGGTGAAGAACGGCTCGAACACCTTTTCCAGCACCTCCGACGTCATGCCGGTGCCGGTGTCGGCGACCGCCAGCATCACATAATCGCCTGCCGTGACCTCGTCGTGCGCCGCCGCATAGGCCGCGTCCAGTGAAACGTTGGATGTCCGGATCGTCAGCCGCCCACCGTCCGGCATCGCATCGCGGGCATTGACGGCGAGGTTCAGCAGCACGTTCTCGAGCTGATTGGCGTCGACCCGGGTCTGCCACAGTCCGTCAGAGAGCACCGTCTCGACGGCAACGTCCTCACCCAGCGTCCGGCGCAGCAGCTCCGACATGTTGGCGACGAGACCGTTGACATCGAGCGGTTCGGGCTCCAGCGGCTGCTGGCGCGAAAACGCCAGCAGCCGGTGCGTCAGCGTCGCGGCCCGCTGCACGCCGGCCATCGCCGCCTCGGTGAGCCGCACGAGAGAGGCACCTTCCGGCGGCATCCGCCGCTGCAGCAGTTCGATGTTGCTGCTGATCACCGTCAGGTGGTTGTTGAAATCATGCGCGATGCCGCCGGTGAGACGGCCCACTGCCTCCATCTTCTGCGACTGGCGCAGGGCCTCTTCCGCCCCTTCGCGACGCCGCACCTCGTCCTGCAGCAGGGCCAGCGCGTCATGCAGGCGGTGCCACTGGCGCATCGCCAGCAGGCTGAGCGCGAGCAGCGCCACCGTCGCCGGCACGCCGAAGATGAGGTGGCGCGCCATCGTCTCGCGCCATTCGCCGACGATCGAACGCCACTCCCGGCCGACGGCGACATAGACTGGGTAGTTGGCCAGCCTGCGGTAGGCGATCATCCGTTCAACCCCATCGACCGACGAGGCGCCGCGCACCAGACCCCCCCGAGGCGCCTGCGCGATGGCATCGGCCAACAGCTGGTCGCGCGTCGTACGGGGCTCTGCCGATGTCGGGTATTGGGCGAGCGGCGTGCCATCCTCGCGCACCAGGCATGCCGAGTAGTCGGGGTCGCCGCCGAACATGTCGCTGTCGAACTTGTTGAAATAGCTCGGTGAGACGCCGACCAGGATGGCCCCGGCGAAACGCGTCGGGTCGTTTCCGCGGCGGATCGCCACGGTGAATACATCGGCCTGGGTCAGCCGGCCCATCACGATGCCGCCGATGTGGAACGGTTCGCCGCGGTCGCGCAGCGCGGCAAAATACTCACGGTCGCCAAAGCTGATGCCGCGGTCCGCAGGGAATCGCGAGCTCGCTGCCAGCGGGTGTGCGTCGGGTCCGGTCACCACGATCGCCGTGACCTGGCTGTAGCCGGCGATCATCGCGGCAAGACGATCGTGCAGCGATCCCTCGCGCGCCGTGATCGCGTCATCCGGGAGATCGGCGAGCAGGTCGTTGACCCGCGCGCCCAGAAGGAGGTGGGTATCGAAGACGCGGGTCGTCTGTTCGGCGGAGACCGCGAGATCGCTCAGCAGGGTTTCGCGGGCCTCCCGAAGCGTGCCGCGCCAGGCAATCCAGCCGCCGCCGGCGAACACCAGCAGCGGCAGCACCACCGACGCGACGACAAGGGCCCGCAAGGCCCACGGGGCACCGGCTCTGCCGCTGCTCTCGCTCATCCCCGACGCCCGTCTCCCCGGTGGTTCGGTGCCATTGCCGCATCGATTGATGTCATAGTACGGAAGCTCCCGCCAAGGTGCGAGCCGGTGTGGGTGTCACGCTGCCGTGAAGATGAAGTCGAAGTCTCTGATGCAAGGCGCGAAACCGGTCCTGGTGATCGGCAGCCTGAACATGGACCTCGTCGTGCGGTGCGAACATCTGCCGCAGACCGGGCAAACCATATTCGGCAGCGATTTCTTCACCGCGGCCGGCGGAAAAGGGGCAAACCAGGCGGTGGCCGCGGCGCGTCTGGGCGCGCGGGTCGCGTTGGCAGGCTGTGTCGGCGACGATCCGTTCGGACGCGATCTGCTCGCGGCGCTGCAGCGCGACGGCGTCCGCAGCGACGAGGTCCGGACCGTGCCGCGGCCGACCGGGACGGCGCTCATCACCATAGACGGGCAGGGGGCGAATACCATCGTGGTCGCCTCGGGCGCCAACGCGGCATGCGATCGAGCGGTCGTCGATCGCGCGCTGCCGGGGAACGACGGGCCGGGCATTCTGCTGCTGCAGCACGAGATACCAGAGGCGGCCAATGCGCATGCGATCCGCATGGCGCGCGCGGCGGGATGGTTCGTCGTGCTCAATCCCGCGCCGGCACGCCCGATCGCCGCGGACTTGCTGCCGCTGATCGACGTCGTCGCGCCCAACGAAACCGAGGCCGCCGCTCTCACTAGTGCCGGCGATGCCGATGAGGCGGCGCGGCGCCTGCTGGCGCTCGGCGCCCGGGGTGTGCTGATCACGCTGGGCAGCCAAGGTGCGCTGTACAGCGATGGGCGCAACACGCTGCGCTGCCCTGCCGTGCCGGTGCAGGCGGTCGATACCACTGCGGCCGGCGACGCGTATATCGGTGCCCTGGCGGCTGCCCTGGCGGCCGGCAGCGAAATTGCCGGTGCGCTTGGATTTGCCTCGGCCGCCGCAGCATTCGCGGTCACGCGTCTGGGCGCACAACCTTCGCTTGGCACGAGGGCCGAGGTGCTTGCCTTCATCCAGCGGTGCGGAACGCCGGTGGCGAAGCCGGCCGCGCCCAGTGACGTTCAGGAGACCTAGCATGGCGCCGCGCGTCGATCCCGTGACCTCGGACACCGAGGCGCCCGCCCGCACCGGCGTCGTGGTGGTCGGCGGCGGCATCATCGGCACCTGCACCGCGTTCTTCCTGGCGCGCAAGGGCGTTCCGGTGGTGCTGTGCGAAAAGGGCCACATCGCCGGCGAGCAGTCGAGCCGCAACTGGGGCTGGTGCCGCAAGATGGGCCGCGATCCGCGCGAGATCCCGCTGGCGATCGAGGCGCTGCGGCTATGGCCGGAGATGAACGCGCTGACCGGGGCGGAGACCGGCTTCCGCCAGTGCGGCATCGTCTATCTGTGCAAGACCTCCGAAGAGATGGCGAAGCGCGAGGCCTGGCTGGTCGAGGCACAGCCCTACCAGCTCGATACGCGATGGGTGTCGCGCGAGCAGGCGGCCGCGGTGCTGCCGGGGCTTACGGGCGACTGGAAGGGCGGGCTCCACACGCCGAGCGACGGCCGGGCCGAGCCGCAGAAGGCGGCGCCGGCGATCGCCGCGGCGGCGCAGCGGCTCGGCGCCGTGGTTTTGCAGCAATGCGCGGTGCGCGGCATCGAGACCCAGGCGGGGCGCGTCGCGGCCGTGGTGACCGAAAAGGGGCGTATCGCCTGCGACAGCGTTGTGCTGGCGGGCGGCGTCTGGTCGCGGCTGTTCTGCGGCAATCTCGACCTGCGCCTGCCGCAGCTCAAGGTGATGTCGTCCGTGATGCGCACCGAGCCGTTCGATGCGGGGCTGGAAACCTCGTGCAGCGGCTTCGGCTTCGGCGTGCGCAAGCGGCTCGACGGCGGCTACAACGTGGCGAGCTGGAGCGGCAACGTGGTGGACATCGTCCCCGACACGTTCCGCTTCTTCGCCGACTTCATGCCGGCGCTGCGCATGCAGTGGAGCAACATGCGACTGCGCGTCGGCGGCAAGTTCCTGCAGGAGTGGCAGGTGCCGCGACACTGGGCCCTCGACGCCGCCTCGCCGTTCGAGCGCGTGCGCACGCTGGATCCCGAGCCCTACCAGCCGATCCTCGACCAGGCGCGTGAGCACGTCACCGCGGCGTTCCCGGCGTTCGGCGGCATGAAGGTGGCGGAGAGCTGGGGCGGGGTGATCGACGTGACGCCGGACGCGGTGCCGGTGATCTCCGGCGTCGATACGCTGCCGGGGTTCTTCATTGCCACCGGCTTCACCGGCCATGGCTTCGGCATCGGTCCCGGGGCCGGACGGCTGATGGCGGAGCTGGTGACCGGAGAGGCGCCGGTGGTCGATCCGACGCCGTTCCGCTACAGCCGCTTCACCGACGGATCGCGGCCGAGGCCTTCGCCGCTGGCCTGATCGCCCGGCCACATTGGCGCGCCGGGCCACGCCGTGGCAATGTCATGCCTGCTGAGGAACGGAGGAGGAAGCCATGGCCCTGCGCAAGTTCATCATCGAGCGCGACATCCCCTCGGTTGGATCGCTCGAGCGCGAGCAGCTGCGTGGCGCGGCGGCGAAATCCAACGCTGTGCTGACGGAGCTGGGCCCCGACATCCAGTGGGTCGAGAGCTATGTCGCTGCCGACAAGACCTTCTGCGTCTACCTCGCGAAGGATGAGGCGATCATCCGCAGGCACGCGGAGATCAGCGGTTTTCCCGCGACGAAGATCACCGAGGTGCGCAAGATGATCGATCCGACCACCGAGCATCCTGACGCCTGAAGCCGGCGTCGCTCACACGTCGGGATAGAACTGCGGCGCCTCGCGCCGGTCGCGCATGCCGTAGTCGCGGATCACGCGCACGCTCCGGTGCCTGATCGAAGGCGGCGGCTGCCAGGCATCCGCCATCGCCGCGTCCCGCCACGCGATCAGGCGAAGCAGCTTTCCGGCCGACGTGATGCTTTCGAACAGCTCGGAATCGACGGCGCCGGCGGTGGGTGCGTCCGCCAGCGTCGGCGCGTCGCCCTCGCACAGGCTGACAAGCTTCGCGACACCGACCTCGGTGGGGTCGAGCCGCTGCTGCTCCAGTGTCTCGCCCGGCGGCATGTGTGAATTGGCGGTGATCTCGCCGACCCGCAGGTGGTAGTCCTCGAATACCTCGAAGCGACCCTTCTCCTGCACGCCATGGTGCCTGGCATGGGTGCGCCAGCGGATCACCGCCTTCTCGTCCGCCCAGATGGACAGCGACAGCACACGCCCCTCGGTCCGCCGGCTGCGGAAGCGCTCGTTCTCCAGGAAGCCCCTGATCTGCACCAGTTCCGGACGCAGCAGCCCAGCCAGGTCGAGGTACTGCTCCCATCGGTCCGATTTCGGCTGCACTTCGAAGATCACCGCGAACATCCGCTTGCTCCTTGCCGCACCGTGAGCCAGTCCCTGCGGTACAGCGCATGGCGGCGCGGTTCCAGATGCATCGATACGGCCGCGGCCGTTGCTTTGTGCCATGAGCGAGCGACAGGGCAGCATCCGCATGCCGAATTCGCATAGTCTTCCGCGCCTGGTTGCGGCGATCTGCCGCCGTTCGAACCGCCGAGGTCACACCATGTTCTGCCCGCGCTCCCGAAGGTCGCCTGCGGCTCTGCTGCTGGGTCTCGTTGTGGCGGCCTGTTCGAGCGGACCGCCGTCCGTGGTGCTGGACACAGCGAGCGGGGCAGTGCCGTTGTTCACCCCGCAGTCCGCGATGCCCGGTGCCGGCATCGCTCCGCCGCCGGGCCTGGACCCCGCCGCGCCCGCACCGGCGCAGACCGGCGACCGCAGCGGCACCTATGCCGGGGTCGCGGTGCCGCTCAACACCGGCGGCGGGATCTGCATTCAGAACCGGCAGGTGACCAACTTCAGGGTGCGCGGCCGATCGGCGCGGTTCGGCGGGTTTCGCGGCACCATTGCACCCGACGGCATCGTGGAGATGGCTTTCGGGCAGGATTGGATTGTCGGCCAGTTCGACGGGCCGACCTTCAACGGTCACCTCAACCTCAATGGCCGGCGCACCGTGCTGGGCTGCACCTACATGCTCACTCTGCATCGCGTCGGACCGTGACGGCTCCGCAGCGATTGACACGTCCGAACGCCTGCACAACGCTCCCCCGACCGAAGGAGGCGCCGTCATGGACCAGTTGCAGAAGCTGACCGGCCCAGCCGCCTGGTACGGCAAGGAGCTGGATCGGTCGGACACCTGGATCCGCACGCTCGACGACACACATCGCGCCGAGATCGATGCGGCGCTGGTGCGCGTGAAGGGCACCGGTGCAAAGCTGTCCGGCTTCGGCCGCGACGACTTCCCGCTGGCCTCCACCGCGACGCTGCTGGCCGGCATCGGCGAGGAACTGGAGAACGGTGTGGGCGCCGTGCGGCTGCGCGGCCTGCCCGTCGAGCGATATTCCGACGACGACCTCCGCCACATCTTCTGGGGTCTCGGCTGCCACCTCGGCACCGCGCTCTACCAGAACGCGCGCGGCGAGATCATGGGCGAGGTGCGTGACGAGACGAAGTTCGCCGCACCGACCTTCGCGCCGATGGAGCCGGGCAGGATCGTGTCGTCGCGCGCCCGCGCCCGCTCCACCGGGCCGCTGCGCTGGCACACCGACCGCTGCGACGTCATCGCGCTGCTGTGCGTGCGCAACGCCAGGGCCGGCGGGGTCAGCAAGCTGACCAGCATCGTGACGATCTACAACGAGATCCTGCGCCGCCGCCCCGACCTTCTGGCGCTGCTCTGCCAGGACTACTGGCGCGCCCGGCCGACCGACGAGGACGGTGCGGCGTCCTCCCGTGCCTTCGCCCTGCCGGTGTTCGGCGTGCAGGACGGCAAGCTGACCTGCCAGTACTCCCGCACGTATGTGGAGCAGGCGCAGGAGTTTCCCGAGGTGCCTCGCCTCACGGCGGCGCAGAACGAGGCGCTCGACCTCTTGGCGGAAGTCGCCGAGGAGGTATGCCTCTACTCGCCGTTCGAGCCCGGCGACATCCAGCTGCTGAACAACCACGTCATCTTCCACGGTCGCACCGCCTATGAGGACGACAGCGCCAGCCGGCAGGAGCGGCTGCTGTTGCGCCTCTGGCTGTCGATGCCGAACAGCCGTCGCCTGCCGCGCGGGTTCGAGACCTTCTGGGGCAGCGTCGAGCCCGGAGCGGTGCGCGGCGGCGTGCCGCAACCGGAAGGCGGGACGCGCGTTCCATTGCGCGCGGCCTGACGGCTGCGGGCGGCATTGCCGACCGCGCCAGCTTGCATTTCTGCCGTCGACCCCCTCATCTAGTGGGGGCACCAGGGACCCATCCAGGAGGAGCGCAGTGGCCGGGTTCGAGCCATGGACCCGTGAGCGCGGGGCCGAGATCATTTCCGCCGGGAGTCGCCGGGAAGGCGCCATGCTGCCGATCCTGCACGCGCTCCAGGCGGCGTTCGGGCACATCCATGCCGATGCCGTCCCGATGATCGCCGAGACCCTGAACCTGACGCGTGCCGAGGTGCACGGCGTCGTCAGCTTCTATCATGATTTCCGCCGCGACCCGCCCGGCCGCCACGTGCTGCGGCTGTGCCGGGCCGAGGCCTGCCAGTCGCTTGGGGCAGATGCGCTTGCTGCGCATGTCCACCGGCGCCTGGGAATCGACTGGCACGACACCACCGCCGACGGGGCGGTGACTCTGGAGCCGGTATTCTGCCTGGGCCTGTGCGCGATCGGCCCCTCCGCCATGCTGGACGGCGCCCCGCTTGGCCGGCTGGACGATGCGCGGATCGACGCAGTACTGGAGCGGGCGCGATGACGGCGCGGATCTATGTGCCGCGAGACGCGGCCGCACTGGCGCTGGGCGCCGATGCGGTGGCCTCGCTGCTGCGCCAGGTCGGCGACGTCGAGGTGGTGCGCACCGGTTCGCGCGGCCTGTTCTGGCTGGAACCGATGGTGGAGGTCGCCACGGCCGAGGGCCGCATCGCCTACGGCCCGGTGACCGTCGCTGACATCTCGGGCCTGCTCGGCGCCGGCCTGCTGGTCGGTGGCCCGCATCCGCTGCGGCTGGGCCGACCCGAGGACCTGCCGTTCCTGGCGAGGCAGACCCGCCTGACCTTCGCGCGCTGCGGCATCGTCGATCCGCTGTCGCTGGACGACTATCGGGCACATGGCGGGCTTAAAGGCATCGCACAGGCGCGCGCGATCGGCCCCGCCGCAACGATCGAGATGGTGACGCAATCCGGCCTGCGCGGGCGCGGTGGCGCCGGCTTCCCGACCGGCATCAAGTGGAAGACCGCAGCCGATGCGAAGGGCGAGCGGAGGTTCATCGTCTGCAACGCCGACGAGGAAGATTCGGGCACCTATGCCGACCGGATGCTGATGGAGGGCGATCCGTTCGTGCTGATCGAGGGCATGGCGATCGCCGGGTTCGCCGTCGGCGCGGGCAAGGGCTACGTCTACACGCGCTCGGAATACCCGCACGCGATCGCCGCGTTCGACGCGGCGCTCGATATCGCGCGGCGCGAGGGCCTGCTCGGCGCTGGCTTCGACATCGAGCAGCGCGTCGGCGCCGGCGCCTATGTGTGCGGCGAGGAGACCTCGCTGCTCGACAGCCTCGAGGGCAGGCGCGGCCAGGTGCGCGCCAAGCCGCCGCTGCCTGCGCATGTGGGATTGTTCGGTGCGCCGACCGTCATCAACAACGTCATTTCGCTCGCCAGCGTGCCGGTCATTCTCGCTGAGGGCGCGGACCGCTATCGCGAGCTCGGCATGGGCCGCTCGCGCGGCACGATGCCGATCCAGCTGGCCGGCAACGTGAAGTACGGCGGCCTGTTCGAGTGCGGCTTCGGCGTCACGCTGGGCGAACTGGTGAACGACATCGGCGGCGGCACGCTGTCCGGCCGGCCGGTGCGTGCGGTGCAGGTGGGCGGGCCGCTCGGCGCGTATTTTCCGCCCGCGCTGTTCGACACCCCGTTCGACTACGAGGCGTTCGCCGCGCGCGACGGCCTGATCGGCCATGGCGGCATCGTGGTGTTCGACGACACGGTGGACCTGGCGAAACAGGCCCGCTTCGCCATGGAGTTCTGCTCCGTGGAATCGTGCGGCAAGTGCACGCCGTGCCGCATCGGCTCGGTGCGCGGCATGGAGGTGATCGACCGCATCCTCGCCGGCGAGAAGGTCGAGGCCAATCTCGAGCTGCTGCGCGATCTCTGCCACACCATGAAATTCGGCTCACTGTGCGCGCTTGGCGGGTTCATCCCGTACCCGGTGATGAGCGCGCTGGAACATTTCCCCGAGGATTTCCGTCCCGCGCATCGCGAGGCGGCAGAATGAATCGCCTTGCCCGCGCAGTGGGAGAGGTCGCCGCACGCAGCGCGCCGGCCTCTCCCGCAACCGGGCGAGGTCAAGAGGAGGGTACATGCCCCTGATCCAGGAACTCGACTACGGCACTCCCGAGAGCCACGCCACCGAGCAGGTGACGCTGTCGATCGACGGCAACGAGGTGACGGTGCCCGCCGGCACGTCGGTCATGCGCGCCGCGGCGGAAGCCGGCATCAAGGTGCCGAAGCTCTGCGCCACCGACATGTTGAACAGCTTCGGCAGCTGCCGGCTCTGCCTGGTGGAGATCGAGGGCCGTCCCGGCACGCCGGCCTCGTGCACCACGCTCGTTGCTCCCGGAATGAAGGTGCACACCGCCGGCGAGAAGGTGCGCCGGATCCGCCGCGGCGTGATGGAGCTGTACATCTCGGACCATCCGCTCGACTGCCTCACCTGCGCGGCCAACGGCAACTGCGAACTGCAGGATGCCGCCGGCGAAGTGGGCCTGCGCGACGTGCGCTACGGCTACGACGGCGCCAACCACCTCACCGGACCGATCGACACCTCGAACCCGTATTTCCAGTTCGAGCCGTCCAAGTGCATCGTGTGTTCGCGCTGCGTGCGCGCCTGCGAGGAGGTGCAGGGCACCTTCGCGCTGACCGTACAGGCGCGCGGCTTCGCCTCGAAGATCGCCGCCGGCATGGACGAGCCGTTCCTGACCAGCGAGTGCGTCTCGTGCGGCGCCTGCGTGCAGGCCTGCCCGACCGCGACGCTGATCGAGAAGTCGGTGGTCGACTTGGGCCAGCCCGAGCATTCGGTGGTGACCACCTGTGCCTATTGCGGCGTCGGCTGCAACTTCAAGGCCGAAATGCGCGGCGATACGGTGGTGCGCATGGTGCCGTGGAAGGACGGCCAGGCAAATCACGGGCATTCCTGTGTGAAGGGCCGCTTTGCCTGGGGCTACGCCAACCACCAGGACCGCATCCTGAAGCCGATGATGCGCGAGAAGATCACCGATCCGTGGCGCGAGGTGTCGTGGGAAGCGGCGATCGGCCGCGTCGCCTCGGAGTTCCGCCGCATCCAGGCGGCAGCCGGCAAGAACGCCATCGGCGTCATCACCTCGTCGCGCTGCACCGACGAAGAGACCTATCTGGTGCAGAAGCTGGCGCGCCAGGTGTTCGGCAACAACAACACCGACACCTGCGCACGGGTCTGCCATTCGCCCACCGGCTACGGGCTCAGCCGCACCTTCGGCACCTCGGCCGGCACGCAGGATTTCGACTCGGTCGAGCAGGCCGATGTCATCATGGTGGTCGGCGCCAATCCGACCGACGGGCATCCGGTGTTCGCCTCGCGCATGAAGAAGCGGCTGCGCGAAGGCGCGAAGCTGATCGTCGTCGATCCCCGCCGCATCGACCTGGTGCGCATGCCGCATGTCGAGGCGAGCCAGCACCTGGCGCTGCGGCCGGGCACCAACGTCGCGGTGCTGACCGCGCTGGCGCACGTGATCGTCACGGAGCGGCTGGCGGACGAGGACTTCGTGCGCGCGCGCTGCGAATGGGACGCGTTCCAGGAGTGGGCCGAGTTCGTGGCCGAGGCGCGCAACAGCCCTGAGGCGCTGGAGGCGGTGACCGGCGTGCCGGCCGCTTCGGTGCGTGACGCCGCGCGGCTCTACGCTTCCGCGCGCAACGGGGCGATCTACTACGGGCTGGGCGTCACCGAGCACAGCCAGGGCACCACCGCGGTGATGGCGCTGGCGAACCTGGCGATGGTGACCGGCAATATCGGCCGCCGCGGCGTCGGCGTGAACCCACTGCGCGGCCAGAACAACGTGCAGGGCAGCTGCGACATGGGATCGTTCCCGCACGAACTCCCCGGCTACCGGCACATCTCGATCCCCGCGGTGCGGGCGATCTACGAGGCCGAATGGGGCACGCCGCTGGATCCCGAGCCGGGCCTGCGCATCCCCAACATGATCGACGCCGCGCTGGATGGTTCGTTCAGGGGCATCTACATCCAGGGCGAGGACATCGTGCAGTCCGACCCGGACACCAGGCACATGACCGCCGGCCTGTCGGCGATGGAATGCGTCGTGGTGCACGACCTGTTCCTCAACGAGACGGCGAACTACGCGCATGTGTTCCTGCCGGGTTCGACCTTCCTCGAGAAGGACGGCACGTTCATCAACGCCGAACGCCGCATCAACCGCGTGCGGCGCGTGATGCAGCCCCGCGCCGGCCTGGCGGACTGGGAGGTGACGCAGGCGATCGCCCGCGCCATGGGTCAGGACTGGAACTACACCCACCCGTCGCAGATCATGGACGAGATCGCCCGCACCACGCCCACCTTCACCGGCGTCTCGTTCGAGCGGTTGGACAAAGGCTCGCTGCAGTGGCCGGTGAACGAGAAGGCGCCGGAAGGCACACCGATCATGCACATCGACGGCTTCGTGCGGGGCCGCGGCATGTTCATGATCACCGAGTACGTCCCGACCGACGAAAAGGTTGGACCGCGCTATCCGTTGCTGCTGACCACCGGGCGCATCCTGTCGCAGTACAATGTCGGTGCGCAGACACGGCGCACCGAGAATGTCGTGTGGCACAAGGAGGACGTGCTGGAGATCCACCCGCAGGACGCGGAGGATCGCGGCGTGCGCGACGGCGACCTGGTGCGCCTGGCGTCGCGCTCGGGCGAGACGACACTGCGCGCGCACATCACCGACCGGGTGGCACCGGGCGTCGTGTACACCACGTTCCATCATCCGATGACGCAGGCGAACGTGGTGACCAGCGACTATTCGGACTGGGCGACCAACTGCCCGGAATACAAGGTGACCGCGGTGCAGGTGTCGCCATCGAACGGGCCCTCCGAGTGGCAGGAGGAGTACAGCGAGCTTACCCAGCGCAGCCGCCGCATCGAGGCCGTGCCGGCGAAGTGACGACGCCACCGGACTCTCCCTCTCCCGCGCAGCGGGGGAGGGTCGCGGAGGGGTTGCGGCGTGCCGTCCGCACTGTCATGCGCACGTCGCACCGCGGCGATGTCGTCACCCGCGACTCCCGGGTCATTCCGGAAGAGACGCCGATCGCGCTGTCCTACAACCGCAGTGCCTACGCGGTGATGCTGGCCACGCCCGCCGACCTGGAGGACTTCGCCGTCGGCTTCAGCCTGACCGAGGGCATCGTGCGGTCCGCAGCGGAGATCGAGGAACTCGAGGTCGTCGCGGCAGATCTCGGCATCGAGCTCCGCATGTGGCTCGCCGCGGAACACGCCGATAGGATCGCCCGGCGCCAGCGTCGGCTCGCGGGCCCCAGCGGCTGTGGTCTTTGCGGCCTTGAAAGCCTCGCCGATGCTGTGCGCACGCCGCCGCATGTCGCGGCCGGCGCGCACTTCGGCGCCGCTGCGATCCATGCTGCGATGGCGGCGCTGCCCGGCGCACAGAAGCTCAACCAGCAGACGCGCGCGGTGCACGCGGCGGCCTTCTGGCACCCGCAGCGCGGCCTCGTTGCGGTGCGCGAGGATGTCGGCCGGCACAACGCACTGGACAAGCTGGCGGGCGCCCTGGCGCGCGGCGACGCGGTGCCGGCGGAAGGCCTGCTGCTGCTGTCGAGCCGCATCTCTGTCGAAATGGTGCAGAAGGCCGCCATGCTCGGCGCACCGGTCATCGTGGCGGTGTCGGCTCCCACGGCGCTCGCCGTGCGCCTGGCCGACCTGGCCGGCATCACGCTGGTCGGCATCGCCCGCGCCGACGGCTTCGAGGTCTTCACCCATCCGGACCGCATCGAATCGCAGAAGGTGCAGGATGTCGCCTGAAAAGCTGGCCTACATGGCCAACCAGATCGGCAGGTTCTTCGCGTCGCAGCCGCACGACAAGGCGGTCGCCGCGATCGCCGATCACCTGGAGAAGTTCTGGGATCCGCGCATGCGCGGCACCATCGTCGCGCAATACGACGAGATCAAGGACCGGCTGGACCCGCTGGTCCAGGAAGCGATGGGGAGGCTGCGGAAGGTGGAATCGGCCTGATCACCCGGCCGTGACCAATCCTTCCTGAACAGGGTGCCGGAAGTCGGCATCGTCCTGGTCCAGGGCCACTGCCTGCCCGATGACCTGCTCGATGCGCGCCGCGTCGGCGGGATCGGCTGCGCAATCCCGGCAATCGAAGAATACGCGCGTCGCATGCTGCGGCGTGATGACGATATCGATCACCGCCATGGCGAAACTCCCTCGCTCAATGGATCGCGATGAATTCGAGCCCCCGATCGACGGCGACCCCCACGGCGGCTTCGAGCTCATCGGCCGCCGCCAGCGGGATGCCGTCGCCGCCATAGAGCACGAAAATGCGCTCACCCTCGACCATCGCCACCCTGAGGTAGACCAGCTGCCGCGCGCCCAGATCGAGCAACTGCTCGGCCGACATGTCGCGCCGTGCAGACCCTGCGGCACCCGTCGCACCGCCGTCGGCCTTGGTCAGGTTCAAAATCATGGCCGATTGCCTCCGCTCCTCGCGTTCCAACAGGACATGGTCCGCGCGCGTGACTTTCCGGTGGCACGGCCAAGGCATTTTCAGGTCCAGAACCGCAGCGGCGTGCGGCTTGTTTCGCCTTGGCGTCTCCCGCATGACTCGCAGATCGGCTGCTCAGCCGCTCAACCGCGGGAGGCTTCGTGGACGGTTCCGACCTGCCTGCCATCGCCCCCGGTCCCGCCGGGCCGGCTGCCGATGAGTTCGCCCGGACCTTCCGCCTTCTGCTGTACGACGCGCTCGCCAGTGAGGCGATGGGAACGCTGGCGACCGGCGTGTTCCTGACCGCCTTTGCCGTGGCCCTCGGCGCGTCGAACCTGGCGATCGGTCTGCTCGCCGCGGTGCCGTCGGCGGTGCAGTTCCTGCAGTTTCCCGCCGTCGTGCTGGTCGAGCGCATCCGCCGCCGCCGCGCCATCTGCGCCTGGGCGGCCGGCATCGGCCGCGCCTTCCTGATCACCGCGGCGGCCGCGCCGCTGTTCGGCGGTTCGGTGTCACCGTGCTGATCGCATCGATCGCGCTCTGGCAGGCGCTGGCCGCGGTCGCCGGCTGCGCCTGGAACTCCTGGATGCGCGACCTCGTGCCGGAAGGTGCCTACGGGCGCTTCTTCGGACGTCGCGCCGCTGCGAACACCGCAGTCGCGATGGCGCTCGCGCTGGTGTGCGGCATCCTGATCGATCGCTGGCAGCGGTTCACCCCGGCCCATGCGATCGCCGCCTATAGCGGCCTGTTCCTGGTCAGCGCGGCCATCGGCATGCTCGGCGTCCGGCTGCTGTCGATCACGCCGGATCATCCGATGTCGTCCCTCGCGGCGCGCACGCACGTCCTCACCATGCTGGCGGCACCGTTCCGCGACAGGAACTTCCGGCGGCTGATCGTGTTCCTCTCGCTATGGAGCTTCACGGCCAATCTCGCGGCACCGTTCTTTGCTGTGTACATGTTGAGGTCGCTGGGCTACTCGGTGACCGCGGTGGTCATCCTCACCACCGCGAGTCAGCTCAGCAACCTTGCCGCGGTCGGCCTGTGGGGCAACCTGATCGACCGGTTCAGCAACAAGGCTGTGCTCGGGTATTCCGCGCCGTTGTTCCTGCTGTGCACCCTGGCGTGGACGCTCACCGGCCTTCGCTGGGTGGCGCCGTTCACCTTCCAGCTGCTGCTCGCCATCCATGTGCTGATGGGCGTGGCCACCGCCGGCGTGGCGCTCGCGTCGGGCAACATCGCGATGAAGCTGTCGCCGGCGGGACAGGCCACCTCGTTCCTCGCCGCCAGCGGCGTGGTCAGCGCGACCTGCGCATCACTGGCGCCGGTGATCGGCGGTCTGTGCGCCGACTTCTTCGCCGCGCACGAGCTGTCGCTGGGTTTCACCTGGAAGTCCCAGGTGGACGCCGTGACGGTGGAGGTGCTGAACCTGCACGCCTGGACGTTCTACTTCGGCCTGGCTTTCCTCGTCGGCCTGGTGTCGCTGCACCGGCTGTCCTTCGTGCAGGAGGCCGTCGGCACGGTGAATCCGCTGCTGATGCGCGACCTGCTGCTGGAGGCGCGCCAGGCCGTGCGCGGCCTGTCGAGCGTCGCCGGCCTGCTGCGGATCAGCCGCGTGCCGCCCTGGCTGGCGCGAACGGACCGGTCCGTCTCGCCCCTCACGCGCAGCCGCACCATCGATTGATGTGCCACTCGGTGCGTGCCAGCGGCGGGCAGAAATCGTTGATGACCAGCGCAATGGCATCGAAGCGCTGGCGGCTCGTCGTGGCGCGCGCATCGATCTCGGCCCGCAGCGTCGCGGCGCGCGCTGCCAGCGCCGGCAGATCGATCGTCAGCAGCCTTCGGTCGCGGACGACGAAGCGGCCATCGACCATCACGTCCGCGACGCTGGTGCCGTCCTCGCCCATGACCAGCTGGATCGTCGGTTCGTTCAACGGGATCAGCGTCGGCGCGTCGAGATCGAGGAACACGATGTCGGCGGCGAACCCCGGCGCGATGCGGCCGATGTTCGCAAAGCCCAGAGCCTGCGCGCTGCCGGTCGTTGCCGCGGCGAACACCTGCGGCGCGGTGATCCAGCGACCGGGGTCGGGTCCGCGCGCATGCGAGGCGATCGCGGCCAGGTGCACCGACTGGTACATGTTCAGGTTGTCGCCGCATGTGGTCGCGTCGGTGCCGATCGCCAGGTTCACCCCTGCCGCCAGCATGCCGGTGGCATCGGCGACACCGTTGCCCAGCCGCATGTTGCTGGCCGGATTGTGCGCGACCGACGCGCCGTGCGCACCGAGCCGCCGCATGTCGTCGTCATCCAGCCAGACCCCGTGCGCGGCGACGAAGCGTGGCCCCAGCAGGCCAAGTGCTTCGACGTGCGCGGCGAGCGACCGGCCGTAGCGGCGCGCACCCGCCACTGCCTGGATCTTCAACTCGGCGAGATGGGTGTGGATGCCGACATCGAATTCGGTGGCGAGGTCGCGGCAGCCGGTCATGAACTCGTCGCGGCAGTGCAGCGGAATGGTCGGCGCCACCGCCGGCCTGACGCGGGCGCGATCGCCCTGCCAGTTGCGCAGGATCGCGCGCATGCGCGCCAGCGTGTTCTGCCAGGGCGGCAGGCCCAGGGTCCCGACCGCATTGCGCAGGTCCGGCGGCAGTGCGTCCATCAGCCCGGGGATTGCCTCGTAGACCGTCATGTCGGCCATCATCGGCGCGATCACCGCGCGCATGCCTGCCTGGGCATAGGCCTCGGCGACCGCGGCGATGCCCTCCTCGGTCGGCAGCGGGAACTCGACGAACAGGTCGTAGCAGGCGGTGCAGCCCTTCAGCAGCATCTCCGCCGCACCGATCGTCGCGGCGACGCGCTTCTCCTCGACGGTCTGGTACGGCGACATGTGCGGCGCCGCCGCCAGCAGCAGCTCCAGCGTCCAGCGGTCGCCCATCGAGCGCGACAGATTGCCGTGGCCGTGCGTGTGCGCGTTCACCAGTCCCGGATGTAGCAATCGGCGCGACGCATCGATGGTCGCAGCGCCATCCGGCGCCTCCATGCCGGGCGCGCCAACGGCGACGATCGTGCCGTTCTGCACCAGGATGTCGGACGGCCCCCGGAAGCCTGTCGCATCGAGCACCAGTCCGCCGCGGATCACCAGCGGGCGATGCGCATCATGTGCGTCTTCGTTCATGGTCACCTCTCGATCAGGCTGACGTGTGCGGCGACGATGCGCCAGCCTTCCGGCAGGCGCACCCAGGTCTGCATCTGGCGGCCGATCTTGCCCGGTACAGCGTCGCGCTCGAACAGCGTCGAGGCGGTGGCGAAGTCGCTTCCATAGGTGGTGATCACCGTGCGCGAGATCCGCCGCGCCAGGCCCAACGGGGACCGCGCGGCGCGGAAGGCGCCGATCGCGTCCCAGCCGTAGAGGTTCTCGCCGATGCCGTAGCGGATCGTGTGCTCGCTGCGCCAGAACAGCTCCTGCAACGTGGCCACGTCGTTGCCGACGAGAGCAGCCTCGTAGCGTGCGAACGCCGCTTCGACCTCGGCGCGCACGTCCGGTAGGTTGATCTCCATGCGGCTACTCCGGCGGTTGCGGTGCACGCGCGATGCCGCGTGCCTCCAGATCATAGGCGATCCGCAACGCCACGTCTTCGCGCCAGGGGGCGGTGATGATCTGCACCGCGATCGGCATGCCGCCTGGCTGCGGCACCGGCACCGCGACCACCGGCAGGCCGATGAACGAGATCGGCTGGGTGTAGATGCCGATGTTGGGACGCAGCGGCACCTCCTCGCCGTTCAGCTTGAACGTCTTCTGGCCGATCTTCGGCGCGACGCACGGCGTGGCGGGGGCGATGATCGCATCCACCTCCTCGAACAGCCGCAGCACCGCATCCCGATACCAGCGGCGGAATTTCTGCGCCTGCACCACCCAGGCCGACGGCACCATCGCGCCGGCGATCAGCCGGTCGCGCACGTCGGGATCGAAGTCCTGGGCACGTGTGCGCAGTCGATGGAGATGCAAGGCGGCCCCTTCGGACGTGGTGATGACATAGGCGGCGGCGCGCGCCCGCGCGACCTCCGGCAGTTCGATTGACCGCGTCGCGCCAAGCGCGTTGGCGACGTGATCAAGTGCCGCCAGCGCCTCGGGCCCGGCGCCGGCCCGGAAATAGCCCGCTGCACTCGCAATGCGCAGCCCGGCCGTGCCAGTGGTCAGCGATGCACCGGCTGGCTTGTCCAGCCGATGGGTACAGGCGGGATCGTCCGGGTCGGGCCCGGTCATGGCGTCGTAGGCCAGCGCCAGGTCGGCCGTATAGCGCGCGAACGGACCGAGGTGATCGAGGCTCGATACGAACGGAAAGCTGCCGGCGCGCGACAGCCGGCCATAGGTCGGCTTCAGGCCGAAGATCCCGCAGAACGACGAGGGCACGCGGATCGAGCCGTTGGTGTCGGAACCCAGCGCGATCGGCACCAGACCCCCGCCGACGGCACTGCCGGACCCGCCGGACGAACCACCCGACATGCGCGTCGGATCGTGCGGGTTGCGCGACGCTCCATCGTGGCTGTTCTCGCCGGTGAAGTCGTAGGCGTATTCGCCCATGTTCAGCGCGCCGACCAGGATCGCGCCGGCCGCCTCGAGCCGCGCCACCAGCGTCGCATCGGCACGCGCCGGCGGGTGTTCGCGATTGATCTTCGACCCGGCGAGGGTCGGCAGTCCGGCGATGTCGATCAGGTTCTTCACCGCGAACGGCACGCCCGCCAGCGGCCCTTGTGGCGCCGTCGCAGCGCGCGCCAGCGCTCGATCCGCGGTGACGGCGGTGAATGCGTTCAACACCGCATCGCGACGTTCGATGCGCTCCAGCGTCTGTTCGATCACCTGCGAAGCCGTGGCCTCGCCGCGCCCCACGGCGGCGGCGATGCTGGCGGCAGAGGCCCAGGCGAAACCGGTCATGCGCGAAAGATCGGCGCCGGATCGGCCTCGTCCGATAACGGGAATTCCATCACGCGCCCGGCGAGATCGCGCGTGAGGCGCAGATGCAGGCGGATCGCATCGCGCCACTCAGGTTGCACGGGAATGCCGAGCAGTGCGGCGTTGGCGTCGAGCCAGGCATCGAGGTCGTCGCTCATGCCGTTCCGCGTGCGGCCAGCCAGGCACGCCAGCCGCCGTATCGGCTGATGTCGGGCGCCGAAGCGACGCCGTCCGCCTCGGCCAGGAAACCCAGGCAGCTTCCGTCGCGCAGCTCCACCGTGCCGAGACCGAGCGGGCTGGCCACCTGGGCGAGCAGCGCGCCGATGGCGGCGGTGGGCAGCGCCCACACTTCGCCTTCCACCGTGCCGCCGTCGTCGGCGCGCAGCATGCCCGGCCGGTTGCCGAGTGCGTGCAGCCGGTAGCGCGGCGCGGTCGCGGTCGCGCGGACGAAGCGGCCGCCAAGTTCGGTCAGCTGGTGATTGAGCGGCAATCCCGACATATGCGCGCCGATGCAGAACAATGCCGTCTCATCGCCCGCGATCGCATCCGGCGCAGCGGCCGGCGGCAGCGCCGTGCGCGTCGCGCCGACGCGGTCGGTGGCCTTCCGGTGCATCGCATCGGCCAGGGAAGCGAGCCGGCCCTCCGACCATGCCGGCCCGATCAGCGTGACGCCCTGCGCGAGGCCGGTGGCCTCGAAGCCGGCCGGCACCGCGATGGCGGCGAGGTCGCACAGGTTGACGAAGTTGGTGTAGGTGCCGAGTTGGCTGTTCGTGCCGATCGGATCGGCCGCCACCTCGGCCAGCGAGGGGCAGAACGGCACCGTCGGCAGCAGCAGCGCATCGTACTCGCGGAACAGGCGTTCCGCCGCGCGGCGCGCTTCCGCAAGCCGGTGAAAGGCGTCGAATGCATCGACCGTCCGGCGCGTCAGGCCACCTTGCAGGACCGTGCGCGTGGTCAGGCGCAGCATGTCCGGATGCTGCTCCACCATGTCGCGGAACTCGGCGGTGCGTTCGGCGACCCATGGACCCTCGTAGAGCAGGCGGGCGACCTCCAGCAGCAGCGATATGTCCACCGTATCGGCGGTCGCGATGCGCGGCGCGGGCAGCGGCGCGCCGCGGCGCAGGTAGTCGAACGGCGGGCGGCGCGAGTACGGATCGTCATCGTCGTAGCCGGCAATGACGCGCTGCACCGCCAGCGCCTCATCGACGCTGCGGGCGAGGATGGAGACGGTGTCCAGCGAACGGCACGCCGGCACCACGCCGCGCGCCGAGATGCTGCCGAGTGTCGGCTTCAGGCCGACGATGTTGCCGAACGCCGCGGGCACGCGCCCGGACCCGGCGGTGTCGGTGCCCAGCGCGAAGTGGACGATGCCGGCCGCCACCGCGCAGCCCGAGCCCGACGACGAGCCGCCCGGTACATGCGCCTCGTCGAACACGTTGCGCGGCACGCCGTACGGGCTGCGCGTGCCGACGAGGCCGGTGGCGAACTGGTCGAGGTTGGTCTTGCCCAGCAGCAGCGCGCCTTCATCCAGCAGGCGCTGTACTGCAGGCGCGGTCTCCGCCGGCGTGTAGGCAAAGCCGGGGCACGCCGCGGTGGTGGGCATTCCCGCGATGTCGATGTTGTCCTTTACCGCGAACGGCACGCCCCACAGCCTGCGGCCCTGCGGTCCTTCCGTCTCCAGCCGGCGGGCACGCGCGAGAACCTCGCCATCCGCCAGCCGGGTGATCCAGATCGCGGGATCGGCGTGTGCGCGATCCGCCGCGAGCGCCGCTTCGGCGGCTTCCGGCGGCGTCATTCGCTGCATGCTATTCCGCCGCCTCTTCCGCCATGATCTCCGGAATCGGCACCTCGGCCGCCGCGGGATAGCGGCTGAGCCCGATGCACATCAGCGCGATCAGCAGATAGCCGAGTGCCACCGGGGCCGAATTGGCGAACTCGAGCGAGGTGCCGTTGATGAAGCCAAAGAACGCCAGCACCGCCGCGGCCAGCGCATAGAGCGCGGCGCGATCGAACTTGCGGTCGATGATGAACGCGGCGATCGCGCCCAGCATCAGCCCGGCCAGCGTGCCGCCGCCGCCGAACAGCGCGAGGCCGTGGTAGATCACGCCGTTGCCGGCCAGTTTGTCGAGCCCGACCTGCGCGGCCGACGTGCCGGCGGCGGCGAGCGCGCCGTCGATCTGGCTCTGCGCCCAGGACGCGATGTTGGGCAGCATGGCGAGGATCACCGCCGGCGCGTGGCGCACCGGCGTGGTCTCGAACGCCTGCGCGCCGATCACCAGGCCGATATACAGAAGTATGGGCAGGATCGACACCAGCGGCACCACCGCGAGCAGCAGCGCGGTCAGACCCATGAAGCAGACCAGCGATATGACGATGCCGGTCGCCAGCGAGTAGCCGACGCGGCCGCCGACAGACTTCCATCCTGGATGACCGATATACACCGCCGGCGGGAACGGCGAGCCGAGTACCGCGCCGGCCAGGGCGCCGATGCCATCGGCCAGCAGCACCTTGCGGAGATCGAAGTTGTCGCCGGCGGCCGAGGCGCTCTCGACGTTGTTCATACCCTCGGTGAAGTTGTAGACGCCGAGAGGTACGGCGACGACGAGTAGCGGGCCGATATCGGACAGGCCGGCGAAGAAGTCGCCCGACGGTATCGGCAGGTGCAGTCCGAACTTGCCAAGCGCGACGATCACCGCATGCGGGTTCATCACCGGGCTGATGCCGGTTGCGGTGGCGAGCCATGCGAGCAGCGTGCCGACTCCGACCGCGGCGAGTCCGCCCGGCAGTCCCCACGGCAGCCGCACGCGCGCGCACCAGCTTACCAGGATGATGCCGAGCGAGACGAAGGCCAGCCACGGCACCTGCCAGCTCTGGGCGGCGGGACGCATCGAGATGAACGCGATCGAGATGCCGGCCAGCGCGCCCAGCATCGCGGCGCGCGGCGTGTATCTGCGGATCGTCGGCCCGACGAAGGCGCCCGCCAGGATGATGATGCCGATGATGAACGCCCAGGCGAGGCCGGCCTGCCACGCCAGGATCGCGTCGCTGGTCTTCAGGTAGGTCGGCAGCATGACCAGGAAGACCACGATGAACATGTGCGGCACGGACGGCCCGTACGGCAGTGCGGTGACGTCGTCGCGACCTTCGCGCTTCGCCAGCTGCCAGGCGAGCCAGGCGTAGAACAGGTTGCCGATCGGCAGCGCGATGCCGAGGGCGGGAAGCACGCGGCCGAACACGATGTCCTCGGGCATCTTCACCACGCCGAGGCAAAGTCCGGTCAGCACGATGACGTTCAGCGCGACATTGGTGAACAGGCCGAAGAAGCCGTTCCAGTCGCCGGCGACCCACCAGGATGGAGCAGCCATGCGTACGCTCATCGTTGCCTCCCGTTATGCGAGTGCGGCGAGCAGCGCGTCCGATGGCGCGACCCAGCCGAAGATGCCGCCCTGCGCCTTGATCATCGCGATGCCGGCGGCCTGGAATTCGGGGAAGTAGGAGCCGGTGCAGTCCTCCAGCACCAGGCAGTCGAAGCCACGGTCGTTGGCCTCGCGCACGGTGGTGTTGACGCACACCTCGGTGGTGACGCCGCAGACCAGCAGCTGCGTGATGCCGCGACTGCGCAGCATCGCCTCGAGATCGGTGGCGTAGAACGCGCCCTTGCCGGGCTTGTCCACCACCGGCTCGCCGGGCGCCGGCGCCAGTTCGGGGATGATGTCATGGCCTTCTTCGCCACGCACCAGGATGCGTCCCATCGGTCCGGCATCGCCGATGCCCACGGCAAGGTTGCCGCGTGCCTTCTTGGCAGGCGCCAGGTCGGCGAGATCGGGGCGGTGACCCTCGCGCGTGTGCACTACCATCACGCCGGCATCGCGGCAGGCGCGCAGCACGCGCCCGGTGGGCTCGATCGCCGTGCGCAACCGCGCCACGTCGTTGCCGAGTGCGGCACCGAAGCCGCCCGGTTCGAGGAAGTCACGCTGCATGTCGATGATCACCAGCGCGGCAGCGGAGGGAATGAAGGCGAACGGGTAGGGTTGCGCGTCGATCTGCATGCCTGCCTCGTAGGCAATGAAGCCTGCGGAAGCGCACAACAGTTCCGGATCGGGGCAGTAAGCCCTGTCGCTGCCGGCGGTTGACCCTTCCGCAGGCGAAAGCAGCAAGAACCGGGCCAGATTGTGCTCCTTCGTCATGCCGACGCAGGTCGGCATCCACGTCTTCCATGAGCCAAAGGCGCGGATGGCGAGCCTGCGCCCGCCATGACGTTGCAGGGGCGTGGGTGTTGCTACGCCGCCTCGGCCATCGCCAGCATCGGCCGCCGCCTGCGCAGGCCCACCGCCGCCTCGTACGCGTGGCCTGCCTGGAACAGCGTGGCCTCGGCGAATGGTCGCGCGACCAGCTGCATCGACACCGGCAGCCCGCCGGCACCGAAGCCGGTGCACACGCTCATCGCCGGATAGCCGGTGAGGTTGAACGGCGTGGTCAGCGACGGCTTCTCCATCGTCGCCCATTTCGGCACCTCGGTGATCTTCGGCGCCTCGCCGACCGCCGATGCAGATACCAGGATGTCGTGGTGCGCCATCACCGCCTTCAGCTCCTCGCACAGCGTGCGGCGGCGGCGCATCGCCTGCACATAGTCGGTCGCCCGGATGAAGCCGCCGAGCGCGAGGCGGTCGCGGAACAGCTCGCCATAGTCGTTGAACCGTGCCTTCAGCCACGGTTCATGCACCGCGTACGCCTCGGACGAGATGATGACCCAGCCGCAGGCGGCGTAATCGGCCATCGGCGACAGCGTCACCTCGGCGATCTCGGCACCGAGATGCTCGAACACGTCGAGCGCGTGATCGATGCCGACGCGCGTCGCTGGACTGACCGGATTGTCGGTCTCGAAGAAGTGCCGCACCACGCCGATGCGCAGTCCCTTCACGCCCTTGCCGATGTCGGACACGAAGTCGGGCACCGGCCGATCGGCGCTCGCCGGATCCGCGGGATCGTAGCCGGCCATCGCCTGCAGCAGCAGTGCACAGTCCTGCACCGTCCAGGCCATCGGTCCCGCATGGTCCATGCTGAACGACAGCGGCAGCACGCCCACACGGCTGACCAGGCCATAGGTCGGCTTGATGCCGGCGATGCCGCAGAGCGCCGCCGGCCCGCGGATCGACCCACCGGTGTCCGATCCGGTGCCGCCCAGGATCATGCCCGACGCCACCGCCGCGCCGGTGCCCGAGGAAGAGCCGGCGGTAAAATGCTCCGGGTTCCATGGGTTGCGCGCCGGCGGCCACGGCAGATCGAACGACGGCCCGCCCATCGCGAACTCGTGCGTCGAAAGTTTGCCCATGAGCACGACGCCGGCCTCGGCCCATTTGCGCACCGACGTGGCGTCCGCGGCCGGGACGTTGTCCTCGAGCAGCCTGGAATGCCCGGTGGTACGGATGCCGGCCGTGTTGTAGATGTCCTTGTGGCCGATCGGGATGCCGTCCAGCGGCCCCTTTGTCGCGCCCGCCATCATGCGTGCTTCGGCGGCGCGCGCATCCGACAGCGCGCGCTCCTCGGTCGGCAGGATGAACGCGTGCAGCGTGTCGTCGTAGGCCTTCATGCGCGCGAGGCAGTCCTTGGTCAGCTCGACCGGCGACAGCTGCTTCGCCGCAATCAGCTTCGATGCCTCGGCAATGGTCAGGATCCGGTCCATCAGCGCACCGCCGCGGTGAACATGTGGGCCGGTTCGGTCTCGCGCGGCATCGGCGTGTTCACCCGCGCGATCATGTCCTCCAGCATCCCGTAGGCGGCGTAGAGCGACGCTTTCTGCGCCGCGCTGAGCGTCAAGCCGGTCTGCGCTGCCAGTGCATCGAATTCCGCTTCGCTGATCTTCGGTTTCATGCAGATACCTCCTGGGCTGCGACGCGAACGGCGCGCATGCAGCGCACCATCGTGCCGGTGGACGACGTGACGACAGGGACCGCGGCGCGCGTGCGAAGTCCGGCTGCGTGGCAGCAGTGCGGCGCGGAGGCGCAGCCGGGCGGGTCGGTGCCGAGGACCCGCGCCATCCACGCGATCATCTCGGGCAAGGTTTCGGGCGGCATCAGCAGGTCGATCGCGGTGCCGCGGTACGATGTGCACCAAGGCCGAACACAGCCAGCGACGCGCCAGCCAGAACGGCTACGGCATGGAGGATGCGGTGGACGGCGAAGACAAGCATGCTCGTTGGCTCCCGGCTCGTGCTGCATCGCAGCATTTATGCTCATCTTCAGCGCAGGATGCGAGGTCTGTCTAGTAGTTTGTCAGCCTATTTCCTAGGCGTTTGCATTTTTCGGTGGCCAGATGCTAGAATGCTGCAACGCAGCGAGGCGTGCGGAATCGTGGTGAGGCAGAATATGCACAAAACCGAGCTTCATCCCGAAGTGTCAGCCGAGCGAAGCAAACGACCAGTCAGGTTGCGCGTATTCGAGAGCTTGGATTTCAGGCCAACTGCACATTTTATGGTCGATTTGCAGAATGGCTTCATGGCGCCCCGCGCGGTCGCCGAGATCCCCGCTGCACCGCGCGTTCATTCACGACGTCAGTTCAGCATGGCGTAGCGACTTGAGACCCTTCCATCGTCATGGCCGGCGCAGGCCGACCGTCCACGTCTTTGCTGCTGGCGCCAGATACGTGGATGCCGGGGCCAAGCCCCCGGCATGACGGTGGGTGGCGCCGCTGAGCGATCCGGCGCTGATCGCTCGGAGGCGCCCCGGCGCCGTTCAGCGATGAAAGTGTTATTCGTGTCTATTATTCTTCGTGTCTATTATTTGTCTGGTACAAGCTAAAGTGCCGCCTGTGCCAATTAATACTTGTTCTGTCGTTCGGCGCGTGCTGATATTGCGGTGCAGCATAGCTCGCGAAACAACTCGGGCGGGGCAATTGACTGGGGACGAAGGGGTGTGCGGATGAAGCGGACGATCGGCAGCATGACACGTCGCGCGGCGCTGCGTGGCGTTGCCTCTGCCGCGGGGTTGGCGGCCGGTTCGGGAGTGTTGCGCGGCTTCCCGACCATCTGGGCGCAGAACGTCAAGGACGTGGTGGTGAACCACATCGGTCCGCCGGTCACCGCCATCCCGCGCATCGCCGAGCAGGCGAGCAAGGATCTTGGTTTCACCGTGCACATGCAGACGGTGGAGAACGCCGACCTGCTCAACCGCTTCCTGTCGCAGTCGAGTTCGTTCGACTGCGCCGATGTCAGCATCGTCTTCCTGCGCTATCTGGTCGGGCGGAACATCCTGCAGACCATCCCGGTTTCCAAGGTGAAGGACTGGGACAAGACGATCCCGCTGTTCACCCGCGGCAACTACCCCGACGGCCGCGAGGCCTCGAAGCAGGGCGTGGCGCCGTACACCGTAGTCTACGCCGCCGACCACACGGGGCAGAAATTCGCCGCCGAGCCCAGCGACTGGCTGACCGCGGTGCCGACCGTGACCAACGCCGACACGCTGGGCATTCGCCCCGACCTGGTGGGTCGCCCGATCACCAGCTGGGCCGACCTGGTCAGCCCGGAGTTCAAGGGCAAGGCGGCGCTGCAGGATCAGCCGACGGTCGGCGTGATCGACGTTGCCATGGCGATGGAGGCCTCCGGCCACATCAAGTACGGCAACAAGGGCAACATGACGAAGGCGGAGATCGACAAGACCATCGACACGATGATGGACATCAAGCGTTCCGGCCAGTTCCGCTCGTTCTGGACGACGTTCGATCAGTCGGTGAACCTGATGGCGTCGGGCGAGGTGGTGATCCAGTCGATGTGGTCGCCGGCGGTGACCGCGGTGCGCTCCCGCGGTATCCCCTGCACGTTCCAGCCGCTGAAGGAGGGTTATCGCGGCTGGGGCTACACGTTCGGCGTCATGAAGCACGTCAGCGGGATGAAGCTGGACTGCTCCATGGAATTCCTGAACTGGTACACCTCGGGCTTCCAGGGCGCCTTCATCGCGCGCGAGGGCTACTATTCGGCGCAGCCCGAGAACGCGAAGAAGTTCCTGACCGAGGCCGAGTGGGACTACTGGTACGGCGGCAAGCCGGCGGCGACCGACATCGTCAATCCGTTCGGCAAGCTGATGGAGAAGGCCGGACGCTCGCGCGACGGCGGCGCGTTCTGGGACCGCCTGGGCAACATCGCGGTGTGGAACTCGGTGATGGACGAGGACCGCTATCTCACACGGCGCTGGAACGAGTTCATCACGTCGTAGCGGAGGTCCCGATGCAACTCGGTGTGTTCATCCCGATCGGCAACAACGGCTGGCTGATCTCCACCACGTCGCCGCAGTACAAGCCGAGTTTCGATCTGAATCGCACGATCGTGGAGAAGGCCGAGCGGTTCGGCTTCGACTTCGCGCTGTCGATGATCAAGCTGCATGGGTTCGGCGGACCGTCGGGGTTCTGGGACTACAATCTGGAATCCTTCACGCTGATGGCCGGGCTGGCGTCGGTGACCTAGCGTATCCAGTTGTTCGCGACCTGCGCGGTGCTGACGATGCCGCCGCCGATCACCGCGCGCATGGCGATGACGATCGATTCGATCTCGCATGGCCGGTTCGGCGTGAACATCATCTCCGGCTGGCAGCGGCGCGAATACACGCAGATGGGCATCTGGCCGGGGCCGGAGCACTATCGCCGCCGCTACGAGTACTGCGCCGAATACGTCACCATCATGAACGAGCTGTGGTCGACCGGGCGTTCCGACTTCAAAGGCGACGTTCTTCCAGATGGACGATTGCCGCTGCCTGCCGATGCCGACCGCGAAGATCCCGATCATCTGCGCTGCGCAGAGCGACAACGGCACGCGCTTCGCTGCGCAGCACGCCGACTACAATTTCTGCGGCAGCGGCGGGATCAACGAGCCGACGCGCGTGGCGGCCAGCGTGGCGCGACTGGTCGCCGCCGCGCAGGAGACCGGGCGGCAGTGCGGCGCGCTGGTGCTGCAGATGGTGATCGCCGACGAAACCGACGCCGCGGCGGTGGCGAAATGGGAGCACTACAAGGCCGGCATCGACCTCGAGGCGCTGGCCTGGCGCGACGCGCAGGCCGAGGACGACCCCAACACGGACCCGTATTCGCAGGCGCACAAGCGCCGCACCCTCGGCGTGGACAAGTTGCCGACCAACCAGGGCGTGCTGGTCGGCTCGTATGCCTCGGTCGCGCGCATGCTGGACGAGTTGTCGACCGTGCCAGGCGTGCAGGGCGTGATGCTGACGTTCGACGATTTCGTCATCGGCATGGAGCAGTTCGGCACGCGCATCCTGCCGCTGATGCGCTGTAGGAACGAGATCAAGGCGGCGGCGTGAACCGACTGGTGCGTGCCGTCGGCGCACCGTCTTGGCCGAGCTCGGCCCGGCCATCCACGTCGACCCGGCAGGCACACAAGGGAGCTGCCCGACACCGGCGTATTCCCTCCTGGTTGGTGTCCTGGCTGCAGGTCTCACCGCTCGCGCTGGTCCTGCTGGCGCTGTTCGCGCTGCCCACCGTCCTGTTCCTGGTGGTGAGCTTCTTCGACTACGACCGGGTCGGCATCTATCCGGCGTTCCTGTTCGACAACTACCGCGATCTGCTGACCACGCCCGCGACGCTGCGTGTCTACGTCAGCTCGCTGAAGTTCGCCGTCGTCGTCTGGGCGATCACGCTGTTTCTGGGCTTCAATATCGCCTGGTTCCTGATCTTCCACGTGCGCAGCGCCACGATCCGCACGGTGCTGTTCCTGCTCTGCGCCATTCCGTTCTGGACCTCGGGCATCATCCGCACCATCGCCTGGATTCCCTTCCTCGGCCGCAACGGCGCGTTCAACACGATCCTGCAGGACCTGCACATCACCTCGCAGCCGCTGACGTTCCTGCTGTTCTCCGACTTCGCCGTGGTGATCACCTACGTCCATCTGTTCACGCTGCTGATGGTCGGACCGATCGCCAACTCGATGGCGAAGATCGATCCCGCCCTGCTGGAGGCCGCGCGCGACGCCGGCGCCAGCCGCTGGCGCACGATGATCGACGTGGTGATCCCGCTGTCGAAGACCGGCATCGCACTGGGCTCGATCCTGGTGTTCACCCAGGTGATGGGCGACTACTTCGTGGTGAAGCAGATGAGCGGCGGGCAGAGCGCCTCGATCGTGTCCATGCTCTCCACCGAGATCCAGGCCATGCAGTATCCGCCGGCCTCGGCCAACGCCATGGTGCTGGTGGTGTTCGTCGCCGTCATGGTCGGCTGCATGATGCGCGTCGTCGATGTGCGCAAGGAGCTGGTGAAGTAGCGCCATGATGGTCGGCGGCAGCGGCTCGCGCACGATGGGACCGAGCGAATCCCGTCCCTGGACCTTCTATGCGCTGGCGACGCTGTTCGGCGCCTTCCTGCTGTTCCTCTATGGACCGATGCTGGTGATCTATGTGCTGTCGTTCCAGGGACCGAACGGCGGCGTGACGTTCCCGATGGTCGGCACCTCGCTCGACTGGTTCCGCGACATGTTCAAGCCGGGGCAGATGGCGAACATCCCGGTCTCGTTCGGGCGCTCGATCGCGCTTGCCTCGGTGGTGTCGCACGCTCACCGTCGTGTTCTCGGTCGCCGCCGCGCTCGGGTTCCGCCGACGCTTCCCGGGATCCGGCGTGCTGTTCTACTTCGCCGTTGCCAGCCTGGTGATGCCGAGCCTGCTGGTGGGCTTCGGCATCGGCCTGGGCTTTCAGGTCCTCGGCTGGCAGACGAGTTTGTTCACTTCGGCGCTCGGGGCGCAGCTCACCTGGACCTTGCCGTTCGGCCTGTTCGCCATGTTCGCCGTGGTGAACCGCTTCAACCGCGCCTACGAGGAAGCGGCCAACGATCTCGGCGCAACGGCCTGGCAGCGGCTGCGCTACGTCACGCTGCCGATCCTGCTGCCCGGCATCATCGGCGTGGCGATGGGCGCGTTCACGCTGTCCTACGACGAATACGCGCGCACCACGCTGGCGATCGGCCGCAACAACACGCTGCCGCTGGAGATCTACGCGCTGATCTCCAGCGCGACGTCGCCGGTGCTGTTCGCGATCGGCACGTTGACCACCTCCGTGTCGTTCCTGATCATCGGCGTCACGCTGGTCGCGGTGTGGCGCATGCAGCGCCGGCGCGCCGCGATGCAGTCAACATAGGAAGCAGGATGGACGCGCTCCGATGTCGAACTGGTGGCGGTGACCAAGCGCTTCGGCGTGACCACCGCGGTGGACGGCGTGTCGCTGCGCATCCCGCGCGGCAGCTATTGCTGCCTGCTCGGCCCGAGCGGCTGCGGCAAGACCACCACGCTGCGCATGATCGCCGGCCACGAGGCGGTCACCGAGGGCGACATCCTGATCGGCGGCCAGAACGTCACCGTCCTGCCGCCGATCCGGCGCGGCACGGCGATGATGTTCCAGAGCTACGCGCTGTTCCCGCATCTCGAACTGCCTCGACAACGTGGCGTTCAGCCTGAAGATGCGCGGCGTCGCCAAGGCCGAGCGGCACCGCTCGGCGCGCGAGTTCCTGGCACTGGTGCACATGGAGCAGTACGCCGAACGCCTGCCGTCGCAACTCTCCGGCGGACAGCAGCAGCGCGTGGCGCTGGCGCGCGCGCTGATCACCCGGCCACGCGTGCTGCTGCTGGACGAGCCGCTGTCGGCGCTCGATCCGTTCCTGCGCATCCAGGTGCGCGAGGAGCTGAAGCGGCTGCAGCGCGAACTCGGCATCAGCTTCATCCACGTCACGCACAGCCAGGACGAGGCGATGGCGATGGCGGACCTGATGGTGGTGATGGAGGACGGCGAAATCCGCCAGGCCGGCCCGCCGCGCGAGGTGTTCGAGCGTCCGGCCAGCGCGTTCATCGCGCGCTTCATCGGCGGCCACAACGTGCTGCCGAGCGACCGCGGGCTGATCGCGGTGCGCGCCGATCGCTGCCGGCTGGGCGGCGCGCCGACACCGGACCATCGTGTCGGGCCGCGTCGCTGCCGTCGAATACCAGGGCGCCATGGTGCGCGTGGCGCTGGCGATCGACAGCGGCGAGGAGGCGTCCGCGCTGTTGCCGGACAGCGACTTCTATGCGCGACCCGTCGAACCGGGCGAGGCTGCGACGCTGGTGTGGTCCGAGCGCGACGCGCATGTGCTGACGGGTGCCTGAGCCCCCCGGCTTCGCATGCCGTGTAGGCCGATCAGCCCGTCCGTCTGCGGTCTGATGCTGGGTGTGCCCGCCACCAGCGTCGGCAGACCGCCGCCGGCGAGATGAAATCCTGGCAAGGCAATGTAACAAGGCTTGCCCCCTCCGGTCGGCGCGGATGACAATGCTGCGATGCAACCGCGGAATATCCAACCCTTGGCCAACCCGGCCGAGCCGCGCCGGTTTGCCGAGCCGGCCTTCGCGGCACTCGACCTTGGCACCAACAACTGCCGCATGCTGGTGGCGACGCCATCGGGCGACGGCTTCCGCGTGCTGGACAGCTTCAGCCGCATCGTCCGCCTGGGCGAGGGACTGCACCGCACCGGCGAGCTGAGCATGGCCGCCATGGAGCGTGCGCTGGAGGCGCTGGCGGCCTGCGCGGCGCGGCTCGAGCGGCGCCCGGTTCGCCGGCTACGCGCGATCGCCACCGAGGCATGCCGTCGCGCGGCGAACGGTGCCGGGTTCCTGGCCCGGGTCAAGCAGGAAACCGGCCTCGAGGTCGGCGTGATCACCGCCCGCGAGGAGGCGGAACTGGCGCTGGAAAGCTGCGCCCCGTTGCTCGCCGGAGGCGGACGCCGGGCGCTGCTGTTCGACATCGGCGGCGGCTCGACCGAACTGGCCTGGGTGCGCATCGACCCGCATGGACAGCCGGAGCTGATCGGCTACGACTCGCTGCCCGTGGGCGTGGTGACGCTGGCAGAGCGCTTCGGCCAGGCCGGGTTCGACCCCGATGGGTTCGAGAGCATGGTGGAGGATGTCGCTGGCCGCCTGGCGAGCTTCGAGTCGGTGCACTGCATCCGTCGGGAGATCCACGCCGGCGGCGTCCAGCTGCTGGGCACCAGCGGCACCGTGACCACCCTGGCGGGCGTCGCACTGGGACTGCCGCGGTACCGGCGCCCGTTGGTGGATGGAACGGTGCTCAGCGCCGATGCGGCGGACGCGGCGCTGGCGCGGCTGTGCGCATTGGGGCGGGCGGGGCTGGAAGCGCATCCTTGCGTCGGTCCGGAACGGGTGGACTTCGTCCTCCCGGGCTGTGCGGTGTTCGCGGCCCTGGTGCGGCTGTGGCCGGCGCCGCGGGTGATCGTGGCCGATCGGGGTCTGCGCGAGGGCATGCTGCTGCGCATGATCCGCGCCGACCGGAGGCGCGGCCGCGGGTGAAGCGGGCCACCACGCCTGGCCCGCGCGGGCTGGCCGTGCCGGTGCGGACTGCGAAGGGGCGCACCGCGGCGTCGCAGCGCTGGCTGGCACGGCAGCTCAACGACCCCTATGTGGTGGCGGCGAAGCAGCAGGGCCTTCGTTCACGGTCGGCTTTCAAGCTGATGGAGCTTGACGACCGCTTCCATCTGATCCGCCGCGGTTCGCTGGTTGTGGATCTGGGAGCTGCGCCCGGAGGATGGACGCAGGTTGCGGTCGCGCGGGGCGCGGCGAAGGTGGTGGGAGTAGACCTGCTGGCGGCCGATCCGGTTGCCGGGGCGGTCATGCTGCAGGGCGACTTCAGCGACCCGGCCGTGCAGGAGCGGCTGGTCCGCGAGCTGGGCGGCAAGGCCGACTTCGTGCTGTCCGATATGGCGCCGAACACCATCGGGCACGCGGCCACCGACCACCTGCGCATCGTCGCGCTTGCCGAGGCGGCGCTCGAGTTCGCGCTGGGGGTGCTGGCGGAGGGCGGAGGCTTCGTCGCCAAGGTGTTCCAGGGAGGTGCCGAGAAGTCCGTGCTGGAGCGGCTGCGACGGCACTTCGCCTCGGTCCGCCACGCCAAACCGCCGGCGAGTTCGGAAGGAATCCAGCGAACTCTATGTGGTGGCGACCCGCTTTCGCGTCACTCGAGACTGAGCGGCAACCCCTCCAGATCCTCGGCCCGCTCGACCTTGATGAGCACGGCGAAGCCCTTCTTGTCGGGGTCGCGGTCCTTTTCCGGCTGCACCAGCCGGCGCCAGACCTCCTCGTATTGCGGGCCGGACTTCACCATCCGGGCGGTGCCATAGAACCGCGCGATGCCGCCCTTCGGCAGCACGCCGTCGGCGCGCAGCTGTGGCTTACGGAAGTACACCGTGACCTTCGTGCCGTCGTGCAACGCGGCGGTGGTGGAGCCCTTGCCGCGCTCCCACAGCGCGATGTGATCGTCGTCAAATACCATGGTGCTGCCGCGTGGCGTGATCTGGGCGTAGCCACCCGGCAGCACGGTGCCGACCAGGCATACATGCTCCGGGAAGGCGGAGTTGATATGCGGCTGCAAGGTCTTGGGGATCGTGGCCACGGCGTTGCTCCTCCGGCGTTGTCGGCGCCAGCTTCGGGAGAAACGCGCGGCGGGTAAAGGGTGGGGAGGGCGCGCGGCGCCCCCCCTGCGGTGTTCAGCGATAGTAGTAGGGGTTGTAGCCGTAATAGTCGCGGTTGTAGCCGTAGTGCGGATATTGCCGGTAGCGCCAGGCGCGCTGCTCCTCCCAGCGACGATGGCGCCAGTATTCGCAGCGCGGGCCGCAGTACCAGTCCGCCTGCCGAATGTTCGACGCCTGCGCCGGCACATGCATCGGTGCGGCCGACGCGCCGACCGTGCCGAGGCCGGTCAGCCCCATCGTGGCTGCGAGAGCGATCAGGGTCTTGCGCATGGTTTAGCTCCTCCAGGTCTGGCCGTGCGCACAAGGATGGTGCTCCGACGCGACGGCATGACGGCGGCATCGCGGCAGAAGTTTGATGACGGGTGAAGGTTTGGTAATCCCGCGGGCGGGGCGGCCAGCGCCATCACGCTGCCGAGGCCGTGCGGCCCCAACACCAGAGATCCGTGCCGCCAGCGTCGCTGCCGGCGTGATCACGCGCGCAGGAGTTCCTACAAACGAGAGCGAACGGAGCGACGCGGGGATTGGCCCCCGCATCTGATCCGTTCGTTCAGGACTATCGGTTGTCTGCCGCCCGCTGGTGCAGTCGCACCAGCGGGGTCGTTTGGGTCAGACTATGAACGAGTTGGCAGTCAAATTCCCCCCAGCCAAGTGGATATTGACGACCGCATCCGTGGCAGAGTTGTACCCGGCAACGCCATCATTGATGACGGCGTAGATGCCGGCATCGGCGCCGCCGGTGATCGTCACCTTGTCAGCTCCGTTGGCCTTGAAGTTGTTCCCGTTCAGTATACCGGCCAGATCGGTTGCCAGGCTGCCGGTTCCTGCGACGGTGAGATTGAAGAAGGTCGTGTTGAGAGCGACCGTGTGGCCGATCTTCAGCACATCGGCTCCCTGGTTGAAGTCGGTGATCGTATCGAACCCGCTGGCAAGAGAGTTCGTCAGGGCCGTGTAGACGAACGTATCGGCGTTCGTGCCCCCGGTGAGCGTGTCGGCACCGACGCCGCCATCGAGCGTATCTGCGCCCGATCCACCGATGATGGTGTTGGCTAGTGCGTTGCCGGTGAGCGCCACGGAGACGGTCGAATTCAGGGTTGCGCCGGTGGCCGTGGCCGCCTTGAGGAACTCGATCTCCGACCCGGCGTTCAGCGCATAGCTGACCCCGGCCCATATCGTGTCGGAGCCGCCACCCGCCGCTTCCGTCACCACGTCGGCGGAGTTGTCGACGACGTAGGTGTCGTTGCCGGCGCCGCCGGCCATGCTGTCGGTGCCCACACCGCCATTGATCGTATCGTTGCCGATGCCGCCGGTCAGCGTGTCACTACCGGCACCGCCGATGATGGAGTGCGAGAACTCGTTGCCGGTCAGGCTCAGGTTGATCGTCTGATGGGTGTTCACCTTCAGAGTCTCGACCTCGACGCCTGCAGCGAGGATGTAGTTGCTCCAGGCCGAGACCGTATCGTTGCCGCCTCCCACGGCTTCCTGCACCACGTCGTTCTGGCTGTAGACGAAGTAGGTGTCGTCGCCCGCGCCGCCGGCCATGACGTTCGCGCCGCCGCCGTTGAAGCCGATTGGCTGCAACACCGCCACCGCCATCCAGCGTATCGTTGCCGGTGCCGCCGGTCAGCGTATCGTTGCCCTTGCCACCGGTGATGGTGTGCGAGAACTCGTTGCCGGCCAGCGCGAGGCCGGCGTTCACTCCGGTATTCACCCGCAGAATTTCCACCGCGGTGCCCGCTGCAAGCGTATAGCTGGCATTCGCTTGGACTGCGTCATTGCCTGCGTCGGCGGCGTTCTCGATCACCACATCGCCGGCATTGTCGACGGTGTAGGTATCGCTGCCGGCGCCACCGATCATGGTGTCCGCACCGGCTCGGCCGTCGATGATGTCGTTGGCTGCCCCGCCAACCAGGAGGTTGCCCGAGCCATCACCGACAAGCGTATTGGCGGCAGTCGCGCTGCCGATCGCGTTCTCGATCGAGTTGAAGATGACGCCGCCGACGACGGTCGCCCTAACCAGAGTATCGGTGACGCCCGCAGTAACGGCCGTTCCGGTGCCCAGGTTGATGTTCGTGCCAGTGGTGACCCGCGACATATCCAGGGTATCGACGCCGGTGCCGCCATTGTAGGAGTTGGTGCCGTCGGCGTTGGTGGCGATGAACGTGTCGTTGCCCGCGCCGCCCACCACCGTGTCGTTGCCGGCACCGCCGGTGATCACGTTGGCGTTGCCGTCACCGGTCAGCGTGTCGGCACCGGAGCCGCCGATCAGGTTCTCGATCCCGTTCAGCGTGTCGGTGCCACTCTGCGTGCTGGTCGACGAGCCGACGAGCAGGCTGGCCGTGATATTCACGGTCAAGGCCGACATGTCGTAGGTGTCGACACCTACGACGCCGCCGACGTATCTGTCGTTGCCGTCGCCGATCGTGGCGACGAAGGTGTCGTTGCCGCCACCGCCGTCGATCGTGTCGTCGCCCGCACCGCCGGTGATGACGTTGTTGTTGGCGTCACCGGTGATCGTGTCGTTGCCGGCACTGCCGACCACGTTCTGGATCGAGACCAGAGTGTCGAAGCCGGTGTCCGTGCTGTTCGACGAGCCCGCGGCAAGCGACACGGTGGCCGGCGCAGAGGTAGCCGACAGGTCGTAGGTGTTGACCCCCGCCTGACCGTCGTAGGTGGCGTTGCCGTCACCGACGGTGGCCAGGAAGCGGTCGTTGCCGTCGCCGCCATAGGCGGTCGTCGCCAGCTTTCCAGCGGTGATCGTGTCGTCGCCGCCCGCGCCGAAGATGACGTTGCTGCCAGGTGCCGGCACGATGCTGGCGGAGCCGATCGTCTGGCCGACGCCGGGGATCGTGCTGGCGTCCGCTGATCGCAGTTCCTGCCAGCCCCGTCCAGAACGAAGTGGACCGGAGCAGATGGCACGATGACCGGACCGAGAGTGGCGTGCGATGACTGTCGCGACCATCAGCCAGATCTTCGACCACGGGACCGTTGAGCCCCGGATCGTAGGCCGCGGACGTCGCACCTGGGATCGCGGTCCACGCCAGGGCTGTCGTATCCCAGACATACCACTGGAAGCTGGGCGGTGCAGCTTGCGTCGGCCGAGATAGGTGAGAGTTGCCGGTGAGTGCCGTCCCGAACCCGGTCGACGAGACGTTGACGCCCGACCCGATCACGTTCATCGTGACGGTCGCGACGTTGCTCACGCCGTTGCCTGCCACACCCGCGGGGTCGGTGTCCTGGTAGGTGAAGGTGTCGGTTCCGCTGGAACCCGGCGTTCGGCACGTAGACGAAGGTTCCGTCCGGGTTGAACGACAGCAGCGTGCCGTTGGCCGGTCCCGTCACCAGCGACGCGGTGAAGGTGTCGCCGTTGGGGTCGCTGTCGTTATGCAGCACGCTCTGCGACGGCAGCGTGGTAAAGCCGACATCGTGAACCGTGGTATAGGAGTCGTTCAACGCAACCGGCGGGCTGTTCGGCGTGATCACGTTGATCGTGAAGGTGTTGGTGACCGAGAGTCCCTGCGGGTCGGTCACTTTCACGCGCACGTTGATCTGGCCGATATTGCCGTCGTTCAGCACGTAAGGATTGCCGGTATTCGGATCCACACCGGCCAGCGTCGAGAACTCGCCATAGAGCGCGGGCCCGCCGCCCGGAGCGAGCACACCCGGTGGTTCAACCGTGGTGAACTGCAGGCGAGCGTTGGATAGCGCCGAGCCGTCTGCCAGAGTTGCGCTGTAGGTCAACAGGTCTGGCGTGGTCTGGAGGTCGTTGAAGATCGAGGTGAACGGGGAGAAGTAGTCGAATGGCGTTCCTACCAGCGCGGTGGTGTTCCCGACGCCGTTGTACTGCTGCTGCGTCACCAGGAACGGTGCCGTGTTGGTGGCTCCCGGCAGCAGCAGCGTGGGGTCCGACGCTGCCGAGAAGAGCTGCTCGGTGTAGCCCTTGCCGTCGACGTAGCTGATCTTCGCCCGCACGCCGAGGGCGGCGGTGACCAGGATCTTCGGCACCACGAAAGTTTGGCTGGTGGCGCCGGCATAGTCGATCCAGTTGCCGGTGATGGCGTCGTTGTACTGCCACTGGTAGTGGACGTTCTGTCAAGGCGTCGGTCGCACCGGCGATGACATTGCCGTTCGCGTCCATCAGGTTGTCGAGGTCAGAGATGCCAGAGACATTGGCGTGCAGAGTGTTGCCGGCCGTGACCGCCAGTAGCCCCGTGGCTCCCACAGCCGTCACCGCGTTGCCGTTCGGGTCCGTCTCGGTCATCGTCGGCGTGCCGAACGGCACCGCGTTGTAGTACTTGCCGTAGACGATCTCGTAGTTGGCTATCGCCGTGGGGTCGGTGATGTGGATCTGCGACGACGTGATGATGTTGCCGAAGGGGTCGATCGCGACCGTCTGGTCGGTGAACTGCAGCCGCTCGAAGTGACGGATGCGGTCGGTGCCGTCGTTGGTGCCCAGCAAGCCCTGCGGATTGCCGCCCACGATGACGGTCGGTGTGGTGTCCGTGATGGTCAGGAAGCCTTCCCCGTCCAAGGCGCCGGGGAACCACGAGTAATTGGCCTCCGGGCCGTTGTAGACGGCGACGTCGACGTTGTGCGGATTGATGTGACCGCCACCCTGGACGAAGTCGTTGACGAGGCCGGTGACCGGATCGGTTGTCAGCTCGAACGGCTGCATGCCTTGATAGGTGTTGCCGTTCGGATCCATCAGGATCTGGCGGATGATCTGCCCGCCGGCCGAGTAGCTGGTCAGGCCGACATGCAACCAGGCGTCGCCATCGAGGATGTCGTTGCCGCCGCCGCCGATGATGGTGTCGTTGCCCTGGCCACCCAGGAGGATATTGCCGCCGTCGAACGATACCGGGCCCGGATCGAAGAAGCCGGCGAGTCCGTCGATGAGGTTGACGTTGTCGAGCTCATCCTTGGTCACCAGCAGCCTGGTGGCGTTGTCGCCCAGGATTCTGTCGTCGAAGGCCGAACCGCTGGCACCTTCGGTGTGCTGCCAGACATCGCGGATGTTGTCCACCGCGCCGTTGACGGCGACGAACTCCTTGCGGTTCATGTCCTCGTCGACGCCCTGCGTCGCCAACTCATAGGAGCCCCAGTCCCAGCCGAGACCGCCGATGAACTTGGTGAAGCTGCCGTGGCCCAGCATGATGTCGTCGCCGCTGAAGCCCTTCATGACGTCGCCGCCGGCCACGCCACCGACCATCACGTCGTTGCCGCTGTACAGCGGTTGCTGGCCGGTCGGCGCGCCGAAGTCGCCGAACATGATGTCGCCCTGGCCGCCGTGGCTCTCGAGCCAGTCGTCACCCTCGTCGCCGATCAGCGTGTCGAAGCCTTCGTTGCCGAGGATGATGTCGTTGCCCAGGCCGCCGAACACGCTGTCGTCGCCGCGGCCACCCTCGACGTAGTCGTTGCCGTCGCCGCGCGAAGATGGTGTCGATGTCGTCGCCGCCGAAGATCGTGTCGTTGCCAGCATCGCCATGGATCTGGTCGAGGCCCTGGCCGCCGATGATCGTGTCGTTGCCGTCGCCGCCCATCAAGAAGTCGTTGCCGCCACCGCCGTCGAGGTAGTCGTTGCCGCCATCGCCCCACAGCGTGTCACCGTCGGACGGGCCGGCGATCATCCGGTCGTTGCCCTCGGTGCCACCCATGACGATGTCGTTGCCGAGGAAGTTGTTGTCTCCGAGGAAGCGCAGCTGCTGGTGACCGGTCGTCGGGTCCGTCTCGATGGTGACCATCACCTGACCGGTCTGCGGGTTGGTCAGCCAGGTGCCGTTGGCGTTGTTCGGGTCCTTAGCGGTACCGTCCGGATTGAAGTAGTTGCTCGCCTCGATGGTGTATTCCGGCGTCTGGAATATGTTCATCGACGGATGCTTGTAGCCGGTGTCCGCACGGACCAGCTGCGCCAGCGAGCTGTCCTGCAGCGACTCTTCGTAGTCCATGCCCTCGATGCGCGGCAGGTAATACAGGCGGTCGGCGTCCTGCAGGGCTTCCATCTGGGTGCGGAAGACATACTCGAACGTCGAGCCGAGCACACCGCCGAACAGGTTCTGCTTCTCGGCCAGGCCGCCGATCCACATGTCGACCTGGTCGAGGCCGGTGACCGAGCCGCTGCTCCACTTCGACGAGGCGCCGGTGGAGTCGTGGAAGGCGCGCGGGTCGTTGACGTTGTTGGCCCACGCACCCTGGCTGTGCATGAAGTTGTACTGATCCACGAACGCCGGGTTGAAGGTCATGCCTTCGGCGACCAGGAGCTGCGCGGCCGCGACCTTGGCCGCGTTGGTCGTGGCATTGACGATGGTGCTGTAGGTGCCGTAGGCGGCGATGAAGTTGGCCAGCGACTCGAAGTGCTTCAACTCGCTGCCGAAGTCCGCCCAGCTGGTGTATGGCTTGAGCTGCGCTTCGCCGCTGATGCTGAAGAGCTGCGCGCGCACCAGGTTCAGCGGCATGACGCCGGTATCGCGGCCGCGCGCGATGTTGAGCGCGGCAAGGTCGAGCGGCGCGCCGTCCAGGTTGTTCTCCAGCGTGCCGGTGACGAACTCGTCGATCTCGTTGCCGACCTGGTTGACCATGCCCATGATCATGTCGGCCGGCATGTTGCCGGGTGCCTGACCCGCGACATTGAGCGCGTTGGCGAACCCTACGGGATCGGTGAAGGCGTCAATCAGGCCTTCCGCCGTGAAGCGCGGCTGCTGGCCGACGACGATCTTGTTGCCGGTGGCGTCGAGCACCGGAGCGCCGTTGGCGTCGACCTTGTAGACCGGGTCCATGATGGGCCGACCGTTGGCGTCCATCTGATAGACGTTCAGGTTCTCATCCAGCATCGAGTGGCCGAAGCGATAGACGACGTTGGCGAACTCCGACGTGATGGCCGGGTCGATGTGGATGTTGACGCCACCGGCAGGGTGGATGGCCGGTGCGACCATGCGCGCGAATTCTTCGAACACGAGGTGCTGGTACTCGGTCTCGGTGCCGAACTTGGCCGCCTGGAACAGACGTTCGCCGTCCCACTGATTCGCCTGGATCGCGACGCCGGGGGTGAGCACCACGCCCGGCAGCACCCAGTTGGAGGCGAAGGAGATGTCACCGTTGTTCAGGTTGTCCTGAACCGTCTGCTCGATCTGCCCGACCAGGCGGTCGTGCTCGGCGTGGAACAGCTCCTGGACGGCAGTCAGTCCCTGGTTCTCGTTCAACCGGCCGTCGCCCGCCACATAGTGCTGGTCCAGCAGGTTGGCGTCGTACGGCACGACAGAGGTTACGTGGGTCACCGGATCGGTGCTGAACCGCGTGCCGCTGACCGGATCGAACGGATCGGCCGCGACGTTCTTGTCGTCGATGAAGCCGCCGCCGGTGGTGAGCGCCACGTATTTGTCGCCCGTCACCGGATCGGTGGCGATCTCGGTGAAGCCCTGCGCGTTCAGGTCATTGGAATTGCCGGTGATGACCGGATTGAGGAGGTTGCCCTCCACCAGGCCCTGCTTTCCGGCGTTCAGTCCGCTGGTCCAGGTGACCACGAGCTGCGCCAGCCCGTGCGGGCCGAGGATGAGGTTGCCGTAGGCGTCGGTCGCCAGCAGCGGCACCGAGTTGACGTCGCCGTCCTGCAGTTGGATGCCGAGGAAATGCGCGGCGCTGGCCTTCAGGAGGCCCCAGGTCGCCAGCTGCGAGTGAACAGCGCCCGTCGAGTCGGTTGCTGTCGCGCCGATCTCGCTTCCGTCGGGATTGAGGCCGGTGCCGGCCAGCAGGTTGCCGGTGGAGTGCAACTGGCCGTCGGAGCCGATCATGTAGGCGCGCAGGAACGCCTGGTGCGACGAGTCGGACGCATAGGTCTGGCTCTGGTCGATGAACGGCGTGATCTGGTTGGTGAACTGGTGGACGTCGTCCGCGGTTCCCAGCTTGCCATCAGGCCCGGGCTGCAGCTGCGCGCGATCCAGGATCATGAAGTTGTTCGGGCTGCCCGGCACGTAGAGAGGGTCGTCCGGCTGCAGCGGGATATAGACGAAGCCGTTGGTCGGCCCGTTCTTGGTGATCAGGTCGAGGCCGTGGTCGAAGAACTGGCCGAAGATCGTGAAGAAGCTGTTGAACGGCGCCGACAGTCCGTTGTCCGGCGTCACGTTCGGAATGAACAGGCTCTGCTGCAGGCCCGGGATCGTCGAGCTGCTGTTGGAGGCCTTGGTCGGCGTGGCCTGGTTGCCGAAGGTATAGATGTCGTCCGCTGTGCCCATCACCCCGTCGGGGCCGGCGAACTGCATCGGCTTGTCGTCGGCCGTGCCGTAGATGCCGTCGGCCCCGGGCAGCGTCGTGTTCTGGTAGCCGGGACCGAGCAGGCCAAGGGCGCGTTGCTGCGCGGCAAAGGCGGCAGCGTTGCCACTCACGAAGGTGTCGTCGGGCGTGCCGACGACGCCGTCGGCGCCTGCGCCGGCCACGGCGTTCTGGGCGGCGATCAGCAGGCTGATGGTACGCGGCTGTGAATCGACGACGAACCCGCTGGTCTGCGCGTAGTTCGTGCCGGACTGTGCCGGCCTGAACATCTGGTCGGTCAGCGCCGGGAAGGTTTGGAACGCCGAGCCGAACAGGCTGCCGGCAGGCGACAGGTTGTTGTCGATGCCTTGCACTGTGCGCAGGCCGAACGACAGCAACGGGTTGACCGGCACCTGGCCGTCTTCCGCCATCTGGATCTGCTGCAGAATATAGTCGAGGTCGAGACGGGTCAGCTTCACGATTGCCATGAGAGGCTCCGGGTTATTTTGATGGCAGGACAAGCGCGCAGCCGACGGCGCGCGCAGAGCGATTCTCGGTGCGGGAACCGGTCAATCGTATGGTTCCCTACATGTTATTATTACGATACAATAACCTTATAAGCTGAGCACGACCTCGTTGGCCTCCTTTGGCCTATCGATTATCCTAACTCATCCCATTTGAAGTTGTTTTCGGAACAGCCGCGCTGAAGACCTGCGTCTAAATGCGACCGGCAATGCCCCGTTTCGCCTTGTTGATGATGGCGATCATATGCGAATCCGAAATGCAAATTCAACAGTTTTTGATAATACGCTATGGTAAATCTTTCGACATAACACCCGCCTCCTGGCGACAGTTGGCACGCCACTTGCTTGTCCGCGTTCTCCGCTGACCTTCTCGCCAGGTTTTGATAATTAGCATTTTACCTGTGCGCTAGCCTGTCCGCAGCAGCGACAGAACTCCCGCCCCACAGGAGCGCCTGGGTGAACCGCGAGCAGGATGAGATCTGGCGGCAGGGCCTGCGGGCCCGCGGCAGGGACTGGGTGATGGCCGAACTGCATCTGCGGGCAGGCCGCCCGGAGGACGTGCTGCTCGAGGTCGTGTTCGAGCCGCCCTATCCGACTCGCGCGTTCTGCAGGCAGTGGTGCGCCGCGGAGGAGAGCAAGGTCCGCGTGCATCCCAGCCTGCGGCTCGCTCTGGTCGTCGCCGCGCTGGCGGTGATCTGCGTGGGAAAGGCGGTGACCGGCTGGGAGGACCTGGCGGCCGAGCAGGAGGTGGAGGCGAACCTGGCCGCTCCGGGCCCGGTGGCGGCGCCCCCAGCGGGAGACGCGGTCGGGGTGACGAATGACATCCCCGCGCCGGTGACGACGGCACCGGACAGTGCCGTTCCGACGGTCGCGCCGTCGCTGAATGCCGACCTTTCCACGATCTGTCTGTACCAGTCCTATGCCAGTGCGGCCTGCCCGGCGCAGCAGTGACCCTTGGCGCCCCCAGCTACCGCTTGTCGTAGCGGCGGATCGCCGAAAACCGGAAGAGGAAGTTGGGATCGCCCAGGGCGTTGGCGGCATTCTGTGCGGTGTCGCACGCCGCGGCGTCGGCCACGAAGCGACCGGAGAACAGCACGGGGTCGCCCGGCGAGAGGGCCGATGCCAGCCGGGACAGCTCGGTGCCGTCCTTGAGCAGAGTATCGCTGGCATCCTCGAAGAACGACGTCCGCAGCTCCAAGAACGGCGACAGACCGATCACCACCACCTTGCGCCGCCCGGAGGGCGTGTCGAACACCTGCAGCACCTTGCCGGTCCAGTCCGTGGCGGCATCCGGCGAGGCGCGGCACAGATCGGCGCGCAGCGCCTCGAGGCGCCGGATGTTCTCGGCCTCCGCGGCCTGCTCTCGTATGCTGGCGGCAACGGAAACGAACCGGCTCTCCTCCGACGGCATCGGCGGGGCGTTCCAGCGCCACAGGAGCAGATCCGCCGCCTCGGTGAATGAAAAAGCCACTCCGCCGATGACGACCAGCGCCGCGCAGCAGAAGAGAACGAGCTGCTTTCGTGTCGTGAGGCTGGTAAAGATCGACAGCAGCAGGAACGGTACGAGCAGCATCATGAGTGCTGCGGCGAAATAAAGTCTGCCCACGACTATCGTCCGTTCTCGATGCGGCTCGGGATGCGCGTGCGGCGAGCACCGCTCACCGGCAGCCCGCGGCGAACCTAGCAGGTCGGAACAGCCGGCAGAAGCGCGCAGGGCCGCGCCGGCGCGGCCGCCGTCCCGGCATCGCCGCGCCGTCGCCCAGGGGCTTGGTGAGACGGTGAGGGGCGCTTCCCGACGCCGCTCAGGCGGCGACCGGCAACGCCGCGCGTGGCTGTCGGACGTGCGGTCGCGCCGGCCTGGCGGTCATCGCCGCTGTGCTCCGCAGCCCGATCAGCTTCGCATACATAAGTTCGTACTCTGCCGCCGTGCCCGACCAGTCGAAGTTGCGGTTCATCGCGGCCTGGCGCATCTCGGCCAGCACGCCGGGATCGTCGAATGCCTCGAACGCCCGGCGGCAGGCACCGAGCAGACCTTCGCCCGACAGGTCGGAGAACAGGAAACCGGTCTCGCCATCCGCGATCGTGTCGGCGAGGCCACCGGTGCGGTGCGCGATCGGCAGCGCGCCGTAGCGCTGTGCCTGCATCTGCGTCAGTCCGCATGGCTCGAAGCGCGATGGCATCAGGCAGAAGTCGCTGGCGGCGACGATCCGGCGGGCCATCGCCTCGTTGTAGCCGATCAGCAGGCCGACATGGTCCCGATGACCGCGCGCCAGGCGGCTCAGCATGTGCTCGGTGTCGGGATCGCCCAGGCCAAGGATGGCGATCTGGCCGCCTTCGCGCACGATCTCGCGTGCCGTGTCGGCGACCAGGTCGAGCCCCTTCTGGTGCACGAGGCGCGACACCACCCCGAACAGCGGCCCGTCCGAATGGCTGAGGCAGAGCCCGGTGCGGACCAGATCGGCGTTCGCCTGCTTGCCTGACAGGTCGTCGGGCTCGAAGTGGTGCGGCAGATGCGGGTCGCGGCTGGGATCCCAGGTCTCGTCGATGCCGTTGACGATACCCGACAGGCGTCCCTCGGCCGCGATCCCGCTGGTCAGCCCGTGCAGGCCGGCGCCGTAGGCCTCGGTGGTGATTTCGCGCGCGTAGGTCGGGCTGACCGTGGAGACGTGCCCGGCGTAGAACAGGCCCGCCTTCAGGAAGGACACCTGGTCGTGGAACTCGACCCCGTTGACGTGGAACGCACTCGCAGGAATGCCCAGCGAGGCGATGCGATCCTTTGCGAACAGACCTTGGTAGGCAATGTTGTGAATGGTCAGGATCGTCGGAACGTTCGTGCTCTGCCAGCGCAGATATGCCGGCGCCAGTCCGACCGGCCAGTCGTTCACGTGCAGCACGTCCGGTTGCCAGTGCATGCCGGCGCGGCCGGCGGCGATCTCGGCGGCGGCCAGCGACAGACGTGCGAAACGCAAGTCGTTGTCCGGCCAGTCGTGCCCCTCGGGGTGGGCATAGGGGCTGCCGGTGCGCTGGTACAGCGAGGGCGCCAGCACCAGGTACAGGACCAGGCCGTCCGCGGTGCGTGCCTCGCCGATGCAGCAGGGATCGATGCCGGCGTGGCCGGGCAGATGCGCGACGACGGTGATGTCGGATGCCCTGGAGATCACCTCTGGGTAGGCCGGCAGCAGCACGCGCGCATCGACGTCGCGGCGTCGCAAGGCACGTGGCAGGCCGGCCGAGACCTCGCCCAGTCCGCCGGCCTTGGCAAAGTCGGCGAACTCGCTGGTCGCGAACAGGACTTTCATCGGACTCCGGCACTGGCGGCAATCCGGTTTTTGCCGCGGCTGTGCTTAATGCAACCTTAATTCCATGACCGCCCGGCTGACCGGGCGTCAGGCAGGCTCGGGCCGATTGCGGAGGTCGGCGCCGATGCAGCATTGACGTCGAGATTCGCCTGCGACCTGATGTGGCTGCTGATCGGAAGGCGAGCACGTGATGTCCTCGATGAAGGAGGCTGCGGACCGGCTGACGGAGGCGCGCGCGTGAGGCGCTGGTTTGCCCGGCGGGCTGCAGCGCGGCGCGAAACCGCGTTGCGCGCCATGATCGAGCCGGTGATTGAATCGTGCCATCTCGCCGGCGCCTTCAACTTCACCGGCGACGCCATCACGGGATGGGCGGAAAACACCATCGAGCCTCAAGACAGGGACCTGCTCGTCGCGGTGATCCGCGACCGCGAGGTGATCGGCTCGGCCGGCGTCGGGGAAAAGGCAGCCGGCGCGGGTTGGTGCTTCGACATCGCGATTGGCTCGCAGGTGAGCGCGAGCGACGTCCTGCATGAGCGCGTCCGCGTGGCGGTGCTCGATTCGGTCGGCGGCGTTCGCACCCTGCGCCTGACCGGCGGCGCTCAGCTCGAGCTGATCAGGACGTTCGGGATCGGCGAATGACCTACAGCCAGAAGAGGCTGCTCAGGGCCTCGAGGCTTGCGTAGTCCCGCGTCTCGATGATGCGCAGCGCGCGATAATGCGCGTCGCCGTGTTCATTTAGCGTCTGGTCCTTGTACTCCGCCACCAGGTCGAAATAGCGGTCCGCGAGCAGGCGGGAGGACGGGTCGAGATGCGTCACGGCGACCAGGCCTGTCGGGTGGGCGTTGAACACCACGACGCGCAGATCGGGACGGTGCCGGAGGATGATCGCCAGCGCCTTCCAGACATCACCCGTCCACCACTCCGGATGCGCCGACCGGTTTCGAAGCCGGTGGTCGTCCATCGCGCGGCGCCCGACATACTCGTCGGTCGGGATGCAGTCGTGCATGAAGACGACGGAATTCGGTTTGCAATGACGCTCGACGTTGATGAAGTCGCGCAACAGAAACTCGAACAGGTGCATCCCGTCGAGGAACGCCATGTCCAGAGGCTCGCCGAACAGAACGGACGGATCGAACCGTTGGAAAAAGCTGTCGCTGGTCATCTGGAAGAAGCAGCAGGCGGGCTTGTTCCGCAGCGTCGGCCGGTCGATGGCGAAGCTCGGGTCCACTCCGATCGAGAAGCATTCCGCCAGGTCCAGCGTCGCCCCGTTGGACACGCCGATCTCCAGGTAATTCTTCGGCCGGAAGGTGCGGTGGAAGCGCTGCAGCACGACTGTGTAGTTCTCCCCGCTCAGCTCCGGGATCGACCACAGCTTGCCGGACAGATCGTTTGCAACCGTCGGGGTGAGCGTATCGGGCATCGAGCGTCCTTCCTCGGGTACAATCGTGGCGATCCGCCGCAGCAGCGCGTCGATGTTGACCCGCCATGGTTTGTGGTGGCGCGACCAATCGTTGTCTGCGGCGAGCCCTTCCACGATCCCGTAGTCCAGTTCGGCGGAAGCGAACAGGCAGGAATGCGGATAGATCCAGTGCGGCTCCGATTCGATGTCGATCAGCCGGGTGCCGGGACGGCAGAACACTGCATTGAACATGCCCGCCCCGGACGGTCCGACCACCACATCCGCGGCGGCGAACGCCGCGATCTGCTCAGCCGCGGTCAGCAACTGCGGTTCGACGATGTCGAATCCGAGCGGGCGCAATCGATCGATCAGCTCCGTTTCGTTGAGCATCACGCGCCCCATCCGCCTCGTGGCACTGACCGACTGTCGCGAGACGTAGATCCGTCGACCCCGCTCGCCGCTGTCGCATGCCACGCGCAGCCGTTCGTAGAGTTTGCGCGTCGCGGGGTCCGCGAAGGCGAGCGGGCACCGCAGACCCGGAATGATCGCCTGATCGATGCGGTACGCAGCGCGGATGTCGTGCGCGATCACCCGGTCCATCGGCAGGCCGGTCAGCCTCAAAAGCTGTTCGTAGGTCTCGCCCGGCAGGTGCACCAGGAAGCGCCACGCCGGGGGTATCTCCGTGAGATTCACCAGCTTGACGAGGTCGCGGTAGAGGAATGAGCCGAAGTTGCCAGGCTCGGCCGAGGTAAGAAGGACGATTGGTCCTTCGAGATGGACGGCGTCCCGTCCGTCATCGGCCGGAACGAACACCGCCGGTTCGTCCGTCGGCAGCAGCCGCGTTGCCTCGTCGGAGCGCCCGAGACCCTTCGCAAAACTCAGCAGCTCACCGGTATCGAGGAAGCCGAGGTCGTTGACGAAGAAGCCCTCGGGCGACAGCACCGAGCGAAAGCCGAGCAGCGTCACGTCGCGCAGTGACACCGTGAATACCGGCGGATAGGTCACTGTGACTTCGTCGAAGCGCGGGAACAGCCTGGCCTGATCGGGGTCGTCATGGAAGGCAGGCGGCCGGCGCGAAAACCGGCGCGGCTCCGCGGGCGGCTCCACGTACACGCCTTCAGTGATGTTGCAGACGATGTCGGCATAGCTTATCCGCGGCAGGTCGAGTGGATTCCGATACTGGAACCGACGGGCGAGGACGGCGGGATCGCCTTGCATGCGGGTCCAAATAACACGAATGCCGCGGCCGGGCGACCTCTTCTGCGTGCGGCCGGTGGGCATAACCAGCCTCCGGCCACGCCGAAGCGAACCGTTCGCCGCGGGACCGTTGTAGCCAGGCGGGTCGTGCGTCGCCAACACCGAAGTCCAAACCTTCGTCTATACGCTAAATAAGTGAGACTGGCTCTGAAAGGGATTGACCAACCTCGGGGTGGCCGCTCAATCTGGCCGGCAGATTCTTTCAGAGCAATTCAACCAGGCTGCCTTCGCGACTTCCGGGAATCGACCATGATAAGCGAACAACTCGCGCGACGGCGCCAGATCCTGGCTACTGCCGGACTCCCGTCCTCAACGCGCCCGCATCCGAACCTCGAAAAGTCCGTCCAGCGGCCTCTGCCCGTGTCGGATGCGCCCGCGGCAGCGCCCTGCCTTGCGTTGGTTGCCACCCGCAACTTCCTGCCCTTCGCAAGGCTGACAGCGCGCAGCTTCCTGGCGCATCATCCGGAGTTCTCTGCGCGCCTGCTGCTCGTGGATGGCGAGCCGAAGGATGCGGCGGCCTTTCCCGAAGGAAGGATCGTGCTTCTCAGTGAGCTCGGCTTGGCGAATTCCGGCTGGTATGCGGCGAAGTTCACCGCCTCGGAGTTCTGCAATGCGCTAAAGCCGACATTCCTGCGGTACCTGCGCCAATTCGCAAGGACGGCGGTTTACCTGGACTGCGACATCGCCGTCTTCAGCCGACTGACCGAGATGATAGACCTGCTGAAGTCGCAGCACCTTGTCCTGTTGCCGCATATGATGGCCCTGCTGCCGCAACCCCAACAGTTTTGGACTCGCCCCACGCGTGCCGACGTGTTCAATTCCGGTCTGATCAATGCCGGGGCCTTCGCAATCGATCTTTGGGAGACGGATGAATTTCTCACCTTTTGGGAAGACGCGAACCTTGCGCCGGGTGCCTTTTACCAGGAGGCTGGATACCAAACAGACCAGCAGCACCTGAACTGGGCACTCGTAACGGTGCCAGGCGCCTGCGTGCTGCGCGAGAGCCGATACAATGTTGCCTACTGGAATCTGCACGATCGCGACTTTCGGGTGGAGATCGACGCAAAGGGCGCAAGCCA
>CAWETN010000016.1:0-328848 GCA_963812075.1 uncultured Alphaproteobacteria bacterium
CGCGATGAAGCCGTTATGCGTGTTGTACTCGCGGTTCGGCGGCACGATGGTATCGACTGTGACGATCAGCGCCTCGAACCCGGCCCGGTTGGCCCGCTCGATCAGCTGGTACGACATCTCCCGCTTGTTCCAGACGTAAAGCTGGAACCACAGCCGGCCGCCCACGCCGGGTCCCGCCTGCTGCGCAATCTTCTCCATCCCGGTCATCGCCCCGGTCGCCAGCGTGAACGGGATCTTCGCCTTGGCCGCCGCCTTGGCCAACTCCAGTTCGCCCTCATGCCAGCACAGGCCGGCTGCTCCGGTGGGCGCGATCGCCAGCGGCATCGACACCGGCTTGCCGAACAGTTCGGTGTTCATGGTACGGCCCGAGACGTCCACCAGGGCGCGGTGCCGCAGCTTGATGCGCTCGAACGCGTTGCGGTTGTTGGCGACCGCGATGCCGTCCTCGCTGCCCCGATCGACGAATTCGAACACCGCCCGTGGCAGTCGGCGTTTGGCGGCGGCACGCAGGTCATAAACGTTCAGGCAACGATCGAGGGCGGACATGGACATTCTCCCGGATGACCGGATGATGAAGCGGGGCGTTCGGATGTCAAGCAAGCGGCAGCCGTAAACCAAGGATTAAGGCCGCCGGCGCAAGATAGCGACTGGACCGCATTGCCGAGGCTCCCGATGAGCAGCATCATCAGCGGCATCGACTACAGCCTGCTCTTCTCGGGCAGCTCGTCGACGGCCGACGTCGCCAGCTCGATGCTGACCACGCTGTTCGGCGGCGGCACGAGTGCCGCCTCGACCGCGGTCTCCACCGGCAATCCGCTCACCGACCTCAAGCTGGCGCAGATCAACGAGACCAAGGACGTCGCGCAGGAGGCGAAGACCCCGCAGGTGCAGCGGGATATCGCGGCCTTCACCGCGGGTCTCGCCAAGGCAAAGGACATCAAGACCGCACTGGCCAATCCCAACGTGATGAAGGTGCTGCTGACCGCGAACAATCTCTCCCGCTACATCCAGTATCCTGCGCTGGCGCAGAAGGCGCTGCTGTCGGACCCCGGCCAGAGCAATTCGCTGGTGAACAAGCTAGGCGATACCAACCTGCTGAGCGCCGCCAACACCTTCAACTTCGCCAAGAATGGCCTCGCCGCCCTGCAGGACCCGAAGGTGATCGCCACCATCACCAACGGCTACAGCGAAGTGCTGTGGCGGCAGTCGCTGGACAAGGCCACGCCCGGCCTGTCGAATGCGCTGGCGTTCCTGGGACAGGCGAAATCGATCACGTCGGTGGACGAGATCCTCGGCGACCCGGTCAACCGCGCGGTCGTGCTCACCGCGCTGGGCATCCCGCAGCAGGTCGCCTTTCAGGAACTCAGGGCGCAGGAGACGGCGGTCTCGTCGCGGCTCGACGTCAAGAAACTGCAGGACCCGAAATTCGTCACCAGCCTCACGGACCAGTACCTGCTGGCGATGCAGCAGCAGGCGAAATCGAGCGGCAGCGGCACGGACTTCACCACGCTGGCGGTGCAGGCCGGCGGGCTCCTGGTGTAGGCCGCTACCCGACCTCGCGCAGCACCTCGGTCTTCACCGGCAGCACCTGGCCCAGCCACATCGCGTTCACCGTGTGGTCGTCGCGCGGTCGGCCGGACTGCGGATGCACCAGCACCGTCAGCCCCATGCGGTTCATCATCAGGAACGGCACCAGGGTCGGAAACAGCTCGGGGGCGAAGGCGATCTGGTACATCGCCTGCACGTGCGGTCCCACCGGTTCGTCATGCCAGCTTCCCATGCGCATCGGACCGGCGAAGCGTTCCTCGACCCAGTGCCGCAGCTGCGCCGCACGCTCCTTGGTGGAAGGGTCATAGTAGACGTGCGCGTGGTAGTCCGTGATCGCGCTGGTATCGTTCGGCGCATCCTGCGTCATCATACCGCCTCCAGGATCGACACATAGTTGGCCACCGCCGCGCCGCCCATGTTGAACACGCCGGCGAGGTCGGCCTTCGGGAGCTGCATATCCCCCGCCTGGCCGGTCAGCTGCATCGCCGATATCACGTGCATCGACACGCCGGTGGCGCCGATCGGATGACCTTTGGCCTTCAGTCCGCCGGAGGGATTGACCGGCAGCCGCCCGTCCTTCGCCGTCCATCCCTCGAGCACCGCACGCGCACCCTGCCCTGGCGACGCCAGCCCCATCGCCTCGTATTCCAGTAGCTCCGCGATGGTGAAGCAATCGTGCAATTCGACGAACGACAGCTCATCCAGCCTGACCGCAGCCGCATCGAGCGCCCGCCGCCATGCCTGCGCCGCGCCTTCGAACTGCGTGATGTCGCGCTTCGAGATCGGCAGGAAATCGTTCACCTGCACCGCTGCCCGGAACCGCACCGCCTTACCCATCGACCGCGCGGTCTCCTCATCGGTCATCACCAGCGCCGCGGCGCCATCGGACACCAGCGAACAGTCCGTCCGCTTCAGCGGCGGCGCGACATAGGGATTCTTCTCGCTGACGGTGCGGCAGAACTCGAAGCCCAGGTCGCGGCGCATCTGCGCATACGGGTTGTCCACGCCGTTCTTATGGTTCTTCGCCGCGATCGCCGCCAGCGCATCGGACTGATCGCCGTAGCGCTGGAAGTAGCGCTCGGCGATCCGCCCGAACACTCCGGCGAAGCCTGCGGGGATGTCGGCCTCCTCTTTCTGGTAGGCCGCCTTAAGCAGGTTCTCGCCGACCTGGGCGCCGGGCGTGGCGGTCATCTTCTCGACGCCGATGACCAGCGCGAACCGGCCGCGGCCGGCGCCCAGGAAGTCTCGCGCGCCATGCACCGCGGCCGAGCCCGATGCGCAGGCGTTCTCGTAGCGGGTGATCGGCCGGAACCGCAGTTCCGGCACGTGCTGCAGCACCAGCGAGGCGGGGAAGTCCTGCGCCGAGAAGCCGTTGTTGAACAGGCTGACGAAGCTCGCCTCGACCTCCGCCGGCGCGATACCGGCATCGTCGATCGCGGCGCGGGCGACGCGGCCGATCAGCGCCTCGATGTCGGGGTCGTCCAGCTTGCCGAACGGCGAGTGCGCCCAGCCGACGATGCAGGCTTCGCTCATGAGGGAACTCCTGATCTGCTGCCCTCAGCCTAGCGCGCCGGCGCGGCGGTGGCGACGCTTGCCGCCATGGCAGGACAGGCGGCAATGTCATGGACCGGCAGTCAAAGGGATCGTCATGCAGGGAACGCAAGCGCTCGGTTTTGTGCGGCAGTATGTCCTGGCCAGCCTGACCTTGGCTGCCTTGGCCGGCAGCGCCGCGGCGCAGCAGCCGACCCAGGCACAGGCCAACGCGATCCGCCAGTCCTGCCGCAGCGACTACCAGGCGCATTGCGCCAATGTGCCGACCGGCGGCAGCGCCGCGTTGCAGTGCCTGCAGGGCAACATGGCCGGCCTGTCGCAGGGCTGCCATGCCGCGGTCGCAGCCGTCATGGGCGGCGCAACGGGCGGCGCACCCCCGGAGACGCCGCAGAGTGGCGCGGGACAGTCCGCGCCGATGCACGGGACCATGCCGATGCGCGAGGACGCGATGATGCTGCGCCAGGCCTGCGGCGGTGATTTCCGCAGCCTGTGCCGAGGGATCATGCCGGGCGGCGGAAGGGCGCTGCAATGCCTCAGCGACCATCAGGAGAGCCTCTCGCAATCGTGCCGCGAGGCGCTGGCGACGGCACGCGCCGCGCGATAGGGGCCCTGCCGCACGCGCCGCCCCCGCGCCGCCGCCTCGGCTATACTGCACCGCACCAGCGGAGTCGCAGCCATGGCAGTGGTGATCACCGTCGCGCAGCAGAAAGGCGGCACCGGCAAGACCACGCTGGCTGCCAACCTCGCCGCGGCGTTCGCGCCCTCGCACCGCGTGGCGCTGCTCGACATCGACCCGCAGAAGAGCCTCGGCCGCTGGCACAGCCTGCGCCGCGCTCGCCTGCACGAGGCCGCGGCACTCTCCTTTTCGGACATCGCCGGCTGGCGGCTGCCGGCGGAGGTGGAGCGGCTGAAGCGTGAGCACGACATCGTGCTGATCGACAGCCCGCCGCAGCTCGACACCGACGCGCGCGTCGCGGTGCGCGCCGCCGACCTCGTGCTGGTGCCGATCCAGCCCTCCATGCCCGACGTCTGGGCGGCCGAGGGCACCATCCGGCTCGCGGCCGAGGAGCGCCGCCCGGCGCACCTCGTGTTCAACCGCACACCACCCACCTCGCGGCTGCGCGATGCGATCGCCGCGGACCTCGGCAACCGGCAGGTGCCGCTGCTGCGCTCCACCCTGGGCAACCGCGCCGGCTTTGCCCATGCCTTCGCCGGTGGGCTTGGCGTCACCGAAGCTGCCCCGCGCTCCACCGCCGCCGCCGAACTGCGTGCGCTGCTTGCCGAACTGCAGGCGCTGACCGGATCCTGAGCCGCTAAATGACGCCTTCCTCGGCCAGGCGCTCCACGTCGCTGTGTGACATGCCCAGCAGCTCGGTCAGCACCAGTGCGTTGTCCTCGCCGTAGCCCGGCGCGCCGCGGTTGGTCGGACCGCCGATATAGGCCGGCGTGCGGCTGAACTTCATCGGCAGCTCGTAGACCGGCCAGGTGCCGATCTTGGTGCCGGTGACCTCGGTGAGCCACTTCAGGTGTTGCAGCTGCGGATCGCGGTCGCAGCGGTCCTCGGCGTTCTGGCACACGCCGGCCGGCACGCCGGCGCGCTGCAGCGCCATCATGCAGTCGTAGCCGTCCTGGGTGCGGGTCCAGGCCTCTACCGCCGCATCGAGCGAATCCTGGTGCAGCAGCCGATGCTCCAGCGTGTTGAACCGGCGATCCTCCAGCCACGCCCCCTGCCCCGCCACCTGCGCCAGCGCGCGCCATTCGGTATCGCTGAAGCAGGCGATGGCGATCCAGCGGTCCTTGCCGGCGCAGCGATACGCCCCGTGCGGCGCCGCCGGCTTGTAGGGCGAGCGGTTGCCGTAGCGCCGCCACACGCGCTCGTTCGCCGACCAGTCGAGAATCGTCGTCCCGGTGAGGAACAGGCCCGACTCGCATTGCGAGGCATCGATCCACTGGCCCTCGCCGGTGCGCTCGCGATGATAAATCGCGCCCAACAGCGCCAGCGCGTAGCCATAGGCGCCCATCCAGTCGAGATAGGAGTAGCCCCAGCCGACCGGCATCGCCGGCTCGGGCAGCCCCGACATGTCGCCCTGGCCGCCGAACGCCGCGGCCACCGGGCCGACGGTGCGCATCCGTCCGTAGGTGCCGTGCGCCCCCATGCCGGATTGCTGGATGTAGATCATGTCCGGGCGAATGCTCTTCAGCACGTCATATCCCAGCCCGAGCCGCTGCAGCACGCCGGGGGAAAACCCCTCGGCCACCACGTCGCACACCCGCACCAGGTCCTTGGCGATCTGTAATCCCTTCGGGTGGCGGATGTTCAGAGAAATGCCGCGCTTGCCCGCGTTCTTGTTGTTGAACTGCCCGCCCATGTCGGGGTCCTTCACCCCCGGCAGCGGACCGGTCGCGGCATCGCGCGCCGCACGTCCGCCGATCGGCGCCATGGCGGCGAGGCGCGTATCGGGGTTGTCCTTCCACTCCACCTTGAAGCTCTCCGCGCCCAGCGCGGCGAGGAAGCGCGTGCCTCCGGCGGACGCCAGGAACCAGGCGAAGTCCAGGATCTTCACCCCTTGCAGCGGGAAGGGCCTGCCGTGCAGCGCCGACAGATGCGGGCTCGCGACGGGGCGCGGTTCGGCCGGAACAGCCGGCCGGCGCATCGCCTCGCCCAGCACCGCGGCGGTGTCCTCGCCCAGCAGCGGCGCGCGCCTTCCGACCTGCCAGCTGGTCCTGCTGCTGAGCCACTTGCTGGTGGGATAGCGGAAACTGCGGCCATGCTCCGGGTGCGGGACGTCGGCGAAGCTGTGGCGGGTCAGCCAGTGCTCGTCCAGCGCGTTCTCGTGCGGCTTGCGTAGCGGCGCCCACAGCAGACCGGCGTCCTGTGCCTCGCGCCACGGCATGTCGGCATAGGTCCAGGCGCGGATGAAGCGCTGCACCACGTCCAGCATGTGCGCGCGCTTCTCGTCGCCGGCGGCCGAACCGGGCACCTGCCGCCCTCGCAGATCGGCATCCGGCGGCGGCGGCTCCAGGTCGGCCTGCGCGCCGTACTTGGTCAGCAGCGGCACCAGGTTCTTCAGGTCGCGCGCGCCCATGCCGTGCGAGATGAACCAGCGCCCGTCCTTGGTGTGGCAGATCGACGGCGAATGGTTCGGGATCTCCGCCGCGTGGCGGTTGGTCAGCCGCCACAGCGGCACGCGCCGCATCACCCAGTGCATGATGTCGAGTTCGGGGTTCTTCGACACCGCCTCGTGCACCGCGACCGACACGTCCTGCCCCTGGCCGCTGCGATGACGATGGATCAGCGCGGCGATGATGCCGGTGGCAAGCTGCTCGCCGGCGATGTGATACGCGTGCCAGATCTGCGGTGCGATCGGCGGCGTGTCGTATTCCAGGTTGGGGTCGGGATCGTAGCCGCAGTTCATCATCACCCCGCCGAGCGCGAGGTGGATCAGGTCGGAGCTCTTCAGGTCCTTCCACGGCCCGTCGTCGCCGAACGGCGTCATGCGCGCCGTCACCAGCGCGGGGAAGCGCGCGGCCAGCGCGGCGCGATCCAGCGCCAGCGTCTCGTTCAGCGCGCCGCAGCTGGCGTCCAGCAACACGTCGGCGCCTTCCAGCAGACGCAGCAGGTGCTCGCGCGCCAGCGTCTCGCGCAGGTCGAGGACCACCGACTTCTTGGCGCGGTTGTAGTTCCAGAAGAACAGCGAACGCTCCAGCCCCGGCTCGTCCTCCAGGAAAGGACCGATGCGGCGCGTTGCGTTGCCTTCCGGCGGCTCGATCTTCACCACCTCGGCGCCGAGGCCGGCGAGCAGCAGGCCGGTGTACTCGGCGCGTTCGTCGGCAACTTCGACGACTCGGAGCCCGGCCAGCATGCCAGGACCGGCGTTGCCCATCATCTCGCCTGGGCCACGCGCAACCGCACTCGCATCGGACATTTCGGTCACTCCGTCGGACCCCCTCCACCGCAAGGCGGGGGAGGGTTGGGGAGAGGGTGCCGGGCCGCGATCCCCCCTCCCCGGCTCTCCCCGGCCTCGCGGCGACGGGGACTTTGCATCATGGCCGCGTGCGCTTCAGCATCTCCAGCAGCATCGCGTTGAACTGTTCGGGCGCCTCGTACGCCACCCAATGGCCGGCACCGGCAATCATCCGCACATCGGCGTCCGGCCGCAGCTCGCGCAGCGCCGCCACGCGCAGCGGCGCGCGCGGATTGGCCGGCGCGTCGCGCTCGCCCCAGATGCCGTTGACGCGCGCCACCACCTGCTTCAGCGCATTGGGCAGCGCGCCGCTGCGCGACAGCGTCGGCGTCTTCAACCGCGAATGCCGCGTGTTCCACTCCTGGATCGCCAGCGCCAGGTCGTCGATCTTCGCCGGATCGGCGATCATCAGCCGGTTAAGGTTGATACGATGCGTCTCCACGCGCTCCTGCCCGGCAAGATGGCGCACCTTCAGCAGTTCCACAGCACTGCCGGGCGGGCCGACGCCGCTCGAGCCGATGATCGTCACCGAACGCACGCGCGCACCGTGGACCGCGCCGACGCAGGTCGCCATGGTGCCGCCGAACGAAAACCCGGCCACGTCGTAGCGCGCATCCTGGCCCAGAATGAGGTCGATGCCGTGCGCGACGATTCTGGCGACCGCCATCGCCTCATCGCCGTCAGGCGGAAACGCCGACTCACCGAGCCCCGGCAGATCCGGCACCAGCAGTCGATAGTCGCGCGACAGCACGTCGATATTGTGTGCCCAGTGCCGCCACGATCCGGCACCGCCGTGGAACAGCACCAGCACCGGGCCATCGCCCCAGGACCGCCAGACCATCGTGCCGTCGCCACAGGGTGTTTCCGTGCGCGCTGCTGCCGCTTCGAGCCGGTTGAGGAACGCCGTCGGCCCGGCTTCGATCTGATCGTTCATCCGGTTTCCATTTTGCGGGTATTCGTGGAAGGCTAGGGACGCCGCCGCGACATCGTCAAGGTCAGGCCAGTCGACACGGAACATACGAAACCATGACGATCGTCTTCATCGGCGACATCCACCAGCAATGGGACAGCGTGGAACAAGGCCTCGCATTGCTCGATCCGCTGCCGCGGGCGGCGATCCTGCTGGGCGACATTCAGTGCGACCGGCCACTCGACGACCTGGCGGCGCCGCTGCTCGATCGCGGTATCGACGTGCACTGGATCTTTGGCAACCACGACAACGACGGCGGCCCGGAGATGTGGGCCAATCTGGTGGAGCCCGAGCGCAACCCGCGCACCACGCAAGGCGCGCTGCACGCGCGGGTTGTCGAAATCGCCGGCGTGCGCATCGCCGGCCTGGGCGGCACGTTCCGCCCACGCATCTGGGAGCCGCCCGAGCCGCCGCGCCTGCATCGCCGTGCCGACCTGCCCGACGATCTTGCGCATCTCAACTGGCGCGAGGAGCACATCGCCGCGCTGATCCATTCACTCGGCGCCACCGCGATCTGGCCCGAGGATTACGACCACCTCGCCGGCCAGCGTGCCGACATTCTGGTGACGCACGAGGCGCCGCGCAGCCATCCCTCCGGCAACGCCGCGCTGGACACGCTGGCGCGCGCGATGGGGGCCAGCCTCATTGTGCACGGCCACCATCACGTATCGTACCGCGCCGTCGCCCCCGACGGACTACGCGCGATGGGCGTGGCCGCCGCCTGGGGCGCCACACTCGACGGCGACCTGCTGTGGCCTGGCGAGGCGCCGCGCCAGCTCGGCAACCTGATATCCGGCTGGTCGCTTGAGGCGGACGCGGCGACCCAGTAAGAGTGCCGACACCAGGGAGGCACAAGAAAGCCGTTGGACCTCGAAGTCCTCATCGAGAACACGCTGAACGCCATCACCGCCGGCATCACCATCGGTTGCATCTACGGTCTGATGTGCATCGGCCTCGGGCTGATCTTCGGCATCATGCGCATCGTCAACTTCGCCCAGGGCGAACTGTTGATGCTCGGCATGTATGCCAGCCTTTACCTGGTCACCGGCGCCGGCGTGTTCGCCTTCCTTGGCCCGTATGTCGGGCCGTTCGTCGGCGCGCTGTGCGCCGGTCCCATCGTGTTCGCCGGCGGGGCACTGCTGCACCGGTTCCTGATCGCGCGCGTCTCCGGCCTGCGCACGGCGGGCACCATCGATGACGGGCATTTCGGCCAGCTTCTCGTCACGCTGGGTATCTCGCTGATCCTGCAGAATGGCGGACTGATCGTGTTCGGCTCGACGCCCGAGACGGTGCGCACGCCGCTGGCCTCCAGCGCCTTCATGGTCAGCGGCTTCTACGGCGACGCCACGGTGTTCCTCAACAAGGCGCGGCTGATCGCCTGCGCCGTCGCCATCGTCACCGCAATCACCCTGTACCTGGTGCTGGAGTACACACGGCTCGGCAAGGCGCTGCGCGCCGCGGCCGACAACCCGACGGCGGCCACCTACATGGGCATCGACGTCGATCGCGCCTATCGCACCGCGTTCGCGCTGGGCTGCGGCATCACCGCGGTCGCCGGCGGGCTGATGGCGACCTACCTGTCGTTCGGTCCGTTCATCGGGCTCGACTACGTCATCGTCATGTATTCCGGCGTCGTGCTCGGCGGCATGGGCAGCATCCTGGGCGCGTTCTGGGGCGGGCTGACGGTAGGCTTCGTGCAGCAGTGCTCCGCCCTGGTCCTGCCGCCGCAGCTGCAGAACGCGGCGATCTTCGTGGTGTTCCTGATGATCGTCATGCTGCGTCCGCAGGGCCTGTTCGGCCGCTCGGCGGAGCGCGCGTGAGACAGGGCGCCGGCATCCGGCTGCGGCGCGACGGCATCGCGCTGGTGGCCGTCACTGTCGGCTACCTGGCGATCTCGGCCTTCGTCACCAACAGCTACTACCAGCTGATCCTGACTCTGGTGCCGATCTGGGCGGTGTTCGGCGTGTCGTGGAACATCCTGTCCGGCTATGGCGGTCAGCTGTCGTTCGGCCACGCGTCGTTCTTCGGCATCGGCGCCTACACTGTGACGCTGGCGCTGGTGTACTGGAACCTGACGCCCTGGCTGGGCATCCCACTCGGCATGGTCGTCGGCGCGCTCGCCGCGGTGGTGATCGGCGTGCCGACGTTCCGTCTGCGCGGGCACTACTTCGCGCTGTCGATGCTGGCGTATCCGCTGGCCATTCTCTACTTCCTGCAATATCTGGGCTTCCAGGAGATGTCGCTGCCGATGCACCGGGAGAACCCGGCGGCGTATCTCGAGTTCACCGACCAGCGGCTTTACACCGTCGTCGCGACGGGCGTGCTCGCGGCCGGCGTGCTGGTGTGCATGCTGGTGGAGAACTCGCGCTTCGGCCTGGCACTGCTGGCGATACGGCAGAACGAACTGGCGGCCGAGGCGGCCGGGATCAACTCGCGCCTTTGGAAGATGCGGGCGCTGATCACCTCGGGCACCATCGCCGCGGCGGCCGGCGGGCTGTACGCCTGCGTGCTGCTGGTGGTGACGCCTGATTCGGTGTTCGGCCTGCTGGTGTCGGCGCAGCCGGTGGTGGTGACGCTGTTCGGCGGCGTCGTGTCGATCTGGGGCCCGCTGATCGGTGCGGCCGTGCTGGTGCCGTTGGCGGAATCGCTGAACGCACAGCTGGGCAACATCATTCCCGGCATCCAGGGCGTGGTGTACGGCGCGGCGATCATCGGCATCATCCTGGCGGCGCCGGACGGGCTGTACTGGACGATCCGCGACCGCTGGTTCCGCCGCGCCGCGCTGCCGGCTCCGCCACCGGCGCTCCCCGCCGCTCCGCTGCCGCGCGCGCGACTATGCCGACGTGGGCGCTTCGGCGCCGTTGCTGCTGGTGCAGGACCTGTCGCGCTCGTTCGGCGGCCTGCGTGCGGTGAGCCAGGTGAGCTTCTCGGTCGCGCGGGGCGAGATCCTCGGCATCATCGGCCCGAACGGCGCCGGCAAGACCACGCTGTTCAACGTGCTGAACGGCGTGCTGCCGCCGGATGAAGGCAGCGCGACGCTGGCCGGCGAGCCGATGCTGGGGCGCAAGGTCTACCAGGTGTGCCGCATGGGCGTCGGGCGCACGTTCCAGGTGGTGCGCAGCTTTCCGCGGCTGCCGCTGCTGGACAACGTGATCGTCGGAGCGTACGGCGCCGGCCTGCCGGACCACGATGCCGTGGCCTCGGCGGAGCACGCGCTGCAACGCGTCGGGATGCTGCAGCTGGCCGACGCGGCAGGCGGGACAGCTCACCAACAAGCAGCTGCGGCTGATGGAACTCGCGCGCGCACTCGCGGGGCGGCCGCGGCTGCTGCTGCTGGACGAGACGCTGGCGGGGCTGGGCCGCGACGAGTGCGACGACGTGCTGGACGTGCTGGCGAAGCTGCGCGACGAGGGCATGACGATCGCGATCATCGAACACACGATGCACGCGATGATGCGGCTGGCGGATCGGTTCGTGGTGCTGGATCACGGCGCGGTGCTGGCGAGCGGACTGCCACGCGACGTGGTGGAGGATCGCGCGGTGATCGAGGCGTATCTGGGGAAGAAGTTCCTGGCGCGGCAGAATGCGTAGGGCGATGCTGCCTGCCTCGCTGCCCACCTCCTCCAGCCCCTCCGCCGCCGCGGGCGGAGGAGAGAGCTGGCATGCTTGAAGTCCGCAACCTTTGCGTCTCCTACGGCGGCCTGCGCGCACTCACCGACGTTTCGCTGTCCGTCGCCGAGGGACAGTTCGTCACCGTCGTAGGACCGAACGGCGCCGGCAAGTCGACGCTGTTCAAGACCATCTGCGGCATCGTGCCACCGGTGCGGGGCAGTATCGACTTCCTTGGCCAGGACCTGCTGACCATGCCGGCGTCGCGGCGCGCGCATCTCGGCGTCGCGCACGTGCCGGAAGGGCGGCAGGTGTTCAAGACGCTGACCGTGCGCGAGAACCTGGAGATGGGCGCCTATCCGCAGGCCGGCCGCGCCCAGTGGGCGCACACGCTCGAACGCATCCACTCGCTGTTCCCCATCCTCGCCGAACGCGCGACGCAGCTTGCCGGCACGCTGTCCGGCGGCGAGCAGCAGATGCTGGCGATCGGTCGCGGCCTCGCATCGGTGCCGAAGCTGCTGATGCTCGACGAACCGTCGATGGGCCTCGCCCCGGCCGTCGCCGACACGATCTTCGAGCGCATCTCGCAGATCCACCGCGAGGACGGCGTCACCATCCTGCTGGTCGAGCAGCGCGTGGCCGAGGCGCTGGAGCTGTCGGATCATGGCTACGTGCTGGAGACCGGGCACATGGTGCTCGACGGCACGTATGAGACATTGCTGGCGGACGACCGCGTCCGCCGTTCGTATCTTGGACTCACCGACGCCTGACTGCATGGGAGAACACACGATGACGCACCTGCCTTCGATCGGACGCCGCGGCGCGCTTGGCCTCGGCCTCGCCAGCGGCGCGGCCGCGCTGACGCCGCGACGGACACGCGCGCAGGCGAAGGAGGTGAAGATCGCCATGCTGGTGCCGCTGTCCGGCCCGTGGGCGCGCCAGGGCATCCTGGAGCAGATGGGCGCGCGCATGGCGATCGACGACATCAACAACGCCGGGGGCATCAAGGCCCTGGGTGGCGCGAAGCTTCGGCTGATCGAGTACGACACCGGCGATTCCGCTGAGAAGGCGAAGGATGCGGCCCAGCGGATGATCGCACAGGAGCCGGACCTGGTCGGCGGCTTCGGCTGCTGGCTGTCCACCTTCACGCTCGCCGCCACCGAGGTGACCGAGCGCGCGGAACTGCCATGGCTGACGCTGTCCTATTCCGACCTGATCACCGGGCGTGGCTACAAATACGTGTTCCAGTCCTCGCCCACCGCCGATGCGCAGGCCGAGGACGAGCTGCCCATGGTGGTGGAGATGGCCGAGAAGGCGTCGGGCAAGCGGCCCACCAAGGTGGCGTTCGTCGGCGACAACACCGCCGCCGCCGTCAGCTTCATGAAGCCGATCCGCGACCATGTGCTGAAGAACCTCAACCTCTCGCTGGTGGCTGACGAGGTCTACACGCCGCCGCTGACCGACGCGACCACGATCGTGCAGCACGTACGCTCGGGGCGGCCCGACTTCGTGATCTTCCAATCCACCAACGTGCCGGACGACAAGCTGCTGTGCGACAAGTTCGCCGAGATGAACCTGCGCAGCGACCGGCTGCCGAAGATCGGCGGCGGCGGCCACTGGTGCGTGCCGGAGCTGCTGAAGGTTGCCGGACCGGAGAACCTGGACGGCATGCTGGTCGGTCTCGCCAACTGGCCGGGCAAGGCGGTGGAGGATGTATCCAGGCGTTTCGTCGAACGCACCAAGGAGCCGTGGTTCGGCCATGACTCGGTGTTCGCCTATGTGCACGTGCTGATCCTGAAGGAGGCGGTGGAGCGCGCCGGCGTCGCCGAACGGCACAAAGTGATGCAGGCGATCCGCGAGCTCGACATGAAGAACGAGGGCCCGGCGCTGTTCTTCCCCGACGCGACGCTGAAATACGACGACAAGGGCCGTCGCGTCGGTGCCAAGCTGTGCATCGTGCAGTGGCAGAACGGCCGGCCGGTGGCGGTGCATCCGGACTCGATCGCGGCGTCCAAGGTCAGCTGGCCGAAGGTCGCGTGATGCCGGAGCCGTACGAACTCTACGCCGTGCACTACGCGCACAATCCGAATGCGCGGCGGGCGAACAACTTCATCGGCGGCGATCCGCACGACGGGCCGATGCCGCTCGACTACTTCGTCTGGGCGATCAAGGGGCCGGAGCGGACCTTCGTGTTCGACACCGGCTTCGACGCGCCGATGGGCGAGAAGCGCAACCGGCAGTTCGTGCGCTCGCCCTCGGTCGGGCTGCGCGCGATCGGCGTGGAACCGGGCGAGGTGCGCGACGTGATCCTGTCGCACATGCACTACGACCACTGCGGCAACCACGATCTGTTCCCGCAGGCGAAGTACCACGTGCAGGACATCGAGATGGCCTACTGCACCGGCCGGTGCATGTGCCATGCGGGCCTGCGCGGCCCATTCGAGGAAGCGGACGTCGTGGCGATGGTGCGCAAGCTGTACGCTGGCCGCGTCGCGTTCCACGACGGGGTGGACGAGCTGGCACCGGGCCTCTCGGTGCACCACGTCGGCGGCCACTCGAAGGGCCTGCAGGTGGTGCGCGTCTGGACGCGGCGCGGCTGGATGGTGCTGGCATCCGACGCCAGCCACTTCTACGCCAACATGGAGGAAGGCCGCGCCTTCCCGATCATGCACAACCACGAGGCTACGCTGGCCGGCTACGAGACGATGCGCCGGCTCGCCAGCGATCCGAGCAACATCATTCCCGGCCACGACCCGCTGGTGCTGCAGCGCTATCCGGCGGCGTCACCCGACCTGCAAGGCATAGCCGTGCGACTGGACGCCGATCCTCGCTAGCCCCGACGCCGGCGGGCGATCAGTCCCGCCGGTAGGTCGCACTGATGATGGCGGCGATATCGGCTTGTACGAGGCCCATGTCACGCAGCTCGGTATCGTTGAGCCGATAGAGCATGGCGGCTTCCCTGGCTGCCCGGCGACGCGCCGCCCAGGCCGACGCGAACCGATACAGACTGGCCACCCGCCCGGAGAGCCAGCTGCTGATATCGGGAGTATTGCTTTGGGGAATCGGCCCGCTGGCCGGCATCGTTCGCATGGCATCTCTCCTGGGTCTCGGCGATGAGACCGTGCTGCATCGCAGCAAAGATACGCCAAGCTTGCTGACCTAACATCCCTTCGTTGCGCATAGGTTTCATGCGCCAGGCGGCGAAATGCCGGTTCAGCGTCGATACGGCTGGGTGGTGGTCGGCTGTGCCGGCTGTTGGCGAAACAGCGCGTCGATCGTCTGCTGCTGCTCGGGCGTCAGCACGCCATAGAGGGTCTCGAAGGCCTGGGCGAGTGCCTCGGTGTTGTCGGCGTAGGCGCGAGCCAACTGGGCATACGACCGCATATTCTCGACCGCGGTCATGCTTGCGGCGGTGCCGGCGCGCTGGCGGAACAGGGCATCCGTACTCGTCGCATTGTCGCGCATCGCCTGGGCGAACGCGCTCCACTGCGGCATCTGGGGGCTGGTGATGCGGAGTTGCGCCTGCAAGGCGGTGATGCGCTGATCCGCAGCGGCCTGGGCCGTGGGCAATGGCGCAGCGGGAGAGGTCGAGGCAGGCGGCAACGGACCTGTCGGCGGCTGCTGGGCATTCGCGAGCCCGCTGCCCGCGAGCGCCAGCACGGCGAACAGCATCAGCCGGATGACCGGTGTCGGATGCATGGCACCTCCGAAGTCTCGCTGCGACACGCCCGGCCGTCGGCTAGCCGCCATGGCCATGCCCACCGCCACCGCCGCCATGCCACCCGCCATGGCCCGCGCCACCGCCGCCCCGACCTGCGTGGCCGAAGCCGCCGCCGCCCCATGCAGCCGCGTGGCCAAAGCCGCCGTGACCCCACGAACCCGCGAAGCCAGGATCTCTTGTCGCGTGCCATCCGCCGCCGCGGGGACCCCACCATCCCCCGCGATCCGCCCAGTGACCGCCGCCTGCCCAGGCACCGCCCCATCCCCAATATCCGGCATGGAAGCTTGCGATCGCGATAACCGGTGGGGCGAACACGAGCAGAGGTGGCGCGATGACGAGTTGCGGCACCGCCGCAACGACGACGGCGGGGGGCGGCAGCACGACGATCGGGGGCGGCGCAACGGCAGTCAGCGCCGGTCCGGGTGGCGGAGGCGCCGGCGCCGCGGGCGCGGCCGGCACGGCTGCCGCGATCACCGGCGGGGGCGCGGGTATCACCGCCGGAACGCCGACAATGATCGGGGGCGGGGCCACGAACACCGGCAGCGGTGCGAACACGATGGGCGGTGGGAGAACCAGCGCGCCGAAGCCGCCGGCGAGGACTACGCCATTCCATGCCCAGGGCGCGCGCCATCCCCAACCGGCGCGCCAGCCCCAGCCCCAGGCCGGATCATGCCAGCCCCAGCCGCCACCCCAGACCCCGCGGTGAAACCCCCAGGCTGCGCCGACCGCGTGCGGCGGACCACCTGCCCAGCCGCCGAAGCCACGGCCGGAATGCCAGGCGAAGCCGGGGTCGCCATGGCCGTGCCAATCGCGCCCGCCAGCCCAGCCGCCGTGCCCGCCGCCGCCATGCCAGTCGCCGCCACCGCCGTGCCAGCCACCGCCACCATGCCAGTCGCCGCCACCGTCGTGCCAGTTGCCGCCACCCCCGCCGCCGTGACCGCCATGCGGCTCGGCCATGGCGGCGGCGGGCAAGGTCGCGCCGACTGCAAGAGCGATGGCTGCCCCGAAGGCAGCGCCGCGGACGCCGCGGCCTGCCGCACCGAGGACGGCAGCCAAACCTGTCTGAACGGAGCGCATCATGTTCACCATGGCATCCTGTAAAATGTCGGTCGTCCGGAGCAATCGTGGTCCGATAGCCATTCTTCAGAAGGCGGCAGCCATGGCTCGCAACTATTATGCCGCCGGCATAGATGGGTCCTCGTCGAGCTCAATGAACCCCCAACGGGCAGCGGCCGCGCGCCGGCGCGAGCGGGCGGGCGCGGGTTGCGCCACGGGCGGCGGCGGGACTGCCTCAACGTCCACCGCCCGCTGCTTGACGTAACTGGTACACGTTCGGAGCCTGGCCCGGGCGCCGGGTGCTTCACGCGGTCTGCCTCTTGTGCCTCCATGACCGCCCGCAGCAACGCAAAGCGATACCCATGTCCCTCGACCTCGAGAAGCGCTTCCCGCGACGCCAACTCGGCTTCTGGCCGTCGCCGATCCATCCGCTGCCGCGGCTGTCCAAGGCGCTTGGCGTAGAGGTCTGGGCCAAGCGCGACGACATCGCCTCGGGCCTCGCCTTCGGCGGCAACAAGATCCGCAAGCTCGAATGGCTCGCCGCGGATGCGATGGCGCAGGGCTGCGACACGCTGGTCTCGATCGGCAACATCCAGTCGAATCACACGCGACAGGTTGCCGCGGTCGCAGCGGTACTCGGCATGCGCTGCCGCCTGGTGCAGGAGGAATGGACCCGCTGGGACGATCCCGTCTACGACAAGGTCGGCAATATCCTGCTGTCCCGGCTGATGGGCGCCGAAACGGTGCTGGAAGGCCATGGCTATTCCACCGACACGAAGGAGACCTGGGAGCAGGCCCTGGAGACAGGTGCGGCGCGACGGCGGCAAACCCTATGCGATCCCGGCCGGCGCGTCGGATCATCCGCTCGGCGGTCTCGGCTATGCGCACTTCGCCGATGAGGTCGCGGCGCAGGAGGCGGACGCAGTCGGTGTTCTTCGACACCGTGGTGACGGCGACCTGCACCGGCTCGACGCAGGCGGGCATGGTGGTCGGGTTCGCGGCGCAGGACCGCAAGCGACGCGCTGATCGGCATCGACACCGCCGCGAACGAGGCGATGACGCGCGCGTGCGGTGACGAAGATCGCGCGCGCGACGGCGGCGCTGATCGGGCTGCGCCGCGACATCGGCGACGCGGACATCGAGATCGATCCGCGCTTTCGCCGGTCCCGACTACGGCTTGCCCGACGCAGGCGACGATCGCCGCGATCCGCATGGCGGCGCGGCTGGAGGCGATGCTGACCGACCCGGTGTACGAAGGCAAATCGATGGCTGGACTGATCGCGATGGCGACGCGGCGGCGAGATCCCGCGCGGGTGCGAAGGTGCTGTACGTGCATCTGGGCGGCGCGCCGGCGCTGAATGCCTATCACAAGGCGTTCGGCCAGGAATGATCCTGACGATCCTCTGGGCATTGGTTGACGCGGGCCCGGACGCGCGGCAAACACTCGTGCCCATCCGAGGCATCTGGAGGCGCGACAATGCGGATCACCCGACAGCTGGCGCTTTGGCCGCTGGTCACTCTGCTGATCTCATGGACCGCGCAGGCGGACACGCTGGCGGTCTGCACCGAAGCGAGTCCCGATGCGCTCAACGCGCAGTTGAGCACTGCCAATACGACCTTCGATGTCTCGGAGCAGATCGCCGATCGATTGGTGGAGATGAAGATCGGCGGCTCCGACCTGGTTCCCGGTCTGGCCGAAGTCATGGACCATCAGCGAGGACGGCCTGACCTACACGTTCAAGCTGCGCCAGGGCGTGAACTTCCAGTCCAATGCCGACTTCAAGCCGACACGCCCGTTCAATGCGGACGACGTGGTGTTCAGCTTCCGGCGCATGTACGACAAGTCCGATCCGTTCTATCAGAGCGTGAACGGCAACTTCCCGGAGTTCGTCGATCTGATCGCGCCCAACCTGGAGCTCGGTCGAGAAGATCGACACCACCACCGTCGCCTTCAGACTGAAGACCCCGCTGGCCCCGCTGCTGCCTTCGCTGTCGATGCAGCCGTTCTCGATCGTATCGGCGGAATACGCCGCGTCGCTGCAGAAGTCCGGCAAGCTGGCGCAGCTCGACCAGGAGCCGATCGGTACCGGGCCGTTCAGCTTCGTGCAGTATCAGAAGGACGCGCTGATCCGCTTCCGTGCCTTCCGCGAGTTCTGGGGCAACAATGGCGCGCAGCCCGATCGCGTCGCCAAGGTGGACAACCTGGTGTTCGTGATCACGCCGGATGCCTCGGTGCGCTATGCCAAGCTGCGCACCAACGAGTGCCAGATCGCGCGCTACCCGAATCCCGCAGACCTGCCGACGCTGCGCACCAACCCGGACATCAAGGTGCAGGAAGCCGACGTGGTCGGCACCAACTACCTGCGCTTCCGCGTCGATCGCAAGCCGCTGGACGACCGGCGCGTACGGCTGGCGCTGGCCCAGGCGATCGACATGAATGGGCTGGTGAGTGCGGTGTTCCAAGGTGCCGGCACGCCTGCCGCTTCGCTGGTGCCGCCGTCGCTGTGGGGCCACGACGCGTCGCTCAAGCCCTACGCGCACGATCCGGCGGCGGCAAAGAAGCTGTTGGCGGAGGCCGGGTATCCCAACGGCTTCACCATCGACCTGTGGGCGATCCCTGTGGTGCGCGCCTACATGCCGAACGGGCGGCGCGCCGCCGAGATGATCCAGTCCGACTGGGCCGCGCTCGGCGTGACCGCCAACATCACCACCTTCGAGTGGGGCGAATATCTCAAGCGCTCCCGCGCCGGCGAGCCGAGCGTCGGCATGCTGGGCGGCACCTGGGACTATCCGGATCCCAGCGAGCTGCTGCTCGGCTTCACCTGCAACAATCCCGGCAACGCGGGCCACTGGTGCAATCAGGTCTACACCGACGCCGTGCAGAAGGCGAACGTCGTCACCAACCAGGACGAACGGGCGAAACTCTATATCGCCGCCGACAAGGCGGTGTACGACGACGTGTTCCTGATCCGGCTGGCCGATGTGAAGGCCTATGTTCCGGTGCGGAAGAACGTCGAAGGGTTCAAGCTGCACTTTCTCGGCGGCCAACCGTTCGGCGGTGTGTCGCTTGGCAAGTAGCGCGCGAACCACCGCATAACCGGAGGCAGTCACCCGCCGGGTTGAGGGAGGAACTCAAGAATGGCCGACATCGGACACAGGGCCGCGCTGGGTCTCGCCACCGCCGCAGGCATCGCGCGAAGGCCGGCGGCAGGCTGCCGCTGATCGGCGGCGGCGGGCATATCGGCGCGCCGGAACTGCTGAAGGTGACCGGCGCCGACATCCTCCAGGGGCTGATGGCAGGGCTGGCGAACTGGCCGGGGCACGACCAGGACAAACTGGCCGAGCGCTTCATCGCGCGCACCAGGGAGCCGTGGTTCGGGCACGACTCGGTGTTCGCCTATGTGCATGTGCTGATCTTCAAGGAGGCGCTGGAGCGCGCCGGCGTCGCCGACCGGCACAAGGTGGCCGACGCGATACGCGGGCTCGACATGCGCGACGGGCCGGCGCTGTTCTTTCCGGGCCATCACCTGAAGTTCGACGACAAGGGACGCCGGGAGGATGCGGTGCTGGCGATGATCCAGTGGCAGAACGGCAGGCCGGTGGCGATCTATCCGCAGGAGATCGCGGTGGCACAGGCGATCTGGCGAAGGTGGCGTAGCGACTGCGCAACGCCGCAGCCGTTGATCCTGACGGCTATGCCTTGAACTGAGCGGAGCGCCACCGGACCGCGGCCGGTACCCCCTGCTGCCTTGCGATCTCGCGGAACTGGGTGCCGTGTTCGGTCGCGGTCGCGTAGAGCGGACCAACGACATCGAGCCCGGCATACAGCGCAGTGCGAAACCCGGCTGCGTCGGCGACGCGGTTGACCGCGCGCTTTGTCGCATAGAGCGCTTCCGGCGAGATCAGCGACAGGCGCTTTGCATAGGCCAGGCTTGCCGTGCGCAACTCGGCGAGCGGCACGATGCGATTGACCATGCCGAAGTCGAGCGCGGTCTGCGCGTCGATCTGATCGCCGAAATACAGCAGCTCGCGTGCCCGTTTGTAGCCGATGATCATCGGCATCACGATGGCCGGGCCGACCGCCGAGAAGCGTATTTCGGGTTCGCCGAAGGTTGCGTCGGCGGCGGCGATCGTCAGGTCGCACAGCATCACGAGTTCGCACCCGCCGCCGAGTACATGGCCCTGCACCGAGGCGATCACCGGCTTCTTCATCAGCCACGGCGCCATCTCGAATTCAAGCTGCGGCTGCAGATGCGCGTGCGCCTTCGTCGGGTCGCTGCGCCAGTCGTCGATCCCGGGACCTTTGGCGCCGATGTCGTATCCGGCGCAGAAGCTGCGGCCTTCGGCACGCAGCAGCACGACACTCGTCGCGGCATCGGCCTCGGCGCGCGCGAAGGCCTCGGTCAGCGCGTGCTGCAACTCGTGACTGATCGCGTTGAGCTTGTCCGGCCGATTGAGGGTGATGACACCGACTTTGTCATCGACGTCGTACAGCACGATCGGGTCTGCCATGGGTCACCTCCGCGGCCGGCGCTGACGGATTTCGGCTACACTCTCACGACGCCGGCGTCCGCACCGATGTACTACTCTGCGGCGACCGCACGCCGCACGTCGAGTGCGAAGCTCTCCTCGATATGCGCCGCCAGCGCGTCGGTGACCGGCTGCAGCGGACGCCTGCCCTTCAGCAGCAGAATGCCGAATTCCGGCAGGTCGGGCAGGCCTTCCTCCGGGCGCATCGCGCGCAGTCCCTCGGGCAGCCAGGACAAGGTCGAGACGGTGACTGCCAGACCGGCCAGCACCGGGGCGTGCGTGCCGATATGCGAGGCGGACGTATAGGCAACGCGGTAGCGCCGCCCGGCCTGCTCCAGGGCGCGCACCGCGGCACCGGCCCACTCGCAATCCTGGCCGCGCGCCAGATGTGGTCGCCGATCGGCGATCGCCAGCGGCAGCGGGTCCTGCCGATGCGGCGCGAACCGCGTCGAGGTCACCCAGACCAGCGGTCCGCGCCATAGCGGCACCGTCGGCCAGTCCGCCGGATGGTGGCCGTTGGAGATCAGCGTCAGGTCGAGTTCGCCCGCCTTGATCCGGTGCATCAGTTCGCTGGAGGGCGAGCACACCACGTCCACCTGCACCGCGGGATGGGTTTCGGCGAAGCGCTTGAGGATCGGCGGCAGATAGGCGAACGCGTAGTCGTCCGGCGTGCCGAGCCGCACGGTGCCGGCGATCTGCGGCGCGCGAAAGGTGGTCAGCACCTCGTCGTTGAGCGCCAGGATCTGCCGCGCGCGGGTCAGCAGGTAGTGGCCATGCGGTGTCAGTTCCACGCTGCCGCCCTTGCTGCGGCTCAGCACCGGCTGGCCCAGCGCCTCCTCGAGCCGCTTCACCTGCATGGACACGGCCGACTGGGTCCGCCCGACCCGGGCGGCGGCCTGGGTGAAGCTGTGGCCCTCCGCGATCAGGACGAAGGCACGCAACAGGTCGGTATCGAGCGCATGGGGCAGCATGGAAATCAGATTACCTGATTCCTGTCATCAGGCCAATTCGTTTTACTGATGCCCGGCCACGACCCATGTTGGCGTCCAATCGATGGAGTCCACCATGTCCAATCGTCAGCTTTATGGCGAACCACTTCGCCTGCGGCAGTATCGTCCGCTCGCCGAGCCATCCCCTTCGCTGTGGGCGACCCTGCGCGTGGCCTGGGGGCGTCATCGGTCCCGCCGCCGTATCGCGCAGCTGGACCCGCAGATGCTGAAGGATATCGGTGTCAGCTACGCGGAGGCCGAAGCGGAGGCGAACAAGCCGTTCTGGCGCGACTGAGCGCCGACGGACGCGCGGCGCTGCCCGCCTGCTACCCGATGCCGAACCAATCCACATAGGCGCGGAACTTCTCCCGCTCCACGGCTTCGTCGAGGCCGTGGTCCTCGAAGCGATAGGCGCGCGGACCGTAGCCGCCACGCGGACGCTGCTCGGCGTAGCGTCCCATGGCGGCGGCCGCATCCGGCGCCAGGGCGAGCCCGAAGTGCCGGTACAGCGCCGTGACAGTGCCGACCGGATCGGTCACGAGCGCATTGTGGTGCACGTGGTGGATCGGCTCCGGCAGGCCGTCATTGTCGCCCGCGGCGATCATCCGCTGCGTGCCGTCCAGCCAGCGCGCGCTCTCCTGCCGGCCGATTTCGGCGGGTCCAGCCGTCGCGTGAACGGCCGGCGCAGCACCTCGGTCAGCTTGGCCACCGACAGCAGCACCTTCACGGGATCGCGATGCACGAACACCAGCCGTGCATCCGGGTACACCGTGCGGATGGCGTCGAGGGCGAACAGGTGCTCGGGGCACTTCACCACCCACCGTCCGCCCGGCGCCTGATGCTGCAGGTGCTGCAGGAAACGGCGGTGGAAGCGGTAGGCCGGCACGTGGCTGGCCTGATCGACCCAGTCCCGGTAGCTCGGGATGCGGTAGTTGGTGTCGAACCGCAGGCTGCGGAAGACATGCGCGGTGATCTCGCTGCACTCCTGCGGCGAGGTCGCGTCCAGCGGATGCAGCCCGCGGAACTCCGGCGCCAAGCGCTCGAAGGCCCGCAGCTGCCGGGCCACCCGCTCCGGGCGGCTGTCGGCACCGGTACCCACGGGATACGGATAGATCGTCTGCCAGACCAGCGGCGCCCGGTTCCCGGGGTCCTCCAGCAGCAGTCGGTGCAGGAACGTGGTGCCGCTGCGCGGCAGGCCGGTGATGAAGACCGGTCGCTCGATCGGCTCACGCACGATCGCGCCGTCGCGCGCCTCGGCGTCCTGGAATCGCAGGAGGTTGGTCAGAAACCGTACCACGTCCCAGCGCGTCGCCATGCGCCCGACCAGGCTGAGCGCGGCCTCGTCCGCACAGGCCGACAGCAGCCGCCGAAGCGGATCGAGGAAATCGGTGTCGCCGAACTCACCCAGGCCGCTGCGACGCCGCGCCACTGCCAGCAGGCTCTCCGCCGAGAATGGCCGGCGCAGCAGACCCAGCGCATCGGCCACCGCGTCCGCTGCCTTGAGAGCCGTTCCTAGCAGCGCCAAACGCGGTCTCCTCCGGCCGGATGATGCACGAAATCGTGACCAATTGATCCCCGATCGCTCGCGTCCACCACCGTGGCGGGCAGATTTCAGCCATCGGCCGCGATATGTTGACCAAAGTCGTGGCCTGAGGATAAGCGAGGCGTTTGTCCGAGGCAGCTGCGACGGGTGCTCGCTCGCGCATCCAAGAGAACAGGAACGCATGATGTCCTTCGCTCTGATGGGCCGCCGGCGTGGCATTCAGGCAGCCCTGGCCCTGCTCGCCGCCGCATCCGGATGGCCACGCGCCAAGGCCGACCCGGCGGCCGTCGCGCCGATCCGCGAGCTGTGCGACAGCCTGCTGGGCATCATGCGCGCCGGGCGCAGCACGCCGTTCGGCCGCCGCTTCGACACGCTGGCGCCGACGATCGAGCACGCCTTCGATCTGCAGGCGATCCTGCAGCTCTCCGTCGGGCCGTCCTGGGGCACCCTGTCGCCCGCCGATCAGACCACGCTGCTGACCGCGTTCCGCCGCTACACGATCGCCAACTACGTCAACAGCTTCGACAACTACACCGGCCAGCGCTTCGATGTGCTGCCGGACACCAAGGCGCTGCCGAACGGCGAGCAGGTGGCGCAGACGCGGATCATCTCATCGTCCGGGGAAACCCACGAACTCGACTATGTCATGCGCCAGGAGCCTTCCGGCTGGAGGGCGGTGGACGTGCTGGCCGACGGTTCGATCAGCCGGGTGGCGGTACAGCGCTCCGACTTCCGCCGCCTCGTCGCCGGCGGCGGCGCGAAGGCGCTGATCCAGAGCCTGAACCAGAAGACCACCGACCTGTCAGGCGGCGCGCTGTCCTGAGCGCTAGACCGTCGCCACCGGAGTGGCCGGCGAGCCCACCGCACCCGGCAGGCGCAGCGGCGGGCCGGTGAACAGGAAGCGGCTGCGATTGTTGGCGCGCAGCCAATCGGCGAGTTCGGTCAGGTAGAACATCTCGCCCAGGTAGCAGCCCAGTTTGAACAGACAGTGCGCGTGCAGCGGCAGCGTCGCGCAGACATCGTCCATGCACGGGCGCGCCGGCATGCTCTCGACCGCAAAGTTGTCCGAGATCAGCGCCACCGCACCACTGTCCGTCACCCATTGCTGCAGCTTCGGATCGCGCCCGTCGAGCCCGACCGTGCCGGCCATCAGCCGCTCGCGGTCGGGCCGCTTGTTCATCTCCAGCAGCATCTCGGCGAAGCCGGTGCGGAACAGCACGAAGTCGCCTGGCTCAACCGTCACGTTGTCCTGGCGCATCACCTGCGCGAGTTCGTCGTACGACACGATGTGCCCGGTGCGGCCGAAATGCGCCTCGAGGTCGATCAGCACGCCGCGTCCCTGCATGCAGGATTCCGCCATGTTCTGCACGCCGAGATGCCGGGCACCCTGCGGTTCGTCGCACGGCGTCATGTTGCCCTGCGCGTCGTAGTAGGCAGGACCGATGATGTCGCGCCCGGCGCGATAGCCGTTGTAGAAAACGTCCTCGGCGCGACCGTCGCCATCGACGTCGAACATCTGCCCGACATGCGCCAGGCTGTCCCACTGCGTCGAGTACTGCAGCGTCAGCAGCACCGTGTCGTCGCAGACGATGTCGGTGGCGGTGGGATCGTCGCAGCGCAGCGGATAGTTCATGTTCGGCCGGTCGCCCCGCATCGTCGGCTGCAGCACCGGCGGATGGCGGCGCGGCGAGAGGATCGCCCCGCCCGGATAATCCAGCGGCAGCGACAGGCAGAACGTCTTGCCGACCTTCACCTCGGCGATGCCCTGCAGCACCTTCTCCGACGTCAGGAGATTGAGCCGGCCGCGTTCGTCGTCGGCGCCGAAGTCGCCCCAGGTCGAGCCGGCGGGGCGGCGGGTCCAGCGTGGATTGTCGGCCATGACGAGTTCCCTCCTGTCTGCATAGCGAAACCGAAAATGGCCGCGAATTGCGGCGATTGCCTCATGCTGCCGATCGCTGAGCGCCTGCGATCCACCGACCCGCGCGCCCGAGCCTCGGCCGTGCCAGCGCGCCTTCCGGGTGCGTCAACCGCACGATCTGCTTGCGGCCGACCGGCCGCGCTGCGTCGATGTCTGCCGGTCATCGCGCCTCGATGCGTGCGGAGGTTTCGCGCAACGACGTCATGGTTTCCCGATTGACCGACATCGGATAGTTCGGCGGCAAGAGCGATTGCAGCGCCTCGGTGAGGGCCTGTGCTTCCTGCAGAACGGCCATGACGAAGCGCAGCCGGTGCCGCACATCAAGCGCCGATGTATCCGGCACGCCGGCCGCGCGGAACGGCATGCCCAGGCCAAGCCGCGGAAGATGGCGACCGATCGACTGCACCGGACCGATCATATGCGATACCGCCAGCGACCGGTACACCGGCAGGTGCTGGCGGAAGTACAGGTCCAGCAGCAGCAGCGTCGTGGTGTACTGCAGGTCGCCCAGCCGCAGCAGGTCATCGGCCGACGGTGTACCAGAATGCGAAGGCCAGGCAGCGCATGCGGCGTCGCCGCGCGCCACGTCGTATGCCGGATAGTGCGGATCGGTCACCGGCAGTTGCCACGCATCGCGGTGTCCATCGAACGCGGGATGCGAACTCTGGAAGACGCTCTTGAGGAACTCGAAGCGGCCTTCGCCCCGCGTGTCGAGCAGCCGGAGCGGCACGATCCAACGGGTGAGGTCGGGCATATCCGCGATGGCGGCGTGGGTGGCTTCGCTCGCGACGGCGGCGATGGCGGCGTAGAGGCGAACCCGCGGCCGGTCCGTGATACCAAGCATAGCACAGACGTCGGTCATCAACTGCCGGTCGGTCGCATCGGGACCCGCCGCATCGAACGCCTCGAACGGCGCCTCTCGATACAGGAACTGCGCCAGGGCCATGCGTCCCGCCGGCTGCAGCGCCAACGTGAACGGAAACACCTCCGTCATGAGCGGAAGCAGCGGCGACCGCAGGTGGGGCGGTGCACCGAGTGAGACGAGGACCCGGTTGACCGTATGGAAGTGCGTCATTCGATCGATGGCGATTTCCAGCAGGTTCATCGTCGTGCCGCTCGAATCGTAGACGCCGATGGCAGCGTAGTCGGCTCTCAGCGAGAACGCCGCATAGAGGTACTGGAGGACCGTCGCATGCTCGGTCTCCGCGGCCAGGCGCAGCAGGCGCGTCAACTCGAGCAGCGGATCGGCGAAGCGGCGGACGACGCGCTCCGTCGAAGCCGGCGCCGCGCATGCAGCCGATTGCGGCGCTGTTGCAGTTGCGTTTGCGACGTTGACCGCCGGCAAAACCGGGCCGCGCCAGCCCGGCAACGTCATCCCCCCCATACCGAGCGCATGCAGGACGGTTCGTCGGCTCCGCATCGCGATGTGTTCCTGGTTCCGATCGGCCCTGGTCTACGCGACAGGCTGACTGGGCTCCGAGGCGATGTCCATCGAGCCGACCGCTAGTTGCCCCGCGGTCGCCTTGGTCGCGTCCGTCGCCGAAACGAAGGCACGCCGCCAGCGACGCCAAAGCTGCCGCGCGCAATAGGCGATCACCGCGGGCTGTGCGGCAACGCTCGACACGGTGCTCCGGACGTCGCGTCGGGCAACCGCCTCCCGCAGCCGATGGAACTGTTCCAGTGTCCTGAGCTGTCTGCTGCGCCGCTCGAGCAACTCGAACTGGCTGGGTGTGAGCTTGTCGCGCTGCTCGGTCAGATAGCGCTGGTTGATAGTATAGGCGAGCTGGAAGTTGTAGCGCTTGCGCGCCTCGTGCGACCACCGGCGCGAGCTGGTGCCGTAGGGCTGGGTGTAGCAGTAGTACGGGATGTCGGTGGTGACGGCGGTCCCGCCGGCGAGAAAGAAACACAGCAGCTTGAAGAAGTCCTGACCGTTGCGGGCGTCGGACTCGTACTCCACGCCGCGGTCGCGAATGAAGGCGGCATCGAAGATCGGCTTGAGCATTCCCAGACTGAAGCGCGCATAGGCGTCCGAGCGCGCAAGGTAGGTATCGAGGGTCAGCGGACGATACCGATCCGCCACGACCCAGGCGGTCCCGACGAACCGAGCGGCGATGGTGTCGTAGAACAGCTGATTGTCGGCGATCATCTGCGCGCCCGCCGCTTCCGCCAGCGCGATGAGCCGTGCAAGGCGCTCCAGATGGTACCAGTCGTCGGCGTCCAGCACCGCCAGCCAGCGGCCGCGCGCGTGACCCATGGCACGGTTCATCGAGACAGGCTTGCCGCAGTTCTGCTTGTTGCGGATGGCACGGAGCCTCGGCTCCGCCGCGAGCATCGCTTCGATGATCTCCCAGGTGCCATCGGTGGACGCGTCGTCGATCACGATGATCTCGAGTTCGGTCAACGTCTGGTCGCGGACACTGGCCAGGGCCCGTTCGAGCGTCGCTGCCGCGTTGAATGCGGGAACCAGGACTGTAGCGGCGAGCCGCCGATCCGGCGCGTTCGGCGTGATCCAATATGAGCCTGCATCCTGCAGCGTCACGCTCGGTCGGCGCGTACCTGGTGCGGGCTCTGTCATCGGGAACCGATCAGCTCCCTGCCAAGCAGACACAGCAGAAGTCTCCGGCCACGAACCAGGACGGGATAGAGCTGCCGCGCCAGACGGGGGCGGCGAAAGATCGCCCGGTTCAGTCGGTTGAACAGTGTCCGGTCGCTGCCGAGCAGCGCCATGACGCCCATGGCGTCGACGCCGTGATAGAACCGGTCGCCAAGGATCACCACCATGCCGGCGTCCAGGTCGAAGCCGCGCGCGCGGACCTCGGCCACCAGTGGATCGTGCGAGCGCGCATCGACCAGGCAGACGCGACGTGCGACCTCGCGCGCCCGGTACAGCAGCGAGAAGCGCGAGCAGAGCGGACACTCGCCGTCATAGACGATCCACAACGTCTCGGCGGCAACTTCATCTGACGTCGATGACATGGTCGAACCGTTTGCGGACATCGCGCGCCAGCCGGCCATCGTGCAGGCCAAGGCAGACGAAGTCGACGACATAGTGGTAGCGCACGATGTCGTCGATCGACAGGTCGTTGAAGGGACGGAACATGAAGGGATTGGGCACCATGTGGTGCGGATAGAGGTAGTAGAGGTTGAGGTCCTTCACCAGCGGATGGCGCCGCATGGCGGCATCCGTCTGCTGCACCAACCCGTCCACCGCATGGAGGTCCACGCCGGTGTCCTGGTGGTGCACCGTTGCCGGGCCGCACGCCTGCGAATCGCGCCAGTCCTGCACGTTGTACGTGTTGCCGCCGATGCGGAACGGGAAGAAATCGTCCGGCACGAACATGACGGTCTGCGCGATCGAATACGACGCGATGCCGAAATAGGACGACGGGACGGGTGTCAGGCGGCCGTCGCTGGTCTCGGCGAAAAAATTGGGGCTGGCCAGCTTGGCTCCGTCGAGCCAGCCCAGATGGCTCGTATAGAAGGCATAGTGTCCGAACCCGACCGCCAGCAGCGCCACCACCCGCATCGGCCAGGTGAGTTCGTCGTCGCGCATCCGGCGCGCCGATACGAAGATCAGGGTGTTGACCGCGATCCAGAAGAAGAACAGCGCGCCCAGCGTGAAGTAGACGCCGATATGGAACAGGTCGAACAACAGCACGAACGCCATCAGGCATCGCCGCGTGACCACCGCGAGCGGTGATGCGAGCTGCGAGCCAAGGACGAATGCGTTGACGACGATGCTGCCGCCGACGACTGCGTCCCATGACAACTGCACCGCGGCGGGCCACGCGGCGAGCGGATTGTCGCCGCGCTCGAGACCGATGAGGATCGAGGTTTGCGTCGGGTTGTGCAGGAGCCAGAACAGCGGGTCTGCCCCGCCGGCGCGGATCTTCGTCCAGGCGGAAATGAAATAGTTGCCGAGATGCGCGCCGATGGCGCACGCCCAGATCAGCGAACAGGCGACGCGGCGAAGCTCCAGATGTTGCTCCGCCGACCATGCTCGCAAGGGCGACCATCGTCCCGTGGCGATGACCGCGACCAGCGCGCCGATCGCCAGAAACGCGCCGATATCGAGCATGCTGAGATAGTCGGTTTCGGAGATCTCGATGCCGGTCGCCACGCCGATCTGATGGCGGAAGGCGACGTAGTGGTAGAACAGCGGCATCAGGAATGCCGGCCGCCACAATGCCAGCATGCCCGCAAGCAGCCCCAGCACGGTGCCGAACCTGAAGAACACCGGGTCCGCGCCGGCCGAACCGAGGAAGATGTTGCCAGCGTCGAACGCGAGCTGGATCAGCACGATGACGCCGATGCCGCGCGCAAGGAGCCTGACCGGCGCAGGGATTTCACCATAGGTCACAAAGGCAAGCGCTGCCGCCAGAACAAGCACCGACGCATCCAGCATCAGAGCGCCGTTGCCCGGCCGCACGGCAACCGAGATCAGCACCGACCGCGCGAACCAATAGATCAGCAACGATGCCAGCAGGCACAGATATGGAGCGACCGGCAGCAGACGATAGGCTTCCGAGATGACGTCGCGCCGCCGGGGAACATCGCGTGCGATGGACAGACCCGACGCATCGTGCCCACCCGAAACCTGACTCAAGCCTCCAGCCCCCTCAACTTTTGCCTATTCAGAGGACGGATGTGAGGAATGTTTAGTCGCACACTTTTGAGTGAACCCGGTTCGCGCCCGCGGCAGCGTCTCGGACCGCCTGAGCGCCATGATCATGACGCTGCTCGCGCGGGTTGTGGGCTGTTTCGCGCGCACCTGCGACGTCGCGTGCTTATTCTCCCGTTGCACCGCTACCGGCGGTGGTCGATCATCGCCGCGAAGATTGCGGGAGTGAGTGATGAGGCGCCAGGTGCTGGCAATGACCGTGCTCGCCTTGCTACATCAGCTGCCGGCCAAGGCCGACCCAGCGCTCCCTGATGGCACATGGCTGGTGAGCCAGCGGATCGCCTTCGACGTCTTTCCCTGTCAGAACGCACTGTGCGGTCGGATCGTCTGGCTGCGCGATCCGGCGTTGCGCACGCCCTCGATGTGCGGACGTACCCTGATCTGGGGATTGACCTCGGATGGACCCGCGCAGTGGGATGGTGGCAGCTTCTTCGACCCGGAGAACGGCGCCACATACAACGTATCGGCGCGCGTCGAGACGGCCGATCGGATCGCCGCGCGCATCTATCGCGGCATTGCGCTGTTCGGCAAGACCGAGATCCTGACCCGCATCGCGTCGCACAGCCTGCCCGGCTGGTGCGGCACCGAATGATCAGGCTGCCTTCGCCTGATCCAGCATCAGGCCGGTGCCCTTGATCGAGGTGCGGCGAAGATCACGCACCTCGTGCATGTCGTCGAAGCGACGCGCGCGGTGCATCACCGTGCGGTTGTCCCACATCACCAGGTCGTTCACCCGCCACTGGTGCGCGTAGACGAACTGGCGCTGGGTCGCGTGCTCCATCAGGTCGCGGATGAAGGCACGCGCCTCCGGCACCGGCCAGCCGACGATGCCGCCGATATGCGAGGACAGATACAGCGACTTCCTTCCGGACAGCGGATGGGTGATCACCAGCCGGTGCTGCACCGGGCGCAGCCGGTCCTCGTTGCCGGCGGCGTAGTCGGCGAAGCCGATCTGCTCGCGTGAGAACACGATGGAATGCTCGGTGACCAGGTCCTCGATCTCGGCCTTGGTCGCCGCGTCGAGCGCATCGTAGGCGGCGCGCATGTCGGCGAACTCGGTGTTGCCGCCCTTGCCCGGAATGACGCGACCGTGCAGCAGCGTGTAGCCGGCGCCCACCGCGCGGAAGGACGCGTCGGAGTGCCACAGGCGGTTGGCCAGCGCATACATTCGGCTGCGATCGTCGCGCGCGCGCAACTCGTTGCGTGCCGTCAGGTTGGAGATGTCGCCGAGTTCGAGGCGGTCACCGAGACGGCGGTCCTCGGGCTTCGCCATCTGGCCGGCGAGCGTCACCTCCAGCTCGCCGAAGTTGCGGCTGAATTCGAGCTGCTGGTCGTCCGTCAGCGCCTGGTCGCGGAACACCAGCACGGCGTAACGGTCCATCCCCGCCTCGATGGCGGCCACCTGCCCGGCGTCCAGCGGGCGCGAGATGTCGATGCCGGACACTTCGCCCGCAAACACCGGATGGACGGGACTGATGCTGGTGCTCATGCGCTGTCGCTCCTCGGCTTTGTCGTGGAGTATAAACCCGGCGGCGCCACTGGCCATATGCGGTGCACTCCCGTCATTATAGCTTCGAAGCCTCGTGGCCTGTCAGGCCGTCCAGGAAAGCAACGAAAGGCCCGACAGGCCATGCAAACCGCCGCAAGTTGAGTGCGATGGCATCGTCCGCGCTGCTCGCACCGTTCCGGATCCGCAGTTTCCGCTTCCAGTACCCTGCCGACCTGCTGACCTCCTGGGGCAGCGAGATGGAGACGCTGATCCTCGGCTGGTACATCCTGGCCGAGACCGGCTCGGTCCTGCTGCTCACCCTGTTCGGCTCGCTGCAATATTTCGGCACGCTGGTGGCGCCGGTGTTCGGGATGGCCGGCGACCGGATGGGCCACCGGGCAGTGCTGTGCGCCATGCGCGCCAGCTACGCGGTGCTCGCGCTGCTGCTGATGGCACTCGCGTTCAGCGGAGCCCTGCGGCCGCTGTACGTGCTGGTCATCGCCACGGTCGCCGGCCTCGTGCGTCCGTCCGACCTCGCGATGCGCAGCGCGCTGGTCGCCGACACCATGCCGCCCGATCGCTTCGTCAGCGCCATGGGCGCCGCCCGCACCACGTCCGATTCGGCCCGCACCGTCGGGTCGCTCGCCGGCGCCAGCCTGTTCGCCGCCTTGGGACTCGGACCGGCCTATGCCGCGATCACCTGTTTCTACGTCACCGGCTTCCTGCTCACCTTCGGCGTCGGCGGCACGCGGCACACCGCACGGCTCGCCGTGCACAACTCGCTGTGGCGCGACCTCCGCGAGGGACTGGCCTACCTGTGGGGCACCCCCTCCTCGCTGGCGGCGCTGTGGCTGGCCTTCCTGGTCAACCTGACCGCGTATCCGATGACCAGCGGCCTGCTGCCCTACGTCGCGCGCGACATCTACCACGTCGATCAGACCGGTCTCGGCACGCTGATCGCCAGCTTCGCCTTCGGTTCGTTGCTGGGCTCTGTCCTGATCAGCGTCATCGGCCGTTCCATCCGCCCGGCCCGGATGATGATCGTGTTCGCGCTTGCCTGGTACGCCATGCTGCTGGTGTTCGTGCACATGCGCGGCCCGACCGGCGGCAGCCTGTCGCTGATCTGCGCCGGGCTCGCGCAGAGCCTGAGCCTCGTGCCGATGTCGGCGCTGCTGCTGCACGGCGCGGGCGCCTATCGCGGCCGGGTCATGGGCATGCGCATGCTGGCGATCTACGGCCTGCCGATGGGCCTGCTCGCGGCGGGCGCGATGATCGACCGCATCGGCTTCGTGCCGATCGCAACGCTGTACTGTGCGGTTGGTATCGCGCTGACCTTGCTGATCGCGCTGCGCTGGCGTGCCGCCCTGTGGCCGCTGCACGCTCCGGCCAACGCGCGCTGACGCCTTGGTTCTGCGCGTCGTTTCCGGCAAACTGGGCGCAACCAGCGGAAGGAAAGCGCTCCATGGGTATCACCAGCGAATTGTCGCGCTTCAGCGCCGGGATCCGGCTCGACAGCCTGCCGCCCGAGGTGGTGAAGCGGGCGCGGTTCCTGGTGCTCGATCTGGTGGGCAACATCGTCCGCGCGCGGCACGACGCCGAAAGCACCGCCTCGTTCCTGGGCGCGGTGCGCGCCATGGGCATGGCGGCCGGCAACTCCGGGGTGTTCGGCGATGCGGCCCGCTACACCCCGGCCGGGGCCGCGTTTCTGAACGGGGCATTGGCGCACTCGCTGGACTTCGACGACACCCACGCCGCGGGATCGCTGCATCCCGGCGCACCGGTCATCCCGGCCGCGCTGGCGGCGGGCGAAATGGTCGGAGCGTCCGGCGCCGATGTGCTGGCGGCGATCGTCGCCGGCTACGAGGTCACGTGCCGGGTGGCGCTCGCGCTGCCCGCCGGCGCGCACTACGACCGCGGCTTCCACCCCACCGCCACCTGCGGCGCGTTCGGCGCCGCCGCTGCTGCCGCACGGGTCTTCGGACTGAGCACCGAGCAGGTGGAAGGCGCGCTGGGCACGGTACTGAGTCAGTGCGCCGGCAGCCTGCAATTCCTGGTCAACGGCGCGTGGACCAAGCGCTTCCAGGTCGGCTGGGCGGCGTGCAATGGGCTGATGGCGGCGACGCTGGTGCGCGAGGGCTTCAAGGGCGCGGCGGAAGCGCTCGAAGGCCGCCACGGCTTCCTGCGCGCCTATGCCCCGGACCCGACGCCGGAGCGCGCCGTGCAGGACCTGGGGACCGTGTTCGAGCTGATGCGCACGGCGGTGAAGCCGTACCCGTCCTGCCGTTACGGCCATGCCGGCATCGACGCGGCGATCGCACTGCGCGCCGCCAACGACATCAAGCCGGCCGATATCGCCTCGATCACCCTCGGCCTGCCGCGCGCCGGCATGCTGCTGATCGGCGAGCCTCCCGAGAAGAAGGCCGATCCGCAGAACGTGGTGGACGGCCAGTTCAGCGGCCCGTTCGTGATCTCCGCCGCGCTCGCCACGGGAGCGATGGGCTGGGACAGCTATGGCCTGCTGGGCGATGCCACCGTGCGCAGTCTGCTGCCCAAGGTGACCTGCGCGTTCGATCCGGAGATCGAGGCGGAATTCCCGGCCAATCTTTCCGGGAAGCTGACGATCTCGGCCCGCGGCCAGACCTTCACCCAGAAGGTGGTGGTGCCGAAGGGCGAGCCTGACAATTTCCTCACCGAGGCGGAACTGCGCTCCAAGTTCATCGGCCTGGCCGATGCAGTGCTGGGCGGGGAACGTTCCGCGCGGCTGGCCGACGCGGTGCTGGCGATCGATACCGCAAAGGACGTGGCGCACCTGATGCGCCTGGCCGCGCCGCTGATGCCGGCACGCCTGGCAGGGGACTGATTCCGGCCGCGATCTCCGCTAAGACGGCGCGTCACACGGAGATCGCGAAACTTCCATGCCCAGTTTTACCCCGCAGGCGCTCCACGCGCTCACCACGCTCATCGTCAGCCGGATGGGCAGCAGCCCTGAGGAAACCGAGGAGGTCGCCGACCACCTCGTGCGCGCCAACCTGGCGGGCCACGACAGCCACGGCGTGGGCATGCTGCCGGCCTATGTCCGGGTGTTCCAGGACGGACTGCTGGTGCCGAACCAGGAATTGCACACGGTGCTCGATGCGGGCGCGCTGCTGGTGATCGATGCGCGCCGCGGCTTCGGCCAGCGCATGGCGGCCAACGCGGTGCGCCGTGCGATCGGGCGGGCGCGCGAATTGGGCGCCTGCGTGCTGGCGCTGCGCAACGCGTCGCATATCGGCCGTATCGGCACGTATGGCGAGTTGGCCACTCGCGCCGGTTGCGCCTTCACCGCCTTCGTCAACGTGGCCGACGGGCGCGACGCGCAGGCGCCGTGGGGCTGCGCAGAGGCGCGCCTGGGCACCAATCCGTTCTGCACGGCCGTCCCCGGCGCGGACGGACCGGCGCTGCTGCTCGATATGGCGACCACCACCATCGCAGCCGGCAAGGTGCGGGTGGCCTACAACAAGGGCGCCACGGTGCCGGACGACTGCCTGATCGACGAGGCGGGGCATCCCACCAACGACCCGGCGGGCTTCATCCGCGATCGCACCGGCGCGATGCTGTCGTTTGGCCGCCACAAGGGATCCGGCCTGGCCGTGATGTGCGAGATCATGGCGGCGGCGATCGGCGGCGGGCAGCGGGTGGATCAGCCGACCAAAGGCGGGATTCTGAATTCGATGCTGGCAACGGTGATCGACCTCTCGCGGCTGGGCGAGCCGGACGCGATGGTCGCGAACGTGGAGGCGACCAAGAGCTATATCCGCAGCTCGCGCACGGCGCCCGGGTTCGACGAGGTGCTGCTGCCGGGCGAGCCTGAGCGACGCGCGGCGCAGGAACGGTCGGCAGCTGGGATACCGGTGGACGCCACCACCTGGCAGGACGTTCAGGAGGCCGCGACGAAACTCGGCATCACCGACGCGGAGATCGCGCGGGCGGTCGGATTGAACTGAGCGTGGGCCGCTGGATGGGTGGCCGAGTGGTTTAAGGCAGCGGTCTTGAAAACCGCCAACCCGCAAGGGTTCGTGGGTTCGAATCCCACCCCATCCGATCACATGGTATTCCCCAGTGTCCCAGCCACCCCATAATGTGTCGAAAAGCCACGATTCCGATCCGGTTCGAATACCCGACCGGAAGTCGAACCCACAGGCAACGGTTCGGACCCGCGGTCGGACCCACAAGGGCAGCGCCGGCTGACCGATAAGGCGATGGCGAGGCCGGCGGCCAGCCTCTGGCTGACTGACGCTCAGGTTCGCAGCCTGGCGCAGCATCCGGGCAAGCAGCGGGTCGCGCCGAAGACCATGTTGGTTTGTGACCGCACAGGACGCGGCGCCTTCGAGTTCCGCTACATACGGAATGGCCGGACGCGCTCCATGGGCCTGTGCGATTGGCCGGCCGTCGGTCTGGCCGAGTTGCGCATCAAGGCTGAGGTGATCAGCGCGCAACTGCGTGCCGGCATCGATCCGCTGGCCGAGAAGCAGGCCGCTGTTGCTGCCCAGGCCGCGTCAATCAGCTTCGCCAAGGTCGCTGAGCAGTCCATCACGACGCACGTACTGGGTTGGCGTAATGCGAAGCATCGACAGCAGTGGCGAAGCAGCTTGGCTACCTTCGCTGCGCCGATTGCCAGCATGCCGGTGGGGGCGATTGACGCACCGGCCGTCCTGCGCGTGCTCACCCCGATCTGGACCAAGCTGCCGGAGACCGCCAGCCGGTGCGCGGCCGGATCGAGGCGGTGCTGGACTTCGCCCGTGTGCAGGGCTGGCGCCAGGATGACGGCCGAATCAATCCAGCGGCCTGGAAGGGCAACCTGGCCCTGACGCTGCCGGCCAAAACCAGGGTGCATGCGGTCAAGCACCGCGCCGCCCTGGACTGGCGTGATCTGCCGGCCTTCATGGCGCAGCTGCGCGGCCAGGACCGCATCAGCGCCAGGGCGCTGCAATTTGCCATCCTGACTGCAGCGCGTTCCGCTGGGGTGCGCGGTGCGACCTGGGCCGAGATTGACGGTGCGGTCTTGACGCTGCCGCAAAGCCGCATGAAAGCAGGCCCACAGCACCGGCTCCCGCGGTCCGAACCGGCGCTGGCCATCCTACGCGTGATAGCGAACATGCAGCACGAACCGGGCAGTCTGATCTTCCCGGGCATGAAGCAGCGCATGCCGCTGAGTGCCATGAGCCTGACCGCGGTGCTGCGCCGCATGGGCCGTGGCGATCTTACCGCGCATGGATCTCGCTCGACCTTCCACGACTGGGCCGTCGAAGCCACGGCTTCCCGGATCATGTTCTCGAGCAAGCGCTGGCACATGCGATCTGCTCTGCAGTGGAGGCCGCCGATCGCCGCGGCGATCTGTTCGCCAAGCGGGTTGAGCTGATGGCGGCCTGGGCCGCGTATTGCACCGGAGAGGGGGAAGCCGGGATCGAGCGGTGATGCCGCGCGATGGCACGCCGCACCTGCCGTTACTCCGGCACGGTTCGGGAGCAGATCGCCGCGGCATTTCGACGCCGGCTGCAATTCCGTGACAATCGCCAGGGACTGGACGTGGCCCCTGCGGTGCTGGCCAGCTTTGCAATAGAGCGCGCCCACGGGCCGGTAACGCCCACGCGTTCCAGCACATGGGGACGCGGCTAGAGCTGCAGCGATGGCCCGCGCCATCGCGGCGATCGATCAACCAAGCATCATCGAAGCCGGTGCCGCGACATCCTGCGACCGCGGCCGGGCGACGCTGCGCCAGACTCTCGCGGTCGCTCCGCTTCGCCCGGCCTCGCTCCTGCTGCTTCTCCATCTGACACCTCTCGGGCGGAAATGTTCCGCTTACGAGGTGTCCCAATCGACCGGCGGCCGCGGGAACCGCTAGCTTCCTGAAGCTACTGGTGCGCCCGGCAGGACTCGAACCTGCAACCAAGCGGTTATGAGCCGCCCGCTCTGACCAGTTGAGCTACAGGCGCAGCGCCTGCATTGATCTGCCGAAGTCGGTCGCTCGGCGCAAGCCAACGCGGCCCGTCGCAGATTTGCCACAGCGTGGCCTATCTGGCATACGCCCGCGCCAACAGACCTGTGGCAACCTTTGGTTGCCGCGGGCCACCCGCAACCAGTTCTCCACACGAGGATAATCCCGGATGCTCTTGGCGCAATACGTGATCATCGCCTGCGGTCTGCTGGCGCTGGTCTACGGCCTCATCACCAGCAAGCAGGTGCTGGCCGCGGATGCCGGCACCGCACGCATGCAGGAGATCTCCGCCGCCGTCCAGGAGGGCGCCCGCGCCTATCTGAACCGCCAGTACATGACGATCGGCATCGTCGGCGTGGTGATCCTGATCATCCTGGGCCTGACGCTCGGCATCCACGTCGCGATCGGCTTCGTCATCGGCGCGGTGCTGTCGGCCGCGGCGGGCTATGTCGGCATGAACGTCTCGGTCCGCGCCAACGTCCGCACCGCACAGGCGGCCAAGCAGGGCCTGGCCGCCGGCCTGACGTGGCCTTCCGGGCCGGCGCGGTCACCGGCATGCTGGTGGTCGGCCTCGGCCTGCTGGGCGTCGCCGGCTACTACTTCTTCCTGCGCGGCGGCATGACCGGCGGCACCGACGATGAGCTGCGCCACGTGCTGGAGGCGATGGTGGCGCTGGGCTTCGGCGGCTCGCTGATCTCGATCTTCGCCCGTCTCGGCGGCGGCATCTTCACCAAGGGCGCCGATGTCGGCGCCGACCTGGTGGGCAAGGTCGAGGCCGGCATCCCCGAGGACGACCCCCGCAACCCCGCCGTGATCGCCGACAACGTGGGCGACAACGTGGGCGACTGCGCCGGCATGGCCGCCGACCTGTTCGAGACCTATGCGGTGACCATCGTCGCCACCATGCTGCTGGCGGCGATCTTCTTCACCGGCGCCGTCCGCGACCGGCATGCTGATGCTGCCGCTGGGCATCGGCGGCATCTGCATCCTGACCTCGATCGTCGGCACCTACTTCGTCAAGCTGGGCGCCGACAACGGCATCATGAAGGCGCTGTACAAGGGCCTGCTGGTGACCGGCGCGCTGTCGGTCGTCGGCATCGCCATCATCATCGCGCTGGTTCATCGGCTTCACCACGCCGCTGCCGCTGACCGGCGGCGGCACGGTGACCGGCTTCCAGCTGTTCGATCTGCGCGCTGATCGGCCTGGCGGTCACCGGCGCGATCGTGTGGATCACCGAATACTACACCGCGACCGAATATCGCCCGGTGCGGTCGATCGCGCAGAGCTCCACCACCGGCCACGGCACCAACGTGATCCAGGGTCTGGCGGTGTCGATGGAGGCGACCGCACTGCCGGCTGATCGTGATCTGCATCGGCATCGTGGCGACGTTCATGATCGCCGGCCTGTTCGGCATCGCGGTGGCGGTGACCACCATGCTGTCGCTGGCCGGCATGATCGTCGCGCTGGACGCCTACGGCCCGGTGACCGACAACGCCGGCGGCATCGCCGAGATGGCCGATCTGCCGGCCGACGTGCGCGTCACCACCGACGCGCTCGACGCGGTGGGCAACACCACCAAGGCGGTGACCAAGGGCTATGCCATCGGCTCAGCCGGCCTGGCGTCGCTGGTGCTGTTCGCGGCGTACACGCAGGACCTGACGCACTACTTCCCGAACCTGGACGTGGAGTTCACGCTGCAGAACCCGTTCGTGGTGATCGGCCTGATCATCGGCGGCCTGCTGCCCTACCTGTTCGGCGCGATGGGCATGACCGCGGTGGGACGCGCCGCCGGCGCGGTGGTGGTGGAGGTCCGCCGGCAGTTCCGCGAAATCCCCGGCATCATGGAAGGCACCGCCAAGCCGGAATACGGCCGCGCGGTGGACATGCTGACCAAGGCGGCGATCCGCGAGATGATCATCCCGTCGCTGCTGCCGGTGCTGGCGCCGATCGTGCTGTGGGTGGTCATCGACATCATCGCCGGCCGGGTGGCGGCGTTCGCCTCGCTGGGCGCGATGCTGCTGGGCACCATCGTGACCGGGTTGTTCGTGGCGATCTCGATGACCTCGGGCGGCGGCGCGTGGGACAACGCCAAGAAATACATCGAGGAAGGCCACCACGGCGGCAAGGGCTCCGAGGCGCACAAGGCGGCGGTCACCGGCGATACCGTCGGCGATCCCTACAAGGACACGGCAGGTCCCGGCGGTGAACCCGATGATCAAGATCACCAACATCGTCGCGCTGCTGCTGCTGGCGATCCTGGCCGGCTGGCTGACCTAACGCTGGCCCTTCGGCTCACCCGGCGGCAGCCCTTCGGCCAGTTTCTCGGCCAGCGCGCGCACGAGGTCGGACCGCGCGACGATGCCGACTAGCTTGCCGTCGCGCACGACCGGAATCCGTTTGATGTTCCGACTGTGCATCATGTGGGCCACTTCACGCGCGGGCGTGTCCTCGCCGACGGTGACGGCGCCAGAGGACATCACGGTCTTCACCTTGCGGTGCTGCTCGCGGATGCCGTTCAGGAATTCCGGCGCGAGGTTGAAGCCATCAGCCAGCATGTCCAGCCAGCGCGCCTGCCGCTCGGTGTAGCCCTCGTGCCAGCGCACGAGGTCACCTTCGCTGAGCATGCCGACGATCGAGCCCTCGTCGTCGAGCACCGGCACGCCGCTGATGTGCCGCTGCGCCATCAACCTGACTGCCTCGAGGAGCGACGATTCAGGGTGAACCACCGCGACATCACGGGTCATCAGATCACCCGCCGTGAATACTGCTTCGTCGAGCATCAGAGTTTCCCTTCCAGCCGCCGCGCCGGTTATCGGTCGGCCGGCGGCACCGCCGTTAACGGAACCTTAGCACGTCGCTGCTTCGACATGATTGACCCAGATCAATCGAAGCGGCGCCGTCAGCCCTGCAGCGCGCGCCTCGCGACGCCGGCCAGGTAGGTCGAGGCCGCCGGCAGGATGGCGTCGTTGTAGTCGTAGCTCGAACTGTGCAGCGCGCGGCCATCGTCCGCCGGGCCGTTGCCGATCCACACGAACGCACCGGGACGCTGTTCGAGATACCAGGCGAAATCCTCGCCGGTCATCGCCGGCGCCATGTCCCGACGCAGTTCCAGGCCACCTCCCGTGACCGCATCGGCGGCCAACTCGCGCTCGGCCGGCGTGTTCACAGTCACCGGGTTGCCGCGGCGCAGCGCCACGTCGATGTCCACGTTGCAGCTCAGCGCGACGCCGGCGGCGACCCGGCGGATGGCGTCCTCCACGGCATCCCTCACCGCGTCTCGCAGAGTCCGCATGGTGCCGCGCATCACCGCCTCGTCGGCGATCTGGTTCGCGGCGCTGCCGGCCTGCATCGTGGCGACCGTGATCACCGCGGCGTCCAGCGGATCGACATTGCGTGAGACGATCGTCTGCAGGCCGAGCAGCAGGTGCGCCGAGGCCACCATCGGGTCACGCGTCAGGTGCGGCAGCGCGGCATGGCCCGAGCGTCCCTTGACGCGGAATTCGATGCGTCCGCCGGACGCCATCACGGCGCTGTCGTGCACCGCGACCGTGCCGGCATCGAGCCCGGGCCAGTTGTGGTAGCCGAAGATCCGTTCCATCGGGAAACGCTCGAACAGGCCGTCGGCGATCATGCTTTTCGCGCCGCCGCCGCCCTCCTCCGCCGGCTGGAACACGAAGTGCACCGTGCCGGTAAAAGACGCGTCCTGCTGCAGCAGCGCAACGGCGCCGAGCAGCGAGACCGTATGGCCGTCATGGCCGCAGGCATGCATCACACCGGCGTTGCCCGAGGCGTAGGGCAGACCGGTCGTCTCGGCGATCGGCAGCGCGTCCATGTCGGCACGCAGCCCGACGCTGCGATTGGACTGCCCGCGCGAGATCGTCGCGACGACGCCGTGGCCACCCACCCCGGCGACATGCGGCACCCCGAGTTCGCGCAGCTTTTCGCAGACGAACGCAGCGGTCTGCGTTTCATGCAGGGTGAGTTCCGGGTGCGCGTGCAGGTGGCGGCGCCAGGCGGTCAATGTATCGACGAGCGACTTGTCCACCATGCAGGCGGTAGCCGATTTCCCGTCGCCCGGCAAATGACAGCCCGATGCCGCGCTGGCATAGTTGGATGGGCCTCAGGACGAAGCCGAGTTGCCGGAATATGCTGCACCTCACCAAGCTCGCCGTCGGCGTGCGCGATATCGACCACCTGCGCGAACTGCAGGCCGAACGTGCACAACGCACGCCGCCGTTGCGGCATCGCACGCGCAACTTCCCGCGCCGGCACCAGGAGGTGGTGGACGGCGGCTCGATGTACTGGGTGATCGGCGGCAGCATGCTGGTGCGCCAGCGTATCGTGGACATCGTCGAGGACCGCCGCGACGACGGCTCCGCCTGCACCGGGCTGGTGCTGGACCCGAAGCTGGTGCCGCTGACCGGCCGGCCGACCAAGCCGTTCCAGGGCTGGCGCTATCTGCGTCCGGATGAAGCCCCACGCGACCTGGTGCTCGGGCGACGAGCCCGAGGTGTGGATTCTCTGCCACCGGAATTGCGGCACGAACTGCAGGTGCTATGCCTGCTGTGAATCCCCCTTGTGCGAATTTGTCAAGGCGTATGATAAGCGGAACAGTCGATTAAGCTTGCTTGTTCGACTGTACTGTCAGCCTGTCCCCGCAACGCCTGCTGTCCTCGGAGCCAATCCCGTGACCTCCTCGCGCAGACACCTGTTCGCCCTGCTCGGCCTCGTTCTGCCGGTCGCCGCCTTCACGGCCTCGCCCGCTGCGGCCGCCTCGTCGAGCGCCGTGCAAACCAAGCCGCACAGCCACCACACCGCTTCGCACAAGTCGTCCAAATCGCACCATTCGTCGACGCGCAACGCCTCGCACCACACGACGCACCACGCGCCGAAGCCTACCGCGAGCTGACCGCCGCCTTGCTGCGCGCGTTCGCCTCGAGCAGCGCGCGCAGTCCTGCCAGGATGCGCTCCGGCGTGGGCGGGCAGCCGCCGATCTGCAGGTCGACCGGCACGGTAGTGCCGGCACCGCCTGCGATGGCGTAGCTGCCCTTGAACACCCCGCCGTCCACCGCACAGTCCCCCACCGCCACCACGAGCTTCGGCTCCGGCATCGCCGCGTGCGCCTGCTCCAGTGCTTCCACCATGTTGCGTGTCACCGGACCGGTCACCAGCAGCACCTCGGCATGCAGCGGCGTTGCGACGAAGCGCACGCCGAAGCGCTCGAGGTCGTAGACCGCACGGCGCGCGGCGCGCAGTTCGATCTCGCAGCCGCCGCAGCTGCCGGCGTCCACGTGCAGCACCGCCAGGCCCCCGCCAAGACCGGCGTGCAGCCTGGCATCCAGCCTGGTGCGCAGGGAATGCGTGGCCTCCACATCCGCACGAGGTGGAGTGCCGGCCCGTGGCCCGGCGAGGAGCGAACGGGCAAGGCGACGCCAGGTCGTCAAAGATCGGCTCCGGAGCTGCACAGTTCGAGATCGGCCAGGACCTGCGGGAGATCATCGAGCCTCGTTCCGACGACCGCCGCGGCCAACAGTTGCCATCTGCTCCAGGCGGCATCGTAGACGAAGGCGCCGGCGATCTGCCCGTGATCAAGCCGCAGCCAGTGGCCGATGTGCCCACCCCGGTCGTCGGCGAAAAAACCCAGGCCCTCGCCGCTCGCCGCCGCAAGCGGCACCGCGAGACCGCCATCAGGCACCGCGCGCACCAGATCGTGCGCACGGCGGATCCGGCGCCCGAGCGCGGCCGGACGCTGTGAGGCGTCATCGCTGCCGGCGAGCCGTCCCGACAGCCGCAGGTCGGGCAATTCGGCGGCAAGATCTTCCAGCATTCGCAGGATGGCCGCATCGCCGTCGGTCGCCATATCCGACGCCACACCGCCAGGCACTACGCAGTCCATCATCAGCCGGTGCCCGAACGCCAGGCCGGCCGACTGGCGCGCCGCCTCACCGTGACAGGCGAGGCGCGTTGCCAGCACCTGATCGCCAACCGCCTCTGCAGTCGCCGTCAGCCGGTCGAGGCTGCCGGCAATCTGCTCGAGCCCGGCCATCACGTCGCGCAGCGCCAGCGCGCGCGGCGGGGGTTCGCAGCCGAGAGCGGCTTCGGCCGCACGGGCAAAGGCGAGCGAGTGGGCGACCGTTGCCTCGCCGGCGATACGTGCGGCGAAGCGCGCCGCGGCACGCGGTGACTTGCCGCGCATCAGGCCAAGCGTGCCCTTGTGGCTATAGCCGAGGAGCGGCTCGAACCCGACGACGGTCTCGCCGTCGATCGCGAAACGAAGATGCGCCGCCGGCTCGATGCCGCCGCGCACCGGGCCGATCGGCAATTGATCGAGCGATTCGTGGAACCGGAATTCAGGTGGGCCAGCAGGCCGAGGTGCGCCCGGGCGCGGTGCCAGTGGCGTGGTCACCGGCCAGCGCCCGTGGTCGAGCCAGGGCCGCGCGTCGGAACCGCCGATCGCGACGTAGCCCCAGAGATCGTGCACCAGCCGTTCGGACCAGGCCGCCGCCGGGCGCGCCGGCGAGAGTGCCGGGTAGCCGCCATCGACGATCTCGGTCGAGACCAGCACCGCGGTCTCGTCGTCGATGAACAGGGCAAAGATGTCCCCTGCATCGGCCCACAGCGCCAGCAAAGGCGGCGACGGCGCGCTCGCGAGAGCGGCCCAGCCCTCCCGGGTCAGTGCCCGGCGCGGCTGCGCGACCGAGCTCATTCGATCACCGCGCGGACCGGCAGCACGAAGGCCAACAGCGCGAAGACGGCGAGCTGCAGCCAGACCGGGGCGGCCTCGTGCCACCCGGTCACCATCCCGGAGGGACGCCGTTGCAGCAGCACCCACACCAACAGCAGAACGCCCGCTCCGAGCGGCGCCAGCAGCCATGCCGCGACGGATGCGGCGGATGCCGCGACCAGGCTCAGCGCGTAGAGCGGCAGCAGCGCGAACACCATCCATGCGAGCAGGTCGCTATCCTGCGACTGCAGCACGGCCGACCGCGCCAATGCCAGCAGGGCGACGTGCTGCCACGCTGCCTGTTTCGCGCCGACGCCGATGGCGAACACCGCGATTCCCAGCTGCGCCACGGCAGCAAGGGCGACACCGCGCAGCCGATCCACCGGCGCCAGGAGGGTCACGGAAACAGTCATCAGTGACAGGAGCCCGAACCCGATCAGCATCCACCGGTCCACATCCAGCTGCAGGAACACCAGCAGCGGCACGTCGGCCAGCAGCGCGAGCATGACGGCGCCGGGAGCGAGACTCACCGCCACCGCGGCGGGCAGCCAGGCGTGCAAGGGCACCAGTCCGGCGAGAGCACCGAAGCCGACCAGAATGAACACGCCCCCGCCGGCGCCGGAGCCGCCGAGCAGCAGCATGCCCAGCAGCGCGAGTAGCAATCCGATGGAACAATGCAGCGCCAGGCGTGCCGCGGCGACAGGCGCGGCCTCATCGTGCATCGCACGGACAAGCGCTATCGCCGCCGCCACGCCGACCACAGCGGCGAACCACGTCGGAAGCTGCCCGGCTGAAAGTGCCGCCGCCTGGACGGCACCGAGCACCCCTTGGAATCCGACGTGGTAGAGCCGCACCCGCCACGGGCTGAGCGAGGCCGCGGCAAGCGCCGCCGCGATGTCGCGCTGGCCGGACCAACTTGTCGTCATCGCTACGAAGGCAGCGAGCAGGACGAAATTGGTTGCCGAACCACCGACGCGGTATGTCAGCGCGCACGCCACGACGAATTGGAGACCGGCGGAGCCCCCGTTGATCCAGGCGCCGATGCGCCACGAGCCCGTGACAGCCAGCACAGCGGCCGAAAGGAAGGGCAGCGCGACAACGATCGTGGGAAGCCAACCGGTCACCGGCGCAGCCAGCTCTCGGCCAGCACCAGCGCGGGCACCAGCGGTACGGCGACCGCGAGCGCCATCGGCCGAGCCAGGGCAGGCTGTGCGGCCGCCACCAGAACGATGCCGTTCTGCGATGACAGCAGGCCGACCACGGGCAGCAACGCGTGCGAGCGCAGACCGATCAGCGACAGGCCGAGCAGCGCAACGGCCACCCCCGCCGGCGCGACGGCGGCGTTCGTCGCCAACAGCAGCGCAACCACCGCTGCCCAGGAGAGAACGGCGCGGCCGCGCACGCCGAGCGGCGCCGCGCCATCCGACCGGGCGAGTGCGGCCGGCAGCGCGATGCCATTGAGCGCGCCGGCCAGCAACGCGGTCGCAACGTCGGTTCCGCCAAGTGCCACCGCGGCGCACAGTCCCTGAAGCGCACAGAGCCGCGTCGCGGTGCCGATCCGCCGCGCACACAACAGGCCGATCGCCAACAGCAGAGCCAGCGTGGCTGCGACGACGATCATGTGGCCTCGATGTCCGCCAGCAGGAAGACCGCGGCCAACGCGCCGAACAGCACCGCCACGCCGAGCGTGCGTGCCGCCAGCGGCAGCCCCAGACGGCCGACCATCGTCCTCGACAGGGTGAGCAGCAGCACGGCAATGAGCGTGCGGGCCAGCCAGGCGACGATGCCGATGAACCATGCGACCGGCCCCGCGCCGGACGGCGCCATGCCGAACGGCAGGAACATCGCGCCGATCAGGTCGAACCAGACCAGTAGCCGGAGCGCCTCCGTCGCCTCGCTCAGCGCCAGATCGCGTCCGCTGAGGCCAAGCGCCCATGCCTCCCGCCGCGTGGCGTCGACAAAGACCACCAGGAGCGTGGCGGCCAGCGCGACGATGACGCCGGACGGCCACGCGCCGCCGTTCTCGAGCTGCATTGCGGCGATCAGGTCGAGATCAAGGCTGCCGGCGAACAGCGCGAGCGCGAACAGCACCAGCAGCAGCGCCGGCTCCGCGATGGCGGCGAGCAGCAGCGTGCGGCTGGCAGCCACGCCACCTGTCGCCGTTCCCGTGTCCATGGCGCCCAGCGCCAGTGAGATCCGGGCCAGTGCCAGCAGGCCGGCAATCGCCAGCAGGTCGGCGAACCGCGCGAATGCCATCCCGAGGGTGAAGGACGGCACCAGCGACGCGGCGACGGCGGTCGCCGCGGCACAGACGACCGGTGCTTCGACGCTCACCCGGGAGGCGCCCTCGGTGAGCACGGCCGGCTGGCGCAGCAGCCGGCCCAGCTCCTGCCATGGCTGCAGCAGAGGCGGCCCAACACGGCCGGCGATGCGCGCCTCGAGCCACCGCCGCACGCCGCCCAGCGTGGGCGCCGCGGCGGCGATCAACGCGATGTGCAGCAGCTGCGCGACGAGAGCGCCGAGCAGCGTCATGGCGCCATCCAGGCGGCGACCCTATGCAGGGCGGCATCACGCCACCGGCGCAGCCGGTCGGGCGCGTCGATCCGCAGCGCCGGGCAGCGGAGCGCCTGCAGCGGCCGACTGAAGGACGCGGGGCCGAACTGCGTGGCCGGGTCGCCGAACGGCAGCCATGACGGCGGCGCCGCGAAGCCGCCGTTCCAGACCGGCTCGCGCCGCGACTGACGCCGGTGGCGCGATGCAAGCCCGATGACGAGTGCAGGTGCCGCCAGCAGCGCGGCGATTCCGATGGGCGAATAGCCCGGCGTCTCCGCGCCCGTGCGCAGGACCAGCAGCGCCGGCCACGCGGCTGCGTGCGTCCATCCGGCCGCCGGCAACAGCGCCAGACCTGGCAAAAGGCCAAGGACACAGGTGAGTGCCGCCAGGCCCGCAAGCACGAACCGGACCGGTGCTCGCGTCTCCTCGGCGACCGCCGCACGCGGCGTGCGCGGGCGGCCGAGGAACGCGGTGCCGAACAGCCGCACGGCAGACAGCAGCGCGAGACCCACCGACGCGGCAGCCACGGCCGCGACGGCGACTGCGAGCACGCGCAGAGCCGGGTCGAGGATGCGCGCAGTGGCGAGCAGCGACTGGAACAGCAGCCAGAACGCGGCAAAGCCGAGCCCGGGCGGCAGCACGGCGAGCGCCGACAGCCCGACGAGGCAGCATGCCGCGGTTGCCGGCATCGGGTGGATGACCCCGCCCAGCCGATCGAGCCGGCGCGTCCCGGCAGTCCGTTCCACCACGTCGGCAGCCGCCGACAGCAGAGATCCGCCCAGCACGCCGGCGACGAGAGCGAGCCATGCGGCGGCAAGTGCATTCGATGCAACCGAGGGCAGATCGACTGCGCGGGCGAACAGCGCCACGCCGATCGCAATCATCGACATGCCCAGTGGCAGCAGCGCGCTGGCAGACACGACCTCGTGCAGCGTGTCCGCCTGCGCCGACCGCAGCGAACCGGCCGCGGCGACAGCGGCCCCCGACAGCAGCAGCGGCACGCCCCACCAGAGCGGCTGCTCGGTGCCGCAGAGGTCGAACAACACACGCAGGACGAGGTAGGCGGCGATGGCCGGGGCCGTCCGAGCGAGCATCCCGGCGCTCGTCAGCACCAGCAGCAATACGCAGATGGCCCGCCATCCCTCGGGCGACGCCGATCGCAGGGTGGCGAAGTCGCCGGCAGTGCCAAATAGGGCGAAGGCCAGCACGAGCCCCCCCGCAGCGACGACCGTCGCGCGCAGCCGGCTGCTCCCTCCCAGCAACAGCAGTCCCACCGCCAGAGCGAAGCTGTCGGCCGCGAGCAGAGTGATGGCCACTCCCGCCAGCCCGATGGGCGTGGCCCCTGTGCAGGGCAACACCAGGAACAACAGCAGAAGAAAGCATGCCGCCAGTGGGTCGAGTGCCAGGTGCGTCGCGGTGCCGGCGGGACCGATCGGCAGCGCCATCGCCGCGCCGCCGCCGCCCAGCGCGACAGCGGCGAGGACGACCGTCGCGGCGCAGATCATGCTGACGGTGCCGGTCACGGCAGCACGCCCCACGGCGCCAGCAAGCGCTGCAAGCGCCAGCAGCGCCGCGACCAGGATCGCAAGCAGGGTCAGGACCACGCAGGCACCGATACGCGCGACTCGATCACGCGCCGGAGAATAGCAGTTTCAGGAACCCGATCGGCGGCTGACCGGCAGAGCCGCCGCGGCGATTCTCGATTGATTCAGATCAATGCAACCGCATCGTGTGTTGGCACATACCTCTGTCACCTTTGCGCGAGGACAGGCGGTGGAACGATTTGAACGGGAGCTGACGGCACTGGCGCTGGAGCTGGCCAAGCTTGCACGGATTGCTGCCGACCCCGCCATCTCGCCCCGTCTGGATGAAATGTCCTGCGAGGTTCTGGAACTTGCGCTTCGGGTTGATTGCGATTCGTTGATTTACGATTCCGCCACCTTTGTCCTGCATACGGGTCAGACAGACAGAGCCGCAGACCCGAATGCAAATGACCCTCCCATTGTCCGCCTACAGCGCCAGTGAACTCCAGGCGAAGGCCGAAGAGCTGCTGAGGATGTCCGAGACAGCGAGGACCGAAGGCACCAGGGACGCCCTGCTGCGGCTCGCCCGTCGCTTCGCGACGCTGGCAGAGAGCCGGGTCGCCGACGAAGTGGGTCACTGCGCCAAGACCGGGTCATGGACCATGTTGCGCCCGGCCGGCTCGGCCAGCCGCCGACGGCTGATCAGGCCGACCTCGTCGACGGTCGGAGTCACCGACCGCTACTTGCAGGGGAAACCGCTCACCCAGGAACTGGAAGAACCCGTCCACTCGCGGACGGCGTCTTATGTTCCGGCAAGGCCCGTACCCAATTGACGAACTCGCCCATGGTGGCGGTACGGCTGGGCGGTGAGACTTGGGAAGCAGAACGGCTTCTTGCCTTCGGAATGACGCTGCTCGACGGTGATCGCCCCCTGTGCGAAGCCGTGACAGAAGTTGATCTTGGCGTCTCCCTGCGGGCTCCTTCGGATTGGCGGCGCAGAGGTCCGCGAGGTCGCCGGCGGTACGCGCCTGAAGGACTCGCACTGCGCTGCGCCTGCGCCGGCAGGGCAAGCAGCAGGGCACTCAGGACGGCGGTGGCGGCGGGAAGCCTCATGCGTGCTCTCCTGGTGACGATGAGGCGGCGATAAAAGCCGACCCGGCGCCGCCACGCCAGCGCTCCCAGCCGGCGGCGCGCAGCTCGCACGCGGGACAGCTGCCGCAGCCATACCCCCAGTCGTGCAGGCGCGAGCGGTCGCCCAGGTAGCAGCTGTGCGTGCTGATGCGGACCAGCTCCACCAGTGCCTCGCCGCCAAGCGCGGCCGCCAGTGCCCAGGTCGCCGCCTTGTCGCGCCACATCAGCGGCGTCTCCAGCACGAAGCGGCGCTGCATGCCCAGGTTCAGCGCCAGCTGCATCGCCTTGATGGTGTCGTCGCGGCAGTCGGGATAGCCCGAGTAGTCGGTCTCGCACATGCCGGCGACGATGCGGCGCAGCCCACGGCGCCAGGCGAGTGCGGCGGCGCAGGTGAAGAACAGCAGGTTGCGGCCGGGCACGAAGGTGTTCGGCAGCCCCTCGCCGGTCATCGCGATTGCGGTGTCGCTGGTGAGCGCGGTGGCACCGAGACCGCCCAGCGTGGCGACCAGGTCGATCGTGTGGTCGGCGCCGAGCCGTCCCGGCCAGCGCTCGGCCAGCCAGGCGCGCAGCGGCTCCCGGCACTCCAGTTCGACCGCGTGCCGCTGACCGTAGGCGAAGCCGACCGTCTCGACGTGCGCGGTAGCGCTCCAGCGCCCAGGCCAGGCAGGTCGTGCTGTCCTGCCCGCCGGAGAACAGCACCAGAGCCTTGTCGTCGTGCATCGTTCTGATCTGTCCCCTGTCCCAGCCGGCCGCCTCACCATATCTTAGCGCCATGGACCTCGATTTCACCGAAGACGAAATCCGCCGCTACTCACGCCACATCCTGCTGCAGGACGTGGGCGGCATCGGTCAGGCGAAGCTGAAGGCAGCGCGCGCACTGGTGGTCGGCGCCGGCGGGCTAGGCTCGCCGCTCGCACTGTACCTGGCGGCAGCCGGCGTGGGCACGATCGGCATCGTGGACCACGACCGCTTGGAGCTGTCCAACCTGCAGCGCCAGATCGCCCACACCACCGACCGGATCGGCGAGCTCAAGGCGGAGTCGGCCGCCCGGGCGGCGCGCGCCATCAACCCCGAGGTGCGGGTCGAGCCGCATCCCGTGCGACTGGACGCTGACAACGTGCTGGGGCTGCTCGAGCGCTACGACATCGTGTGCGACGGCACCGACAACTTCGCCACGCGCTTCCTGCTGGCGGACGCCTGCGTGCTGGCGCGCCGGACGCTGGTGTCGGCGGCGGTGCTGCGCTTCGAGGGGCAGCTGTCGGTGTTCAAGCCGCACGTCGCCGGCCCGTGCTACCGCTGCCTGTATCCCGAACCGCCGCCAGAAGGCACGGTGCCGACCTGCTCGGAGGCCGGCGTCCTGGGCGCCGTCACCGGCGTGATGGGCACGCTGCAGGCGACCGAGGTGCTGAAGGAGATCATGGGCGTCGGCGAGACCCTGGCCGGCCGGCTGCTGATATGGGACGCGCTGGCGACGAAATTCCGCACCGTGCGGCTGCGCGCCGACCCGCACTGCGCGCTGTGTGGCCCCGAGGCGACGATCAAGGACCTGTCGCAGCACCGTGGCGCCGAAGCACCTGCCTGTGCCGTCTGAGCCTCTTGGCATCCTGCTGCTCTCCGGAGCGCACGACCGCGCGCACTACGCGTTCGTGCTGGCCTCCGGCGCCGCTGCGCTGGGCCGCGCGGTGGTGCTGTTCGCCACCAACGCCGGCTGCCATGCGCTGTTCGCCGACTGGTCCGGGCTGGGCGACGCTGCGCGCGACGCGCGGGTGCAGGCCGCAGGCGTGGCGGGGCTGGAGACGTTGCGCGAGGCATCGCGCGAGATGGGCGTGCGGCTGATCGCCTGCGAGGCGGGCCTGCGCGCCGAAGCCCTCGATGCGGGTCGGCTGCTGGCTGGCGTCGAAGTGGCTGGGGTGGCCACGTTCCTGTCCGCCGTCGGCGCCGGGCAGATCGTCGCGATCTGACCTGCCCGGCCGCGTCCGTGCGGCGCGGGCCGGTGACGCTGTGAATCGTTTCATATGCGACTGCCTGGCAGCACGGCATGGTGCGTCGCACCGTTCGCCATCGGTACAGGCCGTCAGCAGGGGACGAGCGCCATGTTCACGCCAGCAGATGAAAGGACCACCGAGTCCTCGAGCGAGAGGTCGGATGGCCGGCCGAACCAGCAGCTCACGCTGATCGCAGCGGCCGGAGGCATCGTCGTTCTGTTGCTCGCCGGGCTGCTGTTGCTGAAGGTGGTGCAGGCGCTCGATGCGGTGCCGGATCTGCACCGGCAAAGCACCGCTGGGCAGAGCGAATGGATTGCCGCCAGGGCCGATCACGACGCCATTCTCGACATCGCACGCGAATGTGCCAACGACGTCGATCAGATCGTGCGGCGGATCAACGAGTTGGGCGACACTGCACGCAAGGTCCCGGTCTCGGCTCACCTGCTGAGCATGACGCTCGATGAAGCCCCCACCAGCCGGCCTACTGGCGGACAACCGGAGCCGATTGTGCTGCCGACGCCGAACTCCATTCTGCCGGCCATCGTCCTCAGCTATCGCATCGGCTGGTCGCGGGTCGCACTGGCCGAGCAGGAGCGCGAGTCGGAGGTGAGGATGAACCACTTCCAATGGTGCATCGTGCTGATCGGCGCGATCACCACCATTCTCATCAGCATCAAGACCATCTCGCAGATCCGGCCCGGGCTGCAGATCTGGATCGGGGTCATTGCCATGATCTTCTCCACTCTCGGCACTGCGACCGCGACGATGCACTCGTTCTACGCGCCGCGGATCGTGCACGACCATGCGCAGCAAGGACTGCAGACGCTCCAGGCGCTGCACCTTCAGCTGACCTCGGCAGTGGTGCGCGACCGCCATCCCTGCGACCCGCCGAAGCCGTGGCCGAACGACTGGCGCGCCAAGCGGATCAAGGCGATCACCGACCAGTACGTTGCGGCGATCGGTGCCGCGCATGCTCCCGCCAACGCGGCGGACTCCGACGAGACCGAGGAAAGGCCTAAGGAGGTCGATCACACCCTGGGAACCGGAACGCAGACCACGCGTGGGACGGAGCGTAGCGAGCGGACCAACGGGTAGGCCGCCGCCACCACGCTCACCGGGTCTTTGGCACCTCGGACATCAACCGTGGCGATCGTAGAACAGCACTTGCAGACCGGGAACCAACTGGGACAGCACATCGAAGTCCCTGTCCTCGGTGACCAGGGCGAAGCCGGCCGCCCGGGCCAGAACCGCCGTCAGCGCGTCGCTGATCAGTTCCACCCGGTCGAACGCTGACACGATCCGGCGACCACCGCCCGCCATGATACCGGCCGCATGTCCCGCGAGTTCGCCCGCCGTGAGCCACTCGGCATCGGCCGGAAGCAGCACTTTGGCCGGGTCGACCCGCGACAGCAGCGCCGCGTAAGTGGCCAGCACCCGCGCCGTGCCTGGACGGGCCGGCGCCAATCGCCCCGCGCACCCAGGCGAGTTCAGCACGCACCGGGGCGGCCATGAACAGCCGTGGCACAGCTTCCAGCAGTTCGCGCAGCACGCGCGGCCCTCGGCCTGCCAATGCGTTGATGAACACGTTGGTATCGAGCAGCACCGGCCCGAGCGGCACCGCGGTCCCCAGTTTCGGCAGCGCGGGCGACTCCCTCGGTCCCACAGCATCCGCTGGACGGCGCACCCGCCGTCTCAGAGATCGATCTGGTCGAGCAATTCGGCGGGTGTGTCCGCCAGCACGCCCCAGTTTCGAGCGAGCCAGGGACCCAATTCGTCCTCGGTCGCGAGCGATGCGAGCGCCGCGTTGATCACGATCGACGGCGACGTGGAGCCAATGCGCTTCGCCGCCGCCTGGAACAGTCTGGGCGAAACCTTGGCGTTGAAGTGCTTGGTCTTCGGTCCTTCGAGCAGCCCCATGGCGGCGGCGATCCGGAGCGCGGGCGTGCGCTTTGCCGCGACGGCCGCAGCCTTGCGCCGCGCGACCGGCGGTCGCGCGGTCTTCTTCGTCCCAACCATGCCAGCGGGTCCCCATCGTCGTGTTACCTGTCGATGACATTAGTAACACCAGAACACTCCGCGGGCCTCACACCGGATCGGGCCCCTCCACCGCGGCAAAGCCGCTGCCGAACGCGGCGTCGCGTTTCTGGAATGCATACTTCACGCCGTGCTCGCGCATCGTCTGGCGGAAGTCGCGTGCCATCGGCGCGTTGTGCCCGCGCGCATCGATCTCCGCGCCGATGCGCTGCAAGGTGCGCGCGCCCATCAGCTCCAGCCCGAGATTGACCAGCCGCTTGTTCGCCGACAACAGATGCGGGTCGACCAGCGCCATGCGCTCCGCCAGCCGCATCACCTCGGCCTCCAGTTCCGCCGCCGGCACCGATTTCAGCGCCAGCCCGATGCGCGCTGCGTCCGCGCCGGTGACGCTGTCGCCGGTGAGCAGCAGCCGCTTCGCCCATTGAGGGCCGCAGTGATACAGCCACATGCTGCCGGGCGGCGTGCCGAGATCGCGCACCGGTGGAAAGCCGATGCGCGCATCGTCGGCGACGATCACCATGTCGCACAGCCAGGCGAGATCGGTGCCGATGCCGATGCACGTGCCGTGCACCTGGGCGATGACCGGCTTGTGCATGTCGAACAGCGTGATGCGCAGTCGCTGACCCTGCTCCAGCCGCCATACGTCGTCGTCGATCTCGTGCCGGCCGCGATAGTCCTCGCCGCGGCCGGCGGAATACTCGCTGAGATCGGCGCCGGCGCAGAAGTGCGGCCCCGCACCGCGCAGCACGACGCAGTGCACCGGGTTGTACTCGTCGGCCTCCAGCAGTGCCGCGTGCAGTTCGCGCAGCAGCTTGCCACTCAGCGCGTTGCGCTTCTCCGGCCTATTCAGCGTGACGAGCGCGGTCTTGCCGGTGATCTCGTAGGTGATCTGCTCGAACTGCATGCTGCTTCCTCCATCGGTGTGGCGCTTGTATGGTCGCGCCAACCATGCGCCGAGGAGGAAGCCGATGCCAGAGTTGCAGATCGCCCGTGTCGAAACGTTCCTGTTCGATCCGGGCACGGCGAAGAACCTGCTGTTCTGCCGTGTCGAGACCGAGGACGGCCTGCACGGCTGGGGCGAGGCCTATGTCACGCCCGGCAAGGAACCGGTGATCCAGCAATGCCTGCAGGCGATGGCGAAGCACGTCATCGGCCGCAGCGCGCTGAACATCCGCCATACCGCGCAGATCATGTTCGAGGACTTCGCGATCCGCCGCGCCTCGCTCGATCTCATGTCGGCGTGGAGCGCGCTGGAGATCGCCATGTGGGACATCGTGGCGAAGCGCGCGAAGCTGCCGCTGTACAACATCCTGGGCGGCGCCTCGCGCGAGCGGGTGCGCGTCTATGCCAATGGGTGGTCGAACGGCACGGAGCCGATCGAGGCCAACATCCAACGTGCGCTGAAGGTGAAGGAGATGGGCTTCACCGCGTTGAAATGGGACCCATTCCCCGGGCCGTGGCGCAGCTTCATCCATCGCGAGGACGAGGAGCACGTGGTGCGCTACGTGCGGTCGATGCGCGAGGCGCTGGGGCCGGATTTCACGCTGCTGGTGGAGGTGCATCGCCGGCTCGCGCCGATGCACGCGATCCGCATCGGCAAGCGCATCGCCGAGTTCGATATCGGCTGGTACGAGGAACCCTGCCTGTGCGATAATATCGAGCTGGTCGCCGAGGTGCGGCGCGCCCTGCCGATGCCGATCGTGACCGGCGAGGCGATCTACTCGAAGGAAGCATTCGCCGCGTGCCTGGCCGCGCGCGCCGCCGACATACTGAACCCCGACATCTGCAACTGCGGCGGCATCTCGGCGATGCTGGACATCGCGGCGATGGCGCAGCCGCACGCCGTGGCGATCGCGCCGCACAACTACAACAGCACGCTGGTCGGGCTGGCGGCGACGATGAACTTCGCCGCGGTCATTCCGAACTTCTGGATCGCCGAGTTCTTCGTCAACCTGCGCCCCGCCTGCGACGAGATCGCGGTGCAGCCGATTGCGGTGAAGGACGGCTGGGCGGAGCTGCCGACGGTGCCGGGACACGGCATCGACATCGACGTGGAGCGGCTGAAGGCACGGCCGTTCCGCGACATGGGCGGCAAGGGCCTGCGGCAGGTACTGGGAGGAGTTCCCGCGCAAGGATTACGTGGCGGGCGCCACGCGAACCGGTTATTGACCGTCCGTCCTGGAGAATGGCGCGGCGACGGTCATGGCAAATCTGCACGAGCACGTCGATCAGCTGCTGCGCCAGCAGCTCGGTGCGACGGGCGCGCTGCCGGAGAAGCTCGCCATCGCGCTGCGGCTGCTGGCGAAGTACCGCGCGACACTGATCCAGAACACCGTGGTGCAGCAGTGCGGCACGACGGTGCAGGACGGTCCGTTCCAGGGCATGCGGTTCGTGGCGCAATCGACCGAGGGCTGCCACGTGCCCAAGCTGCTCGGCTGCTACGAGGTCCGAACTGCATCCGCACATCCTGGCCGCCGCAAGGCGCGGCTACGATGCGGTGATCAACGTCGGTTCGGCGGAGGGCTACTATGCCGTCGGCCTGGCGCGCCTGATGCCCGAGGCGCGCGTCTACGCGTATGACACCAACGCCGCGTCGCACGCGGTGTGCCGATCGGTCGCCGAGACCAACGGTGTGGCGGGCCGCGTCGAAGTCGGCAGCACGTTCCACGGCGAGGATTTCGCGCAGTTCTCCGGGCGGCGGACGCTGGTGATCTGCGATATCGAGGGCGCCGAGACAGCGCTGCTCGACCCGGCGCGCTTTACCGCGTTGCGCGCGATGGACGTCATCGTGGAGCTGCACGACAGCCCGCAGGCGAAACCGAGCCTGCTCGATCCCGGAGCGGTTCGGCGCGACGCACGACGTGACACTGGTCCGCCACGGCGGACGCTCGGTGGCGCTGCCGGCGCTGTTCGAGCCGCTCGGCCATCTCGACCAGCTGCTGGCGGTCTGGGAATGGCGCTCCGAGCCGACGCCGTGGGCGGTGATGCTGGCCCGGACCGGCGCATGACCGCGGCGAACGCCGCCATCCTGTTCGAGCGCGACGGCTACACGCTCGGGCCGCGCCTGATGGGCCGCCAGGCTGCGGGCAACGCCTTCCTGCGCGCCGCGGTCGCCGGACGGCAGGGCGAGCCACTATGGGCCTACGCCCGCACCCGGGAACTGGCGGACGAATTCGCCGCCCTGGTGCGCGCCTGTCGACGCGACGGCAGAGGCGCGCTGGCTGGCGGCGGACGATCTCGGCGGCCTCGGCAAGGTCGGCACGCTGTATCTGCCGGGCCCTGGCCTGGGGGATGCGGCACGCCTGCGACTGCGCGCCGGACCCGCCGCGTACAGCCTGTGCGGCGTGACCCACACCACGGCCTCGCACAGCGCGATGCACGACATCGCCGGGTTGCTCAGCGCGCCGGTGATGCCGTGGGACGCGCTGATCTGCACCTCATCGGCGGTCGCCGGCACGGTGCGGCTGTTGTTGCACAGCGAAATCGAGGCGCTGCGTTGGCGCTTCGGCACGTCGCTGACCGTCACCCTGCCGCAGCTTCCGGTCATCCCGCTGGGCGTGCACTGCGCCGACTTCGTCCACGCGGCGCAGGAGCGCGAGGCCGCGCGCGCCGCGCTGGGCATCGCCGCGGACGAGGTGGTGGCGCTGTTCGTCGGGCGGCTGTCGTTCCACGCCAAGGCGCATCCACACGCGATGTATGCGGCACTGCAGGCGACCGCGCAGCGCACCGGCAGGCGGCTGGTGCTGATCCAATGCGGCTGGTTCGCCCACGAGAGCATCGAGCAGGCGTTCCGCGACGGCGCGCGGCCGAGTCTGCCCGGAGGTGCGGGCGGTGTTCACCGAGGGGCGCGATGCGGATGCCCGGCGCCGGAGCTGGGCGGCGGCCGACCTGTTCGTGTCGCTGTCGGACAACATCCAGGAAACCTTCGGCCTGGCGCCGATCGAGGCGATGGCGGCGGGCCTGCCCGTCGTGGTGACCGACTGGGACGGCTACAAGGACACCGTGCGCGACGGCGTCGACGGGTTCCGCATTCCCACCTGGATGCTGGGCCTCGACGGCGAGCCGTTCATGCGCAAGTACGAGGCTGGCATCGAGACCTACGACCGCCATTGCGGCCTGGTGTGCCAGATGGTGTCGGTGGACCTGCACGCGCTCACCGATCGCCTCAGCGACCTGGTGAGCGATCCCGAGCTGCGACGGCGGATGGGCGAGGCAGGCCGGCGGCGCGCCTGTGAGACCTTCGACTGGGCCGTCGTCTACCGGCAGTACCAGGCGTTATGGGCGGAGTTGGCGAACTTGCGGGACGCGGCGCGGCGCGATCCCGAACGGCAGTCCATGCTTGCGGCGGCACCACGGGCGGCAGCGACCTGGCTGGACCCGTTCCGCGGCTTTGCCCACTACCCCACCGCGGTGCTCCGGCCCGAGACATGGATCTCGGTCCAGCCGGGTGCCGACGGCGCGAGGTATGCCGCCCTCGCCAGCCATCCGCTGTTCAACTACGCCGGCCGGCTGCTGCCCGAGCGCGCCATCATCGAGACGCTGCTCGCCGCACTGGGAACCAGCGATGCCACGTTGCAGGACCTCGCTGTCCAGACGGGGGCGGACCTCGCATGGACCGGCATCGCGGTCGCGATACTGGCCAAGATGGGCCTGGTGCGGCTTCGCCCGGACGCCTGATCAGCGCATCGCCGGCGGCAGCATCCGGCGCAGTGTCGCATCGCGCAGGATGTAGTGGTGGAACAGTGCGGCGGCCGCGTGCACGCCGGCAACGATCAGCACCGCGTTGGCGAACAGCGCATGCCGGTCGCCGATCAGGTGCATGAGAGCGCGGTTGCCGGGATCGTAGGCAGGTATCCGGAACAGGTTGAAGATCGAATCGCCGCGCACCCACACGTTGGCGAAGCCGAACCCGATCGCGACGACCAGCAGCGCGTAAAGCAGCCAGTGGGTGACACGCGCGACCGCCAGCAGGATGCCGTGATCCAGCGGCGGCAACATGCCCCCGCGGGTCAGCCGCCACGCCAGCCGCGCGATCAGCACCAGGGCGAGCGCGACGCCGAACACGATGTGCAGCGAACGATAGTCGATGCGCAGCGGGCCGTTGGGGAACACATCCACGGTCTGGCCGATGAACCACAGCACGCCGACCAGCACGGCGCTGCTCCAGTGCAGCGCGATGGTCATCGGGTCGTGCCCCAGCCCCTGCGTCTTGGCAGGTTGCGCCAGTACCGAATGCTGCATGCAGAACCTCTAACTGCTGCCGATCAAGATGCCCGCGGCAAACACCAGGGCGCCGCCGAATGCCACCTGAAATGCGGCAGAAATTGGCGGGGTATCCATGTACTTCCAGCGAATCCAGCTGATGGCGGCGAGTTCGACCACAACCACGGCGACGGCGAGGATCATGGCGGTCCAGAACGAGGGAATCAGGAACGGCAGGGTGTGGCCGATGCCGCCCAGCGTGGTCATCACACCGGTGATGCCGCCACGCACGATCGGCGCGCCGCGGCCGGTGAGGCTGCCATTGTCCGACAGCGCCTCGGCGAAGGCCATGGAGATGCCGGCGCCGATCGAGGCGGCGAGCCCAATGACGAACGCCTGCCAGGTGTTCTGCGTCGCCAGGGCGGCGGCGAACACCGGCGCCAGCGTCGAGACCGAGCCGTCCATCAGCCCGGCCAGCCCGGGCTGGATCACCTTCAGGACGAAGGACGCCCGGGCGCGCGCGTCCTCGCCGCGGCGGACGTTCTCCGGCAGGTTCTCGTCGCGCAGCTGGTCGGCGCGGTGCTCATGCGCCACCTCGGCTTCGGCCAGGTCGCCCAGCAGCTTGCGCACCGAGACGTCCTCGCTGCGCGCGGCGGCGCGGCGGTAGAAGCGCTGGGTCTCGGTCTCCATGCTTTCGGCGAGGTTGCGCACCTCGTCGAGGTTCAGCGGATAGATCTGCCAGACCGGCTTGTGGTGGATGAAGCCGCGCACGTCCTGGCGGCGGATCAGCGGAATGTGCTCGCCGAACTTCGCGCGATAGAGGTCGAGCAGGCGCTGGCGGTGCTCGCTTTCCTCCTCGGCCATCTCGGTGAAGACGCTCGCGCTGGCCGGGTAGTCCTGGCGCAGGCCTTCGGCAATATCCGTATAGATGCGATTGTCCTCTTCCTCGTTAGCGATCGCCAGGGCGAGGACTTCACGCTCCGTCAGGTCGGAAAAGTTGCGCATGCCGCGCCAATGTGGCCGACGGGGTGCATCGGTCAAGGTGCGCAACAATGCCGTCGTTTCGCAGGACCTGCGCGGTCACGCACCTGGGCGGCGAAGCGCCACCCACAACGCGTGGTTGCATGGCTAAGCCCGAAGGCGCCAACCGGCACTGAGGACGGACGACCCGGCGGTCGCCGGGTGGGGCGGCGGCCTCAGCCCGGCTGGCGACCGATCACGCCCGCGGCGTCAGATGGGCCACGCGCGGCCCGACCTCCTGGGCGAGCAGGCGCAGCGAGGTGTGCCAGGCCTCGGGGTTGTCGGCGTAGTCGAAGCCGAACACCAGCAGACCGCCGAAGCCCCCGGCCTCGTGGTAGATGCGCTCCAGCTTCTCCGCGACGGTCGCAGGCGAGCCGATCAGCCAATTGTGCCGCGCGCAGTATTCCGGCGTGACATCGGAATCGGCCACATTCGGATCGTGCTTCAGATACTCGAGGAAGCCGAAATTGCCGAGCAGCGGCAGGAAGTACTCGCGCATCATGCGGCCCATCATGCCACCCGCCGACAGCTTCCACGCCTCCTCGTCGGTTTCCGCCACGAACACCTCGCGCACCAGCCGCCAGTCGCGCCGGCTCGGGCGTGCGGCCGGCGCGCGCGGCACCGATCTCCACCGCCTCCCAATGGCTTGCCACGTAGGCCGGGTTGAGATTGAGGCTGAGCGGCAGGAAGCCGCGCTCGCCGGCCAGCTTCAGCGTGTCCGACTGCTTGGAGAAGCCGGCCACGCCGATCGGCGGATGCGGCTTCTGCAGCGGATAGATGTGAGGCTTGAGGAAGCCAAACATCGTCTCGGGCTTCGCCGCCTTCCAGAACTTGCCCTCGTAGGTGAAGTTCGGTTCGTCGCTCCACATCCGCAGGATGATGTCGAGCGCCTCGCGCGTCATTTCGCGGTTGACGCCGGACATGCCGTCCACCTGGAACATCGCCCAGTCGGTCGGCAACCCCGATGCGGCGACTCCGAAGTTCAGGCGGCCCTCGGACAGGTGATCCAGCATCGCCACGCGGGCGGCGAGCTCGGCGGGATGGTGATAGGGCAGCAGGAAGCCGCCCGGGCCGATGCGCAGGCGCTTGGTCTGCAGCAGCGCCTGGGCGATGAGCAGGTCCGGCGAGGGGTGCGGTTCCCAGGGCGCCGTGTAGTGCTCGCCGATCCAGGCCTCGGAATAGCCCAGTTCGTCGAGCCAGCGCAGCGTCTGGAGATCCCAGTCGTGGCCGGCCTTCAGGCCTCGCTCCGGCGGGTGGGAGGGCATGGCGAAATAGCCGAAGTCCATGGCGGTTCCTCCTGACAGGGCGATGCAGACTACACCGGTCGGCACCGCAAGTGCCAATCGGGGGGCACGTGCGAGGGCGTGAGCGCCGCAAGGCGCTCAGTCGTCGTCGTGGTATTCGCCGCGCGCCGCCCGCCACACCTCGCGACAGGCACCGGCGTTCATCGCCGCGATGCCGAGACCGACGGCCAGGTCGGGCCAGGCGGACGGCGCCCACGCGGTCACCAGCCCGGCCGCCACGATCGCGACATTCGCGAGTGCGTCGTTGCGTGCCGACAGGAACGCCGCCCGCGTCAGGCTGCCGCGATGATGGCGGTAGCGCGTCAGCATCAGCGCGCAGGACAGGTTGACGACCAGCGCGCCGACGCCGGTCCACGACAGCAGGGCTGCATCCGGCGCGACGGGCGCGGCGACCTTCTGCCAGGCGGTGGCGAGCGTTGTCACGCCGGGAACCAGCAACAGGCCGGCGAGCAGCATGCCGACGCGGGCCCGGTTCCGCGCCGACCAGCCGACCGCGACCAGGATCAGGAAGTTGAGTGCGGCGTCCTCGAGGAAGTCGATGCTGTCGGCGAACAGCGAGACGGAGCCGATCACATGCCCGACGGCGAACTCGACGCCGAACCAGAGCAGGTTGAGCAGCGCGGCCAATCCAACAACCGCGCGCAATGCACCGTGCGTTGCAGTCGATGACATGCGCCGAGGCTAGCACGCGGCTGGGTCACCGTCGCAGCCGGCGCGGCGGGCCGCCGGTTCGTCCGGCACGTCTCGCGTCGAAACAACCAACAATGCCAAGCGCTGCGATCGGCGCGGAATGGTCAGTCCTTCGTCACGGGCGCCGGCTCGGGAGGATTCTTGCCGCGCGGACTGCGCGCGAGCACTCTCGCGAAGCAGGCAACCGAGACGAACAATGGCAGAGGCATACGAGACCTTGCAGGTGACCCGGCCGCAGCCGCACACGCTGCAGGTGACGCTGAACCGGCCCGCCAGCGCCAATGCGATGAACACGCGGATGGGCCTCGACCTGCTCGACCTGTTCCACGCCATCGGCGGCGCGCCGAACGAGCAGCGCTGCATCGTGCTCACCGGCGCCGGTCCCCGTGCGTTCTGCGCTGGCGGCGACCTGAAGGAGCGCAACGGCATGACGGATCAGCAGTGGCAGGACCAGCACCTGATCTTCGAGCGCGCCATCCGCGCGATCATCAACTGCCCGTTGCCGATCATTGCCGCGGTGAACGGCGCCGCCTACGCGGGTGGCATGGAGATCGCGCTGTGCTGCGACTTCATCTATGCGGCCGAGCATGCGCGCTTCGCGCTGACCGAGGTGACACTCGGCATCATGCCGGGCGCCGGCGGCACGCAGACCCTGCCGCGCGCAGTGGGCGCGCGACGGGCGAAGGAGATCCTGCTCACCGGCATTCCGTTCACCGCGCAGCAGGCGTTCGCGTGGGGCATGGTGAACCGTGTGTGCAGCGCCGACGCGCTGCCAGTCGAGGCGCTGGAGACGGCGGCGACCATCGCCGGCAACGCGCCGATCTCCACGCGGCAGATCAAGCAATCGGTGAATTACGGGCTGAACATGGACCTCGCCAGCGGCATGATGTTCGAGATCGAAGCGTATAACCGCATGGTGCCGACCGAGGACCGCCGCGAGGGCATCCGCGCCTTCAACGAGAAGCGCAGGCCGGTGTTCGAGGGCCGGTGAAGTTTCTTCCAGCGCGCGCTCCAGTGCCCTGCCCTTAACGGTGGTTGCCCGCCGTCCCACTGTCATTGCCTGCGAAGCGATCTCCCGCGCATTGGTGCGATTCCTCCAGGAGATTGCTCGCAATGACAGCGCCGGCCGGTCTGAACCGTCAGAATAGCCGCTAGCCTCTGATGAAGGCCAAGAGGTCGGCATTGATCGTTTCAGCCTCGGTGGTCGGCATGCCGTGCGGGAAGCCCTTGTAGGTCTTCAGTGTGCCGTTCTTCAGCAGCTTCGCCGAGAGCGGGGCCGAGTTCGGCATAGGGCACGATCTGATCATCGTCGCCGTGCATCACCAGGACAGGCACCGTGATCTGCTTCAGGTCCTCGGTGAAGTCGGTCTGCGAGAAGGCGACGATACCGTCGTAGTGCGCCCTTGCGCCGCCCATCATACCCTGGCGCCACCAGTTCCAGATGGTGCCTTGCGACGGTTTCGCGCCGGGTCGGTTGTAACCATAGAACGGTCCGGCCGGCACGTCGTAATAGAACTGTGCGCGGTTGGCAGCGAGCTGCACCTGCAGATCGTCGAACACCGACTTGGGTAGCCCACCCGGATTGGCCGCCGTCTTCAGCATCAGCGGCGGCACGGCGCTCATGATGGCCGCCTTGGACACGCGGCTTTCGCCGTGGCGCGCAATGTAGTGCACGACTTCGCCTCCGCCGGTGGAATGGCCGACATGCACGGCGTTCTTGAGGTCGAGATGCGCCGTCAGGGCCGCGAGGTCGTCGGCGTAGTGATCCATGTCGTGGCCGCTCCCGACCTGGCTGGAGCGGCCGTGGCCGCGCCGGTCGTGCGCGATGACGCGGAAGCCATGGTTCATAAAGAACAGCATCTGCGTGTCCCAATCGTCCGCGGAAAGCGGCCAGCCGTGGCTGAACACGATGGGCTGCCCCGAGCCCCAGTCCTTGTAGAAGATCTCGGTACCGTCCTTCGTGGCGATCGTCGGCATGACATCGGTCCTCCTCGCCCGTTCGCTGCCGCGCGCAGCGCCGGCGAAAGGATACGAGGCCATCGCCGCTGACACGGCTTGAACAAAACTGACATTTGGCGAGGCGCGCACTCTGAAAGTGCTCACGGGTCAGGGTGTTGCTGGGCACCGCTTCGCCGCTACGGAAGACATGGATGGTGGGGCAACGGCGATGTTCGGCCCCGGTCTGTTATGCTGTGCTATCGGTCCGGGTGTCGTCTGACGAAAACCCAGTCTGGATCAGGCATCTTTTCGAAGCTAGCGACCGAAAGGACCTGCGGCACTGCCGTCGGAGGCTCCGCTTGACGACGGCGACCAGCACGCAGACCGAGACGGCGATCCGGATCGGCGTCTTCGCGGCGTTCTCCGACGCTATCCGGCATATTTCGCATTGGAGCATCCGTTCCATCGCGCCCAGTGTGATCGCCGCTCCTGAACGACCCGCGGTCGCGACGGCCGCACATTTCAGTATGCCCGCGGGTAGGAGCCCAGCACGCGCATGTCGCGATGCCGGTCCAGCAGCCGACGCAGCCTGGGTTCGCCTGCATGGCCCGCGGCCTCGATCAGGTAGCGGTGCGTGTCCAGCGACCTCCCACTCGGCCTTTCGTAGATGGTGAGAATCTGCACGCCCACCTCGCCGAACCTTGCGAGCAACCCAGCCAGTTCTTCGTCCGCCGCAGCAGCCAGCAGCGACGTCTTGTCGCGGCCACTCGGCGCCGGCGTCTCGCGGCCCAGCACCCACCACCGCGTGACGTTGTGCGGCCCTTCCTCGATGCCGTCGACGAGCGACACCAGGCCATAGATCGACGCGCCAATCCGGGGACCGACCGAGGCCTTGTCCAGCGTGGCGCCGAGAGCGACGCGCCGGGCCGCGTCGCCGCCGCTCGCGGCTTCGGTGCGCCGCGCCTGCGGCATCACCCGATCGAGCCAGGGCCTGGCTTCGGCGAGCGCCACAGGATGGGCGAAGACCTCGGTGATCTCCTGCTGCCGCGTGCCGGGGCGCGCCAGCAGGCTATAGCCCAGCATCCGTGGGTATTCGGCGATCACCGTGACCTGCGGCAGGTCGAGCACCGCGTCGATGTACGGCGTCATCCCGACGATCGAGGTGGCAACGGGCACGCAGGCCCGCTCCACCGTGCCCGCCGCATAGGCCGCGAACAGTTCGTCCCGCGTGAGAGGAACGAGGCCGGCCGCGCCGAAAAGATCGAGCGCGGCCTGGTGGGTCCAGGAGCCCGCGGGGCCCAGATAGGCGGTCCGAGCGCCGTGCGTCACCACCGCGCTAAGATTTCACCACGGAATGAACGATCGCATTCAGGCACGGTTCGTGCCCCATCGTCACGGCGTGACCAGGCCCAACCATGACGGTGGGCGCTGTCACTGCGCCCGTTGCAGCATTCATTGTTCCGCAGAGCCTAAGCCTTGCGCGGCGACCAGCCATAGGCCTTGGCGCAGGCACCGCCCATCAACATCGCCCGCTCGCTGTCGCTCAGCCGGTCGGTCCGCAGAAACGGCTCGACGGCCTGCTCGAAGTTGACGACGGCGAAGGCGCGCGTCCAGTCGGTGCCCCACAGGCAGCGTTCGAAGCCCCAGGCGTCGAACACGCGGGCCAGCTTGTCCCAGATGTCCGGGAACGGGTACGGCTTCTGTGACAGCGTGCAGGCGCCACTGACCTTGATCACCGCATTCGGACGCCTGGCGAGTTCCAGCACCTTCGGCAGGTCGGCCCATGGCTCCGATGGCGCCGGCGGCACGCGTGGCTGCACGATGCCCAGATGGTCAATGATGAACCGCGTCTCGGGATGGCGGTCGATCAGCGCGGTGCCGACGTCCAGGTTGCCCCAGAACAGGATGTTGACCGGAAGATCGGAGCGCACCGCAGCGCGCAGAATGCGGTCGAGACCCGGGTCGGTCGCCTCGCGCCCCGACTCCTTCGGCAGCATGATGCGGATGCCGACCGCGCCCGGCGTCTGCTTCCAGTCGGCGATGACGTCGGCCACCGCCGGATCGTCGGGATTGACCGGCTTGACGATGGCGAACCGGTCGGGGTGCGCGCGCTGCACCTCCACCGCATAGCTGGCGTCGTACTGGTACAGGCCAAAGGCCGAGATGAAGATGGCGCCGTCGACGCCGACCTTGTCCATCGCCGCCACCATCTCGTCGCCGGTGACGTGGTCAGGCCAGTTCGGCACGCTGTGCCACGGCCGCTTCGGCGTGTTCGCCTCATAGGCGTGGACCTGGGAATCGATGATCGTCATCGGGCAAGCTCCGCTGTCTCCTGGAAGCTTGGCGATCACAGCAGGTCGGTGTCCAGAGGGCGCCAGCGTCATCATCGTAAGGATGTTCACCGCAACGCTGAATGCCCCGGTCGGAATTGCACATGGGCCGGCTCCTGCGAGTGCCGGGCGGCGATGGTAGAGCGGCAATGGGCACCGCCTGACAACCGCTCGGGAGCGTGGCGCTAAATATGCGGCGCAGCGCGAAGCCGGGCCGCATGCCCGGCGCGCGCCACGGCGCAAGCGGGGCGTCCCGCGGCTCGGCCTCGAATGGTGGGGCTTCGCCGCATGGCATGCTTGCGCCACACTGGGCGCCTGCGCCAACTTCACGCGCGATTCGGACAGCCATGGCATCCACGGCATGACAGGTGTGCGCGAGAAGAGGGCTCGGCCGAAGGCTTCCAACCGGTCGCGCCGCAAGGGCAACAACGGGGGCTTGCTTGAGCCGCTCGCCGCGCCGGATGTCTTCGCCCCGCTGGCGACCGAGCGGCTGATCCTGAGGCCGTTGGTCCCGGAGGATGCCGAGGCGCTGCATAATCTGGTGAACGACTGGGAGGTGACACGCAATCTGTCCGTGGTGCCCTTCCCTTATCCACGCGAACTGGCCGACGACTGGATCGAATCCACTCGCCGCGCGCTCGCCGACGGCAGCGCGTATCAACTGGCGATCACCGGTCGCGAGGGCGAGCACGAGATCCTGGTCGGGGTCGTCGGTCTGCGGGTCGATTCGCAGTGGCGATGCGGGCGGCTCGGCTACTGGGTGGGACGCCGCTTCTGGGGCCATGGCGTCGCCACCGAGGCCGCCGGGCGGCTGGCACGCTGGGCGCTTGCCAACCTCGACCTCGATCGGCTGGAAGCCGGCGTGCTCACCGACAACGCCGCCTCGGCGGCGGTGCTGCGCCGCATCGGCTTCCGCCAGACCGGCGAACGCACCGACGAGTTCCTGGCCCGCGGCGGCGAGCATCCGGTCTGGACGTTCGAGGCGACGCGCGACGACATCTACGGCGATGCCGGGCCGGCGCAGGAAGACGGCACGCGACCGATGCTGCTGGTGGCGGCCTGCGCGCTGATCGATGCCGATGGGCGCGTGCTGCTGGCGCGCCGGCCGGAAGGCAAGAAGATGGCCGGGCTATGGGAGTTTCCCGGCGGCAAGCTGCACCCGGGCGAGACGCCGGAGGAAGCGCTGATCCGCGAACTGAAAGAGGAATTGGGCATCGACGTGTCCGCCACGTGCCTCGCGCCCTTTGCCTTCGCCTCGTACGCCTATGAACGCTTCCATCTGCTGATGCCGCTGTATCTCTGCCGCAGGTGGAAGGGCATACCGACGCCGAAGGAGAACCAGACCCTGGCCTGGGTGCGCCCGCAGAAGCTTGCCGACTATCCGATGCCGCCAGCTGACAAGCCACTGATACCGCTATTGCGCGACTTCCTCTGAGGAACCCGCCGATGCCCGAGAAGAATCCAACCGCCTGCCTGCTGGTGATCGGCAACGAGGTGCTGTCGGGGCGGACGCAGGACGCCAATATCCGCTTCCTCGCCACCGGCCTCGGTGCGATCGGCATTCCGCTGCGCGAGGTGCGGGTGATCCCCGACGTACCCGAGACGATCGTCGGCACGGTCAACGAGGTCCGGGCGAAGTTCGACTACGTGTTCACCACGGGCGGCATCGGCCCGACGCACGACGACATCACCAGCGAGTGCGTCGCAGCCGCCTTCGGCGTGCCGTGGGAACCGCATCCGGAAGCGTGGGCGCGCATGGAGCGCAGCTACAAGCCAGGCGAGTTCAACGCCGCGCGCCAGCGCATGGCGACGATGCCGCGCGGGGCCACGCTGATCGACAACGCGATGTCGGTGGCACCTGGGTTCCAGATCGGCAACGTCTACGTGATGGCCGGCGTGCCGCGCGTCATGCAGTCGATGTTCGAGTGGCTGGCGCCGCGGCTGAAGGGCGGCGCACCGATCATCTCGCGCGCGGTGCACGTGACAGGCCTGGCCGAGGGCATCATCGCCGCCCCGCTGGGCGCGGTGCAGGCGAAGTATCCGGACGTCGATATCGGCAGCTATCCGTTCTACCGGCCGGGCGGCAACGGCGTCGCGATCGTGGCCAAGGGCACGGATGCGGCGGCGGCCGAGGCAGTGATCGGCGAGGTGACGGCGATCATCGCCGGCTTCGGCAAGGCGCCGGTCGCCGGCGAGCCGGAGGGTTGAACTACCGAGCCGATGGCAGCGTGGCCTAGCCCCGCCATCCGTGTCGAGCGCCGCGGGAAAGCGCCGCACCCAGCAGGGCTGTGCTCAGTCGTCCAGGAAGCTCCGCAGCTTCCGGCTCCGGCTCGGGTGCTTCAGCTTGCGCAGCGCCTTCGCCTCGATCTGCCGGATGCGCTCGCGGGTCACGTTGAACTGCTGGCCGACCTCTTCGAGCGTGTGGTCGGTGTTCATCCCGATGCCGAACCGCATGCGCAGCACGCGCTCCTCGCGCGGCGTGAGCGAGGACAGCACGCGCGTCGTCGCCTCGCGCAGGTTGGCCTGGATCGCGGCATCGAGCGGGATCACCGCCGCCTTGTCCTCGATGAAGTCGCCCAGATGCGAGTCTTCCTCGTCGCCGATCGGCGTCTCCAGGCTGATCGGCTCCTTGGCGATCTTCAGCACCTTGCGCACCTTCTCGAGCGGCATGCCGAGCTTGTCGGCCAGCTCCTCAGGCGCCGGCTCGCGGCCGATCTCGTGCAGCATCTGCCGTGACGTCCGCACCAGCTTGTTGATCGTCTCGATCATGTGCACCGGGATGCGGATGGTGCGCGCCTGGTCGGCGATCGAACGGGTGATCGCCTGGCGGATCCACCACGTCGCGTAGGTGCTGAACTTGTAGCCGCGGCGGTACTCGAACTTGTCCACCGCCTTCATCAGGCCGATGTTGCCCTCCTGGATCAGGTCCAGGAACTGCAGGCCGCGGTTGGTGTATTTCTTGGCGATCGAGATCACCAGGCGCAGGTTCGCCTCGATCATCTCCTTCTTCGCCCGCGCGCTGTCGCGCTCGCCGCGGCTCACCGTCGTGTAGACGCGGCGGAACTCGCCGATCGGCAGGCTGGCGTCGTTCGCCACCGCGGCGATCTGCCCGCGCACGTTGGTGATGTCGGTCGCGTGCTTGCTGACGAAGGTCTTCCAGCCCTTGGCCGGCAGCTTCGACACCCGCTCCACCCAGTTCGGGTCCAGCTCATGGCCGCGATAGTTCTTCAGGAACTCCTCGCGCGGCACCTTGCAGCTTTCGGCGGTTCGCAGCAGCTGGCCTTCCAGCGCGGTCAGCCGCTGGTTGAGCTGCTTGAGCTGCGTCACCAGCTCCTCGATGCGGTTGTTGTGCAGCCGCACCTGCTCGACCTTGCGCACCAGCTCTTCGCGCTGGCGCTCGTAGGTCTTCTCCGATCGCGCCGTGACCTCCTCGCCCGAGGTCATCGTCTCCAGCCGGCGGTGCTGCACCTTGTGCAGTTTCTTGTACAGCGCCTCGATCTCCTCGAAGGTCGCCAGCACCTCTGGCTTCAGCTTCTCCTCGAGCGCCGACAGCGAGATGCCCGGGCCATCCCCTTCATCGTCGCCGTCCAGGTCGTCCACTGCCTCGGGCGGCGCCACCGCCCCATTGCCGCCGCCGCCGTTGGCGATCGCCGGGTCTGGCGCCACGACGCCGTCGACGCCGGGCGCACCGGCGCCCTGGGTCGCCTCCAGGTCGATGATGTCGCGCAGCAGCATCCGCCCGGCCTTCAGCTGGTCGTGCCAGGAGATGATCGCCTTGAAGGTCAGCGGGCTCTCGCACAGCCCGCCGATCATCATGTCGCGGCCGGCCTCGATGCGCTTGGCGATGGCGATCTCGCCCTCGCGCGACAGCAGCTCGACGCTGCCCATCTCGCGCAGGTACATCCGCACCGGGTCGTCGGTGCGGCCCAGGCTCGCCTCGTCGACGTTGCCGGTCGGCTCCTCCTCCCCCTCGGCCTCCTCGGACTTCTCCGCCTTGACGACAGGCGCCTCGCCGTCCTCGGTCTCCTCGCTCTCGACGACCTGGATGCCCATCTCCGAGAAGTTGGCCATCACGTCCTCGATCTGCTCGGAGCTGTTCTGGTCCGGCGGCAGAATGGCGTTCAGCTCGTCGAACGTGATGTAGCCGCGCTCCTTGCCGCGCGCGATCAGCCGCTTCACCGCGGCGGTCTGCACATCGAGCAGCGTGGTCTCGACGTCCTGCTCGGCGGTCATGGTGTCGGCGGCGACAGAGGGCTTCGTGGCCATCGTTCAGCGAACTCCCAACGCAACACGGCGCAGGCGCGCCGTCATCCAATGCTCAAGCCGCAAGGTCCGCCCCATCGGGTTCACCCGCTACTGACCTTGATCAACGCTGCCTTCAGCGCGAGCAGGCGACTTCTGATTCTGCGGTGTCAGGTTCCGCGCGCATGCCGACTCGGCCAATGCAATCTCCTCGCCAAGCCGCTGCACGCTGAGGAATCCGAAGATGTGCCACCACCCTGCCTCGGCCTCCGCCGGCATCGCCGCCGATGACGCACAGGCTGGCAACGGCACGGGCACCGTTGCCAGGACCTGGTCGGCTTCAGCTTGCAATCCAGAAAACGTGAGGTGGGACATGAGTCCCGGAGAGTCAAGGATTTGTGCCGTTTCCGCCCACGCGGTGAGGGCTTCGCGCAACACCGTAAGCGGGCGCGGCAGGTCGAGGCCGGCATAGGCGTGCTCGACATCGGCCAGGATCGAGGGGTGCCGCAGCAGGATTGCGGTGAGGATGCGGGCCCGCTCCGTGGCCGCTGCCCCGGCCCAAGGCTGCACACGCGGAACGGCAGGCGAGGGAGCCGCGCTCCGGCGGCCGGCGCCGTTGCCCCGGCTCTGCCGTCGCGCGGCGTAGAACCTGCCCCGCAGCGCCTCGCGGTATTCGCTCGCCAACGCCTTGTCGGGGATTTGCCGGACCGCCGCATCGAGGCGGGCCAGGAAGGCCGCGCGCTGCTCCGGCGTGGTCTCGCCGCCCGCCTCGCGCAGCAGGTCATAGAGCGCATCGGCCAACGGCACGGCGCCCGCCAGCACCGCGCGCAGGGCGTCCGGGCCCTGGCGGCGGACCAGCGTGTCGGGATCCTCACCGCCGGGCAGGCGGGCGAGACGAAGGGTGCGGTCAGGCGCCAGCAGCGGCAGCGCCAGTTCCGCGCCGCGCGCCGCCGCCCGGCTGCCGGCGGCATCGCCGTCGAAGCACAGAATTGGCGTGGGCGAGAGGCGCCACAGCTCCTCGAGCTGTTCCTCGGTGAGGGCCGTCCCCAGCGGGGCGACGGCGCCGCCGATCCCGGCCTGTGCCAGCGCGATCACGTCCATATAGCCCTCGACCACCACCAGCGGCGCTCCGCCGCGCACCGCCTCACGCGCCAGGTCCAGCGCGTAGAGCGTGCGGCGCTTGGAGAACAGCGCCGTCTCCGGGCCGTTGACGTATTTCGGCTGGCCGTCGCCCAGGATGCGCCCGCCGAAGCTGATGACCCGTCCGCGCCGGTCGCGGATCGGGAACATCACGCGATTGAAGAACAGTTCGAACGTGCGGCCGGTTTCCTCGTCGCGCCGCATCAATCCGGCATCGACAAGCTGGTCCGGGGTGACGGCGTCGCGGCCAAGATCGGCGCCCAGCGCGCCCCTGCCCTCACCGGTCCAGCCGAGCCCGAAGCGGCGTATCGTCTCCTCGGAAAGGCCACGCCCGTGCAGGTATGCCAGGGCGTGGCGCCCTTCGGGCAGGAACAGCCGCCGCTGGTAGCTGGCCTGCGCGGCTTCCAGCACGGCTCCCAGGTCGAGCCGCCGCCGTTCAGCCTCGGCCAGTTCAGGCGAAGGCTTCGGCACCTCCAGGCCGGCTTCGCCCGCGAGCCGTTCCACCGCCTCCATGAAGCCGGCACCCTCGGACTGCATGACGAAGCCGATCGCATCGCCATGCGCGCCGCAGCCGAAGCAGTGGTAGTGGCCATCCTCGTACACATAGAAGCTCGGCGTCTTTTCGCCGTGGAATGGGCAGCAGCCCTTCCACTGCCGGCCCGACCGCGCGAGTCGCGCCTTGCGCCCGATGATCGCCGGGAGCGGCGTGCGGGCACGCAATTCGTCGAGAAACCCCGCCGGGAGCGCCATCAGCGCTTCATTCCTTTCGCTCCACCGACGCCGTCACGACAGCCGCGCCTTCACCAGCGCCCCCGCCCGAGCCATGTCCAGCGCTGCGGCGTGCTTCGCACGGAGCGCCGCCATGACCTTCCCCATGTCCTTGATGCTGGTCGCCCCGGTCTCCGCAACCGCCGCCGCAACCGCGTCGGCCATCGCCACCTCGTCCAGCTGCTGCGGCAGGAAGGACTCGATGACCGCGATCTCCGCCTCTTCCTTCGCCGCCAGTTCCTGGCGGTGCCCCTGTCCGGTAGAGCTCGACCGACTCGCGCCGCGACTTCACCATGCCGCGCAGCATGCCGACGATGTCGTCATCCGGCACGGGCTCGATGCCCTTGGGGCGTGCCGCGATGTCGGTATCCTTCAGCCGCGCCAGGATCATGCGCAGCGTGGAGGTCCGGGCGGTGTCGCCGGACTTCATCGATGCCTTGAGCTGGTCGGTGAACTGCTCGCGCAGGCTCATGGCACGCTCCGATGAAAAAACACCCTCTACTATATGTGAGGTCACTCGTCTCCGACGGAAGAAAATTCCCGCGGACGCAAGATGGCTGGCGGCCGGAAGTTTCTTCCCATAGAGTGCTCCCATGGCAATCGACGTAGACGGCGTGATCGACCGGCTGGGCGGGCCGGAGGCGGCTGCCCGCCTGACCGGCGTGGGAACCGAGGCGGTGCGGAAGTGGCGCCAGGCCGGGTCAATCCCGTCCCGCCACTGGGCGGCCGTCATTGCCGCTACCGGCCTTTCGCTGTCGGACCTGTCGCCAGACGTGAATGCTCCGCGGCCCGAGGCGCTCCCTGGCGCGGCCGCCGAGCCGCCGACGGGCGCCACGGCCGCGCTGGTGCTGGCGGACGGAGCCGTGTTCTGGGGCCGCGGCTTCGGCGCCCACACCGCCGGACGCGGCCCCGGTCGGCGAGGTCTGCTTCAACACCGGCATGACCGGCTACCAGGAGACGCTGACCGACCCGTCCTACGCCGGCCAGATCATCACCTTCACCTTCCCGCATATCGGCAATGTCGGCACCAACGGCGAGGACATCGAGGCGGCCACGATCGCCGCGCGCGGCCTGGTGGTGAAGCAGGACATGACCGAGCCGTCCAACTGGCGCTCGGCACAGCATCTGGACGCCTGGCTCCGGGCGCGCGGGATCGCCGGCATCGCCGGCGTGGACACCAGGGCACTGACGGTCCGCATCCGCGACGGCGGCGCGCCGAACGGCGTGCTGGCGTTCCCCGCCGACGGGCGCTTCGACCTGCCGGCGCTGCGGGCGCAGGCCGCAGGCCTGGCCAGGGCTGGAAGGCATGGACCTCGCCAAGGAGGTCACCTGCCGCCAGACCTATGCTGGGACGAGACGCGCTGGGCCTGGCCCGCCGGCGTCGGCCGGCAGACGGCGCCGCAGCACCACGTCGTGGCGGTGGATTACGGGGCGAAGCGCAACATCCTGCGCTGCCTCGCCGCGGCCGGGTGCCGGGTCACGGTGGTGCCGGCGACCGCCGACGGCCGAGGACATCCTGGAGCGCCGGCCCGACGGCGTGTTCCTGTCCAACGGACCGGGCGATCCGGCGGCGACCGGCGAGTACGCGGTGCCGGCGATCCGGGGCGTGCTGGCAGCGGGCGTGCCGGTTTTCGGCATCTGCCTCGGCCACCAGCTGCTGGCACTGGCGCTGGGCGCCAAGACCTACAAGCTGGACCGCGGCCATCGCGGCGCCAACCAGCCGGTGAAGGACCTCGCCACCGGCAAGGTGGAGATCACCAGCCAGAACCACGGCTTCGCGGTCGATCCCGAGACGCTGCCGCCGACCGCCAAGGTGACGCATGTGTCGCTGTTCGACGGCTCGAACGAGGGGCTTGCCTGCACCGACCGACCGGCTTTCTCCGTGCAGTACCATCCGGAGGCGAGCCCCGGGCCGAGCGACAGCCATTATCTGTTCCAGCGGTTCGTGGAGATGATGGAGCAGCGGGCCTGACATGGAGGCGAAGTCGCTGCTGCTGACGGCCGCCTTCCGGCATCGGATCAGCGAACCCAACATCGAAGCCGGCTTCGCCAACTTCCGGACGTTTGCGGGCACGGCTGTCGGCTACCAAGCGTTTTGCGATACCGTCGCCGCCTGCCTGCGCGAGGGGCTGATCTACGAACCGATCCGGCTGCCGGAAGGGGCGCTGCAATGCCACTGGCATCTGGAACTGACGCCGGATGGCGTAACGAAGGCCCGTTCCCTCATGATCACCGACGGCCGGGCCAAGCCCGGCCATGACGGCTGAACCCCATGCCCAAACGCACCGACATCGCATCCATCCTGATCATCGGCGCCGGCCCGATCGTCATCGGCCAGGCCTGCGAGTTCGACTACTCCGGCGCGCAGGCCTGCAAGGCGCTGAAGGCCGAGGGCTACCGCGTCATCCTGGTGAACTCCAATCCCGCCACCATCATGACCGACCCGGGCCTCGCCGACGCCACCTATGTCGAGCCGATCACCCCCGAGATCGTCGAACGCATCATCGCCCGCGAGAAGCCCGACGCACTGCTGCCGACCATGGGCGGCCAGACCGCGCTCAACACCGCGATGCAGCTCGAGCGCTCCGGCGTGCTGAAACGCCACGGCGTCGAGCTGATCGGCGCGCAGGCCGAGGTGATCGACCGCGCCGAGGACCGGCTGAAGTTCCGCGACGCGATGGCAGAGATCGGCATCGAATCGCCGCGCTCCGCCATCGCGCACTCGCTGGAGGAAGCGCGCGCAGCGCTCGCCACCACCGGCCTGCCCGCGGTGATCCGGCCCATCTTCACGTTGGGCGGCACCGGCGGCGGCATCGCCTACAACCGCGAGGAGTTCGAGCAGATCGTCGCCGGCGGCCTCGAAGCCTCTCCCACCACCGAGGTGCTGATCGAAGAATCCGTGCTCGGCTGGAAGGAATACGAGATGGAGGTGGTCCGCGACCGCGCGGACAACTGCATCATCGTCTGCTCGATCGAGAACGTCGATCCGATGGGCATCCACACCGGCGATTCCGTCACCGTCGCCCCCGCGCTGACGCTGACCGACAAGGAATATCAGCGGATGCGCGACGCCTCGATCGCCTGCCTGCGCACGATCGGCGTCGACACCGGCGGCTCCAACGTGCAGTTCGCGGTGAACCCGGCCGATGGCCGCATGGTCATCATCGAGATGAACCCGCGCGTGTCGCGTTCCTCGGCGCTGGCATCGAAGGCCACCGGCTTCCCGATCGCCAAGATCGCGGCCAAGCTCGCCGTCGGCTACACGCTGGACGAACTTGCCAACGACATCACCCGCGTCACGCCGGCCAGCTTCGAGCCGACCATCGACTACGTCGTGGTGAAGATCCCGCGCTTCACCTTCGAGAAATTCCCCGGCACGCCGGCCCTGCTGACCACGTCGATGAAGTCGGTCGGCGAGGCGATGGCGATCGGCCGCAGCTTCGCCGAAGCCCTGCAGAAGGGCCTGCGCAGCATGGAGACCGGCCTGTCCGGTCTCGACGAGATCGAGCCGCCCGGCGACGGCGGCCCCGACGCCTTCCGCGCGGCGCTGTCCGAGCCGCGACCCGACCGCCTGCTGATCGCCGCCCAGGCGTTGCGTGCCGGCCTGTCGGTCGAGGACATCCACGACGCCTGCAAGTTCGACCCGTGGTTCCTGCGCGAACTGGAACGCATCGTCGACGCCGAACGCGCGATCGCCGCATCCGGCCTGCCGCGCGAGGCCGGCGCGCTGCGCCGCCTCAAGGCGCTCGGCTTCTCCGACCGGCATCTGGCGCAGCTCGCCGGCTGCGGCGAGGACGCGGTCGCCGCCCTGCGCGCGCGGCTCGGTGTGCGTCCGGTCTACAAGCGTATCGACACCTGCGCCGCCGAGTTCGCCTCCGCCACGCCCTACATGTACTCGACCTACGAGGGCGGCTATGGCACCCCGGTCTGCGAGGCCGATCCCACCGACCGGCGCAAGATCGTCATCCTCGGCGGCGGACCCAACCGCATCGGCCAGGGCATCGAGTTCGACTATTGCTGCGTCCACGCGGCCTACGCACTGAAGGACGCCGGCTTCGAGACCATCATGGTCAACTGCAATCCGGAAACCGTCAGCACCGACTACGACACCTCGGACCGGCTGTATTTCGAGCCGCTGACCGCCGAGGACGTCATCGCCCTTGTCCGCCGCGAGGAGAGCCGCGGCACCCTGCTGGGCTGCATCGTGCAGTACGGCGGCCAGACTCCGCTGAAGCTGTCGCAGGCGCTGGAACGCGCGAAGATCCCCATCCTCGGCACCATCCGCCGATGCGATCGACATCGCCGAGGACCGCGAGCGCTTCCAGCGCCTGCTGCACCGCCTCGGCCTGCGCCAGCCGGAGAACGGCATCGCGCGCTCGGCCGAGGAGGCCGAGGCGATCGCCGACCGCATCGGCTATCCGGTGGTGATCCGCCCCAGCTACGTGCTGGGCGGCCGCGCCATGGAGATCGTCTACGACCGCGCCGGGCTGCATCGCTACATGCGCGAAGCGGTGCGCGTCTCCGGCGAGAATCCGGTGCTGATCGACCGCTACCTCAACGACGCGATCGAGGTCGATGTCGACTGCATCGCCGACGGCGAGACCGTCTATGTCGCCGGCGTGATGGAACATATCGAGGAGGCCGGCATCCATTCCGGCGACAGCGCCTGTTCGCTGCCGCCCTACACCCTGTCGCCCGCCACCGTGACCGAACTGAAGGCCGAGACCGAGGCGATGGCCAAGGCGCTCGGCGTCGTCGGGCTGATGAACGTGCAATACGCGATCAAGGACGATGTGATCTACGTGCTGGAGGTGAACCCGCGCGCGTCGCGCACCGTGCCGTTCGTCGCCAAGGCGACCGGCGTCGCGGTCGCCAAGATCGGCGCCCGGGTCATGGCCGGCGCCAGGCTCGCCGACTTCCGCCTCGACGACCTCAGCGTCGCGCCGCACGTCGCAGTGAAGGAGGCGGTGTTCCCGTTCGCCCGCTTCCCCAACGTCGACACGATCCTCGGGCCCGAAATGAAATCGACCGGCGAGGTGATGGGCCTCGATTCCAGCTTCGAGCGCGCCTTCGCGAAATCCCAGCTCGGCGCGGGCGTCATCCTGCCCGATGCGGGCACGGTGTTCCTGTCGATCAAGGACGCCGACAAGCGCGGCCTGCCGGCACTCGCCCGCCGCCTGACCGAAATGGGCTTCGCCATCCTGGCGACCCGCGGCACCGCCGCGCGCATCCGCGACGCCGGCCTTCCCGTCTCGGTCGTCAACAAGGTGCTGGAAGGCCGGCCGCACTGCGTCGACGCCATTCGTTCCGGTGAGGTTCAGCTGGTGATCAATACCGCCTCCACCCCGCAATCGGTCGCCGACAGCTTCGCCATCCGCCGCAGCGCGCTGACGCACGGCGTTCCGCACTACACCACCATGGCCGGTGCCCGCGCCGCGGTGCACGCCATCGCCGCCCTGAAGTCGGGAACGCTTGAAGTTGCGCCCCTCCAGTCCTATTTTCGCGGATCGTTCTGAACCCTTCGTCGCGGCCAGGCGCGGGCCTGTCGCGGCGCTCCCGCTTGGCCGCAACCCGGCCTTTCCTGGCATTCGACCATCTGAAGGACGGAGTGACGTGCAGAAGTTCCCGATGACCGCCCCCGGACTGCAGCGGTTGAGTGACGAGCTTCGCCATCTCAAGTCGTCGGAGCGCCCGTCGATCATCCGCCAGATCGCCGAGGCACGCACGCACGGCGACCTGTCGGAGAACGCGGAATATCACGCCGCGCGTGAACGCCAGTCCTTCATCGAGGGCCGCATCGCCGAACTCGAGGAGATCGTCTCCTCAGTCGAGGTGATCGATCCGTCGAGCCTGTCGGGCGATCACGTGAAGTTCGGCGCGCATGTCTGGCTGGTGGACGAGGAGACCGAGAAGGAGTCCACCTACCAGATCGTCGGCGTGCACGAGGCCGACATCAAGGGCGGCCGGCTGTCGATCTCCTCGCCGCTCGCCAAGGCGCTGATCGGCAAGAAGGTCGGCGACACTGTCGCGGTGCCGGCCCCGGGCGGCGACCGCTCTTACGAGATCCTCGGCATCAAGTTCATCTGAGGTGCTGTCGTTCGCCGATGTGACGGCGGCGGCCGAACGCATCGCCGGCCGAGTGCTGCGCACGCCGGCGCTGCCAAGCGACGCGGTGTCGCGTGCCACCGACGCCGAGGTGGTCCTGAAGCTGGAGAACCTGCAGGTCACCGGCGCCTTCAAGGAGCGCGGCGCCGCCAATCGGCTGGCGCTGCTGACCGACGCCGAGCGGGAGCGCGGCGTGATCGCGATGTCGGCCGGCAACCACGCGCAGGCGGTGGCACGGCATGCGCGGCTCGGCAATGTCGGCGCCACGATCGTGATGCCGAGGTTCACGCCGGCGACCAAGGTGACGCGTACCGAGTCCTGGGGTGCAAAGGTCGTGCTGCACGGCGAGACGCTGGCCGAGGCCGCCGCTCATGCCCGAACGCTGGCGGCGAAGTGGGCTGGTCTTCGTCCATCCCTACGACGATCTCGGCGTGATCGCCGGCCAGGGCACGCTGGCGCTGGAGCTGCTGCAGGACGTGCCGGACCTCGACGTGCTGGTGATCCCGGTCGGCGGCGGCGGCCTGCTCGCCGGCTGCGCCGTCGCGGCGAAGGCGATGCGGCCGGACATAGCGATCTACGGCGTCGAGGTCGGAGACCTACTCGGCGATGGCGCAGCGGCTCGCCGGCGAAACGGTCGCCGTGGGCGGCCCGACCATCGCCGAGGGCATCGCCGTGCGCGACGTCGGCGACCGGGCCCTGGCTATCATCCGCGAACTCGGCGTCGACGTGCTGGTGGTGCCGGAACGCACGATCGAGGAGGCGATCGGCCTGCTGGCCGAGGGTGCGAAGGTGGTGGCCGAAGGCGCCGGCGCCACCGGTGTCGCGGCGCTGCTCGCCTACCCCGAGCGGTTCCGCGAGCAGCGCGTCGGCGTCGCCATCACCGGCGGCAACATCGACGCGCGCATCCTGTCGAATGTGCTGCTGCGCAACCTGCTGCGCGACGGCCGGCTGCTGCGGCTGCATCTGCAGATCCCCGATCGTCCCGGCGTGCTCGCCGACATCGCCGGCAAGATCGGCGACGCCGGCGGCAACATCATCGAGGTGTCGCACCAGCGCCTGTTCGCCGCCTCGTCGGTGCAGGCGGCCGAGCTGGAAGTGATGGTCGAGGCGCGCGATCCGGCGCAGGCCGATACGATCCTGGAGGCGCTCGAACAGGCCTACGTGGTGCGGCGGATATGATCCGGTTGTCCGTGCTCGACCAATCGACGGTGGTGACCGGCCGTTCGCCGGACGCGTCGATCCGTGAAAGCCTGCAACTGGCGAGACATTGCGAGGCGCTCGGCTACACGCGTTACTGGTGCGCCGAACACCACAACTCCGCCAGCCAGGCCGGCACCGCACCGGAGATCCTGATCAGCGCCATCGCCGCGACCACCTCGCGCATCCGCGTCGGCTCCGCCGGCGTGATGCTGCCGCACTACTCCAGCCTGAAGGTGGCCGAGCAGTTCCGCGTGCTGGAGGCCATCGCGCCCGGCCGCATCGACCTGGGGCTAGGCCGTGCGCCAGGCTCCGACGGGCGCACCGCGTTCGCGCTCAACCCGCTTGCGGAAACCGCGGCAGACCACTTCCCGGCACAGGTGCGCGATCTGCTGGCCTGGCTCGCCGGTGAAAAGCTGATGGAGGGTCACCCGTTCCGCGACATCGTCGCGCAGCCTGGCGGCCCGACCTTGCCGGAAGTGTGGATGCTGGGCAGCTCCGACTACGGCCCGCAGGTGGCGGCGTATTTCGGCATCCCGTTCTGCTTCGCGCACTTCATCACCGACGGCCGTGGCGTCGAACCGGCGATGGCACTGTATCGCGAGACGTACCGGCCGAGTGCTCGCCACCCCACGCCCTACGCCGCGTTGTGCGTGTGGGCGATGGCGGCAGACACCGAGGCCGAGGCGGCACGGCTGTTCTCCTCGCGCGAGATGTGGCGGCTGGGCCGCGACCGCGGCATCTACGCGGCCCTGCCTTCACCCGAGGAGGCGGCGGCCTACGAGTATTCGGATGCCGAGAAGCTGCGCGTCGAACGACTGCGTTCGCGCGCACTGTATGGCACGCCCGCGGTGGTCGGGCAGAAGCTGCGCGCGCTGGCCGAAACGCATGGCGTGGAGGAGATCGCCATCCTCACCACGCTGCACGATCCCGAGGCGCGGCGGCGTTCCTACACGCTGCTGGCGCAGGAGTTCGGACTGAAGGGAGACAGGTGATGCCGCAGTTCCTGGTCACGCTCTACGACGGCACGGACACCGAGGCGCCTGCACGGCGTCAGGCGACACGTCCGACGCATCTGGATGGACTGAAGGACAATGTCGCCAGCGGCAGGCTGGTGTTCGGTGGCCCCATCTTCGACGACGCGCAGCAGCCCATCGGTTCGTTCCTGCTGGCGGAGTGCGCCAACCGCGCCGAACTGGATGCGATGATCGCCAACGATCCCTACACCAAGGGCAACGTCTGGCAGCGCGTCGAGGTGAAGCCGGTGCGCCTTGTGGTGCAGAGCGGCAAGATCACGCCCTAGGCCGCCAACCCCGCTGGCCGGCGCGCCATAGCTGGAAGCGAAACGCCAGCCACGCGATCAGGCCGGCCACCAGCATGACGGGGATCAGGATCAGCGCAAACCACAGCGCCAGTGCCGCGACCGCGAGCGCACCGGCGACCACCGCGATGACGATCGCCCAGGCGAAGATGCGTGCAGCGACCGGCTGACGGCGCGGTCGGTAGCTGCCGTCCGGCAGCAGGTCGAGCTCCGGCGGGCTACGATGGCTCATGGCGGCGATAGTTGGCGCGCCCGCCGGCCTGGTTCAAGGTACGCGCAGGGGTCGCGCGGAGGAGCTCAACGGTGAAGGTGGGTCTGTTTCTCAATACGCAATTCCAACCTGGACAGAATGTCATGGCGGCCCTGCCGGACCTGGTGGCGCAGACCCGCGCCGCACGGGATGCAGGCTTCAGGTCATTGTGGTTCCCGCACCACTACCTGACCGGCCCACTGCAGATGCTGCAGATCGTGCCGATGATGGCGTATCTCGCGCAGCACGCCGAGGGCATGCAGATCGGCCCCAACATCCTGATCCTGCCGTTGCTCAATCCGGTGCACGTGGCCGAAGAAGTCGGCCACGCTCGACGTGCTGACCGGGGGCAACTACGTCCTCGGCGTCGGTCTCGGCTACCGCGAGGGCGAGTTCACCGCGTTCGGCGTGTCGTTGAAGGAGCGCGCGCCGCGGCTGGAGGAGAGCGTGGCGTTGATGCGCCGGCTGTGGAGCGGCGAGAAGGTCACGCACAAGGGTCGCTTCTACGAGGTGAACGATCTTGCCATCGGCCTCCGGCCGGTGCGCGAAGGCGGTCCGCCGATCTGGTTCGCCGGCACGGCCGAAGCGGCGATCAGGCGCGCGGCGCGGCTGGGCGATGCCTGGATGATCGTACCCAGCACCACGGTGGACGATCTGGTGCCGCAGATGCAGGTATACCGCGAGGCGCTGGGCCGGCGTGTACCCGACTGCTTTCCGATGGTGCGCGAGTGCTACGTCGGCGCCAACCACCGGACCGCGCTGGACGAGTGCCGAGTGGCACTGCAATACAAATACGACGCCTACGCATCGTGGGGCCTTTCGGGCCGGCAGACCCCCGCCTTCGAGGATCTTGCACGCAACCGCTTCATCATCGGCGATTCGGTCTTCGTGAAAGAGGAGATCGCGCGCTATCGCGAGGCCCTCGGCGTCGACCACTTCATGATGCGATGCCACTGGCCCGGGCTTGAATTTGACAAGTCGCTGGCCAGCATAAGGCGCCTGGGTGAGATCTTCGCCTGAGACCAGCAATACCGGTCCAATTGCGGGCTGGCCTTTCGACGCGGAGGCCGCCGAGAGTTGCATCAGCCGCCCGCCAGCGAGCACTGGCGGCCAACGACCATTGAAACGGCCCCAACGGCGGACCACATCCGCGGCAAGCCGATCCGGGCCCCTCTGGCAAGGACGCCGCGCCACGCGGCCAACCCTGCGATGTCGGATCACTGCATCGCCCTCCCGGCACAGCAGCGAGAAGACAGGAATGGATATCAACACCACACAATCCCAGCGCCGCTCCTTACGCGTCGAGCGTGCATTCGAGAACGTCATCTTCGGCAGCCGCTGGCTCCTGGCGCCGTTCTATCTCGGCCTGTCCGTCAGCCTCTGCGTGCTTCTCGTCAAGTTCGTGCAGCAGGCGGTGGAACTGCTGATCCACTCGATCTCGACCGACGGCAGCGAGATCATCCTCGGCATCCTCTCGCTCATCGACCTGTCGCTGATGGCGAACCTGCTGCTGATGGTGATCTTCGCCGGCTACGAGAGCTTCGTCTCGCGGCTCGATGTGGACGGCCAGCAAGACCGGCTGGGCTGGATGGGCCAGATCGGCTTCGGCGACTTGAAGCTGAAGCTGATGGCATCGATCGTGGCGATCTCGGCCATCCATCTGCTCGAGGCGTTCATGAACGCCGACCACCTGACCGATCGCAAGCTGGCCTGGCTGGTCGGCATCCACATGGCGTTCGTCACCTCGGGTGTGCTGCTCGCAGTGATGGACCGCACCGCCGGACGTGCGGCCCACTGAAGCGGCTACAACGCGTCCGCCACCGCCTCGCGATATGCCTTCAGCGCCGCGAGGTGATCCGCCGGCCGGTTGCCCTTGATGCGATGATGATGGCGGCGGTTGAACGTCGTGGTCAGGCAGATGTGCGACGCACCGGCCGACTTCCAGAACGCCGCCTCGCGGCGCCAGTCGGCAGGCGTGCCCGACCCGCACGAGGTCCACACCTCGATCCCAACCGCCTGCGGATCGCGCCCCGCCTCACGCGTCAATGTGCGAAGCTTCTCAAACACCTCGAGCGCGCCCTGGTCCGGCGCATAGGCGTTCGGCATCCAGCCGTCGCCCCACTTGGCGATGCGCGGCAGCGTCAGTTCGTGATGCCCACCGTACCACACCGGCACGCGCCCCGACGCCGGACGCGGGTTGATGCCGGCATCGTCGATCGTGTGGTACTTGCCCTTGAACGTGACGTGGTCTTGCGCCCACAGCGCCTGCATCACCTGCACCTGCTCTTCCGACCGTCGGCCACGGTTGCGGAAGTTCTCGTTCAGGCCGATGAACTCCACCTCGTTCCAGCCGACGCCGATACCAAGCCGGAAGCGTCCGCCGCACAGCACGTCGAGCGACGCCGCCTGCTTGGCCACCAGCACCGTCTGCCGCTGGGCCACGATGAGCACGCCGGTTGAGAAGCCAAGCTTGCTGGTGCAGCCGGCGAGAAAGCCAAACAGCACGAACGGATCGTGGAACAGGTCCTTCGACGTGTTGCGGCTCAGGTCCCAGTCGGGGCGAGAGGCGGCATTGACGCCGAGTACGTGATCGGGCGCTTCGAGAAAGTCATAGCCCATCGCCTCGACCGCCTGCGCGTAGTCGCGCACCACGGCGGGGTCGCCGCCGATGTCGCCCAGGGGAATCAGTGCGCCGAGTTCCATATGTTGCTCCTACTTGTCCGCATCCAGCACCGCCTTCAGCCGGTCCGGCGATACAGCGATCTTGTCGATCCCGGCGCGCTCCTGCTGCAGCAGCATGCTCACGCGCGAGTCCCGCTGCGCCCAGCCGCGGCCCAGTGCCTCGGTCAGCTCCTGGTGAGCGAGGTTGGTAAGCCGCATCGGCACGCCGACCTCGCGCGCCAGCTGGCAGGCGAGCGACACGTCCTTGTGCAGCAGCCGCAGCGCGAAATCCGGTGGATCGTAGGTCCCTGTGAGGAATCCCCGGGACATGCGGTCGAACAGTCGGGCGCGACCGCCGGCGCCCTGGCGGATCGCCTCCCACAGCGGCAGCGGCTCGACGCCGGCCTTCACGCCCATGGTGAACACCTCCGCCAGTACCGTGCTCACCGCCGCACCGGCCGCATTGTGCACCAGCTTGGCGATCGAGCCGGCGCCGATCGGGCCGATATAGCGCGCCGCGTCGCCCATCGCGTCGAGCACCGGTTTGTACTTATCGAACACCGCCCTGTCGCCACCGACCCAGATCGCCAGCCGTCCACTGTTGGCGCCGGTCGGGCCGCCGCTCACCGGCGCATCGAGGAACGCCACGCCCTGCTCTGCCAGTTGCGCGTGCAGCCTGCGCACCACGTCCACCGCGTTGGTGGACAGGTCGAACCACGCGGCGCCCTTGCGGAAACCCGAGGCCAGGCCGTCCTCGCCCATGCCCACCGTCTCGACATCGGCCGGAGTCGGCAGCGAGGTGAACACGATATCCACCTGCTCCGCCACGGCGCGCGGGCTCTCGGCCCAGACGGCGCCATCCGCCAGATGTCGCGACGCCGCCTGGCGCGACAGATCATGCACAATGAGCTGGTGGCCCGCCTTCTGCAGGTTGCTCGCCATCCCGGCGCCCATCATGCCGAGGCCGATGAATCCGATCTGCATCGCTGTTCCTCCCGCGAACTGTGTGGCAAGTGTGGTCCCGGCGACGCGTGCGCTCAAGCCGAGGTTCCGAAGTCACATAGTCGGGTGCCGCTGTTGTCGAGTTCGACGCCGTGCCGTGCCACCCGCACCCGGATCACCGAGTCCGGACGCGCCTGCAACGCTTCGACCGGAATGAAATAGCCGTGCCTGCCCTGGCCGAAGCCGGCATCAACCAGATCCTGTCGGAATGTATCCGCCACCACGGTAAGCGACACCCTGTCATCGACCAGTACATCCAGCGTGACAGGGTCGGCCGACCGCGTCAGGCAGCACCATCCATAGAGCTGCCCACCGCGCACGCCCTCGATCAGTCCATCGAACCGGCGCCGCGCAATGGCGAGATAGCGAGGCCGGTTCGGTTCAACCAACGCCAGCAGGCGCGCCCGCAGCTCGTCGCTCGGCAGGATGCCGCAGAACCCCAGGATCGCATCGGTGAATTCCCCAGGAAACGCCAGGATCTTTTCATAGCTCAGCAACAGGTTCGGACAGCGCAGCGTGCCGACAAAGCGCAGCAGGTCGGCCTGCCGTGCAGCTACGTCGGCGAGCACTTGCAGCGGATCCTGGTATTCCGAAAGCGATGTCCGCACCGCCATCGACACCGGATCGCGGAACGTGACGATCACGCGTGGTCGGTCGAACAGCGACAGTTGCTCGGCTGTCAACTCCTCATGCAGCAACGGGCGCTTGAAGCCCCAGCGTGGATACCGCTCATTGCGCTCGGCGACGATCCGACGCAGTGCCCCAATGTCGCGCGCCAGCAGCACCCTGCCGATCGCCTCGTCCTCGTAGACCGCATCATTGATCTCGTTGCCGATGAAGACGCCGGCGTGATGCAGAATGGCAGCCACCACGCTGGTGCCGGACCGCTGCAGGCCGGTGACGATAAGAGTGCGGCCCTGGTCGGCTAATGGCTGATTGAGGATGCAGCCCTTGTTCACCAGGTCGGCAATGTCGCTCAAGCCAGGCGGTGCTCCTCGACCACGAACTGCGCCACACCCAGGTCTTCGCCGACGGCAGCGCATTCCAGATCGACAAGGCTCGCGAAGGCAAGTTCGGCGATCCCAGCCACGCTGACCGGCAGATGCGGGATCGTGCTGTTGGGCGCCGGCCCCTGTTCGAGCACGCGATACAGCACCAGCCCGGCCAGCCGGGGCAGCGTGCGCGCCCGATCGGCAAAGCGCTGCAATGCCGCGTCATCCGCGCGATCCCCGGGCAGCAGTGCGATCAGCTTCGTGCGGGCCGCATCGTCCGCCTGTCGCACGATCACGCGCGGCTCGCAGATCACCCGCGACACGGCACCGATGAACAGCCGCGAGTCGACATTGCACGCGGCCATTGCCGGCGAGCGGTGCGCGCGCAGCCGATCGGCGTCGTCGTCGAACCACAGGATCGGGAAGCCGTCGATGCGCATGTCTCCGGCCCGCGCGTTCATCGCCGGCGACGCGATGACGTGGTCCTGCACGTAGCGACGCAATCCGGGGAACGCGCACACCAGCGGACCGTGCACCTCCAGCCAGTGCCGGCGGAACGCCGCCAGCGTCACGTCGTCGCGATGCCGCATGAGGCTGATGGCAGCGATCATCGCAGCGAGTTGACGATCTGGCGGAACGCCTCCTCGGGGAAGGCCTTCAGCGACGTGGTGCGCACGTTGCCCAGCTTGCCCAGCATCAGCGTGAACCGCGCCGCCACCGCATCGTCGGGCGCATCGTAGATCATGATCAGGTCGTATATGCCCATGGTCATGTAGACCGAGCGGAACTGCCCTCCCATTTCTTCCAGTGTCTTCTTCGCCGCATCCACCCGCTTCGGGCTTTCGCCGATCGAGCGCACGCCCTGGTCGGTCCAGTTGGCGAGCATGACATAGGTCGGCATGGCCATTCCCTCCTACTCAGGTCCCTGAGCCCGGCCTAAGCTGACGACCGATCAGGGAGGGAAGCAAGACATGGTCGTCCCGGAAGGTGCCAGGAACATCGATTTCGTCGGCCACACCGATCAGGCTGGCCACGGCGACGGCGTGCAGGTGATGGTGGCGGGTGGCCACGCCTATGTCGGCACCCGCGTCAGCCGCGGGGTCATGGTCACCGACGTGCGCGACCCGCGCAACCCGAAGCCGGTTAACTTCGTGCCAACGCATCCGAACTCGGTGTGCATGCACCTCCAGGCGGCAGAGGGAATGCTGCTGTGCATCCAGGAGGCGGACCAGCGCGCGCTGCTGTCGCAGCAGGAGTACTATGGCGGGTCGGGCAAGGTGGACAGTGGGCGGTTCGGCAAGCGGGGCGAGGACTATGCCGCCGGCATGCGGGTGTTCGACATCGCTGATCCGGCGAACCCGCGCTCGATCGGCTTCATGGAGGTGCCTGGCCTCGGACTGCACCGCATCTGGTGGACCGGCGCCCGCTACGCCTATGCCTCGGCACTGCTCGACGGGTTCACCGACCACATCCTGATGGTCATCGACATGGCGGACCCGACGCAGCCGCGCGAGGTGGGCCGCTGGTGGATCCCCGGCATGCACGCCGCCGGCGGCGAGACGCCGACCTGGAAGAACCGCTGTGCGCTGCACCACGCGGTGGTGGAGGACGACGTCGCCTACGGCTCGTGGCGAGACGGCGGGTTGACCATCCTCGACGTGAAGGACAAATCGGCGCCGAAGCTCATCGCGCACCGCAACTGGTGCCCGCCCTACGGCGGCGGCACGCACAACGCGCTGCCGCTGCACGACCGCGATCTGCTGGTGGTGGCCGACGAGGCCGTGCTGAACATCGACCAGGAAGGACAGCACAAGCGCACCTGGGTGTTCGACATCCGTGAGAAGAGCAACCCGATCAGCATATCGACGATGCCGACGCCCGCGGACCAGGACTACGTGAAGATGGGCGGCCAGTTCGGCCCGCACAACGTGCACGAGAACCGGCCGGGATCGTTCCGCAGTTCAACCACGATCTTCGCCACCTGGCAGAGCGCGGGCGTGCGCGTGTTCGACATCTCCGACGCCTACCGGCCCGAGGAGATCGGCTACTTCGTGCCGCCGCAGCCGACGCGCTGGGCCGAGCCGATGCGCGGCCGCGCCAAAATCCGCCACACGGCCGACGTGTTCGTGGCGCAGGACGGCTTGATCTATATCACTGACTACGACGCGGGACTGTATATCCTGCAATGGAAGGGGAACTGACTCCCCTTCGCGGAGTCCCGCATGTTCGAGACCGTGCTGATCGTCTGGGTGCTGGTCCTGATCCTCGTCGTCGTCACGCTGTTTGCCGGCGTGAAGACCGTGCCGCAGGGCTATGTCTGGACGGTGGAACGCTTCGGTGCCTACACACGCATGCTGCAACCGGGGCTCAACTTCGTGCTGCCCTATGTGGACCAGGTCGGCCGCAGGCTGAACGTGCAGGAGCAGGTGGTCGACATCCCGGAGCAGAGCGTCATCACCCGCGACAATGCCTCGGTGCTGGTGGACGGCATCATCTATTACCGCGTGATGGAGCCGGAGAAGGCGGCCTACCAGGTCGCCAACCTGACGCTCGCGCTGACCACACTGGCAATGACCAACATCCGCTCGGTGGTCGGCGAGATGGAGCTGGACGCAACGCTGTCGTCGCGCGAGCGCATCAACTCGGCGCTGCTGACCATCCTCGACGGCGCCACCGAGCCGTGGGGCGTGAAGGTAAGTCGCGTCGAGATCCGCAAGATCGAGCCGCCGGAGAACCTGATCCGCGCGATGAACCTGCAGATGACCGCCGAGCGTGAGCGCCGCGCGGTGGTGGCGCGTGCCGACGGCGAGCGCGAGGCGGCGATCAAGCGCGCCGAAGGCGAGAAGCAGGCGCTGATCCTGCAGGCCGAGGGTCGCCAGGAGGCGGCCGCCCGCGATGCGGCGGCGCGCGTCCGGCTGGCCGAGGCGGAAGGCGAGGCGACACGGATGGTGTCCGAGGCGGCCACGCGTTACGGCCAGTCCGGGTTGCGTTACTTCATCGCCGACCGCTACGTGCGGGCCTTCCAGGCGCTCGCCTCGGCGCCCAACACGCGGCTGGTCGTGGTGCCGATGGAATTGTCGGCGCTGGCCGGCGGCATCGTGCAGGCGATGCAGCTGTTCCGTGGCGACGACGGCCCAGCGCCGCAGCAGATGCCACCGCCCGATCACCCGCCGCCTGTCGTGCCGCCGACGATGCCGCCAGCGCCCGACTCGCCATGGGGCGCCGGACGGCCGGGATGACCGACTGGATCCTCTGGCTGGTCGCCGGTCTCGTGCTGCTGGCGCTCGAGATCCACGCACCCGGCGCCTTCATGATGTGGCTCGGCCTCGCCGCCTGCGGCACCGGGCTGGTCGTGCTCGCCAGCGGCATCGGGTTTGAGATGCAGGTGGTGACCTGCGGCGTGCTGGCGGCGATCTCGCTGGCAGTCGGGCTGCGGTTCCGCCATCGGCCGGCCCGGCTCAACACGCAGCAGGCCGGCCTCGCCGGGCGCACCGCCACAGTCCTGACGTTCCACGGACGCGAGGGACGCGTCCGGGTCGGTGACAGCGACTGGGCCGCACGCGTGCCGCCCGATGTGGCCGAGCCTGCATCCGGTGCCCGCCTGCGGGTCGAGGGGGTGGACGGCACCGTGCTGATCGTCCGCCCGAGGGAGGGGTGACAAGATGCTCTGGGATGATGCGAAACGCCTCGTGCAGGTGGTCGAGGATGCCTTCGGCGCCGCCGACCTGGCGGCAATCGAGCAGGGCTTCACCGCGGACGCGGTTGCCCGCTTCGCCGACTTCCCGGAAATGTGCGGGCGCGAGGCGATCATGCGGTTCCTGCATGCCCGTTTCGCCCGTACCCAGCGCTATCGGTTGAAGAAGACGCTGCACTGCCTGATGGGCGACACGCTGGCCAACACCTGGGATGCATCCTGGCACGACGCGCAAACCGGCAGGCCGATGCTGGGCCGCGGCACCGAGATCTGGGTTGTGCGCGACGGCCGCATCGCGCTGTGGGACGCCACGTTCAACGCCTGGGAGGAAGGCGGCCCGCCCGCGACGCCTGTGGTGTGACGCTCAGGCCCAGCCAAGCTCCTTCATCGCGAGGCCCGAGTGCCAGATCTTCGTCATGTGGCGGATCTTGTCGCCGTCGAAATCCATCACGTAGACGTAGTCCGTGGTCGTGCTCTTGCCGGTCGGCGGGCACGGTCCGCCCTCGCCGGTGTGCGTGGCGGTGAACACGCCGTAGGCCGCGACGTTGTGACGTTCGTCGTCGGTCGCGAACGACCTTATTTCGTAGCTGCCGTCCGGCATGAAGGTCAGCAGGCCCTTCATCCAATCGCAATACTCGGCCAGCGTATGGACGCTGCCCAGCGGCTCGGCCTGCGCCGAGAAACTCGCGTCGGGGGTGCACCAGGCGCGGCAGGTGTCCCAGCCCCGGCCCGCCTCGCACGCCTCGAAGAACTGCCTTGCGATCGCGGTCATGTTCGACATGCCATCCTCCTCGTTCAGCGTTTCCTCTGCTGCGCGTCCACGAACGCCCGCAGCACAGCGTTCATCCGTGTCTGATAGCCGGGGCCGCGGTCGCGAAACCATGCAAGGATATCCTGGTCGATGCGCAACGAAATGGCCTGCTTCGGCTGTGGCCAGGCAACCTTCACGCCGGCCCAGTCAGTCTGGCGCTTGGCCGGAGGCTTGGCCTGTTTCGCCTTGGATTTGACCGATTGTCTGGCGGTGGCGCGGGCCATGCTGCGTCTCCCCGATGCCGATCGTGGCTGTCCATACAGGCGTATCGGCCGGCGGGCAACATTCAAGCACGACCTGCCAAGATATCCTGCCGGCTATGCTGCTGCTGCCTTGACCGACGATCGGCCGGTCAGCCATCTACCCCAGCGCCCGGCCATGGCAGGGCGATAAATCACCGCGACCGAGTGCCGATATTTTGCCCCGCCCATGCATTTCCTGACTGATTTGGCCGACCAGGCCGTTATCCTGCCGATGGCGCTCGCAACCGCCGTTGCCCTCACTATGCAGGGCTGGCGCCGCGGGGCCGCCGCTTGGGCGCTGGTTATCGGCGCGACATTTGCCACAATAGCAGCGTTGAAGCTGTTGTTCCTCGCCTGTTCGGCAAGCTTCGGCATCGGCGATATCCGGACGCCAAGCGGCCATGTCGCGGCAGCGACCGTCGTTGCCGGCGGCCTTGCGGCCTTGCTGCTGCGCCGCCGTGAAGTCGCCCTGCCGTTGGCGCTGCTGGCGGCCGTCACCATCGGCATCACGCGGCTGGCGCTCGGCATGCATTCCCCGGCCGAGGTGGTGATCGGCGCCGGCGTCGGCCTGCTGGGCGCCTGGACGCTGCTGATGATCGCCGGCCCCGCACCACAGCCGTTCGACGCGCGGCGGATCGCGGCGGTTGCCGCGCTCGTCGTGGTGATCTTTCACGGCATGCACCTGCCGGCCGAGGCGCATCTGCGCTCGACGGCGTGGCGCTTCGCGCACTTCCTTTCAGTATGTCAGTCGGTCGAGGGACGGTTGTAGTCGTCGTCCAGACGGACGATGTCGTCCTCGCCCAGATAGGCGCCGGACTGCACCTCGATCAGGGCGAGCGGGATCTTGCCTGGGTTCTCCAGCCGGTGCACGCAGCCAAGCGGCAGGTAGACACTTTCGTTCTCCCGCACCAGCATCGTCTCGTTGTCGCGCGTGACCAGAGCCGTCCCGTTCACCACGACCCAGTGCTCGGCCCGGTGGTAGTGCTTCTGCAGTGACAGCTTGCGTCCGGGCGTCACCACGAGGCGTTTCACCTGGAAGCGGTCGCCCTGGATCAGACCCTCGAAGAAGCCCCAGGGCCGGTACAAACGGTTGTGTGCGACCGCCTCATGCCGGCCCGCGGCCTTCAGCCGGTCCACCACCTTCTTCACGTCCTGGGCGTGGTCGCGATGCATCGCCAGCACGGCGTCCTCGGTGACCACCACGACGGCGTCTTGCAGCCCGACCACCGCAGCCACCATGCCGTCGCTGCGGACGTAGCAGTTGCGCGCGCCCTCCAGCAGGACGTCGCCCACCGCGACATTGCCGGCAGCGTCCTTCGCTCCCAGCTCCCACAGCGCGCCCCAGCTTCCAACGTCCGACCAGCCGATGTCGGCCGGCACCACCGCCGCGCGATCGGTGCGTTCCGCCACCGCGTAATCGAGGCTGATCGACGGGCTGGCGGTGAACGCCTCGACACCGAGGCGGATGAAGTCGAGGTCCGCGAGCCTCTCGGCCACGGCACGGCGCACCGCATCCAGTACATCAGGGGCGTAGGTCTCCAACTCCTCGAGCAAGGTCCGCGCGGTGAACACGAACATGCCCGAGTTCCACAGGTGCCGGCCGTCGCCCGCCAGGCGCGCGGCGCTGTCGGCGTCCGGCTTCTCGATGAAGCGGGCGACCGCGTGGGCGCCGGGCGCGTCGGCGAGTGCGGCGCCAATGGCGATGTAGCCGTAGCCGGTCTCCGGCGCGGTCGGGCGCATGCCGAAGGTGACGATCCGCCCGGTGCGCGCGGCTTGCGCCGCAGTGGCGAGACTCGTGTGCAGCGCTGCGGTGTCGCCGATCGCGTGGTCCGCGGCGAGCAGCCACAGCACCGCATCGGGGTCGGTCTCGGCGACCAGCAGCGCCGCGGCGGCGATGGCGGGCGCCGAGTTGCGCCCGACCGGCTCCAGCAGGATGCGCGGCGAGGCAATGCCTGCGGCGCGCAGTTGCTCGGCGATCAGGAATCGATGCTCCTGGTTGCATACGATGATCGGTGGGGCGAACCGGTCGCCGTGCGCGCGCAGCGCAGTCTCCTGCAGCAGCGTGTTGTCGGAGACCAGCGGCCAGAGTTGCTTGGGAAAGCTCTCGCGCGACACCGGCCAGAGCCGGGTGCCGGAGCCACCGGAGAGGATCACGGGGATGATGGAGGAGGTGCTCATGTCGGTGGAGAATGCCTCATGCGGAGCCGAGGTGACAGATGGTCCAGAGGCCGTCCGGCACCGCCCACCTTGACAGCCGCCGCGACCCGGCGCTCGCATTCGCCCGCCGTGCCGCAGCTTTCGCTCCACACACCGATCGGCGATATCTCCGTCTCGGAAGAGGACGGGGCAATCGTCTCCGTCGACTGGGGCTGGAGCAGCGTGCAGAACGAGTCGGCGCTGCTGCGCCGGGCGCGCGCTCAGCTGCACGCCTATTTCGATGGCGAACTGGCGGCATTCGACCTGCCGCTCGCGCCGCCCGGGACGGCGTACCAGCGGCGCGTCTGGCAGGCCCTGTGCGGGATCCCCTACGGTTCGACCCGCAGCTACCTGGACCTCGCGCACACGGCCGGCGGCAGTCCCCGCTCGGTCGGGCAGGCGAACGCCAGCAATCCGATCCCGCTGATCATCCCCTGCCACCGCGTCGTCGCCACCTCGCATCTCGGCGGCTATTCGGGCGGTGACGGACTCGCCACCAAGCGCTGGCTGCTGGCGCACGAGGCACTCGCACAGCCGCTGCTGCTGCCGACCCCCTTCGCGGCCGCCTGAATCCGGACCGCTTCCACGGAGAACAGTATGATCCACGCCATCCGCATCCACTCAACCGGTGGTCCAGAGGTGATGAAGTGGGAGCAGGTCCCCCGGCCTGAGCCAGGGCCCGGCGAGGCGCTGATCAAACAGGAGGCCGTCGGGCTCAACTACATCGACGTGTATTTCCGCTCCGGCCTCTACAAGGCGCCCACGATGCCGCTGGTGATCGGCCAGGAGGGGGCCGGTACCGTGGTGGCGGTCGGCTCCGGGGTCACCGCGGTGAAGCCGGGCGATCGCGTCGCCTATGCCGGTGCACTCGGCGGCTACGCCAGCGAGCGGGTGATCCCGGCCGACCGCCTGGTGAAGCTGCCCGACAGCATCGACTACAAGACCGCCGCGGCGATGATGCTGCAGGGCATGACGGCGCAGTACCTCATCCGCCGCACCTACCAGGTGAAGTCCGGCGACACGATCGTGGTGCATGCCGCGGCCGGCGGTGTCGGGCTGATCCTGTGCCAGTGGGCGAAGCATCTGGGCGCCAACGTGATCGGCGTGGTGTCGACCGAGGCGAAGGCCGAACTCGCGCGGGCGCACGGGGCGGCGCACACCGTGGTGGGGCACGCCAGCCTGCCGGCCGAGGTGAAGCGGATCACCGGCGGGGCCATGGTGCCGGTAGTTTACGACAGTGTGGGCAAGGACACGTGGAACGCCAGCCTCGACTGCCTCGCGCCGCTCGGCCTGATGGTGAGCTACGGCAATGCCTCGGGTCCGGTGCCGCCAGTGGACATCGGCATTCTGTCCGCCAAGGGCAGCCTGTATGTGACGCGGCCGAGCCTGGTCACTTATACGGCGAAGCGCGCCGACCTGGAGAGGGTGGCGGCCGATCTGTTCGACGTGGTTGGCAGGGGCGCGGTCAAGATCGCGGTCAACCAGACCTTCCCGCTGAAGGACGCCGCGGCGGCGCATATCGCGCTGGAATCGCGGAAGACGACCGGGAGCACCGTACTGCTGCCCTGATCACGCCGGCCGCCGATCGCGCGTCAGCGGGGATGCGTCGAGTGCTTCGGCAAGCGCGACATTAGGCCGCGTCGTAAGCCGTGAAGGGGTGCCGCAGTTCTCAGATGTGCGGCAACAGCAATGTCACGCGGATGCCGGCGCAGCGGCAGGTCCGCAGGAGCCGCGCCCGGCGCGCACCGCCTCAGCCGGCGTGATGGGCGGTGTGTCAGTCCGGTGCGGTGCCGCAGGCGGGCGCGCAGATGCTCGACGGTCGGCTTCTCCGCCACAGCGCGGATCTCGCGGGGCAAGGAGTCGGACAGCGACTTGCTCTGCCGTCATGGCCCGCCGCCGCGACCGGTGGTAATCACGACCAGCCGATGACCGAGCCCGCCCCCAGGATCCGCACCAGCCGCCGTACCCGCCTCACCGCCGTGATCGTCGCCTGCGCGATGTTCATGCAGAACCTGGATTCCACCGTCATCGCCACCGCTCTGCCCACCATGGCGAAGGCGTTCGGGGCCGATCCGGTGCACATGAATGTCGCACTCACCTCTTATCTGCTGTCACTCGCGGTGTTCATCCCGGCCAGCGGCTGGGTGGCCGACCGCTATGGCACGCGTACCGTGTTCCGCGCCGCGATCGCCGTGTTCACCCTGGGCTCGATCCTGTGCGGACGCGCCGACAGCCTGGCGTTCCTGGTCGGCGCCCGGATCCTGCAAGGCATCGGCGGCGCGATGATGGTGCCGGTCGGCCGCCTCGTGCTGCTGCGCACTGCAGCCAAGCAGGAGCTGGTCGCGGCGATGGCGTGGCTGACAGTCCCGGCGCTGCTGGGCCCAGTGCTGGGGCCGCCGGTGGGCGGCTTCATCGTCACCTACTTCTCGTGGCGCTGGATCTTCGACATCAACATCCCGATCGGCATCCTGGGCATCGTGCTGGTCAGCCTGTTCGTCGAGGACGTGCGCGAGCCGCAGCGCGGTCGGTTCGACGGCATTGGCCTGCTGCTGTGCGGCATCGCCCTGTCGGGCCTGATGTTCGGCCTGGAGACCGCCGGCCGTGGCGTGGTGCCCCGCAATCTCACGCTGGCGATGATCGCCATCGGCCTGGTCGCCCTCGCAGGCTACCTGCTGCATGCGCGCAGGCACCCGGCACCGCTGCTCGACCTGACGCTGATGCACCTGCCGTGCTTCGGCGTCGCCTTGTCGGCGATGATGTTCTTCCGCACCGGCATCGGCGCCATCCCGTTCCTGTTGCCGATGATGCTGCAGATCGGCTTCGGCAACTCAGCCGTCCAAAGCGGGCTGATCACCTTCGCCAGCTCGGCCGGGGCGCTGGTGATGAAGCCGGCGACCCAGCGGGCGCTGCGGCTGTTCGGCTTCCGCGACACGCTGGTGTGGAACGGCGTGATCTCGGCGGTGATGATCGGCATCTGCGCCGCGTTCCGCCCGACCTGGCCGGCGGCGGCGATCTATGCGGCGCTGCTGATCGGCGGCTTTTTCCGCTCGCTGCAGTTCACCGCCTACAACACGCTCGCCTATGGCGACGTGCCGCGCTCGCGCATGAGTTCGGCCACGAGCCTCTACGTCACCTGCCAGCAGCTCGCCGCCACGCTTGGCATCTCGGCCGGCGCGGTATCTCTGGAGGTCTCCATGGCACATTCGGGCCACGCTGTGCCGCAGCCGATCGACTTCAGCCACGCCTTCCTGGTGGTGGCACTGTTCACCCTTGTCGCCGCGCCGATCGCGCTGTGGATGCCGCGCGACGCCGGCGACGACCTGACCGGGCGACGCTCGGCTGCGGCACAGCCGGCGAGGGGTGCAGCGGACTGAGCGCGCGAACCATCGGGAGGCGGCAGTGTATCTCGGTACCCAGATCAGGCCCCGCGACGACAGCGACTACCGCGTCTGGGCGCAGCTCGGCGTAAGCCATGTCTGCGTCGATCCGCCCGGCAATCCGCACGACTGGACGCTCGACGACCTCAACCGCACGCGCGAGCACGTCGAGCGGTTTGGGCTGACGCTCGACATGGTGCAGCTGCCGCTGTCGTCGCGCCCGATCGAGGAGGCGCAGAGCCCCAATGTTCTACTGGGCAGGGACCCGGCGCGCCGGCGTGAACTCGATTCGATCTGCCGGCTGATCGAGCGTATCGGCGCGGCCGGTATTCCGGCGGCGAAATACAACTTCAACCTGATCGGCATCCCGCGAACCGCGCCCGAGCCCGGACGCGGCGGCTCGCGCAACGCGGCGTTCCGCTGGCGCGACACCGACCAGTCGGCGGCCCCGGGTCTGGCAGGCGCACTGAGCGAGGAGGAGAACTGGCAGCGCATCGACGCATTCCTCGCCGCCGTGGTGCCGGTGGCCGAGACGGCGAAGGTGCGCCTGGCGTGCCACCCGCACGACCCCTATACGCCGCCGGGCTACAAGGGGGTCACCCGCGTGCTGGGGACGGTGGCCGGCCTGCAGCGCTTCGTGACGATGTATGAAAGCCCGTATCACGGGTTGAACTTCTGCCAGGGCACGGTGGCCGAGATGCTCGACGATCCGCGGCGCGAGATCGACGACGTGATCCGCTGGTTCGGCACGCGCGGCAAGCTGTTCAACGTGCACTTCCGCAACATCAAGGGGCGCAAACTCGACTTCATGGAGGCGTTCCCCGACGAAGGCGACATGGACATGGCGCGCTCGATCCGGGTGTACCACGAGGTCGGCTATCCCTACATGCTGATGCCGGACCACGTGCCGCAGATCGACGGCCGCGACCCCTCCGGCACGGCTTTCGCGTTCTGCTACGGCTACATCCGCGGCCTGCTGGATGCGCTGCCGGATCACGCCGATGCATAGCCAGCTCTATCTCGGCTTCGTCGCTGCCGCGACGCTACTGATCCTGATCCCCGGTCCGAACGTGTCGCTGATCGTGGCGAACTCGATCGCGCATGGCACACGCTACGGCCTGCTGACCGTCGCCGGCACCTCGTCCGCGATCGTGGTGCAGCTGGCGCTGACCGCACTCGGCCTCACCGCCACTCTTGGCACGCTGGCGGGCTGGTTCGAGTGGATCCGCTGGATCGGCGTCGCCTACCTGCTCTACCTTGGCATCCGGCAATGGACCGCCGCACCGGTCGATCTGACGCGCATCCGGCCGCAGCCGCGCTCGTTCCGCGCCATCGCGCTGCGCAGCTTCCTGATCTCGCTCACCAACCCGAAGACGCTGCTGTTCTACGGCGCGTTCTTCCCGCAGTTCGTGTCGGCGGATGCGCCTATCGCACCGCAGGTCGCGCTGATGTCGCTGACCTTCTTCGCCATCGCGGCCGGGCTCGACTGCGGCTGGGCACTGCTCGCCGGACGCCTGCGCGGCGTGCTGGCGATGCGCGGCCGGCTGCGCAACCGCCTGTCCGGCGGCTTCCTGGTCGGCGCCGGCATCGGCCTGGCGCTGGCACATCGGGAATAACGGCAACATCGCCGCGTCGAACGACTGACGCCAACCGGGAGAACACCTCATGCCGAGACACCACGCGATCGGATGCTGCGCCGCGATCCTGCTCGCAACCCTGTCGGCCGCGAGTGCGCAACAGCAGCCGGCGCCGGCAGCGGTTCCCGAAGCGATGCCGTTCGACATTCCCTATGGCGCGCCGATCGATCTCGACACCGCGCACAAGGCGATCATGGCCGCGGCCGCGGAGGCCAAGAAGCACAATTGGAAGATGGCGATTGCGGTGGTCGGTCCGGTCGGCCAGCTCATCGCCCATGCCACTATGGACGGCACGCAATACGCCTCGATCGACATCGCGCAGGCGAAGGCGCGCAGCGCGGCGATGTTCCGCCGCCCGAGCAAGGCGTTCAGCGATGTGATCAACGGCGGCGCGCCAGCCGCGCTCAGCCTGCTGGCGCTGACCCACGGCGTGGCGTCGGAAGGCGGCTTCCCGATCCTGGTCGACGGCAAGCTGGTCGGCGCGATCGGCGCCAGCGGCGGCATCGCCACGCAGGACGGCGTGACCGCGAAGGCGGGCCTCGACGCGATCACCCCGCACTGAGCGGTGGGCCACGGAGCGCGTGGACACCAAATCGCGCAAGGTCCCCGCCGGTCGGGCGGGTCGCGCTTGACCGTCAGTTGCCGCCGGCCGCCGTCATGCGTTCGTGCGCGCGCCGCTGCAGTTCGTCCGGCGCCACGTCCTCGATGTGGGTGGCGATCCACCAGATGTTGCCGAATGGATCGCACACGCCGCCGCTGCGATCGCCGTAGAACTGATCGGCTACCGGCTGCACGGCGGCCGCACCGGCGGTCAGCGCCCGCTGAAAGGTGACGTCGACGTCATCCACATACACGTAGAGCATCATCTGCATCGGCTTGTGCTCGCCGTGCGCGTCACCCAGCATCATGACTGAATCGCCGATCCGCACCTCGGCATGGCCAATTCTCCCACCCGGGGCGGCCAAACGTTCCACTTGTTCGGCGTCGAACACCGCTTCAAGGAAGTCGATCAGCCTCGCTGCGCCATCCACGACCAGATACGGCGTGACGGTGTGAAAGCCCTGGGGCTGCGCCTCGATCGCCATGGTCTCACTCCTTTGGTTTCGAGTGACGCTGCGAACCTGGGATGGGACTGGGCATGGCGCAAAAGATATGATCGTGAAGGCCGACGCCGTTGCCCTTGTTCCGTCACAACGTGGGCGCTACCCAATACCGTCTGGCAGAAGGAACAGGCGCATGGCCCAGGCAATCCGGCCGGTGATGCTGGCGATCCTCGACGGCTTCGGCTGGCGCGAGGAAGCCGCCGACAACGCGGTGCGCCAGGCGCGCAAGCCGAATTTCGACCGGCTGTGGCAGAACTGCCCGCATGCGTTGCTGCGCACCTCGGGCAGCGACGTCGGCCTGCCGGACGGCCAGATGGGCAATTCGGAGGTCGGCCACCTCAACATCGGCGCCGGGCGCGTGGTGATGCAGGAACTGCCGCGCATCGGCCAGGCGGCGAAGGACGGCAGCCTCGCCAAGGCGGCGGCGCTGACCGACCTGATCAACCGGCTGAAGGCATCCGGCGGCACCTGCCACCTGCTCGGCCTGATGTCGCCGGGCGGCGTGCATTCGCACCAGGACCATGCGGTCGCACTGGCAAAGATCCTGCACGAGGCCGGCGTGAGCACGGCGGTGCACGCCCTCACCGACGGCCGCGATACGCCGCCGCGCTCGGCCGCCGACGACCTGACCTGGCTCGCCGGCGCGCTGCCGCCGGATGTGCCGGTCGCCACGGTGATCGGCCGCTATTATGCGATGGACCGCGACAAGCGCTGGGACCGCGTCGCCAGGGCCTATGCCGCACTGGCCGAAGGCGAAGGCGCGCGCTTCGACGATCCGGTCAAGGCGGTCCGCGATGCCTATGCGCACGACGTGACCGACGAGTTCGTGGTCCCGGCCGTCATCGGCGACTACAAGGGCATGCAGGATGGCGACGGCATCCTATGTTTCAACTTCCGCGCCGACCGGGTGCGGGAAATCCTGGCTGCCCTGCTCGAGCCGGCATTCGACGGCTTCGCGCGCAAGCGGACCATCCGCTTCGCTGCAGCGGCGGGCATGACGCGCTACTCGGACGAACTCGCCCCGCTGCTCGGCGTGTTGTTCCCGCCGGATCGGCTGGACCACATCCTGGGCCAGGTTGTGGCCGACGCGGGGCGCACACAGCTGCGTACCGCCGAGTCCGAGAAATACCCGCATGTCACGTATTTCCTGAACGGCGGCCAGGAGACGACGTTCCCCGGCGAGGACCGCATCATGGTGCCGTCGCCGAAGGTGGCGACCTACGACCTCCAGCCCGAGATGTCGGCGCCGGAACTCACCGAAAAGGTCGTGACAGCCATCGATTTCGAAGCAATACGACCTGATCGTGCTGAACTACGCCAACCCCGACATGGTCGGCCACACCGGCAGCCTGCCGGCCGCGATCAAGGCGGTGGAGACGATCGATGCCGGCCTGGGCCGCATCGCCGCCGCGGTGGAGCGGCAGGGCGGCGCGCTGCTGGTCACCGCCGATCACGGCAACTGCGAACTGATGCGCGACCCGGCGACCGGTGGACCGCACACCGCACACACCACCAACCCGGTGCCGGTGCTGCTGATGGGCGGCAGCGCCGCGGCGCTGCGGGACGGCCGGCTCGCCGACATCGCCCCCACGCTGTTGTCGTTGATGGGGCTCGCGCAGCCGCGCGAGATGACCGGCGCATCGCTGATCCGTGCCCATGCGGCGCGCGCGGCGGAATAGCTTCGTATCGCTGATCGCCCTGATCGCGGTCGCCGCTCACCCGGCCCGGCCCAGCAAGGAGGACGCCGCCCGCCACGAGATTGAGCAGGCGGAACGCGCCCGTGCGTCCGAGAAGGCCGCGCAGCAGAATGCCACTTCCCGCGCCGCGGCGGCGGCAGCCGAGACGGAGCGCCTGGCGGCCGAACGGGTCTCGGCGGCGGCGCGGCTGCGCCAGGCAGAGGACGAGACCGCCGGCGTGGCCGCTCGGATCGATGCGCTGGCGGCAAAGCAGCGACAGGCGGAGGCGGCGCTGGCGGCGCGGGGCGAGACGATGCAGCCGCTGTTGCCGCTGATCGAGCGGCTGTCGCTGTTTCCGGCCGAGACCCTGCTGGCCGTGCCGGCACGCGCCGAGGACACGCTGCGCGGCGTGCTCGTGCTGCGCGGCCTGGCGGCTCAGCTTGGCCAGGAGGCGGTGGCGCTGAAGCGCGACCAGGCGGCACTGGCCGCCGCAACCCATGCGCTCGAGGCCGAGACGCCGCGCCTGGCGGCAGCCCTGGCAGCGCAGAAGACCGAGGCGGATGCGCTGGACCGGCGGATCGCCAGTGCGGAAGCGGGCCGCCGGCAGGCGGAAGGCGAGGCCTCCGCCGCCGCCCAACGCGCTGCCGGAGAGGCAGCGCGGGCGGAGACCCTGCGCGGCGTGCTGACCGAACTCGAGTCCCAGCGCCGGGTGGAGCTGGCCCAGGCGCAGGAGGACGCCGCGCGCGCGGAGCGCCAGAAGCGCACCGACGACGCCGCGGCGGCGCGGCAGCGGCAGGCCGATCTGGCGCGGCCGGCCGGCACTGTGTTCGCCGGCGGGTCCCAGCCGCACGGGCGTCTCATCGCACCGGTCGCCGGCAGCGTCATTCGAGCATGGGGCACTGCAACCGAAGCGGGACCGGCGACGGGGATTTCCTACCAGGCGCCGCCGGCGGCACGGGTCGTTGCGGTGTGCACCGGCCGGGTCGCCTTTGCCGCGCCGTTCCGCAGCTACGGGAAACTGTTGATCGTCGATTGCGGCGGCGGCTACCATGTGGTGCTCGCCGGCTTCGATCGGCTCGACGTGAAGGTCGGACAGACCGTAGCGGCAGGCGAGCCGGTTGGCGTGATGCCGGGCTGGGAACCCGGTGCCGCGGGCAATCGTCCCGCGCTGTACGTCGAGCTGCGGCGCGATGGACAGCCGGTGAACCCGGCACCGTGGCTGAGAGCCGCCAGTTAAACTCTCATACACGAAGGATTTGCTACTGGACGGCGAAGCCACGCGCGCGCGAAAAGACAATCTTGGTCAAAGTCACGCGCCGACGCCGGCGCTCGAAGGATGAAACGTATGGACTACCGCACCCGCCGTCTGCGTACCAGCCTGCTGGTCGGCACCGCCTTCGTGGCCGGCGTCGCCATCGGCCCCGCCTCCGGCCTGATCAGCCGCCATCTCGGCTATGGCTTCGGCTTCTCCGCCTTCGCGGCACAGGACGGCGTGCGCGCCGACACCTACCGGCTTCTGACGCTGTTCGGCGACGTGTTCGAGCGGGTGCGCGCGGAATACGTCGATCCGGTCGATGACAAGGACCTGATCGAGAACTCGATCAACGGCATGCTGACCGGCCTCGACCCGCATTCGAGCTACATGAACTCGAAGGCGTTCCGCGACATGCAGGTGCAGACCAAGGGCGAGTTCGGCGGTCTCGGCATCGAGGTGACGCAGGACAACGGCTTCATCAAGGTGATCAGTCCGATCGACGACACGCCCGCCTCGAAGGCCGGGGTGAAGGCCGGCGACATCATTACCGCGCTGGATGGCAAGACGGTGCAGGGCCTGTCGCTGCAGGACGCCGTGGACAAGATGCGCGGCTCGCCGAACTCGAAGATCACGCTGACCATCAAGCGCGAGGGGGTGGACAAGCCGATCGAGCTCTCCATGCTGCGCGAGGTCATCCACATCCAGGTGGTCAAGTCGCGCATGGAGCCGGACGGCATCGGCTATCTGCGCCTGACGCAGTTCACCGAGCAGGCGGACGCCAGCCTGAAGCAGGCGGTAAAGGCGCTGAAGCAGCAGGCCGGCGGCAAGCTGAAGGGACTGATCCTCGATCTGCGCAACAACCCGGGCGGGCTGCTCGATCAGGCGGTGGCGATCTCCGGCGACTTCATCAGCCAGGGCGAGATCGTCTCCACCCGCGCCCGCCACACCGAGGACGCGCAGCGCTGGGACGCCAAGGGCAACGACATTCTGGACGGCGTGCCGCTGGTGGTGCTGGTGAACGGCGGCTCGGCCTCGTCCAGCGAGATCGTCGCCGGCGCCCTGCAGGACCACCACCGCGCCGTGCTGCTCGGCACGCGCAGCTTCGGCAAGGGATCGGTGCAGACCGTCATCCCGCTGCCGGGCAACGGGGCGATGCGGCTGACCACCGCGCGCTACTACACGCCGTCGGGACGCTCGATCCAGGGGCTTGGGATCTCCCCGGACGTGACGGTCGCCGAATCGCGCGAGGAGACGCCGCGCTTCGGGCCGGAGCGTGAGGCGGACCTCAATCGCGTGCTGAAGAATCAGGGCGGGACACCGGCGGACGTCGTTGCGCCGCCGCGCACCGATCTGCCGCCGGTCGCCAAGCAGATTCCGGCCAAGCCGCCCGAGGGTTTCCCGAAGTTCGATCCGGCCAAGCAGGATGAAACCGATTTCCAGCTGCAGCAGGCGTTGGTGTTGGCGAAGGCAATGGCGGCGCAGAATTGCGTCACCGCCAACTGACCTTCCGTGCTGGCGAGGCTGGGCGCGTTCTTCGCCGGCTGGCGTGGCCTGGGTCGCTTCTGGCTGTTGATCGCGGCGTCGCTGGCGGTGGCCGTTGTGGCCCTGCAACTCAGCTTCTCGCCGCCCGCGCCGGAACCCACCGTCGCCACGCGTCCCGCGCCGGCCGTCGTGCCGCCCGAGCCGATCAGGCCGAGGCCGGAGCGGGCGGCGGCGGCGGCGGCGCCTGCTGCCCAGCGGCCCGGCCGCGACACGCCTGGTCCGGTCGCAGACCCCGATCCAGCCCTGCTGGAAACTGCGCCCGGGACGTCGGAGGCGATGCCGCGCATCGGCGCGGACGGCCGCATGGCCATGCAGGTCTACGCCGCCGGCTTCGACCGCAGTTCGCGCCGGCCGAAGGTCGGCGTGGTGCTGGCGGGCATCGGCTTGATCCAGGCGGAAAGCGACGAGGCGATCCGCACCCTGCCGCACGGCATCACCCTGGCGGTGTCGCCCTATGCGCGGGATCCGTCGAAGCTGCTCGCCGCCGCCCGGGCCGCCGAGCACGAGTACCTGCTGTCCATCCCGATGGAGCCGCAAGGCTTTCCGTTGAATGACCCCGGCAGGCAGGCACTGATGACCAATCTTTCATCGGATCAGAACCGCACTCGGCTGGAGTGGATGCTGTCGCGCTTCGCCGGTTATGTGGGTGCCATAGGCGCGGAAGGCAGCTTGCGCGGCGAGCGCTTCGCCGGGCTGCCCGAGCAGATCGACCCGGTGCTCGCCGAGCTTGCCAAACGCGGCCTGCTGTATGTGGATCCGCGACCCGGTGCAGCCCGACTGCCGCTGGTGTGGAGCGCGGACGTGGACATACTGATCGACGAAGCGGGAACCGCCGCCGACATCGACGACAAGCTGGCGCAGCTTGCGCGCCTGGCGCGCGAAAGGGGCGGCGCCCTCGGTTTCGCCAGCGCGGCGCGGCCGGTCACCGTGCAGCGACTCGCCGCCTGGGCGAACGGACTTGCGGCCGATGGCCTGACGCTGGCTCCGGTCAGCGCCCTGGTACAGCCGCCGCCGGCTGTGCCGTGAGCCCCCTGCCCTACCGGCGGAATGTCGGCGCTGTGCTGTTCAACCGCGGCGGCCGCGTCCTGGTCGCACGACGTGCCGACATGCCCAATGCGGAAGGACCCGCCGGCGGCTGGCAGCTGCCGCAGGGCGGCATCGACAAGGACGAGGACCCGCGCGCCGCGGTGCTGCGCGAACTGGCGGAGGAAATCGGCACCGGCAATGCGGAGATCATCGGCGAGCATCCCGACTGGCTGACCTACGACCTGCCGCCGGAGCTGGTCGGCGTGGCCCTCGGCGGTCGCTATCGGGGCCAGACGCAGCGGTGGTTTGCCCTGCGTTTCACCGGCGCGGACAGCGAGATCCGCCTAGACGCCGATCCTGACCCGGAATTCGACGCCTGGCGCTGGGTCGAGCTGACCGACCTGCCGGCGCTGGCGGTGGGCTTCAAGCGGCCGATCTACCGGGTGCTGGCGGCGTCATTCGCCCGTTTCGCCGCGGCGTGACGCGTCGAGCAGAGCCTGGCGCCGCTGTTCCGCGCGCTTGTCGTTCGCCTTCTCGGCTGCGGTGCGCCCGTGGCGCACGCGGTTCTGCTTCGCCGCGTCAGCGGCCTGCTGTCGCTGCAGGGTCTTCTTCGTCCGACGCAGGTTGACGATCTCGCCCACCGGGTCATCCTGCCAATTCATTGCGCCACCCACAACGGAGGATCCGGACCCATGGGCAGCACGATCGATCTGAAATCCGCCGACGGCTTCACGCTTTCCGCCTACACGGCGGGACCGGCCGGCGGCACCAGGGGCCTCGTCGTCATCCAGGAGATCTTCGGCGTCAACCATCATATGCGCGACATGTGCGACCGGTTCGCTGCCCAGGGCTATGCGGTCTGTGCCCCGGCGCTGTTTGATCGAGTTGAGAAAGGCATCGAGCTGGGCTACACCCAGGCGGACATCGACCAGGGCCGCGGCTACCGCATGAAGCTCGACGACTCGCAGGTGATGCAGGACGTCGAGGCCGCTGCCGCGCACCTATCGGGCAGGAAGCTGGGCATCGTCGGCTACTGCTTCGGCGGGACGGTCGCCTGGTGGGGCAGCACGCGCAGCACGAAGTTCGCCGCGGCCTCATGCTGGTACGGCGGCGGCATCGCCGGCACCAAGGACGAGAGGCCGAACTGCCCGGTGCAGATGCATTTCGGCGAGACCGACGCGTCGATCCCGATGACCGACGTGCAGGCGATCCGCGCCGCGCAGCCGAAAGCCGAGAGCTATGTGTACGCCGGCGCCGGCCATGGCTTCGGCTGCGACGAGCGCGGCAGCTTCAGCAAGGCCGACTACGAACTGGCGCAGCAGCGCACGCTGGCGTTCTTCGCCAGGCATCTCGGCTGAACACCCACGGCCGCATCTTATCTGCACAGGCCCGGGGATCGTCACGCGAGGGTCGGGCGCCGAAGGATGCAACGGCCCCCATAACGGAGAGACGCGGAATGGCACAGCACTTCGACCATATCCCTGCCGCGCTGCAGGAGTTCATCGGTCGCCAGCACGTGTTCTTCACGGCGAGCGCAACCGCCGACTCGCGGATCAACCTCTCGCCGAAAGGATCGGACTGCCTGCGCGTGCTGGGCCAGAACGAGGTCGTCTACCTCGACCAGACCGGCAGCGGCAACGAAACCGCGGCGCATGTCCGCACGGACGGTCGCCTGACCATCATGTTCTGTGCCTTCGAGGGTGCGCCGATGATTCTGCGCCTGTATGGACGCGGGCGGGTACTGCCGCGCGGCACCGAGGCTTATGCCGCCCTGCTGGACGCGGCGTTCGGCGGTGAGGAACCCCCAGGCGCGCGCCAGATCGTTGCGCTGGATGTGGTGGGCGTGCAGACCTCCTGCGGGTTCTCGGTCCCGATCATGGCGTTCCAGGAAGACCGGGAGATGCTGAAGAACTGGGCGCGCCGGAAAGGCAAGGATGGGCTCCGTGCCTACTGGCTGGAGGCGAACGCGAAGACGATCGACGGTATCCCGACGGGAATGCCGGAGGTGCTGGCGGCGGATTAACCGAAAGGCAGTGCCTTCGCCCAATCGTAGCCACGATCGGCATGCTGGTGGCCATAGCCGAACAATGGCTCGGGCAGCTTCCGGTCGAGGTCGGAGCCGATAAAGGCCAGATTGAATCCGATACCGTCGCGCTGCGTCCGGTTGTAAATGCTGATCACTTAGTTCAGGCCGCTCGCTGAGATCATGGTGCCAATGGCGCGGGCGGCGATGCCCAATGGCAGCGCTCGGTGGTCCGCCCATTCCCTGAACGCGCCGGAGTGCGGACCAATGAATGCCGCGCAACTGTCCGCAGTACAGGGATAAGTCGGGACGGCGCGATTGCGCTTGCTTTTTCACCCGGTAGTCCCCACGTCTGCGGAGACGTTTGCCTTGCAACTTGCATCTGGCTCAGGCGCAGTGTCCTGATATCTGTTACTTCAGGAACCAACTCGCCGCAGGCGGAAAGCGGCGCGCTTCAGGAGGCCGCCCCCGCGAGATCGGTGTGCCGGGACCTATTTCAAAGCAAAGGATCCATCATGAAGGTTGAATTGGTGACCGGAGAAGACGGCGAGACGGAACGCCGAGCGGATGCGATGAAGGTGCAGTTGCGCAAGGACGTCGACGCATGGGCGAAGGCTCGCCGCGAACCGTCACGGGGAATCAGCGCCGAACCGGCCACAACCGTTGAGAAGCCGGTTCCGACTCCGCGGATCGCCCGGGCAGTGCGGGATGCGGCGGCGCCCCCCGCCGGCAAGCCGCAGGGCGCGCCTTCCAAGCCATTCACCATGTCCTATGGCGGCGAGACGCCAAAGGACTACGTCAAATACATGATCTCGCGTGGGGTCCGGTGAGTCAGGCCGGCATCGCGCCGGCTTTTCATGATCATCTCCGGCGCTGCTGACGCCGGGCGACAGGAACTGGATAAGGCTCACGCATGCGAGCGACGTCCGAACATGACGGCCAGATCGCTTATGACCTCGACGAGTTTTGCAAGGATTATGGACATCCGACAGGTCAATCGTTCACGTTTGAGGTGACCTGCGATTCGGTGACCTACGTCTACGCGAATGTCGAGGGCACAGTGTGCGCCAGCAAGGTCATATTCGACCTCAATGCCGAGGACCTGGTGGCTACCAGGAAGGCACACTGAGAAACCGAGGGTCGTTGCCGCCGAGGGCTACGCCGTCTCGCTGAGTCTCGCACACACCAGCTGCAACAGCCTCTCCCGGGCACGCACCGCAATGTCCTCCAACGACGGCGTCTGCGCGATCCTCCCCTGGGCGAAGCGACGAACGTCGTCCAGGTTGGGCACTGCCGGAAGATCGATCTCATGCCAGAGGGCTTCTGCCTGGGTTCGGGCGGTCGCCAGCTTTGCCTTCAATTCCGCCCAGCTCGGCGTATGCGCCAGCGTGTCGTGGACCTGTTTTGCAATCTGATTGATCGGAAACGCAGCGGCGATCTGCCAGGCGACCTTGTCGATCACCAGTTGTCCGAGTCGCTGCTCACCTCTGATCACCGTCTTCGGCGGAACATGCAGGTCCCAGACGAGACCAAGCCAGGACAGCGCACGCAGCACGTAGTAGGTCGGATCGTACTCCCACCAGCGGAAGCCCTGCCGTACTGAGGCCTGATACGCGTGATGATTGTTGTGCCAGCCTTCGCCCATGGTCAGCAGGGCCAGCAGCCAGTTGTTCCTGGACTGGTCACCGGTGACGTAGCGCTGGCGACCGACGACATGGGCGAGCGAGTTGATGCAGAACGTGGCATGCCAGAGCACCACCGTGCTGCAGCAGAATCCCACCGCCAACCCTGGCCAGCCAGCAATCAGCCAGGTGACGGCAGCGAGCATCGCGGCCGGCAGATAGGGCTGCCGGTCGAGCCACAGGAGTTCCTTGAAGCGGCCGAAGTCCCGCACCACGGCATAGTCCGTGGAAAAATTTCGCGGCACGAAGATCCAGCCCAGATGCGCGTAGAGAAATCCTCGCTGGACCGGCGAATGCACGTCTTCCACCGTGTCGGAGTGTCGATGATGCAGGCGATGCTTTGCGGCCCACCAGAGAGCCCCGCGCTGGGCTGACGTCTGCGCCAGAAACGCCAGGCAGAATTGGAAAAGGCGTGTCGTGCGATAGGCGCGGTGGGCGAAGTAGCGATGGTAGCCCGCACCGATCGCGAATATCCGCACCAGATATAGCACGATCGCCAGTATGAACGCGCGCCAGGTGACTCCCGTTGCGAACGCCGCGAGCGCGCCGACATGGATCAGCACGAAGCCGATGCTCGACGGGTAGGCGATGTCGTCCGGCTGTTGCTTCATGCTGTTGTCCGAAGTTTGGCGGCGCCGTGCAAACATTGGCGGCGCGGTAGTGACCCGGCCAGACCAAGCGTCGCGAAGGCATCAAATGACACGGAATCGTATACTCCGGCGCGCCTTGCCGCAGACCCACGGCTGCGGCAGCGACGAGCGCCTGATGTTCAAGGAGTTCCTACGCTATATCGCCCGGCACGCGCCGAGCGCAAGGCGTATCACTTGCCTAATATTCCCGTCCGCGGAAAAATCGCCCGCAATGCGCCGCCTTTTCAGCCCAGGATCTGCCTGGCGGGGCAGCGGTTTCCGCTTGGTCCGTCCCGAACGGCGGGCCGTGCCACGATTGCCACCGCTGCTGTGACGTTGCAGAAGCGGGGTTTGTCCTATGCCGCCGCCCGCAGGCTGTTCCGAGACCCCAGTCATGAGTGATACCACGACCACCGCCGCTGCACCTTCGACGGCAAAGCCCGCGATGAGTGTCTTCGAGCGGTTCCTCACCTTCTGGGTCGCGCTCTGCATCGTCACCGGAATCGCACTCGGCCAGCTGCTGCCCGGCGGCTTCCACGTCATCGGCAACACGACGTTGGCGCAGGTCAACATCCCGGTCGCGGTTCTCGTGTGGCTCATGATCGTGCCCATGCTGCTGAAGATCGACCTCGCCGCACTGGGCCAGGTCGGACGGCACTGGCGTGGCATAGCCAGCACGGTCGGCGTCAACTGGCTGGTCAAGCCGTTCTCGATGGCGCTGCTCGGCTGGATCTTCATCGCGCATCTGTTCCGGCCCTATTTGCCGGCAGACCAGATCGCGAGTTACACGGCAGGGCTCATCCTGCTCGCCGCCGCTCCGTGCACGGCCATGGTGTTCGTCTGGTCGAACCTGGTCGATGGCGAGCCTCACTTCACGCTCTCGCAGGTGGCGCTCAACGACACGATCATGGTCGTCGCCTTCGCCCCGATCGTCGGCCTGCTGCTCGGGCTTTCCTCGATCACCGTGCCCTGGGACACACTCGTCCTCTCGGTCGTGCTCTACATCGTCGTACCGGTGATCGTGGCGCAGCTATGGCGCGCGGCGGTCCTGCGCCAGGGCGGTCAGCCGGCTGTCTCGCGCCTCCTGAGTCGTCTGGCGCCGCTTTCCCTGTGTGCGCTCCTGCTCACCCTCGTGCTGCTGTTCGGCCTGCAGGGCGAGCAGATCATACGCCAGCCGCTGGTGATCCTCCTGCTCGCGGTACCGATCGTCATTCAGGTCTATTTCAACGCGGGCCTCGCCTACTTCCTCAATCGAGCGCTCGGCGTCGAATGGTGCGTCGCCGGCCCTTCCGCCCTCATCGGCGCCTCGAATTTCTTCGAACTCGCGGTGGCGACCGCCATCGCCCTGTTCGGCTTTCAATCGGGCGCCGCGCTCGCGACCGTCGTCGGCGTGCTCATCGAGGTGCCGGTGATGCTTTCGGTCGTTCGCATGGTGCGCCTCTCGCGTCCCTGGTACGAGCGCGGGCAAGGCCGAATGTAAGTCTCGGCGTGCGGCGCGGGAGCTGCGCCGAAGACGACCGTTGCGGCCATCTTTCATTTCCGTCAAACTGGAAATATGGAATCATCGGATGCCGCCAGGGCCTTCGCCGCCTTGTCGCAGGATGCGCGCCTCGACCTCTTGCGCCTGCTGATCGCCGAAGGCCCGACCGGCCTGCCTGCGGGCGAGCTTGCGCGCCGGCTCGGCCTGCCGGCCTCCACGACCTCGTTTCACCTCGCAGCGCTGGAGCGGGCGGGGTTGACGCAGTCCACCCGCCAGGGCCGGCAGATCGTCCATGCTGCGCGTATCGTCGGCCTGCGCCAGCTGCTCGGCTTCCTCACCGATACCTGTTGCGGCGGCCGCCCCGGGCTCTGCGGCGATCTCGCGACCCTGTTGCCGCCATGGCCACAAGAGGATCAGGGCATGACTCCGGCCTTCAATGTGCTGTTCCTGTGCACGCACAATTCAGCCCGCTCGATCATGGCGGAGGCCATTCTCGAAAAGCACGGCGCAGGTCGGTTCCGAGCTTATTCCGCGGGATCGCTGCCGATCGCGAGTCCCAACGCCGACGTGATCGAAAGGCTGCGCGCACTCGGCCACGACACGAAGCATCTGCGCAGCAAGTCGTGGAACGATTTCACCGGCCCCGACGCGCCGCGCATGGACTTCGTCATCACGCTCTGTGACACGCCGCACGGCCAGGAATGCCCGGACTTCGGCGACCTTGCGGTGACAGCCGCGTGGCCGCTGCCGGACCCGGCAAAATTCACCGGCAGCCGCGTCGAGCGCGCAGCGCTGCTCAACGAGCTGTATGGAAGCCTGCAGCGGCGCATCAGCATATTCACGGCACTTCCCTTTGCCTCGCTCGATCGCATGGCGCTCAAGGCGCGCCTCGACGAGCTTGCCGGCGGAACCATGCCTGTCGCGATCGGAGGCTGCTGAAATGCGCGTCGGCATCAACGGCATGGGCCGCATCGGTCGCCTCGCCCTGCGCGCCGCCATGGGCGGCCTGTACCGCGGTGCCGACGATCCGCGCGCCGAGAACCGCCTCGATGTGGTGCATGTCAACGAACTCAGGGGCGGAGCGGCGACGGCAGCCCATCTCCTCGAGTTCGACAGCATCCATGGCCGCTGGCGCGCACGGTTCCGTATCGAGGACGATCGCAGCATCGTGGTGGGCGATCGCCGTATCGGCTTCAGCGACGCCGCCACACCCGACGCGGTTCCCTGGGCCGATCTCGGCTGCGATCTCGTGCTTGAATGCACCGGCAGGTTCCTCAGGCTGGAACAGCTGCAAGGCTATTTCGACCGCGGCGTCAAACAGGTGATCGTGGCGGCGCCGGTCAAGGAGGCGGCGGCACTCAACATCGTGGTCGGCGTCAACGACCATCTCTACGAGCCCGCGCAACACCGGCTGCTGACCGCGGCCTCCTGCACCACCAATTGCCTCGCCCCCGTGGTGAAGGTGCTGCACGAGTCGATCGGCATCCGCCATGGCCAGATCACCACCATCCATGATCCGACCAACACCAACGTGGTGATCGACGCGCCGCACAAGGATCTGCGGCGCGCGCGCTCGGCCATGCTCTCGCTTGCTCCGACGACGACGGGCAGCGCGACTGCGATCGCGCTGATCTATCCGGAGCTCAAGGGCAAACTGAATGGGCATGCGGTGCGCGCACCGGTGCTCAACGCGAGCCTGACCGACTGCGTGTTCGAGATGGCGCGCCCGGTCACCGCCGACGAGGTCAACGAACTGTTTCGTGTCGCCGCGGCAGGATCGCTCGCCGGCATCCTGGGCTTCGAGGAACGGCCGCTGGTCTCGGCCGATTATGCGAACGACACGCGCAGCGCCATCGTCGATGGCCCGTCCACCATGGTCACCGACGAGACCCTGCTCAAGGTCTATGCCTGGTATGACAATGAGGCCGGCTACGCCTGCCGCATGGTCGATCTCGCCACCATCGTGATCGAAAGGAGCACCTGATGTCGGCCGTGCGCAACTATGCGGTCGTGACCGCAAGCTATTGGGGCTTCACGCTGACCGACGGCGCGCTGCGCATGCTGGTGCTGCTGCACTTCTACAGCCTCGGCTACACGCCTTTCATGCTGGCCTTCCTGTTCCTGCTGTACGAGGCTGCCGGCATCTTCGCCAACCTCGGCGGAGGCTGGCTGGCGGCGCGCTTCGGCATCCCGCGCATGCTGATGTCCGGCCTCGCGCTGCAGATCCTGGGCGTTCTGCTGCTGTCGGCGCTCGATCCGGCCTGGGGCGCCGCACTCTCCGTGACGTGGGTAGTGGTCGCACAGGGCATTGCCGGGGTTGCCAAGGACATCACGAAGACCGCTGCCAAATCCGCGATCAAGGCGACCTCGGAAGGCGGGTCCGGCCAGCTGTTCAAATGGGTCGCCTGGTTCACCGGATCCAAGAACGCAATGAAGGGTGCGGGCTTCTTTCTCGGCGGCCTGTTGCTGGAAACCATCGGCTTCAAGGGCGCGCTTTGGTTCATGGCGGTTGGGCTCGCCGTCGTGCTACTCGGGGTAGCGGTCAGCCTGCCGCGACAACTCGGCAGGGCAAAGGCCTCGAAATCCTTCCGCGAACTGTTCGCCAAGACGCGCAGCATCAACCTGATGGCAGCGGCGCGCGTGTTCCTGTTCGGCGGTCGCGACGTGTGGTTCGTCGTCGGCCTGCCGGTGTTCCTCTACAGCCACGGCTGGCGCTACATGGAGGTTGCGGGCTTCATCGCCAGCTGGACGATCGGCTACGGCGTCGTGCAGGCGATCGCACCTTCTGTGATCCGCCGCAGCGCCGACGGTCTGTCGCGCGAAGTGCCGGAGGCACGGCTGTGGGGTGCACTTCTCGCGGCGATTCCGCTTCTCCTCGCGCTGTTCGTCGGCAGCGCGCAGGTTGCGCGGCTCGATCTCGTGGTGACGGTTGGCCTTGGCGCCTTCGGATTCGCCTTTGCCGTCGTATCGTCGCTGCACTCCTATCTCATCCTCGCCTATGCGGGGTCGGAGAAGGCAGCTGAGGACGTGGGTTTCTACTACGCGGCCAATGCCGGGGGCCGCCTGATCGGTATCCTGCTCTCCGGCGCACTCGCACAGTCGGGCGGCCTCGCCGCCTGCCTGTGGGGTTCGACCACAATGCTTGCGCTGTGCCTGGCGATCACGTTTCTGCTGCCGTCAGTCTCCATTGCGCGACGCGCGCCCGCATAGGCGTGTGCGCGATGGATGGCGCCCTCCGGTTAAACCCCATCAGGATGGGCTGTGTTCGAGCGGAAGTCCCTACGGGTGGCGTTGCGCGAACGAGATTCGAATGGCGCAACCAAAGGTCGCGGACGCTTCGGCGCGTGGTACGTTGCCTCGCAGAAAAGTAGGGCGCACACCTCCGAGGAGGTGTGCGCCGAGTGTGGTAGTACGGAGAAATCCTTGCGCCGGTAAACGCAAGGACGCAGCAGTTGACGGATCGCAAGGCCGGATTATTCCACCCGCCCCGGCCGGCGGCGAATTCGGGGCAAGCCGTTGCCAGTTTGCACGCTCGGGACCTCGCTGCAGCGAAGGCGTGGTCCCAGAGGCCGCGCCCGGACGTGGGCGGTCCACGAGGACGGTGCGTCGTTGGTGGCGGATCAGCCGTCTTGCATGGGGCAAGCTTAAAAAAAGCGGCCCCGGTCGCGACCGGGGCCAGGAGGTTGCAGACAACGTGGACTTAACGAGCCATTGGTGCGATGGCTCTGAAGCGCTTCACATGATGAACCGCCATCGGCGGCGTGGTCGGCCGCTGATTCGTTGCCGGATCGCGTGCCGCGAGGTGCCGCCCACAGGCGGTGCTTTCCCGCGAACTGTCCTCCACTCCCCACATGCAGAAGTTTCCGATACCCTGGCGTTGCCACCGAGAGGAGGAACGTCATGAAGGTCGTCACACTTCGGGATATACCGAATGTGCCTGTGGAGGGCGCCGATCGTATCGAAGGATGGACCGGCCCGGTATCGCGGTCACGCCAGACCATCATCGAACCCGGTGAGTCCGCGAACTACAACTGCAGCGTGGTCAACTTCAGCCAGGGCTGCACGACAGGCTGGCACACCCACACCTGCGATCAGATCCTCGTCGTGACGTCCGGGTCGGGCATGGTGGCGACGGAACACGAGCAGCGGGATATCAACGTAGGCGACGTGGTGCATATCAAGGCCGGCGAACGTCATTGGCACGGCGCGAAGGCCAATTCCACCATGGGGCATATCACGATCACATTGGTCGGCGGCCAGGCGACCTGGGGATAGCGCCGCAATGACTGGTGCGCGTGCCCTGGAGAACATTCGCGTGGTGGACTTCAGCTGGGTGCGGGCCGGTCCATGGGCCACACGCTGGTTGGGCGCGCTCGGGGCCGAGATCATCAAGATCGAGTGGCCGGAAAGCGAGCGCGGCAGGCTGCCGAGCACCACCACTCCGCAGCACCTCGAAACCAACCTGAACACGTCAGGCAACTTCAACGACACGAACGTCAACAAGAAGAGCCTCAGCCTGAACGTGCGCAGCGCCAAAGGCCTGGAGATCGTCAAACGGCTGATCGCGATCTCCGACGTGGTCATCGAGAATTTCAGCTCACGCGTGCTGCGCAACTGGGGTCTCGGCTACGAGGAGTTGTGCAGGATCAAGCCGAACATCGTCTACGTCTCGATGTCGGGCTATGGCCATACCGGCCGCAATCATCACTACACGACCTTCGGCCCCGTGGCCCAGGCAGTCGCGGGGCTGACGTTTCTGTCCGGCCTGCCCGACCAGCCGCCGGCGGGTTGGGGCTGGTCTTACATGGACGACACCGGCGGCATGTATGGTGCGATGTGCGCGCTGACCGGTCTCTACCATCGCAACATGACCGGCCGGGGCCAGCACATCGACCTGTCGCAGATGGTGGCGAGCGTGCCGCTCAACGGCCCGGCGCTGCTGGACGTCACGGTGAACGGACGCGGGTCGCGTCGCGCCGGATTCCCGCCGGGCAATCGTGCGCACTGGCCTGGAACGCCGCTGGTCAACAACTACCGCGGCCCGACGGTTGCGCCGCACAACGCCTATCGCACGCATCCCGGCGGCTACAACGACTGGTGCGTCGTCGTGTGCCAGTCGGACGAGGAGTGGCAGCGACTGGTGCAGGTGATGGGCGCACCCTCATGGGCCGCTGCGGAAAAATTCGCCTCGGTCACCGGGCGGCTACAGCACCAGGAGGAGTTGGACGCGCATATCGAAACGTGGACCGCGACGATCGACAAATACGCACTGACGGCGCGCTGTCAGGCGGCTGGCGTGCGCGCGCTTCCCGTGCAGAGCGCCGAGGATCGCGTGGAACACGACCCACAGTTGCAGCACCGCGAGATGTATTTGCCGATGGAGCATCCAGCGCTTGGGGTCCACCAGGTGCAGAATGCCCCGTTCAGACTGTCGCGGACGCCGGCCGCCAATTCCCGTCCAAGCCCGCTGATCGGCCAGCACACACGCGAGATCGTGGAGGATCTGCTGGGCTATAGCCATGAAGAGCTGCGTGCCGGCTCCACCGACGGCACGTTCTGGCCAACGAAGCGCGCGCGGTTTCCCTATATGGAGGAGATGCTCCGGTGACCGACGCGAAGTCCCTGCCCGGCCCTCTCGCTGGGCTGCGCGTGCTGGAGCTTGCGGACGAGAAGGGCCAGTTCTGCGGCAAGTTGATGGGCGATCTCGGGGCCGACGTGATCAAGATCGAACCGCCGGGGGGCGAGCGCTGCCGCCATTTCGGTCCGTTCCTCGACGACGTCCCCGACCCGGAGCGCAGCCTGTCCTTCTGGTACTACAACACGTCGAAGCGCGCGATCACGCTCGATCTCGCCACGGCGGACGGGCGTGGGCTTTTCTCGCGTATGGCCGCCACGGCGGACCTGGTTCTGGAGACCTTTCGCCCCGGCTACCTGGCTTCGCTCGGGCTTGGCCACGACGCCATGGCGCGCGAGAATCCGCGGCTGATCACGTGCTCGCTGACACCATTCGGTCAGACCGGCCCGTGGCGGGACTATCTCTCCAGCGATCTGCTGCACATGGCGGCAGGCGGCGAGATGGCCTCCTGCGGCTATGACGAAGCGGATGTGCCGGATGCACCGCCGATTGCGCCGGGCGGCGGCAACGCCTGGCACATGGGCTGTCACTACGCCATGATGGCGATCATGGCGGCGCTGCTGCACCGCACCGTGTCCGGGCAGGGACAGTATATCGATGTGTCGATACACGAGGCGTGCTCGCTGACCACTGAATCGGCGATCGCCAACTACGTCTACCGAGGCGAGGTGCTGAAGCGCCAGACCGGCCGCCATCACGCTGCCGGCGCAACGCCCCGTACCCAGTTCCGCGCCAAGGACGGTAACTACGTCTGCGCCCTGCTGGGCGGTCGGCTCAATCCAAGGTTCATCAAGCAACTGGCGGACCTGCTGGACAGTTACGGCATGGCGGGCGACCTCAAGGATCCGAAATACCAGGACCAGGCGGTCATCACCGAGAACACCTCCCACATCGTCGACGACCTTGTGGCAGGATTCATCGGCAGCGTGTCGGCGGAGGAAGCCTATCACGCGGCGCAGGAGCGTGGCTTCACCTGGGGTGCCGTGCGGGCGCCCGAGTCGCTGCTCGACGACCCCCATCTGCACGACCGTGGCTTCTGGAAGCAGGTAGAGCACAAGGAACTCGGCCGCAGCTTCGTCTATCCGGGGGAAGCGGCGATCTACAGCGACTCGCCCTGGCGCATCGCCAGCCGCGCGCCGCTGGTCGGCGAACACAACGTGGAGATCCTCTGCGGCGAGTTGGGATTGTCGCTGACCGAGCTCTCGGTCCTGGCGGAGAACCGAGTGATCTAGCGCGAGAGGCATGGCGCCCCGCGCCGCGCATCGCCTCACAGGGCGCCGGGATCGACGGCCCTGGCGGTGCTCGGCGCTTGCGCGGTCATGGGCTGGCCGCCTTCTCCTTCCGGGCGGTCACCAGGAAGATGGTGGCCGGCATCCGGATCGGACCGGCACTGGCTTCGGCGGCGAATGCTGCTGCAATCTCCTCGGCGATCAACCGGCGCAATGCTTCGGCGGGCTGCTTCGCTTCGATCAGTCTTGCCGTCGGTCCCATCATCAGCGCTTGCCGCGCTTCCTCCTCCGCGCTGCCGCCGGTGATCGTCGGGTGGGCGCGCTCGATGGCGATGTCGGCATACCCCGCGGCTGTGAGGATCCGGCGGATGTAATCGGGGTCGCCAAAGGCAAGCGGACCAGGCGTGGGTTCGGTCGGCGGTGCCGACGGCCCCAGATGGCGCAGCGCGATATCGTAGGAGATCAGCCAGTGCCGGTTCTCTGCAAGCGGCGCCCAGCAGGCAAACACGAAACGCCCACCCGGTTTCAGCGCGTGGCCGACATTGCGGAACGCCGCCACCGGGTCGGCGAAGAACATCACGCCCATGCGCGACGTCGCAACGTCGAAGGCGGACGGTTCGAATGCCATCACCTGCGCGTCGCCGAGCAACAGTGTGACATTGCGCATCCCGCTTTCGTCCACCCGCTGGCGGGCGACCCCCAGCATCGGCTCGGCGATGTCGACCGCAACGACACGGCCATGGGCGCCCACGGCCTGCGCCAGCGGCAGCGTGACCGCCCCGGTGCCGCAGCCGATCTCCAGCACGCTTTCGCCGCCCGCCAACCCCAGGCGGTCCAGCAGCAGCGCCAGGCTCTCCTCGTTGCGCCGCTCCCTGAAGCCCTGACCGGCCACCCAGCGCGGGCCGGCGACGGTGTTCCAGTAGTGCCGCTGCGCCTCGTTCGCGTCGCCGGATTGCACGGTCATCTTGCCAGACCTCCTGCTTGCATCCTTGATATGCGCCTGCGGATCACAAGGAGTTCCGAGTATGGCCGATGCGAAGCTCGCCCCCAACCTGCCGGACTGGATGGTGGAGCATGCCAACCGCTACCTCGCCAGCGGCGGCGCCGAAGGGCATATGTACAAGATGACCCAGCCTGGCCGGCCGGAGATCACGGTGCCGTCCCTGCTGCTGACGACGACGGGACGCAAGTCCGGAGAGAAATACGTGTTTCCGCTGTTCTACGGCACGGCGGGGGACGGCTACTTCGTCGTCGCGTCCAAGGGCGGTGCGCCGCAACACCCCGGCTGGTACCGCAACATCCTGGCCGATCCGGAGGTCGAGGTGCAGGTCGGCACGACGAAGCTGCGGGCGCGGGCACGCACCGCATCGGGCACGGAGCGCATGCGGCTATGGGAGAAGTCGCTGGAATTCTGGCCGCCCTACGCCGACTACCAGCGCAAGACCGAGCGCGAGATTCCCATCGTCGTGCTGGATCCCGTCAAATGAGCGACTGGAGCAAGGTGACCCGGCCGATCCCGGTTCCCGACGAATGGACGAAGCCGTTCTGGGATGCGGCGAAGCGCGGTGCGCTGGAACTGCAGCGCTGCCAGAGCTGCGGGCATTTCCAGCATCCGCCGTATGCGACCTGCGTGCAGTGCGTCTCCACCGAGCTGAGCTTCGAGCCGGTGCGCGGTGAAGGCACGATCTACGCCTACACGATCATGTACCACACCGGCGACAAGCGGTTCGCCTCCGTGGTGCCGTATGCGAGCATCATCGTGGAGCTGGATGACGCACCCGGGGCGCTGCTCGCCGGCAACCTGCTGGGGGCATCGTACACCGAGGCGAAGGTCGGGCGACGCGTCGAGGTCATTTTCGAACCGCTGAACGACGACATCACGCTGCCGCAGTTTCGCCTGGCGCGCTGAAGGAAACCGAACGCATGTGGGAGAACCGATGCAGGATCGCCGTCAGCGGCGTGGGCTATTCCAAGGTCACGCGCACGGCCGACGTGCCGCTGGCGGCGCATGCCCTGACGGCGGTGCGGGAGGCGGTGGCGGATTCCGGGCTACAGATAGAGGACATCGACGGGCTGGCGACGTATCCCGAACTGCCGGCGACCGGACACGCGGAGGTGGACGGCATCTCCGTCGTCTCGGTCAACTGCATGATGGCGATGTTGAAGCTGCCCAACCTGACATGGCACATCCAGGTGGGAACCACGAACATCGGCGGCGCGGTTCAGCAGGCGGTCAACGCGCTGCTGGCCGGCGTGTGCAAGTACGCCGTGGTCTGGCGTGCGATGCACAATCCGCGCGGCACGTATCAGAACCTGCCAGGCGCGTTTGCTGCCGGTGCGACGCAGTTCACCGCCCCGTATGGGTTCGGCGGCCCCGGCCAGGGCATGGCAGTGGCGTATACACGCTGGCTGGAGCGGCACGGGCAGAGCCGTGAAAAGATGGCGACCCTGGCAGTGACTCAACGCAGACATACGCAGCACAATCCGCACGCGTACTTTTACGGCACGAAGCTGACGCGCGAGGACTACTTCGCATCCCGCATGGTGGCCTATCCGTTCTGCCTGTTCGACTGCGACATCCCGGTGCAGGGCGCGGTCGCCATCGTGCTTACGTCGGCGGAGCGGGCGCGGGACCTGAAGCCGCCGCCGGCGTATCTGGCGGGCTATGGGCAGCGGCTGCACTTCGAGGTGGCTGGCCGCATCGGCAGCCTGAGCGATTACATGCTGGGCGGCAGCAGTTCCGCGAAGCTGACCTGGGAGCGATCGGGTTTCGGGCCGAAGGACGTCGACGTGGCGCAGATCTACGACGGATTCTCGGCCTCGGTGATCTACGGGCTGGAGTCCTACGGGTTCTGCAAGGAAGGCGAGGCACTCGACTTCATCCAGGACGGGCGCATCGAGCTCGACGGCGAGCTGCCACTGAACACGTTCGGTGGCAGCCTTGGCACGGGGCGCATCCACGGACTGTGGCACATCATCGAAGGCGCGCTGCAGGCCTCGGGACGCGCGGGCCCACGCCAGGTGAAGGACGCCAACGTGTCGTTCGTCGGCGCCAGCGCGCCGATCGTGACGGGCACGACGTTCATCTTCGTGCGCGAGCCGGTACCTGAGGGCGAACTGATACGCTCGATCGCCGAGCCCTTGGACTGGCACCCGCGAGGGGCCGCCCCTCGGGCCGAACGGACAGTGCTGCTGATTGACAGGGCTGTGAGTGGTTTGCCGACCCTGGGGTGCGCATGGAGCGGCCGGACGTGCCGACACGCGCCGCGAATGCAACTTCACTTGGGCGTTAATGGATATCGAGACCGGCGGCCAAGGCCGTGTAGCGGAGAGCCATTTCCAGCAGCGCGTAGCGGTCAGCCAGGGAAGCCGCCGTGTTCGCTAACAAGCGAGCTTCACGCGCCAAGTCCAGCAATGCAGCCTGTTGCCACGCCACGTTGCAGGTTTCGCTCAAACCCAAAACGGTCAGTAAATGTTCGTCAGGCACATTTCAAAAAATAGACGCCAGTCCTGTGTGGCGCAATGCCTTCAAAATACGAAAGTGCATCACGTTTTGTCGAAAGCTCTCGAGGCCTGCCGCCACGGCTGTGTAACGAAGCGCGAGTTCCCGAAGCGCAGATCTGCTTTCCGGCGCATTGGCTCGCTCGGCAAGCTGCATCAACTCTGCCCCGATCTGCAATAGTTTATAGGTTGTCACCGGCGGTCGGAACCAACTTGCGCCAACTCCGCGGGCAGCTGAATGAGGGACCATCAATCATATGGTCGATAATATCCCGGTGGCAGGAAGTCAGAATTAAAAATAGATTTGTGTCTCTTAGATGTGAGGCAGTACCACTATGCGGACGTATCCGAACCGGCGGCGTGTCTGATTGAAGCCGTCCGTCCCTCGCTGCCGCAACCCGCAGGCAGACGGCGAGCGGGCTGCCATGCGGCGGCGCGGCGCGCGGGGCGCGGGCGGAAGGCGGGACTGAGACGGAACCGAAGGTGCCAAGCACTGGTCGAAAAATCGTCACACCAGGGGAATCGGGTGTGAAGGGACCTACCGGGCGATCAGCTTCGCGAGGAAGCCGTCATCCCATCCGCAGCGAGCGAGAACGCTTCGGCGTTGATGCGGATGCGGTCATGCGGGCTCTTCGTCCTCGTCCCCGTAGCCCACCAGTCGCAGCGCGCGACCCCTGATCCCGCGCGTGCCGGCGGCATGGATCAGTGCCTCTTCGCGCCCGTGCGTCACCCAAACCTCCGGCGCGCCGACTTCGTCCAGCGTGGCGTTGAGCTCGTCCCAGTCGGCGTGATCCGAGATCACCAGCGGCAGCTCCACGCCGCGCGACCGGGCGCGCTGGCGCACCCGCATCCAGCCCGAGGCGATCGCCACCACGGGGTCCGCCAGCCGTCGCGCCCAGCGGTCGGTGACCGCGCCAGGCGGCGCCAGCACGATCGCGCCGACCAGCTCGCCCTTCGCCGCCCCGGTTGCCGGCCGCAGATCGCCCAGCGCCACGCCGCGCGCCTCATACACCTGGCACAGCGCCGCCAATGCGCCGTGCAGCCAGATCGGCCGGTCCCAGCCCGCCTCGCGCAGCAGCGCGATAACCCGCTGGCATTTGCCCAGAGCGTAGCAGCCAATCACGTGCGTGCGATCAGGAAACAGCGAGACGCTGGCCAGTAGACGGCCGATCTCCTGCCCCGGCGGCGGATGGCGGAACACCGGCAGCGCGAACGTCGCCTCGGTGACGAAGACATCGCACGAAACCGGCTCGAAGCCGGCACAGGTGGGGTCGGCGGTGCGCTTGTAATCGCCGCTGACCACCACGCGGCAACCCTGGTACTCCATCGCCACCTGGGCGCTGCCCAGCACATGGCCGGCTGGGGAGAGCCACAGCGTCACATCGCCCTGGCGCAGCGTCTCGCCCCAGCCAAGGGCCTGCTGCGTCTCCCCTGCCCGCTCCGCGCCCATCCTTGCCAGCATCAGCGCCAGCGTGTCGGCGCTCGCGAGCACCGCACGATGGCCGGGTCGCGCATGGTCGGAATGCGCGTGGGTGATCACCGCCCGGTCCACCGCGCGGGTCGGGTCGATGAAGAAGCCGCCGGGCTCGCAGTAGAGCCCCTCGGGCAGGACGCGCAGCCACTGAGACGGATGCATACCCCCCACTTGGCGCCACTTCCCGTCCGCCGCCAGAGCCAATAGAACGGCGGGAATGGAAGGAACATTGCCGGAACCCTTCGCCGGCTGGTTCGCCGCCCAGGGCTGGTCGCCGCGGCGGCACCAGCTGGCGATGCTCGACGCCGCGCGCGCCGGCGACAGCGTGCTGCTGATCGCGCCGACCGGTGGCGGCAAGACGCTGGCCGGGTTCCTGCCGACGCTGGTGGACCTCGACGCAGACGCCGCGGGCCGGGCTGCACACGCTGTATGTCAGCCCGCTGAAGGCGCTCGCCACCGACATCGCGCGCAACCTGACGCGCGCCGGTCGAGGAGATGCGGCTGTCCGTCTCGATCGAGACGCGCACCGGCGACACGCCCGGCCAACCGCCGCGCCCGCCAGCGGACCGATCCGCCGCATCTACTGCTGACCACGCCGGAGAGCCTGGCCGTGCTGCTGTCGCTGCCCGACGCACCGGCGATGTTCACCGGCCTCGCGTGCGTGGTGATGGACGAGGTGCACGCGCTGGCCGGCACCAAGCGCGGCGATCAGCTGGCGCTGTGCGTCGCCCGGCTGACGACGCTGGCGCCCGCCTGCCGTCGCGTCGGGCTCTCGGCGACGGTCGCCCATCCGGGCGCGATCCGGGACTATGTCGGCGGCCGGAGGACTGATCGAGGAGCCGGACGGCGCGCCGCCGGAGCTGGCGATGATGCTGCCCGAGGGCGAGCTGTCCTGGGCCGGCCACATGGGCCTGGAGGCGGCGCCCGAAGGTCATGGCGCGGATCCGCGCCGCCGGCATGACCATCGTGTTCGTCAACACGCGCGCCCAGGCCGAGCTGATGTTCCAGGCGCTGTGGCGGCTGAACGAGCCGACCCTGCCGATCGCGCTGCATCACGGTTCGCTCGAGGTCGAGCAGCGTCGCCGCGTCGAGGCGGCAATGGCTGGCGGAAAGCTCCGCGCGGTGGTGGCGACGTCGTCGCTCGATCTGGGCATCGACTGGGGCGGCGTCGACCAGGTGATCCAGATCGGCGCGCCGAAGGGCGTCTCGCGGCTGCTGCAGCGCGTCGGCCGCGCCAACCACCGGATGGACGAAGCGAGCCGCGCCATCCTGGTGCCGGCCAACCGCTTCGAGGTGCTGGAATGCGAGGCCGCCATGCTGGGCGTCGCGGCGCGCGAACTGGACGGCGATCCGCCGCGTCCGGGTGGCCTGGACGTGCTGGCGCAGCACCTGCTCGGGCTGGCCTGCTCCGCACCGTTCCGACCCGACGACGCCTATGCCGAAGTATGCCGCGCAGCGCCCTATGCATCGCTGTCGCGCCAGGACTTCGACGCCGTGCTGGGCTTCGTCGAGAACGGCGGCTACGCGCTCGCCGCGTACGATCGCTGGCGCAAGCTGTTCCGCGACAGCGAGGGCCGCGTGCACGTTCGCAGCGAACGCAGTCGCCCGCCAGCACCGGATGAACATCGGCACCATCGTCGAGGCGCCGCTGGTCAAGGTGCGGCTGGTCGGCAAGCGCCGCGTCGGTCCGGTGCTGGGCGAGGTGGAGGAGTATTTCGTCAACCTGCTGCGTCCCGGCGACACGTTCATGTTCGCCGGCAGGCTGCTGCGCTTCCTGCGGCTGCACGAGAATGCGGCGCGAATGCGCCGAGGGCGGCGCCGGCGAGCCGATGGTGCCGGCCTACGAGGGCGGACGCCTGCCGCTTACCACCAACCTCGCCGACCGCGTACGCGGGCTGCTGCAGACCCCGGCGAACTGGGGGCTTTTCCCCGATGGCGTGCAGGAGTGGCTGAAGCTGCAGCGGGCGCGCTCGCGCCTGCCGGGCCGCAACGACCTGCTGGTGGAGACCTTCCCGCGTGGCGACCGCTGGTACCTGGTCGCGTACTGCTTCGAGGGCCGCAACGCGCACCAGACGCTGGGCATGCTGCTGACCAGGCGGATGGAGCGCGCAGGCCATGCGCCGCTCGGGTTCGTCGCGACCGACTATGTGCTGGGAGTGTGGTCGGCCGAGCAGCCGCACGACGTCGCGAAGCTGTTCGACCAGGATATGCTGGGCGACGACCTGGAGAGCTGGCTGGCCGACAGCTCGATGCTGCGGCGAACGTTCCGCAACGTCGCGGTGATCGCCGGGCTGATCGAGCGGCACCATCCCGGCGCAGAGAAGTCGCGCCGGCAGGTCACGGTGAACTCCGACCTGATCTACGACGTGCTGCGCAAGCACCAGCCGGACCATATCCTGCTGCGCGCGACGCGGGCGGACGCGGCCGCTGGGCTGACCGACCTGTCGCGCATCGCCGGAATGCTGGCGCGGGTGAAAGGACGGATCGTGCACATGGCGCTGTCGCGTGTGTCGCCGCTGGCGGTGCCGGTGCTGCTGGAGATCGGTCGCGAGAGCGTGCGCACGCAGGCGGACGAGGAGCGGTTGCTGGCCGAAGCCGAAGCGATCATCGCGGAAGGGACTGGGGATCGGGAGCCGCCGCCGGTGAAGGCGATCCACCGAGGGAATGCGGCACGGCGTCGGCCGGTGCAGGCGGGATTGTTCGGCAGCGGATGACCGCCGCACCCATCCACCTCGCCGGCGAGCGGCTGATGCTCGACCCCGCCGGCGCGCTGTTCTGGCCCGCCGCCGGGCTGCTGGTGGTGTCCGACCTGCATCTGGAGAAGGGTTCCTCCTACGCGCGGCGTGGCCAGCTGCTGCCGCCGTGGGATACGCACGCCACGCTGGACCGCCTGGCCCTGCTGCTCCGCCGCTACCGGCCCCGCCTTGTGGTCGCGCTTGGCGACAGCTTCCACGACACCGACGGTGCCTCGCGCCTGCCCGCCAGCGAACTGTCCCGGCTGCGCGCGATGACCGAGGCGCACCGCTTCATCTGGGTGCAGGGCAACCATGACCCCGCCCCGCCCCGCGGCATCGGCGGCGAGTGGGTCGAAGCCTTTGCCACCGCGACGCTGGTGTTCCGCCACCAGGCCACGGCCGACGCTGACGGAGAGATCTCCGGCCACCACCACCCCAAGGCGACGGTGCCGGCGCGCGGCCGGCAGCGTCAGCCGCCCCTGCTTCGTGTCCGATTCGCACCGGCTGATGCTGCCGGCGTTCGGCGCCTATACTGGCGGGCTCGACGTGCGCGACCCGGCCATCGCGCGCCTGTTTCCGCGCGGCGGCCGCGTCTTCCTGCTGGGCCGCGAGCGGCTGTTCAGCTTCGCGATCGGGACGTTGCGCTCCGGCTGAGGCGGACGCACGCTGCACCGACATGGCGCTACGATCCATCCCGCAGGGCGCACCCATCCGCGTGGTGGGCGACGTGCACGGCGATGCCGTTGCGTTCCGCTACGCCGCCGCCACCGACCGGTTCGTCGTGCAACTGGGCGACCTCACCGACTACGGACCGGACAACGCCGGCACGCTGCGCCTTATGTTCCGCCTGATCGACGAAGGCCGTGGGCTGTTCCTGCTGGGCAACCATGACCTCAAGCTGGCGCGCTTCCTCGCCGGCCGGCAGGTGCGCAACGAAGGGACGCTGGACAAGACCCTGGCGCAGCTCGACGCGGCGCTCCGCCAACGGGTCGTAGAGGAGGTCGCATGCGCGCCCGCCTGGCTGCAGCGCGAGCGAGCGGTGTTCGTGCATGGCGGCTTCCATACCGACATGCTGTCCCGGGTCGCGCCCGAGCATGGCCTCGAGCGCGCGCAGGGCGTCATGGCGCGCGCGCTGTTCGGCGAGCCCACCGGGCGCACGCAGCCCGACGGCTACCCGGAGCGCAGCCTGCGCTGGGTGGACCGGATCCCCGTCGGCATCACGGTGTATTGCGGCCACGACCGGCGCAGCACCGACGGACGCCCCTACGTCCGGCGCGGTGCGGCCGGCGGGTCGGCGGTGTTCCTCGACACCGGCGCGGGCAAGGGAGGACATCTGTCGTGGATCGACCTGTAGCTCTGGTCACCGGTGGCGCCCACGGCATCGGTGCCGCGATCGCGGCACGCCTGGCGCGCGACGGCTGGCACGTCGTGGTCGCCGACCGCGACGCTGCGGGCAAGCCCCCGGCGGGCGGGCGCTATGTGGTGTGCGACGTGGCGGACGAGGCGGCGGTGGCAGCGCTGGTCGCCGGCGTGGCGGCGCAGGAAGGCAGGCTCGACGCGCTGGTGTGCAATGCCGGTGTCAACGTCCGCAAGCCGCTCGCACAGCTTTCGCTGGCGGAGTGGTCGCGGGTGATCGGCACCAACCTGACCAGCAGCTTCCTGCTGGCGCGCGCCGCCGAGACGATGCTGCGGTCGGCGAACGGCGCCGTGGTGACGATCGCATCCACGCGCGCGCATATGTCCGAGGCGGACACCGAGGCCTATGCCGCATCGAAGGGCGGGCTGGTGGCGCTGACGCATGCGCTGTCGATCAGCCTTGCACCCGAGGTGCGGGTGAACTGCGTCAGTCCCGGCTGGATCTTCACCAAGGGCACACCGCCGCGGCCGGACGAGCACGCGTTCCATCCCGCCGGCCGCGTCGGCACGCCCGAGGACATCGCCGCGCTGGTCGCGTTCCTGACGGGGCGCGAGAGCGGCTTCATCACCGGCGCGGAGTTCATCGTCGACGGCGGGGTGACGCGGAAGATGATCTATCCGGAGTGACCGGTCTGCAGCGTCAGCGGCAGCAGGTGCGGCCACAGGCCGGTGACGCCGATCAGGATCAGGTAGACGGCGACGATCACGTTCAGCAGGCGGGGAATGAGCAGGATCAGGATGCCGGCGACGAGCGCGACGAGTGGCTGCAGTGTGACGATGCTGATGGTCATGGGGTGCCTCGCCGGTGGGTTGGAGGACAGTCGGATCCACTGCCTTTGTGCCCCGCTTGTGGCCGCGTGGCGGCAAACGGCTGCCGTCCCGCAGATATGATCCGCCGCCCCGCCGGCTACAGGTCGATGTCGGTGCCCAGGTGGAACAGGCAGTCGCCGCGCACCGTCCGTCCCGGCACGCGCTTGCACAGCACGAACCCGTCGCGCGCGAAGTGCGCGGTAACCGGCTCCGCCCACGGCGTCTCCGGCAGGTGGATGCGCGCCGCCGGCTGCCCCGCGCGCACCATATCGCCCAATTCCACCAGCGGCTCGAACAGCCCGTTCTCCGACGCGTAGACGAAGTAGTCGGGCCCGCCGACCTCGAGGAATCGCGTCGGTCCGTCGGGGGCGATGCGGGCAGCCGGCGGGCAGGATGCCCATGTGCACCAGCACGTTGTTGACCCCGCGCTCGACCATGCGCAGCGCGCTCTGCGTGACGTGGCCCGAGCCGCCGGCCTCGGTGCCGAGACAGATCCGGCCCTGCCGTGCCGCACCGCCCGACAGCGTACGCGCGCCGCCCTGGTTGCTCTCCGCCACATAGGCGACCGGCGAGCCGAACGCCTTCAGCGCCGCGACGCCTGCTGCGGTGCCGCCGTCGCGCTGCCAGCCGCCGAACAGCGCCGAGGGCACATACATCAGCGACGAACCGCCGGAATGCAGGTCGCAGATCAGGTCGGCCATCGGCACCAGCTCGTGCTCGATGTGATAGGCGATCTGCTCGGTCACGCTGCCGTCGGGATCGCCGGGGAACAGCCGGTTGAGGTTGCCTTCGTCGATCGGCGAGGTGCGCGTGCCGGCCAGAGCAGCGGGGAAGTTGGCCGCCGGCAGGATGATCACGCGCCCGCTGATGCGCGCCGGGTCCAGCGACTTCACCAGGTTGCACAGCGCGACCTGGCCCTCGTACTCGTCGCCGTGCGTGCCGGAGACCAGCAGCGCGGTCGGGCCGTCGCCGTTCTTCAGCACCACGATCGGGATCGGAATGAAGCCGTAGGCCGAGCGGTGCACCGAGTGGAACAGCCGCAGGAAGCCGTGCTGGCGCCCGTTCCGGTCGAAATCGACCTCGGCGACGATGCGGCTTCGGCTGGTGGCGGCTGGCATGCTCCCTCCTGCGGACTTGCGGCGCACGGTGCGCTCGGCCATAGTGCCGTCAGTCCGCAACAAACTGAAAGGAGGTGATCCAGTGTCTCATTGTCTCTTCGTGGCGCCGTTTGCCGTGACCTGGATCTCCGACGCTCGCGTCGCCGACTAGTCCACGCCAGGGCAACGACGCCCGCAGACAATGCCGAAGGCTCCGGAGGGCAACTTCCGGAGCCTTCCTCATTTCAGCCCCCTTGTTGCGTCGGTCGGCGCTTCATGAACGCCGCCCGCAGGCAGGTGGCGACCATCTCCCCGCGCTGGTTGAACGCCTGGTGCTCGAACTCGACCACCCCGGCCTCCGGCCGCGAGCGCGACGCCCGCAGCGAGCGCACGATCGAGCGGGCGCGGAGCGTGTCGCCGTGGAACACCGGCTTGGGGAATTCCACCTTGTTCATCCCAAGATTGGCGATGGTGGTGCCCAGGGTCGTGTCGCCGACCGACATGCCGATCATCAGGCCCAGCGTGAACAGCGAATTCACGATGCGCTGGCCAAATTCCGTGGTCCTGGCGAACTCTTCATCCAGGTGCAGCGGCTGAGGGTTCAGTGTCAGCGTGCTGAACAGCACGTTGTCCATTTCTGTGACGGTTCGGCTGAGCGCATGCTCGAACACCTGACCTTCGTGGAAGTCCTCGAAAAACAGCCCGGCCATGCAGCGCCTCCCCTGCGTGACCCGATGAGACACCGAAGCCCAGACCCGCGCCAGAGCCGCGCCCAGCCGGTCATCTGTCCGCGCAATTGTGATAAAAGTCACAGCGTGAGGGTCGGAGTGCACCGATAACAAAGGGGCGGACGACCACGCGACGCCGACCGGCACCGTGGCGCCTCGCAATTCGGGGGTTGAAACGGAGAACCACAGAATGTCCGAAACCAACGATATCCGCGTCCACACGATCAAGCGCTATGGCTGGACACCCGATCTGCCGGACGCACGCGACCACCTCTACGCTGCGCCTGCGACCGCCCTGACCAAGCTTCCCGCGAAGGTGGACCTTCGCCCGCAATGTCCGGCGGTCTACGACCAGGGACAACTGGGAAGCTGCACCGGCAACGCCATCGCCGCAGCCGTGCAGTTCGACCGGATGAAGCAGAAGCTGACGCCGGATTTCGTGCCGTCGCGCCTGTTCATTTACTACTGCGAGCGGGTCATCGAGGGCACCGTCGGCAGCGACGCGGGCGCGCAGATCCGCGACGGCATCAAGGTCGTCGCGAAGAAGGGCGCCCCGCCTGAGACCGACTGGCCGTACGACATCGCCAGGTTCGCCACCAAGCCGCCGGCCAAGTCATTCCGTGACGCCAAGAAGGACCAGGCCGTGAGCTACAGCCGGGTCTCGCGGACACTCAGCCAGATGAAGGGCTGCCTCGCATCCGGCTACCCATTCGTGTTCGGCTTCACCGTCTACGACAGCTTCGAGAGCGCCGAGGTGGCCAAGACCGGCGTCGTGCCGATGCCCGCGCCGCACGAAAGCGTCATCGGCGGCCACGCCGTCCTGGCGGTGGGCTACGACGACGCCCAGCAGCGCTTCATCGTGCGCAACTCCTGGGGCACCGGCTGGGGCATGGAGGGCTACTTCACCATGCCCTACGCCTACCTGACCGATCGCGGCCTCGCGAGCGACTTCTGGACCATCCGCCTGATGGAGCATTGACGCGCCCGGCCCGCGGGCACCACACCCGCGGGCCGCCGTTACTGCGTCACGCGGATGTGCAGTGCGAACGAGCCCGCCGGCGCGTCGGGCTGGGAGCTGCGGCGGTACTGCATGGCGATGTCGCACGCGCCGGGCTTCACGCCCTTGATCGTCCAGCTGTGCTCGCCGCCCTGCCCGGGCGGGCCGTTCGCACCTTCGAACCGGTCGCCCAGCACAACGCAGGTGGGCGTGCCATCGGTCACGAACGCCCAGCGGTAACCCGTGGTCGGGTTCTCCGCCAGACGGAGTTCCAGCACCTGCCCGACCGGCAGATCGAGCGTCCGTCCTGACTGGGCCTGGTCGACGGTCATCACAGCAGCCTCGCTTCGAAGGGGGGCAGCAGGTCCGGCGCCTCGAACTCCAGCACCCAGATGTCGGGGTCGAACCTGACCTGCCGCTCCACATAGGCATCCGCGGCCGCCTGATCCACCGGTGCCGCCCCGGTCGCGCGCATCCAGGCCAGCGCGCCGTCCGCCGCACGCATCTGTGACAGCACGATGAGCCCCTCGCGTCCGCGCAGCACGACCAGCACGCCGCCGGAATCGGCATCGCCCTTGCGCAGCACCGCCGCGGGCCGGCCGCTCCGATCAGCCATCCGCAGTGCCATCTTCACCCACAGTCCCGCCTTCAACCGCGGCTCGGCCATGCCATCTCCCCGATCGCGTGCACATTGTGCAGGATGGGCGCCCGACAGCGCGAATCACGGAGTGCCCATGCGCCGGTTTGCCACATTGCTTGCCGCACTGCTGAGCGCCGGCACGGCGCGCGCCGAGGACGCGGTGAGTTTCGGCCTCGATTGGGTGGCCGAGGCGGAGTACGGCGGCTACTACCAGGCGCTCGCCACGGGGCTCTACGCGAAGCACGGATTGCGGGTGACGATCCGCCAGGGCGGCCCGCAGGTGAACCAGATGCAGTTGATGATGGCGGGGCGGCTCGACTTCAACCTCGGCGGCGGCCGTGCAATCGAGTTCGTGCAGCAGAACCTGCCGTTCTTGGCGATCGCGGCGATGTTCCAGAAGGACCCGTCGGTGCTGATCGCGCATCCCGGCCAGGGCAACGACAGTTTCGAGGCGCTGAAGGGCAAGCCGATCCTGATCGGCGCCGACACGCGCGCAGGCTGGTGGCGCTTCCTCGCCGGCCGGTTCGGCTACACCGACGCGCAGATCCGCCCCTACACGTTCAACCTGCAGCCGTTCCTGGCCGACAAGACACTGGTGCAACAGGGTTACCTCGGGTCGGAGCCGTTCGCCATCGAACAGGCGGCGCATTTCAAACCGGTGGTGCTGCTGCTGGCCGATGCCGGCTATGCGGGATACGGCAACATCGTCACCACCAGTGCCAAGCTGGTGAACGAGCGACCGGATGTGGTGCAGCGCTTCATCGATGCGTCGATCGAGGGTTGGTATTCGTTCCTGTACGGCGACCCCGCGCCGGCGAACACGCTGATCAAGCGCGACAACCCGGAGATGCCCGACGCGCTGCTGACCTATGGCCGCGACGTCATGAAGGCTCGGGGCATCGTCGATTCAGGCGATGCGCTGCAACTGGGGATCGGTGCGATGACCGCGGCGCGGTGGGCGGACTTCTATCGCTCGATGTCCGACGTCGGCGTGTATCCGAAGGGGCTGGACGTGACGAAGGCCTACACGCTGCAATTCGTGGACAAGCGCGTCGGGATGGAGATGAAGCGATAGGCATCTCAGCGCCTGTCATTGCGCGCGCAGCGAGGCAATCTCGCTGATGACCGAGGTGGCCTGACGATGTTGCAGGTTCAGGCGGTAGGCCGCCGCTTCGGCACGTTGCAGGCATTGCGGGACGTGTCGCTTGCGATCGACGCCGGCGAGTTCGTGGCACTGCTCGGACCGTCCGGTTGCGGCAAGTCCACGCTGCTGCGGTTGATCGCCGGCCTCGATCGGCCGGACAGCGGGCATCTGACATGGGATGCAGACCAGCAGCCGAAACCGGGTGAGATCGGCTTCGTGTTCCAGGACGCAACGCTGCTGCCCTGGGCAAGTGCCGCCGACAACGTGTTGCTGCCGCTGCGCCTCACCGGTGTGCCGCGCAGCCAGGCGATGCCTCAGGTACACGCTGCTCTGCACCGCGTCGGTCTGGGCGGTTTCGAAGCGGCTCGCCCGCGGCAGCTCTCCGGCGGCATGCGGATGCGGGTCTCGATCGCCCGTGCGCTGGTGACGCGGCCGCTCCTGTTACTGATGGACGAACCGTTCGCCGCACTCGACGAGTTCACCCGCCACCGGTTGCAGGAGGATCTGCTGGCGCTTTGGCAGGACCTGGGCTGCACCGTGGTGTTCGTCACGCACTCGATCTACGAGGCGGCATTCCTCGCCCGTCGCATCGTGCTGATGACACCGCGGCCCGGGCGCATCGACCAGGAGATCGTCTCGCCGCTGCACGCCGACGCGCAGACGCGGCTGGATCCGGCCTACGCCGCGTTGGTCGCGCAGGTGACGCGCGAGATGGCGCGGGCGCTCGCAGCATGAAGTTTGCGCCGGCGCTGTTCGGTCTCGCGTCGCTGCTGGCGTGGGAGGCGGCGGTGCGGCTGACCGGGGTGCCGTCCTACCTGGTGCCCGGTCCGCTGGCGATCATCGCGGCCTTCCTGGCCGATCCGACGGGGCTGCTCACATCGCTCGGCTCGACCTTGCTGGTGACGTTCGCGGCACTGCTGGTGGCGGCGTCACTGGGCGTGGTGCTGGCGGTGGCGATCGCCTCCAGCCGGTTGCTCGCAGCGGCGATCCAGCCTTGGGCGGTGGTGCTGCAGGTCACACCCATCGTCGCCATTGCGCCGCTGATCATCGTGTGGGTAGGCAATCCGTTCGCATCGCTGGTGGTGTGCGCGACGATCGTCGCGTTCTTCCCGGTATTCGCCAACACCGCAGCGGGGCTGGCGTCAGCGCCAACCGAGCTTGCCGACTTGTTCCGGCTCTATGGTGCAGGCCGGTTCGCCACGCTGCGCCTGCTGCGCCTTCCGGCGGCACTGCCGTATTTTCTGGCGGGGCTGCGCATTTCCGGTGGCTTGGCGCTGGTCGGTGCGGTAGTTGCCGAGTTCGTCGCCGGCTCCGGCGGGTTCGCATCGGGACTGGCGTATCGCATCCTCGAGGCGGGCTACCGGCTGCAGGTGCCGCGCATGTTCGCCGCACTGGTGCTGCTGTCGCTGGCGGGGATCGCGATCAATCTGGGGCTGGGAGGCTTAGCCGATGCCGTGCTGCGGCGACGGGGAGACGGCTGAGCCGATTGGCCAATAGGAACCTCGAGCACTTTTGCGACCGGCAACGGTCGTGGTCCTTGTTGGCGCCAGGCGCGCCAGCCGTACGCTTCATTGACCACGAATGCGCCAACGTGCCGCGCTTGGAGAACAGCCCTCATGCGAAAGCTCGACGCGAATGAGAATCATGGCTACAATATCGCAAGGGACTCGAAGCGATACACTCGGATGCGCTGGCAAAAACTGGCACATCACGGGGCCAAATAAGGCGTCCCTTGAGGAAATGCAGTGACCGCCACAAGCGGCGGCACCCGCACCACCCGGCTATGTGCCGTGCCTCGACCGTCGCTGAATGCGGGCGGCCCTGATTGAAGACAACGTCGTCGGAATACACTCACAGTCGTAACAAGGAGGAGAAGATGCGCCTTATAACGATGTGTGCCTTGGCGAGCGTCGCGACCTTCAATATCGCAGCAGCGCAAGATCAGCCACCCGATCGGGTTTTCGTCCTCCATTCCAAGCCAACTGGCGCGTGCCCGGCCCTCGATTGGCACATCGGAATCGACGACAGCACCCGTACACTATGGGGGATCATCGCTTGGGGCGATAAGATGCAATCAGTGGCACGCGTCACCGGCACTGTCGACAGCAACCGTACCTTCAAGTTGCAGGCACAAGAAATTGGCGGACAGAATCGGACGGGAGAGATCACCGGTCAGGTGCGTAACGACGGCTGGATGGTTGCCAAATTCACCGGTCCGAACATCAGTTGCCAGGGTATCACCGTTCCGTGGTTCAGGGCCCAAGGGGGAGCATAACTCCTGAGGCGCGGACGACGGAGACGTCGTCCGTCCACGCCTTCGGCGCGTCACGATTTCTGCATGGCCCCGTGGCTGCCGGCCCGCATGTCTGCGGTCACTCCGCTGCTTCCCGCCACGCGGCCACCCGCACCACATGGGCCAACCGGTCGCGGTACGCTGCCTGCCAGTCATCCGCCGCCAGCACGGCTTCGCCGCTGCGCACCTGCTGGAATATCTCCGGCTGATCGACGCAGGGCGGCACCTCGCCGTCCTCGCGCAGAGCGCGCGCCGCCATCAACAGCCTCCGCCGCGTGCGCGTGATCATCTGATCGCTCGGCGCCAGATGCTCGAACGAGTGGTCGACAATCGCGCCCATGCTCTCGGTGATCGCCTGGTCCTGCATCGCGATATGCGTAATGCCGGTGTAGATGAGGTCGCTGCGCTGCGCCTCACGGTCGATCAGGTAGTCGTTTGCCGCAGTCTGCACCGGACGGAAGCGGCCGAACCAGTCGGTGGTGTTGGGCTGCAGTTCCGGCGCCGGCGTTGCACCCGGGATCGGCGCACCGCCCGACAGCGATGCGGTGCGCGACGCGCGCTTCCAACTCCAACCGACGAACATCACGTGCGTGTCGTCCATCGGCACCCAGGCGCGCGCGATGACGCGGTCGGTGAAGTCGCCCTGCGGGATGAAGGTCCAGAACGGAAACGCGAAGTGCGCGAACCGCCAGTAGGTCCGGCTCTCGTCGGCCGGACGGAAGGCACAGTACATCGTGCCCCAATCGGTGTCCGTCACGTGATAGTCGGGCGCGCGGTTGGCGACCTGGTACATCAGCCAGTTGTCGGGATCCACCTGCTCGGGCCGCACCGAGCCGACATGCAGCCAGCTGAAATGCGAGGTGTCGATGTCGCCTTCCAGCGCCTGCAGCCAGTTGCACTCGCGCTGGGTGAACGTGATGGCAAGCTCGCTCTCCGGCAGCAGCGTCGCCTCGATCTCCGGCATCGGCGGCGCCGTCTCGCGCGCGCCCATGTACACCCAGATCACGCCGGCGCGCTCGACAACCTTGTAGGCACGTGCTCGCACCTTCTCCCTGAAGTCCTGGTCGGGCGGCAGGTTCGGCATGTCGACGCAGTTGCCATCGGCGTCGAACTGCCAGCCGTGATAGACGCAGCGCATGCCGCCTGGTTCGTTGCGGCCATAGAACAGCGAGGCGCAGCGATGCGGGCAGCGATGGTCCATCACGCCGACCCGGCCCGCGGCATCGCGGAACGCGATCAATCGCTCGCCTAGCAGCATCAGCCGCAACGGGTCGCCGCCGGCCGCGACCTCCGATGACCTGACGGCCGGCAGCCAGTACTGCCGCATCAGTTCGCCCATCATGGTGCCGGGACCGATGCGGGTCAGCTGTTCGCTCTCGATGGCGTTCGTCATGGCGGTTCTCCCTGCCGTCGTCGGCCGACAGTTTGCTGCTGACAAGCCCGAACGGCGTGCCTTATGTTAAGTCACGGCCGGCGAAAGAACCAGCCGACGCCGCCCGGTCGCTCCGTCGAGCCTCCGGGAAAAATGCGTGTACAAATTGCCGGAAGGAAGCGCAGCCGAGCCGCACATCCCGCATCGAAAACCCGTCACCGTCGTCACCTCGTCACTGCGCCTTTGCCGGACGAACATGGGAGGACGCGATGCTCGAACACCTGGAGCAGCAGAAACGGCTGACGGGCAACCAGTGGCGGATCATCGCCACGGCCAATCTCGGCGACATGCTCGACTTCTTCGACTTCTTCCTGATCGGCTATGTGCTGGCCTTCATCATCGGCTCCTGGCAGCTCACCTTCGGCCAGTCGGCGATGATCCTGCTGGCATCGGGTCTCGGCGCCGTGCCGGGCGCGTTCTTCTGGGGCTGGATGGCCGACAAGATCGGTCGCCGCAAGGTGTTCATGGCCACCGCGCTGAACGTTGCGATCGCCACCGGCATCATGGCGCTGACGCCGGACCAGGACGCGTTCATTCCCGGCTGGCTGTTCCTGGCGTTCTTCCGCTTCTTCGTCGGCTTCGGCAACGCCGGCCTGATCGCGGTCGACATTCCGCTGGTACAGGAGTTCGTCCCGGCGTACAAGCGCGGCTGGGTGAGCGGACTGACCACGGTGCTGCTGCCGGCGGGCAATCTGCTGGGTGCCGTGTCGGGCGCGTTCCTGGCACCGGTGATCGGCTGGCGCGGCCTGTTCCTGGTGGGCCTCGCACCGGCGGCGCTGGTGCTGATGATCCGCTACTGGGTGCCCGAATCGCCACACTGGCTGCTGCGCATGGGGCGCATGGAGGACGCGCGCAGGTCGCTCGCCTGGGCGCTGCAGGTCGATCCGCGGCAGATCGTCCTGCCGACCAGCATCCCCGACGAAGTGAAGGCTGTGCCGTGGCGGCAGTTGTTCCGCTATCCGCGCAGCGTCGCCGCGTCGTGTCTGACCGCGATCAGCCAGACCGGCGGCGTCGGGCTGCTGCTGTGGATCACTGCGCTGTTCGTGCTGGTGCTGCGCATCACGCCGGCCGAGGCGTCGTACCTGATGATCTACGTGAGCATCGTCGGCATCGCCGGACGGCTGCTGTGCTCCTACCTGTCGGACGCGATCGGCCGGCGCGCGGCCGGGATGCTGATCGGCTATGGCGGCGCGATCACCATGGCGCTCGCCGGCTACCTGAACAGCGTCTGGCTCGGCGGCGTATCGCTGTTCTTCGTGCTGGTGATGGTCCAGCGCTTCTTCGGCGACGGCAGCTACGCGATCATCGGCCCGTACATCGCCGAGGTGTGGCCGGCGCGGCTGCGCGCCAGCGGCATGGGCCTGGGCTACGGCGTCGGCAACCTGGGCAAGATCATCGGGCCACTCGGGCTGGCGCTGATCATCGGTTCGTCGAACTACGTCAGCCCGAAGGCGACGCTCGACGCGATCGTGCCGGCGTTCCTGTTCCTGGCGTTCTGGTATGCGCTCGCCGCCACCGCGTTCTGGCTGGTGGCGTTCGAGACGAAGGGGCGCTCGATCGAGGAGATCGACGCTCCCTGGCCGGAGCCGTACCGGCGAAGGCGCGGGCCTGACAGCTATCCCTGCCACACCGAGACGAGGTCGCGCACCTGCGGCCTCGCCGCCGGCGAGCCGCCGCCGACCTGCGTGCCGACGATACAGGAACCCGACGATGTCGTTGTCGGGATCGAGGCCGAGCGCCTGCTTCATCGCGGCGTCGTAGGCCGGCGCGCCGGTCTTCCACATCGCGCCGAAGCCCTGCGCGCGCGCCGCCAGCATGATGTTCTCGGCGGCCGCGGCGGCGGACACCAGTTGCTCCACCTCGGGGATCTTGTGGCCGCGCTGGATGGTCGCCGCCGCCACCACGATGACCGGGGCGCGCATCGCCTTGTCGCGCTCGCGCTGCAGCGCATCCGCTGGGGCGCCCGGCTCCATGCGGCGCAGGCAGTCGGCCATCAGTTCGCCGAAGCGTTCGCGCTTCTCCTCGGGCACGACGACGAAGCGCCACGGGCGCAGCCGGCCGTGGTCCGGCGCCCGCAGCGCGCTCTGGAACATCTTGTCCAGCGCATCCTGGTCCGGTCCCGGCGACGCTCAGCTTCATCGCGGATTCCCGGCCGACCAGCAGTTCCAGCGCATCCATCCCGGACTCTCCCGTCAATGTGTGATCGGACCGTCGGCCTTCTTCCACGCGTCGATGCCGCCGTGGATGTGGCAGGCGGCGGCGAGCCCCGCGTCCTGTGCCGCCTGGACGGCCATGGCCGAGCGCTCGCCGAACGCACAATAGAACACCAGGCGCTTGTTTGTCGCGCTGGCCAGTTCGTGCAGCATGCCGCCGTCCTGGATGTTCTCCTGCAGGTCGGGATAGGGCGCGTGCAGCGAGCCGGGGATCACGCCGTGCTTCTCGCGCTCGGTGCGCTCGCGCAGGTCGATCAGCACGACGTCGCGGCTGCCGATCAGCGCCTTCGCCTCGCTCCGCGGTCACCGCCCAGCCGCGGCGCGCGATCTCCTGCTGCGCCAGGCCCTGGCGCATGTTGGCCGGCACTGCGACGTCCATCATCTTCGGGTTGGACAGGTTCAGGTTGTTCATCAGCGCGACGTATTCGTCCACCGACTTCACCTGGAGGCGCGGATTGTAGCGCTTCTCCTCGCCGATCGTGCTGACGGTGTCGCCTTTGTAGTCGTGCGCCGGGAACACCATGGTTTCGTCGGGCAGCCGCAGCAGGCGGTTGAAGATCGACTCGTACTGCGCGCGCGGATCGCCGTTCTGGAAGTCGGTGCGCCCGGTGCCGCGGATCAGCAGCGTGTCGCCGGTGAACACCCGGTCTGGCATGATGAAGCTGTAGCTGTCGTCGGTATGACCCGGCGTGTAGGCGACATCCAGGCTGATGCCTTCGATGCCCAGCCGGTCGCCCTCGGCGATGCGCATCGACACCACGTCGACGCTCGACTGCTCGCCCATCACGGTGATGCAGCGCGTGCGGTCGCGCAGCGCACCGAGACCGGTGATGTGATCGGCGTGCAGGTGCGTGTCGATCGCCTTCACCAGCTTCAGGTCGAGTTCGCGAATCAACTGGAGGTAGCGATCCACCTTCTCCAGCACCGGGTCGATGATCAGCGCCTCGCCGCCGCGGCGCGAGGCGAGCAGGTAGGTGTAGGTGCCGGATGTTGCGTCGAAGAGCTGCCGGAAGATCATCTGTCCTCCCCACTATGACTGCAGGGAGGACAGACTACCTTCACGCGGCCCGGCAACGCCAATAAATTCCCCACCGTCCGGGCGAGGCGTGCCGGATGGGCTCAGCCGCCGCCGTCGGCGCCGGCGAAGCCGATCAGCAGCGACTCCGTCTGGAAGTACAGGATCTGACCCTTGTCGTTCTTCACCGGGAAACGGTAGGGAATGCGCACGGCGGTCTTCACCGTCAGCGTCTGCCCCTTGAAGTCCCACTTCGCGTCATAGCTGTTGTCCACTTCGACCTCGATGTTGCCGAACCCCGAGGGATTCAGACCCGACGGATCGGGCAGCATCTTGAGGTCCATCTCGTGCGTGTAGGGATTGAGGTTCTGAATCAGCTTGCCCAGGATGCCAACGTCGCCGGCACCGCCTGTATTGTCGTTCCCCATTGCCAATCTCCCGTTTTCCAGCTGCTGTTCACTGCACCCGATATTGTCCGGGACCACGACGCGGCGCCCCGAGCGGTCGAGACACCGTTTGGCATCGTCAACCATCATGGCGCCTACAGGGCTGCGGACGCTCCGCCTATGAACTGGATCACAGCTTCCGGCCGGCCGTCAGGTCGGGGAGAATATCGCCGCCAGATCGGCCAGCAGCGCACGTGCGTCCCGCACATCGGCCCCCTCCGCGGCGGCGTGCAGCCAGGCCTCCCACGGGCGGAGCAGGTCCTGCGCCGCGGCGCTCCTGTCTTGCGCCGCCAGCAGCCGCGCCAGACTGGTCGTGGCGCGCAGCTCGAACAGCTTCGCCGACTGGTTGCGCGCGATGTCGATGGCCTGGCGGAACTGCCTCTCGGCCTGATCCGCACCGCCGTCCGCGAGCAGAAGCTCGCCCTTGCGCCGATGCAACTCGGCATCGAGGAAACCGGCGCCGGTCGTCGCGGAGAATGCCAGGACCTCGTCCATCAGCCCGAGCGCCTCGTCGCGCCGTCCGGCCAGCGCCAGAATGTCCGCAAGCAGGTACTTGCCGACCTGAGGCCGTATCCTGGCGCCCGACGAACCCAGGGCGGCAACCGCATCCGTCAGGATGGCAAGGCCCGCGCGGATCTCGCCCTGTCGCGCCGCGGACCAGCCAAGCGAGCACTGGCCGACGGCGAGCAGAAACGTGAACCCCTGATCCTCGCACAGGCGCACCAGCGTGCTGGCGCAGGCGCCGCAGCGCGCCGCGTCGCGCAGCACCTCCAGCGTCCGCGGCAGCACGCTCAGCGCCAGCGCATAGGCCGGCGAGGACGATCCGAATCGGCGCGCGCCTTCCACCGCCGCTTCACCATGGGCGATGGCCTGCGCTGTGTCGCCAAGATGCACCAGCGCGACGCCGAGATACGCCGCGGCGACGTGGGGATCCGGGGCAATCGCCGTGTCGCGCAACTCGTGCCGGCCTCTGGCGCACAGCGCCAGCGCCTCCGCCAGATGGTCGCGTGCGGTGACGAAGTTGCCACGATAGTAGGCCACGATCCCCAGCCGCACGCGGGCGGCGATCGCGATACCAACGTCGCCACTGTCGGTCGCGAGCGTGACGAGTTCCTCGCCGATCGCCTGCGCCGTGGCGAGTTCGGCGCGCGTCTCGGCGATGATGCCCAGAGAATACAGCGCGCGTGCCAGCATCTCGGGACTGCCCAGCACGCGGCACACGGCAGCGGCGCGTTCGCAGGCAATGGCGGCCTCAGGATCGTTCGGGCCCTTCGTCGCCATGAGGATCCGCGCCAGCGCCATCAGCAACTCGGCTTCCAGCCGATGCCGATCGGGACCCTCCGGCAGATTGCCGGCAAACTGCAGGCCGCGCTCGAGATAGGTCCTGGTTTCGATCACCGCGGCGCGCTCGGCCGAGCGACCGCCGGCGATCCGATAGTAGGCGGCCGCCTTCGCCAGCAGTCCCGCCTGCGCGCTGTGGTAGCCGAGCAGTCCCGGCTCGCTCATTCCGAGCAACTCGTCGCCCTCGGCCGCCGAGACGATGCGGGCGTGGAGCCTGGCCCGCCGCCGCCGCAGCAGGCTGTCGTAGATCGCCTCCTGCACCAGGGCGTGCTTGAACGTATAGACGGCGTCGTTCAGCAAGGTGCGGCGCGTCGCAAGACCCGATTTGACCAGCTGATCCAGCCCGTCCTCGAGCTGCCGTTCCGGCACCTGTGCCACTGCGGCGAGCAGCGAGCGGGAGAACTCCCGCCCGATCGTGGCACCGACCTGCGCCACCGTCTTGGCCGCCGGCAGCCGGTCGAGCCGCGCGGTCAGCAGCGCCTGCAGCGTCTCGGGCACGCTCAGCGACGGCAGCGTGCCGGCCAGCGCGTCCGCATTCTCCAGCACCGAGCGCGTCATTTCCTCGATGAACAGCGGCACGCCCTCACTCGGCGTGACGATCCGCTCGAGCAGCGCAGGCGGCAGTGCGTGCCCGATCATGACCTCAGCCACCAGCCGTTCGGCATCGCGGCGACTGAGCCGGTTCAGCGTGACCGCGGTCGCATGCGCCAGCCCGGTCCAGGACGGCGAGAATTCCGGCCGGAAGGTGACAACCAGCAGGATCGGCAGCTCCGGCAGCAGCTCGATCGTCCGGTCCAGCGCCTCGAGCGAACTCGGATCTGCCCAGTGCACGTCTTCGGCCAACACCAGCAGTGGCAACCGCTGCGCCAGTGCCAGCACCCGGCGCATCAGCGCTTCCAGCGTCCGCTGCTTCTTCCCCTGTGGGCTGAGGTCCAGCGGCGGATACGAGGCATCCACCGGCACGCCGAGCAGGTCGGCGATCAGCGCAACGTCCTCGCGCGAAGGACCCGCCGGCAGAAGCACGGATTCCAGCTTGTGCAGCCGCTCCGCGGGACCATCGCGGCTGGTGAATCCCGCCTCGTGCTCGATCCGCGCGATGATCGGGTGGAGCGGGCTCGACTGATGATGCGGCGAGCAGAAATAACGCAGCGTGGCGTGTGCCTCGCGGCGCAGCCGCGCGCGCAGTTCCGCGATCAGCCGCGACTTGCCGATGCCCGGCTCGCCGCCCAGCAGCACCAGCTGGCCCTCGCCCGAGGCGGCCTGCTGCCAGCGCTGCATCAGCAGCGCCAGTTCCTCCTCGCGGCTGACCAGCGGCACGAGCCGGGCTGCGTGCAGCGCGGCGAAGCGGTCGCCGACGGCACGCTCGCCCAGCACCCGCCACGCCCGGACCGGCGTGGCGAACCCCTTGAGCGCCAGTTCGCCCAGGTCGCGGCAGGTGAACAGGCCACCGATCTGCCGCCGTGTGACCTCGTCGATCATCACGCTGTCCGGCTCGGCCGCCTCGTGCAGCCGCGCGGCCAGGTTCGGCGTCCGGCCGATCGCCGTCAGCTGACGCGCTTCGCCGGACCCGATGGGATCGCCGACGACCACGATGCCGGTGGCGACGCCGACGCGCACGGCCAGCCGCTCGCCCCGGATCGGCGTTGCGGCGACCGCCGACACCACGCCGAGCGCCGCCCGCACCGCCCGCTCGGGGTCCGCTTCCTCGCTCTCGGGCCAGCCGAAATAGCTCAGGATGCCGTCGCCGACATAGCGCGCGATGTAGCCGCCGAACAGCGCGATCGCGCCGGCGGCACGTGTCTGATAGATCCCGATCACCTCGGCCAGTTCCTCGGGGTCCAGCCGACCGGACAGTGGCGTGGAGCCGACCAGGTCGCAGAACATCACGCTGACCGGCCGGCGTTCGGCCTCCGAGGCGGCGTTGGCACGGGCGATGAAGGCGTCGGGCAGGCGCGTGCCGCACCAGGCGCAGAAGCGCGCGCCCTGCGGGTTCACCTCATTGCAGGCCGGACAATGGATCGGGAGCGCCGAGCCGCAGGCCGTGCAGAACCGCGCCCGCTCCTGCGAGGTCTCGCCACACCCAGGGCACCGCATCCCTGCCCTCCTGCAGTCAACTCCGGCGACGCGTGTTGTTGGGCGGCACAGGCCTGGCCACAACCACCGGCGCTCGCTTTACGGCAAGGAGACGGTTGCGTCACGCGAATATATGCTGCCGGCCGGCAAGCCCGGCTGGGGACCGTCCATGCGCATCTGCTTCATCGGCGACAGCTTCATGAACGGCACCGGCGACGACGACTGCCTGGGCTGGCCAGGGCGGCTCTGCGCCAGGGCACGACGGAGCGGACGCGATGTAACCCTCTACAATCTCGGCATCCGCCGCGACACCTCCGCCGACATCCTCGTCCGGTGGGAGCGCGAAGCCCGGGTGCGCCTGCTGCCCGAGCACGACGGACGACTGGTATTCTCCTTCGGCGTCAACGACTGCGTGCACGAGGTGCCGGACCGCCGGCGCGTGCCCGAGGACGAAGCACTTGCCAATGCCCACGCGATCCTGGTGCGCGCGGCAGCCTGGCTGCCGACGCTGATGATCGGCCCGCCCTGGACCGGCGAGCCCGACCTGGACGTCCGCGTCAGGCGGCTGTCAGAACGGCTCGCCGGGTTGTGCGGCGCACTCGCGGTGCCCTTCCTGCCGGTGTGCGACTCGCTCGCCGGCGCCGATGCCTGGCTGCGTGAGGCGGCAGAGGGCGACGGCATCCATCCGAACCGGCAGGGCTATGCACTGCTGGCCGATCTCGTCGCCGCCTGGCCGGAATGGCGGAGCTGGGTGGAGCGGCCCGGCCGGTCGCCGCCGCCATGACGATGCCGGTCAGGCACTGCGGCTGTAGCGGACCGAAGCGGACATCAGGTCCTGGTTGCCTCAAGGGCGGTCGACGGCCCAGAAGCCTGCACCCGACGCGCCACTTCTTGTGGACGCAGCTCGGCGCACCGTCATACCCGTCGGGATTTTGCATCGCGCAGGAAAGATATCGGTCCCCACAGCCCCGTGCCGAGCGAGGGCCTGTCGGCCAGCACGCTGCTCACGATTGAACCGCAACGAGCATCAAAGATTGGTCGATTGGCCGTCGCCGACGCGGACTCCGGCCTTCAAGATAGGCGGCCAGCAGCCCGCATTGATCACGTACAGGTCGCCCTGCTTGGGCAAATCGAAAGCTCGGCGTTGGAGGTGCTTCCAGCCTGGCGCCCAGGTGTTGCCGCTCCGTCGCAAACAACCCAATTCTCCAGCGTCTTACCGCATGGCGGCCGGTCGAACACAGAATTCCGCGTCTATTGTCCTTATCGGATGAACGTTACTCGCCGTCAGATCACACCGTCGGCCTTCAGCCCGGCAATCTCCTCCGCCGACACTCCGAGCCACTCGCCATAGATCTCGTCGTTGTGCTGGCCGATGCGCGGGCTGGGCTGCGTCTTCACGCGGTCGGCGCCGTGCAGCCGCAGCGGCGTGGTCGGCACCACGATGGCGCCCAGCTCCGGATGCTCGATCCGTTCCAGCATGCCGCGGCCGTGCATGTGCGGATCATTCATCACCTCCGGAACCGTGCGCACCGGCGCGCACGGGATGCGGTAGCGCCTGGTGGCGGCGAACACCTCGTGCTTGTCCAACGTCCTGGTCCACGCTGCCACCGCATCATCGGTCGCCTCCAGGTGCTCGACCCGCGCGGCATTGGTGGCGAAGCGCGGATCGTCGGCAAGCTCCGGCCGGCCCATCGCCTTCGCCAGGTTCTTCCAGTGCGCCTCGGTCACCACGTGGATCGCAACCCAGCCATCGGCGGTGGGGAACGCGTTGTACGGCGCGCTGGACAGCGCCGACTGCCGGTTGCCGGTGCGCGGCGGAATCTTCCCGGTGCGCACGTGGTACTCCATCGACGAGGCGAGCGATGAATACACCGTCTCCTGCATCGCCACCTCGACCAGCTGCCCCTGCCCGGTCCGCTCGCGCTGCAGCAGCGCGGTGACCACGGCGGCGTAGAGGTGGATGCCGCCCATGAAGTCCACCAGCGTGGGTCCCGCCTTGACCGGCGGCGTGTCGGGAAAGCCGGTGACGCTCATGATGCCGGATTGCGCCTGGATGGTGAAATCCATCGCCAGGTTGTCGCGGTCCGGCCCGGTGATGCCGTAGCCGGACCCGGTCGCGTACACCAGCCGCGGATTGATCGCATGCAGCACGGCGTAGCCGACGCCCAGATCGTCCATCGTGCCGGGCGAGAAATTCTCCAGCAGTACATCGGCTTTCGTGACCATGCGGCGCAGCAGCGCCTTGCCGGCCTCGGTCTTCAGGTTGAGCGTCACCGCGCGCTTGTTGGCGTTCAGCATCGCCACCGGCAGCGTGGTGTGCGTGCCAGGCGCCGCGCGCCGGCGGCCGGGCTCGCCGTGCGGCGGCTCGACCTTGATCACGTCGGCGCCGGCCTTGGCCATCAGCAGGGTGGCGTACGGGCCTTGGAAGATCTGACCGAAATCCAGCACAGTGACGCCAGCCAGCGGGGTGTTCATGCGCGACGCTCCACGGAACCGAGGACCGCAACCATGCGACGCCTGCGCCTCATGCGGAAGGCCGACAGCATCGACGCCATCGACCTGCGCCTGGAGACCTGCGACCCGCCGCCGCGCGGCCCGGACGAGCTGCTGATCGAGCTGCACGCCGCCGGCGTGAACCGCAGCGACGTCGCCGCCGCGCTGGGGCGGATGCCGCACGCGGCGTGGCCGCGCACGCCCGGCCGCGACTGGGCCGGCGTGGTGCTTGAAGGCCCGACCGAGCTGGCGGGCCAGGAAGTGTTCGGTGCCGGCGGCGATCTCGGCATCACCCGCGACGGCACGCACGCGACGCATCTGGTGGTGCCGCGCGACGCGGCGGTGGCGAAGCCCGCGACGCTCACATTGGCGGAGGCCGGCGCGCTTGGCGTGCCATTCGTCACGGCACAGCAGGGGTTTCAGCGGGCGGGCATGCCGCGGCCGGGCGACGTGGTGCTGGTGCTGGCGGTGAACGGCATGGTGGGCCAGGCCGCGGCGCAGATCGCGGCGATGCACGGCGCGCGCGTGTTCGGCGTGACGCGCCGCGCCGAGGCGTTCGCGCAGCCGCACGTCGCGGTACGGATGATCGATGCGTCGGGCGCCGATCTCGTGGCGGTGGTGCGCGGTGAGACCGGCGGGCACGGCGCCGACATCGTCTACAACACGGTGGGCAGCCCGTATTTCGCCGCGGCGAACGCGGCGATGGCGCATGGCGGGCGGCAGATCCTGATCTCCACGGTCGAGCGCCCGGTGCCGTTCGACATCTTCGCGTTCTATCGCGGCGAGCACAGCTTCTTCGGTATCGATTCGCTGGTGCTGGATGCGGGTGCCTCCGCGGCGCTGCTGCGCGAGCTGGCGCCGGGGTTTGCCGGCGGGCAACTGCGGCCGCTGCCGGTGGCAGAAGGCGCGTGCTATCCGCTGGAACGCGCGGGGGAGGCGTATCGGGCGGTACAGGCGATTGCGCGGGACCGGGTGGTACTGATGCCGTAAGCGCGGACGGCGAGAAAGCCCGCCCCGGCGTGGCGGAGATCAACGAACTGTTCCTGCGGCGCGTGAGCGCCGAGTTGCACGATGCGCCCTGGCCTGGCCGCGCCTGAGGACCTGTCGCTCACCGAAGCGCTCGAGGCAGCTGCCCGCGCCACGCCGGGCGAACCGGAACCAGCGTGCGCCGCGACATCGGTCAGCTTCCGGACACTGTAGACGCATCCTTGAAGATCTGCCTTTACCGCTTTGCGCAGGAAGGCCTCAACAACGCCTTCCGCCACGCCGACGGCAATGGTCAGGCTCATGCAGAAGCTGAATGTACGGAACCGGGTCGAGGCTGTCCGATGTGCCCTCCGATCGCGCGATGATCTCGTTCACGGGGGCGCCCCCGGATTAGGAACCTTGGCCGGCGCAGCACACGCAGGCGCCTTGCAACGCTCGTACAACGACAGCGACCAGGCCCCGACGGCAACATGGTCCGCTTCGATATAGCCGCTGAGCAGATCGCGGGCCCAGGGTGCCAATGGATAGGTCCGTGGATCGATGAAGACGGCAACCACATCGGGCTGATGTGCGGGAATACGATAGAACGCCTCCATCAGCTCCTCCATCTGCGGCGGCAGCCCGCCGTAGAACTGCCAATAGTCGAATGTGGATGGCGCCATGGGTGAGGCGTCCGTCAGCAGATAGATCCCCGCCGCGCGTCCCATAACGACAATCTCCTTCCCGCATCCCCCGCGTCGGCCCAGCGCCGCCGTGGCCGCCGCGATGAACGCGGCCTGATCGACATTGGTCAGCAGTCCTGCGAACGGACCGCCTTCGATGCGTACCGCACGTGCGGTCAGGGGGTTGGGAAATTCGCCATAGAGGCTGGCGAACGTGCTGGTCGCGAAGAGCGTGGCTGTCAGCAGCATCATGCTGCACTGTGCCGCCACGGCGTTGCGCGGTGCGTCGCGCGGAGTCACCAGGGAGGACGCCAGCGCTGCCGCGGCGAGCCCCCCGATGGGGAAGTTGTAAAAACCGTTGGAGGAGGAAGCGGCGGTCATCACGCCCCCGACGACGGATGCCACATAGATGGCGCGGGCGGCGGGTCCAGAACTCGGAACTTAGTGCGAAAGGCCCGATCAGGACGAGCAGCACGACGATGTCGTGCGGTGGGAACCACAGTGCCGGCCCTGTGGCATAGGACAGGGACACCAGCGCCGCCACGAGCAGGCTGGGCCAGACGGCGCGAGACCGGTCCCGGCCAGCCACCAGCAACCAGACCCCGAGCGCGCCTCCTGCCAAGCACAGCGCGCCGAACGCCGGATGCCCGGTGAACAACTCGACCGACTTTGCAAACTTGGCGTCCAGATACTCCGGGTTCTGGAGAGCCGTGCTGCTGAACCGCGCTATCTGCCAGAGGCGTGCCCAGCCGAACACCGCGAGAAGCAGACAGGCGCCGCAGAGCTGGAAGAAGCTGCAGACTATCGCGTAGCGCAGGGCGGCAACCCGCTCGCCGCGATCGCGCGCGCCAAGCAGGGCCATTGCCAGCAGCGCAAGCAACGCCGCTGCCAGCGTCGGATAGGCGAGGACCGTAACCATCCAGGCAATGCCGGAGGAGATCGCTGGCGCGGCAGCGTACGCGCCCATCTGCCGCGGCAGGGCTGCTACCCCGAACAGTGCCAGGGCGGAGAGCATCCCGAACATGCCAATCGTATTGTAGGAAGGCGCGGGCAGGCTGAACGGGATGAAACACAGGACCAGCAGCGCCGACGACCAAGCAACCGCTTCGTCTCTCACAGTCCGGACGAATCGGAATTGACACTGACTTGCAGCGCACGCCGTGGCCAGGAAGACGAAGCGGAGGAATAACACCAGCCCACGCTCGCTGCCTACGATCCACACATAAAGCCTTGCGGCGGGGAACATGAGCAAAGCTGCCGTCTGGTGCACGACCAGGTTCTCACCATGGCCCAGCCCGTCCTTCAGCCAATCATCCAGGAAGGTGACGTAGTACAACTCGTCGGTCAGATCGACGCCGATGGTCATCCGGTATGCGAGCAGGGCAAGGACGACGACATAGAGGACGGGTAGCGCGAACTTGGGGGCGATAAGCCGGCCGGACCCACTCTCGGCCGGGGTCATCTCGGGGCGCATGTGAGCGGTCTCCGAAGTTAGGTCATCAGGTGCCCTTCGCCATGTGGTGCCTGGCACACTCAGGCACCCCCGCAGGCGCAACCGCGCGGTGAGCACTCCTGCGCCTCCGGCACGGCGGCGTCGTCAACCGCATCCTGTGACACGAGCCGATCTCTGCGACAGTCGTACACCAGGAACGGCGCCGCCGGCTATTACCACCATAGTCGGATCAACCAGTCTCTGCACTTGCTCAGCGCTACGAGTTTCATTGCCGTCGACGTCAGTCACGGTGACGCCGGCGGAGGATTAGAGAATGGCACCGGCAGTCAGGTGCTCGCGGGCATAGCGGCTGAATTGAACGGGACCCGATAGACCGAAGTGAATTGCAGGTCGGAGGCTCCGCCGCGGATCTGGGCGGTCGCCGCTCTGGTGTGCGGGAAGCGCTCCCGATAGATCGAGGCGAGCCGAGCAAAGCCCCTGCACCTTCGGCTCACGATTCCGTCCGGCGCACCGTCGGAGCGGAAGAAATGCGGTTCATCGTACTCGTAGAACGGCACCAGCAATGCAAGCCGTCGTGCCAGCCGCACATGCCCCGCGAGCGAACGGTGCTTTGCGCGCGACAATTCGATTCGTCGCCGCGCCCTGGCGAGTGGAATGCTCAGTGCCGCCGCGCCCGCGAGACAGGCTCCCAGTATCGTGATCTCCATGGCAGCTGCAGAACTCCTTCCGGGTACTGAGCCACCATCATGAACCGGCTGCGCGCCGCGATCAGGGCCGTCGCCTGTCATGAAGACGTCGACTTCCTGCTGACCAATCGCATCCCGAGACGCCTGGCCACACGCTGCTTCGGTTGGTTCAGCAAGCTCGAGCAGCCGCTGGTACGCGATCTGTCGATCGGCGTCTGGCGGCTGTTTTCCGATCTGAACCTGGACGAGGCGCGCGAGGAACACTTTCGGAGTCTGCACGACTGCTTCATCCGACGCCTCAAAGACGACGCACGTCACATCGAGAGCGACCAGAATCTTCTGGTCAGCCCCTGCGACGCCATCGTCGCTCGTTCGAGCATGGATCGACGATCGTCGTCTTCGCACCGGACGGATTCACCCTGGTGGACGGTGTTCAGCAAGGTCACCGGATTCGTATGGGTGAGCCGCTCATGCGGGTTGCCCACCCCCATGGCAGGCCGCGTTCCACCGCCGGAGAGTGAGCCCACTGGCGGGCAGCAATGGCGCGAGCGCATCCCGTCCCAGCGGCCCTCGTCGACCGTCGCCAACCCTCCGCTTACGACCTTCCTGCCCAGTCACCATCGCACCAGGATTGGCCGCCAGTTCCATCTGGAAGATCTGTCCAGGGCAGCGCATGGTACGGCGGCTTAACTTTGACGGTGATGGCCAAGGAGATCGGATATGGAAGACCGAGAGATCCGCGCAGCTCTGGATCGCCACTGGGCCGCCTCCGATGCGAACGACTTCGAAGTGGAGCACCAGATATACCGAGAGGACGCGGTGCTCGAATATCCGCAATCGGGCGAGCGCATCCGCGGGCGGCGGGCAATTCAATCGTCTCGCACCGCGCAGCCAAACGAGAAGCGCTTCGCAGTGCGGCGGATCATCGGGGCGGGCGACCTCTGGGTCACTGAATTTGTCCTGACCTATGACGGGCAACCGTCTTACACGGTAAGCATCATGGAGTTCCTCGATGGAAAGGTGGCCCGTGAGACCCAGTATTTCGGCGATCCGTTCGAGCCCGGACCCTCGCGCGCGCAATGGGTCGAGCTGATGCACTGAAATCTGACGTCGTGGGCGCCGGCCGCCCTTCCCTCGTTCGCTCGGAACTGCCGACTGATACGACCGCTTTCGCCCGCTATCTCATTGGCAAGATATTGGTGCGGGAGTTGCCTGAAGGCCGCCTCAGCGGTCGTATCGTCGAGACCGAGGCGTATATCGTCGGCGACGCCGCAGGGCACGCCTACCGAGGGATAACTCCGCGCAATCGCTCGCTGTTTCTGGAACCGGGGCACGCCTACATATATCTCGCCTACGGAACATCGTACATGCTGAACGTCTCGAGCGAGAGGGCCGGGATCGGTGCGGGCGTCCTGATCAGGGCGCTCGAACCTCTCGAAGGCATCCCGATCATGCGCCGAAATCGCGGCATCGAGCGCTTGGGCGACCTCGCGCGAGGGCCAGGAAAGCTCACCGCGGCGTTGCAGGTTGATCGTCGCCTTGATGGGATCAACCTCTGCCGAGAAGGTCCCCTATGGCTCGGACACGACGATCATGAACCCGGCGAAATCGGGCAGAGCATCAGGATCGGCATTTCTCGGGATACGAAACGCCTCCTGCAATTCTATCTTCGCGGCAGTTCGCTCGTCAGCGGGCCAAGATCGCTCAATGGATAGGCGACCGCCGCCGTCGCGATCCGCCGCGACGCCGGTGTTTGCGCCATCGGGTCCCCAGCATTCCACCGACCGATCAGGACCCTGCATGCGAGCGGCGGAGCCACTCGTCGAAACCGATGCGGCCGAGCCGGGCCTCACCCAGCGGCACGAGCGAACGCTCCTCCACCCGGCCGCCGAAGTATCGGGCCTCCTTGTCCTCCACGACCTCTCGCGGATCGCCGATCGCCTTGAGATAGCGGGCGACAAATTCGCTGAACCGTGCTCGTTCCGGGCCCGCGATCTCGACAATGCCGCTTCGCGGCGCGGCGAGCGCCGCCTCGGCAACCGCGGCAGCAACGTCGTCTGCCGCGATGGGCTGGAACAGACCGGGCGGCAGCCTGACGATATGTCCTTCGGTACTCGAAGCGACGATGCCGCCGAGAAATTCCATGAATTGCGTCGCGCGGATGACGGTGTAGGGAATGCCGGAGGCGACGATCAGCTTCTCTTGGGCGGCTTTGGCGCGGAAATAGCCGTTGACCGTCCGGTCTATAGCAACGATGGAAAGCGCGACATGGTGCCGGACGCCTGCTGCGGCCTCCGCCGCAAGTAGGTTGCTCTCGGAGGTCTCGAAGAACTCCAGCACCGCTTTGTCTTCAAATGAAGGTGAATTGGCGAGATCGATCACCACTTGTGCGCCGACCATAACCTCTTGGAGCCCCTCGCCGGTGATGGTGTTCACACCGCTTTGCGGCGAGGCGGCGACGACGTCGTGGCCGTCCGGGCGCAGAATGGCGACGGTCTTCGAACCAATCAGGCCGGTGCCGCCGATGACGACGATCTTCATGGTTCCACTCCCTTGAATGATTGGAGACCCTTCAACGCGGCCGAGTGTGCCTCATCGATCCACAGGTCGGATTGATCGAACCATGCCGAAACCAGATCGCGCAGTTTTGTTCTAAACTCCGCGGCGGCAATCTAAGACGTCCGCACGACCGGCAGCCTGGGCCACATGGCGGCCGGTCGACGCCGTCCGTTTCGTCCCTTGCGACGGGTACCCCACATGAGCGAGCAGAGCGACACGCCAGGTCTGGGCAATGCGCAACCGGCAGCAAGTGCGGATGCTTCGGTTGCCGGTGCGGCGAGGCCCGCGCAGGCGCCGGCAGGCCGAAAGCCTGTGCCGAAGCGAAGGCTTCTGACCGGTGTGCTGGGCGTTGCTGTCCTGGCTGTTCTGCTGGTGTTCGGCATCCCGTGGGTCGAGGCGATGCTGAACACCGTCTCCACGGACGATGCTTTCGTGAACGGGCACGTGACGTTTGTCGCACCGCGCGTGGCAGGACAGATTTCCCGGGTTCTGGTGGACGACAACAACCGTGTGCACAAGGGAGATATCCTCGCCGAATTGGACAAGGAGCCCTACCGGGTTGCGGTCTCCGAGAAGCAGGCGGCGGTCGACACCGCGAAAGCAGACTTGCGGGCCGCCACCGCGGCGGCGCGTGCGATCGAGGCGGAGGCAATGAGCCGACACTGGGACCTGCAACACGCCGTGCAGGACGTCGATAACCAGGTCGCGCTGCTGCACGCGCGGGTCGCCGCTGTTGCCAAGAGCAGGGCCGCGCTGACGCTCGCGCAGGTTCAGTTCGATCGGGCGAAGCAGCTCGTCGCCAGAGCCGATGTGCCGCGCGAGGTGTACGATCAGCGGCAAGCAGAGCTGACGACCGCCGGCGCCGAACTGACCCAGGCTCTGGCCGAGGTCTATCAGGTTCGTGTCTCGCTGGGACTGCCGGCGCAACCCGACGGGGGCGGCGATCTCGGTCAGGTGCCGCCCGATCTCGACGAGACCTTCTCCTCCGTCCTCCAGGCGCAGGCGGCACTCATCCAGAGTGCCGCCCAACTCGGCGTCGTGCACTCGTTCGACCAGGGACCGAAAGCGATGCTCGACCAGTTCTATAACCAGGGCGACGTCGACACCACGTTCGCTCGCTATGCAGCCAATGCTCCGGCCGTCAGGCAGGCCGAGGCGAAACTCGAAGTCGCCGGGCGCAATCTCGCGCAGGCCCAACTGGATCTGCGTTACACCGATATTACAGCCGAAATCGACGGCGTCGTTACGCGCCGCAACGTCAATCCGGGCAACTATGTCCAGGTCGGCCAGAACCTGATGGCAATTCGCTCGCTCAACGACATCTGGGTCGATGCCAACTTCAAGGAAACACAGCTGCGCGACCTGCGCATCGGGCAGCCCGTCGAACTGCGCGTCGACATGTATGGCGGCACGCACATCTTCAACGGCCGGGTCTCAGGCTTCAGCATGGGAACCGGATCGACCCTGGCATTGCTGCCGCCCGAGAACGCTACGGGCAATTTCGTCAAGGTGGTCCAGCGGTTGCCGGTCCGGATCGATCTCGTCGATTACAATGCCGATCAGGCACCGCTGTTCATCGGCACCTCGGTTGTTCCCTACGTCTATATCACCAAGCCGCCATCCGGACGCGATGCCGGGAAGTTTCTCCAGGCCTATGTGCCGCAGTCTCCGAGCCCTGGTCCGACCGCCAGCGAATCGGGCACCAGACAATGACCGATGCGGTGGCATCGCCGCCACTCCGCACTGTCGGATCCCGCTCGGCAGTAAGCCCCTGGATCGTCGCCGCTGTCGTCGTTGTGCCAACCTTCATGGAGGTGCTCGACACCACGATTGCGGTCGTGGCGCTGCGCTATATCGCTGGCGGGCTGTCGGCCACCGTCGATGACGGCGAGTGGGTCATCACCAGCTACCTCGCCGCCAACGCGATCATTCTGCCGATCACCGGCTGGCTGATCGCGCATCTCGGTCGCCGCAACTATTTCCTGCTTTCCATCGCCGTATTCACCCTCGCCTCGGGGCTGTGCGGCATGGCCACGAGTCTCGGGCAACTGATCCTGTTCCGCATGCTACAGGGTCTCGCCGGCGGAGGTCTTCAGCCGTCGAGCCAGGGCGTGCTGCTGGACGCCTTTCCGGTCGAGCGGCAGGGCATGGCCATGACGCTGTTCGGCCTGGCCGCGCTGATCGCGCCGGTCGTCGGTCCGACTCTCGGCGGCTGGATAACCGACAGCTACTCCTGGCGGTGGGTGTTCTGGATCAATATCCCCGTCGGCCTCCTGGCGCTGGGTGCGTGTGCCATCACACTCCGGGACCCCGAGTATCTCACGGCACAGCGCATGGAGCTGCGGCGGCGGCCGTTCAGCTTCGACGGTGTCGGCCTGTCGCTGCTGATCCTCGTCGTGGTCTGTTGGGAGGTGACGCTCAGCAAGGGCCAGGAATGGGACTGGCTGGGCGACCCGTTCTGGCGTGTGCAGACGCTGGCGATCCTGTTCGCCGTGGGCCTGGCCGGGCTGATCTTCTGGGAACTGCGCCACCCAAGTCCGGTGATCAATTTCCGGCCGCTGCGCGAGCGGAATTTCGTCGCCTGCTGCATCATCATCTTCTGCGCCTTCGCCGTGCTGTATGCGGCCAGCACCTCGCTGCCCGCCTTGCTGCAGTCGCTGTTCGGCTACGATGCGCTGAGCGCCGGACTGGTCATGTCGCCGGCCGGCTTCTTTGCCGTCGTCGCCATGCCGTTCGTGGGGCGCGCGCTCGGCCGCGGAACCGATGCGCGCTGGGTGATCGCCGCGGGCCTGCTGACCATGGCCGCCGGGAATTACTGGATGTCGCAGATGAACCTGGACGTCAGTCCGGGTCAGCTCGTCTGGCCGCGGGTGGTGCTGATCATCGGACTGGCGATGTGCTTCGCTCCCGCGAACGTGGCGGCCTATCTCTATACGCCGGTCGCGCTGCGCGGGGCGGCGGTCGGTCTGTTGAGCCTGCTGCGCAACGAGGGCGGCAGCGTCGGGACCTCGCTGGCGCAGACGCTGCAGGAGCGCCGCGACCAATTCCACAACCTGCGGCTTGGCGAATGGCTCGATCCGTTCAACCCGGCGGCGCGCTCCTTCCTCGATCAGGCGACCGGTCCGTTCCTGCAGCAGACCGGCGATCCGGTCGCAGCGCAGCAACTGGCCTTGCAGACGCTGGCGAACCTGCGCCAGCAGCAGGCATCGGCGCTTGCCTATTTCGACGTGTTCTGGGTGCTCGCTGTGGTCATGGTCGCACTCGTCTTCGTCGTGCTGCTGATGAAACGCTCCGTCGCAGAGAAGGGTGTTCGGATCGGATCCGAGTAAGCTGCTAGACGAGGAAGTGATGTCTCGCGCCGCTCGCGAGACGGGCCAGATGCCTCACCGGAGGTCCAGGATGGGCGTGATCGTCTCAGTCAATGTCGGACTTCCTCAGGACGTTGCGTGGCAGGGAAGGACCGTCCGGACGGCGGTCTGGAAGACGCCGGTGGCGGGGCGGGTCTTCGCAGGCCGGCTCAATCTCGACGGCGACGGCCAGGCGGACCTCCGCGCGCATGGCGGCGAGCAGCGTGCGCTTTTGGTGTACCAACTCCAATCCTACCGCTACTGGGCGAGCTACCTCGGGCGGTCCGATCTGGTGGCCGGGAACTTCGGCGAGAACCTCACAGTCGAGGGCCTCGCCGATGACGAGGTCTGCATCGGCGATCGCTTCAGGATTGGCGGGGCCGTCGTCGAGATCAGCCAGCCGCGCGACACCTGCTACCGGGTCGGCATCAGGCTGAACCACCCGGAGATACCGGCGCTCCTGGTCGCGCACCGCCGTCCCGGGTTCTATTTCCGCGTCATCCAGGAAGGGGACATCGGCGCGGGCGATCGGATCGAGAAGCTCTCTGACGGCCCCGAGCACATGACGGTCGCCGAGATCGATGCGCTGCTGTATTCGGCAGAGCACCCGCTCGATCGCCTGCGCCGCGCCGTCCGAATTCCGGCGCTCAGCAAGGATTGGCAAGGCTCCATGCAGGCGCTGCTCGACGCCGCCGCAGCGGGAGGTACAACCGGCAACGCCGGTCTCGGGCCCGGTGCGTCGCCACCGCCAGCGTGGCGTGGTTTCCGCCCGGTCGTGGTTGTCGCTTCGGGAGAGGAAGGCGCGGACGTCCGGTCATTCGAGTTCGCCGCCGAAGACGGTTCGCCGCTGCCGGCGGCACTACCCGGCCAACACATCATGGTCCGCATGAGGCCAGGCCCCGAAGCACCCGCCGTCACTCGGAACTATTCCTTGTGCGGTCCGATCGGCAAACCCAGCTACCGGATTGCCGTCAAGAATGAGCATGGCCTCGCGAGCGGCTTTCTCCACCAAAGCGTCCGGGCGGGCAGCCGCCTGGAGATCTGCGCTCCTCGCGGTTCCTTCACGCTGGCGGCCGGTAAGACCCCCGTCGTCCTTGTCAGCGCCGGCGTCGGCGTCACGCCGATACTGGCGATGTTGCATGGTGCAGCCGCTATGGACGCTGTGGCACCCCGAGCAGTCTGGTGGCTGCATTCAGCCCGCGACCGGGCGCACCATTCGTTTGCCAAGGAGGCGGATGCTCTGCTCGCCGCGCTCCGGGCGTCGCATCGGTGCGTCATCTACAGCCGGCCCGCGCCGGGAGACACGCTCGGCGAGGACTTCGATCGACCAGGCCATCTTTCGCTCCAGTTGCTCCACGAACTCGGGATTCCGCAGGACGCTGAGTTCTATCTGTGCGGTCCACCTCGGTTTCTCAAAGATTTCCAGGAGGGCTTGGCGGCGTGGGGCATTCCCTGGCCCAAAGTGCACGTCGAACTGTTTGGCAGCGTGCCCCACCTCACGCCGGGCATCTCCGGCGTCGCCGCGACCTTGCCTCATCGTCCTGGTGGTTCCGCGGGCAGCGGACCCATGGTGACGTTCCTGCGAAGCGGTCTCGCCGTGCCATGGGATTCGCACTTCGGCAGCTTGCTCGAGTTGGCGGAAGCCTGCGCCGTTCCCGTGCGCTGGTCCTGCCGTTCAGGCGTATGCCACAACTGCGAAAGTGGTTTGATCGAAGGCGAGCTCGCCTATGCGCCGGAGCCGTTGGACCTGCCAGCCGAAGGCAATGCGCTCATCTGCTGCGCAACGCCAAGAACCGCCGTTGCACTCGACCTCTAGCGGGTAGTGCCGTCATCATCGAACCATATGCCTCGCGTCAGAGCGACGGTTCGGCGTCTGCTCGAGGAAATCCGAGGGTGCGGGGCGCCGCCTGATGCTGAGACGCCAAGTGCATGGGTGACGTCCTTGGCCTGGACGCAGCGACGGTCAGGCGTCCCCATCATGTCGGAGCCAACCAGGTAAAGGCTCTGCGCACAAACGCCGCTGCATCCCCCGTCGGCAGATCTCCGTGCGCAATCAGCACCCGCTCGATTGGCCAGGCGAGAACCTGGTCGAATGAGGCCCGCGCCGCACGACGATTGAGGAAGCTTGCACGCCAATCTCTTGGTGCACCTGGATTGGGGGCGACGATCCCGCCATGCCGGGCGAGGAAGCCGCGCCACCCTTTGAACCAGTCGCGCGGAAAATTCTGGATCAGATCAGCGAACAGGGCCGTGCGGCTGCTGCGGTGGAAGAACACGACCTCGGTCAGCGCAAAGCTTCCATGCATGACGACCTGGTCGATGTCGGTCGCCCAATCAGGCTCAGCGCCATCACCGAGGTCGGCATCGAAGGTCAGGTCTTTGCGCTTGCGCCGCAGCCGCGGTGAACCATAGAGGCGGGCCGCAGGGAACGCTGATTTCCATTCCGCAAGAAACAGGTGATGCAGTGCATTGGGCGAGACAAGGTGGCGTACTGACCCGAGTGCCTCGACTGAAGAACAAAGCGAGTCAGTCAGCGCAACGGGTGACCAGACCACCAGGCTGCCGTCGGATAGCCTGATTACCGCCATCCGCGTTGGATAAGCGAAGCTGTGAAACGACGTCACCGGACCGTCGGCTATCCAGATTTCGGGCCCGAATTGCGGAAGCGGCTCAGTCATTCAATCAGCGCCCAAGCGTTGCTCCCGGCAGCGGCAGAGCCCGGACGCCACCACCCCGACGATCACCGCACCATGTCATAGTTCGATCCTCAAGGGACGAATCTCGCACGTGAAGACGAAGCGGGCAAAAGCTCTGGTAGGTGCCTTCTGCGATCCAGGCGGTGACCGTGGTGGGATCCGGGACGGACGCATGTCGCCGAGTATGCTATCGACTTTGTGGAGGGTGGCCGGCCTCGCCTTGCCAGCAACGCGATGAGACGCGACCGCCGGTTGCTCACATAAACGGGTCTGCGCCAGGAGTGCCGTGCTCGGCTTTACTGCGCGACCAGCCGTGCGAATTCCGCCAGCTGGTCCGCCTCGACGTCCGACACCGCGTAGTACTGGATGCCGCTGCGCCGCCAGGCAACGACATTGAAGCCCTGCCGCGTCTCGCGGCGGAACCCCTCGTCCTTGCCGGCAGACGCCCACGCGAACAGGTTGATCACGTGCTTGGCGCGCGTATACACAACCGCCGCCGCGGGATGGCCGTCGATGTAGTCCATCCGTCCGCCGACCAGCGGGAAGCCGACCTCTTTCAGGTCGCGCACCGGCGGCGACACATCCAGCCGCGCCGCCAGCCACGGCTTCACCGTATGCTGGTCGCTGGTCGCCACGTCGGTCAGGTGCTCGGCCTGCATCGAACGGATGTGGCTGCCGATCACCGCCATCTCGGCCGGATCGCCCTGCCCGCTCATGACCAGCACGGTGAGCGCCACGCCGGCCACCGCGCCGGCGAGCCCGGTGCCCATCACGCTGAACGCCGGCATGCGGAACCACGGCCGCGCGACGGGGGGCGCCGCTTCGCGCGGCAGCGCCGCACCGATGCGCGCCGCCAGCCCCGGCGGGGCACGATGGTAGGGAAGCTTGGTACGGACCGCCGCCTGCATGGCACGCAATTCCTCGACCTTGCCCGCGCATGCCTCACATCCCGCGATGTGGCGGCTGACGCGCAGCCGCGCGAGCGGTCGCAGCGCGTTGTCGACCAGCCCGGACAGCAGGCCGCCGGAGCGATCACACTCCATGGGCGGCCTCCGTGTCGGCCTGCGCCAGCCACAGCTTGCGCAGGTTGAGCCGCGCGCGCGACAGGCGCGACATCACCGTTCCGATCGGCACCCCGGTCACTTCGGCGATCTCCTTGTAGGCCAGGTCCTCGACCTCACGCAGCAGCAGCACCTCGCGATACTCGGCCGGCAGCTGCTCCATCAGCCGGCCCAGCGTCTGGCTCTCGATACTCTCCAGCAGCAACGCCTCCGGGTCACGCGGACGCGTGCCCCACATCGTCTCCTCGGGTTCGGCCGCGTCGGCAGCCGGCGCATCGGGCACGAACACCATCCGTCCCGAGCGGTTCTCCTTCACCCAGGTGACAAAGGCGTTGCGCACGATCGTCAGCAGCCACACGCGGAAATTTCCTCCCTGGAAAGCGTCAAAATAACGGTACGCCCGCAGATAGGCGTCCTGCACCACGTCCTCGGCGTCGGCTGTGTTGCCCGCGAGCCAGCGGGCAAGATTGAACGCGGCATCGAGATGCGGCAGGGCCAGCAGCTCGAAGCGGCGGCGTCGATCGTCCTGGGGCAAGGGCCTTCGTCCTGATTGCGGGCTGCCGCACTCCATACCGGGCGGCGCGCCAGCTTATTCCGAACGGCGGCCGGGAATAACCACCCTGGGGCGCGGGTAGAGCCGGCAGCCGGGACCGGTTGGCGGATCCCGGATCAGCGGGAGTTCTTCCATGAGCATAGACCCGAGCCTCGAGCGCCGCGGCTTCCTGAAGTGCATGACCTGGGCAGGCACCGCCATGGTCTGGACGGTGGCCGCCGGCGTGCCGCGCTCACGCCTGATCGGCAGCGCCGAGGCGGCCACCACCGACTTCACCTTCGTGCAGCTCAGCGACAGCCATCTGGGCTTCGACAAGCCGGCCAATCCGAATGTGACGGCGACGCTGCAGGAGGCGCTGGACGACGTCGGCAAGTTGCCGAAGAAGCCGGAGTTCATCCTGCACACCGGCGACATCACGCATTTGTCCAAGCCGGCGCAGTTCGACACCGCGGCGCAGATGTTCGGCAGCACGAAGCTGCCGCTGCACATCGTGCCGGGCGAGCACGACATTCTGGAGGAGGAAGGCAAGAGCTACCTCAACCGCTTCGGCAAGGGCACCAAGGGCGATGGCTGGTACAGCTTCGACGCCGGCGGCATCCACTTCATCGGCCTGGTCAACGTGGTGAACCTGCAGGGCAACGGACTAGGCGCCCTCGGGCAGGAGCAGCTCGAGTGGCTGGAGAAGGATGTGCAGCCGCTGACGGCGAGCACGCCGATCGTCGTGTTCGCTCACGTGCCGCTGTGGGTGGTCTACCAGGACTGGGGCTGGGGCACCTCGGACGGCGCGCAGGCGCTGTCCTACCTGAAGAAGTTCGGCTCGGTCACGGTGCTGAACGGGCACATCCACCAGACGATGCAGAAGGTGGAGGGCAACGTGTCGTTCCATACCGCGCGCTCCACCGCGTTCCCGCAGCCGGCGCCCGGCACCGCGAAGGGACCCGGACCGATGCTCGTGCCGGCGGGCGAACTGAAGCGCTATCTCGGCATCGCCAGCCTTAACCTGGTGTCGTCGGGCGCGCCGCTGGCGATCGTCGATACGCCGCTCGCCGGCTGAGGAGCACACCATGAACAGCCTGTTGCTGCCGGGCGGCATTGCCCGGCGCCTCCTGCTGCGCCGTGCACTCGGCGGCGGCCTCGTGCTGGCGGTTGTCGGCCGTGCCGCCGCCGCCGCGGAGGCGGACGCCGAGATCGTGGTGGACAACTTCACCTTCTCGCCGACACCGCTGGCCGTGAAGGCCGGCAGTATGGTCATGTGGGTGAACCACGACGACATCCCGCACAGCATCGTCTGCCCGGCGCTGCAACTGAAGTCGCATACACTGGATACGGACGAAACGTTCGCCTATACGTTCGAGCAGGCGGGCACATTCGACTACATGTGCGGCCTGCATCCGCACATGCGCGGTCAGGTGACGGTGCGGACCTGATTGCGGCAGCGCCGCGCCGGTCGTCGGCGCGGCGCTGCGGTACCGCCACCGACGTGCTGGCGGTGGAACGCATGGGGCAAACCGATCGCGCTATCCCTCGCGCGGCAAGCGGATGGTGAATTCGCTGTATTCGCCGACCTCGCTGTCGACCGTGATGCTGCCGCCGTGCCGTTGCGTGATGATGTCGTAGCTGATCGACAGGCCAAGGCCGGTGCCCTCGCCGGTCGGCTTCGTGGTGAAGAACGGCTGAAACAGCTTGTCCCTGACCTCGGGAGGGATACCGATGCCGTTGTCGCGCACACGGACCTCGACAGCATCGCCCAGATCGAGCGTCGTCACCTTGAGCGCAGGCTCATACCTGGCATCCAACTCACACCGCGCGCGCTTGGACGCGGCGTAAAATCCATTGCTGAACAGGTTCAATAGCACCCGCGTCACATCCTGCGGCACCAGGACGATCGGCGCGATCCGTTCGGCAAAATCGCGTTGCAGCGTGATGTTGAAGCTGGGGTCCTGGGCGCGCGCGCCGTGATAGGCGAGGTTCAGCGCCTCCTCGACCAGCGCATTGAGATCGACGGCCCGGCGTTCGCCTGAGCTGCCGCGCGAATGTTCCAGCATGCTGCGCACGATGCCGTCGGCGCGCTGCCCGTGCTCGGCGATCTTTTGCAGGTTGCCGGTCAGCGTCTCGACCACGTCGTCGACGTCCGCGCGCCGTTCAACGTCGAGGCTTGCCAGCGCCGGTGCCGCGGTCTGTTTCAATTCCTGCAGCAGTTCCACCGACAATGCAGCGAAATTGTTGACAAAGTTGAGCGGGTTCTTGATCTCATGGGCGATGCCGGCGGTGAGTTGTCCCAGCGACGCCATCTTCTCGGCCTGGATCAGGTTCGCCTGCGCCGCCTTCAGGTCGCGATAGGCTACCTCGATTGTTCGACTCGCCTGCTCCGCCGTGTCGCGCGCGGCGCGCAGCTCCACCTCATTGCGCTTGCGCTCGGTGATGTCGGAGAAGATCAACACGAAGCCGCCGTCCGGCACTGGATTGCGACGAATCTCGATGATCCTGCCATCCGGCCGCGTGCGCTCATAGCCGTAGGGTTGGCCGGTACTGGCGACCAGCTTCTCAACCTGCTCTGCCGTATCGACGCCCGCGCCGAAGTCGCCACGCGCCGCAAGGAACCGGAGGTATTCCTCATAGGTGCGATGCGGCTCGAGAACGGCGTCGGGCAGGTCGAAGATCTCCTGGAACTTGCCGTTCCACGCAACCAGGTGTTGGGTATCGTCGAACATGGCGACACCGTCGCCCATATTCTCGAAGGTGATTCGCAGTTCTTCCTGGCGCTGCCGAACTTCGTTGAGGAGCCGTGCATTCTGCATCGCGATCACCGCCTGGGCCGCGAAATTCTTCAACAGTGCGATCTGCCTGTCGGAGAACAGGCGCACCTCCTTCCGGTAGATGCTAAAGGCCCCAAACAAGGCATCGTCCCCGCGCAGCGCAAGGAAGAGCGTCGTACGCGCTCCGTACTGATCGATATTCGGTGACGACGGGAACCGGCGCCGCCCACGGTGATGTCCTCGATGTGCACGATGTCCACGCCCCGAGCGATTTGGTCATAGGCCTCGCTTGAGCCCGGTCGAACCGGACCGCGCTTGCGAAGGGCTTCCACCAGGTCAGCCGGCAACCCCCGCGACGCGACGACCCGAAAAAATTCGCCATCATAGGTAACGAGGCTGCCGAACGCGGCATCGCAAAGGAGCATCGCCTTTTCCAATATCGTATCGAAAACCTGCTCCAGATCACCGGCCGAGGCGTTGATCACCTGCAGCACTTCGGCGGTCGCGGTCTGCTGCTCCAGCGCCTCGCGCTGCTCGGTCAACAGCCGCGCATTCTCCATCGCGATCACCGCCTGCGCAGCGAAGCTCTGCAACAGTGCCACCTGCCGATCGCTGAACGGTCTGACCTCCTGGCGGTAAACCACGATGAAGCCAAGCAGAGACGCATCCTTCCGCAGCGCGACGGTAAGCACTGTGCGTGCGCCGCCGATATCGACCAAAGAGGTACGGGTAGGCTCACCGATCCGGTAGAGTTCATCGTCCTTCACGTCGGCAACGTGCACGACATTGGCGCCTTCGCGGATGCGCCGGGTCAGCGATCCCGGTGCATCCGTCAGCGGGGTCTTCATGCGGAATTCTGCGAAGGCCGCGGGTACGCCCCGGTTCGCCGCGGTTTCGAACTTATCCCCATCGAACGTATAGAATTCGCCGAATGCGGCGCCGCACAGCCGCATCGCCTTTTCCAGCATGGCATCGAACACCGGCCCCAGATCGCCCGGCGAGGCGTTGATCACCTGCAGCACCTCGGCGGTCGCGGTCTGCTGCTCCAGCGCTTCGCGCTGCTCGGTCAACAGTCGTGCGTTCTCCATCGCGATCACCGCCTGTGCGGCGAAGTTCTCCAGCAGTGCGATGTGTGCTGCTGAAAACGGCCGCACCTGCTGACGGTAGACAGATATCATGCCCAGCACAGTGGTATCTTTGACCAGCGGCACATTCAGGACCGTGCGTGCACCGCCGAGGTCGGCTATCGCCCGGCCACCCGGCGTGCCTGCCTTGTATGCCGGCTCTTCCAGCCAATCGAAGACATGAACCGGGCGCCTTGTCTCGAACGCACGGCCAAAAGGGGTGTCTGGGCCCGGCACTGGCGGATGGCTCGCCCTGAACGACGCAAAGGCGCCGGGAACCCCACGCGTCGCCACTGTGCGGAATGATGTGCCGTCATGGGCATTGAACATCCCAAACGCTGCATCACAGAGACGCATCGATTTCGCCAGGATCGCATCGAACACTGGTTCCAGCTTCCCAGGCGAACTCGTTGATGACCTGAAGCACCTCGGCCATCGCGCTCTGCCGTTCCAGCGCCTCGCGCTGCTCGGTGATCAGCCGCGCGTTCTCCATCGCGATCACCGCCTGGGCGGCGAACTTCTCCAGCAGTGCGATGTCCTGTTGCGAGAATGGCCGCACCTCCAGCCGGTGCGCGGTGAGAAAGCCGCGCACGATACCGTCTTTGCGCAGAGGCACCATGAGAAAGGTGCGCAGACCGGTCAGTTCCACGATGCCGCCAGCGAAACCCTGGTCCGGTCCAAACTCGACAGCTCTGACGTCCGGGATGTGGCGGTAGCGTTCCCCGGCGATCAAAGTCTGCTGGGCCGGACTGGGAGGAAACGGCCCACGCACAAGGGCCGCGGCCGAAGCCGAATATCCCCGCGACACGACGGTCTGCACTTCCGCTCCGTCGTACGTGGTCATCGCCCCGAGGTCCGCCCCGCACAGACTGTGCGCCTTTTCCAGGATCGCCTCGAACACCGGCCCCGGGTCGCCCGAGGAGCGATTGATGACATCCAGCACATCGGCCAGCGCGGCCTCGCGCGTCAGCGCCGCGTCGCGCTCGGTGCGGTCGATGTCGCGCTGTTGCCGCAGTTCGGCGATCGCGCGCTGAAGGCCAGCGATCGTATCGTCCTGAGCCGTGACCATGTTTCCCCCTGGCTGAGCCGTACAGCACCGGGTCCAACCAACCGGCAGGCTACCCGCGCTCTCCGGCGCCTCCAACTCGTGGCGCTTGGTGCCGCTCGCGCCTCGCGAATTCTGACGCGGCTGCTTCCCGGCCGACTGTGGTTGACCGTCCGCCAAGAGAAGGACCAGATATCGATCCTGGGAGGAAATCATGTCTCAGCACGTCAGGCGCAGGCTTTTCGTTGGTGTAGTGTCGCTGCTGTTCTGCGGCTGCATCGCCGCAGCGCATGCCCAGCCTCGCGCACCCTCGGGCCACGCGGTGATCGCCTGGCACGTGACCATCGCGCCGAGCTGGTTCGATCCCTCCAGCGCGCCGCCGCAGATCACGCCGTTCGGCATGCTGTATGCGATCCACGACGCGCTGGTGCGGCCATATCCTGGACAGAAGATGGGCCCGAGCCTCGCCGAATCGTGGAGCGAGAGCGAGGACGGCCTGAGCTACGAGTTCCGCCTGCGCCCCAACCTGCACTTCCACAACGGCGATCCGCTCACCGCCGAGGACGTGCAGTTCAGCTTCGAGCGCTATCACGGCGCCGCCGCCAAGACCCTGCACGAACACGTCACGCAGGTGGAGGTGGTCGATCCGCGCGTCGTGCGCTTCCATCTGAATGCGCCGTGGCCCGACTTCATGACCTTCTTCGGCACCACGGCCAGCGGCGCCGGCATCGTGCTGCCGAAGAAGTACCTGACCGAAAACGGCGACGACGGCTTCAGGAAGCACCCGATCGGCGCCGGTCCGTACCGCTTCGTCAGCACCAAGCCGGGCATCGAGGTGGTGCTCGAGGCGTTCCCCGACTACTGGCGCCGCGTGCCCAACGTGAAGACGCTGGTGATGCGCAGCGTCGCCGAGGCGACCACGCGCGCGCTGATGGTGCAGACCGGCGAGGCCGACATCGCCTATGCGCTCGACGGCCCGGATGCCGAGGGGCTGCAGAAGCACGGCATCCAGATCGTGCCGACCAAGCACGCCTCGATCTTCTGGATCGAGTTCGCCAGACAGTGGGACCCGAAGTCGCCATGGCACGACATCCGCCTGCGCCAGGCGGTCAACTACGCGCTCGACCGCAGCGGCATCAACCACGCCGCGTGCCTGGATTTCTGTCCGCCCGCCGGCGTGATCGTGCCGCGCGTGATGGAGTTCGCCCTGCAGGTCGAGCCGCCGCCCTATGATCCGACGAAGGCCAAGGCACTGCTGACCGAGGCGGGCTATCCGAACGGCATCGATGTCGGTGACTTCGCGGCGATCCCCGGCTTCCCCACGGTGGCCGAGGCGGTGGTGAACGATCTCAACGCGGTCGGCATTCGCGTGCGGCTGCGCCAGATGGAGCGCGCGACGTTCTACGCCAACTGGCTGGAGAAGAAGCTGCCGGCGCTCTACATGGTCGCCTCCGGCAACTCGGGCAACGCGGCGAGCCGGGTCGAATCGTTCATCTGGTCCAAGGGCGCCTATGCCAATGGCGGCTACCCGGACATCGACGAGTTGTTCCTGCGCCAGGCCGGCGAACGCGACGCGAAGCAGCGCGAGGCGATGCTCGACCAGATCCAGCAGCTGAGCATCGACCGGGCGATGTTCGCCCCGATCATGGACCTGCGTGCGCTGAACGGCATCGGGCCGCGGGTGACGAAGCACACCATCACCGACGTGTGGATGAGCCCGTTCCCGTCCTACGAGGACATGGAAATCAAGGATTGACGCCGCCCCGTCGCCCGCTCGGTCCCGCGCCGGACGAACGCGACCTGCACGATGCGGCGCTCGACTACCTGGCGCGCTATGCCGCGACCGAGGTCGGTCTGCGCCGCGTGCTGGAGCGCCGCATCGATCGCTGGGCGCGCCGCGCCGCCGCGCTGCACGAGACCGACGCGGTTGCCGCACAGGCCGCCGCAGCGCGGGCGAGCGTGACCGCCGTCGTGACACGGCTGGTCGCGGCGGGGGCGGTGAACGACGCGACCTATGCCGAGGCGCGGGCGCGCAGCCTGCTGCGTTCCGGACGCTCGCGCCGCGCTGCCACGGCGCAACTCGCGGCCAAGGGCGTCGATGCGGCGACCGCGCAGTCGGTGCTGCCGTCGGACGAAGGCAGCGAACTCGCCGCCGCTCTGGTGCTGGCGCGCAGGCGGCGCATCGGCCCGTTCCGCACCGGTCCCACACCGGATGCAGCGGCGCAGCGGCGCGAACTCGGCATGCTGGCCCGCGCAGGGTTCCCGCAGGACGTGGCGCGCCGCGCGCTTGCCACCGACCCCGAGCAGGCCGAGGCGCTGGTCAACGAGTTTCGGCGCTGATCGGACGCCGACGCGACAAGCCGGCTGAGCGCGATCGCCGGGCGGTCGACCCAGCGCTCGAAGACGATCGCGGCGAGCAGGGTGAGCAGCAGGAACAGCACGAAGGCGACGCCGATCGGGACATGCAGCGCCGCGAAGGCGACCAGCGTGAACAGGATCGGGAAGTGCAGCAGGTAGATGCTGAACGACAGCCGTCCGAGCACGCGGCCGGCGGCACTCGCCAGCGGGCGCTGCACCGGCGGGCACAGCAGGACGCCGAAGTACAGCGCCACCGCGCCAAGCTGGCTCTGGAACTGGTAGAGGTTGGGCGCGGCGGCGAGCTCGGTGCGCGCGAGCATCACGCGCAGCCATTCGACGACGCCCCAGTCTTTGGTGGCGCACAGCGCCACGCCGAGCAGGAGCAGCAGCGCGCCCAGCCAGGTGCGATCGGCTCCGCGGCGCAGCAGGGGAAACCCGAGGTGGCCCAGGACGAACAGGAACATCGGATGCGTGCCGAACACGACCGCCGTCACGGCAATCGCGACGCGATGCGCCCGATAGGACCAGGCACGCAGCGACACCAGGCACAGCACCAGCAGCGAGCCATAAAGTTCCAGATGCAACGACCAGAACGGCGCGTCGAGCGAATGCTCCATCGGCGGCAGGCGTGCGGCGACGGGGCCGAACAGCGTCGCCTCGCGATAGCCGAGCAGCAGGCTGTCGAGCCCGATCTCGCGCGCGAGATGCAGGAAGGTTGGCGCGCCGCTGGAATCCATCGCCAGCCAGGCGGAGCCGGTGAGCGCGGCGGCCTGCCGATGCGCCGCAGGCAGCCAGGCGATCAGCGCCGTGGCGATGGCGGCCGCCGCGGCCACCGGGATGCCGAGACGCACCACACGCCGCGCCATCTTGGCCACCAGGCTGCCGGGCCGTGCGAAGGACGGCGTCAGCACCGTGCCGCTGATCAGGAAGAACACATAGACCGCGGTGTGGCCGTCGAGTGCGAGGTTGAACGGCGGCCAGACGCGGCTCGCCGTCTCCGGCAGGAAGCCGGTGAAGAAGTGCAGCAGCAGGACCTGCATCGCGGCGACGCCGCGCAGGCCCTCCAGGTATTCCACCTTGCCGGGCCGCATCGCCCGGTTATCGCGCCGTGCGCCGCCGCGCGATAGGCTGACCTCCCGCGCAGGCACCGGAGCACGCAGTGACCAACACCACCGAGATCGATGGGCTGACGCTGTTCGGCAGCTTCACCTCGAGTTCGAGCTACAAGCCAATGCTGTACCTGGCGCTGGCGCGGCTGCCGTTCAGCTTCCGCACGGTGAACCTGAAATACGGCGCGCAGAAGGAGGCCGACTATTTGGCGGTCAACCGCTACGGCCAGGTGCCGGCGCTGCGCCACCGTGGGCTGACCATCGTGCAGTCCAACGTCATCCTGGATTACCTGGCGCGCACCACCGGGCACTTCGCCGGCCGCAGCGAGCAGGAGCAGTGGACCGCGCGCGAGTGGCTCTCGTGGGAGGCGGACAACATCACCAACGTCGCCAAGGTGCGGCACTACAGCCGGTTCCGCCAGGTCGATCCGGCGGTGATGGACTACTTCCGCCCGCTGGCCGAGGCCGCGGTGGGGTTCGTCGATGCGGCGCTGGCCGGGCGCGAGTGGCTGGTGGGCGATGCACCGACCATCGCCGACATCGGCTGCTGGGGGCGCATGGTGTTCATGGCGGAAGGCGGGCTCGACATCGCGCGCTGGCCGAACGTACAGGCCTGGTCGCAGCGGCTGGCGGCGATGCCGGGCTACGCGCTGCCGTACGATCTGATTCCGAAGAAGGATCGGGAGATCGCGGCGCTTTGACCGCAGCTCGAGCGTGCGCCTGATCGCGGCGCGAGTTGCGTCATCGTTTCCGTAACTGCCCCATATGCAGCGTCGCAAAGGAAGATTCAAAACGCAGATGTAGGAAGATGCACGCGGATGCACGCAGATAGTGACAAGTGGAACAGGACTACAAGAATGCGTTGGCACACGAGCTCCGAGCCGCTGGGCTCAGCACTGCACGCATTGGCGGACCGCGCATGGAGAGCAAACGCTTGGCCAATGACCTGTGAGTTGCACCGGACCATCTGCGTGCTTGGCGTGCATCTGTGCCCTCATCTGCGTTTCGCTCTTCCTTATCGTTGGCCTCGCTGCCGCCTATCCGAAGCAGTCCATGCCCACCGGGCTCACGCCCGCGCCAGCATGACCTCATGCGCCGCAAGCCGGCGGTGCAGCAGATACATCGGCACCGCCAGCGCCGAGATGGCCGCCGCCATCAGCAGCGCACCCTCGGCGCCGCCCCATAGATCGGCGGCGCGGCCGCACAGCGCCGGGATCACCGCGTTGCCGGCGTAGTAGGTCGAATAGAACAGCCCCATGCCGATGGCGCGGTTCTCCGGTCGTGCCGACAGCGTGCCCACTGCCATGATCACACCGGGATGCAACGACCCGACGATGCCCACCACCACCGCGCAGGTCACCGGCCAGTCCAGCAGCGCCGCACCGGCCATACCGACGACCAGAGCCGCGGTGCCCAGCAGGAAGATGCGCAGCCCGCCGAACCGCGCGGCGAGCCCCGCACCCAGCATCGTCGCCGGCACGTTGCCCCAGGTGGCGATGGTGAGCACCAGGCCGGTCAGCACCAGGCTGTCGCCGCGCGCCGCCATCATCGACGGCACGTAGCCGGTGTAGCCGGAATAGCCGCCGGTGTAGAATGTCCAGATCAGCCCGGCGATCACCAGCAGCAGGCACTCGCGCCGGCCCGGCAGGGTGAAGTGGCGGGGGGCCGGAGCGGCCTGCGGCGCTGGACGGAAGCTCGCCAGGAACAGCACGAGCGCCAGCGCCATGGGCACCGCATCCGACAGGAAAGCGGCCTGCCAGCCGAACGCCGCGGCCAGCGGCGGCAGGATGAGCTGGGCGAGCCCGATGCCGATCGGATAGGCGGCGACCGACACGCTGATCGCCCACATGAAGGACCGGCCGGTGAACCAGTCGGCGATCACCTTGTTCTGCAGCACAATCACCGCCACGCCGCCGGCGCCGGCCAGAGCACGGCCGGCGCCGATCCCGACCGGGCCGGCGGCCAGCGCGCTGAGCAGCGGGCCCGCCGTCATGACCGCCAGCCCCGCGCCCAGCACCAGCCGATCGCCGAACCGCCGCGCGAGCAGGCCGGACGGCAGCGCCAGGAAGCCACCCAGCAGCATGAAGGCGCCGATCAGCGTGCCCAGGGTCGCGTAGTCGAACCCGAACAGACGCATCAGGTCCGGCCCGAGCGTGGCGACGGTCTGGTACTGGTAGCCGAAGCCGATGCGGGCCAGCGCGACCGCGGCCAGGATCAGCGCGGGCCGGGAGAACAGCATCGGATGAGACGGAAGGGGGACCGGCGGTCCCCGCTATGTCACCTCCACCACCGCGTCCACCGCGAACGCGCCCTGCCCTTCGGGCATAGCGAACACCGGGTTGAGGTCGATCGACGCCAGCCGTGGTCCCGCCGCGGCGGCGAACGCCGACAGCCGCGCCAGCATCTGCGCCAGTGCCTTGATGTCGGCCTTGGCCCGGCCGCGCGCACCCAGCAGCAGCGGGGCACCCTTGATCGAGCGGATCATCTGCTCCGCCACGTCCTCGCCGAACGGGCAGCGGCGGAACACCACGTCCTTCATCACCTCGACGAAGATGCCGCCCAGCCCGAACATCGCGATCGGGCCGAACACCGGATCGCGGTGAATGCCCAGGATACACTCCACGCCGCCCTGCAGCTGCTTCGCCACCAGCACACCCTCGATGCGTGCGGACGGTGCCGCCTGCCTGGCGCGATCCAGCAGCGTGGCGAACCCGTCGCGCACCGCGGCGGCATCGGCGACGTTCAGCAGCACGCCGCCGATCTCCGACTTGTGCAGGATGTCCGGCGACAGGATCTTCATCACCACCGGGAAGCCGATCCGTTCCGCGGACGCAACCGCGGCGTCGGCGGTCGCACACTCCGCCTCGGGCGCCGAGGCGATGCCGGCCTGCGCCAGCAGCCGCTTTGCCTCCGACTCGGTGGGCGTCGTCGCGGGTAGCGTCACCGCCGGCACGCTGGGCGGCGGCGCGCCCCTGGCGGCGGCGAAGGCCTCGCCGAAGCGGCCCATCGCGGCGACCGCCGTCACCGCGCGCGTCGGGTCCTCGTGCACCACCCAACCGTCGGCTTCCAGTTCGGCACGCCGATCCGGCGGCGTGATCACCGACAGCACGTAGAGCCGGTCGGGATATTTCGCCTTCACCAGGTTGAGCTGCTCGCGGATCGACGGCCAGCGGCGCGACGAGGCCGTCATGCTGAAAAAGCCCAGCACCGAGGTGTAGCCGCCCTTGTCGATCATCGCGTCGGTGAACTTGTTGATCAGCGTCACGTCGTTGCTGACCTGCGCGGTGGCATCCACCGGATTGCGCGGCGCGCAGAACGGCACCAGCGCGCGCAGCTCCTGCTGCGTCGCGATCGGCATCTCCGGCATCGCCAGGCCGACGCTCTCGGCTACGTCGCTCATCAGCACGCCTGCGCCGCCCGACACCGTGATCACGCCCAGCGTGTTGCGCGCCGGATAGATCTTGCGGGTTGCGGTGTGCGCGATGTCCAGCATCTCCTCGGAGTTGCGCGCGCGCAGCACACCGAACTCGTTCAGCACCGCCTCGGTCACCGCATCGTCGCCGGCGATCGACGCGGTGTGCGACTTCGCCGCCTTGCCGCCGAGTTCGCTGCGACCCACCTTCTGCATGATGATCGGCTTCTTCGCCGCGCGCGCCGCCTCGAATGCGGCGATCAGTCCGGGCGCCTCGCGGATGCCTTCGGCGTAGACCGCGATCACATCCACCTCGGGGTTCTCCGCCAGCCAGCCGATGCATTCGCCGACCGTCACGTCGGACTCGTTGCCGGTCATGATGCACAGCGAGGCACCGATGCCGCGATTGCGCGCGAGCGTGTAGAGATGGGTGCCGTAAGCGCCGGACTGCGAGGCGATGCCGATGCGGCCTGGCACCGGCCAGCCGCTGTCGAACGACGAGGAGAACGTGGCGTAATATGCAGTGCGCGCGTCGAACACGCCGAGACAGTTGGGCCCAAGGATGCGCATGTTGTGCTTGCGCGCCTCGGCGACCATGCGGTGCTGCGCCGCCTCACCGGCCTCGTCCATTTCAGCGAAGCCGGCGGTGAACATCACCGCCGCCTTCACCCCGCGCTCGGCCAGTTCGGTGATCGACTTCTCGGCGATCTCGGCGGCGATCGCCACGATGGCGACGTCGGGGGTTTCCGGCAGCGCGGCGACCGAGGGATACGCCTTCAGCCCCTGCACCTCGGCGCGGTTCGGATTGATCGGGTACAGCGCGCCCTGAAAGCCCTGCGCCTTCATGTAGGCCAGCGGCCGACCGCTGATGCGGGTCGGGTCGCTCGAGGCGCCCAGCACAGCAACCGAGCGTGGTGCGAACAGCGGCGTAAGGCTGGCAAATCTGGCGTCAGGCATGGCGGCGAACGTTCCCCGTTGGTGTCTTCCGAAGCAGTGTGACCGCGCCATGACATGGCGGCAAGCGTTGCGGGCGCGTCACCATCATGGGATACCGCATCCCATGCGTGGTCTCCCCATGATGGCGATGGTGGGCCTGCTGCTCGCGGTCGCGCCGGCGACGGCGCAGCCGGTGGTGCTGAAGCTCAGCCACTTTCTTGGGCCGGCGAGCTTCTTCGAGCTGGACTTCGCGCAATTCTGGGCGAGGGAGCTGGCAGCCAGAACCAACGGCGCGGTGAAGGTGGAGATCTTCAACGCCAGCTCGCCGTTCGGCGAGGTGACGAAACAGGCGACGCAGGTGAAGGACGGCATGATCGACATCGCGCTTGGGCTGCGCGGTGCCGAAGGCGACCGCTTCCCGCGCAGCTCGATCATCGAGCTGCCGTTCGTCGTGCACGACGCACTCGACGGCTCGCGCGCGCTATGGAAGCTCTACCAGGATGGCGTGCTGGGCGACGAATACGCCGACTACAAGGTGCTCGCGCTGTTCGTGCACAATCCGGGCCTGATCCACACCGCCGAGGCGCGCATCGTCGCGCCCGACGACATCGAGGGCGTGCGCCTGCGTGCGCCCAACAGGACCGTCGCGATGGCGCTGCAGTCGATCGGCGCGGTGCCGGTGGTGCTGCAGGTGAGCGAGGTTATGCCGGCGGTGAATGAGCATCGCATCGACGGCATCGTCACCAACTGGGGCAATCCGCTGCCCGACTTCAACGCCAGCATGCGGCACCACACCGACATCGCGTTCTACACCTCGGCGTTCTTCGTGCTGATGAACAAGGCGAGGTTCGACAGCCTGCCGGCGGACATCCGCCGCGCGATCGACGAACTGTCGAACGAGTCGCTGGTCACGCGCTTCGGCCTGCTGTGGAACAAGTGGGACCAGCCGGTGCGCGATGGCGCATCAGGCCCGGGGCAGGAGGTCATCGTACCCGATGCAGCGACGCTGGCACAGTGGCACGATGCATTGCGGCCGGCGACCGATCGCTATCTCGACACGCTGTCAGCGAGTGGCTTCGGGGATGCCCGGGCCGCCTACGAGCGACTGACCGCCGGCGCCAGGTAACCCGGCCTCAGCTGCGGCTCCGGCGACAGCACCAGGCAGCTGGTGCGGCCACTGCCGCGGTCGCCGGCATCCTGCACCGCGGCATCGCGTGGCAGGCCGATGAGCCGCGCATCACGCGGCCTGCGGTGTACCTTCGTCGAAGTAGCGCGTCGCACCGCCCGTCTCGATCTGGATATCGATCAAGCCGCTGCAGCCGTTGAACAGGCGCTCCGGTAAACGCGCATCGCCGGCGGTCCATCGGATGTCCGTCTCCGGCTCACAGCCATGGAAGCCGGCGCACAGACAATCGTCCCACGCCTCGATCGTGCGCCGGTACCGGCCATTTGTGATGGCAACGCGGCGTACTGCGATTCCGAGAAGCCGTGGATCACGCGACAGGCCAAGCTCCGCGGGTGCACTGGCTCGGGACACAATGCGCACCTCTCGCGGCGCAGCGTCCACGGTAAACACGTGGCGGCCATCTGCCACGGTCCGCGCGTCCACGCGCTCGCCATCGACCATCAGATGCAGGTCGGCATCATGGGTCAGGGGAAAGCCTGGGCGTGCGCCGGAGCGTTCCAACAGTCTGCGCCAGATGGCATCGACGATGGGGCCGCCGGTGAGGACGGGCGCACACGCCGGCTGCGGCGGCAAGCCCCAGCCGGAATTGGCATTGCGGAACAGCTGACGATTGCCATCGTCGCGGTAGCTTTCCGCTGGGGCGCCATCGGCGATCAATACGTCATGCGTCAGAAGTTCGACGTGGTAGATCGACACCTCCTGCGCGCGGTCGTCCCAGGTGATCGAGCGGTGGTTCACCAGGAACTCCGCGGGGATCAGGACACCGTCGATGTAGAGGCCGTGGTTCTTGGTGACGTGCAGGTCGCGATGCGGCACGTTGTCGGCGATCGCGCCCTTGCGGACTATCACCGGTGTCGCAGCACTGCGCCGGCCGCGGGTGACAAGATTTGTGCCATGCACGATCCACTGCACCGCGCGCGCTGCGCCGCCTGCGGTGAGCACCAGATCGCCGATCGAGAGCGCTTCGACGGCACGTTCGCCGTCGGGACAGGCGATCATTGTGCCGCGGAGGAAGCAGAGGGTAAGGCTCTCGGCTACGAAGCTGTTCAGAGTCGAACCGGCCGTCATAGTACCGTCGTTGGAGAACAGGAAAAAGCTGCCCGAACTGTCCTGCCCAATGACGCCGTCAGACGCCTCATGGCCGACATAGCTGTAGATGCCGCCGAACTGAGCGCTCGTCGCAGGATCGGTGAAGGTGACGGTCAGCGTCTCGCCGACAGTGAGGATGCCGTCATTCGTCGATTCGAGGGAGCTGGCGGCGCCGTTCGGCTCCGGGCAACGATCTGGCCGTTGACACTGTTGCCGTTCTGGTTGAGCGCATACAGAAAGCTCGAAGTAAAAGTTGCCACCGGATTTCCCCTTTCCTATCGAGCTCGGCTCCCAGGGGTCGCCGGCGTCTGGGGACTCCAACGGGCGATCTGCCTACGCACGAGCCGGTCGTTGCCGACTCTGCTTTTAAGCAAGCGCAGGATTTGCAACTGGGTGCCCATGCCAACGAACCACACTCTACCTGCAGTAATGCGGCACGCGGATGTGGCGCTGCCGGATGATCGATCGTCACCCAGCCAGGCGATGGCGGGCGGCCATCCAACAGCGCGGCGATGCCGGGGGCGCACAGGAGCAGGCTGTCGGGCGACGCGGAGCGATCTCACCGGGCCGGCTGGCGCTTCACCGATGCCCGGTCAGCCGACTGGCAACCCCCCGCCGGAGTCCAGCCTAAAGTTGCGACTCCGGCGACAACACCATGCAACTGGTGCGGCCATGCGCGAGGCGCTGGCACGCCTGCACCGCGGCATCGCGCGACAGGCCGGTCAGCCTCGCGCGGTAAAGCTGCCCGCGCTGCTGGTGCACACCGGACACCGAGGTGCGGGCCACCGCGAGCTCGGTCGAGGCGTGCTCGCGCGCGGTGGTGAGCGCCACATGCGCGAGGCGCTCGCTCGAATAGGCGCCGACCTGGATCGCCCACTGCCCGGTCGCGGCGCCGGTGTGGCGCATCGGCACCGGCTCGGCATTCGCCTGCGGAATGATGCGGAAGCCGCCGCGCGACGGCGGCGCAGATGGCGGCAGCACCATCGCGTATTGCTGCGAACGCGGCTGCGCGGTCTCGCGCACGGGTTCGGGCAGCTGCGCCACCTCGACCGCGCCGCCTCGCGGCGCACGGCCACTGCCACCGCGGCTGGCGTACTGTGTCGTGCGGCCGTAGCGCGTGCCGCGCGGGATTTCGATCGGCAGCGCATTCATCGCGTAGCCTTCAGCCGGCGAACGCGTGTTCGGATACACGCCGACGATGTTGGGTCCGATCATCGCCACGTAGCGTCGCGTCTCGTCGGGCAGCGGCTTGTTGTTGCTGAGGTAGTCATCGAGCCGTCGCGGCCCGGCATTGTACGCGGCAAGGAACCCGGGCGAGCCGTAGATGTCGTACATCTCGCGCAGATAGGCCGTGCCGGCGAGAATGTTGTCGTGCGGATCGTACGGATCGCCGCCAAGGCTGTAGCGGTCGCGCAACTCGTCGTAGGTCTCCGGCATCACCTGCATCAGGCCCATCGCGCCGGCGCCGGAGGTGATCAGCTCGCCGTTCTGGTACTCGTTGCCGCCCGACTCGACACGCATCACCGAACGGATCCAGTTGTCCGGCACGTCGAACCGGCTGCTGGCCTCGCGTATATACGGGCCCCACGGGTCCGCGGGCGGCCCGGGCGGTATGTAGTTCCGCCGCGCCTGCGCCGCGTAGCGTGCCGCTTCCTGTCGCGAGGTGACATGCGTACCCTGGCTCGAGCAGGCCGCGACCAGGGCCAGCAGCGCCAGACTGCACACCCCCCGCAGCATGGCAGCCCGTGCGTAAGCAGAGTGGCGGTTAGGCGTCATCGCAGCAGACCTCCGTCGTCGTGGCGCGGCCGAAATAGCCGGAGGGCACGACGGCCGGACGGCCGTCGCTCAGGTAGGCAATCAGGAATTGTAGTTAACCCCTTATCGTAGTTCGCAGTTCGAGGCAAGATCGTCTCGGATCACGGAATGCCGGCCGCCGCATTGTCAGCCCGGACGACAGGTGTTCCGCAGCCGGTCTGACGCGCGCTACACTGCCGGCATGGTAGGCACGGGAGCGATGCTGCGACATCTGCTAACGCTGGCGGCGCTGGCCGGCGTCGTCGCGTGCGCGCCGGTCAATCCGCCACCACAACCTGTGCAACCGGAGGCTGCAGGCGACGGCACCATCCTGTCGATGCGTCCGATCGAGCGCCATGTCGCCGCCGAACCGTTGCGCACGGCGCTGCTGACCGACACCGGCAGTGCCGAAAACGGCAATGCCGCGCTGATGGAATTCATTGTGCGCGCTCCCGGCGGCGCAACGCTGTCGATCGTGCAGGCCAACGATGCCGGTTTCCATACCGGCGATCGCGTCACCATCCTGCGCGGCGCGGCGACGCGCCTGGCGCGACCCAACTGAACGACAAGCCCAACTGAACGACAAGCGAGGTCCCGATGGCGATCCTGCCGCTCAACGATCTGACCGTGCTCGAGTTCAGCCACACGGTGATGGGACCTTCGTGCGGCGTCGTGCTGGCCGATCTCGGCGCCGACGTGATCCGCGTCGAGCCGGCGCCGGATGGCGACCGCACGCGCCGGCTGCACGGCTTCGCCACCGGCTTCTTCGCTTATTTCAATCGCAACAAGCGCTGCATCTGCATCGACGTGAAATCACCGGCAGGGCTGGCGGTGGCACAGGACCTGCTGCGCCGCGCCGACGTGCTGATCGAGAATTTCGGCCCCGGCACGATGGACCGGCTCGGGCTCGGCTGGGATGCGGTGCACGCGCTGAACCCGCGGCTGGTGTACTGCGCGCTGAAAGGTTTCTTGCCCGGACCATACGAACATCGCCCGTCGCTCGACGAGATCGCGCAGTACATGACCGGGCTTGCGTACATGACCGGCCCGCCGGGCCAGCCGCTGCGCGCCGGATCGTCGGTGATCGACATCATGGGTGGCGTGATGGGGGCGCTGGCGATCCTCGCAGCGCTGCGCCAGCGCGACAAGGACGGCGAAGGTCGCCACATCACCAGCGCGCTGTATGAAAGTTCCGCATTCCTGGTGGGCCAGCACATGGCGGGCGAGGCCGCCACCGGCACGCCGTCGCCCCCGATGCCGGCGCGCAGCGGCGCCTGGGGCATCTACGAGACGTTCCCCACGTTGCACGGCGAGAAGCTGTTCATCGGCATCACCTCGGACAACCACTGGCGCGCCTTCTGCGCGAAGTTCGCGCGGCCGGACCTGCTGGCGGACGACCGCTTCACCAGCAACGCCGATCGCGTGCGCAACCGGCCGGCGCTGCGCGACATCGTCGCAGCGATCGTGCGCGAGGTGGCGATCGCCGACCTCGAGCGAATCATGGACGAGGCCAACATTCCGTTCTCGGCAGTGCGCACGCCGTCGGATCTGTTCGACGATCCGCAGCTCAACGCGTTCGGCCGTGCGCTCGCGGTGCGCATGCCGAAGGGCAACGTGGCGAAGCTGCCGGGTCTGCCGTTCTGCATCGACGACGAAGCGCCCGCGCTGCGCATGCAGCCACCGGCCGCTGGCGAGCACACCGAAGCGATCCTGCAGGCGCTGGGCTATCCGGCCGAGAGGATCGCCCAGCTGAGAGACAGCAAGGCGATCAGCTGACCGCCGCCGGCCCGCCGCGCGCGAGCGTCACCCGCCGACGCAGGTCGCCACGTTCTGTGGCGTGCACACATCGAGGCCGGTGTAGGTCGGATCCTTTGGCTTTGCCTTGCCGTCCTTGATGTCCTTCAGGAAGTACATCGATTTGTAGCCCATCTCGAACGGCCGCTGCCCGACCTGGCCGCGCGACAGTCCCGCCTTCAGCAGGTCGAGCTGCACCGGCAGCGTGTCCGCCACCACCAGCGCCAGCGATCCGTCGTCGATGCGCGCCTTGTACTTCTCTGCCACCTTGCGGTAGGCCTGCGGCAGGAACTGCGGGAAGCCGCCGGTCGGCACGAAGGCATCGAGCTGCGGATACTTGCCTAGGATGTCCTCCATCTGCTGCACCGCGACCGGGAAGTCGTCGTTGGTGTAGAGCGGGCAGCCATCCACTTCCTTCCAGCCGTTCTGCCCGGTCAGCCGGTCGCCCGGCGGCGTCTTGCTGTCCTTGCCCGACAACGTGTCGCGGATGCCCTGCATGCGTTCGTTGTGGTTTGCCGCCGCAGCACCACCCGACTGGATGCAGATCGCCCCGCCCTTCGGCTTGATCGCCATCACCAGCTTCGCCAGGTTCACGCCGATCTCATAGTTGTGGGTGCCGACATAGGCGATGCGCTCCTTCTGGTCGCGCTCCAGCAGGTCGGAATCCCAGGTCAGCACCGGAATGCCCGCCTTGTTGGCTTCTGCCAGCGCGCGGCCCATCGCCGGCGCGTTCGACGGCGAGACCGCGATGCCGTCCACCCGGCGCGCGATCAGGTCGTTCACCACCTGCACCTGCTCCTCGCCGCCGCCATGCTCGCCGGGTCCGACATACAGGCACTCGATCGCGCCGTTCAGCTCCTTCTCGGCCTTCTTGCAGCCGTCGCGCGCCTGGTCGAAGAACGGGTTGTTGGTGTTCTTCGGCACCAGCGCGAACACGTATTTCTTGTCGGCGGCCGCAGCCGGCTGCGCCAGTGCGAACGCCATCAGCAACATCGCCCACGCGTGCTTCATTGTGCTTCCTCCTGTTCTTCGTTCACGCCCGCCGGCGCCCGCGCAGCCTTTCGAGCAGCACCGCGAGCACGATGAACACGCCGACGAACGTGCCTTGCCAGTTCGAATCCACACCCGCCATCAGCAGCGAGTTACGAATCACCTCGATCAGCGCCGCGCCGATGAACGCACCGTAGGCGCCGCCCTCGCCGCCCATCAGATTGGCCCCGCCGATCACCGTGGACGCGATCACCCGCAGCTCGTAACCGGTGCCCAGCGCGTTGATCGCCGAGCCCTGCCAGCCGATGATCAGCACCGCGGCGAGCGCCGCCATGGTCGCCGAGACGATATACGCGGCAAGCTTCACCTGCGCGACGGGCACGCCGGTCAGCACCGCCGCCTGCTCGTTGCCGCCGATCGCGTAGAGATGCCGTCCCCAACGCGTCAGGTGCAGCACGGCCGAGAACACCACGGTGAGCAACAGCAGCACCCAGACCGGGTTGGCGATACCCAGGATCTGCCCGCCGCCGATCGCGAACACGGTGTCGGCGTCGGGGCCGAAGTCGTAGATCATCTTGTTCTGCGACAGCACCACCGCGAGCGAGCGGCCGATCGACAGCGTGCCCAGGGTCACCACGAAGGGCGGCAGGCCGACCCAGGCGATCAGCGCGCCGTTCACCGCACCCGACACCAGCCCGGTGGCCAGTCCGGCTGCCATCGCCAGCCACCACGGGCCTGCCGCCTGCAGCACCAGCCCCGCTGCGATCGCCGCCAGCCCCATCACCGAGCCCACCGACAGGTCGATGCCGCCGGTGATGATGACCGTCGTCATGCCCAAGGCCATGATGCCGATGAAGGCGAAGTTGCGGGTGATGTTGTAGAAGTTCTCGACGCTGGCGAAGGCCTGCGGCTGCAACGCCGACATCACGCCGCACATGATCAGCAGCGCCAGCGTCACCCAGAACGCCTGTGCCGACAGCAGCCGATGGATGGGCGTCTGTTCGCGTTGCTCGGCGATCCCGCCCATTGCAACAGGCGCCTCAAGCGGCATCGATCGCTCCGGTGATCAGGCCGGTGACCTCCTCGGGGCTGGACTCCGCGACCGGCTTCTCGGCCACCTTGCGGCCGCGGCGTAGCACCAGGATGCGGTCGGCCACCGCGAACACATCCGGCATGCGGTGGCTCACCAGCACCACCGCGATGCCCCGCTCACGCAGCCGGCGGATCAGTTCCAGCACCTCGGCCACCTGGCGCACCGAGATCGCCGCAGTCGGCTCGTCGAGCAGGACGATGCGCGCGTCGGACAGGCGGGTGCGGGCGATCGCCACCGCCTGGCGCTGCCCGCCCGACATTCGCCGCACCAGGTCGCGCGGGCGGGTCTCGGACTTCAGTTCGGCGAACAGCGTGCCGGCGCGCGCGTACATCGCGCGGTAGTCGAGCAGCTTCACCGGCCCCACGCGGCGCGTCAGTTCGCGGCCCAGGAACACGTTGGCCGCGGCGGTCAGATTGTCGCACAGTGCCAGGTCCTGGTAGACGATCTCGATCCCGTTCCGGCGCGCGTCGACCGGGCGGTGGAAATGCAGCGGCGTGCCGTTCATGCGGAGCTCGCCGGTGGTGGGCGGGAAATTCCCTGCCATGATCCGCATCAGCGTCGATTTTCCGGCACCGTTGTCGCCCATCAGGCCCAGCACCTCGCCCGGATCGAGCGACAGGTCCATCTCGCTCAGCGCGCGGATCGCGCCGAAGCTTTTGGATATTCCGCGGAGTTCGAGCACCGGGCCGGCCAATTTCTGGCGATCCTCCCACGGATCCTGGTGAAGGCTAGCGTTCTGACTCCCCTGTCACTGCGAGCGAAGCGAAGCAATCCCCCCGCATGCATTGGTGCGATATCCCAAGGAGATTGCTTCGCTTCGCTCGCAATGACAGCACTGGCCGGGTCTGCACCGTGAAGTTCACGACACTAAGAAATGTCGAGCGACTGCCTGCCGCGCGGCGGCGGGTGCGTGGCGTCGATCACGGCAAGGTCCTCGGCGGTCAGCGTTATCGCCCCGGCCGCGGCGTTCTCCCGCACGTGCTTCGGGTCGCTGGCCTTCGGAATGGTGATCACATTGGGGTCGCGCATGCTCCAGGCGATGGCGATCTGCGCCGGGGTCGCCTTGTGGCGCTTTGCCACCGCCTCGAGCGCCCGCGACTGCAAGAGCCGCCCACCCTGCCCGACCGGCGAATATGCCATGATCGGGATCCTGTGCTGCGTGCACCACGGCAGCAGGTCGAATTCGATGCCGCGGCTACCGGCGTGATAGAGCACCTGGTTGGCGGCACAGTGCGCGCCGTCCGGCAGCTGCACGAGGCCCTGCATGTCGCGCGCGTCGAAGTTCGACACGCCCCAGTAGCGGATCTTGCCTTCGGCCCGCAGCGCCTCGAACGCCTCGACCGTCTCGGCCAGCGGATGGCTGCCGCGCCAGTGCAGTAGATAGAGGTCGATGCGGTCGGTGCGCAGCCGCTTCAGGCTGCGCTCGCACGCCGCCGGCACGCCGCTGCGCGAGGCGTTCTGCGGGTAGACCTTGCTGACGATGAACAGGCTGTCGCGGACCCCATGGATCGCGTCGGCCAGCATCTCCTCGGCACCGCCGTTGCCGTACATCTCGGCGGTGTCGATCAGCGTCATGCCGAGATCGATGCCCAGCCGGATCGCCCCCGCCTCGGCCTTCGCCGAGCCGCCGCGCTCGCCCATGTGCCAGGTGCCCTGCCCGAGCGCCGGCACCTCGGTCCCGTCTGGCAGCCGTACGGTGCGCATCAATCTGCCCTCTCCTCGGCAATCCGCAGCAGGCGCAGGAAATTGCCGCCCCACAAGGCGGCGATCGCCTGCCGGTCGTAGCCGCGGCGCAGCAGCTCAACGGTGATGTTGGCGCTCTCGGACGCGTTGTGCCAGCCGGAGAAGCCGCCGCCGCCATCAAAATCCGACGAGATGCCGACGTGCTCGATGCCGATGCGACGCACGGCATAGTCGATGTGGTCGGCGAAGTCCGCCACGGTCACCGCCTCGGGCTTGGCGTCGCGCTTGAGGAACGAGGCCACCGCGGTGATCTGGATGACGCCGCCCACGTCGCGCAGCGCATCAAGCTGCGCGTCGTCCATGTTGCGCGGGTGGTCGCATAGCGCGCGGATGCAGGAATGGGTGGACACCACCGGCGTACGCGACAGCTCGGCCGCCTGCAGCATGGTGTCGCGCGACACGTGCGCGACGTCGACCAGCATGCCCAGCCGGTTCAACTCGGCAACGGCTTCCCGGCCGAGTGGGCTGAGCCCGCCGTGCTCGGCCGGCGCGTCGCCCAGGTCGGTGCGCGGATTGCAGGAATCCGCCAGCGCGTTGTGACCGTTGTGCGTCAGCGTCAGGTAGCGCGCGCCGTGGGCGCGGAAGCGTGCCAGGCGCGACAGGTTGCTGCCCATGGCGAAGCCGTTCTCCACCGCCGGCACGATCGCCAGCACGCCGTCGCGCTTGGCGGTTGCGATCTCATCGGCGGTGACGGCGACGCGGGCGGCGATGCCGTTCTCGTTGCGCCCCATGGCGCGGATCGACACCAGCATGCCGATGGCGCGCTCGAACGCGGCGGCGTCGGTCTCCGGCGTGCGGGCAGCCTGCGGCACATAGGCCACGAAGCAGCCGGCCGCGAGGCCGCCGCGCTGCATCTTCGGCAGGTCCACCCGGCGCGGGCCGTCGAGGAACGGGTCCGGGCCAGTCGGCCAGGGGATGTCGATGTGGGTGTCGAGGGTCAGCAGCTCACGGTGCAGCGCGAGCGGGTCGGTCGAGATGATGTCGTTCATGATGGCTGGACGCTCGCAGATATCGGGGTGACACGGAAGGGGCCGGACGGTGTAGCCTTGCGGCACTGCCGCTCGGAGGGATCATGACGGATAGGCTGGATGGCGGCTGCGCCTGCGACAGGGTGCGCTACCGCATGGGAGCGAAGCCGATGTTCGTGCATTGCTGCCACTGCAAGGACTGTCAGCGGCAAACCGGGACGGCGTTCGTGCTCAACGCGCTGATCGAGGCCGACCGGGTCGAGCTGCTGTCCGGGGCCCCGACGCCCACCACAATGCCGACCGAGAGCGGCCGGCCGCACATCGTGTTCCGCTGTGCGGACTGCGGCACCGCCGTGTGGAGCGAGTACGGCGGCCTGACCAGGCTGCGCTTCGTCCGCGTCGGCACGCTGGACGACCCGACCGCGCTGCCGCCGGACGTGCACATCTATACGCGTTCGAAACTGCCCTGGATCGCGCTGCCGGCGGGCGTGCCGGCGTTCGAGGCGTACTACAGCGCCCGCGAAGTCTGGCCGGCCGAGAGCCTGGATCGGCGCAAGGCGGCACTCGGCTGATCCGCCTCTGCGGCCGGTGCACGGCGTTTCGCCGGCTTCGCGGCCTGCTTGCCGCCCGGCTTCCGCTTCCCGGCGGCGGCACGCTTCACGGCAGGCGGCTTCACCACCGGCGGCTCGGCCTCCGCCATGTCGAGCCCGAACATCGTCGACAGATCCTCCGACTTCAGCACCCTGCCGGTTGCAGCACCGACCTTCTTCATCGGCAAAACCCGGTCGATGCCAGCCAGCAGGTCCTTCTCGTCCACGGCACGCAGCCGGAACAGCAGTTCGGGCTGATGATCCAGCCGCGCGCCGACGCCGTACAACACGGCCGCCACGTGCTTGCACATCGAGGCGTAGTCCGGGCAGCTGCACGCGAAGCGGATCTGCCGTGGCTCGGGAAACAGACCGAGACCCTGGCGGCAGATGCGCTCCATCACCCCCTGCGACAGCCGGCCCTGCAGCAGTTCGACCAGCGAATCGATGCCGCCCGCGCAATCCTTGCAGATCGACCGCCAGCGCGCCGGGAGCAGCGGGTCGATCTGCACCTTGATCCGATACAGCGACGTCCCGCTCACCACCGCCGTCACCTCGCGCGGCGCGATCTGCAGGTCGAGCACTGAACCGTTGCGCACATAGGTACGCCCGCGCGGCAGGCGGTTCTCGAAATCGCGGTAGCCCTCCAGGTTGTCGCTCCACGCCTTGCCCCAGAAGGTGGTGGTGATGGCGCGCCCGTCGATCACCACCGGCGAGATCGGATGGCCGGCCCCGGTCAGCTTCGCCAACTCGCGCGCGGCACGCCGGCGGCGTTCCGCCACCGGCACATAGGGTGCCCAACCGCCGTAGTACGACATGGGTCTCAGTCCCTCATCGCCGAGTTCAGGTCCAGCGCCACCAGCCGCAGCAGATCGTCGTCCTTCATCTCGGTCAGGGTGATCTCTCCACCGCCCGACAGCAGTTCGTCGGATACGCCCTGCTTCGATTCGATCAATGCGTCGATCTTCTCCTCCACAGTGCCACGGCAGACGAACTTGTGCACCAGCACGTTGCGCCGCTGGCCGATGCGGAAGGCCCGGTCGGTCGCCTGGTTCTCGACCGCGGGGTTCCACCACCGGTCGAAGTGCACGACGTGTGACGCCGCGGTCAGGTTCAGCCCGGATCCGCCCGCCTTCAGCGACAGCACGAAGAACGGCACGGTCTCGTCCTCCTGGAACGTCCGCACCAGGTCGCGCCGGCTGCGCACCGCGGTCTCGCCGTGCAGCACCAGCCCCGGGCGGCCGAACACGTCGCCCAGAAACGTGGCGAGCGGCCCGGTCATCTCGCGGAACTGGGTGAACACCAGCAGCTTCTCCTGGCGCGAGGCCACCACCTCGGCGATCTCGCGCAGCCGCGCCAGCTTGCCGCTGTCCGCTTCAGCCCAGACGCTGTCGTGCAGCCACTGCGACGGGTGGTTGCAGATCTGCTTGAGCCGCAGGAGCATCGCCAGGACGATGCCCTTGCGCTGGATGCCGTCGCTGTTCTCCAGCGCGTCGCCGAGTTCCCGCACCGCCTGCTCGTACAGCGCCGCCTGCCGCCGGCTGAGGCCGCACCACGCCTTTACCTCGGTCTTGTCCGGCAGATCGGCGATGATCGTCCGGTCCGTCTTCATCCGCCGCAGGATGTACGGCCGCACCAGTTCGCGCAGCGGGCCGTACGGATTGTTCTCGCGGTCGGCCAGCGCCTTGGCATAGCGGCGGAACTGCTGCGCCGATCCCAGCAGGCCCGGATTGATGAAATCGAAGATCGACCACAGATCGCCCAGATGATTCTCGACCGGCGTGCCGGTCAGCGCGATGCGCGCAGTGGCCTTCAGCGCCTTCGCCGCGCGCGTCTGCTTCGCATTCGGGTTCTTGATCGCCTGCGCCTCGTCGAGGATCGCATAGCGCCACGCGATCTCGGACAGCGACTTGATGCGCAGCAGCGAGCCATAGCTGGTGATCACCAGGTCGACGTCCGCGGCCTTTGCCGCGCCGAATTCGCCGATCTGCTCGGCGGTCATCGCCGAGGGGTGCACGATCACCGCCTTCAGGTCGGGTGCGAATTTCTCCACCTCCGCCACCCAGTTGGCCAGCAGCGAAGCGGGGGCCACCAGCAGGCTCGGCCCGCCGCGCTGCGCCAGCAGCAGCGCCAGCACCTGGATCGTCTTGCCGAGCCCCATATCGTCGGCGAGGCAGGCGCCCAGGCGAAGGCCCGACAGCAATCGCAGCCACTGCACGCCGGCGCGCTGATACGGACGCAGCGTGCCGCGCAGCGCCGGCGCCGGATCGACGTCGACGCCATCGGGCGAGCGCAGCCGTTCCAGCGTCTCGCGCAGCCACGGGCCGGCGGTCACGCGCGACCAGTCGGCGACGGCGGCATCGTCTTCCGTGCCATCGACCGCCGCGCCGGCCAGCATCCGCATCGCCGCGGCGAAGCTCAGGCCCTCACGCTTCGCCAGTTCCTCAGCCTCGCGGAACTGCCGGATCGAGCGCTCGAGGCGCTCCCGGTCGATCTCGACCCACTGACCGCGCAGCAGCACCAGCGAGTTGGTGCCGGACAACAGCGCGGCGATCTCCTTCGCACTCAGCGTCTCGCCGTCCAGCGTCACCGACATGCGAAAGTCCAGCACGCCCCCCAGGCCGAGAGCGGACGGCTTGCGTGCACCGACGGTGCCGGTCACCTGCGGACGCGGCGGCCGGCTGGCGCGCCACGTCGGCGGCATGCGCACCACCACGCCGGCCTGCTCCAGGTCGGGCACGCTGGCGAGCAGGCGGGCGGCCTCGCGCGGGGTCCAGCGCAGCGGGTGGTACAGCTCGCCCCGGTCGAGCATCGGCCGCAGCCAGTCGCAGGTCTCGGTGGCGCGCTGCACCGGCAGCAGCAGCGCCAGCAGCTTCTCCCGGTTCGCCGCGCCGGCATACTCGCGCAGCGCCTGGCCGAGCGGCACATGCTGCGCACGCGCCTGCGCCGTAAGCTGCGTCGTGTAGGTGGCGAGGAAGGCGAACGGCGCATCGGCGTCGTTGCGGTTCTCCGCCAGGTTGAAGTGCACGCGTCCGACCAGGTTCCAGGCCGGGTTCAGGCCCTTGAGAAAGCCTTGCAGATCGGTCCTTGCCGACGCGAACGCTGCGCCGAACGCAGCCGCGATCTCGCGCCACAAGGCGTGCAGCACCTCGGGCACCAGATACTCCGCACCGGGCATCATCGGCGCCGTGAGCACCAGCGAGGCAAGTTCGGCCTCGGTGGGTGCCGCAATCTCCGGGACCGCTGACCCTTGCGGCGACGCGTGCAGGCACAGCGCGCCCACGTAACGCGCGGCAAATCCGCGCCACCAAAGGAAGAGCGGCGGCAAGGCCTGACCCACCTCGCCGGCGCCCAGCTGCAACAGGCCCGCGCCGCTGCCACGCGCGAATGCCTCGGCCAGGCGCGTGGCGACACGCGGGTCGATCTCCGGCGCAGCGGACAATTCTTCGAGCACCAGATGGCCGTGCGGCGTGAGGCGCAGACTCGGACGCGGCATGCGGAAAGTACGGTCGATCGTCAGCCGGCGGTCAAGGCCGGGCCACGGGCACCGATGCGACGATCATTGATCCAGGAAGTGCAGCACCGTCGCGTTGAACAGCGTCGGGTTCTGCAAGAATGCGAAGTGACTGGTGTCCGGCAGGATCACCAGCTTCGCACCCGGGATGGTCGCGGCGATGTACTCGGTATGAGCGCGCTTGATCGCTTCATCGTGGTCGCCGTCCACCACCAGCACGGATGAGCGGATCGTCTTCAGCTGCGCATCCGTCCAGTTGGGTTCGGTCTCCCACATTCTGCTGATCTGCGCGACGAAGGCCTTGTATTCCTTCGGCGTCGCCGACAGCCGCGCGTATTCGTGGCCGGCGCGGGCGATGAAGCGCGCGAAGGTGGGGTTCTTCTCCACGCCCTCCTGCACGCCGCTGGTCATCGTATTGGCGGCGAAGGCGACCACCTTGCCCACCCGCTCGGGATGGCGAAGTGCGAGGTCCAGTCCGACGATGGCGCCATCGCTCCAGCCGACCACGTCGGCCTTGGCGATGTGCAGCGAATCCAGCAGCGCGGCGACGTCGTCGGCCATCAGGTCGTAGCCGTACGGCCGGGCATCGCGCGTGCTGCGCCCGTGGCCGCGGCTGTCCACCAGGATCACCAGGTGGCGCGGGGCGAGTGCCGCCACCTGCTTGCCCCAGTAGTCGGAGTTGGCGAGGCCGCCATGCAGCAGGACGACCGGCGGGCCGTGGCCGATCGTCGCGTAATACAGGCTGACGCCGTTGACCGCGGCGCGGCCGGTCTGCTCGCCGGCGACCGGGGGCGGGGTCGGCGGCAGCGTTTGCCACAACGCCTCGGCCATGGCGACGCGCAGCGGAGCAACCGACAGAAGCAGCAACAGGATCGCGCGCATCGGCATCCTTCGTGTCACGGCCGCCGCATCATCGTTCCCTGGGCAGCGACGGACTCAGCGCCCAGGCCAGCGGCAATGTCAGCAGGCATACCACGGCAACCACAAGGATGGCGTTCTCCGCTCCCAAGGCGTCGCCGGCGAGCCCATACAGCACCGGAGCGACCGCGCCGCCGCCGATCGTGCCGGTATAGAACAGGCCGAATGCGTGCTCGCGGCGATCAGGGGCGACGAGTTCGGGGACGGTGCCGTACAGCACCGAGGACGTGCCGTTCAGTGCGACGCCGATCACTGGCAGGATTGCAAGCGCCCCCAGCAGCGGCAACGGCCCGATGGCGATGATGCCGACCGCAGTCGCCAGTTCCGTCAGCAGCACGCTGCGCAGCACGCCCAGCCGCGCTCCCAGCCATCCGCATACGAGTTTGCCGAGCGCGCCGCCGGCGAAGATCAGCGTCAAGGCGAGGCCGATGGTCGGCGTCGTGGCCTCCTTCGCACGCAGGACGAACGGCAGGAACGCGAGGAAGCCCATGCGCGTGCCGCTGTCCAGCACCCCGATCGCCAGAAGCAGCGCGAAGGCGCCGCGCCGGTGCGGCATCGCCTGCGCTGCCGTCGCGGCGCCGCCGGTCTTGTGCTCGATCCGCGGCGACTTCAGGGGCCTGCGCGGCAGCAGAAGCAGGATCGCGACGGCGGTGCAAAGTCCCAGTGCGCCGATGATGCCGACCGCGCTGCGCCAGGGCATCAGCGCCATGAGCCCGGCCGTCGCAGCGGGGATCGCCATCTTTCCGAGATCGCCCGCGAAGTTGTAGGTGCCGAGGGCAGCCCGCGAGCCCTCCGCCTCGTAGGCGGTGGCGACCAGCGAGGAGCCGATCGGGTGCTGCGTGGCCGCGCCGGCTCCGCCGATCAGCAGGATGACGACCAGCGTGACCAGACCCGCTCCGGCGAGGCCGAGGGCGACATACGCGCCGCCGGCCAGTGCCGTGCCGATCGCCAGCAGCAACGGGCCGCCGATCCGCATGGCGAGCGCGGAGGCCGGCATCTGGAGCCCCGCCATCGCACCGGCAAACAGCATCCGCAGCAGGCCGAGAGCCGCGTAGCTGAGAGCGAATTCGGCCTGCCAGACAGGCAGCAGGACATAGATCAGGTCGGTGAAGCCATCATGCAGCGCATGCACGCCGCAGGCGACTGCAAGGATGCGGCGGCGTTGGCCACCGGCCTGACGCAGCCCGATACCCGCCGTTGCCGATACACTCATCGCAACCTCACGCCTTACCAGATGTCTAGATGTCTACATCGACAAGCGGCCGTCCGCCAGACCCCCGACTTGCCCGGAGCGAGGGCGCGTCTCACTCTCCGGATCGATGTCGGCGATCCCCCCAGCAATCCCCCGCGTCGCCCTGGTCACCGGGGCGGCGCAGCGCATCGGCCGCACCATCGCGTTGGCGCTGGCACAGGCGGGCTTCGACATCGCGATCCACTGCCACACCAGCCGAGATGCTGCGGCGTCCACATGCGATTCGGTTCGCGGCCTCGGTCGCCGCGCGGCGGTGCTGCAGGCCGATCTCGCCGATGAAGCGGCGATCCAGGCACTGATCCCCCGCGCGGCCGCCGCGCTCGGTCCGATCGGGGTGCTGGTCAACAACGCCAGCCCGTTCGAGCGCGACGAGTGGCGCGACGCCACACGTGCCTCGTGGGACGCGCACCTGGAGCCGGGGCTGCGCGCGCCGTTCGTGCTGATGCAGCACTTCGCCCGCGCGCTGCCGGCCGAAGCCGAGGGCGTGGTGATCAACATGCTGGATCAGCGCGTGTGGTCGATCACGCCGCACTTCGTGTCCTACACGGTTGCCAAGGCGGGCCTCTGGGCGCTGACGCAGTCGATGGCCCTGGCGCTGGCGCCGCGCATCAGGGTGAACGGCATCGGGCCGGGTCCGGCACTGGCCAGCCCGCGGCAGTCGCCGGCGCAGTTCGCGGGCCAGTCGGCCTCGGTGCCATTGCGTCATGGCACCAGCCCCGACGAGATCGCTCGCGCGGTGCTGGCTGTCCTTGCCCTGCCGTCGATGACCGGCCAGATGCTGGCGCTGGATGGCGGCCAGCACCTGCAATGGCAATCCGGCCGTCACGGCCCGCCGCCCGAGGAGTAGCGCATGGAAAGCCAGCCGATCGCCAGCAGCGCCCGCGCGCTCCGCCACATGTTCCTGCGCGACCTCGTGCTCGCCGCCAGCATCGGCGTGCACCCGCACGAGCACGCGGCGCCGCAGCGGGTGCGGATCAACGTCGATCTCGGGGTGGAGGACGATGCCGCGCGGAAGCTGTCGCGCCAGCCGGTCGGCCGCGACGACCTGGCGCGCGTCGTCGACTACGAGAAGCTGGCCGATGCGGTGCGCGGGATCGTCGCTTCCGGCCATGTCCGGCTGGTCGAGACGTTGGCCGAGCGGATCGCGGAAGCCTGTCTCGCCGACCGCCGCGTGCATCTGGCGCGCGTGCGGGTGGAGAAACTCGACATCTTCCCCGACGCGGCGTCGGCCGGGGTGGAAATCGAGCGCCGGCAAAGCGACTTTTCCACGTCCTGACCGGTTGCGGAATACTCCGTATCCGGCGCGGCGAGGTGGCGGTTTCGTTGCATACAACAATACAATGCGCCCGCAGAATCAGTCGTTTAGCGGCGCCTAATTTTTCGGCAATCTGGCGGAAAGCCAGGGAATCCGCGGCTCTTACGGGAACGGGAGGGAGCTCGCCCACAAGGTTATCCACAGCCCGGCGAGGACACCGGCAGACCGCTCTCCTCTGGTCTACGCCGGCCCGAAGAGCCAGATTGTGCCCGGCATGAGTGATCCGCCGCCCGCCCCCGCCACCGGCGTCGCCGCCATCGAGACTGCGCTCGCGACCATGCCGTTCAGTCCGGGCGTGTACCGCATGCTCGATGACAAGGGCAATGCACTTTACGTAGGCAAGGCGCGCAGCCTGAAGAAGCGGGTCGCGGCCTACACGCAGCCTGGTCGGCTCGACGAACGGCTGCGCCGGATGGTGAACGAGACGGCCTCGATGGAGGTGATCACCACCCACACCGAGGCCGAGGCGCTGTTGCTCGAGGCCAACCTGATCAAGCGCCTCAAGCCGCACTTCAACATCGTCCTGCGGGACGACAAGTCCTACCCGTGGCTGATGCTGACCGAGGACCACCCCTATCCGCAGATCGCCAAGCACCGCGGCGCGCAGTTGCGCAAAGGCAGCTACTGGGGGCCGTTTGCCTCGGCCTGGGCGGTGAACCAGACGGTGACCGCGATGCAGCGCGTGTTCCTGCTGCGCTCCTGTGCCGACACGGTGTTCGCCAACCGTAGCCGCCCCTGCCTGCTGTTCCAGATCCGCCGCTGTTCGGCGCCTTGCGTCGGCCGGGTGAGCGAGGCCGACTATGGGCGGCTGGTCGGCCAGGCCAAGGCGTTCCTCGCCGGCAGGCAGGCCTCCGTGCAGCGCGAACTGGCGGCCGAGATGGAGCACGCCGCCGAAGGGCTGGAATTCGAGCACGCCGCGGCGGTGCGCGACCGCATCCGCGCGCTGACCTTCGTGCAGGGCAGCGACGTGGTGAACCCGGCCAGCCTGCAGGATGCCGACGTGATCGCCGCCTGGCAGACCGCCGGCCAGACCTGCGTGCAGGTGTTCTTCGTCCGCGGCGGGCGCAACAACGGTAACCGGGCGTTCTTCCCGACGCACGCGAAGGCCGAGGAGGCCAGCGAGGTGCTCGCCGCGTTCATCGCGCAGTTCTACGACGACAAGCCGCCACCGCCCTGCGTTCTGGTCAACCACGCGCTGCCGGAGCAGGACCTGGTCGCCGAGGCGCTGAGCCTGAAGGCGAACCGCAAGGTCGAGATCCACCTGCCGCAGCGCGGCGAGAAGCGCGCGGTGGTGCAGCACGCCGAGGTGAATGCGCGCGAGGCGCTGGAGCGCCGGCTGGCGGAGAGCGCCGGCCAGGCGAAGCTGCTGGACGGCGTGGCGCAGCTGTTCGGGCTGCCGGCACGGCCGGAGCGCATCGAGGTGTACGACAACTCCCACATCATGGGCACCAACCCGTACGGCGTGATGATCGTGGCCGGCGCGGAGGGGTTCCGGAAGGCGGCCTACCGCAAGTTCGCCATCCGCGGCCCGGTCACGCCGGGCGACGATTTCGCCATGATGCGCGAGGTGCTGCAGCGGCGATTCACGCGCGCGCTGAAGGAGCAGGAGGAAGGCGCACCGGCGACCGACTGGCCCGACGTGGTGCTGATCGACGGCGGTGCCGGCCAGCTGTCCGCGGCGCGCGACGCGCTGACCGATCTCGGCGTGCAGGACGTGAAGCTGGTGGCGATCGCCAAAGGGCCCGATCGCGACGCCGGGCGCGAGTGGTTCCACACCGACGGCATGGCGCCGTTCCAGCTGCCGCCGCGCGATCCGGTGCTGTACTTCCTCCAGCGCCTGCGCGACGAGGCGCATCGGTTCGCGATCAGCACGCACCGCGCCGGGCGCTCGAAGAACATCCGGCAGAGCGAGCTCGACGAGATCCCGGGCATCGGGGCTGCAAGAAAGCGCGCTCTGCTGAACCATTTCGGTTCGGCGCGCGGGGTGAAGATGGCGGGCCTGACGGACCTGGAAGCGGCGCCCGGCATCAGCCACGAAACCGCACGCCGCGTCTATGCGCACTTTCATCCAGGCGTGCGCATGGAGGGAGTTTCATAGTTTCATCGCCTCACAAAAGGGCGATGAAGCAAACCGTACATTGCCTGTCACATGCATTGCGCCACATAGCGCGTGCAGCGGATCTCTATGCTGCGTGCTGGAACCGAAAATCGGCGACATCATCTCGTTCGAACACGCACGAGGTCAAACGACGGTCTCGCCCGACCGGTCCCTGGTGACAAGAGCCGGTACGCCGCCGTTCGCCCATTGCGCCCTCGATACCCGGGTGATGCAGGCATCTGGAGGCAGTATCGTCATCGAGGCGCTGCTGCTGTCTGCCGCCGGCCGCCAGGCGATCGCTGGCGAAGGGCGGCATTCCGACTACCTCCAGGGCGCCGGAATGAGCTGATCTGCGCATCGTCAGCACATTCGCGGCATGCCGCCGGACGCCAGACCTGGCCGCTCCCCCGCGCCGCAAATCCGGGCTAGAGTGACGGAAATGCTGACCGACCTGCCAAATCTGCTGACTCTGTCGCGAATCGTCGCGATTCCATTACTGGTTGTGTTGGTCGCGCTGCGCCAGCCGCCCGCCGACCTCGCCGCCTGCGTCCTGTTCAGCACCGCCGCCGTCACCGACTATTTCGACGGCAAGGTGGCCCGCGCCCGGCGGTTGCAGTCCGACCTTGGCCGCATGCTGGACCCGATCGCCGACAAGCTGCTGGTCGGCGCGGCGCTGATGATGCTGGTGGGACAGGGACGGCTGTCCGCCTGGGGCCTTTACCCCGCGATCGTCATCATGCTGCGCGAGATCCTGGTGAGCGGGCTGCGCGAGTACCTGGCGGCGATCCGCATCGGCCTGCCGGTGACGCCGCTCGCCAAGTGGAAGACGGGTTTCCAGATGGGTGCCCTCGGCACCCTGCTCGCCGGCGACTCGGCGGCGAACTGGCTGCACCTGTCGTTCATTCCCGTGAGCGCGATCGGCGAAGCGATGCTATGGGTCGCAGCGGCGCTCACGCTGTGGACCGGCTGGGACTACCTGACCGCCGGCGTCCGCCACGCGTCCGGCCCCCCGGCCCGAGGCCTGACCGAACGCCAGACGCCCTGAGCGTGCGGGTCCTGGGCATCGTCGGCTGGTCGGGCAGCGGCAAAACCACGCTGCTGACGCGGCTCATTCCGTTGCTGCGGGCCCGCGGCTTGACGGTCTCCACCGTGAAGCACACCCATCACGGCTTCGACATGGACCGCCCGGGCAAGGACACCTACCGCCACCGCGAGGCCGGCGCGCATGAGGTGCTGGTCGCTGCCGGCACCCGCTGGGCGCTGCTGCACGAAGTGTCCGGCCCCGAGCCGGAGCTGCCGGACCTGCTGGCGCGCCTGCAGCCGGTCGATCTGGTGCTGGTGGAGGGGTACAAAACCCACCCCTTCCCCAAGCTCGAAGTGCATCGCCCGGCGCTGGGCAAGCCGCCGATCTGGCCCGATCAGCCCGATATCGCCGCGGTCGCGACCGACGCTCCGATCGAGACCGACCGGCAGGTGCTGCCGCTCAACGATCCTTCGGCGATCGTGAGATGGCTGCTGGAGTGCTGAAGCGGGCGCCGGTTACGCGCGCGCCTGCGCGATCAGCGCCGCCTGCGGACCGATGCCGTCCACTTCCACGATAGTGTCCGCCGGTATGCCCAGCCGTTCGGCCGCGGCCCGGATCAGCGCCGCACTCGGCGCCTCGTAAAGGCAGTAGGTCTTCCGTTTGTCCGCACTCAGGAACGAGAACAGCCATTGAACGCCGATCTCGTCATTGACCTCTTTGACCGTGGCTGCGGTCTCCGGATCGGTGGGGACGAGTTCCGCAAAAGATCGTTCGATAAGAAACAGCGGCATACGAAGCTCCTCCGCGTAATCATCGTGCTCACGGCGTCGGCTTGGCCCTGACAATCAGACATAGACTGTCGGCCGGAACAAGCGGGATTTCCGTCGCCCGCGCGATTGCGCTTGCCTCGCGACTTCGGCTCGGGCCACGCTGACCGAAGAACAATGGCCGTACGGGGGAGGCGATGGTTGCGCCGACCGACAGATTTGTCGGACGCCAGCGCGAACTCGAGACCTTGCGCGACGCGTTCGGACAGGCGCTCGCCGCGCGAGGGCGCGTCGTCATGCTCGCCGGCGAGCCTGGCATCGGCAAGACCCGCACCGCGCAGGAGCTGGCCCACCACGCCGAACAGGAAGGCGCGACAGTGCTGTGGGGTCGCTGCCCCGAGGAGGCAGGCGCCCCACCCTATTGGCCATGGGTACAGATCATCCGCGGCGCGCTGCGTGCCGGCGATCCCGAAGCGCTGCTGCGCGATGTCGGCACCGGCGCCAGCGACATCGCCGACATCGTGCCGGAGATCCGCGACATCGCGCCTCACCTGGAGCCGCCGGTCCAGTTGGGCGATGCGGCGCAGGCACGGTTCCGCATGTTCGAGTCGATCCGGCAATTCCTCATCAGCCTGAGCCGGCGGCAACCGGCCCTGGTGGTGCTGGACGACCTGCACTGGGCCGACGGACCTTCCTTGCGCCTGCTCGAATTCCTGGCACCCGAGATCGGCGACAGCCGGCTCATCGTGGTCGGCACCTACCGGCCGACGGAGCTGTCACGGCAGCATCCGCTGTCCGACGCACTGGGCGCGATGGCGCGGGCGCCCAACCTGGCGCGCGTGAGCCTGGCCGGGCTGACCGCCGAGGAGGTGCATGACTTCGTCGCCGCGGCCACCACCCGGCAGGCGCCGGGCTGGCTCTCCAGTTCCCTCTACGCGCAGACCGAGGGCAATCCGTTGTTCCTGCGCGAGACCGTGCGCTTCCTGGAGCAACAGGGCGTGCTGGGTGCCGGCCGCACGGCACCCCTGACGGCGCTGCCCCCGGCGATACGGATACCCGAAGGGGTGAAGGAGGTGATCGGACGGCGGCTCAATCTGCTGTCGGATGGGTGCAACGAGATGCTTGCACTGGCTGCGGTGGTCGGCCGCGACTTCGCCCAGGAGGTGCTGCTGCGCGCCGGCGGCCAGGACGTGATCGACACGCTGGACGAGGCGCTGGCGGCTCGCATCATCGAGGAGACCGCGGACGAACAGTACCAGTTCTCGCACAATCTCATCCGCATGACCCTTTACGACGAGTTGCGGCCCGCGCGGCGGCGGCAGATGCACCGCCGTGTCGGCGCCGCGCTTGAGGAGGTGTCGCGACGCGCGGAGATGGATGCCGTGCTGCCCGAACTGGCACGCCACTTCCTGGCCGGTGGCGATATCGACAGGGCGATCGACTACGCGACGCGCGCCGGGCAGCGCGCGGATGCGCTGCTGGCGTTCGAGGATGCGGTGCAGCACTTCCAGGCAGCACTCGACGCCGTGGAACAGCACCCCGAGCCGGACGAAACCAAACTCTGCCAGCTGCTGGTCCTGCTGGGCGAAGCGCAGCGGAAGACGAACGCCTACGCGTCCGCACAGGCAACACTCCACCGAGCCGTCGATCTTGCGAGTGTGCTTGCGGCGCCGGAGCTGTGTGCGCGCGCGGCACTTGCCTACGAACAGGCGGCGTGGCGGAGCGCGCAGTTCGATCCTCCGCCCCGACGCCTGCTGGAGCAGGCACTTCGGCTGCTGCCCGAAGCACACACCGCGGTTCGTGCCCAGTTGCTCGGCGCATTCGCCAGGGCGCTGGTGCACGAGGGTGCCGCCGACGAGGCCCGGCGTCAGGGCGAACGGGCGATCGTCATGGCGCGCCAGGTGGGCGACCCGGGCGTGCTGGCGACGTGCCTCTATTTCCTCAGCGACGTCTTCGGTGGTCACGCCAGCGACGCTTCCGTGCGCTTCGCCACCGAGGCGATCGCCGCCGCCGACCAGGTTGGCTATCTCGAGATGGCCCATATCGCCCGGGCGTGGCGGTTCGTTTCGTTCATGCAGCGCGGCGAGATCGGTCTGGCGCAGACCGAGGTCGAGATCCTGATCGGAATGCAGGCACGCATCCGGCAGCGGACCTACGCCGTCGCCGTGCTGTTCTATCGCGCCATGCTGGCGCTGATGCGGGGAGAGCTGGCCGAAACCGAGGGCCTCATCGTGCAGTCGATGGCGCTGCTGCGGAACCGCGGGATCGCGGCCCATGAGGATCAGTTGAGCATGCTGATCTTCACCTTGCGCCGCGAGCAGGGACGGCTTGGCGAACTGCGTTCGCTGGTGTCGGCGTTCATGCAGGGGCGGCCAGCCGGCTCGATCTGGCGGCCAGGCCTGGCTGTGCTCCATATCGAAGTGGATCAGCCGCAGGCCGCGCGCGCCGTGTTCGAAGAGATGGCGGCGGAGGGGTTTGCCACGCTGCCGCCCGACGGACGATGGTTGTTCTGCATGGTCTATCTAAGCGAAGTCTGCGCGGCACTCGGCGATGCCGCCAGGGCAGCCAAGTTGTACGAGCTCCTATTGTCGTATCAGGGCCGCAACGCCTTTTGCGGATCCCTGCTCTGCTTCGGGTCTGCGGACCGGTACCTCGGACAGTTGTGCACCGCCATGTCCCGCTGGGCCGATGCGGAGCGCCATTTCGAGGCGGCTATGGCGATGAATGCCCGCATCGGTGCACAGCTGCCGCTCGCGCACACCAGGCACGACTATGCCACGATGCTGGCGGTCCGCGACGAGCGAGGGGACCGGCAACGCGCCGCCGTTCTGTTGCAGGACAGCCTGAGTGCTGCCCGCGGTTTTGGCATGCGGCGGCTGGAAGAGCGCGCCGGCGCCGCTGTGGCACTACTGGCGCGCGCCGCATCGGGGCCGGCAGCGATGGACGACCTGACGTCGCGCGAGATCGAGGTGCTCCGGCTGATCGCCATCGGCCGGAGCAACGCCGACGTCGCCCTGGTGCTGGAGATCAGCCTCAACACCGTGGCGACGCATGTCCGGAACATCCTGGCGAAGACCGGCTGCGCCAACCGCACCGAAGCGGCGGCCTATGCCATGCGGCACGGCATGAACGGCGCTCACCAAGGCTGAGCCGCGACCTCATCATTCCTGGTGAGCCGGCAGAATCGAACGAGCGAGGTCGGGTTCGTCCGTTCAGACGATTTACCCGGCACACCGGTGGTTCCTACCGTCTCGCTGCAAGCAAAAGGGAGGTTCCAAAATGCAAGACAACGATCACGTCCTGTCCGACGACATGCTGCGCGGTTTCGCCGAGCGCTGCGGGCGCTACGACCGAGAGAACCGCTTCTTCCATGAAGACTTCGAGGAGCTGAAGCGCGCCGGCTACCTGACGATGGCGGTGCCAAAGGAGCTTGGAGGGCGCGGACTGACGCTCGCCCAGTGCTGCCGCGAACAGCGCCGGCTCGGCTATCACGCGCCCGCCACGGCGCTCGGCATCAACATGCACCTTTATTGGGTGGGCCTCGTCGCAGACCTCTGGCGCCAGGGCGATCGATCGCTCGAGTGGCTGCTCCGGGAGGTCATGGCGGGCGAGGTGTTCAACGCCGGCCATTCCGAGCGCGGCAACGACCTGCCGGTGCTGCTCTCCACCAGCAAGGCGAAGCGGGTCGAGGGCGGCTTCCGCTTCACCGGCCACAAGATGTTCGGCAGCCTTGCCCCGGTCTGGACCCGCTACGGCCTGCACGCCACCTGGGAGGACGCCGACGGCGGACCGAAGATCGTGCACGCCTTCCTGCCGCGCAGCCACGACGGCTACCGCATCGTCGAGACGTGGGACACGCTGGGCATGCGCGCGACCCGCAGCGACGACGTGCTGCTGGAGGGCGCCTTCGTCCCCGACGAGTACATCGCGCGGATCGTGCCCGCCGGTGCGGCCGACGCCTTCGTGCTGGGCATATTCGCCTGGCCGTTGCTCGGGTTCGCCAACATCTACTGCGGCGTGGCGCAGCGTGCGATGGACCTGGCGTTGCCGGCGCTGAAGAAGAAGACCGCGCTCGCCGTCACCCGTTCGATGGCGTACCATCCGGAACTCCAGCACATGGTGGCGGAGATGGCGCTGGCCTTCGATCCGATCATCCCGCATATCGAGCAGGTCGCGCAGGACTGGTCGAACGGCGTCGACCATGGCGGCAACTGGCCGGCGAAAATCGTCTCGGCCAAGTACCACGCCGTCGAGGCCTGCTGGCGGATCGTCGATCGGGCCATGGAGGTTTCCGGCGGCGCGGGCATGTTCCGCGCCAACGAACTGGAGCGGCTGTTCCGCGATGCAAGGTGCGGCCGGTTCCACCCGGCGAACACCTTCCTGACGCACGAGATCGTCGGCAAGACGGCGCTGGGCATCGACCTGGGTGAGCAACCGCGCTGGGGGTGAGAGCCCGCGTGGATCCAGGGCGTCTTGAGTGAACCGCACGGCCGGGGCACAGTCCGCCCCGGCTGGCCCGGTCCGGCCCGATTCGGCTCGAATCCGGTGGGAGCCCTGGTTCATGCGGCGTATCGCCTTGACCTGCCTGTGCCTGGCGCTGCCGGGCTGCGGCTACAACACATGGTGGAACCCGCCGTTCACCACCGGCAGCAACCCCAACATGCCGGTGGGAAACAGCGAGAACATGCGCCGGGTGCTGGGCGACGAGCCCGACACCCCGATGCTCACGCCGGAGCCGGGCGATATCTGGCCGGGCCCGTTGCCGCCGGAGCCGACGCTGCAGGAGCTCGAGCAGCAAGGCACGACAAGCGGACCCGAGCGGGCCGTTCCCGGGTCACCCGATTTCCGCAACCAGCCGCCACCCAACCTGCCGCCACCGCCGCCGCAGAGCCGCGGCAGCTCGACGCCGCCGGGTTCGAACCAGCCGGGACTGGCCAGGCTGCCGGCCCCGACCCCGCCGCGCGCGGTCGACACGACCCCACCGGCGCGCAATCCGGCCGGGCAGGTCGTCCCCACCCAGCAGGGTCCCGGGGTGACCACCGGCGGCACCAGCGGCTACCAGACCCTTACGACGCCGGGCGGCGGCGGTTCCTCGATCATCGTGCCCAATGGCAATGGCACCAGTACGATCATACATCCGGACGGTAAGATCGAGACTGTCCCCACACCGCGCTGAACCGCCATGGCCGATGCCGAACCGCCGCTGACCATCCTCTACTTCGCCTGGCTGCGCGAGCGCACGGGCGCGTCGCAGGAGAGCGTGCCGCTGCCCGCCGGCGTCGCGACGGTCGGCGCCCTTGTCGCGTGGCTGGCGGCGCGCAGCCCGGGCCACGCCAGCGCCTTCGCCAACCGCCGCACCGTGCGCTGCGCGGTGAACCAGGACTTCGCCGACCCCGAGACGCGCATCGGCCCCGGCGACGAGATCGCCTTCTTCCCACCGGTCACGGGAGGCTGACGTCATGGCCAGGATCTGCGTGCAGGCGGCGGACTTCGACATCGGCGCGGAGTTCGCCGCGCTGATCGCCGGACGCACCGACATCGGCGGCATCGGCTGCTTCGTCGGCACGGTGCGGGCGAACGCGGGCGACCCGGTCGTCGCAATGACGCTCGAGCACTATCCGGCGATGACCGAGCGCGCCATCGCGCGCATCGCCGAAGAGGCCGAACGCCGCTGGGACCTGCTGGGCTGCACCGTGATCCACCGCGTCGGCCGCCTTGTCGCCGGCGAGAACATCGTGCTGGTGCTGGCCGCGGCGTCGCATCGCCAGGCGGCGCTCGATGCCACCGGCTTCCTGATCGACTGGCTCAAGACCAAGGCGCCGTTCTGGAAAAAGGAAGAATTGCCAGACGGAGCCACCACCTGGGTCGCGGCGCGCGACGCCGATGAAGCGGCCGCTTCGCGTTGGTGAGGCGCGCTACTCCTCGGCTTCGGAACGGACCCTTCGCCAGGTAAAGCCGCGCGGCGCGGCCGGCAGCGCCTCGCCGTGCGCGACGGTGACGCGATGACCGGTCGGCGCCCCCAGCACGTTCCGCTGCTCGTAGGTTCCCGCCACCGGCGCACTTGCGCCAGGCGGAAACTCGCATCCCGTCATCCGACTGCCTCCTGGAGCGCCCGATGGGGCGCGGGTGATGCAGGCATCTAGCGCCGCGGATCCGGCGCCGCCATTCGTAGTAGTACGCGGGAGAAGGCCGATCGGCTCACCCTATACCGGCAGCGTGACCGTGGCCCTGACGCCGCCCGACGGGCGGTTCGCCAACGCCACGTCGCCGCCATGGGCGCGCAGGATGTTGCGAGCGATCGGCAGGCCGAGCCCGACGCCGCCGGTCTCGCGGTTGCGTGACGGCTCGCCGCGGAAGAATGGTTCGAACACGCGCTCCAGCTGGTCCTGCGGGATGCCCGGACCGGTATCCTCCACCTCGATGCCCACGACGCCGTCTTCCGGCGGTGTCAGCCGGAGACTCGCACAGCCGGCATAGGTCACCGCATTGGTCACCAGATTGGCCAGGGCGCGCTTCAGTGCCAAAGGCCGCGCCCGCACCGTCAGATGCGGCGGCCCCGCATATTGCAGCCGTTCGGCGGCATCGGGCTGCGCATCCCCGGTCTCGTCCAGCAGGGTGCGCAGGAGTTCGGCAAGGTCCAGCGACACCACCGGCTCCGCGGTCTGCGCATCGCGCCCGAACACCAGGGTGGCAGACACCATGGCCTCGAGCTCCTCCAGATCGGCCAGCATCTTGCCGCGCTGTTCGTCGTCCTCGATGAACTCGGCGCGCAGCTTGAGGCGGGTGATCGGCGTCCGCAGGTCGTGGCCGATCGCCGTGAGAAGTTCGGTGCGGTCCTGCACGAAGCGGCGGATCCGCGCCGCCATGGTGTTGAACGCCGCTGCGGCGGTGGCGACCTCATAGGGTCCGTCCTCCGGCAGCGGCGGCGCGTTCACGTTGCGCCCGAGCGCCTCGGCGGCGGCCGCGAGCGTGCGGACCGGGGCGGTCAGCCGGCGCACCGCCCATAGCGTCAGTCCGGCGGCGGTGATCGTCATCAATAGGAAGGCAGCGAGGAAGAACGGCGAGTGCCAGGCCCGCGGCCGCTCGATCGGCACCGTCATGTTTAGCCAGTCGCCATCCGGCAGCAGCATGGCGATGACGATGTGCCGGTCCGGCTCGGTGAGGATCCGCAGCTCGCGCCAGCGCGGCACTCCCATCAGCGGCACCGTGTTGAGGTTCACCCGCATGAGCCGGTGGCCGGGCGTCACCCGGCCGGGCACATCGGGGACGGGCGGCTCGGGCATCAGTTCAGCCGTCAGGCTCGGCAGGCGGCGGAGCTGCGAGACCACCTCATGCCGCCGCTCGGGCGCGGTGGTCATCACCATGCGGTAGGTGGCGACCGCCCGCACCGCAACATCGCGTGCCTGCGCCAGCCGCTGCAGGTCGATCCGGTCCAGCGCATGGATGGTCAGGCCCGCCGCCTGCACGATCACCAGGCCGATCAGCAGCACCGCCGCCGTCCTCGCGGCGAGGCTGCGTGGCCAGAAACGCATCCTCACCCGCGGTCGACCGTCGCTGCCAGGACGTAACCGCCGCCACGGACCGTCTTGATGAGCTGGGCGTGGCGTCCGTCATCCTCCAGTTTGCGGCGCAACCGGCTGATGGCGACGTCGATCGCCCGGTCGAACGGACCGGCCTGCCGGCCGCGCAGGAGATCGAGCAGCATATCGCGCGTCAAAACGCGGTTCGCCCGCTCGACCAGCGCCACCAAAAGATCGTACTCGCCGCCGGTCAAGGCCACCTCCGCCCCGTCCGGGTTGAGCAGCCGCCGGCGTGCCGGCACCAGCGTCCAGCCGGCGAAGCGCAGGTTGCGCGAGGATGCGTCGGTGCGGTGCTCGCGTCCCTCGCCGGCGCGACGCAGTACCGCCCGGATGCGCGCCAGGAGCTCGCGCGGATTGAACGGCTTGCTCACATAGTCGTCGGCGCCGAGTTCCAATCCGATGATGCGGTCGGTCTCCTCGCCCATCGCGGTGAGCATGACGATCGGCACGTCGGCCTGGGTGCGGAACCAGCGCGCGAGGTCGAGCCCGTGCTCGCCCGGCAGCATCAGATCGAGCACTACCAGATGGTAGTGGCCGTTGCCGAAGGCGCGGCGCGCCTCGCGCGCGTCGCGCACCGCGGTGACCCGCATGTCGTGCTTCTGCTCCAGGAACCGGGCTAGCAGGTCGCGGATCTCGCGGTCGTCGTCCACCACCAGGATGTGCGGCGTCTGTTCCATGACTTGGCAACATATGGCGTCTCGCCGCGCGCCGGCAGGGTTGTTTGCATTCCGTTGCAATTCGTCGCGTGACCGACGCATCGCGGCCACCTTCCGGCGCCAGATTGGCGTTCCGCCGCGGCGTGCGGCGGGTGTTCTGGGAGACCTTGATGCGACGGACTATCCTCACGACGCTTGCCGTTCTGGCCATCGGCGGCGCCACCACGGGAATTCTGATGGCCAATGCACAGCCGGCCCCGCCCGCGCCCGGCATCGACGCTCCGGCGCCGCGCGCGCACTGGATGGGCTGGATGCACCGCGGCCATGACGGCCCGCGCGGCCAGTGGATGCAACAGATGCGCAACTTCGCGTTGGTCTATCCGCAGGAGGACCGCAAGCTGGCGCCGCCGGACGTGCAGAAGATCGCCGAGGCGTTCCTGCTCTGGCGCGGCAACCACAGCTGGAAGGTGGTCGATGTGGCGCCGGCGGCCGATGGCGGCATCGGCTTCGCGCTGGCCACGCAGGACGGCTCGGTGATCGCGCGCTTCACCATGGACCCGCACAATGCCCGGGTGACCCGTACCAGCTGAGTGCCTATACGGCGGGCGTGAGCTTTCCCCATCCGCCCGCCTCTGCCCGCGCCGCGCTCGATCGCCTGATTGCCGGTGACCCCCAACTGGCGGCGATCGAAGCGCGGGCGGGCGCTTTGCCCTGGCGCACCCGTGCGCCAGGCTTTCCCGGGTTGCTGCAGGCCATCGTCGCGCAGCAGATCAGCAACCAGGCAGCTTCGGCGATCTGGGGCCGCCTGCGGGCCGTAGGCGGCGCGCTGGAACCCGCCGGGATGCTGGCCCTGTCCGACGATGCGCTGCGCGCTGTCGGCCTGTCGCGGCCGAAGATCCAGCATGTGCGGTCGCTGGCGGCGGCGTTCCTCGACGGCACGCTGGACGCCGACGCGATCGCGGCGATGGACGACGAGGCGGCGGTGGCGACCATCGGCGCGGTGCGCGGCCTGGGGCGCTGGACCGCCGAGGTCTACCTGCTGTTCGCGCTCGGGCGGGAAGACATTTTCCCTGCCGGCGACATCGCCCTCGCGGCATCGGCGGCGCACCTCAAGGGATTGGCCGCGAGACCGAACCCGGTCGCGCTGCGCGCGATGGCCGAGGCCTGGCGGCCGTCCCGCGCGCTCGCGGCGCGGCTGCTGTGGCACCACTGGCGCCACGCGACCGGCCGACCGACGATCGATGACGTCACGGCGTGACGATCTCCTCGGCGCGGTAGCCCTGGGCGAACAACAGCGCGCGCAGGTCGGCGTGGTCTACCCGGGCCTGCGCCGCTGCGGCGACGATCGGCTTGGCATGGAAGGCGACGCCCAGCCCCGCCGCCCGCAGCATGTCGAGGTCGTTGGCGCCGTCGCCGACCGCGAGCGTCGCCGACCGCGCCAGCCCGCGTTCCGCGGCGAGCGTGTTCAGGGTGGCAAGCTTGGTGTCGCGGTCGAGGATCGGCTCGCCGACCAGCCCGGTCAGCGTCGCCCCGTCGTCGAGCAGTGTGTTCGACCGATGCATGTGGAAGCCGCACAGCGCGGCGACGCGGCTGGTGAAGAACGTGAAGCCGCCCGACACCAGCGCGGTATAGGCGCCATGCGCGCGCATCGTCGCCACCAGTTCGCGCGCACCTTCGGTGAGACGGACTCGCTGCCAGGCGCGCTCCAGCGCGTCGACCGGCAGCCCGCGCAGCATCGCCACGCGCTCGCGCAGTGCCGCCTTGAAGTCGAGTTCGCCGTTCATCGCCCGGGCGGTGATGGCGGCGATGCGGTCCTTCAGGCCAGCGAAGTCGGCCAGTTCGTCGAGCGTCTCGCCGGTGACAATGGTACTGTCCATGTCGGCGATCAGCAGGCGCTTGCGGCGGTTGGCGGCGGGCCCCACGACGGCATCGATCGCGGCGCCGTCCAGCGCGACCCGAACGCGCGCCATGTCGGGAGCGGACGACAGAGCGAAGTCCACCGCCTCCGCCGGCGAAAGTGTCTCCGGCGCCGCCCCGCCCACCGCATCGCGCACCAGCCCGACGGTGGCGGAAGTCAGAGCGCCGGTGCCGCGCCGGGCAATCAGCGTGAGGTGGACGCGCATCGGGTGGCTGGCCCCTGTCAGATCGGCGCTGTTTATGCTGGACTCCGGGCTGCGCGGGAATGACCTGGGACCACCGACAACCACAGCATGGAACGTGATCCTGCCCGGCCGCCGCTCGCCCTGATCGTGGCCGGCCCGACCGCCAGCGGCAAGTCGGCGCTTGCCCTGGACCTGGCAGAGCGGCTTGCAGGAACGGTCATCAATGCCGACGCCATGCAGGTCTATCGCGAACTGCATGTGCTCACGGCGCGGCCCTCCTCGGAGGAGGAGGCGCGGGTGCCGCATGCGCTTTACGGCGTCCGGGCGGCGGCGGAACCGGGCAGCGTCGCGTGGTGGCGGACGGCGGCGCTGACCGAAATGGCGCGCGCGCGCGGGGCCGGGCGGCTGCCCATCCTCACCGGCGGCAGCGGCCTGTATTTTGCCTCGCTGACCGAGGGCCTCGCGGAAATCCCGGACCCGGGGCCGGCGGCGCGGATCGAGGCGCGCGGCCTGCTCAAGGAGATCGGGCCGGCCGCACTGCACGCCAGGCTCGCCGAGGTCGATCCCGCCACGGCGCTTGGCGTGCGACCGACCGACAGCCAGCGGATCGCCCGTGCCTGGGAGGTCTTGCAGGCGACCGGCACCGGGCTGGCCGCCTGGCAGTCGCGCGCGGCGCAGCCTGCGCCCTGGCGGTTCGCTGCGATCCTGCTCGACCCGCCGCGGGAGGCGCTTCGCCGCGCCATTGCCGCACGGCTCGTCGGGATGCTGCATGCGGGAGCGCTCGACGAGGTGCGTACGTTGCTGGCGCTGGACCTCGACCCTGCGCTGCCGGCGATGCGCGCACACGGGGTGCCGGAACTGGCGGCGCATCTGCGCGGCGAACTCCTGCTCGAGCAGGCGGTGCGCCGGATCGAACTGGTGACCGGGCAGTACACCAAGCGGCAAGCCACCTGGTTCCGCCATCATAAGCTCGCCGATGCGGCAGGCACACACACGATCCGTGCGCGAATGGAAGGTATTGAGCAATATTCGGAACAGAATCAGCCGGCGTTGTTAACATTTATTGAAAGCCTCGGTTGACGCATCGCACCATTCGGCTTATCCGTGCGCCTCCGCCATCACCGGAGCACGATCCATGTCGGCAGATGCGACCCAATCGGGAGCAGAGGTCCTCCTGCGCGCCCTCAAGGACCAGGGCGTCGAGGTCATCTTCGGCTATCCCGGGGGCGCGGTATTGCCGATCTACGACGCGCTGTTCCAGCAGAACGCCATCCGCCACATCCTGGTCCGCCAGGAGGGCGGCGCGGTACATGCGGCCGAGGGGTATGCCCGCTCCACCGGCAAGGTCGGCGTCGTGCTGGTGACCTCGGGGCCGGGTGCCACCAATGCCGTCACCGGGCTCACCGACGCGCTGATGGACTCCATCCCCGTGGTTTGCCTGACCGGCCAGGTGCCGACCCACCTGATCGGCAACGACGCATTCCAGGAGGCCGACACCACCGGGATCACCCGCCCGGCGAGCAAGCACAACTATCTGGTCAAGCGCGCCGAGGACCTGGCGCGCGTGGTGCACGAGGCGTTCTACGTCGCCCGCTCCGGGCGACCAGGCCCGGTGGTGATCGACCTGCCGAAGGACATCGTGATCGGCAAGGCGCCCTATGTGGCGGCCGCTTCCGGCCATAAGAGCTACCGTCCGCGCACCGAGCCCGACCAGGGCCAGATCGCCAAGGCGGTCGCCCTGCTGAAGCAGGCGAAGCGGCCGATGGTCTACACCGGCGGCGGCGTGATCAATGCCGGTCCGGCGGCATCGGTCGCGCTGACCGAGTTCGTGCGGATGACCGGCTTCCCGGTCACCAACACGCTGATGGGTCTCGGCGCCTACCCGGCCTCCGATCCGCAGTTCCTCGGCATGCTGGGTATGCACGGCACCTACGAGGCCAATCTGGCGATGCACGGCTGCGACGTGCTGCTGAACATCGGCGCGCGGTTCGACGACCGGGTCACCGGCCGGCTCAACGCGTTCAGCCCGGGCTCGAAGAAGATCCACGCCGACATCGACCCTTCGTCGATCAACAAGAACGTGCCGGTGGACGTGGCCATCGTCGGCGATGCCGGACGGGTGCTGAGCGCGCTGGTCGGAGCCTGGAAGGCGGACGCCGGCGCGCCGGACACCCAGGCGCTGACCGCCTGGTGGCGTCAGATCGACGCCTGGCGCGCGCGCGACAGCCTCAAGTTCGCGCAGGACATGACGCCGGGCGCGATCATCAAGCCGCAATACGCGATCCAGCGGCTGTATGAACTGACGCGCAAGGTGACGCAGGACATCTTCATCACCACCGAGGTCGGCCAGCACCAGATGTGGGCGGCGCAGCACTTCCGTTTCGAGCAGCCGAACCACTGGATGACCAGCGGCGGCCTCGGCACCATGGGCTACGGCCTGCCGGCGGCGATGGGCGTGCAGATCGCGCATCCCGATGCCCTGGTGATCGACATCGCCGGCGAGGCGAGCGTGCTGATGAACATCCAGGAGATGGGCACGCTGGCGCAGTACCGCCTGCCGGTGAAGGTGTTCATCCTGAACAACCAGTACATGGGGATGGTGCGCCAGTGGCAGGAACTGCTGCATGGCGGGCGCTATTCGGAAAGCTACAGCGCGGCGCTGCCGGATTTCGTCAAGCTGGCGGACAGCTTCCATGCCGTCGGGCTGCGCGCTGACCGCGTCGAGCAGTTGGATGACGTGATCCAAGAGATGCTGGCGACAGATCGCGCGGTGATCGCCGACATCGCCGTGGATCCCAAGGAGAACTGCTTCCCGATGATCCCGAGCGGGGCCGCGCACAACGAGATGATCCTTGGCGAGGGGCACGGCGAGACGGCCGCCGGCATCACCGACGAAGGTCTTGTCCTGGTCTGAATTCTTCCCCTCCATAGCCGGGCGTGGGCCGGCCCAAAAAGGCGTGGATGGCCGGCGCAAGGCCGGCCATTGCGAGGGGGAGCGAAGTCTGGAGCCATTGATGCCCGACACGACACTGCGCAGCGCGACGATTTCGGTCCTGGTTGAGAACGAGCCGGGCATCCTGGCCCGCGTGGTCGGCCTGTTCTCCGGCCGCGGCTACAATATCGACAGCCTCACCGTCGCGCCGGTGGAGAGCGAGGGCAGCCGCTCGCGCATCAACATCGTGACCTCCGGCACCGAGATGGTAATCGAGCAGATCAAGGCGCAGCTCGATCGCCTGGTCCCGGTCCACCGCGTCGCCGACCTGGCGCGCGAGGGTCCGCACATCGCGCGCGAGATGGCGCTGATCAAGGTGGTCGGCGTCGGTGAGAAACGCGTCGAGGCGCTGCGCATCGCCGAAGCGTTTCGCGCCCGTGTGATGGACGCCACGCAGGAAAGCTTCGTGTTCGAACTGACCGGCGCCACGGACAAGCTGGATGCGTTTCTCGACCTGATGCGCCATCTCGGGCTGGCCGAAGTGTCACGGACCGGCGTGGCGGCGATAGCGCGCGGCACGCGAACGATCTAGTGTCGGCAAAGGCAAGCATTTTTCCGGGGAGGCATTGGATATGTCAGGCGCGAACTTCGGGCAGGAGTCCGAAAGAACTGGTCGGTTTCTGATCGTGCAGCCGTCCGGCGCCGGCCTTACGATGTTGGTCGACACGGTCACCGGTCGAAGCTGGTTCCGCATCGCAGCGGGTGCGGATCACTATGCGTGGCGGCCGATGAAGTTCGAGCCGTCGCCCGCTGAACTTCCCGATTAGCAGGAGCGAGCAGCAGATGCGCGTTTACTACGACCGCGACGCCGATGTGAACCTGATCAAGGGCAAGCGGGTCGCCATCATCGGCTACGGCAGCCAGGGCCACGCCCATGCCAACAACCTGAAGGACAGCGGCGTGAAGGACGTCGTCGTCGGCCTGCGTCCGCACTCCGGCGGCGTGGCCAAGGCGGAAGCCGCCGGCCTGAAGGTGATGGACCCTGCCGACTGCGCCAAATCGGCCGACGTGGTGATGGTGCTGACGCCGGACGAAGGCCAGGGCGACCTGTATCGCGAGAAGCTGGGTCCGAACATGAAGAGCGGCGCGGCGCTGGCCTTCGCGCACGGGCTGAACGTGCACTTCAACCTGCTCGACCCACGGCCCGACATCGACGTGTTCATGATCGCTCCGAAAGGCCCCGGCCATACCGTGCGCAGCGAGTACCAGCGCGGCGGCGGCGTGCCGTGCCTGGTGGCCGTGGCGCAGAACCCGTCCGGCAATGCGATGGAGGTCGCGCTGTCCTACGCCAGCGCGATCGGCGGCGGGCGCGCCGGCATCATCGAGACGACGTTCAAGGAGGAATGCGAGACCGACCTGTTCGGCGAGCAGACCGTGCTGTGCGGCGGCCTGGTCGAGCTGATGAAGGCCGGCTACGAGACGCTGGTGGAAGCCGGCTACGCACCCGAGATGGCGTATTTCGAGTGCGTGCACGAGGTGAAGCTGATCGTCGACCTGGTCTACGAGGGCGGCATCGCCAACATGAACTACTCGGTGAGCAACACCGCCGAGTACGGCGAATACGTGTCGGGCCCACGCATCGTCAACAGCGCGACGAAGGCCGAGATGAAGCGCGTGCTGGACGACATCCAGAGCGGCCGCTTCGCGCGCGACTGGATGCTGGAGAACAAGGTGAACCAGAGCAGCTTCAAGGCGATGCGCCGGCGGCTGGCGGACCACCCGATCGAGCAGGTGGGCGAGAAGCTGCGCGCGATGATGCCGTGGATCGCCAAGAACGCGCTGGTGGACAAGTCACGCAATTGATCCGCATGGCTTCACCGCAGAGAGCCGTCCGGTGTCTCTGCGGTGAAGCGATCGCGCCATGTTGACGGCATTTGCGATCCAGAACGGATCGTTGCACCGCGTCACGGAAGACCTGGGCAAGGCCGACTGGATCGACCTGCTCGATCCGCCGCCGGACGAAGCCGCGCGGGTCGCACGGGTGACCGGCCTCGCCGTTCCCACCGAGGCCGACATCAATGAGATCGAAAGCTCCAGTCGGCTGGCGATGCGCGACAACGCGCTGTATCTCAGCCTGCCGCTGGTGAGCCGGCCCGAGACCGATCCGCGCTCGGTCTCGATCGGCTTCGTCCTCACGCCGGACCGGCTGATCACCGTGCGCTTCGCACCGAGCCGGCTGTTCGACCGCTTCATGGAACAGCCGCCCGGACCGCTCAATGGCGGCCCGCATGTCATGGTTGCGCTGCTGGAGGCGATCGTCGACCGGCAGGCCGACGCACTGGAACAGGTGAAGGCGGAACTGGAAACGATCTCCCACCAGATCTTCTGTGCCGACATGGCCGCGGCCAGCGGACGCAAGCGCGAGGACGCGCTGTTGCGTAGCACGCTGGTATCACTGGGCCGCATCGGCGACCTTGTCTCGCATGTGCGCGAGAGCCAGGTCAGCGCGAGCCGTATCGTGCCTTACATCGAGACAACGGCGAGCGAATGGCTGCCGAAAGAGCTGAAGCCGCGGCTTCGTACCCTACGGCGGGACATCGCGTCGCTGAATGATTTCGACACGCACCTCAGCGACAAATTGCAGTTCCTGCTCGACGCCACGCTGGGCTTCATCAACGTCGCCCAGAACAACGTGATGAAGGTCCTGACGGTGGTGTCCGTCGCCGGCGTGCCGCCGGTGCTGATCGCCGGAATCTACGGCATGAACTTCAAGATCATGCCCGAGCTGGGTTGGGCGTGGGGCTATCCCTACAGCCTCGCGCTGATGGCACTCAGCACGATCATCCCGCTGCTGATCTTCCGCTGGCGCGGCTGGCTGTGACGGAAACGGCCATGCACCGCATCGAGGTTCGCGAAGCCGACATCACCGGGCTCGCGGTCGATGCGATCGTCAATGCCGCCAACGAGTTGCTGCTCGGCGGCGGCGGCGTGGACGGCGCCATCCATCGCGCGGCCGGACCGGAGCTGCTGGCGGAGTGCCGTGCGCTGGGTGGGTGTGCGACGGGACAGGCGAAGATCACCCGCGGCTATCGGCTGCCGGCAAGGTATGTGATCCACGCGGTCGGGCCGCGCTACCGCGACGGCAGGCACGGCGAGCCGGAGCTGCTGGCAAGCTGCTATGCGCAGAGCCTGACCCTGGCGGTGGCGCATGGTTTGCGTTCGATCGCCTTCCCGGCGATCAGCTGCGGGATCTATGGCTATCCGATCCCGCATGCGGCACGCATCGCAGTACGAGCCGTGGCAGACTTTCTCGCCCAGGACGAACTCGATACGACAGGTGATCCTTGCGTGCTTCGGCAGCGACGTGCTGACCGAGTACCGCGTGGCAATGCAGGAGGTCACTCAGGGACGCCCACCCGTCTGAGCCCTTCATACAGGGCATCGGCGACGCCTGGGGTCGTGAACGGGTTGTTCAGTTCGAATTCGATGTGCCTGCGGGCACGCGCGATTGTGAAATGTGGCACCAATTCGAGCAGTCGTCGCACGACCTGCCGGCCTTCCTCTATGCGACCGAGCAAACCGAGGCTCGCCGCCTGATAGCGATGCGAAGCAGCGTGGTTTGGCACCTGCCGCAACAGCTCGCCTGTCCACTCGACTGTTGCTTCGTATTCGCCCGCGACAAAGTGCGCAAGCGCATGTCCGAGATAGAAGTCGAGCGACCGATCCAGAGGATTCAGTCGGTACCGATCGCTCAAGGCAATCGATGGCGTTTCGTTTGTCACCCGCGTATGCATACAGCGAACCGATGGTCTGCAGTGCGATCGCACTGTTCGGGTTGAGTTCGATGGATTTGTTCAGAACGGCAATGCCGCCGGCCATGTCTCCACCCGATAGCGCTATCAGATAGCCCGCTCGGTACAGAATCTCCGGGTCGGTGCCATCAAGTTGCATCGCGGCCCGGGCCAGCTTGGCTATCTCGCTGCACGCGTGGTCTGCCCAGTTCTGGGAGACCATGTTGAATTGGCAGAATGCCAGATAGACAAGTGCAAGCGCATAGTCAGGATCGATCTCAATCGCTCGTCGTACTAATGCCTCCGCCCTGACAAGGTCCTCACGGCTGCGTCTACGCAGCAACGGCGCCGCCTGCAGTACACAATCATACGCCTGGAGGTTCTCCGGTGGCTTCCGCTGCGCGCGCGCGATCTCTGCTTTGAGAAGGCTTGGCCGGATTGCCGCGACCACTTTTGCGGCGATCTGATCCTGCAGATCGAACACGTCCGCCAATGTGCCGTCGAATCGGTCAGCCCAGACGTGCGAACCGGTTGCCGCATCGACCAACTGGCCTGTTATGCGCAAACGCTCTCCGGCCCTGCGCACACTTCCCTCGAGGACATAGCGCACACCGAGTTCGCGACCGACGTGGCGGACGTCAACCGCGCGGCCTTTGTAGGTGAACGCCGAGTTTCGTGCGATCACGAACAGCGAGCCGACACGCGCTAGGGCGGTGGTGATCTCCTCGACCATCCCATCGGCAAAATACTCCTGTTCGGGATCGCCGCTCATGTTCTGGAAGGGCAGGACGACCAACGATGGCTTGTCAGGTAGCGGTAGCGGCGGGCGTTCCGCCGCGCTGAGGCGGACGCGCAACACACGGATCTTTGCCGCAATGTTCTTCAATTCCGGCTCGCCGAGATCGTCCACTTCCAGCGCCATCTTGCCTGCGGCGTCCTCACGCACACGCGACGAAATGCAGATGCCGCCGGGCTCCGCCAGCGGTTCCAGCCGAGCAGCGATGATCACACCATCGCCGAGCAGATCGTCACCCTCAGGCACCACCTCGCCCTGGTGCACGCCGATGCGCAGCCGGAGACCATCCGCCTCAACACGCAGAGCGTCTTGTATCGCGATGGCACAGCGCAGCGCCTGCACCGTGCTGGCGAACTCTACGAGGAAGCCGTCGCCGGTGCGCTTGAACAGCCGGCCCCCGTGCGTGCCGGCAAACGGCTCGATAACGTCGGTAATCAGCGCCCTCACGCGCGACAGCGTGGCCGTCTCGTCCGCGCCGATCATGGCGGAGTAGCCGACCACGTCGGCAACCATTATGGCGGCCAGACGTCGGTTCACCTCGCCCATCCGCTTGACTCCGTCGGCAGAAGCCTATGGCAGCCACGCCGAGAGCACAATTACGGCATCAATCAGTATATAGTGGCCTTCAGCCGCTCCGGATACGCCGCATCATACTCCGGGCCGCCGACGCGACCGCGCGTGATGTCGCCCAGGATCGTGCCGCTGGACGGCAGGCTCCGCCGCTCCACGTGCTTCTCCGGGTTCCACAGGTCGGAGCGCACCAGCGCCTTCGGGCACTGGAAATACACCCGCTCCACATGCACCACGACCACCGAGCGCGGCAGCTTGCCCTGCGTCGGAAACCGCTCCAGCAGGGCCGGGTCCACCGAGATGTCCGCCCGCCCGTTCACCCGCAGCGTTTCGCCCACGCCGGGGATCAGGAACAGCAGCGCGATGCGCGGATCGTCGATCAGGTTGGTGAGGCTGTCGGTGCGGTTGTTGCCGCGCCGGTCGGGAATCAGCAGCGTCCTCGCGTCCTCGACCACGACGAAACCCGCCGGATCGCCGCGCGGCGACACGTCAAGCCCGTCGGGGCCGCAGGTCGCCATCACCACGAATGGCGACGCCTCGATCATCGCGCGATAATGCGGATGAACGAAATCCACCTCCTTGGCGATCGCCGGTTCCGACGGTTCGCCGTAGAGTGCCCGCAACGCCGCTGCATCCTTCAGCAGGTTCGCGTCATGCATGCCGTCCATCGCCGCCTCGCACCATGATCCCGGTCGCCATCGTCACCGGCTTCCTCGGCAGTGGCAAGACCACGCTGATCCGCCGCATCCTGCGCGACCCGGGGTTCGCCCGCACCGCGGTCATCGTCAACGAGTTCGGCGAGATCGGCCTGGACCACGAGCTGATCGCCAGCAGCGACGAAACGCTGCTGGCGCTGACCACCGGCTGTCTGTGCTGCGCGATCCGCACCGACCTGGTTGCGACGCTGCTCGATCTGCAGCACCGCAGGGAGGCCGGCTCGATCGGCTTCGACCGCGTACTGATCGAGACGTCCGGGCTGGCGGACCCCGCGCCGATCCTGCACGCGCTGATGACCGACCGGGACATCCTCCAGCAGCACCGCATCGACGGCGTCGTCACCGTGGTGGACGCGCTGCTCGGCGAAGCGACTCTCGATCGCCATCCCGAGGCGCGCCGCCAGGTTGCCCTCGCGGATGCCCTGCTGCTGAGCAAATGCGATCTCGCGGCACCGTCCGATGCGCTGCGTGCACGCCTCGCCGGGCTCAATCGCGGCGCGACGCTGCAAAGCACGCAGGAGGCCGCTCCTGGCGTGCTGTTCGCCGGCACGGGTGCCGCCGGGCGTCTGCCTGCATTGCCCGACCTGCCGGGGCGCAACCCCTTCCTTGCCGCGCGGCACACCGACGGCATCGAGACGTTCGTGCTGCAGCGTGACCGCCCGCTGCCTGCTCTCGCGCTGACCCTGCTGCTCGAGGCGCTGGCCGAGCATTGCGGTGCGCGGTTGCTGCGGCTGAAAGGCCTCGTGAGCCTCGAGGAGATGCCCGACCAGCCCGCGGTGATCCATGGCGTGCAGCATGTCGTCGCCGCGCCGGAGTTCCTCGCGCGCTGGCCGTCGGACGACCGCACCACGCGCATCGTGTTCATCGTGCAGGGCGTGCCGCGCCACTTCCCTTCCCGGCTGCTGGATGCCATCGAGCCGGAGGTGCGCGAGGCGATGGCACAGCCGGAAACCCGCAGTCCCTGAGCTTCCGCTGCCGGGCGAAACGGCGTATCGGAGAGCCCCATGCCAGGAGTGCTCGCGAGCAGGACCGCCTTTGTCACCGCCGCCGGCCAGGGCATCGGCCGCGCGACCGCGCTCGCTTTCGCCGCGGCCGGCGCACAGGTGATCGCCACCGACATCGACGCGGCGAAGCTGCAGGCGATCGCCTCCGACACCATCCGCACGACGCGGCTCGACGTGCTGAGCGCCGACGAGATCAAGCGGGCGGCACGCGACGCCGGCGCGATCGACATCCTGTTCAACTGCGCCGGCTTCGTGCACCAGGGCACGCTGCTCGACGCGACCGAGGACGAGTGGACGCTGGCGTTCGACCTGAACGTGCGATCGATGTTCCGCACCATGCAGGCGTTCGTGCCGGGCATGGTGGCACGCGGCGGCGGCGTGATCCTGAACATGGCCTCGGTGGCCAGCAGCCTGAAAGGGGTGCCCAGCCGCTTCATCTACGGCGCCACCAAGGCGGCGGTGATCGGCATGACGAAGTCCGTGGCGGCCGACTACATCCGGCACGGCATCCGCTGCAACTGCCTCTGCCCCGGCACCGTGCTGACGCCGAGCCTGGAGGAGCGCATCGCGGTGAACGCCGCGCAGGCAGGATCCGTGCAGGCGGCGCGCCAGGCGTTCGTCGATCGCCAGCCGATGGGCCGTCTCGGTTCGCCGGAGGAGATCGCGGCGCTTGCCGTGTACCTCGCGTCCGACGCCGCCCAGTTCATCACCGGCCAGGCCGTCGTGATCGACGGCGGGCTCACGCTGTAAGGGAGCATCGATTCATGAAGTTGCTGCGCTACGGTCCGCCCGGTGCGGAGAAGCCTGCCATGCTGGCGAAGGACGGCACCATCCGCTGCCTGTCGTCGGTGGTGCGCGACATCGACGGCTTCGCGCTGTCCGACCCGGCGCTGAAGATGATCGCCGGGCTCGACCCCGCCGGCCTGCCGAAGGTCGATCCGAACGTGCGGTTGGGCTCGTGCGTCGCGCGGCCGGTGAACTACGTGTGTATCGGGCTCAACTACGCCGATCACGCGGCCGAGGCCGGGATGCCGGTGCCGAAGGAGCCGATCATCTTCCTGAAGTCGCTCGGCGCGCTGTGCGGACCGAACGACGATGTGAAGCTGCCGCGCGGCTCGAAGAAGCTCGACTGGGAGGTCGAACTCGGCATCGTCATCGGCAGGACCGCGCGCTACGTGCCGGAGAACGAGGCGCTGGACCACGTCGCCGGCTACTGCGTGTGCAACGACGTGTCCGAACGCGAGTACCAGATCGAGCGCGCCGGCACCTGGGACAAGGGCAAGGGCTGCGACACCTTCGGCCCGACCGGCCCGTGGGTGGTGACGAAGGACGAGGTGCGGGATCCGCAGGCGTTGCCGCTGTGGACCGAGGTGAACGGCAAGCGCTTCCAGAACGGCAGCACGGAGACGATGATCTTCGGCGTGGTGAAGCTGGTGAGCTATGTCAGCCACTTCATCACGCTGCACGCCGGCGACGTGATCGCCACCGGCACGCCACCAGGCGTTGGGCAGGGCGTGAAGCCGAACCCGGTGTTCCTGAAGGTGGGCGACACGATGCGGCTGTCCGTCGAAGGCCTGGGCGTGCAGACGCAGCGCGTGGTCGAGGGGTAGGCGCTACGCCTCCAGCGGCAGCCCGACGTAGTTCTCCGCCAGCGCCAGCGATGCGGCACGCGAGCTGAAGACATAGTCCAGCTCCGCCGCCTGCATCTGCTGCTCGAACGGTGTGTGGTCGAAGAAGCGGTGGAGCAGCGTGGTCATCCACCAGGAGAAGCGCTGCACCTTCCAGATGCGCCGCAGGCACGTCGCCGAATACGCCTGGAGCCCGTCGCTGCTTCCCTGTCGGTAGAACGCGGCGATCGCCCGCGCCAGGACGGCCACATCCGCCGCCGCGAGATTCAACCCCTTGGCGCCGGTCGGGGGCACGATGTGCGCGGCATCGCCGGCAAGAAACAGCCGCCCGCACTGCATCGGCTCCGCCACGAAGCTGCGCATCGGCGTGATGCCGCGTTGCAGGATCGGCCCCTCCGCCAGCGCGAACCCGTCACACGCCGCGCGCGTCTGCAGTTCGGACCAGATACGGTCGTCCGACCACCCGCGCAGGTCCTCGTCCGGCGCGCATTGCAGATAGAGCCGGCACAGCGTCGGCGAGCGCATCGCCAGCAGCGCGAAGCCCCGCGCGTGGCTGACATACACGTTCTCCTCGGTCGCCGGAGGCGCCTCGGCCAGGATGCCCAGCCAGCCGAACGGATACTCGCGCTCGAACACGCGCAGCATCGAGACCGGGATGGATGATCGGCACACACCATGGAAGCCATCGCAGCCGGCGATGAAGTCGCAGGCGATCTCCTGCGTCGCGTCGCCGGCGCGATAGCTGATGCGCGGGCGTTCGGTCTGGATGTCGTGCACGGCCACGTCGGCGGCCTCGAACACGATCTGTCCGCCGGCGGCGAGCCGTGCGGCAATCAGGTCCTGCACCACCTTGTGCTGGCTGTAGACCATCACGTGCTTGCCGACGAGATCGGCGAAGTCGATGCGATGATCCGCGCCGTTGCAGCGCAGCACGACGCCGGGATGCAGCAGGCCCTCGCGTCGCATCCGCTCGCCCACGCCGGACTCGTTCAGCAGCTGCTCGGTGCCGTATTCCAGCACGCCGGCACGGATGCGGTTCTCGACATGCTCGCGCGACCGCGCCTCCAGCACCACCGATTCGATGCCCTGCCGATGCAACAGGTGCGACAGCAGCAGGCCGGCCGGACCTGCCCCGACGATGCCAACCTGGGTGCGCATCCCTCACCTCCCTGTCCAGTGTAGCGGCCCCCTCCGCGGCGTGCATAATCCGCCGCCAGCAGACCCAAGAGAGGAACCAGCATGGCCGAGATCCCCTCCGCCGACGCGTTGGCGGCCGAATTCGATTGCCTGATGGCGCGCGCCGGCGTCACCGTGCCGCCGCAGCGCCGCGCGGCCGCGCTCACGGCCTTTGCCGACCTGCGCGGGCAGATCGCGCTGCTGCACGGCCGCTACGGGCCCGAGGCCGAGCCATCCAACGTCTTCCGCCTGGGAGACCGGTGATGGACACCCAGGATCTTTCGATCGCCGAAATGGGCCGCGCTGCTGCGATCGCGCGACGTCACCGCCGAGGCCCTGGCGCATGATGCGCTGGCACGCGTGCGCGAGCGCGACGGTGCGCTGCACGCTTTCGTGCTGGTCACCGAAGACCGCGCGCTGGACGACGCGCGCCGCGCCGACGCCGAGTTGCGGGCAGGCCGCGACCGTGGGCCGTTTCACGGCATCCCGTACGCGCTGAAGGACATCTACGACACTGCCGGCATCCGCACGACCTGCCATTCGAAGCTGCGGCTCAACGTGGTGCCGAAGCAGGACAGCGTCGCCGCGGCGCGGCTGCGCGAAGCGGGCGGCGTGCTGCTGGGCAAACTCGCGACGCACGAGTTCGCCATCGGCGGGCCGAGCTTCGATCTGCCGTTTCCGCCGGCACGCAATCCGTGGAATCCGGACCACGTCACCGGCGGATCGTCCTCCGGCTCCGGCACCGCGATCGGCGCGCGGATGGTGCGCATGGCGATGGGCTCCGACACCGGCGGTTCGATCCGCGGACCGGCGGCGTGGTGCGGCACGGTCGGCATCAAGCCGACCTATGGCCGCGTCTCGCGGCGCGGCGTGTTTCCGCTGTCCTGGACGCTGGATCACATCGGCCCGCTGGCCCGCAGCGTGGAGGACGCCGCGATCACGCTGCAGGTGCTCGCCGGCCACGACCCGCAGGATCCGGCGAGCGCCGACCAGCCGGTGCCCGACTACCGCGCCGACCTCGACAAGGGCGTGGCCGGCCTGCGCATCGGCATCCCGCGTGCGTTCTTCGCCACCGCCTCGGCGAGGACCGACGAATGCCTCGCGACGCTGGACCGGACCGCCGCGCAGCTGCGCGCGGCCGGCGCGACAGTGGAGGATGTCGAACTGCCGGACTACGCGCTGTTCTCCGCGGTCGGTCGCATCATCATGATGGCGGAGGCGTTCGCCATCCACGAAGCGGACATGCAGACCCGGCTGCTCGACTACGGCGAGGTCACCGCCGGCCGCTTCGTCCTCGGTGCGACGATCACCGCCGCCGACTTCATCCATGCGCTGCGCGCGCGACGAGAACTGACCGATGCGGTGAACGCCGCCCTGACCCGCTACGACGCGCTGCTGACCCTGGCCGCGCTGAGCACGGCGCCACGCTTCGACCAGCCGACCGATGCGCTGTCCTTGGCCTCGCCGATCCAGACCATTCCGTTCAACGTCACCGGCCATCCGTCGATGAGCGTGCCGACCGGGCTGGGCGCCAACGGACTGCCGATCGGCGTGCAGCTCACCGGCCGCGCGTTCGATGAAGCGATGGTGTTCCGCATCGGCCGCGCGGTCGAGAAACTGTCGGGCTGGGAGAGCGTCACCTTCCCCGGAGGATAGTTCTCCGTGGGAGGCAGGCATGGCACGCATCGGGACGGTACGGATCGGCATTTCCGGCTGGACCTATCCGCCCTGGCGTGGCGTGTTCTATCCGAAGGGTCTGCCGCAGAAGCGCGAGCTGGACTACGCCGCCGGCCAGTTCCGCACACTGGAGATCAACGGCACGTTCTACGGCATGCAGCGACCGGACGCATTCGGCAGCTGGGCCGACCGCGCGCCCGACGATTTCGTGTTCGCGGTGAAGGGACCGCGCTTCATCACCCACATGCGCCGGCTGCGCGATGCCGCCACGCCGCTGGCGAACTTCATCGCCTCCGGCCTGCTGCGACTCGGCGCCAAGCTGGGACCGATCCTGTGGCAGTTCCCGGCCAGCTTTCGCTTCGAGCCCGAGCGGATCGAGACGTTCCTGAAGCTGCTGCCGCGCGACACCGCGGCCGCCGCGGCGCTTGGCCGCCGGCACGATCACCGGCTGAAGGCGCCCGCCTGGCTGAAGCCCGACGCCGACCGCCCGATGCGGCACGCCTTCGAGATCCGCAGCGACACGTTCCGTGACCAGGCGTTCGTCGACCTGCTGCGGCGCTACGACGTGGCGCTGGTCTGCGCCGATACGGTCGAGTGGCCGCGGCTGATGGATCTCACCGCGGACTTTGTCTACTGCCGGCTGCACGGCTCCGAGCAGCTCTACGCCAGCGGCTACGACGCCGCGGCGCTGGATACGTGGGCGGCGCGGGTGGCGGCGTGGGCCAGCGGCGACGAACCGAAAGGCGCCGACCGCATCGGCGGCAAGGCGCGCCGGCGCAGCCGCGACGTCTATGTGTATTTCGACAACGACATGAAGGTGCGCGCGCCGTTCGACGCCAGAGGCCTGGAGGAACGGGTGACGCGCCTGCTCACTCGATCGCGCTCGCCGACTTCGCCAGCTCGCGCAGCACGAACTTCTGGATCTTCCCGGTCGAGGTCTTCGGCAGCTCACGAAACACGAAGGTCTTCGGCACCTTGAAGCGCGCCATGTGCTCGCGGCAGAACTCCCGCAGTTCGTCCGACGTGACGCTGGCACCGGGCTTCAGCTCGATGAAGGCGCACGGCGTCTCGCCCCACTTGTCGTCCGGCTGCGCGACGACGGCGGCGCTCAGTACCGCGGGATGGCGATACAGCGTCTCCTCGACCTCGATCGACGAGATGTTCTCGCCGCCCGATATGATGATGTCCTTCGACCGGTCGCGGATCTTCACGTAGCCGTCCGGCTGCATCACCGCGAGGTCGCCGGTATGGAACCAGCCGCCGGCGAACGCGGCGTCGGTGGCCTTCGGGTTCTTCAGGTAGCCCTTCATGGTGATGTTGCCGCGGAACATGATCTCGCCCATGGTCTCGCCGTCCCAGGGCACCGATGCCATCGTCTCGGGATCCAGCACCGTCAGCGCCTCCTGCATCGGCACACGCACGCCCTGCCGTCCGTTGCGTTCGGCACGCTTATCGATCGGCATCGCGCTCCACTCGGTGTGCTTGGCACAGACCGAGGCCGGGCCGTAGGTCTCGGTCAGCCCATAGACGTGGGTCAGCTCGATGCCGATGTTCTCGGCGCCCTCGATGATCGCCGCGGGCGGCGCGGCACCGGCGATCTGACCGGCGATCCGGTGGTCGATGCCGCGGCGCAGTTCTTCCGGTGCGTTGATCAGCATCGAGTACACGATCGGCGCGCCGCACATATGCGTCACGCGATGGTCGTGGATCGCCTCCAGCGCCGCCTTCGCCTCGACGCGGCGCAGGCACACGTTGGTGCCGGCGCGCTCGGCCACCGTCCACGGATAGCACCAGCCGTTGCAGTGGAACATCGGCAGCGTCCAGAGATACACCGCGTGCGTCGGCATGTCCCAGTCCAGCACGTTGCTGATCGCGTTCAGATAGGCGCCGCGATGATGGTAGACGACACCCTTCGGATCGCCCGTCGTGCCCGACGTGTAGTTCAGCGAGATCGCGTCCCACTCGTCTGCCGGCGCCTGCCATGCATAGTCCGGATCGCCTTCCGCCAGCAGCGCCTCGTAGCCGATCGCGCCCAGCGTCTTGCCGCCCTGAAAGCTCGGGTCGTCGATGTCGATCACCAGCGGAGGCTGCTCCAGCAGCGCCAGCGCCGGCTCGATCGTCGCGGAGAACTCGCGGTCGGTGATCAGCGCACGGGCGCCGCCGTGCCGCAGCATGAAGGCGATGGTCTCGGCGTCGAGCCGCGTGTTCAGCGTGTTCAGCACCGCGCCGCACATCGGCACGCCGAAATGCGCCTCGTACATGGCCGGGATGTTCGGCGCCATCAGCGCGACGGTGTCGTTCCTGCCGATGCCGCGCCGCGCCAGCGCCGATGCCAGCCGGCGGCAACGGGCGTAGGTCTCGCGCCAGGTGAAGCGCTGCGCGCCGTGGATGACCGAGACGCGATCCGGATAGACATAGGCCGCGCGTTCCAGGAAGGTCAGCGGCGTCAGCGGCGTGTAGTTCGCCTGGTTGCGGTCGAGCCCGCTCAGATAGGCGCTGTTGCCGGTCATGCGGTTTCTCCTGCAACCAGGTCGCGCACCGCCCGCACCACGGCATCCGGCGTCTCGCGCGACAGGAAGTGGCCGGCAACGGGAACCACGCGGCGTTCATAGCGCGCGGTGAAGTGGCGCGCGTGCCCCTCGGACTGTTCCGGCGGTCCGACGCCGTCGCAAGCACCGTGCAGCACGATTGCCGGCACCGTGATCGGCGGCTGTTCGGCCAGGCGGCGTTCCAGTGGGTCCAGCGCCGGATCGCCGGGCGCGTTGCCGTAGCGGTGCCTGTACGACTGTATCGTCACCTCGACGAAGTCGGGATTGTCGAAGCTCGCCGCCGTCGCGTCGAACGTCGCGTCGTCGAACTTCCAGTTCGGCGACCACAGCTGCCACAGCAGACGCGCGATGTCGCGGCGGTTCTGCTGCAGCCCGTTGCGTCCGCGCTCGGTGTGGAAATACCACTGATACCAGTGGCGATGCTCCTGCGCCGCCGCCGCCGGACTGCCCGATCGCGGGATGTTCTGCAGGTTGTAGCCGTTGATCGACACCAACCCACGCACGCGCTCCGGCCATAGCGCGGTGCAAACGCAGGCGCCGCGACCACCCCAGTCGTAGCCGCCGAGCAGCGCCCGCTCGATGCCGAGTGCATCCATGAAGTCGCGCACGTCGGCACCGAGCGCCGCCTGCTGGCCCGAGCGCGGCGTCGCGGGATCGAGGAAGCGCGTCGGGCCATAGCCGCGCAGCCAGGGCACCAGGACGCGGCATCCCTCGGCGGCGAGTGGCGGCGCGACGCCGTCCCAGTCATGCGGATCGGACGGCCAGCCGTGCAGCAGGATCACCGGAACGCCATCCGGCGGCCCGCTCTCGTGATAGGCGATCTCCAGCGTGGGCGTGCGCGCGGTCTTGACCATCCGCATCAATCTCTCGGCGCGCCGGCAAGGCGCGTGCCCTGGTCGGCGATGGCGAAGGTCTCGTAGTAGGCGATGCGCGGCTCGCAGCCGTACCGCTTGCGGATGCCATCGAGCCATGCGCCGGTGTAGAAGTCCCTGGCTGACGCCAGGTCCTTCCAGATATACGACCCGCCCGCCACGCCGCCGTTCACGTCGTAGATGAACTGCTTGCGCACGAAGCCGGGCACGTCCAGGAAATCGGGGGCGATCTTCAGAAAGTGCTGCCGGCACGCCTCGCGGTCGATATGCGGCGGCAGGTCGTAGAGCACGATCGCGGTTATCATCTCAGCGCACCAGGTTGTTGGTCACCGCGCCGCCGGTCGCGGTGCGGCCGCCGTCCACCACGTACTGCGCGCCGGTGATGTTGCCGGCGAGATCGGAGCACAGGAACATCACCAGGTTGGCGACCTCCTCGGCCGTGCCGTAGCGGCCGATCGGAATGTTGGCCTGATAGCGATCGCCGATGCTGCCGGGATCGTTCGGGTTCAGCATCGTCTCCAGCGAGTGGATCATGCGCGTGTCGATCGGCCCGGGGCAGACCGCGTTCACCCGCACGCCGGACCGCGCCACCTCGCCGGCCGCCGTCTTGGTCAGCCCGATCACCGCGTGCTTGGAGGCGACATAGGCCGACATGCCTGGCGAGGCCACCAGCCCGGCGACCGAGGCGGTGTTCACGATCGCGCCGCGCTGCTGCTTCAGCATCACCGGCAGCACGTGGCGCAGGCCCAGGAACACGCCCTTCACGTTCACGCCATCACCGCAGTCGAACATCTCCTCGTCGTATTCGTGCGTCGGTGCGACGGTGCCTTCGATGCCGGCATTGTTGTGGAAGCAGTCGATCGAGCCGTAGGCGTCGAGCGCCGCCTTCACATAGGCCTGCACGTCGGCGGACCTGGTCACGTCGGCGGCGACGAACAGCGCGTCGCCGCCCTGCTGGCGGATGATGCCGACGGTGCCCTCGCCGCCCGTCGGTGTCGCGATCGACCACGACGACCTTGGCACCGTCGCGCGCGAAGCCGAGCGCGGTGGCGCGCCCGATGCCGTTGCCGGCGCCGGTGATCAGCGCGACCTTGCCGTTGAAGTCCATGGTTTCCTCCGATGCGACGCGTGCCTTGGACGCTAGCACAGGCCGCCTTACGGGAGGAACTCGCGCCGCGCCTCCTCGAGACAGGCCCAGACATAGGGCGCGAAGGAGCGCGCCACTTCGATGCGGAAGGTGTCCGGCGCGATGCGCCACAGCAGGATCTTCGGCCTTGCCGAATAGCGTGCGCGTGCACATCCCGACGGGGAACGCCGTCTGTCGCAGATCGAGCGCGCAGAACGCGTTGACCACCCAGGCGGCGCGCGGCCCGACACCGTCAGCGCGGTATCGCGATGCGACACATCGACGACGCTGGCGCCTCGCGGGCGGCGGGCTCTGCCGACGTCAGCAACAGGAACTCGTCGGGTCCGAGCCACAGCACGGTGCGGTCGTCGCTCGGTCACAGGCGCGACAGACATCGGGCGAGCCGCAGCCCCATCGCTGCCAGGTCCGCCATGCTGCGGATGAGCAGCCGCGTCATCGGGCGGCACGCGCGGAACGCGTCGCTGCGGGACACGCGGAGGACCTGCGGCGGCAAGCGGCGCCAGCGGATGCACGCGTTCAGCCATGCAGGCGCTCGCCTTCCCGATCGTAGAACACCGGATCGGTCACGCGAACCGCGATGCTGCGATTCGTCCATCGGCACCATCAGCGTCTGGCCCGATCCGCGCCCGCCCACCGGACGAGCAAGGCCAGCGCAATCGAACGTCTGCAAGGCTTCGCTCCAATAAGCGGAGGTGACATGCCCCAGCGATGGCCGCCGCTGCATCGGCGACAGTTGCGCGCCTTCCTCGAGACACTTCGGGTCGACGTCAGCAGCCCGACCAGCTGCTTGCGGTCCGGCCGCAGCATGTCGGGTCGCGACAGCGAACGCTTGCCGACGAAGTCGCGTTTCGCCCTGCCGATCGTCCAGTCCAGACCGAGATCGTCGGGAGTCACCGTGCCGTCGGTTTCCTGGCCGACCACGATATAGCCCTTCTCGGCGCGCAGCACGTGCATCGCCTCGGTGCCGTACGGTGATGCCGTGCGCTTCGCCGGCCGCGCAGCACCGCCTCCCAGACGGCGGGCCCGTAATCCGGCGGCACGTTGATTTCGTAACCCAGCTCGCCGGTGAAGCTGACGCGGAACAGCCGCGTCGGCACGCCGCCGACCCGGCCCTCGCGCACGCTCATATGCGGCATCGCGCGCGTCAGGTCGATGTCGGTCGCACGAACGGTGCCAGCACCTGGCGCGCCACGCGGCCCCTGCACGGCGATCACCGCCCATTGTTCGGTGATCGAGGTCAGCCAGACGCGCAGGTCGGGGAACTCGGTCTGCAGGTAGTCCTCCATGTGGTGCAGCACGGTGGCCGCACCGCCGGTCGTCGTGGTGACATGGAAGCGGTCGGGTGCGAGCCGGGCGACGACGCCGTCGTCCATCACGAAGCCGTCCTCGCTCAGCAGCAGCCCGTAGCGGCAGCGGCCGGGAGCAAGGCGCGCGAAGCTGCCGGTGTAGATACGATCGAGGAACTCGGCGGCATCGGGGCCGACCACCTCGATCTTGCCCAGCGTGGAGGCGTCGAACAGGCCGACGGTCGTGCGCACTGCACGGCATTCGCGTGCCACCGCCCGCTGCATGTCGTCGCCGGCACGCGGGAAATAGCGGGCGCGCTTCCAGTGGCCGACGTCCTCGAACACCGCGCCGTCGGCTGCGGCCCAGTCGTGCATCGGCGTGCGCCGCACCGGGTCGAACAGGTCGCCGCGCGCGACGCCGGCCAGCGTGCCGAACGTCACCGGCGTGTACGGCATGCGAAAGGTGGTCGAGCCCGACCTCCGGTACCGGCCGGTCGGTCAGCGCGCAACCGTCGCCAGCGCGTTCAGGTTGGCGGTCTTGCCCTGGTCGGTCGCCATGCCGGCGGTGGTGTAGCGCTTGACGTGCTCGATCGAGCGGAAGCCTTCGCTCGTGGCGACAGCGAGGTCCTTGGTGGTGACGTCGTTCTGGAAATCGACGAATGCCTTGCCGGCGGCCCGTCCAGGGCAGGCGGTACGAGCCAGCCGTTGCCGCGCGTCAACCGCAACGCTGCGGCGCGTCCGCGCGCCGCTCCGGCGGCACGGCCCTCCGCGACGCACGCATGCCAGATCGAAGGTGCCCGCGCAGGCACCGGCGCGACGTCCTGCGCCGGCCGATTCGCCGGGCAGGAAGGCACCGACCCGGCGTCGAACCGCAGTTTCGCGCGCGACTGCGAAAACAGATGCACCGACGGCGTCCAGCCGCCGCACATCAGCACAGGTCGCAGGAAATGCATCTCGCCGTTGGACAGGGTGACCCGGTCGACGCGCAGCGACCCGCGGTGCCGGCCACGCCGCGCGCCGGCATGCATCGGCATGCCCGACGCGCGCGCCACCTCGAGTCGCTGTCCGGACGATGGTCGCGCGATCGGCGATCACGGCGACTGACACCCGGCCATGCGCAGTGCGACCGCTGCGGCGTAGGCGCTGTCGTCCGACGTGGCGATCACGCACGCGGGTCCTGCCTGCACTGCCGTAACGATGCAGATACGCACGCGCCGCATCGGCCAGCATGACGCCGGGACGATCGTTGCCGGGAAACACCAGCGGCCGCTCGATCGCGCCGGTCGGCGATCACGACCCTGCCCGCCCGCACCTGCCACAGCCGCTCGCGTGGCAGGTCCGGGTTCGGGATCGGCCAGATGATCGGTCACCCGCTCCGCCAGGCCGATCAGGTTGTCGGGGAACCAGCCGAACGCGGTGGTGCGGGGCAGCAGCGTCACCGCGCACGCCGGCGCAGCGTGCCAGCGCCTGCTGCAGCCACTCCGACCGCAGCCATGCCGTCGATGCGCGCCGTCGGTCTCGCGCCAGCAACGATCCGCCAGGTTCCGCCTGTTCGTCGCACAGGATCACGCGTGCGCCGGTCCGCCGCGGCGCGCGAGCGCGGCCGCGAGGCCGGCGGGACCGGCGCCGATCACCAGCACGTCGCAATGCGCGTAGCGATGCAGGTAGCGATCCGGGTCGGGCTGCGCCGGCGCACGCCCCAGACCGGCGGCGCGCGCGGATCGCCGGCTCGTACAACGTGCCGCCAGAAGGACGCGCGGCCACATGAAGGTCTTGTAGTAGAACCCGGCGGACAGCAGCGGCGACAGCGAGACCGGCGACCGCGCCCAGATCGAATCGCAGCGATGGAAAGCGGTTCTGACTGCGCGCGACGCAGGCCGTCGTAAAGTTCGATCTGTGTCGCGCGCAGGTTGGGCGTGACGCGGCCCGCGCCGCGATCGATCGTGACCAGCGCGTTGGGTTCCTCGGACCCGGCGGACAGGATGCCGCGCGGCCGGTGATATTTGAACGACCGCCCGACCAGATGCACGCCGTTCGCCAGCAGCGCGGAGGCCAGCGTGTCGCCGGCGATAACCCTCGTAGGCGCCGGCCGTCGAAGCTGAAGTCGGACGACTTGGTCGCGGTCGATGCGGCCACCCGCCGGCGGTGCGGAACGGCTGGGTCATGACGGCCGCCGTTCGCCGGGCCTGTAGGTGGCGACGATCCGGTCGGTGACCGTGTCGCGCACGCAGTTGAAGAACCGGCCGCAGCCATGCACGTGCCGCCAGCGCTCGGCGTGAGCGCCCTTCGGATTGTTGCGCGCAGTAGAGGAAAGTCGGCCCACGCCGCGTCGTCCACCGCGGCAGGATCGAGCGGGACGGGCGATATGCGCCTCGCCGCCGTAGCTGAAACTCGTTCTCCGGCCGCGCGGCCGCACCAGGGGCAGGGGATCAGCAGCATCAGTGCGCCACCGCCGCGGCAGCCGCCTCGTCGATCAGCGCGGCCGGTGCGGAAGCGATCGAGCGAGAACGGCGCGGCGATCGGGATGCGGCTCGCCGCGCGCGATGGTCGCGGCGAAGACGTGCCCGGAGCCGGGCGTCGCCTTGAACCCGCCGGTGCCCCAGCCGCAGTTGACGAACAGACCGGGCACCGGCGTCAGGCCGATGATCGGCGAGCGGTCCGGCGTGAGGTCGACGATGCCGCCCCAGTTGCGCAGCATGCGCAGGCGCCGGAACGATCGGAAACAGTTCGCAGATCGCCTCCAGCGTGTGCGCACGGCGATGTGCAGCCCGCCGGCCTGGCTGTACGACGTGTAGGCATCGGTGCCGGCGCCGATCACCAGTTCGCCCTTGTCGGACTGGGAGATGTAGGCGTGGATGGTGTTGGACATCACCACGCAGGGCAGCACCGGCTTCACCGGCTCGGAGACCAGCGCCTGCAGCGGAAAGATTCCAGCGGCATGCGGACGCCCGGCCATCGCCATCAGCACGCTGGTGTGGCCCGCCGCCACGACGCCGACCTCGCGCGCCGCGATCGGGCCGCGCGTGGTCTCGACGCCGGTGACCGCGCCGGTCCGGATCGCGGCGGATGCCGGTGACCTCGCAGTTCTGGATGATGTCCACGCCCAGCGCGACTGGCGGCGCGCGCATAGCCCCAGGCCACCGCGTCATGCCGCGCGACGCCGCCACGCCGCTGCAGCGCCGCGCCCAGGATCGGATAGCGCAGTCGCGCGGCACGATATTCAGCGGCGGACAGAAGGCCTTCGCCTGCTCCGGCGTCAGCCATTCGTTGTCGATGCCTTGCAGCCGGTTGGCGTGCACGTGGCGGCGGAACACCTGCACGTCGTGATCGTGTGCGCCAGCATCAGCACGCCGCGCGGCGAGTACATCACGTTGTAGTTCAGCTCCTGCGACAGACCCTCCCACAGCTTCAGCGCGTGCTCGTAGAGCGCGGCGCTCTCGTCCCGCAGGTAGTTGGAGCGGATGATCGTGGTGTTGCGGCCGGTGTTGCCGCCGCCCAGCCAGCCCTGTCCAGCACGGCGACGTTGCGGATGCCGTGCTCGCGCGCGAGGTAGTAGGCGGTGGCCAGGCCATGCCCGCCGGCGCCGACGATCGACGACGTCGTAGGCCGCGCTTCGGCTCGGGCGAGCGCCATTGCCGCGTCCACGACACCGCCCGACGGCGTGGCGCAGCAGGGACGAGAGCGGAAAAGTCGCATACGCTTGCCGCCACATCGGGCCATCCTGTCGCGCGCGTCGTGTCGACGGCAAGCGCCAGTCTGTCGGTATGCAGTCGGACGCATGAAGGGAGAAACGACGATGGCGGACTTCGACTACATCATCGTCGGCGCCGGTTCGGCCGGCTGCGTGCTGGCGCAACCGGCTGACCGAGGATCCGCGCAGCAAGGTGCTGCTGCTGGAGGCCGGACCGAAGGACAATTCCATGTGGATCAACATCCCGGTCGGCTTCACCAAGCTGCTGAACAGCCCGCGCTACAACTGGAACTTCGCCACCGAGCCGGAGGACAACGTGCAAGGGCCGCTCGCATCCCGATTCCGCGCGGCCGGACGCTGGGCGGCTCCAGCTCGATCAACGGCATGCTGTATGTCCGCGGCAATCCGCTCGACTACAACACCTGGGCGCAGTTCGGCAATCGCGGCTGGTCGTACGAATCGGTGCTGCCGTATTTCCGCAAGGCGGAGCATTTCGAACCCGGCGGCGACGCGACTCGCGGCCGCGGCGGCCCGCTGAACGTCGCCCACATGATCGAGCGCGCCGAACTGCTGGATGCGTTCATCGATGCGGCGGTCGCCGAAGGCTTTCCACGCAACCCGGACTACAACAACGGCCAGCAGGAGGGTTTCGGCTACTACCAGGTGACGCAGAAGAACGGCGACCGCTGGTCGACCGCACGCGGCTTCCTCGATCCGGCGCGCGGCCGACCGAACCTGCGCATCGAGACCGAGGCCTACACCACGCGCATCATCCTGGAGGGCAAGCGCGCGGTGGGCGTCGCGTACACGCCAGGGCGGACAGACGCACCAGGTGCGGTGCAACGCCGAGGTGATCGTCGCGGCGGGCGCGGTGAAGTCGCCGCACCTGCTGGAACTGTCCGGGCATCGGCCAGCCGGAACTGCTGGGTTCACTCGGCATCGACGGTGCAGTCACGCGCTGCCGGGCGTCGGCGAGAACTACCGCGACCATTTCGCGCCGCGGATGAACTGGCGGGTGAAGCTGCCGGTGACGCTGAACGAGCAGACGCGCGGCCTGGCCTTCGCCAGGGAGATCGTCAAGTACTACACCCAGCGGCCGCGGCATGCTGACCTTCACCGCCGGCATCGTCTACGGCTTCGTGCGGACGCGGCCGGAGCTGGAAGAGCCCGACGTGCAGTATCATTTCGCGCACGCCAGCTACGCCACCGCGCAGACCCGCGTCCTGGACCGCCAGCCGGGCATGACGCTCACCGTCTACCAGTGCCGACCGGAATCGAAGGGATCGATCCACGCCAGGTCACCGGACCCGATGGCGGCGCCGGCGATCCGGCCGAACTTCCTGGCCGATGAGCTGGACCGTCGCGTGCATCGTCGAGGGCATGAAGATCGGCCGGCGGATCATCGACAATCCGGTGATGGACAAATACCGCGCGTTCGAGATGAACCCCGGCGACAAGGTGCAGACCGACGACGAGTGGCTGGATTTCGCGCGGATGAACGGCCAGACCACCTACCACGTCACCGGCACGTGCAAGATGGGGCACGACCCGATGGCGGTGGTCGATGACGAGTTGCGGGTGCATGGCATCGCCGGGCTGCGGGTGATCGACGCGTCGATCATGCCGACGCTGGTGTCGGGCAACACCAACGCCGCGGTGATCATGATCGCCGAGAAGGGCGCCGACATGATCAAGGCGGCGCAGCAGCCGGCGCGCGCCGCGGCCTGATCAGCGCGGCAGCGTGGTGGTCCCCATCAGGTATTCGTCGATCGCCCGGGCACACTGCCGACCCTCGCGGATCGCCCATACCACCAGCGACTGACCGCGCCGCATGTCGCCGGCGGCGAACACCTTGTCCACCGACGTGCGGTACTCGGTCGTGTCGGCCAGCACGTTGCCGCGCGGATCGAGAGCGACGCGTGCCTGCTCGACCATCCCGGGCTTGCGTGGCCCCAGGAAGCCCATCGCCAGCAGCACGAGATCGGCCTTGAGGCGGAACAGGCTGTCGGGGACCTCCTGCATCCGGCCCTGCACCCATTCGACGCGCACGCACTCCAGTGCCTCAACGGTGCCGGACAGCCCGACAGCGCGCCTGGTCAGCACAGCCCAGTCGCGGTCCGCCCCTTCCTCGTGCGCGTGCGACGTGCGCAACTTCAGCGGCCAGTCGGGCCAGGTCAGCGCCTTGTTCTCGCGATCGGGCGGCCGGGGCAGGATCTCCAGCTGCGTGACCGAGGCCGCGCCCTGGCGCACGGAGGTGCCGATGCAGTCGGACCCGGTGTCGCCGCCACCAATCACCACGACGTGCTTGCCCTTCGCGGTGATCGTGCCGCGTCCGGCGGTTGCACGCGCCTCATCGTCGCCGGCGCCGCGCCTGTTCTGCTGGGTCAGGAAGTCCATCGCGAAATGCACGCCGTACAGCTCGCGTCCCTGCACTTCGAGATCGCGCGGCCACTCCGCCCCTCCGGTCATCGCCACCGCATCGAAGTCGCGCAGCAGCGAGGCCATCGGTAATGTCGCGCCGATCTCGATGCCGGGACGGAAGCCGACACCCTCCGCCGTCATCTGCGCGATGCGGCGATCGATCAGGTGCTTCTCCATCTTGAAGTCGGGAATGCCGTAGCGCAGCAGGCCGCCGATGCGGTCGTTCTTCTCGAACAGCGTCACGGCGTGGCCGGCGCGCGCCAGCTGCTGCGCGCACGCCATTCCCGCGGGACCGGAACCCACCACGGCAACCCGCTTGTCGGTGCGGTGCGATGGCGGGCGGGGCTTGATCCAGCCTTCCTCCCACGCGCGATCGACAATGGCGCACTCGATCGTCTTGATGGTCACCGGGTTGTCGTCGATGTTCAGCGTGCACGATGCCTCGCACGGTGCGGGACAGACGCGGCCGGTGAACTCCGGGAAGTTGTTGGTGGAGTGCAGCGCGCGGCTCGCCGCTTCCCACTGATGCCGGTAGACCAGGTTGTTCCAGTCCGGGATCAGATTGTTGACCGGACAGCCGTTGTGACAGAACGGGATGCCGCAATCCATGCAGCGCGCCGCCTGTTCGGCCAGTTCCGGCTCGGGCAGCGGCTTGAGGAACTCGCGTCCACGTCCTGCGCCGCACGTCCGGCTTGTCGTAGCCGCGATCATGCCGCTCGATCTCGAGGAAGCCGGTTACCTTGCCCATAGACCCTCACCCGCCGCGCCGCGCGCGACCACCTCCCCCGCTTTGCTCGCGAGGTGCAATTGGCACATACGCATTACTCGGCTGCGGCGGCCTTCGCCGCCTGGCGTTCCGCGCGCAGGTCCACCAGCGCCCGACGGAAGTCGAGCGGCATCACCTTGATGAAGTTCGACAGCGCATGATCCCAGTCGTCGAGCAGCGCGCGTGCCCGGGCACTGCCGGTGTACAGCAGGTGGCGCTCGACCAGGACGCGCAGCCGCTCCGCGTCGAACCGCAGCAGGTCACCCATGCCGCTGTCCTCGACCGACACCGCGCGCTGACGCGGGCGGTCCGCGTCATCGACCGCGTCGCGATCGGGCGGCAGGACCGGCTCCAGCTCGACCGCCGCCATGTTGCACAGGCTTTCAAAGCGGCGCATCGGATCGTAGACATAGGCCACGCCACCCGACATGCCGGCGGCGAAGTTGCGACCGGTGTCGCCCAGTACGACGACGACGCCGCCGGTCATGTATTCGCAGCCGTGGTCGCCGCAGCCTTCCACCACCGCCAGCGCGCCCGAGTTGCGCACGGCGAAGCGCTCGCCGGCGACACCCTGGAAATACGCCTCGCCGGCGATCGCCCCGTACAGCACGGTGTTGCCGATGATGATGTTCTCGGTCGGCTCGCGGTTCACCGGCGGGTGGCGCACCACGACACGGCCACCGGACAGCCCCTTGCCGACATAGTCGTTGGCGTCGCCGGTCAGTTCCAGCGTCACACCGCGCGCCAGAAAGGCACCGAAGCTGCCGCCGGCATTGCCGTGCAGGCTGATCTGGATGGTGTCCTCGGGCAGTCCGGCGTGGCCGTAGCGTTTCGCCACCTCGCCCGACAGCATTGCGCCGACCGTGCGATGCACGTTGCGGATGTCGCGGCTGATCCGCACCGGCTCGCCGCGCTGCAAGGCGGGCTGCGCCTGTTCGATCAGCTCGTTGTCCATGGCGCGGTCGAGGTGGTGCTGCTGCTTTTCGCAGTTGTGGATCGCCACGCCCTCGCGGGCCGGTGCCTGATACAGGATGCGGCTGAGATCGACGCCCTTCGCCTTCCAGTGCTCGACCGCCTGCTTCATGTCGAGCCGGCCGACCTGGCCCACCATCTCGCGGAATGTGCGGAAGCCAAGCTTCGCCATCAGCTCGCGCACTTCCTCGGCGATGAAGAAGAAGAAGTTGATCACGTGCTCCGGTTGGCCGGTGAACTTCTTGCGCAGCACCGGGTCCTGCGTGGCGATGCCGACCGGGCAGGTGTTCAGATGGCACTTGCGCATCATGATGCAGCCGGCGGCGATCAGCGGCGCGGTGGAGAAGCCGAACTCGTCGGCGCCCAGCAGCGCGCCGATCACCACGTCGCGCCCGGTGCGCAGCCCGCCATCGACCTGCACCGCGATCCGCCCGCGCAGGCCGTTCAGCACCAGCGTCTGCTGCGTCTCCGCCAGGCCGATCTCCCACGGCGAGCCGGCATGGGTCAGCGACGTCAGCGGCGACGCACCGGTGCCGCCCTCGAAGCCCGAGATCGTCACGTGGTCGGCGCGCGCCTTGGATACGCCGGCGGCCACCGTGCCGACGCCGACCTCGGACACCAGCTTCACCGAGACCCGCGCCGCCGGGTTGGCGTTCTTCAGATCGGCGATGAGCTGTGCGAGGTCCTCGATCGAATAGATGTCGTGGTGCGGCGGCGGCGAGATCAGCCCGACGCCCGGCGTCGAATAGCGGACGCGGGCGATGTTCTTGTCCACCTTGCGGCCGGGAAGCTGGCCGCCCTCGCCCGGCTTGGCGCCCTGCGCCATTTTGATCTGCAGGTCGTCGGCATTCACCAGATACTCGATGGTGACGCCGAAGCGCCCGGATGCGACCTGCTTGATGGCCGACCGCATCGAATTCGCCGTTCGGCAACCGCTTGTAGCGGTCGGATTCCTCGCCGCCTTCGCCGGTGTTCGACTTGCCGCCGATGCGGTTCATGGCGATCGCCAGCGTGGTGTGCGCCTCGCGCGAGATGGAGCCGAAGCTCATCGCCCCGGTCGCGAACCGCTTCACGATCTCCGATGCCGGCTCCACCTCGTCCAGCGGCAGCGGTGTGCCGGCGAACTTCAGCTCCATCAGCCCGCGCAGGGTGAGCAGCCGCCGGCTCTGGTCGTTGATGAGGCCGGTGAACGCGGTGAACTCGGCGCGCGAGTTGCCGCGCGCCGCATGCTGCAGCCTGGCCACCGAATCCGGCGTCCACGCGTGATCCTCGCCGCGCAGGCGGAACGCGTAGTCGCCGCCGGCATCCAGCATTCCGTCGTACAGCGGGTTCTCGCCGTATGCGTTCTGGTGCCGCTGCACCGCTTCGCGGGCGATCTCGTCGAAGCCGGCGCCTTCGATCGTGCTGGCGGTACCGGTGAAGCACTTTTCGACGAACGCGGACGACAGCCCGACGGCGTCGAAGATCTGCGCGCCGCAGTAGGACTGGTAGGTGGAGATGCCCATCTTGGACATCACCTTCATGATGCCCTTGCCGACCGCCTTCAGGTAGTTCTTCTGCACCTCATAGGGCTTCTCGCGCAGCTCGTTCTGCACGCGGATCTGCTCCAGCGTCTCGAACGCGAGGTAAGGGTTGATCGCCTCCGCGCCGTAGCCCGCAAGCACGCAGAAATGGTGCACCTCGCGCGCCTCGCCGGTCTCCACCACCAGGCCCGTGCTGGTGCGCAGTCCGCGGCGGATCAGGTGGTGATGCACCGCCGCAGTCGCCAGCAATGCCGGCATCGGGATGCGCGTGGCGGAAACCGCACGATCCGACAGGATCAGGATGTTGTAGCCATCCAGCACCGCATCGGTCGATTCGCTGCAGATGCGATCGACGGCCCGCGCCATGCCGGCCGCGCCCTCGCTTGCCGGCCAGGTCACGTCGATCGTCTTGGTGCGGAACGCATCGCCCGCCAGCGAGGAGATCGCCCGCACCTTCTCGAGGTCGGCGTTGGTCAGGATCGGCTGTGCCACCTCGAGCCGATAGTGCGACCCGGCATGATGGCCCAGCAGGTTCGGCCGCGGGCCGATCATCGACACCAGCGACATCACCAGTGCCTCGCGGATCGGATCGATCGGCGGATTGGTGACCTGCGCGAAGTTCTGCTTGAAATAGTTGTACAGCAGTTTTGGCTTGTTCGACAGCACGGCGAGCGGCGTGTCGGTGCCCATCGAGCCCACCGGGTCGTCGCCTTCCTGCGCCATCGGCTCGAGGAAGAACTGGATATCCTCCTGCGTGTAGCCGAACGCCTGCTGCTGGTTGACCAGCGCGGTCTGATCGTTCGGCCGTGCCGGCGGCATCTCCGGCATCGGCGCCGGCGTCTCCGCCGGCTCCGGCAGATCCTCGAGCTGCACCTGCGTGGCCTTCAGCCAGTCGGCATACGGATGCTTGCCCGCGAGCTTCTGCTTCACCTCGGCGTCGTCGATGATGCGGCCTTCCTCGAAGTCGATCAGCAGCATCTTGCCAGGCTGCAGCCGCCACTTGCGGACGATGCGCTCCTCCGGCACCGGCAGCACGCCCGCCTCCGACGCCATGATCACATGGTCGTCGTCGGTGATGATATAGCGCGCCGGGCGCAGGCCGTTGCGATCCAGCGTGGCACCGATCTGCCGACCGTCGGTGAAGGCGATCGCCGCCGGTCCGTCCCACGGCTCCATCAGCGCGGCATAATATTCGTAGAACGCGCGCCGGTCCGGATCCATCAGCGGGTTCTCCGCCCATGCCTCCGGGATCAGCAGCATCATCGCATGCGACAGCGAGTAACCGCCGGCGACCAGGATCTCCAGCGCATTGTCGATACAGGCGGTATCCGACTGCCCGTGCGGGATCAGCGGCCACATCTTGTCGAGGTCCGGGCCGATCAGCTCCGAGGCCATCGAATGCCGACGCGCATACATCCAGTTGACGTTGCCGCGGACGGTGTTGATCTCGCCGTTATGCGCCAGGAAGCGATACGGATGCGCCAGGCGCCAGGACGGGAACGTGTTGGTGGAGAAACGCTGATGCACCAGCGCCAGCGCCGACTGGGTCAGCGGGTTGCGCAGGTCAAGGTAGAAGGTGCCGACCTGTGGCGCCAGCAGCAGGCCCTTGTAGACGACGGTGCGCGTGGAGAAAGAGGGCATATAGAGCTGGCTGAGCCCTGGAAGATGCCGCTGGTCTTCCAGTCCGCGCACATTGTTCAGTGTCTGCTTGCGGATCGTCAGTATCTTCCGCTCGAATGCGTCCTGGTCCTTCACTTTCGGGCTGGCCACGACGATCGCCTGACGGATCACCGGCATCGTCTCGATGACCCGCTGGCCCAGCCCGGTCGTGTCGGTGGGGACCTCGCGCCAGCCGAGGAGCGACTGCCCTTCGGTGGCGATGTAGTGCTCGAACAGCCGGATCGCGAACTCCCGCGCCCGTTCGTCCTGCGGCAGAAAGCACATCGCCACGGCGTAGCGACCGGGCGGCGGCAGGGTCAGGTCGTTCTGCTCGGCCCAGTCGCGCAGGAGCCTGTCGGGCATCTGGATCAGGCAGCCGGCCCCGTCCCCCACCAGAGGGTCGGCACCGACTGCGCCGCGATGATCCAGGTTGACCAGGATCTGCAGCCCGCGCCGGATGATTTCGTGCGACTTTCGGCCCTTGATGTTGGCGACGAAGCCCACGCCGCACGAGTCGTGCTCGTTGCGTGGATCATACAGTCCTGGTCCCGCCGGGGAGCCCATCATCATGGTGCCTACAACCGCCTCCGTCGCGCGAGCATGGCTTGACCGCCCGAAGGCCGGGCGGGGCCGCAAACGGACATGTTACCTTGCACTTTGCTGCGGTGCAACGACGATGGAGCGGCCGGCGCCGGCGAGCCGCCGGGGGCCTGCGGGCATCTTGGTTGCGCTCAAAGTCCTGGTCGAATCTGGCCATACGACGGCCCGCGCCTGAGCCAAGCGAGGAAACGCTCCGCCACCCAGCGCCTTGGATCGACGGCAGAGCAGATCTGATTGGCCTGCTCTCGCTCGATCTCGACGATGGCACCGGTTCCTGTTCTCCATCGGCTACCGGTGCGGTCCTCAGTTCTTCCAGGGCTTGCGCAAGCACGGTTTGTCGCAGGCCGCAGTCGCGGCCATCGTCGCGACGACTGGCCTCGTTGTAATCTTTCTGGTCGCCCGGGTCTTCGGTAACGACCCGGGCACCGCAGCCGGGGTGATTGCCGGCTCGCTCACGGAGTCCGCGACAATCGGCACGGCCGGTGACGCAATCTCCCGTCTGGCGATGAGCGACGGCGCGCGGACGGCCATGACCAATAATATTCCCGTTGCATTCGCGGTGACCTATCTGATCGGCGTCGTTGGCGCTGCCTGGTTCCTGGCACAGATCGCGCCGCGTCTGATGGGCGTAGACCTCGCGAAGGCCTGCGCCGAGTATGAGGCGCAGATGGGTGGCGGTACTCGCCAGCCGCCGGGAAATCGTCTCTGCCTATCGTTGGATCGAGCTGCGGGCCTATTGTGTGCCTGAAGGCAGCGGTTTCATTGGCAAGGCGGTCAAGGACGTCCTTCCCGGCGAACGTTTACTCATCGAGCGGATGCGCCGCGATGGTCAGATCATCGAAGCTGATCCCACCACTGTTCTGCGCGCCGGCGACATTGCGGCGATCTCTGGCCGGCGTGAAGTACTGGTGCAGCAGGTCGACGGTTGCCTGCCCGAAGTTAGGGGACGCGGAACTCCTCGATATTCCAGCCGAGCGCGTGGATGTGTTCGTCACCAACCCCAACGTGGATGGCAAGACGCTGCAGGAACTGTCCGACTTTCCGTTCGCCCGCGGCGCTTCCTGCGACGCGTTTTGCGTAACAGGATGGAAATGCCGATCACATTGGAATTGAGCGTCACGGCCCTCATCCCGCACCTTGTCGGCGTCCTGGTTGGTCATCGCCTGTTCAAAATGCACCCTGGGATCCTGCTCGGCGTCTGTGCCGGCGCCGGGACTGCCACGCCGGCACTTGCCGCCGTCCAGGAAGCCGCCAAGAGCGCTGTCCCGGCGCTCGGCTATGGCGTCTCCTATGCCGAGGGCAACGTTCTCCTGGCGTTGTGGGGAACTGTCATCGTTGCGCTGCTGGCCTGAACCGGGGACCGCGCCCCGCCCGGCCCGCAGGCGCATCGGTCCGTCCGAGGCTCCGCAACCATCTGTCGTTTTTCGGAGAGGCTTGGTCGCGTCTGCGGCGGCGCGTGGTGGGCGGCCGCCGTCACGTCCAAATAACGCCATCCTTACGTGCGCTGTGCTCAGATCTCGGCGAGGCGCGCAGCCAGAATAGGCGACAACTGCGTCCAGTCTCGCCTGCGGCGTCTCGATCTTGTGGGAACCGCCCGGACAGATCCACCTGCTCTTCAGTCCACGCCAAGCCCCCGATATCCGCGTGGGCTCAGCTCATCGGGGATCGGGCATTCCGCACGTTCGATCGGGGAACACCGCATTCTTCAGCCGGCGCGCGCGCGCCTGCCGCGCGGAGCAGCCTTCGCAGCCCGTCGCTTTGCCGGAGCACGCCCGGTCGCGTCCGCCGGCTTGCGTCCGAGGCCGATCTGCTTCGCCAGCGAGGAGCGCACCTTGGCGTAGCTGGGCGCCACCATAGGGTAATCCGCCGGCAATCCCCACCGCGTGCGGTACTGCGCAGGCGTCATCTTATACGCCGTCATCAGGTGGCGCTTGAGCATCTTCAACTTCTTGCCGTCCTCCAGACAGACGATGAAGTCTTGCTTCACCGACTGCTTGATCGGCACGACAGGGACAGGCTTTTCGGGCTGTAGCGCCGCCTGCCCAACACCGCGCAGCGTCTGGTAGACCTTTTCGATCAGACCAGGCAGGGCATCAGCCTGGACGGAATTGTGTTCGACATGCGCGGCCACGATCTGCGCGGTCAGCTTCAGCACCGTCTCTGACGACTCAGTGTCGGCCATCTTTACAGCCTCTAACTATGGTCAGGCACTATTACCGCATTATTGCGGCGCTTACCAGAGACCTGATTGCGGCTTAGTCAAGGCTGCGGCAGCCCGCCTTAAGCGCGCCAATTCAACGACACTTCGGCTGGTTCCATGCAATTCCACCCAGTGCATTGCCGATCGCACTGCGATCTGCCTCAATCTTGGCCGAACAGCCTCTTCGTAAGGTTTCCCCAGAATGCGCCTGCCATTCCCACTGCTCGCCGGCGTCATCGCCCTCATGCCGGTCGCGCACGCCCAGAGCGGCGACACGCTGCGGATCGGCATGCGGGACGATCCGGACATCCTGGACCCCACCTTCTCCCGCACCTACGTCGGTACTGTTGTAATGACAGCGCTTTGCGACAAGCTGTTCGACTTCGATTCCAGGCTGAATATCGTGCCGGTCCTGGCCGCCGGATATGAATGGACCGACAGCAGAACTCTATCAATACGCTTGCGTGACGGGGTGCGATTTCACAATGGTGAAAAATTCGATGCCGAGGGAGTAAAATATTCGCTGGAGCGGCACCTGAACGCCAGCGGCAGCTTCCGGCGCAGCGAGATCGGCGCCATGGACCATGTCGAGGTGGTCGATCCGCTCACTGTCCGCGTCGTGATGAAGCAGGCATTCTCGCCGTTCGTCGCAATACTGACGGACCGCGCGGGCATGATGGTGGCGCCCAGGGCGGCCGAGGCCGGCGGCAAGGACTTCGGCCTGCATCCGGTGTGCACCGGGCCTTTCCAGTTCGTCGAGCGCGTCGCGCAGGACCATATCACGCTGCAGCGCTTCGCCGGGTACTGGCAGGCGCCGCGCGTCCACTATGACCGGGTCACCTATCGCATCATCCCCGACAGCAGCGTGCGTCTCGCCAATCTCCAGGCCGGCACGCTGGATCTGACCGAGCTCGCGCCACTCGACGCCGATACGGTGAAGCGTGACCCGCGGCTCGCGCTGGTGTCGGTGCCGAGCCTTGGCTATGGCGCGCTGACGATCAATGTCGGCAGCTCCCCGCGCGCCGATACGCCGCTGGGCCGCGACCCGCGCGTGCGCCACGCATTCGAGCTGGCACTGGACCGCGAGGCGCTGAGCCAGGTGGTGTTCGCCGGCACCTATCAGCCGAACGCGCAGGCGACATCGGCGCTGAGCCCGCTGTACGTCGAGGAGATAGCGCCGACCAAGCGCGACGTCGCCAGGGCGCGCGCCCTGCTGAAGGAGGCCGGCGTCGCCACGCCGTTCCCGGTGCCGCTGGTCGTCTACAACACGCCGCAAGGGGTGCAGACCGGCGAGGTCATCCAGTCAATGGCGGCCGAGGCCGGCTTTGCGGTGCAGGTCAACGCGATGGAGTTCGGGGCGGCGCTCGCCACGGTGCAGCGCGGCGACTACGTCATGACACTCGGCGGCTGGTCGGGCCTGCTGGACACCGACAGCAACGCCTGGAGTTTCCTGCACGCCGGCGGCGCACTCAACCGGGCGGGCTATGCGAACGCCCGCGTGGACGAACTGCTGGATCGCGCCCGCACGGTGAGCGACCTCAAGGAGCGGCGCGCCGCCTACGAGGGCGTCTGGCAGCAGGTGAGCCAGGATCTGCCGATCATCTATCTCTGGACGCCACGCAACATCGTCGGCGTGAGCCGGAAGGTGGCGGGGTTCACCCTGCTGGCCGACGGACTGCTTCGCCTGCAGGATGTGCATCCTGTCCCTTAAGCCAACGAGAGGAGCTGCTATGCGACGCATCTTCGCCCTGGCCTGCACCGCCTGCATCGCCATCGGCACCGCACGGGCCGATACGACGCTGGTGGTGAGCATGGCGGCCGATCCGACCGGGCTCGACCCCGAGGCCGTGCTCAACAACACCTCGGGCTTCGTGATGGCGACGATCTACGACGGCCTGATCCGCTACAAGCCCGGAACGGTGGAGGTGGAGCCAGGCCTGGCGCAGAGCTGGGATGTGTCGTCCGACGCGCTGACCTACACGTTCCACCTGCGCAAGGGCGTGAAGTTCCACGACGGCACCCCGTTCAACGCGCAGGCGCTGATCGCCACGCTGGACCGCCAGCTCAAGAAGGACGACCCCAATTACATCGGCAATACCGGCTCGGTGCAGAATCTGGCCGACTTCACCTATGACCCGGTGGCGTCGTATCGCGCGATCGACGACAGCACCGTCGAGTTCAAGATGAAGGAGCCGTCCGCCGCGCTGCTCGCCAGCCTGGCGATGGTGTGGAACGGCGTGGTCAGCCCCACCGCGGCGGCGAAATACGGCAAGGACTTCCGCAACCATCCGGTCGGCAGCGGGCCGTTCATCTTCCGCGAGTGGCGGCAGCGCGACCAGGTGGTGCTCGACGCCAACCCCGACTACTGGAAGGGCAAGCCCAAGGTCGATCGTCTCGTATTCCGCGAATACCCCGACGCGCAGGCGGCGCTGCTGGCGCTGAAGCGCGGCGAGGTGCACATCATGGGCGACGTCGCCACGCCGGCGATAGCCTCGATCCGCAGCGATCCGGCGCTGGTGCTGCTCACCCAGCCGGGGCTGGCGGTCAATGGCATGGCGATGCCCAACGACGTGGCGCCGTTCACCGACAAACGGGTGCGCCAGGCGCTGAACTACGCGGTCGACAAAGAGGCGATCGACAAGGCGCTGTTCGGCGGGCTGGCGACACCGATGGTCTCGCCGCTGCCCGAGGCGCAGTGGGGCTTCGACAAGACGATGACCGGCTATCCGTACGACCCGGCGAAGGCGAAGGAACTGCTGGCGGCCGCCGGGGTGAAGCCTGGCTTCCGGGTCGAGCTGTTGGCCTACAGCACGCCGCGCGGCTACAACCCGGCGGGGCCTGACCTGGCGGTGGCGCTGCAGGGCTACTTCCAGAAGGTCGGCATCGAGAGCGACGTGCGCAAGCTCGACATCGGCGCGTTCCTTGCCCAGGTGCGGTCCGGCAAGTACCAGGGGATGTTCCTGTCCGGCTTCAGCGGCGACAACGGCGATCCGGACAACTTCATGGACTCGCTGTTCAATCCGAAGCGGATGCCGGTCGGCGACACGTCGCACTACCAGAACGATGCTGTCACCGGGCTGATGGAGGAGGCTGCGCGGGTGCCTGACCCCGACAAGCGGCTGGCGCTGTACAAGACCATCCAGCGGCAGATCATGGACGATGCGCCATGGGTATTCGTGAACTCGGTCCTCCAGGTGCGGGCGGCGCGCAAGGAGGTGAAGGGCTTCCAGCTCAATCCGACCCAGATGTTCTTCGACATGGAGCAGGTGTCGGTCGAGAAATAGCAGATTCACCACAGAGTCACAGAGAACACCGAGACCCGGTGCTCTCTGCGTCTCTGTGGTGAATACTAACGCAGCCGCGGATCGTACTGATCGCGCAGCGCGTCGCCCAGCAGGTTGAAGCCGACCACCACGCAGAAGATCGCCAGTCCGGGAAATGTTGCGATCCACCACGCGGTGAGGAAGTAGCCGTGCCCATCGGCCAGCAGCGCCCCCCAGTCCGGCGACGGCGGCTGCGCGCCCAGGCCCAGGAACGACAGCCCCGCGGTCTCCACCACCACGGCACCGGATTGCAGCGTCGCCAGCACGAGCACCGGCGTGAAGCTGTTCGGCAGCACATGGCGCAGCATCACGCGCAACCGTCCCGCGCCGACCGCGCGCGCCGCCACCACGTAGTCGGCGGCCTGCACCGACAGCACCTGCCCGCGCATCAGCCGAGCGTATTGCGGCGTATAGATGATGCCGATCGCGATCACCGAGTTGGTCAGGCTGGGCCCGAGGACCGCGACGATGATCAGCGCCAGCAGCAGGTAGGGAAATGCCAGCAGCACATCGACGATGCGCATGATCAGCGCATCCACCCGCCCGCCGGCATAGCCCGCCACCAGCCCGAGCGCGCCGCCCAGCAGCAGCGCGAGTCCGTCGGCCATGACGATCGCCGCCAAGGCGGTACGCGTGCCATAGAGGATCCGGCTCAGCGTGTCCCGGCCGTACTGGTCGGCACCGAACCAGTGCACCGCGGAGGGTGGCGACAGCGCGTTCGACAGGTCCTGTTCGTAGGGGTCGAACGGTGCCACCAGCGGTGCCAGGACCGTGAGTGCCAGGAACACCATGGCGATCGCCAGGCCGAATCGCGCGCCGCCGCCGCGCAGGGCGCGGCGCACGATGCCCGGTGCGGATGAGACGGCAGCGCTCATGATCGGCTGATGCGCGGATCCAGCGCGGCGTAGAGGATGTCCACCCCCAGGTTCACCGCAACGAACAGCACGGCGATGAACAGCGCGCCGGCCTGCACCACCGTATAGTCGCGCGACAGGATGGAATCGACCATCAGGCGCCCCAGGCCGGGCAGCGAATAGATCGTCTCGGTGAGCACCGCGCCGGACAGCAGCAGCCCGAGCTGCAGCCCGATCACGGTGACGATGGGGATCGCGGCGTTGCGCAGGATGTGGCGCAGCACCACCTGCGCGTCGGCCACTCCCTTGGCGCGCGCCGTGCGCACGTGATCGGCCGTCGCCGCCGCCAGCACCTCGGCCCGCGTGATGCGCGTGATCAGTGCCAGCGGCACGCTGGCGAGCGTGACGGCCGGCAGCAGCATGTGGCGCAGGCTGGCGCCGATCATCGCCGTATCACCGGACAGCAGGCTGTCGACCACGCTCATGCCGGTGATGCGCGGCGGGTCCAGGCCGACCGGCATCAGGCCGCCCACCGGCAGCCAGTCCAGACCGGCGGCGAACAGCACCAGCAGCATCAGCCCGAGCCAGAAGATCGGAATGGACACGCCGAACAGGGTCAGCGTCAGCACCGCGGCGTCGAAGCGCGATCCCTGCCGCATCGCCGCCAGCACACCCACCGGCACGCCGCACAGGCTGGCCAGCAGCAGCGACGCCATCGCCAGCTGCAGTGTCACCGGGAACGCGGCCAGCACGTCGTCCAGGGCCGGCCGGTTGCTCTGGATCGAGACGCCCAGGTCGCCGCGCAGCGCCTCCTGCATGAAGCGGGCATATTGCACCCATACCGGCTGATCCAGACCGAGTTGGGCACGCAGCCGCTGCAGTTGCTCGTTGGTCGCGTGGTCGCCCAGCAGCAGCTGCGCGACGTCGCCCGGCAGCAGGTGCATGGTGACGAACACCACGACGCTGACACCGAGCAGCACGAACAGCAACTGGATCAGGCGTGCCGCGACGTAAGGAGCCACTCACACCTTCTGCGTACTACGCCGCGCGACACTGTTCTCGTGGGGCAGGCCAAGCGCCGCGTGCAGCGTCTCGATCAGGCTGCGGCTGGCAAACGGCTTCCTGATCACCCAGCGCTCGCCGCTGACCCACTCGCCATCGCCGACCGCGAAGAACACCACCGGCATCGAGGGCCGGCGCGCGCGGACCTCCTCGGCCAACTCGCCGCCGCGCATGTCCGGCATGGCGAAATCGACCAGCAGCAGATGGAAATCCAGGTCTGCATCGACCGCGCGCAATGCTGCCTCGCCGGTCTGCGCCGTGGTCACCGCGAAGCCGTTGTCTTCCAGCACGGCGGAGACCGTTGCGCGGCATTCCGCATCGTCGTCGACCACCAGGATGCGCCGGTTCCATGCCGCCCGATCGTGCGCCGGCGCCGGTTCGCCGTCCGAATCGCCTTCGCTCTCCGGCAGCCTGGCCGCGCGCGGGAACAGCACGCTCACCGTGGTGCCCTTGCCGACCGTGCTGTCGATCCACACGCCACCGCCCGACTGGCTGGCAACGCCGTACACCTGGCTGAGCCCGAGACCGGACCCCTGCCCCAGCGGCTTGGTGGTGAAGAACGGCTCGAAGGCGTTCTGCAACACCTCCTCGCTCATGCCGGTTCCGGTGTCCGTCACCGATACGACAGCGTACTCGCCGGCGGCCAGATCGATCCTGGCATCGTCGCGGCGCAGGGTTCTATTCGATGTCGAAATGGTCAGCGTGCCGCCTTCGGGCATCGCATCGCGCGCGTTGATCGCCAGGTTCAGGATCACGTGCTCGATTTGCACCGGATCGATCAGCGCCGGCCAGAGGCCGTCGTCCAGCTGCGTCCCGGTCTGGATCGTGCGCCCGAGCGTGGCGCGCAGCAGATCGCTCATGCCGCGCACGACCTTGTTCAGATCGACCAGCACCGGTGCCAGTTCCTGCTTGCGCGAGAACGCCAACAGCTGGCGGACGAGATCGGCCCCCCGACCGGCGGTCTGCAGGATCATCGACACACGCCGTAAATCCGCGTGCTGTTCGGTCAGCTGGCTGTAAAGGATCTCCGCGTTGCCCATGATGGCGGCGAGGAGATTGTTGAAGTCGTGCGCGACGCCCGCGGTCAGCCGGCCGATCGCCGCCAGCGTCTGTGCCTGGTGCAACCGCTCTTCGGTCTGCCGCCGCTCCGTCACATCGGTGTACAGCGTGACGAAGCCGCCGCCGGGCAGCAGGCTCCGCCGGATCTCGAGCTGCCGTCCGTCGGGCCGCGGTCGCTCGATCGTGCCCATACTGTCGCCGGAACGCAGCAGCGCCATGCGACGCTCGACCTCGTCTGCGGCATCGACGGGACCGAATTCGCCGGCGTCGGCCTGCGCGCGCAGGATCTCCTCCATCGGCAGGCCGACGCGGAGGATCTCCTCCGGCACACCGGTGAACGTGGGGAAATGTCGGTTCCACGCCATCAGCCGCAGATCGGCATCGACCATCATGATGCCGTCGCTCATGCCGGTGAGCGTGCCCTCGAGGATCGTGCGCTCGCGTGCGAGTTCCTCGTGGCGTCGACGCGTCACGCCCTGCGCACGCAGCAGCAGCAAGGTCAGCAGCACGATCAGCAGGGTGATGCCGCCGGTGAACAGCCGGGCGTTCGCCTCCCACTCCGCCGCCGGCCGCATCGCCTCGGCGCGATCGACGCCGACCACCACCTTCAGGCCGTAGTCCGGCACTGTCGCAAAGGCATACAGCCGATCGCCGCTGTCCAGATCGGAAACCCCGGTCCAGGTCCCGTCGCGCGAATCCCGCAGCCTGGCGAAAGTCGGCGTGTCGGTGATGCGGATGACGGCGGGAGATTGGTCGCCGCCGGCCAGTGTCCAGGCATTGCCGTCGCGTTCGCTGACCACAGCGATCAGCCCGTTCCTGCCCAGATTGATCTCGCGATAGAATCGCATGAAAGAGTTGGTGTCGTAAGAGGCCGCGATCACGCCGGCAAAGGAACCGTCCGGGTTGTCGAGCCGGCGCACCAGATTGATCTGCCACAACTGGGTGACCTGACCCTGCGTGAGCTCACCCACGAGCATCTTGCCGTCGTCCGCCGGAAGCGAGGCCTCGTTGCGGAAATAGTCCCGGCCGCTGACATCGGTGCCGATGATCGCCGGCCGCGAGCTCGAGCGAACGGTCCCGGTTGCGTCGGCGATGAACAGTTGCAGGGAAACGTCCGACAGTATGACCGCCTGGCGCGCGCGCGCGGCGAGGTCGAAATGGTCCGGGTCCGCCTGCCACTCGTATTCCAGGAAGCGCAACGTCTGGTCGAGCGACAGCAGTTCCCGGCGGAGCTGTTCCTCCAACGCCTGGGTCGCCGCGAACACCTCGGCCTGCACGCGTGCCCGGGTCTCGCCGCGGTGTACAAGTACGGCGTCCCGCGCCCCGATCCAGGCCAGCGCGACAAGCAACAGGGCGGCAATGATGACGACGGTCCGGCCGAAACGGCGAACAGCCTGGGTCTGGGCGCCTCCCCTCTGGCGCCCATCGTTCCGCGACTCGCGGCCTTGGTCGATAAACCCCTCCTTTGGCGCGACACTCCCCGGCTGTGCCGCACCCGAGCCGCCAGACTAGCCCATTTCGCAGTGGCAGGGAAAAAAAGCTGCGTCGGGCGGCCGGAATGGCCGCAAGGGCGCTGTTCGCCAGCGGTGCCGGCCGTGTTAGACCGCGGCCAACCCATCTCGGAGTGCCCCCATGCCGGAGTTTGGAAAGGCCACCCAATTCGGCCGGATCTACGCACCGGACGCGGCATGGCTGGCCAAGGCGGCCCCGGAACCGATCCTTGACCCGGATCTGCCCATCATCGATACGCATCACCATCTGTGGCAGCGCCAGGATCACCGCTACCTGCTGCAAGAACTGCTCGACGATCTCCGCCAGGGGCACAACGTCGTAGCCACGGTGTTCCTCCAGTGCCATGCGATGTATCGCGCCGGCGGCCCGGAGGAGTTGCGGCCGGTCGGCGAGACCGAGTTTGTCGCCGGGATCGCGGCTATGAGCGACAGCGGCGGCTACGGCCCCGCCCGGGTGGCCGCCGGGATCGTGGGCTATGCCGACCTCACCCTGGGCGCGCGGGTCGAGGCGGTGCTCGAGGCGCAGATCCGCGCCGCCGGCGGCCGCTTCCGCGGGGTGCGCCACTCCGGCAACTGGGACGCCGATCCGGCCATCGGCAACGGCGCACCGGGACCCGACATCTACCGCCGCGCCGATTTCCGCGCCGGCCTGGCGCGGCTGTCCGCGCTCGGACTGTCGCTGGACGCCTGGGTGTTCTTCACGCAGCTGGCCGACGTTATCGATCTGGCGCGCGCGTTTCCCGGCACGAACATCGTCATGGGCCATGTCGGCGGGGTGCTGGGCTATGGCCCCTATGCCGGGCGGCGCGAGGAGGTCTTCGCGACCTGGAAAGCGTCGGTGACCGAACTCGCCAAGTGCCCGAACGTGACGATGAAGCTGGGCGGCATGATGATGCGGGCGGCGCTCTACGACTATAAGGCGGCGGAGCGGCCGATCACCTCCGAGGAACTGGCCGCGGCGTGGCGGCCCTATATCGAGACCTGCATCGAGCTGTTCGGCCCGCATCGCTGCATGTTCGAGAGCAACTTCCCGGTAGAGAAGATGGGCATCGGCTGGGCCGCGCTATGGAACGCGTTCAAGCGAATCGCCGCCGGAGCATCGGCCGACGAGAAGCGCGCGCTGTTCCATGATACCGCGCAACGGATCTATCGGTTGGGGTGAGGGCAATGAGTGACACGACGCACCAGGAACGCATCCTGGACCAGTTCACGCGCCAGGCGACGCCGTTCAGCACGGCAAGCCCTATCACGGATGCCAATGCGCTGCGGATGATCGTCGAGGCGGCCGATCCGCAGCCAGGCGATACCGTGCTGGACGTCGCCTGCGGCGGCGGCCTGGTGGTGTGCGCCTTCGCGCCGCATGTGAAGCACGCGACCGGCATCGACATGACGCCGGCGATGCTTGACCGCGCGCAGCAGCTCGCGGCGGAGAAGGGCATCGCCAACGTCACCTGGGATCGTGGCGACGTCGGGCGGCTGCCCTACGACGACGGCGGGTTCGACATCGTGGTAACGCGGTTCTCGATGCACCACTTCCTCGATCCGCTGTCGGTGATGCGCGAGATGGCGCGGGTGTGCGCGCCGGGCGGCCGCGTGGTGGTGGTCGACATGTATGCCGCGGACGATCCGGCGAAGGCCGCGGAATGGAACCGCGCGGAGAAGCTGCGCGACCCGTCGCATGTGCGATGCCTGACGCTGCCGGAACTGAAGGGACTGTTCGGCGCCGCGGGCATGCGCGAACCGCGCGCCGGCTTCTACGAACTGCGCGACGAGATCAGGAACCTGTTGGCCAGGTCGTTTCCGAACCCCGGCGACGACGTGAAGATCATCGAGATGTACGCTGCCTCGGCCGAGGACGGCCGGCTCGGCATCCCGGTGCGGCGCGACGGCGAGCGCATCGACTACGCCTTCCCGATCGCGATACTTGCCTCGACTGTCATCGCGCGAGGCTGACCGCCGCGGCGCCACCGCCGATCAGCCGAGATAGGCCCGCTTGACCCTTTCGTCGTCCAGCAGATCGCGTCCCGGTCCATCGAGCACGATGCGGCCGCTCTCCAGCACGTAGCCCCGGTCAGCGATGCCCAGCGCCATCGGCGCGTTCTGCTCGACCAGCAGGATCGTCACGCCCTGCGCGTTGATCCGCCGGATGGTCTCGAACACCTGCTCCACCAGCATCGGCGCCAGCCCCATGCTCGGCTCGTCCATCAGCAGCACGCGCGGCCGCGCCATCAGCGCGCGCGCCGCGGCAAGCATCTGCTGTTCGCCGCCCGACAGGGTTCCGGCGACCTGCTTCAGCCGCTCGCGCAGCCGCGGGAACAGCACCAGCATCTGCTCCTTGTCCTCGGCGATCGCGCGCCGGTCGCGACGGGTGAACGCGCCCATCTCCATGTTCTCGCTCACCGTCAGCCGGCCGAAGATGCGCCGCCCCTCGGGCACGTGCACCACGCCGGCCGCCGCGATCTCGTGTGCGCCAAGGCCGGTGAGCGGGCGGCCGTCGAAGCGGATGGCGCCCTGCCGCGGATGCAGCAGCCCGCTGACCGCGCGCAGCGTGGTGGACTTGCCTGCGCCGTTGCCGCCCACCAGCGTGACGATCTGCCGTTCTTCCACCACGAGCGAGACGCCCTTCAGCGCCTCGATCTTGTCGTAGAATACGTGGATCGCATCGATCTCCAGCAGCGCCATCGGGGCTACGCCGAGGCCTTGCCGAGATAGGCCTCGATCACCGCCGGGTCCTGTTGCACGCGGGCCGGAACGTCCTCGGCGATCTTCACGCCATGATCCAGCACGGTGACCCGGTCCGACATCGACATCACCACGCGCATCTGATGCTCGATCAGCAGGATGGTGATCCCGAAGCGCTCACGCACCTGCTGGATGAAGTCCATCATGTCCGACGTCTCGTGCGGGTTCATTCCTGCGGTCGGCTCGTCCAGCAGCAGCAGCCGAGGCTTGGTGGCGAGCGCCCGGCCGATCTCCAGCCGCCGCTGCTCGCCATAGGCGAGATTGCGCGCCAGCAGGTCGCCGCGTCCGCGCAGGCCGACGAATTGCAGCAGACGCATCGCCTCCTCGTGCGCGGCGCGCTCGTCGCGCATGGTGTGCGGCGTGCGCAGCACGGCACCCAGCCAGGTGGAGCTCAGGTGCAGGTGCATTCCGACCAGCAGATTGTCGAGCGCGGTGATGTTGCGGAACAAGCGGATGTTCTGATAGGTGCGGCTGATTCCCACGGCCGCCACACGATCGGGGGTCAGCCCGTCGATCCGTCGCGCCGGCGAACCACACCTCGCCTGCCGACGGCCGCAGGTTCTGCGTGATGCAGTTGAACACCGTCGTCTTGCCGGCACCGTTCGGGCCGATCACGCTGTGGATGCTGTGCTCCGCCACCGCAAGATCGAGATCGGCAATCGCGATCAGCCCACCGAAGCGCATCGACAGCCGGTCGCAGTGCAGAAGCGGCTCGGCCACGCCGCTACCTCGGCTGCGCCGGCACGGGGTCGGCGCCCGCATCCAGCGCCAGCGTCTCGTCCGCCGCATGCAGTTCGCGCTGGCGGACGTCCGACGGCCACAACCCCTCGGGCCGCAGCCGCATCATCACGATCAGCACGGCGCCGTAGAACAGATAGCGGTACTCGCCGAACTCCCGCAGCAACTCGGGCAGGCCGATCAGCACGATCGAGCCGAGTACCACGCCCGGCAGACTCCCCATGCCGCCAACGATGATCAGCGCCAGCACGTTGATCGAGATCAGCAGCTGGAAGCTCGACGGGTACACCGAGGTGAGCATGGTGGCGAAGATCGATCCGGCCAGGCCGGCGAACGCGGCGCCCAGCCCATAGGCCAGCAGCTTCGACCGGATCAGGTTGATGCCGAGTGCCTGCGCCACGTCCTCGTCGTCGCGCAGCGCCATCCAGGCGCGGCCGAGGCGGGAGTTCTCCAGCCGCCAGGCGACGAAGGCGGCGACCGCCGAGGCGACCAGCGTCAGGTAGAACAGCGAGACCGGACTGCCGAGGACGAAACTCCCGATCGCCGGCTTGGGGATTTGCAGGATGCCCTGGGCGCCGCCGAGCAGCGGGGCGGCGAAGTCCGACTGCACGATCACCCGCACGATCTCGCCCAGACCCATCGTGGCGACCGCCAGGTAGTCGCCACGAACGCCCAGCACCGGCAGGCCGAACAGCACGCCGACGAAGATCGACAGCAGCACGGCAATCGGCATGGCGCCCCAGTAGGGCAGTTGCGCCAGCGCGTGCGGGGCGTCCGCGGTCAGCAGCGCGGTGGTGTAGGCGCCGACCGCGAAGAACGCGACGAAGCCCAGGTCGAGCAGTCCGGCGAGGCCGACCTCCAGGTTCAGGCCCATGCCCATGAGGATGTAGAGCCCGACCAGCATGAGCACCTGGCCGACATAGGAACCGGCGATGGCCGGCAGCAGAACCAGGATCAGCAGCGCGATCCCGGCCTTCATCATGCGCTCGCGCCGATGATCCTCGGCGGCCAGGCGCTGTGCGCGCATGCGCCACACGAAGCCCAACACCTCGCTGCACAGCGCGGCGAGCAGGAAGATGGTGACGGCTCCCTGCAGGCTCAGGCCTTCCCAGGTGTAGATGAAGTTGCGGAAGTCGCCGACCGGTCCTTCGTACCTGCTGCAGCATGAGCTGGATCAGCTCCTGGAACACGCCGGCCACCACGACGGCGATGGCGCCTGGGAAGATCGCGCGGCGCACGATGGGCGGGCTTCGCCGTAACGCCGCGCCGAGCAGCCCGGCGATCGCGCCACCGCCGACCAGCATCGCGACGCCGGCCGCGAGACCGAGTTGCAGCGTCAGCATGTCGAACAGGTCGGACGACAGCGCGATGAAGATCGAATGCAGCGGCACGAGCGACATGAGCACCGTGAGCGCGGCGATCGGCAGGCCGGCCGCGGCGCCGGCGATCAGTCCCGGCAACGGGCGCCCCGCCATCGCGCCGGCGCCCCCGGCGATCAACACCAGCGCCGCCTGGCCCAGGCTCAGCACGTCGATGATGATCCAGCGCTGATGCATCGCCAGCAGCACGCCCACCGCCGCGATGTGCACCGCGCCGGCACCGAAGGCCAGGCCGATCAGGCTGGCCCGGCGCATCATGCGCGCTGCTTCGCCATGCGCTCGCCGAGCAGGCCTTGCGGGCGGAAGATCAGCACCATGATCAGCAGGGTGAATGCGATCAGGTCGCGCAGCTGGTATGGCGCGGGAATGCCCATGCCGTCGAGGAACAAGGTGGGGCCGACGGATTCGACCAGGCCGAGAAAGAAGCCGCCCAGCATGGCGCCCGGGATGTTGCCGATGCCGCCCAGCACCGCGGCACCGAACGCCTTGATGCCGGGCGTGAAGCCCATCAGGAAGTACACCTGCTTATAGACGAACGCGTAGAACACGCCGGCGATGCCGGCCATCGCGCCGCCGAGGACGAAGGTGAACACCACCACCTTGTTCACGTCGATGCCCATCAGCGCCGCGGCTTCGCCGTCCTCGGCCACCGCGCGCATCGCGGTGCCCATGCGCGTGCGCTGCACGATCACGTAGAGCCCGCCCATGAATACCAGCGCGAGACCGATGACCAGCACATCGATGCGCGGCACGTTGAAGCCGAACACCTGGAAGGCGACGCGTTCCCATTCCGGCTCGGGATAGGACTTCACCGCCGAGCCGAACATGCCGCGGAACGTCTGCTCGAGGAAGAACGATACGCCGATGGCGCAGATCAGCGGCGCCAGCCCGACGACGCGCCGGAACGGCCGGTAGGCGATGCGCTCGGTCAGCACTGCGATGGAGGTCGAGACGACGATCGCCACGGCGAGGATCGCCGCCATCGCCAGCACCGGCTGGCTTTCCAGAAAGCCCGAGCGGTCCAGCGGCGTGGCGACGAAATATCCGGCAAAGGCGCCGGTCATCACGATGTCGCCGTGCGCGAAGTTGATCAGCCGCAGCACGCCGTAGACCATCGTGTAGCCCAGCGCGATCTGCGCGTAGATACTGCCGATGGTCAGGCCGAACATGACGAAGTCGAACCACTGCGCGGCATCGTAGCGGTTCTTGATCAGCGTGCTGACCGTTCCCACCACGACCACCAGCACGACGCCGATGCGCAGCGCCCACAGGACCACATCGACTGCATTGAAACGGGCCATGGCTGCACGCCATGGCCCGCGGGCAGCGACGGTGTCGGACACCTACGGCCAGATCTTCTTCGGGTTCTTGCCGATGCCGAAGGTCTTCGGATCGGCCGAGGTGAACTCCAGCACCGAGGGCTTGAACTGCGAGCACTCGCCATAGGGGTCGCAGGCGATCGGGCCGCTGATGCCGTCGAACTTGGTCGAGAACACCGCGTCGCGCAGCGCCTTCTTGCCGATGTAGGTGTTGCCGTCCTTGTCGGTCTTGGCGACCTTCTCGATCGCCTTGATCGCCAGCATCGCGCCGTCATAGGCGTTGGCGTGGTAGCCGGAGATCGGCGCCTCGTTGTACGCCTTCTTGTACTCCTCGACGAACTTCGGATAGTTCTTGCCCATCGCCTCGGGCGACAGGTCGGGATAGCCGATGCGGAAGCCGACGACGGACGGCCCTCCCGCCTCGATGAAGTCGGCGGACAGCAGCGAGCCGCCGCCCATCAGCGCGGTCTTCTCCAGACCCGGCGTGCTCTTGGCCTGCCGCACGATCTGCGCGGCTGCGGCGGTGAACACCGGGAAGTAGATCAGATCTGGCTTCTCACTCGCTATGCGTGTCAGCAGCGGCTTCATGTCAACGTCGGTCGGCGCGATCGCCTCCTGCGAGAGCACCTTGCCGCCCATCTGCTTGAAGTTGTCGGCAAACACCTGCTGAAGCTGCTGCGCGTACGGGCTACCGTCATGCACCGTAACCACCGACTGCGCCTTGGAGATGTCGTGCACGTAGGTGGCATCCGCCTTGCCCTGCTCGCTGTCGCTGAACACGGTACGGGCGAAGCCGGCGTATTCCGGCTTGCGGTCGGGTGACGTCAGCTTGGGCGCGGTGCAGGCGGTGCAGATATCGACGATGCCCTGCTGCCACAGGATCGGCGCTCCGGGCGTTGCCGCCGAGGAGCAGGCCGGACCGAGTACGATGACGGTCTGCGGATTGGCCGCGAGCTTGGTCGCCGCGGTCTGTCCGCCTTCGGCATTGCAGCCGTCGTCTTCGGCATTCAGCTTCAGCGGGTGGCCAAGGATCTTGCCGCCCACTTCCTTGAAGGCGATCTCGACGCCACGCTTCTCGTCCAGGCCAAGCGCGGTATCGGCGCCCGACAGCACCCAGTAGGCACCGATCTGGATGGGCGCGCCCTTGGCGATCCGGATCACGCCGAGATCGTCCGTGACCGGCCCAACGGTCGCCGCCGTCGCCACGTGCGGCATCCCGAAGCATGCCATGGCAGCGCATAGTATCATCGGCCCGGACAGTTTGCGGATCGCTCTCAACTTGGCCTCCTGTCATCACCGCGGAAATCGCTGCGACGCCGGACTGTGCGGCGCGGATACGCGGCAAGTCAACACTCGTGGTATGTTTTACAAGTATTGCCGGGGACGCGACAATGACCAGCGAACGCGAACAGCAGATCGCCGACCTGTGCGCCGTGGCGCAGCGCTACGACGCGCGCCACCAGCGCATCGCCGACCTCACCTGGCCCGACGGCGCGCAGATCGCGGTCAACTTCACCGCCGATTTCGACGCCATGCTGCTGCGACGCCTGCTGAACGAGCCGCCGATGCAGCTGGCCAAAGGCGAGTTCGGCGGCCGCGTCGGCATCTGGCGGCTGATCGAGCTGTTCGACGCGCATCGCATCACGGCGACGATCTTCACCCCCGGCCGTATCTGCGAACTCTATCCCACAGCGCTGCGGGCGGCAGCGCGCAGCGGGCACGAGATCGCCGACCACATGTGGGAGCACCACGTACCGCAGGACCCGGCGCTGGAGCGCGACCACCTGCTGAAGACGGCCGGCGCGCTGGAGGCGATCGCCGGGCGCCGCCCGGTCGGAACCAGAAGCTCGCACACGCTCGGACTGCTGAAGCAGGAGGGATTCCTGTATGTCTCGGAGGACTCGGCCGACCACCGGCCCTACTACGTACGCGACGCCGACGGCGAAAACACGATGCTCAACCTGCCGTTCCACTATGCCATCGACGACGCGATGTACTACAGCTTCGCCTGGCTGGGCAGCGGCAACGCGGCGCAGCGCATCACCGATCCGGACCGCGTATTCGATCTGTGGTGGGCGGCGTTCCGTCAGCAGTATCGCGTCGGCGGCTATCTCAACATCGTCGTGCACCCGTTCGTCTCGGGGCGCGCGCTGCGGATCGAGATGATGGACCGGCTGATCACGCGCATGAAGACCCTGCCCGGCGTGTGGTTCGCCAGCTGCGAGCAGGTCGCCCGGCACTGCCTCGCGAACTTCCCAGCCTGACCCAGGAGCCCATGCCATGCCGTGGAAGCAAGGCTACACGATCTCGGACGAGGTCGGACTGCGCGACGACGAGGTGCGATGGCCGCATGGCAACCGGTGCTGCGCGACCGTTGTGGTGGACCTCAGTGTCGCACGTGGTCCGGCCGGGATGCCGCGACCGCGACCTCGCGCACCCGGACGCGTATTTCGCGGCGCATGACGGGCTGGATGGGCTGCTGGCCGTGCTGCGGCGGTTCGGCGTCAAGGCGACGTTCGCGGTGCCTGGCGTCATCGCGCAGTTGCGCCCCGAGCGGCTGCGTGCGCTGGTGGCCGAGGGCCATGAGATCGCCGCCAACGGGCTGCGGCACGAGGATGTCAGCGAACTGAGTGCGGCGGAGGAGAAGGCGCGGCTCGATCTGGCCACCGACCTGCTGACCCGCGCCATCGGGCACCGGCCGACCGGCTGGTTCTGCCTGCCACGGCAGGAGGATCCGTTCGCCGGCGGCACCATCAGTCCGCACACCGTCGATCTGCTCATCGGCGCGGGCTACGAGTACCTCGGCAACGGGCTGGCGGACGACGTGCCGCACTACTGGGTGGCGGACTTCGCGTCCCGCCGTGCCCTGCTGACGCTGCCCTATTACTACCACTTCGACGATCAGTGGTTCCTGCTGTTCCCGCGCCGCGGCACCGGGCTGGAGCACGCGGACGACCTGTTCCGCAACTGGCGGGCGGAGTTCGACGCGCAATACAGGCGCGGCCGGCAGTTCAGCATGGTGCTGCATCCTGGCGCGATCGGCTGGTGCAACCGGCTGCAGCTGCTGGAGGATTTCTTTGTGCATATGCGGAGTTTTCCGGGCGTGTGGAACCCTACCAGCGGCGAATGCGCGCGCTACTGGCAAGCGAACTACCCGGCGAGCGAGCACCTGAAGCTGGCGCCCAGCGTCTGGTGCGACCATCCAGGCAGCCTGAGCTGAGGCGATCCGACAGCTACCGCGGGCGACCTGCGACGCCGGGGCGGAACAGCAGGGTCAGCGGCACCAGGCAGAACGTCGCCAGCGCGATGTAGGCATACAGGTCCATATACGACAGGATCGCCGCCTGCAGGTTCAGCGTCCGGTCGATCAGCCCCAGTGCCGCGTCGTGCGCGCTCTGCGCCGTGTGTCCCATCGCCTGCAGCGTCTTGATGTGACGTGCCAGCAGGTCCTGGTACGGCTGGTCGTACGGCGTCAGATGCTCCGCCAGATACGCCCGGTGCGTCTGCAGGCGTTCGGCACCCAGCGCGGTGACCACCGCGATGCCGACCGAGCCAAAGATGTTGCGGAACATCGCGTACAGCGCCGTCGCATCGGCATTGAGCGAGCGCGGCAGCGTGGAATAGGACAGCGTGCTGTTCGGCACGAACAGGAACGCCAGCCCGACGGTCTGGAAGGCACGGAACGAGGCCAGGGTCCAGAAGTCCATCTGCGGCGTCAGCCGGTGCGCGATCACGGCCGAGCAGCCAAGTGCGAAGAAGCCGAAGGCGACGACATAGCGCGTCTGCACATGGGGCAGCACGAGCCGCATGGTGATGGGAATGCACAGCAGCATCACCGCCGCCCCCGGCGACAGCAGCAGTCCCGCCAGCAGCGCGGTGTAGCCGAACCACTGCTGCGCCATCACCGGGATGATCACGCTGGTCGAGTAGAGGATTGCGCCGATCCCCGACACCATCACCACGCCGACGCCGAAGTTGCGGTCCTTCAGGCAGCGCAGGTCGACCACCGGCTTCTCGACCAGCAGCAGCCACGCGACGCCGCCCGACGATGCCCACCGCCGCCAGCAGCGCGTAGAGCTGGATGGTGGGGGAGGCGAACCAGTCGCTGTCCTCGCCGCGATCCAGCATGATCTGCAGCGCGCCGAGCCCCAGCGCGATCAGCGCGAGCCCGATGGTGTCGATGTCGCGCAGCTGCGCGCGGTCGCGCTGTACCCAGGGCGGATCCTCGATCAGCCGCGCCACGGCGAAGAATCCGATGATCCCCACCGGCACGTTGATCAGGAACACCCAGCGCCACGAGTAGTTGTCGGTGATCCAGCCGCCCAGCACCGGGCCGATGATCGGCGCGAAGATCACCGCAACCGAGACCATCGAAAAGCCCTTGGCCCGCTGCGAGGGCTCGAAAGTGTCCAGCATCACCGACTGCTGCGACGGTTGCAGCCCGCCGCCGAACAACCCTTGCAGCAGCCGGAACACCACAAGCTGCGGCAGGCTGGTGGCGATGCCGCACAGGAACGAGCACAGCGTGAACATCGCGATGCAGATCAGGAAATAGCGCTTGCGTCCGAGCAGCCGACCGAGCCAGCCCGCCACCGGCACCACCATGCCGTTCGCCACCAGATACGAGGTCAGCGTCCAGGTCGCATCGTCGTTGCTGGCCGACAGCGAGCCGGCGATGTTCGGCAGGCTCACGTTGACGATCGTGGTGTCCAGGATCTCCATGAACGGCGCCAGTGTCGCCGCGCCGGCCACCACCCATACATTTGCCCCGGGCCGCCACGCCGCATCGTGCCGGTCGCTCACCTGGCGCTGCCGGCGAGCTGCACCGTCGGCACCGCCGACACGCCAAGCGGCAGCGGCAGGTCGGGGTCCAGGCCATGGTCGATGGCGATCTTCACCGGCACGCGCTGCACGATCTTCACGAAGTTGCCGGTGGCGTTCTCGGCCGGAAACGCCGTGAACCGGGACCCTGAACCAAGCTGGATGCTGTCCACGTGGCCGGTCAGCTTCAGGTGCGGATAGGCGTCGATGCCGATGTCCACAGGCTGCCCCGGCCGCATCCGGTCCAGCTGCGATTCCTTGAAGTTGGCGGTGACCCAGATGTCCGGCGTGACGATCGACAGGATCGACTGGCCGGCCTGCACATAGTTGCCCTGCTCGACATTGCGCTTGGTGATCCAGCCATCCTGCGGCGCGATCACCTTGGTCCAGGACAGGTTGAGCGTCGCCTGCTCCAGCTGCGCACGGGCCAGCGTCACCTGCGCCTCGAGCTGGCGCACCTGCGCCTCCGCCTCGCCGATGAACTGCGGCACCAGCTGCGCCTGCCGCACCGCCGCCTGTGCCTGATCCACCTGGGCCTCGGCGGTGCTCAGCGCCGCGGTCGCGGTGTCGACCTCCTGCTGGGTCGTCGCCTGCTTCGGCAGGCCACGCTGCCGCCGCGCATCGGCCTCGGCCTTGAGGCGGCCGGCACGCGCCGCCGCCAGCGCCGCCTGCGCAGCCGCGAGCTTCGCCGGGTACTCCTCGCGCGCCCATTCCAGGTTGATCCGCGCGTTGGCCAGCTGCGCCTCGGCCACGCTGAGGCTGCCCTGCGCCTGGTCGCGCGCCGCGGCGTAGGCGCGCGGATCGATCTCCAGCAGCACGTCGCCCGCCTTGACGCGCTGGTTGTCGGACGCGTGCAGCGCGATGACGGCGCCCGCGACCTGCGGCGCGATGGCGACGGCACGACCGTCGGTATAGGCATCGTCGGTGCTGACCGTGTCGCCCGCGAGATACCAATGGGCGACGCCGGCCGCAGCGGCCACCGCGATGATCAGCAGCAGTATCCATTTGGCGTAGGCGGCGCGTCGGTGCCGCGGCCGCGACAGCTGCTCCTGGCGCACCACCGGGCGAGGCGGCAGCTCTTTTGTCGTGGCGTGGTCGTTCATCCCGCTGTCAGCCTAGCACGACCACCGGACCGCTACGGCACGGGGGCAGGTTCGGCCAGCGCCTGGCTGCGCACCAGCCGGGCATAGAGACCATCCTGGTCGAGCAGAGCGGCATGCTCGCCGCACTCCAGCGCGCGGCCTTCGTGCATCACCACCACCAGGTCGGCGTCGCGCACGGTGGAGAGCCGGTGCGCGATCACGATGGTGGTGCGGCCTTGCCGCAGCCGGGCGAGCGCCACCTGGATGGCGGCCTCGTTCTCGGTGTCCAGCGCACTGGTCGCCTCGTCCAGCAGCAGGATGCGCGGATCGCGCAGCAGCGCGCGCGCCAGCACCACCCGCTGGCGCTGTCCGCCCGACAGCCGCCGGCCGCCCGGCCCGACGCGGGTGGCGTAGCCGTCCGGCAGCGCGGCGATGAAGTCGCCCGCAGCAGCAGCATCGGCGGCGGCGCGGACCTGCGCATCGGCCGCGTCCGGCCGCCCCATGCGGATGTTCGCCTCCACCGTGTCGTCGAACAGCAGCGTGTCCTGCGCCACGTAGGCGATGGCGTCGCGGAGGCTGGCGAGCGTCGCATGGCGCACGTCGCAGCCGTCGATCCGCACCGCGCCGGCGGTCGCGTCGTGCAGCCGCGGGATCAGGGTCAGCGCGGTGGACTTGCCGGCGCCCGACGGTCCGACCAGTGCCACCATCGTACCCGGCTCGGCGGTGAAGCTCAGTCCCGCAAGGCCGGCACGGCCGTCGGGATAGACGAAGTGCACGTCGTCGAACACGACGCGCCCGCGCCCTTCCGGCAGCACGACGGCGTCCGGCGCGTCGGCGATGCACGGCCTCTCGTCAACCACGGTGAACACGCGGGCGAGCCCCGCCACGCCCTCCTGCAGCGCCGCGTTCAGCGACCCCAGCGCGCGCAGCGGCCGTGCGGCGATCAGCAGGGCGGCGACGAAGCCGGTGAAGTTGCCGATGCTCTGCGAGGTGATGGCGGCGCGCCAGCCGGCGAAGCCGATCACCGCGGCGACTGCCGCACCGCCCAGCACCTCCAGCACCGGATCGACGCGGGCGCGCCCCTTGGCCATGCGCATCAGCGCGCGGTAGAGCTGCGCGAACGCGGTTTCCGCCCGCAGCGTCTCGGCGTCCTCGAGCCGGTAGGCGCGCACCGTGCGGGCCTGCGCGAAGCTCTCGTTCAGCATCGCCGCGGCCTCGCCCATGCGTTCCTGCATGCCGCCCGAGGCCCGCCTGATCCGCCGTCCGATGGTCTGGATCGGCAACGCCGCCAGCGGATACAGCGCCGCCGCGATCAGGCTGAGCAGCCAGTCGAGATACAGCATCGAGGCGACGAGGCCCACCACGGTCACCGAGTTGGCCACGCCGTTCACCGCCCGGGTCAGCGAATCGCGGATGATCGTCGCATCCGTGGTGAAGCGCGCGGCCAGCTGCGCCGGCGCCTCGCGCTCGAGCTGCGCCAGGTCGGCATGCGCCAGATGCGCGAACATCCGCCCTTGCAGCTCGCGGATCACCAGCAGCACGATCTGCTGCACCTGCACGTTCTGGAAATACTGCGCCGCCGCCTTGATCGAGGTGATCACCACGACCAGCGCGGGGATCTGGTACAGGATGCGCCGGTCGCGGTCGGTGAACATCTGGAACGCGTGGTCGATCACCACGGGATAGAGCGCCGTGGTTCCCGCCATCAGCCCGGTCAGCAGCAGCACGAGCAGAAGCCGCGCCTTGCGGTGGCGGATATGCTCGCGCCACAGCCGTCCCAGCAGATGGCGCGCGGACTGGCGCCTGGCTGCGAGATCACGGCCCGGGGTGGCGGCATCCATGCGCTGGCGTGTATCAGTCACCGCCGGAGGTGGCCAGCCGCGCACGGCGTCAGCGACCGGTGGAAAACTCTTCACCGATCACCAGCGTTCCTCCCGCCACGATCGGCACGTAGCGGTCGTCGCTGAACACGAAATCGAGGTCCAGTGCCAGTCGCTGTCGGCCCGCCAACTGCAGGCCGTCGAACAGCAGGGCGGCATCGACGCCGCAGCACAGGCTGTTCCATGCGGCGTACTGGCCGTGCGGATTGACCACCTGGTGGACGTCGGCGCGCGGGAACCAGACCGGCGCGGCGCGGCTCATGCCGTCGATCGTCAGGCGCACCACCTTGATGTCGGCGTTTGCCAGGCACCATCCACGCAGATGCACCCGCAGCCCGCCGGCGGCCGGCTCCGCCGTCGCCGAGAGCACCCAGCGGAATGGCATGCCGCCCCCGGTGACCGCGTCCTCGCTGCTCCGTCGCGGCTCGCGCGCCACCACCGGGCTGGATGATCGCGGCGGCCTGATGGGCGTTCGCGGCTTGGTCAGCCAGAACAGGTAGCCGGAGGCGAGATCCGTTGTGTGCAGCAATGCGAGGTAGCGCCCCGCGTAGCTGGGCCAGAGGCGCATGATCTGGCCGGCCACCGGCTCGCCCACGCCGATCCTTGCCAACAGACCGCCGAGATTGCCAAGGCCGTCGGCCTCGACCGTGTTGAGCGCCTCCGCGGTCGCGAACCCGACATCGAGCGCCAGGGCCTCGAACGCCTCGCCGATGAACATGTGCTTGTCTTCGAGGTCGGCCAGCAGCGCGGGGTCGCCCTGCAGCATCGTGCCGCGCCGCGCCTCGGCGACCCAGTTGTGCAAGGTCTGCCGGTCGGCGCCGTAGTCGGGTTCGCGCACCAGCAGCAGCGCGATGATCTCCGCCAGCGCCATCCCCATGACCCGCGTGTAGCGAAAGCCAGGCTCGGTGAAGCAGGCGCAGCCGCCCGGCTTCAGCATGCGCCAGACGTCGGCCAGGAAGCCACGCACGTCGGCGATGTGGTGGACCACCGACGTGCCGATGCAGGCATCGAACGCGGCGTCGCGGAAGCAGGCCTCGTTGGCGCTGTAGGTGGCGAAACGCAGCGGCAGCGCGCTGCCCAGCCCGAGCCGCTCGAGATGCGCGCGGCACAGCCGCAGCATGTCGGGCGACACGTCGGTCAGCACGGCATCGGCGGCATCGCCATGCGCGATCATCGCGCGCGAGAACAGCCCGGTGCCGCAGCCGATCTCCACCACCGAACCGAGCGAGTCCGGCCAGCGGTCGCCTGCCAGGTGCCGCATCTGGCGATATGCCCGCTCCGCGGTGCCGTCGTCGATGCCGTGATAGTCGTCGTACGCCGTCACATCGAGCTGCGTGTCGAAGCGTCCGCCGACGAAGTCCAGGATGCCGTCCGTGGACGCGTAGCACCTGCCGCAGCCGGCGCAAACGCCGGTCGCGGGCAGCGGCAATCTGCAGGCCGGGCACTGGAACTTGTCGAACATCGCGCCTCAGGAATCGGCCAGATTGAGATCGATGCGCAGCTTCATGAGCAGCGGGCTCTCGGGGTGCCCGCCCAGCACCACGCCGGGCACGGTGCCGCCGATCCGTACGCCGCGCCTGGTATCCAGGGCAAGCGACGAGCCAAGGAATTCGAAATACACCTCGGCACCGTTCGGATGCACCGTCACCGGGAAGCCCAGGTCGTCCGTATGGCACAGCTTGTTGACGATCCCCTGCACCACCTTGTGGATCTTCAGCAACTCGGCGCGGCCGACCAGCTCGATGAACATCCGGCGGTAGAATTCCCGCAGCGCGGGAAGCGGTCCGCGCAGCACCATCGAGGACACCACCGGCTGGCGCAGCGCGCGCTCATCGAGCGGCATGAACAGCGCCAGTCGATGGCGGTTGTACTCCAACTCGCCGATGCGCGCCGGACCTTCGCGGAACAGCGACAGGCCGACTGTCTTGTTCAGGAACGGATCGCGCGGAAACACCGCCCGCACGCCGTCCAGCAACAGCAGCTGATCCGGCGTCGCGCCGGCCGAGACGATCCCCTCGAGCACCTGGTGCAGGTAGAAGTGCGCGAGGTTCTCGGCCATCGTCGGCTCGCAGGCGGGCAGCGTGAACGCCAGCGCGCCGAACCGCGCGACCACCGCCAGCTCATCCGGGTCGAAATCGCCGATGCAGTAGACGTCCGCGGCGTCGTTGACACAGCGGAGGCTGCCGAGAAACAGCTCGAGCCAGCCTGCATCGCGCGGACGATAATAGAACGCGGCCACCGCGTCGCGCGGCGCCGGCGCCTGCCGGCGGGCCGGTTGCGCAGCATCGTCGAGGCGATAGCGCGGCGAGGTCCTGACATGCACCAGTACCCTGGTGATCGCATCCCAGTCGGCGACCACCGGGGCGAGCCGGCCGTCGGTCAGCACGCCCTGGTCGGTGGCCGCCACGGTGTCGGGTGCCGACGCGTCGAGCGCCACCACGGTGCCGCCGGTCCGGTCGAGCCATGCGCCGGGCAACGGCCGCATGTGCACGATGTAGTTGTGCACGCCCTTGTCGAGCGCCCCCGTGATCGGCCCACTCCGGCCCGCCAGCTGCTGCGTCATCGCGGCGAGGTATCGCAGCATGCCCGCGCGCGTGCCGAGAGTAGTTGCGGCGTTCGCCACTGTGCAGTCGCGGATGTTGTGCGCAACCGCCTCGCCGTAGCCTCGCACCACCGCGCCGTGCACGTCCGGCGTTTCACCGATCAGACGGCCTGTGCCGGCATAGACGATCTCGGCAGGAAGCTGCATGCCGAACGGATCCGCCTGGATGAGGGTCGTCGACGGATCGACCAGCAGCACATTGCCATATCCCTCGCCACGGCGGGTCATGAAGTCGAGATAGCTGAAGTGGCGGCTCGACATCGCGGTCATGCCTGGCTGGGCGGACGGCGCGGCGCGCTCGACGATGATCCCCAGCGCGCGCAGGCGGCCGATGGTCGCGGCGGCCACATCCTCGACCAGCAGGCAGACGTCGCCGGCGAACGCGGCCAGTCGCAGCGAGGCGATGAACGGCGCCAATCGATCGAGCGACTGCCTGCTGCAGAAGCCCAGGATCAGGTTCTTCGAGCCGCTCACGCTACCGTCCCGGAGATGGACAGGCAGGAAGCCGGTGTTCCGCCCCTGACGTTGGCTGCCCGCCTTTCCACTGTCCCTGCGAGTGAAGCGAAGCAATCTCCCGCATGCATTGGTGCGACAACTCCAGGAGATTGCTTCGTTACGCTCGCAATGACGGTACTGGCCGGATCTGGACCGTCAGGCTCACAACACTAGATCAGGCGCGCCGTTTCGGAACCCCTCGCCCGCGCGGGACGCTACATCCTTCGCATCAGCTCCGCCCGGCACGCCTCCTCGCCGGCGATACAACCGCCGTCCAGCCACCACTGCCGCACTGCACGCAGCAGCGCGCCGACCCGCGGTCCCTCCGGCTCGCCGAGTGCGAGCACGTCGCGCCCCTCCAGCGGAAACACCGGCCGCTTCATGGTTGCCAGCCGCGCGCGCAATGCCGCCCATTGCGGCGTATCGTCGCCGGCGAGCCAGCTCCGCTCGATCAGCACCCCGGCTGCCTCGTCGGCCAGCAACCGGCGCAGCGTCGCATCGTCATCGCCGGGCCGCGGCACCGGCATCGCGCGCAGCGCCGCCAGCCGGTCGCGCTCTGCCGCCGACAGCCGCAGGCGTGCGGCGAGCCCCGCCGGATCCCCGGTCAGCAGCGCCGCCAGGCGCAGCAGCGGATCGGCCGGCGCCCCGGCCGCCACCAGTCGCGCGAGCCGTGCCGGATCGGCCCCCTCCGGCACCACGGCGGCGAGCACGCCGACCTCCGCCATCAGCGCCACCGCCGGCCGCGGATCGGGGGCGGCAAGCAGCCGGGCGAGTTCATTCCACACGCGTTCGACCGACAATCTGGCGAGCCCTGGCACGCCGGCGCGGATCGCCGCCAGCGCCGCGGAATCGACGGGGCCATTCCCGTAGCGCGCCAGGAACCGGAAATACCGCAGGATGCGCAGATAGTCCTCGGCGATGCGGGTCGCCGGGTCGCCGACGAAGCGCAGCACGCCGGCGCGCAGATCGGCGGTGCCGCCGAAATAGTCGAACACCTCACCCGCGCGGGTCAGCGACATGGCGTTGATGGTGAAGTCGCGCCGCGCCGCGTCCGCCCGCCAGTCATCGGTGAACGCCACCACGGCCCGGCGCCCATCGGTCTGCACGTCGCGCCGCAGTGTGGTCACCTCGAAGCCCTGGCCGTCCGACACCGCGGTGACGGTGCCATGCGCAAGCCCGGTCGGCACGGCGCGCAGGCCCGCCTCCCGCAGCGCCTGCGTCACCTGTTCCGGCGTGCGCGGCGTGGCCAGGTCGATCTCGCGCACCTCACGGAGCGCCAGCGTGTCGCGCACCGCGCCGCCGACCACCCGCGCCTCGGGCAGCGCCGCCATTACCGCAGCCAGCGCCGGCTCCGCCAGGAACGCGGGCGGATCGATTCGCAGCGCCGGCGCCTCGCTCATGGTGGCGCGGGGTGGCCCGACACCACCCGGCCATCCTCCAGCCGGGCAGGCTGGTAGTCCGCGCCCGGTGGCAGCGCCTCATCCTGGCTCAGCCAGATCAGCGCTGCGGCCAGCAGCGCCAGCACGCAGGCCGCGCCGATCACCAGCTTGACAGGCGGCCCGCCCTCCAGCGCCATGAAGCGCCAGGCGGCGAAGAACGCGAACGGCGCCAGGAAGAGCGCCAGCTCAACCAGCCGCAGCATGTGGCCCTGCCGCCCGCAGCTTCTGCGCCAGGTGCACCAGGATCGCCGCGGTCGCGCCCCAGATGTAATGGTCGGGGTGGGGCCAGACCCAGTACTCGCGCCAGATCCCGCGCACGTGGTGACGCTGGCGCTTCGGCGCCGCGGGGTCGAGCAGGACTTCGATCGGCAGTTCGAACACCGCCTCCACCTCCTCGGGCGAAGGGCACAGCGCCAAGCCAGGCGGCAGCAGGCCCAGCACCGGGGTGATGCGATAGCCCGTGCCGGTCACGTAGTCGGCCATTCGCCCAAGGACCTCCACGCGCGTGCGGTCGAGCGCGATCTCCTCCTCGGCCTCGCGCAGCGCCGCCGCCTCGGCATCCGCATCATGCGCGTCGATCCGGCCGCCGGGGAAGCTCACCTGGCCGCCATGCTTGTTGAGATGCGCGTTGCGCTTGGTGAGCAGGATACCCGGCGTCCGACCGAGGATGACCGGCACCAGCACCGCCGCCGGAACCGGGGGGCGGTCGAGGATCTCCAGGATGTCGTCGCCATGCGCGACCTCGCCGGGCAGCGGTTCGGTCGCGATCGCGGTCAGCCGCGCGCGCAGCTCGGCCGCCGTCATGCTGTCGGGGTCACTCTTCGCCGGGAGGCAGTTCGCCCAACGGGAAGAACCTGCCGCAGCTCCAGACGCCCAGCATGCGCCGGCAGCCGACCCATTCGGGCACCGCCAGCGCCACCAGTTCGTAATACACGGCGCGGTTGATGCGGGCCTCGATGCCGCGCTCGCCCTTGCCGGCGCGGACCAGGATGTAGGGCGTCGGCTCGCAGGTCAGCAGGTCGTGCGCGACCCGGATCGGATGCTCGGGCCCCGCGGTGACCACCTGGTCGACATTGGTACGGAACGACAGCGTCTGCTGGCGGCCGTCTCCCACCCAGTCGAGCTCCACGGCGACGAACGGCGCGTCTTCTACTTCGATCCGCCCGCGTTCGGCTGGAGTCTCCAGCCAGAAGCCGCCATCCTCGTCGCGCTTCAGTACGCTGGCGAACAGGCACACCAGCTCCTTGCGGTTGATCGGACTGCCGCGATACAGCCAGGTGCCGTCGCGCCGGATCAGGAAAGGCAGATTGCCGCATTCCACGGGGATACGCAGCGGCCGCGTGCGGCCGCAGGCAGCGGATGGCATCGCCTCGGCAAACGCCGTCGTGGCCATCCGCCCGGCCGGCTCGCGGGTCATCGCTCTGGCAAACGGCATTGGAGAACTGGCCTCGTTCACGTCTCCGTCTCCATCCCTGCCGATATTTCAACCTCCGGCCCGATATAGGTAGCATCCCCCCGCGCGTGAAAGTGCCTATATGACGGCCTGGTAAGTTTTGTCAGAGGCGTATTCCTGTATGTCGGTAAGTATGGCTGCCACGCCACAAGGCTCGATTGACGCCAGCAACATCCTCGCCGAAGTCGAGGCACTGGGCGCCCGCATCGCCCGGGTGCGCGCTTCGATCGGCCGCGTGATCTTCGGCCAGGACGAGGTGGTGGATCAGACGCTGATCACACTGTTGTCTGGCGGCCACGCCCTGCTGGTCGGCGTGCCCGGCCTGGGCAAGAGCCGGCTGGTCGAGACCCTCGGCATCGTACTGGGACTGGCGACGAAGCGCGTTCAGTTCACCCCCGATCTGATGCCGGCCGACATCATCGGCAGCGAGGTGCTGGATGAGGCCGAGGGCAGGCGCAGCTTCCGGTTCCTGCCCGGCCCGGTGTTCTGCCAGCTGCTGATGGCTGACGAGATCAACCGCGCCAGCCCGCGCACCCAGTCGGCGCTGCTGCAGGCGATGCAGGAGCATCGGGTGGCGGTAGCCGGCGTCGAGCACACCCTGCCGCGCCCGTTCCACGTGCTGGCGACGCAGAACCCGATCGAGCAGGAGGGCACCTATCCGCTCCCCGAGGCGCAGCTCGACCGGTTCCTGCTCGAAGTGGACGTGAGCTACCCGGCGCTGGAGGCGGAGCGGACCATGCTGCTGGCCACCACGGGAACCGAAGCCGCGCCGGCGGAGCCGACCATGACCGCCGATGAACTCCGCGCCGCCCAGGCACTGATCCGCCGCGTGCCGGTAGGCGAGAAGGTGGTGGACGCGATCCTGTCGCTGGTGCGTGGCGGGCGGCCGGAATCGGCCGACGACGACACGGTGCGCCGGCACGTCGCCTGGGGTCCCGGGCCACGTGCGGCGCAGGCGCTGATGCTGGCCTCGCGCGCGCGGGCGCTGTTGCAGGGCCGGCTGGCACCGAGCATCGACGACGTGGTCGAACTTGCCCGTCCGGTGCTGCGCCATCGCATGGCGCTCAACTTCTCCGCCCGTGCCGACGGCGTGGTGCTTGCCGAGGTGATCGACCGGCTGGTCGGGCGACTTGCCTAGCGGTTCCACGCACGCCGCGGCGGAGGCACGACGGGCCGAAGCGCTCGGCGCACGCCTGCCGCCGTTGCTGGTGGCCGCCGAACGCGTGGCGGCCACGGTGGCGCAGGGCGTGCACGGCAGGCGACGGGTCGGCCAGGGCGACAGCTTCTGGCAGTTCCGCCGCTTCGTCGCCGGCGATCCGATTGCTCGCATCGACTGGCGGCAGTCGGCGAAGTCTGGCCGCCCGGTGCCGGAGGGCTGGTTCATCCGCGAGACCGAATGGGAAGCGGCGCAGACCGTCTGCCTGTGGCGCGACGCCTCGGCTTCGATGCGCTGGCGCTCGCGCGGCGGTCCGGTCGAAAAGCACGAGCGGGCCGGACTGCTGTTGCTGGCGCTCGCCTCGCTGCTGCTGCGCGGCGGCGAGCGGGTTACGATGATCGCGCCGGACGCGCGGCCGGTCTCCGGCCGCGTCGGACTGGACCGATTGGCCGAGACGGTCGCGGGTGCCGCCGTCGAAGACGCCGGCCTGCCGCCGCGCGTCCCGCTGCCGCGGCATTCCCGCGTCGTGCTGTTCGGCGACTTCCTCTCGCCGCTCGAGGAGATCCGCGAGACAGTCGGCCGGCTTGCCGCGACCCCGGTGAGCGGCCACCTGCTCCAGATCCTCGACCCGGCAGAGGCCGACCTGCCGTACAGCGGGCGCATCCGGTTCCGCGGGCTGGAACGCGAAGGCGAGACGCTGATCCCGCGCGTGGAGGGTGTGCGTGACGAGTATGGCCGGCGGATGAAGGCGCAGCAGGACGGTCTCGCGGCGATCTGCGCCGCCGCCGGGTTCGGTTTCGCCATCCACCGCACCGACCATTCGCCCGAGGCCGCCCTGCTCGGCCTCTACACGGCACTGGCCGCGCAATGATCTTCGCCGCCCCCTGGGTGCTGCTCGCACTGCCGGCGCTGCCGCTGCTGTGGTGGCTGCTGCGCGTCACGCCGCCGGCGCCCCGCAGCGAGCCGTTCCCGGCGATCCGCCTGCTGATGGGGCTGCACGCGCGCGAAGAGACGCCGGCGCGCACGCCCTGGTGGCTGCTGCTGCTGCGGGTCATCGCCGCGGCGCTGGTGATCCTGGCGCTGGCGCGGCCGGTGCTCGATGCCGGCGCGACACTGGCCGGCTCGGGTCCGGTCCTGCTGGTGGTGGACAATGGCTGGGCGTCGGCCGGCGACTGGGCGCTTCGCATGCGTGCCGCCAACAGCGAGCTGGATCGCGCCGACCGTGCGGGACGCAAGGTGGCCCTGCTCGTGACGTCCGCCGATGCCACGGGCGCGGCGCCGCAGATCACCCCGCCGCTGCCGGTCGCCGACCTGCGCGCCAGGGTGGCGGCGCTCCAGCCGGAGCCGTGGCCGCCGGACCGCGCCACCGCCGCGGCCGCGCTGCGGGGCTGGCATCAGCCTGGAACGGCGGTGATCTATCTGGGCGATGGCCTGACGCACGGTGGTGATTTCGCAGCCTTCGCCGCGGCGCTGGCGGACGCCGGAGGGGTGACCGAACTGCGTGGCCAGCCGACGCCGGTCCGGCTCCTGCTGCCGCCGGTCAACGAGGCGGATGCGCTGGTCGCTCGCGTCGCCCAGGTGCCGCAGCCGGCGCCCGCGCAGGCCGTGGTGCTGGCGCAGAGCGGCGATGGCCGCACCTTGGCACGCAGCGTCCTGGACCTGCCCGCAGGAGCTGGCGAAGCCTCCGCGCCGATCGCATTGCCGCCCGAGTTGCGCAACCGGCTGATGCGCCTCGTGCTGGAGACACCGCCCAGCGCCGCATCGGTGGTGCTGCTGGACGAGCGCTGGCGCCGCCGGCCGGTGGCCATCCTGGCCGGCGACCTCGCGACCGCCGAGTCGCCGTTTGCCGGCTCGCTATACTATCTGCGCCGCGCGCTGGCGCCCTTCACCGAACTGCGCGAGGCCGATCTCGCCACGCTGCTGCGACGTGAGGTCTCGGTGCGTGATCCTTGCGGACCGACCGCTGCCCGCGGGCGAGGAGCGCGACGCGCTGACGAAGTGGGTGGAACAGGGCGGCCTGCTGGTCCGCTTCGCCGGGCCGCGTACCGCCGAACAGCCGATCGGGGAGCCCGACACCCTGATGCCGGTGAAGCTGCTCGGCGGTGACCGCCAGCTGGGCGGGGCACTGTCCTGGTCGGAACCGGCAGGGCTGGCGCAGTTCGGCGTCGGTTCGCCGTTCGCCGGCCTGGCCGTGCCGGACGAGGTGAGGGTGAATCGCCAGGTGCTGGCGGAGCCATCCGCCGACCTCGCCGGGCACACCTGGGCCGCGCTGGCCGACGGCACGCCGCTGGTGACGCAGGCGACCCGCGGGGCCGGCCGGGTGGTGCTGTTCCACGTCACCGCCAACGCTGACTGGTCGAACCTGCCGCTGTCGGGGCTGTTCGTAGACATGCTGCGCCGGCTGGTCGCGCTGTCGGCCGGGGTTGCCCCGGTGTCCGACAGCACGATGCTGGCGCCGGCCGAAACGCTGGACGGGTTCGGCCTGCTGTCCGCTCCGCCGCAGGCCGCGACTGGTCTGCCCGCCAACGCGATCGCCTCCACCACCGCCTCGCCGCGCCACCCGCCCGGGCTCTACGGCCCGGAGAATGCCCGGCGCTCACTGAACCTGGGCGCCAACCTGCCGTTGCCCCAGGCCGCGCCGCCAGTGCCCGGCGCCCGCGTCGAGAACTACGACGGGACGCAGCAGGAGCATGCGCTCGGGCCCGCGCTGCTGGCCGCTGCCGTCGTCCTGCTCGCGCTCGACCTGCTGATCGCGCTGGCACTGCGCGGCTTGCTGCGGCCCAGTCGGGTGGCGGCCGCGCTGGCGCTGGGTCTGCTCGCGGCGCCCACCGCGCACGCGCTGGACAGCGGCACGAACCCCGCGCTCGCGACCCGGCTGGGCTACATCGCCACCGGCGACGGCCAGCAGGACGCCATCTCGCGCGCCGGACTGGAAGGACTGTCGGAGTATGTGAATCGCCGCACCGCCGCGACCCTGGCGGAGCCGGATGGCGTCGAGCCGGGCCGGACGGATCTCAGCTTCTATCCGCTGCTCTACTGGCCGATCACTGCCGGTGCCCAGCCGCTGGCGGCGGAGCAGGCCGCGGCGCTGAACGATTACATGAGCCGCGGCGGCATCATCCTGATCGATACGCGAGACTCCGGCTCCGGCGCCGGCTTCGCACCGGGGACCGAGTCGGCGCTGCAGCACGTGGCGCAGGGCCTGGTGATCCCGCCGCTGGCGCCGCTCACCACCGAGCATGTCCTGGCGCGCGCATTCTACCTGCTGCAGGACTTCCCCGGCCGCTACACCGGGGACACCATTTGGGTGCAGCGCGACCAGGACCGCACGAACGACAGCGTCAGCCCGGTGATCATCGGCGGCAACGACTGGGCGGCCGCCTGGGCGATCGACGACAACGGCCGCAATCCCTATGCGGTGATCCCCGGCGGCGCACGGCAGCGGACCTTGGCCTACCGGTTCGGGGTCAATCTCGTGATGTACGCGCTGACCGGCAACTACAAGGGGGACCAGGTGCACGTGCCGGCCATTTTGCAGCGGCTGGGGCAGTGATGCACCCCACCGACGTCATCGCCGCCCTGCGCTTCGAGCCGTTGCTGCCGATCTGGCTGATCGCGGCGCTCGCCGCACTCGCCCTCCTGATGGTGGCGCTCGCCGCCTTCCGCCGCGCCCGCGGGACGCTGCTGCGGCTCGCGGCGTTCGCCACCTTGCTGACCTGGCTCGCCGGCCCGCGCTTCGTGCAGGAGAGCCTGAACAATCTGCACGACATCGGCCTGCTGGTGGTCGATCAGTCCGCTTCGATGCAGGTCGGCGAGCGGGCCCGGCTGGCCGAGGCGGCGCGGTCCGTCCTGACGCAGCAGGCCGCCAAGCTGCCGGAGCTGGAACTGCGCACCGTCACGGTGCCGGAGAGCGGCGATGCGGGCACCCGCCTGTTCGAGGCGATCGGCCGGGCACTGGCTGACATCCCGCGCTCGCGGCTGGCCGGGACGATCGCAATCACCGACGGGCAGGTGCACGACATTCCCGACAACCCGCCGGGCGGCGCGCCGCTGAACGTGCTGATCCCGGCGAAGGGCGAGGAGTTCGATCGGCGCCTGCGCGTGATCGAGGCACCCAGCTACGGCATCGTCGGCAAGACCGCCACGCTGCGGGTCGCCATCGAGGATCTTGGCGTGCCGCACCCATCGGCGTCGGCCAACCTGACGATCCGCCGCGACGGCGAACCGCCGCGGGTGGAGAACGTGCCGATCGGCGCGGAACAGCGGATCGACCTGCCGATCACGCGCGCCGGCCCCACCGTGGTGGAGCTGTCGGCGACACCGCTGCCCGGCGAGGTCTCCACCATCAACAACCGCGCGGTGGTCGAGATCAATGGCGTGCGCGACCGGCTGCGCGTGCTGCTGATCTCCGGCGAACCGCATCCCGGCGAGCGCACCTGGCGGCGACTGCTGAAGGCGGACCCGTCGGTGGACCTGGTGCACTTCACCATCCTGCGGCCGCCCGAGAAGGACGACCTGACGCCGCTGAACGAGCTGGCGCTGATCGCCTTCCCGGTGCGCGAGCTGTTCCTCGACAAGATCAACGAATTCGACCTGATCATCCTGGACCGGTTCCAGAACCGCGGCCTGCTGCCGATGCCGTACATGGCCAACATCGCCGAGCACGTGCGCAGCGGCGGCGCGCTGCTGCTGAGCGTGGGTCCGGAGTTCTCGGGCGCCTCCAGCCTGGCCGCGACGCCGATCGGCCAGGTCCTGCCGGGCGTGCCGGCATCGATGAGCGCGGTGATCGAGGGTCAATTCCGGCCGCGCGTCACCGACCTTGGCCAGCGCCATCCGGTCACCGAGGGGCTGACCGGCGCCAATCCGCCCACCGTCCCCGACGCGGTGGCGGACTGGGGGTCATGGTACCGCCGCATCCAGCCGGCCGATGTGCGCGGCGAGGTGCTGCTGGGCACCCGCGACAGCCAGCCGCTGCTGCTGCTCGACCGCGTCGGCAAGGGCCGCGTGGCGCTGCTGCTGTCCGACCAGATCTGGCTGTGGTCACGCGGCCATCAGGGTGGCGGGCCGCAGGCCGAGCTGCTGCGCCGGGTGGCGCACTGGCTGATGCAGGAGCCGGAGCTGGAGGAGAACGCGCTGACCGCGCGCGTCGCCGACGGACGGCTGTCGATCGTGCGCCGCTCGATCGATCCGGCGCCGCCCGGCCAGGTGACAGTGACCGATCCCGACGGCAAGACGCAGACTCTGGACCTGTTGGCGGCGAGCCCCGGCAAGGGCACTGCCGGTCTGCCGGCGACCACGCCGGGCGTCTGGCAGGTCGCGGATGGCAGCCGCACCGCCTATGCCGCCGCGGGCGCGGCGAACCCGCCGGAACTGGCCGACCTGCGCGCCACCGCGACACTGCTGCGCAAACTGGCGCGGAGCTCGGGCGGCGGCGTGCACTTCATCGGCACCGGCACGCCAGGCGCGCCGCCGGACCTGCCCGACCTGCGGCGGACCGAGCCCGACCGGCCGGCCGCGGGCAGCTCGTGGATCGGGCTGGAGCGGCGGCACGATCATGTGGTGACCGGCATCGCCTCGCTGACGCTGCTGCCGGCGTGGATCGCGCTGCCGCTGATGTTGGGGCTGCTGGTGCTGGCGTGGCGGCGCGAGGGAACGTGACGGCCGATGGGTTTGCGGCCGGCATCGGTTTGCGTAGCGCCTTTGCCCGATGAGCATGGTCGAGCGGCGGCATGGTGCAGGGTGAGTTGCCGCGACGTCGGTTCCGATGGACATTCGTCGCAGCCCGCGGCCGAACGCGGCTCATCGCCAGGGGAGGCGGAAATGGACAATCACATTGCGGAGCCGGACCTAGCCAGGTCGGCATTGATAATCGTGGATATGCAAAACGACTTCGTTCATCCAGATGGCGGCTTTGACCGATGCGCGCGGGAACATCCCGAGCGCAACTGGGACATGCCGTTTCTCATGGCAACGATCCCGCAGGTGCGGCGCCTGCTGGAAGCCTATCGCAGGGCGGGACGGCCAGTGGTGCACATCATCACAACGCACGATCCAGCCTACGCGGACGCACAGTGGCCGCATTGGCGGTCCGGATTGACCGGTGAGGACCGAGCTTTCCTCATTGAAGGCTCATGGGGTGCGCAGATCGCAGATGAACTCCAGCCCCAGGCCGGAGAACACATCGTGGTCAAGAAGGGATACGGCGGTTTCTCGAATACGCCGCTGGACACGATTCTCCGTCACCTCGGTATTACGACCTGCGTCGTGGCGGGGGTGACAACCACCGTGTGTGTCTCAACGACACTGCGCGGGGGCGTTGGGCATAACTATAACATGATCCTGGTAAAGGATGCGGTCGCCGAGACGAGCCGCGAACTACATGAGGCAGAAGTCGAGATTCTGGGCCGCGCATTCGCCGCTGAGGTCATGACGACTGACGGTGCGGTAGCAGCGCTCCGGGATATTGGTGCCACACGGGTTTAAACGATCTCACCGCCCGGCAGGCAATCCCAGCCATCGGAACGACCGCGCCGTCGGGCATGGACAGATCGTTCAGTTCGCCGCCGCCGTTGCGATGTCCTGCACGCCGGTCCAGATCATCTTCGCCGCGATGTACAGGATGATCGCCAGGCCGACATAGGCGATCCAGCGGTAACGCTCGAGCAGGCGGGCGATTGCCGCAGCGGCGGCGCCCATCAACAGCACAGAGATCGCCAGCCCGATCGCCAGGATCACCGGCTGGTCCATCGCCGCGCCGGCCACGGCGAGCACGTTGTCGAGCGACATCGACACGTCGGCCACCACGATCTGCCACAGCGCGCGGGCCAGTGTCTTGCGCTCTGCGATCACGCCCGCCGCGGCCTGCTGCGGTCCGGCGCTGCGCCGCATCTCGCGCCACAGCCGCCACGCCACCCACAGCAGCAGCACGCCACCGGCGAGCAGCAGTCCGAGGACCTTGAGCAGCGTCGTCGCCACCACCGCGAAGCCGATGCGCAGCAGCGTCGCCAGCGCGATGCCCAGCCACAGCACGCGCAGCCGGGTCCGTGCGTCCAGGCCCATCGCCGCCATGCCGATCACCACGGCATTGTCGGCCGACAGCACGACGTTGATGAACACGACCTGGCCGAGGGCGATGAGCGCCTCGGTGCCGCTCAGACCGACAAGCGATTCCACCGGGCTATTTCGGCATGATGACCAAAGGCGGCGGCTCGTCCGACGCCGGCGACTGGATGTCGATCCGCACCTTGCTCGGATCGACCGCGACGGTAGTGTCCAGCAGGCCGGTGACCAGGATCGGGAAGGCGATCACCAGCGCCACCATGATCATTTGCAGCCCGACCCAGGGCAGCGCACCCCAGTAGATGTCGGCGCTGCTGACCGAGCGCGGGGCGACACCGCGCAGGTAGAACAACGCGAAGCCGAACGGCGGGTGCATGAACGAGGTCTGCATGTTCACGCACAGCATTACGCCGAACCAGATCAGCGCGGCATCCGCACCGACCACCGGCGCCAGCACCTTCTGCGCGGCGGGGGCGATCATCGGCAGGATGATGAAGGCGATCTCGAAGAAGTCGAGGAAGAACGCCAGGAAGAAGATGAACAGGTTGATGAACGCGAGAAAGCCCCACACGCCGCCCGGCAGCGAGGTCAGCAGGTGCTCGAGCCAGCGGCCGCCGTCGACGCCCAGGAACACGATCGAGAAGCAGGTCGAGCCGATCAGGATGAACGTCACCATCGCGGTGATGCGCATGGTGGTGCGGTAGCCCTGCTGGATCAGGTCGCGCAGGTCGGGGATGCGCGCCGCCTCGATGCACAGCCACACGACAGCCAGGTACAGCACCGACATCGCGACGCGGAACAGCGCCGAGGACAGGCCGAACACGCCGACGATCAGTGCGATGCCGGTCGCCGCGATGCCCAGCAGGAAGATCTTCTTGCCGGCCTGGCTGAACTGCTGGTGGTGGATCACCGCGAGCACGATGGCGCCGACCGCACCCATCGCACCCGCCTCGGTCGGCGTGGTGAGACCCAGCATCATCGTGCCCAGCACAACGAAGATCAGCACCGCCGAGGGCACGATGCCCATCAGGCACTTCTTCCACAGCGCCCAGCCGGTGAGCGTGCGCGCCTCGGCCGGCACTGCGGGCACCCACTCCGGACGGACGATCGACAGCACGAAGGTGTACAGCGCGAACAGCGCAATCTGGATGACCGACGGTCCCCACGCGCCGAGATACATGTCGCCCACCGACTTGCCGAGCTGATCGGCCAGCACGATCAGCACCAGCGACGGCGGCACCAGTTGGGTGATGGTGCCGGACGCCGCCAGCACGCCGGTGGTGTAGCGGATGTTGTATTTGTAACGGATCATCACCGGCATCGAGATCAGCGCCATGGCGATGACCTGAGCGGCGACGGTGCCGGTAATGGCGCCCAGGATGAAGCCCACGATGATGACAGAATAGCCTAAGCCCCCGCGGATCGGCCCGAACAACTGGCCCATCGAATCCAGCATGTCCTCGGCCAGGCCGCAGCGTTCCAGGATCGCACCCATGAAGGTGAAGAACGGCACCGCGAGCAGCAGGTCGTTCGACAACACGTTGCCGAACACGCGGCCGGGGATCGCCTGCAGGTAGGACAGGGTGAAGAAGCCGTGGTCGATCGCGACCAGGCCGAACGCGATGCCGAGGGCGGCGAGCGAAAACGCCACCGGATAGCCGACCAGCATGAACAGCACGAGGCCGCCGAACATCAGCGGCGGCATCATGTCCAGGGTGATCATCCCTGCATCGTTTGCACAGTCACTGCGTCGGCCTCTCGTACTTGGCGTCGATCAGCACGTAGCCCTGCAGCGCGGCGATGCGCTTGATGACCTCGGACAGGCCCTGCGCAGCGATCAGCGCGAAGCCCACCGGCAGCACCAGCTTGATCGGCCAGCGCACGAGACCGCCGGCGTTGCCCGACCACTCGTCCACCGCAAAGGACTGCGCGAAGAACGGCCAGGACAGTGCCGCGAGCAGCAGGCACACCGGGATCAGGAACACGATGGCGCCCACCAGGTCCAGCCACAGCTGGCCGCGCTCGGTGAGATAGAGATAGAAGATCTCCACCCGCACATGCTCGTTGCGCCGCAGCGTGTAGGACGCGCCGAACATGACCATGGCGGCGAACATGTACCACTGCGCCTCGAGCCAGCCGTTCGAACTCAGGTCGTAGGCGTAGCGGACCATGGCATTGCCCGCACTGACCAGGCACGACAGCAGCACCAGGAGGTTCGCGAACCGCCCCAGCAGCTCGTTGACCTGGTCGATCGCGCCGCTGACGCGCAGCCATCCGTGCATGCGGCAGCGCTCAGCCCTTGCGCGCGGTCTCCGCCGCGTTCTGCGTATAGACGAAGTTCTCGAAGGTGTTCTCGGCGACGCGGAACCACAGGTACTGGTCCTCGCGGAACGCCTTCCACGCCTCGTAGATCTTCTTGAACTTCGGATTCTTTGCCGAGATCTCGTCGTACACCTCGAACGAGGCCTTGTACGCCGCCTGCATCATCTCGCGCGAGAACGGCCGCAGCACCGCGCCGTTGGCGACCAGCCGACGCAGCGCCGGCGGGTTCTCCGCGTCGTATTTCGCCAGCATCCAGTTGTTCACATCGGCGCAGGCCGCCTCGAACACCGCCTTGTACGCCGGCGGCAGCTGCGCCCACTGGTCGCGGTTCACATACATCCAGAGCTGCGCGTTGCCTTCCCACCAGCCGGGGTAATAGTAGTATTTCGCGATCTTGTAGAAGCCCAACCTCTCGTCGTCGAACGGCCCCACCCATTCGGCGGCGTCGATCGTGCCCTTCTCCAGCGCCGGATAGATGTCGCCACCGCCGATCTGCTGCGGCACGCCGCCCAGTTTGGCGATCACCTGGCCGGCGAGTCCGGCGATGCGGAACTTCAGTCCCTTCATGTCGTCGGGCGACTTCAGCTCCTGGCGGAACCAGCCGCCCATCTGCGCCCCGGTGTTGCCGGCAACAAAGCCCTGGACGTTGTAGTCCTTGGTGAACTCGTTGAAGAGGTCGAGTCCGCCACCCTGCAGGATCCAGGCCTGCTGCTGGCGGGTATTGAGCCCGAACGGCACGGTGCAGGCGAAGCTGAAGGTCGGGTCCTTGCCGACATAGTAATACGGTGCGGTCTGGCCGCACTCGACGGTACCGTTCTGCACCGCGTCGAGCACCTGCAGCGCCGGCACGATCTCGCCGCCGGCGAAGGCGTGGATCTGGAATCGGTTGTCCGTTGCGGCCGCGACCTTGTTGCAGAAGTATTCGGCACCGCCGTAGAGCGTCGGCAGGCTCTTCGGAAAACTCGACGCCAGGCGCCACTTTATTTCGGGCATGCTCTGCGCGATGGCGGGCATCGGCAGCGCCGACGCGGCGGCGCCCAGCGCTGCGCCGCCCAGCGCGGTCGCAGTCACAAATCGGCGTCGTTGCATTTTGGTATCTCCTGCCTGCCCGGACCGGGCCTTCTAGCACACCGCGGGACGGCGCCAAGGCCGCGGCCGGCAAGGCGGCGTTAATCCCGCCGGGTGGATAGTGCGCGTCGCATCGGAGAGCACCGGGACATGGCTGCACGACTGTCCTGTTTGCAGGCCGCGCTGGCGGCGCTGGAGAGCGGTCGGTACCGGGACGCCGAGAGCGCATGTCGCGGGCTGCTGCGCGGCGGTCGGGATGATGCCGAGGCGCTGCTCGTGCTGGGTCTTGCGCTCGGCGCGCAGGGCAAGGCGGATGCGGCCGCGCCCCTGCTGAACCGCGTCGCGCGCCTCAACGGCGAGCACGCGCATCCGTGCCGCGACCTCGCCCGGATGCTGCCGGCACCCGAGCAGGCCCCGCTGGTGGAGGCGCAGTACCGCGCGTGCCTGGTGCGGATGCCGGACGACGCCCGGTTGCGCTATGGCCTGGCGGAACTGCTGCGCGGGCGTGGCGAGGCCGGAACCGCGGTGGCCGTGCTGGAACCGCTGCTGCGCGCGTCGCCGCAGGTGGCTGAGGCCCATGACCAGATGGGGCTGGCGCTGGCGGAGGCCGGGCGGTTCGCCGAGGCGGCGGAGCGGTTCCGTATGGCGGTGACGCTCGATCCCGCGCAGCCGGTGTTCCGCGGCAATCTCGCCATGATGCTGAAGATCGAGGGCCAATTCGACGCGTGCCTCGACGCCTATGACGAGGCATTGGCGCGGGAGCCGGACAACCGGCAGATCCGGGTGAATCGCGCCGTCGCGCGACTGCACGCCGGGCGGTTCGCCGAGGCCTGGCAGGACCAGGACTGGGTCCTGGCGGAACCCGGCCGCAGCGTGCTGCCCGCCGACCGCCTGCTGCCGCCGCTGTCGCGCCTGCCCGACCTTGCCGGGCGGACCGTGCTGGTGGTGCAGGAGGAGGGCCTCGGCGACACGCTGCAGTTCCTGCGCTACCTGCCGCTGCTGGCCCGCCGGGGCGCGCGCGTGGTCGTCGCCGTGCCGCCGGCGCTCACGCGGGTGATGCGGAGCGTGCCCGGCGTCGCTCTGGTACCCGACGGGGATGCGCCGGTGCCGTCGTTCGATTTCCATTGCTCCTTCAATGGCTTGCCACGCGCCTTTGAGACAACGCTGGAGACGATCCCAGGCGCCACGCCATACCTGTCTGCCGATCCGGCGATGACGCGGCGGTGGTCCGAGCGGCTGCCACAGGACGGCGGGCTGCGTGTCGGACTCTGCTGGGCCGGCCAGGCGCGACCCTGGCTGGCCGGTTTCGTCGGCCTGGACGGTCGGCGCAGCACCAGTCTCGCCACGCTCGCGCCGCTCGGCCAGGTCCCGGGCGTGCGCTTCGTCAGCCTGCAGAAGGGCCACGCGGCCCGGGAAAAAGCCCGGTTCGTGCTGCTGGACCTGATGGCCGACGTGCACGACTTCGCCGACACCGCCGCGCTGGTCGCCAATCTGGACCTGGTGATCAGCGTCGACACCTCGGTCGTGCATCTGGCCGGCGCCATGGGCAAGCCGGTGTTCCTGCTCGATCGCTACGACAACTGCTGGCGCTGGCTGAGCGGGCGCGAGGACAGCCCGTGGTATCCGTCGCTCCGCATCTTCCGCCAGCAGCGCAGCGGGGAATGGGAGCCGGTGATCGCACGCGTCGCTACGGCGCTCGCTGCAATGGCCGGCCATCCATCCCGGGCGCCGGAATGCCAAGATGCCGCATGATCGTCGGCGCGAGGTCGGTGACGTGAACCGCCGCCTCACGCGCACTACCGGCGGAGGAGCCGGGACCGTCGATCAGCAGCACGGGTGACTGCTCGAACCGGCCGAGCCCGCCGTGCTGGCCGCAGCCCAACCGGTCCGGCTTGCCCCAGCGCGGCTTCGCCGCCAGCGAGCGGCCCGGGACGCCGAACGCATTTTCCGCCGCATCCGCCGTCAGCGAGACCGCGAAGGCGAGGCCGTGGTGCGACGCCTGGCCGATGCGGCCCAGGTCGGCGGTGCCGATCACCTGGCCGGCCCAGGGCTGCGACGCCAGGAACTCGCCCAGCCGGGCACGGCGCGCATCGGCATCGGGATGCAGGTAGACCAGGCTCGACGTGCCGCTGGAGACGGCGATGACGTCGTTCGAATCGACCCCGCCCTTCAGTCCGCCGGCGATCAGCGCTGCCTCGATGTCCACCACGCCCGACACCGTCTCGTGGCCGTGGTCCGAGCCGACGATCAGCAGGACGTCGTCGCCGGCGGCACGTCGCCGGTCCACCGCCTCGATCGCCATCGCGGCGTGGCGGTCCGCCTCGCGCAGCACGGCGAGGTGCTCGGGCGAGCCCAACACGGTGTTGTGCTGGATGTGGTCGGGCTCGCCCAGCCACAGCACCGCAAGCGCCGGGCGGCGCTCGCCCAGCGCGTCGGCGATGAACCGCTCGGTCATCGCGCGGTCGCCGGCGGCATCCAGTTCGACCGGCAGCGGGTCCAGCGCGACCCGGCCAGGGGCGAACGAGCCGGCGCGGTGGTAGACGTGGCCGTGGCCGTCCGGGTCATGCGCATAGGCGGCGCCAGGCGAGACATTGTTGTAGACGATCGCCCCGCCGTGCGGCGCCAGGCGCTCGGCCAGCGTCGGCACCGCGAGCGAATGCCCGGTCACCGCGCGCTTGTGCTGCAGGAAGTCGGGCAGGCCGGCGTCGTGCGCCACCAACGCGCCGTCCTCCAGCAGCGCCATGGCGTTGCCCTGCAAGGTGTGTCGCGCCGGGTGGCAGCCGGTGGCCAGCGTCGCGGTCACCACACGGGTGGCCGACGGGAACGCGGTGCGATAGGCCGGAAAGGCCTCGGCGCGGGCGGCGAATTCGGCGAGATGCGGGGTTCGCACCGCATCCACGAAGTCGCGCCGCAGCCCGTCGAGGATCACGAGGACAGCGCGCCGCATGGCAACCTCCTGGGCAGAGACAGGGCCGTCGTCACCACCGGGCGCACGGTCCCGCCCTTGCTGCGTGGCCCGCCATCGTATGAGCGCGCCGGGGGATGGGTCCACCGTCGCGCCGCGGCAAGACTGCGATGACGCGTGGGGGCATCGGTCTCGGATGCGTCTCGGTGTTCCGATAACAGAGACAGCGGGTCATGCAGCGAAACGAGGGGGACAAAGGAAGAAATAACGCAAATGCACGCAAACGGCCGCAAATAACGCAAAATGGCAGCGTGCCGCTCGGTTCGGCCGGGTCAGCGGATCGCAGTATTCAACAATGGGCGCTGACGCGCCGCCAGGGCACAGGCCCTTTGCGTGCATCTGCGTCATCTGCGTGTTTTGCGTTTCTACTTGCTTTCTACCGGTTCACGCTGCAACGGCTGTCGCCCCGGCGGGTCTTTCGTCGAGCGCGCACAGGATCGGTGTGGTGCCGGTGGCGATGGCGTGCACCGCCTCGGGCGCCAGCCAGCCGAATTTCGGTGGCAGGTGGCCCAGGCGGCGGATCAGCACCGCGCGCTTGCGATGCTGCAGCGCGTAGCGTTCGGCCTCGGCGATCGGGTTGGGCCGGGGCGATTGTGGCGACGGGGCCTGGGCCGGCGCATCGGCCACCGGCGCGGGCATCTGCGGCCCGGCGGCATCGGCATCCGGGGCGGCCTCGCGCTTGCGCCGCGCGGTCTGAGCGCGGTCCAGCGCCGTGCGGAAGGCCCGCGCCTGGCGCATCATGCTGGCGCTCTGCGCGGTGCATCTCAGCACGACGGCGGTGTCGTTGGGATAGAGCCGGGCGAGGCGCAGGCAATCCAGCGCCTGGGCGCTGGCGGCGACATAGAGCGCGGCGAGGTTCGCCTCGTCGGCGGTGGCGGGGAGCAGCGAGGCGGCGTGCTCGATCGCCGCGCGTTCCCACCGGGCCGCGTCGTCGGGGCTGTCGGTGACCGGCGCGGGCAGGTTCTTGCGCAGCGTATGGGCGAGCTCGAGACAGATGGAGCTGGGGAGGGTGTCGGCCGGGGCGGGTGCGGCTCGGTGGTCCATTTGGCGGAACAAATAGAGAATTAAAGGGGAGCGTGTCAAGGGAAATAGTCCTATTGAAAAAGACCTGATCGCAATCTTGCTGATTTGCCGCTGGCTGGCGCGACCCGGTTCAGGACCGCAGGCACGTCGCAGCGGAAGCCCAGAGGCAAAGCGGTTATAGCGACCGCGGAAAAGCCGGCGGCGTGCTACGCTGGAATCCAGAACCGAGGCGACGATGCCCGATACATTCGACTTCACCGTAGTGCTTGAGCCGCAGCCCGAGGGAGGCTTCACCGTGAGCGTGCCAGCGCTGCCGGAAGTGGTCACCGAAGGCGACTCCGAGGCGGAGGCCATGGTGATGGCGGCGGATGCCATTCGCCTGGTGCTGGAGTATCGCCGCGATCATGGGATGCCAATACCAGACGATGCACAACCGAGAGTCCGGAAGATCACTGTCGCCGCATGAGCCCGTCTTTGCCGGCCGTGAATGCGCGGAAGGTACTTGCAGCATTGCGGAGGCAGGTTTCGTGGTGGACCGCGTCTCAGGTAGTCATCATGTGCTGATTCACGTCGATGACGCGCGCCGTGCCGTGACAGCGCCGTTTCATGGCGCGCGTAGCGTCAATCGGGAACGCTGCGCAATATCATACGCCAGGCCGGACTCACCGTGGAGGAGTTTCGCGACCTCTTGTAACCGGGAGAACCGGATGTCGCAGCCGACGAGATCATGCGCACATGCAGCTTATCTGTGGCGCGCCGCGCGGCGCACGATTTCGCCGGACACATTCTTGAGCGTCTTCACCGCTGCGGATAGGCGGTGAAGACATAGTCCTTGTTGGCCACGATGGTGTGGCAGGCGAAGCCGCATTTGGCATCGTGTTCCTGTGGCGGTGTGGAGGACGTGTCGCCTGGTCTGAAAGTCTGGGAAGCGGGGTCATAATCGAACTGCGCGTACCCCCATCCGCCGCTGTCCGCGAACTTCTTGCTGTCCTTCACCATGAAGTCCACGTCATGCAAGGCGCCCGGCACAGTCGGCGGGCCGGGTTGGTTCTCATTCTGCACCGCCATCCAATGGATCTTCGCCATCCTGGCGCCGTCGGGGAACGGCTTGCCATTACCGGGAATGCCAGCCTTGTAGGCCGCGATCATCGCGGGGTTGCCAAGAATTGTCGCGAGCTTGCCACCATTGAGACTGACGGCGATGGTCTGCCAGGTTTCGTATCCTTTGAAATCAGCGAAGGCGAGGCCGCCCGGAACCTTCAGGGAGTATCTGTCCTGCGCGGCATAGGCCGCGGCGACGAGGCCGGCGGCCAGAGCACCAATGGCCGCCATTGGCGGAATACGCTTCATCTTCATCCATCCCCACTTCTTGGTGGCCTGACGCGACCACAACGAATTTTTCCAAGCGGTCTTGCTTCGGTCAATCCCTGGCCCTCGGCCAGCTTTGCCGGCGCTTCTGTCGGAAGACCATCAATACCAACGCTCGGCGATCGCGACCTTTCGTCATGACCGGGCTTGGCCCGGCCATCCACGACCTTCGCTGTTTGAGAGAGGCAAAGACGTAGATGGCCGGCACAAGGCCGGCCATGACGGAATGAGTGCAATCAGCGAGACCGCGCACCGCGGCCCAATGCCCGATATCAGCCATGCGACCTTGCGCCGCAAACGGACGCCGCGATCGATGGCATGCTATGCTGAGCGCATGCGGGATTTTGCCGAGTATCTGCGGGCTTATCGAGCCTATGTCGCGACCAGCCTTGGTTGGGGCAAAGCCCTGAGGTTGGGGCTCGGGTGGCTTGCCGGGCTGTTTGTCCCGCTCGTAGCAAAGACGCTGGTGCAGGTGCCGGATTGGGCCCCGATAACGTGGATGATTGGTTGGTCGCTGTTCGGCTATATTCTTGCCCCGTACGGCCTGTGGAAGCACAACCGCGCCGAGGTTGCGAGATTGAGTTGTCCAGAGCGGCAATAGAAGCGACTGCCTGATCGGCTGGCGCGTAATATAAACAGTCCTATCGCGCTGCGCAGCGTCAGGATCTCCTCAGCCGGCGAGCGCTGTGGCGGACGCGGAGAACGATGACCCTATCACCGGAGGGCGAAAGCGGATGGTGCTGACGGTTACCAGTTCGCCCATAGCGTTTCCCCTACTGGTCATCCTCGATGCGGGAAACTCGCCAAGGCGTCGCCCCCAGCAAACAGCGCATCCGCGTTCGAACTGGAGCCTGTGGGTCGAATTGAAGACGTACGCGGAGGCACGCCAGACGCCCCGCAGAGCGATTCGCGTCCAGACGGCTTCGTCGAGCTAGTCGCCTTCCCATAGTCTGATTGTGGAGGTGCGCATGCTCATGATGCCATCGAGCGCGTCCGGCCCAAGGTGGGCTGCGGGAAACTTTTGCCGTGCGGCCGCGTGTATTTGGCATGTGATGTCCTTGACATCATCACGCGCGCGCATCGCCCGCCTATGATCGACCATTTTTGAGAGATAAGGTCGCTGGAACAGCGGCGGCGGCTTGCGCTCGTCGTACTTCACTGTTCCCCCGATCTTGAGCGGGCGAGGATGAGCCACGGTGTTCCGCAGCTTCTTCAGCTCCCGCACTGTGCGATAGGGGCGTCTGCCGTAGTCTGGCGGTGCGAGGCCACAGCACTCACATATCGCGGCCAACTTACCGGCAATTCCGTCATTGCTGAATTGGCTCTTTTCGTCACGCCATAGGTCGGGTGCGATCTTTTCGCCGGCAAAATTCAGGTATCCCTCAAGGGCTTGAAAAGCAAAGACCATCGCTGCCAGATCGTCGTAGAGCGCCCCTTTGGGATTGCGCTCGGCATAGTCGATTTGTCGCTGCACAACGCGCCATACGACCTTGTGCAGGTATTCCTCGCCTTCGGATTCCTCAATCAGCTGACGAGGTTTGACCATAAGGACGCTACTGACACGCCAGACACTCCTCGTAGTCCGTCGCATTCCCCGCCAGCCGCAGCCACCAGCGGCAACGGCCCCTGCCCGTCATTCGCCGGCGCCGGCGCGACCCCGGTGAACTCCGCCGGCCGCACCGCCGCCTCGCTCACGTTGTCCGCCCGCTGGATCGACAGGCTCCGGCAGTAGTACAGCGACTTCACCCCGCGCTTCCACGCCATGAAGTGGATCTGGTGCAGGTCGCGCTTGTGCACGTTGGCGGGCAGGAACACGTTGACCGACTGGCTCTGGCAGATGAACGGCGCGCGGTCGGCGGCGTGCTCGATGATCCAGCGCTGGTCCAGCTCGAACGCCGTCTTGTAGACCGCCTTCTCCTGCTCGGTCAGGAAGTCGAGATGCTGCACGCTGCCCGCGCGTCAGCGTGATCGACGACCACACCTCGTCGGTGTCCATCCCCTTCGCCGCCAGCAGCTTCTGCAGATGCCGGTTGCGCACCGTGAAGCTGCCCGACAGCGTCTTCTGCAGGAACACGTTCGCCGCGATCGGCTCGATGCCCGGCGACGAGTTGCCGGCGATGATCGAGATCGACGCGGTCGGCGCGATCGACATCTTGTGGCTGAACCGCTCCAGGACGCCGTACTCCGCGGCGTCCGGGCACGGCCCGCGCTCTTCCGCCAGCACGCGCGAGGCAAGGTCGGCCTGCTCGCGGATGTGCTTGAACATCCGCTTGTTCCACACCTTGGCGATCACGCTCTCCCACGGCACGTTCTGCGACTGCAGGAAGCAGTGGAAGCCCATCACGCCCAGGCCCACGCTGCGCTCGCGCATCGCCGAGTAGCGCGCCTTCTCCATGCCCGGCGGCGCGCGGTCGATGAAGTCCTGCAGCACGTTGTCGAGGAACCGCATGATGTCCTCGATGAACGTCGGATGGTCCTGCCACTCGAACCAGTTCTCCAGGTTCAGCGAGCACAGGCAGCACACCGCGGTGCGCTCCATGCCGTGCTGGTCGCGCCCGGTCGGCAGGGTGATCTCGGAGCACAGGTTGGAGGTCTTCACCTCCAGCCCGGCCAGCTTGTGATGCTCGGGCCGCGCGCGGTTCACGTGGTCCGAGAAGATCAGGTACGGCTCGCCGGTCTCGATCCGCGCGGTCAGGATGCGCACCCACAGCGCGCGCGCCGAAATCGAGCGCACCGGCGTCTCATCCTTCGGCGACAGCAGCGCCCACTGCTCGTCGGCCTCCACCGCGCGCATGAACGCGTCGGACACCAGGATGCCGTGGTGCAGGTTCAGCGCCTTGCGGTTCGGATCGCCGCCGGTGGGACGGCGGATCTCGACGAACTCCTCGATCTCCGGATGCCACACCGGCAGATAGACCGCCGCCGAGCCGCGGCGCAGCGAGCCCTGGCGAGATCGCCAGCGTCAGGCTGTCCATCACCCGGATGAACGGGATCACGCCCGAGGTCTTGCCGACCGCGCCGACCTTCTCGCCGATCGAGCGCAGGTTGCCCCAGTAGGAGCCGATGCCGCCGCCCTTGGAGGCCAGCCAGACATTCTCGTTCCACAGCCCGACGATGCCTTCCAGGCTGTCGGAGGCCTCGTTCAGGAAGCAGGAGATCGGCAGGCCGCGCTGGGTGCCGCCGTTCGACAGCACCGGCGTCGCCGGCATGAACCACAGCCGGCTCATGTAGTCGTAGATGCGCTGGGCGTGCCCGGCGTCGTCGCCGTAGTACGAGGCGACGCGGGCGAACAGGTCCTGGAACTCCTCGCCCGGCATGCAGGTAGCGGTCGGACAGGGTCGCCCGGCCGAAGTCGGTCAGCAGCACGTCACGCGAGCGATCGATATGGACCTGGTGGCGACCTGGCATCTGGACTGCGTCGAGCACGTCTTTCTCCCCTGTCGGCAACGGCCGCGGAGCCTCTGGCCCTGGGCGATTCGTCGTCAATGACAACATATGGTCCACGCAGTCACTATCGAGCACAACATCTCCACACGTGGCCGGCAGGCAACAGTGTGTTTCTCAAAACACGCGGCGCTGCCGGAAACCGGAGTCAACCATAGCAGATGCGCTCACCGCGGGAGACATGCGAGGGGCAATACCACCGCCCATTCCGTCATGGCCGGGCCTGGCCAGGCCAGGCTATCCACGTCTTCCTGCACGGCGGTCACCAAGACGGGGATGGGCAGCGGTCGTCAGCCGTCATCCGGCCGGAGCCAACTCGCCAGCAATTCCCCCTGCCCTTCCAGCACCGGATAGGCCGCCGCGGCCACCAGATGCCCGTTCACCCGCTTCAGTTCGCGCACCAGGTCCGGATCGGTGGTGGCGCCCTTGCCGTCCCTCAGGGAGGCGAAGTGGGCACGCGTCGCCGCCGCCTCCAGGTCGCGGAATGCCTCCTTCTCGGCCGCCAGCAGCCGCGCCGCGCGGGCGTCCTCGGTCATGAACACCGCCGCAGCGGCGCGAACAGTCACGGCCAACCGGTCCAGCAGCTGGCGCGCCTGCGCCCGTTCCGCCTCGTCCAGCGGCACACCGCGCTTCAGGCGCTTCGCCATATGGCCCATCACGTCGCGGTCCACGACGTCGCCGGCAGCCTCCATATTTGTTGCAAAGACAAGAACTTGCGAGAGGCGGCGATGATCCGCACTCGGACAGGTCCTCGGGGTCGAGCCCGCTCAGATAGCGATTGATCGCGCTGTTCAGCCGGTCCAGCACGTCGTCCAGCCGCCGCACCTCGCCGATCCTGCGGCGGTCGGTGCTGCCCAGGATCTCGCCGGCCCGGCCCAGCATGGCCTCCAGCGCATCGGCCATGCGCAGCGCCTCGCGTGCCGCCCCGCCCAGCGCGATCGGCGGCGTGGCCAGAGCGGCCTCGTCCAGGTAGCGCGGCCGCGACGGATCGTCCGCGGCCACCCGCGCCGGCAGCAGCCTGCGCAGCACCCAGGCGAAGGGGCCCAGCAGCGGGCAGGAACACCGCCGCCAGCGACCAGGTTGAAGCCAGTGTGGAAGTCGGCGACCGCGCGCACCGGGTCGGGCTCGAACTGCACCATCAGCGGGCCGATCCGGCGCAGCAGCGCCAGCGCCACGACGCAGCCGAGCGCGCGGTTCAGCAGGTTGCCCAGCGGCAGGCGCCGCGCCACCGGGTCGTCGCCCGACACGCCCTCGAGCACCGGGTTGATCGCGGTACCCAGATTGGCGCCCAGCACCATCGCGAAGGCCGCGTCGGGCGGCACCGTGCCCTTGGCGGCGAAGGACATCACCAGCAGGACCACGGCGACCGACGAGTGCGCCGCCCAGGTCAGTCCGGCCGCGACCAGCACGTCGAGCAGCGGCACGGTGGCCAAGGCGCCGAGGATGAGGCGCAGGCTGGGCATGTCCTCGTACGGGGTGATCAGCACGACCAGACGGTGCAGCGCCATCAGCATCAGGCCGAGACCGATCGCCACGCGGCCGAGGTCGCGGGTGCGCGCCGCCGAGCCGCGGCGGAACAGGATGACGCCCAGCAGGATCAGCGCCGGCGCCACGTCGGCCACGTCGAACGACAGTGCCTGCACGATCAGCGTGGTGCCGACATTGGCGCCCAGCATCACCGCCAGCGCCGGCACCAGCGCCACCGCGCCGCCGGCGGCGAAGCCGGCGACCATCAGGCCGGTGGCGGTGCTGCTCTGCAGGATCGCGGTGACGCCCAGGCCGGCGGCGAAGGCCGCCAGCCGGTTGCCCAGCGTGGTGCCCAGCCAGCGGCGCAGATCGGCGCCGAAGCCGCGCTGGATGCCGGTCTGCACCATGTGCACGCCCCACAGCAGCAGCGCCACCGAACCGGCAAGGTCGAGCAGCGTCCACATGGGTTTCCTTCCCCTCCGCATGGCCTGCCTGGCATCAGCGATCGGTGATCAGCCATCAACGAGTCCCACCGCCGTCGTGAACGCCGGCCAAGAACCTGCCACAAAAGCGGCCGGACCGGCCACGGAGCACGCCAGATTCCGCACATGTCCTATTTCGCAACTGAAGGGATACGTCCGATGCGCATTTCCTTCCTGCTTCCCTTGGTTGTGCTGGGTCTCGCCGGCTGCGTCGACGTGCACGAGCACGCCAACTCCACAACCGATCCGCCACCGTCGTGACGCCGGCACCAGCGCCGACCGCAACCTACATCGCGCCGGCGCCGCCGACCACTACCACCATCGTGCACACGCCCTGATCGGCGACCGCTTTGACGCGAAGGATCGAGGGCCAGGGGCAACTCCGGCCCTCTTCCTTTGCGCACGTCCCTGGTGTAGACGCCGCGTACCCTGCCAGGCTGGACGCCCGATGACTGCCCCCTACCCCGCCGCCGCCCTGGAACCGGAGGTCACCGCGCCGCTGATCCTGGCGCTGCCGAAGGGACGCATCCTGGCCGAATGCGGCCAGCTGCTGGCGCGCGCCGGGGTCGACGCCGGCCGCGGACTACGCCGACGAGGAGAGCCGCCGGCTGCGTTTCCCGACCGACGATCCGCTGCTCGACGTGGTGCGGGTGCGGCCGTTCGACGTCGCCACCTTCGTCGCGTTCGGCGCCGCGCAGCTCGGCATCTGCGGCGCCGACGTGCTGATGGAGTTCGACTACCCGGAGATCTACGCGCCGCTCGACCTCGGCATCGGCCATTGCCGGGTCTCGGTGGCCGAGCCGGCGGCGACCGCGGGCAGCGACGATCCGTCCCGCTGGTCGCGCGTGCGGGTGGCGACGAAATATCCCAATATCGCCCGCCGGCACTTCGCCTCGCGCGGCGTGCATGCCGACGTGGTGCATCTGAATGGCGCGATGGAGCTGGCGCCCGGCCTGGGGCTGTCGCGGCTGATCGTCGACCTGGTGCAGACCGGTTCGACGCTGCGCGCCAACGGCCTGGTGGAGACCGAGGTGATCGCGCCGATCACCTCGCGGCTGATCGTCAACCGCACCGCGCTGAAGACGCAGCCCGAGGCGATCGGCGCGTGGATCGCGCGCTTCCGCGCCGCGCTCGGACGAATGATCCGCCTCGCCGCACGAGCTCGACCCCGGCGTTCGATGCCGCCTTCACCGCCCTGCTCGGCCAGGCGCGCGAGACCACGCGAGACGACGTGGGCCGGCGGTGGCGGCGATCATCGCCGATGTGCGCGCCGACGGCGATGCGGCGCTGCTCGCGCTACACCGCGCGCTTCGATCGGCTGGCGCTGACCGCCGAGCGGCTGCGCATCGACGCCGGGGAGATCGACGCCGCGGTCGCCGGCATCGCCGCCGACCTGGCGGCCGCGCTCGACCTGGCCGCGACGCGGATCGAGGCGTTCCACCGGCTGCAGCTGCCGACCGACCTGCAGGTCGACGGACGAGCGCCGGCCTGACGCTTGGCATGCGCTGGACGCCGCTGGATGCGGTCGGGCTGTACGTGCCCGGCGGCAAGGCGGCCTATCCGTCCTCGGTGCTGATGAACGCGATCCCGGCGCGCGTCGCCGGCGTGCCGCGCATCGCGATGTGCGTGCCGACCCCGGACGGCGTGCTGAACCCGCTGGTGCTGGCCGCGGCGCGGCGCGCCGGCGTGACGGAGATCTATCGGGTCGGCGGCGCCCAGGCGATCGCCGCGCTGGCCTATGGCACCGCCACGATCGCGCCGGTCGATCGCATCGTCGGCCCGGGCAACGCCTATGTCGCCGAGGCCAAGCGCCAGGTGTTCGGCCGCGTCGGCATCGATGCCATCGCCGGGCCGTCCGAGGTCGTGGTGCTGGCCGACGCCGCGAACGATCCGCGCCGCGTCGCCGTCGACCTGCTGGCGCAGGCCGAGCACGACGAGGCGGCGCAGGCGATCCTGATCACCGACGATGCGGCGTTCGCCGACACGGTCGCCGCCGCGGTCGTGCAGGAACTGGCCGACGCTGCCGCGCGCCGCCATCGCCGGCGCAAGCTGGCAGGCGCACGGCGCGATCATCGTGGTGCGCGACTGGGACGAGGCGGTCGGCGCTGGTCAACCGGCTGGCGCCCGAGCACCTGCAACTGATGCTGCGCGAGCCCGGAGCCGGTGTTCGCCCGCATCCGCCACGCCGGCGCGGTGTTCCTCGGCGCGTTCTGTCCGGAGGCGGTCGGCGACTACGTGGCCGGCCCGAACCACGTGCTGCCGACCGGCCGCACCGCGCGCTTCGCCTCCGGCCTGTCGGTGTTCGACTTCCTCAAGCGCACCACCTGGGTGGCGGCCGACGCGGCCGCGCTGGCCCGCGTCGGGCCGGCCGCCGTCGCGCTGGCCGAGGCGGAGGGGCTGCATGCGCACGCCCGCAGCATCGCGCTGAGGTTGCCGCCGCGCGCTTGACCTTGCCCTGACCCGCGCTCATGTTCCGGCGCAAAATCAAGCTGTTCATGAGGCCGGATGTCGAAAGAGGACATGATCGAATTCAGCGGCACGGTGATGGAGCTGCTGCCCAACGCCATGTTCCGCGTCAAGCTGGACAACGAGCACACGATCCTGGCGCACACGTCAGGGAAGATGCGCAAGAACCGCATCCGCGTGCTGGCCGGCGACCGGGTCAACGTCGAGATGACCCCCTACGATTTGAGCAAGGGCCGGATCACCTTCCGCTTCAAGTGACCGCGCCGACGCTGGTGCTGGCCTCCGCCAGCCCGCGGCGTCTCGACCTGCTGGCGCAGATCGGCATCACGCCGGACCGCGTCGTTTCCCCCGACATCGACGAAACCCCGCTGCCCGACGAGTTGCCGCGGGTGCATGCGCAACGGCTGGCACGCGCGAAGGCGGCGGCGGTGGCGGCTCCGGGTTGCTGCGTGCTGGCGGCCGACACGGTGGTCGCCGCCGGGCCGGCGCATCCTGCCGAAGGCGGAGACCGCGGCCGACGCGCAGCGCTGCCTGACACTGCTGTCCGGGCGGCGTCACCGGGTGATGACCGCGGTCGTGCTGCTTGCGCCCGACGGGCGGCGCGGCGAGCGGCTGGTGCAGAGCGTGGTCGGCTTCTCGCGTCTGAGCGAACGCCAGATGGCGACCTATCTCGCGGGCGGCGAATGGCGCGGCAAGGCGGGCGGCTACGCGATCCAGGGCCAGCGCGGCGGCGTTCGTGCGCTTCCTGTCCGGCAGCTATTCGAACGTCGTCGGCCTGCCGCTGTTCGAGACGGCACAACTGCTGCGCGGGCTCGGCTGGCCATTGCCATGAGCGAGCGCATCCTGGCCGCCTGCAGCCCGGGCGAGGTGCGGGTCGCGGTGGTGCGTGACGGCGGCGCTGCTGGATTACGCCATCTGGCGGCCCGGTGCGCCCGGATGGCGTCGGCGATCTGCTATCGCGGCCGGGTGATGGCCCGGGTTCCCGCGATGGCCGGCAGTTTCGTGGCGCTGGATGGGACCGAGGGGTTCCTGCCCGACAGCGAAGGGGGCGCTGGCCTGCGCGAGGGCGATAGCGTGCCGGTCCGCATCACGCGCGCGGCGCAGGGTGGCAAGGGGCCGCGGCTGACGGCGCGGCTGGCGGCTGACGAGATCCCGCCGGCGCGCGGCGCCGGCCCATTGCTGGAATTGGCGGGTCGCCATCCCGACGCCCCGGTCTGGCTGGACGACACTGCGCTGGCCGGCCGACTGGAGCCGGCTCTCGGCGATCGGGTCTCCAGCGTCGCGCGGGCCTTCGACGACGACGACGGAGGAGCAGGTCGAGGCGCTGGCGCAGCCGGATGTGCAGTGCCCGGCGCCGCGTCCGCCTGCACATCCATCCCGACGCCGGCGCTGGTGGCGATCGACGTCGATGCCGGGGAGCGCGGTGGCCGCGCGCCAGGGCAAGGCAGCCTCACACATGGCGGCGAATCTGGCGGCGCTGCCGGCGCTGGCGCGGCAGATCCGGCTGCGCAACCTGTCCGGCGCCATCATGGTCGATTTCGCCGGCCTGGCCGCACGCCGCCGGTCGTCGCTCGCCCCTGGTCTGCACGCGGCGCTGGCGGAGGACCCGCTGCACCCACGGCTGCTCGGCTTCACCGCGCTGGGCCTGGCCGAGATCGTGCGGCCGCGGGTGCATCCGCCGCTGCACGAACTGCTGGCCGGCCCGCATGCCGCCGGGCTGGCGGCATTGCGCCGCATCGCGACCGAAGTGGCCGCGCCCCCGCACCGGATGCCGGCGCTGCGCGCGTCGCCTTCGGTCGTGCGGCGCGCTCGAGGCCGACCCCGAGGCCCTGCTGGACCTTGCGCACCGGACCGGGCGCGCCTTGATGCTTCGGCCGGATCCCACGCCTGGCCGAGACAGCGTGGATCATCGAGGCGAGACGATGGCTGAAGCCCTGACGCGCGCGGCCGACCTGCCCGATCTGCGGCAGACCAGCGTGGAGACGCTGCGTCCGTTCTGCAGCCGGCGCTGTGCGGACGTGGACCTGGGCCGGTGGCTCACCGAGCGCTATCGGATCCCGGCGGACGCCGACGAGACGAGCGGCGAGTCGGCGGTGGAGCAAACTTGATCGGTGCGGATGGCATGGGTTATGGGCAGCGGCCCAGCGCCCAGGTAGCTCAGTTGGTAGAGCATGCGACTGAAAATCGCAGTGTCGGTGGTTCAATTCCGCCCCTGGGCACCATCTTTTCAATGACTTAGCGGATGCCGCCGCCAAAGCGGAAATCGCCGTCCCCCCGCACTGTGTTCGTGTCCGGGATGGAGGGTGGGGTGTCAGACGCGACGCCGTTGGTCGCAGCACTACAGCAGGGCTTGGTGGCGCGGCTGGCATTTCGAGCACAGCCCCTGAGGGATGTGGTTCACGCCGTTCTCCGGGAGGCAGCAAAAGCGGGCCACCTGGGCGCCGGGACGATCGGATAACTATGGCCCGGCATTTTCACGACGAAGCCCTACGGCGGGCCGATCTGACGTGCGACGACCTCAAGGAGGCGCGGATGGACTGGTCCCCGCGCCAGCTGCTCGGAGCCGAAGGTGCAATCCGAGAAGCGGTCCTCGGCGCTTTCAAGGAGGATCTCGCAGCCGCAGCCGCGCTCACGGCCCAAATGGGCACCATCACCCAGAAGCGCGCACAAGGAGGACGGTGGTCCGGGGTAGCCGCAGCGTTTGACAGGGAAACGAACCGAGCTTCTGAAAGTGCAGTTCAGATTGTTGAGTCCGCGATAAGCGGAATAATGCAGGCGGCGCGCACGCAGATTGAAGCGAAGGAGCCAGCGGACCGGCCGAACTTCATGCAGATTTTCAATGCTCCAGTCGGCGCGGTCGCACAGGGGGAAGCATCCATCGGCTCGGTCACGCAGACCAACTCATCGGATATTCGTGAGCAACTCAGGGAGTTAGCAAACCTGATCGGCGATGCACGTCAGGAACTAGGCGCCGAAGGCTCCGCCCAGATCGCAGCCGCGCTGGGCGCCGTGCAGGCCGAAGCAGAGGCCGAGAACCCATCCGTTGGAATGGTCAAGGCGGCTCTTCAGCGCGTCGTCGGGTTTTTAGAGCGAGCCGGAAGCGGTGCCGCCGGCGGCGCCTTGCTCGCCTACGCCCGCCTACATGGCTGGCTTTGACCCGCATCGTCACCACGACCTATCGCTACAAGCGCCCGCCGCGGAAGCGGAAGGCGGCCCGCGCTCGAGTTGCCCGCGGTCGTCACCGCGAGGAAAGGCCGCCCCCCGGCTTTGGCCCGAGAAGCGGCGGCTGAGGTTGGAACGAAGGCGCCCCGCCTAGCCGGAGGAGACCGGGAGGCGACGCCATCATCGACCACGCCTGCGCGATTCGTCGTACCTGACGGTTCCGTGATCGCGGACCAGCCCGCCAACGACGACGGCCCGCGCAAGTCGGCGATCGTCACCACGCGGAAGCCCCGGTCGTGGCACGGCGACGCGCCCGAGATGACCCCCGAGGAACACCAGCGCCGAGGCGATGCGGCCGACGCGATGTTCCGCGAGATGAAGCGCCGGATCGCCGCTCCCGTGCAGCCTAGCGGAGCGCTGCCGCCGAAGAAGCCGGGGGCCGCCGGTCAATGCCGCTTTCCGTTTTCAATGGGGTCGGTCTAGTCGACATCGTCGCGCGATAGTTCTTGCGTATCGCAGTCCGAGCCCGTCAGGCGCGGCAGCAGTCGGCATCATAGCGATGATGGCATTCATCTGCTTCTTCATTGCTTCATTGCGAACATTGACCGCATCGAAAGCTTCAAAGCGTCCACATCCGGAATCGAAGCTAACATCGAACGGCTTGCCAAAAGCGGATAGTCCCCGACGGCGAAGCGCTGCTATGGAAACGGCCGCGCTGGCTCAGTCATGCGCAAGCGATGTAAAGGAAATCCACGGGGTACAACGCGGCCGAGCAATCGAAGCCGGTTCATCCGGACGCGCTGGCAAAGTTCGCAACAGCAGATCGGTGCTGAACATGCTGGCACTGCATCAGGATAATACTATAGACACGATGATCGCCATCTCGAGAGATGGGTAAAAGTCGGCACGCCCAAGGCAATCGTGTCCCCAGCGCCAGCGCAAGGGCAGAGCACGCCCAAGGGGATCGAATCAGGCTCGCCGTGATCAAGACCACGCAGGTTAGTATGAACTTCGGGGTTTTGCCATCCAGTTGGATATCTGCTGACCGGTGGTCATTACTGTAATGAAGCGTACCAGAGGAAGGACCAAGATGTGACACGCGCAATCGTCTTCAGATTCTCCATCATCATCTTTAGCATGGCCGCTGGCATGTCCATCCCGGCGAACGCCGAAGTGGTCAAGGTGATGGAAACGGCATCAATTGACGGTTCGTTCACCATCGCCCAAACCAACGGCATGGATCGGCGCCAGGACCGCCGGGGTGACCGGCAGGGCTGCCGTCAGCAGGTAGGGGCCGTCGGAGCGGCCAAGCGCGACTGCAAACAGGAAGGCCGCCAGACTCGGGGTGGGTGAGGCCACAATTTCCACTCCGGATGGCGAGTTGAGACTGCGTTTCGCCCTCGATAAGTCGAGCCTCTGCCGGTTGACATTACGTGTCGTTGCCGGGGCGCCACTCCGCCCGACCGAAGTGATGCCCCGACAACGATGGCGAAGGTGCCCATCTGACGCGGACAAGGAAGGCGGCCTCCTCGATATCCGTTGTCAGGTCATCGTCACGGATCCGGGGAAATGGCACGCAACGAAGTGTCCCGGTGTTGCTTCGACCAACTCCGGCATCACCTCGGCGCAACGCCCCTTGGCAGCGGGGCAACGGGTGCGGAAGCGGCAGCCGGAAGGTGGGCTGACCGCACTTGGCACCTCACCCTGCAAAGCGATGCGCCGGCGGCCGCGCCCTCGATTCGCATCCGGCACCGGCACCGCCGAGATCAGCGAGTTGGTATAGGGATGCAGCGGCCTCGCGAACAAAGCTTGCGACGGCGCCGTCTCCACCACGCGACCCAGATAAAGCACCACGATACGATCCGAGATGTGCCGTACCACCGCGAGATCGTGCGCGATGAACAGATAGGTCAGGCCCAGGCGCTCCTGCAGCCCGATCATCAGGTTGATGATCTGTGCCTGGATGTTGACGTCGAGCGCCGAGATCGGTTCATCGCCGATGATGAACTCCGGCTCCACCGCGAGCGCGCGCGCGATCGAAATGCGTTGCCGTTGGCCACCGGAGAATTCGTGCGGAAACCGTGCCGCAGCCGTGGCCGGCAGCCCGACCAGGTCGAGCAGTTCGCGTACCCGCTCGCGGGCACCGCCCGCAGGAACCAGCCCGTGCAGTCGCAGCGGCCCGCTGAGAATCTCGCCCACGGGCATACGCGGATTGAGTGACGCATACGGGTCCTGGAAGATCATCTGCATGCGCCGGCGCAGCGGACGGATCTCCGCCTGACTCATATGCGTGACGTCGTGTCCGTCGAACACGATACGGCCCGCGGTCGGTTCGGTCAGGCGCATCACCGTACGCGCCAGTGTCGACTTGCCGCAGCCGGACTCGCCCACCAGGCCGACCGTCTCGCCGGGGAACACGTCGAAATCGACGCCGTCGACGGCGCGCAGGATGCGACGCCGCTCCAGGAAGCTATCGCGCGGAAGCTGGAAGTGCTTGGCCAGCCCGCGCACCTCCAGCAACGCCTTATCGGCCGTCGCGACGCGGGCATCTGCGACAACGCGGGCATGCAGCGGCGGCGGCAACGTGCCGCGCGCCTGCGTGACCCAGCAGCGTGCGGCACGATCCTCGCCGACCGGCAGCAGATCCGGATGCTCGACACATTGCGCCACCGCGAACGGACAGCGGGCGCGGAAACGGCAGCCCGACGGCCAGTCGTGCGGATCGGGTGGCTGGCCCTCGATCGTGGTCAGTCGCCGGTCGCCGTCATTCGCCCGGTCGAGCCGCGGCGCGGCGTGCAACAGCGCCCAGGTATAGGGGTGACGCGGGTCGCCCAGCAGGTCCTCAGGAGCGCCTTCCTCCACCACCTCGCCGGCGTACATCACCAGCACGCGTGAGCAGAGATTGGCGATCACACCAAGGTCGTGGCTGATCAGGATCACCGCTGTGCCGAGATCAGCGTTGAGCTCACGCAGCAAGTCGAGGATCTGCGCCTGGATCGTCACGTCCAGCGCCGTGGTCGGCTCGTCCGCGATCAGCAGCGCGGGCTCGTTGGCGAATCCCATCGCCAGCATCACGCGCTGGCGCATGCCGCCCGAGAACTGATGCGGGAAACCGTTCACCGCGCGTTCGGGCGTCGCCATTCCCATGCGGCCCAGCAGCGCCACCGCCCGTTCGCGCGCCGCCTTCACACCGAACCGCCGGTGCGCCGTCATCGTCTCGATCAACTGCCGGGCGATGCGCAGCACCGGGTTGAGCGACGTCATCGGGTCCTGGAACACCATGGCGATCTCGACGCCGCGGATCTCGCGCAGTGCCTTGTCGCTCAGATGGACCATGTCATGGCCACGGAAGCTGACGGATCCCTCGACGATACGCGCCGGTTCATCGAGCAGGCGGATGATGGATTTCGCCGTGACGCTCTTCCCCGAGCCGGATTCGCCGACGATGCCCAGCGTTTCGCCCGGACGCAGGGTGAAGCTCACGCCATCGACCGCTCGCACCACTCCGGCATCGGTGAAGAACCAGGTGTGCAGGTTCTCGACCTGGAGGATGGGGTCAGCGGCGTCGCGCATGCGGATCGAGCCAGTCGCGGATGCCGTCGCCCACGAAGTTGAAGCCGATGACCACGGTAAGGATGGCGATACCGGGGAAGGTCGCGACCCACCACTGGTTCACCAGTTCGCGCCCCTCGGACACCATCGATCCCCATTCAGGGGTCGGCGGCACAACGCCAAGTCCGAGGAACGACAGGCCGGCGAACACCAGGATGGCGTTGCCTAGGTCGAGCGTGACCAAAACCACCAACGGACCAACGGCATTCGGGATGATCTGGCGGAACAGGATGTGCGATGGACCGAAACCGATCGCCTGGGCTGCGGCGACGTATTCGGCGGAGCGCTGGCCAATCACCAGGCTGCGCGCCAGTCGGGCGAATTTCGGCCACCACACGACCAGCATGGCGATCACCGTGTTGCGCGTCCCGATGCCCAGCGCCGCGGCGATCGCCATCGCCAGGATGATCGGAGGAAAGCAGAACACCAAGTCGGTGGCGCGCATCAGCGCTTCTTCCGCCCAGCCGCGGATGTAGGCGGCGACCGCTCCCAGCAAAGTGCCGAACAGGCCACCCAGCAGCACCACGACGAAACCGACGGCGAGCGAGGTGCGCGCACCGTAGATCACCCGCGTGAACACGTCGCGGCCCAGCACGTCGGTGCCGAGCCAGTGCTCAGCCGATGGCGGAAGCAGGCGCCCGGCGACGTTCACCACATCGGGTGGATAGGGCGTGATCCAGGGGGCCAGGATGGCCGCACAGGCCCAGACGGTGATCGCCACCGCCCCGAGCGCAGCCAGGCCGTAGCGCCGCAGCCAACGCCGTCGTCGGGCGACGCTGCCGGCCTCCTTTGTCGCGGCGAGGAGCGCGGTTTCGACGCCGCTCATCGCCGCGACACACGCGGATCCAGCGCCGCGTAGGACAGATCGACCAGCAGGTTCACCAAGACGTAAATCGCCGCCACCACGAGTGTGATGCCCATGATGGCGGGAAAGTCGAAGTCGCACCGCACTCTGGAACGTGTAGCGTCCAAGACCGGGCCAGGAAAAGATCGATTCGGTCAGCACCGTCCCGGTCAGCAACTGCGCATAGGCGAGACCCCCCAGCGTCACCACCGGCAGCAGTGCGTTGGGCAATGCGTGGCCGAGCATGATGGCGCGCCGCGCCAGGCCCTTGGCGCGCGCCACGCGGATATAGTCCTGCGACAGCGCCTCCAGCATCGCGGCGCGTGTGGTGCGAGTGATCAGGCCGAGCGTGCTGGCGGCCAGCACGATCGACGGCAGCACGAGATGCGCGGCGGCATCCCAGAACGTATCCCAGTCACCAGCCAATGGCGCGTCGATCAACATGATGCCGGTGACGGTGGGTGGCGGGAAGGTGCTGGCGCTGATCTGCCCGGGCCCAGGAGCCCACTGCAGCGCGCCATAGAACACCGCGAGCATGATGAAGGCGAGCCAGAAGGTCGGTGCGGCTACGCCGACCAGCGAGATCGAGCGCGCGACATGATCGACCCAGGTATCGCGTTTCATCGCCGCGAGCACGCCGAGGGGCAAACCGACGATCAGCGCGAGCAGGAAGGCAATGGTGGAGAGTTCCACCGTAGCCGGCGCGTACTGCGCGATGTCATCGAGCACCGGACGCTGCGAGCCGATAGAGATGCCGAGGTCACCATGGAAGACGCCGGAGAGGAAGATCCAGTAGCGGTCCCACAGTGGCAGGTCGAGCCCCCACTTGTGACGGAAGTCCGCGACCATGTCGGGGTTGTTTGCCGCTATATCGCCAAGCTGGGTCAGCACGGGATCGCCTGGCACCATGTTGGCGATCAAGAAGATCGCCAACGTGGCCAACAGAACCATCAGTGCGGCTACCAGAAGCCGCGAGAAGACATAGCGCAGCATCGTGCGACTATCGCCGATCGGGTTGGCCCAGCCAAGTTGTGTCTGATCGACGTGCGACTATGATAGCACCAGTAGAACGAGCGTGGGAGGCAGGCGTGCGGGAAATCGGTTGGATCGGCCGGCGGGAAATCATGCGCCTGCTCGGCGTGGGCGGCGCTACTCTGGCGGCAGGACTGCCCGACCGCGTGCATGCGGCAGCCGCGAAGAATACGCTCGTGCTGGGACTGGACATCAGCGATACCATCACCTTCGATCCAGCGCGAGAGGCACAATACACGCCGCCGCTCACACTGACTGCCGCTTATGAGTCGCTTATCACCATGACCCCCGGCGACTATCTCAACGTAAAGCCGACACTCGCCTCGGCCTGGGCGCGAACGCCGGATGGCGGCGGCTGGCGCTTCACCATGCGGCCGGGCACGAAATTCAACAGCGGCAACCCGGTCACCGTCGACGATGTGAAGTGGAGCATCGAGCGTGTGATCAATGTCAAGGACCAGCCCTCACAATATGTCGCGTTGGTCGATCATGTGGCGATCGTCGATGACAAGACGATCGATGTAATCATGAAGGATCCGGCATCGCCGTTGCTCACCGTGCTGTGCGGCCCGAATTTCGGCGTGATGGAGCGCAAGGTGGTGGAGGCGCATGGCGGCACCAGTGCGACGAACGCGAAGACCGAGGACAAGGCCACCCAATGGCTAGACCAGAATTCGGCGGGTGCCGGCGCATTCACTCTGGCCGGATGGACGCGCAACGCGCAGATCCTGCTGACACGCAACCCTCACTACTGGCGCGGACCGGCGCATTTCGAACATGTAGTGCTGCGCCACATGGGCGACAGCGCAACTCAGTTGCTGGCCATCAAGCGCGGCGACATCGACGCGGCGTTCAATCTGATACCGGAGCAGGTGGCAACGCTGAAGAGCGACCCCAATGTGCGGGTGGCGGGTCTGGAGAAGTCTCGACTTCGTCTATATGGCGCTGACCTGCGAGCCGAACTTCAACAAGGCACTTGCCGTGAAGGAGGCGCGCCAGGCGGTCTGGAATGCGATCGATTACGACGGCATCATCAACAGCATGCTGGGCGGACAGGCGATTCGCTGCGCCAGCTTTATCCCGATCGGATTGTACGGTTCGACCCGCGAGACCACCAAGCAGTTCGGCTACCAGCAGAATCTCGACCGCGCGAAGCAGTTGCTGCAGAAGGCGGGCTTCCCCGATGGATTTGAGTTCAAGCTGAGCTATGGCGACGCGGCGGTGTCGGGCTTGTCCTATGCGGTGCTCGCGCAGAAGCTGCAGTCCGACCTGGCCCGCGTCGGGATCAAGGTGGTTCTCGATCCGATGGACCAGGTAAACCTACGGACCCAGTACACCACCGGAAAATCCACGGCGGTGCTGACGTTCTGGAATCCGTCCGGGGTCGAGACGGATGGCTGGGCGTCGGCCACCGTGCAGCGCGTCGCCAAGCGCATTCACTGGACGCCGCCCGATGATCTGGTGAAGCTCGTGGCACAGGCTGCGGCAGAACCCGACGCGCAGAAGCGTTCAGCGCTCTATGTCGACTATGAGAAGGCGATGATCGACCAGGCCAACCTGATCGTCCTGTTCCAGCCGATTTATCAGTTCGCGGTACGCGATGCGATCAGGAAGTTCCCACTGACCGCCGCCGGATGGGAAGTGGAGTTGTACGAGGCCAGCACATAGTCGGAGCAGCCATGAGGTCTGCCTGAGGCAGAGGGCCGTGGGGCAGCGTGCCCGCGTTCAGGCGCTCATTCGACGACGAGTGGGTCCATCGCATCGGCGCACGTCTCTGGTTCATCCGCTACGGCAGGAAGCCGCTTGGCCGTCTGGTCGATGTCATGCTGCCAGGGGCCAGAATCAGCGCAAACCAGCGCGCCCGATCGGCCAGACGCCACAGATCCGCGGCGGACCATCTGACGTCTTTTGAATACTCCACTCTGTCGCGCGGCAGATGAGGATGCGGTTAGGTCACGTCGAAGCGAATCATCATCGCATGGTCCTCATGCACCACATTGTGGCAGTGCATGACGTAGCGACCCCTCATGTCGCGGAACCGGAAGAAGACGCGGAACTCCTCGCTTATCGATAGTGGTATGATGTCGCTACGAGCATAGCCGATGAACCCGTTCGCCGAGGTGTTCGGCTTGATGGCTACGCCGTTATGCGAGAGCACGCGGCATTCCTCGAAATGGGCGTGGATCGGGTGCGCCCATCCGCCGCCGCTATTCTGGAAGACCCAGACTTCTTCAGATTCCTGCGCAGGGTTCGCGTTAATCACGTTCTCATCGAAGAACCTTCCGTTGACCTGCCATGCTCCGTTGCCCCGCTCGAAACGGAACACCCTGGTCTTTGCCTTCGCGGCCCTCGCCAGCAGGGCGCCGAAGTCTGGATCGGGCAATTCGCGAAGAGCGAACAGCCCAAGGGCGGGGTCGCGGCTATAATCCGGTGCCGCACTACCGATATTGAACTGGATGATAGGCGTGCCAGGGGTCAGGATCGTGCCGGTGGGCCCACGACCGTTAACCTGCTCCAGCCTATTGACGAGATAGAGTCGCGATGCGGGAAGCTTTCCGAAGTCAACAATGATGTCCGTACGCGCACCCGGCCCAAGACGAACGCTGCTCACCTGAACAGCCTGAGGCAACAGGTTGCCATCGGTAGAGATTTGCCAGAAAGGCGAGAATCCCTTGCCGTCGTAGAGCGCAAATTCGTACCATCGTGACGGGCCGGGGTTGTATAGCCGAAAGCGGTAGCGTCGCCTGTCCACGTCGAAGAAAGGCTGGATCGCGCCGTTCGCGCAGAACCGGTCACCGAGAATGCCATCCAGGTTGAATAAATCGAATACCAACTGAGCGTTGGAGTCGAGCAGGAAGTCGTTGAACATAATCGGCACGTCATACACGCCGCTTGGCAGGCGCAGGCCAGTCGTCTCGTCGCCTGTGTCCTTGTCATCGAACAGCAGGTATATGCCGGCCATGCCCTTGTAGACGTTCTGCGCAGTGAAATCGATCGTGTGGTCGTGGTACCATAGTGAGCCAAGCGCCTCTCGCGGATCGCCGATCGAATCCTTGCGTGCGACAAATCCGGCGTAGGCATTTAGGTAGTGATGGTCCTTGAAACCGTCCTTGCTGTTGGCCGGTAGGTCATTCACGGACTTGATGAAGTCGTTGGGGAATCCATCGCTCTCGCTCGGTGTGTGGCTGTTGTGCAGGTGGATGGAGAACTCCGCGATCCCGAAGGCCTGCGGCACCTTCGCGGACGGCAGGTGGTTATGCAGCCGTAGCAGCACGGGCTCACCATAATTGGCCTTGATGACAGGGCCTGGAACGGTGCCATCGAAACCCCAGATGGTGGTATTCCCCAGAGCAGGGTGCAGGGAAACCGGCGCCTCTTTGATGGTCATCTCGTAGAATTTTTTCGGTGAAAATTGGCCGGTAAAGTTGCCGGTCTCATCGACACCGAAGAACTGGTGATTCACACGTTTTGTCCCGCCCTCGATGAGGGTCGTTCCATCCGGCGGACCGCCTGAGAGATCACTCGGATTGACTGCCACCTTCACGGGTATGCGGGGCATGGGCTGCACCCAGGGCTGCGCCGGCGGGCTGGGCGGGGTGATGTCGGCGCTCCTCAGCGACCGCAGGTTGCTGTTGAGGGCTCCGTCGCTTGAGGTCGTGATACCCGCGCTGAGCCCCTGTTTAGCAATCAGCGTTCCCCCCGTGGTCAGCAGGCCGAGCCGGATCATCTCCCGGCGACTGAGCCTTGCCTTCACGATCTCAAGTCGGTTCCGCTGTGCCGTGAACGCCAGCCGTTCGCGCCAGCTAGGCATGGCAAAACTTCTCCCCGCGTTAGCTGGAAACATTATTCCGCAAGCAGCCATAGAACGCAATCGTTATGTTCCTGCCCGTGACGACTTGGCGGGGGCGATCGCGGTCGCAGCACTATCACCCAGGCTGTCCGTCAGATTACTGCACTCGGAATTTCCACCACTTCCGCGACGGGACCATTGCAACGATCGGCGATCGACTCCGAGGCGAGGCGGCCGCCATAGAATGCAGCAGTGTCTGTCTTTTTCGTCCTAAACCGGGACCCCTCAATCGTAGCGTTGTGCATGGCGGGTGTGGCTCCGGATGATCGGGCGAATGGAATGGTCTTGACGCTCATCCGGGCGCCGCACCGTGTGCCCCGGTGATCGGGCAGCCCGCAGCCGGCGACTTTCTACGACAGCGCATCCGGCGTGTGCTGGCGATCGACCATGCCCTCGGCCATCCCTCGCTGGTCCTCGGCGCCTGGCGATGCGGGGCCTTCGCTAACGATCCCACGCGCGCCGCTCGCGATTTCCGCCAGCCTTTGGAGACAGACTTCGCCGATGCATTCGGCGAGATAGTTTTCGCCATTACCGATTGGTCGCCCGAGCGGCGTTCCCTCGGACCCTTCCGAGAGATCTTCGCGGCGGACAAAGTCTGACCCTAAATCCGCGAGTTGACGCCCCGCCCTGCTACCGAGAATCACCACCGCGCACCTGCTGCCTGCTCCAAGTTGTCGCGGTGCAGGCGAATTCGACGATAGTCGTCCGTGCCTCGCCGCAGGCGCCAGTCGGCGGGAAAGCCTGTCGCAATCATGAGGACCGTCGCCGGGACCATGAGTTTGCGATTGCGTGAAGCCGATATGTCGCTAACCTCCGGCGGCAAGATACAACTTTAAGGATGAGGGTATCATGGTTGACTGGCAAACCTCGCGTCGTGGGTTCATGGTGGGCGTGTGCGCGACGGTGCTCGGATCAATGCGTCGCGGAGCTGCGGCGGCGACTGCCTTCAAGACCGTTGAGCCGGGCGTACTGACCATCGCCAACAGCAACGAGATGCCGATGATTGCGATGGACGGAGGAAAACTGATCGGCTCTGATGCCGAGATCATAACCACGATCGCAAAAAAAATGGGGCTCGGCGTCAAATCGGCCCAGATGGAATGGTCTGCCACAGTGCAGTCCGTCAAGAGTGGACGCGCCGACATCATGCTCGGCAACATGGGATGGACACCCGCTCGCGCCCAGGCACTGCTCATTACCGATGCGATTTACTACGCTGGTGCCTTCGTTTGCATGAAGCAGGACAAGCCGTTCACTACCAGCTTCTCGGTCAACGACGTGAAGGGCCGCTCGATCGGCACCGTCACCGGCTTCACCATCGTGCCGGAAATGAAGAAGCTCCCCGGCGTCGGTGAGGTGAAGCTCTACGACAACAGCGACGGCTGCGTTCGCGACGTGGTGGCCGGCCGTCTCGATTTTGCGGTGCTGGACGGCCCGCTGGTCGACTACATGATTCTCAAGAATCCGAACTGGAACCTCAAGCAGGTTCCCCTGGCACCGGACCCGGCATTCCCACAGCTCACAAGCAAACAGCACACCGTGATGGGCATGAATCAGGAGAACTTTGAGCTGTTCGATGCCGTGAACGCCGGTGTGAAATGGATGTGGCGGACCAAGCAGAACGCCGAGCTGATGCAGAAATATGGCATCAGCAACCCAGACTACCTGGTGCCACCCGAGAAGAACCCGCGCATCGGCGTTGATCGCGACGCCGCCGGCAATGTCATCGGACCTGGCGCGCACCAGACCAAAGACTTCTCGTCTCTCTTCGCCTGACTGATGTCTGGCCCGACCAGTCAGGATGCGCGGCCTGCTCTTGTCGAAGCCATCGGTCTGACCAAACGCTTCGGCGAGGTCGATGTCCTTAAGGACGTCAACCTCGCCGTTCAGGCGGGTGAGAAGGTTGCGATCATCGGCCCTAGCGGATCGGGCAAGACCACGCTGCTGCGGTGCGTCGCGCATCTCGAGCGGCCGACGTCGGGGCATGTCACCATCGCCGGCGAGCGAATCGGCGAGAAGCTGGTCAAAGGACACTGGCGAGAGATGTCGGATCGCGAGATTGCCCGCATCCGGACCGGGATAGGTATGGTATTCCAGCGCTTCAACCTGTTTCCACATCTCACCGCTTTGGACAACGTCATGCTCGGACCGACGCGTGTACTGCGGCAGAGTCGTGCCGAGGCAGAGCCGCTCGCTCGCGAACTGCTCCGCAAGGTTGGCCTCGCGCATAAGGCGGCTGACTATCCTGAGCGGCTATCGGGCGGCCAGCAGCAGCGCGTCGCGATCGCCCGCTCGCTCGCCATGCAGCCGCGGCTTATGCTGTTTGATGAAGCAACGTCGGCGCTGGATCCGGAACTGATCGGCGAAGTGCTGAATGTGATGCGCGACCTCGCACGCGACGGGATGACGATGCTCGTCGTCACCCACGAGATGCAGTTTGCCGAGGATGTCGCCGATCGCGTCGTGTTCATGGACCACGGTCGCGTCGTTGACGAAGGGCCGCCGCACGAGCTGTTCCGCGCACCATCGCATCCGCGCACGCAGGCATTCCTGCGTGCCGTCGTGGACCGTCAGGTGATGGGCGAGACAGCAGAGTCGTGAGCGCCTGGCTGACCGTTGGGCACCTGCTGCCCGTTCTGCTGCTCGGTGCGGTCACCACGTTGGAGGTCACTGCCGGAAGCTTTGTCGTGGCAACGCTGATAGGTCTGGTGCTCGCCATCCTGCAGCGGCTCGACTGGCGTCCGCTGCGTGTCGTGATCGCCATCTATGTTGACGTGTTCCGGGCTATTCCGGTGCTCACCCAACTGTTCATCATTTATTTCGGCCTGACGGAGATCGGCATCCGGCTAGACCCGGTGCCAGCTGCCATTGTCGGTTTCGGCATCAACGGCGGTGCCTACCTAACGGAGGTGTTTCGGTCCGGGATCGGGGCGGTTCACCAAGGTCAGTTGGAAGCGGCACAGATGCTCGGAATGACCCGATTGGCGGCCCTGCGGATCGTCATCCTTCCACAAGCCATGCGGGTGGTGCTGCCACCGCTCGGCAACTTCGCCATCGGGCTGCTGAAGGATACCGCATTGGCCTCCGCTGTCGCGGCGCCCGAACTCATGTTCCGCGCCCGAACGCTGGTCGACCAAACGTTCCTCGCTACGCAGATCTTCGTCACGGCCGCGGCAATCTACCTGGCGATGAGCCTGCCGTTGGGATTCCTGACCCGCCGGGCGGAGGCACACCTTTCGCGCGGCCGGCGATGACCAGGCGTGCCCAATGACCTGGGAAATCTTCAACGACAGCATGCCGGAGCTACTGGTGGCGGCAATCGGCACCTTGCGCATGACGGCGTTCGCCTTTCTGCTTGCCGCAACGCTCGGCCTGGCGCTCGCGTTTCTGCGCCTCGCCGGAGGACTGGCCGGACGCCTGGCGCTTCTCTACATCGAGATCGTGCGCGGCATGCCGGCGCTGACCCTGCTCTTCCTGATCTATTTCGGCCTGGTGCCGGCTGGGATCGTGCTGAACTCGTTCCTCGCCGCCGTGGTCGCACTTGGACTGAACGGCGCGGCCTATCTGGCAGAGGTTTACCGCGCAGGCATCCAGGCGGTTGATTCCGGCCAGCGCGAAGCGGCGCAGATGCTCGGACTGCGACGCCCTCAGATCATGCGCGATGTCATTCTGCCGCAGGCAGTGCCCATTGTGCTGCCGCCGATGGGCAACTATCTGGTGTCACTTTTGAAGGATACCTCGATCGCGTCGCTGATTTCGGCGCCTGAACTCATGTTGCGCTCACGTGATCTGGCCGGGACATACTACCTGCCGATGGAGTACTACCTGCTTGCGGGAGCGATGTATTTGGTCATGGCATGGCCAATGATGTATGGGGCGCGCCGGCTGGAACGCCACTTCGCGCGCGGCAGATTGCAGGGAGGCAGGACATGAACGAACCGGCAGTTCCGAGACGGGTCGATGCAGTCGTGATCGGGTCAGGCGCACTAGGCGCCTCCACCGCATTTCACCTCGTCCAAGCCGGCCTGTCTGTGGCGTTGCTCGACAAGGCCGACCTCGCGTCGCAGACGTCCCCCAAAGCCGCCGGCCTCAGCGGCCAGCTTCGGTCGGATCCGACGATGACGCGCATCGCGGCGAGGGCGGTACAGAAAATCACGACATTTGCGGCCGACACCGGCGAGCCGATGGTGTTCTTTCAACCCGGCAGTCTCAAGATCGCCCGCCGCGCGGAACACGAAGCGCAGTTGCATGAAGAGGTCGAGCGGGGCCGGCAGCTCAACCTGGACGTCACGATGATCTCGCGCGACGAGGCCAGGCGCCTGATGCCATATCTGGTGACTGACGGTGTGCTGGCGGTCATGCACATGCGCACCGATGTCTATCTCGAGCCGGTACAGGTTCCCATCGGTTATGCCCGCGCGAGCGCAAGGCTTGGTGCGACGCTGCTGCCAAACACGCCGGTCCAGGAAATCCTTACCGAAGGGGGCACCGTTGCCGGCGTGCGCACGCCACGCGGCGAGATCCATGCTCCTGTCGTCGTCGATGCAGCCGGGGCCTGGCTCCGTGTGGTGGCCGCCCAGGGAGGCGCGACAGTGAAGCTGGTGCCGACTCGGCATCAGCTCATGGTGACGGTGCCATTGCCAGATGTGCGGCCGAACCAACCGATCACACGCGTTATCGATGCCAATGTCTATGTCCGCCCGGAAAAGGGCGGCCTGATGCTGGGCGGATACGAACCCGATCCGATGCAGGACGATATGCGCAACTTGCCGACGGACTTTCGTATCGAGGACTTGCAGCTCGATTTGTCGGTGCTGCGGCGACTGGCCGAGAACGTGGCGCAGCAATTCCCGATTTTTCGTAATGTGGCGATCCAGGAGCATCGGGGCGGCTTGCCGACGATGACGGCGGACGGCGAGCACGTCCTCGGCCCCGCACCCGGGGTGAAGGGCTTGTTTGTCATCGGCGGCTGTTGCGTCGGCGGCCTCTCGACCGCGCCGGCACTGGGTGAACTGCTGGCAGAATGGATCACCCAGGGCCGCGCATCGATCGATGTATCGCTTATGGACCCTGGGCGCCTGGCTACCGGTCTGGCGGAAGATGTGCTGCGGGACCTTTGCCGGCTGCAGTACGCGCATCACTATTGGTCGCCAGAAACTATGCCGCGCGTGCCGACAGAACAGGACGAGCGATGAAGTGACGGAACGTCGGTCGGTCGGGGAACATCAACCTGCCCTCAAGGTGATTCGGGTCAGCGGTGCTTGGACGGCTCTGGGCGAACCCCCCGGAGGGCCAGCCGGACAGCGGGGACGCGACCACGCTGTCCGCCCGCGGTCAACGGGCCTCGGGCGGAGCCGTCGCCGCGATCGATGGCCGCGCCGCCAAGCGGTCGTACCACTCGCGAAGTCTCGGGTGCCCCTCGCGCCAGCGGAAATCCCGAATGCGTGCCTCAAGCCCGAGCGCGCAGATCAATACGACCTGCGCCAGATTGAGCTTGCCTTGCATCGTGGGACACTCGATTTCCATCTCCCACAGGTCGATCAACCGCCTGGCGCGATCCGTCTCGTGGCGAAGAATGCCAGGCGATTGCTCGTTCTCGGGGCGCCTGGTCTCGCGCAGCCAGACTGACAGTCCATCCATTAAGCTGCTCGCCAGAGCGCCGAGGCGCAGCGCCTCCCACCCCGCTTCGTCCATCGACACATCGAACGCCGGTTTGCCGTCGAGATGATCCAGATAGCGGCAGATGACGGAGGATTCTTCCAGCCCTATCCCGTCGTCGCGCACCAGATAGGGAACCCGGCCCGACGCGGCGATCCTGTAGTACGGAGCTATCCGCGGAGCGCGTTTGGGCAACCGCAATCTCGACTCGGCCTTCCAACCGCTTTTCGAGAACAACGATCCTGACGATACGTGCGTACGGCGAGCCCGGCGTGATGTAGAGTTTCATTGCGCCGCGGCGCGCATCGGGATGTGCGACCGGAGAAAACGCCGCACGCGGTCGATCGTCCGTTGCTTTAGCTCTTCCGGCTCCTTCCACGGAAACACCGTGATCTCGGCATTGGGCGCCAAAGAGGCGACGTCGATCGACGTTTGCAGTGGATGCCCTGGCACATCATCCGGCAGCACCAGCATCGGCGTCGGACAGTTCCTGATGAACTCGCGCGAGACGCTGTAAAGGAAATCCGGTTGCACCGCGTACAGGTTGTGAAAGTACTGTTCGATTGTGTCCGCCGACACATCGGGATGCCGCTTCATGAAATCCGGTGCCCAGTTATCCTTGCTATGCCGATACATGACCGTCGGATTTTCCGGTCGATGACCGACGGTCTGGCAGAAGACGGCGGCGGCGACGCGGTCGGGTGCCCGCTGCATCAGCTTGCCGGCGAAACAGCCGCCGATGCAGTAGCCCATAAAGAAGAACTCGTGAATGCCGAGGTGATCCATCAGCCCGAGCTGGTCGTCGGCGAACGCATCCCAAGGGTCATCGACCGGCACGGGACCTGTCGATTCGCCGTTGTTGGCGTTGCGCTGGTCCATGGTGATGCAGCGGAAGTCGTTCTTGAATACCTCCATCGCGTTGAACACCGCAGTGGGCCAGTTGATGACACGGGAATTCAAGCCCCCACCCGGGATGACCAAGAGCGGAAAACCCGAGCCCGCCTCCTCGTAGCGGATGCGGACATCGCCCCTTTGATAGATTGGCATGGGAGTTCCTCCTAAGCTTGACGCGTATATCCCGTGGCAGACGGCCCAAGCGCCGTCGTAGATCGAACGCGACAGCAAACCGCTTAGCGGAGCTGTTCGCTCTGTGCGAGTTCAGCCCAATCCGGGCTGACACTCAACAGCGTGGCGCCATCGGAATAGGCCGCCTGCTGCGCTTCGGCTCGGGTAGCAGCAGCGCAGGTCGGAGCCGTCCTTGTGGCCCGGCTCCGGACCGAGGTAGTTCTGCAGCAAGCCCATGATATGGGCTCCATAATGTTCGGGAGGGGATTTATGCGGCGGCGCGATTTTCTGAAGGCAGCACCCGCGCTGATGGCGCCGGCTTTGGCCCATGCGCAGGCCCGGCCGCTGCGCTACATTCCGAACGCGGGCCTTTCGACGATCGATCCGATCTGGACGACCGCCCTGGTTGCGGGGATCCACGGCTACATGGTGTACGACACGCTGTACGGCCTCGACGACACGGGCCAGGCGCGCCCGCAGATGTGCGCGGGACACGACGTATCGGCCGATGGACTGACCTGGACATTCGCCCTGCGCGACGGGCTGACGTTCCATGACGGCGAACGGGTCCTGGCGAAGGACTGCGCGATGTCGGTGCGGCGCTGGGGCTCACGCGATTCGTTCGGACAGCCGTTGCTGGCGGCAACGGACGATATCGAAACCGTCGATGATCGGCGGTTCCGCATCCGCCTGAAGCGGCCGTTCAGCCAGATGCTGTACGGGCTTGCAGCGCGCGGATGCTTCATGATGCCGGAGCGGGTGGCGAAAACGCCCGGCACGGAGCAGATCAGGGAGACCGTTGGGTCGGGACCATTCCGCTTCCTTCCCGACCAGTGGGTCTCGGGCGTCAGCGCAGCCTATGCGCGGTTCGACGGATACGTGCCGCGCCAGGAACCGCCGAGCTTCCTGGCGGGCGGCAAGGCGGTGAATGTCCAGAGGGTTGAATGGGTGGTGCAGCCGGATCCGGGGACCGCGGCAGCGGCTCTGCGAACCGGCGAGGTCGACTGGCTCGAAGTGCCCTTGATCGATCTTTGCCCGATGCTGCGCCAATCGCCGGGCGTGCAGGTCGCGGTGAACGATCCGTTTGGTTGGCCGCTGATCCTGGCGCTCAACCATGTCCAGCCACCGTTCAACAACCCGAAGCTGCGACGGGCGCTGCTGCCGGCGATCGACCAAAAGACGTTTCTGGCGTCGGTGGTCGGGGACCAGACCGAACTCGGCCGTGCGCCGACCGGCTATTTCATCGAAAGTCAGCCGATGTCGAGCCACGCCGGGCTCGATGTCCTGTCCGGGCCGCGCGACGACGCCCTGGCGAAGCGTCTGGTGCAGGAATCCGGTTACGCCGGCGAGAAGGTCGTGATGCTGGCGCCGACCGATCGGCCTGTCTACATGCAGATGATGCAGGTCGCGCGCGACCTGTTCGTCGGGCTGGGCCTGAACGTGGATTTCCGGTCAATGGACTGGGGCTCGGTGGTGACCCGGCGCACCAGCCGCGAACCGGTGGCCCAAGGTGGCTGGAGCTGCTTCATCACCCAGATCGAAGGCGTGGCGGCTTGCACGCCGGGCGGCAGTTTCGAGCTACGGGGCAATGGCGCCAAAGCCTGGTTTGGCTGGCCGGACGATCCGGAACTGGAACGCCTGCGCACTGCCTGGTTCGACGCGCCGGACCTGCCGTCGCAGAAGGCGATCGCGGAGAAGGTTCAGGTGCGCGCGCTGGAGACCTTGCCGTGCATTCCACTTGGGCAGTTGTTCCAGCCGACGGCGTTCCGGTCGGATATCAGGGACATCGTGAAGGCGGCGTTCCCGCTGTTCTGGGGGGTGCGCAGGGGGTAATGGCGCCGGCACACCTGGCGAGGCCAGGCTGGAACGGGTTCTTGAAGGTAAGGCGTTTCTTCCCTTCATAGCGGCCCTATGCCCATCCTCACCATAACCGCAAAAGGCCAGGTCACGCTCCGCAAGGCTCTCCTTGCCCATCTAGGCGTTGGTCCGCCGGCGCCCCGTCTCCGTCGATCGAGCAGATGAACGACATCATCGCCGGCGGCTGGGCCGGGAAGCGGTGAAAATCACCGCCGACACAAACATTCTCGTCCGTGCACTCACCGACGACGACCCGGCGCAAAGCCCGCGCGCCCAGGCTGAGCTCGCGCAGGCGGACTTGGTCGCGATCCCGTCTGTGGCCCTGTGCGAGCTGGTCTGGGTCCTGACCCGCGGTTACCGCCTGCCTGCCGCAACCGTCGCCGATGCCATCCGCCGTCTGCTTGCCGCCACCGACGTTGCCGCCGATCGCCGTAGCGCCGAGGCCGGACTGGCGATGCTCGACGCCGGCGGCGATTTTGCCGATGGCGTTATCGCCCACGAGGGCGCCTGGCTAGGCGCCGAGGCCTTCGTCTCGTTCGACCGTCAGGCCGTGGCGCTGCATCAGGCCCAAGGCCATCCGAGCCGGGTGTGTTAGAACGGTCCGGTGCGAGTGTGTATAGTCTACAGGCGTTACACACTGAGGGTCATGCGCACGAACGTCGATATCGACGACGACCTGCTGACCGAGGCCATGGCGGTGTCGGGATTATCGCCGAAGAAGGCGACGGTCGAAGAAGCGTTGCGTCGTCTCGTGCAACGGTACCACCGGCGGGCCGCAAGATCACCGGGATCGCTCCAAAACGAGGTGAACCACCGGCCGACAGTCGCCTTGCTGAGCGCTTCGGTATCCTTGATCAGTTGCTCTCGTCTATTTGGGTTGATCGTTCAGGGTGATGCCCGCTTGTCCGCCCGGTGGCGGATAAGCGGGCACTAACTCGTTACGCCGGCCACACCACCGGGCGAATTAATTCAAGTTGGCTGAGAGCAGTCACGCCATCGTCCAGACCGACTTCCTCCGTGATCCTGCCGTCTTGAACTCGAAGCACCGTAGTCCCAGTGAACCGCATTTTCCGGCCGGTTGCGGGTGGCAAAGCCCCAATGAGGAAGTCATTGAATGCCGGGCCGGTATGCGTGCCTCCGCCTTCCCAACGACCGACCACATAGTCCCCTTCGGCGATGAGGTCCGCCACGCCCCAGAAATTGAGATCGGGAAACGCGTTGCGAAAACCCGTCATGAACGTCTTGATGTCCTCGCGGCCACGACGCGGTGCGTGCAGTGAATATTGCAGGAGCATATCGGGCGCGGCCAGCTCATCGACGATGTCGAGATTGCAGGTTTTGCCCCAAAAGTTGGTGAACCAACGGCCAATGATGGTCTTGTTATCGTCTTCCTTAGACATGTGATTTTCTCGCTTCTGCGGTTGTCGGCGGCTTTTGATGGCGCGGATGCGCCCGCCAGTCGCGACATGAAACGTAGGTCGTTTTAGCGAGAGAGGAATTCCGAATATTGCTTCCGCTCAAATGGAAGCGCGGACAGCGGGGCCGTGAGCGGCGGCGGGGTTCGGCGCTCTGGGCATGCGGAATGATGCTGCCACGGTGACGCTATGCCGCAACGATTTTTACTATTGATAACAGATTATCTATACTGACGAGATGGCCTTGTTCGGAAGATGCCCGGGGACAGGTGACTTCCAGATCCGTGACGGTCCGCGTCTTTCTTCAAACCAATGATCCCGGACCCCGCACGTAGTTATCCTTGATCGCATCGGCCGCCCAACAGGCCAGCATGCCAATCGTCTCCGTCGGCCCATTCGCGGGGTTCTGCGGAAACGCACTCCCCCCTACCACGAACAGGTTCGAAACGTCCCACGACTGCAGGTATTTGTTGACCACGCTGGTCGATGGATCGCTGCCCATCACGGCGCCGCCGACATTGTGCGTGCTCTGATACCCCACCAGACCGAAATGCGTGCCCTTGCCCTTGCCGCCCAGGCGCGATCCATTCAACGCCCGGCCGATCTCCATACAGCGCTCGTCCACCCACTTCATCATGCGCAGTTCGTTGCCGTTCCAGTCGAATGTCATACGCAGCAGCGGCAGGCCGTAAGCGTCTTTGTAGGTCGGGTCGAGATCAAGATAGTTGTGCCGGTAGCTCAGGCAGGTGCCGTGACTGGTGATCGCCATGTTGCGGCGGTAGTTGTACGCTACGGCTTTCTTCCATTCGCCGCCCCAGCGCGGCGTGCCCGGTGGCACCACCTTGCCCTTGATCGGCGCCGCGCCGCGCGCCGAGGTGTTGACGTAGGCGCCGCCGATGAAGCCGAGAGGGCCGCGGTCGATCACGTCGCCGTTGAGTTCGTCGATCGACGTGTTGAGCTGGCCGCCGCCGATGAACGGATTGAATTCGCGATCATCGAAGAACACGTGCACCGAACTGCCCTGCTGATAGGAGTAGTTGCGGCCGACCACGCCTGTGTTGGTGCGTGGATCGTACGGCGTGCCGATGCCCGACAACAGCAGCAGCCGCGTGTTGCTGAAGCAATACGCACCCAGGACCACGATGCTCGCCGGTTGCTCCACTTCGTTGCCGCGCGCGTCGATGTAGGTGACGCCGGTGGCCTGTTTACCGGTGGAATCCGTGTTGACGCGCAGCACGTTGCACAGCGGGCGCAGCTCGAACGTAGGCTGCCGGGCCAGCGCCGGGTGCACCGACGTCAGCGGATTGGCCTTGGCTCCTTGCGCGCAGACATGGCTGGAGCAAAAGCCACCGCGCGCGCATTCCAGCATCTGCACGCGGTACGCGTTGCGGTAGTCCGCCGTCATCGCCGCGGTTGGGCCCTGGAACGGCACATAGCTCAGCGAGCTCACCGCGTCGGCGAACAGCCTGCCCTCATATGAGGGCCGGGTCGGCGGGTTTGGATACTCGCGCGAGCGCGGCCCTTCGTGCGGATTGCCGCCTGGCTGGATCTCGCCGTTCAGGTTGCCGGCCTTACCGCCGACGCCAAAGATATGCTCGAACTGATCGTAGTAGGGTTCGACCTCGTCCCAGGTGACGCCCCAGTCCTGCAAATGGCAGTCCTCGGGAATGAACGATGCGCCATAGCGTTGCTTGATGCGCGAATGCATTTCGAAATCATGCGGAAGAAAGCGGCGTGCATTGCCGCCCCAGTGTGCCGCCGTGCCACCGACCATCTCGCCTGGCTTGAACGCGCCCATCTCGCGCATCGGCAGTGCCGTCTGCGCGTCGTTGTTGCGGAATGTGATGGTGTCGCGCGCCAGGTTCTGAAAGATGTCGCTATGGCGATCGAACTTCAGTTCGTCGTACACGTTGGGCTTGTAAAAATCGCTGTTCACGTCGAAAGACTTGCCGCGCTCCAGGCACACGACGCTCAACCCGGCGCTGGCCAGTTCCATCGACATGATCGAGCCCACGACGCCGCTGCCCACGACAACAACGTCGACGGATTTGAGTTTCGTATTCGCCATCTCAGTTTGACCTGTCGCGCCTGATGATCACGTGCTTCGGAAAGCCTTCCGCGTCCATCGGCACCTTGCCGGTCTGGACGTCGAGCACGCTGACGGGTTCGGCGTGGTACGGCTCACTGCTGGTGACCAGTTGGCGGTATTCGCCGCTGGGCAGTCCGGGGAATCCGAGCAGTTTCCAACCCACTTTGTCGCGGTTGCCGCCGTACAGCGGATCGGCGAAGTATCCTTCGTCGGTGTTGCGCCACAGCAGGTCGAAGAAGAATTTCGACGACAGCGAAGGCAACGCAATCTCGTCCTTCTCCAACTGCTGGAGCAAGTGCAGTTGACGGTCAGCGGGAAGCTGCGCGAAGGGGCGGTCGAACGCGGTCTTGCAGTGCTGGTCGATCTCGCGAATCGCGATGCGGTAGACTTCCTGTGGCGTGAAGCGCGATTGATAGCCCTGTTGCGGGGTGCCCTCGATCCACGGGCCGCCACGATACATTCGGCCGTGCGTGCCCCAGGAGCCGGCCAATTGGCGGTCGATGTAGACGACCACGCCGGCATCACGCGCCCCGGGGCCCAGCTCATCGGTGGGAATCAGATGTTCGACGGCGGCTTCGAGAAAGCGAATCTCGGGCTCCAGCAAATACAGATAGGAAGCCGCGATCGGGTGGTCGCTCAAGGTCGTCTCCTCAGTTCCCCGCTTCGGGGTGTATAAGGTGATCGGGCTCACCAATAAGCACTACGCCTCGATCAGCTCAATCCCGCAACCTCCGCGTAGGCCCTCAGCTCCCGCTCGACATCGTAACCGCTGGTCCCGAAGATGATGCCGGTAGCGCCCCTGGCCTCGAGCTGGGTCAGACGTTCGCGCAACTCCTCGCGCGTGCCTGTGAAGGTCATCTGTTTGGCGGCGGACACGTCGACGAGCGGGTCGTGGCCGTTTGAAACGTCGAGGTTATGACCGCGGTGAACGGAGAGGTGGCGAACGTTCTCGCCCACACGTTCGACACTCGCCAGCCACGCTTCGCCGTTCGGCAGCTCCTTCACACTTTCCGGATCGGTCGTGTACCGATGGTGATAGGCAAGCGCGATGATCGGTTTGAGGGCGGTCGAGGCGCGCGGCGAGGTGACGTCCTCGCCATCATCGAGGACCGTGCCGTTGGTCGACACAAGGCAGGTCTCGAACCCTTCGGCCGGGCCGCCGAGGGAAATCAGGCCGTCGGCAATCTCTTTCGCGAGCGCGCGGGCCTTGGGGCCTTGGCCTGCCATGTAGATTGGCACGTTGATCGGACGGTCGGGCAGCCAACCGTCGGACGCGAGGATCTGGGCAAGACCGCCGTCGATGTCGGCAATGTCGCCGCGCAGCAATGCCTTAACCTGCGCGATATGCGTACGCATGCTCGCGAGGCTCAAGGGCTTCTTGCCCATCCCCGCACGGCCCGTAAAGCCGGTGCCGAACCCAACCATCAGGCGTCCCGGCGCGATCTGTTCGAGTGTTGCGATGGCCGAAGCCTGAGCCATCGGGTGGCGATAGCTCGGGATCAGCACGGAGGGGCCAAATTTGATCCGGTTCGTCTTTTCGGCGATGCGCGCGAGAGTGACCCATATGTCGTGGCCGAAGGCGGGAACCTCGGGGCACCAGACCGCTCGAAAGCCGAGGTCTTCTGCCAGAAGCGCGTATTCAGCGGTTCGCGGACCGGGCGGCAGACGGAAATCATAGGTCAGCACGGGGCGCTCCAGGGATAAGTGTTTTCAACGAGAGCATTACGATGTGTGGGGTGGTCAAGCCACTGCTCGTTGAACGCGGCCTGATGCATTGTCGTTTGCCACGCCAGGATACAAGCACTTGAACAGCGTCCGGAGCCAACGTCGCTGTTGATGTCCGCTTCGGAGGCCCCGAGCAGCCGAGGCTAAGTGGCCGATCTGGGTCGAGAGCGGTCATCCAGCAGGGCCGGCGCTGGTATGACAGCAAAAGCTAGATCACCCGCGCCTCCGGCATTCCATATTGTTCGATGAACGCGGCCACTTCCTCCCGCGTTCCGAGCGACGGCTGTGCGCCCAGGCGTGTCACCGCCAGCCCGGCGGCGGCAGCGGCGTAACCGAGACCGTCAGCGGCGCTGAGCCCCTCCGCAAAGGCCGCTGCCAGCGCGCCGATATAGGCATCGCCGGCAGCGGTGGTATCGACCGCCCGTACCACCACGGCAGGACAATGTAGCGCACCGCCCGCATCGCAGTACAGTGCACCCGCACTGCCCAGCGTGACCAACGCGGCGCGCGCGCCCTGCGCCACCAGACACCGCGCCGCCTCGGCCGGATCGCTGGCGCCCGTGAGCGCCGCCGCCTCGGTTTCATTCGGCGCGATGATGTCGATCAACGGCAGCAGCGCGGGCATCAGCGGACGCGCCGGCGCCGGATTGAGCACGACAAACCACCCCGCCGCACGTGCCGAGACGGATCGCGTGCGCGTTCGCCTGCTCCGGTATCTCGTGCTGCAGCAGCAGGATCCCCGGACAGCCGGCGCTGGCCAGCGCGCGGTCCACCAGCCCCGTGTCGCACGCGGCGTTGGCGCCCGAGATCACCACGATCGTATTCGCGCCCTCCGCATCGATGGTGATCAGCGCGGTGCCGGTCGGAAGCGCCGCCACCTGCACCGCATCACTGCGCACGCCATCGCGCCGCAGCCCGGCGACCAGATCGCGGCCGAATTGATCGTCGCCCGACACACCCGGCCATCGCCACCAGCGCGCCGAGCCTCGCCGCCGCCACCGCCTGGTTCGCTCCCTTCCCGCCGGCAGCGGTGAAGAAGTCCGTGCCGAACACCGTCTGTCCGGTGCGGGGCAGATGGTCGCAGCGCGCAACGAGATCCATGTTCAAACTGCCGATCACCAGGACCGGTTTGCTACTCGGCATCGACTTGCTCGCATTCTGTGATCACGGCGGCGTGAGCACCGCATGGTGCGCATCTGGCAACACATTGCGGACCTATGACATCAATCGCCGCGGCAACGTCGGCACTTCGGGGAGACGGCATCCGGGATGAGCGAGAGCAGCGGCAGAGCCGGTGCCCCGTGGGCCTTGTGGGGGCTGGTCGTCGCGTCGGTTCTGTTGCCGTTGCTGGTGTTCGCCGGTGGCGGCTGGCTGTCCTGGCGCGGCACAGTGCGGGACGCGAACGCCGCTCTGTCGAGTGCGCTCGCGGTCTCCGAAGAGCAGGCGACGCGCGTGTTCGACACCCATCTCCTGCTCGGCGGCAGAGTGAACGACCTGCTCGGCGATCTCGATGCCGATGCGGTGATCGCGCGCGAACGCGAGCTGCACGATCGGCTGGTCGCAATGATCGCCGGCTACAGCCAGGTGACGGCAATCCTGGTGACCGACGCGGACGGACGCGCGTTGGCCGCAACGTCGCGGTTTCCGACGGATCATCGCATCAGCTTCAGCGATCGCGGTTATTTCATCGCCCTGCGCGACGGCGACGCGCCGTTTCAGATCGGCGGCGTCGTCCGCGGCAGGGTAACCCCTGCGGACGTGTTCACCGTCGCGGTCCGCCGCGGCGGCACGGGGAAGGATTTCGGCGGCGCCATTCTGGTCGGTGTGTCGCCCAGCTATTTCAGCAGATTCCACAGCGAGTTGTTTGGCGGCGACACCGACTACACCGCTCTGCTGTTGCGCGAGGACGGCACGCCGCTCGCCGGCTATCCCGAGCCGCCGCCGGCCGAGGCGGGCCAGCGCGACGGGTGGCTGGCCGACGTCATCGCTCATCGGCCCCAGGGCGGCCTGGTTCGCGGCACCTCTTCAGGCGATGGCATCGAGCGCGTGATCGCCTATCGCCGGCTGCCGAACTACCCGGTCTACGTCACCACCGGCCGCCGCTGGAGTTCGGTGGTCGGCGAATGGCGCGACGACATGGCGACGCATCTGATCTTCGGCATTCCGGCAACGTTGGGCCTGCTTGCACTCAGCCTTCTGGCAATGCGGCAGTGGCAACGGCAGCACGATACGCTGGCGCGGCTGCGGGGCGAGGTTCGCCGCCGCGAAGTGGCCGAGGAGGCGCTGCGCCAATCGCAGAAGATGGAAGCGGTCGGTCGGCTCACCGGCGGCATCGCGCACGACTTCAACAACCACCTGACGGTGATCAGCAGCAACATCGAACTGCTGCAGCGACGGCTGCCGCCGGACAGCGGCTCGCTCACCCGGCTGACCGATGCGGCGATGGCCGGCGTGCAGCGCGCCGCGACGCTGACGCATCGGCTGCTCGCGTTCTCGCGGCAGCAGCCATTGGAACCGGAGCCGATCGATGTCAGCCGGCTGGTGTCGAACATGTCCGACCTGCTGCGTCGGACGTTGGGCGAACACATCGCGATCGAGACCGTGCTCGCCGGTGGACTGTGGCAGACGCGGGTCGATGCGAACCAGCTCGAGAACGTGCTGCTCAACCTCGCGGTGAACGCGCGCGACGCGATGCCAGCTCGGCGGCAGGATGACGATCGAGACGGCGAATACATCGCTCGACGAGGCGTATGCCGCGTCGCACGACGAGGTGACGGCGGGACAGTATGTAATGCTCGCGGTTACCGACACCGGCACCGGCATGACGCCCGAGGTGATCGAGAAGGTGTTCGAGCCGTTCTTCACGACCAAGCCGCTCGGACAAGGCACCGGTCTCGGCCTGTCGATGGTGTACGGCTTCGTGAAGCAATCGGGCGGCCACGTGGCGATCTACAGCGAGCCGGGCCAGGGCAGCACGATGAAGGTCTATCTGCCGCGCTTCGTCCGTCCCGCGACGCATCGTCCCAGCGAAAACACCCTGGTGACGCCGGCGCAACCACACGGCAGCGGCGAGACGATCCTGGTGGTGGAAGACGATGAAAGTGTGCGCCGTTCCTCGGTGGAGGCGTTGCGCGACATCGGCTACCAGGTGCTCGAGGCAGGCGATGCGATGGAGGGTGTGCGGCTGATCGTCGATCGCGGCGGCATCGACCTGTTGTTCACCGACGTCGGACTGCCGGGCGGCGTGAACGGCCGGGCGCTCGCGGATGCGGCGCGCAGCGCGCAGCCTGGCCTGCGCGTGCTGTTCACGACCGGCTACACGCGCAACGCCATCTTGCACAACGGCGTGCTGGAGCACGACCTGCATTTCATCGCCAAACCGTTCAATCTGAATGCGCTGGCGGAGAAGATCCGCGAGGTACTGGCCACCGCCGACAACGCGCCGGGGACGCAGACATAGCCATGAGCGAATCGATCGAACAGGCGCGTGAGGGCCTGGAGCACGCGCATCACGCGCCTGGCGCGCACACCGACACGACGGCGCGTCGGATCGCGATGCTGATCGCGGTGCTCGCCGCGGCGCTGGCGCTGGCCGAGATGGGCGAGAAGGGCGCGCAGAACGCGTATCTGACGCACCACATCGCGGCGTCGGATGACTATGCGTTCTTCCAGGCGAAAAATGTGCGGGCGACGGTGTGGGCCGCCGAGGCCGGCATTCTCGCCAACCTGCCGAATGCCGCCGATGCCGGACCGCAGGCGGAGATCAAGCGGGCCAAGGACACCGAGGCAAGACTGCGCGATGAACCGCAGGGCGACGGAATGAAGCAGCTCCTGGAACGGGCCAAATCCCGCGAGGCGGCGCGCGACGAGGCGTTCCATCGTTACCATGAGTTCGAGCTGGTGGTGGGCGCGCTGCAGATCTCCATCGTGCTGGCATCGGTCGCGGTGGTGACGCGAATCCTCGCGCTTGCAGTTCGGTGCCGGCGTGATCGGCGCCATCGCTGCGGGATTCGGGGTGTTCGTCGCTCTTTGATCGGCGGGCGAAAAGTCCCCTTCTGCAACCTTGGTCCGCTCCGCTGCCCTGGCCCGCAGGGGAGAGGGGGACCAGGGAAACGAACTCAGGTCAACGCCAGCAGTTCATGACGCAGCCACACCACGTTGACCGCCCGTCCCAATTGAAGCGAAGCACTGGGCGATCGGGTGAGTGGTGGTGGGTTCGTGGTTGCTGTGTTCCAACGACGAGGGAGCGCAAACTCAATTGGAGGCGGTCAGGCTCGTCGACGAATTAGGTGATCTCGCAATAGGGGTCGGGGTTCTGCCCGGGGAGGGCAGGTGGTCGGCATTTGGCGCGGCGCGGATGCTTCGGTGCCGCCTCTGGCCCGACCCGCGGGTCCAAGTAAGCCAGATTAACACAGACTACACGAATTAAAAAGAGGATTGCGCAGAAGCATAGAATAGTGCCATGCGCGCAGCGCATATATACTTTCTTTCCGTGTAATCCGTGACATAGTCTGTGTAATATGTGTTCTTATTACTTTCTTTTGGACGACGCTTTCGCTGTTGCAGATTGATCGCACCCGAGGCCCGAGATCTGTACCAAATGCGATCACCCTGCCATCGCCGGAGTGTCGGGTTGCTCCCCGCGACGTATTGAACTATCCGACATGTCATCCACTCGAAGGAGGTCCAGCATGAGATTGACCCGGCGCAGCGCCATCCGGACTATTGCCGCCATAGGTCCAATGCTGTTGAGCGGAGCAAGAGGGCGCATCCGCAGCATCCGATGCCGCTCAAATCGACCGAGATGCCGCCGCCGCGCTCCGGAAACTTTATGCCGCTGAACACCGGACCGTCGGCCTGGGGCAAAAGGCAGCTGGAATTCTGATTTTTCCGAAGATCGTGAAGGCCGGCTTCATCTTCGGCGGGCAAGGAGGCAAAGGCGTGCTTAGGGTACACGGCCACAGTCAGGGCTATTATACTATTGCCGCGGCATCGTTCGGACTGCAGGCCGGTGTGCAATGGTTCAGCTACGCCCTGTTTTTCTTGGATGCTGAGGCCTTGCACTACCTCGACAAGAGTGATGGCTGGGCGATCGGTTCCGATCCGAATGTGGTGGTAATCGATAAAGGAGCCGCCGCCTCCATAGGCAGCACCACGTTGTCGCAAAAGGTGGTCGCCGTTCCCTTCGGACAAAAGGGACTCATGGCAGGCTTGTCACTGGAAGGGTCAAAGATCACGACGTACAATCCTAACTGACTCACGAGCCGAAAGCTCAAGCCTTACGGCATCGAGATAAATATCACCGGGGCGAGTGGCGGGAGATGGTGGAGACGCGCGAATCCACGCGTGACGGACTTTTGCCCTCATGAAGCGGGCGCGTGCCGGCCGGACAGCGGGGCTCATCCGCAACTCGCGCGCCTGGATAGAAGGCGTCCTTGCGCAGGCCCGTCGATTGTGACAACAGGGATCGGATCATAATTCAACTATTCTCATCTCGAGACCAGGCGCATCGTGGTCGCGGTCGTAGCGATGGCTGTTCTCCGTCGTCCCCATCGGGTCCCTCGCGGGGCCATATCAGTCGCGCCAATGTTCTGTGCCCGAGATGGAGATGAGAGCCGCGGCACTGGCGGTGGCAACGGGTTCGGTAACGGAGCGTCTCGAGTGTTTGGCTCGCCTCGAGGGCCAAGAGCGTCAGCAACGCCCGGAACGAGCCAAATCGGTCTGTGTCGGGAGGACCGGGAGGCTTTTGGGGAGGGCAGGCCCGGTTGACGGGACCCCGCGCGAAGGCTACATCGCCCGCCCTACCGGTGCGCCCGCGTCCGTCGCGGGTCACATGATTGCCCAGATGGCGGAATTGGTAGACGCGCAGGTTTCAGGTACCTGTGGCCGCAAGGTCGTGGAAGTTCAGAGTTTCTTCTGGGCACCAAAACACGGATAAAATCAGAGAGTTACGGTAGAGGTTGGCGCGAAATGCGGGTAATGTCCTGCACCACGCCTTGCGCACTTCGGGCAGGCTACCAACCGGCACCAACACAATGAGCAGCACCCAGTTCATGCCAGGCGGCACCATCCATCACCACCGGCACGACCTTCCCGAGGGCCTCGACGCTGGGTCCCGTCGTCGCGGTCGATACCGAGACCATGGGCCTCAACCCGCATCGCGACCGGCTCTGCCTGGTGCAGCTCTCCGCCGGCGACGGCCACGCCCACATGGTCCAGCTCGATCCCGCCCGCTCTCGGCGGCCATGGCTACGACTGTCCCCAACCTGAGCCGCCTGCTCGCCGATCCGGGCACGGTCAAGCTGATGCACTTCGCCCGCTTCGACGTGGCGACGCTGCAGCACAACCTGTTCGGCATCACCGTCGCTCCGGTGCGCTGCACCAAGATCGCCGCCCGGCTGACCCGCACGTTCACCGACCGCCATGGCCTCAAGGACCTCTGCAAGGAACTCCTCGGGGTCGATCTGTCCAAGCAGCAGCAGACCTCGGACTGGGGTGCGGTGGAACTGACCGCGGAACAGCTCGCCTACGCCGCCTCCGACGTGCTGCACCTGCACGCGCTGTGGGCGAAGCTGGAGGCGCTGCTGATTCGCGAGGGGCGCCACGAACTCGGCGGAAGCCTGCTTTGGTTTCCTGCCAGCGCGCGCCCGACTCGACCTGCTCGGCTACGAGCAGCCGGATATTTTCGCTCATTGACCCGCGTCACGTTCGAAATATGGCACGATTCTTGTCGGCGGCTTGACCGTCACGCCGGCTCGACGCCCAATAGAGTGCGATGACTGCCGCCACTGCCGCAGAATCCAGGGCACCTCGATGTCGCACGCTCGGTGCTGTACACCGAGGCCGCCGGCCTGCACGCGTTGGCCGCCGGGCTTGACCGACGGCTTCGCCCACGCGGTCGAATTGCTGGCGCGCACCACCGGCCGCGTGGTGGTCTCCGGCATGGGCAAGTCCGGTCACGTCGCCCGCAAGATCGCCGCCACGCTTGCCTCCACCGGGACGGCCGCCCTGTTCGTCCATCCGGCCGAGGCCTCGCACGGCGATCTGGGCATGATCGTTCCGGGCGATGCGGTGCTCGCCCTGTCGAACTCCGGCGAGACCGCCGAACTCGCCGACCTCGTCGCGCATTCCCGCCGGTTTGGCCTGCCGCTGGTGGCGATCACCGCCCGCGCCGGATCCACGCTGGCCGAGGCCGCCGATGTCGCGCTGACGCTGCCGGCTGCGGCCGAGGCCTGTCCCATGGGACTGGCCCCGACCACCTCGACCACCATGCAGATGGCCCTCGGCGACGCCATCGCCGTCGCCCTGCTGACCCGCCGCGGCTTCACCGCCGCCGACTTCCACCGAGATCCATCCCGGCGGCCGGCTGGGCTCCCGGCTCCGGCGCGTCCGCGACCTGATGCACGAAGGCGACGCGATGCCGCTCGCCCCGCCTGACACGCCCATGGATCGTGCGCTGCTGATGATGACCGAAAAGCGCTTCGGCTGTCTTGGCGTCGTCGATGCCACCGGCAGGCTGATCGGCATCGTCACCGACGGCGACCTGCGCCGCGCCATGGGCCCCAATCTGCTGTCCCGCCATGTCGCCGACGTCATGACCACCGCGCCGCGCACGATCGCGCCCGATGCGTTGGCCGTCGAGGCGCTGCACGCGATGAACCCCCACGAGCGTCCGATCACATCGCTGTTCGTCGTGGACGCCGCCGGCCGGCCACTCGGCATCCTCCACGTCCATGACCTGCTGCGCGCCGGGCTCGCATGAGCATCGTTCCGCTGCCCGCCCGGCTCCGTGCCGCGCCAGTCCGGCCAGCGACTGCTCAACAGCGCCGTCGGACGGTTCCGCCAACCGCCTGATCCCAGTGGCCTGGCCCGTCGGCGGATCGTCATCAATATCGTCAAGTGGCTGCTCCCGGCAGCCGCGCTGCTGCTGCTGGCCACGATCGCGCTCTGGCCGGAGATCGACCGCCTGCCGCGGCACCGTCCGCGTTGCCTACGAGCGCATGGGCGGCGAGGGAGGCGGCGCCACGCTCACCGACGCCCACTATCGTGGCGTTGACGAGCAAGGCCGCCCGTACACGCTCACCGCCGCCACCGCCGAGCAGATCGGCCCGGAACGCATCAACCTCACCACGCTGAAGGCCGACATGACCTTGGCCGACGGCACCTGGCTGATGCTGCAGTCGAAGCAACGGCGTGTTCCTGCAGCACGCCCACCAGCTCGACCTGTCCCACGACGTCGTCCTTTACCGTGACGACGGCACGACGATGACCACTGCCAGCGCCTCGGTCGACCTGACGAACGGGGCGGCGGCCAGCGCCGAACCCACCCACGCGGAAGGTCCGTTCGGCACGCTGGACGCCCAGGGCTTCACCCTGACCGACAAAGGCGCCGCCATCCAGTTCACCGGCCCCGCCCACCTGGTCCTGAACGGAGCCTCGCCGTGACGATCGGCGCGGCAACGACAGGGACGCGGGATGCGTTGCCCCGCTTGACCCGCTGCTTTCTGCGGACAGTCGTCCCATTGCCCTGTCTTGCCGCTGCATTGGCTCTTGCTGGCGACGTTCCACACCGTCCGGGCGCAGCAGCTGGACATGTCGCATGGGGGACCGATTTCCATCACCGCGAACGACGGGATCGAGCTGCGACAGGAGCAGCGGCAGGTGATTGCGCGCGGCGATGCCAGGGCGGTCAGGCAGAACGTAACGGTGGTGGCGGACCGGCTGACCGCCTTCTATCGGCCGAAGAGTGGAGCGCCGCCGCAGCCGGCACAGAGTGTCGCCGACGCAACGGACACCGGCGGCAATGAGATCTACCGGGTGCAGGCTGAAGGCGACGTGCGGATTTTCACACCGACGGATCAGGCGATGGGCGATCGCGCGGTCTACGATCTGGACCAGGCGGTCCTTGTGATGACCGGGCGGGCGTTGAAGCTGACCACGCCGAACGATGTGCTGACCGCGCGGGACAGCCTGGAATACTGGTCGCAGAAGCACATGGCCGTGGCGCGCGGCAACGCCGTGGTGGTGACCAACGATGGGCGGCGAGTCGCGGCCGACACGCTGGTCGCCTACACCGTCGACGCCACCAGCCACGCCGGCACAACAGCGGAATGCCGACGACCCGCTGCCTCGTCGGGCAAGCTGCAGAAGGTCGAGGCGTTCGGCAACGTCACGGTCCGAACCGTGACCGACACCGCGACCGGCGACCGGGCCGTCTATGTGGCGGACACCGGCATCGCGCGGCTGGCGGGGCGCGTGCGCATCACGCGCGGGGACAACCAACTCGATGGGTCGGAGGCGGAGGTCAACATGAAGACCGGCATTTCGCGGCTGCTGGCTGGCACCGGCGAGCGGGTGCAAGGGCCTGGTGTTGCCGAACGACACCACCAACCCGCCAGCGGGCGGGCAGCTGCCGCCGGGCGCGCCGAAGTGAACGACATGGGGCCGCACGCACCATCGGAGTTCCGCGTCGTCGCAGGCGGCGCGGGATTGGCTGCGCGCGGCGTGGGCAAGAGCTTCAAGAAACGCCCGGTGCTGCGCGAGGTGAATGTCTCGGTCCAGCGCGGGCGAGGCGGTGGGCTTGCTGGGCCCCAACGGCGCCGGCAAGACGACGTGCTTCTACATCATCACCGGCCTGATCGCGCCGATGTCGGCCGATCACCCTCGATGGCGAGGACATCACCGATCTGCCGATGTATCGCCGCGCCCGCCTCGGCATCGGCTATCTGCCGCAGGAGGCGTCGATCTTCCGCGGCCTCACGGTCGAGCAGAATATCTGCGCCGTGCTCGAGGTCGCGGAGCCCGAGCCGGACTGCGCGAGACGGCGATCGACGATCTGCTCGCCGAATTCTCGATCAGCCATCTGCGCCGCGCCCCGGCCATGGCGCTGTCGGGCGGCGAGCGGCGCCGCGTCGAGATCGCCCGCGCGCTCGCCACCCAGCCGCATTTCATCCTGCTGGACGAGCCGCTGGCCGGCATCGACCCGATCGCCGTCAGCGACATTCGCGACCTGGTCGCCCATCTCAAGGACCGCGGCATCGGCGTGCTGATCACCGACCACAATGTCCGCGAGACGCTCGGGCATCGTCGACCGGGCCTATATCCTCCATGAGGGCCAGGTCCTGATGGAGGGCCGACCCGGCGACATCGTCAACGACCCGGATGTCCGCCGCGTCTATCTGGGCGAGCGCTTCAGCCTCTGATGTTGGCAGGCGTGAACGTTTTGTTGGTGTCGACGCCCTAGCATGCGTGGCCGTAGAGCTTTCAAGGACCAGGCTGCTTCATGGCGTTAGGGCCACGCCTCGATCTTCGCCAGACGCAGACACTCGTCATGACGCCGCAACTGCGTCAGGCGATCAAGCTGCTGCAGTATTCCAACGTCGAGGTGACAAGCTTCGTCGAAGAGGAGCTGGAACGGAATCCGCTGCTCGAGCGCGACGAGAGTGCCGAGTTGCCGAACACCGAGCGGGCCGCACCGGACCAGATGCCGGAGCGGATCAGCGAGACCGTGGATGCGGCGCAGTTCGCGCAGGCGGATACGCTGCCCTCCGAGACGGCGGCGCCGCTCGATACCGACGCCGGCGAGAGCTATGACGCGGGCGGCGTTGCGGACGGTGGACCGTCGCTCTCGGCGATCACCGGCCACGGCGGCGCGAGCAACTTCGATATCGACGAACGTGGCATCGATGATATCGCCGATGAGCGTCACTCGTTGCGCGACTATCTCGGCGAGCAGCTGCGGCTGTCGTTTGCCGATCCGGTCGACCGCATCATCGGTGCCCATCTGATCGCGCTGCTGTGCCCGGCCGGACGGTTGTTGGCGGATCCCGCGGCAATCGCCGTCGCGATGGCGATCCCGCTGGAACGCGTCGAGGCGGTGCGGGCGCGCATGATGCATTTCGATCCGGTCGGACTGTTCGCGCGCGATCTCAGGGAGTGCCTGGCGGCGCAGCTTGCCGAGCGCGACCGGCTGGATCCGGCGATGGCGGCGCTGCTCGATAATCTCGAGCTGCTTGGCGCGGCGGGATCTGCGTCGGCTGGCGTCGATCTGCGGTGTCGATCTGCGACGACCTCGCCGACATGATTGCCGAAATCCGCAGTCTCGATCCGAAACCGTGCGGCGAGCTACGAGACGACGCCGGCGCAGGTCGTCGTTCCCGATATCCTGATGCGGCCGAACGGCGAGGATACCTGGCTGATCGAGATCAATCCGGAAACCATGCCGCGCCTGCTGGTGAACGAGCGCTTCCACGCGCGGGTCGGCGCCGCGCGCGCGGCGCGAGGATCGGCTGTTCCTCGCCGAGCAGCTCGCCAGTGCCAACTGGCTGGTGCGTTCGCTGCAGCAGCGGGCGCAGACCATTTTGAAAGTATCAGCTGAAATCATTCGTCGGCAGGACGGCTTCATGCGTCACGGCGTCGGCGCACCTCCGTCCGCTGATCCTGCGCGACATCGCCGAGGCGGTGGAGATGCACGAGAGCACGGTCAGCCGGGTAACGGCGAACAAGTATATCGCGACCCCGCGCGGGACGTTCGAACTTAAATATTTCTTCACCACCGCCATTCCAGCGGAACGGATGGCGAGAGCCACAGCGCCGAGGCTGTCCGCTACCCGATTCGCGCGTTGGTCGGGGCGGAGGACCGGAGAGGACGTGTTGTCCGATGACGCGATCGTGTGGCGCTGCGGAGTGAAGGCGTGGACATCGCACGCCGTACCGTGGCCAAATACCGCGAGGCGCTGCGCATCCCCAGTTCGGTGCAGCGCCGACGGGGTGAAAGTCGCGCTCGTCTAGCCGCGTGGTCCGGGTGGCTGCACTAGCGCCCAGGCCAGTGGGGAGAGGCAGCGCATGCAGATCACGGTTTCGGGCAAGCAGGTGGAGCTTTCGGACGCCTGGCGGACGCGCGTGTCGGACCAGCTCGATGTGATTGCCGGCAAGTATTTCGACCATACGTGGAGGCGCAACGTCACGTTCAGCCGCGCTCGCAGCTTTTTCATATGCGACATCAACGTGCATGCCGGGCGGGGCCTG
>CAWETN010000017.1:0-391114 GCA_963812075.1 uncultured Alphaproteobacteria bacterium
CTAGACCAGATGTTCGCCTGAGATAGGGGCGACCCGTCTCACAGTGGTTTCCAGCTGCGCCGGTTGCAGTCTAGGCTGGTCGTCTCCGCCTGAAAGGAAACCAGCCATGCCCGGCCGGATCGACGTGATACTGGCTGAACTCGGCATCGCGCTACCCAGCCCGATGCCGCCGATCGCCAACTACGTGCCGTACGTGGTCACCGGCAATCTGGTCGTCGTCTCAGGCCAAGTGCCGGCGGTGGACGGCAAGATCGCGATCACCGGCAAGGTCGGCGCGGGCGTCTCGCTCGACCGCGGAAAGGAGGCGGCGCGACTTTGCTTCATCAACGTACTGGTGCATGTGAAGGCGGCCTGTGGCGGGGACCTGAACCGCGTGCGCCGCGTCGTGCGGCTGGGCGGTTTCATTGCCTCGGCGGCGGATTTCTCCCAGCATGCGCAAGTGATGAACGGCGCCTCGGATCTCGCGGTGGCGGTGTTCGGCGAGGCCGGGCGGCACGCCCGCACCACGATCGGCGTGCCGGCGCTGCCGGCCGACGCGGCGGTAGAAGTGGAGGGGATGTTCGAGATCGGCTAGGCTTCCGTCATGCCCGACGGATCCGCGACGCTCACCCTGACGCTGCACCAGAAGATAGCCGACGTTCCTGCTGCCGACTGGGACTCCTGTGCCGGCGACGGCAACCCGTTCGTCAGCCACGCTTTCCTGAGCGCACTGGAAGACAGCGGCTCAGCCAATGCACGCACCGGCTGGCTGCCGCAGCACGCGGTGTTGCGCGGCGAGGCAGGGCAGGTGGTGGCAGTGGCGCCGATGTACGCCAAGTCGCACAGCTACGGCGAATACGTGTTCGATCACGGCTGGGCGCACGCACTGGAGCGCGCCGGCGGCGACTACTACCCCAAGCTCCAGGTCGCCGCACCGTTCAGCCCCGCGCCTGGCCCGCGGTTGCTGCGGCATCCGCATGCCGGCGTGCCGGTCGCGGCGCTGGCTTCAGCGCTGGAACAGGCGTGTCGTTCGCTCGACCTTTCGTCGGTGCACATCACATTCTGTACCGAGGCGGAATGGCAGGGGTTGGGCGAAGCCGGCTGGCTGCAGCGTCTCGGCATGCAGTTCCACTGGGAGAATGCCGGCTATTCCAGCTTCGATGACTTCTTGGGCGCCTTGTCGTCACGCAAGCGCAAGGTGCTGCGCCGCGAGCGGCGCGACGCCAACGCCGCCGGCCTGACGTTCCATGCGCGCAGCGGCCCCGACATCACCGAGGCGCATTGGGATGCATTCTACCGGTTCTATCGCTCAACTGTGGATCGGAAGTGGGGCTCTGCCTATTTGTCGCGCTCGTTCTTCTCGCTGCTCGGCGAACGGCTCGGCCACCGCGTGGTGCTGATGATGGCGGAAAACGCTGGTAAGCCGGTGGCCGGCGCGCTGAATCTGGCGGGCAGTGAGGCGCTGTACGGCCGGAACTGGGGCTGCCGCGGCGACTGGCCCTTCCTGCACTTCGAGCTCTGCTACTATCGCGCTATCGACTGGGCCATCGAGCACGGATTGCGGCGCGTTGAGGCCGGTGCGCAGGGACGCCACAAGATTCAGCGCGGTTACCTTCCGCGTCCGACGTTTTCCGCCCATTGGATCGCACATTCCGGGCTGCGCAAGGCGATCGCCAACTTCCTGGACGACGAACGCCGCGGCCTCCGGGCCGAGATGGCGGCGCTGGCCGAGCAGTCACCGTTTCGTAGGGACTACGAAACAGACTGACACCCAGATCAACCCCAACAGGCAGCGACGCACCTGGCAGCGCCTTATCTCGCTGTTTGGTGTCAACAGGCCGGCTGGGTCGCTAGATTAAAGAACGGAGAAACCGGCGGCTTTAGCCGAACCAGCGGTCGCCCGAACGCGCGCGACAGGCCTGATGCATGACAGCACTGGCCGTGCCTGAACCCCCAGGATCACAACACTGGACTAAGGCACGCATCGCCCTTCTCGCGAAGTTTGCCGCCTCCTATGTTCCGGCACATGAGCGAAACCGAGGCTCTCTTCGCGGCGCTACGACAAACCGCCGACCCCGCGGTGGCGGATGCAATCGAGCAACTCGTCCGGCAAGCCCCCGATCATGCACTCTGCCGCATCAACGCGATCGATCTGGCAGGCGATGCGAAGCTGGATGAGGAACGCGTGATCGCGGGCCTGCTGCATGCGACCCGGCTGGGGCTGTTCGATCTGCTGTGGAACATTCTCTGCCCAAGCTGCGGCGGCGTCCTTGACACAAATACCACCCTCAAGGCTGTCAGACAGGCCGAATACCGCTGCGCCTTCTGTGCGTCGGGCTACGAGCCGATCCTCGACGAAGTCGTCGAAGTGACGTTCACCGTCAATCCGCGGCTGCGCACGATCGCCGCCCACCATCCCGACACGCTGCCGCCGCTCGACTACTACCGGCAGATCTTCTGGAGCTCCGGCATAGACCTTCCGCCGCAGGAGGCCTTCGCCAGGATGATGGAGCAGGTGACGCTCGAGACCGTCGAGCTGCCACCCGGCGAGAAGGCGATCCTGGCACTCGCACTGCCTCCTGGACTGGCGATCGTGTTCGATCCGGTGACACACTGTGCGCAGTTCATCGAGGTCAAGGGTGAGGCCAGCCGCGAGCGGCAAAGCCTCACCATCCTGCTCGACAGGGGCGCCGCGCCGCCTGCTATGGCAACGCTCCACCCGGGGCCGATCCGGCTCAATATCGAGAACCGCGAGAGCACCCGCACATTGCCCGGCGTCTGGCTCGCGGGTGCGGAACTGGACCAGGTGCTTTCCCGACGAAAGCCCTTCGTTACGGCGAAACGCCTGCTCAGCAATCAGACCTTCCGCAACCTCTATCATGCCGACACGCTCGACGTCGAACAGCGGCTCAAGATCACCAGCCTGACGTTTCTGTTCACCGATTTGAAGGGCTCGACGGAGCTTTACGACCGAGTGGGCGACCTGATCGCCTATGACCTTGTGCGGGCGCATTTCCGGGTGCTGACCGAGATCGTCGGCACCGAGGCGGGAGCCGTGGTGAAGACGATCGGCGACGCGGTGATGGCGACCTTTCCGACGCCGAACCGCGCCGTCGCTGCGTCGCTGCGCATGCGCGAGGCGATGCGTCGCCTGAACGAGGAGAGGACGCGCGACGACGATCTTCTGCTCAAGATCGGCATCCACGAGGGGCCCTGCCTGGCCGTCATGCTGAACGAGCGTCAGGACTATTTCGGCCAGACCGTCAACATCGCCTCACGTGTGCAGAACCTCGCTTCCTCGCAGGCGATCTATGCGACCGGACCTGTGGTCGACCATCAGGCGACAGCCGAGCTGCTCGAGCAGGCCGGTGTGTCGCCGGTTCCCCAGCGCCAGACCCTGCGCGGCATCGGGGACAGCCTTATGATCTACGAAATCCCCTGACCGCGCGCACCGTCACTGTCTGGTGAAATCCAGATCACATGGGCGCTTTTCGACGCGGGTTCCGGTGGCGTGTGTCGGCTCGAACTTGGCCTTCGCATGGAACGAGAAGCGCGTCCCCGGCGGCTGGTGCCCGAGGGTGTACTGCGGCGCCCCGGTGAGACCTGCCGCCGTCAGTAGGGCAATGCCGTCCGGCTGGACCTCGCCGTCCAGCGCCAGATAGTTCGGCTGCCCCTTGGTACCGCTCTCGCCGTGCAGGGCCGAGTTCCTGATGGTGATCCACATTCCCCGCTGGAAACCCGCGGCGCCGCCTTCCGTGGCGCTGCACGTCAGCTTCAGGAGCCAGGCGCCGTCGAATCGGCCGGGCGCGGCAACCAAGGCGGGCGTCGCACCCAGCGTCGCCACGCGCCGTTCCGCGAGCTCGACATAGACGCCACGGGGAAAGCGGCGAAGGTAGGAGCGGAAATCCTCGGGGTTCTGGCTCGCCGCGATGGATTGCCAGAAGATCGCCTCTGCATCCGCAGAGGCCGGCGGCGGCGCGATGGTCACCGGGCCGCTGAAGAAGAAGAACGTGCCCGCGATCGGCGACGAGGCCAGCCAGGGCTGCTGCTGGCCTCGGGTCATGTCCTTCACCGCCAGTCCGACCTGGTTGAAGATCTGGAATACGTCGAGGCCCGGCCGCTGCATCGCGGCCGCCAGCGAGGCCGTATATGGGCTGTTTCCCGTGCTGCCGTCGGCGGCGACGTTGCCGGGCTGAGTGGCGTAGGAAATGAGCGTCCCCTCCGGCGCGCGCATCTCCGCCAAACCACTCTGGCTCCCGCGCATGCCGCGGAAGGCGAACGGGTTGTTGCGGCAGGCATCCAGGATCAGCAGGTTCAGCCTGGTGCCGGCACTCTCCATCTGCCGCAGCACGAGGCTCGCGTCGATCATCTGAAAATCGAGGTCCTGGTTGCCGGTTGGATTGGCATCCACCGGCACCAGCCAGTTCACCCCCTGCACCTGCATGCCGTGGCCCGAGAAGTAGAACAACGCCACGTCGGCACCCGGCAGCGCCTGGCCGAAGGCCTGCACCGCCTGCTCGAAGCGAGGCTTGTCCAGATCGACCTGCGGGCCGCCGCCGATCAGCGTGAAGCCTGCTGCGGTCAGAGTCTTGGCGATCAGCCTTGCGTCGTTCGCCGGGTTGGCCAGGCGATCAACCGATTTGTAGCTGGCGTTGCCCATCACCAGGGCCACGCGCTTGCCGGGCGGTGGTTGCGACGCGGCCGGTGCGGCCGCCGCAACGGCGAGTGCAAGAAGGACCCCGGTCAGAGCCCATAGGGTTCGCCACGGCATCACGCTTCCCCCCGGTCGAACAGCATCACGTATGTTACGCTATGCGGCGTAACATACGTGCTGTTGCCGATCTACTCGGGATTCCGACCGGCAATATCCGGCAAGATGGGCCTGAGCGATGGCCCGAAGCGTGGCTTCAGCTTCCGGCGATCGACAGTTCGACCCGGCGGTTCTTCGCGCGCCCCTGTGCCGTCGCGTTCGAGGCGACCGGACTAGCCTCACCGAAACCCTGTGCCGAGAGCAGGTCGGGCTTCACGCCTTGCGAAACCAGGAACTCCATCACGTTCTCGGCGCGCTTCTGCGACAGCACCTGGTTCGACGTGATCCCCTCCCGCTGCAGCGCCGGCCCGATCGGCGCATTGTCGGTATAGCCGCTGACTACCAGCTTGTTCTGCTGCGTCGGGGCGAGCTTCGCTGCCAGCCTAGCAATGACCTGCTTGCCCGAGGCGTTCATCTGCCAGCCGCCGGATGGAAACAACAGGTCGCTGTTCACCGTGTACTTGATCGCGCCCTGCAGCCGGCCCACCTGGGCTTTCTCTGCGGCAATCTGCGCCGACTGGGCGTTCACCTGCTGCTGGAGCTGCTGGTTTTGCGCCTTGAGTTCGTCGTAGTCGCTTTTCCACACTACGCATCCGCTCAGGAGCGTGGTCGACAGAAGCGATACGGCAAGCAAGCGACACTGCGCGGCCTTGATCATCAGCGAGTTTCCCTTTGTTTCCGGCCGCCCGTTCCTGGCGCCGACGTGCGACATTGCTTACCCGCAGGCCACGGCGCTATGCAAATTCGGCAGAGATCCGGCCGCTCAGCCGGGCGAGCGCCGCACCGCGAGCGACAGCGCGACCTGGCCCAGCAGCGCGGACCCCAGCAACACGACTGCCACGGTGATCACCGAGCCGGGCCGCCAGACCTCGACCGCGACGGTGCACAGCGCACCGTACGCCATCTGGGTGAAGCCGTAGAGGCCGGATGCCGCGCCAATGGCGTGGGGATTGACGCTGACCGCGCCGCTCAGCGCGAACGGGCTGGCCATGCCGGCACCAACCATGAACAGTACGACCGGCGCGATCACCGTCACCACGTTCAGCCAGCCGGCGAGGTCCGCCGCCATGAACAGCGCGGCGCCGGCGATCGCCAGGCTGTTCGCCAGCCGCAGCGCGACCTGCGTCCTGATCCGCCCAGCCAGCCGGTTGGCCGACAGGCTGCCTGCCGCGACACCCGCCATCAGCAGCAAGTAGTACAGCCCGACGCGCTCGGCCGGTTGGTGCAGCAGGTTCACCAGGATGAATGGCGAGGCCGCCATGAACGCGTAGAACGACGTAGTGGTGCAGGCGCCCCCCAGCACGTAGCCGCAGAACGCGCGCGAGCGGAACAGCCGCAGCGAGCCCAGCAGCATGGAGGCGCGCGAACTGGCCTGCAGCGCGTTGGTCTCCGGCAGCAGCAGCACGGTCAGCGCCAGCGTCACCCCGCCGACGACCGCCAGCAGCCCGAACGCCGCGCGCCAGCCGAAGAAGGCGGTGGCATAGCCGCCCAGCACCGGCGCGATCGCCGGGGCGGCGGACATCACCAGAAGTCAGCAATGCGAGCTGCGCGGCGGCGCGATCGGCTGCCGCAGAATCCCGCACGATCGCCCGTCCCAGCACCAGCCCGGCGCACGCGCCGATCGACTGCAGGATGCGCGCGACCACCAGCGTCCAGGCGCTCGGCGCCGCAGTCGTGGCGACGCCGGCCAGCGTGAACAGCGCAAGACCCGCGATCAGCACGGGGCGACGCCCGAACCGGTCGGAGATCGGGCCATATACCAGTTGTCCGATCGCCAGCCCGATCAGGTAGAGCGTGATGGTCAGCTGGATGGCCCCGGCCGAGACGCCGAGGGCGTGCGCGGTCTCGGGCAGCGCCGGGATGATCAGGTGCATACCGAGCGTGCCGCAGGCGGTGATCGCCACGATCAGCGCAAACGGCGCGCGATCCGGCCTGCCGCTGCGTGCCGTTCTGTGCCACTTCATGCCGCGTTCAGCCTGCCGGGACCATTCGATGTCGATGCCAAGCACGGATGCAAGTACACTGCCAGCCGTGCGCGGCGGGCGACGCTGGAGCTTGGCCGCGGCGATCGCCTCGGTCACCGTGTTCGGCCTTAGCGTCGGTCAGGGCGGCCCGCTGATGCCGCTGCTGCTGGAGGAGCGCGGCACCGACACGACGCTGAACGGGCTCAACGCCGGCGCGATGTTCATGGGCGTGCTGATCGGCCCGCTGCTGGCGCCGTGGTTCGTGCAGCGCTGCGGCATCCGCAACTTCGTCCTGGCGTGCCTCGGCCTCGACATGGTGCTGTTCCTGGCGCTGAAGCCGCTCGACAGCCTGACCGCCTGGTTCCTGCTGCGGCCACTCGGCGCCGTCGTCGGCTCCGCCATCTTCACGGCGGGCGAGGCCTGGATCAACCAGCTCGCCGGCGATGCCGGAAGGGGCCGCGTGCTCGGGATCTATGCCGCGGCGCTGTCGGCCGGATTCGGCATCGGTCCGCTGGTCCTGTCGCTGACCGGCATCGATGGGTGGCCGCCCTTTCTGGTCAACGCCGCGATCACCGCCCTGGCGGGACTGCCGCTGCTGGGCACGCGCGGCGCGTCACTGGCACCGGGACGTCGCGGCAGCTCTCCGCTGCGCATGTTCGCGCGAGCACCAGTCATCGTCGCCACCGTCGGCGCGTTCGGCCTGTTCGAATCGGCGCTGATGTCGCTGCTGCCGATCTGGGGTGTTCGCAGCGGCATGACCCAGCAACTGGCGGCCATGGGCCTGTCCGCCGTGTATATCGGCTCGATCGTGCTGCAGGTGGCGATCGGCTGGCTATCCGACCGCGTCTCGCGCCTGGCGGCTCTGCGGCTGTGCGGTGCGGTCGGCCTGGCGGGTGCGCTGGCGCTGCTTGGCGCCGCGGGGCTGCCGCCTGTCGTGTTCGTGCTGCTGTTCCTGTGGGGCGGCATCGCCTCCGGCATCTACCCTATTGCGCTGAGCATGGCGGGCGACCGGTTCCGCGACGGCGATCTGGTCAGCGTCAATGCGGCCATGATCATGGCCTATGGCATGGGTGCGATGCTTGGCCCGCCGCTGGGCGGGCTGGCGATGGACCTACGCAACCCGCAGGGGCTGCTGTGGCTGTTCGCGGCGCTGTTCACCGCGCTGCTGGGCGGAAGCCTGCTGATCTCCCGGTCGCATCGAGCCGGCCCGGGCCCGGTATAGTTCGCTGGAGCGCCATCAGGACGGCCGCGCCTTCCGCTGCCGGAGCTTCCGCTGTGCGACGCAGTGAGTTCGCGTCCGGTGCCGCAGCGTCACGATGCGGCAAGGCCCAACGGAACGCGGCATGATCAGAGAAAGGTATGCGCAAGCACCGCCCCCGACACCATGAAGACAGACGCATAGGCGAGCAGATAAAGCCAATCCCCCTTGCTCATGTCGGACCCTCCGGTCCATCGCAAACGCGACCATCACGGTGGCTGAACTGCGGCGCCTTGCCTTCACACGCGCGCTATCCCGAGCCGCCCGTCGGCGAGCCGCCCGTGACGCCGGTCAGCCTGGCAGCGCAACGCCGGACAGGCGCGCGCAGGCCTCGACCAGCGCCTCCTGCGCTTCCTCGCGCTCGGCGATCTGGTTCGGCTGGCGCAGCCGGTGATGATAGAAGTAGCGACCGCTCACGCGTGCAGCGGAATCGTCGCTGACCGCCAGCCAGACCTGGGTCCGGTGTGTTGCGTCGAGGTCATCGGGAGCACCGGGACCACCCATCCTGGTCGCCACCCAACCCGGTTCAAGCGCGTTGCACAGCACGTCCGGCCATCGACGCGCCACGGCGAAGGCGATCAGCACATCGTGCAGCTTGGTCTCGGCGTAGGCCTCTGCGCCGCGCCATGACCGCCTGGTCCAGATCAGATCATGGAGGTCCAGCCGGGCGCTCCGGTGCATGCCGGAACTCAGGTAGACTAGCCGCTTCGGCCTTCCGATCAGCGCCGTCAGCACGTAAGGCGCCAGGGTGTTGGTGGCGAACAGCGCCTGCAGGCGATCCTCGGTCTCGACGCGATGCGACTCGCGATAGCCGGTTGCGGCATTGTGGATCACCGCATCGAAGCCGCCGAGGCGGTTCGCCTGTTCGGCGACCGCCCGCATCTCCCGCAGCGTCGACAGATCGCCGATGACCGCGGCATCCGCACCCGCAGCCGCTGCCAACGCCGCATCGGCGCGTGCCTGGGTGCGCCCGTGCACCACGACGCGGTGGCCGGTTTCTAGCAGCAGCCTGGCGGCCATCAGTCCGAGTCCGGTCGAGGAGCCGGTCACCAGAACGCGCGCCCTCACGGTCGGTCCTTCGCCGATGCCGGCCAGCCGGCGCGGTTCGCTGTCATGACGCGCCGAACACGAGCCAGAGCGGGTCGCCGTCGCGTGGCAACGGCTCCTGCCCGCCGATGTCGGTGAAGCCGGCCCGCCGCATGTAGGCCGCGACCAGACGCTGTTGATCCGCTCCCGACAGCGACTGCCAGATCGCCACCGCCTTGGTCGGAAAACATCGATTGGAGAACGACACGATGAAGCGTGCCCCGCGCCGCAGCACGCGACGAACCTCACCGAACACCTCGACCGGTCGCTGCAGGTACTGCACCGAGACACACAGGCAGGCGCCATCGAACTGCCCCGCCTCCAGCGGCAGTGCCGGCTCGACGTTGAGGTCCTGGACGAACCACCGCGACAGGCGTGGATTCGCGGCGAGCTCCTCGGCATTCATGCCGTGGCCGACGACGCTGGCATAGGCGACGTCAGCGGGAAGGTGGCTCACCCAACTGCTCATCAGGTCGAGCACCGATCCTCCTGACGGCAGACGCTCGCGATAGGCCTGGGTCACAACAGCGATCGCGTCGTCATCGATGTGGGTGACGAACCGCGGCTCGGCATAGAACTCCGCATCCGGCGACGGATCTGACCTGGCGAAAGCAGCCTCCGGCAATCCGGGCAACTGTTCCACGGCCATTTGGTCGCGCTCCCTACGCGCCGTCGAAGATCGCCTCGGGCAGCAGCGCGGAGACCACGTAGTTGGGCACGTCCACCACGTTGGAGATGCGCAGATCGACCGCGACACTGCAGATCACGTAGGCCTGCTCGCGCGAGAAGCCGCGTTCCTGCAACAGCTCCATCATGTTCAGCACGGCGTTGCGGCAGGCCAGTGTCAGGTTCTCCGCCTCGATTTCCCCGGCGGCGTTGATCGGCATGCCCATCACGCCCAGGAATCGCTCGGGTGCGGCGAAGCGCGGATCGGCGAAGTAGGTCGTGCGCGAAAACACCGGTGCCGTGAACTTCCGCCGCGTCGCGAGGCCCTTGTGCAGCCTGAAGCGCACCACGGCCGTAGCGCCCATCTCGACCGCGGTGACGCAGACCTCGCCGTCGCCCTGCGCGAAGTGGCCGTCGCCGGTGGAGAACAGCGCACCCTCCTGGAACACCGGCAAATAGAGCTTCGCCCCCTTGCTGAGTTGCTTGACGTCGAAGTTGCCGCCGTTCTCGCGCGGCGGCAGCGTGCGCAGGCCGGTGAGGCCGCAGGGTCCGGCCGGCACCGCGCCCTGCGCGTCAGGCGGCAGCGCGAAGCCGCCGGCATCGATCACCCGCTGCTCGCGCGCGGTCCAGGCGGCGAGCTGTTCGGCGGTCGGCGCCACGGCCGAGACGCCCATGAACGGCGCGCCGGGGATGCGCACGCCGGGCAGCTGCGGAGAGGTGGCCCAGTTGTCCTCCAGTTGCCAGTGCACCAGGAACGGCTCGGTCATCACGTCGCGCAGGAAGCCGAGACCGGGCATGATCGCGCTGAACGCGGTGGGCTGCGGAATGATGTCGGTGAACTCGATCTCGAGGATGTCGCCCGGCTGCGCGCCTTTGACGAACACCGGGCCGGTCAGCGGATGCACTTTGCCGGCGTCGAGCGCGGCGAAGTCGGCGACGGTGGTGGCTGGGGTGATCTGGCCGTCCAGCGCGTCCAGCGTCTCCAGCGCGATCTCCTCGCCTTCGCCGATCTCGAAGGCGGGGGCGATGTCGGGGTGATAGCGGTTGTGACCGCAGTTCGGCTGGTCGCAGAGCGGCTTGCTGCGGTCGATGCGGATGGCGTGCATGGCGCGGGCTCCGTCGCCTGGAATGGCGCGCCGTGCAGTATCCTCATTCCGAGGCAGGCGGGAAGCGGGACCGTCTCGATCGCCGCCGCTGCGCCGTCTCGCTGGAGGACGCCTGTGCATGTCGGCCGCGGCCGGACCGACGCCGCAGCTGACGATGCCACCCCGGCCATTGCTGGACGGCCAGCAGCAGCGTTGCCAATCCGACGGCGCAGACGGCTGTGACCAGCCACCAGAACGCAGGGTCCGCGGATGGGCCGGCAATGGACACACCGACAACGATCGCCAGCGGGTAGGTGCCGACGGCGTGGAAGGCGAAGCGGCGCTGGACACGGTCGATCGGATCCGGTGCGACGGCTGAGGCCGCCCCGGTGCGCAGCGCGATGTCCAAAGGTGTGCCAGGCTCGAGCCTGTCGCCGGCATCGTTGAGCCGGAACGGCAGTCGCACGATGATGGTACCATCGCGACGCAGCAGCATGACCGACTGGCCCGACGCGCCCTCGAACTGACCGAGCAGTTGGCGAAAATGGGCCAGGCGGATGCCCAAGACGACCACACCGGCAAACCTGTTCTCTCCATCGGTCATCCGGCGGCTGACGGTGATCCCGATGTTGTCGTCATCCTTGCGGAGAAAGTGGTCGCCGATGAACATGTCGCTGCGCGAACCGTGTTCGAGCGGGGCGAAATAGTCGCGGTCGAACCAGTTGTTGCTGTTGCGTGGCAATCCGGCGCTGGATTGGCCTGCCCTGTCCAGTACATCGGCGAAGACAAAGTCCGGCTCGCGCTGCAGTGCCTCGAAACTTGGCGCATTCCGTGCCTGCGGATCGATGTCCCGCAGCACCAGGGACTGATGCCGGTAGATGATGTCCAGCAGCCGGCGGTCGAACTGTTCAAGATCGTGCGCGACGAGCCCTGCAGCCGATGCAGCCAAGTGGAAAGTCGCTGCGTCGGCCTGCGCCCGCCTGCCCTGCTCTCCGCTCCACACGGTCCAGCCCAGGAGCGCCAGGAGGACGATGGAGAGCAAAGGCATGGCTGGCAGCATCCAGGACCATGACCGGCTCATCCGCAGCAGGTACGGCGGGTTCAAGGTTCACACCCCTCGGGTCCGGTGATTCTGGCAGAAAAGTCCTATCCAATGATTGACACTGACACCGAACCAGGCGGCCGCCATCAATTTGACACCGCCCCCGCCCCGCCGCATCTTCCGGTCACCGAGGGGAGCCCTGCCGCAAGGGGCTGAGATACCGCCACATCCCGCACCCAACGCGGCGGCGCGGTGACCCTTGAACCTGAACCGGGTCATGCCGGCGTAGGGACGGGAGCCTCTTCGATCGCTTCGCCCGCCCTCCGTCGCTCAGCCCGAGTGCGATTGAGGAGACGTCGATGACCGTCCAGTCGAAGACCGCCGCCCGCCCGAGCAGCGTCACCACCGGCCCGATCGCCGGTTCCCGCAAGATCTACACCTCGCCCGCCGGCCGTCCCGAAATCGCCGTGCCGTTCCGCGAGGTCGCGCTGGAACCCACCGCGCGCGAGGAGCCGTATCGCGCCTACGATACCTCCGGCCCCTACACCGATCCCTCGATCACCATCGACCTGGAGGCCGGCCTGCCCCCGCTGCGCGCCGACTGGATCGCCAAACGCCGCTTCGAACGCATCGCGCCCCGCGCGTTGAAGGACGTGGACAACGGCGGCGCCTCGGGCGATCGCCTGGTCCCGGCCTGCCCCGCCGAGCATCCGATCCTTGGCGGCAAGTCAGGCCAGCCAGTCACCCAATACGAATTCGCCCGCGCCGGCATCGTCACCGAGGAAATGATCTACGTCGCGCACCGCGAGAACCTAGGCCGGCAGAAGGCGCTCGAAGGCGCCGCCGAACGCCGCGCCGACGGCGAGGACTTCGGCGCCGAGATCCCCGAATTCATCACCCCCGAATTCGTTCGCAGTGAGATCGCCCGCGGCCGCGCCATCATCCCGGCCAACATCAATCACCCGGAACTCGAGCCGGTCATCATCGGCCGCAACTTCCTGGTGAAGATCAACGCCAACATCGGCAACTCCGCGGTCACGTCCGGTGCAGCTGAAGAGGTGGAGAAGCTGGTGTGGGCGATCCGCTGGGGCGGCGACACGGTGATGGACCTGTCCACCGGCCGCAACATCCACAACATCCGAGGCTGGATCCTGCGCAACTCACCGGTGCCGATCGGCACCGTGCCGATCTACCAGGCGCTGGAGAAGGTCGACGGCGAACCCGACAAGCTCGACTGGGAGGTGTTCAAGGACACGCTGATCGAGCAGGCCGAGCAGGGCGTGGACTACTTCACCATCCATGCCGGCGTGCGCCTGGGCTATGTGCCGCTGACCGCCAAGCGCGTCACCGGCATCGTGTCGCGCGGCGGCTCGATCATGGCGCGCTGGTGCCTGGCGCACCACAAAGAGAGTTTCCTCTACGAGCGCTTCGACGAGATCTGCGACATCATGCGCAAATACGACGTGTCGTTCTCGCTGGGCGACGGACTGCGTCCGGGCTCGCAGGCGGATGCCAACGACGCCGCGCAGTTCGCCGAGTTGGAGACGCTGGGCGAGCTGACCAAGATCGCCTGGAACAAGGGCTGCCAGGTGATGATCGAGGGCCCAGGCCACGTGCCGATGCACAAGATCAAGGTCAACATGGACAAGCAGCTGCGCGAGTGCGGCGAGGCGCCGTTCTACACGCTCGGACCACTAACTACAGACGTGGCCCCAGGCTACGATCACATCACCAGCGCGATCGGTGCGGCAATGATCGGCTGGTTCGGCACCGCGATGCTCTGCTACGTCACGCCGAAGGAGCACCTGGGACTGCCCAACCGCGACGACGTGAAGGTGGGCGTGATCACCTACCGGATTGCAGCGCACGCCGCCGACCTGGCGAAGGGCCACCCGAGCGCGAAGCTGCGCGACGATGCGATCAGCCGTGCACGCTTCGAATTCCGCTGGCAGGACCAGTTCAACCTGTCGCTTGATCCCGACACGGCACGCAATTTCCACGACGAGACGCTGCCCAAGGAGGCGCACAAGGTGGCGCATTTCTGCTCGATGTGCGGGCCGAAGTTCTGCTCGATGAAGATCACACAGGACCTGCGCGTCGAGGCGGAACGCATGGCGGGGCTCGAACAGAAGAGCAAGGAGTTCGTCGAACAGGGCAAGGAAATCTACCTGCCGGCGGCGGAATAGCCGGACGCCTTGCGCGGCGCAGCCATCGCCCGCAGACTGCCGCGCATGAGCGACCCACGCTCCGCACTGGAGGCAATCGGCGTGCTGCCGGACACCGAAATCGATATCGGTGACGCAGCGCTGCAGCTCGCGCGCGTGGATGCGCCGGACGCCGACTGGCAGGCGGCTCGCGCGCACCTGTCCGATCTGGCGCGCGACGCCGTGGAGCTTGCCGCCAGCATCGCCACCGACGATCTGTCGATGCGCGCCGAAGCGCTCGCGGGACTGATCGCCGGGCGCTACGCCTACGCCGGCGACGCGAAGACCTATGACAACCTCGCCAACGCCAATCTGATCAGTGTCATCCAGCGCCGCAAGGGACTACCGGTCGCACTCGGCATCATCTGGCTGCACACGGCGCGCTCCGCCGGATGGGGGGCACACGGCGTGGATTTTCCAGCGCATTTCCTGGTGGCGCTGGAGGGCAAGAGCGTGCAGGCGGTCGTCGATGTGTTCGGCGGTGGGGTGACGCTCGACGCGCGTGACCTGCGCGTGCTGCTGAAGCGCGTCGAGGGCGAGAAGGCGGAGTTGCGCCCTGGCCTGCTGCGGCCGATGAGCGCGCGCCGCGTGCTGCTGCGGCTGCAGAACAACATCGTTGGCCGGCGGCTCGAGGCGGGCGACCTGGCGGGCGCGCTGACGTGCACCGAGGACATGCTACGCATTGCTCCCGATCATGCCGATCTGTGGCGCCAGGCCGCGGTGATGAACCAGCGGCTGGACCGCGTCTCGGCGGCCCTGCGCTGCTTCGACCGCTTCCTGGCGCTGGTACCGGAGGGCGACGCGGCAACCCGCATCCGCGGGGCGATTGAAGAGCTTCGGACGCGGCTGAACTGACCCGCGATGGGTGACCTCTTTCGCCGCGAAACGGCGGAACGCCCCGAACCCTTCACCGGCGAACGACTGACCGCCTCGAAGGGCGGTCAGGTGCAGATCGAGCACTACCACCGCTACCTGTTCGCCCGCTCGCTCGTGTCGAGCCTCGATGTGCTCGATGTGGCAAGCGGTGAGGGCTACGGTTCGGCCCTGCTGGCTCAGGTCGCCCGACGGGTGATCGGTATCGATTACGCCGGATCGACCGTGCGGGCCGCAGCAAGCAACTTTCCACGGCGGAATCTGCACTTCCTGCAAGGCGACGGAAGAGCTCTGCCGCTGGCCGACGACAGCGTTGATGCCGTGGTTTCGTTCGAAACGATCGAGCACTTCGACCGGCAGGACGACTTTGTACGCGAGGCGCGCCGGGTGCTGCGGCCAGACGGGGTCTTCGTCGTGAGCACGCCCGACCGCGACGTTTACTCGCCGGTCGGCACGCCGGCCAACCCGTTCCATGTCCGTGAGCTCACCCGCGGCGAATTCGTCACGCTGCTCGGCGGCGCGTTTCGCCATGTGGACCTCATGCAGCAACGGTCGCTGATCGGTTCGGCGTTGCTCGCCAACAGCGGATCATCCGCCGCGCCGCTGGTGTTCGACCGCCGTGGCGACACGCATTTCGAAGCCTGTGCCGGCCTGCCTCGGGCGCCCTACGTCATCGCCGTTGCATCGGATCGGAAAGCGCCGCCGTTGCCCGCGAGCCTCTACATCGATCGCGACGACCTGGATACCGACGCCCTGTATCGCGAGGCGCTCGCCGAGCAGCTGCGACGGGCACAGGCGGACCTCGCCCAGGCGATGCAGGCGCTTGAGCAGGCAAGGCAGCAGACCGGGTCGGCGATATTGCGTGCAGAGCGGGCGGAGAGTGCGAGCGCCGACGCAGAGCAGCGTAACGAGGCGCTGCAGCGCCGCTGCGATCTGCTGCAGGGGTCGCTGCGCACATTCCTGCGCAGCTATCTGCCGCGGCTTCGCCGACATCTGTTCGACCGCCGGACATAGCCGCATTCACTGACGCAGAACCCGGGACACCGACCTACGCCAGCGGCCGCGCATGCCTGTGGCAATGCCAAGCCGCAACTCCAACTCGTCATAGGCGCGATTCAACTCGGCGCAGCGCGCACGGAAGGCGTCATCGCCGTCGAGCCCTCTCTCGGCCTCCCATGCCTTCACGCGATCCACCATGTCGTAGACCGCGCGCAGCACCGCCACCGCCGCGGCGTAGTCGCTGCGGTCGCTGTGGCGGCTGAGCGCCAGCCATTGGTCGATGCGCCGGTGGGCGAATGCGATCATGTCTTCTGCCGCGGACTCGGCACGGACGCGCGACGGCTGCGAAGTGTAGCGGTTGGTACGCTCGATCCATTGGTGCGCATCGGCGTGCGACAGGTGCTCGACGTAGATCAGCGATTCCGGTGCGATGCGCTCGATCCGATCGGTCCGCAACTCGGTGCCGCCATGCACGATGGGACCGAACTCGATGGAGCCGCGGCGGAAGAAGCGGATCTGGTGCTCTGGCCAGTAGTAGGCGTCCGCGTCGAACGTGCCGAGGATCCAGTGGCGCCGCGGCAGTGCGACGGCCTCTGCGCCGTCCACCGTGCGCGGCGCGCGCAGGTACTCGATGGCCGCCGGCGAAAACATCTCGTCGTCGTCGAGGAAGGCGATCCATTCGTGCCGGCACTGTGCGAGCGCCAGGCCGCGGGTTTCCTCGACGGTCGGCGACCAGGGCACCATGATCACCCGATCGGCGTAGCGGCGCGCGATGCGCCGGGAGCGGTCCGTCGAGGATTTGTCGATGACGATCAATTCGTCAACGAAGCGCAACGAGCGGAGGCAGGTCTCCAGCAGTGTCGCTCGATTGTAGGAGATGACGAAGCCGCTGATCGGCATGTCGCTATTGTCGGTACCAAGGCCACACAGCCAGCCGAAGGGCCGGGGGGCTCGCTGGGGGTGGACGGCGGGGCAGGAGGTTAGCCCGCCCACATCTGCGCCACGTTCGGAACGGCCCGGATCGTCACATCGACGGTTCCCGAGGTGCAGGTCGGGTGCCTCGCCTGCGCCACCAGCATCCGGTCGAACGGGTCGCTGTGCCGCCAGGTAAGGGTGCCGGCATTCTCCGCGTCGATTGGCAGGATCGCCAGTTCATGGAAGCCGTTGGCACCGATCGCGGCGACGGCGGAGCCGTGGAAGTCGAGATTCTTCAACCGGCGCTTCATGATGATCTCCAAGATCGACGCTGCGCTGACGAAGACCTGGTTGGCGGGATCGGCGATCAGGTCCTGCCTGTCCCACCACAGGAAGACGTGTGTGTCGAGCGCCAGATTCACACTTCCTCGCTGCCGAACAGAGCCTCGATGGCGGGGGGTCGAAATCGGCGGCGGTGCGGCAGATGCGCATGGCATTGGCCGGCTTGCGACGCTCACCGTCATGCAGCGTGACGAAATGCGCCATGGGTCCGCCCGTTGTCAGGCTGACCTGATAGGAGCGGCGCGGATCTTGGTCAATCTGGTCAAGAGCTGCCGGTCGTCGCGCACACCAAGTCCGTGCGGGACGGGCCAGGGAATACGCGTCTGGTCCGTGGTTCAACCAGGGCGGCAACATTGATCCGCGTCAGCAGTGTCGCCCGCGGAAACCCGCGCCAGAGGGTGCGACAAGTCAGTAAGCAGCCGCCCACCCCGCATCCGTTACCCCCGTCCTCTTACAGGATCGAGCCTACGCCGTAGCCAGACCGAACTGCCTGCATCTACGAGTAATCGAGGCCGAGGGAGCGCGCGCAGAATCAGGAAATGGCAGAAGAACCATGCCAGCAAATTGCGGCGTACGCGCGAATGTGACCGACCCGTTCGATGATCCTGCCGCAAGCGCACCGAAGGTGAAGCCGGCGAAATAGGCGCTGAGCACGAGGCCGGGGCGTCGAAGCCCTAGATTGATTGCCACTCGCAATGAGATGAAGGTACCGAAGAAGCCGTTGGCGAGCTGTACTGGCTGCGGCGGCTGCGCCGATGCGGGAGAGACACGCGCAGCGCTCGTATTTGCATGGACGAGCAGCAGCGATCCAAGCCTTGAGCAAATGCCCGCGAGGTGAGCAATTTTACAGGTGCGGCTACGTGCGGCGCCCGCGATGCACAGCAAACAACGCCACGAGAGACGGCTCAGTGGGTCTGCAGGTCCAGTTGGCGCGCGCAGTAATAATCCGTCAGGGTTGCATCGATCACCTTGCCCGACACGTGACCGCGGAGCATAGCCCATGCAGCCGGGGTGCTGCCCCACTTGTTCCATGACGGGACGAGGTACTGGATCTGTCCGCTGAACGTGCCGTCCGCGGCGATCTGCACCGGGATCGGCGTTGGCTTCGCCAGGTCGTAGTTGTCGTAGATGTAGTCGAACCGTCCGTCCCGGACAGTGATCGAGGTGGACGGCGGCGGCACGGCGCACACATAGCCGAAGCCCCGAGTCAGCCGGCCGTCGCCCTGGTAGGTGCCGTCGAACTGGTTCCCCGCAGGGACGATCGGAGCCGCGCAACCACCGACGATGGCGCAGAGACAACCCAGCAGCGAAGGGATGCGTCCAAACATGCATTAACTAACTTGGACCTGACCCCAGTGGTCAAGCCGCCGCGACTGCCGTGGTGGTGGTCGATGCGGCTGCCCGTGCAGCACACCAGGGCTGCCGTAAGCGCGCAATTCGGATTGGTGTCACGGATCGCAGGACCGAGTGCACATCGAACCTTCTCCCGCCCTTCCTGCGCCACCCGGGTGGGCACAGATGGCATGGGCGCGTGGAGTGCCTTCAGGTACCGGACACGGACCTCGCGGCTCTGTCGCCGGCCGGAGCCCGGTCACTGGCCGTCGTGCAGGCGTTCATCTCCTGCTCCAGCACGAACAGCTCGAGCAAACATGTCGCGCGCGGCCAGGGTAAGCCCGGTCGAGATGGCTCTTCCCTACGTCCCGTGAGAAGACCGATAACGCGATCACCTGGTCTTCGTCTGCGACGGCACTGGTTCGTTGGGTGATCTGCACGCCGTGTGCACGAGCGCCAACAGATTGAAATTGAAATCACTGGTCGGAGTGAGAGGATTCGAACCTCCGGCCCCTGCGTCCCGAACACAGTGCTCTACCAGGCTGAGCTACACTCCGGCCAAGGCGGCGCATATAGCCTCGGGCGGTCCCCCGGGCAAGGAGGGCATGTTGCCTCAGATCGTCTCGGGGCCGACCAGCCGTTGCAGTTCTGCCTCGCGGCATAGCGTGAGCTGCGCCCGCGCCGCGTCGTAGATCACCAGCCCATCGGCGCGCCAGGCGTTCAGGATGGTGATGATGCTGCGGGTCGTGGCGCCCAGCAGGTCCGCCAGGTCGCTCTGGCGGAACCGCCCAGCCAACTGCAGTCCCTGCTCGGTGCGCCGGCCCTCGCGGCGCCCCAGATACAGCACCTGCCGCGCCAGCCGCGCCTCCAGGCTCTCGAACGTCGCGTCACGAAACAGAATGGAGGTGCGGCGCAGCCGCGCGGCGAACATCCGGCTCAGGTTGGCACCCAACAGCGCGTGGCTGTTCAGCGCATCCAGGAACACGTGGCCCGGGATGCGCAGCAGTCGCACGCGACCTTCCGGCAGCGCGTCTGCGGACCGCGTGCTGCCGTCGATGACGCCGATCTCGCCGAAGATGTCCCCGGGGCCGAAGATCTCGATCATCAGCCCCTTGCTGCCACGGTCGGTAGCGCCGATGCGAACATGGCCGGTGCCGCCGATCACCGCGTAGACCGCATCGGCTTCGTCGCCCTCGGCGAAGATCGGTATGCCGTCCCGCGGCTCGAGGATTCGGCTCATGGCCTCGATCCGGTCCAATTCGCGAGGATCAATCCCCTTGAAGGGTGTGACGGCAAGCAACGCTGTCATGACGCTCCGACCACGGGCATGTGACGCAGCAGCTTACCACACCGGAACGGTGGCGCACGGGGCTTCTTACGCCGTGAAGCACTTCAGAGCCGGGCGCCGGCCGGCATGCCATTTACCCTGTCGTCAGCGAAACCGAACCGCCAGACCGGCAAGCCTGACGCAGAACAAATCAACCCACCGCCTCGCAGGCGGACCACCACAGGAGCCCATCATGCGCAAGCTTTTCCCCGCCCTGACAGTCCTCTCCCTCGTGCTCGGGACCGCTGCATTCGTCGCCCCGGCCCAGGCGGCCACGAACCTCTATGCCCCCAGCGACAACGGCGGCGGCGCGAACAGCTAAGCGACCGCTGACTGCGGTTGCCGCAACCGGCCAGAAAGGAGATGACAATGTTCGCCACCATACTGATTGTGCTCGGTGCACTGGCGCTCGCTGTCGTCGGCTGCGCCGCACTGGACCCGCAGCGCCAGGACTGATCACTGCAAAGATCAGAAAAGGGCCGGCCGCAAGGACCGGCCCTTTTCGTTTGCCACTGGCGGCGTCCGGGAAGTGATGATGCGACTCCGGCCGAAGCCGTGCTAGAATCGCAGCCCTGACCTGCACGCGAGGAGCCCTGCCATGGCTATCCGCAAGCTGCTGCTGCCCCTGACGGGAACCGCCGCCGGTGAGGCCGCTCTCGGCACCTGCCTGACGATCGCGCGCAATTGGAATGCGCATGTCACCGCGCTGCATGTACGGGTGGACAGCCGCGATGTCGCCCCGCTGGCCGGCGAGGGCCTGTCGGGGGCGATGATCGAGGAGATGATGTCGGCCACGGAGAAGGAGAGCAGCGAGCGGGCGCATGCCGTCCGCTCGATGTTCGACCGCTTCGTGCTGCAGCACGACGTGATCCTGTCCGAGGCGCGCCCGGGCGCCGACTGCGCCACGGCGAGCTTCGCCTCGGTCACCGGCCGGGAAGAGGACCTGGTGGCGCAGCAGGCGCGGCTCGCCGATCTCACAGTGGTGCCCCATCCGGACGCCGGCGAGGACGTGTCGTCGTCCGATGCGCTGCACGCCGTGCTGTTCGATTCGGGACGGCCGGTGCTGATCTCGCCGCAGATGACGCCGACCACGATCGGCGCGCGCATGTGCCTGGGGTGGAACGGCACCGCCGAATCCGCTTCGGCGGTATTTGCCGCGCTGCCCTGGCTGCAACGCGCCGAGGCGGTGCGCATCCTGTCGGCCGACGGCTACCAGCGGCGCGGGCCGGCCGCACCCGAACTCGCCGCCTACCTAGCGCTGCACGGGGTGCACGCCGACATCGTGATGTTCCAGCCGGCCGGCAATTCGGTGGGCGCCGGCCTGCTGAAGGCAGCACGCGACTTCGACTGCGACATGCTGGCGATGGGCGCCTATTCGCACTCCCGCCTGCGCCAGCTCATCCTGGGCGGGGTCACCCGGCACGTGCTGGAGAATTCCAACCTCCCGGTGATGATGAACCGCTGAGGCAACTCTCGTCGTCGTGGTGTACCCGCCGCGACACGCGGTATCCTTGGCACGCCATCATGCCGAGGAGTCCCGCTCGTGCGCCTGTTCCTTTTCGCCGCGCTCTGCCAGCTGCTTCTCCTCCCTTGCGGGGTGCGCGCCGACGATCTGGGTCCGGCGCAGGCCGAGGCGCTGCAGCAGCAACTGCAGAACTGGCTGGCAGGACTGCTGGGCTCCGCCGCCCGGTTGCCTGACCTTCCATGGCGGGTGACCGGCGAGCACGACCGTTACGTGGTCGCCTGGCCGATCCCCGGCCTGACCGTCGCGGGCGGCGAGGCCGCGGCCACCGCCAGCCTGCGACCGCTGGATGGCGGCCGGTGGTCGATCGATCAGTTGAAGCTGCCGCCCGCGGGCCGCTTCACGATGACCGTCCCGGACCCGGACGCCCCCAGCAAGGCCGCACCAGCCGACTTCCGCTACACCATCGGCCGGCAGGACACCCATGGGGTGATCGATCCGACCCTGGCCAGCGCAACCACCACGCACGCTGAGCTGGCCGGCATCGTGGTGGAAGCCGACGGCGCGGCGCAGCGCCGGGAGCAGCGCATCGACCGCTATGTCGCCGAGTCGAGCCTCACGCCGGCGCCGGACGGCCGGCTTGATGCCACCGGCAGCACGACGATCGAGGGCTGGAAGGCCGCAGCACAGCTGATGAGCGGCGCCCCCTTCGCAGTCGGCATCCAGAGCGTGCACGCCACCGGCAGGATCACCGGGATCAGGCGCGAGCGCGCGATGGCGCTGCTGGCAGCAACCGGTGCCGTGGTCGGCGCCCTGCCGCCCGGCTTCATGGCACAGGACGACAAGGCGGATCTGCCGCCCGCCGCCCGCGCGCAGCTGCGTGGGCTGGCCGATTCACTCCAGGACCTGCTGACCGCGATCAGCGTCGAGGAGACGCTGGACGGTGTCCAGGCAGAGGTCGCCGGCATGGGCGGCCTCGCAATGAAGCGGTTTCTCATCGGCTTCGGCGGCGAGGCGCCGGGCGGCCGCCTGCACGCCTGGCTGCGCCTCGGGCTCGAGGACCTGGCGACGCCCAGCCTGCCGCCGAAGATCGCGACACTGCTGCCGCATCACATCGACATCCGACCAAGCCTGTCGGGCGTGCTGACCTCGGACCTGCACAAGCTGGCGCTGGACGCGACCGAGGAGGGCGCCGACGTCGACAGCCTGGAGCCCGACATTGCCGCGATCTTCGCCCATGGCGGCATCAAGCTCGCACTCGAGGCACTGGCGTTCGACATCGGCCCAGCCAAGGTGGAGGGGACCGGCCAGATCACCGCGCTGTCGCCCGACGCCTGGCACGGCGAGGCGCATGTCGTGGCGACCGGCCTCGACGACCTGACAGGCCTGGCGCGCGGCAATCCCGACCTGCAGCAGGCTCTGCCGGTGCTGATCTTGCTGCGGGGACTGGGCAAGCCGGACGGAAAGCAGCTGGTGTGGGACATCGTGAGCGACGGCCCGTCGGTGACGGTAAACGGCCTCGACCTGTCGCAGCTCGGCGGCGGCGGTGCACCGAAGCCGCCGGCGAAGCCCGGTCAGAAGCCGAGGCGGTAGAGCGTGACCTGTCGCTCCGTGCGGTCCTCCAGTTCCAGGCTGGTCGGCACGCGGTAGCTGGCGAACGCGGCGAGGCCGTCATCCGGCAGATAGGCCCGCCCCGGATCGGCGATCCAGACCTCGGCCTGCGCAGCCATCCGGCGCAGCCACGGCAGGATGCGCCCGGTCATCGGCGCCTCGTAGCAGACGTCGCCGCACAGGATGAGATCCCAGCGGCAGTCGGCACCGACGACGTCTCCGACCAGCACGGCGACCGCCACGTCATTCGCCGCGGCGTTCAACGCGATCGCGGCGCGAGCGAGGGGATCGATCTCGGCGGCTTCAACGGAGGCGGCGCCCGCACGTGCGCAGGCGATGGCGGCGAGGCCGCATCCCGCTGCGAAGTCGAGCACCCGCCGACCGGCGGCGACGGAGGGATAGTCCAGCACGTGGCGCGCCAGTGCCTGCCCGCCCGGCCAGGCGAAGGCCCAGAATGGCGGATCGACGTTGTTCTCGGCCAACCATGCCTCGGTGGCCTGCCAGATCGGGGTGATCTCATCGGCGAGGTGGAGCACGATCTCGGGGACCAGCGAAGCCCGGTTGGCGACCGTCTGCGCCCGCACGAAGCCCTGCTCGTCGCGTGGCTTCAGCATTGCCCTGCTATGATAGGTCTCCCGGCGTCCACGACACCCCTACCGTCCGCTTCGCCCGACAGCGCACCCCCCGGAGGCGGCTAGACTGTACAGAGACAGATATCGCCTGGCTACCGTCTCAGCACAGCTAGACTAATGAATCCAGGACGGATCGAGATCCTTGCGGATGCATACGATGTTCTGGAAGGCAAAGACCTCCATGAAAGTAGGATCATAGACTGCGAATTCGAGTGCACTCTCTTGGAGCAGCCGATAAATCCGATAATTTTCGAGTAACGCAAAAAAGTCTCTCATAAACACTCGTGAGATAACATTCATCTCGTTGAACTCGAATTGGATCACATCTATTGAACCACTTGCGATCAGTCGCCGCGCTCCCTGGAGAACCGATAGTTCGTTTCCCTCTGTATCAACCTTGAGCAATCCAATCTTCTCCAACCCATATTCGACCGCTACCGCGTCCAGCGTCTCGCAACAGACCTTCCAGGACGCGGATGGACGCCGGTGGACATGCTCGATCACCTCGCGAAAGAGCGAGGCATGTTGGGAACCTGGCGTGTCGGCATAGTCAAACAGCTCGACCTCGCCGCGAACCACACCCAGTGCCAGAGGGTGGGCTGCTGCATCGATGCGGGCTGCGAGCTGAACCAGCCCGGCAAAGGCGGCGGGGTGCGGCTCAAATGCATGAATGATCGCTTGCGGTCCAAGTTCCCGCACCAGTTCCGAATATTGACCTGTATTGGCGCCCACATCGACAACCACGCAGGTGGGAAACCGCTGCAGCAACCGGACCAGAAACCGTCGCTCCCCACTGACCGTATAATTTTCGTAGTTCAGCACACCAACCGCATGCAGTCCGTCGCGGTAGCGTTCGCCTGGGCTCCGTCCAGTCGCCCCGGTTCTCGCAACCAGCGCAGCCAAGCGCTGATCCATCTCCAGATCGTGCCTGCTGCACTCCGACACGAGGTGCTCCAGGTGCAGCAACTTGCCATCGATCCGCTGCTCCAGGTGCAGCAGCTTGTCATCGATCCGCTGCTCAAGCTGGAGCAGCTGGCCAATTATGGACTGCTGTGTTTCCAGCAACCTGTCGTGCAGACCGGCGATCGGCCCAAGCAGTCTCTTCTTGAGAAGGGAGAACACCTAGCGCTCGCTAATAAGGTTTTCCGGAACGGTCACCTCGTCAGATCCGACGACGGAGGCCGCTCTTGCGAAGCAGCCGCACCATCAACTCGCGCGCTCGCCAGAATGGGCTACGGCGCATGCCGGCTATTGTCAGTCGTGCGCGCTCCAGTTCAGCTGCAGCAGTGGATGCATCCGAATAAACCAGGCAAGGAGGCCGATCCACGTCCTCCCCGGTCGAATGCATGGACTGGCAGCGCTGCTGATACTCCCTCAATTCTGCCCATGCCGGGTTCGGGCGCGCGATATCGGAAGCCAGGAGCCGGTCGTGGGTTTCGATAAAGGCATTCGCCAGCTCGTGCGCCATGCGGTCGAAACTGAAGCGACGGGCCTGCCGCAGGCCGCGCTCGACGAATTCGGTCCTGACATCGGGGCTGAGCAACCGGGTAATGGCGTCCGCCATCTCGGTGGGGTCATTTTCGTCGACGTAGAGAGCCGCTTCGCCGAGCACCTCGGGCAGCGAAGAATTGCGGCAGACGATGGCCGGAGTTCCGCAGGCCATGCTTTCGAGCGGCGGCATCCCAAACCCCTCATATTTCGACGGATAGAGCAAGGCATGCGCACCCGCGTAGGCGGCACAGAGGCCGGCGTCGTCGAGACCCAAACGCCGAACATCAATTGAGGGCGCCAGCTCCCGCAAGGTTGGTTCAATCGCCTGCTGACCCCCGACGCAGACCAGTACGATTGGCTTGTCCTTGGGCAGGCGAGCCAGGGCACGAAACGCCAGAGCACCGTTTTTGTAACCGCAGAACCCGACCCTCTCGCCCACCATGATAACGTAGGTCCGGTCTGACAGGCGGTGCTTCGCACGGAATGCCGTCACGACACTTGGCGAAGGTCTGGTAAAGACCTTGTCGGCGCCACAGCGGGTCACATACGTGCTGCCGCCGTTCATCGACGGATACAGCTTCTCCAGGTCCCGAGCCGAATTGGCCGAGATCATGCTGCGTCCGGACGCATGCAGAATGGCCCGGCGCTTCTCCTGCCAGGTTTCCTCATGCTGGGGGAATCCCAGAACCTCTGGAATCATGTCGTAACCAACAAAGAATGACGGTGTCGCAGTAGGAGTGGAGTAATATGTGGACGCGAAGATATCAGCATCAAGTCGACGGCAAATGGCTTCCAGGTAAAGGCTGTCGCGCCCCGTCTGCGAGATAGTCATGACGGCGTATCGTCCAGTAGTGGATTCCTTGAATGCGCGGCGCCGAACCAGCCCGGTCGAGCACGATGATGTTCTCGGCAAATCCTGATGCGACCCACTCACGCAGCAGATTTTCCCACACCCGGCCGATGCCCGAGGTCAGATATTGCCAGAAGACCCCATCGACCACGATGCGCGGCCGTTGCACGGCGGTCATGCACCGCTCGGACGGCATCATCCCCGTGCCGTCGAAACGCCAATGCCCACTCGACGGGTCGAGCTGCGCCAACGGGTCAACAAAGTAGTGTGCCGCGTCATCGAACATGGTCCCATCCGATACCCAATGGAAGAAGTCCTTCAAGGCGCCACTGCCGGCATGCGCCTGCAGTCGTCGCCATCGCGACAGCGCGTCCTTGTAGCCGTAATAGGCTTCCTTGAAGGTGAGCTGCGGTTCGGTGGCGTAGGCAAAATGCTGGAACACGACGCCAGCCTGCTCCATCACATCGTGGGTGAAGGCGTCGAGCTTAGCGATGTCCGCCTTGCCTTCTGCGGCGACCAGAATCGGCGGTTCATGTGCTGCCCAGACAGCGCCTGGCGCATAGCGCCAAGTGCGCAACCACTCCTGCCGCGGGTCCTGCGCGTAGTTGTAGCGCGTGCTGATGATCTTGGCTGGGCCGACGAAGTACCAACACCAGTAATATGCCGCGGTCTTGGCGGGGTGTCGCATGAACAGATCGTGTACCGTCTGAATCTGCTCGACGGTCCACAGCTCATCGCTGTCCACCTGCCACAGCAGGCAAGCCTCGCTGATATTGCGGAGCGGCGCGTTGACCATCTCCTTCTTGCCGTCCCAGAGCTCGCCACGCCGCTTGCGGTAGATCGTAATGTTCTCGGGGAAGCGCTTGGCAAGATCATCGAGATACTCGGCGGTCCCGTCGTTGCTTAGACCCCGATCGTGCAGGCTATCCGGTATCTGGCCTCCAAGCGCGACGCTCCAGGCGGTGTCGTGCCTGAGCGCGGCGACACCTTCAACGATGTGCCAATGCCATGGCACGGTCAGACGCTGGAAGACGCGCTCGTGGTAGCGGATGAATGGCTCGCCGTTCAGAACGATCGTGAAGAAGTGAATCGGCAGGGTATTCCCTACTTTGCGCGGCGTGGTGCGGCGGCGGAAGGCGGAATAGCCGTTGCGCAGTTCCTGGTTGTCGGCCAGCAGGTCATACATCGGGTCGTTCAGCAGGGCTTGCCGAACCTTGAGGCACTTGAAGGTGTTGGTGTCGTCAAGCAGGATCAGCTTTGCACCCTTGACGAGCTCGTACTCCAGACTTCCGGTGAATTCCGAGCCGTCTATGAGCACCAGGTCGAACGTCTCGACACCATGATCCGACTTGATCTGTTCGATTGCGCCGGCGGCAACGCCCGATTCCCGAACATACTGCACATCCTGTCGGAGCCAGTCGAGCACCAATGGAAGTGGGTAGTTCCGCAATCTGGACGGCACCTCATGGTAGAATGCCGTCACCACCTCGGGCGTTGGAAACTGTTCGACGCTCAGTGTTGAACGGTTGTAGCAGTACACGAAGGGGTATGAGCTGTACCTCTGCTGCAGTTCGCTGAACCGCGGCTTGGAAACCTCAATGCAGAAGAGCTTCGGCGAGCCCGGATTCTGCGACAGGCCTGTGACAAAGGCTTCAGTGCTGCCCTCGCCCGAGGAAGAGCCGATCTCGAGGACCGTGTCCAGCCTCTCGGTTGCCGAGAGATGCTTGATGAGCTGGTAGAATTCGTCGGACTTGATTTCCGGCGCAATGACCTGATTCAGCGCAGAGGTGGCCAACGCGTCCCGGTGGTCCTGCACGGCGCCCACCCCCTCGGGGGCTTCTAGGGGCATGTTGAATTCCCTATCTGGACTTCGGTGGTTAACCTCTTTTCCTCGCCGAGTCGTGAGGCCGGTCGTCGATGCAGCAGGCATTCCGTGCTGTCAAGCAGAGTGGGGTCGTCCGCCTCTGATGCAGGGGACGGCCCCGGCGAGACCGCAGTGGGTGGCTGGGCAGACCCCGCATGGGGTTGCGTGGCCGCACAGCCGGGAAACAGCCGCGCTGCGGATCGCAGAAGCGTTGCGTTCCCGGGGGCCTATCGGCCGCCGAACACTGGCAGGGACCCAGCCTCCCATCTCGGTCGCCCGTGCGGTCGTCTATCCGTGGCCACCGCAGACGGCCGAACAGGCCGCACGCGGGTCTGCCCGCGCCGCACCCATGCACCAGGACCCGCTGCCGTTCCGCAGCTCCTCGGGAGCCCCAGCGTAATGCTTCATCCGCGTTGCCTTGCCTGTTATGAACTGCAGGGGAGGTCACGGGATTAGAAGGCCAGGCCCGTCCTGCCTGGTCACACAGCGAGGATGCCGCGCGCAATGGAATTGTTCATAGGGCCCGAGCAGCGTGCGTAGCTCACGCCGCGATCGCTCATGAGGATCAGCGTCATCACTGTCTGCTACAACGCGGCTTCAGTCATTGAGAACTGCCTGCGCAGCGTTGCAGAGCAGACCCATCCCGATGTCGAGCACATCGTGATCGACGGTCATTCCACCGACCGAACGGTGGAAATCGTGCGGGGGTATCCGCACGTCGCCTCGCTGGTATCCGAACCCGATAGTGGCATTTACGACGCCATGAACAAGGGTCTGGATCATGTCACCGGGGATCACGTGCTATTCCTTAACGCCGACGACAGGCTGGTGTCGCCGACAGCACTCGCAGGCGCCGTTGCGGCGATCAACCGGGATCCTGGCGGCGATGTCTATTATGGATGGCTGGAGGTAAGACCAGAGGATGGGACGCCGCACTTGTTCCGCCCGCCGAAACCCGACGAGGCCCCCATACTGATGATCTGTGGCTGCCTGCCGCACCAGTCGACACTGGCGCGCCCATCCGTCTTCACCAGAACAGGCCGATTTGACCTACGCTACCGTTATCACGCCGACTACGATTGGTTTCTCAAGGTGCTCGCCGACCCAATGATCGATGTCAGGTCGATCGACAAGGTCATTGGCTCCTTTCAGCTTGGGGGTGCCTCGTCGCGACTGGCGGAAGGACAGCCGGAGGTCTATGCAATTCAGGATCGGTCGGCGCTGTATTCTTCGCCCGAATGGGACAGGCGGCGGATCAAGGCACTGCAAGAGGCGCTCCTTCAGGAGCGGATCGAGACAGCGCGACTCCGCGACGAAATGCGGGCCCTCCGTGCAGGCGGGCAGAGCGTAGACAGGGATTTGGCGTGGCCGCACTGGTCGCTACGGGCGGTCTGTGTGCGCTACCTTCCCCTTGCCATGGTTGATGTCCTCCGCCGGGTGCGGAGGTATTGGCCCGCTCCGTGACACCCTCGGTGGCCGGATTGTCGCGCTCATTGGTCGGCGAACTCCCTTTGGGAAATGCCCATGCCGGACTCCTGTCTCTCGCGCCGGACGCTGCTCGCAGCCATCCCCGCCGCAATGTCGCTGCATGCGTCCCGCGCAAGCGCGGAACCGGGCTGGGACGTGCAACCGGAAATCAGAGCGACCGAGACGGTTGCCGCCGCGGCCGATCTGCTGCCGGGACCGCACTACGACCTCGGCCCGAGCGTCACGACCATTCGCCTATCAGAACCGCTATACGATCACCTCCGCCGACTACGGGCCCTTCACCGCGCCGTGTGACGCCAGGCTGCGCCGCCTGATCCGCGAGATCGGCGCCATTGCGCAACTCCAGGCGATGCAGGAGACCGACGCCTTCAAGAAGGCGGCACTGGAGGCCGGCAAATCCCCGTTCCGGGCCGCCCGGAGCCTGATCGACGACCCGGTCGGCACGCTGTCCGCCATCCCCGAGGGGATCAGCAGCATATTCGACCGCGCGAGCGAGCAGATCCGTCGCTCCGGCCGCAGTCGGCACGAGGACGGCGCGGCCAAGTCGCTCCTCGCCGTGTCCGCTACAAGCGGGAACTCGCCGCGAAACTCGGCGTGGACGTCTATTCCAGCAACGAGGCCCTGCAGAAGGAATTGAACCGCTTGGCCTGGGCCTCGGCCGCCAGCAATCTGGCGCTGGGCGCCCTGTCGATGGCGACCGGCGCGCTCGCCCTGCAGGTCGCGAGCGACGTGCAGCTCCTGGAGCAGGCGCGCAACCTTGTCTAATCGACACCTCCGAGCGAGTTGTCGAAGCGCAAAGCTGGGGCTGGCGCTCATGCGGCGATGCGGCGCACGACTTCCGCTGCTCGATTGAACCTCACGCCCACCCGGCCAGGAGCGCCAGGCCGACCGCCAGCCCCGCCTCCCGGTTCTCCTTGAAGAGATGCAAGCATAGCGCCGGGTCGTTTATGTCCAGCGACACGACCTGTCGCCCGAGCAGCACCGCCGGCAAGGCGAGCGCCAGGTAGAACCATCCGCCGAGCCCGGCCAGCGACCCGGCCAGCCCGAGCAGCAGCACCATGCCGCCATAGCAGGCCGCCAGGAACGGCGCAGTCCGCTCGCCGAACAGCCGCGCGGTGGACTTCACCCCGACCAGCGCATCGTCCTCGCGGTCCTGGTGCGCGTAGATCGTGTCGAACCCGAGGTCCCAGAGGATCGCCGCGCCATACAGCGCCAGGCCGGCCGCATCCAGCCGCCCCGCGCCGGCGACGTAGCCCAACGGCGCGCCGAAGCCAAAGGTGACGCCCATCACCAGCTGCGGCCACCATGTCACCCGCTTCGCCAGCGGGTACAGCCCGACCAGCAGCAGCGACGCTGCGCCCAGCACCTGCGCCAGCGGGTTCAGTTGCAGCAGGATCGCCAGCCCCACCAACAGCAATGCGGCCAGGAACACCAGCGCCTGGCGCGGACGCAGCGTCCCCGAGGCGAGCGGCCGGCCCGCAGTGCGCGCCACCATCCGATCGATGTCGCGGTCCCAAAGATCGTTCACCACGCAGCCCGCCGCGCGCATGACCAGCGCCCCGACGGCGAACAGCACGATCAGCCGCACCGCCTCGCGCGGCGGCGCGCCCGAAAGCAGGATGCCCCACAGTCCCGGCAGGAACAGCAACCAGACGCCGATCGGCCGATCCACCCGTGCCAGCAGCAGATAGGGCAGCCAAGGCCGCGGCAGCCTCGCCACCCAACCGGTCGCCGCGATATCCGTGTGCGCCTGCATCCCTGCTACTGTGCCGGCTGCCATGACCGGGTCAATCCGCCTTTATGTCGCGGACACACTGTCCCCAGGCGGCATCGTCGCCGCCACGCGGGGCCAGGCGCATTACCTTGCGACCGTCATGCGCCGCGGGCCGGGCGCGACGGTCCTGCTGTTCAACGGCCGCGAAGGCGAGTTCCTCGCCAGGATCGAGACCATCGGCCGCGATGGCGCAGCCCTGCGCGTGCAACGGTCCACCCGCAGCCAGGCGCCGGAGCCCGACCTCTGGCTGGTGTTCGCCCTGCTGAAGCGGGACGCCACCGATCTCGTCGTGCAGAAGGCGACGGAACTGGGCGTCTCCGCGCTACTTCCGGTGATCACCGCGCGCAGCAACACCCACCGGATAAACGCCGACCGTCTCGCTGCGATCGCCACCGAGGCTGCGGAGCAGTCCGAACGCCTGACAGTGCCGGCGCTGAGCGCTGCACGGCCGCTCGCCGACCTGCTGCGCGACTGGCCACCCGGCCGCCGCCTGTTCGCCGCCGTCGAGCGCAGCGATGCGCCGCCGCCGGCCGCCGCGGCCGGTCCGCGCGCCCTGCTGGTCGGTCCGGAGGGCGGCTTCTCGCCAGATGAACTTGAAGCAATGCGGGCGCATCCCTTTGTAGCTACCGCATCCCTTGGTCCGCGCATCCTGCGGGCCGAGACCGCCTGCATCGCCGGGCTGGCATTGTTGCAGGGGGCGGACTGCCGCTAGAACCGATGAAACTGAACCCGTCACGCCTGGGAAGAGCATGTCCAACCCCGGAGACGCCGATTCGACGCCGATCACTTCGCTGAAGCAGCTTGCCGACCACCTTGCGGTCGGCTGCAAGCCGCCGTCGCAGTTCCGCCTGGGCACCGAGCACGAGAAGTTCGGCTTCCGGCTCGCCGATCTCGCCACCCCGCCCTACGAGCCGGCGGACGGGCAGCCCGGCTCGATCCGCGACCTGCTGCAGGGCCTGCAGCGCCGCTTCGGCGGCACTCCGATCACCGACGCCGACAAGATCATCGGACTGAAGCAGGGCGACGCGGCGATCTCGCTGGAGCCCGCCGGACAGCTGGAGCTGTCCGGTGCTCCGGTGGAGACGCTGCACGACACCATGGCCGAGTTGGAGGCGCACTACGACCAGGTGCGCAGCGTGTCGCACGACCTGGACCTCGGTTTCATGCCCTTGGGCTTCCACCCTCTCGGCACGCGCGCCCAGATGCCGTGGATGCCGAAGAGCCGCTACGCCATCATGCGCCGCTACATGCCGCAGGTGGGCACGCTCGGCCTCGACATGATGACGCGCACCTGCACCGTCCAGGTCAACCTGGACTATGCCTCCGAGCAGGACATGCTGCGCAAGCTGCGCGTCTCGCTGCTGCTGCAGCCGCTGGCCACTGCGCTGTTCGCCAACTCGCCGTTTGCCGAGGGCCGGCCGACCGGCTTCCTGTCGTATCGCGCCCATGTCTGGACCGACACCGACAACGACCGGTCCGGCATTCCGCGGGTCATGCTCGAGCCCGGCTTCGGCTTCGAGCGCTACGTCGAATGGCTGGTGAACCACGTGCCGATGTACTTCGTCTACCGCGATGGCCGGTACACCGACGTTGCCGGCGCCTCGTTCCGCGACTTCATGGCGGGGCGGCTGCACAACCTGGCGGGAGTCACCGCGACGGTCGGCGACTTCGCCGATCACATCACCACGGTATTCACGGATGTGAGGATCAAGCGCTTCCTGGAGATGCGCGGCGCCGATGCGGGCCGCGCCGACATGATGGTGGCGCAGTCGGCGTTCTGGGTCGGCCTGCTGTACGACGACGCGGCGCTCGCCGCGGCCGAGGCGCTGGTGCGCGACGCCACGTGGGAGGACGCGATGGCCTTGCGCGCCGATGTGCCGCGGGAGGGGCTTGCCGCCTCCTGGCGTGGCGGCAGCCTCCGCGACCTCGCCCGCGACGCCATAGCAATTTCCCGCGATGGATTGCATGCGAGGGGCCACCGCAACAGCATGGGGGCCGACGAGGCAATCTACCTCAATCCATTGGAGGCGATCGCCGCCGGCGAACCGACCCAGGCAGAGTATTGGCTGGCGCGCTATCATCAGGCATGGCAGGGTGACGTTCGGGGAATATTCCGCGACGCGGCCATCTGAGAGGGTATTATGCGTGATATGGGATTGGATATTGCACTGACAACACAATGATGGCCGGAACAACGCATCGGCCCTCGGCTCACATGACCCCGCCGCACACTGCGGGACAGGCGCTGGTGCGCCTGCGGCTCATCGGGCAGATGGCGGCGTGGACCCAGACGGGCGAAAGCCTGCTGCCCTCGGGACGCAAGACCCGGGCACTGCTCGCGGTGATCGCCCTTTCGTCGCCTCGGCCGGCGCTGCGCGGCCGCCTGGCCGAGCTGCTCTGGAGCCGCCGGCCGGAGGAACAGGCCCGCGCGTCGCTGCGCCAGGAGATTCACCGTCTGCTCGAGGCGCTGTCACCCGTGGGCGCCGAGGTCCTGACGGTGACCCGGGATCACATCTCCCTCCGAGCGGGTACCTTCTGGGTCGACGTGGAGGAGGTGCTGCAGGCGAGTACGGCGCAGCCGGCGTCGCTGACCATGCTGGACGGCGAGCTGCTGGAGGATCTCGACGGCATCGACCCGACATTCGACGCCTGGCTGAACACCGAGCGCGAACGGGTGCGCGACCGCGCCCGCTCGGTGGCCGAAGCCCTGCTGCGCGAACAGGAGGATCCCGAGACACTGATTCCGGCCGCCCAGCGGCTGCTGCAGATCGATCGGGCGCACGAAGGCGCCTGGCGGGCCATGATGCGGGCGCACGCGGCGCGCGGGGAGCGCGGCATGGCGATCCAGGCCTACGACCGCTGCCGCGCCGTGCTGGCCGATCTGCTGGACACCTCGCCCTCCGCTGAGACCCAGAGGCTGCTGGCGGAGATCCGCGGGCCCTCGGGCGCTCGCCAGGCCCAGCGACCGCCAGCACCACCGCCCGAGCCGGTCGCATCCAGGCAGGAGGCGTCGCCACGCGCGGAGGCACCACGGCGGGATACCCACCCCGGCCGCGGCGGGCCACATGTCGGTGTGATCCCGCTGCAACTCGTCGGCACGACCGAGGAAGAGGCGCAGCTTGCGCAGGGCCTCGCGGAGGAAATCACCACGGCGCTGGCCCGCTTCCGTTGGATGGTCGTCGTCGCCTCCAATTCGCTGGCGCGCTTTGCCGCCGGCACGCGCGACGAGACCGCGATCCGCCAGACGTTCGGCATCGACTACCTGCTCGACGGCACCATCCTGCGGGTGCAGGACCAACTGCGCATCACGCTTCGCCTGCTCGACCTGCGTGCCGGCGCCCAGGTCGTCTGGGCGAAGCGGTTCGATCGCCGGTCGAACGACCCGCTGTCGCTGCAGGACGAGATCGCGCAGCAAGTCGTGGCGCAGATCGATGCCGAGATCATCCGGGTCGAGGCTCGGCGCAGCGCCACCGGTGATCCAGAGGCGGCTTCCGCCTACGACCTCATGTTGCGGGCGCTGCCGCTGATCGGGCGGCTGGAGCGCGAGCCCTTCATGCGGGCCGGCGAGTTCCTGCTCAACGCGATGGAACTGGAGCCCGACAGCGCAGCTCCCTACGCGTGGTACGCGTTCTGGCAGTTGCTGCTGGTGAGCCAGGACTGGGCGGATGATACGTCCATGGCCATCGAGGCGGCAGGCCATCACGGCGAGCGCGCAATGGTGCTGGATCCGTTCGGCGCCCGCGGCCTGACCATCGCCGGCCATGTGCGGGCGCTCCTGCAGCACCGGCCGCGGGAAGCGCTGGCGCTGCACGAACGGGCACTCTCGCTCAATCCGAACCTTGCCATCGCGTGGGCGCTGTCGGCGAAGGCGCACGCCTATATGGGCGATGCCGAAGAGTTGCGGCGACGCATGGATCACTACAAGCGATTGTCGCCGCTCGATCCGTATGCCTTCTTCCTGGACGGCGGCTTCATCCTCGCGCCGCTGCTGCAGCGCGACCACGAGGCCGCCGCTATTGCGGGACGCGTCGCGAGCGAACTGCATCCGTCATTCTCGGCGACCTACAAGCCGTATCTCGCGGCGCTCGGCCACCTCGGAGATGAACACGAAGCCGCGGCGGTACGCCGGCGCTTGCTGGCGCTCGAACCGCATTTCAGCGTGGCGCGCTTCATCGCGACTGCGCCGTTCGAGCGCGAGGACGACCGCGAGCACTACGCCGAGGGGCTGCGCCTGGCCGGCGTGCCGGAACGCGATGGCGGAGCCGGTGCATTGGCGGTGCTCGCGGGGCGCCACTGATCTCCCAGGCGGTGGCTCCGGCTTATAGCCGCGGCTGGCCCCCGCCCGTCGCGTAGATGGCCGGAACCGATTGCGGCATCGGTAGCTCCATGCCCGGCATGTGCGGCGCATGGCAGCCTCCGCTCCGCCGCCTGTGGACCATCCGGGCAAGCCTGAGCGGTGACACGAATTGGTCGGCGATGGCACTGCGAGGCGTTTTTGACAGCGCCTCCCTGGCGTGCCGCGCCGCAATGGAGCGCCTGCCGATCGCCGCCAGTTCTTCAGGATGAAGATCCAGGAAATCGCCGACGAGGGCGCGGGATTCACCCCAGACACCCGTGCGGGTGAAGAACGCCACCGCTTCGGCGAAAGCCACAGACCCGATGGGCTGGGACTCGATGTCCTCGAGCGCCTGGAGCACCACCGAGCACCAGAGACCACGATGGTTGGGACGAGTTCTGCTCGGCTCCGGCATGGCACCCTCCGCTGGTTTCGTCTCTGACTATCGAGGGGCGGTTGCCAATCCGCATTGATCTGCATCAACCGTCATTGCCACGTTATGTCCTGGTGCGGTGGCGCAGCGTTGGGGTGACAAGCCGCAGCGGCGAGGCCTATCGTCGCGCGATGCTGAAAGGGCCGTGCCGATGATGCAGCAGGCATTCCGCTTCGATCCTGTCGAACTGCCTCCGGCTGCAAAGGCGTTCCGCAAGGAGGTGCGGGCATTTCTCGAAGCGAGCCACGCTTCACTCGGCAACCGTCGCGACCACGACCAGGCGTTCAGCCGCAAGATGGCGGAGCGGGGCTGGATCGGCATGACCTGGCCGAAGCAGTATGGCGGCTCCGAGCGCACTGCATTCGAACGCTACGTGATGATCGAGGAGATGCTGGCCGCCGGCGCGCCCGTGGGCTTCCACTGGACCGCCGATCGGCAGAGCGGGCCGAACATCCTGCGCTACGGCACCGAGGAGCAGAAGGACTGGTTCCTGCCGCGCATCGCGCGAGCGGAACTGTCGTTCTGCATCGGCATGAGCGAGCCGGACTCTGGCTCCGACCTTGCCGGCACGCGCACGCGCGCGGTGAAGGTCGATGGCGGCTTCCGCATTAACGGCAGCAAGCTGTGGACGTCGAACGCGCACCGCGCCGACTACATGATCCTGTTCTGCAAAATGGCGGGCGAGGGCCAGGAGGAGGTGGATCGCCACGCCGGAGCGACACAGTTCCTGGTGGACCTGAAGAACTCGCCCGGCATCGAGATCCGGCCGGTGATCAACCTGCTGGGCGAGCATCACTTCAACCAGCTGTTCCTCACCGACCTGTTCGTGCCTGACAGCCGGCTGTTCGGCGAGATCGGCAACGGCTGGCGCCAAGTCTCCAGCGAACTCGCGTTCGAGCGCAGCGGGCCGGACCGCTTCCTGGTGCTGTTCAGGCTGCTGACCGAAATGGTGCGCGTCGCCGGACCTGACCCCGATCGCGCGACCGCCGCAGCGCTGGGGCGACTGGTGTCGCAGCTCGCCACACTGCGGCGCATGTCGCTGTCGATTGCCGGGATGCTGCAGGAGGGTCTGCAACCGCTGAGCGAGGCCGCCGTCACCAAGGACCTCGGCACGCGCTACGAGCAGGACCTGCCGGTGATCGCGCGGCAATTGTTCCCGGCCGAGCCGGAGCTGGACGCCGTCGATACCTACGTATCCATGCTGGCCCGCGCCACGATGAACGCGCCCAGGCTCTCCATCCAGGGCGGCACACGCGAGATCCTGCGCGGCATCATCGCCCGCGGCCTCGGGCTACGCTGAGGGAGGCGGACATGCGCGATGAAACCCGCATGCTGCTGGAGAGCATGGGCCGCCTGTTCGAGGACCACTGCACCAAGGCGGTCGCCGATGCCGCCGAGGCCGGCTCGTTCCCCGCTGCCCTCTGGCAGGCGGTGAGCGAGACCGGCGTGCCGCTGGCCGGCGTCGCCGGTTCCGAGGTCGAATGGTCCGACCTCTACGCCGTGCTGCGCGTCGCCGGCCGGTTCGCCGCACCTCTGCCGTTGACCGAGACCATCCTGGCAGCATGGATCGCTTCGTCGGCCGGCCTCGATGTCAGCGACACGCCGATGAGCGTGGGTCCGGTGCGTGCCGACGACCGGCTGACGCTGGAGCGCGACGGCAATGGCTGGCGGCTGTCCGGTCGTGCCAGCCGGCTGCCCTGGGCCACGGACGCCGGCCGGATCGTGCTGCTTGCCGATGGATCCGGCGGCGAGATGGTGGTCGCGCTGGATGGCGTGGCCGGCGCGGCCGTGACGGCCGGCCGCAACATGGCGGGCGAACCGCGCGACACGCTAGCGTTCGCGGCGCTGCGGGTGTCCGGCGACGCTGTGGCGCCGACCGCACCTGGCGTGGACAGCGCCGCGCTGTACCGCCGCGGCGCACTGGCGCGCGCGGTGCTGATGGCCGGCGCGATGGAACGCGCGCTGGATACCGCGGTGACCTATGCCGGCGAACGCAAGCAGTTCGGCCGGCCGATCGGCAAGTTCCAGGCGGTGCAGCAAAATCTTGCCGTGATGGCGGGACAGGTCGCCGCAGCCGGTGCGGCAGCCGATGCCGGCGTCGAGGCGCTGGCGATCGACGACCCGGCGAAGCAGGAGTTCCTGATCGCGCTTGCTAAAACCCGTGTCGGCGATGCGGCCACGCTGGCCGCCGAGATCGCCCACCAGGTGCACGGCGCCATCGGCTTCACCAAGGACTACGCGCTGCAGCTTTGCACGCGCCGGCTGTGGTCGTGGCGCGACGAGTTCGGCGGCGACACCGAATGGGCCGCACGGGTCGGCGCCTATGTGTGCGCCCGCGGTGGCGACGCGTTGTGGCCGACGCTGACCGAGGACTGAACGCTCCCGCGATGCAATTCGGTATCTTTCTGTACGAAGGCGCCGAACCGATCGATCTCGCGACCTTCGGGGTGCTGTCGGTGGCACGCCGGCTGCGACCCGAGATCGGCATCTGCACGATCACGCACCGGACGGCGGCATCACGACGCTGGCGAGCGGACTGCGGATCGTCGCGGATCATGACATCGGCACGGCGCCCAGGCTCGATGTGCTTGTTGTGACCGGAGGGCCGGGCTGGGTCGCACAGAGCCGCAGCGTCGCCACGCTCGACTTCATCCGCCGCCATGCTGCGTCGGCACTGATCGTGTCGGTCTGCACGGGCGGCATGATCCTGGCAGCCAGCGGAACCCTCGACGGGCGCGCCGCGACCACGAAAAGCCGGGTCGTGCCGCCAGAGGTTTCGCTGCTGCACCGTATGCACAACGATCATCCGCAAATCGACGCGCGTGAAGCGAGCCTCGTCGATACCGGCGGGATCATCACCGGCGGCGGTGTGACGCTGTGCATCGACACGATGCTGCATGTGCTGGAGCGGCATTTCGGCGCCGCGATGGCGCGCGAGACGGCGCGCAGCATCGAATACCACCGGGCCTGGGCAGCGAATCTGGCCGATCTGCCACCCTTTGTCGTGCGGCACCCGCTTGAGCAATGACGAAATTGGTGGCTTGCTGTGGCGCATTGCAAAAACGGGGAGATGCACGCATGACCAGATACACTCGCCGCTCCGTCATCCGGCTCGCGGGAGCCTCTGCCGCGGCAGGCACGTTGCGCCCGGCCCGTGGCTACGCCGCGGACAAGGCCGTCACCATCGGCATCGACCTGTCGCTGACCGGGGCAGATGCCGAAACCGCGGTGCGCATCCGCGACGGCTTCTCGCTGGCGATCGACGAATGCAACGCCAAGGGTGGCGCGGCCGGCTATCACCTCAACGTGCTGCTGTTGGATGACGGCACCGCCACAGCCGGGCAGTACGATCCGGCGCAGGCCGCCACCAACGTGCGCAAGATGGTCGCCGACCGCACCGTGGTCGCCGCACTCGGTCCGATGAGCAGCACGCCCGGCAAGTCCATGTCGCCGATCTTCAGCCAGGGCAATCTCGCCACCATCACACCGACGTCCACCAATCCCGACATCACCGATCCGAAATTCGCCAATCTGTACCGGCCGGCCGGCAAGGCGGTGTACTTCCGCACCGTCACCACCGATGCGTATCAGGGCCCCAACATGGCGAACTACTTCGCCGACACACTGAAGGTGAAAAGCGTGTACGGCCTGGACGACAGCGGCGCCTATGGCATCGGCATCGCCACCGCGTTCGAGGCGCAGGCGAAGAAGCGGGGCATCGAGGTGCTGGGGCACGATCGTCTCGATCCGAAGGCGGCCGACTACACGCCGGTGCTGACCAAGATCAAGGCTCTCGGCGCTCAGTCGATTTACTACGGCGGCGATGCGCAGGCCGGCGTGAAGCTGGCCAAGCAGGCCTACGATCTGGTGCCGAACGTGATCAAGGCGGGCGGTGACGGTATGTACGGTCCCTCGATCCTGCAGGGAGCCGGCTTCCCGTCGGCCGACGGCTGGTACGCGACCGTTGCCTGTCCGCACATGATGGAAGAAGCGGACATGCAGCCCTGGGTGAAGCGCTTCGTCGAGAAGAGCGGGCGGCAGCCGTCCGACTACTCGATCACCGCCTACGACGCGGTGCTGGTGGTGATCGACGCGATCGAGCGACTGGCAAAGGCCGGCAAACCGATCGACCGAGTCAACATGCGCGATGCGATCGCCGAGACCAAGCTGAACACCCTGCAGGGCGAGGTCAGCTTCGACGAGAATGGCGACTTGAAGCAGAAGGTGATCGCGGTGTTCCAGGTGAAGCATGACACCGCACATCCGGTGGACGACCTGATCCACCAGTACAAATACGTGGGCGTCGCACCGCAGGTGTAGCCATCTTCCCGGTCAATGCGGGCGTAGCAGGCGATCCTTCCATATCTATGGAGATTGCTTCTTTACACTCGCAATGCCAGCATGAAGTCACGCAGTGCCGGTGCCCACTTCGCGGCATCGGCGCCTGACGCCAGGTGGCCCTTGTCGCTGTCGATCTCGAAGTAGTCAGCCTCGACGCCCGCCTTGCGCAGGTCGTCCATCACACCCGGCGCCAGGCTGGGAGGGAACAACTCGTCAGTGCGCGACAGCACGTAGAGCACCGGGACCCGGATGCGATGCAACTCCGGCGTCACGTCGTACGCCTCCATCGCGCGGCCGAGGATCAGCAGCGAATTCGCGTCGAACTCGTTGGCCCAGACGGAGGCTAACCGGGTAATCTCCGCCTCCGAGGCGTTCATGCCGTAGCGCTGCAGTGTTTCCACCCGCAGGGCGAGCAGCGTCGCGGCCATGCCTTGCGTCTCGTAGTAGTTGCCGCCATGCCAGTTGGGGTCACGCTCGAAGCGGGCCAGCAGCGTGGCTACGCGATCGCGGCCCGCTGCGCGCGGCGACGACACCACTGGCACGACGGCGTCCATGTCGTCGGGGAACGTCACCGCCCACTGGAACGCCTGGAACCCGCCATATGACGGCCCGATCACGGCGCGCAGGTGCCACACGCCGAGATGCTGCAGCAGGCGACGCTGCGCGGTGACGATGTCGGCCACCGTGATGTGCGGGAAGCGCGATCCATATGGCCTGCCGGTGCGCGGATCGAGCGACGCGGCGTTGGTCGAGCCATAGCTGGAGCCCAGCATGTTGGAGCACACGACGAAGCAGCGATCGGTGTCGATCGGCGCGCCGGGACCCACCAGCAGGCTCCACGAACCTTCGGACGATCCCGCGCCGGACTCGATCATGCGGTGCCCGCTGGTGTAGCCGTGGGTGACCAGCACGGCGTTGCGCCCGCCCGCCGCGAGTTGCCCACGCGTGCAGTAGGCAATGGTGACCTCGGGCAGCACGTCGCCGTTCTGCAGCCGGAAGTCGCTGAAGGTGAAGGTCGCGTGCTGGGTGTCGCTCATGCTGGCTCTCTCCGCTTCTGGTGATAGGTTAGCCCAAAACCCAGAGGTGAGGAGGCCACATATGGCGATCATCGTCGGCTCCGGTGACCACCGCTACGAGGTGATCGAGAACTGGGGGAAGCTGCCCGACGGCTGGCATTACGGCGAGGTCGCCGCCGTCGGCGTGGACAGCAAGGACAACGTCTATGTGTTCGCCCGCAGCGAACACCCGATGATGGTGTTCGACCGCGAAGGCAACTTCCTGCGCTCGTGGGGCGAGGGACTGTTCAAGCGGCCGCACGGCGTCCACCTCGCGCCCGACGACACGATCTACTGCACCGACGACGGCGACCATACGGTGCGCCGCCTGACGCTGGAGGGGAAGCTGCTGCTGGAGATCGGTGTGCCGGGCGAACCGGCGCCGCTGTACGGCGGCGATCCGTTCAATCGCTGCACCCACACCGCGCTGTCGCCCGAAGGCGACCTCTACGTCGCCGACGGCTACGGCAATGCGCGGGTGCACAAGTATTCGCCGAACGGCAGGTTGCTGTTCTCTTGGGGCGAGCCGGGAACCGACCCGGGCGCGTTCAACATCGTGCACAATATCTGCTGCGACGAGGACGGCTGGGTTTACGTGGCGGACCGCGAGAACCACCGCGTGCAGGTGTTCGACGGCAAGGGCAAGTACAACGGCCAGTGGAACAACCTGCATCGGCCCTGTGGGCTGTGCATGACGCGCGGCAGGAACCCAGTCGCCTATATCGGCGAGAGTGGCCCCGGCATGGCGGTGAATGCGAAGTCGCCCGGCATCGGTCCGCGCGTATCGATCGTGACGCACGAGGGCAAGCCGATCGCGCGGCTGGGCGATGCGACGCGCGAGCGGCCCAGCCAGTTCGTCGCGCCGCACGGCGTGGCGATCAATTCGCATGGCGACATCTATGTGGGCGAGGTATCGCGCACCGCGATGCGCAATCGCGGCACGCCGATCGCGTCCACCGAGGACATCCGCTGCATGCAGAAGCTGGTGAAGCTGCCCTGATGCTCAGCGCGGAACGCAACCGGCTGCTCACCGCGGTCGGACCAGGCACGCCTATGGGAACGCTGCTGCGGCGCTACTGGCAGCCAGTGGCAGCGGTGGCCGAGTTCGACGACACGCCTACCAAGCCGGTGCGGCTGTTCGGCGAAGATCTTGTGCTGTACAAGGACCTTTCCGGGCATTATGGCCTGCTGGAGCGGCACTGCCCGCACCGCAGCGCGGATCTCAGCTACGGCATCGTCGAAGCGTGCGGTCTGCGCTGCAGCTACCACGGCTGGATGTTCAACTCGGCCGGCGCCTGCCGCGAGCAGCCGTTCGAGGACCTCGACGCGCCCGAGATCCGCTTCCGCGACCAGATCCGCATCCGTGCCTATCGGGTGGAGGCGAAGGCCGGGCTGCTGTGGGCCTATCTCGGACCCGAGCCAGCGCCGCTGGTACCGAACTGGGAGCCGTTCACCTGGGCCAACGGCTTCGTGCAGATCGTGTTTGCCACGGTGCCTTGCAACTGGTTGCAGTGCCAGGAGAACTCGATCGATCCCGTGCATTTCGAGTGGATGCACGACAATTGGGACGCCCGCCTGAAGGGGCGCAACGAGTACGCGCCTCGTCATGTCAAGCTGGCGTTCGATGAATTCGACTACGGCCTCACCTATCGCCGGGTACGCGAGGACTCGGATGAGACCAGCGAACTATGGACTGTTGGGCGCGTGTGTCTATGGCCGAACGCGCTGTTCACCGGCAACCACTTCGAATGGCGCGTGCCGATCGACGATACCAGCACGCTGAGCGTCGGCTGGTTCTTCTCCCGCGTGCCGCGCGAGCGCGAACCCTATGTGCAAGGCAGCATTCCCTGCTGGTATTCGCCGATTGTGGACGACAAGACCGGACGCTGGATCACCAGCCACATCATGAACCAGGATTTCGTCGGTTGGGTCGGCCAGGGCGCCATCACCGACCGGCGGCGCGAGCATCTGGGCCGCAGCGACCGCGGCATCGTCATGATGCGGCAGCGGTTCTTCAAGGACCTCGACACCGTCGCGGGCGGCGGCGAGCCGAAGGCGATCGTGCGCGATCCCGCGGTGAATCGTTGCATCGAACTGCCGATCATCGGGCGCAGGCACTTTGTCGAGGGAACCGCGCCGCCGCGCCGCGGGTTTCCGTTCCTGGCGGGGCAGCCGGACGCCGTCCGGCGCGCCTATGACGCGGCGATGGGGTTCTGAGCGGGAGCCGCAATCCCCAGCAGCCGCGCGGCGTTCAGTCCCAGGATCGCTCTGCGTTCCTCCGCGCTCAAACCCGGAGCGCCTTCAATGAAGCCGATCGGATCGACCTCGCCCATGTCGGCGGGATAGTCGGTGCCCACCAGCACATGATCCGCGCCGTACTGCTGCACCAGGTACTCGAGCTGCGGGTGGGTATAGACCAGGGAATCGAAATACAGACGCCTCAGGTAATCGGTCGGCATGGCGTCGACCTGCTCGCAGCAGTCGGGCCGCGCGCTCGCCGCATGGTCGATGCGTCCGGAATACGCCGGCAGATAACCGCCGCCATGCGCCAGCACCAGCTTGAGGTTCGGGCACGCCTCGAGCACGCCGCCGAAGATCAGGTGATGCACCGCGACCGTGGTATCCAGCGGATTGCCGATGACGTTGGTGAAGTAGTGATCGCCGAACCGCCGCGCCTCGGTGAAGCCGGTAGGATGCATGAACAGCGTCAACCCAAGCTCTTCCGCCTTGGCGAAGATTGGCCGGAAACGGTCGGACGACAGATCCTCGCCGGCGACGTTGGTGGCGATCTCGATGCCGCGCAGACCGAGCGAACGATGCAGCCGCTCGAGCTCCGCCACCGCCAGCTCCGGCGCCTGAAACGGCACCGTGCCGAGCCCGGCGAAACGATCCGGATGGCGCGCGACGATGTCGGCGATGTTGTCGTTGATCGCCCGCGCCGTGGCGATGCCGAGATCGGGCGGCGTGTCGTAGTAGGTCTGGTTGGGCGCCGGCGTCAGCGCCTGGATATCGATCCCCATCACGTCCATGTCGGCGAGCCGCTGCTCCACCGAGGTGAACTGCACGCGCGTCCGCTCCACCTGCTGGCGGTTGACCTCGCGCGTGCGCGCATTGGCGAACACCTCGCGCGGGCGACGATCGACGGCGCCGGCCGAACGGAACATCGCCTCGGCCGACTCGGTCAGCACGTGGCAGTGGATATCGACGGTGAAGTGCTTGCCGCGCGGATGCGGCGGGCCGGGAAACCGTCCCGGAATGCGTGCCTCCGGCCGGCCGACAGCTGAACAGCATCTACACGCTCCCCGTCTCGACATAGCGCCTGATCTCGGCGGCCTGCATTCCCGCGAGCCCCATGCGCTCCAGCGTGCGCGCCTCGGCGGCGAAGTCGCGGCCGGTCATCGCGCGCACCAGCGTGATCAGCGCATCGATCGCCGGTGTCTTCACGCTGGCAGCGGCCCCGAGCGCGCTCATCGGCATCAGCCCGACCGGCACATCCTCGGTGATGTATTTGTGTGCGAACGACTTCGGCGTTCCGGTCGCCTGGTACGGGCCGTCGCTGTTGGTGGTGAGCAGCTGGCAGGTCTCCGTCAGATCGGCGCCGCGCACGCCGTAGGTGCGATCGAACCAGTCCTCCAGCGTCGGCACCGCCGCGTCCAGCGCAGCGGCGACTGCCACCCTCTCGGCATTGATCGCCTGGTACAGTCGCGCGATGGAGGGTGTGACGCCGTCCGCGTAGAAGCGATAGCTCTCGCCACGGTCGATCTTGCCGGCGTTCCCAACGCAGTTCGCCACGTGCAGCATCGCGTTCGCATTGGTGAACCCGGTGTGGATCACATCCGGCGCGGCGATCGCATGCGGGAACAGCGGCGCTAGCCGCGGAAACACTGCATCTATGCAATTGCCGGGAAATGCCGCGATCTGCAGCCACCGCTTCTTCACGATGGGTCGGATCCGCGTCGGACCGAGCAGCCAGTTGGAGAACGGATAGTTGTCCATCTCGGCGACCGCGATGTCCGCCCGGCCGAGCGCCCGACGCACCACCAGCGCTCCGCCGGTATTGCCCTGGATCAGCAGGATGATCTGCCGCTCGGTCAGCAGCGGTGCCAACGCGCGCGCCACCGTCTCCTGCGCATTGCCGCCGGTCACCACAATGATGATCTCGGCGCCATCGACGGCCTCGGCCAGATCGGTGGTCGCGCGCTCGGTCGCTGCCAGGCCGTGCCCCTCCACATCGACGCCGCCATGCGCGCGGATCTCGGCCAGCCGCGTGTCGTCGAGGTCGTGCAGCCGCAGCCGGTGTCCGGCCAGGCCTAGCTCCGCGACCAGATACACACCGCCGATGCCGGCACCGATGATCGCGACCGTGGTCACGCGATGACCTTGTCGCGCCGCAAAGTGCCCAGCGTATCGCCGTCATAGCCCAACAGCCGTCCCAGCACCTCGTCGGTGTGCTGGCCCGGCGTCGGCACCGGCCCGACCCGGCCCGGCGTCTTCGCCATCTTCACCGTCACGCCGGGCACGTAGAGTTCGCCCGCGACCGCGTCCTCCATCTTCACCAGCATCTCGCGTTGCCACAAATGCGGGTCCTTGGCGACCTCGGGGATCGTGCGCACCGGTGCCACCGGGACGCCGATCTCCATCAGCGCCGAGCAGATCGTCTCCACCGACCTCTCGGCGCACCACGCCTCCAGCGCCTTGCGCGCATCGGCGTTGCCCTGGCCGGCGGTGATCGGCTCGCCGCTGAAGGCTGCACCCGACACCAGTTGCGCCAGCCGTGCCGCCATCTGGCGACCGCCGGCAGAGATGACCACATGGCCGTCCTTGGCGCGATATGGCGGCCTCCCGCCCTCACCGCCTTCTTCACCGGTGGCGAGGTAGTACGACGTGGGAATCTCCACCATGGTCAGCGCGGAATCGAGCAGGCAGACATCCACCAGCTGTCCCTCGCCGGTGCGGTCGCGATGCCGCAGCGCGGCCAGCGCACCGATCGTGGCGTGCAGCGCAGTGTAGCGATCGACCACCGACGAAGCGGTGCCCAGCGGCTGGCCCACCGGCTTGCCGGTGAGCGACATCAGCCCGCTCATCGCCTGGCCCAGCGGATCGAATGCCGGACGGTCGGTGTACGGCCCGTACTGTCCGAAGCCCGACACCGACACCAGGATGATGCCGGGGTTCAACGCGCGCAGCTTCTCGTACTCGAAGCCCATCGCCTGCATCGTGCCGGGGCGGAAATTCTCCAGCACGATGTCGGCGGTCTTCACCAGTTCGGCAAAGATCTCCTTGCCGCGCGCATTGCGCAGATCGAGGCAGATGCTCTTCTTGCCGCGGTTGTACACCGTGAAGTAGATGCTCTGTCCGCGCACCATCGGCGCATGCTGTCGCGTCTCCTCCCCGCCGAGCCGCTCGATCTTGATCACCTCCGCGCCCAGGTCCGACAGGATCATCCCGCCGCGCGGACCCGCCTGATAGCGCGCCAGTTCCAGAACGCGGACGCCGTCGAGACTAAGGCTCATGGCGGTTCCTTCCCAGCTGTGATTGCGAGGAGCGTAGCGACGAAGCCGGCTCCATGAAAGTGCGCACCCGATCGAGATTGCTGCGCTGCGCTCGCAATGACCGGGAACGCGTACTAACGCAGCAATCCCCCGTCGATCGGGATCACTGTCCCGGTCACGTAGTCCGACAGATCGGTGACCAGGAATTCCACGACCTTGGCACAGTCCTCCACCGTGCCCAATCGACGCAGCGCCACCCGCTCTGTCCGGTCGCGATTGGCGTCTGCGCTGCCCGGCATGACCGTCGCAACGATGCGACCGGTGGTGATCGTGCCAGGTGCAATGCAGTTCGCTGTGATGCCGTACGGTCCGAGATCCTGCGCCAGGTAGCGCGTGTAGTGCGCGATCGCCGCCTTCGCCGCGCCGTAATGCGCGTAGCCGCCGTCGGGGGACGGTGACAGTCCTGCCACCGAACTCACGGTGACGATCTTGCCCGACCGCTGCTGCTTCATGATCGGCGCCACCGCATTGCAGCAGTACACCGTGCCATACAGGTTCATGCCGGTGACCAGCCGCAACAGCGCCGGATCGAGCGTCGATGCCTTTGTATCCACCGGCCGGCCGCGCCCGCCGCCGGCATTGGCCACCAGGATATCCACCCGCCCCCATTCTGCCATCACGCGCTGCACCATCGCCGCGACCGCATTCTCGTCGCACACGTCGAACTCGATGCCGATCGCGCTGCCGTCGGCGGCCTCGATCTCCGCCACCGTGTTCTCGGCGGTCATTGCCAGCCGTTCGGCTTCGAACTCCTCGAACGCCTTCAGGCTCAGGTCTACGACCGCGACCTTGGCGCCCAGGCCGCCGATGCGCCGCGCGTAGGCGCGCCCCAGTCCGCGCGCCGCCCCGGTGACGATCGCCACCTTGCCGTCAAGCTTGCCCATCCTGCGTCCCCCCATACGCCAGTCCAGCCGCCGCCAGGTCCTCGAGCGCGCTGCCGACCGACTTGAAGAGCGTTATCTCCGTCGCATCGCGCCGCCCCGGCGTCGCGCCGCGACACAGCGAGAAGAGGCTGCCGGCGATGGCGTCGCGCCGCAGCACGCCATGCGCGATCGGATCGATCAGGTCGCCCGCCTCGGCCAGCGCCGCGTCGGTATCGATGAACACCCGCGCGCGTCGCACCGCTTCGTCGTCCGCCTCACGCATCGCCGGCGTGAAGCCGCCGATCAGGTCGAGATGCGCCCCCGGCCGCAGCCATTCGCCGCGCACCAGCGGCACCGGCGACAGGGTTGCGCATGAAACGATATCCGCCTGCCGCACCGCGTCGGCCAGGTCGGTCACCGCTTCCGCCCCGATCCGTGCCGCCAGCCGTTCGGCGCCCACGGCGCGAATGTTCCAAACGCGCACCCGCTCGATCGGGCGCACCGCGCGATACGCCTCGGCCATCAGTCCGCCGACATGGCCGGAGCCGACGATCAGCAGCGACTTCGCGTCGCTGCGCGCCAGGTACGATCCTGCGAGCGCCGAAGCCGCGGCGGTGCGTCGCCGCGTGAGCTCGCCGCCATCGATCAGCGCGAGGTGCGCGCCGGTTTCGCCGTCGCACAGCAGGTAGCTCGCCGACACCGACGCCAGCCCGCGCGCGCCGTTGCCGGGGAACACCGACACAACCTTGACGCCGAACCGGCCGCTGGCACGCCAGGCCGGCATCAGCAGCAGCGACGCCGTGGTGCCGTCCTGTTGTGCGATGCCGTGCCGATGCCGCAGCGGCACCTCGCCGCCGGCGATGAAGGCCTCGCGCAGTCCGGCGATCAGCCGTTTGAACGGCAGCGCCGCCGCGGTCTCTGCAGCGTCGAGTACCCTCATGCGTTGCGTCTTGCCAACGCCCGCACCTGCGCCTCTACGGCCGCGAGGTCGTTGGCCAGCACGGTGAAACGCTCCGGCCGCTCGAACAGATCGGCGAGCGGTGGCGGCAGGGGCGGCCGCACGCCGGCGGCGTGCTCGATCGCGTCGGGGAACTTCGCCGGATGGGCCGTCGCCATCGCCACGATCGGCACGCCATGCGCGCAGGGATTGGCGCGCGCCGCCGCCACGCCGATGGCGGTGTGCGGATCGGCGAGGTAGCCGCCTGCCTGGCGCAGCCGGGCAATCTCCGCCTCGGTGCCGGTGTCGTCCAGCCGGAAGCCGTGGAAGACGGTGCGGCAGCGGTGCCACACGGCGTCGGACACCGTCATCCGGCCGCTGCCGCGAAACCCCGCCATCGCCTCGGCCGTCGCGACCGCGTCGCGCTCCAGCAGTTCGAACAGCAGGCGCTCGAAGTTGGAGCTCACCTGGATGTCCATGCTGGGCGACAGACTCGGCTCCACCGTCGTGATCGTCATGTCGTTCGCGGCGAGGAACCGCGCCAGGATGTCGTTGCGGTTGGAGCCGACGATCAGCCGCGCCACCGGCAGCCCCATGCGCCGCGCCACCCAGGCCGCCAGCACATTGCCGAAATTGCCGGTGGGCACGGCGAACGCCACCTCGCGGTCCGGCGCGCCGAGCGCCAGCGCGGACGCAACGTAGTACGGCACCTGCGCGGCGATCCGCGCCCAGTTGATCGAGTTCATGGCCGACAACTGCATTTCCTGGCGGAACGGCGCGTCGCCGAACATCGCCTTCACCAGGTCCTGGCAGTCGTCGAACGTGCCCTCGACCGCGATGTTGGCGACGTTCGGCGCAGCCACCGTGGTCATCTGCCGACGCTGCACGTCGCTGACCCGCCCGTGCGGATGCAGGAAGGCGATATCGACGCGGTCGCGCCCGGCACAGGCCTCGATCGCCGCCGAGCCGGTGTCGCCCGAGGTGGCGCCGACGATGGTAACGCGCGCGTCGTGCGCCGCCAGCACGTGGTCGAACATGCGGCCGAGCAGCTGCAGCGCCATGTCCTTGAACGACAGCGTCGGGCCGTGGAACAGCTCCTGCACGAACAGGCCCGTCTCGAGCTGGATCAGCGGCGCGACAGCGGGATGATCGAAGCCGGCATAGGCTTCGCGACATAGCGTTGCCAGCGTGGCGGACGGGATGGCCTCGCCGACGAACGGCTGGATCACCCGCGCGGCGAGCGCGTGATACGGCAGTCCGCGCATCGACCGCCAGTCGGCAGGGGAGAAGTGCGGCCAGGATTCGGGCACATACAGGCCGCCGTCCTCGGCCAGGCCGGCCAGCAGCACGCCGGCGAAGTCGCGCACCGGCGCCGCGCCGCGGGTGGAGATGTAGCGCATCGCCGGCAGGCTACTACGACGACTTGGTTACCGTGAAATGCAGCCCGCAATTGCCGTTGGTGACGTCGCCCTCGATCCGGCGCCCGTCGCGCCTGCCCACCAGTGTGATCCTCTCGGCACCGCCGGTGATCGCGCCGTCCGGTGCGATCGTGGCATCGACGTAAGTGTCGCGGTCCCAGCGGAACTGGAACGCGTTGTTCATCACGTCGAGCCGCACGAGGCCCGGGTGAGGGCAGGCGCGGCTATCGGCCTGGAAGCGCGTGCTGGTGCCGCGGTATTCGCCGTCCACCGTCTCAGGTGGCTTGGGCGGCGGCGAGGGCGGCTTGGGCGGTGGCGGCGCGGCACAGGCGGCGAGGGCACCAAGGGCAGCAAGCAGGCCCGCACGAATTGTGTTCATCGCTCTCCTGGCCAAGGCACCGAGGTGCGCCCTCATGCGGGGCGCGCGCCGGTTTGGCAAGCTGGCTCAGGCGGCGTGCGCGAGCCTTTCCCCAGGGATCGCCGGCGTGGTCCGGCGGTAGCATGTGCTGCCTCCCAGGTGCAGCTCGATGCGTACCGGCCCGTACGCACAGGCCGCGGCCAGCGCGGGCGGTAGCGCCGCGTCGCCGTCGGTCCAGCGCAGCCCGTCATCGGCCTCGTAGCCGTGGAAGCCCTGGCAGAGCGACGGCGACGCGGCATCCAGCTCGATCGTCAGGCCGGGCGCCCGGAGCACGATCCGCTGCACCGCCACGCCCAACCGGCGCTGCTCGTGCGACAGCCCCAACTCGGCTGGCGCGTCGGCGCGCGAGGCGATCCGCAGCGCCGCACCGGCCGCGTCGATGTCGAAGGCATGGCAGCAGTCGCGCACCTCGGACGCATCGACCCGCACGCCGTCCACCAGCAGATGCAGGTCGGGATCGTCGGTCAGTTCGATCGCCGGCCCAGGCTCGGCCAGCTGAAGAAGCCCGGTCCACAGCGCGGCGACCACCGGACCGTTGGTCACGATCGGCGCGCAGGGCGGTGGCGCCGGCGCGTGGTCCCAGTGCGGGTTGACGTTCTGGAACAGCCGCCGATTGCCGTCGTCGCGGTAGCTTTCCGCCGGCGCTCCGTCGGCGATCAGCACGTCATGCGTATCGAGCTCCAAATGGTAGATCACCACGCTGCGCGCTTCGTCGTCCCACAGGATGCTGCGGTGGTTGATCAGGTTCTCCACCGGGATCAACACATCCGCGAGATACAGCGAGTGGCCCTTGGTCACTCGCAGATCGCGCACCGGCATGTTTCCGCCCAGCGCGCCCGCGCGCACGATGACCGGCCGCGCGCCGCCACGCTGTCCCGGCGGCAGCAGGCTCTGCCCGGTGCCGATCCAGCTTATCGGCCGCGACGCGCCGTGCAGGGTCAGCACGTGGTCGCCGACCTTTAGCTGCTCGACCGCCACCTCGCCGTCCGGGGTGGCGATCATCGTGCCGGCGCAGAAGCACAGCGTGGCGATGGAGCTGGTGTCCGCCGCGCTCGTCGCGACGCCGTCGTTCACCTGCCAGGACAATGTGCGGCTGGTATCGGTGCCGCCATTGGTCGGATCGCCGCTGAAGCTATAGGTGACGGATTGCAGCGCGGACTGATAGTTCGCCGCAGTGGACGTGCCCGAAAGGGTGAGCACGCCGGTCGTCGGGTTGTAGCTGCCGGTGATGCCGTTCTGATTGTTGAAGCCCAAGCTTATCGCCGGCGAGGAGGCCGGTCGCCGATCGTCACGGTGGCGCCCGCCAGCGCGGCGCTCGACGGGTCGGTGGCGGTCAGGCCGGCATCGAGGGCCACTGTCGGACCGCCACCATTGAACGTCGCCGTCGCGCCGGCAGTGAGCGTCGGCAGCACGTGAACCTGCACCGTGCTGGTGCCGATGGCGCTGCTCACCACGCCGTCGGTGACCGTCCAGTCGATCGTGCGCGGCGCCGCATTGTTGCTCGACGTGGTGAACGTCACGGCGTCGAGCGCCGACTGGTAGTCGGCGGCCGTCGCGTTGCCGGACAGCGTGAGGGTGCCGGCGTTGAAGCTGCCGGCAACCTTGTTGCCGTCGGCGAAGGTCAGCGTGCCGCCGTTGTTGAAGGCCATGGTGTCGCCGGGTTGGCTGCCGACGATGGTGATGGTGGCACCGGCAATGAGCTGGCCGGAGGTGTCCGCGACGGTGGCGCCGGCGTCGATCGTCAGCGCACCGCCACTGGTGATCGCGGTGACGGTGCCGCCGGTGGTCACGGTCGGCGCCGTCACCAGGACCAGCTCCGGCGCCGTGGTGTTCGCCGAACCGGTGGCGACCAGGCTCGACATCGACAGCACGCTGGTGAGCGACGCGCCGCCGCTCAGGCTGCCCTCGAAGATCCCGGCGGTGGAACTGTTTCCATGCCCCGAGGCGTACAGGATGTTGTGCCCTGCATCGATCGCGATGTCGTTGGGCTGGAAAGCACCCGCGCCGCTGTAGAGCGTGCCGATTGTCCCGATCGACGCGTTCGCCGTGCCGCCCGATCCGGTGACCGAGTAGGAAATGCTGAGTATGGCGTTGCTGGCGCTGGTGGCGTCCTGGAAATCGGCGGTGGCCAGGTAGAGCGTCTTGGTCGCGGGATTGATGTCCAGACCCTGGAGCAGGAAGAACGGGTCGGCGCTGGTGAACGAGTGCAGCACGGTGACCGCGCCGGTCGTCAGGTTGGCAACGTCGAGGTTGTTGACCGCGGGGAATCCGCCGCCGGCGAGGATGGCGTCGTCGAAGAAGACCAGGTTGTCTGCCGTGTCGAGCGTCAGGTACAGCGGATTCGCGAGGCTGTTCGCCGCCGGCGTTATTCGCGTCGCGGCGCCACCATTGACACTGATGCGGTAGATTCCAGTATCGGCCTCGACGGGGTTGCCGGTGTTGCTGTCCTCCGTGGCCTGCGCGAAGTAGAGTTGGCCATGCTGCACATCGAGCGCGAGACCACCAAGTTGCGCAACCTCTGGCGCGGTGGCGGATTGGCCGAAGTTCGGGATCGGGTTGGTGAACAGCGTGGTAAGGCTGCCGGGGTTGTTAATGTTGCCCTTCTCGATCATCGTGTGCGTGCCGGTGGTCGCCTGATCCACCGCGACAAAAAACGTGTTCCGCGCAGTATCGACGGCGATGCCGCTGGAAGTTGCGTTCAGACCGGCGTCTGCGGACTGGCTGGCGTCCCCGAGATCGATCGCGGAGCCGTTGACCAGCGCCGACCCGTTGACGCCGATCTGCTCGAACTCGATTGACCGCACCGCCTTGCCCATCCCACGCCGAGAAGAAGATCTGGTTCGCGGTAACGCTCAGCACGTCCGGGAAGGCCGCGACCGTCGCCGGTGTGAACGGAATAGCGACCGCGACCGTGCCGACATCGACATCGAGCGTCCAGCTCGCGCCTTCGGCCGCCGCGCCGACGGCGTGCGAGGCCGCCGCTATGTGCGCATTGCCGGTCGCCTGCGACAACTTCTGCATGAACGCGACGCCGGTGGCGTCCTGTGCCACGGCGCAGCCGAACAGCTGGATGGCGCCGCCCGGTGCCAGGGCATCGCCGATCGTCGCCAGCGCCGCCTGGTGTTCGGCGATCGTGCCTGCGCTCAGTAGCGTGCTGCCGAGTTGGATCGCACCGTCCGAGCCGTGCGCGACGATGTCGATGGCAGCAAGTCCACGCACCTCATGACTCGTCAGCCAGTGTGCGATCTGCTGCACCCCATCCTGGTTCGGATCGAGCAGCACCGCCAGGACCCCCGGCGCGACGCCGGCCATCAATGCCTGTGCGTCAGGCACCGAGCCGTCGATGAACACGATCTGTTGTGCGGCAGCCCTGGCGGCCGGTACCTGATCCAAAGAGTCGTCCGTCAGACGGCGGCCGTTGCCTGTTGCCATGTTTGGAATTCCTCTCCACGCGTCGTTTGGATCAAACCCAGCGGTCAACACTTCGCCACGGGTCATTGATGGGGCTTTGACGGGATTATCCCGCGCGGCCTCGCCGGCGCATCGGGCCGCGCTCATCGTTCCATGAACGTGCCAACTTTCCAGATGCCGAACGGCATGGCAGTGATGTATGTCACAGGTTGCGGCCTGGCCGCAGAAAGAATTTGGGGGACACGATGGCGCAACCTTATGTTGGCCAGATACTCGCGGTTGGCTTCAATTTCGCGCCGGTCGGATGGCTGCAATGCAATGGCCAGACGCTGCCCATCGCGCAGTATGACGTGCTGTTCAGCCTGATCGGCACGACCTATGGCGGCGACGGCGTCAACACGTTTGCATTGCCCAACCTGTGCGGACGTGCCGCGGTCCACCAGGGCCAGGGGACAGGCCTGGCACCCTATGTGCTGGGCCAGGTGGCCGGCAGCGAGTTCGTCACGCTGACCTCCGGCCAGGTCGGCAGCCATGCGCATGCGCTGATGGCCTCGCAGCAGGTCGGGTCGGCCGCGACCCCGGGCCCCACGGTCGCCCTCTCGCAGAACGCTCAGACACTGGTCAATCTGTACGGCACGGTCGCCGCGAACACCACGCTGTCGCCCGGTTCCATCGGCCCGGCCGGCGGCAGCCAGCCGCACGAGAACCGCCAGCCCGAGCTGACGATCAACTACATCATCGCGTTTGAGGGCATCTACCCCTCGCAGAACTGATCAGCGGGAGCACCGACATGTCACAGCCCTTCCTCGGCCAGATCACGCTGTTCCCGTACAACTTCGCGCCACGCGGCTGGGCGAATTGCCAGGGCCAGCTGCTGCCGATCAGCCAGAACACCGCGCTGTTCTCGCTTCTCGGCACCATGTACGGCGGCGATGGCCGGACCACGTTCGGACTGCCCGATCTGCAGGGGCGGGCCGCCGTCGGGCAGGGCGCGCTGGCCGGCGGCAACACCTACGCTCTCGGCGAACAGGACGGTTCCGAAACCGTCAGCCTCACCACCTCGACCATGGCGGGACACAACCACAACGTGAACGCCACGACCAGCCAGGGCACGACCAACGCGCCGGCTGGCGCCTTGCTGGCGACGGCGGCGCTAGGGCCGCCGCGCCAGAGCAACCGAGGCAACGTCTATAACCCGGGGGCGCCGAACACCGGCCTGGTGCCGGCATCGGTGGGGCCGGCCGGCAGCGGGCAGCCGCACAACAACGTCCAGCCGTCGCTGGTGCTGCGCTACTGCATCGCCATCAACGGCATCTTCCCGTCGCGCCCGTAAAAGGACCCGTACCATGTCGGAACAGTTTCTCGGTCAGATCGAGTTATTCGCCTTCGGTTTCCCGCCGAAGGGCTGGGCGCTGTGCAACGGCCAGATCATGGCGATCAATCAGAACCAGGCGCTGTTCGCCTTGCTGGGCACGACATTCGGCGGCAACGGCCAGACGACCTTCGCGCTGCCGGACCTGCGCGGCCGCGTGCCGATGGGTCAAGGCAACGGACCGGGCCTGACCCCGCGCACCGTCGGTGAAGCCATCGGCGAGGAGGCACACACGCTCTCGATCGCCGAAACCCCACCGCACGTGCACACGCTCCAGACGATCCCGAACCCCACCCTCGCGAACAATGTGGACGCGCCGGGGCCGACCGTCGCACTGGCGCAGACCACCGGGGCCGACAAGAGCGGCAACTCCATCACGGTGAACATCTATGCGCCGGACAACGCGCCGAACCAGGCGCTGGCGGGCGGCGCGATCGGTCCCACCGGGGGCCAGCCGCACTCCAACCTGATGCCGTATCTCGCGGTCAACGCGTGCATTGCGCTGGTCGGCGTGTTCCCGTCGCAGAACTGACGGTTTGCCTGACCGGTCAGTTGAAGACGGCCTGGTAGTCCTGTCGGTCGCCGGCCGGGGTGTGGATCGGCATGATGTAGAACGCGAAGCGCGGCGCCTCGTCGACGATCGCGGTGTACAGCCCCTCCGGCAGGATATCGGCCGGCGGCCCCTGGAACAGCAGCGTGAAGGGCCCGCCTGGCGCGGCGCGTTCGATGTCCACCAGCCGCAGCGTTCCGTGCCAGCCAACGAAGCCAAACAGCTTGTTCACATGCGGAGCGAAATCCTCATGTCGCAGGGCGTCCATGCCGGCACTCTTAGCGGCGTTGCAGCCTTCCTGTCGACGACCGTTGCCGTGCAGTTGCCGACCGAGTCCGGCGCCATCGTGTTGCGCCCGGAGACCGCCGCGGACGGCGGCTTTCTCGCCGCGCTGTTCCGCGGTACGGCGCACGCCGAATTGGCGCTCCTGTCGGCGGACGACGCAACGAAGGAGGCGCTGGTGCGGATGCAGTTCGCATCGCAGACCGCGAGCTACCGCGGCCAGTTCCCGCACGCCCGCTTCGACATCGTCGAACGCGCCGGCGAGGCGATCGGCCGGCTGGTGGTCGACCCGGGCGGCGAAACCGGCTGCATCGTCGATTTCGCCCTGCTGCCGGACCGCCGTGCCCGCGGCCTGGGGACCGCGATCCTGCGCGCGGTGCTGGCGCGGTTCGCCGCTGCGCAGCGGCGCGTACTGTGCAAGGTGCTGGCCGGCAACGAGCCGTCCTTGCGCATGTGCCGCCGCGTCGGCTTCACCGAGGTCGAGGTGGTGCCGCCCTTCCTGCAACTGGAGTGGCGGCCGCCGGTCAGTTGAGGTAGCGCGCGGTCAGGTGTGCCTGGAAGTCGGCGGGATCGAGCGGCTTGCCGGTGGCGTGTTCCAGCAGCGCGTTGAACTCGAGCCGGCTGCCCTGGCCGTGCACCTTGGCGCGCAGCCAGCCCAGCAGCGGGGCCGCGTCGCCGCGTCCCAGCGCCGCGTCGAGGTTCGGTACCTCGCGCCGGACCGCCGCCATCAGCTGGGCCGCCGCCATCGCCCCCAGCGTGTAGCTGGGGAAATAGCCGAACGCACCATCATACCAATGAATGTCCTGAAGACACCCGCGCGCATCGTCGGGCGGCCGCAGGCCCAGCAGCGCCCGGAACCCGTCGTTCCATGCGCCGGGCAGGTCGGCCACTGCCAGCGATCCGGCGACCAGCGCCTGCTCGAGGCGGAAGCGCAGGATGACGTGGGCCGGGTAGGTCATCTCATCGGCATCCACGCGGATGAAGCCGCGCTCCACCCGTCGCCACAGCCGCGCCAGGTTCTCCGGCTGATAGGGCGCCGGGTCGCCGCCGAAGGTCGCGTGCAGTTCGGGTCCCAGCCAGTGCAGGAAGGCGTCCGACCGGCCGGCCTGCATCTCGACAATAAGCGACTGGCTCTCGTGCGCGGCCATGCCGGCCGCCTCGCCCACCGGCTGGCGCCCCCAGGGTGCCGGCAGGCCACGCTCATACAGAGCGTGGCCGGTCTCATGCACCACGGCGAGCACCGCCTGGGTGAAGTCGGCTTCGTCATAGCGGGAGGTGATGCGGACGTCCGACGGCGTGCCCCCGGAGAACGGGTGCGCTGACCGGTCCAGTCTGGCGTGGGCGAAGTCGAGGCCCAGCCTTTCGGCCAGGCGGCGGCACAGCGCCTCCTGCGGGCCGATCTGGAACGGGCCACGGGGCCGCACCGGTTGCGGGGCACGTGCCTGGCGCTCTTCTGCCGCCGGCAGGGCGCGGCGCAGGAACGTCTCGTATTCGCCGAACACCGCGGCGACATCGGCGGTGCGCATGCCGCGCTGGTAGCCGTCCATCAGCGCGTCGTAGGGGTCGAGGCCGAGCGCCGACGCCAGCGCCGCGGCGGCCTCGCGCATCAGACGCACCACCTCCTGAAGGTGGGGCAGGACCATGTCGAAGTCGGAGCGCCGCCGCGCCTCGCGCCACACCTTCTCGCAGGCCGAGTTGGCACGAGCCTGCGCCTCGACAAGGTCGGGCGGCATGGCGGTGGCGCGGGTATGGGCGTGACGCATCAGGCGCAGGTTGGCGGCACGCCACGGGTCCGTCTCGCCGGCGGCCTCGGCCGCCGCGAGGTCGTCGCCCACCACGGCCGCCACCAGCAGCGAATGCGCCATCCCCGCCAGCACGGCGAGCTGGTCGCCGCGCGCCGCGCCGCCACCGGCCGGCATCATGGCCGCCGCGTCCCAGCTCAGCACCGAGGACGCCTCGCCCAGCGTCGCGATGCGCTCGAAGCGGGCGGCCAGCCGATCATAGGGGGTCATTGCTTCAGCACCTTCCTTGCCCAGAGCACGAAGATCACGACGAGGGCGATCGCCATGCCATACCAGCTGATCGCATATGACAGGTGGTTGTTCGGCGGCCGCGGCAGGTGGCGGGCCGGGTCGGGATAGAGCTCCGGCGGCGGCGTTCCCATCACCACCAGGAAGAACGGCGCCACCTGGCGCAGCCCGATGGCGGCGCCGATCGCCGCCGCGTCCAGCGTGTAGAACTGCCGCCCGCTGGGGTTGTCGGAGGCGCTGAACAGCCGGGAGAATCACTCGGCCGCACATAGCCCTCGAGCGTCACCTCCCCCTCGGGCTGCTCGATAGGGCGCAGACGCTTGTCCGGTACCCAGCCGCGATCGACCAGGATGGCCTCGCCTTCGGCACGTTCCAGTGGCTCGATCAGCTGGGTGCCGAGTTGCGTGCCTGCCGGCGTGTCGCGCACCTCCGCGCCGTACGAGGCGGCCAGGTCGTCGCGCAGATGCCCGGTCACCAGCACCTTGCTGAACGGCTCCGGTTCCGCGGGCAGCGGCACCGAAGGCCCCGCCTCGGCGCGCGCGATGCGGGTCAGCAGTTCCTCCTTCCAGTGCAACCGTCGGACCTGCCAGCTGCCCAGGCTCAACAGCACGGCCAGCATCGCCAGCGTCATGACCCCGGGCCACAGCAGCCGGCGGAGCCCGGTCATAGCCCCATCTCGGTGGCGCGATGGCGGAACTGCAGCGCCACCAGTGCCGCCTTCGCCGGACGCATCATCGCTATCGCAAGCGGGATCGTCACCACCGGCCACAATACCGCATGCACCCAGAGCGGCGGCGAGAAGCGGAACTCCACCCAGAACGCCAGCGTCACCACGACCGCGCCCAGCAGCAGGATGACGCCGACCACGGCGCCATCGCCGGCGTCGTGCGCGCGCAGGTCCAGGCCGCAGACCTCGCAGCGCTCGCGCACATCCAGCAGGTTGCGGAACAGACGGCCGCGGCCGCAGCGAGGGCAGCGACAGGCCAGCGCGACGTGCAGCAGTGAGGGCGCCGGCTGCGCCACCCGGCCTCAGTGCCCGGCGACGACCGGGCTGGCGCCCCACCAGTAGATGCAGGTGAACAGGAACAGCCAGACCACGTCGACGAAGTGCCAGTACCAGGCGGCTGCCTCGAAGCCGAAATGGCGCTCCGGCGTGAAATGGCCGGCGCGGGCGCGGAACCAGCAGACGATCAGGAAGCAGGTGCCGACGATGACGTGGAAGCCGTGGAAGCCGGTGGCGAGGAAGAAGGTGGAGGGATAGACCCCACCGCCGACGAACTTGAACGGTGCGTCGGAGTACTCGATCGCCTGGCACAGCGTGAAGCTCAGTCCAAGCAGGATGGTGAGGCCGAGACCCAGAACCAGTGTCTTCTTGTCGCGCTCCAGAAGGGCGTGGTGTGCCCAGGTGATCGTGGTGCCGGACAGCAGCAGGATCATCGTGTTCAGGAAGGGGATATGGAACGGGTCGAAGGTGTGGATGGTGGAGGGCGGCCACACGGTTTCGCCGTTGCCCTGCAGGTCGGGGAACAGCGCGAAGTTGAAGAATGCCCAGAAGAAGCCGACGAAGAACATCACCTCGGACGAGATGAAGAACAGCATGCCGTAGCGCAGGCCGAGCCGCACCACGGGCGTGTGCAGGCCCGGCGTGCGGCTTTCACGCACCACGTCGCGCCACCAGAAGAACATCGTGCCCAGCACGATCACGGCGCCGATCACCAGCATGATGTAGCTGCCGAAATGCGCGGCGAAGATGATGCCGAGGACGGTGCACAGGCCGCCGACTGCGCCGACGATCGGCCAGGGGCTGGGATCGACCAGGTGGTACGGCTGGTGCAGGCCGGAGTTCTCGACCGTGACGGTGCCGTGCGCTTCGTCGCTCATGCCTGATCAATTCTCCCGGAAGGCTGCCGCATCATCATGAATTCGATCGCCCGTTCAAGGGGTGGCGCGCGGCGGCGGACCGACATGCGGCCCCGCCTGCGCCAGCGCCCCGGACTTCGCCGCGTCCTCGAGCGTGCGGTAGAACGTGTAGGACAGCGTGATCGTGTGGATGTCCGCCGTGTTGGGATCCTTGGCGATCGCCGGATCGACCCAGAAGCTCAGCGGGAACTGCATCTGCTGGCCGGCTTGCAGCGTCTGCTGGTTGAAGCAGAAGCAGGCGGTCTTGTGGAAGTACTTGCCGGCGGTGTCGGGCGTGACGTTGTACAGCGCGACGCCGGTGACCGGGGTGCGCGCCTCGTTGCGCGCGGTGTAGAACGCCAGGTGTTCGTCGCCCAGCGGCAGGCGGAGTTCCTCCTGCACCGGGCGGAAGTCCCACGGCAGATTCGGATTGGTGTTGGCGTTGAAGCGCACGGTGATGAGCTGCTTTGCCGGACCGGGCGCCGCCGCCTCGCCGATCTGCGGAGTGCCGCCATAGCCGGTGACCGCGCAGAACAGCCGGTAGAGCGGCACGGAGGCGAACGACACGCCCACCATCCCCACGACGACGACGGAAAGGGCCAGGCCGATGGTGCGGTTGCTGGTTCTCATGCCTTCGTCATCTTCACGATGGTGATGGCGTAGAACAGCGCCGACAGCGCCAGCAGCACCACGAGCATCGCCCAGTTGCGCGCGCGGCGCCGGCGCTGGTCATCCGGATCGAGCGCCATCGCGGGCTCACCCCGCCAGCCGATCGACGGCAAGCGCGGCGAACAGGGCGAACAGGTAGAGGATCGAGTATTTGAACGCGAGCCGCGCCGGCGCGTCGTTGGTCAGGCTGACCCCGGCGGTGTCCTGCCGATCCGTCGCCACGCGCCACACGCTCAGCAGGAAGCCCGCACCCAGCACCAGAGCCGCAAGGCCGTAGACTGGCTCCGGAGAAGCCCGCCAGCCACGGAGCCAGCGACAGCGGCACCAGCAGCAGCGTGTAGATCACGATCTGCCGCCGCGTTTCCTTCGCACCGGCCACCACCGGCAGCATCGGCACGCCGGCGCGCTGGTAGTCGGCATTGGCGAACAGCGCCAGCGACCAGAAGTGCGGCGGCGTCCAGAAGAACACGATGGCGAACAGGATCAGCGGCAGGAGATCGACTGATGCCGGTCACCGCGGCCCAGCCGATCACCGGCGGGAACGCACCGGCGGCGCCGCCGATCACGATGTTCTGCGGCGTCCGCCGCTTCAGCCACATCGTATAGACGAAACACATAGAAGGCAATCGACAGCGCCAGCACCGAGGCGGCGGCGATATTCACCGCCAGCCCCATGAGGATGACCGAACCGATGGCCAGCGTGACGCCGAAGCCCAGCGCGGCGCCGGGCTCGATGCGTCCGGCCGGGATCGGCCGGTTCCGGGTGCGCCGCATCACCGCGTCGATGTCGCGGTCGTACCACATGTTGATGGCACCGCAGGCGCCGGCGGCGACCGCGATGCACAGCACGGCAGTGAACGCCAGCACGAGATTCAGGTGACCGGGGGCGATCAGCAGGCCGATCAGGCCGGTGAACACCACCAGCGTCATCACCCGCGGCTTCAGCAACGCGATCCAGTCGCCGAGTTCGGCTGCGCCGGTGGTGATCGCCTGGCTCATGCATATGCTTCGGGCGAAGCCCGATCCTCTGGCGTCATGGCCGGGCCTGACCCGGCCATCAGCGGATGCGCGGCAGTTCCGCGAAGGTGTGGAACGGCGGCGGCGAGGAGACGGTCCATTCCAGCGTCGTCGCGCCCTCGCCCCAGTAGTTGTCGGCCAGGTGCTCCTTCGAGGTGAAGGTGCGGAACACGACGTAGAGGAACACCAGGAACGCGACGCCGCCGATATAGGCGCCGATCGAGGAGACGAAGTTCCAGCCGGCGAACGCCTGCGGATAGTCGGGGTAGCGCCGCGGCATGCCCGACAGGCCCAGGAAGTGCTGCGGGAAGAAGGTCAGGTTGACGCCGATGAAGGTCAGCCAGAAGTGCACCTTGCCCCAGAACTCCGGATACTGGTGGCCCGACATCTTGCCGATCCAGTAGTAGAAGCCGGCGAAGATCGAGAACACCGCGCCGAGCGACAGCACGTAGTGGAAGTGCGCCACGACGTAGTAGGTGTTGTGCACGACCTGGTCGATGCCGGCATTGGCCAGCACGACGCCGGTGACGCCGCCGACGGTGAACACGAACAGGAAGCCGATCGCCCACAGCATCGGCGTCTTCAGCTCGATCGAGCCGCCCCACATCGTGGCGATCCAGGAGAAGATCTTGATGCCCGTCGGCACCGCGATGACCATCGTCGCGGCCATGAAGTAGGCGCGGGTGTCGACGTCGATGCCGGAGATGAACATGTGGTGCGCCCACACCACGAAGCCGATCACGCCGATCGCCACCATCGCGTAGGCCATGCCGAGATAGCCGAAGATCGGCTTGCGGCTGAACGTCGAGATCACGTGGCTGATGATGCCGAAGCCCGGCACGATCATGATGTAGACCTCGGGGTGGCCGAAGAACCAGAACAGGTGCTGGAACAGCACCGGATCGCCGCCGCCGGCGCGGATCGAAGAACGCGGTGCCGAAGTTGCGGTCGCAGATCAGCATGGTGATCGCGCCGGCCAGCACCGGGATCGACAGCAGCAGCAGGAACGCGGTGACCAGCATCGCTCCAGACGAACAGCGGCATCTTGTGCAGCGTCATGCCGGGCGCGCGCATGTTGAAGATCGTGGTGATGAAGTTGATCGCGCCCAGCAGCGAGCTGGCGCCGGCGAGGTGCAGCGAGAACAGCGTGCAGTCCATGCCGAGGCCGGTCTCGTAGGTCGCGTTGGACAGCGGCGGATACAGCGTCCAGCCGGAGCCGGATTCACCCATGAACAGACCGGTGACGATCAGGCAGAACGCCGGCGGCAGCAGCCAGAAGCTGATGTTGTTGAGCCGCGGGAACGCCATGTCGGGCGCGCCGATCATCAGCGGCACGAACCAGTTGCCGAAGCCGCCGATCAGCGCCGGCATCACCGAGAAGAAGATCATCAGCAGGCCGTGCGAGGTGATGATCGTGTTCCAGTCCTGCCCGTCGGTCACCACGTGGTTGCCCGGGAAGTTGAGCTGGGCGCGCATGATCTCGGACAGGATGCCGCCCACCAGGCCGCCGACCACGGCGAAGCTCAGAGTAGAGCGTGCCGATGTCCTTGTGGTTGGTGCTGCACAGCCAGCGCAGCAGGAAGCCGGGCTTGTGGTCGTGATGGTCGTGCGCGTGGTCGTGGGTGGTTGCCGACATCGTCCGTCTCCTTCAGGCGCCGCCCAGGCGGGTCAGCGCCGAACCTCTGCTGCGGCGACCTGCCGCGTCTGCTGTCCCGCGTCCGAGAACTTGGTCTTCGCCTCGACCAGCCAGGCGTTGAATTCCTGCTCCGGCACCGCGCGCACAACGATCGGCATGCGGCTGTGGTTGGTGCCGCAGATCTGGTTGCACTGGCCGTAGATCGTGCCGGGCCTGATCGACCTTGAACCAGGTCTCGATCGTCCGTCCCGGAATCGCGTAGCGCTGCACGCCGAGGGCCGGGATGAACCAGCTGTGGATCACGTCGGTGCTGGTCTGCAGCACGCGGATGTTCTTGCCGACCGGCACGACCAGCTCGTTGTCCACCTCGAGCAGCCGGCGCTGGCCGGGCTTCAACTGGTCATCGGGGATGATGATAGCTGGTGAAGTCGATGTTGTTGTTGTCGGGGTAGGTGTATTCCCAGTACCACTGATGCCCGGTCACCTTGATCGTCAGGTCGGCGTCGCGCGTGCGATCCTCGTAGTAGACCAGGCGGAACGACGGGATCGCCATCACCACCAGGATCAGCACCGGGATCACCGTCCAGGCGATCTCGAGCACCGTGTTGTGCGCGGTGCGTGTCGGCACCGGGTTGCGCCGCGCGTTGTAGCGCCACATCACCCAGACCAGCAGCCCGGCGACGAACAGCGTGATCAGCGTGATGATCACCAGCACGAGGTTGTGCAGCCAGATCTGCTGCTCCTTCAGCGGCCCGAAGGCCGGCTGCATGTTCATCTCCCACGGCCGCGGCGCGCCGACCGCCTGGGCCAGCGCGGCGCCGCCCGGCAGCGGCGATCATCATCAGTCGCGGCAAGCAGCCGCCGGTATAGCGATTTCGGCCGATCCATCCCGCTTCGGTCCCCCAACCCGGACCCGTCTCGGGCCGGCTCTCGACAACGTGGCCTACCGGACCGCGTGCGCGAGATCAAGGGACCGGCGCCGCCGGCTATAGCTTCAGGCGCACCAGCTTGAAGATGCCGAACGGCGGCACCGGCGTCGCGGTGACGCACGCCAGGTCCTCGGGACCGAACAGCGCCTCCATGGCGAAGTCGGGGTGCCATCCCAGGGCGCGCGAGGCCGGCGCCAGGCCGCGCTCGATCCACCACAGCGAGCCGTTCTCGGCCGCGAAATGGCTGACGAACAGCAGGTTGCCGCCCGGCCGCACCACGCGGCGCATCTCGGCCAGCAGCGCGCGGGGGTGCGGCACGACCGAGGCGACGAACATCGCAACCGCGACGTCGAACGAGGCGTCGGGGAAGTCGGTCGCCTCGGCGTCCATCTCGCGCAGCGCGACGACGTTGCCGATCTCGCGGTCGGCGACGCGGCGGCGGGCCTGCGCCAGCATCTCGGCGGACAGGTCGATGCCGGTGACGCGCCGATCGGCCGCGTAGTACGGCAGGGCGAGGCCGGTGCCGACGCCCACCTCGAGCACGTCGCGGCCCGGCAGCTGGTTGACCAGCGCGACCGCACGCCGGCGCGCCAGCAGGCAGATGCCGCCGAACACTGCGTCGTAGACGCCGGCCCAGCGCCGGTAGGCGGCACGCACAGCTTCGGCGTCCATCGCGGCTCCCGGTCGGGAGCGCCGCTCCAGAATATCGCTCATCAAGGTCGTTCTCCTCCCGGACCGTGAGGCAGCAGGGCCGGCGATTCGTCTGGTGTCCCGGAGTTTGTAACGCGATAACCGCGCCGATGCCCAACCCCGGCCCCCGACGGGGGCGGTTCAGCTTCGCTTACGACAGATATACGCAAAGGCGGGCGGAACGTTCCCCCACACGACGGGCGAGCGCCGCACGTCGGCGAAGCTGCGGGCGCAGGCGCCGCCGCAGCGCCCAGGCGCCGGGCAGCACGAGGCTCTGGAGGTAGCCGAAGGTCACAAACAGACCTCCTGGCGCCAGCGCCACGGTCCATTGCGGCGAACACCCGGTCCTGCAGCGAGATCGGCAGCGTCGCCCACGGCAGGCCTGACACGATCGCATCGACCGGCCCAGCGCCACGCGACCGCGAGGATCTGGGCGAGATCGGCAGCGCTGCCGTGCGCGAAGTCCAGCCGGGGAAATGCCGCGGCAAGGCTGTGGACAAACCGCGGGTTCAGTTCGATGCCCAGATACCGGCACTGCGGCGGCAGACGCGCCGCGATCTCCCGGGTGAGGGCTCCGGTGCCCGGACCGAACTCCACGATCGTGCGCACCGCCGCGAAGTCGATCGGCGCCAGCATGGCACGCGCCAGCGCCGGGGAACTCGGAATGACGGCACCGACGGTACGCGGCGATTTCACGAACTGCCGCAGGAACAGCGTGGTCGTTCGGGTCATGCGGCCGAGGCGTTGGGCATCGGGGCCAGAGTACGACATTCGACGGCAGGACGCACCTCCTGCCGCCTTCGCTGCGCGACCGAACCCACCCGCCCAGCCAACCTGGTGCGGAAGTCCCAGTATCGGTTTTTCGTCGGACGGACCGCTCCGTCCGACGCGACCTCACTTTAGTCGGACTGCGACAGGTTGACGGCCGCGGTACGGCCGTTCTGCTGCTGCTCGACGTCGAAGCCGATCTTCTGGCCTTCGCTCAGACTTCGCAGGCCGGCCTTCTGCACGGCACTGATATGCACGAACACGTCCTTACCGCCCGTGTCGGGAGCGATGAAGCCGTAGCCCTTGGTCGGATTGAACCACTTAACGGTGCCCTGGGGCATCGACGCGCTGCCTTTCTGCCTGTGGGCTTGCCGCTCCCACAGCGCGGGAGACGAATGCCCAATTTGTACAGGAGCGCATCGGACTGCCTCCGCAACGCTCCTGCCCCTGTGGCCGGCCCCCACCATGCTTGTTACCGACTGGCGGTATTGCTCGACCGGGCGAGACGATACGCGGGCCCATCCTTCCCCGCAATCGTCCTGCAACGGGTGGGAGCAAATTGGTCGGAACGGCCGCATGGCAGCGCCGTACTCACGCAAATGGGAATTCGCTTGCATCCACTCGGGCATCGCGCCATGTGGAGAACCGGCGGGCATTTGGGGCCAAGAAGTGCCCGGTTCGGAGGTTTCATGGGTAGCTTCAGCATCTGGCACTGGATGGTGGTGCTGCTGGTCGTGCTGCTGCTGTTCGGCGGCGGCAAGGTCAGCAGTCTGATGGGCGACTTCGCGAAGGGCATCAAGTCCTTCAAGAAGAACATGGCCGAGGGCGACGACGCCTCGATGGAGGCGAGCGCCGACAAGCCGACCGGCACCATCACCGGCCCGGCCGCGCAGGCGGCGAAAGAGCGTGAGCAGACCGCGGCTCGCTGACCGCCATACGCTACTCATTGGGGTCTGAAGGGCGGTTGTCCACAAGTTTTTGTGGCAGCCGCCGTTTGTCGTATTGACGCCGCCGTATCCCCCTATACCGTATCTTGTGGTTGCACCATCGGGGAGACCACGAGATGGAGTGGGCCGAAGAAACAATCGTCCGCCTGCGCACGCTCTGGGATGAGGGACTGTCGACCGCGGAGATCGGCCGTCGCCTGGGGGTTTCGAAAAACGCCGTCGTCGGCAAGGCGCATCGGCTCGACCTGCCGGCGCGCCCCTCGCCGATCCGCCGCGACGGCAGTGGGCCACGGGCGCCGCGGCGGTCGGCGCCGCGGCGGGTGGCCGGCCCCACGCTGCCGCCGCTGTCGAGCACGGCACCGGTCGGTGCGAGCGCGGGTGCTGGGCCGGCGATGCTGCCTATACTGGCGGCGCTTGCCCCCAAGCCGTCACCGTCGCCGGTGCGGGTCGCTCCGCCGGCGCCCCGACCCTATGGCCGGGTCGTCACGTGCTGCTGGCCGCTCGGCGAGCCCGGCACTCGGAGCTTCCGCTTCTGCGACGAGGCATCCGAACCGGGAAAGCCGTACTGCTCGGACCACGTGAAGCTGGCCTATGTGAGGGTACGCGATCGCCGCGAGGACGCCGCCTGATCATGCCTTGAGCCGGGCACCGGCTGAATTGGCGTCAGCCTCGTCGTCACCGAGATCAGGCGGGACAGTCACTCTGCTTCCGCTAGCCGGATCGCCCGCGGTGTCGCGGCGGCGATCTCTTCGTGGGATGGCGGCACGGTCGGCACGGATGAAGCCGTAGGCCGCATATCCGGTGACCCCCATCGTCACCGGCGGGCGGCCACCAGACGCGCACGACCGACCAGTCGTTCGCTGGCGGAGACGTCGATCACCGGCTGATCCTCGGCGACGCGATGGTGCACCCAGTTGGCCTGTGTCACCAGAATGGTCCGCAGTCCCAGCACCTGCGATACCACGGCGACGTGCCCGTTCGGCAGCCGGCCGGAACGGCGAAGCACCAGCACGCTGCCGACGGCCGGAGTCGCGGCGCGGTCGTACCGTCCCTCGGCCTGCGCCCACCAGTCGGCGGCCGCGCCGGAAAGCCGGATCCCGCTCAGCGCGCGAGCGAACGGGGCGCAGTCGAGCGCGGCAGTCCGTCCACCGGAGGAGTTGGCTGACGGGCCATGGGAGGCGCAGCCGACCAGCGTCGGCAGCAGCAGGAACACGAACAGCGTGCGGCCCATGCGCATTTGCAACATGCCGGGGCGATTCGGCGACCAATTCATTCCGGGCAAACGCGACAACGGGCCGAACGAAATTTCGTGGTGCGAAAATCAGCCCCGCGCGGGGCCGGACGCCGTCATTTCCCGTTTCGGGGTTTACCCATGGGGCGGCGCAGGCGAGGGTCCACTCTCGCCAAGCAGCGTGTGCAGCACGTAGTCGGTATGCGCCCCGGCCGCCGGCCCGGGCCAGGCCACCACGGCCGCCGGCTCTTCGCCATCGAGGCGGATCACCGGCCCGGGATGCAGCGTCCGTCCGATCAGCGGGTCCGCCACCTCCTGCACCGAGGCCCGGGCGCGGAAGTGCGGGTCGTTGGCGCAGTCGGCAATGTCGTACAGCCGCGAGCACGGCACGTCCGCCGCCTCCAGCCGCGCCTCCGCCTCCTTCGCCGGCAGTGTCCGGCGTCCAGTCGGCGATCGCGGCATCGAGTTCGTCGCCGATGCGCGCAGCGGTCCGCGTTGGTCGCGTAGCGCGGCTCGCGCGCCAGATCCGGCCGGCCGATCGCCGCCATCAGCCGGGCAAAGATCAGGTCCGAGTTGCCGGCGATGCACAGCCATTTCCCGTCGGCGCAGGGGTAGGTGTTGGTCGGCGCCGCGGTCTCGATCGCCGCGCCCACCGGCTGCCGCACCCGTCCGTCCATGGCGTATTCCGGCAGCATGCCCTCCATCAGGCTGAACACGCTGTCCACCAGGTTCACGTCCACCACCCGGCCGCGCCCGGTTCCCGTGGCGTCGCGCTGCCACAGCGCCGACAGCAGGCCGATCGCGGCGTACAGCCCGGCAAGGTCGTCGCTGATCGAGATGCCGCAGCGCGGCGGCGGCAGGTCGGAGCTGCCGGCCGGATGCGCGGTGAGATGACGGATGCCGCCCATCGCCTCGCCGATCGCGCCGAACGCCGGCTTGTCGCGGTACGGGCCGTCCTGGCCGTAGCCCGAGATGCGCGCGATCACCAAGCGCGGGTTGACCGCGTGCAGCGCGTCCGGCCCGAGGCGCAGGCGCTCGAGCCCACCGGCGCGCAGGTTCTCCACCAGCACGTCGGCGCGCGCCGCCAGCTTCAGCAGCGTGTCGCGGTCGCGCTTCAGGTCCAGCACGATCGACAGCTTGTTGCGGCCGTGCACGCTGAACCACACCGAGTGCCCGTCAACCGATGCGCCCCAGCCGCGGAACGGGTCGCCGCCCGGCGGCTCGACCTTGATCACCTCGGCGCCCAGGTCGGCAAGGATGCGGGTGCAGAACGGGGCGGCGATGTAGTGGCCGATCTCGAGCACCTTCAGGCCGACAAGTGGACCGGTCCGTTGCGGCGGAACCTGCATTGCTTGCTCCCGCGTCGTGCAATCGTGAACATGGTTAACAGCGATCTCGCGAGATTCACACGCCGTCGTTAGCATTCCATAAGCTTCGCATCCTCATACTTCCGGTCACGGAGCCGGCTCCGGGCCGGCGTCCTGTTTCCTCCCCGATGCCGCGCCGCATGGCGTGGCCCCCTAGGGCGGTGCAGCCATGCACCGCCCTTTTTTCTGGTGCTTCCGTTCGTGCTCCGTCGACCGCATGATCGGCGCCGGCAGCCAGGAGGATGGTCATGGACAAGGAGCTGATCGCGAAGCTGGCGCGCGGCGCCGGTCTTGACAAGGCGCTGGCGCAGTTCCCGGACGACGTGGCGTTGGCCGCCGAGCAGGCGCTCGGCAACCAGGGCGGCATCGACTATCCTACCGATCCCGCCGCCGAGCCCTGGCCGCCGATGCGTGCGGGGGCCGGGCTGTGACCGATCTGCACTGGTTGACCGCAGCGGCGGCAGTGCGGGAGTTCGCCGCGAAGCGCCTGTCGCCGGTGGAGCTGCTCACCGCGCTGCTGACACGGATCGAGCGGCTGGACCCGAAGCTGCACGCGTTCATCCGGCTGGATGCTGATGCGGCCATGGATGCGGCCCGCGCGGCCGAAGCCGAGATCGCCGCGGGTCGCGTCCGTGGACCGCTGCACGGTGTCCCAGTCGGCATCAAGGACATCATCGATGTCGCCGGCCTGCCGACCACCTGCCACTCCAAGATCCTGCTGGAGAACGTGGCCGCAGCCGACGCTGCGGTGGTCGCGAAGCTGCGCCAGGCAGGCGCGATCATCCTGGGCAAGCTGTCCACCCACGAGTTCGCCATCGGCGGCCCGAGCTTCGACCTGCCGTTCCCGCCCGCGCGGAATCCCTGGAACCCGGAACACCATCCGGGCGGGTCATCGTCCGGCTCCGGCGCGGGCGTCTGCGCCGGACTGTTCCCGCTGGCACTGGGCTCCGACACCGGAGGATCGGTGCGCAATCCGGCCTCCGCCTGCGGCATCGTCGGGCTGAAGCCGACCTACGGCCTCGTGTCGCGGCGCGGCGTGTTCCCGCTGTCGTTCACGCTGGACCATGTCGGGCCGATGACGCGCACGGTGGCGGACAACGCACTGCTGCTGGACGCGATCGCCGGGCACGACCCCGCCGACCCCGGCAGTGCGCCGAGCAGCGCGCGCTATTTCGGCCGCATGCTGGAGCGCGGCGTGCGCGACATGCGCGTCGGCTTCGTGCGGCACTTCCACGAACTGGACAAGCCGGCGCATCCCGAGGTCACCGCCGCGGTCGAGGACGCGGCACGCGTGCTGCAGGCGGAAGGAGCAGAGGTTCGCACCATTACGCTGCCATCGCTCAATGAGTTCGCCGCGGTAAACCGGGTGATCCTGTGCAGCGAGGCGTGGTCGATCCATGCACCCTGGCTGCGCACGCGACCCGAGGACTACGGCCAGCTGTCCCGCCAGCGGCTGCTGCCAGGCGCGTTCATGAGCGCCGGCGACTATGTCGGTGCGCAGCGTCGGCGCGCGCAGATGATCGCCGCGGTAGAGGATGCGTTCCGCGACTGCGACGTGCTGCTGTGCGCGAGTTCGATGGACCCGGCGAGCCGGATCGAGGACGCCGCGGAGACCGGCCGCACCTATCCGCGCCAGGCGCGCACGCCGTTCAACGTCACTGGCCACCCGGCGCTGGCGATGATGGCGGGGCTGTCGGACAACGGCCTGCCGCTGTCGGTGCAGTTCGTCGGCCGCTACTTCGACGACGCGACGGTGCTGCGCGTCGCGGCGGCATACGAGCGCGGGACCGAGTGGCACAAGCGCCGACCGCCGGTCGGATAGGACGGCACGATGCAAACCGGTCCCACCTCGCGCAGCTACTTCTCGCAGCGGCTGCGGCTGCACTACGTGGACTGGGGCAATCCGTCGGCGCCGCCGCTTCTGCTGCTGCATGGCGGGCGCGACCACTGCCGCAACTGGGACTGGGTGGCGCAGGCGCTGCGCGACGAGTACCACGTCATCGCGCCGGACCTGCGTGGGCATGGCGATTCCGCCTGGTCGGCGTCCGGCCACTACACGATGGCCAACTACATCTACGACCTCGCGCAGCTCGTCCATCAGCAGGAGCTGGCGCCGCTCGCCATCGTGGCCCATTCACTCGGCGGCAACATCGCCTCGCGCTATGCCGGCATCTACCCCGAGGCGGTGCGGCGCCTGGTGGCGATCGAGGGCCTCGGGCCGCCGCCCCGCCCGCCGGGCGCAGCGCCACGGCGCACCATCGAACAGCGGATGCGCGAATGGATCGACGAGAGCCGGTCGCTGTCGGGCCGGCTGCCGCGGCGCTATGCCTCGATCGAGGACGCCCTGCACCGCATGCAGGCGGAGAACCCGCATTTGTCGGCCGAGCAGGCGCGGCACCTGACGCAGCACGGTGTGAACCAGAACGAGGACGGCAGCTACAGCTGGAAGTTCGACAACTACGTGCGTGTCTGGCCGCCGTACGACATGACGCGCGAGGAGATAGCCGCGCTGTGGTCGCGCATCGCCTGTCCAACTTTGCTGGTCTACGGCAAGGAGAGCTGGGCGAAGGATCCGCGGGACGACGGCAGGGCGGGCTATTTCCGCGACGCGCGTGTCCTCGGGGTAGAGGGTGCCGGGCATTGGGTGCACCATGATCGGCTGGACCTCTTCCTTCCCGCTGTGCGCGATTTTCTGCGCTGAACTGTCCGGAGTGCGGTCGCTGCTCGGTTAACCTGTTGTTTCCATTCTCGCTGGAAAACCGCCAACCATGAGCTCAGCCCTGATCTCCAGCGCGGATGCATCGCGCATCGCAATCCCCGCGGAAGACGAGGACGTCGCCGCGCTGCGCGCCAGCGTGGTGGCGAAACTGACCTACCACGTCGGGCGCGACCCGATCGTCGCGACCGACTGGGACTGGTTCATGGCCGCGGCACTCGCCGTGCGCGACCATGTGCTGGAGCGCTGGCTGGCGTCGACGCGGACGAACTACGTATCCAAGGGCAAGCGTGTCTACTACCTGTCGCTGGAATTCCTGATCGGCCGGCTGCTGCACGATTCGCTGAACAACCTGGGCCTGGTGGATCGGATGCGCGCAGCACTGGGCGAACTCGGGGTCGATTACGGCCGGCTGCGCAACATCGAGCACGACGCGGCGCTGGGCAACGGCGGGCTCGGACGGCTGGCGGCGTGCTTCATGGAGAGCATGGCAACGCTGTGCATCCCGGCGCACGGCTACGGCATCCGCTACGACCACGGCATGTTCCGCCAGGTGATCAAGGATGGCTGGCAGCACGAGTATCCGGAGAACTGGCTGACCTTCGGCAATCCCTGGGAAGTGGCGCGGCCGGACGCCACGCACCAGGTCGGCTTTGGCGGCACCGTCGAGACACTGGCCGCTGCCGACGGCGCCGAGCGGCATGTGTGGCGTCCGGCCGAGACCGTGGATGCGGTCGCTTACGACACGCCCGTCGTTGGCTGGCGTGGGCACTACGCAAATACGCTGCGGCTCTGGTCGGCGCGCGCCGCCGACCCTCTGCGGCTCGACGCGTTCAATCGCGGCGAGCACGTCCACGCGCTGGAGGCGCGCGACCGCGCCAACACCATTTCCCAGGTACTGTATCCGAGCGACGATACCGCGGCCGGCCAGGAACTGCGGCTGCGCCAGGAGTATTTCTTCACCTCGGCGTCGCTGCAGGACCTGGTCGGGCGGCATATGCGCCAGCAGAACGACGACATCAGGCTGCTGCCCGACAAGGTGGCGATCCAGCTGAACGACACGCATCCGGCCATAGCCGTCGCCGAGCTGATGCGCATCCTGGTCGATCTGCACGGCCTGCCCTGGGACGAGGCCTGGCGGATCACGACCGACACGATCTCCTACACCAACCACACGCTGCTGCCCGAGGCGCTGGAGAGCTGGCCGGTCTCGCTGATGGAGCGGCTGCTGCCGCGCCATATGCAGATCGTCTACCAGATCAACCGCCTGCACCTGGATGCGGTCTGCGCCGCGCCGCGCCCCGACGGGCCGCCGCTTTCCGCGCTTTCGCTGATCGACGACAACGCCGGGCGGCGCGTGCGCATGGGCACGCTGGCGTTCCTTGGATCGCACAAGGTGAACGGCGTCTCTGCGCTGCACACCGAGCTGATGCGCGAGACCGTGTTCCGCGACCTGCATCAGCTGTTCCCCCAGCGGATCGTCAACAAGACCAATGGCATCACGTTCCGCCGCTGGCTGTTCGCCACGAACCCTCGGCTGACCCGGCTGCTGACGGATGTGGCCGGGGAGCGCCTGCTGGATGATCCCGAGGCGCTCTCGGAGTTTGCCAGGGCGGCCGACGACGTCGCGGTGCACGAGCGGCTGGCGCGCATCCGCCGCGCCAACAAGGAGGCGCTGGCGCAGCTGGTGGCCGGACGGACCGGCGTTCATCTGGACCCGGATGCGCTGTTCGACGTGCAGATCAAGCGCGTCCACGAGTACAAGCGCCAGCTGCTGAACATCCTGGAGACGATCGCGCTGTACAACGACATGCGCGCGAGGCCGACCTCGAACTGGGTGCCGCGGGTGAAGATCTTCGCCGGCAAGGCGGCGGCGAGCTATCACCGGGCCAAGCTGATCATCAAGCTGATCAACGACGTGGCGCAGATGGTCAACCGCGATCCGGTGCTGCGCGGCCTGCTGAAGGTGGTGTTCATCCCAGACTACAATGTGAGCCTGGCCGAGGCGATCATTCCAGCCTCCGACCTGTCGGAGCAGATCTCCACCGCCGGCATGGAGGCGTCGGGCACCGGCAACATGAAGCTGGCGCTGAACGGGGCGCTGACCATCGGCACGCTGGACGGCGCGAACATCGAGATCCGCGAGCGCGTCGGCGACGACAACATCTTCATCTTCGGCCTGACCGCGGACGAGGTGGTCGAACGGCGCCGGCGCGGGCCCGGCGCGCGCGAGACGATCGATGCGCTGCCGATGCTCCGCGAGGTGCTGGATGCGGTGGCCTATGGCGTGTTCTCGCCTGACGAACCGCAGCGCTACCGCGAGCTGGTGGACGAGTTGACCGGCAACGACCACTTCATGGTGACCTCCGACTTCGCCGCTTTCGCGGCCAAGCAGGCAGAGGTCTCCGCGCGCTGGCGCGACCGGCAAGCCTGGTGGCGGTCCAGCGTGCTGAACACGGCGCATGTCGGCTGGTTCTCCTCGGACCGTGCGATCCGCGAATACGCCGAGGACATCTGGAACGTGATCCCGCGCACCGGATAGGGATTGCAGCACCCCAGCCTCCGCGCCAGCATCGCCGGGACGCAGGAGGGGGATGGCGATGGACCTGATCGTCCGAAACGCGCGGCTGGCGCACGCGCCGGATGTGCCGGTGGTGGACATCGGCGTGAGCGCAGGCCGGATCGTGGCGATCGAGGCCGGTCTGCGCGCGGACGGGCCGGTGTTCGACGCCGGCGGCTGTCTCGCCTGCGGCGGGCTGGTGGAGACGCACATCCACCTCGACAAGTCCAACATCATCGACCGCTGCGCGCCGGAGGAAGGGCGGCAGGCCACCTCCATGCAGCGCGTCGCGGCGGTGAAGCAGACGTTCACGGTGGAAGATGTGTACGACCGTGCCTCCCGCACGCTGGAGAAGTGCATCAGGCACGGTGCGACGCGGATGCGCACGCACCTGGAACTCGACGGCGGCGTGGAGATGCGCAGCTTCGAGGCGATCGAGCAGCTGCGGCGCGACTACGCCTGGGCGATCGACCTGGAGGTGTGCGTCTTTCCGCAGGAGGGGCTGACCGACAACCCACGGTCCGATGCACTTCTGGTCGAGGGTCTGAGGCGCGGCGCGCAGGTGATCGGCGCGGCGCCGAACTACGATCCGGACCACGCGGGGCAGATCCATCGGGTGTTCGGCCTGGCGCGCGAGTTCGACGTGGACATCGACATGCATCTGGATTCCGGCAATTCGCCGGACGAGATGGACATCCACCTGGTCTGCGAGCTGACCGAGAAGTATCGGCTGGGCGGACGGGTGGCGGTGGGCCACATGTGCAAGCTGTCCACGATGCCGGTTGCCGAGCTGCGCGCACTGGCGCGGCGGATCGCCGATGCCGGCGTCGCGGTGACCGTGCTGCCGGCCACCGAACTGTTCATGATGGGACGCGACCAGGAATACAGCGTGCGTCGCGGCGTGGCCGACGTGAACCTGCTGGTGGAGTGCGGGGTGAACTGCTCCTTGTCCACCAACAACGTGCTGAACCCGTTCACGCCGTTCGGCGACGCCTCGCTGCTGCGGATGGCAAATCTGCAGGCCAATGTCTGCCAGATCAGCGGTACGCCGCGGCTGCGCGAGTGCTTCGCCATGCTGACCGAGCGGTCGGCGCGGCTGATGAACCTGAAGGACTACGGCATCGCGGTCGGCAATCCCGCGGATATCGTCGTGCTGGATGCGACGACACCGGAGCAGGCGGTGGCGGAGATCTGCCATCCGCTGGCGGTGTTCAAGCGCGGCAGGCGCACGGTGACGCGGCCGCGCGCCGAACTGCACAGGCCATAGAAATGCAACAGTCCCTGCACGCCAGCGACGGCAACCGCATCGCCTACGCGATCGACGACTTCACCGACCCGTGGCGCCGTGCCGATACGCTGTTGCTGCTGCATGCGGCGATGGGATCGTCGAAGCGCTGGTATGCCGCGGTGCCGGCGCTTGCCCGGCACTATCGCGTGGTCCGCATGGACCTGCGCGGCCACGGCGAATCGCAGGTGCCGCCGGCGGAACCGCCGCTGTCGATGGACCGGCTGGTGCAGGACGTGCGCGAACTGCTGGACCGCCTGGGCTGCGACGCCGTGCACGTCGTCGGCAACTCCGCCGGCGGCTATGTGGCGCAGAACCTGGCGATGGCACTCGCCCGAGCGCGTGCGCAGCCTGATGCTGTTCGGTTCCACGCCGGGGCTGAAGCACAGCCAGGCGCATACCTGGCTGCCGCGCGTGGCGAAGGAAGGGCTGCGCAACTTCCTCGCCGCCACGATCGAGGATCGCTTCCCGCACGGTCACGACCCGGAGCATATCGAATGGTTCCTGGACGAGGCGGCGAAGAACGACACCGCCTATATCGGCCGCTTCGTCGGGCTGATGACCACGCTGTGGTGGGCCGACGAGCTGCCGCGCATCAAATGCCCGACGCTGCTGGTGATGCCGGGCGCGGAGACCGTCGGCGGTACGCGAGAACTACGCGATCATGCGCGCGAAGATTCCCGACTGCGAGCTGATCAGCTATGAAGGACTGCCGCACAACATCTGCGACATCGCGCCGGATCGCTGCGCGGCCGACATCCTGGCCTTCCTGCACAGGCGGTTCCCATGAAGCTCTCCGACATCGCCCAGGTGGTTCGCAGCAAGAACGCCGGCCCGCGCCGGCTGACGCTGGACCTGATGTTCGCCACCGACGCGGACTACGCGCGCGTCGCGCAGTCGCCGGCGCTCGGGCGCGAGCGGATCGGCGCGCTCTACGGGCTGCCGGCAAACGACGTGGAGGTAATCCCGTACCCGGTCGGGCGCGCCATCAAGATCGTGCTGGCACGGCCGATCATGGCCGGCGACCCGGGCGACCGCGACGTATATGGCGCGCAACAGCACGCGCCGCTGCTGGGGGTGGAGATATGAGCGCCGCGTCCCGGATCCTCGAGGATGTGCGTCGCACCCGGCGGCCGATGCGGTTCCTCGGTGCGTCGGGACAGCTGGGCTACGGCATCCCGACGCCGGCATTCAACGCCGGGCTGGCGCGCAGGCCGGATCTGATCGGCTGCGACATGGGCTCGATCGACATCGGCCCTACCTATCTCGGCAAGGGCGAGATGGCGACCGCACCGGCAGCAACGCGGCGCGACCTGCGCAAGGCGCTGCTGGGTGCGCGCTCGATCGACGTGCCGCTGGTGATCGGCTCAGCCGGGTCGGCAGGGGCGGCACCGCATCTCGAGGCGACGCTCGCCATCATCCGCGACATCGCCCGCGCCGAAGGACTGCACTTCCGCCTGGGCGTGCTGCGCGCCGACCTGTCGCGCGAGGCGCTGCGCGCGTCGGTACGCGCCGGCAAGGTCAGCGGCATCGACGACATGCCTGCACTGACCGAGGAGGAAGTGACCGAGGCGGCGCATATCGTCGGGCAGATGGGCATGGGGCCGTTCCGCCGCGCCCTGTCGGAGGACATCGACGTGCTGATCGCCGGACGGGCCTGCGACACCGCGATCTTTGCCTCGCTGCCGACGATGCTGGGGTTCCCCACCGGCCTCGCTGTGCACATGGCGAAGATCATCGAGTGCGCCTCGCTGTGCTGCCTGCCGGGCGGACGCGATTCGATCCTGGCGACGCTGGACGACGACGGCTTCGTGCTGGAGAGCATGGCCGAGCAGCGCAAAGCCACTCCGGTGTCGGTCGCCGCGCATAGCCTGTACGAGCAGGCGGACCCGTATACGGTGTACGAACCGGAGGGGCGGCTGGACCTCAGCGGCGCCGACTACGCCGCGGTGGACGACCGGCGCTGCCGCGTCACCGGCGCCGCGTGGCGCGACACCGCCGATCCGTGCGTGAAGATCGAAGGCGCGCGGAAGATCGGCGAACGCGCGGTGCTGCTGGCCGGCGCGGCCGACCCGCGCTTCATCGCACAGCACCGGGAGATCCTGCCGGCGGTGGCGACCGTGGTGCGCGACCTGGTGTGCGAGGACGCGCCGGAGGACTACACGCTGCGCTTCCGCGTCTACGGCGTGGACGGTGTGCGCATGGCAGCGCCGCAGGGCGAACCGCCGCCGGGCGAGGTGTTCGTAATGGGCGAGTGCATCGCGCCGACCGCGGAACGCGCCGCCGAGGTGGTGCGGACGCTCAAGCAGTACCTGCTGCACCACGGCTATGCGGGCCGGCTGTCAACCGCGGGGAATCTGGCGTTCCCGTTCACGCCGCCGGAGGTTTCGCTGGGACCGGCGTACCGGTTCAACGTGTACCACCTGCTGCACACGGCGGACACCGATGCGCTGTTTCCGCTGGAGGTGGAGGCGCTGTAGGTGCCTTGAACCCCCTCCCGCAAGGGGAGGGGGAGAAGCCGTGCGGGTCAGTAGCCGTAGGATTCCGTGCCGACCTGCACCCAGTGGCCGTTCTTCACCTGGGCGAGGAAGGCTTCGTTCGAGCCCTGGTGCTTGGTGGTGCTGAAGCTCATCGTCGGCGAACCGAAGATGTCGTTGTAGCCCTTGATGCTCTCCATCGCCGCGATGAAGCTGTCGGCGGTGAGGTCGCGGCCAGCCTTTTGCAGCGCCATCACCACCAGTTGCGCCGCCGAGTATCCGACCTCGGCGGCGAAGTTGGGCGCGTGGCCGAACAGCTTCGCGTACTTCTCCGCAAATTCCCTCACCGCCGGGCGCGGATCGTTCGGTTCGGCGAAGATCACCGACGTGGTGGTGTAGACGCCCTCGGTGATCCCACCGGGAACATCGGCCACCGCCTGGTCGTAGATCGCCACGTTGCCCAACACATCGACGTTCCAGCCCGACTTGCGGATCGCCGAGACGATCTGCACGGTGTCGCGCACGATGGTGCCCAGCAGCACCAGATCGCACCCGGCGTCATGCAGCTTGGCGACCGAGGCGCTGAAGTCGGTATCGGTCGGCTTGTGCATGGTCTCCGCGACGAGATGCAGGTTCATTGCCTTCAGCTGGTCGCGCGCGCCGTCCATCACGTCGCGGCCGAAGTCGGTGTCCTGCGACATCGCGCAGATCGCCTTCTTGCCGTATTTCTCGGCGAACAGCTTCACGCCCGCGCGCTCCATGTCGTAGTACGACGCGGCGAAGCCGAACTTCATGTGGTTGAGCGGGTAGTACATCGAGCGTGCCGCGGTGAGCGGGAACATGTTGGGCACGCCCTTGGCGATCTGCTCCGGCATGGTCGCGTTGTTCATCGGCGTGCCGCCGTTCGCCACCATAATGAACACGTTGTCGCGGTTGATCAGCTTGTTGGCCGCCTGCACCGCACGCGGCACCTGGTACTGCATGTCCTCGACGACGTACTTGATCTTGCGGCCGTTGATGCCGCCCTCAACGTTGGCCTCGTCGAACACCATGCGCCAGGCATTGGTGTTGTTGACGCCCCACATGGCGGTGACGCCGGAGAGGTCGGTGTAGGTGCCGATGACGATTTCGGTGTCGGTGACACGGGCGTTCTCTCCCGCCGTGGCCGGGACCGTGAGTGCGACGGCTGCAACCGCCGCAAAAAGCACGTTGCGCATGCGTCCCTACTCCCTCGCCGATTTGTGTCGGCCTTCCCGCGGTGCCGTCGGCGTCCGGCGCCCGCAGTACGTCTCTCCTTTCCTGTTCGGCGACCGGCCGGTGCACGCACCGGCCGGTCTGGGGAACTACGCTGTGAGTCGAATCAGTAGCCGACTGCCGTCGTGCTGACCGGCACCCAGTGGCCGCCTTTCACCACGCACAGGAAGGACTCGCTCGATCCCTGGTGCCTGGTCTTGCTGAAGCTCATCGCCGGCGAGCCGAAGATGTCGTGCCAGTCCTTGATGCTCTCCATCCCCGTCACGAAGCTGTCGGCCGTGAGGTCCTTGCCGGCATTCTTCAGCGCGAGGATGACAAGCTGCGCGCCGGTGTAACCGATCTGGGCCGCGAAGTTCGGTTCCTTGCCGAACTGCTTCTTGAACTCTTCGGCGAACTTCGCGACCGGCGGGCTCGAAGTCGCTGGCGGCGACGAACAGCACCGGTGTCATCGAATAGAAGCCTTCCGTCACACCGCCCGGCACCTCGGCCACCGCTTCGTCGTAGCTCGCGGCCTGCCCCAGCATCTCGACGTTCCACCCCGTTTTGCGTACGGCCGAGATGATCTGGACGCTGTCGCGCACGATGCCGCCCACCAGGATCAGGTCGCAGTTGGCGTCCTTGAGCCGTGCCACCGAGGCGCTGAAGTCGGTGTCGGTCGGCTTGTGCAGGGTCTCGGCCGCCAGCTTCATGTCCATCGCGGCAAGCTGGTCCTTGGCGCCTGCCATCACGTCGCGGCCGAAGTCGGTGTCCTGCGACATCGCGCAGATCGTCTTGCTGTGGTGCTGTTCGACGAACAGCTTCACGCCCGCGCGCATCTGGTCGTAGTAGGACGACGCCAGGCCGAACTTCAGATGGTGCAGCGGCTCGTACATCGAACGGGCCGACGTCAGCGGGAACACATTGGGCACGCCCTTGGCCAGCTGGTCGGGCATGGTCGCGTTGTTCATCGGAGTGCCGCCATTGGCGACCATCATGAATACGCCGTCGCGGTTGATCAGCTTGTTCGCCGCCTGGACGGAACGGGGTACCTGGTACTGGTTGTCCTCGACGATGTACTTGATCTTACGGCCGTTGATGCCGCCGGCCGCGTTGGCGTCGTCGAACGCCATGCGCCAGGCATTCGAGTTGTTCACACCCCACATCGCCGTCACGCCAGAAAGATCCGTATAGGTGCCGATGACGATCTCATTGTCCGTCACACCGCGTGCACTGTCCGCCGCCATGGCAGGGGCGATAAGCGCGGTGGCGAGTGCCGCCGCCAGTAGCCTGTTGCGCATCAAGACGTTCCTTCCTTTAGGTGCCGTAAGCTTCCTGCATGAGGGCCTGGTAGCGTGCGTCCAAGGCGGTGCCCTGCCTCGCCTGGCCGTCGATGGATCGGATGGTGATGCCGAGTGCCGTGGTCCAGCGGGCGATGTCGGCCGGCAGCGCGGTGCCGCCGATATAGGCACAGCGCAGGCGACGCAGGCCGAGCTCCCGCCTGACGGCGTGCAGCACGCAGAACCGCGCCAGCATCGCCGCGGGACCACCGCGCGCGCCCGCCGCGATCGCCCAGCGATACAGCATGCGTTGCAGACGGGTTGCGCCGGCGGCGGCATTGCCGATGCGGGCGTACAGCAACTGCCAGATATGCAGATCGGTGGCCAGCGCCGTGGGCTGGACCTCCTGCAGGTTCTCGATCGCGGTGTCGGGATTCTCCAGGTAGTTGCTCACCACCCGCGCATCGAGCGACAGGTACAGACCCAGCACGCGCTCCATCAGGTGGCACATCGGCAGCAGCGCCAGGCGTTCGTCGCCGACGCGCAGCGGCAACAGAGAGCGCGCATTGCCGACCAAGTGCAGCGCGTCGCCGTGCGTCAGGGTGCGGCTTGTGCCATTGCGTGGCTGCAGCAGGACCGCAGGCTGGTCGGCGGTGATCGCTGCGACGTCCCAGTCGTCCTTGCCCTCGCGGGCGATGAACGCCTGCAGGCTCTCGCACATCGGATCGGCGAAGTCGCGCAGGCCCTTCATGTCGATCACGACGATGCGCTGCAGTGCGGGACACTGCTCGCGGATCAGCAGTGCCTTGTCGAGCTGTTCCTCGTTCTCGACGAACAGCACGCGGCAGCGCGAGTTGCGCAGCGCCTGGCCAAGCGGCTGCGCCTCCTGCTCGGGGTGCATGCCGCCGCTCACACCGCCCGCCCCGAGGATGCCGAGATCGATGTATACCCATTCGGGCCGCGTCTCGGCGATCACGCAGGCCACGTCGCCGGAGCGGAAGCCGATCGCCTTCAGGCCGCGGGCGACCTCACGCGCACGGGCGCCAAGCTGCGTCCAGGTGGTGGCCTTCCAGATGCCGTGGTCCTTCTTGCGCAGCACGATGTCGCCGCCGTGCGCCGCGACGCGTTCGGCGAGCAGTGCCGGGATCGTCAGTGCCACAGCCGCTTCCTCTTCCATCGCCGCTGGCCGCGGACGCCGGTGTCCTTCTGGCCCAGGTAGAATTCCTTGATCGCGTCGGTCTGCATCAGCTTCGCACAATCGTCAGCGAGGACGATGCGGCCGACCTCCAGCACGTAGCCGAACTGCGCGGTGCGCAGCGCCATGTGCGCGTTCTGCTCGACCAGCAGGATGGCGACGCCCTGCTCCTCATTGATGCGGCGGATGATGCGGAAGATCTGCGAGACCAGCAGCGGCGACAGGCCGAGCGAAGGCTCGTCGAGCAGCAGCAGCTTGGGCCGGCCCATCAGCGCGCGGCTGATCGCCAGCATCTGCTGCTCGCCGCCGGACAGCAGGCCGGCGCGCTGGTGCGAGCGCTCCTTCAGCACCGGGAAGTAGCCGAAGCAGAGCTCGAGGTCGCGATGCACCGCGTCCTTGTCGTGGCGCGTGTAGGCGCCCATCAGCAGGTTCTCGTGCACCGTCAGGAACGGGAAGGTCTCGCGCCCTTCGGGCACGTGGCAGATGCCGAGACGCACCACGCGGTCGGGCGGCAGGTGGGCGATGTCCCGGCCTTCGAAGCGCACCGAGCCGCGTTCGGGATCGAGCACGCCGGAGATGGTGCGCAGCACAGTGGTCTTACCGGCGCCGTTGGCGCCGAGTACGGTGACGATCTGGCCTTGCGAGACCTGCAGGCTGACGCCGCGGATTGCCTGGATCGGGCCGTAGAAGGTCTCGATCGCGGTGACGTCGAGGAGGGGTTGATGCGTACTCATCCCTCACCCCCGATATACGCGCGCACCACCTCGGGATGGTTCTGCACCTCGTCCGGCGTGCCGAGTGCGATCACCTTGCCGTAGTTCAGCGCCATCACGCGGTCCGACACCATGCGCACGAGGTTCATGTCGTGTTCGACCATGATCACGGTGATGCCGAGGTCCTTCTTGATGTCCTCGATCCAGAACCCCATGCCCTCGGTCTCTTCGACGTTCAGCCCGGACGACGGCTCATCGAGCAGCAGCAGCTTCGGTTCGATGCACAGCGCGCGGCCGAGTTCCACCACCTTGCGCACGCCGTAGGGCAGGTTGGCGATCAGCGTGTCTCGATACCGCTCCAGGCCAAGAAAGGCGATCACCTCCTCGGCCTTCTCGCGATGCTTCAGCTCCGCGCGTCGCACATGGGGCAGGAAGACAAGCTGCGACAGCACGCCCACGCTGGAGTGACAGTGCCGGCCGATCAGCAGGTTCTGCAGCAGAGTCGCGTTGGCGAACAGCTCGATGTTCTGGAACGTGCGCGCGATGCCTAGTCCGGCGATCCGATACGCCGGCACCGCGGTGATGTCCTGGTCCTGGAACACCAGCTTTCCCGAGGTCGGGGTGTAGATACGGCTGATCAGGTTGAAGATCGTCGTCTTGCCGGCGCCGTTGGGGCCAATGATCGAGAACACCTCGCCGGGCCGCACGTCGAAGCTGACCGCATCCACGGCGCGGATGCCGCCGAAACGGATGGCGATGTCCTCGGCGCGGAACAGGCTCATCGCAGCCGCTCCGACCGCGCATAGGACTTCTGCCGGCGGAAGCCGGTGCGACGCTTCAGCGGATAGGCCTGGAACCAGTGCTTGATCTTGATCCAGCGGCCGTAGATGCCGCCCGGTTCGAACAGGATCACCACCACCAGCACCAGGCCGAACAGCGACGGCTCCAGCCCGGGCATGCGGCCGATGCCGAACGGCAGGTCGTCGCGGATGATGGCGATGAACTGCGGCAGCAGGCGCACGAACAATGCGCCGAAGATCACCCCGTGCAGCGAGCCCAGCCCGCCGACGAACACGATGGTGACGAACTGCACCGAAAGCAGCACGTCGAACGCGTCCGGCGCGAGGAATCGCACGTAGTGCGCGAACAGCGCGCCCGCCAGGCCGGTGATGAAGGCGCTCACCGCGAAGGCGAACGTCTTGTAGCGCGCAAGATGGATGCCCATGCTCTGCGCCGAGATCTCGCTGTCGCGGATTGCCACCATCGCGCGCCCCAAGGGCGTGCGCAGCATGTTGGCCGACAGCCACAGCACGATCACCAGCACGGCGAGCGACAGATAGTAGATGCCGTTGGCACCCTCGACCGGGATGCCGAACAGGTCCGGCGTCGGCACCGCGAAGCCGTCGAAGCCGCCGGTGACCGCGTCCCACTTCTGGAACACCGTGCCGACGATCGAGCCAAAGGCCAGCGTGGCGATGGCCAGATAGAGCCCGCTCATGCGCAGCGTCGGCAGGCCGATGAGGATACCGAACACGCCGGTGAGCAGGCCGGCCGCCGGCAGCGTCAGCAGCAGCGGCACACCGTGCGCCAGCAGGATCGCCTCGGTGTAGGCGCCGATGCCGAGGAACGCCGCGTTGCCCAGGCTGATCAGGCCGGTATAGCCGGCCATCAGCATCATGCCGACGCCGGCGACCGCGAAGACGAACACGCCGCCGAGTTCGCCGACATAGAACTCGCTCATCGTGAACGGGATGAGCAGCAGGACGATGCCGAGCAGGCCGTACCAGAACAGGTCGCCGCGGTGCCGCCACAGCGTGATGTCCTGACGGTAGTCGGTCTTGAACAGATAGCGCATCGCTCAGACCCGCTTGCCGGCGATCTCGGCGAACAGGCCCTGCGGACGCAGGATCAGCGTGCCGAGCAGCACGACGTTGGAGGTGACCTCCTGGAAGCCCGCCGGCAGGAAGTAACCGGCCAGCTGTTCGACGATGCCGATGACCACGCCGCCGACCAGCGCGCCGGGAATGCTGCCGAAGCCGCCCAGCACCGCCGCGGCGAACGCCTTGATGCCGAGGAAGCCCATGTTCACGTCGATCATCGAGACCGGCGACAGCAGGATGCCTGCCACCGCGGCGACGCCGGCGCTGATCGCCCAGATCAGCGAGAACACCGTGCGCACCGGGATGCCCATGTAGTACGCGGCGAGCTGGTTCTGCGACGAGGCCTGCATCGCGATGCCGAGACGCGTGCGGCTGAAGAACACGTACAGCACGCCGCACAGCAGAACGGTGCCGACGATGATCGAGACGTTGTCCTGGCCCAGGATCAGCCCGTGCAGGTTGACCGTCCGGTTGGTGAACGGCGTCTCGAAGCCGACGGAATCATAGCCCCAGGTGATGCCGGCATAGGCACGGAAGATGAAGCCCAACCCCAATGTCAGCATCACCACGGCGAACTGCGGCTGGCCGATGACGCGCCGCAGGATGATTGCATCCAGCGCAAAGCCGAACGCGGCGGTCAGCAGGATGGCGAGCAGCGCGCCGATCCAGTAGTTCAGGCCGAAATGCGCGATGAGGGCGAATGCGAAGAACCCGCCCAGCATCATGATGTCGCCCTGGGCAAAGTTGATCATCTCGGTCGCCTTGTAGATCAGGACGAATCCGAGGGCGATCAGGCCATAGATGCAACCGGCGGCTGCGCCGTTGACCACAAGCTGCAACAGGCGCGCAGCATCTTCCACGTTCGGCAGCCCTCCCGGAGGCGGGGCCGTCTTGGTGGTGCCCCGGCACTTGATTTCAGCCGCGACGATAGGCCGGGCGTTTACGGAGCGTCAACGTGCCCCATCCATTTGCGCGGCGGGTACTTCAATGCAGCGCCGCAACCCCTGTGACGGGAACACCAGCCGCACCGGGCCGCCGCGCGCCAAGCAGGTGCCGTGCCTCCTCCAGCCGACCGGCCTCGAGACAGGCCTTCAGCAGCGTGAACTCGATCAGGTCATGCTGTGCGCGGCTGCCGCCGATGCGCTCGCTCTCCTGGACGAGCGGGGTCAGCGCCTCGATCGCGGCAGCGAAATCCCCGCGTTCGAACGCCATGAAGCCGCGCGCCAGCGCCGGAAGGTAGGAGCCGGACGGATAGCGCCCCTCGCGCGCCAGCTCCTCCATCTGGCGGGCGCGGGCGGCGAGCCCGGCATCGTCGCGCATGACCGCCTGGGCCAGGATGACGTGCAGGTCGGCGAGCCCGGCGCCGGGCCGCGGCAGCGCGCTGTTCGCATAGTCGTACATCGTGCGCCAGGCGGCGGCATCGCGCGGATGGCCGGCGAGTTCGGAACGCCAGAGGAACGCCGTCGCATCCGACATCCGCTGCTGCGGCCCGCCGCTGTGCCGGTCGAGCGTCATGGCGTCGCGATACAGGTGCAGCGCCGCGGTCCAGTTGCCGGCCTGCAGCTCGCACAGCGACAGGTGCCAGCTCAGATGGCCGTGGAAGAATCCGGCGCGCGGATAGGTGGCAAGCCAGGACGACAGATAGGCACGGGCGGTATCCGGCTCGCCGCTCTCGTAGCAGACATGCGCGAAGCCGTGCGCGCCATGCGCGTTGTCCGGCTTCGCCGCCACCGAGCGCTCGATCTTCGGCCGCGCGGCGGCAAGCTGCCCATCCTCGGACAGCGCCATGGCGTGATGTGCCAGGAACCAGGGATCGTCGCCGTAGTGCGGGGCGAGACCGTCCATCAGCACGGCGATCCGGTGCTTCTGGCCGATGCGACCGGAGGCGCCGATCAGGCCATTCGGGTTGGCTGCGGTGGCGAGTACCAGGGCGTCGCGCGGCCAGGCGGCCAGATGCGCGTGCAGGGCGGCGATCGCCGGCTCGCTGCGTCCCGCGAACATCAGATCGAAATAGCCGACATGGCTCGCCTCCCGTGCCGGCAGGCCAGCGGCCAGACCCTTGGCCACCGCCAACGCCTCGCGCGCTGCCGCCACCTGGCCCTCCCGCATCAGCACCTGCGCCTTGGCGGCGTGGGCCAGCGCGAAGCCCGGGTCGGCGGCGATGGCGCTGTCGAATGCGGCCGTCGCGCCCGGGTAGAAGGTCAGCGCCAGCTCGCAGCCGTGCACATAGGCGTCCCGCGCGGCGGCGGACGAAGTGGACAGCGGCAGCTCGTAGCGATCCGCAAGCAAAGTGGCCTCCTTCCGTCTCGGCCCGGTCCGGGCCGGCCATGACGATACCGCGAGTGGCGCATCGTCATCGAGTCCCCGGCGCTACAGCCCCTGGAGCACCAGCGCCCGATAGAATTGCGATGCCGCGCGATCGACGCACGCCGAATCCGGCTCGAACCCCGCGGGCATCGGCGGCACCGCCACGCCGAACAGCGCCTGCTGCTGACCGGACTGGAACACCGTGTAGGCGATGTTCATGCAGTTGCCCTCGCCGCGCAGCCAGGGCGAGACCAGCACCTTCCCGCCCTGCCAGGCATTGAACGGGAACATGTTGCCGTCGCCGACATAAACCACCTGGACACTCGGCATCGCGGCCAGGTCGGCGATGAACTGATTGGTGTAAGGAAGCCGCGGCTCCGGGTCATCGCGCATCCGCTCGACGCCGAACATCCAGGATGACCGCAGCGCCGTGGCGCCCGGCACCCCCACCGGCTGACAGGCGGCGGTGGTACTGAGCGCCGCCAGCGCGAGGGCGGCCGTGCGCATCCCGTGGGCTATTCCGCCGCCAGCATCTTGCGCGGCGGCGTCTGCACCACCGGTGCAAGCTCCGGCGCATCGAACGAGGCGACCCGGCGCTCCTGCGCCGCCGGCCGGTACAGCGTGTCGCGCTGCAGCGGGACACGGCCGATCGAGCGGATCAATCCTTCCATCGCCTCAGGCGGGAACTCCTGCCCGTGCTGCGTGCCGGCGGCGCGCGAGATGCTCTCGTTCATCAGCGTGCCGCCGAGGTCGTTGGCGCCGGCGTTCAGGCACAGCGCCGCGCCGTCCGGTCCCATCTTCACCCAAGACGTCTGGATGTTGGTGATCAGCGGGTGCAGCGCGAGCCGCGCGACAGCGTGCATCAGCACCGCCTCGCGCAAGGTCGGTCCTTTGCGCGACAGGCCGCGCAGATACATCGGCGCTTCCATATGCACATAGGGCAGCGGGACGAACTCGGTGAAGCCGCCGGTCTCCGCCTGGACATCACGCAGCCGCAGCAGATGGCGTGCCCACGACACCGGACGCTCGACATGTCCGTACATGATCGTCGACGTCGTGCGCAGGCCGAGCTGGTGCGCGGTGCGCACCACATCGAACCACTGTTCGGTGTTCACCTTGTCCGGGCAGATGATGGCGCGCACCTCGTCGTCGAGGATCTCCGCCGCCGTGCCGGGCAGCGTGCCGAGACCCGCCGCCTTCAACTGGGCCAGGAAGTCGCGCAGCGACAGCCCGAGCGTCGCCGCACCCTGCGTTACCTCCAGCGGCGAGAACGCGTGCACGTGCATCTCCGGCAGCGCGTCCTTGATCGCGCGGCAGATGCCGAGATAGGTGGCGCCGGTGTAGTCGGGATGGATGCCGCCCTGCAGGCACACCTCGGTCGCACCGCGCTCCCAGGCCTCGCGCGACCGCCGCACCACCTCGTCCAGCGCCAGGTCGTACGGCGCGCCGCGCAGCTCTTCGTGCGTCTTGCCCTTGGAGAACGCGCAGAACCTGCAGCGGTAGTAGCAGATGTTGGTGTAGTTGATGTTGCGGTTGACCACGTAGCGCACGACGTCGCCGCTGACCGACTGGCGCAGCGCGTCCGCCGCGGTGACGACGTGCTCGTAGTCGGCGTCGCGCGCGGCGAACAGCCGCACGATCTGGGCTTCGTCCAGCCGCGCGCCGGACACCGCCTTCACCACTGCATCGGCGACCGCCGGATCGACCCGGTCCAGCACCGGCGTGCGCTGCTGCGGCAGCACCGTCAGCCCCGGCGCCCAGTCATCCTCGCGCGCCCAGCCATCCGCGTCGATCGCACGCCGCACGCGCGTGGCAATGTCCGGCGCGCACCAGCGCTCCGGCGCGAACGCGTAGGCCGGGTACACCGGCAGGCGCTGCACCAGCAGCTTGCCCATCGCGGCGGTGCGCTGCGCCAGCGCCTCGATCTGCGGCCACGGCGCCTCGGGGTTCACGTGGTCCGGTGTCACCGGCGACACGCCACCCCAGTCGTCGACGCCCGCGTCGATCAGCCTCTCGTACACCCCGGGCGACAGGTTCGGCGGCGCCTGCACGTGCACGTCCTCGGGCAGGATCAGCCGCGCCGCGGCGATGGTCCACAGCAGGTCGTCGAGATCGGGTTCGTCGGCGTCCGCCCGCTTGGTGTCCGGCTTGGCGCGGAAGTTCTGCACGATGACTTCCTGGATGTGGCCGTGCGCCGCGTGCAACGCGGCGATCTCCAGCAGCGAATCGAGCCGTTCGGCGCGCGTCTCGCCGATGCCGATCAGGATGCCGGTGGTGAACGGCACCGCGAGCTCGCCCGCCTGCCGCATCATCTCGAGCCGCACGCCCGGCGCCTTGTCGGGCGAGCCGTAATGCACCTGGCCCGGTTCGCACAGCCGGTCGCTGCTCGACTCCAGCATGATGCCCATGCTGGCGGAAACCTCGCGCAGCGAAGCGATCTCCTCGCGCGTCATGATCCCAGGGTTCACGTGCGGCAGCAGCCCGGTCTCCTTCAGCACCAACGCGCACATCTCGCGCAGATAGGAGATGGTGCTCGGATGCCCCAGTTCGGCCAGCGCCTCGCGCGCGGCGCGGTAACGCAGTTCCGGCTTGTCGCCCAGGGTGAACAGCGCCTCGGTGCAGCCCGCCGCGGCGCCGGCACGGGCGATCTCCAGCACCGCGTCGGCCGACAGATACGCCGGCCTTCCGGCGCGCGGCCGTTCGGCGAAGGTGCAGTAGTGGCACACGTCGCGGCACAGCTTGGTCAGCGGGATGAACACCTTGCGCGAGTACGACACCAACCGCCCGTGCGCCGCGTCGCGTTTCGCCGCCGCCCGCGCCATCAGCTCGTCGAGCGGCGCGGTCTCGATGTCGTGCATCATGCCTTGCGTACCACCTCTTCCCCGAAGCGCTGGATCACTTCCAGCGTCTCCTCGATCGTCGGCCGTTGCGGATACAGGATCGTGTGTCGCGCGCCGGCCTTCTCCAGGGCGGCTGCGTCCGCCAGCATGTCCGACGAACTGCCGGTGAACAACTGCCGCCCGTCGGGACCCTGCTGTGCATCCCACACGGGCGGGGCGAACCATAGATAGCCGACATCGATCGTCGCCGGATCGCGGCCCGCCTTCTCTGCGACGCGATGCAGGCCGGCGACCCCGTCGCGCAACCGCTCCGGCGTATTGAGCCGGATCGTCTGGTTGGCCGAACCAGGATACCACGCGTCGCCGAACTTCACCGTGCGCCGCAGCGCGGGCGGGCTTTCACCACCGACCCAGATCGGCAGGCGTGGCCGTGCGGCCGGCTTCGGCGCGAATACGACGTTGTCGAACTTCGCGTACTTGCCATCCAGCGCCGGCCGCGGTTCGTTCCACAACGCAAGCCACGCGGTCAGGTATTCGTCGGTGACCGCACCGCGCTCCTCGTAGGGCGGCGTGCCAAGTGCCTCGAACTCCTCGCGCATCCAGCCGGTGCCGACGCCGGCGATGACGCGGCCACCGGACAGCACATCGGCGGTGGAGAACAGCTTCGCCGCCAAAACCGCCGGGCGATGCGGCACCACGGCGACCGAGGTCAGCAGCTTCAGCCTTTGCGTGCAGCCCGCCAGGAACGCCAGCGTGGCGATGCAGTCGAAGCATTCGCCGGTCGGCGCACCAGGCCAGATGCCGTCGGCGGTATACGGATAGCGCACGCCGGTCCGCACCGGCACGATCAGATGGTCCGCCACGCCGAGATACGCATAGCCCAGCGCTTCGGCGCGCTGCGCCACCGCCATGACGTTCTCGCGCGAGGTCAGGCAGCCGCGCGTGCCGATATGGATGCCGAAGTCCACCAAATCCCCCGTCTGGCTGGCAGCGGCGGATCGTGTGCTATCGTCGCGCCAGACGCAACGCAGCGGGGAGAGGAACAAATGCAGATCGGATGCAGCGCGCCCACCAGCGGGCCATTGATCGCGCCGGACAGCCTGGTAAGCATCGCCACAGAGGCGGAGGCGCTGGGCTTCGACTACATCACAGTCAGCGATCATGTGATGATCCCGACCAGCATCGCCTCGCGCTATCCTTACAGCGAATCCGGCGAGTTTCCCTCGGGTGCCGGTGCCGCGCGGCTGGAACAGCTTACCGCCGCGGCCTTCATCGCTGCCGCGACGTCGAAATTGCGCATCGTTACATCGGTGATGGTGGTGCCGCATCGCCCGGCGGTGCTGACCGCAAAGATCCTGGCGACGATCGACTATCTGTCGAAGGGCCGGCTGACGCTGGGGATCGGCGCCGGCTGGTGCAAGGAGGAGTTCGAGGCGATCGGCGCGCCACCGTTCGAGGACCGCGGCCAGGTCACCGACGAATGGATGATGGCGTGCAAGGAACTGTGGGCCAAGGACGATCCGAAGTTCGACGGCAAGTATGTGAAGTTCTCCGACGTGGTGTTCACGCCGAAGCCGGTGCAGAAATCGATCCCGATCTGGGTGGGGGGCGAGAGCGGCCCGGCACTGCGGCGGACCGCCAGGTACGCCGATGCGTGGTATCCAATCGGCACCAATCCGCAGTTCCCGATGGACACGCTGACACGCTTCAAGGCCGCCGTGGCGAAGCTGCGCGACATGACGGCGAAGGCCGGGCGCGATCCGTCGTCGGTGACGCTTGCTTATCGCATTTCCTCCAATGCCGAGGCGCAGCCGAAGGGCACGGTGGACGGCGAGCGTAAGCTCTTCACCGGTGGCGCGGCAGACTTCGTCGGCGACATCAAGGCGCTGGCCGAGGCGGGCGTCACGTCGTTCGATTTCGGGCATGTTCGCACCGACGTTGGCTGGGACCATCGACAATATGCGGCGCTTCAAGGATGAGGTGATGGCGAAGGTGAAGTGACGCGCGCTTCCCCGTCATGAAGAGAGAGATCCCATGCAGATCGGTTTCAATGCACCTACCACCGGCGCGCTCATCGAACCGGACAGCCTGCGCCGCGTCATCACCGAGGGCGAGGCCCTCGGCTTCGACTACGTCACGGTCAGCGACCACATCATGGTGCCGCGCAATCTCGAGTTGAAATATCCGTATACCGACAGCGGCGAGTTCCCCGCCGGCACTGCGGCGGCGTGGCTGGAACAGCTCACCACCACCGCTTACCTGGCCGCGCTGACCACGAGGCTGCGCTTCGTCATGTCGGTGATGGTGGTGCCGCATCGCCCCGCCGTGCTGACCGCGAAGATCCTCGCCACCATCGACTATCTGTCCAAGGGCCGGCTCACCCTCGGCATCGGCGTCGGCTGGTGTCGCGAAGAATTCGAGGCGATCGACGCCGCACCATTCGACGACCGCGGCCACGTCACGGATGAATGGATGGCGGCGTGCAAGGAGCTGTGGTCGAAGGACGATCCGCGCTTCGACGGCAAATACGTGCAGTTTGCCGACGTGGTGTTCACGCCCAAGCCGGTGCAGCAGCCCATCCCGATCTGGGTCGGCGGCGAAAGCGCGCCCGCCTTGCGCCGCACCGTGCGCTATGCCGATTGCTGGTATCCGGTCGGCACCAACCCGCAGTTCCCGATGAACACGGTCAGCCGCTTCAAGGCCGGCCTCACCCGTTTCCGCGGCTTCGCCGAGAAGGCCGACCGCGATCCGTCCACCGTTGCGGTGGCTTTGCGCGTCTTGAATGGCCCCTCCGCCCGCCCGCGCCGCACGATCGACGGCGAGGCTGAGATGTTCACCGGCGGCGCCGCCGATTACGTCGCCGACATCAAGGCGCTGGCCGAGCTCGGCGTGGCGTCGGTCGATGTGCGGCTGACCGCGGCGACGCTGGACGACACGATCGGCAACATGCGCCGCTTCCGCGACGACGTGCTGGCGAAGGTCCGTTAGAAGGAGAGCAGCCGATGCAACTCGGCATCACGATGCGCATCAACGGCGCCACCCCGCGGCTCAGCATGGACGAGGTGCTGGAGGCCGAACGCCTGGGCTACGTGTCGGTGTGGTCGGGCGAGGCCTGGGGCACCGACGCGGTGTCGCCGGTCGCCTGGGTGCTGGCACGCACCACGAAGATCAAGGCCGGCACGGCGATCATGCAGATGCAGGCGCGCACGCCGTCCTGCACCGCGATGACCGCGATGACGCTGCACGCGCTGTCCGGCGGGCGCTTCCTGCTTGGCGTCGGCCCGTCGGGACCGCAGGTGATCGAGGGCTGGCACGGCGTGGCCTACGGCAAGCCGCTCGGCCGCACCAAGGAATACATCGCCATCATCCGCAAGGCGCTGGCGCGCGAGACGCCGCTGACCTGGCAGGGCGAGCACTACCAGATCCCCTACGCCGGCCCCGGCGCCACCGGCCTGGGCAAGCCGCTGCGCAGCATCGTGCATGGCGATGCGTCGATGCCGATCTACACCGCATCGATCACACCGGCCGGGCTGCGCACCGCGGGCGAAGTATCGGACGGCACGCTGCCGATCTGGTTCTCACCCGAGCAGGCGGACCAGGTGGTGCAGCCGATCCTCGACGGCCGCGCCAAGGCCGGCAAGCCGCGCGACCTGGATGGCTTCGATCTCGCCCCGTACGTGAAGATCAGCATGGGCAACGACCTTCAGGCGTGCCGTGACGCGGTGCGGCCGAACCTCGCGCTGTACATCGGCGGCATGGGCGCGCGGTCGAAGAACTTCTACAACGACTTCGCCGTGCGGCTCGGCTACGAGGCGGAAGCCGCAAAGATCCAGGATCTCTACCTTGGCGGTCACAAGAAGGACGCCGAAGCGCTGGTGCCGGACAGGCTGATCGACGAGATCGCACTGGTCGGCAGCGCGGACCGCATCAAGGACCGGCTGCAGGCGTGGCAGCAGGTGGCGAAGGCCGGCAAGCTGACCACGATGGTGCTGACCGGCGCGTCGGTCGACGCATTGCGCGTGGTGGCCGAGGCGGTGCTGTAGCGCCAGGCGACGAAGCCGCATGGCATTCCCCACGCTCGGCTCGGTCGAGGCGATCTATCGCGACGAGGTTGCCGTGCACGCGGCGATCCATCAGGCCTTCACCGAGTTCGGTGCAGGCGTCGCCGGCCTTGCGGCGGCATCGGGACCACGTGGAGCAGAACAACCTGGGGTTTGGTGACCGCGCGTTCCACTGGCTGTGGAAGCTCCTGGTGGACGCGATGCCCGTCCCGTTCCGCTTCCTCGAGATCGGCGTGTTCAAGGGGCAGGTCGTCAGCCTGGTCGGCATGCTCGCCTTGCAGGCCGGCAAGGACGCCTTCGTTTTCGGTATCACGCCGCTGAATGGCGATGGCGACAAGTACCTCACGTTCGATCCCGCGACCGACTACGCCGCCGCCATCCGCGACCTGCAGGACTGGTCCGGCATTCCGCTCAGCCGCCAGGCGCGGATCCTGTGTGGCCACTCCACCGACGACGGGATCAAGGCCGCCTGCCGCAGCCTGGCGCCGTTCGACCTGGTCTACATCGACGGCTGCCACGACTTCCACGCCGTGGTGAACGACATCATCGTCTACGGCGAATTGGTCAGGCCCGGCGGCTATCTGGTGATGGACGATGCATCGACCGACCTGCAGCTTCCACCTGACATGTTCAGCGGCATCGCCGATGTCGTCGAGGCCTGCCGTCGCGTGCTGGAACCGGACGCCCGCTTCGCCCCGGTCTGCGCCGTCGGCCACAACCGCGTCTGGCGCAGGCAGGTCGCTGCATAGACTGCCATGGACGGCGTCCCGCCAGCTTCCTATCCTACCTGCCGGTAGGGGGATTATTGCATGAGCGGAGCATCACCGGTCACGCTGGAACGCAAGGGCCATATCGGCGTCATCACCGTCGATTATCCGCCGGTGAACGCGCTTGGCCCAGGTGTCGCCGACGGCATCAAGGACTGCGTGACGCGCGGCAACCTCGATCCGGCGATCAAGGCGATGGTGCTGATCGGTGCCGGCCGCAGCTTCATCGCCGGCGCCGACATCCGCGGCTTCGGCACCAATCGCGCGCGCCCGCCACTCGGCCAGCGCGTCTACGACACGCTGGATGCGAGCGAGAAGCCGGTGGTTGCCGCGATCCATGGCTATGCGCTGGGCGGCGGTCTGGAGATCGCCATGGCGTGCCACTATCGCGTGGCGTTGCCGAGCGCACGCGTGGGGCTGCCCGAGGTGCTCATCGGCATCCTGCCGGGCGGCGGCGGAACGCAGCGCCTGCCGCGGCTGACCGGCGTCAGGCCGGCGCTCGACATGATCATCACCGGCCGCCACGTGCCCGCGTCCGAGGCGAAGCAGCTTGGCATCATCGACGCGATGTTGCCGCAGGGTTCCGACCTGCATGACGGGGCCGTGGACTTCGCAATCGGCATAGCGACCTCGCGTCCGTTGCCGCGCGTGCGCGACCGCACGGTGAAGCTGGACGATCCGGGCATCTTCGACGCCACGCGCAAGTCGATCGCGCGGCGTGCACGCAACCAGAAGGCGCCGTATCACTGCATCGCGGCGGTCGAGGCCGCCTGCACGCTCTCCTTCGACGAGGGCTGCCGGCGCGAGGCGGAACTGTTCAAGGAGCTGGAGAACTCCGACGAGGCGCGCGCCCTGCGCTATGCGTTCTTCGCCGAGCGCGAAGTGGCGCGGCTGCCCGATCTTCCGGCCAACACGCCGGTGCGCGACTTCGCCAATGCCGCAGTGGTGGGTGCCGGAACGATGGGCGGCGGCATCGCCATGAGCTTCGCCGATCACGGCCTGCCGGTGAAGATCATGGACGCGACGCCGGAGGCGCTGGCGCGCGGCATGCAGCGCATCCGCGACAACTACGCAACCTCGGTGCGCCGCGGCTCGCTGGCCGAGGACGAGATGCAGCGGCGGCTCGCGCGCATCGAGCCCGTGAGCAGCTACGAGGATATCGCCGACTGCGACCTGGTGATCGAGGCGGTGTTCGAAGAGATGGACGTCAAGAAGCCGGTGTTCGCTCGCCTGGACGAGGTGATGAAGCCGGGCGCGCTGCTGTTCTCGAACACCTCGGCGCTGGACATCGACCAGCTGGCGACGATGACCCGGCGGGCGCAGGACGTGGCGGGGACGCACTTCTTCAGCCCGGCCAACGTGATGAAGCTGCTGGAGGTGGTGCGCGGCAAGGCGTCCTCGCCGCAGACACTGGCGACGGCGATGCAGCTGGGCCGCCGCATCGGCAAGATCTCGGCGATGGCGGGCAATACCGACGGCTTCGTCGCCAACCGTTCGCGCGCGCCGTTCACCGCCGAGACGGTGATCCTGCTCGAGGAAGGCTGCCTGCCCGAGCAGGTGGACAAGGTCATGGTGGAGTTCGGCTACCCGATGGGGCCGTTCGCCGTCGGCGACCTCGCAGGCTTGGATATCGGCTATGCCAGCCGTAAGCGCCGCGCCGCCGAGAACCCTAACTTCCGCAAGCAGCCGATCGCCGATCGTCTGGTGGAGATGGGCCGGCACGGGCAGAAGACCGGCGCCGGCTGGTATCGCTACGAGAAGGGCGATCGCACGCCGCATCCCGATCCCGTAGTCGCCGCCATCATCAAGGAGGTCGGCGCCGCGTTGGGCAATCCGCCGCGCGAGTTCACCGACCGCGAGATCCTGCGCCGGCTGCTGTTCGCCTCGGTGAACGAGGCGTGCAAGATCCTGGAAGAGGGCAAGGCGTATCGGCCGAGCGACGTGGACGTGATGTGGCTGCACGGGTTCGGCTTCCCGCGCTATCGCGGTGGCCTGTTCTTCTGGGCCGACGGCATCGGCGTGCGCGAGGTGTACAATCAGATCGCCGCCTGGCATCAGCAATACGGCAACCGCTGGGCACCGTCACGTCTGCTGCGCGAGCTGGCCGAGTCCGGTACGCCGTTCCGCGAGGCAAAGGTCGCGGCGTTCGTGCCATAGCCCGGTTGCGTCCGCTGACACGCTGAAACGCAACGTGGCGTCCTTCTGGTCCGGCTCGGTCTGCGCGTTCCTCGCGGCATCCGATGCCGAGATCACCGGCTCGCTCGCATTGGCGCAAATGCGGTATTTTCGGTTGAACGAGGTGCAGCAGCTCCGTGCGTGGGAAGCGACGATTGCCATGTTGCGGCAGGCGCTGGCGGAGGTGCCGGAGGCTCTCGGATGGCAGGTGCTGTTCGAATACCCCATGCTGCGGCTTGGGCGTCGGCCGGACGTCATTCTGCTGGCAAGCCACGCGATCTTCGTTCTGGAGATCAAGGCGGACCGTAAGGCGCACAGTCTCGCCGACCGGCGGCAGGTTGAGGACTACGCGATCGATCTGCACGATTTCCACACCGGGTCGCGTAACCATCCGATTGTGCCGATCCTGATCGCGGAATATGCCACGACCGTACCGGCGGCGATGCCGCTCGTGTTGAGCCATAGTGTCTTGCCGCCACTCGACGCGACACCGCAAACCCTGCCTGCATTGTTGCGTGACATAGGCCGGCAGGCGGCGACGGTGGCACATCCACTCGATGCCGATGCCTGGCTGCAGGCTCGCTACAGCCCGGTACCGAGCATCGTCGACGCAGCCTGTATGCTGTATGCGAAGCACGGCGTGGCGGAGATGCGCGCCGCGCGCGCCGACGCAGACAATCTCCACGCTACATCAGGCGCCATCCTCGCCGAAATCGACCAGGCCCGCGAGGCTGGCAAGCGGTCGATTGTTTTCGTCACGGGCATCCCCGGTGCCGGTAAGACGTTGTGTGGGCTAAATACCGTATTCGGCAGCGAAGATGCCGGTCGCGGCACTTATCTGACCGGCAATCCAACTCTGGTGCATGTGCTACGTGAGGCGCTGATACGCGACGCGGTTGCCTGCGGTGCCAAACGCGGCGATGCGGGACGGAAAATGCTGAGCGCCATCCAGGCGCTGCCGAAATTCCGCGATCACTACGTGCAACATGCGACGCACCCACCGTCCGAACGGATCATCGTCGTCGATGAAGCGCAGCGCTGCTGGTCCGCGGACTGGGCAATGAGAAAGACGCGCGACAAGGCGGTGCGCCTGACCCAGTCTGAACCGGCGCATCTCTTGGAATCCATGGCCCGGCATGATGGGTTCTGCGCCGTAGTCTGCCTGGTCGGCGGCGGCCAAGAGATTCATGCCGGCGAGGGCGGCTTGGCGGAATGGGGCAATGCTCTGCGCCGTCATAGGGAAAATGGCATCGCATGGCGCGTGCGTGTGGCGCCCGACGTCATGGATCCGGCCGATCCGCGTCAGCACCTGGGGAAACTCGAGGAGATCCAGACGATTGCCGCGCTGCACCTTGCGGTGCCACTGCGCCAGATACGCAGTACAGCCGTCGCCGCATGGGTCGATCAGGTTCTGGCGGGCAATTCCCCGGCGGCGCTGGCTATCTCGTGCGATGCTGGCGATCTGCCCGTTTTGCTAACGCGTGATCCCGCTGCGATGCGAAAATGGCTGCGCACGCATGCCCGGGGTTTGCGACGCGCCGGTCTGCTGGCCAGTTCCGGGGCCGCGCGGCTGCGCGCCGAAGGGTTTGGTGCCGAATTGCCGCATATGGACGCTGCGGCGGTCGCGCACTGGTTCCTCGATCGGTTTCCGGACGATGTCCGTGCCTCCGATGCGCCGGAAGTGGTGGCGACAGAGTTCAGCTGCCAAGGGCTCGAGTTGGACTATGTTGGCCTGTGCTGGGACGCCGACCTGATCCGTGAACAGGGGCGCAGGGAGTGGCGGGTGCGCGTCTTCCGCGGAACCAGATGGCAACTGCCCCAGCGGGCAGAAACCATCTCCAATCAGATCAACACCTATCGCGTTCTGCTCACCCGAGCACGCTACGAGACGGTGATTTGTGTGCCGCTGGGTGCGGCCAATGACCCGACGCGCGCGCCTGCAACCTATGATGCCATCGCCGCATTTCTGCTGGCGTGCGGGGCGCGGCCGCTGGACGACGCGCCAGTGTTGGACGATGTGGCGCAACTTGAGCCCACATTGCTTTGAACCACCGGCGCAACAGCCACCGGCCAAAGCACCGGTCCACCATGGACAATCGCGCAAGCCGGTACATCATAGCACTGGCGCGTGGAATATGAGGCTACCTATGTCCGAGACAATCGAAGACCTTGACGATCTCCCCGACGACCACTTCCGCGCGCACGTGCGGCAGTGGATCGAGGCGAACTATCCGCCGGAGATCCGCAATCCGCCGAAGCGGCTGCACTACCCCGAGACGAAGGTCTGGTACCAGAAACTGTCGCGCAAAGGTTGGCTGTGCCCCGGCTGGCCGAAAGAGTTCGGCGGCATGGGCCTGTCGCCGGGCAAGCAGCTCATCTTCCTCGAGGAGAAGGAACGCCACGGCTGCGCCCGGTTCAACGACATGGGCGTCACCATGCTGGGACCGCTGCTGATCCGCTACGGCACGAAGGAGCAGCAGGACTACTATCTGCCCAAGATCCTCACCGGCGAGCACATCTGGTGCCAGGGCTATTCCGAACCGAATGCCGGTTCGGATCTCGCCAGCCTGCGCACCGAGGCCGTGCTGGACGGTGACGAATGGGTGGTGAACGGCCAGAAGATCTGGACGTCGCTGGCGATGGACGCCAACTGGATCTTCTGTCTGGTGCGCACCGACAGGCAGGCGAAGAAGCAAGACGGCATCAGCTTCCTGCTGATCCCGATGGACACGCCTGGGATCACCGTGCGCCCGATCACCAACATCGATATGGGCGACGAGTTCTGCGAAACCTTCTTCGACGACGTGCGCGTGCCGCAGCAGAACATGGTCGGCCAGATCAACAAGGGCTGGACCATGGCGAAGAACCTGCTGGGGTTCGAGCGCATCGGCTCCGGCTCGCCGCGGCAGTCGTCCTATGCGCTGTCGCGCCTGCGCATGCTGGCGGAGCGAATGGGCGTGTGGGAGGACGAGGGGTTCCAGGACCGCTACACCCGGCTGCGCCTCGATCTCGAGGACCACAAGGCGCTGTACAGCGAGTTCGTCGCCAGGGTGTATCGCGGCGAGCCGCTCGGGCCGGACGTGTCGATGCTGAAGGTGCACCAGACCGAGCTCTACCAGCGCATCACCGAGGCGATGCTGGAGATCGCCGGCGAGTATGGCGGCCATTTGGGGCCGCTGGACGGCAACCGCGAGCTGAACCCGGCAGGGCTGTTCATCCAGTCGCGGCCGTCGACGATCTATGCGGGGTCGAACGAGATCCAGCGCAACATCCTGGCGAAGAACGTGCTCGAACTGCCGTGAGAGCGGTCAGCGGAACCGTTCCGCCGTCACGCTCGATGCGATGGCGCTGAAGGCCCGGGTCGTCATGGGCGGCGTAGCACGCAGCAGCGCCAGCGCATCGTCCGGCTGATCGATGTCCAGCCCGATCCCTGGCAGCTTCACGATCGTCGGCTCGATCCCGAGGGCACGCGCCGACGCGAGATGCGGCAGGAAGCTGTCATCGCCGAAGCGCAGCGGCATCACCAGCGGTGGCGAACACAGCACTGCGTTGGAGCCGCGGCCGTCATGCGCGGGAACGATGGTGAGCGACGGCGCCGGGCGACGTGCCGCGACGACCGCGGCGATTTCCGCCGCCGTGGCACGCGGGATGTCGCCCGGCACGGCCAGCATCGCCGCGCGGCCTTCGTCGGCCAGAATGCGCGCCATCGCGGCCACCGCACCGGTGTGGCCGTCGCGCGCGCCGTCGGTCACCACGCGGGCGTCATAGCGGCGCGCCAGCTCGCTCGCCAGCGGATCGAGCGTGTTCACCATGATGCCGGCCAGCGGCGCTGCGGCCAGGGCCGCCAGCACGTCCTCCAGCATCGCCGCCGCCAGTGCCCGGCGCTGTTCCACGGTCAGCAGGGGGGACAGGCGCTGCTTGGCGCCGGCGAACTCCTTCACCGGCACCGCCGCCCAGACGTCAGAGGTCATCGCCGCAGGACGCGCGCCGCGCCGAGTACCGGTGCGTGCCAGCGCCTCGCGGTCGGCCAGCGTCTTCATCATCGTCTGCCCGAGCGTCACCTTGGCGTCGATGCCCGCCACCTGGTCCATGTCCGCGAAGTCGCAGACATAGGCGTCGATCAGTTCACCGTAGCGGCGCGCCACACCGCCGGCACTGGGCTTCATGCCGAGTTCGGCCATCATTTTCGCGGTCGGGCCTTTGATGGCGCGACCGCCGATCAGCGGCGACACCGCGACCACCGGGGCGGGGCAGGCGGCAAGCGCCTCGCGCACGCCGGGGACGGCAAGGATCGGCTCGATGCTGATGAACGGGTTGGACGGGCAGATGACCACCGCCTTCAGCTGCCTGTCGGCGAGCGCCGCCTGGAAGTCCGGCTGCATGCGCGCGGTCGCGGCGCCGTGGAAGGCAAGCTCATGCACCACAGGCTCGCAGCGCCGGCGCACGAAATACTCCTGGAAGTCGATCCAGCCTTCGTCGGTGCGGACCCGCGTGCGCACCGGGTCGTCGCTCATCGGGAGCACACGCGGTGCCACTCCCAGGCGCTTGCACACTCCGGCGGTCACCGCGGACAGCGTCTCGCCGGCACGCAGGCGGCGGGTGCGTTCGATATGCACGGCGAGGTCTCGGTCGCCAAGCCGGAACCAGGTCTCGCCGCCCAGCGTGCCCAACGTCTCCATGAACGACCAGGTTTCGTCGCCGCGGCCCCAGCCGAGTTCCGGATTGGCGACGCCGGCCAGCGTGTAGGCCACGGTGTCGATATCGGGGGAGATGCTCAGCCCCAGATGCTCGAAGTCGTCGCCGGTGTTGCAGACGACCAGCAATTCGTCAGGCGGGAGGATTCGGCTGAGCCCCAGCGCCAGCTTGGCACCGCCAACGCCGCCGGACAGTGCGATCACGGTCACCGGAACAGATCCTCCTCAACGGGACGCACCAACTCGGACGCCGGTGCCTGCGGCGCCGACCAGTCGAGCCCGCGCACCAGTACGACGGGCTGCGCCTCCGCCGCCTGGCCTTGCAGCAGCGAGGCGGCGGCGGCGATCTCGTCGGCGAAGCCGATGATGCTGACCTCGAGCGTCCGGCCGAACAGGTCGGGCTGCCCGCGCAGGTCTATCAGGCTGGGCAGCCCCGCCGCACCGATGGCAATGCCGCAGGTGCCGCGCCGCCAGGCGCGGCCGAAGCTGTCGCTGACGATGACGCCGAGTGCGACGCCGTAGTGCGCCTGCAGCTTCATGCGCAGCACTTCAGCCGAGGCGTCGGGATCTACCGGCAGCAGCAGCGCACGGTGCACGCCGTCGGCCGGCGCGACGTTGGACTGGTCCACACCGGCATTCGCCATCACGAAGCCCAGCCGGTGCTGCACGATGATGAGATTGGGCCGCGAGCGCACCACGCGGGTGGATTCACGCAGGATCACCTCGACCAGCCGCGGGTCCTTGCCCACTTCGGCCGCCAGCCTCTCGGCCTCGGCCGATGGCGTGACGGTGGCGATATCGACCGTGCGGCCCTCGGCCTTGGAGACGATCTTCTGTGCCACCACCACGACGTCGCCGGCCTGCAGCCGCCGTTCGCCCAGCGCGGCGATGATCAGCGCGGCGAGGTCGTCGCCGGCGCGCACCATCGGGATGCCCGGCAAGGCCAGAAGCTCGAGGCTGCTGCTCATGGGATGGTCGTCCGCCGCTCAGCCGGCAAGCTGCACGCGACGATACGGCGCAGAGAGAGGGGCAGCGCGAGCACCGCCGCCAATCCAGCCAGCGTCGATTGCGAGCACGCGGGGCCGGCGCGTTCCAGCACGGTCACCTCGGCCTTCGTCCGTTCGATCATCACGTAGCGCTGGATCGACAGTGTCGCATGATACTCCGCGGCTTCACCTCAGTCGAACTGGCGGCGCAGCTTCGGCAGCACCTGCTCGCTGTAGAGCCGCAGAAAACGCTCCTGGTCCGGGCCCGGCGCGTGGAACACCAGGTGGCGGAAGCCCATTTCGACGTACGGCCGGATCTTTTCGATATGCTCGTCCGGGTCCGAGGACACGATCCAGCGACTCGCGGCGCGCTCCACCGGCAGGGCGTCGGCGAGCTTCTCCATCTGGATCGGGTCCTCGACCGAAGTCTTTTCTTCCGGGGTCAGCGCCAGCGCCGCCCAGTGCCGCGTGTCCTGCATGGCGCGCTCGCGGTCGGTGTCGAACGACACCTTCATCTCGATCATCCGATCGTACTCGGCGGGCGGGTTGGAGGCGAGCTTCAGGCCCTCCTCGACGTTCGGCAGCAGTGTCTCGGTGTAGAGCTTCCACGCCTTGCCGGAGGTGCAGATGAAGCCCTGCGCCGACCGGCCGGCGTACTTCGCCACCTGCGGGCCGGCGGCGGCGACGTAGATCGGCACCGGCTGTGCCGGCTTGTCGTAGATCGTGGCGTTCTCCGTCCGGTAGAACTGGCCCTCGAAGGTGAGGCGGTCCTCGGTCCACAGCCTGCGGATCAACTGGTTGGCCTCGCGCAGGCGGGCGAAGCGCTCCTTGGTCTCGGGCCAGGCCATGCCGGTGGACGGTACCTCGTTCAGCCCCTCGCCGGTGCCGACGCCCAGCACCACGCGCCCGGGGAACATCGCACCCAGCGTGCCGAAGGCCTGCGCCACGATGGACGGATGGTAGCGGAAGGTGGGCGTCAGCACCGACGTGCCGATCACCACGCGCTTCGTTGCCGCACCCAGCGCTCCCAGCCAGACCAGCGCGTTGGGGGCGTGGCCGTCGGTGTGCTTCCACGGCTGAAAGTGGTCGCTGACGAACACCGAGTCGAAGCCGACCTGCTCGGCCAGCACCGAGAATCCCAGCAGCTTCGAGGGGGCAAACTGTTCGGCCGACGCCTTGTATCCCAGCTTGAGCACGGTGCTTCTCCTGACTGCGGGCGGCACGCTACTGCCGGCCCCGACGGCCTTCAACCGGCGCCGCCGGTGCGGTCGGCACCTGTGTCAACCAACTCGCTCCCAGACCAGTTCGAGGCCGGATCCCTGACCGAACAGCCGTGAGACCGGCAGCACGACCATGCGGGTTGCGCTCTCGAAGCGCACGCGGCGGACCTGATCGGCGAACATGTCGGGGCTGGATGCACCGTCCACCTTGGTCGTCAATTTCGTGCCGTCGCGCCGATAAATGCCGGTATAGGCAGCAAAGGCACGAGTCCCTGCGCCAGGTGGCTGTTGGACCTGGCCATCAGTGGCCATCGCCATCATGCGATCCGGGCCGAAGATCGCCACGCCCATCGGCTCGGGTCCCAGAGGGCACGGCAGCTCGCCGCCGTCCTCGCCGAACAGGCGGGCCTCGACCAGGCGCCAGACGGTGCCAGCAAGCTCGACGTCCGCGGCTCCCTCATCCGCCATCGCCATCTCCCCTGCCAACGCGCGCCAGCCTGATGAGCTCCCGGCGGACGCCGTGCGCGTCTTCGACCGGGGCCGACCAGTGGATGCGGATCACCCGCTCGCCCTGCGCCAGGTCGCAACCGTCCACATCGACCGCAGCCATCTGCCATTCGCCGGGCAGGCCGGCGATGGCGGCCAGCGCATCGGGGTGGTCGGCGTTGCAGTGGCCGATGATTCCGGCGGCGGACGCCTCGACGGCAGCGACCGCGTCCGGGGCGGGCGCCAGGTCGGCGGCGCGCAGACGGGCGGCGCGGGCGAAGCCGCCGACATACAGGCCGCCCAGCGGGCGGATGCGCCACAGCGCGAAGTCGCCGAAGCCGGCGTACATCGCTGCGTACGGGTGAATGGCGAGATAGCGCGGCTGCAACGGGCCGGCGTCAGCCAGGCATTCGGCCAGACCGGTGACGGTGACGCGCGGCGCCGTCTGCGGATTGGCCGCCTCCGGCGAGCCGGTCACCAGCACCGAACAACGTGGCTCCGCCCGCAGGTGGCGGGTGTGCTCGGACAGATCGGACAGCAGCAGCACAAGGGACAGGTCGGGCGCCGTGGCCGGCGTGACCAGGGACGCGAAGGGCTGGCCATCCGCGGTGGTCGCCAGGGTGCCAACACGGGCGGCACGCAACAGCCTGCGTGCCTCGAGGGCAGGAGCCGATTCGCTCAAGGGTGCCTCGCTTCCGGACGCCGCGCGATCAGCGCGGTGGTGGCTATCACCTCGGGCAGGGTGCCATCCTTCGCCAGCGGCACAAGCAGCGCCTCTATCTCGGCGGCGAGCCTGGGCACTGCATCGCCCAGCCGGTCCGGAGCGGTGCTGGAGCGGGACAGCGCGCGCTCCACCAGCTGCTGCACCGTCACCTCCCGCCGCTCGATCACCGTGATCTCGTCCAGCAGGTCGAACGCGGACGCGAGCAGGATCGCCTCATGGCGGAGCGTCCCGTCGGCCCGGCACCTCGGATGGCTGCTGTCATCCGCGGCGTAGCGACGGACCAGCGCCTGGTACGCCGCCGTCCAGCCGGTGTCCGGCGCATCGCGATGGCCGCTGCTGAACAGCGCGACCGCCCCGTCCGGCTCGACCAGCGTCTCCAGCGATCGCAGAGTCGCGGGTCGGTCCATCCACTGGAACGACCGCCCCATCGTCACCAGGCGGAACCGCCCAAGCGACGGCGACAGGTCGAACGAGCTGCCGCGGGCAAACCGGATGCGCCCGACCGCCCCGAACTCCACCTCGGCGATCCGCAGCATCTCCGGCTCCGGGTCCATGGCGACCACCTCGCCGGCCAGCCGCGCGAAGGCGCCCGCCAGCATGCCCGGCCCGCAGCCCAGGTCCAGCACCCGGTCGGCGCGCGACAGGCCGACGAACCGCCGCACGTGCTCGATCAGCCGGGGCGCATAGGCCGGGCGCCCGGCCAGATAGTGCGACGCGGCGGTCCGGAAACGGTGGGGCTGAAAAAGCGAGGCTTCTGCCATGATCCGTTCACCTCCCGTCCGCAATGCGCCACAATCTGGTGTCAGGGGTTGCCGTAACGACCGAAACGGAGCCTGGCCATGACCGTACCCCCTAAGGAAAGCTCGATGAAGCAGACCATCGCCCTGGTCGACGACGACCGGAACATCCTGACCAGCATCCAGATGACGCTGGAGCAGGAGGGTTTCCAGGTCCGCACGTACACCGACGGCGAAAGCGCGCTGCAGGGACTGAACGCCCGCCCGGTGGACCTGGCCGTGCTCGACATCAAGATGCCGCGGATGGACGGCATGGAGCTGCTGCAGCGGCTGCGCCAGCGCAGCTCCATGCCGGTGATCTTCCTCACCTCGAAGGACGAGGAGGTGGACGAACTGATGGGGCTGCGGCTCGGCGCGGACGACTACATCACCAAGCCGTTCTCCCAGCGCCTGCTGATCGAGCGCATCCGCGCCCTGCTGCGGCGGAACGAAGCGAGCCGTGCGGAAGGCTCGGGAGCGGCCCCGGGCGGGGTGATGGTGCGGGGCGAGCTGACGCTGGACGAGACCAAGCACCAGTGCATCTGGCACGGCCAGGACATTCAGCTCACGGTCACCGAGTTCCTGCTGGTGAAGGCGCTGGCGGCCCGGCCCGGCATGGTGAAAAGTCGCGACCAGCTGATCGACGCTGCGTACGGCGAGAACATCTACGTCGACGACCGCACGATCGACAGCCACATCAAGCGGATCCGCAAGAAGTTCCGTACCGGCGACGACGATTTCAACCATATCGAGACGCTCTACGGCATCGGCTACCGCTACAAGGAGCACTGACCCGCCGCCATGCCCGACGGCTCCGCCCTCACCGCGCTGGCGCCTGCTGCCGCCCCGCAGCAGAAGCGGTTCCGCGCGCGCTGGGTGTCGCCGCTGCTGCGCCGCATCCTGCTGGTGAACGCGCTGCCGCTGGCCCTGCTGGTGGCAGCGCTGCTGTATCTCGACCAGTACCAGAACGGGCTGCTGGAGGCGGAGGTGTCGGCGCTGCGCGAACAGGCGCGGATCTACGCCGGTGCGCTGGGCGAGAGCGCGGTGCGCCCGACCGATCCGGACAATCCGAAGCTCGCCGTCGACATCGCCCGGCCGCTGCTGCGCCGGCTGACCGAGCCGACGCCCGGCGCACAGGCGAAGATCTACGCGCCGGACGGCACGCTCATCGCCGATTCCCGCGTGCGCGAGGGCTCTGGAGGCGCGGTGAACACCGAACCGCTGCCGCCGGCCGCGACGCACGGCCCGATCGTCGGCGCGATCGGCTGGATCTACGACAAGGTGCTGACGCTGCTGCCGCATGAGACCCCGGCCCCGCTGATGGTGGACATGACGCCGGGCGCCGGCGGCATCGAGTGGCAGCCGGACGTGAAGGAGGAGCTGCGGCTGAACAGCTCCGGCCAGAGCCGCGAGATGCCGCCCTACATCCGGCGGACCAAGGACAACCAGCTGCTGGTCACCGTAGCCGAGCCGATCGAGCGCGACCGGCACACCGTGGGCATCATCCTGCTGACGCGCGACGCACGCGAGGTGGAGACCAGCCTGTTTGTGGTGCGCATCTCGATCCTGGCGCTGTTCGGCCTGGCGCTGGCGCTGACCGTGCTGCTGTCGTGGTACCTGTCGCTGACCATCGCGCGCCCCATCCTCCGGCTGGCAGGCGCCGCAGCCGACATGCGCGAGGGCCATGGTCGCGCCGGCAGCGTGCCGGCGCCGCTGCTGGCACGGCGCGACGAGGTGGGGGCCCTGGCCACGGCGCTGTCGGATTCGGCGCAGGCGCTGTTCGCGCGGATGGACGCGATCGAGAAGTTCGCCGCCGACGTGGCGCACGAGATAAAGAACCCGCTGTCCTCGATCCGCAGCGCGATCGAGACATTGCGCCGCATCGAAGACCCGGAGCGGCAGAAGCAGCTGCTGACCATCATCGCGCAGGACGTGACGCGGCTCGACCGGCTGATCAGCGATGTGAGCGACGCGTCACGGCTTGACGCCGAGTTGTCGCGCGTCGCCGCCGAGCCGGTGGACGTGGTGCCGATGCTGCACGCGCTGCGCGACCTCGACGAAGCGACCCGCGACGCCGAGAACGACCCGCGCGTGGTGGTGGATGCACCGGCCAGCCTGATGGTGTGGGCGGTGGAGGACCGGCTCGTGCAGGTGCTGCGCAACCTGATCACCAACGCCCAGTCGTTCAGCCCGCCGCGCGGGCGGATCGCGGTGACCGCGCGCCTGGCCGGCGGCATGGCGGAGATCAGCGTCGAGGATGAAGGCCCGGGCATCCCCGACGGCAAGCTCGAACAGATCTTCGACCGGTTCTATTCCGAGCGGCCGCAGGGCGAGAAATTCGGCCAGCACTCGGGGCTGGGTCTGTCGATCAGCCGGCAGATCATCGAGGCGCTGCACGGACGGATCACCGCCGAGAACCGGCGGGGGATCGGTAACAGGGTGATGGGCGCGCGGTTCGTGGTGATGCTGCCGCGGGTGTAGCCCCGCTGGGCGTTGGCTCTTATGCCATCGGCTTTTCGATCGCACGAAAGGGAGAGGGCTGGTACTTCGAACATGGCGGCAGCAACTGGGGATTTCGCTGCCTGGCGACCGCGCATCGTGCCAAGGGTTATGGTGTGGTCGTCATGACCAACGGCGACAACGGACAACTGCTGATGCAGGAAATCGTCGATCGGGTGGCGCGCGCCTATGGCTGGGACATGCTCGACAAGCCACCTTTGCGGTAGCGTAGACAGCGGCTGTCGGCGCAATCGCAGCCCATTCCGTCCCGTGCAAGGCGCGGCCTACTGCATCTGCATCCCCTGCAGCCGGATCAACCCGTCCGGCACCTGCTGGAATCCGACCAGCGCCTTTTTCATCCCGACGGTGTTCTTGCCGGTCCACAGATAGATCAGCGGCAGGTCCTTGCGCTCCTGCTCCCATACCTTGGCATAGAACGGTCGGCGCTGATCCACCGCTGGCACCGTGCGCGCGTCGTCAAGAGCCTTGTCCACGTCCGGATTGCTGTAGTGGCCGTAGTTGAACGTGCCGCCGGTGTGCAGCATCTGCCACATGTTGCCGTCCGGGTCGCTGCGGCCCGACCAGCCGATCAGATAGGCCTGGAAGTCGCCGGCATACGCCGCCTGCAGCGACGAGGCGAACTCCATCGCCTTGATCTTCACGTCGAAGCCGGCCTCGCTCGCCATCGACTGGATGACCTCGCCGGCCTGCTGGATATCCGAGCCGTTGGTGATGGTCAGCGTCACCGGCACGGGGATCGGCACGCCGGCCTGCTGCAGCAGCGCCTTGGCCTTCGCAACGTCGCGCGCCGGCACCTTCAGGTTGCTGAAGAACGGCGAGCTGGGCGGATTGGCCTCGACCGTCGGCGTATACATGCCTGAATACACGACCTGGATCAGCGCCTCGCGATCGATCGCCAGCTCGAACGCCTGGCGCACGAGGGCGTTCTTGCCGAGCGCCGTCTCCTGCGCCGAGCCGTTGCCGGTGTTCACCGTGACGCCGGTGTAGGCGAGCGAGTCGCCGATCGCCGTCTTCAGCTTCGGATCCTTCTGCACCGCCGGCACGTCGGTCGGCAGGATGTACTCGACGATGTCCAGCGTGCCGGCCTGCAGGTTCGCCAGGCGCACCGACGAGTTCGGGTTGGGCAGATAGACCACCTGGTCGAAGTGGATCGACTTCGCATCCCAGTAGCCGGGAAAGCGCTTCAGCACGATGCGGTCCTGCGCCACACGGCTCTCGAAGCTGAACGGACCGGCGCAGACCGGGTGCAGGCCGAACTTGTCCCCGGCCGCCTCCGCCGCCTTGGGCGAGATCATGATGCCGGCGCGATCGGTGAGCTGGGCCAGTAGCTGTGCCGCGGGTGCCTTCAGGTTCAGCTGCACGGTCAGCGGGTCCACGACGTCGATGCTGTCGATCGAGTTCACCTCGCCGCGCCGCATGCTGCCTTTGGCGGTGAGGTCGCGGTTCAGCTTGTACTTCACCGCCTCGGCGTCGAGTTTTTCCCCGTCCTGGAACCGCACGCCGTCGCGGATGTGGATGACGAGATGCGCCGGGTCCTTCCATTCGTAGCCGGTCGCAAGCACCGGCACGATGTTCAGTTTCGCGTCGATGTCGAACAGCTTGTCGCAGAGCCCGGAGAATACAATGCGGCCGACATAGGACGAGCCAAGCGTCGGATCGAGCAGGTCGGGGTCCTCGCGCAGGCCGACATGCAGGATCCGGTCCTGCGCTAGCGCCGGCGCGGCGAGCGATGCCGCACACAACAGGCCGAGTGCGAACCGACGCATGATGGTGTCCTCCCTGGCAAGGCGGCGGACTATGCGAGCGGTATCCGGTGTCGGGCAACTATCCTGACACCTCTCCCGCCGAGCGGGATCGGTCGCCGCGCGTCAGCGCGGCGGGTGAGGGTACCGCCGCCGGCACATCGCCATCTCCTCCACCAGCCGCTCCCTGACAGCCGCGAAATCGCACAGGATCTCGCGATTCCAGAAGCGGACCACGCACCGGCCGGCTGCTTCAAGCCACGCAGTGGCCTGGCATCGACGGTCGAAGCGGCGTGCTGGCCGCCATCTGCCTCGACCGGGAGCCGAAGTTCCAGGCAGGCGAAGATCGGCGATGAAAGGGCCCACAGGATGCTGACGGCGGAATTTCTGGCCTTCGAGGTGTCTGTTGCGCAGCAGCTTCCAGAGCACGGCTTCTGCGGCGGTGGGATGCCGCCTGGCGTCGCGTGCGCGGTCGTTGGCCATGCGACGAGGATGACGGATGGCAATGAAAGAAGTGTGTGCGGCGGATAGACCCTCACCGCCGTGCCTCGGCACGGCGACCTCTCCCGCCGAGCGGGAGAGATGTTCTTGTCGCGGTTCTACGCCGGCCGGTACCAGGCCGGCTTCCGCTTTTCGCGAAACGCCGTCGTGCCTTCCTGCCCCTCCGCCGACTGCCGCTGCATCCAGCCCTCATGCGCCAGCAGTTCGACCTCGCGTTCGCCGAGCAGCAGCCCGTTCGATCCCAGCACGGAAAGCTTGGTGCGCGCGATCGCACCCGGTGCGCCCAGCACGATCGCGTCGAGCACATCGGCCAGCCGCGCCTCCATCCGGTCCGCCGCCACGACCTCGTGCACCAGGCCGATGCGCGCGGCCTCGTCGACACCGAACCGCTCTCCCGTCACCGCATAGCGCCTGGTCTGCCGCAGGCCGATCGCATTCACCATGTGTGTCGAGATCGGCGTCGGCGCGATGCCGTGGCGCACCTCGCTGATGGCGAACAGTGCGTCCGGGGTCGCCAGTGCCACATCGACGCAGCAGGCGATGCCGACACCGCCGCCGAAGCAGGCGCCGTGGATCACCGCCAGCGTGGGCTTCGGCAGCTCGTTCAGCGTCTTGCTGAAGCGCACCGTGATGATCGAGGCCGTATGGTTCTCCTGCGGTCCCTGACGCGACAGGCGGTTCAGCCAGTTGAGGTCGGCGCCGGCCTGGAAATGCCGACCGGCGCCGCGGATCACCAGCGCCCGCACCGCATCGTCATGCCCGAGCGTTTCCAGCGCGGCGGTCAGGCCGCGCAGCAGGTCCTCGTCGTAGGCATTCGCCGCCTCGGGCCGGTTGAGCGTCAGCGTGGCGATGCCCCGGTCGTCGGTGGCCAGCAGGAACCTTGCGTCAGTCACGCGTCCGCAACCTTCGCCGGATCGGTGTTGGCACCGCACACCAGCACGCCCACCTGCGCATGCGCTGGTGCCTCGAACGCGCCACAGAGCAGCGCCGCGAGCGCGGTCGCGCCGCCCGGTTCGGCAACCAGGCGCAGCCGGTCCCACAGCAGGCGCTGCGCCTGGGCGATGGCGGCGTCCGGCACCAGCACGGACGCCGCCACGTGGGCTTGGGCGATCGGGAACATCAGACCGCCGACCTGACGCGCCCCGAGGCTGTCCGCCGCCAGCCCGCCGACCTGGGCGTCCACCGGATGCCCGGCCCGCAGCGCGTCATGCAGGGTCGGGCAGCTTTCGGGCTCGACGCTGACCACCTCGACGCTGCTCGCGTACCACGCCGCGATGCCGCCGATCAGCCCGCCGCCGCCGGTTGCCACCAACAGGTGCGTCAGCTCCGGCGCATCCTGCTCGAATTCCCGCCCCACCGTGCCCTGGCCCGCCAGGACATCCGGATGGTCATAGGCATGCACCTCCAGCGCGCCGGTCTCCGCCTGGCGGTCGCGACACGCGGCCAGCGCTTCGGCATAGTTCGCGCCGGCCTGCACCACCCGTGCGCCGTAACTTTTGATACGCGCCACCTTCGTCGCCGGCGTCGTGCACGGAACGAAAATTTCCGCGCTCACCCCGAGGATGCGGGCGGCGTACGCCACAGCCGCGCCGTGGTTGCCGCCCGATGCCGCGATCACGCCGGCACCCGGCACGCTGGCCGACAACAAACGATTGAAGGCCCCGCGCGGCTTGAAACTGCCGGTGTGCTGCAGCAGCTCCAGTTTCAGCGTCACCGGCAGATTCATTCCGCAGTCGATGGAATTCAGCCGAATGACCGGCGTATGCCTGACGTGGCCGCCGATCCTGGCCGCCGCCGCCGCAATATTGTTTCGACTGATCATGACAAAGCGACGCTGGCACTTCCCCTGCGAGGCGACAAGGTGGGCTTTCTTTCCGCCGCATCCCGGCCCAGACTGCCGGCCCATGCAGATCCACGGGAGCTGCGCGAGCCGGACCGGCGACGGCGTGTTGCTGATAGGTCCACCGGGAGCAGGCAAATCCGACCTCCTGCTGCGCCTGCTGGCGCGCGGCTTTGAACTAGTGGCGGACGACCAGGTGGAGATCGAGGATGGCGTGGCCCGGCCCGTGCCGGCGCTCGCCGGGTTGCTCGAGGTGCGCGGTCTCGGGATCGTGCGGCTGCCGCACGCCGCGTCGGCCAGGCTGGCACTCGCGGTCCAGCTCGTTGCCGAGACCGCGCGTCTGCCAGGCATCGCCCGACACGACATGCTCGACCTGCCGCTGTCCACCGTCGATCCCTGGCTCGCCTCGGCGCCCGAGCGTGTCGCCTTGGCGCTGGACTGCGCGCTTGGCCGGGTGACGCAGGTCGCCGGAGCCTTTACGGCATGACCGGCGACCGCCGGAGGGTCGTACTGGTCAGCGGCCTCTCGGGCGGCGGCAAGTCATCGGTGCTGCGCGAACTGGAGGACCTGGGCTATGAGGCGGTCGACAATCTGCCGCTCTTGATGCTGGACGACATGGTGGCCCGGGGCGAGCGCAAGCTGGCGATCGGCGTCGATGCACGGACCTCCGGGTTCCAGGCCGAGCTGGTGCTGGAGGCCATGCAGCGGCTGCGGGCCAATCCCGCGCTGCGACCGGAACTGGTCTACGCCTGGGCGGACGAGACCACGCTGCTGCGCCGCTACACCGAGACACGGCGGCGCCACCCGCTGGCGCCGCAGGGCCGCGTGGCGGACGCGATCACCCGGGAAGAGTCGCTGACCGCGCCGCTGCGCGAGGGCGCCGACCTTGTCATCGATACCTCGGAACTGCCGCCGCCCGCGCTCCGGCGGTTGATCGACCGGCACTTCGGCAGCGGCAGCGACGCCGAGGAGAGCCGGCTTGTCGTATCGTTGATCTCGTTCGCCTATAGGCATGGACTGCCGCGCGAAGCAGATCTGGTATTCGATGCACGCTTTTTGCGGAACCCGCACTACGACCCCATCTTACGGCCACGGACGGGGCTGGACCCCGAGGTCGGCGCCTTCATCGAGGCCGATCCCGACTTCGCGACATTCTTTGTCCAGATGGCTGATATGATCGACTTGCTCTTGCCGAGGTTCGTGCAGGAGAGCAAGAAGTATGCTGCGATCACGATTGGGTGTACAGGCGGCCGGCACCGCTCGGTTTATCTGGTCGAGAAGCTGGCGCATCATCTGGCAGAACGCATCGCGATAGCGCGGGAGGCGGGCGAGACGGGCCTCGGCTGGCGCTTGCACGTGACGCATCGCGAGCTGGCCCGGGAGGGGCTCGAGGCGGCCTACCTGACCGATCGACCTGTCGTGCGGACAGGTAAAGCCTTGGATTCCCTCGACGCGGCGATAGTCGCGCCGGTTCAGGCACAGGAGGCCTGAGACGACGTCATGAGCAACCGAACGCCACTCTTTGCCAGGGAAGCCTGGTACCAATCATGATCGGCATGGTCCTGGTGACCCACGGCCGGCTGGCCGAGGAACTGCGATCCGCCATGGAGCACGTGGTCGGCTCGCAACGGAACGTCGACACCGTCTGCATCGGACCGAACGACGACATCGAGGACTGTCGTGCCGAGATCGAGGCCTGTATCGGCCGCTGCGACACCGGCGATGGCGTGGTGCTGTTGACCGACATGTTCGGCGGCACGCCGTCGAATCTGGCGATCTCGATGATGCAGCGGCAGGGCGTCGAGGTGATCGCCGGCGTGAACCTGCCGATGCTGGTGAAGCTCGCCAAGGTGCGCTCGAAGCAGCCGCTGGCCGACGCGGTGAACTGCGCGGAGGAGGCCGGGCGAAAATACATCGGGGCCGCCTCGCACGTACTGAACGGTTGTAAGCCCAACGGCTGCTGCGGATGACGCCGCCCGACGGCGACGCTTCCCCCTCAAGCGATCCGCCAACCTCCGGCGCGCCGGTCCTGACGCGCAGCGTCACGGTGCCCAACACCCGCGGCCTGCATGCCAGGGCGGCAGCCAAGTTCGTCATGCTGGCCGAGCAGTTCGGCGCCTCGGTGGACGTGATCCGCGACGGGCAGTCGGTGCCGGCTCGCTCAATCATGGGCCTGATGATGCTGGGGGCCGGCAAGGGCGCCGTCATCGAACTTCGCGCCGAGGGATGGGACGCCAAGGAGGCGCTCGAGGCCCTCGCCGCGCTGGTCGAATCCGGCTTCGATGAGCAAGGCTAGCCCCCCGCCGCCGCAGCACAAGCGCCTGCACCGCGCGGGGCCCGATGCTGCCAGGCCCGAAGCACGCTTCAGCGGGATCCCGGTCTCCGCCGGCGTCGCGATCGGAACGGTGTTTCGCGCCTCCGAGCCGACGCCGGAGATCACCCGACACAAGATCCAGGCAGCCGACTGCGCCGCCGAGGGCGCCCGCTTCGATGCCGCCATCGCCCAGTCACGCAAGCAGCTGACCAAGCTGCGAGGCCGGCTGGCAGTGCTGCCGGAGGAGAGCCAGCAGGAACTGACGCCGCTGATCGAGGCGTATATCCGCATGCTGGGCTCCTCGCGGCTGAACCGGGCAGTGCGGCGACGGATCGAGGAGACTTTGGTATCGGCCGAGAGCGCCGTGGTCGAGGAGGCCGAGGCGGTGGCCGCGGCGATCCTGGCGCAGGCCGAGCCGGGGATGCCGGCAGAGGACCGTGCCAGCCTGATGCGACGCGCCGACGAGGTGCGCGAGATCGGCCGGCGGCTGGTGCGCAATCTCACCCGAGCGCCTTACCGCAGCTTCGCCGGCCTCCCGGAAGGCGCCGTGCTGATCAGCGAATCGCTGCGGCCGTCGGACGCGGCACTGCTCGATCCGTCCCGACTCGCCGGCGTGGCGACCGAGGAAGGCGGTGCCGACGGCCACACCGCGGTCATGCTGCGGGCGCTGGGCGTGCCGGCCGTGCTGGGCGCGGCCGGCCTCGCCCACACCATCAGGCCGGGCGACATGGTCGTGGTGGACGGCTCTGCCGGCAGCGTTGTGCTGAACCCGACGCAGGAGACCCTCGTGTCGGCCCGCCGCGCGGTGACCGCCTTCGCCAGGGAGCGGCAGCGTTTCGCAAGGCTGCGCCGCCTGCCGGCGGAGACGCTGGACGGGGAGCCGGTCGAGCTGCAGGCCAATCTGGAACTACCGATCGAGCTGCCGCTGATCGCGCAGTCGGGCGCGCACGGGATCGGGCTGCTGCGCACCGAGTTCCTGTTCATGAACCGGGAGACGATGCCGGACGAGGACACCCAGACCGAGACCTATCGCACGATCGTCGAAGCGATGAGCGGTGACGCGGTGGCGATCCGGGTGCTCGACTGGGGCGGCGAGAAAGACATCGAGGCGCTGGCGAGTGCCGGCATCGTGCCGGAGGTGGCCGACGCCAATCCTGCGCTGGGCTTGCGGGGGATCCGGCTGCTGCTGCGTCGGACGGACCTGCTGGAGACGCAGTTTGCCGCCATCCTGCGCGCCGCCATGGCTGGGCCGGTGCGGGTGATGCTGCCGATGGTCACGACGGTCGGGGAGGTGCGCGCGGCGCGCGAAGTGTACGAGCGGGTGGCACGGCGGCTGCGCCGACGCGGCGAGCGGATCCCTGAGCGGTTGCCGCCGCTGGGCATCATGATCGAGACGCCGGGCGCCGCGTTGTCGGCCGATGCGCTGGCGCTGGAGTCCGACTTCTTCGCCATCGGCACCAATGACCTGACCGCCTACACGCTGGCGGTCGATCGCGGCGAGTCGGACGTGGCGGAGCTGTACGATCCCCTGCACCCGGCGGTCCTCCGCCTGGTGCAGTTCGCCACCGAGGCCGCGTTGCGCATGCGCATGCCGGTCTCCGTATGCGGCGAGATGGCGGCGAACCCGCGGCTGACTCCGCTGCTGCTGGGGCTTGGCCTGCGCAGCTTCAGCATGGCGGCGTCAGGCGTGCCACGGGTGAAACAGGCGGTCCGCTCGGTCGAGATCGACGACTGCGCCCGTTTCGCGCGGCAGGTGATGGAGCAGTCGGATCCGACCAGGATCGAGGAACTGATCAGCGGATTCAGGCCCGCCGGGTCGCACTGACCGCATCAGGCGGCGAGCACGCCGGCCTCGCGCAGGAACCCGAGCAGCGGAAGCAGGGGAAGCCCGAGGATCGCCGAGTGGTCGCCTTCGACGGCCCCGAACAGATGCACGCCCAGCCCCTCGAGCCGATACGAACCAACCGTACCCGTCACCGCGTCGCCCTCGGACGCCAGGTAGTCGGTGAGAAACGCCTCGGTGAACGACCGCATGGCGAGACGCGGGCTGGTGACGTGATGCCACACCTGGCCACCGCCGCGATGGCAGACGACCGCAGTGGCCAGGACGTGCTGGCGGCCGCGCAACGCCCGCAGCTGCTCGCGCGCCGCCTCCACGTCGTTCGGCTTGTCGTGCCAGACATCGCCGCAGACCAGGATCTGGTCGGCGCCGATCACCAGCGCCTGCGGCTCCCGATAGGCGACGGCTGCCGCCTTGAGCCCGGCCAGCCGCAATGCGGTGTCCTCGCCGTTCAGGCCGGTCACGCGGGCCGCGCGCTTGACCGCCGCTTCATCGACATCCGCCGGGCGAACCTCGAACGCCAGGCCGGCGCCGGTCAGCAGGGCGCGTCGGGATGCCGAGGCGCTGGCGAGGATCAGCCGAGGCGTGGGGCGCTGCAGCATCAGGGCTTCGCCGCGGTTTCCTTGCGCCGACGCTCGTGCCACGCCTCCATCAGTTGCAGCGCGGTCGCCGCGGTCTCCTCGATCGACCGGCGGGTGACATCGATCACCGGCCAGCCTCGCCGGTTGCACAACCGCCGAGCCCAGAGCAGCTCCGCCTTCACCGAGTCCTCGTCGATGTACTCGGTGCTGTTCTGCCGGGCGATGGCGACGGCGTTGCCGGCAGCGATCAGGCGCAGGCGATGGCGACGGATCTCGATCAGCGCCTCCGGGTCCAGGGTCAGGCCGACCACCGGGCATTCCACCGTGTCCAGCCCGGGCGGTTCCGGTAGGCTGGGCACCAGCGGCACGTTGGCTGCCTTGATGCCGCGGTTGGCAAGATAGAAGCAGGTCGGCGTCTTCGAGCTGCGCGAAACGCCGACCAGCACCACATCGGCCTCGGCCAGCCCCGGCTGCGCCTGGCCGTCGTCGTGCGCCAGCACATAGTGCATCGCATCGATCCGCCGGAAGTAGTCGGCGTTCAGCGCGTACTGGCGCCCGGGGCGCGCGGCCGCCTCCTCTCCAATGGTCGCCTGCAGCAGGTTCATGACAGGGTCGAGCACGTTCACGACCGGGACATCCAGCCGCCGGCAGGTAGTCTCCAGCTCGCCCCGCAGCGCGCGATCGACCAGGGTAGAAAGCACCGGGCCTGGTTCATGCTCGATCCCCTCGAGCACGCGATGCAGCTGGAAGCGGGTCCGGATCAGGCTCCAGCGATGATAGACGATATCCGCATGCTCGAACTGCACAGTGGTGGCACGGACGATCGCGTTCAGCGTCTCGCCGGTGGCGTCGGAGACCAAATGCAGGTTGAGACGCCGATCGGGCATGGCGCTGAGGATAGCGGGGATAGCGGGGATCGCCAGCAGATTGTCGGACTGCATGGACGAAAGACGGGGATACTGCCTACGCCGGTGTGCGCTGTGCAGGAATCCGCCGCGCGCCCTGGGGATTTGTGGGCATCAGCCAAACAAAGCGGGCGACTCAGTCGCTTCCGTGGCGAAGCTGCGGTGACTATCTTGCGCATGGCGTGGCGCAAAACTCCGTCCACGCGATTTACAGGCCCAATCACCTTTCCATCCATTCACTTATTTTTCTTTTCTGTTTAAGCGGTGGTCATGGAGAGAGCCCTGAAGCCGTTCCTGCAGGTGCTGGCCGGCGAGGCACTCTGGCCGCCGCCGATCTGGCTCATGCGCCAGGCCGGGCGCTATCTGCCGGAATACCGGGCGCTGCGAGCGACGGTTGCGGACTTCATCGCGCTCAGCACCACACCGAACCTGGCGGCCGAGGTGACGCTGCAGCCGATCCGCCGCTTCGGGTTCGATGCGGCGATCCTGTTCAGCGACATCCTGATGGTGCCATGGGCGCTTGGCCAAGGACTGGCGTACCGTGAGGGTGAGGGACCGGCGCTGCCACCGCTGCGCACTGCAGCCGATGTCGCGGCGCTGTCGGTACAGCGGGTGCCGGCGGCGATCGCGCCGATCCTCGAGACGGTCAGGCGGGTGCGCGCCGGGCTTGTCGACGAGGGTTTCGCGGACTGCGCGCTGATCGGTTTTGCCGGGGCACCCTTCACCGTAGCCTGCTACATGGTCGAAGGCGGCGGGTCGCGGGACTTTGCCGCTACACGCACGATGGCGTTCGCGCAGCCGGAGCTGTTCGCGCAGCTGATCGCACTGTTGGTCGAGGCGACAGTGGCGTATCTGTCGGCGCAGATCGCCGCCGGTGCCGAAGCAGTGATGCTGTTCGATACCTGGGCCGGCATCCTGTCGCCCGGGCAGTTCCGCCGCCATGTAATCGAGCCGACGCGGGCGATCGTCAGTGGTGTCCGTCGGCTGCATCCAGGTGTGCCGGTGATCGGCTTCCCGCGGCTCGCTGGCCTGCTGGCCGGCGAATATGCGGCCGCGGTCGGGGTCGACGCGATCGGCCTCGACAGTTCCATGGACCTCGGTCTTGCCGCCGCGGCGGTTCCGACGGGCGTGGCGTTGCAGGGTAACCTCGATCCGCTGGCTCTGGTCGCCGGCGGCGCCGCGCTGCACGACGAAACCGCTGCGGTGCTGGCTGGGCTGAAGGGCCGGCCCGGCGTTTTCAATCTGGGCCACGGGATCGTACCGCAGACGCCGCTGGAGCACGTCGCGGCGCTGGTGGAGCAGGTGCGTGCGGCCTAGGGTTGCGGTCGTCCTGTTCAATCTCGGCGGACCCGACCGGCCGGAGGCGATCCGGCCGTTCCTGGTCAATCTGTTTACAGATCCGGCCATCCTGCGGGTCCCGTTCTTCGTTCGGCCGTTTCTGGCCCGCCGGATCGCTGCTGCGCGGCTGGAGCCCGCGCGCGCGAGCTACGCCGAACTGGGTGGCCGCTCGCCGTTGCTCGAGCTGACGAGCGCCCAGGCCTCCGCGCTGGAGGCGGCACTGGGCGAGTTCGAGGCCAGGTGTTTCATCGCCATGCGCTACTGGCATCCGCTTAGCGACGAGACCGCGCAGGCGGTTCGGGCGTGGCGACCCGATGCGGTCGTGCTGCTGCCGCTGTATCCGCAATTCTCGACGACGACGACCGGCAGTTCGCTGACCGCATGGCGCGAGGCGGCGGCCCGTGTCGGGCTGGTGGCGGACACCACCGTGGTCTGCTGCTATCCCACCGATGCGGCGTACGACGACAGCCTCGTGGCGCTGTTGCGCACGGCGTGGCAGGCGGCGCGCGCCCAACTCGCCCCCGAAGTCGGCCTCCGTGTGCTGTTCTCGGCGCATGGCCTGCCTGAACCCATCATCCGGGCGGGGGATCCCTACCAGTGGCAGATCGAGCAGACGGTGGCGCAGGTGCTGGCACGATGGGGCGAGTCGGTGGATTGGGTAACCTGCTATCAATCACGCGCGACGCCGCAGCGCTGGATCGGACCGAGCACCGAGGAGGAGATCGAGCGTGCCGCCGGTGACGGCGTCGCCGTGCTGGTGGTGCCCATCGCGTTCGTCTCGGACCACTCCGAGACGCTGGTCGAGTTGGACATCGACTATCGCGCGCTGGCGGAGCGGCTTGGGGTGCCGGGCTATTTCCGCGTCCCCACGCCGAACGCCGATGCCGGGTTCATTGCCGCACTGGCAGACCTGGTGCGGCGCGCGCGGATCCGCGGTCCCGGGCTGTGCAGCCACGCGGGAGGACGGATCTGTCCGCCCGATCGCAGTCTCTGCCCGCTGGCATGACGATCGGTTTCCTTACCGTGCTCTATCCCTGGACCAAGGCGTTCCACGTCATGGCAATGGTCGCCTGGATGGCCGGCATGTTCTACCTGCCGCGGCTCTATGTGTACCATTGCGACCTGCGCCCCGGTTCGGCGGAGAGCGAGCGCTTCAAGGTGATGGAGCGGCGCCTGCTGAAGCAGATCATCAACCCGGCGATGATCGCGACCTGGACGTTCGGAATCCTGCTGGTGCTGACGCCGGGGATCATCACCTGGTCGGCCGGCTGGTGGCACGTGAAGCTTGCCATGGTGCTGCTGATGTCGGGTTTTCACGGTGCCATGTCGGGTTGGCGTCGCGCCTTCCTCGAAGATCGCAACCGGCGGTCGCAGCGCTTCTACCGCATCGCCAATGAGGTCCCGACGCTGCTGCTGGTGGTCATCGTGATCATGGTCATCGTCCGCCCATTCTGACAACGCCTACCAGGAAACCCTTGAATTTCCCGCTGATCCGGCCTAACTGCCGGTTGACGGGGGGCCGCAGCTTCGCTTAACCTCGGGTCTCCCTCCGCAAGGTGACGATCAACCGCCACCGCGAATCCCCCACCAGACGGGACCGAACCTGGCCATCAGCTTGATGGTCGGCATCGACATAACGGGCCTTCTGCCCTGTCCCGCATTACAGTCGGACTCCGTCCATGCATCTTGCCGAACTCAAGGCCAAAACCCCCTCCGACCTCCTAAGCTACGCCGAATCGCTGCAGATCGAGAATGCATCGTCGCTGCGTAAGCAGGACATGATGTTCGCGATCCTGAAGAACCTGGCCGAGAACGACCAGGCGATACACGGCGAGGGCACGCTTGAAATCCTGCCCGACGGCTTTGGCTTCCTGCGCAGCCCCGAAGCCAACTACCTGCCCGGCCCAGATGACATCTATGTCAGTCCGAGCCAGGTGCGCCGCTTCGGCCTGCGCACCGGCGATTCGGTCGAAGGGCAGATCCGCGCGCCGAAGGACGGCGAGCGCTATTTCGCGCTGCTCAAGGTCAACAACATCAATTTCGAGCCGCCCGAATCCGTGCGGCACCGGATCAATTTCGACAACCTCACGCCGCTCTATCCCGACGAACGCCTGAAGATGGAGGTGGAGAACTTCCAGTCGGTGGCGAAGGGTCCGAGCAAGGATTTCACGCCGCGGGTGATCGACCTGATCTCGCCGATCGGCAAGGGCCAGCGCGCGCTGATCGTGGCGCCGCCGCGCACCGGCAAGACGGTGATGCTGCAGAACATCGCCACAGCGATCGCCGGCAATCATCCCGAGGTGTTCCTCATCGTGCTGCTGATCGACGAGCGGCCGGAAGAGGTCACCGATATGGCGCGCTCGGTGAAGGGCGAGGTGATCAGCTCGACCTTCGACGAACCGGCGACGCGTCACGTGCAGGTCACCGAGATGGTGCTCGAGAAGGCCAAGCGCCTGGTCGAGCACAAGCGTGACGTGGTGATCCTGCTCGATTCGATCACCCGCCTGGCGCGCGCCTACAACACGGTGGTGCCAAGTTCCGGCAAGGTGCTGACCGGCGGCGTGGACGCGAATGCGCTGCAGCGGCCGAAGCGCTTCTTCGGTGCGGCGCGCAACATCGAGGAGGGCGGTTCGCTCACCATCATCGCCACCGCGCTGATCGACACCGGCAGCCGCATGGACGAGGTGATCTTCGAGGAGTTCAAGGGCACCGGCAACTCGGAAATCATCCTGGACCGCAAGCTGTCCGACAAGCGGTCGTTCCCGGCGATCGACATCACCAAGTCGGGTACGCGCAAGGAAGAGCTGCTGGTCGAGAAGGGCACGCTGTCGAAGATGTGGGTGCTGCGGCGCATCCTGAACCCGATGGGGACAGTGGATGCGATGGAGTTCCTGTTGGACAAGCTGAAGTACAGCAAGACCAACAACGACTTCTTCGACGCGATGAATACTTAGTCGTCCACCTGTCCTGGCTGGCCATCACTGGAGTAATCCGGGGTCACGGGGTGCTCCCGCCCGAGTCATCTCACGAAGCGTACCAGCCAGACGCACCCGACGGCGATCGCTCCAGCCAACAGTGCACCGACAAGAGGTGCCGCACGACCGAGCCGGCCCATCCGCTCTGTCGTGCGCGGCTGAAGCAGCACGGCCAGCAGCGGCGACAGCGCGGCAGCGTCCACGGTCGTGAAACCCAGTTTGGGCATGCGTCCCAGACGCATCACCGCAAGGCATCCGAGCCCGGCGACGCCAATGGTGACCGGCAGGGCCGCGGCGGGCGGGGCAGCAGTCGCTGCGCACATGGCCAGCCCGGCAACCCCTGGCACCAGGGCCAGCTGCGTCCATATCGGCGGCGCACCGGCAACATGGAGCGCGACGGCCAGCGTCACGCCGGCGAGGCCTAGCCGCAGCGGGGCGGACGTGGTCGCCAGAATACGCACGAACAGCAGCACCGCGACGGCGACGCCGAGAGCGAGCCTCCACTCGGCCCGTAGCGTGGCCAGGTTGCCGGGCGCGCCGGCCAGCAGCCAGGCTGTGGCAAGCGCCGCCACCGGACCGGCGAGCCAGGCCGCACGCCCCGGACCCAGCCAGCAGAAGACGACACCGATCAGCAGAGCCGCTGCCGCCAGTGTCGCGAGGTCGTCTATCGTTGTCACCGACGAGGCTAGGCGAACCCGTCCGGTGATAGCGATCCAGCCTGCCAGCACACCGGCGCCGCCTGCTGCCGCCGCTACCAGTCCCATGCGCAGGAAGCGCCCTGCGAGAGCGAGCCCGACCGCGACGGCGAAGGCGATCAGCGGGCCGTGGAACGGCTGCCACTGGGGCAAATGCATCGGCATGCGCGCTGCGTGACGCGCTGCCACCGATGCGTCAAGTTGGCGCCAGCAACCGGATCGAGGCTGCCGACCTGATGGAACGCATCGTGCCTGTCCGCGTGTGGGATGCGCCCATACGCCTGTTCCACTGGGCGCTGGTCATTCTGCTTTGCGTCAGCTGGCTCAGCGAGCGATTGCTCTGGATGAAGCTGCACTTCCTCTCCGGCTACAGCATCATCGCCCTGTTGCTGTTCCGCGTGGCGTGGGGCTTCATCGGCAGCCAGACCGCGCGCTTCTCGCAGTTCATTCGTGGTCCGCTGGCGGCGTTGCGGCACCTCGTGCATCTGTTCCGGGGAGAGCCCGACAACGAGATCGGCCATAACCCCGTCGGCGGCTGGATGGTGCTGGTGATGCTGGCGCTGCTTGTGCTGCAGGTCGCTACCGGGCTGTTCGCCAATGACGATGCCAACACCGAGGGGCCGCTGTTCGATCGGGTCGGCAAGGACACCAGCGACTGGCTGTCGCACATCCACGCGGTGAATTTCACGCTGATCCAGATCGCGGTCGTGCTGCACATCGTGGCGATCCTGGTCTACCTGGCGCTGAAGCACGACCTGGTCCGGCCGATGATCACCGGCCACAAACGCCTGCCCGAGAGGCTGCCGCCGCCCTCACTGGTCAGCCCGATCCGGGCCGCCATCCTGTTCGTGATCGCCGTCGTGGTGGTGGTTGGCGCCGTGAACGTCTGGTAACCCGGGTCACACCGCAGAGCCGGGCGGGAAGGACGGCCGCCGCTTCTCTTTGTGCGAGGCCAGCCCTTCCTTCGCCTCTGGTCCGCTGAAGCCCATGAATTCCAGCGCCAGCGACGCGTCGAAGGATGGCCCCGCCAGGCGCAGCCAATTGTTGAGCGCATACTTGGTCCAGCGGATCGCGCTCTGCGCACCCTCGGCGAGCCGCACCGCGACCTCCAGCGCCTTGCGGTCCAGCTCTGCGTCATCCACCGCCAGCGAGACCAGCCCGATCCTCTCGGCCTCGGCGCCGGACAGCGTGTCGCACAGCAGCAGATAGTATTTTGCCTTGGCCAGCCCGCAGAGCAGTGGCCAGACGATGACCGAGTGATCGCCCGCCGCCACCCCCAGGCGCGTGTGGCCATCGATGATCCGGGCATCCTTGGTGGCGATCGATACGTCGGCCAGCAGCCCGCACACCAGGCCGGCGCCGACCGCGGGCCCGCGCATGGCGCTCACCACCGGCTTGGAGCAGTTGACGATGTTGTAGACAAGGTCGCGGGCCTCCTTCCAGACGCGCGCCCTGGTCTCGAAGTCGGCCATGATCGCCTCGATCATCGCGAAGTCGCCGCCGGCCGAGAAGGCGCGGCCGGCGCCGGTTATGATGGCGGCGTTGGTGTCCGGATCGGCATCGATGTCGCGCCAGACCTCGCCCAGCTCGCGGTGCATGACCGCGTCCACCGGGTTGGGCCGCTCCTGGCCTTCGCCCATGGTGATGCGCAGCACGCGCGGATGCGGCCGGTCGAAGCGAAGGCGGGTGTAGCGTGCGTAGCGGTCCGGCATCGTCACCTCCATGACGCCCCGTGGCTTGACGCCCACGTGGCGGTTCTTCATAACCCGCCCCCTCCGATCGGATCGAGGTCCCCTACGATGTCCCGCCGCTGCCAGATCACCGGCAAGGGCGTGCTGACCGGCAATAACGTCAGCCACGCCAACAACCACACCCGCCGTAGGTTCCTGCCGAACCTGCAGGGTACCTCGCTGCTGTCCGACGTACTCGGCGTGCAGGTGCGCATGCGGCTGTCCACCCGGGCGATCCGCACCATCGAATACAAGGGCGGCATCGACGCCTATCTGCTCAACACGCCTGATGGCCGCCTTACGGTCGACGCCAAGGCGCTGAAGCGCCGGCTGCTGCGGGCGCAGGCCAAGCGGGCCACGGCCTGAGCCACACCGTCCGCCAGGCGATCGGCCGCGTGGCCGAGCGGCTGGCACAGGCGGGCATCGACAATCCGCGGCTCGAGGCACGGCTGCTGCTGGCGCATGCACACGGCACGACCCCCGCAGTCCTGCTGCGCGATCTCGATGGACCGGCCGACATGATGGCGCTCGCACCCCTGGTGGAGCGGCGCGCGGCGCGCGAACCGCTGGCGCTGATCCTCGGCCGGCGCGAATTCTGGAGCCTCGGGCTCGCTGTCTCGCCCGCCACGTTGGTCCCCCGACCGGAATCCGAAACGCTGATCGAGGCGGCTCTGGCGGCGTTCACGGGGCGTGACCCACCGCAATGCGTGCTGGACCTGGGTACCGGCACCGGCTGCCTCCTGCTCGCCGTGCTGACCGAGTTCCCGACGGCGCACGGGATCGGCGTGGACCGATCGCCGGCGGCCGCGGCGCTGGCGGCGCACAACGCCGCGGCGCTGCATCTGGCGGATCGCGCGCGATTCGTGTGCGGCGACTGGGCCGACGCGCTGGCGGCCGGCTTCGACCTCGTCCTGTGCAACCCGCCCTACATCCGCACGGCGGAAATCGCGCACCTGATGCCCGAGGTGGCGCGCCACGAGCCTGCCGCTGCGTTGGACGGCGGCGCCGACGGCTTCGCCGCTTACCGCCGGCTGCTGCCTGTGCTGCCACGGCTGCTGACCCAGACCGGGGTCGCGGTGCTGGAGCTGGGCGCCGGCCAGGCGGAGGCGGCTTCCGGCCTGGCGCGGCAGGCCGGCCTGGCCGCAGAGCTGCGCGCCGACCTCGCCGGGACCCCGCGCGCCCTGGTGCTTCGGCGGCTGCCATGAAAAAACCGTTTGGCAGCACGGGGCAGGCAGGTTAGCTTGCCATGCGGCGGGGTCAGCCACCGATCAGGCTCGCCCCAGGCACCCAGGCCGCAGGCCGGGGTACTCGCCGGAACCAGTGCCGTTGGATGGAGGCCAGGCCGTGGTGGCAACACCCGGGACGCCTGCGGGGATGCCCCGCGAGTCCCAGCAGCCTTCGGCCCTAGCAGAGAAGGCTCGACAGTATCAATATGAACATGAAACGCATGCGAGGACGCGGGCATCGGCCGGGTGGTGGTGGCGGCGGCGGGGCGGAATGCGCCATCACGGCGGGAGCGCCAGTGGCAACATCCCGCTCAACCGCAACCACGTGTTTGACAGCAACGGTCCGGATCTACGCATCCGCGGAACGTCGCAGCAACTGTTCGAGAAGTACCTGCAGCTCGGCCGGGATGCCACCAGCGGCGGCGACCGGGTCATGGCGGAAAGCTATTTCCAGCACGCCGAGCACTACTTCCGCATCCTGAACGCGATGAATCAGGCGGCGCAGCAGAACCAGCAGAACGGCCAGCAGCATGCCGCGCCGCGCCGGCCGTTCGGCGACGAAGGCCAGCCGATGATGGATGCCGAGGAGCCCGAGGTTCGGCCACCGGGCACCGGCGACCAGCCCGAGGCGCGCGAGATTCCGATCGCCGCGGCGCCGCCCGAGGCCTGATCAGGCCCTGGTCCAGCCTCGTCCCCGGCCGATCGCCGTGTCCCCGTAGCGCTGGCGGAGCGTATCGATCGCTGCCTGCGCGGCGGCGCGGCGCGGCGTCTCGGAGTCTGCCAGGTCGCCGCGATCGGCGTCGGCCAGCGGCAGCAGCGGGTGGGCGCCGATGCCGATCAGGCGGAACGCCGATCCGGTGGCCTCGCGCGCGAGCAGTGCGCTGCCGGCCTCGAACAGGCGGTCGGGCAGCACGGTCGGGCTGCTCAGGCGCGCGTGGCGCGAGCGGATGGCGAAGTCCGTCGTCTTCAGCTTCAGCACCACCCCGCCGGCCGACAGCGCGTGCTCCTTCAGCCGCCGGGCCAGCTTCTCCGACAGCCGCCAGAGATGTGCCTGGAGATCGGCCGGCCGGGTCAGATCGGCATCGAAGGTGGTTTCGGCGCTGATCGATTTGGTCTCCCGGCCGGGATCCACCTTGCGCACGTCCTCGCCACGCGCGCGCGCCGCCAGCGACGGGCCTTCGTCGCCCAGACGGCGCAGCGCGTCGCGGTCGCTCAATGCCTGCAGGTGGCCGAGCAGCGTGATGCCCTGAGCGGCGAGTCGCCGCGCCAGCGTCGGACCGATGCCGGGCAGCAGCCGGACCGGCTCTTGCGCCAGCAGCGATGGTGCTTCCGCGCCGATCACCGCGAAGCCGCGCGGCTTGTCGCGACCGGCGGCGATCTTGGCCAGCAGCCGATTGGCGGCCAGTCCGACCGAGACGGTGACGCCCACCTCAGCCTCCACCTCGCGCGCAAAACGCGCCAGCACCACCGCGGGCGGCGCTCCGTGCAGCGCCTCGGTGCCGGCGAGGTCCAGCACCGCCTCGTCGATCGACAGCGGTTGCAGCAGCGGCGTGAGCCTAGCCATCATGCCGCGGATCTGCCGCCCGACCGCGACGTATTTGGCGAAATCCGGGCGGATCACCACCGCGTCGGGGCAGGCCTTCAGTGCCTTGAACATCGGCATGGCGCTGCGCACCCCGTAGATCCGCGCGACGTAGCAGGCAGCGGTGACCACACCGCGCACACCGCCGCCGACGATCACCGGCTGCGCCGCCAGTTCCGGCCGGTCGCGCTTCTCCACACTGGCGTAGAACGCGTCGCAGTCGATATGCGCGATGGTCAGCGCGAACAGCTCAGGATGGCGGACGATGCGCGTCCCGTCGCAGGCGGCGCATCGGGGACTTTCGGTCTCGGTCAGGCAGTCGCGGCAGAACCCAGGCATGTTCAGCGCGGGTGCGCGGCGTGCGCGTGGGTATGGCCGTTGCGCGGGTCCGGCGCGAAGCCCAGCGCCTCCCAGAACCGGCGGAACGGCGCACGTACGTAGAGGCGCCGCATGCGCAACGCGCCGGGTTCTGCCGGGTCGCGGGTGAGGCCGCCCAGGCCGGCGAGTTCGCCGGCGACACTGGCGGCCAACAGTGCCTCTCCGGCGGCATCGGCCTGTATCGCGTCGGACCCATCGGGCAGGGCGCGCCGCACCGTGGTCAGCCGGAGCATCATGGAGCCGGCCATAGCCACGCGGCGCCGCGCACCCCGGACGAGTTGCCGTGGCGGTTGCGCAATATCGGCGTCTGCACGAAGTCGCTGAACACGTAACGCGTCACCAGCGGCGGCAGCGCCGGATAGAGATGGTCCATGTTGGACAGGCCGCCGCCCAGTACGATCGCGTGAGGGTCGAGCAGGTTGATCACGTGCGCCAGCCCACGCGCCAGCCGGTCGGCGTGGCGATCCAGCGCGGCCTGTGCACGGGCCTCGCCGGCGGCGGCGCGGGCAGGGATGCCGGAGGCGTCGTGCGCGCCCTCGCCGTCGCAGTCGCGTGCCAGCGCGGGGCCGGCGATCCAGGTTTCCAGGCACCCGTCGTGGCCGCACCAGCAGCGTCGCCCCGGCCACTCGCCCGACTGTGGCCAGGGCAACGGGTTGTGGCCCCATTCGCCGGTGACGCGATTGCGGCCACGCAGCACCTTGCCGTCCACCACGACGCCGGCGCCGCAGCCGGTCCCGAGGATCACGCCGAACACCGTCGGTTGGCCGGCACCGGCGCCGTCGGTGGCCTCGGACAGGGCGAAGCAGTTGGCATCGTTGTCCACCCGCACCTCGCGTCCCAGACGTTCGCTGATATCGCGGTCAAAGGCGTGGCCGTTCAGCGCGATGGAGTTGGCATTCTTCACCAGCCCGGTGGCGGGGCTGATCACACCGGGAATGCCGATGCCGACGGTCGCGCTGACGCCGAGTTGCGCTTCAGCGTCACGCACCAGGCTGGCGATGCCGTCGAGCGTGGCCTGATAGCCGTGCGGCGTCTCGATGCGATGGCGCAGCTGCTCGCTGCCGTCGGGCGCCAGCGCAACGATCTCGATCTTGGTGCCCCCGAGGTCGACACCGATGCGGTGCCGGGTCAAACATGTCGCTGCCATGATTCCGTTAGCTTAGCAGCACTTCCGGCGGCCCACAGAGGACATTGTTCAGCGACCGTCGACCGAGTAGGCCAGGAGAACATTTCCGGGCAAGCCGCCGAAAACGCTGTATCCGGAGCTGACGTAGAGCGTGCCACCAACAACGACTGCGCCCGGCCCATCAATCGAACCACCGTGGGCCGCAACACCATTGACCGTGCGATACTCCAGCTTCGTGTCGACATCCCAAACGATACGGCCGTCGTCCGCGGAGTAGGCCCGAAGATGGCCATCGAGTTCGCCGGAGAACACAATGCCGGGGATGGCAGTAACAGCAGCCGACTGCGCCGGGCTGCAGCCCGGAACGCCGTTGCAGCCCGGGTGCGGCGTTTGCCAGACCTCGTCACCCGTTCCAAGGTTAAGCGCATGCAGACCGCCACCCGCTTTGTTGTCCAGCAGCAGCGAGATCGTCGGGTTGAGCGGTGAACTCCGCGCCCCAGGGACGCCTGATCCGACGACGTCGAGCCTGACGTCCGACACAGCGATATAGACCTTGGTTTCATCGGCAGCCACGCCCCACTGTACGCCGCCTAGCCTGCCGCCACGCCCAACTCGCTTCTGCCAGATGATCTCTCCCTGGCGGTCGGGATCGACCGCCGTCACCACCCCAGATTTCTGTGCACCGATCAGGGCACGCCTTCCACCCGGCAGAACCGTCAGGACGGCGGACGAACCGAAATCGTAGTCGGGTCCGTTGGATTGCGGGCAATTCGCCCGCGCGGTCCGGACGCAGGCGAGGTTGTATGCGTCCCCGGTCGTCATCTGTCGCGACCAAACCAACTCGCCAGTATCAGCGTTGAACGCGAGGATGGCGTCCGACGTATCGGTCGGCGGGTCTGAATAGTTGTCTCCGGTGGTCAAGTAGAGCGTGCGCGTAGCGGAGTCGAATGTCGGTGCGGACCAGACTGCGGCGCCTGACGGGCCCATCATCTGGACGCCAGCCGAGTTCCTTACGGTCGGTCCGGATTCCCGCGGGATGGTATAACCCTTCCACTGCAGCTTTCCGGTCGATGCTTCCAAAGCGACGACGCTGCCGTGGAAACTGCAGCACGGATAGTTCGGGCTGGCGCCGGTGGCTTCCTCGATTGAAGAAACCGGCACGAACAGTGTCTCCCCAACAAGTGTCGGGGAACCGGTGACGCGCGCTGCGGGGTGGTCGTCGACCCGGTTCCTCCACAACTGCCTGCCGGTCATCGTGTCGACTGCATACACATTGGCGCCGAAGTCGCCGAAATAGGCCGACCAGCCATCCGCTCGCTGACCGATGGCAATGGCTGAACGTACCGGCCTGTCGGCGTGGAACTCCCAGTATGTGCATCCGCCACCCGCGTCGAGCGAATAGACTGTGCCACTTTGACTACCGACGAATAACCGACCGGCCATGATCGTCGGTTGAGCGAACGCGATGACCGCGGCCGGGTAGCCGAAGGCCCATTTCAGCCTGAGGCGTGGGACATCAACCGCGGCGAGTTGCGCCATTTCCGACGGCTGGAAGCGGCGCTGCGAGGCATCGACGCCCCACCCATTCCATCGCGGTGTACCAGTGCATCGACAACGGGTGCTCCGGCAGTTTGACACCTTCCGCCATTCGGCGGGATGTTTGTGACGTCCTGAGCCCAGGCGCTCGCCGCGCCAGCAGCGCAGAGTGCGCAGGCGAGCGCAGCGACCGTTTTGGTGAGCCGGCCGCAAAGCGTCATCATGGCAGTTCCCCATACGCGCGTCGCGCTGCTCTTGCCTGCGATTCGCTGACGGCGCTGCGTGCGGCGTCTCCGCTGATGGGATGCCGCCGCTCCGCTGCTTCAGCGCTTAGCTGTTGTCGGCCAGTGCCACCCCGACGTACTTGAACTGGTGCACCACGTCATTGGCCGGATGCGCGGTGTCCTGCTGGACCTGGAACACGCTGACCACACGCGAGGCGAGATCGCCGTTGGCGTCGTAGGCGATGGGTCCCTGCAGCGTGTCCACCTTGCCGGCCTGGATCGCGTCGCGCACCGCGCCCCGGGTGACCGGCGCGCCGGATTTCGCCACGCTCTCGATCGCCGCCAGGATCACCAGTGCCGCGTCGTACGCGGTGATCGAGTAGTCTGCCGGTGGCGAGTTCCAGCGCTTCTGGAACCTGGCCACCCAGTCGGTCAGCTTCGCGTCGTCCAGCATGTGGGGCGCGGCGATCGTGCTGTACCAGTTCTGCGCCGCGGGGAATCCGGCGCCGGACAGGATCGAGGCCTGGTGCAGTCCGTCGCCGCCCGCCTTGATCATGTCCGGCATGATCTCGTAGCTCTGCTTCACCAGCTTCACGCCGGCGAGCGCGCTGGAGCCGCAGTACAGCGCGTCGGGACCGAGGCTCTTGATCTTGGTCAGCACCGGCCGGTAGTCGCTGATCAGCGGATCGACCCGGTCGCGCCCCATCACCTTGATGCCGCGCTTGACGCACTGTGCCTGGAACGCGTCGGCCAGCCCCACGCCATAGGCGCCGGTGTCGTCCAGCACGAAGACTGACTTCACCTTGAGCTGGTCCGCCATGAAGTTCGCCATGTTGGGACCCTGGAAGGCATCGGTGGTGCAGGTGCGGAAGTAGATCGCCTTGCCGGCCGGCCGGTACATCTCGGCGAACTTGGGGTCGGTGAGATCGGGGTTGGTCGAACTCGGCGTCACCGTGGCGAGGTTGCCCTGGCTGAGCAGTGGCGCCATCGCCTTGCCGCTGCCGCTCGCCATCGGCCCGACCGCCGCGACCACCGAGGGATCGACGATCATCTTGCGGGTGTTGATCGCCGACTGCGCCGGGTCGTACTGGCCCGCGGTCGCGGTGCCGTCGTCGAGCACCAGCTGGCGGATCTCATAGCCGCCGATCCCGCCGCGGGCGTTCGCCTCCTCGATCGCCAGTTGCGCCCCGTGCAGGATATTGGTCGCGTCCTCGGCCGCCGCGCCGGTGAGCGGCAGGTTGATGCCGATGGTGACGAACCTGTCGGCGGCGTGCGCCTGACGGAGCGCGCCGGCGACGGCGGTCGACCCAAGCAAGGCGAGGGCGGAGCGGCGGGTAATACGCATCGGAGTCTCCCATGGATTTGTTGCCACCTGTCGGTGGGGCAGGCGCAAGTCTTGTGCCAGCGCGTCGAACCTGCAAGCTGCCATGCCGTCCGAGCGTGATCGACGAAGACGACTCGCGCCGCGCCTGCCGGCGCCGGCGGTTGGTATTTTGGCCGACCGTGATACCTTGACCGCCATGCGAGCGAAGGTCCTGTTGGCGGTTGCGGCCCTCCCCATCATTGCCGCCGGCACGACGGCCTCGCCACGTCTCAGGTCCGCGCTGTCGCCACCGGTGAGTCCGGCGTGCATCTCCTCGTCCTTCGGACCGCGCGTGCTGCCGAACCAGCCGGCGGCGGGCATCTATCACTATGGGGTCGACCTCCCCGCCGCCACGGGCGCGGCGGTGACCGCCGCTGCCGCCGGGACCGTCATCGGTGTCCGGCGCGGCGGGCCGGGCGGGCTGGAGATGCTGGTGCAGCACGACGGATTCGTCGGCGTGTACAGCCATTTCGGCTCGATCGCGCCGGCGTTCGCCGAGGGCAAGCGCGAGGTTGCGGCGGGCGAGCGGCTTGGCGTGGTCGGCATGACCGGGGTGACCTCCGGCCCGCATCTGTATTTCGAAATGATCGTGGCCGGCCGGCCGGTCGATCCGGCGCCCTATCTCGGCCTCGCGACATGTAGCGGCGCCGCCGCCCAGCGGGCCGCGCCGGCTGCCCCGGGCGACGGCAGCGTGGTGATCGACGGCAAGAAGTACTGGCAGTTCTCGCTCCCGGGACAGCAGTATATCCAGTGGCAGCAGCACTCCCCGCCATGAGCGAGACGCTGCTCGACATGAAGGGCACCGCCTGCCCGATCCCGGTTCTGCGGGCGAACCGCGCGCTGCGCTCGATGGCGCCCGGCGAGCGGTTGCGCGTGCTCGCCACCGACCGCGCCTCGGTTGCCGATTTCCAGGCGTTCTGCCGCGAGACCGGCCACGCCCTGCTCGCCTGGTCCGAGGAGAACGGCGTGTTCAGTTTCGTCATCCGCCGCCGCGCCGAAGACCCCGAGCCCAAGGACTGACATGCCCACCGCGCTGATCACGCACCCGGCCTGCCTGGGCCACGACGCCGGCCCCTATCATCCGGAATGCCCGGACCGCCTGCGCGCCGTGCTCGCCGCGCTGGAGACGCCGGAGTTCTCCGACCTGCTGCGCGAGTCGGCGCCGCACGCCACGGCGGAGCAGCTGGGTCGGGTGCATCCGGCGGACTACGTGGACGCGATCCTGTCGATCCGTCCGGCCGCGGGCGAGATGGTGCAGCTGGACGCCGACACCGCGATGAACGCCGGCAGTGCCGAGGCGGCGCTGCGGGCCGCGGGTGCCGGCGTGGCGGGCGTCGATGCGGTGATGGAGGGCTGGGCGCGTGCCGCCTTTGCCGCCGTGCGCCCGCCCGGGCATCACGCCGAACCCACGCGGCCGATGGGCTTCTGCCTGTTCAACACCGCGGCGGTGGCAGCACTGCATGCGCGCGCCCGATGGGGGGTGCAACGCGTCGCGGTGGTGGACTTCGACGTACACCACGGCAACGGCACGCAGGCGATGTTCGCCGCCGACCCCGATCTGTTCTACGGCTCCTCGCACCAGCATCCCTGCTATCCCGGCACCGGCGCGCCGTCCGAACGTGGCGTCGCCGACAATATCGTCAACGCCCAGCTGCGGCCGGGCTCCGACGGCGCGGCATTCCGCGCGGCGTGGTCCGACACCATCCTGCCTGCGCTCGACCGCTTCGCCCCCAGCCTGCTGGTCGTCTCCGCCGGCTTCGACGCGCACAAGGCCGATCCGCTGGCCCAGCTGCGCGTGGAGACCGCCGACTACGCCTGGATCACCCAGGAGCTGCTGCGCCTCGCGGCGGCGCATTGCGGCGGACGCATGGTCTCGGTGCTGGAAGGCGGCTACGACCTCGACGCGCTCGCGGCGTCCGCCGCGGCGCATGTGCGCACGCTGATGCAGGCGTAGGGCGCACCGTGTCCGACAAGCACGCGGACGTCGCCGCCATGTCCTTTGAGGACGCGCTGGCGGAGCTGGAACAGATCGTCCGTGCGCTGGAGAGCGGCCAGCAGAAGCTGGAGGACGCGATCACCGCTTACGAGCGCGGCGCCGCGCTGCGGCAGCACTGCGAGGCGAAGCTCGCCGAGGCCGAAGCGCGCGTGGCGGCCATCGTGGAGCGCGCCGACGGGACGCTGGGGACGCGGCCGCTGGAGTGATGCGGCCGGCAGTGATGCCGGTCCTGTGCAGGCGCGACGGATTTGCCCGCCGGCAGCCGCTCTGGCAAACAGCTGACCACGACCTCACCGCGTGGTCGTAGCAAAAGAAACCAAACGACCAGGAAACGCCCGAAATGCCACCGCCCGCCCGGCGCGTGGTGCACCTGCTGCTGGGGCACGCGCTGGTGGACACTGGGCGCGGCGCGCCCTACGGCTGGTGCTGTGGGTGGTGCCATCCGCAGGACTGCAGCCCGATCAGGTGCGCTGGGAGCCGGCGCCGAGCGGGCCGCTGCTGTGAAGTTGACGGCACCAAACGGGCACCGAACCCCCGCAATGGAGTTCAACTAGCGCCGGCCACGCCCCCCTCGGACCGGCGCATTTGGATGGAGCGCACCCGCGCGCGTTTGGCCAAGGGCCATGCGGCGCGGGTTTTTTCGATACGCGCAAGAAAATGTGGCTTTCCGTTCAGTTTTGGTCGCTTAGTCTGCCGGGCGATGTCCATAACACCGCGTACCGAGCGATGGCTGAACATGGCGGAAGACGCCCGCTCTATGGCCAATCGCATGCGCAATAACCAGGACGGCAAGCGGATCCTCCTGGAAATTGCCAACAGTTATGAAGAGCTGGCCGCATGGGCAGCAAAGACCGATACGGTTGACGCACAGACCGATCTAGACTCCTCGCCCAAACGCGCTCACACTCACGTCATCGTCGGCAACGACCTCTTGGGCGCCGACGACTGAGAGAGACGCGACAGCGCTCCCGCTCGAACGGGCTGGAGTGCGTGCCATGCCTCCTCCGAAATGCAACCCTCAGGACTTCAGAGATCGGGCGGACAACTGCGACGAACTGGCAGCTCGGGCCACAATACCCGAGGTCTGCACGGTCATGCGCTATGTGGCCTCGGTTTGGCGCGAACTGGCCGACGCGGATGAGGCCGAGCAACGACGACTGGGGGTGGCGCTCGCGCGCCGCCGACACGACCATGAGGACGATGCCGGTCAAGATATTCTGCCCTGTGGCGACGCTTGCGACTGAAGGATCGAGTCGCGCCAGGATTTCCGCCAGCCTCAGCGAATTCACAGATGCCGCTTTGTTGCCTGGACATTCTCTCACCTCCCCCCACCTTTATGTAATCGCCGACAACGAACCCTTTGGGCGCCGGCGGCTGGGGGACGCGACAGCGCTCCCGCTCGCAACGAGACGGAGCGCCCGGTGTTCAGCCAGAAACCGAAAACCCCCCAGGATTACATAGATCGGGCGACCGCCTGCGAGGCATTGGCCGATGCAGCCATAGCGCCCGAGACCCGTGAGACCATGCTCTATCTGGCCTCGCGGTGGCGCGCCCTGGCTGATGAGGAAGAGGCCAAGCAACGACCCAGACGACCCGAGCCGCAGCACCCCTCCGAATAGGAGGGGATCATGGCAACTGCTGCCGAGCTACGCGCCGAAGCGGCGCGGATGCGGGAGTTCGCACGCACGGTGACCGATCCGGAGGTGCTGTCCGAGGTCTATGCGATGATCGAGGAGTGGGAGCGGCGCGCGCGCCTACACGACAATGGAGACGCTGCCGGCTAGGCCCGAGTCGCGCCAGGATTTTCCGCCGGTTTCAGCGAATCTGCGGCGCCGCTTTGTTCCGCCTCGGCGTGCGCCTACATGGCACCATCGATGGCCCGCATCGTCACCACGACCTACCGCTACAAGCCACCGCCGAAGCGGAAGGGGCGGACGCTGGCCGAGATCACCGGCCCCGTGGTCGTCACTGCGAAAGGGAGCCGCCGCCCAGGGCCGTTGCGAGGCGGCGAGCAGGCAGCGGCTGAGTTGGGGAGTCTGACACACCTGCCCGCCCGGAAAGAGGGGCGAGGTCCATCCCAGCACGCCGTCCGGAAAAGCACCCGCACCGGCCAACGATGGCAGCAAGTCGGCGATCGTCACCGGGCGAACGCCTCGGACGTGGCGTAACGACGTGCCCGACATAACACCAGAAGAACACCAACGGCGAGGCGACGCAGCTGATGCGTTGTTCCGCGAGATGAAGCGCCGGATCGCTGGCACGCTGCTGCCGAAGAAGCTCTGACGGCCAATCCAAATTGCCTGGGGCTTCTCCAGCATCCTGGGCATGGCGAATGCGGGAGGCCCGATCTGGCTGCTGCTGAAAGAGGCCGGCGATATAGACCGACGGTCCAGCTTTGGCTGGTACGGGGCATAGGGGGCTGCCCGATACTGCTGCCGCTAATGGGACGACGACGCTGCGCATACTGACAACATTGGTCGTCAGCGGATGTACGTTAGCCGGCTTAAGGAATGATTAGGCGCAGCCAGATACCGTTGCCCGGTTCGACATCTCATCAAGACCCGCCAATGCGCATCTTCAGTCACCTCAAGCTCCGCACCAAGCTAGCACTATTGCTTGGCCTATCGGCGCTGGCCGTCGTCGTCTCGGTCGCCGCATCGGCATGGCTGATGCAAGGACGGATGTATAACGACCGCATCGAGAAGCTGCGTACCGCAGTGCAGCTAACCATCAGTATCGCCCAATCCCTGGAGACCCGAGTGGCGGCGCATCAGTTCACGCGAGAGCAGGCGTTAGCACTGCTTCGTGACGATATTCACGCCATGCGCTTCGATGACGGGGGCGGGTACGTTTACGCTCAAACCTTGGATAACGTGGTCGTGCTGCACGGCGTCAATCCCGCTCTGGAGGGAAAGCCGGCACCGGCTAACGTGACCAACGCAGCCGGACGGCCGATTACTGAGTTGATCCGCGACGCACTCAGAGGCAACGACAGCGGCATTGTGACCTACTCATTTCCCAAGCCTGGGCAGGCGGAACCGCAGCCGAAAGTCTCCTACGTTGCTCGCTTCGCGCCGTGGGACCTTGTTTTCATTGCCGGCGCCTATGTTGATGATCTGGATGTCGCTTTCCATGGCGTCTTGTACCGCTTGTCATTGATCGGTGGCATTGTCCTGATCATTACATTGATCGCCGCCTTTGTAGTCAATCGTGACATTTCGGCATCGCTTGGCGCCTTGAAGAGCGCTATGGATCGGCTGGCAGGAGGCGATCTGGCGACTGCAATTCCTGGCACAGACAGGCGCGATGAAATCGGCGGCATGGCAGCCACGGTCGTAGTGTTCAAGGACAGTATGGCCGAGACCGAGCGCCTGCGGGCGGAGGAGGAGGAGATCAAGCGTCGGGCTGCGGCCGAGCAGAAGGCGGCCCTTTACCGGACAGCGGACGATTTCGAGAGCAAAGTCGGCCGTTTGGTCGGGATGCTTTCTTCGGCCTCCACGGAATTGGAAGCCACCGCGCAGTCGATGACCGGCACCGCGAACCAAAGCAACCAGCAAGCCGCTGCCGTCGCTGCCGCAGCCGAGGAGGCAAGCACTGGCATGCAGACCGTTGCATCGGCCGCCGAGGAACTGACAGCCTCCATCGCCGAGATCAGTCGGCAGGTCACACAATCCTCGAAAATAACCAGAAAAGCGGTGGATGACGCCAAGCGCACCGACACTATCGTGCATGCGCTGGCGCAGGGTGCCGAGAAGATCGGCACCGTAGTTGGCCTGATCACTGATATCGCCAGCCAAACCAATCTCCTGGCACTGAACGCCACCATAGAAGCGGCCCGCGCTGGCGATGCAGGCAAGGGTTTCGCCGTGGTAGCTTCTGAGGTCAAGAGCCTTGCCAATCAAACGAGCAGAGCAACGGAAGAGATCGGCGCCCAGATTACGCAGATCCAGGCTGCGACCAAAGAGGCCGTCGAAGCGATCCAGGCTATTTCCGCCACCATCGAGGAGGTCAGCGCGATCTCAACCACCATTGCCTCGGCCGTTGAGGAGCAGGGCGCTGCTACGTCCGAGATCGCCCGCAACGTCCAGCAGACGACGCAGGCCGCACGGGAGGTGACCGCCGGGATCAGCGGAGTGAGCCAAGTAGCGAGCGAAACGGGCGCAGCGGCTGGTCAGGTGCTGACGGCAGCATCAGATGTGTCGAAGCAAGCTGAGCAACTATTCGGCGAGGTGAATGCGTTCGTGGCTGGCGTCAGAGCGGCGTAGCCATCCCCTCTGGCAACACCTGGCTGAGACCGCCGCCAGGAATCGACACGGCATCACCACCGCTTCGCAAGTCGGCGATCGTCACCCCGGACGTGGTGCAGCGACGTGCCGACATGACACCAGAGGAGCATCGCCGGCGAGGTGATGCGGCCGAACGTGCTTATAGACCGGCGGTCCCGCTTTTGGCTGGTACGGGGCATAGGGGGCGGCCCGATACGCTGCGCATAGGCTCAAGGCGCCCGCCCAAACCCCCAAGCAGTTTTGATTGCTGAACGGGGAGCCTGATCTCAGCGGACCCGTTTCGGCCGATGCCTCCTCGGCCTGATTGCCAAATCCGACGGGAAGGCGGGCGCGGTTCAGGAGGATACATCTCCTGGCCGCGCTTCCGACGTCCGCCACGGCTTCACCCCGATGGCGCCCCGTCCCGTGCACACAAAGTCGGTCAGCCTGCTTCGACAGCTCGCGCACCGCCATCGCAGCTTCACGAGCGGTACGTCACCGCGGCCGGCGTCGAGGCCCTGGAGGTCCGCCTCGCCCTGATGGCGGCAGGACTTGCACCAGATCAGCACCGCCACGTAGCGGGCCGCTAGCGTGCTGGAGACGGTCGGCAGTTCGTGGTGGTTCCCGGTCATCTCGCCAAAAGCGTGGTAGACTGACGGCCGCTGAACAAGCCAACCAGATTGACGTCTAACGCCTTCGAGCCGGAGGCACCCCAATCCGCGCGCTCGTTCTATGCCCAGTGGCTGGGCACCCGTGTCCCATGCACTCCGACATGGGCCGGGCCGCCCACCGGAGAGGCGCGGAACGTTGCGGACATACAACGGCAAAAGTTAACGCCTTTGATCTGGATCAAGGTCGCGCACCCTGAGCTCGGGGTATCTCGGACCAAGACCCGGGAGGCGGTCCCACATGCGCAGTCACCGCACAATCGCCGAACGCACCGCCCAGGAGTTGCGGTCGATGGCCAGCGAATACCGGCGCTTGGCATCCTCCGCGAGAACCTGCTGCTGTCGCGCGGGACCATCGGCGAGGTCGCGATGGCCGCAAAGCCGTTGCAGGCGACCGGCTGAGCGGACCAGCGCCGGCCTGATCGGTCATGCCGCCGCGACCCGCGCGCGCTGCGCCTCGTAGGTCGCCAGATGCGCGTAGGCGATGCGCAGCACCGGATGCGCCGCGGGATCGCCGCCGCGCCGCAGCAGATCGCCCAGGACATGCTCCACCTCGGTCCGCGCCCCGCGTTCGACGTCGCGCAGCATCGAGGCGGCGAACGGCGAGCCCTTGGTGGTGACCATCGCGCGGGAGCGCTCCAGCGGCACGGCGCGCGGCGCAAAGCCGTGCAGGCGTGCGATCGCCGCGCACTCGTCGAGCAGCGCCGTCGCGACATCGGCGGCACCGGCCGCAACGACGTCGCCGATCGGCGCGCGCATCAGGCAGGTGATCCCGGCGACCACGCCGATCAGCACCCACTTCTCCCACATCTCCTGCATGATCGTCGAGCTGGCGTTGGCGCTGAAATTTGCACCGGCAAACTCTGCGGCAATTGCCTCGATGCGAGGCGTCGGTGCGCCGTCCTGCTCGCCGAACGCAAGCAGGTGCGAGTCGTTCAGATGCAGGATGCGGCCCTCCGCATCGAGCGTCGTCGAGATCGCGCACATCCCGCCCAGTACCGCGCCTGCGCCGAACCGCTGCTGCAGCAGATCGACGTGCCGCATACCGTTGAGCAGCGGCAGGATCGCGGTGTCCGGTCCGACCGCGGGCGCGACCGACGCCATCGCGTCCTCCAGGTCGTACGCCTTGCAGCTCAGCACGATCACGTCGAACGGACCGTGCAGCCGGTCGGCGGTGACCGTGGGCGCCGGCCGATCGACGTTGCCGAGAGGGCTGCGGATCGCCAGCCCGGTGTGCGCAAGCTGCTCGGCGCGACGGGGACGCACCAGGAACGTCACGTCGCGGCCGGCCTCCAGCAGCCGGCCGCCGAAGTAGCCGCCGATCGCGCCGGCGCCGACAACGAGCGTGCGCATCAGGCGTGGTACCGAGCGGCAGGATGTTCCTGGCGGAAGCCAGGGATCATCGCCTTGCGCGCCGCGGCGAAGGCCTCCCACTCGGCCTCGTCGGGCAATGGCGGGATGGTCACCGCCTCGCGCCGGTCGAAGCCGACGAGGGCCGCATCCACCAGTTCGTCCACGTCCATCACGCCCGGGATGGCGTTCACGTCGCGGCCCGCCCGCGCCCAGATCTCGGTCCGCGTGGCACCGGGCAGTACCGCCTGCACGTAGACGCCGCGCGGCCCGAGCTCTGCCTGCAGCGACTGCGACAAGGTCAGCACGAATGCCTTGGTCGCCGGATAGATGCCAGGGAACACCTCCGGCGCCAGCGCGAGCACCGATGCGAGGTTGATGATGGCGCCGCCACCTTCCGCCAGGAACCGCGGCACGACGGCGCCGGCCAGTCGCGCCACCGCGACGACATTCAGGTTGATCAGCCGTTGCACCGCGTCGAGGTCGGGTGCGGAAAATCCGCCTGAGATCGTCGCGCCCGCGTTGTTGACCAGCAGTCCGATGCGCGAGTCCCCGCGCAGACGCACCTCGACGCGCGCGAGGTCGTCGGCCAGCGTGAGGTCCGCGGGCAGCACGTCGATGGCGACGCCGGTCTCGCTGCGCAGGCGTGCGGCCGTGGCGTCCATTCGTTGCCTGTCCCGCGCCACCAGTACGAGGTCATGGCCGCGCCTGGCCAGCCGGTCGGCATAGGTGGCACCGATGCCGGACGAAGCGCCGGTGATCAGCGCGGTTCTCAGGGATGATGCAGACATCTGACAGCTCCGTTGTTAACTCATGCGTCGCCCGCGGCAATCGCCTCTTCGACGTCGCGCAGGCGGTCCTTGCCGAAGTAGATCTCCTCGCCGACGAAGAAGGTCGGCGAACCGAACGTGCCGCGCTCGACGGAACGCTGCGTGTTCGCCAGCAACTCGTCCTTCACGTCCTGCTGCTGTACCAGCGCGAGGATGCGCGTGGCATCCAGGCCTGACTCGACCAATGCAGCACGCAGCACGTCGGGATCGTCCAGCTTCTTCGGTTCCGCCCACATGTGGCGGTAGATTTCATCGACGTATTGCACGAACACGCCCAGCCGCTGCGCTGCGACCGCGCCGCGCATCAGCACCAGCGTGTTGACTGGGAAGAACGGGTTGGGCGCATAGCGCGTGATGCCGTGTCGCTTCAGGAAACGCTGGGTCTCCAGGCGCTGGTACTCCGGCTTGTTGCGGATGCCCGCCAGGCTTTCGGCCGGCGAGCGGTTGTTGGTCAGCTTGAACACGCCGCCCAGCAGCACCGGCACGTAGACGAACCGTGCGCCGGTCCGCCGTTCGATGCCCGGAATCACCAAGTGGCTTAGGTAGGCGTTCGGGCTGCCGAAGTCGAAATGGAATTCCACTGTGCGCATCGCTCTCACCATTTCTCGCCGAACGGCCGGATGTCCATCTCGAAGGTCCACGCATCGCGCGGCTGCTGATACAGCTGCCAGTAGGCCTCAGCCACCGAGGCCGGCTGCATCAGCCGGTGCGGATCGAGGGTGCGCAGCCCTTCGTCGCCTTCACGTACCCGGATGCGCTCGCGTACCCAGGCGGTGTCCACGCCGGCGTCGATGACCAGGTGCGCGACGTGGATGTTCTGCGGGCCCAGCTCGCGTGCGGCACTTTGCGCCATCGCACGCAGTCCTGCCTTGGCGGCGGCGAAAGCGGCATAGCCGGCACCGCCGCGCAGGCTCGCCGTGGCGCCGGTGAAGAAGATCGCGCCGCGCCCGTGCGGCAGCATCAGCCGTGCCGCCTCGCGCCCGGCGAGGAAGCCGGCGTAGCACGCCATCTCCCACACCTTGCGGAACACTCGCTCGGTCGTCTCCACCAGCGGGAAGTGGACGTTGGCGCCGACATTGAAGATGCACACCTCCAGCGGCGCCTCGGCGTCGGCGGCGCGCAGGAACGCTGCGATGTCGTCCTCCTGCCGGGCGTCGAGCGAACGGCCAACGATACGGCCGCCCTGTGCTTCGGCAGCATGTACCAGCGGGGCGAGCTTCTCGCCGTTGCGGCGTCCGGCGAACACCGTGAAGCCCTGGCCGGCGAATTTCTGTGCGATCGCGCTGCCGATGAAGTCCCCGGCGCCGATCACCGCCGCTGTCGCGTTCCTGTGTTGCATCTCTCGCTCCTTTCAGTGCGCGCCCCGCACCGGTGCGGCCTGTATCCCGACCCTGCGCATCAGCGGCACCATCATCGTGGCGACCACGAAGCACAGCGCGATGACGAAGAACGCATCGGCGTAGGTCTGCGTCTGCGCCTCGCGCAGGGCCAGCGACCACAGCACCTTCAGTGCAGCCGCCTGGCCGTGCAGCGCATCGCCGCCATGCGCGGCCGTCTGGTTCGCCGCGACCTGTCCGACGAAGTGCTGCATCGCCGGGTTGCCGGTGTTCAGGTGTTCGGCCAGGCGCTGGAAGTGCAGGTTGGTGCGGTCGTTCAGGATCGTGCCGCAGACCGCGATACCGATCGCACCGCCCAGATTGCGCATCAGGTTGAACAGCCCCGACGCCAGCTTCAGCCGGTCGGGCGCCAGCCCTCCCAGCGTCAGGGTCACGGTGGGTGCCACGGCGAACTGCTGCGAGAACCCGCGGAACGCCTGCGGGAGCAGCAGTTCGCGCCACCCCCAGTCGTGGGTGATCGGTGTGAAGTACCACATGCTGGCCGCAAAACAGGCGAGGCCGAACATCATCAGCCAGCGCAGATCGATCCGCCGTGCCAGCACGGTGTAGAACGGGATCGCACACACCTGGAACACGCCGGTGGTGAACACCGTCTTGCCGATCTCCAGCGCGCTGTAGCCGCGCACCCGGGCAAGGAACAGCGGCGTCAGGTAGATCGTCGCGAAGATGCCGATGCCGATAACGAAGGCGAAGAAGCAGCCCAGCGAGAAATTGCGGCTTTTGAGCGCGCGTAGATCGACCACCGGTTGCGCGTAGGTCAGGCTGCGCCAGACGAAGGCGATTCCCGCGATGCCCGGAGATCCATGCAGTGGCGCGAAGGGTGTCGTCGTTCAGCCAGTCCCAGCGCGGCCCCTCCTCCAGTGTATACTGCAGGCAGCCCAGGAACACCGCCATCAGCCCCATGCCAAAATAGTCGGCGCCGCGCAGCAGAGCGAGGTTCGGCCGGTCCACGCGCACCAGCATCGGCACGACGATGGAGACGAAGATGCCGGGCGGCAGGTTGATGAAGAACAGCCAGTGCCAGGAGTAGTTGTCGGTGATCCAGCCGCCGACCGTCGGGCCCAGCGTCGGCGCCAGCGACGAGATGCAGCCGATCGTCGCCGCGGCGATCACCCGCTGCTGGTTGTTGAAGTAGATGAAGGCGGTGGTGAACACCGTAGGGATCATGGAGCCGCCGAGGAAGCCTTGCAGCGCGCGGAACACGATCATGCTCTCGATGTTCCACGCCCAGCCGCACAGCAGGCTGGTGATCGTGAAGCCCACGGCGGAGGCGCAGAACAGCCAGCGCGTGGACATCACGCGCGACAGCCAGCCGGACAGTGGGATCACCACGATCTCGGCGATCAGGTAGCTGGTCTGTACCCAGGCCAGTTCGTCGGGGCCGGCCGACAGGCCGCCGCCGATGTCGGCGAGCGAGGCCGACACGATCTGGATGTCGAGCAGCGCGATGAAGAAGCCCACGCACATGCTGGCGAAGGCGAACACCCGCGTGGCGAGCGGCAGGTCGGCCGGTGCGGTATCCATTGGTCGCGCCTAGCGCTGATCGACCGAGGCGGTGACCGACAGGCCAGGCCGCAGCCGGCCGAGTGCATCGGCGTCGCCGTCGAGCAGTACCCGCACCGGCACGCGCTGCACGATCTTGGTGAAATTGCCGGTGGCGTTCTCCGGCGGCAGCACGCTGAACACCGCGCCGGTCGCCGGCGCCAGGCTGGCGACGCGGCCGTGCAGCACCTCGCCCGGCAGCACGTCGGCCGCGACCGTCACCGGCATGCCGGCGCGCATGTGCGCGAGCTGGCTCTCCTTGAAGTTGGCATCCACCCACAGCCCATGCGCCGGCACCAGAGCGATGAGCTGGGCACCGATCGAGGCATACGCGCCCGCGCGCGCACTGCGGTTGCCCACGGTGCCGTCGATCGGCGCGCGCAGTTCGGTGTAGCCAAGGTTGAGCTGCGCGGCGTCGCGGTCGGCAACCGCCCCGGCGAGCGCCGCCATGGTCTGCTGCCGCTGCGTCTCGATGACGTCGAGCCGCCGCTGTGCCGCCTCGAGCGCCGCACGTGCGCGGGCATCCGCGGCGAGCGCCTTCTGGTAGTCGGCATCCGCCTGCTGGGACCGCTGCAACGAGGCGGCGTGGTCCTGTGCCAGGCTGCGGTAGCGGTCGACGTCGAATTTCGTGCGGGCGATCTCCGCCCCGGTTGCCTGCAACTCGGCCTGCGCCTGGTCGATCACCGCGTCCTGCAGCCGGCGGTTCGCCTCGAGATTCGCCAGGGTCGCCTGCTGCCCGGCCACGGCCGCAGCCGCCTTCGCCAGCGCCGCGCGGAAGTCGCGGTCGTCCAGCTTCACCAGCAGGTCACCCGCGTGCACGGCCTCGTTGTCGGTCACCGCCACCGCGGCGATCAGGCCGGATACCTTGGGCGCGATCACGGTGACGTCGCCGCCGACATAGGCATCGTCGGTGCTCTCGATGAAGCGTCCGACCGTCCACCAGTAGTGCCCGTACCATGCGGCGCCGATGCCGACCAGCAGCGCCGCACCTGCCAGACCCAGCTGCCTGCGCGAAATGGTCGCATGCCGGACCGGCGGGCGGATGACAATATCGCGCTCGACCGCCTGCCCGCTCATGACACGCGCCTGGCGGCCGGGCCGGGCACCGAACGGAACGCCGGTTCCAGCATGACCTTGCCGGTGCGACGGTCCACCAGGACCGGGTCGGCCTGCTCGCCGGTCTCGGTGTCCACGACCACGACGCTCGCACCTTCCGGGGCGAAGTGCCGGTTGCCCCAGGCCAGCAGCGACCACAGCACCGGTCGGAAGTCGCGGCCCCGCTCGGTCAGTACATACTCGTGCCGCGGTGGGCGCTCGCTGTACGCGCGGCGCTCCAGCAGCCCGGATTCGACCAGCTTGGCGAGCCGGCGCGTCAGGATATTGGGCGCGATATCGAGGCTCTTCTGGAACTGGTCGAACCGCGTCAGGCCGCGGAACGCGTCGCGCAGGATCAGGATGCTCCACCACTCGCCAACGCGCTCCAGGCTGCGGGCGATGGGGCAGGTCATGGCCCCGAAACTCTTGCGCTGCATTGGTCACTCCCAGGTCGCATGCATCATGCAAGCCCCAACCTGACGCCAAGCCTATCATCGTGCAAGTGACATTTTGCACGCCCTGCCCGACAATAGCTCATGCGAGCGCGCGCCGATCAGCTGCTGGTGGATCGCGGGCTGGCCGAGAGCCGTTCGCGGGCCCAGGCGCTGATCCTCGCCGGCAAGGTGTTCAGCGGCGAGCGGCGGATCGCCAAGGCGGGCGACATTCTCCCCGCGGAGGTCTCGCTCGAGGTGCGCGGCCAGGACCATCCCTGGGTGTCGCGTGGCGGGATCAAGCTCGACCACGCCCTGCACCACTTCGGCCTGTCGGCGCGCGAACGGATCTGCCTCGACGTCGGCGCATCCACCGGCGGGTTCACCGATGTGCTGCTGGCGAACGGCGCGGCGCGGGTTCACGCGGTCGACGTCGGCCACGGGCAGCTGGCCTGGAAGCTGCGCAACGACCCGCGCGTCGTGGTCCATGAACGGACCAACGCGCGCTACCTGTCGCGCGACATCGTCGCCGATCCGATCGATGCGCTGGTCTGCGACGCGAGCTTCATCGGGCTCGCCACACTGCTGCCCGCACCGCTCGGGCTATGCCGATCAGGCGCCTGGGCGGTGGCGCTGATCAAGCCGCAGTTCGAGGCTGGGCCTGACGCGGTGGGCAAAAAGGGCGTGGTGCGCGACCCGGCGGTTCATGCCGCGGTCTGCCAGCGGGTGCAGGCCTGGTGGGCTGCGTTGCCCGGCTGGAGAGTGCTCGGGATCACCGCGAGCCCGATCCATGGACCCGAGGGCAATCGCGAGTTCCTGATCGCGGCGGCCCGCGACTGATCATCAGGCCTGACTGCGCGCGCCCTGGCGGCTTGCGCTGTCCTGTTGCGCGATCTCTGCGAGCAGCGACCAGACCTTTCCGGGCTCCATCGGTACGTCCGGGTCGTTCAGCAGCCGATCGAGTTCGTCAAGTTTCCGGGCGTACTCGGACTTCGTCATATGCCTCTCTCCAGCCGCGTTGACCAATCGAAACAACCCCAGGAAGATGGCGTTCCTGGGGCATGCGTATGGAGATAAGTAGGTTACCGTTTGATTACCGCCGGTGCGGCGATCACACCGATGACAGGATTGCCGGGGCCAGCGCCCCGGCTTTCGCCGCGGGGTGTGCGGGATTGCGGAACCTCAGCTCGCCTTCGGCTGCCGAATCCGCCATGCCGAACAGCTCGAACCGCGACGAGCACGTCACGGCGACCACCGGGCGCGCGGCCTTGTACGCGAGGAACTGGCGGGCCTCGCCTTCCAATGCCAGCGTTTCGCGCAGCCCGCACCATTCGTTGCGGTCGGTGTCCTCGATGAACATGGCCAGGATGCCCGGGCGACTGCCGCTGAGCCGGGTCGGCAGGATCTCGAACAGCCTCCGCCGGACCACCGCCCCGATTTCGTCGATGCGGCCGGCGCGTGCCGCCATCACAAAGACGCCAGTTTCGCACGCGGTGACGGCGAGGTGGGCCTCGGGTCCGAACTCGCGCCGCAAAGACGGCATCGGGCCCAGGTCGCCCTCGCGTCCCGCCAATGCCAGCCGGTCGAGATGCAGGACCGCGTCCGCATCGTGGTCGCGGCGCTCGCGGCGTTCGAGCAGTCGGCGGATACGCTCCTGGATTGCCGGGAGCGATGCGTGGTCCAGGCCCTGCGGCAGGGTCATCTTCAGCAGGTGGCGCCCTGGATTGGCGACGAGCCAGACTTGCAGATAGTCTTCCAGCCGGTCGGCGAGCTGCGACCAGGCACTCCGCCGCACCAGCCGGCCATCTTCGGCCGAGACGACGTCGCAGGCGATCTCCGCTTCCTGCTGACCGCCCGTGATCAGCAGGTCGTAGGGCGCGGCGTATTCCAGCCCGGGGAATGCCACGCTGAAGCCCCGCGAAGCCTGCAGTGCGGCGGTCTGCAGCACGTGGAACAGCGGTACCAGGGTATTGTCGTCCGAAAGCGCACAGCGGAGCTGCTGGCGCAGCCGGTTCCGGCCGGCTGGCGGAAGCGCGTCGGACAGTGCCGCGGCATCGGTGGCAAGCCGCGCGGCGTGCAACTCCGCGGTGGAGGGTGGCCGGGTCAGCGCGCCGCGCAACCGATCGATCGCCAGTTCCAGGCCGTGGCGCAGGCGGACCGCCTGCCCGGCGCGCGGTCCGGTGGCTGCCCGCAGGCCGATTTCGGTCATCCGTGCCGCCCACAGCCTTGCGCCACCCAATGCGACGAACGCATCGAGCGCCTTTGGGTCGTACGGAGGCGGTTGTGGCAACATAAATGGCGTGATCCCCGCGCGATAGACGCGTCCGGGCGCTTGTTCATTCCGCCGCGTTCAGTTGCGCGGCAGCCGTGCCTTGGTCGGCGCGTCCGGGTTCTGTGCCCGGTGCCGCAGCAAGATGGTCGGCCAGCACACAGGCCAGCATGGCCTCGCCCACCGGCACGGCGCGAATGCCGACGCACGGGTCGTGCCGGCCCTTGGTGGCGATGTCGATCTCCTGACCGGTCGCGATCGACGCTCTGCCGCGGCGTCAGGATCGAACTGGTGGGCTTCACCGCGAACCGCGCCACGATCGGCTGGCCGGTCGAGATGCCGCCCAGGATGCCGCCCGCATGGTTCGAGCCGAACGCCACCACGCCATCGCGCATGCGCATCTCGTCGGCGTTCGCCTCGCCGGAAAGTGCGGCGGCGGCGAAGCCCTCGCCGATCTCCACGCCCTTCACCGCGTTGATCGACATCAGCGCGGCGGCGATGTCGGCATCCAGCTTGCCGTAGATCGGTGCGCCGAGGCCGGGCGGCACGCCTTCGGCCACCACCTCGATGACCGCGCCGGCCGACGATCCGGCCTTGCGTACCTCGGACAGGTGCTCTCCCAAGCGGCCACGGTGACCGGGTCGGGGCAGAAGAACGGATTGTCGTCCACCGCGTCCCAGTCCCAGCGGGCGCGGTCGATGCGGTGCGGGCCGATCTGGACCAGGGCGCCGCGGATGCGCACGTCTCGCCCAGCACCTTGCGCGCCACGCCGCCGGCGGCGACCCGCATCGCGGTCTCGCGCGCCGAGGAGCGGCCGCCGCCACGATAGTCGCGGATGCCGTATTTCAGCTCATAGGTCAGGTCGGCATGGCCGGGGCGGAACTGCGCGGCGATCGCCGAGTAGTCGCGCGAGCGTTGGTCGACGTTGTCGATCTGCATGGCGATCGGCGTGCCGGTGGTCAGGCCGTCGAACACGCCGGACAGGATGCGCACCTCGTCCGGCTCCTGCCGTTGCGTGGTGAAGCGCGACTGGCCCGGGCGTCGGCGGTCCAGCCAGGGCTGGATGTCGGTCTCGGAAAGCGGGATGCGCGGCGGGCAGCCGTCGACCACGCAGCCGATCGCCGGCCCGTGGCTCTCGCCCCAGGTGGTGACACGGAACAGGTGGCCGAAGCTGTTGTGGGACACCGGCGCTCAGCCGAGCAGTTCGCCCAGGGGCATCGGGCAGGCAGGCCACAAAGGCTGGGGCGGCTGAGCGTCCATTCCCTCGGGGAGGGCGCCAAGTGCATCCGCGTAGATGCCGGCGAGGTCGATGTTCTGCCGCATCGACGGCGCGCATCGGCCTGCCAGTTCGGCGCGTCTCGCGCCTCCGGCCAACCCTGTGCCTTCAGCATGTGCGCGAGCGCCCGCAACAGCAGCGACTCCACGGCGTGCAGCTGCTCGCGTCCCACGCTCTCGACTTCCTCGATGATGTTCACCCAGTCGGGCCGCTCGTTGACCGGCTCGCCCCCCGCGATCGTCGCAGAGGCCTGGCGTTCGCTCCAGAGCAGGATGTCATCAGCGTAAAGCTCGCCCATCCCTCACCCCTCGATGATGGCGATGTCCGGCGCGGCGGGATTCTTCATACCGACGATATGGTAGCCGCAGTCCACGTGGTGAACCTCGCCGGTCACGCCGGCCGACAGATCGGACAGCAGGTAGACGCCGGCGCCGCCGACATCCTCGATCGTCACGTTGCGCTGCATCGGCGCGTTGAGCTGGTTCCAGCGCAGGATGTAGTGGAAGTCGCCGATCCCGGCCGACGCCACCGTGCGGATCGGTCCGGCGCTGATCGCGTTCACCCGGATGCCCTGCCCGCCCAGATCGGCGGCCAGATAGCGTACCGATGCCTCCAGCGCCGCCTTGGCCACGCCCATCACGTTGTAGTGCGGCGTCCAGCGTTCGGCTCCTACATAGCTCAGCGTCAGCAGGCTGCCGCCGGGCCGCATCATCGGCACCGCGCGCTGTGCCACCGCCACGAACGAATAGCAGGAGACATCCAGCGCCTGAAGGAAAGCCGCGCGCGGCGTGTCCAGGTAGCGCCCGCGCAGATATTGCTTGTCGGCGAAGGCGATCGCATGCACCACGAAGTCCAGCGTGTCCCAGCGCTCATGTAACGCGCCGAAGGCGGCGTCGATGCTTGCCTCATCGCCCACGTCGCACTGGAACAGCAGGTCCGAGCCGACGGTCGCGGCCAGCGGTCGCACGCGGCGCCCGAGCGCTTCGACCTGGTAGGTGAAGGCGATCTCCGCTCCCTGTGCGGCACAGGCCGCGGCGATGCCCCAGCCCAGCGAGCGGTCGTTGGTCACGCCCATGACCAGCCCGCGCTTCCCCTGCATCGCTGTGCCTTTGGCGGGGGCGCGGTCGGGCATGGTCCATCCTTTGCTGCGTCCGGAACAGCCGTCGTGGCACAGGCTTGTGTTGCGGGGCAAGGGGCGCTTGGCGTGGCGGTCGTGCGCCGGCAGAGTGCGCCCGATCGCAAGGAAGCCAGGTCCATGCCAGACACGCTGCCCATCGTCGCCGACCCGCTTGTCCGTTTTCAGGAATGGATGAGCGAAGCGTGGAGCCACGAACCGGACGACGCCAACGCGATGACGCTGGCCACCGCCACACCGGATGGCGCGCCCGCGGCCCGCATCGTGCTGCTGAAGGGTGCCGATGCGCGGGGCTTCGTGTTCTACACCAACCTGGAAAGCCGAAAGGGCGAGGAACTGGCGGCCAACCAGCGCGCCGCACTCTTGTTCCACTGGAAGCCGCAGGGCCGGCAGATCCGCATCGAGGGCAGGGTGGAGCGGGTGACCGACGCGGAAGCGGATGCCTACTACGCGTCGCGCCCGCGCATCTCACGCCTGGGGGCCTGGGCGTCGGACCAGTCGCGCACGCTGCCCGAGCGCACCGAACTGGAACGGCGCCTGGCGACGTACGAGGCGAAGTATCCGGGCGAGGATATCCCCCGCCCGCCGCACTGGTCGGGTTTCCGCATCGTCCCCGAGCGCATCGAGTTCTGGCAGAACATGCCGTTCCGGCTGCACGATCGTACGGTCTATACGAAGACCGCCGGCGGCTGGGCGATCGGCAAGCTGTTCCCCTGATCGGACGATGACCGCGCCGCCGGAGCAGGCGGAGGTGGTGGCGTTCCTGCGCGCGCTCGCGGGTACGGACCCGGTGGAGACGCACATCTCGCTGGTCTTCGTCGGCGCCGATACCGTGTGGAAGCTGAAGAAGGCGGTCCGCCTGACGTTCCTCGACTTTACGCCGCAGGCCGCACGGCGTCGCTTCGCGCAGCGTGAACTGGAGTTGAACGGGCCGGCGGCGCCCGGCCTGTATCATGATGTCGTGCCGGTGGTCCGACATGCGGACGGCACGCTTGGCTTCGGCGAGGAGGGCGACGGGAAGGCGATCGATTGGGTGCTGCGCATGGCGCGCGTTCCTGCCGACGACTTTCTCGACGCGGTGGCGGCGCGCGGCGGGCTTGATGCCGGGTTGCTCGATGCACTTGGCGATGCGGTTGCGGAGTTCCACAGCAACCTCGTGCCGCAGACCGGCGAGGATCCGGTCGCTGCGATGCGTCGGGTGGTCGAGGGAAATGCTCGGGCAGCCTCCGACGCCGGCATTGGCGAGGACACCGTACACCCGTGGCGGACCTGCATCCTGCACGCAATCGAGGGCATAGAGCCGTGGCTGACCCGGCGCGCGCATGACGGGTTCGTCCGCCGCGCGCATGGCGATCTGCACCTCGGCAACCTGTGTCTTTGGCGCGGCAGGCCGGTGCCGTTCGATGCGCTGGAATTCGACGAAGCGCTGGCGACGATCGACCTGGCCTACGATTTCGCCTTCCTGCTGATGGATCTCGATCAGCGTGTTTCGCGGGCGGCGGCGAACCGCGTGTTGAACCGCTATGTCGCGCGCACCGGCGACGCGGCGCTGACCGCCGGGCTGCCGGTGTTCCTGTCGCTGCGGGCGATGATCCGGGCGCATGTCGAGGCCAGGCGGGGCAATGCCGACGGTGCCGCGGGCTATGTCGCGGCGGCGGCGGCGTATCTGCACACCCGCCGGCCGATCGTGGTGGCGATCGGCGGCCTTCCGGGCAGCGGCAAGTCCACGCTGGCGCGCGCGCTGGCACCCGACATCGGCAACGCACCAGGAGCTCTGGTGCTGCGCAGCGACGAGATCCGCAAGCGCCGGCATGGCGTCGCTCCTGAGCAGCGCCTGCCGCAGACAGCCTACAGCGATGCTGCCAGCGAGGCGGTGTTCGGCGAACTGGCAGGCATGGTCGAGGCGACCGCGCGTGGCGGGCATGCGGTGGTTGCGGACGCAACCTTCATCGATCCGCACCACCGGTCGATGCTCGAGGCGGCGGCGCGATCCGCGGGTGCGCCGTTCCTCGGCATGTGGCTGGAAGCGCCGTTGCATGCGCTCGCGGCACGCATCGCTGCGCGCGAGCGCGATGCGTCCGACGCCACCGTCGCCGTGTTGCGCGCTGCGAGCGCGCGCGCGCCGGAACCAGGCAGCTGGCGCGTGATCGATGCCGCCGAGGCTGCGACCGCGCTGGCCCAGGCGTGCGGAGCGATCGATTCATTGGCGTGACGGGTCATCGCCGAAAGCACGGCCGGCGACAAAGCCGTCACCGGTTCCAGTCTGGCTTGCCGGGGTAGAAGTTCCATACCCGGCCCTCCCAGGGACCGGGATCGACCTCGACATCGGTGGCGGCCTCGTCGGGCACCATTCGTCCATCGACGTATTTGTGGCCGAGGCGCGACGCCTTGACCCTTTGGGCGAGGTCCTGAACGTCCGGCGACGCCCGCACGGCGGTCCCCGCGGTATCTGCGATGAACTGGCACAGGGCGATGCCGCCGGCGATGCACACGCGTCTCTGCTGTGCCGGACTGAACACCTCTGCCCCGGCAACCGAGCATCCGATGAGCTCGATCCCATGCGCCTTGCTCTGGAACCTGCCGCGAAAGCGCCCGAAGAGGCGTCCGACGTTGCCGATCTCGATGTCGTCCTTGCCGAACTGGATGCCCAGGCCCTCCATACTGGTCGAGGCATCATAGTAGCCGTGCGCCAGCAGCGTGAGCAGCTGGATCCTGTCTCCCCCGAGATCCTTGAGCAGGTCATCGAACACCGCGCCGGCGTCGGTCTTCTCGTCGGTAAAGAACGGCTTGCCGGGAAGCCCCGGGCAGGTGACCGTCTTCGGCGTGGGGTCGCCATGCGCAAGCTTGCCGACTCGCTTGTCGATCACGACGTAGCTCTTTGGCATGACGGCTTCCTCGAAGTCGGGTCTCGGCTTTTACCGACGCTACGACGGCGCTTCGCCTGCCGGTTTGTACAACGCGTTCTCGGGCAACTGCGAACCGTCGCCTGCAACCTCGCGCTGGAGGTCGCTCGCTGTGCGGCTGTCGGTCACCACCTGCGGGCAACGGAAGCAGGCCGCAGGTCCTTCCTGGCGGAACCAGCGGCAGGTCGGGCGGATGGCACAGCGCGGCAGGGCGCGGACCACCGGATCGAGCATCGTCGCGATGCGCGTCGCCAGTTTGCAGTTCGCGCCGTCGAAGTGGCCGCAGCCGTGGCCCATGCAGGGTGCGGCGATCCGCATCACCTCGGAGGGTGCCGCGGGGCCTGCTGCGGCCAGCACATCAGGCGTGACGGGCTGCGCCTCGCTGAGGTAGCCGACGCGGAGACCGGTCTGCTCGGTGCCGGTCAGCACGCCGAACACCTTGGCATCGGGCACATCTGGCTGTGCGCTCGGGCACAGGATGGGTCTCTCGGGCGACTCGTGCGCCATGGCCGATCTCCTCATGGAGTGAACGTGCCGGCAGCGCACGGGGCTGCGCCGCCGGCACGTCCGCGGATCACACCGCGAGAGCGTTCACCGCACCCAGCGACACCGGGTTCACTGCACCCAGCGACACGTAGGGCATCGGCGGGTACGGGCCGGCGCGCGTGATCAGCGCGGCCGAGGTCAAGCGTCAGCCCGCCGGCCGTCATCGTCGCCATCTCCTTGAGCTGCTCCGGCGTCAGTGCGACAGGCTCCGGAAGGGAACTGGTGTCCTCCCTGGTCTTCAGCTTGAACATTCTGTTCTCCATGGTGTGTGGCGAGGCGATTTGCCGCGCCGGAGTCACGCTACGGCAGCGTGGAGGTCGCGCGGTGTAACGCAGGTCACATCGGGGCGGGCATTTCGCCGCGGCATCTCGCGCACGGTGGAATCCACCACGACGAGGCAGCGCTGCGCCGAGCTGATCGTGTCGGGGCGATGCGCGATGATGATGCGGGTGAGCCCGAGAGTTTCGATCGCCCGGTTCACCTTCGCCTCGATCGTCGTGTCGAGATGCGAGGTCCCTTCGTCCATGAACAGGAAGCGCGGACGCCGGTACAGCGCGCGCGCCAGCAGCACGCGCTGACGCTGGCCGCCCGACAGCGACGACCCCATGTCGCCGATCAGCGTGTCGTACGCCATCGGCATGCGAAGGATCTCGTCGCTGACACCGGCGAGTTCGGCGCAGCGCTGCATGTGGTCGTGATCGAACGTCTGGCCGAAGAAGCAGATGTTGTCGGCGATCGAACCGGAGAACAGGTTGTCGTCCTGCATCACCACCCCCGCGTGGTCGCGGAACGCACGCGCGCCGAAGGTGGCCAGCGGAATGCCGTCGATCAGCACGTCGCCGGACGTCGGTTCGAGCAGGCCCAGCAGCACCTTAAGCAGCGTCGTCTTGCCGCCGCCGGACGGGCCGGTGATCGCGACGTACTCGCCCGGTTCGACGACGAAGTTCACGTGCTCGAACAGCAGCGGCTCGTCCGGACCGTAGCGGAACGACAGGTCGCGGACTTCGAGCCGTCCCGCGGGCGGTGCGCGTCGCGTGCCGCGCTCGTACTCGGGCTCCGGCTCCGCCTGCGTGATGTCCGCGAGCCGCTGCAGATGCAGCTCGATCATGCGCAGCTCGATCGCCTTCTCGACCAGCCGCGTCGCCTTGTCGATGAACTGCTGCTTGTAGGCGATGAAGGCGAACAGCATGCCGATGGTCATGCGGCTGTCGAGCACGGCGAGCGCGCCAAGATAGATCACCAGCGAGATTCTCCAGACCGAATACGGCGTCGTTGATCGCCTTGAAGCCGCCCTTCAGCCATTCGACCTTGGCGTTCGCCGCTATGACATCAGCGTAGCGGCCGGACCACACGGTGTTGCGGAAACTCTCGCGGTTGAAGATCTTGATGCTCTGGATCGCGCGCAGCGTCTCCATGAAGCTCGAATTCTCCCGCGCGCGGGCATGTACGAGATCGAGCGAGCGTGCGCGGAACACGCGATAGAAAGCGAGCCGCAGCACGGCGTAGACCAGCGTGGCGCCGACCACCACGGTGCCGAGACGGACGCTGTAGAGAAACACCATGCCGGCGGTCAGCACCGCCATCGCACCGTCGACCAGGGCGGTGATCAGACCTTCCGCCAGCAGGTTGCGGATCGGCTCGATCGAGCCGAAGCGCGACACCAGGTCGCCCATGTGCCGTCGCTCGAAGAACGGCAGTGGCAGCTTCAACAGGTGGCGGAACAGGTTGCCGCCAAGGTCGAATGCGAACCGGCTCTGCAGGTAGACCAGCACGCGCGATCGCAGCAGGCCGGCGCCAGCGTTGAACAGCATCGCCAGCCCAAAGCCCGCGGCCAGCACACCCAGCAGCGAGCGATCGTCCTTGACCACCGCCTCGTCCACCGCGAGCTGCATGTAGAACGGCGCCGCCAGCACGTAGGCCTGCAGGATCAGCGACAGCACCAGAGTCTGCACCAGCGGCGACGCGAGCCCATGCACGCAGCCGACGAGGTCCGCCAGTCGCTGGCGCACCACGTGGTCGCCGGGCCGGAAATCCGCGGTCGGCGCCAGCTCCAGCGCGACGCCGGTGAAGTGCTGCGACACCTCGGCGGCGGTGAGGCGGTGCGGCCCACGCGCCGGGTCATGCACTTCGATGCTGCCGTCGCGTCGCACGCGCGTCAGCACGACGAAGTGCGTCATGTCCCAGTGCAGCACCGCCGGCAGCGACAGGCGCGCGAGACTCGCCGGCTCGAGGCGCAGCGGCCGGCCGGCCAGGCCCATGCGCTCCGCGGTATCGATCAGCCCGGCAAGCGTGGTGCCCTTGAGCGAGACCTGGTGCTGTCGGCGCAGCGTCGCGAGGTCGCTTCGCTGTCCGTGATACGCCGCGATCATCGCGAGGCAGGCGAGACCGCATTCCGCGGTTTCCGCCTGCCTGATGTCCGGCACCGAACGGCGCCAGGTCGGGCGTCGCTGGATCACGGCGCGGGTCATGACCAGCCTCCACGCAGGCTGAGGACCGGCTCGAACACCCATGCGAGCAGGGGACGACGATCGAACACGATGTCCGCCTTCAAAGTCATGTCGGGGCCGAGTGGGAAGTCGCGGCCGAACGCCGGCAGTGTCTGCCGGTCGAGCGCCACGTCACGCGATACGACGGTTCGGCGATCGCGATCGGTGCAACCAGCTCAGCGGGACGCAGCAGGTTGCGCGACACCGTGACGACGTGTCCGCCATGCAGCCCGAAACGCTGGAACGGGAACGCCTCGTAGGCCAGTCGCACGGTCTGGCCGGGCGCCACGAAACCGATGGCACGCGCGGGCACGAGCAGTTCCGCCTGCAGGACGCTGCCAGCCGGCACGATCGACAGCAGCGGCACGGCCGGGTCGGCCGCCAGGCCCACGCGCGCCTGCAGCGCCGAGACATGCCCCGCCACCGGTGCGCGGAGCAGATACGCGCGGCGGCCGGCGATCTCCGCCAGCCGCCCTTCCAGGTCGGATACCGAAGCGCGCAGCACCAGGATGCGCGCCGACAGCGCATCCGGCAGCTGGTGCAGCGCATCGCGCTGCTGCGTCACCGCGCCCTGCCGTTCGACGATCTGGCGGACGAGTGCAGCCTCGTTCTGGCGCTGTGCCAGCAGATTGTCCTGCCGGCGCTTGAACTCGACAACCGAGATGTAGCCTTGCCTGACCAGGTCGCGCACCGCGATGACCTGCTCGTCGGCGACCTGGGTGCGCGCGCGCTGTGCTGCCAGTTCGTCCTGCAGTGCAGCGATCTCGCCACCCAGAGCGTCGATGCGGTGCTGCACCTGTTCGCGCTCCGCCGCGGTCTTCGACTGCTCCACTTCGACCTGTTGCAGCAGCGATGCGCGCTGGCGGGCCAGGCTCTGCAGCACGCCGCTATCGACATCGCTGCCGCTGTCGTCGGTCTGGCCCACCTGCACCGTCAGCAGCGGCGCGCCGGCCTCGACCAGCTCGCCTTCGCTGACGGCGACCGCGACGACAAGTCCGACGCGGGGCGGCACCACCTTGGCGACGCCGATGGTGGGGGCCAGGAAGCCCGGCGCGCTTTCCTTGCGGGCGTAGCTGCCGCTGGCGAGCACTCCCAGGGCGGTCGACACAAGTGCCAGCAAGAGCCAGGTGAGGGCGGATGCGCTGGGCGGTACGGGCAGGGGGGCACCGGAGGACAGCGTATCGCGCTGGAAAGCGATCGCCTCGGGCCGGAACAGGCGGGATGGCGGCACGGCAGACCCCTCGCTGGTTCATCCGACACTAGCGAGGTGTGTCCGCGAGGGCTGCGAACTGCGGCATATGCCGCGGGTGAGATGGGTCACAGCCGCAATGACACGCGGGCATTTGCCCGGCGGGCCGTCGAGCGGCTACAGAGGGGGGGTGAAAACCCGAGCGGCAACGCTCTTGGGATGCCGGGTTAGCACAGTGGTAGTGCAGCGGTTTTGTAAACCGAAGGCCGGGGGTTCAAATCCCTCACCCGGCACCAGCCAGATCAGAACCTGAAGTCCGCCACGATGATCGGACCGCCTAGCGCCAGCTTCTGGATTATGGCGCTGCCGCCCTGCTGGAACGACAGATAGCGATAGCCCAGCGTCAGACCGAGGAGTCTCGTCTGATAGCCGATGCCGCCAAACGCCTGCCAGGTCGGATGCGATCCGCCTCCGCCGACGTCAAAGTAGAACGGCAGATAGAATCGCCCGCCGCCGAACCAGTCGGCGTCGCCAAGATAGAATCGCCCGCGGATTCCGCCGATGCCGTTCCAGATCGTTCGCCCGGCCGACAGCTTGCCGGAGCGACCCAGGGCGACGCTGCCGTCGGGCCTTGTGATGACGGCCGCCAGCGAAAAGTCCGTCGTCTCGTTGACCGCAAGCATCCGGTAGCCTGCCAGCACATCGACGTTCCCCCAGTTGCCCGAGGCCACGGTGTAGCCGCCCGCCACGGTCCAAATGGTGCTTTGCAGGCTGACACCGATATCCCGGTCGATCGGAACGTGAACAGTACCCGAAATCGAAGGACCTCAACCTTGCGGAAGACGCGCCTAGACTGAGATAGATGATGTCGGTCGCGAGGGAGAAACGGTCGTAATCAATTTCGCCGGCCAGCATCGTGGCGAAATGCAGTTTCGGTATGTAGTCGCCGGGCCCGGTCGAGGTGGTCGTGGTGGCCGTCCCGCCGCCCAGAACCGGATATTTGACGGTCGTATCGATGGTCGGCAGCCATATGTAGGGGACCAGATGGATAGCCAGGCTCGAGGCGCTGCCACTGTCCTGCGCGTGCCCTGGTTGTTGAGCCGCGGTGACGAACAGCGCTACCACTGCCGCAACCACGCCGATTCGTGCTGCCATCCGACGCCCCCTTGCCGTTCGGCAGACGCTTGTGCGTCGCTCAACGGCATTTCGCAATAGCAGCCCGCCAACGGGCCGTGGCAGCGCGGCGCGCGGCTGGTGCTCCGGTCGGTGTTGGGCCGTGCCGAAAATGCATAGCGAAGCGCGCGGCGTCAGTGCATCATCCGGCGGCACAAAACCTGCACGGGAAACGATACATGCACACACGACGACGCGTCGGCCTGGGAATCATTTCACTGGCCGCGTCGCTTTGCCTTGCGGCGTGTTCAGGCTCGGTCAAAGTCGGCCCCGAGGCGGTTGCAGGACTGACGCCGGACGGCACCGTCGAGATGAACCAGGTGCAGGCCGCCTTCATCGGCAGCGCGGGAGGCGGCAGCGGCACGCTGTTCTTCGGCGGCGGCGTGTACCGCTTCAACGTCGGCGGTCTGGGTGTCGGAGGCATCGGCGCGTCGACGATCGATGCCGTGGGCGAGGTCTACAAGCTGCGCCGACTGGCGGACTTTCCCGGCGCCTATGCCCAGGCACGCTATGGGTTCGCGGTGGGCACGGCGAGCGGCGGCGATCTGTGGATGCAGAACGAAGCCGGCGTGGTCATGCACCTGAAGGCAAAGCGCACCGGCCTGATGCTGAGCCTGGGCGGCGACGCCGTGGTGATCTCGATGGCGCAGTAGGCGTCCCGGGATTGATCTGGATCAAAGCCAGACCGGTCCCGCCTCCCTAAACGGCGTGACGCGGCACGAGGTCGTGTCGAAACGGCAGATGGCGCCGCATCCGATGGGCGTGATGCGCCGGAGCGCCATGTGTGGGAGCGGGGGTAGAACATGCGACTCAGCCAATCATTCGCCGCGCTTTGCCTGTTGCTGGCTGCCGCGCCCGCGGGTGCCCAGCAGGTGACCGGAACGCCCGGTGCGCCCGACGCGACCACCACGATCGACGGGCGCTACCTTCCCCCGCCGCCGCAACCCTTCACCGGGCAGATCGAGCTGAATGCCGCGCAGTCGGCGCCGGCCTGGCCGGCACGCGTGGTGCCGCCGAAGGGGGCGCCGAACATCCTGCTTATCATGACGGACGACGTTGGGTTTGCGGCCCCGTCAACCTTCGGCGGGGTGATCCCGACACCGGCGCTGGACCGTATTGCCGGGGCCGGGCTGCGCTACACCAACTTTCACTCCACGGCGCTGTGCTCGCCTACGCGTGCAGCGCTGATCACGGGACGCAACCATCATTCGGTGGGCTTTGGCGTCATCTCCGAGCAGTCAACGGGCTTTCCCGGCTACAATTCGATCATCCCGAAGGACAGTGCCACCATCGGCCGCATCTTACAGGAGAACGGCTACCGCACGTCCTGGTTCGGCAAGGACCACAACACGCCGACCTACCAGGCGAGCCAAGCCGGTCCGTTCGACCAGTGGCCCCTCGGCATGGGTTTCGAGTATTTTTATGGCTTCATCGGCGGCGACACCAGTCAGTGGCAGCCGAATCTGTTCCGCAACACCACGGCGATCTATCCCTATGCCGGGAACCCGCAGTGGAATCTGATCACTGCCATGGCAGATGATGCGATCCATTGGCTGGACCAGCTGAACGACATCGATCCATCCATGCCGTTCTTCCTCTACTACGTGCCGGGCGGCACGCATGCGCCGCACCACCCCACGCCGGAGTGGATCAGGCAGATCAGCGACATGCACCTGTTCGACAAGGGCTGGAACGCCCTGCGCGACCAGATCTTCGCCAACCAGCAGAAGCTCGGCGTCGTCCCCGCCGATGCCAGGCTCACGCCGTGGCCGCACGATCTGCTGACGAACTGGGACGAGCTGACCGACGTCGAGAGGAAGCTGTTTATTCGTCAGGCCGATGTCTATGCCGCCTACCTCGCCTACACCGATCATGAGATCGGCCGCGTCATCCAAGCGGTCGAGGATGCGGGCAAACTCGACAATACGCTGATCATCTACATCAGCGGCGACAACGGCGCCTCCTCCGAGGGCACGCTGAACGGCACGCCGGACGAGACGCTGATGTTCAACGGCGTCACACTGAGCGCGGAACAGCAGATGCCATGGTATGACGTGTGGGGGACCGACAAGACGTATCCGCACATGGCGGTGCCGTGGGCCTGGGCATTCGATACGCCGTACAAGTGGACCAAGCAGATCCCGTCGTTCTTCGGCGGCATCCGCCAGGGCATGGCGATCTCCTGGCCTGGGCACATCACCGACAAGGGCGGCATCCGCACGCAGTTCCACCACGTGATCGACATCGTGCCGACGCTGCTCGAGGCCACTGGGATTCCGGCCCCGGTGATGGTGGACGGCATCGGGCAAAAGCCGATCGAGGGCGTCAGCCTCGCGTATACCTTCGACAAGGCGAACGCCAATGCGGTGTCCCGGCACAAGACACAGTATTTCGAGATGTTCGGCGTGCAGGGCCTGTATGACAATGGTTGGATGCTCAGCGCGGTGCCGAGCCGTCCGCCATGGGACATTGGGTGGGGCAAGATCAACCTCGATCCAGCGAATTCCTTCAAGTTCGAACTGTACGACCTGACGCACGACTGGACCCAGTATGACGACGTTGCGGCGCAGAATCCGGTCAGGGTCAAGGAGATGACCGACCTGATGTTCGCACAGTTCGCGAAATACCAGGTGCTGCCGCTCGATGCCTCGGTCATCACGCGCGTGGCGGCGCCACGCCCATCCCTCGCCGTGGGGCGCAAGGTCTTCACCTACTCGGGCAAACCCGTCACCGGCATTCCCAACGGTGCTGCGCCAAATCTGCTGGCAACCTCCTACACCATCACCGCCGAGATCGACGTGCCGCAAGGTGGAGCGGAAGGCGTCATCCTGACCGACGGCGGGCGTTTCGGCGGCTATGGGCTCTACTTGCTGAAAGGCAGGCCGGTCTTCACCTGGAACCTGATCGGACTGAAGATGGCCCGCTGGGAAGGTCCGGACGTGCTGGCCCCCGGCAAGCATACGCTGGAATACGACTTCAAGTATGACGGCCTTGGCTTCGCCACGCTCGCCTTCGCCTCGCCCAGCGGCCTGGGCCGGCCAGGCACCGGCACCTTCAAGGTGGACGGCAAGGTAGTCTCGACGCAGACGATGGAGCGCACGATCCCGATCCTGCTGCCGATCGACGAGACGTTCGACATCGGATCGGATACCGGCACGCCGGTCGATGACCGGGATTACCAGGTGCCGTTCGCCTTCACCGGCAGGATCGATAAGCTCACCGTCGCGGTTGAGCCGCCGATCCTCACGGATGATGACAAGAAGAAGCTGATAGAGGCGTTTCGCGCGGCACAGGACGCGAATTGAGTGGCTGCCGCGAACGGGCGGGTGCATCCGCCGGTCCATAACCACAAGGAGAGTGACTCGATGACAAGCTGCGTCTCACTACGGAGAACCTGCCTCGCGCTGGCCGGATGCCTCGCACTCGGCGTTGCCGGCCTGGCCGTTCCCACCACCGCCTGGGGACAGGCGGCGGGCATGGGCGGGATGGGCGAATCGCAGACGATCACGGCGCGTGCCCAGGTCAAGGCGATCGACCTCGGCGCGCGCATGGTCACGCTGGTCGGCCCGGAGGGCAACGTCTTCGACGTGCATGTCAGCGACGCGGTACGCAATCTGGACAAGGTGAAGGTGGGCGACAGCGTCGTCGCGAAGTATTACGCCTCGATCGTGCTGGTACTGTCGTCGCCGGGGACCAAGATTCCCGAGGATCAGGCCACCGCTGCCGCCGCCCGTGCACCGAAGGGTCATGTCCCAGCAGCGGTGCTCAATACCAGAACGGTCGTGACCGGCACGGTGGTCGGTGTCGATCTTGCGGCGCACACGATTTCGCTCGTCGCCCCTTCGGGCGGATTGGTGCATACCTTCGCCGTCACCGATCCAAGGCGGCAGGCGGCGCTGAAGCGGGTCAAGGTCGGTGACACGTTGACCGCAATCGGCACCGAGGCATTCGCTGTCGCGCTCGATCCGGTGTGATGGTGCCGCTGCCGGCAGCGAAACGGACGTTGACCAGGAGAGAGGGACGCGAACCATGGCAGCGATATGCAGGCTGTCGAAGTGGTCACTGGCCATCGGCGTTTTGCTGCCGCTGCGGTTGAGCGCGCAGCCGACACCGTCGGCGAGCGAGCCGCCACCGATCGAGCCCAAGGCGGTGGAGATCCTCAAGGCCGCCTGCGATACGCTGGCGGCGGCGAAGGCGATGTCGTTCACCGCGGTCAGCACCTATGAGAAGGCTGCCCGCAACGGTCAGCCGCTGTTCTACACCACACTGAACCAGGTCACGATGCAGCGGCCCGACAAGCTGCGCGTCATCACGCCGGGCGACGGCACGCCGGACGAGTTCTACTACGACGGCAAGACGATCACCGCCTATGTCCCGTCAGCGGATCTGGTCGCGGTGGCCGACGCCCCGCCGACGATCGAGCAGATGATCGACGTGGCCTGGGAGAAGGCGGCGATCTACTTCCCGTTCGCCGACATGCTGATGCCAAAGCCCTGCGCCGTGTTCGAGGAGCACGGCCTGAACTCCGCCTTCTATGTCGGCCAGTCGAAGATCGTGGCGCGCACCACGACCGACATGGTCGCCGTGGCGGGCGACAACGTGGAAGCCGAATTGTGGATCGGCACCGCGGATCATCTGCCGCGCCTCGTGCGCGCGGTGTATCCGCACGAACCGGCGCACGCGCTGTATCAGACCGAGTACTCCGACTGGCGGCTGACCGACACCGCCGCCGCGGCCGACTTCGCGTCCGAGAAGGCGGCGAAGGCCAAACCGATGAAGTTCCAGCCGCCTGGGCTCCGCGAGGCGCCACCGGCTCCGGCGAAGCAGTGAGGGGAGACCGTTCCATGCGACAGATCACTCTCGCGGCCGCTGCCGCGGTTGCCGCGCTGCTTACGTCACCCTCGGCGCACGCCTGGTTCCATGGCTACTCCGGCGGCGGCTTTTCGCGTGGCGGCGACTTCGGCGGCTGGAACCATTCCAGTTCGTTCGGCGCCGGTGGCTTCTCGCATTCCAGCGACTGGGGCGGCTGGGACCACAGTACACAGGTCACCGCCGGCGGCGTATCGCATGAGAGCAACTATGGTGGAGCCTGGCATGGCACGGCCGCCGACTCGCAGGGCGTCTATCACGGCAGCGATTACGGCGGGTACTACCACGGGACAACGACGACGGCGTACGGCAGCTATTACCACCAGCCGGCTACGGTGAACTATTACGGCAACAGTTGCTACAATTGCGGCGCCGGCTGGGGCGCCGCGGCGGCGGGGGCCGCGGTGGGGGTCGCCGCCGGGGCGGCGATCGGGGCAACCGCGGCGGCGGCGGCCGCACCACCACCGGCCTATTACGCCGCATTGCCGGGAGGCTGCTTCTACCAGGCCGCATATCGGGAGTATCAATGCGGCAGCACCTGGATGATGCCGTCGTATGGCGCGAACGGGGTCTATTATCAGGCCGTCCCGCCGCCCTGACCGGTGACTTTTTGACGTCGGGCATCGGCATCCGTCGGCGGGGCAGGTCGATGACGCGGCTTGCCCCAGGCGTGTCTTTGGACCAATGAACGGATATTGCTGTGCGGATGCGATGCGGCGGCGGCCCCGCCGGGCAAAATCCAGCCGCTGAACAAGGGTTATGCCATGAGCGACATCGCCGACCCGCCCGCGCCGGCACGTGCAATGATCCGACGCTCGCGCCGATTGCCCATCATCTGGATCATTCCCATTCTGGCGGTTGTGATGGGCGCGTGGCTTGCCTGGGACACGCTGTCTAAGGAAGGCCCGACGATCACGATATCGTTCGACACGGCCGAGGGTCTGCAGCCGGGCCAGTCGCAGCTGAAATTCAAGGACATCGTACTGGGCACGGTGCAGAGCACGGAGCTCACGCCGGACCACACCCACGTCAAGGTGCGCGTCGCGACGACGCGGCAGGCCGAGCCGCTGCTGACCGACCAGACGATCTTCTGGGTGGTCAAGCCGCGGCTGTTCGCCGGCAACGTCTCGGGTCTCGAGACGCTGCTGTCGGGTGCCTATATCGGCATGCTGCCGGCGCCGGGCAGGGGCAAGGCGCAGCGGGAGTTCACCGGGCATGAGGATCCGCCGCTGCTCGAGGCCAGCGTGCCGGGCCACACGTTTCTGCTGAAGGCGACCCGGCTCGGTTCAATCTCGCTCGGCTCGCCGGTGTTCTTCCGTGATCTGACCGTCGGCGAGGTGCTGGGCTGGGACATCGCGGACATGGCGGAGAGCGTGACGATTCGCGCCTTCGTGCGTGCGCCCTACGACCGCTACGTCGGCGATGCATCGAAGTTCTGGAACGCGTCGGGACTTTCGGTGAAGCTCGGCGCCTCGGGCGTCGAGTTGCAGATGGAGTCGCTGCGAGCGTTGCTACTCGGCGGCATCGCGTTCGAGACACCGGGGAAGGTGAACACCGCAGCCGCGGATCTCGACGGCCACGTATTTCCGCTCTACGCGGACCGCACCACCGCCAACGCCTCGTCGTACAGCCGCAAGTTCCCACTGGTCTCGTATTTCCCGGGGTCTGTCAGTGGGCTCGGGCCCGGCTCGGAAGTCACCGTGCATGGACTGCTGGTCGGTCATGTACTGGACGTCCGGCTTACATACGATCCGGTGAAGGATAGGATCCTGGCGCCCGTGCGCTATGAGGTGGAGCCCGAGCGGGTCATCGGCGTCGGCAACAAGGTCTTCAACACGGCCGGCGAGGCAGTCGATGCGCTGGTGCAGCGGGGCCTTCGCGCAAGTCTGCAGGGCGCCAACCTGATCACCGGACAGCAGGTCGTGGCGCTCGACTTCGTCGAGAACGCGCCACCCGCGACGGTGACCAGGGACGGTTCGGACTTCGTGCTGCCGACCACTGCTGGCGGCGGGCTCTCCGGCGTGGCGTCATCGGCGGGTGATCTGCTGCAGCAGGTCGGCAAGATCCCGTTCAAGGCGATCGGCGACAATCTCGACGGCCTGCTTCGCGCCGCCAACGATATCGCGAACGGGCCGCAGCTCCGCCAGTCGCTGACCGATCTGACCGCCACGCTGAACAGCGTGAAGGAGCTCGTTGCGCATGTGGACAGCAGCATGGGCCCGGCCATGCAGCAACTGCCGGCGCTCTCATCCGGATTGCAGAAGACGATGACAAGCGTCAACAAGCTGGTGCTGTCGCTCGACAACGGCTACGGCGACAACACGCAGTTCAACCGTGACCTGGGACGCCTGCTCATCCAGCTGAACGACGCTGTCCGGTCGATCCGGTCATTGACCGACCTGCTGTCGCGGCATCCGGAGGCACTGATCAAGGGCCGCACCGGAGTCGTCGAATGATCGCGTCGCGCGGACGCCGGTGGCTGGGTGCGGTGGGCCTGGCAACGGCACTCGCCGCCTGCTCGTCGCCCAATCCGGTACTCTATACCATCGCGCCGGTTAAAGGCGCCGAGCACAACGGCGGTCCCCGGGTGATCCTGCTGCAGCAGATCGGGCTCGAGCGCTACCTCGAGCGTTCGCAGATCGTGCGGTCGTCGGAGAACTACCGGCTCGACGTCATGTCGAACGACTGGTGGGGCGAGCCGCTCGGGGCGATGCTGAGCCGCGTGCTGCTCGAGGAGCTGGGACAGCGCCTGCCGCACAGCGTCGCCATCAGCGAGATCGGCGCCGTGTCCGCGCCGCCGGATGCCACGTTGGCGCTGAACATCCAGCGGCTCGACCAGGATGCCGCCGGCACCCTCGTGTTGGCGGCGCAGGCGAGCGTGGCGTTCAAGGCACGCTCCGCCCCGGTGCTGAGGAGCTTCCGCTTTACCGTGCAGCCGCCGACGCCCGACATCCCGGGCGAGGTGCAGGCCATCAGTACTGCGGTCGGCCAGCTCGCTGACGGATTGGCTGCGATGCTGATCGCCGGCCCGTCGGCGCGATGAGACGTCTCGTCGCAGGGCCGCCGGTTTCGCCGCCGCAGCTGCGCGAATGTCCGGGCTGCGGGCTGCTCCAGCTGGTGCCGGCGCTGCATCGTGGCATGACCGCACAGTGCATCCGCTGTCCGACCACGCTGCATCGCACGACCACGCACTCGCTCAGCGACAGCATTGCACTCACGGTTGCCGCGCTGGCGATGTTGCTCGTCATGAGCACCACCACGCTGATGGGCGTCGAGACCGCGGGCATCGCCCATACCGCCAATCTGCTGTCCGGCCCGGCCGAACTCGTGCGGCGCAACATGACCGGGCTGGCCGCGGTGGTGGTCTTTGTCACGCTGGTGGCGCCGCTCGGCAAGCTCGGCGGCACGCTCTACGTGCTGATCCGGCTGCACGAGAACCGGCCGGCCGACCACCTGCGCCGCGTCTTCATCCTGGTCGAGCGGCTGCGGCCCTGGTCGATGATCGAGGTCTTCGTGTTCGGCGTGTTCGTCGCCTACGTGAAGCTCGGCGACCTCGTGCACATCACGCTCGACGTCGGCGTCTACGCGCTGATCGCGCTGATGTTCCTGATCATCTGGGCGGACACTTCGCTGGATCGTCAGGCGGTATGGCAGCGGCTCGATCGTTCCCGTGGCGAGCGGCGTCCGCCCGCGCTTGGGCATGGGTCCGCAGCGATCGGCTGCGAGGTCTGCGGACTTGTCGCGCCACCGCGCCCGAATGACCGCGGCTGCCGGCGGTGCGATGCGCCGCTGCATCGACGCAAGCCTGACAGCGTGACGCGTACCTGGGCCCTCGTGCTGGCCGCCGCGGTGCTCTATGTGCCGGCCAACTACTACCCGGTGCTGACGGTGATGCAGCTTGGCGCCGGACAGCCCAGCACGATCGTCGGCGGCGTCCGGGAACTGGTCGCGTCGGGCATGTACCCGCTGGCGGCGCTGGTGTTCTTCGCCAGCATCGCGGTGCCGATGCTCAAGCTGGTGGGTCTCTCGGTGATGCTGGCGACCGTGCAGTTCGGGCGGATGGCCTGGCTGCGTGATCGCACCCGGCTGTATCACGCCGTGCGCTTTGTCGGCCGCTGGTCGATGATCGACATCTTCATGGAGGCGCTGCTCGGCGCGCTGGTAAGGTTCGGCTCCGTCATCACCATCGAACCCGGCGTGGGTGCCGTGGCATTCTGTGGCGTGGTGATCCTGACCATGTTCGCCGCCGAGACGTTCGATCCGCGGCTGATGTGGGACGCGGCCGAGCGGGCGGAAGCGACGCGAGCCGGCGTCGCGCCGGCTACTGTTCGTCTGTGACGTCGATGCGCGCCCAGGTCGGGTCGGGGTTGAAGCGGGGGATCGCGCCAGCCGGAGGAGGCGGAGCCGACGTCTGGCCATGGGCGGATGGCGGCGCTGTGGCGGCCACCAGCGCGATACTCGCGAGCAAGGCGATTGCCCGACTCGTCATTTTCGTCCCCAGACCCGTCGGGATCAGAACACCAGGGTGCCGCCGACCACCGCGAGGGTCACGGCCAACACCGGTCTGAGCACTGCGTCCGGCACGCGCACGGCGAACAGGCTACCCAGGATGATGCCGGGGATCGAGCCTATGAGCAGCGACACGAGCATCGAAACGTTGACCGACCCCAGCATCCAGTGGCCGAGACCGGCGACCAGTGTCAGCGGCACTGCGTGCGCGATGTCGGAGCCGACGATGCGCGCCATCGGCAGCCGCGGAAACAGCAAGAGCAGCACGGTCACGCCGATCGCGCCGGCGCCGACCGAGGAGATTGTCACCAGCACACCCAGTACAAGGCCGGTCACAACGGTCAGTATCGATGTCTGCCGCGCCGAAACGGGGCCGAGATGACTGGCTCCCATCTCGAGCAGCTGTCGGCGAAACAGCAGCGCAACGGCGGTGATCAGCAGCATGACGCCGAGGATGGTCGTGATGACGCTCGTGGCAGCTCGGCTGTTCAGATCGAGATATGATATGGCCAGCAGCGTGAACGCGGTGCCTGGGATGCTGCCCAGGGCAAGGCGCGCCACAATCGGCCATTGCACGGTATGATTCGCGCCGTGTACGACGGTGCCCACTGCCTTGGTGATCGAGGCGTAGAGCAGGTCCGTGCCGACGGCCGCCGCCGGCGGTACACCGAACGCCAGGACCAGGATGGGCGTCACCAGAGATCCGCCACCCATCCCGGTCTGGCCGACCAGCAGGCCAACAAAAAAGCCTGTCGCGGAGTACAGCAGGTGGACCGACATTCGTGAGGGCGCCCCGATGGTGGTGCCCGTTCTACCATGCAGGTCCAGCCGCCGCACAGTCCGTGTCAGCTGGCCGCGACGCCTGCCAGCACACCGTCCAGAATGTCGCTCATCCGATCAATCTCTGCATCGCTGACCGTGAGCGCCGGCATGAAGCGCAGCGAATCAGGGCGCGGTGCGTTGAGCAGCAGACCTCGCTCCAGTGCCTGTGCGACGACCGCCCCCGCGATATCGCGCTTCAGGTCGAGAGCCAGAAGCAGGCCCTTGCCGCGTACCTCGCCGCCGCCGTGCCGTGCCGACAACGCGGCCAGCCGCTGCGCCAATCGGGCGCCCGCCTCGCGCACTCGCGCGAGAAATTCCGGCTGCGCGACGGTTTCGACCACCGCGCAGCCGACCGCCGCCATGATCGGATTGCCGCAGAACGTGCCGCCCTGATCGCCGTACTCGAAACAGCAGGCGTCGCGATGCGCGACCAGAGCGGCCAGCGGCACGCCGCCACCGAGCCCCTTGGCCAGGGTCATGATGTCGGGCGTGACGCCGGCGTGCTCGAAGCCGAACAGGCGGCCGGTGCGCCCGATGCCGGTCTGGATCTCGTCCAGGATCAGCAGGATGCCGCGCTCGCGCGTGAGCGCGCGAAGCGCACGCAGGAACGGAACGTCGGCCTCGAACACGCCGGCCTCGCCTTGGATCGGTTCCAGCATGACCGCGACGGTCCGCGGCGTGATCGCAGCCTCGGCGGCCGCAAGGTCGTTCAGCTCGACCTTTACGAAGCCCGACACCTTGGGTTCGTACAGCCGCTCCCATTGCGCCTTGCCCGAGGCCGCCATCGTGGCCAGCGTGCGGCCGTGGAAGCCATGATCCATGGTGACGATCTCATACGCACCGTCGCGATGCCGGGCGCCCCATTTGCGTGCCAGCTTGATGGCACCCTCGTTGGCTTCGGCGCCGCTGTTGGCAAGGAACACCTGGTGCAGCCCGCTATGTTTCGTCAGCAGGTCCGACAGCCGGATCATCTGGTCGTTGTAAAAGGCGGGGCTGCAATTGATCAGGCGCGCGGCCTGGCGCGCCAGCGCATCGAGGATCGGTTTCGGCGAGTGCCCGAGACAGTTCACCGCCCAGCCCTGGATGAAGTCGAGATAGAAGCGGCCTTCGCTGTCGGTCAGCCACGAGCCCTCGCCGCCGACGAAGACGATCGGCGGCCGCGGCGCGATATCCATGACTGAGTCGAAGTTGGCTGTACTGGTCATCATGTGCTCCTGGTTTGCGACGGAGCGACCGAGGGCCAGAAAAGCACGAAGGCCCCCGTCGCTGCCGACGGAGGCCTTCGTGGTGATCGATGGAGGCAGACTATGCCGCGCGCGATCCCCACTCCCCCGTCATAGGACGGCGGCGTCGGCGGTCGGCGGTACGGATCGCGCAGTGCATGGCGAGCCAATGCACCAGCGCACTCGGGACGTCAACTGCCGAAGGGTCGGAGTTTGCGTGTCCGACCCGCCTTTTGCCTGACCGACGAGAATCGTGTCAATTCGGAGCCCACGCAATTGGTGCCTGATCCCGCTACGGGGAGGATTGAACATGTTGAACCGCAGAGACTTCGCCCTCCTGGCCGCGGCCTCGCCGCTGGCCGCCTTGCTCGGGCGAGCCGCGAACGCCGCGACGCCGAAGGACACTGTGGTCATTGCGTCGCAGATCGACGATGTCATCACCTGCGATCCTGGCGAGGCGTACGAGATCTCGGCGCAGATCTTCCTCTCCAGCGTCTATGACCGTCTCATGCGCTACGAGGCGGAGGACATGACGAAGCTGGTCGGCGGCGTCGCCGAAAGCTGGACGGTTTCGCCTGATGCCAAGACCTTTACCTTCAAGCTGCGCACCAACCAGAAGTTCGAGAGCGGGGCGCCGGTCACCGCCGATGACATGGCGTTTTCGCTCCAGCGCGTCGTCATCATGAACAAGACGCCGGCCTTTCTGCTCACCCAACTCGGCTGGAACAAGGACAACGTGCGCGAGCTCGTCACAGCGCCCGATGCCCATACGCTGCAGTTCAAGATCACCGAGGACTTCGCGCCGAGCCTGGTGCTGAACCTGATGGCCACCGTGGCAGCCTCGGTGGTGGAGAAGCAGGTAGCGATGGCCAACGAGGCCAACGGTGACCTCGGCAACACCTGGCTGAAGACCCACTCGGCCACATCGGGCCCGTACCGTTTGGTGTCGTGGAAACCCAACGAGTCCGTGACGATGGAGGCCAATCCCGGCTACCATCTGGGGCCGGCAAAGACCAAGCGGGTGGTCATTCGCCACGTTCCCGAACCGGGTTCGCAGCAGTTGCTGCTGGAAAAAGGCGACATCGACATTGCGCTCAGCCTGCAGCCGGACCAGTTCAAGTCGCTCGCTGGCAACAAGAGCGTCAACATCGAGTCCTTCCCCTACTCCGGCACCTGGTACATCGGGCTTAACCTGGGCGATGCGCGGCTCAAGAACCCGAAGGTGCGGCTCGCGCTGAAGTATCTGGTCGACTACCACGGCATGGCCAACACCTTCCTCAAGGGCCGTTTCGCGGTGCACCAGACCTTCCTGCCCATCGGGCTGTCCAGCGCGATTGCCTATGACCCCTACAAGCTTGACGTCGCCAAGGCGAAGGCGCTGCTGGCGGAGGCGGGCTACCCGAACGGCTTCGAGCTGAGGCTCAGCACCTCGAACATCTCGCCGCAGATCGACATCGCCCAATCGGTGCAGCAGACCATGGGCCTGGCCGGCGTGAAGGTGAACATCGTCGCCACCGACCAGAAGCAGATGGTCGCCGAATTCCGCGCCCGCAAGCACATGGCGACGCTGATCAGCTGGACGCCGGATTATCTCGATCCGCACACCAACGCCTCGACGTTCGCTTTCAACGACAACGACAGCGACGATGCGCCGCATCCGCTGGCCTGGCGCTGCCATTATTTCGATCCCGCCGTTAATGCCAGGACGACGGCGGCGGTGAAGGAGGTCGACCCCGCCAAGCGCGAGGCGATGTACGAAGAACTGCAGAAAATCCTGACCGACGACGGACCGTACATCCTGATGTTCCAGCCGGCCAACCAGGTAGCCTCGCGCGCCAACGTCCAGGGCTACACGCCGGGGATTGTCGAGGACCTGTACTTCTTCCGGACGATCGCGAAGTCCTGAGACCGGGACGCCCGCGGTTCCGATCGTCCGCGACGGCGGCTACAGCTCCAGCCGGTAGAACCGCACCGCCGTGCCGCTGAACAGATCCGTCTTCTCCGTGGCACTCGCGCCGCGCGACAGGATTTTGCACGCATTCCAATACGGCGCGTAGGCGTACGATCCCTTGTCCACCGGAAAATTGCTTTCGAACATGCCGCGCGCGGCGCCGAACGCCTCGATGCAGGTCTCCACATAGGGCTTCCAGGCCGCGGCCAATGCCTCCGACGACGGCGGATCGGCCTTTTCGTGGAAGTCGAAGCCATTGATGCGCATCGCCATCCCACCAAGCTTGACCACCACGTTGGGGCATTTCGCCAGTGCGCGGATCGACGCCGACCAACGGGACAGAACCTCCTCGCGCTTGCCGGCATAGGAGCCGATCGCCAGCGGCCCGCCGACATGGTTCAGGCAGATGCGCGTGTCGGGAAACGCCTGCGCGAGCGCGGTCACCTCGTCGATCTGTGGATGGTACAGCCAGGCATCGAAGCTGAGGTTGAGCGGCGCCAGGCAGGCGAAGCCCTGGCGGAACGTGGCATCCGCCATCAGTCCGGGCGGCGGCGCATAGGCCGGGTTCATCAGCGTTGGATCGGCGTCCCAGGCGGTGATGTGCCGGATGCCGCGGAACCGCCCACCGCCGGCGCGGATATGCGCCTCCAGCACCTCGCGCACCCGCGAACCTAGCCGCAGATCGGCGTGCCCCACGATGCCCGCGCAGACCTTGGTCTGGCCATAGCCGCCCGAGGCGCTCATCGCCGCCACACCGTTGACGAACTCGGTCTCGCCGACCGGCTTCATTGCCTCCGGGCCAGCCGCGCGGTGCATCGAGCGGCACTGCACGAACACCGTGGCGACGATGTTGTGGCCGCTGTTGGTGTCGGCCAGCAGATCGTCGAGCATGTAGACCCAGCCCGGACGCTCCCACAGATGGTGGTGCGGATCGACGATGGGCAGATCGGGCTCCAGGATCGCCTCGGTGCGGCGCGCCAGCCAGTCGTCGCGCACCGGCAGGTAAGAGCTGCTGGCTGGCTGCGTCGTCGTGCTCATGGCGGTTTCCTCCCGAACGTCTCTTCGGATCATCTCGCCACCATCGGTATCCGGCAAGCGACGGGGTGCCCGGGCGGTTCTCGGCCTGCATGGCGCGTGCGAGACTTCCACCGCGTGCGACCGGCTGTCATGGAGAGCGCCATGCGTCCGAACATCGTGTTCATCATGGCCGACGATCTAGGCTACGCCGATCTGTCCTGTTGCGGGCGGCGGGATTTCGCGACTCCCAACATCGACCGCATCGCCGAACGTGGCGTCCGCTTCACCCAGGCCTACGCCAACTCGGCGGTGTGTTCCGCCACGCGGCTCGCACTGATCACCGGCCGCTACCAATATAGGCTGCCGCTCGGGCTGGAAGAGCCGCTGGCCGGCAAGACCGATGTCGGACTGCCGCCCGATCACCCGACGCTCCCGTCGCTGCTGCGCCAGGCGGGTTATGCCACCGCGCTGATTGGCAAGTGGCATCTCGGCGTGCTGCCGGCCTTCGGTCCGCTGAAGAGTGGCTATGAGCGGTTCTGGGGCGTTCGTACCGGGGCGGTCGACTACTACTCGCACCGCAACGCGCGCGACGAAGCCGACCTGTGGGACGGCGACGCACCGATCCGGCAGGTCGGCTATCTGACTGACCTGCTGGGCGACCGCGCCGTCGGCACGATCGACCATCATGCGCGCGACGGGCGGCCGTTTCTGCTCAGCCTGCACTTCAATGCGCCGCACTGGCCTTGGGAGGCACCCGGCGACCAGGCGGAATCGGCACGCCTGCGCGGTTCCCGCCTGCGCCACTATGATGGCGGGACGCAGCAGACCTATGCGCGCATGGTGCAGGCCATGGACCGACAGGTCGGACGCGTGCTGCAGGCGCTCGACGTGAATGGGCTGTCCGGCAACACCGTCGTCGTGTTCACCAGCGACAACGGCGGTGAGCGCTTCTCGGACACCTGGCCGTTCACCGGCGTGAAGACGGAGTTGCTGGAAGGCGGACTGCGGGTGCCCGCGCTGGTCTGCTGGCCCGATCGCGTTCCTGCCGGCCGGGCCAGCGATCAAGTGATGATCACCATGGACTGGCTGCCGACATTGCTCGATGCGGCGGGCACCGCCCCCGACGTCGCTCACCCGCCGGACGGCGTCAGCCTGCTGCCGGTACTGACAGGCCAGCATGGTGCGGAACCGCGCACCCTGTTCTGGCGCTACAAGACCAACGCACAGCAGGCGGTGCGCGACGGCGACTACAAGTATCTCAAGATCCGCGACAACAGGTTTCTGTTCGACGTGGTGGCCGATCCGCGCGAGCGCGCCAACCTCAGGCACCGCCGCAGCGATGTGTACGACCGGCTGGTCGCGGCGTGGCTGGACTGGAACCGGACGATGCTGCCGGAGATACCGGACAGTTTCGGCGAGGTGTTCACCGCCACCGAACTGGCCGACCATATCGGCGCGGATTGAGGCTCCATACCTGCCGTGCATCGATCCTATGCCTCGGCGTCACTGTCGCGCAGCGATGCCGGGGGTCAGACTGCGGCGCTGTTGCCAAGGGAGAGTGCCATGAGCCTGGAGGACAAGCTTGCGGCTGTGCGGGAGGCGGCGGCGAAGCGCATCCCGCCTGACCGGCTCGCCATCATGCTGAATGCGACGGAAAGGTTGCGGGGATCGGGGATCCTGGACCGGGTGATCAAGCCTGGCGCCAAGGCCCCGGACTTCACGCTGAACGACCAGAGCGGGCATGCGGTGACGCTGTCGGCCCTGCTGGCCGCGGGCCCCGTGCTGATGAGCGTGTTCCGCGGTTTCTGGTGACCGTACTGCCGGCATGAGCTGGATGCTTTGCAAGCAGTACTTCACCAGATCGAGCAACTCGGCGCGAGCCTGATCGTCCTGTCACCCCAGTTGCCGGAGTTCACCGCACCGGGCGCGGAGCGGCAGAAGCTGACGTTCCCGATCCTGACGGATCCTGACAACAAGGTGGGCGAAGCCTACGGGCTGGCGTTTCGGCTGCCGGACGACCTTATCGAGGTCTATCGGAAGAACGGCATCGACCTGCCGCGCTTCAACGGCGATGACGGTTGGCGCCTGTCGATGCCTGCGCGCATCGTCATTCGCCGCGACGGGGTCGTCGCTTCGGCCGAGGCCGATCCGGACTACACGCGCCGGCCCGAGCCGGAGACCACGCTCGACGTGCTGCGCGGCCTCTGACGCAGCGCCGAAGGGTGACGGCGATCGCCGTCACCCGCGCCGGCTCGGCACGTCCCATCGCGAGGCGAATTTATTTTGCGTTCTGTCCCGATACGGCTGGACGCCGGACCGGCTGACCCACAGGGTGCCTACGTCGGTCGAGCCATGTCCGGCAAACGAAGGGGAGGAGGATACCTATGTCCGGGAAGGTCCATCTGCGTCTCGCCGCGTCCGCGGCCCTCGTGCTGCTGGGCGCGGGCGTCGGCCAGGCGCAACAGCCGCCGCAGTCGCCCAATATGACCTACTTCGTCACCAGCACGGGTATCGGCAAAGGCGCCGACCTTGGCGGTCTCGCGGGCGCGGATCGTCAGTGCCAGACCCTGGCCGAGGGCGCCGGCGCCGGAGGCAAGACCTGGCACGCCTATCTCAGCACCCAGGCCGAGGGCGGTGCGCAGGCGGTCAATGCCCGTGACCGTATCGGCCACGGTCCCTGGCAGAACTTCAAAAACGAGGTCGTCGCGCAGAGCGTCGATGATCTGCACAGCGACAGCAACAAGCTGGGCACGCAGACCTCGCTCACCGAGCGCGGCACGATGATCCCGGGCGCCGGCTACTCGCCCAACCGCCACGATATCCTGACCGGCACGCAGACCGACGGCCGGGCGTTTCCACCCGGCGAGGACCGCACGTGCCACAACTGGACGAGCAGTTCCCAGGGGGCGGCAATGCTTGGCCATCTCGATCGCAAGGGGCTGCGTGACGATGCCGCATCAAAGTCCTGGAACACCTCGCATCCCTCGCGCGGGCCTGACGGCGGCTGCAGTCAGAGCGACCTGAGGAGCACCGGGGGCGACGGCCTGCTCTACTGCTTCGCCGTCAACTGATCCTGGCCCGTCCCGGGCTGGATGGGCGGCTCCGCCGAAGATGAATCGCCCAACCTGTTGCCTGCCTCACAGCGTTGCGGGGATGAGCTCGGGCATCGTGTGCCGATCTACGGAGGGCACACGATGCGGGCCTATTTCTCTGCCGCGGGAGCGGCGTTCGCACTGATCGCCGTCTGGGCCGCTCTGACCCAGCTGGTGGCCTGACGAGACGCGCGACGGCTCGCGATGTGGAAGGATCGACCATGGCGCTGACTGCCGCGCTGCGCAGCATGTCCGCCGAGCAGCTGCTGTACCTCGGCCTGCAAAGACTGGTCTATCTGCGGGCCGCTCTGGTGGAAGGCGAACAACTCTTCGTGATCTACGGCGCCGACGGCGTTCCGCTGGCTGCCGCCGATACCGTTGCGACGGCGATCGAAGCAGCAGCTGAATGCAATCTCGCTTTCGTCGCGGTCCACTGAGCGGAGGGCTGCGGACATGCCGCTGATCGAAGTCCTGACCACACCGCACCGCACGACGCGGATTTTCTTCGACTGCCGGACGGAATCGCCCAACCCTACGGACCGAGCGCGTATCGCGCAGGTCATCGAACAATCGATCGCGCTCGCTGTCGCGGAGGACGCAGCGCAGGAGGCGTTGCCGCTCGCGGCGTAAATGCCGGCGTTGCCGGTCCCGACGACGTCGCAGTGGACCAACAGCCCAACGAACGACGCCCGGCTCACCGTTCCCGGCCTGACAGCTTGCCGCATCCGCGCCGACTGGACAGGCTGGCGACGGGGTGGGCATGCTCACGTGAGCAGGCGAACGCGCCATCGGACCGGCCCGGCCGCTCGCCCGCAAAGCCACGGCGGCAACCATAATCCGGGAGGAATGGCGACATGGCTGCACTGACCGAGCATGAACCGCACGGGGTGCATCAGACAAAGAAGGCGGCTGCCAGCGGCTGGATCGGATCGGCGCTGGAATACTACGACTTCTTCATCTACGCGTCGGCCGCTGCACTGATCTTCCCGCAGATCTTCTTCCCGTCGGGCAACCCGCAGGTGGCGATTGTCGCGTCGCTGGCGACCTATGGCGTCGGCTATGTGGCGCGGCCGATCGGTGCCTTCTTCCTCGGCCACTGGGGCGACACGCACGGGCGCAAAACGGTGCTGTTGGTCTGCATGTTCCTCATGGGATTCTCGACCATGGCCGTCGGCCTGCTGCCGACGTATGATCAGGTCGGCATCCTGGCGCCGATGCTGCTTGTGCTGCTGCGCCTCGTTCAGGGCTTTGCCGTCGCCGGCGAAATCTCCGGCGCCAGCTCGATGATCCTGGAGCATGCGCCGTTCGGGCGTCGGGGGTTCTTCGCCAGCTTCTCGCTGCAGGGCGTGCAGGCCGGCCAGATCTTCGCCGCCGCCGTATTCCTGCCGCTCGCCTATTACCTGCCGACCGCGGCGTTCAATTCCTGGGGATGGCGCGTGCCGTTCCTGCTCAGCGTGATCGTGATCATCGCCGGCTACATCATCCGTCGGGAGGTCGCGGAGACGCCGGCGTTCGCCGAAGAGGGCCAGCACGGCGCCGTTCCGAGGGCACCGATCGTCGAGGCCTTCAGGGACCACTGGCCGGACATGCTCCGGGTCGTCTGCATGGCGCTGATGAACGTCATCCCGGTCGTAGCCACGATCTTCGGCGGGGCCTACGCGGTGCAGGAGGCCTACGGCATTGGATTTCCGCGGGCGGTGTATCTGTGGATTCCGGTACTCGGCAACATCCTGGCGGTGATCGTTATCCCGTTCGTCGGCAACCTCTCCGACATGATCGGGCGCCGTCCGCCGATCGTGATCGGTGCGCTCGGCTCGGGGCTGCTGTCGTTCGCCTATCTCTATGCGATCAGCATCGCCAACGTGCCGCTGGCGATCCTGATGTCGCTGCTCATGTGGGGCGTCGTGTACCAGGGCTACAACGCCATCTTCCCGAGCTTCTATCCCGAACTCTTCCCGACCAGCACGCGGGTGACCGCGATGGCGATCGCGCAGAACATCGGCACGACCATCACCGCTCTGCTGCCGGCATTGTTCGCGATGGTGGCGCCGCCCGGCTCGAGCAACATCCCGCTGACCATCGGCGCCATTACACTCGGCGTGACGATCGTCTCCGCGCTGGCAGCGTTGAGTGCGCGTGAGACCTACCGTGTTCATCTCAACGATCTTGGTGACGCGAATGCGGTTCCCGTCGGCAAGGACGAGTACGACAGGATGCGGGCCGGCGTACACGCGGCAGGCACGTCGGCCGGCGCTCCGGCCTGAGGAGGTCGCGCCGTGCCGACTGACGCCGCTGTGCCGCTGCGCAAGTGCATCGCAACCGTGGCACTCAGCGGCACGTTGCGCGACAAGCTGGAAGCCTGCGCGGCGGTCGGTTTCGACGGCGTCGAGATCATGGAAGCGGATCTGCTGACATTCGAAGGCTCGCCCACGGATGTGCGCCACATCTGCGAAGACCTGGGGCTGCGGATCGAGATCTATCAGCCATTTCGCGACTTCGAAGCGATGCCGGAGCCGCAGCGTCAGCGCAATCTGGATCGGGCCGAACGCAAGTTCGATGTGATGCAGGCGCTGGGCACCGATCTCGTGCTGGTGTGCAGCAACACGCTCGCGGCGGCGATCGACGACGATGCGCGTGCCGCCGCCGACCTGGCGGAGATGGCCGAGCGCGCGGCGCGGCGCGGGCTGCGGGTCGGCTTCGAGGCGTTGAGCTGGGCGCGGCATGTGAACCGATGGGCGCATGCGTGGCGTATCGTGCAGCAGGCCGGCCATCCGGCGCTGGGATTGATCGTGGACTCGTTCCATACGCTCGGTCTGAACGACGATCCGTCCGGCATCGCGCAAGTGCCGGCCGACAGGCTGTTCTTCGTGCAGATGGCCGATGCACCGAAGCTGTCGATGGACGTGCTGAGCTGGAGCCGCCATTTCCGCAATTTCCCCGGCCAGGGCGAGCTGGATGTCATTGGCTTCATGCGCGCGGCGCTTGCCTCTGGCTACAGCGGGCCGCTGTCGCTCGAGGTGTTCAACGACGATTTCCGTGCTGCACCGGCGCAGTTCGTCGCGCGCGACGGGCTGCGCTCGCTGATCTTCACCGAGGCCGAGGCCTCCGACCACGCTGTCCTGCCTCCGATGCCGGCAGCCGACGGCGTGGAGTTCCTGGAGTTCGCAGTCGACGAGACGACCGGCCCCGAGCTCGCAGACTTTCTGTGCACGCTGGGCTTCCGTCACGCTGGCCGGCATCGCTCAAAGGCGGTGGACCTCTACCGCAACGGTGGCGTCAACCTGGTACTGAACGCCGAGCAGGACAGCGCCGCGGCCGAACACTTCCACCTGCATGGTCCTTCCGTCTGCGCCATGGCGATCCGGGTGGACGACGCCGCACGAGCGCAGACGCGTGCGCGCGCGTTGCTGTGTCCCGACTGGCAGGAGCCGATCGGTGCGGGCGAGCGACGCATTCCCGCGGTGCGTTCGCCCGACGGTACGCTGATCAATCTGATCCAGCGCGATGCCGGCGACCGCAGCTTCTGGGAGGACGACTTCGAGCTGTTCCCCGCACCCGGGGATGCCAACCCTCTGCTCGGGATCGACCATGTCGTGCTGGCCTTGCCGGTCGGACGCATGGCTTCGCACGTGCTGTTCTGGCGCGCGCTGTTCGGGCTGATACCCCAGCCGCAGCTCGATACCGCGGATCCCTACGGGCTGGTGCACAGTCGCGCGCTGGTCAGCGTCGATGGCCGGCTGCGTATCGTGCTGAACGCATCGGAAGGCCGCGGGACGCTGACCGGTCGCTTCGTGTCGGCCTATGCCGGGGCGGGCGTGCATCATATCGCGCTTGCCACCCCCGACATCCTGCGCACGGTTCAGGACTTCGAGGTGCGGCATGCACCACTGCTGCCGATGCCGGCCAACTACTACGAGGATCTGTCGGCGCGCTGGCCACTGGACGATGCAGCTCTGCGGGAATTGCAGAGCCGCGGCCTGCTGTACGACCGCGACGATGCCGGGGAGTTCCGCCACCTTTATACCGAAGCGTTCCATGATCGGTTCTTCTTCGAGGCGGTGCAGCGACAGGCCGGCTATGCCGGCTTCGGCGCCGCGAATGCCTCGGTCCGCACCGCCGCCCAGGCGCGGCAAAACCCCGGTGCCACCTATATGCTGTAACCAGGCCATGGAGCGACCATGATCACCGGCAGGACCAGGCTGATCGTCCATCTCGGCTACCCGACCGAATCGTTCAAGGCGCCGATGATCTACAATCCCTGGTTCGAGGCGCAGGGCATCGAAGCCGTCGTGGTGCCGGTGGGAGTCGAGCCTCCGCAGTACCCCGCGCTGCTGAAGGCGCTGTTCGGCGCGACGAACGTCCACGGCGCTCTCGTCACCATGCCGCACAAGGTCACCACGGCGCACCTGGTCGATGAAATCACGACGACGGCCAGGATCGCCGGCGCCTGCAACGCGGTCCTGCGTCGGCCGGACGGCTCGCTGCTGGGCGATATGTTCGACGGCGCGGGCTTCGTCCGTGGCGTGGAGCGCAAGGGACGGCGTATCGCCGGTGCCCGCGCGCTGGTGGTCGGCTGCGGCGGTGTCGGCTCCGCCATCGCGGCGTCGCTGGCTGCCTCTGGCGCGGCAGCGATGGGCCTGCACGATCCGGCCGGCACCGCGGCCGAGGCGCTCGCCGATCGGCTGCGGCAGCACTATCCGGCGATCCAGGTAACGACAGGTTCGAACGATCCGCACGGCTACGACATCGTGGTGAATGCCACACCCCTTGGCATGAAGGCGGGCGATAAGCTTCCGGTCGATACCGACAGGATCGCGCCGACCACGTTCGTCGGCGAGGTCGTCATGAAGGAGGAGTTCACGCCGCTGCTGCGCGCGGCCAAGGCAAAGGGATGCACCGTGCAGGTCGGCACCGACATGCTGTTCGAGATGATCCCCGCCTACCTGGAATTCTTCGGGTTCGGCACGACGACACCCGAGGAACTGCGTCGGCTGGCGCTCATTCAGGTACTGAACACACGCGCGCCATGCAGCTTTGTAGCGTGGCTTGCCGGGCGCGGAGTCAGTCCAGCGTGAACCCCACCCAGCGAAGCTTGCCCTGCTGCGAGATCAGCAGCGGCGCGAACGAGTGCTTCTGCGCGCGCTCGTTGTCGATGCTGCTTCTGAACTGCTCCGGCGATGCGATCGGTGCGTCGCGCACGCGGATGATGAGGGTGCCGGCGTCGAGGCCCTTGTTGGCCGCGACGCTGCCGATGGCGACGCCCGTCGTCACCACACCCTGCTCGCTGGTGCTGATCTGGTATCTTGCCCTCAGCTCGGGCGTGAGCGCTCGCACCAGGAGGCCGAAATCGACGAACGCCTCGGGCGGCAGATCGGGCTTCGGCACCGCGGGGTCATTCAGGAACGTGCCGTATGTCTGGTTCGGCGGCAGTTCGGCCAGCGTGACAGAAACCGTCATCTGGCGGCCTTCGCGAAGGACGCCGAGTGGCACCGCGTTGTCGGGCTTGGCCCTGACGATGGCGCGCATCAGAGCGCGGCTGTCGTCGACCGGCTTGCCGTCGAACGTGGTGATGATGTCACCACTGCGGAGCTGCGCCTTTGCTGCCGGCGTGTCCTCCGGAACCTGCACGACGATCGAGCCCCACGGCCCGGGCAAGTCGTACGCGCCGGCCAGCTCTGGCGTCAGCGACACCACCTGCGCGCCTAGCCAGGCGAGCCGGCCTTTGCCCAGCCGCGCATCGTGCATATGCTCCACCGCGAACTTTGCATCGTTGATCGGAATCACCAGACCGATGCCGACGTTTCCGGTGTCGGAGCCGGTGGTGTAGATGGCGGAGTTGACGCCGATCACCTCGCCTTCGCGGTTGAACAGCGGCCCGCCCGAGTTGCCGTGATTGATCGCCGCGTCGGTCTGCATGTAGTCGTCGAACGGCGTGAAACCCATGTCGCGATTGAGCGCGCTGATCACGCCGGTCGTTACGGTACTGGCGAAATCGAGCGGGTTGCCGATGGCGATGGCGAGCTCACCCTGTCGCACCGTATCGCTGTCACCGAGTTTGACCGTCGGTAGCGGCTTATCAGTACGGATCTTGATGACGGCAATGTCGAGCCCGATGGCCTCGGAGATCAGCTCGGCCGGAAGCTGCCTGCCGTCGCTCAGGGTGACCCAGATGCTGACGGAATTGTGGGTGACATGCTTGTTGGTGACAGCATGGCCGTCTGGCGTCACGATGAATCCGGAACCGTAGAAGAATCGCTTGTCGGGCTCGGCATCTTGCGCCATTGCGGCCTTGCCCTGCAGCAGCTGCACCGTCTTGTACTGCGTCGTGCTGATGTTGACGACGCCCGGGACCAGCGTCGCGACGAGGTCGGCGATGCCGGGGTCGACCACGCCCTCGGCACAGGATTGCGTCGGCAGCTGCGTGGCAAGGATAGTGGCGAAGGTGGCGAGCAGCATACCGCGCAAAGTGAGCAGGCACATGAGTGTATTTCCCCGTCCGTGGGCTGGATTTTACAGAATCGCACAGGGCATTGCGAGTTCATCCGGACCACATTAGCAGTGGGAATGCCGAAGCCCTCCCGCTGATCCTCTCTACCGGTTCCCACACCAGGAGTCCTCGAATGAAGTTGCGCCCCATCGCCACGGCTCTGGTCATGCTTGCATTTGCCGCCCCTGGCATCACGCGTGCCGAAGACCCGCTCGAGGTGCAGATTGTCGACGCCCTGAACAAGGCGTTCGGTGCGCATCCCGGCTTCCGTGCCAACCACGCCAAGGGCCTCGTGACCGAGGGCACCTTCAAGGCTTCACCTGCCGCCGCATCGCTGAGCAAGGCCGCGATTTTCAGTGGGGCGAGCATTCCGGTTACCGTCCGCTTCTCCGACTCGACCGGCATCCCCAATCTGCCCGACGGCGCAGCCGCTGCAAATCCACATGGTATGGCGATCAAGTTTCATCTGCCCGACGGCAGCGAAACGGATATGGTGATCAACTCGCTGAAGTTTTTCCTGGTCTCCAACGGCGAGGACTTCCGTGACATGTTCCTGGCGATTGCCGCCAGCCCGCCCGGGTCACCGCGGCCTACCAAATTCGAGCAGTTCGCCTCCGCGCATCCTTCGGTGCCGGCGGCAGCCGCCACCATCGCCACTCCCGACAGTTTCGCCGATGAAAACTACTTTGGCGTCAATGCCTTCATTTTCATCAACAAGGCCGGCAAGCGACAGGCCGTGCGCTACCAGGCGATCCCCACTCATCTTGTGCACCTGTCGCCTGCCGATGCCACCAAGCGTGCGCCCGACTTCCTCTCCACCGAACTCACGCAGCGGCTGAAGCACGGCCCGGTCACGTTCCATCTCAAGGCGCAGCTTGCCGCCTCCGGCGATCCCACCGGCGACGCCACCAGGCCGTGGCCGGACAATCGCGGCGTCGTCGATCTTGGTACCATCACAATCGCTCACGTTGTACCGGACAGCGACGAGGCACAGAAACATCTGTTGTTCCTGCCGACCGCACTGATCGACGGCATCGAGGCGTCGGACGACCCGCTCATCCAGCTGCGCGGCGCCGCCTACGCGGTGTCGTTCTCGCGTCGTCAGTAGGGACCGCCGCGGCTGTCGTCGCGCGCATGGTGGCAGCGGCGGCAGGACCGGCCTGCTTCGCCGCTGCCACGCGGTCGCTGCGTCAGTAGCTCAGCGGCTCCGCCACCACGGGCGTCCACCGTGTCTTCTTCACCACGGACAGGAACGACTGCGTCGAGGCGTGGTGGTCGGCCGGCGTGATGGTCAGCGGAGGCCCACCGAAGATGTCGCGCCAGTCCCTGATGCTCTCCATCGACGCCTGGAACGTGTCCGGGTTCAGGTCGCGTCCCGCCCGCTGCAGCACGTCCGACAGACACATCGCCGCCGCATAACCGGCCTCGCCGAGGTAATTGATTTCGATGCCAAACCGCTGCCTGTAGCGCGTTGTCACGTCGCGCACCGCCGGTCGCGGATCGTCGTTGTAGGCGTACACACCCGGCGACATCGAGTAGAAGCCCTCCGCGGGTTCGCCGGGCGCCTCGGCGACAGCGGTGGAATACGTCGCGAACTGGCCGCAGAACTCCACGTCGGTCCAGCCCATCTTGCGTGCGGTCTGCAGGATGATGATCGTGTCCTTCACGATCGTGCCCATACAGACCAGGTCGCACCTGGCCTCCTTGAGCCGCGTCACCTGTGCATTGAAGTCGGTATCCGTCGGACGCGACGCGGAAATGCCGCCAAGCTTCAGCTTCATCGCGTCGACCTGAGCGACGACGCCGGCGTGGACGTCGCGGCCGAAGTCGGTGTCCTGGTACATCGATCCGATGACCTTCTTACCCTTCGTCTCGGCGAAATACTTCACGCAGGCGCGCATCTGATCGAAGTATGACGCGAACTGCCCGGTATTTGTACTTATTCAGCGGCTCATACATCGACCGCGCGCAGGTCAGCGGAAACACACTGGGCACGCCTTTCTCCAGCATCATCGGCAGCACCGCATCCATCTGTGGAGTGCCGCCGCTGCTGATCGACAGGAAGATGTTGTCGCGGTTCACCAGCTTGTTCATGGCCTGTACCGCCTTGGGCACCAGGTACTCCATGTCCTCGACGATGAAGCGGATCTTCCGGCCATGGATGCCGCCCTTCGCATTGACGTCGTCGAACGCCATGCGGATCGAATTGGCGGCGTTGCTGCCCTGCACCGCCGTCACACCGGACAGGTCGGTCATCATGCCGATGATGATCTCGGTGTCGGATACGCCGCGCACGGCGGCGGCAGCCTTGCCGAGGATGGCAGGCGTGGAGAGCAGACCGGCGGTGGCGGCCAGAACGGCACGGCGTGTCGTCATGTGCATGAACGTGTTTCCCCCCTGCGGCCGGATGAGCCCGGCCGTCGTGTCTGGTCGATTGGTTCCCGGTCCTGGACCGGGCTCCGCAGCACGTCTCGTCCAGATCCGCCTGCGCCGTCGGGGGATCGCGACGGGCCGTGGAACGGGAGGTTAGCGTGTCACCGTGGCTGTGTCATTCCCGACACCGGGTGCCTCGCTGAGATTGCGATGAGGGGGTAAGTGCACCAAGGCAGTCATGGTCTTCCGCCCGACGCAGTGGGGCGCGACTGCTTTCACGCCATGAAAGCAGTCGTCTGCGTGTTTTGATCGGTCTGGCCGCGAGGGGTGACCCACCAGGCGCATCGTTGTAACCTCCCTATCGCGTCAGGGCACGGAGGAAATGCGGCAATGTCGGATGGGCAGACCTGTCTCAAGGGAGTGAAGATCCTCGATCTTACGCAGTTCGAAGCGGGGCCGTCCTGCACCGAGGCTCTTGCCTGGCTCGGCGCCGACGTCGTCAAGCTGGAGAACCCAGGCGGTGGCGACCCAGGCCGTGCGCTCGGCGGACCGGCCGCTAAGGACGATCCGTATTTCCTGCTGTTCAACGCCAACAAGAAGTCGATCACGGTCAACCTGAAGGATCCGAAGGGGCTGGCATTGGTGAAGGACCTCGCCAGCAAAGCGGACGTGATGGTCGAGAATTTTGCCCCTGGCGCCATCGAGCGGCTGGGCCTGGGCGCCGACGTGATCCGCAAGCTCAACCCCTCGATCATCTACTGCCAGGTGAAGGGCTTCGGTGAAGGCAGCCCGTATGAGAAGAACCTCGCATTCGACATGATCGCGCAAGCCTGCGGCGGAACCATGAGCATCACCGGTGAGCGCGACGGCCGGCCGCTGAAGCCTGGTCCGTCGCTGGGCGACACCGGCACCGGCATGCTGCTGGCGATCTCGATCCTGGGTGCGCTGTACCGCCGCCGCGAAACCGGCCAGGGCGACCACCTGCAGGTGGCGATGCAGGACGCGATGCTGCACTACATCCGCATCGCCTTCGCCGCACAGTACCGCACCGGCAAGCCGGCGGGGCGCGCCGCGGACAGCAGCGTGTCCAACACCACGCCGCCGATGGGCACGTTCCCGTGCAAGGGCGGCGGGCTGAACGACTACGTCTATGTGTTCACCAGCCGCGCCAATCCCGATCACTGGCGGCGCCTGCTGAAGGTGATCGGCCGCGAGGACCTGATCGGCGACGCGCGCTACGAAACGCCGGCGGCCCGTGCCGAACGCGCCGACGAGGTCAACACGATGATCGCCGATTGGACCAAGCGCCACACCAAGCATGAATGCATGGAGATCATAGGCGCGGCCGGCGTGCCGGCGGGGGCTGTGCTCGATACGATGGAATTGTACAACGACCCGACCTTCGAGCAGCGCGGCATCTTCCAGACCATCGAGCATCCAAACAACGGCACCTTCCGGATGCCGGCCTGGCCGGTGCGGTTCGAAGGCAGGCCGCCGCCGGTGACGCCCTCGCCGACGCTGGGCCAGCACAACGAGCAGGTGCTCGGCGAGTGGCTGGGGCTCGATCCCGACGCGATCGGCGGCCTGAAGAGCGGCGGCGTGATCGGCTGACCTTACCCCCGTGTCATTGCGAGGAGCGACGCGACGAAGCAAGCTCCATGGAAGAGCACCTCCATGGAGATTGCTTCGCTGCGCTCGCAATGACAGCTGAACCCGAAGAGGAGACGCATCTATGGCGGAACTGACCGGCTCGGAAATCCTCGCGAAGTGCCTGAAGAAGGAAGGCGTCGAGGACATCTTCTACATCATGGGCGGCCCGATGCTGCTGGCCGAGTCCACCTGCATCACCGAAGGCATCCGCATGATCGACGTCCGCCACGAACAGGCGGCGGCGTTCGCCTGCCAGGCCTATAGCCGGCTGCGGCAGACGCCGAGCGTGTGCATGGCAGCGTCGGGTCCCGGCGTGACCAATCTGATCACCGGCATGGCGAACGCGCTGATCGACTGCTGCCCGGTCGTCGCGTTCGGCGGCTCGAGCCCGATCAGCCAGTTCGGCCGCCAGGTGTTCCAGGAGATCGACCAGGTCAAGCTGATGGAGGGCTGCTGCAAGCACGTCGATCGGGTGCACAACCTCAAGCGCATCCCGCAACAGGTGAACTTCGCGCTGCAGCGCGCGATGTCCGGCAAGCCTGGTCCGGTCTACGTCGATATGCCGGGCGACATCCTCTATCAGAAGATCGACGAGAATCTGGTCGACTGGAGCTTCGCGGGACGCAAGATGGATAGCCGCCCGCTCGGCGATCCCCGCCAGGTCAATGCGCTGGTGAAGGCGCTGGCGGAGGCGAAGCAGCCGCTGATCGTATCCGGTTCCGGCGTGATCTGGTCGCGCGCATGGACCGAGATGCAGGCTCTGGTCGAGGCCGCCGGTATCCCGTTCTACACCACTCCGCAGGGCCGCGGCGTCGTGCCGGACGATCATCCGTGCTCGTTCCTGACGATGCGCAACACGGCGTTCGCCGATGCGGACCTGATCATCGTACTCGGCACGCGGATGAACTACATCATCGGCCACGCCGCGCCGCCGCGCTTCGGCGGCAATGCGAAGATCGCCCGCATCGACATTGATCCCGAGGAGATCGCGGCTGCGGCACGCGGCGTCGATATTCCGATCGTCGGCGACTGCAAGATGGTCCTGGGCCAGCTGCTCGACGGCATCAAGGGCAAGGTGACGCAGGACAGCTACAAGGCATGGCGGCAGAAGCTGGCGGACGGCGAGGCGCAGAAGCGCTCGGCGGCCGGCGCCAACAGGTACGCCGAGGACGGTGACATCCATCCGGTGCGCATGCTCGAGGAGGTCAAGAACTTCGCCAAACGCGACGCGATCCTGTGCGTCGACGGTCAGGAGACGCTGAACTTCGGGCGGCAGACCATGCCGACGTTCTCGCCCGGGCACCGGCTGAACTCGGGACCGTTCGGCACGATGGGGGTCGGCCTGCCGTTCGGCGTGGGTGCCAAGGTGGCGTGCCCGGACAAGCAGGTGATCGTGGTGCACGGCGACGGCTCGATGGGCATGAACGCGATGGAGATGGACACCGCGATCCGTCACAAGATTCCGCTGCTCATCGTAATCAGCCTGAACGGCGGCTGGACCGGCGATCCGCAGCGCGAGAAGCCCGGCCGCGACCTTGGCTACATGCGCTACGACAAGATGTGCGAGGCGTTCGGGGGCTACGGCGAGTACGTGACCAAGCCCGAGGATATCCGCCCGGCGCTGGAGCGCGCGCAGGCCAAGGTGGACGAGGGCATGGTGGCACTGGTCAATGTGCGCACCGATTATCGCGCACGTTACGGCGGCGTGCGTTTCTCCGACTATTCGACCTGACGCGCGTTATCGCTTCCGGGCGCGAAGATGGCTGGGCGCCCGCCGCGGGTGGGGACCCGACAGGGGAAAGGCGGGCAACCAACGTTGGCGTCGGAACACTAGGCGGCCGGCAGCCGCTCGTAGGTGATCACCGACCCGTCGTCGGCGGCAAAGCGCATACCCGCCCAGGTGTCGGAGGTGTCGTACCAGATGTCGAAATCCAGGTCGCCGCTCAGCCTGTAGTGGCGCGCCGCGATCTGCTCGCCGGAGGCAAGGCGTATCCGCTCCTCGGGCTGCGCCGACACGACCGGGTGTACCAGCTGGCCGTCCTGCGTGCCGATCATCGGGCCGCGCAGCATGGACGAATTCCAGTGCGTCGTCGCCAGCGCATTCGCCGGGGCGATGTACCGCGGGGTGCCGGTGCCCTCGACGGCAAGGCCAGGCCCATCCCAGCGCGCCTTCACGTGCAGCGGCTTGCCGTTGCGATCGGTCCGCGATTCGAATCCGACCAGCCGGTCGCGCTGCCAGATCTCCTGGTTGCGATGGGTGTAGCGGACGAGCGGGATCGGCCCGAACTTGACCAGCACATCGACGGCAATTTGCACGGTGAGCAATTCGCCGTCCCGGCTGAAGGTCATGGCATGCGTACCGATCTGCGAGCCATGGCGCATCAACCTGAAGTCCAGCCTGCTGTCCGGCGGCACCGGAAGCCCGGCATAGGCGAAGCGTCCGCTCAAGACAGCCGCGCCAGCCAGCAGTCCGCGCCGGGTGATCGCGTTGCGCCTGCCTTTCTCCATGGTAGCGCCCCTCCTGCTACCCGTGCCGACAGTTGCAGGCTTCCTACAACAGTCGGCCGGGAGTTGCCAAGCGGCGCGGTCCGTCGGTCTGCGGACCACACGGTCAGGCGGCGGACAGCGATCCGGTGACCCTTTGGTTCCTCGACTGGATGTGGTGCTTTCCGCTGATCGTGCTGTCGGTGGTGATCCACGTCGCAGGCCTGGGGCTGATCAGCGAGAAGGTCGTCCAGCCTTTGAGCGCCCTTGCCCAGAACCGCCGGTTCACAGTCAGCTTCGTCATCATCATGGGAGTCGTCGCCTGGCTGGTGACGGCCCTGCACGCTCTCGAAGGGTTCGCCTGGGCGTTGGCGTATCGGCTTCTCGGCGCGGTGGGCGATATGACCGACGCGGTGCTCTACTCGTTCAGCGCCATGACAGCCTATGGTCATGCCAGCGTCGTGCTGGAACGGCGGTGGCAGCTGATGGGGGCGCTGGAGGCCTTGAACGGCCTGATGCTGTTCGGACTGACCACCGCGTTCATGTTCGCGATGATCGGGCGCGTCGGGCGCAGGCGGCCAGGCCGGGGCTTGACTCTGGCCCGGCGCAGCGATGGCATTTCTCCCAAGCAATGACGGAGGCGACGATGTTCGTCCGCAATGCCTGGTACGTCGCAGCTTGGGCCGACGAGATCGGCGAGGCGCCGCTGGCGCGCCGGATCCTGAACGAGCCCGTGGTGCTGTATCGCGACCGGCAGGGCCGTGCCGCCGCGCTGCTCGACATGTGCTGCCATCGCGGCGCGCCGCTGCACCTGGGCAAGGTGGTCGAACAAGGGCTCGAGTGCGGCTATCACGGGCTGATCTTCGACCGCTCCGGTGCCTGCGTGCGCGTGCCGGGCCAGGATCACATCCTGGAGCGCTCGCGCGTCCGCAGCTTTCCGGTGGTCGAGCAGGATGCCTTCCTGTGGATCTGGATGGGCGATCCGGCCCAGGCCGATCCCGAACAGATCGTGCGATGGCCGTACCACAGTGACGCGGTGAATTGGCCGCACAAGCACACGATGTATCCGATCAAGGCCGCCGCCATGCTGATGGTGGACAACCTGATGGACCTGACGCATCTGGGCTACATCCACGTCTCGACCATCGGCGGCAATCCTGCGCAGCACGTCGAGGCGAAGATGGACGTGGAGCGCACGCCACTCGGCGTCCGGTTCACCCGCTGGATGCTGAACTCGCCGCCGCCGCCGACCTACGTGAAGGCGGTTGGCTTCCAGGGCCGCATCGACCGCTGCCAGCGCTTCGAGTTCGTAGCCCCCGGCTCGGTGCTGCAATGGACCGGCGCCACCGACGCCGGCGGCTACCGCGACGGCAACACCGACGACAGCAGATTGGCGTTCCGGCTGTACCACGGGCTGACGCCGGAGACCGACACGTCGTGCTTCTACTTCTGGTCGGCGGCGAACGGCTTCCGCCAGGATGACCCCACGGCGACCGAACAGTTCTTCGCGCAGGTCGCTGCCGCGTTCCTCGAGGACAAGACGATGGTCGAGGCGCAGCAGGCGCGGTTGGGCGAACTCGGCGAGGGTGCGCTGGTGGACATCGCCAGCGATTCGGTGCGCCTTGCCATGCGCCGCATCATGGAACGGCTGCTCGCCGAGGAGGGGAAGCAGGCGCTGGCGGCGGAGTAGCCATTCGGCGGGTCACTTCAACAGGCCCGTCGTCCCTGCTGACGCTGGATTACTCGACGCTGAGATTGCGGAGGTCACCCAGAGCGCGCCGAGAAGGAGATGCAGCGCTACGCGCGAAGCGCCTGAAATCAACCTTCCTCGGCGTGCTCTGCGGTTTCTCCGTGAACCCTGTGCCGAACGGCCCTCGCCAACGACATTGACCTCGGCCGGTGACCGCTAGTCCGGCATGGTCTCGCCTGAACCGCCGAACTCGCTGGGAAAGTCCTTGAGCTTGGGCAGGCCGTCGCGCATCGGCAGCACCGTCTCCGCATAGTTGACGTGCAGCTGCGGCACGAAGGTGAGGCCGGGCAGCGTCGCCGCGTAGACGTCGACAAGCTCCAGCGGCGGATGGCCGGTCATGAGATGTCCGCCGCAGAGCCGGCAGAATTGCCGATGGCTCATGGGCGTTTTGCAGAAGGTCGCGAGATGCTCCTCGCCCTTGGTCACCTTCAACGCCTGCGGCGGCCACAGGGTGAACGCGTTGACCGGCGCCGCCGACCAGGACCGGCACGAACGGCAGTGGCAATAGCCCATGGCGCTGGGCTGTCCCGTGACCGCGATTTCCACGGCACCGCAGAAGCAGGTGCCACGATACGTATGTTCCATGGTACTCCCGTCATCGCAGGGCCGGCAAGACACGCCGGTGCGGCGCATAAAGCCGGCTCGTCGCGGGATGACAAGCGCGTCGTTCTCATCCCGAGGATGAGCGAGCCTCATGCGGCGGCAGCGATCGCTCCGAAGGCGCCGATCGGGCGCAGTACCGGCTGATCGATCGAAAGCGTGGTTGCCTCGGTCATCGCCGCCTCGGCCACCAGGAGCTTGCGGAACATCGCGATCTTCGGCTGGTCGATCGCCTCCGGCAGGCCCAGGAGGTAGTAGCTGTAGGCGGTCGGCGCGGTCAGCTTCAGCGGACAGACCAGCACGCCGCTGGCCAGCTGATCGGCAACGAGGCTGCTGCGGGCGAGTGCGACGCCAAGTCCCTGCATCGCCGCGTTGATCAGCATGCTGGCCTCGCTGAACTGCTGGCCGGTGCGACAGACCGCGTCAGGCCTGCCGTGATAGTCGAGCCAGGCGCGCCAGTCGCTGTCGCTGCCGTCGCGGTCAGTGGCCCTGTCGTGCAGCAGCGGCATCGCCAGCAGCGCGTCGATGCTGCCGACCGGCCCATGCTGGCGCAGCAGGTCCGGCGTGCAGACCGGCACCACGCGGTCGCTCATCAGCCGCGTCGCGGCGTAGCTCGGATTGGGCGTGCGGCAGAAGCGGATCGCGAGGTCGATCCCCTCGGCGCGCAGGTCGAGCAGCCGGGAGTCGGCGATCACTTCAACGTCCACCGCAGGATCCTGCCGCCGGATGCGCGCCAGCCGGGGGATCAGCCAGTGCGAGGCGACCGACGGCAGCATGGTGACCTTCAGCGGGGCGTCGTCATCGGGCTGCGACAGCTCGACGATGCTGCGGTCGATCTCGCCGATCGCGGCATCGACCTTGCGTGCCAGCGTGCGGCCCTGCGGGGTCAGCTCGAGACGGCGCGTGAGCCGCCGGAACAGGTCGAAGCCCAGCTCCTCCTCGAGCCCGCGGATGCGGTGGCTGACCGCACTCTGCGTGAGGTGCAGCTCGTTCGCTGCGTCGGTGAAGCTGAGATGCCGGGCGGACACGGCGAAGATCCGCAGGGCATCGAGAGAAGGCGTGCGAGGCATGGCTCTGCCTATCCCACGGCCGGACGCGGGCGCATTCGGCGCTTGTCGCTGTGGCGCACGCCGGGGATGCGGTGACGCGGGCGCAGCATCGGTTCGGAGCAAAACATTCGGTTGAACTAGCAGGTCGGCGGCCAGGTGCGGTGTGAAGTAGTTCATAGCGCGCCGCTTGGGCCGTTCGTCGGGCAGCGCACCCGCCTCGCGCCCGGCAGTCAGCCGGGCCGCTGCAGCGAGGTGAGTTCCCAGTCGGGGTTCTTCGGCGGGTTGCCCGCCGTCGTGTCGGTGTGGCCTTTCACGCGAAGGCCTGTCTCGCGGTCTATCCAGAAGTAATGCGTGCCGTCATAGCCCGTCGTTCCCTTGGTGCGGTCGTGGTCGGCGATCAGTACGGTGCGGAACGTCCCGGCGGTCACCGACACCGACTGCTCGCCCAGCACCTTCACGGTGTGCGTCCACGTGCCTGGCCGCGGATCGGTACCGCTGGCAGTCCGACTGGTGACCGTCATCGTCACCTCGGTGCCGGGCATCATGGTCGTCAGTTTGGTCATGGCGTCACGGACGCCCGGGATCGAATCGGGCCAGATGCCGGATATCGCCCAGATCCCGCGAACCAGCTGGAACGGATTGCCGGCGGCGTTTCGTCCGATGCACAAGTCGGCCGCGCTGGGATCGGTGCCAAGGAAGGTGAGGACGGCGCCTTCGGAGTATCTGGCGACGGTCCCCGCCTGCGGGCAGTGGGTGCCGATCTGCTGTGCAAGAGGGCTCACTGTGTCGGACTGGTGGTGGCTGCGGCAGGTGCCGGAGCGGAATTCTGCCCGGTCGCCGCGCCTTGCGACATGGCGGTGCAGCCCGCGAACAGATCGGCGGCCAGCAATAATGCCGCGATGGTCGTGCCGCGCATCATGGCGTGAAACGGCCCCGAACAGGTCTTCGCTGGTGAATGGGTGGGGCGTTCATCGCGCCTTGGCGAGCAGTGTCCGGTCGATCGCACCGACCGCGACCGCGTGACCGCCGGCGTCGCCCACGTTGGCAGTCACTGCGATGCCCACAATTCGCCAGCTGCCGTCGGCCTGTTGCATCAACAGAGGTCCCCCGCTGGCCCCGCGCGTGCCGGCACAGGAATGGTGCAGCAGGAGCCGGCCACCGGCGCCACGCGACATCCCGAGCAAGGCGCAATCAAGATCCGCCACCATCGCATGGGCGCGGTCCTGTTCGTAGCCGCCGAGGACGAGCCGGGTGCCCGCCGGGGGTGGATCGAACTGCACAGGCAGGACGCGATCGGGTCGGGCGACTCGACTGGCAAGCGTCACCACCGCCCAGTCCTCGTCCGAGGGGGCCACTGTCTGAGCGCTGGGGGTGTTCTGCGTCTCATCACGTCCGGTCACGAACGACACGGCGCGGGCATGGGCCGTATACTCGCCGTGTGAGTAGCCGAGCAGGAAGTGGATCGAGCTGGGCTGAACGTAGCGAAGGGTTCCGGGGGCGGCGAGACAGTGGGCTGCCGTCAACACGGTGCTCGGGCCGATCAGTGCGCCCGTGCAGAAAGTCCCGAGCTCGGTCTGCAGTCGCCCGACCGCGAACCAGGGAGCGGCTGTCACATCGACCAGAACACGGGCAGAGCCGCCGCCGATGCCAGGCAGCGTGGACAGCGGAATCTGCCGTGCGTTCGCACCGAAGGCCGCAACCGTGGCGACCAGCAGCGCCACCGTCAGTCTGGCAGGCAAAGGCGTCCAGGGCGCGTTCGCCATCGTCAGGCATCCTCGCGCAGCATGGGGCGTTCGGCCGCGGCCAGGCCTACGAGTTCGGCCTGTCGCCGTGTGCCGGTCTTGTCGAACACATGCCGGAGGTGCGTGCGAGCGGTGGCCAGCGAGACCCCGAGCCGTTCGGCCGCGGCCTGCAGTCCGTCACCCTTGACTATCTCGACCAGCAGGGCGGTCTCGGCGCGGGTCAGGCCGAAGCGTCGACGTAATGTCGCGGCGCGGGAACGGCAGTCGCGGTCGGGATCGGAGACGAACAGCGCAGTCGCCCAGGGATCATGCGAGGCCCATGCGATGTCGCCGCGCAATGGCACGACAAGCACCTCGAGCGGCATCCGTCCGTCACCGCGGGACAATCCGCGGCGCCCGCCCGCCCCAGGAAGCGGATTGCCGTTGTGACCACCGACAATGAGGCGGCGCAGCGCGGCGGTGTCCTCCGTGGTTGCGGCGGCGAGACCGGCATCGTCCCGACGCAGCGCGTCGCCTTCGGCGAGCAGCTCTTCGGCGGTACGATTCGCAAAAACGATGCGGAGCTGCCTGTCGACGATGACCACGCCGTCGCGCAGCCGGTCGAACGCCGCGGCGGTGCCGGTGCGCTGCATGTTGAGTGCCGCCAGGCGGTGCTGCAGCTGCACCGCACGCTGGATATGCGGGATCAGGGCGGCGAACAGTTGGACGTCCGCCGCCTCGAAGTCGCCGATGCGCCAGGGGCGATACAGCCGCAGCACCGTGGTGACGCCGTTGTCGAGCAGGGTGTTGGTGGCCATGGCCGCCTCGATCTGCTGCGGCCGCACCCATTCCTGAAACAGCTCCGTCCTGGTGTATTCGTCGCGTGGCATGAACAGTTCGGGCGTGATCACGCCGAGCGGCGGATTCGGCTGCCACATCTGGCGGAACGGGTTCCGATCGGCCCAGTGCTGCTCGTAGACACGAACGTAGTCCGGGTCGAGACGCGGCGCGAGGTCGACCACGGTCTTCGTTGTTGCATCACAACGCCCTAGGGCGGCCACGTGTGCCCCGACGGTATCCGCCAGGGCGTCGAGTGCACGGGGCCAGCCGGCGGGCTCGATCGCCGCGTCGTAGAGGTTCTCAAGGACGCGCAGGACCTGCTGGATAAGGCTGTGCTTCGTCCGCTTCCTGCCGCGAAATGCTGCGGCGTTCCGTATGCCCTTCCTGTCGCGGAGCGCCCGGCCAGGATGGCCGGCGGCGTACTTGCTGCTCGTCGCAGTCGGTGCTGGCCGTGATGTCGTCTGTGCTTCCAAAGCCTGGATCCCCCGTCCCCCGTTGCGACGAGTTTCCGTTTGGATTCCGTGGCGACCTGTGAACGCATTCATAGTTTCGGTTGGCCTTCATCGCCAGGCGCGGCACCATCAGGCATGCGGGTCGGATGCTCGACCATGCACGAACGCTCAAGGTGGCGTTTCGAAATCTGTTGCTGAACACTGGCGATTTCGTCGCAAGCGTCACGCGCAGCCCGGAAAAGAAACGACCGATCTATCGACGACTGCCGGGCAATCGTCGAGATACGCGGCGAGGTGGGTCGCCTTCCGATCAATGCTGCAGCTCTTGCGTCTGTCACATTAGCGTGAAGTGCGAAAGCGTCAGCCGAACGGCTGACGACTGCGCCGGAGCGGCATCGCCACGCTGGGCTCGCAGGCCCGTTTGCCTGCTTTCACCACAAGGGGATGGTACAAATGGAAGAACCCGCAACTGGACGTCGCGCATCGAGCCAGACATCGGGTCGCGCGCCGCGGGCCCGCACTTTTCTCAGGGCCGCCGTGGCTGGATCTATCCTGCTCGCAGCGGCGGCCGCCACGGCGACTGGCGCGCACGCGCAGTCGATCGCGCCATCGGCACCGACTGTTCCGGCGCGCGATACGCTGTACGTCGGCGACCAGGTAGCCAACACGGTGAAAACCTTCGACGCGGTCACCGGGTTTTCCAAAGGCACACTGGTCCCGGTGAGCGCCGGACTGCACGCGCCGCACGGCATCATCCCCTTCGAGGGCGATCTGCTGGTGGTCAACCAGAACCAAGGCCTGCCTATTCCTGGCGAAATCCTCCGCTTCCGCGCCGACGACGGCAAGCTCGTGAAGCGTACCGTTCCAGCGCTTCTCCGCTCCGGCGCAAGCAATCCGAACGCCCCTGGAGCGCCAGACGGCATGGTCGTCTCGGATGGCAAGATCGTCGTCGCCGACGTGCAGGACGATCCCAACAACTTCGTGCAGGGCAGCGTCCGCGAATACACCGAGGCCGGCGCCCTGATTCGTCCACTCATGAAGGCTCCGAACGCCGAGATAGATCCGGCGCAGTACCACCCACGCGGGGTGGTGGTCGGGCCAGACGGCAAGCTCTACGTGTCCAGTCTCGTTGTCATCGGAGGGCCGAACGGACACGTCGTGCGTTTCGACCCGGAGCGGCGGAAGTTCATCGACACGTTTATCAAGAACAACGGGACGACCGCGACAGACTGCACCAAGAACCTCAACCGGCCTGACGGCCTGGTGTTCGGTCCCGACGGAAACCTGTATGTCACGACGTTCCGTGCCAGCGGCGGCGATCCGGTCAAGCAGGATACCGATGCCATTCTCGTCTTCGAAGGCCCGTTCGGCCGGCATCCAGGCGCCTGCATCGATCAGATCGACCTTGACAAGCCCGGCGCGCTCAACGGCACCAGGGCTTTCGCCCAGGCGCTGTTATTCGGCCCGCGCGGCGACCTGTTCGTCCCGATCAGCGGGAATGGGCCGGATACCGGAGCGATCCGCCGCTACAATGTGCGCACCCATAGCTTCACCAACTTCGCACCGCCGGGCACCCTCGTGTCACCGGGTTACCTCGCGTTCGGCAAGACGGATCCGGCAACCCTAGCCTATGGCGATGAGTAGGCCGGTCCGGCGATCAGGCAACTGAACGACCAGCCGGGTGCATCAGGACCCTACCCACTGAGCGCCAGCGCCCGTGCATAGACCAGCCGGCGCGGCAGCCCGGTTGCAGCAGCAACCAGGGCTGCCGCGTCCTTCACGCTGTTGCCCTCGAGCGCCGCGCGCAGGCGGCCGTCGAGATCCTCGGGGTCGTCTTCCTCCGGCGGTCCCACCACCACGGTGATCTCCCCACGCGCCGGCGCCGCCGCGTAGAACACCGCAAGCTCCGGCAGCGTTGCGCGCCGCACCTCCTCGAACCGCTTGGTCAGTTCCCGCGCCACCGCGGCGGCGCGGGCGCCGAATGCATCCGCCATGTCGGCCAGCGTCTCGGCCAGGCGGTGTGGCGCCTCGTACCACACCAGCGTCGCCGCGAGCCCCGCCCTCTCGGCAGCGCGCAGCTGGCCGAACGATGCACGCCGCGCGGCGCGGCGCGGCGGCGGGAAGCCCAGTACCAGGAACGGCAGAGGCGGCAGGCCGGACAGCACCAGCGCGGTTACCGCGGCGTTGGCGCCAGGCACCGCGCCGACCGCCAGCCCCTCGGCCAGGGCCGCGCGCACCAGCCGGTAGCCGGGATCGGATACCAGCGGCACGCCGGCATCGGACACCAGCGCGATCCGCTCGCCCTGGCGCAGTCGTGCCAGCACCGAAGGGATCGCCGCGTCCTCGTTGTGCTCATGCAGCGGCTGCAGCCGCGCCCTGGCACCGATCCCGGCGAGCAGCCGCGCCGTGTGCCTGGTGTCCTCGCACAGGATCAGGTGGGCTGCCAGCAGCGTCTCCCGCGCGCGCGGCGTCAGGTCGCCAAGGTTGCCGATCGGAGTGGAAACCAGCACAAGACCATCAGGCAGGGCGGATGGTCCGTCCTCTTGGTGGTGAGGAGATGCGGGGCATGTTTCGTCGGGCATTCGTGCTCCTTCTCGGCACACTAGCACTCGGCGGCTGCGCCGGCGGATATGGCGGCTACGGTGGAGGACGCCCGATCGGTCCGGTTCCGTTGCCGTTGGGTGCTGCCGGTGGCGGGCCCGGCGGTCCGGTCGGCCAGAAGGTGGCGATCCTGCTGCCGCTCTCCGGCCCTCGCGCCGACATCGGCCAGGCGATGCTGCACGCGGCACAGCTGGCGCTCGACGGAGCCGGCGCGCCGCCGCTGGACGCCAAGGACACCGGCGGCAACCCACAGGCCGCCGCCGCGGCGGCACAGGCCGCGATCGCCGAGGGCGCCGGGCTGATCCTGGGCCCGTTGACCTCGCCGGAGACCGCCGCTGTGGCGCCGGTCGCGCGCGCGGCCAACGTGGCGATGCTGGCGTTCACCAACGACCCGTCGCAGGCACAGCCCGGCGTCTGGACGCTGGGGATCACGCCCGGCCAGCAGGTGCGCCGGCTGGTCGCCGCCACCCAGGCGCAGGGCAAGTCACAGTACGCCGCGCTGCTGCCGGACACCGACTTCGGTCGCGCCATGGGCCAGGCGCTGACCCAGGCCACCACCAGCAGCGGCGCCGCACCGCCCAACGTACGGTTCTATGCGCAGGGAATGTCGGCGATCAATGCCGCGGCCCGGGATGTGTCCGGCTATGCCAGCCGCCGCGGCCCGATCGACGCGAAGATCCGCGCCTCCCGCCTCGAGGGGACGCCCGAAGGCCGCCGCCAGGCGCAGGAACTCGCCCGGTCGGGAATCCCGCCCGCCCCCTTCAGCACGCTGCTGCTTGCGGACACCGGCGAGGCGCTGACCGAGATCGCCTCGCTGCTGCCCTACTACGATATAGACCGTTCGTCGGTGCAGATCATCGGCCCGGCGCTGTGGGCGTCGCCCTCCAGCGGCGCCAGCCAGCTGCGCGGCGCCTGGTATGCCGCACCCGACCCGGCGGCGCGCGCCAATTTCGAGCAGGCCTATACGAGCAAATACGGCAATCCCCCCTCGCCGCTCGCCGACCTTGCCTACGACGCCGCCTCGATCGCGCGCGTGTTGGCCGGCCGCGGCTATTCGGCGGGTGCGCTCACCCAAGGCTCGGGGTTCATCGGCGCCGATGGCTGGTTCGCGCTGCTGGCCGACGGTCAGGTGCGACGCGCGCTGGCGGTGTTCGCGGTCGATCGCGGCGGGCCACAGATGGTCGAGCCGGCGCCGCAGTCGGGCAACGTGCCGGGCGTCTGATCCGGCCTAGCCGCGGCCGCCTTCGAAGAACTCCTTCACCTTGCTGAAGAAGCCCTCGCTCTCGGGGCTGCCCTTGCCGTGGCCCTGGGCCTCCGCCTCGAACTCCTCGAGCAGTTCGCGCTGGCGGCGCGTCAGGTTCTGCGGCGTTTCCACCGCGACCTGGATGTACATGTCGCCGCGCACTGCGCTGCGCAGCACCGAGAAGCCCTTGCCGCGCAGGCGGAACTGGTCGCCGGTCTGGGTGCCAGGTGGGATCTTCACCTTGGCCTTGGCGCCATCGATGGCCGGCACCTCAATGTCGCCGCCCAGCGCGGCCTGCGTCATGCGCAGCGGAACCCGCATGAAGATGTTCTGGCCGTCGCGCTGGAACATCGGATGCGGCCGGATCGCGACATGCACGTAAAGGTCGCCGGCTGGGGCGCCGTGGCCACCGGCCTCGCCTTCGCCGGCGAGACGGATGCGCGTGCCGTCCTCGACGCCGGGCGGGATCGTCACCTGCAGCGTGCGCTCGCGCCCTACGGTGCCGGCGCCGTGGCAGACCTTGCAGGGGTTGCGGATCACCCTGCCCTGGCCGCCGCAGGTCGGGCAGGTCCGCTCGACCAGGAAGAAGCCCTGCTGGGTGCGCATCTTGCCAGAGCCGCGGCAGGTCGTGCAGGTGTCGGCCGCCCGGTTCTTGTCCTCCGAGCCGGTGCCGGAACAGGCATCGCACGCCACGCGCGTCGGCACGCGCAGGTTCGCCTTGGTGCCGGCGAAGGCTTCGGCCAGGTCGATCTCCACGGCCTGGCGGATGTCGCTGCCAGCGCGCGTTCGCCCGGCGGGGCCGCCGCGACGGCCGCCCATGAACTCGCCGAACATCTGGTCGAAGATGTCGCCCAGGCCGCCGCCGGCCGAGAAGTCGAAGCCGGCGTTGAAGCCGCCGGCACCGCCCTGCTCGAAGGCGGCGTGGCCGTAGCGGTCGTAGGCGGCCCGCTTCTGGTCGTCCTTCAGGACGTCGTACGCCTCGCTGATCTCCTTGAACTTCGCCTCGGCCTGCCTGTCCCCCGGATTGCGGTCGGGATGGAACTGCATGGCGAGCTTGCGATAGGCCTTCTTCAGGTCCTCGCCGCCCGCCTCACGCGCCACGCCCAAAGTGGCGTAATAATCCTGCTTCGCCATCTCAGCCCTTCTTGCTGGCGCTGAACGAAGTTGCGCCCGCCTTCGATGAAGCGCGGGCGCGACACGTCATTGTCCGTTGGCCCTGATCAGTTAGGCTGACTTCTTCTTCTTCTCGTCGACTTCCTCGAATTCGGCGTCCACCACCTTCTCGTCGGGCTTGGCCCCGCCGCCCGGCTGGGCACCCGCCGCTTCCGCGGTGGCGTCCGCGGCCTGCTCGGCCTGCTGCGCCTTGTACATCGCCTCGCCCAGCTTCATCGCCGACTGGCTCAGACGCTCGGTGGCCTGCTTCAGCGCGGCCGGGTCGTTGCCTTCCATGGCGGAGCGTGCCGCAGCGATTGCCGCCTCGGCTTCGCCCTTCTCCTGGGCGGGGATCTTGTCGCCGTGCTCCTTCAGGTTCTTCTCCACCTGATGGATCAGGCCGTCCGCCTGGTTGCGGGTCTCCACCTGCTCGCGACGCTGCTTGTCGGCTTCGGCATTCGCCTCCGCCTCCTTGACCATGCGCTGGATGTCGGCTTCCGACAGACCGCCCGAGGCCTGGATGCGGATCTGCTGCTCCTTGCCGGTGGCCTTGTCGCGCGCCTGCACCGAGACGATGCCGTTGGCGTCGATGTCGAACGTCACCTCGATCTGCGGCACGCCGCGTGGCGCCGGCGGAATGCCGGTCAGGTCGAAGTTGCCCAGCAGCTTGTTGTCGGCGGCCATCTCGCGCTCGCCCTGGTAGACCTTGATGGTCACCGCGCCCTGGTTGTCGTCCGCCGTCGAGAACACCTGGCTCTTCTTGGTCGGGATCGTGGTGTTGCGCTCGATCAGCCGGGTGAACACGCCGCCGAGGGTTTCAATCCCGAGCGACAGCGGAGTCACGTCGAGCAGCAGTACGTCCTTCACGTCGCCGGACAGCACCGCGCCCTGCACCGCCGCGCCGATCGCCACCACCTCGTCGGGGTTGACGTTGCGCGCCGGTTCCTTGCCGAAGAAGGTCTTCACCGTGTCGATGACCTTCGGCATGCGCGTCATGCCGCCGACCAGGATCACCTCGGAGATCTCGCCCGCCGTCACGCCGGCGTCCTTCAGCGCGGCACGGCATGGGTCGAGCGTCTTGGCGATCAGGTCGTCGACCAGGCTTTCGAGCTTCGCCCGCGTCAGCTTCATCACCAGGTGCTTCGGCCCGGAGGCGTCGGCGGTGATGAACGGCAGGTTGATCTCGGTCTCGCGCGAGGACGACAGCTCGATCTTCGCCTTCTCGGCGGCCTCCTTGAGCCGCTGCAGCGCGAGCTTGTCGCGGCGCAGGTCGATCCCCTGCTCCTTGCGGAATTCCTCCGCGAGGTAGTCGATGACGCGGGCGTCGAAATCCTCGCCGCCCAGGAAGGTGTCGCCGTTGGTGGACTTCACCTCGAACACACCGTCGCCGATCTCGAGCACCGAGATGTCGAACGTGCCGCCGCCCAGGTCATAGACCGCGATCGTTCCGGCGGTCTTCTTGTCCATGCCGTAGGCGAGCGCCGCCGCGGTCGGCTCGTTGATGATGCGCAGCACGTCGAGGCCGGCGATGCGGCCGGCGTCCTTGGTCGCCTGACGCTGGCTGTCGTTGAAGTAGGCGGGAACCGTGATCACCGCCTGGCTGACCGGCTCGCCCAGATAGGTCTCGGCGGTCTCCTTCATCTTGCCCAGGATGAATGCGCTGACCTGGCTGGGGGAGTATTTCTCGCCCCTCGCCTCAACCCAGGCGTCGCCGTTGTCGCCGCGCACGATCGCGTACGGCACGAGCCCCTTGTCCTTGGCGACCATCGGGTCGTCGTAGCGACGCCCGATCAGGCGCTTGATGGCGTAGAGGGTGTTGGACGGGTTGGTCACCGCCTGGCGCTTGGCGGACTGCCCGACCAGGCGTTCACCGTTGTCGCTGAGTGCCACCATCGAGGGCGTGGTGCGCGCACCCTCGGTGTTCTCGATCACCCGAACGTCCTTGCCTTCCATGATGGCGACGCAGGAATTCGTCGTGCCGAGGTCGATGCCGATAACTTTGCTCATGAAGCCGCTCCTTTCAGCGGGCGCGCGCGGCCCGAAGCACCGCGGACGCCCCTACGGGGTCTGATGCTGTGGATGTATGGGGGTGGGACCGGCCCGGCAAGGGGCGGCAGGGCCGGATTTTCGTGCGCCGGCGACACGACCGCATCAGGCGGTGGTGCCCAGCTTGGCCGCTGCCGCAATCTCGGCCGGCGGCGCCTTCGCGACCACCACCATGGCCGGGCGCAGCAGCCTTCCGTTCAGCGTCCAGGCCGGCGTCCAGGCCTGCATCACGCTGCCGGGGGCATGGGCCGCACTCTCCTGCTCGGCCATCGCCTGGTGCAGGTTCGGATCGAAAGGCGTGCCGGTGGGGTCTTCGCGCCGGATGCCGTTGCGCTCCAGGATGGCCACGAAGTTGCGCTCGATGCCGTCCAGGCCCTCGCGCAGTTTCCCCACGATCTCTGGCTCGCCGGCCGCCGGCGCCGGGAGGCTGTCGAGCCCGCGGCGCAGATTGTCCGCGGCTTCCACCACGTCCTGGGCGAACTTCTGCACGGCATACTGGCGTGTCTCGTTCACCTCGCGATGGGCGCGGGCGCGCACGTTGGCGATCTCGGCCTCGGACCGCATCCAGCGGTCCTTCATCTCCTGCAGCTCGGCCTCGAGATCGGCGATGCGGGCAGTGGCGGCCTGCATCACCTGCTCGGGGGTCTGCGGCACCGCGTCAGCGGCGTCATTGTTGTTGGCGGGGGGCATCGGTTCGCTATCGTTGCTCATGGCGCGATCAGTTAGGATGAGACTGCGTGGGGGACAAGCGTTGATGTGGGCCGGCTGCATGCGCTGTTGCGTAGCAGGAAGAGATGAGGCGAGGGTTACCGGCCTTCGGCCGGCACGATCAGGACTGCCCGGCGCCGTCCGGCCCGCCAGAGCACGACCGTTGCTCGCCGGCGCCTCGCCGCCGCGGGCGGCAAGCCCGATCTGGTTGCAATCAGACGGCAGCAGCTGAGCTGTCGCTAGCCAAGCAGCCGCCCGATCACCCGTGCCGTGTAGTCCACCACCGGGATAATCCGGCCGTAGTTGATCCGCGTCGGGCCGATCACGCCGATCGCACCGACGATCCGGCCGCCGTCGCTGCGCGCCGGCGCCACCACCATCGAGACCCCCGAGGTGCCGAACAGGCCGCTCTCGGCGCCGATGAAAATGCGCACGCCCTCGGACTGCTCCGCCAGCTCCAGCAGGCGCAGCATCGTCTCCTGCGCCTCCAGCCGGTCGAACAGCAACTGGATCGCGGCAAGCCGCTCGATCTGAGTCACATCGGACAACAGCCTGGCCTGGCCGCGCACGATCAGGCTGCCGGGGCGGCCCTCGCCGGTCCAGGTGGCGAGGCCAGCCTCCACCACCTTGGCCGACAGCGTGTCCAGCTCGGTGCGGTTCGCCGCGATTTCGTCGCCGACGATGCGCCGGAGTTCACCCAGTGAGCGGCCGGAGAGCCGGGCGTTCAGGTAGTTCGCCGCCTGCTGCAGCGCGGAGGGCGGCAGGCCGGGAGGGATCTCGATCACCCGGTTCTCGACGTGGCCGTCGGCATTCACCAGGACCACCAAGGCGCGGCCGGGACCCAGCGGCACGAATTCGATGTGGCGGATCGCGCCCTCCGACTTGGGCGCGAGAACCAGTCCGGCGGCCTGCGACAGGCCTGCCAGCACGGAGCTTGCCTCCGCCAGCGTGTCCTCGAGGCTGCGGCCGGAGGCCGCCAGCGCCGCGGTGATCGCCTCCCTTTCGTCCTCGGCGAGCTCACCGAAATGCAGCAGCCCATCGACGAACAGCCGCAGTCCCTGGTCGGTGGGGAGGCGCCCGGCGGAGGTGTGCGGCGCGAACAGCAGGCCCGCATCCGTCAGGTCCGCCATCACGTTGCGGATGGTCGCGGGCGAGAGGTGCATCGGCAGGCGGCGTGACAGGGTCCGGCTGCCGACCGGCTCGCCGGTCTCGACATACTGCTCGACGACCTCGCGCAGGACCGCGGCGGAGCGCGCGTCCAGTCCAGGCGGCAATGGCACGCGCGAGGCGAAGCCGGGCGGGTTGAGGGGTTTGTCCATGACGGAACTCTGTACACAAGCTAGGGACTGCTGTCTGCGCGGTCAATTGCGAATGACATCTTTTCGATCCGTGGTATCTTGCGTTATGGGCAGACTCTAGAAATGCCACATCTGGCACGAGGTCAAGAAATGAGTCATGACAGTCAGCCGATCAGAGTAGCAGCCAATGGGCGCCTCAGTATCCCGGCGAAGCAGCGCAAGGCGCTGGGATTGGAGAACGGCGGCATGGTGGTCTCGACACTGGAGAACGGCGAACTGCGCATCCGCACTGTGAAGGCAGTGCTGGACGAATTGCGCGAACGGCTCGCTCCATACCTCAGGGCATCTGGCGACGCGGTGGATCAGTTCATCGTGGATCGGCACGCCGAGGCTGATCGGGAAGAGGCCGAATATCAGGAATGGAAGGCTGGTCGGCGCTGATGCCGGCGATTTTGGATTCCTCGGTCATCCTTGCCTACCTGCTCGACGAGCAGGGCCGTGAAGCTGCCGAGCAGGCCATCGCGGCAGGCAGTAGTATTTCCAGCGTGAATCTTGCCGAGGTAATGAGCCGACTGACGCGGGATGGCACCGACGTTGGCGCATCGACCGGCGTCTTGCTCGCGCTGCCGATAACCGTGGTCGACCTGGATCCACACCTGGCCATCGCGGCCGGTGCGATGGTCGCGCAGACCAAGCCATTCGGCTTGTCACTGGGCGACCGCGCCTGCCTTGCGCTCGCGCAGCGGGAGCGGCTGCCGGCTTTGACCGTCAACCGCACCTGGTTGCAGGCGGGACCTCTGCTGGGGGTCGAAGTGCGCCTGATCCGGTAGCCCGGCTCAGACCTGCCGATACAGCTTCATCGCGTTGTTGAAGAAGAAGTCGCGCCGCTGCTGCTCGGGCAGCGGCATCGGCAGCACCTGGGTCGGGTCGTCGTAGTCCCAGTGCGGGTAGTCGGTGGCGAACAGCAGCCGGTCCCAGCCGATCCAGTCGATCGCGTCCAGCACGTGCTCGCGCGGCTGAGGCTCCTCCATCGGCTGGGTGGTCAACCAGACGCTCTCCCGGATGTATTCGGACGGCGCGCGCTTCAGGTGCGGCGTCTCCTGCTTCAGCCGGTGCCACAGCTTGTCGAGCCGCCAGGCGAGCGGCGGCAGCCAGGCAAAGCCGGACTCGATCAGCACCAGCTTGAAGTTCGGGATGCGCTCGAACACGCCCTCGATCACCAGGCTGGTGAGGAACGACTGCGAGGACTGCGCGTGACCGACCATGTCCTCGATGTAGAACGACGGCCAGCCGCTGCCGGTGACCGGGTAGCCGCCGAAGCCGAAGGCATGCACGCCGATCGGCAGGTTGGCGGCGGCGGCGGCCTCGTAGATCTTCCAGTATTGCTTCTGGCCGGGCGGGTTGGCGGTGCGGGTGACCATCAACACCTGCACGAAGCGCGGATCGCCGGCCCAGCGCTCGATCTCGGCCACCGCGGCATCGGCATCCTCGTAGGGCACGACGATCGAGCCCTTCAGGCGCGGCTCGATCAGCCACTCGGCCTCGACCCAGCGGTTCATCGCGCTGGCGACGCCGGCACCGAACTCGCGGTTCTGGAAGCTGGCGCCGTTGTCGCCGGTCGGGTTCAGGATGCCGAGTTGGATGTTGTTCTCGTCCAGCAGCTGCTTCTGCATGAACGGCAGCGAGCTGCCGGGACGTCCCCCCGGCGGCCAGGCGTCGCGGCGCGAGGCGTTGGGTTGGCCCTTCGGATAGGCCGGGCCGGCCTGGTAGGCCTGGCGGGGGCGCGACCCGAAGGTCTTCGCCATCTCCACCCAGCGGGCCTCCATGTAGGGGAACAGGTCCTTGTAGGAGTTGCGCTGCGGGTGGATGTCGCCGTCGGCGATGGCCAGCTTGGAGGTGGCGGGCGACTGGACTGTGGGGCGGCTGGTGACCTGGACGTTCATCGGACGGTCTCCGGCTGGCGGTGCGGGACTGCCCGCGATTGTGAGCGATCATCGCGGGTATCAGGTTGTGCGACAAGCCCTGGTCTCAGTCCGCGTGCAGGTTGCCCGGGCACATCCGATCGCTTGAAAGATGCTCCGAGGTAGCGCTAGTTTAGTCTGGTCTAGCCAGGAGGCCAGATGCCTACAGTCAACATGCTCGAGGCCAAAACCACCCTCTCCCGGCTCGTCGAAGCGGTCGAATCTGGCGCGGAGACCGAGATCATCATCGCCCGCAACGGCCGTCCCGCCGCCCGGCTGGTCGCGATCAAACCACCCCAGACCGGCCCGCGCATCGGGGTCGCCGCGGGCAAGTTCGTGGTCCCCAACACGATCGACACCGACGAAGCGGCGATTACGGCGCTGTTCACCGGACACGCCGAGTGAGGCTGTTGCTCGACACGCACATAGCGCTCTGGGCTGTGGCGGCAGATCCGAAACTACCGGCGAAGGCTCGCGAATTGATTGCCGAGCCGACCAACGACGTATTTGTGAGCGCGGTGAGCGTCTGGGAGATCGCGATCAAGCACGCGCTCGCACGTGGTGGAGTCAACGACATGCCGATCTCCGCCCGTGAAGCGCTCGGTTATTTTCGTCGAAGTCCGGCTACCTCATTCTGGAGGTCGCTCCCACACACGCCATGGGGGTCGAGGCACTGCCGATGCTGCATGCCGATCCGTTTGACCGCATGCTGGTCGCGCAGGCATTCACCGTGCCGCTTCGCCTGCTGACTCACGATCTTCGGGTGGCACGATACAGCGATACGGTCATCCTGGTCTGACCTGCGGGTCACGTGGGATGAGGCGTTGCGTGTTCGGATTCGCAGCCGGCGCCGTTAAGCGGACGTTGAGTGAGCGGTCTCCCCGAGCCGTCGATACGTCTCCCGCGGATTGTCGATCATGATCTTGCGCACCATTTCCCGCGACAGTCCTTCCGGCAGAACCGCGTCGCCGTCGAACTGCCAGTGCGGGTAGTCGGTGGAGAACAGCAGCATCTCGTCCGACCCCATGTGGTCCATCAGCTTCTGGAACATCTCCGGCGAGGGCGGGCCATCGCACGGCGTGACCGTCAGCCGCACGTTCTCCCGCACGATGTCGGTCGGCGCGCGGTCCACCCACGGTACCTCCATGCGCAGCCCGCGCCAGAATTTCGTCAGCCGCCACAGATGCGCCGGCAGCCAGGTGAACCCCGACTCCAGCAGCACGACCTTCAGCTCGGGGAATTTGGTGAACACACCCTCGCAGACCAGCGACGACAGCGCGGCCTGGAACGCCTGCGCCTGCGCGGCGTAGTCCTCGGTGTAATATGTTGGCCAACCCAGCGGCGTGACCGGGTGGCGATAGGCGGAGCCGGCGTGGATGCCGACCGGCAGGCCGTGCTTCTCGGCCGCGGCGTAGATCGGCCAGTAGTGGCGCTTGCCCAGCGGGTGGTCGTGCATCACCAGCAGCAGGATCTGCACGAAGCGCTTGTCGGGCGCGACGCGGTTGATCTCCTCCACCGCCAGTTCGGCGTTCTGCATCGGCACCACGATCGAGGCGCGCAGCCGCGGTTCCTTGTCCAGCCACTCGGCTGCCATCCAGTCGTTCACCGCGCGGGCGAAGCCGGCACCCATGTCCTCGGAGAACAGCAGCTGCACGCCGTAGAGGCAGTTGCAGATGGCGATTGAGGTGCCGAACGGCGTCAGTGCGTGGGCGCGCAGCGCGTCGAGGTCGGAGCCTGGCTTGCCGTTCGGCAGCCGCCAGTCGGGGCGCGAGGTGAGCGGCGAGTTGGCCGGATAGGCGATCGACTCCAACTCGTGCACCCCGCGCTGCACGACGATGTCGCGCCAGTGGTCGGACAGATAGGGGTGCAGCGCACGGATGTTGGGCACGGCGGGATGGATATCGCAGTCGATGCCGCCGGGTTCGAGGAGGGACATGCGCAGGCATTCCTGGACTTCGTGAGCGACGACGATAGCGGCTCGCCCGAACCGGGTCCAACCGAGGCGCGCAGCGCGCCCCGGGTGTGCCGATCACACTCTTGTTCCGCGAAGGCTCAGAACCGTGCCATTCCTGGTGGCAGGCCGAACAGCACCCGCCCCACCGGTTCCAGGCTGGCCTGCAGGCTCAGCGCGACATGCTGCCCCGCGACGTGGACATCCCGAAAGCAGCGCTCCAACCGACTGCCCTGGTACACCGCTATGCCGCCCGCCGACTGGTAGGCCAGGTCCACCGCCTGGATTGCGCACTGCGCTGCGTGGCAGGCCGCCAGCTTCACCGCGGCGCGCGCGCGCAGCGTGATCGCACGGCCCGCCACGGTGTCGTCCCACATGCGGTTCAGCTCGCCGAACAGGTAGGCGCGACCCGCGCCCAGCGCCGCCTCGGCGCGCGCCAGGTCTGCCTGAGCGAGCGGTCTGTCGCGCAGCACCGGCCCCACACCGGCGGTCCGCTTCGCCGGCCCGATCGCCACCAGCTCCTCGATAGCGGCGCGGGCGATGCCCAGCGTTACCGTGGCGACACCGCTGACGAAAGTGCTGGTCATCGGGATCGCATACAGCGGCCCAGGCCGGCGCGGCGGTGGTTGGAAGTCCACCAGCGGGACAGTGTGAGCCTCCGGCACGAACAGGTCGGTGACCTGGTAGTCGTTGCTGCCGGTCGCCCGCAGCCCGCCAACATGCCAGACGTCGAATACCTCGGCGTCGGCGCGGGGAAACAGGCACAGGCGGAATTCCGGGCTGCCGTTCCTCGGCCTGGCGTTGTCCTCGACGATGCAGTTGCCCAGCACCCACTCGCCATAGCCGATGAAGCTGCCGTAGCCCCAGCGGCCGGTGACGCGGTAGCCGCCCGGCGCGGCGACCGCCTTGCCGGTGGGGTTCAGCGTGCCGACCAGCGTGCCCAGGCCGCTGCCGAAGATGCGCGCGGCGGCGTCTTCCTCCAGCGCGCCCGAGAGGCGGGCGTAGCCGGCGGGTATGACGGTGCACCAGCCCACCGATCCGTCCTGGCGCGCCAGTTCCTCGATCACCTCCAGGAACGGCAGCGGTGGCAGTTCCGCGCCGCCCAGCGCGCGGGGCAGCCACATGCGGAACAGGCCGGCGGCGTGCAGCGCATCGACCAGAGGGCGCGGAAGCTGGCGGTCCCGGTCGAACCGCGCGCGCAGCTCCGCAACCATCGGCTCCAGGCGTCGCGCGGCGGCGAGGAAATCGGGGTCCGGCATGGCTGTTCCACCCATCGCTCGCCGGCAGGCTCGTTCCAGATGTTGAAGCAGGTCAAGGCGGCGCCACCGCCGGTCTGTGCAACATGATCGCATACCCAGGGTTTCACTGATCGCCGGAGCCTTGCTCGCCCTGCTCGTCGCTTGCGCGCAGCACGGCACCAGCGCCGAAGGCGGCGCCGACGGTGCGTCGCTCGCACTCGCGCAGCCCCTCGATGAGACCGGCAATGGCCTCGACAGGATGGCACTGTCCCAGGTGACAATGGCCATCGCGGATCGCCGGCGCAGCGCAGTACGCGTGGAGTTCTGCGGGCAAGGTCTCCTCCGGCTGGTGCCGCGGCTGATCCGCTGTCCTGCGCCAGGTCACCCGGCGGCAGCGGACGACGGCAGCGGATGTCTGGAAAGCGTGCTCATCACCCGGCAAGGGGTCCATCCTGGGCGCGGCGACGAGTATGTCGCCCTGGGTTGCGACTTCGACGGCTGGGTTGGCGTTGGCTTTGACGCTGCCGGCTGGGCGCTGCTCACCGACGGCCTGTTGCGGCACGGCTTCGGCGACGCGACAATCAGGTGCGTCATGGGAGAGAACTTTTCCCGCCTGTTGTTGCGTGCTCTGCACTGACGGCGGGCCGAGGAGACAGGAGGAACGCCAATGAAGGTACTGACCCAGGCTCAGGTGGAGGCGTATCGCCACGACGGCTTCCTGTTTCCCATTCCGGCGCTGTCGCCCGATGAAGTGGCGACCTGCCTCGCCGGCCTCGCGCGGCTCGAGGGCGAGCTGGGCTGCCCGGTCGCCGAGGCGGAGGTGAAGTGGCGCTCGCACGCCTATGCCCATTCGCCGTGGTTCAACGACCTGATCCGCCATCCGCGCATCCTGGATGCGATCGAGGACGTGATCGGCCCCGACATCCTGGTGTGGACCAGCACGTTCTTCATCAAGGAGCCGCACTCGCCGACCTACGCCGCGTGGCACCAGGACGGCACGTATTTCGGCCTGGAGCCGCACGAGCAGGTCTGCGCCTGGGTGGCGCTGACCGACGCCACCGCCGAGGCCGGCTGCATGGAGCAGCTGTCGTTCCACGGCACGCCGAAGCAGTATCGCCACGCGGCGCTGGGCCTCGCGCACAGCATCAACCGCGCCGGCCAGACCATCATCGAGACCGTTCGACGACAGCGCGCCGGTGGCGATGGCGCTGCCGGCGGGCTCGTTCTCGCTGCACCACGAGTTGGCGGTGCACCGGTCGGCACCGAACCGCGCGGCGCATCGCCGGGTCGGCATCGGGCTCAACTATCTTCCGACGCATGTTCGGGTGAACAGCCCGGTTCGCCTGAAGGCGATGCTGGTGCGCGGCGAGGACCGCTATGGGCACTTCGAACTGATCGAGCCGCCGTCAGCCGAATGCGACGCGGCGGCGCTGGCGGTGCACCAGGAGGTCAGCGATCGCTACCGCGCCAATTACAACGTGCAGGTGGAGCGGCACGCGGCGCAGTATGCATCCAGTTGAACAACTGTTCACCGCATCCTCCAGGCTCCCGTTCCAGTAGGGTTGCGCGGTTGCGGGTCAGTCCAACTTCAGCGTCGTTCGCAGGAACGTCTTGACAGCCGCTTTTGCCGCTGTTGTTGCGGCAGCGTCGTAGCCAAGGTGCGGTCCGTGCGCCACGCAGCTGTCCTGGTAGCTGAACGGCCGCCCCGTTTCGCCATTCACCAGCACCCCGTCGGGGCCTTCGCTGATCGTGCAATTACGGACCGTTTCGAACTTTGGCGACACGGCAGCGGGCTGCGCGCCGAGCGGATTGTCGAAAGCGTGCGACGCGGTGGGATATTCGGTCAATTCAACATCCCGCCCCGCTTTCTTGAGCCTCTCGGCGTACAGCTTGCAGGCAGCAATCGGATTGTAGTCGTCAAGCGTTCCGCCAAAGATCCGAATGGGCCGATCCATCACATCCGTCTCGTCAATGAAGGTCGTTTTGCAATCCGGGTAAAAAGGGATGTAAGCGACAAAGCTCACGCCTGAGCGGTTCCACATCTGCTGAAACCGCTTGAGGCTTGCGTAAAGTGCGGCCTGTCCGCCGCGCGAAAACCCCATGAGCACGATACGCTCGGGTCGACGCGCGGATGCTTCGCCAGCACGTCGAGCGCACGATAGATGTCGAGAATGAAATTCAGCCGCCCAAGCAGCGCCTGATTGCTGTTGACCTCCACCAGACCGCGACCGGTCATGCCGTCGAGGGCGAACGCAAAATGCCGAGTCATTGAGCGTTCGAGCGACCAAGCATCGACGTTGGCGGACCGGCCTCGATGATCAGCGGCTCACCCTCCTTGCGCATGACGGCATTCACACCCGGCAATTCGCACTCGCGCGGGGATGCGGACAGCCTGATTGCGCCCGTTCCTGAACAGCTTGACGTGACGTTCGGGGCAGGGCGACGATTTTGTCATGTGCCACGACATCTGCCGAATTCGGGCATTTGCAAGCCCACTCTCGCCGCGGAGCGTCACACCTCGATCGGAAACGGCCGCGCGAAATGGCAGGCGACGGACCGGCCATCGGCCAGCGTGCGCAGCGGCGGCACGCTCTCGCGGCACACGTCCTGCGCGATCGGGCAGCGCGGATGGAAGTGGCAGCCCGCCGGCATGCGCGCCGGGCTCGGCACGTCGCCGCGCAGGATGATGCGGCGTGCGCTTCCGTTCCGGATCGGGCACCGGGACCGCCGACAGCAGCGCCTGCGTGTAGGGATGGTGCGGCGCGTCGAACAGCGCGTCGCGGTCGGCGATCTCCACCAGGCGGCCGAGATACATCACCGCGATCCGGTGTGCGATGTGCCGCACCACCGCGAGGTCGTGCGAGATGAACAGGTAGGCGACACCGAGACGCTCCTGCAGGTCCTGCAGCAGGTTCACCACCTGCGAGCGGATCGACACGTCCAGTGCCGACACCGGTTCGTCGGCGACGATCAGGCGCGGCTCGGGCGCCAGTGCGCGGGCGATCGCGATGCGCTGGCGCTGGCCGCCGGAGAACTCGAACGGGTAGCGATGCGCGTGCGCCGACTCCAGCCCGACCAGGCGCAGCAGCTGCATGACCCGCTCGCTGCGCTGCTTCCGGGTGGCGCACAGGCGGTAGACGTCGAGCGGCTCGGCGATGATGTCGGCGACGGATTGCCGCGGGCTGAGCGACGAGTAGGGGTCCTGGAACACGATCTGCATGTGGCGGCGCCGTTGCCGCAGCGCGCGATGGCCGAGGCGCAGCAGGTCTTCGCCGGCGAAGTGGATGCTGCCCGAGGTCGGCTCGGTCAGGCGCAGCAGCATGCGCCCGGTGGTGGACTTGCCGCAGCCCGACTCGCCCACCAGCGCCAAGGTCTCGCCGGCGGCGAGGTCGAACGACACACCGTCCACCGCGCGCACCTGGCCCATCGTGCGGATGCCCGCGGGGCCACCCGTGATCGGAAAGTGCTTGGTCAGCGCGCGGACCCGCAGCAGCTGCCGGGGATCAACGACCGCCCCTTCCCCTCGGTCCGCCGTCGCAAGGGAAGGCGGAGTGTTCTGCGCGACCACGTCCGTCACGCGAGCGCCCAGCACGCCGCCTCGCCGCCTGCGTCGTCGGTCACGACCGGCGGCTCCTCGCGGCGACAGATGTCGCGCGCCAGCGCGCAGCGCGGATGGAAGCGGCAGCCGTGCGGCATGGCGAACGCCGACGGCACCGCGCCATCGATGGTGCGCATGCGGTGCTCGCGCGTCTCCTCCAGCGATGGCACCGAACGCAGCAGACCCTGCGTGTAGGGATGCCGCGGCGCGGCGAACAGCCGCTTCACCGGCGCGTGCTCCACCACCTTGCCGGCGTACATCACCACGACCGTATCCACGAGGTCGGCGATCACGCCGAGGTCGTGGGTGATCAGGATGATCGCGGTGCCAAGTTCCTGCTGCAGCCGTCGCATCAGGTCGAGGATCTGCGCCTGGATCGTCACGTCCAGCGCCGTGGTCGGTTCGTCGGCGATCAGCAGCTTCGGGTGGCACGCCAGCGCCATCGCGATCACCGCGCGCTGGCGCATGCCGCCCGAGAGCTGGTGCGGATACGCCGCGGCACAGCGCGACGGATCCGGGATGCCTACCAGCTCCAGCATCTCCACCGCGCGTTCCAGCGCCGCCGCGCGCGAGGCGCCGCGATGCAGCCGCACGGCTTCGGCGATCTGCTCACCCACGGAGAACACCGGGTTCAGCGAGGTCATCGGGTCCTGGTAGATCATCGCCATCGCGTCGCCGCGCAGCTGGCGCATCCGCATCTCGTCCAGCGCGGCGACATCCTCGCCATCGAACATGATGCTGCCCGACACGATGCGCGCCGGCGGCGTAGGGATCAGCCGCATAAGCGACAGCGCGGTCATCGTCTTGCCGCAGCCGGACTCGCCGACGATGCCGAGTGACGATCCCGCCGACACCGAAAACCCCACACCGTCCACCGCGCGCACCACGCCGCGTGCGGTGAACAGGTGCACGCGCAGGTCGTCCACCGCCAGCAACGGCGCGCTCACGCGTCGAGCTCCGGATCGAGCAGGTCGCGCAGCGCGTCGCCCACCATGTTGAACGCCAGCACCGCGACGGTGATGGCGGCGCCGGCGAACGCCGCGGGCCACGGGTCGCCGACCAGGTCGCCCATCCCCTCACGGATCATGTTGCCCCAGCTCGGCGCCGGCGGCTGGGTGCCCAGGCCCAGGAACGACAGCGCCGCCTCCAGCCGGATCGCGGTGGCGATCCACAGGCTCAGCGCCACGATCAGCGGCCCGGCGATGTTCGGCAGCACGTGCCGCGCCATGATGGCGAACGGGCCGCGGCCCGAGGCGATCGAGGCGTCGATGAACGGCTCGCGCCGCACCACCTGCGTCGCCGACCGCGCCAGGCGGACGAAGCGCGGGAACAGCGCGATGGCGATGGCGACGATGGCGGTGCGGAAGCCGGGGCCAAGCGCCGCGGCGATCATCACGCCCAGCAGCAGCGAGGGAAACGACATCAGCAGGTCGGCGAAGCGGCTGAGCAGCCGGTCAGTCCAGCCGCCGAAATAGCCGGCCAGCATGCCGGCCCAGGTGCCGGCGAGCGCGGCCAGCACTGGCGCCGTCACGCCGATCGCCAGCGAAGCCTGGGTGCCCAGCAGCACGCGGGAGAAGACGTCGCGGCCGAACGCGTCGGTGCCGAACCAGTATTCCGCCGATGGTCCCTGGCTGGCGCTGAGGAAGCTCTGCTCCAGCGGATCGTGCGGCACCAGCCAGGGGCCCGCCAGTGCGAGCACGGCCAGTGCCACCACCAGGACCATGCCGATGGTGGCGAGCGTGTTGCCGGCGATGTAGGACGCGACGACGCCCCGTCGCGCATCGGTGCCAAGCCGTTCGGCGAGATCGCTCATCTGAGGGTGATCCGCGGGTCGATCGCGGCGCAGAGCAGATCGGTCGCCAGGTTCACCAGAACGACGAAGAAGGCGAACACCACCAGCCCCGCTTGCACCATCGTGTAATCACGTGCGGTGATGCCGCCGATCAGCAGCTGGCCCAGGCCGGGGCGCGAGAACACCAGTTCCACCGTGATCGTGCCGGACAGGGTGGTGAGCAGGTAGATGCCCATCCCCGTCGTCACCGGGATCAGCGCGTTGCGCAGCGCGTGCTTGAAGATCACCCAGCGTTCGGCCACGCCCTTGCCGCGCGCTGTGCGCACGTAGTCGCGCCGGAGCACCTCGAGCAGCGACGTCCGGGTCAGGCGCATGACGAACGCCGCCATGACCAGGCCGAGCGTGACCCCCGGCAGCACCAGGTGGTGCAACTGGTCGAGGAAACCCTCGCCGCCGCCCAGCATGGGAAACCAGTCGAGATGCAGCGAGAAGACGATCAGCAGCAGCACGCCGACATAGAAGTCGGGCAGCGAAAAGCCGGCGAGCGCGAACAGCCGCCCGGCCACATCGGGCGCGCGGTTGCGCCGCACCGCGGCCCAGGCGCCGAGTGGCAGGCCGACGACGATGCCGATCAGCGTCGCGGCCAGCGCCAGCTCCATCGTGTAGGGCAGGCTGCTGAGCAGCAGCGCATTGATCGACGTGCCGTTGGTCATCGACACACCGAAATTGCCGGTCAGCGCGTGGCCGACGAAGGCCAGGTACTGAACCCAGAGCGGCTGATCCAGGCCCAGCTTCTGGCGGAACGTGGCGATGGCCTCCGGGGTGGCGTACTCGCCCAACGCGGCGATGGCAGGATCGCCCGGCAGGATGCGCAGCGCGAGGAACACCAGCGTCAGGACCAAAAGAACCGTGGGAATGACCTCGAGACCGCGGCGCAGGATGTAGCTAGGCATCGACACCCTCACCCCTCCCTCTCCAGCAGAGCGGGAGAGGGGGCGCGGTACCCCGGGCAACGCCCCCTCGCCCACGCGGTGGGAGTGGGAGGGGTGAGGGTGCCTCCGCCGGCACGCACACCTTCAATGCACGCCGGCCCGGCCCAGCGTGAACGTGCCCATGAATGCCTTCACCGGAAAGCCGATCTCCAGCCGCGGATTGTGCACCCACGTTCCCGCCGGGCTCGGCAGCGGAATCACCGGCACCTGCTGGAGGATCTTCATCTGGATCTCCTTCAGCAGCGCCAGGCGCCTGGTGTCGTCCACCTCCTGGTGCGCCTGGTCGATCAGGTCGTCGACGTTCCCCGCCACGTCGCCGAAATGCGAGAAATTCATGTTGTGCGTCGGCTTGCCGACGATCGAGCGCGAATCATAGAACGCGTTCAGGATCGCCTGGGTCAGCGGTGGCTGGCCGGTACCGTACACCACCATCGGATCCAGGTCGCGGCGGATGTCCACGTGGTAGGTCGCGTGGTCCATCAGGCGCATGTTGATCTGGATGCCGACCTTGCGCAGCTGCTCCTGGATGATCAGCAGGTTGGTCTTGTATTCCTCGCGTTCGCTGATGAACACGTCGATGTTGAAGCCGCTCGGCATCCCCGCCTCCGCCAGCAGCTTTCTGCTGCGCTGCTGATCGAACGTGTACGGCCAGTCAGGCGGGATGTCCTCTTTCTGCAAGGATCCATAGAATCCCTGCGGCGAGATGCCGTACATCGGTTCGACGAAGTCGCCGAACGCATTCAGCCACGCGGTGGGATCGATCGCATGGGCGATCGCCTGGCGCACGCGGATGTCATCGAGCGGCTTGCGGGTCATGTTGAGGAACAGCGCCCAGGTACCGCCGGGCCTTCCGTAGTCGAAGATCGCGTCGGGCTTCTGCTTCTTCAGGCTCTGGAACCAGCCCGGCACCGCGGCGCCCTCGATCATGTCCACGTCGCCCTTGATGAAGGCCAACGTGCGCGCGGCGGTCTCGGTGAGGAACAGCTCCTCCATGCGGTCGATCTTCGGCTTGCCGCCCCAGTACCTGGTCGAACGCCCGCGCGACGATCTTCTGCTTCGGTTCGTAGCCGACGAACTCGAACGGCCCGGTGCCGACGGGGTTGAGCCGCATCTTGTCGCCCAGCTGCTCGACCGCCTTGCGGCTCTGCATGTAGCCGCCGAAGCGTGGCATGCAGCAGAACGCGTAGATGAAGGGATTGGCCTGGCTCAGATGCCAGACCACGGTGTACGGGTCGGGCGTCTCCATGCTGGCGATCTGGCGGAAGTTGGCGGAGTACTGCGATCCTGTCTTCGGATCGGACATCCGCTTGACGGTGAACACCACGTCGTCCGCGGTGAACTCGCCGAACCCCTTGTGCCACTGCACGCCGTGCCGCAGATGAAATGTCCAGGTGCGCGCGTCGGGCGATACCTCCCAGCTTTCGGCGAGTTCGCCCTGCAGCTGGTCGGACCGGATCAGGGTGGTGCCGTCGGGTGGGCTGACCAGCGTGTTGTAGATCTGACGAATGCCGAATTCGTCGCCGTTGCCGATGCCGTAGGCCGGATCGAGCGCCCCGAGATCGCGTGCCGCAACGCCGACGCGTGCGACAGTTTCAGCCGAAACGGCATGCGCGCACATCGATGCGACGATGGCGATCACGACAGAGCGCAGGTAGTGCGGCATGGAGTCCTTCCCTCGTGCCGGGTCTCGTTGTGCCGGCTGCGCGCGACGGTATGCAGGCCGACCGGGCGGGTCAACAAACCCAATTGTGACGGATGGCCGGCGCCGCGGTAGGATCGCGCATCACGCACCAGGAGCTGCTCGATGCGACCATCCGGCCGCGCTGCCGATATCCTGCGCCCGATCTCGCTGACGCCCGGCTTCGCGCGTCACGCCGAAGGCTCCTGCCTGATCCGCATGGGCAACACCGAGGTGCTGTGCGCCGCCAGCGTCGAAGGGCGCGTGCCCCCGTTCCTGCGCAACTCGGGCCAGGGCTGGGTCACCGCCGAATACGGCATGCTGCCGCGCGCCACGCACACACGTGGCGACCGCGAGGCCGCCCGCGGCAAGCAGTCCGGCCGCACGCAGGAGATCCAGCGGCTGATCGGCCGCGCGCTGCGCGCCGTGGTGGACCGTGCGCAGATGGGTGAGGTCACCGTGACGCTCGACTGCGACGTACTGAACGCCGATGGCGGCACGCGCTGTGCGGCGATCACCGGCGCCTGGGTCGCGCTCAGCCTGGCGTTCCGCCACATGCAGCGGATGAACGTGATCAAGACGCTGCCGCTTATCGGGCAGGTCGCCGCGGTGTCGTGCGGTATCTCCGCCGGGGAAGCGGTGCTGGATCTGGACTACGCCGAGGACTCATCGGCCGAGGCGGACGCCAACTTCGTGCTGACCGACAGCGGCGGGATCGTCGAAATCCAAGGGACCGCCGAAAAGAGCGCGTTCAGCGAGGCGCAGTTCCTCGGCATGCTGGGCCTTGCCCGCCAGGGCGTGGCGGCGCTGTTCACGGCACAGCGCGAAGCACTCGGCGCGGGCTGATGGCGCCCAGGCTGCGGCGCGGCGACCGGCTGGTGCTGGCCAGCCATAACCGGGGCAAGCTCGCCGAACTCACCGATCTGTTGTCTCCGTACGGGGTGGTGGCGGTTTCCGCCGGCGAACTCGGCCTGCCCGAGCCGCCGGAGGATGCACCGGATTTCGTCGGCAACGCCCGCATCAAGGCGATCGCCGCGGCGCAGTCGAGCGGCCTGCCGGCGCTGGCCGACGATTCCGGCTTCTGCGCGGCTGCGCTTGGCGGTGCGCCGGGCGTGCACTCGGCGCGCTGGGGCCGTGCGGAGGGAAGCTTCGCGGCGGCCATGGCGCGCGTGCAGCACGAGGTGGGCGACGCCGTCGATCGACGTGCGTGGTTCATCGCCGCGCTGTGCCTGGCCTGGCCGGATGGCGCGACCGCGACGTTCGTCGGCCGCGTGGACGGTACGGCGATCTGGCCGCCGCGTGGCGACAAGGGCTTTGGGTATGATCCGATGTTCGTGCCGGCCGGTGCCGCACGGACGTTCGGCGAGCTGGACGCGGCGGAGAAGCACACGGTCAGCCACCGCGCCCGCGCCTTCGCCCAATTGCTGGCGGCACGGATCGCCGCTGCCTGAAAGAACCATCGGTCGGCGTGTCGGTTCGTCCGTCGCGGCCGCGTCCTGCGCGGCGTGGGAAGGAGAAGGCCGATGGGAAACAGCAATCTCGCTCTCTGGGTGGCACGCGCGCTGAGCACACTGTTCGTGCTGTTCATGGTGTTCGATGTCGCCATCAACTGCTTCGGCTATCGATCGTCGACGAGGCGATGACGCAACTGGGGTATCCCGCCGGGCTGGGTTTCGCGATCGGCCTGCTGGAGGCCTTGGCGCTGGCGCTATACCTCACGCCCCGCTCCGCGGTGCTCGGTGCCGTGCTGTTCACCGGCGTGTTCGGAGGCGCGATCGCCAGCCGCGCGAGGATCGGCGATCCGCTGTTCAGCCACGTGCTGTTCGGTGCGTATCTCGGCCTGTTCGCCTGGGGCGGGCTGTGGCTGCGCGACCCGTCGCTGCGCGCGGTGTTCCCCGTGCGGCCCGCCGCTATCCGGCCTTCACCGCCGCCACCTTTGCCCCGGTGATTCGCAGCAGTTCGGCCGTCGAGGTCTGGAACACGTGGCTCGGCGAGCCCGCAGCGGCCCAGACCGGGTCGAGCGCCATCAGATCCTCGTCCAGCAGCAGCAGCGGTTCGCCGATGTGCCCCACCGGCGCCACGCCGCCGATGGCGAAGCCGGTCGTCTGACGCACCCAGTCGGCGTCCGCGCGCCCGAGCTTCACCCCCAGCGCGGCCTCCGCCTTCGCCTGGTCCACCCGGTTCGCGCCCGAGGTGATCACCACGGCCGCGCGCATCCCGCAGCGGAACACGATCGACTTGGCGATCTGTGCAACGGTACAGCCGACGGCAGCTGCGGCATCGGCCGCCGTGCGCGTGCCGGATGGGAACTGCGTGATGGTGTCCTGGTGCCCGGCCGCCAGGAGCGCTAAGCGCACGCGCTCCACCGAGCCGCCGGTTTCGCTGGCGGACATCCTATATCTCCTGCAATGGAACCACTGGCGCTCTATATCCACTGGCCGTTCTGCCTGGCCAAGTGTCCCTACTGCGACTTCAACTCGCATGTGCGGGACCGGCTGCCGCAGGCGCGGTTCCGCTCCGCCCTGCGCCAGGAGCTGGCGTGGGAGGCGGAGCGGCTCGGGCGCCGTCCGCTGACCTCGATCTTCTTCGGTGGCGGCACACCAAGCCTGATGGAACCGGAGACGGTGGCCGTGCTGATCGCGGATGCGGGCCGGCTGTTCGACATCGTGCCCGACGCCGAGATCACCCTGGAGGCCAATCCCACCAGCGTCGAGGCGGCGCGCTTCGCCGCGTTCCGCCGCGCCGGGGTGAACCGGGTCTCGATCGGCGTGCAGAGCCTCGATCCGCTCGCGCTGCGCTTCCTCGGCCGGGAGCATTCGGCCGCGCAGGCGGTCGCCGCGCTGGAGACCGCACGCGCGGTCTTCCCGCGCCTCTCGTTCGATCTGATCTATGCCCGGCCGGGCCAGACGCTGTCGGACTGGCGGGCCGAGTTGCGCCAGGCGCTGACGCTGGCGGCGGACCACCTGTCGCTGTACCAGCTCACGATCGAGCCCGGCACGAGGTTCGAGGCGATGCACCGACGCGGCGACATCGTGCTGCCGGACGAGGACCTGGGGGCCGCGCTGTATGAGGCGACGGCGGAGGAAGCCGCACGCTTCGGCCTCGCCGCCTACGAGGTGTCGAACTACGCCCGGTCCGGCGGCGAGAGCCGGCACAACCTGGCCTACTGGCGCTACGGCGACTACGCCGGCATCGGGCCGGGCGCGCATGGCCGGCTCACCTTGCCGGCGGAGGCGCGGCTCGTCGCCACGAGGCGTCATCGAGCGCCGGAACCCTGGGCGGAACGCGTCGAGCGCGATGGCCACGGCAGCGTGGAGGAGCTTCGGCTGGAGCCCATCGAGCGCGCGCGAGAGATGCTGCTGATGGGGCTGCGCCTGAACGAGGGGATCGATCCGCGGCGCTTCGTGGCTAGGACCGGCATGCCGCTTGAACATGCGCTCGATGCCGCGGTCCTGCACCATGCCATAGATGAGGACCTGCTGGCGTGGCGGGCCGGATGCCTTGTCGCGACGCAGGCCGGAAGGCTCCAACTCGACGCCCTGCTTGCTGCGGTCGTGCGCTGATCGCATCCGGCCGGTTCCGTTGACGCCATCCGGCATCGCGTACAGCCTGACCCGGTCGATGCAAGAGAGGGAGACGTTCATGCCGCTACCGGCAGACACCGATGCCACCACGCCGAAATACCTGCGCGACAAATATGCGATCGTCGGCGTCGGCGAGACCACCTATACCCGCGGCTCCGGCCGCACCACGCGGGCGATGGGCACCTTCGCGGTGCGGGCCGCGATGCAGGATGCGGGACTGAAGCCGTCCGATGTCGACGGCATGCTGTCCTACTCGGGCAACGATTCCACCCCCTCGCCGTTCCTGGCCGGCGATCTCGGCATCAGGCTCAATTTCTTCATGGACGTGAACGGCGGTGGCTCTTCGACGGAGGCGCTGATCGGCATCGCGATCGGCATCATGGAAGCCGGCATGTGCAAGTGCGTCGCGATCTTCCGCTCGATGAATGGCTATTCGCAGGTGCGCATCGGCGGCACCGGGGCGCGGTCGGCAGCACCGGTGAACGGCGATGCGCTGCACAGCCGGGCCTATGGCTGGCAGAGCGCCGGCCAGATGTTCGCGCCCACCTTCATGCGCCATATGTACGAGTACGGCACCAAGCCGGAGCAGGTGGCGATGGTGAAGGTGGTGCATTCCGAGCACGCCTCGAACAACCCGAAGGCCTTCTACAAGAAGCGCTACACGGTGGACGACGTGATCAACAGCCGGATGATCTGCAAGCCGCTGCACCTGCTCGACTGCTGCGTGGAGACCGACAACGCCACCTGCATCATCGTCACGCGCGCGGAACACGCACGCAACCTGAGACACACGCCGGCGCTGATCCGCAGCGTGGTCGGCCGCTGCAGCAAGCCGCGCACCGATATGCACTATCAGCACGGGCCGATCTCCCGTGTTGCCGGCTACTACGCCAAGGACATTCTGTGGCCGAACGCCGGCGTCGGCCCCGAGGACATCGACGCGGTCGGCGCCTATGACGCGTTCACCTTCACCTCGATGCTGCAGCTCGAGGATTATGGCTTCTGCAAGAAGGGCGAAGGCGGCGAATATGTCTCGTCGGGCATCACCCGGCTGGGCGGGAAGCGGCCGCAGAACACCTCCGGCGGGCATCTCTGCGAGGGCTATACGCACGGCATGAACATGGTGATCGAGAACGTTCGCCAATTGCGCCACGATGCCGATGACTCGTGCCCGATCGGGCCGGATGGCAAGCGGCAGCATACTTTCGACTATCGCGAGGGCGGCTGCCGCCAGGTGCGCAACATCGAGGTGACCGCCAACCTGGGTTGGGCCAATCCGATGACCGGATCGGCCATGGTCATGCGGCGCGGCTGAGGGAGGAACGGATCATGTCAGTTCGCGGGACCTATCTCGACATGCCGCTGTCGATCGACGACCTGGATGGCGAGAATCTGGAATACTTCCGCCATTGCTCGGAGCACGACTTCCATCTGCAGCAGTGCGACGACTGCAGGCTGCTGCGCTATCCGCCGACCACGGCGTGCCCGTGGTGCAGCTGCCTGACGTCGAAGTGGACCAAGGTTGAAGGCAAGGGCGAGGTCTACTCCTACGAGGAAGTGCATCATGGCATCCAGCCGGCGTTCCAGGCGCGCACGCCGTATATGGTGCTGCTGGTGGAGCTGGAAACGCAGAAGGGCAAGCCGACCGAGCACGAGTCGCTGCGTGTCGTCGGCAATCTGACCACGCCGGATGGCATATTGGCGCCGCCCGACACCGTGAAGCGGGTCGGCATCGGCTCGCGAATGCGCATGGTGTTCAGCGACGTGGCGCCGGGGCTCTCGTTGCCGCAATGGACGATCGACGAGACCGCTGCGCAGCCGGAGAAGCCGTGGCGCTATCCGCAGGAGTGACGGCGCGCCCGAGGGCAGACATCATGCCGGGTCGATCCCGGCATGATGTTCCTCGCGGCGCCGTGCGGCTTCAGTTGAGAGCGCAAATGCGGTTCGCCGCCGGCCTCGTGGCGAACTTCCGATTCTTGTCGCGATGCTCGCAAATCGCGATTTATAGAAACGTTACTGATAAGTAACGTATAAATATTACTCTGAGTTGCGTCCCGCCCGCACCGGCTGAGCCAGCAGGCCGTGTTCGCTGCGGCGGGCGTAGAGCGCTGCAGCGACCAGTGCCGCTGCCACGATCGCGCCGATGCCGATGGCAACCGGGCCTGCGACATGATTTGCCTCATGACCCAGCAGATAGGCCCCCAGACCATAGAGAGCCGACCAGACGGCGGCGCCTGCCACGTTGGCTGCCATGAAGCGGGCGAGCGGCATGTGGTTGGCACCTGCGAGGAGTGCTGTAAGGGTACGCAGCAGCACCACGAAACGCGAGGCGAACACGACTTTCGCGCCATGGCGCGCGAACAGTTGCTGGCCGAGGGCGAGCCGCGGGTCCGTAAGTCCGACGTATCGGCCGTAGCGCTGCAGCAATCGGAAGCCGATGCTCCACCCGATGCCGTAGCCGATGGCTTGGCCGGCAATTGCTCCGAGCGCGGCAGCGATGATAACGAAAGCGATGTTGAGTTGATGCGTGGTACCGGCGAGCACTGCGGCGGCGATCAGCAGGGTTTCTCCGGGCAGCGGCAGCCCGACGCTTTCCAAGCCGACTACGACGCCAACGACCACGTTGCCGTAGTTGTGCAGCAACTCCGTCAAATGGTGCAGCGAGAAAAACTCCATGTCCCGCTATAAGGCGACCCGGCGGGGATGCAACAAGGTGTCGGGATGGCGACTGAGCGTTTCGATGTGGTCGTGGTTGGCGGGGGGCACGCCGGATGCGAGGCCGCCGCGGCGGCGGCACGCATGGGCGCCAGGACGCTCCTGCTGACCCACCGGTTGGAGACGATCGGTGAAATGTCCTGCAACCCATCGATCGGCGGGATCGGCAAGGGTCACCTTGTGCGTGAGGTGGATGCGCTGGACGGGTTGATGGGCCGAGCGGCCGATGCGGCTGGGATCCACTTCAAGATGCTCAATCGTAGCAAGGGGCCGGCGGTGCGAGGGCCGCGGGCGCAGGCTGACCGGAAATTGTATCGGCGCGCCATTCAGGGCCTTCTAGCGGAAACACCCGGGCTGACGGTGCGCGCTGCAACCGTCGAGGACCTCGAGATCGGCGGCGACGGACGGCTTGCCGCCGCAGTGTGTGGCGACGGCAGCGTGATCGAATGCGCCGCAGCGGTTCTGACGACGGGCACCTTCCTGCGTGGCGTGATCCATATCGGTGAACAGAAAAGCGCGGCTGGGCGGGCAGGAGAGGCGCCTTCGGTGGGTCTGGCACAAACGCTGGTGCGGCTCGCGCTGCCGTTGGGCCGACTGAAGACCGGCACGCCGCCGCGGCTGGACCGCCGTACGATCGATTGGGACGGCCTCAAAGCAGATCGGGGAGATGCCGAGCCCGAGCCGTTCAGTAGTATGACGGAACGGATAGTCGGGCCACAGATCGAATGCCGGATCACGCGGACCACATGCGCGACGCACGCCATCATCCGCGCCAATCTGCACCGCTCGGCGGTCTATGGCGGGCACATTGCAGGCACGGGTCCACGCTACTGTCCCTCGATCGAAGACAAGATTGTGCGGTTTTCGGACCGGGAGAGCCACAACATCTTTCTTGAGCCGGAGGGACTGGATGATCCGACCGTGTACCCGAACGGCATCTCCACCAGCCTTCCCGCCGAAGTTCAAGCCGAACTGCTGAAGACGATCCCGGGCCTGGAACACGCCCGCATGGTTCGGCCAGGCTATGCGGTTGAATACGACTACGTCGATCCGCGCGCGCTGTCGCCGTCGCTGGAGGTGAAGAAGCTGCCGGGGCTATTCTTGGCTGGACAAATCAACGGTACGACGGGTTATGAGGAAGCGGCGGCGCAGGGCCTGCTCGCGGGTGTCAATGCGGCCTGTCAGGCCGGTGGTGCAGCGCCACTGATGCTTTCGCGCGCCGATGGTTACGTCGGCGTGCTGATCGACGACCTGACCACCCAGGGGGTGAACGAGCCTTACCGGATGTTCACCTCTCGCGCCGAATTCCGCCTCACATTGCGTGCCGACAATGCCGATCTGCGCCTGACTGGTCGCGGTATCGCCTGGGGCTGCGTCGGAGAGCAGCGGCGGCGGGACTTCGAGTCGCATCATGCAGTGCTCATGGCTGCCCGGCAGCGGGCCCGGAAGGAAGGCAGCCTGCCCGGAGCTTTGGCGGTGAGGAGCCTTGGGGTTCGCGAGAATGGACGCTGGAGATCGGTATTTGAGCTGCTTGGCCACGCGGAGATGGACCTGAAGGCTTTGACCGATGCATTTCCTTGGCTGCGCGATGTGCCGCCGCGCGCATTGGCCCAGTTGCGGACCGAGGCTCGCTATGCCGGTTATCTCCCGCGGCAAGAGGCAGAGATCCGCGCTTTTGGCCGGGAAGAGGCGGTCGAACTCGGCGGCGTTGTCTATGGGAACGTCGGCGGCTTGTCCGCAGAACTGGTCACCAAGCTTACCGATGCGCGACCGATCACCTTGGGAGTGGCAAGCCGGATCCAGGGGATGACGCCAGCCGCGATGGCTGCGATTGTGGCGCACGTTCGCAAACGGAGCAGTGGACATCGTTCCACGTGAAACGCGACGAGCTGGCAGCCCTCGTTTCACGTGAAACACTTACGGCCCTGGATTGCTTCGCCGCCCTGCTGATTCGCTGGAACCGAACGATCAATCTCATCGGTCGGTCGGACGAGGCGACGGTATGGGAACGCCACATCGCTGATTCACTGCAGCTGGCGGCACTCCTGGTTCCTCCGCCCGGGCGCGGCATCGACCTTGGGTCCGGTGCCGGCTTTCCCGGGCTGATCGTGGCCCTGGTCACGGGTATGCCGTTTGACCTGATCGAGGCAGACCAGCGAAAGGCTGCGTTTTTGCGCCAAGCGGCACGAATCACATCCGCCCCCGTCACAGTCCATCCGACCCGAATCGAGACGGTGTCGCTTCCTCCCGCGCCGCTCGTGACTGCCCGGGCCCTGACGTCGATGCCGAGGTTGCTCGGCCTAGCTGCCCCATTGCTGGCCCCGGAGGGCGTGTGCCTATTTCTCAAAGGGGCGCGGATCGAGCAGGAATTGACCGACTCCGCCGCACAGTGGCACATGCGGGTGGAGCGGATCCCCAGCCGTACCGCTCCGGGCGCCTGCATCCTCAGGATCAGCGATCTGCATCGTGTCGTTTCCCCAGCCTGACGCCGAGATCGCCGAAGCGGTTCAGCCGGGAACCGGGCCTCGCATCCTGGCGGTCGCGAACCAGAAGGGCGGCGTCGGCAAGACCACGACGGCCATCAATCTGGCGACCGCGCTCGCCGCCAATGACGAAAGGGTCCTGCTGGTCGATCTGGACCCGCAAGGGAATGCCTCGACCGGTTTGGGCATTCCCCGCACCGACCGTGCAGTTGGCAGCTATCGCCTCCTCACGGAGGGGTTGCCGCTACAGGCCGCTATTCGCCCGACATCGATCGCCAATCTGACTTTGGTAACAGCCGAGGCGGATCTCGCCGGTGCCGAGATTGAGATGGTCGGCCTCGATCGGCGGGAGTTCCGTCTCCGGGATGCCCTGTCGCCGTTGCGCAACAGCCCCTCGCCCTACGGCTTCGTGCTGATCGACTGCCCGCCCAGCCTGGGCCTGCTCACGCTGAACGGCCTCGTCGCCGCCGATGCAGTGCTGGTGCCGTTGCAATGCGAATTCTATGCCCTTGAGGGCATCACGGGGCTGGTCCGGACCATCGACATGGTAAAGCGCAGCCTCAACCGCGACCTTCGTTTGCAAGGAATCGTGCTAACCATGTTCGATAAGCGCAATAATCTTTCGGATATGGTCGCCGCGGATGCGCGCGGATTCTTCGGAGAGATGGTCTACGAGACCGTCATACCCCGGAATATCCGCATCTCCGAGGCCCCGAGCCATGGCAAGCCAGTTCTATCTGTACGATTTCCGCTCACCCGGTGCCCAGGCCTATGTCCGCCTTGCATGCGAAGTGCTTCGGCGGGAGCGCGCCCATCCATGAACCCGCGGCGCGATAGCACGCCCCGGCTGGGGCGCGGACTTGCGGCCTTGCTCGGCGATGTCGCCGTTCAGCCCTCGCCTCCGGGCGCTTCGGTCAGGCAGATTCCGCTCGATCTGCTGGAGCCGAACCCGTTCCAGCCCCGCACGACGATCGATGCGGTCTCGTTGGAGGAACTCGCCCAGTCGATCCGGCTGCGTGGCGTGCTGCAGCCGCTGCTGGTTCGGCCGCACCCCTCGGTTGAGGACCGTTACCAGATTGTCGCCGGCGAGCGCCGCTGGCGCGCGGCCGGGTCAGCGGGTCTGCACGAAGTGCCCGCGCTGGTCCAGCCGATGAGCGATACCGAGGCTGCCGCCGTCGCCCTGGTGGAGAACCTTCAGCGCCAGGATCTCAATGCGATGGACGAGGCCGAGGGCTACAGCCGGCTGCTCACCCAGTTCGGGCTGACCCAGGAAGCGTTGGGCCAGGCCGTCGGCAAGTCCCGCAGCCATATCGCCAACACGCTGCGGCTGCTCAACCTGCCCGACGCGGTGAAACAGGCGCTGCGCGCCGGTGAGATCACCGCAGGGCATGCGCGTGCCCTGCTGACCCATCCTGCGCCGGACGCCGGCCTGCGCCAGGTCATCGACCGCCAACTGTCCGTCCGCCAGACCGAGGCCCTGGCGTCGCGCGAACCGCCCGGCGAGCGGACCCTCGCGGACGATCTGCGGCGGGGCCACGGGCCGGACGCCGCGGCACTCGAACACCATCTGAGCGAGCAACTCGGACTGACGGTGAAGGTGACGTTCAACGGCAGGCGAGGCATGATCCAGTTCCACTATGATGGGCTGGATCAGCTGGACACTTTACTTCGGCGCTTCGGCTTGCAGCAGTAATTATACGTAATGATAAAGTAATGAACTACCCGCTGGTCACGTGCGTTCCGGGGCGCGCCTCGTGCAGGATGACGCCTTCGATCGGATCGAACTCGCCCTGCCACGGCGTCTTGGCGATCACGGCGCGTGTATCGGCAAGACCCGCCTCCCAGCGCGCGCAGATCCCGGCGGCGCTGAAGTCGATATCCTTCATGTGATCCTCGCCGTCGATCGTCGGCGCCAGGAGCCGCACCACATGCATGCGCGTCAGGCAGCCATACTCCGCCAGGTCGCGCACCACGTTGCTCTGCCGCTCGCTCTCCGGCATGCGCCTCACCAACTCTGAGACGACGTGGCGCAACCGGTGCAGCTGTTTCTGCCGCGCGACGTGGCTTACCGCACGGCTGGAGTACTGCACGTCCTTCTGGCGGTTCATCACCTGCCAGATCGTCTCCGGCTCGGAGCCGCTCGGATTCCAGATGTGCACGGCGAACACCAGCGAGTTGTGCCGGGGATCGTCATCGAACACCGCCTCGACCGGCGTGTTCGACAGAATGCCGCCGTCCCAGTAGAGCTCGCCGTCGATGCGGATGGCGGGAAACGCCGGCGGCAACGCGCCGGACGCCATCACATGCCGCACCGAGAGCGGCATGCTCCGGCTATCGAAGTAGCGCATCTCGCTGGTGCGCACATTGGCCGCGCCTACCGTCAGACGCGTCGCCCCGCGGTTGATCCGGTCGAAATCCACCAACCCGGACAGCGTCGCCTCGAGCGGCGCCGTCGAGTAATACGCCGCCGCCTCGGCCCCCAGCGCCATGTGCACGCCGGCGAACGCCGGCGCATGCGGCTTGAAGAAGTCAGTGATGCCGCCCGCCATGGTGAGCCAGTTCGCCGCCATGCTGCCGATGAACGGCATCGACGACATCATCTGATGAAACGGCCCGTGCTGGACGCGGCCCCAGAATTCCTTCAGTCGCTCCAGTCGATCCGTTGGTTCGTTGCCGGCGATCAGGCTGGCATTGATCGCACCGATCGAGGTGCCGATCACCCAGTCCGGCTCGATACCGGCCTCATGCAGTGCCTGGTAGACGCCGGCCTGGTAGGCTCCCAGCGCGCCGCCACCCTGCAGCACCAGGACCACCTGCTTCGTGTGGGGTGGCAGCATGTTCGCGTCGGTCATCGTTCGCGTCCTCTCTTCCTGCGGGGGGCGGCAGCCACATCAGCCACGCCAGTGCCGGCGCGCGCTGCCAGGTCAGCATCTCGGCTTGCTCGCGCTCGGTCATGTCAGTGGGCCGTCCAGCCGCCGTCGATCGGCAGGGCGATGCCGGTGATCGAGGCAGCTGCGTCGCTGCACAGGAACGCCACCGCGCCGGCCACTTCCTCGATGGTGACGAAGCGCTTGGTCGGCTGCTCGGCCAGGAACACGTCGCGGATCACCGCGTCGCGGCTGATGCCGTGCGCCTTCGCCTGTCCATCAACCTGTTTCTCGACCAGCGGCGTCCACACATAGCCGGGACACACCGCGTTGCAGGTCACGCCGAACTCGGCCGCCTCCAGCGCCACCACCTTGGTCAGCCCGACCACGCCGTGCTTCGCCGCCACATAGGCGGACTTGAACGCAGACCCGATCAGCCCGTGTGCCGAGGCGATATTGACGATCCGGCCGCGGCCGCGGCGCTTCATCTCCGGCAGCACGGCGCGCGTGGTGTGGAACGCCGCCGACAGGTTGATCGCCTGGATCGCGTCCCACTTTTCCGGCGGGAACTCCTCCACCGGCGCCACATGCTGGATGCCGGCGTTGTTCACCAGGATATCGACCGGGCCGAAGCTGCGGCCGACCCGCTCGACCATGTCGCGGATCGCCGCCGGCTTCGACATGTCGGCGTCGTCGAAGCGCACCGGCACGTCGTGCCGCGCGCCCAGTACCTGGCAGAGTTGTTCTGCATCGGCCGCATCGGCGATGCCGTTCAGCACGATCATCGCCCCCGCCGAGGCAAGCACGTTGGCGATGCCGAGGCCGATGCCGCTGGTCGAACCGGTAATCAGCGCGACCTTGCCGTCCATCGCTCGCGGCGCTCCGGTACGGGCGAGCCCAGCGGCTGTCATGATGTTGTCCATTGTCAGGTTCCTCCATTCCGATGCAGAGGAACCTGCCGCAGCGGCCGCCATACGCTCCAATGCCGTATGTCGATGGAGCCGATGCGGGAGCGTTATCGGCGGCGGAATGTAACGTCTGCAGCCCTTTCGGGACCCACCGACAGGAACACCGGGGGGACGTCATGGAACTGCATGAAATCCGCTACTTCCTAGCGCTCAGCAAGACGCTGAACTTCACCAAGGCGGCTGAGGTCTGCAACGTCAGCCAGCCCGCCCTGACCCGGGCGATCCAGAAGATGGAGGACGAACTAGGCGGTCTGCTGTTCTCTCGCGAGCGCAACAACACGCACCTGACCGAGCTTGGCCGCCTGCTCGAGCCGCATCTGACCGAGGTGCTGGCCCGCACCCAGCAGGCGAAGGAGACCGCGACGCGCTTCCTGCGGCTCGACAGCGCGCAGCTTCGGCTGGGGGTGATGTGCACCATCGGGCCGGTGCGGTTCGTCAGCTTCCTCAGCCGGTTCCGGGCCGACAATCCGGGCGTGGAAATCACGCTGGTGGAGTTGTACCGGACCGGCTGTGCGACCTGCTGCTGAAGGGCGAACTTGACGTCGCCCTGCTGGCGAAGCCGGACGGATTTGCCTCGCCGTTGCAGCCCCAGCCGCTCTACCAGGAGCGCTTCGTTATCGCCTGCTCGGCGGGGCATCCGTTCGCGCGGAAGAACGTTGTGGAGATCGCCGACCTGGACGGGCAGTCGTATCTGGCACGGATCAACTGCGAATACTTCGACGCGCTGCGCGACGTATGCCACGCCAACGGATCACGCCTCGTCGGCTCGTTCCGCAGCGAGCGCGAGGACTGGATCCTGACAATGGTCGCGGCCGGCATGGGGATCTGTTTCCTGCCGGAATTCTCCAACACCATTCCCGGCGTGATCAGCCGCCACGTCGTCAATCCGTCGGTCGCCCGCGAGGTGTCGCTGGTGACCGTGGCCGGGCGGCGCTGGTCGTCGCCATTGTCAGCGTTCGTGCGTGCGGTTCGCCAGTACCGCTGGCCCGAGGAGGAACAATCGTCCGGCGCCCCGATGGCGGAGGCCGCATAGCGCCTCCGCCAGGGAACCTGTTACTTCGCCGGCGCGTACTTGCCGCCGGTCTGCGGCGTCGGCGTGTCGAACCCCTGGTTCTGCCGGTCCAGCCGCGTCTCGCGCGACCAGGTGCGCTTCAGGTCGTCGCGTACCTTGAAGCTGAGCTTGCCGAGACCGCCGCACTCCAGCTCGACCGTGTCGCCGTCCATGAAGGCGTTGAGGCCGCGGTGGTTGGTACCGGTGGCCAGGATGTCGCCGGGCTCCAGCGCGTGGATCGAGGTCACCCACTCGATGCAGCGCGGAATCTTGTGCGCCATGTCGTCGGTGTTGAAGTCCTGCATCAGCGTGCCGTTGTTCCACAGCTTGACCGGCACCTTGTGCGGATCGGCGATCTCGTCCTTGGTCACCAGGTACGGTCCGATCGGCGCAAAACTGTCGCGCGACTTCATGGCGAAGAAACTGGTGGGCGGAATGCCGCGCGCCGAGCCATCGATGAAGTTGGTGTAGCCGAACACGTAGTCCATCGCGTCGGCGGCCTTGACGTGGCTGGCGCGCTTGCCGATCACCAGCGCCATCTCGGCCTCGCCCTCGAAGATCGTCGCCGGCACGTCGGGCAGGACCATCGTGCCGCCCGGGCCGAGGATCGCCGTTGGCGCCTTGTGGAATGCGTTGATCGGCGCCGGCTCCTTGCGCGTGCCGTTCTCCATGTAGTTCACCGCCATGCAGACGATGTTGCCGGGCTTCGGCAGCGGCGCCTGCAGCTTCACGCCGGAAAGTGGCACGCCGCCGCTGGCAGACGCATCCTCCAGCCGCTTGCGATAGTCGCTGAACCTGGCGATCAGCCCATTGATCAGGTCATGCGGCCCGAGATGAGGGATGTCGCGCACCACGGCCGACACATCGACGATGGTGTCGCCTTTCACCACGCCCAGCTTGTAGTCGTTGAAGAACGCCAGCTTCATGAGAGCCCCCTCTATTCAATCGGCACAAAGATCGAGCGCCGCATCTTGCCGCCGACCGACTTCGACAGATGGCCCTTGCCGGTGATGTCCTCCACCAGCACCACCTCGCCGGCGCCGATCGTCCGCGCCTGACCGTCGCTTGCCGTGATCTGTACGCCGCCGTCAAGATTGATGATGTACTGCCGCCGTGGCGCCGGGTGCCAGGACAGGTCGTAGTCGCCCGAGGTCTCGCGGAAGATGATGCCGGTGGCCGGCAGCCGCGCCGACAGCTTTGAGAAGTTGCGCTCCTCGATCCACTCGACGTCGATGTCGCGCCAGTGCGATTTACCGCTGGAGTCGCAGTAAAGGTTGTGGATCCGCATGGCTTCCTCCTGATCGTTATGCGGGTTCGGCACGACATCCGCCGCCGCTGCTGCACCGAAATGCCGGGCACCGTTCGTCAGGACCATCCGTCATTCGCCTGGGCGGGGCAACCCTGCCTGCCGACGAAGCGGCCCGTCGATCGCCCACGCAACGGCGTCCGGCGGCGGCCTGCATGCCGCGCCCACCACCGGCCGGATCGGGCGATGCGCGATCAGGTGAAGCTTGAAGGCTCGTTGACCGGATCGAGGTCGCCGACGAGGCGAAGCAGATCGGGCATGGTGAAACTGCCTGGGTTGGCCGACGGAAGGGTGGGAACCCAGTCTGGTCGCTGGTTCAGATACGACTCGGCGTCGGCCTGCAGCAAGCCGATGAAGACCTCGGCCACGATGCGGCTGCCCACTCCGTTGAGCCGTTGGCTGCCGCCGCGAAGCTGCGCCTCCTTCAGGATGTAATACCACAGCGGCGACGCCGTATCGAACCCAAGCTGCTTGGCCTTGGCGCCGTCGGGACCGCTGTTGCCGATCTCCCCGGGGTCCAGAGGCCTGACGCCCATTGCGCGCGCCACGTCCTGGCCACTCGGCAGGCCGAACTCCACGCCGCGAAGCAAATTCCGGAACGGCAGACTGCCGCCGCCGCCCGGCAGCGCGTGGAGGACCGGGGAGAGGTAAGGGTCGATGCTGCGACTGAAGTTGAGCCGGAAGTGATTGTCCTGGCTGCCGCCGGAACCGGCCGGGGGTGGTTTCGGTTGGCCGAGTTCGTAGAAACGGTGCCAGTCGATGGCCCAGTCGCCCGGCAGCGTGTCCACCACGATCGGGAGAAGCAGTTTGAGCTGCTGAGCCAGCTGCTTTGCAGCCGCCGGATCGGATGGAGCGAGGTCGCCGACGATGCCGCCGGACAGCCCGGTGAACTGGAACAGCAGATCGAAATCGACCGGCGGCGGGGTGACGTCGTTGAACGCGCGGTTGTGGCTATAGCGCTCGCGCACCATGGAATGCCCGAGACGGTAGGCCGCGGCGGAGAATTCGACCGGCATGAACGGCACATGAAAGTCGCTCATGGCTTCGAACCTGAAGAACTTCCGCCCATTGGTCAGCACATCGTGCACATCCCCGGGCTCCGCGATGCGACTGAGAAAGTCATTCACGACGATCCACTGATAGTGCCAGAGAACCTGCTGGCGGGCGGTATTGAACAATGCGTCCGGCGGCACGCCGCCGGATGCCGCGCAACGGTCAACGACCGCATTGTGGAACTTGATGAACGCGAGATGCGTCTGCGCCACGAGCAGGTTCTCGTCGTTGCGCGGATCACCGGTCAGCGCGAGACCCTCTCGGCTGCGCAGCAGGTCATTGGGCAGCCCGGCCTTCACCCGCGGATCGCCTTGGCCCCCCGGCCCGCAGCGGCCGACCGCCAGCTTGTTCGCGTTGACCCGGTCGTAGAGGTTCGGGCTCGCCGTGGGGCCATTGCCGTAGACGGAGTCGAGATCGAGTCTTGGCGTCCGGAAATCCATGATCGCGTGCGGATCATTCTCCGCGGCACCGACCGGTGTGACATCCAGGGTGATGTCGTGGTCGATGAACTGGCCGAGGTACGTATAGCCCGCCGGGGTGCCCTGGTTATCCGATGTCAGCGCAACCGTCGTCGCATCGTCGCGCATCGTGTCCGCAAGAGCCTGCAGCGCCGCTTGATCGGCGACCAGGGGTTTCAGGTCGCTGAACAGCCGGCCGAACCGCCCGAAGTCTTTCGGGCGTCGGGTGCCTTCGTGGATGCCCCGCTGAAACGCCTGTCCATGGTGCGCGTATCGAGAGGTCATGGATGCTCCCCGTTGCATCGGTTGCAGACACTGATCGTCGCAAGGCCGCGGGCGCGTGCCCGCGGGGTGCCTGACCGTGCCTGAAGAGAGGGGGCTCCTGTGTGATCGGGTTCACACCGGCACGACAGGTAACTTCTAACGGTTCTGCCAGTCCGGCCTGCGCTTCTCGGCGAATGCCTTCGGGCCTTCGACGTAGTCCTGACTGTCCAGATTCTCCTGCTGCGCCGGAAACACCGTGCGCATGGCGCGCTCCAGGGACGGTTCGTCCAGGCCGCGATAGGCTGCCTGCTTCGACGCGCGCACCGCCTTGGGCGAGCATTCCAGGATCTGAGCCGCCCAGCGTTTTGCCGCTTCCAGCGCCTGGCCCTGCGGCACCACCTCGGTGACGAAGCCGAGCTCGAAGCCCTCCCGCGCGCCCACACGGCGGCCGGTCAGGATCATGCCCATCGCCTTCTTGCGTGGGATCATCCGCGGCAGGCGATGCACGCCGCCGCCGCCGGCGATCAGCCCGACGCGCGGCTCCGGCAGTGCGAACAGCGCGTTCTCCGCGGCGACGATGATGTCGCAGGCGAGCGCGGTCTCGAAGCCGCCGCCCATCGCCCAGCCGTTCACCGCGGCGATCAGCGGCTTGTCGAGGTCGAAGCGATGCGTGATGCCGGCGAAGCCGTTGCGGCCCATTGGGTCGCCGGCGGCCCGCGGCCTGCACCTTCAGGTCGTTGCCGGCCGAGAAGGCGCGCTCGCCGGCGCCGGTGACGATGCCCACCCACAGGTCGTCGCGCGCAGCGAACTCGTCCCACACCGCCGCCAGTTCGTCGTTCGCATCGGCGTGCAGCGCGTTCAGCACCTCAGGCCGGTTCAGCGTCACGATGCGGACCCGGCCCTCGTCCTGCACGATGCAGTATTTGTGCGTCATCCGGAGAAAATCCCCTCCCCCAACCCCCTCCCGCAAGGGGAGGGGGAGGCGTGGCTGCTATCCTCCGATCACCGCGTCGTTCCGCAATCCACCGATCTTGCCTTCATCCATGTCCAGCCAGTCCGCCAGCACCTCGGCGTTGTGCTGGCCGAGCAGCGGCGCCGCCTTGACCGGCGGCGTCTTGCCGGAGAAGCGCACCGGCCAGCCGCTCATCGTGTAGTCGCCCACCTGCGGGTGCTGCATCACCTGGCGGATGCCGCGCTTGACGAAGCTTTGGTCGTTGGCGAGCTCCATGGTGTCCATCACCGCGCCCGACGGGATGGTCGCCGCGCTCACCAGCCGCATCGCCTCGTGCTTGTCGTGCTGCTTCGTCCAGTTGGCGACGATGGCGTCCACCTCCTCGCGGTGCTGGGTGCGCGCGTCCGGCGTGTCGTACATCGGATCGCCCATCAGGTCCTCGCGGCCCATCACCTTCAGCAGGCGGTTCCAGTGCTCGGGATTGGCGCGGCTGCAATAGATGTAGACGTAATCGTTGGGCCCGCCGCCCTTGCACGGATACACCCCGATCGGCGGATTGCCGCCACCGACCGTCTTCGATCCGGCGCGTGGCGCGGCCTTGCCGGTGCGCTCCATGTAGGTGAAGGCGTTGCGGATGTAGTGCAGAATCGCGTCCTGCATCGCGAGCTGCAGGTGCTCGCCTTGCCCGGTGCGCTGGCGGCGGATATAGGCGCCGAGTACGGTGATCGCCATCAGCATCCCCGTGCCGGTGTCGCCGATGGTGGAGCCGGGCTTACAGGGCGGACCGTCCTCCTCGCCGGTGATGCTCATCAGCCCGCCGGCCGCCTGCGCGATCATGTCGAACGCGAGGCTCTTCTCGAACGGGCTCCCGGCGCCGAAGCCCTTGGTCTGGCAGTAGATGATCGAGGGGTTGAGCGCGCGGATCACGTCCGGGCCGAGGCCGAGGCGCTCGATCGCGCCGGGGGCGAAGTTCTCGCAGAAGATGTCCGCCTTCTTCGCCATCTCCTTCACCAGCTCGACGCCGCGAGGGTCCTTCAGGTTGACGGTGACCGAGCGCTTGTTGGCGTTGTACTGCAGGAAGTAATAGGCGTCCTGGCCCGGTTTGCCGCCGGCGGTGCGGCCGGGGTCGCCCAGCTTCGGGTTCTCCACCTTCACCACATCGGCGCCCATCCAGGCCAGCGCCTCAGTGCACGACGGTCCAGCTTCGAACTGGGTGAGGTCCAGCACCTTCACGCCGGTCAGACAGGTCTCAGGGCCATTGCTCGGCATCACAACTCCTCCCGGAAAGTTAGCGAGGAGCCTACGACCGGCGGGGCCGGGCGTCGAGTTCTGCCGGCGCAGTTGATCCCGACTGCCGAATGGTCGTGTTGGTCTTCCGCTTAGCTGCTGAATTGCGAGAGGCCATGAAAGAGGAGAAATTGCGAGCAGGCATGATGGGAATACCGACTGCTGGTTCGCGGATTCTCATGTCACTGACGGCGGCAGTCACCACCGCTGCAATGACGTCCTGCCAGTTGGTCAGGAACAAGCCGAGGTCATATGCTTGCGAGGTCTTGTGGAACGGAATGACCAGGGACCTGGTTTGCTCCGGAAGCAGACAACAGGCCGCCGATTCGATCGGTATCATCGTCCCATAATTGGCCCCACCCAGTGAAGGCCTCGTAGTTTGCGTCCGAGTAGCCCCCCTGTGCCGGCGTGGGTGTGAAGAAAATGTGGGGTGCCGCCGACACAACCGACGCGCCGACCGACGTCGGCAGCCCGAACCACTTGATGGAGCTGCCGCTGACCGACACCAGCCGCCGCGAATACTCGATCTGTTGCGAGGTAGGCACCAAGGGGGCCATGCCGGGAAGGCTCTCCGCTGCGGCGACGACCGACTGGAAGGTGTGTATCTGCGCGGTGACCTGTCCGATCAATGAGACGCGGCCAGTCGGCCAGACGCCCGGAACGTCAGACGTACCTCCGTCTTGACTGGCGATGCGGTCGAACAGATCGGTAATGGTCGCAACCTCGGCACTCTGGTTCGGCAGCGGGGTGATCCCATTCCGCGTCCCGACGGGCGCACTGATGCTGACGGATTGGGTCGCCATGAGCCTTCCTGGCCTGTCGCTGCGTGTAGCAGTCGAATGCGTGCTTGCCCCTTGGCTCCCCACATTGCTTGTCGGGGCGCCACTGTTGCAGGCAGCGGTGCGTGGCTCGCTACTGGTGCGTCCCCCGCCGCGCCGGCACGTATTGCTGAAACCACGGCACGGTCGCCGCCATCACCTGGCGGAACGCTTCGCCGGCATACACCTCGTAGTGGCCGAAGCCATGCAACGTCACCAGCTTCTTCGGCTCGCCGGCGCGCGCGTACATCGCCTTGCTCTCCTCCGGCGGCACGAGCCGGTCGTTGTCGCTGGTGATGAACAACACCGGTCGCGGTGCGATCCGGTCCACCACCCATTCGGCGTTGAAGCCCAGTGTGTCGTCAACGAACTCCAGCGGGATCTGGCTCACTGCGCCCGGGTTGCCGCGCCGCTGTGCCGCCGCGAGTTCTGCCGACTGACGGTCGGGCAACAGGATGCCGGCGCGCTCGACGAAGTCCGACTGGCCCTGGGTCGCGCGCCTGATCCGGTCGGCGGCCGACCGTTCGAGCAGATCGAAATACTCGTCGGGCCGTCGCACGCTGCGCATCCAGCGTCGACCGTTGCCCACGCCGACCACCGAGACCACGCACTTCACCCGCGGATCGACCGCCGCGACCCACACCACGGTCGCTCCGCCATAGCTGGTGCCGTAGATGCCCAGCCGTTCCGCATCCACCGTCTCCTGCGCGGCGAGCCAGGTCAGTGCCGCCTGCGCGTCGGCGACGCGGCTGTAAGGTGCAAGGCGACTCTTCGGCCCCTCGCTGTCGCCCCAGCCCTTGTAGTCGAAGGTCATCACCACGTAGCCGGACTCGGCCAGCACGCGTGCGATGTCCGGCAGGTAGAGGGTTCGAACGCCGGTATAGCCGTGGCATAGCAGGATGCCGGCGCGCCGCGCGCCAGGCTCGAGGCCATCGGGCAGGAACAGGTCGCCCGCCAGCCTGATGCCCTCGCTGAAGAAGCTGACCGATCGGCTTTCCATGCTGTTCCTCGCTTGCTGATTTGCCCCGAGGGCGCGGGTTGCGGCACTGTCCGCGCCGGAACGGCAGGTGACAAGGAGCGGCAGATGGCATCGATCCCCAATGAATACCTCGACCTCGTGCAGCAGAAGAAGGCGTTCGCCGGCCTCGCCACGCTGATGCAGGACGGCACGCCGCAGGTCACGCCGGTGTGGTTCGACTACAACGGCAGCGTCATCCGCGTGAACAGCGCCAAGGGACGCACCAAGACGCGCAACATGAAGGAAGGCGCGCCGGTCGCGCTGTCGATCATGGATCCTGACAACCCGTATCGCTACATGCAGATCCGCGGCAAGGTCACCCGTGTTACCGAGCAAGGCGCCGCCGCGCATATCGACTCGCTCGCCAAGAAATATCTCGGCCAGGACAAGTATCCCTGGTCGCGTCCGGACGAAGTGCGCGTCACGTTCGAGATCACGCCGCAAGCCGTGCAGACGATGGGCTGACGCGCATGAAACAGACGCGGCAGGTCGTCGGCGCGGTGGGCGGCCGCGTCGAGATCCTGCGTGACGGGTCCGGCATCCCGCACGTCTACGCCGCCAGCACGCAGGATCTCTATTTCGGTCTCGGCGTCGCAATGGCCGAGGACCGGCTGTGGCAGATGGATCGGCTGCGCCGGCGCGCGCTCGGCAGGCAGGCCGAGATCCTCGGGCCGGCCTACCTGGCGAGCGACATCGCGCACCTGACCGTCGGCATCGACCGGATCGCCGCGGGCGAAGCGGATGCGATGGACGACGCCACACGCGGCGTGGTCGCTTCGCTCGTCGCCGGAATCAACCGGCAGATCGAGCTGATGGGGCGTGACCTGCCGCTGGAGTTCGGCCAACTTGGCTACGAACCGGAGCCGTTCACCGTGCGCGACGTGGTGGCGATCGCGCGCGGCATCTGGTGGTCGCTGAACGGCCGCATCGACCGCATCGTCGCGGCCGAGGCAGCGCGGTTGCTTCCCGAGCAATTCCGTGGCCTGTACCTGACGCCGGAAGCCTCGGAGAACCGCGTGCTGCAGCACGCCGCCGGCACCGACGATGCGACCGGCAGCAACAACTGGGCGCTGCACGGTTCGCGCACCACCGGCGGCAAGCCGGTGCTGTGCGGCGATCCGCACCAGCCGTTCTGGGTGCCGTCGTCCTGGTACGAATACGCACTGCACGGGCCCGAGGACGACGTGGCCGGTGCCGGGCATCCGGGCTTTCCCGGCCTGTGGTGGGGCAGCAATGGCCGCATCGCCTGGGCGATCACCAACAACATGGCATCCACGCGCGACCTCTATGTCGAGGAGGTCGATCCCGCCGATCCGCATCGCTATCGCGACGGCGACGCGTGGCGCACATTCGAGGAGCGGCGCCTCGACATCAAGGTGCGTGGCGCGGCGGCGCAGGCGCTGACCATCCGCTCGACGGCGCGTGGCCCGGTGGTGAACGCGCTGGTGCCGTCGCTCGACGCAGCCGGCGATCCGCCGCTGTCGCTGCGCTGGGTCGGCATGGAGCACATGGACGACATCCGGGCCTCGATCGCGGTCGGGCGGGCGCGCGACTGGACCGGCTTCCGCGCGGCGTTGCGCGACTGGTCGGTGGCGATCTTCAACTTCGTCTATGCCGATGCGGAGGGACATATCGGCTACCAGATGGCGGGGCGCATCCCGATCCGTGGTCGCGTGGTGCCGGGCTTCCGCGATGCCAACGACCCCGCCGATCGCTGGCGGGGCACCATTCCGTTCGACGACCTGCCGCATATGTTCGACCCGCCCAGCGGCTACGTCGCCAGCGCCAACCAGCGCATCGTGCCGGACGACTGGCAGCAGCCGATCTACGGCGCCTACTCGCAGGGGCATCGCGGCGTGCGACTCGACCAGGCGCTGGGGCACGGCACGCTGGACCAGGCGGCCAACATCGCGCTGCAGAACGATGTGAAGAACTGCCGTGCCGAGCGCCTGTGCCCGCACATCCTGCGGCATCTCGGCGCGGCCGAGCCGGTGGTCGCCCGGGTGCTGGGCGACTGGGACTATCGCTACGCGCTCACCGCCACCGCGCCGACGCTGTTCGAGGCGTTCATGGCGCTGTGGCAGCGCGAGGTGATCGGGCGGCACGTGCCGGAACGGCTGCTCGACCTGACGCATCAGCAGACCGGGCTCGCCGCCAGCCTGTTGGAGGACGCCGCGATCGACTACTTCCCCGACGGCGTCGCGCCGCACGTCGCTGCTGTTGCGCAGTGCACACTGGCCACACTGCGTGCACGCCTGGGCGAGGACGAGGCGGCATGGCAGTGGGGCCGCGTGCATCAGGCGCACTGGCAGCATCCAGTGGGCGATGCGGCGTTCGACGTCGGACCGCGCGAGGTGGACGGCGGCTCGCACACGCTGCGCAACACGGGTGGTGAACTGCCGCCGCATGCCGCCAGTTCCGGGGCCGAGTACCGCATTGTGGTGGACTTCACGACGCCTGACTCGTTCCTTGCGGTGCAGAACATCGGCAACTCGGGCGTGCCGGGCAGCCCGCACTACCGCGACCAGTTCGAGCCGTGGCTGCGCGGCGAGTACCACGTCGTGCAGTTGCGCCGCGACCGGGTGGAGGCTGACTGCGAGAGCATTACCGCGATAGTACCACGCTGACAGGCAGCCGCCGGAGCGAGGTCACCATCCCCCGTCCACGCCGATCGCCTGCCCGGTGACGAACGCCGCGGCGTCGGACGCGAGATAGGCGATCATCGACGCCACCTCGTCCGGGGTGCCGAACCGCCCCACCGGAATGGCCTTGGAGCGCTCGCGGAATCCGACCTCCAGATCGTCGCCGAACTCGCGCCGGTTGGTGCTGATCGCACGCGAGGTGCGAATCGGTCCGGGCAGCACCGCGTTCACCGTGATGCCGCACGGCGCCAGATCGAACGCCAGCGACTTGGTGAACCCCACGATGGCCGCCTTCGACGCCGCATAGGTCGCGCGCTTCGCACCAGGGCGGAATGCCGCACGCGACGACACGCTGACGATGCGGCCCCATCCCGCCTTGCGCATCGCCGGCACCGCAGCGCGCGACATCAGGAAGCAGCCGCGCGCGTTCACGCCCATGGTCAGGTCCCAGGCCTCGACCGGCACCTCCTCGATCTCATTGCGGTCGGCACCCTGCGGCGCGCCGGCATTGTTCACCAGGATGTCCAGCCGGCCGTGGCGCCGCAGCACTTCATCCACCATGCGCGCCGCATCGGCCTCGACGCTGACATTGCCAAGTGTGGCGGACGCCGTGCCGCCGGCGTCGACGATCGCGCGTACCAGGCTCTCCACGCCGGTCCACCCCGGGTCCATGTCGCCCTGCATGTTGTGCTCGTTGGCGACGCCGGCGGCCGACACGTCGGACACCACGACGGTCACGCCGGCGGCGGCCAGCGCACGCGCGGTGGAGTTGCCGATGCCGATCGGCTTGCCGCAACCGGTGATCAACGCGACACGGGCTTGGGTCGGCATGGCTTCCTCCGGTGCATTTGGTTGGCTGTGTCGGCTGGACTATACCGCCATCCGTCGGCAGGAGAGGAGAGACCGTGCCATGGCCACGACCGAGAAGCTGGAACACCGCCCACTCGGGCGCGACGGATTGTCGGTCTCGGCGATCGGACTCGGCTGCATGTCGCTGTCCGGCATCTACGGCGAGGCCGACGACGCGGCGTCGGAGGAGTTGATCCGCCATGCGATCGACCAGGGCGTGGATCATCTCGATTCATCCGATATGTACGGCTGGGGCCATAACGAGCTGGTGATCGGCCGCGCGCTCAAGGGGCGGCGCGACAGTGTCGTGCTGGCAACCAAGTTCGGCCAGACGCAGAACCCCGGCGGTCCGAACGGGGTGAACGGTCGGCCGGAGTACGTGATGCAGGCCTGCGAGGCGAGCCTGCAGCGGCTCGGGGTCGAGGTGATCGATCTCTACTACCAGCATCGCGTCGATCCCTCGGTGCCGATCGAGGACACCGTCGGCGCGATGGCGAAGCTGGTGCAGCAGGGCAAGGTGCGGCACCTCGGCCTGTCCGAGGCTTCGCCCGCGACGATCCGCCGCGCCCATGCAGTGCATCCGATCGCGGCGGTGCAGACCGAGTATTCGCTGCTGTACCGCGCGGAAGCCGAAGAGACGCGCGAGACGACGCGCGGCCTCGGGATCAGCTTCGTCGCCTATGCGCCGCTGGGCCGCGGGTTCCTGACCGGCGCGATCCAGACCTTCGCCGATGTGGACGGGCGCCGCGCGGCGCATCCGCGGTTCCAGCAGGCGAACTTCGATCGCAACCGCGCGCTGGTCGCGCAAGTTGAGGCGGTCGCCAAGGAGAAAGGCTGTACGCCGGCACAGCTGACGCTCGCCTGGGTGCTGGCTCAGGGTCCCGATGTGGTGGCGATTCCGGGCACCCGCTATCCGCGCCGGCTGGACGAGAATCTGGGCGCTCTGCGGGTGAAGCTTTCGGCGGCCGACGTGGCGCGGGTTTCCGCGGCGGTTCCGAAAGGCGCAGCGGCGGGAACGCGGTATCCGGCGGGCGGGATGAAAGGTGTCTACGTGTAGGGCGCGCTACGCCGGTGCGGTGCCGCGCAGGCAAGTGCGGTGCAGCACCCGCGGGAACCGCGCCGCATCGAAGTTCGCGTCGGCGCGGTGCAGCAGGCAGCGGTTGTCCCACATCAGCAGATCGCCTGCCCGCCATTTGTGCCGGTAGACGAACCGCCCAGCGGTCGCGTGTGCCTCCAGCGCGGCAAGCCGGGCGCGACCTTCCGCCATCGGCCTGCCCTCGAAGTGCGAGGCGTGGACGCCCATGAACAGGCACTTTCGTCCAGTGTCGGGATGCACGCGCACGAGCTTATGGTGCATCGGCGGCGCATCGGCGATTTCCTCCGGCGTAGCGGTACGGCCGTGCTTCTGCTGCGACAGTTCCCAGCTGTGGATCACGCGCAGGCCGTCGAGTTCCGCCTTCTCGGCCTCGCTCAGCGCTTCGTAGGCGGCATACATATCGGCGAAGCAGGTGTCGCCCCCATCCGGCGGCATGATCACCGCGTGCAGGATGGTCGCCAGCGACGGTTCCGGACGGAACGACTTGTCGGTGTGCCACTCCTGCGAGCCCACCTTGCCGCTGGGCTTCCTGTCGGGTCCCAGATTGGACACGGTGTGCACCAGCGGATTGTCGCTGCCGCGGTTGCGCGCGATGTGGCGTTCCAGCGTGCCGAACTGCTCGGTGAAGGCGATCTGCGCCTCCTTGCTCAGCCGCTGATCGCGGAAGCACAGCACCTGATGGCGGCAGAACGCGTCATAGACCTCGCGTCGCGTCGCCGCGTCGAGCGGTTGGCTGAGGTCGAGGCCCCGCACCTCCGCTCCGAGCACCGCCGATAGTGGTCTGATTTCGAATGTCGTCGCAACATGCATGTCCATCGACGCATGTTACCGCAGCGCCGTCATACCACAAGCAGCAGCAGACTGCCGGCACCGACCACGGCGCAGTACCAGGCGAAGGGATTGAGCGCCCACGCGTCGTGCTGGCGGAAATAGCGCATCAGGAACCAGGTGCTGAGATACGCGGTGACGCCGGCCAGCACCGCGGCCATGAAGGCGAGTTCGAACACCCCGGCCGGCACGCTTTCGTGCAGCAAATGCGGCACCTCGAGCACGGTGGCGCCCAGGATGATCGGCGTGGCGATCAGGAAGGAGAAATGCGCCGATCCCTCGTGGTCGATGCCGCGCAGGAGGCCGCCGACGATGGTGGCGCCGGACCGCGAGATGCCCGGGATCAGTGCGGTGCACTGCCAGCAGCCGATGGTGAACGCATCCATCATGGTCAGGGTGGACAGCGGCCGGTGGCTGCGCGCGCGCAGCTTCTCGCCGGCCAGCAGCAGCAGCGCGTTCACCATCAGAAATGCGGCGGCGACGATCGGCGCGCCGAACAGGCCGCGGACGAATTTCTCCAGCAGGAAGCCGACGATCACCGCGGGGATGGTGGCGATCACGATCAGCAGGAACACCCGGCGACTCTCACGCGACTGATGCGCCGAGGTCAGCCCGAGCACGCCGATCGCCAGCGACCACCAGTCGCGCCAGAAGAACAGCAGCAGCGCGGTGGCCGTGCCCAGGTGCAGCATCACCAGGAACGGCAGGAATTCGGGCGAGCGCTGATCGAGCGGCCAGTGCAGGAGCGCCGGCAGCACCACGGCGTGGCCCAGGCTGCTGACCGGAAACAGCTCGGTGGCGCCTTGCAGGATGGCGATGAAGACGGCCTGGAGTGCATTCATGCGGGGTTCCTGACGGAAGGGCGGGGATTCGGCAAGGCGGGCGCGTCAGTCGTTGAGCGGGTAGGCCGCCATCAGCCGTTTCTGCCGGCGCCACAGGCGGTACACCGCTCGCAGCCCGCATGGACGATGGCCGCGCGCCCGGTTCGCCGCACCTATGCGGAACGCCGTCCCATAGTGTTGGAATTGCGCAAGCCAGGCTCCGCACAGGGTGGTGCGCGGGTCCCAGACATGGGTCGCCTCGGAACCGGCGCCGTTGATCTCGATGATGCGGAAGCCCTCGCCGTGCAACAGGTCGGACAGCGCTGCGAAGCGCACGTCGATGCGACCGAAGTGGAAATCGGGCATCGACCGCGCGATCCGCTCGAACGAAGCGGCCAGCGCGCGCGTCGCGAGCGGCGAGCCGTCCTCGAAGATCGAGCCCTTGCAGTGATTGCCGACGAACACGAGGCGAACGCGTTCGCCCGGTCGCGGCACCTCGTGCAGCCGGTGCGCGAGACGCGGCAGGTAGAGGTGCGGCACGCGCCCGGCGCGCGGGTCTGCCAGGACCAGCTGGCGTAGCGTGGACACTCCGTCGCCGGTAACCAGCGGCGCGTGCTTCAGGGTGATCGAGGTGATGCGTCCGACCGGTTCGTCGGGATGCCGGACGTAGAAGATGCCCGCCTCGCCCTCTTCCGCGACGAACTCCTGCAGCACGATGCTTTCGCCCGCCGGGAACGCCTTCAGGTAGCGTGCGAGGTCGTCGCAGCCACGCAGCAGGCGAACGCCGGTGCCGTTGCAGCCGATATCCGGTTTGGCGACGACCGGGTACTCGATGGCGGCGGCCTGTCGCGCTGCCTCGGCGGTTGCGAGGCCATCGGGCGCCGCCACGACGCGGGTGTAGCGTGCCAGCAGGTCGCGCGCCGGCCCCCGCACCTGATCCAGGATCTCGCACTTCGACTCGCCGCACAGGCCGCCGGCGGTGATCGCAGGGTTCGCAGCGGTAGGCAGCATGAAACCGCGATGCCGCAGTCCGAGGGCGATCCAATGCGCCGCGACGGGGAAGTAGAACAGCCAGTCGGGCCAGAATTCGAAGTAGGAAACCGGCTTGCCACGCGGCTGCGCGAGCGGCGGCGTGTCGAGCGCCGTGTCCAGGGTCACGGGCGGCCGCCCTGGAGGCTGGATCTGGCGAGCCTGCCGGCGATCGCGATGAAGAGCAGGAGGCCAGCCGGGGCGGCCCAGCGCCAGGCGCCGAAATGGTCCAGCAGCACCTCGCCGGCGCGCAGCGAGACAGCGAACAGCAGCGATGTCCAGCATATGGTGCCGACGACGACTGCCAGCGCGAACTGCCGCAGGTCAGCGCCGACGAATCCGCAGGTGGTGTAGGTCGGCAGCCGCAGGCCTGGCAGGAAGCGGCTGGCCAGCACCACCCGGAAGAGATGTCCGTCGACCCAGGCGCGCACCACCGCCTTGCGCCGCGGCGGCAGGAAGCGCGCGATCCACGGCACTTTCGCGGCCAGCCACCCGAGCCCGTACAACCCGAGATCGCCGAGTGCGACACCGACATAGAGCGCACCGAGGGCCAGGGCGGCCGGCAGGCTGCCGTCGGCCGCCTGCATCGCCGCGAACACCGTCGCGGCGTCCTCGAGGATGAATGTGCCGAGGACAATGGCAACGGCCTGCAGCATGGGGTGGTGGCCGGCCCATGCCAGCAGCGCGACGATCGAGTTGGCGAGCATGCAAGCCGAAGATTGGCAGTCCACCCTCCGCTGCCCATGGCCTGGACCGCAGCGGAACGGCGGCGGCCATCATGACTGCGTGAACCTCGACAGGATGGCAGCGCCGTTTATCGTAACCGGATGGCGCACGACCATCACCACCACCATCGCAGCCATTCGCACGCGGCGCACGATCGCGCCTTCGCCATCGGCACCGCCCTGAACGTCATCTTCGTCGCGGCGGAGATCGGCTTCGGCCTGATGGCCAACTCGGTCGCGCTGCTGGCCGATGCCGCGCACAACGTCGGCGACGTGCTGAGCCTGCTGCTGGGCTGGGGCGCGGCGTGGCTCACGCGGCTGCCGCCGACCCGCCAGCGTACCTACGGCTGGGGGCGCAGCTCGATTCTGGCGGCATTGCTGAACGCCACCATCCTGCTGATCGGCACCGGGGCCATCGGTGTGGAGGCCGTGCGGCGGCTGCTGACGCCAGAGCCCGTGCTCGAGGGCACCGTGATCCTGGTCGCGGCCGTCGGTATCGCCGTGAACGGGGCCACCGCGCTGTTGTTCCGTCACGGCCGCACTGTCGACCTCAACCTGCGCGCGCAATTCGTCCACATGGCCGCGGACGCCGCGGTGTCGGGCGCCGTGGTGCTGGCGGGCCTGCTGATCATGCTGACCGGTTGGCTGTGGCTCGATCCGTTGGCGAGCCTGGGGATCGGCGTCGTCATCGTGCTGACCACCTGGGGCCTGCTGCGCGAATCGATGGACCTGGCGATGGACGCCGTACCGGACGGCGTGGCGCATGACGAGATCGAGGACTACCTCGCCTCGGTTCCCGGCGTGCTGGAAGTGCACGACCTGCACATCTGGGGTCTCAGCACAACGCAGACGGCCCTGACAGCCCATCTCGTCTGCGCCGGCGCCTCCGCCGAGAACCGGCTGCACGAGGTGAGCGCCGGGCTGCGCGATCGCTTCGGCATCGGGCACGCCACACTGCAGATCGAGACCGATGCCGAAGCCGAGTTGTGCCGGCTGCGTCCGCACGACGTGGTGTGAGGGATGCGGCCCAGGCGCATCGTACTGGTCACCGGAGCGGCGAGCGGCATCGGCGCCGCGACCTGCCGCGCGCTCGCCGCGCCTGGCGTCGGGCTGCTGGTGCATACGCGGAAAAACCGGGCCGGCGCGGAGCACGTGGCGGAAGCGGTGCGAGCGTCCGGTGCCGAGGCCGAGGTTGCGCTGGGCGATCTCGCGGATCCGCCGGTGGCGGGTACGCTTGTAGCCCAGGCGGTCGCGCGATTCGGCGGCCTTGATGTGCTGGTCAGCAACGCCGGCTTCGCCGACCGCACGTCGATCACCGAACTGACCGATATCGCCATGACGGCGTCGGTCGAGGCCATCCAGGGGGCCTTCTTCCGCCTTGCGCGTGCAGCGGTACCGCACCTGAAGGCGGGATGCGACGCGCGCGTGGTGGCGGTGTCGAGCTTCGTGGCGCACGCGTTCCGCACCGACACGACCGCGTTCGCCGCTTCCGCTGCGGCGAAGGCCGGGTTGGAGGCGCTGGTGCGCGCTCTGGCGATCGAACTGGCGTCGGCCGGCGTGACGGTGAACGCGGTGGTGCCCGGTTTCATCCGCAAGGACCCGGGCGCGCACGTGGCGATCGATCCCGAACGGCTGCGGCGACAGGTTGCGAGCGTGCCGCTCGGACGGGTCGGGCTGCCAGAGGAGGTGGCGGCGGCGATCGCCTTCCTGGCCTCGCCGGCCGCGGGCTACGTCACCGGCCAGGCGCTGCACGTCGATGGCGGGCTGGTCATCTGACCAGGCGTGGCCCGAGCGGCTTCAGCACGCGGATGCCGGGTGTGCCGGCGAGCAGGTCGGCCTGCGGCGGTGCCATCACCGCCAGGCCGCGCCGGCGCACGCTCTGATCGAGGCCCGTCGCGTTCAGCCAGTGCAGGTCGGCGTCGCGCGGCATCGCGCCCTCGCAATTGCGCTCGACCACGACGAGGCGCGCATCCATCGGCACGTCCGGCGATCGATCGAGCCCCCGGAACAGGTTCCGATGCCAGTTGCCCATCTTCGCCTGCCATTCGCCGGTGTTCGATGGGCCGGCCTGGGCGCGGTAAGCGTCGGAGGCGAAGACCTCGGGGCCATCGACCTCATGCAGCGCGACGAACGGCGCGGCGGCGGCATGGATGCACTCGAAGCGCTGGCTCGCGTGAATGCCCGGGATCGACAGCAGCCTGTGCTGGTGCGCCACGTACCACGCCTCCCATTCGGCACGCCGTGCGGTGTCGAGCAGGGCCATCTCAACCATGTAAAGCATGCGGTTCATGCGGGGCACCCGCTTCGGCCGATGCGGATCATCTGAAGCCACACCCTCACTTCCAACATGTTCAGGATGATCCACTCCATCGTGCTGGTCACGCGATCCTGCCGTCACCTGATGTACGACGCACCAGCAGTCTCGTGCATTGCCGGGATGGACCACGGCAATGGTACATAACACACGCCGCATACATGGAATGCGCGCGCGCCCAACGGTTTTGATTGAACGCCTCGGCCGGCTGAAATATATAGTCACGCCGAGGGCGATTTATCCGAATTTGGACGCCCGGGGCATTTGTCGCCAATTTTGGAGCCTCGCGGCTTGCTGCCGCGAAAAGCTGCACGATGAAAGATCTGTCATGGAGTTGACCGCTGTCGCGGCGGGCACCCGCGTCCGCGTGCTCGCCATGAATGATCCACAGCCGGTGCCGTCGGGCACGCATGGCACCGTGGCCGGCACCACCGATATGGGCAGCTGGGTGCGCATCGCTGTCCGCTGGGACAACGGAAGCAGCCTGGCGCTGGCGGTTCCGCCGGACCGCTATGAGGTCATTCCCTGACGCCGCGACCGGTCATGACGCTGCCTCCAGTGCCTCGGCCGCCGCCAGCCAGTCCGCCTCGGCTGCCGCGGCCAGCCTCGCGATAGCGGACAGGCGGGCGTTGGCGGCGGCGATCTCCGCCTTGCGGGTCGGCACATACAGGGCCGGATCAGCCAGCGTCTTCTCGATCGCCGCGCGCTCGGCGGTGAGCCGCGCCAGCCGCGCCTCGGCGTCGCGTGCCTGCCGGCGCAGCGGAGCGAGGGCGGCGCGGGCGTCGGCGCGTTCCCGGCGTTCGTCGCGGCGATTGGCGGCATCGGCCTTGGGCGCCGGACGGGCGCGTTCGGCGAGCAGCCCCCGGTAGTCGTCCAGGTCGCCTTCGAACGGCCGCACCGTGCCGTCGGCGACCAGCCAGAGGCGATCGGCGACCAGCTCGACCAGGTGCGGATCGTGGGTGATCAGCAGCACCGCGCCCTGGAAGTCGGCCAACGCCTTCACCAGCGCCTCGCGCGCGTCGATGTCCAGGTGATTGGTCGGCTCGTCCAGGATCAGCAGCTGCGGTGCCTCGCGCGTGGCGAGCGACAGCAGCAGCCGCGCCTTCTCGCCGCCTGACAGGTTGTCCACCGGCGTCTCGGCGCGGTCGGCATCGAGGCCGAAACGGGCCAGCTGTGCGCGGACCTGCGGCGGCGAGGCCCGCGGCAGGGCGCGGGCCATGTGATCCACCGGCGTCTCGGCTTCCACCAACTCGTCCGTCTGGTGCTGTGCGAAATAGCCGACGCGCAGCTTGGGCCCACGGCGGATCTCCCCGGCCAGCGCCGGCAGCCGGTTGGCCAGCAGCTTCGCCAGTGTGGACTTGCCGTTGCCGTTCGCGCCCAGCAGCGCGATACGGTCGTCCATGTCGATCGCCAGCGACAGGTGGTGCAGCACGGGCGTGCCGTCGTAGCCGACCGCGACCCGGTCGAGCGCCAGGATGGGCGGGGCGATGCGGGCAGGTTCCGGGAAGTCGAACCGGGTGGGCGCGTCCTCGATCACCGTCTGGATCTGCGGCAGGCGAGCGAGCGCCTTGATGCGCGACTGCGCCTGGCGCGCCTTGGAGGCCTTGTAGCGGAAGCGGTCGATGAACGACTGGATGTGCGCGCGCTCCGCGGCGATGCGCTCGGCTTCGCGGACCTGCTGCATCGCCCGCTCGGTGCGGATGCGGACGAATTCGTCGAAGCCGCCGGGGGTGACGCTGATGCGACCGCGGTCGAGGAAGGCGATCGCCTGCACCGCACGGTCCAGCAGCCCGCGGTCGTGCGAGACCAGCAGCGCCGCTCCCGGGAAGCGCGCAAGCCAGGTCTCCAGCCACAGTGTCGCCTCGAGGTCGAGGTGGTTGGTCGGTTCGTCCAGCAGCAGCAGGTCGGGCGCGGCGAACAGCGCGGTGGCGAGAGCGACGCGCATCCGCCAGCCCCCGGAGAACTCCTCGACCGGCCGTTGCTGGGCGGCCTCGTCGAAACCGAGGCCCGCGAGGATGGCGGCGGCGCGCGCGGGTGCGGCGTCGGCGCCGATGGCGCGCAGCCGTTCGTGGATCTCCGCCAGGCGCAGCGGCGGTGCGGTGTTGGCCTCGGTCAGCAAAGAGAGGCGCTCGGGATCCCCTTGCAGGACGGTGTCGATGAGCGACGCCTCGCCAGACGGTGCCTCCTGGGCGACGGTGGCGATCCGGGCACGGGTGGCCAGCCGGATCTCGCCGCCATCAAGCGGCATCTCGCCGGCGATGGCGCGCAGCAGGGTGGACTTGCCTGCGCCGTTGCGGCCGACCAGGCCGATGCGTCGGCCCTGGTCCACGGTGAGGTCGGCGCCGTTCAGTATGCTGCGCCCGCCCAGGCGAATGGCGGCGCCGGAGATGACGAGAAGCGACATGGCGGCGGGTGATCGGACGGCGCGAGGGCCGGGTCAAGCCTCGATTGCCGGGCGCTCGCCAAAGCCCGCTCCGGCACTGTCATGCGGCGAGGGCGATCCGGCCAGCCAGGACCTCGTCCCTTGCATGCTCCATCAGCGGGATGAGGCCAGCGGTCAGGTCCACGGCCTGCGTGCCCGCGCCGACCTCGGTCTCGTAGAGGACCACGTATCTGATCCGGGTGACCGCCTGCGATCCTGCGTATATGCCAACGCTCCAGCCCATCGCGAGCGGCGAAGCGCGAACCTCCAAGGTTCGGCCATCATGAGAGAAACGCAAGGGTCTGGGGATGAGCCGGCCGGGCATGGAAAGGATCCGAATAGGCGTGAAATGACATGCGCAAGAATTTGCTGAGGCCATGCAGATATTACGCTCTTATAATGGTCCGGATTAGCCCAAAAATCCAGCGGAAGATTCTCTCCTGAGCCTACAGTGGGAGGCAGCGGATCGCCGTGGACCGGGGGTCGTGCCGGGCTTTGCCCGCGGCGGGAAGATCGCGCACCGTGCGGCAGTCAAGGACGGGGAATCACGATGCCGGCTCGCACGGGCGCGGAACTTCTGCGCGGACTGAAGGACGATCGCGAGATCTGGGTGGGCGACGACCGCGTCACCGACGTGGTGTCGCACCCGGCGTTCGCCGGCGCGGCCAAGGGCATGGCCGCCGTGTTCGACCTGCAGTACGCGGCAGCGAACGACTGCCTCATCCCCGACCCGGAGACCGGCGAGGCGATCAACGTCAGCCACATGATTCCGCGCTCGCCCGACGACCTGAAGCGGCGCCATCGCGGTCTGCGACGCATCGCCGAACACACGGTCGGCGTGATGGGGCGGACGCCGGACTACATGAACGTCACCTACGCGGGCTTTGCCGGCTGCGCACATGAATGGGCGGAGCACGGCAACGAGGCGGGCGCCGCGCGCCAGGTCGAGTACCAGAGGTTCCTGCGCCGCCGCGACATCTGCCTGACACACACGCTGATCCATCCGACGATCGACAAGGCGAAGGACGAGGTGCCGGGCAAGGAGAACGACGTCATCCTGCGCAAGGTGTGCGACACCGAGCACGGCATCGTGGTGCGCGGCGCCCGCATCCTGGCGACGCTGGCGCCGTTCGCCGACGAGCTTGCCGTGTATCCCGGCCGTCCGTTGCCCGAGGACGGCGACAGGTTCGCGGTGTCGTTCTGCATCCCGATGGCGACGCCGGGCCTGAAGTTTATCTGCCGCGACAGCGTCGCCGGCACGGCCAACCGGTTCGACCATCCGCTGTCGTCGCGGTTCGACGAGCAGGACGCGTTCGTGATCTTCGATGACGTCGAGGTGCCGCACAGCCGGGTGTTCATCGACGCCAACGTCAAGGTCTACAATCAGGTGATGACGCGGAGCTGGAACCCCAACGTCATGCAGCAGACGATGGTGCGGGCCTCGACCAAGCTGGAGTTTGCCTGGGGTCTGGCCACCGCGATGGCCGAGGCGATCGGCGACCGGAGCCAGGCGTCGCAGTCGCTGCTGGGCGAGCTGTGGAGCTACGCGGAACTCGCGCGATCAGCGGTGCAGGCGGCGGAGGACCATCCCAACGAATGGGGCGACAACGTGTGGTTTCCCGACGGGCCGCCTTTGTCGGCGCTGCGGGCGGTGATGCCGTTCTGGATGCCGCGCGCCAATGAGATCATCAAGCTGTTGGGTTCGCACAACCTGCTGGCGACCCCGACCTGGCGCGTGATGCAGGAGCCGTCGCTGCGGCCGTTCATCGACAAGTATCTGCGCGGCGCCAACGATGTGGACGCCGAGAGGCGGATCCGGCTGTTCCGGCTGGCGTGGGATTACGCGGGCACCGCCCTTGCGTCGCGCGTCGAGCTGTACGAGCGGTTCTATCTGACTTCGGGTGCGCGCAACCAGCAGCGGGCGCAGGCGCTGGCGAAGCGGGACCGGGCGTTGGCGCTGGTGGAGAGGTTTCTGCATGAACCGGTCGAGTAAGAGCACCGCGGCGGCCATTCGCGTCGGCGTCGGCGGCTGGACGTTCGAGCCGTGGCGCGGCCCGTTCTATCCGAAGGGGCTGCCGCAGAAGCGCGAACTGGAATATGCCAGTCACCATCTGACCTCGATCGAGATCAACGGCACCTATTACGGCTCGCAGAAACCGGAGAGCTTTGCCCGTTGGTACGAGGAGACGCCGGACGGCTTCGTCTTCTCGGTGAAGGGTCCGCGCTTCGCCACCAACCGGCGCGTGCTGGCGGAGGCCGGTGCCTCGATCGAGCGCTTCGTCGGCGGCGGGGTGCTGCGGCTCAAGGAGAAGCTGGGCCCGATCAACTGGCAGATGCTGCCGACCAAGCAGTTCGATCCCGAGGATTTCGAGGCCTTCCTCCGGCTGCTACCCGCCGAAGCGGACGGGCAGGCGCTGCGCCACGTCGTCGAGCTGCGGCATGCCAGCTTCGCCTGCGCCGAGTGCATCGCGCTGCTGCGCAAATACCGGATTGCGGCGGTGGTGGCGGATCACGCGAAGCATCCGATGCTGCCCGACCCGACCGCCCCATTCATCTATGTTCGCTTGCAGCGCGCGTCGGAACAGGAGGAGCAAGGCTACCCGCCGGATGGACTGGCACAGTGGGCCGAGCGCGCGCGGACATGGGCGGGTGGCGGGACGCCGGCGGACCTGCCGGCGGCTGCTCCGCCGCAGCACAAGGCGCCGCGAGCGCGCGAGGTATTCATCTATATGATCAACGGCTTCAAGCCGAAGGCGCCGGTCGCGGCGATGGCGTTGATCGAGCGACTGGGCGAGGCGAACACGATCAAGCGATCGTTGGCAACGATTCCCTAGCAGAGTGGCGAACCGGTTCCCTGCAACGACGTTCTTCCTGTCGAACGGAAACAGGAGGGCGTTCATGCGCCACCACGCTTTGCTTGCCGCCGGTATAGGCCTTGCCGCGCTGTCGGCCCTGCCGGCGGTGGCACAGCCAGCGCCGCCGGCGCTTGCCTATGTTCAGCCGGTGCCTGCCCCTACCGTGCAGGCGGTGCAGGACAAGCTGCGCCAGGCGGGTGCGTACAGCGGCCGGATCGACGGCATCTGGGGCGCCGACAGCCAGGCGGCGCTGGAGCGCTTTCAGCAATCGAACCAGCTGCAGGTGACCGGGCAGCTGAACCAGGCAACCGTGGCGACGCTCGGTCTTGATCCAGGCAGCTTTCTGGCCGCGCCGGTTGCCGCGGTCCGGCCGCCACCTCCGCCGTCGGCGGACCACCTGCTGCCGGCGTCGGTGCGTGCGGTGCAGGCGCGTTTGCGCGCGCTGGGCTTCTACGGTGGTGCAGTCGACGGCGTGTGGGGCCAGGGCACGGCGATCGCGATCGAGAACTTCCAGCGCGGACGCGGCCTGCAGCCGGACGGCCAGCTTGGGCCGGCAACCGTCACCGCGATGGGACTGGTCCCGGACACCCTGGCCTACCGCTGACGCGCCGACTTGCGCGGAGGCAGGCGACGGGTAGAGGCTGTATCGGCAAGGGGGAACGCCATGCAGCACAGCAAGACCCGCATCCTGACCACCCACACCGGCAGCCTGCCGCGACCGGCGTCGCTGGTGCGGCTCTATCTCGCGAAGGCGCGGGGCGAACCGGTGGACGCACAGCTCGACGAAGCCGGGCGCGCCGCCCTGGAAGCGATCGTGCGCAGACAGCGCGCCGCCGGCATCGACATCGGCAACAACGGCGAGCAGCAGCGCGAGGCGTTCTTCCTTTACGTCCGTACCCGCATGAGCGGCTTCGGCGGCGCCTGGACCCGGCCGCCGCGCGGCGACGTGGAGCATTATCCCGAATTCAAGGCCGCCCTGGCGCGCGATCAGGCCAACCTCGTCCAGGTCAGCAGCCGTGATGACGTGCCCACGGCGATCGGCGACGTACGCTACCTCGACCGGGCGGCGATCGACACCGAGTGCAGCGACTTCCGCACGATGCTGGACAAATCCGGCAATCCGTTCGTCGAGCCCTTCGTCACCGCGCCGTCGCCCGGCATCGTCGCCGCCGCGCTGCGCAACGACCACTACCCGAGCGAGGAAGCCTACCTCGCCGCTCTCGGCGAGGCGCTGCGCGTCGAGTACGAGGCGATCGTCAACCACGGGTTCCTACTGCAGCTCGACTGTCCGGATCTGGCGATGGAGCGGCACATGTCCTACCAGGACAAGCCGCTGGGTGATTTCCTGGGCTTCGTCGATCGCGTGGTGACCGCGATCAATGCCGCGCTGGTCAACATACCGCGCGATCGCGTGCGCCTGCATGTCTGCTGGGGCAACTACGAAGGTCCGCACGACTGCGACGTGGAACTGCAGGAGATCATGCCGATCCTGCGCAAGGCGAAGGTGGGCGGCTTCGTGCTGCCGTTCGCCAATCCGCGCCACGCCCACGAGTACAACGTGCTGCGCGACTTCCCGCTGGATCCGGACCAGGTCATCGTCGCCGGGGTGATCGATAGCGTCACCAACTTCGTCGAGCACCCGAAGACGATCGCCGAGCGGATCGTGCGCGTCGCGCAGGTGGTGGGCGATCCGAAGCGCGTGCTGGCCGGCACAGACTGCGGATTCGACACGTCTGCGGGCCAGCGTCGCGTGGCCGAGGACGTGGTTTGGGCGAAGCTGGCGGCGCTCAGCGAAGGCGCACGGATCGCGTCGGAGCAGCTGTTTTAGCTGACATCGATCGAGGCGGCGCGTCGGCGATCCGCTCATCGCGCATCATCGGTACGGATGGATCAGGCTCGGTCGATGCGCGCCAGCGTGTGGCGCGCGATGACGATCTCCTCGTCGGTCGGAATCACATAGGCCGGCCGCGGCGAATTGGCGCGCGTCAGCAGCGGATCGCCGGCCTCGTTCGCGGCCGCGTCGATCGAGAAACCCAGCCAGTGCAGCCGGCGCAGCACGCGCCCCCTGATGTCGGGGCTGCGCTCGCCGATGCCGGCGGTGAACACGATGCCGTCGATGCCGCCCATTGCCGCCGCCAGCGCGCCGGCGGTGCGCGCCACGTGGTAGACGAAATACTCCACCGCCAGCCTGGCCAGCGGCGCGTCGCTCGCCAGCAGGGTGCGCATGTCGTTCGATATGCCGGACAAGCCCTTCAGCCCGCAGTCGGCGTAGAGGAACTTCTCCACCCGACCGACATCCCAGCCCTTCTGCTGCTGCAGCCACAGGATCACGCCAGCATCGAGCGAACCGGAGCGGGTGCCCATCGGCAGCCCGTCCAGCGCGGTGAAGCCCATCGACGAATTGACGCTGCGACCGCCGGCCAGCGCGCACATCGACGCGCCGGAGCCGAGATGCGCCACCACGACCCGGCCCAGCGCGATCTCCGGTGCCCGCTCGGCCAGCGCGCCGGCGATGAACTCGTACGACAGGCCATGGAAGCCGTAGCGCCGCACGCCCTCGCGGTACAGCGCATCGGGAATGGCGAAGCGATCCGCCACTGCCGGGTGGCCGCGATGGAACGCGGTGTCGAAGCACGCCACGTGCGGCAGCGATGGGAACAGCACCGCCAGCGCCTTCAGAACCGCGACGGCCGGCGGATTGTGCAGCGGCGCGAGCGGCTCCAGCGCCTCGATGCGTGCGAGCGTCGCGGCGTCCACCAGAGCCGGGGCGTCGAGATCCGGGCCGCCATGCACGACGCGATGACCGAAGCCAATCAGTCCGCTCCTGTCCATGGGGCCGTCCGGCAGGGCGGCCAGCGTCGCCAGCGCGTCCGCATGGTCCTTGGTCGTCACCGTACGGTCATGCAGCACCTTGCCGTCGTCGGCGGTGACCCGCAGGCGGCCCTCGCCGCCGATCCGCTCCACCTCGCCCTGCTGGGTGTGCACCGGCCGTCCGTCGACGACGCCGAACACGGCGAACTTCAGGCTGGACGAGCCGGCATTCAGAACACACAGGCGAGACTCCATCGCACTTGGCCTTTCATCTGCGAAGCGGGCATGCTTCGTTCGACCGTCACAGACCCAGCCTGGAGACCGTGCCTATGACCAAGTTCGGCCTGGCCCAGTCCGTTCCCCGCGTGGAGGATCCACGCCTGCTCAAGGGTGGCGGCCGCTACACCGACGATATCGTACTGCCCGGCATGCTGCACGGCATCGTGCTGCGCAGTCCGCACGCGTCGGCGAAGCTTGGCGCGATCGACACCGCGGCGGCAGCGGCGGTCGCCGGGGTCAAGGCGATCTATACGGCGGCCGACATGAAGGCCGACGGCATCGGGCCGATGCCCTGCGCAGCGCCGGTGCAGAACCGTGACGGCTCCAACATGGTGGACCCGCCGCACTTCGCGCTGGCCGACGGCATGGTGCGCCACGTCGGCGACGCAGTGGCCTTCGTCGTCGCCGAGACGGCGAAGGCGGCGCGCGATGCCGCCGAGCTGGTCGTGGTGGACTATTCGCCCGAGCCGGCGGTCACGGATGTGGCGGCGGCGACGTCGCAGGCTGCGCCGCTGGTGTGGCCGGACGCTAAATACAATGTCGCGTTCGACTGGGGCATCGGCGACAAGGCAGCGACCGATGCGCTGTTCGCCCAGGCTGCGCACGTCACGCGCCTCACTGTGGTGAACAACCGGGTGGTCGTCGCATCGATGGAAGGGCGTGCGGCGATCGCCGACTACGACACTGCGACCAACCGCTGGACGCTGTACGCCAACACGCAGGGCGGCTGGCTGATAAAAAACCTGATCGCGACCTCGTTCGGCACCGAGCCGGCGAGCTTTCGGGTCATCACGCCGGATGTCGGCGGCGGCTTCGGCATGAAGGCGTTCCTCTACGGCGAGCACGTGCTGGTGTGCTATGCGGCGCGCAAGCTGGGGCGGCCGGTGAAATGGACGTCAGACCGCGCCGAGGCGTTCCTGGCCGACACGCAGGGCCGCGACAATGTGACGCTGGGCGAACTGGCGATCGACAAGGACGGCAGGTTCCTGGCGCTGCGCACGCGCAACCTGGCCAACATGGGCGCCTACTTGTCCACGTTCGCGCCGTACATCCCGACGCTGGCCGGCGGTGCGGTGCTGTCCGGGGTTTACGACCTGAAGCAGATCTACGCGCACGTGCTCGGCGTGTTCACCCATACGGTGCCGGTGGACGCGTATCGCGGCGCCGGTCGCCCCGAGAGCAACTATCTGCTCGAACGGCTGGTCGATGCCGCTGCACGGGAACTCAACATCGATCGCGCCGAGCTGCGCCGGCGGAACATGGTACCGGCCTCGGGGATGCCGCACGCGACGCCGGTGGGCAAGACGTACGACACCGGCGACTTCCCGATGGTGCTCGACGCGGCGCTGCAGCAGATGGACTACGCGGGCTTCGCTGCCAGGCGTGCCGAGGCGGCGCAGCGCGGCAGGCGTCGCGGCATCGGCCTGTCGTACTACCTTGAGGTCACCATGGGCGATCCGACCGAGCGGGCGGAGATCCGCTTCGCCGATGACGGCTTCGTGGACCTGTATGTCGGCACGCAATCGACCGGCCAGGGGCATGAAACCGGCTATATCCAGCTCATGTCGCAGCAGCTCGGCATTGACGGCGAGAAGATCCGCGTGCGGCAGGGCGATACCGATGTAATCCCCGTGGGCGGCGGCACCGGTGGGTCGCGCAGCCTGTATTCCGAGGGCCAGGCGATCCTGACCACCGCCGAGACGGTGATCAACAAGGGCAGGCAGGCTGCCGGCGAGGTGCTGGAGGCGTCGTCCGCCGATATCGCCTTCGCCGATGGGCGGTTCGGCATCGTCGGCACCGATCGCGGCATCGACATCATCGCGCTCGCCGCAACGCAGCGGCAGAAAGCGGCGGCCGGCGAGCAGGCCACCACGCTGGACGCAGCCGAAGTCGTGAATGTTGCCGAACACACCTTCCCGAACGGCTGCCACATGGCCGAGGTGGAGGTGGATCCGGAGACCGGCGTGGTTGATATCGTGCGCTATCGGGTGTGCGACGACTTCGGCAAGACAGTGAACCCGATGATCGTGCGCGGTCAGGTGCATGGCGGCGTCGCGCAGGGCCTGGGCCAGGCGCTGTTGGAGCGCACCAGCTTCGATGAGTCAGGGCAGCTGCTGTCCGGCAGCTTCATGGATTACGCGCTGCCGCGGGCGAACGACCTGCCGGACATCGAGGTGGACCTGATGGAGGTGCCAAGCGCGTCCAATCCACTCGGCGTGAAGGGGGCCGGGGAGGCTGGCTCGGTCGGCAGCCCGCCGGCGGTGATCAGTGCGATCATCGACGCGCTGTCGGGTGACGGGGTGACGCATATCGACATGCCCGCGACACCCGAGGTGGTGTGGCGGGCTCTGTCGCTGGCGAAGGCGGCCTAGCCTGCACCCCTGTCATTGCGAGCGAAACAGAGGGAGGCTATTCGATGTCCCGAGCGCCTAGAGTGCGGGCGCGAATCTCTGCCTCCGGGGCGGCGCGGCCGAAGTCGGTGAATGCGCGCCGCACCGCCTCGACGGTTGACCCGAACACCTGCTTGCGGTTTTCGCGCGCCCAGACGCTGGAGCCGACGATCGTCTCCAGCGAGCCCTGGAACTGCGGCATCACGTAGCGCGCGAACAGCTCGTAGCTGCGCAGCGTCTGCTCGCGCGTCGCCCACTCGTGCGCGCGGAACAGGATGCCGCCGAAGCCGCCCTTGCTGTACTCGAGCAGGCTGCGGATGCCCTTCGCCACCGTGTCCGGCGAACCCACCAGCGTGGTGCCCATCTTCACGCCCTCGCGCAGCGGATCGTCGGCACGGCCGGGCGGGCGGCCGAGTGTGTCCTCGAAGTAGGTGACGGTCTCGATCCGCTCGCCCTTCTTCACCTCGGCCAGCGCCTGCTCGTCGTCTTCGGCGACGTGCGCGTTGACCACCACGCGCCAGTTCTTGCGGTCCATCTTCTTGCCGTGCTTCGCCGCGGTGTCCTCGGCGATCTGCCACTGGCTGGCGAGCGCCTCGGGCCCGCCCGGCAGGCCAGCGCCGATCGACAACACGCCGACGCCGTGCGTTCCCGCCGCGATCATGCCGAACGGCGTGATCGTGCTGGCCACCGCAATCTCGAAGTGCGGGTCGCTGTACGGGGCGAGGTGCAGGCGCGCATCGCGCATCTCGAACCAGTCGGTCTTCATGGTGACCGGTTCTTCGCATTTCAGCAGGCGCATGATGGCGTCCATCGCCTCGAGCATGCGCGGCCGCTGCGTGCTGGGTTCGATGCCGAGCATGTAGGCGTCGGACGTCAGCGCGCCCGGCCCGCAGCCCATCATCGCCCGGCCGCGCGTCATGTGGTCGAGTTGCACGAAGCGCTGGGCAACCATGAAGGGGTGGTGATACGGCAGGCTGGTCACGCCGGTGCCCAGCTTGATGTGCTTGGTGCGCTCCGCGGCGGCGGCGATGATCAGCTCCGGCAGTGCGATCAGCTCCCAGCCGGCCGAATGGTGCTCGCCGATCCAGGCCTCGTCGTAGCCGAGCCAGTCCAGCCACTCCAGCAGCTCGACATCGCGGTTCATGGCCAGGGTGGGATTCTCGCCCACGCGATGGAACGGTGCCAGGAAGATGCCAAACTTCATGCCGCGATGGGCCATATGTCAAAACTCCGATCGTCTGGCGGCCATGGTGCAACGTTCGGCGCCGGTAGCCAAGCCGCGCCGCCCGTGGCAGCCTGATCGGCAAATGATGAATTCGGGAGGAACGAGCATGCGCCTTGAAGGAAAGGTGGCGATCGTCACCGGGGCCGCCTCGGGCATGGGAGCCGCGACGGCGCGCCGCTTCGCCAAGGAAGGGGCGAAGGTGGTGATCGCCGACATGCTGGAGGAGGAAGGCCGGCAGGTCGCCGCCGACATCACGCGCGCCAACGGCTCCGCCGAGTTCATGCGCCTCGACGTGACCAATGAGGCCGACTGGAAGGCAGTGGTCGATGCGACCGTGCAGAAGCACGGCAAACTCGACATCCTGGTGAACAACGCCGGCATCAGCGGCAGCGCAGTGTCCGACATGCTGGACACCGATGCGTGGGACAAGCTGATGGCGGTGAACTCGCGCGGCGTGTTCCTGGGCACCAAGCACGCGGTGCTGGCGATGAAGCAGTCGGGCGGCGGGTCGATCGTCAACCTGTCGTCGATCTCGGGGAACACCGGCCAGACGATGACACATATGGGCTACAATGCGTCGAAGGGCGCGGTGCGCACGCTGACCAAGTCTACCGCGGTGCAATTCGGCCGCGACGGTATCCGGGCGAATTCGGTGCATCCGGGGCTGATGCCGCCGATGCGCACGTCGGGTGCGACGGCCGATCCCGAGGTGCGGGCGAAGATGTTGCAGGGCGTGCCGCTGCGGCGTGCCGGGGAGGTGGACGAGGTGGCGAATGCCGTGCTGTTCCTCGCCTCGGACGAGGCGTCGTATATCACGGGAGCGGAACTTTATGTCGATGGCGGCTACCTCGCCACGTAGGCGGAGCATGGTGCGATGACACTCAGCAACCAGCAGATGCAGCAGTTCGACCGCGAGGGCTACCTGTTCCTGCCGGACCTGTTCTCGGAGGAAGAGATCGCGGTGCTGCGCAGCGAGGCGCTGGCGATTTTCCACACTGACCGCAAGGAGATCTGGCGCGAGAAGTCCGGCTCGCCGCGCACCGCGTTCGCCGCGCACACCTACAACGAGGCATTCCGTCTGCTGGGCGCGCACCCGCGGCTGATCTGCCCGGTGGAGCAGGTGTTCGGCGAATCTCTGTACATGCACCAGTTCAAGATCAACGCGAAGTCGGCGTTCGATGGCGAGATGTGGCAATGGCATCAGGACTACGGCGTCTGGATGCGCGAAGACGGGATGCCGGAGCCGCGGGCGATGAACATCTCGGTGTTCGTGGACGAGGTGCTGCCGATCAACGGACCGCTGATGCTGGTGCCGCGCAGCCACAAGGAGGGGGTGCTGAGCGCCGCGCACGACGTGTCCACCACGTCGTACCCGCTGTGGACGCTGGACAATGCGACGGTGGAGCGTCTCGTGCGGCAGGGCGGCATCGTCACGCCGACCGGCAGGCCGGGCGGAGTGCTGATGTTCCATGGCAACTTGGTGCATGGCTCGGCCGGCAACATCACGCCCTATCCGCGCAAGATCGTCTACCTGACGCTGAATGCGGTCTCCAACTACATCCGCACGCCGACACGCCCAGACTGGATCGCGCATCGCGATTTCCGCCCCATCGAGCCGGTGCCGGATGACGCCCTGCTGCGCCATGCGAGGGGGTTTCGCGCCGCCGCCGAATAGTGTCTAACGCAACGAACTTTTGGCCGGCGTGACCCCCGGGTACGCCATGGGAGGAAACGCATGACTGTCAGATCGAGACTTGCCGTGAGTCGCCGTGGGGCGCTGCTGGGCGCGGGCGCCTTGGCGATGCCATACGTCGCGCGCGCGGCCGAACCGATCCGCATCGGGCTGCTGCTGGCGAAGACCGGGCAGATCGCGCCGCAGACCGAGTACCTGGCGCAGGGCACCTATCTCGCGCTGGAGGAGCGCGGCAACAAGATCATGGGCCAGCCGGCGGAACTGGTGTGGCTCGACGAGCCGTCGCCGCAGGCAGCGACGCAGAACATGCAGAAGCTGGTGCAGGAGAACAAGGTCTGCGCCATCCTGGGCGGCTCGCTATCGTCCAACGCACTGGCCGAGGAGGCGACGGCAGCACAGCTGAAGATCCCGTTCGTGTGCGACAACGCGGCGGCTACCGAAATAACGGGCAAGAACTGCAACCGCTACACGTTCCGGCTGAACACGCCGGTATTAGTGCAATCGCGCATGTTGGCGCCCTACGCACTGGGCTACGGCAAGAAGTGGTACTTCATCACCGCGTCGTTCGCGTTCGGGCAGGACATTCTGCGCTCCTCGCGCGAGTTGCTGAAACAGGCCGGCGGGACCGAAGCGGGCATCGACGAAGTGCCGCTCAACACGGCGGATTTCAGCTCGTTCATCCTGAAGATCCGCCAAGCGCAACCGGATGTCGTGCTCGGCGGGCTTTCAGCCGGCGATCTGTCCACCTTCCTCAAGCAGTGGAACGAACTCGGCATGAAGGGGAAGATCCCGTTCTGCGAGATCGCCATCGGCGACACCGACATATGGGCGGTTGGTCCCGAGGCAGCGAACGGTGTGTTCACCAAGCTGTGGTGGTACAACAATCCGAACAACCCGCCGGAAGAGAAAGCGTTCGCGGACGCCTACATGAAGAAGCATAACCGACCCGCGGCGGACAAGGCGTGGATGGGCTGGATCACTGCGAAGTCGCTGTTCGAATCGATCGAGCTGGCCAAGTCCACCGAGCCGATGGCGATCATCGAGGGCCTGGAGAACTGGAAGTCCGGCGCCGGCAACTCGTCCTACAGCTACCGCAAGTGGGACCACCAGATGCTGCTGAAGAACCTGGTCGTCTCGGTGAAGCCGAAGATCACCGACAGGTGGGACTACTTCGACGTGAAGGCGGCGCTGCCGGAGAAGGCCGAGGACCTGGAGAAGGTCTTCGGGACGCAGGAAGAGATCGGCTGCAAGATGACCTGATGCTCGACATCGTTCTGTCGCAGGTGGCGAGCGGCCTCGTACTTGGAGGCCTCTACGTCCTGATCGCCATCGGCCTGTCGATCATCTTCGGCCTGCTCGGCATCGTGAACTTCGCGCACGGCGTGTTCTTCACGTTGGGCGCCTATTTCGCGCTGACGCTGTATCAGACCTTCGGCTGGCCGGCCGTCATCCTGTCGCCGGTCATCGTCGGCCTGATCGGCGTTGTGGTGGAACGCGTGCTGATCCGCCGCCTCTACGACAAGGAGCCGCTGCTCAGCCTGATCATCACCTTCGCGCTGGCGCTGATGGTCGAGGCTACTGTGCGCCTGGTCTGGGGCGGCATCGGTCAGCCGTTCAGCCCCCCGCCCTTCCTGTCCGGCTTCATGATCTGGGGACCGGTGCTGATCACCAGGTATCGCCTCGCCGTGCTGTGCACCACGGCCGCGGTGCTGATCGCGCTATGGGCGTTCCTGACCTACACCAAGTTCGGCCGCATCCTGCGCGCCGGCTCACGTGATCCGGAGATGGTGGGCCTGCTCGGCATCAATCTGCCGCGCGTGCTGATGTGGGTGTTCGGTCTCGGCTGCGGCATCTCCGGCATTGCGGGGCTGCTCGCCGCACCGCTATGGACAGTAACACCGGCGATGGCGACCAACGCGATCATGCCGGCCTTCGTCTGTGTCGCGATCGGTGGATTGGGTTCGTTCGCCGGCGCGGTGATCGCCGGGCTGATGATCGGCGTGGTCATCGCTCTGACCATCCAGTTCAAGCCAGAGGCGTCGGGTGCGGTGATGTACGTGTTCATGGCACTCATGCTGTTGCTGCGGCCGCGCGGGCTGCTCGGCGAGCGCTGGGAGCGCTTCGAATGATCCGCCATCCGATCCTGTGGATCGTCCTCGTGCTGCTGGCGCTGACCGCGCTGTGGCAGGCAATCGGCGCGCCGATCAGCCTGATCACGCAGATCGCCATCTATATGCTGTACGGCGCCGGCGTGAACCTGCTGGTCGGCTATACTGGGTTGGTGCCGTTCGGCGCCTCGGTGTTCTTCGGCTGCGCCACCTATGCGGCGGCGATCGCCATGCGCGGCGTGGTCGGCAATGAGATTGTCGCGCTGGTGGTCGCCACGGTGTTCTCGCTGCTGCTCGCCGCCGGCATCGCGGTGATCATCCTGCGCCGGCGCGGTCTGTATTTCTCCCTGCTGACACTGGCGTTTTCGCAGATCGCGTTCGAAATCGCCTTCAAGTGGACCGACGTCACCGGCGGCGAGAACGGCCTGCAGGGCGTGCCCCGTCCGTGGTTCGCCGGCGACCGGGCGTTCCACGCCTTCACCATCGCGGCGGTCGCTCTCGGCATGTATTTGCTGTGGCGCATCGCGCACGCGCCGTTCGGCCGCCTGCTGCAGGCACTGCGCGACAACGAGCAGCGCGTGCAGAGCCTCGGCTACAACACGTTCCGCATCAAGTTCGAGGCGTTCGTTATCATGGGCGGCGTTGTCGGTTTCGCCGGCGCGCTGCTCGCGTTCATGCTGCGCGGCGCCTACGCCGACAATTTGAGCTGGCAGCATGCCGGCGACTCGCTGCTGATGACGGTGCTGGGGGGTGTCCACCACTTCCTCGGGCCGCTCTGGGGGGCGATCGCCTTCATCCTGCTGGAGGATCGGCTGTCGGCGATCACCGAAAGCTGGTGGCTGATCTTCGCGCCGATCGTCATGGTGTTCGCACTCGCCTCGCCCGAAGGCATGCAGGGCCTGGTGTTCCGCCTGCTCGGCCGCAACGACTGGACGCTGACGCGGCGCGGCGTGCCGCCACGGCCGGCGAACATCGAGAAGTGGCGTGGCGGCGCCGATGCGCATCTCGATGCCGCCGGGCCGGTGCTGGAGGTGCGCAATTTGCACAAGCGCTTTGGTTCGCTGATCGTCGCGGCGGAGGTGAACCTGGACGTGCATCCGTTCCGTCTGCACAGCCTGATCGGACCGAACGGCGCGGGTAAGACCACATTCTTCAACATGCTGACCGGGCTGCTGCGCGCCGATGCCGGTGCGATCCGCTTTGCCGGGCATGACATCACGCAGCTGCCGGTACACCGGCGCATCCGCCTGGGAGTGAGCCGTTCGTTCCAGATCCTCAGCGTATTCCGCAACCTGACCACGTTCGAGAATGTGCGCGTCGCCGTGCAGGCGCAGAGCCCACAGCAGAACTCGCTGTGGCGCGACGCCTACGGCTTGGTGGAGGTCAACGCGCGGACCTGGTCGCTGCTTGCTGCGGTGGGGCTGGAGGATCGTGCGGCCGAACCTTGCGCCAATCTTTCGCACGGCGAACAGCGTCTGCTGGAGATCGCCATCTCGCTCGCCACCGATGCGAAGCTGCTGCTGCTGGACGAGCCGCTCGCCGGCCTGGCGGAAGCGGATCGCGAGGTGGTGGGAGCGCTGATCCGCCAGCTTGCGGCGACGCACGCCGTGCTGTTGATCGAGCATGACATCGACCGCGTGCTGGCGCTGTCGGACCGCATCACCGTGCTGCACCAGGGGCGCGTCATCGCCGATGGCAGGCCCGCCGAGGTCGCCAGCAATCCGGACGTGATCACCGCCTATATGGGCACGGCGCGCGCCGGCGGCCCGCAGCCCAGCGTGCATGCCGGGGTGCCACGTGCGATCGCGACGAAGCCGCTGCTGCAACTGGAACAGGTGCGCGCGGGATACGCCGGCAGCCTGGTTCTGACCGATCTCGATCTCGTGGTGCACGAGGGCGAGGCGGTGGCCCTGCTCGGCCGCAACGGTGTGGGCAAGACGACGATGCTGCGGGCGATCACCGGCACGGTACAGAAAGGCGCCGGGCGGATTACGATGGATGGTGCCGACATCACGCATGCACGGCCGTACGAGATCAATCGGTGCGGCATCTCGATCGTGCCCGAAGGGCGGCGGCTGTTCCCGAACCTGACGGTGACGGAGAACCTGCAGATTGCAATGCGCCCGGGCGGCGCGTCGTTCGAGGAGATTTTCACGCTGTTCCCCAAGCTGCGCGTGCTGCAGCGGGCGCGGGCGGAGAGCCTGTCGGGTGGCGAGCGGCAGATGCTGGCGATCGCGCGGGCGCTGGTGGTACCGAGCCGGCTGATCCTGCTGGACGAGCCGTTCGAGGGCCTGGCGCCCGCGATCGTGCAAGAGGTGATGGACGCGCTGGTCCGCCTGCGCGGGCGCGCGGCGATGATCATCGTCGAGCATCACGCCGAGACGGTGTTGCCGATCGTCGACCGCGCCTACGTGCTGGTGAACGGGCAGGTGGCGTACGAGGGCAGCGCGAAGGCGCTGGAAGCCGACGCAGCGTTGCAGGCGCGACTGCTGGGCGTCGTGCAGCAGGAGCTGACGGCGGCATAGGGCCTGGGCGGCGCCCCCTCGTCATGGCCGGCCGTCGTGCCGGCCATCCACGTCTTGCGCCTGCAGGGTCAAGCCGTGCCATGACGGCATTGGGTGTCAATCCGCAAACCGGGGGATCACCTTCTCTCCGACGATCTCGATCGAACGCATGATCTGGTCATGCGTGGTGCGGCCGATCTGGAACATGAATATCATCTGGTCGATGCCGGTGGCGGCCCAGCGCTCCACCTGGCGGCACACGCTGTCGGCGTTGCCGCCGATCGCCATGCCGCTCTGCAGCAGGTCGTCGTTCGAGTAGCCCGCCATGCGCGCCTTGATGCGTGCCACGCCTTCGGACGATCCGAACCGCACATGGTTCAGTTCGGCGTCGTTGTCGCCGTAGTAGAAACGCGCCGCGGCACAGCCGATGTCGCGGCCGGTCCGGTCGTCGTCGTGCACGCAGCCGATCGCGAACACGCCGACGTGGTTGTTGACGAAGCGTCCGATCGGCGTCGCGCTGCGGATCGCCGCCCGGTAGGCATCGACATGCGGCCTGACCTCGGCATGCGTATAGCGGGTGACACCAAGGACGCCGACGCCGGCCGCACCGGCGCGCTCGAACGTGTCGAGGTTGGAGGCTGCGAACCACAGCGGTGGATGCGGGCGCTGGACCGGCCGAGGCACCACCTGGCGAGCCGGCAGGTCAAAGTGGTGGCCGCGGTAGCCGGGGAAGTGCTCCTGCTCCAGCATCTGCACCACGGCTTCCAGCGCCTCGCGCCCGACTTCGCGTCCGTACTCGGCATCGGCATTGAAGCCCAGGCCTTCCACCACGTACGCCGCGGTGCCGCGGCCGGCGCCGAACTCGCAGCGGCCGTTGGACAGCACGTCCAGCGTCGCCACGCGCTCGGCGATCATGAAGGGGTTGTGACATGGCAGCAGGATCACCGCGAAGCCGAGGCGTATCGACTGCGTGCGCTGCGAGGCGGCGGCGAGGAACATCTCGGGACAGGCACTGTGGCCGATCTCGGCGAAGAAGTGTTGCTCGGTGAGCCAGAAGTGGCTGAAGCCGCTGTGCTCGGCGGCGACGACGTGCTCGAGGTTCTGCCAATAAGCGGTGCGCTCGCTGTCCTCGACCCAGGGCTTGGGTACCTGGATCTGGCTCAACAGGCCGAACTTCATCCGATGTCCTCCAGGCGGCGCACCAACATTAGCGCACGGTGCGCCGGACCGCGCGCGGGCGCCCTTGGTTGCAGGCGCCGACAAACTCATATCGTAGAGTGCTCACGGTCCGCGCGGCGGCGGCGAAGTGCCACGGAGATGGCCGTGCTCGCTTTGTTCGAGGTCGGCCGCTCGTTCATGGTCATCTACGGTGGCTGCGGCCATCCCGCGCTACAATGCGCGCAGCCATGCGAGGCCAGGAATGATCGGGTCGGCGCAGCTGGACCATCCGTATGCGTTTGCGTCAAGAACCGCAGCCGGCCACCGGACCTGCTGATCCTGGGGGCGAGCAAGCGGCGCACTGACCGCTGGTCCCAGGGGGCAGACAGACGACACGGTATGGCGGGTCTGAACCATCAGGGCCACAACACTGCCGCGGACGACGTCCCGCGCGACAAGGAATGAGGTTGCAAAGCATGCGCAAACAGCATTTCAGCCGGCTCCTGCTGATCGGCTGGCTGAGCGTCGTGCCCCTGGCGGCGCGCGCGGACGACCTGGCCGACGCTCGCAAGGCCATGCAGACGGGCGATCTGCGAACCGCGCTCATCGACCTGCGGAATGCCGTGCGGTCAGATCCGCAGAACGCGGACGCGCATTTCTGGCTCGGCCGGGTCAGCCTCGAACTCGGCGATCCGGTGGCAGCCGAGCGTGAGGCGCGGGCGGCGTGGGACCGCGGCTTCGATCCGCGTCCGGCGGCGACCCTGCTGGCGCAATCCCTGCTGGCGCAGCAGAAATACCGGGACCTGCTCGCGGAACTGAACCCGGACGGCAAGGATCCGACACTCGACGCATCGATCCTCGTGGCCCGTGGCTACGCGCAGATCGCACTCGGCGATGCCGATGCCGGGAAGGCCTCCTTCGCGCTTGCCGAGAAGGCCGCTCCGGATACCGTCGAGCCATTGCTTGCCACCGCGCAGCTGCTGATGGAACGCGGCGAGTTCGACGCGGCACAGGCGAAGATCGACCGCGCCCTCGAACTCCAGCCCAGATCGCCTGATGCGTTGCTGGCGCGGGCCGACCTGCTGCGGAGCAAGGGGAGCACCAAGGATGCGCTCGTCGCGCTGGACCAGTTGCTGGCGGACCAGCCGGGCAACGTGCGGGCGCTGCTGGAGCGGGCGCGGCTGCTGGTCGGCGCAGCGGAGTTCGACAAGGCAGCGGCCGATCTCGCTGGGGTGCTCAAGGTGGCGCCCGGCAACGTGCAGGCCCTCTATCTGCAGGCCGTTGTGCAGGCGCAGGCAAAGGACTACCGGGCAGCCGATGCTTCGCTCAACAGGATCGGTGCGTCCATCGCGGGCTTTCCGCGCGGCTATTTCCTACAGGGCGTCGTCAAGGAACAGCTGGGCGAGACGGCGCAGGCCGAAGAGGCGATCCGCCACCAGATCGCGCGGTCACCCGATGACCTGGCCGCGTACAAGGTGTTGGCGAGGCTCGAATTTGCCAGGCGCCGTGCGGATCTTGCCATCGAAACCCTGGTCAGGCTGACCACTTCGGGGCGCGCCGATGCGGAGACGTACGACCTGCTTGGCCGCGCCTACGCGGCGGCCGGCCGCAGCGAGGACTCGATCAAGGCGTTCCAGCAGGCCGAAGCGCTGGCACCGAACGACGTAGGCGTGCAAACCCGTCTCGCCGGGGTTCGGGTAGGGGCTGGCCAGGCGGAGACGGCGCTCGACGACCTTGAGCGGACCCTGGGTCTCGCACCGGCCGCGCCGCAGGTCGGCGAGGCGCTGTTCTTTGCCGCGCTGGCGACCGGCGACCTGGACAAGGCGGCAGACGCCCTCGAGAAGGTGCGATCGGCACAGGGCGATACCCCGGTCGTGCGGAATTTGGATGGACTACTGCGGCTGGCGCGGCTCGACTACGACGGCGCTGCTGCCGAATTCATCGGCATCCTGAAGAAAGACCCCGACTTCGTGCCGGCACAGGTCAACCTGGCCCGCGTGCTGGCGATGCTGGGCAAGTCGGACGAGGCAGAGAAGCGGCTGGCGGCGCTGCTCGACAAGGATGCAGCGTCCGAGCCGGCGCTGACGATGCTGGTATCGCAGCTTGCGCAGACAGACCGCATGCCACAGGCGATCGCGCTGGTGGAGAAGGCACACGCGGTTCAGCCGGCCAGCGTGCAGCTGACCGTGAGCCTGGGCGGGCTCTACATCCGCTCCGGCAAGCCGGCAGAGGCGCTGGCGCTGCTCGACACGGATACGGCCACTGCGAACAACGTCGATCTGCTCGCGGCGAAGGCGGCGGCGCAGGTGACTCTCGGCCAGAAGAATGAGGCGCGCGCCACATACGGCCAGATCCTCAGGCTGGATCCTTCGGTGCTCGGTGCGCGGCGGGCACTGGCCAACCTGATGGTGGAGTCCGGCGACGACGGGCAGGCGCGCGACCTCATCAAGGGAGGGCTGGCCAACAGCCCGCGGAACTACCAGCTCTACCAGGACTACGTCGCGCTGGACCTGCATGAAGGCGGCATCGATGCGGCCGTCGCATCGGCCAGGCAGCTGCAACTTCAGGATCGCGACTTCACCGACGCGCGTGCCCTGGTCGGCGATGTCTATATGACGGCGAACCGGCCGGCCGACGCGGTGCGGGCCTATCGGGATGCGCTGGACGAGGCGCCGTCGGAGGCACTGGCCGTGCGCCTGGCGATGGCGCTGGTACGCGATGACCAGCGCGACAGCGCGACAGCCATGCTGGCTGACTGGGTGACGCGGCATCCCGCCGATCTGGTCGCCACCGAACAACTCTCGGAGCTGTACATCGCGGCGCAGCGCTACGAGGCGGCGGTATCTACCCTGCAGCGGCTGCTGGAGAAAAAGCCGCATCTCGGGGTGGCGCTGAACAACCTGGCCTGGATCTATCAGATGCAGGGCGATAAGCGGGCGCGGGGGCTCGCGCAGCAGGCCTATGTCCTGGCACCGGGCGGCCAGACGGCAGACACGCTCGGATGGATTTTGGTCACGAGCGGCAGCGTGGCACAGGCCATGCCGTTGCTGCGCCAGGCCATGGCGCAGGCGGGCAACGACCCGAGCGTCCAGTATCACTATGCGGTTGCCCTGAACGACACCGGACATCGCGAGGAGGCAATCAAGGTGCTGAGCGTCGTCGTGGCAAACAAGGACGAATTCGACGGGAAGGCCGAGGCGCAGAAACTGCTGGACGCGTTGAGCAAGAGCTGACGCGCCGGGGTACCAGGCCGGCCGCCACTGGCCGGCGACCAGGCTCGTGCCGCAAGGTTCTATGGGCTGCCGCGAGCGCGGGGCAGTTACGCTTGCCCGTCCAGGAGCGTTGCGGCAGGTTGCTCGCCCAACAGCGCGAATGCCGCCATGTCCTTCCAGTTCGGTCGGGACGTCCAGCTGGACCGGCCTGCCTATGTCGATCCGACGGCGCGACTCTTCGGCTTGGTCAGCGCCGGCGAAGGCAGCAGCTTTTGGCCGTATTCGGTGATCCGCGCCGAGGGCGCCGCCGTGCGGATCGGGCGCTGCTGCAACATACAGGATGGCGCGGTGATCCATGTCGGCGGCGGGCGAGGCACGACGATCGGCGACTACTGCTCCATTGCGCACCGTGCCGTGGTGCATGGTGCGGAAGTCGGCGAAGACTGCCTGATCGGCATCGGCGCGGTGGTGATGGATGGTGCCAGGATCGGTCGGCGCAGCGTGGTGGGTGCGATGGCGCTGGTGCCGCCGGGCACCGAGATCCCCGAGGGATCGGTGGTCATGGGCGTCCCGGGCAAGGTCGTGGCGACCCGCGACAACCTGCCGGCCACGCGGCGCAACGCGCTGATCTATCATCGCAATGCACTCGCCTATGCCGAAGGCCGCCACGATGCGTGGCGCGGCGAGGATTTTTTCCGCTGGCGCGATGACGTCGTCGCACGGCTGAAGGCGGGCGAGGACGTCGGACTGTAGCGACGCCGCTATCGGGCGGACTGCTTCGCCAGCTGCGCCGACAGCCGGCCGTACACGCGCAGTGCGTTGCCCTCGTAGAGCTTCGCCTTGTCGCCCGGCGCCAGCGGCAGCTGCTCGATGTAGCGCTTGGTGTCGTCGTACGGATGTCCGGTCTCCGGGTCGATGCCGCGCACCGCGCCGATCATCTCTGAGGCGAACAGGATGTTCTCCAGCGGAATGACCCGCGTCAGCAGTTCCTGTCCAGGCAAGTGGTAGACGCAGGTATCGAAGAACACGTTGCGCAGCAGCAGCTCGCTGAGCGGCGGCAGCTTCATGTCCTGTGCGAGGCCGCGGAAACGCCCCCAGTGATACGGCACCGCGCCGCCGCCGTGTGGAATGATGAACTTCAGCGTCGGGAAGTTCTTGAACAGGTCCGACGTGAGGCACTGCATGAATGCCGCGGTATCGCCGTTCAGGTAGTGTGATCCGGTGGTGTGGAACGCCGGGTTGCAGGCCGCACTGACATGGATCATCGCGGGCACATCCAGCTCGACCATCTTCTCGTACAGCGGATACCAGTAGCGGTCGCCTAGCGGCGGATCCTTCCAGTAGCCGCCGGACGGGTCGGGATTGAGGTTGCAGCCGACAAAGCCGTATTGCAGCACGCAGCGCTCCAGCTCGGCGATGCAGTTGCGTGGCGATACGCCGGCGGTCTGCGGCAGCATGCAGACGCCGACGAAGTTCTGCGGGAACAGCGAGCAGACGCGATGGATCAGCTCGTTGCAGGCGGAAGCCCAGGCCTCGGACGTCGTGGCGTCGCCCAGGTGGTGCCCCATCCCGGCGGCGCGCGGCGAGAAGATCGTGAGGTCGGTACCACGTTCGCGCTGCAGCCTGAGCTGGCCGTTCACGATACTGGCACGGATCTCGTCGTCACCGATCGCCGGGCGGGGCGGGGCCGGACGACCTTCGCCATGTGCGGTGACCTGCTCGGTGCGCCAGGCCTCGTGCTGGCGTGGCGACGTGGTGTAGTGGCCATGACAGTCGATGATCATGGTGCCTCCCCGAAGTCTGCTCACGAACTGTAGATGACGCGCGCCTTTTTTGCACGGCGCGGTCGGGAACCGGCACACTCAGGCGTCCTTCGGGACACCGGGAGGCCGTTCGCATGCAATATGCCATCCATCCTTTGCTACAACGAAGAGGACGTCGTCTGGTCCATAAGCAAGGAGGAGGAAGCCGCCATGATGGCACGCCTTGGCGTGGCCAGGAGCGGCTGATCAAGTCCGGCAGGCTCGGGCCGTCGCTGCGGCTGCTGCCCACCACGGCAGCGCGGCACGACCGCAGGCGGTCGGCGCGCTGCTGCGCTACTTCCACGATCTTGATACCGCGGAGGAAGCGTACCAGGAGGCGTGCCTGCGCGCCTTGCAGAACTGGCCGCGCAATGGCCGGCCGCGCGATCCGGCCGCGTGGCTGATCCTGGTCGGGCGCAACGCCGGGGTCGATGGCGTGCGCCGGCGCGGCAGGCTCCATCCGCTGCCGCCGGACGAGGCGCTCTCCGAACTCGACGACGTGGAGACGCCGCTGGCGGAGCGGCTGGACGGTTCGCAGTACCGCGACGACGTGCTGCGTCTGCTGTTCATCTGCTGCCATCCCGACCTGCCCGCGACGCAGCAGATCCCGCTCGCGCTGTGCATCGTCTCCGGCCTGACCGTGGCTCAGATCGCCCGCGCCTTTCTGGTGAGCGAGGCGGCGATGGAACAGCGCATCACGCGCGCCAAGGGGCGCGTCGCCAGGGCCGACGTGGCGTTCGAGGCGCCGGGGGTGGTGGAACGCGCCGAACGGCTGGGGGCCGTCGCGGCGATGATCTACCTGGTGTTCAACGAAGGCTACTCGGCGGTGGATGGATCGCCGCGTGCGCCGTTGTGCGAGCCCAGGTGCGAAGGTGATATCGGTGACCTTCAACCTGGATGGTCAGGAGCTGATCGCGCTGAACGGCGGCCCGCACTACAGCTTCACGCCGGCGATCTCGCTGTTCGTGCGCTGCGAGACGCAGCAGGAGGTGGACGAGTTGTGGGAGAAGCTGTGCGACGGCGGCGAGCCGGTCCGCTGCGACTGGCTGAAGGATCGCTCCGGCCTGTCATGGCAGATCGTTCCCACCGCGCTGGGCGAGATGCTGTCGGACCCCGCCCCGGATAGGTCACGCCGCGTGATGCAGGCGATGCTGCAGATGATCAAGCTGGACATCGCCACGCTGCAACGCGCCTATGCAGGAGAAGCCACATGACGAACGAAACCGGAGACCGCGAGCTGGTGCTGACCCGACTGATGGATGCGCCGCCCGACAAGGTGTACCGCGCCTGGACCGAACCCGAGCTGGTCAAGCAGTGGTTCGCGCCGGCGCCGTGGACGATCGCCCGGGCGGAGATGGATGTGCGTCCGGGCGGAGCAAGCCTGGTGGTGATGCGCAGCCCCGAGGGCAACGAGATGCCGTGTCCTGGCGTCTTCCTCGAGGTCGTGCCGAACCGGCGCCTGGTATTCACCGACGCCTATACAGGCGCCTGGCAGCCCTCGGCCAAGCCGTTTATGACGGTGATCGTCACGTTCGAGGATGAAGGCGGCAAGACGCGCTACACAGCGCGTGCGCTGCATTGGACCGTCGACGACCGCGAGGCGCACGAGAAGATGGGCTTTCACCAAGGCTGGGGCCAATGCGCCGACCAGCTTGCCGCTGTGGCAGCGAGGATCTGAGCGCCCCGCGCTGCTCTACTCCCCCTTCCCTTGCGGGTGGGGGTTGGGGGGAGGGGGCAGCTCCGCCGCCGCCGCCACGATAGCGAAAGACCGCTTGCGTTTCGCGTGGTCGAAGACGTTCGCGGTCACCATCAGCTCGTCGGCGCCGGTCCGCCGCACGAACGCCGCGAGCCCATCGCGCACCATCGCCGCGTCACCCACGATGGCGCAGGCAAGCGAATCCTCCAGCATGGCGCGGCGCGTAGGGATCGAGCGCCGCATCGAATCCCTCGACCGGCGGCGGCAGCTTGCCGGGTCGCCCGCTGCGCAGGTTCAGGAAGGACTGCTGCAGCGAGGAGAACAGATACCGCGCCTCCACCTCGCTCTCCGCCGCGGTGACGTTGATCCCCAGCATCACATGCGGCGCTGCCAGCTGTGCCGACGGCCGGAACCGCTGCCGGTAGATCGCCATGGCCTCCATCATCATCTGCGGCGCGAAATGCGAGGCGAACGCGAAGGGCAGCCCGAGCATCGCGGCGAGCTGCGCGCCGTAGGTGCTGGACCCGAGGATCCAGACCGGCACGTCCAGCCCCGCGCCGGGCACCGCCTGCACGCGCTGGCCCGGCTGCGCCGGCTGGAAATATCCCATCAGCTCGACAACATCCTGCGGAAAGTCCTCGCCGCCGCCAGCGAGCGTCCGCCGCATCGCGTGCGCGGTGATCTGGTCGGAACCGGGCGCGCGGCCCAGTCCCAGTTCGACCCGCCCCGGATGCAGCGCGGCCAGCGTGCCGAACTGTTCGGCGATCACCAGCGGCGCGTGGTTCGGCAGCATGATGCCGCCGGCGCCGATGCGGATGCTGCGCGTGCCCGCCGCGACATGCGCCAGCGCCACCGCGGTCGCCGCGCTGGCGATGCCCGGCAGGTTGTGGTGCTCGGCCATCCAGAACCGCCGATAGCCCAGCGCCTCGACATGGCGGGCGAGGTCGAGCGAGTTGCGCAGCGCCTGGCCGGCGTCGCTGCCTTCGACGACAGGCGAGAGATCAAGGACGGAAAGCGGCACCATCGGCAAACTATGGCGCGGCAAATGGCGCGTTGAAAGCCATAGCTGCGATAGGTGCGCCATGCAGGCGTTCGGAGGCCGCACAAGGCGGCCTCCCGGACTGTCACTCCGGCTGCGCGACCACCCGCAAATAGGGCTTCACCGTCTTCCAGCCGTTCGGGTACTTCGCCGCAGCCTGCTCGTTGGAGACTGCCGGCGGGATGATGACGTCTTCGCCGGGCCTCCGGTCCACCGGCGTCGCCACCGTGTGCTTCGCGGTCAACCGGCACGAGTCGCGCAACCGCAGGATCTCGTCGAAGTTGCGGCCGGTGCTCATCGGATAGGTCAGCATGGCCTTGATCTTCTTGTCCGGGCCGATGACGAAGACTGAGCGCACCGTCCGCGGCCGTGCGACCATCGGAGATGGTGCCGGCGCCCTCGGGCAGCATGTCGCAGGCTGTCGCCACCCTGAGTTCGGTATCGCCGATCATCGGGTAGTTGACGGCGTGACCCTGGGTCTCCTCGATGTCGCGCGCCCACTTCGCATGGTTCTCGACCGGATCGACGCTGAGGCCGATGATCTTGGTATTGCGCTAGTCGAACTCCGGCTTCAGCCCGGCCATGTAGCCGAGTTCCGTGGTGCAGACCGGGGTGAAGTCCTTCGGATGCGAGAACAGGATGGCCCAGCCATCACCGATCCAGTCGTGGAAATGAATCGCGCCCGTGGTACCCGGCGACCCAGGTCGATCTCGACAGGCTCAACAAGTGGATACAGGGGCGGTCGCTGCCGCGCGCGTCGTCGGTCTACGCGGACTTCGCCGCCATCGTCGGCTCGGCGAAGCCCGGACACTGGGTAGCCGAGTGCAGCCTCGAGGCTTTCGTCGCCGAACTTGCGGCCTGCACCGGCGCCGATGCCGCCACCCTTACCGTCCCCGAGGGGTTCCCACGGCATGGCAATCCGCGCGCAACCGGCCTGTTCCGCGGCGTTGCGACGCTGACGGGAGCCTTTGCGGCCTATTCGCCATGCTGGTCGCCGCATTTCCGCGGCCAATTGCTGCGTGGCGCCCTGCGACTTGCGCCCGGCAGGGGCGGAGCGCTGATTGCGACGTACACGGAATCACTGGTCGGCCGCATGCCCACCTCACGGCCGCGGCGCGGGTCAGCGGCCGCTCGATGCATTTCGCGGTACGCGAACCGGACGGCGACCTGCCGCTGTTCCTCAGCCTGCAGGTGCCGGGGCCACCGGCAAGCGTGCTTTGCGGCGTCATGTCCGGCGTGGCTTTTGTTGGGCATGAGTCGTTGCCGTCCGCCTGCCGCATCGTTTTCATCCGCGTGCCGGACACACCGAGGCTGAACCGCACCAACCGCTATTTCGAGTCCCATCCCGGCGCCATCACGGCCGACCGCCTCGATGCGCTCACGCGCAGCTTCCTCGGCACCAGTGCCAACCAGGTGACGCCACAGGACTACGCGGCGTTCGCCAGCCTGCTCGACCACGCGCATTTCGACCTGGCCGGCTAGCGCCATCCGCCATGCAGGTGTCGGTGCGGTTAGGCCGGCCGGTTCCATTGCAGATCGGGGTCCAGCGGGAACACCGGCCGGCGCACCTTGCGGAACGTCAGTTGCCCATAGTCTGACGTGCAGACGCCGACGCCGGCGCATTCGACGATCTCGCGCGCGATCTTGCCCAGGTCGGCGCGCCAGTGCACGCGGCTCTTGATCGCCACGTATTGCTTGCGCGACGGGTCGATGCCGAGGACCTGCAGCATCTCCTGCGCGGTCGGCTCGATGTGCCGGCTGAGCAGCACGATCTGCACCTTGCCGGTGTCCAGCACGACGCTGCGGCCCATGTAGATCTGCAGTCCCGGCGTCAGGCCGCCCTTCAGTCGGAAGCGCCGGACGAGATCGTCTGCACCACGCCCGTCACCGTCAGCGGCGCGCTCGCGACCGGCAGCTGCGGCATCGGCAGCTTCGCGCCGATCGACAGGGTGACCGTCGCGCCGACGCCGGCCTGCGACCGCCTGCTCCACCGCATCGGGATCGTAGATGCCGAAGAACACCACGTCGTCGAGGTCCTGGCGGATGATCTCGCGCAGCGTGTCGGTGGTGTCCATCGTGCCGCCGCTGGCGCAGTTGTCGTAGTGATCGAGCAGCACGACCGGCAACTGGCCCGGCGCACCGAGCGCCTTCGCACGCCGCACCGACGCCTCCAGCGGCTCGATGTCGAACATGAATTCGCGCCGTGCCTTCCACGCGGCGCTGATCAGCTCGTCCACCATCGCCTGCGCAGCGGCCGGATCGTTGTCGGTGACCACGACCGCCGACAGCCCCGCCATCTCCACGTCGGCATGCGGGAAGCCGACGAACAGGCTGGCGGCGAGCGCACGGCCGCTGTGTCTCCCACGCCGCGCACAGTGCCTGGAGGTCCTTGTTGGGCGCGCTGATGCGTGCCCTGCGCCATCACGTGCGGCAGCATCGGGGCGTTGCCCCATGCGGCGGTGGGCCGCACCTCGCCGCGCATCACCCGCAGCAGCGCCCGCGCCGCGCGCTCGGCGGTCTGCCGCTGGTCGATATGCGGATAGGTCTGGTAGCCGGCGACGATCTGCGCATTGCTCGACCATTGCGTCGAAGACGTTGGCGTGCATGTCGTAGGCGACGCAGATCGGCGTGTCGCGGATCGATGGCGCGGATGCGGCGCAGCAGTTCGCCCTCGCCATCGTCGAACCGGTCGGTGACCATCGCGCCGTGCAGGTCGAGCCACAGCGCGTCGAAGCCGCCCTGCGCGACCGCGTCGGTGATCATCCGGCAGAAGGTCTCGTAGGCCTCGCCGTCCACCGGTCCGCTCGGCGGCGCGCTGGCGCACACCGGCACGACCACCTCGGCGCCGAGTCTCGTCGGCCACCGCGAGGTAGCCGCCCATGCAGGTGCCGGTGCCGCGGTAGAACGTCGATCGCCGTCTGGCCGGCGCAGCAGCGTGGTGCCGCCCGACAGAAGCGTTCCAGCTTCGTGGGCACGGGCGAGAAGGTGTTGGTCTCGTGCGACAACGTCGCCAGCAGCAGCCGCATCGGGTCCCCCCTGCGTGGATCGGTCCGCCAGCATAGGAGCGATGCCGCAGTTTGCGCCAACGGTTGCCCCCACGGCGAGCAATTCGCGGCGTGGCGCCCGGCTCGACCCTTGGATTCCATGGCACGCCGCATGCACATTCACCGGGGAACCGGGAGAGGAAGCACCACAGCCATGACCACAACGTCGATCGGCCGTCGTCGCCTGCTGCGCACCGCTGGTCTCGCCTCAGCCGGAACCGTCACCGGCTTCCCCATGGTCTGGGCGCAGAACATCAAGAACGTCACGCTGCGCCAGTTCGGCACCGGGGTGTCCAACCTCAACGCCGTCGCTGACAAGGTGAAGCAGGATCTGGGCTTCACGCTGCAGATGACCGCGCTGGATACCGACGCGGTGACGCAGAAGGCGGTGACGCAGCCGAAATCCTACGACGTGGCCGACATCGAGTATTTCATCACCAAGAAGGTGTTCCCCACCGGCGTGCTGCAGCCGATGGACACCAGGCGCATCAAGCTGTTCGACAAGATCGTGCCGATCTTCACCACCGGCAAGCTGACGCCGACCTCGCAGGTCGCGCAGGGCACCGCGCCGAATACCGTGGCCTTCGTCGAGGGGAAGGCGTCCACCAAGTTCGCGCCGCGCCCCACCGAATGGGCGACGCTGATCCCCACCATCTACAACGCCGACACTCTCGGCATCCGCCCCGATCTGGTGGGCAGGCCGATCAGGAACTGGAAGGACCTGGTCGACCCGGCTTTCAAGGGCAAGGCGGCGATTCTCAACATCCCCGGAATCGGCATCATGGACGCCGCGATGGTGATGGAATCACTCGGCACCATGCGCTACGTCGACAAGGGCAACATGACGCGGGTCGAGATCGACAAGACGATCGAGTTCCTGATCGATGCCAAGAAGTCCGGCCAGTTCCGCGCCTTCTGGAAGACCTTCGACGAGAGCGTCAACCTGATGGCGTCGGGCGAGGTGGTGATCCAGTCGATGTGGTCGCCCGCAGTCGCCGCGGTGCGCTCGAAGGGGATCGCCTGCACCTACCAGCCGCTGGCCGAGGGCTATCGCGCCTGGGCGGGCGGGATCGGCATCGCCAGGCATCTCAGCGGGCTCGAACTCGATGCGGCGTACGAGTACATCAACTGGTACCTGTCCGGCTGGGTGGGCGCCTACCTGAACCGGCAGGGCTACTACAGCGCGGTGCTGGAGACCGCGAAGCAGTACATGTCGCCCGACGAGTGGGGCTTCTGGATCGAGGGCAAGCCGGCGCAGGCCGACATCAAGTCTCCCGAGGGCAAGGTGATGGAGAAGGCAGGCGCCGTGCGCGACGGCGGTTCGTTCTACGAACGCATGGGGCACGTGTCGTGCTGGAATTCGGTGATGACCGAGGACCGCTACATGGTCCAGAAATGGAACGAGTTCATCGCCGCGTGAAGGCATCCTACTACCAGGCGGCGCCGCTGGCGCTGGTCCTGGGCGTGTTCTTGATGCTGCCGATGGCGGTGCTGGTCGTCGTCAGCTTCTTCGACTACGACAGCGTCCAGATCATCCCGGGCTTCGTGCTGACCAACTACCGGGACGTGCTGGGATCGGCCGTCACCTGGCGCACCTATCTCAGCACGCTGCGCTTCACCGCGATTGTCTGGGCGGTGACGCTGGTGGTGGGGTTCTGGGTGGCCTTCTATCTCGCCTTCGTGGTGCGGAGCCGCGTCACGCAGCTGGTGCTCTTCCTGGTCTGCACCATCCCGTTCCTCACCTCGAACATCATCCGCATGATCTCATGGGTGCCGTTCCTCGGCCGCGAGGGGCTGCTCAACAGCCTGCTGCTGCGCCTTGGGCTGATCCATGCGCCGCTCGAGTTCCTGCTGTTCTCGGACTTCGCGGTGGTGCTGGCCTACGTGCACCTCTACACGCTGTTCATGGTGACGCCGATCTTCAACACGATGATGCGCATCGACCACCGGCTCATCGAGGCGGCCATCGACAACGGCGCCCGGCCCGGGCAAATCGTCGCGCATGTGGTCGTGCCGCTGTGCAAGCCCGGCATCGCCATTGGCTCGATCTTCGTCGTCACTCTGGTGATGGGCGACTTCATCACGGTGCGGCTGATGAGCGGCGGGCAGAGTGCGTCCGTCGGGCTGATGATCTCCAACCAGATCTCGCTGCTGCAGTACCCCGCCGCCTGCGCCAATGCCGTGGTGCTGCTGGCGGTCGTGCTGCTGATGATCGCGGCGATCCTCCGCATCGTCGATATCAGGCGCGAGCTGTGAGCCTTACCTGTGGTCGGGCGCGGGTGGCGGCATGACCTTCGGCCTGGTGGGCCGGATGGCGCTGACCGCGTTCTTCTGTCTGTTCGTGCTGTTCCTCTACGGCCCGACCCTGACCATCGTCGTGCTGTCGTTCCAGGGTCCCGATGGCGGCCTGACCTTCCCGATGAACGGCGTGTCCCTGCACTGGTTCGCGCACCTGTTCGAGCAACAGGCGGTCGGCGACTTCGGTGGTGCTCTCGGTCGCTCGCTGCTGCTCGGCCTGATCGTGATGACCCTGACGGTGGTGATCTCGCTTGCCGCCGGCCTCGCCTTCCGCCGCCGCTTCGCCGGCAGTGGCGTACTGTTCACGCTGACCGTCGCCAGCCTGATCATCCCTTCCATCCTGGTCAGTCTCGGTATCGGCCTGCTGTTCAACCTGAGCGGCCTCGATCCCGCCTGGTACAGCTCCGCGTTGGGCGCGCAGCTCACCTGGACGCTGCCGTTCGGCCTGCTGATCATGTTCGCGGTGTTCAACCGCTTCAACCGCGCCTGGGAGGAAGCGGCGCTGGATCTCGGGGCCTCGCCCTGGCAGCGCTTCCGGCATGTGGTGCTGCCCATCATCGGACCGAGTGTGGTGGGCGTCGCGCTGTTCGGCTTCACGCTCTCCTACGACGAGTTCGCCCGCACCTTGTTGACCGCCGGCAGCGACAATACCCTGCCGCTGGAGATCTTCGGCATGACCACCAACGTGACGACGCCGGTGCTGTATGCGCTGGGCACCGTCACCACGGGCCTGTCATTCCTGGTGATCGCCGTGGCGCTGATCGCGATGGCGGCGCTCAGGCGCGCCGCCGACCGCCGCTCGGGATAAGCGAGCCGAGCCGGCCGAACAGGTAGCCCAGCGCAAACACCACCAGCGCCGCCGTGATCGGCTGCGCCCGGATGACCTCGCGGACCTCGCCGACACCGTCATGCGCTCGGCATGCGGCGTGCCCGACCTGGTCTACCGCGCCCTGGACACTGCCCGCGACCCGCTGCGCGGTTGCGTTCGAACCTTGCATGCCGCCGGACACCGAGTCGCTCATCCTTGCCTCCTGTTTCGCCGGAATTCGTCTCTGAACGCGCATGCGAGGCAGGCGTTCCGGTCCCTTTGCGCAATCGTGATGGCCTCAGCGGCCGACGATGTCGGCGAGCTCGAGCTTGACCAGGTCGCCGATGCGATCGAGTTGGAGGTCGCCGTGCGGATACTGCGCCAATATCTCCGGATCGGTCGCGTAGTGTCCCTGGCGGGGGAACACCGCCGTGAGCCGCTCGCCCCAGCTTTGCTTCATGCTGTCCAGGATGCGCAGCTTGTCGTCGAACATCACGTAGTGCCTGGCCGGGTACAGCCGCTCGACATCGGCCAGCTCCTCCTCCTTGTGGATGTAGATCAGCACGTGTCCGTCGAATGTCCGCCATAGTCCGGAGCGATCGACCTTGCGCGGCTGGAACACTGCGTCGCCGTCGGACAGGATGACCACCGGCGCCCACTGATTCACATGCCGTACGGCATCCAGCGCCCCGCTGTACAGCCGATCGGCGAACGGATAATCGACCAGCCAGTTGGAGATGCGCAGCAGCCGCGGATCGTGCATTTCTTCCAGCCGATAGCGCTCCAGCGCGCCCAGATAGTCGGCGTAGCCGAGTTCGCTGCGCAGCGTCTCGAAGATTTCCCAGTACCGATCGCGCGCTGCGGCACCGTGCTCGATGCCGATATGCACGCCGAGATCGGCCTGCACCCGGTCGTTGTCCAGCAGGGTGTTGTCGACGTCGAACAGGAAGACAAGGTCGTGCAGCATGGCAGGTCACCTCTAGGGCAGCATGACTATCGCGGCGCAGGCATCGGCGGCAGCGTGAACGGCGCCGGGTCGGCGAAGCGCCGCACCACATTCGCCGTGAGCCGCCCGAGCAGGCTGGCGCCGCCATCGACCATCAGGCTCCCGGCGTAGGTCATCGAGCCCACGGAGAAGACCGCGCCGCCGGAAGCGGTCTCGAAGAAGGTCATGTCGGCACACGACCAGTCCTCCTGCGGCAGCGGGTGGCGGTGCACCAACATGTCCTCGTTGACCCAGCCGTAGTCGGGATGGATGACAATGCCTTTGGCGACAACGAGTGCGTGCGGCGGCGTGCCGTATTTCGGGTTCACGCTGTCGAGTTCGAAGCCGGCGGCGCCGCCGCCCATGTAGCCGGCGTCGCCGAACATCGTGCCGTCGTGCACCTCGAGGCCCTGCGTCATGAAGGCCGCACGCGGATCGCCGATGCCGCCGACGCCGCGGTACGGAAAGCCGAGATGGCGCCCCTGGGTGGAGAAGCTGATGCCGACGAGTTTGTGGCTGGAACGTCCGATCCGCCGCCACAGGCCGCCGTAGCCGCCGCCGAACGCATGATAGCTCTCGCCTGGCATCGTCTCCCATGTGCGGATGCCGCCCTCGGCTCGGCGCACCTCCAGCGTGTCGGGCTGCTCCTCCGACGGTTCGGCGCGCCAGTAGAAGCCGTTGCCGCCGAGATAGATCAGGCGCCCACCCTGCGACAGAAAGTCCTCGAATGCCTGCATCATGCGCTCGGAGTGGTATTCCGGGTGCTGCGCGGCGATCACCAGGCGATACGGCGCCAACGCGGCGATGCCATCGGCATGCAGGTCATGATCGGTGATGACGTCGTGCGGCACATCGATGGTGGACAGGAACTGGTCGATGTAGTTGTCGGCAACCCAGCGCGCCGTGCCCGATCCGCCCTCCACCGGGTCCATCAGGGCGAATTGCCGCGGCCTTGTGTCCAGCATCGGGCGCAATTGCGTGACCAGCGACACGCCGGAGCCGTCGCTGTGTTGGTTGTAGCAGGACAGCCCAAACTGTGGGTTCACGTCGGGCGTCTCGTGCAGCGCGCGCCATGCGGCGGCGCGTTCGGCGATCTCCTCGCCGCGGCCCGGGCGGACGAAGCAGCCATAGACCTGATAGCTGAACGTCGGCACCAGCAACACCACGTCCGCCTGCGGCTGGCGCGGCCGCACGACGAAGGGGATGTAGTCCTCGCCGGCATTGTTGCTGATGTGCGCCGCGTAGAAGCCGCTGGGCCAGCCCGTCGGAATGTCTAGGCGCGCGCTCTCGCTCCAGCCGAGTGGCCCCTGGTCGTCGTCGTGGAAATGGATGGCGCCGTACTGGCCGGGGGCGCTCTTCCAGTCGTGCACCGCGCCGGTCCAGTTCGATCCCGTCATCGCGCGCGTCGGCAGGTTGACCAGACGGGCGTGGGCCGCATGCGGCCCGATGTCGGTGGCCAGCTGGCTGTGCATGCCGATCGAGAAGTCCCACTCCGCCAGCACGGCGTTCGACGGGGCCGGCTGATGGATCGCAGGACGCTCGAGCTTCCCGTTGTAGTGGCCGCTCGCCGATCCCTCGCCGTCCGGCGGCAAGGCGGCAAGCAGGAGTTCCGGAGCGCCGCCCGGTGCCGGTGCTGCCTGGGCGCCCGCCTCGCCGGCATCGCCGAGCGGGGCACGCGGCCGCTGCGTCACCGTGACCGCACCGTCGCGGCCGAGGGTCGCCGATACGTCGTACCAGCGCCGCTCGTGCAATCGGCACGCAACCTCAGCGCGCGTGCAGGAGCCATCCGGACCGGTGACCTCCGCCATCGTTCCGCCGGCCGGGCCAATGCCGAGTGCCAGCGTCCAGCCTCCGACGCGCAGCGCGATCAGCCCCTGTCGGCCCTTGCCGGGCGTGGTCGGCCAGATTGTCGCCGACAGCAGCACACCGTCGCGCAGATCCACCGGCAGCGATGCGACGTGCCCGAAGCTGCCGAGGAACGCCGGCTGGTACTGGCCCCGATGCGTGCCGTCGAGCGCACTCGGCATCGCCACTTCGGCATAGCCCGGTCCGGCCGGATTGGGATCGGCACAGATGTGGCGGACGACGCGCAGCGCAAAATCGCGGCCGCCGGCGCTGGAGACCATGAAGCGGATCGCATCGCCCTGCCTGACGCTCCAGCGATCGGCGTAGCCGGTCAGCGCATGCATCGCGCTCAGGCCTTCGTCACGTCGTAGAACAGCGCGATCCAGCTGGCGCGGGCGAAGTGGTAGCCCTGCTTCCCGGCGCGATAGGCGATCGTCTGCACCTGGTTGTGCACCGGAAACCACAGAGCGCTGTCCATGATGATCTTCTGCGCCTCGCCGTACACGGCGGTGCGCTTCTCCGGATCGGTCACTGCCCGGCCCTCGGCCAGCAGCGCGTCCAGCTTCGCATCCTTCAGCTGCATCCAATTGTAGCGGTAGCGACCGGGGCTCGGGATACTGGCGCTGGCGAACAGATTCTCCAGGCATGTCGGATCGGCCTGGATCCAGCGCACCGGCAGCATGTCGAACGCGTTGTCGAACACCAGCGCCTGATTGCGCGCGAAGGTGATCGTCTCGACCTTCAGATCGAAGCCGACGCGCCGCGCCACCGCCTGGATCTCCACTGCCGTATCCGGCTCGAGCGGCGGCGGGGCGCCATAGAACCCGCTCAGCCGCTGGCCGTCCTTCACGCGCACGCCATCGGGCCCAGGCTTCCAGCCGGCCTGCTCCAGCAGCGCCATCGCGGCCTTCGGGTCAGGCGGGTACATCGCCTCGGTGCCGGCCCAATAGCCCGGGGTGCCTTTGGACAGCGGCCCGTACGCCGGGTCGATCAGGCCGAAGAACAGGTTGTCGCTGAGCGCCTTGCGATCCACCGCCATGGCGAGCGCGCGGCGCACCCGCAGGTCGGCGAAGATCCCGCGGCTGCCGTTGAGCTCCAGGCCGAACGGGATGCCCGCGGCGTTGCCGATCATCGTGCCGTAGCCGGGCGTCTCGCCGAGCCGCTTCATGTCAAGGATCGGCGTGACGTCGGAAATGTCGATCTCGCCCGCCTCCAGCGCCGCCACGCGCGTCGAGGCATCGGGGATGAACCGCGAGACGACGCGCTGGACGGCGGAGGGTCCATGGTTCGCATTGTAGCCAGGCGCCCAGTTGTACTGGTCGAACCGCTCCAGCACGACCTGCCGTCCCTCCTCCCACGATACGAAGCGGAACGGCCCGGCTCCCACCGGCGCGCGGGCAAAGGCCTGGTTGCCGAGACGCTTCACCGCCGTGGGTGAGACCGGCGCCAGCGTGCCCTCGGCATAGCTCGCGAGCGCCGCGCCGAACGGCTGCGAGTAGGTCACCCGCACCGTATGCGGGTCGATCACCTCGGTGCCCGCGTAGGGACCGAGCTGGGTGATTGCCGCCTCGCTCGCCGTCTTCGGATCGACGATGCTGTCGAAGGTGAACTTCACCGCCTCGGCGTCGAATGGCGTGCCGTCGTGGAAGCCCACGTCGGTGCGCAGCTTCAGCCTAACGCTCTTGCCGTCGGGAGCGACGTCCCATCCCGCCGCCAGTCCCGGGAACAGCTTGTTCGATCCGTCGCTGGCAATCAGCGTATCGAACACCTGCGCGATCACCTGGTATTCGTGCCGCGAGCTGGTGACCCGCGGATCGTAGGTGCGCGGCGTCGCATCGTCCTCGCCCCAGGTCACCGTGAGGCCGGCGCCGGACTGCGCCGCAGCGCCGCGGGCGATCATCGGCGCGGCGAGCAGACCGCCGACCATCGCGCGACGTGTCACCATTGGCTCTTCCCCCGTGCGGTTGCGGGTACTGTGCGGTGCCCGGTGGCATTGCGCAATCGGCCTCCGTATCCTGCGCCGATGCAGCGCATTCCAGGCCGTCTGCTCAGCGCCATCGTGACGCTCCTGATCACGTGGACCGTGGTGTTCGGCGCCATGCGGCTGGCACCGGGCGATCCGGTGCTGCTGATGCTGCAGGGCACGCCGATCAGCGACCAGGCGATGGACGCTGCCCGTGCGAAGCTGGGGTTGGATCGTCCGATCGCCGTGCAGTACGTCCGTTTCCTGGCCAGTGCGGCGCGCGGCGATTTCGGCGACAGCTTCCGCAGCCGGCAGAAGGTGACGCGGCTGATCGCGGCGGAACTCCCCTATACGTTGCAACTCGCCATCGGTGGCTTCGTCATCGGCGTGCTGCTCGGGGCGACGCTCGGGATCGTCGCGGGGGTCCGGCCGAACGGCTGGATCGACACCGCCTGCATGACGCTCGCTCTCGCGGGGCTGTCGCTGCCCAGCTTCTGGATCGGCATGATTCTCATCCAGGTGTTCGCCACCCAGCTTGGCTGGGTGCCGGTGCTGGGCAGCGGACTCGAGGCGCTGGTCCTGCCCAGCATCACTGTCGGCCTGTTCATCGCCGGCGGTCTCGCGCGGCTGGTGCGCAACAGCATCATCGAGGTGATGGCGCAGGACTACATCCGCACCGCCTACGCCAAGGGTCTCACCGCCGTTCGCGTCGTCGCCAAGCACGCGATGCGCAACGCGATCATCCCGCCGCTGACACTCTTGGGCATCCAGTTCGCGCTGCTGATCGGCGGCGCTGTCGTGACCGAGACGGTGTTCGCGCGTCCCGGCATCGGCCGCCTGCTGGTGCTCGCGGTGCTCGAGAAGGACTTTCCGGTCGTGCAGGGCGTCGTGGTGCTGACCACGGCGGCCTACGTGCTGATCAACCTGCTGATCGACATTGCCTACGGCATCATCGATCCGCGGGTGCAGGCGTGAGGCGCGTCGCCCGGCTGCTTGGCGCGCCTGGTGCCGCGGCCGGCAGCATCGTCCTGGTGGCGATCCTGACGATGGCCGCCGCTGCTCCGCTGTTGGCACCCTACGACTGGAACGCCACCAGCCAGTGCCGTCGCCTGGCGCCGATGTCGGCCCAGCACTGGTTCGGCTGCGACCTGTTCGGCCGCGACATCCTGAGCCGGGTGATGTACGGCGCGCGGTTCTCGCTCGCCATGGGTCTCTCGACGGTCGCCATCAGCCTGCTGTTCGGCGCTCTGTTGGGCGTCGCCATTGCATTCGCCGGCGGGCGCATCGACGCCCTCGGTTCGCGGCTGATCGACTCGTTGCTGAGCTTTCCGCCGATCATCCTCGCCATCCTGATCGTCGCCGTGCTGGGGGTCGGGCTGTGGAATGCGGCACTGGCCGTCGGCATCTCGGGCGTGCCGCGCTTCGCCCGCATCACCCGGGCCGCCACGCTGACCCTGGTCGCGCGCGACTTCGTCGAGGCCGCGCGTGCGGTCGGCGCCGGGCGCTTGCGCATCGTGCTGCGCCACCTGCTGCCGAACCTGTCGCCCATCCTGATCGTCATCACCACGCTCGATCTCGGGGGTGCCGTGCTGTTCACCGCGACGCTGTCGTTTCTGGGCCTGGGTGCGCAGCCGCCGACGCCGGAATGGGGTGCTATGCTGAACGCCGGTCGCGAATATGTCCGCTACGCGCCGTGGACGATGATCTTCCCGGGCCTTGCGCTGTTCCTGACGGTGATGGCGGTGAACCTGGTCGGCGACCGGCTCAGCCTGGTGCTGGATCCGCGGCAGCGGGGTCGGGCGTGATGCGCATCGTGACTTTGCTGCTCCTGGCGGCGTGCGGCGGAGCGTGGGCGGACGAAAAATACCGGGTGCTCGTGCCGTCGGGCGATGCGCCCCGTGCTGCCGTGCTGCTGGTGCCCGGCTGCGGAGGGTTCGCCGCTGTCAATGGCATCAATCTGTACGAGGAACGTGCCAGCGACCTCCAGGCGGCCGGCTATGCCGTGGTGTTCGTCGACTACCTTGGTCGCTTCGGCGATTGCGCGCACATGTCGCATGCCAGGGCCGGCAACGACATTCTTGAAGCCGCCGAGTGGGTGCATGACCGCTTCGGCGTCGACCCGGGCAGGACGTCGGTCATCGGCTGGTCGTACGGCGGTGGGGCGGTGCTCGCGGCACTCGCTGCGATGCCGCCTGGGCCGCCGACCTTGGTACGGGCCGTGATGTACTATCCCGACTGCCGTGGGGAATCGGCGTGGTCTGCGGCAGGTGTCTCCGCGCTGATGCTCCTGGGCGCCGACGATGACGTGGCCCGTCCGGCGGTTTGCGACGCCGTGCTGATGGGTGCGCCGCCGAACAGCCTGCGCAGCATCGTCTACCCAAACGCGCATCACGGGTTCGATGCGCGCAGCCGGCCGGTGCCCGTGCGCTACCCGTTCGGGACCGTCGGCTACAACGCGGATGCCGCGGCAGCGTCGTGGGCAGCGGTGCTGGACTTCCTTGGCCAGCGCTAGCGCACATTCATTCGGATCGCGGGGCAGTATCTGCGTGGCTCGCCACCGACCGCCATTCAGCTGACCGCATGCCAACGCCTGGTATAATGTTGGTGGGGCATTCGCTGCCGCTTATCAGGACGACAGAGGCGATGCAGACCGATGCCTCCCACATGTTCTGGGCACCATGACGCGCGCTACCCTGCGCCACGACTGCGTACCAGACAATGCTGAGCAGCCCCATGCCATATCCGAGGACCGTGAGGCCCAGTTGACCAGTCGGCTTGCCAGGAAACCTGACCACTGCCTCGGTCCATTCATCCCGTCGCCGGAGCGCAAACGTCCCGAGCTGCGCACTTGCAAGAGCGCGGGCCGATCCGGCGTCCTCCCCTGTCCAGGCATGGCACAGCGGCTGCCATCCATTGTCTCGGACGGCGAGCTCGATGCTGCCGTCCGGTTCGGTGACCAGCGAGATCTCGACGCGGCCTTGCCGCAGCAGGGCCATTCCGTGCCGCAGCGCGTCATCGACCAGTTCGGCCGCGATCCGCATGAGCGGGTCGCGAAGGCGTTCGGGGCACTGGCCTGTGACCTTGACCACATAACCGATTGCCTGGTCGGGCGTTGCACGCGCGGCAATCAGATCCTGTGCGAGCGATTGCAGTTGTGCGTGAAGCGGCTGGGCAGCATCCGCCGGCACGAGTGGTTGATCACTCCTTTCGGTTGTGCTCACCGAATGGTGCAGCTTATTTCTGACTGACCAGCCGAGCCAACGCATCGTAACCTTGACCTCACCCCGAGCAGCGCCACGCTAGAGCCGTGGGGACGCGATGTGTGTAGAACTGTGCGGAGTTTTATCGACCACCCTGGCTTCCGCGTCGCATAAACCGATAAAACTCCACACAACTCCATGAAACCTCGGGGGATGTTTGGGTGATGGAGCGCATTCTGCTGGTCGAGGACGATCGTGCCATGGCTGCGATGATTGCCGAGTATCTCGGCCTGGAAGGTTTTCACGTTGACGCCGTGCACGATGGCGCAGCGCCGGCCGCCGACAAACCCGCGGGCTACGATCTGGTCGTCCTCGACGTCATGCTTCCGAACCGCTCCGGTTTCGATGTGCTGAAGTCGCTGCGGCGGGGCTACGCCACCCCAGTGATCCTGCTGACCGCGCGTGACAATGAGACCGATTGCGTCCTCGGCCTCGAACTGGGCGCCGATGACTACGTCACCAAGCCGTTCAAGCCGCGCGAGCTGGTGGCGCGCATCCGCGCGGTGCTGCGTCGCACGGAGCGCGCCGATCCGGACGCCGTGCCGGGGTCCGCGGAGATCCGGGTCGGTGACGTGTGGCTCAACCCGGCGGCGCGGCTCGCGGCGCGTGGCGAACAGGAGCTGGACCTCACGACGGCGGAGTTCGATTTGCTGCAGCATCTGCTGCTGCGCGCTGGATCGCCGGTGCCGCGTGACGAGCTGGCGCACATTTCGCTGGGACGCGCCCACGGCGTCGGCACTGAGCGCAATGTGGACACGCTCGTCAGCAAGTTGCGTCGGAAGCTCGGTCCGGACGATCTCATCAAGACAGTTCGTAACGTGGGCTACCTCTACGTCGTTCGCGAGCCAATCCATTCCGGAACGGAAGCTGGTGCGTAGTCTCTTCGGTCGCATCTTCGCCGCGACATTCATCATCTACCCGGTCACCCGAGCGCTCGGGCTGCTGGCGCTCTGGCTGTTCGGTGTCGGGCTGCCATTCAACGACCCGCCGCCGTTCCGGCATCTGCTGGAGTTTTACGGCGCGGCGGCGCTGGCGGCCTACGAGAGCGGCGGCCAGCCCGCGCTCGACCGGTTCATCGCCGGCGAACAGCAACTCACCCGATCGCAGCTGGAATTGGGCCCGATGCCGCCAGACGGATGCGCTGACCGTGCTGGTCCAGCAGGTGGCGGGAAAGCGCTCGCGGTTCCAATCGCCGCGACCGACGGTGGGCAATACTGCTTCCGTTTCACGCCGCTCCGGTCGCCGCCGCCGCGCGCGTTGTTCGAGTGGCTCACGCTCGCCCTGGAACTTGCCTGCTGTGGCGCCGTGAGTTTCATCCTTGCGCGCTTTCTCACTCGACCGATCCGCGATCTGCAGCACGCCGCCGCGGCATTGTCGGAGGGCGACCTTTCGGCGCGGGCCGTGGAGGTCAGCCGTGGTGACGAGACTGCGGCATTGGTGCGAACCTTCAACCGCATGGCCGAGCGTATTGCGTCGCTGATCGAGATCCAACGGCGGTTCGTCGTCGATGTATCGCACGAAATAAGATCGCCATTGGCACGGATCGGCCTGGCGGCCGCGCTGGCCCGTCGAGCCAAAGGGGACGCGGCTGAGGTCCAATTTGATCGGATGGAGCGGGAGGTTGAGGGTGCCTCGCAGCTGGTACGTGATCTTCAGGAACTTGCGTCCCTGGAGGGCACGTCGGTCCTGACCGGACGGTCGCCCATCGATATGACAGGGCTGCTCAACGAGGCAATTCGCAATGTGTCCTTTGAATGTCCGGGTCGCTTGGGCGCCATCAGGTTCGTCCCAGCGCTCATCTGCGTGACAGTTGATGGGAACCCCACGCTGCTGCGGATCGCTCTGGAGAACGTACTGCGCAACGCGCTGTTTTACACTCCACCGGAGACCGAGGTCACTGTGATCCTGACGCTGGCGCGCAATCGCGCCTTGGTCGTCATCCGCGACTTTGGTCCCGGCGTCCCGGAATCGGCGTTGCCACACCTCTTTGACCCGTTCTTTCGGGTCGACGAATCGCGCACACGGCACACGGGCGGCACCGGCATTGGGCTCGCCATCGTCGAGCGCGTGGTACGCCTGCATGGTGGCGTCGTGTCTGCACGCAACGCTTCACCGTCGGGACTTCGCGTCCGCATCGAGCTGCCGGCCAAACCAGCAGAACCTGACGTTGCCATCGGATCAACAAGCTCGGCCGCAGCATCACTCGATCTTACGTCGTCATTGCGAGGTGCGCAGCGACGAAGCAATCCCGGCGAGGGTGCGCACGGTCAGCGAGCTTCGCTTCGCTCGCAATGACGTCGGGGGGCTATGCTAATCCGCTGCCTGTGCCGGCGACTGCTCGGAGAACAACGGCATCACCTCGCGGGCGAAGCGTCGCAGGCTCTGCCGGCCGCGCTCGCCGCCGCCGGAGCCGCCGCCGTTGACCAGCACGTAGCCGACCCCGACCCCGTGCAAAGCCCCGAGCCGGCGAGCGATCTCGTCGGGATTGCCATAGATCGCGCTGTTGAGGTTGATCGCCTGTGGGTCGCCGGTTGCGCGGTCGGGGCCGCCATGCACGGTGCCGTCCGGCGTGGTGGCGAGCTTCAACTGCCGCAGCCGGTTCTGCAGCCGCCGGTCCAATGCCGCGTCGCGCTCCGCCGCACTGTCGGTGACGAAGAACGCCCGTGTCACGCCGACCTGCATCGGGTCGTAGTGCCGCCCGCTCGCCTCCACCGCCGACCGGAACCAGGCGATGCTCTGCGCGACATCGTCCGGCGAGGCGTACTGTCCAAGCAGCAGGTTGAACCCGCGTTCGGCAACGCTGCGGATCGAGCGCTCGCTGCCGGCGCCCATCCAGATCTGCGGGTGCGGCTTCTGCGCCGAGGGCGGCTCGACGACGATGTCGTTGAACCGCCAGTATTTGCCGTGATGCGAGAACCGCGCTTCTGACGTCCATGCCTTCAGCAGCACCGCCAGCGATTCCTCGAACCGCGCGTCCGCCTCTGCCATGGGCACGTCGAAGCCGGCGAACTCGTTGTAGCGGTAGCCCTTGCCGACGCCGAAATCGAGCCGCCCGCCCGACAGCAGGTCCAGCGTCGCCGCCTGTTCGGCGAGCAGAACGGGGTTGTGCCAGGGCAGCACGATCACCGCGGTGCCCAGCCGCAGTGTTCGCGTGCGCGCGCCGAGCCAGGTCAGCAGGTTCAACGTCGCGGAGACCTGGCCGAAGCCGGTGAAGTGGTGCTCGACCACGAACGTGCCGTGGAAGCCGAGTGCTTCGGCCTCGACGTTGTATTCGATGAAGTCGCGGAATCCCTCGGCGCTGTCGAACTCACCGCTGCCCCGGCGCGCCGCGGCGCTGCCGAACAATCCAAACCGCATGCAAGCCCTCCCGACCGCGGAACCTAAGGTTACGCGTTGCGCGGGGATGCGCCAAATGCGACGCTGGCGGGATGGAGTTCGGCTGGTACCATGAGTTCCACCGCCAGGTGGATCAGCAATCCGATGCGGACGCGTTCGCCCAGGCGCTGCAGCAGGTCGTGGACGCGGAGAGTTGGGGGCTCGATTCGGTCTGGCTCGCCGAGATCCACCAGCAGGCCTCCCGCTCGGTCCTCAGTGCCCCGCTGACGGTCGCCGCGGCGATCGCCGCGCGCACCAGCCGGCTGCTGATCGGCACCGGTGTGCAGGTGCTGCCGCTGTGCCATCCGCTGCGCCTGGCGGAGGAGACCGCCACGATCGACCAGATCAGCCGCGGCCGGCTGCTGCTGGGGGCCGGGCGCAGCGGCAATCCGCGCGCCTACGCCGCCTACGGCGTCCCCTACTCCGAGAGCCGCGAACGCTTCTACGAGACGCTGGAGATCCTGAAGCTCGCCTGGACACGGCCCAGCTTTTCGTATGCCGGGAAATTCTACAGCTTCGACGAAGCGCGCGCCGTGCCGCGCCCCTATCAGCAGCCGCATCCGCCGATCCGCATCGCCGGCGCCAGCGAGGACACCTTCCCGGTACTCGGCGCCCTCGGGTACCCGCTGTTCGTCGCGGTGCGCAGCGGCTCGCTGTCGGGGCTGGCGCCGGACCTGGTCGCCTACCGCGACGCCTACGCCGCCGCCGGGCACCCGGGCAAAGGCCGTGTGTATCTACGCCTGTCGCTGCATCTCGCGGACACCGACGCGCAGGCGCAGCAGGAGGCGGAGCCCAGCACGATGGCCGGCTATCGCTCGCTCACCTCGCGGCTGGAAGGCTCGCCGAACAGCCGTCGCCGCGCAGAACTGGAGACGGTGCGCACCATCACCTACGAGCAGGTGCTGCGCGACAAGGTCGTGGTAGGCAGCCCGGCGCGCGTGGCGGACCGCTTGCGGCAGCTGCACGAGGAACTCGGGATCGACGGCATCCTGGCCGAGCTGAACTTCGGCGCCCTCATACCGCCGCAGATGATGATGCGCTCGCTGCGTCTCCTGTGCGAACAGGTGCGCCCGCATTTCGTGTAGGTCGGCTGTCCGCCGCCGATGAGGAAACATTGAACATGCATGAGGGGGGGAACGGCGCCGCGGATGACGATGCGGACAGCCGCTGGATGAGCTACGCCGAACTCGCCGAGGCGCGGCGGATCACGCTGTCGTCGGCGATCCGGCTGGTGGTGCGCCGCGGCTGGCGGCGCCAGATGGACAACCAGGGCACCATGCGCGCGCTGGTGCCGCCGAAGTGGTCCGAACCGGCGCCGGGCAAGGACTTCGACCCCGGCGGGCACCTGCGCCAGACGATCGAGGAACTGGAGGCGTCGGTCGCCGTGCTGCGGCAGCGTGCCGAGACGGCCGAGCGCACGGCGGAGACCGAGCGCGATCGCGCTCAACGGGCGGAGGTGGCGCGCAGGGCGGAGTACCAGCCGCGCGGATTTTCTCCGGGACAGGATCGACGCGCTTCGGGCCGACCTCGCCGAGGTGACGTATGCAATGGAGATTGCGCGCCGCGAGGCCGTGGAGATGGCCCAGGCCTCCGAGGCGCTGCGGCAGGCCGATGTTCGCTGGCGCACGCTGGGACGGCTGGCGCGCGTCCGTGAGGCGTGGCGCGGCGAGCCTTCCGCCGAAGCGTCAGGAACCGAATAGGCGTGCCCCGTCGTTGCTGACGTACGTAATATCACGGAGGACGGGCTTGGCTTGACCTGGATCAATGTCGTTGCCTGCCGGGGACTGTAAGGGTCATTGCAGCGGCCCGCGCCGACCGATCCGACCAGTTCCGAGGAAGCCCGATGAAGCTGCCAAAATCCCCGCTGAACCCGCCCAAAGGACTGGCGTTCGAGATCGGCGATCTCATCATGGCGCTGGGATGGGCGGAGTTCCACCGCCTGCGCATGGTGGTCGAGTTGGACCACTGCACTGCCGGCGAAGAGTACGAAGAGGTCCTCGCGTTCTATCCGGCGAATTCGGGGTTCCGGCGCTGGTCGATCTGGCGGAGTTGCGATGACGTCGTTGTGCAGCCCTCGAAGGGGCACCTCGCACACTTCATGTCGCTGGCCGGCGCGTTCGATGCCATCATCCCTGCCGCTGGCGAACCGGCCGGGTTCGACGCCATCTGACACCGACAGCACGCGCACCGGCCCTCTGCCAAGCAGAGCAGCGGGCGCGGCGATCAGGCGAACCAGATAAGAAGCGATCCGACCAGGGTCCAGATCAGTCCGGAGATCAACAGGCCGACCAAAACGCCCTTCGCGGGTCTCAGCGGGCTCTCCGACTGATCGTCCAGGTCCAGCGCCGGAGCCGCGCTTCCGCGTAGCAGAGGAAGCAGGGCCGGGTTCACAATGTTCTTCCGGCCCGGTCTGCGACGCTCGACCTGCCCGAGTTCGGTCTGTTCGATCACCTCGGTCGAGCTGTATGGACCTGACATGCCGAAATCCCCCGAAGTCGCCCGCACAGTGGTTGCTGCGGCTTCCACTGCCGGTAAATTTGCTGGGTGAGACACCACGAGCGCTGATCCAAATCAACCAGCCTGGATGCTGGAGCGAACATCAAAGATGACACTCGCAAATTACCTCACGAAGCCGTGAGGGGCAAGCCGAAAATGCGTCTCGCCACGATGCCATTTGGCGTCGGAACCATCGCGCGACGGATGTGCTGGACCCTGCGGGGCGGAGGCCGTTACGCTGGCGCCCGCAAATCGGAGTTGACGCCCCATGACCGGCACGTCGCCCAAGCCGATATCGCGGCGGGCAACGAATTCCGCACCGCGTGCGATCGCTCTCACGTCGCACCCGCCGCGCGTCGGCCGCATGGTGCCGGTGCATTGGGGTGCCGCCGACCCGCGGCAGCGGGGCCCGGTGATTGCCACGTTGCATGACCCGGACGCGCGAAATGTTATCGGCACCCACGCCGGCGCCTATTCGGTATACCGGGCGCTTGCCATCGCTGCCGGCCACCTTGCGCCGGACCACCGGGCCGACCTGACCGATACGGCGCCGGCCGATCGCATCGGGCCCTTCCCGCAATGGGCGCGACCCGATCGGATCGTCTCGCTGGACCCGTGGGGCCACATGACAGGCGAGGTATTTGCCGATCGGATCGGCGCCGGTCAGGACATCCGGCCGACCGTCGCGGTCACCCGCGCGCGCATCAACATGCCGGAGATCGCCGCGGCTGTGCAGACCGGGCGGCTGACGCCGGATGGTATGGTGCTGACCACGGCGGCCGAGGTGTGCGTGACCAAGGTCGCCATCGAGCCGGTCTGGCACCTGCCCGGCGTGGCCGCGCGATTCGGCATCGGCACGACCGACCTGCGGCGCTGCCTGTTCGAACAGACCGGCGGCATGTTCCCCGAGCTGGTGACGCGCCCGGACCTCGAGGTATTGCTGCCGCCGATCGGCGGCACCTCGGTCTATATCGTGGGCGACCCGGCGCGGCTCGGTCGCGCCGAGACCCCGATCGCCTGTCGGGTGCACGACGAGTGCAACGGCTCCGACGTGTTCGGCTCCGATATCTGCACCTGCCGTCCCTATCTCGCGCACGGCGTCGAGATCTGCGTGGCGACCGCGCAGCAGGGTGGCGTCGGGGTCGTGGTCTACAACCGCAAGGAAGGGCGCGCGCTGGGCGAGGTGACCAAGTTCCTGGTCTACAACGCGCGCAAGCGGCAGGCCGGCGGCGACCGGGCGGAGGCCTACTTCCAGCGCACCGAATGCGTCGCGGGGGTCGCCGACATGCGGGTGCAGGAGCTGATGCCCGACGTGCTGCACTGGCTGGGCATCGCCCGGATCGACCGGCTCGTGTCGATGAGCCACATGAAGCATGCGCCAATCGTCGCGAGCGGCATCGAGGTCGTCGAGCGTGTGCCCATCCCGGACGGGCTGGTTCCGGCCGACGCCGCCGTGGAGATCGATGCCAAGAAGGCGTCCGGCTATTACGCCGAGACTATCGCCCGTCCGATTGCCCTGAGCCTGCCCGCAGGTCGCGCGCTGCTCGACTGAACGCGATGTCCGACCGAAGCAGGCTCGCCTGGCTGCGCACGCCCGATGCGGTGCGCGAGCGGTGCAATGCGCTGATGGGGCTCGCCGAGCAGGGCGCGCTGCCGCATTTCGCCTTCGATCCCGCACGGCTCGACGCTGCGGCGGACTATGTCGCGGCAGTGATCCGGCAAAACTACCCGGACCTCGCGATTCCGTATCACGCCCGCTGGCGGCATTTCGCAGCGGGTGGCCTCGACCGCTGGGCAGGGCTGGCGGGTAGTCTGCGCGAAAGCGACGCGCTGGAGATCGCCCGGCTGCGCATCGATCTGTGCACGGTCAGCGTCCTGTTGGACGCGGGGGCCGGCACGGCGTGGCGGTTCCGCGAGCCGACGACCGGACTGGTGCTGAGCCGGTCCGAAGGCCTTGCGATCGCCAGCTGGCACGCGTTTCTCGCCGGACGGTTCTCGAGCGATCCGCAGCAACCCTGGCGGGCCGATGCGGCCGGGCTTTGCCGGCTCTCCGACGCGGCGTTGGTAACAGCGTTCCAGGTGTCGCCGGACAATCCTCTCCCCGGCGTGGCGGGGCGTGCCGCGCTGTTGCGGAGCCTGGGCGCTGCGCTGCTGCGGCGGCCGAAGCCTGGTGGCGCCGAGTCGCGCATCGGCGGACTGCTGGATATCTGGATGGCGCGGAGCGTGAATGGCGCACTCGCAGCGCGCGATCTGCTGGCGACGATCCTGGAGGTGCTGGCGCCAATCTGGCCGGCCCGGCTGACCCTCGCGGGCGAGAACCTGGGTGACGTGTGGCGCCACCCGATGCTGGACGGCGACGGTCTAGTGCCCTTCCACAAGCTGTCGCAATGGTTGTGCTACTCGATGATCGAGGTGCTGGAGCAGATCCCCATCGCAGTCAGCGGTCTCGATGACCTGACCGGGCTCGCCGAGTACCGCAACGGCGGGCTGTTCGTCGATCTCGGCGTGCTGACGTTGCGCGACCCGTCGCTCGCCACGATCCCGCTTGCCGTCGATCACCCCGCGGTCGTCGAGTGGCGGGCATTGACCGTGGCACTGCTCGATCGCATCGCGCCGCTGCTGCGCGCACGCCTGGGCGTTTCGACGCAGGAGACGCCGTTGGCGCGCCTGTTGCAGGGCGGCACCTGGGACGCCGGCCGCCGGATCGCCGGCGAGCGCCGCCCCGACGGCGCGCCGCCGCTTGTTGTGCGGAGCGACGGGACCGTATTTTGAGCCGGGCCACGCCGCAGGGATGCCATGTCGTCATTCGCCAATGTCGCCGTTCTCGATCATCCCCTGGTGCGGCACAAACTGACATTGCTGCGGCGAAAGGAAACGCCGACCGCGGAATTCCGCCGTCTCATGCGCGAGCTGAGCCTCTTGATGGCGTACGAGGTCACGCGTGGCCTGGCGACCGAGACCGTCGCGATCGAAACGCCGCTCGAGGCCATGGAGTCGCCGCTGCTGTCAGGCAAGAAGCTCTGCTTCCTGTCGATCTTGCGGGCCGGAAACGGCATGCTCGAAGGCATGCTCGATTTGGTTCCCTCGGCGCGCGTGGGTCACATCGGGCTGTATCGCGATCCGCATACGCTGGTGCCGATCGAGTATTATCTGAAACTGCCCGACGATGTACAGGAGCGGGTGGTCATCGTGGTTGATCCGATGGTCGCGACCGGCCACTCCGCGGCCGCCGCGATCACCCGGCTGCGCCAGGCGGGCGTATCGCAGATCAGCTTCGTCTGCCTGATCGCCGCTCCCGAAGGACTGGCCGCACTGTCCGACACTCACTCGGAATTGCCGATCTACGTCGCTGCGATCGACCGCGAGCTGGACGAACACGGCTATATCCGTCCCGGCCTTGGCGATGCCGGCGACCGGCTGTTCGGGACCCGCTGACGTTGGCGCGAATGTCATCGCGCAAACGTCACCGATCTCACCGGAGCGTGCGCGCCCGCATCCAAGGTTCCGCCAGGATCGCACTGCACCTTTGCGCTTCACTGAACGAGGAGATACGCCATGCGCTACTCGCTGTTGCTGCCTCTAGGACTGCTCGCGTTGACCGGCTGTGTCGTCGAAACGCCGGTGCCGGCGCGCACCAGCACCACGTATGTGACGCCGGCACCCGCCGCGACCTATGTCACGCCGGCCTATCCGGCGGCCACCTACGCCGCACCGCCGACAACCACAGTGATCCGCACGCCGTAGTGCTCGATTGGTGGTCCCTCTCACGGACGCGCCTGAAGCTCCAGGCGCGTCACGCGGAGACATCGTCCGAGCGCGGCACATCGGTGCGCAGGCCCGCGCACCCCGGCAGCGCAAGCAGGCAAAGTACGGCCATGCATAGAAAGGCCGCTCCCCCGATGCTGCTGTAGAGCATGCCCGACGCGAGCGTGAGCAATGCCGTTGAGGCGCCGATTCAGAGCGTGACGTAGAAGGCCTGCGCGCTGGCCGCGAGGCGGATCGGCACCGACAGCACGATGATGCGCATGCAGGCAAGGTGCAGCAGAGCGAAGCTGAGGATGAGGGTTGGATCAGACCGAGCAGAATCGGCGAGGTCGCAGCTGCCGCAACAGTCCATCGCACGGCCGTCGGCGGAGGCGGCGATTGCGCAGGCGACGCGCGAGCCAAGGCGGCGAAGCAACGCGCCGCCACAAATCAGAAAGACGGCCACCTCCGACAGGACCGCTTCCGACCAGATGCACCGATGACGCGGAAGTCGATACCGGCGGCGCGCCAGCGGATCACCGCAAAACCGTCATGCAGTGCGTGGCTGCCCTCGACCCGGATGCGCAGCAGCGCTGCCCAGTCGCACGGCGCTCGGGACCACGCGGTTCTCGCGCTGTCCGCGCGCCCCGCGAGGGCAGGCAGCATGAGGGCGACAAGACCTGCCGGCGCGAGCAAGCAGCCCGCCGATCCAGACGATGCCCGTGAGGCCGGTCGCGCCAGTCAGCCCACCGCTTATGACGGTGCCGGCGACGAACGCGGCAGCGCCGGCCGCACGCAGCCAGCCATAGGTGAACGGCTTGCCGCCGGGCCGCTCGCTGATGCGCGCTGCTGTAGTCGCTAGGGCATCCGACAGGGGCACGAGTGGCGCCAGCATCGCGGCGTGCAGCACCGCCACGGCGAAAAGCGCGGAGAATGCTGGCGCCGCGAGATATCCCGCGCTGGCGAGCACGGCCAGCAGAGAGCAGACACACAGAACCAATGTGTGACGCTGCGTGCGGTCGGCGGCGTGCCCGATCGCAGGTCCCCGCGACGACGCGTATGGCGGTTGAGGCGGCAAGCACTATGCCGATCTGTCCGGCGAGCAGGCCGCGCTCCTGCAGCAGCGCCGGGAGAAATGGCGACTCGCACCAAAAGCCGCGTAAAGCAGGCCGAACACCGCGAGGAAATTCGGCAGAACCCAGCAGTTCAGCATGGCCCGCACCTGACGCGGCCGACGCCGCGGCGTTCAGCGGGCGGCTTCGATCATTCCCGGGGACTCGCCGCGCGGCACGGCGTGGTGTCGGACCAGCAGCATGCCGCCGACCACGAGCGACAGGGTGACGATCGCGAAGAAGAGCGAACGGTCCGCCAGCGTGTCGCGCGGCGAGCGCTCCGCGTACCAGAAGTGCCGGTACCACGACCTGTGCGGTTGCTGCGGGGCGATCGCCATGTTTCCTCATTGCGGTTCACCACCCAGTATGGGATGGCGCGGTCTGCGAGGCAATCGGGAGGGAACGTCCGTGGCATGGGTGAACGTGCAGCGCGACGCGCGCGGCGTCGCGGTGGTGACTATCGACAATCCGGCCCGGTTGAACACGCTGAACACGGCGGTGATGACCGACTTGGTCGCCGAATTGGAGCGTCTCGGCGGGGACCGCACGCTGCGTGTCGTGGTGCTGCGCGGCGCCGGCGAGCGCGCCTTCATAGGGGGCGCGGACATCGACGAGATGGCCAGCCTCGAGCCCGCATCGGCGCGCGCCTTCATCACCCTGGTGCACCGCAGCTGCGACGTACTCCGTCGCCTGCCGGTGCCGGTGATCGCACGCATCCAGGGCTATGTGTTCGGCGCCGGCGTCGAGGTTGCCGCGGCGTGCGACATGCGCCTGGCCGCAGCGGACGCGCAGTTCGGCATGCCGGAGGTGCGGCTAGGCGTGCCATCGGTGGTGGAGGCTGCACTGCTGCCGCAGCTGATCGGTTGGGGGCGCACACGGCAGTGGCTGCTGACCGGCGACACCATCGACGCGGCGACGGCACAGGCCTGGGGACTGGTCGAGCAAGCGGTGCCGGTGGCGGAACTCGATGCTGCGGTTGAACGGCTGGTTGAATCGATCCTCGCCTCGGGGCCACTGGCGGTGCGCCTGCAGAAGGCGCTGATCACCGAGTGGGAGGACCTGCCGCTGCGCCAGGCGGTACAGCGCGGCATCGACAGCTTTGCAGCGGCGTGGGAGAGCGATGAGCCGGGACGGATGATGCTGGATTTCCTCGAGCGCAGGCGCGCGCGTAAGCTTGTCGCGGGGCGAACGGAGAGACCCGAATGACCGAGGAAGCGATCACCGGCGCCGAATGGCTGGCGCGCGCGCTGGCCGCCAATGGCACCACGCATGTGTTCTTCATCGACGCGGTCCTGCGCCGCACGCTGATCGAACTCGGCGCGCTTGGTGTCACGCGAGTGCTGGCGCATGCGGAGAAGTCCGCAGCCTACATGGCGGACGGCTTCGCGCGCATCGCCGGGCGCCCGGGCATCTGCTTCGCTCAGTCGGTTGGCGCGGCAAACCTCGCGGCCGGGTTGCAGGACGCGTATCTCGGCCACAGCCCGGTCATCGCACTGACCGGGCGCGAGCCGCCCAACTACCAGCACCGCAACACCTACCAGGAGCTGCCGCACCGGCCGCTCTACCAGTCGGTGACCAAGTTCTCGGCCGACGTCGCCGAGGCCGCCGACCTGCCGCGGCTGCTGCGCCAGGCCTGGCGCGAGGCGATGACCGGCTCGCCGCGCCCGGCGCATCTCGACCTCTATGGCCGCTCGGCGAACGTCGTCGAGCTGGGCATGGTAAGCGAGCCGGTCATTGCTGATCCGGCGTTGCAGTTGAGCATGCCGCCCTATCGACCGGCGCCGTCGGATGACGAGATCGAGCGTGCGGCGGCGAAGCTGCGCACGGCGAAGCAAATCGTCATCGTCGCCGGCAGCGGTGCGGCCGCCTCGGGCGCCGGGCCGGAGATCCTGGCGCTGGGCGAGGCGCTGGCGGCCCCGATCGGCACCTCGCTCGGCGGGCGCGGCGTCATCCCCACACGCCATCGTCTGTCGATCGGCTGCCCGGGCAACTACGCGGCGCCGCCGACCAACCAGATCGTGCACGAGGCTGACCTCGTGCTGTTCGTCGGCTGTCACACCGGCGACCAGGTGACGCACACCTGGCGCATTCCGCCGCTGAGCACGGAGGTGGTGCAGATCGACCTCGACCCGCTCGAACTGGGCCGCAGCTACCCGCACACGCTGGGCCTGATGGGCGACCCGAAGGCGACGCTGGTCAAGCTGAACGCGGCGATCGGCAAGCCTGTCCGCGACAGCGCGTTCGCCGATCGCGCGGCCGGCATCGTCGCCGCATGGCGCGAGGCGCGCGCGCCGCTGCTGGCCAGCAACGCGGTGCCGATCCTGCCCGACCGGCTGTGCGCCGAGATCACGCGCGCGCTGCCCGAGGATGGCATCCTGGTCGCCGATACCGGCTATTCCGGCATCTGGACCTCGACGCTGATCGAGCTGAACGGTACGGCGCAGACCTATCTGCGCGCGGCCGGCTCGCTCGGCTGGGCATTCCCCGCGGCACTCGGGGCGAAGTGTGCCGCCGGCAAGCGCAAGGTGATCGCCTGGTCCGGCGACGGCGCGATCTACTACCACCTGACCGAACTGGAGACCGCGCGCCGCCGCGGTATCGCGGTTGTGCTGGTGATCAACAACAATTCGGGCTTCGGCCAGGGCTGGCCGAACATCCAGCGCCAGCAGGGCAACACGCCTGGCGATGTGCGGGAGTTGGTGCGGTTCGGCCCGACGGACTTCTCGGACGTGGCGCGCGTGTTCGGCCTGCGCGGCATCCGGGTGGAGGAGCCCGCACAGATCGCCCCGGCGCTGCGCGAGGCGCTGGCGTCGGACGAGACGGTGATCGTCGATGTGGCCACCAACATCGATGCCCGGGCGCCCGAGCCCTGGCTGCCGGCAGGCGCGTGATGGCACTGATCTTCCATGAGCGGGTCGGGCTGGAGGGGCGGCGCATCAGCCCGTTCTCCTGGCGTATCCGCTATGCTTTCGCGCACAAGGGGCTGCAGCCGACGGTGGTGCCGACGCGCTTCGCCGATGTGGAGCGCATCCGCGCGCTCAGCGGGCAGCACTTCGTGCCGATCATCGAGCACGATGACGTCGTCGTACACGACAGCTGGTCGATCGCATGCTATCTGGAGGACCGGTTTCCCGACAGCCCGTCGCTGTTCGGTGGTCCCGCCGGGCGCGGTGCTGCGCGACTGGTGAACATCTGGTCCGACACCGTGCTGGGCCCTGCGATGCGGCCGCTGGTGTACGCCGATTTCATCCGCTGCATCGATCCCGACGACCGGGCGTATTTCCGCGGCTCGCGCGAGGCGCAGCTTGGCGTGACCCTCGAGCAGTTCAGTGCCGATCCCGCCGCGGCACAGCCCGAGCTGGCACGGGCCTGCGCGCCGCTGGAACGCACCTTGTCGGAGCAGGCGTTCATCGCCGGCGCCGCGCCCGCCTACGTGGACTATATCGTGTTCTCGGTCTTCCAGTGGGCGCGGGTCGGCGCTCCGCGCGATGTGCTGGACGGCGCGATCGGGATGGACGCGACGCGTGCGTGGCGCGAGCGCATGGTGGGGCTGCACGAAGATCTCGGCAATCGCTTCGCCCTTTACCCCATGGAGTCCGCATGACCGAAGTTGCCGTCGTCGGGGCCGGCCTGATGGGCCATGCGCTGGCGCTGGTGTTCGCACTCGGCGGACACAGCGTGCGTCTTACCGACAACGATGCTGCGACCCTGGAGCGCGCGCCCGGGCTGATGGCGACCGCGTTGGCGACGCTCGCCGAGGCGGGCGAGGTCGATGCGTCGTGGAACCGTCAGCGTCTGTCGCACGCGGTGCGCTGCGTGCCCTCGCTGGCCGACACCGTCGCCGGCGCGGCGCTCGTTGTAGAGGCGATCGTCGAGCGTCCCGACGCCAAGCGGTCGGTCTATGCCGAGCTCGCGACGCTGATGGATCCGGATGCGGTCCTGGCGTCCAACACTTCCAATCTCGACATTTTCCCGCTGGTGCCCGAGGGTCTGCAACGGCGCACGATCATCGCGCACTGGTATACCCCGCCCTATCTCTGCGACCTGGTCGATCTTTGCCCGGGCCCGCATACCGATCCGGCCGCCATCGCCACGGTGCGCGACATGGTGCGCGCGATGGGCAAGGTGCCGGTGGTGTTCAAGCAGATGGTGCAGGGCTATGTCGCCAACCGGCTGCAGGCGGCGATGGGTCTGGAAGTGCAGCGCATGCTCGACGAGGGCCTGGTCACGGCGAAGGACATCGACAATTCGGTGATCCACGGCATTGCGCTGCGTATGCCGATCCTGGGCGTCATGGCGAAGGCCGACTTCACCGGCCTGCCGTTGATGCAGCAGGGCATGGCGAATCGCAGCTACACGCCGCCGGAAGTGCGTGGGCGCAGCGAGACTCTCGACAAGCTGATCGCCGAGGGGCGTACCGGCGTGATGTCGGGCAAGGGGTATTTCGACTGGGGCGACCGCTCGCCGGGGGACCTGTTCCGTGAGCGCGACCGCAAGCTGCTGGCGCTGAAGCGCGCGCTGCGGGCGATCGGGCCGATGGAAGGCACGTGAAGACCAGCGACCCCGATGCGCATCGCGTGCATGTTCAGCATGCCGCCTCGACCGTGCCGTCCTGCTGCGCTACGCTTTAGCGGATGATCGACAAGTTCGTGCATTCCATGGCCGACGCCATGACGGGCATCGTCGATGGTTCCACGATCCTACTCGGCGGCTTCGGCGATGTCGGCATTCCGACGCCGCTGCTGGATGGCCTGATCGCCCAGGATGCGCGCGACCTCACCATCGTGGCGGTCGCCGGCGGACGCGACGGCAGCGCCATCGAACGGCTGCTGTCACTCGGCCGCGTGCGCCGGCTGATCTGCAGCTTCGTCCGGCCGGCGAGCCTTGCAGGGCGCCTGCTGCAGAGCGGCGACCTCGAGGTGGAGATCGTGCCGCAGGGAACGCTGGCCGAACGCATGCGCGCCGCCGGCGCCGGCATCACCGGCTTCTATACGCCGACCGGCGCCGACACCCTGCTCGCCGAAGGCCGCGAGACGCGCGAGATCGGCGGCAGGCTCTGTCTGCTGGAGTACCCGCTGCCGGGCGACGTCGCGCTGATCGAGGCGTGGAGCGCCGACCGCTGGGGCAACCTGACGTATCGCGACAGTGCACGGAACTTCAATCCGGTGATGGCGATGGCGGCCAGGCTCACCATCGCGATGACGCGCAACGTTGCGGCACTTGGCGAGCTGTCGCCCGGAGACGATCGTCACGCCGGGGGTCTTCGTCCATCGCGTGCTGCACGTGCCGCTGTAGAGAGAACGCCGATGACCATCACGCCGCTCGATCGCAACGGCATGGCCGCATGGTGCGCGCGCGACATCCCGGAGGGATGGCTGGTCAATCTCGGCATCGGCATCCCCACGCTGGTGGCTGATTTCGTCCCCGAGGATCGCGAGGTGATCTTCCACGCCGAGAACGGCGTGATCGGCGTCGGCGGCGCGCCGGCGGCCGATGCCATCAATCCGTTCCTGATCAACGCCAGCACCATGCATGTCACGCTGCGCACCGGCGGATCGTACGTGCACCACGCCGACAGCTTCGCCATCGCGCGCGGCGGCCATCTCGATCTGTGCGTACTGGGCGCCTTCGAGGTGGCCGAGAACGGCGACATTGCCAACTGGGCGCGCTCGGCCGACGAACCGGTCAAGCAGGTCGGCGGCGCGATGGACCTGGCGATCGGCGCGCAGCGGCTATGGGTGGTGATGGAGCACACCACCCGCGACGGCGAGCCGCGGCTGCGGCAGCGCTGCAGCTATCCGCTGACCGCCAAGGGCGTCGTCACGCGTGTGTATACCAATCTGGCGGTGCTCGACGTCACTCCGGGTGGCTTCGTGGTGCGCGACATGATCCCCGGGATGACGCTGAAGGCGCTGCAGGACAGGACCGAGGCGAAGCTTCGCGCGGCCTGAGCCGGGCGCGCCCCCGCATCCGGGACACTCCGCGGCGTCTACGTCACCTCCCGGAGGAACGCGTCCATGCGCGCCGACGCCTGCTCGGACAGCGCGTTGGGGAACAGCGTGAAGCCGTGGGCGCCACCCGGATAGATCGCCAGTTCCGCCCGGTTTCCCGCGGCGATCCAGCGCGCATGCATGAACAGCGTGTCGTCCAGCAGCGCGTCGGCGGTGCCGACGCTGAACAGCGCCGGCGGCATGTCGTGCAGCCGCGCATACAGCGGCGAGATGTCGGGATCGCGCCGGTCGCTGATCGTCGGCAGAAACGCATTGTAGAATTGCACCATGTCGATCGTGCGCAGCACCAGCCGCTCATCGCCGAACAGGCGCTGGCTCGGCGTCATCGACAGGTCGTAGGCACCGTAGACAAGGTTCGCGCCACGGAAACCGGTATAGCCGTGCCGGTCGCGCAGCCGCAGCAGCGTCGCCGCGGCAAGATGCCCGCCGGCCGATTCGCCGCCGATCGCCAGCGCGTCGGACCCGAACTCAGCCTTGGCATGGCGTACAAGCCACACGGCTGCGTGCTCGCAGTCATCGGGTCCCGCCGGGTACGGGTGCTCCGGCGCCAGCCGGTACTCGACGCTGACCACCGCGAGGCCGGTATTGTCGGCGATCCGCTCCAGCTTCGGGTCCTGCATGTCGGCGCCGCCCAGCACCCAGCCGCCGCCATGGATATGGAAATAGACGCCACGCGGATTGTCCGGTGCGACGATGCGCAGCGGAATGTCGTTGCCGTCGGGGCCGGGAATGTTCCGTACGCGTGCCCGCGGTGACAGCACGGGTGGTGGGAACGGGCCGTCGCCGCGGCGTCGCGCCGCACGCGTCTGCTCGGCGCCGACGACCCACCAGTTCGGCGTGGGCGTCAGCAGTTGCACCATCTGCTCGTTCAGCGCGCGCGTCTCGGGCGACACGGCGTCGGGGCGGAACAGCGCCGGATCCAGCGGGTTGGTCATCTGATCGCATTCCCTTGCAAAGCGGATGGACTCCATAGGCCCACTTCACGGCAATCGTGAAGACAACCCGTCACGGCGGGCGTCGTTGATGGGGGGACGGGTCCGCCCGTCGACGTACAGACAAGGAGAACGAGTGATGGCCGAACAGCGACATACCGGCAATCCGGGCAACTTCGCAGAAGACCGCGAAAAGGCTTCCCGCGCGGGCCATGTCGGTGGACAGCACAGCTCCGGCAATTTCGCCAACGATCGCGAGCGCGCGGCCGAGGCCGGGCGCAAGGGTGGCGAGAACAGCCACGGTGGCGGCGGTGCGCAGCATAACCCGGGCAACTTCGCCCAGGACCGTGAGCGCGCGGCTGAGGCCGGCCGGAAGGGAGGCCAGCACTGATTGCGAACGGGCCACCCGGCTGCAGGGCCGGGTGGCCCACCTCGCAGGAGGCGGAGGCGATGAGCGACAAGCAGTCGAGCACCTCTCGGGCGAAACGCGTCGAGCGGAGAATCAACTCCGCGCACGACAGCCTCCCCGGTGAACGCAACGATCTGCCGCCAGGCGCGCTCGGCGGCCTGCCGGCAGAACCGCAGGGCGACGAGAATCGTGATCCGCCGCCCAATGCGCCGATCATTCCTCCCTGAGGAGAACAGCCATGTCGGCAGCAACCGTCGTGAAGGAAGGCCCGCCAATCGGCGTGCTGCACGAGGTGCGTGCCACCTTCGCCAGTCCCGACGCCATGCAGGCAGCGGTCAGCCGCCTTGAAACATCCGGCTTCGATCGGGCGGATCTCAGCCTGCCCGAAATCATTGCGAACCCGACGCCCGAGACCAGCGCAAAGCCGGTCGATACCGAGCCCGATGCGCGGCAGGCCCGCACGCTGCACGTCAGCGGTGCGGCCGCAGTGATGGCACTGGGCGCTGCAGGCATCGTCATCGCATCGGGGGGCACGATCGTGCTCGCGACGGTGGCTGCGGTGTTGAGTGCGCTGGTGGCCGGAGGCATTGTCCACCTGCTCAGCACGGCCTCGAACGAAGGCGAGCAGACGGACCGCGCGTGGAAGGCGGCAACCGGCACGCTGGTCCTGTCGGTTCGTACCCCCAACGCCGAAAAGCGCATGGAGGCCGAGGCGATCCTGCGGTCGGCTGGCGGCTCGAGGATCGAGGTGCAGTGATGGCGGATCCGAAGGCCGATCGAAAGCAGGACAAGGCGGTGGAGGATAGTTTTCCGGCCAGCGACCCGCCAGCGACCGGGGGCATCGTGGGGCCTCGCGCCGTCCCGCCACGACCGGCGCCGGAGACGCGGGACGACGAGGCGCGACCAAAGGGAACGCCGACGCATGATCGCCACGCGACCGAAACGGCACATCAATGGGAGGACGAGGAGAGTCCCGGCAAGCGGTAGCCGGCGCGCTGGTTCCATGCGTGGGTGCGCCGGCGCTACCATGGCTCCATGCCGCCTCTTCGCCTGCTGGCCGATGACCTGACCGGGGCGCTCGACAGCGCCGCCCGCTTCATCCCGCTGACCGGGCCGGTCGCCGTGATGTGGCGCGAGCCGGCAGCGGGGTCCCTCGCATTCGACAGCGGCACCCGGGAGCTGGACGCGATTGCGGCGCATTCACGCATCGCCGGCGTAGCAGCGGTGCTGGATGGCGGGGATCCTGCCTTCAAGAAGATCGACAGCCTGCTGCGCGGCCATGTCGCGCTGGAGCTCGCCGCCTGCATGCGCCGGTTCGACCACTGCGTGGTGGCACCGGCGTTCCCCTTCCAAGGCCGCATCACGCGCGACGGCCGGCAACTGGCGCGCCATGGCGATGCCTGGCGCGATACCGGCGTCGATCTCGCCGCGGAGCTGCGGGCGCTGGGCATCGCCGCCAATATCCGGGATGCCAGCACCGACGCTGACCTGGATGCCATCGTAGCCGATGGACGGCAACTCGATGGTCGCGTGCTCTGGTGCGGCACCGGCGGGCTCGCGGGAGCCCTTGCCGGGCGCCGTCCGGTGCCGCGGCCCGTGCTCGCACCGCCGATCCTGGCGCTGATCGGCAGCGACCATCCGGTCAGCCGCGAGCAGGTCGCCGCCGTGCCGTCCGACAGGCGAGCGGCGGTCGTCGTGTGCGACCTGCCGGCCGCCATCGACCGGGAGTCGGCGCGCCGCCAGATCTGCACCGCTTTCGCTGCGCTGTTGCAGCGCGGTGCCCGCCCCGGAACGCTGTTCGTCAGCGGCGGCGCGACGTTGCGCGACCTGTGCGAGGCGCTGGGCGCATCGCGGCTCGAGGTGGACGGCGAGATGGAACCCGGCGTTCCCGCATCGGTGCTGCGTGGCGGGGCCTGGGATGGCCAGCGCGTCGTCTCGAAGTCGGGCGCCTTTGGCGATATAGGGTTCCTCGCACGGCTGCTTGGAGAGATGCGATGATCAGGCTGGCAATCACCATGGGCGATCCGGCCGGCATCGGAGCGGAGATCATCGTCAAGGCGTGCCGGCGGCTGTTGCCCCGGATCGAGGCAGGCGAACTGCGGCTGCTGGTGATCGGGCATGGGTCGGCGCTGCACGCTGCGCAGCGATTGCTGCACGACAACACTGCCTTTGCGCCGGCCGAAGATGCGCCGCTCGCCTTCCTCGCGGCTGGCGAGGAGGCGGAGCCGATCGCCGTCGGGACGGTGGCACCGGAGGCCGGGCGCTTCGCCTACCTGGCGGTCGCCCGGGCGGTGGAATTGGCACTGGCGGGGCGGATCGATGCCATCGTCACCGCACCCTTGAACAAGGAGGCGCTGAATCTCGCCGGCTACCACTACGCCGGCCATACCGACATGCTGGCGGCGCTCACCGGCACCCGCAGTTCGGTCATGCTGCTGGCGCATGGCGACATGCGCGTCGGCCACGTCACCACGCATGTCGCGCTGGCCGACGTGCCGAGGCTGCTGACGCCGGAGCGGCTGCGCCGCACCATCGACCTCACGCATGCCGCGGTGCGCGACCTGGGCGTGCCTGCGCCGCGGGTTGCGGTGGCCGCGCTGAACCCGCACGCCGGCGAGGGTGGCCTGTTCGGGCGGCAGGACATCGAGATCACCGCTCCCGTTGTGGAGCAGTGCCGGGTGGAGGGGCTGGACGTAAGCGGCCCGGTCCCCGGCGACACGGTGTTCGTGAAGCTGCGCGCCCGGCAGTTCGACGCCGTCGTGGCGATGTACCACGACCAGGGCCACATCCCGGTCAAGCTGCTGGGTTTCGATGTCGATCCGGCCACCGGCACCTGGCGCGCGCTGTCGGGCGTGAATATTACTCTCGGGCTGCCGGTGATCCGCACCTCGGTCGATCATGGCACGGCGTTCGACATTGCCGGGAAAGGGATCGCCAGCGAGGAGAGCCTGGTCGAGGCGATCGATTATGCCGAGCGGCTGGCGGCGCCTCGACGGGCGAGTGTTTGATCGAGATCAATGGCAACGGCCTGCCTTCATGCGACGTTAACCGGTGCCTGTTCGACAGGCTGGAGGGACCCACGCATGAACCGCCAAATGGTGGAGATCATCCGCAACCAGAAGCCGCTGACGCTGCCGCCCAGCGCAACCGTGCAGGAGGCCTGCAGGCACATGCACGACCGGAAGGTCGGCGCGGTCCTGGTCACCAATCCGCGGGGCGAACTGGAAGGCATTTTCACCGGCCGCGACGCGGTACGCGTGGCGGCCGAGGGGAAGAACGTCACCTCGACACGGCTGCGCCAGGTGATGACCAGGACGCCCGACTGTTTGCCGCCGCGCCACACCGCGATCGACGCGCTGCGATTGATGCGCGACGGCGGCTACCGCCACGTGCCGGTTGTGCACGAGGGCCTGGTGATCGGCATCGTCTCGCGGGGCGATTTCCGCGGGCTGGAGCAGGATCGCCTCGACGAGGAGACCGGCATCTGGGAGCGGATGCGCTGACGCTCAGCGCCGGCGCATCAACCTGATCGCCAGCGGCAGGAGTTGCGTCGCCAGGGCGGAGATGGCGAGGCCGCTGGTGGCGCTTTCCAAGGCGCGCCGGCGGACGGCCAGGGCTTCGGCCTCGATGCGCCCGGGCGAGGAGCGCGCCGCAAGCAGCCCCAGGATCGCGGCTAGGACCAGTTCCCCGCCGCCGATGATCAGCGCCGCCGCCGGCCGGTCGAGCGACTGGCGCAGCCAGTACCACAGCGCGATGTGGAGGAAGACCAGGGCGGCCAGGAAGAAGGCAAACGCGATCGTTCCCAGCACCGCCCGCGTGACGGTGCGCTGGGCGGCGCAGCGCAGGCGAAGACCCTCCGCCTCCGCAGCGACCCGTGCGAGGCGGAGGGTTCGCATCGATCAGCGCATCGCCCGGCCGAGCAGGTAGCCGATCCCGGCGGCGATCAGCACGGCCACCAGCGGCTGCTCGCGCACCTTGCCGGAGACCGTCTCCGCCTGCCCGCGGACCGAGTCGGCCGCACCGTGGATGGCGCGTTCCGCCCGGCCGGCGGCATCCGCCAGCGCCGGCGTCACCCGGTCCCTCATCAGCGCCTCGACCTGCTCGCGCAAGCGGGCGATCTGCGCCGTCGCGTCGCCGGCGATCGACGATTCGGTGGTGTCGTGTGCCATGGCAAATCCCTCGGTTGGACAGGCAATTCAGCCGCAAAGATGTGTCGAAATGTGGCACAAAGATCGCAGCGTGCATGCACGCTTGCGCGAGCAGAGGGATCAGCCGGCCAACGCTGACTGCGCGTTCTGGCGCGGGCGCAGTCGCGCCGGGATGCGCGCCATCAGTTCGGGCACCTTGGCCATCGGGACCGCGGGGCTGAACAGATAACCCTGGGCCTCGGTGCAACCGATGCGCGCGAGCGAGTCGAACTGTTCCTGCGTCTCCACGCCCTCGGCCGTGGTCAGCATGCCGAGTTCCCGGCTGAGGCTGGCAATGGCGCGCACGATGGCGCCGCAGTCGCGGCTTCTGTCGAGTTCGCGCACGAAGGACTGGTCGATCTTGATGCGATCGAAGGGGAAGCGCCGCAGGTAACCCAGCGAGGAATAGCCGGTGCCGAAGTCGTCCATCGCCAGGCAGACCCCGAGTTCGCGCAGCCTCTTCAGCGTGGCGAGGGTCGCTTCGGTGTCCTCCAGCATCACCGTCTCGGTGACCTCCAACTCCAGACGTTCCGGCGGCAGGCCGGATGAGCGCAGCGCAGCCGCGACGACCTCGACGATATCGCGGCTTCTGAACTGCACCGGCGATATGTTCACCGCCACCCTGGCGGCGCCCGGCCAGGCGGCGGCATCGGCACAGGCCTGCTGCAACACCCACTCGCCGAGGGCGGTGATCAGCCCGATCTCCTCCGCGAGGGGGATGAACTCGCTTGGCGGCACGTAGCCGCGATCGGCGTGGCGCCAGCGCAGCAGGGCCTCGAAGCCGCTCACGCCGCAGTCGCGCACCTCGACCACCGGCTGGTAGTGGACTTCGATCTGATTCGACTGCATCGCCTGACGCAGGTCCAGCTCGAGCAGGCGTCGCGCCTGCATCTCTGCATCCATTTCCGCCCGGAACAGCCGATAGATGCCGCGACCGTCCGCCTTTGCGCGGTGCAACGCTAGGTCGGCGGCGCGCAGCAAATGGTCCGCGTCCGTACCGTCCTGCGGTGCGAAGGCGATGCCGATGCTGGTGCCGATGCAGACACTGTGCCCATCGATATCGAACGGCGCCTGGATCACCGCCAGCAAGCGGCTGGCGAACCAGATCGCCTCCATCGGCCGGCCGATCCGCGTCTGTATGATGGCGAACTCGTCGCCGCCGAGGCGGGCGACCGTGTCGGTGTCCCGCGTCTCCTGCGCCAGCCGTTCGGCGACCGCCTGCAGCAGGGTGTCGCCGGTCGGATGGCCCAGCGTGTCGTTCACCGCCTTGAACTGGTCGAGATCGAGGCAGAGCAGTGCCAGAGCCTCACCGCGCTGTGCATGGGCCAACTCCGCCTGCAGATTGAGACGGAACAGCACGCGGTTGGGCAGATCGGTGAGCGCGTCGTGATGCGCGACGTGGACCAGCCGCGCTTCGGCCGCACGCCGTTCGGTCACTTCCTCGAATGTGGTGAGCCAACCGCGCTGCATCGGCTGGTGGGTCACGTTGAATGCGCGGCCGCTGGCAATCTCCCAGGTTGCGACCGCCCGCTCGTTATTGGCAATGAGCTGGACCCGCCGCTCGCGCACGTTGCGCATGTCCTCGGCAGTGACCTGACCCGCTATGACAATGGCGTCGGTCACCTCCGGATAGCCCATGTCCGGTCGCAACGCGTCCTCCGGTAAGCCGAACATGCGGCACAGGGCGCGGTTGGCCACCAGGAGCCGGTTCTCGCCGTCGAACATCAGCAGGCCCTGCCGCATGTTGCTCAGCGCCAGGTCGAACCGCTGGCTTTGCTCTTGCAATTCCCGCGCGCCGCGCTCGCGTTCCTCGGCGCGCGCCCTTGCCGCCTCGGCCGCCTCCAGCAGCTCGTAGCTGCGCAGATGACGGACGGCGAGCAGGACCGTCGCCGCCAGGACGAGTTCCAGGGCGACCGTCACTCCACCGATCACCCAGGCCTCGCGTCGCCAGGTGGCCAGGATGGCATCGACCCTGTCGGTGGCGGCGACCATGAGAGGATGATGCTGCACACGGTGGGCGGCGATCAGGCGGTCCATACCGTCCAGCGTGCTGGTCAGCCTGACCGGTCCGCTCTCCAGCGAGCCGCGCACGCGGTTATAGTTTTCTGCCCGGTCGAATTTTTCGCCGATCTTGGTGTCGACATGCGGATAGCGCGCCAGCAGCGTTCCGTCGCTGCGATAGATCGCGAAGGAGTTGTCGCTGAAACCGTCGTGGTCATTGTCCGTCGCGATCTGCTCGAAGAGCTGCTCGAAATAGTCGGTGAAGATCGTGCTGAGGACGATGCCGATCAGTCGCCCGTCGGGCGCTTCGAAGCGGCGGCTGAAATAGATGGTCCATTTGCCGGTCGTAACGCTGCGCTGCGGCTGGCTGATCATCGTCTTGGGCGCGTTCGGTGCCAGCAGAGCTGAGATGAAATCGCGATTACGAACATCGATGTCGGGGGTCGGCCAGCTGCGGGAGAAATTCACCAGCCTGCCGCTCGCATCATGCAGCGAAAGTGTCGCTATGTGCGGCAATTCAGCGATGCGCCGTGCCAGGTCGTGGTGCGCCTCGAGCGACGACAACAGCCGATCGAAGGACTCGGGCGAATCGACGCCGATAAGGCGCATGTGATCGATCAGCTCGAGCTGCAACAGGTCGATCCCCTGCACGCTCCAATCCAGTTCCTCGGCGACAACGATGGCCAGATTGCCGAGGTGCTGCCTGGCGTGCTCGAGGTGATCCGCGCGCAGGTCGTCGATCAGCCAGGACATGCTGCCCGCCAGCGCCAGGCCGATGATGAGGCCGCAGGCGACGACCAGATGCCGTGCGCGAGCATGGCCGATCGACGCGGCGAGCCTGGCGAAGCGGGACAGCACCGGACAGCTCCTTCAGCGCCTTTCGATTTGCCAGAAAGCGCTGAAGGGTCGGTTAACCGGCGGGCGCGATACGCTGCCGCACTGCCGATCAGCGTGCGGCCGTCTCCTCCAGGCTGATCAGCGAGCGTCCGCGTGTTTCCGGCAGCAGCAGCAGTGCCACGATCATCACCCCATAGGCCGCCAGGCTGAATATCGCGATGGCGATCGTCAGGCCTAGCTGCGTGGCGAGGAACCCGACCAGGGCCGGGAACAGCGCGCCGATGCCACGGCCGGCGTTGTAGCAGAAACCCTGGCCCACGCCGCGCACCGCCGTCGGATAGAGTTCGGTCATGAACGAGCCCATCGGCGAGAACATGATCAGCGAGACATACCCGAGCACGAAGCCCACCGGCAGGAACCACTCGTTGCTGAGCGGCGCGAGCAGGTAGATCAGCGTCAGCACGATCGAGGCGATGGCCGACAGCATGAACGTGCTCTTGCGGCCGATCCCGTCCGCAAGATAGGCGCCAGTGACGAAGCCGAAGAACGCGCCCAGGATAAGCACCAGCGTGTAGCCGCCGGTGCCGACCGCGGAGATGCCCCGCACCGTCTTCAGGTAGGTCGGCAGCCAGACCCCAAGTGCGTAGCCGCCGCCCTGCGCGCCGGTCACCATCATGGCGACGCGCCAGGTGGTGGAAAGATACGGCGGTTTCAGAGCGCTGAAGATGTGCGTGAAGCCGGCGGGTGCGGCACGGTCGCGGCGGATCTCCGGCTCCTCGATGTAGCGGCGGATGAAGAACACCAGCGCCGCCGGGGCGAGGCCGATCCAGAACAGCGTGCGCCAGGCGTAGTCCTCCGGCAGCACGGCGATCAGCAGCGTGTAGAGCAGCGCCGCGGTGCCCCAGCCGATCGACCAGCCGGTCTGCACCAGGCCGACCGCACGGCCGCGATAGCGGTCCTGGATCACCTCGCCCATCAGCACCGCGCCCGCCGCCCATTCGCCGCCGAAGCCCAGGCCCTGCAGCGCGCGGAAGATGAACAGCTGGTTGAAGTCCTGGGCAAAGCCGCACAGGAAGGTGAAGAAGGCATACCACACGATGGTGATCTGCAGCACGCGTACCCGGCCCCAGCGATCGGACAGCGCGCCCGCGATCCAGCCGCCGAAGGCGGAGACCAGCAGCGTGATCGTGCCCAGCACACCGGCCTGGCCGGTGGTGATGTGCCACAGGCCGAGCAGGCTGGGGATGACGAACGAGAAAATCTGCACGTCGAGCGCGTCGAGCGACCAGCCGCCGAAGCAGGCGAGCATGGTGCGGCGTTCGCGGGCGGTCAGGTCGGAGAACCAGGCGAACATGACGAATTGTCCCTGTGTCGTGCCGCATTGAGCGGTCACACACAGGCTGCTACAGCCGATTCGGCGTGTCTACCGAGGCGAGACACGCGTCTGACCGGTTCGCCAGGCGGCGAAGCGGTCGGCATTGTCGGAGGCTTCACGTTCTAGCGCGCCGCTGTCGGCCACGTAGCGCGCGGCGAAGCCTTCGACACCCCAGCGCCGGTACTGCCCGACATGGGTCAGCTCGTGCGCCCACAGCTTCGCGTCCTGCTCAGCGTCGGCCTCACGGCGGAACAGCACCACATCGATCAGGGTGATGGCGGTGGCATCGCCATACTGCAGGGCGAGCCCCGGCAGCGACAGCTGGTTGCCGCCCACGCTCCAGCGGACCGCCTGCATCAGCTCGGGTGGAAACCAGCCGGACAGCTGACGTGCGACGCCCGCGGATACCGGCCGCGCACCGGCGGCAAGCGCATCCTTCCTCGCTGCGATAATCAGCTGTGCAAGCAGGGAGGCCGCGATGGTGCCGAACTGGCGGTCCCAGGACTGGCCCGCCAGGATGAACGCCAGCAGATGGCGGCGGGTCGGCCCGTGGGGCGACCCGCCGCCCTGCTGCCCGATGGTCAGAGAACGTGGAAGAGATACAGCAGGATGATGATCGGGATCGGAATGCCTACGGCCCACAGCAAAATCCCACGCATGGCGCACCTCTATTTCATTGCCGATATCAATGACTGTAACGTCGCCACGCCGCATGGCGGTTGTATGGCAGCCGGATCACCGCTTGGCGATCACAACCTCACACGTACGCCAGCGACGACCGAGGTACCCGGTGTCTGGTAGCCGTTGACCGGCTCGAAGCGCGAGTAGAACAGGTTCTGCGCGTTGGTGAAGAGTTGCACGTGTGGCGCCACGTCGTAGGTGACGACGAGGTTGGCGATGACGCCGTGCTGTGACGAGACGATCGTCGCCGTGGCGTTGCCGCCGTTGTCCACCAGGAAGTCCCGGAACGCGCCGGTGAGCAGCAGTTCGGGTGCGATGGTCAGGCCGGGCAACGGGGTGATGGTGGCGTTGACCGCCGCGGCGTTCAGCGGCCGGCGCAGCAAACGCGATCCATCGCTGGCGTTCTGCGCATCGGTGAACGTGTAGCTGGCCTGTACCGCGAGCCAGTCGGCAAGTCGCAGTGTGAATTCTGTCTCCACACCCTGGATATGCGCCGAGCCGACATTCACCACCGTATCGACCGGCGCGAACACGGCAACGATCAGATTCTGGATCTGCTCGTTGAAGTAGGTTGCGCCGAAGCTGACCGGGCCGATCGTGGTGTTGAAGCCCACCTCCCAGCCCTGAGCGCTCTCCGGCTTCAGGTTGGGGTTGCCGATGAACCCGAACGAGTTGACGCCGAAGCGGTCGAACAGCGCAGGCGCGCGGAACGCGGTGCCATACGCCGCCTTGAATCGCGTCGCCACCTCGGGCACGTCGAGCACCGCGCCCAGCCGCCAGGTGAACGGCACGTCGCCGGCAACCCAGTCCTGGCGGATCTGTCCGGTCAGCGTCACGCGCTCCAGGAGCGTCGACTGCAATCCGACATATAGCGCCTGGTCGATCATCGAGGCCTTTGCCGACTGCGCGAACACCGATCCGAAGAAGGACTGGTTGACCTTCACGTTCACCGTGTCGGCGATGTGCTCGAAGCCGAAGGTGAGGTCGGTCGCCGACTGCCACGGCACGTTCACCAGGTCCGACAGGTGCACCGTGTTGTTCCATTGCAGGTCGGTACGGTAGCCGTGGTAGCGCGAATTGTTGCTCTGTTGATTGAGGTCGAGCGGGTTGAGCGCCTCGGTATAGTGCCGGTCCTCCTGCAGCCGGCCCAGGAAAGCACCGGTCTCGTAGGTGCCGTTGAACAGCTTCGAGGTGACGCCGATGCGGCCCAGCAACGAGACGTCGTTGCCGGTGGAGTTGCTGTCGTCGAAGGTGGGGTTGCCCAGGGCGTCGAAGCCGAACACCGCACGCCGCGCGCGCAGGAACAACGACAGTCGCGTGCCATCGGTCGGCGTGTAGCCGAGGTTGAGCGTGCCGACGGCGGCGCTGAAGGGATCGGGCACCCCGGTGTAGATCGACATGCGCTGTGGCGTGGCGTCATAGCCGCGCTGGGTCAGCCCCTGGAAGGTGGCGGAGTAGTCGAACGGGCCCTCGATGCCGGACGCGTTGACGTTGCCCTCGACCTGCCGAGAGTAGCCGCCGGCGAGTTCGCCGGTGACGTGCAGGCCGGGTTCGTGACCCTGGCGCGAGATCAGGTTGATCACGCCGCCGATGGCGCCCGAGCCGTACAGCGCCGCCATCGGGCCGCGGATGACCTCGATGCGCTCGACGTCGGCTAGCGTATCGACGCCGAAGTTGAACGCGCCGGATGAGTTCGGACGAATCGTTCAGCGGCATGCCGTCGCGCAGCACCAGCACCTGATTGGAGTTGGTGCCGCGCACGAACACGCTGGCATTGCCGCCGTAGCCGCCCGACTGGCTGACGCGGACGCCGGGAATGGCGGAGAGCGCCTGGGTCAGCACGGTGTAGTCGCGCTGCTCTATGGTGGCGCGGTCGATCACCGTGACGCCGGCCGGGATGTCGACCACCGGCGTCGGCACGCGCGTCGCGGTGACGACGGTCTCCGGCGTCGGCGTGAGCTCGGCGGCGACTGCCGAGACGCAGCACGCGATCAGTGCAAGACAGCCGCCGATCACCCTGTCATTGCCAGGAGCGAAGCGACGAAGCAGGCTCCCTGACAAGGCGCACCGGGATCGAGATTGTTTCGCTTCACTCGGAATAACGGTGTGCACATCGCTAAGACGCATGGCGGACTCCATCGACCTGGGATCGACAGCCCGCCCGAGGGTTCGCCCTCGCCGCACCGGTACACCCCGCCCGAGGCACGCGCGCAGTCTCGACGCCGGCCGGTCTCCTGGCTGGCGGGTCATCGCCGGCTCCCGCCTTCTCGCCTTGCGGCAATGGCATTTGGGATCGGCTCGCCGCGCACAGTTGCGGGGGCAGCAGCCCTGCCCTTGGACTTGATCCGAGGGGCTGGCTTTCCCGTTTCAGCCCCTCGCCCCCGGACCTGTTCCAGGGGTTGCGGGCCACCGGCGTCTGCCAGCACAGTAACGCATACGAGAGAGTGCGCAATGATTCCACGCATCGAGTTCGAAGCGGATGCCGCGGCACCGCTCGACGGCATCCGGGTCGTCGATCTGTCGCGGCTGGTGGCGGGCAACATGGTGAGCCTGCAGCTCGCCGATCAGGGCGCCGAGGTGATCAAGATCGAAGACCCGCGCACCGGCGATCCGCTGCGTGCGTGGCGGGTGAAGGGACTGTCGCTGCACTGGAAGGTGTATGCACGCAACAAGAAGAGCCTGGCGCTGAACCTGCGGCCGCAGGCCGGACGCGACGCGCTGGTGGACCTGCTGGCGCAAAGCCATGTGCTGATCGAGAACTATCGTCCCGGCACGCTGGAAGAGATGGGTCTCGCGCCCGACGCGCTGCACGCGCGCAATCCCGGGTTGATCATCGTGCGCATCACCGGGTTCGGCCAGGACGGACCGTACCGCGACCGTCCGGGCTTCGGCACCCTGGTGGAGGCGATGTCGGGTTTCGCCTCGAAGAACGGCTTCGGCGACCGCCCGCCGGTGCTGCCGCCGCTGGCGCTCGCCGACATGGTGGCCGGGCTGTACGGCGCCTATGCGGTGATGGTCGCGCTGCGCGTGGTCGAGCGTGGCGGCAAGGGTCAGGTGATCGACCTGCCGCTACTGGATCCGATCATCTCGATCCTCGGGCCGGATGCGGCGATCCATCGCGTGTCGGGCGAGCGACCGCAGCGCACCGGCAGCCGCTCGCTCACCACGTCGCCGCGCAACGTGTATGGCACTAGGGATGGACGCTACATCGCGATCTCGGCGTCGATCCAGGCGATGGCGGAGCGGCTGTTCCGCGCCATCGGACGGCCGGAGATGATCGACGACCCGCGCTTCCGCACCAACACGGATCGCGTGCGGCATATCGAGGAGTGCGACGGGGCGGTCGCCGCGTTCATCGCCGAGCGCACGCTGAAGCAGAACATGGCGGTGTTCCAGACGGCCGAGGTGACCGCGACGCCGGTGTACGAGATCGACCAGCTGGTAGCGGACGAACACATCCAGGAGCGCGGCGTGATCGTCGAGGCGCCGGATGAAGAGGCAGGGTCGGTGCTGATGCACAACGTGATCCCGCGGCTGTCGGGGACGCCAGGAAAGCTGCGGCGCCCCGCACCGGGCCTTGGGCAGCACACGCGCGAGGTGCTGCGGGAGATAGGCTATTCGGACGGCAGGATCGAAGCGCTGGTGGCGGATGGGGTGGTGAAGGCGGCGTGAGACTCGGATTCAGGCTGGGCGCAATCGCCACCTTCGAACCTACCCCCGCCGTGCACCGAGCAGAAGGGCACAGCCCAATCGAGCCGGCTCTATTGTGCCGCCACGCCCTGTTGCGCGGGGATACACTGCGCCAGCGTCCCCGGGTCTTTGTGCGGTAGCACGCTCAGGTAGTCATAGATCGCAATCAGCTCTCTGCGACCCAGCGCTACCCCGAAGTTCGGCCATGGCATGACCTGCAACAGGCTGCATGTCTTCGGATCGTTGAAGTTGTCGTCCTGCGGGTCGCAGCCCGTGCGGATCACATAGATGAATTCCTCTCGGGTCAGACCCGCCGGACGACTGGTACCCGGCGCTGGCGTGAGATTTCGCGAGCAGAAGTTTCCCGTGGGGGTTGGGAAAATGCGACCTCCGGCCAGATAGTTGTCAAGGTTCACCTGCTTCGGCTGGCGAATATAGGGATTGCCGTCAGGTGCGAAATTCGGCTGTGTATGACAGTCGTTACAGTTCGAGACTGTCACCAGATAGCTGCCAAGACCGAGTGACGGCATGTCTTGATCGAGTGTAATATGTTGACTTGCCGCGATGTCGAAACCGATCTTCACGCGCGGATCGCGCGACCCATCATCGGCCCGTACGCTCGGTTGCAGGATGAGTTGCAGCAGAACTGCGGTAGTCACGGCGACGCAGTGGCTCGTACGGATAAGCATCACCCGTTCCCCTACCCACCGGTTGTTTTTGATAAACCGCTATTTACGGACTAACATAGATGCGGGTCACACTCCAGCGTATTCACGAATATGTGTTGCCCGATTGCCGCGCGTTCCGCTCGATCTCGATGCATCGAAACGCGACACAACTTCTGTGAAGTGCAATCAATCGGGTTCTCTGCGGTTCAAGTATCGCTGGCCAGCAGCCACACAAGACAGAGCGGCCGTGCTCGTAACGAGAACCAGTCGGCGCAGGGCGTCGTACACCGATCATTGCCAGAATCTGGATGTAGAGCAACCCTGATTGGCGCGAGATTGCTTCGTCGCTAAGCTTCTAACAATGCTCGCAATGACAGCGTTGAGGCCGTCCATGCGCACCGACCTTCCTTCCTGGCGTTCCCTCCTGTTCGTGCCGGTCACCGCGGAGAAGTTCGTCCGGACCGGGGCGGATCGCGGCGCAGACGGCGTCATCCTCGATCTCGAGGATGCCGTGGCGCCGTCTGAGAAGGAACGCGCGCGCACGTTGATCGCGGATGCCATTCCGCTCGTGGCGCGCAACGGCGGTGACGTGCTCGTGCGCGTTAACCGGCCGTGGCGGCTGCTGGTGCGCGATCTAGAGGCTGCAGTGACCCCCGGCGTGGCCGCATTGATGCTCACCAAGGTGGACAGCGCCGAACACGTGCACGCCGTCGCCGACATCGTCGAGGAACTGGAAGCCGAACGCGGACTCCCGCCGGGAAGAATCCAGTTCGTCGTCCTGGTGGAAACCGCCGCGGGCTTCTTCCGCATCGAGGCCATCGCGAGATCTCATCGACGCGTCGTGGCGATCAGTCTCGGCACCGAGGACTTCACCGCCGATGTCGGCATGCTGCCCGATCCCGAAGGCCTGCTGTATCCCAAGCAGCACACGCTGTTCGCCGCGCGCGCGGCAGGCATTCTGCCGTTCGGCTTCATCGGCTCGATTGCCGACTTCCGCGACCAGGAGGCGTTCCGCGCCATCGTGCGACGCTCGAAGCGGTTCGGCTTCGTCGGCGCCAGCGCCATTCATCCACTGCAGGTGCCGGTGCTGAACGAGGAATTCTCTCCCAGCACTGCCGAGGTGGAGCGGGCCGAACGCATGGTAGCCGCCTACGACGCGGCGTTCGCGCAAGGGCTGGGTGCGGTGCAGTTCGAAGGTGCGATGATCGACGTGCCAGTGGTGCAGCGAGCGAAGAACGTGATCGCACGTGCCGCGGCGATTGCGCGGGCGGCGGGACGCACCGGCACGACTTGATCCAGATCAATGACAGGAAACTCGCCCGGGCCAATGCTTCCCGCGTGAACGGGAAGCCGTGCAGACCAGGGCCCGTGTCCTCGCGACCAGCCAAATCAGGCTGGCCTGCCTTGGCCCTCGGTGAAGACGTGCTCATCGATACGACCGTCGGGAGGGAACAATGCGCGCAGGTGACGTGATGACACCGACCGTGATCACGGTCGAGCCGGACATGACAGTCAAGGCGTTGGCAGAACTTCTGTCGGAACGCGGCATCAGCGGCGCGCCGGTGGTGGACTCGACCGGCAGCATGATCGGCATCGTCAGCGAGGGCGATCTGCTGCATCGCACTGAACTAGGGACCGAGGGGCGCGGCGATCGGCAGCGCTCATGGTGGCTCGACGACTTCGCGTCGGACCTCGCCCGCGATTACGTCAAGTCGCACGGCAGCACGGTCAAGGACATCATGACGCGTGACGTCGCCACCGTCACCGAGGATGCCAGCCTGGGCGAGGTGGCAACACTGCTCGAAACCGAACGGATCAAACGCGTCCCCGTGATGCGCGACGGCACGGTCGTCGGCATCGTCAGCCGGTCCAACCTGGTGCGGGCGCTGAGCGCGGCGGCGGGCACGCCCGTCGCCGGTGCCGGCGGCGACGACCGCGCCATCCGCGCGCGGCTGCTCGCCGAACTCCGACAGCAGAAATGGGCGGCCAGGCTGTGGGCACAGGACATCATCGTCAGCGACGGGATCGTCCATCTGTGGTTCGGCTCGGATGAACCGGAGGAACGGCGGCAGGCGGTGCGCATCGCGGCGACAAATGTCCCCGGCGCACGCGGCATCGAGGAGCACCTCGTCCCGGTTCCGGTGATGCCCGTGTTCTGAGCCGGGCTTCCGGCCACCTACGTCCGCGGTGACGCCGCGCCGGCGAACGTCGCCGCGAACCGCCGCAACCCGGCCCATTGCTGGCGCAGGTACGACCCGCTGGCCAGGGCCTCTTCGCCGGTCGGATCGCCGGTGGCCACGTAGCCGCGGCCGAAGTCGGCAGTGCCGAACAGCATGTCCCACCACGGCAGCACCGCGCCGTAGTTGCAGCTGCGCTGCCCCGCCGCCAGCAGCCCGTGATGCGCGCGATGGAAGCGCGGCGAGATCAGCACTCGCTCGCCGATGCGCCCGAACGAGACGCGTGCGTTGGCGTGCGACAGGCTTTCGAGGAACCGCAGCACCAGCACCAGCAGCGGGAACTGTAGCGGCGGCACGCCGATCGCCAGCGCGATGGCGCCGAACCACAGTGCGCCGATCAGGTCGTCGAGCACGTGGTTGCGGTCATCCGACCAGAACGTCATCTGCCGCTGCGCGTGGTGCAGCGAATGCAGCGCCCACCACCAGCCGAACCGGTGCGACAGCCGATGCCGCCAGTAGTCGGCGCAGTCCAGGATGATCGCGTAAAGCAGGAATGTCAGCGCGGGTTGGCCCAGCAGGAACGGGAACAGGCGCTCCAACGTCGGCGGCACCCAGCCGTGGTCGGCGAGGAACCCGTTCAGCGCCACCTGCGCGCGGTAGAACAGCACGAAGGTGAACAGCGGCAGCACGCCGACGCGCGAGACGACGGTGTAGAACACGTCCACCGTCACCGCGCGCGCGTCGGGCCAGCGTTCCACCGGGCGCCAGTGCTCGAGCGGCACGCATACTACGTAGGTGATCGCCACCTGGCAGGCGCCGTACACCGCGAACAGCGCCCAGCCGTACGCCACGTCTTCCCACTGCATCGCGCCCAGCGCATAGAGCAGCGGGATCAGCAGATGCTCCTGCAGCCAGCCGGCGGCGAGATCGAACGGATCGCCCATGGTTCAGCGCGTCGCGATACTCGGCGCGACGCTGCCCTTCGGATTGAGGAACAGCCCGTGCGGCGAGCGACCGACCTCGATCGTCTGATAGTCGCCGCTCGCCGGATCGAGCACCGCGACCTTCTCCGCCCAGCGCCTGGTGATCCATAGCTTGCCGTCAGGCGCGAAGGCGATGTCGTCCGGCCCGCCCGGGATGGCGTAGCTGCGCAGCGGCGCAAGCGTCGCCGCATCCAGCGAGGTCGTCGTGCCGCCCGCGCGGTTGTTGACCCAGATGATCTTCCGGTCAGGCGCGATGAACAGGTTGTGTGCGCCCTTGCCGGTATGGATCCGTCCGGTCACGTGCCCGTCCGCCGGATCGACCACCGCCACATAATCGGTCCCCATGTCGGCCACCAGCACGTGCCCGTCGTGCCACAGCACGCCGGCCGGGGTCTTGCCGATCTTCGCCGTCCACTGCACAGCCAGCTTGTTCAGGTCGATCGCCAGCATGCTGTCGGTGCCCTGCAGGCTGACGAACACGCGCGAAGAGTTGGGCGCGAAGTCGAGATGGCTCGGCATCGTCGCGGCCGGGAAGCGCTTCAGCAGCTGCATGGTGGCGGCGTCGTACACATCCACCTGGTTGCGTGCCAGGCCGTTGACCACGAGGAACCGGCCGTTCGGGCTGAACCCGAGCTGGTAGGGGTCGGCTACCGGCATCCGCTTCTGCAGCGCCGCGGTCACGGGGTCGAGGAACAGCATTTCATTGCCGACGGTGTCCCCGACCAGCAGGCTTTTGCCGTCGGGGCTGAGCGCCAGATGGTGCGGCTCGCGCAGCACCGGAATGCGCCGCAGCTCCTTCTGCGCGGCCATGTCCACCAGACTGATCGAGGCACCCCCGGAGTTGATCACGAAGGCGAGGCCGGAGGCGAAGACCGGCGTTGCCGCCAGCATCGTCAGCATGGCGAGTGCCGCGGCCAGGATGAAACGCATGAAGTGCAGCTCCGGTGGCGGAGCCGTTTGCCTACGCCATGGCCGGCGTGCGCCGCAAGGCTGCCGAAGGACGGGGTTCGCGCCTCCCGACAGGTGGTTCATGCCCAAGTGCAAATACACCCGTGGCGAACGCGAAGAACACGCACGCGGTGGTCGCAATCAAGACGTTGTCGGTGTAGGCGTGCACCGCGAAGCCGGCGAACGCCAGACGCAGGATCACCTTGTCGGTCCGGCACAGAATACTGCTGCGCCACGCGACCCAGAGCACGAGCATGGCAATCAGCAGCGCGCGTCCGAGTTGCCCGCCCTCCACCAGGATGCGCAGGTATTCGTTGTGCGCCGCCCAGCTCTGCACGATGCGCGCCACCTCGCTGTCCGGCGGAATGATCGCGTTGCCGGCGCCCACCCCCCAGCCGAACCAGGGTGACGCGGCAGCCGCCTGCTCGAATGCTGGCCAGAGGAGCTCCCGCCCACTAAAGCTGGTCGCCTCGACGCTCAGCACGTTGAACAGCCGCACCGACGGCAGGTCCTGCGCCAGCAGCACCAGCACCAGCACCGGCAGCAGGCAAGCCGACAGCAGCAACAACACGATGCGGCGCCGGCGCGGGAAGGCGATCGCGGGCACGAAGGCCAGCGTCAGGCCCGTCACGGCTGTCGCGCAGGCGAGCGGCGCCCGCGCGCCGGTCAGCACGAGGATCACGAAGTTCACCCCGAGCAGCGCCATCCAGCGGGACCGACCATCACGATAGAGTTCGATCAGGCAGGCATAGATCGCCGCGAGGCAGACACCCGCGAGGTAGGCCGGGTGGCCCAGCCCCGCCAGCCGCTCGCCCCCGCCCTCGATGAACATCGGATGCAGGCCCACGATCTCCAGCGCTGCGCCGCCCGCGACCGATGCCAAGGGAATCACCGCGGTGGTGCGGACGATCGTTCGGCCCCATTCAGGCGGCAGGCGGCAGAATGCGAAAGCGAACGGCGCGACCGATCCAAGCAGCGAGCGCAGGCTGTCTGCCGCCGTCAGGTCCGGGTGCAGCCCGTGCGCCAGTCCGGCGACGAACATCGTCGCGAACGCGAGGGCGGGGTTGCAGACGTCGGGATACGGCCCGTAGCGCAGGAGGCACAGCAGCGCCAGCACGAGTTCCCGCGGTCTTCACCGCGGCGATGGCGCCGTAGAAGGCGCCGGGGCCGATGAGGTCGCCCAGCGTCATCTCCAGCGTCACGCCGGCGACCACCAGCCAGACAGCACACAGCGCGACGATGTGGCGGAACGCCAGTATCCCGGCGGCGGCGATCGCAAGAGTCGCCAGCGGCATCCAGAACCAGGCCGGCGCCAGCACGGCCCCCACGGCCGCCAGCGCGAATCCGCCGCCGATCGCCAGCAGCTCCGGCTGGATGCGGTTGGCTGGCACGGACGATGGGGTCGGCATACACGTATGGCAGCACGAAAACCTTACCGAACCGCTTTCTCCCGCCGACGGATCGGTTAGGCTCGCGGCCACAGCCTGGGAGGCGACGATGAGCGAACTGCGCGTGGTGGCGACAGGCCTGTGCTTTCCCGAAGGGCCGGTGGCCATGGCGGACGGCTCTGTCGTGCTGGGCGAGATCGAGCGGCAGACGCTCAGCCGCGTGCTGCCGGACGGCAGGGTGCAGGTGATCGCCCGGACCGGCGGCGGGCCGAACGGCGTCGCCCTGGGACCGGACGGCGCGTTCTACGTCTGCAACAACGGTGGGTTCGCCTGGCGGCTGGAGGAGAATCTGTTCCGCCCCGCGATGGCCTCGTCCGACTACGTGAGCGGCAGCATCCAGCGCGTTGATCCGACCTCCGGCGCGGTCAGGGTGCTGTACGACCGAAGCGGCGCCAACAAGCTGAACGGGCCGAACGACATTGTGTTCGACGCGCATGGCGGATTCTACTTCACCGATCTGGGCAAGACCCGCGCCCGGGACCGCGACCACGGGGTGATCTACTACGCCCTGGCGGATGCCTCGAAGATCGTCGAGGTCGCTTCTCCCGCACTGACCCCGAACGGCATCGGCCTGTCGCCGGATGGCCAGGTGCTCTACGTCGCCGAGACCGAGCCGGCACGGCTCTGGGCGTTCGACGTCACCCAGCCCGGCGTGGTGCGCAAGCAGGGCTGGCCGTCGCCGCATGGCGGACGGCTGGTCATTGGCCTACCCGGCTTCCAGCGCTTCGACAGCCTGGCAGTGGAGGCGTCGGGCAACATCTGCGTCGCCACGCTGATCACCGGCTGCATCAGCGTGATAGCGCCCGACGGGCGGCTGGTGCGGCAGGTGCCGATGCCCGACCCGGTGACCACGAACATCTGCTTCGGCGGTCCGGACCTGCGCACCGCGTATGTCACGCTGTCGGGCACCGGACAGCTGGTGGCGCTGGACTGGCCGGAGCCCGGACTGCGGCTGGCCTGCGAGGCATAGCCGCCGCGGGGCGGGAGCGCGCCACGATGATGAATGTGAGCCGACGCCATCTCATCGCCGGGCTCGGCGCGGCGGCAGCGGCCGCCGCCCTGGCCTCCTCCAGGACCGCGCGAGCCGACACTGCCGATCCGCCGACCTATCGCACCGCGAGCGACCTCGTGCAGGCGCTCGCCGCCCGGCAGATTTCCGCCCGCGAGCTGCTCGATGCCGCAATCGCCCGCATCGAGGCGCTGGACCGGAGCTTCAATGCCGTCGTCGTACGTGATTTCGAGCGGGCGCGATCATCGGCGGCAGACGCTGATGCTGCGTTGGCACGGGGGGAACGACGACCGCTGCTCGGGGTGCCGATGACGGTGAAGGAGCAATTCAACGTTGCCGGCCTCCCGACGACGTGGGGCTATGAAAGGTTTCGCGACTGGCGGCCGGATGCTGACGCGCTGGCGGTGCAGCGCCTCAAGGCCGCGGGCGCCATCATTCTCGGGAAGACCAACGTGCCGGTCGGGCTTGCCGACTGGCAGAGCTACAATCCCGTCTACGGCACCACCAACAATCCCTGGGACCTCGGGCGTACGCCCGGAGGCTCTTCGGGGGGCGCGGCTGCGGCGCTGGCGGCCGGTTTCGTGCCTTTGGAGCTAGGTTCGGACATCGGCGGATCGCTGCGCGCGCCGGCACATTACTGTGGGGTGTTCTCGCACAAGCCCAGCCTGGATCTCGTTCCGCAGCGAGGCTCCGGGCCGCCCGAGTTGCCCGCCATCCCGGGTCGCGGCGATCTCTCCGTGGCCGGCCCGATGGCGCGCAGCGCGGCCGACCTGGACCTCGAGCTTTCGGTGCTTGCAGGCCCGGACGAGTTGTGGGACGGCGCGGGCTACCGGCTTGCGTTGCCGTCGCCGCGTCACGACAGACTGGCGAACTTCCGCGTGCTGGTCATCGATGCGCATCCGATGTGCCCGACTGCGGAAGACGTCGCGGCGGCCCTGCATAGGCTGAGCGACCAGCTTGCCAAGGCCGGCTGCACGGTCCTGCGCGGCAGCCCCGATATGCCCGACCTTGCGCGCACGACGCGGAATTACTGCGAGTTGCTGTCGGCCGCCCTCGGCGTCGATGAACCACCGGAAGAGCGTGCGCGAAGGGGGGCCGCTGCCGAGGCGCTGTCGCCGGACGACCTTGGCCTGACCGCTGCGTTCCTGCGCGGGACGACAATGAGCCACGCGGCCTGGGTGCGCACGAGCCGTATACGCAACGGACTCCGGGCGGGCTGGCAGGCGCTGTTTCAGGACATCGATGTCATCGTCTGCCCGCCGATGCCGACGACGGCCTTTCGGCACGACCACTCGCAGCAGCGGACGCGCCAGCTGGACATCGACGGCAAGACGGTTCCCTACGCCGATCAGATCGTATGGGCGGCCGTCGCAACCCTGATCGGCCTGCCGGCAACGGTCGCGCCGCTGGGGCGGACCACAGGCGGTCTGCCGGTCGGAGTGCAGATCATCGGCGGCTACCTGCAGGATCGCACGACCATCGCCTTCGCCCGCCAAATCGAACGTGAATTCGGCGGCTTTGCCCGGCCACCTAACTTGTAGGGGGCTCCATCAAACCAAGCAGGAAAGGCTCGGGTATGCGTTATCGGACCTGTCTGTCCGCTGCCTTCATCACTCTCGGCACGCTGTCGGGCGGCACCGTCGTGGCCAGGCCTCCACTGCATCGGCAGACGAACGCGACTTCGGGCGGATGCGGTGCAGTGCCCGGAGCGCCTGGCTGTCGGTAGCCAGGACGGCCGTACTCATTCGAACGGCTTGCACCGAGCTAATGCGCACGCCGTTCGAACTTTGGGCCGCACCGGCACGGTGATCCCTGGTGCAGGGAGAGCGCTACGCCGTCCGCACCAGTCGGTGATGCTTGCGGCCGGCCGACAGCTTGATCGCATCGTCGTGCAGGTCGGCCACTGTCACCGTGTGGCCTTCGTCCTTCACCGGGATGTCGTTGATCCGCGCGCCGCCACCGCGGATCAGTCGCCGGCCCTCGCCGTTGCTGCCGACGAGGCCGGCGATGGCGAACAGCCGGAACGCCGGGATGCCAGCCTCCAGTTCCGCCCGCGGCACATCGACGCCGGGCAGCGTGTCCGCCGCTTCGCCCTCTTCGAATGCCAGGCGTGCGGTCTCGGCGGCATCGGCGGCGGCATCGGCACCGTGCGCCAGCCGGGTCGCCTCGGTCGCCAGCACCTTCTTGGCTTCGTTGATCTCGGCGCCGCCCAGCGCCTCGAGCCGGGTGATCTCCGTCAGGTCCAGGTCGGTGAACAGGCGCATGAAACGGCCGACATCGGCGTCCTCGGTGTTACGCCAGAACTGCCAGTAGTCGTAGGGCGACAACCGGTCGCGCGTCAGCCACACCGCACCCTGCGCCGACTTGCCCATCTTGGCGCCCGACGCGGTGGCGATCAGCGGCGTGGTCAGGCCGTACACCGTCCTGTTGTCGGTCCGCCGCGTCAGCTCGATGCCGCTCACGATGTTGCCCCACTGGTCCGACCCGCCGATCTGCAGGGTGACGCCGAAGCGGCGGTTCAGCTCGCGGAAGTCGTAGCTCTGCAGGATCATGTAGTTGAACTCGAGGAAGGTCAGCGGCTGCTCGCGGTCCAGCCTGATCCGCACCGAATCGAAGCTCAGCATGCGGTTGATGGTGAAATGCGTGCCGACCTCGCGCAGCAGCGGGATGTAGCCCAGCGCACTTAGCCAGTCGTCGTTGTTGGCAGTGATCGCGTCCGCCGGGCCATCGCCGAAGCGCAGGAACGGCATGAAGCAGCGGCTTATACCGGCCATGTTGCCGGCGATCTGTTCATCGGTCAGCAGCTGGCGGGTTTCGTCCTTGCCGGAAGGATCGCCGATGCGCGTCGTGCCGCCGCCCATCAGCACCAGGGGCCGATGCCCATGGCGCTGCAGCAGGCGCAGGATCATGATCTGCACCAGGCTCCCGACATGCAGGCTGTCGGCGGTGCAGTCGAAGCCGATATACGCGGTAACCGTGCCCGCCCGCAGCGCCGCATCCAGGCCTTCGGTGTCGGTGCACTGGAAGACGAAGCCGCGTTCGGTGGCCTCGTGCAGGAATTCGCTGTTGACCATGACGCGCGTGGGCTAGCACAGACGCGGTCAGCAGAAAATCAGGCATGGGGAAAATGCTGCGCACCATCGGACTGATGAGCGGGACATCGCTGGACGGCGTGGACGCCGCTTGGCTGGAGACCGACGGCGAGGCGATTGGCGCATTCGGCCCGAGGTTGACGCTGCCGTACGATGACAGACTGCGCGGCGACCTGCGCCGCATCCTCGACGCCGCGCCGACACTCGATCCGGAGGACCACCGGTTGAAGGCCGCGGTCGCGCGCCTCACCGAGTACCACGTCCGCGCGGTCGCGGCGGTGGGACGCCACGCTGACCTGATCGGCTTCCACGGCCAGACCATCCTGCATCAGCCGGACCAACGGCGGACCTGGCAGGTCGGCGACGCCGCGCGAACTCGCGTGGCGTACCGGTGTGCCGGTGGCGCACGACTTCCGTTCCGCCGACGTGGCGGCCGGCGGCGAGGGTGCGCCGCTGGCGCCGGCCTACCACGCCGCCCTGGCGCGCGATGTGCCGAAGCCGCTGGCGGTGCTCAATATCGGCGGCGTCGCCAACGTGACCTGGATCGGCCCGACGGGAGAATTGATCGCCTTCGACACCGGCCCCGGCAATGGACTGTTGGACGACTGGATGGCGCGCAAGGCCGGCGCCACGTTCGACCGCGACGGCGCGCTGGCGCGGTCAGGGCGCGCCGTTCGGACGGTACTGGACCATCTGCTGGCCGATCCCTATTTCGCGCGCCCGGCTCCAAAGTCGCTCGACCGGCTGGATTTTGCCGCCTCGCTGGCCGGGAGCGGCCTGGACGGCCTGACTCCGGCCGATGGCGCGGCGACACTGGTGGCTTTCACGGGGGCGTCCATCGCCTCGGCGCCATTGCCGGCGCCGCCCCGGCGCTGGGTCGTCAGCGGCGGCGGGCGGCACAATCCGGCGATCATGGACGCGCTGCGCGACCGCCTGGGCGCGCCGGTCGATCCGGTGGAGGCGCTGGGCTGGGACGGCGACGCGCTCGAGGCGCAGTGCTTCGGCTACCTCGCGGCGCGGGTGCAGGCGCACCTGCCGATCAGTTTCCCCGGCACGACGGGTGTGCCGCGGCCGATGTGCGGCGGCCAGATCACCGCGCCGATCTCAGGGTAGCGGCGAGCGCGCCCCGACCGCCGAACGGCGGCTCGTGACGCGCCCAAAGGCCCAGGATGGAATGTCTGCCGGTAGGCGGCGCGACCTCAGTCGGCGGCGAGCGCCATGATCCGCCGCGAGATCGACTTGCCGCAGTAGTCTTCGATCGCTTCCGCCACCCGGTCAGCGTGCTCGGCGAAGACATGGTCGGCGCCTTCGAAGACCCGGTAGTCGACGCTGACCCCCTTCTGGGTATTCAGCTTGTCCACCAGCTTCCGCACCGAAATCTCGGGTACGAGCTCGTCAGTGTCGCCGTGCAGCATCAGCCCGCCGCACGGGCATGGGGCCAGGAAGCCGAAATCGTAGTGGTTGGCCGGTGGCGCGACGCTGACCCAACCGGAAATCTCCGGCCGGCGCATCAGCAGCTGCATGCCGATGAACGCGCCGAACGAATAGCCGGCGATCCACAGCCCACCATGATTGGGATTGACGGCCTGCATCCAGTCGAGCGCGGCGGCGGCGTCCCCGATCTCGCCGATGCCGCCGTCGTACCGGCCCTGGCTGCGGCCAACTCCCCGGAAATTGAACCGCATCACCGAGCAACCGAGCCGCTGGAACGACTGATACATCGAGTAGGTGACCCGATTGTTCATCGTTCCGCCGTGCAGCGGATGTGGGTGGAGAATCAGCGCGACTGGGGCGCCGGTCTCCTTGGAATGATGATAACGGCCCTCGAGCCGGCCATCAGGGCCGGCAAACATCACCTCTGGCATGGTGTCCTGAAACCGCTTTCCTATCCGGCGGAGGCATGACGACCGGGCCCCCCTGGCCCGCCGCCGCACGTCCGCAAAGTCTACAGCCCCTGGCCCCTCGCCGACGGGTATGAACGATACATTAGGAACGCCGTCCCTGCTTTTCAGTTCCGCGTGAATTCTTGACCGCTACGGTCGGAATAACTAGCCTCATGCGGAGCGGCGATGTTGCCGCAGGGTTTCGCTTCCTCCTAACTGTCTCGGCCCCCCGACCGGCCGTCCCTAGGATTGGGCTCCAGATCCCCGGGTCCGCGGACTATAGAGGAAGAGGTGCCAAAGTTCATAACGGAATTGTCGCATGGCTTTCATGTTTCTTCGGGAGACCATACGGGCATACCGCGAGCGTGATCCGGCGGCGCGGTCTTCGCTCGAAGTCCTGCTGTGCTACCCCGGCCTACATGCCGTGATGTGGCACCGGTGGTCGCACTGGCTATGGCAGCACGACCTGCGGCTGCTGGGGCGTTTTTCCTCGCATATTGCCCGCTGTCTGACCGGGATCGAGATCCACCCCGCGGCCCGCGTGGGCCGGCGGCTGGTCATCGACCACGGCATGGGCGTGGTGATCGGCCAGACCGCCGAGGTCGGCGACGACTGCTATTTCTACCACCAGGTGACCTTGGGGGTCGCCCGTGCGAGCAGCGGCAAGCGCCACCCGACCGTTGGCAACAATGTGATCATCGGCGCCGGCGCCAAGGTGCTGGGGCCGATCTCGGTGGGCGACAACGCCAGGGTCGGCTCGAACGCCGTGGTGCTCGACAACGTGCCGAACGGCACCACCGTAGTCGGCATTCCCGCCCGGCCGGTGCACCGCGAGCCGACACGCGGGCGCAATGTCCCGGCCTTCGATCCCTACGGCATTCCCTGCGACGACAGCCTGGACCCGTTGCTGCGCGACCTCGACCAGATGCACTGCGAGCTTGCCGAGCTGGAGGCGAGGGTGGCGCGGCTGGCCGAGGAGCAGATGCGCCAGCGTCAGGCGGCGGCGGAGTAGCCGTGCAGCTCTCCACCCGTGGGCGCTACGCGGTGATGGCGATGGTGGATCTCGCCACGCGCCAGACGCTGGGCTGCGAGTGCGGCCCGGTCTGCCTGGCCGAGATCGCGGCGCGGCAGAAGCTCAGCCAGGCCTATTTGGAGCAGTTGTTCGGCCGGTTGCGGCGCGCCGGACTGGTGGGATCGGCGAGAGGCCCGGGCGGCGGCTATCGCCTGGCGCGCTCGTCCAACGCGATGACCATCGCCGACATCATCGCCGCGGTGGACGAGCCGATCGAGGCCACGCGTTGCCGGAACGGCAGCCCAGGCTGCATCGAGGGTCTGGAGGGCGAGGCGCCGGTCCGCTGCCAGACGCACGATCTGTGGGCGGAGCTGGGGCGGCAGATCCACATGTTCCTCGACGGTGTCACGCTGGCCGACGTGGTGGCCGGCCGGGTTCTGGGTCGCGCCGTGACGCTGGGCGATTGGCCCAGGCTGGCGGCCGAATAGCATTGGTCTACCTGGATGCCAACGCCACGGAGCCGCTGCGGCCTGCGGCACGAGCGGCGATGCTCGCGGCTCTGGAGGTAACGGGCAATCCTTCGTCGGTACATGCCGCCGGCCGGGCGGCCCGTCGTATCCTGGAGGATGCTCGGGAAATACTGGCATCGCGGTTCGGGGTGGCGCCGGCGAACCTGGTTTTCACCTCGGGCGGAACCGAGGCGGATGCACTGGCGATCCATGCCTTGGGTGCCGGTCGCCGGCTGGTCGTCGGCGCGACCGAACATGACGCCGTTCGCGCCGCCGCCGTAGGAGCCGTGCTGCTGCCGGTGGACCGCGACGGCGTCGCCGAGCTTGGTGCACTGGAGGCCCTGCTGGCCGAAGGGCCGCCCGCACTGGTCTGCCTCATGCTCGCCAACAACGAGACGGGAACCATTCAGCCGATCGCCGAGGCCGCGGCGATCTGCCGCCGGCACGGTGCCGTGCTGCACGTGGATGCGGTGCAGGCTGCCGGTCGAATGGACGTGAGCCTGCTGGCGCTCGGGGCGCACGCCGCAGCCGTCTCGTCGCACAAGCTGGGCGGCCCGCCGGGCGCCGGGGCGCTCCTGCTGGCCCCGGAGCTCGCCGTGATCGCGCCGCTGATCGCCGGAGGGGGGCAGGAACGCGGCCGCCGCGGCGGCACGCCTCCGCTCGCCGCCATCGCCGGCTTCGCTGCCGCCGCCGTGGCCGCGTCGGACGCGGGCCTCGCGCCGCTGCGTGACGCTGCGGAGGCGGCTGCCACGGCGGCGGGCGCGATCGTCTGCGGCGCCGGAGCGACGCGGCTGCCCAATACGACATGCCTGGCGCTGACCGGGGTGCGGGCCGATGCGCAGGTGATCGCGCTCGACCTCGACGGCATCGCGGTGAGCGCCGGGGCCGCCTGCAGTTCCGGGAAGGTGGCCGCAAGCCACGTTCTGGCGGCGATGGGCCTGGGCGTGCTCGCCGGCCAGGCGATCCGGGTCTCGCTACCGTGGAACGTACTGGAAGCCGACGTCAGGGCATTCGCGGTCGCCTACCGGCGCATGGCGGACCGGCTGCGTGCGGCGCTGGCGCCGCAAGCCGCCTGAACCCACATTGGCCGGCATGAGCAGTCCTCCGCGCCCGAACCGCCCGATCTACCTGGACAATCAGGCCACCACCCGCTGCGACCCGCGTGTGGTAACGGCGATGTTGCCCTGGTTCAGTGAACATTACGGCAACCCGCACAGCGCCGAGCATGTGATGGGTACCGAGGCGGAAGCCGCGGTGGAAGACGCCCGCGCCCAGGTCGCCGTGCTGATCGGCGCTGATGCGAAGGAGCTGGTGTTCACCTCGGGCGCCACCGAGAGCAACAACATCGCCATCAAGGGCGCGGCCCGCTTTGCCGGCAATGACGGGCCGCGGCGGATCGTCACCGTGGCGACCGAGCACAAGTGCGTTCTGGAATTGGTCGCCGATCTCGCGCACGAGGGCTTCGAGCCGGTGTTCCTGCCGGTGCGCCCGGATGGACTGTTGGATCCCGATACGCTGCGTGCGGCGCTGGAGGTGCCGACCCTGCTGGTCAGCGTCATGGCGGTGAACAACGAGATCGGCGTGGTGCAGGACATCCCGGTGCTGGCGGCGATCGCCAAGCAGGCAGGGGCGCTGTTCCACACCGACATCGCGCAGGCGGCCGGCAAGATTCCGCTCGACCTTGCCGCCTGGAAGGTCGATCTGGCGTCGATCAGCGGACACAAGATATACGGACCGAAGGGCGTAGGCGCGCTCTATGTCCGCCGGCGTCCGCGGGTGCGGCTGGCACCGCTGTTCTCCGGCGGCGGTCAGGAGCGCGGCCTGCGCTCCGGCACTTTGCCCGCGCCGCTGATCGTCGGACTGGGCGAGGCGTGCCGGCTGGCGCAGGCCGAGATGGAAGATGAGGCAAGACGCCTGGCGGCGCTGCGCGACAGCCTGCTGCACCGGTTGCACGCCGACCTCCCGGGGATCGCGGTGAACGGCAGCATGGCGGCGCGCATTCCGGGCAACCTGAACCTCACCTTCCCCGCCGCCACCGCCACAGACCTGATGGCGCGCGTGCCGGACCTCTGCGTGTCCACCGGCTCGGCCTGCTCTTCGGCCACCATCGAGCCGTCCTACGTGCTGCGCGCGCTCGGGCTCAGTGACGAAGCTGCGGGGCGCACCTTGCGGATCGGGTTGGGACGCTTTACCTCGCCCGCGGATATCGAATATGCGGCAGCGGCGCTTGCGGCGGCGCATGCCGAGCGGCTTGCCGACGCCTGAACGGAATCCATGCCACGATGCCGAAGATGACCTTCATCGAGCGCGATGGCACGCGCCGCGAAGTTGACGCGCAGCTCGGCCTGTCGGTGCTGGAGATCGCGCACCAGCACGGCATTGACATCGAGGGCGCCTGCGAGGGTTCGCTCGCCTGCTCCACCTGCCACGTCATCGTCGATGCGGCCTGGTTCAGGAAGCTCGCCGAACCGACCGAGGACGAGGAGGACATGCTGGACCTGGCGTTCGGCCTGACCGAGACGTCGCGGCTGGGCTGCCAGATCGTCATCACCGAGGCGTTGGACGGCCTGGTGGTGAAGCTGCCTGCCGGCACCCGCAACATGCTGAGCGGATAGCGTCGTGCGGGTCCTCGTTGCGATGTCGGGTGGGGTGGACAGCAGCACCGTCGCCGGCCTGTTGCACGAGGCCGGCCACGAGGTGGTCGGCGTCACGCTGCAGCTCTACGACCACGGTGTCGCCGCCGGTCGGAAGGGAGCGTGCTGCGCCGGCCAGGACATCCATGACGCGCGGCGGGTGGCGGACCGCCTCGGGATCCCGCACTACGTGATCGACTCCGAGAAGCGGTTCGCCGATGCGGTGATCAGCGATTTCGCCGATAGCTATGCCGCCGGCGAGACGCCTGTGCCATGCGTCCGCTGTAACCAGACGGTGAAGTTCGCCGACCTTACGGCGCTCGCCCGGGGATTAGGCTGTGAGCGGCTGGCGACCGGGCACTATGTGCGCCGGGTCGACGGACCCGACGGGCCGGAGTTGCACAGGGCCGCCGACCTGGCTCGCGACCAGAGCTGGTTCCTGTTCGCCACCACTCGCGAGCAGCTCGCCTGGGCGCTGTTCCCGCTGGGAGAGGTGCCCGACAAGCAGGCGGTGCGCGCGGCGGCCGAGCGACTTGGGCTGCCGGTGGCGGCGAAGCCCGACAGCCAGGATTTATGCTTCGTCGCCTCGGGGCACTACGCCGACATGGTGGTACGGCTGCGACCCGACGCCGGTGCGGCAGGCGAAATCGTTAGCCGCGACGGGCGCGTCCTCGGGCGCCATGCGGGAGTGGCGCGCTATACAGTGGGTCAGGGCCGGCGGCTGGGTGCCGCTGCGGTGGATCACGGGCAGCGCCAGGTCGTGCACGCAGTGGATGCGGAGAGGCGACGGGTTGTGGTGGGTCCGCGCGACGTCGGCACCCGGTCGGTCCGGCTGCGCGAGGTGAACTGGCTGGTACCGGCTTCGACTGCTGTACTGTCGTGCCAGGTGAAGCTGCGTGCCCGTGAGCCGCTGCAGGCAGCGGTGGTTCGCCGCGGCGCTGCCGGGGAGGCCGAGGTGCGGCTGGAAGCTGCCACGCTGCCGGCTCCCGGGCAGGGCTGCGTGTTCTATGCTGGGACGCGCGTGCTCGGCGGCGGTGTCGTCCGGCGAACCGAGGTCGCACCGATGGTTGACGCGGCGGGGGGCAGCGGACTATCTCCGGCCCCTTCTGTATCGGATGGCGGCGTAGCTCAGCGGTAGAGCAGGGGAATCATAATCCCTTGGTCGGTGGTTCAAATCCGCCCGCCGCTACCATCTAAATCAAGGGGTTACGGGGGCGTAGCGCCGCTTCAATCAGAAACGCCGGGGCTTCAGTGGAGCTTCAGCAACGGCGTGACACCCCGTGACAGGCGGGGCCAAAATTGCCTAATTCTGCGCCGCCACCTCTTGTTGCGCCCTCGTGCCATCATTGGGGCGCAATGCCGGCAGAGGTGGTTCAGGCGGCGGTTCACGGCAGCTCGATGGAGGATGAGGCGCGCGACACCGTGCGGTCGTCGCTCAATCAGGAGCCCCGCCGGCCAAAGGACCTTGGCACGGCGATCAATTCCGTGTTCAAGCCCTTCGGTGGTCTCGAGTTATCGCCCCGTGAGCCCATGCGGGAGGCACCAACCTTCGACGAATGATCCATCGACGCCTACCCCGCCGATGAGTGGCGAGCCGCGATGCGCGTGCCGCTGGAAGGCATCGTCGGCGAGGGCGTGGAACTGACGATGGCGGTGCTGGAGGCGGTGCGGCCAAGCGAGATCAGCTATCACCTCGCCAAGCAACTGCTCTACAATCAGTTCCGCGATCCTGGCGAGCCGCCGAAGATGCACCTGTTGGGGCAGATCAAGCGCGTGGCGAAGTGCTGGCTCGACGAGGGATATCTAGTTTGTATCGGCGGCACAAGTCGGCCATGGTGACCAGCAGGGCATCGCTGGAAACGGTTGGGGGATGCCGGCCCGGACTGAAGTCTGATTCATGGGCGACCTCTCCTCGATGAGGTTTCCCCTGTGGTTGGCCCTTCCCTTATCGAGCACTTCGCCGCGCTCCAGGACCCGCGTCAGTCTTGGAAGGTTCTGTATCCCTTGCCGGAGGTCCAATTGGTCGTGCTGTGCGGCACACTGGCCGGCGCAGAAGATTTCGTGAAGATCAGGCGCTGGGGCCAGATGCACCATGAGTTCCTCCGTCGCCTGCTGCCCTTCAAGGCAGGCGTTCCCAGTCATGACACCCTCAACGATGTCATCAACAGCGATCGACGGCGCGCTCTTCGCACAATGCTTCACCGCCTGGGTCGAAGACCTGCGCGAGCCCGCTCCGGCCTCCGCCGCGCCCGAGATCGTCGCCATCGATGGCAAGACCTCGCGGCGCACTCACGACCGCAGCAAGGACCGCGGGCCGCTGCACCTGGTCTCGGCATGGGCCAGCAGCCAGCGCCTCGTGCTCGGGCAGCAGGCAAGTGAGACCAAGTCCAATGAGATCACAGCCATTCCGCTCCTTCTGGAACGCCTGGCGCTCACCGGCGCGCTCGTCACCATCGATGCCATGGGGACGCAGACCAGGATTGCCCAGGCCATCCTCGATCGTGGCGGTGACTACCTGCTCGCGCTCAAGGACAACCAGGCCAGTCTGCACGACGAGGTCAGACGTTCAGCAGCAGGTCGATGTTGCGCGACTGGATCCGTGCCCAGCCGGCGCGTGGGCTCGGATCCGCCGCCACGTGCAGCACCGTGTCGACGCCGGCGAACTTGTCCGACCAATCCTGATCGAAGCTGCCCAGGTCCGCGGTGTGCACGGTGGGATCGCTATCGGGAGTGAGGCAGAGCAGCCGGAGCGCGTATTTCCCGGTCGCTTCCAGATGCGCGCGCAGCTTCCGCCCGATATTCCCAGTCGCACCGGTGATCAGCACGGTCTTCATCGCGACGTCACCAGTTCGCGATGGTGCCGTCCCGCCGCAGCACCGCCTCCATCGACGCGACCTGCTCCTGCTCGAACGGGTGCTGCGCGGCGACCTTCTCATCGACCTCGACGCCGAGGCCGGGCGTCGTCGGCAACGCCCAATAGCCATCGACTCGGTGTATCGGAGTTTGCACAACATCCGCGTACCACGGCACGCCGCCGGTGATTTCCTCCAGGATGGTGAAGTTCGGCACCGCCGCAGCAAAATGCAGGCCGACGGCGCCGGCGATCGGTCCCATCGGATTGTGCGGGCAGACGCCGATGCCGAAGGTGGCGGCGGTTGCCGCGATCTGCTTGCCGACGGTGAAGCCGCCGCAATGACAGAGGTCCGGCTGCACATAGGTGACCGCGCGCAACCCGCACAGATCCTCATATTCGCGATGCGTGATCAGGCGCTCACCGGTGGCGATCGGACACTTCGCCAGTTGCGCGATCTGCGCCATGGCGACGTGATCGCCGGGCTGGATCGGCTCCTCGACGAACATCGGGCGCGCCGGCGAGCAGGCATCGATATAGGCCAGCGCCGCGCGTGGCGAGAACGGCCGGCCGTGGAAATCCAAGCAGGATGTCCATCTCGTCGCCGGCCGCAGTCGCGCAGGGATTGCAGCAGCTTCTCGGTATGCTTCACCTCGCGCATGTCGAAATCGTAGTGGGTGTACGGCACCGGCCCGGTCTTCACCGCTGTATAGCCCTGCTCGCGCAGCTCACTCGTCGATTCGCTGTAGCTTGCGATGTCGCGGCTGTGCCGTTTGATCTTCACTTTGCCGGCGCCGATATGCGTGTAGACCCGGACCCGGTCCCGCACCTTGCCGCCAAGCAGCGCCCAGACCGGTTGCCCCAGGTCCTTGCCCTTGATGTCCCAGCAGGCCTGTTCGACGGCGCTGAGCGCGGTCAGGCCGATCACGCCGAGTGGCCAGAACGACGTCCGCTGCAGCAACTCGACGATGCGCGTGACGTCGCGTGGGTCCTGACCGAGCAGGATCGGCACAAAATCCTCGACCGTGCCGACCACGCCGCGCGTCTTCCATTCCAGCGTGCCCTCACCCCAGCCGTACAATCCGGGTTGATCGGTTTCGACCTTGACGAACACCCAGTTGCGGTGCGGCGGCGCTGCCACGGTCAGCGTGCGGATTTCGGTGATTTTCATTGCGGAATTTTCCTGGATGGTGATGCGTTCAGGTGGAGAAGGTCGCCTAGTCCCGCTTCCGCGAAGCGCGGTGCGTCCTCGTGCAGCACGCAGCGCACCGCCTGGTGCGGGTTGGGCGCGAAGAGCGGTGGAAGCTGCGCCGAGCAGCGCGGCATGGCGTGCGGGCAGCGCGCGACGAACGGGCAGCCGACGGCAGATGCCGGCGCCGGCGTGGCGAAGCTGTCGGCGAGCGGCCGGCCGTTGCCCCACGGCGTCTCGAGATCGGGCGATGGGATCGAGTCGACCAGAAGCCGCGTATAGGGATGCTGCGGATTCTGGATGACGGCTTCCGCATCGCCGGCTTCGACGACCGTTCCACGATACAGCACGATGATCGCATTGGCGACGTGATAGGCAGTCGTCAGGTCATGCGTGATGTAGAGGATAGAGATCCCAAGCTCGATGTTCAGCGAGCGCAGGCTGCCAAGCACGATGGCGCGCAGCGACGCGTCGATCATCGACACCGGTTCATCGGCGATCAGCAGTTTCGGTCGCAGCAGCAGGGCGCGGGCGACCATCAGCCGCTGTCGTTGTCCGCCGGACAGCTGATGCGGAAAGCGGCCGAGCGTGTCCTGCGGATGCAGGCCGACGCGCTCGCAGGCGGCTTCCATCATCTCGCGCGCCTGGTGGCGTGAGCGCACGAGCCCGAGCAGGCGCAGCGGTTCGGTCAAGCGCGTGATCGACCCGATAGAACGGGTTGTAGGCGGCGAAACGGGTCCTGGAAGACGGCCTGTACCTCGCGCCGATAGACGCGGCGCCTGGCGGCCGGGCAGCTTGGCGATGTTCTCGCCACGGAAGCGGATCTCGCCTTCGCTGGGCGCGACGAAGCCGAGCAGCAAGGAGGCCAGCGTGGTCTTGCCGCTGCCGCTCTCGCCGGCGACGGCGAGGATCGGCGCATTGTCCTGCTCGATGCCGAGGCTGATCGGCTGCAGCGCGGTCACCGCGCCGAAGCGCTTGCCGGCCGCGGCAAGCTCGATGAGCGGCGCGGTCATGCCGCATCTCGCAGATGGCAGGCGGCGTGGTGGTCGCCTGGATCGTCATCGAGTAGCGGCTTGTCGTGCAGGCAGCGCTCGAAGCGAGAGGCACAGCGGGGATGGAACGCGCAGCCTGGTGGCAACTGACGCAGCGACGGCGTGACGCCCTGAATGCCGCCAAGCCTGCCGCGGTCGCGCAGCCTTGGGATGCTGGCGATCAGCGCGCGGGTGTATGGGTGGCGGGGACGCGTCAGAACCTCCGGGATGCTGCCGATCTCCACCAGACGGCCGGCGTACATGACCGCAAGCCGATGGACGAACTGCGCCATCAATCCGATGTCGTGGCCAATCAGTACCAGCGCCGCGTTGCTGCGCTGCTGCTCGCGGCCGAGGGTCTCCATGACCAGCGCGCTGGGAGATCACGTCGAGCGCGCTGGTGGGTTCGTCGGCGATGATGACCTTAGGACCGAGCAGCATGCCGATGGCAACGCAGACGCGCTGCTTCATGCCGCCCGACAACTCGTGCGGATAGCGCCGGAGCACCTCGGCATCGAGACCGACGCCGGCGAGCGCCGTGACGCAGCGACGCTGCAGTTCGGCGCGCGGCGATGCGACGCCGTGGTCGAGCATCACGCTGCGCATCTGCCGCTCCACGGTGTGCACCGGGTTGAGCGAGTTCATCGCACCTTGCGGGATGTAGCTGATCGCGCGCAGGCGCTGTTCGCGCATGGCTGCCGGCGAAATCGCCAGCAGGTCGGTGCCGTCGATGACGGCGGTGCCGCCGTCACAGCGCCCGGGCTCGCGCAGCATCTGCATCAGGGCGAGCGCCGTCGTCGTCTTGCCGGAGCCGGATTCGCCGACCAGGCCGAGACGCTCGCCTGGCGCGACATCGAAGCTGACGGAATCCACCGCACGTATCGCGCCACCGGCGATGCGGTACGTCACGTTCAGATCTCGGACTTTGAGGCCCATGGTCAGGCCTCCGCGCGACGCAGGCGCGGGTTGGCGATCTCGTCGAGGCCTGCGGTGAGCAGGAACAGGCCGACGAACAGGATGATCAGGATCGCGATCGGCTCGATGATCCACCACCACAGGCCAAGCATGAAGGCGGATTCGTTCATCATCCAGTAGATCGTCTGGCCAAGCGTGGGTTCCGATGGCGACCCTAGTCCAAGTGCCTCGAGGCCGATGGACGCGAGAACCGCCTGGGAGATCGCGACGACGAGATTGGCGCCGAGAAAGGGCAGCAGGTTGGGCATCATTTCAAGAAAGATGATGCGCACCGCTGACGCGCCGTTGAGGATCGCCAGCTTCACATACTGCGCCTCGCGCATCACCAGCACCTGCGAGCGGATCTGCCTCGCCGGTTCGCGCCAGGCGAGCAGGGCGATGATGATGCCGATGGTGGTGGTGTTGACGCTGCGGTGGATGACGGAGGCGATCACCACCAGGACGAGTAGGGTAGGAATGGTCAGCAGGACGTCGACGGCGACGCGCATCACGGCGTCGAGCCAGCCGCCGTGATAGGCGGCGATGAAGGCGAGAGTGGTGCCGATGCCAAGCCCCAGGCAGCCGGCTATCACGCCGATCTTCAGCGTCAGCAGCGTGCCGTAGACGATGACCGCGAACAGGTCGCGGCCATCGGCGTCGGTGCCGAAGATCCATTCGCCGTCGGGCGGCATCGAGGGCGGGGCGGAGAGCGGGAAGGCGTCGTTCCAGCCCGCGAAGACCCGACCGATGACCGCAAAGGCGATCAGCCCTACAATCAAGACCAAGCCAAATATGAAGCTGGGGTTCCGCCGCAGCGCGCGCACCACGCCGCGCGCGCCGGTTCGCGGCGCCGCTGGAACCGCGGCAACAGCGACGGCGGCTGCGGTGGAAGTCGACGCACTCAAGCGATCCTGCCCCCATGCCGGATACGCGGATCGAGCAGCGGGTTGATCAGGTCAACCAGCAGCATCGCGATCGCGAGCGCACAGATCAGCGCCAGCACGATGCCGTAGATCACGAAGTAGTCCTGGTTCTGGATGGCGCGGAACAGTTGCTGGCCGACGCCAGGATAGCCGAACACTAGTTCGACCAGGATCGAGCCCGAGAGGACATAGCCGAGTGACAGGGCCAGCAGGGTGATCTGCGGCAGGATGGCGTTGCGCAGCCCGTATTGCACGAAGCGCCGTCTGCCGGTGAGGCCGAGCGCCTCGGCGAAGGTCATGTAATCCTCGCCTTGCACGGTGACCATCATGCCGCGCATCGACAGCGTCCAGATGCCGATGGATGCGAGCAGAATCGATGCTGCGGGCAGGATGGAGTGGCGCAGGATCTCGAGCGCAAAGCCAAGCGAAAGGCTCGGATCGTCGCGTATCCCCATGCCGCCGCCCAGCGGCAGCCACTGAAGAACCGTTGCGAAGATGTAGATCAGGATGAGTCCGATCAGGTAGAACGGCACCGCCGAGATGATCATCAGCAACGGCACGAGCCGGCAAAATCCGCGGCGCGCCGCGCCAGACAGACAGCGCGCCCAGCAGCGTGCCCAGGAAGAAGGCCAGCAGAGTGGTGCTGAACAGCAGCCCGATGGTCCACGGCAGCGCGTGCAGGATGATCGTGGTGACGCGCGTCGGGTAATCGGCGATCGAGTAGCCGAGATCGAAATGCAGGATATCGTTGATGTAGGCGAGGTATTGGCTGAGCAGCGGCCGATCGAGCCCGAACTTGGCGTTGTAGGCCTTGACCAGCGACTGCATGTCGACCGAGGTGCCGCCGAATTCGACCTGCGCCATCATCTTGTTTTCGATCGGGTTGCGCGGCGCCAGGCGGGGCACAAAGAAGTTCAGCGAGCTGGCGACCCAAATGACTGCGACGAACATCAGCAGGCGGCGCGCAGCGATCCAGGCGATGTGCATCGATGGCCCGCGCTAGGCTTTCTGCAGCCCCAGCAGCATCAAGGTGCCGGTGTTGTGCCAGAAGGTCGGGTTTATGTACGGGTCTTTCTCACTCGGCCAGTTCTTCCAGTAGGTCAGGTTGAACGGGATGCGATGATAGAATTGCGAGATCGGCACCGCCACCTGGTCGGTCATCCAGATTGTCAGCGCCTGCTCGACCAACGGACGCACGCCGGCATCGTCAGGCGCCAGCGCCTCGATCTTGTCGACCAGATCGCTGAACTCGTCGTTGCGCCAGCGTGATGGCCAGAAGGCGTTTTCGCCGACGGGGCGCCAGTTGCGCTTGTGATACAGCGCGAGCGTCTGATACGGATCGTTCACCGATGCGCCGTGGCCCCAGAGCCACCAGGCGGCGCGGCCATAATAGATGGTGTTGCGATAACCGGGCTGCGTATTCGGCGCGACCTTGAATCCAGCGCGCCGGAGCTGCTCGGCAATGATCGGCGCGATCGCGTCGAGCGAGACGGGATAGTAGAGATCGCCGCCGATCTGCTGGCCCTGCAAGGTCCAGACGCCCGAGCCGTCTTTGACTGCGCCCGCCTCTTTCATTAGGGCATCGGCAGCCGCCGGGTCGTAATCGATGATGCGCAGCTGCTTGATGGTATCGGTCATCGTCTCGAAATAGACCTCGAGCCGGGGATAGCGCGGATAGATCATGCCGGAGATCGCCGCCGCGCCCTGATAGGCATAGTCCACCGCCTGCTTGCGGTTGACGTACAGGCTGATGGCGCGGCGTATCCGCACGTCCTGGAATTGGGTCTGGGCGTGGTTGAAGAACAGCGAGGTCTGCCACCAGTCGGTATTGCCATAGGGCGACTTGTCGCCTGAGAAGGTGGTGATCTTTTTCGGATAGCGCGCCAGCAGGCTTTTCATCACCGGCACATGTGCTTCCAGGATGGTGTCGACGCTCGTCGTTGGAAATCAGCTGGGCGGCCGGCTCGTGCGTGGTGAATGGCACGAAGATGACACGCTTCATCGCCGGCCGGCGGATGAAATCCGGTCTTCAGTCCCCACCAGTCGTCGCGACGGTCGAGGATGATGCGCTCCGGCGTCATGCTGGTGATCTTGAACGCGCCGGTGCCGACCGGACCCGGCTTCATCGCGGTGAAGCCGGCAAGCTCATTCGGATCGGTTGCCGCGTAGATGTGCTTCGGCAGGATGAACAGGCCTTCGGTGAAGCGCACCGTCAGAAAGGTGAAGAACCAGCGCGGATCGCGATGGTTTAGCTCGATCCGCACCGTGTGGTCGTCGACGCGCACCAGATCCTTGATGTCGCGCGCCATCTGCGAGGCATAGAGCTGGTCCGCCTTGCCCTGGCCGTTCCTGCGCAGCATGTCGAGTGTGTTGATGACATCATCGGGGCCGAACGGCGTGCCGTCGTTCCAGGTGACACCCTGGCGCAGATGCACGGTGATCTGCGTATAGTTTTCGCCGTATTCGTAGCTCTCTGCCAGCCAGGGGATCATCTTGTCGCTGAGCACGCTGTAGAAGAACAGCGGCTCCAGCACGAAGGCGATGCTTGAACGCAGGTCGAGCCCCGGGTGCAGCGGATTGAAATCGTTGTACTGCGTGAAGGTCGGCGCACCGCCGGAAGGCTGGCCGGTGGCGATCAGCGTGTCGGCGCGCGCAATGGACTGATCCTCGAGATTCTGCGCCAGCGCGGCGGGCGCCAGGGAGACGCTCGCGGTGGCGGCGAGCATGCCTTCCAGGCAGGTGCGGCGGGTGATCGCGAGCATGCTCCGTTCCCTCGGCGGCGTGGGGCGGCGTTTCGCCTTTTCCCGAATTTGATCGAATTGGCGCTTTCCTGTCAATCACGGTCGGGGCTTCTCCAATGTTGGTGCGCCATGTTGATCAAATCCGAGCTTCCTGGCTAGAAACAGCGGATCACCTCGGTGACCCGATGGAAGCAGCACACGACGCCGATCTCTATCTCGCCCTTCGGCACGCGATCCTGCGCGGCGACTACGCGTTCGGCAGCCGGCTGAAGATCGACGAAATTGCCCGGCGCTTCGGCGTGAGCCACATGCCCGTGCGCAAGGCGCTGACCCAGCTGTCGGGCGACCGGCTGGTAACGATTGCGCGCAACCGCGGCGCCTCGGTGCGATGCGTCGATCTGCAGACCGTTGGCAACATCTACGACATTGTAATCCCGCTTGAATCGCTGTTGGCGCGTCGCGCAGCCGAGAGGGCGGATGACGGGTTGCTGTGCTGCGCTGCTGCGGCTCGAAGCGGAGTTCGAGGACGCCGCTGGCCGCTTGGACCATGGCGCGGTCGTGGCGATCAATCAACGATTTCATGAGATAATCGGCCAGCATTCGGACAATCCCGATGCGGCGGAAATCGTCAATCGCAATCAGGAAATGCTGCGTGCGATCCGCCGGATGTATGGGTTCGACGCGACACGCCTTCCCGGCGTGATCTCCGATCACCGTGCGCTGATTTCAGCATTCCGCGAGCAGGACGCCGAAAGCGCCGCCGCCATCGGCGCTGGTCACGCGGCGAAGGCGCGCAGTGACCTGATCGCCACGATACGCGATGGCGCGCGGCCAACATGACAGCTTCGGGAGAATTGCCGTGAAGATCGTCCGGTACAAGACATTCCTGGTCGACGCGCACCGGATGAATTTCATCTTCTTCAAGCTGTACACCGACACCGGGCTCGAAGGGCTCGGCGAGGCGACGGTAGAGTGGAACGAGAAGGCCATCGTCGCGGCGCTCGAGGAGCTGGGTGAGTTCCTCATCGGCAAGGATCCGTTCCGCACTGACCATTTGGTCTCCACCATGCACCGGAACTCCTACTGGCGGACCGGCGTGGTGTTCCGCAGCGCGCTCAGCGGTGCCGAGGCGGCGCTGCTCGACATCAAGGGCAAGGCGCTCGGGGTGCCGGTATACGAGCTGTTGGGCGGCAAGCACCGCGACACCGTCGCCTGCTACGGCAACGGATGGTTCAGGGGAGCGAAGACGGCTGACGATTTTGCCAACATGGCGCGCGCGGCAGTCGCCATGGGGTTTCGCGGATTGAAGTGGGACCCGTTCGGCAACGCCTGGCTCGAAATGGATCGCGCCGCGCGCAACCGCACCATCGGCATCGTCGAGGCGGTGCGCGCCGCCGTCGGGCCGGATATCGATCTGATGATCGAGGTGCACGGCCGGCTGAACGTGCCGACGGCGATCGCCATGGCGCGCGAGCTTGCGCGGTTTCATCCGCGCTGGTTCGAGGAGCCGGTGCCGCCCGAGAGCATTGACGCGCTTGCCGACGTGCGCGCCAACAGCCCGATCGCGATCGCGACGGGCGAGCGCTACTACGAGCCGGAGCGCTTCATGGAACTGATTGCCAAGCGCGCGGTCGATATCCTGCAGCCGGACGTCGGCCATGTCGGCGGCATGCTGGAGGCACAGAAGATTGCGGCGATGGCACACGCGCGCTTTCTGCCGGTGGCGCCGCACAATCCCACGGGTCCCGTGATGAATGCGATGACGCTGCAATTGGCTGCGACCATCCCGAACTTCTGCATCCTGGAGACGATCTCCGTCGACGTGCCGTGGCGGCGCGAGATCGTGCGGGAATCGCTGACCTTCACCAGTGGCGAAATCACCATCCCGGATGCTCCGGGTTTGGGCCTCGAGCTCGATGAAGAGGCTTGCGCGCGTCATCCCTTCCAGCGGCATCCGAACCGTCATTTCGACGGCGGGCTCACCGACATCAAACCATCGGATTCGGTGCCTTTCGTCACTGGCGCGCCGAGCTGATATGTGCGTACTGCGTGCAAGAAAATAATAACCGCAACGGCGGCACAGGCCATAGAGGAGGTGGCGCAAATGATCGACCTGGAGAAACAGCATCGCATGCCGCGACACATCGACCGCCGCACTCTGCTCGGGTCGGCTGCGGCCGGCATGCTGGCCGCGAGCCTCGGTGGGCGTGACGCAGGCGCGGCCATCGGCGGCGACGACGAGATCGCGCATTGGACGCCGGACTACGTCAACGCCATCGCCGGCACCGTCGAGGTGGATACCGCGGCGGAATGCGCCAAGGTCGTGCCGTTGAAGACCAAGGGCAAGCTGACCTTCTGGTACGTCGGGCCCACCCAGGCTTCGCCGCCGCTCGACAAGATCCTGTACGACCAGTTCTGGGAGGCGTTCGGCAAGACCTATCCGAACATCACCGTCGAGCGCGTCAGCCTCGACTACAATTCAATCCTCGACAAGCTGCGCACCGCGGCGACTCGGCAATGCGGCGCCATCCGTGGCGCGGCTGATGCTGTTGTGGAGCCCGGAACTCGCCGCGAAGGACATGCTGCACGAGCTGAGGCCGGAGGACGTCGGCCACAAGACCGCGGACTTCTGGCCAGGTGCGATGAAGTCGGTGACCTGGGACGGCAAGGTCTACGGCGTACCGACCAACAACGAGACCATGGCGCTGATCTGGAACGCGCAGATTGTTCCGCGACGCCGGCCTCGATCCGGAACAGCCGCCGGCGACCTGGGACGACCTCGTGTCGTATGCCCGCCAGATCAAGCAGAAGACCGGCAAGGCAGGCTACGGACTGGTCGCCCGGGCGAATGCCGGCAATACGCCGTATCGCTTCATGCCGCACGCCTGGGCCTACGGCGGCGGCGCCCTCGATGAGGCCGAGGAGCATCCGCTGTACAAGACGATCACCATCAACAATGCGGGAACCAAAGCAGCGCTGCAGGCGTGCTGCGACATGTACGTGCGCGACAAGTCGACGCCACGTTCGGCGCTGACCAACACGCAGACCGAGAACCAGGATCCGTTCATCGCCGGCCAGCTTGGCATGATGATCAGCCATCCCAGCGAATACGCCGTCATGCTGGACAAGGCGAAGCGCGCAACCGGTGAGGATCGCAAGGTTCGCCGACGCGGTGGTGGCTAACATGCGCTACGGGCTGATCCCGACAGGGTCCGGTCCGTCGCGCCGTGGTGTTCGGCGGCTGGAACTTCCACATCTTCAATCCCGACATTGTCGGCGGCGGGCTGGACCTGGACGCCGCCATGGCGCTTGCGGCATTCATGACCGGGCCGGAATGGTCGGTGAAGCTCGCCTGGACCGGCTCGAACCCCGGCAATCGCCGTGGCTTCCGCACCAAATGGATGAAGCAGCGGCTGGAGCAGATCAAGTTCCTCAACGTGACGACCTCTATGCTGGCCGGCGGCGTGCCGTTCCCGGCGATCCCGCAATCCGGCGAGATCGAGAACATCGTCGTGCCGAACATGATGCAGAACGCGCTGACCAAGCGCATGTCGGTCGCGGCTGCGTGCGATGACGCGGCCGCGAAGGTGCGCGACCTGCTGAGTGCCTGACGTGGGACGACAGCTGCGGCGCGTGGCGGCGGACTATGCCTATATTGCTTCCGGCACTCGCCGTCATGCTGCTGGTGATCGGCTATCCGGTCTACGACACCATCTATCTCTCGTTCTTCGCCACACCGCCACAGCTGGCAATGTCGCGCAAGTCCTTTGTCGGCTTCGACAACTACGTGCGTATCCTCGGCAGCGATGCCTTCCTCAGTGTCACCTGGAACACGGTCCTCTGGACGTTCTTCTCCACGATCATCGCATTCGTGCTGGGCTTCGGTGCCGCGCTGGCACTGAACCGCGAGTTCGTCGGCCGCGGCCTACTGCGCGGCATCCTGCTGGTGCCCTATGTGGTCAGCGCGGTCGCCGCAGCCTACGTCTGGCGGTGGCTCTACCACAGCGACTTCGGCGTCATCGGCGCGCTTGCGGTGGCGCTGGGTATCACCGACCAACCCATCATCTTCCTCGACAACGCCAGCATGGTGCTGCCGTCGCTGATCGTGGTGAATATCTGGAAGGAGTTCCCGTTCGCGATGATCATGGTTCTCGCCGGACTGCAGACCGTGCCGGACCAGTTGCTGCGCGCCGCCCGGGTGGATGGCGCCGGCCACTGGCACGCGTTCTGGCATGTGACGTTTCCGCACCTACGCAACGTCAGCATGATCACCGTGCTGCTACTCGTCGTGACCAGCATCAACTCCTTCACCATACCGTGGATCATGACCGGCGGCGGGCCGGCTGGCGCCTCGCATATCTGGATCACCGCAATCTACGAAATGGCCTTCGGGCGCCTTCGCTTCGGACCGGCTGCCGCCTATTCGGTCATCCTGTTCGCCATCCTGATGTCGCTCGGCTACTTCTATGTGCGTGCGCTTGCCGGGACCGGCGAGCGGAGCCGATGATCAACCGACGGATCGACGGCTGGCGCGTCGGCGGCTGGGTGTTCCTGACGCTGTTGCTGTTGTTCGCCACATTGCCGATGGCATGGATGCTGCTTACTTCGGTCAAGACCCAGTTCGCGGCCGCGCAGTATCCGCCGGAATGGTGGCCGCATAATCCAACTCTGGGAAACTACACACGGCTACTTTCGCCAACCAGCGACGTCGGCCAGGAATTCCTCACCTACCTGCTGAACAGCGTTTGGGTATCGTCGGCGACGACGGTGCTGGGTGTGATCATCGCAGTGCCGGCAGCCTATGCGTTCTCACGCTTCCGCTTTCCCGGGCGCGAGATGCTGTTCTACTCGATCCTGATACGGAACATGTTCCCCGGCGTCGTGTTCCTGATCCCGCTGTTTGTCATGATGCGCGACCTGCGGCTGGTCAACACGGAGTGGTCGCTGATCCTGACCTACCTGACGTTCGGATTGCCGTTGTCGATCTGGCTGCTGAAGGGGTTCTACGACAATATTCCACCGCAGCTCGAACAGGCGGCGCGGATCGATGGCGCCTCGCGCTTCCAGGCATTCCTGCGTGTGGCGATGCCGCTGTCGTCGCCCGGGATCATCGCAACGGCCATCTACACCTTCGTGCAGGCCTGGAACGAATACATCTACGCGCTGACTTTTCTGAACAGCCGGGGCAAGCTGACGCTGCCGGTCGGCCTCCAGCGGTTCTTCACCGAATATGCGACGGATTGGCCGGGACTGATGGCTGCCGCGTTCATCATGAGCGTGCCGGTCGTGGTCCTGTTCCTGATCCTGCAACGGTATTTCGTGCGCGCCCTCGCCGAGGGTGCGGTGAAGGCATGATCATCGCGAGGCGGAGTGCACATGGCGCAGGTGAGGCTCAACGACGTGGTGAAGACCTACGGTGTGTATCGTGCGGTCGACGACCTTTCGCTGGCGATCGAAGACGGTGAGTTCGTGGCGCTGGTCGGACCGTCCGGCTGTGGCAAGACGACGACGCTCAACCTGATCGCTGGTCTGATCGAGCTGACCGGCGGCGATATCTTCATCGGCGACCGGCGGGTGAATGACCTTGATCCGAAGGACCGCGACATCGCTATGGTCTTTCAGAATTACGCGCTGTATCCCGCCAAGACCGTGTTCCAGAACCTTGCCTTCCCGCTGCAGATGCGGAAGCTGTCGCGCGCCGACATCGAAAAGAAGGTTCGCGAGGCCGCCCGCGTGCTGGACATCACGCACCTGCTGGACCGCCGCCCGCGTGAGCTGTCCGGCGGGCAGCAGCAGCGCGTGGCGCTGGGGCGGGCGTTGGTGCGTGATCCGCTGGCTTTCCTGATGGATGAGCCATTGTCCAACCTCGACGCCAAGCTGCGCGTGCAGATGCGAGCCGAGCTGAAACGCTTCCACCAGGACCTCAATGCGACGGTCATCTACGTCACGCATGACCAGCTTGAGGCGGTCACTATGGCTGACAAGCTGGCCGTGATGAACGGCGGCGTCCTGCAGCAGTACGATGCGCCCGAGCGGGTGTTCGCCCAGCCGGTGAACACCTTTGTTGCGAGCTTTGTCGGCAGCCCTGCGATGAGCCTGGTGAAGGCCACGGTCCGCGCAACGCCTGATGGCGCCATGCTGGAAGGCGACGGAGGCTGGCAGTGCGAGCTCTCTCCGGCGAATGCGCGGAAGACCCTGTCGGCAACCGGAGATTCCGTCATCCTCGGCGCGCGGCATAGCGCAATCGCGTTGCACAGGCAGCCCAGCGGGGCGGCGATACCGAGTCGTGTCTATACCGTGGAACCGACGGGTGACGTGACCTACGTGCACCTGTTCCTGGGGACCTCGATCATCATCGCCAGTGTGCCGCCGGGCGGGGGCCTGCGTCCCGATGAGGCGGTGTGGATCGAGTTCGACCAGGACAAGCTGCATCTGTTCGACGGCGGGACCGAGCAGGCATTGCCCACGCGGCCAGACGCCCTGTTCCGCCGCACGGCGGCTACGTTCGCGGCGCCCTGAAGAATCAGAGCACGCGTGGGCCGTCCGGCTGGCCTGCGGCGGCCCAATGATCACGCTGGATGCAGGTGACATAGTCACCGGTTGGATTGTCCAGCCTGTTCGACACTGCCTCGGTTGGGACGACAAGCTGTCATCGCCAGTGTCGCGCTGCGCGAAGTTGGGTCTTCCTCATGTTGGCGCTGACGGCCATGGAAACCGGTGTGCTCCGCCCTGTGGCTCCGACCTCGACCGGCTCCGCACCACGCGCTCGCCGCCGCTCATCTCGACCACGACCCGGCGAACTGCGCACCGTCCAACCTCAAGAGCTTATCCCAGCGGTGCCACATGCTCCACGACCGTTCATACCACCGGGCGCAGCGATGGCTGATCTACCGGATGCCGTGGGCGATCGGCGACGTTCTCTTTGGCCCGTACGCGCGGTTGAGCCCCTGTAATCCGTGAACGCTAAGACCGTCCCTTGCGGATGCGGTGCGGGGCGTGGAAGCGCACCGCCCAGAACCAGCGAGAATTGTCCAGCCTGGCTGAAGTGGGTATCGTGTACGCAAACGCGCCATCGGCCCTCGACGGCATGACTGCCTATTAGGAGGACGTTTAGGATGATCCATCACGTATCAATCCCAGCCCGCGAGCCCCAGCACGTCGCTGAAGTGCTGGCCGAACTGATGGGCGGCAACTGTCTCCCATTTGGCCCGCTCGACGGCGCCTTCATGGCGGCGAGCGGCGACGCGCATGGTACGATGATCGAGGTCTACCCGGAGCACGCTACCCTCGATATCCCAGAGCGTGACGATCAGGTTGTATTCGGCGAGAACCAGTCACCGCCGCGCACCTGGCCGTTCCACGTCCTGTTGTCAGTGCCGCTCGAACCAGACCAGGTGGAGCGGATAGGCGCGCGCGAGGGTTGGCGCGCAAAGACCTTCGGCCGCGGGATGCAGGGTCATAAACCGTTCTTCCATGTCATCGAGTTCTGGCTGGAAAATCGATTGTTGATCGAAGTCGTATCGCCGGCAATGGCGCGGGAATATGAAGATTTCCTGAAGGGCGCCCAGACCTCGATGATGAGAGATCCCGAATCGCTGCGCCTCATGCGGGCGACCCATGTAAAGGAGCCGACCTGACGAATCGTCGAGCGGGCGGGCATGCGCAGGAATGTTTCCCTCAACGCTTCAACGTGCCGTTCAGCGCTGCCCTCGTTGCTGTAGTTACTGTAACTTCCTACCACGCTGCGAGCAGTCCAGGTTGCCCCCGCGCCCACCTCGATGATGCTCGCGTCTCCGCGGAAGCGCCGATGAAGATTGCCTCCGCCTGGGCGTCGAATTCGATGCGAACTACATCCAATGATCCATGCCAGAGCCTCGTCGTACATTGGTAGGCCGCGGCCGCTGCCGACCATCGGTGCGAGCAACAACAGCACGCCGAAAATCTGCGCACACTCGGCCACCGCGAGAGCGACAACAGCCAGGAACAAGACCGAGACTAGGCGCAGCGACACGCCTTTGGCCTCGGCGAGTTCGCGCTACAAGCTGGCAAACAGCAGAGACCGGGCGATAATACCAAGTGCTGCAATGGCAACCATGCTGGGCCCCGATAGGTACATAGGTCGGAATGGCGCCTCTCAGAATTCCAATAGATTGTCGCGCAGCCGTGCATGTGCGTAGGCCTTGCGTGTCAGGCCGCGCTGCTGCAGCGCCGGCGCCAGGCCATCGGCAATCTCGGCGGTCGTGCGACGGCTCACATTCGACATCGAGAACAGGAAGCCGTCGCCGCCGACATGTTCCATCGCCTCGGCCATCTGTGCCGCGACCGTATCGGGCGAGCCGACCAGATCGACCGACGCCGCCGCCGCTCGTGTAGCTGACAATCGCCTCGCGCAGCGTTCGCTTGCCCGCCTTGCGCAGGAACTGCGCCAGGCTCTGCTGATGGCCGTTGGTGGTCAGCTCGCCCACCGGCGCATCGAGGTCGAAGGTGGAGAAGTCGATGTTGGTGATCCAGCCCAGCTGCGCCAGTCGCTTGTCGACGTTCTGCGCCGCGATCGCCGCGCGCTGCGCCGCCTTCGCCTTCGCTTCCTCATCGGTCTCCGCCAGGATGCGGCGAGACCAGGAACAGCACCTTGCAGCTGTCGGGATCGCGACCGACACGCGGCCATCTTCGCGCGCACGTCGTCGCGATACGCCTTCATCTGCTCGACGCCCTTCACGTGCGCGACGATCGTGTCGGCGTGCTGTGCCGCGAAGCGCCGTCCGCGATCGGATCCGCCGGCCTGGGCGATCACCGGCTGGCCCTGCGGACAGGGCCCGGAATTCAGCGGCCCGCGGCTGCTGTAATAGCGGCCCTCGTAGTCGATCGTGTGCACCTTCGCCGGATCGATCAGCACGCCGCTCTGGCGGTCGGCGACGATGGCGCCAGGTTCCCACGATCCCCAGAGCTGCTTGCAGATCGCCATGTATTCGTCCGCCATGTCATACCGCTGATCATGCGGCGGCAGGTGCTCCATGCCGAAGTTCTTCGCCGACAGGTCGGAGCTGCCGGTCACCATGTTCCAGCCGCCGCGCCCGCCCGAGACCTGGTCCAGCGTGCCGACGATGCGCGCCACCAGATAGGGCGCATAGGCGAAGGTCGAGAGCGTCGGCACGATGCCGAGCCGCCTGGTCGCCGCCGCCATCAGCGTCGCCACCACCGTGGGTTCCTGGCGCGGAATCGACATGCCGTTCTTCAGATACATGTCGCGCGAGTTCTGCCAGGTCTCGCCGACATAGATCGAATCCTCGAGCAGCATGTAGTCCATGCAGGCCCGCTCGCAGCCGCGCGCAAGATCGAGGAACATGTCGCACGACATCCAGTCGTCGCTGATGTTGCCGGTCCATGACTCGCCCCAGGCCTGGATCGAGGAGCCTTGCAGGAACCAGGCAAGATGGAACGGGGCGGCCGGCATGGTCGGGTCCTTTCGTTGCTAGAGAACGCTGAGGGTGGACACGAGGGTGGCGTCGCGCGGCGGCAACGGCAGCGGATCGCGATGACAGGCGACCTCGTGCGAGGCGCCCACCGCATTCAGCAGCGGTGGTGTGGTCCGACACAGCGACGGCATACAGTGCGGGCAGCGCGCGGCAAACGCGCATCCCGCGTTCGGTTCGGTCGCCACCTCTGGCGGACGCTCATCCGCCGCGCCGTCGTCGTCGACCGCGGCAAGCAGCATGCGCGTGTAGGGATGCCGCGGCGACGCCAGCAGCTCAGCCGGCGCGCCGGTCTCGCAGATGCGGCCGTGATACATCACCGCGATGCGGTCGGAGAGCTGTGCGACCACCGCGAGATCGTGCGAGATGAACAGGTAGGCGAGACCGAACTGGTCGCGCAGATCGGCCAGCAGATTGACGATCGCTGCCTGCACCGAGACGTCGAGCGCGGAGACCGGTTCGTCGCAGACGATGAAGCGCGGCTCGGTCGCCAGCGCGCGCGCGATGGCGACGCGCTGACGTTCGCCGCCACTGAGCTGGTGCGGATAGCGCTCGCGGTAGCGATGGCGGCAGGCGTACCATGTCGAGCAATTCCTCGACCCGCTCGCCGCCGTTCGCGCGGCTTCGCCAGGCCGAACAGCGCGAGCGGACGCTCGATGTGCCTCGCCGACCGAGAGCCGCGGATTCAGCGAGGAACCGACATTCTGGAACACGATCTGCGCCTGCTTGCGGAACCCGCCGAGGTCGCGCGCCGGCAGCTGTGCCGAGATCGGCGCCGTCGAACTCGACACTGCCGGCGCTCTGCTGCAGCAGCCGCAGAGCAAGGCGGCCGAGCGTCGATTTGCCGCAGCCGCTTTCGCCGACCAGGCCCAGCACCTCGCCCGGCGAGATCGACAGCGACACGCCATCCACCGCCGCCACCTGGGCGGGCTGGTAGCGCAGGCGCGGCCGGCCGCCGGCCACGACATGCGCCACGCCGCCAAGCCGCGGCGCGTGCGTGAATGTCTTGCGCAGCCGCGTGACGTTCACCAGCGCATCGCCGGCACGGAACGGTCCCTGATCGATGCCCTCCACCGCCCGGCGCGGCCAGTCGCCCAGCACGTCGGCCTTCCAGCAGCGGGCGAGATGTCCGGTCGCGGCGATGGTCAAGCGCCTGCGCGCCCGCGGAACAGCGCGGCTCGGCGAACGGGCAGCGCGGTGCGAACACACAGCCGGATTGTCGGGCCGCGGCGCACTCGGCATCTGGCCGTCGATCGCCGGCAGCCGGCTGCCGCGCGACGCAGCGCGCAACGGCGGGCGCGAGGCAAGCAGACCCTTGCTGTAGGGATGCGCCGGCCGTTCCAGCACATCCTGCACGCTGCCAAGTTCGACGAACTGGCTCGCGTACATCACCGCGACGCGGTCGCAGAGTCGCTGCACCACGCCCAAGGTTGTGGCTGATGAACAGCAGGCTGACGCGCTTCTGTTGGCGCAGCCGCGCCAGCAGGCGCAGGATCTGCGCCTCGACCGTGACGTCGAGTGCCGTGGTCGGTTCGTCGAGGATCAGCAGCGGCGGCTCGCAGGCCAGCGCCGCGGCGATCAGCGCGCGCTGCTTCATCCCGCCGCTGAGCTGATGCGGAAACGCCCGTGCGACATCTGTCGGCGCGACGGATGCCCATCTCGCGCAGCAGCGACACCGCGCGCCGCGCCGCCTCGGCCGGCTTCACGCCGAGATGCCGCACGATCGGTTCGGCGATCTGCCGCCCGACGCGCATCGCGGGATTGAGCGCGGTGAACGGGTCCTGGAACACCGACACCGATCCGGCGCCCCAGCACGCGCGGCGCTCGCTGCGCGAAGCCGCAGTGAGGTCGCGGCCCTCGAACAGGATCTGCCCGCTGATCCGCGCCGCCGGTCACCGAGGAAATCCAGGATGGCACCGGCGATGCTGCTCTTGCCGGAGCCGGATTCGCCGACGATGCCCAGCGCCTCGCCTGGTTGCAGACGAAACGATACATCGCGCACGGCCGCGTTGTCGCCATAGCGCACGGTCAGATCGCGGACTTCGAGCAGCGGCGATCGACGTCACCGCGTCGTTCATCGCCAGCCGCCAGCCGCGGGTCGAGCACCTCGCGCAGCCCGTCGCCCAGCAGGCTGATGCCGATCACCGTGATGCTCATGGCGATGCCTGGGGCGAGCGAGATCCACGGCGCCTTCTCGACGAAGGCGCGGCCGTTGCTGATCATCAGCCCCCAGTCGGCCGCCGGCGGCTGCACGCCGAAGCCGAGAAAGCTCAGCACCGCGCCCAGCAGCACCGCGAACACGACGCGCAGGCTTGCCTCGACCATCAGCACCGGCCAGACGTTCGGCAGCAGCTCGCGCCACAGCACGTAGTGCAGGCGTTCGCCGCGGGCGCGCGCGGCCTCCATGAATTCGCCGCTCATCAGGTCCAGCGTGACGCTGCGCGTGACGCGGCCGATCGGCGGCGCCGACAGCACGCCGATGGCGAAGGCGGTCTTCAGCAGGCTGGGCGGCGTGACCGCAAGGATCAGCAGCACCAGCATGATCGGCGGGAATGCCAACATGATGTCGAGCGTGCGCATGATCACTTCGTCGGTCAGACCGCGCCGGTAGCCGGCCAGCAGTCCGAGCGGCACGCCGATGCCCATGCTGATCAACGTCGCGACCACGCCCAGCAGCAGCGACAGCTGCGAGCCGATCAGCAGCCGGCTGAACACGTCCCGGCCGTACTCGTCGGTGCCCGCGAGGTAGTGCAGGCTGGGTGGTGCGAAGCGGTCGCGGATGTGCATCTGATCGAACGGGTAGGGCGCGATGACCTGCGCCAGCGCCGAAGCGACCAGCAGCACCAGCGACGATCGCCGCGCCGACGATCAGCGCGCGCGGCAGCGTGGGCGCGGCGCACACCCGGCAGGGCTACAGCGTCAGCCAACCGCGTCACCATAGCGGATGCGCGGGTTGACCACGCCATACAGCAGATCGGCGGCGAGGTTGGCCAGGCAGAACACCGCGGTCAGCACCAGGATCGCCGCCTGCATCAGCGGCAGGTCCTGACGCTGCAGGGCGAAGATCAGCAGCCGGCCAAGCCCGGGCCAGGCGAAGATGGTTTCGATCGCAACGATGCCGCCGATCAGGAAGCCGAAATCCTGCGCCAGCACGGTGATCGTCGGCACCAGGGCGTTGCGCAGCGCGTGGCGGACGATCACCACGCGCTCCGGCAGTCCCCGCGCGCGCGCCACCTTCACGTACATGCTGTCCAGCTGTTCGGCCATGCTCGAGCGTGTCAGTCGCGAGACGTGCGCGAGCAGCGTCAGTGTCAGCGTGATGACCGGGAGCACCATGAACGACACATAGCGCACCACGCCGTCGTGCAGATCGCCGGCGCCCGAGGTGGGCAGCAGATGGAAGACGCTGCCGAACACCAGGATCAGCACGAGCCCCCAGTAGAATTCGGGCACCGAGATGCCGAGATAGGCGAACACCGAGACCGCATGATCCGGCCAGCGTCCGCGCCAGACGGCGGCCACGATGCCCATCGAAACACCCAGCGTGGCGACGATCGCCATGGCAGCGACGGCGAGCACGGCGGAACGCCCGAAGGCATCCCACAGCATCGGCGCCACCGGACGTTCCATCACCAGCGACTGGCCCATGTCGCCGTGCAGCATCGCGCTCGCCCAGCGCCAGTACTGCACCGGCAGCGGCAGATCGAGCCCAAGCTTGTGCTCCAGCGCGGCCAGCGTTTCCGGCGTCGAGTATTGACCGAGGATCAGCGCCGCGGTGTTCGACGGCAGTGCGTGCGTCGCAAGGAACACCAGCACCGACATCACCAGCAGGATCAGCAGCACGGTGCCCAGTCGGCGCAGCGCGTAGCCGGCCATGACGTTACCCGCGGCGGGTCACGCGCCGATCGTCACGTTGTTGATGTCCACCCACATCTGCGGCGAGCCGGTGAACCCCTGCACCTTGCGGCTCACGCCGCAGGCGAAGTTGCGCACGAAGCACGAGACAGCCCGGCCCGTCCTTGGCGACGATCTCCTGGAACCGGCTGTACAGCTTCGCCTGTTCGGCCTTGTCGCCGGTGTCACGCGCGGCAACCAGGATCTTGTCCACCTCCGGATTGTTGTAGTGCCACAGCGTGTTGTTCCACGAACCGCTGCTGTGGTACCAGGCATACAGCATGGTGTCGGGCGTCGGGCGACCGAAGAACCCGTCGACGCTGAAGGCGATCTTGCCTTCCATCTCGGCGTCGAACTTGTCCTCCGGCACCACGCGCAGCGTCACGGTGACGCCCGCCAGCTTCGCCGCGTCGCGGAACGCGGTGCCGAGACGCTCGTTGATCGGCGAGCCGTTCGGGATGAACATCTCGACCGACATCCCGCTCGGGAAGCCCGCTTCGGCCAGCAGCTTCTTTGCCCCCGGGATGTCCTGCGGCGCCAGCAGATCAGCGCGGAAGAACGGATGCGTCGGCGGGATCGGCGTCACCGTCGGCGTGCCGTGGCCGAACATGGCGATGTCGGTGAAACCCTGGCGGTCAACGATCTTGGTGAAGGCCGCGCGCACGCGCGGATCGTCGAACGGCTTGAACGCGTTGTTGAAGACGACGCCGAGCCAGGTGCCGGTCGAAACCTCCTCCACCCGCGCGACCTTGCTGTCCTTGAGCGAGATCGACCTGCTCGGGTGGCAGATCGTAGACGATGTCGATCGCACCGCTCTCGAGACCGGCCACCGCGGTGGTATATTCCGGAATGATGCGCAGGATCGCACGATCGACCTTGGGCGAGCCGGCGACGAAATAGTCCGGGTTCTTCTCGACCACCAGCTGATCGCCCGGACGATATTCCACGAAACGGAATGGCCCCGTGCCGACCGGCTTGGTGGTCAGCGTGTCCATTGCCGCCTCGCAGACGATCTGCGCCTGGTACTGCGCGGTGACGGCGGCGAGGTCGGAATAGGGCGCCGACAGCGTGAAGCGGACGGTGAGCGGATCGACTGCCTCGACCTTGCTGACCACGCCTAGCGCGGCGCGCAGGACCGAGCCCACCTCCTTGTCCATCAGCCGGCGGTAGGTGAACACGACATCGTCGGCGCTGAACGGCTTGCCGTTGTGGAATTTCACATCCGGGCGCAGGTGGAAGGTCCAGACCTTCAGGTCCTCGGTGGCCTCCCAGCTCGCCGCCAGCTCGGGAATCACCTGTAGCTTGGCGTCCTGCGCGGTCAGCCGGTTGAATACGCAATGGGCATAGTTGTACTCAAGCCCGCCCACTCGGAACTTCGCTGGGTCGAGCGTCGCAACCGGCGCCGGATAGGCGACCCTGATGGTATTGCCCTCGGCCGCACGCACCGGCGGAATGGAGGCTGCCAGAGCAGTGGCGCCTGCAGTGGCAAGTGCTGCCCGGCGCGTGAGGCCGGCACGAATCGGGTCATTGCGCATGACGGAAGCCCCGGTCTTTTGCTCTCTTGCCCGCCATTCCGAGCAAGGTGCATGCCAAGCATCCAGATCGCCCGGTTTTTGGCGGAATTCGCTTACAGGATAAGCGACCAGCGAGAGCAGGCGTTGGGAGAATTGCATAAAATATCCTCACACTTTGTGTCCTTCGCTTAGAAAGTCGCCAACATAGGCGGTGCTTTAGGGCGAGTGCCCAGCAGTTGGGCGCGCGTAAATCGCTGGGCGAAACCAGATGTCAGGCATCCTGCTGCACCGCGTAGCCTCGAGCCTCAATCGTACAGGAAATCGATTTCCACCCGGACGCTGCATCGGATCGGCATGATCGTCGATGGCTCAGAGCACGCTGACGCGCCTTCGTGCGAGGGCGATGACGGCTTGGTGGTGGGTCAGTCGGCGTCGAATGTTGACCCGCTATCGGCTTCCAACCGAGACCCGGTGGGTGCTGGCTTGTGCTGGTAGGCCCCGCGCGTCGCGGAGTGCCCCCACGAGGCTGACGCAGCGGCCGCGCGGGGGGTTCCTGTGGACCCACCGGTGCAAGTCCAGACGCCCGGCGCGGCCCTCGGCCTCGAGACGGTTGACCAGGTCGACGGTGGTGAAGAACCGCCCGCGCGATCCGGCCCGGATGCAGCTTCGTTCGAGGGCGATCGCCAGATGTGTCTTGCCGGTACCGGTTCCGCCGACCAGGACCGCGTTGCGCTGTTGCGCGACGAAGTTGCCGCCGGCGAGGTCGCGCACCAGGCTCTCGTTGATCGGTGTTCCCTTGAAGGCGAAGTCATCGACATCCCTAGCCAACGGCAGCTTGGCGATGGTCATCTGGTATCGGATCGATCTGGCCTGTTTCTCGGAGATCTCGGCCTTGAGCAGGTCACCGACGAAGCGCTGTGGTTCGTGCTTGCGCTTGATCGCGGCAGCCAGCGTCTCATCATAGGCACCCTTCATCCCGTAGAGCTCCAACGCGCCCATCATGTCGAGGACCTCGGTCCGCTCCATCGCATCGGCTCCTGAGTTGGTCGTATCTGGCGCAGTCCGCGACCGGCAGGTGCCGCAGCGTCAGCGCCTCCCGCGTGAGAATGACGGCGGACGGTCCCGGGTCGCGCTGCCGGGTGAGAATGTTGATGATCACGTCCGAGGAGTGCACGTCCTCGGCTATCGCCTGCGCGCAGGCAGCTTCCACTGCCGGCAATCCATCGGTCAGCACGGCAGACAGGATGGCGACCATCTGCCGATCGCCATCATCCGATCCGGCAAGTCGACGTCGTACGCGCTCGAGCGCGGCCGGCAGGACCCAGTCTCGGAACGTGCGCCGTTGCGCAGCGCACGCGGCGCACTCACGACCGCAGCAAGGACCGCGGGCCGCTGCACCTGGTCTCGGCATGGGCCAGCAGCCAGCGCCTCGTGCTCGGGCAGCAGGCAAGTGAGACCAAGTCCAATGAGATCACAGCCATTCCGCTCCTTCTGGAACGCCTGGCGCTCACCGGCGCGCTCGTCACCATCGATGCCATGGGGACGCAGACCAGGATTGCCCAGGCCATCCTCGATCGTGGCGGTGACTACCTGCTCGCGCTCAAGGACAACCAGGCCAGTCTGCACGACGAGGTCAGACGCTATCTCGACGACCCCTCCGCCAAACACCACAGCCACTTCGAGACCACCGACGGCGACCATGGCCGCATCGAGGTCCGCCGCCACGTGGTCAGCCACCAGGTCGATTGGCTCACCACCGCACGGCGGTTCCCTGGTGAGCCGCGGTTCCCCGGGCTGGGCGCCATCGCCATGGTCGAGGCCGAGGTCGAGCGCAACGGCAGCACCAGCCTCGAACGCCGCTACTACCTGTCCTCCATGCCGCTTGACGCCAAACTGTTCGCCTACCCCGTGCGATGCCATTGGCATGTCGAGAACCGTCTGCACTGGGTCCTCGACGTGGTGTTCCACGAGGATCTCAGCCGCCTGCGATCCGGCGCCGGGCCGCAGAACATGGCCACTGTCGGGGCCGAACGCAGCATACGCCGCTGTGCCTTCCGTGATACGCCGAAGCGCCCTCCCATCGTGAACGATCCAGCCTTCCAGTGAGATGGCCCAGTGCTGTCCGAGCGCAATTATCGGCAAGGACCGCCGCATCGACTCGGCAATGTCGTCTACTGCCTGCATGGCTGTCCTTGCTCGCGCTTCTGCCATGTCCTGCGCCTGCCTCGCGCCGTCCGCAGCGTCTCTAGCTTGAGCAAGCTGAGCGGCGGAGCTTTTATGCCAGACAAGGTAGGAGCCCCATGATCCAATCGCCGCAGAACCGCTGGAAGCCAAGATCAAAGCCAAATCATGAGCCATTTGATCATCTTCCTGGCCCGAATTTGTTCATGGAGTATGCACTCGCCGGGCGAGCATGACTTTGGTTCGGGGGTCATCGATGCACTCCCCAGAATGCGCCTTCTGACAGGTCGCCGCCGTGGACCTCATCCACCACACCGCCACCTGCTTATGTGTGCCGCGGTACAAGTGATCAATGAGGTTGGTGCACCGGAACATTGCCGGCCGGTGGTGCATTGGTGCTTGATGTAGGCGCCGGGACGTCGCGACTCTGCGCCTTGGCCTCTCGGCGAACCTCATCAATGAGTGCCGTCTCGCGAGTTGTAAAACATGCGATTCATCGTTCTGGCGTGTTATCGGCGGATCCGTCGTCTCCTCCAGCGTGAAATGCGTCACCTGGTCGATGCAACAGGTTTCCCGGCAGCCCGGTGTCGACAACCGCGACTCGTATTCGTCTGCGCATTTGGCCTTTGGTAAGCCATCTCTGGCCGTTTCGACGGTCTGAAGATTGGCCCTCACTGTCAAGCTGGACGTAAGACCTCCGACCATGGTCGATAATGTTCCGACAAAGGTCCGTTCTGTTTTCGACCTTTTCCCGGATCGAAAAACTGTGCGGCATGCGTCACGATTGCGTTAGAGCCGGATTGCATCCAGGCCGCTGGGGAGAGTTTTAATGGTCAAGTTTATTCGCTCGGACCTCGATTTCATTCTTACTCAAATTGAAATAGCCGAAAGTAATGCAGCCGGCATCTCGCTGCTTGACCTCCTGCCGAACATCCAGGTGCCGTTCGGACTGCGCACCGTCGACGGGTCGTATAACAACCTGGTCTTCAACTCCAAAGCGGGTATCGATCAGCATCTGTTCGGTGCCGCCGACACCGTCTTCCCTCGCATGCTCACGCCGATCTTCCGAACCGCGGACGCGGGAACTTCCTACGCGCAGGTGAGCGGCACTGTCATCGACGCACAGCCGCGCATCATCTCGAACCTGATCGTCGACCAGACCAACAGCAATCCCGCCGTGGTGGCTGCGGTGGCTGCGACCCCCGGTGCCGAGTTAGTGGCCAGCCCCGGTCTGGACGGGCAATTCGGCACCCCCGACGACAGGCTGGTCAATTTCATCCCCAACGTGAAGCCGGATGCGGGCCTGTCGGCTCCGTTCAACGCCTGGTTCACCTTCTTCGGTCAGTTCTTCGACCACGGCCTGGACCTGGTGACCAAGGGTGGTCAGGACGTCGTCTTCATTCCGCTGCAGCCGGACGACCCGCTGGTCGCGGGTACGGATGGCGTGTTCGGGACGGCCGACGATCTCCCGGCCGGGCTGCGCTTCATGGCGGAAACGCGCGCCACCAACGTCGCCGTACATCCCGGCCCGGATGGCATAATCGGCACCGCCGATGACATCCACGACAACGAGAACACGACGACCCCGTTCATCGATCAGAACCAGACCTATACTTCGCATCCCTCACATCAGGTATTCCTGCGTGCGTATCAATTGTTGGGTGGTGCGCCGATTGCAACCGGCAAGCTGATCACCAACAAGGACCTGGGTGCCGATGGCCACTTCGGCGGCACCGGCACCGACGCCGATACGGAAATCGGCGGCATGGCGACCTGGAAGGTGGTGAAGGCGCAGGCGCACGACCTTCTCGGCATCAATCTCACCGACAAGGACTTTGACGACGTCCCACTGTTGGCGACCGACGCCTACGGCAATTTCATCAAGGGCGCGCATGGTCTGCCGCAGGTCGTGATGAAGGGCGCCGATGGCATCGGCGGCACGGTCGACGATGTCCTGGTCGAGGGCAACCTGCTCAATCCGATCGATCTGACCAACGCCGTCCGTACCGGGTCATCAGTTCCTGATCGACATCAATCACAATGCAGTGCCGGTGATCATCGGTGGGGTCCTCCAACCGGACGCGGACACCGACGCCGGCAAACGCCCAGCCGATGGACGCATTCGGCAACAACCTGACCTACGACGACGAACTGCTCAACGCGCACTACATCGCCGGCGATGGCCGCGCGAACGAAAACATCGGTCTGACTGCGGTCCACTCGATCTTCCATTCCGAGCACAACCGGCTGGTCGATCAGACCAAGGACACAGTCCTCCAGTCGGGCGACCTGGACTTCCTCAATCAATGGCTGCTGCCTGGCCATACGCTGGCCGCGTTCCCGACTACGCCGGCGCAGATCGCTGCCTTGGTGTGGAATGGCGAGCGCCTGTTCCAGGCCGCGCGCTTCGGCACCGAGATGCAGTACCAGCATATCGTGTTCGAAGAGTTCGCCCGCACCGTGCAGCCGAATGTCGACGAGTTCCTGGCTCCGTCCGGTTACGACACGACCATCGACCCGGCGATCGTGGCCGAGTTCGCGCATACCGTCTATCGCTTCGGCCACTCGATGCTGACCGAGACGGTCGATAGGTTCGACCCCAACTTCAACGTCGTGGGCGACCCGAACTCGGCCAATCCCGACCAGCAGCTCGGACTGATCGCCGCCTTCCTCAACCCGCTGGAATTTGCCGCCAGCGGCCCGACGCCGGAGCAGGCGGTCGGTGCGATCGTGCGCGGCGTGACGCGCACCGTGGGCAACGAGATCGACGAGTTCATCACCGAGGCGCTGCGCAACAACCTGCTCGGCACGCCGCTCGATCTCGCGGTGCTCAACATTGCCCGCGGCCGTGACACCGGCATTCCGACGCTGAACGCGGCACGACGCGAATTCTATAACGCGACGAACAACAACGATGTCGGCGACGCCAACGTAAAGCCCTACATCAGCTGGGTCGACTTCATGGGGCACCTGAAGCACCCGGAGTCGCTGATCAACTTCATCGCAGCGTATGGAACGCACCCCCTCATCACCGCGGAGACTACGCTGGAGGGGATGCGGGCGGCTGCATTCGCCATCGTGACCGGCCAATCGGTGACGCTCTCCAATGGGCGCGTGATCAACGCGCCGACCGACAGCCTGGACTTCCTGAACAGCACAGGGGCATGGGCGAACAACAGTTTGCTGCATACCGCCAAGGACCTGGACGGTGTCACCACAACCGGTCTCGGCAATATCGACTTCTGGGTCGGTGGCCTGGCCGAGAAGCAGATGCCGTTCGGCGGCCTGCTGGGCTCCAGCTTCAACTTCGTGTTCGAGAACCAACTTGAGGCGCTGCAGAACGGCGACCGCTTCTACTACCTGTCGCGCACGGCCGGCCTCAACTTCGGCACAGAGCTCGAGAACAACACGTTTTCGCAGCTGGTGATGCTGAACACCGACGTGACGCATCTTCCGGCCGACATCTTCTCCACCCCGACCTGGACGCTGGAGGTCGATCGGAGCAAGCAGTTCACCGGGCTTGGTGCCGACGGCCGCGCCGACCCGACAGACGGCGCCATCACCATCAACGGACAAGTCGTCGCCCCACTCGTCATCCGGAACAACCCGGCGACCACCGGCGCCGACAGCAACTATCTGCAGTACACGGGCGAGGACCACATAGTGCTCGGGGGCACTGACCCCGGCGGCCTGTTCAACCCGAGCGGCAACGACATCCTGATCGCCGGCGACGGCGACGACACGCTGTGGGGCGACAGCGGCAACGACCGTCTCGAAGGCGGCTTCGGCAACGACGAGATCTTCGGCGGCGACGGCGACGACATCATCACCGACATGGGCGGCACCGATGTCGTGCATGGCGGCGCCGGCAACGACGTCATCTCCGATCGCCATTCGCTGCTGCCGCTCGAGACCCCCAACATCCTGCTGGGTGGCGACGGCAAGGACTTCATCGCCACCTGGGATGATGTTTCGACGATCTTCGGCGGTGCAGGCGACGACTTCATCTATGGCTCGAAGCCGAACCTGCCGGAGACCGGCAACGAAGGCGACGACTGGATCGAACTGGGAACCCAGGACGGCGCGCCGGGCGACAATTTCAGCCCGCTGCTCGCCGACGACGTGCCGGGCAACGACATCTTCGTCGGCGGCGGTGGCTTCGACGAGATGATCGGCGAGGGCGGCGACGACGTCTTCGTGGGCAGCGACGCCCAGGACAAGATGGACGGCATGTCCGGCTTCGACTGGGTGACGTACAAGAACGACACGATCGGCGTCACCGTCGACCTGGAACTGGCGGCCCTGAACGAGCCGCCGGTCGCGGCATCGCCCGCCTCGATCCTCGACCGCTTCGCCGAGGTGGAAGGTCTGTCGGGCAGCAGGTTCGCCGACTACCTGCGCGGCAGCGAGGCCGATGCGAACGTCATCGCCACGTTCAGCGCCAGGACGAGTGCGCTGGATGCCGCCGGCATCGCGCGTGTCAGTGGCTTGCAAGCGCTGCTCGATCACGCCTTCTCCATTCCGGCAGGCGGCGTCCACGTCACCGGGTTCGGCACTGGCAACATCATCCTGGGCGGCGACGGCAGCGACATCATCCTGCCACGCGGCGGCGACGATGTGGTCGATGGCGATGCCTGGCTGAACGTGCGCGTCAGCGTCCGTCTCAACAAGGATGGCAGTGGCCCGGAAATCGCCAGCTACGACAGTCTGGCGCCGATGATCCCGCTGATGCTGAACGGGACCTACAACCCCGGCCAGTTGGTGGCAGTGCGCGAGATCATGCCCGGCACCGCCAATGCGCCCAATTTCGACACCGTGGTGTTCCAGGGACCGCAGGCCAACTACAGCGTCACCATCGACACGCAACGGCACGCCGCTCGATTTCTCGGACGACGTTGTCACTGTTGCTGACGTATCACCGAATCCGGTCGACGGCATCGACCACCTAACCCATATCGAGCGTCTGCAGTTCGCTGATGGCTTCGTTGACCTCGTGCCGGGCTTCGACGCTGCTCCGGTCGGTCAGCCAACCATCACCGACGAGAACGGCGGCGACGTCACGGTCGGCGACTTTCTGACGTGTCCATTGCCGGTGTTACACGACGCCGATGGAACGATCACTGGCCCGATCCGCTACACGTGGCAGTCAGAGGCCGTGGCCGGCTCCGGCATGTTCGACGACATCATCCTACTACCGGGCGGCGACCTGGCCTTCGAGAGCGCCAGTGGCATCCGCTTCCGGGTGACGCCCGACCTTGCCGGGCTTTCGCTGCGGGTGAAGGCGATCTACACCGACGCGCACGGCGTGACTGAGCAGGTATTTTCTGCCCCGACCACGCCGGTCGTCGCCATTCCGGCGCCACCGCTGGTGACGCCGTCGACCGCCGGGCTCGGTAGCCGACGAGGGCGGACCGGGCGTCAATCTAGTCCGCTCGGACCTCGACTTCATTCTCAAGCAGATCAAGATCGCCGAGGCGCATGTCGCCGGCACGCCGCTGCAGGACCTGATCCCGAACATCCGTCTGGCCTACGGTCTGCGCAGCGTCGACGGTAGCGAGAACAATCTGCTCGACCGAGGCAGGATTCGACCAGACCGAGTTCGGCGCGGCGGACAACACGTTCCCTCGCCTTCTGGACCCGCAGTTCCGCAACGCGGAAGGTGCACCGGCAGGTCTCTTCGGGCCCGGCAGCCCGGCGACTCCTCCGACCTCATACACGCAGACCAGCCGGAAACGTCTTCGACTCGCAGCCCCGCACCATCTCCAACCTGATCGTCGACCAGACCGCCAATAATCCGGCTGCCTATGCCACGGCGTACGACCCCGGACTGAACGGTCATCTGGATTTCGGCGTGATTGGCTCGGCCAATGACGACGTACTCAAGGATGGCGTTCAGATCGTCAAGAGCCCGGGCCTGGACGGCATGTTCGGCACCGCCGACGACAAGGACGTGTTCTACCTCCCGAACGTCACGCCGGACGCCGGGCTGTCCGCTCCGTTCAATGCCTGGTTCACCTTCTTCGGCCAGTTCTTCGATCATGGCCTCGATCTGGTGACCAAGGGCGGCAACGGGACGATCTTCGTTCCGCTCAAGCCGGACGATCCGCTCTATGTCGCCTGGTTCAGCCCACCAACTTCATGGTCGAGACCCGGGCCACGATGCTGCCCGGTCCGGACGGTGTCATCGGCACCGCGGACGACATCCACGAGAACGAGAACACCACGACTCCGTTCGTGGACCAGAACCAGACCTACACCTCGCATCCCTCGCACCAGGTGTTCCTGCGGGCCTATCAGCTTGACGTCAATGGAGCTCCCGGTTGCCACCGGCAAGCTGATCACCAATCGCGACCTGGGTGCCGACGGCAAGTTCGGCAGCACGGTCGAGCGATATCGAGATCGGCGGCATGTCCACGTGGAAGGTCGTCAAGGCGCAGGCACGCGACTTCCTCGGCATCAACCTGACCGACAAGGACTTCGACAACGTTCCCCTGCTTGCCACCGATCAATACGGCAACTTCATCAAGGGGGCACACGGCCTGCCACAGGTCGTGATGCGCACGGGCAACGGGCTCGACGGCATCGCGGGCACGGCCGACGACACAACCGTCCTCGTTGAGGGCAATACCACCGCGCCGATCGATCTGACGAACGCGGTTCGCACCGGCCATCAGTTCCTGATCGACGTCGCGCACAACGCAGTGCCGGTGATCATCGGCGGCACGCTCAGGCCCGACGCAGACACAGCGGTCGGCAACGTCGCAGCCGACGGACACCCAGGGCAACAACCTGACCTATGACGACGAACTCCTGAACGCGCACTACATCGCCGGCGACGGCCGCGTGAACGAGAACATCGGCCTCACGACGGTCCACTCGATCTTCCACTCCGAGCACAATCGGCTGGTGGATCAGGCGATCGACACGATCCGCGCATTCGGGCGATCTCGCATTCCTCAACGAATGGCTGCTGGTGCCGGCCGTCGCGCTTCCGACGACACAGGCGCAGATCGATGCACTGGTGTGGAACGGTGAGCGGCTGTTCCAGGTCGCCAAGTTCGGCACCGAGATGCAGTACCAGCATCTGGTGTTCGAGGAGTTCGCACGCACCGTCCAGCCGCTGATCGACCCGTTCTTCGCGCCGACCCAGGTGTACGACGTCAACCTCGATCCGTCGATCGTCGCCGAGTTCGCGCACACCGTCTATCGCTTCGGTCACTCGATGCTGACCGAGACGGTCGATCGGTTCGACGCGAACTTCAACGTGGTGGGCGACTCGAACCCGACACAGGCCGGCAACCAGCAGATGGGCCTGATCGCAGCGTTCCTCAATCCGCTGGCCTTCGCCGCCAGCGGTCCGACGCCGGAGGACGCGACCAGCGCCATCGTGCGCGGCGTCACGCGCACTGTCGGCAACGAGATCGACGAGTTCGTGACCGAGGCGCTGCGCAACAACCTGCTCGGCACGCCGCTCGATCTCGCGGTGCTCAACATCGCCCGAGGCCGCGACACCGGCATCCCGACGCTGAATGCCGCGCGACGCGACTTCTACACCCAGACCGGCGACACCTGGGTCAAGCCCTATACAAGCTGGGCCGACCTCGTGCAGCACCTGAAGCATCCGGAGTCGCTGGTCAACTTCATCGCCGCGTATGGCACGCACGCAGCCATCACCTCGCAGACACACACTTTGAGGGGCAACGCGCCGCTGCGCTACTGCTGGTGCTGGGCGACGGCACAGACGCCAATGGGGTGACCATAAACGGCGTCACCTATACCGACCGTCTCGACTTCCTCAACAGCACAGGTGCGTGGGCGGACTCGAACGCGACCCACCCACGGGATCTGGATGGCGTATCGCGCACCGGTCTGGGCAACATCGACTTCTGGGTCGGCGGTCTGGCGGAGCAGGCGATGCCGTTCGGCGGGTTGCTCGGGCTCGACCTTCAACTTCGTGTTCGAGAACCAGCTCGAGAAACTGCAGGACGCCGACCGCTTCTACTATCTTGAGCGCACCAGCGGCCTGAGTTTCGGCAACGAGCTCGAGTTCGAACTCGTTCGCCAAGCTGATCATGGCGAACACGACTGCCACCCACCTGCCGGCGCTCGTGTTCACCACACCAGCCTTCACGCTCGAGGTCGATCCGACGAAGCAGTTCACCGGCCTGGGCGCGAACGGCCTGCCTGATGCGGCCGGCGGCGGATCCGGTGGGCGGGATCACCATCGCGGGCCACGAGATCACCCCGCTGGTGATCCGCGACAATCCGAACACGGTCGGTCCGGACACCCACTATCTGCACTACACCGGCGAGGACCACGTGGTACTCGGCGGAACGCCGGGCGATGACACCATCATCGGCAGCATCGGCGACGACACGCTGTGGGGCGATGAGGGCAACGACCACCTCGATGGCGGTTATGGCAACGACAACATCCGTGGCGGTGCCGGCGACGACATCATCACCGACATGGGCGGCGCCGACAACATCCAGGGCGGCGACGGCAACGACGTCATCCAGGGGCGGCGGCGGCGACCGACCTGATCCTCGGCGGCTTCGGCAATGACTTCATCATCACCGGCGAGGACAATTCCGAGGCGTTCGGCGGCGCCGGCGACGACTTCATCCTGGGCAACAAGTCGAACGAGCAGGATATCGGCAACGAAGGCGACGACTGGATCGAGAAGGGCACGTCCGACGGCGCGCCCGGCGACAACTTCGATCCGCTCGGCAACGATCCGATCATCGGCAACGACATCTTCATCGGCGACGGCGAGAACGACAAGTTCATCGGCGAGGGCGGCGACGACATCATGGTCGGCAGCAACGGCCTGACCGACCGCTATTTCGGCGGTTCCGGCTTCGACTGGGCCACCTACAAGGACGACAAGATCGGCGTCACCATCGACTTCAGCGGCCGCTTCTTCGACCAGCCGCAGGTGCCGGGTTCGGGTGCGTCCGCGCTCGCCCGCTTCGACATCATGGAGGGGCTGTCCGGATCGTCGCACGACGACTTCCTGGCCGGCGACGACGCCGTCGACCTCGTCGGGGGCGAGGTGGGCGCGGCGGTCAATGGCAGCGCGCTCACCAACATCGCGCTGATCAACGGCCTGCAGGCAGCTTCTGGATACCGCATTCGGCAGCCACGGTCACGGCGTTCACCACCGGCAACATCATCCTTGGCGGTGCCGGCAGCGACGTCATGATGGGCCGCGGTGGCGACGACATCATCGACGGCGACGCCTGGCTGAACGTGCGCATCAGCGTGCGACAGAACCTCGACGGCACCGGGCCGGAGATCGCCAGCTACGACACGATGCAGGACGATGGTTCCGTTGATGCTCAACGGCACCTATCACGTCGGCCAGCTCAAGATGGTGCGTGAGATCCTGAGTACGGGAACCCCTGGCTTCGATACCGCGGTGTTCTCCGGCAACTTCGCCAACTACTCTGTTCTCGTCTTCGACAACGATGGCGACGGCTTCGACGAGACCGCTCAGGTGACCGACAATGTCGGCACCGACGGCACCGACAGAGTTATGCACGTAGAGCGGCTGCAATTCGCCGACCGGGCCGTCCTGTTCGGGGGACCTGAAATCGGTGGCATATTGGCACCCGGCACGATCGTGAACCATGCCCCTGCGGGCTCGCTTCATATTGCCGGCGTGCCGACCGAAGGAAACCCGCTGCACGTAACCATCAACCCTGATGGATCCATCGCAGGGGTAACGGATCAGGACAATATCGGGCCGGGCAATGCGACCGGCACGATCGGGGCGCCCGTCAGCTACTTCTGGCAGATGGAGACTGCGGCCGGCACTGGCGTGTTCGAAGACATAACGGTGTTCGCTGCGGGCGAGATCGCACGCGTCGAAGGTGCGAGTTTTACGCCAACGCCCGATCTGGCGGGTCAGGTATTGCGCGTCCGGGCCGTCTACGAGGACGGGCATGGTACGCTGGAGCAGGTCTTCTCTGCTCCGACGACGGCGGTGACGGCGGTGAACAACGGCGCCGCCTCGCTGACGCTGGCCGGCGCTCTGGCGGTCGGTCAGCCGCTGACGGCGGTGCTAGGCACCGATCCGGACGGACCCGGCACAACGCCGACGTTCCAGTGGCTCCGCGACGGCGTGGCGATAAGCGGTGCGACGGCTCCAACGTTCCTGCTGACGGCTGCCGACCTAACCCACCACATTTCCGTACGGGCCAACTACACGGATGGTCAAGGCTTCGCGGAGTTGGTGACATCGGCCAGCACAGGCGCCGTGGGAGCCATCACGCTTCGCCCGACCAGCCTGGCGACAGTAGATACGCTGACGGCCAGCAGCAACCTGGTCAACCTGTTCGGTACACCGATCGTGGGTGGCACCACCTACGGCTGGCAGACGTCGCCGACGGGTGCAGCCTGGACGAACGCGGGAACCGGCGGGACGTTCTTCCCCGGTGCGACCGGCCTAGCGGGCATTTATGTGCGGGTGACCGCGAACTTCACCGACGCGAACGCCACTCCGCAGCACGTTCCATCGCTGGCGGTTCACTATGTCAAGGACGACGTGACCGGGCACACGCTGACCGGTGTCGCCGACGTCGATTTCATCTTCGCGGATGCCGGCGACGACACTGTCACGGCCGAAGCGGGCGATGACTCCGTCTCGGGTGGCCTGGGCAACGACACGTTCGTCGCCGTCATCGGCGACGGCAATGACCGCTACGACGGCGGAGCCGGCTCCGACACGTATGACGCCTCGGCGATCACGACGAACGTGACCATCAACCTGAACCAGTCGAAGGCCACGGGCACCGACATCGGCACCGACACGTTGACCACGATGGAGAATGCGATCGGCGGCGCAGGCAACGACCTTCTGGTCGGCAATGCGCTGGGCAATGTCCTGTCGGGTGGCGCCGGCAACGACCAGCTACAGGGAAATGGCGGCGCTGACACCATGTCGGGCGGCGCAGGCAACGACACGTTCAACGTCGACAATGCAAACGATGTCGTAATCGAGGCATCAGGCCAGGGTGCCGATACGGTCCTGGCCACCGTCAGCTACGCTCTGGTGGCAGGCTCTGAGATCGAGTTTCTCCGGTCCCAATCGGCAGCCGGCCTGACGCTTACCGGCAACGAGCTGGCCAACAGCATCGTCGGTGGCGCTGCGGGCGACACGCTGATCGGCGGGAGTGGCAATGATACACTGACCGGCAACGGTGGCAACGACAACCTGGACGGTGGGCTCGGCAACGACTCGCTAAACGGCAATGCCGGTGCCGATACCATGGCCGGTGGTGGGGGCAATGACATCTACACGGTCGACAATGCTGTCGACGTGGTCAACGAGTTGCTCAGCCAGGGCACCGACACCGTCTTCGCGGCAGTGAATTACACCCTCACTGCGGGCTCGGAGATCGAATCACTTCGGGCGAATGCAGGAGCCACCGGCCTGTCGCTCACCGGCAACGAGTTCGCCAACGCTATCGTCGGTGGCGGCGGCAAGGACACACTGAGCGGTGGCGGCGGTAACGACACAATAAACGGTGGAGTCGGCGCTGATAGTATGGCCGGTGGTGCGGGCAACGACACCTTCAATGTCGACAACGTTGGCGACACGGTGGATGAAGCCGGCGGCGGCGGCACCGACACCGTGCTCACGACCGTAAGCTATGCTCTCGCCGCAGGTTCGGAGATCGAGTTCCTCCGCGTCAGCGGCACCGCCGGTCTGTCACTCGCTGGCAACGGGTTCAACAATACACTTGTGGGTGGCAATGGCAACGACACGCTGGACGGTGGAGCCGGCAACGACGTGCTGAACGCGGGGGTGGGCAGCGACCTGCTGATCGGCGGTGCCGGCAACGACACGATCAACGGCGGCGCCGGCAACGACGTGTTTCGCTTCCTCACCGGCTTCGGCAACGACCTGGTCGGTGATTTCACTCTTGGCCAGGATAAGCTCGATCTCAGCGGTCTCGGCATCACAGCGGCGGCCGGGAACTTCTCCGCATTGGCCAGCATCAATGCCGCAGGCACAGCGACGATCACGATAGGCACCGGAACGATACGGCTGAATGGGATCACCGCTGTGGCGCTTCACGCAACCGATCCGAGCGTCTTCGTTGCTTGATTGGCGCCGGGATGCGGCCAAAGGCTCCGATCCTGCCCCGGACAGGGTCGGTCACCACAATTTTTCACTCGCAGTATTTGTTTTGCCGCCACGAGCAACACCAAGTGGTCGCACGAATGACATCGTTACGCAGCCTGGAACATATTTTTGTCGCGTTTCCTGGACGGGAGAGGAGAGTTTGAAATGGCAAGTTGGAAGGACAAGCTGGCCCTCATAGCGCAGCGGAACCGCCAGGAGATCGTCAAGGCTAAGCTCGACCGAAGGGAGATGCTGCGCCTCGGTCTGCTCACTGCCGGTGGAAGCCTGATCGCTCAGCAAGGACTCAGCACCAGGGCGTTCGGCAAGATCGCACTGACGGATCCGAACACTACGGTTCTTCCGCCGAGCCCGGTGGCGAAGCCTTGGGTGCAGCCCATGCCGACGCTGACCGTGAAGACCCCGGTCAGCCCACAGAACCTGACCGGTGGGCCGCCCGACGGCACCACACCGATCGATGGGGCGACCAAACGGATCAATCACCAGTACTTCAAGGTGAACGAGGACGGCAGCTATACCGACCCCTTCGGCAGCACGAAGTTCTACGAACTGTTCGTGAAGGAGGCATACCCCTATCTCCATCCCGACTACGCGCCCACGAAGGTCTGGGCCTTCGACGGCCAGGTGCCCGGCCCCCTGTTCCGGGTGAAGTACGGCGAGCCGGCCATGGTACGCTTCCACAACCATCTGCCCTCGGTGAAGATCCCCCAGCCATTCGGTATCGCCGAGATCACCACCCACCTGCACAACGCGCACACTCCATCGGAGAGCGACGGCAACCCGGTCAACTACTTCAGTTCGATCAATGACGGCGCCTTTCGGTGTGACAATAACGCAGACCCCGCGAAAGACCCGGATGCGAACAGGGTACTCGGCTTCAAGGACCAGCACTATCCAAATGTGCTGGCCGGCTACACGGCCCGCGGCGGATACCTGGGCGACCCGACGGAGGCGATGAGTTCGCTGTGGTATCACGACCACCACCTCGATTTCACCGCGCAGAACGTCTACAAAGGGTTGTTCGGCTGCTACAATCTGTTCGACGACAGGGACACCGGCGACGAGACGACCGGTCTGCATCTGCCAAGTGGCGACTACGACGTTCCGATCTTCTTCAACGACTTCATCTTCGATGCCGACTGCCAGCAGGTGTTTGACCTGTTCAACCTGGATGGCATCCTCGGTGATCGCTTCCTCGCCAACGGCGCGATCCAGCCGTTCTTTAACGTCAAAAAGCGCCGCTACCGCCTCCGGCTGTACAATCCGGGACCATCACGCTGGTACGAGTTCGCCCTTTACGACGGTTCGAAATTCCTGCCGTTCTGGCAGATTTCCAGCGATGGCAATCTGCTGCCACAGGCGATCCAGGTCACCAGCGTGCGCATCTCCGTGGCCGAGCGGGCCGACATCATCGTCGACTTCGGCAAGATCAACACGTCGCGGGTCTATCTGGTCAACCGGCTGGAGCAGGTGAACGGTCGTGGACCGACCGGCAAGGTGCTGACCCCCGGTCAGGCGATCATACAGATCAATATCGGGGCAACGGCGCCGGACTACAGCGTCGATCCCGCCGCGGCGCCGCTGTATCTGCGCGCGCTTCCCGACCCTGACTTCAACGCACTGCTGGCACGAGCCGCCAAAGCCAAGACCAGAACCTGGGAGTTCTCGCGCAGCAACGGCGCCTGGACGGTCAACGGGAAGTTCTTCGACGAGAACCGCGTCGATGCCGCCATTCCGCAGGAATCCGAGGAGGTCTGGGTCATCCGCGGTGAACCACCACCTCGTCCGCTATTGACATCGATACTGCCGCTCGGCTTCAGAGAGGTCCAGGTATGGGAATAATCGCCCATCACGCCGATCGCCAGTTGATCGGTGATCCGGTAATCGATGCCCAGGCTGACTCCGCCGGTGGTGAAGTTGTACCCATTGGCGTTCGCATCGGCGTCCACACTGACAAAGTCACCGAATCCGGTCATCCAGACGCCCCAACGATTTTCAGGTCCGGGCTGGAGGATCGGTTCCACGACCGCTTTGGAGGATTTACCGTCCGCGCCGGCTCGTCCTCCAGATTCACGGTGGCGCCGTTGACCTTCATGTTGGAACTGAATCCGTTGGATCCGTGATGGAGATCGTCCAGCCGGCTTTCCAGGTTCAATCTTTGAATATTGGCGTTCGAAAAGCTGATTTCATAAAAGGCGGTCAGATCCTCGGGCGAGATTTTGTTGAAGTCACTGGCAGATTGGCAAAAGGCTCCTTGTTGAGGAAGGAAATCAGATTCGCCGCTCTTGGATCCAGTTGCACCGCGTCGAGCAGGCTCGCTGCCGCCCGCTGATTGGGAGTGAACGCGAAGGAGGCAAAGTCCGTGGTCGTTACCACTCCCGGAGGCGCTGTTGAGCTCGAGAAACTCGAGGGTCACGGAGTTGCGGGCGTAGACCAGGTCGATGGTATTAAAGCCAGCCGCCAGGGTGAACGGATTTTGCAATTTGGCAAACCGGCCGGTAACCACTCCGCCGGTATTGACCAGTTTCAATTTATCGCCGTTTTGGGGTTGATATCCCAGGTTCAGCAGTCGCAAGGTGCCGTTCAGAGCGGCGTTGCCGGTGACGTTGAGAACGTCGAATTGGCCGGGTGCGCGACCCGCAATGTTCAGCTGCAAGGTGCCGCCGGCGTTCTGCGTGTAATTGCCCAAGACGTTGATCGGCTGGGGATCAGCTCCCAGGACGCCTCCGTTGACGATGACATTGCCGGTGCCAAGCGCCTGTGGGTTATTCACGAGCAGCGTACCCAGGTCGATGATGGTGCCGCCGCTGTAGGTGTTCCTGCCGCTCAGAATCGTTGTTCCGGTGCCGTTCTGAATCACGTTGCCCGTTCCGCTGATCACCGCGCTAAAGGTGACGGTGCCGGATCCGGCAAAGATCAGCGAGCCATTGTCGACCAGATTCCCGACGCTGCCACCGCTATTTAATTGCAGAGATGCCGCCGGGGGCAATGTTCACCTGCGCGGTGGTCAGGGCGGCATCGACGACTAGGGTTCCGGCCAGGATGTCCGTCCCGAGCGGGGCGTCCAACGCGCGATCGATGGTCCAGGTGCCGCTGCCTTGCTTGACCAGAGTGCCGTTGTTGGTCACGGTTCCGACAACCGCCAGACTCAACAATTGCTGGCCGGCGCCATCGAGAATCAGCGTCGAACTCGTGGTGCCGCTCAGAGCCAGATTGCCGGTAATTTTGCTCCCGGTGAACAACTGGACGATATCCGTAGCCCCGCCAATCGTCACGTTGCCGTTGATGGTCCCGGAGTTAATGACCGTCACCATTTTAGCCGGAGCGTCCAGGACGTTGTTGTTGAGCGTTCCGGCATTATTCAAGACACCTCCTTCGACAAAGGTCACTTCATTGGGCAGGGTCACGCCCGCCAGGATCGTGAGCGTACCGTTGAACAGTTGCACCGGGCCGGTGCCAAGGGCGTCGTTGCCGGCTGCCACCAGCGTTCCCGGGAGAATGTTCGTGCCACCGGTGTAGGAATTGTTGGGGTTGGTCAGCACGACGGTGCCCGGTTATTGATATCGCCCACCGACAGGCGCCTGCACCGGATGATGACCCCGGTGTAAGTGGCCGTGGTGTTGGTCGCCGCGGCCAGGATGTTGGCATCTTCTCGGGATTGGGAATCAGACGGCGACGGTACGAGCGGTGCGTGAAGTCGGCGCTGGTCTACCAATTCGCCGCCGTCCAAGGTGAGTCCGCCGCTGGGGTCGCCCAGGTTGGTGTCGCTGGCCACTCTCAAGGCACCGCCTGAAATCGTGGTGCCCTCCACTGTAAGTGTTCTCACCCGTCAAGGATCAGCAGGCCCGGACCGGCCTTGTTCAGGCCGCCCGGGCCGGCGATCGGCGCATCAATGGTCGCCGTCACGCCGGTGTCGGTGGTGATCATCGCCGTCCCCGTCGGGTGCAGCGCAAAGGCTTCTGCTCCCACGATCGTGTAGCCGTCGGTCGAGAATTCCATCCCTTGGAAAAGAATGTCGCCCCCCAGCGTCACCGTGCCCGGGTGCGGCGGTAAAGATGGCGAATCCGTTCTGCCACGCCTCATTGACCGTGCCGGCGGCGTTGGTAAAGTTGTTGGTCACAAAGTTGATCCAGATGCCGTTTCCGCCATGCACCGTGCCGTCATTGACCGTGTTCGACCCGTCCCAGAATTGCACTGGCGCGCCCGCGGTATTGACCACCAGGTTGACTTGCCCGGGCGACGGCCGTGGTCACCGTCACGTTCGCCGCCGAGAAGTCCGTCCGGCAGTGTCCCCAAGTCGAGGGTCAGGTTGGTCAGCGCTCCCGCGTAATTGAGGAGCCGGTAAGACCCCGACCCGAAGCTCCCCCCGTTGGTTACGTTAAGCACCCCGTCGAGCGTCAGGTTGCCCGCGACGTTGACCAAGGTGTTCACCCCCGAGCCGACCACTCCGGGGGTGCTGAGCCGGTAGTCGAGGATCGAGGCGGGGTTTAGCAAGAGGCTGCCTACACTCAGGGTCTGCGCTCCGGGACCCGGCGCAAGGTGGCCACCGTCCTGGATCGTCACGCTCCCGCGCAATCGTCCCTTGGCCCGCCAGCGTCGCCCCGCTTTGGACGGTCACCGCCGTGTTCCCCAACGCGCCGTCTACCTGCAGGGTGCCGGCCGAGACCGCCGTCGCGCCGGTGTAGGTGCTGATGCCCGTTAAGGTCAGTGTGCCGGGGCCAACTTGGCTTAAATTGCCCGTACCGCTGACCACCCCGACGAGCGTCAGCGTGCCGCTGCGGTTGACCACCAGCGCGGCGTTGTCGATCACGTCGCCCACGATGCTGCCGGTATTGCCCCCGTGCCGATTTGCAAGGTTCCCCCATTGATCGTCGTCCCGCCGGTGTAGGTGTTGTCGCCGGTCAGGGTCGTCGTTCCGGGGCCGTTCTGGTTTAGGGTGCCCGTTCCTGATACAGCACCGGAGAACGGTACGGCATCGCTGCGATCAAAAGCGAGGTTGCCATTGTCGGTTACGTCTCCACCAATGCTCCCGCTGGCTCCGCGGTTGCCAATTTGCAGGGTCCCCTCACTAATTGTCGTGCCCCCGCTGTAAGTGGAGTTGCTCACCAGTGTCAGCGTTCCCGTGCCGACTTTGGTTAAGGCCAGGGAAGCGATCCCATCCTGGAGTAGAGCGCCCAAGGTGGTGGACGTGTTGTTACCCCCGGCGGTGAGCACGGCCGCGGCCAAGCCGCCATTGGTCACCTTGCCGCTACCAGTCAAGGAACCAATCTGATTGGAGAACCCGTTCAGGTCCAGAATGCCGGTCACGATAAATGCAGACGCGGGACTCAGTGCGCCAATGGAAAGCGCTTTCAACGTTGTCCCGCTCACGATCGTGGTGTTGCCGAGGTAGGTGTTGGTCCCACTGAAGTCGACGATACCCGTGTTCACAGGATCCCCAACCGTTAAGGCGCCGCTGCCCGCAATGTTCCCCTGGAAGTCCGCGACGCCTACCGCCTCTGCCGCTAGGGTCCCGTTGTTCGCTGTGATTAGAACCGGCCGGAAGGTGATAAACCCACTGCCGCCAGCCACCAGTTCTCCTCCGTCCAGGGTGAGCCCGTTGCTGACGCTGCCCAAGTTCGTGTCATTGGAAACGCTCAAGGTGGCGTTCGAAATCGTCGTTCTACCCGTGTAAGTATTGTTGACGTTGGTCAGCACCACCGTGCCCGAATCGGCGACCTTGCCCACCGTCAAGCCGCCTGTGCCCGAAATCACCCCCGTGTAAATAGCCGTGGTGCTGGCCGCCGCGCCCAAGGTGTTGACGCCGGCAAGACAGGGAACGAGGGTAACAGCGCGTGCGGTGATCAAGTTGGCGCTCGTCTCCAATTCGCCGCCATTGAGCTCAATTCCGACGCTTGGGTCGCCCAGGTTTGTGTCGCTGGCCACCCTCAAGACACCGCCTGAAATCGTGGTACCCCCGCTGTAGGTGTTGTCACCAGAAAGGGTCAGCAGACCCGGGCCCGCCTTGTTCAAGCCGCCCGCGCCGGCGATCGGTGCGGTGATGGTCGCCGTCACGCCGATATCGGTGGTAATCTTCGCCGTTCCCGTCGGGTGCAGCGCAAAGGCTCCTGCTCCCGCCACCGTGTAGCCGTCGGTAGAGAATTGCATCCCCTGGAAAAGGATATCGCTCCCCAGCGTCACCCTCCCGGCTGCCGCGCCAAAGATGGCGACCCCGTTCTGCCACGCCTGATTGACCGTGCCGGCGGCGTTGGTGAAGTTGGTGTTCACAAAGTTGATCCAGGTGCCGGTGCCGCCGTGCACGGTGCCGTCAGAAACCGTGTTCGATCCGTTCCAGAACTGCGTTGGAGCCCCGGCGGTACTCACCACCAGGTTGACCTGCCCGGCAACGGCGGTAGTCACCGTCACGTCTGCCGTCGTGAAGCCAGCGGGCAGTTTCCCCACATCGAGCGTCAGGTCGGTCAGCGCTCCCTTGTAATTGATGAGCCGATAAGATCCTGAGCCGAAGTTCCCTCCATCGGTCACGTTCAGCACCCCGGCGAGCGTCAGATTGCCCGCGACGTTGACCAGGCTATTCACCCCGGAGCCGACCAATCCCGGCGTGTTGAGTTGATAGTCGAGGATCGAGCCGGAGTTCAGGAAGAGGTTGCCTACATTGAGGGTCTGCGCTCCGGGACCCGGCGCGAGGTGGCCCCCGTCCAGGATCGTCACGCTCCCGGCAATTGTCCCTTGGCCGCTCAGCGTCGCCGCGTTTTGGACAGTCACCGCCGTGTTCCCGAGCGCGCCGTCGACCTGCAGCGTTCCGGCCGAGACCGCCGTCACGCCGGTGTAGGTGCTTGTACCCGTTAAGATCAGCGTGCCCTGGCCGGTTTCGTTTAAATTACCCGTGCCACTGACTGCCCCGGGGAGTGTGACCGTACCACTGCGGTTGATCACGAGCGCGGTGTTGTCGACCACGTCACCCACGATGCTGCCCGTGTTGCCACCGTCCCCAATCTGCAAGGTTCCCGCCGTGATCACTGTGGCGCCTGAGTAGGTGTTGGTTCCCGTCAATGTAAGTGTTCCGCTGCCGGTCTTGATCAGGCCCGATGTTTTGCCTCCGTCTTTCACGACGCCACTGAAGGTCGTGGAGTCGTTGTCACCTCCCGCCGTGAGCGCTGCACCGACTGGGCCATCATTGGTCACGGTTCCGGTGCCGGCCAGCGAACCGATCTGGTTGGAGAACCCGGTCAGGTCCAGTTCGCCGGTCACGGTAAATGCAGACGTCGGGCTTAGTGCGCCGGTGCTTCCCGCGGCCAACGTCGCTCCGCTCACAATGGTGGTGCTGCCGGTATAGGTATTGGTCCCGCCGAGGCTCACCGTCCCGGTGTTCACCGTATCCCCAATCGTCAAGCTCCCGCTGCCGGTGAGGTTTCCAAGAAAGCTCGCACCGTTGCCGCGCACGGCCGCCAATGTACCGCTATTCGCTGTGAGGATGACGGGCCGGCTGGTTGAGAAATTACCCGTTCCCAACATTTCACCGCCATCGAGCGTGATTCCACCGGTCAAGTCGCCCAATGCCTCATCGCGAGACACGCTCAAGGTGGCGCCGGGCTAATCGTGGTCCCGCCTATGTAAGAATTCGTGACGTTGGTCAGGACGACCGTGCCCAGGATCGTCGCCGTCTCCCACGAACAACCCGCCCGCCCCGGAGATCACGCCCGAGTAGCTCGCCGTGGTATTGACCGCCGCGCCCAGGATGTTGGCGCCGATAAGACTTGGGGTGAGGATGAGGGTACGTGCGGAGATGAAGTCGGCGGTCGTCTCCAACTCGCCGCCGTTCAAGTTAATCCCGCCGTTGGGGGCGCCCAGATTCGTGTCGCCGGCGACGTTGAGGGCGGCACCGCCTGATATGGTGGTGCCACCTTCGTAGGTGTTTGCGCCGGTGAGGGTCAGCGTGCCCGGACCGGACTGGGTCAAGGTGCCGGTGCCGGACACGATACCGGAGAACGTCACATCATCGCTGCGGTTAAAGACCAGGTTGCCGTTGTCAATTGCGTTTCCAACAATGCTGCCGGTGGTCCCACCATCGCCAATTTGCAGGGTTCCTCTACTTATCGTCGTGTCGCCATGGTAGGTATTTGCTCCCGTCAGAGTCAGCGTGCCCGTGCCAATTTTATTTAAGCCCAAGGAAGACGTGCCATCCTGCAATACCCCACTAAAGGTAGTGGAACTGCTGCCTCCCGCCGTAAGCACGGCCCCGTCTAAACCGCCATTGGTTACCTTGCCGGGGCCGGACAGGGAACCGATCTGGTTAGAGAACCCGTTCAGGTCCAGGGTGCCGGCAACTGTAAATGCAGAGGTTGTGCTCAACGCGCCCGTGGAAAGTGCCCGCAACGTTGTCCCAGTCACGACCGTAGTGCTGCCGAGATAGGCATTGGTCCCGCTCAGGTCCACGGTCCCGGTGTTCACCACATCCCCAACCGTCAAGCTGCCGCTGCCCGTAATGCTTCCCTGGAAGTCTGCGACGCCGATGAAGCCACCGTGCTCGAGAAGCCGTCCAGATCCAGAACAGAATTTACCGTGAACGCGGACCCCGAACTCAACCCAGTAATTGAACCTGCTTGAAGCGTTCCGCCGCTCACCGTCGTAGCACCGCTGTAAGTATTGCTACCGCTAAGGCTCAGCGTTCCAGTCCCCGTTTTGGTCAGCCCAACGCTGCTGGTCCCGTTGTTCAAAGTCCCACTGAAAACCGTACTGGAATTGTTGCCACCGGCCGTCAATGTTGCCCCAGTTCCACTGTTGTTGGTGACCGTCCCGTTACCCGCCAACGAAGCCACAGTGCTCGAGAAACCATCCAGATCCAGAACAGAATTTACCGTGAAGGCGGACCCCGAACTCAACCCAGTAATTGAACCTGCTTGAAGCGTTCCGCCGCTCACCGTCGTAGCGCCGCTGTAAGTATTGCTACCTCTAAGGCTCAGCGTTCCAGTCCCCGTCTTGGTTAATCCAACGCTGCTGGTCCCGTTGTTCAGAGTCCCACTGAAAACCGTACTGGAATTGTTGCCACCGGCCGTCAATGTCGCCCCGGTTCCACTGCTGTTGGTGACCGTCCCGTTACCCGCCAACGAAGCCACGGTGCTCGAGAAACCGTCCAGGTCCAGAACAGAATTTACCGTGAACGCGGACCCCGAACTTAACCCAGCAAGTGAACCTGCTTGAAGCGTTCCGCCGCTCACCGTCGTAGCGCCGCTGTAAGTATTGCTACCGCTAAGGCTCAGCGTTCCAGTCCCCGTCTTGGTCAATCCAACGCTGCTGGTCCCGTTGTTCAAAGTCCCACTGAAAACCGTACTGGAATTGTTGCCACCGGCCGTCAATGTCGCCCCAGTTCCACCGCTGTTGGTGACAGTTCCGTTACCCGCCAATGAAGCCACGGTGCTCGAGAAACCGTCCAGGTCCAGAACAGAATTTACCGTGAAGGCGGACCCCGAACTTAACCCAGCAAGTGAACCTGCTTGAAGCGTTCCACCGCTCACCGTCGTAGCGCCGCTGTAAGTATTGCTACCGCTAAGGCTCAGCGTTCCGGTACCGATCTGCTTCAGGGTGCCCGTGCCGGAAACAACGCCGGCGAATGTTACAGTATCCGCGCGGTTAAAGACGAGGTTGCCGTTGTCGATCACGTTTCCAACAATGCTGCCGGTGGTTCCCCCATTGCCAATCTGCAGAGCGTCCCCGCACTGATCGTCGTGCCGCCGGTGTACGTCTCAGCAGCGGTCAGGGTCAGCGTTCCCGTGCCGACCTGACTCAGCGTACCCGTGCCGGAAACGATGCCGGGGAACGTTACATTATCCGTGTGGTTAAAGGCGAGATTGCCGTTGTCGAGCACGTTTCCAACAATGCTGCCGGTGGTTCCCCCGTTGCCAATCTGGAGCGTCCCCGCACTGATCGTCGTGCCGCCGGCGTAGGTGTCGGCAGCAGTCAGGGTCAATGTTCCCGTGCCGATCTGGCTCAGGGAACCCGTACCCGAAACAACGCCGGGGAATATTACACTATCGGTGCGGTTAAAGGCGAGGTTGCCGTTGTCGGTCACGTTTCCAACAATGCTGCCGATGATTCCGGCATTGCCAATCTGGAGCGTCCCCGCGCTGATCGTGGTACCGCCGGCGTAGGTGTCGGCAGCGGTCAGGGTCAGCGTTCCGGTACCGATCTGGCTCAGGGTGCCCGTGCCGGAAACAACACCGGCGAATGTTACAGCATCGTGTGCGGTTAAAGGCGAGGTTGCCGTTGTCGGTCACATTTCCAACAATGCTGCCGGTGGTTCCCCCATTGCCAATCTGCAGGGTCCCTGCACTGATCGTCGTACCGCCGGTGTAGGTGTCAGCAGCCGGTCAGGGTCAACGTTCCGGTGCCGATCTGGCTCAGGGTGCCCGTGCCGGAAACAACGCCGGCGAAACGTCACAGCATCGTGCGACTAAAGACGAGGTTGCCGTTGTCGGTCACGTTTCCGACGATGCTGCCGCTGGTTCCCCCGTTGCCAATCTGAAGGGTTCCCGCACTGATCGTCGTGCCGCCGGCGTAGGTGTCAGCAGCAGTCAGGGTCAACGTTCCTGTACCGACCTGGCTCAGGGAACCGGTGCCGGAAACAATGCCGGGGAAAGTTACAGTATCCGTGCGGTTAAAGGCGAGGTTGCCGTTGTCGGTCACGTCTCCGACAATGCTGCCGCTGGTTCCCCCGTTGCCAATCTGGAGCGTCCCTCACTAATCGTGGTACCCCCGGTGTAGGTGTTAGCACCAGTCAAGGTCAGCGTTCCCGTACCGATTTTAGTTAAACCGAGCGTACCAGTTCCCGTCCTGCGATACGCCGCTGAAAAGTAGTGGAGGTGTTATTACCTCCCGCCGTGAGCACGGTCCCGACTGAAGCCAGTATTGGTCACCGTACCGCTGCCAGCCAGGGAGCCAATCTGACTCGAGAACCCGTTCAGGTCCAGCGGGCCGTTGACGACGAATGCGGACGTGCTGCTCAATGCGCCCGTGGAAAGCGCCTGTAACGTCGCTCCACTCACAATGGTGGTGCTGCCGGTGTAGGTATTGGTCCCGCTCAGGCTAACCATCCCGGTATTCACCGTATCCCCGATGGTCAGGTTCCCAGGGCCCGTGACGTTCCCCGAAAAGCTCGCCGCGCCGCCCGCAACTGCGGCCAAGGTGCCGCCATTGGCCGTGATGCCAACCAGCCTGGCGCTGGAGAACCCATTGCCGGCCAACAATTCGCCCCCGTTCAAGGTGAGCCCGACGCTCACGTTGCCCAGGTTCGTGTCGCTGGCTACACTCAAGATACCCTGCGACATCGTCGTGCCCCCGCTGTACGTGTTCGCACCCGTAAGAGTCAGCACGCCCAGCCCAACCTTGTTCAAGCCGCCCGGGCCGGCGATGGGCGCGGCGATGGTCGCCGTCACCCCGGGATCCGTGGTGATGATCGCCGTTCCCGTCGGCTGCAGCGCAAAGGCTCCGCCCCAGCTACCGTGTAGCCGCTGGCCGTGAATTGCATCCCTTGGAAAAGGATGTTATCGCCCAAGCGTCACCGTGCCGGGTGCAGCGCTAAAGACGGCGAACCCGTTCTGCCACGCTTGATTCGACCGTGACGCCGGCGTCGGTAAAATTGGTCGTAAAGTTGTCCCAGGTGCCGGTGCCGCCGTGCACCGTGCCGTCAAAGACCGTGTTCGACCCGTCCCAGAATTGCGTCGGCGCTCCTGCGCGCATTCACCACCAGGTTAACCTGCCCGGCGACACCCGTGGTCACCGTTACGTTCGCCGACGTGAAGCCCGCCGGCAGTGTCCCCAAACCAGAGTGTCAGGTCGGTCAGCGTTCCCGTGTAATTGATGAGCCGGTAGGCCCCCGAACCGAAGCCTGCCGCCATTGGTCACGTTAAGCACCCCGTCCAGCGTCAGGTTGCCCGCCACGTTGACCAAACTGTTCACCCCCGAGCCGATCACTCCCGGGGTGCTCAGCTGGTAATCGAGGATCGAGGCGGGATTGAGCAAGAGGGTGCCTACACTCAGGGTCTGCGCTCCGGGACCAGGCGCAAGGTGACCACCGTTCTGGATGGTTACGCTCCCCCCAATCGTCCCTTGACCCGCCAGCACCGCCCCGCTTTGGACCGTTACCGCCGTGTTCCCCAACGCGCCGTCCACCTGCAGCGTGCCGGCCGACACCGCCGTCGCGCCTGTGTAGGTGCTCGTGCCCGTTAAGATCAGCGTACCCGGACCGATCTGGCTCAGAGTGCCCGTGCCGGAAACATTGCCGGGAGAACGTCACAGCATCGCTGCGGTTAAAGGCGAGGCTCGCCATTGTCGGCCACGTTTCCAACAATGCTGCCGCTGGTTCCACCGTTGCCAATCTGCAGCGTCCCCGCACTGATCGTCGTGCCGCCGCGTAGGTATTCGCAGCCGTCAACACCACCGTTCCAGGGCCGGCTGACCATTAGCGCGCCAGCTGCCAGAAATGACACCCTGATAAATCGCGGTCGTGCCGGTTGCGGCAACTAGAACCGTCAGAGCCCGGCGCCGGAACAAGCGTCACCGGTCGCGCGGTGGTAAAGTTCGCAGTCGTTGCCAATTCGCCCCCTGCAAGCGTCAATCCGCCGCTCGGATTACCCAGATTCGTCGTCATCGGCCACACTGAGCGACGCCTCCCGCTACTATCGTGCCTCCGTTGTAGGTTATTTCCGGTCAGCACTCACGGTGCCTGCCATGAGTGCTGTCGACCCACCGTCAAAGGTGCCGCTATCTGAAATAACGCCCGTGTAAGTCGCGGTCGAGCCGGTAGCGGCGGCCAATATGTCGCTGCCCGCCGGGTTAAGGTCAACAGGCGTGCCGTGTTAAACCCGGCCACCGTCGTCAGCAACTCGCCACCCGCCAGTGTGATGTTGCCTCCCGGCTGCCCCCAGCTCTGTATCGAGCGTCAGCCTGCAAAGTACTGTTGAACGCTACCGTCGTGCCTCCGGTGTAGGTATTGTCGCCAGTCAGGGTCAACGTTCCCGGAGCCGATCTGGACTCAGGACGCCGGTGCCGGAAACGATGCCGGAGAAAGTGACATCATCTTGCGGTTAAAGGCCGAGGTTGCCGTTGTCGATCACGTTTCCAACAATGCTGCCGGTGGTTCCCCCACTGCCGATCTGCAGGGACCCTGCACTGATCGTCGTGCCGCCGTTGTAGGTGTTGGCACCTGTCAGGGTCAGCGTTCCCGTGCCGATTTTAGTTAAACCCAGAGAAGCCGTTTCCGTCCTGCAATACGCCGCTAAAGGTAGTGGAAGTGTTGTCACCTCCCGCCGTGAGCACGGCGCCGGCTAAACCGTCATTGGTCACCGTGCCGGTGCCGGCCAGGGAACCGATCTGATTGGAGAACCCGTTCAGGTCCAGCGTGCCGTCCACAATGAATGCAGACGTCGGGCTCAATGCGCCCGTGGAAAGCGCCTGCAACGTCGCTCCACTCACAATGGTGGTGCTGCCGAGGTAGGAGTTGGTCCCGCTCAGGCTGACCATCCCGGTGTTCACCGTATCCCCGATGGTCAAGTTGCCACTGCCCGTGATGTTCCCTGAAAGCTCGCGGCGCCGCCCGCAACTGCCGCCAGGGTGCCGCCATTGGCTGGTGATGCCGAACCGACCTGGCGCTGGAGAACCCATTGCCGGCCAACAATTCCCCCCCGTTCAAGGTGAGCCCACCGCTCACGTTGCCCAGGTTCGTGTCGCTGCCCACGCTCAAGATACCCTGCCTGAAATCGTCGTGCCCCCACTGTAAGTGTTCGCACCCGTAAGACTCAGCAGGCCCAGCCCAACTTTGTTCAAGCCGCCCGGGCCGGCAATCGGCGCGGCGATGGTCGCCGTCACCCCGGTATCCGTGGTAATGATCGCCGTTCCCGTCGGCTGCAGCGCAAAGGCTCCTGCTCCCGCCACCGTGTAGCCGCTGGCCGTGAATTGCATCCCTTGAAAAAGGATGTTATCCCCCAGCGTCACCGTGCCGGGTGTAGCGCTAAAGACGGCGGTCCCGTTCTGCCACGACTGATTGACCGTTACCCCGGCATCGGTAAAATTGGTCGTAAAGTTGTCCCACGTGCCGGTGCCCCCGTGCACCGTGTGGTCGAAGACCGTGTTCGGCCCGTCCCAGAATTGCGTGGGCGCGCCAGCGCCATTGACCACCAGGTTGACCTGGCCGGCGACGCCCGTGGTCACCGTCACGTTCGACGCCGAGAAGCCCGTCGGCAATGTCCCCAAACCAAGTGTCAGGTCGGTCAGCGTTCCGCTGTAATTGATGAGCCGGTAGGCCCCAGAAGCGAAATTGCCGCCATTCGTCACGTTGAGGATCCCGTCAAGTGTCAGGTTGCCCGTGACGTTGACCAACGTATTGACCCCCGAGCCAATCACTCCCGGTGTGCTGAGCCGGTAATCCAGGATCGAGGCCGGGTTGAGCAAAAGGCTGCCGACACCCAGGGTCTGCGCTGTGGCACCCGGCGCAAGGTGGCCACCGTCCTGGATTGTTACACTCCCCCCAATCGTCCCTTGCCCCGCCAGCACCGCGCCGCTTTGGACCGTCACCGCCGTGGTCCCCAACACGCCGTTCACCTGCAGCGTGCCGGCCGAGACCGCCGTCGCGCCTGTGTAGGTGCTCGAGCCCGTCAAGATCAGCGTCCCCGGGCCGATTCTGGTTCAGATTGCCCGTGCCGGAAACATTGCCGGAGAACGTCACCGCATCGCTGCGGTTAAAGGCGAGGTTGCCATTGTCGATCACGTTTCCAACAATGCTTCCGCTGGTTCCC
>CAWETN010000018.1:0-468604 GCA_963812075.1 uncultured Alphaproteobacteria bacterium
CTGTCTTGCAGCAGCAGCTGCTGCAGCTGATGTGCGCGGGCCAGAAGCCGGATCAGCGAGGCATTCGGGCTGGCAGTGCGACCTGTGGCCCCGCCCACGATGAGCTGAGTGCCTCTCCCGATCCGCTGCAATTGGGCGGGGACGGAGAGGATGACGGTCTCTGTCCCGCGTCCGTCGTTGCTGTCGGACTGACCATCGCCTTTGACGTCCCGCTGGAGGAATTCGCTGAGCCTCGCCGGAACGACATGGAGAGCGACGCTCTCGCCCCCAACGTCAATGCGGGCGATCAGGGTGCTGACGATGCGACGCTGTTCGTGTGAGGGCAGCTCCGACCAAGAACGCGCCAGGGCTGCCGCTTGCGCGACCAGCTCAGCGCATTGCTCGGTGCTGGCAGTTGAGGAGCCGACCACATCGAACACCGTGGTGCCATCGGCGAGCAGGGCACGAATCCGATCGGTGACGACCTGCTCCACCTCGGGAGCTGGGATCCGATAGGCACCAAGAGCCTTGGCCCGCCCCTCGGTAACCAATGGCCGCGAGATGTAATAGCGGTAGCGCTTGCCGGCCTTCACCGCATGCGTGGGGCTCATGCGGTGACCAAGACCATCAAAGATCAGTCCAGCCAATAGGCTCGGTTGCTTTGCAGCACGTCCTGCTCGTCGGTCTCCAGCATTGTCCGCCAAATGTGCCTGGGCCTGGTTCCACAGCGCTTGATCGACGATCGGGGCATGCTGGCCAGGATGATGACGGTCCTTGTGGACGATTTCGCCGAGGTAGATGCGGTTCTGCAGCATGAGATAGAGCGCGCCACGGGCCAATTGTTGGCCGCCCCATTGACGGCCGCTGGTGCTCAGCCACCGCTTGCTGGTGATCCCGGCATTGGCCAAGTCTTCCGCCAGCAGCCGCACCGAACGCAGTGCCACGTAGCGGCGAAAGATGTGCCGAACGGTCTCCGCCTCGGCTTCATTCACCACCAGCTTGCGGTCGCGGACGTCATAGCCGAGTGGCGGGTTGCCACCCATCCACATGCCCCTCTGCTTCGACGCCGCGATCTTGTCGCGGATCCGCTCGCCCGCCACCTCGCGCTCGAATTGGGCGAACGACAGCAGCACATTCAGCGTCAGCCGGCCCATCGAAGTGGTGGTGTTGAAGTGCTGCGTCACCGAGACGAAGGCGACGCCGTGGGCGTCGAAGATCTCGACAATCTTGGCGAAGTCGGCGAGCGAGCGGGTGAGCCGGTCGACCTTGTAGACCACGACAGTGTCGATCTTGCGGGCTCGGATGTCAGCCAGCAGTTGCTGCAGTGCCGGACGCTCCATGGTGGCGCCAGAAATACCGCCATCGTCGTATTGCGCTGGCAGCACGACCCAGCCTTCGTGTTTCTGGCTCTTGATGTAGGCCTCGCAAGCCTCGCGCTGGGCATGCAACGAGTTGAAGTCCTGCTCCAGCCCCTCCTCGGACGATTTGCGGGTGTATACCGCACAGCGGACGATTGCACCGCCACGTCGGCTGATGGCGGCTTCAAAGTTGGCCATGTGTAACCGCCTCCGCGGCATGACCGCGGGTTCGTCGAGTGAATGCCGACGCACCCTTCGCGCGTTTGGGCACGACGCCGAAAAACCGCGGGCCCGACCAGTGAGCGCCGGTGATCTGGCGGGCGATCTCGGTCAGCGAGCGATGGCGCTGACCCTGGTACTCGAAGCCGTCCTCGAGTACCAGTACGCTATGCGCCCGTCCCCGCCACTCGCGCACCAGACGCACACCTGGCTTGAGCGTCGGCACCAGGCGGAGGGCGCCATCGGCGCCCTCCGCTGTGATCTGCGCCACCAGGTTACGCAGGGTCCTCTTGACCGCTTGGCTCAAACCGCCATCGGCGCGCTCCTGCACCTTGTAGGTGATCGCCCGGAGTAGCAGATCTCGGCTCAGCGCTGCCGGTGGTTCGCTCCGGAATTGCCGCCGCCATTCAATCCGAAGGCGGTGTGCCGGCAGGGCGGCGAGCCGCGCCAGTTCATCCTGCACCCCGGGCATGTCAGACCACCTCGGCGATGCGGTAGTAGGTCGCACTGCCATCATCCCTTTCGCGCGAGATTGTATGACCTGTCTTGCGCAGTCCGGTCAGCGCCGCGCGGATGCTGTGCTCCTGCCAGCCGGTGGCCGCCATCAGATCCGCGATCGCAGCGCCTCCCTTGCGCCGAACCAGAGCCTCAATCGTTGCCTTCTTGCTCGTACGATGGGGCGGGTTGGTCTGCGTCGCGCCGGACATGTCGGCCGCCGCCGCGGGCGGGCGCCCGGTGCGCGAGAGCCGCCCCTGCGCCACAGACCTACGCTTCACCTTCGCCGCCGCCTTGCTGGCCCGTGTCTTCTTGGTGGTCTTCGCCGTAGCCTTGCTCTTCATCGTTGGGATCTCCGGGTGATCGACAGGCCACCTTGGCGCTGTCACCACCACGAGCCCCACTGGCCACGACGGCTGGGGCTGAGGTAGCGGAAGGCTCGTTGCATTGGCATTCGAACAACCCCATGCACGCTCCGTTCCGCAGGGAAGTCCAGTCATTTGTGGGCCACCTCGACCACTCTTCACAGGAAAGCGCTGGGGGGCCAATTGCCACATTGCACAGGACGAACTCCGGCTTCAGCGCCAGCGCGCGGGCGATGCCGATGCGCTGGCGCTGGCCGCCGGAAAATTCGTGGGGGTAACGGCGGGCGGCGTGGCGCGGCAGAGCGACGAGGTCGAGCGTCTCTGCCACCCACCGCACCCGTTCGGTACGATCGCCCAGGCCGTGGATGGCGTAGGCCTCAGCGATGATCGCGCCCACCGTCTTGCGCGGATTGAGCGAGCCGAACGGGTCCCGTCCATCAGCCAAGCGCACCACACTTCCACCCCAAGACACCATGTGGGGCAACCGCAACGCTATCTGCTCCAGCGCTTGAAAATCAGTCCGCCCGCCCAGCCGCCTCCCAGGGTGGCCGCAGGTGACGTTCCATAACCAGCATGACCGGCCGCTTGTGGTGCCGACCTTGGCAGCATCACCCACGAAATATCAAGCAGTTAGACGAATCCGGGCCGCGAGTTCCGAACAGGATTGCGCGCGCTGGCGGCACGCGTGCTGACCGAGTTGAGGTCAGCCGCCGGACGCGCTGGCGCGAGGGACCCAGGTGCCGAGTGGCGAGACGCGCGATATCCACCGGGCCGGCGGACGCTATGTCACCCTGGTGGGCAGCAATCCGTGGTTCCACCTGCCGCAGGACCGCTGGCCGCATGCGGTGGATCTGGCAGCGGTGGAGAGGATCGCCGAGGCTGCGGCCCGCCTCGCGGTTATGCTGACGCGGTGACCCGATTAGCGCTCGACGAGGAAGACGATCTTGCCGGTGACGCGGTAGGCGATGATCCTGTCGTGCTCGACCACGCATTCCGCATCCTTGATGCGGAACGACATGATGCCCCGCAAAGGTCTTGGCGGCCTCCGCGACGGCGGCGCGACATGCATCGTCGAAGCTGACCTGGGATTGCATGGTGACATCGATGTTGCGCACGATGGGCATGGTGGCCTCCGTAGCAAGGGCGGGCGCAGCATGCCAAAGGGCGGTGCCGGCGGCAAACGCCGTCAGTTGCAGCTGCGATCGTCGTCCACCTTGCCCATCGTCGGATCCAGGCGGTAGCCACGGTATTCGGTCAGCAGCATCGCCGGCTTCGTCGGGTCGAGCTCCATCTTCTGGCGCAGGCGGTATATGTGGGGTCTCCAGCGTGTGGGTGGTGATGCCGGTGGCGTAACCCCAGACCTCCCGCAGCAGCACGTCGCGGTCCACCACCTTGGCTTCCGCGCGGTAGAGGTGCTTCAGGATCGCCACCTCCTTGTCGGTCAGCCTGGAGCGACGGTCCCCGCGCCTGTCGTGCAGAATCTCGCGGCGGGCCGGAAAGATGTACGGGCCGATCGCCAGCGAGGCGTCTGGCGTGTCGTCGAAGATCCGCAGCTGCGCCCGCAGGCGGGCCAGCAGCTCGTTCACCCGGAACGGCTTGGCGATGTAGTCGTTGGCGCCGGCGTCCAGGCCGCGCACTACGTCCTCCTCGTCGTTCGAGCCGGTCAGACAGCATGATGACCGGCATCTTGTGTCCCTGCCGGCGAAGCTGGAGGCAGAAGTCGCAGCCGTCGCCATCCGGCATGCCGATGTCGAGGATCACCGCGTCGATATGCGCATCGGTTGCGTTGAGGATGGTTCCGGCCTCTGCCAGCGTCGCCGCGGTGGACAGCGCCAAACGGGGCTCCGCCTCGAATTGGTCCGCGAGCGTCTCGGCGATCGGTGTCGTCGTCCACGACGAGGATCGGTCGTCGTCCCAGCATCCCGGTCCCCAGTTCGCACGCTGCCCCGAACTTAAGGGACGCTGCCGGAACGTTGTTATTCCGGGCCGTCCCGAATTTCCCGGGCGGCAGCCATCGGAGCCGGCACGGACCGGGCAAAGGGCGCAAGCGAAGTGCCGTCGCCAGGCTGCGCCGGTACCTGCGCCGCCCGCGCGGCGCCTTCCCCTGGCCTTGGCCGTCGCCGTGATCCGGCTCCCGTTCTGGCGATGCGCGGGACGGCGTCCGTCGCCGTCGGTCTGCTCGAAGAGATGTCGCACACCGCAGCGTTCAGTTCTCCGACGGCCCCGGCGGCGACGACCACTGGCGCCAGGCGGTCGATGCGCTTGCACTCCACGGCCTGCTACTCGCCGCGTCGCAGCCGGTGAGATCGGTGACGCGATAGGCATGCCGGTCGTCGCGGGCAGTATATCGGCCCGCGGCGCTCCGGACCCTCGATCGGCCGTTGACCGCAGCCCGCGGCGCGCCAACGCCGGTCGGACCTCGCATCGCGACGGACCGCGCTCATGGCCGGGTCCCCGCAATGACCGTCGACAGCGAACCGAGACGGGGTTGGAACAACGCATAGGACCGGAGCGACGTTGTGCCGGCTCGCGCCCATCAGGCTGGCGCTGAGCACCCAGGGCGAGGCCGAGGTGAATACTTCGACCGCGATCAGCGTGCCGTTTGTCGGCATCAGATAGTTGTTCGGCAGTTTCGGAGCGCTTCCCTCGACGGTGCCGAACAGGCTGTGTGAACGTGGCCTGCGAACTGCGGTACTGCCAGGCGATCGTCTGATTGTCGTCGCGTGGTGACGATGCCGGTGATGATCGTCGTGCCCAGCAGGCCGGTGACCGGTGTGGTCGCCGGCGATGGTCTGCGCCGCGTTGAACAGGCGCGGCTGAAGTCGCTGACGTAGAGGTTCTGGTACTGCGTCACCATCAGGGCAAGCTCGGTTGCCGTTTCGTCGATTCGCATCTTGGTCCGCATGAAGATGGTCAGATCGGTGCCTGCCAGCATCAGCAGCATGATGAACGGCGCCACCAGCGCGAACTCGATCGCCGCCACACCGCGCCGTGATCCGACAGGCCGATCAGTTCGATGGGAATGGCTCATTGAGGACGGTCACGTTCACGGTGTGAGATCTGGTCTGCTGACCGATGATCGCCGCTGCGATCGGCGTCAGGTAGGGCTGGGTATAGGTGAACGTGTACTGAACGACCTGGCTCGCGCTGCCTGGACCAGGAGTACCGGCGCCTCCGGCGGCGACGGCGGCGAAGCTGGCATAGCTAGCCTCGGTGATCTGCAGCCGGTCGGCCAGCAGCAGACCGCCGGAGTTCTGAATGACGATGTCCTCGATCGAGGTGTTTCGGTCAGGCGGTGCGTGGCGTGATTCCCGCGGCCACCATGGTGCCCGTGCTGCCGAAGCGGCTCGCCGCCCTGGCACCCGCGCCGAGCGCCGAGTCGATCAGCAACTGCCAGCCGGTCTCCATCGCCAGCAGCAGCAGCGAGATGAACGCCAGGCCGACGAGTGGCGAACTCGATCGCCACCGCGCCCGAGGTGCCGCGACGCGTTCATTTGGCCGGACACCTTCAGCGCGGCATAGCCGGCGAGCGCGGTCGCGATCTGTCCTGCGGCAGGTCGCCCGACAGGACCTTGCCCGCCTGCGCCTCGTCGCCGGCGAGCGCCAGCGCGACCGCCAGGTCCTGCCGCACCCGGTCGTCGGCCGCCGGATCGCTCGCCAGCGGCCGCAGAATGGCGAGCGCGCGATCGGTCGTTCCGGCCAGCGCCAGCGACAGCCCCAGATTGACCTGCGCCGCCGTCATCTCGGGCCGCCGCGCCAGCGCGGCCTGATAGGCGGCCTGCGCCTCGTCGTGGCGGTCCTGCAGATCGAGCGCGATGCCCAGGTTGTTGAGCGCGGCCGCGTCGTCCGGCGCGGCGTCGATCGCCTTGCGGAACGTGGCCTCCGCCTCGTGGGCCTCGCCCATCGCCAGCTCGGCGCCGGCCGAGGCCACGCAGCGCATCCGCGCGACCGCGGATCGATCTCGAGGACGCGCAGGTAGCATTCCTCGGCGGCGTCGGCCGGTCCCATGGCCACGAGCGCGTCGCGCCTGGCGCAGCAGCGCGCTCGACGTTGCGCGGATCGCCCTGCAGGATCTCCCGCGTCACCTCGAGCGCGGTCTGCGGCATGCCGCTGGCGATCGCCGCGTCGACCACCCGCAGATCGGCCGGGCCGTCGGCGCCCGCTGCGATCCTGGCCGGCGCAGCCGGCCAGCAGCAGCGCAAGCGATGTCGCTATGACCAGCCATTTCATGGTTGTGCTCCCTATTGGTGCATCACCTGCATGACGTGGACGATCGCCGGACCGCCGACGATCAGGAACACGCAGGGCAGAATGAAGACGATCATCGGCACGGTCAGCAGCGCCGGCAGACGGCCGGCGCGCGCCTCGAACCGGGTCAGCGCCTCCTGCCGCATCTCCGCCGACAGGGTTCGCAGCGCCTGGCTGAGCGGCGTGCCGTATTGCAGCGTCTGCACCAGCGTGACGCCGAGCCGCCGCAGCGACGCGAGCCCGGTGCGCGTGCCCATGTTCATCAGCGCGACGCGCCGGTCGGCGTTGACGCGCATCTCGCGCGCCGACGTTGAGCAGTTCCTCGGCGACGTTGGGATGCGCCTTGCCGATCTCGCGGCCGACCCGTTCGATGGCGGGTTCGAGGCCCAGGCCGGCCTCGCTGCAGATCACCAGCATGTCGAGCGCGTCCGGCAGGCCGCGCTCGACCGCCTTCAGATGGCGCTTGTGCAGCGTCCGCACGACATAGTCGGGCAGCAGCAGCCGGCCAGGCCCGCGCCGGCGATCGCCGCGATGCGCATCGACGACGGCCACCCGGCGCGCTCGACCAGCAGCCAGCTCAGCAGCGGCAATCCGAGCAAGCGCCAGCAGCTTGGCACCGATGAACGGCGCCAGCGCGTTGCGTCCGCGAAACCCCGCGGCTGCCAGCCGCAGTTCCAGGTCTTCCAGCGTGCTGGCCGACAGCAGGCCGCCGCGGGTGATCGCCTCGCCGACGCCGGCGACCAGCCGCAGCAGCCCTGAGCTGCGATGCGTCGGTCGGCGCGATCGACGGTCTCGATGCCGACCGTGCGCTGCACGTCGCGCACCCGCGCCGCCAGGACGCGCATCGCGGCGCAACTGGCGATTCAGGATGATGCCGGCGATGACGAACAGCACGCCGGCCAGCACCATCAGCGACAGCATCTGCCGGCTCATGACAGGCTCCGCGACGACGATGGTCCGCATCGTGACGACGCCACGACGAGCAGCGTGATCGGCCATGGCGAAGACGCGTCCGCCCTGCGGGTCGGTGAACAGGGTGCTGATGTAGTCCGGGTTGATCAGCGCCAGAGCGCCGCCCGCGAAGACCGGCAGGGCGGCGAGGATGGCGATGCTGGTGCGCGCCTCGGAGGCCAGCGCGCGGGCATGCTCGCGCAACGCCACCCGCTTGCGGATCACCTCGGCCAGTCGTTCCAGCGTCTCGCTGACGGTGCCGCCGGTCTCGCTCTGCAGCGCCAGCGCGGTGGCGAAGAAGCCGTATTCCGGCAGCTGGTTGCGCGCCGCCAGCGTCGAGCAGCGCCTGCTCCAGCGTCACGCCGAGGGCGAGCTGATCGACGACGTGGCGAAACTCCCTGCCGGTCGGTTCGGGGCTGTCGGCCGCCACGCTGCGCATGCCCCCGTGATCGGAATGCCGACGCGAACCGCGCGCACCAGCATCGACAGGGCATCGGGGAACTGCTCGAACAGGATCCGCAGGCGCCGCTGCTCGCACCAGCGATAGAACTGGCGAATCAACAGCACCCAGACCATCGGCAGCGCCAGCAGCGCCGACCCGCCGAGCAGGCGTCTGCGCCAGCGCCACCAGCCAGGCGCGCGAGCAGCAGCGCGGCGGGCACCACGATCCACCAGGCGAGCGGATAGTGGTCCTGGTGCGACGGGATCGAAGGCCACCAGCGCGCGTCAGCAGCTTCACCACGATGCGCCTGCCGTTGCGGCAGCACCGGCATTGGTCTTCACGCGGCATCGGTCGACGGTGGCGCGCGCATACGGCGCGGCGATACTGCGTCGACGCGGTCCTGGACCTTGCGGCGGCGCTGCTCGGCCTGCATGAACGGCAGCGCGGCAACGCACGCCAGCGACCAGCAGCAGCGAGGCGGCCGCCAATTGATAGGTAAGCGCCGGCGTCACTTGCAGGCCTCGTCCATCGTCGGTGGCCCATGCGCGGTCCACGCCGGCGTAGGTGAGGCGCTCGTGGAAGCTCGGCCGCGCCCGGGTGCACCGATAGTGACCGACGATCTTGCCGCTCAGGCTTTCGCCCTCGACCTCGAAATGGAAGATGTCGTTCAGCGTGGCGACGTCGCCTTCCATGCCGCAGACATCGGTGATCTGGATGACGCGGCGCACGCCGTCGCGCTGGCGCTCGATCTGCACGATCAGGTCCACGGCGCCGACGATCTGGGTCAGGATGGAGCGCGCGGGCAGGCCCATGTTGCCCATCTGCACCATGTTCTCGATGCGGGTCAGCGCATCGCGCGCGGTGTTGGCGTGGATGGTGGACATGCTGCCGTCATGGCCGGTGTTCATCGCCTGCAGCATGTCGAACGCCTCGCTGCCGCGGACCTCGCCGACGATGATGCGATCGGGACGCATGCGCAGGGCGTTGCGGACCAGGTCGCGCTGGGTCACCTCGCCGCGGCCTTCCAGGCTGGCGAGCCGGGTCTCCAGGCGCACCACGTGCGGCTGCTGCAATTGCAGTTCGGCCGCGTCCTCGATCGTGACGATGCGCTCGCCGATGTCGATCAGCCGCGACATCGCGTTCAGCAGCGTGGTCTTGCCGGAGCCGGTGCCGCCCGAGATGATCACGTTGAGCCGCGCGCGCGCGGCCATCTCGAGCACGCGCGCGACCGGCTGCGTCAGCGAGCCGAATTCGATGAGCCTGGCGAAATCGATCCTGTTGCGGGAGAACTTGCGGATCGAGATGTAGGGACCGTCGAGCGCCAGCGGCGGGAACACGATGTTGACGCGCGAGCCGTCCTTCAGCCGCGCATCCACCATCGGGCTGCTCTCGTCGATGCGCCGGCCGACGCGGACGGCGATGCGCTGGCACACATGGGCCACGTGCGCGGCATCGCGGAAGCGCACGCCGGACAGGTCGAGCTTGCCGCGGCGCTCGACGAACACCCTGCTCCGGACCGTTGACCATGATGTCGGTGATCGTGTCGTCCTCGAGCAGCGGCTCGAGCGGGCCGAGCCCCAGCATGTCGTTGACCAGTTCGCGCGCGAGCGCGCGCTGTTCGCGGCCGTTGAGCTGGATGCGCCGCTGGGTGGCGATCTCGGCGAGCGTGCGCTCGACCTCCTGGGTCAGTTCCTCCTGCGTCAGCTTTGCCAGCGCGGTCGGATCCATCTCGCCGAGACACAGCGCTGCGCAATTCGACGATCGCCGCGCCCGGCGGCAGCCGCGGCGTCGGCGGGCGGCGGTTCGGCCTCCTTGACGGGAGCGGCCGCGCGGCTGTCTGGCGGCGGCCGAACCAGACCGGGGGTTCGTCGCTCAGCCGTGCGCGGCCCTATCCACAGGCCACAGTGCCTCCATCCGCGCTGCGCCGAGGCGCGGTGCCGCTCGGGCGAGCTGTCAACCGGAAATGCCGCTGCCGCCTGCGCGGCCAGCGCGACGATTCCCTTGTAGAACTTGCTGTTCAGCGCGGCCGGCTCACCGATGCTCGCGGCGTTCTCCACGAGCTTCGGCAGATCCGGGATCGCGACGTCGACCTTCATCTTCAGCGCATCTTCGACCTGCTGGCGCGTCAGCGTGCCGGGCCGGTTCAGCCGGTTGAGCACCAGCAGGCCGCGATGCACCTGCAGTGGCCCGTTCGGCAGCGCCAAGCAGGCGCAGCGTGTCGCGCACCGCCACCAGCGTCGGCTCCAGCACCAGGATGCGCTGATGTCCCATGCATCAGCAGATCGCGATGCAGCTCCGCTCCGGTGAACGGCGCATCGATGACGATGAAGTTGTAGCGCCGGCGCAGGGTTTCGATCAGCCGCGCGACGGCGCCCGGCTGCGTAGTTGATATGCTCGAGCAGGTTCTCCTCGCCGGACAGCACGTGCAGCCGTTCGGTGACCGGTTGCGCACGAGCGCTCGATGAACAGCTCATCGATGCGCTGCGGCGTTTCCAGCGCCGTCCGCAGACCGGCGCCGGACTTCGCGTTCAGCAGCAGCGCGCAGCTTCCCCGATACAGATCGGCGTCCAGCAGCACGGTATGGCGGTTCGCGCGCTTGCCGAGATGCCAGGCCAGGTTGACCGCGATGGTGCTGGCGCCGACGCCGCCGCGCACGCCGGTGATCGTGACGACGCGACCGCCCTGCAGGGCTTCGGGCCGGCGCGCGCGGTTCAGGATGATGGGACCGAAATGCCGCGCGACCATGTCGCGCGTGATCGGCTTGAACAGATATTCCTTCACGCCGAGGATCCGCGTGGCGTGCCGATAGAAGTTGACGTCGTTGAACTCGCCGATCAGCAGCACGTGGACGTCGGGTTCGACGACGTCCGACAGGATCTCGAGCGCGGTCAGCGGGCGGCCCTCGCCGGTGACGTCGACGATCAGGACACGCGGCGTCGAGGTCTTGCCGCAGCACATCGATTGCGCCGCGAACATTGGCACGGTGGAACTCGACGCCGCGCGGCGCCGCGTCGCTCAGTCCGTCGCGCAGCACGCTCTCGGTTTCGGCATCCGCGACGAAGGCGACGATGTCCTTGCGATCGGGGCGGGCAGGCGCCTGCTCCGGCGGGATGTTCGGCGAGCGGTACGTCGGGCGGCATCACTGGCCGCCTTGCGATCCGCCCGCTGGCGACCGGTACGATCTTGGCGATCGCGCTGTCGGGCAGCAGCCGCAGCTTGTCGTTCCTGTAGCGATCCAGGGCCGCCGCGGCCTGCTGGCCGTCGCCGCCGGCACTCGAGACGCCTCGCACGAGATCGGACGGGCGAGGCCACCATCACGCGCAGATTGGCTTCGTTGGCGTCGTTCGGCCGCCAGACGCCTTCCCGGCGGTACGGATCGGTGACATCGCAGCCCGCCAGCGCCAGCGACGGCGATGCAGAGCAGTCGACGTCTCAGCACGGCGAGCACCTCCGTCATTGCACGATGAATCCGGCATTGCCGGGAATGTGCGGCGGAGCCGCCTGGCTCGCTGCGTCTCGCTGCCGCCGCGCCGGGCGCTCTGGCGCAGCAGCAGGATCCGCTCGAGGTCGGACGGCGGCTGCCAGCCGTCGGTGGGCAGGCGCAGCGTCGGTCGGGTTGGCGACCGGCCGGACGATGTACGGCGTCACGACGATGACCAGCTCGGTCTCGTTGCGCTGGAACTTGTCGGAGCGGAACAGCGCGCCCAGGATCGGCAGATCGCCCAGGATCGGCAGCGCCGTTGCCGGCCACGTTGGCCGCAGTCCTGCAGCAGTCCGGCGATGGCGAAGCTCTCGCCGCTGCCGAGTTGCACCGTGGTCTCGGCGCGCCGCACCGTCAGCGACGGCACCACGAGCATCGACGTGCCGGCGATGAGCTGGACGGCGTTCTGATTGGAGAGCTGGCTGACCTCCGGGCCGGACCTTCAGCGTGATCTGCCCGTCCGAGGCGACGGTCGGCACGAAGGCCAGGCTGACGCCGAACTGCTTGAATTCGACCGTCACCTGGTTGTTCTGCTGCGCGACCGGGATCGGGAAACTCGCCGCCCACCAGGAAGCTCGCCGCCTCGCCGCTGATCGCGGTCAGGTTCGGCTGGGCCAGGATGTGCACCAGCTCGTCCTGCGCCAGCGCGTCGATCAGCGCGTTGAAGTTGCCGCCCAGGTTGAGCGGGTTGTCGCGGGTTGGCGATCGGCGGTGATCGAGATCCTTGTTGGCGTTCAGCGTGAGCGCGGGGAACACCGGGAACTTGCCGATCGTGCCGATGTTGCCGAGCGCCTCCCAGTTCACGCCGAACTGACGGACCAGGTTGCGGCTCATCTCGGCGATGCGCACGCGCAGGTTCACCTGGATGCTGGAGGCGACGGACAGCCGGTTGTCCACGGTCTGTCCGGCTCGGCAGATAGCCGCGCACGATCTGCATCACGCGATCGGCGTCGGCCGGCGTCTTCACCTGTCCGGTGACGGCAAGACCGTTCTGCAGCGTCTCGACATGCACCGTGGCGCCCGGCAGCACGCGCGACACGGCGGCCTCCGCCTCGGCCGCACCGTAGCGCGATGGCCGGACCACGACGTCGTATTGCGCGATCGGCCCGCCGCCCGCGCTCAGGGCGGCGATCGTGGTGCGTCCCGGGCGCGACGCCGAAGATGAACAGGCTGGTCGCGCTGGCCGGATGCACCTCGGCCACCTTCGGATCGGCGGCGAACACACTGGCGGCGCCGGCGGAGAGCTGGATCACGCGCCCGGTGCCGGCATCGATGGTGATGCACGTTCTGCGCCGGCAGCTTGACGACGTTGGCGGTCGCAGGCGGGCGCGGCCGCGGCGCCGGAGCGCGCCGGCCGGGTCCGGCGCCGAAGCGGCCAACGCGGACGCGGACGCCAGCACGAGCAGAGCGCCGATCGCTGCGAGCAGTTGTTTCATCAGAAGTGGATCTCCTTGCTGTCGGAGGGACCTTGAAACAGCCGCACCGTGGTGCCGTCGGTGCTGGGACCGCCGCGCAGGGCCGACGACACGTCGCCGCCCCAGGTGACGCCGTCGCCGGCCGCGGCGTCGCGGCCTGTGCCGGCGCTGGCTGGACCGGTCGCCTGCGCGACGGCAACGACGGAGAGCGACAGGTGGCCGAGCCGCGCGGCGACCATGACGCGTTCGGCGTCGGCCGGCGTCACTTCCAGGGTCACGGTCTCGGCCGCCTGCGATTCCGGACTTTCCGACGTGGCGCCCTGGATCAGCTGACGGTCGATGGCGAGCACCCGCACGTCGTGCAGCACCGTCTCGCCGGAGACGCGGCTGGCGAGCGGAATGTCCGAGCCGATCCTGCGACTGGGTCAGGATCAGATCGACGCGGTCGCCCGGCCAGACCAGGCCGGCAAGGCCGGAGACCGCATCGACGCCGACGGTGACGGCGCGCATGCCGGAACCGAGCACCGCAGCGAGAAAGCCGCGATCGCCGGGATTGAGTGCATCGGTCGTGAGCAGCAGGTCGCCCTTCGCGAGGTTGCGTCGGATCAGGGCCCCAAGCAGTTCGCTGCGGGCGCTTTCGCTGTCGAGCCGGGCGCCGGCGGGGACATCGTGCGCGGAGCGCTGCTCGACGGTCAGGTCCTCGGGCTTCAGCAGCGTGCCGGCACGCAGCGGTCTGGCGGCGGCAAGGTACGCGACCTTGTCGTTCGGCGCCGCCGCGACAGTCGCTGGCGGCGGGCGCACCGGGTGCAGGTTGATCCACGCGACGGCGCCGAAGCCGGCGAGGCCGACGCCCATCAGGACGAACAGTGCGATGCGGGCGAACATTCAGCTTCACCCAGACGACATGATGAGCAAGGTCGCGGCGGCGATGGCGCAGCCGTACGGCAGCGAACCCTGGCGGCTGATGCGCCATTGCTCGATGCGCCAGACGCGCGCGACGAGTGACCGCGGCCGCGCTGCCATGTCTGGTGCATGCGGCCGTTTGGCGAACCAGCCGATGATCAGGTACAGGCACGCTAATGCGCCGCCGACAAGCGCTGTCAGCAGCATGAATCTCGGGACCAGGGCCGGTGCCATCAGCCACGCGCAGGCCGCGCCGAGCTTGACATCACCACCGCCAAGCCAGCCTTGTCGCCAACATAGGGCGCCAACTATGAATACGATCGAGGAGGCCGCCAGGGCAGCAGTCGCATCTTGGCTTGCTGTGCGAGCCGTGAAGCCGATCACTATCAATCCAATCGAGACGAAATCTGGGATGCTGCGCACGGCAATATCCTTCAATGCAGCAATCATGAGCAGGCTTGTCGCGGCAGCCGGGAGGAACAAATGCATTATCGGCGTTGAGAAAACGTCAGGCATGCGAACCTGCTGCGGAGCCATGGTCAGCAATTGTCGGTGCACCGTGAGCGATTGGCTCAGCAGCGGTGCCCTGCTGGAGCCAATCGGCCGTGGTGCACCAACCTTGCTGTCGCGGTAACGATCGCATGTACCAACCTGCGTTTTGCAAGACGGCGCGCCGTAACCTTACAGTTCAGTTCACGGCCTTCTCCAAAGGGAAAGCGCCTTTATTAGCTGAACTGTCCTACGTTACGGCACGCTGCAGAGGGCTGAGGCAAGAAGCGATATGCTCAGCTCGCGGGAGCCAGCGCGTCCTTGATCGAATTGAAGGTCGATGTGAGGTTGGTGCCGATACCTTGCACTGCCCCAATGATCACCACCGCAATGAGCGCGGCGATCAGACCGTACTCCATTGCCGTGACGCCGCGCTTGTCGGTGCGAAGCGCCAACCACGTCCGTGCATACTCGAGCATTGTCAGGTGTCCTTTGCCATGAAAGCCGAAGACCGGCGAGCTGTCCGCTTCGGCTCCGGATTTGTTCTACTCTTGTACAGTTAACAAACATTTTCACTTGCACTGGGTTTGTCACTAAAATTGGAATAAGCGCCGGCCCTTCAGCGCCCGGGCGTGACGACACGGGGGAGGCCGGCGCGGTAATCCCGTCGCGGTCCGGCGACTTGTGCCGCGGCCCAGTCGGGCACAACGACCCGCACGAACGGTGCGGTCATCGGCAAGCGCGTGACAGCCGCATGCATCGTTCGTGTCACCCACGGCGCAGGCATGCCGGCGACGCCGATGCCCCACGCCTGCATGACGCGGCTGCTGTAGCGTTGGCCTTCGAACGGGTCCGCCGAGTGATACAGCGCGACCGCCGACGTCCAGTCGCCGGTCTGCTCGTGCAGGCGCCACAGGAACGACGCCGCATAGCGGGCGTTGGCCGCCGGATCGAACGCCTCGGCCAGGCTGCCGAACGCAGTCGGATGATAGTGCAGGTTCACCTGGAAGCAGCCCACGTCGATCGACTGGCTTCCCGTCGCCTGTTGGCCCGCGACCCAGGCGATCGCCTCCTGCGCCGAGGCGAAGTAGTGGCCTTCGCCACCCTGGTTCGTGGTCCACGGCCAGGGATCGGCGCGGCCCGTCAGCGGATCCGTCCGTCCGCTCTCCACCTGGCCGATGGCGAGCAGCAGGCCGGATGGCAGTCCGGTCGATTGCTCGAACACAGCCGCCGCAGTCCGACAGTCGAGGGGAACCGGCGCCGGCTCGCTCGCCGCGGCGGCAATCGCCGGCGCGCATGGCGCAAGGGCGCACAGCAGGACACAGGAGGGCAGCCGGAGCATACGCACAGGCAGTCTCGGATGTTCGGTCAGCGCATCTCACCACCTGCGGCCTAAGTATCGATGAACATCCGACATACGGCCGCAGGCCAGAAGCGGGCACGCCGCTACCGAAATGTTCACGATTTGCCGCTATGACCGCGGGCGGACACTGGCCGCGAAGCGACATGGGCCGCTGGCTGAACACCGAGACCATCCGCAACTGGTTCCCGCGGCAAACGCAGCGCGGTGCGGCCGTGCCGTTCGAGGCGCCGGTGCTGCGCATGGCGCGGGTCTGCGATGACGACCGCGACGGTTTGATCGCGGTATTGCGCGACTTCGCCAATAACGGCGCGGCGTACATCGTGCCGTGGAAGAGCCTGCCGCTCATGGCCGCCATGACGGACCATGATCTGGCGATCCACGGGGCCATCAACGAAACCAGGGCGTCCTCGCCGGCGCAGGTCCGCGCCACCATCAGCCGGCTCGCCCTGTCGGGCGCCCTGGGGCCGGAAGCAAAGGCGCAGGAGAACCGGCGCGCGCTCGCCGAAACGGACCACCTCGCCGATATCGAGATGATCCTCATCGTTCAGCTGCTGACGGACTGCGGCACCGGTGGTTCGAAGCTGCCGGCCAGCCCGGCGGGTTGGAGCGATGCCGATGTCAGGGCGGCGGTGGCGACCGCCGCGGCGGCTGTCGGACTCAATCGACGGGAGATCTACCGGCGGATCGGCGAGTTCAGCCGGCTGCTGGCGCCGGTCGGGCTGAAAGCCGCCCCAGGCACGACGCCCTCCGGCTGGCTGCGCGTGCTGCACGCCGAGATCGACGCGTTCGGGCAGACTCTGTGCGCCGCCGCACCCAGGCTATCCTCGGATGGCAGTGCGCATCTCGCGATGATCGCCGAGGCGGGGAGGCGAACGGCACGGCTGTCCGGCTTGGTGTTCGACGCGCTGGACTACGCAGCGCTCGACATCGCCGGAACGATCCGGCGGTGGGATGCCGAGGTGCCGGTCCTCCGGCAGTCGATCGAACGGTTGTCGTCGCTGCTGGACGAATGGCCGGCGCTGATGAAGCTGGCCCATGACGCACTGCGCGCGCCGCCCGAGGCGGCAGCCGCACAGCTGCGCGTGGTGCGCTCGATGTTACCGCGGCTACCTGACGGCGATCCCGCCGGTCAGTGCGATGCGCCGGCGGGCTGCCCGGCCTGAACCAGCGCCGCGGAATGCGGCTCGATCACTCCGCCGCCTTCATCAGCTGCGACGGATCGGCGCCGACGCGTCCGGTGTCGCCGGCCTCGGCGTGTGCCAGGCGGAAGTCGTAGCGCACCGCCCGGAGCCCCGGGATCGGCGACGCCGGGTCGTCCTTCGCGTCCACCACCAGCGAACCGGATACGCCGAACACGGTGTCGGAATCGATGTGCACGTCGTCGCCGAAATACAGCGCGGTGACCAGTTCGCGATAGCCGTCGCCGCCGATCAGGAAGTGGATGTGCGACGGGCGGAAGCCGTGGCGCTGCTGCGCCTGCACCATTTCGCCGACCGGGCCGTCCATCGGTATGGAGTAGCCGAGCGGGCGCACCGTGCGGAAATGGTAGTTGCCATCCGCGTCGGTGCGGAAGTTGGCGCGCAGGTCCATCACCTCGGCGGCGTTCTCGGCCTGGAGGTCGTACAGCCCGTGCTCGCTGGTCTGCCACACCTGCACCAGCGCGTTGGGGACCGGCCTGCCGTCGTTGTCGGTGACGCGGCCATACACCACGATCAACGGCTCGGACGGATCGGCGACGATGCTGGCGCCGAGTGGCAGCTCCGGTGCGCCCTCGCGGTAGAACGGCCCGAGCAGGCTGCTCTGCGTGCCCAGTTCGCGCGCCTTGCTGTCGTGCATGGCGTTGACCAGCGCGCTGACGCCCAGCACGTCGGCGAGCAGGATGAATTCCTGGCGGAACGGCGTGCACGCCTGGCCGACAGCGGTGAGGAACTGGATGCCGGTCAGCCATTCCGCCGGCGTCAGCCGCACGTCGCGGGCGAACGCGTGCAGGTGGCGCACGGCGGCGTCCATGATCTCCTTCAGGCGCGGATCCGGCGTGTTCGCCATCTGCGCGAGTGCGGCTTCGGTGACGGTGTTCTCGTCAAGGTCCTGCATGGGACGCTCCTATGGCTCGATCGACGGAGCATACCGCATCCCCCCTGGCGTGCCACAGCGCGGGACCATAGGATGCGGTCAAGCAATCATCCGGAGGATCACGTCGATGCTGCCCAGGCGCCTCGCGCTCGCCGCCGCTGCCGTTTTCGCCTGCATCGGGACCGCGCACGCGGAGAACCCGATCACCATCGGGTTCGGCATGGCGCTGACCGGCGGGCTGGCGCCGAACGGCAAGGCCGCGCTGCTGGCGATGCAGATCTGGGAGTCGGACGTCAACGCCAAGGGCGGCCTGCTGGGGCGGCCGGTGAAGCTGGTCTACTACGACGACCAGTCCAATCCGGCAACGATTCCCGGGCTCTACACCAAGCTGCTCGACGTGGACAAGGTGGACCTCGTGATCAGCGGCTACGCCACCAATATGATCGCGCCGGCGATGCCGGTGATCATGCAGCACAACCGCACCTTCCTCAGTCTGCTCGGCCTCGCAGTGAACACCGAGTTCAAGTATCCGAAATACTTCTCCTTCACGCCGACCGGCGGGCCGGAGCCGAAGCAGAGTTTTGCCGAAGGCTTCTTCGCTACCGCGATGGCGCAGAACCCGAAGCCGCAGACGCTGGCGATGGTCGGCGCCGACGCCGAGTTCCCGCACAACGCGATGGACGGCGCGCGCGTGCTGGCGAAGAAGCACGGGCTGAAGCTGGTGTACGACCAGACCTATCCGCCGCAGACCACCGACTACACGCCGATCGTGCGCGCGATCCAGGCGACCAGTCCCGACCTGGTGCTGGTGTGCTCCTATCCGCCCGACACCGTGGGCATGATCCGCGCCGCGCGCGAGGTCGGGCTGAAGACCAAGCTGTTCGGCGGCGGCATGGTCGGGCTGCAGAGCACCGCGATCAAGGCGCAGCTCGGTCCGCTGCTGAACGGCATCGTGGACTACGATTTCTGGCTACCGTGGTCGGCGCTGGCGAACGACGAGGCGAAGGCGTTCCTCGCGCAATACCAGGCGAAGGCGCCGTCGGCCGGCGTCGATCCGCTGGGCTATTACCTGCCGCCGTTCGCCTATGGCGACATGCAGGTGCTGCAACAGGCGGTGGAAGGCACCAAGAGCCTCGACCAGGACAAGCTGGCCGATTACCTGCGCACCCACACGTTCAAAACCGTGGTCGGCGACGTGAAGTTCGGGCCGACAGGCGAATGGGCCGAAGCGCGCGTAATGGAGGTGCAGTTCCAGAACGTGAAGGCGAACGACGTCGAACAGTTCAAGGATCCGAAGACCGAGGTAATCCTGTGGCCGCCGGCGCTGAAGACCGGCGAACTGATGTATCCGTTCACCGACGTGAAGTAGTCAGCGCAGAGCAAACGGTGCCAGGTCGAATGACGACGCGTTGCCCAGCGCCGCCTCGGCCAGCAGCAGGCCGGCGTACGGGCCGATGGTCAGGCCCGCAGCGCCCAGGCCATTGCCGAGCAGGAGCCCGTCCAGCCCCGGCACGCCGCCAAGCAGCGGCCTGACGCTGCGCCCGACCGGGCGGAAGCCGACCCGGGTCTCGATGATCGTCGCCGTCGCCAGGCCCGGCGCGACGTGCAGGGCCTCGGCCAGCACCTGAGCCTGGCCTGCGGCCGTGACGCGATAGTCGAAGCCGGCGCCGACCTCGCGCGTCGCCCCCACCACAACGCGCGAATCGTCGAACGCCAGCAGGTAGTGGCTGCCGGGCGGCAGCACGACGGGCCATCCGCCGGTGTCCTGTCCCGGCAATCGTAGATGCACGATCTGGCCTCGCTGCGGCTCGATCGGCAGGGCAATGCCGACTGGCGACAGCAGCGACGGTGCCCAGGCGCCGGCGGCGACCACCACGCAGTCGGCTGCAACGGTCGTGTCGGGCAGCCTGATGCCGGCAATCCGGTCGCCTTCCGCCAACAGTGCGGCATGGCCCTCGACCATCGTGGCGCCGCACGTCTGCGCGGCGCGCAGCAGTCCGGCCGCCATGCGCCGGCCGTCGACGCGGGCGCCGTTCGCGACATGCAGCGCGGCGAGGTCATGGCGGAGCGGCGGGAACAGCGCGCGGGCCTCGCGCGCCGTCAGCAAGGTCGTCGCGCCCATCTCCGGCGCCTGCGCGCGGCGCCGGCCGAGCAGCGCGTCGAACGCGGCCAACTCGTCCGCATCGGGCGATACCACCATCGCGCCCACCCGCGCGAAGCCCAGGTCGGTCTCGTCCAGTTCGGCCAGGGCCGGGACCAGTCGCGTGTAGTAGCGTGCACCCTCGACATAGAGTTCGTAGAACGCCCGGTCCTCGGCGCCGGATACCCAGGGGCAGACGATGCCGGCGCCGGCGGCGGTGGCGCGTCCTTCGTGTGCCTGGTCGACGACAGTCACCTGCGCGCCAGCCCGTGCGAGGTGGAATGCCGCGCTCGCACCCAGGATGCCCGCGCCGACGACGACGACATGCATGGCGACCTCTTTCGCTGCAGCGTGAGCCGCTATAGTGGCGGCTGCCGGAGGACAGGACCATGCACGACCCGATCAACGCCTTCGTCCCAGGTCCGCGCGTCACTATCGAAGGCGCCGCGGACGGCCCGCTGCGCGGCCTGACCTTCGCGGCCAAGGACCTGTTCGACGTGGCCGGCCACCCGACCGGCGGCGGCAATCCCGACTGGCCGCGCTGGTATCCGGTGCCCACGCAGCACGCCTGGGCGGTGCAGACGCTGCTCGACGCCGCTGCGACGCTGATCGGCAAGACGATCACCGACGAGGTGTCGCTGGGCATCCTGGGGGAGAACGCGTTCGACGGCACGCCGCTGAACACGCGCGCGCCCGACCGCGTGCCGGGCGGGTCGTCGTCCGGCTCCGCCGCCGCCGTCGCGGCCGGGCTGTGCGACACCGCGCTGGGCACCGACACCGGCGGCTCGGTGCGCGTGCCGTCCAGCTTCTGCGGCCTCTATGGCATCCGCCCGACGCACGGCCGGCTCGACCTCAGCGGCATGCTGCCGCAGGCGCCGTCATCCGACACCACCGGCTGGTTCGCGCGCGATGCGGCGACCTTCGCCCGCGTCTCGTCGGTGCTGCTGGGCGAGCCGATTCCGGACGCCCTGCCGACCCGGCTGATCGTCGCCGTCGATGCGTTCGGCTTTGCCGATCCTGACGTGGCCGCGGCGCTGCGGCCGATGGTGGAGCGACTGGCGGCGCTGATCGGCGAGATGCGCGAAGAGGTGATGGCGCCGCAGGGAGTGTCGGTGTGGTCACGCGCGCAGCGGACGCTGCAGCCGGTGGAGGCGTGGCGCACGTTTCGACCCTGGGTGGAGCGCGACAACCCGCGCATGGCGTTCGGCGTCGCGCGCGGCCTGGTAGCGGGATCGATGATCGGCGAGGCGGAGCAGGGCTGGGCGGAGCTGATGCGTCAGGAGGCGAGGGGCCGCATGGCCTGGCTGCTGCCGCCTGGCACGATCCTCTGTCTGCCGACCACGCCGTTCCCGGCGCCGAAGAAGGGGCTGCCGCTCACGGTGCTCGGGCCGCTGCGCGACCGGATATCGTGCCTCTGCTCGCATGGCGGGCTGACCGGCGTGCCGCAGGTGAACCTGCCGGGTGCGGACGTCAACGGCGCGCCGGTCGGCCTGTCGATCGTCGGCGGCCGCGGCGCCGATGCGGCGCTGGTCGCGGTGGCGCGCGCGTTCAGGCCTTGACCGAGCCCGAGGTCAGCCCCGCGACATAGTGCTCGACGAAGAACGAGTAGATGATCGCCACCGGCACCGAGCCCAGCAGCGCCGCCGCCATCAGCTGTCCCCAGTAGAACACGTCGCCCTTCACCAGTTCGGCGATCGCGCCGACCGGCACGGTGCGCACGTCGGTCTGCGTCAGGAAGATCAGCGCGTAGAGGAACTCGTTCTGCGCCAGCGTGAAGGCGAAGATGCCGGCGGAGATGAAGCCGGGGACGCAGAGCGGCAGGAAGATGCGGAACATCGTCTGCAGCCGCGTCGCGCCATCGATACGGGCGGCATCCTCCAGCTCGTGCGGCACGGTGCGGAAATAGCCCATCAGCAGCCAGGCGCAGAACGGGATGAGCAGCGTCGGATAGGTCAGGATGACCGAGGTCAGCGTGTCGCCCAGATGCAGCCGGTTGATGATGTCGGCGAGCGGAATGAACAGCAGCGGCTGCGGCACGAGATAGGTGGCGGCGACGGCGAACGAGATCAGCGCCGCGCCGGCGAACCGCATGCGGGCCAGCGGGTAGGCGAGCATGACGCCGAACACCAGCGAGATCGCCGTGGACACCGCCGCGACCAGCAGCGTGTTGTAGGTCCAGGTGAGGAAGTTGGTCTCGGTCAGCAGATCGACGTAGTGCTTCAGCGTCGGATGGTAGACGATCAGCGGCATGATCTTGCGGTTGTACAGCTCCTGGTTCGGCTTCAGCGACGTCACCGCCATCCAGTAGAACGGGAACAGCGTGAAGATCAGGAAGCAGCCCAGCGGCAGCCACAGCTTCACCGCCCGGACCGCGATGCCGCGGCGTTCGACCATCATGGCGTTGTTCTCCTCCCTCGCCTCGCGGGGGAGGGCGGGAGCGGGATGGCCCGCGGCATCACGATTTGGCCGGCTTCATGTACACCGCCATCGCGATGATGATCAGCGCCAGCGGCGGCAGCATCGCCAGCGCGATCGAGGCCCCCATGCCGAGTTGCCCGCCGCCCATCGCGACGTCGAACGCATAGGTGGCGAACAGGTGGGTCGCATTCGCCGGGCCGCCGCGCGTCAGCACGTAGACCAGCTGGAAGTCGGCGAAGGTGAAGATCACCGAGAACATCGTCACGATGAAGATCACCGGCTTCAGCAACGGCAGCGTGACGTAGCGGAAGCGGGTCCAGGCGCTGGCGCCGTCGATCGTCGCCGCCTCGTACAGCTCGGGCGATATCGTCTGCAGCCCGGCCAGCAGCGTGATGGCGTAGAACGGCAGCCCGCGCCAGGTGTTCACCACGATCAGCGAGCCCATCGCCAGCCGTGGATTGCCCAGCCATGACGGTCCGGGATTGGCGATGCCGGTGTGGATCAGGAACCAGTTGATCACGCTGAACGCCGGATCGAGGATCCACATCCAGGAGATCGTGCTCAGCACTGTCGGCACGATGAACGGCAGCAGCATCACGGCACGGGTCAGGTTCTTGAAGCGGAAGTCCTGGTTCATCACCAGCGCCAGCCCGAGGCCGCCGACCATCTTCAGCAGCGTCGCGGCGATCGTATAGACGAAGGTGTTCTGCACCACCTGCCAGAACACCGGGTCGTGCCAGTCGGCGACGAAGTTCGCCAGGCCGACGAATGTGCCCGCCTTGGCGACCGGACGGTCCTGCAGCGACAGCCAGATGCCGTAGACGAACGGGTAGCCGACCAGCGCGACCAGGAACAGCACCGGCGGCGTCACCATCAGCCAGCTGAACACCGCCTCGCGCTCGATCCAGCGCCGCAGGCCGGGCCGTGGCCGGGTGCGGATCGCCGTGGCGGCGATCGATGGGCTGTGCGCCGACACGCTCAGGACGACTTGTAGATCTGCTTGAGCTGCGCGTTGGCGTCGGCAATCACCTCCTTGGTCGACTTGCCGGCACAGGCCTTGGCGAACATGTCGACGACGACGTATTTCGCCACGCTCTCGGACTGCTGCGCGGCTGATCGGCGCCGGCCAGCCGGGCAGGTGCGAGGTCGCAGATCGAGTCGCGATACGGCAGGTTGCGCGGCTCGGCGTGCCAGAACGGTGCATCGTCGTAGGCGTGCAGATACGGCGCATAGTAGCTCACCGCGACGTCATACCAGCCGGCGGCCTGCTTGGGATCCATCAGCCAGCGCAGGAAGTCCTTCGCCGCCTGCTGGTCGGGCGCGGTGGGTGAAGATCGAATGGCTCCACGGGTGAGGATGTGGAAGCGCCCCTTCGGCCCCTTGCGGATTCTGCGCCTGGCTCGTTGACCTTGCCGATGTCGGGAAAGTCCTTCTTCGCGATGTAGAGGATGCTTTCGGCGTTGTTGGTGCAGGAGATCTGCTCCGACAGGTACGCCTTGTTGTTGGACGGGTCGGTCCAGCCCAGCACGTCCTCGAACATCGTCTGCTGGAAGAACTTGCGGCAGAAGTCGACCGCCTGTGCCGTCTCGGCGGAATCGATGACGATGGTCTTGCCGTCCGGCTCCACCTCGCGTGCGCCGAACGACCAGAGCAGCGGGTAGAGCCAGCCGTGATTGTCGCCGAAGCCGTGGCCGAGTTCGAAGCCGAACGGATGGCCGGCCTTCTTCAGCTTGGTGCCGGCCTCGAGCAGTTCGTCCCAGGTCTCGGGAAACTCCTTGAAACCGGCTTCGGCGAACCAGTCGGTGCGCCAGTTCATCAGCTGGCCGATATTGCCGAACGGGATCGCCTTCCACTTGCCGTTGACGACGACCGCCTCTTTGATGACGTCGTGCCAGCCGCCCGATTGTCTTGCCGATCTCGTCGGCAATGTCGCTGACATCCGACCAGCTTCTCGTCGAACAGGTAGGGCCAGTTGAACTCCATCAGCGTGACGTCGGGGCCGGAGCCGGTTTCCGCGGTGGTTGTGACGCGCGTCTGCAGCGAGCCGACGCTGATGAGATCGTAGTTGACCTTGATGCCGGTGGCCTTTTCATAGGCCGGGGCGAGCGTGTTCTTGAAATACGCGTCGTAGGCGGGGATGAAGGAATTCTCGTGCATCATCGTCAGCGCCTTGGGCGCTGCACGGCCGGGCGCCGCACCGAACATCGCCCCCGCACCCGTCATCGCGGTGATCTTCAGCACGTCACGGCGCGACGCCGCGCGGATGATGTTGGCCATCCCCGTCTCCCTTCCCGATTGCCCCCTGTGACACAGACGTTATGAGGCGGAAACCGGTGAAGTCAACGGCGGCGCCGGTCAGTCGGGCGCCTTGCGTCCTCCGCAGCAGGAACTCGCGCCCGAGCTTCACCATCGGCACGCCGTCATATTCGACGATATCGGCCGTCGCATAGGTTTCGTGCCACGCGTCGGGGATGAAGCTGCCGGTGCCGACCACGTCGATCGGCGCCTTGGCGTCCGCCATCACGCTGGCACTTCTCCACGCCGAACCCGGACGAGGCGACGATGCGCGCGCGCTGGTAGCCGGCCGCGTCGAGCGCCTCGCGCATGCGCCAGATCGCGGCGGCGGAGACGCCGGTGCCGACGAGATAGCGCAGCTCCGTCTCGCTGCGGTAGCGCCGGATCGCACCCGGGCGCGTGGCGCTCCAGCACGGCGTAGCTCTCGGCGGGATCGAGGCTCTCCATGAACCGTGCGCCGTGCGTGTCGAGCCGGAACGACAGGCGGCCCGCCGCGAGCAGGTCGGGGAACTGCGCGCAGACCGCCAGCGCGTCGGTGACCTCGCGGCCGAAATAGTCGGCCAGCACGGTCATCGGTTCGTCCGGAAACGTCTCGCGGAACATCTCGGCGGCGCGCAGCGTGGAGCCGGCGTAGCCGATCAGCGAATGCGGCATCGTGCCGAAGCCGCGATCCGCGCCGAACCAGTGGGCGGTGCCGTCGTTGGCGTTGCCGATGAAGCCCTTGGCGCCTTCGCGCTTCGCCGCCTCGCTGCCGACCGAGGCGGCGTAGGCCATCATGTCCTGCATCTCGGCGCCGGCGCAGTGCCGAGCCTCCATCGCCAGGAACGCGGCGTGCGGCAGCGCGAGGCACATCTGATAGGCGTTGTGCGCGGCGACCGATGCGGGACCGATCTTCTGCAGCAGGATGGTCTCGAGATCGGACAGGTGCAGCATGCTGCCGCTGATGTAGGCGAGCGGCTCGCCGGCGCCGATCCAGGCGCCTTCCTGGCAGGTCAGCTCGATGTCGAACTGTGTGCTCCGCGCCGCCGCCGCGGCGTTCAGCCACTCGACCATGAGCCGCGGGGCGGACACCACCGGGCGGCGCATGAACACCGCGTAGGTTACCCGCTTGTCACCGAACCGCGCGACGATGCGGCGCGTGCGGTTGAAGTAGCTGTCGGTGCGCGCCGCGATATCGGCAACCAGGTCGCTGTCCGTCATGGAGCCCAGTTGCTCCCCCTTCCCTCCCGCGAGGGGAGGGGGAGCGATGCGGCCTGCATCTATTGCGCCGCCGCCTGCATCGGCCCGGCCGGTGCGCGTCGCTGCTTCAGTTCCTCCGCCACGAGGAACGCCAGCTCCAACGCCTGCTCCGCATTCAGCCGCGGATCGCAGAACGTCTCGTAGCGCTCGGTCAGGTCGGCCTCGCTGAGCCGGTGCGCACCACCGGTGCATTCGGTGACGTCCTGCCCGGTCATCTCGACGTGCACGCCGCCGGCCCAGCTGCCTTCCGCCGCGTGGATGTCGAAGAAGCCGCGCACCTCGGACAGGATCTGGTCGAAGTTGCGCGTCTTCAGTTTGGCGACAGTGGAGACCGTGTTGCCGTGCATCGGATCGCACACCCACACCACCTTCGCGCCGGCGCGTTCCACCGCACGGATCAGCGGCGGCAGCCGCGCACCCACCTTGTCGTGTCCCATGCGGCTGATCAGCGTGATGCGGCCCGGCTCGTTCGCCGGGTTCAGCCGCTCGAGGATGCGCAGCAGGTCGTCCGGCTCCTGCGTCGGCCCCACCTTCATGCCCAGCGGATTCTTCACCCCGCGCAGGAACTCGACATGGGCGCCCTCGAGCTGGCGCGTGCGGTCGCCGATCCACAGGAAGTGCGCCGAACAGCCGTACCAGTCGCCCGAGGTGGAATCGACCCGGGTCAGCGCCTGCTCGTACGGCAGCAGCAGCGCCTCGTGGCAGATGAAGAAGTCGGTCTCGCGCATGTCGCGTGTGGTGGTGCTGGTCATGCCGCAGGCGGCCATGAACGACAGCGTCTCGTCGATGCGGTGGGCCAGGTCCTGGTAGCGCGCGGCCAGCGGCGAGCGCGCGGCGAATTCCAGGTTCCAGCGGTGCACCTCGTGCAGGTCGGCATAGCCGCCGCCGGCGAACGCGCGCAGCAGGTTCAGCGTGCTGGCGGACTGGAAATAGCCGAACTCCATCCGCGCCGGATCGGGGATGCGCGCCGCGGCGGTGAACTCGGGCCCGTTGACGATGTCGCCGCGGTAGGACGGCAGCGTGACGTCGCCCTGCGTCTCGCTGTCCGAGGAGCGCGGCTTGGCGAACTGCCCGGCCATGCGGCCCATCTTCACCACCGGCAGCGAGGCGCCGAAGGTCAGCACCACCGCCATCTGCAGCAGCACGCGGAACGTGTCGCGGATGATGTTGGCAGTGAAGTCGCCGTAGCTTTCCGCGCAGTCGCCGCCCTGCAGCACGAACGCCTTGCCCTCGGCCGCCTGCGCCAGGTGCGCCTTCAGCCGCCGCGCCTCGCCGGCGAACACCAGCGGCGGGTAGCGGCCGATGCGCGCCTCCATCGACGCGAGCTTTTCCAGGTCCGGGTAGGCCGGCACCTGGCGGATCGGGCACTCCCGCCAGGAATTGGGCGTCCAGCTGCGCGCGGGCATCGTATCGGGCATGATATGTCTCCTCGGGCGCGCTTATAGCCGACCCTCGTGTGCCCTGTCATGGCGATGCTCATCGGTTCAGATGGGCAGCGGCTCATGGCCCCGTCCGTAAACTGGGATCATGGCCGGGCCTTCGCCGATCTCGTCCGCATGCCGGACCGCCTCTACGACCAGGACATCGTCGCCTGGTCCGATCGTCAGGCTGCACTGGTGCGCAGGCTCGGGCGAAGCGAGCGGGCGAACGGTATCGACCGGGCGCACGTCGTTGAGCAGATCGGGGACGTGGGGCTGTCCGAGCTGAGCGCCGTGCGAAGTCATCTGCGGCGGATGCTTGTGCATCTCCTCAAGGTTACGCCTGGCCCGATCATCTGTCCGTGGCGCACTGGCGGGAGGAGATTGCCGCATGCCAGGCTGAAGCGGCGCAACGGTTCGCTCCGTCCATGCGGTAGCCCAGCGTCAGGCCGGGTTGGGCGCGAAGGGGGGGCAGCCCGGCCCTGGGCCTCACCTGTCGGCCGACACCCCGGCGAGCGTCTCCTGCTGGACGCCGCCGGTGTACAGATGGCAGGCGACGTCACGGCGTGGCTCGGTCCGGAGCAGCGGCGGCACTGACCGTCGGCAGAGCGGCATGGCGCGCGGGCAGCGGGCGACGAACCGGCAGCCGCCGTCTCCCGGTTGGTCCTGCGGTTTCGCCGCCTCATCGGCAAGCCATGTCCGCTCGGTGCTGACCTGCGGGATCGAGGCGATCAGCAGCTGTGTATACGGATGCTTCGGCGCCTTCACCACCAGCTCGACATCGCCCGCCTCGGCAACCGCGGCGCGATACAGGACGATGATGCTGTCCGCCACCTGATAGGCGGTCGCGAGGTCGTGCGTGATGTAGATGATCGAGATGCCGCGCTCCTGGTTGAGCTGGCGCAGCGAGCCCAGGATCGTCGCGCGCAGCGACGCATCGACCATCGACACCGGCTCGTCGGCGACGATCAGATGCGGGCGCAGCAGCAGCGCGCGGGCCACCATCACGCGCTGGCGCTGGCCGCCGCTGAGCTGATGCGGATAGCGGCCGAGGATCTCCTCCGGCCGCAGGCCCACGGCGCGCAGCGCGTCTGCGATCAGGCCGCGCGCCTCGGTCCGGCTCTTGGCGAGACGGAACCGCGCGACCGGCGTGGTGAGCACGTGGTCCACGCGATAGAACGGATTGTAGACACCGTACGGGTCCTGGAAGATCGCCTGGATGTCGCGCCGAAACGCGCGCCGTTCGGTGCCCGACAGCGCGTGCAGGTCGCGCCCCTGGTACAGCACATGGCCCGAGGTCGGCGCGACCAGGCCCAGCAGCACCCGCGCCAGTGTCGTCTTGCCGCTGCCGCTCTCGCCGACGATGGCGATGATGCGCGGCTGGTCGGCATGGATCGCGAGCGAGAAATCCTCCAGCGCCGCGACCTGGCCGTAGGTCCTGGTCACGCCGCGCAGCTCGACCAAGGCGGTGGTGTCGGTGGCCATCAGGCGAAGTGGCAGGCGGCCTGGCGGCCACCGAAGTCGCGCAGCAACGGCCGTTCGGCACGGCAGCGCTCCGCCGCCATCGGGCAGCGCGGGTGGAAGGCACAGCCGGGCGGCAGATCGCGCAGCAGCGGTGCGAGGCCGGGAATGCCCTGCATCATTCCCTTGCGCTCCAGCGACGGCAGGGTGGCGATCAGCATCTGCGTATAGGGATGCTTCGGCGTGGTGATGATGTCGGCGATCGGCGCGATCTCCACCAGCCGGCCGGCGTACATGACGCCCAGGCGATCGACGAACTGCGCCATCAGCCCCATGTCGTGGCCCACCAGCACCACCGCCGCGCCGAGTTCCTGCTGCACACGCGCGAGCGTTGCCATCACCTGGCGCTGCACCACCACGTCGAGCGCGCTGGTCGGCTCGTCGGCAATGATCACCTTGGGGCGCAGGCAGATCGCGATGGCGATGCAGGCGCGCTGCTTCATCCCGCCGGACAGTTCGTGCGGATACATATCCGCCACCGGGGGCGGCAGGCCGACCTGTCCCAGCAGGTCGCGCACGCGGGCAGCCAGCAGGCGCGGTGACAGCGGCGCATCGTGGTCGGCGAGAGCGTCGGCGATCTGCCCGCGGATGCGCACCACCGGATTGAGCGCATTCATAGAGCCCTGCGGCACCAGTGCGATGCCGGCCAGCCGCAGCCGGCGCATCGCCTCGTCCGACAGCGCGGAAAGCCTGGTGTCTTCCAACCAGACCTCGCCGCCGTCGATATGTCCGGGCGGGCGGATCAGCCGGAGGATGGCGAGCGCCATGGTGGATTTGCCGGAACCCGATTCACCGGCGAGGCCGAAGCGCTCGTGCGGGCGCAGGCTGAACGAGACGTCGTCCACCGCGCGGACGGCACCGGCCGGATGGTCGTAGGAGACGCGCAGCCCCTCGACGCGCAGGACGAACGCGTTCACGCCGATTGCCGCAGGCGCGGGTTGGCGATCTCGTCGAGCCCCACGGTGAGGAAGAACAGGCCCAGGAACACGATCAGGATAATGACGATCGGTGCGACCCACCACCACCACCAGCCGTTCAGGATGGCGGCGTTGAAGTTGATCCAGTACAGCGTCATCCCCAGCGTCGGCGATTCCAGCGGACCGAGGCCGAGTACCTCGAGCCCGATCGAGGCAAGGATCGCCGCCGACACCGCGTTGACCAGCGTGGCGGCGAGATACGGCAGCAGGTTCGGCATCATCTCGCGCAGGATGATCTCGGGTCCGGACATGCCGTTGAGCCGGGCCACCTCGACATAGCCGCGTTCGCGCAGCGTCAGCACCTGCGCCCGGATGGTGCGCGTCGGGTAGAGCCACGCGAGCGAGGCAACGACGATCGCCATCTGGTTCACGGTAAGCCCGCCGCGCACCGACACGGCGATGATGATCAGCACCAGGAGGCCCGGGACGGTCAGGCCGATGTCGGCAATGCCGCGGATCACCGTATCGGTCATGCCGCGGTAATAGCCGGCGATGAAGGCCAGCACGGTGCCGATGCCGACGCCCAGGAATCCGGCGATGAAGCCGATCTTGAGCGTCAGCGGCGTGCCGGCGACCATCGCGGCGAGCAGGTCACGGCCCTGGCGGTCGGTGCCGAACGGGTGCTCCCACGACGGCGGCTGCAGGGCGCGTACCGACAGCGGGCGGGCGAGCTCGGTATCGACGGTGAGGTTGCCGATGACGATGAACAGCGCCAGCAGCGACAGAAGCACGATACCGACCGCCAGCGAGCGGTTGCGGTTCAGGTAGCGCCAGGGGGAAGAACCGGTGGTCACGCCTCCCTCCGGTACGAGATCCGCGGATCGAGCCACGGATACACCACGTCGAGGATCAGCGTCGCCAGGCCCAATGCCACAATGACCGTGAACACGATCCCCTGGATCAGGAAGTGGTCGTTCTCGCGGATCGCCTGGAACAGCAGCGCGCCGATGCCGGGATAGCCGAAGATCACCTCCACCAGCACCGCACCCGACAGGATCTGCCCAAGCGCGAGCGCCAGCGCTGTGGTCTGCGGCAGGATCGCGTTGCGCAGGCAGTAGCGCAGGAAGATCGTCGGGCTCTTCAGCCCCTTCGCCTCGGCGAAGGTGACGTAGTCCTCGCCCATCGTCGTCACCATCATGCCGCGCATCCCCAGCGCCCAACCGCCGGTTGCCACCAGCACGATCGACAACGCCGGCAGCATCGCGTGCGACAGCACGTCCCAGACGAACCCGAGCGACAGCGACGGCGTCGTACCTGCGGTGTAGCCGCCGAAGATCGGCAGCAGGGGCAGCTGGAACGCCAGCAGGTACATCAGGATCAGACCCAGCAGGAAGAACGGGATGGCATGCAGCGCCCAGAGCGGCGGCATCAGCCAGCGCATCCAGGGCGGCGCGCCGGGCCAGGCAAGCAGCGCACCCAGCAGCGTTCCGATGGCGAACGACAGCAGCGTCGTCGTGCCAAGCAGTCCCACGGTCCACGGCAGCGCATCCGCGATCAGTTCGCGCACCGTGCGCGGATAGTTGGAGATGGAATAGTTGAAGTCGAGCCGCGCGGTGGATTGCAGATAGCTCAGGTACTGCCGCCACAACGGCTTATCGAGGCCGAACCGCTTGTCGTACTCCTTCACCATGTCCTCGAGCCCGGCCTGCACGTAGCCGCCAAGCTGCGCCGACTGGAGCAGCTTGGTGCGCACCGGGTCCTGCCCCGACAGCCGCGGCAGGAAGAAGTTCAGCGAGGCCGCCAGCCAGACGATCAGCAGGAACACCCCGAACCGCCGCGCGACGTAGGCCAGCCGCATCGCTCAGCGCCCGCTGCCGGCGGGCGCTCGCCCCTGGGCAGAGGCGCGCCTCACGCCGGCTGCAGCTTCCACAGCACGATCGGATAGGTCAGATGCCACGACGCGCCGTTGACGTAGTCGTTCTCCGCCGTCGGCCAGTTCTTCCAATAGGTGGTGTTCATCGGGATGCGGTGGAAGTTCTGCACCAGCTGGATGTCCGGCAGCTCCGGCAGCCAGATCTCCATCGCGCGATGGAACAGCTCCATCATTTTCGGCTTGTCGTTCGGGTCGGTGACGTACATCGCGTCGGTGATCTCGTCGAACGCGGCATTCTTCCAGCGCGCGAAGTTCACCAGATGCGCGCCCGGCACCGCCATGCTCCGGCCCTGATACAGCCGCAGCGTCGAATAGGGCTCGGTGATCGACCCGCCATGCCCGTAGATCGATCCGACATACTGACCCTTCTGAAACCGATCGTCGAAGTCGGGCGGCAGGCTCACCGACGCCTCGACGCCGTGGCGCTTCAGCATCTCCGACAGCACCGGTCCCATCGCCGGGCCCGACGCACCGAAGCCGATGATGTCGAGCGTGAGCTTCTTGCCCTGCGGATCGGTCCAGACGCCGCCTTGCTTCTTGAAGCCTTTGCCCGACAGCAGCGCGTCGCCCTTCTTCGGATCGAACGCCAGCGTGTCGTATTTTGCCAGCAGATCCTTCACCGCATCGAAATACGGCATCAGCGGCGGATAGGGCGGCATCGGCAGCGACGACGACTGCGAAGCGCCCAGATAGCCGACATCGATCAGCTGCTGCCGGTCGATATAGTACGACAGCGCCCAGCGCACGTCCTTGTCGTCGAACGGCTTCACCTCGTTGTTGACGTAGAGCGAGATCGGCCACCAGTCGACATAGCCGTAAGGAGGTTTCTGCCCGCTGTGCGTGATGATCTTCGGATTGCCGCGGAACAGGGTGGGGAAGGTCGCCGGCTGCATGCCGGTCCCGGCGTCGAGCTGGTTGGTGATCAGCGCCTGCGCGGTGGCCTGCTCGCCGGCGAACGGCAGCCAGATGGTGCGCTCGATCGCCGGCAGCGGCGCCAGGCCGGCCTTCACCGCCCACCACTCGGGGCGGCGGTCGAATATCTTCTGCTGCGGCGACGCCTCGACCACCTTCCACGGCCCCGTCGATATGGGCCACCCCTTGGCGATGTCGAAGTGCTTGAACGTCGTCCAGTCCTGTCCCGAGAAGACGTGCTTCGGCACGATATAGACGCCGATGTCGTACTTGTAGGTCAGAAAGAAGAAGAACCGCGGCGCCGGAACGATGAAGTCCACGACGACGGTGTTGGCGTCGGTCGCCTTCGCCTCCTTCATCACCTGCTGCACATCGACGCCCCACTTCACCTTGGGCCCGATGTCGCGCAGGCTGTTCAACGTGAACGCCACGTCCTCGGCCGAGAACGGCGTGCCGTCCGACCAGGAGATGCCTGACCGCGTCCTGATCGTCAGCTGCTTGAAGTCCGGCGTGTACTGGTAGCTCTCAGCCAGCCACATGTACATCTTGTCGGCGAACGCGCTGTAGAAGGCGAGCGGTTCGTAGATGATGTTCGGCCCGTTCTGGTGGTTCGAGCCGATCGAGTATGGGTTCCACAGATCGAAATCCACCCAGCGTCCCTCGCGCCCGCCCCATACCAGGCTCATCGTCCGGTTGCGCGCCGGAGCGGCGGGTTGCGCCGTCGCCAGGCCGATCGGCGTCAGGGATGCCACCGCCGTCGCGGCGACGGCACCCTGCATGACGGCGCGGCGACCTGTGGTGCTGTTGGGCATTGTCTGCTTCCTCCAAGCCGTGGCGCGCACGGTCGGGCGGACTATGCACACGCCCCGACCCCGATCAAGGCTCCGGACAGCCTGTCTGCTGCTCACCAGGCAGTCTCTGTTCGAGGCGGTATCTGCGTTCAGCCCCTCTTGCTCCGGCGCTTCAGCCGCTCCCGCGCCGCGTCAGCCAGGAAGCGTGAGCGGTTGGTCGAGACCCGGTCAATGGATTGCACAACATCCTCGGGGAGGCTCACATTGATGCGGATGGCGCGTCGTGCGCGTTCCGGAAGATCAACCAGGAATGCCACCGCATCGCGGTTGTGCCGGTCGGCCATCACTGCATCCATTGAAGCGGGCGGCGGCACCGGCTGGGCATCCTGGCGCATCCCATCGACGTGGAAGGCGAGCGCCCCTGTGGCCATCCGCCGGGCTTCATCCAACGTGCGACCGGCAATGACGCAGCAGGAAGGTCCGGAAAATCGACACCGTGGTCGCTGCGCGGATCTTTGCGCATCAGGGCAATGTATGAAGCCATGCACTCACCTTGACTTGACACCCGCTTGCCGTTCGATGCTGCGCAGGGTTCCGATTGGTATGTCGCGCTTCGGATGCGGCACCGTGACCCGGCCTTGTCGTGTCGAATGCGAGAACTGCCAATGGGCTGCTGGGCGTATAGGCTGTTCTTCGGCAGCCCGGTTCAGAATCCGAACATGTGATCCAGCGAGAATCCGCCGGCGTCGTCCATCAGTCCGTGGTAGCCGAACAGTCGGCACGTCGTGTCCCGCACCAGCACGTAGCCGTTGGCCCCGGCCTGCCGCAGCGCGTCGTCGCCGAACACGGCATGCGGCCACACCATCGTCGAGCCGGAACAGGCGATCGCCACACGCTCCTGCGCGATGGCCCGGCCGGCGCCGTCGTGCAGCAGCAGCATCGTTGCGGATTCTGCGTGCCATGCGGCCGAAGCCGGATAGATCAGCACCGCGAAGCTGCGGCGGCGCGCATCGCCCAATTTCAAAAACAGCCGCGTGGTCAGACCCGGCGGCGGCCCGCTGTACGACTGCGGCTCGTCCCGGTAGGTCATCGCGGTGTTGAAGATGTGCCCGCCGAAGCTGGATTTCGGCGGCGTGACCGGACTGCCGGTCCTCGTAACGGAACAGTGCGTGCAGCCAGCCGTCCGCCGCACCGCCGTCGCGGAAGTCGTAGACCAACTCGGCATGGCCGGCCGCCACGTCATCGATCTCCAGCGCCACGTCGTGGTCGCGCGGCAGGCAGCCCAGGAAGCGCTCGGCCTGCCGGTTGCCGTACTCGTCGAACACATCGAGCCGGAGCGGCAGGGTGCTCTGCGATACCGCCATCGGCGTCGGCTGCACGATGGTGCGGAAGCGTCCGCGCGGCAGCACCGGGAACGGCAGCAGGTAGCCGCGGCCCAGCGGTGCGGGAAGCCGCGCGATCGCCGGGTCGGGTGGCAGGTCGCTGCGCTCGACGTTGACGTGCGCGATGCGCACGCGCCAGCCGCGCCGCACCTCGTAGCGCGGGCGCACGACGTGTCGGCCCGCGCGCACTTCGACCTGCGCCGGCCAGTGCAGTCCGGGCAGAATGTCCGCCACGTCCACCGCAACGGTTGCGAACGGTGCCACCTCCTGTTCCAGCGGCACCGGCATCTCGGCGCCCATGCGATCGAGTGCCACGGCGCCGGCGGGGATCGGCGTCGCGTGGCTGTTCTGCAGCCAGAGGATCACCCTCTCGTCCTCGCGCGGCGCCGGCAGGCCGGCGTAGCGGTCCGACGGCCAGGCGTTGGCGTCGTGCGTGCACGAGAGGCTCGCGCCCCAGGGGGATGCGGCGTCGCCGGCATAGGTGTCGAGCGCGTATTTCACCACGTCGTGGCCCGCGGCGCCGGTCGCGTGCACGAACAGCTGTCCGGTGAACGCCGGCAGCGCGAACCGTTCCCGCACCTCCCGGCTGTCGATGGCGAAGCCGCACGCTCCGGGCGGCACCTCCTGCTCCCAGGTCGCGAGCACCGCGCCGTTGCTGTCGAACAGCCGCAGCCAAAGCCGTATCGCGCCGCCGCCGTAGCCTGCCCAGTAGTTCGCCGACACCAGCCGCGTCGACAGCCCGTCCGCGTCGCGGAAGAACGCGAAGTTGGTCGCGAAGTTCAGCTTGTCGAGATAGCGCGCACGATTGGTCAGCAGCGCGTCCGGCAGCTTCGCGTCGTCGAGCGTCACCACCTCGGCGCCCGCCGGCAAAAGATGGGCGATGCGGGCGTGGATGCGGTCGGCGTCGAAGGCGGCGATCAGCACGCAGCGCGCGTCGCTGTCCGCCAGTTCGGTCAGCGCGCGCGCGAGGTGGCCCGCGCGTTCGCTGCCGACCGCCGTCACGTCGTGCACATAGAGGCCGCAGAACGCCGGCGCCCGCGGATACAGCGCCAGCAGCGCGGGCACGATGCCTTCCGGATCGTACACCGCCACGGACCCCGTGAGCCGATCATACAGGCGGTCGATCGCTTCCGCCGCGAGCGGATGCGCCAGCGCCTTGTACAGCACGTTGCCGCCCGCGCGATTGTCAAAGGTCTGGATGTTCAGCATGCGAGACCCAGCCGCCGGCACATCTCGGCCGCCGCCTGCGGCGTATCGTCCAGCGGCCTCACCGGCCACATCTCCAGCCGCCCGGCGAACGGCCGAACCCTGTCCTCACGCAGCAATCCCTCCATGAACAGGCTGTTGCGGCGCGACCGGCCGGGCAGCGTCGCCAGCATCACCGGCGCCGTGCTGGCCACTGCCTCGGATACCATCGACACGCTGTCCACCGTGACGACGATCGCATCGGCGAGGCCCAGCATGCCGAAATACGGGTTGGCGCCGCTGCCGTCCCAGACATAGGCGCCGAGAGGCATCAGCGTCTCGGCCAGCACGCGCTTCGCCGCCGGGTCGGTCCGTCGCGACGGCGTGACCGCGACGCCGACGCCGTCGGCACGCATCATCGCGGCGAGCTGTCCGCTCAGTTCCGCCGCCACCGCGGCGTCCAGCCGGAATCGGCCATTGCTGCCGCCGACCAGCACCGCCACCAGCGGCCGGCTCAGATGCGTGAAGCGCGGCCGCCACTCTTCCGCCGCCGCCGCCAGCCGGGCCGGCGTAGCGCGGTGCAGCGCCGTGCGCGTCACCACGACGTTCGGACCGGTCAGTTCGTCGTGCCGGTTCACCACCACCACATCGAAGCGCTGCGGGCTCATGCGCGGATGCTGGACCTGCACCACCGGCGCGCCGCTCCGGCGCAGCGCGGCCCCCACCGCCGCGGCCATGCCGCCGCAGCCGATCACCAGCTCGGGCAGCGGCGCACGCACCGCGTCGGGTACCACGGCCAGCGGCGCCGGCCACAGCGAGGCGGCGAGCCACTTCCACGGCCGCCGCGGTGCGAGCACCCGAACCTCCGGCTCGAGGCCGGCCGCCTCGGCGAGGCCCAGCGCCTGCGCCTGCAGTCCGGCGAAGCCCTCGCTCAGAATCCATGACGACGCGGCAACCGACATGCGCGGCTTTTCGGCGCCTGGCGCAGGGTCGTCAACCAGTGGTCAGCGCCGCCGGATCGCGGCAATCTGCCGGCCGATGGCAGATCAGCCGGCACTCCCACCCCACCTGGCTGATCCCGACGGCCTGCCCCTGCCGCAGCGCTACTGGGCCGTCCTGACCATCGCGTTCGGCCTGACGCTCGCGGTGCTGGATGGCGCGATCGCCAACGTGGCGCTGCCGACCATCGCCCGCGACCTCGACGCCAGCCCGGCCTCCTCGATCTGGGTGGTCAACGCCTACCAGCTGGCGGTGACGATCTCGCTGCTTCCGCTGGCCTCGCTGGGCGACATCTACGGCTACCGGCGGGTCTACCAGTATGGCCTGATCGTCTTCACCGTGGCCTCGCTGGGCTGCGCGCTGTCCGACTCGCTGCCGACGCTGACCGTCGCCCGCATCGTGCAGGGTTTCGGCGCGGCCGGCGTCATGAGCGTCAACGGCGCCCTGGTGCGCTTCATCTATCCCCGGCGCTGGCTGGGGCGCGGCGTGGGGCTGAACGCGACCATCGGCTCCATCGCCTCCGCGGTCGGCCCGACCGTCGCGGCCGGCATCCTGTCGGTGGCGCCCTGGCCCTGGCTGTTTGCGGTGAACGTGCCGATCGGCCTGGTGGCGATCCCGATGGCCTTCCGCACGCTGCCGGCGACGCGCAGCTCCGGCGTCCGCTTCGACGCGCCCAGCGCGCTATGGAGCGCGCTGACCTTCGGCATCCTGGTCAGCGCGATCGCCGGGCTTGGGCACGGCGAGAGCGCCAGCTTCGCCGGCGCCGAACTGTGCATCGGGCTGGTGTTCGGCTTTGTGCTGGTGACGCGGCAGCTGTCGCTGAGCTCACCGATGCTGCCGGTGGACCTGCTGCGCATCCCGCTTTTCGCGCTGTCGGTCGCCACCTCGATCTGCTCGTTCGTGGCGCAGAGCATGGCGCTGGTGTCGCTGCCCTTTCTGTTCGAGGACACGTTGGGCCGCAGCCAGGTCGAGACCGGGCTGCTGCTGACGCCGTGGCCGCTCGCGGTCGCGGTGATCGCGCCGTTCACCGGACGGCTGGCCGATCGCTATCCGGCCGGGCTGCTGGGCGGCTGCGGCCTGGCGGTGATGGCGACCGGGCTGCTGCTGCTCGGCCTGCTGTCCGCCCATCCTTCGGCGGCCGACATCGCCTGGCGCATGCTGATCTGCGGCGTCGGCTTCGGCTTCTTCAACACGCCGAACAACCGCGCGATCCTGACCGCGGCGCCGCCGACGCGTGCCGGCGCCGCCAGCGGCATGCAGGCGACCTCGCGCCTGCTGGGCCAGAGCATGGGCGCGGCGCTGGTGGCGCTGATGTTCGGGCTGTTTCCACTCGCCGGCACGCGGCATTCGCTGATCGTCGCCGCCTGCGCGGCGGCCGGCGCCGCGGCGGTGAGCTTCGTCCGGCTCACCCAGCCGGCGCGGCCCGGCCCCAGGCCCGACGCAGGCCCGCCGCGCGTATGAGCCGCCTGCCGGGCCGCCCCGCTCTACTCTGCCGCCTGCGCGTAGCTCTCCAGCGGCGCGCAGGTGCAGACCAGGTTGCGGTCGCCGTAGACATTGTCCACCCGCTTCACCGGCGGCCAGTATTTCGCCGCCGCGACCCAGGGCAGCGGGAACGCCGCCTGCTCGCGCGAATAGCCGTGCGTCCATACGTTCGCCATCACCTCGCGCGCGGTGTGCGGGGCATGCTTCAGCGGGTTGTCGGCCCGGTCCAGTCGGCCGGCGGCGATCGCCGCGATCTCGCCGCGGATCGCGATCATCGCGTCGCAGAACCGGTCGAGTTCTGCCTTGCTCTCGCTTTCGGTCGGTTCGATCATCAGGGTCCCGGCGACCGGCCACGACATGGTCGGCGCGTGGAAGCCGAAATCCATCAGCCGCTTGGCGATGTCCTCCACCATCACGCCGGCTTCCGGCTGGAAGCCGCGGCAGTCGATGATGCACTCGTGCGCCACCATCCCGCCGGGGCCGGTGTACAGCACCGGGTAGTGCTCGCGCAGCCGGCCCGCAACGTAGTTGGCGCTGAGGATCGCCACCTCGGTCGCCCGCTTCAGTCCGGCGGCGCCCATCATGCGGATATAGGCATACGAGATCGGCAGGATCATCGCGCTGCCGAACGGCGCCGCCGCAACAGGCCCGACGCCGCCCGCGGGGCCGGCATCGCTCGCGCAGCGGATGGTTCGGCAGATGCGGCGCGAGATGTGCCGCCACGCCGATCGGCCCCACGCCGGGTCCGCCACCGCCGTGCGGGATGCAGAACGTCTTGTGCAGGTTGAGGTGGCAGACATCGGCGCCGATCGCGGCCGGGCTGGTCAGCCCGACCTGCGCGTTGAGGTTGGCGCCGTCCATGTAGACCTGGCCGCCGCACGCGTGGACGATGTCGCAGATCTCGCGGATCGCCGCCTCGAACACGCCGTGCGTGCTGGGATAGGTGACCATCAGCGCCGCCAGCTTCGCGGCGTGCTTTTCTGCCTTGGCGCGCAGGTCGGCGAGGTCGATGTTGCCGTCGCGGTCGCAGCCGACCACCACCACCTGCAAGCCTGCCATCGCCGCGCTGGCCGGATTGGTGCCGTGCGCGCTCGACGGGATCAGGCAGATCGTGCGATCCGCCTCGCCGCGCGCCGCGTGCCAGGCGCGGATCGCCAGCAGGCCGGAATACTCGCCCTGCGACCCGGCGTTCGGCTGCAGCGTGACCGCGGCGAAGCCGGTGATCGCCTTCAGCCAGTCGGTCAGCCGGGCGATGAGTTCGGCGTAGCCCTGCGTCTGGTCGGCCGGCGCGAACGGATGGATGTCGGTGAAGCCGGGCAGCGTGATCGGGATCATCTCGGCCGAGGCGTTCAGCTTCATCGTGCAGGAGCCGAGTGGGATCATGCTGCGGTTCAGCGCGATGTCCTTCTCCTCGAGCCGCTTGAGGTAGCGCAGCATCTCGTGCTCGGCGTGGTGCTGGTTGAACACGGCCTGCTCGAGGAACGGCGTGTTGCGCGCTAGTTCTGCAGGGATGGAGGCGGGCGCCGCCCACCCTCCATCGTCATCGCCGGCCCATGCACGTGGATGAGCCGCCCCAATTCGTCGCGCGTCACCGTCTCGTCCAGCGCGATGCCGACGCACGTATCGTCGATGCGCCGCAGGTTGAAGCCCGCGCCCAGCGCCGCCTGGATCAGCGCATCGGCATTCGCGGTCTCCACCGCGATCGTGTCGAAGAACGCGTCGTGCCGCAGGCGATGGCCGCCGCGCCGCGCCGCGTCCGCCAGCAGCCGCGCCTGCAGGTTCACCCGCCGCGCGATGCGCCGCAGCCCCCCGGGCCCGTGCCACACCGCGTAGCAGCCGGCGATCACCGCCAGCAGCACCTGCGAGGTGCAGATGTTCGAGGTGGCCTTCTCGCGCCGGATGTGCTGCTCGCGCGTCTGCAGCGCGAGCCGCATCGCCGGCTCGCCGGCGGCGTCGAGCGACACGCCGACCAGCCGTCCCGGCATGTGCCGCCTGTACGCGTCGCGCGTCGCCAGATACCCGGCGTGCGGTCCGCCGAAGCCCATCGGCACGCCGAACCGCTGCGAGGAACCCACCACCACATCGGCGCCCATCTCGCCTGGCGGCGTCAGCAGCGCGAGCGCCAACGGATCGGCGCAGACGATCACCAGCGCGTCCGCCTCGTGGGCGGCACTGATTTCCGGCGACAGCGCACGGAGCGCGCCGGTCGTGCCGGGATATTGCAGCACCAGCGCGAACGGCTGCGCCGTGGCAATGCCTGGGAGGTCGCCGGGCGTCACATCGACCAGCCGGATGCCGATCGCGGCGGCCCGCGTCGCGAGCACGGCGCGGGTCTGCGGATGCAGGTCGGTCGCCATCGCCAGCACGTCGGAGCCGGTCCGGCTCACCGCGTGCGCCATCGCCATGGCCTCGGCCGCGGCGGTCGCCTCGTCGAGCAGCGAGGCGTTGGCGATCTCCATCGCCGTCAGCTCGCAGATCATCGTCTGGAAGTTGAGCAGCGCCTCTAGCCGGCCCTGTGCGATCTCCGCCTGGTACGGTGTGTAGGCGGTGTACCAGCCCGGGTTCTCCAGCACGTTGCGGCGGACCACCGGCGGCGTGTGCGTGCCGTGATAGCCCATGCCGATCAGCGACTTCTTCGCGGAATTCCGCGCCGCCAGCGCGCCCAGCTCGGCCATGACCGCCGCCTCGTCGATCGGCGGCGGCAGGTCGAGCGGCCGGTCGCTGCGGATCGCCACCGGCACGGTCTTCGCTGCCAGCTCGTCCAGCGTCGCCGCGCCGACCGCGTGCAGCATCGCGGCGATGTCGGTCTCGGACGGGCCGATATGGCGCGCGACGAATCCATCCGCCGCCTCGAGCGCGGCGAGCTCCGCCAGGATGTCCATCAGTCGAGCGTCTCCAGGTATTCCTCGTAGCCCGCCTGATCCATCAGCGCGTCGAACGCGTCGGTGTCGTCGATCTCGATGCGGAAGAACCAGCCTTCGCCCTCGGCGTCGCTGTTCACGATCGAGGGGTCGTCGACGATCGTCTGGTTGGTCTCCACCACCTTGCCGGTCAGCGGCGCGTAGATGTCCGATGCGGCCTTCACGCTCTCCACCACGGCGCATGCCTCCTCGGCGGCGACGTCGCGCCCGATCTCCGGCAGCTCGACGAACACCACGTCGCCGAGTTGCTCCTGCGCGTGGTCGGTGATGCCGACGGTAGCGATGTCGCCATCGAGGCGCACCCATTCGTGCTCCTTGGTGTAGCGCATGTCGGAGGGAGGTTTCGCCATCGAGGCGCTCCTTGTCTTGTTCAGCTTGCGTAGCGGTGCGGGACGAACGGCAGGCGTACGATGCGCGCGGGCAGCGGCCTGCCGCGCACCAGCAGGTGCAGCGGCGTGCCGTCGTCGGCGAGGTCCTTGCGGACATAGCCCATGGCGACGGGCGCGCTCAGCGTGGGTGAGTAGCCGCCCGAGGTGACGGTGCCGGCCTCGGTGCCGTCGCCGGCGACGATCTCGGTCAGGGCGCGGGCAGGAGCACGGCCGTCGGGGCGGATGCCGACGCGTCGGCGCGGCGGCCCGTTCTCAAGTTGGTCGCGCATCACCGCGGCGCCGGGGAAGTCCCAGGCGGCGCGTCGCCGCCGGCCGATCGTCCAGGCCAGGCCGGCCTCGATCGGCGAGGTCAGTTCGTCGATGTCGTTGCCGTAGAGGCAGAGCCCGGCCTCCAGCCGCAGCGAATCGCGCGCACCAAGGCCGGCGGGCGCGACCTCGGGCTGGTCCAGCAATTGCTGCGCCACAGTCTGGGCGGCGTCCGCCGGCAGCGAGATCTCGAAGCCGTCCTCGCCGGTGTAGCCGGAGCGCGAGACCAGGCACGGTGCCCCGGCGAGCGTCACTGCCGCGATCCCCATGAACGGCAGCTGCGCGGCCTCCGGCGCCAGGCGGCGCATCACAGCGGCCGCCTCCGGCCCTTGCAGGGCCAGCAGGGCGTGATCCTCGTGCGCGAGAAGCCGTACGCCGGCGGGGAGGTTGGCGGCGATGTGGGTGAGGTCGACGTCCTTGCGGCTGGCATTGACTACGAGGAACAGACGGTCGTTGCCCAGGTTGGCCACCATCAGGTCGTCGAGGATGCCGCCTGCCTCGTTGGTCAGCAGCGTGTAGCGCTGCCGGCCTGGCTTCAGGCCCAGCATGTCGCCGGGCACCAGCCGCTCCAGCGCGGCGGCCGCGGCGGCGCCCGTCAGCGTCGCCTGGCCCATGTGCGAGACATCGAACAGCGCGGCCTGCGCGCGGCAGTGCAGATGCTCGGCCAGCACACCCTGGTACTGCACCGGCATCGCGTAGCCGGCGAACGCCACCATCCGCGCACCGAGAGCGCGGTGCCAGGCGTCCAGCGGGACGCTGTTCAGCGGTTGGGGGGTCGGGTCGTCCGGCAGCGCGTTGTCGATCACTGGTCCGCTCCGCAAAGGTCAGGCACCGGCGCTTGCTGCCGGTTTCGCTGACCCCCCTCTGTCGCGGTACCTGAAAGATTCAGGGCACGTCGCGCCCCTTACCTCGTCGGTGCGGCAGGGTTGTGGCGCCTGCCGGCTTTCCAGAGATCCCTGATCCCGCCGCGGTCCTTCTGCCTGAGCGTTTCCGGGGGCCGGTTGCGCCTTCGGCGGCGGAAACGATTCCGCTCTCTCCCGCGCCGGGTGGCTGGGACGGCGGGAACATGCCGGAAAGGCGGGCACGTGACAATGGAAATGAGGAACGGCCGACAGACCCACGCAGCCCTTGAAGGCGGAAAACGGCGGGCCGTCACGATCGCCGCGGCCTCGGCGGCCGAGTCGAGGTGCGGCGCCATCAGCCCCTGCGTTCGATAATTCGCGTCTTTCCGTTGCTTGCGGCGTCTGAGGAAACCCCGCATGGTGCGGCGCAACAAGCGACAGGGAGCAATGTATGAGGCGGCGCACGTTTCTGCGGGCCGGGGCAGGCAGCCTCGCGGCATCGACCTTGCCGCGGTTCGCCATCGCGCAGCCGGCGAATGCGCGTGTGCTGCGCTTCGTGCCGCAGGCGAACCTGACTGTGCTCGATCCGATCATCACCACGGCAGCAGTGACCGCCAACCATGCCTGGATGGTGTGGGACACGCTGTTCGGCGTGAACGCCGCGCAGCAGGCCAGGCCGCAGATGGCCGAAGGCCATACGGTGTCCGACGACGGACGCACCTATCTGATCCGGCTGCGCGACGGGCTGAAGTGGCACGATGGCGAGCCGGTGCGCGCGCAGGACTGCGTCGCGAGCCTGCTGCGCTGGGCTGCGCGCGACACGTTCGGGCAGACCGTGGCCAAGGTGGTCGATGCGTGGGGTGTGGCGGACGACCGCACGATCAAGATCACGCTGAAGCAGCCATTCCCGCTGCTGATCGACGCGATTGCCAAGCCCGATGCGCAGATCGCCTTCATGATGCCGGAACGCCTGGCGAAGACCGACCCGTTCAAGGCCGTCACCGAGATCGTCGGCTCGGGCCCGTATCGCTTCGTGAAGGACGAGTTCAACGCCGGCAGCAGCGCAGCGTGGGAGAAGTTCGACGGCTATGTGCCGCGCCAGGAGCCACCCGAGTGGACCGCCGGCGGCAAGATCGCCAACTTCCAGCGCATCGAGTGGAAGATCATCCCCGATGCCGCCACCGCTTCGGCGGCACTGCAGAGCGGCGAGGTGGACTGGTACGAGCAGGTACAGGCCGACCTCGTGCCGTTGCTGAAGCGCAGCGCCGACATCGCCTTCGCTGCGTCCAACCCGCAGGGCTACATCGCCGGACTGCGCTTCAATCACCTGTATCCGCCGTTCAACGACGTGCGCATGCGCCGGGCGGTGCTCGCCGCGGTGAACCAGGAAGACTACATGCGGGCGATCACCGGTGACGGCGCGGTGGAGTGGCGCGCCTGTCACTCGCAGTTCCCCTGCGGGACCGCCTACGGCACGGAAGTGAGCCTGCCGGTGCAGAAGGGCGACCTCGAGGCAGCGAAGCGGCTGGTGAAGGAGTCAGGCTATGGCGGGCAGAAGGTGGTCATCATCAATCCGACCGACTTCGCTACGATCGGACCGCTGGGCGACATCACCTACGACACGCTGAAGAAGATCGGCATCAACGCCGACCTGCAGGCGACCGATTGGGGTTCCGTCGTGCAGCGCCGCGCCTCGAAGGAGCCGGTGGAGAAGGGCGGCTGGTCGATTTTTCACACCTGGTTCACCGGCGGCTTCATCGTCAATCCGGTGGTGAGCGCGCCATTCCGCGGCCAGGGCGCCGCGGGCTGGTTCGGCTGGTACGACAACCCGAAGATAGAGGCGATGACCCAGGAGTGGCTGGATGCCAAGGACGAGGACGGGCGCAAGAAGGTGGCGGCGGCGATCCAGCAGGAGAACTACGCACAGGTGCCGACGGTGACCCTCGGCCAGTTCCAGATCCCGACCGCGTATCGCAAGAGTCTTGCAGGGCGGCTGGAGTGCAACGGCCCGATATTCTGGAACGTCAGGCGCGCCTGACGTTCGGGCCGCTCAATACTGCACCGGCGGCGGCGGGTAGGTGACGGTCTGCGGCGTGCCGTAGACCTCGGCTGCCTGATCCGGTGCGGGATGCCGCGCCTCCTCTGCCCGATTCTGAAGGTTGAAGCCGGCCTGCTGCATGTCCTGCCCAAGCCCGGCCATCATGTTGCAGCCGGTCAAGAGCATGCAGAGGGCCGCCGATACCGCGACGAGGCGCATGAGCCATCTCCTCCACTTGTGCGAAGGTAAACTCGCCAGTCCAGCGGCTGTTCGCGCGACGCTGCGACTTCAGCGGGGATGCGCCTCGACGAAGGCGGCACCGGCGGCGGCCACCTTGTCGAGGGGATGGAACTGGCAATATCCATCCACCCATTCCTCCACGGCGCCCGCATCGACGCGGAACAACGGCGCCATGCCGGGTTAGGCGGCGGAGACGCCCGAGACGAAGCCGATCATCCACTGCTCGTAGGCGGCCGCGGTCTGCGCCTGACGGGCGGTGGTCCAGTCCTGGCATGCCGCGAGGCCGAGACCGGCGACGAGGAACGGCGCGTGCTGGATTTCAGCGCTCGCCTGCGCGGTGATCAGCGCCAGGCTAAGCGAGGCCACGAGGCGCAACATCGCCCAACGCCTCGGTTGCCGCGCCATTGCGATGCACGCCTTCAGTACGACGGCTTCGCTCGGTTCGCGCCGAACCTGCACGCAGTGGTTCCGGCGGGGGATCGCGCGGGACTGGGATCGGCGCCGGCGGGTCCTCGATCGGCACCGGCGCGTCGGGATCGGGCTCCTCCGGCGGTTGGCCGGGCGGCTTGGGCGGGTCCGACATCATTCGGCTGGCTCCTGGACGAGCACGGGCTGCACGGGTGTCGCGGCCACCTGCCGCAGCGCCTCGTCCGCGCGGGTCAGCGCCACGGAACTGGTGCTGTCGGGCTCCAGCGCGAACAGCAGCAGGGACCGGCCGGTGACCTCGTATTCGTCGCCGGTAGGGAAGCGCGGCGTCTCGGTACGGTCCGCCGCATTGGTGTCCAGCAAACACCGCCAGGTTTGGCCGCCAACCACGTCCGGCAGCGTGAACTTCACCACGTCGTGGTAGGCGTTCACCAGCAGAAGCACCGTTGCGTCCATCGATCGACGCTTGATGCCGGTCGCCTGCGCGCGCCCGTCCATCAGCATGCCGAAGCAGCGTGCGTTCGGATCGTGCCATTGCTCGGATTCGATATCGGTGGCGGAAGGCGTGAGCCAGCGCACGTCCTTCGCGTCGAGATCGGCGTTGTATTCGCCGGTCAGGAAGCGGGAACGGCGCAGGATGGGGAAGGCGCGGCGCAGAGCGATCACCCGGCGGACGAAGTCGGCCAACGCCGCGCCGTCCTCGCCGATGGCCCAGTCCACCCAGCTGATCGCGTTGTCCAGCGCATAGGCGTTGTTGTTGCCCTGCTGCGTGCGGCCGAACTCGTCGCCGGCCAGCAGCATCGGCGTGCCCTGCGCCAGCAGCAATGTCGCCAGCAGGTTGCGCTTCTGCCGATCGCGCAGCGCGACGATGTCGGGGTCGTCGGTCGGGCCTTCGGTGCCGTGGTTCCAGGACAGGTTGTCCGAATGGCCGTCCTGGTTGTCCTCGCCGTTCGCCTCGTTGTGCTTCTCGTTGTAGGAAACCAGGTCGTGCAGCGTGAAGCCGTCATGTGCCGTGATGAAGTTTACGCTGGACCATGACTTACGGCCGCGGCGGGCGAAGGCGTCGGCCGACGCGGCGAGGCGGGTCGCCATCTCCGCGAGCTTGCCTTCGTCGCCCTTCCAGAAGGCGCGCGCGGTGTCGCGGAACTTATCGTTCCATTCGGCCCAACCGGGCGGGAAGCCGCCCACCTGATAGCCGCCCGGCCCGATGTCCCAAGGCTCGGCGATCAGCTTTACCTGCGACAGCACCGGATCCTGCAGGCAACTCTGCAGGAAGCCGTGCGAGACGTCGAAGCCGTCAGCCTGGCGGGCGAGGATCGTGCCGAGATCGAAGCGGAAGCCGTCGACATGCATTTCGGTCACCCAGTAGCGCAGGGAATCGGTAACCATCTGCAGCACGCTGGCATGGCTGAGGTTGAGCGTGTTTCCGGTCCCGGTGTCGTTGATGTAGTAGCGCTTCTCGTCGGGCAGCAGCCGATAGTACGACGCGTTGTCGATGCCGCGGAACGACAGAGTGGGTCCGCGTTCATTGCCTTCCGCGGTGTGGTTGTAGACGACGTCGAGGATTACCTCGAGCCCGGCGTCGTGCAGCCGCGCCACCATCTCCTTGAACTCGGAGAACACGAAGGCGGGCACTGCCGAATAGCGCGGATCCGGTGCGAAGAAGCCGATCGTGTTGTAGCCCCAGTAGTTGGTGAGGCCTTTTTCCAGCAGGTGCCGGTCGTTCACGAAGGCGTGGATCGGCAACAGTTCCACCGAGGTGACGCCGAGGGAGCGGATGTAGTCCACGACCTCCTTGCGCCCCAGACCGGAGAACGTGCCCCGCAGCGGCTCCGGCACGGCGGGGTGCTGCCTGGTGAAGCCGCGCACGTGCGTCTCGTAGAAGATGGTGCGGTCCCATGGCACCTCGGGCCGACGCTCGCGGCCCCAGGTGAACGCGGGATCGATCACCCGGCACTTCTGCATGAAGCGCGCGCTGTCGCGGCGGTCGAAGCTGAGATCGCCGTCACGCGATCCTACGGTGTAGCCGAACAGTGCGTTGTCCCAGCGCAGCGAACCCATATACGCCTTGGCATAAGGATCGAGCAGCAGCTTGTTCGGGTTGAACCGGTGGCCATTGCGCGGGTCGTACGGACCATGCACGCGATAGGCGTAGATGGTGCCAGGGCGCGCCTCCGGCAGATAGCCGTGCCACACCTCATTGGTGTATTCAGGGAGCTCGATGCGCTCGAGCTCGGTGCGTCCGGCGTCGTCGAACAGGCACAGTTCCACCTTCGTGGCGTGGGCGGAGAACAGCGAGAAATTGACGCCGAGCCCATCCCAGGTCGCGCCGCGCGGGTTGGGCGAACCCTCGGCGATACGCGACTTCCGAACGGAAACTGGCATTAAGTTCCTCCTCCTGCCGCGGTCAGATGCGGCAGGAGGCGCGATCGATCCAGACAATTCTTGGTCAGGTGGTGAAGCGCCCCAGCAGATAGCCGATGCCAATGGCAACCAGCGCCGATGCGATCGGCTGATCCTTGATCACGTCGCTGAGACGCGCGACCTGCTGCTGCGCCTGCCCGGCTGCCTGGTTGTACAATCCCTCAGCCTGCGTCTTGGCGTCGCCGACGAATTCGCCTGCCTTCTGCTGCACGCGGCCGCCCATCTCGCGGGCGGTGCCCTGAAAATCACTCATGCGGAACCTCCATGGAAGAGGCCCCACAACGCACGAGGCGGGCGCGGGTTTCAGAAGTTCAGCTGCAGCCCCGGCGCTTCCCACTCGAGCGCGCCCAGTCGGCCGGTGGCCGACAACGTGACGTAGGCGGTGCGCATGTCGGCGCCGCCGAAGCAGATGTTGGTGGGAAACTCGTCCGGCACGGTGACCTGGCGCACCACCTTCCCGTCGGGCGCGATGACGGTGATGCAGCCGGCGTGCAGCGTGGCGACGGCGATATTGCCGCTCGCCTCGACCGCGAGGCTGTCGAAGCGCTGGTAGCCGCCCAGGCCGGCGATCAGCCGGCCGCCATGCGGCGACGGCCACGCGTGCTTCTTCACCACGCCGGGCGCGACGATGTCGAACGCCCACAGCCGCGCCGGTTCGGTGTCGGCGACATATAGCACCCTGCCGTCCGGCGAGAGACCGCAGCCGTTCGGACTGAGGATCGGGTATGCCACCTCGACGACCTTCGATCCGTCCGGCAGCGCGTAGTAGAGCCCGCCGTGGTCGCGCGTGCGCGCGTAGCGCTTGCCGAGATCGGTGAAGTAGAAGCCGCCCTGCGTATCGAAGACCAGGTCGTTCGGCGCCGACAGTTTGTTGCCGTTGACGTGCGTGTAGAGCACGCGGGTCTCGCCGGTCTGCGGATCGATGCGCTGGATGCAGCCGCCGTCGTAGTCGTCCGCCGGACCGACCGCCATCCAGTGATCCGGCGGATACTTGCCGCCGCCGTTGTTGCAGCAATAGAGCGCACCGTCGGGACCAATCGCCAGTCCGTTCGGGCCGCCGCCCGCACTGCCGACAGTGGAGCGCGCACCGTCGAGGCCGATGCGGGTGCAACAGCGTCCCTTGATCTCGGTCAGGATGACGGCGCCGTCCGGCATCACCACCGGGCCTTCGGGGAAGCCGAAATCGCTGGCCACGATGCGCACGTCCGGCATGTCCGTTTCTCCCGCAGATGTTTCGTGGTCTCAGTCTGCCGTCGGGACTGCGCGCGTCAAGCGCGTGGCCGGTCTGCTGGGCAATTCGCGAACGTGGGGGGCACGCGCTGGGCAATGCCATGACTGACCCGAGCTATCCGAAGTTCATCCGACTGCTCGGTTTCCTTCGAAACCATAGTTTCGGCGCGCCCAGCCACGAACGGGCAGGCGCTGCGGTCAGTGGCCGGATGGGCTGCACGCCAGCTTGGTGCCGCCAGTTCCACGACGTCGCACCGACGGCGATGAGCGATGCCGTCATCGCCGCCATCGCTGCGCTCACCCTGGGCCGTCGTGGCAGCATCTCTGCGGCACCGACACGTTCGGCCGCGATCTTCTCAGCCGCATCATCTGAGGCGGGCGCATCTCGCTCACCGTGGGGTTCGCCTCGGCGGCGCTGCTCGGGCCGGAGATCGACAACGTGAATCTACGCCATCGTCGTGTTCAGCGTGCCTGATGCTGCGCCATATCTTGCCGGACACGCTGCCGAGTGTGATCGTCTACAGTTCGCTGCGGTGGGTACGTCGATCATGACCGCCGAGCCGCGCGGCGAGCGGGAGCTGAGGCGGTCGGAGAACGGAGAGCGAGCGACGCCGTCGGCCAGGTCCTTCTGCCATTTTACCAGAGGACAGTAATGGTAGCCTCAATGAAGCCCGGGACGTGTGGAATCCTGGTCCGGTTTTACTACTGGAATTTTTGGCAGCCTTTGGTCTAGCCTCTCCGCCACGCGGCAACGGCTGCGTCAAGAAATATATGGGAGAGTCACCATGACCAAGCTCCGTCACCCTCCGAGGACACCAAATCCTGGCCGGCGCGCATTTCTGGGGTTCACCGCGGCCGGCATCGCCGTCCCACTCGGCGCGATGGCGCCGGCTTCATGGCGTGTCGGAGGCGGATTGCCGGATACGTTCGGTCGTTCCATTTGCCGTGCAGTGGCAGATACCAATGTCGTTGCCCCCGGGACTAGCCCGCGCGAAGTCAAACTTTGCTGGAACATCAATGCAGTGTGCCACTCCGGCATCGCCGTGGCCGAGCAGCTTGGCATCTTCGCCCGGCACAATCTGAAGGTCGAGCGGATCAACTTCTCAGGCGCCACCGACCAGCTGCTCGAGCTGATCGCGAGCGGCAAGGCCGATGGTGGGGTCGGCATGGCGCTGGGCTGGCTCAAGCCGCTCGAGCAGGGCTTCGACGTGAAGCTGACAACAGCCTTGCACGGCGGCTGCACCCGCCTGCTGACCAACGAAAAGTCCGGTATCACCAGCGTAGCCGGACTGAAGGGCAAGACCGTCGGGACATTCAGCATGGCGAGCCCGGACCGCAACTTCGTCTCCATCGCGGCGGCGAAGATCGGCCTGGATCCGCTGCGCGACATCGAGTGGCGGGTCTATCCGGCGGATCTGCTCAGCGTCGCGCTGCAGAAGGGCGAGATCCAGGCGTTCTCGAGCGGCGATCCGATCGCCTGGGTGGTGCGCGACCGCGACCAGCTGGTCGAGGTGACCAACAACCTCGCCGGCGACTTTGCCAATCGCTCGTGCTGCGTCATGGGCATTCGCGCCGGCCTGGTGCGCGACGACCGGCCGGTGGCCGCGGCGCTGACCTCGGCGATCCTCGAGGCGCAGCAGTGGGTCGCCGAGAACCCGGACCGTGCCGCCGAGGTCTTTGCCGCCAACAACAAAGGTGCGAGCGCTGAGCAGGTCGCTGCGATGCTGCGCAGCCATACGCATCAACACCATCCGGCCGGCGGCGATCTCAAGCAGGAAATCGCGGTGTACGCCCAGGAACTGAAGCAGGCCGCGGTGTTCAGGCAGACCACCGATCCGGCGCAGTTCGCCGATCGCGTCTGCGCGGACGTCCTGGCCACGTGAGCGAACTGACGCGGGGCGCCGAAGCCCCACGCGACGAGGCCGCCGATGGCGTGACGCAGCCGCCGCACCGCCGGTTCTGGCGGTGCGGCGTGGCGGCGTCCGGGGCGTGGCTGGCGGTCGCATTGGTCAGCCAAAGCTGGCCGGATCAGGGCGAGGTCGGATCGACCGGTCTGCTGGCGACCGCGCTGGCCGCTTTCGGTATCGCGCTGCTTGGGGCAACCGTCGCGAGCGTCTGCATCGACCTGCCGCGGCTGCATCGCGCCGGCCCGTGGCTGATTGCACTGCCGCTCCTGCTCGGCGCGTGGGAACTGGCGAGTGCCAAGCTCAATCTGCTGCCGCGTCCGTTCTTCGCCGCTCCGCAGTCGTTGCTCGAAGTCTATGCCGACGACTGGGCGCGCCTTGCCGAGAGCACGCTGCACTCGGTCATGCTGCTCGCCTCGGGATACGCGGTCGGCGCCACGCTCGGGTTCGCCACCGGCCTGGCGATCGGCTGGTCGCGCGCGATCGGCTACTGGGTGCACCCGGTGCTGCGCTTCGTCGGGCCGCTGCCGGCTACCGCCTGGCTGCCGCTCGCGTTCTTCGCCCTGCCGTCGAGCTGGACCGCGGGCGTGTTCCTGATCGCGCTGGCGACCGGCTTTCCGGTCACCGTGCTCACCTGGTCGGGCGTGGCGAGCGTCAACGCGGCGTACTACGACGTGGCGCGTACGCTCGGCGCCAGCCAGCGCTTCCTGATCCTGAAGATCGCCATTCCGGCGGCAATGCCGTCGGTGTTCGTCGGGCTGTTCATGGGGCTTGGCGCATCGTTCGCGGTGCTGGTCGTGGCCGAGATGATGGGGGTGAAGGCCGGGCTCGGCTGGTATCTGAGCTGGGCGCAGGGCTGGGCGGCGTATTCCAACATGTACGCCGCGCTGGTCGTCATGGCGCTGATGTGCAGCGGCCTGATCACCCTGCTGTTCCGCCTGCGCGACCGGCTGCTGTCGTGGCAGAAGGGGCTGCTGCGGTGGTAGCAGGCGGCGCACCGGTGCGGCTGAGCCGGCTATCGCATCGGTTCGAGCTGCACGGCCGGCCGCTGCCGGTGCTCGACGTGATCGACCTCGCCGTCGCGCCGGGCGAATTCATCGCCCTGCTGGGACCGAGCGGCTGCGGCAAGTCCACGCTTCTGCGCCTGATCGCCGGGCTGGAGCAGCCGCACACCGGCCGGATCTTCATGGGCGAGCAGGCGATCGAGGCGCCCGACCCCTCGCGCATCCTGGTTTTCCAGGATCCGACGTTGTTCCCCTGGCGCACCGTGTGGAAGAACGTGGCATTGGGCCTGGAAACACGCGGGCTGCCGCGTGCAGAGGGCAGGCGGGTGGACGCGATGCTGCGGCTGGTCGGGCTCGACGGCTTCGACAACGCCTATCCGCATCAGCTGTCCGGCGGCATGGCACAGCGCGCGGCGTTGGCGCGGGCGCTGGTGAACGAACCGCGCGTGCTGCTGATGGACGAACCGCTCGCCAATCTGGATGCGCTGACGCGCATCGCGATGCAGGCGGAGTTGGTCGCCCTCTGGCAGCGTCAGCGGTTCACCGCGTTCATGGTGACGCACGACGTGGACGAGGCGCTGTACATGGCCGGGCGCGTGCTGGTGCTGAGCCACCGGCCCGCGCGTGTCCTGGCGGAGGTCGCCGTCGACCTGCCCTATCCGCGGCATCGGGGCAGCCGAGGTTTCGCGACGCTGCGCGAGCGCGTGCTGGAGGAGCTGGGGCTGCAGTCACACTGGTAGGCGCGTCGACGAAGCCGCTATTTGTGCCCCAGCGATGCGCAGTCCGCCAGCAGCGCCTCGTCGGGCGGCTGGATCTCGACGATGTTGAACACGTCGAGGTCATTCGGCTTGTCGGTGAACCGGCTGTCGATGATCAGCAGCGACTGGACGGCCTGGTGGTCGCACGGCCGGTAATATTCAGCGCCCTTGTAGAGGTCGAACTTCATGCCCTGCATCGCCTCGATCAGCTTGTCGGACGCGACGCTGCCGGCGGCGCGCGCGGCGGTCAGCACCGTCATCACGCCGGCGAAGCCCAGGGCACCGTAGTCACTCGGCACCCGCCCTTCGGTGAGGGTGCGGAACCGGCGGTTGAAGGTGGCCGCGGTGGGAATGGAATCTTCCAGCCGCCAGTAATACGACGTGCCGCCCAGCATGCCCTGGTAGGCTTCCGCCCCCGCGTCGAGGCGTGCATCGAACACCAGAATGGGTGCAACGAACTGCATCGACGCCTTGAGGCCGATCCATCCGGCCTGCTGCACCGAGAGCTGCTGGTCGATGCCGAAGTTGCAGAACACCAGGACGTCCGGCTTCGCGGCCTGGACGTTCTCCAGGAAGCTGGCGAAGTCGGGCGCGCCCAGCGGATGGCGCTCGGTCGCCACCACCTGGATGCCGAACTGGCGTCCCACGGCCTCGAAGCCGCGCACCATCTCGTTGCCGTAGGCGTAGTCCGCGGCAAGGAACGCCACCCGCTTGCCGTAGCGGGAGAATACGTAGCGCCCGACCGCCGCCGACGTGGTGTGCGGCGTCAACGCCTCGTGGAAGGTGTACGGGCTCCAGTCGGGCAGCGCGACGATCGCGTCGGACTGGCTGATCGAGTTGAACACGACCTTCGCCGTTTTGGTCACGTTGTTGATCGCCAGCTGCACCGCCCCCGACAGTCCGCCGGTGACGAAGTCCACCTTGTCGTGCTCGATCAGCGCGCGGGTGACCTCGGTGGCGCGCGCCGGATTGAGCTCGTCGTCGCGCATCAGCAGTTCCGCGGTCTGCCCGTTCAGCCCGCCCTGTTCGTTGAACATCGCCACCGCGACATGCGCGCCGCGCAGCATGTCGAGCGCCTCCTGCTCGTAGGGGCCGCTGAGCGGGATCGGCAGGCCGATGCGGATCGGTGCCGCGGCGTGGGCGCGGATGAACGGCGTTGCCAGGCCCGCCAGGGCAAGGCCGCCGCCCAGGACCTGTCGGCGCGACGCGGAACGACGCTGCGGGGCCATCGTCTTCTCCTGCGATGCTGGCTGCTGGGCTGGCGCGGGGGCGGTCACTTCAGCGTCCCCAGGTAGGCGATCAGGTCGGCGCGCTTGGCCGGGTCCTTCAATCCGGCGTAGGTCATGATCGTGCCGGGAATGACCGTGCGGGGTGCTTCGAGGTATTTGTCGAGCGTCTCGGGGCTCCAGGTGATGTTGGCGTTCTGGTTGGCGGTGGAATACTTGAAGCCTGCCTCGGAACCGGTCTTGCGGCCCATGACGCCGAACAGCGACGGGCCGGTCATGTTGCGCCCCGCCTGCGGCGAATGGCACAGGCCACAGGCCGACTTGAACGTCGCCTGCCCGGCGGCGGGGTCGGCGGCGCGTGCCGGCCACGCAGCAACTGCGCAGATCAGGAGCAGGATCAGGTTCGGCAGCACGCGATTGGTTCGACCGACCATTGGACGGAACTCCGTGGTCACGGTGGTGGCCAGTGGTGCAGGCTGGGCGAGCAGGGCGCCTGATAACACCTCGCCAACGATTGGCCAATGTCAAACGCGCCTCCTTAGCCTTTTCTACAACTCATGCGGGAACCCGAACAGCCATGACCTGGTCTATCGTCACCTACGACCCTGCCAGCGGTGCCTTCGCCGTCGCCGTGGCGACCAGGGCCTTCGCGGTGGGCGCCTCGTGTCCGTTCGTGCGAGCGGGCGTGGGCGCGGTGTCCACCCAGTCGTTCACCAACCGCTACCTCGGGCCGGCCATCCTGGATGCGCTCGCCCGCGGGCTGCCGCCGGATGCGGCGATCGAGGGCGCGCTGGCCGGCGATGCCGGCCGCGGCCTCCGGCAGGTGCATGCGGTGGACCGGCACGGCCGCACTGCCGCCTGGACCGGGCAGAACTGCGTCGAATGGTGCGGCAGCGCCGCGGCGCCTGGCATCAGCGTTGCGGGCAACATGCTGGCCGGCGAGCCGACCGTGGCAGCGACGCTTGCCGCCTGGCAGGCGACCCCGGCGCTCGACCTGCCCGAGCGGCTTATGGTGGCGATGGAGGCCGGCGAAGCGGCCGGCGGCGACCGGCGGGGACGGCAGTCGGCGGCGATGGTGCTGACCACGACCGAGGACTTCCCGGATCTCGACCTGCGGGTGGACGACAGTCCGGCGCCGCTGCCGGAACTGCATCGGCTGCTGGGGATCTGGCGTCGGGAACGCGCCCCGGGCCTCGACCGCCAGCCGTCGCGTGCCAACCCGTCCGGCTTCACCGATCTCGACGCGATCGAGGCCGGGTGGATGGCGCGTGGCATGGATTTAAGGCTCAGGCGCTAGCGGAGGCCGAAACGCTCTGGCAAAGTGATCTTTCCGGGATTGAATAGGGGAAACCGTATCGCATGCTGAGACGCCGGGCCACCGCCCGCCTGCTGGTCGCGACCGCCGCGATGGTCGGTCTCCGCCACGTCTCGGCCCAGGCTGCCGATGCGATCATCAGGATCGGCCTCGACCTGTCGCTCACCGGTGCCGATGCGGAATCCGCGCTGCGCATCAAGAACGGCGCGCTGATGGCGTTCGAGGACATCAACGCCCGGCACGACATTCCGGGCTACCGGCTCGAACCGCTGATCCTGGATGACGGCACTGCGACCTCGGGCCAGTACGATCCGATCCAGGCGGCGACCAATGCCCGCAGGATGGTCTCCGACAAGGCGGTGGTGGCGGCAATCGGGCCGATGATGAGCGGCGCCGGCAAGGCGATGGCGCCGATCCTCAGCCAGGGCAATCTGGCGACCATCACGCCGAGTTCGACCAACCCCGACATCACGGCTCCCAGGTATGCCGAGCAGTTCAGGCCGGCCGGCAAGACCGTCTACTTCCGCACCGTGACCACCGACGCGTTCCAGGGGCCGGCGCTGGCAAACTACTTCGCCGACAGGCTGAAGGTGCGCTCGGTGTTCGTGCTGGACGATTCCGGCGCCTATGGCGTTGGCCTCGCCGATTCGTTCGAAAAGCGGGCGGCAGAGAAAGGGATCACGGTGCTGGGGCGCGACCGGCTCGACCCGAAGCTGGCCGACTACACGATCGCCCTGACGAAGATCAAGGCGCGCAGCCCGGACGCGCTGTACTACGGCGGCGTCAGCCAGGCCGGCGTCAAGCTGGCGAAACAGTCGTTCGACATCCTGCCGAAGGCGATAAAGGGCGGCGGCGACGGGATGTACTCGGCCGAGATGCTGTCGGCCGCCGGATTTCCAGCCGCCGAGGGCTGGTACGCCACGGTCGCCACGCCGCACACGACCGAGGAGAAGTCGGCCGACGCCTGGGTGAACCGGTACCAGGCGAAGTACAACCTGGTGCCGTCCGACTACGCGATCACCGCGTATGACGCGGCATTGGTGATCGCGGACGCGATCAGGCGCGTCGTCGCCGACCGGAAGGACGTGAACCGCGACAACGTACGTGACTACATCCAGACGGCGAATGTGAAGACGGTCCAGGGGATGATCGCCTTCGACGCCAATGGCGATCTGCTGGACCGCGCGATCAGCGTGTTCCAGATCAGGAGGGACGCGCGGTATTCAGCCGACGACATGGTGCGTCAGTACCATTACATCGGTGCCGCGCCGCAGTCTTAGACCCATCAATCGACAGGGAGACAAGTATATGATGACCAGACGCCAAATGCTGCTTGCCGCCACCGCGACGGCGGGTGCTCGCCGGTGCTGCACCGGCATGGGCCGCCGACAAGGTGATAAAGATCGGCATCGATCTGTCGCTGACAGGTGCCGACTCGCAGGGGGCGGGCCGCGTGAAGAACGCGATCGTCATGGCCTTCGACGCAGCGAACGAGGGCAATGCTGTGCCCGGCTACAAGTTCGAGCTGCTGGTGACCGATGATGGCACGGCGACGGCCGGCCAGTACGACCCGGCGCAGGCGGCGACCAACGCGCGCAAGATGGTCGCCGACAAGGAGGTGGTCGCGGCGATCGGGCCGCAGATGAGCGGCGCCGGCAAGGCGATGACGCCGATCCTGAGCCAGGGCGGTTTGGCGACGATCACGCCCTCGTCCACCAACCCCGACATCACCAATCCGAAATTCGCCGACCAATACCGTCCAGCCGGCAAGCCGATCTACTTTCGCACCGTGACGACCGATGCCTACCAGGGTCCGAACATGGCGAACTTCATGGCTGAGAGGCTGAAGGTGAAGTCGGTCTACATTCTGGATGACAGCGGCGCGTTCGGTGTCGGCGTGGCGGATTCGTTCCAGAAGCAGGCCGAGGCGAAGGGGATGAAGGTCGTTGGCCGCGACCGGCTCGACCCGAAGGCCGCCGACTACACGGCGATCCTCACCAAGATCAAGTCGCTCAGTCCCGAAGCGATCTACTACGGCGGCGTGACCCAGGCCGGGGTGAAGCTGGCCAAGCAGTCGTACGACATCATTCCGAACGTCATCAAGGCGGGGCCGGACGGCATGGTGAGTTCGGACCTGCTGAGCGGCGCCGGCTTCCCCGCGGTCGAGGGCTGGTACACCTCGATTGCCGCCCCGCATCTGACCGAGGACTCCAAGGCCGCGCAGTTCGTCGCCGCCTTCAAAGGCAAGTTCAACGATTCGCCGGACGACTACACGATCACGGCGTATGATGCGTCGCTGGTTATTATCGATAGCGTCCAGCGGTTGGCCAAATCGGGCAAGCCGATCACCCGCGAAAACGTTCGGGACGCGATCCAGACGGCGAAGGTGCCGACCATCCAGGGCGTCGTATCGTTCGATGAGAACGGCGATCTCTCCGACCGCACCGTCAGCGTGTTCCAGATCAAGAAGGACACGTCAAAGCCGCTGACCGACCTGTCGGCGCAGTACAAGTATATCGAGGTCGCGCCACAGTCGTGACTGGGGGCGAGGTCCGGGGCACCCTGCCCCGGACCTCGGGACGGTGCTACAGGCATGCTGTTTGCATAATGGACGGCAGCCCGCAAATGAGGCAGGGAGACTTCGACATGGTGGCGACGCGCCGGGGCCTGGTCCCGAGGCATGCGGTCCAATGACGACCTTCGACCTGCTGCTGCAGCAGACCATCAATGGGCTGAGCCTGGGGGCGATGTACGCGCTGCTGGCGCTCGGGTTCACCCTGGTCTACGGCATCCTCGAGCTGATCAACTTCTCGCACTTCAACGTGTTCATGATCGGCTCGTTCATCTCGTTGTTCGTGCTGCAGGCGTTCGGTCTGTCCGGTCAGGAGGTGATCCTGACGGGTCTGCCGCTTTTTGGCGTCCTGCTGGCGGCGTTCCTCGTCACCATGGGATTCTGCGGCGGGCTTGGCGTCCTGGTGGAGCGGATAACCCTGCGTCCGCTGCGCAACGTCAAGGGACCCGCCGCAATGATCACGTCGATCGGTGTCTCGTACATCCTGTTCAACGTTATCCTTTTGACCGTCGGCGCTGACTCGAAGAACTTCCCCAACCCGCTGCCGGCGATCCGCTGGGAGATCGGCGGGGCCACCCTGGACTTTCGCGTCGTCCTGATCTGGGCAATCGCGCTGCTGCTGATGGGGATCCTCTACGTGTTCGTGCAGCGGTCCCGGATGGGCAAGGCGATGCGGGCCACGGCGCAGGATCCCGAAGCCGCGCGCATGATGGGCGTCGAGGTGGACAAGGTCATCATGATGGCCTTCTTCCTCGGCTCCGCACTGGCCGGCGCCGGCGGCCTGATCTTCGGGCTCTACTACAACTTCACCAGCTTCATCATCGGCTTCACCGCCGGTCTGCGTGCCTTCACCGCGGCGGTGCTGGGCGGCATCGGCAACGTGCCGGGCGCTATGGTGGGCGGGGTGCTGATCGGTCTGATCGAGGCGATGGGCGGGCAGTTCATCGCCACCGCCTGGACCGACGTGATCATCTTCTCGATCCTCGTGCTGGTGCTGGTGTTCAAGCCGGCCGGCCTGTTCGGGCGCATCGCGCCCAACAAGTCCTGAGAGGGCGCCCCCAATGAATGGCACCGCCGCCGCCACCGTTTCGGTCCTGACGCGGCCGTTCGCACGCATTCCCGAGGCACATCGCCGGCGCATTTGCCTGATCCTACTGACGGCGGCCGCGCTGGCGTTCCCGATCCTGCATCCGAACGATGCCGACGTGGACAGCATGGCCAACGCGGCGGCCTACGCCACGCTGGCACTCGGGCTCAACATCGTGGTGGGTTTCGCCGGGCTGCTCGATCTCGGCTATGCTGCGTTCTTCGCCATCGGTGCCTACACTTACGGCATCCTCACGGCCTTCCAGCTCCAGCCGGAATGGAGCGCATTCTGGGAGCCGTTCCAGTATCTGGGCCTGGTCCACAAGATGCCGGGCGAGACGGGCGACATCAGCGTGGTGCACTTTACGCTGTCCTTCTGGATCGGCCTGCCGCTGGCGGCCGGCCTCGCGGCGTTCTTCGGCATCCTGTTCGGCGCGCCGACCCTGCGGCTGCGGGGCGACTATCTCGCCATCGTAACACTCGGCTTCGGCGAGATCGTGCCGATCGTCGTGCGCAACTGGTCCGATCTCACCAACGGCGCTGCCGGACTCAACGGCGTTGCCGCGCCGCGGCTGTTCGGCTGGAGCTTCGGCGTCGACGCGACGCCGTACTATTACGTCGCCATCGCGATGGTGGCGCTGCTGGTGTTCATCAGCATCCGGTTGCGGGATTCGCGCATCGGCCGCGCCTGGATGGCGATCCGCGAGGACGAGGTCGCCGCCGGTGCGATGGGCATCAACCGGACGAAATTCAAGCTGCTGGCCTTCGCCATCGGTGCGGCGTTCGGCGGCATGACCGGCGTGTTCTACGTCGCCAAGCTGCAGACCGCGACGCCGGAGATGTTCGGCTTCCCGGTCTCGGTGATGATCCTGGTGATGATCGTGTTCGGCGGCATCGGCAGCGTGTGGGGCGTGGTACTCGGCGCCTTCATCCTGCAGCTGCTGCAGTCGTGGTGGCTGCAGGACCTGACCGAGTGGATCCACGCACTCGGCCGGTTCCTGCATAGCGACATACTGCTGCGCGTCGATCTGGTGCCGTCGATCGAGCTGATCTTCGGCTTCATCCTGGTTGGCATGATGCTGTTCCGGCGCCAGGGGCTGATCCCGGCGACGCGGCCGCAGGCGGCGCTGTCGATCGATCAGCAGCATGCCGAGGTGCGGCGCGGCGGCTTCACCGACCTGAAGCTGCACGGGCTGGGCGGCGAGGCGCGCTCCGCCGAGGCGGCGCTGGATATCCAGAACGTGACGGTGCGATTCGGCGGACTGACCGCGCTCAACAATGTCGAGCTCATGGTACCGAAGGGCGGCGTGGTGGCGGTGATCGGCCCGAACGGGTCAGGCAAGTCCACGCTGTTCAACGTGATCACCGGACTCGTTCCGGCCGAGGAAGGTTCGATCCGGTTCCATGGCGAGGAACTGATGGGCCTGCCGGACTACCAGATCCTGGAGAAGGGCGTCGCGCGCACGTTCCAGAACCTGCGGCTGTTCCCCAACCTGACGGTGATGGAGAACGCGCTGATCGGCCAGCATGCCCGGCTGAAGACCGGCACGGTCGCGGCGGTGCTGCGCCCGCCCGGCACCGTGGCCGAGGAGAAGCGGGCGCGCGAATGGGCGATGGAGATCTTCGCGATCTTCGGCAACCGCCTGACGCCGCGCACCGGGCAGATGGTCGCCGGGCTGTCCTACGCCAACCGCCGGCGCATCGAGATCGCCCGTGCACTCGCGTCGTGCCCGCGCATCCTGCTGCTCGACGAACCGACCGCCGGCATGAACCCGGCGGAAACGCTGGAACTCGCGGAGCAGATCAAGAGCCTGAACGCGCTCGGGCTGACCGTGCTGCTCATCGAGCACAAGCTGGACGTGGTCACCACGCTGGCCGACACGGTCTATGTGCTCGACCACGGCGAGGTGATCGCGCACGGCAGGCCGGAGGAGGTGCGGCGCAACGAGGAGGTGCTGCGCGCCTATCTCGGGCGCAATGCGCAGGCGTCGCTGGCCGGGACGTCGGTCAATGCAGCATAGCAGGTCGGTTGATCCCGTCGTGGCCGGGAAGCACCCGGCCATGACCCAGTAGCTGCCGGAGCCGACCATGCTTCTCGAATTCAAGAACGTCGACACCCACTACGGCGACCTGCACGTGCTGAAGCAGGTGAACTACACGATCGGCGCGGGTGAGATCGTCTCGCTGCTCGGCGGCAACGCGTCGGGCAAGTCCACCACCATGAAGACCATCATGGGCGTGGTGCGTCCGACGCGTGGCTCGGTGGTCTACCAGGGCGAGGCGATCGAGCGCATGGCCACCGCCGAACGCGTCCGCCGCGGCATCGCGCCGGTACTGGAGGCGCGGCGACTGTTCCCGCGCATGACGGTGTTCGAGAATCTGGAGATGGGCGCCTATCTGCGCAAGCGCGGCGCGGAGTTCGATCAGGATCTGGAGCGCGTCTACACGCTGTTCCCGCGCGTGAAGGAACGGCGCAGCCAGATCGCCGGCACGCTGTCGGGCGGCGAGCAACAGATGGTGGCGATGGGCCGTGCGCTGATGGCACGGCCGAAGCTGCTCTGCATGGACGAGCCGTCGATGGGTCTCGCGCCGATCTACGTCGAGCAGGTGTTCGACATCATCCAGGAGATCAACAAGCAGGGCACCACGATCTTCATGGTGGAGCAGAACGCCAACATGGCCCTGTCCATCGCGCACCGCGCCTATGTGCTGCAGACCGGCCAGGTGGTGCTGTCGGGCACCGCCGCCGAGTTGCGGCAGAACCCGCTGATCCGCGAGGCCTATCTGGGCGAGATGCAGGTGGCGGTCTAGGCTCGCTCGACCACGCTTTGGCTGCGCAGGCAGAGGAGCGACGATGTCGAGCACTGTTGCTGTCCGCAGGCGACGCGGCTTCGTTCCGATCGGCGTTGCTCTGTTCGCACTGTTCCTGCTCGCGCTGGTGCTGCACACGCTGTTCGACCGGCTGACCTCCTACACCTCCGAAGCGACCTTGCAGGCGCCCGTGGTCGGGGTCGCGCCGAATGCCTCCGGCACCATCATTGCTGTCTCGGTGCGCGATAATCAGCCGGTGCGCGTCGGGGACCTGCTGTTCCGCATCGACCCGCAACGGTTCGATGCCGCGGTCAAGCAGGCCGAGGCGAATCTGAGCGACGCCGTGCAGCGCGTCGGCGCCAGCACCGCCGCGCTGGAGGCAGCGGCGGCCAAGGTCAGCGATGCCAATGGCAACCTGACCAACGAGAGGGCGCAGACCCAGCGCATCCTTATGCTCGCCAGGACCGACGATGCGTCGCATGCCCAGGCGGATGTCGCGCGTGCCAAAGTTGTGACCGCGGAAGCGGCGGTGCAGGCGGCCGAGGCCAGCTTGGAGGAGGCGCGCCGGAGGCTTGGTCCCACCAACCAGGACAACCCGCAGATCAAGCTGGCGCTGGCGCAGTATCAGCGCGCGCTGATCGACCGCAACGACGCCGACGTGAAAGCGCCGATCGACGGCAGGGTGACCAACACGGTGCTGGCGCCCGGACAGTATGCCTCGGCCGGGCACACTGTAGTTACGATCGTAGATACCGAGGCGGGCTGGATCGTCGCCAACCTGCCGGAGAACACCCTGGGCAACATCAAGATCGGCGACCCGGTGCTGATCACCTTCAACGTGGAACCCGGGCGTATCGTTGACGGCCGCGTCGGCAGCATGGCTCCGGGTGTGTCGCAGTCGGTGGCGAGCGCGTTGGAAGGGCCGCTCCCGTACGTGACGCAGCGGCGCCAGTGGCTGCGCGAGGTGCAGCGCATCCCGGCCCGCATTGAACTCCTGCGGCAGAATGAGATTCCCACTTTCCGCGTCGGCTCGCGCGCCAACGTTGTTGTGGTGACCGACAAGGCCGGATTCATCGCCGCGCTCGGCCGTGCGTGGCTGTCGCTGGTCTCGGTCGCCGACTATGTCTTCTGAAGCTCGCCGCGGCCTGCGCATTGCGCTCTGCTTCACCGCAGCCTTCGTGCTGGCCGAGCTGCTGCGCCTCGACCTTCAGCTCACCTTTATCGGCGCCCCTCGTCGCGGGATCGCTGGCGGCCGGCCCGGCCGCGGGCTTGCCGCAACGCGTCGCTTGCCGTCATCGCCTGGCTGCTCGTCGCGGCGGCCGGCTATGCGCTGCAGTTCCTGGCGCGCGAGCCTGTGGTGCTGTGCCTGCTCACCCTTGGGTGTTTTATTGCGGGTTCCGCATGTTCGAGGACCCGCACCGGGCGACCATCGGCCTGGTGCTGCTGATGGTGTTCGCGATCGTGCCACAGACGCTGATCAAGGGCCCGAGCTCGCCAGCGACCTCGCTTTCTGGTTCGGAACGAACTTCGCCATCGCGGCTCGCTGCGACTGGGCGACACGGCTCGTGCTGCCGGACCGGGTGCCGGTCGCACCGACGACCCGTCCACCGCAGGTTGCGCCGCTGGTCGCCGCGGCGGCGCTGCTGCTGGCGGTCATCCTGACCGCGACGCTGCAACCGCCGGCACCCGGCGCAGTAATGATCGGCATCATCATCGTTCTGCGGGCCGATGGCGAGACGGCGGCGAGCGTAATCGTGATCGCTTCGTCGCGGCGGTGCTGGGGGTGCGACGGCGGTCGTCGTGTGGGAGGTCCTGTGGCTTGCTCCCAGCCTGCCGGTGCTCGCCACCGTGATACTGCTCGCCGCCTGGCCGTTCGCGGCCCGGATGGCCGCGGGAGGGCCGGGTGCCGGATTGGCGACGAAGTCGCTCAACGTGCTGGCGATCCTGATGGGCGAGGGGTTCTCGGTGTTCTACCCGGACGCCGACGACCGGGTGTGGACCCGTCTGGCCGGCGTGACGCTCGGTCTGGGCTACGTGGCGCTGGTGATTGCATTCAACCGTTGGGCCAGCACCCGGCGCAGCGCCTCGCCGCTTCGCGCGGCATGAGCGCCGCGATGCGCGATCATCCGCTGCGGCCCGCCCAGCTCCGACGACGCTTCCTGAGGGCGCTGTGGCAAGAACTGCGCGTCATCTGGCCGATTGTGTCCGCGCTGCTGGTTCTGCAGCTCGGCCTCGGCATGATCATCGGCGTCATGGAACGCTGGCCACTCGGCAGCTCGGCGTATTTCACCTTCGTCACGGGGCTCACCATCGGCTTTGGCGATCTGGTGCCGACGCGTCTCGTCACCCGGCTGCTGTCGGTGGTGATCGGGATCATCGGCATCCTGCAGACGGGCCTTGTCGCCGCGGTCGGGGTTCGTGCGCTGCAGGCCAGCAACGCGAAATCGGAGTGATCGCCGCACATGATCCGCATCCGCCGCAGGGCCTGGCTTGCGTCGCTCGCCGCCACCGTTGCCGCGTTACCGGCGCAGGCGGCCGATCCGCTGCGCCTAGGACTGCTGCATACGCTGTCGCCGGCGCCGTTCTACATCGCGCAGGAGCGCGGCTATTTCCGCGACGCGGACATCGCGCTGACTTTTCGCTTCTTCGAGGCGGCACAGCCGATCGCGGCGGCCGCCGTGTCCGGCGACATCGACGTCGGCGTCACCGCGTTGACCGGCGGCTTCTTCAACCTGGCTGAGAAGGGCACGCTGAAGGTGATCGGCGGGGGGCTGCACGAACGGCGAGGCTATGAGGGGTCCGCTATCCTGGTGTCGAAGCAGGCCTACGCCGCCGGCCTGACGACGCCCGCGAAACTCGCCGGCCACAGCTTCGCCATCACGCAGTACGGCTCGTCGTTCCACTACATGCTGGGCCGCATCGCCGAGGCCGAACACTTCGACGTCGCGGGCGTGACGCTGCGTCCGGTGCAGCAGATCGCTAATATGCTCGCTGCGGTCGCCAGCGAGCAGGTGGACGCGACGATCGCCATCGCATCGATGGCGAAGCCGCTGGCGGCATCCGGGCAGGCGCACATCATCGGCTGGGTCGGCGACATCGTGCCGTACCAGATCACCGCGGTGTTCACCACGGCGCGGATGGTCGAGCAGAAGCCCGACCTGCTGCGTCGCCTCGCACAAGCGTATCAGCGCGGCGTCGCCGACTATCGCGAGGCGTTCCTGCGGCTCGATGCGCAGGGCCGGCCGATCGTCGATGCGACGACCGATGCGGCGATTCCGCAGATCACGAAATACGTGTTCACCGGCGATCCGGATGCGCGCGACAAGATCCTCGCCGGCATCGGCTACTACGACGAGGGTGGCGCGCTCGACGTCGCCGACGTCGTCGCCCAGCTGCAGTGGTTCCGGGCACAGGGCCTGGTGAAGGGCGACGCCGATCCGCAGTCGCTGATCGACACGCGTTTCCTGCCGATGCGATGAGCGCCGGCCTGCGGCTCGAGCTGCGCGGCATATGCCATGCGTATGGCGGGCTGTCGGTACTCGAGGACGTCAGCCTGACCGCCGAACCCGGCAACGTCATGGTGCTGATCGGTCCCTCCGGCTGCGGCAAGTCGACGCTGCTTGGTATCATGGGCGGATTGCTGGCGCCGGCGGCAGGCGAGGTCCGTTGCGAGGGCGAGGTTGCGGACGATTGCCTCAACGCCTTCACCTACGTGTTCCAGGATTTCGCGCTGCTGCCGTGGCGCACCGTCGCCGGGAACATCGCGCTGGCGCTGGAGGGGCGCCTGTCGCGTGCCGCATGCAGCGCCCGTGTCGCCGAAGTGCTTGCGCTGACCGGACTGGGCGATTTCGCCGGCGCCTGGCCGCGGCAGCTGTCGGGTGGGATGCGCCAGCGCGTCGGCATCGCCCGCGCGCTGGCGGTGCGGCCGGCCTGTCTGTTGCTGGACGAGCCGCTGTCGGCGCTGGATGCGCAGACGCGCGGACTGCTGTTGGACGAGTTCGCCGCGCTGATCGCGCGCGCCGGAACTACCACGATCTATGTCACGCATAACCTCGCCGAGGCGGTGCGGCTTGGCCAGCAGGTCGTCGTGCTGTCGCGGCGCCCGGGACGCGTGCGCGCGGTCCGTCGCATCGATCGGCCACTCGCCGGACGCGCGGCGACGGATCCCGATCTGGCGACGATGGAGGCAGAGCTGTGGCGGCTGATCCGCGACGACGCCGTGGCGGCCGAGCGCGACATCGCACAGGCTTGAGAGGCCGCCCGTCGTTCGTCGGGCTGCCCCTTCGGTGCGCGCTTTACGCAGTGCCGTCCATGCCGGGGCGGCGACCATCCGGCGAACCGACACTGCCGGGAAGAGGGCCAATAACGCAACCCGATGCGGCGATCGCTTCCGAGCCGGGCCATTCCCAGCCCGGCCGAAGGCGTTCTAGCTTCCTCGAACGCAACCGGAGGAAGCGGCGATGAGCGGCACTCATGAGCAGCAGGCCTATCCGCATCCGCACGTCAACGAGGCGTGGCTGGGCCGAATTGCGCGAGGACATTCTCGAACCCGCAACTGCCGATCGTCGATGCGCACCACCATCTGTGGGAGCGCAACGGACGTCTACCTGCTGGACGAACTGCGCGCCGATCTCGCGTCCGGCCACAACGTGCGGGCGACGGTATTCATCCAGTGCGGCTTCGCCTATCGCACGGATGGACCGCCGGAACTGCGGCCGGTCGGCGAGACCGAGTACGTCGCCGCCGTCGCGCGCGACAGGCCGAAGCGGCCGGCGTGCGCGCCTGCGCCGGCATCGTCGGCTACTGCGACTTCCGCCTGGGCGAGCCGATCGACGCGGTGCTGGAGGCGCACATCGACGCCGGGGGCGGCCGCTTCAAGGGCATCCGCCAGAGCGCCGGCTGGGATGCCGGCGATCGTCATGACGACGGCCACGCCGGCGCCGCAGCATCTGCTGATGGACCCGGCGTTCCGCGTCGGACTGGGACGGCTGCGGCGGTTCGGCCTGTCGTACGAGTGCTCGCTGTATCATCCGCAACTGCCGGAGCTGATCGATCTGGCGCGCGCGTTTCCGGATCAGCCGATCTGCGCCAACCACTGCGGCGGTTCGATCGGCATCGGCCCGTATCGCGCGCGTCCCGGACCGAGACATTCGCCAACTGGCGGCGTGATCTGCGCGAGCTGGCGAAGTGCCCCAACGTGGTGCTGAAGCTCGGTGGCCAGGCGATGACGATCCGCGGCTTCGACTTCCACGAGGAGCCGCTGCCGCCGTCCTCCGGCGAACTCGCAGCGGCGTGGCGGCCCGTTCATGGAGACCTGCATCGAAGCGTTCGGCGCCGACCGCTGCATGTTCGAGAGCAACTTCCCGGTGGACAAGGGAATGTGCAGCTACCCCGTGGTGTGGAACGCGTTCAAGCGCCTGGCGCACCGGATGTTCCGACGACCGAGAAGGCGGCGCTGTTCCACGGCACGGCGGCGCGCTTCTACCGGTTGGGCGACATCACCTGACGCATGCGCCAGCTTGCGGGCGGCGTGGCGTTCCGCGGCGGCGGCTTCGCGCCGCGCAACCTGCCGCTGGCCGGTGCCGCACGCTGCTGGGCCTGGTCGCGCTATGGCAGCTCGGCGATTCGCTGCGGCGCGATCTCCGACGCTGTTCCTGCCCGCGCCGGCGAACATCGCGGTGGCGCTGTATCACCTGACGATCAGCGGCGAGCTGTGGAAGCACCTGTCGGCGTCGCTGGCGCGACTGGCGATCGGCTGGACCGTCGGCACGGTGTTCGGCATCGGCCTTGGCCTTTGCGTGGGGCTGTCGTCGCTGCTGCGCTCGCCGGGCATGGCGGTGGTCTCGGCGCTGTTCCCGATCCCGAAGATCGCGCTGGTGCCGCTGTTCATCATCTGGTTCGGCATCGGCGAGGGCTCGAAGATCGCCACGCTGGCGTTCGGCGTGTTCTTCCCGACGGTGATCGCCACCGCCGGCGCGGTGGACAACGTGCCGCGCTCGCTGATCCGCATGGCGCAGAGCTTCGGCGCTGTCGCGCGCGGCGATCGTGCGCAAGGTGGTGCTGCCGGCGGCGCTGCCGGCGATCCTCAACAGCTTCCGCGTCACCTCGTCGATCGCGATCGTGCTGCTGGTCGCGGCCGAGATGATCGGCGCGGACCGCGGCATCGGCGCCTTCGTGCTGTCGGCCGGCAATCTGTACGACACCGACAACCTGCTGGCCGGCATCGTCGTGTTGTCGCTGCTCGGGCTTGCGGTATCGTGGCTGATCGGCTGCGCGGAGCGGCTGCTGCTGGCCTGGCGATGACCACGGAGACAGTGCCATGCAACGGATCGATCTGCGCTCGGACACGGTGACGCTGCCCACCGATGCGATGCGCGCGGCGATGGCGAGCGCGCCGGTGGGCGACGACCAGTATGGCGAGGACCCGACCGTGCGCGCGCTGCAGGAGCGCATCGCCGGCCTGCTGGGCAAGGAGGCGGCGGTGTTCGTGCCCAGCGGCACGATGGCGAACCAGATCGGGTCTGAAGCTGCTGACGCGTCCCGGCGACGATGTGATCGTCGGCGACGAGGCGCATATCGTCTGGCACGAGTTCGGGCGCGGCGGCGGCGAATTCCGGCGTGCAGTTCACCGTGGTCGGACGCGGCGGGCTGTTCACCGCGGCGGACCTGCGCGCGGCGTTACAAGCCGCCGGGCCACATCATCTTTCCGCCGACCACGCTGGTGGCGGTGGAGAACACGCACAACCGCGGCGGCGGCGTGGTGTTCCCGCAGGACGATGCGGTGGCGATCTGCGCCGCGGCGCGCGAGCTTGGCGTGGCGACCTATCTCGATGGCGCGCGCCTGTTCAACACCGCGGTCGCCACCGGGCGGTCGCTGGCGGAACTGGCGGCGCCGTTCGACGTGGTGTCGGTGGCGTTGTCGAAGGGACTGGGCTGCCCGGTCGGCAGCCTGATCGCCGGGCGCGCGGCCGACATGACGCGCGCGGTGCGGGCGCGGCGGATGTTCGGCGGCGCGATGCGCCAGTCCGGCATCCTCGCCGCGGCCGGGCTGTACGCGCTCGACAACAACATCGAGCGGCTGGCCGAGGACCATGCCAACGCGCGGATCATCGCCGAACGCGTGGCGGATACGCGCGCCGAGATCGATCTGGCGACGGTGCAGAGCAACATCGTGATCTTCCGGGTGCCCGAGCCGCTGCCGGACGCCGCCGACGGTGGTGCGGCGCGCGCAGGAGCAGGGCGTGCTGGTCTCGGCGTTCGCGGCGCGCACGGTGCGCGCGGTGACGCATCTGAACGTGGATGCGGCGCAGTGCCGGCGCGCCGCGGACGTGCTGGCGCAGGCGATCAGCCAATCTTAATCGTCCGGCCGCAGAGTGGGCGCTCCCGCCGTGGAGACCGCCCATGCGCCTGCTCGGACTCGACTTCGCCGATCTGACGGCAGCCGACGCGGCGGCATGGCTGGCACGGCGGCCGGCGTCGGCGCCGTTCGGCTATGTGACGACGCCGAACGCCGATCATCTGGTGCGGCTGCATCGCCGGCCGGATCTGCGGCCGCTGTACGAAGGCGCCATGCTGCGGCTGCTGGATTCCCGCGTGGTTGCGCTGGCGGCGCGGCTGCTCGGGCTGCCGACGCCGCACGTCGCGCCTGGCAGCGATCTCACCGCGCTCCTGCTCGCCAGCCATCTACAGGCGGAGGAGCGCATCACCATCGTCGGCCTGTCTCCCGCGTGGCTGCCGTCGCTGGTGGCGCGCTGCCGGCCTGACCGCACCGGCACATTTCGATCCGCCGCGCGGCTTCGAGCGCGATCCCGCCACGCTGCGTGCCGCGGTGGACTTCGTCGTGGCGCATCCGGCGCGCTTCACGTTCCTCGCGGTCGGTTCGCCGCGGCAGGAGATGCTCGCCGCGGCCATCGAGGCGACGGGCCGTGCCACCGGCGTCGGGCTCTGCATCGGCGCAAGCCTGGAGTTCATCGCCGGCGCGCAGCCGCGCGCGCCCGGCTGGATGCAGCGCACCGGCCTGGAATGGCTGCACCGGCTTGGCCGCGATCCGTTGCGGATGGCGCGACGCTACCTGGTGGACAGTCCGGCGATCTTGCCGATGCTGCTGCAAGAGCGCCTGGCACCCGAGAGCGGTTGACGCGTTGCGCCCGACAGAACGCTCAGCGCGTCGCCGGTGCACCGTATCGTTGCGGCGAATGTATGCAAGCGAGGCGGCCGAACGCGGCCGTGCGGCGATACAAGATGACATGCCGACCGCGGCGCGCAGGGCATGCAGTGTCTGTGGCAGCAGGCCGTTCCGTGCCCCCTTGAGCAGGTAGAACGCGATGCGCGGCAACAGCGGCAGCCACCGATGCGCCCCATTTGCGTTCGATGTAGAGCCGGTTGCGCACGAAGTGGAACCAGCGCGAGCCCGACCAGGTGACGCGCCGCTCGGGGCAGACCTTGTGGCGCACGGCGATGTCGCCGCGGTAGCGGATGCGCCAGCCGCGCTCGATGGCGCGCAGGCAGAAGTCGAGCTCCTCCCAGCAGAAGAACAGCGCCTCGTCGTAGCCGTCCCATGCCGGCACGCCGTATCGCATGCCCGGCACCGACGAAGGTGACGGCATCGAAGCCCTCTGGGCACGGGGCAGAAGGCTGCGCGGATAGCCCCAGGACGACAGGTCGTCGTCGTCGCGTGTGTGCAGCAGGATGCGGCAGCCGATGGCGGCGAGCGTGGGGTCGGCGTCCAGTGCGGCGACGGCGCGGGCGAGTGTGGTGGGGTCGGCGAACTCCGCGTCGTTGTCGAGTCCGAAGATGACGCGGCCATGCCCCAGCGCCGAACCGCGATTGCGCCCGCCGGCGACGCCGTGGTTGCGTCGAGCGCGACGCAGGGTCGCGTCCGGCCGCCCGGCGACTTCGGCCGCCAGGCGGGCCAGGGTCTGCGGGCTGTGATCCCTGGTCGACGACGAAGACGTGGCGCGACACGCCCGGTCTGCGCCAGGGCCGAGCGGATCGCCGCGACGGTCTCCTCCGCGCGATCGAGCGACAGGATCACCACGTCGGCGTCGTACGTGTCGTCTGGCGGCGCCGGCCGCGCCCGCCACGGTGCGCGTCGTCATCGCTCCGCTGCCGATCGCTGGGATCGACAGATAGGCCAGGTGCTTCAGCTCCTTGCGTCCGCGCGCCACCTGCTCGAGCACGAGGCCGCAGACGAATGCCAGCGACGATGCGAGGATCAATCCGGTCGCCAGCAGCGCCGTGGGCAACCGCGGCACCAGGCCGCTGCGCAGGAATTCCAGCACCACCGGCGCCGCCAGGCCGAGGCCAGCGACGAACAACGTCACGCCGGCCAGACCGAAGAATTGCAGTGGGCGTTCCTGCTTCACCAGCATCATGATGGTGTGGAGGATCCGCAGCCCGTCGGAGACCGTGTGCAGCTTCGATCGCGATCCCGCGGCGCGGCTGCGATAGCGGGTCGGCAGCTCGCCGATCGGCATGTTCAGTCCCAGCGCGTGAATGGTGAACTCCGTCTCGGTCTCGAAACCGGACGAGAGCGCAGGAAACGACTTGACGAAGCGCCGGCTGAATACGCGGTAGCCGGAGAGCACGTCGCTGACCCGATTGCCGAACGCGCGGCACACCAATGCAGTGAGGATGCGGTTGCCGATGCGATGGCCGCGCCGGTAGGCTTCCTGTCCGCAGGGCAGCCGGCTGGCGGTGACCATGTCGAGCTGGTTCTCGATCAGCAGCCGCACCATCGCGGGTGCGGCAGCCGGATCGTAGGTGTCGTCGCCATCGACCAGCAGATAGATATCCGCCTCCACGTCGGCGAACATGCGGCGCACCACGTGCCCTTTGCCTTGCAGGGCCTCGCTGCGCACGCCGGCGCCAGCGGTCATCGCGGCCAGGCGCGTGTGATCGCACGAGTTGTTGTCGTACACCAGGATCGCGGCGTCCGGCAGGCTGGCGCGAAATCCGGCGACCACCTTGGCGACGGCGGTTTCCTCATTATGGCACGGGATCAGGACGGCGATGCGGTAGCCGACCTGCCGGCTGAGTCGCTCGGGTCCGCGCAACGGACGAGTGTGCAGCATGGTCACGCAGCCACCGCCTCCCATGCGTCAATATGCGTTGCGGCCGTTGAACACCGATGCGACGGTTCGTACCAGGATCAGGACATCGAGCCACAGCGACCAGTTTTCGATGTACTCCAGGTCGGATTCGACGCGCCGGAGCAGCTTTTCCTGCGTATCGGTTTCGCCCCGCCAGCCGCGGATCTGCGCCAGGCCGGTGATCCCCGGCAGCACCCGGTGCCGGGCCTGGTAGTGCGGCGTGACCATCTCGAACGGGATGCCGCCGGCGCGGGTTCCGGGTGCATGCGGCCGCGGCCCGACCAGCGACATTTCGCCGCGCAGCACGTTGTAGAGCTGCGGGAACTCATCCAAGGAATAGCGTCGCAGGAATGCGCCGGTGCGAGTGACCCGCCTGTCGTGGCGCGTCGCCTGCATCAGATGATCCACGTCCGGCGCATGCTGCTGCATGGTGCGGAACTTCCACATGACGAAGCCGCTGCCGCCGCGGCCGATGCGTCGCTGCGAGAACAGCGCCGGCCCGGGACTGTCCCGGCATATGATCAGGGCCGCGATCAGCATAGGCACCGCCAGGGCCGCCAGAGCGAACAGGGAAATGACGATGTCGAATCCCCGCTTCGCGGCGTAATGCCATCCGCTGATCGGCCAGCGGACCGATCCTGGATAGGAGATCGGCAGAACGCCGATGTCGGCGGGGGCATAAAGGGCCTTGCCGGTTGGAAATCCGACGGGTTGAAACATCGCCGGTCGCGGCCTCGCAGCTGAAGGCTATCGCAACCGGTTTTGGTTGTGAGGTCGCCTGGTGGAATTACTTTTGGTTGCAACTATGGATGGAAATCGGTACTGCCCGGTTAACGCGTCGGCCCGGGCCTCTTCAGCGGAACACGACTCTGCGGCTGAGGCCGAAATTGACGAACATGCCGGCGACTGCCCCGGCGGCGACGGCATAGACCGGCTGCTCGGCACAGAGCGGCACGAACGTAACCAGCAGCGCGTAGGTGCCTCGATTGAGCACGAACCCGCTCATGTTGACCACCAGGAAGCGAGCCCACTGGCGGTGCACCGGTCCGGTGCCCTGGCCACGAAAGGTCCAGAGGCGGTTCAGGATCCAGGTGACCGAGGCTGCCACGAGATACGCGGCCATGCCGGCGCCGTACAGGCCGAGCGCGTGGCGCAGGGCGTAGACCGTCGCGGTATCCACCACGAACCCCGCCACGCCTACGCTGCCGAACATCAGGAACTGCACGAGCACGCCGATCCGCGCCGGCGAGGCGAACCGGCGCATCGGCGCTGGGAGTTCTCTGGCGAGGCGCAGCAGCAGGGCGTTCATCGGCCGCTCACTACCGATATGCGTGGTCGCGACCAATCGGGCCGACGATCAAACCTCCGTCCGTTTCCCGCACCGCACAACCCCGCTGGTCTTTCCCGGTCGCCTGAGGCAGGCTAGGAGCCAACGAGGCAAAAACGCGTGGTGGAGGCTCGAGCGGGGTGATGGACAGGCCGGATTGCGACAGGATCGGCGGCGGGGCCGGTCGGCACATGCGCTGATCGGACTGCCGCAGCATGCTCGCCTACGCCGCCCGGCGCGTCATGGCCACCATTCCGGTGATGCTGGTGGTCGCGTTCTTCGTGTTCAGCCTGCTCTACCTGGCGCCGGGCGATCCGGCGGCGATCATCGCCGGCGACCAGGCGACCCCGGCCGATGTGGAGCGCATCCGCGCCTCGCTGGGCCTCGACCGGCCGTTCGTGGTGCGCTTCGGCGAATGGCTGTGGCAGATCGTCCATGGCGACCTGGGCACGTCGATCTTCACCAATCTGCCGGTCGCCCACATGATCGCGCAGCGCATCGAACCGACTCTGTCGCTGATGGTGCTGACCATCGTGTTCTCGATTTCGGTGGCGATCCCGCTAGGGGTCATCGCGGCATGGAAGCACGGCTCCTGGATCGACAGCGGCGTCATGGTCCTGGCGGTGTTCGGCTTCTCCACGCCGGTGTTCGTGCTGGGTTACCTGCTGGCGTATTTCTTCGCGCTGCAGCTCGACTGGCTGCCGGTGCAGGGGTTCCACTCGCTGAGCGACGGCATCGTGCCGTTCCTGCGTAACCTGGTGCTGCCGACCATCGCACTCGGTCTGATCTTCATCGCGCTGCTGGCGCGGATCACCCGGGCCACGATGCTGGACGTGCTCAGCCAGGACTATGTCCGCACCGCCAAGGCGAAGGGCGTCGGGCAGCGTGCGGTGCTGTTCGTGCACGCGCTGAAGAATGCAGCGGTGCCGATCGTGACGGTCATCGGCAACGGCGTGGCACTGCTGATCGGCGGTGCGGTGATCACCGAGAGCGTGTTCGCCATACCCGGTCTCGGACGGCTGACGGTCGATGCCATTCTGCGCCGGGATTATCCCGTCATCCAGGGCGTCGTGCTGCTGTTCAGCATGTCCTATGTGCTGGTGAACCTCGCGGTCGATCTGCTGTACACCGTGTTCGACCCGCGGATCCGCTACTGATGACCGACCACGCCGAGGAGACGAGGGTCCTGCCATGAGCTCCGCGACCACGACGCAAGCAGGCTACGCCACCGCGCCGGCGCTGGCCGACGTGCTGCCTCCGGCCAGGCAACGCGGGCCGGTGCTGACCTTCGTCCGTCGCAACCCCACGATCGTGCTGGGTGGCTCGCTGCTGCTGCTCATGGTCATGATCGCCATCCTCGCTCCGTTCCTTGGCACGGTGGACCCGACCGCCCTGGCGCCCGCGAAGCGGACACGCCCGCCCTCCGCGCAGTTCTGGTTCGGCAGCGACATGCTCGGTCGCGACGTTTATTCGCGGGTGATCTACGGCACACGCATCTCGCTGATCGTCGGCTTCGCGGTCGCCGCCGTTGCCTCGGCGATCGGCACCTTCGTCGGCCTGGTTTCGGGCTTCTTCCGCCCGCTGGATGCGATCCTGATGCGCGTCACCGATGGACTGATGTCGATCCCGTCGATCCTGCTGGCGATCGCGCTGATGGCGCTGTCGCGCGCCTCGGTCGAGAACGTGGTCATCGCCATCAGCATCGCCGACTTCCCGCGCGTTTCGCGGCTGATCCGCAGCGTGGTGCTGAGCCTGCGCGAGCAGCCCTTCGTCGAGGCCGCGGTGGCGTCCGGCACGCGCACGCCGATGATCATCCTGAAGCACATCCTGCCGAACACGCTGGCACCGCTGATGGTGAACGCCACCTTCATCTGCGCCTCGGCGATGATCACCGAGGCGTCGCTGTCGTTCATCGGCGCCGGCACGCCACCGATCATCCCGAGCTGGGGCAACATCATGGCCGAGGGCCGGGCGCTCTGGCAGGTGAAGCCGTATATCGTATTCTTCCCGGCGGTGTTCCTGTGCATCACCGTGCTTTCGGTGAACCTGCTGGGCGATGGGCTGCGCGACGCGCTGGACCCGCGGCTCGCCAAGCGGATCTGAGATGCCGCTCCTCGAGGTCGAGAACCTCCAGACGCATTTTGCGACGCCCGACGGCGTGGTTCGCGCGGTGGAAGGCGTGTCGTTCAGCGTCGAGGCCGGCGAGACCCTGGGCATCGTGGGCGAGTCAGGCTGCGGCAAGTCGGTCACCGCGATGTCCATCCTGCGGCTGATCCAGGAGCCGCCGGGCAAGATCGCCGGCGCCATCCGCTTCGAGGGCCGCAATCTGCTCGACGTGTCCGAGGCGGAGATGCGAGACATCCGCGGCAACGCGATCTCGATGATCTTCCAGGAGCCGATGACCAGCCTGAACCCGGTGCTGACCGTGGGACGGCAGATCGGTGAGACGCTGCGGCTGCACCAGGGCCTGTCGCCGCGCGATGCCGAGAAGCGCGCGATCGACATGCTGGTGCTGGTGGGCATCCCCGCGCCGCAGCGGCGGGTGCGCGAGTATCCGCACCAGCTGTCGGGCGGCATGCGTCAGCGGGTGATGATCGCGATGGCGCTGGCCTGCAACCCCCGGCTGCTGATCGCCGACGAACCGACCACGGCGCTGGACGTGACGATCCAGGCGCAGATCCTCGACCTGATGCGCGACCTGAAGCACCGGCTGGGTTCGGCGATCATGCTGATCACCCACGACCTGGGCGTGGTGGCCGAAATGTGCCAGCGCGTGGTGGTGATGTACGCGGGCCGCAAGGTCGAGGAGGCTCCGGTCGAGGAGATCTTCGCCCGCCCGCTGCATCCCTATACGCGCGGGCTGCTTGGGTCGGTGCCAAAGCTCGGTTCTTCGCTGACCGATGGCGGGCGGGCCAAGCTGGCGGAGATTCCCGGTCTGGTGCCGAGTTTGCGACAGCGCATCGTCGGCTGCCCGTTCGCCGGGCGGTGCCCGATGGCGACCGAACTCTGTTCGCGCGTCGCGCCGGCGATCGAGAGCAAGGCGCCGGATCATCTGGTGGCCTGCCACTATGCCGAGAGACGCATGGCGGCATGACCCCTGAACGCCCGTTGCTCGAGGTCAACAGCCTCAAGAAGCATTTTCCGATTTTCGGCGGCATCCTCGGTCAGGAGACCGCGAAGGTCTACGCGGTGGACGGCGTCACCTTCTCGATCAACCGCGGCGAGACGCTGTCGCTGGTGGGCGAATTCGGGCTGCGGCAAATCGACCGTCGGCAAGGCGATCCTGCGGCTGTATCCGATCACCGACGGCGAGGTGTACCTGGCCGGCGAGCGCATCGACAATCTGCCCGCGGCACAGCTGCGGCCGCTGCGTCGGCGCATCCAGGTGGTGTTCCAGGATCCGTTCTCCTCGCTCAATCCACGCATGCGGGTGCGCGACATCCTGGCCGAGCCGCTGATCAACTTCGGGATCGTGCACGGCAGCCGCGAGCTGACCGAGCGGGTCGAGTTGCTGATGGACAAGGTGCAGCTGCCGCGCGACGCGATCCGGCGCTACCCGCACGAGTTCTCCGGCGGCCAGCGCCAGCGCATCGGCATCGCCCGCGCGCTGGCGCCGGGCGCGGACCTCATCATCTGCGACGAGGCGGTCTCGGCGCTGGACGTGTCGGTGAAGGCGCAGATCATCAACCTGCTGGTCGATCTGCAGAATGAGTTCGGCATGGCGCTGCTGTTCATCAGCCACGACCTCGCCATCGTCGAACACCTGACGCACCGGGTGGCGGTGATGTACCTGGGCAAGATCGTCGAGCTGGCCGACCGGCGCACGCTGTTCGCCAGTTCGCATCACCCGTACACGCGCGCGCTGCTGTCGGCGGTGCCGGTGCCGGACCCGACGGCGAAGCGGCAGCGCATCATCCTGACCGGCGACGTGCCGTCGCCGATCAATCCGCCGTCCGGCTGCCGCTTCCACACGCGCTGTCCGTTCGCCTTCGATCGCTGCCGGGTCGAGGAACCGGTGCTGCGGCCCGTGGGCGACGGGCACGTGTCGGCGTGCCACCTGGACCACGTGCCGGGCGGGCAGGTGGTGCCGATGGCGGCGTGACAGCCGCAGGGTGCTAGCGCCGCGTGACCGCCGATGATAGGAGGCCGCCGCCGCCCCGGCACCCGGCCCGGCGACCCGATGGAGGCCGACATGCGCAAGGACCAGCTCGAGCCGCAAATCTGCTTTTGACCCGCTGAGCAAGCGTCGGAGGGGCTTTCAACTCCGAAACCTGCGTCAAGCGCGGCCTGCGCATCGTGCACGGCGACAAGGAACTGGTCGAAAAGCAGGGCCGCAGGGACCTGTGTCCATGCGGCTCGGGCCGTCGCTTTCAAACGCTGCTGCCTCGACAGCAAGCGTTTCGACGATGCTGCGGGCCGACTACCACCGCGACTGACAAGGGGTGGCGGCCGGGGCATCCCTGCGCCGCCGCGCTTGGGGTCGAGCGCCGACAGGCTGCGGCTTGCGCTCAGCACGACCGCAAGCTTGCTGAGATCGCGCACGATCCGTTCCTGCGCTTTGGCAGGGGCCGGGCACCGGCCTCGCCAGGACCGATATCGTTCCGGCTCTGCCCGTACCCGCTTGACCACCGCATGGCGCGGTGACCACACTCCGCCCACGCGACAAGGGAGGTTTTGCGCGATGCCTCAGGTGACCCTGACGGTGAACGGCAGGCAGCATACGGTCGAGGTCGAGAACCGCACGCTGCTGGTGGAACTGCTGCGCGAGAAGCTGGGGCTCACCGGCACCCATGTCGGCTGCGACACCAGCCAGTGCGGCGCCTGCGTCGTGCACGTGGACGGCGTGTCGGCGAAGTCCTGCACCATGCTGGCGCTGCAGGCGGACGGCACCTCGGTGCTGACGATCGAGGGCCTTGCGGCGGCGGACGGCACGCTGCATCCGATGCAGGAGATGTTCCGCGAGCACCACGCGCTGCAATGCGGCTTCTGCACGCCGGGCATGGTCATGAGCGCCATCGACCTGGTGAACGCGCACCCGCAGGGAATGACGGAGAAGCAGATCCGCGAAGGCCTGGAAGGCAATCTCTGCCGCTGCACCGGCTACCATAACATCGTCAAGGCGATCGCTGCCGCCTGGCCGCTGATGCACGGCAAGGCCGCCGCGGCGGAATAAGCGTACAGGGGAGACGTCGATGCCTTTCGAGGGAATTGGAGCCGCCGTCCGCCGCAAGGAGGACGTGCGCTTTCTCAGCGGCCATGGCAACTACACGGACGACATCAACCGGCCCGGCCAGCTGCACGCGTTCATCCGCCGGTCCGACCGGCCGCATGCGAAGATCAACAGTATCGACACGTCCGCGGCGGCGAAGGCGCCCGGCGTGGTGGCGGTGTACACCGGCGCCGACATGGCGGCCGACAATGTGGGCGGGCTGCCCTGCGGCTGGCAGATCCACAACAAGGACGGCTCGCCGATGGCCGAGCCGCCGCATCCGGTGATTGCGGTCGGCAAGGTGCGCCATGTCGGCGATCCGGTCGCCGTGGTGATCGCCGAGACGAAGCAGGCGGCCAAGGATGCAGCCGAGTTGATCGTCATCGACTACGAGGACCTGCCGGCGGCGGCCTCGCTGCGCGATGCGATCGCGCAGGGGGCACCGCTGGTGCACGACGATGTGCCCGGCAACATCTGCTACGACTGGCATATCGGCGACAAGGCGGTGGTCGATGCGGCGTTCGCCGGCGCGGCCAAGGTGGTGAAGCTCGAACTGCTCAACAACCGGCTGATCCCGAACGCGATGGAGCCGCGCGCGGCGGTCGGCGACTACGACACTTCGAGCGGCGACTACACGCTCTACACCACCAGCCAGAACCCGCACGTGATCCGGCTGCTGATGGGCGCCTTCGTGCTGCACATCCCGGAGAACAAGCTGCGCGTCGTGGCGCCAGATGTCGGCGGCGGGTTCGGCTCCAAGATCTACCACTACGCCGAAGAGGCGATCGTCACCTGGGCGGCGGGCAAGCTGCGCCGGCCGGTGAAGTGGACCGCCGAGCGAAACGAAAGCTTCATGTCGGACGCGCATGGCCGCGACCACGACAGCGTCGCCGAGATGGCGCTCGACGCGAACGGCAATTTCCTGGCGCTGCGCATCTCGACGCTGGCCAACATGGGCGGCTACCTGTCCACCTTCGCGCCGTGCATCCCGACCTATCTGTACGCGACGCTGCTCGCCGGCGTGTACAGGACGCCGGCGATCTACTGCGAGGTGAAGGCGGTGTTCACCAACACCGTTCCGGTGGACGCCTATCGTGGCGCCGGGCGCCCCGAGGCGACGTTCCTGCTGGAACGCCTCGTCGATGCCTGCGCGCGCGACACCGGCATGGACCGCGTCGAGATCCGGCGGAAGAACTTCATCCCTGCCGATGCCTTCCCCTACCAGACGCCGGTCGCGCTGCAGTACGACAGCGGCAACTACCAGGCGACGCTGGATGCGTGCCTGAAGGAGGCCGACTACGCCGGCTTCGAGGCGCGCCGCAGCGCGGCAGCGGCGAAGGGCAGGCTGCGCGGCATCGGCATCTCCACCTACCTCGAGGCGTGCGGCATCGCGCCTTCGGCTGTGGTCGGGTCGCTCGGCGCGCGCGCCGGGCTGTACGAGGTGGCGAACATCAGGGTGCACCCCACGGGCAGCGTCACCGTCTTTACCGGCACGCACAGCCACGGCCAGGGGCACGAGACCACACTGGCGCAGCTGGTCTGCTCGCAACTTGGCGTGCCGTTGGACCAGGTCGACGTCGTGCATGGCGATACGGCGAAGATCCCGTTCGGCATGGGCACCTATGGCAGCCGCAGCCTCGCCGTCGGCGGCTCCGCGATGGTGAAGGCGATGGACAAGATCATCGCCAAGGGCAAGAAGATCGCCGCGCACCTGATGGAAGCCTCGGTCGAGGACATCGAGTTCAAGGACAACACGTTCAGCGTTGCCGGCACCGACAAGTCGAAGACGCTGACCGACATCTCGCTGGCCGCCTACGTGCCGCACAACTATCCGATCGAGGAGCTGGAACCAGGGCTCGACGAGACCGCGTTCTACGATCCGAAGAACTTCACCTTCCCGGGCGGCTGCCACGTGGCCGAGGTGGAGATCGACAAGGACACCGGCATCGTCGAGGTGGTGAACTTCGTCGCTGTCGACGATGTGGGCCGGGTGATCAACCCGATGATCGTCGAGGGCCAGGTGCAGGGCGGCGTGGCGCAGGGTATCGGCCAGGCGCTGTTGGAGAACGCGGTGTACGACAGTGCCGGACAGCTGCTGTCGGGGTCGCTGATGGACTATACCATGCCGCGCGCCGACAACCTGCCGAACATCACCGTGGGCACCGAGGTCACGCTCTGTACGCACAACCCGCTGGGCGTGAAGGGTTGCGGCGAGGTGGGCGCGATCGGCTCGCCGCCGGCGATCATCAACGCCGTCGTCGATGCGCTGAAGGACTACGGCGTGCGGCACATCAACATGCCGGCGACGCCGCAGAAGCTGTGGTCGATCATGGCCGCGAAGTAGATCGGAACGAGGAACCGCACGATGTATGATTTCGCTTATCAGAAGCCATCGAGCCTCGCCGATGCGGTGAAGGCGCTGGGTGCCGATGCCGATGCGAAGGCCCTCGCCGGCGGAATGACGCTGATCCCGGTGCTCAAGCAGCGGCTGAACAAGCCGTCGCTGCTGGTGGACCTGGCGAAGCTCGGACTGGTCGGCATCAGCGTGTCCGGCAACACAGTGACGATCGCCGGCATGACGACGCACGGCGCGGTGGCCGCCGACGCGGGGCTGAAGGGCAAGATCCCGTCGCTGTCGGAGCTTGCATCGCATATCGGCGACGACGCGGTGCGGCATCGCGGCACGATCGGCGGCAGCCTGGCGAACAACGACCCGGCCGCCGATTATCCGGCGGCCGTGCTGGCGCTGGGGGCAACGATCAAGACCGACCGGCGTTCGATCGCGGGCGACGACTTCTTCCAGGGCATGTTCTCGACCGCGCTGGAACAGGGCGAGCTGATCACCGGGGTAGAATTCCCGGTCCCCGAAAAGGGCGCGTACGAGAAGTTCCGCAATCCCGCCTCGCGCTACGCCATCGTCGGGGTCTACGTGGCGAAGACCGCGGGCGGCGTGCGCGTCGCGGTGACCGGGGCGGGGCAGGGCGGCGTGTTCCGCCATACCGCGATGGAGCAGGCGCTGACCGCCAACTTCTCCCCCGACGCGATCGCCGGCGTCACCACGCCGGTGGGCGACATGAACAGCGACATCCACGCCAGCGCCGAGTACCGCGCGCACCTGGTGGGGGTGATGGCGACGCGCGCCGTCGCCCGGGTGTTCTGAGCGTATCGGTGCGGGGGATCGGCGACAACGGCGGTCCCCCGCTCGATCCGGAGATCGATCCAGGCGAATCCTGGCGCCACTGGTGCTGGAAGCGGGCGTCGAAGCGTGCCTGGAAGACGCCCGGGCGCGAGATCGCGCTCCGGCGTCTGGCACGCGCCGAGACGCTGGGCATGAGCTACCGGGCGTATACGCTGGAGATCATGGAACGCGGCGTCCACCTGTAGGCCCGAGCGCGTCGGGCCATGGCGGTCGGCGACGAACGGCTCCGGCTCAGGCCGGTTCGATCTCGCCGCCGCCCGCGACCCAGTCCTTGAAGCCGCCCAGGTTGCGCACATCGGTGAACCCCAGGTCGCGCAGCGTCTTGCCGGCGAGTGCGGCGCGTCCGCCGCCGGCACAGTACAGGATGACCGGATGGTCCTTGCGGAACGCCGGGTTGTGGTTCGGCGAATCCGGATCGGCGCGCGATTCCAGCGAGCCGCGCGGCACCGCCACGGCGCCCTTCGCCTTGCCGCTCGCCTGTACCTCGGTGCCGTCGCGCACATCGACGATCAGCGCGCCGGCGTCCTTCACGAGGCTCGCCGCCTCCGCTGCGGTGACCTTGGGAACCGCGGCGTGCGCGGCGGCAAGCATTTCCTTGTAGCTGGTCGGCATCCGCTTCGTCCTCCCGTTGCTGTCGCACGATCCTAGCCTCACTCGGCGGCCAGGGCGAACTCTGCTGAACGGTGCAGCGCGGCGACCAGCGCGTCGCGGTTGGCATGGCCCCAGTCGCTCATGAAGCGCACCAGCGGTTCCAGCGAGCGCCCCAGATCGGTGAGCGAATACTCCACTTTCGGCGGCACCTCGCGATAGATCTCGCGGCGGATCAGGCCATCGCGCTCCAGTTCGCGCAGGTGCAGGGTCAGCATGCGCTGCGTGGCGCCCGGCAGGCGGCGGCGCAGCTCATTGAACCGCCTGGTGCCATCCAGCAGCTGGAACAGGATGACCAGCTTCCAGCGACCGTCGATCACCGACAGCGTGGTCTCCACGCCGCATGGCTGCGCGGCGCGCTTGCCCGCCAGCGCGAGCAGCACATTCGGATCCTTCTGCGCCATCGCACGCTCCTTGGTTCCCTGTGTGATACTATGGCACAGATTTGTGTGTTCTTGTCGCAGGCGCTGGTGACCTCGATATGCGCCTGCATGAGCGACAGGCAAGATCCGCGGCGCTGGTGGATGCTGCCGGTGATCCTTACCGGTTCGTTCCTGTCGTTCCTCGACTTCTTCATCGTCAACATTGCGCTGCCCGCCATCCACGTCGATCTCGGCGCGAGTCCTGCGCAGTTGCAGCTGGTCGTCGCGGGCTACGGCATCGGCTTCGCGGTGTCGCTGATCACCGGCGGGCGGCTGGGCGACATCTACGGACGGCGGCGCGTGTTCCTCGCCGGGCTTGCCTGCTTCACGCTGGCTTCGGCGCTCTGCGCCGTCGCGCCGAGCGCGCCGGTGCTGATTGCTTCGCGCGTCGTGCAGGCGGTAGCGGCGGCAACGCTGACGCCGCAGGTGCTGGCGATCATCCGCATGGAGTTCGCCCCGGGCGAACGCCGGGTCGCCATTGGTCTCTACGGCACATCGATGGGACTGGCGTCGATCGCCGCACAGGTGGTGGGCGGAGTGTTGGTCAGCGCCGACCTGTTCGGCTGGTCGTGGCGGCCGATCTTTTTGATCAATATCCCGATCGGCGCCGTCGCGTTCTGCCTCGCGCTGCGCATGCTGCGCGAGTCGCGCAGCACGGCGAAACCGACCCTCGATCTGCCCGGCGTCGCGCTGATTTCGGTTGGCCTGTTCCTGCTGGTCTATCCGCTGGTCGAGGGCCGCGAACAGGGCTGGCCGACATGGTCGTTCGCAATGCTGGCCGCGTCTCTGTCAGTGCTGTTTGGTTTCATTCGATACGAGCAACATGTCATCCACGCCGGCCGCACGCCGCTCGTCGCGCTGCACCTGCTGCGCATTTCCGCGATCGGCTACGGCCTGGTCGTCTCGGCGGCATTCTTCACCGGTTTGGCAGCGTTCTTCGTCGTGCTGACCGTGGTGCTGCAGACCGGGCTCGGCTACTCGGCATTTGCCGCAGGTATGATGTTCCTGCCGTTCGCCGTCGGCTTCTCCGTCGCCTCCGCGGCATCCGGCCTGGTCGGGGCGCGTCTCGGCGCGCGGATCGTCAATCTGGGCACTGCGCTGATGGCGCTGTCGCTGGCGTGTCTCATCGTGCTGCCATCGGTCGACGTGTGCGCGCTGGCGGTGCTGTTCGCGCTCTACGGCGTGGGCCAGGGTTTCGCGCAGCCGGCGTTGATCAACACCGTGGTGGGTGCCCGCGGCGTTGCCGGCGAGGACGCGGGCGCAGCGGCCGGTCTGTTCCTGACCACTGCGCAGTCGTGCATCGCACTCGGCGTCGCGGTGATCGGCGATGTGTTCTTTGCCCATCTGGGGGTGGCGCCGATCCAGGCGGACTACCTCGCCGCCATGCGGGTCGCGCTGTCGTGCAACCTGACGCTCCAGGTCGCGACCTTCCTGCTGGTGCTCAAAAGCTGACATGGCCGAACAATGCGCGCAGCACCCAGTACAGCAGGCCGCCCACCAGGAACCCCACCAGCGTGCCGTTGACCCGCACATATTGCAGGTCCTTGCCGACGCGCAGTTCCAGCCGGTCGACGATCGTGTCGGTGTCCCAGTTTGCCACCACCTGGGCGATGAACTCGGCGAGCCGCGCCTGCGCCGAGGGCAGCAGGCTGGCGGCCACCGCCTCCACTGCTGCGTGGACGCGTGCACGCGCCGCCGGATCGGCCTCGAGCATGGCACCGACATTGGCGAGCGCACCTTCGATCGCGGTCACCGTCCGGCCCGACGGGCGGGCGGCATCGGCCTCCAGCGCCAGGCGCAGCCGGGCCCACACGTCCCATAGCCAGGCCTGCACCGTCGGGTGTGCCACCACGCGGCGGATCGCCACACCCACTTCGGCGGCGCGCGCCGGATCCTCCTCCAGACGGGCGATCTCGCGGCGCACCCACTCGTCGAACGCGGCGCGCAGGTCGGAGCCGTCGGGGCTCATCTTGTCCAGCTCGGCGGTCACCGTCGCCAGCACGCGGCGCGCGATCGAGGCACCAAGAGCCCAGCCGACCAGCCGCCCGCCCTGCTCGCGCACCCGCTCCTCGATGACGGTGCGCAGCGCCTCCTCCTTGCCGGCGAGCAGGTCGCGCAGCTGGGCGAGGACGAAGCCGAACACCTCCTGGTGCCGGCCGCCCTCGACCAGGCTGTGCAGCGCGCGTGCCACAAGTTGGCCGGTGCCGGCGCCGCCCAGGAGGCGTGGCACGATGCGCGCGACCAGGCGGCGCGCGCGGCCGTCCTCCACGGTGCTGAGGATGCGCGGCAGCATGGCCGCGAGGGCCACGGCAGCGGGGCGCGCCGAGGCGGGGTCCGCGAGGAAGCGGTGCAGGATGCCCGGCAGGTCGAGGCGCGCCAGCACCCCCGCGACCTCGCCCTCGGTGAACACGTGGGTGGCGACGAAGCGGCCGAGGGCGGCGCCGAGGCGCGCCTTCTGGTTGGGGATGATGGCGGTGTGCGGGATCGGAATGCCGAGGGGGTGGCGGAACAGCGCGGTCACCGCGAACCAGTCGGCGATGCCGCCAACGAAACCGGCCTTGGCGGCGGCCTGCAGCAGGTCGGTGGCAGCCGAGGCGGGCATCGCATAGGTCGCCAGCGTAAGGGCAGCCATCAGCACGAGCAGCGCGGTGGCGAAGGTCCGGTGGCGGCGCAGCGCACGCCGGGCTTCGGCGTCAGGGTCCGTGATCGTCACGCAATGGTGCCTCCGCACAGAGGTTCAGACAGTGTGGCGCCCCGGTTCATCAGCGCGAGCGGCTCGTGGACAAGGCGCTCACCGTCGCGCAAGGATTATGTCGCGCGATGATGGATCTCCGGTTCCAACCGTTCCATACGGCGCGCTCCGAAATATCCGGATGGCGAAGACGCCGCTCGCCGGGATGCGGCGGCTGGACAGCCAGACGAAGGTGGGTCGTCGGTCTCGACCGACCATGGAACAGCTCGATCCGCTCGCCGCCAATCACAAGCGAGAGGGTATCGTCAAAACCTCGTCGCGCTGCCGGCGGCCGACCGGGTAGACACAGGCGTGTCGTTGAACTGCTGGCCTGCACGATGCTGTTGAGGCCCTGCGTCAGTTCAAAGGGCTCGGCACGTCCTGACCGGCAATCGCGTTCATTGGGCGGCTATTTGGGTCGCCTCGGCATGCGCCGGTGTGATCCGGCCGACTCGCAAGAATTGCGCGACCTTGCCGGCATGAAGAGGTTTGGCGAAATAGTAACCCTGTATTATGCGGCCACCCCAGCCCTTCAAAAGCTCGAGCTGAGCGAGGGTCTCCACCCCCTCTACCACCACTTCGATGTTGAGCTCGCGTGCAAGGCCGAGAGCGGCCCTCACGATTGCGTCGTTTCCAGGTTCGATTCCTATGTCCATTATGAACGTCTGCGCGATCTTGATCCTGTCCACCGGGTAGCGGCGTAGATAGTCGAGCGAGGAATAGCCGCTGCCGAAGTCGTCCACCGCAATTCGGTGGCCCGCCTTGCGCAGGCGTAGCAGCAGGTCGTTGTGGTCGCGCGACGCTTCCATCAGAACGCTCTCGGTCAGTTCCAGTTCGAGGAGCTTCCGCGGTATCGCGAATTCCGCCACGCTCACGGCAATGTCCTCCTCGAGTTCGGGCGACCGCTTGAATTGAACTCCGGACAGGTTGACCGCGATCAACGGCGGCGCAAGGCCTGAATCGAGCCATCGCCTCGTCTGGCGGCATGCCTCGCGTACAACCCAGCGTCCCAGTGGCACGATCAGACCGCTTCTCTCCGCCTCTGGGATGAACTTGCCAGGCCCAATAGTACCCAAGGTCGGATGAGCCCAGCGCACCAGTGCCTCAAGGCCCAGGATGCGGCCGGTGTTCATATCCACCTGGGGCTGATACATGAGAAAAAATTGGTTCGCCGTGAGTGCCTCACGGAGCTCTGTGCTCATGCTGACCCGTGCCCGCACCTCCGCGTCCATGCCATCGCTGAAAAACCTATAGCTTCCCCGCTGTTCCGCCTTGGCTCGATACAGAGCCACGTCGGCATGCGCCAGCATCGTCTCGGCATCCGGTGAATCCAGCCCGTAGACCGCGATGCCCACGCTTGCACCCGAGTGGATCCGGTTGGCTTCGATTAAGGTCGGCTCGGCCAGGGCGGCGACAATCTTCTCCGAAACGCAGGCGGCGATTGCCGCGACATCACCCCGGATGCTGGTTGCCAGGTTGGCTGCCTGAAGAATTCGATCCGAGATAGAAGCCGCGTTCGCGGGCTCGGTTATGTCCTTCAGCAGAATGGCAAACTCATCGCCGCCAAATCGCGCGACCGTGTCGGTCGCGCGAACGTTCGCCTGCAACCGCTTGGCGACTGTCCTCAACAATGCATCGCCGACGGGATGACCGAGCGTGTCGTTAACGTCCTTGAAATGATCGAGATCGAGATACAGGACAGCGAAACTGTCACCGTCTCGCTGCGCCTGCGCGATCCTGCGCTCGAGCGTCTTGACGAACACCAAGCGATTCACGAGTCCGGTCAGGTTATCATAGTGTGCCATGCGCGCGATCTGCTGGTCAGCGCGTTTCCGCTCGGTGATGTCGCGCACGCTGGCATAAATCGGTACTCTGGTCCCGCGCGTTACCTTGGTCAGGAGCACGTCGGCAGGAAACTCGGTGCAATCGGCCCGCATGTGTACCCACTCGAACAGATGGGTCCCATCGCGCAGCGCCGTCTCGATCATCGCATGCGCCTTCTCGGATGACAGGCGCCCATCCGGTTGCCGTTCGGGCGAGTGATCCCATGGGTGACGGGAAAGAAAATCCTGCTCGTCCGCTGCCCCAAACATCTTCACGGCACTGGAGTTCGCCGACAGGAGAGCCCCGGACGAAGCGTCGAGTACCAGGAGCGCGTCACGCGTCGACTCGAACAGATCGCGGTAACTTCGCTCGTGCGCCTGCAGCGCCGCCTCGGCTCGTTTGTGCTGGGTAATGTCGCGGGCAAAGCACAGGAACTGGCCGGTTTCCCGCTGGAAAGAGACGCTGCCCTCGATGTCGATGGCAATGCCGTCTTTCCGACGGTGCTGTAATTCGAAGCGATCAAAGCCGACGGTTACAATGGTTTCCATGTGACTCTTGGTCACTTCGGTCAATTCAATGGCCTCGACATCCTTGATCGTCAAACTCAGAAGTTCCTCGCGCGAGTAGCCCGTCATGGCACAATAGACGTCGTTCGTGGCGAGAAACCTGCCATGACGATCGAGAAGTCCAGAAACCGTCGGAGGTGGTCGACAACATCGTCGCGTATTGGTCGGCCTGGATCCGGATGGTTTCCATGGCACGCTTGCGTTCGGTGATATCCCAGTTGACACCGGTCATTCTCGTGGCGCGTCCGTCAGGGCCAGTCTGCACCAAAGCGTGCGCCTCGATGTCACGCACCTCGCCGTTGGGCCATACGACCCGAAATTCGATGTTGAAGTCCTTGACGCCTTCGATCGCAGCAGTGATTGCGGCATCACCCCGGGCAAGGTCCTCCGGGTGCAGTCCCGCCAACCAGGCATCATAGGTGCCGCTGAAGTCTTGCTCCCGGATGCCGTAGAGGCCGTACATCCGCGCGTCCCACACCAACCTGTTAGCGGTCAGGTCCCAATCCCAGATGCCGATACGTGCCAATTCGGTAGCCAGAGCCAGCCGCTCCTGGCTTTGCCGTAGCGCATTGTCGAGCCACTCGTGCTCACGTTCGACGGCTCCGGAGCGGCGCATTCCGAGCAGTACATAGATGCCTAAATTGCCGGTCAGAAGCAGGCCACCGGCCAGGATGAGGCTGCTCGGCTTGAGGTTCGCCGACCCATTGCCGTCCGGCGCCAGGATGACGATGCGCCAGACCCGGCCGCCGACCATGACGTCGGAAGTGATGCCGGGCGCTGCCAGCATGTCGTCCAGACGACCACCCAGGTTACGCGGATACAGTACCTGCTCGGCTGCCGGGGCAGACCGGTCGAGCAGCAACAGCCGGCTGCGGGTAACCCCCGCGGTCGTCGCCGCGGCGACGACGTCGTCGATCCGGAATAGACCGAGCACGAGGCCGGTCATGCGATGTGGTTGTCCGGTGGTGGTAAAGATCGGCCAGGACAGCAGGAAGCTGTACTCGTTGGCCTGCTGCACTGACAGGATCCGCCCCGAGGCGACCGGTAGGCCGGTGCGCTCGGCCTGCTCCACCGCCGCGCGGCGCGTGGGCTCAGAGGCGAGGTCGAATCCCAGGGCCGCTTGGTTGCCCTGCAACGGCGTGATGTAGGCGACCGGTACGTAGCGGGATCGCTCGCGGGCCACGGTCAATCTGCCGTCGTCGCGTTCCGTGAAATGAACGCCGAAGCCGTACTCCGCCGTCAATCGTCGCTCAACCCCGACACGCTCCCCCTCGGCCACCACTTGGGCCCACTCCAGGGTCTGAACAGAAGGATCACGAGCCAGGATCGTTTCGGCAAACCGCTCAAACTCGCCCTGCTCCACGCTGTCGCGGGCGTTGTACAGCGCCGCCAATGCGGCAACTGCGCCGAACGAGGCGTTGATCCTTGCCTTCAGCGCGTCCACGTCCCCGGTCGCCTGGCGCTCGAACTCTGCCCATGCCTGCGCCTCGCCGTTCTGCGCACTGCGGAACGACGCGTAGATCGACAACGCGAGCCCGACGACGACTATGAGCACCAACGGCAGCCACCTCAATGCAACCGTCCTGAGGCGCTGCATGGCTATGGCTTAACTCCACTCAATCGAGCGCAGCGTGCACGAACAACTTGAACAGACGATTACCGCGAGCGGGCAGCACCAAGCGCGGCACGGCCACAACCGGCTGTTCCGGCTGCATTCAGGCCCGGCACTGATAACCTGCTCCTCTCGCCTTTAGCTTGCGAAGCAGGGATTCCCCCCGGTCAACATTCTGCCCGCTGCTTCGCCTCACGCTCATAGACGGCCAGGAAAGCCTTACCCATCAGCGAGCCTTCGCGGTCGATGCATTTCCGTAAGACCAAGGCACGGGCAGCCTGAACGGCCATATCCTCAGGGGCTGCCCCACTGGCAAATTCGGCGAGATGGGCGGCGAGGCGGGTGTTGCCTTCCTCGGCCAGAACGGCGCCCGCTCGGCAAGCGTGTTGGCGCCGCCAGCCAACCGCGCCAATTCCACCGCCAGATCCACTGCGCTCGCGGGCTTCAGATGCGCCGCATTGCCATCGAACCAGCCGGCGTAGAGGTGATAGATGGCCCGCACGAGGAACTCCGGATCATCGGTACTTTGCACGTAGCCAGGGCTTCGACAGGTCCTCTGGCGGCGCTGTGACGGCATGCAGAACCTGGTCGAGCGTGGCTCCCCGGTTCATCAGCGCCAGGCACTCGCGAACCAGGTGCTCGAGGACTGCCGCACCGTCGCGCAGCACCTGTGCGGCACGGTCCTTGCCGAAGATGACCGGGCCATGCCCCGGGATGACGATCTCCGGCGCCAGCCGTTCCATGTGGCGCAAGGCGGCGGCCCATTCCGCCGCGTAGCGCTGCACCTTCCTCGGGTTGCCCGCGTTCGGAAACATCCAGATGACGAAGTCGCCGCTCGCCAGGACGCGGCTTCTGGGCAGCCAGACGAAGGTGGCGTCGTCGGTCTCGCCCCGACCATGGAACAACTCCATCCGCTCGCCGCCAATCGCAAGGGAGAGTGTGTCGTCATAGACGTCGTCGGGCTGGCGGTGGCCGACCGGGTAGACATAGGCCGGATTGTTGAACTGCTGGCCCTGCACGATGCTGTTGAGACCCTGAGTCAGCGCGTATCGGTTCATCCGCCGTGCCACGTCGCGGTGGGCGATGATCCTCGGGCGCGGCAGTCCTTTCGTCGCCGCCTCGCGGTCGATGGCGGCAATACCTCCGGTGTGATCGATATGGCCGTGGGTGTAGATGACCGTATGGATCGGGCCGTCGTCCCAGGTTCGGATGAGTGCGAGGACCTTCTCTGCGGTTGCCTCATTGGCCGTGTCGACCAGAACAAGCCCGTCGGCCGTGCGGATAGCAGTCACGCTGCCGCAGAAGTAGGTCGTGTGCACCGTGATGACGTTGTCGGCGACCGGGGTGACGGCGCCCTGCGATACCGCTGCCGTCCATTCCTCCATCTGCGCGGAGCCGTTCCACAGCCGCTCGAACAGGCGATGCTCGCGCATATGATACCTCCGCCGACCGTCTCTGACCCCTTACACCTTGCCCGGAGACGGAAGTCCGTACGGAGGCGATCGTGGTCTCGACGACGTCGCCAAGCTCTCGCGGTACAGGCGGTGACGTGCGGTGCGGCACTCACAGCAGCAGGCTCAGCGGGTCCTCGACGATGCGCTTGAACTCGCGCAGCCACCTTGCGCCCAGGGCGCCATCGACCACGCGGTGATCGACGCTCAGCGTGCAGGTCATCACCGTGGCGATCGCCAGCGAGTCGTTCTTCACCACCGGCCGCTTCTGGCCCGCCGCCACCGCCAGGATCGCCGATTGCGGCGGGTTGATGATCGCGGCGAACTCGGTGACGCCGAACATGCCCATGTTGGAGATCGAGAAGCCGCCGCCCTGGAACTCCTCGGGCTTCAGCTTGCCGGCGCGCGCGCGTCCCGCCAGATCCTTCATCTCCCGGCTGATCGTCGCCAGCCCCTTCTGGTCGGCGCGGCGGATGATCGGCGTGATCAGCCCGTCGGGGATCGCCACCGCGATGCTGATGTCCACGTCGTCGAACAGCACCATGGCGTCGTCGGTCCACGCCGCGTTCACCGCCTGAACGCGACGCAGGGTAGCGGCCGATGCCTTGATCACCATGTCGTTGATGGTGATCAGGTAGGCGTCCGGCCCCTCCTTCGGCGCCTTGCCGTTCAGCTCGTTCAGCAGCCGCACCATGGCGTCGATTTCGATGTCCATCGACACGTAGAAATGCGGGATGGTGGACTTCGCCTCGGTGAGCCGGCGCGCGATCACCTTCCGCATCGAGCTGTGCGGCACCAGTTGATGCGGCGCGGCGATCGGCGCCGACGGGCGCGCGACCGGGGGCTGGGCGGGCGCCGCCGGTTGCGGTGCTGCGGCAGGAGCGGGGCCTTCTGCAGCGCTGCCTCGATGTCCGCCTTGACGATGCGCCCGTTCGGCCCGCTGCCCTTCAGCGCCGCCAGGTCGATCCCCGCCTGCTTCGCCATGCGGCGCGCCAGCGGCGAGGCGAAGATGCGCTCGCTGCCGGCGTCGTGGCCATTGCCGCTCTGCGGCGCCGGGCGTGGCTGCGGCGGCGGGGCAGCCGGCTTCGCCTCCTGCTGCGGTGCGGGCGCGGCCGGCGCGGCAGCCGGCGGCGTGGGTGCAGCCGGCGCGGCAGCCGGCACCGACTCGCCCTGCTCGACCAGGATCGCGATCGGCTCGTTCACCTTCACGCCCTCGGTGCCGTCCTGCACCAGGATCTTGCCGAGCACGCCTTCGTCGACCGCCTCGACCTCCATCGTCGCCTTGTCGGTCTCGATCTCGGCGATCACGTCGCCCGCGCGCACGTTCTCGCCTTCCTTCTTCAGCCAGCGCGACAGCGTGCCCTCGGTCATCGTCGGCGACAGCGCCGGCATCAGGATGTTGGTTGCCATGTGCCGCCCCCTCAGACGAGCTTCTTCACCGCGTCGACCACCCATTCGGGCTGCGGCAGCGCGAGCTTCTCCAGATTCGCCGCATAGGGCAGCGGCACATCGACGCCGTGCACGCGCACCGGCGGCGCATCGAGCCAGTCGAACGCGTGCTCGATCACCTGCATCGCCACCTCGGCGCCGATGCCGGCGAACGGCCAGCCTTCCTCGACCGACACGAGCCGGTTGGTCTTCTTCACGCTCTCGACCACGGTCGCGGTGTCGAACGGACGCAGCGAGCGCAGGTTGATCACCTCCGCCTCGATGCCCTGCTCCGCCAGCGCCTCGGCCGCCTTCAGCGCCACGCCGACCATGATGCTGAACGCGACGATGGTCACGTGCTGGCCGACGCGCTCGATCTTGGCGCGGCCGAGCGGCAGGATGAAGTCGTCGTCGGTCGGGCAATCGAAGGTGTGGCCGTAGAGGATCTCGTTCTCCAGCACGATGACCGGATTGGGATCGCGGATCGCCGCGCGCAGCAGCCCCTTCGCATCGGCCGACGACCACGGCGCCACCACCTTCAGTCCCGGCACATGCGCGTACCAGCTCGCGTAGCACTGCGAGTGCTGCGCGGCGACGCGCGCGGCGGCGCCGTTCGGGCCGCGGAACACGATCGGACAGCCCATCTGGCCGCCCGACATGTACAGCGTCTTCGCCGCCGAGTTGATGATCTGGTCCATCGCCTGCATGGCGAAGTTGAAGGTCATGAACTCGACGATCGGCTTCAGGCCGTTCAGCGCGGCGCCGACCGCCATGCCGGTGAAGCCGTGCTCGGTGATCGGCGTGTCGATCACCCGCTTCGGGCCGAATTCGTCGAGCAGGCCCTGGCTGATCTTGTAGGCGCCCTGGTACTGCGCGACCTCCTCGCCGATCAGGAACACGCTGGTCGTCGCGGCGCAGCTCCAGCGCCATCGCATCGCGCAGCGCCTCGCGCACGGTGATCGGCTTGGTCGGTCCCCAGTCCTTGTCGGGCTCGGCGCGCGCGGCGGGCGCCGCGACCGGTGCGGCCGGCCGCGGCGGCGGCGCCGGTCTCCGGTCGGCGGTGCCGGCTTCGCCGCGGGCGCCGGCGGCAGCCGACACGTCCTCGCCGTTGCCCGACAGCACCGCGATCGGCGTGTTCACCGCGACGCCCTCGGTGCCTTCATCGATCAGGATCTGCGCCAGCTTGCCCTCGTCGACCGCCTCGACCTCCATGGTGGCCTTGTCGGTCTCGATCTCGGCGATCACGTCGCCGGCGCGCACTTCGTCGCCGACATGCTTCAGCCAGCGCGACAGCTTGCCTTCGGTCATGGTCGGCGACAGCGCGGGCATCAGGATCTGCGTGGACATGGCTCAGCCCTCCACCAGCACGTCGGTCCACAGCTCGGCCTCGTCGGGCTCCGGACTGCTCTGCGCGAAGTCGGCGGCCTCCTGCACGATCGCCTTCACCTCGTCGTCGATCTGCTTGATCGCCGCCTCGTCGATGCCCATCGCCTCCAGCCGGTGCCGCGCGCCGTCGATCGGGTCGTGCTGCGTGCGCATCGTCTGGATCTCCTCGCGCGTGCGATAGCGCGCCGGATCGGACATCGAGTGGCCGCGATAGCGGTAGGTCTTCGCCTCGATCAGGAACGGCCCCTTGCCGGCAGCGGCAATGCGCCACCGCCTGGTCGGCCGCCTCCTTCACCGCCACCACGTCCATGCCGTCGATCTGCACGCCGGGAATGCCCCACGGCGCGCCGTTCTTCGACAGGTCGCGCGAGGCGGAGGCGCGCTCCACGCTGGTGCCCATGCCGTATTTGTTGTTCTCGATCACGTAGATCACCGGCAGCTTCATCAGCGCGGCGAGGTTGAAGCTCTCGAACGTCTGGCCCTGGTTCGACGCGCCCTCGCCGAAATACGTGACGGCGACACGGTCGTTGCCGCGATACCAGTTGCTGAACGCAAGTCCGGTGCCGATGCTGACCTGTGCGCCGACGATGCCGTGGCCGCCGAAGAAGTTCTTCTCCTTGCTGAACATGTGCATCGAGCCGCCCTTGCCGCGCGAATAGCCGCCGGTGCGTCCGGTCAGCTCCGCCATCACGCCGCGCGGGTCCATGCCGGTCGCCAGCATGTGGCCGTGGTCGCGGTACGAGGTGATCACCTCGTCGCCGTCCGACAGCGCCATCTGCACGCCGACGACGACGGCCTCCTGGCCGATATAGAGGTGGCAGAAACCACCGATCAGGCCCATGCCGTAGAGCTGTCCCGCCTTCTCCTCGAAGCGGCGGATCAGCAGCATGTCGCGATACGCCTTGAGCAGCTGCTTGCGGTCGATCGATGACTCGCGCGCCTTGCCGCCGCGCTTCCGGGTTTCGGCTGCACTTGCCATGGCGCTCCTCCGAAGCAGTTGGCCAGAAATTGCGTCGGTCGCCCCGCACGCGCAAGCGTCCGGGTCAAAAAACCACGGTATTGCAATGCAATAACCGACGTTAACCGAAATGAGGTTAAACCATTGGTGGTAACGGCAGGAGAGGACGTAGGCATTGCCGGGGATTGCGCAGGGCGTGCCGGTCCGGAAATCTTATTGCATCATCTGCCGCCATTTCGCAGCGACATGTCCGGAAGCAGGGCCCGGGTCACTGGTTGGCGTCGGCGCCCCAGACGCCGAGACGGCCCGCCTGCGCGGCCTCCTGGGCGCGCCGCAGCTCCGGTTCGCCGGTAGCCGCCCGGGCCCAGCCGGCTGCCACCACGGCGCGGTTCAATTCGTTGCCGTTGGCCAGGCAGACGCCATACGGGCGGCCAAGCCCGTCCTGGCCGGCGACGCGGCATTCGACGGTGGCGTCGCGCACCAGGTCGGCCAGCGCGTTCGCTCCGGCGCTGCCGCAGTCCCGTTCGCCACACGCGGTGCCGCGCGGCGGCGGCTCCACGCCGCGCAGCAGGACGATGCGGTCCCGCAGGCGCAGCGTCCCGGCGTCGACCACGGCGACCTGTGCTGGCCGCGCGGTCAGCGCCTCCGCGGGCACCGGCCGCGGCGGCGCCTGGCTGGCGGACAGGGTGGCCAGCGAGACGGCGGCCAAGGCGAGCAGCCCGCCTCCCAGCAGCCCCAGCAGCCACCTGGGGTCGATGCGGGCAAGATACGAACGGAAGATCCGTCGCGGCCGGTTCAGCGACAAGGGCTACAGCGCGCCGTCGCGTTTCAGCGCCGCCACCTCCGCTTCGGCCAGTCCGAGCCAGGACTGCAGCACGTCTGCCGTGTGCTCGCCGAGGATCGGCGAGGCCGCGATCCGCGACGGCTTGCCGTCCACGCGCACCGGCCAGGCCGGCATCTTGAAGTCGCCGTGCACCTTGTGGTGCATCACCTGCATGATGCCGCGCCGCTCGAAGCTCGGATCGCTCTGCAGCTCCATCGTGTCGAGGACCGCGCCGGCGGGAATGCCGGCGGCGCCAATGATCTGCATCGCCTCGTGCTTGGTATGGTGGCGGGTCCAGGCGGCAATGATCGCATCGACCTCGGGCTCGCGCTGCAGCCGGTCCATCGGCGTGGCATAGCGCGCGTCGCCGATCAGCTCCTCGCGGCCGACCAGCTTCAGCAGGCGGTCCCAGTGCTCCGGATTGGCGCGGCTGGTCATCAGGTAGATGTAGTCGTTCGGCCCGCCCGGCTTGCACGGATACAGGCCCATGGGCGCGTTGTTCACGCCCGGCACCTTGTCGCCGCCGCGCTGTGCCGGCTTGCCGGTCAGCCCCTGCGTCGCAAAGTTGATGCGCATGTAGTGCATGATCGCATCCTGCATCGCGACCTGCAGCCGGCAGCCCTGGCCCGTCGCATCGCGCTTGCGCAGCGCGCCAAGGATGGTGATCGCCATCAGCATGCCGGTGCCGGTGTCGCCAAGCGAAATGCCCGGACGCGTCGGCGGACCGTCCGGCGCGCCGGTCACGCTGAACGTGCCGCCGCAGGCCTGCGCGATCATGTCGAACGCCAGGTTCTTCTCGTATGGGCTGCCCTCGCCGAAGCCCTTCACCTGCGCGTAGATGATGCGCGGATTGACGTCGCGCACCACGTCGTAACCAAGGCCGAGGCGCTCGATCGTGCCCGGTGCGAAGTTCTCCACGCACACGTCCGCGCGGCGCAGCAGGTCCTTCACGATGTCCATGCCGCGCGGCGACTTCAGGTTCAGCGTGATCGACTTCTTGTTCGCGTTGAATACGTGGAAGTAATACGGATCGTCGTCCGGCTGGCCGGGACGCAGCCGCCGTCCCGGGTCGCCCATCTTCGGATTCTCGATCTTCACCACTTCGGCGCCGAGCCAGGCGAGCGCCTCGGTGCAGGACGGTCCCGCCTCGAACTGGGTGAAGTCGACGATGCGAACACCGGCGAGCATATCGAAGGCGGCGGTGTTGTCCGACATGGGCGCTGCTCCTGGAAACGTCTTGCCGGCAAATCTGCCACAAAGCCTTGGCGACGGCCAACGTTGCGAGCCGCAGCACCCATGCGTGCTCCGCACCGGCCCTGCTCAGGACGGTCCCGGCCGCCGGCAATGACAGTCGCTGCGTCGGCGCGTTAACCTGTCGCCGACAACCATGGGGGAATGGCGATGGTCCAGGCAGGCGACGCAACTGGCGAATACCCTGGCCTCAGTTACCGCAACGATGCCGATCTGAAGGCCTGGCTGGCGAAGCGCCCGACCGAGGCGGCGCTCGAGCCGGAACTGCCGATTGTCGATCCGCATCATCATCTATGGGAGACCCCGCAGCGCGGACGCTATTTCCTGCCCGACCTGCTGGCCGACATCGGCGGCGGCCACAACATCGTCGCCACGGTGTTCCTGGAATGCCAGGCGATGTACCGCAAGCAGGGACCGGCCGAGATGGCGCCGGTGGGCGAGGTCGAATTCGTCAACGGCGTCGCTGCGATGAGCGCCTCCGGCAACTACGGCGCATGCCGTGTCGCCGAGGCGATCATCGGCCACGCCGATCTGACGCTCGGTGCCCGCGTGCGCGACGTGCTGGAGGCGCAGATCGCGGTCGGCGGCGGACGCTTCCGCGGCATCCGCTACGGCGTTTCATGGGACGCCAGCCCGGCGATCAGCCGGTTCGTCTCCCGCGTGGTGCCGCCGCACCTGGTGCGCGATGCAAAGTTCCGCGAGGGTTTTGCCCAGCTCGCGAAACTCGGGCTGAGCTTCGAATCCTGGCAGTATCATCCGCAACTGCCGGATGCGGTCGACCTCGCACGTGCCTTCCCGGACACGACGATCATCCTGAACCATGTCGGCGGCGTACTCGGGGTCGGCCCCTATGCCGGCCACAGGCAGGAAATTCTCCTCGGCTGGAAGCGGGACATCGCCGAACTGGCGAAGTGCCCGAACGTCAACGTGAAGCTGGGCGGCATCGGCATGACCTCGTTCGGCTTCGACTTCCACGAGCGCGACACGCCGCCCTCGTCCGAGGAACTCGCGGCCGCCTGGCGCCAGTATGTCGAGCCCTGCATCGAGGCGTTTGGCCCGGCCCGCTGCATGTTCGAAAGCAACTTCCCGCCCGACAAGCAGTCGGGCGGCTACACGGAGCTGTGGAACGCCTTCAAACGGATCACCGCCGGCGCGTCGGCATCCGATAAGCAGGCGCTCTACAGCGGCACGGCGGCACGGGTGTACCGCCTGGCCGAACCCTGACCGCTACGTGGTTGCCGCCACTGTCCGAGGCTGGTGGCGCCCGACAACCAGCACACAGATCGTGCCGATCGTCGCCACTGCGGCGATCGGCATCAGCGCCAGCGGGAAGCTGCCGGTCTCGGCCTGGATCCAGCCGATCAGGTAGTTGAAGGCGAAGCTGGCCAGATTGCCCAGCGCGTTGATCTGCGCCAGGCCGGCGGCCGCTGCCGCCGGGCCGAGCCACTCGGACGACAGCGCCCAGAACGGTCCCTTGCTGGCATAGGTGCCCGCGGCGATCAGCGTGAACAGTGGGATCACCGCCCACAGGCTGCCGATGGCCCAGAACGTGAGAAGCATTGCCACGACCATCCAGGCCAGCGGCAGCGCGTTGTGCCAGACGCGCTCGCCGGTGCGATCGGAGCTGCGGCCCCACAGGACCATCCACACCGCGGCGACGCCGAAGGGCACGGCGTTCACCAGCCCGGTCTGCCAGTTGGTGAGGCCGAACGACTTCACCAGCTGAGGCAGCCAAAGTGCCAGCGACGTCGAGGCACCGGCCGCGCCGGAGTAAACCAGCGCCATGATCAGCACGTACTTGTTGGTCATCACGCGCCAGACCGATTCGTGTGCGACGCGCGGGGCGCGGCTGCGTTCGGCGGCGAGCTTGCCGATGAGCCAGCGCTGCTGGTCCCCGCTCAGCCAGTTGGCATGCTCGGGGCGGTCGGTCAGCCAGATGAACGAGGCGATGCCGAGAAGCACCGCGGGCGCCGCTTCCAGCAGGAAGATCCACTGCCAGCCGCCGAGGCCCAGAATGCCGTCCATGTAGAGGATGGCACCCGAGATCGGCGAGCCGATCAGGCCGGCCACTGGGATCGCCACCATGAAGATGCCGACGATGATCGCGCGGTAGTGGGCAGGGTACCAGTAGGTGATGTAGAGGATCACGCCGGGAAAGAACCCGGCCTCCGCCGCGCCGAGCAGGAAGCGCAGCACCAGGAACGAGATCGGCCCGCCGATCAGCGCGAACGCCGCCGACACCAGACCCCAGGTGATCATGATGCGGGCGATCCAGGTGCGCGCCCCGAACCGTTCCAGCGCCAGGTTGGAGGGCACCTCCAGGATGAAATAGCCAATGAAGAAGATGCCGGCGCCCAGCCCGTAGGTCTTCGGATCGATGCCGACCGCCTTGTTCATCTGCAACGCGGCAAAACCGACGTTCACCCGATCGATGTAGCAGATGAGGTAGGCCAGCAGCAGGAATGGCATCAGCCGCCACGAGACGCGGCGCATGGTGTTGGCTTCCAGGGCGAACGCGGGTGCGAGCGAGGTCGACATTCGGACGTCCTTGGCTACTCGCTGGTAGCCTAACGTCCAGCCGCGGAAACGAACAGGCGCCGGGGCTCACTTTCCCGAGCGCCTGACGCATCGCTGCCCCGCTTTCCCGGTCAGTCCCGGCATGCCAACGTGCCCAGGACCACCAGCGCGAGGAGCGACCCATGCCACGCATGACCGGCGGAGAGGCCATCGTCGACGGCCTACTGCGCCACGGCATCGACACCGTGTTCGGCCTGCCGGGGGTGCAGACCTACGGCCTGTTCGACGCCTTCGCGCGCGCCTCCAACAGCCTGCGGCTGATCAATGCGCGGCACGAGCAGACCACGGCCTACATGGCGCTGGGCTACGCCTGCGCCACCGGCCGGCCCTCGGCTTATGCCGTGGTGCCGGGGCCCGGCGTGCTCAACACCACCGCGGCGCTTGCCACCGCCTGGGGCGTCAACGCGCCGGTGCTGTGCCTCACCGGACAGGTGCCCAGCATGATGATCGGCCGTGGCCGCGGCCAGCTGCACGAGCTGCCGGACCAGCTCGCCACGCTGCGCAGCCTGCTGAAATGGGCCGACCGCATCGAGCACCCGAGCCAGGCGTCCTATCTGACCGCGCGTGCCTTCCAGGAGATGCTGTCCGGCCGCCCCGGCCCGGTGGCGCTGGAGATGCCGTGGGACCAGTTCGGCGCCACAGCCGAAGTGACGCCCCAGGATCCGCTGCCGCGCCATGCGAAGCCGCTGCCCGATCCCGAGCGGATCGTGGCGCTGGCGAAGCTGCTGGATGCTGCGAAGGCGCCGATGCTGTGGGTGGGCGGCGGTGCGCTGCACGCCGCGGCCGAGATCCGCGCCCTGGCGGAGCGCGTCAACGCCCCCGTCGTGTCGTTCCGCAGCGGGCGCGGCATCGTCGATGACCGCCATCCACTCGGCCTCACCATCGCCTCGGCCTATACGTTGTGGCCGGAGACCGACCTGCTGGTGGCGTTCGGCACCCGGCTCGAGGTGCCGATGTCGCGCTGGGGCAAGGTCCCGCCGGGCCTGAAGGTCGCGCGCATCGATATCGATCCGGTGGAGATGCGCCGGCTGCGCGCCGACGTGCCGATCGTCGCCGACAGCGCCGATGCCGCCCGGGCGCTCGCCGCCGCGGTCTCGCCGCGCAAGGATGCGGCACGCGCCGAGGCGATCGCGCGCGCGAAGGCGGCGGCCGCGCAGGCGATCCAGAAGGTGCAGCCGCAGATGGGGTTCCTCGAGGCGATCCGCGACGTGCTGCCGGACAACGGCATCCTCTGCGACGAGATGACGCAGGCCGGCTATGTCTCCTGGTTCGGCTTCCCGATCCACGCGCCGCGCACGCTGATCACCTCGGGCTTCTCCGGCACGCTCGGCGCCGGATTCCCGACCGCGCTGGGTGTGAAGGTGGCGATGCCCGATCGTCCCGTGGTGGCGCTGACCGGCGACGGCGGCTTCCTGTTCGGCGGCGCCGAACTCGCGACCGCGGTGCAGTTCGGCATCAACCTGGTGACCGTGCTGTTCAACAACGACTCCTACGGCAACGTGCTGCGCGACCAGCGACGGCTGTTCGAGGGCCGCGACTCCGGGTCCAAGCTGCGCAATCCGGATTTCCAGACCTATGCGAAGAGCTTCGGCGTGCCGTCATGGCGCACCAGCGACGCCGACGGCCTGCGCGGCGCCCTGCGCGAGGCGCTGGCGGCGAATGCGCCGGCGCTGATCGAGGTGGTGACCGACATCACCCAGGAATACGCGCCGTGGGAGTTCATCGCTCCGGGACGAGGCTAGTCGTCTTCGAAGCCCAGGCAGTAGCGGCGCTGTCAGTCTCCACGGAGGTGCCCATGACCACGGTGCTCGATCTCAAGGCGGAGTTCGCCAGGCTCACGATGCTGAAGAACCGCACCCCGATGTCTTCGGATGCCGATCGCGCGGGTGCATTCGCCCGGCTCGCGGAGTATCGCGACGGCGCGATCTTCGCCGCCAGATTCGCCGGCACCAGCGCCTGGGAACGGCATCCGCAGGGCGACGAGATCGTCCAGGTGATCGACGGCGCCACGACGCTGCACCTGATGACGGCGCAGGGCCGGCAATCGCTGGCGCTGGGCGCCGGCATGATGGCGGTCGTGCCCCGCAACACCTGGCACCAGTTCGAGGCGCCGGATGGCGTCTGCGTCATGACCGCGACGCCGCAGCCCACCGAGCATCTGCGGGTGGACATCGCAGACCCGAGGACGATGGAGTGACGTATCGGCCGCAGAGGTCGCGGGCGGCACCGCGGGCGTCGCGCACACTCGGCTTGACACTGGCCCTGGCGCTCGCGGCATGTGCGACCGGCACGGTGCCCGCACCCGCCGGTCTCGGCGAAACGCCCGGCACCGTCGAGCTGAACCAGGCGCCGTCCAACGATGTCCCCCTCGGTGGCGGCGGACGCGGTACGGTGTTCTTCCAGGGCAACCTCTATCCCTTCCACATCGGTGGCCTGGGCGTCGACGGAGCCGCGATAGCGGTGCTGCAGACGACCGGACAGGTGTACCAGATGGGGACCGTCGCGCGCTTCGCCGGGACCTACAGGCGCGTCCCCGCGGGCGCCCAGCTTCCGGCAGATGCGGGCGCCGGCCTTTGGCTGCGCAACGAATACGGCACCCTGCTGCGTATCGACGCGCCGGCGCAGGGCCGGCTTCCCGCGCTGAGCAACGACGCGTTGCGCGTGGTCATGGATTGAAGCCCTCGGCATGTGACAAGCCGGCCGGATCGGCTATCGTCTGAGCCTGTCCACCGATCGTTCGCAGGAATTGCCGAGAAGGTCTGGCGCAGCGATGTCATTTCCGAACCGGCGGCTGCTTCGCTATGCCAGCGCGGACATCTGGCCGCTGTCGCAGAATGCCGCCCACCAGGGCGCCGCCCGCTACGCGCTGTCGCTCTACGCGCTGGACGCCGTCTATTCATTCATCCCCAAGAACGCCTGCTCCACCCTGCGCTATTCGCTGGCGCTGGCGAACGGGGTGCTGTCCGGTCCCGAACAGTTCAACTGGATCCACACCAACAATCCAACCTTTCGCGCCACCCTCGCCGAGCTGGCGAAGGCCAGATACACCTTCGTGGTGCTGCGCGATCCGTTCCTGCGGATCGCCAGCTGCTATCTCGACAAGATCGCCGGACTGACCGACGTGGCGTGGCACTATCACGCGCTGACCAACTACCGGCTCGAACCGGCGATGGTGACCTTCCGCGAGTTCGTCATGGGGCTTCGCCTGCGCCTCAGAAGCAACGAGCATTGGCGTCCGCAGGTCGATTTCCTGGTCTACGAGACCTACGATGACTATTTCTGCGTCGAATCGTTCGGTGAGGCGACACGACGGCTCGGGGAACGCGGCTTCGAGGTCCATGACGCGCGGCCGCTGACGCGGCACGGCTCCGAGCGGTTCGTGCCGTTGGAGGGCGGCGAGTTGTTCGCCGATACGCCGGCGCATGAGATCGCCGCGCTGAAACGCTCGGGACGGATTCCGCGGTATACACAGCTGTATGACGACCAGCTGGTCGCCGCGGTGGGCGGGCTGTACGCCGCCGACATCGCCTTCTATACCACCACGATGCAGCGGTCCTGCATCTTCCGGCCGGTGCGCCGCGACGCGGCGCCTACGCCGTCAGAACCAGCCGAACCTTCTGTGCCAGGGACGCCTGACTGAACGGCTTGACGATCAGCTCCACGCCCGGGTCCAGCCGGCCGTGGTGCACGATCGCGTTGCGCGCATAACCGGTGGTGAACAGCACCCGCAGCGCAGGCCAGCGTGCGCGCGCGGCATCCGCCAGTTGCCGTCCGTTGTACTGGCCCGGCAGCCCGACATCGGTGAACAGCAGCGCCACGTCCCGCCGTTCCTCGAGGATGCACAGTGCCGCAGGACCGTCGCCCGCCGCCAGCACCTGGTAATCGAGCTGCCGCAGCATTTCGACCGTCAGCGACAGCACATTGGCATCGTCCTCGACCACCAGCACGACCGTGCTGCCGTCGCCACGCGGCACCGTCTGCGGGGTCTCCGCGGCAATCGTTGCCTCTGTGCTCATGGTGCGCGGCAGGTAGATCTTCACCGTGGTTCCCGCGCCCGGCTCGCTGTAGATCTTCACGTGCCCGTTCGACTGCTTCACGAAGCCGTAGACCTGCGACAGTCCGAGACCACTGCCCTGTCCGGCAGGCTTGGTGGTGAAGAACGGCTCGAACACCCTGTCGATCACTTCGGCGGCCATGCCTTCGCCCGTGTCGGTCACGCAGATCGCCACGTACTGGCCGGGCGCCAGGCTTTCGGCGGCGGCATAGGTCTTCGTCCAGATGCGCATTCGAGGTCTCGATGGTGAGCTTGCCGCCGTGCGGCATCGCATCGCGCGCATTGACGGCCAGGTTCAGCACCGCGTTCTCCAGCTGGTTTGGATCGGCGAAGATCCGCCAGATGCCGCCGGCGAGCACGGTCTCCATCGCCACCGCCTCGCCCAGCGTGCGCCGGATCAGCTCCGACATGCCGCCGACGAGCCGGTTGGGGTCCAGCGCCACCGGGTCCAGCGGCTGCTGACGCGAGAACGCCAGGAGGCGCTGCGTGAGGGCAGCCGCGCGCCCGGTTGCCTGCGTGGCGAAGTCGGCGTAGCGGCGCAGCCGGTCGCCCTGCGGCAGTTCCTCGAGGGCGGGGAGGCGCATCCGCATCGCCTCCAGGTTGCCCGAGATCACCTGCAGCAGGTTGTTGAAGTCGTGCGCGATGCCGCCGGTCAGCTGGCCGATCGCCTCCATCTTCTGCGCCTGACGCAGCGCCGCCTCGACGCGCATTCGTTCGGCGATTTCGCCCGCGATGCGCCCCTCCAGCGTCTCGTTCACCCGGCGCAGCTCATCCGCGGTCTGGCGCGTGACGCGGTCGGCCCGGTCGCGTTCCTCGGTGCGCCGCAGGATGGTCTGCGCGCTCTCGGTCAGCGCCGTGGCGATCTGGTCGACTTCGCGTACGTTGGAACGCGGCGGCGCGTCGCAGTGTCCCATCGGCACCTGTTCGGCCGCGGCTGCGACGCGCTGCAATCCGTCGGTGAGGCGGCGCGCCACCAGGGCGGCAATCGCCGCGCCGAGCGCGACCACTACACAGCCGCCGATCAGCAGGCGCCAGAGCGATCGTTGCAGCGGCGCCTCGATCACCGCAGCTGGCACGCCGATGCCGACGATGAAGCCGGACTCGCGCGCCTGGGTGTGGCCGTTGTAGACCGCCTGACCTTCCAGCGTCTGAAAGCGGTCCCAACTCTCGTGCGGTCGACTGCGGATCGTCGCCTGCCATCCCTTGGAGGCAAGCTGGCCGACGCGCCTCTCGTTCTCCGGCACGCGCGCCAGGAAGCGCCCGGTGCGATCGACGATGCCGCTGATCCAGGCGTCCGGCAGATGATGCGCACTCAGCAGCCGGATGAAGTCGTCCGCGTTGAGCGTGAGCTGCAGCGAGTATACCACGCTGCCGCCACGCCTGACCGGCACCGCGATCACGGCGAGCGGCGTCTTGGTGACCGCGCCGACGAAGACGTCGGACACCTGTGGCTGCCCGCTCTCGAACACCCGGTGCACCAGGTCTTGGTTCGAAGTTCCGGGCACCGTCGCGCCCGCCGGAAGCGAACTGAACAGCGCGCGGCTTCCATCCGGCCGGACCAGCGTGATGATCGTGCCTCCGAGCAGCTGCGACAGCCTGACCATCTCGTCGTGGAAGCCGGCCAGGTCGCCGGCGCGCAGCGCGTCTGATCGCGCCAGCGCCTCGAGCATCTCGCGCCGCACGCGAATGTGTTCGTCCACCGCGACGGCAAGCGCGCGCGTGGTCGAGAGGATCGAGGTCCTGAGCGTCTCGCGCTGGCTTTGCGAGCTGTCGTACGACAGGTAGCCCGCGAACAGTGCGAGCGGCAGCAGGCTGCTGATGACCACCGCGAGCAGATAGGCCCGCACGCCCCAGCCGCTACGCACACGCAGCAATTGCGTTGGCGCGGCAGGTTGCTCGCGGGGTGCGGCGCCGATCACTGCAACCCTACTGCCGGATTGATTCTGGGTAATGCACGGAGGCGAAAATTCACCGGCTCCCTGCACGCTGTCATCCGCCCGGTGGTTCATCGATCGCGGGGGCATTTGGTAGCATCCGATGGGCTGTCATTGGCAGGTTCGGTGAAACCTTCGATAGCGCTAGCCAGCGTGGCCCGCTTATGACCGACGCCTGCTCCCATGCCATCTCGCGCACGTGAAGGCAAGAATATATCGATCGATTGACATAGTCGATCGACAGTTTTAGCACCCGGACCGCCTGTCGCGGAATCAGCAGATGTCCACGAGCGTGACCCACCTTCGATCTGTACATCAGCCCCGCGGCGAGGAGGCACGCAACCGCATCCTGGAGGCGGCGCTCGATCTGTTTGCAGCCCACGGTTTCGACGGCGCGAGCACGCGCAGCATCGCCGAGAGCGCCTGCGTCAACCTGCCGGCCATCCAATACTATTTCGGCAGCAAGGAGGGCCTCTACCGCGCTGTGACCGAGCAGTTCAGCCAGCAGATGAAGGCGGGTGTAGCGCCGATCGCCGAGCGCATCCGCGTCGAACTGGCGGGAGGCCGGGCCTCGCGCCAGCACCTCGTCGACCTGCTCTGCGACATGCTCGACGTCGTCGTCGCGCTGATCCTGGACGACAGCGTGCCAAATCGCGAAAGCCGGCAGAAATTCTTCGCGCGCATGGAAGTGGAGCCGAACGCGGCGGTCGACGCGCTGCAGGACGAGATGATCCGCCACGTGTGCGAACCGTGCTGCGCCATCGTCGGCCGCCTGATCGATCGCCCGCCGCACCATGAGCAGGTGAGGCTGCATGCGATGACCATCATCGGCCAGGCGAAGATCTTCTGCGGCTGGGCCACCAATCGGGTGTTGCACTGGGACAGCATCGGCGAGGCGCGAGTGCGCAAGGCGCAAGCCGTGGTCAGGGATCACATCCAGGCGATCTTCCGCAGTCGGCGCAAATGACCATGCGACGCATAGCGGCACTGCACGCGATCGCGGTTGCGCTGGCGGTTGGCGGCTGCACCGTCGGACCGGACTTCCTGCGACCGTCGCCACCCCAGGACACCGGCTACACGCCTGAGCCGCTGGCCGTCCGGACGGCGTCGGTCCGAGCGCGCGGCGGCGAGGCGCAGCATCTTCTGCCCGATCGCGACATACCAGGCGACTGGTGGACGCTGTTCCGTTCCGCCTCGCTCAACCGGCTGATCGAGCAGTCGCTGCGTTCCAACCCCGATCTCGACGCGGCGCAGGCCGCGCTGCGCCAGGCGCAGGAGAACGTCTATGCCGGCGAGGGGGCGCTCTACCCCAGCGCAAGCCTCGGCATCCAGGCCGAGAAGCAGCGCTTCTCCGGCGCGTCGTTCGGCCAGCCGTCGCAGCACGCCGTGTTCGGCCTGGTCACGCCCTCGCTGAACGTCTCGTACGCGCCCGACGTGTTCGGCGGCACGCGGCGGCAGATCGAATTGCTCGAGGCGCAGGCGGAGTTCCAGCGGTTCCAGCTCGAGGCGGCGTATCTCACGCTCACCTCGAACGTCGTGGTCGCTGCGGTGCAGGAGGCCTCGCTGCGCGGGCAGATCGCCGCCACCGAGGCGATCATCAAGGACCAGGCACAGTCGCTGAACCTCGTGCGCCAGCGCTTCAACCTGGGCGGCGCGTCGCAGGCCGACGTGCTGACGCAGGAGGCGCAGCTGGCGCAGACGCGCGCGACGCTGCCGCCGCTGCAGAAGCAGCTCGCGCAGACCCGCAACCAGCTCACTGCGCTGGCCGGTGCCCTGCCGGCGCATGAAACAGCCGAACGATTCAGCCTCGACAGCATGCGCCTGCCGCAGGACCTCCCGGTCAGCCTGCCGTCGCAGCTGATCGAGCAGCGGCCCGACATCCGTGCCGCCGAGGCGCAGATGCATTCGGCGTCGGCCGAGATCGGCGTGGCGACGGCGAACCAGCTGCCGCAGTTCAGCATCACGGCGATGCTGGGCACTGCGTCGACCGGCTTCACCAACATGTTCGCGCCCGGCACCGGCGTGTGGAGCATCGCCGGCGGCATCACCCAGACGCTGTTCGACGCCGGCACGCTGCTGCACAAGAAGCGCGCCGCCGTCGCCGCGTTCGAGCAGACCGCGGCGCAGTACCCGCAGCACGGTGATCAAGGCGTGCCAGAACGTCGCCGACGCGCTGCGCGCGCTGCAGGCGGATGCCGATGCCATGGTGGCGCAGGCGGCCGCCGAGCACTCGGCGGCGGCCAGCCTGGACCTCGCGCGACGGCAATACCAGCTGGGCGCGATCGACTACCTGACGCTGCTGAACGCGCAGCGCACCTGGCAGCAGGCGCGCATCAGCCTGGTGCAGGCCGAGGCCAATCGTTTTGCGGACACGGCGGCACTGTTCCAGGCGCTGGGCGGCGGCTGGTGGCATCGCAGCGATGCGACGCGCGTGGCCGACAACGCCAAGCGGCCCTGACGGAGACGGACATGATCAAGCGCATGATCATCATGCTGGTCGGGGTGGGCATCGTCCTCGGCGGCTTCTTCGGCTTCCAGGTCTTCAAGGCGCACATCATCGCGCAGGTGATGGCCGGCATGGCCAATCCGCCGCAGACCGTCTCTACCGTGACCGCCGGCCTGCAGGACTGGCAGCCGCAGGTCGAGGCGGTGGGAAGCCTGCGTGCGGTGAACGGCGCCGATCTATCGCTCGAGGTGTCCGGGATCGTCGGGCAGATCAGCTTCAAGTCGGGCGACGACGTCGCCGCCGGCGCGGAGCTGCTGAAGCTGCGTTCGGAGGACGATGCGGCGAAGCTGCAGGCGCTGCAGGCGACCGCCGACCTGGCGCAGATCACCTATGATCGCGATGCGAAGCAGCTGAAGGCGCAGGCGATCAGCCAGGCGGTGGTGGATTCCGACATCTTCAACCTGAAGAACGCGCGTGCCCAGGTCGAGCAGCAGAAGGCGATGCTGGACAAGAAGGTGCTGCGCGCGCCGTTCGCCGGTCATCTCGGCATCCGCGCGGTCGATGTCGGGCAGTTCCTCAACGCCGGGACCGTGGTGGTGACGCTGCAGGCGCTCGATCCGATCTTCGCCGACTTCTTCCTGCCGCAGCAGGCGCTGGCGCGGATCAGGATCGGCCAGCCGATCGCGATGAAGGTGGACACCTGGCCGGGCCAGAGCTTCGCCGGCACGATCACCGCGATCAATCCGCAGGTCGATGCCAGTTCGCGCAACGTGCAGGTGCGCGCCACGCTCGCCAATCCGGAGCGTCGGCTGCTGCCCGGCATGTACGCCACGATCGACATCGATGTCGGCGAGACGCAGCACAACGTGACGCTGCCGCAGACCGCGATCACCTATAACCCGTACGGCAGCACGGTCTTCGTCGTCGAGCAGCAGGGCGCGGCGCGCACCGCGCGGCAGACCTTCGTCACCACGGGTGCCACCCGCGGCGACCAGGTCGCCGTGCTGACCGGCGTGAAGCCCGGCGACGTCGTCGTCACATCGGGGCAGATGAAGCTGCGCAACGGCTCGCCTGTGGTGATCGACAACAGCGTGCAGCCGGCGTCGGATGCGACGCCGGCACCGACCGATCACTGACGGGTCCGCACCATGAAGTTCACCGACATCTTCATCCGTCGTCCGGTGCTGGCCTCGGTGGTCAGCCTGCTGATCCTGGTGCTCGGCCTGCGCGCGCTGGGCACGCTGCAGGTGCTGCAATATCCGCAGACGCAGAACGCTGTGGTCACGATCACCACGGTCTACTACGGCGCCGATCCCGACGTGGTGGCGGGCTTCATCACCACGCCGCTGGAGAACGCCGTCGCGCAGGCCAACGGCATCGACTACATGAGCTCGACCAGCCTGTCGGGGGTCAGCACGATCACGGTCTATCTCCGGCTGAACTACGACGCCGACAAGGCGCTGACCGAGATCAACACCAAGATCAACTCGGTGCTGAGCCAGCTGCCGCAGGGCACGCAGCAGCCGACGCTGACGGTGCGCGTCGGCCAGACCATCGACGCGATGTATATCGGCTTCAACAGCACGGTGCTGGCGCCGAACCAGATCACCGACTACCTGGTGCGCGTGGTGCAGCCCAGGCTGCAGGCGGTGCCCGGCGTGCAGACCGCGGAAATCCTCGGCCAGAAGAACTTCGCCCTGCGTGCCTGGCTCGATCCCGAGAAGCTGGCGGCCTATGGCCTGACCGCCGCCGATGTGTCGGCCGGCGCTGGCAGCGAACAACTACATCTCGGGTCTCGGCACCACCAAGGGCCAGATGGTGCAGATGGACCTGACCGCGTCCACCGACCTGCACTCGCTGGACGCGTTCCGCGACCTGGTGCTGAAGCAGTCGGGCGGCGCGATCGTCCGGCTGAAGGACGTCGCCAACGTCTCCCTGGGCTTCGACGACTACGAGACCGAGGTCGGCTTCGACGGCCAGCGCGCGGTCTATATCGGCGTGCAGGTCGCGCCGGCAGCCAACCTGCTGGACGTGGTCCACGGCGTGCGCGCGATCTTTCCCGCCATCCAGTCGCAATTGCCGCAGGGGCTGAACGGGCAGATCGTCTACGACTTCGACCGACTTCGTCAGCAGCGCGATCCACGAGGTGGTGCGCACGCTGGTGATGGCGGTGCTGATCGTGACGCTGGTGGTGTTCGTCTTCCTGGGTTCGCCGCGCTCGGTGCTGATCCCGGTGGTGGCAATCCCACTGTCGCTGATCGGCACCTTCACCATCATGCTGATCTGCGGCTTCTCGATCAATCTGCTCACGCTGCTGGCGCTGGTGCTGGCGATCGGTCTCGTGGTGGACGATGCGATCATCGTGGTGGAGAACGTCAACCGCCACCTCGAGGACGGCATGCGGCCGATCCCGGCGGCGATCCAGGCGGCGCGCGAACTCGCCGGCCCGATCGTCGCGATGACCGTGGTGCTGATCGCGGTCTATGTGCCGATCGGCTTCCAGGGCGGGCTGACCGGCGCGCTGTTCACCGAATTCGCGTTCACCCTGGTGGGCGCCGTCACCGTCTCGGCGGTCATCGCGCTGACGCTATCGCCAATGATGACCTCGCGCCTGCTGCGTCCGAGCGGCGAGCTTCGCGCGCTGGGAAGGCCGCCTGATCGGCTTCATCGACCGGCGGTTCGACGCGATCCATCGTCGCTACACGCGCTGGCTGCGCGGCAGCCTCAACTACATGCCGGTCACGGTGGTGTTCTCGCTGATCATCCTGGGCAGCATCTGGTTCCTCTACAGCAGCGCCACCAGCGAACTGGCGCCGCAGGAGGACCAGGGCGTCATCATCACTTCCGCCACCACGGCCGCCGATTCGACGCTGCAGCAGCGTCAGCTGTACGATCGGCAGATCTACCGCGATTTCGCCGGCTATCCCGAGACCGACCACGTGTTCCAGCTCGACATGCCCGGGCAGAACATCGCGGGCATGGTGCTGAAGCCGTGGGATCAGCGCACGCGCACCACAGGGGCGCTGCAGCCGATCGTGCAGCAGAACATGGCGAAGATCGCCGGCGCACAGGTGGTGGCGTTCCAGCCGCCGCCGCTGCCCGGCAGCCAGGGCCTGCCGATCCAGTTCATCATCGGCAGCACCGACCCGTTCCCGCGCGTCAACGACGTGGCGCAGAAATTCCTGCAGGACGCGCGCGCCAGCGGGCTGTTCATATTCCTCGACACCGACCTGCGCATCGACAAGCCGCAAGCCGTGGTGGAGATCGACCGCAGCAAGACGGCGCTGCTCGGCCTCAGAATGAGCGATGTCGGCAGCGCGCTGAGCGCGATGCTCGGCGGCGGCTACGTGAACTATTTCGGGCTCGACGGGCGCTCGTACAAGGTGATCCCGCAGGTGCAGCAGCGCTACCGGCTTAACCCGGATCAGCTGCTCAACTATTACGTGCGGACGGCGAGCGGCGCCTCCGTGCCACTGTCCACCGTCGCGCGCATCGTCACGCGCACCGCTCCCCAGTCGCTCAACCACTTCCAGCAGATCAACGACGCGATGATCCAGGGTGTGGCCGCACCCGGCGTGGCACTCGGCACGGCGGTGCAGTTCCTGCAGGAGCTGGCGGCGCGCGACCTGCCGCCTGGCTATACGGTGGACTATGGCGGCCTGACCCGGCAGTACGTGCAGGAGTCGGGTGGCTTTCTGCTGACATTCGGCTTCGCGCTCATCATCATCTATCTGTCGCTCGCCGCGCTGTTCGAGAGTTTCCGCGACCCGTTCATCATCCTGGTCTCGGTGCCGATGTCGATCGCCGGCGCGCTGTTCTTTGTGGGCCTGGGTCTCGGCGGCGCCAGCCTCAACATCTACACCGAGGTCGGACTGGTCACGCTGATGGGGCTGATCAGCAAGCACGGCATCCTGATCGTCGAGTTCGCCAACAACCTCCAGCAGGAGGGTCGTTCGCGGCGCGAGGCCATAGAGATGGCAGCCGCCATCCGGTTGCGACCGATCCTGATGACCACCGCCGCCATGGTGCTTGGTGTGGTGCCGCTCATCGTTGCAACCGGCGCGGGCGCAGTGTCGCGCTTCAACATGGGCCTGGTGATCGCCACGGGACTGTCAGTCGGCACGCTGTTCACGCTTTTCGTCGTGCCCGCTGTTTACATGCTGATCGCCGCGGACCACGCGCGAAGCCGCCTGCGGGAGCCGGTGCACGCGGGGTAGCGTGGGTCGCCCGTATCAGGGGCGCGCGGTTCGGGCGCCCACCCGGGCAACCCATCGCGATCCACACCAAACCTCGATTTCCGGTGTCGATCCGAGACGCGCTTCGGCGAGCAGGCGAGCCTCATCGTCGGCAGCGGCGATCACCGTGTCTGCTCTGACGATGTGATTGTCGTTGTTCAGCCAATAAAATCGATAGGTCGGCATTGCTCCCTGCCGCGGGATATTATGATAGGTTAAAGTTACGAGTCCAGCACGAAATTCGCGCCGCTCGACCGAAGTGGTCGTTCATGCCGCCGCCAATGCCTCGGCCAGCGGGCCGCCATTCTCACCAGTCCGCTGCGCGAACTGACCGGCTTCGCTCTGGCGCCGCGTCGCGCTGTGGGGACCTGCTGCGCAAGAACAGGGGCTGCGAGTCTGCAACCCTGTCGCAATTCTCGTACGCCCGATTGATCCAGATCAACGCAGGCTGCGGAGCGCGATGCTATCGCTGGAACTCGCACATTGCGTCCGAGGTCGAGGGCTACGCGATGACCCACGCTGAAGCAGTCGACGCGCCATGCGAACGGGCGGACGTCGCGCCGGGCACAATGGCCTTCACGCTTCGCTCCGAAGCACTCCGCGTACGCTGGATCGCCGCAGAGCTGGCCGATGCGACAACGACCGCACGGCTTCTAGGCTACGCCTCCGAACTGGACGCACAGGCACTTGCGATGGAATGCGGGACCTGCATCCGCTGCCGACTCCCCGGCGAACCGGCAGGCGTCTGAACGCTTGCGCCGGCGGGCGCGCTGCCCGCCGGCGCTGCAGTAATCTTGGCTGCGCAACAATTCATGGGATCCCGGCACCCGGATCCGCCGCCGCGCCGGACATCGCCATCAGCGCCAGCATCCGGGCGTAATCTGCGACGGCCACCTCGCCGTCCTGGTGAAACCACAGCGCGGCACAGCTCATCGCCGCCACCAGCGACATTGCCGCGACCTGCACCGCCGCCGGCGCGGCATCCGGCACCGCCAGCGCCAGCACCTCGCCGAACAGGTCCACCAGTGAGCGTGTGCGCACCCGCACCGCGTGCCGTTTGTCCTCGTTCAGCACGTCGCCCGAGCGCAGCGTCAGTCGATGCTCGTTGCGTTCCGCCAGGGCGGCGTCGAGGAACGCGGCGATCATCGCCTCCAGCCGCTGCCGCGGCCCGGCGGTTTCGGTCGCGTCGAATGCGGCACACACCTTCAGGCCGAGTGCGTGCAGGTGCTCCAGCATGATCTCCGCGAACAGCGCCTCGCGCGTTGCGTAGTAGTGATAGAGGCTCGAGCCGCGCAGCTTCACGGCGCGGCCGACCCCCTGCATCGTCGCCTTCAGAACGCCTCGCTCGGCGATCATCTGCGCCGCGGCGCGGCGAATGTCCTGGCGCCTCGCCCTGCTCTCCTCGACCGGCGTGGCCGAAGCCGCCGGTTCGCCCGACGATGGATCGGGTGCCGCCACCCGGTTAGCCAACGCCTTAAGGCCGGGCTGCCGATCGGGCCGCACATCAATGAACGTCATGCCGATCTCCACGCATTTAGTTATCTATAATAACTGACAACTAACGGGGTGTGTCAAGCCGAAACTGCGCCGCGCTATCATGACCGGCATGACGTGGCTGGCCGGAGCATGGTCGACCAGGCGCCTGGCCGGCACCGCCGTTCTGGCGTTCGTCCTGCTGGCGCTGATCCCGCCGCACGGCGTCCTCACCGAGAACGAGGAGAACTACTTCGCCCTCGCCGACCGGTTCGTGGACGGCAGCGCCTGGCCGCAGGCGACCGCGGTGTTCGATGCGTCGCGCCATCGGATGCTGAGCGATGCCACACTTGGCGTCCTCGTATCGACGATCGGCTATACCTGGGCGCAGGCCGCCACCCGGCTGGCGGTGGTCGTCGGCTACCTCCTGGCGCTGCCGCCGCTGTGCGCGGTCTTCGGGCTCACCGCGCTCGACGCCGCGGTGGTGGTGATGGGCATGTCGCTGATCGGCCAGGACATCGTCGGCGGCGAGTGGCTGTTCAGCGGCTACGAGGCGAAGGTCGCCGCGTACATACTGGTGCTGATTGCTCTGCGTCTTGTCCTGCTCGGACGGCGACCGGTCGTTGCGGCGGGGCTGTTTGCCCTGGCGACGTGGTTCCATTTCCTGGTCGGCGGCTTCTGGTTCCTGGCCGCCGTGGCGCTGCGGCTGATCGACGCGCCGCGCGACATCCGACCGGCCAGGGCGGTGGCGCTCTATCTGCTGCTGGTCGCACCGCTGTGCGGCGTCATCGCGCTCTCACGGCTCGCCGACAGCTCTGTCGCACTGGCGTCCGACGTGCCTTCGCCGGACGTGATCTACTCCATCATCCGCGAACCGCACCACCAGTCGCCGTTCCTCACCTGGGGGTATTTCCGCGAGCACTGGCTGCCCGGCTACGTCATGGCGGCGCCGATGCTGCTTGTCTGCCTCGGGGTCGCCCGGTGCGGCGCGACCCGGCGATTGCGTGTGGTCGCGGCCTGGCTGACTGGTCTGCTGGCGTACCTGTTCGTCGTGCTGGTGCCGAAATATCTCGATCGCGACACCGGCGTGCTGGGCAAGTTCTACCTGTTCCGCCCGTCGTCGCTGATCGAGCTGCTCTGGCTCATCCTGGCGCTGGCCTGCGCCATGCAGGCTGCGGGGCGTCACGCGCGACTGCTGCGAAGCGTGCTGCTGGCGGCGATCGGCCCGGCGTTCTGCTATCTCCAGGCCGATCACGTCGTGCGGGAGGTTCGCGCCGCCGGCGCGGCGGAGCGCGGGAAAGAACTCGTTGCCAGGCAGGTGATGCGGCTGACCGGTCCGGGCGACGTCGTGCTGCTCGACCCGGACGTGGAGGCGCAATGGCTCGACTTCGAGCGGCGCACCGGGCGGCCGATCTGGGTGACGTGGAAATACGCGCCGACCAACGATGCGGAGCTGATCAAGTGGTATCGACGCATGGAGCAGCGACGCGTGCTGTTCGAGCGGGGATGCGACCGGCCGATCGACGCATCCGGGCCGGTGTTTCTGCTCACCACGCGCGCCACCGCCGCCCGGCTCGCCGCGAATTGCGGCCCGGAAGTCATGGATGCCGGGGGATGGGTGCTGCTGAAGACGTCGCGGCAAGCGGGGGGCGTGCCGGCGGACGCGCCAGCAGCGCCGCAACCACGCTGAGCGCCGATAAAGCCACGAAGCAGGCGAGCGACAGCTGGTAGCCGCCCGACCGGTCGCGCAGCACGGCGGAGATCAGCGGGCCCGATGCCTGGGCCAGCACCTGCACCGTGAGCGCGGTGCCGCGGATCGCGCCGTAGCTGGCGCGGCCATAGTAGTCGGCCCAGGCGATCGGCAGCAGCGTGAGCAGGCCGCCGACGCCGGCGCCGAAGAGTCCGGCCGCGAGATAGCCGTCGAACGGCGTCGCGACGCGCAGCATCGCCGCCGTGCCGACGCCGAGTGCCGTGCCGGTGCACACCAGCGAATAGCGGATCGGCAGGCGCCGGGGCAGCAGGCCAAAACACAGGCTGGCGACGCCCGACATCAGCGAGAACGTGCCGACGATTGCTGCCGCGGTCCCCGGACCGATGCCGCGTTCGATCAGGTATGCCGCTTGGTGCAGGCTGACTCCGGCCTGCACCGGATAGGCGAACAGCGCGAACAGCGAAAGCAGCCAGAAGGCGGGCGTGCGCAACGCCGCTTCCCGGGTGAACACGACCTCGATCGGCGCGGCCTCCGCCGCGGTCCGTGGCGCCGAGTGGTCCGGGAGCAGGCCCAGATCCTCGGGCCGGCGCACCATGAACAGCCAGTTCGGTAGCAGCCCGATGACCAGCACGGCGGTGCCCACCGCCAGCCAGCCGGCGCGCCAGTCGCTGTGCTGGATCGCCGCCTGCGCGAGCAGCGGCAGGCACACCAGCCCGGCCATTTGCGCCAGCGTGGCGATCGCGGTGGCGAAGGCGCGGCGGGCCACGAACCAATTGTTCACTGCGCCGTAGATGCCGAGGTCGAAGGGGCCGGCGAAATTGGTGCGCGCCACGCAGAACAGCGCATAGAACATCGCCAGCGAGGCGGTGAGCGAAAGCAGCATGTTCGCCAGGCCGGTGGTCAGTACCGCGAGGCACAGCACGACACGCGCACCACGACGATCCAGCAGGCGGCCCAGGGTCGGCGCCGAGAGGGCGGCGACGACGCCGCCCAGCGACACCGCACCGGACAGGGCGGTGCGCGACCAGCCGAAGTCCCGCGTCATCGGCTCGACGAAGATCGACAGCGTGGCGACCGCACCGCCCTGGCGGGAGAAGCCGGCACAGCACGCGCAGGCCAGCACGACCCAGCCGTAGAAGAACGGCAGGCGACGCGCGGCGAGACGCGGCAGGGCAGTCGAGGACACCATCAGTGGTGGTGGGCGTGCGCTCCGGCGTCGCCGATGGCAAGCGGATGGGCGGCCAGGTCGCGCAGCCGCGCAGCGACGATCCCAGGATCTGCCCAGTTGCCGGGATCGCCCGGGCGCCAGGCTTCGCGCAGCAACGCGTTGCGGTCCACCAGGATCTGCGTGCCGGGCAGCTCGTTCGGCGACACGCCCCGCAGGATCGCCAGCGCGGTCCACAGCTGGCGCTCGCTGGCGACGCACGCATCGCCGGTCGGCTTGATGCCCGCGTGACGCGCCACGAGGATCGTCGCCGCATCGGCATCCGCGGGCAGGGGTGGCTCGGGGCGCTCCTCGTCCGAGACCGCGATGATGCGCAGTGGGCGGCCGCGCAGGTCGTCGAGATCGACCATCCGCCCATCGGGGCATTGCGCGTCGAACTGCGGCATCGGCAGCGGCTGCGGCCAGCTTCCCGAGCGGCGCAATGCGGCGCCGGCGTTGAACGCGTGCAGGTAGTCGATCAGGTACCAGATCGCGTCGCCGGAGACGACGCCGGCGAAGCCGGGCATGGTGGTCCTGCCCTCGGGAGTCGCAAGGCCGTGCGCGATGAACCAGTAGAGGTCGCCGTCGCTGTGCGCGCGGAAATGGCCTGCCGTGAGGTCGGCCGGCTCGACCGGCAGCGATTGTGCGGCTGGGCCGTTCCCTTGCGCCCCGGCGCCGTGGCAGACCGCGCAGTTCGCCGTGTAGACACGCGCGCCGCTGACGATCGCCGTGGCGGCGAACTCGGTGGGCGAGGTGAAGAAGCTGGTCGGATAGGCGGCCACGAACAGCAGATCCAGATGCGGGATCGCCAATGCCTCGACGACGATGAAGATGCCCAGTGCGGGCCAACGGATGCGGCGCCAGAACGCGCCAGCCGCGAACACGGCGACGCCGAGGACAGCGGCGCTCAGGGCGGGCACGAGTTCGGCCCGCAGGAAGGGCTCGTCGAACGCGACAAAGCTCAGCCGCCAGGGAAATGGCCAGACCGGCTGCTCATGGGTGCCCGGCGTGAGCGAGGCGAGAAAGCCGGCGGTGACGATGACCGCCGCGCCGAGCGCCATCTCGGCCGCAATCGAGCACAGCATGAGACGTCGTGCGCCTGTCGCGACGGCGAGCCGGTCGGTGAGCAGGAGGCGATTGGCGGCCGCCAGCGCCAGCAGCACGGCGAACAGCCCGAGCTTCACCAGCGCGACATGTCCGTAGCTGGTCCCGAACAGACCGGGGAGTCCGCCCATCAGCGCGCCGATCTGCACGACCGCGGTCCCGCCCAGAAGCAGCACCGCGGCAAGTCCGATCGGGGTGAAGTTATGGCAGACGGTCGAGGCGTCCTGCTGCGGCAGCCGCCCGACCGCGAAGAACAAAGGCGGCAGCCCGCCCAGCCAGGCGCCGCACGCCAGCAGGTGCAGCGCCTCCGAGGCCATCAGCTGGAGGCCGGCACCACCGCCCATCGCGCCCGCATGGCCAAGTGACGGCTGTATCGCGATGGCCACGCCCGCCACGGCGGTGGGGACGGCGATCCATCTGCGATGTGGAAGCAGCAGCACCGCGAGCAGCAGCGCGAGACGGGCCAGCAGCCAGTGGCCGAACTGGGTGCGCAGGGCGACGGTCGGCACGGCGTGGAGCGTCGCCGCCACGGTACCGGTGCCGGCGATCGCCACAGTTTCCATCAGGAGCCAGGCCACGCCGGAGACCAGGCCAACCAGCGTGCTGGCGAGCGCTAGGCGCCGCAGCAGGCCGCGCATCTGCGCCGCGTCCTCCCCGGCCGGCAGGATGGCCGCCGTGAACAGCAGTGCGCCGAACAGCGACACCAGTGCGGCGACGTGGACGCCGCGCAGCACCGAGACGGCGATGCCGACGGCGTCCATGCGCTAGTGGACCGTGAACTGGAAGCTGCCCTCGGTCTTGTGGGTATCCACCGAGGTGGCGTGCCACACCACAGTGTAGGTGCCGGCCGCAAGCGCGGGCAGGTCGACTTCGAGTTGCCGCTTGTTGCCGTTCACCGACTGCGGCTTGCCGGTGGCTATCGCCGTCCCGCCCGCACCACGCAGTTCGATCGTGCTGAATGCGGGTTCCACGCCCTCGGTGAAGGTCAGCACGACCTGGCGGGGTGGCTGATCCACCTGGCTGCCGACCGGCGGGACGGCGCGTTCCAGCGCCGCGTGCGCCCAGGCGGGCGACGCGGGACCCAGCATCGCCAGCACGAGCAGGCAAAGCGCGCGCATCAGTGGAACCACGCGGCGATCGGCTTGCCCAGACTATTGGGCATCAGGTCGTCGAAGTAGAGGTGGAACTGCGCGATCACGCCAAGGCCGGAGCCGGTCTGCTTGTTGCCGGGGATCAGCATCTCCACGCTCATTGCATAGCTGTCGGCCGTGTAGTTGACGCCGACGCCGAACAGGAACTGTGTGGTGGTCTGGTTCGGCCTGCTGGCTGACGACGACCAGACCATCTCGGCGACTGGCGTGAGCCGGTTGACCCACTCGGGCAGCCCCAGGTCCTTCACCTGGCCTTGCAGGTAGCGCATGCTGTACTGAAGCGACAGCCCGCCGTTCCACATGTTCGGAATGCCGTTGTTGAACAGCACCTCGCCGGTGTCCGGATCGACGCCGGTCGCCTTCAGCTTCTTGTCGGCAATCGCATAGCCAAGCGTGCCGGTGACGGCGAGCGGTCGCAGGTAACCGATCGGCAGGTCACCGAAGCCCTTGCCGAAGAACAGTGTGGGCGAGGTGGAACTGGTGTCGTCGTTGTCGATCGCTTCGCCCCGGCTGCCGGTGGCGCCGGTGCGGGCGAACTCGCGCGACACGCCGAAGGACAGCATGAACTCATGCTCCGGGTTGACGTAGATCTTGTATTTCAGGCCGAGTTCGATGTTCTGCCACCCCATCTGCGTCTTCGCGCCGGGTGTGTGCACCCAGGAGTAGCCGTCGGCCACCGAGAAGCCGAAGTTCTCGGTGATACGCTTGTCGAATTCGAAGCTGAGATTGTAGTTGCCGGACGACACGCCGTCATCTTTGGACGGCAGGAACTGAAAGGTCGGCAGCGACGCTTCGTCGGCGACGTTTGGATCGTCGATCAGCAGCGTGCTTATGAACATGTGCGGGCCGGCGTAGCCGTGTGCCAGCACGGATTGCAGCGGCAGCAGGCATGCGCCAGTCAGGACTGCCAGGAACTTCGAGCGTTGCATCTGCAAGGTTTCCCCTGATGTGAGCGGGCCGAGTAAGCGGAGCCGGACTCAGATCAGGGTGGGTGGTCCACGTGGCTGGGCGGCGACGGCGGGGGAGGGCGGAGGCGCACGGGGCTGCGCGCCGGCAAAGCGCACCGCGACGACGACCTGTCTGGGCAGCAGCGCAGGGGTTGTTGCCGGCAGCGCGATCGTCCCGGCGTGCGTCTGGCACATGACGCAGAACGCGCAGTCATGTCCGGTGTGGGCCGGTTGCGCCGGTGCCGGCTGCCCCTGCTGGGCGTGGAACTGGCAGATCGGTGCCTGGACAATCGTATTGGCGCGGCCCGCCGGTGGCTCGAGCGGCAGCGCCGCAACCACGACGACCTGGCACCACACCGCGATCCAGGCGGCAACGAACTGCAGGGCGGACTTCATCAACCGCACATTTCTGATTCTCGAAGCACAATCAGTAACATTAATGTGTACGGGCGAGCAAGCTTCCTCTGAACGTCGCCAGCAGATAGGCACCGCCGCTCAGCGTGGTGATCCAGAAGCTGGCGGGCCAATCGGTGGTGAAAGCCAGTGCAAGACCCAGCCATGCCTCGCCCAGTGCCAGCACGACCGAGAGCCCGATGCCAGCCCAGAACCGTGTGGTAAGACGCTGCGCCGCGGCTGCGGGACCGACCATCAGTGCGAAGACCAGCAGAACGCCGACGATCTGCACCGATTCCGCAACGGCGAGCGCGACGATGGCGAGGAACAGCACCGACAGAAGTCGTGGCTGCACGCCCTTCGCTTCGGCCAACTCTGGCTGCAGGCTGGCGAATAGCAGCGGCCGGGCGATCGCGCCGAGTGCGCCGACAGCGACGATGCCCAGCAGCAGCAGCGTCCACACCGTCGCCGCGTCGATGCCCATGATGTTGCCGAACAGCAGCGTCGTCGCCTGGCTGGCGTAGGCAGAGAAGAAGTTCAGGAACAGCAGGCCGAGTCCGAGCGACATCGACAGCACGATGCCGATCGCCACGTCACGCTGGCCGAGCCGCTCTCCCAGCAGGCCCATGGCTACGCCTCCGGCGAGCGTCATGGCGATCAGGCCCCAGAGCGGAGCGACGCCGATCAGCACCGCGCCGGTGGCGCCGGCAAAGCCGACATGCGACAGCGCATGGCCGGCGAAGGTCTGCGCGCGCAGCACCAGGAAGAATCCGGACAGCCCACACACCAGCGCCACCGGGAGAGCGGCGGCGAAGGCGTTCTGCATGAAGTCATACGTGAACATGATGCGCGCCGTGGTCGTGCCGGTGGGCGTCGTGCTCCACGTCGTGCCCGCCCGACATCACGAAGATCCGTCCGTTGACCCGCACCACCTCGATTTCGGAACCGTACAGCCGCGACAGCACCGGGCCGGTGACGACATCGTCCACCGTGCCGAGTGCGGCATGGCCGTGGCCCAGGTAGAGCACGCGATCCAGCGCGCCCAGCAGCGGGTTCAGTTCGTGCGCGCTGAACAGCACGGCGATGCCCAGCTCCTGTTGCAGCGCGCGCGTCAGCTCGACCACCGCACGCTGATGATTCGGGTCGAGGCTGATCAGCGGCTCGTCCAGCAGCAGCAGGCGCGGCCGCCCCAGCAGTGCCTGCGCCAGCAGCAGGCGCTGGCGCTCGCCGCCCGAGGTCTCCGCCAGCGGCCGGCGCGCCAGGTCGGTCGCCTGCACGCGCGCGAGCGCCCAGGCGACCTCCTGGCGCGCGTCGCGGCCGAGCAGCGGCAGGCCCCAGCGGTGGCCGTTGATGCCGCTGGCGACGAAGTCCCGGCCGGTGAGGCGCAGCTGATCCAGCGCCCCGCGCATTTGCGGCATGTAGCCGATCGTGGAATTGCCGCGCGCCACCGGCCGGCCCAGCACGCGGATGGTACCCTGGCGCGGCGGCAGCAGGCCCAGGATGGCGCGCATCAGCGTGGTCTTGCCCGCGCCGTTCGGCCCGAACACCCCGACGAACTCGCTGTCGCCGATTGCGAGGTCGATGCCGGCGAGCACCGTCCGCGCGCCGAACCCCAGCGTCACACCGGCGAACTCCACGGCGCTCATGCGCCTGGGCCGGACAGTGCCTGGGCGATCGCGTCCAGCTCGCCGGTCATCCAGTCCTGGTAGGTCTTCGCCGGCGGCTTGGTCTCGGTCACGCCGACCACAGGAACGTTCGACTGGCGGGCGATGCGCAGCAGGCGCTGTGCGGCGGTGTCGGTTGCCTGGCTGTTGAACAACATCAGGCGGACCGCATGCGTGCGCAGGTCGGTCTCGAAGGCGGCCACATCGGAGGCGCGCGGCTCGGCGTTGTTCATGACGGCGAGCTGGAAGCGCTCGTTGCGCATCTGCAGGCCGAGTGCCGCGGCCATCAAGCCGAACACCGGCTCGGTGGCGGTGACCGCGGTGCCGCCGAACTGGTGTCGCAGGGCGGCGATGCGCGCTGCGAGCGGCTGCAGCGAGTCGAGGAAGGCCCGCAGCCTTGCCTCGTACTCGTCGCGGTGCGACGGGTCGCGCTGCGACAGTTCCGCGGCCAGCGCCGTGGCAAAGGCCGGCATCGTCGGTGGGTCGTACCAGAGGTGCGGGTTGGCGCCGACCTGCCAGTGCACGAGGTCCGCCACCACGATGACGCCGCGGCCGGGCGTCCGCGTGGCGGCCAGCAGCTTCGTCATCCAGGGATCGTAGTTGGCCCCGTTGCACACCGCGATCGTGGCGTTCGTCAGAAGACGTGCCACGGACGCGCTGGCCTCGAACAGATGCGGGTCCTGGTCCGGATTGCTCAGGATGCTGCTGACCTTCGCGTCCGGTCCGGCGATCTGCCGCGCGACATCGCCGTAGACGTTCTCCGCCGCCACGATGCCGATGGCGTTCTGCGCCGCGGCCGGCGCCGCCAGCAGGGCAAGAAGGACGGTCAGCACGCGGAGTGCCATCGCAGCGGGCCCCTTGGATACGCCAGGGCGCTACGTAATACTATAACAGAGGGGACGCAACCGCCGGACGGTGTGCTAGCGTGCCGCGTCGGCAGGGATCGATGGGATGGCGGCTGAATTCTCGCGGCGGACGGAATCGCTGCTCAACCGGGCGGAGGCGATCTGCGAGCATCGCGGGGCGAACCTGACCGAACTGCGTCGGCACGTGCTGGGCATGATCCTCGACGCGGCCGCACCCACCGGGGCCTACGACCTGCTCGACCGGCTGCGCCAGACGCGGCGCGGTGCGGCGCCGCCCACGGTGTATCGGACGCTGGACTTTCTGCTGGAGCAGGGGCTGATCCACCGGGTGGAGCGGCTCTCGGCATTCGTCGGCTGCATCGCCGGATGTACCGCCGACCCCGACGGGGAAAGCCACACGCATGCCGCGCAGTTCCTGATCTGCCGGACGTGCGGCCGCGTCGTGGAGATGCAGGACCACGCCGTCTCGTCGGTCCTGGCGCGGGCGGCGAAGGAGGCGGGCTTCACCATCAATGCCGCGACCATCGAGGCCGAGGGTCTGTGCAGCACGTGCCGGGCGGTGCCGCAGACTCGCAGTCGCAGCAGCCGGATGGCCGGCTGATTGGCTCGCGGGGTTCGCAGGCGCGCGTCGCGCGTTGCCGGCGTGAAGGGCTATCCGTACGCCTTCCACATTGCGCTCGACGGCAACGGCATCAACGGCCTGGAAGGCATGGCCGGCGTCTGCCTGTTCCTGTTCGATCCCGCGGGCAACCGGTATGCCTACAAGATCGTGTATTTCGACGGCATCGCCGCGGGCCATGCGGTGTCGGTCAATCCTGCGGGCACGGTAGGCTATCTCGGCAACGCCGGACAGCACCTGCTGTTCTACGACGCGACCACGCTGAACGAGATCGAGCGCATCTCCACGCTGCGGTTCGAGACGGCACGCACCTCGCTGCAGGGTAGCACGCACGTCGTCTGGCTGTCGGACGACGAGATCGTCACGCCGATCGGCGAGCACTTCTACGCGTTCCGTCTCGGCGACCTGGCGAAGCCGCGCCGCCTCGCGGCACACGGCGTGAAGCTGCCGCATGGCATGAAGCGGACGGCGTCGGGGCGCTATGTCGTTTATGGCTCGATGGACAATCCGGCGGATGGCGCTGCCGGCGAGGCGCGCCATGTCGGCATCTGGGACCGCCGCACCGACCGCGTCTCGGTGCTGCCGCTGCCAGCAACGTGCTGGCATGTCGCGGCACATCCGCGCGACGACATCTTCTATGCGGTGTCGTTCCGCGTCGCGCCGCAGGACGGCCACGACTACCACGAATGGGGCATGGCGTATCTGAAGGAGTATGCGTTCGAGATCGATGCGCGGTCGGCGCGGGTGCAGCGCCACTGGGCGGCGGGACGGGAGATTCCGGCGCACATCAATTCCGACATGACGCTGTCGGACAGCGAGCTGATCTTCTGCAACGGCGGCAGCCAGTCGATCGTCGCGATCGAGCTGGAGAACTTCGCGCGCTACCGCATCATCGACGAGCGACCCGACCTTGCCGCGCATCTGGCGCGTCCGCGCGAGGTGGCGACGCAGGTGTACGAGGCGTTCGCGCGCGGCAGCTTCGCTACCAACAGCCGCCACTTCCTGGGCGCCCTGCGGGTCAGCCGGTTCAGCCTGCTGGACTCGGTGTATGCGTGCCAGCTCTCGGCCGATCAGTCGCTGCTGTTCACGGCGAATCGCGGGCTGAACTGCATCACCATCTATGACTATCCGGCCGGCGAGGTGCGGATACGCATTCCGATGCCGGAGCTGCAGCGCTACTTGCCGTTCCTGTCGCCGCTGGCCGATCCGCGGCTGGGCTTCCACCACAGTGTGCTGATCGGCTAGCCGCGCAATTCGAATGCCGCCGCCGCTTCGGCCACCGAGCGGAAATTCCGCGGGATGATGGTGCTGGCGATCAATTCGACGAACCCGGTTGCCATGGGCGCGATGGCACTCAACGCACCGAGCAGACCCGGCTTGAGATTTAGTTCACCGGCGAAGGTGACGCGGGTGCCGCGGCCGCCCATAGCGTCGGCGAAAACGGTCCGCCCGGAGCAGGTGATGTGCTCGGTGAGGAAAGCCGGCTCGATCGTCCAGGTGCACGTGCCGGCGCCGGCATCCCAGCTGTTGCGATCGATCCAGCCGATCTCGCTGATCTTCAGCATCGAGCGGATCGCGGCGGGAATCTGCTGCCGCATGCGCCATCGGTTCACGATGTGGACGATGCCGTCGGCGCCTTCGGTTCGCTCGAGCTCGCGGATCTCCTCGATATCGCCAACGCCGCCGGACAGCGCCACCAGGTGGTCGCGCATTGCGGTCCACAGCTCCTGCCGCGGACGCTTCAGCACGACCAGACTTTCGAAGGTTTTCAATCCGAGGACTCCACAACGGAACGGAAGCGGTATATGTCGTCCGCGAGGCGCATGCACGCCCTGACCTCGCGCGGGATGTGCGGCGATGCCGCCAGCCAGGAGATCGTCTCGATCAGGGCGTCGCGCGCGGTGCCCGGCGCGTAGCCGAGTGCCGCCGCCCTGGCGTGCGAATACCAGTAGTATCGGCCGATCATTGCGGCCTGCTCGCGCGTCGACAGTGCCGGGCGCCCGGATATCGCCGCGCCGATTTCCTCGGCTGCGGCGGCAAGAAATGCCGAGGCGTGGTTGAGTTCGATGCGCGGCGGGGGGACGCCCGCCAGTTCCGCGATCGTCGTGTGGATCTGGCGCCATGTGAGGTCCTGCGCGCCGAGCAGGTAGCTTTCGCCGCACTCGCCGTGTTCGGCGGTCAGCAGATGGCCGGCGGCCACGTCGCGCGCCGAGACCAGGTTGCAGCCGCCAGGATAGGTGCTGGCGAAAGGATCGGACAGATACGCGACGATGATGCCGTTGCTGGGACCCAGGCGCGCGCTCGTGGGACCAAGGGTCATCGTCGGGCACGCGAAGCGCACATCGAGCTTCAGGGAGCGGGCGAGTTGCAGCGCGCGCCGGTGCTGCGCGATCTTCGCAACAACATAGGGGGCCTCGCCATCACCGCTCGTAAGGCCGGGCGCTTCGTCGATGCTGGCCGCACCGCCGCTGTAGCCGAACACCACGGAAGACGAGGTCACCACCACGCAGCCGACATGCTGGCGGGCGCAGGCGCGCAGCAGGGCCTCGGTGCCGCCGACGGCGGCCTGGTGCAGCACCTGGTGGCTGGCCGCGCCATAGGCGAACAGCGCCGCGGTGTGGAATGCCACGTCGCATCCGGCGCATGCCGCGTCGAGATCCGCGTCGGCGACGTCCGCCACGATCCACTGCACAGGCAGATCATCCAACTGGTCGCGCCGGCTGCTCGGCCGGACCAGGCAGCGCACGTCATGGCCGTCGCGCACCAGTGCGCGCACGATGTGCGCGCCGATCAGTCCCGCGGCGCCAGTGACAATTGCCCTCATGCCGGCAAGGCGAGGTCGCGGGCGATGGCCCGCCCGAGTTCGGCGATGAAAACCGTGAGCTCGGCGCTCCACCGATCGACATCCGAGGTGGGAATTTCTTCGGGCGCGACGTGCACGAAGCCATCGGCATCGGCGAGGTGCTCTGGGCTGTCCGTTGTCCGTTGCTGGAGGCGCTGCAGCAGCGGCAGCGCCGCCTCGCCGATGCGCTGCAGCAGCGGCATAAGCTGTTCGGCGGGAGGCAGCGCGGTCTCGTCCACCGGTCGGCCGATGCGGATGTCGCGGCCTTCGACCAAAGCCTCGAAGTTGGCGATCGTCCGGTCGAAGAAGGTCTGGTAGGCATGCGTCACCAGCATCGGCTTCAGGCCGGGCACCTGAGCAGGATCGAACACCTGGAAGAACGGCGGCAGGGCGAACTGCTGGCGGCCCGTGATGGTGACCTGGGTTCCGTCGCGCCGCTGTTCGAAGCTGGCGATGCCGTCATCGTAGACCGCGGAGCCGTTCTCGCTCAGCAGGGTCTTCCAGTACAGGCGGTGACGGTCATCCTGGTACTCGACGACCTCGAGCTTGCTCACGTCGATCGGCTTGCCCTGGTAGAGCACCAGGTAATTCGGCTGGGGCAGGTAGATGTTGCGCTCCGCCTGCCGCACCGGGCGTCCCAGTGCGTCGTGCGACAGCGGCACCAGCAGGCCGCCGAGATAGTCGTTCATGAACTGGATCGTGCGCGCGATGTCGACGCGGCGGATGAACCGGTCGAAGCGGATCGGCAGAAGACGCGAATAGCGAAACACCACGGCATCATGCACGTATCGCCATGCCAGCTCGTTCGACGCCGGCGTGGCTGCGGCGGCGACAGGCTCCAGTCGGCGCAGTTCGTCCACCAGCGCGTCGAAGGCAGTGTCCGGGATGGTGTCGATATCGAGGCCCAGCGGCACCGCCCGGCGACGCAGCGCGTCCTTGTCGAACAGCGTCCGGTAGGTCTCGATGGTGGTGCCGATCCAGCCCAGGATCCCGTTCGCCACGGTCAGCAACCACTGGCTGGAGGGAGCCGACAGGTATTCCGCCAGCGCGCCGTTCAGCCGCGCGTCGAGCGGATGTTTCAGGGGAAACAGTGTCGTGTCGAGCCGTTGCAGCCACGGTTCGACGAGGCGGTCGAGCGTCTCCGCCTGGGCGCGCGCGCGGGTCGCATGCAGCGACAGCGGCGGCACGTTCTCCCAGTGCGGGTAAGGCTCCAGCGAGCCGGCAACAATATAGCGTTTCGGCATGGGATGGGTACGCAGGACGCGTTCGAAGGTCGGCGACAGTTTCGGGTCGAGGCCCATCTTGCGTGCGCCGATCTCGTCGGCCAGGGCGATGTCGGTGGCGGCGATGATCGTCCCCGTTTCGATCGCCGCAGGTGCGCGGCGTCCGCCGGCGCCGTGCGCGGCGATGATCGCATCGATCACGCAGAAATCCACCGGCGCGGCCTGCAGCAGGGCCGCCGCCACGTCGCCGGGATGGCGGCGCAGGCGATAGTGCAGGTCCTTGTCGATCAGCGGCAGCGCGCCGATCAGCGTCTCCAGGCAGAGCGCGTAGCCGGCCGTCTCGTCGGTGCGGCTCTTGCTGAACACGATCCGGATGTCCGCCTCGAGCCAGTGGCGCGAGAGCGCGCAGGCGTGCAGGACGCCGGTGGCGCCGAACGCGGACTCGGCCAATTCGTCGGTGAGGTCCACGATGTCGTAGGGACGATGGCCTGACGTGACGTAGCGGTAGCCGAGCAGATCGCTGAGCGCGTGCAGGTCACGGTTTTCCGCCCAAAGGGCGCTGCTGTCGGTTGCGCCTGCCACCGCCACCTTGGTGAAGCCGCGGTCGTGCAGTTGGTCGATCAGCGCTTCGACCAGGGCGGGGTCCGTCGCGGTGGGCGATCCGGCCGAAAAACCTGCGAGTTCCGGCTTGATGGCGATGCCGACAGTGCCTGGCGGGCGTCGCCCGCGCCTGCGCCGCAGCAGCGTCCACAGCCCGGCGCGGTCCAGCGCCGCCGCGAGCTTGTCCGCGGCTGACAGGCCATCGTCGTCCACGATGGCGACAGCGCACGCGTCCGCTTCGGGCATCCGCCAGCCTAGCAACTTTGCGTTTGCCTGGGCAAATTGCCGGCCCACGCTTCTTGCAAAGGGCACAGCATGCTGCGAACCGGTGCACAATATCTCGATTCCCTGCGCGATGGCCGACAGATCTGGATCAACGGCGAGCGCGTGGCCGACGTGACCACGCACCCAGCGTTCCGCCCGATCGTGTCGCTGCGCGCGCGGCTCTACGACATGGCGCACGAGGCGCAGCATGCCGCCGCGATGTCCTATGTCGATGCGGCCAGCGGCGAGCGCTGCAACCTTGCGTTGAAGCTGCCGAAGACGCAGCAGGACTGGCACGACAAGCGCGCCTACGTGGACGCGCAGCTCAACGAGGCTCGCGGTGTGGTGGTGCGCGTGGGCGACGAGACGATCGGCGAGCTGTGGTCGTTGTGGGACGGCAAGGCGGTGCTCGACGAGATCGATCCGCAGTTCAGCGCCAATGTCGAGCGGCACATCATGCGCGCGCTGACCGCCGATCCGTTCCACGTCTCGGCCAACACCGATCCGAAGGGCGACCGCTCGAAGCGGCCGCAGGACCAGGATCCGGACATGCTGCTCCACGTGGTGAAGGAGACGGATGCAGGTATCGTGGTGCGCGGCGCCAAATACGAGACCGCGGCGGCGTATGCGAACCAGGCGTTCGTCAAGCCCACCATTGCCAACTGGGGCGACGACAAGCTGTCGGACTACGCCGTGGGTTTCATCGCCGACATGGGATGGACCGGCATCAAGCACATCTGTCGCACGGGGTTCGCCGGCCGCGCGCCGGTCGAGGACTATCCGCTGTCGAATCGATTCGATGAGGTTGATACGCTGATCGTGTTCGATGACGTGCTGGTGCCGTGGGAGAACGTGCTGTTCTATCGGCACACCCGCGCGGCGACGTTCATCCGCGCGACGCTGCACCGCTATTCGGCGTTCCCGTACACGCAGCGCATCCTCTACCTGGCTGACATGCTGATCGGTGCGGCGCTGTTCAATGCGCGGCAGACGGGGTTGGACAAGCAGCAGGCGGTGCGCGAGAAGCTGGCCGAGCTGGCCTGCTATCGCGAGGGGATCAACGCGCATCTGACGGCGGCGATCGCCATGGCGCAGCCAAGCCCGGCGGGGCTGCTGATGCCGAACCAGTCGCTGCTGTTCACCGGGCGGGTGCACGCCTGCACGAGGCTGCCGGCCATGATGCACCTGGCGCGCGAGCTATGCGGCGGACAGATCTGCGTCACGCCGGACTTCGCCGCGTTCGCCGATCCGGAGACCGCGCCATGGCTCATGAAGTTCTACACGGTGAACGAGGCGTGGAGCGCCGACGATCGCCGGCGGCTGCTCGCGTTCGCGCGCGATCTGCTGAACTCGGATTATGCCGGGCACCGGCTGACGTTCGAGCTGTTCGCGCAGTCGCCGCCTTATGCGCATCTGAATGCCGTGTACATGAACTTCGACTTCGACCCCGCACTGCGGTTCGTGCAGCAGGCGGCGGGGCTGAGCGATCGGGTACTGTAGGGCGCCGCACAATGTCCATTTTTGCAGCGCATCGTGGGGGATTGGCGGTCGTCCGGGGTCTGTACAACCGTTCAGCGCGATGCGTCGCCTGCGATCGCCTCAGACTGAACCTGCGACGGATAGGTTCCTCCTGGCGGTCATTTCTGTGCGGGCAACCCGCGGCACATAGTCAGCAGTTTCCGACACCGAGCCGCGGGTGCACCCCGGATCTCGTCCCTTCGTGAGCAAAGGTCGCCTCCGTCTCGCGCAGAACTTCCTGTGGATCCAGCCATGGGCCAAGTGGCTGGTGAGACGGGCAGTAGCTTAGCATGAGTGGGATGCAGTCCTCTGCCTGCACCGTGAAGTCCGCGACCGTCGCGTGATCCTCACCACGATGCGGGGCAGGGATCGCAGCAATACCATCTCGGGACCGCAGATTTGCGCGTATGGTGCGGTCGTCAGTTGCTTCGACCCACGGCTTCGCCGATCCATACTCGAAGCGCAGTGCCATCTCGCTGCTCATCGTCACACGACCGGAAATGCCTTTTACTATTCGGATCACGTGGGATGTCACGGATCGGAGTGGCATGAAATCGATCAGCTCGACGGACCCACTTGCAGTATCGAAGCGGGTGACCAAGATCAATGTCCCCCTGACGGTAGCATCGAGAGACGCGGGCGCGGCTGGTCGGCCCGATGCGCCAAAAGCCATGTCTCCGGTCACCAAGTAATGCCGCAAAACAGGCGCTGGAGTTGAAGCGGGGCCAATAGAGCCAATCGATTGAACCACGCCGGCTGACAAGCGCTCCCGTGACACAGTCGCTGATGAAAGCGTAGTCCTCGATGCGGTCATGGCGAAGCTGCGGGGACTCGATCATTCGGATCTCTGGCGACGGGCAACAATGACTGGAGGGAGCATCGCGGCTACGAAGGGCGCAGTATGACAGCATCCTGTCACAGAGCTTCAAAGAAACGTGGGAATGATAACGAAACCGCGCTCCCATCGGCCGAAGACAACGCGCCGGTTTCGCTTTACGAACAGCCGGCAGTACACTTTTCGGTAATTCGGAAGTCTCCTGTTTCCGCAACCGAGGCCCGGGGAGGCGGGCATTGGATCGTCGGTCGATGGCTTATCGGCGCCCCTCCAGCTTCAGGTTTGATCCAAGGGATCGCAGTCCCATGACAAGAAAGGATTGGTCGCACACCATCGTGTACGGCGTCATCGTCGCTATGTCGGGAGTGTTTCCGGTCACCCCTTTCGCTGAAATTCTTTCGCGGCGTTGACGCCAGCCGTCGGCAACGATGGGCGAGCCCGATACCGCCTGGCCGGCTCGCATTGAGGTGAGGCGTGCGCGGTCGGACGCCCCCTATTTTCGCCAACGTGCTTGCGCAGTTCCGGCAACTTGACGCTCTCGCGTCCGACGATTCCGTCAGGCGTGAGATGTCAGGCCTTGGCCGCCGCGTAGGAAGCCAAGGCATCCGAGCTATGCCTCTTCTCGCCGTGCACTTCACGAGGGCGATACGGCCACCGGATGGTCTGGTTCGTTACGCGGTGACTGGTTGTGGCTACGGGCACGCAGTCGCGGGCCGTCGAGCGGATGTGAGTTCCCGAGTAATATCGTGATCAGATATAGACCGGCTGCTTGCATGAGAGTTCGCGGCATGGTTCGAGGCTTCCCTCGTTTGAGCCGGGCCACTCCCACGTCCTTGGCTCACACCTCATCGACCTGCGCGAGTGCGACATGACGGAGCGAAGCGTATTGCCCTACTGCGGGTCGCCGCCATTGCCCAGTACCACTTTGGTTCCGCTGGAATGCTGACCCGATATTGCTCGCTGTTCTTGTCGCAGCGGCATGGCTTTACTGGCTCGGCTCGCGTCGGGCCGCACGAACGCCTGCTGTTGGGACGCAAAGCCTGTTCTATGCCGGCTGGACGATAGCGGCTGCTTCCCTGATCTCGCCGCTATGCGCGCTGTCGGTTTCGTTGTTCGCCGCGCGACTGGCGCAGCATGCGATTCTGGCACTCGTCGCTGCGCCGCTGGTTGCCGCCGGTCGGCCGCTCGAGGCGTACGCCGCCGCGTTGGGGCTGGGCGAGAGGCCCGCGGCGCCCGCGCGACCGTTCTTCGCGGCGCTCCTGTTCGGAGCGATGATCTGGCTTTGGCACGCACCGGTACCCTACGCCGCGACATTCGCCAGCAGCAGCATCTACTGGCTCATGCATGTGACCGTGTTCACCAGCGCATTCTGGCTGTGGTCGGCGCTGGTCGAGCCGTCTCGGGGGGCGGGCGCGTTGATGCCGGTTCTCGCCGGCCTCATGTCTTCGGTGCAGATGGGCCTGCTTGGCGCGCTGATCACTCTTTCTCCGCGCGCGTTCTACGCGCCGCATGCCCTGACCACGATGGCCTGGGGTCTGACGCCGCTGCAGGATCAGCAACTTGGCGGCAGCATCATGTGGGTACCGGGCTGCATCGTCTTCCTGGTCGTTGCGATGTTCGGGCTGCGTCGCGTGCTGGAGCCGGCACGGTTTTTGGCCGGACTGGTCGGTCCGTGAGGACATGGCGAGGCTTGGCCGGCTCCGCCGCGCTTATACCGGCCCCGGCAAAAGCTGCGTCGCCGCTCTCCTATCTTGTCGGATTTGGACCGAAGGCCGATCCGGTGGTCGCGCTCACCTGGGGCATGCTGTTGATCGCAATCGGGGTCGTGATCGCTATCAGCCTGCTGGTCCTGGGCGGCGTAGTGGGGCGCGGGCGGCACGTCGATATCGCCAGCGTCCCGGTCGAGCGGGGCGGCAATGGCCTGCGCTGGATATGGATCGGCGTTGGGGTGTCATCGATCCCGCTCGTCGTTGCCCTGGTATGGACGGTGTCTGTCCTGGCCGCCGTGAGCGCGCCTACAGGAAAGCCGGCAGTCGTTATCGAGGTAACCGGCGCGCAGTGGTGGTGGAAGGCGCGCTACATGGATCGTGATCCCGCGCGCATCTTCACGACGGCCAACGAGATCCACATCCCGACCGGCGAGCCCGTGCAGATCCGGCTTGCCAGTGCCGACGTGATCCACTCGTTCTGGGTGCCCGCACTGGGCGGCAAAACGGACACCATCCCCGGTCAGACCAACGTGACGTGGCTTCAGGCTGACATGGCCGGCACATATCGCGGCCAGTGCACCGAGTTCTGCGGCTGGCAACACGCGCATATGGGCTTTCTCGTGCTTGCGCAGCCACCGGCTCAATTCCGACTCTGGGAGGACGCCCAAATCAAGCCGGCGCGGCCCCCGACCTCTCCCCAGGAAGCAGCCGGGAAGGCCGCGTTCGAGTTCCACTGTGGCGCATGTCACACGGTCCGCGGCAGCAAGGCCGGGGGAAGCGTGGCGCCTGACCTCACGCACATCGAGAGCCGCACGACGCTCGCTGCGGTGACCCTGCCACATACGATCGGAGCTCTGTCTGGATGGATCGCCGATCCGCAAGCGATCAAACCCGGCGTGCACATGCCGGTGATGGACATTTCGGGACCCGAGCTCGAGCGTATCCGCAGTTATCTGCAAACCCTGGAATAAGAGGCGGATGAAGTGCCAGGCGTGATCGCCGAACGTGTTCCAAGGGTCGCCGCATCGTCCGCCGTGCCGCGCGACGAACTGGAGAAGATCTGGCAGACGCAACCCGGCATCGCCGGCTGGCTGTCCAGCGTCGACCACAAGGAGATCGGGCTTCGCTACATCGTCACCGCGTTCGCGTTTCTCTTGCTGGGGGGAGTTCGAGGCGCTGGTGATGCGTGTCCAGCTCGCGCGGCCGGATCAGCAGCTGTTGACGCCCGAGCAGTACAACCAGCTCTACTCGACGCACGGGATGACGATGATCTTCCTGTACGCGATGCCGATTCTGTCCGGATTCAGCAACTACCTTTGGCCGCTGATCCTCGGCTCGCGCGATATGGCCTTCCCTCGGCTGAACGCTTTGTCGTACTGGATCTATTTGGCGTCCGGCCTCTTCATGTATGCGGGCTTTGCCATCGGCGCAGGACCCAACGACGGTTGGTTCAATTACGTGCCGCTCGCCTCGCGCCCCTACAACCCGGGCATGAACATCGACTTCTATGCCCTCGGGATGATCTTCCTCGGCGTCTCGACCACGGTCGGCGCGGCGAATTTCATCGTCACCTTCCTGCGCACCCGGGCGCCCGGCATGTCGATCAACCGCGTGCCGATTCTGACCTGGGGCACGCTGACCGCATCGGTAGCCAATGTGCTTGTCGTCCCCTCGGTCAGCCTCGCCTTCTGTCTGCTGTGGATGGACCGGCAGATCGGCACGCATTTCTTTGACGTATCCCAGGGCGGCCAGGCCCTGCTTTGGCAGCACCTGTTCTGGATGTTCGGACATCCCTGGGTATATGCGATCGTGCTGCCGGCCATGGGGATGGTCTCAGACGGTCTGCCTGTGTTCTGCCGCCGCCCACTGGTCGGTTACGCCCCGGTCGCCCTGTCCACGGTGGCGACCATGATGCTGGGTTTCGGCGTGTGGGTGCACCACATGTTCGCCACCGGGCTGCCGAACCTGGCGCTTTCGTTCTTCAGCGGCGCGTCTATCATCATCACTGTGCCCAGTGCGGTGGCCGTCTTCGCCTGGACCGCCACGATCTGGCTCGGCCGCCCGGTCATCACGACGGCATTCCTCTACTTCGCCAGCATGATCGTGCTGTTCACGATCGGCGGGGTATCGGGCTTTATGACCGCCTCCGTGCCGGTCGATTGGCAGCTCACCGACACCTATTTCGTAGTCGCCCACATCCATTACGTGCTCATCGGAATCAACCTGTTCCCCGTCATCGGCGGAGTTTATCTGTGGTTCCCGAAAATGACCGGCCGAATGCTCGACGAGCGGCTGGGCAGGTGGAACTTCTGGACCACCTTCATCGGCTTCAATCTGGCCTTCCTGCCGATGCATCTCACCGGCCTGCGCGGCATGCCGCGGCGCATCTACACCTACCCGCACGAGATGGGCTGGGATGGGCTGAATCTGATCACCACCATCGGCTCATTCCTGCTGGCCCTCGGCGTGCTGCTCCTGGTGATCAACGTCCTTACCAGCCTGCGGCACGGTGTCGCGGCGGGGGCAAATCCGTGGGATGCCGGTACGCTGGAATGGGCCACCCCATCGCCGCCGCCGCCCTACAATTTCCGCGTCATCCCGCATGTGGCGAGCCGCCACCCTCTGTGGGAGAGCCGCCTGAAAGAGAGCGACGAGCGCTCTCTGATCGAGGACGGCATGGTACTCGACCACGGCCGCGAGACAGCGGGCTCGACGCCGCTGGACGGTGAACCCGACATCATCCTCAAGATGCCGGAGGATTCCTATGCGCCGTTCCTGCTGACGATAGCAGCCTCGGCCGGGTTCTGCGGCCTGCTGCTGCACCTCTGGTGGCTCGCAGAGGTTGGGGTCGCCGGCGTCGCCGTCGCTTTGGCGGTTTGGCTCTGGCCGGAGCGTCGGCTCGGGCAGCGGGTCGAAGTGAAGCATGTCTGAGGCAGCGCTCGCTTACCCTGCCCTGCCGGAGGGAGCAGTGCGGCGGATCGGTGTCGGCTGGTGGGGCCTGCTGTGCGTCGTTCTCACGGAAGGTGCGCTGTTCGGCTACCTGCTGTTCAGCTACCTCTACTACGCGGTCCAGCTTGACCCGGCCTGGATTCCCATCAGACATCCTTCGCTCAGACTGGCGGTGCCGAACACTATCGTGCTGCTGCTCAGCAGCGTCTGCGTCTGGTGGGGCGAGCGTGGCACACGAGAGGGGAGACGGGGGCGGCAGCTCCTGGGCATTGGCGTCGGGTTTCTACTTGGCCTGGCTTTCATCGGCATCCAGCTCCAGGAGTGGCACGACAAGCCGTTCTCGTTGCGCTCGAGCCTGTATGGCTCCTTGTTCTACACGATCACGGGGTTCCACATGGCGCATGTCGTGGCCGGCGTGATCGCGTTGGCGATGGTCTTCCTGTGGTCGGTGCTGGGCTACTTCGATCGCATGCGCAACGCGCCGGTCCTTATCGCGGCGACGTATTGGCACTTCGTTGATGCGGTCTGGCTGGCGGTTTTCACGACACTGTATCTCACTCCGTATCTCGGATGACGTGATGGCGCAGACCCTTGCCACGGCTCCGGGCCATGCCGCACCGCATCGCGATCGGGTCGGAGCCGCCGCGGCCCTGTTCAGCGTGTTCTGTGGCCCCTTCGCATGGGCGCTGCAGCTGAACGTGAACTACGCCCTGGCGAGCCACGCCTGCTTTCCGCACGCGGAGGCGCGGTCGAGCGTCCTGCCGGGATGGCATGGCTTCATTTGGGGGCTCGCCACGGTGAACGTGATCGCCCTCGCGCTGTCGTTGGCGGCCTCCCTTCTCTCCTGGCGCAGTTGGAAGGCGACAAGAGAGGAACATCCGGGCGGCGCCGATGCGCTGCTCGAAGCGGGCGAGGGACGAACGCGCTTCCTGGCGGCGTGCGGCATGATGAATGCGATCGGCTTCGCCGCAGCCATTTTGTTTACCCTCATTGCCGTGCTGACTGTGCCGCCATGCATGGACTGATTTCTGCGTCGCTGGCGGCCGCGATGCTGTTCGCGCTGGCGGGCTGCGACAAATCGAAAGAGGAAAAAGCAATCGGCGGCGACACGCGGCGCGGCCCCGTCCTGATGGCGCAGCTCGGGTGCGGTGCCTGCCACACGGTGCCCGGCGTCCGCGGTGCCCGCGGCCGCGTCGGCCCCGCACTGGACCATATCGGGACGCAGGTGGTCCTGGTTGGAACCCTGCCGAATACGCCTGCCAACATGCTCACATGGATCAAAACACCGCAGGCGGTAAGGCCCGCCGACATCATGCCGAATATGGGGTTGAACGATCATGATGCGCGCGATATTGCGGCTTATCTTTATACGCTGCGCTGATTGCGCGGCGCGCCATTGCAAGGCCGACAGCGCGTGGCGCCGCGTCGTGCCGGGAAGCTTCGCTTTCCTGCTGCTCGCCCCTGGGCTGGCGGCCGCCCAGTCGCCGGTTCCACCCGCGTCTGCCGCCCCCAAAGACGATGGCCAGTGGACGATGCCGGCGAAGAACTACGCCGCTACCCGCTTCTCCGAACTGCAGCAGATCGACGGTGGCAACGTCGGCAAGCTGGCCGTTGCCTTTACCTTCTCGACCGGCGTGAACAAGGGCCAGGAGGCGGCGCCCCTGGTGGTGAACAACACCATGTTCCTGGTCACACCGTTCCCGAACATCGTCTATGCGCTCGACCTCACCAAGCCTGGTGCCCCTCTCAAGTGGTCATTCAGGCCGCATCCGGAAAACGCCTCGCAAGGCGTCGCGTGCTGCGACGTCGTGAACCGCGGCGCGGCGTACTGGGACGGCAAGATCGTGTTCAACACGCTCGACGGAAACACCATCGCGCTCGACGCCAGCAGTGGGAAAATGTTGTGGAAGCGCAAGCTCGCGGAGATCAACCAGGGCGAGACCATCACCATGGCTCCGCTGGTGGTGAAGGGAAAGGTCCTGGTCGGGAACTCGGGTGGCGAACTCGGCGTCCGCGGTTGGGTTGCAGCGCTCGACGTGAACGACGGCAAGGTCGTCTGGAAGGCGTATGCGACGGGACCAGACAAAGACGTGCTGATCGGCCCGGACTTCCACCCATTCTACCCTTCCGAGCAAGGCAAGGACCTTGGCGTGAGCACATGGCCGCCCGAGGCATGGGAAATCGGCGGCGGCACGATGTGGGGCTGGATCGCCTACGACCCCGATCTCAATCTGGTTTATTACGGCACGGCGAACCCCGGCCCCTGGAACCAGGAGCAGCGGCCCGGCGACAACAAGTGGACCGCGACGCTGTTCGCCAGGAACCCGGACACCGGCGCCGCCAAATGGGCTTTGCAGTACAACCCGCATGACGAGCACGATTACGACGGGATCAACGAGCAGATCCTGGTCGACATGACCGTCGACGGAAAGCCGCGCAAGGTGCTGATGCATCCCGACCGCAACGGGCATCTCTATGTGGTGGACCGCATCAACGGCGAGATTCTTTCGGCTGATCCGTACGGCTTCGTGAACTCGACCAATGGCATCGACCTGAAGACCGGGCGCCCGGTCATGAACCCGGACAAGATGACCCGGCTAGGCACCGTGGTGCACGACATCTGCCCGACCGCCTCCGGCGCCAAGGACTGGAACCCGTCCGCCTATTCGCCACGCACCGGCCTGATGTACATCCCGCACGAGAACCTGTGCATGGACTGGGAGAGCGTGCAGGCGAACTACATTGCAGGCACTCCCTATGTCGGGGCCAACGTCGTCATGAAGGCGGGTCCGGGCGGCAACCGCGGCGAGTTCACGGCCTGGGACCCGGTGCAGAAAAAGGCGGCCTGGACGATCAAGGAGGACCTGCCGCTTTGGAGCGGTGCCCTGGCGACGGCTGGCGACCTCGTCTTCTACGGAACCATGGACGGCTGGTTCAAGGCTGTCGACGCCCGGAGCGGCGAACTGAAATGGCAGTTCAAGACCGGCTCCGGCATCATCGGGCAACCGATCGCTTATCGCGGACCGGACGGTCGCGAATACATCGCTATCCTGTCGGGCGTCGGAGGCTGGGCCGGGGCCATCGTCAGCGGCGACCTCGACCCGCGCGACAAGACCGCGGCTCTCGGCTTCGTCGGCGCGGTGCCGGACCTGAAGGACAGGACCACCCCGGGAGGGACGCTCTATGTCTTCGCGCTGCCACCGTAGGCGCATTTCCATGGGACTTGCTCTGCTCATGGCGCTCGCCGCGCCGTTGCCATCCGGTTCGGGGTGGGCGCAGGAGACGAGCATTCCGGTAACCGAGAACGGTCCGAATTTCGTCGCAACAACGACCCTGTTCCCCGGCGGCGGCACTGCGCCGGCGGAGGATCCGCTCGTGAAGGTGTATCAAGGCAACCCGCAGCGCATCGCCGAGGGCCAACGACTGTTCGCTTGGTACAACTGTGCTGGCTGCCATTTCCACGGCGGTGGCGGCATGGGTCCTCCGCTCATGGACCAGCAGTGGCGATATGGCGGTCGAACTCGATCAGATCTACGCCAGTATCGTCCAGGGCCGGCCAAACGGCATGCCGTCTTGGGCGCGCAGATTCTCGGACGCACAGATCTGGGAGATCGCCGCCTTCGTGAAATCGCTCAGCGGGTCGTCCGCGGCCGAAGGACCAGGCCAGGCCATGCCGACCTCGCCACCGCCGCCCCAGGCCTTGCTGCCGCCGCCGCAATCCCCAGTTCCCGGGCTGCGGGCGCCGTAGTAATGGGCTGCACCCTGGCGCTGGCGAGCCTGATCTTGCTGTTTCTCTCCGTCGCGCCCCTGTACGGGCGCGAATTGCGCGTTTGCGCCGATCCCAACAACATGCCGTTCTCCAACGATCAAGGGCAGGGCTTCGAGAACAAGATCGCGGAGCTGATTGCCGCTGACCTCGGTGCCGAGGTGAAATACACTTGGTGGGCGCAGCGGCGGGGGTTCGTTCGCAACACGCTGAAATCGGGCGACTGTGATCTCTGGCCGGGCGTTATCAGCGGCTTCGAACTGCTCGCTACCAGCCAACCCTATTATCGGTCCTCATACGTGTTCGTCACCCGGCAGGACCGTAGGCTGGATATCGCATCGTTCGATGATCCAAGGCTGCGCCAGCTCACGATCGGCGTGCAGATGGTCGGCAACGATGCCATGAACACCCCGCCCGCCCATGCGCTGGCACGGCGCGGGATCCTCGAGAACGTACGCGGCTTCATGCTGTACGGCGACTACAGCCGGCCCGATCCCGCCGCGGCGATCGTCAACGCCGTGTCCGACGGCAAAGTGGATGTCGCAGTGGTCTGGGGACCGCTGGCCGGCTACTTCGGCGATCGGGCGACACACAAGCTCCGGCTGACACCGGTCTCTTCGCCGATGGACGGTCCGCAATGGCCGATGGTCTTCGATATCGCGATGGGCTTTCGCCGCGATGAGCCGGCGCTCAAAGCCCTCATCGACCGCGCGCTGGCGCGCAACCACCGCGCGATCGATGCGGTCCTCGCGAGCTATCACGTTCCTACCTGGCACGCGCCGAGAGCCTCCGTGCAGCCGGAGGCGAGCGAGGCCCCGAGGGTTGCTGCTCACGCCGACTAGCCCCGTGCGGCAGCTCCGCCGTGCATCGGTCCGCCAAACCGCTGGAATAGCGCGATCAGCGTGGGTTGCAGCCGGCGCAGTTCCTCCAAATGCGCCTTGGCCATCTGCGACAATAACTTGTTCGCCGCCGGGGTGACCCAGAGCAGCATCGGTCGCCGGTCCTGCAGGCCGGGCTCGCGGACAAGCAGGCCCTTGGCGACCAGGCGCTCCACCAACTCGCTGCCGCTATGCTGGGTAACGAGAAGCTCCCGTGACAGATTACCGACGGTCATCCGTTTGCGGCCGACAAGACCCTTGATCGCCAGCAGCGCACTTGCCCCCCGTCCCGGATCCTGAATGGATCTCCGAGCGAGTTCGGCCTCCTCTCCGCCGCAGGCCGGGTGACCATACCCCGACGCGCTCTTGCCGTTGGGGCCGACATCATAGATGATTCCATCGTTCTTGCGCGACAGGATTGGTCCGGCCGGCACCTGGTCCGGCTTGAGGCGCTGGCGCACTCGCCAGGCTATGTTGTGATCGGCGCAGGATGTATCGCCGCTCACTCCCAGACCGCCCACGATGCCGTTGTGGTCGTAAAGCGCCAAGCCGCTTCCGACAGGCCGGAGAAAGGGCCGCCTGGGTGCGCGCCCGCATAGAGGTTGGCGGTCGAGATCGCGAAGGAGTTCAAACCCATCGCATTTGCCGTGGTGGCTTTCTCAGCCGCGATCGCCCGGCTGCCAAGCCACTGTTCACCCGGCTTTGCACCGCTGAACGTCAAGGCACAGATCTGACCGCTGCGGTCGACCACCGCCGCCCATTCATTGTTGTGGAGCCCACCATTGCTGGGACCGGCGGATGGCTTGACGCTGGCCTTCAACGCGGCGGTGAGATCACCAGGAGTGACCGGGCACGCCTGGGGCGCAGCGGTTAGCGTCCACGGACGTGGTGGAGAATTGGCGGGGCACGGAGTGTGCGGGGGCGGTGTAGGCGGAGGGTGGTCATCGGGCCTGTCGGCTAAGGTGGAGTTGCGACGCTTCAGCCCTGACCGGGAGGGGGACCGATGACCGAGGAGAGATTGGCGTTGTCTGAGCTGCTGGAGAAGGCGGGTGATGGGGATTTCCTGCGCACTGTGGCGGAGGCGGTGCTGCAGCTGCTGATGGAAGCGGACGTCGAGGGTCTGATCGGAGCGGGGCGCTACGAGCGCAGCGGCGAACGCACGACCTGGCGCAACGGTCATCGCGAGCGGGTGCTGGACACCCGGCTGGGCTCGCTGCAGCTGCGGATCCCGAAGCTGCGGCAGGGCAGTTACTTCCCGCCGTTCCTGGAGGCCCGAAAGGTATCGGAGAAGGCGTTGATCGCGGTGATCCAGGAGGCGTGGATCGGCGGGGTTTCGACGCGGCGGGTTGACGAGCTGGTGCAGGCGATGGGGCTGTCTGGATCAGCAAGTCGCAGGTCTCCAAGCTGTGCAAGGACATCGACGAACGGGTTCATGCGTTCCTTGCCCGACCGCTGGCCGGCGAGTGGCCGTATCTTTGGCTGGACGCGACCTACCTGAAGCAGCGCGAGGGCGGCCGGATCGTCTCGGTTGCGGCGATAATCGCTGTGGCGGTGAACACCGACGGCAAACGCGAGATCGTTGGGTTGCACATCGGCCCTTCGGAGGCCGAGACGTTCTGGTCAAGCTTTCTCAAGAGCCTGGCGCGTCGCGGACTGCAGGGCGTGAAGCTGGTGATCTCGGACGCGCATGAGGGGCTGAAGGCGGCGATCCGGCGGGTGTTTGCCGCGAGTTGGCAGCGTTGCCGTGTGCACTGGATGCGGAACGCGCTGTCCTACGTGGCGAAGACCCAGCAGAGCATGGTGGCCGCCGGGCTACGCCAGGCGTTCATCCAGCCGGATCGCCCGCAGGCCAGCCAGACGCTACGTCATGTAGCCGATCAGCTGCGCCAGAAATGGCCGAAGCTCGCGGCGTTCATCGACGACAGCGAGACCGACGTGCTGTCGCATCTGGACTTCCCCGAGCAGCACCGGACGAAGCTGCACAGCACGAATCCTCTGGAGCGGCTGAACAAGGAAGTGAAGCGACGTGCCGACGTCGTCGGGATCTTCCCCAACGAGGCATCGATCATCCGGCTGATCGGCGCGGTGCTGCTGGAACAAAATGATGAGTGGCAGTTGCAGCACCGCTACATGCAAGTCGAGGCGATGGCAGAGCTGGCCGCACCGGGGAACGAAGCTGAGACCAGGCAGATCGCGGCATGACGCACCGCACCGCCCGGTCGTGTCATGGCGTTTCCGCGAAAGACAGACTGCGCCACGACGGCACCTATGCCCACCGCTCGACCGTGGCGTCGCGGTCAAGCCCCGCAGCCGCGCAGCGGGGCGCCGAAGGCGCCGGGCTTGACGGCGGCGATCACGGTCGCAGCACCATCATCCAGGCCGTCTATCGTACCAGATCGATTCGACCCGCGCCGACACGCCGATTAAGGCCTTCGCTACATCACGAATCTACACCAGCTTGACGGACACGCCTGGGCAGCGAGCCCGGACCCCGGCAGCGTCGTATGGATCAGGAAAGCGGCGGCGATCCAACCTCTCGGGTCAGGATGGTTCGGCACATTTCTCTCCCAATGGCACGACACAGTCGACGGAGGAACTGAAGGAGCCTACGGCGCCGAAAAGCAGGCGTTGCGCTGCATGCAGAAAGCCCTGCGCAAGGCGAGCGCCGAAGCGCTGCGCGATGGCATCCAGATGCACATCGAGCAGACTTAGGTGCAGATCGAGCGCGTCGAGCAGGCGATGGTAAAGCTGAGCGTGCGGCCAAGCCGCAAAATCTGCGAGGGCCGGCGAGGAGGAAGAAGGCGGCTGCCCTTCCGGCAGCCGCCGCAAAGCGGCGTGACTCTCGTTGTCCGAACCTGGCCGGGAGAGCCCCGCGTGGTCCTCCGAACTTATCGCATGAAGGGGGGCCGCCAGCCTCTGCGGCCGGGCCGGTCCCTCCCGCTTCCCAACAGGCGTGTCACGGCAGGGACAGCCACGGCAATCGCCAGCGTGCTGCGCGCCGCGTCTAGGGCCTGCCGGCGCACCCGCAGGGCTTCCTGCTCCGTATGTCCTGGCGAGGACCGCGCCGCCAGCCCGCCGAAGATGGCAGCGATGACCAGGTTGACCCCCAGCAGAATGAGCGTCGCGGGGATGGATTCGACGCGGTGCCGCAGCGCGAGCCATCCCGCCGCCTCGGCCAGTGCAAGCACTACCAGGGCAAATATCAGGGCAATGACGGCGAAGGCCGCGCGCCGTCCCTGCCGCGCCATCATTGCGCGCAGGCGCAGCAGTTCGGCGTCGAACGCGACTTTGAGAAGATTAACGCTTCGCACGGCGCGGCCCCCATCGACCGGCGGCGAGACCCAGCTGGAAAGCGAAGAATAGGCTGACGAGCGGCCGCTCCTCCGCCCTCTCCCGCACCCAGGCGAGCAAGGCTTCCACTCTCGATGCAAACGCGTCCACCGCCTGATCGGCGAGATGGGCCAGCGGTCCGCCGCTCTCCCAATGAAGCCGTGAATTCAGGCGGTCGATCTCCTCGCTGCCATCCATCGGCGCTCTCCCTATCCTGTGCTTTCGCCAAGCGTGTCGGCGGCCCGCGCATCGCGCCGTCCCATTGGCCGGGGCGGTCCCTCCGTGGTGTCCTTCCGGGTCTGTTTTTCCGCCTGCGCGTTGATGGCGGCTCCCAGCAAGACCGTGAGCGACGACAGGTAAAGCCAGGTGAGGAGAATCACGACGCCGCCCAGCGAACCATACGTCTTGTCGTAGCTGTTGAAATTGGCGACATAGACGGTGAACCCCACCGAACCGGCGATCCACAGCAGCGTCGCCGCGCCGGCGCCAGGAGACACCCATCGCCACTGCGGCTTGTCCCGGCTGGGACCGAAGCGATACAGCACCGCCAGCCCCAGCATCACCAGCACGATCAGCAACGGCCACTGCGCCAGCAGCAGCAGCCACTTCGCCGCAGGCCCGACGGCCAGCAGATGCACGACGGCCGGCAGAATGGCGACGAGCGAGATGGCGACGATGCCGCCGGCGAGCAGGCCTAGCGTCAGGCCGACGGCCATCAGGTTGAGTTTGACAAAGCCGCGCCGTTCTTTTTCTTCATACGCGATATTGATGGCGGTGATCATCCCGCTCATGCCCCGCGAGGCGCTCCATAAGGCCAGCAGCAGGGCGGTCATGGCGGCGAAGCCGAGCGCGCCGTTCGACGCCTGCACCAGACTGTGCAGTTGCTGGCTCAGGAGTTCCTGCGTCTCGGCCGGCAGCACCCCCGAGAGCGCCGCCACCTGGCGCTCGATCTGCCCGCTGTCGAACACCAGCCCGTAGAGAGAGACGAGCGCCGCCAGGCCGGGGAACAGCGCCAGCAGCACGGCGTAGGTGACGCCGCCTGCGATGAGGAAGAGGTTCTGCTCCGACACTTCGCCCCAGGCACGCCAGAGAATGTCCTTCCAACCGGGCGGCGGTATCTCGCCAGGGTGATTTGCCTCGCGTCCGCGTCCGCCCTCTTGGCGCTTTGTGGGCCTTGAAGGATCGCGCAGCCGCGCGAGATCCTTCTGAAGTTGCTCCAGGCGCGCATCAGTGCTCATCGGCCGCGGAGTTCCCCTGTCCCGAATCCGCAGGCCACGGGCGTTCGCCTGCCCTTGCCTAAAGCGCTTCCACCGGGTCCGGTTTCGACAATCATGCGGAACGGTCGACAAAAAGCGGTGTGTTCCCGGCTTCTCCCTGCCACCCACCGCTTCCAGGACGCATTTCAGATCGGACAGGGGGAAGGGCTTGAGGATGTAGGCCGCGTGCCCGATGCCGCGAGGCCGGTCCATAGATGAAGCGAAACCATGGGTCTCGATTCTGCGTTTGCATCGCCGGAACACGACGAGGATATTAGTGATCCCTGAAAAAGCCCCTGCTTCAGATCAGAAGGCCATCAAACTAACGCGGCGGAAGCTGAAAAAGGCCGAGCGAGGCGATTTGCCCAGCGCAGACGAGCTAACCCACGCGGACTCAGCGGGCGATAGCGCGGCTGGTGCGATAGAACAGGAAGCGTCCGACGGCCCATAGGGTCGTGGCCTTGCGAGGTGAACCTCCGAGACGCTCGCTCCAAGATCGGCGTAGTCATCTGTCTTCCACTGGCTGCCGCAGAAACTGGCCGTTGTGCCGCCATCGCTCGATAAATGGATCACGCAAGCTAGAGGCTGCCCAGCCCCACCAGCTCGACAGCGCGCCTAACTCTGACGAGCCCATCATCGCGGGTGCCCACCAGATCGCCCTGCGTTCCCCTCCTGCCTTTCGGGAGACGTTGCACGGTATCGCCCGCACCCACGGCGAGCCAGACCGCTGGTCGGCCGCCCTGACCACTGCGCAGATCAGGCGACTGGCCGGGGTATGCGACGACGATCTCGCCGGCCCTCGGGATCGAACGCTGCTGCTCATCGGCTTTGCTGGAGTGCTCCGACGTTCGGAGTGATCGACGTCGAGCACGTGTGGCTGACCTCGACTGGCATCGGGCTGATGATCCCGCGTTCGAAGACGGATGCCTCCGTCATGTCGGGTGCCGACGAGGCCTCGTGCCCGGTTCGGGCACTGCGCGCTTGGGTCAAGTTGGCACGAACGTGGCCCGCATGCCGCGTGGCGTGATCGGCTCCATGAGCGTGCCTTTGACGCCCGCCGCCGCGGCCCGGCGGCCAGGATCTGACGGACCGGATCCGGGTGGAGCCGCCTGGAACCGACGGTCCTGGCGTGAGTGCCACGGCGCAACACCGGGCCATCCGCGATTTTCGACCACGTCCGGCGGGCCAGGCTTGAGAAGGCCACCCCATTCGGCAAGCTCAATCTCTGAGGTTCAGTCTCGCCGGTAGGTGCCGTCGACCACCGGCGGGGATATCGCCGCGGCCCAGGCCTATGTCGCGGAGCTCCCCGTCCGAGAGGTCGTACAGAACCGAGGCATGGCACCCTGCCGACGGCGCTGTGCCCGGTCCGCCCACCTTATGCCGCCCTTGGCGCCGAGACCGGCAAGCCAGCCGGCAGCCTTGCCGCCCGACAATGCCTCTCCCGGGGCGACTATCGCTCACATGACCTCTCTCCGTCGCATTCCCCGGGCTTGCTGCACCGCGGCAAGACAAAAGGTCGTCACGTCGCGCGAGGACCGGTTCGCCTGCATATGCTGCATGCGCTAAGCGCAGGATTTCGTGTGAATTTCCTGTCGGCGGACAGGCAGTTGCCTGTCTCTCCGCGCGGGCCTGCAGCGATGAGCCGCGCATTGCCGTCAGCCGCGATGCATGCGGAGATTGAAAGCTAGCTGCGCAAAACTCCGCGTTATCGCGGTGTGGGCGGCAATCTCTGGAAGACTAGGATAACCCGCCGCAACGTCGGCTTTCGGAATCAACCGGCATCGTCACGTCGAGAGGCAATCCGCCGTCAGAATGCGACTCGGTCAGACTTTGCGACCTCGGCCAGGGCCAAGCCGGCCTGAAAAGCAGGCTGGAGCTGCGGACAGGGGCATTATTTTGAGCCAGAAGAACCTCGCGCCGAACCGACGCCTCAATGCAGATATACCAGACCGGGCAAGGATGTTGCCGGTGCGGTCCACTATCTCAATGTCGGCGATGACTGCACGGCCACCCGTCCGCTGACCGCTGCCTGGGCAGTTCAGGGCAGGATCTCGCACTCAAGGCCTTCGCTCAACGGACTTACAGGGCGCGCAGCAGGCACGGTCGCTCAACAACAACAATCTGCGCCGACTGCGAGTCCCAGTCCTAGCCCAGCTCAGAATGTCGCGCACCTACCCGAGGGCGCCAGCGCGGTCGCCCCGCTAAAAAGCTTCGCGATGTCACGAAGCTTTCAGAGGTAATGGCGGAATGAAGCAACATTTAGCAGCGTCATCTGTTTGGCGGCACCGATGCAAACGGGGCTCTGCAAATGTCAACACGACGAGAGATGCTGACGCCTGAGCAACTGGGCGCAATCGTGGAACGCGAACAACAACTGACGCGGATGGCCAATCGTCTGGTGGACGCCATCGATGGTGATTGTCAGGGAAATCTGGGAGAAATGGCGCTAGTCTTGAGTCACGCGTTAGCATCGGTACTGCGATCATGGCCCGAAGGGACTGGGCGCGAAGGGCTGGTGACGGCAGGCCGATTGATACATAGGACGCTCTGGGCCTCCTGTGAGGAGGGATTGAGCTAGCCGGCGCTGCCCAGCGCGTGGACGAGAGACCCATGCCGAAGCGCAGGTCCTTTGTGTCCCGGAACTGCGGCTCGATTGTCCAGCGTTTGGAATAGTGCTTGATCAGCGTCGCCGCCGTCGCGCCGGCTCGCTGGTGGCGAGACACCAAGGTTCCTTCATGTCTTTTGCGTGCACGCACACGACCGCGCCGACCTGCTGGCCCTTCGCGGTCACCCGCGCGTCCGTCAGCTTGCGGGCGCGTCCGCCCTAGCCGACCCACTCGGCGGCGGGTTTGCTGGTTCCATCCGCGTCAGCGACGTGAATGTTGCCACGAAAGCGGATCACGTAGCCAAAGCCAAGTTCCGCGAGAAAGGCGAACAGCTTCTGATCACCGAAGCCGCGATCAGCGAGTATGGTGACGCGGCAGTCGGAGAGTACGAGTTCGGCCAGCCGCCGCAGGCACGCATCCTCGAAATCGTTGCGGTGAAGCTTCAGTTCGTCCTTCCAGACGGTCAGCCACAGCAACGCGGCCGCGCGACCATGGCCGGAACCAGGTGCAAGGCAAGCGTGGCCTGGTCGTCGTGATCAAAATCGGTCCAGTCCATCGCCACCAGGATGTCCCGGCGCTCGCCGATCTGATGCGTCACCCAGCGCGCAAAACTGTCCCACACGTCGATGTCGTTGTCGCTCAGCATCCGGTCGACCTGCTTAATCGCGTGCTTGGTCACCGAGCCCCTGGCCTGCGCGAGCGCCTGTCCAAATCATCGCAACCGCGAGCGACGCGGACTGCATCACGCCGAAGGCGGCGCCCGTAGCTGTCGCCGCCAAGCTCGCCCGCATCGCCTGGGCGGTGCTGCGCAAGAGCCGGAACTACGAGCGACAGGCCGTGACGGCCTGATCCTGGAACCGCGGCCGGCCAACGCCGGGGCCGCATACGAAGTCTGTGGAGGTGAAAGACAGATGGCTCAACGGTCGAACCGGCGTCTCAGCAGCCTGGTCAAAAATGTGGTGCTCGACACCGCGATCTTTATGAGGCCTGGAACGCGCGGAACCCATCTTGGCCAGGGCTGCTACCCCTGAGACCGGATACGTTGATGCAGACCAACACGCCATTCGATTTCGCCGTTGCAGACGGGGCGGGCCATACGTTTTTGCTGTCCCGATGGCAGAAACACGCTTATTGATACACGAGACCGACGGACCAGCGCACGGACGGAAACAGCACGGGAGGCGTTGCTATCAAGGCGATGTTCCCTGGGGAGATGGTCCCTAGACTGTTGGATGCTGCGGGCCATCCCCCGCGGTTCACCAAAAGCGCACGCAGCATCGTGCTCATGGAAATGGTGGAGAGCCTGGCGCAGGGCACACCCCTCGTCGCCCTGACCGGGCCGGCTGGCGCCGGGAAAACGACGATGGCGGCCGCACTCGATCTGGAGCTGCGGGGCCAGGGCGTGCAGGTGATGCGGGTCCGTCGCGGCGAGGCCGGCGACGTCGGGCTGCGCACCCTGAGCTCGCAGCTTCTCGGCAAGCCGGAGGCGGAGTTCACCGTCAACGACGTCGAAGCGCTCTACGAGGTCATGCTGCCGCCTGAGGCTCCGCGACACCGGTCGGTGATCATCATCGACGATGCGGAGTTGTTACAGCCCGGTGCGCTCGAATACTTGCACCTGCTATCGGGTATCTCGGTCGGGCGGATGCCGCAGATCGTGTTCATCGGCAACAGCACCTTTTGGGACAGAATTGATCTGGCGGCCGAGGCAGATCTGAAGGGCAGGATTACCCAGCGGTGGGAGCTAGCGCTGCTGGATGGCGGGCCGGCCGCCCGGCCGGAGCTTGCCACAGAGCCGGGGACGGTCGCTACTGCATCATCGGAGCCGATCGGTGCCGGCCGCCGGTCGCGATTACTAATGGCCACAGCCTGCGCCGCCACGGTCGCAGGGGTTATCGGGGGGGCCGTCGGCTTGGGGGCCCAGTCGGAGATGTGGCATCGGCGGGGGCTCCCCCTGCCTCCGTCGACGCCCGCTGCGGCGACGGGTCCATCGGTTGCAGAACCCCAGACGATGCCGGCCGCCTTCGCCGTGCGCAGACAGAGCCCAGCGGTCGCGCTGACCATCGGCGCGGCGGTCTCTGCGGGTGGAGATACCGTCATTACTGTGCGGGACGACACGCCGCGGCGGACCGAGGCCGCTGATGCGGTTCCGGCGCGGGCAGCGCCGGCAGCCGCGGAGGCGTCGCCTGCCGCGCCATCGTCGGCTCGAACGGAGCAGGTGCCGCCGATAGAGCCGTCGCACGCCGCGGAGGCGCCACCTGCGACAGAGACGGCCGCGCTGGACAGCGTTCCGGCACCTGCTTCGACGGATACGAACTTTAGCGCTGATCAGCTGTCTGCTGCCGAACCGGCCACGCCCCCGCCGGTGGAGCTGTCTCCCGCCGCTGAGGCGCCACCTACGACAGGGACGGCCACTCCGGGCAGCGTTCCCGTGCCTGCTTCGATGGATGCCAACCTGCCCGCTGATCAGCCGCCGGCTGCCGAACCCGTTGCACCGTCGCCGGTGGAGCCGTCTCGCGCTGCGGAGGCGCCAGCTGCGGCGAGAGACCACTCCGGGCAGCGCAGATGCCAGCCTGCACGCCGATCAGCCGCCGGCTGCCGAACCCGTTGCACGGTCGCCGGTGGAGCCGTCTCGCGCCGCTGAGGCGCCAGCTGTGGCAGAGACGTCCACGCCGGACAGCGTTCCCGCGCCTGCTCCTGCGGATGCCAACCTGCTCGCTGATCAACCGCCAGCCCCCGAACCGGTTGCTCCTGCGCCGGTGGGGCCATCTCGCGCCGCGGAGGCGCCACCTGCGGCAGAGACGGCCGCACCGGACAGCGTTCCCGCGCCTGCTCCAGCGGATGCCAACCTGCACGCTGATCAGCCGCCAGCCCCCGAGCCGGTCGTGCCCCCGCCTGTGGAGCCGTCTCGTGCCGGGATGGCGCCACCTGCGGCAGACACGGCCGCACCGGACAGCGTTCCCGCGCCTGCTCCGGCAGATGCCAACCTGACCGCTGATCAGCCGCCGGCTGCCGAACTGGTTGCACCGTCGCCGGCCGAGCCACCCGCGGCAGAAGCGCCACCTGCGGTAGAGACAGCCGCACCCGCGAGTACTCTCCGCGGCCGCTGCCGTTGGCACCCCGCCAGCGGCGCCCGTCCCATTGCCGGTGCAGGCGGTCGCCCCGGCTTCCTCTGAGGCGCAGCCGACCACCCCGCCGGCGCCGCAATCGCCGCAGGATGCCGCCGCGGCAGACCGCGAGCCGGCCCGCGGAGCCGGGCAGGCCGCCGCCGCGCCGCCGGCGATCACGCGGGCACCCTCTGCGCGCGGCACGGTGGCCGCGCCGCCGCAGGTCGCACTGCTGCTGTCGCGTGCCAGCGAGATGCTGGCGCTGGGCGATCTTTCTGCGGCGCGGTTGTTGTACCAGCGTGCCGCCACTCTCGGCAGCGCCCAGGCCGCCACGGCGCTGGGTCGAACCTATGATCCGGCGTATCTCGCCACGATGAAGGCGACGGGCATCCAGCCGGACCGCGCCGCCGCCGCCGCCTGGTACAGGAAGGGGGTCGCGCTGGGTGATCCCGAGGCGGCCGACCGTCTCATCAGCCTTGGCCCAGTTCCGTGAGGTTTGCGATGCGCTCCTTGATACTCGTCCTTGCCATGGCCATGGCCGGCATTGCGCCGCCGCGTCACCCGGTCGCCGCACAGCCTGCGTGGCAGGCCGACGCGCCGGCTGCGGCCCGTGCCAACGCCGGCACCGTCACGATCATATCGGGCGGTATCGATGGGACCTACATCCGCATCGCCAGCGACCTGGCGGCGGTGCTCGACGACGGCGCGACGCTTCGTGTCCTGCCCGTCCTCGGCAAGGGCTCGCTGCAGAACATCGCCGACATTCTCTACCTGCGCGGGGTGGACGTGGGGATCGTGCAGTCCGACGTCCTCGCCTACGTGCGCCAACGGCACCTCTATCCGAACATCGAGCAGTCGGTGCAGTACATTGCCAAGCTGTACGACGAAGAGGTGCACGTGCTGGTGCGCAAGGACATCACGCGCATCGAGGACCTGGCAGGACAGCCGGTGAATGTCGATCTGGCAGGCAGCGGCACGGCGATGACGGCGTCGCTGATGTTCGAGCAACTGGGCATCCGGCCGCAGACCACGAACCTCGACCAACCCACCGCGCTCGAGAAGCTGAAGCGCGGCGAACTTGCCGGCATCGTGTTCGTCAGTGGCCAGCCGGTCCGCCTGTTCCAGAACATCCCGCCTCAGAGTGGCCTGCACTTTGTCAGCGTGCCGCTGACCGACGAACTGGCGCAGACCTATCTGCCAGCCGAGCTGAACCACGCGTCCTATCCCGGGCTGGTCGATGACGGCACGCCGGTCGCAACTATTGCCGTGGGATCGGTGATGGCGGTATTCGCGTTTCCGCCCAGCAACGAGCGCTACGGCAAGATCGCCCGTTTCGTCGAGGCGTTCTTTGCTAAGTTCCCCGAACTGTTGAAGCCGCCGCGGCATCCGAAGTGGAAGGACGTGAACCTGTCCGCGCGGGTGCCGGGCTGGAAGCAGTTCGCACCAGCACAGGAGGCGCTGGGACGGCAGCTTGCCACCGGCCAGGCATCGGGGACCATGAAAGCCGATCTTGCTGCGTTCCTTGCGCGGTCCGGCGTCGGTGCGCATCCGACGGATCAACAACTCGGTGCGCTGGTCCGTCAATTCCTCAAGGAGCAGGCACAGGGAACATCGGTACGCTGAGCCTTCGCACGGCGGCCGGGCGGTTGCCGAAGCAAGCTGGCATAAGCTCAGGGCGGCGTTGCGGGAGGACAGCCGCCGACGATCTACGGCGAGTTCTCCAGCGCGCATGATGGCGATCGAGGGCCCTCCATCTCTCGGCCAGCTTCTCGCATCCCGTGGCAGCCGAGGCGATGTGGAAGGGCGCGTGCGTCGTGGGAGGCAATGTGGGCGGCTTCGCCGCTTCGGCGCGATCAACGGACGCCTCATGCCGGCGTACGCCGCGCCGGCGCGCATCATCAAGCATCCCCCACCACAGCACGTCGATATAAACTCGGGAAGGATGTTATCGTTAGGCGCAATCAGATGAACGACAGTGGAATGCGCGATGCATCCGCACGCGATGCATCCGCGCTTGCCAACCGGTGGAATATTCTATAGCGTTCGCTCCAATACCTCTGAAACTGGATGGATCGAGATTGCCCCGACATCGTGGGTTCGATGAAGGCACCGCTATCGAGGCTGCGATGCAGCGTTTCTGGGCAGCCGGCTACGCCGCCACGTCCGTGCGCGATCTCGGAGAGGCGATGGGGCTCGGCCAAGCGAGCGTCTACAATGCGTTCGGCGACAAGCGAACGCTCTTCACGCAATGCCTCGACCGCTATCTGGATGCCAACATGCGTGCTCGCATTGCCCGCGTAGAAAAGACACTGCCCCCGCGCCAGGCGATCGAGAACTTCCTGACCGAGATCGTTGAACGCTCGCTCGACAACCGCCTCGGCTGCCTTCTGGTTAACTCGGCGCTGGAGGTGGCGCCGCATGATCCGGACATTGCTGACGTCGTGGCGGCACGGATCGGCGAGTTGGAGGCATTTTTTCGGCGATGCGTGATCGCAGGCCAGCGTGACGGCAGCATATCGCCTGAGCTGGACGCAAAGGATATTGCCGGACTGCTGCTGACCACTGTGATGGGGCTGCGCGTTCTCGCCCGTGGTCATCCCGCCCGTGCGGTTCTCGAGGGGGCTGCCCGTCAGGCACTCGGTGTGCTCGGAAAGCCCGGTCGAAAACGCAGGCCATCCGCACGGACATGAAGGAGAGAGATCCAAGATGATCCGCTTCTATTTCCATCCCACGCCCAATCCCGCCAAGGTTGCGCTTTTTCTGGAAGAGGCCAGCATGCCGTACGAGATGCTGCCGGTTGACACCAGCAAGGGCGAGCAGCACTTGCCCGCCTTCAGGAAATTCAATCCAAACGGCAAGGTGCCGGCAATCGTCGATACCGAGGGACCAGGTGGCAGGGAAGCGCGGGTTTTCGATTCCAGCGCGATACTGCTCTATTTGGCCGACAAGACCGGGAAATTCCTCGGTGCCGCGGAAGACCGGCCGGAACTGCTATCCTGGCTGTTCTTCATTGCCTCGGGGCTTGGCCCATTCTCCGGCCAGGCCGTGCATTTCCAGTTCGCCGCTCCTGAGGGTCTGGATTATGCGCGCAATCGCTACCGACGGGAGGCGGAGCGGCATTATCAGGTCCTGGAAGACCATCTCGCCGGCCGGAGTTTTATCGTGGGCGACAGTTACACCATCGCCGACATGTCTGCTTGGGGCTGGGTCGACCGTGCATCGCGGGTCCTGAAAGGCGAAGCCGATCCGCTCGCGCCATATCCCAATATCAAGAGGTGGTGCGCCGCGATCGACGCACGCCCGGCCGTTGCGCGTGCCCGGTCCGTCGGCGCGGATCACGCCTTCAAGCAGGAACGTGATGAGGAAACGCTGCGGGCGCTGTTTCCTTCAAACTATCCGGCCGCCGCTTAGCGGAACAAAGCCCAATCCTCGCGGTGAAGTCTATTGCGCAGCAGTGCCCAGTTGGACAAAGGAATGACCGATCATGGCTCGGCTTGAGGACATACCGCAACCGACGCGCGACGCCGTTCTGGCCGTTCCGTGCCCAAGATTCGACTCGCAACCCTTCGTTGTCGGTCCTCCGCTGGCGCAGCGCCGAGTGGCGATCGTCTCCAGTGCTGCGCTGATCCAGCGTGGCGATAAGCCCTTCCCTTTCGGCAGTGCCGAATGCCGCTTCCTGCCAGCGTCTGTGCCAGCAGCTGATATCCTGATCAGTCACGTCTCGATCAATTTCGACCGCACCGGGTTCCAGCGCGACCTGAACGTCGTCTATCCAATCGATCGACTGCGCGAACTGGCGGCGGAGGGGGTGATCGGCGGCGTGGCGGAGACACACTTCACGGTGATGGGTTCCACCGACCCGGCCGGCATGACGGAGGCCGCGGATCAGATCGCTGGGCAGTTGCGGCAGGAACGGATCGATGCGGTCTTGCTAAGCCCAGTCTGACCTCTCTGCACGCGCGCCGTGTGCGCGCTGGCTCACATGCTGGAAGATCGCGGTATCCCGAGCGTAGCGCTCGGCTCGGTCCGTGCGCAGATGGAGAAGACCAGGCCGCCACGAGGTCTATGGACATCCGCACAGCTCGGGCGACCGGTCGGTGAACCAGAAGATAAGGCGTTCCAGCGCCGCGTCGTGCTGGCCGCGTTGCAGTTGCTCGACCGGACCGATGGACCGGTGATTCTGGAAGATTTCCCCGAGGACCCGCCGGGTCTAAAAGATACACCGGGCTGGCAATCTCCCACGCTACCGGGGGTGACCGTGATGCCAGCTACGTCGCATGCCTGGGCAGCATCGTTTGCTGCTGAGCTTGCGCTGCTGACACCGCTGTGGCGGCAGGCGCAGGCGCGCTTCGGTCGAACCACGGTGGGATTGAGCTTCCAACCGCCGGAAGCGTGGCCAGCATTTGCGGCACGATTTCTGGCCGGAGAGCTGCCGGGCGTGGTGGGACACGATACGCCTGCACTGGCCCTACGATTCTTATGCGATGACGTGAAGGCGCTGTATGGAGAGGCCGGTCAGGCCGAAGGCGCAGCCCCGTCGAGCCACCAAGTGGATACCTGGTTCTGGCGGCAGACCGTTGCTGGCGCCCTGCTGATCGCCCTGCGCGAGGCCGCGCTGAGTAGCGAGAACAGTGCACTGAAGACCGTAGGCGGAAGGTTTTTTGTGCCTGTCCCCTGGTTGCCGTGACGTCACGGCAGGAGGAGCTGCCCAGCTCTTCGTTGATACCACCGCGCCGGGGCCACCATCCACCCCCACCCGATATCTGGCCGGCGACGCAACTCGGACGCGGCGAGCGGGGAGGACAGAACTCGGGAAGGAGTACTATCGCGTGTTGCTGCCCGCGAGATACAGGCGTCTAGCCAACTTGAGCACAGCGCCGCCATCAGGTCGACCACATCGCTGCGGGCCGGCACTTCGGGCTCACTCAGGTCGATGCCCTCGCCCTTCTGCTTGGCCTCGATCATTGCGAGCGGTCAAATCCTTCCCTGCTTTCTTCATTTTCAAGACGCACGCGGCGATCGACTGCGTGATCTTGCAATTCGGTAACGATGAACTGCGGCCGTCCGGATTAATCCCAGCAAATAACGCAAATCAGCATCAGGTTGACGGGCCAAACCCGGGCGCTGCCGGTACCGGCGGGAGAGCCTCTAGATGGGGTAACGGGCCGGCGCCAGGTTAGCTGGTTTGAGTGGACGTACAGAGCCGGTCAGCGCAAGCAACCGAGCAAAGTCTGGACCGCCGGGATTTCATTGGACTTTTCGTTGCAGTCGAGGTGCGCCAGCACCAGAGCCGTGTCAGAAGCGAAGGCACTGAGGATGTGCGCAGCGCGGCGGTCGAGAAAGTTGTCGAAGCTTCACCGCAAAGTCTTCCCATCGATCGCCATATGACGCTGACCTTCGCCGTTCGTCGCGTCGTTCAACACGGCGGCATGAAGGCGGCACACAACTTCGACCAAGGCGGGATCGATGACGGTCGTCGTGTATGCTGGAGCTTTCCGCCACTTCACGCCGAACGCATCGCACAACCGCGCGAGGTGGACATCGATGAAGCTGTGGATCGTCCGATAAAGGCTGGCGCCGGCGACGATAGCCAAGATCGCAAACAGACGACGTGCGGCAGGCGATACAGCTTCCCCTCCGCCCGCCTCGGGTCTTCGATTTCGGTCAGCAGGTCAACAAATGAACTGAACGGTGCCATGGCAACCCCGCGCGCGGCTGCGTAGGTTGCCCTGGGTGCGCTTACCAAGAGTTGATTGAATCGGCCGGAAATTCCCAAGTCCACGCTTGCCAACCGCAGTCGACGGATGTCAACGTCCGGCGACAAATCAATTGGGCCATAGCTGCATTATTGCATGAATTGGATCGGTGCGGCCAAAGTCGGAATGGCTCGAGGATTGACGCGGATGCTGTTCGGAGGCTTCGGCCGGCTCGCGATTGTTCTTTCTCTATTCGCGATGTTGATGCCGACGGCTTTCGGCGCGGGGCCGGTCGCGGATCAAGCCGGGACCGGCGAATACCTGGCCCGCGCGCGGGATCGCTTCGGCTACGATACAAAGGATGGCGGTGCCCCTCTGGCCGGCGGTCGCCAGATCCGAGACTCCGTACGGCACGCGTGCAATTCTTGGTGGGCTGCCGGCCAACGGCAGGTATGCGGCGATGCCCGGATTTGCCGCGCCGCTCACCGCCCGTCAGAACGCCCAGATCGCGACCTATGTTCGCAACGCCTGGGGCAACGCGGCGCCGGCCACGGAGATCTCCTGGAATGGTGGATAAGCTCTTCACGCGTGCGTCTACCATGTTGTCGGGAACCGGTGCCTGCAACACTGTGACGCCGCCGGCATTCGCCACGGTGATCGCAGACGACCATGTCGAGCCAATGCTGAGTCGGAACGAAGCCAGCAACATGTACGACCAGATCGGTGTCATCCTGGCGAAACTGAGCCCGGCCGTTCGGCAGATGTCACGGGCGGAGGTGACAAATGGGCTGACCGCCGCGTCTTGCGCGGTTGAGTCGCATGATGGCAACCAGGCAGCCAGACAACGGCTGCAGCAACTCCAGCGCTTTGCCGGCCTGGTCTATGCGCGGCTCGGATCGTCGAACGGGCAGAACTAAGTCGGTGGATCGCGAGGATCAGGAGACCGAAGAGGCAGGAGCCGCATCGCCGCACCTTGATCCGCAAGAGCAGGAGCTTGCGGCCGCCCACACGGCTCCCCGCGCACTGGTCATCCATGAGCTCGTGCGGGAGGAGGGTGAGGAGGGTCTGAGGCGCTCGAGCGGTGCGCTCGCCTGGTCGGGGTTGGCTGCCGGGCTCTCGATGGGATTTTCCTTCCTCGGCCTGGCCCTGATAAAGAGCGGCCTGCCGGATGCGCCATGGAGCCGGCTCATCGACAGCGCTGGTTATAGCGTCGGTTTCATGATCGTCATCCTTGGCCGCCAGCAACTGTTCACCGAGACGACGGTGACCGCCGTACTGCCTCTCCTGGTAAGCCGGAGCTGGACGACGTTTCGCGCGGTGGTTCGGTTCTGGAGCGTCGTCCTGATTGCGAACCTGGTCGGAGCGTTGGCTTTCGCGGCGGTCCTATCGGTACCTGGGCTGTTTCCTGACGCCGTCTATCACGCTCTGATCGATACCGGGCGCGAGGCGGTGGGCGGCATGTTCTTTCCAACGATGGTCCGCTCAGTGTTCGCCGGTTGGCTCATCGCATTGATGGTGTGGATATTGCCGAGCGCACGGTCCGCACGGCTTTTCGTGATCCTGATCCTGACCTACATCGTAGCACTTGGCCGCTTTTCGCATACCGTGGCCGGTGCAGTTGATGCCGCGTTCTTGGTGCTGTCGGGTAACGGTACGATTTACGAGTTCTGCTGGAAATTCCTGGCACCGACATTGATCGGCAATTCGATCGGCGGCATCGCACTGGTCGCTCTGCTCAACCACGCGCCGCTTGCGGACAGCCTGCAGACCGTGCCGGCGACAGGCGGAGAGTGAGACTGACGGGCGACCGTTTGGGGTAGACCCGGCCAGCGCGCGGGTCGGTCGCCGCTGTGCGTGGTCGGGGAGGCGCCTTTCAGTGCGGGCGGTCGTCGTTGTTGACGCGGCGGTCGCCGGCGAGCCAGCGGGCCAGTTCCGAATGCGCGTCCTTGCGGCGCATGGCGGCGATACTGTCGGCGTCGGGCGCGTCCACGGTGAACTCCAGGCGCAGGCCGTCGGGCGTCTTCAGATACATCGACACGCAGTAGCCGTGGTCGATCCTGCGTACCGGCACATCGGCCGCCGTCACCCGCTGCATCAGCTCGTCAAACGCGGACTGCGTGACCTTGAACGCGACATGCCACGACCCGCCCACCTCCTGCAGGATCGCGCGGTTCTTCTCCCACGCCTCCTCGTCGGCGAACTGGAAGAAGGCGAGCGCGCCACCGTCGGCGACCTCGTAGAACGTGTGGCAGTAGTCCACCTCGCGGCCCACCTCCGGGCGGTAGGTGCGCTCGCACCACGTGGCGACCAGGGGAATGCCCAGGATATCCTCGATGAAGCGGCGGTTTGCCTCCTGGTCCTTCACCGCATAGGCATGGTGGTGCAGCCGCTGCGGCAATTCCTTCAACAAGCCCATACGATGCTCCCGCTTGCGTCCGACCGACGTTCCCGGTTCAGTTGACGCCATCGCACAGGGCAAGGGACTTGGGCAAGCCACGCATCCTGATCGCTGGCGCCGGCATCGGCGGCACCGTCGCAGCACTCGCACTGCTGGCCCGTGGCTTCGAGGTGGCGCTGTTCGAACAGGCTGCCGAGCTGCGCGAATTGGGCGCCGGCGTGCAGATCTCGCCCAACGGTTCGCGCGTGCTCCGTTCACTGGGACTGCTGTCCGATTTGGAGGCGATCGCCGCGGTGCCGGTCGCCAAGGAGATGCGGCTGTTCGACACCGGCCAAACCTGGCGAGTTCAGGATCTCGGCGCCACCGCCGAGGCGCGCTACGGCTCGCCCTACTGGCTGGTGCACCGTGGCGATTTCCACGCCGTGCTGGTGCAGGCGCTGGCCGAACGGGCGCCGGGCGCGGTGCGCGTCGGCGCGCGTTGCGTGGACTTCGTGCAGGATCTCGACGGCGTGACGCTGCTGCTGGAGGCTGGCGAGCAGGTGCGCGGCGACGCGCTGATCGGTGCCGACGGCGTGCATTCGCGCATCCGCGAGGCACTGTTCGGCGAGAGCCGCGCCACCTTCACCGGCTTCATGGCCTGGCGCGGCGTGGTGCCGATGGAACGGCTGCCGGCGCGGCTGCGCCAGCGCCACGGCATGACCTGGATCGGCCCGCATGGCCATGTGGTGACCTATCCGCTGCGGCGCGGCGAGCTGCTGAACTTCGTCACCGCGATCGAACGCGACGACTGGCTGATCGAAAGCTGGTCCGAGGCCGGTACGGTGGAGGAATGCCGCCGCGATCTCGCGCGCTGGCATGAGGACGTGCAGGCGATCGTCGATGCGATCGACGTGCCGTACAAATGGGCAATGCTCGGCCGCGAACCGATGGCGCAGTGGTCGGTGGGTCGCGTCAGCCTGCTCGGCGATGCGTGCCATCCGACGCTGCCGTTCCTGGCGCAGGGCGCCAACATGGCGATCGAGGACGGCATGGTGCTCGCGCGCTGCCTGGAGGCGTATCCCGTGCCGGAGGCGCTGCGCCGCTACGAGGCGGCGCGGCTCGATCGCACCTCGCGCATCGTGCGCGGCTCGCTGGAGAACGTGTCGCGCTACCACAATCCGCTACTCGGCGATCCGGAGCAGGCGCAGGCGTTCATGGATCGCGAGTTCGCGCCGCGCGCGATGGGCGCACGCTACGACTGGCTGTACGAATACGACGCGCTGAGCGTCGCGATCTGAGAGGAACCTCCCATGAAGTTCGGCGTGTTCTACGAACACCAGTTGCCGCGGCCGTGGACGACGACCAGCGAGTACGACCTGTTGGCGCAGTCGCTCGACCAGTTCGAGTTCGCCGACCAGCTTGGCTACGACTACGCCTGGGTGGTCGAGCACCACTTCCTCGAGGAGTACTCGCATTCCTCCGCGCCGGAGGTGTTCCTCGGCGCCGCCAGCCAGCGCACGAAGAACATCCGGCTCGGCCACGGCGTGATCCAGCTCACCACCAACCAGCCGCAGCGCGTGGCCGAGAAGGTCGCGACGCTCGACCTGCTGTCGGGCGGGCGCGTCGATCTCGGCATGGGCGAGGCGCCGGCCCGGCGGAGCTGCATCCGTTCGGCGTGCGCGTGCGCGACAAGCGCGACCGCTGGGAGGAGGCGGTGCGCGCCATCATCCCGATGTTCACCCGCGACAGCTGGGAGTTCCACGGCCAGTACCACGACTTTCCCGCGCGCAACGTGATCCCGAAGCCGCTGCAGAAGCCGCATCCGCCGCTGTGGGTCGCGTGCTCCAACATCCGCACGATCGGCGAGGCCGGGCAGTGGGGCATGGGCGCGCTGGGCTTCAGCTTCGTCTCGCCCGAGGCGGCGCGCGCCTGGGTGCACCGCTATTACAACAACTGTCTGCATCGGCCGAACCGGCTGACGGAGTACGCGACCAACCCGAACATCGCCATCGTCAACGGCTTCATGTGTGCGCCGACCGACGAGGAGGCGATCGAGGCGGCCGTCCGGCTGGACGTTCTTCATCTTCGCGCTGTGCTATTACGGGCGGAAGGGCATCGATGCGCCGGGCACCGGCAATCTGTGGCGCGAGTACCAGGACTGGCGGCAGACCGACAAGGCGAAGCAGGCGTTGCGCAACGGGCTGATCGGCTCGCCCGAAACCATCCGCCAGCGGCTGCGCCAGTTCGAGGCGGCGCATGTCGATCAGGTGATCCTGCTCAACCAGGCCGGCCAGACCAGCCACCAGGCGATCTGCGACAGCCTCGAGCTGTTCGCGCACGAGGTGATGCCGGAGTTCCACGACCGGCAGCCGGCGCAGGAAGCGTGGAAGCAGGATGTGCTTGCAGGACGGATCGTGCTGGAGGAGCTGGAGACCGACGCCTACGACCTCTACGCGCACCAGAACGAGGACATCGTCCGCCTGACGCCGGAGCAGCTCAAGCAGCGCATGGCGGAGAAGGAGAAGGCGGCACAGGGTGCGTGAGCCCGCGGGCGCAGCCGCTCGGCCTGTCGTTGCGAGGAGCGTGGCGAAGAAGCAATCCCTATCCTGGTGCGCACGATCCTCGGGATTGCTGCGCTTCGCGGGCGATGATGGCGTGCGGCGCGTCGTGTTCTTCTGCTTCTTCTGCGCCGCGGCACTGGTTCTGGCCGCTTCGTCCTATGCCTCTGCAGCCGACATGCCGGGGCCGTGGGTGGAGCTGACCAGTGACGGCGGGCTCGACGTCCGCTCGATCACCGCGCCGGGCATGAGCTGCCCGAAGGTCGTCGCGGACGGCACTGCGCTGACCAGCCGCACCGGCGCCGCCGGACGATAGCGACTTCCCGGTGCAGGTCTGCATCGCGCACGCGCCGGCCACGGCGACGCACGATCACGGTGGACGGTCTGCCGGTGCCGGTGCTGCCGAACGAGATCCGACGGATCGTGGTGATCGGCGATACCGGCTGCCGGCTGAAGGGCAGCTTCACGCAGGACTGCAACGATCCGGTGAAGTGGCCGTTCGCCGTCGTCGCGCGCCTGGCCGCGGCGCGCCGCCCGGACCTGGTGATCCATGTCGGCGACTACCACTACCGCGAGACGCCGTGCCCCGACACGCAGCCCGGCTGCGCCGGCAGTCCGTACGGCGACAACTGGGCGGTCTGGCAGAAGGACTTCTTCGATCCGGCCGCGCCGCTGCTGGCGGCGGCGCCCTGGGTGTTGGTGCGCGGCAACCACGAGCTGTGCAGCCGCGGCGGCCATGGCTGGTTCCGCCTGCTCGATCCGCATCCCGATGCGATCGGCGTGCACCGACACGACCGCCCCGTACGCATTGCGTATCGGCGGGTTGAACCTGCTGCTGTTCGACGGTGCCGACGCCGATGACGACAAGGCGGACCCGGCGAAGGTGGCGCTCTATCGCGACCAACTCGGGACGCTGCTGGCGAAGGCACTGCCGCATGCCTGGCTGCTGACGCACCGGCCGGTCTGGGCGCTGGCGCAGGGGCCCGATGTCAAGCCGGGCAGCACGCTCAACGCCACCGAACAGGCGGCGATCCGCGATCTGGTGCCGGCGGGGCTCGACATGGTGCTGTCGGGTCATGTGCATGATTTCACCAGCTACGATTTCGGTCCCTCGCGTCCGGCGCAGCTCGTTGTCGGCGAGGGCGGCGACGCCAACGACGCGATCTCCCAGCCGGTCAATCCGGGCATCGATATCGACGGCGTGAAGCTGCGCCACGGACTGGCCATTCCGGACTACGGCTACGTGGTGCTGCATCGCACGAGGCAGGGCTGGACCGGCACGGTCTATGCGCTGACCGACCAGGTGCTGGCGCGCTGCCGGCTGCATGGGCGCGAGATCGCCTGCCGTCGCGCCGTGCGGTGATGGCCGATCCGACGCGGGCGTCCGCCTTCGACCTGCTGACCGCGGTCCTGGACCGGCATCGGCCGCTCGAGGAGGCGCTGGATGCGCTGCCGCCGCTCGCGCCGCGCGATCGTGCCGCGGCGCATCGGCTTGCCGCGGCGGTGCTGCGCCGGCTGGGCACGCTGGACGCGGTGCTCGAGCCGTATCTCCGCAAGGCGCCGCCGGAACCGGTGCGCCACGTGCTGCGGCTCGGTGCGGCAGGGCTGCTGCTGCTGGAGACGCCGACCCACGCCGCGGTCGCCACTTCGGTCGCTCTGGCGCGAGCGCGCGGGCTGGCGCCGTTGGCGGCCTGGTGAACGCCGTGCTGCGTCGCGTCGCAGAGGCCGGTCCCGCCGCGCTCGCCGAGCTCGACGGTCCGCGGCTGGATACGCCGGCCTGGCTCTGGACGTCGTGGGGCGAGCAGGCACGGAGCATCGCCATCGCCCACCAGCAGGAGGCGCCGCTCGACCTCACGCTCCGGCCTGGAAGTCTGCCCCCGGCGGGCATGATCCTGCCAACCGGATCGGTGCGGTTCCCCGCTGGCACGCACGTGACGGAGATCGCCGGATTTCGAGCGGGCGACTTCTGGGTGCAGGACGCCGCCGCGGCGCTGCCGGCCAGGCTGCTCGCTGTGCGCGCCAGCGAACGCGTCGCCGATCTCTGCGCCGCACCAGGCGGCAAGACCGCGCAGCTTGCCGCGGCGGGTGCGTCGGTGATCGCGGTGGAGCGCGACGCCGCGCGGCTGGCGCGGCTGCGGGACAACCTGCGGCATTGGCGCCTGCAGGCGGAATGCGTGCAGGCCGACGCCGCCACGTGGTCGCCCGCCGAGCCGTTCGACGCGGTGCTGCTCGATGCGCCGTGCAGTGCCACCGGAACGATCCGCCGCCATCCGGACGTGCCGCACATCAAGCGGCCGCGCGACGTGCGTGCCCTGACCGAAACGCAGGACCGGCTGCTGCTGGCGGCCGCCGGCATGCTGCGGCCCGGTGGCCGGCTGGTCTACTCGGTCTGCTCGCTGCAGCCCGACGAGGGCGAGGCACGCGTGCAGGCGGCTATCGCACGCGGTGGTCTGCGGCATGATCCGTTCGCGCCCGAGGAACTCGCGGCCCTGCCGGAGGCCCGGACCGCCGACGGGTTCCTGCGCACGCTGCCCGGCCTGTGGGCGGACCGGGGCGGCATGGACGGTTTCTTCGCCGCGCGACTGATCAAGACCTGACCATCCCCGCTTGTGTTCCGCCAACGCGCCTGTCTACATCCGTCGCCATGCCGGCACAGCGAGCCTCCCGAAGTCACCGTCGCGCCAAGCCTGCTCGCGGCCGATTTCGCCCGGCTGCGCGAGGAGGTGGCGGCGGTCGAGGCGGCCGGCGCGGATTGGCTGCATCTCGACGTCATGGACGGACATTTCGTGCCGAATATCAGCTTCGGCCCACCGGTGCTGCAGAGCCTGCGCCGGCACAGCCGGTTGCCGTTCGACGTGCACCTGATGATCGCGCCGGTCGATCCGTTCGTCGCCGCCTTCGCCGAGGCCGGCGCCGACCACCTCCTCGTGCATCCGGAGGCCGGGCCGCATCTGCATCGCACGCTGCAGCTGATCCGCTCGCACGGCAAGCGGGCGGGGGTCGTGCTGAATCCGGCGACGCCGCCCGAAGGCATTGCGTGGGTGCTCGATCTCGTCGACATCATCCTGGTGATGACGGTCAATCCCGGATTCGGCGGCCAGGCTTTCCTGCCGTCGCAGTTGCCGAAGATCGCGGCGCTGCGCCGGATGATCGACGCGTCCGGCCGCCCGATCGCGCTCTCGGTGGACGGCGGCATCACGCCGGAGACCGCGCCGCACGTGCTGCGGCCGGCGCCGACACGCTGGTCGCCGGCACCGCGGTGTTCGGCGCCCCGGACTATGCCGCGGCGATCGCCGCGCTGCGCGGCGGGGCGCCGTGATCGCCGGCCACCGATCCACGACGCTGGCTGCGCGACGCCCGACGGGCGATCGCGCGGCTGCCCAGCCTGCGCATGGGCCGCGTGCCGGACGCGCCGGCGCTGCCGGTGCGCGATCCGTGGCCGGGCGATCCGGGTCGCGGCGCGCGGCTGCTGCGCGGCGAGCTGGAAATCGGCGGCGGCGTCCGCGCGTTGCGACCCGGCGCTGGGGCGAGGCGTCCGGTTCGCCGGCGCTGGACGCGTCGGCGCACAGCTTCACCTGGCTGCGCGATCTGCGGGCGCTCGGCACCGATGCCGCCCGGCTGCGCGCCCGCGCGCTGGTGGCCGAGTGGATCGCCGCCCCGCCGGGCGATCCGATCGCGCATCGCCCCGACGTCGTCGGCGCGCGCATCACCGCCTGGCTCGGGCATTACGATTTCTTCGCCGCGACCGCCGACGATGCATTCCGCCAGCGGCTCATGGGCCGCCTGGTGATCCGACGCGCGCAGCCTGTCCGCGGCGCTGCCGGCCGAGGAACTCGATGCCGCGCGCTGACCGCGCTGAAGGGACTGATCGCCGCGGCCGTCGCATTGCCGGAGCACGCCGGCTTCCTGACGCGCGCGCTGCGCTTCCTGCCGCAGGAGATCGCCCGCCAGGTGCTGCCGGATGGCTGCCACGCCGAACGCAGTCCGGCCGCGCAGCTCGCCGCATTGCAGGACCTGACCGAGATCCGCGCGCTGCTGCAGGCGTCGCAGACCCAGCCGCCGCCGGCGCTGACCGGCGCGATCGAGCGCATGGCGCCGGCGCTGCGGATGATGCGGCACGGCGATGGCGGTCTGGCGCTGTTCAACGGCAGCCAGGAGGAGAGCAGCAGCCTGATCGATATCGCGCTGACCCAGGCGGGACGCGGCGGCCGTGGTCCGTCGGCGCTGACCGAGGGCGGTTTCAGCGCATGCAGGCCGGCCGCAGCGTGCTGATCGTCGACTGCGGCGCGCCGCCGCCGCCCGGTGTGGATCGCTACGCCCATGCCGGCACGCTGTCGATGGAACTGTCGGTCGGCCGCGACCGGATGATCGTGAACTGCGGCGCATTCCCGGCCGGCAGCCCGGAATGGCACGACGCCACCCGCGCCACCGCCGCGCATTCCACGCTGGTGATCGCCGATGTCAGCTCGTCGGAACTGAAGCCCGACGGACTCGGCCGCCGCCCGGCGGTGGTGGAGGTGCAGCGCCAGGAGGCCAACGGCGCGCACTGGCTGGAAGCGAGCCACGACGGCTGGAAGAAGCCGTTCGGCGCGGTGCATCGCCGCCGCCTCTACCTGGCGGAAAGCGGCGAGGACATCCGCGGCGAGGATGTGATCGAGGCGCCCGACGCCGCAGCCGTTCACGCTGCGCTTCCACCTGCACCCGGACGTCAAGGCCAGCCTGCAGCAGGACGGCGAGGCGGTGCTGCTGCGGCTGCGCTCCGGCGGCGGCTGGCGGCTGCGGGCCGACGGCGCCCGGATGACCCTGGAGGAGAGCATCTACCTGGGCGGCCACGAACCGCGCCGCAGCGAGCAGGTCGTGCTGACCGGCTTCGCCGATGGCCCGCAGCAGGTGAAATGGGCAATCAGCAAGGTCGGATAACGACCGCAGGTCGTCATCCGATGGTCGGCGAGGGCCGACCGTCCACGTCTTCGCCGCATCGGCCGGCTTGAAGGTCATCGAGGTTACCAACGTCGACTTCTCGCTGCGGCAGTTCCTGCTGCCGCTGATGCGGGCGATCCGCGCGCGCGGCCATGAGGTGATCGGCGTCTGCGCCGAAGGTCCGTTCCTGGACGGACCGCGCGCCGAGGGCTTCCGCGTCGAGGCGCTGCCGTTGGAGCGCAGCGTCTCGCTCGCGGCGCACTGGCGGGCGTTCCGCGCGCTGGTGCGGCTGTTCCGCGCGGAGCGCCCGGACCTGGTGCACGCGCACATGCCGATCAGCGGCTTCCTGGCGCGGATGGCGGCATGGTGGGCCGGCGTGCCGCGGATCGCCTATACCGGCCACGGGTTCTGGTTCAACTTCCCTGGCTCCTGGCCGCGCAGCATCGTCGGCTTCGCGATGGAATGGCTGGCGGCGCGGGTCACCGATACCTTCCTCACGGTCAGCGAGGCAGAGGCAAGAGACGCCCGGCGGCTGCACATCCATCGCGGGGCCATCGCGGTCGGCAATGGCCGTGACCCGGCGCGGTTCCGGCCGGACCCGGCCGTCCGCCGCAGGGTCCGCGCCGCACTCGGTGTCGCGGACGGGCAGGTGGCGGTGCTCGCCGTGTCGCGGCTGGTCTGGCACAAGGGCTATCCCGAGTTGGCCGCAGCCATGCCGCAGGTTCCGGATGCGGTGCTGCTGGTCGCCGGCGAGCGGCTGGACTCCGATCGCGGACCTGACATGGAGGCGCTGTTGCGGCAGTCCGGCTTGGGCGACCGGCTCCGGCTGCTGGGCTATCGCACGGATATCGCCGACCTGATGGCGGCGGCCGATATCTTCGTACTGCCGAGCCGGTTCGAGGGGCTGCCGATGTCGGTGATCGAGGCGATGCTGTGTGGCCTGCCGGTGGTCGCCGCCGACGTGCGCGGGCCGGCCGAGCAGGTGGTGCCGGAGGTAACGGGCCTGCTGGTGCCGCCCGGCGACACGCCTGCACTGGCCGCGGCTCTGCGGCGGCTGGCGGCCGACGCGGCGCTGCGCGAGCGCATGGGCGCGGCGGGACGGCAGCGCGCGGTCGAGCGCTACGACGAGGCGAAGGTGCTGGCGCGCACGCTGGACCTGCTGGGGTTGTAGGGCTATCCCGCGCGCATGACCGACATCGTTCCGATCCGCCGTGCGCTGATCTCGGTTTCCGACAAGACGGGCCTGGTGCCGTTCGCCAAGGTATTGGCCGCGAGTGGTATCGAGATCCTGTCCACCGGCGGCTCGGCCAAGGCGTTGCGCGAGGCGGGCATCGCGGTGAGGGAGGTGTCGGAGCACAGCGGCTTTCCGGAAATTCTGGACGGGCGGGTGAAGACGCTGGTGCCGCAGATCCATGGCGGCATCCTGGGCCGGCGCGACAACCCAGAGCACCTGGCGCAGATGGCGGCGCACGGCATCGCGCCGATCGACCTGGTCGCGGTGAACCTCTATCCGTTCGAGGCGACGGTCGCACAAGGTGCCGCGGACGATGCGTGCATCGAGAACATCGACATCGGCGGGCCCGCATTGATCAGGGCCGCGGCGAAGAATCATGAATTCGTCACGGTGCTGACCGAACCGGGACAGTATGCGGTGGCGCTGGACGAACTGGATCGGCATGGCGGCACGACCTTCACGCTGCGCCGCCGGCTGGCCGGCGAGGCGTATGCGCGCACCGCCGCGTACGATGCGGCGATCGGCGCCTGGTTCGCCAAGCGGCGGGGCGAAGCCTTTCCGCAGCGCATCGCGATCGCGGGGACGCTGCGCCAGACACTGCGCTACGGCGAGAATCCGCACCAGGCGGCGGCGTTCTATGCCAGCGGCGCGCGACGCGGCGTGGCGAGCGCGGTGCAGGTGCAGGGCAAGGAGCTGTCCTACAACAACCTGAACGACACCGACGCCGCGTTCGAATGCGTGGCCGAGTTCGCTGCGCCGACGGTGGCGATCATCAAGCACGCCAACCCGTGCGGCGTGGCGAGTGCGGCGACGTTGGCCGAGGCGTGGGACAGGGCGTTCCTGTGCGATCCGGTGTCGCCCTATGGCGGCATCGTCGCGGTGAACCGCACGCTCGATGGCGCGGCGGCGGAGAAGATCGCGGCGATCCTCACCGAGGTGATCATCGCACCCGACGCCGATGCGGCGGCGAAGCAGGTGCTCGCGCGCAAACGGAACCTGCGGCTGCTGCTCACCGGCGGGATGCCGGATCCGTCGCTGCCGGAAGCGACCTTCCGCAGCGTGTCGGGCGGGTTCCTGGTGCAGTCGCGCGACAATGGCAGGATCGGCCGACAGGACCTGCGCGTGACGACGCGGCGCGTTCCGACCGAGGCGGAGTACGCCGACCTGCTGTTCGCATTCATGGTGTGCAAGCACGTGAAGTCGAACGCCATCGTCTATGCGAAGGAGTGTGCCACGGTCGGCATCGGCGCGGGCCAGCCGAGCCGGGTGGACAGCGCACGCATCGGTGCGTGGAAGGCGGACGCGGCGGCCAAGGCCGCGGGCCTCGGTGAGACGCTGACTCGCGGCAGCGTGGTGGCCTCGGATGCGTTCTTCCCGTTTGCCGATGGGCTGGAGGCGGCGATTGCCGCCGGGGCGACAGCGGTCATTCAGCCGGGCGGGTCGGTGCGCGATGCCGAGGTGATCGCCGCTGCGGACGCCGCCGGTGTGGCAATGGTGTTCACCGGGATGCGGCATTTCCGGCATTGAGTGCGGCAGGAACGCAGAGTTCGTCGAGGGCGCAAAGAAGAAGATAGGGCGCTTCGCGCGTGTCGGGGAATGAAGCGCCGCAGGCCTTCCTTGAGCGGCACGCTGTTGAAGTTGATGAGCAGGCCGACCTGGCAGCCGCTGAGGCGAAGGTGGGTGAGCGTCTGTGCTTCATGCACTGGCAAGATGCGATCGACCGACTCGAGCTCGAGCAGCACCCGTTGATCGACGATGATGTCGGCAAAGTAGCACTGGTCGAGGCGGACGTTCTCGTGGATGTGCGAAGCGATACGGTTCCCGCCTATCCTGCCGCGCTCGCCGCACCTGAACGGGAAGGTCGAGCGGGCAGAGCGAACGATACTGGAAGAATTCTGGGGACGACCAACCTGAGGGCAGCAGAGGTCGGCGCATGACCTGGGACCAGTTTCAAGCCCTGACCGATCGCTTTCCCTGGTCTCAACCTCGCATTACCCATCCCTGGGCGACCGGGACGGCACGATGGAGGTAACTCCCGGGAGGACCCGGGTGCCGGATCTGTGAGGGCGAAGCCAAATGGCCTGGCTACTCGAGCGGGCCACCACCCGTTCGTGGCTGTGCACCAGCCCCTCGCCCTCGCCACGATGCACATGCAGCTCCGCCGGAGCGTCGTGGAACTGCGCCGCCTCGGTGCTGCCGGAGAATGCCGTGGTGGAGGACTGCCCGGCGGATGCCGCGGTCGCTACGGCGTCGAAGTAGCCGACGCCCACCTCGCGCTGATGGCGCGTGGCGGTGTAGCCGGCCACTTCGGCGGCGAACTCCGCCTGCTGCAGCTCCGAATAGGCCGCCATGCCACGTCTCGCGATAGCCGCGCGCCAGCTCGAACATCGAGAGGTTCAGGCTGTGGAAGCCGGCCAGCGTAACGAACTGGAATTTATAGCCCATCTCCCCGAGGTCGCGCTGGAAGCTGGCGATGCGGCCCGGCGACAGCTTCTTGCGCCAGTTGAAGCTTGGCGAGCAGTTGTAGGCGAGCATCTTGCCGGGGAACTGCCGGTGGATCGCATCGGCGAAGCGCTCCGCCTCGTCGAGGTCCGGCTCGCTGGTCTCCCACCACAGCAGGTCGGCATAGGGCGCGAATGCCAGGCTGCGCGCGATCGCATACTCCACGCCGAGGCCCGGCCGGATGCGGAAGAAGCCCTCGGCAGAGCGCTCGCCGGAGATGAACGGATGGTCGCGTTCATCGATGTCCGTGGTGAGCAGCTGCGCCGAATGCGCGTCGGTGCGGCATAGCAGGACGGTCGGCACGCCCTCGACGTCGGCCGCGAGCCGGGCGGCGTTCAGCGTGCGGATGTGCTGCGCAATCGGCACGAGCACTTTGCCCCCGAGATGGCCGCACTTCTTCTCCGACGCCAGCTGGTCCTCGAAGTGCACGCCGGCGGCACCCGCCTCGATCATCGCCTTCATCAGCTCGAACGCGTTCAGCGCGCCGCCGAACCCGGCCTCGGCGTCGGCGACGATCGGCGCCATCCAGTATGTGCCACGGTCGCCTTCCAGGCGCGCGATCTGGTCGGCGCGGCGCATCGCGTTGTTGATCCGGCGCACCACGTTCGGCACCGAGTTCGACCGGATACAGCGACTGGTCCGGATACATCGCGCCGGCGGTGTTGGCGTCGGCGGCGACCTGCCAGCCGGACAGGTAGATCGCTTGCAGGCCCGCCTTGACCTGCTGCACCGCCTGGTTACCGGTCAGCGCGCCCAGCGTCGGCACAAAGGGCTCGGTCTTCAGCAGCTGCCAGAGCCGCGTCGCGCCCATCTCCGCCAGCGTGTGGCGGATGCGGAAACTGCCGGCGAGGCGCTCGACATCCTGCTGTGTGTAGTCGCGCCGGATACCGTCAAACCGGCACGGATCGGGGATGAGATGCATCTTGGTGCTCCTGTGTTCGCAACTGATGCGTGAAGAATTGACATTGCATGTGCGAAGTGCATCTGAATTTTGCCAGAGTGCCCGGGAATGCTGTCGTTGGATTCACCGGGCAGGGGTGGGGTTTGTAAAGTGTGTAAATCATGTCCCGTGCACTGATCGGCCGGACGATCCGCCGGCTGCGCACCGAGCGCCGCCTGACGCAGCAGGCGCTGGCGGCGCGGCTCGGCATCTCCGCCAGCTATCTGAACCTGATCGAGCACGACCAGCGGGCGATCACTGCCTCGCTGCTGATCAAGCTGGGCGAAACGCTGGGCGTGGACCTGGCCACGCTGTCCGGCCGGTCAGAGCGTCAGCTGGAGGTGGCGCTGCGCGAGGCGTTCGCCGATCCGCTGCTGTCCGCCGATGCGGTGCCGGAGGGCGAGGTTGCGAACCTCGCCGCCACCACGCCGAACGCAGCGCGCGCGGTGCTGGCGCTGTATCGCGCCTGGCGCGTGGCGCGAGAGGACGCCGGCGGCATCGCGCTGCCGTCGGGGCGGCGGGTGCTGCTGCCGAACGAGGAGGCGCGCGATCTGTTCGATGACCGCGGCAACCATTTTCCCGCGCTGGAGGTAGCGGCCGAGGCACTGTTGGCCGAGCTGGGCGCCGCTCCGGCCGAGATGAACCACGCGATCGCCGAGCGCCTGCGCCGGACCCATGGGCTGACGGTGACGGTGCAGCCGCTGGAGGGCGCGCTGCGCCAGTACGACGCCACGGCGCGCCGGCTGACGTTGGCGGAGACGCTGCCGCGCGAGAGCCGCGGCTTCCACATGGCGTTCCAGCTGGCGCTGCTGGAGGCGCGCGAGGCGGTCGAGGCGGTGCTGGCCGATGCCGAGCCCTCGTCGGCGGAGGCCGGCATGCTGATCCGGGTCGGGCTGCTCAACTACGTTGCCGGCGCGCTGCTGATGCCGTACGCGGCGTTCCTCGACGCGGCGCGCACGCTGCGCCACGACGTGGAGGCGCTGGCGGCGCGCTTCGGCGTGTCGTTCGAGCAGGCGTGCCATCGCCTCTCCACGCTGCAGCGGCAGGGTGCGCGCGGCGCGCCGTTCTTCTTCGTGCGCGTCGATCCGGCGGGGAACGTGTCGAAGCGGTTCTCGGCGGCGGGGTTTCCGTTCGCGCGGTACGGTGGGTCGTGCCCGCGCTGGGTGGTGCACACGGCGTTCTCGCAGCCGGGCGTGGTGCAGGTGCAGGTGGCGGAGCTGCCCGACGGCACCGCCTATGTCTGCTTCGCCCGTACCGTCACGCGGCCGGGGCGGTCGTGGGGCGACCCGCGCCCGACGCATGTCGTGGCGATGGGCTGCGGCGTCGCGCATGCGGACGCGGTGGCATATGCGGACGGGCTTGATCTCGAGCGGGCGAAGGTGGGCATCGGCCTGTCCTGCCGGCTGTGCGATCGCCCCGACTGTCGCAGCCGGGCGTTCCCGCCGCTGGAGCACCGGCTTTCGCTCGACCCGCAACTGGCGGGCGTGGCACCGTATCGGTTCGAAACCAAAAGGGCGTGATGCGGCCGCTGGATGAGGCGCTGGCCCATTGGCACAAGTGCTACATGCTGCTGGGCACCGCGGCGGGCACGCTGGTGGGGCTCGGTCGTCGCCTGCTGCCTGCTCGGTCTGGGCTACTACGGCATGGCGCTGCGCGACGCCTGGCGGGACGGCCTGCTGGCCAACCTTCCGTGGGACGACCGCGTCCGGTACGCCGCGCTGCCCGAACGTCTCCTACGCTGCTGGGGCTGCTGGTGGTCGGCAGCCACAACGCATGGGACCTCACCGTGTGGACGACGACGCGGCGGCGGGAGTGACCGCGGCGCCCAACGTGTGTATGGCGACGTCTCGCTATACACACTAGGCAAGCGATGCGCACGAACATCGAGATCGACGACAGGTTGCTGCGCGAAGCGATGAAGGCCACCGGCCAGACCACCAAGCGCGCCACGGTGGAAGAGGCACTGCGACGTGTGGTCAAGTTGCACCGGCAGCGGCGGGCGGGACGCAACCTGGCGGGCATCGGCTGGGAAGGCGACCTCGATGCGATGCGCCGCGACCTGCCTGAGTGATCGCGGTCGACAGCTCGGTCTGGATCGCGCACTTCCGCAACGTCCATGTCGCGTCAGGTGGCGTTGCTGCGCTCGCTGTTCGGGCGCGAGGAGCTGCTGCTGGGCGACATTGTCGTGCTCGAGGTGCTGCGCGGCGCACATGACGAGAGACAGGCGGTGCGTCTCGCGCGGGAGATGCGCAACTTCGATGTTGTGCCCATGCTGGGTAACGACATCGCGGTGCAGGCGGCGAGGAACTTCCGCATCCTGCGATCCCGTGGGATCACCGTGCGTCCCGTGCGCGATCTGATCATCGGCGCTTACTGCATCGAGCATCGGATCCCGTTGCTGCACGATGACAGGGACTTTGACGCGATGCGGGAGCATCTCGGGCTTCGCGTGCCATGATGGCGCAGGCTTACCATTGCACGGTGCGCCCGCTATGCTCGCACGCCACGCGGAGGAGACACGATGAAGATCACGCGAACCGAAACCACCATTCTGCGCATCCCGGAAGACGACCCGCTCGCCGACATGCCGGAGGACGTCAACCGGCTGCGCCCGGTCGTCATTCTCCGCATGCACACCGACAATGGACTGGAGGGTATAGGCATCACCCTGTACGGCGGCGCGATCACTGGCGCGCTGCGCCATGCGATCGACGAGTTATGCGAGCTCGTCGTCGGCGAAGATCCGATGCGGATCGAAGCAATCCTGCGTAAGCTCGGTGTTGCAGCCGGTGATAACTGTGGCTCCGGCATATACACGCTGGCGCTGTCGGCCATCGATGTCGCGCTGTGGGACATCAAGGCAAAGGCACTCGAGCTTCCGCTGTGGAAACTGCTGGGCGGCGCGCGCGACCGCGTTCCCACCTATGCGTCGGGCTCGCTGCGCCGCGGGCTGACCGATGCGCAGGCTGCCACGGCAGCGCGCCGGCTGGTGGACAAGGGCTTCGTCGAGATGAAGACGCAGATGGCGCTGCCCGGCAATCCGTCGCCGGCCGAGGAGGTGCGCCGCGCCCGCGTGGTGCGCGATGCGATCGGGCCGGACATCAAGCTGATGTGCGACATCAACCAGCGCTGGCGCGTCGAGCAGGCGATCGATATCGGGCATCGCGTCGCCGATGTCGGACTGTTCTGGCTGGAGGACGTCACCACCTGCGACGACTACGAGGGACTGGCGCGGGTCAATGCGGCGCTGTCCACGCCGATCGCCGGCGGCGAGTATGTGTGGGGCATCGTGCCGTTCCGCAACATGATCGAGGCGCGGTCGGTGGACTACGTGATGATCGACCTGTGCCGGGTCGGCGGGATCACGCCGTGGCTGAAGGTCGCCGGCATGGCCGAGGCGTTCAACCTGCCGGTGGTGAGCCACGTGGTGCCGGAGATGCACCTGCATCTGATCGCCGCGGTGCCGAACGGGCTGACGGTGGAATACATGCCGTGGATGCTGAAGCTGTACGAGGAGACGCCGGTGATCGAGAAGGGGCAACTGGTGTTGCCGACCAAGCCGGGGCTCGGGCTGAAGTTCGATGAGAAAGTGGTGGCGTCGTATCGGGCGGGGTGACGTCGGGCGCGCGCCGCTCGCCGGCGCCGCCATCAATGGCATGAGCAGTGCGCACTGGTGATCGTGCCAAGGCCGGCGTCGGCGATATCCAGGCACATCACCGCGCGGCGAGGAAGCGCAGCGCGCGGATACCCGGAAGGAAAAAATAGGCGCCGCCGCGCACGGTGACGAACCGCGGAAGCCCGGTTATCCGACGGTTCGGCCCGAAGGGCTGCGGCAGGCTGAAGCCATCGGTGGGCTGCGTCGCCGGAAACGGCTGGCGATTGCCGAGCAGGGGATCGGACTCGCCGTCCATCGCATTGAACCGGGCATTCACGATCCACGCGTTCTGGATGAACTCGAACTGCCGCGCGATGTTGGCATTGAGGCACAGGAAGTGGACTCCCGCGCGGGCCGGCGACGCGAATCGCCGTAGGGGCGCCCGCGCCGGATGATCCGGTGGAACCTGCTCGACGAGATCAGGTCATCGCGCGGGCTGGCGCGCTTCAGGCCCAGCATGCGAAGCAGCTGCTGCGGCAGGCCTTGCCTGCCGCCCGGCAGGTCGGCGGTCCGCGGATTGGCACGGCGGATATGGGCGCCAAACGGACAGGCCAGCCCGTCGGAGTCGCCGTCGAAGCTGAAGCGGTTCTGGCGGATATCGCCGGCGTCGGGACCCGTGCCACGCATCTCGGTCAGCAGCGGGGTAATCAGGGGATCGCCGCTGGCGAGGCGTCGGCCCACCATCGCCTCCGCAAGACTGAGGCCGTCATCCAGCGGGGATGCACTGCGGACGAAGTGCCAGAAGCCGGCGACATCCTGCTCGAGGTGACGGAACACGAGATAGGAGCCGTTGCGCCCGAGATCGCGCCAGCCGGGGGCATCCTCCGCCGTGGGCAGGACGTTCTGCGCGTCGAGCGCGGCATCGAGCAATGGCCGCTGGGTCATGAGGCCATACTCGTTCGCGTAGCCGAGAAGGAATTCGCCCGGAGCAATCAGATTGCCGTATTCGAGTTCTCCGTCGGGTCCTGGGCTTCGCTGGGCGCGCCAGTCGATCTCCGGTTGGCTGATGCCGTCGACGAAGCCGAAAGGCTCGCGCCGTGGCTGGCCTTCGCTGGGCGCCCTGGCGGTGTCGAGGACCCGAAGGATCTCGAAGCCTGCGGCGAGGTCCGCCGTCACCGTCTGCTGGAATGCCGCAATGCCGTCTGCTTCGGCGTAGAGCATCACCAGGACATCCGGCGTCCGTGCCGGCGCGCCGCCCCACTCCCAGCAGGACGGGGCGTTGTCCCCGATGTCGCCGAGCCGACGCGAGCGCCCCTCGGTGTCATCACCTTCCGTTGCCATGCCGAGACGGAATTCGCGCGGAAAGGCGTGCAGCGAGCCGTCCTGGAACAGGCTTTCCGGCGCTCCCAGCTGCCTGATGCCTGATGCCGTGACGGCAACCTGCAGTGCGTGCGCGATATGTGCGCCGAAATCGGCTGCGTGGGTCACGCGATAGTCGAGCCTGGCAGCGTCCGGCGCTCGGCGACCGCGGCGAGCCAGGCCTTGGCTGCACCCGGATCGGTGATCCGCAGCAGCAGAAAGACCGCCGCGTCGAGCCGGCCATAACCGGAGCGGAGGATGCCCTGGATGTCCTGATATTCGCTGACGGGCTGAGCCATGATGCGCGCTATATCTCTGAGAGCCATTGGCGGATTTCGCTGTCCGTCATGGTCCTGCGCTCGCAAACCTTGCCGGATCCGCGTGTTGCGGGCGATGTCGACGAGAGACAATCCCGGGTAGGCCTTGTACCAGACCTCGGTCGGCCAGGGAGTGGCGGCGCTGCACGTTCTTGAAATCCTGCTCGTGCTGCGCGCCGCCCCAGAGCAGGAAGTGCGTCTGCGGATAACCGAGGCCCTGGCCGAACGTCAGATTGAGTCCGAACGAAACCTTGTTGACGAAGTCGTCCATGTAGCTTTCGGCGCTGCCGTCGTAGTTGCTGACGAACAGGCCTCGGCGCTTGCCGTCGAGGAAGATCCAGTGGGCGAAATGGATCGTCTTGATCCTCGCCAGGTTGCCGCGCGGATACAGGATAGGGGTCGCGAGGTCGACGGCCCACCAGACGACGGTGGTCGTCCAGCGTGCGAACCACCCTGGCCTGAACGCGCCCATCGCGGTGTACTGATTGGTGACGTCGTGGTCCTGCAGAGCGCCCAGCGCCGCCAGATGCCGGTCGCTTGGCGCCGTCGGCGGGCTCTGCACGTCGGGTGCCCTGGTTTCATGCCGGCGCAGACAGACCAGAAAGGCCGCCGCCGCGGCAGCGAGGACGAGAACCACCGCGACGTAGACCGAAAGCGCCGCCCGCGCGGACAGCACCAGGACAGGCAGCGCAACGATCAGGACCGCGCCTGCCGCAGCCAGGCCATAGAGCACTTGCCGGATACGCCAGCCAATGGGCGTCGGTGCCGGTGGCGTCAGCCGTGGTCCCTTCTCGGCAACCGCGCGAACGAGAGCGGCGCGGATCTGCTGGGGCTCGATGCCTGGCACTGATCGGCGGACGCATCGTCGGACAGATACGCGGCAAGGTGATCGGCCAGCGCCAGGTGCAGCCTTGCCTCTTCCTTGATCTGGCGCACCGTCCGTCCGATCCAGTTGACGTAGCTCGCGGCGGGCCTGACGGAATGCTGGCGCATCCACTGCAGAAGATCGCTGTTCGGATCGAACCCGACGCAGTAGGCGAAGATCGTGCGCAGCCCGTCTGCGGCTCGTTCAGCCAACTGCGGCGAGCATCGCGTGCGGCCGAGCCATCGCACTCGCCAAGGAAGGCCAGATAGACGGGAGCGTCGCGGAACTCGGCGTCCGGTCCGTAGACGCTGAGATCGCCGAGCGTGGCATCGTCGAGAATGACGAAGCGCGCGAAATGCAGCGTATCGAACATGCCGAACGGCACCAGCGGGTTGTCCGGGTCTTGCCATGCCGGGCAGGTCATTCATCGTCGACAGCAGCCGGCGCAGTTCGGCTTTCCGGTCGCACACGATCGGGGCTGCAACGATGAACGAGGATTGCGGCGTCATGGCTGCCGTCAGCCGACCGGGCCACTGGCGGATCGTCCGGCCATGGCGCCGGGTGGGCGAGCGATGTCACGGGCCATCAAGCTTCTCCACTGACCGGTCTCTGCCGGCACACCTCGCTTATAGTGCTTTCCGCTGCCGGTGCCTCAATAGATCCCGAGATGCTGGTGCAGATCGACGCCGTCACGCCGCAACGCCTCGGCGGTGCCGTCCACCACGACGCGCCCGCTGTTGAGGATCACGATGTCGTCGGCGAGGTCGAACACCAGCCTGGCGTTCTGCTCCACCAACAGGATCGACAGCCCGTGCTCCTTCAGCTGGCGGATCGTCGCCATCACCTCGGCGACGATCTGCGGCGCCAGACCCTCGGACGGTTCGTCCATCAGCAGCACGCGCGGGTTCGACATCAGCGCGCGCCCGATCGCCAGCATCTGCTGCTCGCCGCCCGACAGGTAGCCGGCGTACTGGTCGCGCCGTTCGCTCAGGCGGGGGAAGGTCGCGCACACGCGCTCGAACGTCCACGGCGCGGCGCTCCTGTCGCGCGGGCGGCGGGCGGCGACGGCGAGGTTCTCGCGCACCGTCAGGCTGCGGAAGACGCGCCGGCCCTGCGGCACCAGGGCGACGCCGCGCGCCGCGATGGCCTCGGGCGCGCGGCCGGTCACCGCGGCGCCGTGCACCGACACCGTCCCGCGGCGCGACGCCAGCAGGCCGACCGCGACGTTCATGCAGGTGGACTTGCCTGCGCCGTTGCGGCCCAGCAGCCCGAGCAACCGCCCCTCGCCCAGCCGCAGCGACACGCGATGCAGCACGTGGCTGTCGCCGTAGTAGGCGTCGATCTCGCTCAGCGTCAGCGCATCATTCGCCAAGGTAGATCTCCCGCGTGCGCGGATGCTGCACCACCTCGGCGCGCGTGCCCTCGACGACGACGCGGCCGAAATGCAGCACGGTGATGCGCTCGGCGAACTCGAGCGCCACGTCCATGTCGTGCTCGATCATCACGATGGTGACGTCGCGCGGGATGCCGGCGATCAGCGCCAGCACGTCGCGTCGCTCCTCGACCGACAGGCCGGCGAAGGGCTCGTCCAGCAGCAGCACCCTGGGGTTCTGCGCCAGCGCCATGGCGATCTCGACGCGGCGCCGCTCGCCGTACGAGGTCTGCGCCACGGGGCGGTCCGCGAGATGGTCGAGCCCGACGCGCGCTAGCGTCGCGTGCGCCGCCTCCAAAAGGTCGCGTCGGCGGTCGAGCCGCACGAACGGATTCCAGCGCAGGCGCGACAGCCCGAGCAGCGACAGCATCACGTTGCGCGCCAGCGTCTCGCCGGGGAACAGCGTGATGATCTGGTAGGTGCGCGCCAGCCCCAGATGCGCGCGCCGGCGCGTCGCGACGCGGGTCAGGTCGCGCTCGAACAGCAGCACCTGGCCGGAATCCACCCGAAGCTCGCCGGTGATCAGGTTGAACAGCGTGGTCTTGCCGGCGCCGTTCGGGCCGATGATCAGCCGGCGCTCGCCGGGCTCCACCGCCAGGTCGACGGCCGAGGTGACGCGCAGGCCGCCGAACGCCTTGTTCAGATCGCGCAGCTCGAGCGCGGTCATCGGCTGCTTTCGCGGCGCAGGACCGGCGGCGGCTGCGGTCGCAGCAGCGAGACCGCCCAACGCCACAGGCGCACCGTGCCCGGCACCAGCCCCTCGGGCATGAACATCACGATGACCACGAAGATCGCGCCGAGTACGAAGTTCCAGCGCTCGATATAGGCGCTGGCGATGTCCTTCATGACGATGACCAGCACCGCACCGGCGATCGGACCCAGCAGGGTTGCGGTACCGCCGGCGATCACCATCAGCAGCGCCTCGGCCGAGGCGCTCAGCGCCACCGTCTGCGGGCTGACGAACTGGTTGTAGTAGAGGTACAGCAGCCCGGCGACGCCGCTCCAGAAGCCGGAGAACAGGAAGGCGAGGAAGCGCGTCAGCCACACGTTGTAGCCCAGCGCGGTCATGCGCCGCGGCTGGTCGCGCGTGCCGCGCAGCGCGGCGCCGAACGGCGAGGCGACGAAGATCGCCATCGCGGCCACCGCGACCAGGAATACGACCAGCGTCGCCCAGTAGAATCCGTCGGCCGATACCAGCGACAGGCCGAACGGGCTGGGGCGTGCGGTGATCGACACGCCGTTGTCGCCGTTGGTCAGACTGATCCAGCGATAGGCGATGCCCCAGACGATCTGTCCCAGCGCCACGGTGATCATCACGAAGCCAAGACCGGTGCCGCGCAGCGCCAGCACCGCGAACACCGCGGTGGCTGCCACGGTGACCAGCAGCGCGCCGACATCCGCGACCAGGTGGGAGTGTCCGGCGTTGATCAGCGTCGCACCGGCATAGGCGGCGATGCCGAACAGGCCGGCATGGCCGAGCGTCACCAGCCCGGCGTAGCCCACCAGCACGTTCAGCCCAAGCGCCAGCACCGCGAAGATCAGCATCTGCGCGGCGACGTTGACGTAGTAGCTGTTGCCGACCCAGTAGGGCAGCGTCGCCAGCGCCAGCACGGCGAGGCCGATCGCGATGCGCCTCACAGCGTGACCCGGCCGAACAGGCCCTGCGGTCGCAGCACCAGCACGACGAGCATCGGCAGGAACAGGATGACGTAGGCCAGTTCGGGGAACACGGCCTGGCCGAAATTGTACAGGAAGCCGACCACGAAGCTGCCCACCAGCGAGCCGATCAGCCGGCCGGTGCCGCCCAGGATCACCACCACCAGCGCGAGCGGCAGCATGTCCTGATCGAGCCCGGGATACACCGACAGGATCGGGCCGCCGATCACGCCGGCGAATCCGGCGAGGCCGGCACCGAGGGCGAACACGATGGTGAACAGGTGCGATACGCGGATGCCGACCACCCGCGCCATCGCCGGATCATCCACCGCGGCCCGGATCATCGCGCCCAGCCTGGTGCGGTCGAGCAGCAGCCACAGCGCCGCGGCGATCAGCGTGGCGATCACGATGATCGCCAGCCGGTAGGTGGGAAACGCCAGGCCCAGGAGCCGTGTCGCGCCGCGCAGGGCGGGCGGCGTCTCCACCGAGATCGGATCGCCGCCCCACTGCATCAGGCAGAAATCGGCGACCATGAACGACAGGCCCAGCGTCACCAGCACCTGCGCGAGTTCCGCGCCTACCAGCCGGCGCAGCACGAAGCGCTCGATCACCGCGCCGAACAGCGCGACGCCGAGTGCGGCGATCAGCGCCGACGGCCAGAAGCCGAAGCCCAGCGCGATGCAGGTGACACCGAGATACGCACCCAGCATGAACATCGAGCCGTGCGTCAGGTTGGGGATGCGCATCAAGCCGAAGATCAGCGAAAAACCCGCCGACAGCAGGAACAGCAGACCGCCCAGCGTCACGCTGTTGACGGACAGGATCAGCCAGAGCGTCACGACGGAGGGTGCGTCAGCTCTTCAGCGCCGGATAGTCGCGCGAGTAGACTGGCTGCTCGAGGAACCACTTCTCGTCGAAGGTCCAGAACTGGCTGACGTTCGGGTAGGTCTTGATCGTCGTCTGCACCAGCTTGCCGTCCTTGCGCTCCAGCCGGCGGATGTAGACGTTGCCCACGACATTGCCGAAATGGTCGAAGTGGAACGGCCCGCGCGGCGAGTCCTCGAGCGACACCGCCCGCAGCGCCTTGACCAGCGCCTCCTTGTCGTCGGTGTTGCCGCCGGTCGCCTTCAGCGCCGCCTCGGCGACCATGCCGTTGATGTAGAGGCCGGCGGCATACAGGCCGGGAATGGCGCCGGTGTCGCGCACCATGCCGGCGATGAACTGCTTGCACACCGGCGTGTCGAGGTCGGAGGTGAACACCGACGCCGTCACCAGCCCGATCGCCTCGTCGCCGAAGCTCTTGAGCAGCGCATCGTCGCCCGCCGTGCCGCCGCCGATTACCGGCAGCGTCGCGCCGGCGTCCTTGTACTGCTTCATGAACTTCAGCGGATTGGAGCCGGCGAAGCCCTGCACCACCGCATCGACGTCGGTCAGCTGCGCGATATACGGCGTGTAGTCCGGCGTGACGATCGGTGGCCACAGCTTCTTCACCACCCGGCCGCCGTCGCCTTCGAACACGCGCTGGAAGCCGCCCATCTGCTCGTAGCCGTAGGCGAAGTCCTCGCTGATGGTGATGACGCTCTTATACTTCAGGTCCTTTGCGGCGTAGTCCGCCAGCACGTGCATGTTCTGCGCCGAGGTGCCGGAGGCGCGCACGAAATACGGGTTGGGCTTCCGCTGCGACATGTCCTCGGCTGCCGCCAGGCTGAGGATCGGCGTCTTGTGCGCCGCCACGTAGTCGGAGATGGCGAGCAGCTCGAAGGCGGCGAGCGGGCCAAAGATCATGTCGACGCTGTCGCGCTCGATCAGTTCCTGCGCCTTGGTCTTGGTGCCGGCCGGGTTGCCGCCGGTATCGCCGATCAGCAGCTCCACCTTGCGACCGGCCAGCATGTTGCCGCGGTCCTTCAGGAACAGGTTGATGCCCTGCTCCATCTGGATGCCGCCCTGCGCCAGCGGCCCGGTCTTCACGGTCAGCAGCCCGATGCGGATCGGCTTGCCCTGCGCGATGGCCGGCATCGGCATCGGCAGCGTGGCGGCGGCGGTGCCCGCGAGGAACGTGCGGCGACGGAGCTTCGAACGCATGGATTTGGTTGCCTCCCGTTGGTTGCCGCATTGGTAGAGCGGCGGTGCGGCGCCGTCTACCGGCCCGGAGTGTTCCGACACAACGTCGGGTGCCCGCCTGCCCGTGTCATCGCGAGCGGGACGCAGCGATCTCCTGGGGGGTTCGTGCCAATGCACGCTGGGGCTTGCTTCGCTGCGATGGCAATGACAGCACGGGCCGGGTCTGAACCGTCAGGTTCGCAACATTAGCGGCGCAGGAACTCCACCAGCAGCTGGCTCACCTTTGCAGCCTGCTCCTGCTGCACCCAGTGTCCGGCGCCGTCGATCAGATGGCAGCCCTGCATGTTGGTGCAGGCGCTCTGCTGCATGCGCTCGAACGCGCCCGGCCGCTGATAGGTGCCCCAGTCGCTGCTGCCGGCGACGAACATCGACGGCACGTCGATCGTGCGGCCGGCGAACAGCTGCAGCTCGGACGTGTCCAGCCCGGTCGTGCCGCGGCGATACCACTGCAGCCCGCCGGCGAAGCCGTTGCGGCCGTACTCGCCCGCATAGACCGCCAACTCGTCATCCGGCAGCCAGCGGCAGGCGGCGATCTCGGCTGCCGTCGGCATCTCGTGCGCGACGGTCTCCGCCATCGTCTCGCCGAGATCCATGACGTAGTAGGTCGGCATCTTCGCCAGCTCGGCGGCGGTCCAGCCCTGCAGGCGGAACGGCCGGTTCTGCCGCCAGTCGGCGCTCTTGTGGTGGTAGTAGGCGCGCAGGAAATCGTGCACGCCCTGCCGGCAATGCCACATGTCGTCATTGGCCGGGCGCGTCGAGTAGTACCACTGATAGTGCTTGCGGGGCCGCGGCAGCGCCGCCATCGCCGCGTGCACGTCGCTGCCCCGGGCGGACGGCGCCAGGTCGGGCGGACCTTCGAACGGCGCGCTCATCAGCGCCACCGAGCGGAACACGTCGGGCCGTACCAGCGCGCACCAGGCGGCGACCGGTGAGCCGAAATCGTGGCCCACCACCGCGGCGACCGAGCGATGTCCGAGGGCGTGCACCAGGCCAAGCTGGTCGCGCACCGCATTCAGCAGACGGAACGACCGCAGATCTGCCTCGGAGTCGTAGTCGGCCTGCCAGCCCGTGGTCCGGCCATAGCCACGCAGATCGGGTGCGACGACGTGATACCCGGCATCGGCGAGCGCGGGCATCACCCGGCGCCAGGAATACGCCAGCTCGGGAAACCCGTGCAGCAGCAGCACGCAGGGCCGGTCGTTCGATCCCGCCTCGAGGATGTGCACGCGCAGGTCGTTGACGTCGGTCACGAAGCGCGAGCCGATGCCCCGCGGCAGGACGGCGGCGTCGAGCGGTAAGAGATCGTTCATCGTGTCGTCTCCATACTGCGGTATGGTCCAAGGGCGGAGACCGGTCGCTCCGGGCGGCCGATGACACCTGGCACATCTGGTCCCGACGGCGCCGCGGGTGCGCTTGGCGAACCCGCCGGCATCGCTATATTGCCTGATCGCAATGCCGTGAAGGGGTCGCAGTACAGACCCATGCCGCAGCCCGTGTCCAGCGAACGGACGGTGTTCCTTTCGACCTTGCCGGCGTCGCGTCGCGAGCGGCGGTCGGCGACGGTGGTGGGGCTGGTCTTTCTGGCGCTGTTCGCTCTGGCGGCGCCATTCGCGCAGGTGAAGCTCGCCGAGGTCTGGGCTTTCATTCCGAGCTACCAGTCGGCGTTGCTGGTCAACGACCTGATCACCGCGGTGCTTTTGTTCGCGCAGTTCGTCATCCTTTGCTCGTTCCCGCTGCTCCTGCTGGCCTCGGGATATCTCTTTACCGCCCTCATGGCGGTGCCGCACGCGCTCAGCTTCCCGCGCCTGTTCACGCTGGACGGCCTGATCGGCGCCGGGCCGCAGACCACGGCCTGGCTGTACATGTTCTGGCACGCCGGCTTCCCGCTCGCCGTGATCGGCTTCGCGCTGCTCCCCGACGGGGCGCGCGTGCGGCGTCCCTGGGCCGTCCTGGGCATCGCCTGCGGCCTCGTCCTGGCGTCGGTATGCGGCGCCACCCTGCTCGCCACGTTGGGCCACGACCTGCTGCCGGTCATCATGCGCAACGACGGCTACACACCGATGCTGCCTATGGTCACCGTCGTCGTGTGGTCGCTGAGCCTGGCGGCCATGTTCACTCTCTGGCGGCGGCCGGCGAAGTCGGTGCTCGATGTGTGGCTGATGGTGGTCATGGCCGCCTGGCTGTTCGATATCGCCTTGAGTGCCGTGCTCAATGCCGGGCGGTTCGACCTGGGCTTCTATGTCGGGCGCGTGTTTGGACTGACCGGCGCGACCCTGGTGCTGCTGGTGCTGCTGATCGAGACGGGCGCCGTCTACGCGCGCATGGCACGCCGTTTCGAAGCCGAGAGGAACATCCGCGACCGGCAATTGCACGAGCTGCAGTCCGAACTCATCCATGTGTCGCGGTTGACGGAACTCGGCCAGATGGTCTCGGCACTGGCCCACGAGGTGAACCAGCCGCTGACCGCGGCCGGCAGCTATGTGCGCGCCGGCCGTCGCCTGGTCCAGGCGGGGGACCTCGATCGGGCGGACGAGGCGCTCCGGAAGGGCGCCGACCAGGTCACCCGGGCGAGCCAGGTGATCCAGCGGCTGCGCCTCTTCGTGAAGAAGGCCGATGCCCCACGCGGCGTCGAGGACATCGGCCAATCCATCGAGGAGGCGGCGGCGCTCGCTCTGCTGGGCACCGAGGAGAGCGGGGTGCGCCTGAAAATGGAGCTCGCCGCGGATGTGCCGTCCGTGTTCATCGACAAGGTGCAGATCCAGCAGGTGCTGCTCAACCTGATCCGCAACGCGGTCGAGGCGATGCACGACAGCCCACGCCGCGAGCTGACGATCAGGACCGCGCTGGCGGCCGATGGCAGCATCTGGATCAGCGTGGCGGACACCGGCCCCGGCCTGGCGTGCGATGTCCGCGAGCGCCTGTTCCAGCCGTTCGTGACGACGAAACCGTCGGGCATGGGGGTTGGATTGTCGATCTGCCATGGCATCGTGCAGGCGCATGGCGGCCGGATGTGGTACACCGACCATCCGGCGGGAGGTGCTGCTTTCCACTTCTCGCTCCCGGTTGCGCCGCAGACGGGTGAGCCACGGAGGGTGGTCGAGGCGACCCGCGCTTGACCCTCGCGGCGCCCGCCCGTACAGGCCGGCGCATGAGCGAAAACCTGGCAACCAGCCTAGCGACCGCCACCGAGCGGGCCCACGTGCTCGCCCAGGCCCTGCCGTTCCTGCGGCGCTACGCCGGCGCGACGATCGTGGTAAAATACGGCGGCCACGCGATGGGCGAGGAGCACCTCGCGCAGCAGTTCGGCAGCGACATCGCGCTGCTGAAGCAGGTGGGCGTGAACCCGGTCGTCGTGCATGGCGGCGGACCGCAGATCAACGCGATGCTGAAGCGGCTGGCGATCCAGTCCAGCTTCGTGGACGGACTGCGCGTCACCGACGCGGCGATGGTCGAGGTAGTCGAGATGGTGCTGGCCGGCACCGTCAACAAGCACGTTGCCGGCCTGATCACGCGGGCCGGCGCGCTTGCCGTAGGCGTCTGCGGCAAGGATGGCGGCATGATCCGCGCGCGCAAGCTGACGCGCACCAAGAAGGACCCCGACAGCAACATCGAGCGCGTGCTCGACCTGGGCTTTGTCGGCGAGCCCGAGGAGGTGGATGTCCGGGTGATCCATGCGCTGACCGGCTCCGGACTCGTGCCGGTGATCGCGCCGGTAGGCGTCGGTGCGGACGGCCAGACGTACAACATCAATGCGGACACTGTCGCCGGTGCCATCGCCGGTGCGCTGCAGGCCACCAGGCTGTTGATGCTGACCGACGTGGCTGGCGTGCTCGACAACGACAAGCGGCTCATCCCGGAACTGACCCTCGCCGACGTCGAGGCCGGCATCCGCAGCGGCATGATCACCGGCGGCATGATCCCCAAGGTGGAGAACTGCGTCGATGCGGTGCGGCGCGGCGCCAGGGGCGCGGTGATCCTCGACGGTCGCGTGCCGCACGCCTGCCTGCTGGAACTGTTCACCGAGGCGGGGCCCGGAACCATCATCCGGCCGTAGTTGCGCCAACGCGCGCCGCCGTGGCAGCGTCGGGCCCGCGCACAACACAAGGGGAGACCGATCATGCCACAGATCGCCGGCGGCTGCCTCTGCGGCAAGGTCCGCTACAGTGCGACGGGCGACCCGGCCTTCGTCGGTGTCTGCCACTGCACCGACTGCCAGAAGTTCACCGGCAGCGCCTTCTCCGTCGTCATCGGCGTGCCCAAGCCGGCGCTGACCGTGCAGGGCCCGCTCGCCACCTATTCCAAGACCGGCGATACCGGCAAGACGATCGAGCGCAGGTTCTGCCCCGCGTGCGGGTCGTCCGTCGCCGACGAGGCCTCGGCGCTGCCCGATGTGGTCATGCTGGGTGCGGGCACGCTGGACGATCCAAGCTGGGTCAAGCCGGCGATGGAGATCTTCTGCGACAGCGCGCAGCCCTGGGTGCATCTCGAGGGCGAGATGCACCGCTTCCCGAAGATGCCGGGCTGATCACAGCGTGACGCCAGCGGCGGCGAGTCCCGACGCCGCCAGCGCGCCGGCCAGCACGACGAGCCACGGCGGCACGGTCCACACCGTCAGCGCGAGGAACGCCGCAAGCGCCAGGCCGAACCCGGCCGGCGCGTGCACGCCGCCCGTCCACACCGGCGTATAGAGCGCGGCGAGCAGCACCCCGACCACCGCGGCATTGACGCCGCGCAGCATCGACTGCATGGCTTGGCGGCGGCGCAGCGCGTCCCAGAACGGCAGCAGTCCGCTCACCAGCAGGAACGACGGCGCGAAGATCGCGAGCAGGGCGAGCAGGCCGCCCGGCGCCCCGTTGGGGGGACGCAGCATGACCGCGCCAAGATAGGCGGCGAAGGTGAACAACGGGCCCGGCACTGCCTGTGCCGCGCCGTAGCCGGCGAGGAAGGCGTCGTTGCTGACCCAGCCGGGCGGCACCACGGCTGCCTGCAGCAAAGGCAGCACGACATGGCCGCCGCCGAACACCAGCGCGCCGGCCCGGTAGAACGCATCAACCAGCCGCAGCGGCTGGCTGCCGGTCGCGCCAGCGAGCGGCGGCAGCAACAGCAGCAACGCCAGGAACAGGACGATCGCCACCACGGCCACGCCGCGGTTCAGCCGCACGCCCAGTGGCGTGTGCTCCCCGTTGCCGGAGACGGCCGGCGCCGGCAGGAGCGAGACCCCGGCGAGGGCACCGAAAGCAATGGCAGCAACTTGACCGAGCGATGAAGGCACGGCGAGCGCGATCAGCGCGGCCGCGACCGCCAGCGTGGCGCGCGGCCGATCGGGCGCCAGGCTCTGCGCCATCCCCCACACCGCCTGCGCCACGACCGCCACCGCGACCAGCTTCAGGCCCTTCAGCCAGGCCGCGTCGCCGACATCACCGATCGCCTCGACGCCGTAGGCGAACCCCAGCATCAGCAGCGCGGACGGCAGCGTGAAGCCAATCCAGGCGGCGACCATGCCCATCGGCCCGGCGCGCAGCAGGCCGAGCGACATGCCGAGTTGGCTGGATGCCGGGCCTGGCATGAACTGACAGAGCGCCAAAAGGTCGGCGAAGCCGGCTTCCGTCACCCAGCGGCGCCGCGCGACAAACTCGGTGCGGAAATAGCCGACATGGGCGACGGGTCCACCGAACGACGTGCAGCCAAGGCGCAGGAAGATCAGCAGCACCTCCCACGCAGCGCCCGGGTCGCGCCTCACAGCGCGTTCTTGACGAACCGTCCGCCCAGCATGATCGCCGGCATGTTTCGCCCATCACCTTGCAGGACGGAGATGTCGCGATACGGATCGCCGTCCACCACCAGAAGGTCGGCATGCGCGCCCGGCACCAATTCGCCGAGGAGTCCCGACTGGCGCAGGATCTCGGCGTTCACCAGCGTGGCCGATCGTATGATCTCCGGCGCACTCATCGCCTCGCGCCGCAACGCGAATTCGGTGCAGTGGTCGTTCTGGAGCTGTCCGAGCAGATCGGAGCCGAAGCCGATCTTCACCCCCGCGGCGCGGGCGATCTCCAGCGAGCGCAGCCCGGCGTGCAGCACCAGCTCGTTCTTCGCAAGGCTGTAGCGTGACAATCCGTACTCCGGCCCGCGCCGCTTCAGCGCGTCGTAGGCCACCAGGGTCGGCACGAGGAACGCGCCGCGTGCCGCCATCAGCTGTGCGGTAGGCGCATCGATCAGATTGCCGTGCTCGATCGTGCGCACGCCGGCGGTCACCGCGCGCGCGATCGCCTGCGCCGAATAGGCATGCGCACAGACGTATGTGCCCCAGCGCGTGGCCTCGTCGACCGCGGCCTCGATCTCGTCGATGCGGTACTGCAGGCTCTCCAGCGGGTCCGCCTGCGAGGCGACGCCGCCGGATACCATCAGCTTGATGTGGTCGGCGCCCTTGCGCAGTTCGTCGCGCGTCGCCTTGACGACCTCGGGCACCCCGTCGGCCACTCGTGCGGTCCAGGACAGGCCGGAGCAGCAGGCACAGAATTCGCGATCCTGCGTGCGCAGCCGGTGATCGGCGTGGCCACCGGTCTGGCTGAGCGGCTGGCCGGCGATGAACAGCCGCGGCCCTTCGAACAACCCCTGCTCGACCGCGGCCTTGATCCCCCAGTCGGCGCCGCCGGTGTCGCGCAGGGTGGTGAAGCCGCGGTGCAGCATGGCGCGCATCGCCACCGAACCCTTCGCTGCCAGCAGCGTCAGCGGCACGTCGGCGAGCAGGCGCAGGTTCACCTCGGTCAGCACGACGTGGATGTGGCAGTCGATCAGGCCGGGCATCAGCGTGCGGCCGCGCAGGTCGATGCGCGTGGCGGAGGTGCCGGCGATCGGCTGGTCGGAGACCTCCTTTACCGTGCCGTCCTCGACCAGGACCGAGACCCCGTCCAGCAGTTCGTCCTGGCGCGGGTCGAGGAAGCGACCGCCGTTGAACAGATAGCCGGCCATGCCTCGGGCCTCCCGTTACCAAATTTCAACCAAAAGCCGGTTACCTGTTCGCTCAGCGCTGACAGGTGGCCGGAGATTGTACATGCGGATCAACGAACCGATCACCGACCGCGAGTTCGAGATACCGGACGGCGAGCCTCTCGTCTCGCGCACCGACCGCGGCGGCCGCATCGTCTTTGCCAACCACGTGTTTGTCGAGAGCAGCGGGTTCGCCGAGCAGGAGCTGATCGGCGCGCCGCACAACATCGTCCGCCACCCGCATATGCCGCAGGAGGCGTTCGCCAATCTGTGGGCGACGATCAAGGCCGGGCGGCCGTGGGACGGGCTGGTGAAGAACCGGCGCAAGACCGGCGACTTCTACTGGGTGCGCGCCAACGTCACGCCGGTGGTCGAGAACGGCGAGGTGACCGGCTTCATCTCGATCCGCTCGAAGCCCACCCGCGAGCAGACCGGCCAGGCGGAAAGCGCCTACGCCGCCATCCGCGCCGGCAACGCCAAGGGAATTGCCCTGGTGGACGGCGAGCTGGTGCCCCGCGGCGCGCTGGCCTGGCTTGCCGGCTGGGCGCACTCGGTGAAGGGCCGGCTGCTGGCGGTGACGGTTGCCGCGACGCTGGCGATCGTCCTGGTCGGCTGGCTCGGCTTCAGCGGCATGGCCGGCTCGAACGAGGCGCTGCGCCATGTCTATGACCGCGACCTGGTTTCGGTGAACCAGCTTCGCACCATCGTCGATCGCATCCGCGACAGCCGAAACCACATCGCGCAGATGACCATCGCACTGGGGCGCGGTACCGCGGCGGAGCAGGTGCTGGGCGAGCGCGAACCCGCCGTCCGGGCCAACCTGACCCAGATCGACTCGCTCTGGCGTGGCTACCGGGCCGGCGAGCTGGCATCGGACCAGCGTGCCCTGGCCGACCGATTCGACAAACAATACGCCGCGCTGGTGCACGACGTCGTGGACCTCGCCTTCGTTCTCGCGCGCCGTGGCGACACCGCTGCGCTGAACACGCTGTTCGAGAAGCAGGCACCCCCCATATTCCAGGCCGTCTTCGACACCGATCGCGAGCTGATCGATCGGCAGATAGCGACCGGGCATACGGCCTATTCCGACGCCGTTGCGGCATTCAGCTCCAACCTGATCGCCGGCATCGCGGTCGCACTGCTCGGCATCGCGGCCGTGTTGGCGCTCGGCTGGACCCTGCTGCGCGGGGTACGCCGGTGCGTCAGTGAACTCGAGGCACACTTCAGGGCCATCATCCATACCGATCTGACCGCCGAAATCACACGCCCGGCGGCGCGCGAATTCCATCATGTGACAGCGATGCTGCGGGCGATGCGGGCGCATCTTGCCTTCGCCTCGTGGGAACGCGCTGAATTCGAGCGGAAAGCCTCGATCGTGCGGCGTGAGACCGTCGACCAGATGGCGCGTACGATCGAACAGGAAGCCGGAGCTGCCGTCGAGAAGGTGGCGGAACACATGAGCACCATGGCACGCGATGCCGACGCCATGGCGGAATCCGCCGAGAAGGTGAGCACAAATGCGCAGCACGTCGCGGGCGCGGCCGACCAGGCGATGCAGAATGCCCAGATCGTCGCCGCCGCCAGCGAAGAACTCGCGGCGGCGATCCACGAGGTGTCCTCGCAGGTCGAGCACGCCAGCACGGTCGCGCGTGGCGCGGCGGCGAAGGGCGCCGATGCGCAACAGACGATCGGCTCGCTGTCGCAGGCCGCCGAGAGGATCGGCGCGGTGGTGCGGCTGATCGCCGACATTGCCGGCAAGACCAACCTGCTTGCGCTCAACGCCACGATCGAGGCCGCACGCGCCGGCGAGGCCGGCAAGGGCTTCGCCGTGGTGGCCGGCGAGGTGAAGGCCCTGGCGGCGCAGACCGCTAAGGCGACCGAGGAGATCTCGCAGCAGATCGCCGGCCTGCGCGGCGCCACCGAAGCGGCGGTCAGCGCGGTTGCCGAGATCGGCCATACCCTGGACGACGTGGCGCAGGTCTCCGTCTCGGTCGCTGCCGCGATCGAGGAACAAAACTCGGCCACCAAGGAGATTGCGCGCAACGTCGCCGAGAGCGGTGCCGCGATTCAGGAGGTCACCAGCCGCATCGCCGATGTGTCCGGCGAGGCGCGTACCACCGGCGAACAGGCGGCCCAGCTGCGTGCAGTATCGGGGACAGTTGCCGGAGACATCACGCTGCTGCGCGGCGCGCTGGTGCGCACCGTCCGGACGGCGACCACCGAGGCGGATCGCCGCCAGGTGGCCCGCGCGGTTCTCGACGAACCCTGTTCCGTGACCTTCGATGGCGAGGTGACGCGGATTGCCGCGCGGCTTCGCGATCTGTCGCACGGCGGCGCGGCTGTCGTGCTTTCGGAGGGCGCGCATGGAACCGGAGCCAGCGGCACGCTCACGCTGGAGCGGCATGGTGGTGCGCGTGTCCGGTTCGATGTCCGGGGGCGGGACCACGACGGGCACTTGCACGTGCAGTTCAACACCCCCGATCAGGCGTTCGAACGCGCCTTGCGGACGCTGCTGCCCTCCGCGCCGCGCGAAGTGCTGCGAGCCTGAGCCGCTTGCGTCGCGAACCGCGCCGGGCTGAACTGGCGCGGTGAGCGCGGAACAGCTGAAATCGACAGTGACGGTCTGCATGTTCGACCAGTACGGCACCGTGGTGGACATGCAGGCCGGCTTGGTGGCGGCGGCCACGCCGATCCTGCGCGCCAAGGGTTGGCAGGGCGATCCGAACTCGTTCGTGACCTGGTGGCGGCGCACGCATTTCGAGAATTCGATGATCGACGCGCTGCTGCATCGCGAACACACACCGTATCGCGAAATCGGCGAACGCGCGGTGTCGTTCGTGATGGACCGCGCCGGCATTCGCCACACCATGGATGAGGTGCGCGGGCTGGTGGAGCAGATCGTGCGGCTGCGACCGTTCCCCGAAGTTCCCGCCGCGCTGGACCGGCTGCGCACGCGCTACCGTCTTGTCGTGCTGTCGAACGGCGATCCCGACATGCTGGAGGCGGCGAAGCCATATCACGGCGTCGCCTTCGAGCGCACCATCTCGGTCGCGGCGGCGAATTCGTTCAAGCCGCATGTCGCCACCTACACCAAGGCGGCCGAGATCGTCGGTGTGCCGATGCACCAGGTGCTGTTCATCGCCAACCACGCGTTCGACTGCATCGGCGCGAAGGCGGCCGGCATGCACACCGCGTTCATCGACCGCCGCAACCGTCCGTTCGGCGCGACGCCGCACCAGCCGGACCTGCTGGTGCCCAACATGACCGCGCTGGCCGACGCCATCGTCTGATGGTGGCCTGTCTCACCGAGATGGACATCACTGTCACGCGGTCCCGAACGTCCGCTTCGCGAGGTCGATCAACGCGCGCAGGTAGGCTTCGCCGTTCTCCGGCGACCGGTCGACGCCGATGCGCGCGCGGTAGTCGTTCGCCATGTCCATGAAATCGGCGATCTCGCCCGACTCGCCGAGCCAGTTGCAGATCGCCATGTACTCGCGGAGCAGCGGCGATGCTCCGAGCAGGCGGACGTCGTCCGCCAGTCTCTCGAGCAGCGCTGCGGCGGCGCGGCTAGTGGCATCGGAGGGGTCCGCATCCACCTTCCGCAGCCGCCATTCGGCGGCGTGTTGCAGCGCTGCGGCTTCCTCCATCACGCCTCGCGCCGCGAGAACGCCGTCTCCTGGCTGGTGACGAATTCGAGCAGGCATGCCCGGCCCTCTTCGGTCTGCCGCCGCGCGCGCAGGATCGCTTCGGCCACCTGCGACGGATCCTCCACCCGCTCGCTCCAGCCGCCGAGGTCGCGCGCGAGGTTGGCGTAGCTACCGCCCAGGTCGCGCGAGCGATAGCGCTCGTGCGACAGCTTCATGTGCGGGATCTCGATCGCCATTGCCGAGTTGTTCAGCACGATGGTGCAGATCGGTACGCCGCAGCGCACCGCGGTCTCGAAGTCGAGGCCGGTCATGCCGAATGCCGCATCGCCCATGAAGTTGACGCAGAACTTTTCCGGCGCGGCGACCTTGGCGCCGATCGTCAGGCCAAGTCCGGTGCCCAACTGGTGCGACTTGCCCCAGCCGAGATAGCCGCGCGGCCGCGTGGCCCGATAGAACGGCAGCAGCTGTTCGCGCGGGCTGCCGGAATCGTGCGTGACGATCGCTTCGGCCGGATCGACCACGCGCGTGAACTCGTGGATCACCCGGTACGGCGTGATCGGCGCCTCGGCGGAGGTCAGCCTGGGTTGCCACTTCGCCAGCCAGGCCTCGCGCTTCGTCGCAATCTCCTCCGCTGGCGAGCGGTTCAGCAGCCGCCCGCCCAGCCGGTCCTTCACCGCATCGGCCAGCGCCGAAAGCGTGAGCTTCGCGTCGCCGAGCAGCGCCACCTCGGCTGCGTAGCTCTTGTGCAGGTCGCGCGTGTCGTTGGTGGCATGGATGATGCGCACACCGTCGGGCAGCGGCGGCGTGGTCAGCGGATGGCGATTGAGCCCGGTGCCGATCGCCAGGATCAGGTCGGCGCGTGCATAGAGGATGTGCGCGCCATGCCCGGTGAAGCCGTTGCCGCCGGAGCCGAGCGCCAGCGCATGGTCCTCGGGGAACGCGCTCTTGCCGTCCACCGTCGTCATCACCGCGGCCTGCAGCAGTTCCGCCAGCTGTACCAGTTCATCGCTGGCCTCGGCGTACAGCACGCCCTGCCCCGCGAGGATCATCGGACACGACGCATCGACCAGCAGGCGCGCGGCCTCTTCCACATCGTGCGGCGCGGGCGATCCGCGCGTCGGCCGCACCGGCCGGTGCTCGAGACCGTCGCTGCCGATGTCGAGCGCCAGCAGATCGCGCGGCAGCTCCACCATCACGGGTCCGGGCCGCCCGTTCTTCAACTGGCTGAACGCGCGACGCATCGCCGCCGGCACCTGTTCCGGCACCAAAATATGCTCGACCTGCTTGGTGACGGATGCATAGGTGCGGCTGGAATGGAACATCGGGAACACCTGCGCCTGCTCGCGCGCGTGGCCGAGTGGCAGGAACAGCACCGGCACCGAATCCGAGAACGTCGTGGCGATGCCGGGGAACGCGTTCTCCGCGCCCGGCCCGTACTGCATGGCGAAGACGCCGGGCGGATTGCCGTTGGTGACCCGCGCGTAGCCGTCCGCCATGTCCACGCCGACCCGCTCCTGGCGGCAGATGATCGGTCGCAGCCCGCCCTCCACCGCGGTCTCGATCACCGATGTGGTGGGGAAGCAAAACAGCGTGGTCACGCCTTCGCGCTTGAGGATCTCCACGACAGCCTGGTCTGCGCGCATCCCATGTCCTCCCTTGCAGCGTTGAACGAAGCCTAGGCGCGGGCCGTCGGAGGCGTCTACAGTCGCTCACCAAGACCAACTGCAGGACAGGGAGAGAACCGGATGCAGACCTCGCTCGGACGCCGTGCGCTGTTGGGCGCCGGTGTTGCCGCTGCCGCACTGCCGCGCCGCGCCCACGCGGCGGACAAGCCGATCCGCATCGGCGTGCTCACCGACATGAACGGCGTGTACGCCGCCAACACCGGTCCTGGTTCGGTACTGGGCGCGCAGATGGCGGTCGAGGACTTCATGCGCGCGCATCCCGAGGTGAAGGCCGAGGTGGTGCAGGCCGACCTGCAGCTCAAGCCCGACGTCGCGCTGGCGATCGCCGCCGACTGGTACGACAACAAGGGCGTGGATGTGATCACCGACGTGCCGCTGTCGTCGGCGGCGTTCGCGATCGGCGAGTTGGCGAAGCAGAAGGACAAGGTGGCGATCTTCACCGGCGGCGCTTCGGCCGACATCACCGGCGCGAAGTGCGGTCCCAACCATCTGCACTGGGTCTACGACACCTGGTCGATGCCGCACGGCGTGGTGGACGCCGCGGTGAAGGAAGGCGCCGACAGCTGGTTCTTCATCACCGCCGACTATGCGTTCGGCCACTCGCTGCAAAAGGACGCCGCCAGCTTCGTCACCGGCGCCGGCGGCAAGGTGCTGGGAGAGGCGCTGGCGCCGTTTCCCGGCACCACCGACTTCTCCTCGTTCCTGGTGCAGGCGAAGGCGAGCGGCGCCAAGGCGATCGGCCTGTCGAACGGCGGCAACGACACGGTGAACTGCATCAAGCAGGCGGCCGAGTTCGGCATCATGAAGGGCGGCCAGAAGGTCGCCGGCCTGATCTTCCTGATCCACGACGTGCACGGCGTCGGACTCGCTGCCGCGCAGGGCGTGCTGCTGACCGAGCCGTTCTACTGGAACCTCAACGACGGCACGCGTGCGTTCAGCCGGCGCTACGCAGCACGTTTCAACGGTGTGGTGCCCGGCTCGGTGCACGCCGGCCAGTACTCGGCCGTGACGCACTATCTGAAGGTGGCGACCGCGATGGGCGCCGACAAGGCGCTGGCCAGCGGTCGCGCGGCGGTGAACCAGATGAAGGCGATGCCCACGGAGGATCCGCTGTTCGGCGCCGGCAAGGTGCGCGTGGATGGTCGCGTGATCCACGACATGCACCTGTTCGAGGTGAAGGCACCCGAGCAGTCGAAGGAGGCGTGGGACTACTACATCCACCGGCGCACGATTCCGGCCGAGCAGGGATTCCGCCCGCTGGACCAGGGCGGCTGCACCATGGCGCGGACCTGACGCGGGTCAATTGCCTGTGTAGTCGCACCGCGGGCCATATCGTGCGCCGGACGCTGCTTGTAACGTTCGCGGGAGGGCTGAACTGATGCAGCAGTCGCCGCCGTTCTGCGACAGCGAGGAGATTCTCCGGTTGGCCGAGGAATCGGCCGGCATCGGCGCGTGGGACCTTGACCTCGCGACCGGATTGCTGCGCGGCACCGCACAGTTCTTTCGCATCATGGGACTCGCTGCGACAGCGGAACCGGTCCCCATCGAAACGACCCGCAACCTGCGCCACCCCGACGATCGCGATCGTGTCCTGCGCGACTTCGACGAAGCCATGGAGCGCGGCGCCGACGTCTTCGAGACGGAGTATCGCATCACGCGTCCCGACGGCGAGCTTCGCTGGATCCTCGGTCGCAGCCGTATCGTCCGCAATGGCGCCGGCATCCCCCTGCGACACAGCGGCGTCGATGTGGACATCACCAGCCGCAAGCACGCCGAAGCCGCGCTGCGCGACAGCGAGGCAAGGTTCCGCCGCGTGTTCGAGCAGAGTCCGCTCGGCAAGGCGGTGGCCGGGCTGGACTTTCGCTTCCGTTCGGTCAATCCGGCGCTGTGCGCCATGCTGGGCTATACCGAGGATGAGCTGATCGGCCGGAGCTTCCTCGACGTCGTGCACCCGGATGACCGCGACCGATGCGCTGCATTGGGGCAGGCACTGGTGGAAGGCGCCGCGCCGCAGATCCAGATCGAGGAACGCTTCCTGCGCAAGTCCGGCGCCGCGCTGTGGGTGAGCGTGAACGTCGGACCGATCCGCGACGCGGACGGCAATACCCTCTACACGCTGGGCATCATCGAGAACATCGACCATCGCAAGCGGATGGAGCAGGCCCTGCAGGACAGGGAGGCCCAGCTGCGCCAATTGAACGAAAGACTGGAGCAGCAGGCCGAGGAGCGCGCCGCGCAACTTGCCTCCAGCCGCGCGCAGCTGCAGGCCTTCTTCGTCAATTCGCGCGACTGGCTGAGCCTGGTGCGCGCCGCGCCGGACGGGCAGATGGTCTACGCCGACATCAACGCGGCCGGTGAGGCGGCGTACGGCATGTCGCGCGAACAGGTGATCGGCCGCACCCTGGAAGACATCCTTGGAACCGGGCCGGCGCAGATCCCGTTGCACCACTTGCGCGAATGCCTGCGCACGGGGCAGCCGCAGCGCTACGTGACCCGCCGCACGATGGCCGGCCGCACGACCACGATCGACGTGATGATCGTGCTGGTACCCGGCGCGGGCGACACAGGCGAACGGTTCATCATCACCTCGGCGCGCGACATCACCGAGCACGAGCAGCTCGAGGCGCAGCTGCGTCAGGCACAGAAGATGGAGGCGATCGGCCAGCTCACCGGCGGCGTGGCGCACGACTTCAACAATCTGCTCGCGGTGATCGGCGGCAATGCCGAGCTCGCGCGCCGGCGGTCGACCGGCAACATCGCGCGGCATATGGACAACATCATGCGGGCCACAGAACGCGGCGTGGCGCTGACCAGGCAGCTTCTGTCGTTCTCGCGCCGCCACGTCGGTACGCCGCACGTCGTCGATCTGCGCGTCGAACTGCCGCGCATGTCGGAGATGGTCCGGGCCTCGCTGCGCGGCGATATCGAGCTGCGCCTCGATATGTCCGACGACCTGTGGCCCATCGAGGTCGATCTCGCCGAGCTGGAGATGGCCTTGCTGAACATCGCGGCCAATGCCCGTGACGCCATGCCGCAGGGCGGCGCCTTGGCAATCGAGGTGCGCAATCTGGCACGTGGCGACGCGAGCCTGGCGGGCGATCAGGTGACGATCGCGCTGCGCGACACCGGCACGGGCGTCCCTCCGGATGTCATCGGCAAGGTGTTCGATCCGTTCTTCACGACGAAAGAGCCGGGCGCAGGGACCGGGCTGGGACTGAGCCAGGTCTACGGCTTTGCACGACAGTCGGGTGGAGCGGCGACCATCGACAGCACACCGGGCCTGGGCACGACGATCACGCTGCGCCTGCCACGCTCGCAGAAGCCGCTCCCCACCCCTGTGCATAGCGACAGCCCGGTGGGAGCTGCGCGGGTCAGCGGACGCATCCTGCTGGTCGAAGACAACCCGCAGGTTGCCGACGTCACCGCGCAGACGCTCACCTCGATGGGCTTCGAGGTGGAAGTGACGGATCGTGCGCGCAAGGCGCTCGACCGGCTTGAACAAGGAGCAGATGCAGTCGACCTGCTGCTGACCGACGTGGTCCTGCCGGATGGCCTGAACGGCATCGACCTGGCCATCCAGGTGCGTGAGCGCTTCCCCACGCTGCCGATCGTCGTGACGTCGGGCTACAACGACGTGGTCGCGCCCGAGGGTGCGGCGTTCCCCATGCTGCGCAAGCCGGTCGCCTACGAGGAGTTGCAACGTGTGGTCCGCGCCGGCCTGGAAGGTGCTGCCGCTTGATCCCGCTGCGTTGAAGCGGTCTGATCCGGCCAACTGGCTGGCCCGAGGGAGCAGACTTCCATGCTTGGACTGATGCAGCAGCGGCCGCTGCTGATCTCGTCGCTGCTCGACTACGCCGAACGCTACCATGCCGGCACCGAGATCGTGTCGCGCTCGGTCGAGGGACCGCTGCATCGCAGCAACTGGGGCCTGATCGCGAGCCGGGCCAGGCGCGTGGCAAACGCGCTGAAGCGGTTGGGAGTGACGGGCAGCGAGCGCATCGCCACCCTGGCGTTGAACCACAACCGGCACCTGGAGATCTATTTCGGCGTCACGTGCAGCGGGGCGATCCTGCATACCGTGAACCCCAGGCTGTTTCCCGACCAGGTCCGCTTCATCCTGGACGATGCCGAGGCGCGTTACGTGTTCTTCGACGTTGCCTTCACCGCGCTGATCGAGCAGATCGCGCCTCGGCTGCCGAACGTGCGCGGGTTCGTCGCGCTGTGCGAGTGCAGCGCACTGCCGTCGATCGAGGTGCCGAACCTGCTGTGCTACGAGGAACTGCTGGCGAGCGAGTTGGACGAGTACGCGTGGCCATTGTTCGACGAGAACACCGCATCGGCGCTGTGCTACACCTCCGGCACCACCGGCAACCCGAAAGGCGTCCTGCAGAGCCACCGATCGGCCGTGCTGCACAGCTTCTCGCTGATGGCGGCCGATACGATGGCGATATCGGCGCGCGACTCGCTGCTGCTGTGCGCCCCGCTGTTCCATGTCAACTGCTGGGGCATTCCATTCGCCGCGGCGGGCACTGGTTCAAAGATGGTGCTGCCCGGCATGAAGCTCGACGGCGCTAGCCTGTTTGAGCTGATCCGCGACGAAGGCGTCACCTTCTGCGGCGCGGTGCCGACGGTCTGGCTGACGCTGTTCGCCTGGATGGAGCAGCACCTCGACACCACGGATCAGCGTGGGCTGAAACTCAAGCGGGTGCTGTCTGGCGGCAGCGCGGTGCCGCGGGTGGTGATCGAGAAGGCGCATGCGTATTTCGATGCGACGATGCTGCACGCCTGGGGCATGACGGAAATGAGCCCACTGGGCACCTGCGGCAGCCTGCTGGCGCGGCACGTCGACCAGGACCTCGAGCAGCGCATTTCGGTGCATCTGAAGCAGGGCCTGTACGATCTATGGCGCCGATGTGCGCATCGTCGACGACGCGGGGCACGAACTGCCGCGCGACGGACGCTCGGTGGGCGAAATCCAGGTGCGTGGACCGTGGGTGCTGTCGAGCTACTTCAAGGGTGCCGGCGGCAAGGTGGTGGACGACGACGGCTGGTTCCGCACCGGCGACGTCGCGCACATGGACGCCGATGGCTTCCTCACCATAACCGACCGCGCCAAGGACGTGATCAAGTCGGGCGGCGAATGGATCAGCTCGATCGAGATCGAGAACCTCGCGGTCGGCCATCCGGGCGTGCTGGAGGCCGCGGTGGTCGCCACGCGGCATCCGCGATGGCAGGAGCGGCCGCTGCTGCTGGTGCATCGCAAGCAGGGGGTCGATGTGACCAAAGAGGAGCTGCTGTCGTTCCTGTCCGACAAGATCGCGAAGTGGTGGCTACCGGACGACGTGGTGTTCGTCGAGGAGCTGCCGCACACCGCCACGGGCAAGGTGCTGAAGACCCGGCTGCGCGAGCAGTACGGCGATTGGCTGGAGCGGGTCTGATCGTCATTGCGAGGAGCCCCCGTCCGGCGGCGGGCGACCCGCGCTGAATGAAACCAACCGTGCCGGACGGATGGTGCAAGATATCGGCACCGTTGGCAGCGCTTCGCTGCGACCTGGCAATGACACGGATCGCAGAGCGCTCAAACCCGTTCGTAGATCGCTGCGATGCCCTGGCCGCCGCCGATGCACATGGTGACCAGCGCGTAGCGGCCGCCGACGCGCTCGAGCTCGTACAGCGCCTTCACCGTCAGGATGCATCCGGTCGCGCCGACCGGATGGCCGAGCGAGATGCCCGAACCGTTCGGATTGGTCTTCGCCGGATCGAAGCCCAGATCCTTCGCCACCGCGCAGGCCTGTGCGGCGAATGCCTCGTTGCTTTCGATCACGTCGATGTCGGCCAGCGCCAGTCCGGCCCGCTGCAATGCCAGGCGCGTCGCAGGAACCGGGCCGATGCCCATGATCTTCGGATCGACGCCGGCATGCGCATAGGAAACCAGCCTGCCCATCGGCTTCGCCCCACGCTTCTCGGCCACGCCGCGCTCCATCAGCACCACCGCCGCCGCACCGTCGTTGATGCCCGACGCGTTGCCTGCGGTCACCGTGCCATCCTTGCGGAACACCGGGCGCAGCTTCGCCAGGTCGTCGGGCGTCGCGTCGGCACGCGGATGCTCGTCGGTGTCGAACACCGTCTCGCCGCGGCGGGTCTTCAGCGTCACCGGCAGGATCTGTGCCTTGAACCGGCCCTCGCTGATGGCGCGCGAGGCGCGGCGATGCGATTCCAGCGCCAGCGCATCCTGGTCCGCTCGGGTGATCTGGTGGCTCTCCGCGAGGTTCTCCGCGGTCTCGCCCATGTGGATGTTGTCGAACGGGTCGTGCAGCGCGGCGACCATCATGTCCACCATCGCCGAATCGCCCATGCGCGCGCCCCAGCGCATGCCCTGCGCGAGATAGGGCGCGCGGCTCATGCTCTCGGCGCCGCCGCCCACCACGATGTCGGCATCGCCCAGCATGATGGTCTGCGCCGCCGACACGATCGCCTGCAGCCCCGATCCGCACAGCCGGTTCAGCGTCAGCGCCGGCGCCTCCTTCGCCACGCCGGCGTTCATCGCCGCGACGCGCGCGAGGTACATGTCCTTCGGCTCGGTGTGGATCACGTTGCCGAACACCACCTGGCCCACTTCGTCGCCGGCGACGCCGGCGCGCGCCAGCGCCTCGCGCACCACCCGGGCGCCGAGTTCGGTGGGCGCCACGTCCTTCAGACCGCCGCCGAAATCGCCGATCGCGGTGCGGACGCCGGAAACCACGACGACCTCGCGTTGCATGTCCATCTCAGTTCTCCCGCACGACCGGATTGCGCAATGTGCCGATGCCGGTGATCTCGATCTCGCAGACGTCGCCGTGCTTCATGTTCTCGGTGGCACCCTCGGTGCCCATCCACAGCACGTCGCCCGGATACAACGTCAGATACCGGGTCATCGCCACCAGGAAATCGATCACGCCGAACACCATGTGATTGGTTGGGAACGCGATCAGCTCTTTGCCGTTCAGCCGCACCTTCGTCACCAGGTCATCAAGCTTCACGTTGGTCTCGATCCACGGTCCCATCGGCTTGAACGTGTCGGTGTTCTTGGCGCGCCACAGCGTGCGGTCGCTCTTCTGCCAGGTGCGCTCGCTGACATCGTTGCCGATGGTGTAGCCGAGAACGGCGGATAGCGCGTTGTCGCGCGTCAGGTGCTTGCACCTGCGGCCGATGACCGCGACCAGCTCGCCCTCGGTACTGCACCTGCTCGGTGGCGTCCTGCGGGATCACGATGGCCTCGCCGTGCGCGATCAGTGCGTTGTTGGCGCGGTAGCCGGCGTCGGCGTTGGCCGGCAGCGCCACCTTCAGCCCGAGCTTCTCCGCCGCCTCGCGCACGTGCTCGGCGTAGTTGAGGCCGGCGGCATAGAAGGTGGGCGGTTCCACCGGGGTCAGCAGCCTCACCTCCGACAGCTGCAACCGCGACGACGTGCGCTCCCACATGTCGAACGGCGAGCCGCGCACGGGTATGATCTCGTCGCCCTCGACCACGCCGTAGGTCGGCGTGCCATTCTGGTCGAAACGTGCCCAGCGCATGTGTCCGGTTCCTCTATCTTGCGTCTTCCAGGATCATCGCGGCGGCCTTCTCGCCGATCATGATCGACGGCGCATTGGTATTTCCGGCGATGATCGCCGGCATGATCGATGCGTCCGCCACGCGCAGCCGCTCGATACCATAGACGCGCAGCCGTGGGTCCACCACCGCATCGGCGCCCTTGCCCATGCGGCAGGTGCCGACCGGGTGATGGTTCGACACGCCGCTGGCGCGCACCACCTCGGCGAGCTGCTCGTCGGTGTCGAACTGCGTGCCGGGCGCGATCTCTGCGGCGACGTAGGGCGCGAGCGCCGGCTGCGCGGCGATCCTGCGGCAGGTGCGGATACCGAAGATCAGCGCCTGCATGTCGTAGTCCGACCGCAGGAAGTTGAAGCGGATCTCCGGCGGCGCCAGCGGGTCCGGGCTCTTCGCCCGCACCGTGCCGCGGCCTTCGGGGCGAAGATGCACCGGGCTCAGCGTGATGCCAGGGAACCGGTGCGGGTGGATGCCATTGCGGTCGCGGGCGGCCGTGCTCCAAGCCGACATGTTGATCTGGAGGTCCGGCTTCTCCAGCCGCGGGTCGCTACGTACGAACGCGCCGGCGAACAGGCCGGTGGTGGACATCAGGCCGCGCCGAGTGAATGCGTATTGGACACCGGCCACGAATTTGCGCGCCGGGCTGCGCGCCAGCTCGTTCAGCGTGACGTTCTGCGACAGCCGGTAGGCACCGTAGGTGTTGAAGTGGTCGTGCAGGTTGGCGCCGACCGCCGGCATGTCGCGCACCGGCGCAATGTCCAGCGTGCGCAGCAGCTCGGCCGGACCGATTCCCGAAAGCTGCAGCAGATGCGGCGATCCATAGGTGCCGCCGCAGACGACGACCTCGCAGCGCGCGTGCGCCGAGTGCAGGCCTTGCGGCGTGCGGTACTCCACGCCGACAGCGCGGCCGTGCTCGAGCAGCACCCGCGTGGCATGTGCGTTGGTGATGACGGTGAGATTGCTGCGGCTGCGCGCCGGTCGCAGATAGGCGGCGGCCGCGCTCCAGCGGCGGGCGTTGTTCGTCGTGGTCTGGTAGTAGCCCGCGCCTTCTTTCTGCGCGCCGTTGAAGTCGGCGGTGCGGGGAATGCCGGCCTGCACCGCCGCCTCGACCATCGCGCGGCCGAGCGGCCAGATATGCGGCGGGTCGGAGACGCGCAGCGGGCCGCCGACGCCGTGGAACTCGTCCGCGCCGCGCTCATTGTCCTCGGCCCGCTTGAAGAAGGGCAGCACGGAATCCCAGTCCCAGCCTTCGCAGCCAAGCTGCCGCCAGTGATCGTAGTCGGCCGGGTCGCCGCGCATATACACCATGCCGTTGATCGAGCTGGTGCCGCCCAGCACCTTGCCGCGAGGCAGATAAAGCTCGCGATTGTTCAGGCGCGCCTCCGGCGCGCTGCTGAACATCCAGTTAACGCGCGGGTTGGCGAACGCCTTGGTGTAGCCGATCGGGATATGGATCCACGGGTTGCTGTCGCGGATGCCGGCCTCCAGCAGCAGCACCCGATAGCGAGATTCGGACAGGCGTGCGGCGACGGCGCAACCCGCAGAGCCGGCGCCGGTGACGATGAAGTCGTATGGTTCCGTCGTCACGGCCGGGCCCAGTCGCCATGGCCGGCCGCGTGCCGGCCGTTGCTGACGCAGGCGAGGAGAGACGTGGATGGCCGGGACAGGCCCGGCCATGATGGAGGCAGCACGGCGCGCTGGCTTGCGCCGGGGATCACGCCGTCACCGCTTCCTGCACACCCAACTCATTGGTCATGCGTTCGCGCATGATGAACTTCTGGATCTTGCCGGTGACCGTCATCGGGAACTCGTCCACGAAGCGGATGTGCCGCGGCACCTTGTAGTGCGCGATCTGGTCGCGACAGAAGTCGCGCACGTCGTCCGCGGTCAGCGTCTCGCCGGCGCGCAGCTTGATCCAGGCGCACAGCTCCTCGCCATAGCGCTGGTCGGGTACGCCGAACACCTGCACGTCCTGGATCTTCGGATGGCGATACAGGAACTCTTCGATCTCGCGCGGATACACGTTCTCGCCGCCGCGAATCACCATGTCCTTGATGCGGCCGACGATGTTGCAGTAGCCGTCCGCGTCCATCGTGGCGAGGTCGCCGGTGTGCATCCAGCCCGCCGCGTCGATCGCCTGCCGCGTCCGCTCCTCGTCGTCCCAATAGCCCAGCATCACCGAATAGCCGCGGGTGCAGAACTCGCCCGGGGTGCCGCGCGGCACGATGCGCCCCTCGGTGTCGATGATCTTGATCTCGACATGCGGATGCGCCCGACCGACCGTCGAGACGCGCCGCTCGAGCGGATCGTCCCGTGCCGTCTCCGTGCTGACCGGGCTGGTCTCCGTCATGCCGTAGCCGATGGTCAGCTCGCTCAGGTGCATGTCGCGGATGCAGCGGCGCATCACCTCGATCGGGCACGGCGCGCCGGCCATCATGCCGGTGCGCAGGCTGCTGAGGTCGAAGCGGGCGAACTCCGGATGGTCCAGTTCGGCGATGAACATCGTCGGCACTCCGTACAGCGCGGTGCACCGCTCGTCGGCCACCGCCTGCAAGGTCGCCAGCGGGTCGAACCCTTCGCCGGGCAGCACCATTGCGGCGCCATGCGTGATGCAGGCCAGGTTGCCGATCACCATGCCGAAGCAGTGGTACAGCGGCACCGGGATGCACACCTTGTCCTGCTCGGTATAGCCCATCGCCTCGCCGAGGAAGTAGCCGTTGTTGAGGATGTTGTGGTGGGTCAGCGTGGCGCCCTTCGGCAGCCCGGTGGTGCCGGAGGTGAACTGGATGTTGATCGGCTCGTCGAACTGCAGCGTGCCGGCCAGTTCCGCCAGGCGCGCGTGTTCGGCGGCGCCGGCCATCGCCGGGATGCGGTCGAACGCCAACATGCCCGGCGCGGTCTCGCCGCCGATCTGGATCACCAGCCGCAGCGCCGGCAACTTCGCAGCGTCCAGGTGGCCGGGCTGCGCGTGGCGCAGTTCGGGGGCCAGCGTGGCGATCATCCCGACATAGTCGCTGGTCTTGAACGCGGTCGCGGTGATCAGCGCACGGCATCCCACCTTGTTGAGGGCGTATTCCAGCTCGGCCAGCCGGTAGGCCGGGTTGATGTTCACCAGAATCAGGCCGGCCTTGGCGGTGGCGAACTGGGTGATGACCCATTCCGCATTGTTCGGCGACCAGATCCCGACGCGCTCGCCCGGCTTCAGGCCCAGCGCGAGCAGGCCAGCGGCAAACGCGTCCACCTTCTCGCCCAGTTCGCGGTAGCTCCAGCGGACGCCCTGCTGGCAGGCGATCAGCCCGGGCCGATCGCCCCAGCGGGCCACGGTGCGGTCGAAATGGTGGCCGATCGTCTCGCCGATCAGGGCGACGCTGCTGGTGCCGTGCGCATAGCTCGGCGCGGCCTCGGTCATCGACGTGCTCCCATGCGTTTCCTCGAGGTGATAATGTGACGCCGGGCGCCCACATGGCCAGACCTGCCCGGCGGCGCTAGGCTGCCGGCCGGTTATCAGGAGAGCCAGAATGGACGACATCGTCATCGTCTCTGCCGCCCGCACGCCGGTGGGGAGCTTCAGCGGCGCCCTGGGCACGCTGTCCGCGCACGAGCTTGGCACCGTCGCACTGCGCGCCGCCTTCGAACGCGCCGGCGTTGAGGCGGGGGATGTGGACGAGGTCATCCTGGGCCAGGTGCTGGCGGCCGGCGAGGGGCAGAACCCGGCCCGCCAGGCGGCGCGGGCCGCCGGCCTGCCGGACGCCAAGACTGCGTTCGGCATCAACCAGGTGTGCGGCTCGGGACTGCGCGCCGTGGCGCTGGCCGCGCAGCAGATCCGCACCGGCGAGAGCGCCATCGTCGCCGCCGGCGGCATGGAGAGCATGAGCACGTCGCAGCATTCCGCCTATCTGCGCGCCGGCCAGAAGATGGGCGGCGTGGAGTTCATCGACACCATGCTGAAGGACGGGCTGTGGGACGCATTCCACGGCTACCACATGGGCAGCACCGCCGAGAATGTCGCCAGCAAATACCAGATCACCCGCGAGCAGCAGGACCAGTTCGCCCTCGGCTCGCAGCACAAGGCGAGTGCGGCGCAGAAGGCGGGCCGCTTCAAGGACGAGATCGTGCCGGTGACGGTGAAGACGCGTAAGGGCGACGTGGTGGTGGCGGACGACGAGTACATCCGTCACGACGCCAGCCTCGAGACGATGGCGCGGCTGCGGCCGGCGTTCAGCAAGGACGGCACGGTGACCGCCGCCAATGCGTCGGGCATCAACGATGGCGCGGCGGCGCTGGTGCTGATGACCGCGTCGGAGGCGGCGAAGCGTGGGCTGAAGCCGCTGGCCCGGATCGCATCGTTCGCCACCGCCGGTGTGGACCCGGCGGTGATGGGTACCGGCCCGATCCCGGCGACGCGCAAGGCGCTGGGCCGCGCAGGGTGGAAGGTGGACGACCTCGACCTGATCGAGGCCAACGAGGCGTTCGCGGCACAGGCGCTGGCGGTGAACAAGGACCTGGGCTGGGACACCGGCAAGGTGAACGTCAACGGCGGCGCCATCGCCATCGGCCACCCCATCGGCGCGTCCGGCGCCCGCGTGCTGATCACGCTGCTGCACGAGATGCAGAAGCGCGACGCGAAGAAGGGGCTCGCCACGCTGTGCATCGGCGGCGGCATGGGCGTCGCCATGTGCGTGGAGCGGTAGCCGCCCCCGCCGATCTACGGCTCGAGCCGGACGTCCAGCAACGCGAGGCGTCCGGCCTGCACCGCGGTGATCGCGCGGCCTAGCGCCGCTTCCAGCTGCGCCGGCTGGTTCACGCATTCGCCATGCGCACCGAACGCTGGCGCCATCGCTGCGTAGTCCGGCGTGGGCTCGATCACCCGGCCGTACGGATTGTTCTCGCGCAGCGCGTGGCCGGAGGGAAAGTACTTGTACAGGTTCCACTCCTGCGACACGTAGCCCTGGTTGTTGCAGATGATCACCAGCACCGGCACGCGATACTGCTGCGCCAGCCCCAGGCAGGCGGGGATTGGATTGTAGTTGAACGCGCCGTCGCCGATCACGCAGACCACCATGTCGTGCGGCCGTGCGAGCTTCACGCCCAGCGCGGTCGGCAGGCCGGTGCCCAGCGCGCCGGCCCAGCCGCGGATGTGACTGAAGTCGCGTTCGCGGAACAGGTGGTGGATCATCGCCGGAACCTGCGCGACGATCTCGTCCACGATCACCGAACCGTCGGGCAGCAGCGCGTGCAGCGAGTCGAACAGCAGCGCGGCGTGGATGTGCTCGCCGGATCGCACAGCTTCCCGCTCCTTCGTCCACTCGGAATTGCTGGCGGCGTTGTGCGCGTGCCACCGCTCGGTGCGGCTAGAAGCATCGGCGGGGCGGGGCTGCGCAGTCAGCAGCGCGGCAAGCTGAGTCAGGTTGCGGCCAAGATCGCCGGCGATGCAGTGGTCGGTGGCGATGCCCCAATGCGGCGCGCGCGGACGCAGCGGATCCTCCTCGATCTGGATCACCGTGCAGCCGGGCGGCAGCGCGGTCCCCTGCGGATGCCACGGCCCGTGCGCGCCGGCCACCAGGATGCAGTCGGCGTCCTTCAGATGGGTTTCGATCGGATCGGTGGCATAGAGAGGGTGCGCGCGCGGGAAGTTCAGGTAGAGCGGCATCCAGTATTCGAACACCGGCGCGCCGAGATGTTCGGCGAGCGCCATCAGCGCCGCCCGGTCTTCCGGCGTGCGCGCCGCGTGTTCGGTCACGATCAGCGGGTTGCGGCTCTGCAGCAGCGTATCGGCAACGTCGCGCAGGCTGTCGATCGGTGCCACCAGCGGCGACGCCTTCGGCTTGTCGCCCGACGGCGCGGCGACCTCGCCCATCAGGATGTCGAACGGCACGCCGAGGAGCGTGGGGCCGCGCGGAACGCTTTCGGCGAAATACCAGGCGCGGCGCAGGTCGGCGGCGAGATCGTGTCCGGTCTTCACCTCCTTCGCCCATTTGGTCACGGTCTCGGCGTTGCGCACCGGGCCGGCGAGGTCCACCAGCAGGGTCGGCCACTCCGGTCCGGGATCCAGTGCCGGCACTGCGCCGTGCGTCAGCGTATCGGGCGAGACCACCACCATGGGAATGTGCTCGTGATACGCCGACCGCAGCGCCATCGCGCCGTTGAGCACGCCCAATCCGGTCGGCAGCAGCACCGCCTGCGCGCGCCCGGTCGCCTTGTAGTAGCCGGCGGCCAGTCCGACCGCGAGCACTTCGTGGCGGCAGTTCAGGTATTGCGGCGTTTCGACGTTGCGCGTCGCCTTGCGCTTGGCGAGCGCTTCCCACAGCGGTGCCCAGGCGGCGATCGGCGAGCAGAAGATGTAGTCGGTGCCCTGCGCACGGAACAGTTCGAGCAGGGCTTCCGCCCCGTTCATCGTGGCCGTTTCGGTCATTGCTCCCTCCGCGTCGCAGGCGGTACGCTGGCGCTGCGAGTGTGCCCGCGGAGGCGAGCTTGGTCCATCCGATGTACGGCCCGAACCGGTTCAAGCTGGGTATCTTCTCGGCCAACGCCGATGGCGGCCTGACCTTGACGCGCGTGCCGGAACGCTGGCCGGCACATTGGCACGAGGTGGTCGAGGTCGCGCAGATGGCGGACCGCGCCGGTATCGAGTTCTTCCTGCCGATCGCCCGCTGGAAGGGCTTCGGCGGCGAGACGAACAGCCGCGAATGGAGCTTCGAGACGCTGACCCATGCCGCCGCGCTGGCCGGCGTCACGCGGCGCATCGCCCTGTTTTCCACCGTGCACGTGCCGATGGTGCATCCGGTGTTCGCGGCGAAGGCGTTGAGCACCGTCGATCATGCGTCGGGCGGACGCGCGGGGCTCAACATCGTCTGCGGCTGGAGCCCGCAGGAGTTCGAGCTGTTCGGCCTGACGATGGTCGAGGACCGCTACGCGCAGGGCCTGGAATGGGCGGAGATCATGGAGCGGATCTTCGCCGACGGATCGCCGTTCGACTTCGACGGACGGTTCTATCGGCTGCGTGGTGTGTCGGGGCAGCCGGTGCCGGTGCAGCGCCCGCGCCCGGTGACGCTGAACGCCGCGTTCTCGCCGGTGGGTCGCGACTTCGCGGCGAAGACGGCGGACTTCCTGTTCACCACCTTCGTCGACATCGAGGCCGGGCGTCCGCATATCGCCGACATGGCGGCCCGCGCGCGCGCCGCCGGACGCGAGGTGGGCGTGTTCACCACGTGCCACGTGGTGTGCCGCCCGACCCAGACCGAGGCGGAAGATTACTACGAGCACTACGCCGTGCGCATGGAGGACACCGCGGGCGTCGACTTCTACATGGGGGCAAAGGAGAGGTTCTCCTCCTCGCACGATCCCGAAGCGTATCGCCTGCACCGCAAGCGCTTCGTCGGCGGCGCCGGCACCTATCCGCTGATCGGTACGCCGTCGCGCATCGCCGAGGAGATGGTGCGGATGAGCGAGGTCGGCTTCGCCGGCACCACGGTGTCGTTCGTCAACTTCAAGGACGAGTTGCCGTACTTCATCGCGGCGGTGCTGCCGCTGCTGCGCGAGGCGGGGTTGCGGCAGCAATAGACTGCATCGGCGGCTCATTTCGTCATGGCCGGCGAAGGCCGGCCATCCACGCCTTCCGCCGGCGCCTGCCGGCAGTCAGGGCACCAGCAGGATCTTGCCGATATGCTCGCTCGACTCCATCAGCCGGTGTGCCGCGGCCGCCTCGCGCAGCGGGAACTGCCGGAAGGTGAACGGCCGCAGCCTGCCCTGCGACCACATCGGCCAGACCTTCTCGCGCAGGGCGGCGACGATGCCGGCTTTCTGCGCCACGCTGCGCGAGCGCAGCGTCGAGCCGGTCACCGTCAGGTGCTTGCGCTGGATCGCGCCGAAATCGGCCTCGACCTTGGTGCCGCCCATCAGCGCGACGAAGCAGAGCCGCCCCTCATGCGCCAGCAGATCGATCTGGCGCGGGATGTAGTCGCCGCCCACCATGTCGAGGATCGCGTCGACCCCGCGCCCGCCGGTGAATTCCTTCCCGACCGCGACGAAGTTCTGCGTGCGGTAATTGATCGCGACGTCGGCGCCGAAGTCGCGGCACGCGGCGCATTTCGCGTCCGAGCCCGCCGTGGCGAGCACCTTGCAGCCCCACGCCTTCGCCAGCTGGATCGCGGTCACGCCGATCCCCGAGGAGCCGCCCTGGATCAGGAACGTCTCGCCGGGCTGCAGGTGCATGCGCTCGAACACGTTGGTCCACACGGTGCAGAACGTCTCGGGCAGTCCACCGGCGTCGATCAGGCTGACGCCGGGCGGCACCGGCAGGCACTGCACCGCGGGCACCGCGGCATACTCGCCGTAGCCGTCGCCGATCATCAGTGCGCAGACCTGGTCGCCGTCCTGCCACGCCGTAACGCCGTCGCCGCGCTGCACGATCGTTCCCGAGCACTCCAGGCCGGGGATGTCGGGCGCGCCGGGCGGCATCGGATAGCGGCCCATGCGCTGCAGGCAGTCGGCACGGTTCACCCCGCCGGCGGCGATGCGGATCAGCACTTCGCCGGCTTTCGGTTCCGGCACGGGGCGCGTCGCCGGCACCAGGACCTCGGGGCCGCCCGGCCGGCTGATCTCGATCACAGTCTGCGTGGTGGGAATGTTGGCGAGCACGGCCGGCCCTCCTGCGCTGGTTGTCGCCCGAGGTATGGCAAATCGCTTATCCGCGCGCCAGGATGCGGGCGAGTGCTGGGAGCGGACAATCGTGGCTGCGATCGTGCCGATGATCGGGCTGTCTCCGGTAGTGGTGGTGTTCCCGCCCGAGGGCTACCGGCTGCTGTATCCCGGCGCCCTGGCGCTGTTCGGCTTCATAGGCTTCACGGTTCTGCGAATTCCGGGCGGCTGGTCGAACCCGCTGTATCTGGCGCCGTTGTTCGTCTCCGCGGTGCTGACCTATGGAATGTTCTGGTTCGTCTGGGCCTATTTCGGCGCGCTGGTCGCCTTCGCCTGCCTGGCGGCGCCGTACGTGCTGGCCGAGGTGACAGGCTGCGTTCTGCCGATCCGCGTCCGCATGGTCCTGGTGTTCGTCGCCTTCGCCGGCAGCATCGTCTGTGCCGACATGGCGGTGCATATGGGCGAGCTGGGCTGATGGCGTACTACACGAAGGTACTGCAGCCGGACGAGAAGGTTCTGGTGGTCGGCCAGCTCCACTGGTCTATCTATCTGCGTGGCGCGGCGCTGCTGGCGATCGCAATTGCAGTCCTGGTGGCTTCGTTCTGGCTGCCCGCCACCGACCCGGACTGGCAGCGCTACGCACAGCTTGCCGCCGGTGTCGTCGCCCTGTTCGGATTGCTGCTGCTGCTGATTGCCTGGGTCCGCCGGCGCGCCACCGAGATCGTGGTGACCGACCGCCGCGTGATCTTCAAGCGCGGCCTGCTGGCGCGCCATACGGTGGAGATGAATGTCAGCAAGATCGAGACGGTGGATGTGGAGCAGGGGCTGGGCGGCCGCGTCTGGGGCTATGGCACGCTGATGATCCGTGGCACCGGATCCGGCTTCGAGCCGCTGGTCGGCGTCGGCTCGCCGATCGCGATCCGCAACGCCATCGTGGCGGGGTAGGCGTGGCCGCGGAGCGTCAGTCTCCGGCTGGCGCGGACCGCGTGAGATGACGGGAAGGGGGGATCGACAATGAAATTCGGCATGTTCTACGAGCACCAGTGCCCGCAACCCTGGGCCGAGGACTCCGAGCGCCGCGTGATCCAGGAGGCGCTGGCGCAGGTCGAACTCGGCGACAAACTCGGCATCGACTATGTCTGGGAGGTCGAGCACCACTTTCTGGAGGAGTATTCCCACTCCTCGGCCCCGGAGATCTTCCTCGCTGCCTGCTCGCAGCGCACGAAGCGCATCCGGCTGGGCCACGGCATTGTGCTGATGCCGCCCAGGTACAACCATCCGGCCCGCGTGGCCGAACGGATCGCAACACTCGACCTGGTGTCGAACGGCCGCGCCGACTGGGGTACCGGCGAGTCGGCCACCGCACTGGAGATGGAAGGCTTCGACATCGTGCCGGAGGAAAAGAGCGCGATGTGGCGCGAGGCGACCGAGCAGGCCGCCAACATGTTGGCGATGCGCCCCTATCCCGGTTTCCGCGGCCAGTACTTCGCCATGCCCTGCCGCAACCTGGTGCCCAAGTCGGTGCAGAAACCGCACCCGCCGATGTGGGTGGCGTGCTCGAAGCGCGAAACGATCCACCGCGCCGCCCGCGCCGGCCTGGGCGCGCTGACCTTTGCCTTCCTGGAACCCGACATCGCCGCGAAGTGGGTGCAGGAATACTACGACATCATCAGATCGCCCGAGTGCGTGCCGCTGGGCCACAGCGTCAATCCGAACATCGCGCTGGTCACCGGCATGTCGTGCCACGCCGACGAGCAGGAGGCGATCCGGCGCGGCCTCGATGGCTTCCGCTTCTTCGGCTACTCGCTGGGCTATGTCGGCATCTTCGGCGACCACCGACCCGGCGTGACCAACATCTGGCAACGCTTCCTCGAGGTGAAGGATACCCTGCCCGACAATGCCGGCCGCGGCGGCATCGGCACGCCCGACCAGGTGCGCGCGCATCTGCAGGGCTACGAGGACGCCGGCGTGGACCAGGTGATCTTCGTGCAGCAGTCGGGCACCAACCGGCACGAGCACATCTGCGAATTGCTGGAGCTGTTCGCGCAGTCGCTGCTGCCTGAGTTCAAGGCGCGCGACGCGGTGCGTGAGCAGCAGAAGCAGGCGGAACTGGCGCCGTTCATCGAACAGGCGCTCGCGCGCAAGCCGCGCATGCAGCCGATCGATCCGGCTGACGTTCCGGTGGTGGAATTGTTCGGCCGGCGCGGCGGCGCCGGCGCGCAGGCGGCCAGCACCTTCGCCTCCGATCGCGGCGGCGGGATTTCGGTCCCGGCGGCCGATCCGCGCCTGGCAACCGCCGCAGGACGCTGACGGTCGGCATTTTGTGATGGCATAGTCCCACTGCCGCGGCGGTATCGTTCTCGCCGCGGGGAGCCGTGGCTCTCTGACGGCTGCCGCTCCCCGGCCACAGGGTACGGGAGGAACGAGCATGGTCATCCAAAGTCCGCCCGCTTGGGGGTGGGATCAGATCCGGCAGGCGGCGCACGAGATCGGCGCCGGCCGGCCCGACGAGGTACCGGCGCGAGGGCAGCGCTGAAGGCGCGACACCGACCGTTCGGCGGATCGGCGCACATGATGTGCGTGACGCACTCGCCAGCGGCCTTGCCGACTTCGAAGCCAACCGCACCGACGTGGTCGTCCTCTGCGTAATCTACCCGGTCATCGGCCTCGTGCTTGGGCGTATCGCCTCGGGCTACGGACTGCTGCCGCTGTTGTTCCCGCTGGCGTCGGGCTTCGCGCTGGTCGGCCCGTTCGCCGCGATCGGGCTGAACGAGATGAGCCGGCGGCGCGAGCGCGGCGACGCGGTGCGATGGGTGGATGCGTTCGGCGTGCTGCGTGCGCCGTCGATCGGCTCGATCGTGCTGCTCGGGCTGCTGCTGATCGCACTGTTCCTGCTCTGGCTGGTGGCGGCGCAGATCATCTACATGGTCACCCTCGGGCCGCAGGCGCCGGCATCGGTTGCCGCCTTCATCGGCGACGTGTTCGGCACCGGTGCGGGTTGGACGATGATCGGCGTCGGCGTCGGCGCGGGCTTCCTGTTCGCCCTGCTGGTGCTGGCAATCAGCGTGGTGTCGTTCCCGTTGCTGCTGGAGCACGATGCAGGCATCGGCACCGCGGTCGCGACGTCGATGCGCGCTGTCAGGATGAATCCCGGTGCCATGGCGCTGTGGGGACTGATAGTCGCGTGCGGCCTGGTGATCGGGTCGGTGCCGTTCTTCCTCGGTCTGGTGGTCGTCCTGCCGGTGCTGGGGCACGCGACCTGGCATCTGTATCGCAAGGTGGTGGTCGCCTAGCCGCCCGCGCGGATCGTCGCGGCGGTCTTCTCGGCGATCATCAGCACCGGGATATTCAGGTTGGCGCACGGCACGGTCGGCATCAGCGAGGCGTCGCACACCCGCAGTCCCTCGACGCCGATCACCCGCGCGTTCGGATCGGTCACTGCCATGCGGTCGGACGGATCGCCCATGCGGCACGAGCCGCATGGATGCCAGGTGCCGTTGACCCGTCGGCGCAGGTGCGCCTCGAGCAGCGCATCGTCGCCGGCCAGCGTGTCGGCCGCATGCTCGGTGCCGACGGCGAAGGTCATCACCCGCCGGCGGATCGCGTTGCTGGCGTCCATCAGCGGCGCCGCCACCGCAGTGATCGCGCCGTTCCGCCGGCTGGGCCGCGTCAGTTCGCGGATGCGCGGCGAATAGCCGCTGGGGAACACGTCCAGCACTACGCCGGCCTTCTGCGCCATGGTCATCGCGCGCACGCCGATGCGGAACGCCTGCTTCAGCCGCGACATGTCGCGCGGGTCGGACAGCATGCGGAAGTCGATATCGGAGCGCCGGTCGGGCGAGGCGGACAGCCGCACCCGGCCGGTGGAGTACGATTTATTGACCCAGAATCCGAGCGTGCCGATCCGTTGGCCGACCGCGTGCCAGCCGCCGCGCGCGGCGATCGCCACATGCATGTCGCCGGGCGGGACGCCCTCAATGTTGGAGGAGTAGCGCAGCAGCGCCTGCAGATGGTGCACCTCGCGCGAGGGCAGCCGGGCCGACGGATGCAGATAGCCGGAGATGCCGATGTTCGGATGCTCCTGCAGGTTCTCGCCGACGCCGGGGCGGTCGATCTGCACGGCAATCCCATGATCGGCGAGATGCGTGGCGGGGCCGATGCCGGACTTCATCAGCACCACCGGACTTTGGAGGGCGCCGGCCGAGACAATGGTCTGGCGCGCCGTGACCTCGAAGCGTTCGCCGTCGAGGCGCGCGAACTGCGCCGACCGCACGCGGCCGCTCTTGATCACCAGCCGCTCCAGCGGGCTCTCGGTGATCACCGTCAGGTTCGACCGCCTGCGCACCTCGGGCGAGAGATACACCAGCGCGGCGCTGCCGCGCGTGCCGTTGGGATCGACGTTGAACGTGGTGGGGAACACGCCGTCGGCCCAGGGACCGTTCTGGTCCTCGTGCATGGGGTAGCCCATGTCGGCGAAGATCTGCGCCATAGCGCGCGTGTAGGCGGTCCAGTCCTTCTGGCGGTGGCGCTGGATCGGCACCGGTCCGGACCTGCCGTGCAGCGGTTCGCCGTAGTCGGCATCACTTTCGAGCTTCTTGAAGTACGGCAGCACGTCGTTCCATGCCCAGCCATGTGCGCCGATCGCCGCCCACTCGTCGTAGTCGTGGGGCGAGCCGCGGTTGGCGCAGATGCCGTTGATCGACGACCCGCCGCCCAACAGCCGCGCCTGCTCGTAGAACCAGGGCTCGGTAGGCCGATTGGTGCCGCTGTCGCCGCGCGAGGCCATGAGTGAGCCCCATAGCCACTCCTGCTGAAAATATGTCCGCCCGGGATAGGGCGACGCCAGCACCGCAGGAATGTCGGCGGGCGTCACGTCGCGGCCCGCCTCGCACAGCAACACGCGGGTGGCGGCATCCTCGCTGAGCCGCGAGGCGAGAGCACAGCCGGCCGAGCCGCCACCGACGATGAGAAAGTCGACAGGCTCCGAAGGCAGATCCATGGCTGCGCGTTCCCCGTTGGTCTCGGCCGGACGGGATGATAGGGGGGATCGGGGTGGCGGCAATGGAGCTTTGTGCGCCCACCGGGTTGCGGTCGGGCGGTCGGCGTCAGGCCACGGCGATGCCCTCGACCTCGACCTTCCAGGCTGGATTGCTAAGGCCGCCGACGATGAGGGTACTGGCGGGCCGATGCTCGCCCAGCACGGCGGCGCGGCCCGCGCGCACCGCGGCGAGGTCGGCGCGGTCGGGCACTATGGTGGTGATCTTCACCAGGTTATCGAGTGCCATGCCTGCGGCATTCAGCTGTGCCAGCAGATTCCGCCACGCCAGCGTGCTCTGTGCCTCCGCATCCTCGGGGATGCTGCCGTCAGCCGAGACGCCGACCTGGCCGCTGAGATAGAGCGTGCGAGTGGCGCCGGTCACTTCGACGGCCTGGGTGTACTGACCGGCCGGCGCGGGAGCATCGGCAGCATTGATATCGCGACGTTGCATGGGACGTTCCTCCGGTTGCGCGTGGAGTTGGTTTGTACTGCCTTTGGTACGGGCTGCAGGTGATCAGTCCTTGCACTTGCCGGGTTTCGCGGACCAGCGACAGCTCAGGCGAGATCGAAGCCCCTGGTTCGGAGGTAGGCGGCGAAGCCGAAGCGTTCCGGCACCGAAAGCTGGCGCGCGACGTTCTCGCTCCAGCCGACGCCTTCGCGCGGTGGATAGACGTCGTTGTTCTTCAGGCTGCCGGCTGCGACCGGCTCGCGCGCCTGGCGGCGTTCGTCATAGGCGCGGATGTCCGCCTCCTGATGCGTCTCGTCGTAGCGTTCGCGATGCACCACCACGGAAGGCGGCAGGCGCATCGACACCGGGCGGCGGAACACCGGCCAGCCGACGCTGAGGCCCGATACTGGGTACACGCCGGGCGGCAGCGACAACAGCGGCGTCACACGCTCGATATGGCTTCGCACATAGCTGATCGGGCAGGTGCCGAGACCGATGGCCTCGGCCGCGGCGATGAACTGACCCATCGCCAGCGTGCAGTCCACCGCGGTGTTGAGGAACGTATCGAGGTTGTTGTTGGCGTGCGGCATGTCGTGCTGTTCGCACAGGCGCTGGTTGCGCCGCATGTCGCCACACCACACCAGGAACACCGGTGCCGTGGCGATCCAGTCCATCGTGCCGATCCAGTCGGCGATCTGCTTGATGCGTGCGCGGTCGCGCATCACCACCACGGAGTATTGCTGCAGGTCGGACTTGGTCGGCGCCGACTGCGCCGCGGCGAGCAGCGCATCCAGCAGCGAATCAGGCACCGGCTGGTCGGTGTAGCGGCGCGTCACCCGCCGATCGAGCAGCGGCCCGATCTCCGCCGGCACCTCGACGCCCGGCAGGTCGATTCCGAACCGTGCGCGCAGCAGTTCCGCTCCGTCCATCACGCGTCTCCTTCCCCTGGCACACTTGCCGGAATGCTCCGACCGCGCAAGGCTGCGCGCCCTTCGGAGGAGACCGTCATGCCGGCATCGTACGCGACGCATCGTGCGCAGATCAAAGCCATCCTGCTGGGCTGGGGCATGCCGGAGGAGAACGCCGAACCGACCGCCGACATCCTGTCCTGGGCCGATCTGCACGGTGTGGACAGCCACGGCATGTCGATGTTGCCGGGCTACGACCGGCTGCGCCGCAACGGCCGCGCCCAGATGGCCGCGCGGCCTCGCATCGTGAAGGAAACACCGATCTCGGCGCTGGTCGATGGCGGCGGTGGACTTGGCCACGTGCCCGCGCACTTCGCCATGCAGGTGGCGATCGACAAGGCGAAGGCGTCGGGCATGGCGATCGCCGCAGTGCGCAACTCGGCGCATTTCGGCGCCACCGGCTACTACACGCTGATGGCCGCGAAGCAGGGACTGATCGGCATGGCGTGCACTTCCGCCTCCGGCATCCAGGTGGCACCGACCTTCGGCAAGGAGGCGAAGCTGGGTACCGATCCCTGGTCGTTCGCTGCACCATCCGGCGATGGCGACAAGCCGTTCCTGCTCGACATGGCGACCACCACGGTGGCGGCCGGCCGCATCCGCAACAAGGCGAACGAGGGACTGCCGACGCCGGATGGCTGGGTGCTGGACAGTGAAGGCCGCCCCAGCAACGATCCGCTGGTGGCGCGCGAGAAAGGTGGGTTCCTCACCTCGCTTGGCGGTTCGCCGGAGAACTCGAGCTACAAGGGCTACGGACTGGCGGCGATGGTGAACATCCTGGCGTCGTGCCTGTCGGGTGCGACGCTGATCACCGATCCGCAGCATACCAAGAAGCCGGAGGGCATGGACATCGGCCACTTCTTCATGGCGATCGACCCTGGGCTGTTCCGCGAACAGTCGGACTTCCAGAGCGACGTCGCGCAGTTCTGCAGTGACCTGCGCGCTACGAGACCGGTCGATCCGTCGCAGCCGGTGATGGTCGCCGGCGATCCGCAGTGGAACAACGCTGCGAAGCGGATGGCCGAGGGGATTCCGGTGGGGCCTGGCCTGCTCAACCAGGTGCGGCAGATCGCCCAGGCGTCCGCCGCGCCGTGGCTGCTGGATTAGCGGTTGTCGCGATCGTCCCCGGCATGCGCCGAGGACCGAGCGCGGCCACAGCGGCAGGGCAGGCAGCACCGATCAGCGTCACCAGCCGCGTCCCCCGTTGCCACGAACACGCCAGGTAGTACTTGACGCAGTGCGCAGTATTCGCCAACCAAACAACGAAGAAAAGGGCCGTGGTGCATCGATTTGACACAAGATAATAGTCACCTTGAAGCGGCAAGCGCCATGATGAGCCTGTTGAGCGGTGCGTGGGCGGCGCGTCTTGTCCATGCCGCTGCCGAGCTTGGCATCGCCGATCATCTTGCCGAGCCGCGTGACGCTGCGTTCCTTGCCGCGGCAACGCAGGCTCACGCACCTTCGCTTGCCCGATTGCTTCGCGCGCTCGCTGCGATTGGCGTGCTGAACGAAACCGACGACCGGCGCTATAGCCTCACGCGGCTCGGCACTTCGTTGCGCAGCGGCGTGCCTGGTTCGATGCGGGCGTGGACGCTGTTGTTCTTCAGTGACGACCAGGGCAAAGCCTGGGAGGCACTCCCCCATGCTGTCCGCACCGGCGAACATGCATTCCGCCATGTGTTCGGGGCCGATCAGTGGACGCGTCTCGCGGCGCGGCCGGAGGCCGCCAGGCTGTTCGACGAGGGCATGCAGAGCCTTACTCAGGGGGTGAACGGAGCGCTGATCACGCATTACCCGTTCGGCAACTACCAGTGGATCGTCGATGTCGGGGGTGGCAACGGCGCGCTGCTGCTTCCCGTCCTTGTGCGTCATCCCAAGATGCGCGTGACGGTCTTCGACCTGCCGCACGTCGCCGAGGCCGCGCGCCTGCGCATCGCGGAACAAGGGGTCTCCGACCGGTGCGAGGCGGTCGGCGGCGATGCGTTCGTGGCTGTGCCGCCAGGCGCCGATGCCTATGTCCTGAAAGGCGTGATCCACGACTGGGAGGACAAAGAGGCCATTGCGATACTGCGCACATGCCGTGCGGCCATGACGAAGGAAGGTTCCAGGCTGTTGCTGATCGAGCGTATCCTTCCCGAGCGGATCGATCCCAGCGATGCGCGCACTCAGGCGAAGTTCATGGCCGATATCAACATGTTCATCAATCCGGGTGGACGCGAGCGCACCGAAGCGGAGTTCCGCAACCTGCTGGGCCGGGCAGGGCTGCGACTGGCACGGGTGATATCGATGCCAAGCCCGCAGGACGTGATGGAGGTCGAGGTCGAATAGTTCCCGCGGCGACCGCAGGAAATCCCTACACCACGATCGCCGCGCGTTCCCCCGCCGCGCGGGCCCACGCCGCCTCCATGTCCTCGTCGAACAGCTCGGTGAGCTTCTTCATCATCGTGCCGCCAAGCTCTTCAGCATCCACGATGGTTACCGCACGGCGATAGTACCGCGTCACGTCGTGGCCGATGCCGATGGCGATCAACTCCACCATGTCGCGGCCTTCGATGTCGCGGATCACCTCGCGCAGGTGCTTCTCCAGATAGTTGCCGGGGTTCACCGACAGCGTCGAATCATCCACCGGCGCGCCGTCGCTGATCACCATCAGGATGCGGCGATGCTCCGGCCGGGTCAGGAGCCGTCGGTACGCCCACAACAGCGCCTCGCCGTCGATGTTCTCCTTCAGCAGGCCCTCGCGCAGCATCAACCCGAGATTCTTGCGCGCCCGCCGCCACGGCGAATCCGCCGCCTTGTAAATGATGTGACGCAGGTCGTTCAGCCGGCCCGGATTGCGCGGCTTGCCCTCCTGCACCCATTTCTCCCGGCTTTGCCCACCCTTCCAGGCGCGCGTGGTGAAGCCCAGCACCTCGACCTTCACCGCGCAGCGCTCCAGCGTGCGTGCCAGGATGTCGCCGCACATCGCCGCCACGGTGATCGGCCGCCCGCGCATCGACCCCGAGTTGTCGATCAGCAGCGTCACCACCGTGTCGCGGAACTCCATGTCGAGCTCGCGCTTGTACGACAGCGCCTGCAGCGGGTTCACCACCACGCGCGACAGCCGCCCCGCATCCAGCAGCCCCTCATCCAGGTCGAACTCCCAGGCGCGCGTCTGCTGCGCCAGCAGCCGCCGCTGCAGCCGGTTCGCCAGCTTGGAGATCACCCCCTGTAGATGCTGCAGCTGCTGGTCCAGCTGCTGGCGCAGCCGCGTCAGCTCGTCCGGATCGCACAGCTCTTCCGCGTCGATCTCCTCGTCGTATAGACGCGTGTAGGCACGGTACACCGCTTCGTTGTCGGGGTTCGGCCGTTCGCGTCGCGGCTGCGGGCCGCCCGGGCGGTCGTCGCCCTCGGCGATCGCCGCCTCGTCGTCCAATTCGGTGCCTTCGTCGTCGGCCGCGTCGCCTTCCATCTCCTCGGGATTGGCGCCGAGCATGCTGTCCTGCTCGGCTTCGCTCTGGCCGGAGCCGTCCTGCTGCTCGTCCTGCTGGCCGGACTGCTCGCCGCCTTCCTCGCCTTCCTCGGTCTGGTCCTCGGGTTCGGCGTCGCTCTCGGCTTCGGCCAGATCCAGCGCCGCCAGCAGCCTGCGCGCCGCTCGCGCATAGGCCCGCTGGTCGTCCTGCGCCTGGTTCATCTCGGCCAGCGCGGTGTCGGCGGTTTCGCCCAGCGTGTCGCGCCACATGTCCAGGATGCGCTGCGCTGCCTGCGGGGATTGCTCGCCCGACATGTGTTCGCGCGCCAGCAGCGACAGCGCCGCCTGGATCGGCAGCTGGTCCTTGCGCGTCATCCGGTCGTAGCCTTCGGCCTCGCATTCCTCGGCCAGCTTCGAAGCCAGGTTGGCGGCGACTCCCGCCATGTGGCGCGAGCCCACCACCTCGACGCGCACCTGTTCGAGTGCGTCGTAGACGTCCTTCGCCTCGCGGCGCGCCGGCATACGGGCGGCGTGCAACGCGTCGTCGTGGTGGCGCAGGCGGAGTGCAAGCGCATCTGAGGCGCCGCGCAGCCGGGCCATCTCCGCCGGTGGCAAAGCGCGTGTCGGCAGAGGCAGGCGCGCGCGTTTGCCGGAGAGGCCGGACGGGCCGGGCTGGAACGCCACCTGCACGTCTGGCACTTCGGCGATGGCGCGCAGCACGCCGGCGGTGGCGCGCTTGAACTCTTCGGCGCGGGTGTTGTCCTTGTTGGTGCCGCTCATGCGAACGCTGTCCCATCAGGCTTTTGACAATCGAGCCGCCGGCAGGAATTCCCTCTCCCGCGCCATGCGGGCGGGAGAGTCAGGGAGGGGGTGTTGCCGGCGAGGCGGGAAGTCGGAGCTGCACGCATCGCTCGGCGCTTCCCCACCATCGCCGAAATGCGGTTATGGTCACGCCTGCCCCGCAACGTACTGGCCTGGCACTTCCGCCGACAGCAGCCGTGCCACACATGCTCGACTTCACCTGTCCGGCGCATTGCCGTGATCCTAGAGGCCTGTCAGCTAAGGGCGGCCGCAACACCGCCTCCCCAACCCTCCCCCGCTGCGCGGGAGAGGGGGTGCTGATTTGTGCTCAATTGAACTTCCGGGTGGTGAACCCGCCGGTCGGGATCTCTTCGTTGAAGCAGCGCTGGTAGTACTCGCCCACCGTCGCCCGCTCCGCCTCGTCGCACTTGTTGAGGAACGTGACCCGGAAGGCGAAACCCACCTCGCCGAAGATGCGGGCGTTCTCCGCCCACGTGATCACCGTGCGCGGCGACATCACCGTGGAGATGTCGCCGTTGATGAAGCCGGCGCGGGTCAGGTCGGCCAGCGCGACCATCGCCTCGATGCGCTTCTTTATCTGCGCATCCTTCGGATCGGCACCCAGCTTGGCCAGCACGATGTTGGTCTCCATCGCGTGCGGCAGGTAGTTCAACGTGGCGACGATGTTCCAGCGGTCCATCTGACCCTGGTTGATCTGCTGCGTGCCGTGATACAGACCGGTGGTGTCGCCCAGCCCCACCGTGTTGGCGGTGGAAAACAGCCGGAACGACGGATGCGGCCGGATCACGCGATTCTGGTCCAGCAGAGTCAGCTTGCCCTCGACCTCGAGTATGCGCTGGATGACGAACATCACGTCCGGCCGGCCGGCGTCGTATTCGTCGAACACCAGGGCACAGGCGTGCTGCAGGCACCAGGGCAGGATGCCCTCGCGGAACTCGGTGATCTGCTTGCCGTCCTTCAGCACGATCGCATCCTTGCCGATGAGGTCGATGCGGCTGATATGGCTGTCGAGGTTGACGCGGATGCAGGGCCAGTTCAGCCGAGCCGCGACCTGCTCGATATGCGTCGACTTGCCGGTGCCGTGATAGCCCTGGATCATCGTACGCCGGTTGAAGGCGAATCCCGCCAGGATCGCCAGCGTCGTCTCGCGGTCGAACTTGTAGGCGGTATCGATGTCGGGCACGTGCTCGGTGCGCACCGAGAACGCCGGCGCGGTCATGTCGGTGTCGATTTCGAAAACCTCGCGCGCCGACACCTTGGTGTCAGGCGCATCAATCGCGGAGGTCGGGCGAATTTCGGCCAAAGTGGCAACCTTGTTCATAAGCTGGGCGGTTCCTGTTCGATCCGAGAAAGTCTAACCCCGGCTCAGGCTGACGCAAAGTCCGGGGTCATCCCGCGGCAGCCACGCTGGGGGAGGGCACCAGGCGCGAGCGCAGTGCAGCATAGGCGAGGTTGATTGTCTTCAGGCGTTCCTCGGCGGCACGATCGCCGCCATTGGCGTCCGGATGGTGGCGCTTGGCCAGCTCCTTGTAGCGTGTCTTCACCGCGTCGAGGGTGGTCGGCCAGGACAGGCCCAGCGTGGCCAACGGCTCGCGCAGCTCGGGAGGCATGCGGTGCGACGGCGCGTCCTGGCCTCGATTCACCCTCCCGGCGGCCAGCAGATGCAGCGGATCGCGCACCAGCTCCTCGTCCCACGCCGCGGCCCTGCCGAGGCGGCCGAGTGGCCAGGAAGGCCGCTGCCAGGCCGTGTCGGCGCGGAGCTGCGCCTCGATCTCGCCGGGCGACATGCCCTTGTAGTAGTCCCAGCTGGAATTGTAGGCCCGTACGTGCTCCAGGCAGAACCACCAGTAGTCGTTGAGGTTGCGTCGCGACTTCGGTGCCCGGTACTCGCCCATCGCCTCGCAGCCCGGCATCTCGCACGGTCGCCCTGGCGCGGCAGGATCGGGGGCATAGGCCCTGGCTCGGGGTACGCGACGGCTCATGGTGCCGTTATGGGCGGCTTGACGGGCGCTTGGCAACTGGCTCTTGGTGCTGCTGGAGGATGGTCGGTTATGTCGGGAATGCAGACGCGCGCCGCAAGGCTCGAGGCCGTACTGAGGGAGGCATTTTCACCCACCCTGCTGTCCGTCACCGACGACAGCGCGCAGCATGCGGGCCATGCCGGCGCGCAGCCCGGGGGAGAGACGCACTATCACGTGCTGCTGGTATCCGATGCGTTCCGCGGCATGGGCCGCGTGGCACGTTCGCGCGCCGTCCACGCGGCGCTGGCAGCCGAGTTCGCCGGCGGCATGCACGCGCTTTCGCTGACCCTGCGTTCGCCCGAGGAGGGCGGCTGACGGCGACAAAGGCGTTCGCCCTCAGGAACGTCCGGCCGGCTCGTCGAACTCCACGTCGCGGTGCACGTGCGCCGACATCAGCAGGCCGAAGCCGACCATCACAGTGATCATCGCCGACCCGCCGTGCGAGACGAGCGGCAGCGGCACGCCGCCCACCGGGATGGCGCCCATCACCATGGCGATGTTGACGAAGACGTAGAGGAAGAAATTCATCGCGATGCCGAACGCCACCAGCCGGCCGAACTGGTTGCGGCAGCGCAGCGCGATCGCCATGCCGCCCAGCACGATCAGGCCCAGCAGCGCCATCACCGCGATGCCGCCCATGAAGCCGAACTCCTCGCCGATCATGGTGAAGATGAAATCGGTCTGCTTTTCCGGCAGGAAGTCGAGATGGCCCTGCGTGCCCTGCAGGAACCCCTTGCCCCACATCCCGCCCGAGCCCAGCGCGATTTTCGACTGGATGATGTTGTAGCCGGCGCCCAGCGGGTCGGTCTCCGGGTGAAGGAACGTGTCGATGCGGGCGCGCTGGTAGTCGTGCAGGTGGCCATAGGCGAACTGGGCGGCGAACGGCACCGGCAGCGCCACCAGGATGAACTTCCACCAGCGCACGCCGGCGGCGAAGAACATCGCCGCACCCAGGAGCGCGGTGATCACCGCGGTGCCGAGATTCGGCTCCTTCACGATCAGCACCGACCGGCACCAGCACCGCGAGCAGCGGAGGGACCAGAAACAGCGGATTGCCGATCCGCTCCCACGACGCGCGGTGGAACCACGATGCCAGCGCCAGCACCAGGGCGATCTTCATCAGCTCCGACGGCTGGAGCTGCAGACCGCCCAGCTCGATCCAGCGCTGCGCCCCCTTGCCGGCACGACCGAAGTGCATCACCAGCACCAGCAGCACCAGCGCCACCAGGTAACTGGGCCAAGCCAGCCGCGCGAGGAAGCGGATATCCACCAGCGCGATGCCGATCATCAGTACGAGGCCGGTGGCGAAGCGCAATATGTGGCGCGACGCATACGGCTCCGGCGCGCCGCCCGCGGCACTGTACAGTGCGGCGTAGCCGACGCCGGCCAGGGCGCAGAGCAGGCACCACGTACAGCCAGTTGACCTGCCAGACCTTGGCGCCCAGGTCGAAGGAGGCTTCGCGCCACAGCCTGCCCTCTCTCATCGTGGCACCTCGCGCTGCGCGACCTGTGCGCCCGTCGGCTCGTCGCGCCCCGCCGGATCCCGTTGCAGCGTGTCCAGCATGATGTCGCGCGCAATCGGCGCCGCGGCGGCGGCGCCGGCATTGCCGTGCTCCACTACCACCGACACCGCATAGCGCGGCGCATCGTACGGCGCGTAGGCGACGAACAGCGCATGCGGGCGGAACTGCCAGGGCAGCTTGGAACTGTCGAAGTTGCCCTGCTCGCGCTGCTCGCGCGACACCCGGCGCACCTGCGACGATCCGGTCTTGCCCGCCATCTGCCAGCGCGGATCGGGCAGCCTGGCGCCGGGAGCGGTGCCGCCGCCCTCGTTCACCACCGCCCACATCCCCTCGCGGACGACGCGCAGTGCACGGTCCGAGAAGCCGAGGCTGGGCCAGTCGGTCGCTTTCGACCCGGGCTGCACGATGCCGCCCAGCTTGCGCGTCAGGTGCGGCTCCACCTTGCGCCCGGTGGCGACGCGCGCCGCGTAGGTGGCGAGCTGCAGCGGCGTGACCTGGATGTAGCCCTGGCCGATGCCGGCCACGACGGTGTCGCCGATGGCCCAGGCGTGGCCGTGGCCGCGCCGCCACTCGCGCGTCGGGACGAAGCCGGCGCGGGCGCCGGGCAGGTCTATTTCCAGTTCGGTGCCCATCCCCAGGCGGTGCGCCATTGCGGCGATGCGGTCGATGCCGACCCGTCGGGCGGTCTCGTAGAAGTACCACGTCGCAGCTGTGCTTGATGGCGCCGCGCAGATCGAGCGTGCCGTGGCCTTCCTTGCGCCAGCAGTGGAAGCGCGCGTTGCCGACGTCGAGGTAGCCGGTGCAGTGCACGGAATCTCCGGGCGCGACGGCGTGCGCCTCCAGCCCGGCGAGCGCAACCGCCATCTTGAACGTCGAGCCGGGCGCATAGACGCCGGCGATCGCGCGATTGAGCAGCGGCGTGCGCCGGTCGCTTGCCCACGCGGCCCATTGCGCCTGCGAGACGCCGGAATTGAACACCGACGGGTCGAAGGAGGGATTGGTGCCCATCGCCAGCACCTCGCCGTTGCGGCAGTCGAGCACCACGGCGGAGGCGCTCTCGTCGCCGAGCCGGCGGAGCACAGCCTGCTGCAGGCCGGTGTCGAGCGACAGGCCAAGTTCCTCGCCCTGCTTGCCTTCCTGACGGTCCAGCTCGCGGATCACACGGCCGAGTGCATTCACCTCGAGCTGAACCGCGCCCGCGGTGCCGCGCAGGTCGAGGTCGCGCGCCTTCTCGAGGCCGGCGCGCCCGACCCGGATGCCCGGCAGCGCCAGCTCCGGATCGCCGGCGACATCCTCCTCCGATGGCGGCGCCACGTAGCCCACGATGTGCGCCAGGTGATCGCCGTAGGGGTATTGGCGCGTGGTGCCGACGTCGACCATGACGCCGGGCAGATCGGGGGCGTTGACCTCGATCGCCGCCATCTCGTTCCAGCTGAGGAACTCGCGCACCATGATGGGAATGAACCGTCGGTGGCGGTGCACCTCGCGTTCGATGCGAGCACGCTCGTACTCGGCGAGCGGCACGATGCGGCCGAAATTGTCCAGCGTGGCGGTTACGTCGGTGGTCTGCTCGGCGATCAGCAGCGCCCGCCAGTTCAGCTTGTTGCCGGCAACCACGGTGCCGGTGCGGTCCAGCATGCGCCCGCGCGGCGGGGCGATCAGGCGGGCGCTGATCCGGTTCTCCTCGGCCAGCGTGGCGTAGCGGCCGCCATCCTGCACCTGCACCTGGTACAGGCGTCCCGCGAGCACGCCGAGTGTGGCGACCTGTGCGCCCATCACCAGCAGGGCGCGGCGGGTGAACACGCTGGTCCGGCGGGGTTCGCGCAGCATCAGGCGCGTTCCGGATCGGCGACGGTGCGATGGGCGCGGATGCACAGGGTGGCGAGCGCGGGGTAGAGTGCGGCGGCGAGCATCGCCTCGAACAGCGCGGGCGCGGCCGGCAGCAGGCGGAACGACAGGGAAGCGGTCAGCGCCCAGCCAAGCAATGCGGCGCCCAGGGCGAAGCCCACGAACGCCAGCCAGCCGGCGAGCCAGCCGAGCGCCGACAGTCCTGCTCGCCCGCGCAGCGTCAGGCCGTGCACCGCGAGCAATGTCAGCGGGCCGACGCCAAGCGGCAGGTAGCCCAGCAGATCGAACAGCAGCCCGATCAGGAACACGACCGCCGGGGGCATCGCGGCGGGGCGGAGCAGCGACCAGACGTAGACACAGGGGAGCGTGACGGCGAACAGCAGTGCTGCCTGGTCGGTGATGCCAAGCGGCGTGATGGCCAGCAGCATCAGCAGCACGGTGGATCCGGCAGGAAACGCGTGCCGCGCCGCGAGGTCCAGCCGCCGACCCAGCGAGACCCGCGGCCGTATGCCGGGCTGCTGCTCGGTGCGTGCCATCAGCGGCCTCGCCGCTCCGGCAGCCGCAGCGGCACTTCGGGTGCGGCGACACCGGCCAGCCCATAGTCGAAGATGCGCACCACCTCGAGGCGATCGAGCAGCGCCGCCGGCGCCACCTCGGGCACACCCGCCGCCGAGAGGCGCACGGTGCCTACCGGCAGATTGGCCGGGAAAGCGCCCGCCTCGGCGCTGGTGACCACGCGCTCGCCCTCCTGCGGGGGGCTGCCCTCCGGCCAGTACAACAGGCGCGGGCGCGCGCCGTTGGTGCCGACCAGGATGGCGTGGGCGCGCGAGGTCTCCAGGATCACCGGAATGCGGCTGTTCAGGTCGGTGATCAGCAGCACCCGCGCGGTGCGCGTGCCGACCTCTGTGACGCGACCGACCAGTCCGCGTTCGTCGAGCGCGATCTCGCCCCTGCGGATGCCGTGGTTCGGGCCGACCGACAGCAGCACCGCCTTGGCGTAGACGCCGCCGGCGTCGGCGACGACGCGGGCGGTAACGTAGGAGGGCGCCGGATCGGGGATCCAGCGCAGGTTGGCCTTCAGCCGCTGGTTCTCGGCATCGAGCGCCAGCGCCACCGACTGCCAGCGCAGTAGGCGTTCATTCTCCTCGCGCAGACGGGTGTTCTCGCCGCGCAACTCCCACAGGTCGGAGGCGTCGGCGACGGCGGCGCGAAAGTCGGCGAGCGGCTCGGCAAGCGAAGCGTAGATCGGTGCGAGCACATCGGCCAGCGCGGTGCGCGCGCGCTCGGCCAGCAGCGCATCGGCCTTGCCGAGCAGCATCAGCCCGAACGAAGCCGCGATCAGCACCGGCAGCGTCAGTTTGGCCAGTGCCTGGCGGGCCTGGATGGAGAGGCGGATCACGGCCCGTGGTGTAGCTTGCGGGCTGGGGAAGGGGGAAGGGGTCGCAGAACGACCGCATGGAACGCGAGCGACAGGATCGGCGCAACGAGACGCTGAACGGCGGTGCCGGCAGCGATGTTTTCCGCTGCCTCGCCGCCGGATTCGGCAAGGACACGGCCGAAGATTTCGCCGTGGGCCAGGACAGGCTCGACCGTCAGCGCACTCGGCATCACGGCGGGGAGGTTCGCCGCCAAGGTCCAATCGCCGGCAGCGGATCCGCAACGGTCACCATCACCCCGGCACGAATGCATGGCGGGTCGATCCACGGCACGCGCCTGGGACCCGCCGGAGCGCGCGGCCGGCGGTTCGGCGCCGCTTGTACGGGTATGCTATCGTATGGGCGATCGACAGGGACCTGCCGCCATGGCCGCTGACAGGGATATGGACCGGGTGGACCGCGAGATCCTGCGGCTGCTCGCCGCAGATGCCTCGCTGTCGCTGGCTGACATCGCCGAGCGGGTAGGTTTGACCTCCACGCCGTGTTGGAAGCGCATCCGGCGGCTGGAGCAGGCCGGCGTGATCCTGGGCAAGGTGGCGACGATCGATCCGGCCAAAGTGGGCCTGCCGGTATCGGTGTTCGTCGCGGTCGAGACCGCGGACCATTCCGCCGACTGGCTGCAGCGCTTCGCCGACGTGGTCCAGTCGATGCCGGAGGTCGTCGACGCCTGGCGCATGAGCGGGGACGTCGACTATCTGATGCACGTCGTGGTGCCGGACATCGCCGCGTATGACGATTTCTACCGGCGCCTGATCGGCGCAGTGCCGCTGCGCAACGTCACCAGCCGGTTCTCGATGGAACGGCTGAAGGCGGGGCCGCTGCCGATCTGAGCGACAACCTTTTCTTAGGAGGGTTGTGGTTCCCTGTGGCTGGTTCACACAGGGGGGCAGCCGTGCCTAGTAGCCGCTTGATCAACCGGAACGTCGTGGCCGGACGCGGCCGCACCAGCATGCGCCTGGAGCCTGAGCTCTGGGATGCGCTCGCCGAGATATGCCGCCGCGAGGGGCAGGACATGAACCGCCTGGTGCGCCAGATCGAGGCCACCGGGCATAGCGGCGGCCGAACCAGCGCGGTGCGGGTGTTCGTGCTGCAGTATTTCCGAGCCGCCGCCAACGAGGCAGGGCACGAGGCGGCCCGGCACGGCGCGCCGAATGCGATGCCGCTCGGGGAATACCGCTCCCAGGCCGCCTAGCCGACGACAACTCCTGCCGACGCCCGGGACCAAACGGTCGGCGGCGAGGCAGATATCGGGCTGCCCGCCACCCCACCGCCATCAGTCCGTCGTGGCGGCAGGTCCGGTGGAGAGTTCGGGCCACCGCAAGGGCGATGCAGGTGTTCAGCATCGCCGGCGTGCCGCCCATCTTCGCTGCGATGCGGGTATCAAACCGGTCGCCGACTGGTAGGTTGCGCTTGCCGGCGGCCTCCTTCAGGAAGCCGGGCCATGTGCTGACCGAGGCGGAGATCTACCGGCACTGCGAACACGATCTCGCACGCTACACGCATCCTCGCTCGGTCCGCTTCGCGGATGCACGGCCGCGCAATGCGGCGGGCAAGGTGCACAAGCCGACGCTGCGACAGCGGTTCGGCACGGCGTAGTCGCAAATTGACTCGTTTTCTGGCCGATGCCTAAGATTCCTCCAAGTGCCGGGGAAAAGCGGCCAGGGAGGAAACAAATGCGTCGCCCGCGTTCGCTCGCCATCACGTTGCTTGCATTGCTGGGACTGGCCGTCGCAGCGCCGCGGTCGCGTGCCGCCGACGACACTATCAAGATCGGCTATATCGATCCGTTCTCCGGCGCGTTCGCCTCGGGTGGCGACGCCAGTTTGAAGATGTTCCAGTTCATCGTCGACTACATCAACGCAAAGGGCGGTGCTCTCGGAAAGAAGTTCGAACTGGTGACGTTCGACGACAAGCTGCAGCCGGCCGAGGCGCTGATCGCGCTGAAGAGCGTGACCGATCAGAACCTGCCGTTCGTCATGTCCTGCGTCGGCTCCAACGTCGGATCGGCGCTGATCGACGGGGTGAACAAGCATAACTCGCGCAATCCGGACAACCGCGTGCTGCAGCTCAACTGCGGGCAGCTGGCGACCGAACTCACCAACGAGCAGTGCAGCTTCTGGCACTTCCGCTTCGCCGGCAGCGTCGAAATGCGTGCGGTGGCGCGGATCAAGTCACTGCCGCAGTCGGTCAAGTCGGTCTATCTGCTGAATCAGGACTACCTGTTCGGCCAGTCGATCGAGAAGGACACCAAGCGGTTCCTCGCGCAGTACCGCCCGGACATCAAGATCGTCGCGGATGAGTTCATCCCGCTGATGCAGGTCAAGGACTTCTCGCCGTACATCACCAAAATCAAGGCCTCGGGTGCGGATTCGATCCTCACGGGCAACTACGGCCCTGACCTCAACCTGCTGCTCAAGGCTGCTGTCGATGCCGGCCTCGACATCCGTTTCGACACCTATCTGGCGCACGTGATCGGCGCGGCAACCGCCATGGGTGCCACCGGCGAAGGCCGTGTCACCTCGGTGCTGGACGACCATGAAAACATCCCGGTGGAAGAGCACAACGCAGAAGCCGAGGAGTTTTTCAAGAAGTGGCGTGCGACGCACGACTTCATGTTCATATACGAGCCTATCGTGACGCAGTTCGAGATGCTGGCGCGAGCGATCAACCAGGCGAAGTCCACCGACGCGGTGAAGGTGGCGATGGCGCTGGAGGGCATGGAGCAGAAAGACCTGTTCGGCGTCACCAGCATCATGCGCAAGGAGGATCACCAGCTGCTGTACCCGTACTATGTCGGGGTGTTCACCAAGGACGTGAAATACGATGCGGAGAAGACCGGGCTCGGCTGGAAGACCGTGTTCAAGACCACCGTGGCGGACGAGACGCTGCCCACGACCTGCAAGATGAAACGCCCTTCGTCGTAGGCGGCGCAATGGCAGTCGGCGGGTGACACCATGCAGATCGGCCTGATCTCCCTGCTGGACGGCCTGGTCTACGGCATGCTGCTGTTCATGCTGGCCAGCGGCCTGACGCTGATCCTCAGCATGATGGGCGTGCTCAACTTCGCGCATGCCAGCATCTACATGCTTGGCGCCTACTTCGCCTATCAGATCAGCCACTGGGTCGGTTTCTGGCCGGCGCTGCTGATCGCGCCGCTGCTGTGCGCCGCGATCGGCGCGGCGATCGAGGTCTGGGGCCTGCGCCGGGTGCACCACAACGGGCATATCGCCGAGTTGCTGTTCACCTTCGGCCTGGTGTTCATCATCGGGCGCGCGGTACAGATGGCGTGGGGCATGCTGCCCATGCCGTACCGGGTTCCCGCCTCGCTGGATTTCCCGCTGTTCTCCGTCTACGGCGAGAACTTCCCGGCCTATCGCGCCTTCATGCTGCTGGTGTCGGCGGGAATGCTGCTCACCACCTGGCTGCTGCTCAAGAAGACCCGGATCGGCCTGATCATCCAGGCCGCTCTGACCCATCCCGGCATGGTGAGCGCGCTCGGGCACGACGTGCCGCTGGTGTTCACCACGGTGTTCGCCGGAGGATCGCTGCTCGCCGGCCTCGCCGGCGTCATCGCCGGCAACTACTTCACCACCGAATCCGGCATGGCCGACGCCATGGGTCCGATCGTCTTCGTGGTGGTGATCTTCGGCGGCCTCGGTTCACTTGCCGGCTGCTTCATCGCGTCGATCCTGATGGGCATGGTGCAGACCTTCTCGGTGGTAATGGAATGGTCGTTCGCCGACATGCTCCGGCCACTCGGCATCACGCTGTCCGGCGATGACCTGCTGAGCGAGATCCTCACCATATCGGTGTCGCGCATCGGCCCGCTGGTGCCGTATGTGCTGCTGATCGTCATCCTGCTGTTCCGCCCGCGCGGCCTGCTGGGCACGCGCGAGACATGAGCGACGCTGCGCTGCGCGCGCTGCCATCGCGGCGCCCCGTGGCGCTCGCCGTACGGCTGTGGCCCTGGGTCGCCGCGCTCGTGGTATCGATGGCGCTGCCCTGGCTGTTCTACGACTTTCAGCATGGCCGGCACTCCGGCTTCATGCTGTCGATGTTCAGCCAGACGGGGATGATGGTCATCTTCGCCCTGTCGTTCAACATGCTGATGGGCCAGGCTGGGCTGCTCTCGTTCTGCCACTCGGTACTGTTCGGGCTGGCCGGCTATTCCACCGTGCATTTTCTCAATGCCGCCGGTGCGGGTGAGCTGCCGGTGCCGATGGAGCTGATGCCGTTGCTCGCCGGATTCAGCGGCCTGGGGTTCGGCATCGTGTTCGGCTACATGGCTACCAAGCAGCGCTCCACCGCCTTCGCCATGATCACGCTGGGCATAGTCCAGCTGGTCACCACCGCGGCGACCATGTTCCACCACTTCTTCGGCGGTGAGGGCGGCGTGAAGACCGACCGCGAGATCGGCATCAGCCTGTTCGGTCTGGAATACGGCCAGTCGATCCAGGTGTATTACCTCATCGTCGCGTGGATGATGATCTCGGCCGTCGGCATGTACTTCCATACCACGACGCCGCTCGGCCGCATGGCGAACGCCTGCCGCGACAACCACGAGCGCGCGCAGTTCGTCGGCTACGACCCGCGCATCGTCCGCTTCCTGCAGTTCGCGGTGTCCGGTTTCTATGCCGGCATCGGCGGCGGATTGTTTGCCATCACCTACGAGATCGTCACCTTCGATGCCGTTGCCGCCCCCTTGGCAGCGAACGCGCTGCTGATGGCCTATATCGGCGGTGCCACGACCTTCTTCGGTCCGGTGCTGGGCGCTATCCTGATCACGCTGATGCAGAGCGGCGTCAGCCTGATGTCGAACTCCTGGCTGGTCTATGTCGGCGTGCTGTTCATCGCGATGGTGACGTTCGCGCCGAGTGGCCTCACCGGCATCGTCATGGAGCACGCTCCGCTCGCCCGCGCCGGATTGCTGCGTCGGCTGGCGGTGCCGTATCTGCGTGTCCTGCCGCCGGGCCTGATCGCCCTGGCGGGTTTCGTCGGGGTTGTCGAATTGCTGTCGTTCCTGACGATCGGCATGGCACAGGGCAAGCGGCTCGAATTGCTGGGCCGGCCGATCGACATCTTCAGCGCCGCGCCATGGATCGTGTCACTGGCCTGCCTGTTGGGTGGGGGCGTCTGGCTGGCGCGTGAATCGCGCCACTTCAAGCGCGCCTGGGAAGGCCTGATGGAGGTCGCACGGCGATGAGCCCGCCATCGCTGTCGCTCAGGGAGGTCACCAAGAATTTCGGCCAGACCGCGATCATCCGCGGCGTGGACATGGACGTCGCGGCGGGCGAGCGGCATGCGCTGATCGGTCCGAACGGCGCCGGCAAGACCACGCTGTTCAATCTGATCAGCGGCCGCTTTCCGATCAGTTCGGGCGAGATCCACCTCGATGCCACGCGGCTGGACGGGCTGCCGCCGCACCGCATCAATCGGCTGGGTCTGTCGCGCAGCTTCCAGATCACCTCGATCTTCCACCGTCTCAGCGTCTACGAGAACATCCGCTGCAGCCTGCTGTGGAGCCGGCGCTATCGCTACTCGTTCTGGCACGCGCTTGGCCGCCAGCGTGCGCTGAACGAGGAGACCGAACGGCTGCTCGAGGAACTGAACCTGGCGGAGCGGCGCGCGGTGCAGGCCGGGCTGCTGTCCTACGCGGAGCAGCGGGCGCTGGAGATCGGCATGACCATCGCCGGGGGCGCCAGCATGATCCTGCTCGACGAGCCGACCGCCGGCATGAGCCACAGCGAGACGGAATACGCCGTGGCTCTGATCCGGCGCGTGACGCAGGGCAAGACGCTGGTGATGGTGGAGCACGACATGCGCGTGGTGTTCGACCTTGCGGACACCATCACCGTGCTGGTCTACGGCAAGGTGATCGCCTCGGGTCCGCCGGCCGCGATCCGCGCCGACAGCGCCGTGCAGGAAGCGTATCTGGGAAAGGTCGCGGCCTGATGCTCGAGGTCCGCGACCTGCACGCGTTCTACGGCAAGAGCCACATCCTGCAGGGCGTCGATCTCTCGGTGGGTGAAGGCGAGATCGTCTCGCTGCTCGGACGCAACGGGGTGGGGCGGTCGACGACGTGCAAGGCGATCATGGGCCTGGTCGATCCGGTTGGCACGGTGCGCTATCGCGGCCGCGACATCGCCGGCCTGCGTGCCAATCTCGTGGCCAGGGCCGGCATCGGCTACGTGCCGGAGGACCGCCAGGTGTTTCCTACGCTGACGGTGCGGCAGAACCTGATGCTGGGACTCAAGCGCAGCGGGGCATTCGGGCGGTGGAATTTCGACGACGTGTTCCGGCTGTTCCCCAACCTCGCGGAACGGCAGAACAACGCGGCAGGCGTGCTGTCGGGCGGCGAACAGCAGATGCTGACCATGTGCCGCACGCTGATGGGCGATCCCGATCTGATCCTGATCGACGAGCCGACCGAGGGTCTGGCGCCGATGCTGGTCGAACAGGTCGGCAACCTGCTGGAGGAGATCGCGCGCCGCGGCGTGGCGATTCTGCTGGTCGAGCAGAAGCTGACCATCGCCATGCGCATCTCGCAGCGGCTCTATGTCATGGGCCACGGGCGGATCGTGTTCGAGGGCACGCCGGCCGACATCGAGGCGCGCGCCGACATCCGGCGCGAGTGGCTCGAGGTCTGAGGCAACCAAGAATCAGGGATGCCAGCTTAGCCGCGCCGCGACGCGCAGATCCGATCAGCGATGCTGGTGTTTTTTCCGGCCCGCCGTCTTGCGCCGTGAAGGCTTGTGGCGTTGCCGGAAGAAGGCCCTGATGCCGGTGACGCAAAGGCTCAGCATCGGGCCAGCTTCCGCCAGCAATTGCGCCATCTCGTCCTCGGGCAGTTTCTCGTCCTCGTCGAGATGCAGGTTAACCATATCCGTCGTGCTGGCCACCAGCACGATCGGCACCATCAGGGCGCCGGCCGCGGGATCCGCGGCCAATGGCGTCCAGGCTTCCTGACACAGCGCCATGGCCTGAATGAAGCCGACGGCCCAGTCGCTGGCATCGGGCGTGCCATCATCGAGCTCGGCAAGCACCGGCCGGTACGTGCCCGGAGACAGGTCGAGGAGATGGATGATCTCGTTGTAGCGACGCATGACGCTGCCGAGAATCACTTCCGCCTCAGGCAGGTCGGCAAAAACTGGTCCTCGTCCAGCCCCCAGACGATCGGCAGCCATACACTCGGGGGATCGGTTCGGGACCGGCAACTATACCGGCAAGAAAGCCATCAAGCTCGGACAGTTGCATGCATTCCGACGGTGCGCGGTCGGAGGCAAGGAAGTTGTCGAGCGCGGCCAGGTCGACGGCAGCATCGCAGCCTCGCAACCGCCATTGGGTCTCCATGGTGCCGGTTGCCGCCCGAGTCGGGCGAACCGCAAGGCTCAGTGGGCGTCCGCCCAGGTGCGGCCGGCGCCGGTCTCCACCACCAGCGGCACCGACAGCACCGCGGCACTCTCCATCACCTGCCGCGCCAGCGCAGTCAGCGCCGGCACCTCGTCCTCGGGCGCCTCGAACAGCAGTTCGTCGTGCACCTGCAGCAGCAGCCGCGACCTCAGGCCCGCGTCCTGGCGCAGCGCCGTCGGCAGTCGCACCATCGCGCGCTTGATGACGTCGGCGCCGCCGCCCTGCAGCGGCGCGTTGATCGCCTGGCGTCTCGGCGTAGCCGCGCCGTGCCGGGTTCTTGTCGGCGATGCCCGGCACCCAGCAGCGACGACCGAACGGCGTGGTGACGTAGCCGTTGATGCGCGCCTCTTCCTTGGTGCGCTCCATGTAGGCGCGGATGCCGGGATAGCGGACGAAATACGCATCGATGTAGGTGCGCGCCTCGCCTGGCGTGATGCCCAGCTGGCGCGCCAGGCCGAAGCCGCTGATGCCGTAGATGATGCCGAAATTGATCGCCTTGGCGCGGCGGCGCGTCATCGGGTCCATGCCTGCCATCGGGATGCCGAACACCTCGGAGGCGGTGCGCGCGTGGATGTCCTCGCCGCGGACGAAGCTCTCGCGCAGCGCCGGGATGTCGGCGACGTGGGCCAGCAGGCGCAGCTCGATCTGCGAATAGTCGGCGGAGACCAGCAGGTGCCCCGGCTCGGCGATGAAGGCGTGGCGGATGCGGCTGCCTTCGTCGGTGCGGATCGGGATGTTCTGCAGGTTGGGATCGTTCGACGACAGCCGCCCGGTCGAGGCGATGCACTGCGCGTAGCTGGTGTGCACGCGGCCGGTGTCGGGATTGATCTCGCCGATCAGCGCATCGGCGTAGGTGGATTTCAGCTTCTGCAGCTGCCGCCAGTCGAGGATGCGCGCCGGCAGCTCGTGTGCCCTGATCGGCCAGCGTTCTGCAGCACCGACGCGTCGGTGCCCCAGGCGCCGGTCTTCATCCGCCGGCCGCCGCCCAGCTTCATCTCGTCGAACAGCACCTCGCCCAGCTGCTTGGCCGACCCGACGTTGAACTCGCGGCCGGCGAGGCGGTGGATGTCGCGCTCGATCACCACCATGCGCTGCTCGAAATCCACCGACATGCGCCGCAGATCGTCGGCATCGACCTTGATGCCGGCGCGTTCCATGTCCAGCAGCACGGGCAGCAGCCGGCGTTCCAGCTGCTCGTACAGCGCGAGCGCGGCGTTGAAGCGCAGTCGCGGCCGCAGCGCCTGCCACAGCCGCAGCGCCACGTCGGCGTCCTCGGCGGCATAGGCGGTGGCGCGTTCGATCGGCACCTGCGCGAACGGGATGCGGTTGCGGCCGGTGCCGGTGACCTCGTCGTAGCTCATCGGCGTGTGGCCGAGATGCAGCTGCGCCAGTTCGTCCAGCCCGTGGCCGTGCATGCCGGCCTCCTGGGCGTAGGAGATCAGCATCGGATCGTCGAACGGCGCGGCGGCGGGAAGCCGGCGCGCTCCATCACCAGCATGTCGAACTTGGCGTTCTGGTAGATCTTCAGCACGCTGCGGATCGGTCAGCACCGGCCCCAGTGCGCGATCGCCGCGGCGAGCGGCACCTGCTCCGCCAAGCCCTCGTGCGCGCAGCGGCAGATAGGCAGCGCGTCCCGGCGCCACGGCAAGCGACAGACCGACCAGCGGCGCGCGCAACGGATTCAGTCCGTCGGTCTCGGTATCGATCGCGAGGAAGCCGCAGGCTGGCGACTCCGGCCAGGAACGTCGCGCAGCGCCGCTTCGGTGGTGATGCGTCGACGTACGGACCGAAGCCGCTGAGCCCACCTCGGCCGGCTTCGGCGTCGCTTCGGGCAGCGGCAATGCCGCCTGCGCGGGACGCGGCGCCCCTCCACGTGGCTCGTGGCGGGTGGCGTGGCGCCTCACTGTCCAGCCCCAGCCGCGTCGCGATGCTGCGGAAGCCTTGCGTCTTCAGCCACGCCGCCAGCGTCGCCTTGTCGATACGGCCGAGCGTGCAACTGATCGACCGGCATCGGCATCGGCGCGTCGGTGCGCAGCGTCACCAGCTCGCGCGAGATGCGCGCCTTCTCGGCGTGCTCGATCAGGCTGTCGCGCCGCTTCGACGGCTTCATCGCCGGCGCGGCGGCCAGCACGCTCTCCAGATCGCCGAACTCGTTGATGAGCTGCGCCGCGCCCTTCGGGCCGATGCCGGGAACGCCCGGCACGTTGTCGACCGGAGTCGCCGATCAGCGCCTGGACGTCGATCATCTTGTCCGGCGTGACGCCGAATTTCTCCATCACCTCGGCCGGGCCGATCGGCTTCTGCTTGATCGGGTCCAGCATCTCCACGCCGGGCCGGATCAACTGCATCAGGTCCTTGTCGGACGAGACGATGGTCGTCTGGCCGCCGGCGTCACTGATCGCGCGTGGCGTAGGCGGCGATCAGGTCGTCGGCCTCCCAGTCGGCGAGCTCGATCGGCCGGCACGCCGAATGCCTCGGTCGCCTCGCGCACCAGGCTGAACTGCGGGATCAGGTCGTCGGGCGGCGGCGGGCGCTGCGCCTTGTAGGCGTCGTACAGCCGGTTGCGGAAGGTCTTGCTGCCGGCATCGAAGATCACCGCGATATGCGTGCCGACATGCTCGCGCAGCAGCTTGGCCAGCATGTTGGAGAAGCCGAACACCGCGTTCACCGGCGTGCCGTCCGGCCGCGTCATCGGCGGCAGCGCGTGGTAGGCGCGGAAGATGAAGCCCGATCCGTCGATCAGGATCAGATGCGGCGTCGCGGTCCTCGGCGCGGCGCGGCCTCGGCGTGTTCCAGGACGCTGATATCAGTGTCCGCTGGCGTGGCCGGCTCCTTCGTTCAGCACGTAGAGGCGCGAGCAGTAGGGGCACAGTCGAGCCTGCAGGCGGTCCTCGATGTGCAGGAACACCCGCGGGTGGCCCAGCGCGCCGTCGCCACCGTCGCAGGCGACCGTGCGGTCGTCCACGTGGATGATCTCGGTCGGGCTGGCGGCGTGGTGCCGTCCATGGCGCTGCTTCGCATCCTCTATGGCGGGAGAGGCGTCGTATGATAGCGATGCGACCCATGCTTTCAACCTCCGGCCCCGCCGCCGCATGCGCCATCCGACTGCTGAGCGGCGCTGTTCGCCGTCTGCTTCTGTGCTGAGCGGCTGCGCGGACGCACCTGGTGCCGCCGGGACCGGCGGTGACGGCCGCCGCGCGAGACCGACGGACGCCTTCGTGATGCCGGACGGGACGCGGCTGCCGTACCGGGCCTGGCTGCCGGACGGGCGAGCCCTGGGCGGTGGTGCTGGCACTGCACGGCATGAACGACAGCCGCGACGCCTGGGAGTATCCCGCGCCGGAGCTCGCCGCGCACGGGCGTGGCGGTGTTCGCGCCCGACCAGCGCGGCTTCGGCGACACCGAGGGCCGCGGCTACTGGCCCGGCACGCAGGCGCTGGTGGACGATGCGCGCGACATGGCGCTGCTGCTGCACCAGCGGTATCCGCATGCGCAGGCTGGTCCTGATGGGCGAGAGCATGGGCGCGGCGGTGCTGATGTGCCTGGCGACGTCGCCGGACCCGCCGCCGGTGGACGGCTACGTGCTGGTGGCGCCCGCGGTGTGGGGGCGGGCCGAGATGAACGTGTTCCTGCGCGTCGGGCTGTGGCTGTTCGCCAACCTGGTGCCCGGGCTTCACGGTGACCGGCGCGGTCGCGCACGAAGGTCGCCGAGCGACAATCGCGAGGCGATCAGGCGGCTGTCGCAGCGATCCGCTGACCATCCACGAGACGCGGTTCGACACGGTGCGCGGCCTGGTGGACCTGATGGATGCGGCGCTCGCGGCGGCGCCGCAGTTCCATGCGCCGGCGCTGTTCCTGTATGGCGGCAAGGACGAACTGATCCCGGACAAGGCGACGGCGGCGACCTGGCGGCGGCTGCCGCGAGGGGCCGGTGCGGGCGTTCTATCCGGCCGGCTACCATCTGCTGCTGCGCGATCATGAGCGGATGACGCCGATCGACGACATCCTGGCGTGGATGCGCATCCGGACGCGACCACTGCCGTCCGGCGGTCGAGCGGGCGGCGACCGCGTGGCTGGCGAAGCAGAAGTGACGGCGGGCTTTGATCCGGCGCGCTTTCGCGCTATGGATTGCGGAGCCGGACCCGTAGCTCAGCTGGATAGAGCGTCGCCCTCCGAAGGCGAAGGTCGCACGTTCGAATCGTGTCGGGTCCGCCAATGATTTCAGTATGTTATGCGACTCGCCGGCGGCCTTGCAGGGCTCTCGGGGTAACATCGGGGTCACAGCTTGGCTGCCGTCTGGTCTGAAGCGGACGACCGAGCCTGACACAAGCAGACGCGCGGAGTGTCACCAAACCCGTGACCCATCAACAAGACGGTGCGGCGGGGGACTCGGGCTCATCGCCTCGGGTGCGGCGGAGCCTCTACGAAGGCAGCACAGCCGGAAGGCTGAGGCTCAGTAGTCCCAGCTTGCGTTAGTCGGCGGCTTCCAACACGCGATCACGCTCGTCGCCCGGCGAACACGGCGATGCCAATGGGTCGCGTGCTCCCTCGCTGGCCATACGTCCCGGACCCGGCGTGGACGGCACTGGCGCCGAGTTTGCCAGCCTGCGGCTTCGGCGGGCAGTTGCCCGGCTCGGCACCGGTGCTGCCGCTCCAGGTGCCGTGGGGGGGCGCATTCACTTCCTGCGTCACGTGGCGCGCTCGTTTCCGCGAACGCCGAGCGGCCTCTCCCACCGGCGTGCCGGCTACCGATGACAAGTCCGGCGATCCCAGCGCGCATCATGGCGTGCGAACCGCGCCCGAGAGGGGGTCGCTTGGTCCAGCCTGCGCCTGCGGCACGTCCGATCAGGACAAGACCGGGACGCTACCGCCCGTGCTGCCGGTCGCGATCGTCTCTGGCAATTTGCAGAGGGCGATTGCCCTCGACTCCGCACCGCGGGCTCGACAAGACTGTTGCGGGCTCGGTGGTCGGCGCTGCTGGGTTAGTCGGTCAGGAGCGGCCCAGGAGGGGTTCATGCGGCAGACCGTGACTTCCAGCAGCGTGTTCAGGGCTATGATCTCGCGCCCGCCAGTCAGCCTGTCGGGGCGCAGCCATGCACCGCACGAACCGGCCGTCGCCACCCCCGGAAGTCCGCGACTGGCCAAGGGTTGCGGCTTCGCGTTCGGGGATCTTGCGATCTCGCCCGAGGGTGCCGCCGCACGGGCCGCCCACCAGTCGGGCTTGAATGACTCCGCGGAGCCCGGCACGGCGGAACCCGGGCCAGATGCGGAGGCCATCACCGCCGCCCTGGTCGCCGCCGCCGGTCCGGCGCCGGAGACGCCACCTGCGGGCGGTTCGGTGGCCATCCCGGACATAATCATGCCGGAGATGGCGCAACCGGCACAGCAGGACGCGATCGCCGGCACGCTGACCTACAGCGGCAACACGACACAGTCCGGCGCTGTGCCAGCTTTCGGCGAGACCAAGTACCAGACCTTCAACATGACAAATATCGTGGTAACCGCCCCGCCCGCGCCTGCCCCTGCACCGGATGGCGGCGCCCCGGCTCCAGCCCCTGCGGCGCCGGCGCCCTACACGGTCACCGCGACCGTCGCCAACCCGATCACGTTCAACGTCAATGACGGTGGCCGGACCAATATCGCGTCGGAGACCGATGCCGCGATCAACCACGGCAACTTCCCGACCGCCGCCAGTGACCTTACCCCGGACCTGAGTTCGGATGGCGGTCGTCCGCCACGCACCACGTTCTGGGCCAGGGACCTGACTGTCATCCACGAGCAGTTCCATGCCAACGAATGTCTCCGCTTTGCCGCAACCGGCGTCACCACAGCGCAGGCGTGGCTGAACACCCAGACAGCGAGCAGCGTCGCGGACGTGCAGAGCCTGCTGACCCAGGTGCCAGGAAAGGTGCTTGGCAAGGAGCAGGCGTTGTTGTTCCCCGGCGCCGAGACTCGTGCATACGGCTCCGGTGTGGCTGCCTACACTGCCCGCGCCAACGCCATCAGGACCAGGGGGAACGCCGGACAGTATCCAGGCGCGCCTGCACCTGCACCTGCACCCGCACCGGCGCCATCGCCGTAGCGTCGCTGCCCGCGATCAGACCGCTATAGTGCTCGATCCGATGATCACGCCGCTGGTCCAATGAACCTTGCTTGCTCCCTTCAGAACTCCCATGAGCACATGTGAGCGGCTCTACGCTGCGTTCTGGGGCAAGACCCGTGGCAACGAGGGTGACGGAGTACGCTGGCATCCTGTTGCGTATCACAGCCTCGATGTCGCAGCGGTCGGCTCGGTCCTGCTGAGCCAGCACCGCATCCCGGACGTTGACACTGCATTCCATCCTGGATTGCTGACACTGTTCGCGTGGCATGACATCGGCAAGTTCACGCGGCAATTCCAGTGCAAGGTGGAAGCACTTTGGCCGTCGGTGCTCGGCCGGTTTCGACCGCTGTCCGGGCACGCCCATGACACGGCCGGCTATCGGTTGCTGACCGATCCGTTGAGGGATATGACTGAGTCGCTCATGCCCAAGTGGCGTAATGCTGGACAAGCGATGCTGCGCGCAGTCTGCGGGCATCACGGTCGTCCGCCACGCGAGATCGATGCGCTTTCCCGCAGCGAAGCCTGTGACTTGTGTCTTGCGGCCGCCCGGGACTTTGCCGCCGAGGCGATGCTCGTTGTCGGCGGTCAGCCAGTGGCGCCGGTAGCGAGAGCGGTGGCGCTCCGGCTCGCTTGGCAACTGGCTGGGCTGGCGGTGGTGGCTGACTGGATCGGCTCCAATGAGACATGGTTCGAGGCGAACACCACGCCGATGCCGCTTGAACAGTATTGGAGCCTCTATGCTCTGCCGCAGGCGGCGCTGGCCATGGCAAGGGCCGGGGTCGTCCCGGCACGGCCAAGGCGCCATGTCGTGCTGACCGACCTCGCCCCGCACGCCCGCAAGGCCACGCCGTTACAAAACCTAGCGGCGATTTGGAATTACCGCCATCCGGTCCGTCGCTGGTGGTGATAGAGGATCAGACCGGCGCCGGGAAGACTGAGGCGGCGCTGCTGCTGGCCCATCGCATGATGGCGGCAGGACAGGCGCACGGCGTGTTCGTGGCTCTGCCGACGATGGCGACAGCCAATGCGATGTACGGCCGTCTGGCCGCCGCTTACCGTGTGTTGTTCGATGCCGGCGAGATGCCCTCACTGGTGCTCGCCCACGGCCGGCGTAGTCTGCACGAAGGGTTCCGCAACTCGATCCTGGTGATGCCGAACCCGGACGACGCGGTGGCAGAGGACGCTGCTGGCGAAACGGCGGGTGCGCAGTGCGCTGCCTGGGTTGCATCCGATCGGCGGCGCGCATTCCTCGCCGATGTCGGTGTCGGAACAGTCGATCAGTCATTGCTTGGCGTGCTGCCTTCGCGGCATGCAGCTTTGCGGCTGCTCGGCTTGTCGCAACGTGTGCTGATCGTGGACGAGGCACATGCCTACGACGCCTATATGGCACGCGAGCTGGAGATGCTGGTGGAGTTCCAGGCCGGCTCTCGGCGGCAGCACCATCGTGCTGTCAGCGACATTGCCTCGTGGCAAGCGCGCCGACCTGGTGAGGGCATTCCATCGCGGCGCCGGCGGCGCTGCCACTGCCTTGGAGGGGAGCGCATATCCTCTGCTCACACTCGCAACGACAGACGGTGACCGCGAACACGCATGCGATCCACGTCCCCTTCTCGTCCGCACTGTCGAAGTCGAGCGGCTGGAGGATATCGGGAATGCGATCGCACGGATCGCCACGGCCGTACGTGCCGGCCTCGCGGTAGCCTGGGTGCGCAATGCCGTCGATGACGCGATCGAGGCACAGGCTGCGCTGCGCGCGGCTGGAATTGATGCAGACCTGTTCCACGCCCGTTTCGCTATGGGTGACCGGCTGGACATCGAGGCGCGGGTTCTTGAACGGTTGGGCCGGACAGCGACGGGGGCACAACGGCAAGGGCGGATGCTGGTCGCCACCCAGGTCATCGAGCAGAGCCTCGATCTCGATTTCGACCTGATGGTCTCAGACCTCGCTCCCATTGACCTGCTGATCCAGCGCGCGGGCCGATTGTGGCGGCACCAGCGGGGCGATCGGCCGGCCGCCGCCGACGCGCCACGTCTGCTGGTGGTCTCGCCCGAGGCGACCACTGATGCCGATGGTGGGTGGCTGAGCGGACCGCTACGGCGGACGCGCAACATCTATCGGTGGACGATCCTCTGGCGCACGGCGCGTGCGTTGTTCGCGGCCGGTGCCATCATGGCACCGGGCGACGTGCGTCGGCTGATCGGCGCGGTGTATGACCAGCCGGAGGAGGATGTGCCTGCGGGATTAGCCAGGGCGCTGGCGGAGGAAACCGGTGCCGAGAGCGCGGCTATCCAGATGGCGCGACTAAATGTGCTGAAATGGCGTGACGGCTACGCCCAGGATCAAGGCTGGGACAGTGACGTTCGCACGCCAACCCGCTTGGCCGAGGAGAGCGTCACATTCCGTCTTGGGCGTTGGCGGGATGGAGTGCTGGCACCCTGGTACACGGCGGAAATCGGCGGAGCTGTCCTGGGCCTTGTCCGAGGTGTCACTAGCGGCGTGGCGCGCCTCCAGCGTGCCGAGCGCAGGGGGAGCGCCGGCACAGGCGGTCACCGCCACGAAGCAGCGCTGGGGACGATGGGACCGCGATATTCCACTGCTGGTACTTCAACTCGAAGCTGACACTTGGGAGGGCCGAGTTGCCACCGAGCGAGTCGAGCGTCGAGTAAGGTATGATGCGCGGATCGGACTGGTGTTGCAGGACCCCTAGGGCTTCTGGCTGTGCCTCCGGGGACCAGCACAAAGATTTCGACTTGACAACGTGTTGCGCCGGGAACGTATACGGTCTCTCGTAATCCATTTGTTTTGGAGGCGCCTCGATGGCCTTCTCGTTGCTGGCGGAAGCATGGCTTCCCGTGAGGCGCGCCAGCGGTCAGACCCAGGCCATCCGCCCCTGTGACATCACTGATAAGATCGACGCTGATCCCATCGTCTCGCTGGATTGGCCGCGACCGGATTTCCGCCTGGCTGGTCTGGAGTTCCTGATCGGGCTCCTCGCTACCGCCTGTCCCCCAGCCGATGACGACGACAGCTGGGCCGGATGGTGGAAGGCGCCGCCCTCCCCGGCGACGCTGCACGCGGCGTTCGCGCCCCTCTCCCACGCCTTTGTGCTAGACGGTGACGGTCCCCGCTTCATGCAGGACGCGGAGGACTTTGCCGGGCAAACCAACCGCGTCGAGACCTTGTTGATCGACGCACCCGGTGGCCAGGCGCTGCGGAAGAACGCCGACCATTTCGTCAAGCGTGATGCGGTGACGACGATGAGCCGTGCCGCCGCGGCGATGGCGCTATTCACTTTGCAGTCCTTCGCTCCGGCCGGCGGTGCCGGAATGCATGTCGGCCTGCGTGGCGGCGGACCGCTAACGACGCTCGCCCTCCCGCCGTGGAACGGCGTCCTCCCGTTGTGGCATCTGCTGTGGGCCAATGTGCCGGTGCCGGACGGCGAAGCGCCAGCGCCCGAGGACCTGCCGAAGGTCTTTCCCTGGCTCGCACCCACGCGTACTAGCAAGGGAGGCCACGCCACCACGCCAGGCCAGACGCATGACTTGCAGGCATTCTGGGGCATGTCGCGCCGCATCCGGCTGGAGTTCTCCAGGAATCCCCAGCGGAAGCCCTGCGACGTTCTCGGTATCATAGACGACGTGGCGGCTCACGGATGGCGGCAGCTCCCCCACGGCACCAACTACGCCAACTGGCTGCATCCGCTCACGCCGTACTACCGGCAGAAGGCGACCGATGCGGAATGGCTGCCGGTTCATGCTCAGCCCGGCGGCATCGGCTATCGCCACTGGGTCGGGTTGCTGTTCGCCAACGACGAAGGCGCGCCGACACGTCGTGCCGCGAGCGCGGTTACAATGTTCCGCCGCAACCGGCTGTCGCAGATCGTAAAGGGCGCGCAGCAAGTGCAGTGGCGGCTGCTCGCGGCCGGCTACGATATGGACAAAATGAAGGCACGCGGCTTCGAAGAAAGCGAGTTGCCGGTGATCGAACCGGCCGACCCGGAGCGCGCCAAAGAATTCGTGCTGCTGCTCCGCCAGTTGATCGCCGGCGCGACGGAGACAGCCTCGCTGCTAGGCCGTGCCGTACGGCGGGCCTTATTCTCCGACGGTGCGAAGGTGCCGCTGGATGCGGGGTTGCTTGCCACCGTGCGCGAACGGTTCTGGGATGCAACCGAAGGCGCCTTCCTGCAACGGGCGACGGAGGCCGCGGGAGAGACACCCGATGCTGATCAGGTTCGGCGCACGTGGCTGCGTGACCTCGCCCGCACCGCAACGGCACTATTCGCCGAGGCAGCGCCCATCGACGCAGGTGGCGCCGATCGTCGCCCCGACCAAATCGCCGCAGCGGCGCGCGGTCTGAGCTTGGCATTGGCCGGCATCGGCAAGGACGGCGAGGCGCTCTTGCAACGGCTTGGGTTGCCGCTGCCACCCAAACCCGCGCGGACGTCCAAGGCCAGGCCAGGGAGGGCGGCCGCATGACACGGTCCGTAGGACTGGAGGCCACGGCTTGGTGGCGCGAATTGCAGTCGCGAGAGGTGGCGGGAAGGCGCGTGCCCGGTGATCGCGGCGCACTGGCACGGCTGCGACGTTGTACGACGGTGATGGAGGCGGCGACTGAGCCTGCGACGCTGCGGCTGTGCCGCCGTCTGGGCGCCGGCGAACGTGAGCTGGACCGCGTCGCGCTGCTCGCCGCCGTGCTGTCGCACGTTCGGAAGGAAGCGCCTGGTCCTGTGGCGCGGCAGATCGGTGTGCAGCGGGACGGAACCGCAGTGATGTCCGATCTGCGCTTCCGCCGCCTGCTCCAGGCCGACACCTTGGATGAGAGACTGACCGGATTCCGCCGGCTGGTGGCGCTCGTCGGTCGCGAACTCAACGTCGCCGATATTGCAACTGGGCTGTGGCACTGGGATGACGAGAGGACGCGCCGTCGTTGGATCTATGCGTACCACGACGCCCCTGATCTTGAATCCGACGCCGACACCACGTCACCGAACACCGAGGACGCATCCGCATGAGCCGTTTCCTGCAACTGCACCTGCTCACCTTCTATCCGCCGGCCAATCTCAACCGGGACGACACCGGCCGCCCTAAGACGGCAATGATCGGCGGTGCGCTCCGGCTGCGACTGTCGTCGCAATCGCTGAAGCGGGCATGGCGGCAGTCGGACGAGTTCAAGTTAGCGCTCGACGGTCACCGCGGCCATCGCACCCAGCGCTTCGGCGAGGTGATTCGGGACCACCTGATCGAACGCGGCATCGAGGTGGCCAAGGCGAATGAGATCGCCCGTGAGATCGTGCCGGTCTTCGGTAAGGTGAAGCCGGCCACTGACCAGAATCCCACCCACACCGAACAGCTCGCGTTCATTTCAGCCGAGGAGCGCGAGGCAGCGCTGGTCATGGCGGATAGCGCGGCGGCGGGAGAGAAGATCGAGGCCACGGCTGAAACCCTGCTGCGCCAGCGCGACACGGCAGCGGATATCGCGATGTTCGGCCGCATGCTGGCCGACAACCCGGACTACAATCGCGAAGCGGCGGTGCAGGTGGCGCATGCCATCACTACGCACAAGATCGCTGTGGAGGACGATTACTACGTCGCTGTCGACGATCTGAAGACCTCCGCTGAGGATGCCGGCGCGGGCTTCCTCGGTGAGGCCGGCTTCGCCGCCGGGCTGTTCTACCTCTACATCTGCGCCGATATCGCCCTACTGAAGCGCAACCTCTCGGATGAGACGCTGTGCGCTACTGCCTTGTCCGCCCTGGTGCGCGCCGCGGCCACTGTGGCGCCGACAGGCAAGCAGGCGAGCTTCGCCAGCAGGGCGCGCGCGCACTACATCCTGGCGGAGGCAGGCGACCAGACGCCGCGTACACTCGCGGGGGCCTTCCTGAAGCCCATCACCGCCGGCGACCCGATCGGTGCATCAGTGACGGCACTCGGCAAGCTCTGCTCCGCCATGGACGCGGCCTACGGCCTCTGCGCCGACCGGCGCATGGAGATGCTGGTGGGCGGCGCCGGCACGCTGGAGGACGTGCTCACATTCTGCCGGGCACTGTAAGCGATGCGCGAGTTCCTGGTGTTCGTGCTCCACGCGCCGATCGCGGCCCTCGGCGGTGTTGCCGTGGGAGAACGACGCAGCAGCGAGACGCGGCCGGCTCGCTCCGCGCTGCTGGGTTTGCTGGCGGCAGCGCTGGGTATCGAGCGGACCGAGGAGGAGCGACACGTCGCCATGGAACGCGGGTATGGTGTTGCCGTGCGGGTCGACGCTGCCGGCACTCCGTTGGTCGACTACCACACTGCCCAGGTGCCACCGGCCCGTCGGGGGCAGCGCCATGCAACGCGCCGGGAAGAATTAGATGCCAAGCCGCTGGAGACGATCCTGTCGCGACGCGACTACCGCACCGACGCGCTGTTCACCGTTGCGGTGTGGGCGCGCGCAGATGCACCGGTGACTCTCGATGCTTTGTCTGAGGCGCTTCGCCAGCCACGGTTCTGCCTGTCGCTCGGCCGCAAGTCCTGCCCACTGGGGCTCCCGCCAGCACCGGCAGTGGTATGCGCAGAGCACGCTCTGGGCGCGATGCAGGCGCGCGCAGAGCCAGAGCCGGAACGGCTCCTGCGCCACGCGCTGCGCGCCCGGCCCAGCGTGCTGGCGACCGACGTGGACGGGATGCCCGATGACGTGCGGTGGCGCTGGACGGAGGCGCGTCGCGACAGCATCAGCAGCCGCAACCGCTGGCAGTTCGCCCTGCGCTCGGAACGTGTGTTCGACCTGCCGTTGGACTCCCCGTCGTGAGCCAGATGTACCTATCGCGCGCCCAACTGCGCAATGACAGCACCGTACGCGCCATCGCGCCATTGCTGCTGCCGACAGAGAGCAATGCCGGCCTGCTGGCTGCTCACCGGATGGGCTGGTCGCTGATGTCCGACGCACCATCGCGTACTCGCGACTTCCTGTGGCGAGAGGAGCAGCCGGGCAAGTTTCTGATCTTTGCGCCTCGACCCGCCAACGGCGGCGGGCTGTTCGATGTAGAGAGCAAGCCATGGGAGCCAGACTTAAACACCGGTGATCGCCTCAGCTTCCTGCTACGGGCCAACCCCACCATCGCCCGCAGCCCTGGACCCGGTTTGCGCGGCAAACGGCTCGATGTGGTGGGGGATGCGATACGCGACGTGCCGGCGGGCGAGCGCGCGGCTGAGCGGCCGGCGCTCATCGTGAATGCCGGACGGTCCTGGCTGACGCGACAGGGTGCTCGCGCTGGTTTTGTGCCGGACGCCGGCACGCTACGGGTCGACGGCTATGACTGGGTCCGCATCCCACGTGACGAGCAGCGGGCTGTGGAGTTCGGCCGGCTGGACTTCGAAGGTATGCTGGAGGTGCGCGAACCGACTACGTTCCTGGCGGCGGTGATCGCTGGCTTCGGCCGCGCCCGAGCGTTCGGCTGTGGCCTGATGCTGCTGCGAAGGGCCTGACGGCGATGCCTCCCGAAGGCATGCGAGGTCTCCCGCCGCCACGCCCCATCCCCATCAAGGACCGCTCGTCGATCCTGTTCATCGAGCGCGGCCAGCTCGACGTGATCGATGGCGCCTTCGTCGTGGTCGACGCGCGTGGGGTGCGAACAGTCATCCCGGTGGGCGGTTTTGCATGCCTGATGCTGGAGCCAGGCAGTCGGGTGTCGCACGCCGCAGCGGTCCTCGCGGCGCGGGCCGGCACCTTGCTCATCTGGGTCGGTGAGGCGGGAGTGCGCCTCTACGCTGCTGGCCAGCCAGGCGGGGCGCGCGCAGACCGGCTACTCTATCAGGCACGCCTCGCACTGGACGACGATGCACGGTTGCGCGTGGTCGGACGGATGTATGCACGCCGATTTGGCGAGGAAGCACCGACGCGGCGCAGCATCGATCAGTTGCGAGGGATCGAGGGTGCGCGGGTGCGAGAACTCTACCGTCTGCTCGCACAGCGGCATGGGGTGAAATGGGAGGGCCGGCGATACGATCCACATGACTGGGGCAGTGCGGACTTGCCTAACCGGTGCCTGTCCGCGGCAACGGCCGCGCTGTACGGGTTATGCGAGGCGGCGATCCTGGCCGCGGGTTACGCCCCGGCGATCGGCTTCCTGCATACCGGGAAACCACAGAGTTTCGTCTACGATCTGGGTGATATGTTCAAGTTCGAGACTGTGGTCCCCGAGGCGTTCCGCGTAATGGCGGCGGTCATGGCCGACAAGCCGTTGGACGGCCAGCGGATCACCGATCCGGTTGCGGCAGTGCGCCGGCGATGTCGGGACGCCTTTCGTCGCACCGATCTATTGTCGCAACTCATTCCGGCGATCGAGGATGTGCTGGCCGCTGGCGGCTTGCCGATGCCGGATGCACCTGGGGAGGCCCAGCTGGTTGCGATCGTCGATCCTGTGCCGTCCGGTGATGTCGGGCACCGTGGCTAGCGAGGGCTTGGCCTGATGCTGGTGGTGGTCACTGAGAATGCGCCGCCACGGCTGCGCGGCCGGCTGGCGGTCTGGCTACTGGAGATACGAGCGGGCGTGTATGTCGGCAACTACGGCCGGCGGGTACGGGAGATGATCTGGGCTCAGGTGTGTGCGTACATCGAGGACGGAAATGCGGTGATCGCCTGGACAGCACCCACTGACGCCGGGTTCTTGTTTGACACTGTCGGCCAAAACAGGCGCGTTCCCGTTGACTTGGACGGGTTTCGACTGGTTGCCATGATGCCGGAGGGGGCGTGACCGCACCGTAGATATGCAGGTTTGGTCAGCCTGAAAGCGGCCGGAGACTTTCGGTAGGTTCTTTGAGTTGTGAATCTGGGATAGATCTCAATCTGTTCTGGGAAGAGCGTTCCCCGCAGGCGCGGGGATGAACCGGTGCGGACCCGTAACTTCTGCGGCGTGGCTTGGCGTTCCCCGCAGGCGCGGGGATGAACCGGCGCCGCTTCTGTGGGCTCTGGCAGGGGAGGCGCGTTCCCCGCAGGCGCGGGGATGAACCGGATACAGGGACGGCGGCGCCTGGCACTGGCACGCGTTCCCCGCAGGCGCGGGGATGAACCGGGGCTCGCGCGATGTCTCTGCTGCTATTGGTCGCGTTCCCCGCAGGCGCGGGGATGAACCGCTCACCGGATTGGCCGGACTGCCGCCAGTAGGGCGTTCCCCGCAGGCGCGGGGATGAACCGCCCAGCACCTCAAGGCGCAGGATGGCCGCTTGGCGTTCCCCGCAGGCGCGGGGATGAACCGGTGCAGGCCGTGCTCGGGCATACCGGACCGGCGCGTTCCCCGCAGGCGCGGGGATGAACCGCTGATGTTGCAGACGCGCCCGAGCGGATGGCCGCGTTCCCCGCAGGCGCGGGGATGAACCGATCGCCTGGGGCGTGGACTTCAATGCGCTTGAGCGTTCCCCGCAGGCGCGGGGATGAACCGGCGGAGGTCGAGGCGCTGCTGAAGCAGAACGGGCGTTCCCCGCAGGCGCGGGGATGAACCGGCGACCACGGCTAGCAATACGGTTTTGACACCGCGTTCCCCGCAGGCGCGGGGATGAACCGTCACGCTCGAGGCGGGCACTGTGCTCGGGCAAGCGTTCCCCGCAGGCGCGGGGATGAACCGGCGCGAGAAACCGCGTTACCGCGCCATGCATAGCGTTCCCCGCAGGCGCGGGGATGAACCGTGCTGGCGCTGCCGGGGCTGGTCATGTCGTTTGCGTTCCCCGCAGGCGCGGGGATGAACCGCGACAGCACGAGAAGTGGCTGCGGCTCTCCGGGCGTTCCCCGCAGGCGCGGGGATGAACCGGTGTTGGGCACCGACGGCATGGAGCAACTGGCGCGTTCCCCGCAGGCGCGTGGATGAACCGGCGCCTTGCTTCTTCCACTTCGACGACGGGAAGCGTTCCCCGCAGGCGCGGGGATGAACCGAACCTGGCCCTCGACACCTTCCTCGCCGGCGCGCGTTCCCCGCAGGCGCGTGGATGAACCGGTGCAGCAGTTCCGCGTCGGGGGGCATGGGGGGCGTTCCCCGCAGGCGCGGGGATGAACCGTTCCAACCTATAGAGTGGCCACTTACCACGCGGCGTTCCCCGCAGGCGCGGGGATGAACCGGTGCGGCACCCGCCCCGTCACGTTCCAGCCGTGCGTTCCCCGCAGGCGCGGGGATGAACCGAACCCACTTGGCGCGCAGCCGATCAGCCAGTCGCGTTCCCCGCAGGCGCGGGGATGAACCGCAGGCCCTGGAGCGCGTCGGCGAGGCGCTGGGGCGTTCCCCGCAGGCGCGGGGATGAACCGTCCTGCCACGACTCGTATCACGGTTAGGAGGCGCGTTCCCCGCAGGCGCGGGGATGAACCGTACTTCCTCACGAACTGGACCGGCACCTTCGAGCGTTCCCCGCAGGCGCGGGGATGAACCGCGATCAGCCTCGCGTTGATCGCGCGCCTGACGGCGTTCCCCGCAGGCGCGGGGATGAACCGATGCCCGCCCGCGTCGCGCTGGCGTTGCAGGCGCGTTCCCCGCAGGCGCGGGGATGAACCTTACCGCGCTCTGCCCAGCGACAGCCTTACCAGGCGTTCCCCGCAGGCGCGGGATGAACCGGTCGATGCCCAGCCGATCACCCGCACCAACGGGCGTTCCCCGCACGCGCGGGGATGAACCGCTGGCGCCATCGTGGGCAAGGCGGGCGGCGAGGCGTTCCCCGCAGGCGCGGGGATGAACCGGGTGTGCCGGTCCGCACGATCGCGCACCGGACGCGTTCCCCGCAGGAGCGGGGATGAACCGTTTTACCCACACCGAGGGTTTGCTGCGCTCGAGCGTTCCCCGCAGGCGCGGGGATGAACCGTCGAGGCCAACGAGACTGAAGTGCCCGGCGCCGCGTTCCCCGCAGGCGCGGGGATGAACCGGCGGCGGCAGACGGCGCGTTGGCGGCCGAGCGGCGTTCCCCGCAGGCGCGGGGATGAACCGATGCCCGCCCGCGTCGCGCTGGCGTTGCAGGCGCGTTCCCCGCAGGCGCGGGGATGAACCTTACCGCGCTCTGCCCAGCGACAGCCTTACCAGGCGTTCCCCGCAGGCGCGGGATGAACCGGTCGATGCCCAGCCGATCACCCGCACCAACGGGCGTTCCCCGCAGGCGCGGGGATGAACCGGGTGGATCACCGGCTACATGGGCACCAGCCAGGTGTTCCCCGCAGGCGCGGGGATGAACCGGCCAATCCGCGGCCTCGGCGCCGTATCAGAACGTGTGCCCCGCAGGCGCGGGGATGAACCGCCTCGGCACGCTCGCCCGTGACTTTTTTTCATGGTGTTCCCCGCAGGCGCGGGGATGAATGCCGCCACCAAGGCGTGGCCGACCTTCAGCGCCGCGTGGACGCCGGCCGGGGCGACGTGCCGCTGATCGAGCTACGCTGGCGCTGCGCGAACTGCCGCAGCAGGCTGACCGACTTCGTGTGCGCGGGGTGGGGCGCCATCGGGGTGAGGCCGCGCCGGCCAGGGGCGGCTGACGGATCGGCGTTCATCCAGCGAGAGCCCCAGTGATTTCGATCATGTCGTCGACGAGCATCAACGCCGCTGCGCCGACCAGGACAGACAGTGCGGTGAGGACACGGTCATCACCTTCCACCAGGGTATAAAGGATGCCCCCGCCAAGCCCGCCGGCCGTGCTGAGGATGATCTCCCGGATGCATGGCTCACCTGTCACGCAGCCGATGATGCCAGCGAACAGCGGCCCGAGGACGAGCCATCCGGCCAGACTCCATATCAACGTTCGCTGCATGGCGATTGCCCCCTGTAGGGGACGTTTGCGCTTTCGTTACATTCCAACTCTCGGAAAAATCCGCCTTTGCCTGCGCGCTGCCGGGCGCCGGTGCGGCCTCATAGTTCGGGGATCCCCAGGGCCTCCAGCCCGTCGTAGAACAGCATCAGCCCTGTCGCGCCCGCTAGGATGGAAAGCACGTGAGCACGAATCGCCGCCGGCCTCCTTGACCAGCGCGTAGACAATTTCCCCGGTGAGCCGCCAGCAGTGCTGAGGATGATTTCCTCGGTGCGAGATTCCCCCATCGCGACGCCGACAGCGGCGCCCAAGAGCGGTCCGAGGATGAGCCATGCGGCCAGAATGCACAGCGTCGATCGCCGCATCGCCTGTTCAGCGACCCAACTTGTTCGGCGGCGGTACGCAGCCCAGGTGCATCATCCTCCAGAACCTCCACGTCCTCGGCCTCCTGCCGCCGCTCGCGCAGCCGCCTCGCCTGCTTGCGGTCGCGCAAGGTGATGATCTCCGGATCGCGCGCCGGGCGGCTTGCGGTCATCGCCCATCGCCCGCCGGAGAGCGGGTCACTTCGGACAGTTCCTCCTCCCTGGCCGCTGCCTGCCCGTCTCGGAGCGCCGGGCGGCGGCCCTTCTTCGGATCGGCGGGCGTGACGATCACCGCCACATCCACGAGCGGCTTCCCGCCGCTTCGGCGGGGCTTGTAGCCGTAGTGCGTGGGGCGATGGTCACGGGATGGTCAGGATGGCGGGGGAGTAAACCACGGCACCTTTATGCCCCGGCAATTCACGTCTTGCCCTTGGACATTGGCAGTGAGCCACCCAGAGGTCGGACTAACCGTTCCGGTGACAGCGACAGTTCGGTCCTGCCCCCCTACTTCGTGCGCCGTCAATTCAAAGGTGCCTGCCAGTCGGTTGAGGGTTCCTGTGGCACGCGCCAGCGACTGCATATTGTTCCAGGCGATGAACCCGGTAAGGGTATCACCTACTTCCGCAACGATATACCAATCAACGCCTGGACATCCGCTCCTGGGACCGGAGTGGAAGACGTAGAGCCTGCCTGCCGGAAGCTTGAAGGGCTTTTGTGCAGTCGCGGCACCAGTCCCGGCCGTAAGCGCTAACAAACCCATTGCGATCAGCCTCATCATTTTCGTGTCTCTCCAACCACCATGTCGATCCCACGGCGCACGACGTGGCGGTCGCCAACTGTGAGAGCGCGGACTTGCAGCTTTTTCTGGCGGCGTGCTGGCGTGGATGTCGCCCGATCTCTCAGACGGGCACTTGTATCGTACTCCATACCCGCGGCCGCCGCCTCTCCTACCCGAGCAGGGCGGCGGCTTTCTTTCGGCGTGACGACAATCGGGCCGGTGATCTCGGCCAGCTTCCGCCCTTTCCGATTCTGTGGCAGCTTGTAGCGGTATGTCCAGGTGACGATTCGGATCATCGGCTATGCGTCGGCAAGCGTCGTGAGACGCGGGATCGTAATGATGAACTCGGTGTACGTGCCGGGCTCGCTATCAACCGTGATCGTGCCGCCGTGCGCCTTTGTGACGATGTCGTAGGTGATCGATAGCCCAAGCCCGGTGCCCTCGCCGGTCGGCTTGGTGGTGAAGAATGGCTGGAACAGTTTGTCCCTGATGTCGGCCGGAATGCCGGTGCCGTTGTCCCGCACACGGATTTCCACCGCCTCGCCGGCCAGCTGGGTGGTAACCTTCAGCTTCGGCAAGAACCCGATTTCCTCGCCGTTGCGCGCCCGCCTCGTGGCTGCGTAGAAGCCGTTGCTGAAGATATTGAGGAACACCCGTGTCATGTCCTGCGGGTTGACCTCGATCGGCGCGATGCCTTCGCCGAAATCGCGTTCCAGGGTGATGTCGAACTTCTGATCCTGGGCGCGCGCGCCGTGATACGCGAGGTTCAGCGCTTCATCGATCAGCGCGTTCAGATCGACCGGGCGCCGCTCGCCCGAGGCGCCACGCGAATGTTCCAACATCGCCGTCACGATGCCGTCGGCGCGTTTGCCGTGCTCAGTGATCTTCTCCAGGTTGCTGGTCAGCATGGACGCGACGTCCTCGACCTCTGCGCGCTGCGCCTCGGGCAACGCGGCGAAGCCTGGTGCGGCGGTCTCCTTCAGTTCGCTCAACAGATCCACCGACAGAGCGGCGAAGTTGTTGACGAAGTTCAGCGGGTTCTTGATCTCGTGCGCGATGCCGGCGGTGAGTTGGCCCGAGCGAGGCCATCTTCTCCGCCTGGATCAGGTTGGCCTGGGCGGCTTTCAGGTCGCGATAGGCGGCCTCGATCGTACGGCTGGCTTCCTCCGCTGCATCGCGGGCGGCGCGGATTTCCGCCTCGTTTCGCTTGCGCTCGGTGATGTCGGCGTAGATCAACACGAAGCCGCCACCCGGCACCGGGTTGTGGCGGATTTCGATCACCCGTCCATCCGGGCGGGTGCGCTCGATAGGTTCGGGATTGACCCGCTTGCTCAATGAGCCGGCGCACATGCTCCTCCGGGTCGGCCTCCGGCGTCATACTCACCACGCTCGGCGAGGTAGCGGACGTATTCAGAGAATGTCTGACGCCGCGCGATGACGTCGTCGGGCACGTCCAGGATATCCTGGAACTTGCGGTTCCATGCGACCAGATGCTGCGTTTCGTCGAACATGGCGACGCCGTCGCCCATGTTCTCGAACGTGACGCGAAGTTCTTCCTGGCGCTGTGCGAGTTCTCTGCGGAGCGCAATTCGTCCAGCAGTCGCGCGTTTTCCATCGCGATCACCGCCTGGGTCAGCGAAGTTCTCGAATAGCGCGATGTGCTTGTCGGTGAATGGCCCACCTCCTGACGATAGATCGTGATCAAACCGAAGAACTTACCGTCTTTCCGCAAGTGGTACATCTACACAATGCGCGCCCGCCGCCTAGCTCGACCAACGCTCGGGCAGCTGGCGTGCTGGCAGGGGGATACTCTCTCATCGGTAACGTTCCTGACATGAACGACATTGTGCACCAGCAAGCATCCGGGCGGCAGCGGACTGTCGGTCGGCCATCGGCGGTGCTTGGACAGAACTCAGCGAAGGCCGCGGGCACGCCTCTGAGTGCGACTGCTCTGAACCGCTCCCCATCTAGGAGCACAACGCGCCGACCGCGGCGTCGCACAGTCGGATGCGCCCTTTCCCGATGACATCGAACACTGGAGCAAGTTCGCCGGGTGAGGCATTGATCGCCCTGCAACACGTCCGCCATCGCTGTTTGCTGTTGCAGCGCCTCCTGCTGCTCGTCCAGTAGCCGCGCGTTCTCCATCGCGATCACCGCCTGTGCGGCGAAGTTCTCCAGCAGGGCGATCTCCTTTTCGGAGAACGGGCGGACCTCAAGGCGAAACGCGCTGATGCAGCCAAGCAACACACCGTCCTTACGAAGTGGCACCCAAAGACTTGTCCGAATGCCAGTTGCGTCCCTCGTGCCACGTGTTAGCTCGTGATCTTCTCGGACCGAAGCAGCCTTGAAATCCGGGATATGCACGAGATGTTCGCCAGACACGAGCTTCTGAAGAAAGATGTTGGGACGAAACGGCCTGCTGAGGATGCCGCTAACCTCTTCAGGCTGACCGTGCGTTGCCTCCGCGTGAAAGTGCTCACCGTCGTAAATGAGCAAGGAGCCGACGACCGCGCCACAGAGCTTGTGCGCCTTGTCCAGAATGGCTTCGAACACCGGCGCAAGATTGCCAGGCGAGGCGTTGATCACCTGCAACACCTCGGCAGTCGCGGTCTGCTGCTCCAGTGCCTCGCGCTGCTCGGTCAGTAGCCGCGCGTTCTCCATCGCGATCACCGCCTGATCGGCAAACGAGGCTACCAGCGCAATCTGTTTTTCGGTGAAGGGTTCGACGTGCTTGCGATTTAGCGCGAGAACACCAAGCAACGCACCCTCCCGCATTAGCGGGACGCCAAGCATCGTGTGCAACTCACCACGCCGCTGGGATTCGGTAAAGGTATATTCGGGATCAGCGGTCACATCTACGATATGCACGATGCGTTGCTCGCTCGCGGTTCGACCCACCAGCGTCCCGCGGTCGATTACATGCGGGTGGGCAATAAGGAAGTCCTTGGCACTCCTCGGGCAACCCCGTACGATGCGACGATATAGAGCCGCTTGTCATCCCGAAGGCGGAATATAATCGCATTGACCCCGTCGCAAATGCGGATGGCGGTCTCGACCAACGTATTGAGAACGACGCCAAGTTCCGCACCTGACTGGCTGATCACCTTTAGCACGTCACTCGTCGCAGTCTGGTATTCGAGCGACTCTTGCAGGTCGCCGGTGCGCTGTCGTAGCTCGTCCAGCAGCCGCGCGTTCTCCATCGCGATCACCGCCTGAGCGGCGAAGTTCTCCAGCAGCGCGATCTCCTTGTCAGAGAATGCCCGGACCTCCGGGCGGAACGCGCTGATAAAGCCCAGCAGGGCACCGTCCTTACGCAGTGGCACCAGAAGCATGGTCCGTGCATCGGTGCCCTCCACCAGTGCGTCGCCCCATGCGCTGTTCGGTCCACGCCCGATCGCACGGATGTCCGGGACCTGAACGAAACGTTCACCGTCCACGAGGCTTTGTCGCGCGCGGTTCGGCCCAGTAGGTTCGCGGAACAACGCCGCGATTGAGTCTGGCCAGCCATGGGTCGCCACCGCGCGGAAATACGTACCGTCAAAGAGCACCAATGACCCGATCACGGCGCCGCACAGTGTGTGCGCCTTGTCCAGGATCGCGTCGAACACCGGCGTGAGATCGCCGGGGTTGGCATTGATCACCTGCAACACTTCGGCGGTCGCGGTCTGCTGCTCTAGCGCCTCCTGCTGCTCGGTCAGCAGTCGCGTGTTCTCGATCGCGATTACCGCCTGATCGGCGAAGGTGTTGACGAGTTCTATCTGCCGGTCCGTAAATGGTTCCACCCTTCGGCGGGCGAGCAGGATGGAACCGATTGGTTCGCCTGCACGCAGCAGCGGCACACCAAGCGAGGTCCGCTGCTGGCCAAGTTTGATTGGTTCGATGGCATAGCCCGAAACGGCGGCCACATCGTGAATGTGCACCACGCGGCGTTCGGTGATTGCCCTGTATGCGACCATTGGCGCGTTCACAACAAGTGGATGAGGTCCAAGCTTTCTCAGAACAGCGTCATATTCTGGCGGAAACCCGAAATTTGCCACCATCTCGATGATGCCGTTCTCATGGCGAATGAATACCGCTTGGTCGGCTTCGCAAAGCCGCGCCGCCGTCTCGATGACCGTGTCGAGCACCGGTTGCAGGTCGAAGGTGGATCGGCTGATCACCTTCAGCACGTCGCTGGTTGCGGTCTGGTACTCCAGCGCTTCTTGAAGATCGCTCGTGCGGGTTTGCAACGCGCGATACGTCTCCGCACTGGTGATCGCGATGACCGCCTGCTCGGCAAATGTTTGCAATAACGCGACCTGAGTGTCGACGAACGGTCCGATCGCCGAGCGACCGATCGTGATCGCGCCCAGCGGCACGTCATGCCGGAGCATCGGCACCGCCATCACCGACCAATGGCCGAGCACGTCTGCAAAGCTATGACCGGGATATGCTGTAATATCTTCAACCTGCTCGACCTGTCGGTTCAGGATTGCGCGACCCATGGCAAAGTCCGGGCCTACGGGTCTAGGGAACCCTGACATATAGGTATCAGCGTACGCAGCATCGAACCCACTTTGTGTGGCCAGATGGACCATCGTTCCGTCGAATGTCGCGACCGCTGCTGTCGGCACGTCGCACAGCTTTGCCGCCTGCCGGGCGATGAGATCGAATACTGGTTGTGGATCGCCGGGTGAGGCCGACATCGCCTTCAGCACGTCGAGGGTCGCGGCCTGGTGCTCTATCCGCTCGCCGTATTCGCTGCTGCGTTGCGCCAGCGCCGCATCAAGCTTCTCTTGCAGCGCTGCGACGGTGCGCTGAAGTTCGGCGATCATGTCGTCTTGCGTTATCGCCATGTTTCCTCCTGGCTGGGCCGTACAGCACTGGCGCCAGCCACTGGCAGGCTACCCGCCGTTTGCCGCTTCTCCAACGATGAAGAAGGTGAACGCGCGGAAAGGTGGTGGTCAGATCGGCCACGGCCCGCCTCCTGGGCGCCAGGAAGAAACCATTCGATTAGAAGAACGTAACTTTGAAATTTTGTGGGGCATAGCGAGGCAGCACTGAGCAGATTTTCATAGCCCGCCACTTTAACCCCCACCCCACCCCCGCCCCCCCGGCATGCCGCAGGCGCAAAACGTCGGGCTGATCCTCGAACCGCGGTGCGTCATACAATCGCCGCGGTGCAGTTGACGAAGCCGACGCCGGGCGATGGCGTCCGTCTGCCGCCGGTGACGGTGTTCCAGGAGGACGACAACACGCAGTGGCTGGCGGACGGCTACCACCGCTGGCACTGACACAAGGCGTTCGGCGCCACCGAAATCGCGGTGTCGCTGCACGCTGGCAGCTACCAGAACGTGCTGCGCTATTGACTGGGCGCCAATGCAAGCGTCACGACGCCGGCGACTACGTCAAGGCATACGAACTCGACTGACACCACAACCTGGTCGACCCGGCTGATCCTGGCGCGGTCCAGACGCTGCTGAACTGTTCCTCGCGCTGAGCCTATGACCTGACCGAGCAGGCGCGCGCGGAAGTCCAGGCGCGGCGAGACGCGGAGATCGCGAAGAAGGCAGCAGAGGGCAAGTCGGTTCGCGAGATCGCCAAGGAGACCGGCGTTCCTAAGTCAACCGTGCAAGACCGGATCGACGCTGTCCGGGATTTGCATAGTGCAACCAGCGGACAACCGGAGCCAGAGGAACGTCCCCATCCACCCTGCCGTGGAAGAACTGCGTGACATGGTGTCGCCGCGCGGTGAGCGCTGGTGGGCAGTGTATCGGGCGCTCCAGGCGATCGAGGCGTGCGCCACGGCCGATGAGCTGCTGGTCGGTTATTACCTAGGCATCGAGCGCAACCTCAAGCCCCCCACTGTGACAGGCGCACGTCGGCCCGGGCCTTTGGTATGCGCATTTCGTTTCAGTAGTATGAGTGCGTGCTGGCGGAAAGGGAGCCCGGTGCAAGTCGACAGGTTGTTGCATGCAGACGATGACGATGCCGCATCGCTGTTGGAGGAGGAGGCAGATCGCGCCAAAGCGAACGTCCAGGCGGTCCTGGTCGCTCTCCGCGAGGCCAAGGTCGGCGGTGATAGGGCAGCCGTCCGCATGTTGCGGGCCGAGTTGCAGGAGCATCGGGGTCGGATCGAGCGGCTACTTGAGGCCATGAATCGACAGCCTGAGGACTGACCCGTCGCGGACCAATCTCCGCCGTCGGCACTTGAATGAAAGCCAGCGCGCATGGTGGCGGCGCGGCTGGCGAGCATGCCGGCAGGCAGCAACCAGCGCGCTCAAATGGAAGCACCCTCCCAGCCCAAGGCGGCCAAGACGCTCGTCCGTCGCTTGTCCGTGCAACAGGCCAAGTTGTGCAACAGAAGGCCGCGCCGGCGCTGGCGAAGCGTGTGGAGCAGTATCGGTGGCAGTGAAGATCGACGAGCTGCCGATGAAGGACCAGGAGGCCCTGATCAAGGCTGATGAGGCCGCCCAGGCCAGGCAGCGAGATCAGTGCTCCAATAGGGCAGGCTTCAGCAGGACAGCGACCCGGTTGCCGAACCAGCCTGAACGTGTCCGATACGAATTCTCATTGCATTCTCGGACGGCATGTCCTATGGACTCTGGTATCCATTAGGACATACCCTCCCATGCTCATCGGATACGCGCGCACGTCGACGGTCGACCAGAAGGCCGGCCTGGAGGCCCAGGTGCGCGACCTGCGCGCCGCCGGTGCGAAGAAGGTGTTCAGCGAGCAGGTCAGCAGCGTCGCCCAGCGCGACACGCTGAAGGCGTGCCTGGACTACCTCCGCGAAGGCGATGCGCTGGTCGTCACCAAGCCCGACCGCCTGGCGCGCTCGACCGCGGCGCTGCTGGCGATCGAGGCGGATCTGTCGAAGCGCGGCATCGGCCTGGTCGTGCTGTCGATGGGCGGCGAGAAGCTGGACACCCGGAACCCGACCAGCAAGCTCGATGCTGACGATCCTCGCCGGCGTGGCGACCTGGGAGCGCGAGATCATGCTGGAGCGCCAGCGCGAGGGCATCGCCAAGGCGAAGGCCGAGGGCAAATACAAGGGCCGCAAGCCGACCGTGGCGAAGCAGGCGGTGCAGATCAGGTTGATGCACGGCGCCGGCGTGGGACCGTCGGAGATCGCCCGCAGGCTCGGCGTCGCCCGAAGTTCGGTCTACCGCATGCTCGATGGAGGTGCGTGATGCCGAGGTTCACGTCAGGGTGAGGCGACAGGTTCGCCAGGACCAGATCGATCAAGACGCCAAGCCGATACTGGCTACGGCTTGTACTGGAGTAATCACCCTTCAAGGCATTGGAATCAGCAGCGGCGACACGGCTTGCGCGTGAGCGTCGAACAGATTGTCGGCATCCTCCTGTAGCAGATAGCCATCGTGCACCAGCGCCGTCGCGGCGGCGGCTACCTTGTTCCGGTAGTCAGCCCGGCCCCGGTAGAGGTCGGAGAGGGTCGGGCGGGTATCCTGCCCGCCAGCCTTCGCCGCTGCGTCGATCGCAAGCGGTATGGTGGCGCCGTAGAGGAAGCATCCCTCGCCCACCGCATGACCCTCCCCGCGAAGGTTCCAGCCGGTGTAGGTGGCAAGCGGCGCCTTCAGGTCGGGAACCAGAACCCCCGACGTGGCATTGCCCGCAGCGTCGACCTTCGGCACCAGCAACGAATAGGCCCGGTCCTGATCCTCAGTCGGCAGGGCGTGCTCGTAGCGGGTCACGGCGATCGGGTTGACGATGCCCGAAGATGCCAGGTGCAGGGGCGCCGGTTTGCCGCTGCTTGGCACCAACACATTGCTTAGGTCGGGAAAGCCGGCAGCTTCTGGAGTTACCGCAGTGCCAGCCGCAACGGTGGGGTACTGTGACGGTGGCGGGGCCTTGTCGCGGGCCACCCAATCGATCAGCGCTGGCACCAATGCCCGCCACACCGGTGCCTCAGCGACCGGTGAGGTGGGCAACTGGCACTGGCTTCCGGGCGCAGGCAGGCTGACCAGCCCGGTCGTCACGCCGCTCCCGCCGCCATGCTGCGTGCCTGGAACCAGGTAGTAACGCACGCTGGCTGGTAACCCGAGGTCGTTCCCCTTCCCGTCGGTGACCACCAGCGAAGCGCGTGCACCCCACCACTCGAATTCGCCGTCGATCTGCATGATGCGCGGGCAGGTGTCCTTCCCGGTACAGCCGACCAACAGGCCGTCGGTCCGTGCGCTAATTGAATCGGCAATGGTTGCGTAGGTGAAGGGGAACTGGTCGCCGGGCTGCCAGTGGTCCTCATGCTGCTTCGACCAGCGGCCAGGCTGCGAGAACCGCTCGTTTACCCAGGTGCGGCGGGCACCGGCGATGATCGGCATCATACCGTCGAACACCCGCCGGCCGGCGCCGTCCTCGTTGAAGTTCTGATAAAGGAAGTCGCGCAGGAAGCGGCCCGACTGAGAGATTCCCTCGCCGATTGCAACGTCGAAATTGGTGGCCGGCTGCGCCGGGCAGGAGGCAGTGGCGCACGCGGCGCCCTTCAGGTCGTTTAGCGGGTTGGCGTGGCCGGAGACGTCGGCCGCGTCGTAGCGCAGGAACGACACCAGGTCGCGCACCGCGGCGAAGCCAATGCCGTTCACCCGCGGATCGCGAGCGCGGTAGACGAAGCTGTAGATGGTGCCGGCGTCGGCGGCGACCGGCTTGCCACCCGGGCCGGGCACCTGCGCCGGCGGGGTGAACACCACGATGGCCTCGCCCGCAGCCCCCGTGTCGTAGTGCCAATCGGTGACGGGAACTGACGGCGCGTCGTAGCTAGCTGCCCCCGGGTCGGCGGCACCGTAACGGGTTTGCCAGGACTGCCGCGCGGTGAAGGTCACCGAGGCGCGGTCAGACGGGTCGACCGGCGCGTAGGAAAGTACGATGGTGTTGGAGGGGCCGCCGGCGTAATCGGCCACGTACTCCTCCCGGCTCATGCCGGTGATCGGCCGCCCGTCCTGCTGGCGTGCTGTCGGAAGCTGCGTGCCAATAGCGGCATTCGCCGCAATCGCGGGCGTGCCGTTCTGTGGCAGGTCACCCTGCCAGCCGCTCCACACCATGATGGCGCCAAGCCGTAGGAGCGACGGGACTGTGGCGGGCGGCGGATCACCCGCAAGGTCGTCGCCACCGATGAACGTCCCGATGGCGAGCTTCCGGCCACGGTTGACGACGTCGTAGAACAGCACGCGCCTCGCATCGGCGGCGCGCACCGGCCGCAGGATCACCACGTCGGTGCTGTAGGCGACCATGCCGTCCGGGCCGACTGGCGCAAACTTCAGGTCGGCGATGCCGGCGTTGGCGGGCGCGGCCGGGTCAAGTTCGCCGTGCACGGTGCCGGTGATGACCTCGTAGGGACCAGCCGCGCCTGGCGGCGTGGCGCCTCCGTAGGCTGGGTCAGTCGAGAGGACCTGGAACTCGCGGATGACCCCGGCGGGAGCGGCCGCGCCAGGGCCGGCAACCAGGACGGCCGCAACGGAGAGCAGGACCGGCAGGATTCGTTGCATGAGGTTTCCCCCTTCACCCATTCTGTCACGGCGCAGGCCGGTCATCACAGTGCTGTCAAGCCATCCCGCGCGGACAAGTCCCACCTGGACACCCTATTGCCGGAATGATCCGGCGTTCTGCTCTTCCCATCCCGGGTGCCCCAGCCTCCAACGCTACCCGAGCACAGTGAACACCTACCAGCGCTTCGGCATCTGCTGGTGGACGAGGCGCCGCTCGCCCTACGTCTGGTGCTGCGGGACCTGCCATCCGCCAGACCGACCTGCCAGATCAGGTGCGCTGGGGCTGGTGCGGGAGCCGGCGCCAGAGCCGACTGGGCCGCTGCTGGGAAGTTGACGCCACCAAACGGGCACCGAACCTCCGCAAGGGAGTTCAACTAGCGCCGGCCACGCACCCCCCTCGGACCGGCGCATTTGGATGGAGCGACCCGCGCGCGTTTGGCCAAGGGCCATGCGGCGCGGGTTTTTTCGCGTCCCGCCACAGCGAATTCACGGATGCCGGTTTGTTGCCTCGACATTCTCTCACCTCCCCCCACCTCTATGTAATCGCCGACATCGACCCGTTGGGCGTCGGCGGCTGAGAGACGCGACAGCGCTCCCGCTCGCAACGAGACGGAGCGCCCCGGTGTTCACCCAAAAACGGAAAACCCCACAGGATTACATAGATCGGGCGACCGCCAGCGAGGCGTTGGCCGATGCAACCACATCACCCGGAACCCGGGAGACCATGCTCTATCTGGCCGGGCGGTGGCGCGCCCTGGCCGATGAGGAAGATTCCAAGCAACGATCAAAACGACCCGAGCCGCAGCACCCCTCCGAATAGGAGGGTGTCATGACAACTGCTGCGGAGCTACGCGCCGAGGCGGCGCGGATGCGTGAGTTTGCGCGCACGGTGACCGATCCGGAAGTGCTGGCCGAGATCCATGCGATGATCGAGGAGTGGGAGCGGCGAGCACGGCTACACGACAATGGAGACGCTGCCGACTAGGCCCGAGTCGCACCAAGATTTCCGCCGGTTCCAGCGAATCTCGGATGCCGCTTTGTTCTGCCGCTGCGCTATCCGCCGTTCGCCTCGTTGCCCCAGGCATCCCATCCGTCGCGGCGGCTGCGGGCGAACAGCTCTAGCTTGGTCGCGCTCGGAAACAGCCTCTCGATCATCTCGTAAGCCGCGACCGGCTTCGCGCTGTGCTCGCCCGGCGCGTTCCGCAGTACCTGCTGCGGCTGGTCGCCCGGCACCGGAGCGGGTACAGCGCCGCGCGTGCCGACCATCAGAAACTCCACCCGGTTGCGGAACCAGTAACCGGTGCCGTCGCGGCCCTTGTCCCAGACCATCGCCGACCGATAGGTGAAGCCCCAGGCGTTCATCACCGCAAGCGCGTGCTCGATCATAGGCACCGCCGCCCAGAGGTACAGCACCGCGTCGACGGCGGCCGGCACCTCGATCCGCGCGATCGAGTCGGTGTCCATGGTGGCGTAGTGGCGGTCAGCGCTGCGGCCCAAGCCGGTCTCGCGCGACCACGGCTCGAACCGCCACGGCGGATCGGCCAGCAGCACGGCGTAACGTCTGCCGAGCCCGGCCAGATCGGCGGACGCCTGTGCGGCTGCGGCGGCCATAGCGGCAACCCTGGCCTCGCGCGCGGTCACCTTCGCCGGTTTCGTCTCGGCCCTGATTGTCTCGGCCTTCGCGACCTGTCGGCGCCTGCGCAGTCGCCGCTGGCGTTCCGCGTTGCTCATCTGCCGCTTGCGTCCATCGTGCGGCTTGCCGACCATCGCCGAGCCTTCCATTTCGTGACGGGTGTAGGCCCTTGGAGCGTAACACGATGGCGATCGTCACCACGACCTACCGCTACAAGCCGCCGCCGAAGCGGAATGGGCGAAAGCTGGCGGAGATCACCGGCCCGAGGGTCGTCACCGCGAAAGGGAGCCGCCGCCTGGTAGGGATAGGAGAGGCGACGGCGGCCGAGGTTCAGGAGGACGAAAATGCCCGCCCTCCGGCGGGCGACATCCAGCCCAGCACGCTCGCCGACCACAGCGAACGACCCGGCCCGACTCGACCGAATTCGTGACGGGCAAGCCGGCGATCGTCACCGCGCGGAAGCCTCGGACGTGGCGGAACGACGTGCCGGACATGACGCCGGAGGAGCACCAGCGCCGAGGCGATGCGGCCGACGCGCTGTTCCGCGAGATGAAGCGCCGGATCGCCACCTTCATGCGCCCTGGCGGCGCGTTGCCACCGAAATGAAGGCGATGACCCCTGCGCGATGGTGCTGCCAACACGCGGGGCTCAATGCCTCCAATGGCACACGGGGACGCTGCGTGGCGTGCGGCGCTCCATTCCGGAGCGCTGATGCAGTTCGCTCGGTCGAAGCCGCGCCCGAAGCACCAGCGCACAAGCCCAGGCGGGCTTTGCCGTCTCCGGCCAACGATGACCGCAAAGTCGGCGATCGTCACCACCAAAAACGTCGGGAGGCTCGACATATTTCCGACGACGTCGAGGTCTCTCCCGAGGACCTCGTCGACCGGATGATGCTGGGCCGCTAGAAGCCGTGACCGCGCAACCGATCCCTATTGTGAAGGCTCCTGCGCATGATGGGAAACGAGGAGCCACTTATCCCCATGCTTTTCGAAGATGTTTGTAACAATCGTTGGGCGGCTCGATATGAGCGTGCCGTTCTTCAACCTGCTTGTGCTCCCGACTTCTTCCTGGCCAATGACCCAGCCGACGTTGCCATTAATGCGGGCCCGCGGCTCCACGGGCCTTACCTTAAGTTCAGAGAAATTGGCCCACGTCTTGACCAGATAGGGCTGGATCGTTGCCCAGCCGGTGAGCGGCGCCGCATTGCGGGGACCAACCTGAGATACATAGTCTTCATGGGCCCAGACATTCTCCATCGCCGCCATATCAAGTGCGGAAAGGGCCGAATAATACCCATTGTTCGCTTCAATCACGGCGGCAACATCCGCCTGCGATTGGGCCCTTACCCGAATGGATCCGACGCCCAATAACAGCGTTGCAGCCAGGATCACGTCGCGAACGGCCCGATATTTCTCCATTAGGTGCACTCCCCTACAATCTCTCTTGTTACCACGGATTAAGCGCATGATGCGCTCGCCGGCGTAGGATGGTCCACCGTCTCGGATTTCACGGACCCGATGCCCGACGACTACCACGGCCTGCCGACGCCCCGGACGACGCTCGCTGCGAGCTACGTGGTGGTGCTGGTCTGGTGCAAGTCGTGCCGCCATCAGGCCCAGGCCGACATGCAGACGCGGATCGACGCGGGCATGGGCGATGTGCCGCTCACCCGTCTCCGGTTTCGCTGCACGAACTGCCGCAGCAGCCTGACTGATTTCGTGTGCACCGGCAGGACGGCCATTGGGGTTCAGCCCTGGCAGCGCACCGCGGCGCGCCGACCACGACTTGCCGCTACCAGCGCCCGCCCAGCAAGCGGGAAGGCCGAGGTGCCGGGCGATCGGTGCAGGCCAAGCAACGTGTGTCCGGCCTTCGCCAAAAGCGGACATTCAGTCACTTCCACCGGCGCCGGCTCGGTGACTCCTCGATCACCGGTGGATGGCGGCGAGGATGCCCCCGTCAGGCGGGGTCGTCGGAGTCTTCCTCAGGGTGGTAACGACAATTAGGGCACGCGGGGGCGACTTTGATGAGAGGCTCCTTCGCTTTGGAAGCGGCGTCAGTGGGGACGTTCGGCTCGGGAGTGAAAACATCAAAGCCGACCATCACCCTTTGTTCCAAGGCCGGAGCGGGAAGCGTCGCGGTGCTAAGCCCCGGCTTCAAGAGGAAAGCCGTTACAGCTACTGCAAGGCACGCGCGAATGACCTGGGTCGAGCCGATCATGGTCATCTCCTTTCGTGGCCAAATCTGGGATCGCCAAATTCCTCATCGTGGGAACGACAAGGCAGGGCACATGCCAAGGGCCGCTATGCATTCACATCGGGAACAGCGTCACCCCCTTGATTGGTGGTTCTTCTGCGGCACGGCATTCGTATAAGGAGCTATCCTGTCAGAGAATTTACGTTTTATCAAGTGACCTACGCTGGTAGGCCCTGCGCCCGCCGCGGCGCTTGATGAGCCGTTCAGCGCCTTCCCGCCCTGGTTCATGCGCATCACCTGCGACCGCTGCGGCAAGGACCGGATGTTCGCTGGTTCATTGATGAGTTGTATGGTGGCGACCTGCACGCCAAGCGGATCGAGGCGCTGGCCGGTGCGACGCTGGGCGTCATGCAGGCGGCATCGCTGGCGGTGGCGATGATCGGCCAGGCCCTGGCGCAGGCCAGGGGCTTGATCACCAAGCATGCGATCAAGCAGGTGGACCGGTTGCTCAGCAACAGCGGCATCGACGTTTGGGACAGTTTCGCCCGTTGGGTGCCGCATCAGATCGGCGAGCGTCGGGACATTCTGGTGGCGATGGACTGGACCGATTTCGACCATGACGACCAGGCGACGCTGGTGCTGAGCCTGGTCACCGGCCATGGCCGCGCGGCGCCGCTGCTGTGGCTGAGCGTCTGGAAGGACGAGCTCACGAACCAGCGCAACGACTTCGAGGACGCCTGCCTGCGGCGCCTGGCCGAACTCGTGCCGCCGGGTGCCGGGTCACGATCCTGGCCGATCGCGGCTTCGGCGATCAGAAGCTGTTCGCCTTCCTGGGCGAGCTGGGCTTTGGCTACGTCATCCGCTTCCGCGGCAACATCCACGTCACCGATGCCGACGGCGAGACAAAGGCCGCGGCCGAGTGGGTGGGCAAGGGCGGACGCGCCCGCAAGCTGCGCGATGCGCGGGTCACCGCCAAGGGCCAGCAGGTCGGCGCGGTCGTCTGCGTGCACGCCAAGGGCATGAAGGAACCGTGGTGCCTGGCCACGAGCGAGCGGGAGGCGACGGCAAGGCCACGCTGGTCAACCACTACGCCAAGCGCTGGACGATCGAGCCGCAGTTCCGCGACACCAAGGATCTGCGGTTCGGCATGGGACTGTCCGCCACCCGCATCGGCGAACCGATGCGCCGCGACCGGCTGCTGCTGATCAGCGCCTTCGCCACCGCGCTGCTGACGCTGCTCGGCGCGGTTGGCGAAAGCCTCGGGATGGATCGACTGCTGAAGTCCAACACCAGCAACAAGCGGACCCATTCGCTGTTCCGGCAAGGCTGCATGCTCTACGAACTCATCCCCAACATGCCGAGCAGCGCATCGCGCCGCTGTTGCTGAAGCTTCGGTCGGTGACCTGGCGTGGGTCGTAGCGGGTTCGTGGCGGGATGTGCATCCGCTTCCCTGCGATATGCACATGGCGGATGCGCCGCTTGTCTTGCAGGAGGGTGATGTCGTCGAGCGGCGAGCCATCCACCGCGATGAAGTCGGCGAAACGCCCTTGTTCTAGCACGCCGAACCGGCTTCCGTTCGCCATGAACCGACTGGTCACCGCCGTAGCGCAGATCAGCGCCTCTGCCGGCGAGAACCCCAGATCACGCACGAAGATCTCCAGTTCTGTGGCGTGCCACTCGCCGTAGGGCGTCACCGCGAAGCCGGAATCTCGTTCCGGTCAGCATCGGCACACCTGCCCGCTTCGCCTTCCGCAGGTTCTCGCAGCCGATGGTATATTCGCGCTCGACATCGGCGGGGCGCCCCTTGATCGCAGCGGGTTCGTGCGGCTGGGTGAAGTCGATGATGTTGCGCGGGAAGGTCATGGTGGGACCGATCGCGCTGCCGGACTTCACCATCGCCTCGATGCATTCGTCGTCGAGGTAGTAGGCGTGGAAGATGAGGTCGACGCCGGCCCGCGCGGAATACAGCACCGCTTCGCGCCCGCGAGCATGCACGACCACGCGACGGCCAAGGCGGTGCGCTTCCTGCACCATGGCACTGGTCTCTTCCTGGTTGAACGCCGCGATCAGCTCGCCGCTCTCGCGCGTCTGCGTGCCGTCCATGGCGATCTTGATGCAGTCCACGCCGTTCTTCACCTGCACGCGGATTTCCTCGATTGCCTCGTCGCGACTGGTGACGAGCCGACCGATCGAGGTGTCGGGGGCGCCGATCCAGGTGGGGTACCAGTCCGTCAGGCCCTGGCGCGAGGTGATGTAGCGCCCAGCCGCGGTCACGCGCGGGCCGTCGAACAGCCCAAAGTTGATCGAGTTACGCACGGAAAGGCTGATCTGCCCGGCATCACCGGGTGCGCAGATGGCGGTGTAGCCGGCAGCCAGCACTTTCTGGGCGAAGAACAGGCCGCGGAGCGCACGGAACTCCATCGGCTGGTAGAGGTCGATGTCCTCCTCGGACTTCGCGTTGCCGTAGGCGAGGTGCGTGTGCACGTCCTGCAAGCCGGGCATGACGAACAGCCGGCTGTAGTCGAGCACTGCGTCGTCCGAAGCGGCAGGCGGGGCCTCGCTGGTCGGGCCTACGTGGGTGATCTCGCCTCGTTCGTCGAAGCAGATCGTGTGATCAGCCAACGCTTCGGATGTGCTACCCCCTGTGAACACCGTGCCGCAGCGGACGTGGGTCTGCATTGGTTTGCTCCCCTGGTTTTGGTCTGTCGAAGCATGGGCCTCGGGCAGCGGAGCGGCAAGTATTGGGCGTTGACTGCCGATATGCCCCCGAGGCGTAGCGGCGCGAGCGGTGTGAAGACCTTCATCGCGTTTCGGCCCGCCGCCTGTCCATCTGCGCCACAGCCCACGAGAGGGCTTGAAAGGAGCGGATCGATGTTCGCGTTCGTAGTGGCATTTGTCGCAGTCTTCGTGGCTGTCTTCGTGGCGGCGGCCATCGATCCGCGCGTAGACCGGGCCGACCACGGGGACGACTTTTCGCCGACGACGGACGAAATCGCGCTTTTCGTCTGAAGTCGGCCCGGCTTACCGCGGCACCGCCTTCAGCGTGGCTGGTCACCGCTGGCGGTGCCTTATCCCCGCAGGCACACGGCAACAGTTTGAGCACGCCGTCTCGATCGACGGTGACGCTCATCCGGTATCCCACCAGCCGCCGGGATCGCAGTTACAGACCAACCGTTGGACGCCACCTGAAGCTCGACGTCGTCTTAGTTGAACGCCTTCAGTACGGCCTCGCCTTCTCGCAGCCTGGATCGGCGCGACTGCAACCGGCGATGAGCAGGGTGACGGTCGTGACGCACTTCGTCCGCAGCGACTAAGGCGGGATACCCTGTGCTGCGTCGACCAGCGTCTGCACGGGGGCGCAGGTCGCCCGCGAGGCGAGCCGGTCAGGCAGATTACGGCCAGCGGAATGGGTTCCGCGACGTCATCTGATCTGCCCGGGTGAACACCCGAGCACCCAGTCATGTCGGGCGGGCGCCTGTAGGCTGGATGTCCCTCCGTCCGTTCTCCCCGGATGCCCGGGGCACCTTGCGCTGGTGCACGCCGACGGTCTGGTGAGTAACTAGCCTGTCAGAGGTTCGGTCGCGGCCCTATCGGCGTCCGACCAACGCATGAACGCAAGCCGAATGTTGCGAGCAATGGCAGCGGGCCTATCCTCGCCCGATGACCCGCGCGATCGGCCCCAACCAACGGCGCATTCTCGACATCCTACTATTGGAGCGCGGAGAGCCGATGACGCCAGACGGGATTCTGGGCGCGCTTGGGCCGTTGGAGCGCGTGGCCTGGGGCAATCGACAGCCGAACCTGTCGCAGGCCCTCGCGGGGCTCGTGAGGCGAGGCTTGGTCCGACGCGAGGGCGGCGACTGGCTGACAGTTGACGGGACGCGGCGCCGCCGACCCGTCAGGGTCGCCGCTGTCCAACTGCCCGGCGCAGCACCAGTGCCGAGCGATCAGCAGTTCCGATCAGGCCGCTCCGGTGATCCCCGTCCCTGAGCGCGTCGGACCGTGCCAGTTCGGCCGTCGCCGAGACTGGATCACCGTCCGATGCCCGCCTGAGTTCGACACGCTGATGCGTGACGCTGGGGGATCAGAGATCACGCAGGCGAACACGACTGGCTCCTGCGGCAGAGCCGCATCGGCCCTGTGCTGCGTGCCCTACGCCGCGCGACCGATCCACTAATCTTCCGAGAGCGGCCGGGACGATGACGGTCCAGGCACACACGGGACAGGGCTACCCGAGCACGGCGCACACCGAGCCACGCCCCCAGCGCCGCGTGCATCACCTGCAACGGCTCCAGATGGTGCGGACGGCGCGGCACCATCCGAGGGGCTGGGTGGTGCGCCAGACCATCTCCGGGCCGGCCAGATATGGGTCAGAGACCTGCCGTGCCAACGGTAGACCCGACTGGGCCGATGCTGTGATAGCCTGAGCGGTGTGACACGGTGTTCCACCACCATGCAGCACCTAACCAGCCATAGCGAAGGAAACTCGCCATGATGGCTGCCGGAGAACAGACCACGACACCGCGCTCGGCGGAATGGACTTGTAGTAGTGATGGCGACAGGCGGTGTGTGGTCGATGCCCTGTCGCGTCAACGGTGCGCCATCGGCTGCGTCGACCATCCGTATGACGAAAGTGGCTTGCAGTGACGCAAGTAGACCCAGATGCTGAGCACCGCCGTCTGGCCGGCATTCTGGCAGCCGATGTCGTCGGCTATTCCGCGATGGTTGGAACGGACGAGCCTGCCACGCTGGCGCGCGTGCGTTCACTGCGCACCGATGTCGTAGAGCCGCTCTCAGCCAACTATGGCGGCCGGTTGTTCAAGACGACCGGCGATGGCTTCCTCATCGCCTTCGCCAGCGCCGTGCAGGCGCTTCGCTGCGCTATAGCCATCCAGGAGCGGTTGCGCTCCGAACCCGACGGCCTGCGGCTGCGCATCGGCGTGCACCAGGGTGAGGTAGTCGCCGAAGGTGATGATCTGCTCGGCGACGGCGTGATCATCGCGGCGCGCCTGGAACCGTTGGCGGAACCTGGAGGCATCTGCATTTCCGGGCGCGTCCGCGAGGACGCGGCCGGGAAGCTCTCGCTGGAGGTCGAGGACCTTGGCGAGCCGGAACTGAAAAACATCGCAACCAAGGTCCAGGTGTTCCGGGCTCGGCTCGGTATGCCGGAGCGTCCGGCCTTGCCATTGCTCGACAAGCCGTCCATCGCAGTGCTGGCCTTCACCAACATGAGCGGCGAGCCAGAGCAGGAGTACTTCTCGCACGGCATCGCCGATGACATCATCACCGAACTGTCGCGCACACGGTGGCTTTTCGTAATCGCCCGCAATTCCAGTTTCGCCTACAAGGGCGGCGCGATCGACGTGAAGCGGGTCGGGCGCGAACTCGGCGTTCGCTATGTGTTGGAGGGAAGCGTCCGCCGCGGCGGGGAGCGTGTTCGCGTGAACGCGCAGCTCATAGATGCGGAAACCGGCAACCACATCTGGGCCGACCGTTACGATCGTGACTTAACAGATATCTTCGCCGTGCAGGATGAGATCACGCTTGCAGTCACCAGGGCCATTGGGCCGGCTGTTTCCGATGCCGAACAACGACGGGCATTGCGCAAACTGCCAGCCAATCTTGGCGCCTGGGAATTGTATATGAATGGGGTGTGGCATCTCTCCCGGTCCAGAGCGGAGGATGTTCCGCGTGCCCATGAGTTCTTCAACCGTGCCCTCGAACTCGACCCAACGCTCGCTGCCGCCCACACAGCACTCGCGATGGTGTTTAGTCGTGAAGGGGCAATGCATGCGTCTCGCCCACTGCTGGAAGCATTGCGCTTCTCATCGGATGAGTTGCAGAAAGCTCTTGAACTCGATCCCAACGATGCCACCGCACTCGGATTTCGAGCGGAAGTAGCGGGCAGTCTTGGAGATTTTGCGGCTGGCTTCGACTACGTCGAGCGGGCGCTATCGGTCAGCCCGAGCTGCGCCCAAGCGTACCACTCCAAAGGCTGGCTCCAGATCTTTACCGGCCGGCCCGCCGAGGGCCGCCAAGCAATTCTCTGGAGCATTCGGCTCGACCCACGCAGATCATCCTATCCATTCGTGCGCAGCCAAATCGCGATGAGCTACTACATCGAATGCGACTATGAAACGGCTGTTGCTGAAGCCCAGCGCGTGATCGCAGATCGCCCCGACCATCCCTATGCGTATCGATGGCTTGCCGCCGCACTGGGCCAGCTAGGCCGGGGCGATGAAGCTCGGACCGTGCTGGATAAGGCGATCGCGATCGCACCGGATGTGTTCCGACGGTATGTGGAACAGCGCGTCCCCTGGATGGGACAGGCCATTTACGAGCACATGCTGGACGGCTTGCGAAGAGCTGGCTGTGACGGTTGACGAGGCGCTGCGTGGCGGAGCGATGACCAGCATCGTCACCAGCACCTACCGCTACAAGTCGCCGCCCGGGAGGAAGGGGCGAAGGCCGGCGGAGATCGCCGGCTCGCCGATCGTCACGTCGGTGGATGGGCAGCGGCTTTTCTTCACCGGCACGTTGCCAAGCGGGAAGGCGGCGGCTGGGGCAGCAAATGCAGGTGCCCCCCTCCGGGTGCATCCCGTCGGCCAGCCGCGCTCCGCTACGCAGGCGTGGCCTCCGCCTCCAGCGCCGCCCGCACCGCCGACCGCGCCATGACGCGGGCGGCATGCGCGGCGATCCCCGGAAGCCGTGTCGCCGGCCGCGGCATCCGGCTGGTCCACATCACCATCATCAGCAGGAACATATCGACGGCAGAATAGCGCTCGCCCAACAGCCACGGCCCGTTCCCCAGCTCGGCCTCGATATGGTCGAACATCCCGTTGAGCCGCCGGATAGCCGTCGCGCGCACATCCTCTACTGCGCCCGGGTCACCCACATGCCGATGTGGATAGGCCCGCTTGAGATGCTCCGGCTGCACCGTGTTCGTCAGGTACATCATCCAGCGGTAGAACTGCGCCCGTTCCACCGTGCCCACAGGCGGCGCCAGCCCCGACTCGGGGATGCCGGTCCACCAAATGCATCGCGATCGCCGCCGTCTCGGTCAGTACCAGCTCGCCATCCACCAGCACCGGAATGAGCCCCTGCGGGTTCAACCGCAGATACTCTGCGCTGCGCTGGGCGTCCTGCTTCCGGTCCACCAGCCTCAACTCGAAGGGCACGCCCAGCTCCCGTAGCAGCATGTGCGGGAAGGTGCTCGCATTGTCCGGGTAGTAGTAGAGTTGAGTACATGAGCGCTTGCTCCGTGATGCTTGCTTGATAGGCGGTACAGACGGCGCCGGTGCGGTGACGCCGCGCAGTGACCGCCCCCGGCGCACCGAACCCCCAGCGCTACCCCAGCGCGGCGGACGCAGCCGCGCCGTCGCCCGGCGCGTGTGCAGCGCGTGCTGCGGCATCCCTGGTGGACCGAGGCTATGAGCCGAAGGGCTGGCGGTGCACGACGTGCCACCAGCCGGACCACCTGCGGGCCGATCAGGTCAGGGTCAACGCCCAGCCGTCCGCACCCACGCCGTTACCGGAACCGGAAGGGTCGCCGCTGTAGCCTGCTCAGCAGCCGTTGCAGGGATTGGCCATTGCAGGTGATGAGGCACTACAGACCCCAGCGCACCCACTAGCAGCGATTTGCCATGACGAGGGCGACGATCAGGAACAGGCGGGACATGTTCCAATTCCTCCCTCTGCCGTCAGGATGTCAAGCAACGGTGGCCGAGTCGCACCAGGATTTCCGCCGCTTTCACTGACCTCGATCGGCGCAGGGCACCACTGACCAGGTGAAGCCGAGCCACAGGTGACAAAAAGAAGCCCCAGCAAGCGCCGGGGCCAGAGGTTGCAGACACACAGGACCGTGACGGTCGGGCAGACCGGATGCTCTGAAGCGCTTCGCGGCGCCGACGGAGGCGGGCCGCCCTCAGAAGACTGAATTGGCGATCGCTTCCATCATCCGCGCCCGTTCTTCCTCGGCCGTCTCTGGTTTATTTTGCGGATTGATGATCGCGCTGCCGATCATCGCCAGCAGCAGGGCTCCCACGACAACGAAAAATGTGATCACCATCGGTTCCCCCTACGTTGGTGCAGGCGTCGGATCAGTCGCAGAGCTTCACGTCGAGGACGTACCAGCACTTGCTGCCCGTGTTGTCGGTGGCCGTCTGAGTGGTGCTGACGGAGGCCGGCGCGATGCCGTAGCCGTTGACCACCCATGCACCCGGCTGGACGCCGTTCGACACCAGCAACTGCACTTCGGCGGTGGAGGCAGCATGCCCGTTCACGACGTAGCCCTTCGCGAAGGACGGAGCGCTGACGAGGCCGAGACCCAGGGCGATGGCGGCGGCGATGAGGGTCTTCGTCATGGCCTTGCTCCGGTCACTCCAGCCGTTGCTGGCGAGGGGACAATGGCGGTGGACGAAGCCGAACGCGCTGAAGTGCTTCAGAGGCCGGGTGGGGTGGCGCCGCACCTGGTGCGTCAGCCAGGACCGCGCCTGGCTCACGCGAACGAGGCCGGCAGAGCGCCGGCCTCGTGTCCTACGGTCTGTGTCGTCGATTAGCCGTTGGCGCCGGCGCCATCATGGGGCGCGAACAACCAGGTGCCGCGGTTCGACTGGGTGACGTAGGCGACATGCCCGGTCGGTGCCGGCGCCGCCATCACAGTGGTGGTGTTCTGCGCAGGCGCCTGCACGGCGCCTTCGCCTTCCCCGGCATAGGCCGGCGCAATGCTGGCGATGCTCAGGGCGGCGATGGCGACGCGAATGGTAAGGGTCATGGGTCTCTCCCCGATGTGGCTTCCGCCCCGGCGGAAGCATGTTGGTTGCTGACAAGGGGAGATTGGCGACGAAGCCGGCCGGGCGCGCTGAAGCGCTTCAGAGTGCGGCTTGCCCAGGTAGCCCGCTGGACCTCAGGCTACAAACGGCACCAGAGCCGCCCATACGGCCACCAGAGCGAATGCCATCCCGGCGACGATGACATAAGCGCGCATTGACCGGCTCCGTCTCGATCCCGCCAGGATGGCGGCCGCGCGCTGAAAGCGCTGTGATCTGCGGAACAGCCTTGTGCGTTTTTCGGCTGAGCCCCATCAAAGCCCGAGGACGTGGCCGGGCTGGACATTCCGACATAGAGGCGGCGGAAAGCTCAGTGTGGCCTAGTTGCTCGGGTGTGGTGGCTCTGCGTCCGCGGCCTCAGCCTCTGCGCCGCTCCAGAAGCTAACCGGCACGCCGATCTCGTCGCCGGTCACCACCACCATGCCCGGCTCTACCAGGAAGGCCAGTGCGGCGGCGTCGGATTCCAGGATTTCGTGTTTCGGAGGCAGCGGCACGTCATTTCGTCGGCACCAGCCGTCCGCCGTCGGCTGGGCACGAACGCTAGGTCAGCGATCAGGCCGAGCATGTAGCCAACGCCAGCGGATCGTCGAGAGTTTGTCGTGGAATGACGCGGGGTATTGGCCTCGAAAGGGCGTCAGGCGGTGCCGTTGGTTGCGGCGGGGAAGCGGATGTTCAGCCGCGCAAACACAACGTCGATGGGAATCGCAAAGCCAGTGTTTCCCATTCCGCCCGTGCTCATCAATCCGACGAGCCGGTTGTTCGCATCGCAGAGCGCGGACCCCAAATCGCCCTGAACCTGGAACATGCCGGCGCCCTGTCCGGTGATCAGCCAGACCTGGTTGGCCTTGAAGTCGATTGGCACTTGCGTGAAGGCCGCATCGGGTGATTCAAAGGACGCGGAGTCCTTACTGTAGGTTTTGAACGGGACGGTGACGTCGCCGACGCTGACCGCGCCGGTGGCATACTTTTTCACGCCCGACGCATCGCCGTATTTCCACAGCTGGCCCGCGGGCGTGACGGGATGCGGCGGCGCGAGGATGGTGGTGCCGTCCGGCGTGGTGTTGGCCCATCGCGTGCCCGGCTTCAGGGTGGCGACGGCGGCATCGAAATTGGCCTCCAGCGCCCCGCGCGCATAGGTCGCGACCGTGCAGCTCTTGATGTAGGTGGCGAGGGTTTCGTTGCACTTGTCTTTATAGTGGGTCTTCATCTCCTCCACGCTGCCGGGCGCTGTCCGGTCGGGGTGATCGGCCTGCCAGACCCGCGCCATGCTCTGTCCCGCCGTCACGTCACCGGCCTGCCTGAAGTTCTGCTCGACCGTCATCTTCAGTTCCGACGCGCAGGGCTGGACGATGTCCAGCTGCGACTGCGGGGTCCAGGGCACCAGGCCGAGCTTGGGCGCCGACTGGAAGAACTGGAGCACGTGCATGTTGCCGAGCAGCATGATGTTACCCGTGGCGATGTCCTCGACGAAGCAGCCGAGGGTGCCGCCGGTGGCTGCACCGAAACCGGCCTGGCTGATGCTGATCCCGGGTTTGATCGGCCTGACCCACATCGGAGGTTCCCTTCACCGTTGCGACGAGCGCTGGGTTCGGGCGAGTACGCAGGTGCGCGCGTGCGTCGCCGAACCAGACCACACGGAATGTGTAGCACGTCCTCGATCCTCGCCGTTCGTGGTAACGCTGGTGAGGTGAGGTCCAGCTCTGGTGGATTGAGGCGCCGAGATTTATCGTCCACTCTGCTACAGGGAGAACACCGACATGAGCACAGCAGAAGGCTTTGTCGTCCCCGCGGGTGGCGGCAAACATTTTACTTCGCCGACGCCCGGTCGTTCCTTTGCCATGAAGCTGCTCGGCCGCGAGACCAATGAGAGCATCATGATGTTCGAGGAAACCCTGCCGGCTGGTACCGCAAGCACCCTCCATCTGCACCATGACAGCGACGAGGTCGCCTGGGTGCTCGCGGGCGAATTCACTTTCATGATCGGCGAGGCAGTCACGGCAGGCGGCCCCGGCACCTGCGCGTTCATGCCGCGTGACGTCCCGCATGCCTGGAAGAACACCGGCAGCGAAACCGGCCGTGTCCTGTTTCTCTATACCCCGGCCGCGGCCGGTAGCCTCATTGAGGAGCTTCCGGAGCGCCATTCGGCCAACGACGAACCCACGACAAAATTCTTTGAGCGTCACCGCTGGAAGGTCCTCGGCCAGAACCCCCTCTGAAGCGGGCAATTTTTCAATGCTATGTCGCCGCGCCGCACAGCCTTTTCCCACCGCTCCTTGTTCATGAGCGACTTTCTTCCTTCCGTCTGTTGCTGTGGTCTCAGGCCGCGGCGGCTTTCAGCGTCAGCAACTGCCTGTCGCGGTTCGCAATTGCCTCTCGGTCCATCTCTGCACTGGATTGGGCCTCCGACGTAGTCGGTGCCGCACAGCTCGCGGATGATGGTGGCCAGCTCGGCGGGTCGGCGGCGGAGCAGGGTGGAAGCCGCAGCGATCGGCTCGTGCCGGCGTCCCTGGATGTCGCGGATCAGGGCGACGAGGTCGGCCTTGCGCTCGCGCCGGAGAGCGGCAAGACGAATGCGTGGGTGGCGGCAGGAATTTTCGCTGCGATATGCTTCGCCCGGAAGATGCTGGAGCCTGTCTAGATGGCTGTTCTGGCCCTCATCCTCAGCGTGACGGCCGTTCTGGTGGCCGTCGGCGGCGTCGCCGACAAGTTCTTCGCGAACCCGGAGCGGGACGACCGCTGGCGGCTCGCCCTCATCGCCCTGTTCGTGAGGTTCGACGAGACCGCTGCCCGGCTTCGTCCGGCGGAGTTGAAGAGCAACCTCCTGACCCTTCTCTACCTGACCCCTAATTATCGGAGTCTTCCTCGTCCTGCCGCTGTACTTCCTGTCCGATCTGATGCCTTGGGCCGAGAGGTTTTACCGTGGCTGTTCGGCCCGCGGTGGGGCCACTGGTTCACGGTCGCCGCCTACTACGACAGCTTGTTCAGGGCAGGGGTCGACGCGGTTGTGCTGGGCATCACCTACATCAGCGTGCTCGCACTCGTGGTCTCCGCGGCCTACGGCGTGACGCTGCTCGTCCTAAACAAGGCGCTCAACGTTGCCACCTCGCCGAAGGCCTCGCCGCCCGCGCTCCTGTTCGGTACCCTCGGGGTCGCCGTGGCAATCGGGAAAGTGGTCGTGGACGCGGCGAAGTTGCTCTAATGTCCTGGTTGGACCTGGGCCGATGCAATGGCCCGCCGCGAATGCCTCCGCTCGGGCTAATATAAGCGGACCGTCATCCTGGTCAGCCGCCTGACAGAGTTCGCCGGCAGCTACCTCGCGGTGAACTGCCAGTCGCGCGGATGCGATGGCGAGCGGACCTTCGCCGTGTCGGACCTAGGGGATTTCTACCGAGGCCAGACCGTCAGGCGGGTGCTCCAACGGATGCGATGCAACGGGTGTGGTGGGTACGTGGCGCCGCGTGGCTGGTCACCGGCCCGGTGCTCGGACCCCGGGTCCGGCCGCGCTTGCTGGCGCTCCGAGGGCCGGAGGCGCGGGAGTAGCCAGCCGACGGCGATCGCTCGGCCACAGGGTGGCCTCGGTCAGGGCGAACGTTGAAGCTGGCGGTCGACGCCAGAGGACCAGCGACAAATCCACGCCGTTCTCGGGCTTGCGAGCCTCCCTGGCGGCGCGGCGCCCTTCGCTGGTGTATTCCCCGCCCGTCGGGTCGCTGGCGGCCGCAGGCCCGACGCAGCGTTGATGCGCATGATGCACCTGGAGCCCGTGGCGATGCGCATGCCAGTGGGACAATAGCCTGCTGCTGGCGGCGATGCCCGGCTGGTTACCTATGTCCCGAGACCCGCTCAATACGCAGTTCGGTCACGGTAAGGCGTGCGACGTGCAAGTCATCCACCCGACCGCGGCGCAGCCCCGCCCGCCCCAGCGACAGTTGCCCGATGGCGAGCGTTCCGATCGCTAGGGCGCCGACGGCCAGACCACCGATCACCAGCGCGCCCACGGCAGCAGCGCCGAGGGCAAGGGCGCCCTCGCGCCTCAGGGCCGGCGCCTTGGTCATCGCCGGTGCCGGCACCTGCGTCGTCTCGGTCTCACAGCTCATGCTGTCCCTCATCCACTACCTTCACCGCGCCCTCGATATCGACCTCGGTGTCAGGCACGGCGTCCGGCGTCGCCCGGAGCCTGCCGCTCTCGACCAGCTTCACCAGGAGCGCCAGTTCGGCGCTCGTCAGCGTGGTCAGGTCGATCGACGTCTTCTCGGTCTCCTCAGGCTTCATCTCGCGCGCCTTGCCGAACGCCCTCTCCAGAATCAGCGATGCGCTCATGGTCGAGATGCGGCCATCCTCATGGCTCAGATTACGGATCAACGTCATCATGGCTTCAGGGCTGTGCTTGCGGGCAAGACGAAGAGTTTCAACGTACGTGCTCGGCTTGCGGTAGCCGGTCATGTGGCGGTCGCCGGGCATGAACGGCGTCAGAGTCCCGCCATGGCGTCCGGCAATGCGCGCGCGAGGGGTGGCACGTTTCTCGGTGTTGTTGAGCAAGGACGACATAATCCACTCTTCTAACGCAATTCAGCTTCCCTTGCGATGCTGGCACCCGGTTCGCGCTGGCTCACTACCGACAGATGTGCTTCACGGCGACACTCGTGACGAAGCTGGAGGGAGGTCGATATCGCCCAAGTGGGCGATGCTCGGTGGTCTGTCGAGATTGTCGCTCGCGCGCGCGATCGGATGAGTGCATCGACCTTCCATATAGGAAGGGACCTGAAATGAGTTGAGATGACTCGCACGCGCGAGCGACGATCTCGACAAACGCCAACATTGCAACGAATTTTAGCCGACAAAGTGGCTTTTTAGGAGAAAGTTTTTCCGGCGCCTGACCGGTGTGTCGATCGACCTGGTGGGCTCATCGGACCACCAAGTCTGCACGGCTGCTGCAAATGCGAGACGTGGCGCGTGGTCGATCTGTACCAGCGCGACGTAAGCAGCCGCCGGCGGAGATCAGTCGATGTCGTCGTCAGGCACGGGCTCGTTGGCCGCGTCAGGGTCGGCATCCGCCTCCTGCATCATGGCCTGTCGCAAGGCGAACGCCTTCTGCACCGCCTCCCTCCCCGTCTCGCGCGCCTTGCGTTCCTCCTCGGCCCTGACCGCAAACTTCGTGTGGACCGCAGGGTTCACCAGCCACCGGTGCGGTGGCTTCATCGTTGGCGTTGGCGTCGGCTCCGGTTCGAGCCAGCCGCATACTACGAGCCCTGCCATCACGATCTCGATGTCGCGGCGCGATTCAGGTGTGCGGAAGCGATGGTAGGCCCGAGCGACGTCGCGGATCGAAATCCGGTCGAGTTTGCGCTCCAGGATGTGCCCGGCGATCCACTGCGCATCGGACGTCATAGGCGTCAGGAACATCAGCCGATCGGCTCGGTAGAGGTGCGGCAGCAGGATCTCACGGATGAAATCCGAGACCCGCCGGGCCGTATCTTCCGACACCACCTGCGGGTGCGGTGCTGCTTGACCCGCAGTTGCCAGCTCGATCAGGTGATACGTCAAACAGAGGCGGGCGAAGAGGCCGGACCACTTGCCCAGGCTATTCGCCATCCTGGCTGAGGTGTCGGGCAGAGCGCTCATGGCTCGCCACAGTGCGCCGACGGCCTCGCGATGCCGGTGGGCGTCAGCATGCAGCACCACGTTATCGACGCGGCCGAGGATGCTGTGACGCGGCTTGAGCGCCAGCACCGCGGGGATCAATCGCTCGTACCGGTCGATGGCCGACCGGTCAGGGGCACGGTCTATCCCCGGCTTCTGCGGACCCGGGACCACAAAAATGAAGCGCTGGAGCAGCCCGTCTTCGGTCGACCTGCTGGCAATTTGTTGGATGGGGCCGGGCTGGATACCGCCCAGGAAACAGGCCGACCAGTTGGACACGGCAAAGTGCCCGCGGCCGACCCGGTCATTGGTCCAGCGGCCACCGTTGTAGAGCCGCAGATAGGCGCCGCGGTCGCCACTGCCCTTGCCGCCCGAGTAGCGGTCCAGGTTGGCGAAGAACTCACTCATCTCGTCCTGACGCACCAGGACCTTGCGCGCCGGGCACTGCATCGTCGACTTCTCATCGTCCCGCAGCACGTCGGACAGTGCCTCGATCGTCGTGTCCTCGACCAGATACCGTGGGAGCTTCGGCGGCGCGGGTTTCGGGCCATCCTCCTTCTTCCACTTCGCCAGCAGTTCCTCGTGCTCCGCCATGTCGGCCCGGTGCTGGGTGCGCGCCATCGTTTCAAGATAGTCCACTGGGCGTGTGACAGCGGAGATCACTGGCGTCTTAAGGATGCTAGGTGGCCCGACGATCGCGCCCCAGAGGCGCGCCTGCTCAGTGTACTCGGTGTCGTGCATGCGCGGCTGTAACCGCCAATCGTCGCTGATCGCCGATGCCGCAGTTACTAAGCACGAGACTGCAACTGACGTGGGGTCAACGCCCATCCGATCCGCGGTGTCGACGATGTACGGCCATAATGCCAATGGAACATGCTTCGACTTCAGCTCTGGCGTTGGGCTGTTGGCATTGAAGAAGATGTCGACCGGGTCTGGCAGTTTCTCGGGCACGGTGACACCGGGCTGCGGATCTGGGCGTGTCCATTTCTGCCGCGCGCCGTCGATCATCTTGCGCATGTCGGCGCGGGTCTGGTCGACGGTCCATCCCTGCAGTGTCAGGGCGTCAGCCAACGCCAGAATGATGTTGTCCGACACGCCGCTCCCAACCAGATGAGCCACGAGCCGCACCATGTTGTCGTGCCAGTGATCGCCGGTCCTGATCTTGCTGAGCAGTTCCGCCTCGGGCGTGACGTTCAGACCAGAAGCGGGGCTGGCCGCTGTGGTCGACCCCCAGTCATCCTCGCTATCGTTCTGCTGCCGGACATCGTCGCCGAGCTTGGGCAACTGACGTTCGACGAAGTCGAGGGGATATGAGAGCGGCCGGTCGCCGACTGGCTGCACGAACCGGGTCAGCTCCTCCACGCGACCTGGCTTCATCGGCCAAGCGATCGTGCCGGGCAGGCGCATCAGGCGTGACGGGTTCACCACTGATTGGTCGGACTGTCAGAACCGTGCGAGTCGCGTGTTCAGCGACCGCGACAGGTTGCCGTCCGTCAGAACCTCGTCGAGCCGGATGTAAAGCTGCGCGCGCAGGTTCGGGATGCAGCCTGTCACGACCCAGGCGTTCGGACGTAGCAGCTTAACCACCTTCTGCGTCGCTGCGATGTGCTCTGGCGTATCCAGGTCAGCCCAGAGCCCCGGAATCTCGACGGCGCACCGGTCGGTCACCTTGCCGGCAGGATCATCGGGCGCGATGGTGGCGGCGCGGACGTAGACGTTGGCACCCTGCATGTTCAGGTGCACGACGAACGGCAATATCGCCTCGTCCTCCAGGTCGAAGCGCCTGAATCGACGGATGCCGCGCTGTCCACTGGGTGCCGTCCACCCAACCTCGATCATGCCGCGGCGGCACCCTTTGAACCACCACATGAGGAACAGCCACATGGCGCTGTCGTTCGGTGACAGCGGTGACGGCGGACCGTCGGGTGCTCGGTGAGCCGCGCTCAGTTCGGCTTGGGGCGTGCCGTCTGGTTCGGCAGTGCCAACGGCGGGTTCGAAGACCTCCTGCTCCCCGGTCACCACGTGCACGCGGAATTTGCAGCCCGGCGGGAAGCTCTCGCCGTCGATGACAGGGCGCCAGGTGCCGCTCATCACTGCAGCCCGATCACCCGGCCATCTCGTCGCGCAGCGGATGCGGACGCCAATGCGCCTTCACGGCGCGACCTTGGTGTCGGTGGTGCTGGTATTCGCGCCTGTCTCCGGTGCGCGAAGCTCCGCCAACCAACCGGCGAGGTCGCCCGCAATCTCGCGCGCGCCTGGTAGCGCGTCCCCGCTTTCCAGCGCTGCCAGCACGTCGTTAGGATCGCTGAACGGCAGCCCGGAAATTGAGAAGGTGCGGAGCATCTGGCACAACGCCGCCGCCTGCGGCTGGAGGCGATCGAGCTTGCGCTGCTGTCGTTTGGCCTGTTGCTTCTCCCAGGCGCGCTGGGTGGCCTTATCGGGCTCGATGATCGAGCTGGTGGTCGGCTTGGGCTTCTTCAGCCGCTCCTCGAACACCGCGTCCGGCACCTGTGCGAGCTGCTGCGAAAGGGACGACTCGGACTTGGTAATACCCAGTTCGCGGAGCGTCTTCCCACCACCGGTCGCACGCCTCGACCGACGGTCGGACCGCTGGTCGCCGCCGCCCCTCGCCTTCTCCATCTGGCCCATGCGCCGTTTTGCGCGCAGGCGGATCTCATTGAACTGACGCCGAGCCTCTTCGTCGTTGGCCTGCCGCTTGTGTTCTGCCAGAGCTACCGCCTGGTCGTGGTAGTCTTTCACTTCATCGAGGTCGTGGCAGACCGGGATCGCTTCGCGCTTCCCCAGCAGCTTGCCACACGCACGGCTACAGCAGCGCTGCTTGACCTTGGCAAAGAAGGGGCTGCCGCACTGAGCGCAGGGACGCTGGAGGGGCGTGATCAGCGAGTTGCCCTGGAGAGTGCGCCGTCTCCGCCGTGGCGGGTCGTACTCCAGCGGATACTCCAACAGGACCGCCGAAATGCGTTCCCATGTTACCGTCACAAGCGTGGGCTCGAAATTGACCCCGCGATGGCGGCGACACCAGAAACGCCACGAAACCCAGGGCGGCACGAGGATGCGCTTGTAGATTTCGAAGGCGGGAACGGGTTGGCCAACCCGTTCGGCGAGGTAGCGCCGCAATTCCGTCTGCCAGGATGCCGCGCGTTTACTGGTGTTCGCCGTCGTGCTCGAACATGGCGGAGTTGGACCGGAAAATTCGACGTTCTCGTTGTCTGCCATTATGGCGCAATCCTGTTTGATCGCGCCCATGCGCTTGTGCGGCAGTTGATTCGACGCTATCCGCCAGCCGGACCGACTTCAGGCGCTGGCCACAACTCCTGCACGCATGGGACGCGAGGTGGAGTTGTGGTCAGGCCGCCTGGATTGGCGCCTCCGAGTCGTCACGCTGATGGCGGATGTGCTTGCAGTCCCGCACGACATCGGCTTCGGCCGTGGAGCGCACGGGCAGGCTCAGCCGCCCTTTTGCCCAGGACAACGCATTGCCCCAGCGGTAGATCGGGATGCGGCCGTAAAGCTGGTACGGCGGGCCGCCGCCGCGCGTGGCCATGGTCGCCAGGGTAGCGGCGCTGGTCGGATAGCCCGCCGCGGTCAGGGCTTCCGCGGTCTGGGCGCGCCGGAGCAACGCATCCGGCGTCGCAGGGATCGAATCCACCATTGTACTCCGCGTTTGGGGGCAACGCCCCGCGTTTGCGACAGCGTTCGCTAGCTTGCGGAGTATGGTGCCGTCGTTCAGGAGTTAAGCGTTGACAGCGCTTAATCGTTTACGGGCGTCCGCTGAAGTCGCGCTCGGCGCTCAGCTTGCAGGTCATTGATGATTTGGACCGCCAGACCGGTTGCACTGCCGGAGCCCGTCGCTCCCAGGAGCTGAAGTATTTCCGCCACCATTCTCGCGAATGGACCGGGTTTGTCGGGATGCGCGGTTGCTGGTGGATGCACACCGACAGATAGCACCGCAACCTGGAGGTTCATGACCAGTGTCCGTTCCGCCTCGCGGCGCGCTAGCCGTTTGCCGGGTACGCTGACCGGAGCCTGGAACCGCGTCTGCCAAGTTAGCGACCGGCGCCCGGAAGCTCGCCTTCTGCCCCGGCCCCATGCGCCGCCGACCGTGATCAGTGCCCTCAGCCCGCAGATCGCCCGATCGCGCGTCGCGGGGTTCCTCAGCTCCTCGGCGTCTGGAATGCGCAGCGACGGAGCTTGGTGGGCAACCGCGGACTGCCGCAGCTCCCACACACGTCTTACCGCAGGGTCCAATGCCTCTATCGCACGCGACAGTTCCTCAAACGCGGATGGATGTCGTGTCGACCTGTCGATAAGGTGAGCGATGCACTGGATCTGCTTCAGCTGTGCTCTTGGAGATGACGCGGCTTTGTCGCGCGCGTAGATAGTCGCAGCATTCCTTATAGCGTTGCCGTATCGCCGCAGATCATCGCCTCGGGCCACCCGAATGATGGCACCGAGTCGGTCGATAACGGCATCGCTGAGCCGATCCAGGACTTCAGCTTGATCCTTCGGCGGCTGCCGCATCAGTCTGCGGCCCGAGTGGCTTGATTGTCACTGGTCCGTCTCGCCCATCAGCTCCAGCGTACGCTGCGCCACGGCGTCCGCCGCCGCCAGTAGCACCGCATCGGCGCTGTGAATGTAGCGGCCGGTGACGGTGTGTCCTTTGTGTCCGATCAGGGCGGCGATGGTCGGTTCGGAGTAGCCCAGGTCGGCCGCGAGGCTGGCGAAGCTGTGCCGAAGGACGTGTGGCGTTATGTCGGCCGGCAGATCACCGAGTTTGGCGATGCGCTCCCAGAACGACCGAAATCCCCTTATTGGGCCATCGCCGCGCGTCGCCGGGAAGAGTTGCTGATCAGCCAGCACAACGCCGCGAAGTACGTCGCAGGCTGCCTGAGACAGTGGTCGCGCAGACCGGCCGGTCTTAGTGTCAGCCAGGATCGCGGTGCGCCTCGCAAGGTCTATCTCAGATCGCTGAAGCGCCAGTGCTTCTCCGGTACGCCAGCCAGTAACAGCGAGAAGGCGAACGACAGCTACAGCGGCCGGCCAGATCTTCCGTTCGACCGCTGTGCGCAATGCGGCGCCGAGGGCGCTATACTCCTCCATGGTGAGGCGTCGCTCGCGACGGCCGTCCGCAGGTCGTGTCACGCCCCGAACGGGATTTTCCTGTCGCATGCCCTTGCGAACAGCGTAGGTGAAGATAGCCCCAAGTAGGCCGACTGTTCTGCTCGCAGCACCTCGACCGCCTCGGATGTTCGATAGGCCACGTTTTTTGGCAGTCTTCGCGCGTCCAGCCGTCTTGCCCGACGCGACGTCGCGCATGAATAGCTCGACATCAGCATGGGTGACCGCACCGACCTTCATGTGACCGAGGAGCGGCTTAATGTGCTTCTCGATACGCCCCCTGTCAGACAGCAGGGTGCTCGACTTCTTCGGGGTCCGCCGCCGCGTTATGAGATTGCCGGAGACAGCGTCGGACCAGTAGAGATCGCACAGGTCAGCTACCGTCTCGGCGGTCCGCTTCGCCAGCTTGGTGGCCGCCGGATCGTTGCCCTTCACCTTTTCACCCAGGATGCGTAGTGCCTCGGTGCGCGCGCTGTCCGGCGTCCATGGCGCGCCGTGACGGCCGATGGTGTATCGCCGAAGTCGGCCTTCTTCGGTGCGATACATCAGGACATAGGACACCGAACTCGGTGACCCGACGTCGTGCGCCGAACCCCCGGACAGCGCTGTCCCAGATCTCCTCGCCGGGCATCAGAGCGCGCACTTCACGCACTCCTATCCGAACCTGCCTCGCCACCTTACCCTGACCTTCGCCATACCCGGCGGACATCGACGGGGTAACATCGGGGTAACAGATTTGCGCAAGTCGCCGCAACAGCGAACAAGGGCCGGCAAAGCCGATTATTATGGAAATCATGCAGTTAGGCAGCTCGCGCAAACTGCTTCAAACACCGACAAAGCCTCCGCAAAGCCCTCCGAAGGCGAAGGTCGCACGTTCGAATCGTGTCGGGTCCGCCAAGGTTTTCCACGACTGAGCGATCATGGCCGGCAAGGTCGCGTGCAGGGCAGGGCGGCCCGCCGGACGGTGGCAGTTCGCACCATCCTGCGACTGGTGAGGTGGCTTACATGAACTCCGCTGCGGGCCCGCCGGGCGGTTCGGGTGTCGGCACCGTCTGGGCCGGGCTGAAGCTGGGCCGGCATCCGCGCATCATGGGCGTGCTGAATGTGACCCCGGACAGCTTCAGCGATGGAGGCGACTTCGCAGACCCGGATGCTGCCATCGCCGCGGGTCTCGCAATGGCCGTGTCTGGCGCGGACATCATCGATGTCGGCGGGGAGACCACGCGGCCGCGATCGCAGCCAACCTCGCCTGCCGAAGAGCAGCGGCGGATCCTGCCGGTGATACGCGGACTGGCCGGCGCCGGTTTGCGTGTCTCGGTGGACAGCCGCAACGCCGCGACTATGGCAGCGGCCCTCGGTGCCGGCGCTGCGATCGTGAACGACGTGTCCGCGCTTGGCTACGATCCGGCGGCGGCGTCGCTGGTTGCCGCGCGCGGATGCCCGGTCGTGCTCATGCACATGCGGGGAACGCCCGAGGACATGCACACGCTGGCGCACTACGACGATGTCGCCGCCGACGTGACGCGCGAGCTTGGCCAGCGGATCGAGGCCGCAATGCGGGCCGGGATTCCCCGCAACCGGATCGTCGTCGACCCCGGCATCGGCTTCGCCAAGACAGCCGCCCAGTCGTTGCAGTTGCTTCAGCGGTTGCCGGAGCTTGGCACCCTGGGCTGCCACATCCTGGTCGGCGTCTCCCGCAAGTCGTTCCTGGGAGCGATCACGGGCGAACAGGACCCTCGGAGGCGGCTGCCGGCCTCACTGGCCGCCGGTTTGTTCGCACTGTCGGGGGGCGCCGCCATCCTCCGCGTGCACGACGTCCCAGAGACCGTCCAGGCGGTGAAGGTCTGGCAGGCGCTGACCGAGAAGAGTGCTTCCATCGGCACGGCCTCACCGGCTACATCAGGTTCCACACCCCAGGCGTAACGGCGATGGCACGCGAGCGACATCTTTTCGGCACTGACGGCATCCGCGGTACCGCCAACACCGATCCGATGACCGCGGAGATGGCACTGCGGCTGGGCCAGGCGGCCGGTCTGCTGTTCACCCGCGGCAACCACCGGCACCGGGTGGTGATCGGCAAGGACACGCGGCTGTCCGGCTACATGATCGAGCCGGCACTCACCGCGGGGTTCATCGGCGCCGGCATGGATGTGACGCTGGTGGGACCGCTGCCGACGCCGGCGATCGCCATGCTCACCCGCAGCCTGCGCGCCGATCTGGGTGTGATGATCTCCGCCTCGCATAACCCGTTCGAGGACAACGGCATCAAGCTGTTCGGTCCGGAGGGCTTCAAGCTCGATGACGACACCGAGGCGGAGATCGAGTCGCTGATGGCGGGCGACATGGGCAAGCGGCTGGCTGCCCCCATCGCACTGGGCCGCGCCGCACGTCTGGACGACGCCGCCGGGCGCTACATCGAGGTCGCCAAGGCGAGCTTCCCGCGCGGTCTGCGACTGGACGGGCTGCGGATCGTGGTGGACTGCGCGCACGGCGCCGCCTATCGCGTCGCGCCTACCGTGCTATGGGAATTGGGTGCCACGGTCATTCCTGTCGGCGTCTCGCCGGATGGATTCAACATCAACCGCGGCTGCGGCAGCACCGTGCCCGAGTATTTCTGCGCCCAGGTGGTGGAACACGGGGCGCATCTGGGGATCGCGCTGGACGGCGACGCGGACCGGCTGCTGATCGCGGACGAAACCGGCGAACTGATCGACGGCGACCAGATCCTGGCGCTGATCGCACGCTCGTGGGCGGCCGGCGGGCAACTGCGCGGTGACGGCATCGTCGCCACCGTGATGTCCAATCTCGGGCTCGAGCGCTTTCTGACAGCGCACAAGCTCATGCTTCACCGCACGCGCGTCGGCGACCGCTATGTGGCCGCGCACATGCGGGAGAACGGCCTGAACGTCGGCGGCGAGCAGTCCGGACATGTGATCCTGTCAGACTTCGCCACAACGGGCGACGGCCTGCTGGCGGCACTTCAGGTGCTCGCCGTCATCGTCCACGAGGGCCGGCCGGCGGGCGAGGTGTGCCGCATCTTCACCCCGCTGCCGCAGCTGTTGAAGAATGTCCGCTTCGCCGGCTCCTCGCCGTTGGGCAGCGAGCGGATCCAGCAGGTCATCGCCGCGGCCGAGGCGCGGCTGAACGGGTGTGGGCGACTGCTGATCCGCGAAAGCGGCACCGAGCCGCTGATCCGCGTGATGGCGGAAGGCGAGGACGAGGCGCTGATCAGGGTGATGGTGGACGAGTTGTGCGCGACGATCGCGGCGGCCTGCTGAGTCAGAACAGCAGTCCCTTTTTCAGCATGCCGTGGATGCCCTTTTCGCCGTTCACCGTCTGCGTCACATGGAAGTCCACGGCCAGCGAGCAGAACTGATACGCCTGCTCGCGCGACAGGTTGCTGCGCGAGCAGATGAAGCTGATCATCTCGCGCAGCGCCTGCTTCATTGCCTGGTCGAGGTCCTCGTTCAGCCCCATACTGATGAAGTGGGTCGGCGTCTCCGCCTTCGGCTGCTTCAGCAGCGGGCGTGATGCCCCGCCGCCCTTGTGCAGGATGAAGGTGAAGGTGCCGGTCAGGCACATCTCCAGCGCGGTGACGCAGACCTCGCCGTCGCCCTGCACGCCGTGCCCGTCGCCGACCGAGAAGTTGGCGCCCGGCACCCACACCGGCAGATACAGCACGGACCCGGCGGTGAGTTCCTTGTTGTCCATGTTGCCGCCGTGGATCCGCGGCTCCTTCGAGGCGATGGTGCCGAACGCCGGCGGCGGCGCCACGCCCATCACGCCGAAGAACGGCGCCAGCGGCAGCTCCGTGCCCCACGGCAGCGTGCAGACGCGGCGCGCCTTGTCCACCGGTATGTGGCTGATCACTGTCTCGTGGAAGTCCTCCGGCAGCGTGCCGGCGAGCGGGCGGATCACGTTGTAGCCCCAGTCGGCGCCCGGCTCGATCTGTTCGATGCGGATCTCCAGCATGTCGCCCGGCTCGGCGTCGGCGATGGCGATCGGGCCGGTGACGATGTGGCCGGCGCGCATGCCCGGATTGGCGGCGATGATGGCGCTGAGCTCCGGCGGCACCGTCAGACCGGCGCTGGCCGGCGGCAGCACGTCGTCGCGGCCGGAGACGCACTGCACCACCACGGTGTCGCCGAACTCGATGGTCATCACCGACGGGAAGGTCGCGTCGAACACGCCGATGCGCACGGTCTGTGGCGAGGCGCGAAGCTGATGCTGGGCCATGCTGTGTTCCTCTGGCTGATGGGCACGCCCAACCTCGTCATGGCCGGCCTTGGGCCGGCCATCCCACGACTTTCCTTCCGCTCGGCAGCAAGGATGTGGAATGGCGAGGCCAAGCCTCGCCATGACGTTGGAAGGCGCAGCTCGTGCGCATCCTAGGCCGCGACGAGGGACCGGGTAAGTGCAGGACGGCGGTCACGGAACGGCGTCGCCTTCTCGAACGCATCGGCGGTGCGCAGCACCGTCGCCTCCTGGAACGGCTTGCCGACCAGCTGGATCGCCACCGGCAGTCCACCTTCGCCGAACCCCGAACAGATCGAGATGGCCGGATAGCCGGCGACGTTGAACGGCATGGTGAAGCCGGGCTTCTGGCCCACGTCCCACTCCGGCACTTCGTCGATCTTCGGCGCCTCGGCGGGCTGCGCCGCGGTCAGCACCAGGTCGAGCCCGGCCATCGCGGCGTTCAGCTCCGCCCGCAGTTCCCGTCGCCGTCGCACCGCCTGCACGTAGTCCACGCCCGACACCATCGCCCCCATCAGCAGGCGCTGCTGCACACGGGCGCCGAAATCGGCCAGCCGCGTGCGTGCCCATTCGTCGTAGGCGGCGGCGCGTTCGGTGAGCGAGATCAGCGTGCCGCACGCATGCCACTCGGCGAGCGGCGACAGCGTCACCTCGCGCACTTCGGCGCCGAGGTCGCGCAGCGTCGCGATGGCCGCATCGATGGCTCGCTGCGTGCCGTCGCTCACCTTGTGGTCCACCTCGTGGAAGTGGTGGATCACGCCGATGCGCACGCCCTTGATGCCGGCACCGAGCTGCGCGGTGTAGTCCGGGATCGGCCGCGACGCGCTGGCCGGGTCGCGCGGGTCGTGCCCGGCGAGCACCTGCAGCATCAGCGCGCAGTCCTCCGTCGTCCATGCCATCGGCCCGATGTGATCGAGCGTGAACGCCGCCGGCGCCACGCCCGCGCGGCTGACCAGCCCGTAGGTCGGTTTGATGCCGGCGATGCCGCACAACGCCGCAGGCCCGCGGATCGAGCCGCCGGTATCGGTGCCGATGCCGCCCATGATCAGCCCGGCGGCAACGCCCGCGCCGGTGCCGCTGCTGGAGCCTGCGGTGAAATGCGCGGTGTTCCATGGATTGCGCGCCGGCGGCCAGGGCAGGTCGAACGACGGGCCGCCGTCGGCGAACTCATGCGTCGCCGTCTTGCCCATCAGCACGGAGCCGGCGCCGGCCAGCTTCTCCGCGCAGGCCGCATCCGCCGTCGGCACGTTGTCGTGCAGCAGCTTCGAATGGCAGGTCGTGGGGATGCCCTTGGTATCGACGATGTCCTTCAGCCCGATCGGGATCCCGCACAGCGGACCCGTGGACTTGCCGGCCATGATCGCCGCCTCGGCCGCGCGCGCGTCCGCCATCGCACGCTCTTCGGTGACCAGGATGAAGGCGTGCAGTTCGGGATCGAGCTCGCGCACGCGGTCGAGACAGTCGCGCGTCAGTTCCACCGGCGACAGCTGCTTCGCGGCGATCAGCTTCGACGCCTCGGCGATGGTGAGGAGGCCGGTCATGCCAGGTCCTCCTCGGCGAAGCCGTAGGTCAGCGCCGGCTCGGCCATACGGCCGCGCGGCTTGCGCACGCGCTCGGCCATCGCGGCGACATGCGGATAGGCGGCCTTCAGCCCGGCGCGCTGCTCCGCCGTGGGGGACAGGCCGCTGCGGGCCAGCAGGAAATCGAGTGTCGCATCATCCAGCTCCGGCATGACCGCATCCTCCGTTATTTCCAGCTCGCAAGGTAGAACCGCGGCAACTCGTCTGGCCAGGGCTTGAAGTTGAGCTGGCGCGAAAAGGCATAGGTAGTGGAGTAGCTCCACAGCGGCAGGAAATACGCCTGCTCCGTGATGCGGCGGATCGCCGCGCTATAGGCCTTGCGACGCGCGTCGGGGTCGGTCACCGAACCGCCTTCGCGCACCAGCCGCGTCACCTCGGGATCGCGCGCGTAGTCCACCGCATCGCCCGAGAAGAAATACGGCAGCCCGGCGGAGACGTCGTTGATCGAATACGAACCCCAGGAATTGCCGTAGAGCGGTGCCTTGCCCTCGAGCTGGCGCTGCGTAGCTCCGCCGCCCACCAGGATGGTGAGCCGTGCGCGGATACCGACCGCGGCGAGGTAGTTCTGCATCGCCGTCGCCCATTGCGGCAGCAGGCCGGTGACCAGCTCGGTATCGACGCCATCCTTGAAGCCGGCCTCCTGCAGCAGTTGCCGCGCCTTCGCCGGATCGTAGTCGTAGTGCATCGCCACCTGCTGGTCGCAGCCGAACTGTGACGGATAGCAGGGCGCATCGAGTGCGCGCGCGCCACCCTTCACCAGCGTGTTGGCGATGGTGGCGCGGTCGATCGCGTAGTGGATCGCCTGGCGCACCTTCAGGTTGGTCAGCGGGTTCTCAATGCCGCTGCGCCCGGCCGCGTCGAGGCTGATGAAGCCGTAGCGCATCGATTCTGCACGGATCGCCTGCAGTGTCGGTACGCGGGCGATGTTGTCGAAGTTGTCGGTGTTGAAATACCAGATCCAGTCGGCCTGGTTCCCCAGCAGCATGGTGACCTGGGTCGCTTCCTCGGGCACCTCCCTGATCACCAGATGGCGGATCGCGGGGCGGCCCTTCGGACTGTCGGTGTAGTAGTCGTCGAACCGTTCGAGGTCGATCTCGCGCACACCGTCGATGCGGGTAATGCGGTAGGGGCCGGCGCCGATCGGATGCTTCGAGTACTCGTCGGCGCCCACGCGCTCGCGGTACGCCTTCGGCCAGATCGGCAGGGCCATCGCGATGTACTCGACCGCCGCGGGGAAGACGTGCTTCGCGGTGACCCTAACGACTTGGTCGCCGACGGTTTCGGCGTGGTCGATCCAGACCGAGTTGCTGGGGACCGACACGCGGGTTTCCGGCGCCGAGATGGTGTTGAAGGTATACGCCACATCTGCGGCGGTGAGTGGGTCGCCGTTGTGGAACTTCACGCCCGGCCGCAGCTCGAATTCGAGCGTCGTGTCGTCGAGCCATTTCCAGGACTGCGCGAGCAGCGGCTTCAGCTGCAGCGTTTCGGGGTCGCGCTGCAGCAGGGTATCGAACGCCTGGTGCGCGACGATCAGCCCGGTGCGCGCGCTGTTGAAGTAGGGATCCACGTTGGGCAGCGCGTCGCGCCAGACGATGCGCAGCGTGTCGGCGGACTTCTGGGCGTGGGCGGGTGTCGCCGGCAGCCCCGCCAGCACCGTCAGCGCGAGGAGCGCGCCTCTCCCGTCATTGCGAGCGCAGCGAAGCAATCGCGATGGTCGTGCGCACTTTTGATGGAGCTTGCTTCGTCGCGGCGCTCCTCGCAGTGACATTGGGAATTTCATTCCGCGGCCGCCAGAGTGACGTCGGCGACGCGCACGCAGCGCGCCATCCGCTCGGGCGACGGCCAGCGCGGTTCAGGCACTGCCGCACGGCACTCCGGCTGCACCTTGGCGCAGCGCGGCGCGAAGGCGCAGCCTGCGGGCAGCCGGCGCAGATCGGGCGGCGCGCCGGGAATCGCCTCGATGTCGCCGTCGCGGCTCTGTCCGTGCACCGTGGAGGCCAGCAGCCCCTGTGTATACGGATGCATCGGCGCGCGCAGCACCTCGGCGACCGGCCCTTCCTCGACGATGCGCCCGGCGTACATCACCGCGATGCGGTCGGCGATCTCGGAGGCCACGCCCAGGTCGTGGGTGACGAAGATCGTGCCCATGCCGAGTTCGCGCTGCAGCCGGCGCAGCAGGATCAGCACCTGGATCTGCACTGTCGCATCCAGCGCCGTGGTCGGCTCGTCGGCCAGCAGCAGGCGCGGCCCGCACGACAGCGCCATCGCGATCATCGCGCGCTGACGCAGCCCGCCGGACAGCTCGTGCGGATAGTTGGCAAGCCGGCGCTCCGCCTCGGGGATCTTCACCAGCTCCAGCAGTTCCAGCGCGCGGGCACGCGCGTCGGCGCGGCTGCCGCCCTTGTGGCGCAACACCGTCTCGGCGATCTGCGTGCCGATCGTGTAGACCGGATCGAGCGCGGTCATCGGCTCCTGAAAGATCATCGATACCAGACCACCGCGCAGGTCGCGCAGCCCGCGCTTGTCGAGGGCCAGCACGTCGTGCCCGTCGATGCGGATCGCGCCGGCGATCTGCGCGCGCCTTGGCGGCAGCAGGCGCATCATTGCGCGCAGCGTGACGGACTTGCCGGAGCCCAATTCGCCCAGGATGCACAGCACCTCGCCGGGCTGCACGCTGAAGCTGACGCCGTTCACCGCGTGCACCGTCAACTCGCGCGTGACGAAGCGGACCGTGAGGTCATCGACCTCGACGAGCGCGTTCACTGTGCCGCCCGTACGTGGCCGGAGGTCGGATCGAGCATATGGCAGGCAGCCACATGCGAATTGCGTTCGCGCCACGCGCCCAGCTCCGGCGAGCGCTCGGCGCACACCGCTTCGGCGAACGGGCAGCGCGTATGGAAGCGGCAGCCGGAGGGCGGATCGATCGGACTCGGCGGATCGCCGGTGATCGGCGGCTCCTCGATCCGATGCGCGGGATCCATCGACGGTCGCGAACCGAGCAGCGCGCGCGTATAGGGGTGCAGCGGACGGGTGAAGATGTCCTCGGACGGACCAAGCTCCACCACGCGGCCGAGATACATCACCAGCACCCGATCGCTGATGTAGCGCACCACGTTCAGGTCGTGGCTGATGAACAGATACGTCAGGTCGAACTGCTGCTTCAGCGCGCGCAGCAGGTTCAGCACCTGCGCCTCCACCGACTTGTCGAGCGCGGAGACCGCTTCGTCCAGGATCACCATGCGCGGCTCGATCGCCAGCGCACGCGCAATGTTCACCCGCTGTTTCTGCCCGCCGGACAGTTCGTGCGGATAGCGCGGGCCGAACAGGTCCGGATTGAGCCCGACCTTCACCAGCACGTCGCGCGCGACCTGGCGCGCCTCGGCTTTCTTGCGTCCGTGCACGAAAGGCCCGAACGCTACCAAATCCTGCACCGGCATGCGCGGGTTCAGCGAGGAATAACTGTCCTGGAACACCATCTGCACGTTGCGACGCAGCGCGGCGACGGTGATGCCGCGTGGTGCGCCGACCGGCTCGCCGTCGAAGATCAGCTCGCCGGTATCGCGGTCGACCAGATGCAGCAGCATGCGCGCCAGCGTGGACTTGCCGCAGCCGGATTCACCGACGATGCCGAGCGTCTCGCCCTTGAACAGCGTGAACGACACGCCGTCGACCGCGCGCACGCGTGCCGACTTGCTGCCGCCGCGGACGTGGAAGTGCTTGGCGAGATCGCGGGCGATCAGCAGCGGCTGCGCCGGGCCGCCGACGTCGCGCGTCTCGCTCACAGCCGCACATCCATGGCGGAGCGGATGCCGTCGCTGACCAGGTTGAAGCAGATCGAGGTGACGAAGATCGCTGCACCTGGCAGTGCGCAGGAGAGCGGCGCGATGTAGATCGACTGGCGCAGCGTGCTCAACATCAGGCCCCAGTCCGGCGTCGGCGGCTTCACGCCGAGGCCGAGGAACGACAGGCCGGAGGCGAGCAGGATGGAGACCGATACCAGGCTCGAAGCATAGATGAAGACCGGGCCAAGCACGTTGCCGAGTACGTGGTAGCGCACGATGGTGAGCGTGCCGGCGCCGGTGGCACGGGCCGCCTCGATGTAGTCGAGGCTGCGTACCTGCGCGGTCGCGGTCTCGGCGACGCGACACATCGCCGGGATGAACACCAGTGCCAGCGCCGCCATGCCGTTGGCCATGCCGCCGCCCATCGCGCCGGAGATCGCCACCGCCAGCAGCACCGAGGGGAACGCGTAGAATACGTCCATTGTGCGCATGATGACGGCGTTCACGTGACGTCCGGCAAAGCCGCCGATGACGCCCAGGGTGCCGCCGACCGCGGTGGCGATGCAGACCGGGATCAGGCCCATCAGCAGCGACGACCGCGCGCCGTAGATCAGTCGGCTCAGCAGGTCGCGGCCGAGTTCGTCGGTGCCGAGAGGGTGGCCCTTGTAACCGAACGGCTTGAGGCGAAGGATCACGCTTTCCTTGTAGGGATCGAACGGCGCCAGAAGCGGCGCGAAGATCGCCATCAGGACGATCAACAGCACGATCGCACCGAAGCACAGCGTCACCGGATCGTGGCGCAGCCGATAGCCGACACTGCCCCAGTAGCCGCGCACGCGGAGTGCGGGCGGCAAGTCGTCGGCGAAGGCGGTGGCCGGAAGGGTGGCGGTCTGCGACATCACTCAGCTCCGGCGGATGCGCGGGTCAATCATCGACTGGAGAAGATCGACGACCAGGTTGGTGGCGACGAAGATCATCGCCAGGAACAGGATGGTGCCCTGGAGCACGGGGATGTCGCGGTTGATGATCGCCTTCGACAGCATGAAGCCGCTGCCGGGCCAGGTGAACACGGTCTCGATCAGGATCGAACCGCCCATCAGATAGCCGAACTGCAGGCCCATCACCGCCAGCACCTGTGGCGCGGAATTCTTCAGCACGTGGCGGATCACGGCGAACTCGCTCAGCCCTTTAGCGCGCAGCGTGGTGACGAAGTCCTGGTTCAGCACCTCGGACACCGCGGCGCGCGTCGTGCGCGCGATGATGCCGACCGGGATCATCGACAGCGTGATCACCGGCAGCACGAGAAAGCGCGCGCTCGACCAGTGCAGGACGTTGAACTGCGACGACCCCTGCGGGCCCATGCCGGTGGCCGGCAGCGCCATCAGCTCGACGGCGAAGATGATGACCAGCACGATGCCGAGCCAGTAGTTGGGCAGGCTGACGCCGACGACCGCGGCGCCTGTGACGATCCGATCCACCGCGCGGCCGGGGAAGCAGCCGGCGAGCGCGCCCATTGCGTAGCCGGTGATGAACGAGAGCGGAATCGCAAAGCTGGTCAGGATGAAGGTGTTGGAGAGCGCGCCGGTGACTTCCAGGATCACCGGGCGGCGGGTCGAGATCGACACGCCGAAATCACCGGTGAGCACGTGCACAAGCCACAGCAGGTACTGCACCGGCAGCGGGCGGTCGAAGCCGTAGGCGTGCTTGATCTGCTCCACCATCTCCTGTGTGGCGTCCGACGGCAGGATCGTCTGCAACGGATCGCCGGGTGCCAGATACACCAGCGAGAAGCACACGACGCTGACGCCGAACGCGATCGGGATGGCGAGCAGGATGCGGCGGGCGATGTAGCCAAGCATCACGCCGCCTCTCCCGCTTGCTGCGTCACGGGTCCACCGTGATCGGCGTCAGGTCCTGGAACCAGTTCTGCGCCTGCACGAAGCCGTGCAGCTTGGGCGACAGGGCGCGCGGGTTCAGGTCGTGCACCACCCAGATCATCTGTGCCCGGTCGCTCTCCAGCTCGTGCAGCTTGATCAGCATGGTCAGCCGCTTGTCGGTGTCGAACTCGTTGAAGATCTGCCCCACGAGATCCTCGATCTCTGGGTCGTAGAAGTGTCCCCAGTTGGCGCCGCCAGGCGACCAGTACAGCTTGCCGACCGGCTTGATCAGCGCGCTCACCGGGTCGAGCAGGGCGCGCGAGCCGTTGTAGCCGTCGATCTCGGGGTACTTCACCACGCCGGAGCGGCCGATCTCGATCAGCGAGTTCCAGTCCATGACCTTGAACTCGACCTGGAAGCCCACCTCCTCGAGCTGCGACTTCACCAGCTCGTTCATCGGCAGCGGCTGCATCTGGCCGGAGCCCGAGGTGGAGATCGCCAGCGTGATCTTGCACGGCAGGCAGCCGGCCTCCTTCAGCAATTCCTTCGCCTTGGCCTGGTTGAATTCGTATTTGATGGGGTGGCCGTACCAGGGCGAGGTCGGCGGCATGGTGGCGTAGTCTTCGATCGCGGTGCCGCCGAGCAGTTCGACGAACTCGCCGCGGTTCAGCGCGTAGTTGGCGGCGCGGCGGACGCGCACGTCGGTCATCGGTCCGCGCACGAAGTTCAGAATGTACGGCCAGTTGTGCGGGTACGTGTTGGTGATGATCTGCATCCCCGCGCTTCTCAGCTTGGGGATGGCATCGGGCGATGGCGCCTCGACGAAGTTCACCTGCCCGGTCAGCAGCGCCGCGGTGCGTGTCGCCGCCTCGGGCATCGGCAGCAGCACCAGGCGATCGTATTTGGCGATGCGCTTCGGGTCCCAGTACTCCTTGTTCGGCAGTAACTCGAAGCGTTCATGCGCCACCAGCCGATCGGCGCGGAACGGCCCGGTCCCCGATGGATGCTCGGCATAGGCGTTCCAGTCGTAGTGCAGCGCCTCGGCGCGGCAGCGGCTGACCATCAGGATGTAACTCAACTGATAGGGAAACAGCGACTCCACCACCTTGGTGGTGATCGCCACCGTGCTGTCGTCGATCTTCTCCATCGAGGCGAAGTTCGTGGTGTAGGCGCGCGAGAACGCCATCTGCTGCGTATAGAACTGCGGCGCCTTGTCGTCGGTGATGCGGCCGAAGTTCCAGATGACATCGTCGGCGGTGAACGGGCAGCCGTCGTGCCACTTCACGCCCTGGCGCAGATGGTAGATCCAGCGCTTGTGGTTGTTGGGATCGACCTCCCACGAGGTGGCGAGGCCCGGCTTGATGTCGGACGGCTTGTCGCTGCTCGACAGATCCCACAGCGCCAGCCCGTCGTAGAGGTTGTAGCCGACGAAGCGGAAGCCTTCGAAGCCCTGGTCCGGATTGCCGGTCGTGGCGGGGATGTCGCCGGCGGTCATTGCCACGGTCAGCACGGACTCGGCGCGCGCGGCCAGCGGCGCGGCGCTGCCCAGCGCCATCGCCAGCACGAAAGCGGTTCGGGAAATCGACGAAGTCATGCATAGCCTCCTGCAGCCGAGCGACGCTCTGTTGCAGCGCAGCATGATATTCTGCCGCGTGTCCAGGCTAATTTTTCAGCGAAACACACATCATGCCTAACTTATAAGCATAATGCTTTATTGGACGGGCGTCATCGGCACGCGGAAGCGTCAGGTCGTGCTTTGCAAGCCTGTACGGAAGCGCGCCGCCAGCGTCCGGTACACCTCGGCGTTGCGGTCGAACTTCCGCCGTTCGTCTTCTTCCATCACGCGGAACAGCTTCGCCGGCACACCCACCCAGAGTTCGTTGCGTCGGATCACCTTGCCGGGCGCGAGCAGTCCGCCGGCACCCAGCATGCCGCCCTCCTCGATCACCGCGCCGTCCAGCACGGTGGCAGAGATGCCGACGAACGCCCGGTTCTGCAGCGTGCAGGCGTGGATCACCGCGTTGTGGCCCACGGTGACATCGTCGCCGATGATCGCTGCCAGGCCGCCGGAATCGACGTGGATGATCGCGCCGTCCTGGATATTGGTGCGCGCGCCGATGCGGATGTGGCAGAGATCGCCGCGCACCAGGCACTGGAACCAGATGCCGGTCTCCGCGCCGATCTCCACGTCGCCGATCACTGCCGCAGTCGGCGCAATGAACGCGTCCGGCGCCACCTTGGGGGTGACGCCGTCCAGCGCGTAGATCGGACCCGGGCCGTGCAGCAGCTCAGGCACCCAGCCGCTCCAGCTGGGGTGCCTCAGCCGGCAGGCCAAGCATCAACCGCAGATTCTGCACCGCAGCACCGGACGCGCCCTTGCCCAGGTTGTCGAGCCGGGCGACCAGCACTGCCTGGCGGTGCGCCTCGCTGGCGTGCACCGTCAGTTCGAGCAGGTTGGTTTCGTTCAGCCCCTCCGGCTCGAGCTTGCCGTCGGTGGCGGGCGGAATGACGCGCACATAGCGACAGCCGCGATAGCGCGCTTCCAGCACCGCGCGCAGGTCGCCGCCCGAAGGCTTGCCTGGCAGGGCATCGAGATGCAGCGGCACCGAGACCAGCATGCCCTGGCGGTAGTGACCCACCGAAGGCACGAAGATCGGCCGGCGGGACAGCCCGCAATAAAGCTGAGTCTCGGGCAGGTGCTTGTGCTCGAGCTTCAGCGCATAGAGTTCGAAGGCCGGTCCGCCGTCGTGCTCGTGCGCTTCGATCATCGAGCGCCCACCGCCCGAGTAGCCGCTGACCGCGTTGATGGTGACCGGGTGATCGGGCGGGATGATGCCGGCATCGACCAACGGACGGATCAGGCCGATCGCGCCGGTCGGGTAGCAGCCGGGATTCGCCACCTTGCGCGCGCCGGCGATCCTCTCGGCCTGGCCGGGCACCATTTCGGGAAAGCCATAGGCCCAGTCCGGGTGCACCCTGTGCGCAGTGCTGGCGTCCAGCAGCCTGGGCGCGGCATTGCCCAGCCCGTCGGCCAGCGCCGCCAACTCGCGCGCCGCATCGTCGGGCAGGCACAGGATCACCAGATCGACCTGCGCCATCATGTCGCGGCGCGCCGCCGGGTCTTTGCGGCACTCCGCCGGAATGCTCTTGAGTGCGATGTCGGTCAGGCCGCGCAGGCGGTCGCGAATGCCTAGCCCAGTGGTCCCGGCCTCTCCATCGATGAATACGCTTGGCTTGGTCGGCATTTTACGAACTCCGGGCCTGTGTTCCTCGTCATGGTCGGCCCTGTACCGGCCATCCACGACTTTGGGATCCCGCAGAAAAGACGTGGATGGCCGGCCGAGCCCGGCCACGTTAGCGCTTGCTGAACTGGAAGCTTCGTCGCGCCTTCGCCTTGCCGTACTTCTTGCGCTCGACCACGCGGGAGTCGCGGGTGAGGAAGCCGGCGACCTTCAGGATGCCGCGCAGGTCCGGCTCGTAGTAGGTGAGCGCGCGCGAAATCCCGTGCCGCACTGCGCCGGCCTGGCCCGACAGTCCGCCGCCGGTGACGGTGCAGAACACGTCGAACTGGTTGTAGCGGTCAGCCACCAGGAACGGCTGGGTGAGCAGCATGCGCAGCACGGGGCGCGCGAAATACTGCACCACCTGCCGGTTGTTCACCGTGATCTCGCCCTTGCCCGGCTTGATCCACACCCGCGCCACGGCATTCTTGCGCCGACCGGTGGCATAGGAGCGTCCCAGTGCGTCGCGCTTCGGTTCGCGGTGCGGCTGGTCGGACGGGACGGGGGCCGCGCCCGTCGGCGCCGTGCCGGCCGCGGCGGCCTGCTGCGCGGCGAGCGCGTCCTTGAGGTCGGCGAGGGTGCGGGTGGTTCCGGACATGCGGGATCAGCCTCGCTTGTTCTTCGGGTTCATCGCGGCAACGTCGAGCGGCACCGGCTGCTGCGCCGCGTGCTTGTGCTCGGCCCCGGCATAGACATACAGATGCTTCATCTGCCGGCGCTGCAGCGGGCCGCGGGTGATCATGCGCTCCACCGCCTTTTCCAGCACCTGCTCGGGATGCTTGCCATCCAGCCGCTGGCGGATGCTGCGGCCCTTGATCCCGCCCGGATAGCCGGTGTGGTAGTAGAAGATTGCCTGGTCCGGCTTGTTGCCGGTCACCCGCACCTTCGCCGCGTTGATCACCACGATGTTGTCGCCACAATCGACATGCGGGGTGAACTGCGGCTTGTGCTTGCCGCGCAGGCGGTTGGCGATGATGGTGGCGAGCCGGCCGAGAACGACGCCTTCGGCGTCGATCAGCACCCAGTCCTTCTTCACCTCGGCTGGCTTCAGCGAGATCGTCGATTTCATATGCAACCCTGCGAGCTGGCGGCGGGGGTATGAGGGAAACCGCTTGCAGCGTCAAGCGAACTGCGATGTGGTAATATATTACCCCAATCGATCGGCGGCGTAGATCCGCGCCCGCGCCAGGTCGAGATCGCACGTCTCTCCCGCCGTCGGCACCCAGCTGCCCTCGGTCTGCAGGACCTCCAGCAGTTGCCCGGCGAGGTCCAGCCGGACCCGGTGCAGCGGGCCGCCGACATGCACGCTGACCACCCGCGCCGGCCCATCGCCCGGCCGCAAACCGATCTCATGCGGGCGGATCAGCACGATCGCGGGTCCCGGCGGGCACCCCGCGGCGAGCGCCGTTCCCGGCAGGGTCCCGATCCGCGCCTGCCCGCCTTCCACCACAGCTTCGAAGCGGACCAACTCGCCCAGGAATTCGTGCACGAACGCGCTTGCCGGCTCGGCGTACAGCCGGTCCGGCACGTCGACCTGCTCGATCCGCCCGGCGCGCAGAACGGCGACGCGGTCTGCCATCTCCATGGCTTCGGACTGGTCGTGGGTGACGAAAATGCTGGTGAGCCCCATCCGCTCGTGCAGTTCCCTGAGCCAGATTCGCAGGCTCTTGCGCACCCTGGCGTCCAGTGCACCGAACGGCTCGTCGAGCAGCAGCAGCCTGGGTTCGATCGCGAGCGCGCGCGCCAGTGCCACGCGCTGCCGCTGCCCGCCGGAGATCTGCTCGGGATAGCGGCTCGCAAGCTCGCCGATCTGCATCATCTCCAGCAGCGAGCGCACGCGCGCGGCGATATCGCGCCGCGGTGGGCGCCGGCTGCGTGGCAGTACCTCCAGCCCGAAAGCAACGTTGCGCGAGACGCTCATGTGGCGGAACAGGGCGTAGTGCTGGAACACCAGCCCGACTGCGCGCTCGCGCGCCGGCACGCCCTGCATCGGCCGGCCGTCGACCGTCACGTCGCCGGAATCGAGGAACTCCAGGCCGGCGAGCACCCGCAGCAGCGTCGTCTTGCCCGACCCCGACGGCCCGAGCAGCGCCAGGAATTCACCCGGCGCGATGGTCAGGCTGACGTCGTCCAGCGCCGCCACGGTGCCGAAGGCCTTGCGCAGGTTGCGCAGCACGACGGTCACAGCAGACCCCCGCCACGCACGCCGATGCGCCACTCCAGTGCGGCCTTCACCACCAGTGTCACCAGGGCGAGCAGCGCCAGCAGACCGGCGATGGTGAAGGCGCCGACCCAGTCGTAGTCGTTGAACAGGGCCTCGACCTGCAGCGGCATGGTCATGGTCTGTCCGCGCACGTGGCCGGACACCACGGCGACGGCGCCGAACTCGCCCATCGCGCGCGCGTTGCACAGCAGGACGCCGTACAGCAGGCCCCACCGGATGTTCGGCAGGGTCACCCGCCAGAACGTCTGCCAGCCGGTCGCGCCCAGGGTCACCGCCGCTTCTTCCTCGGTCGCGCCCTGCTGCTCCATCAGGGGGATCAGCGTGCGCGCGACAAACGGAAAGGTGACGAAGGCGGTGGCAAGCACCAGCCCCGGCACCGCGAAGATGATGCGGATGTCGAGGCGGTCCAGTACCGGCCCCAGCCAGCCATTGGCGCCGAACAGCAGGACCCAGACCAGGCCGGAGATCACCGGCGAGACCGAGAACGGCAGCTCGATCAGCGTGACCAGCAGGCCGCGCCCCGGAAACCGGAAGCGGCCGACGCACCAGGCGGCGGCGAGGCCGCACACCGTGTTCAGCGGCACGCTGATCGCCGCGACCAGCAGCGTGAGCCGGATCGCGGCCAACGCATCCGGATCGGCCATGGCCTCCAGCACGCCCGCGAGGCCGTGCTGCAGCGCCTCGGCGAACACCACGATCAGCGGCAGCAGCAGGAGCACGATCAGCAGCACGAGGGTCAGCGCAGTCAGCAGGATGCGCGTCGCCGGTGCCTCCTCGGTCGCGGCCGTGTTCATGCCGGGCGATCGCCCATCCGACGCTGCAGCAGATTGAGCAGCAGCAGGATGAAGAACGACACCAGGAGCATCACCAGACCCAGGGCTGCGGCGCCCGCGTAGTTGAGTTGCTCCAGCCGGATCACGATCAGTAGCGGCGCGATCTCGCTGATCATCGGCATATTGCCGGCGATGAAGATGACCGAGCCGTATTCGCCGACCCCGCGTGCGAGGGCCGCGCCGAAGCCGGCCAACAGTCCCGGCATCAGCGCCGGCAGCACGACCCGGCGCATGATCTGCGCGCGGGTCGCGCCGAGCGTCGCGGCGGCTTCCTCCGCATCGCGCGGCAGGTCCATGACCACCGGTTCGAGCGTGCGCACGACGAACGGCAGTCCGACGAAGATCAGCGCCACGAGGATGCCCAGCGGCGTATAGGCGACCTTGATGCCGAGCGGTGCCAGCAGCGCGCCGATCCAGCCCTTCGGTGCGAACAACGCCGTCAGGGCGATGCCCGCGACCGCCGTCGGCAGCGCCAGCGGCATGTCGATCAGCGAGTCGGCAAGGTTCCGTCCCGGGAATCGGTAACGCACCATGACCCAGGCGACGAGCAGGCCGAACGGAACGTTCACCACCGCGGCCAGCGCCGCCGTGCCGAAGCTCAGGCGGAGGGCGGCGAGGACGCGCGGCTCGGTGACCGACTGCCACACACCGAGAGCGCCCAGCTCCCACGGCCGCAGCACCAGAGCCGCCAGCGGCAGCAGCACGATCAGCGACAGCCAGAACGAGGTGAGCGCGAAGGTCGGGACGAAGCCCGGCAGGGCGGACCGCCGTGCGGCCAGCATCATTTCCCCGGAGTGAACACGCGGTCGAACATCCCGCCATCGGCGAAATACGTCGACTGCGCAGCCTCCCAGCCGCCGAAGTCCTGGATGTTGACCAGCTTCAGCAGGGGATAGCGTTCGGCATAGGCCTGGGCCACCGCCGAGTCGCGGGGCCGGTAGTAGTTGGCCGCGGCGATGTCCTGACCCTCCCTGGTATAGAGAAACCGCAGATACGCTTCGGCGGCCGCGCGCGTACCCCGCTTGTCCACCACCGCATCCACCACCGCAACCGGGGGCTCGGCGAGGATGCTGAGCGACGGGTAGACGATCTCGAACGCATCGGCGCCGAACTCCTTGCGTGCGAGCCAGGCTTCGTTTTCCCAGGCGAGCAGCACGTCGCCCAGGCCACGCTGGGCGAAGCTGTTGGTCGCACCGCGCGCACCGGTGTCGAGGACTGGCACCTGATGGAACAGCCGGCGCATGAAGTGTTCGGCCGAGGCTGCCGTCGCATCCGGCTGCGCCCTGGCCCAGGCCAGTGCGGCGAGGAAGTTCCAGCGCGCCCCGCCCGAGGTCTTCGGGTTCGGCGTGATCACCGACACGTCCTGCCGGATCAGGTCCGGCCAGTCATGGATCGCCTTCGGGTTGCCCTTGCGGACCAGCAGCACGATGGTGCTGGTGAACGGCGCGGCGTTGTCGGGCAGCCGGGTCTGCCAGTCCGCCGCGATCAGGCCACGCCGTGCCAGCGCGTCGATATCGGCCGCCAGCGCCAGGGTGACGACGTCGGCCTGCAGCCCGTCCAGCACCGCGCGGGCCTGCGCCCCGGAGCCGCCATGCGACTGGTTGATGGCGATGCGCTCGCCCGTCTGCTTTTGCCAGGCGGCAGTGAAGGCCCGGTCGATCGCACGATACAGCTCGCGCGTTGGGTCGTACGAAACATTGAGCAAGGTCGTGGCGGCCGCGACCGCGCGGGTCGCGGCCAGCGCGGCGCTGCCCCCCGTCACCATTCCGAGTATCTGCCGTCTTGCAAACATCAAATGTCTCCCCGGTCGAGACGCGCCCGCCGCCACGGATATCGGAACACGGCGCCCGCGGCCAGATGTGCCGGGTGATCTGCGGCCAGCGGCTCCGGCGTCTCAGACCTCTCCGGCCTCCCGCAGCACCCGTCGGGCGCGTACTTCGTCCTCCGCCGCGACCGCCAGCCGGCGCGGGATGGCGCCGATGCTGCCCTCCACCGCGCTGGTGTAGGCGTCCAGCACGATCGCGGCGATCCCGGCATCGGCCAGCAGCGCAGTCAGGAACGAGAGCCGCACCGGGTCGTTCGACGTGGTCAGCACCCGCACTCGGCAACCCTCCTTGCCGGGGCTTTGCTTGACCCGTTTTCCGGCACACCGATATGGTGCCTTGGGTTGCCAGACATGCAAGCCAGGAGGCGAGCTTGGACGTCGTTGCCGTTCCCTCCCGGGCCGATTCGGCGCTGACGGAGCGTCAGGATGTCGCGCCGCCCGGCGGTGACGCGCTGTCGGCCCTCGTTTCGCTGCTCGAGGATGATCTGATGGCGTGCAACCGCGCCATCGTGGCGCGGATGGAGAGTCCCGTGCAGCTGATCCCGCAGCTTGCGGCGCATATCGTCGCGGCTGGGGGCAAGCGGCTGCGCCCGCTGCTCACGCTGGCCTCTGCCCGGCTGTGCGGCTACCAGGGCGACCGGCACGTGAAATTGGCGGCCTGTGTGGAGTTCATCCATACCGCGACGCTGCTGCACGACGACGTGGTGGACGAGAGCCTGTTGCGGCGCGGCCTTGCTTCGGCCAATGCCGTGTTCGGCAACCAGGCCTCGGTGCTGGTCGGCGACTTCCTGTTCGCGCGCGCCTTCCAGCTGATGGTCGAGGATGGCTCGCTGGTCGTGCTGCGTATCCTGTCGCAGGCCGCTGCAACCATCGCCGAGGGCGAGGTGTTGCAGCTGGTCACCCAGAACGACCTGTCCACCTCCGAGGCCCGCTATCTGGAGGTGATCGAGGGCAAGACCGCCGCGTTGTTCGCCGCCGCCTGCGAGGTGGGCGCGGTGGTGGCCGACCGGCCGCAGGCGGAGGCCGCGGCGCTGGCCCAGTTCGGCATGAACCTCGGCATCGCGTTCCAGCTGGTGGACGACGCGCTGGACTACGCGGCCGACCAGGCGCTCCTCGGCAAGACCATCGGCGACGACTTCCGCGAGGGCAAGATGACGCTGCCGGTGCTGCTTGCCTATCAGGCAGGCGATGCCGCCGACCGCGACTTCTGGCACCGCACCATCGAGACGAGCGAGCAGAGCGGGGCCGACCTCGACCGCGCGCTGCACCTGATGCAGCGCTACGGCGCGATCGACGCCACCGTGGAGCGGGCGCGCGGTTTCGCTGCCGCAGCCAAGCAGGCGCTGGGTCGGTTTCCGGACAGCCCGTTGCGGCGCGCGCTGCTGGCGGTGGCCGACTACACGGTCAGCCGCGGGCGGTAGAACTCTCAACGCGGATAGACGTGTACCCAGTCCCTGGGCAGCACCTCCTCGTTCTCGGTCTTCAACCGGATGCGGATCAGCCGCCAGGCGCCGTGGTCTACGTGATACAGGTAGCGGACGAACAGGAACGCCCGATCGAAATCGATCTTGTAGATGAGGTCCTTCTCGGCGCGACCATAGTCGCGTGCGTAGACCAGATCGCTGTACTGGCCCTGGCCCAGGCCGTTGACCAGCCCGAAAGCGTCCTTCAGCTTGGCCGCTGCGCTGCTCTCCATCAGCATTCCCGCCGCCTGCGCCGCGCCGTCGATGTCGCGGCGTGCCAGCAGGTTGCTGATCTCCGCGCTGGCCTTCAGTGCGTCGAATGCCTCGGGCGCCTGCGCGAGAGCCGGTGCGGCCCACGACGATGCGGCGGCCAGCAGGACCCGCCGCCGCATCGCCGACCGCCTAGCGCACGACGGCGATCTGTTCGCGTCGCAGCTGCACGGTCAGTTCGTCGAGTGCCTTGCCGATGCGGTCGAGCATCTCGTCGACCTCGGCTGCGGTGATGACCAGCGGCGGGCTGAAGCAGAGGATGTCGCCCGGCACAGTGCGGCCGATCACGCCGTTCTCCTCGATCAGCTTGGTCAGCCGGCCGCCGATCTTCGCCGCAGGATCGAAGTTCTGGTGCTTGTCCTTGTCGGCCACCAGTTCGAGCGCGCCGATCAGTCCAACGCCGCGCACCTCGCCCACCAGCGGATGTTCGGCGAAGCGGCGGTGAAGCTCCTTCTGCATATGCGCGCCGACTGCCCGGACGTGCTCGCCGATGTTCATCTCGTCGTAGATCTTCAGCGTCTCGATCGCCACCGCCGCCGGCACAGGATGGCCGGAATAGGTGAAGCCGTGGCCGAACGTGCCGATTTCGTGGCTCTGCTTCGCCAGGCCCTGGAACACCCGATCGTTCACCAGCACCGCGCTGATCGGCAGATAGGACGCGGAAATCGCCTTGGCGCAGGTCAGGATGTCGGGCTGCATGCCGAAGGTCTGGCTGCCCCAGTAGTTGCCGGTGCGCCAGAAGCCGCAGATCACCTCGTCGGCGACGAACAGCACGTCGTATTTGCGCAGCACCGCCTGGATCTTCTCGAAATACGTGCGCGGCGGCACGATCACACCGCCGGCACCCATCACCGGCTCGGCCCACATCGCCGCCACGGTGTCCGGACCTTCGGCCAGGATCAGCTTCTCCAATTCATCGGCGCAGCGGGTCGCGAACGCCTCTTCGCTCTCGCCCGCCTCGGCGCCGTGATACCAGTGCGGGTTCATCGTGTGGCGGAAGCCAGGCAGCGGCAGGTCGAATGCGCGGTGGTTGTGCGGAATGCCGGTCAGCGACGCCGAGGCCAGGGTGATGCCGTGATAGCCCTTCAGCCGGCCGATGATCTTTTTCTTGTCGGGCCGCCCGACCGCGTTGTTGAAATACCAGATCATCTTGATCGCGCTGTCGTTCGCCTCGGAGCCCGAGTTGGCGAAGAACACTTTGCTCATCGGCACCGGCGCGCGCTGGATCAGCATCTCGGACAGGTCGATCAGCGGCTCGTGCGACTTGGCGGTGAAGGCGTGGTAGAACGGCAGCTTGCGCATCTGCGCCACCGCCGCCTGTACCAGGCGCTCGTTGTCGAAGCCGAGTGAGGCGCACCACAGGCCCGCGACGCTCTCGATGTAGTCTTTGCCCGTGTCGTCCCACACCCGCACGCCCTTGCCGCGCGTCACGACCATGGGACCGACCTGCTGATGGGTTTGCAGATCGGTATAGGGATGCAGCACATTGGCGATGTCGCGCGCGGCGGCAGAATTGGCGCCGAAGGGCGGAGGCGGTGCCATCACATATCTCCTTGGATGCAGTGCACAGTCTAGGCTGGCCGGGGGAGCGCGGAAAGGTGCGGGCACTGGCGGGCGTGCCGATGGGCGTATGGCTGGCTGTATCGGCGCAGGCGCAGCCCTGCTGCGGGCCGGTAACGCCCCGAGGCAGGCAGCGTGCAAGCTTCCTCGAGTCCAGCGACGCGGTCCATCTCTGGCGCTCCGGCTGGCATGTGGACTGGCGCACCGGCGAGAGGGACCGGCCGGCACCCGGCGGTCCGGCGGCGAAGACGCACTGCAGCGCCTTCGTCGCCGCGCTGGCGCTGCGGCTGGGCATCTACGTGCTCCGCCCGCCGCAGCACAGCCAGCAACTGCTGGCGAACGCGCAGATGCGCTGGCTGCACGAGTCGGGCGAGCAGTCCGGATGGTCGGCCCTCGGGTCAGACGCCGCGGCCCAGGAGGCGGCCAACGGCGGCTGGTTCGTGGTGGAGGCGTACGAGAACCCCGATCGCCACAGGCCCGGCCATATTGCGATCGTCCGGCCGAGTGAGAAGACCCGGACGGGACTGCATGATGACGGCCCACAGGAGACCCAGGCGGGCACGCACAACGCATTCAGCATGACGACGCGGGAAGGATTCCGCGCGCACCGCGGTGCGTGGGAGCCGGGAGGCGGCGGCAGCCTGCGCTATTATCGACACGACGTGGCCTGGCCATGAGCGAAGCCATGGCGCGGCGCCGCAACCATTGACAACGCGCCCAGCTCAGCCGGCGGAACGGCTTTTCGACCAGTAATCGGCCGCTGCCGGAAACACGGGGTCGCAGCGCTGCAGCTGCGGGGCGCCGTCCAGCGTGTCGGCCGCCGCGCGCCAGACCGCATAGTGCGGCGCCGCGCGATGTGCCTCCAGTGCCGCTTCGTCGCGGTAGACTTCGTAGAAGTAGTAGACGTCGCGGTCCTGCTGATCCTGCAGCACGTTGAAGCGCAGGCATCCGGATTCGTCTCGCTCCGAGCCGAGTGCATCGGCCTCGATCGCGGTGAGAAAGTGTTGGCGCTGCTCCGGCTTGACCCGGACCTTTACCCACAATGCAAGCATGTGTTTCCTCCACTTGCGGCATGCACTGCCGGGCCCATCGGCTTCTTTTCAACGAGCGTCGGAGCCCGGCGGACGATAGGCCTGCTGCCACGGCAGGCGCAAACGGCCCTCCCCCCTGAGGGCGATCAGGCCATCCTGCTCCACAGGCTTCCGCCGCTCCGATGTTTCCCGATACACTGCCGGGAACGACCAATCTCGCGGTGATCGAACCCGCGCGGAGGGAGCGCAGGACATGCAGGCGGATTTCGTCATCGTCGGCGCCGGATCGGCTGGCTGCGTGTTGGCCAATCGTCTGACCGAGGATCCCGGCACGACGGTTCTGCTGATCGAGGCTGGCGGGCAAGACAGGAATCCGCTCATCCACGTCCCGGCCGGCTTCATGCGGATGCTCGATCATCCCACCCTGACGTGGAAATTCCGCGCCGAACCCGATCCCGGCACCGACGGACGCGCCATCGTCTATACGCGCGGGCGGGTGATCGGCGGATCATCGTCGATCAACGGCATGATCTATATCCGGGGACAGCCCGAGGACTACGATCATTGGGGGCAACTCGGCAACCGCGGCTGGTCGTGGGACGACTGCCTGCCGTTCTTTCGCAAGGCCGAGCGGTGGGAGGGCGAGGGCAGCGCGGCGCGCGGCAAGGATGGGCCGCTCTTCACGTCCGCGACCGACCGGCCGGCCATCTGCGCAACAGTGATCGAGGCCGCCAAACAGCTCGGCCTGTCCTACCGTGAGGACGTCAACGACCTGCCGCCCGGCGCCGGCGACAGCGTCGGATGGTGTCAGCAGACCCGTGGCGGCCGCCGACGCGCCAGCACCGCGCGCACCTACCTGCGGCCCGCTTTGAAGCGGCCGAACCTTCAGCTTGTCACCAACGCCCTGGTCCATCGGGTGCTGTTCGACGGCAGGCGCGCGACCGGCATCGAGTTCTCTCGCGACGGCGTGGTCGAGCGCGCCGAGGCCGGACGCGAGGTGATCCTTTCGGCGGGCGCGGTGGGCTCGCCGCACATCCTGCAGCTGTCGGGCGTCGGCGATCCGGAGCACCTGGCAACCATCGGCGTGCCCGTCGTGCATGACCTGCGCGGCGTCGGTCGCAACATGCAGGACCATTACGTGGCGCGCGTCACCTACCGGATCGTCGGTGCGCAGACCGCCAACGAGCGCTCGCGCGGCCTGCCGCTGGCGGCCGAGGTGGTGCGCTGGCTGGTCTCGGGCAAAGGCATGCTGAGCTATAGCCCGTCCATCGTCGCCGCCTCGGTCAAGGTGCTGGAGACCTCGGCGACGCCCGACATGCAGTGCACGTTCGCGCCCGGCAGCCTGAAGGACGGCCAGATGGGCGAACTCGAAAAGACCCCCGGTCTGAGCGCGGGAGCGTGGCAGATGCGGCCGTCGTCGCGCGGCTATGTCCTGGCCAGGTCCAATCGTCCTGGCGACATGCCGGCGATCAATCCGCGCTACCTGTCCGACGAGACCGACAGGCGGGCCATCGTCGGCGGGCTGCGATTTGCCCGGCGGATCTTTGCCGCTCCTGCGCTGCAGCCGTTCGTGCGCGCCGAGACGCTGCCTGGCGCCGACGTCCGCACCGATGACGAACTGCTCGATTATGCGCGGCGCAATGGCGGCACGTGCTATCACGCCAGCTGCACCTGCATGATGGGCGTGCATCCGAATAGCGTCGTCGACAGTGAGCTGCGCGTGCACGGGCTGGAAGGGCTGCGGGTGATCGACGCATCGGTGATGCCGGCGGTCACCTCGACCAACACCAACGCGCCGACGATCATGATCGCCGAAAAGGGCGCGGTCATGATCAAGGGGGCGGCGCAACAGGCGCTGGCCGCCTAGACCGGATCGGTGCGGTCCCGGCGATGAGCGAAGCCACCGCGATCGCGCTGCTGCTCGACACGCTCGAGGCGCTGGAACACATCGCGCGCCGGCTGCATCCGGCGCGCTTCGAGGCACTGCTCGCGAGCCTCGGAGATCGCGATGCCGCGCTGCGCCAGGTGCTTGCCGGTGCGCACTGGCCCGAGCCGTTGGGCGATGCGATCGGCCGTGCCGCGGAGGTGACGCTGCGTGCCTGCGACGGCCTGCGTGCCGCACAAGGCGCGACCGATGGACCGCGCCTGGCGTATCGCGCCTGGCGTGAGGTGGGCCGGGCGCAGGAGGCACTGTACCCGCTGGCCGTCATGCTGCCGGAGGTGGACCGCTTCTTCCTGGCATCCGGCGAGCATGCGGTCGGCGCCGCCCGGCCGGATGCGCCGACCGGCGTGATGCACGTCGGCAACGAAACCACCGAGCGCGGCGGCTTCTCGCTCTACATTCCCGAGGATTACGACCCGGCACGTGCCTATCCACTGGTAGTGGCGATGCACGGCGGTTCGGGGCACGGCCGGCTGTTCCTGTGGAGCTGGCTGCGCGAGGTGCGCGGCCGCTCGGTGATCCTGGTCGCACCGACTGCCACCGGCGACACCTGGTCGTTGATGGAGCCGGACGTGGACGGAGCACATCTCGCCCGCGTGCTGGAGCATATCGCGCGGCAGTGGCACCTGGACCAAAGCCGGCTGCTGCTCACCGGCATGAGCGACGGCGGCACGTTCACGCTGTTGAGCGGCCTCAGCAACGAATCGCCGTTCACCCACCTGGCGCCGGTGGCGGCCAGCTTCCATCCGCTGCTGCTGGCCATGGCATCGCCGCATCGCCTGTCCGGATTGCCGGTGTATCTGGTGCACGGTGCGCTGGACTGGATGTTCCCGGTGTCGAGCGCACGCACCGCGCAGCGGGCGCTGGCGGCGGCAGGCGCGAGAGTGACGTATCGCGAGATCGCCGACCTGTCGCACACCTATCCGCGCGAGGAAGGCAGCGCCATTCTCGACTGGCTTGGCGCGTCGCAGTGACCTGACGGGGCGCCTCGCAAGTTGGCCCGAAGTGTTACCCGCTGCCTGCCTGGGCCAGAGCCGGCCAGCCGGCGACGATGCCGGCATGATCCGCGACGATCTTTGCCGCGGCGAGACGGAAGGCGGCCGCATTCGCATTGGCACCCGTGGCACGCTGCGTCGGCGGTGACACAGGAACGGCGGCGACCGCCAGGTTCGGTGCAGCGGGTATATCGGTGCGGGGCGCCGAAAGAGTGATCGCCTCCGACAGCCGCGCCAGCGCCGGCTGCCGGTTCGCCACCGCGGGCGAGAAGAATCCCTGACCGAACCTGTCGGCGATCAGCTGCAGGAACGAGGTATGGTCGAGCATCGCGCTGAACACGCTGCCTGGCTTCACCAGCGGCGACACCAGCAGGCTCGGCACCCGCACACCGGTGGTGGTGAACACGGGTGTCGTACCGTGATCGAGCAAGGCCGTCGGAATGTCGAGCGGCGGCACGTGGTCATAGAAGCCGCCGTGCTCGTCGTAGGTGACGACCAGCAGCGTTCGCGCCCAGCGGGCCGGGTTGGCGGTCAGCGCCGTATACACATCGCGCAGCAGCGCCTGGCCATGCGCTACGCCGGTGGGCGGATGATCGTCGTTCGCGATGCCGTGCAGACCGTCGGTGTATTCCGGCTCGATGAAAATCACCGACGGCATGTTCTGCTCGGTCTGCCAGTCGCGGGCGAAATTGCTGAACCGGCGGAACCGCGGGTGCGCATGCGGGACCAGTGCATCCAGTGCGAGCGAATTGGCGATCTCGTTCTGCCATCGCCGCATCAGCGCGAAGAACGGCAGGAAGTGGCCGCTCTGATAGGCGCACCAGCTCACCCCATGGTCCGCCAGCCAGTCGTAGACCAGCGGCTGGTCGGGCAGGAACAGCGGCGCGTTGTCGAGGACGGTCGTGGCACCGGCCATCGCCATCAGGCGATTTGCCTGAGTGCCAGTGGGCAGCGCGGCGAACCAGTGGTCGCACACCGTGTAGTTGCGCGCGAGGAAGTCGAACATGGGGACCGAGGCCGCAGTGTAGTAGCCCATCACCAGGCTATCCCGGTCCGGCGGCGGGTCGCGCCGGCGATAGCTTTCGACGAAGCCGTTCATGGGACAGGGGCCGCCGGGCGTGGGCGGCGCTCCTAGCTGGATGGCTATCGTCGCTCTCTCGTGCGGCGGGTCTTCGATCAGTTGCGCGGCGAACTCGAACGGCTCGATACCACTGTTGGCGTGCTGGCGCAGCCAGGTCGGATCAGCCTGCAAGCCCTCGAGCGCGATGCGCGACGGGCCGGGCAGGTTGAGGTAGCCCAGCATGTGATCGAACGACCGGTTCTCCATGACAATAAAGACGATCGTGTCAATCAGATCGAGATTCGACGGCATGGCAGACCTCCCTGCTCATGAGTCAGTTTATTGTGAGACCGGCCGAGCTGCCGGAATCGGCTGTTCCTGCCCTGGTGCTGCCGCGCCGAGTACGGCATCCTGGCAGTAAGCGCGCCTTCCAACCACTGCGCAGAACGGAACAAGGGAGAAACGATCGTGAGAACCGTCGGCTTCGCCACTTGCGTAGGACTGTCACTTCTGCCGCTGCTCGGACTGTCGGCGCCCGCGCTCGCGCAGGCGGATTGCAAGTCGGTCGTCGCACCCTCGCCGTTCGGTCCTGATGACCAGACCGGCGCGACCAACCGGGTCACGCCGCAGGTGACCAAGGCGGCCGCGGCAGAGATCCAGACCGGCGTCGTCACCCCGATGGCCAACAATCTGGTCGACGGCGTGCCGCTGTTCGGCACCCGCTTCACCAAGACCATCCTCACCGCCGTTTCCACCATGCCGGGCGCCGAGTACGGCAAGAACAAGCTCAGCTATATGGAGGACACCTATCTCAGCCAGAGCCATGTCGGCACGCATATCGACGGCATGGGTCACATCGGCATCCAGGACTGCTACTACAACCAGACGCCGATGGGGAAATACGTCACGCAGAACTACCTCAAGCGGCTTGGCATCGAGAACATGAAGAGCTTCGCCACGCGCGGCGTCATCATCGATGCGGTGAAGGTGTTCCAGGCAGCCGGCAAGCTGAAGGCGAACGCCGCATGCAAGAACCCGTGCCTCGACGCCGGCACGGTGATCACCGAGGCCGATCTTCAGGCCGGCCTGAAGATGTACAACGTCACGCTGCGCGAGGCCGACGCGGTGTTCATCAACACCGGCTGGGGCGACCTGTTCCAGCAGTTCCCGGCGCAGAACGCCACCTACAACGGCGGCGAGCCCGGCATCAGCAAGTCGGCCGCGACGTGGCTCGCGTCGCAGAAGGTCATCGTGGTCGGTGCCGACACCTGGGCGGTCGAGGTGCATCCCGGGCGAGGACACCACCGAGGCCTTCCCGGTCCACAAGACGCTGCTGACCGACAATGGCATCCACATCATCGAGAACGTCCGCACCGACCTGATCGCGGCCAAGGCCGCGCAGGACAACCGGGCGACGTTCTTTCTTCGAATGACGGTTCCGAAGGCGGTCGGCGCGACCGGAACCTTCGTCAACATCGAAGCGATCCAGTAGCGCATGGCGCTGCGGCGCCGATCCGCTTCTCGCCTGCGCTGCTCGCCGCTGGTCTCGGCCCCGCGCGGGCCGAGGCAGCGACGGTTCCGCATCGCTTCGCCAATCTCGACGAGACGCCGGGCGTTACTGCTCGAGGGTCTTGGCTTCACCGGCGTCGAGCTGCGCCGCAGCTTCGAGCTTGCCGCGCGCACGCTGCCGATCGACATGCTGTATTTCGACAACGCCGGCAACCCCGAGCGGGCCGTCGCCAATGCCGAGGCGGCGATCGCCGCGCGCGTGGACCTGCTGATCGAATACAACGCCGATGCCGAGGCGAATGCGGCGATCGCGCGACCGCCTGTCCACCGCCGGGATCCCGGCGCTCGCGCTGATCGACCCACTGCCCGGTGCGCCGCTCTACGGTCCGGACAACCGTGCGGCAGGCCGCATCGCCGGCATGCGCGCTCGGCACGTTCGCGCAGGAGACGTGGCCCGGTGAGCAGGTGCAGGGCGTGCTCATCGGCGATCTTGCCGATCCCGGCGCGGCGGTCACCGAGCGGGTGCAGGGCATCACCGACGGCGTCCGACAATCGCTGCCGACGCTGCAGTTCGCCACGCTGGATACCGGCGGCCAGCCGATGCGCGCCGATGCACTGCTGACGAAGTTCCTGCTGACCCAGCGCGGCGCGGCGGCTGCTGATCGCCACGCTCGACGATCTCGCCGCGATCTATGCCAGGAACGCCATCGAGATGCAGCGACGGCAGAGCGACTGCATCATCGTCAGCCAGGGACTCGACCGCAGCATCCATGGCGGCGCCAGCGAGAAGAAGGAGATCGATCCCAACAATCGTGGCAGCGTCGTGCTGGGCTCGGTCGCCTACTACATGGATCGCTACGGCTACGAGGTGCTGCCGCTCGCCATGCGGCTGCTGGCGGGCGAAGCCCTGCCGCCGCGCACCGTGACGAAGCATGTGCTGGTCACCGCGGCCAATGTGTTCCGCGAATACCCGCCGTTCGATATGAACTGACGCCGGCCGGCCGAGCGCGCCGACGCGCGGCACCGTCATCGCGGCGGCGCCGGGCAGCGACACCAGATCGCGCCGCGTGCGTCGTCAGTTTCGGACACCGTCGCGAATGTCAGCGCACCATCCGGTCCCGGCGGCGGCCACGGCATTGAGTGCGAAGCGACCGATGCGCGTTCCGTCCGGCAGCGTCTCACCCATCGTCGCAACCCGACGCATGCTTCCCGGCTGTCCCGGCGAAGGCGGCGAGCGGCCCAGGCCCGCCGTCCAGTGCCGCGACGAACGCCGTCACGCCACCCGGCGCGACGGTCGGCCACGGGCCGAAGCCCGCATAGCGTCCGCCGCCAGGCGCTGCCGCGCCTTCGACCGCGACCTCGGTCAGGCCTTCGGACCCGGTCCGCAGCACCGCCTCGCGCGTGCCGCCGGTCACCGCCGAGATAGGCGCCGAATGCGACATTGTCCTCGTCGTCGATCGCCACGCGCTCGGAAAAGCGCAACACCATCGCCCCGCCCGCCGTGTGGTCGCCGGCGCGAACCAGCAGGCTGCAGGCGCGTGCGCCGGCCACGAAGACGCCGCCGACGACCGGCCCCTTCAGGATCGCTGCGGGAAACGCGACCACGCCGCCGTTGTTCAGCGCCGGCTCGCCGATCTTGTCCATGGTTCCGCCGATCCGCAGCAGCGGTTCGCCTTCGGCGACCAGGCGCTGCAGACGCTGCCCATTCCAGAAATACAGCACGTCCAGCGTCTCGCGTCCGCGGCGCACGGTCGCGACGAAGGCCAGCTTCGTCGTTGTCGTTCAGCGCCGGCGCATTGAAGCCGACCAGGACGCCGGCCGGCACGCCCGGCGCCGCATCACCGGCGAAGGCGATCGCCCGAAGTCCGGTTTCGCTGGCCACGAAGATCGCTTCCGTGGCGCGTCCTCCTGCGATCTGCGCGTTGAATGCCACGTGGCCTGCCGCGTTCAGCGCCGGCAGCGGAGCGGCGGCGAAACCCGCGAGCGTTCCGCCGCCGGGCGCCGGATCGCCGAGTGCCGCCACCTTGGACAGACGCCCACCCTCGGCCAGGAAGATCCCCTCGCGACCCGGCGCGCGCAGCACCGTCGCATAAAAGGCCACCTGGCCGCGCGCATTGACCGGCGCGACGACCGGCTGCGAGGGAACGTCGAACCGGTCGATCGCTGCCACCGTCGGGCGCCGGCAGGCCGGATCGGGCAACGGCACGCAGCGCGCCGGCGTCCTGTCGTCGTCGGGACTGGCGGGCCGGCCGTCGACCGTAACCGAGCGGTTGCACCGGCGATGTCGAAGGCGCCGATGGCGCAACCCAGAGCACCGCGGCCCACAGCGCCGCCACCGCCACGCCGGCCACCAGCACGCGCTTCCATGCCGCGGCGAGCAGCATCGATCAGTTGTTCAGCATGCCGGCCTTCAGCGTCGCGACGTCGTGCCGCAGCATCTTCAGGTAGGTGTCGGCCTCGCCGCCGGGACGGGGAAAGCGTATCGCCGTACAGCGTGCCGCCGATCGTCACGCCGGTCTCGCCGGCGATACGCTGCATCGCCCGCGGATCGGTGATGCTGTCGAGAAACAGCGCCCTCACGCGTTCGGCGCGGATCCGCTGCGTGAGCTTCGCCAGTTCGGCTGCCGAGGGCTCGCTGTTGTTGGTCCAGCCGTTCACCGTGAGCATGGTGATGCCATAGGCATTGGCCAGGTACTGCAGCGAATCGTGCGACGTCAGCAGCCGCCGCTTGGCCGACGGCACGCCGGCGATCTCCTTGCGGGCCCATTCGTCGAGCGACTGGATCTCCTTCGTGTAGGCTGCCGCGCGCGCCCGGTAGTCGGCGGCGTTGCCAGGATCGAGCCGCGCCAGCGCCTCGGCGATGTTGCGCACGTAGATCACGCCGTTGCGCGGATCGAGCCATGCATGCTGGTCGATCGCGGTCGGCAGCTGCCGGCCGGAGACGGGATGCTCCTCCTCCGCGGTCAGCGTCCGCACCTGCCGGCTGACCACGACCTTCGTGCCCTTGAACGCGGCCTGCCGCAGCAGCGGCTCGAGCCACGGCTCGAATTCGTCGTTGAGGTCGTTGAGGAACACCGCACGCGCCGAGGCGACGCTGGCGACGTCCGCGGCGGTCGGCTGATACAGTTCGCTATCGCCGCCCGGGCCAACGATCGTCCTGATCGCGATATGGTCGCCGCCGACATTGGCAAGCATGTCGCCGATGACGCTGAACGTTGCGACCACCGGCATTCGGTCCGCGCGCGTAGCTACAAGGCGCGGCGAGGAGCACGGCAACCAGCAGCGCAACGAGCGGCAGACAGCCGGCGCCAGGCGCTGGAGACAGCAAGCGAGACGCCGAACAGGCGCCAGCCGCCAGCACGATCGCCGGTCCCGACGGGAAGATTGGCGTGATACGAGATCAGCAGGCCGGCGACCGACGCGAGCGCGCCGAACACGATCGCCAGCGCCATCGACGCCGCCACGCCCAACCCCCAGCAGCGCGAAGCGGCGGCCGGCAACAGCATCGGTCCCGAGCGCCAGCAGCGTGCCGAACGCCTGGAAGCTGGCGACGAGTGCCAGCACCACAAGGACGACGAACACCGCTCGGTACGGCGCGCGCATACCGGACGCACGCAGGAATGCCGCGATCGAAGCCGCCGACCGCGAACGGCCGGTACAGCGCGGCGACCACCAGCAGGATCACGCTGGCGATCGTCGCAATCTGCACCAGCGCCGGCCGATCGATCGCCAGCACGGTGCCGAACAGCACGCGCATGACATCGACGTTGCTGCCGCGCCACGCCACCAGCAGAACGCCGAGAGAAAGGGCGACGAGGTAGAATGCCACCAGCCCGGCGTCGCGGCGCGAACGTCCGCCGGCAGCCAGGCTGGACAGCAGCGGCGACGGCGAGTCCACTTGCGAGGCCACCGGCCGACAGCCAGGCCGGTGACGGCCCGGCGATACAGGAAGCCGATCGCCGCGCCCGGCATCACCGCGTGTCCGAGAACATCGCCGTCGAGACTCATCTGTCGCAGCACGAGCATTGTGCCGATGACACCGTTGGCGAGCGCGAGCGCAATGCACGCCACCAGCGCGGCCCGCATGAACCCGAGCGTCTCGAACGGGGCGATCAGCAACGCGTGCACGTCATCGAACCGCCATCTCCCGCAGAGCGAGCTCGGTCGCATCCCACGCGATGCAGCGCTGGGCCAGCACCAGCGTCGATGGGAAGCGCGCCCTGACAAGGTCCAGGTCGTGCAGCACCGCGACGACCGTCCGTCCCTCGCGATGCCATTGCCCGATAAGATCCAGCAGCATCGAGGTCGTCGCGGCGTCGACCGCGGCGAATGGCTCGTCGAGCAGAACGACGGCCGCGTCCTGCATCATCAGTCTGGCGAACAGCGCCCGCTGCAGCTCACCCGCCGACAGCTCGCCGACCCGGCGCTGGAGCCGCTGCGTCAGCCCGACCGTCGCCGCGGCCGCGATGGCCTTCGCCCGCAGCACCGGTCCGGGTGCATGGAACGCGCCGATCTCCTGCCAGCCGCCGAGCATGATCAGCTCCGCGACCGTCAGCGGGAAGTCGGCGTCGAGGAATGCGCGCTGCGGCAGGTAGGCCAGCCGTTGCGCCGGGGCGCGTTCGATGCTGCCGCCGGTCGGCCGCACGGTTCCGGCGATCGCCGCCAGCAGGGTGCTCTTGCCCGCGCCATTGGCGCCGACGACCGCGGTCAGGCTGCCCGGTGCGAACTCGCCGCTGACCGAATCCAGCGCCAGTCGCCGCCCGTAGCGGACCGTTACATTCCGTAGCACGAGGCGGCCATCGGCGTTGTTCAGGAATATTGCCTTGCCCCCCGCGTCATGCTCACGTCAAGCCGCCGCCCCGGCGGGACTTTGCCCTTCATGGAGCGCACACCATGATCAAACTCACTGTCAACGGCGCACCGCGCGAAGTCGATGCGGACGCCGACACGCCGCTTCTCTGGGTGCTGCGCGAATGGCTCGGCATGACCGGCACGAAATATGGCTGCGGCATCGCCCAATGCGGCGCCTGCACCGTGCATATCGACGGCGTTGCGACCCGTTCCTGTCAGGTGCCGGTCGGCTCGGTCGGCGATGCCGGCATCACCACGATCGAAGGCCTGTCGCCCGACGGATACAGTCATCCATTGCAACTTGCCTGGGTGCAGCACGACGTACCGCAGTGCGGCTACTGCCAGTCCGGCCAGCTCATGGCGGCCGCGGCGCTGCTGAAGGCCTCCCCCAACCCGACCGACAGCGACATCGACGCCGCGATGACCAACATCTGTCGCTGCGGCACCTATCAGCGGATCCGCCTGGCGATCCACACCGCCGCCAGATCCGGTCGGAAGTCATAGGGAGCGGCACCATGAGCAAGAGAATGGCACTGCGTCGCCGGTCGTTTCTCGGCACGGTCGCTGCGGTCGGTGGTGGCCTTGCACTCGGCTGGCGCGTTCCTGCCTTTGCCGATGCCGGCGATCAGGAACTGGGCATCTGGGTGGTGATCGGCCCGGACGACACCACGACAGTGCGCATCGCCCGCTCCGAGATGGGGCAGGGGACGTTCACCGGCCTTGCGCAGCTGGTGGCCGACGAGTTGGACGCCGACTGGCGGACTGTGCAGGCGGAGTATGTCGCACCGGACGTCAATCTGGCGCACAAGCGCGCCTGGGGCGACATGTCCACGGGCGGCAGCCGCGGCATCCGCGGCTCGGTGGACTACGTGCGCAAGGGTGGTGCGGCGGCACGGGCAATGCTGCTCGCCGCGGCGGCGCAGCAGTGGAATGTTCCGGTGGCCGAATGCAAGGCGGCCAACAGCGTGATCACGCACGAGAAGACCGGCCAGCAATTCAGTTACGGCGAGATCGCCGAGGACGCGGCGAAGCTGCCGGTGCCGACCGAGGTGACGCTGAAGACGCCGGCGCAGTGGACGATCATCGGCAAGAGCGTGCGCCGGCTCGACACGTTCCTGAAGCTGTCCGGTCGGCAGGTGTTCGCGATCGACGTGCAGCTGCCCGACATGCTGAACGCGGCGATCGCGCAGTGCCCGGTGTACGGCGGCAAGCTGCAATCCTTCGATGCCGACAAGATCAAAGCGATGCCGGGCGTGCGCCACGTCGTCCCGGTGGACGACAACGCGGTCGCTGTGGTGGCCGACAAGTGGTACCAGGCGAAGACCGCGCTCGCGGCGCTGCCGATCGTCTGGGACGAGGGTGCAGGTGCGACTGTCGACAGCGCCCAGATCGCCGACCTCCTGAAGGGTGGGCTCGACGCGAAGGAGGCGGCGCTCGGCCAGAAGCACGGCGACGTGGAGGCGGGACTGGCCGGTGCGGCGAAGGTGATCGAGGCGGTGTACGCCGCGCCCTTCCTCGCCCATGCCACGATGGAGCCGATGAACTGCACGGCGAAGTTCGCCGACGGCAAGGTCGAGATCTGGGTGCCGTCGCAGAACGGCGATGCTTCGCTCGCGTCGGCGGCGGAGGCGGGCGGCGTGAAGCTGGCGGACGTGAAGGTGAACAAGCTGCATCTCGGCGGCGGCTTCGGTCGGCGCGGCCAGCAGGACTACACGCGCCAGGCCGTGCTGATCGCCAAACAGGTGCCGGGCCGGCCGGTCAAGCTGATCTGGACCCGCGAAGAGGACACCACGCACGACTTCTACCGCCCGATCACGCAGTGCAGGCTGCGCGGCGGGCTCGATGCGGACGGCAACGTGGTGGCGCTGCATGCGCGGCTGTCGGGGCAGTCGATCCTCGCCTACCTGATGCCGTCGCGCATGGAGAACGGCGTCGACCGCATCGCGTTCCAGAGCTGGACCGAGGAGGAGTTCGGCTACAGCGCGATCCCCAACCTGCTGATCGACCATGCGGTACGCAACACGCATGTGCCAGTCGGGTTCTGGCGTGGCGTCAACACCAACCAGAACGCCATCTACATGGAGTGCTTCATCGACGAACTGGCGCACGCGGCGGGCAAGGATCCACTGGAGTTCCGCCGCGCGATGCTGAAGAAGAGCCCGAAGCACCTGGCGATACTGAACGCAGCGGCCGAGAAGGCGGAGTGGGCGAAGCCGCTGCCTGCCGGGGTGTTCCGCGGCGTCTGTCAGAACTACGGCTACGGCAGCTACACCGCTGCCGTTGCAGAAGTGTCGGTTTCGCCCAAAGGCGAGCTGAAGATCCATCGTATCGTGGCGGCGACCGATCCCGGCTATGCGGTCAACCCGCAGCAGATCGAGGCGCAGGTGCAGGGCTCATTCGTCTTCGGGCTGAGCGCGGTGCTGTACGGCGAAATCACCATCGACAAGGGCCGCGCGGTGCAGACGAACTTCGACACCTATCCTGTCATGCGCCTGGCCGAGATGCCGAAGGTGGAAACGATCATCGTGCCGTCGGGCGGCTTCTGGGGCGGTGTGGGTGAGCCGACGATCGCGGTGGCTGGACCGGCGGTGCTGAACGCGATCTTCGCCGCCACCGGCAAGCGCATCCGCACGCTGCCGCTGCGTCAGCACGACCTCGCGCACGCATGAGGGCTGGCGGCGTCGCGATGCTGGCTCTGGCGCTGGGCGCCGCGGCACCGCCGCCTGGTGCGTCGAGCTGTTCGGGCTGCCATGGCGGCGTGGCGCCGGTTCCCGTGCTGGCCGGGCGGGACGCGGCGGAGACCGTCACCGCGCTCGACGCGTTCCGTGCCGGGACCAAGCAGGCGACGGTGATGGATCGCATCGCCAAGGGCTTCTCCCACGACGAGTCGGTGGCGATCGCCGCGTGGTGGGCGGGGCAGCCGAAGTGAAGGCGCGCGCGAACTCTATCTCCTCCTCCCCCCGCTCCCCTCCCGCAGGGGGAGTGGGCGTGTACCTGCCTGGCCGCCGCGCGGTGCTTGGGGCTGCTGCGCTTATGGCTGCCCCCTACTTCGCCCGCGCCCAGGCCGCGCCGCGCGTCGTGGTGGTCGGTGGCGGGTTCGGCGGCGCCACCGCCGCGCGCTGGCTGCGGCGTGCAGATCCGCAACTCAACGTCATGCTGGTGGAGCCTGGCACCACCTTCATCGCCTGCCCGTTCAGCAACGAGGTGATCGTTGGCCTGCGCGACATCGAGGCGCAGCGCTTCGACTATGCGGATATCGCGCGGAGCGGCGTGCGCGTGGTGCAGGCGAGCGCCACCGCGATCGACCCCGTGCGGCGCAGCGTCACCTTCGGCGACAACCTCATCACCTACGACCGGCTGATCCTGTCGCCCGGCATCGACCTCGCCTGGGAGGCGCTGCCCGGCTACGACGAAGCGGCTGCACAGCGCATGCCGCACGCCTGGAAGGCGGGCGAGCAGACCCTGCTGCTGCGCCGCCAGCTGGAGGCGATGCCGGATGGCGGCACGGTGGTGATCTCGTCGCCGCCCAATCCGTATCGCTGTCCGCCGGGTCCCTACGAGCGCGCCAGCCTGATCGCCTGGTATTTGAAGACCAACAAGCCGCGCTCCAAGCTGCTCGTGCTCGACAGCAAGGACATCTTCTCCAAGCAGAAATTGTTCCGCTCCGCCTGGCAGGCGCTGTATCCGGGGCTGCTGGAATGGGTGTCGCTGTCCGATGGCGGCAAGGTCACCCGTGTCGATCCCGCCACCAACACCTTCGAGACCGACTTCGGCTCGCACAAGGCGGATGTCGGCAATGTCATCCCGCCGCAGCGCGCCGGCTCCATCGCCGCGGCGGCGGGCGTCACCGACCGCACCGGCTGGTGCCCGATCGATCCGGTCACCTTCGAGTCGAAGCTGCAGCCCAACATCCACGTCATCGGCGACGCCGCGATCGCCGGCGCGATGCCGAAATCGGCGTTCGCCGCCAATGCCCAGGCGAAGGTCTGCGCCGATGCCGTCGCGCAGTTGCTCGCCGGCCAGACACCAGCCGAACCGCGGCTGATCAATACCTGCTACAGCTTCGTCGCGCCGCGCACCGCGATCTCGGTGGCGGGCGTCTATCGGCCGGGGGACGGGCAGCTCACCGACATCCAGGGCGCCGGCGGGACCAGCCCGCTCGATGCGCCGGCCGAGCAGCGTGCCAAGGAAGCCGAGTACGCCGATGCGTGGTTCACGACGATTACCCGCGAAACGTTCGGCTGATGCCTTCGCAGCGCTGCTGGCGGTGCCGATGATCGCGGCGGCGACCGATGCGCTGGACGTGCCGCTGACCGATGCGCCTGGCGATCCGGCGCGTGGGCGTACCATCGTCGAGGACCGTCAACTGAGCGCCTGCCTGCTGTGCCACGCCGGCCCGTTCCCCGCGCCGCACCTTCAGGGCATGATCGGGCCGTCGCTTGACGGATGTCGGATCTCGGCTCAGTCCCGGGCAGATCCGCCTGCGGTTGGTGGATGCAAGGAAACTGAACCCCGACACGGTGATGCCGCCGTATTATGTGCTGGAGGGGCTCAACCGGGTGGGACAGGCGTGGCAGGGCAGGCCGGCACTCAGCGCGCAGCAGATCGAGGACGTGGTGGCGTTCCTGGCCACGCTGCGCACCCGATGATGCGACGCCGCTTCCTGGTGCTGGGGGGCGCCGGGCTGATCGTGCCGCTGGCGCCTTGTGTCGCGCGCGCCACGCCGGCGCAGGTCGCGGCGCTGATCGCCGAGCTGGTGGGCGATGCACCGCTACAGGATGCGCGGGTGAAGCTCGACCTGCCGGTAATGGTGGAGAACGGCAACTCGGTCGGCATGACGGTTAGCGTCGCCGCCTCAGTCGGCGCGGTGCGCAGTATCGACGTGTTCGCCGAAGGCAACCCGCTGCCGCACGTGCTGAGCCTGCGCTTCGGCCCGTGTGCCGGCGCGCCGCGCTTCGCCACGCGCATCCGGCTCGCCACGTCGCAGACGGTGATCGCGGTGGCGAAGCTCGCCGACGGCAGCTGCTGGCGCGACAGCGTGGACCTGTTGGTCACGCTCGCCGCGTGCATCGACAACTGAGGGTGCCATGGTCCGCGTGCTGATCAACGTGCCGAAGCAGGTGAAGCGGGGCGAGCCATTCGACGTGAAGCTACTGATCTCGCATCCGATGGAGAGCGGGCAGCGGCGCGACGCGATGGGACAGGCGATCCCGCGCGATATCATCAACCGCTTCGTCTGCAGCTTCAACGGCGAGGAGGTGTTGCGTGCCGAGTTGTTCCCGGCGATCGCCGCCAATCCGTTCCTGTCGTTCGTGGTGGCGGTGCAGGAGAGCGGCACGTTGACGATGACGTTCACCGATGACCACGACACGTTACAGACCGAGACGGCGAGCATCATCGTCGCATGATGTTGCGGCTCGCGCTGGCGGCGCTGCTGCTGATGGCTGCTGGAGAGAAGCGGTCCGGCTATGAGGACGCCAGTCCCGAAACCCGCGCCATGCAAGACGACGATGCGAGCAATCCCGGCTTCCTATGGGTGCAGCAGGGCGAGACGTTGTGGCACGAACCCATCGGCAGCGCCTCACGCAGCTGCGCCGACTGCCACGGCGACGCACCGGCGACGATGCGCGGCGTGGCGGCGCGCTATCCGCTGTTCGATGCCCGTCTGGGGCGGCCGGTCACGCTGATGCAACGCATCGAGCAGTGCCGCGTCGAACGGCAGGGTGCGGCAGCACTGGCGCCTGAGAACGACGCGCTGTTGGGACTCGCGGCCTATATCGGCGTGCAGTCGCGCGCGCTGCCCGTGCAGGTTGCGACGAATGGGCCGGTACGGCCGTTCTACGAGGCGGGCAAGGCGCTGTTCAACGAGCGCGAGGGCCAGCTCAATCTTGCCTGCGCCCAGTGCCATGACGAGCTGGCCGGGCAGCGGCTGGCGGGCGCGATCATTCCGCAGGGCCATCCGAACGGCTATCCCGAATATCGGCTGGAATGGCAGGGCATGGGGTCGCTGGAGCGGCGCATCCGCAACTGCATGGTGGGCGTGCGCGCCGAACCATTTGCACCGGGTTCGCTGGAGATGACGGAACTGGAACTCTATCTGGGCGCACGCGCCAATGGCCTGGCGGTGGAGACTCCGGCGGTGCGTCCCTGAATGCCTCAGTGTCCGCACTTGTCGCTGTTCGCACCGCCGTTGAGGTACGGACCCAGGATGCGCGCGACCTGGCAGCTCGACAGCCGGCGATGCCCGCGTGCCGCAGGCTGGCGGTTCACGTTGATCGGCGTCGAACGGCCGGAGCCGGACGGAACCCGCAGCGTGCCTGCGCGGATCGCCCGCATGTAGAGCGGCACCGGTTCCAGCACACCGTGCAGGATGCGTGCGCCGGCCATTGCGACGCGGTCGCGGTAGTCCGCCGCGAGCATCGTGGTGTGGGAATGGTACAGCCCCACCGCGATGTTCCAGTTGCCGCCTGCCTCGTTACGGTTCAGCTCGGACAGATAGCGCGCCGCGTAGTCGGCGTTCGCCGCCGGATCGAATGCCAGCTCCAGTGAGGCGAAGGCGCGCGGATGGATCGCCAGGTCCACCTGAAGGCAGCCGACGTCGATGTATTTGTGGCGCGAGGTCTGCTGCGCCACCCAGGCGACCGCGGCGGCCTTGCTGTCGAGGAACAGGCCCGTGCCGTCGGCATCGATCGTCCACGGCCAGGGGCGCACGTCGCTCATCGCGGTGATCGGCCGTCCGCTCTCGGCCCGCGCGATCGATTCGAGCAGGCCAGCTGGCAGATGATGGCGCTTCTCGGCTTCGACGATCGCAGCACTGCACAGCCCGCTCTGCGCGACCAGCCACTCGTCCGGCGGAACCGCCGGCTCCTCGGCCACGCCGTCGCGCAGCGACGCCAGCAGCAACGCGACCACAAGCAGGAAAGGACGGAGACGCATCGCCTTGCAGCGGACCACAATTCCTGCTCGCCTGCATCAGCACAACGAGGCAACCGGCAGATGACGGAGGAAGCGTCCCTCTTCGGCCTGACGGGCAAGCGGGCCATGGTGATCGGCGGCGGCCAGGGCATGGGCGAGAGCACCTCGCGCTTCCTGGCCCGTGCCGGCTGCGACGTCGCGGTGATCGACATCGAACGCGAGCGGGCCGAGCGCGTGGTCGGCATCGTCGGCGAACTGGGCCGGCGGGGCGTGCCCATCGTCGGCGACGTGCTGGATGATGCACGGGTGCCGCAGATCGTTGCGGCGGTCGAGCAGCAGATGGGCGGCATCGACGTGATGGTGTCGATCGTTGGCGCCGCGGTGTGGGGCTCGCTGCTGGACACCACCGCAGCGGTCTGGGACCAGCAGCTGAATCTCAACCTGCGCTACTTTTTCCTGTGTGCCAGGGAAGTCGCGGCGACGATGATCAAACGCGGCAATCCCGGGGCGATCGTCGGCATCGCCTCGGTGGACGGCCAGCGGTCGAGCCCGATGCGCGGCGCCTATGGTGCGGCGAAGGCGGGACTGATCAGCCTGGTGCAGACCATGGCGGTGGAATGGGCGCCGCATCGCATCCGCGTCAACGCCATCGCGCCAGGGCACATCGTCACGCCAAGGCTCTACGACACGCCACAGCGGGCGGAGGGCTATGCGCAAAGCCTGCTGCCTGCCGGCCGGCGCGGCACCACCGACGATATCGGCAAGGCGGCGCTGTTCCTGGTCTCGGACCTTGCCGGCTACATCACCGGCACGACGCTCGATGTGGATGGCGGCTTGCTGGCAGCGAACCTGTTCCCCGGCGGACTGCCCGGCAGCAACCGCCCAGGCTGAGAGGAAGACGTTCATGGCAGACAGGATCCGCGTCGGCATGGTCGGCGTGACACCCGAACGTGGCTTTTCATCGATCGCACACATGCCCGCGCTGCAGGCTTTGCCAGACTTCGAGGTGGTCGCGCTGTGCACCACGCGGCAGGCGACGGCGGACGCTGCGGCGAAGCACTACGGCGTTCCACTCGCCTTCGCCGATGCAACGAAGCTTGCACGGCATCCCGACGTGGATCTTGTCACAGTGTGCGTGAAGGTGCCCGACCATTTCGCCTCGGTTATGGCAGCGATCGAGGCGGGCAAGCACGTCTATTCGGAGTGGCCGCTCGGCCGCGACACAGCGGAAGCGATCCAGATGCGCGATGCGGCGCAGCGTGCCGATGTCCGCCACGCCGTCGGTCTGCAAGGCCGCGTGTCGCCGTCGATCAACTACGTGAAGGACCTGATCGCCGACGGCTATGTCGGCCGGCCGCTTTCCGCCACGCTGTTCGTCAACGCGGCCGGCTGGGGAGCGACGCTGGACCGCGCCTACCAGGCTTCATTCGCCAACGGCGCCAACCTGATGACGATCACCGGCGGGCACAACCTCGACCTGCTGTGCCACTGCCTCGGCGAGTTCCGCGAACTGTCGGCGTTCGCGGTGAGCCAGCGCGACCGCATCCCGCTCGACGGTAGCGGCGAGATGGTGACCAAGGACGTGCCCGACCAGCTGGTGGTCAGCGGCATAGTCGGCGATGGCACGGTGGTGTCGGCGCAGGTGCGCGGCGGGATGAAGCGCGGGCAAGAGTTCCTGTGCGAGATCCACGGCACCGAGGGGGATCTTGCGCTGGGCGCCACCATGCGGGCCTCGACCCAGCGACAGGAACTCACCGTCCAGGGCGCGCGCGGCGCCGACAAGGATCTGGCGAATCTGCCGGTGCCGCTGAAGTATCGCTGGGTCCCCGATACGGTGCCGCAAGGCTCGCCGTACAACGTCGCCCAGCTGTACGTCGCGCTGGGTCGGGCCATTCGCGGTCAGGTGACGGCTTATCCCGATTTCGACGCCGCGATCGCCCGCCACCGGATGCTGGACATGATCACCGAGGCGGCGCGCACCGGGCGGAAGCAGGTGCGGTCCGCATGATCCGTGCCGCCATCGTCGGTCTCGGCTGGTGGGGCCGCAACCTGGTCGATGCCGTGCGCAACAGCCGGCAGATCCACTTCACCACGGCGCACACGCGCACCGCCGATGCCGTCGGGGAGTTCTGTCGCGAACGTGGGCTGCACTGGGTCGATGACGAGGCAACGATCCTGCGCGATCCGGCGATCGACGCGGTAGTGTACGCGACTCCGCACACGCAGCACACCTCGCAGGTCATGCGCGCCGCGCAGGCCGGCAAGGCGGTCTTCGTCGAAAAGCCGTTCGCGCTGTCGGTCGCCGATGCCTATGCGTCGGTGGAGGCGGCGCGCAAGGCGGGCGTCGTGCTCGCGGTGGGCTTCAACCGGCGGTTCCATCCATCGATGGGCCTGCTGCGGCAGGCGGTGCGCGACCGGCGGCTTGGCACCATCGTGACGCTCAGCGCCGAGCAGACCGCGACGCACGGTCTGGAGTACGCGCAGGACGCCTGGCGCGCGCAAGTGGAGCAGGCGCCCGGTGGCGCGATGACGGCAAGCGGCGTGCATCTGGTCGATGGCATGATCGACCTGGCCGGCCGTGTGGCGTCGGTGTACTGCCGGGTCGCACGCCGTGCCGCACGGCACAGCGACGACACGACCGACATCCTCCTGGCATTCGAGAACGGCGCATCGGGGCACATCTTCTGCTCGGTGGTCGCCGCGCCAAACTACCGGATGGCGGTCTACGGCACCGAGGGCCTGGCCGAGATCATCGGCCACCCGATGCAGACCTTCCGCTTCGTGCCGGCGTCAGGCGGCGTGCCGCAGGTGACCGAGACGCCAGGCTTCAATATGCTGACCGCCGAACTGGAGGCGTTCGCTGCCAGCGTCGAAGACAACCAGCCCTTCCCGACGCCGATCGAGCAGGTGCTGCACGGCGTCGAGGTGTTCGAGGCGGTGGTCCGCTCGGCGCAGATCGGCGAGACCGTGCGGATCGGGTAGTCAGAACCGCTGGCGCAGGCGGCGGTCCAGCGTCAGCAGCACGGCGCTGGCGCACACCGCGAGGGTGGTCAGCACGAAGGTCAGCGACATGATCAGCGACACGTCGTGCAGGCCGATCGCCGTCATCAGCAGATAGCCGAGACCGCGCCGCGCCGCGAACATCTCTCCCAGGATGGTGCCGATCAGGGTGACCGAGAAGCCGAGGCGCACGCCGGTCATGATCTCCGGCAGCACCGCGGGTACCAGCACGATGCGCGTCATCGCCAACGCGTCGAGGCGCAGCGCACGGCCCAGCTTGATCAGCACAGGCCGGACCGCGGCGACCGCGCCGATGGTGGACAGCGCGATCGGCGGTATGCCGAACATCGCACCGAACGCCACCCTGGCGGAGATGCCGAGACCGAACACGAGCAGCACCAGCGGCTACAGCAGGACCTTGGGGATCGATGCGAAGCCGATCAGCATCGGCACGAACAGCTCGCCCGACGCGCGGCTGAAGCCCAACCAGACGCCGAGTGAAATGCCGCCGCCGATGGCAATGGCGAGTGCCAGACTGAAGGCGCACATGGTCTCGGCGAAGTTGATCCAGAACAGCTCGGTGTTCAGCAAGCGAGCGGTTGCATGCACGGTCTCCACCGGACCGCGCAGCGCCTCCTCGCCGGCGACGCACCTTCAGTCCGCGCTGCCGCAGTCCGTCGAACGCGCGCCCGCTGGTGCCCTACTGCGCGAAGTGGCGGTCGATATGGATCAGCACCCGGCCGCCGCCGTATTCGCGCACCACGTGCTGATCCCAGATCCGATCGAATGGGGCTTTGGGCATGTCCGTGCCTCCGCGTCACGCGTCGCGATAGAGCTTCGGGCGCCGGCGCACCGGATCGAGCAGCGACCAGTCGCCCTGCGGCACATCGAAGCCTTTGGGGAACGGCGGCCGCACGTCCATGTCCAGCGAGCGCATCACCCGGTCGTCGCGATAGTAGCATTGCAGGATGATGCGGCTCAGCGAAGTCAGTGCATCGCCGCCGATCTCGCGCAACCGCGCGGCCACCGCTTCGCGCCGTGCAGGGTCGAGGTCGGCGAACGCTCCGCCGGACAGCCGCTCCAGCGCCTCCAGCACCGTCGTGACATGCGCCGCATCGCGTCCGAAGCTGCGCAGGATGTCGGCGAAGATCGCATCGTCGCCGGCGCCGGGCACGCGGTATTCGGGGCTGGGCGGGATCATCATCTCCGCCAGGCAGCGCAGCGACCGCTGCTGCTCGGCCGACAGGGAATGTTCCATCGTTGCCTCAGTCGAACAGGGTTGCCAGGCGCTGCTTGATGCTGTCCGCGACATAGAGCGCCAGCGCCTGGATGGTGCGCGTCGGATTTACGCCGGCCGAGGTGACGAAGATGCTGCCGTCGACGATGAACAGGTTCTTCACGTCGTGGCTGCGGCCCCACTCGTTCACCACCGACCGCTCGGGATCGGTGCCCATGCGCGCGGTGCCCATCAGGTGCCAGCCGCCATCGGTGAGCGGCGCCTCGTGCCAGACGTCGTGCGCGCCGGCCGCCCGCAGGATCTCGCTGGCCCGCGCCACCGCGTGGTCAAGCATGCGGCGGCTGTTGTCGCTCAGCGTGTAGTCGATCTTCGGCGCGGGAATGCCGTTGCCGTCCTTCAGCATCGGATCGAGCGTGACCGTGTTGTGCTCCTCGGGCAGGTCCTCGCAGATCGCCACCATGCCGGTGCGGTGACAGAACAGCCGGCGATAGGCGCGATGGTGCTCGGCGCCCCAGGGGAGGCGCCCGATCTGCATGCCGTGCACCGCGGCCATCACCGGCCCCTGGCCGCGCGAGAACTCGAAGGTGTAGCCGCGTACGAAGCCGCGCGCCCGATCGGTCTCGTAGAACTCCTGGCTCCAGATGCAGTTGCCCGGACCGCGATAGCCGTCGAGTCGCATCGTCGAAATATCCGGCGATCCGCGCATAGGGGTGGAACATCAGGTTCTTGCCGACCAGGCCGCTGGAATTGGCCAGGCCGTTGGAATTCAGCAGGATGCGCGCCGTGCCGATGGCGTTGCAGGCGAGGATCACCACCTCGGCCGGCTGGAAGTGCTCGACGCCATCGGCGTCGTAATAGATCACGCCGGACGCCATGCCGTGCTCGTTGCGGGTGATCTCGCGCACCCGGCAGCGCGTGCGCAGTTCGACCCCGGCACGGATGGCGGCGGGCCAGTAGGTGATGTCGGTGCTCGCCTTGGCGCCCTGCGCGCAGCCCGACGTGCAGTGCGCGAGGTTGATGCACTTGGCGCGCCCCTCGTAGTCCTCGGACGCGATCGCGCTGTCGGACGGCCACCAATGCCATCCCAGCCTGTTCAGTCCGCGCGCCAGCGTCATGCCGGACCGGCCAAGCGGCAGCGGCGGCATCATCGGTTCGTGCGGCGGATAGGCCGGATCGCCGGCGAGGCCCGACACGCCCATCATGCGGTCGTTCTCGGCGTAGTACGGGTCCAGCGTGGCATAGTCGATCGGCCAGTCGTCGGCGACGCCGTCGAGCGTGCGCACGCGGAAGTCGGAAGGATGGAAGCGCGGGAAGTGCCCGGCGTACAGCACGGTGCCGCCGCCGACGCCGTTGAAGTTGGCGACCTTGATCGGCGAGGCGGCGTCGTTGACCGGATAATCGGTCTCGCGTGCGCGCCGGTTCGGGCTGTAGTGGAAGTCGTTGAGCTGGCGCGCCTCCCAGTCGCGGCCGGCGCTGGGGTATTCCGACGGCTTCATCCAGTCGCCCTGCTCGAGGCAGAGGATGTGCATCTTCGTCTCGGCGAGGCTCCACGCCACCGCCGCGCCCGAGGCGCCGGCGCCGATGATAAGGACGTCTACGGAGGTAGTGGGCATGGAATGCGTCTCGCTTCGATGGTGCTGACCAAGTCGGAGGGATACTACGCTGGATTGTCAACGGCTATGATGGCACGAGCACTGACAGCACGCTCTTTGCCGTGCTCCACCTGCGGACTATCGGAATGCCGTTTCGCGCCAACATCCGCTCGCTGCTGATCCAGACCGGCGTCAGCCTGGTGCTCGCCATCCTGCTGCTGTTCGTGCCCGCCGGAACCATCGCCTGGCCGGAGGGCTGGATCTTCCTCGCGCTGTTCTTCGGCTGCAGCCAGGCCACCGGACTTCTGGCTGCTGCGCCACGATCCCGCGCTGCTGGCCGAGAGGATGAAGTCTCCCGTCAGAGCCAATCAAACGCCGCGCGACCGTGCCATCATCGTGGCCATCATCATCGCGTTTGCCGGCTGGCTCGTCTTCATGGCGCTCGACGCACAACGGTTCGGCTGGTCGCATGCGCAGCCATGGTCCCAGGCACTCGGCGCCTTGCTGATCGTCGCGGCATTCGGCGGATGGATCACGGTTCTCCGCGCCAACAGCTTCGCCGGAACGCAGATCCGCCTGCAGCCCGACCGTGGGCAGACCGTCATTACCACCGGACCCTACGCCGTGGTCCGCCACCCGATGTACGCCTACGTGCTCCTGCTGATGATCGGCGCACCGCTGCTGCTCGGTTCGCTTTGGGGCGTGCTGTTCGGCTGCGTCGTCTTCGTTCCCCTGCTGGCCCTGCGCATTCACGGTGAGGAGGCGATGCTGATGACCGGCCTCCCGGGCTATCGAGAATACGTTCGCAGCGTGCGTTACCGCCTCGTTCCCGGCATATGGTGATCAGTCCGGCAGCGACGCCTCTGGCCAGGAACCCCTTACCGTGTTCGCGCGAGCCCGCATCGGCTCGCGCGATGGGCCGCGGCGATCGCGGATGGTTGTGGGTGCGGTCGTCAACCGTGGACTGCCGGTGCGGCTGACGCCTAGCATGCCCGCCGACGGGAGGAGCCATGGCACGCGACAGGATCCGAATCGGCTGCGGCGCGGGCTTCGCCGACGACCGCATCCCGCCGGGCGTGGAGATCGTCGAGCGCGGCGAACTCGACTACCTGGCGATGGAATGCCTGGCCGAACGCACCATCGCGCGCGAGGCGCTGGATCGCGCCAAGGATCCGACGAAAGGCTACACGCCGGTGCTGTTGGAGCGCATGGAGGCGATCATGCCGCCGGCGCTGCGGCGTGGCGTTCGGATCGTCACCAACATGGGCGCGGCCAACCCGATGGGCGCGGCGCGCGCGGTGCGCAAGCACGCGCGCGACTGGGGCTGCCGCGACTATAGCTGCGCCGTGGTCACCGGCGACGAGGTCACCGACATCGTGCGCGCGCACCCCGAACTGCCGCTGATGGAGGACGCCGCGCCGCTCGAATCGCTGCTGCCGCGCATGGCGTCGGCCAATGCGTATCTCGGCGCGGATGTGGTGGCACACGGGTTTGCCACCGGTGCCGACCTGGTGATCACCGGGCGCGTGGCCGATCCGGCGTTGTTCCTCGGGCCGATGCTGCACGCGTTCGGCTGGTCGTACGACGACTGGCAGAAGCTGGCCTGTGGCACGCTGGCCGGCCATCTGCTGGAGTGTTCGGGTCAGCTCACCGGCGGCTGCTTCGCCGATCCCGGCAAGAAGGAGGTCGACGACCTCGCGGGCCTTGGCTATCCGCTGGCGGATGTCTGGTCTGACGGTCGCGTCGAAGTGTCGAAGACGCCGGGTTCCGGCGGCCGGCTCGACATCGCCACGTGCACCGAGCAGCTGCTGTACGAGATGCACGATCCGACGGCGTACATCACGCCGGACTGCGTGCTGGACGTTTCCGGCGTCACGTTCCGCCAGGTTGCCAACGACCGCGTCGCGCTGAACGGCGCCAGGGGCAAGCCGCGCACCGCCACCTACAAGGTCGTCGTCGGCTACTTCGACGGCTACATGGGTTCCGGCGAGATGGGCTTTGCCGGCATCAACGCGCTGGCCCGTGCCATGCTGGCGAACGAGGTGGTGCAGGAGCGTCTGCGTCGCCGCGGCCTCACCTATGAGGAGATGCGCGTCGACCTGATCGGCATGAACTCGCTGCATGCCAACGAGGCGGCGCTGTGTCCGGAACCCTACGAAGTGCGGCTGCGCATCGCCGCGCGCACGCCGGACCGCAAGGCGGCGGAGGCGATCGGCGCGGAGGTGCGCAGCCTGCACATGCAGGGTCCGACGGGCGCCGGCGGCGGCGTCAACTTCGGCGCGCGGCAGATCCTGGCGGTGAAGTCGGTGCTGATACCGCGCGAATGGGTGAAGCCGGAGATCGTGCTGGAGCGCGCGGCATGAGCGTACGCGTCTACGACCTCGCCCATGCACGTGCCGGTGACAAGGGGAACACCTCGAACATCTCGGTCATCGCCTACAGCGACGAGGGCTGGCAGGTGCTGCAGCGCGAACTCACCGCCGAGGTCGTACTGGCGCATTTCCGCCATCTCACCGCGGGGCCGGTGCGGCGCTACGAGCTGCCGCAGCTGCGCGCGCTGAACTTCGTCATCGAGAACGCGCTGGGCGGCGGCGTCACGCGCTCGCTGGCGATCGATCCGCACGGCAAGAGTCTGAGCGCGTTGATGCTCACCATCACGCTGCCCGGCCATAACGAACAAGGAGCAACGTCATGATGATCGTGGACGCGCAGATCCATATCTGGGCGAAGGGTACGCCGTCGGCGCATCATCGGCAGGAGCCGTATTCCGGGCTTCAGGCGCTGGTCGGCATGGACGTGGCGGGCGTGGATCGCGCAGTGATCCATCCGCCGATGTGGGATGCGGATTCCAACGAACTCGCGGTCGAGGCGGCGCGCGCGCATCCGGATCGGTTCGCCATCCTGGGCTGGTTTCCGCTCGATCGTCCGGAGAGCCGCAAGCTGGTCGATACGTGGAAGAGCCGGCCGGGGATGCTGGGCCTGCGCTTCTACTTCGTCCAGCCGCACGAGCAGTCGTGGCCGACCGACGGCACGTTGGACTGGCTGTGGCCGGCGGCCGAACGCGCCGGCCTGCCGGTGGCGTTGGCGGCGGCGCCGTTCCTGCCGCTGGTCGGTCAGATTGCCGAACGGCATCCGGGACTGAAACTGATCGTGGATCACATGGCCGTGCCGCGCGCCAGCAAGGGCGAGGCGGCGTATCGCAACATGCCGCAGCTGCTGGCGCTGGCGAAGCATCCGAACGTCGCGGTGAAGGCGACCGGGCAGGCGGGCTACGCCGAGGATGCGTACCCGTTCCGCAGCATCCATCCGCATCTGCGCGCGGTGTACGACGCGTTCGGACCGCAGCGCATGTTCTGGGGCACCGACATCACCCGCATGCCGTGTTCGTGGCGGCAGTGCGTCACGCTGTTCACCGAGGAGCTGCCGTGGCTGACCGGGCGCGACCTCGAACTGGTGATGGGGCAGGCGTTGTGTGACTGGATCGGTTGGAAGGTGCCGTAGCTTGGCACCGCCGTTCGCCTGCGAGCGCCTGGGTGCATTCGTCGCTGCGTCGCGATGGGACGATCTGCCGCGGCCGCTGCGCCACGAGGGCAAACGTTCGCTGCTGAATTTCATCGGCTGCGCCATCGGCGTCGCGCAGACCGAGCCGATCGAGATGGCGATGCGCGTGCTGCTGCCGCTGTCCGGCAGCGACCGCGTAACGGTGCTGGGCCGCGGCGAAAGGCTCGATCCGCTGGGGGCGGCATTCATCAATGCGATCGGCGGCAACCTGCTGGACTATGATGACACGCACCTGCGCACGGTGATCCACCCCACGGCGCCGGTCGCGCCGGCGGTGCTGGCGCTGGCGGAACAGCGCATGCTGTCCGGTGCTGCGGTGCTGCATGCGTTCATCCTCGGTGCCGAGATCGAATGCCGCATCGGCAATGCTGTCTCGCCAGGCCACTACGCGCGCGGCTGGCATATAACCGCGACATGCGGCGTATTTGGCTCCGCTGTTGCAAGCGCGAAGCTGCTCGGCCTCGATGGGGTGCAGACCTCGCACGCGCTGGGCATCGCGGTCAGCCAGTCGAGCGGGCTGATCGAGAATCTGCCGAGTGGGGCAAAGAATGTCGGCGTCGGCAATGCCGCCCGCAACGGCCTGTTCGCGGCGCTGCTGGCCGAGCAGGGCTACACGGGCGCGCCGGCTGCGATCGAGGGCGCGCTCGGCTGGGCCCATGCCATGGGCGACGACCCGGTGGTTGCGGAGATCACCGGCGCGCTCGGCGAACGATGGGAATTTGCGAGCAACACCTACAAGCCCTATCCGTGCGGCATCGTGATGCATGCGGTGGTCGATGCGTGTCTGGCGCTGCGTCGCGATCACAACGTGATGGCTGATACGATCGCCGAGATCGTCGTGTCCGGCGATCAGTTGCTGCTCGATCGGGGCGACCGTGCGGTAACCTGTGATCGGGACGCGCGCGTCAGCATCCACCACTGCGCCGCGGTCGCACTGCTGTTCGGTGCCGCCGGGGTGCGCGAGTTCTCCGAAGCCTTGGTGCATGACGCACGCGTCGTCGCGCTGCGTGCGCGGACCAGGGCGAAGCTCGATGCCGCCGCACCGAAGGGTTCGGCGACGGTCGCGCTGCGGCTACATGACGGGCGCACGTTGAGCTCGGCCGTGCTGCATGCGCGCGGTAGCACGCAGCAGCCGCTGACCGATCAGGAGATCGAGGCGAAGGTGCGCGAGCTGGTGGGCGCGCCTGCCGATGAGCTGATCGCCGCGGCGTGGCGGCTCGATACGCTGACCACCATTGGCTCTTTGCTGACCGCTGCCGGGAGAAGTGCATGACCCAATTGAACGCCGAATGGCTCGGCCTGCAGGGCCGCGTGTGCGTCGTGACCGGCGCGGGTGGCGGCATCGGCCGTGCCGTCGCACTCGGCATGGCGCAGGCCGGCGCGTCGGTCGTGCTGCTCGATCGCGACGAGGCGACGTGCCGGGAGACGGCCGAGGTGCTGCGGCCGACGGCGGCGAAGACTTCTGGCGATTGGCTGCGACATCGCCGATCCGGACAGCGTCGCCGCCGCCGAACGCGCATCGCGGTCGATTGGCCCGTGCGACGTGCTGGTGAACAACGCCGGCATGCTGCTGGCAGGTTCGCTGGCGACGGTGCCGCTGAACGACTGGAACCGGCTGCTGGCGGTCAACCTGACGGGCTACCTGCTGTGCGCTCAGGCCTTCGGCAAGGCAATGATCGAGCGTGGCCGCGGCGCCATCGTGCACACCGCGTCCATCGCCGGCAGCAACGCTCAGGCGTTCTCCGGCGCGTACAGCGTCAGCAAGGCCGGCGTGCTGATGCTGTCGCGTCAGCTTGCTGTGGAATGGGGTCCGCACGGTGTGCGCAGCAACGTGATGAGTTCCCGGCCTGGTGCGCACGCCGATGAGCGAGAGCTTCTATCAGGCGCCCGGCGTCATCGAGCGGCGCGCCGCGGCAATTCCGGTGGGACGCATAGGCACGCCGGAGGACATGGCCCAGGTGGTGCTGTTCCTGGCAAGTGATCGCGCAGGCTTCGTCAACGGGCAGGAGATTATCGTCGATGGCGGCTTCGAGCACATGCTGATGAGTCTCGTGCCGCGGCCAGGCTTCGAGCGGGGGAACTGACGAGCGCCGCCGCCTCTGTCACCGCAAGGAGCGCAGCGACGAAGCATGGAGATTGCTTCGCTTCGCGTGCAAATGACAGGAGGACGGGGGCGCTGCTGTCGTTCGCTCTATCGTTTTCCCCAGCGCCGCTTCTCTACCGTCTCCTCCTCGATCGCGTAGTACCTGCTCGAGCCCGACCAGGTCCTCGATCTGCTGACGTGCATCGACGCAGTCCTGCGCGCTGAGCCCGGTGAATGTGCCGGTGGCACGGATCTCCTCGAACGCACGCTTCACCGCGGTAAACGCAACGACCAGGCTGGTGACCGCGTCGATGCACGCCTTGTAGCCCATCGCCTCCAGTTCGCCGATCGTCGGCAGCGGCCGCTGGTCGCGGTTGCCGCGGCTCATCACATAGACCAGCGGCACCTTCGCAAGCTTCGGTGCGGCCCGCAGTTCCTCGTCGTTGCGCGGAAACACCAGCCCCATGTCGGCGCCGACATCGGCGGCCAGGTTGATGCGGTCAACCGCCTCCTGCAGCCCCTCGAAGCGGCAGGCGTCGGAGCGCGCGATGACGACGAAGTCCGGATCGGACTCGGTGCGCTGCCGGCAGGCATAGTCTATCTTGGCGACAAACTCGTCGCGCGGCACCACGTGCGCAACGTATTTGTGGTAGTGCGCACGCTTCGGGTACAGCTGGTCCTCGATGTGGATGCCGGCGACGCCGGCGCGGATGAACTCGCGCACCGAGCGCATGGTGTGCAGCGGCTCGCCGAAGCCGGCGCCACCGTCGGCGACCAACGGTACGGTCACGGCCGCCGCCACGTCGCCGGCGACCCGCACCTGCTCATCCATCGTCAGCAGCGGCTCGGACGTGCAGCGCGACCCGCCGGTGACGAAGCCGCCGCAATACACCGCCGGAAACCCGAGGCTCGCGATCAGCCGCCCGCCGATCGGGTCGTAGGCCGACGGCAGGTTGATGAAGCCGCCGCCCGTGATCAATTCGCGCAGCGCCGTGGTTGTCCGTTGCATGCCGATCCTCCCTACGCCGTGTCGCTCACCCGCACCACCAGCTTGCCGGTGTTCTCGCCGCGGAACAGCATGCCGAGTGCCGCGGGAGCGTGGTGCAGCCCGTCCAGGATGTGCAGGCGCTGGCGCAGCTGCCCGTCACGATGGCGCGCGGCCAGCCAGGCGCGCGCCTCCTCGTAGCGCTCGTGATAGCGGAACACCTGGAAACCCTGCATGCGCGCCCGGCGCGACAGGATCTGCCCAAGGTTGCGGATGCCGTAGGGCGGATCGGCGGCGACCTGCGAGATGCGGCCGCACAGCACCACGCGCGCGCCCTCGCGCAGATGCAGCAGCGCGGCGTCGAGAGTCGAACCGCCGACATTGTCGAAATAGAGGTCGATTCCGTCGGGGCACGCACGGCGGATCGCCGCGGCCAGATCGTTCTCCGCCTTGTAGTCGATCACCCCATCGAGCCGCAGATCGTCCCGCAGCCAGGCGCATTTCGCCGCTCCGCCGGCAACGCCGGCGACGCGACAGGCCTCGATGCGGGCGATCTGTGCGGCGATCTGCCCTACGCCGCCGGCGGCGGCCGAGACCAGCACGCGCTCGCCCGGCTTCACCGCGCCGATGTCGCGCATCCCGAAATACGCGGTGACCGCGCTGAGCCCCAGCGGTCCGATCCACGCCAGCGCGTCGCCGCGCGTTTCATCGACCTTCTGCAGAAAGCGCGCCGGCAACGTCGGATGCGTCTGCCAGCCGAGCCGTGCCTGCACCAATTCGCCTGGGTGGAACGCGGCGGAGCGGCTTTCCAGCACGCGCGCGATCCCGCCGCCCCGCATCACCTCGCCGATCGGCACCGTGTCGTTCATCCACGACCGCATCGCCGGATCGATCGACAGCAGCAGCGTCTCCAGCAGCACCTCGTCGAGCTCCGGCGTGCGCAGTGCGGTGTCGTCGGCGGCGAAATTGTCGGGCGTCGGAATCCCCGTGGGACGCGAGCGCAGCAGGATACGGTGGTTGGTCATCGCTGACGCACCGCCTCGGCGATGCGTTCGGCGATCATGATGGTGGGGATGTTGGTGTTGGTGCGCGACACCTCCGGCATCACCGAGGCATCCGCGACGAACAGGTTGTCCGCGCCCACCACCTTGCCGGCGGGATCCACGACGGTGCGCGCATCCGCCGGATCGCCCATCCGGCAGGTGCAGGACGGATGCCATGCGGACTGCACATTCTCTCGCACGTGCCGTTCCAACGCCGCGGGATCGGCGAGCAGCTGGGGAAGCGGACGCGAATCGCTGATGATGGTGTCGAACATGAACTTCCGCAGGGTCGCCGACGAATCCATCAGCATCGCCGCGACGTTGGTCAGCACGGCATTCTTGAGGTTCTTCTGGCTGACGTTGCGCACCCGCTGGGAGAACTTCGAGGCGAACAGGTTGGACATGTACTGCGGCACTGGCTCGCTGGTCAGGATGCGTGCCATGCGGCGGAACGCGTCCAGCATCCGGTCCATGTCGCGCTGGTCGTTCAGCCAGTTGAAGTTGACGTCGGGTTCGTCATTGGGATCCGGTGACGCCAGCCGCACCGCGCCGGTCGAATACGACCGGCCGATATAGGACGACAGCGTGCCGATGCGCACGCCGATCGCGTGCCAGGCCGACCGGCAGACTGCCATCATCACCATGTCGGCGGCCGGCACGTCCGGCAGACCAGATGACCAGCGCAGATAGGTGTAGTTGCGCCGCAGCACCATCTTGTGCCGCGCCACCGGCTGCAGATAGCCGGAGATGTGGATCGCCGGATGGTCCATCAGGTTGCTGCCCACGCCTGGCAGGTCGAGCTGCACGTCGATGCCGTGCTGCCGCAGATGTCCGCCAGGCCCGATGCCCGACAGCATCAGCAGCCACGGCGTGTGCAGCGCGCCGGCGGAGACCACGACGTTGTCCGCGCTGATCGTCTCGGTGCCGCCGTTGCGCCGCACCTCGGCGCCTCCGGCGCGGCCGCCGCGCGAACAGGATGCGCCGTACCTGCGTCTGGTCGAGGATCTGCAGATTGGGCCGCCGCCGCGTCGCCGCGTCGAGATAGCCGACGGCAGTGGAGCGTCGTGCGGTGCCGTCGTTCGACAGCGGCAGAGGCGAGTAGCCCTCGCCGAACGCGCCGTTCATGTCAGGGCGCAGCTGATAGCCGAGCTCGTTCCACACCTTGGTGACCGACAGGGTGAAGTCGTCCCACTGCTCCATCGGCATGCGGCGCACGGTGATCGGACCCTGCGCGCCGTGCAGCTGGTCGGTGTAGTCGAGGTCGGTTTCCAGCCGACGGAAATACGGCAGCACCGAGTTCCAGTCCCAGCCCTTTGCGCCGATCGCGTGCCAGTGGTCGTAGTCCTCCGGTGCGCCGCGCAGCGCCACCTGGCCGTTCACCGACGAACCGCCCCCCAGCACGCGGCCCTGCTCGTAGTAGACCGGATCGGCGTCTGCCCGGCGGCGCACCTTCAGGCCCTTCCAGAAATACGTGGGGTTCATCAGCGCGCTGCCCGAGTAGGTGTCGCTTATGTCGTCGGGCGTCCGGTCGGGTGGATAGTCGCGCCCGGCTTCCAACAGGATGACCTTATTGCCTGGTGCCTCGGACAGGCGTGCCGCCATGACGCAGCCGGCCGAGCCGCCGCCGATCACCAGGTGCGTGGCGTGCATGGTCTTGCGTTCCCTCCGTCTGTCGCTGCGATCCTGGACGCTGCCGCAGGGAACGCCAAGATGGCTGAACCGGCTCCGCTGGATGTCATGGTGTCCGAATCCCGGAAGTGCGCTCGTGCAAACGGGCTACTGCACGGTGAGCGAAGTACTGTACTGCTCGGAGCAGCAGAAATTCATTGTTGGAGGGACAAGATTCCTACACTCTTTTTCGTAGGCCCCGAACGGATCATGCTCGCCGCCGCCTGCCTCGGCGTGCTGACGCTCGGTATGAATGGCACGGCGATCATGGCGGCCTTGCCGACCATCCGCCACGAACTCGGGCTGAGCGGCACGCAGGTGGAATGGGCGATCAATGCCTATCTCATCGTCTCGGCGGCCTGCATCATTCCCGGCGGCAAGGCCGGCGACGAGTTCGGCGCGCGACGCGTGTCGCAGGCGGGACTGGCGCTGTTCGCGGTTGCATCGGCCGTGGTGGCGACAGCACAGGCGCCTGTCGTTCTTCTGGCCGGCCGGGCGCTGCAGGGCCTGGCGGCGGCGCTCGCTGTCCCGGGTACGCTGGCGGCGGTCAGCGAATCCAGCACCCCGGAACGCCGCGCCTCCACGATCGGCGCCTGGGCCGGGTTCCTGATGCTGGGCTTCAGCCTGGGTCCGCTGATCGGCGGTGTGCTGACGCATTACGCGGACTGGCGCGTGATCTTCTGGGTCAGCGGTGCATGCATGCTGGTCGCGACTGCGGGCTTCGCCGCGTCCGGCTCCCCGGACGCTGCGCCGCGGACGCGGCACGCCGGCCGGTCGGACGTGTCGGGTTTCCTGCTGCTGGCGCTCTTCATGACCACGCTGGTTTCGGCGCTGCACGCTTTGCCGGCGGCGACAGGCGCGCCACTGAACTTCATAGGTTTCGGCGTGTCGGCCACTGTCGCCTTCGTTGCCTTGCTGGCGGTCGAACGTCGGGTGGCTGATCCGCTCATCGAACTGAGTCTCTTCCGCCAGATCGCGTTCGTGCGCGCCTTGGCGCTGGCGTCGATCGCGATGTCATGCATCCTGGCGCTGCTGCTGTTCTACAATCTCGACGCGCAGAGTCCGTCGGGCCTGGCGTTGACGCCGGTCGGTGCCGGTCTCTCGCTCTTGCCGATGAGCCTGGGGCTGCTGATCTTCGCGTTCTCCGCTCCTGCGCTCAATCGCAGAGTTGGACCGCGACGAGCGCTCACCCTGGGCAATCTGCTGATCGCTGCTGCGGGTGTGACGATCGCCGTCGCCGCGCGAGAGCGGATGTGGATGCCTCTCATCGTTGGGCTGTTCGCCATCGGGGTCGGGTTGGCGCTGCCTTATGCGACGGCACCGCGGCTCGCGCTCTCGACCTTGCCGCTCGATCGCGCCGGCGCGGGGTCCGGCATCATCAACGCATGTACATTCCTGGGCGGAAGCATCGGCGTGGCGGCGGGGGCTGTCGCTTTCGCGCTGGGCGGCCTGACCGCGACCATGGGAATGATCGTAGTGCTGGCGCTGACCGGCGCGTGGCTCAGCCGCGCGTTGCCATCGACCGGCTAGGCGACAGTGCGGAAAATTGCCGGCCGAAAGGCCGGCATGCTATCGCAATCGGACGTCACGGAGCAGCAAACCTCCATGCAGCATCATTGGGATGTCGAAGCCGACGTCGTGGTCGTCGGCTTCGGAGCGGCAGGCATGGCCGCCGCGGTTACCGCACATGATCTCGGCGCCAGGGTCGTCCTTCTGGAGAAGGCGCCCGAAGGCCAGGAGGGCGGCAACACACGCGTCGCAGGGCAGGGCTACCTGAACACGTCGTCGGTCGACAAGGCCGTCGCCTATCTCACCGCGCTGTGTGGTCCCTTCACGGTACCGGAGGCGATGGTGAAGGTCTGGGCCGAGGAGATGGGCCGCAACAACGCCTGGCTCGCCGGCCTCGGGGGCGATCCGCAGGAGCACCAGCACCAGCCGGTCGGCATCGAGTTCCCCGACCTGCCGGGTGCCGACTGCGTGCACAAGTTCCACGACGGCCCCACCTACGGCTACTCCTACACCTGGCAGCTGTTCGAGCGCCTGGTGAAACAGCGGCCGATCGAGATCCTGTACGAAACCCCGGCGAAGCAGCTGATCCGGGATGGCGTCGGCGGAGAAATCCTCGGCGTGCGTGCGCAGTCGCGGAACGGCGCGACCAGCGTGAAGGCGCGCCGGGCGGTGGTGCTGACCTGCGGCGGCTTCGAGAACAACCAGGAGATGATCCGCAACTATCTGCCCGGCGTTCCCTATTGCTATACGTCGGGCTCGCCGTACAACGAGGGCGACGGCATCACCATGGCGATGTCGGTCGGCGCCGATCTCTGGCACATGAACAACTACGCGGGTCCGTCAATGGCACTGAAGGTGCCCGAGGTCCGCACGACGTTCTCGATGCAGGCGCTGCACTTCAGCAAGCAGATGCCGGGCGGCATGATCGTCGTCGGTCCCGACGCGCGGCGTTTCGCCGACGAGAAGTTCAAGACCCGGCACGGCAAGGTACCGGTCAACGGACGCTGGCTGCCGCTCGCCACGCCGTGTCCGATGTTCATGGTCTTCGATCACACGCTGTTCTCGTCCGGTCCGTTGTACGACAAGCATCCAAGCCATGGCTGGACGCAGATCATCGAGCGCTACGACTGGAGCGAGGACAACAGCGCCGAACTGGCGAAGGGCTGGATCGCGCGCGCCGACAGCATCGGTTCGCTTGCCATGACGGTCGGGCTCGATCGCAAGACGCTGGCCGAAACGGTCGGCCGATGGAACCGCTTCGCCGAGGCAAAGCACGACGCGGAGTTCGGCCGCACGCTGATGCTGTCGCCGATCGTCAACGCACCGTTCTATGCGATCGAGCTGTCGCCCTCGATGCTGAACACGCAGGGTGGGCCGCGCCGCAACGAGAAGGGGCAGATCGTGCGCCCGGACGGCACGCCGATTCCCAGGCTGTACAGCGCGGGCGAACTCGGCTCGATCTACAGCTACCTGTATCAGGGTACCGGCAACATCGGCGAATGCCTGGCGTTCGGCCGCGTCTCCGGGCGCAACGCCGCGGCGGAGACGCCGTGGGAGCAGGCGTGATCCACCCCGCAACCGTCAGTGGGATCGTGTGCTGCGGCCGGGCATGATCCGCAGCAGCGGAGACCGGCGCCGCCGCGACCGGTCCGAACAACTCAGCATGACAAGCGTATGGAGCGCGCCGGACAGTCTCTGTCGATGCACGCCAATGTATCGCTGGCCGGACACCCGCGTGGTCGGCAGGCACCTGCCTGGATCGGCGCGAAAGTTCTCCCCCGGCCCCGGCGGCGGCACATTCGGGCACCAGCCCTCGGCTTTATGCAGCGCCCGTGACTTAGATCATTGCACGGATGCATCCACGAATTATATTCTCCGAGCCATCAGCGGACGGGTCCGGTCTCTGTTGCCGCCGTCCAACGAAGCGCCCCCGGCATGCGGTTCGCAGCCTAGGCCATGTGAACCACATGCCGGGGTCTGGTTTTCAGCTCCCGACGGTGGGCACCATCCGCGGCCGGCCGGCATCGTCCACCGCCACCAGCACGAAGTCGGCAGCGGTCACTCGCACCCGCTGACCCTGGCCGCGCCGCAGGACCCAGGCCTCGACGCCGAGCGTGATCGAACTGCGTCCGGTCCGCACGATGTCGGTATAGACGCAGACCACGTCGCCTACCTTGACCGGCTGGAGAAAGCTCAGGTTGGAGACTGCGGCGGTGGCAACCCGGCCCTCGGCCCGGGTCCCTGCTGAGATGCCGGCAGCAAGGTCCATCAACGACATGATCCAGCCGCCGAAGATGTCGCCCGCCGGATTGGTATCCGCCGGCATCGCCACCGTCCGTAGTGCCAGCTCACCGGTCGGCTGCCTCACAGCGTTCGTCACGGCGCGATCTCCTGTTACCATGCGGCAGACGTGGAGTGCGGAGCATGAACGAACAAGCGGGCAAGACCGATCGGGTGCTGCTCCGGCGCGACGCCGGCGGCGTCGCGTGGCTGACGCTCAACCGTCCGGCAGCGCGCAACGCGCTGTCCGTTGCGCTGATGGAGGCGCTGATCGCCGAGATCATGAGTATCGAGCACGACCCGGACGTGAAGGTGGTGGTGATCGGTGCGGCCGGGCCGGCGTTCTGCGCCGGTCACGACCTGCGCGAGCTGCGGGCCAGCCCTGACCGCGAGGCCTACCAGACCACCTTCACCCTGTGCTCCACACTGATGACCAGCATCGTTCGCCTGCCCAAGCCGGTGATCGCCCGCGTGCACGGCATTGCCACCGCGGCCGGGTGCCAGCTGGTTGCGAGCTGCGACCTGGCGGTGGCGGCGGACACCGCGCGGTTCGCCACGCCGGGGGTGAACATCGGCCTGTTCTGCTCCACGCCGATGGTGGCGCTGACGCGCGCGGTCGGGCGCAAGGCGGCGATGGAGATGCTGCTGACCGGCGACCTCATCGACGCGCAGCGGGCATACGCACTGGGGCTGGTCAACCGGGTTGTGCCGGAGAGGGAGCTGGACGCGGCGACATCCGCACTCGCCGAACAGATCGTGGGCAAGAGCCCGCTGACGCTGGCGATCGGCAAGGAGGCGTTCTACCGGCAGGCCGAGATGAGGCTGGACGAGGCCTATGCCTTTGCCTCGGAGGTGATGACGCGGAATATGCTGGCGCGTGACGCGGCCGAGGGCATCGACGCGTTCCTGGGCAAGCGCCCGCCGATATGGACCGGCACTTGATTTCGCCGGGCGACGATCACTGATCAGTGCTCAGCGATGAGAGACCCATACGAAATCCTTGGCGTGCAGAAGACCGACAGCGACGCGGCGATCCGCGCGGCGTATCGGAAGCTCGCCAAGAAGCACCATCCGGACGTGAACCCCGGCAAGCCGGAGGCGGCGGAGCGCTTCAAGGAGATCAGCGTCGCCTACGACCTGCTGGGCGACAAGGACAAGCGCGCGCGCTACGACCGCGGCGAGATCGACGCCTCCGGCAACGAGATGCCGCCGCAGCGGCCGTTCTACCGCGACTTCGGCGATGCCGCCGGACGGGAGAAGTACCGCTCGGATTCGGTGTTCAACTACGACGACCTGGAAGGCATCTTCGCCCGCGCCTACGGTGGTCAGGCGGGCGGCGGACAAGGACGGCGGTTCTCGATGCGCGGGCAGGACGCCCACTACCAGCTCACGCTCGACTTCCTCGATGCGGTCAACGGCACCACGCGGCGTGTGACGCTGCCGGACGGGCGGACGCTGGACGTGCGCATCCCGGCTGGCGTGCACGACGGACAGGTGATCCGGTTGCGCGGTCAGGGCATGCCGGGGATCGGCGACGGGGCACCTGGCGACGCGCTGGTGGAGGTCTCGGTGGCACCGCATCCGACGTTCCGTCGCGACGGTGACGACATCATCGTAGAGCTGCCGGTCACGCTGCAGGAGGCGGTGCTGGGGACGACGCTCGAGGTGCCGACGATCGGCGGACCGGTGCGGCTGACCATCCCGCCGAACTCCGGCCGCGGCACGCGGCTCCGGCTGCGCGGACGCGGCATCGCAGGCCACGGCCACCAGTTTGTCGAGCTCCACCCGGTGCTGCCGGCGGTGGAGGAGCCGGAGCTCGCCGAGTTCCTGCGGAGCTGGAAGCCGCGCCATCCGCAGGATCCGCGTGCCGGCATGGAGACCGAGTGATGGATGTCGCCGCGGTCATCGCGCTGTTTCCGGGCCTGACCCAGGTGGAGCTGACGACCTGGGTCGAGCGTGGCTGGGTCATCCCTGACGCCGACGGGACCACCCTGGAGTTCCACGAGATCGACGTGGCCCGCGTGCGGCTGATCCACGATCTGCGCAGTGGCATGGATGTCGGCGAGGACGCCGTGCCGCTGGTGCTGTCGCTGCTGGACCAGGTTTACGACCTGCGCAGCCGGCTTAAGGCGGTGCTGCGCGCGGTGGAGGCACAGCCGCACGAGGTGCAGCTTGCCATCCTGGAGAGGCTGGGCTGACGCATCGCTATCGACCGGGCGTGGTCTGGAACCCGGCGATGATGGTGTAGGCCGCGCCGGACTTGCCGGAGGCGACGGGCAGCACGAGGTTCACGTCGCCGGGAGTCACAGTGATGCGATCGACGTTGGGTGGAAACGCGATCTGCATCGCGTAAGTGCGCTTATCGAGGATCGTCTCGCCGTCGGCTACCGCGATGAACACCGGCACCTCGATGTTGCGCCCGGCCATCGCCGGCCCGCGGCTCAGCTCGACCCCGATGTTCGCGGTGACCGCGAGCTGGGTCTTCTTGTCCCCCTCCCGGCAGCTTCCCTGGATGTTGACGATCCGGGCGTGCAGCACGAGGTCGGTAAGGTCACGCGAGCCCTGCGTGCGGTAGACGTCGAAATCGGCGGCATCGCCGAGGATCGCCTGGCCCGGGCAGGGCGGGGCAAACTGGTTGCGACCCGGCCCGCACGCGGCGAGCGCGAGGAGCAGCGTGGCCAACAGGGCGGCGCACGGCGCCCATGCGCGAACTCGGTCGATCTGACATCGGCTACTCCGGATGCGGCCGGGCTTCTTGCGACACCACGGTCGTTGCCGGCAAGACAGGGCGCGCGCATAGTGCGCGTCGCTCGCGGAATCGACAACACGCCGCAGGAGGCACGCATTTTCCAGCATTTTGCCGCCGCGGCCTGAGCCGCATGGCGGTCTACACCGAGGTCACCGACGAGGCCCTGGCGGCGTTCCTGGAGGACTACGACATCGGCCGCATGGTGGCGTTCCGCGGCATCGCTGAGGGGGTGGAGAACAGCAACTACTCGCTGCGCACGACATCAGGCGATTTCATCCTGACCCTTTACGAGCGTCGGGTCGATCCGGCCGAACTGCCATGGTTCCTTGGCCTGATCGAGCACCTGGCGCGGCGCGGCATCGTCTGCCCGCTGCCGGTGCACGGCTGCGACGGCCGCGCGCTGCGCCACCTGTGCGGGCGGCATGCGGCGATCACCACTTTCCTGCCTGGGGTCTGGCCGCGCCGGGTGCGGCCGGAGCATTGCGGGCCGCTGGGGGCGGCGTTGGCGGCACTGCACGTCGCCGGGCGGGATTATGCGCCGACGCGGCGCAATGCGCTGGGACCGGACGGGTGGCGGCCGCTGCTGGAGCGCTCGCGGGCGCGGGCGGACGAGGTGCAGGCCGGCCTGGCAAGCGAACTGGACGGGGCACTGGCGGGCATCCTGGCGGAATGGCCGGTGGGGCTGCCGGTCGGGCACATCCACGCGGACCTGTTCCCGGACAACGTCTTCTTCCTGGACGGCAGGCTGTCGGGGCTGATCGATTTCTACTTCGCGGCGACCGACATCCTGACCTACGACGTGGCGGTGTGCCTGAACGCGTGGTGCTTCGAGGCGGACTTCTCGTTCAACGTCACCAAGGCGCGTGCCCTGCTCCGCGCCTATGACGCGACACGCGCACTGGGTGACGCCGAACGCGCGGCGCTGCCGGTGCTGTGCCGCGGTGCGGCGATCCGCTTCCTGCTGACCCGGCTGTATGACTGGCTGAATACGCCACCGGGCGCACTGGTGACACGCAAGGATCCGCTGGAATACCTGCGGCGCCTGCGCTTCCATCTGGCGGCACGGGACGAGCACGCCTATGGCATCTGAGCAGGTCACGGTCACGCCGGGACCGCCGGCGACCGAGGTGGTGGAGATCTGGACCGACGGCGGCTGCAAGCCAAATCCGGGACCGGGAGGCTGGGCGGCGATTTTGCGCTTCCGCGGCGTTGAGCGCGAACTGTCCGGCGCCGATCCCGCGACCACCAACAACCGCATGGAGCTCACCGCGGCGGCGACCGCACTCGAGACGCTGAAGCGGCCGTGCGACGTGGTGCTGCATACCGACAGCGAATATGTGAAGAACGGCGTGACTCGCTGGCACCAGGGGTGGGTGCGGCGCAAATGGCGCAATGCGGCTGGCGATCCGGTGGCGAACATCGAACTGTGGCAGCGGCTTTTGGAGGCGGCGAAGGCGCACCAAATCGAATGGCGCTGGGTGCGCGGACACTCCGGCAATCCTATGAACGAGCGAGTCGATCTGCTGGCGACGAAGGCGCGGGAGGAGGCAACCTTCAGCGGTTGAAGGTTCTTCCTTCTGTCCGACATCACCGAGCCGGCCGGCCCGTGAGGACCACGAGGCTTCCGCGGACGATCGCAAGCAGCCGTGCGAGGTTCTTGCCGACCTTGCCGTAGGCCGCATCCCAGCCCGCAAGCGCGAAGCGATCGAACTCGGGAAGAACCGTGCCGTCGGGCAGAGTGAAGGTCGAATGGCAGATCAGCGCTTCGGGCTGCGGCATCGGATCCGGAAACCATGCGAACAGCGCCAGGTCCTTGTCGCGCAGATAGGCGTGCACGCCAAATGGAAGCAGGTCCGCCTCAGTCGCGACAAGCCCGGTCTCTTCCGTCAGTTCGCGTGCCGCCGCGGCCGGATGCAACTCACCTGGCTCGGCCAGGCCCTTCGGGATGTCCCAGCGCGGCGAGCGCGTCGCGTGTCCGAGCAGGAGCCGGTCGCCTTCGGTGACGATGACGCCGCAGGAGATGCGCTTCGCCATTCAGCACGGATGCGCGGCAAAGCGCGTGGCGGGCGCGACGAACTCGTCCTGCGCCGCCACGGTCAGGATTTCACGTGATCCCGCCTCTGCCGTGCGACGCAGCAGCCCGTGCACCGCGGAGCCCGAAGCCTCCAGCGCCGCAATCGCACTGCCGGTGTCGAGGCGATGGAACAGGAACAGCGCGGCGATCGCATCACCTGCGCCGTTCACGGAGACCGGCAGGCGGGGTGTGCGCAACAGATGGAAGCGGCCGCCCTCGCCGACCAGGAGATCCATGTGGTCACCGGGCGTGAGCTCGGTCTCCAGGCTGGTCAGCAGCACGCAGCGCAGGCCATCGGGTCGCATCCGTGCCGCGAGATGCTCGACCGCGTTCTTCGCGCCGGCGAGCGTGGCACAGTCGAGCCCCGTCAGGCGTTCCAGCTCGAAGCGATTTGGCGTGGCAATGTCGGCCTGCGGCAGTGCGTGGTCGCGCAGGAACTCCTCGATGCCTTCGCGCACATAGACGCCTTCGTCGACATCGCCGATCACCGGGTCGCAGCAATAGACGGCACCTGGGTTCGCCTCGCGCACGCGCGCGACGGCATGCAGGATGGCCTCGCCGATGCCGGCATCGCCCATGTAGCCGGACAGCACGGCGTCGCACGTCTTCAGCACGTCGCGCGCGGCGATGCCGTCCACCAGGTCGCGCACCGCATCGCCGGTGTAGACCTGTCCGGTCCAGTGCCCGTAGCCGGTGTGGTTGGAGAACTGCACCGTGTTGATCGACCAGACCTCAGCGCCCAGCCGCTGTAGCGGGAACACCGCGCTGGCATTGCCGACATGGCCGTAGGCGACCCAGGACTGGATGGACAGGATGTTCATGCCGCCTGATGTAGCCCCGACCTGCTGCCGCCGCTATAACCCCGCCGGATCGGCCGAGGGGCGGAGCATGCGACGCAGTGTGGGGCTGGCGAAATGACAGCGCGCTGCTCCTGGGCGGAGGGCGGCGATGCGGCGATGCTCGCGTATCACGATCGCGAGTGGGGCGTGCCGCATCACGACGACACCGCGCTGTTCGAGCTGATGACGCTGGAGGGCGCGCAGGCGGGGCTGTCGTGGCGCACCATCCTGGCCCGGCGCGACGCGTATCGTGACGCCTACCATGGCTTCGACATCGCCCGCGTCGCCGGCATGCGCGACGCGTCGCTGGAGAAGCTGCTGACCGCATCAGGCATCATCCGCAACCGGCTGAAGGTGTTCTCGGTGCGCGACAACGCGCGCGTCGCACTCGGAGTGATCGAGGAGCACGGCAGCCTGGACGCCTTTCTGTGGTCGTTCGTCGGTGGCAGGCCGCTGGTGAACCGCTGGCAGGACAGCAAGCAGGTCCCCGCGAAGACCGAACTGTCCGACCGCATGAGCAAGACCCTGGCGAAGCAGGGCTTCCGCTTCGTCGGCTCGACCATATGCTACGCCTTCATGCAGGCGACCGGGATGGTGAACGACCATCTGGTATCCTGCTTCAGATACAAGGAGTCCGGCCATGCAGAACACTGAAGAGATCTGGCGCCTCGTCGATGCGAAAAAGGCTGACTTCGAGGCGCTCAGCGACCGCGTCTGGGGTATGCCGGAACTCTGCTACGGCGAAGTCCGCTCCTGCGCCGAACACACCGCGATGCTGGAACAGCACGGCTTTCGGGTGACCGGGAACGTCGCCGGCATCCCCACCGCGGTGATGGGCGAGGCGGGCGTTGGCGGCCCGGTCATCGCCATCCTGGGCGAGTACGACGCGCTGCCCGGACTCAGCCAGGAGGCTGGCGTGGCGGAGCCGAAGCCGCTGCCGGGCGACGGCTACGGCCATGGCTGCGGACACAACCTGCTGGGATCGGCCTCGCTGCTGGCGGCCACCGCGGTGAAGGACTACCTCGCGACGCACGGCATCCAGGGCCGGGTGCGCTACTACGGCTGTCCGGCCGAGGAGGGCGGCGCGGCCAAGGGCTTCATGGCTCGCGCCGGCGTGTTCAGCGACGTCGATGTGGCGATCTCCTGGCATCCGGCGGCGTTCTCCGGCGTGAACGAGGCGGTGTCGCTCGCCAACACGCGCATCGACTTCACCTTCCACGGCCGCGCCTCGCACGCCGCCGCCGCACCGCATCTCGGGCGCAGCGCGCTGGATGCAGTGGAGCTGATGAATGTCGGCGTGAACTACATGCGCGAGCACATGCCGTCGGATGCGCGAATCCACTACGCGCTGCTGGACGCCGGCGGCATCGCGCCGAACGTGGTGCAGGCGCGCGCCAAGGTGCGCTACCTGATCCGCGCGCGCGAACTGCCGGAGCTGACGCGGCTGATCGAGCGCGTGCGCAAGGTCGCCGAGGGCGCGGCGCTGATGACCGAGACGCGAGTCGAATCGCAGGTGGTCAGCGCGGTGTCCAACCTGTTGGCCAACACGCCGCTGGAGCGCGCGATGCACGACAACCTGCAGCGCATCGGGCCGCCGCCGTTCGACGACGCCGACCGCGCCTTCGCGGCGAAGATCCAGGCGACGCTGACCGACGAGGACATCGAGGCGGCATACCGGCGCGTCGGCGTGCCGCTGCAGCAGGGCGTGGCACTCTGCGACCAGATCGTGCCGCTGGATGCGAAGAGCGCGCCGATGATGGGCTCGACCGATGTGGGCGACGTGAGCTGGGTGGTGCCCACGGTGCAGGCACGCGGTGCCACCTATGCGATCGGCACGCCCGGCCACTCCTGGCAGCTCACTGCGCAGGGCAAGATGCCGGCGGCGCACAAAGGGCTGGTGCATGTGGCGAAGGTGATGGCCGGCACCGCGGTGGACGTGATCCAGGACGAGGTGCTGCTGGCACGGGCGAAGGCGGATCACCAGGCGCGCGTGGGACGCAATCCGTACGTTTGCCCGCTGCCGGACGATCTGGAGCCGCCGGTGCAGATGTCAGCCTGACACCCGCGGTCCTGGCGAGCGAAGCGAAGCAGGGCCTGCCCTGGCGCAGCGGCGATTCGCCCGGTGCGCCACTTGGTACGATCCGGTTCGGCTGCTTTGGTCTGGCAGGAACCGATCGTGCTCACCATCCTGGCGGCATCGTCACTGGCGAAGGAGGTCAGGATGCAGCCGCGGATTGATATCGCTCATGTCGGCCAAGGGGCGCTCAACGCCATGCTGGGCCTGCAATCGCACGTAGCTGCAACGAGCCTGGAGACTTCGTTGCAAGAGCTGGTGAAAATCCGCGCCTCGCAGATCAACGCCTGCGCGAGCTGCCTGCACATGCACCTGCGTGATGCGCGCAAGGCCGGCGAATCGCAGGAGCGGCTGGACCTGATCGGCGCCTGGCGCGAGGCGCCGGTGTTCTCGTCACGCGAACGTGCCGCACTCGCCTGGACCGAGGCCGTGACATTGTTGGCCGATACGCACGTGCCGGACGACGTCTACGAGACGGCGCGGGCGGAGTTCTCGGAGCAGGAGCTGGTCGATCTCACCATGGCGGTCGTGGCGATCAACGGCTGGAACCGGCTGCTGGTGGCGTTCCGCGTCCCGCCGGCGGTCGCCCGGAACGCCTGACGGGGTCAGTGCCGCTGCTCGGATGCCATCTGCTGCAGCGCGGCCTCGTCGCGGATGGTGATGCGGCCGCGTTCGATGCCGATCATGCCTTCGCGGCGCAGCAGCGCCAGGATGCGGCACACCGTCTCGATCGTCAGGCCGAGATGGTCGGCAACGTCCATGCGGCCCATCGGCAGGTCCACCACGTGGGCGTGCCTGCCCGGAAGCCTCTCGGCCATCTCCAGCAGGAAACTGGCGATCCGCTCCGAGGCGGTCTTGCGGCCCAACAGCAGCAGCCGTGAGTGAGCCGTCTGCAGGCTGACCACCGTCATGTCGCGCAGCCGCCGCGTCAGGCCGAGATTGCTTTCGGCCAGAGCGTCCACCATCCGGCGGGGGAAGCGCCGCAGCACCACGTCGGACACCGCCTCGGCGGCGAAGACATAGGTCCCCAGGGTGTCGAAGCCGAACATGTCGCCGGCCACCAGGAACTCGCCGATCTGGCGGCGGCCGTCCTCCATCAGCTTCACGGTGCGGACGCAGCCGCTCAGGATCCGGTAGCAGTAGTCGGCCGGGTCACCCTCGGCGTGGATTTCGCGGTCATGGTGAACCGTGACCGTGGTGCCGAACTGCTCGAGCAGGTCGAGCGCGTCACGGGGCGCCGGGTTCAGCGTCGGGGAGGGGAGGGTGCGCCGGGCGACGGTCTCGGAAAGGCTCTGCCCGCCGCGCTGAATTGTCCCCTGCATCCGATCCTCCATGGCCTATTGTCTGGTTTGCTGAGTCGGATGTATCGGCGGCACAGACGCGGCGAAATTCGGAAACGGCCGTACGGGATGCTACGTATGTCCCGCGGTGTTGCCGGGCTGGGAGGGGTCGTTGATGGCCGAGGAGCCATTGGTCCACGTCGTGGACGACGATGCGTCGGTGCGGGAATCGCTCACGATGCTGTTGGAATCGGCCGGATTCTCTGTGCGTGCCTACAATTCGGCACCGGCATTCCTGGTGGCCGCCTCGGATCGCCGGGCGGGCTGCGTCCTGACCGACGTGCAGATGCCGGGGCTGGATGGGCTCGAGCTGCAGCGGCAACTGGCCGAGCGCGGCATAAGGCTGCCGGTCATCGTCATGACCGGACACGGCGACGTGCCGATCGCGGTCGAGGCGTTGAAGGCCGGCGCCACGGACTTCCTGGAAAAACCGTTCGATGATGAACACCTGCTCACGGCGGTCGCCAGTGCCATCGCGACGAGCCAGCGGGCGCACGATGAAGCCGCCGCGGTGGCAGGAATCACGGCGCGGCTTGCCACGCTGACGCCGCGCGAGCGCGAGGTGCTGGAGGGGCTGGTTGCCGGTCACCCCAACAAAACGATCGCCTATGACCTGGGATCCAGCCCCCGCACGGTGGAGGTGCACCGCGCGCGGGTGATGGAGAAGATGGGCGCGCGCAGCCTGCCTGAACTGGTCCGCATGACGATCGCGGTGGACCGGGCCGCCGCGATCGGGAAAGCTGCGGAGCGTTGACCTAGGTCAAGGCATTCCGGCCACGAATGGACAACAGTGACCCGATGCTGACTCACGACATTGTCCGCGGTCACGCCGGAGCACACGCGATGCATGACGGGTCCCGCCGCCTTGTCGCAGTGGTCGACGATGATGATGCGGTGCGCGACTCCCTGCAATTTCTGCTGGAAATCGCCGGCTTCTCGGTCGCGAGCTATGGCTCGGCCGCGCAGTTCCTGCGCGAGGCGCCGATTGCGGATTTGTCCTGCCTCGTGGTGGACCAGCATATGCCCGAGCTGACGGGGCTTCAGCTGGTGGCCCGGCTGCGTGGTGCCGGTGTGGATCTGCCGGTCGCTCTGATCACCGGCTCGCCTTCGGCCGATCTGCTTCGCCAGGCCGGGGAGCTCGACGTCGCCAGGGTGATGGAGAAGCCGCTCGACGACGACGCGCTGATGGACTTCATCGAGCGCGCGGGCGACTGAGCCAGGCGGCGGGCTTTCACAAGCCCTTGATCAATTTCCTGGCACCGCCAATTCTGCATGGCGATGCAGCAAACCCAGCCCGGAATCCAGGCGCCCCTCCTCGCGAGCGAGTCGGCGCTGCTGCGCTCGATTCTCGAGACCGTGCCCGACGCGATGATCGTGATCGACGAAGCGGCGGTGGTCCGGTTCTTCAGTTCCGCGGCAGAGCGGCTGTTCGGCTACGCCGCGGACGAGGTTCGCGGCAACAACGTGCGGATGCTGATGCCCGCGCCCTACCGCGAGCAGCACGACAGCTATATCGCGCGCTACCACCGGACCGGCGAGCGCCGGATCATCGGCATCGGTCGTATCGTTGTGGGGCAACGCAAGGACGGCAGCACCTTCCCGATGGAATTGTCGGTCGGCGAGGCCAACCAGTCGGGCCAGCGCCTGTTCACCGGCTTCGTCCGCGACCTGACCGAGCGGCAGCAGACCGAGCGACGGCTGCACGAGCTGCAGGATGGCCTGCTGCACGTCGCGCGGGTGCGCTCGATGGGGCAGATGGCAGCGGCCCTGGCACATGAACTGAACCAGCCGCTCACCGCCACGGCGAACTATGCACGGGCGGCGCTGCGGCTGCTGGGGGCGGCAGAACCCGACCTCGAGCGCGTGCGCCAGGCGATGGAGCATGCAGTCGAGCAGACACGGCGCAGCGGCGAGATCATCCGCCGCCTGCGCAGCTTCGTCACGCGCGACGCGGTGGCCCGCCGGCCAGAGAACATCACGAAGCTGATCGAGGAGGCGAGCGGGCTGGCGCTGGTTGGCGCCAAGGAGAGCGGTGTCAAGGTATTGATCTCGATGGATCCCAACCTGCCGCAGGTCGAGGTAGATCGTGTGCAGGTCCAGCAGGTGCTGCTGAACCTGATTCGCAACGCCATGGAGTCGATGGAGCACAGCCCTGTTCGTGAACTCGCAGTCGCCGCTTCAATGCATGACGGCCATGTGCTGATCGAGGTGAGCGACACTGGAATCGGAATCGCGCAGGAAATCGCCGACAAGCTGTTCCAGCCCTTCGTGACCACGAAGCCGGATGGCATGGGAATAGGGCTCGCAATCAGTCGCACCATCATCGAGGCGCATGGCGGGCGGCTATGGGCCGAGTCGAATCCAAACGGCGGCAGCGTCTTCCGGTCCACTTTGCCGGCGGTTTGATTCAGATCAAGGCATACGATCCGTCGCCGGATTAAATTCGATGCACTGGAGATCCGCCGTGCAATCGAATCAGGGCAACTGGGAGGCGGAGTTGCTGGACCTTGCCGAGGTCACCGAGCAACTGGCTGAGGCGGTGGCCGATCCGGTCATCGCAGCGCGTTTGCGCGCGATGGCGGAGGAACTTCGCTCCATGGTACGGCACGGCTCCAACCTTTCGGGTGCCTGCTGCCTGCCGGCTTGAACTGCGCGGCTTTCATTTGCCAAGCGTAGCGGACGATGACACCATCGCTGCGGTATGAAATCAGCGTGGGTGCCTCTCGCGGAACGCTCATCTGTTGAGTTGCAGGCCAGGGCGGACGAATTGCGCCGCATGGCCGCCACCGCTAGTACCGGTGACGTGATGACAGCGCTGCAGAATCTGGCCAGGCGCTATGCGGCGCTGGCGGCAAGGCGCAGGGCGGAAGAGGACTGAGGCCGGGCCCCGGCGCCTTCGCGCGCGGTCAGTACCTGGTGCCGCATCGCCACGTCGGCCCGCCGCAGCCTGGCCGTTCCGGCGCAGGCGATGGCGGCGGCGCCCGCGGCGGAGCCCCAGACCAGGGCGTCCGCCGGGGTCCCGCCGCGCGCCAGGGCAAGAGTGGCGGCGGCCACGAACGCGTCGCCCGCTCCGACCGAGCTGTGCATCGCTTCATCCAGCGCCCGCAGCCGCAGCACGCCAGCTTCGGTGGCCAATAGCGCACCCTCGGCGCCCAACGTGACCGCGACCATCCGTGCGGCGCCGCGTCGTACCAGCGCCAGGGCCTCGCTGTCCTGCTCGTCAGGATCCTTCAACTCCCGGCCAACCAGATACTCCAATTCGGTGAGGCTGGGCTTTACCAGCGTGCATCCGCCTTGCTCGAGCACCGCCGCCAGCGGTGGGCCAGAGGTATCCACCACGTAGCGTTGGCCCTTTCGCGCCGCGACGCGCGCGACCTGGGCATAGGCGTCCACCGGCGCGCCGGGCGGCAGGCTGCCGCTGGCGATCAGCCATTCGCCGGGCTCCTGCTCCACCGCGGCGAGGCAGGCGGCGAACTCGGCGGTGCTGAGCTGCGGACCTTCGGGAACAAAGCGATATTCCAGATCGTGCCTGAGGTCCTGCACGTTGAGGCTGATCCGGGTCTGGCCCTGGATCGGCACGCTGCGGCGCCGCACGCCGGCCTCGTCCAGCAATTCCTCCAGCACGCGGCCCGACGCGCCGCCGGCCGCGACGATCGCCAGCGTGTCGCCGCCCAGTTCGTGCAGCACGCGTGAGACGTTCACCCCACCGCCGCCGGGGTCGGCATGCCCCTGGTGCATGCGGATCTTGTGGGTCGGCACCACCTCGGTCGCCTCGGCGGCGAGGTCGAGCGCCGGATTCAAGGTCAGGGTGACGATGCGCTGTGACATGCGGGCAAACTAACGAATTTCCCGCCAATCCTGATTGATCCACGTCAATGCTTTGCTAACGCCCCGGTGTGCAAATGCCGGCATGCACGACATTCCTCGAACGACGCCACGGGCCGCGCAGGACCTCACGCCGGCGGTTGATCTGACGCGGCATCACGGCGCTGGACCGTTCCGGACGCGGCTGCCGCAGTACGTGTCCCTGCTGCCGCCGTGCAATCACGCCTGCCCGGCGGGCGAGAACATCCAGGCCTGGCTGGCGCTGGCGCAGGCCGGCGACTACCGCCGCGCGTGGGAGACGCTGATGGCGGACAACCCGCTGCCGGCGACGCACGGGCGCGTCTGCTACCACCCGTGCGAATCGGCGTGCAACCGCGCGGAGCTCGATGCCGCGGTGTCGATCCACGCGGTCGAGCGCTTCCTGGGCGACATGGCGACGCGCGAAGGCTGGACGGTACCGGTGGCGGCTGCCACGGGCCGGCGCGTGCTCGTGGTCGGCGCGGGCCCGAGCGGTTTGTCCGCGGCCTACCACCTGACCCGGCTCGGGCATCAGGTGGAGATCCGCGAGGCCGGCCCGGTGCCGGGCGGCATGCTGCATTTCGGCATCCCGGCCTATCGCCTGCCGCGTGCCGACCTGCTGGCGGAGATCGGCCGCATCGAGCGCATGGGCGTGCGCATCGTGCTGAACCACAAGGTCACCGACCTGCTGGCGGAGCGGGACACCGGACGGTTCGACGCGGTGTTCGTGGCGATCGGCGCGCATGTCGGCAAGCACGCCGACATACCGGCGCGCGACGCGGTGCAGGTGCTGGATGCGGTGAAGCTGCTGCAGCGATGCGGCAACTGGCGGCGCGCCGCTGCTGGGTCGGAGGGTCGTGGTGTACGGCGGCGGCAACACCGCGATGGATGCCGCGCGCAGCCTGCGCCGGCTTGGCGCGGAAGAGGCGCTGATCGTCTACCGCCGCGACCGCGAGCATATGCCGGCACATGAATTCGAGGCGGACGAGGCGCTGGCCGAAGGCGTGAAGATCAGATGGCTCACGACGATCAAGGAGATCGTCGGCGATACGTTGACCGTCGAGCGCATGACGATCGACGAGAAGGGCCGCCCGCAGCCCACCGGCGAACTCGATACGCTGCAGGCGGACGCGGTGGTGCTGGCGCTCGGCCAGGACAGCGACAGCGACTTCCTGCGCAAGGTGCCGGGCGTCGAATTCAAGTGGGACACCGTGGTGGTGGACCGGCAGATGATGACCGGGCATCCGGGCGTGTTCGCCGGCGGCGACATGGTGCCGGCCGAGCGCACCGTCACGGTCGCGGTCGGCCACGGCAAGAAGGCGGCGCGCTGCATCGACGCCTGGCTGCGCGGCACGACGTACGACAGGCCGGCGCAGGCGCCCGTCGTGGACTTCGAGATGCTGAACCTGCCGGTGTTCAGCGACGTCGATCCGGCGGTGCAGCGGCATCTTGCGAACCAGGACCGCATGTCCGGCTTCGACGAGGTGATGGCCGGGTTGAACGAGGCGCAGGCGCGGCATGAGGCACAGCGCTGCCTGTCCTGCGGCAACTGCTTCGAGTGCGACAACTGCTACGCCGCCTGCCCCGAGCAGGCGATCGCCAAGCTGGGCCCCGGGCTCGGCTACAGCGTCGATGCCGGGAAGTGCACCGGCTGCGGCACCTGCTTCGAACAGTGCCCGTGCCATGCGATCGAGATGGTCGGCGAGATCTGACCATCGCCGCCATCCATGGCTTTTGAGGAGCCAGCAACGATGACCGAGTCCCGCGCCGTGATGGACGGCAATACCGCGGTGGCGCATGTCGCCTACCGGGTGAACGAGGTGTGCGCGATCTTCCCGATCACACCGTCCTCCACCATGGCGGAACTGGCCGACGAATGGTCCGCCAAGGGCGTGCCGAATATCTGGGGCAACGTCCCGGTGGTGCAGGAGATGCAGAGCGAGGGCGGCGCCGCCGGCGCGGTGCATGGCGCGCTGCAGTCAGGCGCGCTGACCACGACGTTCACCGCGTCGCAGGGGCTGCTGCTGATGCTGCCCAACATGTTCAAGATCGCCGGCGAGCTGACGCCGACGGTGTTCCACATCGCTGCGCGCGCGCTGGCCACCCAGGCGCTGTCGATCTTCGGCGACCATTCCGACGTGATGGCGGCGCGCACCACCGGGTTCGCCATGCTGTCGTCCGCTTCGGTGCAGGAGGCGCACGATGCGGCGCTGATCGCGCAGGCAGCGACGCTTGGCCGCCGCGCATCCCGTTCCTGCACTTCTTCGACGGGTTCCGCACCTCGCACGAGATCGCCACCATCAGCCTGCTGAGCGACGCGCAGATCCGCGCGATGATCGACGACGACCTGGTGCGCGCGCATCGCGGCCGGGCGCTGACGCCCGAGCGTCCGGTGGTACGCGGCACGGCGCACAACGCCGACACGTTCTTCCAGGCGCGCGAGACCGCCAACCCGTTCTATGCCCGCGTCCCGGGAATCGTGCAGCAGGAGATGGACCGCTTCGCCGGCATGACCGGGCGGCAGTACCATCTGTTCGACTACCACGGCGCGCCCGATGCGGACCGCGTCGTGGTCATGATGGGATCCGGCACCGAGACGGCCGCCGCCACGGCCGCCGCCCTGAACGAACGGGGCGAACGGGTCGGCGTGCTGCAGGTCCGGCTGTACCGGCCGTTTGCCGCCGAAGCGTTCCTCGCGGCGCTGCCGCGACAGCGTACGCGCGGTCGCCGTGCTGGAACAGACCAAGGAATCGGGCGCGCCGGGCGAGCCGCTGTATCTCGATGTGGTGAACACGCTCGCACAGGCGGCAGCGCGCGGGCAGCGGCGGGCCATGCCGCTGGTGATCGGTGGCCGCTACGGGCTTTCGTCGAAGGACTTCAACCCGTCGATGGCGAAGGCGGTGTTCGACGAACTCCGCCGCAGCGAGCCCCGCGACAGCTTCACCGTCGGCATCGACGACGACGTGTCGCATACCAGCCTGACATCGGATGCGGCATTCCGGATCGAGCCGCCCGACCTGGTGCAGGCGGTGTTCTACGGCCTCGGCGCCGACGGCACGGTGGGCGCCAACAAGAACAGCGTGAAGATCATCGCCGAGGACGCCGGGCTGTATGCGCAGGGCTACTTCGTCTACGATTCGCACAAGTCGGGCGCGCAGACGATCTCGCATCTGCGCTTCGGGCCGCAGCCGATCCATGCGCCCTACCTGATCCAGCACGCGGGCTTCGTCGGCTGCCATCAGTTCCAGTTCATCGAGCGACAGGACGTGCTGCGGCTGGCGGCGCCAGGCGCCACGGTGCTGCTGAACGCACCCTATGGCGCGGACGAGGTGTGGGACCATCTGCCGCGCTCGATGCAGCAGCGCATCATCGATCTGAGGCTGCGTCTGTTCGTCATCGACGCGTCGCGCGTGGCGCAGGAGGTCGGGTTGCGCGGCCGCACCAACACGGTGCTGCAGACCTGCTTCTTTGCGATTTCGGGCGTGCTGCCGCGCGAACAGGCGATCGACCATATCAAGCAGGCGATCCGCAAGACCTACAGCAGCAAGGGCGACGGCCGTGGTGGAGGCGAACTTCCGCGCGGTGGACGAGACGCTGGAGACGTCTGTTCGAGGTCGCGGTGCCGGCCTCGGCCACCAGCCTGTTCGATCGCGCGGCCACGGTGCCGGACAGCGCGCCCGACTTCGTGCGCAACGTGACCGCGGCGATGCTGGAGGGCCGCGGCGACGAGATCCCGGTCAGCCTGCTGCCGGTGGACGGCACCTGGCCGTCCGGCACCGCGGTCTGGGAGAAGCGCAACATCGCCGATGCGGTGCCGGTGTGGGATGACGACCACCTGCATCCAATGCGGTCAGTGCAGCTTCGTCTGTCCGCATGGCGTGATCCAGGCAAGGTATTTCGATCGGGCGCGACTGGCCGATGCGCCGGCGGCCTTCCGTTCGGCGCCGATCAACGTGCGCGGCTTCCCCGACGTGCGCTTCGCGCTCGACTTCGCGATCGAGGATTGCACGGGCTGCGGGCTGTGCGTCGAGGCCTGCCCGGTGGTGCCGCAGAAGTCGCTCGTCATGCAGGACAAGGAACCGCTGCTGGCCGACGCGCATGCGAACAACGCGTTCTTTGCCGCTCTGCCGGTGAACGACCGCGCGCGCGTGGACTTCGCCAATGTGCGCGGCGTGCAGTTCCTGGAGCCGCTGTTCGCCTTCTCCGGCGCCTGCGCCGGCTGCGGCGAGACGCCGTATCTGAAGCTGCTGTCGCAGTTGTTCGGCGACCGGCTGCAGATCGCCAATGCCACCGGCTGCTCGTCGATCTATGGCGGCAACCTGCCGGTGACGCCGTGGTCCACCAACCGCGAGGGCCGTGGACCGGCGTGGTCGAACTCGCTGTTCGAGGACAACGCCGAATTCGGTCTCGGCTTCCGGCTGGCTGCCGACAAGCATCTGGAGATGGCGCAGCAGCTGGCGCGCGAGCTGGCGCCGACGCTGGGCGCGGAGCTGGTCGAGGCCGTGCTGACCGCACCGCAGGTGCAGGAATCGGAAATCCGCGCTCAGCGCGCCCGCGTCGCCGAACTGATGCAGCGCCTGCGCGCCCTTGATGATCCGCGCGCCCGCGATCTGCTGTCCGTGGTCGAGCATCTGGTCCGCCGCAGCATCTGGATCGTCGGCGGCGACGGCTGGGCGTACGACATCGGCTATGGCGGGCTCGACCACGTGCTGGCCAGCGCGCGCGACGTGAATGTGCTGGTGCTGGACACGGAGGTCTATTCCAACACCGGCGGCCAGGCCTCGAAGGCCACGCCGCTCGGCGCGATCGCCAAGTTCGCCTCGGCCGGCAAGCGCGTGGCGCGCAAGGACCTGGCGTTGCAGGCGATCGCCTATGGCAACGTCTACGTCGCGCAGGTGGCGATGGGTGCCAACCCGCAGCAGACCTTGCAGGCGTTCCGCGAGGCGGAGGCGTATCCGGGGCCGTCGCTGATCCTCGCCTATTGCCACTGCATCGCGCACGGCATCGACATGCAGCGCGGCATGAAGCAGCAGGATCTCGCGGTGGCGTGCGGCTACTGGCCGCTGTTCCGCTACAACCCGGCGCTGCGCGACGTGGGACAGAACCCGTTCGAGCTCGACAGCCCGCGGCCGACGATCAGATTCCGGGACTATGCCTACAACGAGACGCGCTACAAGGCGCTGGTGCAGAGCCGTCCCGCAGAGGCCGCGGCACTGATGGCAGCGGCGCAGGCGGCGCTGGACGAGAAGTACCGCAGCTACGAGGAGATGGCCGGCTGGTCCGCCACCCGCTTCCACCCGGCCGGTCTGCGCAACAGCGGCATCGCCGCGCGGGCGGGCGAACGCGTCGACGAAGATGTGGGGTGATGGTAGCCTGCCGCGATGAGCGACTACGATCTCGATATCTACGCGTGGAGCCAGCGGCAGGGCGCGCTGCTGCGGCGTCTGGCGGCCGGCGAACGGGTCAACGGCTCGGACCTCGACTGGCCGAACATCGCCGAGGAGATCGAGACGGTGGGGCGCTCGGAACGGGCTGCCGTCCGCAGCCACATCCTCAACGTAGTGGAGCATCTGCTGAAGTTGCAGGCCTCGCCGGCACTTGAGCCGCGCGCTGGCTGGGAGGAGACGATAGGGCGTGCATGATCCGAAATCCCCAGCGCAATAGGCACGTTCCGCTGGCGGACGTGCCGATGGTGGATCGTTACTGGGTCAGCCTAGAGGTGGAGTGTTACAGCGGTACCGACGATTCGGTGACGAACCCGCGTCAGTGCCCGAGCGCCTGCACGATCTCCTCGGTCATCTTCTTCGCGTCGCCGAACAGCATCATCGTGTTCGGGCGGAAGAACAGCACGTTGTCCACGCCGGCATAGCCCGACGCCATCGAGCGTTTGACGAACAGCACCGTGGCCGCCTTCTCCACATCGAGGATCGGCATGCCGTAGATCGCCGAGGACGGATCGGTCTTCGCCGCGGGATTTGTCACGTCGTTGGCGCCGATCACGTAGGCCACATCGGCGGTGGAGAATTCGTTGTTGATCTCTTCCAGCTCGAACACCTCGTCGTACGGCACGTTGGCCTCGGCCAGCAGCACGTTCATGTGGCCGGGCATGCGTCCGGCGACCGGGTGGATGGCGTATTTCACCGTCACCCCCTCCTTCTTCAGCGTGTCCGCCATCTCGCGCAGGGCGTGCTGTGCCTGCGCCACCGCCATGCCGTAGCCCGGCACCACGATCACCTTCGAGGCGTTCTTCATGATGAACGCCGCATCGTCCGCGTTGCCGCTCTTGACCGTGCGATCGGTTGCCGTCACCGCAGCCGCCGCACCACCCTCGGTGCCGAAGCCGCCCAGCAGCACGTTGACGATGCTGCGGTTCATGCCCTTGCACATGATGTAGGACAGGATGGCGCCCGACGCGCCGACCAGCGAACCGGTGATGATCAGCGCCAGATTCTGGATGGTGAAGCCGATGCCCGCCGCCGCCCAGCCGGAATAGCTGTTCAGCATCGAGACCACCACCGGCATGTCGGCGCCGCCGATCGGGATGATGATCAGGAAACCGAGCCCGAACGCCAGCAGCGCGATCAGCCAGAACACGATCTGGCTGCCGGTGGCGACGAACACGACGATCAGCACCACCAGCAGCACGGCGAGACCCAGGTTCAGCTTGTGCTGGCCGGCGAACACGATCGGCGCCCCGCTCATCAGGGCCTGCAGCTTGGCGAAGGCGATCAGCGAGCCGGAGAAGGTGATGGCGCCGATCGCCAGCCCGAGCGACATCTCGACCAGGCTCTGCGTGTGCACGTTGCCGATGGTGCCGATGCCGAACGCTTCGGGCGCGTTCAGCGCGGACGCAGCGACGAACACCGCGGCAAGCCCGACCAGCGAATGGAATGCCGCGACCAGCTGCGGCAACGCCGTCATCTGGATGCGCAGTGCCACAAAGGTGCCGATCGCACCGCCGATGATGATGCCCAGGAAGATCAGCCCGTAGCCCAGGCCGCCCATGCCGTGATGCGCCAGCGTGGCGACCACCGCCACGCCCATGCCGATCACGCCGAAGCGGTTGCCCTGCCGCGACGTGACCGGCGACGACAGGCCACGCAGTGCCAGGATGAACAGGACGGCGGCGATGAGGTAGGCGAGCGCGGTCAGGCTGGCGGACATCAAAGCTTCCCCTTATTGCCGCCGCTTGAACATCGACAGCATGCGCTGCGTCACCACGAAGCCGCCGAAGATGTTCACGCTCGCCAGCGTGACCGCGACAAAACCGAAGGCGATCGCCCAGCCGTTGGTGCCGAGCCCGGTCGCCAGCATCGCGCCCACCACGATGACCGAGGAGATCGCGTTGGTTACTGACATCAGCGGCGAGTGCAGCGCCGGGGTGACGTTCCATACCACGTAGTAGCCGACGAAGCAGGCCATCAGGAAGATCGCGAGCAGGAAGACGAACGGCTCGACCTCGGTGGCGACGGCGGCGGTGCCGGCCAGAAGCGAGTGCGCGTGGGCGGCAAGCTCGTTTGCCCTGGCCGCCAGCCGGTCGGCCTCGTCGGCCAGTTGGTTCGGGTTCATCGGCGTGCTCCGGGTCAGGCGGCTTGCGACGGAAGGAAGTGCGGATGCACGACGGCGCCGGCGCGCGTCAGCATGACGCCCTTCACGATGTCGTCGTTGTCCGGCAGCTTCGGCGCCTTCGCGTCGTTGTCCCAGAACGTGCTGAGGAAGGTCAGCAGGTTCCGTGCATAGAGCGCCGACGACGCCACCGGGATCCGACCCGGCCAGTTGTGATAGCCCAGGATGGTGACGCCGTTCGGCGTGACGGTGCGGTCGCCCGGCACGGTGGCGGCACAGTTGCCGCCCGCATCCGCGGCAAGATCGACGATGACGCTGCCCGGACGCATCGCATCGACCATCGGCTGGGTCACGATCACCGGCGCGCGGCGTCCCATGACCAGCGCGGTGCAGATCACCAGGTCGTTCTTCGCGATCGTCGTTGCCATCAGTTCCGCCTGTTTCTGGCGGAACGCCTCGCTCATTTCGCGCGCATAGGCGCCGGTCTGGCTGGCGGTCTCCTCGTCCTCGACGCCGACGAAGGTGCCACCCAGCGACTTGATCTCCTCCTTCGCGGCCGGCCGCACGTCGGTGGCGGAGACGATGGCGCCAAGCCGCCGCGCGGTGGCGATGGCCTGCAGCCCGGCCACGCCCGCACCAATGACGAACAGCCGCGCCGGCGGCACCGTGCCGGCGGCGGTCATCATCATCGGAAAGCCGCGCTGGAAGGCACCGGCGCCCTCGATCACGGCACGGTAGCCTGCGAGGTTCGCCTGGCTCGACAGCACGTCCATCGCCTGCGCGCGGGTGATCCGCGGCAGCAGTTCCATCGCCGCGCAGTCGATGCCGGCCGCCGCCAGGCCTGGTACCAGATCGGGCTCGGCAAAGGCGTTGGCAATGCAGACCAGCAGCGTGCCGCGCGGGATCAGCGCGCGCTGCTCGGGCAGCGGCGTCTGCACGGCAAACACGATCCGGGCGTCGGCCAGCGCCTCGGCGGCACCGGCGGCGATCGTGGCGCCGGCGGCGATGTACTCGCTGTCGGGAATGGCGGCCTGCGCGCCGGCGCCGGCCTCGATCGCGACGGTGAGGCCCAGGCCGATCAGCCGCTTCACCGTATCGGGCGTGGCCGCGACACGCGTCTCGGACTCGCGGCGTTCCTTCAGCACCGCAAGGCGCATCCGCTCACTCCTTCAAAGTCACGACCAGATGGGGAGAACCGGGCACGCGAGGACATGCACGAACTGCCCCAGACCGACGGCAGGGCACCATGCGCGAAGGGGTTGGGCGGTGCAAGGGGTGTCCCCGGTCCGTTTGCAACGACACCTGGCCGCGGGCGGTGAACAATCGTCAACGCCACAGCCGATTGTGATGCGGGCGCGCTTGCGGCAAACTCGCGCACCCCAGGAGGCAGAGGCCATGCCATTCGACGCACTGCTGGCTCCGTCACGACCCCGGCTGCTCGCCGAGACCCTTGCGGCACAGGGGGTCACTCCGGTGTCCCTGGAGGCGCTGGCAGCGCACAAGCAGGCCCAGCTCGAGCGCTTCGCGCCCAGCTTCTGGCACCAGCATCAGATCTGGCTGCCGGTAGGGCTGCTGGGCTCGGTGGCCTGCATGGCGATGAGCGGTGGGCTCGCCAACCGCGCCATGCCTGGCTCGCTGCTGCCTTCCTGGCTGTGCCTGTTCTGGCTCGGCGCGATGACGCTGCTGATTGTGTTCGGCGTGTTCCGGGTGAGTGCCGGTGCCTACTGGGAAGAACGCCACGTCGCCGAAGACGATGCCCTGACCCTGCTGGGCGTGCCCCTGCCGATCGCCCAGCTGGCGCGCGACGTGCAGCGCGAGGTGCGTGGCGCCGCGCTGGTGTTGGGCGAGCTGCGACAGGAGGCAGTGGTGCTCGATCCCTACCTGCTGCTGGAATACGGCGCCGAGCGGGTCTGCCTGGGCATCTGGGACGGCCGGCGCATCGTCGCCATGGCCGCCTGAGGGGTCCTACAGCGCCAGCCGCAGCTTGCCGCCGATCTCGCCGATCACGCCGCGGCGGAACGCCAGCACGCACACGACGAAGATCGCGCCCTGCGTCACCGTCACCCACTGGCCGAACTGCGCCAGGTAGTTCTCCATCGTGGTGACAAGTATGGCCCCCATCACCGGGCCGAACACCGTGCCGAGACCGCCCAGCAGCGTGGTCAGCACGACCTCGCCGGACGTCGAGTAATGCACGTCGGTCAGCGTGGCGATGCCGAACACCAGCGCCTTGGTGCCCCCGGCGACACCGGCCAGCATGCAGGACAGCACGAAGGCGATCAGCTTGTAGTCGTCGGTGCGGTAGCCGAGTGAGGTGGCGCGCGGCTCGTTCTCGCGGATCGCCTTCAGCACCTGGCCGAACGGCGAGTGGATGATGCGGTGGATCAGCAGGAACCCGGCCAGGAACACCGCCGCCACCAGCCAGTACATCGTCATGTCGTTGTCCAGCCGGATGACGCCGAACAGTACCCCGCGCGGTACCTGCTGGATGCCGTCCTCGCCGCCGGTGAATGGCGCCTCGACACAGAAGAAATACACCATCTGCGCCAGCGCCAGCGTGATCATGGCGAAGTAGATGCCGGATCGACGGATCGCCAGATAGCCGAGGCAGAGGCCCAGTGCCGCGCCGGTCGCGCCGCCCAGGATGATGGCGATCGACGCATCGACGTGCCAGTACTTCATGGTCCAGGCGGCGATGTAGCTGCCCATGCCGAAGAACGCCGCGTGGCCGAACGACAGCAGGCCCACGTAGCCGATCATCAGGTTGAACGCGCAGGCGAACAGCGCCACGCACAGCACCCGCATCAGGAACACCGGGTACAGCACGAACGGGCACACGACGATCAGTGCCAGCATGACCAGGAAGGCGATCTGCTGCGAACGGGAGAAACCGAACATTCAGGCGCGCCTTCCGAACAGGCCATGTGGCAGCGTCAGCAGCACGATCACCATGACCAGGAACACCACGGTGGCGGAAGCCTGCGGGTAGAACACCTTCGTCAGGCCCTCGATCACGCCCAGCGCGAAGCCGGTGACGATCGAACCCATGATCGAGCCCATGCCGCCAATCACCACGACGGCGAACACCGTGTTGATGAAGTTGTCGCCCATGTTGGGGTTCACCGAGTAGATCGGCGCCGCCAGCACGCCAGCGAACGCGGCCAGCGCCACGCCGCCGCCATAGGTCAGCGTGATCACCCGCGGCACGTTGACGCCGAACGCCTGCACCAGCGGCGCATTCTCGGTGGCGGCGCGCAGCGTGGCGCCCAGCGAGGTCTTCTCGATCACCGCCCAGGTGGCGAGGCACACCACGGCGGCTGCGAGCACCACCCAGCCGCGATAGTTGGGCAGGAACATGAAGCCGAGATTGGTGGCGCCCTGCAGGACATCAGGGATGCGGTACGGCAGGCCGGAGCTGCCGTAGTAGTTGCGGAACAGACCCTGGATGACCAGCGCCAGCCCGAAGGTCAGCAGCAGGCCGTACAGGTGATCCAGGTGATACAACCGGCTGATCACTGTGCGCTCCAGCAGCACGCCGAACGCGCCGATGATCAGCGGCGCCAGGATCAGCGCCGGGAAGTAGCCGATGCCGGCATATTGCAGCAGCATCCAGGCGGCGAACGCACCCATCATGAACAGCGCGCCATGCGCGAAGTTGATGATGTTGAGCATGCCGAAGATGATCGCCAGGCCCATCGACAGCATCGCGTAGAATGCGCCGTTGATCAGCCCGAGCAGCAGCTGGCCGAACAGCAGCGGGCCGGGAATGCCGAAGATCGTGATCATCGACCTGTCTCCCTCTCCCGCGCAGCAGGGGAGCGTTGGGCAGGGGGCATCGCAGCACCCCCGACACCCCCCTCCCTGGCCTCCCCCGCGAAGCTGGGGAGGAAGACCTTTCGGTCGCTCATGCCTTGCCGATGAACTCGCAGTGCCCCTCGCCCAGCGGCCGGTACGCCTGGTCGCCCGGCGTCGTCGCAACCAGCTTGAAGTAGTCCCACGGCCCCTTGCTCTCCGACGGCTTCTTCACCTCGAAGAGATACGAGTTGGTCAGGTTGCGGCCGTCTTCGCGGATGGTGGTCTTGCCGAAGCAGTCGTCGTCGACCGGCAGCTTCTTCATCCGCGCCACCGTCGCGACCCCGTCCTTCTTCGCCTCCGCCGCGCCCATGTCGGCGACGGTCTTCAGGTAATGCAGCGTGGCCGAGTAGCAGCCGGCATGCACCATGTTGGGCCAGTTGTTCGGCGTCTTCGACCTCACGCGGTCGGTAAAGGCGCGGGTGCGGTCGTTGAGATCCCAATAGAAGCTCTCGGTCAGGTTCAGCCCCTGCGCCACGTCAAGCCCCAGCGCATGAACGTCGGTCACGAACATCAGCAGCGCGGCCACCTTCATCGTCTGGTTCACGCCGAACTCGCGCGCCTGCTTGATCGAGTTCACCGTGTCGGCGCCGGCGTTGCACAGGCCAAGCACCTTGGCGCGCGACGACTGCGCCTGCACCAGGAAGGAGGAGAAGTCCGTGGTGCCGGGGAACGGATACGGCGATGACCCCATCACCTTGCCCCCGGCGGCCTGCACCAGTGCCGTGGTGTCGGCCTGAAGCTGCTTGCCGAACGCATAGTCGGCGGTAAGGAAGTACCAGCTGTCGCCGCCGGCCTTCACCATCGCCCCGCCGGTGGAGCGGGCCAGCATGTAGGTGTCGTAGGTCCAGTGGATGAAGTTCGGCGAGCACGCCTTGCCGGTAAGGTCGGACGACGCCGCGCCGGAATTCAGGTACACCTTGTTCTTCTCGCGCACCACCGACTGGACGGCGAGCGCGACCGATGACGTCGGCACGTCCAGCAGCATGTCCACGCCGTCGCGATCGAACCACTGACGTGCGATCGACACGGCGAGATCAGGCTTGTTCTGGTGATCGGCGTTGATCACCTCGACGTTGAGGCCCTTGCCGGAAACGCCGAAGTCCTCGAGCGCCTGTTTGGTGCAGACGATCGATGTCGGTCCGCCGGTGTTCATGTACGGACCCGACATGTCGTTCAGCACGCCGATCTTGATCGTCGGTGTCCCCTGGGCGCGTGGTCGCACCAGCGGCAGCGCAGCCGCGGCAGTCGCAGTGCCGAGCAGAGCGCGGCGGGAAATGGTCATAGTCAAAGTCCTTTCTGTCAGAGGGCTGTCGGCGCCTCACACCCCAAGATATTCGTGCAGCTTGTCCATGCTGGCTTCCAGTCGGTGGTTCGGGATCATGTCGATCACCTGGCCATGCTCCATGACGTAGTGCCGGTCGGCCACCGTCTGGGCGAAGCGGAAGTTCTGCTCCACCAGCAGCACGGTGAAGCCGCGCTGCTTGATCTCGCGCACGGTGCGGCCGATCTGCTGCACGATCACCGGCGCCAGACCTTCGGTCGGCTCGTCCAGCAGCAGCATCTTGGCGCCGGTGCGCAGGATGCGCGCGATCGCCAGCATCTGCTGCTCGCCGCCCGACAGCCGCGTGCCGTGCGCGGTGCGCGCGCGCTCCTTCAGGTTGGGGAACAGCGCATAGATCTCGTCGATGCCGAGCCCGCCGGGCGCGACGATCGGCGGCAGCAGGAGGTTCTCGGTCACGCTGAGCGAGCCGAAGATGCCACGCTCCTCCGGGCAGAACGCGATGCCCGAGCGCGCGATGTGGTTGGGCATCAGCTGCACCAGCTCGCGGCCGCGGAACTGCACGCTGCCCTCGCGCCGCGGCACCAGGCCCATGATGGATTTCAGCGTGGTGGTCTTGCCGGCGCCGTTGCGGCCGAGCAGCGTGACCACCTCGCCTTCGCGCACCTCGAAGTCCACGCCGTGCAGGATGTGGCTTTCGCCGTACCAGGCGTTGAGACCCTTCACCTCAAGCATGCGGCGTCCCCAGATAGGCGGCGATCACCTCGGGGTTGCCCGACACGGTGGCATAATTCCCCTCGGCCAGGATGCGCCCGCGCGTCAGCACGGTGATGGTGTCGCACAGGCCTTCGACCACCGAGAGATTGTGCTCCACCATCAGGATGGTGCGCCCCGGCCTGATCCGCCGCACCAGCTGCACGATGCGGTCCACGTCGTCGTGGCCCATCCCCGCGGTCGGCTCGTCCAGCAGCATCACCTCGGGATCGAGCGCCAGGGTGGTGGCGATCTCCAGCGCGCGCTTCTGCCCATACGGCAGCTCGGCCACCACGGTATCGGCAAGCCCGGACAGCCCCACGTCGAACAGCAGCTCGCGCGCGCGGTCGTCGAATACCGTCAGCGCCTTCTCCGACCGCCAGAAGTCGAAGCTGGCACCGCGCGCCCGCTGCAACGCGAGCCGGACGTTCTCCAGCGCCGTCAGGTGCGGAAACACCGCCGAGATCTGGAAGCTCCTCACCAAACCGAGCCGCGCGACCAGCGCCGGCTTCATGCCGGTGATGTTGCGGCCCTTGAAGCGGATCGTGCCGCGCGTCGGCGGCAGGAATGCGGTGAGCAGGTTGAAACACGTCGTTTTGCCGGCACCGTTGGGACCGATCAGCGCGTGGATCGTGCCCTCGCGCACGTTCAGCGACACGTCGTCCACGGCGACGAAGCCACCGAATTCGCGGGTCAAGCCGATCGTTTCCAGGATGGTGCTGCTCACCCCGGACGTCTCCCTTCATTCAAGGTCCCTGTGCGTCGCTGATTGCATATCGTTGCCGGGGGCGCAAGATTAGCCCATGCGTTTGCGCAGCCCCCTGTTCGCGCCTGGCGATTCCGAGCGGAAGATGACCAAGGCGATCGCCTCGACCGCCGATGCGGTCATCCTGGACCTGGAAGATTCCGTCGCTGCCCCCGCCAAGCCGACGGCGCGCGCCATGGTGCCCGACGTGGTGCGTGCACATCCGGGGCGCGGGCTGATCGTGCGGGTCAATCCGCGCGGCACGCCGTGGTACCTAGACGATCTCGCGGCGGTCGTGCCGGCGCAGCCGGCCGCGGTGATGCTGCCGAAGTGCAGCGGTGCTGCAGACCTGCGGACGCTCGGTCACCACCTCGAGGCGCTGGAGGCGGCGGCCGGCGCACCGACCGGCAGCATCGGCGTGGTTGCCATCGTGACGGAAACGGCGGGTTCCGTATTCGCGCTTGGCGAGTATGGCGGCGTCGCGTCTCGCCTGCTCGCGATCTGCTTCGGCGCCGAGGACCTCTCGGCCGATCTCGGCATCAGCCCGCGTCATCCGGATGGCAGCTATCCCGCTGCAGTGGTGTTTGCCCGTGCCCAGGTGCTGGTGGCGGCCGGGGCGCTCGGAGTGCCGGCGATCGACACGCCCTATCCCGACCACAGCGACCCCGAGGGCCTGCGTCGCGAAGCCGCGGCCGCCGAGGCGGATGGCTTCGCCGGCAAGATCCTGATCCACCCGGCGCAGATCGACATCGTCAACGCCGCTTTCACTCCCTCAGCCGAGCGTGTGCGCTGGGCCGAGAGGGTGAATGCCGCCTTCACCGCCAACCCGGATTCCGGGGTTTTCGCGCTGGACGGCAAGATGATCGACCGCCCGCACTGGAAGCTGGCGCAGCGGATCCTGGCCGCGGCGGGCGCCTGAACCCTCGGACACACCAGGGTTACAACGCGCTGGCACTGACATCATTGCGCCGCGTTCGGCGTGCCAAACTCAGGCCGGAGGTGACTACCGCAGCGATGGCGCCGCGATGATTCGTCTGCTGAACTCGTGGCGCGCTGCCGCTTGCCCTGTTGCTGGGTGGCTGCGACCTCGGTCCCGACTACGTGCGCCCGCAGGTGGAGATGCCGGTGGCGTTCCGCGCCACCGAGGGCACCGCCGCGGAAGCCTGGCCGTCCGAGGACTGGTGGCGCGGCTTCCGCTCGCCCGAGCTGTCCGACCTGATCGAGCAGGCGCGGGTGCAGAACTTCGACATCGCGGCGGCGATCGCCCGGGTGCGCCAGGCGGACGCCCAGGTCCGCATCGCCGGCGCACCCCTGTTGCCGACCGTCGCCGCCACCGGCAGCGCCAGCTGGCAGCAGGTTGGCTCGAACCGCGGTTTCACCGGGGTCTCGCGCGGCAACAGCACGACCGGCACGATCGACATCCACGACTATGCGTTCAGCCCGGTGAACATCGCCTACGAGGTGGACTTCTGGGGCAAGAACCGCGCCGCCCGGCAGTCGGCCATGGCGAGCGCGGTGTTCAGCCGCTTCGACCAGGAGGTGGTCGCGCTGACCACTGTCACCAACGTCGCGAACACCTGGTTCACAGCGCTGGCGTTGGCCGATCGCCTGGATGTCGCGCAGCGCAATCTGGCGGACGCCGAACAGACGCTGGCGGTGATCCGCGGGAGGCTCGATGCCGGGACGGCGACCGCGCTCGACCTTGCGCAGCAGGAATCGCTGGTGGCCGGCGAGCGGGCGAACATCCCCAACCTGCGCAACCAGATGGAGCAGGCGCTGATCGGGCTGGGCATCCTGGTGGGTCGCCCGCCCGAGGCGATCGCCGTCCGCCCCGGCTCGCTGACCACGCTGGCGCTGCCGCCGGTCGTGCCGGGCCTGCCATCCGCCCTGCTGGAGCGCCGCCCCGACGTAGCCGAGGCGGAGGCCCTGCTCGTCGCAGCGAATTTCGACATCAAGGTGGCACGTGCCGCGTTCTTCCCGTCGGTCCAGCTCACCGGCCAGTACGGCTTCGCCAACGCCGCGCTCAACACGCTGTTCACGCCGGGCGGCACCATCGTATCGATCGCCGCCGGCCTCACCCAGCCACTGTTCGACGGCGGCACGCTGCGCGGCCAGCTGGAGCAGACCAGGGGTCGCTACGACGAGTTGCTGGCGGATTACCGGAAGGCGGTGGTGCAGGCGTTCACCGACGTCGAGGACGGGCTGACCGCCTGGCGCTTCACCACCGAGCAGGAGGCCTTGCAGCGCCAGGCAGTTGCGACGGCACGGCGCGCTGCCAATATCGCTCGGGCCCAGATGCAGGCCGGCACCGTCGATGTGACGACGGTGCTGCAGGCGGAGACCACGCTGTTCAACGCCGAGGACCTTCTCGCGCAGGTGCGGCTGGCACGATTCCAGGCGCTGCTGTCGCTCTACAAGGCGCTGGGCGGCGGCTGGGTGGCGCCGGCCGGGCCGATCGTCGAACAGTTCCCCGGCCTGAAGCCCGGACTGGTACCGGGCGGCTTCGCCCTCCCGGTGGGAGGCAACGTCCGGTGATGCATCGAGGCACTCTATGGATTCCCTGACGCGCGAACCGCCCGACCTGACGACCACGCGCAGCCGATCGCGCCGCTGGGTCATGGTGGTGCTGTGCCTGCTGGTCGTCGCCGGCATCGGCTACGCGATCTGGTTCTGGCCCGCCGGCTCTGCCGACCACGCGGCACGCAACCGCAACGCCAACCAGCCGATCCCGGTGCTGGTCGCCACGGCCGAGACCAAGGACGTGCCGATCTACCTCGACGCCCTGGGCACCGTGCAGGCGTTCAACACGGTCACCGTCAAGCCGATGGTGGACGGGCCGCTGAACGCGGTGAACTTCAAGGAAGGCCAGGACGTGAAGCAAGGCGACGTGCTGGCGCAGATCGATCCCCGCACCTACCAGGCGGCGCTCGATCAGGCGGTCGCCAAGAAGGCGCAGGACGAGGCGCAGCTGGCCAACGCCCGGCTGGACCTCGCGCGCTACAGCAAGCTGGTGGCGAACAACTATACCTCGGGCCAGCAGGCGGACACGGCCCGCGCCCAGGTGGCGCAGCTCGAGGCGCTGGTGAAGCAGGACCAGGCGCAGATCGACAACGCGCGCACCCTGTTGGGCTACACCACGATCACTGCGCCGCTGGCCGGGCGCACCGGCATGCGCCAGGTGGACGCGGGCAACATCGTGCACGCCTCGGATACCACCGGCATGGTGGTGATCACGCAGCTGCAGCCGATCTCGGTCGTGTTCACCCTGCCGCAGCAGGCGCTCGCGCAGGTGAGCAGCGCCATGAGCCAGGGCGCGGCGAAGGTGCTGGCCTATGCGCAGGGCACGGTCGGCAGCCCGAGCAGCGTGCTGGATACCGGAACGCTCACGGTGCTGGACAACCAGGTCGATCCGACCACCGGCACGATCAAGCTCAAGGCGACGTTCCCCAATCCTCAGCTCAGGCTATGGCCCGGCGCGTTCGTCGGCGTGCAGGTGCAGGTGGACATCGCGAAGAACGCGGTGGTGGTGCCGCCGGCCGCGGTGCAGCGCGGGCCGAAGAGCACGTTTGTCTATGTGGTCGATCCCGACGCCGGAACGACGAAGCGGCGCGACGTCAAGGTCGGCCACGAGGACGCCCAGGCGTCGATCATCACCGAGGGGGTGAGCGCCGGCGACAGGGTGGTCATCGACGGCGCGTCGCGACTGAACGACAACACGAAGGTGACCGTGGTGCAGCCGGCCGCCGCCGGTGGCTCGCCCGCCGCCGAGCAGCCCGCGGCGCCCGGGACGCGGCGGCGGCGCGCCGGAGGGGGTGCCGCCAACTAGCTCATGAACATCTCCGCCCCCTTCATCGCTCGTCCCATCGCTACCTGGCTGCTGGCGATAGCCATCCTGCTGGCCGGCGCGCTGGGCTATCGCGCCCTGCCGGTGTCCGCCCTGCCCGAAGTCGATTTCCCCACCATCCAGGTCACCACCCAGCTGCCCGGCGCCAGCCCCGAGACGGTGGAGACGCTGATCACCGCCTCGCTGGAGCGCCAGTTCGGACAGATCCAGGGCCTCGCCACGATGACCTCGCAGAGTTCCGAGGGCACCAGCCAGATCACCCTGCAATTCGCACTCAACCGCAGCATGGATTCCGCGGCGCAGGACGTGCAGGCCGCGATCAACGCCGCCGCCGGCACGCTGCCGGCCAACCTCCCCTACCCGCCGGTCTACGCCAAGGTGAATCCGGCCGACGCGCCGATCCTGACCCTGGCGCTCACCTCCGACACGCTGCCGATCGACACGGTCAGCGACGCGGCGGATACCTTGTTGCAGCCGAAACTGTCCGAAATCGACGGCGTCGGCCGGGTCACCGTTCAGGGCGGATTGCGCCCCGCCGTCCGCGTGCGGGTCGATCCGGCGCGTCTCGCCGCCTACGGCCTCGCCATGGAGGACGTGCGCACCGCCGTCGCCAATGCCAACGTGAACGGCGCCAAGGGTGGCTTCGACGGACCTCGTCTCGCCTTCGCGCTGGGGGCCAACGACCAGCTGGTCGATGCCGCCGCCTACCGCAACCTGGTGATCGCCTGGCGCAACGGCGCGCCGGTCCGCCTGTCCGACGTCGGCAGCGTGGTGAAGGGCGTGGAGAACGACCGGGTCGCCGCCTGGTACCAGGACCAACCGGCCGCGGTGCTCGATATCCAGCGCCAGCCCGGCGCGAACATCGTGCAGACCGTGCAGCTGGTGAAGGCGGCGCTGCCACGGCTGCAGGCGGCGATCCCCTCGGGCATCCGCGTTACCATCGTCACCGACCGCACCGAGACCATCCGAGCCTCGGTGCGCGACGTGCAGCTCACGCTGATCATGGCGGTGGTCCTGGTGGTGGCGGTGATCTTCCTGTTCCTGCGCTCGCTGCGTGCCACGTTTATTCCGGCGATCGCACTGCCGCTGTCGCTGATCGGCACCTTCGGGATCATGCAGCAGCTGGGCTACGCGCTCGACAACCTGTCGCTGATGGCGCTGACCGTTGCGACCGGCTTCGTGGTGGACGATGCGATCGTGATGATCGAGAACATCGTGCGCTACATCGAGCAGGGCATGCGGCCGCTCGCCGCGGCCTATCGCGGTGCGGCGCAGATCGGCTTCACCATCGTGTCGCTGACCGTGTCGCTGATTGCGGTGTTCATCCCGCTCTTGTTCATGGGCGGCGTGGTCGGGCGGCTGTTCAAGGAGTTCTCCGTCACCCTGTCGGTCGCCGTGGTGGTGTCCGCGGTGGTGTCGCTGACGCTGACGCCGATGATGTGCGGCCGCATCCTGCGCCCCGCCAGCGAGGAACGCCCGGGGCGCATCGCCCGTCTCAGCGAGGCTGGCTTCGATGCGCTGCTCGCCGGCTACCGCCGTAGCCTCGACTGGACGTTCGGCCACCAGACGCTGGTGCTGCTGGTCGGCGTCGGCACGCTGGTGGGCACCATCCTGCTCTACGCCGTGGTGCCCAAGGGTTTCCTGCCGCAGCAGGACACCGGCGTCCTGGTGGCGGTCACCGAGGCGGCGCAGAGCGCGTCGATTCCGCGGCTTGTCGCACTGCAGACCGAGGTGGCACAGATCGTCGAGCGCGATCCGGCGGTGACCGGCGTGGTGTCCTTCGTCGGCGCCGGCACGATCAACGCCACGCCCAACACCGGACGGCTGACCATCGCGCTGAAGCCGATCGGCCAGCGCGATCCGGTTGCCGTGGTGATCGCGCGCATGCAGCAGGCGATCTCCGGCATCGCCGGCATCACCGCGTTCTTCCAACCGGTGCAGGACATCCAGATCGGCACGCGCATCAGCCGCACTCAGTTCCAGTACACGCTGATGGACACCGACCCGGCGGAGCTGGCGCTATGGGGGCCGAAGCTGCTGCGCCGGCTGGCTGCCGATCCGGCGCTGGCGGGCGTCGCCACCGACCAGCAGAACGACGGCTTCCGCACCTACATCAACGTCGATCGCGACGCCGCCATGCGGCTCGGCGTGACGGTGCAGGCGATCGAGGACACGCTGTACGACGCGTTCGGCCAGCGACAGATCTCCACCATCTTCGGCCAATCCAACCAGTACCGCGTGGTGCTGGAGGCCGATCCGTCCTGGCAGGCCAACCCCGACTGGCTGCGCCTGCTGCGCGTGCCCGGCACCAACGACGCACAGGTGCCGCTCTCGGGCATCGCGACGATCACCCGCACCGTGGCGCCGCTGGTGGTGACGCACCAGGAGCAGTTCCCGTCCGTCACGCTCAGCTTCGATCTCGCTCCCGGCTCCTCGCTGGGCGAGGCGGTGCAGGCGATCGCCGCGGCCGAGAAGGAGATCGGCATGCCGGAAACGATTTCCGGCAGCTACTCGGGCGATGCCGCCGAATTCCAGAAGTCGCTGGCGGCCGAGCCGTGGCTGATCCTGGCGGCGCTGGTGGTGATCTACATCGTGCTGGGCGTGCTGTACGAGAGCTGGATCCACCCGATCACCATCCTGTCCACGCTGCCCTCGGCCGGCATCGGCGCGCTGCTGGCGCTGATGATTGTCGGCATCGACCTGTCGCTGGTGGCGCTGGTCGGCATCGTGCTGCTGATGGGCATCGTGAAGAAGAACGCCATCATGATGGTGGACTTCGCGATCGAGGCGGAGCGCACGCGCGGCACGCCGCCGCAGGAGGCGATCCGCGAGGCCTGCCTGCTGCGGTTCCGGCCGATCATGATGACCACGATGGCGGCGCTGCTCGGCGCCCTGCCGCTGGTAATAGAGCGTGGCGCCGGCTCGGAGCTGCGCTCGCCGCTCGGGGTCACGATCATCGGCGGCCTGCTGCTGAGCCAGTTCCTGACGCTCTACACCACGCCGGCGATCTACCTGGCGTTCGAGCGGCTGCGGTTGCGCCTCTCGCGCCGCGGCCCGCAGGTGGAGCCGGCCGAGTGAAGGTCGCGATCCAACGTCCCTCGTCGCCCGTCGGGGCGGAGAGGGCCCTGACCCTCTCCACCCCCGCTGGGGGCGGCGCGGGAATGCCGCTGGGGCGGTGTAGCCGATGGGTTTCTCCGCCCCCTTCATCGCCCGGCCGGTCGCCACCATCCTGCTGTCGATCGGCCTGCTGCTGTCTGGCATCGTCGCCTATCGCTTTTTGCCGATTTCCGCGCTGCCGAGTGTCGACATCCCCACCATCGTGGTGATCGCCGCGCGACCCGGCGCCGATCCGGAGACCATGGCCAACTCGGTCGCAGCCCCCCTGGAGCGTCGTCTGGGCGAGATCTCCGGTGTCACCGAGATCACCTCGACCAGTTCGATCGGCAACACCTCGGTCGTCGTGCAGTTCGACATCGACCGCGACATCAACGGTGCGGCGCGCGACGTGCAGGCGGCGATCAACGCGGCGATCACCGATCTGCCGTCGGATCTCCCCACGCGCCCCTACTACCGCAAGTTCAACCCGGCCGATGCGCCGATCATGGGGATCGCGCTGACGTCCGACACGCTGAGCACGGCGCAGATCTACGATGCCGCCGACACCATCCTGGCGCAGCGCCTCGCCCAGGCTGACGGCGTGTCGCAGGTCACGGTGAACGGCGCCGAGAAGCCGGCGGTGCGCGTGCGGCTCGATCCGGTGCGGCTCGCCGCGGCGGGGCTTGCCGGCCAGGACGTGCTGAACGCGATCAAGGGCACCAATGTGCTGGAAGCGACCGGCTCGTTCCAAGGCCCTGACCGCGCCGAATCGATCGGCGTCAACGGCCAGATATCGCAGGCGTCGGACTACGCACCGCTGGTGCTGAAGGTGGGCAACGGCGCGATCCTGCGCCTGTCCGACGTGGCGACGGTGATCGACGGCGTCGCCAACTCGCGTCTGGCGGCATGGAACGGCAAGCAGCCGGCAATCCTGCTCAACATCACCAAGTCGCCGGGCGCCAACGTCATCGAGACGGTGGACAATATCAAGCAGCTGCTGCCGCAGCTGATGGAGTGGCTGCCGTCCGACATCAAGCTCACGATCACCGCCGACCGCACCACGACGATCCGCGCCTCGGTGGCCGACGTGCAGTACACCATGCTGATCACCATCGCCCTGGTGCTGCTGGTGGTGCTGATCTTCATGCGCCGGCTGGTGCCGACGATCGCTGCCGCGGTCACCGTGCCGCTGTCGATCTGCGGCACGCTCGCCGGCATGTGGTTCATGGGCTACATGCTGGACAATTTCTCGCTGATGGCGCTGACCATCTCGGTGGGCTTCGTGGTGGATGATGCGATCGTGATGATCGAGAATATCGTCCGCCACCGCGAGCGCGGCGTCAGTCCGATGCGCGCCGCGTTGATCGGCTCGCGGCAGATCGGCTTCACCGTGATGTCGATCAGCATCTCGCTGGTCGCGGTGTTCATCCCGCTGATCTTCATGGGCGGCATCATGGGCCGCCTGTTCCACGAGTTCGCCGTGACGCTGACCATGGCGATCGCGATCTCCGCCGTGGTGTCGCTGACGCTGACGCCGATGATCTGCGGTCAGTACATGCGCGGCGACGTGTCCGGCGCGCCGCCCGGCCGCCTCGCCGCGCGGCTGGACCGCGTGCTCGAGCGCGGCTTCAGCGCCGTGCAGCGCTTCTATGCGCGCACCCTGGGCTGGGCGCTGGAGCACCGCGTGTTCATGCTGCTGGTGACGCTTGCCACCGTGGTGCTGACGGTGCGGCTGTATACCGTGCTGCCTAAGGGTTTCCTGCCGCTGCAGGACACCGGCATCCTGGTCGGCTCCACGCAGGCCTCGCCCGACGTGTCGTTCCAGGCGATGGAGGACCGACAGCGCGAGGTGGTCGACGTGGTGCTGCGCGACCCCGCCGTCGCCACCGTCGCCTCGACCGTCGGGGTATCGAGCGGCTGGAGCTCGATCAACCGCGGCACCCTCTTCGTGAGCCTGAAGCCGCTGTCGGAACGCGGCATCTCGTCGGAGGCAGTGATCAACCGCCTGCGCGGGCCGTTGGAGAAGGTCGCCGGCGTGCAGACCACGCTGTTCTCGGCCCAGGACCTGCGTGGCGGCGGACGCCAGGGCGGCGCGCAGTTCCAGTATTCGCTCATCACTCAGGACGTGGGCGAGCTGCGCCGCTGGGCGCTGGCGCTGCAGGAGAAGCTGCGCGCGACGCCGGGCATCGTCGATGTGACGTCGGACCAGGACCGGGCCGGCCCGCAGGTCAACGTGGTGATCGACCGCGACGCGGCTGCACGGCTTGGCATCAACACCACCGCGATCGACAACGCGCTGAACAACGCCTATTCGCAACGGCAGATCACCACGATCTACGCCCAGCGCAACCAGTACAAGGTGGTGCTGGAGATCGATCCGAAGCTGCAGACCGACCCTTCTCTGCTTGACCGAATCTATGTGGGTGCGACCGGCGGCAAGCAGGTGCCGCTGTCGGCGGTGGCGCATTTCGAGCGCGGCACCGCGCCCTTGTCGGTGCACCACCAGGGCCAGTTCCCCGCGGCCTCGCTCAGCTTCAACCTGCCACCGGGCATGGCACTCGGCGATGCCGAGACTCTCGTGGAGAACGCCGCGCGCGAGCTCCGCATGCCGGAGGACGTGCGCGCCGAGTTCGCCGGCAATGCGCGCTTCCTGCAGCAGTCGCTGTCCACCCAGCCGCTGCTGATCGCCGCCGCGCTGATCTCGATCTACATCGTGCTGGGGGTGCTGTACGAGAGCCTGCTGCACCCGCTGACCATCATCTCCACGCTGCCGTCCGCCGGCATCGGCGCGCTGCTGGCGCTGCTGATCACCGGCAACGACCTGTCGATCATGGGGATGATCGGCATCATCCTGCTGATGGGCATCGTGAAGAAGAACGCCATCATGCTGGTGGATTTCGCACTCGAGGCCGAGAGACAGCGGGGCCTGTCGCCCGAGCGCGCGATCCACGAGGCGTGCCTCGAGCGCTTCCGTCCGATCATGATGACAACGCTCGCCGCCCTGCTGGGCGCGGTGCCGCTGGCGCTGGCGTTCGGTACCGGCGCGGAACTGCGGCGCCCGCTGGGCATCTCGATCATCGGCGGGCTGATCGTGTCGCAGATGCTGACACTGTACACCACGCCGGTCGTCTACCTGGCGCTGGAGCGGCTGGCCGGCCGGCGGCCGCCGATCGTGGTGCCGGCGGAATAGCCGCCCCGACATGCGACTACGGCCCCCGCGAGACGCCCGCGATCTCTTCCGAATGCTCGCCTTCTACGAGAGCCCTGGCGGCCTCGACGCGGTGATCGCCCAATTCGACTTCGATCATGTGGCGCCCTGGCACCTGGATCGTATTGTGCTTGGTGCCGCGTCGCGCCGTCCGCGACCGGAAGCCAGCACAGACGTCACTGAGTACTGCAAGGAGTTGTTGAGCTCGCGCGACTTCCGCCGCCTGGCGATCCGCAACTTCCTGGATGCCTTCGCCAACAAGCCGCGACTTCTGTTCGTGCACATTCCGAAAACTGCCGGCACCGACCTGACAAACGTGCTCTCGGCGCGACACTTCGCCATAGACAGCGCGATCGAGAACCCGAACTGGTTCACCCAGGACGCACTGTTCCGGCATCTGCGCGAACTGACGCTGGCCTGCGAGTTTGCCGATACGATCTTTGTCCGCGGGCACGCTCGGCTGCGCTATTATGTGAACCAGAACCTGATCCGACCGGGCGACCAGGTATTCACGATAGTCCGGGATCCGATCGACGTCGTCATCTCGGGAGTGAACTATCGGCTGACCCGCCTTATGGCCGATCCGACCGGTCGCGACACCGATACGCGGCTTTGGCTCCGTGACCTTGGCCTGCAGCGTGTCCCACAGAATCCCTCGCAGGTCGAACTGCTTGGGCTGGCCAAGCGCATCCTGCGCGAACCTCGGGTCATCGAGGACAACGTGCTGTGTATGGCACTCGGCAATGGTGATGCTGCCTCGGCACTCGCCAATATCGTCGCAAGCGACATCGAGATCACCGATCTGAGTCGCTACGAGGCGTGGTTGAGTCAGCGCTGGGGTGCCGCCAGCCAGCACGCGAACGCGTCGACCAAGGTGCTGACCGCAGACACGCTCGACACCGAGGACCGTGCCTTGATCGAGGCAAAGACAGTCGAGGATCGGGTGCTGTTTGCCCGGCTGATGCAGGTCCTCGACGCTTCAGACGGCACGTCCATCACCGGCCGTCGGTTCGCCTGAACGCGCGTCACCGCCCCATGATCAGCCGCGCACGGATGCGCTTCGACACGAAGTCGATCAGGCTCACCGTGATCAGTATCAGCACGACGATATACGCCACCTGGTCCCATCCGTTGATCTGGATGCGCTCCGACAGCCGGAGCCCGATGCCCCCCGCACCGACCAGCCCGAGGATCGTCGCCTCGCGCGAATTGGACTCCAACTGGTACAGCGTCTGGCTCAGCATCACCGGCAGCACCTGCGGCAGCACGCCCAGCCGCAGGGTCATCAGCCTGCGTGCCCCGGTGGAACGGATGCCCTCGACCTGCCCGCGATCCGCGTTCTCGATCGCCTCGGAATACAGCTTCGCCAGCACGCCGGCATCGGAGACGAAGATCGCCAGGATGCCGGCGATCGGGCCCAGGCCCATCGCCCGCACGAACACCAGTGCCCAGATGAGCTGGTCGAGCCCGCGGAACACGTCGAACACGCGGCGCGTCAAGAAGCGGAACACCGTGCTCGGGATCACGTTGCGCGCCCCCATGAAGCCCAGCGGCAGCGCCAGCACGGACGCGAGCAGCGTCCCCAGGAAGGCCATGGTGACCGTCTCGAGCATCGACTTCAGGATCTCGACATGGTCCCAGGTCGCGAACTGCGACCAGTCCACCCTCAGGCCGAGGATCACCCACAGCCGGCCCAGCCCGAATGCCCCTTCATGTCGTCGAGCGACTTGATCGGCGAATCGGCTCGCACGACCATCACGGAACGGAATAGTAGTAGGTTGATCCGTCGTTCTCCTGCGGCACCACGATGGGCTCGACGCACTTGCAGTCGAGCCAGGCGCCGGCAAAGCCCGATGCGCCGAAGCCCGCCATCTCGAGCTGCCCCGCGGCGATCCCCTGCATCACACCGGCATAGTCGGCGGCCGGGAACAGCTTCACCGGCATGCCCAGCTTCTGTTCCAGCAGCTGCTGGAACTTGCCGTAGCGTGCCAGGCGATCCTGGGTGTTCTCGCCGCCCAGCAGGCCGACGCGGAACTCCTCCGGCTTGTCGGACTGCGCCTGGGCGGACGCCAGGTCGAACGTACAGGCGGCCACCGCCGCCAGCAGAACTCTGCGAAGCATGCTCTTCATCTCCCCTGGGATCGAAGTTCAGGCCCGGACGAAGGCCGGTGCCGTCGCGCCGGCGATACTCGTCGATGTGATCCTTTCGTCCAGCGCGTGGTCCGCGGTGCCATAGATCGAACGCACCGCCGCCTCGTCGAGCGCCTCCGGCGCGCCGTCGAACACGATCCGTCCCTGCGCCATTCCGACGATGCGGTCGCAATAGGTGCGCGCAGTATCCAGCGTGTGCAGGTTGCACAGCACGGTGATGCCGTCGCGGCGGTTGATGTCGCGCAGCGCGTCCATCACCAGCTTGGCGTTCATCGGATCGAGCGAGGCGATCGGTTCATCCGCCAGCAGGATGCGTGGCTCCTGCATCAGGGCACGGGCGATTGCCACGCGCTGCTGCTGGCCGCCCGACAGCGCGTCGGCCCGGTTCAGCGCCAGGTCGGCGATCCCGAGACGGTCCAGCGCCAGGACCGCCAGCGCCCGCTCGCGCGCGTTGAACAGCTTGAGCAGGGCGCGCACGGTCGGTATGCGGTTGAGTCGTCCCGCGAGCACATTCGTCAGGACGTCCAGGCGCGGCACGAGATTGAACTGCTGGAAGATCATCGCCGCGCTTGCCCGCCACGCGTGCAAGGCGCTGCCACGAAGCCGTGTGACGTCCTGCCCCTCAAACAACACGCGCCCCTCGCTCGGGTCGATCAGTCGGTTGACCATGCGCAGAAGCGTCGACTTGCCCGCGCCGGACCGACCGATGATCCCGACCATCTGGCCCAGCGGAATCGCAAGCGTGGCGTCAGCCACCGCAATCCGATCTCCGAAGCGGCGTGTCACCCGGTCCAGTTCCAGCATTCAGCCCCCGACGCAGGCCGCGGGAATAGCCCGTGGCTCATGACAGAACGATGTAGCTCCCGTGAACACGCGGTGTCAGCCGCCGCGCCGCCGGTGCGCCGGACCGTGGTTGTGCAGGTTCATCGCCGTGTTGATCAGCGCCAGGTGTGAGAACGCCTGCGGGAAGTTGCCCAGATGCCGACCTGTGCGCGGATCGTACTCTTCCGCCAGCAGCCCGACATCGTTGCACAGGCCCAGCAGCCGCTCGAACAGCGCGCGCGCCTCGCGCTTGCGTCCCTGCAGGATAAGGTTGTCGGCCAGCCAGAAGCTGCACGCGAGGAACACGCCCTTCGCCCGGCGGCAGACCGTCGACGTGTTCGTGCGTGCGATAGCGCAGCACCAGACCGTCGATCGTCAGCTCGCGCTGGATCGCGGCCACCGTGCCCTTGATGCGCGGATCCTCCGGCGGCAGGAAGCCGACCAGCGGCATCAGCAGCAGGCTGGCGTCCAGCGCGTCGCCGCCATAGTACTGCACGAAGCTGCCCTTCTCCGCGTTCCAGCCTTCGCGGCAGACCGAGTCGTGGATGGTCTGGCGCAGCGCGCGCCATTGCTCCAGCCGGCCCGGCATGCCGAATTCCTCGGCGCCGCGGATGGCACGGTCCATCGCCACCCAGGCCATCACCTTGGAGAAGGTGAAGTGCCGCTGGCCGCCGCGCACCTCCCAGATGCTCTCGTCCGGCTGGTCCCAGATGCCCGCCAGGTGGGTGACCAGCGCGCGCTGGATGTCCCAGCTCGCCCGCGGCCGTGCCAGGCCCAGGTGCATTTCCTGGTACAGCGCGTCCATCAGCTCGCCGTACACGTCGAGCTGGAGCTGGGCGCTGGCCGCGTTGCCGATGCGCACCGGCCTCGCACCGTCGTAGCCGGTGAGCCAGGGCACCTCCCATTCCATCAGCCAGCGCTCGCCGGCGAGGCCATACAGCGTCTGGATCTGCGACGGCGTGCCGGCGACGCTGCGCCGCAGCCAGGCGCCCCAGGCCTGCGCCTCCTCGCGGTAGCCGCCGTGCATCAGCGCCAGCAGCGTGAAGGTCGCGTCGCGCAGCCAGCAGTAGCGGTAGTCCCAGTTGCGCTGGCCGCCTGGCAGTTCGGGCAGCGACGTGGTGGGCGCCGCGACGATGCCCCCTGTGGGATAGTAGGTCAGCGCCTTCAGCGTCAGCAGCGAGCGGACCACCTGATCGCGGAACTCACCCTGGTAGAGGCAGCGCGAGGACCACGCCACCCATCCGGCGTCGATCTCGTCCAGCGCCGTCTCTGCATCAGGCGCCACCGGATCGGGCTGGTGCGACCAGCCGTGCGACAGGGTGAAGGGTACGCTCTGTCCGGCCGCTGACGCTGAACTCGCCAACGGTCGTGAGCTTCTCGCCATGCAGGTGCGCATCGCTGTGCAGAATCACGACATCGGGCCCGGCGATCGCCCGCAGCCCGGTGTTGCGCTTCAGATGCGTCACCCACGGCACTGCGGAGCCGTAGTCGAAGCGCAGGGCGAGATCGAGTCGCATCGGCACCTCGCCGCTGCGGCCTTCGACGATGCGTACCACCGATGACCCACCGGTGGCGGCGGTCATGAAGTCGATCAGCGCAACGCTGCCCTGCTTCGTCTCGAACACCGTCTCGAGGATCAGCGTACCGGGCCGGTAGCGGCGGCGGACGGAGACCGGCGCATCGGCGGGCGCGATGCGCCAGCGCCCGTTGTCCGGCGTGCCGACCAACGCCGCGAAGCAGGCGGGGCTGTCGAAGCGCGGCCAGCAGAGCCAGTCGATGGAGCCGTCGCGGCTGACCAGCGCCGCGCTGTGGCAGTCGCCGATCATCGCGTAGTCCTCGATCGGCGCCGCGTTCCGCCCCGATGCCGCGTCCGGATGATCACGCGGGTTGTCCTGCGCAGGCTCGGGGGCTCGCTCGGGCGGGCCGGAGCCGGGCGGGCTGGCCATCAGCTCGCGCGTCCCCGGACGAGGCGCAATTCGGCCGCAGTGCGGGCGCCTTGCTCATGCTGCGGTGTGACAAGCTTGACTTTCATGGATTTAATCCTGATACCCCCTTCGTTAACTGCGAAACGTCGCCTGGCCGGCGGCGCCTCGCGAGGCGTTGCGGCGCAGCGCAGAAACCAGCCAGCGACTGGACCAGTCTTGAACGATACCACGACCGCATCCGCGGAATCGACCGAACACGCGCCGATCGCAATTGCCGAAACGATCGGCGCAGAAATCGCACGTCCGCTGTTCGCGGATCTCGGCCTGTCCGAACCGGTGCTGCGCGCCATCGCGGAGATGGGTTACCGGCATCCGACGCCGATCCAGGAGCAGGCGATCCCCGTCGTGCTGATGGGTCGCGACGTGCTGGGGGCGGCGCAGACAGGCACCGGCAAGACCGCCGGACTTCACCCTGCCGATGCTGGACATCCTGGCCGGCTCGCGCGCCCGGGCGCGCATGCCGCGCAGCCTGATCCTGGAGCCCACGCGCGAGCTGGCGCTGCAGGTGGCGGAGAACTTCGTCCAGTACGGCAAGTATCTGAAGCTGACGCACGCGCTGGTGATCGGCGGCGAGAGCGTGACCGACCAGCGCGACATCCTGATGCGCGGCGTCGACGTGCTGATCGCCACGCCCGGGCGCTTGATCGACATGTTCGAGCGCGGCTCGATCCTGCTGTCGGACGTGAAGATCCTGGTGATCGACGAGGCGGACCGGATGCTGGACATGGGGTTCATTCCCGATGTCGAGCGGATCGTCTCGCTGCTGCCGCGCACCCGGCAGACGCTGTTCTTCAGCGCCACGCTGTTCCCGGAGATCCGCCGGCTCGCCGATGCCTTCCTGTCCAACCCGCGCGAGATCGTGGTGTCGCGCCCCGCCTCGGTCGCCACCACGATCACCGAGGGCCTCGCTCTGGTGGCCGAGCACGACAAGCGTGAGGCGCTGCGCCGACTGATCCGCACCCAGAAGGTGCAGAACGCGCTGATCTTCTGCAATCGCAAGCGTGACGTGGATATCCTGTACAAGTCGTTGACGCGGCATAAGTTCGACGTCGGCGCGCTGCACGGCGACATGGCGCAGTCGGTGCGCTTCGCCACGCTGGAGAAGTTCAAGGCGAACGATCTGCGGCTGCTGGTGTGCAGCGATGTGGCGGCGCGCGGCATCGACATCGGCGGGCTGTCGCACGTCTTCAACTTCGACGTGCCGCATCACGCCGAGGACTATGTGCACCGCATCGGGCGAACCGGGCGTGCCGGACTGGAGGGGCGCGCGTTCACCATCGCGATGCCCGACGATCGCGCCGCGGTGGAGGCGATCGAGAAGCTGATCGGCCATCCGATCCCGCCGGTGAATGTCGAGGGCCTCGATCCGGTGGCATGGTCCGAGGACGACGGGCGTCGGCGTCGCGGCCGCGGCCGTGTGGCGAAGCCGAAGGAGCCGGTCAGGAAGCGGGCGACCGCCGCTCCCAAACCTCCGGAGCAAGCCCAGGAAGCGGCACCTGCCGCTGCGCGGGAGAGGACGCGCGCGGGAAGAACCCCCTCTGCCGCGAAGCGGGGAAGGGTCGGGGAGGGGGGGGCGCCGGTTCCCCCACCTCGCCGTGAACCGCGCCTTCAGGAGGACGATCGCTCCCCAGCCGTTACCGGCTTCGGCGACGACATGCCCGCATTCATGCTGCTCCGCCCGCGCAGCGCGGCGAAGACCGAGGACACCGAGGCATGAAGTTCACGCCCTTCCAGTGGGACGATGCGCTGCATCTCGACCAGCAGTTGACCGACGAGGAGCGCGCGATCCGCGATGCGGCGCGCGAATACTGCCAGGAGAAGCTGTTCCCGCGCGTGATCGAGGCGAACCGCCACGAGAGGTTCCACCGCGAGATCATGAACGAGATGGGCGAGATGGGCTTCCTCGGCGCCACCCTGGAAGGCTACGGCTGCGCCGGCGTGAACTACGTCAGCTACGGCCTGATCGCGCGCGAGGTCGAACGCGTCGATTCAGGCTATCGGTCGGCCTTCTCGGTGCAGTCGTCGCTGGTGATGTATCCGATCTGGGATTTCGGCTCCGACGCCCAGAAGGAAAAATACCTGCCGAAGCTGCGCAGCGGCGAATGGGTCGGCTGCTTCGGCCTCACCGAACCCGATGCCGGCTCCGATCCAGCCTCGATGCGCACGCGGGCGAAGCGGGTGGATGGCGGCTTCGTGCTGAACGGTTCGAAGACCTGGATCACCAACTCGGCGATCGCCGACGTGTTCGTGGTGTGGGCCAAGGACGATGCCGGCGACATCCGCGGGTTCATTCTCGAAAAGGGCATGCAGGGGCTCACCGCACCGAAGATCGAGGGCAAGTTCTCGCTGCGCGCCTCGGTCACCGGCATGATCATGATGGACAACGTCGCAGTCCCCGAGGATGCGATGCTGCCCAAGGTGAAGGGGCTGCGCGGACCATTCTCCTGCCTGAACAACGCACGCTACGGTATCGCCTGGGGTGCGCTGGGCGCGGCCGAGTTCTGCTGGCAGGCGGCGCGCGACTACACGCTGCAGCGGATCATGTTCGGCAAGCCGCTGGCGGCGACGCAGCTCATCCAGAAGAAGCTGGTGGACATGCAGACCGAGATCACCCTCGGGCTGCAATCGGTGCTGCGCCTGGGGCGGCTGATCGACGAGGACAACGCCGCGCCGGAGATGATCAGCCTGCTGAAGCGCAACAACTGCGGCAAGGCGCTGGAGATCGCCCGCGTGGCGCGCGACATGCACGGCGGCAACGGCGTGTCCGACGAGTACCACGTGATCCGCCACGTGATGAACCTGGAAGCGGTCAACACGTATGAGGGCACGCACGACGTGCACGCGCTGATCCTGGGGCGCGCACAGACCGGGCTGTCGGCATTCGGCTGAGCGCAGCCGCCTGCCCGCATTTCGGCGACTGCGGCGGCTGCACGCTGCAGGACCGGGCGGATGCTGCGTATATCGCGGAAAAATGTGACGTCCTGGCGACCGCGCTGCGCCGCGCCGGGTTCACCGATGTGACGCTGTCGCTGCCGGCCCGCACCGCACCGGGCGAGCGTCGCCGCATGGACCTTGCCGCGCGGCGTACCCGTCACGGCATCGCGCTGGGCCTGCATCGGCAACGGAGTACCGAGGTTGTCGATCTGACCACCTGCCTCGTGCTGCATCCCACGCTGGTCGCGCTGCTGCCGCCGCTGCGCGACCTGCTGGCGCGCTGCCAGGGTCTGCGCCGCGAGGCCTCGGTGATCGCCAACCTGCTCGACAGCGGCCCCGACGTGCTGCTGCGCACCGACGCAGCCCTGCAGCTTGCTGACCGCCTGCGGCTGACGGAGTTCGCCCGCACGCACGCTTTGCCCCGCATCGCCTGGGCGCTCGGCGACGACGAACCCGAGCCGATCGCGGTCTTGCATCCGGCGACGACATCGCTGGCCGGCGTGCCGGTCGCACCGCCGCCGGGTGCCTTCCTGCAGGCCTCGGCATCCGGCGAGGCCGCCATCGTCGAGTCGGTCTGCAATGCGCTGCCCGCCAAGGGACCTGTCGCCGAGCTGTTCGCCGGCTGCGGCACGATCACCTTCGCACTGGCGCAGCGGACCCGCGTCAGCGCGTGGGAGGGCGACGCAGCGTCGGCTGCCGCCCTGCGTAGCGCGGCCAATCACGCCAGGCTCGCCGGCCGCGTCGAGGTGATCCAGCGTGACCTCGTTCGCCAGCCGCTGCAGGCAAAGGAACTCGCCCGTTTCTCTGCCGTCGTGCTGGACCCGCCATTCGCCGGTGCCGCGGCGCAGATGGCGCAGATCGCCGCGGCGAAGACGCCAGTCGTGATCTATGTCAATTGCAATCCGGCCACGCTGTCACGCGACGCACGGTTGTTGCGTCAGGCCGGCTACCGGTTGCATTCGGCAACGCCGATCGACCAGTTCCTGTGGTCCGCGCGGCTGGAAAGCGTAGCGGTGTTCGCTACATTGCCTGTCACAACCCGATAGGCACGGAGGCGTCATGAGTGGGAATGTGGCAGATTTCAGCGGCGACATTCCACGGCACTACGACCGCGACCTGGGGCCGATCATCTTCGCCGATTATGCAGCGGACATGGCGCGGCGTGTCGTCTCGGGCGCCGCACCCGCCCGCGTCCTGGAGACGGCGGCTGGCACCGGCATTGTCTCGCGAGCGTTGCGCGATGCGCTTCCAGCGACCGCGCATCTCACCGCCACCGACCTCAATCCGGCGATGCTGGAGATCGCACGGGCGAAATTCGCCTCGCACGAGCAGGTCAGCCTGCAGCCAGCCGACGCCACGGCGCTGCCGTTTGCCGACGGTGCGTTCGACACTGTGGTCTGCCAGTTCGGCATCATGTTCTTCCCGGACAAGCAACTGGGACTTCGCGAGGCACATCGCGTCCTGGCCGCGCGCGGGCGCGCCCTGTTCAGCGTTTGGGATGCGCATCGCCACAATGCGTTCGGCCAGATCGTGCATGATGTGGTCAGCGGATTCTTTCCGGTCGATCCACCGCGATTCTACGAGGTGCCGTTCGGCTACAGTCAGATCGACCCGATCAAGGACGCGCTGCTTGCTGTGGGGTTCGGCAGGATCGATGTCACGATCCTGCCCAAGCAGCGGATGGTGGAAGACTTTTCGGCCTTTGCTCGCGGCTTGATTTTTGGCAATCCGATATACGACCAGATCCGCCAACGCGGCGGTGTCGAACCCGCCGAGGTTCAGGCAGCGGTTGCCACGGCCATGCGACAGAAGGCCGGTGGCGAGCCTGGTCAGATCATGATGCAGGCGATCGTGTTTGAGGCACACAAAGCGTAGGCCGGCCCGTCCGAACGGCGATGGCTAAACGTGGAAGCTCTCACCGCAGCCGCAGCGGCCCTTCTCGTTCGGATTGGTGAAGGTGAAGCCGGAGGCAAGTGCCTTCACCTCGTAGTCCATCACCGTACCGATCAGGAACAGGCTCGCCTTGCGGTCCACCAGCACGGTCAGCCCCTTGTCGCTGACCACCTCGTCGCCCGGACCCGGCTCGTCGGTCCAGGTCATGTCGTACGACAGGCCGGAGCAGCCCTTGGTCTTCACGCCGATGCGCAACAGCTTGCCCTGCTCGCCCTTGGCGTAGAGCGCGCGCAGGCGATCGGCCGCGGCCTCGGTCAGCGTCATCAGCGGCGGCAGCGCGCGGGGTCGGCGGGGGGCAGTCCCAGGGGAGTTGATGGTCGTGCTCATGGCTCGCTCGATATCGGTTCGGATCAGAACATGTTCAACTGCAGGCGGGCTTCCTCGGTCATGCGGCTTGGATCCCATGGCGGATCCCACACGGTCTCCACCTCGCACGACGTGACGCCCGGCACCGTCAGGACCGCGTTGCGCACCTGCTCGGGCAATTCCTGCGCCGACGGACACGCCGGCGCGGTCAGCGTCATCTCGACCTTCACCGCGCCGTCGTCGGCGATCTCGATCACGTAGATCAGCCCGAGTTCGTAGATGTTGACCGGTATTTCCGGATCGTAGACCTCGGCGATCGCGGCGATGATGGCGTCCTCGGTCGGCTTCGCCGCGGTTTCGCCGTCCGGGGTCCAGGCAGTGTGGCTCATGTCATTCACTGCTCGCCTCCTTGCTGCCGTCCAGCGCGGCCACCAGAGCGTGCCAGGCGAGTGTCGCGCATTTCACCCGCGACGGATACTCGTGCACCCCGGCAAGCGGCTCCAGCCGCTCCAGCGGCTCGGCGAGCGACGCATCGCAGTGCGGGCAGCTGCCGGTGCGCGCCATCTCGCGGAACGCGTCGAACAGCGCGTGCGTGTCGGCCTTGCTGCGGCCGATCACGGTCTCTGCCATCAGATCGGCGGAGGCGACGCTGATCGCGCAGCCGCGCGCCTGGAACCCGGTATCGGCGATGGTGCCGTCGGGTGCGTATTTCACCCACACCTCGATGCGGTCGCCGCACATCGGGTTGTCACCCTTGGCCGAGGCATCGAAGCTCTCCAGCCGACGCGCGTGGCGCGGCCGGCGGCCGTGATCGAGGATCACTTCCTGGTACAGATCGCGCAGGTCGTCGAACGAATCACTCACCTGAAGAACTCCCGCACGCGCGCAAGTGAATCAGCCAGATAGTCGATTTCGTCATGCGTCGTGTAGATCGCGAAGCTGGCACGCGCCGTGCTGTCCAGCCCGAACCGGTGCATCAGTGGCTCGGCGCAGTGATGTCCCGCGCGCACCGCGATGCCCTGGCGGTCCAGCAGCGTTGCAACATCATGCGCGTGCGCGCGATCCAGCGAGAAAGACACCACCCCGCCGCGATCCTGCGCACGCCCGAGGATCTGCACACCCTCGACCGCGCCGAGCCGTGCCAGCGCATGATCGATCAGTGCTGTCTCGTGTGCGGCGATCGCGTCGTAGCCGATCGATTGCACGTAGTCGATCGCCGCCTTCAGCCCGATGCCTTCCAGGATCGGCGGCGTCCCCGCCTCGAACTTGTGCGGCACTTCGGCCCAGGTGGACCGCTCATACGTAACGGATGAAATCATCTCGCCGCCGCCGAGGAACGGCGGCATCGCGTCGAGCAGCTCGCGCCGTCCCCATAGCACGCCGATGCCGGTCGGTCCGTACAACTTGTGCCCGGTGAAGGCGTAGAAATCGCAGTCCAGTGCCTGCACGTCGACCCGCCGGTGCACCACCGCCTGCGCGCCGTCGAACAGCACCTTCGCGCCGTGCGCATGGGCGACGCGCACGATGCGCTCGGCCGGCGTGTAGGTGCCCAGCACGTTGGACATGTGCGTCATCGACACCAGCCCGACACGGCCGTCGGCCAGCAGCGCCTCGAACCCGTCCATGTCGAGCTCACCGGCGTCGGTGATCGGCGCCACCCGCAGTTCGACGCCGCGGTCGTCGCGCAGCAGCTGCCAGGGGATGATGTTGGAATGGTGCTCCATCCCGGAGATCACCACCGCCTGGCCGGGCTTCAGCACACCGCGGCCATAGCTGTGCGCCATCAGGTTCAGCGATTCGGTGACATTGCGGGTGAATACCACCTCGTGCCGGTCGCGCGCGTTCAGCAATGCCGCGACCGCGTCGCGCGCTGCCTCATAGGCATCGGTGGTGCGCTCGCTCATCCAGTGCAGGCCGCGATGCACGTTGGCGTACTGCGTTTCCATCGCCCCGCGCATCGCGTCGATCACCGCGCGTGGCTTCTGCGCCGAAGCGGCGCTGTCCAGGAACACCAACGGCTTGCCACGGATGCGCTGCTCCAGGATCGGGAAGTCCGCACGGACGCGCGCGACATCGAGGAGGGCGGGACGTGTCGTGACGTTCATGCGGCCTGCCTTTCCCACCAACCCTGCACCGCGCGATCCAGCACGCCACGCACCGTCGCGTCGTTCACCGCCTCCAGGGCCTCGGTCAGGAACGCGCGCACCAGCATGGAACGCGCTTCGGCGTCGGGAATGCCGCGGCTGCGCAGATAGAACAGCTGATCGGCGTCCAGCTCGCCCACCGTCGCGCCGTGGCTGCATTTCACGTCGTCGGCGAAGATCTCCAGCTCCGGCTTGGTGTCGATCTCCGCATCGGGCGACAGCAGCAGCGCCTGATTCATCTGGTAGCCGTCGGTCTTCTGCGCCACGCGCGCGACCTCGATGCGGCCCTGGAAGACGCCCTGCGAGCGTCCCGCCAGCACGTTCTTCACCGTCTGCCGCGAGATGCAGGACGGCGCGTCATGCCGCACCACCGTGGTGAAGTCGGCGTGCTGCGTACCGCCGAGCAGCTGTGCGCCGTTGAGATGCGCCGCCGCCTTTTCGCCGCCCAGGCGGACATGCGCCTCGGTGCGCGCGATGCGGGCGCCGAGGTTCAGGCCGAAGCTGTCGTACGTTCCGCGCTCGGCGATGTCGGCATAGACGGTGGAGAGGTGGAATGCCTCGATCGACTCGTCCTGCAAGCGCACATGCCTCAGCACGGCGTCCGGCCCGACGCGGATCTCGAACACCGGATTGTGCAGATAGGCATCGTCGCCCACCGACAGTTCGAGCAGCGTCAGCTGGGCGCCGGACCCGAGGCGGATCGCATGGCGCGGATGCAGCGACGAGTGGTTGATCGCCGAGCTGACCAGCAGCAGCAGCCCGGCATCGACCCCTGCCGGCACCGACAGGACGGCGCCCTCCTCCGCCAGCATCGTGTTCAGCGCCACCAGCGGCTCGCGGTCGGGCCGGGCCAGCGTGTCGAATTCGCCCTGCTCGGCAAAACGCGAGAAGCCGACCGCCGCCGGAGGCGTCGATAGTTCGCTGCGGAACTCGCCATCGACGAATACGATGCGCGGCACATCCGTGAGCGGGAGACGTGACAGCAGAATGCCCGCGCCGGCGACCGGCGTGACGGGTTGCAGGAACCGCGCGTCCGCCAGCGGACGCAGGCTGGTGTATTTCCAGGCCTCCTCGCGACGCCCGGCCGCGGCACCCGGCAAGCCCGAACGCCGGAACGCCTCCGCGGCCGCATCGCGCTGCCGCAAGTCGCCCGGCAGGCTGTCGCGCAGCGTCGCGTAGCGCGCGAGGAAGCCGGCAACGCCGGTGTGGACGGGAGCGGTCATGCCGCCTCGGCGACCATTCCGGCGTAACCCTTGGCCTCCAGTTCGTGCGCCAGCTCCGGGCCTCCGGAGCGGACGATGCGCCCGCCGGCCAGCACGTGCACCCGCGTCGGCACCAGATGGTCCAGCAGCCGCTGGTGGTGGGTGATCACCAGCGCGGAAAAGTCCGGCCCGCGCAGGGCGTTCACGCCGTCCGCCACCACCTTCAGCGCGTCGATGTCGAGACCGCTGTCGGTCTCGTCGAGGATTGCCAGCCGCGGCCGCAGAATCGCCATCTGCAGCACCTCGTTGCGCTTCTTCTCGCCGCCGGAGAAGCCGACGTTGACGTTGCGCCGCAGCATCTCCTCGGGCATCGCCAGCCGCTTCGTCTCGGCGCGCGCCAGGCGCAGGAATTGCACCGCGTCCAGCTCGCTCTCGCCGCGCGCGCGGCGCTGTGCGTTCAGCGCGGTGCGCAGGAAGTTCGCATTGCCCACGCCCGGCAGTTCGATCGGTGCCTGGAACGCGAGGAAGATGCCGGCGATCGCGCGCTCCTCCGGCGACATCGCCAGCAGGTCGCGGCCCTCGAAGGTGACGGAACCGCCGGTCACCGTATAGTCCTCGCGACCCGACAGCACATAGGCGAGCGTCGACTTGCCGGAACCGTTCGGCCCCATGATCGCGTGCACCTCGCCCTGCGGCACCGTGAGGTCGATGCCCTGCAGGATCGGCTTGTCCTCGATGGCGGCGGAAAGGCCGCGGATTTCCAACATAATGCCGTCCCTTAACCCACGGAGCCTTCGAGACTCACCGCCAGCAGCTTCTGCGCCTCGACGGCGAACTCCATCGGCAGCTCTTTCAGCACTTCCTTGCAGAACCCGTTGACGATCAGGTTCACCGCGTCCTCTTCCGAGAGACCGCGCTGGCGGCAGTAGAACAGCTGGTCGTCGGCGATCTTCGAGGTGGTCGCCTCGTGCTCCACCTTCGCCGTCGGATTGCGGCTTTCGATGTACGGCACGGTGTGCGCCCCGCAGCAGTCGCCGATCAGCAGACTGTCGCACTGCGTGTGGTTGCGCGCGCCCGCCGCCTGCGGCAGCACGCGAACCAGCCCGCGATAGGTGTTGTTCGACCGCCCGGCGCTGATGCCCTTCGACACGATCGTGCTCTTCGTGCGCTTGCCGATATGCACCATCTTGGTGCCGGTGTCGGCCTGCTGGCAGTTGTTGGTCACCGCCACCGAGTAGAACTCGCCCACGCTGTCGTCGCCCGCCAGCACGCAGGACGGATACTTCCAGGTGATCGCCGATCCGGTCTCCACCTGCGTCCAGGAGATCTTGCTGCGCGCACCGCGGCAGGCGCCGCGCTTGGTGACGAAGTTGTAGATGCCGCCGCGCCCTTCCGCGTCGCCTGGGTACCAGTTCTGCACCGTCGAGTACTTGATCTGCGCATCGTCGTGCGTCACCAGTTCCACGACGGCCGCGTGCAGCTGGTTCTCGTCGCGCATCGGCGCGGTGCAGCCTTCCAGGTAGCTCACATAGGCGCCGGCATCGGCGATGATCAGCGTGCGCTCGAACTGGCCGGTGCTGCGGGCGTTGATGCGGAAATAGGTGGACAGCTCCATCGGGCAGCGCACGCCCTTCGGCACGTAGACGAAGCTGCCGTCGGTGAACACCGCGGAGTTCAGCGCGGCGAAAAAGTTGTCCGAGATCGGCACGACCGAGCCGAGATACTGCTGCACCAGCTCCGGATGGTCGCGCACCGCCTCGGAGATCGGGCAGAAGATCACCCCGGCCTTCTTCAGCGTCTCGCGGAACGTCGTCGCCACCGACACGCTGTCGAACACCGCATCCACCGCGACCTGCGTGCCCTGCACCGACTCGGGGTCCACCCCGGCCAGGATCGCCCGCTCTTTCAGCGGGATGCCCAGCTTCTCGTAGGTCCGCAGCAGCTCCGGATCGACCTCGTCGAGGCTCTTCGGTCCCGGCTTCTTCTTCGGTGCCGCATAGTAGTGCAGGTCCTGGTAGTCGATCGGCGCGTGTTCGACGCGCGCCCAGCGCGGCTCGGTCATCTGCTGCCAGACGGCGAACGCCTTCAGCCGCCATTCCAGCAGCCAGGCCGGCTCCTGCTTGCGCGACGAGATCAACCGGATGATGTCCTCGTTCAGCCCCTTGGGCGCGAGGTCCATCTCGATCTCGGTTTCCCAGCCCCACTTGTAGCCGGACTGGGTGACGGACTGGACGGTGTCGAGCGTCTGGGTCTCAGCTGGCATCAAATCGTCCTATTCGGCGGCAGGAAACGTGGCTGCGACGGGAATGCGGAAGGGCCGCGGGATGGCCGCCTCCTGCATGTCGGCCAGGGTGATGGTGGACAACGCCTGCTGGATGGCCTCGTTCACCGGGTCCCAGCGCCCGCGCATCGGGCACAGGCACTGCGACTCGCACTCCACGGCGGAGCCCTCGACGCAGGCGGTCAGCGAGATCGGGCCGTCCACGGCGGCGATCACGTCGGCGACCGGGATCGCCGAAAGCGGCCGCAGCAGCCGGTAGCCGCCCCGCGCGCCCCGCTGCGACGCGACCAGCCCGCCGGCGGCCAGCGTTTTCAACACCTTGGCCACGGTCGGCTCCGGGATGCCCGTGGTCGCGGCGATGCCGGGCGAGGTCTGCACGCCCGTCTCGTGCGACAGGCGGACCAGCACCACGACGGCGTAATCCGTCAGCTTCGACAGCCTCAGCATGGCCTGCGAAACTCCCTTGAACCACTGGCGTCCAGCTAATCGGACCGTGTGGGTCCTGATTGCCGGGAAATGGAGTACCGGGGCGCAGCCGTCAAGGGGTTCAGCCACATCCCGGTGGCGGCCGCACAGGCCGCTGCGCGAGGGCGAGGCCGCGGCGCCAAAGCTCGCGGTGGCGTTGCGAGGCGCGCCCGGCACTGCGGGCAGACGCTCCGCAGGTGGGCTTGTCCCGCCGGCTACCCGCCGGTAGTCACACTCCCGAAGCACAGGAGGACCGCATGGCGGGCATGATGGACGGCAAGGTCGTGGTGGTGACCGGCTCGGGCGGCGGCATCGGCCGGGAGATCGCACTCGCCATGGCCGCCGCCGGGGCGAAGGTCATCGTCGCCGACATCGGCGCCTCGCTGTCCGGCGAAGGCGGCTCGGCCACCCCCGCCCAGCAGACCAAGCAGCTGATCGAACAGAAAGGCGGCGCCGCCGAGATCTGCACCGAATCCGTCGCCGAATGGCACTCGGCACAGAAGATCATCCAGGCGGCACTCGACCACTATGGAAGGATCGACGGTGTGGTGAACAACGCCGGCATCCTGCGCGACGTGATCTTCCACCGGATGTCGCCGGACGAATGGCTGTCGGTGATCGCGGTGCACCTGAACGGCTGCTTCTTCGTCTCGCGCGCCGCGGCCGAACATTACCGCAAGCAGGAGAGCGGCACATTCGTGCACATCTCCTCCACCTCCGGGCTGATCGGCAATTTCGGCCAGGCCAATTATTCGGCTGCCAAGCTCGGCATCACCGCGCTGTCGAAGTCGATTGCGCTCGATATGAAGCGCTACAACGTGCGCTCCAACTGCATCGCGCCGTTCGCCTGGAGCCGGATGACCCAGTCGATCCCCGCCACCACGCCCGAGCAGCAGGCGCGGCTGGCGAAGATCCAGGCGATGACGCCGGACAAGAACGCCCCGATGGCGGTGTTCCTGTCGTCCGATGCGGCGAAGGACGTGACCGGGCAGGTGTTCGGCACGCGGATGAACGAGATCATCCTGTTCAGCTCGCCGCGGCCGATCCGCATCGTCCACCGCGCCGACGGCTGGACGCCGGAGGCGATCGCCCAGCACGCGGCGCCCGCACTGAAAGCGGCCTATCATGCCGCTCGACCGCTCGGGCGAGGTGTTCGACTGGGATCCGCTATAGGGCACTGCGGTCTCGGTCAGGCCTCGCGCTTCGTGTTGCGCAGCCTGCTGATCCACGCCACGACTTGCTGCGGTTCGTAAGGCTTCCGCAGGTGCGGTCCTTCCTCGCACAGCTCGCGCGCTTGTCGCGCCTCTCTCTCGACGGTTCCCGCCAGGATGACAGCCACGCCGCTGCGTTCCTTGCGCACCCATTGCGCCAGCGCAAACCCGTCCATGGCGCCAGCGAGATCGACGGCGCTGAGCACCACCGCCACATCGGCCTCTTCGCTCGCCAGGACGGCTCTGGCCTCCTCGCTCGACGCAGCTTCGATCACGCGATAGCCGCAGTCGCGCAGGTATGCGGCTATCGCCAGTCTGACCAAAACATCGCTTTCCGCCACGAGGATTGTCGTGGCTTCTCCCGGCCGATCGCTCACCCGCGGCCCTGGTCGCGCTGGGCAGTGTCCGTTCCATCACCGCACAGTGCGGCGACGCGCCGGGATATCGCGTCGGGATCGTATGGCTTCTGGTAGAAGCCGGCGATCGTCAGGCCATCCCAAGTCGGCGGAGGGCGCCCGGACGCAACGATCACCGGCAGTGCCGGAAACCTCGCGTTGATGTGACGCGTCAAGGCTACGCCATCGCAGGAGCCGGGCAACTCGAGGTCAGTCACCACCACGTCGATAGAAAGGGCGATAGGAGACGAGAGAACGGCCTTCGCCTCATCCCCGCTTGCCGCCTCCACGACGTCGTGGCCCTCGTCTCTCAGCCGCTCGGCCAGCCAACTGCGGAGCAGGATTTCGTCCTCTACGACCAGTACGTACGCCATACACGACGACTAGCCGCGCACTTGCAGCACCGAAAGTGGCGGGTGCATCAGAAGGCGTTGAACGGAGCGTTCTCCCCAGGCAAATTTGCGTGGCCGGCAGGGATGGCACGGTGGCGCAAAGCGGGATAAGTGCCTCGGATGCTGGAAACCGCCCCGTGACTGCCGCCACGGTTGCCGCCGCGTTCCATGACGCGGTGCGGGCCTGGCATGATCGACCGTTCCTCTGCGTCGCCGACGAGACCGCGGGTCGTTACCATATCAGCCCGGGTGAAATGACCTACGGTGCCGCGGCCCGTGCGGTCGCAGCGCTGACCGTGGCATATCGCGCCGCCGGGTACGGCGTCGGGCATCGCGTCGGCCTGATGTTTGAGAACCGGCCGGCGACGTTTCTGCACTGGCTGGCGCTGAACCGGATCGGCGCCAGCGTCGTGCCGCTCGGCGCCGAGCTGCGACCGGCGGAGCTTGCCTACCTGGTGCAGCACAGCGGCATCTGCCTGGCCGTCGGCACCGCGGCCCATCTGGCACGGCTGCACGGATGCGCGGCGGCGGCGGACGACGGGCCGTTGCCGCCAGCCCCATCGCAGCCGCACGATGCCGAGCCAAACGCCACGACGGAATGCGCCCTGGTCTATACCTCCGGTACCACCGGCAAGCCCAAGGGCTGCGTGCTGTCCAACGACTACTTCCTGCGCTGCGGCCGCTGGTACGCCGGGGTCGGCGGCCTGTGCGCGCTGCGCCCAGGCGAGGACCGGCTGCTGACGCCGCTGCCGATGACGCACGTAAATGCGATGGCGTATTCGACCGTGGCGATGGTGCTGACCGGCGGCTGCATCATCCTGCTCGACCGGTTCCATCCGCGCAGCTGGTGGCGCACCGTGCGCGACAGCGGCGCTACCATCATGCACAGTCTGGGCGTGATGCCGACCATGCTGCTCGGGCTCGATCCCTCGCCAGACGACCGGGCGCACAGTGTGAGGTTTGGCTTCGCTCCCGGGATCGATCCCCGATACCACGCGGCATTCGAGCAGCGCTTCGGCATTCCGATGATCGACGCCTGGGCAATGACCGAGACCGGCGGCGGCGCGGTGGTCATCGCCAGCCACGAGCCTCGACATATTGGCCGCTCGTGCTTCGGCCGGGTGCCGCCATTCATGCAGCATCGCATCGTCGATCCGTCCGGCGCCGACGTGGACGCGGGAACCCCGGGCGAGCTGCTGGTGCGCGCCGCCGGCGCCGACCCGCGTGCTGGCTTCTTCACCGAATACCTGGGTGATGCCGAAGCCACCGAAGCCGCCTGGGAGGGCGGCTGGTTCCACACCGGCGACGTTGTGCGCAGCGACGCCGACGGCAACCTCCACTTCGTCGATCGCTGGAAGAACGTGATCCGTCGCAGCGGCGAGAACATTGCCGCGGCCGAGGTCGAGAGCGTGCTGCGCCAGCACCGGCTGGTAGGCGATGTCGCCTGCGCCGCGGTGCCCGACGATCTGCGCGGCGAGGAGGTGCTGGCCTGCATCGTGCCGCGTGAAACCATCGCCGACGACACCGGCGCGGCCCAGGGCATCGTGGCGCACGCGCTGCGCGAACTCGCCTACTTCAAGGCGCCTGGGTATGTCGCGTTCGTCGCCGAGCTGCCGCTCACCGGCACCAACAAGGTGCAGCGCGGCGAGCTGAAGGCCTGGGCGCAGTGCCTTCCCGGCACACCGCGGTGCATCGACACGCGCCATCTGAAACGCCGCACATGATGGACTACGGCGACGTGGTCGCCTGTGCGCCGGTCGGAGTACCGACGCGGCGTGGTGGCTCGGCACCGCACTGCGCAGGCTGTTCGAGGCAAGCGGACTGCGCGGGCAGCAGGTGGACGGTCTCTTCCTGTCCACGCGCGCGCCCGACGGCCCCCCGCCGTTCACGTAAAATGTCGGGCTGTCGCCGCGCTTCCTCGAGACCCTGCCCACGGGCGGCGCCGGTCGCTCCTCGCGCGACTTCGTCTGGCCCTATGCGCCGGCGGTCCGAATGCCAGCTTCGCACTGCTCACCGACCACGCCATGCGCCGCACCAATGCGACGCGCGAGGATTCCCGCCAGCTGTGCTCGGCGCAGCGGCGAGGGGGGCGCGTAGGCTTGGCGCGGCTCGACGCAGGCCCCATAGCCGTGTGCTCCCTTGCCCCCGACTGCGAGTCCGGTGCGCGCGTCGTCTTGTCCGCCTCGCCGCCCGCGGAGCGGCTGGCGGCAATGGATGCGGAACCGTCGTGACGCAAGCCACCCGCCGCGGCATCCTGGCGCTGGGCGCAACGCTCGCCACGCCCTCGATCGTGCGCGCGTCCGGTGATGCGGTGACCATTGCCTGGCCCAGCGACGTGCCTGGTTGGGATCCCAACCAGCGCTTCGCGCCCGAGGCACAGTCCCTCTACAAGGCGGTGTTCGACCAGCCGCTCGACCAGGACCCAAGTCTCAGGCTGATCCCGCACCTCATCACCCGCTGGCAGCTGTCGGCGGACGCCCTGACCATGCCGATCGAGTTGCGCGGCGATGTGGTGTTCCACAACGGCGACAAGCTGACCGCCGAGGACTTCCGATTCACCTTCTTCGACCGCCGCAAGACCACGCCGGGGCTCGACATCGCCAACTCCTGGCGCAAGGTGCAGGACATCGAAGTGCTGTCGCCCACCAGGGCGGTGATGCATTTCAATTCGCCGGCCCCCACCGCCCCGGCATGGCTCGCGTTCCTCGGCAGCTATGTCGTGCCGAAGGTCTATGTCGAGCGGGTCGGCGTGCCGGCCTTCGCCCAGAAGCCGATCGGCACCGGTCCGTACCGCCTGGTCGAATGGGTGTCGAACGGACGCATCGTGCTCGAGCGGAACGACAGATACTGGGGGCCGAAGCCGGCGGTCCGCCGCGTCACCGTGCAGATCGTCAAGGACCCGTCGTCGCGCGCCGCCACGGTACAGTCCGGCCAGGCCGACCTTGCGATCAATCTGCCGGTGCACGAGGCGGTGCGTTTACGGGGCGAGCCGGGCCTCGCCGCCGCACTCGATCCCATCACCCGCATCATCCTGCTGCAGGTGCGCAACGACCTGGGCTTCGCCAACGCCGACGTCCGCCTCGCTGCGCACCACGCGATCGACAAGGCGGCGCTGTCACGGGCGTTCTACAACGACGCAGCGGTGCCGCTGTCACAGCTCGCGACGCCCGGTACTCCCGGTTACATGGACGGCCTCAACTTCAAATATGACCCGAACCTGGCAAGGCAACTGCTCGCGAAGTCGGGATTCAACCAGGACCGGCCGGTTCGGATCGGCTTCGCCACCACCAACGGACAGTTCCCGAGCGATTACGAGATCGCCCGCGCGATCGCGCAGATGTGGAAGCCGGTCGGTATCGAGGCCGACATCCGGGTGATCGAATACGGCAGCTATTTCGAATTGAACCGGGCACACCGGCTGCCCGAGGCGACACTGTACAGCTTCGACAACGCGACCGGCGATCCGGAGATCTTCGTCGGCTACATGCTCAATCCACAGCTGCCTTTCTCGCCGTGGCAGGACATGGCGATCGGGCGCAAGGCGATCGACCTGTTCAACGTCGCCGATACCAGGACGCGCATCGATGGCTGGAAGGCGCTCGACCGCGAGGCGATGGCGATCGGCGCCAAGATCCCGCTGCTGCAGAGCGTGCTGACGATCGCGCGGCAGAAGAACCTGTCTGTCGTACGCTATGGCAATGGGTGGGTGTTACCGCAGACCATGCGTTGGACGTGACGCCCATCGTCTTGTGCTGTTGCGACGCGCCGGCGCCACATGGCCGCACCCGGCATCGCCTGCCGCGGCGCGCGCCTGCTGCGCTCCGGTCGGCGAGACGCCGGGCGATTTGCCTGCTGCGCGGTTGCGTCGGATAGTTCACGCAAACGTCGCCAAGGAGCCGTCCGATGCCGTACGAGACCATCGAGGTGAAGCCGTCCACCGCCGCCATCGGTGCGGAGATTTCCGGCGTGGACCTCGGCAGGAAGCTGGGCAACCAGCAGTTCCAGGAGGTGCACGACGCGCTGATGGCGCACCAGGTGCTGTTCTTCCGCGACCAGAAGCTCACGTTCGACCAGCACAAGGCGTTCGGCCGGCTGTTCGGCGAACTGCACATCCATCCGAACACGCCCGGCCCCGAAGGCCACCCCGAGATCCTGCCGATCCACGCCGACGCCAACTCGAAGCGCATCTCCGGTGAGCGATGGCACTCCGACGTGTCGTGCGATCCGGAGCCACCGATGGGGTCGATCCTGAATCTCAAGGTGGTGCCGCCGGTGGGCGGCGACACGATTTTCGCCAGCATGTACGCGGCGTACGACGCGCTCTCGCAGCCGATGAAGACATTCCTTTCCGGGCTGACCGCGATCCACGACGGATCGATGAACTATACCCGCACCAACCGGCTGATCGGTGCCGAGGGACCCAAGGCCTTCCCGCGCGCCGAGCACCCGGTGATCCGCACCCATCCGGTCACCGGACGGCAGGCGATCTTCGTCAACCCGGTGTTCACCCATTCGATCAAGGACGTGCCGGAGGCGGAGAGCCGCGCGATCCTCGACTTCCTGTACGAGCATTGCGGCCGGCCGCACTGGCAGGTGCGGTTCCGCTGGCAGCCGGACTCGGTGGCGTTCTGGGACAATCGCTGCGTGCAGCACATCGCGATGTGGGACTACTTCCCACAGGTGCGCTCGGGCTACCGCGTCACCGTGAAGGGCGACAAGCCGTTCCATCGTGCACATTGACCCGGCTGAGGTCAGGCGCCTGATCGAGGGGGGTCGGGCGCCACCGCCAGCGTGGATCCCGCATATCGTCGAGCTGCGACTGGAGCGCAGCTTCGTCACGGATCTGCGCCCGCTCGCCGCATTGACCGCGCTGCGGCGTCTGGTCCTGACCCGGTCGCGTATCGGCGACATCGCGCCGCTGGCCGCGCTGACGCAACTGCAATGGCTGCACCTGTCGTTCACCGCTGTGGTCGATCTGGCGCCGCTCGCCGCGATGAACGGGCTCGAGGGCTGCTTCCTCACCGGGTCGCTGGTCACTGATGCGGCGCCGCTGGCCGGGCTCCTGCGGCTGGAACGTCTCGATCTCGGCGATACGCAGATCGTCGATGGGGCGCCGCTGGCGGGCCTTTGCGCTCTGGAAAGTCTCGACCTGTCGGGCACGCAGGTCTGCGACGTGACGCCGCTGTCAGGGCTGCTGCGGCTGCGCCATCTCGATCTGACCAACACACCGGTGACCGACCTCGCGCCGCTGGCGGGGCTGCACGAACTGCGCTGGCTGAACGTGCGCGGCGTGCATGCGGATCTGTCGATGCTGTCGCACCTGACATCGTGCCGGATCGTCGCGGCCCCAGAGCTGCCGCGAAGCCGGCGGCGATGACCGAGGCTATCGCGCGTTCTCGATCGGCCGCACCCGGCTGCCGTCGCTCACTTCGTCCGGCAGGTTCAGCGCCACGCGCTCGCCGACCCGTCCGCCTTCCGCGAGGCTGACGCGCGTGCCGTCGGTGGTGGCGACCTTCACCGCCTGCAGTTTCACCGTGCTGTCGCTGCTCACGCTGGCGATGAACGTGCTGCTGCCGCGCACCAGCAGCGCGGCCACCGGGATCTCCGGATAACTCGGCACCGGCACATGCAGCGTGACATAGGCGAAGCTGCCCGGGAGCAGGAAGCCTTCGCTGTTGTCCACGTCGAGTTCGGTGAACAGCGTGCGCGTGCGCGGGTCGAGCTGTTCGGCGGTCCGCGCGATGCGCGCGCGCACCTTGCGGTCCGCGTTGGCCCCGTCGGCGACATCCGCCAGGTCGCCGACATGCACATACGGCACGTCCTTCTGCTCGACGTACACGTCCACGCGCAGCCGGCTCATGTCGGCGATCGTCATCACCGGCTGGTTGCTCGTCTGGTTGGTGATCGAGCTCTGCACCATCGCGCCGACATCGACGAAGCGCGCGGTCACTGTGCCGTCGAACGGCGCGCGCAGGATCTCGTATGACTTCATGACCGCGAGCTGCTCCATGGCGGCCTGCGCCATGCGGTACGACGTGTTGGCCTGGTCCGCCGACTGCACCGAGGTCCAGCCACGCCCGACCAGAGCGTTCTCGCGTTCGGCGTTCTTCTTCTTGTTCTCGAGATCGCTCACCGCCGAGTTGTACTGCCGGTCGGTTTCCGCCAACTCCACCTCGGCCAGGACCTGGCCGGCCTTCACGTGGTCGCCGCGATCGACCGCAACGGTCTTCAGATAGCCGCCGACCTTGCCGTACAGCGTGGCCACCTGGTACGGCCGCGTATCGCCCAGCAGCGTGATGAGCCGCTCCTTCGGCCCCTCCGCGATCGTCGTGACCTGCACCGCCGGGCCCTTCGCCAGCCCCTCTGCCATCGCTTCGCGCGCTGCGATCAGCCGCGCGTCCTTGTCCTGCCACAGCCGCACGCCGGTGAACGCGGCGCCTGCCACCACGACCAGACCGATCAGATAGAGCAGGAAGGACCCGGCGCGTCGTCTAGCCATGGTGAGCATCTCCCGAACCCGACGTGCCCGCCGCCTCGGCCGCGAAGCGCGTGTCGAGGCTGTGCAGGGCCGGCGGCCTGCGCCGCAGCAATGTGTAGAAGATCGGCACGATGAACAGCGTGGAAATCGTCGCCACGATCAGCCCACCGATCACCGCGCGCCCGAGCGGTGCATTCTGCTCGCCGGCCTCGCCCAGGCCCAGCGCCATCGGCACCATGCCGATGATCATGGCGAGCGCGGTCATCAGCACCGGACGCAGGCGGATCCGGCCGGCCTCGATCACCGCGCGCAGGGGGCCCACTTCCTCGCGCGCGCGCAGGTCGTTGGCGAAGCTCACCACCAGGATCGAGTTCGAGACCGAGATGCCGATCGACATGATGGCGCCCATCAGCGATTCCACGTTGATCGTGGTGCCGGACAGCGCCAGCATCCACAGGATGCCCATCAGCGCGCCGGGCACCGCCATCATGATGATGAACGGATCGACCCAGGACTGGAACAGGATGACCAGCAGCGCGTAGACCAGGACGACCGCCAGCACCATGCCGAGACCCAGGCTCTTGAACGAGCTCTGCATCACCTCGTTCTGGCCCAGGATGAGGATCTTGGTGGTGATCGGCAGTCCTTTGCTGACCTCGGCGATCGCCTTCTGGATGTCGGCGGCGATCGAACCCAGGTCGCGGCCGTCCACATTGGCGGCGATGTCGATCTCGCGCTGCACGGTGTAGTGGTTGACCGATTCCAGGCTCGACTTCGGATACACCGTGGCGATGTCGGACAGCCGCATCACCGGCGCGGACGGCAGCGCGGCGGGACCGGCCGCCAGCGTGGTATCGGGCCGGTTCACCGGCGTGTGCAGCAGGTCGGAGACCGAATTGAGCTGGTCGATCGGGGTCTGCACCGCGACCGAATAGTTCACGTTGTTCTGCGGGTTGAGGAAAAAGTTCGGCGCCACCAGCACGCTGGACGACAGCGAGGTCAGCACGTTGTTCGCCACATCGCGCTGCGAGACATTCAGCTTTGCCGCCCGCAGCCGGTCCACGTCCACCTGCAGAGTGGGGTAGTTCAACACCTGCACCAGGTGCGCATCGGCGACACCCGGAATGCGCTTCATGCTGGCCAGCAGCTTGCCGCCGAGTGCCGTCGCGCGGTCGAAGTTCACGTCCTGTATCTGCACGTCGATCGGTGCGGACAGGCCGAAGTTCAGCACCTGCGACACGATATCCGCGGTCTGGAAATAGAAGATGCTGCCGGGGAACTGATCGGGCAGCCGGCCGCGGATCGCGCGGATATAGTCGTTCGACGGATGGTGCCCCGGCTTCAGCGAGATCAGGATCTCGGCGTCCATCGCGCCGACATTGTCCGACGGCACGAACGCCAGGTTGAACGACGAGGGCACGCCGATCGTGTCGTTGATGGTGTCGAGTTCGTCGGCGGGGATGATCTTGCGGATGCTGTCCTCGACCTGCAGCACCAGCGCCTCGGTGCGCTCCAGACGCGTGCCTGGGGGCGCACGATAATGCAGCTTGATCAGGCCGACATCGGCGGTCGGGAAGAAGTCGAGGCCGATCACCGTGGCCAGCCCTCCCGAGACCACGAACAGCGCGCCGGCGCAGACCAGCACGAACACCCGATGCTTCAGCGTCCCTTCCAGCATCCGGCCATACGCGTCGCGGAAGCGGTTGAAGCCGCGGTCGAACAGCGCGAAGAAGCCGCGCGGCGGCCCGTGCTGCTGCGCTTCGCCGGCCAGCAGGAAGCGGGCGAACGACGGCACCACGCTGAACGACAGGATGTAGGACGCCAGCATGCAGAACACGACGGTCGCGGCGAGCGGGATGAACAGATAGCGCGCCACGCCGAACAGCAGCACGACCGGGAAGAACACGATGCAGATCGCCAGTGTCGCCACGGTCAGCGGCTGGATCACCTCGGCGCAGCCGTCGAGGATCGCCACCGTCAGCGGTTTGCCGAGCGACTGGTTGCGGTGGATGTTCTCGATCGTCACCGTGGCGTTGTCCACCAGCAGGCCGATCGCCAGCGCGAGCCCGCCCAGGGTCATCAGGTTGATCGTGTTGCCGGTCAGGAACAGGCCCATCACGCCGGCGAAGATCGACAGCGGGATCGAGGTGGACACGATGACCGTGTTGCGCCAGCTGCCCAGGAACACCAGGATCAGCACGGAGACCAGGATCGACGAGATGATCGCCTCGCGGATCACGTTCTGCACCGCGGCGCGGACGAACACCGACTGGTCGAAGTCGAGCTTCAGCTCCAGCCCGGCGGGCGCGGCGGCCTGGATCTCCGGCAGGGCGTCGCGCGCCGCATCCACCACCGCGAGCGTCGAGGCATCGGCGTGCTTCAGGATCGCCAGGTAGACCGCGCGCTTGCCGTTGACGTGCACCACGTTCTGCTGCGTGGCGAAGCTGTCGGATACGCGGCCAACGTCGCCGATCGTCACCGGGGCACCGTTGAACACGCCGATCGGCAGCGCGTTGAACCGCTCCACGGTGGTCGGGCTGGAGTTCAACTGCACGTTGTATTCGCGGTCACCGATGCGGGCGGTGCCGGCCGGCACGATCACGTTCGACGCCTGTAGCGCGTTCACCACGTCGACCGGGGCAAAGCCCTTGGCCTCGAGCCGCGACTTATCGAGATCGACCATGATCTGTCGCGACTTGCCGCCGAACGGGCCTGGCGTGGACAGGCCGGGAATGGTGAACAGCCGCACCCGGATGAAGTTCAGGCTGTAGTCGTAGATCTGCTGCTCGGTCAGCGTCTTGCTCGACAGCGTCATCTGCACGACCGGCACGTTCGACGCATTGAACTGGATCACCCCGGGGGGCTGCATTCCCGGCGGCGCGCCGCGCAGGATGGAGTTGTTCACCGAGGTGATCTGCGCGATCGAGCTGCCGATGTCGGTGCCGGGCTGGAAGTAGACCTTCAGGATGCCGATGCTGGGGATCGACTGCGATTCGATGCGCGAAATGCCGTTGACCGTGGTGGAATAGGCGCGTTCCGAGATGAACACGACGCGCCGCTCCATGTCCTCGGTGGTGAGGCCATTGTAGTTCCACACCACCAGCACGACCGGAATGTCGATCACCGGGAAGATGTCGACGATCATGCGCGTGATTGACAGCGCGCCCATCAGCAGGATCAGCAGCGCGGCGATCGCTGACGTGTAGGGTCGGCGCAAGGCAAGCCGCACCAGGCCGATCATCCCGCGGCCCCCTCCCGTGTTACATTGTCCCAGTCGATACTATTGTTGCCATCCGAACGGAACACTGCCAAGGGGAGCGACGGAATGCCGGACTCACCGCACATCGATCGGGCTGCCACTTTGCTGGTGGAGGCGCGTCGCAGCAGGACGCTGCTGGACGGGCTGCCGGTGGAGGCGACGCCCGCCACCATCGCCGATGCACATGCCATCCAGGACGCGGTCACCGCCGGCCTGGGCAAGCCGGTGGGCGCCTTCAAGGCGATGGCGCCGCCCAACGGCGAGCCGACACGCGGGGTGATCTACGCCGACACGATCCATGCCTCGCCGGCCCGCGTGCCGGTCGCCGCAGTGCCGCAATGCGGCGTGGAGGGCGAGGTGGCGTTCGTGTTCCGCCGCGACCTGCCGCCGCGAGCCGAGCCCTATACGGCCGACGAGGTGGCCGATGCGGTTGAGGCCTGCGCGGCGATCGAGTTGGTGACCAGCCGGTACCGCAACTCCGATACAGTGTCTAACCTGGTGAAGCTGGCGGACTGCATCAGCAACGGGGCGTTCGTGCATGCGGCCCCACTGCGCAACTGGCGCGGGCTGGAACTCGGCAAGCTGAAGGTGACGCTGACGGTGAACGGCACGCCGGTGCTGGAGCAGGTCGGCGGTCACGCGACCGGCGATCCGTTCGGCATCGCTGTGGTGCTGGTGAACATGATGCGCGAGAAGGGCGGCGTGCGCGCCGGCCAGCACGTGACCTGCGGGACGTACACCGGGCTCAAGTACCTGCAGCCGGGCGATGTGTGCGGCGTGCGCTTCGAAGGGTTGGGCGCGGCCGAGGTGACGTTCACCCGTTGAGGAAGGGCGCGGCGACCCGCGCATCGCCACGCCCTCAGCCGGCTTTTCCTCGCATTCCCCGTTCCGCGAGTATAGGGTCGGATTTGCGGCGCCAGCCTTCATAGTCGCCGCCAAAATAAGGGAGGGTAACATGCGAGTTGTATTTGCAGCGACGTGTGCAACCGCGATCATGGGCGGCACGGTCTATGCGCAACAAACGCCTGCTTCTGATCAGGATTACCTGAAGCGGGTCGCGACGGCGGCGCCTCCGCAGATTGTCGACCAGGCGACCGTGGTGCGCATGGACGGGTCGACGATGCAGACGCTCAGGAAGGGGACGAATGAGTGGACCTGCATGGAGGCCAACGGCGTTCCGATGTGCATGGATCCAAACGCAATGGAATGGGCCCATGCGTGGCAAACCCACGGGCCGGCCACCGACAAGACTGGCTTCATGTACATGCTGGCCGGCGATAACGGTGCCAGCAACACCGATCCGTGGGCAAAGGCGAAGACGGCCGACAACCATTGGGTGCTGACCGGCCCGCATGTGATGATCGTCGGCGGGGCGGTCAAATCGATGCCCGGCTACGCCAAAACTGCTGAAGCCGATCCGACGAAGCCCTACGTCATGTGGTCCGGCAGCCCCTACGAGCACCTGATGATACCGGTGAAGTAGCCGCGTCGCGGTGGCAGCCTGCGGGAGCGGCAGGCTGCCATCCCGCAGGTACGGCTCTGCGATCAGGCATTCACCAGCACGTTCGCCGGATCGGCGGCGATCTGGCCGCGTTCGACACGCGTCACCATTTCGGTCAGCATCGCGTGCGTCGGCGCCGGCACACCGACCTCGGCGCCCTTTTCGGCGATGAAGCCGTTCATGAACTCGATCTCGGTGCGCCGGCCCTTTGCCATGTCCTGCGCCATCGACGGCCGCTGCAGGTCGCTGCGCGCGGCGGCGTTGGTGCCGGCGAGCATCAGCGCCTCGATCTCCGCGAGCGCGCCGCGGTGGCCTTCCGACGCCAGCGCGAGCGTCTCCGGTTCCAGCGCGCCGATCTTGCCCAGCCTGAACCCCATCGCCTGACCGACGCGCACCGATTCGCCGCCCAGCCGGATGCAGACGCGACGGATCGCGTCGTGGCTGTCGCGCGCGTTGCCGCCGAGACCGGTGGCGGCGGAGACGCCGTTGCGCATGCCGTTGACGCACAGCTTGGTCCAGCGCTCGCCCCACAGATTGTCGGTGACGTGCGCATTGTCGATGCCGTCCAGCATTGCGGCCAGTTCCTCGACGCGACGGGTGATGCGACCGTGCGGCTCGCCGACATGGAACGACACGACGTTGGGATTCTTCAGCATGGTGCGGCGGACATGACCGGGTTCGAACAGCTCGACGCCCACGCCGCCGCCGACCACGCAACCCACGGTGCGTCCCCAGCCCACGACCGAGGCGATCCGCTCCTCGTTGACGCAGTTCTGCGACGACACGACGAAGCCGCCCGGCGCGAGGTACTGGCGGATCAGTCGCGTCGCCCACACCGTGTCGTACGACTTCACCGCGATGAAGGCGATGTCGATCGGCCGCTGCTTCGCCAGAAGCTGCGCGTCGGTGACGTGCATCGCGTTGACACGGATGGTGCGGTTCTCCGGCTCGGTCATGCCGTAGAGGTGCATCCCCTCGGCGCGCATCGCCTCGACATGCGCCGGCCACGGATCGATCAGCGTGACGTCGTGGCCAAGCGCGGTAAGGTTCGCGCCGATATAGCCGCCGATCGCGCCGGCGCCGACGAAGGCGATGCGTTTGGCCATTGCCGTTTCCTTCCGCAAATGTCGTCACGCGGTGCAAATGTCATTGCGAGCGAAGCGAAGCAATCTCGATGACGGTGCACACCTCCACCGGGATTGCTGCGTCGCTGCGCTCCTCCGTTGTTCAATCTGCCGCCAGCTTCAGCGCCGCGGCCGCGGCGCGCAGCCACACCGACGTGTCGTGGAACACCGCACCACCTGCGGGCGGTGCCGGATCGTCGCTGGTCAGCGCATTGATGCCGATGCCGCCCTCGAACGCGGCGTTCGGCCATACGCTCTCCACCACGATGACGCCGGGCTGCATGCCATCGAACAGGCGCGCGTGCAGCACCACCTCGCCGCGCGCATTGCCGAGCCGCACGCGGTCGCCATCGGCGATGCCGGCGGTGGCCGCATCTGCCGGGTGCACCAGCACCGTGGGGCGCGTTTCGCGCGCCTGCGAGGTAGGCGTCTCGGTGAAGGTGGTGTTGAGGAACTGTCGCGCCGGTGCCGTCACCATGCGGAACGGCCGATCCGGCGTCGCCGCGTCGGTCGCCGGCATGTAGTCGGGCAGCGTCGGCATGCGTGCCCAGTCGGCGCCGATCGCCCGCCAGTCGGGCGCGAAATGGAAGCGCCTGTCAGGCTGCGGGAAACCCGCATGGAAATGCGCCTCGGCGAACGGCGGCGCGATGTCGATCCAGTGCCGCTCCAGCACGGTCTTCGCATCCGGCCAGCCGGCGACCCGCAGCGTCTCGTCGATGATCTCCATCTCGGTCATTCCGAAGCCGCGATGCTCAGCGCCCAGCCGCGCCGCCAGCCCCTGGATCACCGCATGGTTCGGTCGGCACTCGCCTGGCGGCTCGATCAGCTTCGCCCCGATCTGGATGTGGCTGTGGCCGCCCGCCTGGTAGAGATCGTCGTGCTCCATGAACATCGTCGCCGGCAGCACAATGTCGGCCAGCTGTGCGGTCTCGGTCATGAACTGCTCGTGCACCGCGACGAACAGGTCGTCGCGCAGCAGGCCGCGCCGCACGCGGTGGGTGTCGGGCGCCACCGTCGCCGGATTGCTGTTCTGGATCAGCATCGCCTGCACCGGCGGCCCGTCGCGCAGCGCGGTGCGATCGCCGTTCAGGATGCTGGCGAGCCGGCTCATGTCGAGGATGCGCGTCGTCGGGTCGGCCGCATCGAGGCCCTCGATCAGGGTCTTGTCCCACTTCTGGATGCTGCGGTAGCTCCACAATGCACCGGCGCCCTCGTGCTGCCACTTGCCGGTGACGGTCGGCAGGCAGGTCACCGCGTGTATCGATGCCGCCCCGTTGCGCGAGCGCGAGAAGCCGTAGCCCAGGCGGATATAGGCCCGCTGCGTCGTACAGTAGAGTTTTGCCAGTTCCTCGATCTGTTGCGTGGCAAGCCCGGTGATCGCCGCCGCCCAGGCGGGCGAGCGGGCCGCGAGATGCGCTTCGAGACCGGCAGGGAAGTCGGAGAACCGCGCAAGATAGTCGCGATCGGCGAAGCCGTCGCGAAACGCCACGTGCATCATCGCACAGGCCAGCGCCGCGTCGGTGCCGGGCCGCAGCGCGATATGCAGGTCCGCCACCGCCGCGGTGCCGGTGCGGTACGGATCGACCACCACCAGCTTCGCGCCGCGCTCCTTCCGCGCCCGCGTGATGTGCGTCATCACGTTGACCTGGGTGGACACCGGATTGCCGCCCCACATCACGATCAGGTCCGCGTGCGCCATCTCGCGCGGGTCGGGGCCGATGAAGCGGCCGACGCCCGCCGTCCAGCCGGCCTCGCAGATCGAGGTGCAGATCGTCTTGGCCTGGCGCGAATAGCGCATCGCGTGGCGCAGCCGGTTGATGCCGTCGCGCTGCACCAGCCCCATCGTCCCGGCGTAGTAATAAGGCCACACCGCCTCGGTGCCGTGGCGGTCCGCCGCGGCAACGAATGCCTCCGCGATGCGATCCAGCGCCTCGTCCCAGCCGATAGGGCGGAACTGTCCCGACCCCTTCGGCCCGGTCCGCAGCAGCGGCCGGGTCAGCCGATCGGGGTGGTGGATGCGCTCGGCGTAGCGTGCGACCTTGGCGCAGATCACCCCCGCCGTGTAGCTGTTGCCCGCGGCGCCGCGTACCGCGCCGATGCGGCTGCGGTCCAGCACTTCGATCTCGAGGGCACAGGTGGAAGGGCAGTCGTGCGGGCAGGCGGAGTGGCGGACGTCGCGTTGCATGGGCGCGGAGCCTAGCGTCAGGCCCGCAGCCTTGGCAAAATGCCGGCAATCCGCCACCGGGAGACAATGACCATGCTGACCCGCCGCCTGCTGCTCGCAGGCTCGACAACCGCGCTCGCCGCGCCCTATGTGGCGCGCGCCGCAACGCCGAAGAACGCCGTGGTGATGGTCCGCCAGATCGACGACATCGTGTCGTTCGATCCGGCGGAATCCTACGAGTTCACCAACAACGAGGTGGATGGCAACTGCTACCGCCGCCTGGTGCGGCCCGATCCGGCGGACAGCACCAAGGTGGCCGGCGACCTGGCCGAGAGCTACGACGTCAGCCCCGACGGCCTGACCTTCACCTTCAGGCTGCGGCGCGATGCCAAATTCGATTCCGGCAACCCGGTCACCGCGCAGGACGCGGCTTTCAGCCTGCAGCGGGTGGTAAAGCTGAACAAGACGCCCGGCTTCATCATCACCCAGTTCGGCTTCAACGCCGACAACGTCGAGAAGTTCATCCGCGCGGTGGACGACAGCACACTGGAGATGAAGCTGCCCGGAGAGGCGGAGGCCACCAGCTTCGTGCTCTACTGCCTGTCCGCCAATGTCGGCAGCGTGGTGGACATGAAGGCGGTGATGGCCAACCAGGCCAACGGCGACCTGGGCAACGCCTGGCTGAAGACGCATACCGCCGGCGCCGGTCCTTACCGGCTGACCTCATGGCAGGCGAGCGACCATGTCATCGCCGACGCCAATCCGCACGCCGCGGCGAAGCCGAACATCCCGCGCGTCGTGCTGCGCCACGTCGCCGACCCGGCGGTGCAGCTCTTGCAGCTGCAGAAGGGCGACGCCGACATCGCCCGCGACCTCGGTGCCGACCAGCTGAAGTCGATCGCCGGCAACAAGGACCTGACGATCTCGGCCTCGCCGCAGGGCACCTCGATGTACATCGCGATGAACCAGTCGATGGCCGAGTTGCAGAAGGTGCAGGTGCACCAGGCGATCAAGTGGGCGATCGACTACGATTCCATCGCGCAGAACATCACGCCGAACACCTGGAGCGTCTGCCAGGCCTTCCTGCCCTACGCGCTGCCCGGTGCGCTGAAGCAGAACCCGTTCCGCAAGGACGTGGCGAAGGCGAAGGCGCTGCTGGCCGAGGCCGGGCTGGCGGACGGATTCTCGGTGACGATGGATTACATCTCGGCGGCGCCGTACGGCGACATCGCGCAGGCGATCCAGGCCGACCTCGCGGCGGTCGGCATCAAGGTACAGCTGCTGCCGGGTGAGCAGAAGCAGGTGATCACCAAGACTCGCGCGCGCCAGCACCAGCTGGCGATGCTGGTGTGGGGCACCGACTACTTCGATCCCAACTCCAACGCCCAGGCGTGGTGCGAGAACCCCGACGACAGCGACCAGAGCAAGCTGAAGATCCTCGCCTGGCGCAGCCACTTCGTGGACAAGGAGCTGACGGCCGAATTGCAGGCCGCGGTGCACGAGCTGGATCCGGCGAAGCGCATCGCATTGTACCAGACGATGCAGAAGCAGTTCATGGAGCGCGCGCCGTTCGCCATGCTGCTGCAGCGCAATGCCGTGGCCGTGCTGGGCAAGGGCGTGTCGGGCTTCGTCGTCGGGCCGATGCCGGACTACACGCACTATTCGCAGATCAGCAAGGCGTGAACGCCCGGCTGCAGATGCTGGCGGGCAGCTTCGCCAGCATCCCGCTCACGCTGTTCGGGCTGATCCTGGTCACCTTCCTGATCGGCCGCGTGATGCCGATCGATCCGGTGATCGCCATCGCCGGCGACCATGCGCCGCCCGACGTGATCGCCGCGGTGCGCCAGCAGCTGGGCCTCGACAAGCCGCTGTTCGTGCAGTTCTGGATCTACCTGACGAATCTGATGCACGGCGACCTCGGGCAGTCGGTGATGACCACGCACCCGGTCACCCAGGATATCGCGCAGTTCTTTCCGGCGACGCTGGAGCTTGCCACCACTGCGATCATCGTCGCTGTGATCGTCGGCGTGCCGCTGGGCGTGCTCGCCGCGTCGCGGCAGGGCTCGCGTTTCGACCACGTGGTGCGCGTTGTCAGCCTGGCGGGCCAGTCGGTGCCGGTGTTCGTGCTGGGGCTGCTGTGCCTGCTTGGTGTTCTACGTGAAGCTGGGCATCGCGCCCGGCACCGGCCAGCTGGACGTCGCGTATGAAGGCATGGTGCCGCGCGTCACCGGTATGCTGGTGGTCGATTCCATCATCGCCGGCGACTGGGATTCGCTGTGGGACGCGCTGGCGCACCTGGCGCAGCCGGCGCTGGTGCTGGCGTATTTCTCGATGGCCTACATCACCCGCATGACGCGCGCCTTCATGATCGAATCGCTGTCCGGCGAATACATCATCACTGCGCGGGCCAAGGGACTGTCGGCGACGCGCGTGCTGTGGCGGCACGCGTTCGGCAACATATCGGTGCGGCTGGTGACGGTGCTGGCGCTGGCCTATGCCGGGCTGCTGGAAGGCGCGGTGATCACCGAGACGGTGTTCTCCTGGCCCGGCCTCGGACTGTACCTGACGGTGTCGCTGCTGAACGCCGACATGAACGCGGTGCTCGGGGCGACGCTGGTGGTCGGACTGATCTACCTGGTGCTGAACCTGTTGTCCGACCTGCTGTACCGCCTGCTGGATCCGCGCGTCGCATGAGCGGGGTGACTGTCGCGCGAGTGGCTGCTGAGCGAGACGCCGGCGTCGCGCACGCAGGCCGCCTGGGTGCGGCGTTATCGCGGCTGGCTGCAGCTGCGCGCCAACCGCCTGGCGATGGTCGGGCTGGTGACCGCTGTCGGCGATGATCGTCGCTTCGCTCGCCGCACCGCTGCTCGCCTGGCAGGACCCGAGCGCACAGGATCTCGCCGGCCGGCTGGCGCCGCCGTCGTTCGCGCACTGGTTCGGCACCGACGAACTGGGCCGCGACATCTACGCGCGCATCCTGTACGGCGGGCGCGTGACGCTGGGCATGGTGGTCGCGGTGGTTCTGCTGGTGGCCCCGGTCGGCCTCGCGGTGGGCAGCGTCGCCGGCTATCTGGGCGGCATCGTCGATCGCGTGCTGATGCGCGTCACCGACGTGTTCCTGGCCTTCCCGCGCCTGGTGCTGGCGCTGGCCTTCGTCGCCGCACTGAGGCCCGGCATCACCAGCGCGGTGATCGCCATCGCGCTGACCGCCTGGCCGCCGTACGCGCGGCTGGCACGCGCCGACACGCTGACCGTGCGCCGACCGACTTCATCGCCGCCGTGCGGCTGACCGGTGCGGGCAGCGCGCGCATCATCCTGCGCCACATCATGCCGCTGTGCCTGTCCAGCGTGATCGTGCGCGTCACGCTCGACATGAGCGGCATCATCCTGACCGCCGCCGGCACTGGGCTTTCTCGGCATGGGCGCGCAGCCGCCGATGCCGGAATGGGGCACCATGATCGCCTCGTCGCGCGCCTTCATCCTGGAGCAGTGGTGGGTGCCGACGATCCCGGGCGTGGCGATCTTCGTCGCCTCGCTGGCGTTCAACCTGCTGGGCGACGGCATGCGTGACGTGCTGGATCCGAAGCAGCGCTGATGCTGGTCGAGATCCGACAATCTGCGCATCCAGCTTCCCCACCGCCACCGGCCTGTCCGAGGCGGTGCGCAACGTCTCGCTCACGCTGGGCCAGGAGAAGCTCGGCATCGTCGGCGAGTCGGGCTCCGGCAAGTCGCTCACCGCGCGCTCGATCCTGCGTCTGCTGCCGTGCGCAACGCGGTCTGACCGCCGACAAGCTGAGCTTCGACGACATCGACGTACTGCTGCGCCGACGAGAACGCGCTGCGGCGCATCCGCGGGGCACGTGCCGGGCTGATCCTGCAGGACCCGAAATACTCGCTGAATCCGGTGATGACCGCCGGCGCGCAGATCGCCGAGGCCTGGCGCGCGCATCGCGGCGGCGGCGCGCCGGCTGGCCGAGCAGGCGGCGATCGACCTGCTGGCACAGGTGCAGATCCGCGATCCGGAGCGTGTTGCGGGCGCCTATCCGCACGAGCTGTCCGGCGGCATGGGCCAGCGGGTGATGATCGCGATGATGCTGGCGCCCGACCCCGAGCTGCTGATCGCGGACGAGCCCACCAGCGCGCTGGATGCCACGGTGCAGGCGGAGATCCTGCGGCTGATCGAGGATCTGGTGTCGCGCCGCGGCATGGGGCTGATCCTGATCAGCCACGACCTGCCGCTGGTGTCGCATTTCTGCGACCGCGTCGCGGTGATGTACGCCGGCCGCGTGGTGGAGGAACTGGCCGCGGCCGAGCTGCTGCGCGCGCGACATCCCTATACGCGTGGGCTGCTCGACTGCCTGCCGACGCTCAGCCATCGCCAGGCGCGACTGGCGGTGATGCAGCGCGATCCGTCATGGCTGGAGACATGATCGAGGTCGGCGACCTTTCGGTGCGCTTCGGCCACACCGAGGCGGTGAAGTCGGTGTCGTTCGGCGTCGCGCGCGGCGAGAGCTTCGGCATCGTCGGCGAGAGTCGGTTCCGGCAAGTCCACCGTGCTGCGCGCGCTGTCCGGGCTCAATCCGCACTGGACCGGGCGCATGGCGATCGACGGCCAGGCACTGGCGCCGCAGCGCTCGAAAGAGTTCCATCGCCGCGTGCAGATGGTGTTCCAGGACCCGTACGGCTCGCTGCATCCGCGCCAGACGGTCGACCGGCTGCTGTCCGAGCCGCTGCTGGTGCACGGCATGGACAACCCCGAGCGCCGCATCCTGCGCGGCCTGAACGAGGTGGCGCTGCCGGCGACCGTCCGCTTCCGCTATCCGCACCAGCTGTCCGGCGGCCAGCGCCAGCGTGTCGCGATCGCCCGCGCGCTGATGGCGGAGCCGCAGGTGCTGCTGCTGGACGAGCCGACCAGCGCGCTGGATGTGTCCGTGCAGGCCGAGGTGCTGAACCTGCTGATGGATCTGCAGCAGGCGAGGGGGCTCACCTACATCCTGGTCAGCCACAATCTGGCGGTGGTCGCGCATCTCTGCGGCCGTGTCGGCGTGATGCAGGGGGGCGAGATGGTCGAACTGCTGTCGGCCGACGACCTGCGCGCCGGCCGCACGCAGCATCCGCACACCGCGTCGCTCCGCGAGCTCAGCATCGAACTGGAGGAGCCGGAGACGACATGACACACTGGATGCGATCTTCGAGGAAACTCCGATGAACGACCTCTATTCGTTCTTTGCCCAGCACCGCAACACCAAGGTGATGCACAAGTGGGACCACTACTTCGAGGTCTATGAGCGCTTCCTGTCGCCGCTCCGTCGCACCAACCCGGTGGTGGTGGAGATCGGCGTGCAGCTTGGCGGGTCGGTGGAGATGTGGCGCGAGTATTTCGGCCCGGCGACTCGCCTTTACGGCATCGATATCAATCCGGACGCCAAGCAGCAGGAGGACGTCGTCACCAAGGTGTTCGTCGGCGATCAGCGGGACCAGGCGTTTCTCCGATCCGTGGTGCAGGAGATCGGCACGCCGGATGTGGTGATCGACGACGGCGGACATACCGCCAACCAGCAGATCACCGCCTTCGAGACGCTCTATCCGGCGCTCAGCGAAAACGGGCTGTATTTCATCGAGGACACGCACACCTCGCTGTGGCGCGGACAGTTCATGGACCGACAGGATCAGCTGAGCTTCCTGCAATACTCGTTCGCCCGCTGCGCGCAGCTGATGGAGTGGACCGGCCGGCAGGAGAATTTTTCCGTACTCGGCACCGACCAGAACGCGACGCTGGCGAACGCCGTCTCGGCGTTCTGCCGCACCACCAAGGCGATCAGCTTCTTCGACAGCATGATCGTGTATGAGCGCGGCAATCGCCGCGTGCCGCGGCACACCCGGCGCTGACATGCTCGCACTGACGCGCGCGCCGGCGGCCCTGCCCGAAGGGCGGCGGATCTATGCGATCGGCGACATCCATGGCTGCGACATCCAGCTGGGCAACCTGCACGCGATGATCGCCGAGGACCTCGCCCGACGGCCGGTCGATGCGCCGCTGCTGCTGCATATCGGCGACTATGTCGATCGCGGCGCCGATACCGCGGGGGTGCTGGGGCGCCTGCTGGCAGGCTCGCCGATCGCCGGAGTGCCGGTGGTCAATCTGCTTGGCAACCACGACGACACGATGCTGCACGCGCTGTCCGGCGACCGCGCCGCGGCGACCGACTGGCTGTTTGCCGGCGGCGCACCGGCGCTGCAGAGCTACGGCATCGATCCCAACTCCCCGCGCGAGAGCTGGCCGGCGCGCGTGCCGGCGGAGCATCTCGAATTCCTGCGCGGGCTGGCGCTGACCCACCGTGAGGGCGGCTACTTCTTCGTGCATGGCGGGGTGCGTCCCGGTGTGCCGCTGGACCAGCAGGCGCGCGAGGACCTGCTGCGCATGCGCCAGCCGTTCCTGTATTCCGAGATGCAGTTCGGCGCCGTGGTGGTGCACGGACACTCGCCGGTGCGCGAGCCGGTGGTGCGGCACAACCGCATTGCCATCGACACCGGCGCGGTGTTCGGCGGCAAGCTGACCTGCCTCGTGCTGGAGGGCGATACGCTGGGCTTCCTCGCCGCCGACCCGGTGGGCGAGCCGGTGTCGATCGCCCATCGGTAGTATGCTAGGCTGAGATCATGTCGGTGGCTATGCGCTTACCAATGACGCGGGGAGAGTTCCTCGCCTGGGAGGAACGGCAGGAGTTCCGCTACGAGTTCGACGGGTGGCGGCCGGTTGCCATGACGGGCGGGACGGCGGCGCATTCGGCCATTCAGAACAACCTGCACATGGCGGTCGGCGTCCGCCTGCGTGGCTCGCCCTGTCGGTTCTACGGCAGCGACCTGAAGGTCGAGACCGCGCAGGGGTTCCGCTATCCTGACGGCTTCGTGGTGTGCGGGAGCGTCGCAGGAAATGCGATCGTCGTGCGCGATCCTGTGGTCATCTTCGAGGTGCTTAGCGACAGCACCGCCCGCACCGACCTGGTGACGAAGAATCAGGAGTATGCGGCGATCGCCAGCGTGCGGCGCTATGTCGTGCTGGCGCAGGAGTCGATGGCCGGCACGATGTTCGAGCGCATAGGCGACGATTGGGTAGGTCATCTGCTCAACCCCGCTAGCGTGCTGCGCATGCCGGAGATCGGCATCGAGTTGGCCTTAGCCGAGCTGTACGAAGGCGTGGATTTCCCGGAGGCGGAACGGCAGCTGTCCTGACCATTTGACCTGGATCAACGTCCTTCACGTGGGAATCCGTTAACCCCTGCAGTCCTGCACCGGATCGGGACACCAGCATGGACATGCACGCGAGCGCCGTCACGGAGCGTGACACGGCGAGCCTCTATTCCTGCCTTGAGGAGCGCATCCTGGCGCGCGACCAGGCAGGGGCGAGCAAGGTGTTCTACGGCCTGCTTCGCGCCGGTCGGCCGCTCAACGAGATCATCGCCGAGGGCGTGCGCATCCATGCACCCTACACGCACGTGCCGTACCACGAGCGGCTGGACGACGGCTACCCGAACTTCGTCAACAACGACCACTGCCTGCTGTCGGCGCGCGCCACGCTGCACCTGACCGGTCTGCTGCCGCCGGAACTGGCGATGCTGCCGATGGCCCAGACCGTCTGGTATCTCCCGACCGGGCTCGACATCTGGAACCAGAAGCTCAACCGCGCGCCGGGCCACTACACGCGCGGCTTTGCCGGCACGATCGAGGGCCCGCCGACGCCTGTGGTGTATTGGCCGGACCAGCAGCCACGGCACTCCGACGGGCCGCTGGCGCAGCGGCTGGGCGAGTGGCTGACGCTGGTGCAGCGCGGCCAGGTGCTGGAGGCCTATCGGTATTTCCTGGGCCTGATGGAGGACCGGCGGGATCGCTGGCGTGTGCTGGCCGAGCTGGTGTTCGCCGGGCTGATCGATGTGCAGGACCGGATGTACCGCAACCGCTCCTACACGACCGGCCACAAGGCGTATCGCGCGCGGGCCACCGTGGAGCTGGGCTGCGCGCTGGGATGGGAGAACGCGCACGACGTGCTGTACGCTGGCGCGCTCGACATCGCGGTCGGACCGCGCTGGCACTCGCTGTACGAGATGGCGTGCAACACGGTGAAGCAGGAGATCGAGGGCGTCGCCCTGCACGCGGTGCCGTACGGCGGCGTGGCCGAGGCGGAGCTGGCGATGCTGCACAACGCGGCGCCGCTGTCGGACGCCGAGGAGACCGCGCTGATCCGCGCGCTGCTGGAAGACCATTCGCCTGCCAACCTCGACGCGGTGACGCGGCTGCTGAAGGCCGGCAAGGACCCGCGCCGTATCGTCGATGCCATCCAGATCGCCGCCGCCGAGATCGTGCTGGCGACGCATGGGGCGGAACAACTTCTCGATGCCGATGCACTGCTGCGAGTATGCCAATGCCCTCGGCTGGTTCTACGACACGTTCGACCATCCGCGCCGGCTGCGGCTGCTGTATGTGGCGGCCGAGTTCGTCAACATGACGGCGTGGCACCAGCGGCTGACCGACGCGTTCGCGCCGGCGCCGGTGCATGCACCGGCCTGTGCCAGCCGGCTCGGCGCCGACGAGTTGCTGCGGCGGATCGACGCGGCGATCTGCGGGCTGCGGGCGCCCGAGAGCCTGGCCTGGGTGCAGGGCTATTGCGACAGCGGCGGCGACCGCGCCCCACTGGTGCGCACGCTGGCGCTGGCGGCCTGCAAACTGGGCAACGACCCGCACAACCAGGAAATCCCGCAGAACCTGCTGGAGGATTTCGGCAAGAACCGGAGCCCGCGCCGCGACCGCCTGCTGCTCGCCTGCGCGCAACACTGCGCCGGGCACCGCAAATACGGCGACCCGTTCGAGGCCGCCCGGCGGTTCGGCGAGGCGATGGAGCTGGACACGATCTGACCCGGCGCCACCCGCGGATCATTTCAGCGGGGGTTTCCTACCCCGATACCGCACCCAGCGTTTTGCCCCCGTCAACCTCTGCGTGGTAAGGGCAGGCGATGGGCTACTGGGGTAAGATCATCGGCGGGGTCGCGGGCTTCGCCGTGGGTGGCCCGATGGGCGCGGTGGTCGGCGCGGCGCTGGGCCATGCGGCGGACACCGGCACGGTGCCAAATCTGGGAGCACAGTTCGGGCCACAGATCGGCTGGAACCCCGCCCGCCTCGCGGCGATGGTCAACCGTCGCGATCAGCTTTTCGCGATCTGCGTCGTCGTGTTGTCCGCCAAGCTTGCGAAGTGCGACGGCAGGGTCGGGCGGCAGGAGATCGACGCGTTCAAGCGCCAGTTCCGCATCCCTCCCGAAGTCAGTGCGCGACGTCGGCCGGCTGTTCGACCAGGCGCGCGACAGCGCGGATGGCTTCGAGGTCTATGCCAGGCAACTGGGCGAGGCGTTCGCCGACAATCGCGGCATGCTCGAGGACGTGCTCGCGGCGTTGTTCGTGATCGCGCGCGCCGATGGCCCGATCAACAACCGCGAACTGGAGTTCCTCTCGCGCACCTATCATGGCTTCCGGCTGGATCAGGCGGCGTGGGATCGCGCACGTGGCGCCGCCCCGCGCCGGCCGATCTCGGATGAGCCGGACCCCTATGCCGTCCTCGGCGTGGCACAGGACGCGGGTCCCGAGGACATCCGCGCCACCTGGCGCCGGCTGATGCGGGAGAACCATCCCGACAGCCTGGCCGCCCGCGGCGTGCCGGCGGAGTTTATCGCCCGCGCCAACGAGAAAGTGGCGCGGATCAACGCGGCCTGGGACCGGATCAAGCGCGAGCGGGGCCTGTGAGCCTTCGTGTCCGCGACCTGCCCAGTCCGAACCAGGACGACAGGCCGGCGGATACGCCGATCGACATGCTGATCCTGCACTACACCGGCATGCCGACGGCGCAGGCGGCGATCGACCGGCTGCGCGATCCGCGGTCGGGCATGTCCGCGCACTATGTGGTGGACGAGGACGGCTCGGTGCTGCGACTGGTGCCGGAGGCGCGGCGGGCATTCCACGCTGGGGTGTCGTATTGGCGCGGCCACACGGCGCTGAACGGGCGCTCGATCGGCGTCGAGATCGTCAACCCGGGGCACGCGTGGGGCTACCGGGACTTTCCCGTCCTGCAACTCGCGGTGGTGTGCGATCTGTGTTTGGACATCCTGTCGCGCCATGACATCCCGGCGCGCAACGTGGTCGCGCACAGCGATGTGGCGCCCGATCGGAAGCAGGATCCCGGGGAGCGGTTCGGCTGGCGCAGCCTGGCGGAGAACGGGGTAGGGATGTGGCCGGCGACGATCGCCGCTCCCGGTGGCCCGGGCCTGGTTGCGAGCACCGTGCTCCACGTTCGCGCCGCGCTGCGCGAGATCGGCTATCAGGTCGTGGCCGAGGGTGACCTGGACGGTGCTCTGGCGACGGTGTTGCGCGCGTTCCAGCGTCATTGGCGGCCGGAAGCCATCACCGGCGAGGCGGATGCGGGAACGCTGGTGCGCCTTGACGGTGTGCGGCAGCTGCTGAAGGAAAGTTGCCGGGTGCACGGGGCATGACCCCGGCGCGGCTGGCGCGCGGCGGCATCGTTCCTGTTATGAAGTATCGCGAACGGCGGCGAAGCGAGCCCGACAGGCTATTCTTTCGGCGGAGGACCGTATTGCCTATGCTGACGGTCGCCGCGGTGTTGTATTGCCAGGGAGCATTGGGGTCGGCTGATGTCGTCGTTGCAATATCCGCCGAATACATTGGAAGACCCGGCGCAATACGGACCGCTTAGGCGTGCGGAAGCGCTGCGGACGCAACTGATCGCTGAAAGAGCCCGCAGTGCGGAACTGGAGAGAAGGGTCGCCGCACGTGAGGCACTGCTGGAACACGTCTATCGCAGCCGGTCCTGGCGTCTGACGGTACCCCTGAGGACTCTGGGCGCAGCCCTGAAGGGACGAGGCCGCGCCCGGAGCGCAGCCAGGGTCGGCGACGTGGATGCAGGCCCGACGATATTCATCGAGTGCACCCACACGTTCCACAGCGACCTCAACACCGGCATTCAGCGTGTCGTCCGAAACGTTCTGCGGCACGCATCAGCCGTGGCCTCGGAGCTTGGCTACAGCGTCGTGCCGGTGATCCTGCAGAATGACAGGCTGGTCCCCGCCGACCTGGACGTGGTGCTGAGCGACAAGCAGGCCCGGGCGAAGCCCCGGCGGCCACCGAGCCGGTATGACAGGCAGCGACACGGCGCGAGGGAGACCGCTACGGCCCGCCGGCATCTCTACCTGACGCTGCGGCCGGCGTGGCGTGCGTTTTTGCGGCTGGCGTCCGCCTTGGCGCCGTCGAACCGGGCGCGTGAGTTCATCTATGCGCCGCCATACCGGCCGGGCCTGACGCAAAGCATCCTGCGGGTCGCGCAAACCTTCTCGGGCGGAACGGAGGCTGAGCGGTTGCCGACACCGCATGTCGGAGTCAGGCGATCCAATGCCGGGGATATCCTGTTGTTGCTCGAACTCGTCGTGGACCGTACCGCTCTGGCCGGCGGTGCAGCATTTCAAGGCGCGCGGCGGTCGGATCGCCGGGGTCATCTTCGACATAATCCCCATATCGCACCCGTACACCTCGACCCCGGAACTGTCGGGTGCGTTCGCGCGATGGCTGCAATGTCATCTGCAGTACAGTGACGTGTTCCTGGCCATATCGAAGTCGGTTGCAGATCAGCTGCGCGACTATCTTGGCTCATCGCAGGTTTGGCGAGGCGTCCGCGGACTGCCGCGTATCCGGCATTTCCATCTGGGCTCGGAGCTCGACTTCCTCGCGGGAGCCGAGGACGTGCGGCAGCATATCGTCGATATCTTCGGGCAGCCGGAGCACGTCTTCCTGATGGTCGGTTCGCTCGAGCCGCGCAAGAACCACGGCTTCGTGCTCGATGCGTTCGAGCGGTTCTGGGCCGCCGGCGGGCAGGCCTCCCTGGTCATCGTGGGGCGCCAGGGCTGGAAGACCGAGGATCTGCTCCAGCGCATAGCGCACCATCGGCTGCATCAGAAGCGGCTGTTCCTGCTGCGCGATGTCAGCGACGCAGAACTGGATCACGCCTACAGAAGCGCGTCGGCGCTGGTCATCGCGTCCGAGATCGAGGGCTTCGGACTGCCGGTCGTCGAGGCCTTCCAGCGCGGTCTCCCGGTGCTGTGCAGCGACATCCCGGTGTTCCGCGAGATCGCCGACGGCCAAGCCAGCTTTTTCCGCCTCGACGACCCGGACCGGCTGACCGCGGTGCTGCATGCCTATTGCCGTGGACATGATCCGGCCCGGCGGTGCGAGCGGACGCCGCGCAATTGGCTGACATGGAAGCAGAGTACGGAGCAGCTGTTCGCCAATCTGATCCAGGCGCTCGACGCTCCTGCCGAGCCGCTATCTGCTGATGCCGACGCGGGCGCGCATCGCAGCAAGATGCTCAGCGCGTGATCCCTAACTCGACAGCTGCGGCGGGGATCCCGGGATGAGCACATCCTCGATTGCGATCCTGAAGCCCGACCATCTCGGCGACCTCGTCCTGTCGGTCCCCGCCATCAGGGCGGTGCGCGCGCGATACCGCAACATCACGCTGTTCGTGGCCTCGAGCTCGCGCCCGCTTGCCGGCTTCCTGTTTCCGGACATCGAGGACATCCGGAGCGCCGATCTACCGCACCTTGCGCGCAACGGCGAAGCGCACACGCCGCCCGGTATGCTGATCGACGAGTTGAACCGGTTTGACCACGTGCTCAGCCTGCGGCACGACGCCGCCCTGCACCTTCTCGTTTCGCGCCTGGGCGTGCCGCGTACCAGCGTGGGTGACGGCGGCCACCTCGTGCACGAGAGCGCCACGCAGCAGCGTGCGGCCGAATCGCTCTGCGGGCCATACTCGCGCACGCGGCTGTTCTCGGGCCTGCCGCATGAATGGCCCGTTGCTCCGCGCCATGTCGCTCTCTGCATCTCGGCCGGGTTTCCCACCAATCGCTGGGCCACGGTGTGCTGGGCGGAGCTGGGGACGCGGCTGGGCGCGCTCGGGATAAGGCTGACCCTGGTGGGTGGGCCGGTGGAGCGCGACGAGCTTCGCATGCTGTCTCGCCTGCTGGGCCACGTGCCGCACGACGTGCTCGTTGGTTCCAGCGACTTCGCGGCCTTCTTCGCGGCGCTCGAGCCGGTGGACCTTGTGATCGCCACGGACAGCGGCACGGCGCATATCTGTTCGCTGCATAAACCGGTCTGTTCACTGTTCGGTTCGAGCCCCTGGCGGCGCTATGCGCCGTTCGGCCGTGGCAACGTCGTCGTCACCCGCGAGGAGCCGTGTTCGCCATGCGTGCAGTTCAGCGTCACGCAGCTGAACGGCTGCCTGACGCGCGAATGCCTGGCGCGCATCCATCCGGCGACGGTTCTGCGCGTGGTGTTGTCGAATGGCTTCGATTTCTCCGGCGTCCGCGGCGTGCGGGTCGAGCGAGGGGCCAGCCACCGGATCGAGCCGCCGGCGCCGGAGCCAAGGCTGGAGATCGGGCAGCCGATGCCCGATCGGGAGAGGCCGGTCGACGCAGTCCTCGAAGATCTTGCCAACCATCGGGCAGCCGAGGAGCTTGCCGAGAACTCCGGTGCCTAGGTCGGGCATGTCAGCCCGTCGCGCAGCCAGCAGAAAACCTCGAACGCTACCTTGCCGCCTCCATCAGCCGAGCCCGATGCGGCGCTGGAATTCCTCGTCGCGCAGACTGAACTCCGTGCCAGCGAGATCGTCCGCCGCCTGCGTGCACAGATACACGATGGCCCGCGCCGGATGCGCCACCGGCGTCAGTTGCTCGCGCGGGATCTGGCTGATGACGTTGACGCCGGATGCGCGGATCGCAACCTGCATGTCGGTGTCCGTCGTCCCCGGTTGGAAGCCGAAGACGCGGATGCCTCCCGCGCGGTGCTCCAGATCGATGGAGCGCGTCAGCATCGCCAATCCAGCCTTGCCGGCGCAGTAGGCGCTCCATCCTTCGAGCGGCCGTAAGGCGGCGCCCGACGACACATTGACGATGTCGCCGCGCCCGCGCTCCAGCATACCGGGCAGCACGGCGCAGATCGCGTAATAAGCGCCAATGAGGTTGATCTCGATGCTGCGGGCCCATCCTTTCGGATCGGTTGCACCCAGCATTCCAATCGGCTCGATGATGCCGGCGTTGTTGACCAGTATGTCGGGCGGCCCCAGGCGCTGCGCAGTCTCGCGCACCAGCCGCTGACAGGCGGCGTGGTCCGACACATCGCATTGCGTCGCCAACGCTGTGCCGCCGGCCGCGGCGATCGTCTGCGCGTTCGCCTCCGCCTGCGCCAGGCTGCGTGCCGCGAGCATGACCGACGCACCGGCCTCGCCCAGTGCAAGCGCCGCTGCGGCGCCGATGCCGCGGCTGGCGCCCGTTACGATTGCAACCTTTCCCGCCAGGACCGGCATGCGCTCCGCCTCCGCCATATCGGATGATTAAAGGCGCACGCGGGCGATTGGACAAGCGAGGCTACCGATGAGTATCCTCGGTCGCAGGAAGGGCGGAAAGGGAAGCGGAATGCCAAGCAGCGTAACCTGGAATGAGACGACACAGACCATCGCCGGGGGCAAGCTGCATCTGACGCGCGGCGGCAGCGGTCGGCCGGTGCTGGTGCTGCACCACGACATCGGCACGCTCGACCGGCTGCCGTTCTACGACACGCTGGCGCAGAGCTTCGACGTTCTGGTGCCGCACCATCCTGGCTGGGGCAAGTCGGAACGCCCGCAATGGCTGCGCAGCGTGCGCGACATCGCCGCGATCCACAGCTGGCTGCTGGCCGATCTCGGCCTGTCCGACGTGTCGCTGGTGGGGCTCGGCTTCGGCGGCTGGATCGCCGCCGAGATGGCGAGTCAGTCGCCGTCGGCTTACCGCAAGCTGGTGCTGGTCGGCGCGATGGGCATCAAGCCGCCGGAGGGATACATCGCCGACCAGGCCATCGTGTCCTATCTCGACTATCCACAGGCCGGCTTCCACGACCAGGCGGCATTCGCGCGGGTCTATGGCGACGTGACGACGGACCAGCTCGAGCAATGGGACATCTGCCGCGAGATGGTGTTCCGCACCGCGTGGAAGCCGTACATGTACAGCCAGACGCTGCCGCACCTGCTGGGCGGCGTAAGGACGCCGGCTTTGGTGGTCTGGGGCGACGACGACAAGCACGTACCGAAGAGCGCCGGCGAGGCCTACGTGAAGGCGCTTCGCAACGCGCGGCTGGAGACCGTGTCCCGCTGCGGGCACTTTGTCGATATGGAGAAGCCGGACGAGCTGGCCAGGCTCGTTTCGACGTTCGTCAACGCGAACTGAAGGGAGCACGCCATGCACCTGATGTATTTCACCGAACAGCCGATGGCCGCCTACGACGCGAAGGAGGGGCTGAAATACGGCGCGACCGCGCTGACCTTCTCCAACAGCCACTATGACCCCGTCGAGGGCAGTCGGCTGTACAACGAGTTTCTCGAAGAATACATCATGGCCGACGAGTGGGGCGTCGACGGCATCATGCTGAACGAGCACCACAACGCGCCGTTCTGCATGCAGGCGCGCACCAACATGTTCGGTGCGATTCTGGCGGCGGTGACCAAGCGGGCGAAGATCGTCTTCCTCGGCAACCCGCTCCCGCTGTCGGAGAACCCGGTGCAGCTGGCCGAAGAGCTGGCGATGATCGACATGATCTCGAAGGGCCGCGTGGTGTCGGGCTTCGTGCGGGGCGGCGGCCAGGAGCAGTTGGCCAACGGGGTGAACCCGGCCTACAACCGCGAACGCTTCGTCGAGGCGCACGACCTGATCACCAAGATCTGGACCGAACCCGGCCCGTTCCGCTGGGAGGGTACGCACTACCAGCATCGCGTGGTGAACCCGTGGGCGCTGCCGGTGCAGAAGCCGTATCCACGGGTGTGGATACCCGGCGTGCTGTCCCGCGAGACGGTGATCTGGACCGCGCAGCAGCGCTACCCGTACATCGCGCTGAACACCGCGATCGACGCGACGAAGACCATCTGGGACACCTACTCGAAGGCGGCGAAGGACGTCGGCTATGAGGCGGGACCGGAGAATTTCGGCTACCTGATCCGCGTCCACGTGCAGGACACCGAAGAGAAGGCGTTGCAGAATGCGCGCCAGTTCATGTGGATGCAGGGCGAGTTCACCGGTCTCGCGCATCCCGTGTGGGCGAACCCGTCGGGCTACTTCTCGCCATCCGGTCGCCGCGGCTTCGTCGAGTTCGCGGTGGGACGTGCCAAGAACCCGCGTGGCCAGCCCACCTTCGAGGAACAGGTGGCCGACACCATGATCATCGCCGGCACGCCGGATCAGGTGATCAAGCGGCTGAAGTATCTGATCGAACACACGCGCCCCGGCATCATGGGGATCTGGGGCAATGACGGCACGGTGTCTGCCGTGGACCGCCGGCGCTGCATCGAACTGCTGGTGAAGGAGGTGATGCCGGCGGTGAAGGAGCACGGCAAGTCGCTGGGGCTGAAGGATCCGTGGGAGGCGAACGCGCCGGTGCACCTGCGCTACTCGACGGACATTCCGGCGCAGAAGGCCGCCGCCGAATAGCAGTCTGCCGTTGTGACGAGTCCCCTCCCCTTGTGGGAGGGGATTTTGTTTTCCGCCGGTCGAAATCGGCCCCTCTCGAACGTCATCCGTCCGGCCGTGCATGATGCCGGCCACGACCCGAGAGGAGCCACCATGCAATACATGCTGCTGATCCATTCCGACGAGGCGGCCATGCGGTCTGCGCCGGCGGAAGGCACCGCGCGGATGCACGCCGCCTACATGGCGTACACCGAGGCGCTCCATCAGGCCGGCGTGGTGGTGAACGGCAACCGCCTCCGCCCCACCAGCGCCACCACCACCGTCCGCGTCATTGACGGCAAGACCCAGGTGCTCGACGGCCCCTACGCCGAGACCAAGGAGCAGCTTGCCGGCTATTACCTGATCGACGTGCCCGACCTGGATGCCGCGCTATCCTGGGCGGCGCGCTGTCCCGGCGCCGCCGTCGGCGCGATCGAGGTCCGGCCGATCTGGACCATGTAGTGCAGCCCGCCGCAGAGGCAGCCGAGACAGCTGCGCGCCGCAGCTACGGGAAGCTGGTCGCCTTCCTTGCGGCGCGTACCGGCGATGTCGCCGGCGCCCAGGATGCGTTGGCCGACGCGTTTGCCGCGGCGTTGGCCGACTGGCCCTCCGCCGGCCTCCCGCACAATCCCGAGGCGTGGCTGCTGGCGGTGGCGCGGCGCCGCCTGATCGACGCGGCCCGTCGGCGGCGGACGCGCGGTTGGGCGCTCGACCACGTGCGCCTGTTGGCCGAGGAATTGGGTGAGACGATGGACGACACGGCAATTCCGGACCACCGCCTGGGCCTGATGTTCGCCTGCGCGCATCCGGCGATCGATCCAACGGTCCGCGCGCCGCTGATGCTGCAGACCATCCTGGGCTTCGACGCGGCTGCGATCGCATCGGCGTTCCTGGTTGCACCTGCAACGATGGGGCAGCGGCTGGTGCGGGCGAAGGCGAAGATCAGGCAGGCGGGCATCCCGCTGCGCGTGCCCGAGCGCGCGGAGCTGCCCGAACGGCTGGATGCGGTGCTCGCCGCCATCTACGCCGGGTTCAACGGCGGATGGCTGGACGCCTCGCGACGCGCGCTGGCGGAGGAGGCACTTTGGCTGGGCCGGCTGGTCGCATCACTGCTGCCGGACGAACCCGAGGCGCTCGGACTGCTTGCGTTGATGCTGCACGCCGAGGCGCGACGCAGCGCACGACGGGACGCACAGGGTGCCTACGTTCCGCTTGACGAGCACGATACCGCGCAGTGGGACAAACCGATGATCGCGGAAGCCGAGGCGGTGCTGACGCGCGCAGGCGCGATGGGGGTGATCGGGCGCTATCAACTGGAGGCCGCGGTACAGTCGGCGCACGCGGCGCGCCGACTGACCGGGCGGTCCGACTGGCTGGCGATCGAACAGCTCTACGGTGCTCTGTCGGCAATCACGGATTCACCTGTGGTGGCGATCAATCACGCGATTGCCGTTGCCGAGGCACATGGGACCGATGCGGGACTGCTGTGTCTCGACGAACTCGCGATCGACACGCGGATTGCGAATTATCAACCCTACTGGGCGGCGCGGGCCGAATTGCTGGCACGTTCCGGCCGACCTGCAGAAGCCGACGCCGCATATGAGCGCGCCATCGGTCTGGATAGCGACCCGGCGACGCGCGACTTCCTGCGTCGACGGCGCCTATCTGTAGCGAGCCGGTAAAACAGGTCGTGGGGTGTGAAACCCTTCATACCCCGGCCGGGAATTTGCTGCTGACGTCGATGGCGCTGGACTTGGCGCGACGACAGCCGATAGAGAAGGCGTCTGCGTGCCTGGGAGAGCAACGGACAGTCAGTAGGGGCCGGTGGACGCCTATACACAAGAGCGCCGCCTGTTGCGCATCGATACGGTGCTGGGTCAGGATCACCTGGCGCTCGTCTCGTTGCGCGGGCAGGACAGGATGTCGGCCTGCTTCTCCTACGACCTGGAGCTGGCTTCGACCGACGGCGTCGGTGAAGCCCGACGATCTGCTCGGCACCGGAGCCACCATCTGGCTGGACGATGCGGACGCCGTCCGCATGCCGGTGAACGGCATCATCGTCCGCTTCGCCGTGGCGCAGCGATCCGCACGGGGGCTGACCGTGTATCGGGTCCGGCTGGTGCCAGCACTGTGGCTGCTGACCCGCACCAGCGACTGCCGCATCTTCCAGGACAAGACCGTGCAGCAGATCGTCGATCAGCTGCTGGGCGAACATGGCATAAGTCATAAGTCCTGGAAGCTGACCGGCGACCACCCGGCGCGCGACTACTGCGTGCAGTACCGCGAGAGCGCGCACGACTTCATCTGCCGCCTGCTGGAGGAGGAAGGCATCTTCTTCTACTTCCAGCACGACGAGCAGAGCCACACGATCGTTTTCTCCGACAACAACAACGGGCTCATCAGCTGCGCCAACACGCAGGTGGTGGCGACCTCGGACGTCGGCATGATGGGTGGCATCTGGGAGTGGCAGAGCACCTACCAGTTCCGCTCCGGCAAATGGGCGCTGGGCGACTACAACTTCGAGACGCCCTCGACCCGGCTGACCGTGCAGAAGCCGACGATCAACCCGGTGCTGAGCAAGCGCAGCTTCGAGAGGTTCGATTACCCCGGCCGCTACATGACGATGGGTCCGGGCGAGGCCGCGGCAAAACGGCGCATCGAATACGAGGAAGCGGCCTATCAGGAGATCGTCGGCGAGGGCGGCTGCGTCGGCTTCGCCGTCGGGCAGCTACTTCAAGGTGGCGAACGCCGAAGGGCCTGATGCCGGCAGCGAGCACGTGCTGACGTCGGTCGAGCACCGGGCGGAGGACTGGAGCCTGGTGACGCAGGAGGCCAAGCCGGCGAGCTATTCCAACCGCTTCACCTGCGCGCTCGCGCAAGGTGCCGTACCGGCCGCCGATGCGACACGCCGTGTCCGCGCATCCACGGCACGCAGACCGCGGTGGTGACCGGGCCCGGCGGAGAGGAAATCTTCACCGACAAGTACGGCCGCATCAAGGTGCAGTTCCACTGGGACCGCCAGGGCAAGAAGGACGACAAGAGCTCGTGCTGGGTGCGCGTGGCGCAGAGCTGGGCGGGGCGCAGCTTCGGCACCTGGTATCTGCCGCGCATCGGCCAGGAGGTGGTGGTCACGTTCCTGGAGGGCGATCCCGACCGGCCGCTGGTGGTGGGGTCGGTCTACAACGCCGAGCAGACGGTGCCGTTCGGGCTGCCGGCCAACAAGACGCAGAGCGGGCTGCGCACGCATTCGTCGATGGGCGGCAGTGCGGCGAACTGCAACGAGTTCCGCTTCGAGGACAAGAAGGGCTCCGAGCAGGTCCTGCTGCATGCCGAGAAGGACCTGACGACCGAGGTGGAGCACGACGCGTCGCACTGGGTGGGGCACGACGAGACCACCACGGTGGACCACGACCGCACCGAGCACGTGAAGCACGACGAGACGATCACCATCGACAACGACCGCACCGAGACGGTGCACGCGAACGAGACGATCACCGTCGATCAAGAACCGCACCGAGACGGTGCACATGAACGAGACGGTGACGATCGACATGAACCGCGTGCACACGGTGGTGCTGAACGAGGCGCTGACGGTCGGCGTGGCGCGCGCGCACACGGTGGGAGCGGCGGAGGCGATCACCGTGGGGGCGAGCCGCACGATCGCCGTGGGGGCGTCGCAGTCGATCAGCGTGGGCGACGATCAGTCGATAGACGTCGGGAAGAACGAGACGATGTCGATCGGCAAGGACCGCTCGACCAGCGTGGGCGAGAACGAGACGCTGGAGGTCGGCAAGAAGATCGCGATCACCGCCGGCGAGGAGATCGTGCTCAAGACCGGATCGGCGTCGATCACGATGAAGAAGAACGGCGATATCACGATCGAGGGCAAGCAGATCACCATCAAGGGGTCAGGCGATGTCATCATTAAGGGACAAAAGATCCTCCAGAACTGAGGCGCACCCTTCGGCCCCGGCCGAGGTGGTGGTGGGAACGCTGGTGGCGGTCGGCGAGGACGGTGCGCCGGTGGTGGATTTTCCCGGCAATCCCGCCGGCGCGCCGGTGCCGGCGATGGCGACCGCGCGGTATGGCGGAACGTCGCCGGGCAGTGCGGTCGCGCTGATGTTCGTCGACGGCGACCGGACGCGGCCGTTGGCCATTGGCGTGATTGCGGACAGGCGGAGGAGGTGCCGGTCGCCGACGATGGAGGAGCGCCTGACGTTCAGCGCCGCGCGCGAGATCGTGCTGCAGTGCGGTCGCGCCAGCATCGTGCTGACGCGCGCGGGCAAGGTGCTGGTGCGGGGCGCGTATCTGTCGCTGCGCTCGTCCGGGATGCAGCGGATCACCGGCGCCTCGGTGCAGATCAACTGACGGCGTCGGAGGATGAACCTGATCAACGGCACGGGCATGGCAGCCGGCTACACGGTGGCCCTGGACAAGGAGGGCTACGAGCACGTTGTGGTGGTGGTGAAGGGCACCTTCACGCTGCCCCGCCCGGGCGAGGCGCCGAAGCTCGCGGATGAGCAGGTGCCGCTGGTGGATGCCGATCTGTTCACCGGCGAGCCAGGGCTCTCTGCGACACTGGTTGAGTGCGATTACGCGCTGGAAAAGCCATACTGCGACGTGCTGCTGAACGGTTCCGCCTATGCGCCGAGCGGCTGCCCCGTCGAGCGCATCGCTGTCGGACTACAGGTCGGCGCGATGCGCAAGTCGTTGGCTGTGTGGGGCAACCGTGTGTGGCGCGGCGCGGGCGTGGGCTATGCGCCGAGTGATCCGGAGCCGTTCACGCGCTTGCCGATTTCGTACGACAACGCATTCGGCGGCACCGATGAGCGGATGCGCGCCCCAGCGCAGGTACGGTCCTATCTGGCCAACCCGGTGGGACGCGGCTGGCATCACCACATCCACCGCGAGCTGGTGATTGGGGCACCGGTGTCGAACACCGAGGAGATCCGCGATCCGGTCCGTGACCCTGGGGGACGTTATCGGCCGATGGCATTCGGCCCGATCGGGCGGGGCTGGCCGTCCCGGATCGGCTACGCGGGGACGTACGACCAGGACTGGATCGATAACGTGTTCCCATTCCTACCGGCGGATTTCGATTCGCGGTACTTCCAGTGCGCGCCGGAGGATCAGCAAGTGCCGTACCTGCGGGGCGGCGAGCCGGTAGTGCTGATCAACCTAACGGAGGACGGGCGGAGGGAGTTTGCTTCGCCTCAGGTCGAGGTGCCAGTCGTGTTCTTCCGTCGCCGGGCCGATCGCGTGGCGATGAACGGCACACTGGATACGCTGGCGTTCGAGCTGGACGCGGCGCGGTTCAGCATGGTCTGGCGTGCCAGCCTGAAGCTTGAGCGCGACATCTTCGAGGTCTCGAAGGTGGTGATCGGGCGGATGACGCGTGGCTGGTGGCGTGCGCTCGAATCCGGCAAAAGCTACAAATCGGTCGCGACCATCGTCCATGAGCGAGCACGGGAACGGGAAGACGCGTGATGGCAGCGCCGCCTCTTGCCGTGCTGGGTGTCGGACTGGTTTCAGGCGTTGGCCTCACGGCTGAAGCGAGTTGCGCGGCAATTCGTTGCGGCATCAACAATTTCCAGGAGACCCAATTCATCGGCAGCGATGGAACTTGGCTGGTGGGCAGTGCGGTCCAGCTCGAGCAGGCTTGGCATGGGATACCCAAACTTGCCAAAATGGCCGCTCGCGCGATCGCCGAATGTCTCGCGGCCGCAGATGATGATCTCACCAACATCCCCGTGCTGGTCTGCATTGCAGAGCCGGAGCGCCCCGGCCGACTGGTAGGCTTCGCACGTGTCGTGTTGGAGGACATTGAGCATGAGTTGGGCGAGCGACTGCATCCCCATTCCCGCGTAATCGAGCAGGGACGCGTGGGTGCCGCGGTGGCAATGATGCAGGCGCGCCGCTCGTTGGTGGAGGGGCGCTACCCACACATGATCGTTTGCGGCGTGGATAGCTTTCTGAGCGCCGCCTCTCTGGCTGCGTACGATCGCGAAGACCGGTTGCTGACTCGCGATCAGTCGAACGGGTTCATCCCGGGCGAAGCGGCGGGTGCCGTTTTGCTCGCTGCATGGCGCGAGGAGATGCCTGCACCGTTGCTGCTGCGCGGCTTCGGTTTCGCACGCGAGCCTGCGCCGCTCGGTTCGGGCAAACCGTTGCGGGCGGACGGGCTGGTGCAGGCCATTACCGCTGCCCTGAGTGATGCCGACGTAGCGCTGGCGGATTGTGACCATCGCATCGCCGATATGAACGGCGAACAACACCGCTTCAAAGAAGCGGGACTGGCGATCACGCGTCTTCTGCGCGATCGCAAGGACCTGTTCTCGCTATGGCATCCTGCAGACCGCATCGGTGAGGTCGGCACGGCAACCATGCCTGCGATGCTGGCTATGCTGTACTTCGGCGCGTGCAAGGATTATTTGCCAGGGCCAATGTTCCTCGGCCACCTCGGCAATGATGACGACAAACGCGCGGCCTGGGTGACCCAAGCGCTCACAACGCAGTCGCTATCGATGGAATTCGCTGCTGAGAGTGACTTCCGGAAACGGCGCGGGATGGCGGCCTGATGGCCAACGAGGTGTATGCCAACGGCATGGAGATCGCCTGCAAGGCGGCCTCAGGGAAATCGATCGCTGCCTTCCCAGACACATGCCTGTCACCGCCGACGCCACCCGCTGGGCCGGTACCGCTTCCATACCCGAATACTGCCTACGCGAGCGACACGACCAACGGCAGTGCCACGGTCATGATCTCCGGCCAGGAGGTCATGCTGAAGGACCAGTCCACTTTCAAGAAGAGCATCGGCGACGAAGCAGCGACGAAGTCGCTTGGCATGGGCGTGGTTACCCACTGTATCCAGGGTGAGGCGAACTTCATTGCCTGGTCGATGGATGTGCTGATCGAGGGCCAGAACGTCGATCGCCACCTCGACCTTATGCTGCACAACGAGCAGTGCGATCCCGCGAACACCCCTCCCATCGTCTATGTCGATCGTATGGCGATGATGACGGACGAGGCCAAGTGCTCGAAGGAGAAGGAGGCCGTCGATGAACATTGCGGCAATCCGCCGGACAAGGAGAAGCTCAAGTGTCCGACGCCGCCAGTAACTGATCCCTACTCACGGGCCGAGCACATCGCGTATGGCGAGCGGATGCGTAACGACAAGTGCCACTCCGCGTTGCGCTGCGCCCTGACTTCGTATGAGAAAGGCAAGGCTGGCGCCTGCTGTCCTGAACAGACGCCGGACCATCTGATCGAGGCATCGTCCTTCCTCAGCAACCGCAAGACGAACGAGCATCGAACCGGCTGGGACAACTATGATCAGAACCAGGCGCCGTGCATGTGCGCGGAGGGTCCAAATCAGACGGTGGCGACCCATGGTGAGCTCAGCATGCGGCGCGGTGTCGTGGCGCTCGTGAAGCGTGACCCAGTCACCCTCATGTGGTCCCGCAAGGATGCAACTGAGACGGCTGCCAAGTCGGCACACTTGACCTTTCCCCAGTGCAGGGAGGAGTGCATTACTGCACAACTCAACAATTATCACGATAACGCCAAGACAGATCCGAATAAGCCAGAGGAGCCTATCAAGGGAGTATCCAGCATGGCGAAGGACCCAGAGGCCAGAGTCCAAATGAGTGAGCAGATGAATATGCCAACAACAGTGGAGCTCGATTAACGTGAGTGGGCAGAATCCTGATTCATCGGCTTACCTGGTCGGATGCAGTATCACCACAGGTGTGGTTCGACGGAGGGATCTATGTTACATTTTGTGCACGAGAGACGATCTTGCTGAGGACCGAATTCTGCACACGCGTTTCTTCAGCAGATCGAAGGGCAGGTGGGGCGGCCAGGACATTTCGTGGTTGGCAGGTTCCGCGACCATCGTCAGGCAACCAGACGAGAGACTTCTCATGTTGGGGACGATGGGGGAGGTCTGGTGTGTGGGCGGCGGCCAGACAGCCGAAGAGCCTGGGGTAGCAGTGAGTGGCCAGGATCCTGACAGGCGGGGTCCAATGTCGGAGCTTCGCTGCATTGCGGGCGGGCGTGCATACGCCGTGGGCACTAATCGCCAAGCGTACCGGCGTGATGCCCCAGGCCGGTGGGTTTGTATCGACCAGACGGCACAGTCTCCGGACCAGGATCCGATCAACACCGGCTTCAAGTCGATCGACGGGTTCACCGAGGAGGAAATCTATGCCGTGGGATGGGGCGGCGAAATTTGGCAGTTCGATGGCGCGACATGGGCTCAGCACGCGTCACCGACCAACGTCGCTCTGCAGAAGGTCCGCTGCGCGGGAGACGGAACCGCTTATGTGTGCGGCCAGGGCGGGATACTGCTGCAAGGTCGAGGCGCGACATGGCAGCCGATCCTCCACGATGCAACCACCGAGGATCTGTGGGGTATGGAGTGGTTCGACGGGCGGTTGTTCATCTCATCGACTCACTTCATCTACGAACTCAAGGACGGAACGCTGGTCCCCGCCGATTTCGGCAACGGAGATTATCCTCGCACTTGCTATCACCTCAGCGCGGCAGACGGGATTATGTGGTCAGTGGGCGCTAAGGACGTCTTTGAGTTTGACGGCAAGGCCTGGGCGCGCATTCTGGCCTTGTAGCCGTGGTCAACATCGGTGCCGTCCCGATCGAAGAACACTTGGTTGAGGAGCTCGGTTTCCTCTGGCTTTGGCGCGACGCGGCAGCTCGCGCTCCGAACTTTCGGCTGATCGATCTTACGCGATTGGATGAGCGGCTCGATGCTCATCTGGATGCGCTCGGCGTGGCCGGCGAAGCCGGGTGGTCGGCGCTCAACCTTGCCGACCGCAAGAACATCGATGTGGGGGTCACCTTTGTCGCGGCATCGGTGGCGATCGCCGCCGGCACGCCTTCGCGGGTCAACGCCGTGATCAATTGGTCGGGGCTTAGCGCGAGCACCGCCCGCGCGTTCGTGTCGGCCTTGGCCCGCGCCGGCAGTAACTCAGCGATCGTCACGCTTGAATGGCTGCGTACTCATTTGGAAAAGTCTTTACGCGCGGCCTACGTTGTGGCGATCGGCGCACGACGCAATGATCCTGGTGAACTGCTGGCGGTATTGACAGAGGACGATAACACTCTGGTCCGCGCCCGCGCCTACCGCACCACCGGCCAACTCGGCCGCGCCGACCTGATGGCCAACCTCCGCCCCGGCCTCACCGACGAAGACCCAGACTGCCGCTTCTGGTCCGCCTGGGCCGCCGCGCGCATGGGCGCCGGCAGCGAAGCCCTGCGCGTCCTCGCCGACATCGCCTGGAACAACCACCCGCGCGCCGTCCGCGCGCTCGACACCCTGCACCGCCGCCTCGACGTCCCCCAGGCCAACGCCTGGCTGCGCGAATTCGCCAAGCTCCCCGACCGCCAGCGCGACCTGATCCGCGCCACCGGCGTGATCGGTGATCCGCTCTACCTTCCCTGGCTGATCGAGCGTATGGCCGACCTCCCCACCGCCCGGCTCGCCGGCGAGGCGTTCAGCATGATCACCGGTCTCGACCTCGCCTATCGCGACCTCGACCGCCGCCCGCCCGCCGACTTCCAGTCCGGCCCGAACGATGACCCGGAGGACGAGAACGTCGAGCTCGACGAGGACGAGAATCTGCCCTGGCCCGACCAGGCCAAGATCGGCCAATGGTGGACCGCCAACCGCGCGCGCTTCACCGTCGGCACGCCCTACTTCCTCGGCGCGCCGAAGGCCAGCGCCGACTGGCTCGAGGCGCTGTCCGACGCGTTCCAGCGCCAGCGCCACGCCGCCGCGCTCGAACTCGCCATCCGCCAGCCCGACAAGGCGATGTTCGAGGTCCGCGCCCGTGGCCGCCTGCAGCGCCAGATGATCGCCCGCGCCCGCGGCCTGATCTGACGCGCCGCCTCGCATGACCGCGCCGCCCTGGCGTGTCAGGATCGCGCCATGCTGCAACTCCGCCCCAACTGCGAGTGCTGCGACAAGGACCTGCCGCCGAACGCGACGGAGGCCCGCATCTGCAGCTACGAATGCACCTTCTGCGCCCATTGCGTCGAGACGGTGCTGCACAACGTCTGCCCGAACTGCGGCGGCGGCTTCGCGCCGCGGCCGGTCCGCCCGGCGGTCGAGCGCCGCCCCGGCGTATGCGTGGGCAAGCACCCGGCCTCGACGCAGCGCGTCCATCTGAAGTGGGACCGCTCCGAGCTGCCCCCCTTCATCCGCTCGATGCGCGACATCGCGCCGGAGGACCGCTAGGCGCTCACTTGACGATCGTCACGGTCACCGGCCGCTGGCTGTTCGTCGTCCCGTTGACGATGAGGAAGCTGTCCTCACCGAGGAAGCCTGGCGCTGGCCGGTAGGCAATCCTCGCCTGCTGATCGACCGCCCCCGTCACCACCTCGCCATGCGCCGGTCCGTTCGTGACCGAGTAAGTGGCAACATAGCGCGGGCTTGCATAGGTGGCCGACACATCGAACCAGCACCATCCGCCACTGTTGCTCACGCGCATCGTCGTCTGGGCGGACTGCTCGCCGGTCGAGACGGCGGGTGCTCTTGCGCCGCAAACGCTTTGTCACCGACCCCGATCGCGCTTACCCTTGACACCCGCCGCTCTGCCACCAGGAGGCCGAACCGCCATGCACGCCGCCGACCGTCAGATGCATCTCGGCGTCTTCGTACTCGGCACCGGCAACCACATCGCCGGCTGGCGCATGGACGGCGCGTTCACCACGCACATGGACCTGCCGGTGATGCAGGAGATCGCCCGCATCGCCGAACGCGGCAAATTCGATCTGCTGTTCATCTCCGAACTCGATGGCGATGGACCCCTCCGACCATCCGTCGTTCATGTGCCGCTTCGAGCCGACCACGCTGATCACCGCGCTTGCCGCCTGCACCACGCATATCGGTCTCGGCGCCACCGTCTCCACCAGCTTCTCCGAGCCGTTCAACGTCGCGCGCATCTTCGGCTCGATCGACCACATCAGCGGTGGGCGCGCGGCGTGGAACGTGGTGACCAGCTCCAACCCGAAGGCGGCGCTGAACTTCAACCTCGACGAGCACATCGAGCACGAACGACGCTACGAGCGCGCCAACGAGTTCGTCGACGTCGTGCGCGGCCTGTGGGATTGCTGGGAGGACGGCGCGATCCTCGCCGACAAGGCGACCGGCCGCTACATCGATGCCGCCAAGGTGCGCCCGCTCGACCACAGGGGCCGGTTCTTCAAGGTGCGCGGCCCGGTCAACATGGCACGCTGCCCGCAAGGACATCCGGTGATCATCCAGGCCGGCGGCTCGCCGTCAGGCCTGGAACTCGCAGCGCGTACCGCCGATGTGGTGTTCTCGGTCGTGCAGGAGCTGGCACCGGCCAAGGCGGCGTACGCCGACCTGAAGGGACGCATGGCGAAGTACGACCGGGCGCCGGACGAGCTCGCCATCCTGCCCGGCGTCATGTGCATCGTCGGCGACAGCGACGCGGAGGCGCGCGAGACGCTGGCGAAGCTGCAGAGCTGGGTGACGACGACCAACGCCGCGACCCTGGTCGCCAGCCGCATCGGCTACGACGTGTCCGGCCATCCGCTCGACGGACCGGTGCCACCGCCGCCGTCGGCGCTGAATAGCCAGACATTTCCATTCGTGCTGTACGAGATGGCGAAGCGCGAGAACATGACGCTGCGCGATCTCTACAACCTCACCGCGGCGGCGCGCGGGCATTGGGTGCTGTGCGGCACGCCGCAGCGCATCGCGGACACGCTGGAGGAATGGTTCATCGAGCGCGCCGCCGATGGATTCAACATCCTGCCGGCCTGGTTCCCCGGGGCATTCAGCGACTTCGTTGATCGCGTCGTCCCGGAGCTGCAGCGACGCGGTCTGTTCCGCCGCGACTACCAGGGCACGACGCTGCGCGATCATTTCGGGCTCGCCCGCGTCGGTGCGGCGATGACGCGCGAGAACGTCCTCGCCCTGTAGGGTCGTCGCCGGCGCTGTCAGCCGAAACGGGGAAACAAGGCAATGCCGCATCCGATGCGCTTTTCCGTAATGGTTCTGCCCAACGTGCCCTGGCCGGAGCTGCTGCGCCGCTGCCAGGAGGTGGACGATCTCGGCTTCGACGCGGTCGGCCTTGCCGATCACTTCACCGACTGGGCCGGCGGCAAGGGTCCATGGTTCGAGCTGTGGACCAAGCTCGCCGCCGTTGCCATGGCGACGCGGCGCATCCGCCTGCAAACGCTGGTGGCACAAATTCCGCTGCGCAACCCTGCGATGTTCGCGCTCCAGGCACTGACGGCGGATCACATCTCCGCAGGCCGGCTGGATGTCGGCCTCGGCACCGGACTCGAGATCGATCCCTCCTATCGCATGATCGGCATGGAGAACTGGCCGGCGAAGGAACGCGTCGCCCGCTTCGGCGAATATGTCGAGATCGTCGATCGCCTGCTGCGCGGCGAGGAAACCACCTGCAACGGCCGCTACTACCGCACGGACGCCGCCGCCCTGCGGCCGCTTCCGGTGCAATCACCACGCCCGCCTATCCTGATCGCCGCCATGGGCCCCCGCATGCTGCGTCACGCCGCGCGCCATGCCGATATCTGGAACAGCCTCAGCTTCGCCAGGACCTTCGAGGCGCAACTGGCCGAAACCAGCCAGCGGACCGCCAAGGTAGACGCGTTGTGCACCGCCATCGGCCGCGATCCGGCCAGCCTGCGCCGCTCCTATCTGATGTTCGACCCCACCGCGCGCTCCAGCGGCGGCGTGATCCAGTACTACCAGTCGGAAGAACAATTCGTTCACATGGTTCAGCAGATTGTCGCCCTCGGCATCAGCGAAATCGGCCTCTACTACCCGATGCTGGACAGCCAGCGCGCCATGTTCACCCGGATCGCTCGCGACGTGCTGCCCGGCCTGAAGACTGCCCGGCTTCCGCCGCGGCAGGGGACGGAATAATCTGTGCATCCGACGAACCGCCAACACACAGGTGCCAACCATGGACGCCCAGACAGTCGCCAGGATGCAGCGCCCGAAGGCCATGCCGTTCCGCTGCAACAAGATCGGCCACGTCGCGCTCTACGTGAAGGATCCGGCGCGCTCGGCCAGATTCTACACCGAGGTGATGGGGTTCTCGGTCTCCGACGCCTATGACAGCAGCATGCTCCCCGGTGGCGTGGTGTTCCTGCGCTGCGCCGCCGACCATCACGGCGTGGCGCTGTTCAAGCTGCCCGAGGGACAGCCGCCGCACGGCGCGTTCCACCACATGGCGTTCGAGGTCTCCACGCTGGACGAGGTGCTGCGGGCGCGCGAACACCTGCGCCGGCACGACGTGCCGATCCATTTCGAGGGTCGCCGCCGCGCCGGCTGCCAGCTCGCCATCGAGTTCCAGGACCCGGACGGCCACAACCTGGAGATCTATTGGGACATCGACCAGGTCGGCAGCGATGGCCGCGTGCGTCCGCCCGAGGAATGGCGAGGCGCCACCAGCCTCGAAGCGGCGATTGCCGATCCGGTGGTGGGACAGGACACCACGGTACAGGACCGCACGCTGCTGGGCAGCTAGCCGCAGCAGTGGCCCGGCTTCAGGCCGGCGAGGCGAGCGGCTTGCCCTTCTCGACGACGAAGGTGGCGGCGAGCTTCGTCGCCTTGTCGCCGTTCTGGAAGCTGTGCGGCGTCGCCATCGGCACCTGGAACGCAACGCCCGGCTGCACGGGCAGGGCAGGCTGGCCATCGACCTGCAACTGCCCGCCGCCCTCCATCGCGTAGGTCGACTCGATGCCGGGGTGGGTGTGTCGCGCCACCAGGAAGCCAGCATCGATCTCGATCTCGACGGCCACGGTGACATAGCCAGGCATCGGGCCCTCGGTCTGCTGCAGGATCTTGCGGCGAACTCCGGCAGCGCCCGGCGCAGCAGGCGCTTGCGCGGCAACCTCGGTGGCGACCAGGCCGCCGATGCGAGCACAGGGCACAGCCGACGAACAGGCGGCGTTGCAGCATTTGCATTCCTCCGTTGGGCGTCAGGCGGCGATGCGCACCGGCAGCGAGCGGATCGCGTGCAGGAAGTTCGAATAGGCGTAGACCGGCCTGTCCACCGCTTCGATCTTCAGGTCGCGGCGCAGGATCTCCTCCCACAGGATGCGCAGCTGCAGCTCGGCCAGGCGGTTGCCCAGGCAGCGATGGATGCCGAAGCCGAACGACATATGTTCGCGCGGCCGCTTGCGATCGACGATCACCTCGTCCGCCCGCTCGATCATGTCCTCGTCGCGGTTGCCCGAAATGTACCAGATCACCACCTTGTCGCCGGCCTTGATCTTCCGGCCGCCGATCTCGGCGTCCTCCAGCGCTGTGCGGCGCATGTGGATCACCGGCGTCTGCCAGCGCACGAACTCTGAAATTGCGCTGGGCACCAGATCGGGATGCTCGCGCAGCTTCTGGAACTGCTCGGGGAAGCGGCTCAGCCCCAGCAGGCCGCCCGACATCGAGTTGCGCGTCGTGTCGTTGCCGCCGACCAGGAACAGGATGAGGATGCCCATGCGCTGGCGCAGCGTCATCTTGTTGGTCGTTTCGCCGTGCGCCAGGATCGAGATCACGTCGAAGCTCTTCGGCCGCTTGGCGCGCTCCTCCCACATTTCATTCATGTGTTCGGCGAAGCGCATCTGCTCGGCGAAACGCTCTTCCTCGGAATGCACCGGTGCATCGGGCGCGTTGATGTCGCAGATGAACGTGTCCGACCAGCGGATCAGCCGTGCCTTGTCCTCGATCGGGTAGTCGAACAGCGTCGCCAGCATCATCGAGGTCAGCTCGATCGAGACGTGCTCCACCCAGTTGAACGTCTCGCCGCGCGGCAGTCGGTCCAGCACCATGTTGGTGCGGTCGCGGATCAGGCTCTCCATCTTGGCGAGCGTGATCGGGTTGACGGTCGAGCTGACCTCGCGCCGCTGCTCGTCGTGCTCGGGCGGGTCCATGCGGATGAAGCTGGTGCGCTCCATCCCCTTCGGCGCGTCGCTGATCATGATGCCGCCGACTTCGTCGGACGAGGAGAAGACCTTATGGTTCACCTCGACCTGAACGATGTCGCGGTACTTGCTGACCGCCCAGTACGGCCCGTACGGGCTGTCCGGGGTGTAGTGCACCGGGTCCTCGTGCCGCAGCCGTTCGAAATACGGCCGCCACACATCATCGTAGTAGAGCCGCGGATCGCTGACGTCGATCTTGTCGAGCGGCATCGAATACGCGAGTGCCCGGTGGTCCATATCGACCGGTGCGTTCATGGCGTTCCTCCGTCAGTGGATCTGCACGGGCAGTTCGCGGATGCCGTGGATCAGGTTCGAGCGAAGATAGGTCGGCTTGTCCATCACCTCGATCTCGAGGTCGCGCCGCAGGATCTCCTCCCACAGGATGCGCAGCTGCAATTCGGCCAGGCGGTTGCCGACGCAGCGATGCACGCCGAAGCCGAACGAGATGTGCTCGCGGGCCCGCGGACGATCGACGATCAGGCTGTGCGGATCCTTGATCGCGTCTTCGTCGCGGTTGCCCGAGACGAACCACATCGCCACCTTGTCGCCCTTCCTGATCGTCTTGCCGGCGAGTTCGAAGTCGGCCAGCGCGGTCCGTCGCAGATGCAGAACCGGCGTGTGCCAGCGGACGATCTCGGAGACCGCACCGGTGACCAGCTCCGGGTTCTCGCGCAGCTTGCGGTACTCGTCGGGATATTTCGCGAACCCCCACACGCCGCCCGACATCGAGTTGCGCGTGGTGTCGTTGCCGCCGACGATCAGCAGGCTGCAGTTCGCCAGCAGCTCGCGGAAGTCCATGTTCCGCGTCGCGTCGTTGTGCGCCATCATCGAGAGCAGGTCGAAGCGCTGCGCATTGCTCGCCGCCCTCTCGTCCCACAGCGCCTTCATCGCCGTCGCCATCTTCTGCAGTTCGGCGTAGCGCTCCGCCTCGGAATGCACCGGCGCGTCGGGTGTATCGACGTGGCACACGGTAACGTCGGACCAGTACATCAGCCGGTGCCGGTCCTCGAGCGGCCAATCGAACAGCGTCGCCAGCATGCGCGAGGTGAGCTCGATCGACACCTCCTTCACCCAGTTGAAGGTCTCGCCGCGCGGCAGCCCGTCCAGCACCATGTTGGTGCGCTCACGGATCAGGCCCTCCATGCGCGCCAGGTTGGCGGGCGCTACGACCGGGCTCACCGCCTTGCGACGCTCGCCGTGGTCGGGCTCGTCCATCTGGATGAAGCTCGGGCGCTCATAGCCCTGCACCTGGTCCTCGAGCCGCACGCCGCCCAGGTCCCAGCGCGACGAGAACACCTGGTTGTTCACCGCCACCGCCATGATGTCCTTGTAGCGGGTCACCGACCAGTACGGCCCGAAGTGGCTGTCGGCGGTGTAGTGCACCGGGTCCTCGCGCCGCAGCCGCTCGAAATACGGCTGGTAGGCGTCCTGCTGGTAGAGGTCCGGGATGCTGACGTCGATCTGGTCGAGCGGCTTGGCATAGGCGTCTTCGCGCGGGTCGAAACTGGCGTGAGCGTCCATGTTCCCTCCGTGCCAGACTGCGCTGGCTTGCGTGCTGTCCCTCCGGCGTTCGTCCAAATGCGGCCCCGCCCGCAGGCGGCTACCGATTGGTAGCATGATTGGTTGCAGTGCAGGAAGCCTTCCCATTCTTGTTGGCGAGGCGACGGATACCTATTGTGTAAACGGCTCGATTGGAGATGACGCGATGCCGATCACCTTGCACCGCTGGGGAACAGTATCGGCCTGCGGCTGCCCAAGCCGATGCTAGAACAACTCGGCCTCGGCGAAGGGTCGAAGGTCGAGTTGAAAGTGGAGAATGGCCGCTTGGTGATCGAGCCATTGCGCCGGCGTCGACTCACGATGGCAGAATTGCTGGAGGGAATCACGCCAGACGACCGACCTGAGTTGGTCGATTGGGGTCCGCCGGTCGGGCGTGAGGTTTGGTGACATCTTACGTCCCGGATCGCGGCGACCTGGCCTGGATAAACTTCGATCCGCAGGCGGGCCGTGAACAGGCGAAGAACCGCCCTGCGTTGGTCCTCACCGGGTCCGACTTCAACGCGACCACAGGATTGCTCGTCGTCTGCCCCGTAACGCGCACCCAACGCCCCTGGCGCACCCGTGTTCCACTGGTCGGGACGGCAACCACCGGAGCTGTCATGATCGAACAGGTCAAGAGCGTCGATTGGTCGGTGCGTGGGGCGGCGTTCATCGAGCGGGTCTCGCAGGGCCTGCTGGACGAAGTGAAGTCTCGCATAGCGACTATGCGCGATCTCTGATCCGCACGGGAAAACGCTGAATGACCACCGAAACCCAGATCACCGCCTGGCTCGCCACCCAGCAGGACGCCATGGTTGCACTGCTGCGCGAGATGGTCGACATCGACAGCGGCAGCTACAACAAGCCCGGCATCGATGCGGTCGGCGCGGTCGTCCAGCGCTTCATGGCGGCGCACGCCATCCCGGTGGAAGTGCACCCGGGCCACCAACGGTCCCGTCAGGGCGGACACGATGATCAACCCGGCCGCCATGGGGAGGAAGTCCACTGCCGTCTGGTACGCCGACGCGCCGACCACGACCTGCAGGTACAGGGCCGTGAAGAAGAAGATGGAGAACGTGCCGAAGTAGGCGACGAAGGCGACGAAGATCGAGCCGGTGAACGGCGGCCGGCGGAACATCGTGAGCTCGAGCATCGGGCTCTTGACCCGCCGCTCGGTGACGACGAAGGCAACGCCGGACAAGCCGCACAGGACGAACAGTGTGACGATCCAGGGCGCCGTGTAGCCGGAGTCCTCCCCCTGTATCACGGCGAACGACATGCAGGCCAGGAACGCGGCGCCGAAGACGAACCCGAGCACGTCGATGCGGCGTCCCTGGCGGTCCGAGGACTCCGGCACCCAGACCACGGCCAGGACGAAGGCCACGACGACCGAACCCGAGGTTGAACCAGAAGATGGCCCGCCAGCTCGAGAAGCCCACCAGCGCGCCCCCGATCACCGGCCCGAGGGCGAGCGCGAGGCCCGAGACTGCGGCCCAGACACCGAGCGCGTCGGCGCGGGTCTCGCGGTCCGGGTAGACGTGTCGGATGATGGACAGCGTGCCCGGCTCGCTGGCGGCGGCGCCCACACCCATGATCACGCCGGCCGGCGATCAGCCAGTCGACGTTGCGTCGCCAACGCAGCCACGACCGACCCGGCGCAGAAGATCGCAACCCCGGCCAGCATGATGCGCTTGCGCCCGAGGATGTCGCCCAGCATGCCCGCGACGAGCATGAAGCTGGCGAAGGTCAGTGCGTACCCGTTGACCACCCACTGCAGCGAGGTGACCCCGGCGTGAAGGTCACTTTGGACGTTGGCCAGCCCGACGCTGACGACCGTGTTGTCCAAGAAGGTGAGGAAGAGGACGGCGCACAGGGTGGCCAGGGCGACGGCCTGGGCGGCGGAACCGAGCCCGCCCTTCTTGATCTCGAAGCCGGGCGGCGCTCCGCTGACCCCGTCGGTCAGCCGGTGGGCCCAGCCGTCGTGATCTGACTGCGAGCTGCCCTCGGGCGGACTTCATGCACCGAGTTTTGCGTACCCACAAGACGGGTAGTGGAACCGGTAACGGGGTGCCGCCGCATGCAGGGCTGTGTGCCGCACTCGTGCTGCGCACCCCTCGGAGGTTCGGGGTGTGCTCGGCTCAAGGCCTGGAGGACCGGCGGTGGGATTCGGGACTGCGGATCGAGCTCAGGAGCCGGCGGACGCGAGCGGGGGATCTCGCAGCCTTCTTCGAGCGGATCGACTACCCGTTCTACGTCGTCACGGTCAGGTCCGAGGCGGCCGAGATGAGCGGCTGCCTGGCCGGTTTCGTGACGCAGTGCAGCATCGACCCGCCGAATTTCCTCGTCTGCATCTCGAAGGTCAACCACACCCTCGCCGTCGCGGAGCATTCGTCGGGCATGGGCCTGCACCTGCTGGGGAGCGACCAGGTCGACCTGGCTCGACTCTTCGGCGAAGAGACCGGGGACCAGGTCGACAAGTTCGCCTCGGTCGACTGGCGGCTCGGCCCCACCGGGGCGCCCCTGCTCGTGGACTCAGCCGTGAGCATGGAGGGCCAGATCCTCGGCCACTTCTCCGTCGGCGACCACGAGGCCTTCCTGGTGCGCGCCGTCCGCGCCGTCCCCGGTGGGAAGCCGGGACTCCTCACCTTCCGCGGCGCCCCGCGGCTGCACCCCGGCCACCCGGCGTAGGAGCCTGTGCGCTCCCGATCGGGCTCCGCGGACGCTCTTCCGTCACGCGCATTCCACGGCATCGCACCCTCTCTTCAGGCCTCGGACAGCATGGCGGCCAGCAACTCGTCGAGACGCTCGTTCGACTCGATGATGCCTTGCTCCATGCCGTTCGCGACGTGCATGTCGCGTGCCTCGACGGAGCTGTGCCGGGTCGTCGAGGTGAGCATCGTGCCGCCCTCGACCGGCTCGAGCACGAGGGTTTCGGTCGCCTCGTGTTCCGGCGCACCCTCGAAGATGAAGGTGCCGACCCGGCGGTGCGGCGGGTCGAGCTCGAGGATCTCGCCGTGGAATGCGAACTCCATCCCGTCGGGGGCACGCTGCACGATCCGCCATGTGCCGCCGACCCGAAGGTCGACCGCGCACTCGGACACCTCGAGTCGCCGTGGGCCGAACCAGCGGCGCAGGTACTCGCCCTCGGTGACGGCGCGGTACACCAGCTCGGGAGGCGCCTTGAAGAACCGCCGCACGGTGATGACCGGCTCGCCGGCCGGCGTCGTGATCTCGGTCTGCGTGTTGGTCATGGTCACGTTCCTTCTCCTTTTGCTCTCTGTTGCCCTTCTCTCTGTGCCCTGCAAGCTCTTCGAGCAGCTCGTCGAGGCGTTCGAAGCTCTCTTCCCAGAACTCGCGGTACGACCCGACCCAGTCCGAGAGCTGCTTCAGACGCTGGGGCTCGAGGTGGCACATGCGCCGACGGGCGAGGCGGTGCCGCGAGATCAGGCCTGCCTGCTCCAGCACCCGGAGATGCTTGGTGACGGCGGGCTGGCTCATGGGAAACGGTGCGGCCACGTCGAGGACGCCGGCGTCACCCTCGGCCAGGCGAGCGAGGATCGCCCGCCTCGTCGGGTCCGACAGGGCCCCGAAGGCCCGGTCGAGCTCTGCCTCGGTGAGCTCAGTGCTGAGCTCGGCAGTGGCACTTGGCATAACCATATAGTTATATGAACGGGCAGCCGTGTCAAGGGCTGAAGGCGGGCGGGCCGGTTTCTGGCTCCGCCCGGCCCGGACGCGCCCATGCCAACTCCCGTGGGAGTGGGCACGTGGTCGAGGCCGCACGCACGAAGGGCCCCCCGTCACATCGGTCGGGTCACGAAGCGGGTGCGTCGCCCCCGTCAAATTCGAAGGGCTGCACCAAGCTGATCATGTTGCCCGGTCGTCGCGCATCATCGCCTCGATGCCGAAGGGGCGCTCCGCCGGTTCCGACAGGAAGGTCACGCCTTTGGCGCGCAGCTCCCGGTAGGTCTGGCGGCAATCGTCCGTGGTCATCACGTCGGCTCCCAGGGAGCCGCCCGCCGCGCTCGCGGAGGGGCGCGATGCGCTCGCTTCCGCTCACGGACTGCACGGTACCGCCCCGGTGCCTCGGGGGGAGCGGCACCGGGGCGGCGTGCGGCGCTCGATCAGGCGTGGGCCGCCCAGAAGTCCCGGAGCAGCGGGACGAGGTCGGCTGCCCGCTCGTCGGGCCAGAACAGCATGGCGTCGCGGCACGAGGGTGACCCGCTCGACGCCCGGGATCATGTCGCGCGATGCGCTCGGCCCACGATGGCTCGAAGAAGATATCGCCCGGTGCCCCACGCCACTTGCACCGGGGCCGGCAACTGCGCCAGCAGCGGCTCGACCTCCATCAGCTCGTCCGCCGACGATGCGGTCAGGAAGCGTTCGAGGCCCTTGCCCTGGTCGGCGGACGAACGGGGCGAGATAGCTCGTGATGAGCTCGTCCGTGAGCTGGTCGGGGTGCGCGTAGCCCTGTGCGAACCCGACCTCGGAGCGGGCCAGCGCCAGGTCGCCGGCCATGGCGGCGACCATCGGGCCGAACTCGCCCGACGCAGCCAGTGCGACGAAGGGCTTGAAGGCCTCGGGCGGGAAGTTGTCGTGCACGTCGCAGTTGGTCAGCGTCAGCGTGCGGATCCGCTGCGGGTAGCGGGCCGCGAAGACCTGCGCCACGGCCCCGCCGGTGTCGTTGGCGACCACGTCGACCGGTCGAGGCCGAGCGCCTCGCAGAGCTCGTCGAGCATGGCGGCGAGGCCGTTGAGGGACAGATCGGCCGCCAGGTCCGCGCGGCACCGGCGTCGCGCCGTGCGCGGGCAGGTCGGGCGCGATGCAGCGACGGACGTCGGCGACGTCCCAGATCACGTTGCGCCACAGGTCTGCGTTGACGAGGACGCCGTGGACGAACAGTGCCGCTGGCGCGTCGGAGGCGCCGTCGGCCCCTCCTCTGCCGTGGTCGACGTAGGCGACCTCGCCCCGGCTGAGGCGGATCGTGCGGCGCGGCAGGAGCGTGGGGGCCGCCTGGTCGGGGTGTGCAGTGTCTGTCTCGGTAGGGGGGGTCATGTCTGGCAGTATACATACCAACTGTCTGTTTGTAAAGAGGGAGTAGGCTTCCGCCGTGCCCACGCAGGCAGAACGCACCGAGGCCACCCGGGGGCGCCTCATCACGACGGCTCGCCGGCTCTTCGCGGAGAAGGGCTTCGCGGCTACCTCGACCGAGGAGATCCTCGGCGAGGCCACCGTCAGCCGCGGCGCGCTCTACCACCACTTCCCGAGCAAGACCGACCTGTTCCAGGCGACCTTCGAGGCGGTCGAGGACGAGGTCACCGCACGGATCCTCGAGGCCGCCACGAGCGGGGGCGAGACCGATCCGATGAAGATCCTCGTGCTCGGCTTCGACGCGTTCTTGGACGAGTGCGTCAAGCCCGAGGTCCAGCGGATCGTGATGCTCGACGGCCCCACCGTCCTCGGATGGGACACCTGGCACGAGCTCGATGAGCGTTACGCCTTCGGCACGCTCAAGGCCGTGCTGACGCTGGCGGCCGATGAGGGTCGGATCGACCGGGCCGCCGTGGAGCCCCTCGCGCACCTCCTCCTCGGCGCCATCATGCAGGCGGGCATGGTGGTGGCGCGGGCCGACGATCCCGCCGCCGCCGAGGCGGGCCATGGCGGAGTCCTTTGGACGCCTGATCTCCGCGCTGTGCGAGTTCGGGGCTGCGCCTACGCCGCCCCGAACTCGGTCCGTCGACCCACGCCGGCAACCGCGCCGGCCGGCCGCGACCGTCGACGCATCCGTGCACGGTCACCGCGGTGGCCCGCGCCTCGCCGCCCGACGACAGGAGGTAGGCGATCTGGAACGTCGTGCCCGTGACGGCGCCGATCACCAACGACACGTCGACCTCGTCGTCGAAGTGCAGCGGCTTGCGGTACTGCACCGATGCCTCGAGCACGGCGAAGTCCCGTCCGCCGGCGCCGCTGCCGTCGCTCCCCGCCCGCACCGCGTCGTAGGGATGCCCGATCGACCTGCAGATACGCCACCCGCGCCTCTTCGAGGTACGGCAGGTACGCCGCGTGGTGGATGATGCCCATGGCGTCGGTCTCGGCGAAGCGGGTGCGCAGACGGTGGGTGAAGTCGTAGTCGGCCGGGTCCCGCGAGGGCTGCAGGGACTGGCGGGCCATGGCCGACCCTACTCCCCCGTCGGGACCACGTCGCCGCCTGCGGCGGCCGCCCCGCCCGCTCCCCCGGCCCTGGTCCCGGGCGCTCCACCCCGCCGCCCGGCGCCGAGCCCCGCGCCCCGCGGGCACGCCGAGGCCATCCGGTTGACGACTCCCGTCGTTGTTGAAGATGGCGAACTCGCCCTCGGCCTCGACGGTCACGATCCCGCCCTGCACGATCCGGCCCTTGCTGAAGACCCGCCGGTCCGTCACCTCGGTGACCCAACCCTCGAAGACGGCCTCCTCGCCGGTCAGGGTCGGGCGGCGGTAGCGCAGGGCCAGGCGCACCGTCGGCCCGGTGGCGCCGACGATGGCGTTCGCCGCCGTCAAGATGATGTCGAACGTGGCCGCCAGCACGGCGCCGTGCACGCACCCGGGCGCTCCTTCGTAGGCCACGTCGAAGACGGCACGGCCGAGGGCCTTGGGCGGCTCGAAGTCGAGCACGACCGGCAGGGCCAGCGGGTTGAACGGGCCGACCACGACGTCGTAGGGCATGGCCCCGCCGAGCGGCACCTCTCTTGGGCGGCGCATCCTCGTCGGGCGCGATGAAGCGCGGGAGCGGCATCTCGGGCACGTGCGCCTCGAGCTCGTCCGCCACCGCCGCCAGCTGCGCCGTCAGCCGAGCCGTCTCGGCGGGCGGCGGCGCGGTGCTGACCGAGAGACGGATGAGGCGGCGCAGGACGTCGGCCAGCTCCTTCGCCTCGGGCAGCCGGCCCTTCAGCCCCGGATGGAGCTCGAAGGACGAGGGCAGGGCGTCGGGGCTCGGCACGGCGCGGAACAGTACCGCCGCGCCTCCGCCGGAGGACATTCCGCGGCGCCGTGCGCCCAGCGGCCCGACCGTTCCCCGGTGAGCGCTCATAACATGGCTCGGTGACCCCCGAGCACTCCGTCCAGTTCACCTCCGGGAGCCCCGAGACCCTCCTCGACCCGATCGCTCCCGGCGCTGGCCGCCGCCCTCGACGCGGCCCGGTCCCTCCCGCCGGACCGCCGTCGGGCGGCGGTGGCGGCGGTGGCGGCGCAGGACCCGCGCTGCCTCCAGGCGTGGGCGGACCTCGCCGAGCTCTCCGAGGACCCGATCGACCGCTACGCCTTCGCCCGGGTCGGCTACCACCGCGGCCTCGACACGCTGCGCGCCGCCGGGTGGCGCGGCTCGGGCTACGTGCGCTGGCGCCACGAGCCCAACCGCGGCTTCCTGCGGTCCCTCCACTCGCTCAAGCTCGCCGCGGGCGCCATCGGCGAGACCGACGAGGAGCAGCGCTGTGACCTCTTCCTGCGCCAGCTCGATCCCGAGTGGGAGAGCGCCGCACATAGTTAGGCTTTCTAACTGTATGATGGTCGAAGTGTCCGTGACCTCCCCCCTTCGACCGCGCCGCGCGGCCCGAAGTCCGGCGCCAAAGCCCCGGCCGGAACCAAGGCGGGCGGCGCGCCCGTCCTCGGGACGTACGGTCGCGTCGCGGCCTGGCTGTCCAAGCGGGTCGAGGTGGCGCTGTCCACCGTCGACCTGACGCTGCCCCAGTACCGGGTGCTCGGGATCCTGGCCGAGGGCTCGGCCGCCGCCTCGGGCCTGGCCGACCGGCTGGCCGTGCGGCGCCCGTCCATCACCGCCGTGATCGACGGCCTGGTCGCCCGCGGCCTGGTCGACCGCCGCCAGGAGGACAGCGACCGCCGCCGCGTCGCGCTGCGCCTCACCGACGACGGGCGTCCGCACGCTCGCCGAGGCCGACCGGGCGGTCGACGAGTACCTCGTCTCCCTCGCCGGCCACCTGCCGGACAAGGACGAGGCCATGGCGCTGCGCTCGCTCGAGCTGTGGGGCCGCGCCATGACCGAGTCCGCCACGGGCACCACCAGGCGGACGAGTCCGCCGGCCGGCGGCGCCGGAGAGGAAGGCCCGGTGAGCAAGACCGAGGACCGGCTCGATCGGGCCACGCCGCCGGACGGCAACGGCAGCGTCGCGGACCGGGGCGCCCGTCACGACGGCACCCGCGCACGGGCTGCCGCTCGCGGCCTACGTGCCCATGGGCGTCACGAGCCGGTACGCCGCGCCGAAGGCGACCGTCGACCCCGACCGGTCCAAGTCGTGGATCAAGCGGGCCGCGCCGATCGTCATGGCGCACAAGGTGCAGTTCTTCAGCGCGCTGATCTTCTCGTTCCTCGGGCTGATCATCCAGGTGTGGATCCCGAAGATCCTCCAGAACGGCATCACGAACGCGCTGATCCTGCGGACGCAGCCGCTGCACAGCTACGTCGAGCTGATCGCCGTGCTCGGGTTGGTCACCGGCAGTCTTCGGCTACATCTCCCGGACCAACCTCTTCAAGGTCGCCTACGCCATCGAGTTCGACCTGCGCAACATCCTCTACGAGCACTTCACCCGGATGTCGTTCCCCTTCTACGACCGGGTGCAGTCGGGGCAGCTGATCTCGCGGGCCAACTCCGACATCCGCTCCGTGCAGATGTACCTGACCTTCGCGCCCATGATCCTCGTGCAGTGCTCCATCGCCGATCGTCGCCTTCGGCTTCATGCTCTCCATCAGCGTGCCGCTGGCCTTCGTGGCCATGGCGTCGATGCCGTTCATCTACCTCGTCGGCGTCAGGATGCGGCAGTCGCTCTTCCCCGTCTCGTGGCTCATCCAGTCCCGCCTGGCCGAGGTGGCCACCGTCGTCGACGAGAACGTCAACGGCGTGCGCGTCGTCCGTGGCTTCGCCGCCGAGCAGCAGCAGCTGCGCCAGCTGGCGACGGCGGCCGACAGGGTGCAGTGGGCCTACATCAAGGACGCGGACCTGCGCGCCCGCTTCGCGCCGCTGGTCCAGAACCTGCTCGCAGGTCGGGCCTGGTGCTCGTCCTGCTCGTCGGCGGCTGGATGGTCATCCACGACCACCTGCCGGTGGCGTCCATCGTCTCGTTCAACCTCTACCTCGTGATGATGCAGGCGCCGTTCATGATGCTCGGGCATGCTCATCATGATGGGCCAGCGCGCCTCGGCCTCGGCGGAGCGCATCTACGAGATCCTCGACGAGACAGCCGACGATCGTCGACCGTCCCGGACGCCGATCGACCTGGTCGACAGCAAGGGCGACGTCGAGTTCGACGACGTGTCCTTCGCCTACGCCGCCGACAGCCTGTTGCTCGAAGCCCGGGGACGGAGGACGACGAGCCGCGCGGCGAGCATCGCTGCGCCACCTCAACCTGCACCTGCGCCCGGGCGAGACGGTCGCCCTGGTCGGGCGCACCGGGAGCGGCAAGTCCACCGTGGCCCGGCGTGCTGGCCCGCTTCTACGACGTCACCGGCGGCACGGTGCGCGTCGACGGCCACGACGTGCGCGACCTCACGCTCACCAGCCTGCGGGCGAACATCGGCGTCGTCCTCGACGAACCGTTCCTGTTCTCGGTGTCGATCCGCGACAACATCGCCTACGGCCGCCCGGACGCCCCGATGGAGGAGGTGCGGGCCGCCGCCGAGGCCGCCGGCGCCGCCGGGTTCATCAACCGGCTCTCCGACGGCTACGACACCGTGGTCGGCGAGCGGGGCTACACGCTCTCGGGCGGCCAACGCCAGCGCATCGCCATCGCCCGGGCGCTGCTCGTCAACCCGCCCATCCTGATCCTCGACGACGCCACCAGCGCCATCGACGTGAAGGTCGAGCAGCGGATCCACTCGGCGCTGCGCGTGCTCATGGAGGGGCGCACCACGCTCATCATCGCCCACCGGCTCTCGACCATCAGCCTGGCCGACCGGGTCGTGCTGCTCGACGACGGCCGGATCGTGGCCGACGGCACGCACGCCGAGCTGCTGGCGACGACGCCCCTCTACGCCGAGGTGCTGGCCCAGGCGGCCAGCGAGGAGCACACGGCCGAGGCGACGGAGGCCGCGGACGGGACTGGCGACGAGGACCTCGAGCTGGAGCGACGAGGTCCTCGAGCCCGAGGGCGGTGCGCTCTGATGTTGGGCGGCGCGGGCGGCGGGCCGCCCATGGGCGGCGGTGGGTCCCCGGGCTCGCCCAGGCGGGGCTGCCCTTCGGCGGCATCCCCCACGAGCTGCAGAGCGGGGTCGACCTGCTGCTGGCCGAGGAGCCCGAGCGCGGCGAGTCCGACGCCGTCTTCACCCAGCTGCCGACGGCGCACGAGAAGAAACGGCTCTCGCTCGGCGGCCTGCTCATGGAGTACCCGGGCATGTGCGCCCTGGCCGCGCTGCTCGTCGCGATCATCAGCCTGGCCACCCAGCTCGGCCCGAGCCTCGTCTCCTACGCCATCAACCACGGCCTGACGCCGCCCCACTACGACTTCGCCGTGGTCGTGGCCATGTCCGCGCTGTACCTGGTCGCCGTGGCCGTGTCGGCGCGGCGCGCAGTGGGGGCAGGCCCGCGTGACCGGCCGGCTGGCCTCGTGGGTCATGAACGACCTGCGCATCACGGTCTTCCGGCACCTCCAGCGGCTCTCGCTCGACTTCTTCACCGAGGAGAAGGCGGGCGTCGTCATGAGCCGGATGACGAGCGACATCGAGAACCTCCAGCAGCTGCTCCAGGACGGGCTGGCCCAGTTCGCCATCCAGGGCCTCACCATGGTCGTGATCACGGTCATCCTCTTCTCCACCAACGTCGAAGCTCGCCGCGATCACCGTCTTCGCCGTGTTGCCCCCGCTGCTCGTCATGTCGATCTGGTTCAAGCGCGCCTCCGAGCGCGGCTACGACAAGGTGCGCGACGGCATCGCCACTGGTCCTGGCCGATCTCTCCGAGAGCCTCCAGGGCGTGCGCATCGTCACCGCGCACAACCGGCAGCGCTACAACGTCGAGACGCACCGCGACGTCGTCGGCGACTACCGCGACGCCAACAACTACACCGGCCGCATCAACGCCGTCTACGGCCCGGGCTCGCAGCTGATCAGCGTCTTCGGCCAGGTGCTCATCCTGGCCATCGGCGGCGCCATGTACCTCCACCATCCCCAGGAGATCAACCTGGGCCAGCTGACCGCGTTCTTCCTCTACGTGAACCGGTTCTTCTCGCCGATCCAGCTGCTGGTCCAGCAGTACAACACGTTCCAGCAGGGCCAGGCGTCGGTGTTCAAGCTCCGCACCCTGCTCGAGACCGAGCCCAGCGTCGCCGAGGCGCCGGACGCGCGTGCGAGCTGCCGCCCATCCGGGGCGAGATCCGCTTCGACCACGTGTCGTTCGGCTACGACCCCGCCGTGCCCGGTGCTCCACGACGTCGACCTGACCATCGACCCCGGGGAGACCGTGGCGTTCGTCGGGCGCCACCGGCGCGGGCAAGTCGACCATGGCCAAGCTGGTCACCCGCTTCTACGACCCGACCGGCGGGTCGCGTGCTCATCGACGGCTACGACCTCAAGGCGCGTCACGCTCGAGTCGCTGCGCCGCCAGCTCGGCGTCGTGCCCCAGGAGCCGTTCCTCTTCGCCGGGACCATCCGGGACAACATCGTCCTTCGCCCGCCCGGGCGCGCCCGACGACGAGGTGTGGAACGCCGTGCACCGGGTCGGGCTGGACGACCTGGTGCACCGGCTCCCGTACGGCCTCGACACGCCGGTCCACGAGCGGGGCCAGTCGCTCTCCTCGGGCGAGCGCCAGCTGATCGCGCTGGGGCGGGCGTTCATGGCCGAGCCCCGGGTGCTCGTCCTCGACGAGGCGACGTCGAACCTCGACCTGCAGTCCGAGACGCTGGTCGAGGCGGCCCTCGACGTGCTGCTCGCAGGGGCGCACCGCCGTGCTCATCGCCCACCGGCTCTCGACGGCCATGCGGGCCGACCGCATCGTCGTGGTCGGCGACGGCCGGTTGCTCGAGGTCGGGTCGCACGACGAGCTGGTCGCGCTCGGTGGCCACTACGCCGAGATGTACGAGACCTGGGTCACCCAGTCCCACGCCGCGTAGGGCATGCGGGGCGTCTTCAGCGGCTGGACAGAAGCTGGGTGAAGGCCGTCGGCGGCCCCGCCTCCAAGCGCCGGCGGATGGTGGTGGCGCACTCCTTCGGGGAGGCGACCGAGGTGTCGACCTCCACGTCGTAGACGCCCGGCGTGTGCACCGCCTCCTGCCAGCGCACGACCGGTTCGGGTACGGAGCCCTCGGGTGACGTCGTCAGGTACCGCGCCGAACCCTCCTTCGTCCCTTCGTCGCGCCGGGCCATGATCACCTCGACGGGGCACCGCACGCCCACGAGGTAGGCCGGCGTCTCCTCGAGCCGCGTCGCGACCAGCTCGAGGATGCCGAGCGGCCGCGAGTAGCGGTCGTGCAAGCCGACGTCGACGACGACATCGAGGCCCAGGCGGCTGAGGGTCGCCACCGAAGCGAACAGCCCAGCGTAGAGGAGGGCCACGTCGTCTTCGAGGTCGGGCCGCTCACCGCCGGGTCGCAACCCGATGCCGGGACGGGTCCGGACGGGGGTGACCCCGGAGAAGGCGTCGACGCCGAGGTTGAGCCAGAGGCCCCCGAAGCTGTCCTGCATGGCAGCGGCGATGCTCGACTTCCCCGACCGCGGCGCCCCGTTGAGAACGACCACGTCGCCAGGCCGGCTCACCGGGGAATGGCGCCGGCACTCACCATGGGAACGGTACCCGACCGCCCCGACCCTGGCACCATGGGGCCGTGCCGCACAAACGCGTTCGTCGGCACCGTCGCCACCGAGTACGAGACCAGGTGGCCGGACCTGTTCGACCCGGCGGTCGTCGACCCGGCCGTCAGCTTCTGGCCGAACAGGCCGGGCGCGGCGGCGCGCTCGAGCTCGGCATCGGGACCGGCCGCCTCGCGCTGCCGCTCAGCCGGCGTGGCGTGCCGGTCCACGGCATCGAGCTGTCAGAGGACATGGTGGCGCAGTTGCGGGCCAAGCCCGGTGCCGCGGCCCTCGGGGTCACGATCGGCGACTTCGCGACCGCACAGGTCGACGGTGCGGTCGGAACGTTCACGCTGGCGTACCTCGTGCGCAACACCATCATGAACCTCACCACGCAGGACGAGCAGGTCGCGTGCTTCCGCAACGTCGCGGCGCATCTGGAGCCGGGCGGGCGCTTCGTCGTGGAGGTCGTGGTCCCGGATCTCCGGCGGCTGCCACCCGGCGAGACGGTGCGGGCCTTCACGTCGACACCGACGCACCTCGGCTTCGACGAGTACGACGTGGCGCACCAGCCGTCGTGTCGCACCACTACTTCGTGACCGAGGGCGCGTCGAGACCTTCTCGGCGCCGTTCCGCTACGTCTGGCCGTCCGAGCTCGACCTCATGGCGCGCCTCGCCGACATGACGCTCAGCGAGCGCTGGGCCGACTGGGAGCGCTCGCCGTTCACCAGCGAGAGCCGGAGCCACGTCTCGGTCTGGCAGAAGCCGGCGGCCACGGGAACGGCAGAGGAGGCAGGGACCTACGGATCGTAGGGTGGTGCCTCTCCCCAGCCCCAGCGGGGCACCGGTGCGTGCTCGACGACGGCGGCATCGGCTTGGGAGTTGGCCAGCGCGATGCGGGTGCCCCACTCGAGATAGGCGACGAGCGCCGAACGGAACTCCGGATCGCTCGGCATGCCCGCATCGTCGGCCGCGAGGCTCATCAAGGAGGCGAAGCGAAATCGCTGCGCGTCGGTGATCCCGAGCCGGCGGTGCTTCTCGACCATCCGGTCGTAGCCACCCAGCTGTGCGGAGTAGTCCGCCGGACCACCGAAGACCTCGCACCACCAGGTCGCCACGTTGCGGCGATGCTCGGCATGGACGCCGCCGGGGAAGAACAATGCCAGCAGGTCGTCTCGCTCGACCCTGTCGTAGAACGCGTTGATCATTCGTTCGAATGCAGCTCGACCACCGGCCCACTCGAACAAGGTCGGCTCGGACGCCATCCCTAGCCGACCGCCGTCTCCTCGTCGACGGAGAAGGGCGGGGTCGACGAGCCCGTCCGCACGTACTCGTCGAGCCGTGTACGCGATCCGCCCGCAGGTGACCTCCGGCGGCGCGATCACGAGCGCCTGGCAGATGTCGGGCATGCCGTCACCCTAGCGACGCCCCCGCTCAGCCGGCCCGACTCCATCCGTCCAGGGTGGCGCGGTAGCGCGCGTCCCAGTCGTCGTACGTCGTACGCAGTAGGCGGCCCGGCCAGTGGTCCGGCAGGAGCTCTGCGGGCAGGAGCGGGTCCGCCTGCAGGTGGCGCAGCACCGCGGCGGAGAGCTCGAACCCCGGCGCCAGCGCCTCGGGTCCGTCGGGTGACAGCGCGCCGAGGCTGTGCAGGAGCCTCCCCGACCGGTCGGACCACGCCCGCGAGGTCCCACAGCCGGGCGGCCAGCGCCCGCGGGTCTCCCGGCCGAGCCGTCATGAGTTCGACGTCGGCCTGCAGGAGTCGGGCAGCTCGACGGCGACGTTGCCCGGCCGGAGCCACACGCCTTCGCGCAGCTCGCCCATCCGGGCGTAGCCGAGAACGCGACGACGGGCGCCGCGCACCCCGGCGGTGCTGCCGGCGGTGGTCACCACGGCCAGCCACCACCAGCCGTCGTAGGGAGCGGTCGTTCCCGAACGGCTGGCCGACTGGCGGGACTGGCGAGCCACCAGGTGGCCGGCGAGGCGGTACCGCCCGGACCCGTCGGTCGTCGCCTCCCCGGCCGCCACCATGCGGCTGAGCGCGACCCGTGCCCTGTTCTCGCTGATGCCGAACAGCGTGGTCAGCCGGACCAGTTGGGCGACGGGCAGCTCGGGGGGATCCATCCCGAGCAGGGCGCTGGCCAGCACGGAACGGGCCGTCAGCGGCGGCAGCTCGACCGGTGTCACGGGGGTATTACGTACTTGCGTCACTTGACTGATCTATCGTAATATGTCCGCATGGCAAGCACCATGGTGCCCGACGCGGGATCCCGGCCCGACGTCCTCCCGAGCGAGCGCCTGCTGGCCAACGGCATGGCCATCCCGGAGCTGCGCGCCGCGCTGCGCCGCATCGACAACCTGCGCAACGCCGTCTCGGTGGCGGCGGTGTGGTTCTGGGTCGCGCTCGATCATCGGCGGCGCCGTGTGGATCGACCAGTGGTGGAGCTACCTGATCGCCTTCGTGCTGATGGGCCCGATGTACGCGCGCTTCGCCATCCTCATGCACGAGGCGGCGCACAAGCTGCTCTTCACCAACAAGCGCTGGAACGACTGCGATCGGCAAGTGGGTGGTCGCCTACCCGGTGTTCACGCCGGTCCAGCTCTACCGGCGGGTGCATTTCGCCCACCACAAGGACGAGTTCGGCCCGGCCGAGCCCGACATCGCCTTCTACGCGCCCTACCCGTGCACGCGCCGCGCGCTGGCGGCGCCGGCTCTTCCGCGACGCGGTCGGGATCAGCGGCTGGAAGAACTTCGTCCCGCTGGTCAAGAACACGCTGCACATGCCGTTCCGCCCCATCGGCCTCTCCATCTTCGGCGTCCAGGCAGTGCTGTGGGCGGCCATGTGGGCCGCCACCGGCCGGTGGTGGATCTACCCGCTCTTGTGGTGGCTGCCCTGGATGACCGAATGGCGCGTGATCAACCGCCTGCGCTCCATCGCCGAGCACGGAGGGATGGAGCGCAGCCCGGACCGCCGGGCCACGACGCACAACGTGCGCCAGTCGCTCCTGGCCCGGTTCTGGGTCGTCCCGTACAACACCGGCTGGCACCTGGCCCACCACGTGGACATGGGCGTGCCATGGCGCAACCTGCCCGCGTACCACGCCGAGCTCGAGCGGGCGGGCTACATCACCGACGTGATCACCTACAAGAGCTACCGGGCCCTGTGGAAGGCGCTCTCGAGCGCCGACGAGACGACGGAGGTGCGCGCCGCCGTCGAGGCCTGAGCGGCGCCTGTTCCGGTCGGTCGGTTCGGCGCCTGTCGATGACCGGCTTCATCCCGTGCCGTCGGCCTCCTCGCTCGGCCCCGACGTGCGCGTCGAGCCACGAGAGGAGCGGGGCAGTGGCGTGGAACAGGTCGACCACACGCTTCTTCGCCCCAGCCGTCCCGAGCCAGCCGGCCACCGGCCAGGCCTTCATGGCGACCAGACCCTTGTGGCGCAGCAGCTCAATCCGCGGGTGGTCCTTGGCGTAACCCCTCGGCGCGCGTCTTGAGCGTCTCCATGGCGGTGACCTCGACCGCCGCCGCGCGCAGGGCGTCGACGACGGCCTGGAGCTTGCGCCCGGTCCTGTCCGCCGCCGACGGCGGCGCGGTAACGCTCCAGCTGGTCGGGCGCCATGTGGTAGGTGCCCGCGCCGGCCATGAGGCCGTGCGGCCGAGAGCTGCACGTAGCCGTCGCCGATCCTGGCGGCGATGGCCGTCTTGTAGGGCGACTTGTCGGGGCTGAAGCGCGTGTCGCGGTAGGGGCGGAAGAGGCGGGACTCGCCGAACTCGCCCGCCAGCTCGGCGAGCAGCGCCTCCATCGGCGCCTTCACGTCCCGTTCGTACACGTCCTTGTGATCGTTCCAGTAGCGCCCTCGAGTTGTCTGCCTCGAGGCCTTCGTAGAAATCCAGCGCGCTGTCGGGCCAGCCCTTGAACCCCGTCATCGTCCCATCATGCCCCGCGGCCGCCTTCGGGCGTGCTGGTCGCCAAGGGCTTGAGCGAGCGGGACCCGCCGCTCAGCCCATGGGAGCGGCGTCGGTGTCGACGCCCAGCGCGCGTCGCAGCACCAGGGCCGCCTCGCGTTGGGCGCGCTTGGACACCTCGGCCGTCGTGACCAGCGCCGAGCCGTGGAACGTCCCCGGGGAATTGGTGCAGCTCGACCGAGACGCCCGCCTGCAGCAGGCGGAGCGCATACGTCATCCCCTCGTCGCGCAGCGGGTCGTTCTCGGCGGTCGAGACGTAGGCCGGGGGCAACCCCGCGAGATCGGTGGCCCGGGCCGGTGCCGCGTAGGCCGGCACGTCGGACGCTCCCGACATCTCGCCGAGGTACGCCTTCCAGCTCTGGACGGCGAGCGGGCGGTTCCACAGTGGCGAGTCGACGAACGCCCGCATGGAAGGTGTCTCGAGCCGGTCGTCGAGCTCGGGGATGTGCAGCATCTGGAAGCAGACCGGCGGCCCGCCGAGGTCCCGCGCCAGCAGCGCGGTCGCCGCCGCGAGCCCGCCCCCGGCGCTCGCCCCGAGCAGGGCCACCCGCGCCGGGTCGACGCCCAGCGGCTCGGCTTCGGCATGCAGGAAGGACAGCGCGGCGTAGCAGTCGTGGAGACCGGCGGGGTAGGGGTGCTCGGGGGCCAGGCGGTACTCGACCGAGACGACGACCGCCCCCGTATCGATGGCGGTCCGCGCCGCGCCGGCGTGCTCGGCCTGGACGCTTCCGATGATGAAGCCGCCGCCGTGGATCATGACGATGCCCGGTGCCCCGGCGCCGGTCGCTGCCGTGCGGGACCGGTACACGCGCACCGCCACGTCGGGCTCGCCGTCCCATCCGGGCACCTTCCGGTCCTCGATCTCGAGGGTCTCGATCCCGGGGATGTCGATCGTGATGGCGACGAGAATCTGCTCGAAGGCCTCGCGGGCCGCCACCGGGTCCGAGAGGTCGATGACCGGCAGCACGTCGACCAGGGCCGCGAGCTCGGGATCCATCATGGCTGTCGCTCCCCCGATCCGTCGGGATCTATTTGGGCTGCATACGGATGCCGGCGTCGAGGCGGATCGACTCGGCGTTCATGTACGAGTTGGACAGGAGTTCGACGGCCAGCGTCGCGAACTCGCTCGCCCGCCCGAGCCGTCTCGGGAAGAGCACGTCCTGGGCCAGCTTGTCCTTGAAGGCCTCCGAGCCCTCGCCCGCGCCGTAGATGGGCGTGTCGATCAGGCCCGGCAGGATGGTGTTGACCCGGATGCCGACGACCGCCAGGTCGCGGGCCACCGGGAGAGTCATGCCGACCACACCGCCCTTCGACGACGAATAGGCGGCCTGCCCGATCTGACCGTCCTCGGCCGCCACCGATGCCGTGTTGACGATGGCGCCCCGGGCGCCGTCCTCATCGGGCTCGTTGAGGCTCATCTTGGTGGCCGCCAGGCGGACGCAATTGAAGGTG
>CAWETN010000019.1:0-318954 GCA_963812075.1 uncultured Alphaproteobacteria bacterium
AACATATTGGTCGCTTCGATGCCGAATGCGGCTACGCCCGAGGGCGTTGGGGTCGACACGGCGACGAAGTGCCGTGCGGAACGGCGGCGTCGGAATTGAGGCCGCCGACCAGCCAAGCACGCGCCGTGGCGGCGTTGGTCATCGTCTCGAGGGTGGTGAAGGTCTTGGACGAGACAATGAACAGTGTCTCGGCCGGTTCCAGATCCTGCGTCGCCTCCAGAAAATTCCCGCCGTCGACATTGGAGACGAACCGGAACGTCATCGATCGATCGCTGTACGGCTGCAATGCCCGGTAGGCCATCTCCGGCCCAAGATCCAGGCGCCGATGCCGATGTTGACGATGTGCGGATGCGTTTGCCCGTGGCGCCCCGCCACTCGCCGCTCCGCACCGCGCTGGCAAAACCCGCCATGCGGTTCGAGGACCGCATGGACTTCGGGAACGACGTTCTCGCCGTCGACCTCGATCCGGGCGTCGCGCGGCGCCCGCAGCGCCACATGCAGAACGGCGCGCCGTTCGGTCGCGTTGATCTTCTCGCCGCGGAACATGGCGTCGCGCCGTGCAGTCACCCCACATTCCTGCGCGAGTCGCAGCAGCGGCTGCATCGTCTCGTCGACGACGAGGTTCTTCGAGTAGTCCAGGAACAACCCGTCCGTCTCGGCCGAGAAGCGCTCCGAGCGCCGGGTCGTCAGCGAACAGGCGGCGAAGCGACGCACCCTTCATCTCCGGAAGGTGCGCAGCCAACGCGTGCCAGGTGCCGGCTGCGGTCGGCGGTTTGCTCACCATGCGGCATAGCCCCTATCGATCTTGCATGCCCACATCATATCAGCCGAGGCACAATGATCCTGCCTTGAACGCGCCGCGCGGCGTTTAAATCCGGCCCGAGGGTTACCCCCTGTGCGTGACCCGGTGATAGCCGCGTGCGTAGTAGATCAGGCCTTCGTTCGCTTCGCCAACCTCCACCGCCTCGACCGAACAGATGAAGACGTCGTGCGTGCCCACCTCGATGATCTGGTCGATGCGGCAATCAAACGCGACCAGCAAGCCGTCCAGCACAGGAGCGCCGGTCAGCATCGTGTGCCAGGTGGCGCCCTCGAAGCGGGCCTCCATGGTGTGATTGGTCATGCCGGCGAACACCGGTGACAACCCCTCATGTGCGCCGGCCAGCGTGTTCACGCACAGTACGGCGTTGGCCTTCATGGCAGGGTAGGAGTTGTTGGTGCGATTGGCGCAGACCAGCAGCGTGGGCGGTGTATCGGTGACACTGCACACGGCCGAGGCGGTGAACCCGGCGCGGCCACCGGGTCCGTCGGTGGTGATGACGTTCACCGCGGCGCCGAGACGCGCCATCGCCTCGCGATAGGCCTGCTTTTCCACTGCCACGGTCCGCTCCATGTGGGCTGCGTTCGCGGGCGACTATGACGCCATCGCACGAAGGAGGACAGGGGCGGTGCCATCTCCTCCAGCGGGCGGCGCTCCGCCGGCACCGCCAGGAACGCCGCGACCACCGCCGCGCCCACCATTAGTCCGCCGCCGAGCAGATAGCCCCACATGATCGACACGCGCTCGCCGGTGTCGATCAGCGCACCGAACAGCGCCGGCCCGGCGACACCGCCGACACCGGTGCCGAACGCGTAGAACAGCGCGATGGCGATCGCGCGCATCTCCAGTGGGGAGCTTTCGCCGACGGTCAGGTAGGCCGAGCTCGCCGCGGCGGACGCGACGAAGAAGATCGCGGTCCAGGCCGCCGTCTGCTGCACCGCATCGAGCACGCCCAGCACGAACAGCCATCCGGTGATCGCCATCAGGATGCCGGAGATCGCGTACGTCGCGGTGATCATCAGGCGCCGCCCGAGCGTGTCGAACAGCCTGCCCAGCAACAGGGGTCCCAGGAAGTTGCCCGCGGCGAACGGCAGCATGAACCAACCGATGCTGCCCGATGCGATGGCGTAGAAGCGCGTCAGGATCAGCGCGTAGGTGAAGAACACCGCATTGTAGCAGAACGCCTGCGCCGCCATCAGCGCGATGCCCAGGATCGCGCGATCTCGATAGTCGGTGAACAGCGCGCGGGTTGCGGGGCCGAACCATTCGCGCACGTCGGTTCGCAGCAGCAGTTTCTCTCCCGGCACTGGCGGCAAGGGCGGGCCGGTTTCGCGCTCCACGCGCCGTTCGATCTCGGCGACGACGCGTTCGGCCTCGTCGGGCTCGCCGTGCGTCATCAGCCAGCGCGGGCTCTCCGGCAGGAAGCGGCGCAGCAGCAGCACGATGAAGCCGAGTACGCCGCCGATGATGAAGGCGAAGCGCCAGCCGTATTCGGCCGGCATCACCGCCGGGTCCAGCACCACCAGCGCGCCGATCGCACCGATCGCGGCACCGATCCAGAAGCTGCCGTTCACCACCAGGTCGGTGAAGCCGCGGCGGCGCGCCGGGATCAGCTCCTGGATGGTGGCGTTCACCGCGGCATACTCGCCGCCGATGCCGGCGCCGGTGAGCATGCGGAACACTGCGAACGACGCGAAGTCCCACGACAGGCCGCAGGCGATCGTCGCCGTCAGGTAGACCAGCACTGTGATGCTGAACAGCTTCTTCCGGCCCAGCCGGTCGGTGAGCCAGCCGAAGAACAGCGCGCCTGCCACGGCGCCGATCAGGTAGGCGCTGGCGGCGAGGCCCACCTGCTGCTCGGTCAGGCGCAGCACCGGGCTCTCGGTCAGTGCGCCGGACAGCGACCCCACGATGGTCACCTCCAGCCCGTCGAGCACCCAGGCGATGCCCAGCGCCACGATCACCAGCCAGTGGAACCGCGCCCAGGGCAGGCGGTCGAGCCGCGCCGGCACGTCGGTCTCGAATACCGCGCCGGCGGGGATGTCGGGGCGCAGCTCATCCGGCATGTCGTTCGATCCCTCTCTTTGGCATAATGGCTCCGGTAACGCCGGAGACATCGACCATGGACGACTTCGAAGCCCAGGTTGAGGCAACGATTGCGCGATGGCACGGCATCGCCCCGCCGAACGACCCGGCCCGGCGGATGGCGGCGGACCTGATCTCGACCATCCGCGCCTTCGAGGCGCTGCGTGGCTCGCTGGCGTTCGAGGACGAGCCCTCCAGCTTCGAGGCCGCGCTGCACGAGGCGAAGGAGTAGCGCCATGACCGATCTCGCGGACCTCTCGATGGTCGATGCGGCGGAGGCGGTGCGACGCGGCGACGCGACCTCGCTGGAGTTGCTCGACGCCTGCTGGCGCAACATGGAGGCGGTCAATCCGCGGCTGAACGCGACGATCTGGCTCGACCGCGAGGGTGCCGACCAGGCGGCGCGCGCGGCGGACCGTGCGCTACGCGAGAAAGCCTGGCTCGGCCCGCTGCACGGCGTGCCGATGATGCACAAGGACATGTCCTACCAGGCGGGCAGGCTCAGCACCTGCGGCTCGGCGCTGCGCAGGGACTGGCGGCCCGCGGTCACCGCCACGGTGATCGAGAGGCTGAGCGCCGCCGGCGCCTACGTGTTCGGCGGGCTCAACATGGCGGAGTTCGCGCAGAACCCGACCGGTCACAATCGCGCGTTCGGCGACTGCCGCGACCCGTGGAACCCGCCCTACATCACCGGCGGATCGTCCTCCGGCTCGGGCGTATCGGTGGCGGCGCGGTTCAACTACATGGCGCTCGGCTCCGACACCGGCGGTTCTGTCCGGCTGCCGGCTGCCGCGTGCGGCGTGACCGGCATCAAGCCGACGCAGACCCGGGTGTCGCGCTACGGCGTCATGCCGCTGTCGTTCAGCGCCGACAATGTCGGGCCGCTCACCCGCACGGCACGCGATTGCGCGCGGGTGCTGACGCTGATCGCCGGCCGCGACCCGCGCGATCCCACCAGTTCGCACGAGCCGGTGCCGGACTACGAGGCAGCGCTCGACGGCGACGTCCGCGGGCTGCGCATCGGGCTGCCCTCGACATGGTTCCTCGAAGGCGTCGATGCGCCAGTGCTGGAGGCGATGGAGCGCGCGGTGGCTGTCTGGTCGCGCGCGGGGCGACGGTGCAGCCGATCGCCCTGCCGCTGATGGACGCCGTGACCACCTACGGCAGCATCGTCTCGCGCGTCGAGGCGGCGACGATCCACGCGCAGTGGATGCGCGAGCGGCCGGCGACTACGGCATCCACATCAGCGGCCGGATGTATGGCGGCTACGCCATTCCGGCAACCTATTATGTCGAGGCGCTGAGCCGGCGCGGGCCGATCCTCAAGGCGTTCTGCCGCGAGGTGTTCGCCAAGGCGGACGTGCTGATCTCGCCCACCATCCGCAGCTGCCTGCCGACGCTGGCGGAGACCGACATCGACCACGGCCCGCCGGGCACCGAGGCGACGTTCATGGCGGTCTCGTCGGCGACGCGGCCGTACAACTACCTGGGTCTGCCGGCGGTGAGCGTGAACTGCGGCTTCGACCCGAACGGCTGTCCGATCGGTCTGCAGATCGCCGCGCGCCCGTTCGCCGAGGCGCGCGTGCTGAAGGTCGCCGACGCGTATCAGCGCGACACCGACTTCCACACAAGGCGCCCGCCGGTGCTGGATGCGGTGGACGCCACCGCCGTCACCGTCGCATGAGGCCGAAGGTCGCGTTCATCGGCACCGGCGGCACGATCGCCTCGGTCGGCAAGGGGCCGCTCGACCTGCAGGACTACGGCGCCCACGGCGTGGTCATGCACGCCGACGAGATCATCGCGCGCTGGCCGGAGACCGCACTGGTCGCTGATGTCGTGCCCGTGCGCTACCGCAACATCCCCAGCACCGCGATCGACTTTGCCGACTGGAAGGCGCTGGTTCTGCTGTGCGAGCGCCTGGTGGCGGATACCGCCGATCTCGCCGGCATCGTCATCGGCCATGGCACCGCGACGCTGGAGGAGACCGCCTATATCCTCAACCTGACGCTGAAGGTGAGCGTGCCGGTGGTGCTGGTAGGATCGCAGCGGCCGTCGAGCGGGCTGTCGACCGACGCCGGCCTCAACCTGGTCAACGCGATCCGCGTCGCGGCCAGTCCTGAGGCGCGTGGCATGGGCGTGCTCGTGGTGCTGAACGACGAGATCCAGGCGGCGCGCGACGTGACGAAGACCGCGACGCTGCGATTGCAGACGTTTCGCTCTGCCGACTTCGGCGTGCTGGGCCATGCCGACGGCGATGCGATCGCGTTCTACCGTCGGCCGCTGCGGCGCTGCTGTCCGGACACCGAGTTCGACATCCGCTCGCTCGAGGCACTGCCCCGCGTCGATATCGCCTACGCCTATGCCGGGGGCGACGGCACGGCGGTGCGCGCGTTCACCGCGGCCGGCGCCGAGGGCATCGTGCTCGGCGGGCTTCGCACCTGGCTTCGCACCGCCGGGCGACTTCGAGGCGCTGAAGGAGGCGGTCGCCAAGGGCGTCGTGGTGGTGCAGTGCACCCGCGCCGGCAGCGGGCGGACGTTCCGCGGCACCAGGCTCGCCAATGCGGGCTTCCTGATCGCCGACAACCTGCTGCCGCAGAAGGCGCGCATCCTGCTGTCGCTGGCCCTGACGGTGACGCGCGATCCGGAGCGGATCGCGGAGATGTTCAGGGCCTACTAGACCAAGCTTCCCGACTCCCCTTCCGACAGCGGCGTCCGCTCCGCCCCAGCGCAGCCAGGCTGCGGGTGGCGCCCCTTGATCGGCCTCCGGCGCCGGCGCTATATGCCGCCCTCGCGCGGTCGGGGCCATAGCTCAGTTGGGAGAGCGCCTGAATGGCATCAGGAGGTCAGGGGTTGGACTCCCCTTGGCTCCACCAGAGCACAGCCCGGCAGCGTCAATAGACACGCAAACCCTCCGGGAAAATCGGCGAAGAAGTCACCCCCCGCGGGTTGGCTGGCTTCACGAGAAGCACCACCAGCCATCAGCGTTTCGCGGATGACGCCAGGTTCTCTTTTCCGCTAATCTCGAGAAGGCCGGACCGAGGGAACCATTTCCTGTGATTGAGCAGAACTTCGGAATTGAGATTTGGCCGGATGGGCCAGGCAAGGAGGGCAGCGAGGCCGCCTTCGAGCGGGACGTTCGCGACGTGCTATCGGAAGTTCTGAGTTCGCGGGCGGGCGCGGTGCTTGCGGCCGCGCTGCATTACCAGACGACGCATAAGAAGCGGCCGATTCTGTTGATGCCATTCGACGAAGATACCTGCAATGCCAAGGAGGTTGAATTCCCTGGCCAACCGGAGCAACCGGTCGTTCTCTTTACCCCGAGCAGGATGAGCCGCTGTTCGGATCGCGGCGCCGCGTCACTTCCGAAGGAGGTCCTGTTCCATGAGCTGGTGCACGCATTTCGGCATCTGAGTGGGACGCAAAAATTTGTTCTGTTCAAAAACGGGCAGCTGCAGCCTTGGGACAAACAAGAAGAGTTCCTGGCTGTCCTCATAACAGACATCTTCATCTCTGATGCGACGAACCACCACAAGACTGCTCTCCGTCAGCATCATACGTCACCGCATGAAACCTTGGCCCCGGAGCTCGCGGATTCCTTCCGCTTCTTTTCGCTCGGAACACGAGCGCTGAACATCATCGCCAACTTCTGCGTCGATAACCAGGGTTTCGCCAAGATGCTGGCAACCGTGCCGGCGCGCTTCAATCCGATCGCCGCCTATTTCAAAAGCGCGGACCGGGCGTTCGAAATCGCCGCAAGGGGCGATGCGGATTATGTCCTTGACACGATGGAGCCATCTATCGGCTATATCCAACGACCCGATGGAGTCCGCGTGCGCGACATGGCCTTCCCCAATACGCCTGGCGTTGAGACGCACGACCTTTAGCCGATCGCTTTTGCGTCACGATCGCCGGGCAGATGAGCCCCGGCAGCTTGCGCTGCGGCGGCCCACCAGAGCATCGGCCGCAAGCGAGCAGAGGCCGGTTGCGCGAGCGCGTTCCTCGGTCAGTCCAACTCGCCGAACAACAGTCTCGGCACGTCGGTCGGGGTGGCCGCAAGCTTCCGCGTATCGAAGGTCGGGAACAGGCGCCACAATCTGGCCAGTCCGAACTCGGAGAGCGACAGCCGGTTGAACTCGTTGACGATGGAATCAAACCCGTCGAGCAGCACGCGCGAGTACGGCGCCAGGCGGGTGCAGGCGATCAGTCCGGTGGGGCCGCAATCGAACTGCTGAACCCGAAGGTCCGGGCGGTATTTCTGCAGAATCGGCAACAGACGCCACACGTCGCCGGTCCAGGCCGTGCGGGTGTCGGCATCCTCGGCCTCATCCTCGCGAAAGTCCCGCTCCGCCATGCGCTCGTTCAACGGCAGGCAGTCGTGCAGCAGGATGACCGATCTGTCGTGGCAGAATCGCTCGGTGTTGATGAAATCCCGCAGCAGCGCCTCGAAATGATGCAGCCCGTCGAGGAACGCGACGTCCGCGCCGCCCGGCAGGAAGAGCCTCAGGCTGTAGTGGTTGAAGAACGCATCGGACGTCATCTGGAAGAAATGCGCCCTGCGCCGGCCCTGCAGCACGTCCTGCGACACCTTGAACCGCGGATCGACGCAGACCGCGTCGCAGCGGAACGCCCTGAGCGAGTGGCCGGCAGCGGTGCCGATCTCGAAGTAGTTCCGGCATCTCAGGTGCTGCGACAAGGTCGCCATGAAATTGAGGTAGCCGATCCCGTCGTGCCGCAGCTGCGGGCCGATCTCCTTTCTGTACATGGGTCGCTCTCCCGTGCCGGATGAACCATGGTCGGCACAGGGCCGATGGCTTCGTCAACCACGATCGAGAGAATCGACGCCTCAGCTGCCGTTCAGCGCAAGCTCGTCGTACGGCGCGGTGTAGGGGAATCCCGCTATCCGCCCGAAGCCCGACTCTGCCACGCGCGGACCCACGCCGTTGATGAAGGCCAGCTGCCAGATCGGCGCATACATCGCGCGCTCGTGCACCATCTGCTGCATCCGGTGCAGAACCGCCGTGCGCTTTGCTCGGTCGAGCTCGACCGCCTGCTGCGGGAACAGCGCATCGATGTCCGGGTAGCTGCCATAGGCGAATGTGCCGCCCTGGACCACCAGGCTCTCGAGCCGTGTCGCGGCATTGCCGAAAGCGCCGGGCCCGGCCTGGATGAGGTTCTTGTACGCCTTGTCGGCAAACCCCTTCAGGAACCCCGCACGCTCGATCGGCCGCAGCTTGCTGCGGATGCCGACCTCGCCCAGGTTGTTGACCACCGCTTCCGCGATGTTGGCGTAAGACGAATCACAGAAATAGAGGCCCGCATCGAAGCCGTTGGGATAGCCTGCCGCCGCCAGCAGCTGTTTCGCCTGGGCCGGGTCGTACACCGCCGGCGGTGGCTGCCAGTAGAACTCGAACATGTCCGGAAAGACCGCGCTGTTCGTCACATGCGAGAACCCCATGGTCAGCGCCTCGTTGATCGTGTTCCGGTCGATCGCCAGGTTGGCGGCCTGGCGTACGCGCAGATCATGCCACGGTGATTTCGGATCCCACTGGTCCGCGAAATACACGCAGAACGTGCCCTGCACGACCACCGGCTTCAGGCTCAGGCCCGGTGTCTGCAGCAGTTCGCCCGCGAGCTCGCCGCGGATCGAATAGGCGATGTCGATCTCGCCCCGCTTCAGCGCGGCAAGCCGCGTCGATTCGTCGGGGATCACCTTCAGCACCAGGCGTTTCACGCGCGGCGTGTTGCGCCAGTAGGCTTCGAACGCCTCCAACACCAGTTCCACGCCGGGCGAGAACGAGACGTAACGATACGGGCCGGCGCCGACCGGCGCCTTCTTGAAGCCATCGTCACCCACTTTGGCGAGGTACTTGCGCGGCACGATCCAGGCTGCCCCCGTGGCACCGCCGTAGAACGTCAGAAAGTCCGGCCATGGCTGCCTCAGCCGGATGCGGACATGCTGCGGATCGGGCGTCTCGATCGCATCGACGCGCTGCCGCAGCAGGCTCTGGCTGTTGCCGCGATAGCGTTCGAAGGTGAACTTCACGTCGTCCGACGTGACCGGATCGCCGGTGTGGAACAGCGCGCCTTTCCGCAGCACGAAATCGTAGGTCAGGCCATCCTCCGACGCCGAGAACGATTCCGCGAGGCTTGGAGCCAGGATGTCGTCCGGCATCGCCTTCACCAGACCGTCGTGCATCGCATAGAGCAGCATGAAGGGGGTGATGATCCCGGTGGTCTCCGCCGGGTCGAACCACGCCGGCGGCAGCGAGACATGCACGCCGTAGGTCAATTGACCGAGCGGAGCCGCCACCGCCCGACCGGTCGCGCCGGCAATGCCGGCGGTCGCTGCCAGCAATGCGCGGCGCGTCAACGCTCCATGCCCTGTTGCGCGCACAGTATCCTCCCTTGGTCGTCTCTCTGCGGAGATTTCCAGCCACTGTAGGGGAGCCATGCAGCCTTGTCATTCAGACACTGCGCCGTCCAGCATGCATGCCGACGGTGCGCCGGCCGCGCGAATGCCGGACGCCGCGGGCGGTGCCAGCAATGCCGCCGGGCGGCTCAAACCGCGAGCTTCCCACCAACGTCAACCGCGTCGATCCCAGCGGTCGGATCGATAGAGCGGTGACCGAGGATCAGGTGCCGGACCCGAACGGACTGACCTTTTCAGCCGACTACAAGCGGCTCTACGTCATCAGCACCGGGAAGGGACCAGGCGACAAGGGCGACGTGCATGTTTTTCGACGTCGGCGCCGACAACAGGATTTCCAACCAGAAGCTGTTTACCGACTGCATGGTGGACGGCGTCAAGTGCAGTCCGGACGGCAACGCCGGCCGACATGTGGGCTACAGCGGTGTGACGGTGCGGCAACCTGTGCTTCGGCGGGCCCATGCGGACCCGCCTGTTCACGGCCGCCAGCCGGTCGCTCTATGCGGTCTTCGTTGACACCCGGGGAGCCGCGCCGGGTAGCCGCTACACCTGCCGCTCGACGATCAACTGCTTGATCGCGCCGATCGCCTTTGCCGGGTTCAGCCCCTTCGGACAGGTGTCGGTGCAGTTCATGATCGTGTGGCAGCGATACAGCTTGAACGGGTCCTCCAGCGCGTCGAGCCGTTCGCCGGTGTGCTCGTCGCGCGAATCGGCGATCCAGCGATACGCCTGCAGCAGCACCGCGGGACCCAGATAGCGGTCGCCGTTCCACCAGTAGCTCGGGCATGCGGTGGAGCAGCAGAAGCAGAGGATGCACTCCCACAGCCCGTCCAGCTTCGCACGTTCCTCGCGGCTCTGCAGCCGCTCGCCATCGGGTGGCGGCGCGGACTGTCCGCCTGCAGCCACGGCTCTATGCTGTGCAACTGCGCGTAGGCCTGCGACAGGTCCGGCACCAGGTCCTTCACCACCGGCATGTGCGGCAGCGGGTCGATGCGCACCGCGCCCTTCATCTCGTCGATCGGCTTCAGGCAGGCCAGCGTGTTGCCGCCGTCGATGTTCATCGCGCACGAACCGCAGATGCCCTCGCGGCAGGAGCGGCGGAAGGTCAGCGTCGGATCGATCTCGTTCTTGATCTTGATCAGCGCGTCCAGGACCATCGGGCCACACGCATCCAGATCGACCTCGTAGGTGTCGGTGCGCGGGTTCTTTCCGTCGTCCGGGTTCCAGCGATAGATCCGGAATTCGCGCACGCGCTTCGCACCGGCGGGCGCCTTCTAGGTCTTGCCGCGACCGATGCGACTGTTGGCGGGGAGGGCGAAGTTCGCCATCAGTACACCCGCGCCTTCGGCGGGAACGACGACACCTCGTTGGTCAGCGTCTGCAGCTTGACCGGCCGATAGTCCAGACGCACCGCGCCGTTCTCGTCGCACCAGGCAAGCGTGTGCTTCATCCAGTTCGCATCATCGCGGTCGGGATAATCGTCGTGCGCATGCGCGCCGCGACTCTCGTGCCGCGCCTCCGCGCCGACCATCGTGGTCATCGCGTTGCCCATCAGGTTCTGCAGCTCCAGCGCCTCCATCAGATCGCTGTTCCACACCAGGCTGCGATCGGACACCGACATGTCGGACAGCCCGCGCCACACGCGCTGCATCTCGCTGACACCCTCGGTCAGCGTCTTGCTGTTGCGGAACACCGCGGCGTGGGTCTGCATCGTCCGCTGCATGTCGAGCCGCAGATCGGCGACGCGCGTGCCGCCCTTGGCGTGGCGCACGCGATCGAAACGATCGAGCGACTGCTCGCCCGCCTTCGGCGGCAGCGGCGGCTGGCTGGCGTCCGGCTTGACCAGGTCGGCGGCCCGCAACGCCGCGGCACGGCCGAACACCACGATGTCCAGCAGCGAGTTGCAGCCCAGCCGGTTGGCGCCGTGCACCGACACGCACGCGCCCTCGCCCACCGCCATCACGCCCGGCGCCACCGCATCCGGATCGTCGCGCGTCGGCCGCAGCACCTCGCCGTGATAGTTCGTCGGCACGCCGCCCATGTTGTAGTGCACCGTCGGCAGCACCGGGATCGGCTCCTTCGTCACGTCGACACCGGCGAAGATGCGCGAGGTCTCGGAAATCCCCGGCAGCCGCTCGTGCAGCAGATCGGCGCCGAGATGCTCCAGGTGCAGCATGATGTGGTCCTTGTTCGGACCGCAGCCGCGTCCCTCGTTGATCTCGATCGTCATCGAGCGCGACACCACGTCGCGCGACGCCAGATCCTTCGCCGTCGGCGCATAGCGCTCCATGAAGCGCTCGCCCTCCGAGTTGGTCAGGTAGCCGCCTTCGCCGCGCGCACCCTCGGTGATCAGGCAGCCGGCGGGAAAGATCCCGGTCGGATGGAACTGCACGAACTCCATGTCCTGGCACGGCAGCCCGGCGCGCAGCACCATGCCGTTGCCATCGCCGGTGCAGATATGCGCCGAGGTGCAGGAGAGATAGGTGCGGCCGTAGCCGCCGGTCGCCAGCACCACGAGCTGCGCGCGGAAGCGATGGATGCGAGCCGTCCTCCAGGCACCACGCGGTGACGCCGCGGCACACGCCCTCGTCGTCCATGATCAGGTCGAGCGCGAAGTATTCGACGAAGAACTCGACGTCGTGCTTCAGGCTCTGCTGATACAGCGTGTGCAGGATCGCGTGCCCGGTGCGGTCGGCGGCGGCGCAGGCGCGACGCGCCGGCTTCTTGCCGTAGTCCGTCATGTGGCCGCCGAACGGACGCTGGTAGATCTTGCCTTCCTCGGTGCGGCTGAACGGCACGCCGAAATGTTCCAGCTCGTACACCGCCTGCACCGCCTCGCGGCACATGTATTCGATCGCGTCCTGGTCGCCGAGCCAGTCCGACCCCTTCACGGTGTCGTACATGTGCCAGCGCCAGTCGTCCGCATCCATGTTGCCCAGCGACGCGGCGACGCCGCCCTGCGCCGCGACGGTGTGGCTGCGCGTCGGGAACACCTTGGTGATGCAGGCGGTCTTCAGCCCCGCCGCGCCCATGCCGAAGGTGGCGCGCAGACCGGAGCCGCCGGCGCCGACAACGACCACGTCATAGGTGTGATCGACGATGTTGTAGGCGCGCGACGAAGGCAGCGTGATCGCGTTCATCGTTTCCTTTCCGCCTAGAGACCGAGCCGCAGCACCGCGACGATGCAGGCCAGCGCCAGCAGCAGCGATAATCCCTTCACCAGCAGGATCGAGCCGATGCGCAGCCGGTCGTCGTGCACATAGTCCTCGATGACCACCTGCAAGCCCGGCCTGCAGGTGGTGGAAGGTGGCGATCACCAGCGCGATCAGCAACACGATCGGAAGCGGACCAGACATCCAGAAAACGACATCGTCGCGCGACGCGCCGAGCATGCCGATCATGGCGCAGAGGAACCAAAGCGTCAGCGGCACCAGCGCCAGCGAGGTCAGCCGCTGCATCCACCAGTGCGTCGCACCCGCCCTGGCCGCACCCAGCCCGCGCGCCCGGCCGAGCGGCGAGCGCATGATGTCGATCTGTGGAGCCTTTGCCATGACGAGCCTCACCACACCGCGAGGCCAACGATCCACAGCAGCAGCGTCGCCACGACCGTTGCGATCACCACGGCCCAGCCGGTGCGGTTGTACCAGGGCTTGTCGAACCCGTAGCCGGCGTCCCACACCAGGTGCCGGATGCCGGCAAAGAAATGGAAGAACAGCGCCGCGCGACCAGCCGAACAGCAGCAGCATGCCGATCGGCGAGGCCAGGAACCATTGCACGCTGGCGAACGCCTGATCGGAGATCGCCGCCGCCACCAGCCACCAGGTGAACAGCAGCGTGCCGACGGCCAGCCCCACGCCGGTGATGCGATGCCGATCGACAGCGCCATGCTGATCGGCCAGCGATAGACCTGAAGGTGAGGAGACAGCGGGCGGCGAACCAGTTTGTCGTCGGAGTTGCGCGCCACCATCAGCGCGTCGCGTACGTCTCTCAATGGATCGCTCCATCGTGTCGGCCGGCCGACTGGCCCTTGGCCGTTGCGAGTGCTTACGCTTCCGGGCGGGAGGGTCAACGCGGGCGCCGGCGGCAAGGGACGTATGCCCCCCGGCCACCCGGCAGCCACCAACCGGCTGGCCGCGCGGCCCCTGGGCGCCCGGTCGGTTGGTCGCTACGCTCGCAACCCACAGGCGACCGCGGGAGGACGGCATGGACGGCGACGGTGGCGGCGTGCGCCGGATCGAGATCACCGAGCGGGAGACGCCGGTGTTCGGCGGCATGGAGTTCGGTGCGGTGGGCGCCTACGAGCGCCTGCACGGCGTCGCGTTCGGCGAGCTCGATCCGGCCCATCCGCTGAACGCCGGCATCGTCAATCTCGACCGGGCGGCGCGCAATGCGCGCGGCTGCGTTGAATACCGGTCCGAGTTCCGTATCCTCAAGCCATTCGACCTCGCGCGGGGCAATGGCTGGCTGGTCTACGACGTGCCCAATCGCGGCAACCAGCCGATCATGCCACGGCTGAACAGCGCGCCGGAAGGCGGCCACCCGAAGACGCGCCGGCACCGGCTTCCTGATGCGCCGCGGCTTCACCCTGGCCTGGAGCGCGTGGCAGGGCGACGTGCCGTCCGGCAACGACCGCCTGGTCGCCCGCTTCCCGACCATCCACGGCATCACCGGAATGGTGCGGGAGGAGTTCATCGCCGAGGCGAGCGGTCTGCTCGGCGACGGCAACATCCACGAGGTGTCGGAGGACCGCTTCATCGGCACGCTGGTCTACCCTGTGGCCGATCCGGCGGGCGCGACGCTGACGGTGCGCGAGCGCGAATCCGATCCGCGCACCACCCCGCCGGGGACTCGACCTGGCGGCTGATCGACGAACTGCACGTCGAGATCACCCGGCCGACCGCGCCAGGCTTCGACCGCGGCGCGATCTTCGAGTTCATCTACCGCGCACGCGACCCCATCGTGATGGGCATCGGCTTCGCCGCGATCCGCGACTTTGTGGCGTTCCTGCGCCACTCGGACGACAGCCCGCTGCGACCAGGCATTCGTCACGCGGCGGGCTTCGGCATCTCGCAAAGCGGCCGCGTGCTGCGCGACCTGATGTACCATGGCTTCAACCAGGACCTCGCGGGGCGCCCGGTGTTCGACGGCATCATGCCAGTGGTCGCAGGGTCGCGGCGCACCTGCATCAACTGGCCGTTCGCCCAGGCCGGCCGCTACTCGCGCCAGCACGAGGACCATTCCTACGGCGACGACCAGTTCCCGTTCAGCTATCCGGACGCTGAGCGACCCGATCAGCGGCCGCACCGCCGGTATCCTGCAGCCGGCGCTGCGACGCCGGCGTCTGCCCGAAGGTGGTGCACCTGGATACCGAAAGCGACGTCTGGCAGGCGCGCGCCTCGCTGGTGGCCACCGACACCGGTGGCGCCGATATCGCCATGCCGGACGAGGTGCGCATCTATACGGTGACCGGGGTGCCGCATGCGCCGTACCGGCCGCTCGGCAAGCCGGTCATGCAGCTGGCCGGCAATCCTCTCGGCTATGCGGCGTTCATGCGGGCCTTGCTGGTCGCGCTGACCGAGTGGGTGGAGCACGGCACCGCCCCGCCGCCGAGCCGGTTCCCGTCGCGGGCGGCGGGAACGCTGGTCCCGCTGGCCGAAGCGCAGGCGACATTCCCAAGGCTGCCGGGGGTGGCCTTCCCGACCGTGCTGAACGAACTGCGGCTGCGCGACCATTCGGTGGAACCGCCGGTGGAGACCATGGCCTATCCGGTGTTCGTCCAGGCGGTCGACGCCGATGGCAATGCGCTCGGCGGCATCCGGCATCCGCTGCTGGACGCGCCGCTTGCCACCTGCGCCGGCTGGTCGCTGCGCGCCGCGGGCTATGGCGAGGGCGACCTGTTCACCGTGCAGGGGTCGATGATCCCGTTCGCTGCCACCGAAGCCGAGAGGCGGCAGGCCGGCGATCCCCGGCCCTCGTTGGCCGAGAGGTATCCCTCGCACGAGGCCTGGGCGAGGAAGCTGACCGACGCGGTGCACGCCTTGCGCGCCCACCGGCTGCTGCTGGCGGAGGACGCCGACCGGCTGATTGCCGCGGCGCGCGATTCATGGGAGGTGCACCAGGCGCTGTAGGGGAACGCGATGGAGACCGTCGGCCTTGGGCTTTACTTCGAGGATCTGCCGGTCGGCCGGCGCTTCCGCACCATCGGCCGCACGGTGACCGAGGCGGACATCACCAACTTCGTCAACGCCACCGGCATGGTGGAGGTGCTGTTCACCAACACCGAATTCCTGCGCGAGGAATCCGATATCAAGCAGCGCCTGGCGCCGGCGGCGCTGAGCTACTGCTTCGCCGAGGGCCTCCTGGTGCAGGCGACCATGCAGCACACCGGCTTCGCCTTCCTGCACATGGAGCTGAACGTTGAGCAGCCGGTGTTCGCCGGCGACACCATCCATGTGGAGTGCGAGGTCACCGAGGCGCGACTGTCGCGCAACCGGCCGGGCCGCGCGCTGGTGCGGACGCGCAATCAGGTGATCAAGCAGGACGGCTCGGTCGCGCTGACCTACACGCCGCTGCGGATGATCAAGTGCCGCGAGGGATGAGAGCCATCGCGGCACGGTGCTGAAACGTCGCATTCCTCGCCGCATGCGCGAAAGCCTGCCGGCCGCCGCGCGCGCGGCCAGCACGATGGAACCGCGCGATCCCATGCTGCGCGGGATCCTGCTGATGTGCGCCGGCGTCTCGATGTTCCCGTTCATGAACGTCGCGGTGAAGCTGCTGGCACCGAACTACCCGGCCGCCCAGATCACCTGGGCGCGGTTCACCGGCCACCTGATGGTCATGCTGGTGGTGTTCCTGCCGCAGTATCGCTGGGCGCTGTTCCGCACGCGGCGCCCGCTGGTGCAGCTCGGGCGGTCGGCTTTGATGCTGGTCAGCAACCTGGTGTTCGTGATGGCGATCGGCGCGGTGCCGCTGGCAACCGCATCGGCGATCGGCTTCACCTCGCCGCTCCTGGTCACCGCGCTGTCGGTGCCGCTGTTGCAGGAGCAGGTAGGCTGGCGCCGCTGGAGCGCAGTCGTGGTCGGCTTTGCCGGAGCGTTGATGGTGATCCGGCCGGGCAGCGGATTCCGCGATCCCGCGGTGCTGCTGATCCTGTTTTCCTCGTTCGCCTATGCGCTGTACCAGATCGCGACCCGCCTGGTCCGCACCGACACCGCGGCGACCGGCATCATCTTCGCCGCCCTGCTCGGCTCACTCGGCATGAGCCTGGCGATGCCGTTCATCTTCGTGATGCCGCGCTCGCTGCTGGACATGGTGCTGTTCGTCACGCTCGGGCTGCTGGGCGGGGCTGGACACTACATGGTGATCCGCGCCTTCCAGCTTGGTCCCGCCGCGGTGATCGCGCCGTTGGGCTATGTCGAGCTGATCGGATCGGTCGTCCTCGGCTACCTGCTGTTCGGCAATTTTCCCGATGTCTGGACCTGGCTCGGCTCGGGCGTGATCATCGCTTCGGGAATTTATATCGCGATGCGCGAACGGCTGCGTCGCGCCGCACGGGAGTTGATGCCGGTCGACAAACCGACGTGAACCCGCCGGCCTGCGATTCGCGCGCGTGGTAGAGTTGCCGCGTCGAGTTCGGGCTGCAACCGGCCGGCGAAGCAGGCGTGGGTGCGGGCAGGAATGACGATACGTTCATACGCTCCGGTCGCAGCGGCCTGGGCAGGCATCGTGGCGTTGCTGGCGGGATGCACATCGGTCGCAACCGAGGCCACCTCGGCCGGGGCAGGCATCGCTGGTGCGGCGGTCGCACATGGGGTGACGAACAACGCCGGCGTGACGACCGGGATCGGTCTCGGCGTGCAGGCCGCGGCACGCGCCGGGCTGCAATATGCGGAACGCAAGATCCATCAAACGGAGCAGGACAGCATCGCCACGGTAGCGGGCGCTCTTCCGGTGGGCGGCGTCGCGAGGTGGCAATCGGAGCACGCGATCCCGCTGGAGGCCGACGAACAGGGGCAGGTGACGGTCAGCCGCACGCTGGGCAGCACGGGATTCCAGTGCAAGGAGATCGTGTTCTCGGTCGAACACGCCGCAAAGCCGGATAACCCGCGTGAGTTCTATACGGCGACAGTGTGTCGCGACGGCACGGCCTGGAAGTGGGCGACCGCTGAGCCGGCGACGGAGCGGTGGGGAGCGCTGCAGTGACCCGGCGGTCACCGCCGATCCGTTCGCTGCTCGCCTTGCTCCCGCTTCTGCCGTTGCGGGCTCGGCGGCTGCCGCCTCGGCGGTGAGCTGGTCGCCGCCGCGGCAGGGGGTGCGTCAGGCGCCGCGACCGCCAATCCCGCCGTGGGCGTGGCGGTCGGCGTCGCCGTCAACAGCGGCATCAACGCGACCGTCGCCTACATCGTGCGGACACGCCAGCGGGCCGAGCAGGATGCGATCGCCGCCGAAGTCGCCAGCATGAATGTCGGCGATCGCCGCCCGTGGAAGATCGAACACGACATCCCGATCGGCAACGAGCACGGCGAGGTGGAGGTGACCCGCACCATCGCGACGCCGCTGACCTTGTGCAAGGAACTGGTGTTCTCGGTCGACAGCGGCGATGGCGGCGACGTGAAGCGCGAACTGTACGCCACGCAGGCCTGCCTGCAGGGCGAGCGCTGGAAGTGGGCGCTCGCCGAGCCCACGGTCGAACGCTGGGGCTCGCTACAGTAGCTCTATTTCTTCTGCGCCGGCACCGGCAGGCCGGCGATCTTCACCTTGACCGACCCGAGATGGTTGCGGCTGGTGAAGTACAGCGTTTTCCAGTCGTCGCCGCCGAAGCCCAGGTTCGTCGTCGCCGAGGCGCCGTGCACGATGCGGCCCGAGCTTGCGTCCCTGCGGGTCCATGATCCACAGCCCGCCGGCGCCGCCGCAATAGACGTTGCCTTCGACGTCCACCTTCATGCCGTCGGGCACGCCGGGTTCGTCGCCGCGCAGGTCGACGAACACCCGGTCGCTCTGCTTCGCCAACGACCCGTTCGGCAGCACGTCGAAGGCGCGGATGTGTCCGCGGCGCGAGTCGTTGATGTAGAGCACGCTTTCATCCGGCGAGAACGCCAGCCCGTTGGGCAGTACGAAGTCGCCGATCAGCAGCGTCATCGAGCCGAGATCGGGCGTGACGCGATACACGCCGGAGAACGTCAGGTCCCATTGCTCGGGCGGCGATCGGGCTGGTCCACGGATCGGTGAAATAGATGCAGCCGTCGGACTTCACCACCACGTCGTTCGGCCGATTGAGCTGCCGGCCCTGGAAGCTGTTGGCGACCACGGTGATGCTGCCGTCGTGCTCCTGCCGGGTGACGCGGCGGAAGTCGTGCTCGCAGGCGATCAGCCGGCCCTGCAGGTCCCGGGTCAGTCCGTTGGCCCGGTTGGTCGGCTCCTGGAACAGCGTCACGCCGGCGCCTGGCGTAGTATTTCATGCGCTTGTTGTTGTGGATGTCGCTGAACAGCAGGTAGCCGCCCTCCTTCCACCACAGCGGTCCCTCGGCGGGACCCTGCGCGCCGCCGAAGCCGTCGGCCAGGTCCAGAATCGGCTCTGACGTCGAGATGATCCGTTCCAGCTCAGGCGCCAATTGCTCGATCCGCTTCGCACCGGACATTGCGCGTCCTCCTCTTGGTTCAGGCCGTGGCGCGGCGCGCCAGGAAATCCAGCGTTGCCTCTGCCGCGCGGTCGGCGTGCGTGGCGGCGACGTGGTACGAGTTGCCGGGCAGGACCAGCAGCTGGGAATCGGGAATCTGCTGCTGCCAGGCGCGCGTCTCCTCCACGGTGCCAAGCCCGCTCTGCTCGGTGGTGATCACCAGCGTGGGGCAGGCGATGCGCGGCAGGTCGGCGCGGATATCGGCGCAGGCGATGGTTCCCATGAAACCGAGCTGGGTCGAGACGGCGGTGCGGCCCATGAATTTGGTCCACCACTCGAAGCCCTCACGCGGGAAGCTGTCGCCGAGCCGGGCTTGCCATGTTCTGCCGCGCCCAGTGTTCCACGCCATGCGTCTCGAACTCGCGGATCAGTTCGGGTACGCGCTCGGCGGCGCCCGCGCGGAGTGGCGGCGGCGTGCCGACGACGGTGAGCGTCATAAGCCGATCCGGCCGACGCGCCGCGAAGGCACGCGCGATCGTGCCGCCGATCTTCGCCCCGACCAGGTGGCAGCGCGCGACGCCAAGGTGGTCCATCAGCAGGCAGAAGTCCTCGATCAGGCGATCGAGCGTCCACGGATAGTCCCGCGGCATGGCCGTCGAACCGCCGAAGCCACGCATGTCCGGCCGCACCACGCGATACTGCCGCGCCAGCTTCGGTATCCAGGCATACCAGGCGAGCCCGCTTTCGGCATTGCCGTGCAGCATCAGGACGGTCTGCGGCGCGCGCCAGGGGTCGGTGAAGTCGTCGACCCGATAGTGCATGTCGCAATCGGGCGAGGCGCGGAAAGCAGGCATCGGCGGTTCCTCCCGGAACACGATTTTGCCCGCAGCCTAGCAGCGCGCAGCGCATCCGGCCATCGACCGCCGATTCGCCTCGGTGCGGCGGGTTCGGTAGTCTCCGCGGCGATCGCAGAACAAACAGGAGGTCACGGATGATCAAGGTGAGCGTGCTCTACCCGGCCGGCGCGGACACGAAGTTCGACATGGACTATTACTGTAAGAGCCACATGCCGATGGTCGGCGAGAAGCTCGGCGCGGCCTGCAAGAAGATGGCAGTCGAACAGGGCGTGGCCGGTGGCGCTCCCGGCGCACCGCCGACCTATGCCGCCATGGGTCACCTCTATTTCGATTCGGTCGGCGACTTTCAAGCCGCCTTCGCGCCGCACGCTTCGACGATCATGGCCGACATCCCGAACTACACGAACGTGCAGCCGGTGATCCAGATCAGCGAAGTGAAGATGTGACGTTCAATACGCGGCGGCATCGTCGTCGAGCAGCAGGCGGTCGGCGCGCAGTTCGCTGACCACCTGCCTGACGCGCGCCGCATGCACCTCCGGCGTCGGATAGCGCTCCTCAATCGATGCGCGGGGATCTCCGGCTTTCTCGCGCTCGCTGCGGGTCGCCGCGAACGCCAGGTAGGTGCCGTCACGGTCGGCAAGCTCGCCTGCTGGCAGCGGCGCCTTGTACAGGTTCCATCCGGTGAAGGTGCCGCGCGGCACGGCGATGTCCGGCAGCCTGACGCCGGCGATCTCGTTGCCGTCCGCATCCACCTGCGGCACCAGCGCCTGCCAGGCTTGCCGCGGAGGCTGCGGATCCGTCCAGTCGCCAGGATCGACCACGTCGTTCGCCGCACGCGGCGGAACCAGCGACGCAAGCTTCGGCCATATCACGTTCTCGGCGCGCACCAGCGTGCCATCGGCGATGCGCGGCAGGCGCGAGGGCGGGGGTTCCCGGCCGTTGGTCACCCATTCGTCGAGCGCCACCAACAGCGCGCGGATCGCCGGCATCGGGTCGTGCCAGTTGCGCGGATTGGTGCACGGGCCGGCGTCGCGCGGCATGCCGGACTTGCCGCCATGCTGGGTGCCCGGCAGGCAGTAGCCGCGCACGTTGGCCGGCAGCACGACATCCGACATGCCGTGCGGGTCGGTGTGCAGCAGCGACGCCCCCTTCTGCCAGTACTCCGTCGAGGTGTTGGTCTCGATCACCTTGGGGTCGCTGTCGTCGCCGCGCATCAGCGCGCCGGTGGCGAACGGGTATTCCACCTCGGGGAAGCCATGGTCCTCGTGCCAGGTGCGCGTGCGCGCCGGCTGGCCAAATTCGATGTTGCAGAACACCCGGCCGATCCCGGCGACGTGGGTGAACACGCCATCGAAGACGCGCGCGCCTGTCTCGTCGCGGTTGAAGCCCTGCGCGAGGTGGTCGCGCAGGTAGCGTCCGGCCTGCGAGATGCCGAATGCCAGCGTGTGGGTCGGCTGCCGGCCGAGCAGGTCGCGACCGGCCGCGCCCGACCGCAGGTGGCCGACCAGATCGCGCGTCGCTGCGAAGCCGATGCCAAGCACGGGCGGAGCCGTCGCGAGGTAGCGCAACTCATAGATCGAGCCGGGCTCCGGCGATGCGCCCTGGGCCAGCCGGAGCGTGCGTACATCGATGAATTCGCATGCAACGGGCCGGCGCTCCGCCGGCTGGGTCCGGCGCACGGTCAGGACGGCGTCGTCGCGCGCTGCCGCTTCGTAGGACAGGCGGAACTGCGCCAGGTCGCCACCACGCGTACCCGAGATGAACTCCTCGCGGATACGCCGCACGATCGGCTTGCCGTCATCGGTCGCCACGGGTGCATCCAGGCCGAGCCCGCCATTCGCCCGCGGCGCGCCCGGGTCCCAGCCCGACCAGACCAGCGTGAAGCCCAGCCGCAGCGGCAGCGCATTGCCGAGATCCGCCGGGGTCGTCGGCTGGTTGCCGGGTTTTCCGGCACACAGGTTGGCGAACAGCATGATGCGGCCGCGGTTGTTCACCTCGTACAGGATGCGGCCGTTGCCGCGATCGGGATCCGCCGGGCGCAGGATGCAGATGTCGCTGCGGTACTCCACGTTGCCACGCGCGTTGCGCGGCGCCTTGTCGAGGTTGACGATGCCGCGGTTGGCGGGAAGTGCCGGGTCGAGCTCACCGATCGCCACGCCGTCGAGCCGTTCGTAGCTTCCCGCCGCACCGAAGCTCGCCCCCCCGACGAACGGCGCGCGCGACGTGATCTCGATTGCACTGATCATTGGCCACCTCCTCCTGCGCGTCAGCGTGCCAGCAATCCGGCAGCCCAGGCAATCGCCGGGCACTGGGCGTCGTCTGTCCCAGGTTCGCCTGCCGCGCTAGGCTCGCGTGACAAACTGAAGCGGATCGCCATGCCCCTGCCAGCCATCTCCCTCGTCGCCGTGCCGGGCCGTCGGCGGCTGACTATGGATCTCGCCCGCGATATCGAGCGCCGCGGCTTCGCCGGCATCTACACGCCCAGCATGTTCGGCAACATGTCGCAATGCGAGGCGATGTGCTGGCAGACCGAGCGCATCCCGTTCGGCACGGCGATCGCGCCGCTCTATGCCCGAACCGTGCTCGACTTCGCACAGAGCGCCGCCTTCATGCACGAGGTCTCGGGCGGGCGCTTCCGCCTTGGCATCGGCGTGGCGCACGCGCCCGGCCACCAGCGCATGGGGGTCACCGTCGGCAAGCCGCTCGGCGACACGCGCGGCTTCGTCGAACGACTGCTTGCGGTCGAAGGGGTCGGCGAACTGCCACCGCTGATCATCGCGGCACTGCGCCAGAAGATGGTGGCACTGGCCGGCGAGATCGCTCAAGGCGTCGTGTTCGCCAACGTTGCCCGCTCGCATATGGGTGCATCGCTGGCGGCACTGCCGGCGGGCAGGCGCGATGATGCGTCCTTCTTCATCGGCAACATGCTGCCGACCTGCATCAGCGACGATGTCGAGGCGGCCAAGGCGGTGTGCCGCAGAACGCTGATCCACTATGCGTTCCTGCCCAACTACCGCAACTATTGGAAGGAGGCCGGCTACGTCGAGGAGATGGCTGAGATCGAGCGGGCCATCGCCGAAGGCCGCCGCGACGACGTTCCGCGCTATCTGACGGACCGGTGGCTGGGGGACGTAACGTTGTTCGGGTCCGTCGCGCGCGTCCGGGAAGGCGTGGAGGCGTGGCAGGCGGCGGGAGTGCATACGCCGATCGTCGTGCCGTCGTCGACGTCCGGCGGCCAGTTGAAGGCGATCGAGGAGCTCCTGGCGGCATATGCCTGAAACGATGTCGGCGGCCCGCAGGCCGCCGCGCTATCGCTTACCGGCTTATGGCATGTCCCAATAGGGACGCGCACCATAGTAGTCATAGACTCGCTTGCCCCAGGCGGGGTCTTCCCACCCGACGGTGTCGTTGTCGGCGTACGACGGGGCGCCTTCCAGGGTCCGCTTGTCGAGATCGACAACGAAGCCGCCCATGTTGGTATCGTATTTCAACTTCTCCCAGGGCAGCGGGTAGTGCCGGTCGCCGATACCGAGAAAGCCGCCGAACCCCACGACCGCGTAGGCGATCTTGCCGCTGATCTTGTCGATCATGACGTCCTGCACACTGCCGAGATTGTCGCCGGCGGGATTATAGATGGACGTGCCCTCCACCTGGTCCGCGGCGATGAGTCGGCCCGACGTATCGCTCGTGTCGTTGATGCTGGCCATACTGCCCTCCAGAGGTTGCGGTGACGCGCAAACGCGGACAGGGGATGTCAGGTTCCATGGCCTGGCCGGATGGTCGATGGCGCCGGGGATTGCCTCCCGGCGCCATCGCTACCCCTGGAGGTGTGCCCGATCGATCACGGCGATCTGATCACCGGGTCCGTATGGCATCTGCAATACCCTGGCGGCCGATGTCCTTGCCCGATCATACGGTTCGACAGTGGCCAGCCGGACCCTGAACTCGGCTGTCGGGTTCGCCCTGCTGCGGCTGCGCGTGCACCGCCGCGTCGGCTGGCCGCCACCGGATCCGAATTCCCCCGAGTATCTCTATCTGGTCCAGCAGGCCAAGCGCTTGTCGCTGTCGGCCAGTATTGGTCGGCTGCGCCCGGGCAATCTCTTGCTCTTTCCGTTGCTGCTGCTGGTCATCATGGTGAAGGCGCTGGATATTTGGATTGCCAACCAGATCATCCGGTCGCTGATCAACGAGCGCGATCTGCTCGATCAAAGCCTGCGGGCGGACCGAGCGGAAGGGTGACGCTGCGGCCACGGACGGCTCGCAAGGTCGGGCAGAACGCCCTAAATGATGCAGATGGACATCGTTAGCATCCCTGGGTCCCGTATCCTCGATATCGCCCGCATCGCCTTCGCCACGCCGGATACCGACTTCCTGTGCTTCGGCGAGTCAGACCAGCCGACGCCGGCCTCGGCGCATGCTGCCGCCATAAGGGCGCTGGATGCAGGCGCCACGCGCTATCCCGACGTCCGCGGCCTGCCCGAACTCCGCGCTGCTATCGCTGACTACCTGACCGGCCTGCATGCCCAGCCGGTGGCCGAGGAGCGCATTCAGGTCACCGCGTCCGGCATGACCGCGGTGGCTGTCGCGCTGGCGGCGACGGTACGGGCCGGCGACCGCGTGGTCCTGCACAGCCCGGCCTGGCCGAACGTCGGCAATGCGGCGCGGCTGCGCGGCGCGCAGGTGGACGAGTTGGCACTCACCGCATTGCCGGACGGCCGGTTCCACCTGGACCTGGACCGGCTGGATGCCAGCCTCGACGGCGCACGCGCCTTCATCCTGAACAGCCCGAACAACCCAACCGGATGGACGGCGACGCGCGACGAGCTGGCGGCCATACTGGATATCGCGCGCCGGCGCCGGGTTTGGCTGATCGCGGACGAGGTCTATTCGCGCCTGGTCTACGACGGCGCGGTGGCAGCGGCGTCGGTGCTCGACGTCGCCAGGCCCGACGACCGCGTCCTGGTGTGCAACAGCTTCTCAAAGACCTGGGTGATGACGGGCTGGCGCCTTGGCTGGCTGGTGGTGCCGGAAGGCACGCGCGATGCGATCACCGAACTGGTGGAGGTGACGCATTCCGGCGTCGCACCGTTCATCCAGCATGCGGGCCTGGCCGCGGTGCACGACACCGAGGCGGTCGAGCGTTTCCGCGCCCACTGCGCCAGGGGCCGCGCGCTCACCGGCGCGGCGTTGTCGGACCTCAACGGCATCCGCTACGCCGCCCCGGACGGCGCCTTCTATGCCTTCGTCGGCGTCGAAGGGCTGAGCGACAGTCTCGCCCTGACAAAGCGCCTGGTCGTCGATCACCATGTCGCGGTCGCCCCAGGCATCGCCTTCGGTCCAGTGGGCGAGGGTTATCTGCGCATCTGCTTTGCCCAATCGGCCGAACGCATCGAGCGCGCCCTGGGACGGCTGCGGGACGGGCTGCGCCAGGCGGCGGTCGATACGCCCGGCGTTGCCTGAGCCGCGCAGCCGCGAAAGGGCGTCCCGATGATCCGGCACTTCGCAGCGCTGGCGGCCGTTGCGCTCCTCGCGCTTGCCGCACCGGCGGCGGCACAGCAGCCGCAGGCGGAGGAGCCACCCGACTTCTGGCACCGTGACACGCTCACCGGCGACTGGGGCGGCCTGCGGACGGCACTTTCCGATCAGGGCATCGTCATCACCTCGTCCTATACCGCCGAACTGTTCGCCAACGTGCAGGGCGGTTTGAAGCTGGGCGCCACTTATGACGGGCTGTTCCTGCCGCAGGTGGACGTCGATCTCGACAAGCTGATGGGCTGGCACGGCGCCAGCTTCCGCGCCTCGATGATCCAGGGCCACGGGCCGGCGCTGTCGCAGGGCTGGGTCGGCAACCTGATGAACGTCTCCAACCTGGTCGCGATCCCGCCGGCGACACGGCTGTACAATCTTTGGCTGCAGCAGAACCTGTTCGACGATGTGCTGTCGATCCGCGCCGGCATGATGAACGTCGATGCGGAGTTCATCATCAGCCAGACCGCGTCGGTGTTCATGAACGGCACGTTCGGCTGGCCGGAGTGGAGTGCCGCCGACCTGCCCGGTGGCGGTCCCGCCTATCCGCTGTCGGCGCCGGGCGTGCGGGTGAAGCTGCAGCCGGCCGCGGAGGGCTATTACCTCCAGGCGGCAGTGTTCAGCGGTGATCCCACGGGACACGGCGGGTCGAACAGCCCGACGACACCGATCCCGAACGGCACGGTGGTCAGCTTCAACGGCGGTGCCTTCGTCGTCGCCGAGGCCGGCTATGCGGTGAACCAGGCGAAGGACGCCAAGGGACCACCGCTCGCCCTCAGGCTCGGAGGCTGGTATCACACCAGCAACCGCTTCCAGGATCAGCGCTTCGACGTGCTGGGGATCTCGCTCGCCAGCCCGGCCAGCGCCGGGGTCCCCCGCGAGCACGCCGGCAACTGGGGCCTTTATGGCATCGCCGACGTGACGCTGTACCAGACCGAGGGATCGAGCCTGTCGGCCTTCGTTCGCGTCGCCGGCAGTCCCGGCGACCGCAATCTCGTGCAGCTCTACATGGATGCCGGACTGGCCTACAAAGGGCTGATCCCCGGGCGCAGCGACGACACCGCCGGCATCGCGGTCGGCTATACGCGGATCGGCGCCAACGCGCGCGGGCTCGACCGCGACACCCAGTTCTTCGGCAACCCGCTGTTTCCGGTGCGCTCGCAGGAGGTCGTGCTGGAGCTGACCTACCAGGCCCAGCTCACCCCCTGGCTGCTGCTGCAACCGGACCTGCAGCGGATCTTCGCCCCCGGCGGCAACGTGCCGAACCCGGACGGTTCGATCCGGCGCGATGCGCTGGTGCTCGGGCTGCGCTCGACGCTAACGTTCTGACGCGCGAGGTCCTGCGCTGGCCAACGGCCGGGTGCAGACCTACACTTCGACGCGGGTATTCAGCGAGGAGCGAGCGCATGCTGAACGTTGAACCGACCGGTGCGGTGCTGGGCGCCACCGTGCACGGCATCGACGTCAGGCGGCTGGACGAACGCGCCTTCGCCGAGATCCTGCGCGCGCTGGGCCGGCACGGCGTGCTGCGCTTCCCGGACCAGCAGCTGGACATCGGCGACCTGCGCCGGTTCTCGGAACGGTTCGGCGAGATCCAGGGCCCCAGCATCGCCGAGAGTGACGCGGCCCATGTCGGCATCCTGTCGAACCTGAAGGAGGGCGGCAAATACATCGGCTCGCCCGACGCCGGCCAGGACTGGCACACCGACATGTCCTATCGCGACGTGATGGGCTTCGTGAACGTGCTGTACGGCATCCGCATCCCACGCCGTAACGGCGTGCCACTCGGCGGCACCGAGTTCTCCAACATGCACGCCGCCTATGACGCGCTGCCGGAGGACATCAGGACGCGCCTCGCCGATGCCACGGCCACGCACGATTTCGAGAAATTCTGGGAGAACATGCGGCGGAACCATGCGAGCCAGCGCCCGCCGATGACGGAAGAGCAGCGCCGTCGCCGTCCGCCGGTGGTGCATCCGCTGTTCCTCACCCACCCCATCACCGGCCGCAAGGTGCTGTACGCCAACCCCGGCTACACCGTGCGGATCAATGAACTGCCCGAACGCGACAGCGACGCGATGCTGGAATACCTGTTCGCCTTCCAGCTCGAACCGCGCTTCCGCTACACCCATAGCTGGACCGAGAACGACCTGCTGGTGTGGGATCACCTCGGCACGATCCATCGGGCGATCGCCGACTACGGTGCTGACGAGATCCGGCTGATGCGCCGCTGTCAGGTGATGGCGACCAAGGTGTTCGATCCGGACTTCCTGCGGCCGGTGCACGAACTGCTGGTGGAGGTTGCCTGATGCGCTGGATTCGCTTCACCGCCGATGGCCGCACGTCCTACGGCTCGCTGAACGGCGACACCGTCAGCGAGATCAGCGGCGACCCGTGGGGCGCACACAGCGCCACCGGCAAGACCTTCAGACTCTGCGGACGTGAAGCTGGAGGTGCCGGTGATCCCGCGCACCTTCTACGCGGCCGGCATCAACTACGCCGCGCATATCCGCGAGATGGCCGAGAAGCGCGGCGTGCAGCCGGTGTTTCCCGAGAAGGCGGACATCGGCTATCGCGCCAACAACGCGCTGATCGCGCATGACGAGGATGTGGTGATCCCCAAGGATGCCACCGAGAAGGTCAACTACGAGGGCGAGCTCGTGGTGATCATCGGCAGGCAGGTGAAGCATCTGTCGAAGGCCGATGCGATGTCGTGCGTGTTCGGCTACACCATCGGCAACGACGTGTCCGAGCGCACCTGGCAGCGCGGCGACCGCACGTTCTGGCGCGGCAAGAACGCCGACACGTTCAAGCCGATGGGTCCCTGGATCGACACCGACGTCGATATCGACGCGATGCAGACCATCGTGCGGGTGAACGGCAAGGACAGCCTGCGCTTCAAGACCAACGACATGATCTTCGACATCCCGACCTATATCGAGGCGATGACGCGCTACCTGACGCTGTATCCGGGCGACGTGATCTGGATGGGCACCGACGGCACCTCGCCCGACCTCAAGCACGGCGACGTCGTCGAGGTGGAACTCACCGGGCTTGGCGTGCTGCGCAATCGCTTCGTCCGCGAGGCATAGCCTCCCCTGCTCGACACTCTCGTCGTACTGCTGGCTGCGGCCACCATTGCGGTGCCACTGACGCGGCGCGCCGGCTTCGGCAGCGTGCTGGGCTACCTGCTTGCCGGGCTTGTCATCGGTCCCGGCGGGCTGCGGCTGATCACCGATGTCGGCGCGATCGCCTCGATCGCCGAACTCGGCGTGGTCATGCTGCTGTTCCTGATCGGGCTCGAAGTTCGGCCGCAGCGCCTGTGGGTGATGCGCCGGTCGGTGTTCGGTCTGGGCACGGCCCAGGTTTTCCTCACCGGTGCGATACTGGCGGCGCTCGCCTACGCCTTCGGATTGGCCTGGCAGGGTTCGGTCGTGCTTGGTGCCGGCCTGGCGATGTCCTCCACCGCGATCGTGCTGCCGCTGCTCGCGGAGCGCGACCTGCTACGGACGCCGGCCGGCCGCGACGCCTTCGCCGTGCTGCTGTTCCAGGACATCGCGTTCATCCCGTTCGTCGCCATCGCCCCGCTGCTGTCGAGCAGCGAGGTGCCGGACCATGTCCCCTGGCTCGACGTGGCGCGTGGCGTCGCTGCCATCGCCGTCATTCTGGTCGGCGGGCGCTTTCTGCTTCGACCGCTGTTCCGCGCGATCGGCGGGGCAAGGACGCCCGAGGTATTCACCATCGTTGCCCTGCTGGTGGTCGCCAGCGCCGCCTTCATCGCCACCGCCGGCGGACTCTCGCCATCACTCGGCGCCTTCATGGCAGGCGTGCTGCTGTCCGATTCGGAATACCGCCACGAACTGCAGGCCGACATCGAGCCGTTCGAGGGACTGCTGCTGGGCTTCTTCTTCATCTCGGTCGGCATGTCGGTCGATCTGGCGCTGGCGCGTGCCCAGCCGCTGCTGATCCTCGCGGCGACCGCCGCGCTGCTGCTGGTGAAGTCGACGATCGGTTTCGGGCTGGGACGCATCGCCAGGCAGGACACGGTGAACGCGCTGCGCTTCGGCGCCGCGCTGCCGCAGGCCAGCGAGTTCAGCTTCGTGCTGTTCGACGCCGCCGTCGCCGCCGGCGCTCTGAGTACTGCCGGCAGATCGATCGCTACGCTGGTCACCGCTGCATCTATGCTTGCGACGCCGATTCTGTTCGCGGGTGTGGAAGCTGGGATCGCGCGGTCCAGGCGCACGCCGCGGCCCGAATACGACACGATCGACGCCGGGCCGACGCCGGTGATCATCGCCGGCTTCGGGCGCTTCGGGCAGATCATCGGCCGCGTGCTGCGCATGCACGGCATCGAGTTCACTGCGCTGGAGCGGGACCCAGGCCAGGTCGACGTGGTGCGCCGCTTCGGAACCAAGGTCTATTTCGGCGATCCCACGCGGCTGGATATGCTGCGCGCCGCCGGGGCCGAGACGGCGAAGCTGCTCGTCGTGGCGCTGGACAATCCGCCCGACGTGCTGCGCACGGTCGAGGTGGTGAAGCGCAACTTTCCCAAACTCGCCATCTTGGCCAGGGCGCGCAACCGCTGGTACGCGCACCTGCTGATGGACCGCCAGGTCGATGGGCTGGTGCGCGAGACATTCCACTCCAGCCTGGAACTGGCCCGGCAGGCACTCACTCTTCTCGGCATCGACGGTCCTGCGGCGGAACGTGCCATCACCCTGTTCCGTGAACACGACGAAAAGGGCCTGGTGGAGACCCACGCGATTTATCGCGACGAGCAGCAACTCATCCAGAGCCAGCAGCAGGCGGCGGATGAACTGGCGAGCCTGTTCGAGGCGGATCGGCCGTGACGCCGTTCTCGCGCGTCTCCGGCATCACCAGCCACAGCACGATGGTGGCCAGCGCACCGATCAGCGCGAGGACCACGAAGGCCATGGGGATCCCGGCCACATCGGCGATCCAGCCACCGAGCGCCGTGCTGAGGCCGGCGCCGAGACTTACCGCCAGTCCGAGCGCGCCCAGGCAGAGGTTGAAATGCGACGTGCCGCGCGTGATGTCGGCGGCAAGCAGCGGCAGCATAACGCCGAATACGGCGCCGCTCACGCCGCTCACCGCCTGCCCGGCGATCGGCAGCCATGCACCTGGCAGCACGGCCAGCAGCAGACCGCGCAAGGGCAATGCTGCCCAGCCCAGCAACAGAACGGGGCGCCGGCCCAGCTTCGCAGCGCCGCGACCGACCGCCGGCGAGCAGAGGGCCACGACCGCCTGCGGCACCATGATGCAGGCGGCGATGATCACGTTGGCGACGCTGCCGGCGCGCATCGTGACGGCGGCGCCGACCAGCGGCAGCATGGCGGCGTTCGACAGGTGGAACAGCACCACGCACAAAGCGAAGGCGAGCAATCGTCGGTCGCTGAACAATCCCCGCAATCCCGGCCAGTCGAACGGCGTGGTCGTAGTCTGCCGCCTGGCATGCGGACCGCGTCCGATCGCGCCCAGCGCGAACAGGGCGGGGATGCAAAGTGCGGCGGTCAGGATGAACACCGAGCGGCTGGAGAGGTAGGATCCGCTGACGCCCATCACCGCCGCAGTGAGGCCGTTGCCCACGGCGGCGAAGCGGGCGTTGCGTCCCAGGCGCTCGCCGAGCGCCGCATGGCCGACCAGGTGCAGGCTGATCGCGGCGATCGCGGGCGTGAGCACGCAACTTGCGAAGGCGTGCAACGTCTGCGCCACCATCACCGGCAATTGCGCCGGCCAGACGACCATGAGCAGCGCAGCCGCCATGACGCCAAGCAGTGCGCCGCCGGCGGCGAAGCGCTTGTTCGGCGCGCAGTCGACAAGTACGCCGGCTGGAAGCTGGCTGACCAGGGCCACGACGGTACCCAGCGTCAGGGCAAGGCCGATCTGCCCCTGGGTCCATTTATTTGTCGTCAGATAGACGGCGATGAACGGCCCGAAGCCGGTCTGCACATCGGCAATGAAGAAATTGACCAGATCGAGCGCCCTGGCGCTGCGCGCGGTTCCTGTGTCGCTGCGCGACATGGATCATTGCGGCGCTTGGGGCGTCGGCGCAGCCACCACGGGTGCCGGCACGGCCACCGGTGCCGGCGTGACCGCGGGTGCCGGTGCGACGACGACCGGCGCCGGCTGGGCAGCATCCTTGTACTCCGGTGCCGCCTTGATCTGGTCCTGCGTCAGGTTGAGCGTGATAGGATGCTTGGTGTCGGTCGGCGTGAAGCGCAGTGCATTCCAGTCCACCGCGATCTTGCGATTGCCCACGCCCATGAAGCCGCCGAAGTCGATCACCGCGGCCTGCGGCTGGCCCTGGTCGCCGACCAGGATGTCCACCAGGCGGCCGATCTCCTTGCCGTCCTGATCGGACACCATCTCGCCCAGCACGGCGCGTGCCTGATCGGGTGGAATGCGCTGCACCTCGCCGACCTGCGGCGAGGACGCCGCGGCGAGCAGCAGCGCAGCAAGAGCGGCTACGCACGGCCGCTTTACGCGCGAAAACCTGCGGCGGCGGGAGGGGCGATCAAGCATTGGCACGACTCCGCCGCTTCAGGTCTCGTTGACTGCTCGCCACCGGTACGGTGCGGATCGAGGCGAGCACGATGCCCGCGGCAATCAGCGCCATGCCGACGGCGTGGTACAGATAGAACGTCTCGCCCAGGAACAGCACGGCCAGGACGCTGCCGAATACCGGCATCAGATGCCACGACTGTCCAGCCCGCGCCGCGCCGATCAATTCGATGGCCCGGTTGAAGAACAGATAGGCCACGAATGACGGGAGGACGGCGATATAGGCCAGGGTGAGCCAGGCCGGCAGGCTGCCCTCGATGCGGGCCCCCTGGGCGAACTCCCAAAGGTAGAACGGCAGGATCATCATCGAGCCTAGCCCCATCGTGGCGACCAGGAAGCTCATCGGATGCGTCGCGGGACGCACGCGGAACATCGCGGCATAGATGCCATAGATCAGCAGTGCCGCCAGGATCCAGATGTCGCCGCGGTTCAGCGACAGGTGCAGCAGGGTCTCCAGCGAGCCATGCGCGGCGATGACGGCGACGCCGATCAGCGACAGCACGACGCCGGCCGACTGCCACAGGCTCGGGCGCTCGCCGAACAGCGCGAACGCCCAGACGATGATGATCAACGGCCCCGCCGACTGCAGCAGCAATACGTTGAGCGCGGTCGTACCGGTCAGCCCGATATAGGACATCGTGTTGTAGGTCGCGATGCCGGTCGCCGACAGGAGCAGCATCATGCGCCAGTGGCGGCACAGGACGGCAGCGTCCTGCTTCAGGTAGGGCCAGGCGAAGCCGACCGCGACGAGGAACGCCCCCGTCCAGCGCCAGTAGGCGAGCGCGATCGGCGGCACCATGCCTGCGACGCCACGGCCCAGCACGATATTGCCTGCCCAGAACAGGTTGGCCAGGATCAGCAGGGGCCAGGCGGAGTTCCAAAGCCGCATTCAGAAAGCGCCGGCCCATCCGTCGCGCCGCGGGTCCGAACCGGCCATCCGGATGCCGTTCCCGGCGATGCGGATCGCCTGCACGCTGCACGGCCCTTCCAGCGGCCCCACGCGATGCAACCGATGTCCGAACCGCTCAAGTCCCGTCAAAACGTCGGCACCGAACCCTGGCTCGATGGTCAACCGGCCGTCGCCCTCGTGCGGCCAGTTCGCGCCCTGCCCCTGCTGGCTGGAGGTCCAGCGCGGCGCCTCCAGCGCGGTCTGCGGATCGGCGCCGAGGTCGATCATTGCGGTCAGCACCTGGAGGTTGACCTGCACCTGATTGTCGGCACCGGGCGTGCCTTCGACCGCCCACAGCCTGCCGTCCTTGAACACCATCGGCGCGTTCATCGTGTGGCGCACGCGTTTGCCCGGCTCCAGCCGGTTGGCATGGCCCGGCGCGAGGTGCCAGTAAGCCATGCGGTTGTTCAGCAGGATGCCGGTGTCGCCGGCGGTGACGCCGGAACCGAAGCCCGAGTTGAGGCTCTGGATGCCCGATACCGCGTTGCCCGCCGCGTCCACCACGCAGAAATAGGTGGTCTCGCCGCTCGCCTGCTCCGGCTCCGCCAGCGCGAGATTGCTGGCCCGCGCGCGGTCGATCGCACCGGCGCATTCATCGACATAGGCGTCGGACAGCAGGCGATCCAGCGGCACCTCGCCGAAGCGCGGGTCGGTGCCGTAGCGCTCGCGGTCCTGGAAGGCGCGCTTCTTCGCCTCCACCAGCACGTGCACGCGCTGCACCGGATCGAGCGCCGCAATGTCGAAGCGCTCGGCGATCTTCAGCATCTGCAGCAGCGTGAAGCCGGTGGAGTTCGGCGGCGTCTGCGTGACACGGAAGCCGCGATAGTCGATCCCGATCGGGTCCTGCAGTTGGGGCCGGTACTCGTGCAGGTCGCGGTCATCCACCAGTACGCCGGCGTCGCGCATGCCGGCGACCAGACGCCTCGCCAGCCGGCCGCGATAGAAGGTTTCCGCCCCATCATCGGCGATCTCTTCCAGCGTGCGCGCAAGATCCGGCTGGCGAATCAAGGCGGCAAGCTTCGGCGTGCCCGTTGTCGTGTCGTGCAGGAAGACCGCACGTGAGCGCACATCGGCGGCAAGCACGTCGCGCACGTCACCGGCGAAGTGCTGGTAGTGGTGGGTGACCGCGAAGCCCTCGCGCGCATGCTCGATCGCCGGTCCGAATAGTCGCCGCCAAGGCAGCGTCCCGTGCGCCGCATGCATTTCGCCCAGCCCACCGAGCAGCCCGGGGGTGGAAACGCTGAGCGGCCCGCGCACCGCGATGCCCTCGGCGCGGAAGCGCTCAGGTGTCGCGCCGAACGGAGCGCCACCCGTAGCGTTCCAGCAGTACGGCCTGCCGTCCTTGGCGATGTAGACCTGATAGAATCCGTCACCGCCTAGCCCGGACATTCCCGGCTCGACCACGCCCAAGGTCAGCGCGATCGCGACCGATGCATCGACGGCGTTGCCGCCGGCACGCAGCGTGTCGAGGCCGGCCTGGGTCGCCAGCGGATGGTTCGCACCGACGGCGCCGTTGCGGCCCATGATGAGTACGCGATGGGTCCGGGACGGGAGATACATGATGGACTCCGAAATCTGACTACAGATGCGCCGTGAAGAAATCCGCGATGGCGCGATAGATCCGACGCCGGTCGTCGGGCCGGATGAAGCCGTGCCCCGCATAATCGAAGGTGAGGTAGGTGACCTTCTTCTGGCGCTCCTGCAGCGCGGCAACGAACTGCTCGCTTTCGCCGATGGGAACCCGCGGATCGCGATGGCCGTGCGCAATGAGCACCGGCGCGGTGATGCGGTCGACGCGATGGATTGGCGAGATGCGCGCGAGCAGCGCCGCATCTCGCTCCGGGTCGCCGTATTCCGCCGCGCGGTGCTTGCGGCGCCACGCGCCCGTACCGGCGAGCAGCGTGACGAAGTCGGCGATGCCATAGTAGTTGACCGCGGCGCGCCACAACTCGGGATGCTCGGAGATCGCCGACATCACCATGAAGCCGCCGTACGACTGCCCCATGATGCCGATGCGCTCGCCGTCGATCGCCGGATGGGCGGTCAGCCAGTGGCGGGCGTGCGCGAGATCGGTCACGCTGTCCAGCCGGCGTTCGACATCGTCGCTCTCGGTGTAGGCGCGGCCGTAGCCGGAACTGCCGCGCACGTTCGGCATCAGCACGGCGAAGCCCTGGGCGAGCAGCATCTGGATGTCGGGCCGGAAGTTCGGTCGCGTCTGGCCGACCGGTCCGCCGTGCACCCACATGATCGCCGGAAACCCGCCGGACGGCTGCACCGCGTCCGGCACAGCCAGCCAGCCGGGGATCTGCCGGTTATCGAAGCTCGGCCATGACACCAGTTCGAACCCGGCGAAACCTGCGCCATGCGGCTCGGGCTGCCACACCGGCCGCACGGTGCCATCCTGCCAGAGCCAGAGCGCCGGCGGCGCGGTGGGCGAGGCGGCGCTGAACGCCAGAACCCGGCTGTCGGGTGACCAGGCAAGGTCGCTGGCCACACCGCGCGGCAAGCCGGTCACCACCTTGCGTTCGCCGTCGATGGGCCCGATGCGCATCACCGCGAATCCGCGATCGTTCTCGATGGTCGCGAGCCGGGACTGGTCGGGCGCCAGCGCCCAGGCCTCGATGTCGCGCTCGCCCGCATCATAGACCACGCTGGCCGAACCGGTCCCGGCGTCCAGCCGCAGCAGACGCATGAAGTTGCCGCCGCCCAGGTCGGTGAGCGCCAGCAGGCTCCGCCCGTCATTCGCCCAGCGCACGCTCTGGAAGTTGCTCGGCGACCCAAGCGGCCGCGCGTCTCCCGTCGCAAGATCGAGCAGCAGCAGCGACTCCGCCCCGTAGCCACGATCGTGCACCAGAGCCAGCCGTGAGCCGTCGGGGCTGAAGCCCGCCACGCTCAGCAGGTTGGTGCCGTCGAACACGCGGCGGCGGTCGCCGGTCGCCACGGTCTGCACATACACATCGAAATGCGCCTCGTCGCGCTCGTTCGCGGTGTAGGCGATCTCGGCGCCGTCCGGCGACCACGCACCGAAGTCATGGATGACGGCGGGGTTGGCGGTCAGTTCGCGCGGTTCCATCGACGCGTCGCCCGGATCGAGCAGCCAGAGCTGCTGGCGCTCGTCGCCGCCGCGGTCGATGCCGTAGATCAGACGATCATCGACCGGTGAGCGTCGCAGCAGCGCGACCTTCTCGTCGTGGAAGGTCAGCTGTCTGTCGTCACCGCTCGCGAGATCGAGCGACCAGACCTGCGGGAGGCCAGAACCGCGCAGGTGGAACAACGTCCGGCCGTCGCGGGAGTAGCTGGGCGAGGTGGCGCTGCCGATCGCGGCGAAGACTTCCGGGTCTTGCGTCATCCGACGGAGCATACCCTTCCATCCAGGCTTGGAAAGCCAGACAGGATAGGGTTTTCTCGAAATATGCGACGGGTCGTGCTGGCGAACGAGACCGACTGGGAGGGTTGGCGCAAGGCGACGCGCTCGCTGGTTCTTGCCGGCGTCGCGCCCCAGGATATTCGCTGGTCGGTGCGCTCGCATGACGAGGACGGCGACCCGCTGCTCGAGGCGACCGGCAGCTTCTCGGTGCCGCGCGCGCTGGTCCAACTCGCATCGTTGGCGATCCAGGCGCGCGATGCGACACGGTTCGAACTGCTGTATCGCCTGGTGCTGCGCGCCAACGCCGGGGAGCAGGCGGACGACGACGATATGCGGCGCGCCCAGCGCCTCGCCCTCGCGGTACGCGCCGAGGCGCACAGGATGCGCACGCTGCTGCGCTTTCTTCCGGTCGAGGAGGCGGCGGGCCGGCGCTACCTCGGTTGGTATCAGCCGGCGCACTACGTGCTGGAGGCGAATGCCCAACTGATCACGCGGCGCTTCCCCAGCCTCCGCCTCACGATCCTCACGCCCTACGGCGGCGCGCACTGGGAGGGCACGGAACTGCGGTTCTCCCACGGCGTGGCGCCCGACGCCGTCGCGGACGACGCCGCGTTGCAATCATGGTGGGCCAGGCACTCCGGCCAGCTGCTGCGACAGTCCCGCGTGGGAACCGCCATCCCCGAGGCGGAGGACCTTGATGAATCGCCTCGCCCGCCCGACCGTCCGCCGCTCGGCCCGGTGGTGCTCCCGCACCATGCGGACCCACCGCTGCAAGAGGCGATGCACGAGGCCTCGGACTGCCGCCGCTGCCATCTGTACGAGCCTGCGACGCAGACGGTGTTCGGCGAGGGGCCGGCGCATGCCAAGGTGCTTTTCGTAGGCGAGCAACCGGGAGATCAGGAGGACGTGATCGGCCGCCCGTTCGTCGGTCCCGCCGGGCAGGTGATGGACCGCGCGATGGAGGAAGCCGGCATCGACCGGCGAACCGTCTATATCACCAATGCCGTCAAGCACTTCAAATTCGAGCCGCGCGGCAAGCGGCGCATCCACAAGACGCCGGAGGCGGCCGAGATCCAGGCGTGCCGGTTCTGGCTCGACGTCGAAATGGTGCGGCTGCGCCCGAAGCTGGTGGTCGCGATGGGCGGCAGTGCGGCGCGCGCGGTCCTCGGGCGAGCCGTCACGATCACGCGCGAGCGCGGGCGTCCGGTCGAGACACCCGACGGCCACACCGCGTTCGTGACCGTGCACCCGTCGTTCATCCTGCGGGTGCCCGATGCGGACGCCAAGGAGCGCGAGTACCGCGCCTTCGTGGCCGACCTGAAGAAGGTGGCCGGCCTGATCGGCTAGGCGGCCACCACGGTTGCCGGCACACCCTCGGGGTCCAGCCGGTAGCCGCCGCCCTCGGTAACCAGAAGTCGCGCGTTCGCCGGGTCCGGCTCGATCTTCTGGCGCAGCCGATAGATGTGGGTTTCCAGAGTGTGCGTGGTCACCGCCGCGTTGTAGCCCCACACCTCGTTCAGCAGCACCTGCCGCGCCACGGCGCGCGTGCCGGAGCGGTAGAGGAACTTGAGAATCGCCGCCTCCTTCTCGGTCAGGCGGATGCGGCGATTCTTCGATGGGTCCTGCAACAGCTTGGCCGAAGGGCGGAACGTGTAGGGACCGATGGTGAAGACCGCGTCCTCGCTGTTCTCGAAGATCCGCAGCTGGGCGCGAAGCCGGGCCAGCAGTTCATTGAGCCGGAACGGCTTGGCGATGTAGTCGTTCGCACCGGAATCGAGGCCACGGACCACGTCGGTCTCGGCGTCCGAGCCGGTCAGCATGATGATCGGCATCTTCTGACCCTGCTTGCGCAGCTTCGTGCACAGGTCGCGACCGTCGCCGTCGGGCAGGCCGACATCCAGGATGACCGCATCGAACCGCGCGTCCTTGGAGGCGAGCTTCGCTTCGGCCTCGCCGATGGATCCCGCCGGGATCGCCACGAATTCGCCGTCGACCGCAAGCTGGTCCGCCAGGGTCTCACGCAGGACCCCGTCGTCATCAACGATCAAGATCGGTCGCTCTGCCGACATCTGACTGCACCCCTCAACTCTGCCCGGCGCGCTTGGCGCCATCCCAGTTCGCCGGTGCCGGCGGGCTCTTGCCACCGCATGATTATCCAGCGCTCAATTAGCAACGTCCTGGTCGACTTCTCTCCGATCATCCTGCCATTGAGATTCGATCCGCTGCAAGAAGCTCACATTTCTGTGAGCGCCACCGAGACAGTTGAGCCGCTCTGCCATATAGTCACTGTGGCGGCGACCTCACATAGCGCTTTGTGGTTCCGCTTCCCGGTTGAGGGAGCAAGCTTAGGGTGAATCGTGACGAAATTCGGCCGCCAATGTTCCATTTCTGTGTGCGGCGATGAATGATGGTCGCCCGACAGGCTGGCCGCCGACCGAGCGGCAGGACCAGCAGGCAGCGATCGACGCGGACGTGATGCGCCTGCGGACCGTCCATCGGGCCGCGGCCGATCTGCGACGGGGGATCCCGGTGCTGCTGCTCGGCGAGGCACCGCTGATCCTGCTGGCGGCCGAGACGGCCGGTCCACGCGGTCTGGAGGAATTCGCGGCACTGGCGGGAGGACCTCCCGCGCTGCTGCTTGCGCCGCTCCGGGCGGCAGCTGTACTGCACGAGCCCGCGGAACCGGAAGGATCGGTCGTCGCACTGGATCTCGGTGCCGGGTTGCCGGGGCTGGACCTGCTGCGCAGTCTGGCAGACCCCACGCTGGAAGCGTTGCTGCCTGCGGACCCGAAATCGGTTCCCCCCCCGGTACTTGCCAGGGCCGCCCTGGTTCTGGCCAAGCTGGGTCGGCTGCTGCCCGCCGTCCTGGCGGCCAGTGTGGGTCCCGACGTCGCATCCGCAACGGAGCGGTTCGGCCTGTTCAGCGTGTTGGCAGCGGATCTTATGGCCTATCCCGTCACCGCTGCCGCGGGGTTGCGGCAGGTTGCCTCGGCGCGCGTCCCGCTGGAGAACGCGACCGACTCGCGCGTGATCGCCTTTCGCACCGAAGGATCTGCGATCGAGCACCTGGCCATCATGGTCGGACGCCCGGAAAACTCTGCCGCGCCCCTGGTGCGCATCCATTCCGAATGCTTCACCGGCGATCTGCTGGGCAGTCTTCGCTGCGACTGCGGCGCCCAGCTGCGCGGGGCGATCGCGCGCATGAGCGAAGAAGGTGCAGGAATCCTGCTCTACCTCGCGCAGGAAGGCCGCAACATCGGCCTGGTCAACAAGCTGCGAGCCTACACCTTGCAGGATCGCGGCCTTGACACGTTGGACGCGAACCGCGCCCTCGGATGGGGCGCGGATGAGCGGAACTTCCTGATCGCTGCAACCATGCTGAAATCGCTGGGCGTGGAGCACGTGCGACTGCTGACCAACAACCTGTCCAAGCTGGACGCGCTGGCCTCCTGTGGGATCGAGGTCGTCGGTCGCGAGGCGCATGCCTTCGCGCCCAATGGGGTGAACGACCACTATCTGGCGACCAAGGCCGAGCGGTTCGGTCACCTGCTGGACTAGGCGATGCGCGCCGATGTGCACCCGGATGGTCGACTGGTGCTGGGTGGGCTGGTATTCCGCGCCGCCCTGGGCGAGGCAGGCGTCGCGGCGCACAAGTGCGAAGGCGACGGCGCCACGCCGACTGGTCTGCTGCCGCTGCGGCGTGTCCTGTACCGCGCAGACCGGCTGCCGGTGCCGCGCTGCGCGGTTCCGATCGAACCCGTCGCGCCCACCGATGCGTGGTGCGACGATCCGGGCGAGCCGGACTACAATCGGATGATACGGTTGCCCCATGACGGGCACTACGAAGAGCTCTGGCGCTCGGACAATCTGTACGACCTGATCGGGGTACTGGGGTGGAACGACCAACCCGTGCAGCGCGGGCGCGGCTCTGCCATCTTCCTGCACGTGGCGCGCACCGACTACGCGCCGACCGCCGGATGTATCGCCTTGTCCGTGAACGACCTGCGTCAGGTGCTGCGCGCCGGTCTGACCGCGCTGCGCGTGCTGCCCGCCTAGGCGGATCTCGTCCGACGCGGGCGCAGAATCGCGACGCCGGGAAAGGCCTCCTTCCGGGTGCTGTCGGCCTGTTCGGCCTGCAGGACGCTCTGATATTCGCAGGTCACGACGTAATTGCCGATGCGCACCAGCGAGCCGTGCGGCAGCGGCGCGGTCCCCTCCAGGCGTATGCCATCGATGAAGGTCCCGTTGGTCGAGCGCAGGTCGGTGATGCTGACAGCGTCGCCCTCCACATCGACGCGACAGTGCGTGCGCGACACCTCCGCACCCTCCAGCAACAGCGCACTCGGCGGCGCCCGGCCGATGGTCAGCGAACCCGGCGGCAACGCCACACGGCGGACTGCGGTCTCCGGCTGCAGGATGACCAGGTGGTGCCGCGCCCCGGCCGTTGCCAGCAGCTGCCTCGCCTGCGCCGAGTTCAGATTCAGGGTCGCATCCGCCGAGACGTCGTCCTCGGATTCCGGCAATGTCAGCGCGAGGCTGCGGGCGACCTCCGGCAGGGCTGCCGCCGCGACCCCGAGCGCCTGATGCAACTCCGACGCGGCACTGGCCGACAATGCCACGCGCAGCGACTTGCCGGGCTGGCGCTCGAGCAGACCCAGGGAGATCAAATAGGCGATGTGATCGCGCGTGGTCTGGAAGTTCTGCCCGGTCAGGTTGAGCAGGTTCGCCGCCATCTGGTCGGCCAGGATGCCCTGCTCGGTGCCGGCGAAGGCGGACACGCCGTAGCGCAGCTCGATCGCCATGTGCAGCAGGGTCCAGTGCGACAGCGAACTAAGATGCCGGATCGCCTCGACCCGTCTGGCGCGCGAGAGGTTCATCGCATCGAAGATGCGGTCGAGCGCCTGGCGCCAGGGGTCGCGGCAGCGCGAGAGGGATTGCAGGATGATGTTCCGCTGGTCGACGTCGATTTTGCGCGGCGGCGTGGCGCGCAGTGCCGGATCGAGCGTGGCCGCGGTGGCGCACAGTTCCTTGCCAAATGCCACCAGATGGCGGTCGAACAGCTCCAGCAGTGCCGGGGTCGGCACCACGACCGAACGCGCCGAAAGCGCCGCATCCGCCGGATCGACGATGCAGAGCTTCTGCTCCTTGATCTCGAGAATGCGCTCCTTGACCGTGGAATCGTCGAGCAGGAACACCTGCTTGACCAACCCGTAAAGCTCCCCGACCGCGGCGCCCTCCCGGCCACTGGTGCAGAGATGCGTGACGATGTGCCATTGCGCCCGCCGGAACAGGCTGGGGAAATGGGCATGCCAGATCGCCTGGTAGGCGGACAGGAATCGAACGACTTCTCGCTCTGCCTGCATCGGCCGCTCCGCGTGACTCCCCACGTGTCCGGGGCAAGCTAGCTTAGCAGGGCGCTGAACGCAAAAACTGTGAAATGCGTCAACAGTTTATGCTTTTTCCGATCAGTCGGGCGATCTTGCCGGATCGCAGGTCCGCGGCATGCGCCGCCGGATCGCGTTCGGCCGGGTCGCCGAAGCCGCCGCCGCCGCCGGTCTCGATCCGCACGGTCTCGCCTGCGGTGAGCACCATGCTCGCGGTTTTGGAGGACAGTTCCTCCGCATGCGCTCGACCGGCGTTGCGAACCAGCCGCGCCGTGCCGCCGGGACCACCGCCTGCCAGGCCGGGTGCACCCAGCACGTGGCCGTCCGAGCGGACAGAGAATACGATGCCATCGCGCATCGCCCTGATCTGCCGGGCGATTCCCAACCCGCCACGATGGCGCCCGGCGCCGCCGGAGTCCGGCACCAGTGCGTACTCGTCCACCAGCAGCGCGTATTCGTTCTCCAGCGCCTCGGCCGGCAGGTTGGAGGTGTTGGTCAGATGCACATGGATCGCCTCCATCCCGTCTGCGTCGCTCCGCGCGCCCATGCCGCCACCCAGCGTCTCGAGATAGACGAAACTGCCCTCGCCGCTGCGCCGTGGTCCGGAGAAGATGATCGCCGGGACGCTGTCGTGCGACGCGGCCATGGCACGATCCGCCGGCAGCAGCCTGGCGAAAGCGCCGAACAGCGCCCGGGCGATCTTGTTGCAGGTGATACTGCGTGCGCCCACCGCGGCGGGAAACCGCGGACTGACCAGGCTTCCCGGTTCGGCGCGGATGTCGATGCACTCGAACATGCCGCTGTTCGGCAACAGATCCGGATCGAGCAGCGTCTTCACCGCGTAGTACACCGTCGCACGCAGCGCGCTTTCCGGCACGTTGAACGCACCGCGCGCCTCTGCCGCGGTGCCCGTGAAGTCCACTGTGAGAGTGTCGCCGTGCACGACCACGGTCGCGCGGATCGGCACCGGATCGCTGCCGATCCCGTCATCGTCGAGATACGCGGTGAACGTCGCCTCGCCGTCCGCCATGTCCCGGATGCGGTTGCGCAGCCGGCGTGCGGTGTAGGCCAGCAGATCCTCGGCCGCCTCGGTCACCGCGGGAAGCCCCATGCGCCCGGCAAGCTCCTGTGTGAGTGCGACGCCGCGCGCGTTGGCGGCGATCTGGACCTTCAGGTCCAGCGACCTCTCGTCGGGATCGCGCGAGTTGTGCGCGATCAGCGCCAGCAGATCCTCATCCAGCACACCGCCGCGCACCAGCCGGATCACCGGTAGACGCAGCCCCTCCTCGAACACCGAGCGCGCACGACCCGAAATCGAACCCGGCACCGGACCACCGACATCGGAGTGGTGGCCGACATTGGCGGCGAAGGCGCGCACCGCGCCGTCGATGAACACCGGCGTGACGACGGAGATGTCCGGCATGTGCGTGCCGCCGGCGAGGTAGGGATCATTCAGCACAAAGCTGTCGCCGTCCTGCATACGGGCGGTGTCGTAGCGCGCCAGCACCGCCTGCACGCTGCCCAGCAGCGAGCCGAGATGCAGCGGGATGTGCGAAGCCTGCGCGATCAGCCGCCCGCCCGCGTCGAACAGCCCGACCGAACAGTCCTTGCGCTCCTTGATGTTGGTGGAGAACGACGAGCGGATCAGAGTGCTGCCCATGTCCTCGGCGATCGACAGCAGCCGGCTGCTGAACACCTCCATGGCGATCGGATCGGCAAGGCGCGTCATGCGGCGACATCCATCAGCAGGTTCCCCGCGCGATCCACGATGACAGAGCAGCCTGGCGGCAGCAGCGTCGTCGCGCTCATTTCGTCGATCACGGCGGGGCCGGAGAGGCGCGCGCCGACAGCGAGCCCGCCGCGGTCGAATACCGGCGCCTCCATCCAGCCGGAGCCGAAGTAGACCTGGCGGGTGGTTCTGGCGTGCGGCGAACCCTCGGCCGCGACGAAGCGCGTCTCGGAACGGTCGATCAGGCCGATCACCTTCAGCCGGCAGTTCACCACTTCGATCGCGCGTCCCGGGACGTCGTAGCCATACTCGCGGCGATGCGCAGCTGCGAACGCGGCGAGGAAACCGTCCAGCCCCATGCCATCCGCGAGCCGAACCTGGATCTCGTGGTTCTGTCCTCTGTAGCGCGCCTCGACGACGCGGTCGAAGCGCCGGCGATCGGCCGCGATGCGTTCGCTCTCAAGCCAGATGCCACCATCCGACTGCATCGCCGCGTAGTGGTCCAGGATACGCTGCCAGCTCTGCGCATCGGCCGTCACGATCTCGCTTCGCGTCACGTCAAAGCTCACGTCCGACAGCAGGATGCCGCGCGCGCACAGTGTGCCAGGTTCGACCGGCACCACGACCCGGCTGATCCCGCATTCGGCGGCGACCGCAGCGGCGTGCAGGGGACCGGCCCCGCCATAGGCGAACAGCGCGAAGTCACGCACGTCGTGCCCCCGCTCGGTGGACACCGTCCGGATGGTGCGGCTCATGTTGGCGACAGCGATGCGGATGATGCCCAACGCCGCCTGCTCGACGGCCAGGCCCATCGGGGCAGCGACGCGCGTAGCGATCGCACGGTGCGCCGCGGCCTCGTCCACCGGCATGCGGCCGCCGAGCAACGACACCGGATCGAGCCGGTGCAGTACCACGTTCGCATCGGTCAGCGTCGGCTCGGTGGCACGGTTGCCGTAGGCGACCGGCCCCGGATCGGCGCCGGCACTGCGCGGCCCGACCTTCAGCGCGCCGGCGTCGTCCAGCCATGCGATCGAACCGCCGCCCGCGCCGATCACATGCACATCGACCATCGGCGAGCGCACCGGATAGTCGGCGATCGTGCGACTGGACGCGAAGGCCGGCACACCGCGCTCGATCAGCGAGACGTCGGTGGATGTTCCGCCGGCGTCGAAGGTGATCAGGTCGGGTAGTCCGGCCGCACGCCCGATCGCCGCAGCACCCACGACGCCGGCGGCGGGCCCCGACAGGCAGCAACGCACCGGGAAGGTCCGTACCGAATCCACCGACATCAATCCACCATTCGAATGGATGGTGTACGGCCTGGCCGTCAGCCCGATCGCCGCCAGCCGACCCAGGAACCGGTCGAGATAGCGCGCCATCGGCGGCCCGATATAGGCGTTGATCACGGTGGTGGAGAACCGCTCGAACTCCCGGAACTCCGGCAACACGCCGGACGAGGCGGATAGATACGCCTGCGGCAGGCGCGCACGCACGAGCTCGGCGGCGCGCCGTTCATGCTCCTGGTTGAGATAGCTGTGCAGGAAACAGACGGCGATCGCCTGCACGCCCTGCGCCGCCAGCGCGTCTGCCGCGGCGAGCACCTCGGCTTCGTTGAGGGGCACCAGCACCGAGCCCGCCGCGTCGATTCGCTCGGTTACCTCCACGCGGCGCTCGCGCGGCACCAGCGGCTCCGGGGTGCGCACAGTGTAGTCGTAGAGGTGCGGCCGCACCTGGCGGCCGATCTCCAGCACATCGCGAAACCCACGCGTGGTGATCAGGCCGGTGGCAACGCCGCGCCGCTCGATGACCATGTTCGTGGCGACAGTGGTGCCGTGCCCGATGAAGCTGATCTCCACCGGCGCGATGCGCAGCGAGTCCAGCAGCGAGCGCAGTCCGTGTTCGATCGCCTCGGACGGATCGGCCGGGGTGGACGGCAGCTTGAAATGCCGCATCGCCCCGGTTGCAGTATCGTGCAGGGTGAAGTCGGTGAACGTGCCGCCAACGTCGAAGCCGATGCGATACATGCGGGGTCCGTCTCAGCAACCCCGCGACTGTGCGGGCGGCCGGCGCCGCACTCAAGTCACCGTTTCACCACCAGCCCCTGACCCGTCGGAAGTTCGAGCACGGCGAGGCCGCGCACCTGCATGAACGCATCGGCTGCGACCTTCTGCGCGCGGTAGCCGGTCCAGCCGTAGTCGTCGAAGACGATCATGCCACCGGGGGTGACGCGGTCGAACAGCGTCTCCAGAGCGCCGCTCTCGGCCTGGGCGTTGTTCATATCGAGATGCAGGAATGCGATGCGCGCCGGCGCGCCCTCTCGCAGCACATCCGGCACCTTGCCGCGGGTGACGAGTGCGTTGGGCCAGGGCTGGAAGCGCCTGACCACACGCTCATACAGGTCGGGCGCGTGCGCCGGCAGGCGCCTGCCCTCACCCTCGCCTCCCGGCGGATCGAACAGGTCGTACAGATGGCACTGTCGGTCCTGCAGACCCGCGAGGTAACGCAGCACGACCGACATCGAGTAGCCCTGGTAGGTGCCGCACTCGACGAAGTCGCCCGCCACCGCCAGGGCGCTCTCGGCTGCCCAGCACAGGGTGTGGGTTCGCCACACGAAGGCCAGCTCATGCGCGGACGGCGCCTCCGCGGACACGGCGGCAACGAAACGCGGGTCGGTCAGGAAGCCCCGCGCATGTCCATATGTGATGAGGTTGTCGGCAATGAACCAGGGGCTGCGTGCATCGCCGGGAACCGGCACCGCCGCGACCAGCGCGCGCAGGGCCTCGGCCGCGTCGGGGCTGTGCTGAAGTCCCCAGAAGACAGGTGGAATCTGCAATACCTGCGCGGACCCGCCTTGGCCGGACATTGGCCCCTCCCGTCTGGCGGGCGAGGCTGCACGCTGCTGGTAAACGAAACCTGAATGCGGTCGGCAGCCTCACCGGCGGCGCCGAACAGCGCCGCCGTGTTGCTGTCACGAACCGTCGGGCTGGAGAATGCCGCTGCGCGGCGTCGCCGCATGTTCCTTCAGCACCGAATCGGTGCCCGGGTCGACCTCCTTTAGCAGGACGTCATAGCCCCACAGGTCTGCCAGGTGCTGCAGCACGAAGCGGGCGTCGCGCTCTTCCAGCAGGACACGGTTGAGCGCACGGTGGTGCAGGATCAGCCGGCGATCGCCGGCAAGGTTGACGTCGACCACCTGGATGTCCGGCAGCATCCAGGCGATGTCGTACTGCTTCGCCAGCGCCCGCTGGATCTTGCGATAGCCGCGTTCGTCGTGGATCGCCTCGACGTTGAGGTTCGGCTCGTTGGCATCGTCCACCACGTGGAACAGCCCGAACTCGCGGATCAGCCGCGGGCTGAGATATTGCAGAATGAAGCTCTCGTCGCGGTAGTTCGCCCACACGTCGCGCAGCACGTTCATCGGATCGCTCTTGCCGGCGATGTCGGGGAACCAGTTCTGATCCTCGGCCGTCGGCTCGGTGCAGATGCGCTCGATGTCGCGCATCATGGCGAAGCCGAGCGCGTAGGGGTTGATGCCGGAATAGCGCGGATCGTCGAAATCCGGCTGGAACACCACGTTGGTGTGCGAGCGCAGGAACTCGACCATGTTGCCGTCGGTCAGCTGCCCCTTCTCGTGCAGCCGGTTCATGATCCGGTAGTGCGTGTAGGTGGCGCAGCCCTCGTTCATCAGCTTGGTCTGCGACTGCGGATAGAAGTACTGCGCGATGATGCGCACGATGCGCAGGATCTCGCGCTGCCAGGGTTGCAGGCGCGGCGCGGTCTTCTCCAGGAAGTAGAGCACATTCTCCTGCGGCAGCTGGAGCAGCGCGCGGCGGCGCTCATCCATCGACGTGTCTTCCTTCCCGGCGCCCTTGGTGGGCACGGTCCGCCACAGGTCGTTGAATACCTGCTCCTCGTGCAGGCGCCGTTCGCGCGCCCGCTGCTCCTCCGAGCGCAGGTCAGCCGTGCGGCGGCGCGGATAGCGGTGCACCCCGTGGCTCATCAGCGCGTGCGCGGCGTCCAGCAGACGCTCCACCTGCGCCTCGCCGTAGCGCTCTTCGCACTGGGCGATATAGCTGCGGGCGAATTCCAGGTAGTCCAGGATGCCGTCGGCGTCGGTCCACTGGCGGAACACGTAGTTGTTCTTGAAGAAGTGGTTGTGGCCGAACGCTGCGTGAGCGATCACCAGCGTCTGCATCGTGGCCGTATTCTCCTCCATGATGTAGCTGATGCATGGATTGGAGTTGATCACGATCTCATACGCTAGGCCCTGCATGCCGGCGCGGTACATCGCCTCGTTGCGGGCGAAGTGCTTGCCGAACGACCAGTGCTTGTAGAACAGCGGCATGCCGATCGAGGAATAGGCATCCAGCATCTGCTCGGTGCCGATGATCTCGATCTGGTTCGGATAGACGTCGAGCCCGAGTTCGCCCACCGCGATCTTCTCGCAGGCGTCATGCACCTTCTGGATGGTGCCGAACTCCCAGTCGGCGCCCTCGAACAGCGGGCGCTCCGCTCGTATGCCGCCGCCGAAGTCGTTCATGCCGTATCGGCTCCCGTGGTTGCCTGCTTCTTGGCGAACAGCTCGCGGAACACCGGATAGATGTCCCGCCGGTGCCCGACCTTGCGCATCGCCATCGGCGCGCCGGTCTTGCAGATCGCCGTGTAGGTCTGCCAGAGGTCCGAGTCGCGCCGGATGAACCCGGGCGGGAAGTGCTCCGAGTCACGGCCCACCTCGAGGTAGGCGTAGTACTGGCAGACCGGCAGGATCGTGCCGGTCAGCAATGCCGCGGTCCTGTCGTTGTCCGACGCGGTATTGTCGCCGTCCGACGCCTGCGCGGCGTAGATGTTCCACGAATTCGGGGCTGTAGCGCTCCTCGACCACGCGCTGCATCTCCTCAAGCGCCGTCGAAACCACCGTGCCGCCGGTCTCCGGCGAGTGGAAGAATGTGTCCTCGTCGACTTCCTGCGCCTGATGGGTGTGGCGGATGAACACCACGTCCACATGCTTGTAGCGGCGCTTCAGGAAGATGTAGAGCAGCACGTAGAACCGCTTGGCCAGGTCCTTCATGTGCTCGGTCATCGAGCCGGAGACGTCCATCAGGCAGAACATCACCGCCTGGGCCACTGGCTTGGGCTGCGGCTCGAAGCGGCGATAGCGGACGTCGAGCGGATCGATGTAGGGGATCAGCCCGGTCCGGCGGAGTTTGCGCGTCAGCTCCTCTTCCAGCGCGACGCGGCGGTCCCTGTCGTCGCCGTCGGGGTCCAGTCCGGCGATCTCGTCGCGCAGGTCCTGCAACTCGTGCGGCTTGGGGCGCCGAAGCGCGATCCGCCGCGACAGGCTGTTGCGCACCGTGCGCAGCAGGGCGAGGTTCGCCGGCGAGCCGGTGACCGAGTAGCCGGCGCGGTGCCAGGAGACGCTTTCGGTATCCACCACGCGGCGCTTGGCGAGGTCCGGCAGCTCCAGGTCTTCCAGGAACAGGTCGACGAATTCGTCGCGCGACAGGGCGAAGCGGAAATCGTCCTGCCCCTCGCCGTCCGGGCTGCCTTCCGATCCGCCACCGCCCGCGCCGCCCTGCGGGCGCGGAATGGTGTCGCCCTCGATGTACTGCTTATTGCCCGGCAGCAGGTGGTCGCGGATGCCGCCGGACGAACTGCGGTGGAACGACGGCTCGTGCACGCCCTGAGCAGGCAGCGCAACCTCACCCGCCTGGTCGGCGTCCTTGATGCTGCGGCTGGCCGAGCTTTCGTGGACCGCCTTGCGGATCAGCGATTTGGCGCGTCGCATGAACCGCTGCCGGTTGGCGAGGTTCTTGCCGCTGGGATTGAGGCGCCGGTCAACGATGTGCATGAAGTTTGCCTGTCCGGGCGGGGTCCTTTTCTACCCCGCCTGCTTGACGCGCATGTACCACTCGACCAGGCGGCGAACCTGCCGCTCGGTGTAGCCACGCGCTGCCATACGCTCGACGAACTCCGCGTGCTTCTTCTCGCTGTCGCTGTCCTTCTTGGACCCGAAGCTGATCACCGGCAGAAGCTCCTCCACCTGGCTGAACATGCGTCGTTCGATGACTTCGCGGATCTTCTCGTAGCTGGTCCAGGACGGGTTCTTGCCGTTGTTGTTGGCGCGCGCCCGTAGGCTGAACTTCACCACCTCGTTCCGGAAGTCCTTTGGATTGGCGATTCCGGCAGGCTTTTCAACCTTGGTCAACTCCTGATTCAGCAGCTCGCGGTTCATCAGCTGGCCGGTATCGGGATCCTTGAAGTCGATGTCCTCGATCCACGCATCAGCATAGGCGACGTAGCGGTCGAACAGGTTCTGGCCGTAGTCGTGATACGATTCGAGGTAGGCCTTCTGGATCTCGTTGCCGATGAACTCCGCGTAGCGCGGGGCGAGCTCGCCCTTGATGAACTCCAGGTAGCGCTTCTCCGTCTCGGTCGGCAGCTGCTCGCGGCGGATCGCCTGCTCCAGCGCATACATCAGGTGCACCGGATCGGCCGCAACCTCGGTCGTGTCGTGGTTGAAGGTCGCCGCCAGCACCTTGAAGGCGAAGCGGGTCGAGGCACCGTCCATGCCTTCCTCGACGCCGGCCGAGTCCTTGTATTCCTGCAAGGAGCGGGCGCGCGGGTCGGTCTCCTTCAGGCTCTCGCCGTCATAGACCCGCATCTTGGCGAACAGCGTCGAGTTCTCGTGCCGGCGCAGCCGCGTCAGCACCGAGAAGCGGGCCAGCATCTCGAGCGTCGCCGGCGCGCAGGGCGACTCGGCGAGTTCGGAGGTGCGCACCAGCTTGTCGTAGATCTTCTGCTCTTCGGCGACGCGCAGGCAGTACGGCACCTTGATGACGTAGATGCGGTCGATGAAGGCTTCGTTGTTGCGGTTGTTCTTGAAGGTCTGCCACTCCGCCTCGTTGGAGTGGGCGAGGATGATCCCCTGGAACGGAATGGCGCCGATATTCTCGGTGCCGATGTAGTTGCCCTCCTGCGTTGCGGTCAGCAACGGGTGCAGCATCTTGATCGGCGCCTTGAACATCTCGACGAACTCGAGCAGGCCCTGGTTGGCGCGGTTCAGCCCGCCCGAGTAGCTGTAGGCGTCGGGATCGTTCTGTGCATGCAACTCCAGCTTGCGGATATCGACCTTACCCACCAGCGAGGAGATATCCTGGTTGTTCTCGTCGCCCGGCTCGGTCTTCGCCACCGCAATCTGGCGCAGCCGTGAGGGCATCAGCTTGACGACACGGAAGCGCGAGATGTCGCCGTCGTACTCATCGAGTCGCTTGATGCACCACGGGCTCATCAGCCCGGTGAGGCGGCGACGCGGAATGCCGTAGCGGTCTTCCAGCACGCCGCCCATGCGCTCCGGGTTGAACAGCCCGAGCGGGCTTTCGAAAACCGGACTGACCTGGTCACCGGCCTTCAGCACGTAGACCGGGTGCATCTCCATCAGCGCCTTGAGCCGCTCGGCCAGCGACGACTTGCCGCCGCCGACCGGGCCCAGCAGATACATGATCTGCTTGCGCTCCTCGAGCCCTTGCGCTGCGTGGCGCAGGAAGCCGACGATCCGCTCGATCGTCTCTTCCATGCCGTAGAACTCGGAGAACGCCGGATAGACCCGGATCGTCCGGTTCATGAAGATGCGGCCGAGTCGCGCATCCTTCGCGGTGTCGACCATCTCCGGTTCGCCGATCGCGGCGAGCAGGCGCTCGGTCGCAGTCGCGTACATCATCGGCTTGTCGCGGCATGCTTCCAGATACTCGGGCAGCGTCATCTCCGCTTCGCGAGTCGCCTCGAAGCTCCGAGCGTAGGCTGCGAACAAATCATCGACCGGATACATCGGCCGCTCCGTCAGTAGTGGGGAAGGCTCTCGCACCAATGCAAGATGGGTGCGAGAATACCCGATACGGCAGGTGTCGCGTGAATGTTTTTTCGCGTACGCTGGAAGTTTGCCCACTCGGTGTGTCGAACTCCGCGTCAGTCATTTGTGGCCTCCTGTGCGACTCCGCCGGTCGCGCCATCGACGAAGGGACGAAGCGTGGTGACTTTGTGGCGCATCACGCCGTCTTGGGGCCGCCGCTGCCGCCGGCCGCGCTAGGCGTGCCGCTGGGCGCTTGCTCTCGCCGGGAGCGCGGGCAGCGTTCGCCTCCCGTGTCGAGTGCGGCCGAACCAGATTTTACTAGACTCGACAATCGCTTATAAAGCATTGTTCGGCTAGTCTGGCAAGTGCCGTATGTCGGCTGGCCGACTTCCCGACGGCACCTGGACGGCTCGGTCCCCGGCAGGCCTGCCCCGCTTCACAAGTCAGCGCGATGGACCACCCGGGCATCTGCAACCCCACCAACCTATCCCGACACCGGCAGGCAGTCTGTGCCGAGTTTCACAACTTTAGCGGATTGATTCTAACGTCGCGTTAATGCTGGTTCTATTCGAGTTGTCCCGCACGTGACTGTCTCGAGTCGCAGCCAAGCGATGATCGGCAGTCGCCGTCGTGAGCGGGATGGCGCGGTGTTTGGCGGTTTATGCCTGTCGGCTGTGCAGTCCGTCACTGATCGCGGCGGCTTGCGCTGCGTGCCGCGGCCACGACACCGTCCTCGGTGTCCGAGTTGGGCGCGTCGGGACGCTCGCTGCGCAGCAGCCGTACCGTGCGCCGCATCTGGTCGTAGTAGCGGCGGCAGGCTTCGCAGCGGAACAGGTGCCACCACATGTCCAGCCGGGTGCGCAATGACACCACGCGTTCCAGATAGTCCGTCACCAGTTCGCTCATGTCACGGCACGTCGGCATGCCGAGGTGCTCCTTCATTGCAAGGCCGCCAGGATCGTCAGACTCGACAGAAGGCGATACGTTACGGAAGACTTGGCGCACGTCCTGCCAGCGCCACCGCTCCGGGGGCAAGCCCGCCATGCGTCAGACCGAGTTCGACCAGCCGGACTTCTTGGCCAGGCTGCGCCGTGGCGAAGAAGGCGCCTATCGAACGTTGATCCGGCGCTTCCATGGCTCGCTGATCGGCGTCGCCACCTCGATCATCGGCAGCCGCGCGCAGGCCGAAGAGGTGGTGCAGGACGCCTGGCTGGCGGTGTTCTCCGGCGTCGGCGGCTTCGAGGGTCGCTCGTCGCTGGTCACCTGGGTGTTCAGCATCGTGCTTAACCGTGCGCGCACCCGGGCCACGCGCGAAGGCCGGGTGGTCGGCCTGCCCGCCCTGATGGAAGGGACACCACCCGGCGGGCGGGCGGTGGATGCGTCGGAGTTCAAGCCGGACGGCCATTGGATCGACCCGCCACGCCTGTGGGACGAACTGGACCCGGAGCGGGTGGTCGGCGGGCGCCAGTTGTGGGACCACGTGATGGAGGCGATCGACCGGCTGCCGGCCGGGCAGCGCGCCGTCATCATCCTGCGCGACATCGAAGGCTGCGCAGCCGAGGAGGCATGTACGCTGCTCAGCCTCACGCCGGAAAATCAGCGGGTGCTCCTGCATCGTGCACGCGGCCGGGTCCGCCAGGCGATCGACGCAGTGACCGGAACGCCGCGGACTGCGGTGGCGCCAACGCCGCCGAAGCGCGACGGTGCCGCCGCGAACGCCGCCATGCGGCTGACGATCTGGGCGTGTTGCCGGTGCCGGCGCATGGTGACCGTTCCGACGCACTGGCTGATGCGTGCGATGGTGATAACGTAGGCAGATCGTCAATCAACAGGGGGCACGCAATGGCACCACGCAAGGCAAAATCCACGACGACGAATGCGGGCTCGCGCCCGCCAGCGGCACCGGCCGCCCGGAACACCACGCGACAGAGCACCCCGGCGACGACCGCCGGCGACTCGAACCGGCTGCTGCGCGAGGCTGCCTGGAGCCGCATGTTCGGCCGCATCGAGACGAAGAACCCGTTCACGCGCTAGCGGAATACGGGCGAGGGGAGGATGTCCGCACAACCGTCCGGCACACGCTCGACGGCGGAGAGCGTTCCGCTCGACTGGGCTGCTGTGCGTGCGTACCTGGTCGGATATGGGCTGCGACTCGACGACGACCCGCCGCCGCGGCAGTTCGCCGGCGGGCTCGCCAACCTGAACTACCTGATCCATCTCGACGGCCGGCCCGCCGTGCTGCGGCGCCCGCCGCTTGGCGACCTGCCGGCGGGCGCCTACGACATGGGGCGCGAGTTCCGCATCCTGAGCCGGCTGCCCGACGTCTTGGCGTTCGTGCCGCGCGGGCTGTTCCTCGGTACGGACGCCAGCGTCATCGGCCAGCAGTTCCAGATCATCGAGTACCGGCCTGGCCTGGTGATTCGCGAGCACATCCCGCCGGAACTGGCCGGCCGTCCGGAAGTGGGCGCACGGCTGTCGCAGGTGCTGCTGGAGACGCTGGCGGCGATCCATGCGGCAGATGCCGATGCCGTGGGGCTTGGCGATCTGGGGCGGCCGGCGGGGTTCCTCGGCGCGCGCCGTGAGCGGCTGGCGCCGGCGCGGCGAGGCGGCGCTGGAGGAAGGCTCCGAGGCGCTGCATGCCGATCTGGGACGCTGGCTGGAGCGGCATCTGGTGCCCGACGGTCCGCCGGCGCTGCTGCACAACGACTTCAAGCTGAACAACATGATCCTCGACCCGCGCGACCTGTCGCCGGTTGCCGTGGTGGACTGGGATCAGGGCACGCGCGGCGATCCGCTGTTCGATTTCGCGACGCTGCTCAGCTACTGGGTGCACGCGGACGATCCGCCGGCGCTGCACGACATGGAGCAGATGCCGGCGGATGAGGGCGGTTTCATCCCACGCGAGGAGGCGGTGGCGACCTACGCCGCGCTCACCGGGCGAGACATGTCCGACTTCCTGTTCCATCGTGTGCTGGCGATGTACAAGCTGGGGGTGATCTTCCTGCAGCTCGGATTGCGCTGGCGCAGCGGCGCCACCACCGAGCCGCGCTATGCCGGCCTCACCGCGATCGGCACCGGCATCGTCGAGTTCGCCCACGAGATCGCCCAGGGACGCGCCTTCTGATGGATTTTTCGCTGACCCCCGAGTTGCAGGAGCTGCAGCAGCGCACGCGAAGCTTCGTGCGCGACAAGATCATGCCGCTGGAGGGCGATGTACGACAGACGACGCATGGGCCGTCCGAAGAATTCCGCCGCGAACTGGTGGCGCTGGGGCGCGAGGCTGGACTGCTGGCGCCGCATGCCTCGCCCGAATATGGCGGGCTGGGGCTGAACAATGTCGGCAAGGCGGTGGTGTTCGAGGAGGCCGGCTACTCGCTGCTGGGCCCGGTCGCCATGCACGTCTTCGCCCCGGACGAGGGCAACATCCACCTGATGGAGGTGGTGGCGACGCACGAGCAGAAGGAGCGCTGGCTGCGTCCGCTGGCGAGTGGCGCGATCCGCTCCTGCTTCTGCATGACCGAGCCGCCGCCCGGCGCGGGGTCCGATCCTTCGGCGCTGAACACCACGGCGGTGCAGGACGGCAACCATTGGGTGATCAACGGCACCAAGTGGTTCATCACCGGAGCCGAAGGCGCGGGCTTCGCCATCATCATGGCGAAGGGCGCGGACGGTCAGGCCACGATGTTCCTCGCCGACATGGACCAGCCGGGCATCGAGATCGTGCGCACCATGCACAGCCTGGACCAGGCGTTCGCCGGCGGCCACGCCGTGGTGCGGTTCAACGACCTGCGCGTGCCGGCCTCCGACATCCTGGGCGAGCCGGGCAAGGGCTTCCGTTACGCCCAGGTGCGGCTGGCGCCGGCGCGGCTGACCCACTGCATGCGCTGGCTCGGCGCAGCGCGTCGGGCACACGACATCGCCGCCGGCTACGCGCAGCAGCGCGAGGTGTTCGGCGCGAAGCTGGTGAACCACGAAGGCGTCGGGTTCATGCTGGCGGACAACGAGATCGACATCCGCATGAGCCGCCTGGCGATCTGGCACACCGCGTGGCTGCTCGACCAGGGCGCGCGCGGCACCACCGAATCGTCGATCGCCAAGGTGTTCTGCTCCGAGGCGATCTGGCGCGTGGTCGATCGTTGCGTGCAGGTGCTGGGCGGCCAGGGCGTCACCGGCGAGACGCTGGTCGAGCGGCATCTTCCGCGAGGTGCGCGCGTTCCGCATCTACGACGGCCCGTCCGAGGTGCACCGCTGGTCGCTGGCACAGCGCATCGCGCGGCAGGGTCCGAACTGGTGAGCGAGTTCGATCTCACCGGCAAGGTCTGCATCGTCACCGGCGGCGGGCGCGGCATCGGCCGGGCCATCGCCGAAGGCCTGGCGCGGCATGGCGCGACGCTGGTGCTGTCGGGGCGCACCGAGGCGACGCTGCACGAAGCCGCCGCGGCGATCGGCGAGCGCGCCGGCATCCACGCCGCCGATGTCTCGCGCGAGGCCGATGTGCTGGCGCTGCGCGACGCCGCTCTGGCGCGGCATGGCAGGATCGACGTGCTGGTGAACAACGCCGGCATCAACCCGATCTTCCGCGGCATCGATCGCACCAGCCTGGAAGACTGGCAGAGCATCATCGACATCAACCTCACCGGCACCTTCCTGTGCTGCAAGCACCTGGGCGAGCCGATGGTGGCGCAGGGCAAAGGGTCCATCATCAACATCAGCTCGGTGGCCGGGCACGTGGGCCTGCTGCGCTCGGTGCCGTACTGTGCGTCGAAGGGCGGCGTCGAGATGTTGACGCGCGCGCTGGCGCTCGACTGGGCGAAGCGCGGCGTGCGGGTGAACACGCTGGCGCCCGGCTGGGTGGACACCGACCTCACGCACGGGTTGCTGGAGCACGACGTGCACGGCAGGCGGCTGCTCGACCATACCCCGATGGGGCGCTTCGCCACCGCCGGCGACATGGTGGGAGCGGCGGTGTTCCTCGCTTCCAATGCGTCGGCCTACATGACCGGACAGAGCCTGCTGATCGACGGCGGGTGGACCGCGGACTGACCGCAAGGCCGTTCGACGCGCTACAGCATCCCCGCGGCGATGTTGACCGTGAGCGCCAGGATGATCGTGTTGTAGAGAAAGCTCAGCAGCCCGTGCGCAGCCGCCAGCCGGCGGAACTTGCGCGCGGTGATCTGCACGTCGGAGACCTGGAACGTCATCCCGAGCACCAGGGCGAAATACAGGAAGTCCAGGTAGTCAGGCCGCTTCTCGCCGGGGAACTCCAGGCCGCCGACTATGCCGCCGCCGGGATCGACCTCGTAGTATTCATGCGCATAGCGGAACGCGAACGTGGTGTGGGTCATCAGCCACGACACCAGCAGCGTCACCGCGACCAGGGTGATGTGCTGGCCGCGCTGCGCCGGCGCCAGGTCCTTCATACCTGCGAACTCGTCGATGATCGCGACGAAGCTGAAGGTGATCGCGGCGACCGTCAGCCAGAACACGGTCCATTCGCCTTCCTCCTGCGCCTCGGCATCGGCCGGCATGCGGTTCAGCCGCTCGGTGCTGAACAGCAGGGCGGACGTCGCCAGGAAGACGACGACACCGATGTCCCAGGCCAGCACGGCACGGGTGGTGCGGCTGAGGTCGGCGGGCAGCAGCGGCACGGCCGCCAGCCCGCACAGAAGGCCGATGAACAGGCGTGGGCGCCCGCGCACCACGCGCCAGGGCAACAGCATCATACCGGTTGCGCGCGCCGCCACGTTCAGCCGAGTGAAGCGAGCAGACCCGCCATCAGCTTGCCGCGATAGGCGAGGCTCTCCACCACGATATGCTCATCGAGCGTGTGCGCGCCGGCGCCCTGCACGCCCAGCCCGTCCAGCGTGGCGACGCCCATCGCGCCCGTGAAGTTGCCGTCCGAGCCGCCGCCGGAGCTTTGCGAGCTGATATCGTAGCCGAGACCGCGTGCGATGCCGCGTGCCGTCTCGTACAGCGCCATCACCCTGGCGTTCGGTTCCCATACCGGACGCGTGACGCCACGCGTCACCGCGAAGTGCACATCGTTGGACGAGGCCGACAGCGCCAGCATGCGGGCGACGCCGTTGTCGAGGTCCTCCTGCCGCTTGGCCATCGACAGCGCCTCGCCGGTGCAGGTGGTGGTGACGCAGTTGACCCATTGCCCGCCATGGATGACGCCGACCGAGAAGGTGCAGTCCTCGGTGGTCATGTCCTCGATTTCGAGCAGCTTGCGCGCCATCTCGCGGATCGCCGAGCGGCCTTCGGCCAGGCGGGCGCCGGCATGGCTCGGACGGCCGGTGGCCGCCAGGTTGAAGCGCGCGATGGCGTAGCGGCCGGTCACCACGCCGCCATCGGCACGCGCCGGTTCTGGAACCAGCACGTAGCGGTGGCGCGACGCCTCCGCCTCGATCAGGTCGCGGGTCGATGGGCTGCCGACCTCCTCGTCGCTGGTGAGCAGCACGGTGACCGGCAACTGCGTGGCCACGCCGGCGCGGGCCAGCTGGCGGATCGCCTCCAGCGCCATGTAGTTGCCGCCCTTCATGTCCTGGATGCCGGGACCCCAGGCGCGGCTGCCGTTGCGGCGGAACGGCAGCTTCGCCAGCGTGCCGATCGGATGCACCGTGTCGAGATGCCCCATCACCAGGATGCCCGGCACATTCGGCGTCGCGTGCGGGAAGCTGGCGCGCACGCAGTCGCCGAAGCCCATGCGGCCTGCCACGCGCTCGATCCGCGCACCGGCGACCACCAGTTCGCGCGAGGCGATGTCCATCATGCGGTTCACCGCCGCCGCATCGAAGGTCGGGCTTTCGCACTCGATCCAAGTGCGCAGCCCGTCCAGCATCGCATCGGCGTCGAACGGCAGGGCGTTGGGGTCCATCATCGTCTCCGTGGTGTCAGCAGAGCCGCGCGAAGCGTTCGCCGAGCAGCGCGAAGAAACCATCGGCGTCCAGCGTCTCGAGCACCGTCACGTTGTGCGATGCGCGGGTTCGTCCCCAGCGATCGATCACCGTGCGCCCACGAGAGGGTCCCGGTCCGAGATCGACGGTGGCGGCGCAGTCGCGCGCGGTGAACAGGTCCGGCCGGATCAGCCAGGCGACGGCGCACGGATCGTGCAGCGCCGCCCCGGTGCCGGCGAAACGCGGGCCCAGCGGCACGGTGGCCTGGATGTCGCACAGCGCCCGCGCACAGCGGCCAGGCATCGCACCGCGCCACGACGCGAGATGCGCCGGCGTGCACAGCGCCTGCGCAGTCAGTTCCAGGGTCGCCAGCACGACGGGACGGCCGCAGGCCAGCAGCACGGCCAGCGCCTCCGGATCATTGAATGCGTTGAATTCCGCGGCCGGCGTGGCGTTGCCCTCGGCCCACGCGCCGGTCATCAGCACGATGCGCCCGACCTTGGCGGCCAGCGCCGGTTCGGTCATCAGCGCCAGCGCAAGGTTGGTCGCCGGCGCGACGCCGACCAGCGTCACCGGCGACGCCGATTCGCGCAGCAGGCGGCGGATCGCATCGGCCGCCACGCCCGCCGCGGGATCGCCGCCGGTGGGCAGCGACACGCCACCCAGGCCATCAATGCCATGTACACGGGTCTCGTTGACGAACGCGCCGAGCAGCGGGCGATCGGCACCAGCGTAGACCGGCACGCTGGAGCCGGCCAGCGCGACCAGCGCCAGCGCATTGGGCAGCGTGCATTCCAACCCGACATTCCCGCCGGCCACGGTGATCGCCAGCACCTCCAACTCGGGTGAGGCGAGCGCCAGCAGGATGGCGAACGCATCGTCGGTGCCGGGATCGCAGTCGAGGATGATGGAAAGTGCCACCGTGGTGTCCTGCCATATGGTCAGGCAGGATGCCACCATGCGCGCACGGTCGGAACCTCCGATGTGGGACGACGATGCGGACGGCCCGGAGGTCGTCACGGTGCCGCTGAACAGCCGCGCGCTCGCGCCGATGGACCCTGAGCGCGTGCGTCGCCTGCGCCGGCACCTGGTGCAGTCGCTGCGCGCGATGCGCACGATGAAGCGGCCGGTCGAGTTGGCCTCGCCGCTGCGGCCGGAACCGGCGGGATTCGTCGGCAAGGTGGCGCGGGTGGCCTGCGGGCTGTGCCGCGGGCATTGCTGCAGAGGCGGCGGCGACCACGGCTATCTCGATGAAAGGGTGATGGCGCGGGTGCGCCAGGCGCGGCCTGAGCTGGACGCGCGTGCGATCATGCGGCTTTACGTCGAGCGCGTGCCGCAGGCGGGGTACGCCGGCTCGTGCGTATTCCATGCCGAGACCGGCTGCACCCTGGACCGGCTGCTGCGGTCGGATGTGTGCAACAGCTATTTCTGTGCCGGTCTGGAGCAGTTCATGCGGAACTTCGAAGAGCCTGGAACCGGCGCACGTGTGGTCGCCACGATGGGCGGCGGGACGCGGAGATCACCGCTGATCTCGCGGTGACTATACGAAAGAGGCGCACGCGGAACATCGAACGGTATCTGCGTGTTTTGCGCGCATCTGCATCAGTTTGTGCATTCGGCTTGATGACAGCTCCCGTCATGGCCGCCGGAACCGCAGACACTGGAGGTGCGACTGCCGCACAATCGCCCGGTGCCGCCTCTATGCAGAATGGCTCATCGGCCGCGGCAGACGCTGCTCGCTCGAACGGTGCGACGCAGGAGCATACCGGTGGCAGGACGGCCGCGCTTGCGCCACCGGATCGGTGCGGGCGCAGGACGTGCACGGTAGCTGGGCGCGGCTGCTCCGGGTTCAGCCTCGCACGGGAATAGCGGAAATCGAGCGGCATATTGCCATGCACGACGTCTCCCCTGCACGCGTCGGTCAGCGACGGCGCCGGTACATCAGCGTCGCCGCGGGCCTGCCGTGATCATGTCGGCCCGTCCAACCAGATCGGCGCGCCCCACCAGATCCGCCCGTCCCACCAGGTCGGCCCGCCCGACGAGATCGGCTCGTGCGACCGGTCCGCCGGTCACGTTTGTCTCGGAGGTCATCTCCACCTCCAGCAGGAGGTCTTTCAGCCAGCCGATCGAGACGTCGATGCGCACCGAAATGTCGAGTTGGTCCGCCGTCCACATGACGATCCCCCAGGTGGGCGCCTGGTTCTTGAAGTCGAGCCCGATGGTGCTCGTATCGACCTCCGGCAGGCGGAAGCCCGACGGCACCTGGGTGCCTGGCCCATAGACCAGAAAAACCAACGGCTCCGGCAGTTTGAAATAGTTTCCAAGGTAACTGAACCCGTAGATACGCGCGAGTTGCGGCTCGTTGTCCGGCGGGGGCGGGCATTGATCCTCGGGCGTGGTCGCGGTGCCGGTCGAGGCCGATTTCTTGCGCGCGGCCTGTAGCCTGTTCAAACCTTGGATCAGCGGGTTATTGGAATGAGGATTGAGGCCCAGGTCCCCCAGGATCAAACCGGTGAACGGCCGACCAAATAGGCGGAGCGTACCCGGAACGACCAGACCTTCCCCCAGCTCTGGAGAGGTTGGCGGAGGTGGCGGCAGATCCGTTGCACTTGTGCTTGCCCTCACCCACGACGAGAATTCGCTTTTCTCCCCCTCATTATTCTCCGCTTGCACGCGGAATTGGTATTCGATCTGCGGTCTTAGATTCCCGACAGCCGCGTAGTTGGTCGTGACAGTTATGCACTGGACTGGTTCCGCGATCCGTTCACTGACTTCCGGCGCAGCAGAACGCGCGCTTGCGAACAAGGATGGCTCTCTGGCGAACTCCTGGTACTCGACGTTGTACTTCCCTGCGCCGGTGACCGCTTTCCATGTGAGCACCACGACCGTAGACGTGGATGAGATGGCTGTCAGCCCGGTGGGAACGCTAGGAGCGGCCATCGATAGTCCCCCTGTCGTGACGACGGTGCGCGTCGTTCGTTGTAGCAACCGATACGTCACCATAGGACCGCTGCGCCAGCCGGATCAACCCGCGGTCTATCGCACCTCGGCGCGATGCGGATGCGTCATGAGCCGGTGCGCGAAAACGAACTCCGACCGATGCATGCAGTGGCAGCCTGGCGTTGTATTGGCCGCCTCCAGGACAGTCGGACGGCCACGCCCGCGGTGGGCGCGGCGTGGCCGCCGCGGCTCGATCCGCAGTGTCAGATGCGGTCGGGGATCGATCCCTCGCCACAGGAAATGATCGACCAGCGCGGGCAGCATCGGGCCCAGCCCGTGTGAGGCCGCTGCCTCGAGGAACCGCGCCGCAACCAGCGGAAACGTGAGGGTCTCCGACCGGATGGTCCGCATCACATGTGCCATGCAGTACCCAACGGCGTGCCGCGCTTCATCCAGAGCGGCGAAAAAACCCTGGGCGAAGCGGGCGAATGCGTGCGCGGATTCCCGATGAACGGCCTCCATTGCGCGCTCGACCTCGTCACGGGTCCAGCCGCGAGCATCCAGGTCCGGATGGATCAACCGGCGCGATACGAGGCCTTCCTGATAGATTTCAACCAATATGTCGAACACCGCGCCGGTCAACGGCTCGGCAATGGCGTGCTGATTGCGATTGAGCCCCTGCGGGTCGATCCAGGTTCCGTCCGGTGCCAGCCGCAGGCCGGCCACATCCGCCATGATGGCCAGATTCGATGCGAGCCGGATCTGCTCGGTGTCCGAATAGGCGCCGATCCGGTTGACCAGGTTGAGCACGTAGAGGTTGCCATCGGTCTCGGTCAGCAATGCCTGACGCACGGAACGCAGGTTCATCACCCCCATGACCGCGATCAGATCGGCAAACGATTCATGGAATGCCAGGAACTGTTCGGATATCTGCCCCGGCGGCGGAACGCCGATCTGCGAGAACAGGATGGCATGACCTGTCTCATGCGCGATGACGTCGAAATTCAGGCAGAATGGCTGCAACCGGCCGAAGCGATTCGGCTCTTGTCCGGTTTCGATGAAACCCGGCCCCGAATGGGCGTTGGCCCAATGGACGATCGGAACCAGCTCCACCTGCGGCAAAACGTCGGCATGCCACCACACCACGCGTCGGCGCAGGTATGCCTCCCAGATATCGAGCGTATGGCGAACGGTGCCATAGAGATGCGCCGCGAGAAACTGTTCCGATTCGACCGGAATATGATCGAAGTGGCCGGCGGCGCTCGGCAAGGCTGGCGCATACACCGGGCCGCGATAGGGCGGCATGTACTCGGGCGGATCGTACGGCGTGTCCTTCGCGAGCGGATTGATCGCGTACATCGATGGGTCCGATGGACCCGGTCCGATCGCGCCGGGCGGCAGCGACAGCTCGACGACTTCGGGCTCGGCGAAACCGGCGGCATAGTCCGGGAACAGCCGAAATCGGGTGCCCCTCGCGCGAGGAGCGGTCATTGCCCGAGCGCCTCGAACAGATAGTCCCGCCAGATCGCCAATAGAAAGGCTCGGTGGTCTGGCCAGCCTGCCATCCGCGCATAGCTCTCCACGCTGCGTGGAATCCGCAGACCAAGACGCCGCTCGAAATACCACTCAAGCGCTGCCGCCAGATCCGGTCCCTCGGGTATCGCACGCGCGGCGGACCTGTCGTGCAGCACCCGACCTTTGGTCCGAACGCGGTCCGCCAGCGACTGGTACCGTCCGCACAGCCGCATGTGGTCCAGAACCGCGCGCGCCAGGCCTGCTCGCCGCTGCGAACCGATGACATCCAGCACCGCCTCTTGCCGCAACAGCCGGTCGAGCGCCGCGGCGTCCATGTCATTGTCGGCCAGCCATTTATCCAAATCGGATCGAAGCCACAGCCCGCGATCCTCGCGGAAGCGGTTCCAGCAGGCGCGCGCCACGTCATCGTCAGGTTCGACATCGGCATCCCGCACTACCGACAGCCGGCCGAGCGCCGCATGTTCAACGTCTCGCGAAAGCCGCGGTTCGAGCCGCAGTTCGTCCAATATCAGTTTGTCCATACCATCCGGCTCGTCAGCCTGGCGGACGAAGCGCTCCCACACCAGCGCTCGCTCCATCTGAAACGATGGCTGAAACGGCGCCGGCTCGTCGCGCAGGAAAGCGGCCATGGTCCGCAGCAACTCGAGTGCGTCGAGCCGCTTGCGGGGCACCGCATTGGTGCGCAGCCAGGCGCGGAATACCGTCAGGGCGGGCTCTTGCATGACCTGCGCGGCAGCTTCGCTCAGGCGCGCCAGGCTTCGGCCGGCAAAATGCAGCGCCTTCATCATACCGACCAATATATCGCGCGTCGAACGATCGATGATGCCGGCGGTTTCCGCGGCGGCCAGGGTATCGCGCAAATCCACCATGGCATCGGACAAAGCCCGACCTCCGGCCTCCGCCGGCGCATGTACGACGGCAACTTCGTCGTCATCCTCGAACGGCTCGTCGAACCCGGGCCAACGGCCCGTCGCGTACGCCGAATAGATGCGTCCGACCCCGCGCATGCCGAACGGCGCCAACTCGGCGGCTCGCAAGGCACCCATGCTGGCCGCACCGAACACATGCACGCCCTGCGCAAGCGCCCAAAGCAGTTCCCGGTGCCAGACCGCGGGCACATCCAGGAACACCCCATCGATCAACCCGATTGCCCGCGGCCGAAGGTCCCGCACGGCGCGGAACACGTCGCCTTGTCGGGCCGGCACGAGATAGGTGCAGTCCAGTTCCGCCGCCCGCTCCGCGGGAGAGAGGGTGGGTCCGACGAAGACGATCGCGCTCATGGCTCTTCCATGGCTCGCGCTCGCGCCCCGGGTGTGTATCCTTCACCGGCCGGGGTCCACGGGCCTTCCAGTCCAGGCACGACAACGCGACCGACCGGTATGCCGAATTCCGGCCGCGTGAGATCGACCCAGACGATCTGCTGAAGTCCAACCTCGGCGAGGCGCCGCAACACCAGATCCAGATCTTGCTGCAGTGTCGCGGCAGTCCATGACGGTGAAGCATGGTAGTGACGGTGCGCCGGCGAACGCAGCCAGGCGCGTGCCGCGGCAAGTCGCGCGCCGCGCGCGTCCGAGCCATACCCGTTCGGCAGAAAATCGTCGCGGGCGCCCGAGATACGGGTGACCCGCGCCTGTGCCGCTTCGGACAGCGCGCGCGCCAGCGCGACGTCACGGTCGGCGTGACACCCGGAACCGAGCTCCGGCTCCAGTCCATCGGCGGCATCATCCGGCATCGCAAGGCATAGAAACGTCGGTAGCGCGATGTCGGAAGTGATGTCCCAGATATGCGGCACAATACCGGCCTGCGTGAACCGCGAAAGCAACTTGCAGCTCAGTTTTCCGTCGATGCTGGATGGGTCAACCGCGCGTGCGCCCGGTACGCCGGAGCGGCAACGCCACAGCGCGACCGCATCGCGCTCGATGGCCTCATAGAGCCCGTGCAGCACGGCCTCGAGTCGGTGATTGCCGGCGGCAAGTCCATTGCTGGTCGCCTGGAAGCAACCGCTCCCAGGTGCCGCCGCGGCGGTGAAGTCGGTGCTGACAAGTTCGTGCGGCACCCAGATCGCCGCCCCGGTGGCAACATCGCGGCCTTCGATCCACAGGAGCCGCTGATCATCGTCAAGCTTTGCACCTGTACGCGGCAGCGCCGAGGGATCAGCCGCCATGGCGTCCTGCCGCAACTCCGCGAACGAGGCGAGGCACAGCGGCAGCCTGATGTGCTCCGCGTGAAACATCTCCGCGGCCTCCATGATCGCCGACGCCTTGGCGGCCGCGAGCGAGCCGCCCTTGCCCTGGTGCACGGCGATCGAACGGGAATTGGGCCGCACGGCTGCCGCGACGGGAATGCCGACGTGGTCGAGCCCGGTCAGCACCGCGACCCGCGTGACGCCCATCCGCGCCGCCAAAGGCATCACACGCGCCAGTGTCGTCTCGGGATCGACAACCCTGTGCGTGCCCTCCCAATAGGCTTTAACGCCATCCACGCTGGCCGGCAGGTCGCTCAGCACGGCTGCAGGGCACGCGGCGGCATCGCGCCCAGCCGCTCACGCAAGCGCTCGGCAACCGCGCGTGCTTCGATGAGATCCGAGCAGCCGTCGTCCTCGCTGATACGGCTCAGCACCGCCTCGAGCGACCGCGATGCATTTTCGATGTCATCGAGCCGATCGCCGATCTGTGCCCTTGTGACCGCGATTCTGAGCGCGAGCATCGTGGCACCTTGCGCCTCGGCGGCATCAGCCGCCTGCTCGAGCAATGTTCGGGCTGCCGGCACCGCCTGCGGATCGGCCCGAAGACCGGAAACCGCCCGCAGGCGCAGCACTTCCGGCATCCAGAACTGCAAACCGACACGCTCGAATTGTTCTTGCGCCCGTGCGAGCTCTTCAGCGGCCTGGTCCGCCAAGTCAGCCCGCGTCAAGGCTTCCGCAAGCAGGCATGTATAGAGCGGAAAATCCTCAAGGGTTCCGAACTCCTGTTGGCGCGCCAGGCCCTCGCGCAGCATTCGCAGCCCTGCCTGCGCATCCTCACGCATAGCGGTCGCCCAGCCACGGAAGATCAGTCCCTTGGCGCGGTGATCGATCATCGCGTACTGCGATGTGAAGCTGACAAGATTGCCGGCGAGTTCATAGACGGTGTGGTGCTCGCGCCGCTCCGCCCGATGCAGCAGGCTGACGTCCATGGCATGAACGCGGCTGCCCAAATGATCGAGATGATCGGCCCACTCCACCGCCAGACGCTCCTGCGCCAGTCCACTGATTGGCCGCCCCTGCATCCAGAGCACCTGAGACATCGCCCCAAGTCCGCACACTTTGGCGTCGTGGTTGCCATACAATCGCGCATGATGACGATAGTCGCCATGGTCATATATGCCGAGACCAGCCTCGATATGCCGGCAGCAGGCGGGGTAGTCGCCGACCACGTACTCCGCGGCCCAGTTGCAGTGATGCGCTTGCAACAGGAGTTCGGGATCGTTTCGCTCCGCAGCGCGCGCCAGCAGTGCGCCGGCGCGGTCTTTCTTCACACGAAATTCGCGCGAAACGCGCCACCAGCCCCAAAGGATCGGAAAGTGCGACGGGTCTTCGGGCAGCTCGCTGCAAATCGCATATGCGCTGTTGTAGAGCTCCTGGGCTTCGACCGACCCTGGCCCCTTGAGGCCGATCAAGGCCGGTCCGAGCAAGCCGCTGAACTGCAATCTGAGTCGTTGGTGATCCTTGCTCGGAGGGAGCCTCTCCAGTATCGACAGCCCGCGGCGCAACAGGCGCGTCGCCTCGGTCAACGCCGAGTGGGCCAGGCTGCGCCGTCCAGCTTCCAGCCAATGGCCCACGGCTTCCGCAAGCTGTCCGCCCTCGGTCAAGTGCAGGGCCAGAACCTCGGGCTGCTGCGCCACTGTCGCCGGGTCGAGCGACTGCAAGGCGCGGGCAACCCGCGCATGCAACTGCTGTCGGTGGTCGCGCAGCAGGCTGTCATAGGCCGCGCCGCGCAGCAGTTCATGGCTGAATCTGACAATGCCGGTATCGACCGAATGGATAAGCACACCCAATTCAGCCAGAATGACCAGGATTCTTTCCAGTTGGCCGGGTTCCATTCCGGCAACTTCGGCCAGCACGTCGCAGCGAACCGAGCGGCCGACCACCGCAGCGACCTGCGCCACCTCCTTTGCACCGGAGCGGTCGAGCCGCGCCATCAGCGTTTCCTGCAATGAATCCGGTATCGACTGCAGCGGGCCGCCAACCTGACTGTCGTCGTCCGGCAGCGTCTCCGCCTGCAGCAGCGACAGCGCCACCTCTTCGACGAACAGCGGAACCCCGTCGGTCCGGCGCGCGATGATCTGGCCAAGGCCAGGCGGCGGGACCCGGCCGCGGAACAGGCTTTGAACCATGCCGGCCACGTCGTCGGCGGGGAGCGGCACCAGGCGCAGAACGGTCGTATCCCGTCCGCTGACCCACGGCGCATCGAACCCGTCGCGCGTGGTCGCCAGGACCATCAGGCGATGATGTTCGAGACCGGTGACAATGCGATCCAGCAACTCGCGCGAGGTCGGATCGAGCCAATGCAGATCTTCGATGACGAGGCAGAGCGGCTGCTGAGCGGACAGCAGTGCAATCTGGCGCACCAGCATCGAGAGCAACCGCTCGCGCAGCATCACCGGTGGAACTTGCTGCGCCGCAGGCGCGTCGGACGGAATCCCGATCAGTCCGCCGAGCAGGCTCAGGGCCGCGGCATGTTCCTCCGGCTCGCCTGTCAACAAGCCCGCCAGCTTGTCCCGCTGTGTCTCAGGCGCGTCTCCTGGGTCGAATTGCGCGGCCGCACGAAGCCCGGATATCAGCGGTCGCAGCGGGCTGTCCTCGTCGAATACCCTGGCAGCGAAGTTGAGAATCCCTGCCCCCTCGCCGATGCCTGTGGCCAGGAACTGCTCGACCAGGCGTGACTTGCCCATGCCTGCCTCACCCGACACCAGAACCACCGCACGCTGACCCCCGCGGGCCCGATGCCAGCGCGCCGCCAGGATGGCGAGTTCGGCCTGCCGCCCGAAGAACGGCGTCAGGCGCCGCGCCCGCCGCCCGAGCGGAGTGCGCGTATCCTGCGGCGCTGCGCCGATGACGCGCCAGGTGCGGTGCGGATCGCGGAAACCCCGCATGGTCCGCTCCCCCAAATCCTGGTACAGGAACAGGCGTCCCACGCGCGCCTGCGTCTCGTTTGCGATCACGATGCCGTCGGGTGGTGCGAACTCCTGCAGGCGCGCCGCGAGATTTGGGGTGGACCCAACGATCGAGCGCATCTCCGCTTCACCACCCGCAAACAGATCGCTGACGATCACCCGGCCGGTCGCTATGCCGATGCGCGCGTGGACTGCGACGTCGGTCGGGGTGGCAAGTACGCCGATGCCGACAACGATGTCGAGCGCCGCGCGCACTGCCCGCTCTGGGTCATTTTCGTTTGCAACGGGGTAACAGAAATATGCCAGGATGCCATCGCCGGCGAAGCGGGCGATGTGTCCGCCGTAGCGCATGATCGCCGCCCCGCAGACCTCGCGATAGCGGCGAATGAGCTCCAGCAGATCCTCCTGCTCCAATTGCTCGGCAAGGCTGGAGGAGTTGACCAAATCGACGAACATCACCGTGAGAGGACGGCGCTCGGCGAGCGTCCTCGCCAGCACGGGCGTCGTATCGGGTGGTGGCGAACCCCTTCCGCGGCGCTCGGGCAAAGCCGCGATGGCGCGGCGAATGCGCTTGCGCTCTCCGATGGTCAGACCAAGCTCACGCAAATCCTCCTCTGACAGATCCCCGACATCATCGAGTGTGATGCCATGCGCACTGAACGCGGCCACGCGCTCGGAGAGCCCGATCGTCTTGAGCCATTCTTCCACAACGCCTCCTTCGTGTGGCAATACCGTTGAACCTTTCTCAGCTGTTGTGCGCCATCTGTTCGCATTCCATTACACTCGGCGGCTGTTGGAAAGTCGGGCAGATGAGCAGCGCCAGACATAGCCAGGCCAACCGCCCGCTGGGTGCCAGGGAGCGTACCGGCACGGCGTAGCCGCGATCCTGAACCCGCTCAGGCGTTACGGCGGTTCGGCGGCGCCTCGGGATCTACTGTACCGATGGCCTGACTGATGGCCTGCCGGCCGTTCCAGGTCATTGGCAAAGGTTCAGAACGTCCGCACGGGTCATATGTTGGCTTGACAGCAGAACGTTTCCTGGCTCGCCGCGAATACTGCCGCGCCGGGCGACAAGGCGGAGGACCGCTGCCACCGCCTGGGATGGGCAGCCACGGCCGGCTCTAGGATTCTTGCGGCGAGGCGGCCAGCAGACGCTCGATCGGGTCCCAGACGAAGGCGGTCTGCGGCACCTTCTGGCCGGCGAACTGAATCACCGCGTCGGCCGCCGCCTTGCCGCCGAGGCGCTGGTAGAACCAACGGCTCGGATTGGCCTGCAGCACCCAGACGAAGCAGGATCGACAGCCGGCCTCCGCCAGATGTCCGGCAGCCACCCGCATCAGCTTCCGTCCCACGCCGCGGTCGCGCCAGTCATCCAGCACGTAAAGCGTTTCCACCTCGCCCTCGCCGAGATGGCGCGTGAATTCGCCGCCGCGAGCGCGGCCGGCGGTGGCGAAACCGATGATCCGCGAACCGCTGCCCTGCGGCACATCGGCACCGGAGGCGGCGGCCACGAAAACGCCGGTAGAGGACGACCGGATCGCCGCGTCGTAGTGCGCCGATTGGCGCGGCACCGACAGGCGGGCGAGGAAGTCATCGGGCAGGATGCCGGGATAGGCGCTGCGCCAGGCCGCCACGTGCACGGCGCCGATCGAGATGGCGTCAGACGGCCGGGCGCGGCGAACCGAGATCATGCGCGCCGCTCCAGCACCGCGGCGAAGAAACCGTCCGTGCCATGGCGCGCCGGCGACAGCGACAGGGCATCCACCCGGGCGTAGAGCGGATGGCGGCAGAGGAAGGCGCTCACCTGATCCTCGTTCTCCTCGGAGAGCAACGAGCAGGTAACGTAGACCAAACGGCCGCCGGTGCGAACCAGGGGCGCGGCCCGGTCGAGGATGGCCGCCTGCTTCGGAAGCAGCTCAGTAAGGTCGCCCTCGGCCAGGCGCAGCCGCGCGTCGGGATTGCGCCGCCAGGTTCCGGTGCCGGTGCAGGGCGCGTCCACCAGCACGCGATCGAATGTTCCGGCGCGGCGCTTGACCCATTTGTCGCCCGGCTCGATCAGGTGGCGCTCCACGTTGTGGACACCGGCGCGGCGCAGGCGTCGGACTGCGCCATCCAACCGCACGGCGGACACGTCGCAGGCCACCAGCGCGCCGCGGTTCTGCATGGTCATCGCCAGCGCCAGCGTCTTGCCGCCGGCGCCGGCGCAGTAATCGGCGACGCGCATGCCCGGCCGGGCGTCTACCAGCGCGGCGACGAGTTGGCTGCCTTCGTCCTGAATCTCGACCAGGCCGGCGCGAAAGGCAGCCCCACCGGTCACCTGCCGGCGGCCCTCGATGCGCAGCCCCCAGGCGGAGTGCGGCGTCGGAATCGCGTTCAGACCCTCGGCAGCGAGCGCCGCCCGCGCCTCGTCGCGCGTCGCCTTCAGCAGGTTGACGCGAAGGTCGAGCGCCGCAGGTTCCAGCAGGGCCCGCAGCTCGCCGGGCTCGATGCGAGACACCAGCCAGTCCGGCACCTCCAGGCGGACCGCATCGGGCATTGAGGGATGGTCCAGCGCGCGGCCCTCGAGGCGGCGCAGCACCGCCTGTTCCGAGGCTGCCGGCGGCGCCGGAGCGAAGCGACCGCCGGTGAAGTCGGCGAGCGACCCGCCGTCCAACAGCAGCGATGCGGCGACCAGCAGGCGTGGCGTCGGCTGGTCACGCAGCCACCAGGTCAGGCGGCGATACGTGCGCAGAACCCGCCAGACGCGATCCGACACGGCGCGCCGGTCGCTGGAGCCGATGAACCTCCTGCCGCGGAAGAAATCATTGGCGACGGCATCGGCCGGACGCGCAGGCGCGGCTTCGACGGCGGCCAGCAACTCGATGGCGGCGGCAGTTCGCGCGGCGGGCGTCACGCGAGTGCCGAAAGGTCCGCCAGTTCGGTCACCCGTCCGCGCAGACCGTATTCGTCGGGCTGGCCCGTTCGGTTGATCCAGTACACCTGGAAACCGAACGCCAATGCGCCGAACGCGTCCCAGGGGTTGGACGAGACGAAGCCGATGGCGCCCGGCGGCAGGCCGAACCGCTGCGTCACGAGGCGATAGACCCGCGGATCGGGCTTGAACACACCGATCGCCTCGACGCTGAGAACGTCGTCCAGCAGGTCGGCAATGCCGGCGGATCGCACCGCCTCGGCCAGCATGCCAGGCTCGCCGTTGGACAGGATGGCACGGGCGATGCCCCGCTCGCGCAGGGAGGCGAGAAGCGCGGGCACCTCGGGGTAGGCGTCCAGCCGCCGGTAGGCCGCCAGCACGTCGGCGAGCAGCGCTTCATCGGCGATGGCGTGGCGCTGCGCCACGAAGGCCAGCGCCTCGCGAGTGAGCGTCCAGAAGTCGCGGTGGTGCGCCGGGCCGGCGAGGCTGCGCACCCAGGTGTATTCGATCTGCTTCGCCCGCCAGTCGGCGCTCACGCGCTGCCAGTCGGGACCCAGGCGCGCGGCGTGGCGGGCCATGGCGGCGTGGATGTCGAGCAGCGTCCCGTAGGCGTCGAACACGGCGGCGCGGATTGCCGTCATGGCAACGAGGCCAGGGGGCCTTGCCCCCTGGACCCCCACCAAAGGCGCCGCCTTTGGAATTCGTATGTCAGGGGTTCCAAGGGCCGCGCCCTTGGCGGGGTGCAGGGGCGGAGCCCCTGGCCTTCAGGCACGCCCTCAGTCCTGCCGGTAGTTCGGCGCCTCGCGGCTGATCGCCACGTCGTGCACGTGGCTTTCGCGCAGGCCCGCGCCGGTGACGCGGCGGAACCGCGAGTTGCGCTGCAGTTCGGCGATACCCTGGCTGCCGGTGTAGCCCATGCCGGCGCGCAGTCCGCCGACCAGCTGGTGGATTGCCTGCGATACCGGGCCCTTGTAGGGCACCATTCCCTCGACACCCTCGGGCACCAGCTTCAGCTGGTCCTTGATGTCCTGCTGGAAGTAGCGATCCGCCGAGCCGCGTGCCATCGCACCCAGGCTGCCCATGCCGCGATACGACTTGTACGATCGCCCCTGGTAGAGGAACACCTCGCCCGGCGCCTCGTCGGTGCCGGCCAGCAGCGAGCCGATCATCACCGCATCAGCCCCTGCTGCGATCGCCTTCACGATGTCGCCCGAGGTGCGCATGCCACCATCGGCGATCGCCGGCACGCCGGCCTCGCGGCACGCCGCTGCACTCTCCAGCACCGCGGTGAACTGTGGCACGCCCACGCCGGCGACGACCCGCGTGGTGCAGATCGAGCCGGGACCGATGCCGATCTTTATGCCGTCGGCGCCGGCCTCGATCAGCGCCAGCGCGCCCTCGGGCGTAGCGATGTTGCCGGCGATCACCTGCACCGCGTTGGAGTAGCGCTTGATCGCGGTCACCGCGTCCAGCACGCCGCGCGAGTGGCCGTGCGCGGTGTCCACCACGATCACATCCACCTCCGCCTCGATCAGCGCGTGCGAGCGGGCCTGGCCTTCCGGCCCCACGCCGGTGGCGGCCGCGACCCGCAGCCGGCCGAGTTCGTCCTTGTTGGCCAGCGGGTGGGTCTCCGCCTTGTCCATGTCCTTCACGGTGATCAGTCCGACGCAGCGGTAGGCGTCGTCCACCACCAGCAGCTTCTCGATGCGGTGGCGGTGCAGCAGGCGACGCGCCTCGTCGGGGCTGACGCCGGCAGTGACGGTGACGAGGCCCTCGCGCGTCATCAGTTCGTAGACGCGCTGGTTGGGATCGGTGGCGAAGCGGACGTCGCGGTGGGTGATGATACCGACCAGGCGATTGGTTTCGCGCTCGACCACCGGGATGCCGCTGATGCGGTGCGCCTGCATCAGCGCGGTGACGTCGGCTAGGGTCTGGTCGGGATGGATGGTGAGCGGGTTCACCACCATACCGGACTCGAATTTCTTGACGCGGCGGACCTGGGCGGCCTGTTCGGCGGGTTCCAGATTCTTGTGGATGACGCCCAGGCCGCCCTGCTGGGCCATCGCGATAGCCATGGAGGCCTCGGTGACCGTGTCCATGGCGGCGGAGATAATCGGGATGTTGAGACCGATGGTGCGGGTGAGGCGGGTGCGGGTGTCGGCAGCGGAGGGCAGCACCTGGGAGTAGCCAGGAACCAGCAGCACGTCGTCGAAGGCGAACGCCTCGTCGATGCGCGCGGTGGTGTGGGTTGGGGAGTGGGGGGTGTCGAATGCCATGGGGCGGGCCTTTCCGCTACCTTGGCGGCGCCTTGTAGGCGGGGGGGCGGGGTGAGCGCAAGGGCTCCGAAAGAACCGCAAGCACGCGTCACGTGGCCGCCTGCGAGTCACTTCGAGCACCGAGGCTTGGCGCTTCGGAGACGACGATGATGATCGCTCAAAGTGTCTGCATACGCTTGCCGAAGCCAGCTACGGTCCGGCCGCGAATTCCGTGCGGATCGCAGCGGAGTGCTCGCCAACGGCCGGTACCGGGCCCAGCGCGCGCGGTCCGTCACTGAACAGCACGGGGGGAGCGGCCAGCGACACCGGACCATTCGGCGTCATTACCGGCATTCGCCGCAGGGCTGGATGGCGGGAGAAGGCCGCCACATCGTTGACGAAGCCGAACGCAGTATTGGCGGCCCGCAACTTCGCCGCCGCCTCGACGCGCGACAGCCGGGCGAACGCGGCCACCACATGCGCATCCACCGTCGCGCGGTTGGCGACGCGGATGACATTGGTCTCGAAACCCTCGCGCTGGGGCAGGTCCGGCTCGTCGAGGAAGCGCGCACAGAATTCCGCCCACTCGCGCTCATTCTGGATGGAGATCAGCACCAGAGCGCCATCCGCGGTCGCGAAGGCGCCATAGGGACAGATCGATGGATGCGCGAGGCCCAGGCGCTCCGGGGCGCGGCCGGTGCCCTCATAGAACAGCAGCGGCACGTTCATCCAGTCGGCCATGCCGTCGAACAGACTCACCTTGAGACCCTTGCCGCGACCTGTGATGCCGCGTTCGATCAGCGCCTCGAGGATGCCGGCGTGTGCGGCCATGCCGCACGCGATGTCGCAGGCAGAAACGCCGACGCGCCCGGGTCCGGCCGGATGCCCGGTGATCATCGCCAGGCCCGACTCAGCCTGCACCAGCAGATCGTACGCCTTCATCGTCGCGTAGTCGTTGCCGTCGCCGTAGCCGGAAATGTCCACCGTGATCAGCCGCGGGTAACGCTCGCGCAGCGCGGCCGAGCCGAGGCCGGCGCGGTCGGCGGCACCGGGGGCAAGGTTCTGGATGAACACGTCGGCACGCCGCAGGATCCGGTGCACCAGCCCGGCGTCGTCCGGCTGCTTGATGTCGGCGACCAGGCTCTGCTTGCCGCGGTTGAGCCAGACGAAGTAGCTGGAGTAGCCCTTTGCCGCCGTGTCGTAGCCGCGCGCGAAGTCGCCTTCGGGGCGTTCGATCTTGATGACGCGCGCTCCGGCGTCGGCGAGGCGGGAGCTGCAATAGGGCGCCGCGACCGCCTGTTCGAGCGAAACGACCAGCAGGTCGGCGAGCGGGCGTGTCATCCGACTTCCGAATTGTCGGCCTCTGGTTGCATCAACGCCACGCCCATCTCAGTAGCTCCGCGGCAATCCCAGCACGTGCTCGGCGATATACGACAGGATCAGATTGGTGCTGATCGGTGCCACCTGATAGAGCCGTGTCTCGCGATACTTGCGTTCGATGTCGTATTCCTCGGCGAAGCCGAACCCGCCATGCGTCTGCAGGCACGCCTCGGCTGCGGCCCAGGAGGCGTCGGCACCGAGCAGCTTGGCCATGTTGGCCTCTTCGCCCGGCGTGAGGCCGGCCTCGAATTTGGCGCAGCCCTCGCGGATCATCAGTTCGGCGGCGCGCATTTGCGCATAGGCCCTGGCGAGCGGGAACTGGATGCCCTGGTTCTGCCCGATCGGCCGGCCGAACACGCTACGGTCGCGCGCATAGTCGGTGGCCTTCTTCAGGAACCAGCGCGCATCGCCGATGCATTCGGCCGAGATCAGCAGGCGCTCGGCGTTCATGCCGTCGATGATGTAGCGGAACCCGCGGCCTTCCTCGCCGATCAGGTTCTCCGCCGGAACCACCATGTTGTCGAAGAAGATCTCGGTCGAGTTGTGGTTCATCATGGTGCGCAACGGCCGGATCGTCATGCCGTTGCCAACGCTGGCACGCATGTCCACGATGAAGGTGGACAGGCCATCAGTGCGCCGCTTCGCCTGGTCGCGAGGCGTGGTGCGCGCCAGCAGCAGCATCAGGTCGGAGTGCTCGGCCCGACTGGTCCACACCTTCTGCCCGTTCACCACGTAATGGTCGCCGTCGAGCCTCGCGAAGGTGCGCAACGAGGTGGTGTCGGTGCCGCTGGTCGGCTCGGTGACGCCGAACGCCTGCAACCGCAGTTCGCCGGTGGCGATCTTCGGCAGGTACTGCTGCTTTTGCCTGGTCGAGCCATGCCGCAGGATGGTGCCCATGATGTACATCTGCGCGTGGCAGGCGGCACCGTTGCAGCCTTCAGCATGGATCGTCTCGAGGATCGCTGCTGCGGCCGACAGCGGCAGACCGGCGCCGCCGTATTCCTCAGGGATCAGCGCGGCGAGATAGCCGGCCTCGGTGAGCGCCTGAACGAACTCGGTCGGGTACAGTCGATCCCGGTCCAGCCTCCGCCAGTACTCGCCGGGAAAGCGGGCGCAGAGCTTGGCCACTTCGGCGCGGATCTCGGCATGGGTATCGGTGGAAAGGGGCTGGTCCATGGCGCGTCTCCGAAGCTCGCCCCGGCTTGCTTAGGCGCCTGGCTGCGGTCGTGCAAGCGAGACCGTCCGCTTCAAAGGTCAGTCGCTGGATCTCGTCCGCGCGTCCGCACTTGGCTTCGTCAGGCCAGCGCCGATCCACGCAATGATACGGTATCAGATTTATCAAGCGCGCGACGAACGGCCTCGAAGAGAATCCGATCCTGCTCTGTCTGTGCGACGAGAAAATCGAGGTGCACCTCGACGTCAGCGCGTTGCAGGATCGGCAATGAGCGGTTGTGCCGCGTCTTGGAGTCAATTCCCCACCGCTGCTTCAGCCAGCGCTGATAGCGCGCCGTATCGGTAACCTCCACGTCGTAACTCACCAGATTCTCCAGCGTCAGATCTGCCTTGCCATTGCCCAGCTGACTGCAAATCCGGTCGGGGCGAACCATCTGCGGATTCGTCAGCATGCGAAGCGCAAGTTCCCGCAGCAGTGGCGGCGGAATTGGATCGGGCAGACTCTCGAGTTGCAGGCCCTCCATGACGTGCCGGGTATCCGGCCGCCGCCGAAGCGGATCCTTCACCAAAAGTCCCATGTTGTAGTTCGCCTGCGAGATCATGATGTCGATCGGGTCTCGCAGCACCGTGAATACTTCGTCCATCGGCCGAATGCCGATGCGGCGGGTGTAGGCATTGAATGGCAGGTGCCCGTAGATCAGCACTTCGGACACGAACTCGATCATCGTCGAGAAGCGCGACAAGAAGCCAAACAATCGCTCGGTGGAATTCCAGGCAGGCGCGGTCATGCTATGCGCTATCGACAGATACCGGGGCGTCAAGTGAGCCTCCAGATCCGTGCCGGCGCATTTGGGGATGTGCACGAAGAACAGCCGGCGCTTTTCCGGAAACGCCAGCAGCAGCAATCTGATCACTTCGGATTGGAACTCACGCGATGTCAGGAGCTTGACAGCGAACTGCACCGGATCATAGGCCTCGTGCGTGCTGGCGATCTCGGCCGGTCGCGGCATACGACCCAGGATCATGTGACAGATTTCGGCGGCCGTCCTCTCGGATAGATCGATCCGTCGCAGGACTTGTATCAGATCATCTCCCTCGACGTAGAGACGGAAGAGACGGAACAGGTCGGCAGCGTCATCGGGTGCTTTGAGTGAAAGTTCGGGCCAGGCGCCAAGCCTCCCGGTTTCGCCCTTGGCCGCGGGTTGCACTGTCATGCGCCGTCTCGCTGATCGGATGTTGTTGGCTTGCAGGGAACCATGACTATGTCATAAGTCAAGACGATAGCCGTACACTGGCCGTTCCAACGTGTGTGCGGCATATGGGGTCTGTCGAGCTGTTGACTGAGATCTGCCCGGTCATCGCGTATCGCAAGGCGTCAACGGCAACCAGCCATCGGGTTGCTCGACGGAGCGTCGATGTAGGGCACCCGATGACCGTTCCGGACGTGTCGGTTGCGGTTTGCCCGGCAGAGCGCCGGCGAGAAAGCCTATGACCTGGTTCAGCATCGCTGCGTGGAAAGAGCGTCGCCGAGCGCTGCGGGATCTGGGGCGGCTGCAGTACCTGGACCATCAGGTGCTCATCCTTGATGAGGGCAACTTCGTCAACCGGGCGAAAATGGCGATGGAGGCCGGCGATCAGACGGCGGCCCTGCAATTCTGGCAGGAAGCTCTGATGCGCTACCCCGCCTTTGCCAAGGCTTCGCACGATGCGCTTCCGCTCCTGATCGGGCTGGAGCGCTTCGATGAGGCTGAGGCATTGATGCTGGAAGGACTCAGGCTGCGGCCGCGTGACCAGTTCTGCGCGGAGGGCTACGCGCTGGTGGCTGAAAAACGCGGCGACATCGAGGTCGCCATCGAGCGCTGGGCTCGGGTGCGCAAGAGGTTTCCCGGCTCAGCCTGGGCGTTCATCCATGGAACAAACTGCCTGCGACAGGCCGGTCGCCTGAAGGCCGCCGACAAACTGAACGCGGCCTCCATCCGGCGATTTCCCGACGACCAGCGGGTCTGGATGGACCGGGCCCGCATCGCCGAGGAGCGCGGCGAGTGGGAAGAGGCATTCCGCCGCTGGGACGCGGTCGCCGACAGATTCAACCGCCACGTCGTCGCCGAGCAGGGTGCAGCGCGAGTACTGGAGAAGCTAGGACGGATTACCGAGGCAGAGGCTCGGTTGAAAGTCGCACAGCAACGATCTCCGCTGGTCCCCGGACTTGCCGTGGCCCGTGCCGAATTGGCCGAGCTGCGCGGGGACAAGACAGAGGCGGCGGCGTGCTGGGCAGAGATGGTTCGCCGGTTTCCCCTGCTGCCGAAGGGCTATCGCGAAGGCTTTCGCGTCCTCCGCGATTTGGGCCGGGACGCTGACGCCGAGGCCCTCATGGCCGCCGCGGTGGAGCGTTTTCCGGCGGAGGCCTGGCCAGCCATCGAGCATGCCGCGCTGGCGAGCGCGCGGCATGACTGGGGCGAAGCTGCCGAACGCTGGACGAAGGTCAGGGAGCGGTGGCCGGGCCGATCCGAGGGCTATCAACGGGGCGCCGAAGCGCTGGCAGCATTGGGACGCGAGGCAGAGGCCGAGACGGTCCGGACCGAACTTCGGACCCGACGCCTGCGAAGTCCGCAGGAACAGGCCTCCTAGCCGATCCTCGGCGAAAATCAGGACGGACCGACCGATTGACCGCGCGGACATCGCAACAGCTACAAACGCTGCGCCCATGCAACGGCCGCGCGACCGGCCGGACGCGGTGGCCGTCCTATCGCCGCCACCAGCCTCGCTTCTTCTGCGCCACGACATCCCCCTCGCCGCCGATGATGATAGGCTTGATCACCGGTTCCGGCGCCGTGTCATTTGCCGCCACCATCGGCGCCGGTTCTGGCATAGGGTCTGAAACCGCAGCAGCATCCATGGCGGCATGAGCGGAGATCGGGGCTGGTGACGGCTCCGCAACGGCAACCGGCGCTACCACCTCCGGTTCGGAGTGGGGTGCCTTGGCGGAGTCCGCCTCCGCCATGACGGTCGCTGCCTCGGGCTCGACGGGCACGGCCTCGGCCAGTCCAATTTCTGCCATGACGGGCGGCTCCTCCGCCGCCTCGATCACCGGATCGTCGCGCCTTGCCCCGGCTTGCGCCGGGTCCAGCGCCTCCAGAATGGTCGGGGGATCGGCGGCTGGCGCGCGCCACGCCACCGGAGCTGCGGTCTCCGTCTGTTCCAGGATATCGAAGATATCGAACGTATTGCCGCCGAACGGATTGGCGGGCGTCGGCCCGGAATAGACCGGCGGCAGATCGGGTTGGGTGGCTCCCGGTTCGGCGTACGGCGGGATTTCGGTCTTGCCATCGTTCCGGCGGCGGCGGCCTCCGCGCCGGCCCCGACGGCGCGCACGGAACTCCTCGTCGGTCGCCGCCTCCGCCTGTTCCGGCACGCCTTCGACGTGCATTTCAGGCACCTCGGCGTCATCGCCCGACGCCGGTGCTGGCGTCTCTTCCGCGACGGCCGCAGGCTCGAGCTCATCGCGGCGGCCGCCACGGCGACGGCGGCGGCGGCGGCGGTGATGTTCAGCCTCCTCCTGAGTCTCGTCGGCGGCTACGAGCGTAGCGGCGTCCTCGACTGCCTCCTCCTCGCCTTCGACGATGACATCCGGCAACTCCTCGATTTCCGGCGACGGCGCGATCACCTCCTGGGTGATCGCCGTCGGCACCTCGGACACCACCTGCGCCCGCACCCGCTCGATGCGGAACTGCGACGGCATCTGGCCATCATCGCCCAGGCACAGCACCCGCATGCCGTAGCGCACCTCGATCTCGCTGCAGCCGCTCACGCTTGTGGTTCAGGATGTAGAGTGCCACCGGCGGCGCGGAGTACACGACGACCTCGGCGGCGCGGCGCTTGGCACCTTCTTCCTCGATGCCGCGCAGCACGTGGATCGCCGCGCTCTCGGTCGAGCGCACGTGCCCGGTGCCGCCGCAATGCGGGCAGGCGATGAAGCTGGTTTCCGCGAGCGACGGGCGCAGCCTCTGCCGGCTCATCTCCATCAGCCCGAAATGGCTGATATGCCCGACCTGGATGCGCGCGCGGTCGTTCTTCAGCGCCTCCTTCAGGCGGCGTTCGACCATGGAGTTGTGCTTCTTCGTCTCCATGTCGATGAAGTCGATGACGATCAGGCCGGCGAGGTCGCGCAGCCTCAACTGCCGCGCCACTTCGTCGGCGGCCTCCGTGTTGGTACGCAGCGCGGTCTCCTCGATGCCGCGCTCGCGCGTCGAGCGGCCGGAATTGACGTCGATCGCCACCAGCGCCTCGGCCTGGTTGATCACCAGGTAGCCGCCGGAACGCAGCTGCACCGTCGGCTGCAGCATCGAATCGAGTTGCGCCTCCACCTGGTACTTGGCGAACAACGGCATGCCGCCGTTCTTCCAGAGCTGCACCTTCTTGGCGTGCGACGGCATCAGCATGCGCATGAACTCGTGGGCCGCACGCCAGCCTTCCTCGCCATCCACCTGAATCTCGTCGATGTCGCGCGAGTAGACGTCGCGGATCGCGCGCTTGATCAGGCTGGCTTCCTCATAGATCAGCGCCGGCGCCACCGACTTCAGCGTGTGCTCGCGGATGTCGTCCCACAGGCGCAGCAGGTATTCGCAGTCGCGCTTGATCTCTGGCTTCGGCCGGTTGGCCCCGGCGGTGCGGACGATCAGGCCCATTCCCTTGGGGATGTCCAGTTCCGCCATGATGTCCTTCAAACGGCGCCGGTCGGCCGCCGAGGTGATCTTGCGCGAAATGCCGCCGCCGCGCGGCGAATTCGGCATCAGCACGGAGAACCGGCCGGCCAGCGACAGGTAGGTGGTCAGCGCGGCGCCCTTCGTGCCCCGCTCCTCCTTCACCACCTGCACCAGCAGGATCTGCCGCCGCTTGATGACCTCCTGGATTTTGTAGTTGCGCAGGAAGCGCGACGGGACGCGGCGCTCGCGCGTCTCCTCGGCGCCGTCGCCGCCGACCGTTTCCGGCGGCAGCGGCTCGGGGATCACATCCTGGGCGAACGCGGCCTCGTGCCCATCATCCGCGTGCGCACCATCCGCAACCGAGGTTCCTTCGCCGGCCTCTGCGGCCGACGCGTCACCTGGCTCCACGCCGGACTCAGCCTCCGCGGCATCGACCCGCGGTTCAGTCGCTTCCGGTTCCGAAGGGGGCCAATCGGGACGCGCCTGTTCGGCGTCAGGGTCGACCACGCGCACGGGTGCTGTGATGATCTCGTCAACCATCGCGGCCGGTTGCGCGGCGAACCCCTGTTCCGATTCCTCGGAATCGTCCTCCACAACGTCGGACTCCGGCATCTCGGCCGCAGGTTCCCCGGGCTGCTCGGCATCCGCGGCAGCCTCGGCGGCGCGGTCTTCCTCCTCCTCCTCGCGGCGGGCCTCCTCGGCCTCCTGCTCGATCAACCGCTGCCGGTCGGCGACGGGAATCTGGTAGTAGTCCGGATGGATTTCGCCGAAGGCAAGGAAGCCGTGCCGGTTGCCGCCGTACTCGACGAAGGCAGCCTGTAGGCTCGGTTCTACCCGAACGACCTTCGCCAGGTAAATGTTGCCCTTGAGCTGGCGCTTGGTCGATGTTTCGACATCGAAATCCTCCAGCCGGCTACCATCCAGCACCACCACGCGGGTTTCCTCCGCGTGCGTGGCATCGATCAACATACGCTTGGTCATGCAACTCTGAACTCCGAAAGGCCGCCCGGCAACACGGCGCGGATCCCCGTGGGACGCGCGCCGGCGGGCGACGGAAGAGGCGTGTGGAGAGGGTCTGGCCCGTCCGCTCAAGGATCGGAACATCGTCCGGCCGAGCACTGCGGCAGCCTGTCATCCCACCCCGACACATGGGGATCGATGCCGCGTTGGTCAGTATCTGGCCGGAGGGAATCATGCTTTCGACGACAATCTGTTCCAGACGGCCCGGGCCCTCCCGGGGGGTGAACTGCCTGCCCGCCCGAACGCGGCAGCCGAACCCCGGCGCGCTGGTAGCGCGACACGGGCGGTGACGCAGCAACGGCAGACGGCGACCCTCCCGGACCCCTGTCCCGCCGACACCACAGGTCGTCAGTCCGGAGCCATCGCTTCCGCCGGTGTCCCTCCCCGCAGCAACGGTTCATCCGCTGGCCACAGGTGCATCACCGGAGCGGCGCAGACCATGAAGCAAACCGCTGCGAGCCGCAAGCGCCGGTTGCCGTCGCACGGCTTTTGAATGAACCAGGCTTAATCAAGGAATAACGTGCGTTTCCCAAACCGAGGTGTTAGCAATATCCTATGTCGCCCTGTTCTGCGATCTCGCGCCGCGTGTTGCTCGGCCGCCTTGGCTCGGGGACCGGCATCGTGGGCACGTTCCTCCTGCCCAGCCGAATGGCCGCGGCGCCGGCCCGCCAACCGCCAGGTCCGCCGCGGCCGCTGGTGATGTTGGATCCGGGGCACGGCGGAAAGGACCCCGGTGCCATCGGCGTTTCCGGCACCTACGAGAAGCACATCTCACTCGCCGCGGCGTTCGAACTGAAGCGGCAGCTGGAGGCCTCCGGCCGCTACAGGGTCGAACTGACCCGGGCACGCGACGCCTTCATCCCGCTCGACGACCGCGTCGCCAAGGCGCAGGCGCATGGCGCGGCGTTGTTCGTCTCCATGCATGCCGACGCGCTGTCCGACCACAGCGTGCGCGGCGCCAGCGTCTACACGCTCTCCGACACGGCGTCGGACGCGCAGACTGCGGCGCTGGCCCGGCGCGAGAACAGCGCCGACCTGGCCGGTGGTGCCGGCTTCAACGCGCCACCCGAGATCGCCCGCATCCTGGCGAGCCTGGTACGGCGGGAGACCCGCGTCGGCTCCATCCGCCTGGCGCGCAGCTTGGTGGACAGTCTTGATCGCGACCTGCCGATGCTGCCGAATCCGGAGCGGCATGCTGGATTCGTCGTGCTGAAAGCGGCCGACATCCCAAGCGTCCTGGTAGAGATGGGCTTCATGTCCAACCGGACCGATGAGGCGGAGATGCGGCGCCCGCAGCATCGCGTGCGGGTGGCGGAAGCAATGAAGCGGGCGGTGGACAGCTACTTCATCGCGGCCCGAATGGCGGAGGGTGGTCGCGCGAATTGGATGGCAGGTTAGCGATCTCTTCGCTGGCCCGCGGCTCGGAAATGGCTCATATCGCTCGCCCATGAGCGAACCGTTAACCGCCGGCGAAAAGCTGGCGCCTCCTGACCCTGGTGACCGCAAGACCCGCAGGCGGCAACCGGCACCGCGCAAGCGGCGGCGCAGCCTGTTCAGTCGCATCATGCGCGGCATGGTGGGCGGCCTGTTCGCCCTCGTCCTGCTGGTTCTCGCGGTCGGCGGAATCGGCGGCTACACGGCCTGGGAGCGCTTCAGCGCCGATCTGCCCGACGTGGACGGGCTGCGCAACTACCAGCCACCGGTGATGAGCCGGGTCTATGCCGGGGACGCGCGGCTGATGACGGAGCTGGCGACCGAGCGCCGCATCTTCGTGCCGCTGTCGGCGGTGCCCGATGTGGTCAAGCAGGCGTTCGTTTCCGCCGAGGATCAGCATTTCTGGACCCACCCTGGCGTCGATCCGCTGGCGATCGCCCGCGCGGCGGTCTTCGACATGACGCATATGGGGCAGCGGCGGCCGATCGGCGCCTCCACCATCACCCAGCAGGTCGCCAAGAACATGCTGCTGGACAACCAGGTGTCACTCGCCCGCAAGGCGCGCGAGGCCATCCTGGCGATGCGGATCGAGCAGAACCTGTCGAAGCAGCGCATCCTCGAACTGTACCTGAACGAGATCTATCTGGGTCTGTCGTCGTACGGCGTCGCCGCGGCGGCGCAGGCCTACTTCAACAAGCCGCTCGACAAGCTGACGCTGTCCGAGGCGGCGTTCCTGGCCGCGCTGCCGAAGGCGCCGAACAACTACAATCCGTTCAAGTTCGCCGATGCCGCCAAGGCGCGGCGCGACTGGGTGATCGACCGGATGGCGGAGGACCACGCGGTCTCGGCCGAACAGGCCGCCGCCGCGAAGGCGGAGCCGATCATCCCGTCCGAATTCCGCCGACCGCAGCCGATCCCTGGCGCCGAGTGGTTCGCCGAGGACGTGCGCCGCCAGCTGATCGCGCAGTTCGGCGCCGATGTGACGACGCAGGGCGGGCTGATGGTCCGCACCAGCCTCGATCCGGCGCTGCAACTCGCTGCCGAGAAGGCGGTCCGTGACGGGCTGATGGCCTACGACCGCAAGATGGGTGGCTGGCGCGGACCGGTCGGGCACCTCGACGGCGGACCGGCGCTGGTGAAGAACTGGGCGGAGCCGTTGGCCCAGTTGGCGCGGCCGCCGGGCATGTTGCCGGCGTGGAAGCTCGCCGCCGTACTGGAGACCACCGACAGCGAGGCACGGCTTGGCTGGCTGGACACCTCGGGCGGCTCGCCGCAGCCGCGCACCGGGACACTGCCGTTGGCCGATATCGCCTGGGCGCGCCCGATCAGGGACAACAAGCCCGGACCGGCACCCCGTCGCATGTCGGACGTGATGCAGCAGGGTGACGTCGTCATGGTGGAGCCGAGTGCGCTGCCGCCGACCACCGCGCCCCAGGGCAAGAACGCCAAGCCGGCCCCGCCGCCACTGCCACGCCTGACGCTGCGGCAGATACCGGCGGTGCAGGGCGCCCTGGTGTCGCTTGAGCCGACCACCGGCCGGGTGCTCGCGATGGTCGGCGGCTGGAGCTTCGAGGGCAGCCAGTTCAACCGCGCCAGCCAGGCGCAGCGCCAGCCTGGGTCGAGCTTCAAGCCGTTCGTATACCTGACCGCGCTGGAGAAGGGCTTCTCGCCCAGCCAACGCTTCCTCGATGCGCCGATCGTCATGGACACCGCGGCGGGCCGCTGGCGGCCGAACAATTTCGAGATGGATTTCGGCGGCCCGACGCCGCTGCGCATCGCGCTGGAGAAGTCGCTGAACCTGGTGACGCTGCACGTGGCGCAGGCCGTCGGGATGCAGGCGATCGCCGACAACGCGATCGCCTTCCATGAGGTGGAATCGATGCCGCGCGTGCTGCCCGCGGCGCTGGGCGCCGTGGACACGACGGTGCTGCGCGAGGCCGGGGCTTATGCCTCGCTGGCTATGGGCGGCCACGAGGTGATCCCGACGCTGATCGACAGCGTGCAGGATCCGGACGGCCACGTGGTGTGGCGGCCGGCGGCGATCGCCTGCGACGCGTGCTCGGACCCGGGCACCGCGCCGGTGCTGAGCGATCAGCGCAAGGAGATCGCCGATGCGGCGTCGGTGTTCCAGCTGATCACCATGATGCAGGGCGTCACGACGCGCGGCACCGGAGCGAAGGTGGTCGAGGGGCTTGGCCATCCGATCGCCGGCAAGACCGGCACTACGCAGGACTTCACCGATGCCTGGTTCTCTGGCTTCACGCCCGATCTGGTGACCACGGTGTGGGTCGGCTTCGACAACCCAACGACGATGGGCAACAACGAGACGGGCGCCCACGTCGCCGGCCCGATCTGGCACGATTTCATGGCGGTCGCGCTGAAGGGCCGCCCGGTGCTGACGTTCCAGGCCCCGCCTGGCGTGACCATGGCCAGCTGGGACAGCGGGTCGGGCACGGTGACCGACGCGTTCAAGCCGGATCAGGTGCCGGGCGCCTCACGGCCGCTAGGTGGCGCGGTGGCCACCGCTCCGGACGGCGGGGATGGTGCGACACCCGCCGGGGCGCCGCAGGGTGTGCATGGCGGGGTCGACAGCAGTCTGGGCGGCATCTACTAAGCGAGCAAATCATGGCAGCCGAATCCGAAGCCCTCAACGAACAGATCAAGCAGTCGGTCGCGCTGCTGAGGAGGCATCTTTGACTGGGATGTCGCCGAAGGCCGTCTCGCCGAACTGAACGCGCGCTCGGAAGATCCGACGCTCTGGAATGACCCCGCCGCAGCGCAGAAGGTGATGCGCGAACGCAATCAGATTGCCGGTCAGATGGAGGGCGTGCGCAAACTGGAAACCGAGGTTGCCGACACGCTGGAGCTGATCGGACTGGCCGAGGCGGATGGCGATGCGGCGATGGCGGAGGAGGGCCTCGCCGCACTGCGCACGCTGGCCGAGGAGGCGAAGCGACGCGAGATCGAGAGCCTGCTGGCCGGCGAGGCCGACGCCAACGACGCATACGTCGAGATCAACGCCGGCACCGGCGGCACCGAGGCGCAGGACTGGGCCGAGATGTTGATGCGCATGTACATGCGCTGGGCCGAGCAGCACGACTACAAGGTGCAGCTGCTGGAGCAGAGCGAGGGCGAGGCCGCCGGGATCAAGTCGGCGACGTTGCAGGTGAGCGGGCCGAACGCCTATGGCTGGCTGAAGACCGAGGCCGGCGTGCATCGCCTGGTGCGCATCAGCCCATTCAATTCCGCGGCCCGGCGGCACACCAGCTTCGCCAGCGTCTGGGTGTACCCGGTGGTCGATGACAACATCGATATCGCGATCGACCCGAGCGACTTGAAGGTGGACACGTATCGCGCATCGGGTGCCGGCGGGCAGCACGTGAACAAGACGGAGAGCGCGATCCGGATCACGCATGTACCGAGCGGTATCATAGTCGCCTGCCAGACCGACCGCAGCCAGCACCGCAACCGTGCCATGGCAATGGCGATGCTGAAGGCGCGCCTCTACGAGGCGGAACTGCAGAAGCGCGAGGCGGCGGCAGCGGCGGTTGAGAATGCCAAGACGGACATCGGCTGGGGACATCAGATCCGCAATTACGTACTGGCGCCGTACCAGCTGGTGAAGGACCTGCGCACCGGGGTGGAGAAGGGCAACCCGGACGCCGTGCTCGATGGCGATCTGGACGGGTTCATGGCCGCGGCACTGGCCGCGCGCGCTGGTGCCACGCGCAGCGAGGCCAGCGCGCAGGCGCGGTAGATCTCACCCTCAGCTGCTCACAGTTTCTGCCGCGGAACCAAAAAATAAGGGCAGGCATATGCCGGTCGGGGTACCGCATATGCCTGCCCCCACGCACGCCGTACCGATCAGTGGGGACCGGTGATACGCATTCGGGGAGGACGTATCACGGGAGTCCGATCGTAATCACGGCGCCGAAGTATTTGCCACGAGAGCCCAAGTGGCGCGACCCCAACCCAGATGGTCGCAGCCACGGCTTTAGCGCCACGTGCCCATCGGCGGAACAGGAAGAACGCTCCGCCTCGTTCAGCGAAAAACTCTCCACCAGAATCGCTGAATTGCCAGGTGATCTCAAGCGGAGACCTGGCGGGGGCTTTACCTTGGCTTTCCTGATTTGTTCCCGGCAGCGCCCCCAAATCGCCAGGGCGACGCCCGGAATGAATGTGCCTGTCCCTCCACCCGATGCTGGCTTCCACCGCAGCATTCCGTTCCCGACGGAATAGCAACAAAATCCATTACGGTCCAGCAAAAATAGGCTCCAGCGCGACGAAAGGCGCTGCCGCCAACGCCGCAGCCGCATCGCTCAGTGGCGCAGCAGGGCGAGCACGATTTCTATCGCGATCAGCAGGACGATCACCGCCTCCATCAGCGCCGCTCTCGCGGCCGAGGCCTCATGATACAGAGCGGTGTAGCTGTCGCGGATGATCGCCAGCTTGCGGTCCACCGCCGCGCCCACCGCCCGCACCCGGAACAGCTCGAGCGCCGCGGCATAGACCCGCGCGAGGTAGACGTCCTCCGTCACCTGCAGCGCGTTGTCCACCTTCTCGGTCAGCTCGGTCACCTCGGCGACCAGCGTCGTGAGGCGGCGCGCCAGGTTGGCAAACCGCCAGGAAGCGAACAACCCGACCGCCCGCTGCGCACCTTCGATCAGGTCGTACATGCGCGGCAACTCAGCGTCCAACAACTCATCGTAATACCGCATCTCCAGCAGCTGGGCGTTGGCGACCTCCAGGACGTCGATGACATCCAAGTCGCCGCGCGGCTCGTAGATGAACGCGCGATCCCACGTCAGCACCACCAGGTCGTCGGCGTAATAGGAGAAGCGTTGCCGCAGCACATCCTGCCGTGCGGACGGCGACAGGGCGCGCTGTTCGCCTGACAGCAGCGGGACCAGATCGATACGTGCCTGGAGCTGTTCAGCGGACAGCGGTTCGTCGAATGCCTCGACGGCGGCGATGAGATAGTCCTCCTCGACCGGCGATGCCGCCGGCCGGACCAGCGCGTCCCGGAAGACCGCGCGGATCTGCGACAACAGACCGCTCCACAGGTCAGGCTCCGCGCCGGTGCCCAGCCAGTGCTCCATCGCGTTCACCTGCTCGGCGAAGCGCGGCCAGGGCAGATCGTGCACGGTCTGCCGCATGGCGATGGTGAGAACGCCGAAGTCGTAAAGCCGTGCCGTGACATTGGCCGTGCCGAGCCGCAAGGCGACCGGTTCCAGCACGATCTCCACCGGAGGCACGCCGAAGGCCATCGCCTTGGCCGGCGTCGCGCTGAGCTGCGCTCGCGTGCTGGCCGACCGCATCCGCCCCGCCCACAGCGCCTCGGCTTTCGCCAGGTCGATGGCGAATGCGATGTCGTACAGACGGTAGGCGATGATGGCGCCCGAGGCGACCAGCGGTTCGTTCATGCGCGCGTCGCCATCGCCATCAGACGACGAGGAAATTCCTGAACTGCCAAGGATCGTCGCGATCGATCTCCTCCGCGAACAAGCGTCGCCCGATCCAGCAGCGGCGTCCAGTCGCCGTACACGCCGACCATTTCGCCAAGATACGGGACGCGCCACCTCCAGCACGCGCTCGTGGTCGATGTGGTCGGCCTCGACGATGCCGGAGTCGCGGGTTCTCCATCGCCCAGACAAGCCCGCCAAGCACGGCTGCCGTCACCTGCAGGCTGGTCGCGTTGTTGTGCGGCACCAGGCGCCGGGTCTGCCTCGATCGTCAGCCGCGAGCCGTACCAGTAGGCGCCGCGCGGCATGACCCATCAGCAGCACGCCCAAGCTCGTCCATGCCGCGGGCGATCTCGTGCATCATCAGTCGCTTCCGTTCCTGCAGCCGCCAGTTCTTGCCGGCGAACTCGTGCAGCGACAGCACCGCGTCGTCGCACGGGTGGTAGGCGTAGTGCACCGTCGGCCGGTAGCGCACCACGCCGTCCTCGCGCAGCGTCAGGTAGTCGGCGATCGAGATCGAATTCGTTGTGCGTGACCAGGAAGCCGTGGAACGGCCCTTCCAGCGGCGTCCAGCGTGCGCACCCGCGTCGCCGCACCCGGCCGCAGCAGATAGATCGCCGCGTCGCAGCCGAATTCGTGTCGGCGCGCATCCGCCGGCGTCCAGCGCTCATGCGTGCCCCAGCCGAGCTCGGCGGGCTGGCAGCCTTCGCCGGTGAAGCCGTCGATCGACCAGGTGTTGACGAACTCGCCCGGGCGCCTTGGCGATATCGGCCGACTGCGTGTCGCGCTCGGCGATGTGGATCACCTTCACGCCAAGGCGCGCCGCCAGCGCCGCCCAGTCCTCCCGCGATGACCGGCACCACCTGATCGGCGCCGGTGTCGCGCGCGATGTCGAGCAGCGCCTGCTTGACGAAATGCGAGACGAGCCCGGGGTTGGCACCATGCGTCAGCACCGCGGTGGGGCCCTTGTCCCCGGGCCTGGCGAGCGCCAGCGCGCTCTCGCGCAGCGCGTAGTTCGAGCGCTGCGACGGCGTCAGCGACGGATCGGTGTAGCCGCCGGCCCAGGGTTCGATGCAGGTGTCGAGGTAGAGCGCGCCAAGCTCCTGGCACAGCGCGATCAGCGCGACCGACGAGACGTCGACCGACAGGTTCAGCAGGAAGTCGCCGCGTCCGAGCAGCGGCGCCAGCAGGTCGCGGTAGTTGTCGCGCGTGACCGGTGCCACCGTCAGCGCCACGCCGAACTCCGCCGCGACGTCGCTGCCGCGGGCATCGGCGGTGAGGATGTGGATGCGCTCCCGCGGCATGTCGATGTGGCGCAGGATCAGCGGCAGAACGCCCTGGCCGATGCTGCCGCAGCCGAGCATCACCAGGCGACCGGCGAACGAGACATGCTTCATCGGACGTGGCTCCTCTCACGCAGCTTCGCGCAGCGCCGGTGGCACGGCGTACGGGGAGGCAAGCAGAGGCGCGTCGCGCACCTCGACCAGGCGCGCGCGATCGAAGCCGTTGAACGCGGTGCGCAGGCAGGCGCCATACGAGCCGAGTTGGCCGATCTCGATCCAGTCGCCTTCCGCGACATCGGCCGGCAGCAGGAACGGCCCGCGCATCCGGTCGGCGCTGTCGCAGGTCGGCCCGAACAGCGAGAACGCCACCAACGCGTCCGTCGGCGCCGGCCCTCGGGGCGGATCAGCCGCACCGGGTAGCGGAAGCCCGAGCGCTCCCGCGTCTGCCAGGCTGCCATACACGCCGTCGTTGATGTACAGCGCGTTCGCCGCGGCGCTGCTGCACCTGCACGACGACCGACGCGCCGCCGGCCACCAGCGCACGCCCCGGCTCGGCCCAGAGACGCACGTCCGGCAGAGCCCAGGCGCTCCACGCCGGCCTCGATCTCGGCGATGAACGCGCCGAGAGGCGGCGGATCGACGTCGGGATAGGACACCGGGAAGCCACCGCCGACGTCGATCACGTCGATCGAAACGCCGGCGGCGCGGATCACCTCGCCGGTCAGCGCCAGCGCCGACCGCCACGCCAGCGGATCCAGGCATTGCGAGCCGACGTGGAACGACACGTCCGAGCGCGCGCCGCATGCGGCCGCGCAGCGCGCAGCAGGGCCGCCGCGTCGTCGGGCGAGGCGCCGAACTTGCCCGACAGATCGAGCACGGCGTCGCCCTTCGGCAGCGCCAGGCGAACGATCAGGCCGAGATCGCCGGCCACACCGGTCGCCGCGCATCTCGTCGCAGGATCTTGGCCAGCTCGTCCTGCGTGTCCAGCACGAAGTCGCGCACGCCATGCTGCGCCCACGCCTCGCGGATCGCGCCGCGCGCCTTGACCGGATGCATGAAGTGGATTGCGGCATCGGCGAACATCTGCCGGACCAGCCGCACCTCGGCGATCGAGGCGCAGTCGAAATGCGTCGACGCCGCCGGCCCGCACCGCGCGGAGGATGATCGGTTCGGGATTGCACTTCACGGCGTACATCACATCGCCGGGGAAGGCCGTCGACGAAAGCCCGGCTGTCGCCGTGGTGACGGCGGCAGGTCGCAGGCAGTGCATCGGCTCCTCCGGCCGCTCGATGGCGACCAGATCGTCGACCGTGGGCAGCACATCCGGAAGCGACGGCAAACCGGCCATGCAGCGGCGAGACGGCCGAACGGGCGCGCAGTCGGTTCATCGTGGAAATCCTCGCAAGCACAGCCGGACGCGCGAAAGGCGCGTCCGGCGGTCAAGACCAACGGGAAGAAATGCCGCGCAGCGCGACAGCGCTGCGGGCGACGAACTCAGCCGGTGCTGCGAGTACTTCGCATCGCGGCAGACCGTTCAGCCAACATAGGCGGCTCCCTAACGACCACCGGCCCACTGGCGACCGGCTCGACCGAAAAGGACGCGTTACGTCGTTGCTGTGCTCCCGAGGGAGCTCGCGGCACGTGCGATGCGTCAACGCATCGCCCGAGGGCGATGCGAGACAGCACGATATAGTGCGGAGCGGTCGGCAAACCGTTATGCGTTTTCAACGCCTCAAGCAGACGCTCCGGGACATGGCGCCAAGGAGCGCGAGGTACTCCCAGGCCACCGTGGCCGCCGCCAGCGCGGTGATCTCGGCCACGTCGTAGGCCGGCGCCACCTCCACCACGTCCATGCCGACGAAGCGCACGCCGCGCAGCCGGCGCAGGATCGCCTGCGCCTGCCACGACGCCAGGCCGCCGATCTCCGGCGTGCCGGTGCCGGGCGCGAAGGCGGGATCGAGCGCGTCGATGTCGAAGCTGAGATAGGCCGGCACGTCGCCGACCACGACGCGGATCGTCTGCGGCCGTCCGCTCGGCCCCTGCGCGTGCACCTCCTGCGCCGTCAGCACCTCGACGCCCTGCCCCATCGTCCAGTCCCAGACCGTCGCGCTGCACCGGTGAGCGGATGCCGATCTGCACCATCCGGTGCGGATCGACCAGGCCTTCCTCGATCGCATGGTAGAATACCGAACCGTGCGCGTAACGCTGGCCGAAGTTGTCCGGCCAGGTATCGACATGCGCATCGAAGTGCACCAGCGCGAGCTTGCGCGCCGAGCCGTCGCGCGACAGCGCGCGCAGCAGCGGCAGCGTGATGCCGTGTTCGCCGCCAAGTGCGACGCAGGTGGCGTAAGCTCCGCCGCCTGCTGTTCGATCAGCCGCAGGCTCTGCCGGAATGTCGCCGAGCGCAAGGTCGAAGTCGCCGATATCGGCGACGTCGAGCGTCGCACGGATCGATCCAGAATTCCGGATGCTCGCCGTCCACCAGCATGCGGCTGGCATGCCGGATGGCCTGCGGACCATCGCGCGCACCGGCCCGGTTGGTGGTACCGATGTCGAGCGGGATGCCGGCGACAACGAATTCGGCGTTGCGGTCGTGCCGCCGGGTACCCAGGAAGCTGGGCGGCGTGGCGAACGTGGGCAGACCCGCCATTTGTGAAACTCCCGAGGCTCCCATTCTATATAGGCTTGGCTCGCCGGTCCGCTTTGTTTGCACGACCGCGTGAAGCCACCGGGAGTCGTGGTCGACCAAAGCGGCAGGTCGGCGGTCTGGACCAGGGCGGATCGCAGGCCGCGCCCACCCCGCCCATATTGCGCAACGGTTGACGGGCGCGTGGCCTCACCCTCCCATGCGGCGAAAGGGAGGAACATCGTGAAGCGCCGCACATTCCTGCAGACGGCCTGCCGCCGCCGCACTGCCCACATCCTTCGCCATCGCCCAGCCGGCCGACGCCCGCACGCTGCGCTTCGTGCCGCAGGCGAACCTGACGCTGCTCGACCCGATCTTCACCACCGCGCAGCCGACGGTGAACCACGGCTGGGCGGTCTACGATCTGCTGTTCGGCGTCGACGGCAAGTTCGAGACCGAGCCCGCAGATGGCGGCTGGCTACACGCTGTCGGAGGACGGCCGCACCTACCTCATCACGCTGCGCGAGGGCCTGAAGTTCCACAACGGCGAGCCGGTGCGCGCGCAGGACTGCGCACCCAGTCCTGCAGCGCTGGGCCGCGCGCGAGACGATCGGCCAGACCATCTGGCAGTACGTCGACGAGTGCGAGCGCGCAGGACGACCGCACGCTGAAGATCACGCTGAAGCGGCCGATCGGCATCTTCATCGATGCGATCGCCCGCGGCGGTGCCTCGGTCGCGTTCATCATGCCGGAGCACATCGCCAAGACCGATCCGTTCAAGCAGATCACCGAGACGATCGGCTCCGGCCCGTATCGGTTCCTGCCCGGCGAGTTCGTGCCGGGCGCGCACGTCGCCTATGCGCGCAATCCCGGACTACGTGCCGCGCCAGGAGCCGGCCGACTGGATGGTCGGCGGCAAGGTCGCGTATTTCGACCGGGTCGAGTGGCGCGTGATTCCGGACTCGGCCACCGCCGCCGCCGCACTGCAGGCCGGCGAGGTGGACTGGTACGAACAGGTGCAGCCAGACCTCGTGCCGCTGCTGCGGCGCAATGCCGACATCCGCATCGGCTCGCACAACCCCACCGGCTATAACGGCGTGCTGCGCTTCAACCACCTGCATCCGCCGTTCAACAACGTCGCGGTGCGCCGCGCGGTGCTGATGGGAGTGAACCAGGCCGACTACATGGCCTCGGTCACCGGCAGCGACGCGAGCTGCCTACGCCACCTGCGCAGTCGATGTTCCCCTGCGGCAGCCACTACGGCCAGGAGGTCGGCGCCGAAGCGATGCAGGGCGACGTCGACCAAGGCGCGCGCGATGCTGAAGGCGTCGGGCTACAACGGCGAGAAGGTGGTGCTGCTCAATCCCACCGACCTCACCACGGTGGGTCCGCTGGGCGACGTGACGCACGACCTGCTGGTGAAGATCGGCATGAACGTCGAGATGGTGGCGACCGACTGGGGCACCGTGGTGCAGCGCCGCGTCTCGCGCGAACCGGTGGAGAAGGGCGGCTGGTCGATCCTGCACACCTGGGCGCCGTCGACCATCCGGTTCACGCCGGTGGAGCACAGCCAGATCCGCGGCCTCGGGCCGACCGCATGGTTCGGCTGGTACAAGGACGAGACGATGGAGGTGCTGACCCGCCGCTTCGTCGAGGCGTCGACCGATGCGGAGCGCGACGCGACCGTGCTGGAGATCCATCGGCGCGCGTTCGAGATGGTGCCATGCATTCCTCTCGGCACGTTCCAGATCCGCACCGCCTATCGCAGCAACCTGCCGGGCGTGATCGAGGCGACCGGACCGTATTTCTGGAACGTCCGCCGGGTGTGACGCCGGCCCCCGCGTCAGGGCGCGAGGCCGACCTGCCGCATGAACGTCAGGTTGTCCCAGAACAGGAACTCTTCGTCGATCAGGCCATCCTTCCAGTGGTCGACGGCGGAGAACACCACCTTGAACGGCTTGCCGGTCGGCGGGATGGTCTTGCCGTCCGGCGTCGGCATGTGCTGGGTGAACGTGCCTTCCAGGATGCCGACGATGCTCGACCATTCCTGCGTCGCGAATTCCACCGCGTGCTGTCGGATGCGGCTGTCCGGCGCATAGACGAACATCGCCCTCAGGTCGTCGATATGCGCCTGGATACCCCTGGTCTGCCGGCCGTCCGGCCAGTGCACCACGACGTCGTTGGCGTGGCTCTCCTGGATGCGGTCCCACTTCTGGTTGGTGAACACATCGAAGTCCGCGGTCCGGTACAGTGCGATGTGCTCCACGGCGAGGCGTTCGGCGGCCTGGTAGCGCTCCTGGTCGGTCTCGGCGTGCGCGAAGGATATCGAAGCGGCGCAGCCGGCGCAGAGGGCGGCCAGCGCACGCAGCGTCGTCGAAGCAGCAGCGGCAGACATGTGGTTCCCCTCCTCCACCATGCAGTCCTTACGGCGGTGGCGTCATGGCGAGCTGTGCCGCGCTGCCGGCAACCACAGCTGCAGCCACTCGGCGAGACCGGCGTCGCGCCACGACACCCCGCGCCAGCCGATGTAGCCGTCCGGCCGCACCAGGAAGCAGGCATCGCGCGTGCCGTATGCCGCGGCGAAGGCGCCTGCTTCGTCGTGCACGACCGGCACGTCCGGCTGATCCGACGTCGCATCCGACGGCACCACGCCGACTATCCGCACGATCGGCGGCAACTGCCGCACGTGGTCGGCAAGCTCCGCCAGGCGCTGCGCCACGTCGCCGCCGACCACGTGTGCGAGCAGCACGTGCTCCGTGCCGCGCAGCAGGTCGAACAGCCGCAGCGGATAGCCGATGCCATGCCGTCGCAGTTCGCCGGCATCCGGTGCGCGGTCGCCTGCCTGCGGCACGGCGTCGTCCAGCACGCCGACCGCATCGTCGCGCACCCAGCGCGTGCCGCGATACGACACCAGGATCTGCGTGTCGGCGAGGCGATCGGGCGGCCGGCGCTCGCGGCCAAGGTTGACGCTCGCCGCGTGTGTGCGCGCGACCACCTCGGCGCCGACCGGACGCCGCTCCGCCTCGTAGCTGTCGAGCAGCGCGGCGGGCGCGGCACCATCCAGCACCAGCGCCAGCTTCCAGGCGAGGTTGTAGGCATCCTGGATCCCGGTGTTCATCCCCTGCCCGCCGGTCGGCGGATGGATGTGCGCTGCGTCGCCGGCGATGAATGCGCGGCCCACCCGATAGTGGTCGGCGAGCCGCATGCTGATGCGGAACAGCGACGACCAGCGCAGGTCGGATAGCGGCGCCGGCTCGGGCAGCAGTTCGTCCGCCACCCGCTGCAGCGCCGCAAGGTCCGGCCCCGCTGCTTCCGTCTGGATGCCGTGGTCCGAACCGGCGGCCTGCTGCGCGTCGGGCGGCGCCAGCATGGTCACGCGGTAGCGCCCGGGCTCCGGCAGCGGGATGGCGACGAAGAAGTCAGGCGCGCCGCCCTCCACCAGCCGCATCGCCCGCAGCGCCATCCCGCGCGGCAGGTCCCAGGCAATCCGCACGTCGCCCAGCATGAACCCCATCGGCAGCGCCTCGCCCGGGAAGCCGATGCCCAGCGCATGGCGCACCGCGCTGTGCGCGCCGTCGCAGCCGACCAGGTAGCGGCAGCGCAGTTCCTCCATCGCACCGCCGTCGCGCGCCAGCGTGGCGGTGACGCCGTCCGCATCCTGGCGCAGTGCGGTGAGTGCCGTGCCGCGCTCCGGCCGGATGCCGAAGCGTTCGAGATGCCGGGTGAGGATGCGCTCAGTCGCGGGCTGCGGCAGGCCGAGTTCGCCGTAAGGCAGATCGGCGAACCCGGCGTGCACGTCATGCGCCGGATGGCCGTGCATGATCGTGCGGATGCCGTCGAGCCACAGGCCGGCGTCGATCATCTCGCGCGCGACGCCCATGTCCTCCCACACCTCGAGCGTGCGCGGCGTGACGCCGATGGCGCGGCAGTACGGCAAAGGACTGGCGAGCCGGTCGACGATCCGGCAGCGCACGCCGTGGCGGGCGAGTTCCGCCGCCATGGTGAGCCCGACCGGCCCGGCGCCGACCACCAGGACGTCGGTCATGGCGCTACCCGGCCGGCGGATAGAGGTCGGCGAGGTCGATGCTGATCCCTGGCGGGTCCAGCACGATGCTGCCGAGATTGATCACCCGGCTGACGATCCCGGCACCGGAGCGCGAATGCAGGATGACCTCCCGCCGTCGGGCACGCACGATCAAATAGTGCTGGATGCTGGCAAGCCTGAAGTAGTCCGCCAGCTTGTCCACGAGGTCGATCGCTTCGGTCGAAGGCGACAGCACCTCGACGACCACCACGGGATTGGTTGCGGCAACTGCATCGCCCGGCGCCGGCGGGCCGCAGTTGACGATGGCGTCCGGCTCGTAGTCCGTGTCGGCATCCACCTCGACCGTGATGCCATCGGGCAATGCCTCGCAGGCCAGGCCCGCGTTCCGAATGGCGCGATCCAGCGCGGCCCAGACACGGCTCTTGACCCGCGCGTGCTCGATGCGCTCCGGCGACATCGCTACTGGCTCGCCGGCGATGCGCTCGTAGCGTCCCCGCCTGCCCTCCGCCCAGCGGCGAAACTCCTCGCGGCTCAGATGCGCGGCCATGCGCGCGAAGCTATCAGCCCTTCAGCACCTCCACCATCGTGCTGCCCAGCGCCGCGGGGCTTTCGGCAACATGGATGCCGGCCGCCCGCATCGCCGCCATCTTTGCCGCGGCGGTGTCGCGCCCGCCGGAGATGACCGCGCCGGCGTGACCCATCCGCCGGCCCGGCGGCGCCGTGGCGCCGGCGATGAACCCCACCGTCGGCTTCTTCACCTTGTGGCGCGCCAGGAAGTCGGCGGCGTCGATCTCGCTCTGCCCGCCGATCTCGCCGATCATCACGATCTGCTTCGTCTCGTCGTCGGCGAGCAGCATTTCCAGCACCTCGATGAAGTCGGTGCCCTTCACCGGATCGCCGCCGATGCCCACGCAGCTGCTCTGGCCCAACCCCACCGCCGTGGTCTGCGCCACCGCCTCGTAGGTCAGCGTGCCGGAGCGCGACACGATGCCGACGCTGCCGCGGCGATGGATGTGGCCCGGCATGATGCCGATCTTGCACGCGTCGGGCGTGATCACGCCCGGGCAGTTCGGCCCGATCAGCCGCGAACGGGACCCCGTCAGGGCGCGCTTCACCCGCACCATGTCGAGCACCGGGATGCCCTCGGTGATGCAGACGATCAGCGGAATCTCGGCGTCGATCGCCTCGAGGATCGCATCGGCGGCATAGGGCGGCGGCACGTAGATCACCGTCGCGTCGGCGCCGGTCCTTTCGCGCGCCTCCCACACCGTGTCGAACACCGGCAGGTTCAGGTGCGTGGTGCCGCCCTTCCCCGGCGTCACGCCGCCGACCATCTTCGTGCCGTACGCGATCGCCTGCTCGGAATGGAAGGTGCCCTGCGCGCCGGTGAACCCCTGAGTCATCACCCGTGTCGTGGCATCGACCAGGATGGCCATGTCAGACTGCCTCCTTTACCGCGCGCACGATCTTCTCGGCCGCGTCGCCGAGGTCGTCGGCGGCGATGATCGGCAGGTTCGACTTCGCCAGGAGGTCCTTGCCCAGCTCCACGTTGGTGCCCTCAAGCCGCACCACCAGCGGCACCGACAGCTTCACCTCGCGCGCCGCCGCCACCACGCCATCGGCGATCACGTCGCAGCGCATGATGCCGCCGAAGATGTTGACCAGGATGCCTTCGACGTTCGGGTCCGACAGGATGATCTTGAACGCCGCCGTCACGCGTTCCTTGGTCGCCCCGCCGCCCACGTCGAGGAAGTTGGCCGGCGCCGCGCCATACAGCTTGATGATGTCCATCGTCGCCATCGCCAGCCCGGCGCCGTTGACCATGCAGCCGATATTCCCGTCGAGCGCCACGTAGTTCAGGTTGTACTTGGCGGCTTCCAGTTCCTTCGGATCTTCCTCACTCTCGTCGTGCAGCTTTTCCAACTCGGGATGGCGGAACAGCGCATTGTCGTCGAAGCTGATCTTCGCATCCAGCGCGACCACCTCGCCGGCACCGGTCACCACCAGCGGGTTGACCTCGACCACCGCGCAATCGAGCTCAATGAAGGTGCGGTACAGCGCCGGCAGGAAACGGCCGAACCCGGCGATCTCGGTACCGGTCAGGCCGAGCGCGTAGGCGATGCGCCGCGCATGGAAGCCGGACATGCCGCTTGCCGGATCGATGGCGACACGGATGATCTTCTCCGGGGTCTTCGCGGCGACATCCTCGATCTCCATGCCGCCTTCGCTCGACGCAACAACGGTGAGCCGACCGCTGTCGCGATCGACCAGGAGCGAGAGATAGAGCTCCCTCGCGATGTCGCAGCCAGCCTCGACATAGATCCGGTGCACCGGGCGGCCGGCGGGTCCGGTCTGCCGCGTCACCAGCGTGTGCCCCAGCATCGCCTCGGCCGCCGCGCGCACCTCGTCGGCCGAGCGCGCGATGCGTACGCCGCCCTTGCCGTCCGGGTCGTCAGCGAAGCGGCCGGCGCCGCGCCCGCCGGCGTGGATCTGCGCCTTCACCACGTACACCGGCCCAGGTAGCTTGCCGGTCGCCGCCACCGCCTCGTCCGGTGTCCAGGCGACGAAACCATCGGGCACCGGAACGCCACGGCGCTTCAGCAGTTCCTTGGCCTGGTATTCATGGATGTTCATCGGCGGATCAGCCGATGAGCTTTCTGGCCGCCTCGACCAGTTCCCTGACCGCGGCGCACGACGCCTCGAATGCTGCCTTCTCCTCGGCGTTCATCTCGACCTGCACGATGCGCTCGATACCGCCGGCGCCGATCACCACCGGCACGCCGACATACAGATCCTTCATGCCGTATTCGCCGTTCAGCAGCGCCGCACACGGCAGCACGCGCTTCTTGTCCTTCAGGTAGCTCTCGGCCATCGCCACCGCGCTCGCCGCCGGCGCATAGAAGGCGCTGCCGCGCTCCAGCAGCTTGACGATCTCGCCGCCGCCGTCGCGCGTGCGCTGCACGATCGCGTCGATCTTCGCCTGCGTGCTCCATCCCATCTTGATCAGGTCCGGCACCGGGATGCCGGCCACCGTGGAGTAGCGCGTCAGCGGCACCATCGTGTCGCCGTGGCCGCCGAGGACGAAGGCGGTGACGTCCTCCACCGAGACGCCGAACTCCTGCGCCAGGAACAGCCGGAAGCGCGAGCTGTCCAGCACGCCGGCCATGCCCGCGACGCGGTTCGCCGGCAGGCCCGACTTCTCCTTCATCACCCAGACCATCGCGTCCAGCGGGTTGGTGATGCAGATCACGAAGGCGTCGGGGCAGTTGGCGCGGATGCCGGCCGCGACCTCGGCGATCACGCCGGCGTTCTTGCCGATCAGGTCGTCGCGCGACATGCCCGGCGTGCGCGGAAAGCCGGCGGTGACGATCACCACATCGGCGCCCTTGATCGCCGCATAGTCCGACCCGCCGGTCATCAGCGCGTCGAACCCGTCCACTGGACCGGACTGCATGATGTCGAGCGCCTTGCCGGCGGCGACGCCGCCGAACACGTCGAACAGCACGACGTCGCCCAGTTCCTTCAGGCCGATCATGTGCGCGAGCGTGCCGCCGATGTTGCCGGCGCCGATCAGGGCGATCTTGTTGCGGGCCATCACTATGTCCTTACAGCGGCGGTGTGACAGACAACGTTCGACGTGTTGCACGCCGGATGCCGGGCGGCCCGGCAGACCCAACGGTGCTAGCCCAACGGCCGAAGTCCGGCAAGCTGGTGCGTCGCAGCATGACGCGACCGCCTTGCCCGGGGAAGCCGTCCCGTGGTCACACTTCGGCAACAACGGAGTCATGGGGATGCTGACCGCGGAGAAGAACGCGCTGATCACCCAGACCGGCCCCGGCACGCCGTGCGGCGCGCTGATGCGCCGTTACTGGCAACCGGCCGCACTGGCCGAGGAGCTTGACGCGCCGCGCCCGGTGAAGCGGGTGCGCCTGCTGGGCGAGGACCTCGTGCTGTTCCGCGATCCGTCCGGCCGCATCGGGCTGCTGGACCGGCATTGCGCGCACCGCGGCGCCGACCTGGCGTTCGGCCGCTGCGAGGACGGCGGGCTGCGCTGCCCGTTCCACGGCTGGCTGTACGACGCCGCCGGCGCCTGCCTGGAACAGCCGGCCGAACCGGCGGGCAGCACGTTCCACCGCAAGGTGCGCCAGCCGGCCTATCCCTGCGTCGAGCGCGGCGGCATCGTCTGGGCCTATATGGGGCCGGGCGAACCACCGCCCTTCCCTGCGCTCGATTGCTTCGTCGCGCCGGACAGCCACGTGTTCGCCTTCAAGGGGCTGTGGTCGTGCAACTGGCTGCAGGCGCTGGAGGTCGGCATCGATCCCGGCGCATGCGAGCTTCCTGCACCGCTTCTTCGAAGACGAGGACCTGTCGGATGCCAACTACGGTCGGCAGTTCCGCGCCGCGACGATCGGCGCCGACATTCCGATGTCGCGCCTGCTGCGCGAGGTACCAAGTCCGACCCTCGACTCCGAGGAGACCGCCTACGGTCTGCGCATCACCACGCGGCGGCCGATCAACGACGCCATCGTGCACCTGCGCATCACCAACATGGTGTTCCCGCATGCCTTCGTGATTCCGCTGAGCCGCGAGGTGTCGATCACGCAGTGGCACGTCCCGGTCGACGACACGCATTGCTACTGGTACGCCGCCTTCACCAGCTTCGCCGCGCCGATGGACAAGACGACGATGCGCGCGCAGCGGCTGGCGAACCACTCGCTGCCGGATTATGTGCCGCACGCCGGCCGGTCGAACGACTGGGGCTACGACGCAGCGGAGCAGCGCACCGCGACGTATACCGGCATGGGCATGGACATCAACGTGCACGACCAATGGGCGGTGGAGGGCATGGGCGCGATCCAGGATCGCACCAGGGAGCATCTCGGCTATTCCGACCGGATCATCACCGCCGCGCGCCGCATGATCTTCCGCGCCATCGACGACGGTGGCCGAGGGACGCGACCCGCCGCTGACGCGCGACGCCGACCATGTGCGCGGTCCCGCCACGATCGACTGCGTCGGCCCGGTCGAGGGCATGGACGATTACTGGCGGTCGGTGGAAGCGGAGCGGCGGCGCGCCACACCCTGGCTCGCGCCGGCGCTGGCGACTGCGTGAGCGATTTCGTCGCGCGCCACGACCTGTGGGCGCAGCCACAGCAGGACGCCGCCGCCGAGGTCGCCGAGCGGATCGGCAAACTCGACGTCGTGCGCTTCGCATTCTCCGATGCGCACGGCGTCGTGCGCGGCAAGACGCTGGTGGCGGCCGAGGCGATCGGCGCGCTGCGCCGCGGGGTGACCTGCACGCTGACCATGCTGCTGAAGGACCTGTCGGGTCGCACCGCCTTCTCCATCTTCGAACCCGGCGGCGACGGCGCCGGCGACATGGTCATGGTCGCGGATCCCACGACGTTCCGCGTGCTGCCCTGGGTGCCGAACAACGGCTGGATCCTGTGCGACCTGTATCGCACGGACGGCAGCCCGCACCCGTTCTCCACCCGGGCGCTGATGCGGCGCATGCTGGGCCAACTGGCCGAACGGGGCCTGGCCTGGCGAGCGGGGCTCGAGGTGGAGTTCCACCTGCTCAGGTGCACGGATGCGGTCGCCGCCGCCGATCACATCGCGATGCCGGGGCCGCCGCCGGCGGTGACGCCGTTGAACCACGGCTACCAGTATCTGACCGAGCTTCGCTACGACGCCGTGGAGCCGCTGCTGGAAACGCTGCGCCGGCAACCTGCAGGCACTCGGCCTGCCGCTGCGCTCGCTGGAGGTCGAGTTCGGGCCGAACCAGGTCGAGGTCACGTTCGGCGCCACCACCGGCATGGAACCCGCCGACCTGATGCTGCTGTTCCGCAGCGCGACGAAGCAGGTCTTCGCCCGCGCCGGCTATCTTGCCAGCTTCATGTGCCGGCCGCACCTGCCGCATGCGGCATCGTCAGGCTGGCATCTGCATCATTCGATCGAGGACACCGCCACCGGCCGCAATCTGTTCCCTGACCCAGACGGGCTGTCGCAGCTGGCCCGGACATGGCTGGGCGGCCTGCTGCGGAACGCCGCCGCGGCGACGGCCTTCAGCACGCCGACGATCAACGGCTACAAGCGCTATCATGCCGAACTCGATGGCGCCCGATCACGTCGTGTGGGCCTACGACAATCGCGCCGCGATGGTGCGGGTCGTGGGGCAGCGCGGCGATCCGGCGACCCGGCTGGAGAATCGGGTCGGCGAGCCGGGCGCCAACCCGTATCTCTACATGGCCTCGCAGATCGCCGCCGGTCTGGACGGCGTCCGTATGCAGGCCGATCCGGGCGCGTCCGCCGATACGCCGTACCGCGCGGATGCACCGCATCTGCCGCGGACGTTGACCGGAGGCGATCGCCGCGCTGCGTGACAGCGCCTGCTTCCGCGGCGCGTTCGGCGACCGGTTCATCGACTATTTCGTGGCGCTCAAGCAGTTCGAGATCGATCGTTTCCTCGCGACGGTGACGGACTGGGAGCAACGCGAGTATTTCGCCCTGCTGTAGCCAGGCGCTCCGTGCGGGATGTTCACCGGCGCTTAACGCCGACACCCTACGATGCAGCGCGCAGTTGTGCGGAGACCCATCATGCCCTGCGCCCTCCGCCGCGCGTCGCTCTGGCGCTGTCGTCGCGGCAACGTCGCCATCATGGTCGGCCTGACCGCCATCCCGCTGATCGCCATGATCGGCGGCGCGACCGACTTAGCGCAGGTCTGGCTGGTCAAGTCCCGCCTGCAGGTCGGCCTCGACGCGGGTGTGCTGGTGGCCGCCAAGATCATCGGCACCACGCCCGCGGGCACCACGCCCAACACCACCGATGCGATCAACCTGTTCTGGTCGAACTTCGACACGATCCACAAGCCCGACGGCAGCTGGGGCGGCTTCATGGGAGCCACGGCCAGCAAGCCGATCATCAAGACCAACGCCGACGGCAGCGTGCAAATGACCAGCTCGGCCACCGTCAGGCCCAGCTTCCTCGGCGTGATCAACATCGGCACGGTGACGGTGAACGGCCAGTCCACGGCGCGGACCGCCGCCTACGGTCTCGAGCTGGCCCTCGTGCTGGACAACACCGGATCCATGGCGGGGTCGTCGATCAGCGGCCTGATCACCGCATCCCAGCAGCTGCTCGACATCGTCTATGGTCCGAGCAACGACACCCAGCCGCATCTCTGGGTCTCGGTGGTGCCATTCGCTGTGACCGTGAACATCAAGAACACCAGGACCGGCTGGCTGGTGCCCGGCAGCCTCAACCCGACGGACTATTCGCCCTCGACCTGGATGGGCTGCGTCATGGCGCGCACCGCCAATACCGGGGCCACCGACGGCGACGACTTCAACGACATCGCGCCATCGGCTGGCCACTATTTCAAGCCGTTCCTTTATCCCGACACCTATCACCAGTACCCCTCGACCGCGGGACTTCAGTACACCGACAGCAAGGGCAAGAAGCAGACCTGGTGGTATCCCGGCGACAACGACTGGGTGCCGGCAACCTGGACCAAGACAGGCAACGAGCCGGACGCGGGGAACACCTCGGTGGGTCCCAACCTGGGCTGCCCGTCGCTGCCGATCCTGCCGGAGACCGCCAGCAAGACGACGGTGCTTGCAACGATCAACAAGATGGTCCCGGTCTATCGCGGCGGCACCATCATCAGCCTGGGCCTGCAGGCCGGATGGTGGACGATCAGCCAGAACTGGCGCGGCTATTGGGGCGATCCCAACATGCCGCTCAACAACAACACGCCCTACATGAAGAAGGTCATCGTGCTGATGACCGACGGCAACAACGAATGGTACGACTGGAACTGCGGCGTGCCGGGGCAGACGCCCCCGGCGACCGGTTGCCCGTGGACGACCACGCCACCGACGGGTATCGCGCAGTGGTCCGCCGACGGCGACGCCGACTTCACCGCCTACGGTCGGCTCAAAAGCAACACCCGCGGCCTGCCAACCAATAACGCAACAACGACGCTGAACAACCTGATGTCGACGATGTGCACGACCATCAAGAACCAGGGGATCATCATCTATACGATTCTGTTCAACAACACGAACAGCGCAACGGTAAGCTTGTTCCAGAGCTGCGCCTCGTCGCCCAGCAACTACTTCAACAGTCCGAACACCGCCGCGCTGCAGACCGCCTTCAGGCAGATCGGCAGCGACCTGTCGACTTTGCGCATTTCGCAATGACGCAGCGGACGACGTGTCAGGCGCTGGGTCCGTGAAGGGGTCGGATCGCTGCCGGCACCGGCCGGAACGGCGCGTGCCGGCCTGAGCGTCGGGCCCCGGGCTTACCGTCCGGCGGTGCGACGGACGCGCTGCCCGGTGGACGATCGTGCCTGGCGCGGCTGGCGGCGTCGCGCCGCGGTCGTCCCGCCGTCGGTGTCGCCTGCAACGATCTCGCACGCGCGCTGCCAGAACTCCTCGTCGCGACCGGACGGGCGCCCGCTTGCCTCCCAGATATAATAGGCGCGTTCGCGGATACGGTCTTCAAGTGTCCCGGCGGCAGCCGTCATGTTGGGTCTCCCGAATATGACCCGCATCTGGTAACTCATCCGAGCGAAGCCGCGTCAAGCCACATGTCGGCCGCCGGCGCGCCATCAACGATCGACGGGTCTGTATCAACAGCAACATCATGGCCTCCTCGGTCACGCCGTCGCTGCGCATCACCAGCCGGATCAGCGGATCCCGCATCAATCTGACCAATCCGGCATTGTCGGTTGCTGCACACACGATGAACCTCCTCGGCTGTGCCGGCGCAGGTTAGGCATCGTCGTGTGACCGCAGCTTGTTCGAAAGGTGACAGCTGATTTCAGTGCATCGGCGACAGCGCGGTGGCCAGCCAGGCCGTGGAGCCGACCGGCCGATAACACTGCGGATCGTTGTAGGCGAACTGCCTGACCCGCCAGTCCCACTGGTCTTCGTTCGGCTGCGGCGTGCATCCGGCGACCATCTCGAAGGACTTCGCCCGCATGCAGGCCGCGGTCGCTTCACCCTGCACAGCCGGATCCTGCAGGTATTCTGTCATGCGGCACTCCAGCAGCGACGCGCCGCGCGACCGGTCGGCGCAACCCGCGATGAGGAGCAGCGACGCGGCTGCAAGGAGGCTGCCCCAGGCCGTGCAGCGCATCAGGTCGCCTCGAGCGCCTGGTCCAGGTCGGCGATCAGGTCCTCGGCGGTCTCCAGCCCGATCGACAGCCGGATCACGTCCGGTCCCGCTCCCGCGGCCAGCCGCTGCTCGTCCGTCAACTGCCGATGGGTGGTCGAGGCCGGATGCAGGATCAGGCTGCGCGTGTCGCCGATATTGGCGAGATGCGAGAACAGCCGCACGCCCTCCACCAGCTTCACCCCGGCCTCGAAGCCGCCGCGCACGCCGAAGGTGAACACTGCGCCGGCGCCGCGCGGCAGGTATTTGCGCGCCAGGCGGTTGTAGGGGTTCGACTCGAGGCCGGCATAGGAGACCCACGCCACGCGCGGATGCCGCTCCAGGTACTCGGCCACCTTCTGCGCATTGGCGCAGTGCCGCTCCATGCGGACATGCAGCGTCTCGATGCCGGTGATGGTCAGGAACGCATTCATCGGCGCGAGCGTCGGGCCGAAATCGCGCAGCGCGACCGCGCGCGCCTTGGTGGTGAAGGCGAAGTCGCCGAAATTCTCGTAGAAGCGCAGGCCATGATAGGCCGGCTCCGGCTCGGTCAGCGCCGGGAACCGGCCGCCCTGCGCCCAGTCGAACCGCCCACTTTCCACGATGATGCCGCCCAGCGAATTGCCGTGCCCGTCGAGGAACTTGGTGGTGGAGTGCACGATCAGATCGGCGCCCCATTCGAACGGGCGGCACAGATACGGCGTGGCCAGCGTGTTGTCGACGATCAGCGGAATGCCGGCGTCATGCGCGACCTTCGCCACCGCCTCGATGTCCACGACGATGCCGCCGGGATTGGCCAGGCTCTCCAGGAAGATCGCCTTGCAGCGCGGCGTGATCGCGCGGCGGAAGTTCTCCGGATCGTTCGGATCGACGAAGTGGCAGGTCCAGCCAAGCTTCTTGAACGACAGGCCGAACTGCGTCAGCGACCCGCCGTACAGATTGCGCGAGGCGACGAACTCGTCGCCCGGTTCCATCATGGTGGCGAAGATCAGGAACTGCGCGGCATGACCCGATGCGGCCGCGCAGGCCGCGCGTCCGCCTTCCAGGCTGGCGACCCGCTCCTCCAGCACCGCGACGGTGGGATTGTTCAGGCGCGAATAGATGTAGCCGAAATTGTGCAGGTTGAAGAGCGATGCGGCGTGATCGACGTCGTCGAACACATAGGCCGTGGTCTGGAAGATCGGCGTCGTGCGTGCCCCGGTCGTCGGATCGGGTGCCGCACCCGCATGCACCGCGCGCGTCTCGAAGCCATAGCTGACATTGGCCGACGGCATCGCGCGCGGCTTCGCCTTGCGTTCGGTCGGCGGCTCCGCCGCGCGGTTGCGGATGATGCCGGAGTTGACGCCGCTCCAGGACAGCTCGCCGCCCAGCCGGCCGAACTCGATCTTCGGGCAGCGGTTCATGATCACTTCAAGGCCGGCCGCCTCGGCGCGCGCCGCCGCTTCGTCGTTGCGGATGCCAAGCTGCATCCAGACCACCTTGGCGCCGATCGCGATCGCGTCGTCCACGATCGGTCCCACCTGGTCGGAGGCGCGGAACACGTCGACCATGTCGACCTTGTCTGGGATGTCGCGCAGGCTGGCGTAGATCTTCTCGCCCAGCTGCTCCTTGCCGGCGGTGCCCGGGTTCACCGGGATGACGCGATAGCCTTTGCCCTGGAGATACTTCATGACGAAGTAGCTCGGGCCGGTTCCAGTTGGATGAGGCGCCGACCATCGCGATGGTGCGCACGCCGGAAAGGATGCGGCGGATCTTCGCGTCGGAATAGGGAAGCGCATCGATCGCGGTCATGGGCGTGTCCTCCACCCGGGTAAGGTTGCACCACAGAGCCACAGAGAACACCGAGCCCTCGGTGTCCTCCGTGTCTCTGTGGTGAGCCTTATTGCTTACCGCGCCTGCTGGATCGCCGACAGGATCCACCGGCCGCCCGGCGCGCGGACGAAGGTCCACAGCTCGGTCGCGGTCACGTGCTCGCTCGGGCTGCCGTCCACGATGCGTCCGGATGCGTCGCGCGTCACGTCGATCATCGCGAAGCGCATCGCCACGGTGGCGTATTCACGGTTGCCTTCGCCCCACGCCTGCGCCAGGTCGCCCTGCAGCAGCCGCACGTCGGTGACCTCGTTGCGCACGCCGCGGCTCGCCTGCTCGGCCAGCTGCTCGCCGAAGTAGCTCAGCATCTCCGGCGTCACCAGCCCGCGCAGCGCGTTCAGGTCCTGTCGGCTCCACGCCGCCTGGATGCCTTGCAGCAGCTGCTCGAACTCCTGGTAGTCCTGCGGTCCGATCTGGATCGGCGGCGGTCCCGCCGCGCCAGCCGAAGCCACCGCCTGCCGGGCCCGGTCCGGGCGAGCCGCCGCGGGCGAAGATGTTCGGTCCGCCGGCGAGCGCCGGCGACCGGCTGCGGAACAGCCGGATCAGGAAGCGCACCAGGAGCACGATCAGGAAGATCTGCAGCAGGAAGCCGAAGAAGCCGCCGAAGCCCAGCCCTGCCGCCGAAGAACCCGTGACCCAGCAGCAGGCCACCGATGCCGGCGCCGATCAGGCCGCCCATCAGGCCGGACATGAAGCCCGAGCGCGCACCAAAGCCGCCGCCGAAGGCAGGCGCCGGCGCACCGAAGCCCGGCGATGGGGCGTTCGGCGTCATGCTGCGCTCCATCGGCGCGGCGGAATAGGGTGCGGTGCGCGTGGTCGGCGGCGCCGACCAGGTCATGCTGCCGCGGCTGCCGAACGAGCCGCCGCCGCCGGCGCGCGCCTCCGCCAGTCCCGGCGCAAGCGCCAGGGCGAGGGCAGCGACCGCGGCCACGGCGTGGGATGAACGTCGCATTCGCATGTTCGCTTCTTTGTGAGCATGCGGGGAATATGGTGTCGGACCGGCTCAGGCGCCAGCCATCGTCATGCCGTCGATCCGCACCGTCGGTGCGTCGGTGCCGCGGCGGAACCGCAGGTCGTTGGCCGGGGTCAGATGCGCGAACATGTCGCAGCAGATTGCCGGCGATGGTGATCTCCGCCACCGGCTCGGCGAGCGCGCCGTCGCGGATCATGAAGCCGGCGGCGCCGCGGCTGTAGTCGCCGGTGATGCCGTTGACGCCCATGCCGATCAGCTCGGTGACGTAGAGCCCGAGCCTGATGTCGGCCATCAGTTCCGCCGGCGTCAGGCCGCCGGCGGCCAGATACAGATTGCTGGCCGACGGCGACGGCGGCCCGCCGGTGCCGCGCGACGCATGCCCGGTCGAGCGCAGCCCAAGCTGCCGCGCCGAACGGCTGTCGAGCAGCCAGGTGGTCAGCACGCCGTCGTCGATCAGCGCGCGCGCCGCCGTCGGCGTGCCCTTCGCCGTCGAACACGCGGGAGCGCAGGCCGCGCACCCGGCGCGGATCGTCGTGCACCGCGATCCCGGCGGCGAAGATCCGCTGGCCCATCTTGTCCTTCAGGAACGAGGTGCCGCGCGCCACCGAGGCGCCGTTGATCGCGCCGGCGAGGTGGCCAAGCAGGCCGCCGGCAACGCGCGGGTCGTAGACCACGGGCAGAATCGCGGTGGCCGGCCGTGTCGGGTTGAGCCGGGCGATCGGCGCGTTCGCCGGCGCTGCGCCCGATGGCCGCCGGATCGTCCAGGTCGGCCAGATGGACGGTGGAGTGGTAGTCGTAGTCGCGCTGCATCGCCGTGCCGCTGCCGGCCAGCGCCGTCGCCGACACCGAGTGGCCGGTGCGCGCCGACGTGCCGGCGAAGCCGGCCGAGGTGACCAGGAACGCCTCGCTCCGGCTGTAGCCGGCCTCGGCGCCTTCCGAGTTGGTGATGCCCGGCACCGCCAGCGCCGCCGTCTTCCGCCGCGGCGGCACGCTCGACCAGCTGTTCGGTGGTCGGGCTCGGTCGCATCGACCAGATCGAGCGAGATCGAATCGGGCGGCGCGGCGGTGTCGGCGAGCCCGGCATACGGGTCCTCGGGCACCACCCTCGCCATGGCCACGGCGCGCTCCGCCAGCTCCGTGAAGCTGGCAGGGTCCAGCGTGCTGGACGAGACGATTGGCGGCACGCTGTCCCAGGAACACCCGCAAGCCCAGGTCGCGGCCCTCGGCGCGCTCGACATGCTCGGTCTTGCCCAGCCGGCGCTGCACCGACAGCGACGTGCCGGAGACCAGCACGGCGTCCGCCGCATCCGCGCCGGCCGCGCGGGCGCGGGCGATCAGGTCGGCGAGAAGGTTCAGGGAGTCGGAGGCCATGGCTGCACTTCCCATCTGCGTCCCTGCAGGAACGGCATCAGCGCCCGTCGAAGGCATCCAGCAGTTCATCCGGCAGCGGGTCATCGAAGTCGTCCGGCACGCGGAATTGGCCGGCGAGCGTGCCGAGTTTGCGGCGTTCCTTCCGGGGCTCGATCGGCACCAGACGCGCCACCGGCCGGCCGGCCTTGGCAATGACCACTTCCTCGCCCGCAGCCGCCACATCAAGCAGGCGCGAAAGCTGGGTCTTGGCAGCGTGGACGTTGACCGTCGGCATGGCGTCCCGGTGGCTAAACCAAGCCAAGGCTACCACGCGCCCGGTTACGCAGCCAGCTTCTCCACGATCTCGCCCAGCACCGGCACCCGCTCGGCCGGCCCGATCGTGGCCAGCGTGGGCGCGCCGCGGAACAGCCGGCTGGCCGCGCGGCACACGTCGGCGGTGGTGACGGCGTTGATCTTGCCCACCGTCTCCTGCGATCGGCACCACCCGGCCGAACACCTGCAACTGCCGGGCGAGCTGCTCGCAGCGGCTGCCGGTGCTCTCCAGCGACATCAGCAGGCTCGCCTTCACCTGCGCCCGGGCCCGCGCCAGCTCCACCTCGGTCACCTGGGTCTGCACCTTGCGCAGCTCTTCCAGCGTGACCGGCATCAGCTCCTCCGCCTCGCTCTCGCCGGTGCCGGCGTAGATGCCGAACAGGCCGCCATCCAGGAACGGCGAGCTGAACGAGTAGATCGAGTAGACCAGCCCGCGCTTCTCGCGCACCTCCTGGAACAGCCGCGACGACATGCCGCCGCCCAGCAGCGTGGAGAGCAGCAGCGTCGGGTAATAGTCGCGGTCGCCGTAGCCGACCGAGGGGAAGCCCAGCACGATGTGCACCTGGTCCAGATCGCGCGCCTCGCGGAACTCGCCGCCGCCGTAGCGCGCCGCCGACATCGCCGGCACCGGATCACGCGGCAGGTCGGCGAAGTGCACGTTGACCAGGTCCAGCATCTGCTGGTGGGTCAGCGCGCCGGCCGCCGCCACCACGACGTTCGGTGCGGCATAGTGCTTGCGCATGTAGCCGGTCAGCATCGCCCGCGGCATCGAGCGGATGCCTTCCTCGGAGCCCAGCACCGGACGGCCGATCGGCTGTGCCGGGTAGGCGTGCTCCTGGAAGTGGTCGAAGATGATGTCGTCCGGCGTGTCGTTGGCCTGGCCGATCTCCTGCAGGATCACGCCGCGCTCGCGCTCCAGCTCCTCGGGCTCGAACGTGGAGTGCGTGAGTATGTCGCCGATGATGTCGGCGGCCAGCGCCGTATCGTCTTTCAGCACCTTCACGTAGTAGGCGGTCTGCTCGCGCGCGGTGTAGGCATTGATGTGGCCGCCCACTGCCTCGATCTCTTCGGCGATCTGCGCGGCGGAACGACGCTCGGTGCCCTTGAACGCCATGTGCTCGAGGAAGTGGGAGACGCCGTTCTCCGCCTCGAGCTCGTGGCGCGAGCCGGTGGCGACGTAGGCGCCGAGTGAGACGGTCTCAACCCGCTCCATCCGTTCGGTCACGACGGTAAGGCCGGAGGACAGGCGCGTGAGCTGGATGGCTTCTGACACTGTGCTTGATTCCTGGTTGGACCGGCTAGAGTAGGTTGGTGCCGTCACCGGTTTCAATGGCTTGGCCCGCCTGCCCATGGGCTGTCCTGCCGCGCCGGGGAGGCGGGGGCGCGATCACGCGGCTGTCACGCGGGGCGCCGGAGCCCGGGCCTACCCTGTCCCATGGCGATGCGAACTCGCCGTTCACCAGGGAGCCGAACCAGCATGGCCCGTAAGAAGATCACCCGCTCGGCAACCGCCGTTAACCTGTCCGGCCAGCTGGGCAACGCCCTCGCCTACCACGCCGGGGAACGCATGCGGCACCTCTTCCTGTTCCTGTTCGCCACCGACGCCGCCTGCCGGCTGGTCAATGCCGAGCTGGGCGCCGCGTTCAAGCCTGGCTCGATGATCAAGGAGGCGGCGAGCCATCAGGTCGACAGTGGTCTGCGCAGCAACGACCAGACCCGGGACGTGTTCGACGAGACTGACGCGAACATCATCCAGGTGCCGTCCACCAGCTTCAACAAGATCGACGCCGCGCATTACTGCAACCTGGGCCTGGTGCCGTCGAACTGGGCGCGCCTGACCGCGGCCGCCGAAAGCCTCAAAGGCGATACCGCGGTCGAGATGATCGAAAAGGCCGAGATCTACACTGCCAACACGGTCTGGCTGCCGCAGCGCGTCAATATCGGACCGGACCGGATCATCGACCAATTGCACTACGTCATGGCGCAGGGAATCTTCGCCGACGGCCAGCCGGTGCTGTCGGTGCTGCGCCTCCAGGCCTACGCCACCAATGCGACGCGGGTGATCATGGCCTACCAGGGCACACTGCAGGGCAAGGCAGGCCTTCAGGCGTGCTGCACCTGCTACCTGATGGCCTATGCGAACCAGCCGATGGAGGAGAAGGCCATGGTGATCGCCGGCAACATCCGCTCCGAGTGCGAAGCACTCAAGATGTCGGTCGCGGACTACATCGCCTGATGGCTCCGCCGCCTCGCGTCTGACCGCACTGGACGCGCATCGCCGCCGTGGCGACCATGCAGCCGTCGCACGGGAAAGCCTGCCATGGGACGGGCACCCGGTGCAGCGCATCGAGCCGCAAGGGAGCGAACCGCCATGAGCGATCTGCCCACCGCCACGCGAGTCGCCGATCCGGGGATCAGGGCGCTCTATCGCCTGGAGAACCGCTGGCAGGCCTGGCTGGACGTGGAGGCCGCGCTGGCCCGCGCACAGGCGGAACTGGGCATCATCCCGGCCGACGCCGCCCAGGCGATCGTCGGCGCGGCCCGGCTGGAGAAGCTGGACCGGGCACGGATCGATGCAGGCTTCGCCCGTACCGGACACACCATCGTGCCGCTGGTATGGGAGCTGTCGCGCGTCGTCGGCGAGCCGCACGGCGGCTGGGTGCACTGGGGCGCCACCACGCAGAACATCACCCAGACCGGCGACCTGCTGGTGCTGCGCCAGGCGCATCGTGTGTTCCTGCGGCTGATCGGCGAGGCGCTGGGCGCGATGGCTGACCTGGCCGAGCGCGGGGCGGACATGGCGATGGCCGGACGCACGCACGGCCAGCACGCGGTGCCCGCCACCTTCGGCTACAAGGTCGCGGTCTGGATCGACGAGTTGCTGCGCCACGTCGAGCGGCTGCGCCAGGCGGCGCCGCGATTGTTCGTCGCCATGCTGGGCGGCGGCGCCGGCACCTTTGCGTCGCTCGGCACGCAGGGGCCGCCGGTGCAGGCGGGGATCGGCAGGCAGCTGGGCTTCGGCACGATGACCGTGCCGTCGCGCGCGCTGGGCGACCACCTGGCGGAGAACATCTGCCTGCTGGGCCTGCTGGCGGCGACCTGCGGCAAGATCGGCCGCGAAGTCTACACGCTGATGAAGACCGAATTCGGCGAGGTGGAGGAGCCGGTGCCGCCCGGCACGGTCGGCAGTTCCACCATGCCGCAGAAGCGCAATCCGAAGCTGTGCCAGGACATCGTCGCCGCCGGGGCGGAGGTGCGCGCGATGGTGCCGCTGGCACTGGAGGCCATGCAGACCGAGCACGAGGCCGACCGCACCACCAGCCTGATGATGGACGAGGCGGAGGCGCGCGCCTGCATCGCGACCGGCGACATGCTGGCGAAGCTGGGCGAGGTGATGCGCGGGCTGCGGCTCGACCCGGCGCGGATGCGGCGAAATCTCGACCTGGGCGGCGGGCTGATCATGGCCGAGGCGGTCATGCTGGAACTCGGCGCCACGATCGGCCGGCAGCACGCGCACGACGTGGTGTACGACGCCGCGCAGGCGGCATTCGTGGAGGGGCAATCATTCGGCGACCTGCTGGCGGCGGACCGGCGCGTCACCGAGCACCTGGATGCGGCGGCGATCGCCGCATTGCTGGACCCGACGAAGTACACCGGACTTTGCGCGGAGATGGCGCGCGATGCGGCAGCCCGGGGACGGCAGGCGATGCAGTCGTGCGGAGATGACGCCGTTCGTGAGAAGTGAACGGGCAGGCAGGCTCAACCTCGCCGCGCGGCGGACTGCTGGGCGCCCCAGACCGCCAGCAGCACGGCCGCCACCCCGACCACGATGACGGTGGCCAGTGCATAGAGCTCCGGCGTCGGCCCCAGCTTGATCGAGGAGAACACCACCATCGGCAGGGTCGAGGCGCCGGGACCCGAGGTGAAGCTCGCCACGACCACGTCGTCCAGCGACAACGTGAAAGCCAGCAGCCAGCCCGAGACAAGTGCCGGTGCCATCAGCGGCAGCGTGACCAGGACGAACGCCTTCCAGGGCGGGGCGTAGAGATCCATTGCCGCCGCCTCCAGGTTCCCGGATGTGCCGGCCAGTCGTGCCCGTACGACGGCGGCCACGTAGGCGACGGACACCGAGGCATGCGCCAGGGTCACGGTCCCGGCGCCGCGTCCCGACGGCCAGCCGATCGCCTGCTGCAGCGCCACGAACAGAAGCAGCAGCGAGAGGCCGGTGATGACCTCGGGCAGCACCAGCGGCGCCGCCAATGCCGCGGTCAGCGCATTGCGGGTGCGGAACCAGCCGAACCGCGCCAGCGCATAGCCGGCCAGTGTGCCGACGATCAGCGCCAGCGTCGCGGAGGCAGCGGCGATGCGCAGCGACAGCAGGGCCGCACCGATCAGCGCCTTGTCGTGCCACAGCGCCGCATACCAGCGCAGCGAAAACCCGTCCCAGGCGGTCACCAGACGCGAGGCGTTGAAGCTGAGTGCCACCAGAAAGGCGATTGGTGCGTAGAGGAAGGCATAGCAGGCGATCAGCCAGACGATCAGCGACCGAGTAGTGCGCGTCACGGGTCGAGCTGTACCCGTACCGCACGCGCGACCGCGGCAACATCTTCCTGTGCGAGCCGCCCCATACATCGACGCAGCCGCTGTTCGCTGGCGATCTGGTCGGCCATCGCCTTGCGCTGTTGCTTCCCGACGGTCACGTAGGCCTCCGCCGGATAGACATGGCCAAACCTACTGCTGATCGGGACCACCTGCACGCGATTCAGGGCCGCATTGGCCATGTCGTTGCTGAGCATAACGGCTGGCCGGGTCTTGCGTATCTCACCGCCAAGGGAAGGGTCGAACGCGATCAACCACACCTCGCCCCGCTGTGGAGGCGCGCGTTCAGCCACGTCTGCGCGGTTCGTCGGCTACATCCGCGAACAGCCCTTCCGTCCAGGCGTTGGCCTCGCGCTCGCGGGCTTCGTCGGCTGCCATCGCGGCGTATCCCGCGCGCGACCCCTTGCCGAGACGTGCGGCCGGGCAAGGTCGGTGAGGAAGCGGCTGATCTTCCGCCGCCCAATGACGCTATGCAGGCCCTCATAGACGTCGGCATCGACCGTTATGGTGAGCTTCTTCTGCATACAACCCTCCAATACGTATACTATACGTGCTGAGAGCGATCGCGCAGTCACCGCTTCATACCACGCGGTGCAACAGCGCCTCACCCGCTGCCAATCGGCGGCAGTTCTCCGCCGCCAGTGCGAAGCTTCGATCGAAGGTGCCGGTGGTGAGCCAGGCGATGTGCGGGGTCAGCACCACGTTCGGCAGGCGGAACAGCGCCTCCGATACGTCATGTGGTTCGTGGACGAACACATCCAGCCCGGCACCCGCCAGCCGGCCGGCCGACAACGCCTCGGTGAGCGCCGCCTGGTCGACCAGTCCACCGCGTGCGGTGTTGATCAGCACCGCGCCCGGCTTCATGCGTCCCAGTGCCGCCGCGTCGATCAGGCTGGCGGTCGCCTCGGTCAGCGGCAGGTGCAGACTGACCACGTCCGCCTGGGCCAGCAGCGCATCGAGCGAACACCATTCGCCCGCTGCGTCGGCGCGCCGCGTGCGCGCCGTATAGATCACCCGACAGCCGAGGGCGGCGAGTACCGGGGCGAGCACCTGTGGGATCGCACCGTAGCCGACCAGGCCGACGGTGCGGCCGCCGAGTTCGCCGATGCCGTCCTGCAGATCGGGATCGAGCCATTCGCCGCGCCGCATCGCCGCGTCGAAGCGCGGCAGCCGGCGGAACACCGCCAGCATCAGCGCCAGCGTCAGCTCCGCCACGGCACGCGCATTGGTGCCCGGCAGGTTGCAGACCGCGATGCCGCGGGCCTTCGCCGCCTCCAGGTCGATGGTGTTCACCCCCACGCCGATCTTCTGGATCAGACGCAGCTTGGGCGCCGCAGCGATCATCTCCGACGTGCAGCGCTTCAGCACGTGCCAGAGCACGTCGGTCTCCGGCAGCAGCGAGGCAAGCAGCGCCTCGTCGTCGTCCGCACAGGGGGTGATGCGAAGGTCGGGGACGGCGGCGAGGCGCGTCTTGAGATCGGGCCCCGCGGTGTAGTGGAACAGGACGTTCAACGGCGAGAGCCCCACTACTTCGATCGCCCCAGCACCGCCCCTCCGGCGAACTGCGCGCGCGCGCCCAACGCCTCCTCGATGCGCAGCGCCTCGTTCCACTTCGCCATCCGCTCGCTGCGCGCAAAGCTGCCCACCTTGAGCTGGCCTACGCCCCAGCCGACCGCGAGATGCACGATCGTCACGTCCTCGGTTTCACCCGAACGGGCCGACACGATGCCGGCAAAGCCAGCCTTTTCGGCCGCCTCCCAGGCATCCAGCGTCTCCGTCAGCGTGCCGCGCTGATTGGGCTTCAGCAGCACTGCATTCGCCGCATTGCGCACCGCCGCCTCCCGCACGCGCGACGCCTGCGACACCAGGAAGTCGTCGCCGATGATCTGCACGCGCTTGCCGACCTCGTGGGTGAACGCGGCAAATCCGACATCGTCGTCCTCCGCCAGCGGATCCTCGATCGACACGATCGGATAACGCCGGATCCAGCCGCTGAGCAGCTTGATCATACCGTCGCTGTCGAGTTCCTTGTCCTCCAGCGCCAGCTTGTACTTGCCGCCACGGCCGAATTGAGACGCGGCCACATCGAGGGCGATCGCCACCTGGCTGCCGGGGGCGAAGCCGGCGCGTTCGATGGCGCGGACCAGCGTCTCGATCGCCTGCTCGTTGGTGTCGAACGCAGGCCACCAGCCGCCTTCGTCCGCCACGCCGGCCAGCGTGCCGGCCTCCCGCATCAGCGTGCCGGCGGCGCGATAGACCTCGGCTGTCCAGTCGAGCGCCTCGGCGAAGCTCGTCGCCGCCGGGCAGACGACTAGGAAGTCCTGGATGTCGACCCGCCGGCCGGCATGCGCGCCGCCGCCGAAGATCTGGATCTGCGGCAGCGGCAGGGTCTGCATCTCCGCGCCGCCGAGATACCGGTACAGCGGCTCGCCGGCCGCTGCCGCCGCGGCGTGCGCCGCCGCCATCGACACCGCGAGCACCGCGTTGCCGCCGAGACGCGATTTGCTCGGCGTGCCGTCCAGTTCGATCAGCCGGCGATCGAGTGCGGCCTGGTCGGCGGCGTTCATGCCGATCACCGCGCGCGCGATCTCGCCGTTCACGTGTTCCACGGCGCGCCGCACGTCGTAGCCGCCGAACGCATCGCCTGCGTCGCGCAGGTCGAGCGCCTCGCCGGTGCCGGTGGACGCACCGGCCGGCACGATGGCGCGTCCGACGCCGCCGCCCTCCAGCAGCACGTCCGCCTCGACCGTCGGGCGGCCACGGCTGTCCCATACCCGCCGGCCATGCACGAAGGCGATCGCGGTGTCGGTCATGCAGACAGCTCCTTCGTCCAGGCCAGGCGCACGTCGCCCAGGGCATCGACCGGGCCGGCGAGCAAGGCGCGCGCCACACGGCGAACCCGGTCCTTGTCGGGCTCCGCCGTGATGTACTCGACCGGCGACTTGCCATCCACCCTGGCGAGGAACAGGCCCGGCAGCAGGTGCGCCGCCCGGCTCTCCAGCCTATGCGGCGGCTCCCAGCCGATCCCCGCGACATAGGCTGCGACAAGGGCGTCGAAGCAGGCCAGGAATCCGGCAGTGGCGGACGGCGTCCACAGGCATTTCAACAGCAGGTGATTGAGACAGAACGCGAGATCGAACGCCGGGTCACCCCACCACGCGCACTCTGCATCGAGGAACACCGGGCCCTCAGGGCCGCGCAGGATGTTCTTTGGGCTGACGTCGCCGTGCACCAGCGCGCGCCTGTTCCCTTGGGTGGCGGCGACGAGTTCGCCCAGGCGCGCCGCCAGGTCGGGATGCACACGCGCCGTGGCAAGCAGGTAGGGTTCCAGCCGGATATCATAGAAGATCCGGTCGGTGGGAAAGTCCGCGGCGATCTCGGGAGCTCCCGCCGTGGCTGCGTGGATGCGCACGAGCGTGCCAGCAACGTGCGCGGCGAAGCCCGGATCGGCGTCGCCGTCGCGCAGCTGCGTCTTCCACAGCTTGTAGCGGTCCGCCGGCAGGAACTGCATGGCCAGCGTGCCCGTGGCCTCGTCCAGCCCGAGTAGCCGGGGTGTTGCACCGGGCACAGCCGCCGAGGCGCGCTGCATCCAGCGTGCCTCGTAGCGGTTGCGCTCGATCGGCGCCTGCCAGTCGGCGGCCACGCGCAGCTTCGCCAGCGCGCGCTTCACGCAGACCGGGCCCGCCGGCAGGTCGATGCGCCAGATGTCGGAGGACACGCCGCCGGTCAGCCGATCGCCCCCTGCCTCCGCGTCGCCCGGCAGCAGGTGCATCCGGCGCAGGGCGGCGACGATCTCAGCCGGCGGGGCTTCGCGCATGGCCTCCTCGTGCCCGTCCTGTTGCCGACGGTAGAGCAGCGTGTCCGGCGCGCCAACGGCGAACCATCGCCAGCGCACTGTTCAACAAAGGTCGAGCCCGGCGAACCGCGGCTCCGCCAGCGGCCTTTGTCAGCATTGCGTTGCGAAGGATTGAAGCCATGAACACCCGAATGACGCTGATCGCGGCCGGCGTGGCCGCGCTGTCCGGATGTGCCGGACCGCAATACGCTTACCGGGCGCCGCCCCCGCCGAACCCGGCAGCCGTCGCCGCGGAGCGGCATGAGGAGGCCGCCCAACGGTTGCACCAGAGCGCCGTGCGGCAGGAGCGAGCCGCCGACCTTTCGGCCCTGGGCGGTGACTACTACGGCGCCGACCGGCACCAGCAGGCAGCCCAGGCCCAGCAGCGCCGTGCCGTCCAGCAGAGCAATTCGGCGCGTTACGACGCCGACGTTGCGCGCGGCTGGTAGGCCAGGGGAGCGTCAGCTCTCCAGTTCGGTGTCCCAGTACAGGAAGTCCCGCCAGCTCTGGTGCAGGTAGTTGGGCGGGAAGCCCCGCCCGTTGTCCTGCAGTTCCCAGGTCGTCGGCTGGCGCGGATGCGCGCGCGGGAACATGTGGCACTCGCGCGGCAGCCGCGAACCTTTGCGCAGGTTGCAGTCGCCGCACGCCGTCACGACGTTCTCCCACGTTGTCCGCCCGCCGCGGCTGCGCGGCACCACGTGGTCGAACGTCAGGTCATGCGCCGGATAGCGCCCGCTGCAGGTACTGGCAGACGAACGCGTCGCGCAGGAACACGTTGAACCGGGTGAATGCCGGCCGACGGGCCGACGGTATATAGTCCTTCAGCGCGATCACCGAGGGCAGCTTCATGGTGATCGACGGCGAGCGCACCTCGGTTTCGTATTCGGACAACACCGAGACCCGGTCCAGGAACACCGCCTTCACCGCATCCTGCCAGGACCAGAGCGACAGCGGGAAATACGACAGCGGCCGGAAATCCGCGTTCAGGACCAGCGCCGGATAGTATTGGCCACCGTCAGGCAAACACTGCTCCTCTCCGAACGGAGCGCAAATCTGGGGGCCTATTCGTTAGCGACCCGCCATATATTGTGCGCCGCCGAGAACCGTCTCGTTTATCGCAGAGCGCGCAACACGCTGCAAGCCGATCCGGCGCTGGATTCACGCCGGCGTCATGCAAATGCCCGCTGCAAGGTGAGCGCGCCCATCGCCAGCCCGGTGTCGTCGATGCCATGGCCCAGCCGCGGCACGTACGCCGCCTCCACCGGCACGCCGGCCGCGCGCAGTGCCGCTTCGGCCTCCTGCGAGCGCTGCACCGGAACCACCTCGTCCGCCTGGCCGTGTACCAGGAGCACCGGCGCACGATTGGCCAGCTCCGCAGGCAGACGCTCGGGGGCGATGAGCGCGCCCGAGAACGCCAGGATCGCGCGCGGCGCCGCGGCCCGCCGCAGCCCGGTGAACAGCACGGTCATGGCACCCTGGCTGAACCCCATCAGCGCATAGGCCTCGGCCGGCAGCCCGAGCCGCGCCAGCTCCGCATCGATGAACGCGTCCAGGAAACCGGCCGCGCTGCGGACACCCGCCTCGACCGACGGTGGTGAGCGGTCGGCGATGCTCCACCACTGCCGGCCAAAGCCCGAATCGTGCGAGAGCGGCGCATCGACCGACACGAACAGCGCATCGGGCAGCGCGTGCGACCAGCTCGGTGCGAGGTCGATCAGGTCGTGCCCGTCCGCGCCCAGCCCGTGGCACAGCACGACAAGCTGCTTCGGCGCCGCCTTCGATGCCGGTCCCCAGCGAGGTCCATCCAGTTCTGCCATCACGAATCCTCGATCCTGCGCCATCCGGCGACCAGCCGCCGCGTCGCGGCATCGAAGCTGTAGACGTTGCCGCCGCCGCGTCCGGGCTGGTCCTCCGCCCGGCTGATCGGAACCTGTTTCAGGCGGCAGAGCAACAGCGCACCCACGCCACCGTGCGAGACGATCGCCACGTCGCCGTCGCTGCGCGGCATCGCCAGCACATGGTCCACCGCCGCGACGATCCGGCGTTGCGCATCGGCCGCGCGTTCCCAGCCGCGTATGCTTTCCTCCGGGCGGGCGAAGAACGCTTCCGCCGTCGCCTCGAATTCCGGTGGCGCGAGATAACCCGTCGCGGAACGATCGTTCTCGCCCAGTTCGTCGTGCACGACCGGCGGGACGCCCAGCGCACCGGCCAGCAGCGCCGCCACCTGCGCCGCCTTCCGCTCGCTGCTGCTGAACACCGCGCGCACCCGGCAGACCCATGGCCGTGTCAGCAGGCTGGCGGCGCGCCGCAGTCCGCGCTCCGACAGCGGCCAGTCCGGCACGGGAACGGCCGGGTCGATCGCGACCTCGGGGTGCGTGATGAAATGCACGATGGGCATGCGTCTCCTGCCGCTTCGGTGTATCGCGGATGCGATGCCGATCGTCACCCGGTTCGCGCCAAGCCCCACCGGCTACCTCCATCTCGGTCACGCGTACAGCGCGCATTTTGCCTGGTCGCGCGCGCGCGAGGCGGGTGGGCGCTTCCTGCTGCGCATCGAGGATATCGACCCGACGCGCTGCCGCCCCGAATTCGCCGCCGCGATCCTCGAGGATCTTGCCTGGCTCGGCCTCGACTGGGACGGCGCGGTGCGCGTGCAGTCGCAGCATCTGGCGGACTATCGCGCGACGCTCGGGGCGCTCGATGCGCGTGGCCTGCTCTATCCGTGCTTCTGCACGCGCGCCGATATCCAGCAATCAGCCGGCGCACCGCACACGCCGGACGGGGCGCCGTGCTACCCGGGCACCTGCCGCGCGCTGTCGGCCGATGAGCGCGAGGCACGGATCGCCGCAGGCGAGCGCCACGCGCTGCGGCTGGATGTCGAGCGGGCGCTGCGTTGCTGCGCCACCCGGTTGACCTTCCGCGAGGCGGGCGAAGGGATCATCCCCTGCCATCCCGAGCAGTTCGGCGACGTCGTTCTCGCGCGCAAGGAGGCACCCGCCAGCTATCACCTGTGCGTCACACACGACGATGCGCTGCAGGGCGTGACTCTGGTAACGCGCGGCGAGGATCTGAAGGCGGCGACGCATCTGCACCGTCTGCTCCAGGCGCTGACGGGCTGGCCCGAGCCGGCCTACGCGCACCACCGGTTGCTGACCGATGCGACTGGTCGGCGCCTGGCGAAGCGCGACCGCGCGGCCAGCCTGCGGGAGTTGCGGGCGGAAGGCGTATCGCCCGCCGCCATCATCGCCGCATTCAAAAGACCCGGCTGAACCAGCCGCCGCTGCTGCCTTGCGTGATGACCGGCGTGTAGCCCGGCGGCGGCGCCCAGTTCATCAGCCGGTCCACGAAGCCGGGGTCGGCGTAGACCAGGCCGGACTGCTCGTTGATCGTCGCACGGATGTCCGGCGCCGCCGAGGGACCCGCCGCCTGGACCAGTGCATCCTGCCCCTGGCTGCCCACCACCTGGTCGGTTGCCGGCGCGTTGCGGCCGGGAACCAGGGCTCCCGCGCGCGTCGGACGATCGGCCAGAACTCGGTGGCGCCCATAGCGGCATGCGCGCCGCGGTGACCGACTGCGGCGGGGCGTCGCGCACCAGCGCGAAATTGCGCGTCGTGCCGTCGTTGCTTGAACACCCGGCCAGCAACAGGATGGCCAACAGCGGAAGCCGTCGCATCGTCGTCTCCCTCTCCGTCATGTCGTGCGCAGCCGCGGCAGGATGCGCAGCGCGTTGTCGCGATCGATCGCCTGCAGCTCCTGGGCGCCGAACCGGGCGACGAGTCCCTGCACGTGCTCCGCGCCGGTACGATACGGGTAGTCGGTGCCGAACACGATCTGCGATACCGGCACCAGTTTGGCCAGTGCGCCGATCGTCACCGCGTTGGCGACCTGCGCCGTGTCGTAATAGAAGCGGCGCAGCTGATCGTCGACGATCTCACGCGTGAAGCGGCCTTTATAGGGCGGCGTGCTGACCATCTGGATCTGCAGCCTTTCGGCGACCGCGGTCAGCACGCCGCCGCCATGCGAGAAGATGAAGGCGATGTCGGCATAGCGCTGTGCGGCGCCGCTGAAGATCAGGCTGGTGATGCTGCGCGTTGTGTCGGCGCCCCATTCTATCGTCGCGTCGCTCAGGCCCTGCACCAGGTTGACGCAGCAGTTGGGCGAGGTCGGGTGCGTATAGACCGTCGCCTTGCGACGGTTCAGTTCCTCGAACACCGGCGCGAACTGCGGGTGGCCCAGCCACTTGTCGCCGTAGCTGGTCATCATGCCGATGCCGTCGACCTGCAGCGTGTCGAAGGCGTATTCGACCTCCTTCAGGCTTTCATCGACATAAGGCAGCGGCAGCATGGCGAACACGCCGAAGCGGCCCGGGTGATCCATCATCAGCCGCTTCGCATACTCGTTGGCCTCGCGCGCGACGCGGGCCGCGTCGGCCGGCGGCAGGAAGCCGACCTGCGGCGTGGTCGGCGACGTCATCGCGGTGGCAGTGCCGGCCTTGTCCATGTCCTCGATAGAGCGCTGCGGTGTCCAGGCTGACATCGGCGGATTGTCGAGCTTCGCCTTCCGCAGCGCGTCGAACCAGGTCGGCGGCACGATGTGGTGGTGCACGTCGATGCGGTGCGGCGCCTGATCAGCCTGCGCGCCAGTGGCGGCGAGCGCCGCGGCGCCGGCCAGGAACGAGCGGCGGCCAAGGGGCCAGGCGCAGGCGCAACGTTGCATCGTCTCCTCCTGTCGCGGGTTGTTATCCTTCGCGTACGGTCAGTCGAACAGCGCCTCGATCTCGGCGGGATCGACATCCTCGATCCTGGCGGGTCGCCAGCGTGGCGTACGGTCCTTGTCCACCACCATGGCGCGCACCCCCTCGGCGAAATCCGGGTGCCGCATCGTCGTCCGCGTCAAGCGCAGCTCGGCCGCCTGGCACTGCGGCAGCGTCATGTCCGCGCCGCCGCGCAGCGCCGCCAGCGTCCAGCACAGCGCCGACGGCGACACCGCCCGCAGTGCGGCCAATGTCTTCGTCGCCCAGTCGTCGCCGAGCGCCTCCAGGCGGCGCAGGATTTCGTCCACCCGGGCCGCGCCGAAGCAGTAGTCGATCGCCTCGCACCGCGCAGCCAGCGAGAAAGCCGGCGGCGGCGCGGCATGCGCGCCGAGTGCGCCCGGCCCGTCCTCGGCCAGCGCCCGCGACAGTGCAGGCAGCGTCTCGCGCGGCACGAAATGCGTGGCGAGGCCGGCGTGTACCGCGTCCGCCCCCTGCACGCGCTGCCCGGTCAGCCCGAGATAGGTGCCGATCCGGCCGGGCAGACGGGGCAGGAAGAACGTGGCGCCGATATCCGGAAAGAAGCCGATCGCGGTCTCCGGCATGGCGAACGCGGCACGTTCGGTCGCCACGCGGTACGGCGCGTGCACCGACACGCCGATGCCGCCGCCCATGCAGATGCCGTCGATCAGCGCGATGTACGGCTTCGGATAGGTCGCGATCGCCAGGTTGAGCGCATACTCCTCGCGGAAGAACGTCTCGGCCTTGTGATGTTCCCCGTCCAATTCGTACTGGCGCAGCGCGCGGATGTCGCCGCCGGCGCAGAAGGCGCGCTCGCCTGCCCCTTCGATCACGACGCCGTGCACGTGCGGATCATCGCGCCACGCCGCAAGCGCGCGTGTGCAGGCCCGGATCATCTCGAGGTCCAGCGCATTCAGCGCCTGTGGGCGGTTCAGCACGAGGCGGCCCACTCGCCCGTCGCGGCGGGCGATGACCGTCGGTTCGTCTGGCATGCGCGTCTCCAGAATGGCCGCCGCATCTATCGCACGGCGGGCATTCACGCCAAGGCGCGCCCCGCTTTCGTTTGCCAACGATTTCGCTGATTGTAGGGTTTCGCCGCACCGCAGGAACCTGGAGCCCGATGTCGATGCATGCCCGCTTGCTTGTGGCCGCCGCGGCGCTCCTTGTCCTGCCGTGCGGCCTTGCCGCGGCACGGGACCTTACCCTGGTGGTGCGGACGCCGAACCTCGACGCCATCCGGGAGGTATTCGTCCGCCCGTTCACCGCGGCAACCGAGATTGCCGTCCACCTGGAAAGCTGGGAAGGCGGCATCGAGGCGCTGCGGGCCCAGGCGAAGGCGCCGGACAACGCCTGGGACCTCGTGATGGTCGACAGCGACGAACTCACCGCGGCCTGCTCCGAGGGCCTGCTCGAGAAGCTCGACTGGTCGACGATCGGCGGCAAGGACCACTATCTGCCGCAGGGGGTGAGCGATTGCGGAGTGGGAGCCGGCGTCGCCAGCCTGGTGCTTGCCTGGGATCGCGACAAGTTTCCCGGCGCACCGGGCTGGGCGGATTTCTGGGACGTCGCAAAGTATCCGGGCAAGCGCGGGTTGCACGGCGGTGTGCGCGGCAACCTGGAGTTCGCACTGATCGCCGACGGCGTGTCGCCCGGCGACGTATACAAGGTGCTCGCCACGTCCGAGGGTCTGGACCGCGCGTTCCGCCGGCTCGATCAGCTGAAACCGTATATCGTGTGGTGGCACGACGATGCCGAGGCGGCACGGATCCTGGCGTCCGGCGACGTGCTGATGACAAGCGCATCCGCGCCGGCGATCACGGTCGCGGGGCGGACCGCGCACCGCAACTTCGGCATCCAATGGACCGCCAGCCTGTACGAGGTCGAGAGCTGGGCGATCATGAAGGGCAGTCCCAATCTGCGCACCGCGACCCAGTATCTGTACTTCGCCGGCACGTCCGCGATCGAGGCGCGACTGGTCAGCATGTCCGGCGATGGCGGCCTGGCGAAGGGCGCCAACGACGGCCTGCCGGCGGAGCTGGCGCAGCTCTCGCCTACCACCCAGGCGAACTTGAACGCCGCAGTGCGCGTCGAGGCCGCCTTCTGGCGCGACAACCTCCCCAAGCTGCGGCAGCGGTTCGAGACCTGGTTGCAGCATTGACCGAGCCTGCCAGCCTGTCCATCGAGCAGCGCGACGAACGCGTGGTGATGGCCTTCACGGGCAGGCTCGATTCCGCCTCAATCGGCGCGCTGTGGCGACGTGCCATGCACGTCGCGCAACGTACGCGGGGCCGGACCCTGATCTTCGACCTGGGCGGCGTGTCGTTCAGCGACGTGGGCGGTGCCAGTTTCCTGGCATCGGTCGAGGCCGCGCACGGAGACGCTGCTGAGCTCGTCGGCGCCCAGGAGCATGTGTCGGCGCTGCTGGACCGCGCACGGGCAGCGGGCCGCACGCGGCCGCGTGGCGAGACGGAGCGCCCGCCGACGCTGCGTGAGGTCGCCGGCGCCACCCTCGGGGTGCTGGGTGCCAGCGTGGCTTTCATCGGCGAGTTGGTGGTTGCGGCGGCACGGCTACCGGTGCGGCGGCGCATGCTGCGGATGCCAGACCTGCTGCGCTACGTCGATCAAGCGGGCGTGCGCTCGCTGCCCCTCGTGGTGCTGCTGGGCTATCTGATCGGCCTGATCCTGGCGTTCCAGTCGGCGGTGCCGATGCGGCGCTTCGGAGCCGACATCTATGTCGCCAACCTGGTGGCGATCAGCCTGGTGCGGGAACTCGGTGCGCTGCTGGCGGCGGTGATCCTGGCCGGGCGGACGGGATCGGCGTTCGCCGCCGAGATCGGCACCATGAAGGTCAACGAGGAGATCGATGCCCTGGTGACCATGGGGCTGGACCCGATGACCATGCTGGTGCTGCCGCGCGTGATCGCGGCCATGCTGGTGATGCCGGTCATGACGCTGGCGCTCAACATCGCCGGCATGCTGGGCATGGCCACCGTGATGCGCGGGTTCGGCTTTCCGCTGGTGACGATCACGGTACAGGTGCAGAACTGGGTGGGCGTCAGCGACCTGTATGGCGGGCTGTTCAAGGCAATGTGTTTCGGTATGGCGGTGGCAGCGATCGGCTGCCGCGCCGGGCTTGGCACCGGCGTGGGGCCGCGTGCGGTCGGTCTGTCCACCACCGCGGCGGTGGTCGGCGGCATTGTTGCCACGATCGTGCTGGATGGCGTGTTCGCATTGATCTTCTACCGGCTGGGCCTGTGACCGACGAACCGATCATCCGCGTCGACCGTGTGGCGCAGCGCTTCGGCGCTCGGACCATTTTCCGCGACGTGTCGTTCACGGTCGCGGTGGGTGAGGTGTTTGTGATCCTTGGCGGCTCCGGTTGCGGCAAGTCCACACTGATGAAGCAGCTGATCGGACTGCTGCCGCCGAGTGCCGGCAGCGTCGCGCTGTTCGGCCGCTCTATCACCGAACCCGACGGCGAGGCAGCGTTGCATGAGGTGCAGCGCCGGATGGGCGTGATGTTCCAGTCCGGCGCCCTGTTCGGCTCGATGAGCCTGCTCGAGAACGTGATGCTGCCACTCGAGATGTTCACCGACCTGCCGCCCGAGGGGCGTGAGGCAGTGGCGCGGGTGAAGCTGGGCCTGGTTGGCCTGGGCGACGCCGCGTCGCTGATGCCGGCGGAGATCTCCGGCGGCATGGCGCGCCGCGCCGGCATCGCCCGGGCGATGGCGCTCGATCCGCCGCTGCTGCTGCTCGACGAGCCGTCGGCTGGGCTGGACCCGATCACCTCGGCCGGCCTCGACCGGCTGATCCTCGACCTTCGTCAGGACCTCGGCGCCACCTTCGTCGTGGTGACGCACGAGCTGGCCTCGATCCTGGCAATCGCCGACCGCTGCATCATGCTGGATCGCGACGCCTACCCGGACGCAGGCGGGGCGATCGCCGAGGGCGACCCGCGCGTGTTGCGCGATACCAGCACGCACCCGACCGTGCGTGCCTTCTTCCGGCGCGAGGTGCCGGTGGCGGCCGCCGCATGATCCGGGTGCAGGCGGTCTATTTGCGCGTCGGCCTGCTGATCGTGGGCGGGGTCGCGCTGCTGGTGGGACTGATCTGGTTCCTGGGCGGGCGAGAGCTCACGCATGGCACGCTGTTCGAGTCCTATTTCAGTGAGTTGGTGCAGGGGCTCGAGGTCGGCGCCACCGTGAAGTACCGCGGCGTGACGATCGGTCGGGTGACCGATATCGGCCTGGTCAGCGCGGAATATCGCGGGGCTCCACCGATGTCGCCGGAGGCCAAGAGCTACCGGCTGGTGTTCGTGCGGTTCGCGGTCGATACGAAGAAGATCGGCGACATGCCGGACACCGCCGAGGCGGTGGCACTCGGCCTGCGGACCCGCCTTGCCTCGCAGGGCATCACCGGACTGACCTATCTCGAACTGGATTTCGTGGATCCGGCCCGCTACCCGGCACAGGCGGTGCCGTGGCAGCCCAAGGCGAACTACATCCCGTCGATGCCCAGCACCTTCAGCCAGGTGCAGGACGCGGCGCAGCAGGTGCTGGCGAAGCTGAACCGTGTGGACATCGACCGGCTGGCCGAGCAGCTGAGCGGGTTGCTGACGGACGTCCGGACGGACTTCGCCAGGGGCGACGTGCATCAGGCTCTCACCGAGGCGGTCGCGCTGCTGCGCACCACGAACGATGCGATGCGCGCCGCCGACCTTCCCGGGCTGACCGCCGACATCCGCAAGACCTCGGAGGCGCTGCGCGGAACGGTGCAGGGCGAACAACTGCAGAAGCTGCTGGCCAATGCCAGTTTGGCCGCTGACCGCTTCGCCACCGCGGCGACCAAGCTGCCCGCGCTGATCGCCTCGGTGCAGGCGACGGCGCAGCGCGCCGGCAACGGCACGTCGGATGTCGAGCAGGGCCTCGTGCCGCTGCTGCGCGACATGCAGGCCACGGCGCAGAACCTGCGGGAGATGACCGAGTCCCTGCGGCGCTACCCGGCTCAGGTGTTCGGCCAGCCGCCGCCACGCGGCGCGGGTGCTGGACGATGAGGCGCCGCTCGGTGCTGGCGGGCGTGGCGGCGCTGGGCGGGTGCTCGCTGCTGCCTTCGACGCCTTATGTGCAGCGGCGCGACTGGCCGCTCGACGTGCGGCGGCCCTCGACCGCGCCGCCCCGGCGCAACGGGCGCGTGCTGCTGGTGCGCAGCATCCGGGCAGGCCCGGGGCTCGATGAGCGCGGTCTGCAGTGGCTGCAGCGTGACGGCAGCCTGCATGTGGATTTCTACGAACAATGGGCCGTGCCGCCGGCGCAGGCGGCGGAGGACGACCTGCGGCAGTGGCTCGCCGATGCCGGCCTGTTCCGCGCCGTGGTCGCGCCGGGCAGCCGGCTCAATGCCGACTACGTGCTCGAGGGCGAGCTCGATGCATTCGTGGCCGAGCTGAATGCCAATGTCGGTCGCGCCGCCCTCGCGCTGGTCCTGCTGGACCAGCGGCAGGGATCGGCCAAGGTGCTGCTCCAGCGGACGATTGCCGCCGAGGCGCGCCTGTCGGGTACCGAGGCTCCGGCCATCGCGGAGGCGATGAAGACGGCGCTGACCGAGGTACTTCGGCAGACGGAGACGGTGATCGCCGCCGCTGTGCGCTGAGGCGGATCAGGCGGTGCGACCGCGGTCCCGGACCGACAGCTCAACCACCTTCGGGTCGCGTGCCGATGGTGGTGCGATCTCCCCGGCACCCAGTACCGCGGCCACCTTGCGCGCCAGCTGCTCGCGCTGGAACGGCTTGCCGATGAGCTGCACGCCGTCGTCGAGCCGGCCGTGGTGCACGATTGCGTTCTCGGTATAGCCGGACATGAACAGCACGCGGAGCTGCGGGCGTATCTCGGTAAGGCGCCGGGCCAGTTCGTTGCCCTTCATGCGGCCGGTGAGCACGACGTCGGTCAGCAAGAGGTCGATCCGCGCGTCGTTCTCACCGAACACGCGCAGCGCCTCGGGGCCATCGGCTGCCTCCAGCATGCGATAGCCGAGTTCGCGCAGGATCGCGATGCAGGCCTCGCGCACCTCGGGCTCGTCCTCGACTACGAGGATCGTGGCGGAGCCGTGCGGCAGCTCGATCGGCGCGCCACTGCGCTGCGAGGCCGGCAGCATGGCGCCTACCGCACGCGGCAGGTAGAGGCGCACCGTGGTGCCCTCGCCCGGTTCGGAATAGATGTTGACGTGTCCGCCTGACTGCTTGGCGAAGCCGAGTACCATGGCGAGCCCCAGGCCGGTGCCCTTGCCCTCCTCCTTGGTGGTGAAGAACGGCTCGAAGGCGCGCGCCAGCACTTCGGGGGGCATCCCGGCGCCGGTGTCCGACACCCCGAGCATGACGTAGTCGCCGGCCACGACCTCCGTACGGCGGCGCGCGTATTCGGCGTCGAGCACCTTGTTGGCCACCTCGATGGTGAGCTGACCGCCACCGGGCATCGCGTCGCGCGCATTGAGCGCCAGGTTCAGCAGTGCGCTTTCCACCTGGGCCGGATCGGCCAGCGCCAGCCAGAGCCCGGCGGCGCCCACCGTGCGGACCTCGATATGCTCGCCCAGCGTGCGGCGCAGCAGGTTCGCCATCTCGGGCAGCGTCGCGGACATGTCGATCGGCATCGGCACCAGCGCCTGCTTGCGGGCGAATGCGAGCAGCTGCTGCGTCAGTGCGGCCCCGCGATGGGCGCCCCACAAAGCCCGGTCGATGCGCCGGGCCACGTCGCTATCGGCGTCCAGCCGGCGCTTCACGAGCTCCAGGTTGGCCATGATGACGGTGAGCAGGTTGTTGAAATCATGTGCGATGCCGCCGGTGAGCTGGCCCATCGCCTGAAGCCGCTGCGCGTCGCGTGCGGTCGCCTCGGCGCGTACCCGCTCAGTGATGTCGGTGACACAGAGAACGTAGCCGCCGTTCGCCATCGCGGTGCGGCGCATCTCGAAGCTGCGGGAGTTGGCGGGGCGCGTCCGCTCATAGACCGTCATCTGGCCCTGCGCCGAATTCGGCCTGTCCATGGCGGATCTGGTCCGCGGTCTCCAGCAGCAGGCCGTTGTCCGAGGCAACATGTTCCGCGATACGGGCATAGGGTGCGCCCGGTTGCACCAACGCCGCAGGCAGATCCAGCAGCGCCGTCAGGCGGTCGTTCCAGCGCAGCAGGTGACCATCCGAGTCGAACACGCCGATGCCCTGGCTCACGCTGTCGAACGCCGTGCGCATCTGCGCCGCGAGGGCGCGCTGCTCGGCTTCCGACTGCAGCAGCTCGCGGCGGGTGCGGGTCAGCAGCCAGCCGGACAGCGCGAGCAACCCGACCGCGAGCAGGCTGCCCGCCAGTGCGAGCCAGCGGGTCATCGCCTCGGCGGCGTCCGCGGCCCGCTGGCGCTCGGTCAGCAGGCGCTCCTCCTCGGCGGTCATCGCGGCGAGGTTCACCTCGATCTCGTTCATGAGCTGCCGATCGGTCCGGATCCGCGCGGCCGCGGCGTCTGTGCCGCTGTCCTGGCGGAGCTGGATCGCGCGTGCGGCCTGTTCCTGCTTGCGCTGGATGATCGGCGCGAGAGCGCGCAGCCGGTCCTGCTGGCGGGGATTGTCGGCGGTGAGCCGGCGCAGTTCACCCTGCAGCAACACCAAGCGGTCCGCGGCGGCGTGCAGCGACGTCAGCTCGTCGTCGCGGCTGGTCAGCACGTAGTCGCGCTGCGCGATATCCGCATCCCGCAGCGCGATGCCGAGTTGGTCGATCGCGCCGATCACCTCATAGGTGTGGCGAACCGAGATGCGGGTCGCCCGGATGCTGGAGAACTGGTACCACGTCAGCAGCCCGACGCTGGCGACCAGCAGCACAACGGCCAGAAGCGCCAGCACATTGGCGCTCCTGATGAGGGCCTTCGACACGGTTCTTGCCTCCGCTCCGCCGCAGGTGCGGGCCGGTATAGCGCAGTCCGCGCGGGCTGGTCAGAGCGGAGGCCAGCGTCGCGTCCGGTTCGCCTCCTGCTCAGGAGTGAGCGGATGCGGAACGTCGCCGAGATCCCTCGGGTGATCCGGCAGGCTGGCCGGGTCACGCCAGCAATCCGCCACGCCCAGGCTCCGCGTGCAATAGGGCAGCGGCTCGGGAGGGGGCTCGGTCGGGCGGCAGTAGGTCTTGCCCTGCTCGAGCCGGACGATCGAGCAGTCCTTGCCGCTCAACGCCGAATAGACTGCATCGAGCGGGCTGCGCTGGATGACCGCGATGCTGCCGACACCGGCGCCAGCCACTCCGGTGGCCAGCTGTTCCGGCGTCGCGGCGCAGCCGGCAGCCAGCAGAAGGAACGCGAAATACCGCACGTCACCAAGCTAGTGGAGGACGGTAAACCAATGGTTTGCGGGCGTTTGCCGACATGCGGGCACGCCGCTATGGTCCGCCGCGCCGCAGGCCCGGCCGTCAGCAGCGAATCGCGGGAGACCACGTGGTCGATATTTTCGACGAAGTCGATGAGGAACTACGCGCCGAGCGCGCCCAGCAGCTGCTGAAGAAGTATGGCGGTGTGATCGTGGCGGCGGCGGTGGCGATCGTGGGGGCCGCGGCCGGGTGGCAGGCGTGGCGCTGGTACGAGGCGCGTCAGGACCAGGCGGCGGCGGTCCAGTTTCTCACCGCGGCGAACCTGGCGGAGGCGACCGCCGCGGGCAGCAGCAGCGCGGCGGGCCGCACGGCGGGGATTGCCGCGTTCGCCCAGCTGGCCGCCGCCGGCCCGCAAGGATACGCGACCCTGTCCCGCCTGCGCGAAGCCGCGCTGAAGGCCGATGCCGGCGACCTCGCAGGTGCCGCGGCGCTATGGGATGCCGTCGCCGGCAATTCCTCCGCTGACCCGCTGCTGCGTGATCTCGCCAGCCTGCTCTGGGCGCAGCACATGATGGACACCGGAGATCCGGCGCTGATCGAGGCGCGGCTGAAGGCGCTGGCGGGTCCGGGCAAACCGTGGCGTGCGCTGGCCGACGAGCAGCTTGCGCTGCTCGACCTGCGGCAGGGAAGGACAGATCAGGCCAAGACGACGCTGCGCCGACTGACGCAGGATGCATCGGCGCCAAATGGCGTCCGTGGCCGCGCGGCCGCGCTGCTGAGCCGGCTCGGCGGGTAACCGACATGGCAGGGAACACCCGGCTGACGCGCCGGTCCGCGCTGCTCGCCCCGCTGGTGCTCAGCGGCTGCGGCCTGTGGGACGACTGGTTCGGCACCAAGAAGACGCCGCTGCCCGGCAAGCGCGAGCCGATCCTGGCCGGCCGGCGGACGCTCCAGGCAGACGAGGGCGTGCCGAAGGTCACGCTGCCGCCGGAGGTGGCGAATGCGGCCTGGCCGCAGGCCGGCGGCAACCCGACCCACTTCATGGGCCACCTTGCGGCCGGCGAGCGCCTCGGCGAAGCCTGGAGTTCCAGCATCGGCGCCGGCGGCGGCTATCGGCGGAAGATCCTGGCGCAGCCGGTGGCCGCCGACGGCATCGTCTACGTCATGGACTCGGACGCCGTGGTCTCGGCCTTCGACATCGCCGGCGGCGGCCGGTTGTGGCGCTTCGACACCAAGCTGGACGAGGATGACAGCACCAACGTGGGTGGCGGTCTCGCGCTCGATCAGGGGACGCTCTACACGGTCAATGGACTGGCCGAGCTGGTCGCGCTGGACGCCGCGAAGGGCACGGTAAGGTGGCGCAGCAAGTTCGGCGCGCCCACCCGGTCGGCGCCGACCGTGGTCGAGGGGCGGCTGTTCGTGACCACCATCGAAGACCGGTTGCTGGCACTCGCCACCGACGACGGGCGGCAGCTCTGGAGCCACCAGGCAAGCAACCCGACCACCAGCATCCTCGGGCGGCCTGCTCCCGCCTATGCCGACGGACTGGTGATCGGCGGGTTCGGCTCCGGCGAGCTGGCGTGCCTGCGCGCCGACAGCGGCGTCGTGGCGTGGACCGACACGCTCGCCGCCTCCGCGACCGGCGGCGGCGTGGTGGACTTTTCGGCGATCCGCGGTCTGCCGGTGGTGGCCGATGGCCGGGTCTATGCCATCGGGATCGGCGGCCTTGCCGTCGCGGTGGATCTGCCCAGCGGGCGGCGGCTGTGGGAGCGCGAGGTTGCCGGTGAGGACAGCCCGTGGGCGGCGGGCTCCTGGCTGTTCGTGGTCTCGCTCGACCAGCGGATGGCCGCGATCTCCCGCGACGATGGCCGCGTCGCCTGGGTCACCGAGCTGCCACGCTGGGAGAACCCGGAGAAGCAGAAGGAGCCGATCACCTGGTACGGACCGCTGCTGGTCGGCGACCGGCTGATCGTCGCCGGCACCAATCATCAGGCGCTGTCGGTCAGCCCCTATACCGGGGAGATACTCGGACGGCAGGACCTGTCGGGCGCGGCCTCGCTGGGCCCGATCGTGGCCGGCGGCACGGTCTTCGTGGTGACTGACGACGGCAGGCTGCTGGCATTGCGCTGAGGTGAGTCGATGCTGCCCCTGGTGGTGATCGCAGGACGGCCGAATGTCGGCAAGAGCACGCTGTTCAACCGGTTGGCCGGGCGGCGGCTGGCCCTGGTCGCCGACACGCCCGGCGTGACGCGCGACCGCAAGGAGGCCGAAGCGCTGCTGCGCGGCCGGCACGTGCGCCTGGTGGACACCGCCGGCCTCGAGGAGGCGGCCCCGGACTCGCTGGCCGGCCGGATGCGGGAAGGTTCCGGCACGGCGACCGCCTCGGCCGACCTCGTGGTGTTCGTGGTGGACGCGCGCGCCGGGGTGACGCCGGCGGACCGGCACTTCGCCCAGTGGCTGCGTCGCCAAGGTCGTCCGGTGCTGCTGGTGGCGAACAAGGCCGAGGGCCGCACGTCCCGCTCCTCGGTACTGGACGCATTCGAGCTCGGGTTGGGCGAGCCGCTGGCGGTATCGGCCGAGCACGGCGAGGGCATCTCCGAGCTGATGTCAGAGATTGCTGATCGGCTCCCCGAGCCGGTGGCGGACCAACCGGACGAGGCGGACCGGCCGCTCAAGCTCGCCATCGTCGGGCGACCGAACGCGGGCAAGTCGACGCTGCTGAACCGACTGATCGGCGAAGAGCGGATGCTGACCGGACCGGAGCCGGGCCTGACACGGGATGCCGTCTCGGTGCTGCTCGCCGATCCCGAGGGACCGATCGAGCTGGTGGACACCGCCGGGCTGCGGCGCAAAGCGCGCATCGAGGCGCCGCTGGAAAAGCTGGCGGTCGGTGCGGCGATCGGCGCGCTGAAGCTGGCCGAAGTGGTGGTGCTGGTGGTGGATGCGACCGAGAAATTGCACGACCAGGATTTGCAGATCGCCCAGCTGATCGAGCGAGAGGGCCGCGCCTGCGTGCTGGCGCTGAACAAGTGGGACGCGGTGACCGACCGCCAGGCGGCGCGCCGGGCAGTGACAGACCGGCTGGAGACCAGCCTGGCGCAGCTGCGCGGGGTGCCGGTGGTGACGCTGTCGGCGATGACCGGCGCTGGCATGGAGCGGCTGCTGCCGGCGGTGCGACGGGCGCACGCGGTGTGGAACACGCGGGTGCCGACAGCCGGTCTGAACCGCTGGTTCGAGGCGGCGCTGGCGCGCCATCCGCCGCCGCTGGTGAGCGGGCGGCGGCTGAAGCTGCGCTACATGACCCAGGCCAAGGCGCGGCCGCCCACCTTCGTCGCGTTCGGCACACGGGCGGAAAAGGTGCCCGAGGACTACCAGCGCTACCTGGTCAACAGTCTTCGCGACGCATTCGAGCTGCCGGGCACACCGATCCGACTGCAGCTGCGGGGGACCCGCAACCCGTACGTCGACTCCGGTTAGGCGGCGGCCCGGAAGGTCCGCGGGATTCCCGCCTTCGGCACCTGGCCGTGCATCGGCTCCTCGGGCAGGCCTTCATGCAGCAAGCGACGCGCCTCGATCAGCTTTGGCAGATCGATGCCGGTGGCGAAGCCCATGCTTTCCAGCATGAACACAAGGTCCTCGGTAACGACGTTGCCGGAGGCGCCCGGCGCATACGGACAGCCGCCGAGGCCCGCGAGGCAGGCGTCGAAGGCACGGATGCCCTCTTCCAGCCCGGCCAGCGCGTTGGCGATGCCGAGGCCGCAGGTGTCATGCAGGTGCAGCCCGTACAGCGTGTCGCCGATCGCCGCGCGGGTGGCGCGGACGACCTCCTTGATCTGCGCGGGATGCGCGTAGCCCACCGTGTCGGCCAGCATGATCTGATCGACGCCGGCATCCGCCAGGCCCTTCGCCAGTGCCACCGTCTTGGCGGTCGGCACGACGCCATCGATCGAGCAGCCGAACGCGGTCGAGACGCCGGCGACGACGGGCACGCGACGCGGCTGGGCGTGCAGCCAGTCCATGACTTCCCGCATCATGGCGATCGACTGCGCCGGCATGCGGTTCAGGTTGGCCATGCTGTGGCCCTCGCTGACCGACACCGGGATGCTGATCTTGTGCACACCGGCGTGGTAGGCGTTCTGCACGCCGCGCAGATTGGGGGCGAGTGCCTGGACGACGAGGCCGCGGATGTTCAGGCACTGCTCGACCACCTCGGGCGTGTCCGACAGCTGCGGGATGACGCGCGGCGGGACGAAGCTGCCCACCTCTATCTCCGGCACGCCGGCGGCGGCGATCGCCTGGATCCAGCGCACCTTGGCCTCCGTGGTCATGCGTGTCCTGGCGATCTGCAGGCCATCGCGCGGGCCGACTTCGCAGATGGAGACGTGTTCGGTCATGGCTTTGGTGCCCTGGTTCAGGTCGGGCGACCCTGCGCGATATGCAAGGAAGATTCAACACAGAGGCACCGAGGGCCACGGAGTCCACGGAGGTGGATCGGCGCTTTGCGGGGGTGGGCTTCCTTCTCCCTGCCGCTCCGTGGTTCTCTGCGACCCCCTTGCCTGGAAGGCTTCGATGAGCGTCGTCACCACAGAACAGCGCGGCCTCGTGTCCATCATCCGCATCGACCGGCCGGAGAAGCTGAACGCCATCTCCAGCGCCGTCGCGGTGGAGCTGCAGCAGGCGTTCCAGGCATTCGACGCGTCCGACCAGCGCGTCGCGATCCTGAGCGGCGCGGGCGAGCGCGCCTTCACCTCCGGCGCCGACGTGACCGACCTGCCGGAGCTGTGGCGCGCCATCCCCACCGTGGGCTTCCAGACCGACAAGCCGATCATTGCCGCCACGTCTGGCTGGTGCGTCGGCGGCGGCATCGTCATGGTGATGATGTGCGATCTGATGGTCTCGGCCGAAAGCACCGTGTTCTACTATCCCGAGGCGAAGCTGGGGATCACCGGCGGCATGATCAGCTCGCTGGTGTCGCGCGTGCCGCACAAGCTGGCGATGGAGATGATGCTGCTGGGCACCAAGGTCAGTGCGCAGCGCGCCTATGACGTGGGCTTCGTCAATCGCGTGGTGGCGAACGGCCAGCACGAGACCGAGGCGCTGGCGATGGCCGACGCGCTGCTGGACTCGGCGCCGCTGGTGATCGGCGCGCTGAAGCGCCTGGCCGCCGAGGTGCTGCCGGTGGGTCCGGTCGAGCGTATGGCGATCGTCGGTCAGACGCTGGGCCGCGTCCGGGCGAGCGAGGACATGCAGGAGGGCATCCGCGCGCACCGCGAGCGGCGCCGACCGAACTTCCGGGGACGGTGAGGAGCAATTCGATGGCGGAAGAAACCGATGTGGCCGGCGTAACGGCCTGGTTCGAAACGCTGGCAGGGCATGTGCGCGAGGTGGACTTCATTGGCGCGCGGCCGATCTTCGCGCCCGACATGGTCGCGTTCGGCACGTTCACCGATTTCATGACCGGACGCGACGCGGCCGAGCAGCAGCAGTGGCGCAACGTCTGGCAGCACATCGATGGGTTCCGCTTCCGTCCCGACATCCGCGCGATCGTCTCGCCCGACCGGCTGCAGGCGGTCGGCATGGCGATCTTCGATTCCACCGGATACCGGCAGGACGGCACACCATACGACAGGCCCGGCCGCGCCACCGTCGTGTTTGCCCGCGTGCGCGTCGGCGACGCATGGCTGGCGCAGCACACACACCTGTCGCTGTTCCGCGACGTGCCGACGCGGAGCTTCAAGGACAAGCCGGAGAAGCGCTGATCAGCGACGCCCGGGGGACCGCTCGGGCCTGACGTGCAGCGGAAGATCGGCGAACAGCGTGGGTGCCTCCCCCGGCTGGGCGCGCTCGATATTGAGCAGGCGCAGCTTCGTCGTCACCCCGCCGGCCGCCGAAAAGCCGCCGGGACTGCCATGCGCCGCCAGCACGCGATGGCAGGGAACGATGATCGGCCACGGATTCTCGCCCATCGCCTTCCCGACGTCGCGCGCCAGACCCTTGTCGCCGAGGCGCGCGGCGATCTCCCCGTAAGACAGCGTGGAACCCGCGGGGATGCTGCGCGCCACCTCATACACGCGCTGGTGGAACTGCGGGACAATCCCGAGATCGAGCGCGGCGGCCGTGAGGTCCGTGGCTTCGCCGCTGAGCAAGGCCGTGATCGCATCGATCGTCTGCCGGATGGCACAAGGCGGAACGGCTTCGCCCACCGCCGGAAAGCGTCGCAGCAGACGTTCGCGCGTCGCTGCCTCGCTGCGCTCGGGCAGCTGCACCCCGACGATCCCGCGCGTGCTCCAGGCAATGCCGCACAGCCCGATCGCGGTGTCGAAGAACGCAACGCCCTGCGCCTCGGTCATCAGAGCGGCTCGGGCTCGCTGAGCTCGTCCGGCAACGCCACAGCCCTGAGTCGTGGTATGTCGTGCAGGATCACACGCGATCCGTGTGTCTCGACACCGTGGTCGCGCAATGTCGCGAAGGCGCGCGACAGATTTTCCTGCCGGCATCCCAGGCGCGCGGCCAGCAGGCCCTTGTCGAACGGGAGGCGGAAGTCCGCCTTTGCCGCGTCGGGGTCCTTGACCCGCGCCAGCAGGTAGCAGCCCAGCCGCTGCGCCGTCGTGCGCAGCTTCAGATCGCGCACCTGCTGCACCATGGTGCCGAAATCGCGCGACACCGAACGCAGCAGCATATTCGCCAGACGGGAGTCTTGTTCGACCAGATCGAGCAGCGGAGCAGCCTCGATCATCAACAGCCGGCATCGGGTGACGGTGCGGGCGGTCATGAGATAGGGCTGCCGCAACAACACGGCGGCCAGCACGAAGTGGTTGGGCGGATGCAGCACCTCCACCAGCGCGGTGGTGCCATCGACGGCGACGCTCGACAGCGCCACCTGCCCCTCCAGCAGAACGTGCAGGTGTTGCGGCATCGTGCCCTGGTTCAGCAGCACCTGATCGGCTGCAACTGTCGAGGCCTCGGTGACCGCCTCGATCCGCTCGACCAGCGGCGTCGCCAAGCCTTCGAACAGCGGCACGTTTCCCAGCAGGTCGACCGCCGGCTCCATCATTCCTCCTCCAGCACCGTCGCACTGCAGACTTAGAACATCGCCGGGACTTGGCCAACGGCGACGGCGGCGATGGCCGACGAAACCGCCTGTGGTAGACTGCCGCCTCCGCGGGCGTGATGGAATTGGCAGACATAAGGCGCTTAAAACGCCTTGGCCTTCGGCCGTGCGGGTTCGAGCCCCGCCGCCCGCATCCCGTTCGGCTTGATCCACATCAATGCAACTGAAAGGCGCAGGAAATATCCTGACGGTGTGGGCCAGGAACGGTCGCACCATTGTGGACAGGATCGGTGGCCATGCATATCGCCGAAGCGGACGATCTGATCGAATCCCTCGGCCGCGACGAGGGTGTGCGGACGGCAGACCCACGGCACATGACGCTCGGGCAGTTGCGTCGTCTCGGCGTACCTCGCCTCGTCTACCTGCGCTGCGGCAGGATCGATGGGCAGATGACGTTTGCCCTGCACGCCGCGGACGGAACGGCGATCGCCGTGGTCGAGGAGATCGACATCGCCCTGGAGCTGGTAGCCGCGAACAACATGACGTTCGTTTCGGTGCACTGACGGCGGCGCCTAGCGCGTGGGCGTCGGCTCGAACAGCTCCACCACGTTGCCGGAAGGATCCTCGCAGAGTATCTGCCGCCCGCCCGGTCCCTCGACGATGTCGTTGCGGAATGTGACGCCGTCCAGCCGCAGGCGCGTCACCAGGCCCGATAGATCGCTGACCTGCAGCACGAAGCGATTCCATCCGCCCGGTTCGGGGACCCTTCCATCGGGCATCGGCTTCGCCGCAGACGCGCGGGGACCGGCAAGCCACACCGTGAGATCCTCGCACTCCAGTATCGCCATCGCCGGGCCGAACTGCTGGCGCAGCGCAAAGCCAAGCCGCGTGTAGAAGCCAATCGCTCGGTCCACGTCATGCACGAGGTAGCGTACCACAGCCATGTTGCGCTCCGTCAGCTCACGGCGGCGAGCACGCGGTCGCACACATGCGCCATGGCGGGCTCGCTGAGATAGGGGTGGATCGGCAGCGCCAGGATCCGCTCCGCCAGGTCCTCGGACACCGGCAAGGCCGCACCGTCGTGCCGGTCACGATAGGCAGGTTGCAGGTGCAACGGACGCGGATAGTAGATCGCCGTGGGCACACCGTCGGCGCGGAGCAATTCCTGCACGTGCCGCCGCGTCGCGGCATCGCGCAGCAGGATGGCATAGATCGCCCAGGCGCTGGTGCTGTCGGGAACGCGCGCGGGGATCGCCACGGCATTGCCCAGCCGTGAATCGTAGTAGCGCGCCACACGCTCGCGGCCGGCCAGTTCGTCGGCGAACACCGTGAGCTTGGCGAGCAGCACCGCGGCCTGAAGCGAATCGAGCCGGCCGTTCATCCCGGTATGCAGCACCTCATAGCGTGACGTGCCCTCGCCATGCGTGCGCAGGCTGCGATACAGCGCCGCGCGGTCGTCGCTCTCGGTGAGCAGCGCGCCGCCGTCGCCGTAGCCACCCAGCGGCTTCGAGGGGAAGAAGCTGGTCGCCGTCGCATCCGCCGCCGACCCGAGCGGTCCTGCCGTGCAAGGTACAGCCGAAGCTCTGCGCCAGGTCGTCGAGCGTGAACAGGCCCTCGCTCCTGGCGATCGCGCTCAGCGCCGGCCAGTCGGCGGGCTGGCCGAACAGGTCCACGCCGATCAGCGCGCGCGGCCGCAGCCGGCCTTCGCGCCGCACGTCGGCGATCCGCTGGCCGAGATGCGCCGGGTCGATCTGGAAGCTGCGCGGATCGACGTCGACGAAGACCGGCGTGGCGCCGAGTACCAACGGCACCTCGGCCGTGGCCGTGTAGGTGAATGCCGGCAGGAACACCGCGTCGCCCGGCCCGATGCCCTCCGCCATGAAGGCGATCTGGATCGCGTCCGTTCCCGAACTCACCGCCACGCAGTGCTTCGCACCGCAGAACCTGGCGAGTTCGGCCTCCAACTCCGCCACCTCGGGGCCGAGAATGAACTGGCAGTGCGCCAGCACGCCGTCGATCCGCCGGCGCAGGTCGGTCGCGATTCGCGCCTGCTGCGCCTTCAGGTCGATGAACGGGACGGCCGTCATGGGCGGTTCACCACGGGCATCAGTCCTTCGCTGTTGTGTTCGAACTCGGTGACCAGCCGCCCCAGCAGGGTCAGCGACAGGCGGGTCTGACCGCCCCGGCAGGCGGCGGCGATCTCGTCGATCGCGCGGCCGACGATCGCCGGGTCGGCGGTGCGCGGGGATGCCATCAGCAGGCCGGGGAAGCCGGTGGGGACCGGCGGCTCCTTGCCATGGAACAGCTCCTCGTAAAGCTTTTCGCCGGGGCGCAGGCCGGTGAAGCGGATCTCCACGTCGCGCTCCGGGGTCAGCCCGGCCAGTCGGATCATCTGCCGCGCCAGGTCCACGATCTTCACCGGCTTGCCCATGTCGAGCACGAATATGCCGCCCTCCTCGCCGGACGGCAGCGCCGCGTCGCCGCTGCCCACCACGCTGGCCTCCAGCACGAGGCCAACCGCCTCGCGCACCGTCATGAAGTAGCGCTGCATGTCTGGGTGGGTGACAGTCAGCGGCCCGCCATGCTCGAGCTGGCGCTGGAACAACGGCACCACGGAGCCGGTGCTGCCGAGTACGTTGCCGAAGCGCACGGTGATGCACCGCATGCCGCGCGCCGAGGCGCGCGCGGCAATGTCGAGCGCCTGGCAGTACATCTCGGCCAGCCGTTTCGAGGCACCCATCACCGAGGTGGGGTTCACCGCCTTGTCGGTCGAGATCAGCACCATTGCCAGGGCGCCGACGGCGCGCGCGGCGTCCGCCACATGACGCGTGCCGGCGACATTGGTCAGCAGGCCCTCAAGCGGGTTGGCCTCGACCATCGGCACGTGCTTCAGCGCCGCGGCATGGAACACCAGCTCCGGCCGCCAGCGTTCGAACACGTCGCGCACCCGTGCCTCGTCGCGGATGTCGGCCAGCAGCGACTCACGCGGCACGTGCGGGTGGCGCTCGGCCAGTTCCAGGTCGATCAGCCATAGCGCGTACTCGCCGTTGTCGAGCAGGATCAGCCGTTCCGGGCCCAGCGCGGCAACCTGCCGCGCCAGTTCACTGCCGATGGTGCCGCCGGCGCCGGTGACGATGACCCGGCGTCCCTGGATCAGCCGCGCCATGCCCTCGCGGTCGAGCGGCACCTGTGGGCGGTTCAGCAGGTCCTCGATCGCCATCGGCCGGAGTTCCAGCTTGCGCGGACGATCGATCGCGGTGGCGTCGAGCGACGTCGGCCGCGGTGCGCGGCGTATGCCGATGCCGTGTCTCTCGGCCTGTTCGACCAGCACGGCCAGCGCCTGGCCGGGCAGGTCGGGCGTGGTCACGACGATCATGTCGGGCAGCCGCCCGTCGCGCGCCAGGCGGTCCAGCACGGCAGCGGTGTCGCCGATCGAACCCAGGTAGGGGCTCCCGTGAATGCGCCGCCCGGTTTGTCGCGCGCCAACCGCCAGCAGACCTTCGATCTGCAGGGCCTGCCGCCGGTCCCAGGCTAGCGCGCGCAGGAACAGGTCGATGTCCTCGCCGGCGCCGACCAGCAGCGCGGAGGGGAGCTCGGGAGAATAGTCTCCGGCCAGTCGGTCGCGGCCACGCTGGTATCGCCAGCGGCGGTAGATCACCCGCGGAACGCCCAGCAGCACCAGCAGGGTCAGGGCATAGACCACGGGGAAGGCCGGGTTCCCCGACACCGCGCCGGTCAGCGCCACGACGAGGGCCAGCAGCGCGGCTCCGCCGACGCTTGACCAAGCGACGCCCAGCAGGTCGTCGATTCCGGCGAAACGCCAGAACTGCCACGGCAGCCGGAACGGCAGCCCGGCCACCAGCAGCGCGGCGGCGCCGGCGAGCGGCAGCCAGGGCGGTTGCAGCCAACTGCCGGATGGATCGGCCACTGCGCGGGCCAGGGGGACCGCCAGCGCGGCGAGTGCCCCGTCGATGGCGACGTTGAGGGCGATTCGCAGAGGCGGGCGCGCTGCCATGCCGAATCCTATAGCCCAGCGCAGCCGACCATCCCAGAGAGGCCGCCAGCCTATCGCTTTCACGCGCGATTCGCCCGATACTCACGATCGCCTAGGGGAGCCGCTGCTGCGGACCGCCACCGCGGCACCTGAAAACACACAAACGGCCGGTAACCGCCTGGTCCGAAGAGGGAACCCACGTCATGACTGCCAGACGACACGTGTCTCGCCGTTCCGCGCTCAAGCTGGGCGCGGCCACCGCCGCCCTGCCGCTGGTGCATATCCGTACCGCCGGTGCGGCGGGCAAACTGAGCCTCGCGCTGTGGGACCACTGGGTGCCGACCGGCGACGCCGCGATGAAGAAGCTGATCGACGACTGGGCCGAGAAGAACAAGGTCGCGGTCCAGGTGGACTTCATTTCCAGTATCGGCAGCAAGATCAACATCACCATGGCCGCCGAGGCGCAGGCCAGGACGGGTCATGACGTCTACGCCTTCGACCAGTGGACGGTGCACCAGTACGCCGACAGCCTCGATCCGATGGACGACGTGATGAGCCGGCTGATCGCGAAATACGGCAAGCTGGGTCATGCCTACGAGTATCTGGCGTTCATCGACAAGCACTGGATGGCGGTGCCGGTGGGCTGGGGTTCGGCGCCGCTTCCGCCGGTCGGACGCCTCAGCATGTGGAAGAAGTTTGCCGGCGTCGACCTGCAGTCATGGTTCCCGGCTGGCCCATCCACGCTGGAGGCCAGCAAGGAATGGACCTACGACAAGCAGCTCGAAATCGCCGAGGCGTTCTTCAAGGCCGGCTACCCTGTCGGGTTCGGCTGCCGCGCCGGCGACAGCACCGACGCCAACCAGACCTGGGGCGCGACGTTCGGCGCCTTCGGTGCCGACCTGGTGAATGCCAAGGGCGAGATCACCATCGAATCCGACAAGGTCATGGCGGCGATGGAGTACGTCCAGAAGCTCATCAAGTTCATGCCGCCGGACGCACCGCAGTGGGACGACGCGTCGAACAATAGGGCGCTGATCTCCGGCAAGGCGGCCTACATCTGGAACCCGCCGTCGGCATGGGCGGTGGCGAAGCGGGACGCGCCTGAGGTGGCGGCGGATTGCTGGCACTTCTCGCAGCCGCGCGGGCCGGTGGGACGCCTGGTGCCCCATCGGCCGTATTTCTGGGGTCTGTGGAAGTTCGCACAGAACAAGAGCGCGGCGAAGGAGCTGGTCGAGCACCTCTCGCAGCGCGAGCAGGTCGAGGTGCTGGCCGCGCCGGTCGCCGGCTACGACATCCCGCCGTTCACCTCGATGTACGACATGAAGATCTGGAGCGAGGTCGAGCCACCAAAGGGCACGATCTACAACTACCCGGTGCGGGAGTGGCACGGCTCGGAATACTACATCACCGGGTCGTCGGCACCGCCGGAGATCGCGGTCCAGATGTGGAACCGCGGCATCCTGCCGGCGATGGTCACGCGGCTGATGGCGGGACAGTCGATCAAGGAGTCGATCGCCTGGGCGAAGGAAGAGTTGCAGGGCTTCGTCCGCTGAGCGGCGGCGGCCGGCGCAGGCTGGCCAGCCACCGCTGATCGCTGTTATCGGGCTCCTCCCGCGCGAGGAGCCCGCATGACTCTCAGCCGCTGTTCTGCGCCACCTGGCGTTCGCCGCCGGCCTGGCCATGCTGTCCGCCGCCGTGGTCCGCGCGATGATCGCAGTGCGCGTCATGGACCGCCCCGACCCGCGCAAGGTGCATACGCAGGATACCCCGAAGGGCGGCGGCGTCGGCGTGGTGGTGGCCTTTCTGGTCGGCATCGCCGTGCTGTACCGCTTTGCGGAATTCGCCCGCCTGGCCGATCCGTATTTCGTCGGCGTCATCGAGGCCTCGCTGGCGATCGCCGTCGTCGCCTTTTTGGACGACATGTACGACTGGAAGTTCACCGTGAAGCTCGCGGCACAGATCATGGCGGCGGTCGTCGCCGTCGGCAGCGGCATCTACATCGCGGACTATCACGTACCCTATGTCGGTCCGCTGTTCATCGGCTGGCTGGCGCCGCCGGTGACGATCCTGTGGCTGCTGTTCGCCACCAACGCGATGAACTTCATCGACGGGCTGAACGGCCTGGCAGGCGGCGTGGCGCTGATCGCTTCGGGCTTTCTCGCTGCGATTGCGGCCACGCATGGCGGCTGGTTCGCATATTTCGCGGCGCTGCTGCTGGCGGCCGGCCTGGCTGGGTTTCTGCCGTTCAACTTCCCCCGCGCGCGCATCTTCATGGGCGACGTCGGCAGTCAGTTCTGCGGGTTCGTCCTTGCCATTCTGGCCGTGGTCGCCGGCCGCTTCGACAACGTCGAGCTGTCCTTCCTGATCGTGCCGATGCTGCTGTCCGGTGTGCTGTTCGACGTAGCGTTCACCCTGGTCCGTCGTGCGCTGGCGGGTGAGCGGTTGACCGAGCCGCATCGCGGCCACCTGTATCAGGTGGCGCAACGATCGGGCATCGCTGCCTCCAGCATTGCGGTTATCCACTGGGGCTTTGCGGTGTTCGGCGGCGGGTGTGCGCTGGTCTTCCTGACAGTGCCGTCAGGGGTGAAACCCTACGTCCCGCTGCTGACGCTGCCTTTGCAACTCGGCTGGCTCTGCCATGTCGCACGCAGCGCCCGCCGGGCGGGTGTCGCACGCTGGGGATGATCCGCCCGCGGGTGGTGCCCGCGGGACCGCATCACGTCAGGCGGATACGGTGCGCCGAGCCGAGGTCTCCGCCGGCTGCGGCATCTTCTTTACGGCGATGGCCGCATCGCCCATGATCGAGCGCAGGTCGCGCAGGAACGCGGCACCTTTCAGAGTCCGCTGGACCAGGATGCTGCGCCGGTCCAGCGGGTCCACCTTGCGCCGAGCCAGGTCGATTTCGCCGAGCCGGTCGAGCGCCCGGGTGATCGCCGGCTTCGAAACATTCAGCTCCGCCGCCAGTCCCCGAACGGTGTGACCGCCGTCCCGCAGATAGCAGGTCAGGAACACGCCAAGCTGGCGTGCCGACAGATCAGCGCCGTCTCGGCGCACCAGCGCAACGACGGTCTCACGCAGAATGCCGACCATCTGATCGGCCGAGGGACTGACAGCCATATTGGTTCCTTTCAGGAATCCCCGGGAAATTCGGTTCTTGTTGCCGGACTTCGTAGCCGGACTCTTGCCGAATTGATACCGAGGCTATCGGGATTCCATTGCAGAAGCGAAGTCTTTTTGTATCGCTCGCGTAGACGTTACCAAATTTGTTCAATCCGGCTGCGTACTCGCGGCACGCGCGAGTACGCTGCTGAACAGCGCCCGCATGGCATAGGCTTCGCCGCCCTCCGGGTGGCCGGGCGATGTCTGGTCGTTCCAGGCATAGAGGTCGAGGTGAGTCCACGCGACTCCGGCTGGAACGAAGCGCTGAAGGAACAACGCCGCGGTGATCGCCCCAGCGTGCGGCTTCGACGAAACGTTGTTGAGATCGGCGATCGGGCTGTCCAGCCACCGATCGTAGGGTTGCCACAACGGCAGGCGCCAGAGCGGGTCGTGTTGCTCCCGCCCGTGGCGCAACACCTGATCCGCCCACGCGTCCGAGGTGCAGAACATCGCCGGCAGGTCCGGCCCCAGGGCCACCCGCGCGGCGCCCGTGAGGGTGGCACAGTCGATCAGCAGTTCCGGCGCCTCGTCAGACGCATCCGCGAGCAGATCGCACAGCACCAGGCGGCCTTCGGCGTCAGTATTGCCGATCTCGACGGTGACGCCCTTGCGCGTGCGAATGACGTCCAGCGGCCGCATCGCCGTGCCGGAGATCGAGTTCTCCACGCAGCCGACGCGCACCGCGAGCCGCACCGGCAGGTCCGCCTCCATGATCATCCGGGCGAGGCCCAGCACGGTGGCCGCACCGCCCATATCCTTCTTCATCCGTAACATGCCGCTCGACGGCTTGATGTCGTAACCGCCGGTATCGAAACAGACGCCCTTGCCGCACAGCGAGATCAGCGGCGCCCCGGCATGCGCCTTGCTGCCGGACCAGCGCAGCATCGCAACCCGCGGCGGCCGCGCCGAGCCACGACCGACCGCGGCAACCGTGGGATAGGCCTTATCGAGGGTGTCGCCACCGATCATTTCGACATCGGCGCCATAACGCCTGCCCAGCGAAGCCGCGAACTCGGCCAGTTCGACCGGCCCGAGAAGATTGGCCGGCGTGTTGACGAGGTCGCGCACCATCCAGGTGGCCGACGCGGCCGACCGACTGTGCGGCTGCCCCGGCGACAGGAGTTTCGCTGCCCCGCGCTTTGCCTCCTTCAAGGCACCGTAGCGATAGGCGCCCAGGCAAAAGCCCAGAGCGGCAAAGCCAGCATCGTAGCTGCCGGGCTGCAGCCGCCACGGCGCACCTTCCGGCAGGCGGAACGCCAGGTTGCCGAACGCGAAGGGCGACGCATCGTCACCGAGGCCAAGCACGGCGCCGGCGACACCGGTCTCGCCGGGCAGGAACAGCAACTCCTGCGCCGCCGCAGTGAAGTCCAGCTGGCGCAGGAAGCGCGACTGGGCGGGCGACAGGCTATCGAAGAACGCCGCCAGCTCCGCAGGACGGACCGCGTGCAGCGGCCGTGCCTCGTCTGCCGTGTCGACCAGGCAATCCAGAGTCTGCTCCAGCATCGAACCCTCTCGCCGCCGCGCTAGCCCAGCGACGATTCAAGCAGCAATGTGATGCGCCGGGCAAATTGCGCGGTGTCGCGCGGCAGATCGCCTTCCTGGACGCGCGCGAGGTCGAGCAGCGTGCCTGCGGCATCGGCGACCAGTGCCGCGTCGTCCAGCCTGCCCGCCAGCGATGCGATGAGCCGGTGGCGCGGGTTCACCTCCAGCACCGGCGCCGCCGGCAGCATCGCGCGGCCGGCGCGGCGCAGCAGGCGCTGCATCTGCAGGTCGGGTCCCTTCTCGCCGGCGGCCAGCACCACGGCGCTGTCGGTCAGCCGCCCGGTCGCCCGCACATCGGCCACGGCATCGCCCAGCGCCTGCTTCAGCGCGGCGAGCAGCGACGAAACGTCCGGCAGGTCGGCGTCCTTCGCCTCCTCCTCCGCCGCCTGGGTGACGCTCTTGAGGTGCTTGCCTTCGAAGCTGTCGAGCCGCTCGGGCCAAAACGCGTCGATCGGATCGGTCAGCAGCAGCACCTCGGTGCCCTTCGCGCGGAAGCCTTCGAGCTGCGGCGAGGCGCGCAGCGCCGCTGCATCGTCGCCGGCGAGATACCAGACGGTATCCTGTCCCTCCTGCATCCGGGCCAGGTACTCCGGCAGCGAGGTCCAGCCTTCCTGCGTCGAGGATCTGAATCGCAGCAGCGGTGCGATCTCGGCACGGTGCTCGGAGTCCTCCCACACGCCCTCCTTCATCACCGAGCCGAAATTGTCCCAGAACTTCGCGTAGTCCTCGGCGTCCTTCGCACGGTTCTTCAGCTCGGTCAGCACGCGGCCGATCAGCGCCTTGCGAATCCGGCCGAGGATCGGCGTGGTCTGCAGCATCTCGCGCGAGACGTTCAGCGGCAGGTCCTCGGTGTCCACCACGCCCTGCACGAAACGCAGCCATGACGGCAGCAACTCGGCCTTGTCGGTGATGAACATCCGCCGCACGTGCAGCTTCACGTGCGACTCGCGGTCGTTGTCGAACGGCTCGAACGGCTTCATGCCCGGCACGAACAGCAGCGCGAAGAACTCCAGCATGCCCTCGGCGCGCCAGTGCAGGGTCGCCCACGGCGTATCGAACAGGTGGCCGAGATGGCGGTAGAACTCGCTGTACGACTGCTCCGAGATCTCGGCCCGCGGCTTGCGCCACAGCGCGGTGCCCTCGTTGGCCGCCAGGTCCTTGCCGTCGCGCGCGATGGTGATCGGCAGCGTGATGTGGTCGGCCCACTTGCGCACGACCGCCTCGAGCCGGATCGGATCGAGATATTCGTCGGCGTCCGCCTTCACGTGCAGTACGATGTCGGTGCCCGCGCCGTCCCGCGTTGCCGGCGCGATGGTGAACTGGCCGGCGCCGTCCGAGGCCCAGGTGAACGCCTCCTCCGACCCGGCCCGCCGCGAGGTGACCTCCACCCGGTCGGCCACCATGAAGGCGGAGTAGAAGCCGACGCCGAACTGGCCGATCAGGCTGGGCCGCTCCTCGGGCTTGGCGGAGGCCAGCGCCGCACCGAACGCGCGCGTTCCCGAGCGGGCGATGGTGCCCAGGTTGTCGATCAGGTCCTGCCGGCCCATGCCGATGCCGTCATCGGCGATCAGCAGGGTGCGCGCGGCCTTGTCGGGCACGATGCGGATCTTCGCCTCGGCGGGCGGCGCCAGCGCGGGGTCGGTCAGGGCCTCGAAACGGCGCCGGTCCATCGCATCGGCGGCATTCGCCACCAGTTCGCGCAGGAAGATCTCCCGCTCGGAATAGAGCGAATGCACCACGAGATCGAGCAGCCGCCCGACTTCGGCACCGAAATCATGCTGTTCCGCAGCCGTTTCCCTCATCGCCACACCTCCTTGCGCGCCGCGATATGCGTCGCCTGGCGGCTTGTTTCAATGCGGTGAGGAAGCGGCGCCGGCCCTCGACCTATCGGGTGCAGGCACCGTTGACGCGCCGGGCGTCCTGGCCGGCGCGGACCAGCTGTGGGTAGCGGCCGGCGGCCAGCGCGTCGAGGCTCGACGCCGGCATGTGCAGTTCCGCCGCGTAGTGCCACGAGTACATCAGCGCGTCCCTGATGTAGGATCGCGTGCCGGGGTTGGGGATCGCCTCGATGAACATCAGCGGATCGCCATCGTCGCGGACGTTGTCGACCCACTTCCGCAGTCCGTTCTGGCCCTGCCCGTAGCCGGCCAACAGACGGATCAGGTCGCCGTCGATGGCATCGTCCTCCGCCAGCGCCAGGACCAGCTTCTGGCCGATCGCGAGGTTCACCTCGGGTTCCTGCAGACGGCTGGCCTGCCCCCCGGCGACGGCGTAGGCGGTGCTCGGCATGATCTGCATCAGACCGCGGGCGCCGGAATTCGACACCGCAGCGGCGTGGAAGTTCGATTCATGGCGTACCAGGGCATAGACCAGCGGCGGCTCGATCAGGAAGCCGCTGGCTGGGCGCAGCTTCACGAATGCCGCGCCGTCCGGGCGACGCAGGTCATTGCGCTCGATCTCGGCCTCGAGCTGCGTGAACCCCACCGCGCCGGCCACCAGGGCCAGCGGCCGATCGAACGCACCATCGCGCGCGGTATCCAGCCACAGCGTCCGCAGCTCCGCCTCGGCCAGCCGCTTCTCGCCGACCTGGAGCAGCGCGAAGGCGCGGCGGCCTCGCGCCGCGGCCGACAGCGCTTCGACATCGGCGTTGCCGATCGTCCCGCCGGGGACGCAGGACACCGCCGGTCCGAGCGCACGATGGGCAATGGCACCGTAGAAGGTGTCGTCATCCATGGCGGCACGGTGCATCCAGACCGTGTATTTGCCCCGGTCACCTTCGCGCTGCGCCACGCGAGCCGCCCAGAAGGCGGCGGCAGCACGGATCGCGTTGTTCGAGGCGGCGCGATAGGCCGCCTCGAACAACGCGGCGGCATTGCCCTGTCCAAGCCGCAGCGTCGCCAGTCCGCCGATGAACATCGCCTCGGCATCGGTCTGGCGCGCGCCCACCGCAGCGGCTACCTGCGCGTCGCGGTTCTGCACGAACAGTGCCCGCAGGCTGGCAGCCGAGCGCACGGCGCCGCGGCGCGCCGGCGGCAAATCGTCTTCCTGCGGGGTCGCTGCGGCGGCCGGTGCAAGGCGCTCGAGCAGGCCGCGGATCGCCGGCGCCTCCGCCTGATCGCCAAAGCGGGTAAGCCAGGCGCTGAGCTCCGCCGCCGTCGGCTGGGCCCGCAGGTAGCGGTCAGCCAGTATGGCGCCGAGCAGGAGGTCGTTCGGCAGGCGCTCGGTTTCCCGCGCGGCTTCGGCCATCGAGCCGGCGCCCTGCAGCGCGAAGATCTTGCGGACCAGCGCGGCCTCGCTGGGAGGAAGCGGCTGCGGCAATCCCACGCCGGGGGCGCCGTGCAGCCCCATCCGCGGCACCGCCAGTGCTGTCTGATCCGCGGCATCGCCCGGTCTCTGCGCCAAGGCAACAGAATAGCTCCCCGCCGCTGCAAGAACAGCGGTGAGCACCCCAGCCCAGGTCGTCAGAGCACGGGTCAGTCGTGACCCTCGCCCTCGCATCCATTTGCAATACACGCTCCAATCCGCCATGGCAACACTGGCCGATATTGCAATCCAGACGCGCGCCCCTGCCGAACGATTGGATGCGCCGCCAGCCTATGCCTCGACGTGATTCACGGGCGGGATGGAAGTCATGTTTATTACTCGTGTATCGTTGCCGCGATCCCATTTTGCTTTGCCGCCATGTCATTCTCGGCTCGAATATTGACCTCCGAAGTAACGGGCCCACACATCCCCGCATGCGCCTGCTGCGCCTCTCGCTGAGCGACTTCCGCAACTACCCCGCGCTGACGTGGCGGCCGGGTGCGCGGATCAGCGTGCTGTTCGGGCCGAACGGCAGCGGCAAGACCAACCTTCTGGAAGCGGTGTCGCTTGCTGGTTCCCGGCCGCGCGCTGCGCGGCGCCCGCAACGCCGACCTGCCGCGGCGCGGCGGCGCCGGCGCCTGGGCAGTGGCCGGCCGCTTCGCCACGGCGGACGGTGAGGTGGACATCGGCACCGGCAGTGCCCGCGACGGCCCCACCGATCGCCGGGTATTTCGTCTCGACGGCGCCACGCCCCGCAGCCAGGCGGAGATCGCCGCCCATGTCGCGGCCGTGTGGCTCACGCCGCAGATGGACCGGCTGTTCCAGGAGGGAACGTCCGGGCGCCGCCGGTTTCTCGATCGGCTGGTATGGGCGCTGGAGCCCGGCCACGCGCGCGAGGTCGCGGCGCACGACGCGGCCATGGCGCAACGGAACCGGCTGCTGGCGCATTCGCATGCCGACACGGGCTGGCTGGCGGGGCTGGAGGACGCGATGGCCCGGCATGCCGTGGCCGCCACTGTGGCGCGCTTGGCGCTGGTGCGGCGGATGAACGCGGTACCGCCGTTTGCCGGGTTTCCGGCGGCGTCCATGAGCCTGGGCTGCCCGATCGCCGAGCGGCTGCAGGCGGCGCCCGCGCTGGCGGTCGAGGACTGGCTGCGCGCCGCCCTTGCCGCCGGTCGCGAGCGGGACATGGCGGCGGGCTCGGCCGGCTACGGCGCGCACCGCACCGATATGGGGCTGACGGACGCGGTGACCGGGATGCCGGCCACGCTGGCATCGACCGGCGAGCAGAAGGCGCTGCTGATCGGCGTCGTGCTGCGGCATGCGGCGTTGATCGCAGCGGCGCGCGGGGCAGCACCGATGCTGCTGCTGGACGAGCCGGCGGTGCATCTTGATCCGGCGCGGCGCGCGGCGCTGTTCGCCGCGCTCGTGCAACTGCCGGCGCAGACGCTGATTACCGGGACCGACGCCGAGACCTTCCTGCCGCTCGCCGGATGCGCCGAGGCGCTGCATGTGCACGATGGCAAATTGCTGCCGGATCGGCGTTTTCCACAGGAAGAATCGGCACAAGCCCCTGTGCCTGGGACGCTGTAGCGGCTATATATCTATGAGTACACACCAACACTGCTCGGAGTCGTCCATCGGCATGTCCGAAGACACCGCGCCGCAGCCTGATTCTGATGCCTATGACGCCGCGTCCATTTCGGTCCTGCGAGGCCTCGACGCGGTGCGGCGCCGCCCTGGCATGTATATCGGCGACACCGATGACGGCTCGGGCCTGCACCATATGGCGTTCGAGATCATCGACAACGCGGTGGACGAGGCGCAGGCCGGCTTCGCCTCGAACTGCGAGCTGATCCTGAACGGCGACGGCAGCGTCACGGTGCGCGACGACGGCCGCGGCATCCCGATCGACATCCATCCCGAGGAAGGCATCTCGGCGGCCGAGGTCGTGCTCACGCGGCTGCATGCAGGGGGCAAGTTCAACCAGAATTCCTACAAGGTGGCGGGCGGCCTGCACGGCGTGGGTGCGGCGGTGGTGAACGCGCTCTCCGAATGGATGGAGGTGCGCATCTGGCGCCACGGCATCGAGCACATGATCCGCTTCCAGCAACGGCGACGCCGATGCGCCGCTCGTCGTCGTCGGACCGTCGGAGCGCACCAGCGGCACCGAGGTGACCTTCAAGCCGAGCCCGGTCACCTTCACCCGCACCGAGTTCGACTTCTCGCTGCTGGAGCGGCGGCTGCGCGAACTGGCGTTCCTGAACTCCGGCCTGACCATCGTGCTGCGCGACGAACGCCATGCGCCGGCGGTCGAGACCGTCATGCACTACGAGGGCGGCCTCGTGGCCTTCGTCGAATGGCTGGATCGCGGCAAGACCGCGGTGTTCACGCCGCCGATCAGCCTGCGCGCCGCCGACGAGGCGCAGGGCATCCGGGTCGAGTTCGCGCTGTCGTGGAACGACAGCTTCCACGAGACGATGCTGTGCTTCACCAACAACATCCCGCAGCGCGACGGCGGCACGCACCTGGCCGGCTTCCGCCAGGCGCTGACCCGCGTGGTGACGAAATACGCCGAGGGCATGGGCAAGAAGGAGCAGCTGCAGCTGGTCGGCGAGGACATGCGCGAGGGCATGACCGCGGTGCTGTCGGTCAAGGTGCCGGACCCGAAGTTCTCGTCGCAGACCAAGGACAAGCTGGTGTCGTCCGAGGTGCAGCCGGTGGTGCAGGCCGCGATCGCCGACGCCGTCGCGCATTGGTTCGAGACGCATCCGAAGGAGGCCAAGGGCATCGTCCAGAAGGTGATGGACGCCGCCGCCGCCCGCGAGGCCGCCCGCAAGGCGCGCGAGCTGACGCGGCGCAAGGGCGTGCTCGACATCTCCACGCTGCCCGGCAAGCTGGCGGACTGCCAGGAGCGCGATCCCGCCAAGTGCGAGATCTTCATCGTCGAGGGCGACAGCGCCGGCGGCTCGGCCAAGCAGGGGCGCGACCGCAAGTTCCAGGCGATCCTGCCGCTGAAGGGCAAGATCCTGAACGTCGAGCGCGCGCGGTTCGACCGCATGCTGGGCAGCCAGGAGATCGGCACGCTGATCACCGCGCTGGGCACCGGCATCGGCCGCGGCGAGCCCGAGCAGGGCGGCTTCGACGTCGCCAAGCTGCGCTACCACCGCATCGTCATCATGACCGACGCCGATGTGGACGGCTCGCACATCCGCACGCTGCTGCTGACGTTCTTCTTCCGCCAGATGCCGGACCTGATCGAGCGCGGCCATCTCTACATCGCCCAGCCGCCGCTGTACCGCGCCAAGCGCGGCAACGACGAGCGCTACCTGAAGGACGACGACTGCGCTGGAGGCATTCCTGCTCGACAAGGCGCTGGCCGATGCGCGGCTGACCTACGCCGACGGCGACGGTGTTCGAAGGCGACGAGCTGCGCGAGCAGGTGCGCTGGCTGCGCGACGTCGCCGGATTGCTGCGCCGGCTGTCGGTGACCGCGCCGGTGGCCTATCTCGAGCAGGTCGCCGATCGCCGGCGCGCTGAACGCCGACCCGTCGCGCGCCACCGCCGCGGCACCGGTGCTGGCGGCGCGGCTGAACGCGGTGTCGCTGCCGACCGAGCAGGGCTGGGTGGTCAGCGCCGACGGCGGCCTGACCATGTCGCGCATGGTGCGCGGCGTGGCGGAGCGCTACACGCTCGATCCGGCGTCGCTGCGCAGCGCGGACGCGCGGTGGCTCGACGGCCTCGCCGGCGAGCTGGCACGCCGCTTCGCCGAGCCGCGCGAAGCTGAAGCTGGATGCGCAGGAGGTGACGGTGCCCGGCCCGGCCACCGCGTTCGACCGCATCATCGCACACGGGCGGCGCGGGCTGACCGTGCAGCGCTTCAAGGGGCTGGGCGAGATGAACCCCGATCAGCTCTGGCAGACCACGCTCGATCCGGCGGTACGCACGCTGCTGCAGGTGAAGGTGGGCGACACCGAGGACGCCGCCCAGGTGTTCAGCACGCTGATGGGCGACGTGGTGGAGCCGCGGCGGGACTTCATCGTCGGCAATGCACTGAAGGTGGCGAACCTGGACGTGTGACGCCGCCGTCTGTTCAGCGATCCGGTTGGGTATCGAAGACGGCCGAGCCCTCCGGCAGCACGATCCAGCGCTGCCTGCTCCGCGTCCAGTAGTGCGCGGTCGGTGCCAGCCACGACGTGTCGTCGAACGTGCCGCCGCGGACGACGCGGAACATGCCGGGGTGCGTGGTTCCGGGCCTGGGGCTGCCGAACAGCCAGGTGCCGCAATCCGGGCACGTCCAGCGGTGCTTGGGGCGGCCTCCCGCCGTGACACCGCCCGGAACGGAGCGCGCCGGCTTGCCCGCCAGGCTGAAGCCCGCTTCGGAGACGACGGCGCCGATCGAGAAAGCGCTGCTGGTGATCCGCTGGCAGTCGGTGCAATGGCAGGCATAGACCTCGAGCGGCGCCTGCTCGATCGTGTAGCGGACGGCGCCGCAGATGCACCCGCCGGCTTGCGGCAATTGCATGGGCCTATCCCACCTCCACCAGTTCCAGCGCCTCGCGGCTGGGACCCTCGATCATCGCGGCCCGCGTCTGGCCGAGCCGGTAGGGTTCCTCCAGGAACACCACGCCCTCGCCGCGCAGCTTGGCAACCCAGGCGTCCAGATCTCGCACGCTCAGGGCGATGTGGTCCTGCAGCTGGCCGCGGGGACTGACCAGCGGCGTGTCGCCCTGGTTGGCGTACCAGGTCAGCACCACGTCACCGAACTCCACGCCGGCGCGCGGCGTGCGGAACATTCCCTCGCGGTTGAGCGCCGGCCAGGTGCGGTCGGCGCCGCGCGGCACCTTGCGCTCCGCCTCGGACGCCGGCGCCGCCCCGAAGCCGGCGCGGACGGGCGCGTTCAGGTGCGTCTGGTACCAATGCAGCGCGGCCAGCGGCTCCTCCTGCCAGAGATGCACGTGATTGAACCGCTCGGCCGGGTAATTCCCGGCATATTCCACCAGCGCATTGTCCGGCCCGGTCATGTAGGCAAACCCGCCGCCGCCCGGCGGCTGCACGCCCCTGGCGCGCGCCTCGGCGATCTGCGCCCGCGTGAGCCCAAGCATGCCGCCGACATTCGGCCAGGTGTCGCTGCTCACCAGCACCGACCCGCCCTCGTCTGTCGTGTACAGCGGCAGCAGCCTTGTCTCGTCGCGCGCCTGGAAGGCAGCCAGGCTCCCGCGCACGTCGGTCACGTGCCAGCCGAAATGCCAGATCGCGCTCTGTGGCGACGACGGCGGCGGCGTATCCACCTTCGTGAACAGCACCATCACGTTGTTGGGCGACAGCAGGGCCGGGATGCCGGCCCACTCGCCCTTGGTGCAGGTGGGGAACTGCCGCACGTACCAGTCGATCGCCGCGGCGGGATCGACCGAGTTCAGGTGCAGGTGGTGGAAGCCGGGTGTCGGCAGCATCGTTCGATCCTCCCCTGGTCCATGCCACGATAGACCGGCCACGCGCGCGTTGCACGGACCGCGACTTTGCGTGCAGGCTCGGGCACGAGAGCGCGGAGCGAGCCATGATCAAGGACGCGCAAGGGCTGCGCCTGACCGGTGCCACCAGCGAGACCGCGGCGCTGTACGACCAGGCGGTGCGTGCGTTCAACCTTGCCTGCGGCGATGCCGTCGGGCCTGCTGGACGCGGCGCGCGAGGCGGCGCCCGGCTTCGTCATGGCGCATCTGGCGAAGGCCTGGCTGTTCCTGCTGGCGCGCGATCCGGTGCTCGACGGGCGCATCGATGCGCTGATCGGCACCGCGTCCGCGCTGACGATGAACGAGCGCGAGCGCGCGCATCTCGCGGCGCTTGAACAGGCGTCGAGTGGCGCGCTGAGACGCTGCCGTGCTGATCCTGGACCGCCACCTGATGCGCTATCCGCTGGACATCATGGCGCAGGCGGTGGCGCTGTTCCTCGACCTGTATCAGGGGCGGGTCCGCTGGATGCGCGACCGCACCGCGCGGGCGATGCCGCTGTGGCCGAAGGACCTGCCGGGTTACGGCACCATGCTGGCCTACCACGGCTTCGGGCTGGAGGAGACCGGCGACTACGCCCGCGCCGAGGACGAATCGCGCACCGCGGCGGAGCTCGAGCCGACCAGCCAGTTCGCGCACCACACCGTCGCGCATGTGATGGAGATGACCGGGCGGCCGGAGGACGGGCTCGGCTGGATGGCGGCGCGCGAAGCGTTATGGTCCACGCCCGAGCACCTGAACCAGGCGCATATCTGGTGGCATCGCGCACTGTTCCACATCGAGCTCGGGCAGTACGACGCGGCGCTGGCGCTGTACGACGGACCGATCCGCGATACGCAGCGGCCCATTGCGCTCAGCCTGACCAACGCGCCAGCGTTGCTGTGGCGTCTCGAGATGCTCGGCTGCGACGTGGCGGACCGCTGGCAGGAGGTGGCCGACCAATGGCAGGGCCACGCCGACGGCCGCACGCTGGTGTTCCACGACATGCACGCGGCGATGGCCGAGCTGGGGTCCGGGCAGGAGGCACTGGTCGAGGCCAGGCTCGCCGCGATGCGCGAGACCGCGGCGGGCGACGATGCGGCGGCGCCGATCTATCGCGAGGTCGGCGTGCCGCTGATCGAGGGGCTCGATGGCGTTCCACCGCGGCCGCCACGAAGTGGCAGTCGCGCTGTTGCTACCGGTGCGATTCGATCTCTGGCGTATCGGCGGCAGCCATGCGCAGCGCGACGTGGTCGACTGGACGCTGACCGAGGCCGCGTTGCGCGGCGGCATGCGTGACGTCGCTCTCGCGCTGGCGCACGAGCGGCTGGACGCCCGGCCGCGCAGCGCGGTCAACCGACAGTTTCTCTGCCGCGCCCAACAGCTCCCGGCATAGTCTGCGCCTGAGCCGATCAGCGCTCGCCGGGAAGTCATGGATTTCGACCCGCTACAGCCGCAAGGCGATGGGGCGTCGCCGATCACGCGCTGATCAACCGGGATCTCCAGCCGCGCTCAGAGTTTGGCAAACGATGCGGTCAGGCCGCGGTGGAACAGCGCGCGCAGCCGCCAGCGCATGACCTGCCGCGCCAGACCGAGGACCACCGGGGCCGCGATGCCAGCCAGCAGGTGCCAGTTCGTCCAGAAGTACATGGCGCAGGTCGGATGTCGGCGTCCGCAGGAGGACGCTCGCGCTCCAGCCGCCGCCGATGACCCAGCCCAGGCGGATCACCACCCGCTCCATGGCACGGGCCGCGTTCCAGCCGCCGAGTGCGGCCGCGACGGCCTGGAAATGCGTCTTGCTGGTCCGTTCGACCGCCTCGGGCGTCGCCGTCGCAAGCCACCGTCGCAGGATGTCGGTCTGCGTGTCGCCGATGATCCGCAACCTCGTCCGCAGCACCACCGCCATTCCGTCCGGCGTCATGGCCGAGGTGTCCACCAGCAGCCGCCGGTACTTCACGAGTTCCTCCGCGTCACGCCGTGCCGCCCGCCAGCCGCCGCGAACGCCCGACCAGTGGGTGCGCAATGCCACGACGTCCGAGACGATCGCGGCGAGCCAGCCCGGCAGCTTCACGGCCGCCCCAGCAGGGCGCCGACCGTGGCGCCGGCGATCTCGCGCACCGCGTCGAGCAGATTTTTCCAGCACGCCACCGAGACATCGACGCTCTGGCGATGGATGCCGAACAGTGGCTCGGAGCCCGAGTTGCGGAACGCCTCCTGCACGCGCGTGGTAACGTCGCCGGTCACATGCACAACGGTCTGCGCGACGATCTCCTCGACGCCCAGGTCCCAGATTTTTTGCAGCAGGCTGAGATCGGCGGCCGACACGGCGTAGCTGCCGGACTCGACGTCCACGCCCGCCAGATCGTCGCGCGTCTTGTTCAGGAACTGGTCCTGAAAGCGCTTGTCGAAGCGTGGGAACATCGCCTTGATCGCGTCGGCGTTGTTGATAATGCGCTCGATCAGCACCCGCTTCGCCGACGGCAGCGGCGCCGGCCGTGCCGCCGTCGATGCGGCCGCCCACTTCGCTGCCCAGCGCAGGCGGTCGAACGTCGGCACGGATATGCTGAGCTGTCCGCTCACCGAGGCCGGCGCGTTGGTCCAGCGCGAGCCGACCTTCTCAGGATCGCCGGTGCCTGGCGCGAACCAGTCGGCCAGATCGACGCCGAGTGAACACAGCTCGTTCGCGTAGTCGCGGGCGATGTCCAGCAAAGCGTGCGGCAACGGCGGCATCGGCTCGCCGGTCATGTTGTCCCGAACGATCGTGTTGACCTCGATGTTGAGCAGGCTGCGCGCAACCGCCGTCAGATCGAATTTCGCCGCCATGGCTGCCTCTGCCGGAACGCGTACGTTTCGGGCTGCGCCTGCCTATTCGCCAGCGGGGGGCGTCGGGCCAGTCGTCGGTGGCGGCAATTTGCCGATGTCGTCGCCGATCTCCTTCACGATCGAGATCAGGATCTTGACGTTGCGCTCGACGATGTCCTGCGCCTGTCGCACCGAGTCCTGATGCGCGCTGCGCAGGTCGGCATATTCCGCACCCAGCAGCTTCTCGCTGATGACGCGCGTAATATCGCCTCCGACGAGGTTGATGTCGGTCACCAGGCAGCTCGAAGGGGCGGTCGGCGCATCGACCTCGAGGTGATCCAGCGGCCCCTTCACCACCACGTCGCCGATCATCGTGGTGACGCGCAGATTGATCGCGCGATGGATCGTGTTGCTCAACGTCTGCCAGAAGTCCGTTTCCGCCATGTTGCTTCCCCCCACGGCGGCAGGGAACCCGCCGCCTCGCTGTCGCGCCACCGTTACACATCCATGCCCGGCCGGCGAGAGCGTTCCAACTCCGACTCCAACATCGGTTGGACCACCTTTCCACTGTCAGGATCACAGCACTAAGTTCGCGGCCGGAACCGGTCGGCGGTGGCCATGCCGATCGACCCCAGCAGCATCAGCGCCGCCATGCCGCGCGGCGTGCCGTCGGTGGCGAGACCCACCAGCAATCCGCTGACCGCACCGAGCAGGTACTGTCCGGTGCCCATCACCGAGGAAGCGCTGCCGGCGTGCTGCTGATGCCGTGCCAGCGCGCCGACGATGGTGTTGGGATTCAGCATGCCCATGCAGCTGATCGCGACGAACAGCGGCGCGACGACCAGCGGCAGGGTGGCCCATCCGGCGAAGGCGATGACGAGCAGCACGGCGGTGGCGGCCAGGTGCACGCGCCCGACCCAGTGCAGCACGCTGTCATGTCCGAACCGACGCAGCAGCAACGGGTTCAGCTGCGCGCAGCTGATCAGGCCGACCGAGTTGCCGCCGAAGATCATCGCGAAGCCCGCGGGCCGCAGTCCGAAGCCCTGGATGAACACCGGCGAGGAGCCGCCGAGATAGGCGAAGAACGCGAAGGTCGCGAAGCCGCCCATCGCCGCGTGGGTGATGAAGCCGCGCTCCCGCAGGATGCTGCGATAGCGCGCAAGCTGCTCGCCCAGGCGCAGCCGGATACGCCGCGCCGGCGGCAGCGTGTCGGGCAGCAGCAGGATCACCAGTGCCCAGCAGGCGACGCCGTAGGCGGTGAGGATCCAGAAGATGCCCCGCCAGTCGGCGAACGCCAGCACCACACTGCCGACCGTCGGCGCCAGGATCGGTGCGGCACCCATCACCAGCGACAGCCGCGACAGCAGCACCGCCGCGGCGTGGCCGTCGGCCAGGTCGCGCACCATCGCGCGCGGGATCACCATGCCGGCCGATGCACCGATCGCCGACAGCGCGCGGAATGCCGCCAGCCACTGGATCGACGGCGCCAGTGCGCAGCCCAGGCAGGCGAGCGTATAGATGGCGGTGGCGACGATCAGCGGCCGCTTCCGGCCGAACCGGTCGGACAGCGTGCCCTGGGTCATCTGGCCGACGGCGAGGCCGGCGAACCAGGCGGCCAGGGTAAGCTGCGCCGAACCGGGGGGCGCGCTGAACGAGGACTCGATCGCCGGGAAGGCCGGCAGGTACATGTCGGTGGTCGATGGCCCGACCGCGGTCAGGAAGCCGAGCAGGATGGGAAGCCAGGCGGGAAAGCTCATGCGAGGTTCATTGCAGGGTGCGTGCCAGATGACCAGCGGAGAACCGGCGGCATGACGACCCGATCACGGCGGCGTTCGGACCGCAGCACGTGCCGGTCAGCCGGCTCGGCTTCGGTGGCGCGCCGGCCGGGCTGAGCAACTATCTCGGCGCCTACGACGCGGCGGCAGCAGCCAACCGCGGAGCCATGATCGCCGCGCTGCGCCACGCGGTGGAGCTCGGGGTCAGCTACTTCGACACCGCGCCCGGCTACGGCGACGGGCTGGCCGAGGCGATCTTCGGCGAGGCACTGGAAGGCACGACGGTCTTCCTCGCCACCAAGGTGCCGCTCGCCGCGGCAGGCCGGCTGCGGCAGTCGCTGGAGGCCAGCCTGCGCCGGTTGCGCCGCGACCGCGTCGACCTGCTGCAACTGCACGGCTCGTCATACGGGCCGGACGAGGCCGATGCGGTGCTGCGGCAAGGGCGGCATGCTGGACGAGCTGTTGCGGCTGAAGCAGGAAGGCCTGATCGGCCTGACCGGCTTCACCAGCGAGGACAACAACGCGGCGGTGTTCCGCTTCATCGAAAGCGGCGGCTTCGACGTGATGCAGCTCTGCTACAATCTTCCTGCACCAGCATCCGTACGACCCGACGCGGCCGTTCGGCAGCCTGATCGAGGCGAAGCGACGCGGCATGGCGACCGTGACGATGCGGACCGCGACCTCGGGGACGCTGCAGCGCTGGCTGCGCATGGTGAATCCCGCCGATACGTTCGACTATACGCCGGCGCTGATCCAGTTCGTGCTGTCCAATCCGCTGGTGGATGTGGCGCTGGTCGGCATGCGCGATGTCGCACGAGGTGGACGCGAATGTGCGGCTCTGGCGCGATGTCGGTGGACGGATCGACATCGCGGCACTGCACGCGCGGTACGTGTAGACGACAAGTGCGGTTGACGGCATCGCCCCGCCACCGCATCTTCCCACCGCTTCCCGGAGACGCCGCACGATGGCTCTGAGCCGCACGACCCGCGTCAACCTGCTGCTTGGCAACGGCCATTTCCTGTCGCACTTCTACTGCTCTGTGCCTGCCGCCGCTGTTCCTGGCGTGGCAGTCGGCGTTCGACGTGAGCTTCGCGGAGCTCGGCCTTGCGGTTGCGCTGATGTCCGGGGCCTCCGCCGTGTTCCAGACGCCGGTCGGCTTCCTGGTCGATCGCTACGGCGCACGGCGGTTCCTGATCGGCGGCGCGTTGCTGATGTCGCTGTGGATCACCACGATGGGGTTCGCCACCAGCTTCTGGCAGATCCTGGTGCTGGCCCCGCTGTCCGGCATCGGCAACTCGGTGTTCCATCCGTGCGACTACGCGATCCTGTCGGGCTCGGTGGACAAGGACCGCATGGGCCGCGCCTTCGCGCTGCACACGTTCAGCGGCAATCTGGGATTTGCCGCCGCACCACCGCTCATGGCGCTGCTGGCGGTGACGATGGGCTGGCGCGCCAGCCTGATCCTGGTCGGGCTGCTCGGCGTGCCGGTGGCGATCTCCATCCTGCTGCAGAGCGGCATCCTGAAGGACCAGGTTCGGCACGAGGCGACGCATGCCGGGCCCGACGCTGTCGGGCCGCGAGCTGCTGACCAGCCGCACCATGCTGCTGTTCTTCGGCTTCTTCCTGCTGGGCTCGATGGCCGGCGCCGGCGTGCAGTCCTGGCTGATCACCGTGCTGCACACGGTGAAGGGCATGGCGCTGGAGGTCGCGTCGTCGGCGCTCACCGGCTACATGGCCGGCTCGACCGTCGGCGTGCTGGTCGGCGGGTGGTTCGCCGACACCTACAAGCGCCACGTGCTGGCCTTCGCGGTGATCCTGACGATCGCCTCGGCGGTGCTGACGGTGTCGGTGAACTGGGTGCCGATGTCCGACGTGGTGGTGATCGCGGTGATGTTCGCCTCGGGTCTGGCGCTGGGCGCCAGCCGCACGCCGCGCGACGTGATGCTGAAGGACGCGGCGCCGCCGGGCCAGATCGGCAAGGTGTTCGGCTTCGTCAGCGCCGGCCTGCCGCTCGGCGGTGCGCTGACGCCGGTGCCGTTCGGCTTGCTGATCGACCGGGGTCATCCGGAGCTGATCCTGGTGCTGGTGGCGGTGCTGCTGCTGGCGAGCCTGCTGTGCGTCGGCACCGCGCGCTCGGTGGCGCGACGCGAACCGGTGACGGTGGCCGCGGAATGACCTAGCGCTGCTGCGGCGCCGTCTGTGCCAGGTCGCGCACCAGGAACCGCACGGCATGCCGCCATGCGTCGTCGGTGTCGCCACGAAAGTCGAGCGTGCGGGAAAGCACGGTCCGCCCGGTTGCCACGTCGACGATGCGCAGGCTCAGATGGCCGATCAGCGTGCTGACCTTGTCGATCTGCCCCACCAGGACACGGTCCGCATGCACCAGACCGGCCAGGTCCCGCTCGCAGCCATTGCAGTCCGCGAGCGGCTGCGCCGACCGCGCCCGGGCGATCGCGGCGTCGATCGGCGCAGGATCGACGATCGCGTAGATCCCGGCATCCGCCAGAAGTCTGCGACAGGTAGGCGTCCAGCGCCTTCAGGCGGTCCTCGTGCTCCCTCACCCGCGGCGGCGTCTCGCCCGAGGTATCGACCATGTCGAGCGGCAGCACGAGAAGGCTGGGCGGCGAAGCCGCACCCGCGGCCATCGCGACGAGCACTGCGGCGAACAGCACGCCGATCGGTGCGGCCGGCCGGAACGTCCGCATCCGGGCTGGCCTTGACCGGGGAACAGCCGGCGTATTGGCTCGCCGGGCGACAACCCGGCGGACGACGAAAGAGAGTGCCATGAGCAAGGATCCTGCCTGGGCATTGGCAGAGCACGTCTGCGACCGCGCGTATACCGACCTGCCGATATCCACCCTGGACGCGACGCGCAACGACATCCTCGATACGTTCGGCTGCCTGCTCGGCGGCAGCGGCGCGCCCGGCATCGCGGAGCTCGCCCGCGTCTTCGGTGCATGGGGCGGCGCGCCGCAGAGCCAGGTGATGCTGCGGCAGCGGCGGCTGCCGGCACCGCAGGCCGCGCTGCTCAACGCCAGCATGGCGCACGCGCTCGACTTCGACGACACGCTCGACCATGGCGGCTCGATTCATCCGGGCGCATCCGTGCTGGCGGCGAGCCTGGCGATGGCCGACATGCTGGGCGGGGTCTCCGGCGAGAGGCTGCTGTTGGCGATCGCACTCGGCCTCGACGTGTCGTGCCGCGTGGCGCTTGCCTCGACGGTCGATCGCGGCTGGCATCGCACCGCGGCCATGGGCGTGTTCGGCGCCGCGGCGGCCGCCGGCAAGCTGCTCGGCCTGGACGTGCCGCAGATGGTGAATGCGCTGGGCATCGCCTTCAGCCAGGCCGCCGGGAACCGGCAGTGCATCATCGACGGCGCGCTGACCAAGCGACTGCAGGCCGGCCAGGCCGCCAGCAGCGGCGTCCTGGCGGCGACCCTGGCCGGCGAGGGCTTCACCGGCGCGCATGACATCTTCCTCGGCCGCTTCGGGTTCTTCGAGCTGTATCAGCCGGGCGGCCATGATGCCTCGAAGCTGACCGAAAACCTCGGGCGCGCATTCCGTGGCGACGAGTTGAGCTTCAAGCCATATGCCTGCGGCCGCCCGCAGCACGCCATCCTCGACGCCGCCATCGCCGTGCGGAATGAGCTCGGTCTCGGCACGGCCGTCGATGTTGCCGAGATCGCCGAGGTGCGGGTGGCCGCCGGCGCCGCCATCGTCGCGGAACAGTTCGGCGGCGCGCCGCACAAGCGGCGGCCCACGCAGATCGTCGAGGCGCAGTTCGCGCTGCCGTGTCTCGTCGCCGCCGCCCTGGTGCATGGCCGCGTCGGCATCACCGAGGTTGCCGACTTCCACAACGCGCAGGTCCTGGAGATCGCCAGCGGCATGCAGGGAACCGACGCAACAGGCCCGGCTGACACCGGCGTCACTGCCCGGTTGCGTGACGGCCGCAAGGCGACTGCCATCATCGGACCACCTCTCGGCTCGCCGCAGAACCGTTTGGAGATCGCGCAGCTCAGGTCGAAGTTCGCGGACTGTGCGCGCAACGCAGTGCAGAAGCTGCCCGACGCGGCGGTGCACGCGGCCGCCGATACGATCCTCCACCTGGAAGAATTGCCGGATGTCGGCGAACTTCCGCGGCCCTTTGCCTGACGCGCCCGTATCTCTCCGAGCGTCGGCGCGCCTGTCGCACCGGTGAGCACGCCGGTAACGATCTCGCATGCAGGAGAACGAGATGCCAAGCTTCGAACACCACGGTGCACGGATCCACTATGAGGAATTCGGTCAGGGATTCCCGATCCTGACGTTTGCTCCGGCGGGACTGCAGTCGGTGATCGACGTGTGGAGCCAGGCCTCCGCGCCGATCAACCCGACGACCGAGTTCGCCGGGACCTTCCGCGTCATCGCGATGGATCAGCGCAATGCCGGCGGCCGGTCGCGTGCGCCGATCACCGAGCGCGACGGTTGGGACACCTACACCGCCGACCACATCGCGCTGCTCGATCACCTGCGCATCGAGCGGTGCCATCTCTATGGCCAGTGCATTGGCGGGTCGTTCATCCTGAACCTGCTGAAGGCGCAGCCGCAGCGCATCGCCTCAGCGGTACTGGCGCAGCCGATCGGTCGCATGGCGGCGGCCATGCCGGCTCCAACGCCGCGGTTCCAGGCGTGGGCCGCCTCTCTGAAAGACCATCCCGAAGCGACGCAGCCGGTGTTGGATGCGTTCTATCGGAACCTCTACACACACGACTTCGTCTATTGCGTGGATCGTGCATTCGCCACGACGGTGCAGACACCATGCCTTGTGTTGGCCGGCAATGACGAGGCGCACCCGTACGCAATCGCGGAGGAGCTTTCGAAGCTGCTGCCGAACTGCGCGTTCATCGCGGAATGGAAGACCGGTGCCGCACTGACAGCGGCGCGGGCGCGCGTCATGGCGTTCCTGTCGAGCCACACGCCGGCGACGTAGAGTCACCGCAGCCCGGGCGGCACCTCGAGGCCGAGGAGACGCGCGGCGTTGCCGCCCAGGATCGCGCGCCGCGTGGCGTCGTCGAGTCCGGGCGCCGTCTCGATGAAGCCGACGGGATCGATCTCGCCCATGTCGGCGGGATAGTCGGTGGCCACCAGGATGCGGTCGGCGCCGAACTGCGCCACCAGGTACTCGAGCTGCGGATGCGTGTATACCAGCGAGTTGAAATACAGCCGTCGCAGGTAGACCCCCGGCATCTCCTTCAGCTTCTCGCCGGTATCCGGCCGAGCCGAGGCCGCGTGGTCGATGCGGCCGGCATAGGCGGGAAGATAGCCGCCGCCATGCGCCGCCACGAGCTTGAGGCCTGGACAGTCCTCCAGCACGCCGCCGAAGATCAGGTGATGCAGCGCCACGGTCGTATCGAGCGGATTGCCGATCACGTTGGCGAAGTAGTGGTCCTCGAACCGCCGCGCCTCGGTGAAGCCATCCGGATGCAGGAACACCAGCAGCCCCAATTCGTCGATACGTTGGAACACCTTGCGGAAGCGGTCGGCCGACAGATCCTCGCCGGCGACATGCGTCATGATCTCGATGCCGCGCATGCCGAGTGAGCGGTGCAGCCGCTCCAGTTCGGCGATGGCGAGCTCCGGTGCCTGCAGCGGGATGGTGCCCAGACCGGTGAAGCGGTCGGGAAAGCGGCCGACCATCTCGGCGATCTCGTCGTTGATCGCACGCGCGGTCGCCAGTCCCAGGTCTGGATCGGCACCGTAGTAGGTCTGTCGCGGCGCTGGCGAGATCGCCTGGATGTCGATACCCATCAGGTCCATGTCGGCAATACGCTGCTCGGCCGACGTGCCCTGGACCCTGGTCCGCACCGCATTCTGCCGGTTGACCTCCTGGCTGCGCGGGTTCGCCTGGGTCTCCAGGAACCAGCGCGACACGGCCGCGTTGCCGTCGACCATCGTCGCGGCCTTCAGGCTCGTCACGTGACAGTGGATGTCCACGGTGAACCACTTGCCCCGCGCATGCGCGGGTCCGGGAAAGCGCCCCGGGATACGCGCGCCTTCCGGCAGGCAGGTGAACAGCATGGGCGGTCTCCCGACGGGTTTGCGCGAAACATACAGGGTGGCCGACCACCTGCAACCGCGGTCCGGCCGGCGCGAGTTGACTCCCGAACCGCCGGTTCCCTTATGTCAGCCCCCTGACATGAGCTCACTCGCGCAGTTCCACCCCGCCGTCGCAGCCTGGTTCGCGTCGCGCTTTGCCGCGCCGACGCCGGCCCAGGCGAAAGCCTGGCCGGCGATCGGCCAGGGCCGGCACACGCTGATCGCCGCGCCGACCGGTTCGGGCAAGACACTGGCCGCCTTCCTCGCCGCGATCGACGGTCTGGTGCGCAAGGGACTGGACGGAACGCTCACCGATGCGACCGAGGTGGTCTACATTTCACCGCTGAAGGCGCTGTCCAACGACATCAGACGCAACCTGGAGGAGCCGCTCGCCGGCATCCGCGCCGCATTGCGGGATCGTGGCCTGCCGGACGTCGAGATCCGGAGCTGGGTGCGCACCGGCGACACGCCGGCCGGCGAGCGGGAGCGCATGCGCCGCCGCCCGCCGCACATCCTCGTCACCACACCGGAGTCGCTGTACGTCCTGCTCGGCTCGGCGTCCGGCCGGCTCATGCTGGCCGGCACGCGCACCGTGATCGTGGACGAGATCCACGCCATGGCGGCCAACAAGCGCGGCGCCCACCTCGCGCTGTCGCTGGAGCGCCTTGCGGCGCTGTGCGGCGACCGGCCGGTGCGCATCGGCCTCTCGGCGACGCAGAAGCCGATGAGCGCCATTGCGCAGCTGCTGGCCGGCACCGCCGCCGGCGACGTTTCGATCGTGGATACGGGCCATCAGCGCCGGCGCGAACTGGTGCTTGAAGTGCCCGAACTCGCCGCTCGAGGCGGTGATGTCCGCCGAGGTCTGGCAGCAAGTCTACGACCGGCTGGCCCGGCTGGTCGAGGCGAACCGCACCACCCTGGTGTTCGTCAACACGCGCCGCATGGCGGAGCGTGTGGCGCGCCAGCTGTCGGAACGGCTGGGCGAGCAGGCGGTCGCCGCACACCACGGCAGCCTGGCGAAGGAACAGCGTCTGGCGGCCGAGACCCGGCTCAAGCAGGGCGAACTGCGGGCGCTGGTCGCCACGGCGTCGCTGGAACTCGGCATCGACATCGGCGACGTCGATCTGGTCTGCCAGCTCGGCTCGCCACGTTCGATCGCCAGCTTCCTGCAGCGCGTCGGGCGGTCCGGGCATGCGGTGGACGGCACACCGAAGGGACACCTGTTCCCGCTGTCGCGCGACGACCTGGTGGAATGCGCGGCGTTGCTCGACAGCGTGCGGCGCGGCGAACTGGACCGGTTGAGCATTCCGCACCGGCCGCTCGACGTGCTGGCGCAGCAGATCGTGGCCGAGGTCAGCGCGCAGGACTGGCCGGAGCAGGCGCTGTACGACCGGCTGCGCCGCGCCTGGCCGTATCGCGACCTGGCGCGCGAGGACTTCACCGCCGTCGTGCGCATGCTGGCCGAAGGCTTCGCCACCAGCCGCGGCCGGCGCGGCACGCTGATCCATCACGACGCGATCAACCACATGCTGCGCGGCCGGCGCGGCGCACGGCTGACCGCGCTCACTTCGGGCGGCACCATCCCCGACACCGCCGATTACCAAGTGCTGCTGGAGCCCGAGAACCACACGATCGGCACCGTGAACGAGGACTTCGCCGTCGAGAGTCTGGCCGGCGACATCTTCCAGCTGGGCAACAGCTCGTACCGCATCATGCGCGTCGAGCGCGGCATCGTGCGGGTGGAGGACGCGCACGGCCAGCCGCCGACCATTCCGTTCTGGCTGGGCGAGGCGCCGGGCCGCAGCGACGAGCTTTCCGCGTCGGTCTCCCGCCTTCGCGCGGGCATCGCCAGCCGGCTGCGGCGCGACGGGTCCGGCAGCCTGGCGCGGCACTGGCTGACCGACCAGATCGGCATCGCCCCCGCCGCTTCCGGGCAGTTGCTGGAATATCTGATGGGCGCGTTCGCCGCGCTCGAATGCCTGCCGACGCAGGACACCATCGTGCTGGAGCGCTTCTTCGACGAGGCGGGCGGCATGCAGCTGGTGATCCACACGCCGTTCGGCAGCCGGATCAACCGCGCCTGGGGACTCGCCTTGCGCAAGCGGTTCTGCCGCCGGTTCAACTTCGAGCTCCAGGCGGCGGCGACCGAGGACAACATCGTGCTCTCGCTGACCACGGCGCACAGCTTCGAGCTGGCCGAGGTCGCGTCTTACCTGCATGCCGCCACAGTGCGCCCGCTGCTGGTCCAGGCCTTGCTCGACGCACCGATGTTCACCACGCGCTGGCGCTGGGTGGCGGGCGTTGCACTGGCACTGCCGCGCTTCCGCGGCGGCAGGAAGCTCGCGCCGCAGCTGGCGCGCATGGAGGCGGAGGATCTGGTCGCCGCCGTGTTCCCCGACCAGTTGGCCTGTGCCGAGAATGTCGCCGGCGATCGCGAGATCCCCGACCATCCGCTGACCAACCAGACCATCGCCGACTGCCTGCACGAGGCGATGGACGTCGAGGGGCTGGAGCGGCTCCTGTCGCGCATCGAGTCCGGCGAGATCCGGATCGTCGCGCGCGACCTCACGCAGCCCTCGCCGCTGTCGCTGGAGGTGCTGTCGGCGCGGCCCTACGCATATCTCGACGACGCGCCGCTGGAGGAACGCCGCACGCAGGCGGTGATGGCCCGTCGCTGGCTGGCACCGGAGAGCGCTGCCGATATCGGGCGGCTCGATCCCGACGCGATCGCCCGCGTGCGCGCCGAGGCCTGGCCCGATCCGGTGAATGCCGAGGAACTGCACGACGCGCTGCTGTGGCTGGGCTGCCTGAACGAAGACGAAGCACAGGCAGCGCCGGAATGGACCGACTGGCTGGCAGCGCTGGCGCGGGACGGTCGCGTGATCCGGCTGCGCCGGCCGCAGGTCGTTCTCTGGGTTGCAGCCGAGAGGGCGCAGCAGTTCGCGACTTTGCCGGCCGACGCGGAACAGCTGGTCGACATCGTGCGCGGCCGGCTCGAAGGTCTGGGACCGGTGACCCAATCGGCGCTCGCCGCGCCACTGGGACTGGAGCCCGACGAAGTGACCGCCGCACTGCTTGCGCTGGAAGTACAGGGTTCAGTCCTGCGTGGCCGCTTCACCGCGGGCAGCAACGCGGAGGAGTGGTGCGACCGGCGGCTGCTCGCCCGCATCCACCACTACACGGTGCGCCGCCTGCGCGCGGAGATCGAGCCGGTCGCGGCCGCGTGACTTCCTGCGCTTCCTGTTCGCCTGGCAGCGCGTGACGGAGGCGGCGCGGCTGGAAGGGCCGGACGCGATACCGGCCGCGGTCGCCCTGCTCGAGGGCTTCGAGGCGCCGGCGGGTGCCTGGGAGACCGAACTGCTGCCGGCACGCATCAACGGCTACGAGCCCGCCTGGCTGGACGACATGTGCCTTGCCGGACGCATCGCCTGGGGGCGACTGACCCCTGGCTCCGCCCGCGGCGACCGCGTCGCAACACCGCTGCGCACGACGCCGATCACCTTGCTGGCACGACGGCACGCCGCGTTCTGGGCCGCGCTTGCCGGTTCGCCCGCAGGCGTGCCGCCCAGTGCACGGGCCGACGCCGTGCTGCGCAGCCTGCGCGACAATGGCGCGTCCTTCTTCGAGGAGTTGGCCGAGGCAAGCGGGCTGCTGCGTCCGCACGTGGAGGAGGCGCTGAGCGAACTCGTCGCGTTGGGGCTGGTGGCCTCGGACAGCTTCGCGGGTCTGCGCGCACTGCTGGTGCCTTCCGACCGGCGCAAGCCCTTCGGCGGAGGCACGCGGCGCCGCCGCATCATGAGCTTCGGCATGGAGGACGCAGGCCGCTGGGCGTTGCTGCGGCGGCCTGCTCCGGACACGATCGAACCGACGGCGACCGGTGCCGCAACCGAACATGTCGCGCGGGCGCTGCTGCGTCGCTACGGGGTGGTGTTCTGGCGGCTGCTGGCCCGCGAGGCCGCATGGCTGCCGCCTTGGCGCGAGCTGCTGCGCGTCTACCGCCGGCTGGAGGCGCGCGGCGAGATCCGCGGCGGCCGCTTCGTCGCCGGGTTCTCCGGCGAGCAGTACGCGCTGCCGGATGCCGTCGGCATGCTGCGCGAGCTACGGCGGCAGCCGCATGACGGACAGTTCGTGTCGCTGTCGGCAGCGGACCCGCTGAACCTCGCGGGAATCATAACGCCGGGTGCGAGACTGCCGGCGCTGACCGGCAACCGCTTGCTGTATCGCGACGGATTGCCGGTCGCATTTCTGTCCGGCGGTACGGTGGAGTTCATCGCCGCGCTCGATCCCGCCGCGGAATGGCAGGCACGCAAGTTGCTGTTGCGCTCCGCCACGCCGCCGCTGCTCGCCGATCTGGCCTGAGCCGCCGCGCCGGCCCACCTCGTGCGCCCGGTGTCGCCGGACACATGACGTCGGCTCATGCGACGGCTGACGAAGCATCCTTTGTCGGCCTCGCGGCGGCTGTTCATGTAAGGGCCGATCAACGGGATCGCCAGCCATGGCAGACATCCAGACGGCACCAGACGAAGCCTGCCCCGTCAGCGTACAGCTGCGCAGGCTCGGCTCCGATGACCTTGCGGCAATCGAGTTGCACCTGCTGGAACTCGACGCGGTCTCGCGCAACAGCCGGTTCCATTGCGGCTTCGGCGACGCTGCCGTGGCGGGCTATGTGCGCTCGCTCGATGACACCGTGGACGTGCTGTTCGGCGCGATCGAGTCCAGGAACGGACGCATGGTCGGGCTGGCCGAAGCACGACCGGCGGAAGCACCGGGGACGGTGGAGCTGGCGGTATCGGTCCTGCCCACCCACCGCAGGCACGGCCTCGGCCACGAACTGCTCAGACGGGCGGCTTCCGCCGCCTTCGCGCGGGGCATGACGGTAGCTCACCTGCTGGTCGCGCCGGACAACGTCGCGGCGGCTCGCACCGCAGCGACCCTGGGCGCCAGGTTCCGCGCACCCGGACGCGCCGTCCTCCTCGCGTGACCCTGGTTGCCTCGCGCCGCATCGGCCGACTAGTGTCGCCGCAACCACCAACAGGAGGGCGGCCATGACCCGGCGCAGACGATTTCTGCAAGGCTCGCTGACCGGGGCCGCCGCAGCGCTCGCGGCCTTCGGCATCGATCCGGCACTCGCGCAGGAAGTCGGCAAGGTGGCGGGCCGTTCCGACAAGCCGCTGAAGGCGGCGTTCTCCAACGCCGGCCTGCAGGCGACATGGTGCGCGCAGGGCAAGCAGGCCGCCGAATACTGGGGCAGGCTGTTCAACGTCGAGGTGACCTGGTTCGACGGCGAGCTCGCCGCGCAGAAGCAGCGGGCAGCGATCGACAACATGGCGTCGCAGAAGTGGGACTTCGTCGCCATCCAGGCGTTCGGGATCGGCACGCTCACCGCGCCGGTCAACAAGATGATCGACAGCGGCACGCCGGTGATCGACATGGACACGCTGATCGCGCCGCTCGATTCGATCAACGTGCACAGCTTCATCGCGCCGGACAACGAGTTCATGGGTGCCTCCGTCACGCAGTCGCTGGTCGATGCGATCAACGGCGCCGGCACCATGATCATGACGCAGGGCGCACTTGGCCATACCGGCGCGCAGGGCCGCGCCCGAGGCTTCGAATCCGTGGTGAAGAAGTACCCGAAGATCGAGGTGCTCGACACCCAGCCGGCCGACTGGGACGTGACCAAGGTGGCGCGCATCTGGGAGACGCTGCTGACCAAGTACCCCAAGATCAGTGCGGCGTATTTCCACAACGACGACATGGCGCTCGCCGCCTACAATGTCATGAAGGCGCACAACCGCACCGACATACTGATCGGCGGCTGCGACGCGATGCCGCCGGCGCTCGCCGCGGTCAGCGACGGCCGCATGCACGCGACGGTGCGCAATCCGTCCTGCCGGATCCACGGCGGCGCCATCGTTGCCGGCGTGGCCGCGATCGTCGCCGGCGAGAAGACCGGCACGGGCGGCATCCCCAAGAACATCGTCGCCGACGGCCCTGTCGTCACCAAGGCCAACGCCCCGGGGATGGCGTGGATGGAGACGCACTTCCTGATCTGACCCCGATCGTGACGCCGCCTTTGCTCGAGCTTTCCGGGATCACCAAATCGTTCGGTGGCGTCGCCGCGCTGCGTGAGGCGCATTTCTCCCTGGCGCGCGGCGAGATCCACGGGCTGGTCGGCGAGAACGGCGCGGGCAAGTCCACGCTGATGAAGATCATCGACGGGGTGCACGGGGAGTATGAAGGTCAGATGCGGCTCGATGGCGAGCCGGTGCGGCACGCCTCCCCGCGGGATGCGCGCGCCGCCGGCATCGGCATGGTGCACCAGGAACTGTCCGCCATTCGCCACCTGTCGGTGGCGGAGAACGTGCACCTCGGCATCCAGCCGCTCAATCGCTTCGGCTTCATCGACTGGCGGGCGATGCGTCGGCGCGCCGCCGGGCACCTGCAGGATCTCGGCATCGAGGCGGACCCGCGCACGCCGATGGGGGCGCTGCCGCTCGGGCTGCAGCAGCTGGTCGAGCTCGCGCGCGTGCTGTTCTCCGGCGCCCGGGTCATCCTGCTCGACGAGCCGACCTCCGCCCTGTCGCCGCCGGAGATGGAACGGCTGTTCGCCTTGCTGCGCCGCCTGCGCGATGCCGGTCGCAGCATCGTCTTCGTGTCGCATTTCCTCGACGACGTGCTGGCGATCTGCGACCGCGTGACGGTGTTCCGCAACGGCCAGGCCGTGGCGACCGAGGCATGCGCCGCGGTGGACAAGCGCTGGATCATCCACCGCATGATCGGTGCCGGCCACGCGGGGCTGGAGGAAAGCTACGTCGCGGAGATCCCGCTGCACAGCCGGCATGACGCCGGGATCGTGCTGGCGGTCGACGGGCTCACCCGCGCGGGCGCGTATCACGACGTTTCGCTCCGCGTGCATGCCGGCGAGGTGCTGGGGATCTATGGTTTCCTCGGATCCGGCCAGCTCGAACTGGCACGCACGCTGTTCGGTGCGCTCCCGGCGGAGCGCGGGCGCGTCGCGCTCGACGGTCGTCCGGTGCGGCTCTCCTCCACCGCGCGCGCTAGGCGTGTCGGGATGGCCTTCCTGCCGGAAAGCCGACGCATGATGCTGTTCGCGGCCGAGCCGGTGTTCATGAACATGACGATCGCCATGCTCGACCGCATCGACCGGATCTGGCTGCGGCCCGGAGTGGAACGCAGCATCGCGGAGAGGCACGTGAGGGACATGCGCATTCGCCCGCCGCAGGTCTGGCGCCCGCTCGGCACGTTGTCCGGCGGCAACCAGCAGAAGGTCGCGTTGGCGAAGTGGCTGACGCATCTCCCGCGCGTGCTGGTGCTGAGCGAGCCAACCCGCGGCATGGACGTGGGCGCAAAGGACGACGTGACGACCATCGTGCGCGGCCTGCGCGAGCAAGGCGTGGGCATCGTGGTCGTCTCGACCGAGCCGGAGACCGTGCTGTCGCTGGCCGATCGCATCGTGGTGATGAAGAAGGGCCGCGTGACGCGCGAGTTCGCCGACGAGCCGGTGAGCAAGGACCGTCTGCTGGAAGCAGCGTGAGCGGCATCGCAGCGCCCACCGCGGCCGCCGCCGCGGAAACGCCGGACCAGGCCCTCGCCCGCGCGCAGGCGGCGGCACAGGCACGGCGCTTCGGCGAGGCGGCCGGCATCTGCAACGACGTGCTGGCCGCGACGCCGGACCATCCGCCGGCGCTGGCCCTGCTCGGCATCATCGCCGCGCATACCAACGAGCCGGAGCGCGGCATCACGCTGCTGGAACGCGCCGTAACGGCCCGGCCGGGCGTCGCCAGCTGGTACGCCCATCTCGGCGCGCTCTACCGGACGGCGTATCGCCTGGACGATGCGCTGCGCGTCGGACAGGAGGCGATCCGGCTCGACCCGCAGAACCCGGACCATCTCGTCGCGCTGTCGCTGGCCTTCACCGATGTCGATGACCGACAGAATGCCATCGCCTGCCTGCTGCGCGCCGTCGGCCTGCGGCCCGACCACGCCGACGGCCACCTGGCACTCGGCCAGAACCTGCTGGCGATGGGCGAGTTTGCACCCGGCTGGATCGAATACGAGTGGCGGAACCAGACCGAGGCCGGCAAGGCGACGCTGCCCACGATCACCTCGGCCGCGTGGAACGGCATGCGCATACCGAACGGCCGGTTGCTGCTGGTCGGCGACCAGGGCTACGGCGACACGATCCAGTTCGCCCGCTACATTCCGCTCTGCGCCGAGCGCTGCCAGGAGCTGATCCTGGGCTGCAGCGAGGAGATGGCGCCGCTGCTCGCCTCGCTGCCCGGCGTCGCGCGGTACTGCCATCGCTGGACCGATGTGCCGGGCCACGCGGCACACTGCCGGCTGTCGAGCGTGCCGGGCCTGGTGCGCACCCTGCCGGACAGCATTCCGGCCGACATTCCCTACCTGTCCGCCGATCGGGCGCGCGTGGCGGCGTGGCGCGAACGCCTCGCGGCGCTGCTGCCGGAGGGAACGCGACGGGTCGGCCTGGCCTGGAGCGGCCGCCCGACGCACCCCAACGACCGCCGCCGCTCCCTGGCGCTTGAGCGCCTCGCGCCGCTCGCGCGCGTCGAAGGCGTGAGCTTCGTGTCGCTGCAGAAGCCGGTGCCGCAAGCGGACCTGGCGGCGATGTCGCTGTTCCCCGGCCTCTCGGACATCGCCGGCGACTTCGGCGAAACGGCGGCGATGATGATGAACCTGGACCTGGTCATCTGCGTCGATACCGCGATGGGTCATCTGGCCGGCGCGCTTGGGCGACCCGTGTGGATCCTGCTGTCCAAGGCGGCGGACTGGCGCTGGATGATCGACCGCGACGACAGCCCGTGGTACCCGACCGCCCATCTGTTCCGCCAGAAGACCACCGGCGACTGGGGCCCGGTGATCGCCGAAGCAGCGGCCGCACTGGGGAAGTTCGTTCGATCCAAGCCGGAGCAAGGTTCGGAGGTTTGCGCCGCCAACGCACGGGCCTAGCTACAGCACATGAAGCTCGATCCGACACGCGCCGCATCCGATCTCGCCACCAACGGCTACACCACGCTGCGCGCGCTCGATGCCGCGATGTGCCGGGAACTGGCTGCGCTGTACGACGACGACTCACGCTTCCGCAGCCGCGTCGTCATGCAGCGGCACAATTTCGGCCGCGGCGAATACAAGTACCTGGCCTATCCGCTGCCGGAGCCGGTCGCCGCGCTGCGCGACGCGCTGTATCCGCCACTCGCCGTGATCGCCAACGCGTGGCGGGCGACGCTGCACGAAGAGGGCCGTTTCCCCGCGACACTCGGCGCGTTCATCGCCGAGTGCCATGCGGCCGGGCAGACGCGCCCGACGCCGCTGCTGCTGCGCTACGGCAAGGACGACTTCAACTGCCTGCACCAAGACCTGTACGGGCCGCTGGTGTTTCCGCTGCAGCTCACCGTGCTGCTGAGCGCGCCCGGCAAGGACTTCGCCGGCGGCGAGTTCGTGCTGGTGGAGCAGCGCCCGCGCGCCCAGTCGCGTCCTTCCGTCGTGCCGCTGGCACAGGGCGAGGCGGTGATCTTCCCGGTGCATCACCGTCCGGTGCAGGGCACCCGCGGCACCTACCGCGTTACCATGCGGCACGGCGTCAGCCGGGTGAGCAGTGGCATCCGGCAGACACTCGGCATAATCTTCCACGACGCCGCCTGACCCGGAGACGCGCATGGACATCGCCTTAAGCGGACAGACCCTCGGTGCCCACATCACCGGCATCGATCTCGCGCAGCCGCTGTCGGATGCCGACTTCCGCGCTGTGCTGCGGGCACTTGGGGAACACGGCGTGCTGTGCTTCCCGCGCCAGACGCTGACCACCGACGAACTCGCCGCGTTCGGCCGCCGATTCGGCGAGCTGGAGATCAACGTCGCCAACGCCTATCACGAGCCGAACCATCCGGAGATGATGATCCTGTCCAACATCAGGCGGGACGGGAAGCAGATCGGCGCCAACGACGCGGGCCAGGGCTGGCACACCGACATGTCGTACAGCCACGACATCGCGCTGGCCAACATCCTGCACGCGCAGCACGTGCCGCTGCGCAACGGCAAGCCGCTGGGCGAGACACAGTTCCGCAACATGCACGCCGCCTACGAGGACCTTCCCGATGCGCTGAAGCACCGGCTGGAAGGCCGCACCGCGACGCACGACTTCGCCAAGTTCTGGGACATGATGGTGGCGAAGCCAGGCTCGACCCGGAAGCCGCTGACGCCGGAGCAGCGGGCGAAGAAGCCGCCGGTGTCGCAGCCGATCTTCCTGCGCCACCCGATCACCGGACGGCATGTGCTGTACGCCAATGTCGGCTACGCGATGTGCATCGACGGCATGGATCCGCTGGAGAGCGGGCAGATCCTGGACTTTCTGTTCCGTCATCAGGAGCGTGCCGAGTTCCTGTACACGCATCACTGGTCGGTGGGCGACGTGCTGATGTGGGACAACATCGGCACGATCCACAACGCGGTGGGCGACTACACCGCGGACGAGCCCCGCTACATGCGGCGGGTGCAGGTGATGGCGACGCTGGACTACTCGACCATCGTCGGCGGCCAGTAGCGCCATGTCGCGCCAATGAAGAAGTTCCTGCTGGTGTTCGAGTTAACGCCGGACGATGCCAAGGCTTTCGCCGACGGCGCCCAGCAGAAGTCAGCCGAGCGGTAGTGAACGCGCTGATCAGCAGCAGACGATGGCGCGGCGCATCGGCTCGCCGGCGCGTGTGGCAGACAGCCGCATAACCGGCCTGCGTGTGGCTCCGCTTGTGCATCCTCCGGGCTCCGGCGCAGCATGACGCCGGAACGCAACAGCGGGACCCGAGAGGAGCGCGCGATGAACGATTCAGCCGGACATCCCGAAGGCCAGCCCTGGCAGTGGTCGGAACCCACCTGGCGGCGCATCGTCGGCCGGGCCCGCGCCGGGCGCAGCCTGAAGCCCAGGACGTGGCCGGATGGCGCCCGCTGCGCGGTGGCGATCAGCTTCGACGCGGACCACGAGACGATCCCGCTGCGCGATGCCGACGAAAGCCCGATGCGAATCAGCCAGGGCCAGTACGGCAACCGCCAGGCGATGCCGCGCATCCGCAGGCTGCTGGAACGCGAGGCGATCCCTGCGTCGTTCTTCTATCCCGCCGTCTCGGCCCTGCTGCATCCCGAGGAGGTCCGCGCCACTGCCGACGACGGCCACGAGATCGGCATCCATTCCTGGATCCACGAGGCCAACACCACCCTGCCGCGCGAAGCCGAACGCGACCTGACCTTCCGCGCCGCCGACACGCTGGCGCGCCTCGCCGGCCGCAACCCGGTGGGCATGCGCACCGCGAGCTGGGACTTCTCGGTGAACACGCTCGACATCGTGCGAGAGATGGGGCTGCTGTACGACAGCTCGCTGATGGCCGACGACGATCCCTACGAACTGATGGATGCAGGCGAACCCACCGGCATCGTCGAGCTGCCGCCGGAATGGATCCGCGACGACGCGGTCTACTACAACTTCGTCCGCTTCTCGGCGCTGCGGCCCTACACACCGCCCTCGGCGGTGGAGGAGATCTTCACCGCCGAATTCGACGGCGCCTGGGAAGAGGGAGGGCTGTTCCTGTTGACCATGCATCCGCACGTCACCGGCCACCGCTCGCGCATGCCGGTGCTGGAGCGGCTGATAAGGCACATGAAGGCGCGGGGAAAATGCTGGTTCGCGACGCACGAGCAGGTGGCGCGCTGGTGCAAGGAGAACGCTTGAACGGGCGGTCGCCGTCATCGCGGCACCGAACCGGCCTTTGGATAGTGCTGCGTATCCGGCACGTTGACCCAACTGTGCATGGCTTCCTCCCAGAAGGAGAATGTCGGCGCAGCGAATGCGGGATTGGCGAACGCACCGACTGCCATTCCATACAGATCGGGAGCGACATCAGCCTCCCAGTACAAGGTTGTGGCACAGTCGGGGCAAAAATAGTTCCGCACCTCGCGGCCGGACTCGGCTCTGCGGGCGTACAATCCGGCCGCGCCTTCGATCCGGACAGATGACTTCTGAAAATACGCGTTGCAGCTCAAGACTGAACCTGTCCTTCGTTGGCAGGTGATGCAATGACAGACGCTCACGCGGAGCGGTTCGCCTGACGTGACCGCCCGCAACGATCCACACTGGCACTGCGCGGTTCTCTCCAATGGATCATCCCCGACACTGGGGTTCTCGGGCGACGATCTGCAGATCACGCTGAGCCCGGCCGCAGCTCCCGACAGGGTTCGCGGTCCTGGTCGCAGCGGGACGCCTAGACTACGCCTGCGCCACAGCGCCCGACCACGGCGACGCCGCATCGCTGACGCCGGTCCGGGTGCCGTCGGCGGCCTGCACGATCATGTTCGGGCAGGCGAAGTTGATCGGCACTGCATTGTGTTCGACCACCTCCAGCCGCCCGTCCGCCGCCAGTCCTTCGAGCACCGCGGCAGGTAGCCGCGCATCGGCGCTGGCGCCGTCGGCGCTGGACACGTCGATGCGCGGATGATGTGCGGCGGTGTCCACGTCCATGCCGAAATCCGCCAGGAACGTCATCAGCTGGAACACTGAGGCAAGGATCCGCCGCCCGCCTGAAGCGCCGCCGGCGATGGTGGGCCGGCCGTTCTCGGCCAGGATGATCGGCAGCATGTTGCACAGCGGCCGCTTGCCGGGCGCGATGCTGTTCGGCACGCCAGGCCGCGGGTCGAACCACATCATGCCGTTGTTCAGCAGCACGCCCGACTGCGGCAGCAGCACGCGGCTGCCGAACGACGACATCAGCGTCGTGGTCATCGCCACCGTGTTGCCCTCGGCGTCGCAGGTGGTGAGGTGCGTGGTGCAGCTCTCCGCCGCCAGTGGCTCGGACTCGCCGAGACCCGCGAACCGTTCGGCGTAGGCCGCCTTCATCACACGGGCCAGCGTGCGGTACCAGGCCGGCGACGGCGCATTGCCGCCATAGGGCGCATCCGCCATGCCCTCCAGCACGCGCCTCAACGTCGGCGCGGCGGTCAGCCCGCCGGTGAGTTGCAATGTGCGGCCACGCCAGCCGACCTCCTCGGCCGGCCAGGTCCGCACCTGGCAGTCGCGCAGGTCCTCGAGCGACAGCACTCCGCCGAGCGCCTGCGCGTCCGCGGCGACCGCGGCAGCGACGTCGCCCTCGTAGAAGTCGCGCAGCCCGGCCTGGCCGAGACGCTCCAGCGTGGTGGGCAGGTTGCCCTGCCGGAAGTAGCCGACCTTGCCCTGATAGGGCGGCGCCGGCGGCAGCCCGTTCGGCAGGTACACTGCCGCGGTGTGGGGATAGAGCCGGATCGCCGACGCGGAGGTGACGACCTTCAAAGCGGTGTACCAGTCCTGCGGCAGCCCGCGCTTCGCCAGGGCGATGGCCGGCGCGATCACATCGGCCAACGGCAACCGGCCCCACTGCCGGTGCATATACTCGTAGCCGGCGACCGAGGCGGGAATGGCGACCGACAGCGGGCCATGGATGTTGATGTCGCCCTCCACCTCGGGCCAGGCGAACAGGTCGGTGGTCATCCGCCCGGTCAGCCGATAGCGCGCCGGATCGGTGGCGGCCGGCGCGCGCGGGCCGAAATCCACCACCTCGGCGCGCTTCTGGCCGGCGCGGTGCACCAGCGCGAAGCCGATGCCCCCCAGACCCGAGTTCCACGGCTCGTGCGTGGCCAGCGCGAGCGCGGTCGCCACCGCGGCATCGATCGCATTGCCGCCCGCGTCGAGCACGGCAACACCTGCCTCCGCCGCGCCCTTCGCCTGCGACACCACCATGCCGCGACGCCCCTTTGCCGACGGCTTGCTGAGCTGCCAGTTCTGCGTGACGTGTGGCGGTGGGGTGTACTGCATGGCGCGCTTCCTCGTGCTGTGCCGCGATGGTCCACTGGCGCCGCATTCATGGCAAGGGAAGGCCCATGGCATTGCTGATCTTCGCCGCCCTGGTCTGGCTCGGCATCCATATCGGCGTTGCCGGCACGGCCCTGCGCGGCACCCTGGTGACGCGGATCGGCGAAGGACCGTTCCGCGGCCTGTTCTCGCTGGTCTCCATCCTTGCCGTCGTGTTTCTCGTGCGGGTGTGGAGTGACGCCCCCACGACGCCCCTGTGGTATGCGCCGGAGTGGCTACGCTGGCTGCTGGTGGCGGTGATGCTGCCGGCGTTCGTGCTGTTCGTCGCGTCGGTCAGCCAGCCCAATCCCACGATGGTCAGCGGCGAGTCGGCACCGACGCGAACGCCGCGTGGCATCCACCGGATCACGCGCCACCCGATGCTGTGGTCGTTCGTGCTCTGGGCGGCGGTGCATGTCGTCGGCAACGGCGATACCGCCGCGCTGGTGTTCTTCGGCACCTTCCTGGTGACGGCGCTGGTGGGCATGCCGTCGATCGACGGCAAGCTGGCGCGGCGCGATCCGGGGACCTGGGCGGCGATCTCCGCGTCGACCTCGATCGTGCCGTTCGCCGCGATCGCACAGGGGCGCAACCGCTTCGTGCCGGGCGAGATCGGCTGGACCGCCCCGGTGATCGGTGCCGTGGTGTGGATCGCGCTGCTCTACCTGCATCCCTGGCTGTTCGGCGTGCCACCCGTCGCCCTGTGACGCCCCCGCCCCGCGCGCGCTACATCTCCAGCGGATGATGGCAGGCGAAGCCATGGCCGTCGGGATCGCGCCAGTCCGGATAGGTGGTGCGGCACAGCTCGGTCGCGCGTGCGCAGCGCGGATGGAAGTGGCAGCCGGGCGGCGGGTCGGCGGCCGAGGGGATCTCGCCGACGACACGCGGCAGCACGCCGCGCTGTGCCGGATCGGGGATCGGCGAGGCGTCGCGCAGCATGCGCGTGTAAGGATGCCGCGGTGCCGCGAACACCTGTGCGACAGGGCCTTGTTCGACGATGCGGCCCAGGTACATCACGGCGACGCGCGCGCAGAACCAGCGGATCACCCCCAGGTCGTGACTGACGAACACGAAGGCCAGGCCACGGCGCTGCTGCAACTCCTTCAGCAGCAGCAGCACCTGCGCCTGCACCGACACGTCGAGCGCGGAGACCGGTTCGTCGGCGACGATCAGTTCCGGCTGCAAGGCCAGCGCACGCGCTATGCCGATGCGCTGGCGCTGGCCGCCGGAGAATTCGTGCGGATAGCGGTCGAGCGCGCTGGCGGGCAGGCCGACCTCGGCCAGCAACGCGCCCGCGCGCTCGCGCGCCACCCGGCCGCGCGCGATGCCGTGCACGGCGAGCGGTTCGGCCAGCGTGCGGCCGATGCTGCGGCGCGGGTTCAGCGACGAATACGGATCCTGGAACACGATCTGCATGCGCCGGCGCAGCGCGTTCAGAGCGGCCCCACCGGCGGCGCGGACATCGGTGTCGGCGAAGCGGATGTCGCCGGCGTCAGGCTCGATCAGCCGCAGTGCGGCGCGCGCGGCGGTGGATTTGCCGCAGCCGGATTCGCCGACCAAACCGAAGGCTTCGCCCGCATCGACGGCGAAGCTGATGCCGTCGACCGCGCGCACCGTGGTGGTCACGGGGCGCGGAAACCCCTTGCGCACCAGGAAGTGCTTCACCAGGCCATCGACCTGCAGCACCGGGGTCATGCGGCCCACGGTTCCACGACGACCTCGGGCCAGATCGCCTTTATGCGTTGCGCCTTGGCATCGTGCGTTGCCGCATTGTTGAGCCGGCGATTGGGCCGGAGCACCATGGCAAACAGGTCATCGAAGCCGAACGGCGCAACGGCATCCAGGCGGCCGTCATCCTCCAGCCGGACCCCGATGGCGTGGGCGATCGACGAGTAGTTCGACAGCGCTTCATCGGCGGCCGTGAGCAGCGGATAAGGCGTCCCGAAGCGCTCGGGAAACCAGAGATGCACCCGCGCCTGGTTGCGCACCTCCACCGGACCCACGCAATCCCGCGTTGCTGCCGTCACCCGTCGGATGACGGCGTCCTCGGCTTCCCAGGAAAGATCGCTGTCGTAGTAGATCAGGTCGTAGTCCTTGATCCCGGTGCCGCGCGGCCGGTGGGTGATTGCGTTCCAGACGGTCTGATAGAGACAGCCGGCGACCAACCGCCATTGCGGCAGCGCCAGCGAGCGCAACCGGTCGAGCAGGCGCATGAGATCGGGGTCGGCGCGAATGATCGCCTCGAATCGCACGGTGGGAGGCATCGTGCTGGGGTCACCATCTGGCAAGGAGTTCAACTCCGCAAATCACGCAAATGAACTCTCCAACGGCATCATCGGTGCTGGTCGAGCTGAAGGCTGTCCGCACACTGCACGACATCCCTTTGGCCCAATGCCTGAACACCCTGAAAGCGACCGGATTGAAGCCATGCCTGTAGCTGACTGTCGGTGCTCCTCGCCTGCAGATCAAACGGGCCGCCCTGTGCCTTTAGCGTTCCTTGCGTGCCTTTGCGGTTCACGATTCGCCCCGCAGCCGCGGGTCGGTCGCGTCGCGCAGTCCGTCGCCGATCATGTTCAGCCCGAGCACCAGCACCAGAATTGCGAGGCCCGGCCACACCGACAGCCAGGGCGCGTCGAGGATGTTCTCGAAGCCCTCGCGCATCATGCCGCCCCAGGTCGCCGTGGGCGGCTTCACGCCGAGGCCGATGAACGACAGCGAGGCCTCGGTGCGCACCGCGGTCGCCATCCACAGCGAGCCCATCACCAGCACCTCGCTCAGGATGTTCGGCAGCACGTGCACGAACAGGATGCGGGTGTGGGAAAAACCCAGCGCGCGGCCGGCCTCGATGAAGGCGCGTTCCTTCAGGCTGAGCACCGGCGCGCGCGCGATGCGGGCGAACGGCGCGATGGCGGTGAGCGCGATGGCGAACACCAGGTTGATCAGGTCGGGCCCGAGCAGCGCCACCACGATCAGTCCGAGGATCAGGCTGGGAAACGACAGCAGCACGTCCATCGTCTGCATCACCAGCAGGTCGAACCGGCCGCCGATATAGCCGCTGACCATGCCGATGGTGCCGCCGACGGCGACCGCGGCGGCGATCGAGGTCACCGCCACCAGCAGCGAGATGCGTGCGCCCCACAGGATGCGAGACAGCACGTCGCGGCCGAACGAGTCGGTGCCGAACAGGTAGGCGCCACCGGGCGGCTGCAGACGGTCGAGGATGTTCTGGTCGTTGGGATCGAACGGCGCGATCCAAGGCGCGAGCAGCGCGCCGGCCACCACGATCAGGCACAGCACGGCGCCGATGGCGGTGGCGGGATAGCTGGTGACGCAAGCGCAGCAACGCAGGGCCGTAAGCCTTGCCCTCTCTCGCCACTTCGTCGCTCACTGCTTCACCCGCGGATCGATCATCCCGTAGGTCAGGTCGGTGATCAGGTTCACCACCACGATCAGGAAGCAGTAGATCACCATCAGCCCCTGCAGCATCGTGTAGTCGCGCTGGTTCAACGCGCCGACGATGATCTTGCCCAGGCCGGGCCGGTTGAACACGATCTCGGTCAGCACCGAGTTGCCGATCAGGATGCCGATGTACAGACCCGACCACGGTTACCACCGGCATCGCCGCGTTGCGCAGCCCGTGGCGCCACACCACGCGCCGCCACGGAATGCCCTTGGCGCGCGCGGTGCGGATGTAGTCCTCGCCCAGCACCGACAGCATCGCGCTGCGGGTCACCCGGGTGATGTAGGCGGCCATCACCAGGCCCAGCGTCGCCGCCGGCAGCACCAGCTTGTCGAGCCGGTCGAGCGGGTCGTCGAGCCGGGCGTTGCCGATCACCGGGAACAGTCGCCAGTGCAGCGCGAACACCAGCAGGATGAAGATGCCGGAGACGAATACCGGAAACGACAGCCCGATCAGCGACAGCAGGCGCGCGGCGTAGTCGATCGGCCGGTTGCGGTGCAGCGCCGCCCAGATCCCGACGGGCACGCCGATCACGCTGCCGACGATCAGCGACGCCAGCGTCAGGTCGATGGTGTGCGGCAGCACCGCGCCGACGTCGGACAGGATCGGCCGGCCGGTCACCATCGAGCGGCCGAAGTCGCCCGACAGCGATCGCGCGAGGAAGTCCACGTATTGCCGCCAGATCGGCATGTCGAGGCCGAGTTTGGCGTGCAGCGCGGCGATGCCCTCCGGCGTCGCGCGGTCGCCCAGGATGGCGACCGCCGGATCGCCCGGCACGACGCGGACGATCAGGAACACCAGCGTAAGGACGGCAAGCAGCGTCGGGATCGCCGCGATCAGACGGCGGATGATGTACCACGTCATGGCCGGCCGTGTGCCGGCCATCCATGTCGTTCCGGCATGGCCCTAGCAAAGACGTGGATGGCCGGGACAATCCCGGCCGTGACGGCGGGTTGGGCGTGGCAGGCCAACCTCACTTGAAGTGGGTCGCCTCGGTGATCATCGGACCGAGCGACATCGAGCCCTCCAGCTTGTAGCCGTAATCGAGATCGTCGTGCCGCGCGTACACCTGCAGCGTCTCGAACATCGGCACGCCGCACACCTGCGCCACGATCTTCTTCTGCGCCTCGGCCCAGAGCGCGAGCTGCTTCGCCTTGTCGGTCTCGCCGCGCGCCGCGTCGATCTCCTTGTCGGCCACATCGCAGTGGCTGAAGTTGGTCACCGCGGTCGGCGTCTTGACGATGCTGCGCGAGTGGAAGAACTGCGTCAGGTAGATGTCCGCCACCGGAAAGCGCGCGGCAGAGTAGTACACGATCGGGCTGAGATCCTGGCGGATCTGCTGGTGGTAGGTGGCGTGCTCGACCACCTGCATGTCCAGATTGATCCCCGCCCGCTTGAGCTGCGCCTGGAACACCTGGGCCGCGGTCAGCATTTCCGGCAGCTGCGACTGGATCATCTTGATGGTGATGCCGTCGGGGTAGCCGGCCTCCTTCAGCAGCGCCTTCGCCTTCTCAACGTTGTTGGGCAGCAGGCCGTTGTCGGCAATGAAGCCCAGGTAGCCGCGCGGGATGACGCTCTGGCCCTCGCGGCTGACGTCGGCACCGCGCCAGCGGACAAGCTCAGGCCGGTTGATCGCGTAGGCGATCGCCTGGCGCACGCGGATGTCGTCGAGCGGCTTCGCCGTGGTGTTGAGATTTAGTTGGGCCAGCTCGGCCGGCGCGAACACGTCGACGATGGTGTGCGGCTGGCTCCTGGTGCGGTTGACCCAGGCCTGGTCAGCTCGGCCGTAGTTGACGTCGAGTTCGCCGTTCTGGAACGCCAGGTCGCGCGAGGCGTCGGACGGGATGAACCGGTAGCTGATCTTTTTGATCTTCGGCGCGCCGCGGAAATACGCCTCGTTGGCGACCAGCTCCAGCGACTGGTTCGGCGTGACCGAGGCGAACGCGAACGGCCCGGTACCGACCGGGTTGCGCTTGAAGTCGTCGCCGCGCTGCTCCACCGCCTTCTTCGACACGATGAAGCCCTGCGCGTAGTTGGTCAGGATGCCGAGTACGCTCGGCACGTTGTCCTTCAGCACCAGGCGAACGGTATAGGGATCGACCGCCTCGATGGTCTGGAACGGCCGCATCTCCGAGGCGAACGCCGAGGTCTTGGCATCGCCCGCCTTCTTCAGGCTGAACACTACGTCATCGGCGGTGAGCTCGCCGAACCCGCCGTGGAACTGCACGCCGTGGCGCAGGTGGAAGGTCCAGGTCTTGCCGTCCTCGGTCGCCTCCCACTTCTCGGCGAGGTCCGCCTCCAGCGTGGCCGGATCGGTGCTTCCTGGGGCAAATCGCACAAGCCCGTTGAACATCAGCGCGGCGGGCACGCGGTCGATGGTGGAAACGGCGAAATGCGGATCGAGCTGGCCGATGTCCTGCGCCGACATGCCGAAATTCAGCGTGGTCTTCGGCTGTGCCAGGGCGGGGGTCGCGAGGGCGACGGCCGAGGCCAGAAGGGCGGCGCGAAGCAGCATGCGTGGTCTCCCAGTGATTTGGACGGAAGAACTATCAGCAAGCTCAGTGCCGCACCATGGGTAGCTGGGTCAGGGTTCGAGGATCTCGATCACGCGATCGAGCACCGCGCCGACCAGGCCATTCTGTGCCTTTTCCATGAAGCGGACAGAACGCGCCTTGTAGTCGATGCTCTTGCCTGATCGGCCTGCACCACACCCTGCACGCGCGCGCCGGCGGGCACGGGCACCTCGAACGGCCAGCCGCGGGTCGTACCGGTGATCGGCGCGACAAAGGCGTAGCCGGTCAACTCATTGAAGCGCCGAGGCGTCAGGACGAGGGCCGGGCGCTCGCCAGACTGTTCCCGCCCGACACGAGGATCCTGCACGACACGCACGAGATCGCCACGCTCAGGCACATAGCCGGCACGCGCCATCAGATGATTTCGCGGCCGACCGGAGGCCCGAAGTCGATTGTCTCAGGTCGGTTTTCCGGCGTGCACTGATCCAGCAATTCGTCCAGCGTCGGACGCCGCCGGGCGCGGCGGATCACCAGGTGATCGCCCTCGACCAGAACATCGACCTGCGCCCCTTCGGCGAGACCGACCTGCTCCAGCATCGGCTTTGGCAGCCGCACGCCGACGCTGTGCCCCCACTTTTGCAATGTCACCGGCATCGAGCACCCATTTCACCAGGAATTATAGTATATTCCGAGGCTTCAATCGGCCACTCCGACGCCCGTCGCCACATGGCACCGCACCAGATGGTCGTCGGTCGCCGGTACCAACGCCTGCGGCAGCTCGCATCCCTTCTGCGCCAACGGACACCGCGGCGCGAAACGGCACCCGGCCGGCATGGCGTCGAGCGGCGGCACCCGCCCTGGGATCGCCGCCAGGTCCTGGGCGTCGCGATCCATGCGCGGGATCGCGGCGAACAGCGAGCGTGTGTAGGGGTGGGCGGGCTGGGCGAAGATGGCATCGACCGAGGCCTGCTCGACGATCTGCCCGGCATACATCACCGCCACCCGGTCGGCGATCTGCGCCACCACGCCCAGATTGTGGGTGATGAACAGCATCGCCATCCCGTGCCGTTCCTTCAGGTCCGCCAGCAGGCCCAGCACCTGCGCCTGGATCGTCACGTCGAGCGCCGTGGTGGGTTCGTCCGCCAGCAGGACCGCAGGCTCGCAGGCCAGCGCCATGGCGATCATCACCCGCTGACGCATGCCGCCGGAGAATTGGTGCGGAAACTCGTGGAACCGACGGGCAGCCGACGGGATCTTCACCTCGTCCAGCACCGCCAGCGCCTTGGCCTCCGCCGCGCGGCGCGACAGGCCGCGGTGCACGGCCAGCGCCTCCGCCACCTGCGCGCCGATCGTCATCACCGGATTCAGGCTGGTCATCGGCTCCTGGAAGATCATCGCCATGCGGGCGCCGCGCAGTTTCTCCAGCGCAGGCTCGGCCAGGCCGATCAGCTCACGGCCCTCCAGCACGATCCGTCCGGCGGCGATCCGACCTTGCGGCTTTGGCACCAGCCCCATCACCGACAACGCGGTCACGGACTTGCCGCAGCCGGATTCGCCTACCAGGGCCAGCGTCTCGCGCGGCGCGAGCGCGAACGACACATCATCCACCGCCGCATGCCAGCCGCCGCCGACGCGGAATTCCGTCCGGAGGTGTTCGATATCCAGAACGGTATTGTGCATGGGAGGCAGCGTGTCGCCCTGGCGCTTTGTCAATAACGCCTGGCGTCGCTTCCCGCCCGGCGACCAGGTCCGGCCTGCGCTCGCAGAATGCCGGCCGGAACCGTGCCGCCGCGGATCAGGGCAGCACGCGCCGGATCGAATTGAGCGCCGCCCGCAGAGAATCGAACAATTCCACGACCGGTTCGCCGCCGATGGTCAGCCTCACCCACAGACGCCGGCCGGCAGGCGCGTGGATCGTGTGCGTTGGACGCCCGTCCGGCGAGGCCGAGATCACGACCCGGCGAAACATGACGGGATCGTCGATCTGACGGGCGCTCACATAGGCCGTGGGGATATCGGACGCGAGGCCAAGCCACTCGGCCACGAGGTCGCGCTCGTCGGGAGCAAGCGCCCGTGGCGGCAGCCGGAGCAGGATGTCTGTTTCGCCGTTCGTCATTTTCCGGTGTTGAACCGTTTCTGCACCAAGCCGTCGCCGGCCGCGCGATCCCAGTTCCGGGCCGGTGCTTGCCACCCTGACGGCTCTGCCGCAAACCTGCAAGCATTCGCTTGAGGTCCAGCAATGCCCGACGCCGTCAATGCCGTGATCGCCGCCGCCCGCGACTTCCTGGGCGAGCGCATCACCACCAACGCCACGCTGCGCGAGCACCATTCGCACGGCCAGGACACCCAGCCGCCGGTGCTGCCCGACGCCGTGGCGTTCATCGAGACGGCGGACGAAGCCGCCCGCATGCTCGCGCTGTGCCACGACGGACATGTGCCCGTGGTGGCGTGGGGCGCCGGCACGTCGCTGGAAGGCCACGTGACCCCGGTGCGCGGCGGCATCACGCTCGACCTCTCGCGCATGACGCGGATCATCCAGGTGAGCCAGCCCGACATGGACTGCCGCGTCGAGGCCGGCGTCACCCGCGATCAGCTCAACGAGCACCTGCGTGACCAGGGCCTGTTCTTCCCGGTCGATCCGGGCACCTCGCTGTGCACGATCGGCGGGATGTGCGCGACGCGCGCCTCGGGTACCAACGCGGTGCGCTACGGCACGATCCGCGAGAATGTGCTGGGTCTGACGGTGGCCTTGGCCGACGGGCGGCTGATCCACACCGGCGGGCGGGTGCGCAAGTCAGCCACCGGCTACGACCTGACCCGGCTTTTCATCGGCTCCGAAGGCACGCTGGGCGTGATCACCGAGATCCAGCTCCGCCTGCACGGCATCCCCGAGGCGATGTCGTCGGCCACCTGTCAGTTCCCCACCTTGCGCGGCGCGGTGGAGACGGTGATCGCCATCATGCAGATGGGCATCCCGGTCGCCCGCATGGAGCTGCTGGACGAGGTGCAGATGGAAGCCTGCATCGCGTATTCGAAGCTGGAGGGATTCGAACCGCTGCCCAGCCTGTTCTTCGAATTCCACGGCACGCCCACAGCCGTGGCCGAACAGGCGCAGCAGGCCGAGGAGATCGCCGCCGGCTGCGAGGGCAAGGGTTTCCGCTGGGCGACCGACGCCGCCGAGCGCGCCAGGCTGTGGAAGGCGCGGCACGACGCCCTGTGGGCCTGTCTTGCGCTGAAACCCGGCCACCGCGGCATCGCCACCGACGCGATCGTGCCGATTTCCTGTCTGGACGCGGCGAGTTCTCGGCGCCAAGGAGGACATCGCCGCCTCGGGCCTTACCGCGCCGATCGTCGGCCATGTCGGCGACGGCAACTTTCATACGGTCATCCTGGTGCCGCCCGAGCCCGACGGACTGAAGCGCGCCTGGGACCTCGACAAGAAGATCGTGGCGCGCGCGCTGTCACTCGGCGGATCGTGCAGCGGCGAGCACGGCGTGGGGATCGGCAAGCGCGAGTTCCTCGAGCAGGAGCACGGCGCCGGGGCGCTGGCGGTGATGCGCTCGGTGAAGCAGGCGCTGGATCCACGGGGTATCCTCAACCCGGGGAAGATCTTCCTGAACTGACGGCGTAAACCGCGCGTTCATTCCTGCGCGCTAGCAGTGGGCGATTGTCCACTGCTGGCGGGCAGCTCCATGTCCTTCCGAATGCAAGACCTCTCCATCCGCGGCAAGCTGGTAGCCATGTTCGCGGCGCTGATGCTGATGTTTTCGGTGCTGGGCGGCACCGCGATCAACCGGTTCTCCGCCATGGAGGCGAACGCGACCTCGCTGGCGACCAACTATACGCTGGCGCTGGGCTACCTGGGCGACATGCGCGAGGCGGTCATGGCCTATCGTGCGCATTTCCTGCGCGCGCTGGTGGTGCGCGATTCTACACCGGGTGCGACGGAACGCCTCGATGCCGCCGCGGCGGCGATTCTCGCCCGGTTGCAGCAGGCGGAGGAGAAATACGCGCCGACCGTCGCGACGGCGGAGGAACGGCAGATCTACGACCGGTTCCGCGACAAGTGGAATCAGTTCCGCACCGGCGTGGCGCCGCTGCGCGAACTGATCGCCAAGGGCCAGTATGACGAAGGCGCACGGCTGGTCCGCGCGCTGGCGGCGCTGGGGGGCGAGATCGACGCGGCGCTGCAGCAGGACGCGAAGTTCAACGAGGACATCGCGACCGGCCTGGCGGACCAGATGGTCGCGGGGAACCGATGGGGATTCTGGGGCGTGCTGTCGATGATGACGGCGTCGCTGGCGCTCGCCGTCCTCGCCGGGTGGATGCTGGTGCGTTCCATCGGCGTGCCGGTGCGGCAGATGACGGGGGCCATGCATCGGCTGGCCGCGCATGACCTGACCACCGAGATCGCCGGCGCCGACCGCGGCGACGAGATCGGTGCCATGGCCAAGGCCGTGCAGGTGTTCAAGGACGGCATGATCAAGGCGGACCGCGTGGCTGCGGACAGCTCCGCCGCCCAGGCCGCGAAGGAGCAGCGGGCGGCGAAGCTCGATGCGCTGGTGCACGAGTTCGAGGCCAAGGTGGCGGGCCTGGTGCAGACGCTCGCCGCCGCTTCGGCGCAGATGGAATCCACCGCGCGGTCGATGGCGGCCACCGCCGTACGGACCAGCGAGCGCACCGACAAGGTCGGCAGTTCGGCCCAGGCGGCGACCGCCGGCGCGCAGACCGTGGCCTCGGCCGCGGAGCAGCTTTCGGCGTCGATCGGCGAGATCAGCCGGCAGGTCGATAAGTCCTCGAAGATCACCGGCGAGGCGGTGGCCGCGGCGCAGCGCACCGATGCGATCGTGCACGCGTTGGCGCAGGGTGCCCAAAAGATCGGCGACGTGGTCGACCTGATCACCAGCATCGCCGGACAGACCAACCTGCTGGCGCTGAATGCGACCATCGAGGCAGCGCGCGCGGGCGATGCCGGCAAAGGCTTTGCGGTGGTCGCCTCGGAGGTGAAGAGCCTGGCCAACCAGACGGCCAAGGCGACCGAGGACATCAGCGCGCAGATCAACCAGATCCAGACCGCCACCAAGGAAGCCGTGGCTGCGATACGCGACATCACGGAGACGATCGCCCAGGTCAGCGGCATCGCCACCTCAATCGCTTCGGCGATGGAGGAGCAGGGCAGCGCCACGGCCGAGATCGCGCGCAGCGTGCAGGAGACAGCGGCCAATACCGTGGCGGTGCAGGGGCACATCGCCGAAGTGAGCCAGGCGGCGACGGACACCGGCACGGCGGCGGAAGAGGTGCTGCGGTCGGCCGGGCAGCTGTCGCACCAGGCCGACGACCTGTCGCGCGCCGTGGGCGGCTTCGTCGAGGGCGTCCGCGCCGCCTGACGCGGCGACCGCCTGCTGCTGGTGCCGGGACGCGAGCGCCTCTAGGCTGGCGTCCCGCTTGGCATGCAGGAGGATCGCCATGAACGACCAGCCGATGACCGCCATGAAGGTCGCCGTCGCCAGCAAGGACAACGCCAACTACGTCGCCGGCCGCCGCGCCTTCTTCAAGTACCGCGACCTCGGCGTCACCGAGGGCACCAACGGCTTCATGCGGGCCCAGGTCACCTCGGCCGAGCAGGGCATGTCGAAGCCGACCGGCTGGCACGTGCACAAATGCCAGGCGCAGCTCGTTTACGTGCTCAGCGGCTGGGTGGACCTGGAGTTCGCCGACCGCAAGGTACGCGTCAAGGCTGGTGATTCGGTCATGATCCCCGGCAACACGCCGCACAACGAGACCGGCACGTCGGACACGTTCGAGCTGCTGGAGGTGTCGGTGCCGGCGGACATGGGCACCGAGCCCTGCGACCCGCCGCCGGGACATTAGGCTCAGCCACGCGCCTGGCTCACGGTGGAGCGGCGCGGAAGATCAGCACACCCTGATTGGCCGGCAGTTCGAGGCGTAGTTCGTGCTGGCCCAGCGTGTACCCTGGCGGTACGGCCCACGTCGCGGACGTAGCGGTCCGACAGCGATCCGGGCGGGCACATCGCACGGGTCATCGCCAGCGCGCCGAAACGGATCATCCCTGGCCCAGCCGACCCGACGCCGCCCCGCCGCACGATTGCAGTCGGCGCGGAGCGCGGCGTGGTTCTTCGTGGTCGAACGCCAGCGTGTAGTGCGAGGGATCGTCGACGCGAATGTCCCCGGCAGGAGAGGCGAAGCGGATCCACTCCCATTGCGTGCCGCTGAGCGCCGCGGACAGACCGCGAGGCTGGCGCCGGCCAGCCGGTTGCGCGCCGGCTTGCGGGCTGGCGCCGCAGCAAGGCCACAAAGACTGCGGCACGAAAAGCCCGATTGCGCTGCAACATCGTCGCTCCTGCAGGGTGGACGTTGCCGCCCCGGTGTTAACCCTGGTTCAAGCTGCGTGCTTCACTGTCGCAGGGCGTGGCAACCCGTCGCAACATCAACCACCTTGCCGAGCCACTCGACCTGTTCAGCGGGGCGGCGGCAACGACCTCTGCGCAGCGTATCGGCGTGGACGGCCATCGGGCGCGCCTGCGCGAGCGATTGCTGACCGCCGGGCCCGAGGCGCTCGCCGACCACGAGATGCTGGAGATCGTGCTGTTCGCTGTGCCGCGGCGCGATACCAAGCCGTTGGCCCGTGCCCTTCTGTCCCGGTTCGGCAGCTTTGCCCGGGTCATCGCGGCGCCCGTCCAGGATCTGCTGGCGACAGAAGGTCTGGGTGAGGCAGGCGTGGCCGCGCTGAAGTCGGTGCAGGCGGCGGCGCTGCGGTTGCTGCGGGCCGAGGTGATGGATCAGCCGGTGCTCAGCAGCTGGGACAGGCTGATGGCCTACCTCGGCGCCGAACTGTCGCGCGAGCGGGTCGAGCAGTTCCGCGTGCTGTTCCTCGACAACCGCAACAAGCTGCTCGCGGACGAGGCGCAGCAGCGCGGCACGGTGAACCACACGCCGGTCTATCCGCGCGAGGTGGCGAAGCGGGCGTTGGAACTGCACGCCGCCGCGCTGATCCTGGTGCACAACCATCCGAGCGGGGACCCGACGCCGTCGCGCGACGACATCGTCATGACGCAGCAGATCAAGGCCGCGGCGGCATCGCTGTCGATCGTGCTGCACGACCACGTGGTGGTCGGCAACGGAAGCTGCCTGAGCTTCCGCAGCGAGGGGCTGCTGTAGCCTATCCGGGCACGTCGCCCGCCAGCGTGATGCGCTGCATGACGCGGCGCTGACCGTGATAGTCGTTCATCGCATAGTGCTGCGCACAGCGATTGTCCCAGATCGCCAGCGCGCCCGGCGTCCAGCGGAACCGGCAGGTGAACTCCGGCCGGATCTGGTGGCGGAACAGGTATTCGAGCAGCGGCGCGCTCTCCTCCTCGGTCATGCCGGCAAAGCCCACGGTGTGCGCGCGGTTGACGTAGAGCGCGCGGCGTCCGGTTTCGGCGTGCGTGCGCGCCGCCGGGTGCTCCGCCACCAGCAGCCTGCGCGCATCGGCGCTGCCGTCCGAGCGGATGCGGTCCTCGCGCGTACGGCTCGCGTCGGCCTTTGCCGAACTGGAGACGCCCTCCAGGCCGGCGAGCAGTTCCCGCAACCTTGGCGACAGCGTCTCGTAGGCGAGGTACTGGTTGGCGAACAGCGTGTCGCCGCCCACCTCCGGCACCTCGCGCGCCACCAGCAGCGTGGCCATCGGCGGTTGTTGCAGATAGGTCGTGTCGGCGTGCCAGACGCCGCCGAAATTGACCGTCTCGTGTTCCAGCTTGGCGACGTTGATGATTTCGGGGAAGCCTTCGATACCCTTGACGAACGGGTACTCGATCGGCGTGCCGAAACGGCGGGCGAGCGCCAGGAAGCGCTCCGGCGGCAGGTCCTGGTCGCGGAAGAAGATCACCAGGTGATCGAGCAGCGCCTGGCGGATCGCCGCGACCGTGGCGTCGGACAGGTCGCCGCCCAGGTCCACGCCGTGCAGTTCGGCGCCGATGGCACCGGCGATCGGGCGGACCTCGAAAGGGGCGTTGCGCATCTTCGATCCTCTCTGCGCTTGTGGCCGGCAGGCGGTTTCTGATAAGTGACGACCCATGATAAGGCAAACCGCGTGCTGTACTCGCCACCGGCGATGTTCCGACCGGAGCTGAGGCTCCGGCCCTTCCTGGCACCTGCTTATCATATGGCGCCGGTCCACGAGTGACGTGCGGGCCGGTCCGGAGATTGCCGCCATGCACGCGCTTCATCTGCACAACAGCCTGACCCGGCGGAAGGAGCGGTTCGAGCCGCTCGAGCCGCAGCACGTGCGGATGTACCTGTGCGGCCCCACGGTCTACGACCTGGCGCATATCGGCAACGCGCGCACGATGGTGGTGTTCGACGTGCTGGCGCGGCTGCTGCGCGTGCTGTATCCGCGCGTCACCTATGTCCGCAACATCACCGACGTGGACGACAAGATCAACGCGCGCGCCAAGGAAAGCGGCGAGCCGATCGAGGCGATCACCGCACGCACCACGGCGGATTTTCACGCCGACATGGCGGCCCTCGGCGTGCTGCCGCCGGACCAGGAGCCACGCGCGACGCAGCACATCGCGCCGATGATCGAGATCATCGAGCGGCTGATCGAGACCGGCCATGCCTACGCGGCCGAAGGGCACGTGCTGTTCTCCGTGCCGAGCTACCGGGCGTATGGACATCTGTCTGGACACAGCCCGGACGAGCTGCTGGCCGGCGCGCGGATCGACGTGGCGCCGTACAAGCGTGATGCGGGCGACTTCGTGCTGTGGAAGCCTTCGACGCCCGACCTGCCGGGCTGGGACAGCCCGTGGGGCCGCGGGCGCCCCGGCTGGCATATCGAATGCAGCGCGATGTCGTGGCGCTATCTCGGCGAGACGTTCGACATCCACGGCGGCGGCACCGACCTGATCTTCCCGCACCACGAGAACGAGCTGGCGCAGAGCGTCTGCGCGTTCCCCGGCAGCCGGTTCGCGCGCTACTGGGTGCACAGCGGCATGCTGAACGTGAACGGCGAGAAGATGGCGAAGAGCGCCGGCAATTTCTTCACCATCCGCGAGGTGCTGCCAAAGGCGCCGGCCGAGGCGATACGGCTTGCGCTGATCCGCACGCACTATCGCTCGACGCCGGATTTTTCCGATGCGGCGCTGGGCGAGGCGAAGCGCGAGCTCGACAGGTTCTATCGCGCGCTGGAGCGCTATCCCGCACTGGCCGGCGTCGACGTGCCGCCGTCGGTGATGGCGGCGCTGTGCGACGACCTGAACACGCCGCTCGCGCTGTCGGCGATGCACGCGCTGGCGGATCGGGCGCTGGCAGGCGATTTCGATGCGGCCTGCGGCCTGCGCGCCGCCGGGCAGGTGATGGGTCTGCTGCGGCAGGACGCACAGGACTGGTTCCGCGGCGGCACCGATGACGTCGCCGCCATCGAGGCGGCGATCGCCGAACGGCTGGCCGCGCGCAAGGCACGCGACTTCGCACGCGCCGACGCGATCCGTGCGGAGTGGGCAGAACGCGGCATCGCGTTCGAGGACGGACCGCAGGGGACCACCTGGCGGCGCGTCAATTGAGGAGCATGGCGATGGTGCGTTGGTGTCTGCCTGGCGTGGTCCTGCTGCTGGCGGCCGCGTCCGCCGCGGCGCAGTCGGACGAGGCCCCATCGACAAAGGGCTATCGCGACGCGATGACGAAGATGCACCAGGGCATGATGATCCCCTACACGGGCGATGCCGACAAGGATTTCGTCGCCGGCATGATCGCGCACCATCAGGGCGCCATCGACATGGCGAAGGTCGAGCTGCAGTACGGCAAGGACAAGCAACTGCGCGCTCTCGCCAGGAACATCATCGCCGCGCAGCAGAAGGAGATCGCCTTCATGCAGGCCTGGCAGGCGAAGCACGCCAAGTGACCGGCCGCGAAGGCGGCGCCGACCTCGCGCCGATCGAAAACTCGCCGGTCGTCGTCCTGGTGCGGCCGCAGCTGGCCGACAACATCGGCGCCTGCGCGCGCGCCATGGCGAATGGCGGGCTGTTCCACCTGCGCCTGGTCGCGCCGCGCGACGGGTGGCCGCAGCACAAGGCGTGGCGCAACTCGTCCGGCGCGCATCGCATCCTGGACGAGGCGCAGGTGTTCGACAGCGTGGCGGAGGCTGTGGCCGACCTGCATCGGGTGTTCGCCACCTGTCCGCGACCGCGCCACATCATCAAGCCGGTGCTCACCGCGCGCGGCGCCGCGGTGGAACTGCGCGCGATCGGCGCCCGCGCGCTGCGCGCCGGCGTGCTGTTCGGTCCCGAGCGCGCCGGTCTCGACAACGACGACATGGCGCACGCCGATGCGCTGGTGCGCTATCCGCTCAATCCCGCCTTCCTGTCGCTCAACCTGGCGCAGGCGGTGATGGTGGTGGCGTACGAGTGGTGGCTCGCCGACGACGGCACGCCGCCGCGCGCGCTGATGACCAACGAGACGCGCGTGGCGACGAAAGCCGAGCTGGAGAACTTCCTGACGCACCTGGTCGATCAGCTCGACGCCTGCGGCTTCCTGCGCAACCTGCCGAAGCGGCCCGGCATGGTGCGCAACATCCGCCACCTGTTCGAGCGCGGCGAGGTCACCGAACAGGAGCTGCGCACATTGCACGGTGTCGTCACCGAGCTGGCCATCGGCCGACGGCAGCTGGGCCGGCTGGAGGACCCGGATTGATGGCGGCCCGTTCCTTGCCATGCCAGCATGGTGTCATGCACCCAAGAAGACGCTGACCCCATGCCGCTCAATCCGTTCGACGACGAGCCGGCGCACGCGACGGCCAAGCTGTCCGTCACCGGCGCCCTGCTGTTGGCCGGCAATCTCGGGGCCTGGATGTGGGCGTGGATCGCGTTCGGCGATCGGCCGGCGCTGATGGGCATCGCGCTGCTCGCCTATGTGTTCGGCCTGCGGCACGCCTTCGATGCCGACCACATTGCCGCCATCGACAACGTCGTCCGCAAGCTGATGCAGCAGGGCAGGACGCCTTACAGCGTCGGGTTCTTCTTTTCGCTCGGACACTCGACCGTCGTGGTGCTCGCGTCGGTTGTGATCGCCGTGACAGCCGGGGCGGTGCAGGGCCGCCTTTTCGGCGGCACCGTCGGGACAATGGTCTCGGCACTGTTCCTGTTGATCATCGGCGCAGCCAACCTGTTCATCCTGCGCGGCGTCTGGGCGGCTTTCGCCCGGGTCCGCAACGGCGAGTCGGTCCGCCATGAGGCGCTCGACACGCTGCTGGCGGGGCACGGGCTGCTGACCCGGCTGTTCCGGCCGATCTTCCGTGCGGTCGCGCACTCCTGGCACATGTACCCGATCGGGCTGCTGTTCGGCCTCGGCTTCGACACCGCGACGGAGATCGGCCTGCTCGGCATCTCCGCGACCCAGGCGGCGCAAGGTGCGTCGGTCTGGACGATCCTGGTGTTCCCGGCGCTGTTCACCGCGGGCATGTCGCTGCTCGACACGACGGACAGCGTGGTGATGGTGCGGGCCTATGGCTGGGCCTTCGTCAATCCGATCCGGAAGCTCTGGTACAACCTGACCATCACCGCGGCCTCGGTCGTCGTGGCCGTGTTCATCGGCGGCGTCGAGGCGCTGGGTCTGATCGCCGACAGGCTTGCCCTGGAAGGCGCCTTCTGGAACCTGGTGGCCAGCCTGAACGCCAGTCTTTCAACCCTCGGCTACGCCGTCGTCGGGATCTTCGTCACCAGCTGGATTGCCTCGTCGCTGATCTACCGGTGGAAGGGCTACGACCGGATTCCGGTGCGCCTGTCCTGAGGCCGCGGGCGCGCCGATGCGCCCGCCGGATCGCGTGTCGCGTCAACCCTGGGGCCGCCAGCTCGCGCGCCGCTACTCGAAGGTGAACCTGGCGAAGATGGTCTCCATCCGCTTGAACGCCTTGTCCACCGCCGCGGTCGGGGTCATGCCGTTCTTGATGACATCGGCATGCGCCTGACCCCAGAGCTGTTCGGCGTTCACCTGGCCCCAGGCGGGGTTGAATCCCGTGTAGGCCGGCACTGTCGGTCCGAGCACCGATTCCTGCACATAGGGCGGCCGGTGCGGATCGCTCTTGTCCAGCCACCACGGATCATCCTTCACGATCTGCGGTATCGAAGGCACCACGCGACCGAGCCCATTCTTGAGGTTGGCGTTCAGGACCTCGGGCCGCAGGAAGAAGCGCGCCAGGTCCCTGGCGACATCGATGTTCTTGGCGCCTTTGGGGATGAACAGTCCGCCAGCGCCGATCTGCGCCGGCATCGGCTTGCCGTCGTTCGCCAGTGGCAGCCCCACCGTCACCATCTGCTCGTAATAGGCCTTCTTGTCCTTGATCATCGCGAGTTCGGTCGACAGCGAACCGTCGAAGTCCATCACGAGCAGCTTTTCGTGAAACGCGTTGTTGTCGTCGGCGTCATTCCAGCTCAGCGCCTCGGGCGGCACGTAGCCTTCCTTGTAGGCGTCGGTGAGCCAGGCGACCGACCTGATGGCAGCCTCGCGCACCTTGGGGTCTTCGGTGTGCAGCTTGCCGTCCTCGGTGACAATGCCAGCACCGCCGTTGGCGATCATGAAATGCGCCATCAGACCATTGCCGTCGTTCGGCCCGACCGTGGTCATCTGCGGGCCGATCGCATAGATCTTCCGCATGCCCTTGCCGCGCAACGCCTTCTGCATCGGCTTGAAGAAGTCCCAGTAGGCATCCCAGGTCTTCGGCGCATCGGACAGGTTGAACCCGGCCTTCTCGACAAGATCGCCCCAGATGTGGAACGGCTCCGCCCCCTGGCACGTCGGCACCATGTAGTAGGCTCGCCGCTTGGTGACGCTGTTGTAGTAGTTGGACGACAGCAAGGCGGTGTGGCTCAGCTCGGACTGGTGCGCCTCGACGATGTCGCTCACATCCACCAGCTTATCGTTCCAGGCGTTCTGTGGCAGGATCGTCGAAGGCGCGATGTGGAAGATCAGGTCCGGAACGTCGCCGGTGGTCAGCGCGGAGACGATCTTCTGGTTCAGCGCCAAGAACGGCATGATGCTGAGTTCGATCTTGTTGCCGCTCGTCTTCTCGTAGTCCGCGACGGTCGCGCGGAACGCCGAATCCTCCTCCGGCACGAAGCCCTGGTCGCGCCAGACGACCGCGGTCCCAGCCGCGGCTCTGGCAATCCACGGTCGCGCAAGCACCCCTGCTGCTGTCAATCCCAGGGATCCGCGAATCAACGATCGCCGGCTCATGCGTGACATGGCCGCTTCCTTCCCTGCTCGAGACCGGTCGCTGATTCGCCGGTTCGTTCCGATTGCTTTGACGCGAGCGTAGGTCCGGCTGCGCTTTGCCGTCAAAACATCTGAAGCGGCGCGGGCGCAACAAGACGTGAAGGTGCGGTGCAACCTGAACTGGCGACCGATGAATGAAAAATTCCGAACGAATTGCCACGGTGCTGGTTCAAAGCGCCCCGGCTGTCGCTGAGTGAACCATCGCCAGGGCGGCGGCCGGAACGGTGTGGCGACGCATGATGTCTGCGATCGCGGGAAACACCGACAGCGCCGCAGCAGGAACAGCCAACCAGTCCCTGGCCTCAGGGCGACCCTTGAACCAGTCGAACGGCATGGCCCCGGGGCCTGTCGGCGCGCCCACGACAAGGCGTCCCACCATGCCGGCCTGCTCGTGCGGCGCACAGAAGCAGTCGTAGACGCCGGGCACGCTCAGCGTCAGGTCGAAATGCTCGCCCGGCTGCAACACGTCGGACGACCACGGCCGCGCGTCGCGCGGGATGCGCCAGCCAAGTTCCCAGACGGGCCTCGCCGCGAAACGCGTCGAGCGAGGAAACGGCCCGCAGGTAGGCGTCCTGCACCGCCTCCTCAGCATCGGCGTCATTGCCGAGGATGCCGCGCGCGATGCGCCACAGACCTCGATTGTGCCGCTGCACCACCGCGGCCACCGCCGCCTGGCTGCCGTGGCGGATGTCGTCGATCAGGTGGAGTCGTCGATCGCCGCGTCCATCATCCCATCCCCTTCACCGGGTCTATGTCCATTAGACCGGGCTGGGCGCGAAAAGGTCCCGGGCTAGCCGGGCGCGAAGCGGATCAGGTCGCCGTGCCGCATTTCGTCGGGGGAACACAGCGCGGCGAGCACGGGGGCAACCTCGCTGGGCCTGGTCACAGTCGAGGGGTCCTCGCCGGGCATCGCGTTGCTGCGCAGGCGTGTCGCCGTCGGCCCGGGGTCGAACAGGTTCACCTTGAGGGGCGTCGTCCGCACTTCGTCGGCCCAGGTCAGCACAAGGTGTTCCATGCCCGCCTTGGTGGCGCCATAGGCACCCCAATAGGCCTTCGGCGAGCGCGCGCGGTCGTCGGTGACGAACACAGCGCGGCCCGAGGGTGCGTTGCGCAACAGCGGATCGCAGGTGCGGATCAGGTGCCATGCCGCGCTGAGGTTCGCCGCGAGCACCGCAGCCCAGTCGTCAGGCAGGATGTGCGCGACCGGCGTCAGGCGGCCGAGTGCGCCTGCCGCGTGTACCATCACATCGAGCCGGCCGAAGCGCTGGTGGATGCTCGGGCCGATCGCATCGACCTGGGCGCCTTCCGCGAGGTCCAGCGGCAGCAGCGTCGCACTGCCGCCGGCAGCGCGGATCGCATCGTCGGTCTCCTCCAGGCCACCCTGGATGCGCGCGGTGATCACCACGTGCGCACCGAGCCGCGCCAGCTCGACCGCGGTAGCCGCGCCGATCCCGCGGCTGGCCCCGGTGACGAGAGCGACCGAGCCCGGAACCAGTGTCATCGCCAGGAGAGCAGCGACGAAGCGGTCGCGCGGCGGGTGCGCCTCCCGATGGAGATTGCTTCGCTGCGCTCGCAATGACGGGGGCTGAATGCGCAACGACAGAGGCTGAGGGCGCGTGGCCAGGGGTTGAGAGCGCTTGCGGCGCGGTGCATCAGTGGCTTTCGGCCAGCAGACTCAACTGCCGCTCGGAATTGTCCGCCTGATCGGGCAATGGCACGGGATAGTCGCCGGTGAAGCACGCATCGCAGTAATGCGGCCGGGCCGGATCGCGGTCCGGCTTGCCCAGCGCCCGATACAGCCCATCGATCGAGATGAACGCCAGGCTGTCCACCGCGATCTGATCCGCCATTTCCTCGACCGACAGTCGCGACGCCAGCAGTTCGCCGCGCTCCGGCGTGTCGATGCCGTAGAAGCAGGAGTGCGTGGTGGGCGGCGAGGAGACCCGCAGGTGCACCTCGCGCGCACCCGCCGCGCGCACCATCTCGACGATCTTCCGGCTGGTGGTGCCGCGCACGATCGAATCGTCCACCAGGATGACGCGCTTGCCGGCCAGCACCGTGCGGTTGGCGGAGTGCTTCAGCTTCACCCCGAGATGGCGGATGTGGTCGGTCGGCTCGATGAAGGTGCGGCCGACATAGTGGTTGCGGATGATCCCCAGCTCGAACGGGATGCCGCTCTCGGCGGCGTAGCCCATCGCCGCGGGAACGCCGGAATCCGGCACCGGCACCACGACATCGGCCGGCACGCCGCTCTCACGCGCCAGTTCGGCGCCGATGCTCTTGCGCGCATCGTAGACCGGGGCGCCTTCCATCACCGAGTCGGGGCGCGCGAAGTAGATGTACTCGAACACGCAGAACCGTTCGCGCGAACGGCCGAACGGCTTGATGCTGTGCACGCCCTGGTCGTTGATCACCACGACCTCGCCCGGCTCGACGTCGCGCACGAAGTCGGCGCCGACGATGTCCAGCGCGCAGGTTTCCGAGGTGAGCACCCAGCCTCCGGTGCCCTCGTTGCCGATCCGACCCAGGATCAGCGGGCGCACGCCCAGCGGGTCGCGCACGCCCATCAGCGCCTCGGTGGACAGCGCCACCAGCGAGTAGGCGCCGACCACCTGCTTCAGCGCGTCGATCAGGCGATCGACCACGGTGGAATACAGGCTGATCGCGATCAGGTGGACGAACACCTCGGAGTCGGTGGTGGACTGGAACAGGCAGCCGCGCCGCACCAGCGTGCGCCGGAGCACGTGCGCGTTGGTCAGGTTGCCGTTGTGCGCCACCGCGAAGCCGCCGAACTCGAAATCGGCGTACAGCGGCTGCACGTTGCGCAGGATGGTGCCGCCGGTCGTGGCGTAGCGGTTGTGGCCGATCGCCGTGGTGCCGGGCAGCGAGGCGATCACCCGCGCATCGCCGAAATTGTCGCCGACCAGACCCAGGCCTCGATGCGAATGGAAGTGCTTGCCGTCGAAGCTGACGATGCCGGTGGATTCCTGGCCGCGGTGCTGCAGGGCGTGCAGGCCGAGTGCGGTCACCGCGGCGGCGTCGGGCACCTTCCAGACGCCGAAGACGCCGCACTCCTCGTGGAACTTGTCGTCCGCATGTGGCGACGTCACGGCCATGCCAGCACTCTCCCCATGCGCGACCCGGTTACCTGCCCACCGCGCGGCCCTGCGGGGTTGCCTGCAGCAGGGCCGACGCTGTCGCTTCACGTCCTGGCGGCGGCGGTGAAAGGTGCGGGCGATACTCGACCGGCAACTGCTCCACCACCCACCTCGCGCCACGATAGACCGGTCCGAGCGATTCGGCGTTCTTCACCGGGTCGGGCCAGCGATCGACCTGCACCACCATCCCCGCTCCGATATAGGCAAGGATGCACAGCGCCGCACCCCGGGCGAGGCCGAATACCAGACCCAACGTGCGGTCAACCCCGCTGATCGGCGAGGCGCGCACCAGGGCGCTGATCCAGCGCGAGACCAGCAGCAGCACGATCAGGCTGAGGAGAAAGACCATCCCGAAGGCGATCGGATCGACCCAGGGCGAATGGCCCAGCCATTCCTCGAACCGCGGCCGGACGCGCGGCAGCGCCCAGACGCCCACGAAGATCGCGCCGACCCAGGCGGCGAGACCCAGCACCTCGCGCACCAGCCCCCGCAGGAATGCAACCAGCGCGGACAGCAACACCACGGCCAGGACAACGAGATCGACCCAGGTCATCAATCCGCCACGACGCACCCTGCGTGCGGCCTTATCGGCCGCAACGGGCGCGACGCCAAGCAACCGTCAGGCGGATGACCCCGCATTTTTTGCGAAGCCGGCGATAAAGTCGGAGATGTGACCGATTTCGGTGAGCTCCAGCCCGTCCACCGGCGCCAGCTGACGGTTGCCGCGCGCCACCCGGCGCGGCAGCGTGGCCTGCCCGAACCCCAGCTTGGCGGCCTCTTTCAGGCGGGCGTCGGCCTGCGCCACCTGGCGGACCTCGCCGGACAGGCCGATCTCGCCGAAATACACCATGTCGGCATGGGTGGGCGTATCGGTCGCCGCCGACACCAGCGCCGCAGCCACCGCGAGATCGGCGGCCGGTTCGGTCACGCGCAGCCCGCCGGCGATGTTCAGATAGACATCCGTCGCACTGAGCCGCAGCCCGCCGCGCGATTCCAGCACGGCGAGCAGCATCGGCAGCCGCCCGCCGTCCCAGCCGATGGCCGAGCGGCGCGGCGTGCCGGCGGGATTGGGCGAGAGCAGCGCCTGCACCTCCACCAGCACGGGCCGGGTTCCTTCCAGCCCGGCGAACACCGCGCTGCCCGCGACGTTGCCCCGCCGCTCGGCCAGGAACAGCGCCGAAGGGTTGGCCACCTCGGCCAGGCCGCGGTCGGTCATCTCGAACACGCCGATCTCGTCGGTGGCGCCGAAGCGGTTCTTCACCGCGCGCAGGATGCGGAACTGGTGGCCGCGGTCGCCTTCGAAATACAGCACCGCGTCCACCATGTGCTCCAGCACGCGCGGCCCGGCGATGGCGCCGTCCTTGGTGACGTGGCCGACCAGCACCAGGGCGAATTTGGCGCCCTTCGCCAGCTGGATCAGCTCGAAGCTGGAGGCGCGCACCTGCGCGACCGTGCCCGGGGCGCTGTCGATCGAATCGAGCCACATGGTCTGGATCGAGTCGATCACCACCAGCGCGGCGTCGCCGGCCGACTGCAGGCTGGCGGCGATGTCGCGCAGGTTGATCGCGGCGGCCAGTTCGAGCGGCGCGTCGGCGACGCCCAGGCGGCGGGCGCGCAGGCGGGTCTGCTCGATCGATTCCTCGCCGGAGATGTAGAACACCCGGCGCCCGGACCGCGCCAGGTTGGCGGCCGCCTGGAGCAGCAGGGTGGACTTGCCGATGCCGGGATCGCCGCCGACCAGGACCGCCGAGGCGGGCACCAGCCCGCCGCCCAGCACGCGGTCCAGCTCGGCGATGCCGGTCGGGCAGCGCGGCGGCGGCTCGGCACTGCCCGCAAGGTCCACGAACACGACGCGGCGACCCGCCCCTCCCTTGGCGGCAGGACCTGGGCGCGGGGCAATCGCCTCCTCGACGATGGTGTTCCACTCCTGGCAGGCCTCGCAGCGGCCGGCCCATCGCGGACTGACGGCACCGCAGCTCTGGCAGACGAAACGGGAGGAGGACTTGGCCAAGGTCTAGAAGCGGTTGGCGGTCAGCATCGCCTGGCCGACTTGATCCTTCACCGTGCTGACCAGCAGCAGCCAGCCTCGGCCCCCCTGCGACGCCTGATACTCGCGATGCTTCAGCGCGGTCTCCTGTGGGTCGGCCTTTTCGGCCGTCACCTTGAAGCTGATCCTGGCATCGTTCAGATCCTGCTCGAGATCGGCGATGACGCCGGCGCCGCTGGCCCGTTCCGCGACCACCGAGCACGCGCCGCCATCCTCGGACATCAGCACGAACTTGCCGTCCTTGTTGGACGCATCGAACACCGTGCCCGGCAGCCCGTAGAGGAACCGATCCTGCCCACCTTTCGGCAGGGCCTTCAGGCCGGTCTGCGTCGCCCATTCACGCAGCCCGTCCTTATCGCCGGCGAAGCGGACGCAGCTTTGCATGAACAGACCGGCGACCTGTTTCGCCGCCACGTTCGGCGGGCTGTCGGCAAGGGCGAGCGGCACCATGGCAGGCGTTGCCGCGAGCGCCGCGATCACGAGGCTGGCGGATCGCATCGTCCCTCCGGTTGGGCGGGCAGCAGGCTACGCCGGCATGGGCCGGCTGTCAGCGGCGGAGTTCCATTTGGATGGGTCCCTCGCGGCGGCCGTGGGTGAACTGGTCCACCGTGGCATTGCCGCTCTGCATCAGGTCGGACGCCGGTCCGCTCCAGATGATCCTGCCGCGATGGATCATCGCGGCGGCATCGCCGATGCGCCGGGCACTGGCGATGTCGTGGGTGATCGCAACCGCCGTGCTGCCCAGCTGCCTGACGCACTCGACCACCAGGTCGTCGATCACCGCGCCCATGATCGGGTCGAGCCCCGTGGTCGGCTCGTCGAAGAACAGGATATCGGGCCGCGCCGCGATCGCCCGCGCGAGCGCCACGCGCTTCTGCATGCCGCCGGACAGCTCGGACGGGTAGAGGGCACCGACGCTCGGGGCGAGGCCGACCTGGGCGAGGAAATCGGCGGCGCGCGCTGGCCCCTCCGAGCGCGACAGGCGGCGCTGGGCGAGCAGGCCGAACACGACGTTCTCCCAGACCGGCAGGCTGTCGAACAGCGCGCCGTTCTGGAACAGCATGCCGATGCGGGCGCGGACCGCCTCCTGCTCGTGGCGCGGCAGCGGAAGGATGTCGGTGCCGTCGATCTCGATGCTGCCCGCGTCCGGTTCCAGCAGGCCCAGGATGCATTTCAGCAGGACGGACTTGCCGGAGCCCGAGCCGCCGATCACCACCATCGAGGTGCCGGGCATGATGTCGAGGTCGATGCCGTCGAGCACCAGCTTGTCACCGAACGATTTGCGGAGCTCGCGGAGACGGATCTTCGGCGGTGTTTCGCTCATTCGACGGAACGCTCCAGGTCCGCGCGCGTTCTGACACGGCCGGTGGGTGTTCGCCAGCCGACCGGTCGATGCGCCGCCACGCACTCGATGGTCCGCAGGATCGACCCGGCGATCGCCGGGAGTGGCGGCAGGCCCGTCACGGAGTCCCAAGTATTTCACACGGAGGCCACGGAGTTTTCGAGCGGACTTCGTGGTCGCGGACGCATTGATCGTCGAGATCAAGTCCGTCGCCTGGAGGACGGTCTCCGGCGCTTCGTCTGAACACTCTGCCTCAAGTGACCCTCGGTGGTTCTCCGTGCGGACCCTTCGCCCCTCACCGCGCGAAGAACATCTCAGTCAGCACGTAGTCGAATGCCAGGATCAGGATCGACGCGCTCACCACCGCCGCGGTGGTCGCGGCACCCACGCCTTCAGCGCCGCCGCGGCTGTGATAGCCCTGGTAGCACCCCATCAGCGCGATCAGGAAGCCGAACACCGCGGCCTTCGCCAGACCCGACGTCACGTCCATCGCCTGCATGAAGTCCAGCGTGTTGCGCAGATAGGTCCCCACGTTGAACCCCAGCTTCAGCGTGGCCACGATGAAGCCGCCGAGTACGCCCAGGATGTCAGCCACCACGACAAGCATCGGCAGCGCCACGATCCCGGCCAGCAGTCGTGGTGCGACCAGATACTTCATCGGGTTGGTGGACAGCGTGGACAGCGCGTCGATCTGGTCGGTGACGCGCATCGTGCCGATCTCGGCCGCCATCGCCGCGCCGATGCGACCCGCCACCATCAGCCCCGCCAGCACCGGCCCCAGCTCGCGGGTGATCGACAGCACCACCACATTGGCGATCGCGCTCTCGGCGGAGAACCGGGCGAACCCGGTGTAGGACTGCAGCGCCAGGACCATGCCGGTGAAGATCGCCGTCAGCGCCACCACCGGCAGGCTGAAATAGCCGATCTCCAGCAGCGCGCGCACGAACAGCCGGCCATAGAACGGCGGGCGCAGCAGATGCGACAGACCGGACGCCGCGAACAGCGTGATCGAACCGGTGACACGACACGCGGCAATCACGCCGCGGCCGATCGCGGCGAGGCTGTCGAGCAGCAGGTTCACGCCGGCGTGTAGGTCCGGTGAAACCGACGCCCGAGCGATGTGAGCACCTCATAGCCATTGGTTCCCGCGGCGGCGGCCAGATCGTCGGGCGTCTGTGCCGGTCCGATGATCTCCAGCCACGTGCCGGGAACCACACCAGGAGCCTCCGTCACGTCGAATGTGGTCAGGTCCATGGAGACACGCCCTACCAGCGGGACGGGTGCGCCGTCAAAGAACGCCCGACCCCGGTTGGACAGGCTGCGGTGGAGGCCGTCGGCATAGCCGATCGCGGCGGTCGCGATGCGGGTCGGGCGGGTCGCGTGCCACGTGGCGTTGTAGCCGACGCCGGCGCCGGGCGGGACGTCGCGCACGGCCAGGACGCGCGCCCGCAGACGCACGGCGAGGCGCATCGGGTTGGCAGCGTCGGGCGTGGGATTGAGGCCGTAGAGCGCCGCGCCCGGTCGCGCCAGGTCGGAACTCCAGCCGTCGCCCAGGAAGATGCCGGACGAATTGGCGAAACTGCGCGGCGCCGGTGGCAACAGGGCGCAGGCAGCGGCGAAGCGCTCGCGCTGGTGACGGTTCAGCGGATCGCCTGCAACTTCGGACGCGACGAGATGGGTCAGCACATAGCGCAGGTCGATGCCCGCCAATCGTGCGTGGTCCTGTTGCAGCACCGCGAGTTCACGCGCGTCGAGGCCAAGCCGGGACATGCCGGTATCGATGTTGACGATCCCCGGAAGGGGCCGGTTCGAGGCACGTGCGGCGCTCCCCCAGGCAGCGACCTCGCCGAGCGAGCCAAGCACCGGGACGACCTGGTGCGCAACGTAGTCGCCTTCGCTGCCGGGGATGAGGCCGCCGAGTGCGGCGACCATCGCATCCGGCACAAGCGTGCGGATCTCCAGCGCCTCGTCGAGCAGCGCGACGAAGAAGTGCCGACAGCCGGCGGCGTACAGCGCCTGTGCAACAGCGCGCGCGCCAAGCCCGTAGCCATCAGCCTTGACCACACCCGCGACAGGTCCGGCTGGGTGCCGCCTCCTCAGCAGCCGCCAGTTGTCGACGATCGCACCAAGATCGACCTCCAGGATCGCGCCGGCCTGGTCAGCCGTCGCCATGATCTGAATGCATCCGGTCGAGATCGGCGAAGCGGGTGAACTCGGCTTCGAAGAACAGCTGGATCGTACCGGTCGGCCCGTGGCGCTGCTTGCCGATGATCAGGTCGGCCTGGTTGTGCGCGCGATCCATCTGCGTCTGCCACTCGTCATGCGCCGCCTGGAACTTCTGCTCGTTGTCGAATGCCGCGATCTTCGGCATGCGCTGTTCCAGATAGTACTCGTCGCGGTAGATGAACATCACCACGTCGGCGTCCTGCTCGATCGTGCCTGATTCGCGCAGATCGGCCAGCTGCGGCCGCTTGTCCTCGCGGCTCTCGACGGCGCGCGACAGCTGCGACAGCGCCAGCACCGGCACGTCGAGCTCTTTGGCGATCGCCTTCAGCCCCTGGGTGAGCTGGCCGATCTCCAGCACGCGGCTCTCCGGACGGGTGCCGGCCGCAGGGCGCATCAACTGCAGATAGTCGATGATGACCAGGGCCAGTCCCTTGGTGCGCTTCAGGCGGCGTGCCCGTGTGCGCAGCGCGGACAGCGTGATGGCCGGGGTGTCGTCGATCTCGATCGGCAGCGCGGCGATCTCGCGCGAGACCTGGACGAACTTGTCGAAGTCGCGCTGGCTGATGTCGCCGCGCCGGATGCGGTCGCTGGAGACCCGCGATTCCTCGCTGAGCAGCCGCGTGGCCAGCTGTTCGGCGCTCATTTCCAGCGAGAACACCCCGATACAACGCTTCGGCAAGGCGTTCGGATCGCTCTGCCGCGCCTCCGCCAGCAGCGACTTCGCCGCGCCGAAGGCGATCGCCATGGCGAGCGAGCTCTTGCCCATGCCTGGTCGACCCGCCAGCACCAAGAGATCGGAGGCGTGCAGCCCGCCCATCTTGGCGTCGAGGTCGCGCAGGCCGGTGGTCAGTCCCGAGACGTGTCCGGAGCGATTGAACGCCCGCTCCGCACCGCGGATCGCCTCGGTCAGCGCGCGCTCGAAGCCGATGAAGCCGCCCTGTGCGGCGCCGTCGGTCGCGAGCTGGAACAGCGAATGTTCGGCCGCCTCGATCTGCCGCGCGCCGTCGAGCGTCGCATCGGCGCCGAACGCGTTGTTGACCACCGTCTCGCCGATGTCGATGAGCTGCCGCCGCAGCCAGGCGTCGTGGACTGCGCGGCCATACTCGCCGGCGTTGATGATGCCGACCATCGCGCCGAGCAGCTGTGCCAGATAGGCGGTGCCACCGACCTCCTCCAGCACGCCGGAATGCTCGAATTCCGCCTTCAGCGTCACCGCATCGGCAAGCTGGCCGGCTTCAACCCGGCGGACGATCGCCTGGTAGATGCGGCCATGGATGGGATCGACGAAATGCTCGGGAGCAAGGAACTCCGAGACCCGCTCATAGGCCCGATTGTTCGCCAGCAGCGCGCCGAGCAGCGCCTGCTCGGCCTGCACGTTGGAGGGCGGCAGGCGCTGCGACAGGCCGAGCAGGGGCGAATCGATGGTGTTCACGGCGACCCGGAGCATACGCCTCGGCGAGTCGCGGGGCGAGGCGCGCCGGCATGTGGATGCGGTGGAACACGGGGATGAAAACCGGCGTGCCGGTCGTGCGGTCAGCCTGCCTGGCACTTACCGTTGACGGCAAGTCGCAGCAATCGCTCGCGGATCTCCGCGCTCACCGCGTCGAACGCGAACCCGGCAACATGCCGAAGCGCCAGCGAGGAGAATTCGGTGATCGATGTTCGGCCGCGATCGAGCGATAGCAGCGGTTCGTCGGGCCTTTCGAGTGCGGGCGGCAGCTCGCGGGTGAGGCTGTCCAGCGCGACCGCCAGGCGGCCGATATCTCCGGTAGGCGTTACGCGCCCGAGTTCCTCCGGCGATGCGGGGAAGATTGTAGGCGTCGTACACCAGCGGCACGCAGCCTGCCCGGAGTCCTTCGGCGACCGGCCGGCAAAAGCCCTCATGGTAGGACGGCACCACGAGGATATGGGCATCGTGCAGAAGTCGCTCCCGGTCGGAATCGTCGACCGTACCGACAAAATGCACTACTCTGGCAAGCTCGTGACTGGCGATCAGGTCGTGCAGTTTCCTCAGATAGCCCGGATCGGACCAGGCCGTGTTGCCGGCGATGGTCACTTGCAGCACACCGTGCGGCAACCCCGTCCGGGCGGCGGCAAGGATCAGATCGTGGAGCCCCTTCGAGGCTGCGATGCGTCCGATGTAGAGCGCCCTGACCGGTGCAGCAGGCTTCCCAGCGAGTGTGGCGACATCCGGATCCTCGACCACGAGAGGGATGACCCGGATACGCGACGGATCGAAGCCGCGGTCGAGCAGGTCCCGTTCGTTGGTCGGACTGTCGGCCCAGATCTCGTCGGCATTGCGCAGGATCTCGATCTGCCGCAGCGACCGCTCGATGACCGGCATTTCCGCCGGCGCAACAAACCGCATCGGCGTCACGTTGTGGAAGCGGACGACCCGGACCGGCGGACCGCCCGCCAGCAGCGCGTCGAACAGGCTATGATGGATGCCGAAATGAAAGATCGCCGCATCGGCCGTCTGATAGAACGGGTCCAGCAGCAGATCCGCTATGTCCCCGCACGGCCGGTGCACGATATCGGGGAAATCACAGACGCAGCCCAGATGCTGCACCTCGAAGCGCGGATCGGCTGCCAGGGAGCGCACCGCGTCCCTTGCCGACAGCGAGATGGCGTCGTGTCGCACCATGATCGGCGCGACGACGGCGACCCGCAACCGCCGGACTCCCAGGCTCACGGTTGCGGCACGGCCGCGGATGCGGTTCGGCACGCTCGCGCCTGGCGCAGCAGAGCCACGACCCCCTCGGCCATCCCGGCCGGAGTGAAGTGGGCCTCGTAGCGTTTTCGCCCCGCGACACCCAGCGCACGTCGCAGCGAAGGATCCGCGATCAGGCGCTCCAGGCACGCATCGAGCGAAGCTGCGTCTCCTGGTTCCGCAAACAGCGCGGTCCGCCCCTCTTCCGCGACCTCGACCATGCCGCCCGCCCGGCAGGCGACGACCGGCTTTCCGAACATCATCGCCTCCACCAGGATGAGGCCGAAGGATTCGAAGCGGCTGGGGGCGACGAATATGTCGCAGGCCCGATAGAAGCCGCGCAGCCGAGCTTCCGGCACTTCGCCGTGGAACCCCACGCGCGCCAGCACCCAGGCTGGCGCCGATGCTTCGAAGGCGGCCCGGTACGGCCTGCCATCCGGTCCAGGGATCCTGTCGTTGCCGACAATGTCGGCATGCAGTCTCGGATGCCGCGCCAGCAGACCGGCCAGCATGTCGAACAGCACATCGATGCCCTTCCGCGCTTCGAGCCTGCCGACGAAGAGCAGCCGGAGCGCGCCATCGGGCAAGGCAGTCGGCGCCGCCGCAGGCAGCAGCGACCAGTCGTCCAGCCCCAGTGGCCGGACCATGGTGCGCGGCGGATCGAGCGGCACTTCGTAGGCGCGCGATATGTCGCAGGCGATTGATGCGCTGATCGCGTGTACGGCGTCGCTATCGCGCAGCAGGCGCGCTTCGAGCGCCAGCATCGGTGCGGCGAAGTCGCGCTGGAACGCCTGATCCGCGGCGATGTGCGGATGGCTGTCCAGCCAGAACCGCAGCGTGGTCTGCAGGCCGAGAACCAGCGGGAAGCTGCCGTCCAGGCAGATCGCTATGCCCTCGCAATTCCAGATCGGCGCATAGACCGCGGTGACGCGGTGGCGCGCGGCGACGTCACGCAGGGCCGACAGCACGGTGCAGGCGTGCGTCCAGATGTGCGGCGGGATGGGAAGGCCGGGGTTCGGCGGCGCGGGGCGCGGCGCCACGCGATGCACCCAGACGCCGGCTTCGAAATCGATCCGATCGTGGCCCTCGGCTGCAGTCAGGACATGCACATGATGGCCGAGTTCGGCGATCGCGCGCGCCATCTGGTGGATGTACCGCCCGATGCCGCCCATCCGGTCAGGCGGATACTCCTCGCTGACCAGCACGAAGACCTCGCGTCCGCGCTGCGGCACGGGGCGCGGATATTCCCGGAAGGGAGCGGCGTGGCGATCCAGCAGTGCGGGTTGCAGCAGCAGCCGACGCCCGCTCAGGCCGCGCTCGAGCCCCACCGCCCAGGCACGGTCGACATCGGCATGGAAAACTTCGAGGTCGGACGGCGGCAGGCGCCCCTGCTCGATGTGATGGCGCAGGCCCGCCTCCTGCGTCTGAATGAACGCCGTCATGTCCGCGACCGCATGGCGCAGCGGATAGTGCTCATGGTTGTTCAGCAAGGAGAAATACAGTTTGTTCTTCAGCATGGGGTAGAGAACGCGCGTGACTCGGTCGGAGGTGCGGATCGCGCTCGGGAGGAACTTGTGGTGCACGACCGCATCGGGCAGCTGTCGGATCACCCAGCCGGCGTCGACCAGCCGGCAACAGACATCGGTTTCGTCGAGATAGAATTCGAACTCTTCGTCAAACCCGCCGACTGCAAGCAGCGCGTCCCGTCGGAACGCGCTGTTGGTGCCCTGCACGTAGGGAAAGTTGAATGAGAGGGGGAAGTTGTAGCCGTCCGCCGGCGTATCGCGCTGCCAGTCCGCATTGCCCAGTCGATCGGCGGACGCATAGAGATACTGCGGACGGGCGCCGGTATGATCCATCACGATGCCTCCGGCTCCCGCCACGTTCGGGTCGTCGAAGGCCTGCAGGATCTGCGGCAGCCACTCCGGCTCCGGCAGTCCATCGTCGTCGACGAATGCAACGATCTCGCCGGCCGCCATGGCGATGCCGATATTGCGCGACATCGACAGGTTGCGCTCGGGATTGCGGCCGATCTTGATCTTCCCGTTCCATCCCGAGAGCAGCTCCGCCGTTCCGTCTTCGGTCGGGCCGCAGACGACACAGACCTCGAAAGCGGGTCCGTCCAGGTATTGCAGGCAGTGCAGCGTGGCAGCCAGCGCCGCGGCTCGGCCATCGGTGCAGATCACGATGGACACGCGCCCGGCAACGCACGGAGCTGCTTCAGCCCGCATGGTAGCGAATTTCCTGCACCGCGAGCCCCAACGGGCGCCGGTCATCGTTCACGCCGCATTCAGCCGGGATCGCCGTCTCGGACCACACGCGAAGCTCACGCCCCGTCCACGGCAGCGGGAGCATCAGGTCTGCCTGCTCGCCCGGCATGAATTTGCGGCTGACCGCCGGACCGGGACCGCCGGCGTCGATGGTGGCGCTCAGCGGTACCGGAAGATGATTGGCCACTGCGACAGTGATTGCCGTCCAGCGGGCATCGTGGTCCAACGTCGCCCGGCTATCGACCTGTGCCCAGCGCCACGGCTCGCCGGCGGGAGGCGCCGGCGCCCAGCTTGCCGCCTCGGTGCCGGGCAGCAGGGTGTCGCTCAGGCGCAGGCTCCCCTCATGCAGCCGGGCTCGGTAGAGCAGGCCGAACGATCCGAGCGCGTCCACCCGGGTGCGCGAGACCAGGAAGCCCTCGCGCAATAGAGCACGCAGCAGGTAGTCTTCCTGAAACCCGAGTTCCATCCACTTGTGCCGGCGCACCGCCCAGAGCGCGTGGCCGTCCGGCCGGATGCCCCAGGGAACCGGAAACTCCGGATGTATCGGCTCCGCCGCGAGGACCAGGATGCCGCCCGGCCGCAGAACCTCGTGCCTGAGACGATGCAGCACATTCAGATGGTCGAAGGCATGGTGAAAGGCCTCGAAGAACACTACGGCGTCGGCACGCGGCCCATCGGGCGGGAAAGGCGCGTCACCGAACGCGCCATGATGGGTTGTGATCGCACTGCCCAGGCTTGCTGCCTGCCGCGATGCGAGGCGAAGAAATTTCGGTTCGATATCGACGCAGGTGACTTGATGCCCGGCGCGCGCAAGCGCCGCGGCGACATGTCCCCAACCCACGCCGTATTCGACGATGCGCGATCCGGCGGGGAGGGCGAGTTCGGTCAGGATCATGCCGACGCCGGTGATATATCGGCCGATCAAGCCAACGTCGCCCGTGTTGAACGGAAAATACCGCCGGAACGGCAGGTCTTCGGTTACGTTGCGGTCTGCCTCATGGGTTGCCGGCTCGTACGCGTCAAGCCTGGCCAGGCGCCGATAGATGGACATCACCCACGCCGCATAGTCTGGGCCGAACGGATCGCCCGCTGACGGCGGGGGCGGAATATCCACGACGACGTCGCCCAGGACGTGCATCGCCGCAGCGTAGTCCGCGTGGATCAGCGCATCTGCGCGATCCAGCACGACGTCAAGCTGTTCCAGGGCGATCCGCTCGGCCAACTCGCGGGCTCCGCTAGCTGTCGAAGAGGCGCGCGTTGCGCCAGACCTGCACGCCGTCGACCTCGGTCATCTGTTCGATCGACGGCTTGCTCGGGTCCAGATGGAAGCGGGTCGGCTTTTCGTTCTCGAGCAGCCAGCCTGCCGGCAGCAGAGCCTCGATGACCGCGCCTTCAATGCGGCGCGAATGCGTGCCGATGACCAGCCAGCGAGCCCGGGCGCTCAGCGGCTCGACGCAGTCGGCGCAGAGCTTCGCTTCCCAGCCCTGCACGTCGATGTGCACAAGATCCCACACGGGTTCCGCTGCCAGCAGATCGGCCAAAGATACGATCTCGACCTCGATGAAATCCTCGATCGCACCCTGCATATAGGCTGCGTCTCCCTGGTCCAGCGTGGCTCCGGTCGCGCGCACCGGTCGTGCGCCACCGGCATTCGCCGGGTCGTCGATGCGTGGCCATCGGGCGCGGCCGGCCGCCGCGCCGACAGCGGCGCAGATCAGCCGATGCGCGGCCGGATCGAGGTCATTGTCGCGGAAGTGCTGATGCATGAGCGCGAAGCGGCCAGGATCTGCTTCGACGCCGAGCAGGCGGAGATCGTGCAGGCCGCGCAGCCGCGCAGCCGCCGCACCGGCAGCGAGCCATGGACCCCAACCTGCGCCGAGCTCCATCATCGCGAAGCGGCCGTCGCGCGCGGCAGCCACAGCCTTCAGCAGTCCGACCCATTCGATCGCTTCAAACAGGTCGTGCGGCACCGGCCGGCCCATGACCTGGCCGTCGAGCGTACGTGCGGCATCCCAAAGAGAAGACGTGCGCGTGCGCGTGCCGAGGAAATCCGTGACAAAGCCGGGCGTCGGTTGCGCTCCTGCCTGGGCAAAGAGGTCGAACACCCACATATCGCGGGCCGAGTAGCCGGCGTAAATCTCGCCGGCGGTGGCCGCTGGCATTGCTGTGGTTGCGGAGGTCGGCACGGTGCCGGATGACGGGGCTGCCAGCAGCAATTCCTCGATGCGGCGCAGACGCTCCAGGGTCTCGGTCACCCGGTGGGGCAGCATGATGCTGCGGCCCAGGTAGCGAAGACTCTTCCGGAGCAGCGCATCCGGCTGCCTCATGCTCGCCTGGCGCTGATTTCGAACTCGAAACACTTGCCGTTGCGCCGGCCCGCGACCGGTATCTCGATGTCGGCGAAACCGGCCTCCTGCAGCATGCGATGCATACTGTCCGGTGTGAACAGATTGAAGTGATAGTCGCCGGCATAGTCCTGGCTGCCGAAAACCACCTCGCGAAAGTCGTCAAAGTCGTAGGTCCCCGCGCTCGCGCCCGCCAGCATGGTCCCGGCGTCCGGGGTGATGGCGCGAAACCTGCCGCCAAGACGCAATAGACCGCGCCAGTAAGGCAGCAGGCGCCGCCGCATCGTCTCCTGCGGAAAGTGCTCGACCAAATGGGCCGAGAAGATCTCGTCCACGCTGCCCGGCTCGAACGGCAGGTCATCGACTTCGGCGACGACGTCCACGCCCGGCAGGTCGCGCATATCCACGTTCACGTAATCCGGCAGTGCTATGTGGCCGCAGCCGAGGTTCAGCCGAAGCGCGCCGGTGGACCGCGCCGCTGCTATCTTGTCTGGCGCGACGATACGGGCGGCCGCCTTCGCCGCGCCATCCGCTCCGGCCCGGCCTCTCTGGCCATGCGCCATTTCGAACAGGATTTCTTGCCGCACGAACTCGATGCGCTTCCAGATTGCCTCGATGCTGGCTTCAACGTTGTGCATTTGGGCAGCGGTTTGGTGCGCCTGGGCTGCGGTCTGCCTGGCGCATTCGCCCATCGCCTGTGTGTCGGCTTCGGCGTTGCTTGCCCGGTCGGCGGCTTGCTCCATGCACCTTTGCAGATCGCGCAACTGATGAGCAAAGGCTGGAACGGTGCCAACGGCATTCAGGAAGGCTGGAATATGTTGCCGCCACGCTCTTTCGAGCGCGACCAGGCGCGCGTCCATCGGCGCCATCCGACGCTCGAAACCCGTCGGATCGACGCTCGCTTGCCCGAGTTGCCACACCTCGGAATCTAGCCGCCGCAGATGCGCGTTGAAGCGCGGGAGCTTCATGACGCCGACCGGGATGCGCAACGCATAGCCAAGAATCGGGAGGGAGAATAGCCAGGCGGCCAGTGGACGAGTGGCGAGATAGGCTCGGCGCAGGTGGGACGGCGAGCCGGACACCGGGTTGTGCATCATGCCCAACAGAAGGAGTGAGCCAGATGGCACATTTCGCTCGCCGCTCCAACCGTGTTGCCCCCGAATGGGAGCCTGCCGTGCCCGCGCTTCAGGTCGCCGATGGTTTTCCGGAAGCCGGGTCTGTAGCACGATCATGGTTTATGTCCACAGCGGGGGCATCCCCGGCGATCAGCCGGAGCGGTCTTGACCCAGGCAGGAAAAGGCCTTTTGTTGCCGGAGAGCTGTTGCCTGGAGGTGGCGGCCTGGCCTTTATGGACCGGACGATCGGGTGCTCCATCCTGGCGTGTCGAGGGAGTACGGCCTGGGATGACTCGCCAGAAATGATATGGACCTGACATGTTCCGTGGCCATGTCGATCTTGTCGGCCCCACCCTCGTTTCCGGCTGGGCGGTCGATACGGACCGGCCGGACGAGACCGTCGAGGTCTCGATCTTCGTCGACGGCCGCAAGCTCGTGCAACTCGCCTGCAACAGCCCGCGCGAGGACCTGAAAGGGCTGGCGGGACTGGGCAACGGGATGCACGGGTTTCGCTACAACCCGTATCCCCCGCTGAGCGAGCGCATGCCGCAGCGGGTGACCGTGCGCCACGCCACGAGTGGCGCGTTGCTGGGCAACGGCGACGTGGTGTTGAACGCGGAGACCGCGACGACCCCGCTGGACCTGGGCGCCGATGTGCCCGAGCAGTTCCAAAGCCTGCCGGCACCGGAAACGCCGCGCGAGACCTTCGAGCTGCTGTCCCTCTATGCACGCAGCCAGGGGCTGTATAACCTGCTCCGCCAAGTGGATTTCACCGACCGCTCGCCGCGCCAGGTGGCCTATGCCGCATTGGGCGCGATGGCGCCGTCCTGGCGCCAGGCGCGATCGGCCTGGACGCCTGGGGCGGCCCGCGACCTGTTCAACGAGCAGCTGCTGTCGGAGACCTTCCAGCACAACATCCTGCGGCTGTTCCTCGACGCGTTTCCGGAGAAGCGCCGGCTGCTGTTCGTTCACATCCCGAAATGCGCCGGCAGCGATCTGTCGCATCATCTGGTCCGCCGCTACGCGTCCATTTCGGAGCAATTGCGCGCGCCGCACTGGACCGGACGACAGCAGCTGTTCGAGGAGCTGAGCAACGCCGTCCGCAAGCTGCACTTCTTCGATACGATCTTCGTGCACGGCCACGTCGCACTGGCGGACTATCTGGAGCAGGGGCTGGCGCGACCCTGCGACCGGCTGTTCACCATTCTGCGCGATCCCGTCGATATGGCGATCTCGCAGGTGAACTACATCCTGACGCGGCTGAAGGCGGACGCCGCGACCGGCACGATCCTGCCCGACGTGCGGGCCTGGCTGCGGCTGCTGGAGATGGACGAGGCTCCGGCCGACGTGTCGGACGGTTACCTGCGGGACCTCGGCCGGCGGGCGCTGCGCATGCGCGCGATCGTCATTCCCAATCCGATGTGCCACTGGCTGGGCGGCGGCGACGCGGCCGAGGTGCTGGAGTGGCTGGCGGAGCACGAGGTCGAGGTGACGAACACCGAGCGATATGCGCTGTGGCGGCAGCAGCGCTGGGGCATCGCGGCGAACACGCGGCAGAACGCGTCGACCAAGTTCCTGATGAGCGAGACGCTGGCGGCGGAGGACCTGGCGTATCTGCACGAGATCTCGCAGCAGGACGCGCAGCTGTATCGGACCGTGGAGCAGCAGCTGGACGCGGGGGCAAGCTCGCTGTCGGACTGGGCGGCGGTCGCGTGATACGGTAGATGATCCTGATGCCCGGGCGCTTTGCGCGGAAACCTGACTGCCCGAACGGCGCCGGCTGCGGGTCTGGAGTTCACCGATGATCACACGCGACGACGTCACCATGGCCTACCGGCTCCTGATGGGCCGGGAGCCGGAGAACGAGGAGGTCGTCACCAGCCATGTGAAGAGCAAGAAGACGCTGCAGGAGCTGCGGACGGGCTTCCTCAATTCGGCTGAATTCCAGCAACGCGTGCTGCAGTCGGCGGTGCCGCGCTTCAAGACCCTCGCCTGGCCGAAGATCGCCGTCGACGTGGACGTGGCGAACGAGCCGCTCGCCCGGATGATGCAGCGCGTCGAGCAGAACTTCCGCTATCTGGGCGAGAACGAGCCGCACTGGTCGGTGATCACCGACGAACGCTACCGGGCGAAGAACATCGGCGCCAACGAACGCGAGTTCTTCCTGTCCGGCAAGGGCGTGGTGAACGAGTTCGTGCTCGCCGCCGAACGCTGCAGCGTGGCGCTGCCTCGGCCGGGCACGTGCTTCGAGCTCGGCTGTGGCCTGGGCCGCAGCACCATCTGGCTGGCCGATCTGTTCGGGCACGTGCTGGCAGCCGACATCTCCGAGTCGCACCTGCGCCTGGCCGTCGATGCGCTGGGCCAGCACGGCAAGACCAACGTCGGCACCCTGTGCGTCAACGCGATGCAGGAGTTCGAACGGCTGCCGGCGTTCGACGCGTTCTTCTCGATCATCGTGCTGCAGCACAACCCGCCGCCGCTGATGCACTACATGCTGCGCAATATCCTGTGCCGGCTGCGGCCGGGGGGGTTGGGCTACTTCCAGGTGCCGACCTACCAGGTGGGCTACGAGTTCAATATCGACACGTATCTCGGGTCCGAGCTGCAGGTCGGCACGCCGGAGATGCACGTGTTCCCGCAGGCGGCGCTGGTGGAGACGATCGAGCGTCCGGCTGCCGGCTGCTGGAGATCCGCGAGGACGGCGCGGCGGGGCTTCAGGCGATATCGAATCGGCTGCTGGTGCAGCGGCGGTGAGCGGGGGCAAGGGGTGCGCTCAAGCGTTACGTCGCACACCCCCAAGTTGCCTTCTGCACCAGAATACGGTTGGAAACAAAGTCTCCCGGAATGGGATCTTCCCTGATCTCGACCAGGTGGCAGCGGTGCTCCTCGAACAGGCGGTGAAGCGCGGGCTGGGGGAACACATGCATTTCGGGGGCATTGAGGTCCAGCGGCTTCGCAAGATACGCGGCGGTCTCGAACAGGTATCCGCGCCGATACGTCGGCACCTGAAAATAGCCGACGCCTCCCGCTTTCAGTTTTGATAGTAGAATGCTGAGAATGTGTCGCTGTACCGGTGGCGGGTTATGTTGCAGCACGACCATCGAGAAGAAGGCATCCAGCGCGGGCAGTTCGTTGAGTGAGTCGATCCGGTTTGTATGCACGACCTGCGCGTTCTGCCTGCCGAATCGGGCGAGGTTGCGGCGTGTCTCGTTGACCGCGGGCTCCGATACATCCGCGGCGATGACGCTGCGGAATTGCTCCGCGAGCCACACAGTGCTGCGGCCGATACCGCAGCCGAGCTCGAAGCAGATGTCGAGGCCGTCCGTCGCGATATCGGACCGCGCCAGGGTGGCGACGAACTGCCGTACCGGCGTTTTGCCGAACTCGAAGAATTCCTGCGGCCGCTCGGTGATGCGTGCGGCCAAGTAGCTGTCCCGTCCGGCGCGCGCGATATCTTCGTCACTCTCGCCAAGATGCCGGAACATGGCCTCGACCCGCCCGATCATGGCGGCAAGATCCGCGTCGTCGGCACGCACGTCCACCTGCATTCTGGGCCAGTCCAGCGGCCGCATATGCGCATCGGAAGGCGGCCGCCGCACGTTCTGGCCGTGCGTTTCGAGCGCGATGTCCTGGTCGATCGTGTGTTCACCGTTGGCAAGCGGCCGGCCGGTCGCCTGGAACTGTACGGCCACCTTGCTGCCACCGGGAAGGGAGGCGTCACGAAATTCGTAGCGGAAGCCATGCCGACCCAGGCCAAACTTCCCGGCCAGATCCGGCCGCGGTTGATCGCACGCGACCTGCGCCACCAGTGTCCCGTCCACCACGATGCAGATATCGACGACGGCGTCGACATCGGCATCGTCTGCAGCCCAGCCGGCGACGTGCCGATGGTTGATTGCGTCGATGTAGCCTCGCAGGGCCATGAGGGGCATCTCCCTTGTCTGAAGGCTGCACGGGCCGTTGCGGGCGACAGCCCCGGACCGGGGGCGAACCTACCATGCCAGGTCGGCAGAGCAAGGAACGCGTGTCCAGGAGACTTAAGGCACCGCTGCGAACGTACCCTTGCGTCAGCCAAAGAATCGTGGCGCGTTAGCGAGTGCCCCGATAAGCACCAACCCATCCCAGCGCGCAAGTGTGCGCCGGTGGTTCGGGAGCACTGACGTGAGACGCTGGCGCCTGGCGCGGTTACATGGCGCCGGCAGGTGATCTGTCGACGCGGCAGGAGAGGAAGGACGGGGAACGCTGGGTGTCGGACATCGAAGGGGTACAGACGTTCACCAATATAACGGAAGGGCTGGCTGCCGCGGCGCGGCTTGTGGCGCTCGGCAACACGGAACGTGCGCTGGAGGTATGGGCGGACCTTCGCTGTCAGTTCCCGAGAGAGTCCCGAGCTTTCAATCGTGCAGGTGCGGTATTGATATGCTTGCGTCGGTTCGATGCGGCAGAGACCCTGTTGTCCGAGGCATGCAAGCTGTTCCCGGACGATCCGGAGGTCTTGATCGAGTTTGCTCGTACCGCGCAACTCCGGCGGGACCACGACGCGGCTAGCGTCAGGTGGGGCCAGGTCAGAGACCGCTTCCCCGGGGACGTGCGGGGGGCCACCTGGGATTTCTGGCGACGTTGCGCGAGACAGGACAACTCGATGCCGCTGAAGCTCAGACGCGAGAGACGCTCGAGCGATTCCCAGACGCGGCTGGTCTGCTCGTCGAGCATGCCCGGATAGCGGCAACCGGCCGCGCCTGGTCGGAAGCATATACGAGGTGGCAGGTTGTCCGCGCGCGGTTTCCCGATCTGCCAGCCGGCCTCGATGGCAGCATGCAGGCGCTGTGCGCATTGGGCCGATACGCGGAAGCTGAAGCGCTTGCAGCCGATGCCCGGCACAGGTTCCCCGACCAGCCATCCCTATTGGTGACTTCAGCCCGTGTTGCACAGGCCGCGGGCGACCTCGATGCGGCGAATTGCCGATGGCAGGAGGTCCGATCATGCCTTCCGCACCTGACGCTTGGCTATATCGAGGGCTTGGTAACTCTTCGCACGATGCGGTGCTACGACGAAGCCTCGAACCGCTGGCAGCCAAGGCACTCTCACGTTTCCCCGCCGAACAGGCGCTATGGCGGCACTATGCCAATATCGCCGAAGAGCGCGCGGATTGGGCTGAAGCTGTCTCCCGCTGGACGGAGATGGCCGAGCGCTTCCCGGCCCACCGCGAGAGGTACAGGCCATCTTGCGTCCCTCAGCCGAGGTTGGCGGCCGGGCCGGCGGATCGATGCTCCTCCACCACCGGCGGAGGTGGCCGGTAGTGGCAGTGAGGGCAACGGCTCCGACAAACCGCAGCCGGACTGGCTTGCGTCGCATCTCTGTGCTTCACCAGCACCTACAGAGATTGGCAAGCCACGTGCCGCTCGGCGAGCTCCTGCACCAGAACGGCACCGCCGCCGGCGTGTTCCTCAACGCGCGCGGCGGCCGCGACGTCACCGACCAGTCGTGGATGGACGAGGCGCGCCAGCACGCCGAAGCGCTCGCGGCGAACCGGTTCGCGCTCGATTACGTGATCGTCGCCAGTTGGCAGCGCCATCCGGCACGCCTGCTGCCGGACAACGACCCGCTGGCGCTGACATCGCTGCTGAACCACTACCAGCGCGCTATGGGCCAGGCGAAGGGAACCCAATCCCCGCGATAGCCGCCCCTCCGCCGTTCTGCCACCCTGCCGCCGATGTCCCGGCCGCTCCTCGTCATCGATGGCGACTCCTTCGCCCATCGCGCCTACCACGCGCTGCCGAAGTCGATCCGGCGCACCGGCGACCGCGGCGGCGGCGCCATCGTGGGCTTCGCCAACTTCCTGCTCCGCCTGTTCCAGGCCGAGACGCCGCGCGCCGTGCTGGTCGCCTGGGACACGCTGGGTGCGCCGACCTACCGGCAGCGGCTGTTCCCCGATTACCAGGGCGGCCGGCAGTTCGACGCGGAGCTGATCGACCAACTCGACACGCTGCCGCAATTCGTCGCGGCGTGCGGCTTCGCCAACGCCAAGGCGGCGGGCTACGAGGCCGACGACTTCCTCGCCGCCGCCGTCGCCGACGAGGAACGCCGCGGCGGCACCGTCCTGGTGGCCAGCGGCGACCGCGACGCCTTCCAGCTCGCCTCCGACGCGACCACCATACTGCACCCGCTGCGCGCCGGCGAGATGGCCCGCATCGGTCCGGCCGAAGTGCGGGAACGCTACGGGGTCGAACCCCGGCAGGTGCCCGACTTCATCGCCCTGCGCGGCGATCCGTCGGACCGGCTGCCCGGCGCGAGCGGCGTCGGCCCAAAAGGCGCGGCGACGCTGCTGCGCCGCTACGGCACGCTGGAGCAGGCGTTGGCCGACGGGCGCTTCACCGAGCAGGCCGATGCGCTGCGCCGCTACCGGCAGATCGCCACGATGGATGCCAAGGCGCCGCTCCCGGCGCTGCCCGACCAGACGCCCACCTGGGACCTTGCCGCCGCGCTGGCGCACGACTGGGGGCTGGCGCAGCTCGCGCGACGGCTGACGGAACTGGCCGGCTCCGAAGCCCGGCCGGCCAGCCGCCCCGCATCTCGCCGGCGAGCCGGGCCATCGCTGAAGATCGCGACGTTCAACATCAACAACGTCAATCGCCGGCTGCCGAATTTGCTCGCCTGGCTTCGGGAGTCGAAGCCCGCCGTGGCCTGCCTGCAGGAGCTGAAGGCGGCGGACGAGGCGTTCCCCGAAGCGGCGATCCGCGACGCCGGCTACCACGCCCTGTGGCGCGGCCAGCGCACCTACAACGGCGTCGCCATCCTCGCCGCCACCGAGCCCCAGCCGACCCGCGATGCGCTCCCCGGCGACCCCGGCGACACGCAGAGCCGCTACATCGAGGCCGCGGTGCAGGGCGTGCTGGTCGCCTGCATCTACCTGCCCAACGGCAATCCGCAACCTGGGCCGAAATTCGCCTACAAGCTGGCGTGGTTCGAGCGGCTGATCGCCCACGCCAGGACACTGTACGCACTGCAGGCGCCCGTCGTGCTGGCGGGCGACTTCAACGTCGTGCCGACAGACCGCGACATCTACCCCAGCAAGTCATGGGCGAAGGACGCACTGCTGCAGCCGGAGAGCCGTGCGTGCTTTCGCCGCCTGCTCGACCAGGGATGGGTCGATGCGGTGCGGACCCGCCACCCCGACGATCCGATGTACTCGTTCTGGGACTACAAGCGCGACCGCTGGCCCCGCGACGCGGGGCTGCGCATCGACTTCCTGCTGCTGAACCGGGTGGCCGCGGACCGCCTGATCGACGCCGGCGTGGATCGGACGGCACGCGGGGAAGAGGGTGCGAGCGACCATGCACCGGTATGGGCGACGTTGCGCTCCGCCTGATCGCTATCAGCCGGCCGGCGGCGATTGCCGGCCCAGGTGCTCGAAGCCCGAAGCATAGCGAAAGCCGTCGCAGCATTCCGGTTCTGCGGCGTCACGGGGGACGGTTTGTGGCGGTTGCTTCTCCGACGCGGGCGGCGATACGCCGAGCTCGAGCCAACGTGCCGCCCTGATCTCCCTGGCCCGCCTGGCGATGTATTCGTAATCCTCGATCAGACCCGGCATGACCCAACCCGCTTCCTGCGTGCAGGCACTATGGGCTCGGCATCTTGCGATTTGGCTAAGGCGCCACAGTCGCCGTGCGTCATCGTCGCGTAGCGATCCGCCAGCCGGTTCAGCGCGGAGCGTACCCGGGCCGATGCTTCGACACCGGCCAGCGCCAGCAGGACCGGCACGGTCTCGGCGAGTTCGGCACGGGTGACGTAGGTGGCCGGAGCGATGGCTTCCGGTGCGACATCATCGTCCGGCGTCGCGGCGATGGATGCCTCGAAGGCCTGTTCGAGCCTCGGCTGATCGGCCGGATTGCCGGCGTCCGCGCAGCAGTCGAAGAATATCGTGACGCGACGCGGCGCGACGAGAGTGGCGAGCACCGACATCGGCGAGCTCCCGGGCCCGCCATCAGTAGCCGCCGCGGGAGGATTGCGGCCGCTGTTCGATCGCGACGGCATAGCGGGTCGGGCAGCTCGTGACGCGATGCCTGGCGAGGAATTCCGCCACCAGACGCTCCGCCTCTCCCTTCTGCACCGGCGGCAGTTTCCTGCAGCGGTGGCCGTGCGCCACGCCCGCCGGCGTCGTGTGCGTGGAGGCGTTGGACGGTGCGGACGTTGCGTGCATCGGACGCTCCCTTTCAGGGTCTCGGTTCGATGCAGGTTCTATCCACCAGAACGCGAAGGAGTAATGCGGTTTGCAACGTACGGTGGTTCACGCAGACAGCCGTCCCTTCACCTGTCCTTCCGGCCACCCCGGTGGGCCGCAACCCACCTTAGTTCATTATTTGTTCATGATAGGTTCATATGCTCGGGCCAGCTGCTTGCTGGGAGGATCCAAAGCCATGGACATGCAGTCGCCGACCCGTTCCAACGACGCGGCGCCGACCGAAGCGTCGCCGCCGTTCGCCGCCGCCCTCCGACAGCTGCACAAGGTGCTGGCCGCCGCAACGCCCGCGGCTGGTGCGGATGCGTCCGAGCGCGCCGAGGCGCTGGACGCGACGCATGAGCTGTTCGCGGCGCTCGCCCCACGCGATGCCGCCGAAGCCTACCTCGCCGCCATTGCCGCGGCCTCGGCGCAATCGGCGCTGGACAACTTCGTGCGGGCGGCGCGCCCGGGCATCTCCGACGACACGGCGATCCGCCTGCGCGCAGCCGGACTCGCCGCCGGGCGGGCCTACGCCAGCGCCTTCCGCACGCTGCGCAGGCGCGCACCGGAGCAGCCGGCCGCGGACCCGGCGGCCGAGGCGCCCTCGCCCGTATGCGAGGCGGCGCCGAAGCCTGCCGGGGACCAGGGCGAATTCCAGCCGCGCGACCGATCCGGCAAGCCCATCCCGACGTTCCGCACCGACCTCATGACGCGGGCACAGGTGCTCGCGGTGCTGAGCTATCCGCGCGACGCGGCCCTGGAAGCCGCCGCCATCGCCGAGGAGGAGGCGATGATCGCCGAGTGGGCGGCGCGCGAAACGCCGGCCGGCGGTCGCGAGCCCGATCTGAAGCCGCCGCCAGGCGGTGGATGAGGCCCTACCCTGCCATCACCTTCGCAACCTCGGCCGGAGACTGCCGAACCAGCGAATCGTAGCCGCGCAGCAGCGTCTCGGTGATCCGCGTCGGCGTATAGCGATGGCCGGCGATCTCACGCACTGGCGTGACCTCCGCCGCGGTGCCGGCCAGGAACACCTCGCTCGCCCGGTCGATCTCGGCCGCCTCGATCGGCCGCTCGATCACCTTCATCTGGTGCCGCCGCGCCAGGCTCATCACCGAGCGCCGGGTGATGCCGTCCAGGAAGCAGTCCGGGTCGGGGGTGTGCAGTTCGCCGTCCATCACGAAGAAGATGTTCGCCCCGGTGCTCTCGGCGACCCGGCCGCGCCAGTCAAGCATCAGCGCGTCGGCATAGCCCTCCTGCTCCGCGCGGTGCTTGGACAGGGTGCCGACCATGTAGAGCCCGGCCGCCTTCGCCGCGGTCGGCGCGGTCTCCGGCGAGGGCCGTTTCCACTCGGCCATGCCCATGCGGATGCCGGCCATGCGGTCGTCGCCGAAGTAACTGGGCCACGGCCAGGCGGCGATCGCCAGGTGGATCTTCGTGTGCTGCGCCGCCACTGCCAGCATCTCGCTGCCGCGCCAGGCGATCGGCCTTACATAGGCGTCGGTCAGCCCATTCGCCGTCAGCACCTCCCGGCACGCGGCATCGATCTGCTCGGCCGAGAACGGGATCTCGAAGCCCATGATGCGCGCCGAATTGATCAGCCGGTCGGTATGGTCACGCAGTCGGAAGATGTTTCCCGCGTACGCCCGTTCGCCTTCGAACACCGCGCTGGCATAGTGCAGGCCATGTGTCAGCACATGCAGCCTGGCGTCGCGCCAGGGCACCAGCGCGCCGTCCCACCAGATCCAGCCATCCCGATCGTCGAAAGGAACCGCTTCCATGACAGCATCCTTGGTAATATTGTTTCGCCAACAAGGCCCACGGTATGATTGTCACGCCGATAAGTCAATAATGCTGACGTAGTTTGCACGCGGCAACGGGAATGCCTGCCATGTCCGATTCGAAGGTCGATCCAGCCGAGACCGACCTGCGCATGGCGCAGGACCTGCTGTTCTTCGCCTATCGCGACTTCACCAACGCGGCCGACGTGGCGCTGGCCGAACTCGGCCTGGGCCGCGCGCACCATCGCGCGCTGCACTTCATCGGCCGCAACCCCGGCATCACGGTGTCCGACCTGCTGGGGATCCTGCGCATCACCAAGCAGTCGCTGGCCCGCGTGCTGAGCGAGTTGATGGAGCGGGACTACGTGGCGCAGTCGCCCGGCAGTACCGACCGCCGGCAACGGCTGCTGCACCTGACCGCCGCGGGCGGCGCGCTGGAGCGCCGGCTGTTCGAGCGCCAGCAGGAACGGCTGCGGCCCGCGTATGGCGCAGCGGGGGCCGACGCGGTGGCTGGCTTCCGCCGGGTGATGCGCGGCATCATGGACGAGGCCGCGCGCGCCTATGTCGATGCGCACCACGCGAAGGGGGCCTGATGGCCGAAGATGCCCACATCCTGGTGGTGGACGACGATGCCAGGCTGCGCGCGCTGCTGCAGCGCTATCTCGCCGGCGAGGGCTTCCGCGTCACCACCGCCGAGACCGCGACCGAGGCACGCGACAAGCTGCGCTTCATGCACCCCGACATGCTGATCCTCGACGTGATGATGCCGGGCGAGAGCGGCCTGACGCTCACCGAGTCATTGCGCCGCGATCAGGGCAGCGAGGTGCCGGTGCTGCTGCTCACCGCGCGCGGCGCGCCGGAGGATCGCATCGCCGGGTTCGAGGCCGGCGCCGACGACTACCTGGGCAAGCCGTTCGAGCCGCGCGAACTGGTGCTGCGCATCCGCGCCCTGCTGCGCCGCACGCCCTCGGCGGACCCACCGCAGGGGCCGATCCAACTGGGCACACTGCGGTTCGACCGTGAGCGCGCCGAACTGGGTGGACCGGACGGCGTGGTGCGGCTGACCGGCGGCGAGGCGGCGCTGCTCTCCGCGCTGGCCCGCAAGCCGAACGAGGTGCTGTCGCGCGAGGAGATCGCCGCGGCACTGGAGATGGACGACGCCGGAGAACGGGCGATCGACGTGCAGGTCACCCGGCTGCGCCGCAAGATCGAGGCCGATCCGCGCGAGCCGCGCTTTCTGCACACGGTGCGCGGCCGCGGCTACGTGCTGAAGCCCGGCGCCTAGATGCTGCGGCCGGAAATCCAGCCGGCGCGGATCGTCAACCGCGGCATCAGGAAGATCCTGCCGCGTTCGCTGCTCGGCCGCAGCCTGCTGATGATCCTGCTGCCGCTGGTGCTGCTGCTGGCGGTGGCGCTGCAGATCTTCTACGGCAGCCACCTCGACGTGGTGTCGCGCCGGCTGTCCGGCGCGGTCGCCGGCGAGATCGGCTACACGCTGGAGATGCTGCGGCGGTTTCCCGACCCGGCGGACCGCGACTGGATCCTGAGCAAGGCCAACAGCGAGTTCGATCTGGCCATGACGATCGAGCCCGATGCCATGCTGCCCGACATGCCGCAGACCAACATCCTGGGCCCGATGGACGACGACCTCGCCATCTCGCTGCGCGACCGGACCGGCATGCCTTTCGTCGCCGACTGGCTCTCCGACAGCCGCAACGTGCTGATCAGCGTACAGCTGCCGCAAGGCGGCGTGCTGAAGGTGGTCTCGGCGCGCAAGCGGCTGTACGCCGGCACCATCTACATCTTCGTGCTGTGGATCGTCGGCATGGCGGCGGTGCTGTTCGTCATCGCAGCGCTGTTCATGCGCAATCAGGTGCGGGGCATCCGGCGGCTGGCAAGCGCGGCTGAGGCGTTCGGCAGGGGCCGCGACATCGGCCCGATCAAGCCGGAGGGCGCCACCGAGGTCCGGCAGGCGGCCTCCGCATTCAATCGTATGCAGGAGCGGGTGCGCCGCTTCCTGGTGCAGCGCACCGAGATGTTGGCCGGCGTGTCGCACGATCTTCGCACGCCGCTGACCCGGCTGCGCCTGGCGCTGGCGATGATGCCGGCGCGTGAAGATCTGGTGTCAGAGATGACCGCCGACGTCGAGGAGATGGAGCGGATGGTCAGCGGCTACCTCGCCTTCGCGCGCGGCGAGGGAACCGAACAGGCGGAGCCGGTGAACCTGTCGGCGGTGCTGGAGGAGGTCGCCGCCGGCGCGCGTCGCTCGGGGGCGGAGGTGGCGGTGGATGTGCCCGAGGCACTGACCCTGTCGCTGCGCGCCGATGCGGTGCGGCGGGCGATCACCAATCTGGTGGACAACGCGCGCCGGCACGCGCACCGCGTGGCGCTGGCGGCGATGCGGCAGGGACGGATGGTGTTCGTCACGGTGGACGACGACGGCCCAGGCATTCCGCCAGACCGCCGCGAGAGCGTGTTCCGTCCGTTCGAGAGCGACAGCAGCGGCGGCACCGGACTGGGTCTGACCATCGCCCGCGACATCGTCCGCGCGCATGGCGGAGAGATCGTGCTGGAGGACAGCCCGCTGGGCGGGCTGCGCGCGCGGATCCGGCTGCCGGTGTAGCTACACCGCCTCGTACTCGGCCGAGATCTCCTTGTTGGTGTAGTCGGTCAGCATCGACGTGGCGACGATGCCGATCATCGCGCAGAGTGCGATGTAGAATGCGATCGGCCACGCCGAGCCATAGGTCGCGAAGAGCCAGGTCGCGATGAACGGCGACGGGCCACCGGCGATGACCGAGGCAAGCTGGTAGCCGATCGAGGCGCCGCTGTAGCGCAGCCGCGGCGTGAAGCTCTCGGCGATCAGCGCCGCCTCCGGTCCGTACTGCGTCATCACCGGCAGCAGCGAGACGGCGATCGCAGTGAAGACGACCCATGGTATGCCGGTGTTCAGCATGGCGATGTAGACGAAACCGAACACTCCCATGAACGTCGCGCCGATCATGTACATGTTCTTGCGGCCGATGCGGTCCGAGAAGTGGCCGGCGAACACTACCCAGATGAAGCCGAGTACCGTCTGGCTGATCACGCCGAGCAGGACGAAGTCGCGCGAGAAGCCCAGGACGCCGGTGGCATAGGATGACCGTCAGCAGGATCGCGCCCCAGATGCCGATACTGTCGTAGCCGGGCACCAGTCCGACCCCCACGGTCGCGATGCCGGTGACCAGCAAGGTGACGATCAGCGTCGCCTTGCGCCCGATACGATCCCCGTAATGCCCGAAGATGAACGCGCCGATCGGCCGGCCGACGAAGCCGATGAAGAACACGCTGAAGGCTTCCAGCACTCCGACGATCGGATCGGACCTGGGAAAGAACAGCTTGCCGAAGACGAGTGCGGTGACGGTGCCGTACAGCAGGAAGTCATACCACTCGATCGTGGTTCCGACGGTGCTGGCGATCACGGCGCGGCGAAGATGAGCCTTGTGCTCGGTTTCGGACAACCCACTTGGCGTGACGGCGGCTGGCGCTGCGGTCATCTTGGGTACCTCCCGTTATTGGTCTTTTTGTATTTCGCTGCTCCGGAGGATACATGATTTTGCCGGCAAAAGCACCCCAACAGGGGCGCCTGTTCACAGACTATTGAAATTTGTTATTTGGCTTTTTCGGCAAGCGCCTTCACTTCGTCCATCGCCTCGACGAAGCGATGGTTGATCAGCGACAGCGCCTCGGCGTTGGATTGCTGGATCAGGTCGCTGAGCTCTTTCATGTGCGCGACCGCGTGCTGGTAGGCTTGCTTCAGCAGCTCCGCCTGCTTTGCCGCCTTGGCCTGCGGCGCGTCGGCGCCAGCGAGTGCCTTCATCGCCTCGGTCATTTCCGTCATGCTGCTCTGCACCATCTCCATGTGCCGCCGCGCCACCGCCTGCGCGCCCTCCAGAGCGACGCGGTTGGCCGCCGACAGGGTTTCCAGGTTCTTGCGGTTGGCAGTCAGGAACACCTCGAGATCCGGCAGCGCCGGCAGCTTCATGTCGGCGAAATACTTGGTGAAGTCCATGGGCGATTGCGGGCTGCGGGCCATGGATGCGTTCCTTCCCTGCTGCTGCATCGGGCAGGTTGCACCTGGAGGACAGACTGCGCAATCTGGCGCGATGATCACGCCCCTCTCTTCGCATACCGGCGCCGAGGTCACCGGCGTCGACCTGACCCAGCCGGTCGATGCGGCCCTGCGGGAGCACCTGAACCGCGCCTTCGTCGAGCATTCGGTTCTGGTGTTCCGCGACCAGCATTTGTCACCGCCGCAGTTGCTCGCCGCGGTGCAGCTGTTCGGCGAGGTGTTCCCGCAGCACAACACGCGCTTCGCGCTGCCGGAGTGTCCGCAGATCCACACCATCTCCAATCAGGACTTCTATCCGGACGGCAAGCGCTATATCCCGGGCGAAGGCTATCACACCGACCATTCCAACGCCGCCGAACCGCCGAAGGCGACGGTGCTGCACGCGGTGCAGCTGCCCGACCACGGCGGCGACACGCAGTTCGTTAACATGCAGCGTGCCTACGAGGACCTGCCGGCGGCGACGCGGCTGCGGATCGACGGACTGCGCGCGATGCACGTGTACCAGAGCCGTCACAGCGAGCGTAAACTGATGGCGCTGAGCGATGCGGCGCGGCAGAAGGTGCCCGATGCGGTGCTGCATCCGCTGGTGCGCACGCATCCCGAGAGCGGACGCAAGGCAATCTACCTCAATCCGATCCGCATCGAGGGGATCGAGGGGATGGCGGAGGCCGAGGCGCTGTCATTGCTGGACCAGCTGCTGGCGCACGCGACGCAGCCACGGTACGAGTACCGCCACCGGTGGCGGCCGGGCGACATGGTGATGTGGGACAACCGTTGCCTGCTGCACAAGGCGAACGGCGACTACGATATGGGCCAGGTGCGGTATCTGTACCGGATCATGCTGAAAGGCGACGCGCCGGCTTAGCCTGATCGATCACGCGCACGACCGGTGAGTTCCGGTCGTGACACAAAGCTTCACGGCGCGAACGAAGCGCACCCGACACTCGGGTTCGATGCCAACCGGACGACCGCGCGCGCATTTGCGGCCGGGCCTGCGCGGCCACGGTGGCGGCGCTCGATTGACCGCACACCGCAGCGCCGCAAAATGGCTGCCATGACAGACGTCGCTCCGCCGAACAGTGGCCCCCTCGCCGGCATCCGCGTGCTCGATCTCACCACGGTGCAGATGGGCCCCTGGTGCACCCGTATCCTCGCCGACTTCGGCGCCGACATGATCAAGGTCGAGGCGCCCGAGGGCGACTCCTCCCGCTATACCGGCACGCCGCGCCACCGCGGCATGAGCGGCAGCTTCCAGCACAACGCGCGCGGCAAGCGCAGCATCGCCATGGACCTCAAACACCCTGCGGCACGCGAGGCGCTGCTGCGGCTGGTGCCCACCGTCGATGCCTTCGCCTCCAACATCCGCCCGAACGCGCTCGCGCGTCTCGGGCTGGACTACGCGTCGGTCAAACCGCTGCACCCCTCGATCGTCTACCTCAACATGGTCGGCTACGGCAGCGGCGGGCGTTATGCCGGACGCCCGGCCTATGACGATCTGATCCAGGCCGCCTCGGGCGTCGCGATGCTGCTGCAGCGCTCCACCGGCGAGCCGCGCTTCATTCCGATGGCGGCGATCGACCGCATCGTCGGTTCGGCCGCGGCCAACGCGCTGCTCGCCGGGCTGCTGGCCCGCGCACGCACCGGCATCGGCCAATGCATCGAGGTGCCGATGTTCGAAACCATGGCGCAGTTCGTGCTGGCCGAGCACATGCAGGGCCGCACCTTCGAGCCGCCGACCGGTCCCGCCGGCTATGCACGAACACTGTCCCGGCATCGCCGCCCATATCCGACCAGGGACGGCCACATCGCCGTGCTGCCGTACAATGACGGGCAGTGGCGCCGCTTCTTCGCGGCGATCGGCAAGGCGCATGTCGTGCAGAGCGATCCGCGCTTCGCCGACATCACCGCCCGCACCGCCAATATCGATGCGCTCTACGAAATGCTCGGCGAGGAACTGCAACAGCGCACCACCGACGAGTGGCTCGAGCTGCTGCAGCAGAACGACATTCCATGTATCCGCCCGCACACGCTGGAGACACTGCTCGACGATCCGCATCTGGCCGACATCGGCTTTTTCCCCCTCCAGGAGCACCCATCGGAAGGCCGTATCCGCACCATGCGCGAGCCCAGCACCTGGTCGGAGACCGCGCCACCGACCGGCCGCTTCGCCCCGCGCCTCGGCGAGCACACGCGCGAGATCCTGGCCGAGGCGGGCTACACGCAGTCGGCCATCGATGCACTGTTGGCCGAACGTGCCGTCATGACCGACGGCACCTGAGCGACCCGCGCTGGACGTTCATGGTGTGGGCGGCGGCGCCGGGTTCGGATTGGGGCTCGGAGCGGGCGCCGGCGCCGCAGGCTGCGCCGTGATGGTCACTGTCGTCTCGTCGTAGTTCACGCTGTCGCCGGCGCGGACGGTAACGGTTCCGGCGGTCGGGCCCGGCGTCAGGACACCAGCCGGGGTGATCGTGCACCCGAGGTCCGGCGAGAGGATCGTGAAGGTCGGCGTCGCCGTCTGGCCTTCGGCATCCACCGTGACCGTTGTGGTCGCTGCTGCCGGCGCCGTCCCGCCAGGCGATGCCGGCGCCGCCACCGGGATGGAGGGTGGAGCGGCGCGCGCGTGGCGGAACACGGTCGGGCCGGCATAGTCGTCGACCACTTCCTGGCTGATGCCCGCCGCATTGGCGCTGGTCACCGCCTTCAGCGTGGTGCGGTCCTCGATGGCCCGCCGATGCGTCGTCGAGGCAACGGTCGCCGCGCCATAGGTCTGCGCCGGGAATGTCAGGTTGCGGAAGTTCTGCGTCGCCGTGAGCTCCTGCGGCAATCCAGGGCTCGGCGACGGGTGCGACGCGTTGGCGACGAACGGGCGGGCATCCATGGTATTGGACCAGGTCACATTGTCCGGTCCGGCCATCGTCCCGGACGCATCGAGATCCCAGCCGTCGCTGGCTGAATTGGGGTTGTTGATGGTGATGTTCAGCGTGCCGAGTTTGCCGGTGACGGTCAGCGTCGTGCCACTCGCGCCGGCGAACTGTTCGTTCACGTGCGACAGCTCCAGCGCGCTCTGGCCACCCGCAGGCGAGCCGAACGTGTGGGTGAAGGTGCCGCCATAGAAGCCCGTGCTGTTGGCGGCGGACGCACTGGTGCCGGTGATGCCTGACGGGATGGCGGTGAAGTTGAACGGCGCCGTCGCGGTGGTCGTCGTGGTGGAGCCGTCGGGCGCCGTGCTGTCCTGCCTGGCCTCGACATGCGCGCTGCCGCCGGTCTGGCCGGTTGCCACGGTGATCGCCCCGGTGGTGTTGCTGATCTTGGTCCCCGCCGCGATGACGGCGCTGTCGCCGGCCACGGAGAGCGTGACGCTCGACGCGCCCGGCGGATCCTTGCTGGCCGAGAACGACAGCCCGCTCGGCGGCGGAACCGTCACCCGGTCGTGGTTGACGCTCACACCGGTCAGGGGAACCGCGGCGGCCGGTTGGCGGAACAGACCCGTCGTTGCCGCGGGCGTCGCGGCAGGGGCGATGACCCCCTCGGAGACGGCGACCGCGTGCCGCTCCGCCGCGTCGCCAGGGACGCTGATCCGCAATTCGCCGGACGGCGTCGATGCTCCCGCCGGCTGACCTGCCGTGTGGGCCAACTCGTGCGCGAGCAGGTGGCGGCCCTCCGCTGACCCCGGATCGAAGCGTCCGGCAGCGAACACGATGTGCCGCCCCACGGTGTAGGCTTGTGCGGCCACCGCCTCGGCCGACTCGCCGGCACGCGGGTCGGTGTGAAGACGCACGTCACGGAACTCGCCGCCCAGCAGCGCTTCCATGTCCTGCCGCACGTCGGCCGGAATTGGCCGGCCCGCGTCGCGCAGCACCTCGTGCACGATGCAAGGTGCTGTGGCAGGCGCCGGCCCGGTCGCGCGACGACGCAGTTCGCCACCGGACAACAAAGGGACGTGGCCGAAGCCGAACGTCACGCGCGACCTGCGGCCACCCTGCATGGCGCCAGGCAGCACGCTCTTGCCGCCTGCTTCCGGCAACGACGGCTTCCTGGTGGATGCATGGATTCGCATGAGGGCCCGCACCTCTGGATTAGCGATGGTCTGTGTCAGATCGGCTGTGCATGCTGCAGGCGCTCGCATCGGCGGTAGAGATCCGGCCAGTCGCGCCTGACCCGCTGCTCCAGCCGCCGGCTGGCCGCCGGATGGCGCTTGGCGCCCATCAGGTGCGTGTAGCCGACGCGCGCCGCATGGTTCGGATCGAACGCCTCGTTCCATGACTGGAACAGATGCTCGGCGCGAACGCCGGCGTACGGCGAGTTCGGCCGGCCGCGGTGATAGCCAAGGCAGGCGGAGAGGAAGAACTGTTCGATCACGAAATTGTACTGCTGCCTGTCGGGCAGCCGGCGCCAGCCCGCACGATTGCCTTGTCCTAGCACGATACCCACCGCAGCCGCAGCGTAATGACGCACGAAGGCGGCGTCCTGGCCGCCAAGTATTCCGCAGTTCACCGCGTCCAGCACCGGGCCGCGCGAGCTGCCCCACTCCCACTCGGGCGGCAGGCTGCCACCGGTCTCCGCCATGGCGAGGATGATGTCCCCCGGTCGGTAGTCGCGGCTGGCCAGGTGCTGTTCCGGATTCTGTGCGAACAGCGGCGCCGCAATCAATCGCGCCGGCAGCGGGTTCCACAGGAACACGTCGCTGTCGATGTGCACGAACGGCGCCGTCTGCCGGCTGGTACGCCACCAGCTTGCCCAGCATCCACCAGGCGGGATCCTCGTCGCGCAGCTGGTCCAGCTCGGTGGACACAGCGGTGAACGGCAGACCCAGCCGCTCCGCCAGCAGCTGCCGCCCCGGCGTGTCGGTCACCAGCACCGCCTCGGTGTGGTGCCGCCGTGCAGTCTGCACCGACACCACCCAGGACAGCAGATGGTCGATCGGCCGGTGCCACGCATGCCGGTAGTGTGCCGCATAGGGCGCCGACCAGAACGACCAGACGGCGCGCACCGCTAGCCCGTCTTGGTCACGATATTCAGCGGCGAGCCGGTCTGCGCGACGATGGTCCCGGGCTGGAAGATCGGGCCGATCGGGCCGGGGTTGATGACGATGCCGCCCGGATCGGTCACACCGGTGACGGTCAGCGTCGCCGTGCGGAAGATCGACTGCCCCGACGCCAGCACCAGGCTCGCGGTGATGGTGAAGCTCTGCGTCACCGGTCCCGGATTGCGCACCTGGATCTGCACCGGCGCGGCCGGAGCGCTCGACCCGCGCGCGATCGTCACGCTCGCCGGCACGGTCACGATGCCCGCCGTGCCGCCGGCGACCGACAGCGCGACGGTGGTCGCCTGCAGCGCATTGAACCCGAGCGTGATGGTCAGCACCGGTATCGCGGCGGGAGCGTTCGGGTTCGGCTGGCCCGACGTCGCATCGACCAGCTTCACCAGCCGCGTCCCCGGCACCACGACGAAGGCGACGGTGGCAGGTGCGACCGTCATGGTGTCGAAGCGCGTCACCGGCGCCACGAAGAACCAGCTCTCGAAGTCGCTGGCCCGCACCGAATTGCCCGACGGGAAGCTCAGAGCGACGCGCGGCGTCAGCCCGTCGGCGCGCGTCGCCGGCTGGCCGAAAACCTGTCCATCCAGCAGGCGCCCGCTCAGCGCGCCGGCGCCGCGGATCGTACGCCCCTTGAGCGCCACCCGCGCGCGGATGAACACGCCGGAATTGGCCAGGTTCTCCAGCAGCGCCTGTAGCCCGCCATACAACTGGCCGAGGGCAAAGATGCCGGCCGACCACACCAGGTCGTTGCCGTTCGGCGTCACCGTTCCGTCCAGGATGAAGGCGTAGCGCAGGATGCCCGATCCGCCGCCGCCCACCGCGGCGAACTGGGCGCGCTGCGGGGCGCCGGTCGGGATCTCCAGCGTGACAATGAAGCTGTCGGCGTCTACCGCACCCGCCGTCCCGTCGAGGCTCACGGTCAGGCCCTGGAAGGCGAGCTGGTCGATGGTGATGATGTCGTCGTTCGGCCAGCTCGCGGCCGTGACATGCAGTGCCGGCGGGATGATGGGCCGTTGCAGCGCAGTCAGCGGCGAGAACAGGTCGCGGCAGTCGTCCACCGTGATCTGCCGGTTCGCGCCGAGGTGCAGGCAGGCCAGCGGCGCGCGATGGATGCGGGTGTACTGCGCCGGCTGAAGGTCGGCGCCGTTGCTCCCGCAGGGCGGCCACTCCAGCGTCCCCGTCGCGGTGCGCGCCGGAATCAGCCAGTGATCGCCGGGCCTGAATGCCAGCTCCGCGGAGAACTGCACGCGGATGCCATTCTCCAGCGCGTGCCAGCCACCGGGTGCCATCGGCACGCCATTGGCTGTCGCGGTGGCATCGTCCTGATCCCACCGCCGCAGCTTGGCGTGGCCGGTCAGCACGTTCACCGCCGGTGCCGGCGTGGTCAACGTGATCTGCCGGTGCTCGTGGTCCACCGTCTGGATCTGGCATAGTACGCCGGGCTGGTTCGGCACCGGGCCGAACTCGTAGCTGTCGTCGCTGATCTCCACCCATTGCAACGGCGCGAAGCCCAGGTTGGCGTCGGGACCGAGACTGTCCACCGTCACCACCGAGCCACTGACCGCGACGATGCGGGTCAGCACCGAGCCGTTCTCGCGCGACCACTTGAAGGTCGCCTGCGCAGCGGCGCCGCCGTGGTGCACCTCGACGCGGTAGAGCTGGTTCTCCAGCCCGCGATACGCCGCCTGCGGCGACGGCAGACAGTGCCCTTGCCCCGAGGCATCGTCGGTATCCGCGGTCATCTGTCCCGGCAGGATGGGCAGCGGCAGGTCGTGCATGATCTGGCAGCAGGTGCGCCGGTCGGTCGTCTGCACCGGAGCGCGCTCGACCACCACCCGCCACACGGTCTGCCGCCGTACGGTCGTGTCGGCTTCGCCCAGAGCGACGTCCTTGATGCACGGGTCGTCGATCGGCGTGACCAGCCGCTGCCACGCCTCCAGCCAGACCTGCAGCCCGGCCGTGCGCCCGAGCCGCAGCTCCGCCAGCAGGGAGCCGATCGGCGTCAGCGCACCGATCAGATAGGGCTGGGCGCGGTAGTCGATCGTGGTGTCCGCCTCGCACAGCAGCCCGTCCACGTAGTAGCGGCCCGGTCCGATCAGGATGCTGTCGGCGGCCGGGGTGACGCTGATCGCCATCCCGGCGTTCTGGATCGGCGTACCGGTGCGGCCGATGATGTCGGTGAGGCCCGTGGCCCGCAGGTACTCGTCGATCGCGCGCTGCTCGTTGGCGTCGGAGTCGAGTTGTACGCGGCCCTGCTGGGTGAGCACCGACGTATAGTTGTTGTCGCGGTCGAACCGGACCCGGCTGAAGTCGCCCTTCATGTCATCTCCTCCGGTCAGATCAGCGCCGCGCCGATCGCGACCCAGTTGAGCGCCTGGTCATCTGCGGTCCGCATCGATGCGGTGAGCCCGCCGTAGCCGTATGGCGCACCCGCTCGGGAGGCGAATTCCTGTCGCGCGGGGATCAGGAAGATGCCGGCCTCCAGGCCGAACGGCAGGTATTCGCCAAACCGCGTGCGCAGGTTGGCCACGCCCTGGGTTTCGAACAGCAGGTGGTAGGCGCCGATCTGGCTCTCGTCGTCGGCGCCCTGCCAGACCGCGACCGGGCAGTCGCCCGACAGCAGCCCGTAAGACGGGCGGCCGTAGTGCAACGACACGAATTGCGGCTCCAGCGCCTCCTCGAGCGCCGGGTCCCCCGGCAGGCAGCGGTACTGCCGCGGTGTCAGCGAGTCCGAGGGCACGAAACAGAACCGCACGCAGCCGGACTGGCGGCGGGTGGACCACACGGCGGCATTCCATGGATCGTGCAGCGGCCGCTCGGCCAGGAAGATCGTGTTGGAGGCGAGCGGCAGTTCGTGCGCGCGCACCTTGCCGATTACCGTGCTGTCCTCGATGTGCAGCGAACCGCCTTCGCCGACGCCGTCCAGGCCGGCATAGGCCACCTGCCAGCGCGAGGTGGCATCGACGATCGAATCGGTCACCCTTGCCGAAGCAGCGGCGTCGATTGCCACCGGCCCGGTGATGACGTGGTCGAGCGTCAGGTCGCTGCCGGGCACGCCGATCAGCAGCGAAGGCGTGCCTGAACTGGTCGGCAGTCCGTTGCGGGCCAGCCGGCGGCCCGGCACGAGCGTGCAGTCCTGCAGGCCGATCGACAGCGACTGGCCGGAACTGCGCAGCTGGCCGGCGAGCAGGATGCCGCTGAACATCACGCGGCCCTCAGGCGGCGCATTGCCCGCGACGGGCGGCGGTGCGGTCGTGCCGACCACCTCGATGTCGCCGCGCAGCGTGTAGCGGGCACGCACCGGGCTCCAGTCCGTCGCGCCCGCTTCGGCTGCGACGATCCATAGCTGTGAGCCGGGTGGCACGCGGATCGCACTGGCGCCGGTCAGATCGATGTCGGCGACACCGAAGCCCGCCAGCACGATCAGCCCGACCGTGCCCGCCGGGCGGGCGTTGAACGCCGCCACCGCCTGCTCGAGCCTGAGCGGCAGGCCGAACGTGTCGGTCGCACCGGCGCCGATCACCCGTTGGAACGTCACCTGCCGGGGCTGCAGGGCGAGGCGCGCGCCGCGGTCGTAGGGGCCGCCGCCGATCTCGGCCGGGAAGCCGTAGCAGTAGCTGACCAGCACCGCGCGCGGCGCCGGCAGGTCGGCCGCAAAGGCGATGCGGCCCAGCACCGGATCGATCGCCACCTTGCCGGCCGGCGCAGCCTGCCAGCCGCCGAGCGGCGTGGTGTCGGACAGGTCGCAGACGCAGATGCGGTCCACGCCGATCGAGGTCCCGTCGGCGATCACCTCCAGGCCGTTGTCCGCGCCGTAGAACGCCGCGGGATCGTCGTGGAACTCCCGCCGGCCGATCGGCTGCGGCACGTCGCCGCGCCCGGTCAGGTGGTCGAACGGCTCGCGCGCGGCCGGCGGGTTGAACAGCGGCATGTCGGCCCCAAGAGGGCTCGCCATGAAGCGCCGCGCGTCCACCACGAAGGCCGGCTGGCGGGTGACCGGGAAGGCGATCCAGCGCCAGACGAAGGCACCGATGTTCGGGATGTTGTCGCGTCCCGGGCCGTGCAGGGCGATGTCGAGGGATGCGCGATCCGGCACCGCTGCCGTCCGCGCGCGCGGGGCGATCCGGCGCACGTCCACCGTGCGGTTCGAGCTGTCGAATGCCCCGCCCAGCCGGGTCAATGCCAGCCCGCCGCGCAGGTCGATCGTGCCGACGCTGTCGGGGCGCAGGTGCCGGAAGCTCTGGTCCACCGCCAGCCGGCGAAAGAACTCCACCGCGCGCACCGGGCGGCTGGTGACATCGGCGCCGAGTTGCTCGAGAGCGATCAGCGTGCCCTTGCGGCGTCGGTAGCCGATGGTGTTGGCGACCTCGGCTCGGCTGCCCGCCGCGCCCGGCACACCCGGCAGCAGCGCGGTCCAGCCGATCAGGTCGCCGATATACGGCACCACCCACGGCGCGCAGGTCTCGATGAACTGGTCAGCCTGCAGGCCGGCCAGGTCCTGCTCCAGCACGCCGACCTGCTCGGCGATCACGCCGATCAGTGCCTTCAGCGGCTCGCCCTGCGCGGCGTCGCGCGTGCGGTAGATCGCCGGCAGCAGCGCGTAGATCTGATCGGCGCTCAACGTCATGGCCAGAGCTCCAGCGAGGTGACCGAGAGCGGATCGACCAGCAGCATCTCGGCACCGAGGATCGTGCCCTGCGGTCCGCTCTGCGGCGCGGATGCCGGGAGGAATTCGGGCAGCAGGGTCGCCACGTCGGCCCGGGTGAACCGGGTCAGCCGCACGCCGACGACGCCCGCGACCGGCTGGATCGCGGCGATGACCTCGCTCTGCGCCACGCCCTGCGCCAGCCCGCGCGCGTCGAAGCCGAACGCGGACAGCAGCGCGGCGCGGGCGGCAGCCAGCACCAGCGCCGGATCGAAATCCGCCGTGGCGATCCGCACCAGCGCCTCGGCACGGAACAGCTTCGGCTGATGCGGCACCACGGCGATCGGGATGTAGGCGTTGCCCAGCGAGCGCAGCGTCGTCGCCAGGTTGCCGATCGTCTCCTCCGCCGGGTCAAGCCCCACGCCGCCGGGACCGGCGACTGTCACCACAACGCCGCGGGTGCGGCCGAACCAGGTCCAGGTGGCCAGCGCCCGGCCGACGCCGGCGAATGCCGTGGCCTGGTCCTGGTAGTCCTGCAGCGATACCACCCGGTCCAGCGTCAGGATGTGCAGCGGCGCGCTGCGCCGCGCGTCCTCGGGCGTGTCGGGATCGGCGCCGCCGGAGGACGGGTCCGGATTGGCGACGCCCTTCAGCCCGGCCGGACGGTCGATCGCCTGGCTGATCTGGCCGGCGGCCACCATCCCCGCGCGCCCCAGCCCCTTGCGGTAGGTCGCCCGCACGTTGGTCTGCCCGGTCGGCGGTCGCGCGCCGTGCACGCCGTCGCCGAACTGCACCACCACCCCGCCATCGTCGCGCCGCCGGGTCATGAACACCCGGTCGCGCGCCGCGGCATCCAGCAGGTTCGGCTGCTCGTGCCAGCGCATGTCGTTGACCCAGACGTCGAGCGTCGTCTGCGCGCCCTGGCCGCCCGAGGCGCTGACGAATGTCAGCGGCATCTGCTTCAGCGCGAAGCTCTGGTTGGCGGCTGACCCGTCGGCGCTGCCGAGGATCTCCTTCACCGTTTCACCATGCGTCGCCGCCACCACGTTGGCGTTCACCCGGACGGTGAGGCGATCGTAGATGCGGGCCAGCTTCGACTTGAAGGCGAGCGTGGTCTCGCCGGTGCGCGCGACGACGGCGTCGACGACGGCGCCCTCGCTGACCTCGGCATCCGCCTTGTCGGACGCGAGCAGCGTCACCGCGCCGGCGGGAGCGGTCAGCGTGCCGGCAACTCCCTTCGTGGTCAGCACGGACCAGGCGAGACCGCCGGCGGTGCCGGCAGGCGGATAGGCGTCCACCAGGAACACGTCGCCGTCTTCGATCGGAATCGCGGTGCGCCCGTCCGATCCGACCAGGCTTGCTCCGCCGGCCGAATCCAGCCGCAGCCGGGAGCGCTTGCCGGATACCGCCACGCTGGCGCCCTGGGCGAGCGGCACCGAAGCGGCGACCCGGATGGCATCGCCCGCCACCGGGGCGAGCACCGATCGGTCGAGCGCCGTGTCGCTCCACGCCGTCAGCGGCTGCGGCGCGATCGCCAAGGGTTCGCTCTGCACGAACGCGACCGCGGAGCGGGAACCGGTGACGAACCACGAGCGGCTGGTGTCGTCGTCCAGGATCAGCTCGGTCGCCTTGCTGGTCAGCGTGTAGCTGCGCGGCGAGCGGTCGTAGGCCTGGGTGACCCCGTACAGCCGCTGCGTGGTGCCGAGTGACAGCACGATCCAGGTGAATTTCTGCGGCGCCGTGGCAAACTCGGACGCATCGGCGCTCACCGGGGTGATCGCCGGGTAGACCGCATCGAGATCGACGGTGTTGGCCGACGACGTATACTTCCAGTCGCCATTGACCACGCCGCTGGTCGTGGCGGCCGCAGGCAGCAGGGTGGGGTCGGGCGCATTCACGCCGAACAGCGCCGCCCGCTTGCGCAGCGCATAGAGCCGCACGGTCTGCGCCGCAGCCTGGAACGCGGCCGACAGCGGCGAGTCCCAGGTGAGCCGCGTGCGGTTGGCCGTCGCATCGGTCTCGGTTGCAGTGACGAAGTGGAAATCCCAGCTGTCGCTGAGCCCCGGGTTCCCCGTCCGACCAGCATCGATGAACACGATGGCATCGCCGGGGTTCAGTCCGGTCGAGGTTCCGTCGAGCCACAGCGACGTGGTGACGCCGGTCCAGTCCACCGGATCGGCGGTGACCGCCGGCATCGCGTTGTAGCCGATGCGCGCGGTCAGGTCCGTGCCGGTCTCGAAGGTGGCGGGCGACTGCCCGGGCGCCGGCACGCTCTGCACCCGCGTGCCGGCCGGGATCACCACCGGGTCTGGCGCGCCGGGCGCATCGTTCAGCGTGAACGCCAGCCTGGCACCGGCGGCGACGCCGGGTGACGGCACGTAGCCCACCAGCCGCGCCAGCTCGAACACCGAGCGCGGCTGCGCCGCCGTGCGCAGGTAGGATTCGTTGGCCAGCCGCTCCTGGTAGAAGGTCAGGATGTCGGCGGTGACCGCGAACGCGTCGAGCAGCGCGATCGAGAAGTCGCTGTCGTCGCGCGTGGCCAGCGGCGCCAGCGCCGGGAAGGCGGGATCCGACAACGCGGCGAGCAGGCTCGCCTTGAACCGCGCATGCGTGCCGACGCGATAGGCGATCTGCGACAGGCCTGGCCGGTTCCAGATCGGCAGCGGCGTCTGGCGCGTGGTGCCGGTGCAGCAGCCGCAGGGTGTGGTGTCGGTGTCGCTCATAGCCCGCCGTCCAGCGTGAGCTCGAAGATGCCGCGGTCGGGCCGGCTCGGATCGTTGTCGATCCGGGCGATCTCCAGCCGCTGCATGCTGATGAAGCCGCGCCCCACCGCGTCGCGCGCCGGGTCGTCGACGCGCTGGAAGGCGGTGGCCTGCACCGAGGCGACGCCCTCCACCGCCTGCGCCGCGGCGATGAACGGGCTCAGGTAGACGGTCTGGCCGAAGCTGAAATTCTCGGGATCGAGCAGGCCTGGGCGGCCGTCGCAGGTCGGCCCCGCGGTGAAGATCCCTTGCAGCGCCTGCAGCACCTGGCCACGCGCATAGCGCGGCTTAACGCAGATCGACAGCGCCACGCGCAGCCCGACGATGAACGCGGGTTCGGCGCCGGTGTCCACGCCGGCCATGCGCAGCAGCTCGAGCCGCTGCAGCGTCTCCTGCGTGAGTTCGTCCGGCGGTGGCGCGCCGGGAGCCGGATCGAGCGCCACGAACGCGGTCCGCCAGCTGCCGGTCCAGCGCAGCGTGCCGCGCGCGGCCCGGATCGCCGCGTCGCGCAGCGCCGCCACGCCGTAGTCGTCCTCGGTCACCGCGCGAAGCTGCGTGCGGAACGCCCAGGGCGCGCGCTGGCGCACCTGCTCCATCGTCTCGGGGTCGCGGCCGCCACGGGCGGGCAGCGGATTGCGCACCGACACCACGCGCGTGTTGGTGGTGAGCACATGGCCCAACGTGTCGCGGCCGATATTGCCGACGCTGCCGTTGCCCACGCGGTAGGATGCCCGGAACACATCGCCGGGGCTGGGCGCGGTGCCGTGCTCGCCGTCGCCGAAGCGCAGATAGGCGGTGGCGTCGCGCTCGGTCTCCAGCACGAAGCCGCGTTGCAGCGGATCGAGCCCGAGCAGGTCGCCCTCGGGCGACCAGACGTTGTTGTGGTCGTCGCGCACGGTGATCTGCGGCTGCGGCGGCAGTGCATCGGGATCCGCCGGCCGGGTCAGCGCCGAGGCCGGCGAGGTCGGATCGTAGGGCCGGGTGAAGGTGACCGGCGACGGCACTGAGCGCCGGGAAGAAATCCGGCGGCCTGGCCACCACCGGGGCGGTCGCGACACAGCAGCCGCCAGCCAGTACGACCGGCGCCGGCGGCGCATCCGGCACCGTGCCCAGCGCCTGGAAGCCGTCGATCCACCGTCCATGGTCGGCCGGCACCATGTTGCCGTGCGCGACGCTGACATTGCCGACCGGTCGGGCGCCGTGCGCGGCGTCGGTGGTCGAGGAGATGCAGAGAGCGAACGGCAGCGCATCCGCGGCATCCCACTCGATGCCGGTGATCTGCGCGTTCGGCGTCGCGACACCGGGTCGGTCAGCGCGTGGCCGAAGCGGTCGGTGTGGTGCACGCGGGTCAGTCGCACCACGCAGCGCCGCGTGCGGTCGGCGTCCTCCGGCGCGCCGGTCCGCGGCCCGAGCACCTCCTCGAACAGCAGCACGTCGCCGACATGCAGCGCGGTGAGGTGCCCGACCAGCGTCGCCGCGGTGGCACCGGCGGCGAGGCAGCAGCCGGCATCGCCCCAGGTGTAGAAGCGCAGGTCGTTCACCGAGGCGCTCAGCGTCGCCGCGGTCAGTGTCGCGAACACCACGCCGGTCTCGGCCAGCAGCGTGCGCGCCGCCGCACTGGTGGGTGCAAGCACCTGCGGCACGCCGGCGACGCGCGGCAGCAGCAGCGTGCCCTGCGGCAGCGCCACGCCTTCGGCGTTGGCGCGCACATGCGCCCACACGCGCGCGTTCTCACCCTCGTCCACGCGGTAGTCCACCAAACGCGCATGCCGGCGCAGCGAGATGCGACTGCGACAGGTGCCGAGATAGGCCTCGGTCGCCACCGCATCCTGCCGGTAGCTCAGGTGATCGGCGACGTAGGCCAGCGATTCGACCAGCGCCACGCCGAAATCCGCCGCGTGGCGTTCCTTCCAGGTCGGCGCCAGCACCGCCATGCGGTCCAGCATCACCTGCACGAAGCCAGGGTAGTCCTTGGCGAGATAGTTGATGTCCGGTTCATCCACTGCCGGCGTCGGACAGCAGGTGACCGGTGCGCAGTCACCGGTGGCCGGACAGCCGGCCTTGAACGAGAACGCCACCTGCGCCAGCCCCGGATCGACACCCGGCGGTGGTTCGTCGGTGGTCGCGTTGGCGATCAGCGCCAGCGTGTAGGTGGAGAAATCACCGGCGCGATCGACCGTGACGCGCAGCGTGTTCGGCGCCTGCGGATCGACGCTTGCCGCCAGCACGACGATGTTGGTGACGCTCTCGCCGCCCTGGATGACGATGTTCTGCGGCGTCAGTGCCAGCGGCGCCGCCGGGCGTAGGAAGGTCACCAGCAGCACGCCCTGGTCGGTCGCATCGGCGATCTCGAGATAGTCGATGCCGTTCAGCGGCGGGCGCGCCAGCACCAGGGTCCGCCGGTTCTTCTGGGCGCAGAAGTAGATCACGACGAGCCTCCGACCGTGACCTGCGCGACCTGCTTCTCCTGCGACTGCAGCACGGTGTACTGCACCGTGATGCGCAGGGTCGCATCGTCGTTCTCCACCACGACCGACTGCACCTGGATGACGTCCGACAGGTACTGCTGCAGGCCGGCCTGGATCAGCTTCTGCTGCGCGATCGCCAGCGTGTCGCTGTTCGGCGCGAACACCAGTTGCGCGGTGCCGGTGCCGAAGGTCGGCCGGTTGACGCGTTCCCCCGGCGCGGTCAGCAGCACCTGCCAGATCAGGTCGCGGATGTGCCGGTCGGTGTCCGCCGTCGCGGTGGCGCCGGTGCGATCGAAGCCGTAGGGGAACGCGACATCCATTGGTGCTACACCGCGCTGACGCGGGTCTGCTGCACGACCGGCATCAGCGGCGTGCCGGTGGGTGCGCAGATCGCCTGGCCGGACTGCACGACCAGCGGCTGTCCGTTCGAGGTGACGCGCGTGGTGCCGACGACCCATTGCGCGGTGACGCAGGGCCCGGCGGCGGGCGGCACGAACGGGCATCCCGCCACGACGTAAGGCGCGGTGAGCAGCACCGACGGCTGACCGCTCAGCGTCACGCGCGGATTGGGCACGGTCGGCTGCGCCTGACCGCCATGCGCGCACAGCACGGTGGCGCCGACATGCAGCAGGAAGCCCGGCATCGTTGTTTCCCTTCCCCCTTCTGCGCCCGCGTCAGATCACCGCGAGGGCGCCCTGATTGATGGTGACGGATGGCCCGGCCAGCACGATGGTCGCGCCCTGGCCGTTGCTGATGGTGATGCCGACATCGTTGATCGCGATCATCGCGCCGGTGGTGGTCTTCAGCAGGATGCCGCCGGTGGGCCCTGGCGTGTCGCTGATCATCAGCGTGTTCTGTCCCACGGTCTGCAGCACGATCGCCTGCAAGGCCGGCGGCGTCGCCAGCGCCAGCGCCGGCACTTCGGCCGCCGATCCCCAGAAGCCGCCGGTCCAGATCGGATAGTCGGTGTTGCCCTGCTCGAACTCGATCCACACCGCCGCACCGATCGGCGGCACGGTGAACACGCCGGCCTGTATCCCGGTCATCGGCAGGCACGGCAGCGCCCATGACGTCGGGATGGCGCCGGTCGCGTCGGGCACGATCGCCTGGATGCGTCCCATCTGCATGGGATCGACGTTGTTCGCCACCGTGCCGCGATACTTGCCGAAGAACTGAGGCACCTCGTTCGTACGCTCCTGTCAGAAGCCGATGGCGGGAACCACCGGTGTGTTCGAGACCAGCGCGTTGCGCTTCAGCGTGAAGCTCTGCTTGTACTGATTGCGGGCGATCTTGTGGCTGACGCTCTCGACGTAGTGCAGCCCGTCGAACGCCGGCCCCGCGCCGCGCACGCCGACCAGTTCGCGCGCCTTCAGCACGCGCCCATATTGCAATACGTCGAGCGAACCGGTGCCGGTGACGACATCGGCGCTGGCCGACGCCTTCGCCATGCCCTGCATCAGCGCCTGGCCGGGCGACAGCTTCGCCGTGCCCTCCAGCTTGTCGATCTTCGCCGGCGGCGGCACCACGATGCCGAGGGGCGGATTGAGCGGTGTGATCGGCGGGATCGGAATCGGGATCGGCGCGTGGGTCGTGGGATCCTGGATGAACACGATCGGCAGCGATGAATCCTGCGGCTGATAGCGGAAGGTCAGCGACTCGACGTTGGTCCAGGTGTCCATGTTCACGTTCAGCGCCGGCTGCGGCACGCCGAACTTCACCTGCGGACCCCAGTAGGCGGTGCTGATGCCGGGCACCGGACCGGGATCGAGGTAGAACACGTAGCCCGCCTCCTGCGCGAGCTGCTTGATGTAGGCGAGGTCGGTGCCCTTCTGCGACGGGATGCGATCGACCGGGAGCGGAATATCCGGGATGAGGCTCGGCACGATCAGCGGGATCACGCCGTACATCGCGTATTTCGCCAGGATCACCGCGACCCTTGCCTCGACCGGCAGCGCCGGGAATGGCAGCCCGTCGAGCTGGATCAGGTCCATCACCGCGGTCAGGTCCTCGCCGGTGACCGTAAGCGTCGAGAACCCGGCCTGGCTGGACGGCTGCATCTCCTGGTGGCGGATCACCCCGTCGATCAGCACCTGCGGCATGTTGTTGACGGTGACCATCAGGATCACCCGCAGCTCCACGCCCGGACCACCCTGGGCCAGCAGGAATGCGGTCTGCAGCGGCGAGCGGTTGGACAGCGTGAAGCTGAGCTGGAACGCGCTGCGCCCCGTCGCGGTGGTGGTCACCTCCACCGACGTCAGCGCATCGACGATCGGCTTCGGCGCGGGCAGCGCGACCATCGGCCCGACCAGCAGCGTGAGATAGAGGCCGCTAGCCACTGCTGCCCCCGCCCGGGGTGCCGGTCGTGCCGCCCGCCGCGCCGATCCCCGCCGGCAGGGTGACGCGCAGCACGCGCCCCGGCTCCGCCACCAGCGCGTCCGGGTCGGTCGCCGCGTTGGCGTCGCACAGGATCCAGTACAGCAGCGGATCGCCCAGCCGCAGATTGGCGACGCTGTCGATGCGGTCGCCCTCGATCACGACGTGCTGCTGCATCGTGGTGTACTGCTCGGGCTGCGGGATGATGCGACGCTGCAGATAGCGCACCTCGATGCCGTCGGGGCGCGTCCACGACGCGGTGCCAAGCCCGTAATAGCGGCTGGTGCGGTCGGTTGGCGCACCGCTCGTGCCGCCGGCGGCGACGAAGGAATTGACCGGTCCGGTGCCGCTCATGGCAGAATGCCCGCGACCAGCGTGCCCACGCTCTGAATCGCCGCGGCGAGCGCCAGCGCCTCCTTCTCGATCTGGTAGACCATGTAGAGCGCACCGGCCGGATTGAGGAACCCGACATCGTTGACGTTGAGAACCCGCATTTCCAGGGCGACCTTCGCACGGATGGGATTGAGGTTGGTGTCGAACGCCTCTTCGGTGATGCTGATCGAGCTGATGCGCACCGGCGTGATGCGCGTCGCATTCCACACGAAGACCGCGAGCGGCGACTGCATCGGCACGATCTCGATGGTGCCGAGAAGCGTCAGCGCCTCGTTGAGGATCAGGTCGATGCTCGACGGATAGACCAGCATCTCCAGCGCCGCGAGCTGCGGCTGGATGCCGACGGCGAGCGCCAGCGGATTCTCGGTGGGCGCGGCCAGCTGGTCGGTGGCGTCGATCTCGGCGGTGACGCTGATTGTCTCGATCGGCGGCCCCTTCAGCCGCATGATCTCCGAGCGGTCGGGCGTATCGCCGACGGTCTGCGGCTGCAGGCGCCGCGTCAGCGTATCGGGATTGTACTGCAGCACGATGACGCCGCGCGGGATGCCGGTGTCCGGATCGAGCGACACGATGCCGCCGCGCATCACCCTGGGTGAGATCGGTGCGGCCGTCATCGCTGCTGTCCTCGTGCGGGAAGTGCGGCCCACAGCGCCGCGGCGACGGCCCGCCCGCTCGCGTCCGGCGCCCCGTCCGCATACGGCGCGGCGTGCAGGCTCTCTGCCTGGACCGGCCTGAACGCCGAAGGCGCGCGCGCCAGCCGCGACAGCTCCTCGCTCAATGCCGATGCAAGTGCCGGCGCGTCGGCATGCGCAACCCCATGCAGCACCAGCGTGTCGATGTGCAGATCGACCGCCGGAGTTTGCTGGCCATGGCGGCGCCGCTGCTGGCGTGACGCTGCCGCGGTCATTGGAAACCGCCGATCTCGCCGCTGCTCAGCGGCTTGCCGAGTTTGCCGTATTCGACGCGCGCGGCCTCCAGCAGATGCGGCATGCCGACCGGCGTGCCCGCATCGGCCGCGAGGAACGCCGCGTGCATCGCGATGTTGCGGATCACTCCGCCGGCGACGTTGAGGCCGGCGAGCCGTTCAGTGTCCAAATCGCGCGTCGGCGTGCCCGGCGGGAACACGCCGCGCCAGATGCGCGCACGGTGCGCCGCGTCGGGGAACGGAAACTCGACGATGAAGCGGATGCGGCGCAGGAAGGCGGGATCGATCGCGTGCCGCATGTTGGTGGTCAGCACCGCCAGGCCGCGATACGCCTCCATGCGCTGCAGCAGGTAGCTGACCTCGAGGTTGGCGTAGCGGTCGTGGCTGTCCTTCACCTCGGTGCGCTTGCCGAACAGCGCATCGGCCTCGTCGAACAGCAGGATGGCGCCGCTGTCCTCCGCCGCGTCGAACACCCGTTTCAGGTTCTTCTCGGTCTCGCCGATGTACTTGCTGACCATGCCGGCCAGGTCGATCTGGTACAGGTCGAGGTCGAGCGTGTGCGCCAGCACCTCGGCGGCCAGCGTCTTGCCGGTGCCGCTGCCGCCGGAGAACAGCGCGGTCAGGCCGAGCCCGCGCGAGTACTTGTCGGCGAACCCCCAGTCCTCCAGCACCGTCGTGCGATGGCGCAGCTGCAGCGCGATCTGCCGCAGGATCTGCAGCTGCGCCTCGGGCAGCACCAGGCTGTCCCAGTCCGCCTTCGGCTCGATGCGCGTCGCCGACTGCTCCATCGAGCGGCGCGCATGCTCGCGGCAGACCCGCCAGGCCGCGCGATGCAGCGCCTCGCCGTCGAGTTCGGCGGCATGCTGGCGCAGCACCGTGCCGGCCGCCGCCATGGTCGGCGTATCGAGCCGGAACTGCCGCGCCACCGCGTCCAGCGCGCCGTCCAGGAGTTGTGCCGCGGGGCCCAGATGATCGACCCACGCCGCGCGCCTTGCCGCCGCATCCGGCTCGGGCAGCGCGACGCGCACCGCCGACTGCCCCTCGGAGATGCCGTACTCGCCGGCGTCCAACACGAGTGCGCTTTCCAGCCTGGCCAGCAATGGTCCGGCCAGCCGCAGCGCCTCGACCTGCTCCAGCCCGTCCGCCTGCACATACAGGCCCGCACCGGCCAGCAGCGCCTCGCGGTTCCAGTGCAGCGCCAATGTCTCGCGCTCCGCCGCGCCGGATGGGATGTCGGCGATGCGCAGCCGCCAGGGCTGCCGCCGCGCCAGCCGCAGCGCGGCAGCAGCGGCCAGCATCCGATCACTCGGCGCCCGCCCGCTCAGCGCTACCCGTTCGCCGGCCCGCAATGCCCGCGCCGCCTGTTCCGCCGCGCCGGCGATCCAGCGTGGCACGATCGCGTCCTCCGGCATCGGCTGGACCAGGCCGGCGAGGCTGCCATCCGCGCAATCGACCCCGGCCAGGAAGTGCAGGATGCGTTCGTCGATGCGGAGTGCGCTGCCGGCCACCGTGTCGCCTGGCGCCGGCGATACCAGCCGCCAGCGACGCAGCGGCCGTCCTGGAGCCAGCGCGCTCCAGTGCGGCTCGGGCAGTGTGGCGAGCGCGAGCGCGAACGTCGGATAGCAGCACTGCTCGGTGCCGTGCACCGCGGCGCAGGCCTCGGCGAAGCGGCTCTCCAGTTCCATGCCGGCACACAACAGCAGCACGTCACGCTCGAACGGGGAGAGATCGAACAGCGTGCACAGCGTCTCCAGCGCCGGCGGCGGTGCCGCCTCGGGCGACTCCGCCGTGCCGTCGCCGGCGGCGCGCCGCAGCATCGCGTGGATCCGCGCGAGCGCCGCTGACAGCGCCGCCTGGTTGGCATCCTGCCACGCGGGCACCTGCATCTTCATGGCGTCACCGCGATGCGCGGCTCGTAGGCCGGCGGGATCAGCGCGTTGTTGAATGTGACGCGGCTTTCGGCGCCGTCGATCCGCACGCGCAGCGGCGCGCCGGGCGCCGGCACCGGGGTGAAGTCCGCCGGGATCGGGAAATCCAGTGTCGTCGTCGTGGCCGGCGCCGACAGCGGGCGGGGCTCGATCTCGACCGACTGGCTGCCGATCAGCACCGCGGCGCGCTGGCGCCGCCCCACCGGCGGGTCGATCGTCAGCGTCAGCGTGGCGCCGCGCGCGATGGTGGCCGGCGGAGACACGATGCGTGGCAGCAGCATGAAGGTCGCCGGATTCGACTGCGCGCCGGCGTGCGGATCGGTCGGCGCGCCGAAGCTGACCGCGCGCGCGACGCGCACCATGCGAATGCCCGCCATCAGCGTGTCGGGCACGGTGACGCGGACGAAGCGGTCCAGCGCGAGGTCGGGCGGCACCGTCGTCGCATCGTCGAACAGCGCGCTGGTGTCGCTGACCTGCTGACCGACGAAATGCCGGCCGCGCAGCAGCAGCACCTCGCCCACCGCCAGCATCGCCGGCGAAACATCCTCGATCACCGGCAGTTCCATCGGCTGCACCAGGATGTTGCGCGTCTGCACCGGCAGCCCGACCACCATCGGCCGCTGGCGGCGGATCAGCACGACGGAGGCGAGATACGATGCGGTGGCGCGATAGTGCGCCTGGAACGCCGTCCACAGCCGGTTGATGTCTTCCGCCGACAGCGCCTGCGGCGTCAGCTTCACCAGCTCCATCTGATCGGCCAGCGTCGAAAGGCCGGTCGCCTGCGCCTCGCTGGTGGCGCCCGTCGCCGCCCTGGCGGCGGTCAGCGACGACTGCACGATGTCGCGGGTCAGCACCGGCTGCTCGTGCAGGATCTGCATCGCCCAGCCGAGCAGGATCTCGGCGTCCAGCTCATGCGGCCCGTAGGCGGACAGCATGTAGTGCAGGTCGAGCGCCAGCGTGGGCGCAGCCAGCAGCGCGCCGGTCGCGTTGCGCTCGGGCAGCGTCGCGTTGCGCCAGCCCTGGTTGAGGTCGGCATGGTACATGAACAGGTTGAGCTGCGGCACCTCGTTCTCGCCGATCACCACGCGGTCCGGCGGCAACGTGGTAATGGCGGGCGTCGCGCCGAGGACGGTGTCGAGCCCGCTGCCGGCGAGTGCCTCCTGCAGCGTCCAACGCAGCACCAGCGAAACGCCGGCGATGGCGAGGAAATCGCTCATCGCGCCCTGCCGCGTTCGGCCAGGTAGTCGGCGAGCGACACCGCTGGCCGGCGCGCGGGTGCCGATCGCGACGGCAAGGGTGCCATCGCCGGCACCGGGGCGGCCGCGTGGACCTCGACACGGCCGATGCTGATGCGCACCTCGGGCGGCGCGCTGCGCTGCAGTGGCTGCGCAGGCCGCGACTGTTGCGCGAAGGTTGGCTGGATCGGCGCACGGGCATACTCGGTCCGCGCCGCAGCCGCCGACGGCTGCGCGATGCGCGGGGCGGGAGTCAGGCCTGGCCGGTCCGGCGGCACTGCCTCGGGCAGCCCACGCGGTGCGGGCGGCGCGGCACCGGACGAAGTCTGCGTGCGAGCGCCGTCGCTGATCGCCGGCGCGGCGATGACCGGCCTCGCGGCCACTGGCAAGGCCGGCTGACGATCTTGCCGGGCCGGTATCGGCTCAGGCGGCATGGTCACGTCGGCCACTGTCGGAAGCAGCCCGTCCGATGCCGATGGTGACGAGACCTCGGGCGCACGGCCCTCGAGCCAGCGGTGCAGGCGCCGCGGCAACCGTCGGCCGCGGCGCGGGACGCTCCGCCGTCGGCGCGGTCGTTTCGCCGACCTCCTCGCCCCAAGCGAGTTCGGCGCGACCCTCATCGGCATAGCGCGAGCGCAGCAGCGGCGCGGCAACCGGCAGCCTGCCCTGTGCGCGCAGAACGAGGCGGCCCAGACTGTCGGTCACGACCGCACCAGCCCAAGATACGCCGCGCGACGCGCCGGGCTCATTCCGATGATGTCGCTCTCACGCCAGCCATAGGCCCAGGCGAGTTCGTGCACGTCGGCCAGCAGGCGCCGCGCGGCGTGCCGTGTCTCCTCCCACAGGAATTCCGTCGGATCCAGCGCCACCTGCTGCGTCGCTCCACATGCGGCGCAGGCGAGCGCGACGCCGAGTTCCGCCGTCTCGTGCATCGCCGCGAGGCGCTGCTCCGCCGCGGCGCGCACGTCGGGCGGCAGGTCGGCAAAACCGATCGCACGCCCGTTCGCATCCAGGACACTGACGCAGCGCGCCAGCAGCACTTCGCGGCCAGCTTCGAGATCGGCTTCGCGCGCAGCCGCCTCGATGTCGCCGATCGTCGCGAAGCGGCACTCGAACGACCAGTCGTCGTGCCGCGCGGTTCCGGCGTGCCGCGCTGCGTTGCCGATCTGCTCGACCACCTCCGCGACGGACAGCGCAAATTCGAGCCGCTCGCCGCAGGCGTCGCAGGTGGCGAAGCCGTGCAGCGCATCGCCGAAGCTGCACCGGCGCACCGCCAGCAGGGCCGCGTCGCGCCGCGGCACATCCATCGCGGCCGCCTGCCGCTCGTCCAGTCCGCAGCCGGCGGCGAGCAGCGGCAGCGCGCGCAGCGCCGCCGGCAGTTCGCTGCCACGCTCCCACGCCGCGATCAGCACCTCGCCTTGCAGCGGGCGGGCCGCGTCCTCGGCGATGGCGGGCGCAAGGGTCATTGGCACGGACACGCGCTGGCCGCTTGCTGCCCGCTACAGCGCCGGCTCCGTCGGCTCGGTCACCGCGGTGTCGCGCTCCCAGCCCTCGTTCTCCAGCTTGATGTGCTGGATGGCGACCGCATTGGCGTTGGCGTCGAGATCGGGCAGCGCCTGGTACTCCGACACCCAGCAGCGGAACACCTTGTAGGCGATCGCCAACTGGCCGGCCTCGTTGTACATCTCGAGGATGATGTCCTTGCGGAAGTTGGCCAGCGACACCTCGCTGCCGAGGCCCGCCTGCAGCTGCCAGACCTTGGCGGCCCATGCCTCGAAGTCGGTGTCGTGCGTGACGCCGCGCTCCAGCGTGATGGCGTCGAACTCGGTGCGGCCCGGCGACTTGCGGCTGCTGGAGGGATCGCCGCCGTCGCGATGCTTGACCACCTCGGTGGTGCGCTTCAGCGCCGAGACCTTGCTGATGCCGGCGACATAGCGGCCGTCCCAGCGCACGCGGAACTTGAAGTTCTTGTAGGGGTCGAACCGGCTGGCGTTGACCACGAACTGGGCCATGGATGCGATCCTTCTCGGCTGATGGTGGCGCGGCGGCTCAGGTCTGGAGCTGGCCGGCCAGTTGCTGGATCTGGATCACCACGAATTCCGCCGGCTTCAGCGGCGCGAAGCCGACCAGGATGTTGACGATGCCACGATCGATGTCGTTCTGCGTCGTGGTGTCCTTGTCGCACTTCACCAGGTACGCGTCGGTCGGCGTCTGTCCCTGGAAGGCGCCGCGACGGAACAGGTCGTGCATGAAGGCGCCGATGTTCAGCCGCAGCTGCGACCACAGCGGTTCGTCGTTCGGCTCGAACACCGCCCACTTGGAGCCGCGGTAAAGGCTTTCCTCGATATACAGCGCGAGCCGGCGCACCGGCACGTATTTCCACTGGCTGCCTTCTGCGTCCGAGCCTACCAGCGTGCGCGCGCCCCACATCACCGGGCCGTACACCGGGAAGATCCGGGTGCAGTTTAGCCCGAGCGGATTGAGCACGCCGTTCTCGGGATCGCTCAGCTTGTAGACCACGCCGCGCACGCCGGTCAGCGTCGCCTCGGTGCCGGCAGGCGCCTTCCACACGCCGCGCGTGCTGTCGATACGTGCGTAGAGACCGGCGACCACACCGCAGGGCGCGAAGGTGCGCAATTGGAAGTCGTTCGCCGGATCGGGCAGCCGCAGGCGCGGGAAGAATGCGGCGCCATTCTCCTGGTGCACGGCAAGCCCGCTGGTCTTCCAGTCTACCGCCGACGCCACGGTGTTGACGTTCGGCGGCGCATCCACCAGCAGCATCGCCCGCATCTCGCGGCACAGGCTGATCGCCGCCGAGTAGATCGAATTCGGATCGACCGCGGGATCGAGCGCCGAGGGGTTGCCGGCCGAGGCACGCGTCGCATCCGGGATGCAGAGCAGGTTGAACAGATCGACCTTCCGCAGGGCGTAGATCCCGGTGAAGCTGAGCTGATCGCCGATCAGCAGGGCAGTACCGGGCAGCGCGGTGCCGTCCGAGCCGGCGGCGGCCGAGGTCTGCCCGCCGGCCGCGTGCCCGGTGCCCAACGAGTAGTGCGCCACGTTGGCCACCGACGGCGCGGCGAGGCCGAGGACCGCCGCGGCGTTGCCCAGCGGTGCGGCCGGCGCCGCGAAGGTCAGGATCGCATCCGACAGGCCGGGGAAGAAGCCGCTGACCGTGATCCGCTGCGTGTTCGCGGCCGTGCCGGCGACGGCAGCGCAGCGCACGCTGGCGCCCGGCCACTGCACCGCGAGCGCCGCATTCAGCGTGCGCTCGAGCTGCGAGGCGAGGCCTGCCACGGTCTGCGGAATCGGGCCGCCTTGCGCAAACACCTTTATGTTGAGCGGCAGCGGGGCGGGCACCGGCGCGGCGACCGAGAGCTGCACGCCAAAATCGCCGGTTGCGACAGCTGACGCAGCGGCGCCACCGACCGTCGTGTTGAGCGTCGCCTGGACAAGGTTCGCGCCGACGGTGCCCGTGATCTGCGGCGCGGTCGCCGGCAGTGCGCCAGCGGTGGCGACGTTGACCAGCTGCGAGCCGGTGTCCGGATCGTTGACCACCGCCAGCACGTAATTGCTGCGCGTTGCGCTGAGCGACAGCGCCGGGAACGATTCGACCGTGCCGTCCTCGAGGTTGGTGATGGTCAGATTGAAGGCAGTGGCGTCGGCGGCGCTGTTGACGCCATTGACGTCCACATCGATGACCAGCGTGCCGTTTGCCCAGGCGCCGCTGCTCAAGGCGCTGAAGCGCAGGTTGCTGAACACGACCTGCGCGCCCGCCGCGCCGGTGCGTGGCACCCGCACCACGATGCCCTGCGCACCGCCGTTCTGGAAGAAGTGCTGCACTGCATAGGAGAGCTCGCTGTCGGCGGCGATGCCGCCGAACAGTCGCTCGTAGTCGGAGAAGCTCAAGATGGTCTGCGCCCGGTTGTCGATGCCGCGCGAGGTGTAGCCGACGAATGCCGTGATCGACGTCGCGACGCCGGCGATCGTGTGAACCGGACTCGGCAGCTCCTCGATGTACACGCCTGGGTAGGTTGGAGTGACTGGCATCGCTCATCCTTCCAAAACGGTGTGACGGTCGCAGGCCACAGGGCGGCCGCCGACAGAACGCAGACGCCGCGCGCAAAGGCCGGCTCGCGCCGTCAGTGCCGGTCCGGAGTTTCCCCCTTGGCTGTTTTCGCCAGGTTCATTCATTTCCGATTGCTTGATCAATACAGCAAGCGCTGCCGGACTCAAGAAAAAACCACAAGTAAATCGAAGAAAGTTTCGCCCCTTGTGTTATGTCAACCGGCAGCACGATCTTGCCAAGCGGCAAGACCGTCGTCGCACGATCGTAGTGTCAATTGTATGCTCGAGGGCGGGACGCGCGGACCTCAGAGCAACGGCATTCGGGACCCTCCGGCAGGTGCGACCACGAACGGGTTGCGCCACGGACCAAGGGTGTCTTTTCGCACAACGGCGGCGCGGATTTAGCACGGAACGGCAATAGGTCGCGCCGGCGACGAACAACTATTCGTGATCAGAGAGTAGTAGTGAAGCGTCTAAAATTGGCGATGGTATTCCACAAATATGACGTCGGCGCATCGCGATGACGATTAACCGCTGCTGCACTCAGCGCGCAGCCAGTGCCGCCTGGCCCGCCCTCGCAGCATTCAAGTCCGCAGCGGCGGGTAGTCGCGCGAGTAAACTGGTTGCGCAAGAAACCAGTCCTCGTCGTAGGTCCAGAACTGGCTGACCGCGTGGTAGGTCCTGATCGTCGTGTTCACCAGTTTGCCCTCCCGCTTCTCGCAGCGGCGGATGAAGAAGTCGCCGACCACGTTGCCGAACCGGTCGAAATGGAACGGCCCGCGCGGCGTGTCGGTCAGCGCGACCGCGCGCATCGCCTTGATCAGCGCCTCCTTGTCGTCGGTGCGCCCTCCCGTCTGTTGCAGCGCGGCCTCGGCGACCTGCCCGCTGGTGTAGAGCCCCGCGGCATAGGAGCCGGGAATTCCGCCATAGTCGCGGATGCTGTCGGCGACGAAGCGCCGGTTGCTCGGCGTGTCGAGATCGGCGGAATACTGCGAGCACGAGATGACGCCGATCACTTCGTCGCCGAAACTCTTCAGCAGGCCGTCGTCCATCGCCACGCTGCCGCCGATCACCGGCAGCGTCATCCCTTGATCCTTGTACTGCCGCATGAACTTGACTGGATTGGAGCCGCCCAGACCTGAAACCACCGCATCGGCATCGCTCATCTGGCCGATGAACGGCGTGTAGTCCGGCGTCACCAGCGGCGGCCACAGCTTCGCCTTCACCCGCCCGCCGGCGTCCTCGAACACCCGTTGGAAGCCGCCGGTCTCCTCGTAGCCGAAGGCGAAATCGTTGGCGACGGTGATCACCTTGCGGTAGCCCAGTTCCTTGTAGGCGTAGTCGGCCAGCGGATGCATCGCCTGCGCCGAGGTACCGGACGTGCGCACAAAATACGGGTTGGGTTTGCGCTGCGTAATGTCCTCCGCCGCCGCCTGGCTCAGGATCGGGCACTTGTGCTGCGCGGCGTAGTCGCTGATCGCCAGCAATTCGAAGGCCGCGAGCGGGCCGAAGATCATGTCGACGCCGTCGCGCTCGATCAGCTCCTGCGCCTTGGTCCTGGCGCCGGCCGGATTGCCGCCGGTATCGGCGACGAGCAGTTCGACGGCGCGCCCCGCCAGCCGGTTGCCGCGATGCTTCAGGAACTGCGTGGTCCCCTGCTCCATCTGAATCCCGCCCTGCGCCAGCGGACCGGTCTTCACTGTCAGCAGCCCGATCTTCACCGGCCGGTCCTGCGCGATCGCCGCCAGCGGCAACGTCGTGGCACCAGTCGCCGCAGCGCCCGCGAGGAATTCGCGTCGCGTCGTCTTGCTCATCATCGTTTCCCCCCGAAGGCGTTGCGCCGGTCAGCCCAACGGGAGCTGCCGGCGGAACATGGCAAAGATCAGTTCCCAGTCCCGGTTCGCCGCGCGTTTGTCGTGGATGTCGCGGTTGGGCAGCGCGTAGCCGTGTTCCGCGCCGGGATGGAATTCATGGCGGTAGCGCACCGGGCAGTCGCGCAGCAGCCTGCCGAGTTCCTCGATCATCGCCGGCGGCGCGTGCGGATCGTGTTCCGCGAAGCCGCAATAGAGCTCGCCGCGGAAGCGCTGCGCCAGGCGATGCGGCGAATCCTTGCGATCGGAGACCAGCGCCGTGCCATGCAGGCTGGCGCCGGCGATGAAGCGGTCCGGATACGCGCCGGCGACGCACAGCACGTGGCGCCCGCCCATGCAGTAGCCGATCGAGCCAACGCCGCCCGGACGCACCGGCTCGCCGCCGCCGATGAACGCCAGCAGCGCCGCGGTATCCTCGACCACCATGGCGTTGGACAGCTGCTCCAGCGGAATAAGCGCCTGGCGCTGCCGCTCCGGATCGAGGTTGTGCATCGAGATCATCTCGTTGTTCTCGTTGCGCCACTCGTTCCGCACCCGCCCCTGCCGGTGATACAGGTCGGGCACCATGCAGTAATAGCCGACCGTGCCGACGCGGCGGGCGATATCGAACAGCTCCTCGCGCAGCCCCCAGAAATCCATGTAGATCACCACCGGCGGAAACGGCCCGCCTTCTTCCGGATGGGTGATGAAGGTCTCCATCGGTCCGGATTGCGTGGGAATGGCGGCTATGCGGTCGTGCATGCTTCAGGCCCCTGCGTCGATCACGAGATGGTCACACCGCTGTCCACCGGGTAGACCTGCCCGGTGATCATGCGCAACTCGTCGGATGCCAGGAAGACCGCCATGTTGGCGATGTCCTCCGGCTCGATCAGGCCAAGCAGATGCGCCGCGGCGAGCCTGGTGACGCGCGGGTTGCCGGCTTCAAGGCGGCCGCGAACTCGGTCCGTCATGGTGGCCGACGGCGCGATCGCGTTCACCCTGACCTTCTGCGGCGCGAACTCCACCGCCATCGATCGGGTGATCGCCGCGATGCCGCCCTTCGCCGCGGTGTAGCAGTCGCGTCCGGCGACTCCCATCAATGCGACGTTGGACGCCATGTTGATCACCGAGCCGCCGCCCGAGGCGATGATCGCCGGGATGCCGAACCGGCAGCCGAGGAACGTGCCGAACAGGTCGAGGCGGATGGCGCGCCAGAATTCTTCCAGTGGCGCCTCGACCACCGTGTTGTCCACGGGTGTCGATCCGCCGGCGTTGTTGTGCAGGATATGCAGCGCGCCGTAGCGCCGCACGGCGGTGTCGATCGCGGCGCGCACGCTGTCCTCCTGCGTCACGTCGGTCGGCACCGCGATGCAGTCGCCGCCGGCCTGGGTCACAATGGCCGCGGTCTGCGCGCCGGCCGCGGCGTTGATCTCGGCGACGACCACCTTGGCGCCTTCCGCGGCCATGGCACGCGCCGTGGCGCGGCCGATGCCGGTACCCGCGCCGGTGATCAGCGCAACCTTGCCGTCGAGTCGTGCCATGCGGCCCCCCTTATGCGACGGCCACCGCGCGCCCCTCATCGGCCGCCTGCCTGATCGCATCGATCAGCCGGTGCAGATCGAGCGCCGTCTCGAACGTCGGATGCGACGTCGTGCCGCCGCGGATCGCCTTGGCGAACAGCGCGTACATCTGGCCGACGTTGAACGCCTCGCCCGCCGGCGTATCCGGCGCGGCGAAGCTGAGGCGCTCCGGCACCGTGATCGGCGCGAGTGCGTTGCCGCGTTGCGCGCCGTGCAGGAACACCTCGCTGAGCTGCGGCAAATCCTCGCCGGAGACGACCAGCGTTCCTTCGCGACCGTAGACCTCCATCCGATAGCCGCTGCCGGCGAACGGAATGGCGCCGACATGCACGGACACGACGGCACCGTTCGCCAGCCGGCCGCTGAGCAGCACGTTGTCGGGCGATGTGACGTCGAGCAGCGTGTTGCTGCCGGTATCCAGCCACTGCTTCGCCTGCGTCACCACCACGGCGGACAGCCGGTCGAAGTCGCCGACGGCGAAGCGCATCGCGTCAACGGTGTGTCCGGCGGCGATGGTCAGCGTGTTCGCGCCGAGCGTGACGTCGCGCTGCCAGGTGCGGTGCGACGGCCGCGTCAGCACGCCGTCGCGCAGCAGGCTCACATGCACCGCCATAATCTCGCCGACGAACCCCGCCTCGAGCTGTTCCTTCATATGCAGCAGCGCCGGATTGACCCGGGCCTGCAGCCCGACCGCGGTGACCACCCCTTTGGCCCTGGCAAGTGCCGACAGCTCGATCGCCTCCGCCGTCGTGCGCCCGAGCGGCCACTCGCAGTACCACGTGCTTGCCCGCGTCGAGCGCCGCCTTGGTCGGCGCATAGTGCGACGGCACGCGCACCACCACAGCGACCGCATCGATCTCCGGCGACACCACCATCTGTCGCCAGTCATCGAATGCCAGCCGCGCGCCGTAGGCCTGCCGCGCCGCTTCGGCGCTGTCGGCGCGCGTGGTGCAGACCGCCGTCAGCTCGATGTCCGGGCTGGCGCGCAGCGCCGGCAGGTGCGAACGCGCCGACCACGTGCCCTGCACGCTGGCGCCGATCAGCCCAAGCCGGACCCGGTCTGCCATGGCCCGCTCAATAGCTCGGGATGGTCGGATACGGCGTGAGCTGGATCTCGTGCGTCCAGCACGACCTGTCCTGCGTGTGCAGGTACCAGAAGGCCTCGGCGATCTTCACCGGGTTGATGACGAGTTCGGGCCGGTTCTGCACCTTCGGCAGCGCGCGGGTGCCCGGCGAATCGATGGTGCCATCGATCACCACGTTGGCTACATGCACGCCGTGCTCGGAGTATTCCTCGGTCAGCACCTGCGACAGCGCGCGCATCAGCACCCGCGGGTAGTAGAGCAACTCGCCGGTGTAGCGCTTCCTGCCGCGCAGCGACTTGGAGTTGTTGGAGAACAAGAACGACCCGGCGCCCTTCCTGCGCATCGCCGGCAGCACCTCCTTGGCCACCAGGAAGGGCCCGCGGCTGGCGATGTGCTGCGCGGTGTCGAACATCTCGACCGGGATGTATTCCAGCAGTTCCTGGCCCGGCGGCAGGTCGCGGCCTTCCAGGTAGCCGGCGTTGTAGACCAGCACGTCCGGGTCGCCCGCATCACGGCGGATCGTGGCGAACGCCGCTGCAACGGACTTCTCCGACGACAGGTCCAGCTCGACGATCGTGCAGTCGCCGCCCTGCTCGCGGATCGCCGCCGCCAACGGTTCGGCATTCGCCGCGGTCCGCGTGGTCAGCACGGTGAAAAATCCCTCCTGCGCGAACTTCTGCGCGATGGCGCCGCCGACGCCCCAGCGTATGCCGACCGGCAGGTCACGATCATCCAGCGGCTTGCCGTGCGCCAACAGCGTGTTGCGGCCGTCCGACTGCCACTTCGAGGTCGCACCGACCACGACGGCGACCTGCCTGCCCTTGGTGTTCTGAGCCATGCGACGCTTTCCTTTTCTGTCAGACGGTCCGGTTCCAGCCCCACCATGCGCATAGCGCGTCGCCCATCACCAGGCGCTTGTCGGTTTCGCCGAGCCAGGGCAGCTCTTCGGTGAACATCGTCACGCACTGGCGCCAGGAGCACGGCATCTTGGTGATGTCGGTGCCCCAGAACATCCGGGCGGGACCGAACGCATCGAAGATCTGCCGCAGATAGGTCTGCATCTTCGGAAATGGATACGCCTCGGCCGAGTAGCCGGGCGCGCCGGTCGCCTTCACCGCGACGTTGGGCAGCTTCGCCAGTGCCAGAAGCTGCGGCATATGGGTCATTGCGGCATCGTCTTTCAGCGTGGTGAGGCCGCCGCGCCCGCCCAGATGGTCGATCGTCAGGCGCAGCCCCGGATGGCGTTCGGCGACGCGGCCAAGCTCGGCGAGCGAGTCCGTCGCCAACGCGGCCACCGGCACTCCGGCCCGTTCGGCTGCCTCCCATAGCCATTCCAGGCTGCCGTCGTGCAGCCACTGGCGTGGCGGACCGCCGAGGAACCCGTAGCGCAGCCCCAGCATCCCCGGCTGCTCCCGCCAGCGCGCTATGCGTGCGCGCGAGCCCGGATCGTCGAGCGGCAGCGCACCCATGATGGCGAACCGACCCGGATAGTCGCGCACCGCGGCGAACGCCATGTCGGTCGAGCCCGGGTCCCAGCCCGGCGGATGGATCACCGCGGCGTCGACGCCGCCTTCGTCCATCAGGGGAATTGCCTCCTCAGGCGTGAAATAAGTCACCTGCCGATGCGACAGGTTGCTCGGCAGGCCGGTACCCCAAAGGTGAATCTGGGCGTCGATGATCTGCACCGGTTTCCCCCCGTTGGCGCGTGGCCCACCGATACTAGCGGCAACGGCGGATGGCGATAAGCGGCCGCACGCTCAGGCCGGCGCCGGCGGGATTGGCCACGATGCGCCCGCCGGCGATGCGGTTCCGGGGCGGCGCTCGCAGGTCCGGCATTCATGCTATGCCGCGTTTCGGCAGCATGACGTGCGCGTACGTGCGATTTGGTGCACGATGCGGCGCGGGAACAAGCGACGGGGAACGACAGGATGACGATGCGCATTCTCTGGCCCAACCTTCCGACCGAATACCGGCAGATCGCCCTTGACGCCGTCGGCCCAGGCTTCGAGACCGATTTCTGCGCCAGCGCCGCCGAGGTGACGGACGAACAATGGGCCAACGCCGACGCCATCGTCGGCTCCTGCCCGCCGCAATACATCGACAAGCTGCGCCAGTGCCGGATTTTCGTGAAGTACGGGGTCGGCTACGACGATGTCGACATCGAGCGCTTCGGCAAGCTGGGCATCCCGGTCTGCAATACGCCGGACTACGGCACCCGCGAGGTCGCCGACCACGCGATCGCCCTGATGATGACGCTGGCCAAGAGCATCGCCTATCACGACGCTGAGTTGCATGCCGACCTGCGCGGCAACTGGCGCCCCGCGCACAACCCATTCGGTCGGCGGCTGTCGGTGTGCACCTTCGGCGTGGTCGGCATGGGCCGCATCGGCACCGCCGCTGCGCGCCGCGCCAAGGCTTTCGACATGGATGTCGTCTTCTACGATCCGTACCAGCCGAACGGCTATCAGTTCGCCATCGGCGTCCGCCGCGCCAACTCGCTGGCCGAACTGATGGGCCAGTGCGATTTCGTCAGCATCCACGCGCCACTCAGCGCGGAGACGCGCAATCTGATGGGGGCCGAAGCCTTCGCCGCGGCGAAGCGCGGCATGATCCTGATCAACACGGCCCGAGGTCCGATCGTCGACATCGATGCGCTCTACGACGCCATGAAGGATGGCACCGTGCTCGCCGCCGGGCTCGACGTGCTGCCGGATGAGCCGGCCAACCCGCAGTCGCGCCTGATTGCCGCGTGGCAGCGCAACGAGGACTGGATCCGCCACCGCCTGGTGCTGACGCCGCACTCGGCGTTCTATACGCCGGAGAGCATGCGCGACAATCGCGCCTTCGCTTCACGCACGGCGGCGCGTTTCCTGCGTGACGGACGGCTGGATAATTGCGTCAACAAGCAGTTCCTTGTCGCACGGAGCTGAGGGGACAGGGCATGCAGGACAAGGTCGACGTTCTCATCATCGGCTCCGGCGCCTCCGGCGCGGCGGTGGCCTGGAGCCTTGCCGAGACGCGGATGAAGATCCTCTGCCTGGAGCAGGGCGACTGGATGAAGCAGTCCGACTATCCGTCCAATGGGCGGGACTACGAGGCGCGGGTGTTCAGCGACTACGCCACCAGTCCGAACATCCGGCAACGGCCGAGCGACTATCCGATCAACGACGACAACTCGCCGATCAAGGTGGTGAACTTCAACGCTGTCGGCGGCTCGACCGTGATGTACACGGCGCATTATCCGCGCCTGCACCCGTCCGACTTCCGCGTCCGCACGCTGGACGGTGTGGCCGACGACTGGCCGATCGATTACGCGACGCTTGAACCGTATTTCGCCGAGAACGACCGCATGACGGGCGTCTCCGGGCTCGCCGGCGACCCCGCCTATCCGGCGCATGAGCCACCGATGCCGCCTCTGCCGCTCGGCAGGTCCGGCACCAAGATCGCGCAGACGATGAACCAACTCGGCTGGCACTGGTGGCCGTCCGACAGCGCGATCGCGACCACCGAATACGACGGCCGCGCACCCTGCATCAATCTCGGCCACTGCACGCCAGCCTGTGCCCAGGGAGCGAAGGCGAGCACCGACATCACCTACTGGCCGCATGCCATCCGCGCCGGCGTCGAGCTCAGGACCAACTGCCGGGTACGCGAGATCACCACCGGCGACGATGGCATGGCGACGGGCGCGGTCTATTATGACCGCGACGGCGTCGCGCAATTCCAGCCGGCCGAGGTCGTCATCCTCGCCTGCAATGGCGTCGGCACGCCGCGGCTGCTGCTGAACTCCGCCTCCGGACGCTTCCCCGACGGGCTGGCCAATTCCAGCGGGCTGGTGGGCAAGAACCTGATGTTCCATCCATGGGCGCTGGTGCACGGCTATGTCGACGAACCGATGGACGGGCATCGTGGGCCGCCGCTCTGCCTGTGGAGCCAGGAGTTCTACGAGACCGACCGCTCGCGGGGCTTCGTGCGCGGATTCAACTTCCAGTTCAACCGCACCGTCGGCATCGGCACGGAGGCGGTCAGCGCAGAGGTCAACGGCCTGCTGCCCTGGGGCGAGGGGCACCACGAGACTTTCCGCAGCCTGGTCGGCCACCGCATGTCGGTCGGAATCTGCACCGAGGACCTGCCCGAGGAGCACAACCGGGTCACGCTCGACCCGGTCCTGAAGGACAGCCACGGCATCCCGGCGCCCAAGGTCGAGTACGCCATCGGCGAGAACACCAGCCACATGCTCGACTTCGCAATCGATCGCGGCAAGGACATCCTGCTTGCCGCCGGTGCGCGGAACCTTCACGTCATCCGCCCCGTGGTCTACGGCGGCTGGCACCTGCTCGGCACGGCCCGCATGGGCGACGACCCCGAGCGCTCGGTGGTGAATTCCTGGGGACGCAGCCACGACGTGAAGAACCTGTTCGTCGTCGATGGCAGCATCTTCGTCACGTCGGGCGGCGTGAATCCCACCTGCACGATCCAGGCACTGGCGCTGTACATCGCAGACTGCATGAAGCAACGCCTGGCAACGCTGTTCGACTGAGGCCGTCATGAACGACCACACCCTGACCGAGACCGAGATCGCCGACCTGCGCTGCCTCGCGGGCATGATCATCCCCGCCAGCGCGCAATACGGCGTGCCCGGCGCCGACGACGACACGATCTTCGCCGACATCGTGAACAGCATCGGCCGCGACCGCAACGACGTGTGCGCCGCACTGGCCTCGCTGCGGGCGCTCGCCGACGGGGCTTCGTTCGCCGCGCTGGACGTCGCGCGCCGCAGCCAGGTGGCGGCCAGGTTGCGTGCCGAGGGTGGGCCGCCGGTCGGCGTGCTCACACGGATCGTGCTGCTCTGCTATTACCGCGACGACCGGGTGATGGTGTCGCTGGGCCTGGAGGCGCGCCCGCCCTTCCCAAAAGGCCACGAACTCGAGCAGGGCGACTGGTCACTGCTCGATCCGGTGCGTGCCCGCAAGCCGTTCTGGCGTCCGGCCTCGTAGGATGTTGGCAGAGCGGATCTGACCAGGGCGCTTGCCCCGACGCGGGAGATGATGCTCTGAAGCCGGGCTGCATCTGCCGATCCAAGACGATGGCCTCGAGCGAGAACAACATCCTGCGCCAGTACGGCGCCTTGCCGTTCCTGATGACCCGGGAAGGCGAGATCCGGATTCTGCTGGTGACGACCCGAGGCCAACGCGGTTGGATCCTTCCGAAAGGCTGGCCCATTCGACATCTGACAGCCGCCGCTACGGCAGCGCGAGAGGCATACGAAGAGGCCGGCGCAATCGGCACCATCGTCGGTGACGAACCTTGCGCGTCTTTCGTCTACGAGAAGCGGGCAGACGCGGGCGCAAGGTTCATCTGCGAGGTATCAGTCTTCCTGCTGGCAGTCGAACGACAGCTTCGCAAATGGCCGGAGAAGTCCCAGCGCAAGACCCGCTGGTTCACACCCGAGGCGGCTTCCAGGCTCGTCGTGCCGCTCCGGACTCGGCGAAATCCTTCGTGGAGACGTCGCCTGCCTGATCAATCGGGCGGTCATGTCGGGTGCCGCGCCGACCCCAGGCTCGGGCCACACGATGGCCTCGAACGCGATGACGCTCGGCGGGCCGAAGCGGTGAATGCGTGAGGCTTGCATCGCCTCACGCATTCGGCGCCCTTCTCGGTCGGCGGCACGCGGTTATCGCCGCTGCAGTTTGTCGAGCGTGATCGGCAGGTCGCGCACCCGCTGGCCGGTAGCGTGGCAAATTGCGTTGGCGACTGCCGCCGCGACTTCGACAATGCCGATCTCGCCCAGCCCCTTGATGCCGAGTGGATTGACGATGCTGTCTGGCTCATCGACGAAAATGACGTCGATGTCCTGGATATCGGCGTTCACCGGAACATGATACTCGGCTATGTTCGCATTCATGACGCGCCCGAACGTGTGATCGACGAGCGTCTCCTCGTGCAGCGCCATTCCGATGCCCCACACCACGCCGCCGATGATCTGGCTCCGCGCGGTCTTGGGATTCAGGATGCGCCCGGCTGCAACCGCACTGACGATGCGCGTGACGCGGATGACGCCGAGTTGTTCGTCCACCTTCACTTCGGCGAACACGGCCGAGTGGGCGTTGTGGGCATGCGAGCCGTCATCGGCGAAGGTCGTGGTTTTCTCCTGCTCGATGCGGTCCACGCCGCTGTGCCGCATTGCCTCCGCGATCGACACCGCGCGCGACGCATCGCGCGTGCTTACGAGCTTGCCGTCCGCAAGCGTGACCTGGTCGGCGGTCGCGTCGGCGAGCGGCGAATTCTGCATCCGCTTCGCCAGATCCAGCAATTGCTCGCGAATCGCCGCGGACGTCGTGGCGATGCCATTCGACACCGAGGCCGCTATCCACGATCCGCCTTCGACCGGCGACTGCGGCAGCGTCGAGTCACCGAGTTTGATCGTGACGCTGTCGAGCGGAAGGCCCAGCATGTCTGCTGCGACCTGCGCCATGATCGTGTAGGTGCCGGTGCCGATGTCGGAGGTGGCGCAGGAAACCTCGGCATGCCCGTTGGCGGTCAGGACGATACGGACCGCGATTGGCACCTGCAGCGCCTCCCAGACGCCGGTCGCCATGCCCCAACCCACCAGTTCGCTCCCATCGCGCATCGAACGCGGCTCGGGGCTGCGCTTGCTCCAACCGAACGCTTCGCCGCCCTGGCGATAGCATTCGTGCAGGCTCTTGCTGCTGTACGGCCGGTCGGTGTGCTGGTCGCGCTCCGAGTAGCAGCGCCGGCGCAGTTCCAGCGGATCGAGCCTGAGCGCCGCGGCAAGTTCGTCCATCGCGCATTCCAGCGCGTAGACGGCGGAGGCGGCGCTAGGCGCGCGCATGTCGCATGAGGTCGGCAGATCGAGGCGCGCGAGCCTGTGCGTGTATTTCGCGTGCGGGCTCTTGTAGAGCAGGCCCGACCAGCCGGTCTCCTGGCGGTGGTAGTCCTCGTATTGCGAGGTCACCGTGACGGCGTCGTGCGTGATCGCGTCGAGGGTTCCGTCGGCTCTGGCTCCCAGTCCGATCTGCTGGATCATTGCCGGCCGGTAGCCGAGCCCGTACATCTGCTGACGGGTCAACACGAGGCGCACCGAACGCTTCAGCGCGCGCGCCGCCAGCGCGGCCAGGACCGCCTGGTATTGCGGGCGCAGCCCGGAACCGAATGCTCCGCCCACAAAGGGCGACAAGACGCGCAGGTCGCCCGATGTCATGCCGAGTACGCTGCACAGATAGCGCTGCACGTTCTGCACGCCCTGGGTCTTGTCGTATATCGTCAGCTTCCCGTCCTGCTCGAAGACCACCGTCGTGGCGTACAGCTCCATTGGATTGTGATGCTCGGTCGGGACGCGATATTCGCCGATGTGGCGCACCTCGGCCGCAGCGAACGCCTGTTCGGCCCTGCCGCGCGACTTTGGTGGGAGGAAGGGGTCCTCGCCCGGCGCCAATGCGACGGCCGCGTCGCGCTGGCGGAACAGGTCAGTGGCGTGCGTCGCGGCGTCGTAGTCCACTCGCACCAGCGACGCCGCGAAGCGGGCGATCTCCGGCTGTTCGGCGACCACCAGTGCGATTGGTTGGCCGCTGAACCAGATGCGGTCGTCGTAGAGCGGACGGAACGGGGAACCTGCCGGCGCCACATCGTCCTTGTACGCGCTGTCGACAGCGGGCATGGCCGGTCGAGCCTGATGGGTGAGCACGTCGATCACGCCTGCGACCGAGAGCGCCTCGCTTACGTCGATGCGTGCGATGCGGCCCTTGGCGATGCTGGATGTGACGACGCTGGCGTGCGCCAGGCCGGCTAGGTTGAACTCACCCGCATATTTCGCCGCGCCGGTGACCTTGGCGTGGCCGTCGACGCGGGATGTGGCAGTACCGATGTAAGTGGTCATGGGTGTTCTCACCGGATCTTCTTGTTCGACTGCGATTGCGGCGTGCCGGCTGCCGCCTGCGTCAGCGCACGGGCAATGGCGCGGCGTGCCAGATCGATTTTGAATGTGTTGTGCGCGAAGCCCCTGGCATCGCGCAGCAGGACGTCGGCAGCGCGGGCGAAGGTCGATGGGCCGGCGCTTTGTCCGCGCAGCGCCGCTTCGGCCGACTGATCGCGCCAAGGCTTGTGGGCCACTCCACCGAGTGCCAGGCGGGCCTCCGTGATCGTATTGCCGTCGAGCTCCAACGCGGCTGCGACGGAGACGAGTGCGAACGCATAGGACAGGCGGTCGCGGATCTTGAGGTAGGTGTAATTCGTGGCAAAGCCTCGCGCCGGAAGCTCGATCGCCGTGATGATCTCGTTCGGTTGCAGGTTTGTGTCACGCTGCGGCGTGGCTTCCGGCAGCCGATGAAAATCCGCCATCGCGATGGCGCGCTCACCTGTCGGGCCGGCCGTGTGAACCGTGGCGTCGAGCGCGACCAGCGCGACGCACAGGTCGGATGGATGCGTCGCGATGCAGGCGTCGCTGGCGCCGAGGATCGCATGCATGCGGTTGAGGCCAGTGATGGCTGAGCACCCGCTGCCAGGCTCCCGCTTGTTGCAGGGCGTCGCAACGTCGTAGAAGTAGCAGCAACGTGTGCGCTGCAGCAGATTGCCGCCGGTCGAGGCCATGTTGCGCAGCTGCGCCGACGCTCCGGCCAGGATAGCGCTCGCGAGCATGGGATATCGCTGCGCTATCAGCGGATGATAGGCGAGGTCGGAGTTCGGCACGAGCGCGCCGATCCGCAATCCTCCCGCAGCGGTCGGTTCGATGCTGTTCAGCGGCAACCGGGAGATGTCGATCAGCCGCGAGGGGCGTTCGACGTCCTGCTTCATAAGGTCGATCAGGTTGGTGCCGCCGGCTATGAATCTTGCCGCCGGTTCGGCGACGATGTGACGCACCGCATCGGCAACGTCATGGGCCCTTACGAACTGGAAGTTGATCATGACCGCCCCATCGCCTGCTGGATCGCCCGCACGATGTTCGGATATGCGCCGCAGCGGCAGATGTTGCCGCTCATGAGTTCGCGAATCTCATCGGCGCTCGTCGCCCTGCCTTCGGCGATCAGGCCAGCCGCGGAACAGATCTGCCCGGGCGTGCAGTAGCCGCATTGGAACGCATCATGATCGATGAACGCCCGCTGCAGTGCATGCAGTCCGTTGTCTGCCGCGAGGCCTTCGATCGTGGTCACCTCGGCGCCTTCCTTCATCACCACAAGCGTGAGGCACGCGTTGATCCGTCGTCCGTCCACCAGCACGGTGCACGCGCCGCATTGGCCGTGATCGCAGCCTTTCTTGGTACCGGTCAGGTCGAGATGGTCGCGCAGCGCGTCAAGCAGTGTCGTCCAGGGCGCGACCGTCAGCTGCCTCGGAGCGCCGTTCACGGTCAACGAGACCGGAATGGTCTGCGGCGCAGGAATGATGTCCTCACTCCGCTGTGGGGTGTTCGTTTTCGTCATTTGCGTCTCCGCATCTTCAGGCGCTTATCGCGGTCCATCGACCAAGGATCACGTGATCCTGGCCTCCTGCCCGCCGACAGGTCTTGTATGTCTCGCGCGCCTTTTGTCGCATCACACGTGCGCTACACCGGCCGGCGCCCGACCGGTCGCGGAACGGGGCTCCAAGGGTCGGGTGCTGGGACGCTAGCGGCGCGCGGATTGAACCACCGACCAGGATCACCAAGGCCACGGTCGGAGCAGCATGGTGGCGGAAGGGAGGGGCAACCTCAATGTGATCGGGGTGGTGCACGAGGCCCCCCTGACCGGTGGTAAACAGGCATAGGCGGGTCATGGCGCATGCGCCTGGGGGTGGAATATGCCGACGTCTCTCAATGGCACTGAGAAAACCGAGCCGTCGCGCGCGCGAACGATCAAGAGACGCAACGGCGGTGCGCTGACGCCGTTCCGCCCAGGCGAGGTGCAGGCGGCGGGACGGAGCGCAGCGTGAGCGGTGAAGGCAGCAGCGCACCGACGGCGTCGACGCAGGTCTTGGCGCCGGCGGCGCGCTCTGCGCCCGCTGTAAGGCGTGACGGTGCCCTCGCGATCGGCGCCGCGGTGATCGGCGCGGTGGCTCTGGGTGCGCTGGCCATCGGAGCGGTGGCGATTGGCAAACTCGCACTCGGCCAGCTCGCAGTGGGACGGGCGAGACTGCGCCGTGGCCAGGTAGACGACCTGCACGTCGCGCGGCTCACGGTCGGCGAGCTTCGCATCGAGCGGGTATCGGGGCAGCGGTAAGGCGCAGCCGGCGACAAAGGCGGCTTCCCCGGACCTATCGCATGTTGCGGCGGTCGCGAGCACCAGCGCTGCATGTCGGCTTTGTCACTTCGCTTCCCCGGCGTCGTGCTGTAGGTGTCCGCTCCGGCCGCAGAAGGACCACGCCGTGAGGATCAATGCCAGCTGGATTGCCCCATCGGTGCTGGTTCTATCGGTTGGCCTGCTGCTGGTTGCTACCCTAGAGGAATCGATCTTCAGCGAGGGGCAGCGATCAGTCGTTCCAAAGCGGTCAGAACCGTCAGGAATGAGCGTTTCCGCCAACTCCACCCCTCCTTCATCGACGCCACCGACAACATCATCGGCACCATCGGCCCCGCCCACTACCGCGGCGGCAGCGCCGCCGATACCGATGCCGTCGGAGCAGCGTGCACCGCCACCGGCGCCGACCGTGGCGGTGTCGTCAGCACCAGAACCTGCGCTACCCCCAGCGCCGTCGGCGGCTACATCACCGGCAGAGCGAGTCCCGACGTCGTCGGATCAGCCTGCGCCGCCAGCGGCCGCGACAGCGGCAATGCCGCCGGCGCCGGGGTCAGCATTGCCTGCGGCACCACCGGCACCACCGGCAACCGCGATGGCGGCGCCGTCGGGCAGCGCCTCCGCGCCGACGCAACCCGCACAGCCGACGCCGGCCACAGCGTCTGCCGCGCCGCTGCCGGCGGCTGAAAGGTCAGTGGCTGATCGCCGGCAGCTTCAAGAAGCGCTGCGCCGGCTGGACTACTACAAAGGGCCTATAGACGGCGCCTTCGGGCCATTGACCCGCGCAGCCATCCGCCGCTTCCAACAGGACATCCGATCCGACGCGACCGGTTCCCTCACGGCAGACCAGGCCGACCGCTTGATTGCGCCACCGTGAGGCGACACCGGAAACAGCAAGGGCCTCGCAGTCAGTTGTCACCCTGGTGATGCTCGGCGGGCTATGGGTGCCGGCAGATGCAGATCATCGCCCCGACACAGCCTGCCACCTGGCTCGACCTCGGCTGGCAATGGACCTATCGCCTGGGGTTTCCACTGGGCCGCACCATTTGGCACGTGCGCCGCAATCGGCATGAGGGAGCAGTAGTTGCGCTCCACGTGGGTCCAAAGCTGCTCCTGCTGAAATCGTCCTATCGAGCTGCCTGGAATTTCCCCGGCGGCACGATCCGGCGCGGTGAGACGCCGGAGGCCGCCGCTACGCGCGAGCTTGGCGAGGAAATCGGACTGCCACCCTGCCCACTCCAGCCTGCCGGTATCGTCTGTGGCAAGTGGGACGGTCGCAGAGACCGGGTTCACCTCTTCGAGCTGCGGCTGGACGAGTTGCCCGCCCTGCGCCTGGACAACCGCGAGATCGTCGGAGCGGCCCTGGTCGAGCCGACCGAGTTGTCGGGCATGAAGCTGACGGGCCCGGTGACGGCCTATCTCATCGGCGCGCAAGGAGCCGCTCCCAGCCCGTCGGATCACGTCGACGCACAGCGGTTCCGTCATCCTACGGCACGAGCCCGTTCTGGTACAGGATCTGCCTGACATCCTCGCGCGTCATGCTTGGCGGACCACCAGTTGCTCATCGAATCGCCGAGGGCCAGACGCTCTGGGCGCCTGAGGGACCGGGTTCGCCAGCCTACTACGGTCCGGTCGATCGCCGGGATCAACTTCGCCGTTACCCCCCAGGGCGTTGATCCAGATCAACGGCCTTGGGTCCGGCGCGTGCCAATGCCTGCGCGTGTCAGACCGCCAGCACCACCAGCCCGAGGAGCCTGCCCCCCGGACCGATCACTACGAGCAACTGAACGTGTTCGGCACTCCCACCGGCGTTGTTGTCCATGTGAGCGAAGGTGAGAAACTCCCTGCGGCACCACGGGGGTTCTTGTGGCGCCGGGTTGTCCGGCCGGAGCGCTGCTGAGGTGGGCTTGCCATGAGAAACCGTGCGCCCGAGCCTTGGCAAAGGCTGGCCGACCGGGCGCGGGCAAGCGCTCAGCGGATGGGCAATCCGAGCCTGAAGAACGCGATGGAACAGATTGCTCTGGCTTACGAGCAGATCGCGGAGGAAGACGCGGAGAGACTGGAACTAGCCTGGCGTGCGCGCGAGCTGCGGGAACAACGGCGACGAGACCACCAGGCAACGCTGCTTGCCGGGCCATCCGCCAGGCTGGACGGGACGGAGAACGCGGCTTGATTGAGACCATCGATCTGATCGCGCTCGTCCTGATCGGCGCCTTCTGGGTGGGGCTGGTTATCTACGTGCTGTGGCGCCTCTGGTGAGCACGCCCCGCTCCCTGCCCAGCCTCCTGTAGACGCTGCTGCGTGCGACGCCCAACCTGCGGGCGATCTCCGACGGTCCCATGCCGGCGCCGTGCATCAACCTGATCTGCACCGCGTCGGGGGCCGGCGGCATCGCCGATGCACTGTGTGTTGACCGTCGGGTCAAGGCGGCCCGTGACACTGGATCGTGCGGCAATGGTCTCTCGCCAGGATACCGGTTCCAAGGTTTCATGCTGGCCTGTGAGCTGAACGACGACCCGAGGAAACGCCCGCCGTGAGCAAGACTGTACCGACCAGGTCCATCACGCCACCCGCCATCCAGGCGCGCAAAGGTGGTGAGCCCATCGTCTGCCTGACCAGCTACACCGCGCCGATGACGCGGCTGGTCGATCCGCACGTCGACCTGATCCTGGTCGGCGATTCGTTGGCAATGACGATCTACGGCATGCCGAGTACCGTCGGTGTGACGCAAGACATGATGATCGCGCATGGCCGTGCGGTTGCACGCGCGGCGTCTCACGCCTGTGTCGTGGTCGACTTGCCGTTCGGTTCCTACGAGGGGTCGCCGAGCCAGGCATTCAGCACGGCGGCCCGTATCATGGCAGAGACCGGTTGTGCCGCGGTGAAGCTGGAGGGCGGAGCGGTTATGGCCGAGACCGTCCAGTTCCTCACAAGCCGGGGCGTGCCGGTGATGGGACACATCGGTCTGACCCCGCAGGCAGTGAACGCGCTGGGAGGCTACGCTGTCCGCGGCCGATCCGAAGCCGAGGCGGCGGCAATCATAGCGGATGCCGAGGCGGTGGCGGATGCCGGCGCGTTCGCCGTGGTGATCGAGAAGACGGCTGAACCGCTCGCTCGCGCCATCACCGGTCGGATCAAACCGCCGACCATCGGCATCGGCGCCTCAGCCAACTGCGACGGGCAGATCCTGGTGATCGACGACATGATTGGCCTGTTCACCGAGTTCCGTCCGAAGTTTGTCCGCCGCTACGTCGAGGTAGCGCCGTCGATCGAGGCAGCAATTGTGGATTATGCGTCAGACGTGCGCGCACGTCGCTTCCCTGCGCCGGAGCACACCTTTCGTTGATGCCTGGGCCGCGACGTTCGCGATGGCACCGCGGGGTCTGCGCGCCAGATACGCTCGCGATCGCGTATCGCATCCAATGCTGGCGCCCGGCACCCGGCAGGCTCAAGTTGAACGGTTCTGCGCACCTTCACGTTCATCGTCTGAGCCGAGCGCCCCCCTTACTGCGGCTTGCCTTCGTCACCGTTGGATAAGCGGCGAACGACGGGTAGCCTGCCAGCCGGCTGGCACAGGTCGCTGTACAGCACAGCCAGGGGGAAACATGACGACGACGCAAGACGACATGATCGCCGAACTTCAGCGCACCAATGCCGAACTGCGGCGAGAGCGCGATGCGGCGCTTGCCCAGCACAACAGCGAATACGGCGAGCGGATTGAACAGCAGACGGCGACCATCGATGTCCTGAAGGTGATGTCGGCATCGCCGAACGATCCACAGCCAGTATTCGACTTGATAGTGGAGCGCGCACGCGCTTGCTGTGGTGCGGAACTCGCGGCGTTGACGCTACTTGATGGCGATCTTCTGCGGCTGAATGCTACTTCCGGCATGACTGCCGCGAGGACTTAAGAATTCGCGGCGGCCTACCCACTCCCCGTGTCACAAGCGTTCGCCGGGGGGCGGGCCATTCTGACGCGTGATACGGTGCAGGTCCCCGATACCCAGATCGATCCCGGCTTCGCCCAGAGAGGCGTCAATGCTTGGCACCGTTCGGTACTGGCGGTTCCGCTGCTGCGCGCCGGCACGTCCATAGGCGCCATCGGCCTGGGTCGTTCCACGCCGGGCGCGTTCTCCGCGGCCCAAGTCGAATTGCTCAAGACCTTCGCCGAGCAGGCGGTGATCGCCATCGGCAGCGCCGAGACCTACTGCGCACTGCAAACGCGCACAGCCGACCTTCAGGAGTTGCTGGAATACCAGATCGCGACCAGCGACATGCTGAAGGTGATCAGCCGCTCGACTTTCGATTTGCAGCCGGTGCTGGACACAGTGGCGGAGACCGCAGCGAAGCTGTGCGATGCCGAACAGGCCGCGATCTACCGCCGCGAGGGCGACTTAGTACGACTGGTGGCGAACTGCGGGTTCCCACCGGAATACGAAGCCTTCGCGAGAGAAGCGGGAGCATTTCCATCCGACCGCTCACCGCAAAACGTGGGACCGAGGGCCATCCGCGAGGGCCGCCCGGTACACCTTCACGACGTGACGACCGTTCTAGGCTACGGGGACGTGTCGATCAGGCTAGGCCGGCAGAGAACGTCTCTTGGCGTCCCGCTGTTGCGCGAAGGTGAGGCGATCGGAGCCATCGTGTTGGCGCGTCAGCGTGTTGAGCCGTTTACTGACCGGCAGATCGAACTCGTCGCCACCTTCGCCGATCAGGCAGTCATCGCGATGGAGAATGCACGGCTGCTGACCGAGCAGCGGGAGGCGCTGGAACAGCAGACCGCGACGGCTGAGGTATTGCAGGTAATCAACGTGTCGCCTGGGAACCTCACTCCGGTCTTTGCAGCTGTGTTGGAAAAGGCGATACGCCTTTGTGAGTTAGAGTTTGGAATTTTCAACTCCTACGATGGCGAATGCTTCCACGCGGTAGCGACGCAGGGCGTCAGTCCTAGTCTGGCCGAATATCTTCGGGCACCAATACAGTCTGGTCCAGGACTGGCGCTGCACAGGATCATCGAAGGCGAGAATGTCGTGCATATTGCGGACATCACGGACGATGAAGCCTATCGGTCCGGCAATCCAGGGCGCAGAGCGGTTGCTGACCTGGGTGGGGCGCGTACCCAGTTAATGGCTGCGCTTCGCAAGGATGGAGACTTGCTGGGTGCGATCAACATTTTCCGTCAGGAAGTTCGGCCGTTCTCAGATAGGCAGATTGCACTCGTGCAGAACTTCGCCGAGCAGGCGGTGATAGCGATGGAGAACGCGCGACTGTTGGAAGAGGTCCGACAGCGCCAGGAAGAGCTTCACGTCACGTTCGAGAACATGGGCGATGGCGTCGCCATGTTCGATGAAACGCAGCATCTGGTCGCCTGGAACCGCAAGTTCCAGGATATCCTCGACGTGCCCGACGACATCATCGCGCGGCGGCAGACGTTTACTGAATACGTCCGCTACCTCGCCGGGCGGGGTGAGTATGCCCCCGAGGTCGACCCGGAGGAGCACGTGCGTGGGCTCATTGAGCGAGCAGGCCAATCCAGAACCTATGAACGCACCCGGCCGGATGGACGCGTGATTGAAATCCGTCACAATCCAGTGCCGGACGGCGGCTTTGTGCTGATCTACACGGACATTACCGAGCGCAAACGAAATGAAGCGGAAATTCGCGCCGCCCGCGATGCAGCGGAGGAGGCCAGCCGTACGATCGAGGCTGCCTATCGCGACCTGAAAGCAGCCCAGGCCAACCTGATCCAGGCAGAGAAGATGGCCTCGCTCGGGCAACTCACCGCCGGCATCGCGCACGAGATCAAGAACCCGCTGAACTTCGTCAACAACTTCGCCGCTCTGTCGGTGGATCTGTTGAGCGAACTGAAGGAGACCGCCGCACCAGGCTTCGCTGCGTTGCCCGAGGCGCAGCGCGCAGAGGTCGAGGACGTCGCGTCCATGCTGACCAGCAACCTGGAGAAGATCACTGAGCACGGCAAACGCGCCGACGGCATCGTGACGGCGATGTTGGAACATTCGCGTGGCGCCTCGGGCGAGCGGCGCCCGGTCGATCTGAACGCGCTGATCGATGAAGCGCTGAACCTCGCGTATCACGGCGCGCGCGCCCAGGATCAGAAGTTCGACATCACCCTGGAACGCGATTTCGGCGAAGGCATCGGCCCGACCGAGGTCAACCCGCAGGACATGACGCGGGTGTTCCTCAATATCTTCAGCAACGGCTTCTACGCAGCCACGAGGCGGGCGCGCAACGGCGGTGACACCGGGTTCGTGCCGACACTGAAGGTCACCACCCGCCTGGCCGATGAGGCGGTGGAGATCCGGGTGCGAGACAACGGCACCGGCATTCCGGCCGACATCAGGGACAAACTGTTCCAGCCCTTCTTCACCACCAAGCCGACCGGTGAGGGCACCGGGCTCGGGCTGTCGATCACCTACGACATCGTCACGAAGGCGCACGGCGGCACCATCACGGTCGATAGTGAGCCCTGTATGTATACCGAGTTCACCATCGCGATCCCGCGTCTCACAACACTTGCCGAGGCATAGCCGAAGACCTGCACCACCACCGGTGCGTGGAGGGGAACGTCCCGTCGCTCCGGTGACAGACTCTCGGGCGATATGTCGCCCTCAGGCGCGATCACGCGTGAAATTCCTCATCGTACCCAGACGTGACGGCCAGCTCCGAGTGAACGTCGCTGGCTGCTTCGACTACCTCGCCTCGGACGGGTGCTGCGCGCGCCGCACCGGCGGACCGCTCCGCTGCTCCGCCAGGCCGCGTGGATCTCGACGTATGAACGGCCCGGGCACACCCAGCCTACAGCCGGATCGGCGCCGGTCGATCCGATGCTCACGGTTGTCCGCGCCTCGGAGGCTAGTCGTCGCCGCCGTCGCTCTCTGCCATGTATGCTGCCATCCGCTCGTAATCGGCAGCTACCTCAAACATCGTTACACGAGCTTCCGGGGTCATCCGGTGTGCCGCCGCTCGGGTGTCTTCGGCCAAAGCAAGCCACTCTGCCGGGGTCGTCGGAAGTGCCATCGCTTGCTCCCAGGCGCTGCTGGAGTAGGACAACCCCGCACCGCGGCGCGCCGCAACAGCGATTGCCCGCCTGCTTTTTTCCCGGAAAACACCGTTGACCGGCCCAGGCCCGCTCAGCCTGCACCACGCCGCCCGGCAGCGCGCCATACCGATCCGCGACATCATCGCCCGTATGCGCACCGACGGCCGCGGGCGGTCCGCCGCCGGTCGGTCCACTCCTGTCTGCTCCCGCTGTTTTTCGTCGGCGTCGGTCCCGCCGGTCATCCGGGCGTTCGCCGCGGTATCGCCCTGCTGTCGGCCGCGACCGTGCCCGCCCTCCATTATCCGGCTCGCTCACTTGATGTGGAACCGCGGGAAGCGAGGAGAGCGTCGCGCGTCGAGGCACGTCGTCCGGAATCCCGACTGCCTCAAAAATAGGACGATAGAAGGTGGTGGTGCAAACGACTGTTACACGTTTTGTGTGTAAATTTGGCGACAATTCTGCTAAAAGCCCAGGCGGCTAGTTGGAGAGCTCGCTTTGGCACGTGTTTTGGTTGCAGGCGGGGCTGGCTTTGTCGGCTCGTACCTAGTGGAACGCTTGCTCGATCGCCAGGATGTGGCCGAGCTGGTCGTTGTCGACAACCTCTGGACGGGCCGGCGGCAGAACCTTGCGCACCTTCACGACCCCCGATTGACAGTCATGATCGCGGACATCGAAACGGCGCGGCTGCGGGGGACCTTCGACGAGGTCTACCACCTCGCCTCACCCGCCTCCCCCCTCTGGTACATGGCGGAGCCGTTGCGGACCATCTCGGCGAACGTGGTCGGCGGGCTGCGCCTGCTGGAGGTGCTGCGCGAAGGAGGCCTGTTCGCCTGCACCTCCACGTCGGAGGTCTACGGCGAAGCACTTGTTACACCGCAGCCGGAGAGCTACCGGGGTTCGGTCGACTGCACCGGCCCACGCGCCTCCTACGACGAGTCGAAGCGCTGCCTGGAGGCCACGCTGTTCGAGGCGCGGCGCGTGCGTGGCACGCGCGTGAAGGTGGCGCGGCTGTTCAACGTCTTCGGCCCGCGCACGCGGCCGGACGACGGCAGGGCGGTGTCCAACTTCATCGCCCAAGCCCTGCGGGGACGGCCTATCACCGTGTACGGCACAGGCACGCAGACCCGTAGTTGGGGCTACGTGGACGACATCGCCGACGCGCTGGAGCGGTATTTTTGGGGTGACGCGGTCGACTATCCCGGCCCGCTGAACATCGGCAACGATCGCGAGGTCTCGGTGCTCGAGGTTGCCCGCTACGTGCAGTCCCTGTTCCAGGGCAGTCGCATCGAGTTCCTGCCCCCGGTTCCCCAGGATCCCACCAACCGCCGCCCGGACCTGACGCTGGCAGGCCAGGTCCTGCCTGGCTGGCAGTGCCGCGTCTCCTACGAGGAGGGCGTCCGGCGGACCGTGCGCTGGTTCCAGGCCGAGCTAGCGGAGGCACAGGCTGTCGCCGCCGATTGATCCCGCGGGGCGCGATCGCGCCGCCGGGCCCGTGATGACCATCCGGCACATCGACGTGGCAGGTGATCTGGCCGCCGAGCCGCCGGTGGTAGGGGACGAGTTCCTCGTGCTCTGGTACGGCGACTGGCCGGTCGGCCAGCTCCGAGGGCGCGACGCGGCTGGTCCTGCGGCGCGCCTGCGCGACCGAGTGCCAGACGACGTCCTCGCCCGAGCCGCCGCGGGGGCGGCGCTGGAGCGGGCGGGCCGCCCACCGGACGGCCGCAAGGTCAGCGTGGTGATCTGCACCCGGGACCGCGCGGAGGACCTCGCGCGGTGTCTCGCCGCTCTGCCGGGGCAGACTCGCGTGCCGGACCAGGTCGTCGTGGTGGACAACGCCTCGCGCGACGACGGGCGGACGCGGGCGGTGGCGCTGGCAGCGGGCGTGAACTATGTGCGGGAGGACCGGCCAGGGCTCGACATCGCCCGCAATCGCGGCGTGCGCACGGCCATCGGCGACATTATCGCCTTCACCGACGACGACGTTCGCCTGCATCCACGCTGGCTGGAGCGCATGGCCGCCGCCTTCGACAGGGACCACGTCCTGGCGGTCACCGGCCTCGTGCTGCCCGCCGAACTCGCGACGGCGGCGCAGCTCCACTTTGAGACGTACTGGGGTTTTGGCCGCGGCTACCGGCCGATCGACTTCGGCGCGGAGTTCTTTCGCACGGACCGCACCCGTGGCTGCCCGGCCTGGGAAATCGGCGCAGGGGCCAGCATGGCCTTCCGGCGGGAGACGTTCCGGCGCGCCGGCATGTTCGACGAGCGGCTCGACGTGGGCGCGGCCGGGTGCTCGGGCGACTCCGAGGACTGGCACCGAGTGCTTTGCCACGGTGGAACCTGCCGCTACGAGCCCGCGGCTGCCGCCTTCCACTACCACCGGCGGGACTTCGCCGGTCTGTCCCGGCAGATCACGGCCTATATGCGCGGGCACGCGGCGGCCCTGCTGGTGCAGTACGAGCGCAGCGGCAACCTGGGGAGCCTGCGACGCGCCATGGCGACCGTGCCTGTCTGGTATGCGCGACGCTGGCTGCGGACGCTCCGCGGCCGTGCCGAGCGCGATGTCTTGCTGGCGGAAGAAACCCGCGGCTTCGTCTCGGGTCTGCTGTTCTACCTGCGCACGCCCCGCCCGTATCACGCCTCCCTCGACCAAGAGCCATGATGCCGCCGCCCACTGCGGCGCCCGCCGTCTCGGTCATCATCCCCGCGCGCAACGCGGCGGCGACGCTCGACGCGGCACTCGACAGCCTGCACGCCCAGACCATGCCCGACTGGGAGGCGATCGTCGTCGACGACGGCTCGACGGACCGCACAGCCACGGTCGCGCGCACTCATGCGGCGCGCGATCCGCGCGTGCGTCTCTTGCGCGCGGAGGCGGGCGGCGCCGGCGCGGCACGCAACGCCGCCCTGTCCATCGCCCGTGGCCGCCACCTGCTGTTCCTGGACGCCGACGACTGGGTCGCCCCGACGCATCTCGAGCGCCTGCTTGGACTGCTGGCGGCCGCGCCGTCGGCCACTGCCGCCTATTGCGGGTACTGCCGCGTCATGCCGGACGGCAGGCTCGGGCCTGCGACCTGGCGGGCCGACATCGCCGCGGCACCGCCGCGGGCGTTCGCGCACCGGCCCGGCACAGCGATCCACGCCGTGCTGGTGGAGCGCGAGGCCGTCCTCGCCGCGGGCGGCTTCGACCCCGCGCTGCGCACCTGCGAGGACTGGGATCTCTGGCAGCGTCTGGCGCAGGCGGGGGCGCGGTTCGTCGGTGTGGCGGAGGTCCTGGCCTTCTACCGCACCGGCGGAGCGTCGCTCTCGCGCGGGCATCGGCAGATGCTGCGGGACGGGCTGCTCGTGGTCCGCCGGGGCTGCGCGCGGCTGGGGAGCGCCGCGGTCGCGGACTGGCGGCTGCCGGCGACCTATCTGGCCCTCTGGTGCGCCGCGGCGCAGGTCGGCGCGGGTCACGATGGCACCACCCTGCTGGAAGAGGTCGCGCAGGACTTCGTGCTGGATCACGACCTCGACGCGCTGTGCGAAACCCTTGTGGACGGCTTGGCGGTCGGCGCGGCGCTGGTGCCGGCCTCCCTGGCGGACACCTGGCCCCGGCTCGGCCCCGCGCTGGCGCCGCTGATCGGCTGGGTGGAGCGCATGGCCGGCCCCCCCGGCCTGGCGCGGCGACTTACCTACGCCGTCGAACTCCGCGTGCTGGAGGCCAGCGCGCTCGCGGTGCCGACAGCCCTGTCCCTCGTCATCGGCGTGCAGGTGCAGCTGCGTCGTCCCGAGCCGCTACTCCCCCCGCCAGGGGTAGACGTGGCGCTGCTGCGTCTGTGCGACGGGGCGCGTGTTTTGGGAATGGCGAGGGTGCCGCTGCTCGGGCCGCTCGCCGCGCGCGAGGTCGCCGCCGCCGCCATCGAAGCGCTGGGGGTGGGCGCGTTGTGGCGCGCCGGTGTCGCCCGGCGGCCACGGGTTTGGGCCCACATCGCCCGGGAAGCGGCACGGTCAGCGCTGCGTGTCGTCGCGGCGCGGCCGGCACCATCGCGCGGGGTGGCCTCCGGAGGGGGGCTGCGTGCTCAGGCGAGGGAGGCGCTGGTCAAGGCCATCGTGGCAGCCGCCGGCCCGCCCCCGGGGCCGGGGGGCGACGGTCAGGGCCTCGCCGCCATCCTCCACCGCGCCGCCGTGGAGGCCGCGACTGTCCCCGGCGGGACCGGCGCCACGCGGCGGCCGAGGCCCGATCCGACCGGGGAGAGCACCGACCGCCGCGCCTATTGGGAGGCAGTCTTCGCCACCCCCGGTCCGTGGGACTACGGCTCGGCCTACGAGACGGGGAAGTACCGCCGCACCCTCGACCTGCTGCCCTCAGGTCCGATCGACGCGGCGCTGGAACTGGCCTGCGCGGAGGGCCACTTCACGCGCCTGCTTGCGCTGCGGGTTGGCCACCTGACCGCCGCCGACATCGCCGACCGCGCCCTCGCGCGCGCCGCCGAGCGCTGCAGGGGTCTTCCCGATATCGCCTTCCGGCGCCTCGACCTGGAGACCGATCCGCTGCCCGCCGGCCTCGACCTCATCGTCTGCTCCGAGGTCCTCTACTATCTCGCGGACGAGGCGGCACTGCGCCGTGTCGCTGAGCGGCTCCGCGACGCTCTCGCGCCCGGCGGGCACCTGGTGATGGCGCATGCCTTCGTCCTGGCCGACGAGCCCGGCCGGACCGGCTTCGACTGGGACCACCCCTTCGGCGCAGCGGCCATCGCCCGTGTTTTCGCGGCGACGCCGGGCCTGGCGTCGGAGCGCGCGCTGGCGACGGAACTCTACCGCATCGACCGCTTCCGGCGGGACGAGGCCTCCAGTGGCGGCCCGCCAGCGGCGGCGGAGCAGGTGCCGCTCGACGATCCCCTGCCGGTGGAGATCGCGCGACAGGTGGTGTGGGGGGGCGCCGCGGCGCGCCGCGCCGTGCTGCGCCGGAGCGCGACCTCCGACCGCGTGCCGATCCTGATGTACCACCGCATCGCCGAGGACGGGCCACCCGACCTCGCCCGCTTCCGCGTGGCGCCGGCCCGGTTCGAGGCGCAGCTCCGGCTGCTGCGGCGGCACGGCTACCACCCAATCGGCTCGGCGGAGCTCCGCTGGTTCATCGGGACACGGCATCCGCTGCCCGGTCGGCCCGTGCTCATCACCTTCGACGACGGCTACCTGGACTTCCGGGACGCCGCCTGGCCGATCCTGCGCACCAACGACTTCACGGCGGAGGTCTTCGTGCCGACCGACCTGGTCGGCAGCGCGGCCGATTGGGACGCCGGGTACGGATCACCGGCCCCGCTGCTGGGCTGGGAGGATGCCACGGCGCTGGCGCAGCAGGGTGTCGTCTTCGGCAGCCACCTGGCGCGCCACCTGGATGGCCTCGCGCTGTCCACGGCGGCGCTCGCGGAGGAGCTGGCGCGCTCGCGCGCCCTGCTGGAGGCGCGGCTCGGCCGGGAGGTGCGGGCCTACGCCGCGCCCTACGGGGCATTGGATGAGCGCTTCGCCCGGCTGGCGGCGGGTTGCGGCTACCACATCGGCTTCTCAACGCATCACGCCCAGGCGCGACTCGCAGATCCGCCGCTCATGCTGCCGCGCATCGAGGTGCGCGGCGACTGGGACCTTGACGCCTTCGCCGCCGCGCTGGAGATCGCGCCATGATGAATTTCGACGGGGAGGACGCCGTCACCGTGGTCGTCCCCGCCTACAACGCCGAGGCGACGCTGGACGAGACGCTGCGCAGCGTGCGCGCCCAGACCCACCGTGCCCTGGAGATCCTCGTCGTGGACGACGGCTCCCGCGACAGCACGCCCGCGATTGCCCTGGCACACGCGGCGGCCGACCCGCGGGTGCGGCTGATCCGGCAGGACAACGCGGGCGTCGCCGCGGCGCGCAACCGCGGGATCGGAGAGGCGCGGGCCGCGCTGGTCGCGCCGGTGGACGCGGACGATCTGTGGGCGCCGGCCAAGATCGAGCGGCAGGTCGCGACGTTGCGCCGAGGTGGCCCACGCGTCGCCCTGGTCTACACCTGGTCGGCGCTGATCGACCAAGAGAGCCGCGTCATCCGCCTTCACGAAGCGACAGCGGAGGGTGACGTGCTGGCGCAGCTGTGCCGCGGCAACCTGGTGGGCAACGGCAGCGCCGCGCTGATGCGCCGTGACGCCGTGCTGGAGGCCGGCGGCTACGACCCGACGCTCCGCGCACGCGGCGCGCAGGGATGCGAGGACCTGCTGCTCTACTGCCGGATCGCTGCGCGCCACCATGCCGCCGTGGTGCCCGACTTCCTCACCGGCTACCGGCAGACCGGCGAGACCATGTCGTGGGACCTGGTGACGATGATGCGGTCCTTCCGGCTGGTCGCGGCGGAGCTGCGCGGCCGCCATCCGGAGCTGCACGCCGACATCGAAGCCGGCGAGGCTTTCGCCGCACGGTGGCTGCTCGGCCGCGCGCTGTGGGCGCGCGACCTGCGCGCCGCCTGGGCACTTGCCTGGTCGCCGAACGGGCTCCTGCCCCGCCGCATGCTGGCAGCCATGGCCGCGGAGCTGGGAAGTTTCGCCGCGGCAGTCGCGGGGAGGCGCCTCCGGCGTCTGGCCGACGGGGTGGTTGGACATCTGCGGCCGCCGACAGCGGCTCTGCCGCGGCAGACCTTCCCCTTGGGCGCGACCCCGGCGAAGGCTGGCGGCGGATGACGCGCGCCGCTCGCACGGAGGGGGCCAGAGGGCGCCGCAGGCTCTCGGCGGCGGAACTGCGATGGCTGTTCCGGCTGGCCGCGCCACAGGCCTGGGCCGGGCCCCTGCTCGTCGCGCTGGGCTTCGCCGCCTCGCTCGCCGAGACGCTCGGCATCACCCTCGTCGTCGTATTCCTGTACGTCGCAATGGGCCGCGGCACGGAGGCACCATCCACAGGCGGGCTGCTCGACCCTGTGTTCGCAGCAGTCCGGACACATCTCGGCGACGATAGCAGCGTCGCGGTCGCCGCCATCGTCTTTTTGCTGATCGCGGCCAAGGCCACGCTCGGCCTCGCCTACGACCTGGTGTCCGCGAGCGTGCGTAACCGGCTGAGCGAGGCGGTGCGCAACGGTCTGCATCGCCGCTTCCTCGAGGACCCCTACGCCGAGATCCGACAGCACGACCAAGGCGAGCTATTGAACCTACTCGCGACCTCCTCCTGGTCGATCGCGGACGCCTGCTTGTCGGTCACGCGCGTGCTGATCAACCTTTGCTCGATCGTGGTCTTCGGCGCATTCCTCCTCGGCCTCTCCTGGCGTCTCACCGCGGTGGCGGCGGTCGGCGCGACCGCCCTTTTTCTGGCGATGCACCTGCTCTCCGGCCGCGCACGCCGCCTGGGCGCCCGGAGCCGGGACGCGCACCAGAGCCTGGCGGTGCGCACGCTGGTCGTACTGCAGGGAATGCGGACCATCCGCGCCTTCGCGCAGGAGGCGCACTACCAGGCGGTGTTCGAGCGCGCCTCGGCGGAGGCGCGCACCAGCGGCCTCGGGCTGGAGCGGCTGCACGCTCTGGTCCATCCGGTGACGGAGGTCGGCTACTTTGCCCTGCTCTGCCTGATCGTCGCGGTGGCGGAGGCAGGCGGCATCTCCTTCGTGACGACGCTCGCCTGCGTCGCCCTGCTATACCGGCTGCAGCCGCACATGCGCGAGTTGGAAAACCACCTGATCCACCTCGCCCAGCTCGAGCCGGAGATGCGCTCCGTACTCGGCATGCTCGACAAGGCCAGGGCAGCGGGCTTGCCCTCCGGCGGGCTGCCCTTCGCCGGGCTGCACGAGAGCGTGCGGTTCGCGGAGGTGACCTTCACCCACCCTGGTGCCGCCCGGCCGGCGCTGTCGCGGGCGAGTTTCACGATCCCCGCCCGCGGCACCACCGCCATCGTCGGCGAGAGCGGGGCCGGCAAGACGACTGTCGTGAACCTGCTGCTCCGCCTCTACGCCGCCGACGGCGGCGCCGTCCTGGTGGACGGGGTGCCGCTCGATAGGGTGTCGCGCCCGGACTGGCTGTCGCGCACTGCGGTCGCCGGCCAGGACGTCGAGCTCGTCGAGGGCACGGTGGCGGAGAACATCCGTATGTCACGGCCCGAGGCGGGAGACGCGGAGGTGTGCGCCGCCGCCGAGCTGGCCGGCGCGCTCGGCTTCATCGAGGCACTGCCGGAGGGGTTCGAGAGCTGGATCGGCCAACAGGGGCTGAACCTCTCGGGCGGCCAGCGGCAGCGCCTTGGCATCGCCCGGGCGGTGCTTCGGGACCCCGACCTGCTGATCCTGGACGAGGCGACGAACGGGCTGGAGGCCACGCTGGAGGAAGGGATCCGTGCCGGGCTGCGGCGCGCGTTCGCGGGACGGACGCTGGTGGTGGTGACTCACCGGACGGAGACGGCGCTCGCGGCGGACCACGTGGTGTGCATCCAGGGTGGTCGGGTCGTCGCCGAGGGGGCGCCGAATGCGGTACTCGGCACGCTCCGCCCCGGCTCGCGCACGTTGCCGGAGACGTCGGCGGCGGCCGGATAGGAGGCACTGGTACCGGTTGTCGCTTACCCCAGTTTCCCGTGAAGAGTGGACTTTGCGGAGGGCCGCGAAATATCCCTTACCGTAATGAACGCCGCATACTCAATTCCGGCCACGCACCGACCCCAGCATTTCTTTGACGGCACCGAGGACCATGCTGCTCATGGTGGCGTCCCATGGTGTGGCTGGATGGGTGCGGACAACGTTGGACACGCGCCAACGCTTTGGCTCTGAAGGATCACAGTCACCGGACGAAAAAGTGGAGCCGAGCAACCTTTGCCGGGGGAACTCGGTGACCATTCGCCTCGTTGCTCACGCAATACATCTGCGGAGAGACATCTATTGCCAGGCGGGCTGGTGATAACCGGCGTGAGCGCCGGGGTCGTGAGCGATGCATCCCCCCGGGGCGGTATGGCGCACCGGCGCCTGCTGCGGAAGGAGCTCGTTGGCGCGGTGGCGGACATGCAGGCCCGTGCTCCTGCACTCGACCAGGGCAGCGCGTTCCCCGCGGAGGACATCGCACTTCTGCGCCGACTGGGGGCACTCGCCGCGCCTGTCCCGACCGAGCTGGGCGGACTCGGCCTCGGTACCGAACCCGATGCCGCGCTCGATATCATGGAGGTCTTGCGCCTGATTGGGCGCGGCAATCTGAGCGTCGGACGGCTCTACGAGGCGCATGTCAATGCGCTCCGCCTCGTCATGCGCGACGGCACCCCGGCGCAGCGGCGGCGAAGTGCGGCGGCCGCGCGCGAGGGCGGTCTGTTCGGTCTCTGGGTGACGGATGCGCCGGATGCGCCCGTCGTTCTGAGGGAGGATTCCATGCTGCATGGCGCGAAATCGCCCTGCTCGGGCGCTGGGCACATCCGGCATGCGCTGGTGACTGCCCGCCTCGCAACGGGGGCCACGCATATGCTGACCGTCGAGTTGCCGCCGGAGCGGCCAGCGGAGGAGGCGGCATGGCTGATGCAGGGCATGCGCGCCGCCTGCAACGGGCGCGTCAGCCTCGACGGGATCGCCGCCGGCCGTGACGCGGTGATCGGCGAGGCGGGTGCCTATCTGCGTCAGCCCGAATTCTCGGCCGGAGCCTGGCGCGGAATGGCGGTCGCGCTCGGCGGGATGGAGGCGCTGGTCGGCGCTATGCGCGAGATGTTGGTGGCGCGCGGCCGTGCCGGGGATCCGCATCAGCGCGTGCGCATCGGCGAGGCGCTGATCGCGCTCGAGACCGCGCGCATGTGGGTGCACCGCGCCGCACTGCTGGCCGAATCTGGCACAGGCGATCCCGGCGATGTCGCGAACGGCGTCAATCTCGCGCGTATCGCCGTGGAGACAGCGGGGCTCGACATCATCCGCCTGGCGCAGCGCGGCCTCGGCCTCGCGGCCTTCCGCTTCGGCTCGCTTGCCGAGCTGCTGCTGCGCGATCTCGCGACCTATCTGCGTCAGCCCGCGCCCGACATCACTCTCACCGAGGCCGCCACCCACTTCACCGCGCGCGACCTACCGCCCCTGCCATGCTGACCGCGACCGCAATGGTGGCCGGCGAGGCGCAGCGGCGCATGCGGGCGCTGCCCTTCGCCACCGTCGACGAGATCGCGCCAGGCAACAGCCTGATCCTGGCGCCGCATCCTGACGATGAGAGCCTTGGATGCGGCGGCCTCATCGCCATGGCGAGCGCGTGCGGACGCCCGCCCGTCATCGTCGGCGTCACCGACGGCGCTGGCTCGCACCCGACCTCGCGCAGCCATCCGCCGGCACGCCTGCGCGCGACGCGCGCGGCGGAGCTGCGCGCCGCCGCCGCGATCCTGGGCAGTCGGAGCGGAGCGCGTGCATTTCCTCGGCCTGGCCGACACACGCGCGCCGCTCGCTGGGCCGGACTTCGACGCGGCCGTCAGAGCCGTTGTCGCGCTGGTTCGCCGTTATCGTATCGCGACGGTCTTCGCGAGCTGGCGCTTCGATCCGCATTGCGATCACGAGGCGACGGCGGCGCTCGCTGAGGTGGTGGCGCAGGTGGTCGGTGTGCGACTCGCCTTCTACCCGGTCTGGGGCTGGCTCCTGCCGCAGGACGAGGCGCTTCCCGTCGCGTCGATCGCGGGACGGCGTCTCGACATTGCGGCGGTGCTGCCGAGCAAGCGGCGCGCAATCGCGGCCCATCGTTCGCAATATCCCGACCTCATCACCGACGATCCCGGCGGCTTCCGCTTGCCGCGCGCGCTGCTCAGCGTGTGCGAGCAGCCTTTTGAAGTGTTCCTCGCGCCGTGAATTCGTCTATCGATCCGGCGTATTTCGATCGACTTTACGCCGCCAATCCGGATCCCTGGCAATTCACGACGAGCGCGTACGAGCGCGAGAAATACGACGTCACGCTGGCGGCGCTACCGGCACGATGCGGATCGGCGTTCGAGATCGGCTGCTCGATCGGCGTGCTGACGCGCCGCCTGGCGGAGCGCTGCGACACGCTGCTCGCCGTGGACGTGGCGGAGGCGGCGCTGGCCGCAGCGCGGCGTCGCTGTGCGGGACCAGGCGAACGTGACGATAGCGCGCATGCAGGTTCCACGAGAATGGCCGGCCGCACGCTTCGACCTCATCCTCTTCTCGGAAGTGCTCTACTACCTCTCTTCCGACGATCTCATGCGCACGGCGGCACTGGCGCGCGAGAGCATCGTGCCGGGCGGCCAAGCGTTGCTCGTGCACTACACGTTGCCGACGGATTATCCGGCAAGCGGCGATCGCCGCGGCGGACGGCTTCATCGCGGCGAGCGGCTTTGCCCCTATTCGGCAGCGACGCGCAGCGCTGTATCGGCTCGACCTGCTTCGCGCCTGAGGCCGTCGCGGATGCGGAGCGCGCGGGCGGTCTGCGCCGGCAGCGCTGCGAGGGTCACGCGCGCGCGGTGACGCAACACCGGGCTCGCCGCCTCGACAGCCGCCCAGGCGGAACCGAAATGCTCACTGGTCACCAACTCCGCAAGCCGGGCCGGAGCGAGGCCGAGCGCGCGCCGCTTCCCGCACCACGCCGCGTCCTGGCATCGACCAAGTTTCGCGCAGGCGGCGGCGCCGGCACGCCCGACGAAGCGCGTCGGCCGCGGGCTCGAGCCGCGCATCGAGGAAGGGATCGGGCCGCTCGATGCGGCGGCGCATCGTGTCCGCCATCCCGCCCTGGGCCCGCCCCTCGAGCCGGGCGGAGACGATGACGGCAATGTCCGGCGCATGCCGGATGCGCGCATCGATGCGGCGCAGGGCGTTGAAGAAGGCACGGTCCTCTCCGAGCGGCACCGCCGGCATGCCACCGGCGCGGCGATAGGCCGCGAGCGTCACGGCAATGCTTGCGCCGGACTCCTCGTCGTGCCGCGGCCAGGGATCGGCGGGATCGGGCTCAAGGAGCGCGCGCATCTCATCGAGCAGCGCGGCATAGGCACATTCGCGTGCATCGATCGCATGGAGATGCGCGGGGATCCGCTTCGCCCCTTCTGGCTCGATGACCGCGCGACCCGCCACCGCGTCCGCGCCCGCTGCGAGCGCCGCCAGATTGGTGGCGATCCAGTCGGGCGCGAGGCGCGCGTCGGCGTCAGTGGTGAGCAGCACGCCGTCCCGGCCGGCCAGGTCGGCGGCATGTTCCATCGCGATCCGGCGTGCCCGCCCAGCGCAGGCGAAGCATTGGGCAGCGCCACCTCGATCGAATGCACCGGGAACGGAAGGTGATCGCCGATCGCCCGCACCACGTCGGCCGTTCCGTCGCGGCAATTGTTCAGGCAGAGCACGACGGCATCGATGTGCGGCGCGCGCTGCGCCGCCAGCGCGAGCAGGCAGGGCCCGATCTCCTCCGCCTCGTCGCGCACGGGGATCGCGACCAGGACAGGCCGGGTGGCAGTCAATCCCGGCCGTCTTCGTTTCTGCATCAGGGAATCGCCACTCGGATCAATCCTCAGTCCAACGCCCAACATTCACCAGCGTTAGGTTCGGCTTGATCACGAAGTCGGCAAGTCTTCAGCACTGTCGCGGGCGGCGCGTGAATGCCCGTCGGCTCGCTCGGTCGCCGAGAAGTCGTCACACCCGACGTTTGTCGACTGGTGGGCCAACTTGCAATAGACATCGGTCAGGAGAGCCGCCCCGGATAGAGGGCGGCTCGTAACGAGGCGCCGAAATCAGTCCTTTTTATGCTTTTCTGCCGCTTGTTCGTTAATTATCTTGGCCTGTGCCCCCTCCTGCCCTTCGTGCTCTGCGATGTTCTTGTGCGCTTGCTGATCGGCTTGGGGGATCAGATCTTCGGGCTTCGGTTTTTCATCGGCCATTCATTCCTCCTGTTCAGCCGTCGTGAAACGCTGCGGGCAACGTCGCGTTCCCTTTGCCCGGCATGATCTCGTCGCCTGATCGGTTAAATTCCTTCGACCAACACCGCAGCACCGACTTCGGCTTTGCTATCTTGCGGCTGTACAGACCCGGCGCGAGATGTCCGGTCGTGCCTCCGACCTTCGATACATTCGGCACCCCAACGAATTGCGCCTACCGCTACCTCTCAACGCAGCCGGACAATTCGCACGGCAATGCCATCGGAGAGCTTGAGAATGGCGGAGCGGATCGGTTCGTGGCCAAGATTCGAGGGTTTGCGGAGCGGCAGGATCGCGGAGAACTCGCCAGTGGGCGTCGGAACACGCAGCGTTCGTCCAGCGCGGCAGCTCCACTAGCTCGAGGCTCATGTCACCCATTCGCTGGACACTCCCTACACCGTGGGTTCCGGACGATGCAGGAAATCTTCTCCTGCTGAGAGATACCTCACTTTCTTCAAGGATACGCCTTGCTAATTGCAAAACCGGTGACTGGAAGGTCTCCGCAGGGTTGCTGAACTCAACTGATCAGCATCTCCCCGGGCTTTCATTCCTGTCACCAGACTTGTCACTTCAATCAACGGAGGAACGACAATGAAGACGATTCCGATCACCAAGATGCAGCAGATCAAGACCACGCGGGTTCCGGTGACCGTCATCGGCCACTACTGCCTGGGCGGCGTGCTGGTGTGACGAAAGTCGGTTTCCGCGCGTGGGCGACCATGCGCGGAAACCGGTTCTACCAGAGAAGTCGCAGTCGTGACCGCTGCATGGGGGTCCCGCACTCGATTCGTCCAGATCGGACCGTCGTTCCAGAGACGCGAGGCCAATCCTCGATGGTGACCCCAGTCGTACAGCAGTATCGTCTGATCTCTCTGTCGTTACAGAACGACGGCGATGGGTACATCGTGGGAAACGCCGAATCTGGCGACTTCTACAAGGTACCGGAAATCGGCGTCAGCATCCTTCGTATGCTCGATTCTGGCGATAGTGTCGCAGAGATAAAATCCCAGCTTGCGAGTGGCGCGGAGGCCGTCGACGTAGAGGCCTTCGTCAGCCAGATGGCGCAGATCGGGTTCATACACCCAGAGGGCCATAAGCCCGCGGCGCCGCAGCGCTCGGATGCGTCGGCCGGCAGAACCTTCAGCGTAGACCGGCGCCTGGCGAGGGCAATCTTCTCACCGCTGGCGCTGGCATGCTTCCTGGCCCTTGTCGCATACGCATTTGTCGATGCAGTCAGGAACCCTGACCTGCGTCTCAACGCCAATGCTCTGTACATCGAGCAGGACCGGACGCTGCTCCTTGTCCTGGTGCTGGCACTGGCCTCCGTACAGACGGTTCTGCATGAACTCGGACACATGCTGGCCGCCGCGAGGCACGGGATAAAATCCCGATACGGGATCGGCAATCGCCTGTGGACCATCGTGGCCGAGTTGGATCTCACCGGCATATTGGCATTGCCGAGGTCACAGCGTTACTTCCCGATGTTGGCCGGCATGCTGGTCGATGTGCTGTCGCTCGCGCTGTTGACCCTGCTGCAGGACGCCTTGCGCCGGCATGGGGCCGGAGCCTTCTCCATTCAGGTCGTCCAGGTGATGGCTTTGGAGACGGTCATTGCGCTCGCCTGGCAGTTCAATGTTTTTGTCAAGACCGACATCTATTTTGTCCTGTGTAACTACTTCGGTCACCCGGATCTCGATCGCGATGCACGCGCCTACCTGAATGGGATCGTCCATAGAATGACGTTTGGTCGCCTCGGTCGCGCGCCATTGGCCAAAGCCGAGCGCAATCTGCTGGTGCTCCGGGCTTTTTCCTTGGTCTGGGCTGCCGGCAGAGTCATGTCCCTGGTCATTCTCTTCACCGTATTCCTGCCAACGATGTGGCAATATCTGGCGTCCGCAGTTCAGCTGCTGAATGGCTCGCCGGCATCCGTATGGGCGGCCTGCGATACGATCATCTACGTATCGATCATTCTCACCATGTTGGCCACCGGCATGTACATGTGGCTCAGGCATCGGCCGGGCCCCCCGACAGCGATAGAGGGAGTGGGACGATGAGCGACGTGCTCGTGAAGGGCGGGGGCTGGACGACAGCCGATAGTTGTCACTTCGATGTGGACGCTCATTTCGAGGTCAACGGCACCTGGGCAGGCATCGGGCCGTTGGTCGAGATCGCCTATCTGCGGCTGCTCGAGGCAGGGGTTCCGGCGATCATCGCGCAGTACGACTACGAGTTGTATCTGGCGCTGCCGCGGCAGCGGCACCGGATCCATCCGCGCCGTCAGTGCCTGACCGACACTGCCGTCGGTATCGAGCGTACGCGCTTCTATCCCGTGGAGCGGGCCTATCGCGTGATCCATGGGCTGGTCGGTTTTATCCTGCATGCGAAGCAGAGCCTGGGCGATGACGGCCAATGGACTGTCGTCGTACGGAACTTCGACCATGCGCAACATCTGTCGGTGCGGGCAATCGGCGAGCTGGCGCGACGCGGCACGCGACATGGGATCGACGTCGTGATCCAGCACGGACCTGACGACGCGCCGCCTGTGGTCGAGGCAGCGGATGCAGCCGAATGGATGAAGCAGATCGATAGCGGCGTCGAAGCGGTGCTGGAAGACAGGTTTCCGCTGCTGCTTCGGCATTATCGAAGCGCCGGCGACCGGCTCACGGTGGCGCAGCTGGCATTCAAAGCCTTGGTCGTCTGCAACCGCCGCGGCTACTACCACGAGGGCAAAAGCCTGTTGCCCGACATTCTGCCCTGCTTCGATCAGCTGGTGGGAAGCGACGAAGCCAGGCGCATGAGCAGCGTGAGCGAGATCAACAGCTGCCTGGTCGCCACAAACGACGGCGAGCGCGCGCTGCAGATCGTTCGCGATCTCGCCGTTCCGCATGTCAGCAGGCCATCGCTTCTCGCCCACATGAACTATGTGCTGGCGATGCACCACCTCCGCTATCTCGAAGCGAAGGACCTGGAGCGCGCCGAACAGCTCATCCTGAGCGCCGTGCAGGATGTCCGCGCGGCGGAAGAGAGTGAACACCTCGAAGAGCACGCGTTCTTGCGGGCGTTCATCGACAATGGTCTGGCGTTCCTCCGGGTCCGGCAGAAGCAGCACCAGGAGGCGTTGGATCTATGTGGGTCGGCCTATGAGTTCGTGACCCGGTGCGTGGGCGAGGACCGGCATCTGCTGCATCGCTCGGTCCTGCAGTACAACATGGCACAGGTCTATGCCATCCTGGGCCGGCAGGACGAAAGCCTGATGTGCTACCGGCAGGCGATCGCCATGGACCCGTTCTATGCCGAGTACCACGCCGAGAGCGGCAATATCCTGCAGCAGCTGGGCCGCGTTCGGGAGGCGATCGAGTGCTATGCCGAAGCGCTTCGCTGCAGCCCGAACTATCCGGAGGTGCTGCTTCGAAAGGCGATCTGTCATGCCAGCGAGGGCGAGTGGTCCGAGGCGCTGAACTGCTCCGCGACGTGTCTCGAACTGAGCCCGGATCAGCCGGACCTGCTTGCCGCACGAACCGAGATATTGACCGAACTGGGCCAGGTCGATGCGGCACTGGCGGAATTCGACCAGGCGATTGCTGCTGATGGCGATTCGGTCGCGCTGCGGGTCAATCGCGCGGTGCTGCACTTCAACAATGGATCCTATGACCTGGCGCTGGCGGACATGAACCAGGCGATCGTCCGCGACGCGGATAATCCTGCACACTACGAGAACCGTGCCGCCATATATAAGGCAGCCGAACAGCCTGACCTGTGCCAGCGCGATCTGGACATGGCGGCGAAGCTTGCCGGACCGGCGGTGCCATGACTGCCGCCGGTCATGTCAGCGTCTTTGCCGGCATGGACCGGCCCCTGGCCCGACGCCGGATCACTCCGCGCATGCTGGTGGGTGGCGCGGCGTCGGTGGCCGCACTGGCGGCAGCCTGGATGATGCTGCAGCAGCCGGAACGCAGCTTTCGCCTGGATGCGTCGCGGGTCGCGATCTCCAGCGTGACCACAGCTCCGTTTCACGACTTCATTCCGCTGCGCGGCAAGGTCGTGCCCTTGGTCAGCGTCATGCTCGACGCGGTCCAGGGGGGCCGCGTGGAGGAAGTGCTGGCGGAAGCCGGGCAGCATGTCGTTGCCGGGCAACGCCTGATCCGGCTGTCCGATCCGCAGCTCGAACTGGATGCGATCGCGCGCGAAACGCAGGTGATCGCCCAAATGAACAGCCAGCAGTCGCTGCAGCTGAATTTCGAGCTGACGCGGACCAACGATGAAAAGGCGCTGGCGGGAGCGCAGTACAACATCGTGCGTCTCAGCCGTGAGGTTGCACGGCGACGCCCCCTGGCCGAAGTGGGTTTCACGTCGCGAGAGAAGCTAGATCAGTCGGCCGACGAACTGGATTATCAGAAACGGCTGGCTGCAATCTCCGACGACGCGCTGGTGCGCGACGCGGCAGTGATCACTCGCAGCAATGAACTGATCCGCAAGACGGCGGCGCGGCTCGATGCCAACCTTGCAGCCGCCAAGGCCCAGCTCGACACGCTGACCGTGCGCGCGCCGGTGGACGGTGTGCTCACTGCGCTCGACGCACATATCGGAGAGCAGAAGACCCGCGGCCAACATCTCGGGCAGATCGACCGCGACTCCGGGTTCAAGGTGACGATCCAGGTCGATGAGTTCTATCTGGCCCGCGTCAGGCCCGGGCAGCATGTCGCCGCGACCATCGACGGCGCGTCCCACCCGCTCGTGGTGACCAAGGTCTATCCGCAGGTCAAGGACGGCAAGTTCGAGATCGATCTTGCGTGGGAAGGCGAGACGCCGGAAGGGCTGCGGCGTGGTCAGGCGGTGCAGGGCAAGCTCGAGATGGGCAATGACACGCCTGCGACGGTGCTGCGGGCCGGTCCGTTCCTTGAAGTCTCCGGCGGCGCCTGGGTCTTCGTGCTCGACGCCAACGGCAGCAGCGCCACGCGTCGGCCGGTCAAGCTCGGGCGCCGCACGACCGAGATGGTCGAGGTGCTGAGCGGGCTTCATCCGGGCGACCGGGTCGTCACCTCGGACTACACCGGCCTCGATCGCATCGACAGGCTGGTTCTCTGAACCAGGGAGAGGATTGCTGCGCCATGCTCAAACTCGTGAACCTGACGAAGTGCTACCGCACCAGCGAAGTGGAGACCGTTGCCCTGAGGCAGGTCAGCCTGGAGATCGACCAGGGCGAATTCCTCGCCATCATGGGGCCATCTGGCTGCGGCAAGTCGAGCCTGTTGAACATTCTCGGCCTGCTCGACAGCCCGACCGACGGTCAACTGTTCTTCCTGGGCGAAGACATCGCGCATGCGTCGGAACGGCGGCTGACCTTGCTGCGCCGCGCCAATGTCGGCTTCGTGTTCCAGAGCTTCAACCTGATCGACGAACTCACGGTGGCAGAGAACGTCGAGGTCGCGCTGATCTATCGCAACGTCCCCTCGGCAGAGCGCAAGCGGCGCATCGATGCCGCACTCGAGCAGGTGGGACTGCCGCACCGCGCGCGCCATCTGCCGCAACAGCTCTCCGGCGGACAGCAGCAGCGCGTCGCTGTGGCGCGCGCGCTGGTCGCCGCCCCCAAGCTCATCCTGGCCGACGAGCCCACGGGCAATCTCGATACCGCCAACGGCGACGCCGTGATGGGCATGCTGACGGATATCGCCAAGGCAGGCACGACCGTCGTCATGGTCACGCACAGCCATGCGCACGCGGCCTACGCCGGGCGCACGATCGAATTGCTCGACGGACAGGTGGTGCCCGCATTGCACCAGATAGCGGCCTGAGCGCCCCCGGAGGAAAACCATGCTGCGAAACTGTCTTTCCGCCGCCTGGCGGAATGCCGTGCATGACCGGTTCTATGCCCTGCTGAACGTCCTCGGCCTTGCGCTGGGGCTCGCCGCGGTGATCCTGATCTGGCTCTTCGTGCGCGACGAGGTGTCGTTCAACCGGTTCCTCGCCGGCTACCAGGATGTCTACCGAGTGCAGCTGACGATCGGCGAGTCCGGCCAGCGGCCAGCGACCTGGGCATCGACACCGGAACGGATGGCCGCAGAGCTGAAGCTGGACTTCCCCGAGATCGCCGGCGCCGCGCGCGATGCGAAGCAAAGCGCCGGCGTGCGCCATGGCGAGGTCAGCGCGGCCGAGGCGATCGAATGGGTCGATCCGACCTTCCTCACCGTGCTGGGCTATCCGTTGCTGCGCGGCGATCCCGCCACGGCCCTGGCCGAGCCGGATTCGATCGTGCTGACCCGAACGCTGGCGCAGAAGTACTTCGGCACAATCGATTGCATCGGCCGCACACTGGACATCAACCAGATCCACCCGATCAGGGTCACCGGCATCGCGGAAGACCCGCCGCCGAATTCCTCGGTGAAGTTCACAGCGCTCGCATCCGGCAAGACCGGTTACGGGAAGCTCGCCACGCTGGATGCTGCACCACAGGTGCTGACCGCGCTGAACATCACCGTGTCGACGTATGTGCGCTTGCGTCCCGGCACTGCGCCGGACTCGCTGACCGATCGGCTGCACACCTTCGCTCTCGCGCACTACCCAAGCGGCGATCCGGGCGAGGCGCTGTTTCAGTCGCTGTATCTGAATTCGCTGGCGACCGTGCATCTGTATCCGTTCAACCCCGACACGAACGAGCCCAACATCCGGATGCAGACGCTGTTTGCCGTCGCGGCGACGGGGCTGCTCATCCTGCTGCTGGCGGGGATCAACTTCGTCAATCTGGTGACGGCGCGCGCGACGCGTCGCGCGGTGGAGATCGGCATGCGCAAGGCGCTGGGTGCCAGGCGCAGCCAGCTGCTGTTGCAGTTCATGGGCGAGTCGATCGGCTACTCGCTGGTCGCGATGGTGCTGGCGATGGGTGTGGCGACGCTGTTCCTGCCGTACCTCAACGCCTTTCTCGACCGTGGGATCGCCTTCGACTTCTGGCGGCAGCCGCTGCTGGCGGCAGTGCCGATTGCGGCTTCCGTGCTGCTCGGGGCCATCGCCGGTGTGTACCCAGCCGTCATCCTGTCGCGCTTCCGACCGGCGCAGGTGCTGAAGGCCGGATCGGGCGGCCTGATCGGCGGCGGTCGGATGCGTCTGGGCCTGGTGGTGTTCCAGTTCACCGTCACGATCGCCCTGCTGATCGCGACCACGGTGATTTACCGGCAGATCTCGTTCGCGACCTCCAAGGCCCTGCGCTTCGAGAAGGATCTCATTCTTACGGTCGATCTGACTGGCATGCCGCAGCAATCCACGCCGGATGGTCTCGATCGACGGGAGAACGCACCGGTCGAGGCGTTGCGCACTCAGATGGCCGGGGTGCCAGGCGTCCGCGCCATCGCCGGCACCTTCGTGGTGCCGCTGCTGACCCAGTCGTTCTCCCTGGAGTTCTCGCGGCCTGACCGCGTCGACCTGCCGCCGGTCTCCTTCAACATTCTGCCGATCGATTTCGGCTACTTCGACCTGTACCGGGTGCCGCTGCTGGCCGGTCGCGATTTCTCCCGCGAGTTCACCGAGGACAAAATGTCGGCCGCGAACAAGTCCAGGCTCAGCTCGGCGATCATCAACGAGACCGCGATGCGCGCGTTGGGCTTCGCCGATGCGGCGTCGGTGATCGGACAGGAGGTGCAAAGCGCGGACCCGGGGTTCCCGGAACGCCGTCATCGCATCGTCGGCGTGGTGCCGGATTTTCCTCTCGGTTCGATCCGGAATCCGGTGCCGCCCAGTGTGTTTATCATAGACCCGGACATGTTCAACGTGCTGAACGTGAAACTGTCAGGGTCCAACCTGCTCGAAACGCTGCGGCGTCTGGATGCAGTCTGGCTGGAGTTCGTGCCGGAGCGACCGATCAACCGCGTCTTCCTCGACGACCGGATCGCCGGGCTGTATCTCGACGTCACGCGCGAAGGGCGGATGTTCGCTGCGTTCGCCGGCTTCGCCATGGCGATCGGCTGCCTGGGGCTGATTGGGCTGTCCGCGTACACCGCAGAGCGGCGAACCAAGGAGATCGGCGTCCGCAAGGCACTTGGTGCCTCCACCACCGATGTCGTCTGGCTGCTGACCAGACAGTTCGCCAAGCCGGTCTTGGTGGCGAACGTGCTTGCCTGGCCGCTTGCCTGGTACGTCATGCGTGGCTGGCTCGATGGCTTCGCCTACCGGATCGACCTCGACCTCGGACCCTTCGTTATCGCCGGGGTCGCGGCCATCGCCATTGCCGTGGCAACGACCGCCTTCCATGCGATCCAGGCGGCACGGTCGCGCCCGATCATCGCATTGCGGTACGAATAGCCCGGGGGCAGCGCCGGGCAGGAACGCTGCACCCATTCGTGACGCCTCTCCGTACCAAGCACAGCCGAAAGTCGGGCATCTCGACGCTGATCGCCGGTCGGATGGAGGTCAGGCGATGACATGGCATTGATGTTCGGAGCCGTCCGACCGGATGCACGAACCGAGAAGGGGCGGACCTCGCGGTCCGCCTCGCGTTCATACGGCCAAGAGCTCCGATCAGAAGTCCATATCGCCCATTCCACCCATGCCACCGCCACCCGGGGGCATCGCGGGTCCCTTTCTTTCCGGCTTATCCGCGACCATCGCCTCGGTCGTCACCAGTAGGCCAGCGACCGAAGCGGCGTCCTGCAGTGCCGTTCGTACCACCTTCGTCGGATCGACGATGCCGGCCTTGACCAAGTCCTTGAACTCGCCGGCCTGCGCATCGTAGCCCCAGTTGTACTCGTCCCGGTCAAGGATCTTCCCGGCTATGACCGCGCCGTCCTCGCCGGCATTCTCGGCGATCTGCCGCAGCGGGGTTTGCACTGCTTTTCGTACGATCTCGATGCCGAAGCGCTGGTCGTCGTTGTCCGCCTTCAGCTTGGACAGGATCAGCGAGGCGCGTGCCAGCGGTACGCCGCCGCCCGCCACGACGCCTTCCTCTACTGCCGCCCGCGTCGCATGCAGTGCATCGTCAACCCGGTCCTTCCGCTCCTTCACCTCGACTTCGGAGGCACCGCCTACCCGGATCACCGCCACGCCGCCGGCGAGCTTCGCCAACCTCTCCTGCAGTTTCTCCCGATCGTAGTCCGAGGTCGTCTCCTCGATCTGCGCGCGTATTTGGCCGCAGCGGCCGACGATATCCTGCTTCTTGCCGGCACCCTCGACGATCGTGGTGTTCTCCTTCTCGATCAGCACCCGTTTCGCCTTGCCAAGCTCAGTGAGCTTGACGTTCTCGAGCTTCACGCCGAGATCCTCGCTGATCACCGTGCCGCCAGTGAGGATCGCGATGTCCTCGAGCATCGCCTTGCGGCGATCACCGAAGCCGGGCGCCTTTACCGCAGCGACCTTAAGCCCGCCACGGAGTTTGTTCACCACCAGCGTGGCGAGTGCCTCGCCCTCGACATCCTCCGCAACGATCAACAACGGCTTGCCGGACTGCACGATGCTCTCGAGCAACGGCAGCATCGGCTGTAGGCTGGACAGCTTCTTCTCGTGGATCAGGATGTAAGGGTCGGCCAACTCGGCGACCATCTTTTCGGCGTTGGTGATGAAATATGGCGAGACGTAGCCGCGGTCGAACTGCATGCCCTCGACGACTTCGAGCTCTGTCTGGATGCCTTTGGCTTCCTCGACGGTTATCACGCCTTCGTTGCCGACCTTCTGCATGGCCTCGGAGATCATCTTGCCGATCTCGGTCTCGCCGTTGGCAGCGATGGCGCCGACCTGTGCAGTCTCGGCCGGGGTGGTGATTTTCTTGGTCCTTTTCTTCAGCTCCTCGACAACAGCGAGCACCGCCTTGTCGATGCCACGCTTGAGGTCCATCGGGTTCATGCCCGCGGCCACAGCCTTGGCACCTTCGCGCACGATGGCCTGAGCGAGAACGGTTGCCGTCGTGGTGCCGTCGCCGGCAATGTCGCTGGTCTTGGACGCGACCTCGCGCACCATCTGCGCGCCCATGTTCTCGAACTTGTCCGCAAGCTCGATTTCCTTGGCGACCGTCACCCCATCCTTGGTGATGCGAGGTGCGCCAAAACTCTTGTCAAGCACCACATTCCGGCCCTTCGGGCCCAACGTGACCTTCACCGCGTCGGCCAAAATATCGACGCCGCGCAGCATGCGCTGGCGCGCATCACCGCCGAACCGTACGTCCTTGGCAGCCATGGGTAACTATCCTCCCGTATTGCGTTCTGGTGATTGTCCGGCGCCGATCAGGCTGCCTTGCGCTTTGCCGCAGGCTGTCCCTCGATGATGCCCATGATATCGGACTCTTTCATGATCAGGAGCTCCTCACCATCGAGCTTCACCTCGGTGCCCGACCACTTGCCGAACAGGATGCGGTCGCTGGCTTTGACATCGAGCGGCACCAGCTTGCCGGCTTCGTCGCGCGCGCCAGGGCCCACGGCGATAACCTCACCTTCCATCGGCTTCTCCTTTGCCGTGTCGGGGATGATGATGCCGCCCGAGGTCTTTTCCTCGGCTTCTATCCGACGGACCACGACGCGGTCGTGCAGCGGTCGGAACTTCATGCGGAACCCCCTTTGGTTGATCGTGGACGGTGGTTTGTTCGCGTTCACGAACGATATCGGCCCGCTCATCCGGGCCACGGAGGCTGATCCTTAGCACTCTCCGCCCGAGAGTGCCAGCGCCTGCGCACCGCTGCGCCAGGGACGGTTGGTGACTGACCTTTGCACGGCTAGGGTCCGTGAGCCTGACGCGGGCGGAATGTCCAATCGCCAGCAACCCGGCCAGCAGGCCGGTTTGAGAGTCCGCCTCCGGCCCTGGGTGAGCATGACCGGCTGGCGCGCGGTGCGCGCCGTCATGGAGGCGGCCCCCACGCCTCGACACAAGCGGCTGCGGCACGGTTTCGGCGTTACGGCCGTCTCGGCCGGCATCCCCGCTGAACCTGGTGCGGAAGTGGCTGACCATGTCCAGCTCTCCCCATAGCGATTGCGGCCCTTTGGCGACTGGCGCGATGCTTGTCAGCCAACCTCGAGGATCCCGAGGATGAACCTTCTCATTACCGCGTTCATTATCGCCACTGCTGCACTGGCTCTTGCGTGCGAATTGAACACGTCCGCCGGTGCAGACTTCTCAATCAACCGTCGTCTCGCAATCCAGCGGAGCACAGCAGAGCAAGTCAGTGCAGCAACACAAGCGCTCCTAGCGCAAACACCTGGACACCACCTTTGCACGGCGCCATTGGTTAGTGCGACGCAATGCTGGACACGAGCGGAGTTGCGCGGTCTCCGTCTGATCCTGCGCAGTGGCACGACTTCCCGCGCGCGACGGCCGGGGCACAGACGTGGCAAGGCCGCAGCCAGATACGCTCGGCGGCCGACGACAGCAGGACGTGAGGCGCGTGGCAATAGTGGATCAAGCAGAGGACACTTCGTTAGCACGCTCTATAGTTTCGGCGAGCGAACCGACCTGAGGCTTGATATCGTCGCTGGTGAGCACGGCGCCGTCACGCGGCTGTTCGACAGTCTCTTCAGCAACGAACTCGACCGCCGCAACGACATGGGCAAGGTTGACTGTCGCTACTGATGCCCCGGGGACCGGTGCGCCGAGATAGTGCTTCGGTCGCCAAGCGAGATCTATCCCATCAGGGATCCCAGAATGATCGAACAGCACGTCCAACAAGACGATGCCGTCCGATGACTGATGCAACGCAACGATGGATGTGATCCTGATGATATCACCCGAAGTCAACATCAGCCCAAACCGGCCGCGTAGCCCGATCATGCGGCTCCCGAGCCACGCTGGCAAAAAGCGAGCGGCGTCCTCGGAATCTGTGATGCGTGTCCACGTCAACGACTGCTCCTCCATTTACCCCAGGGCTGATTCAAGCTTGCGCCGCCGAGGATGGGGCGCAGACGATGTGGCGCCAAGCAAGTCCATCCCATCGCGCCGTGGCACCAATGCGGAGGCCACCGCCGAAATCGAGCCGCGGTCACCGAAATCGACCGAATCGCACTCCGCTGCACGGGAAACGCCATGAACGGATGGTTTGGCCTGCGGCTGTGACGGGACCAAACGCCCTTCCCCTGGGGCCAGGAGGCAATGTCCTGCACGGTGATCACCGGCCGATGATCCCTTGTATCCTGGCTGCAAGCGCCTCCAGCGAGAAGGGCTTCGTCATCACTTGCATACCCTGTGCCGCAAAGCCGCTGCCGACAGGAGAATTCTCGGCATAACCGGTGACGAACAGCACATTAAGGTTGGGCCGTCGCTCCCGCGCTGCGTCCGCAAGCTGACGGCCGTTCATGCCACCGGGCAGACCGACATCGGTGATTAAGAGGTCTACGTGAGTGCCGGCTTCAAGGATCTTGAGTCCGGAGCGACCGTCACCGGCTTCCAGCACTGTGTAACCAAGGTCGGACAGCACGTCGGCGATGACCATACGAATGGGCGGCTCGTCCTCGACGACCAGCACGACAGTATTTACTGTCGGCGACAGGTCCGCCGTTGCGCTAACCACTGTCTCGTCCTCCACATCTCCGAGATATCGGGGGAGGTAGATCGTAACTGTCGTGCCCTGCCCTTCGCCGCTTCGCAGATGAATGTGGCCGCCCGACTGCTGGACGAACCCATAGATCATCGACAAGCCGAGGCCGGTGCCCTGGCCTAGCGGCTTGGTCGTGAAGAAGGGGTCGAAGACATGCGCCATTGTCGTCGCCGACATGCCCGTGCCGGAGTCAGTAACGGATACCGCCACGTATTCCCCGGAGGGCACGTTTCTGAGCGGCACAAGGCTGGATGCCGCACGCTGATCATTGAGGACGATGTTTGCGGTTTCGATCACCAGGTTGCCGCCATCCGGCATGGCGTCACGTGCGTTGATAATGAGGTTGAGCAGCGCGTTCTCAAGCTGGTTCGGATCGCACAGGGCCAGCCATTGCTCATCGGCCAGTTTTGTCTCGATCTGGATCGATGGGCCGACGGTGCGGCTGAACAGCTCCGCCATGCTCGCCACAAGCCCGTCAACGCCGATCGGCTTCGGGTCGAGCGTCTGCCGACGCGCGAAGGCAAGCAGCCGATGCGTGAGGGCGGCTGCGCGGCTGACAGACGACTGCGCGATCTCGAGGTAGCGGTCGACTTCTGTCGTGCGCCCTTGGGCCAAGCGTATGCGGATCAGCTCAAGGCTGCCAGAAATGCCCGTCAGGAGATTGTTGAAGTCGTGCGCCAGCCCTCCTGTGAGCTGTCCCACGGCTTCCATCTTGTGCGACTGGCGCAACGCATCCTCGATCCGCTCTCGCTCCGCGGCCTCCGCCCGAAGCTTGTTATTCGCCTCGACCAACTCGCGGGTGCGTTCGATTACCCTCTCCTCCAGCGCCTCATGGGACCGGCGAAGCCGCTCTTCCCCCTCGCGTACGTCCTCCATGACCCGTAGGCGATCCACTGCCGCCGCGACGAGATTGGCGTAACTGCGCAGGAAAACCGTATCTTCGCCGGTAAACTGACGCGGCTCGCGACTGTCGACCTGCAGAATGCCGAACGGCGGCCGATCCTTGCCTCCGATGATGACCACATTGGCGACTGCCCTGACGCCGTTTTCGGTCAGGAACGGCGGATACGTGAACCGCGTCTCCTTGCCAATGTCGGGGGAGATCATCGGCTCTCCCGTCTTGAGGGCCAGGCCCTCCGAGGTATCGTCCCCCGCCTGGATAGTGACCTTGCCCACAACGCCGGGTTTCCAGCCCACTCCTGCGCGCACCAGCAGGGTATGCCCGTCATCTTGCAGCTCCACGATCTTGGCGAGGTCGGTGTCTAACGCGTCCCCCACGAGGCGGCAGGCCTCGGTCAGGATTTCGCCCAAGTCGTGAGACTTCAGGGCAAGCTCACCGAACTTGGCGAGGATCGTTTGCTGCCGCAACAGCGTCAGGTGGTCGCCCTTCTCCTCTTCGCTCAACAGCTATGCTCCATCTAGTGCCGCTCGTCATTGACAGTGACCGGTTTCTTCGAATCGATGACCCATCGGTTGAGCGGGGGTCGATTCGGTGTCTACGAGACAGGCTGCGGTCAAGAGGTATGTCGTCACGCTGAGCGCCGAGGAGCGCGAGCGGCTGGAGGCGCTGATCCGAACCGGCAAGCACTCGGCGCGCAAGCTGCTGCGAGCGCGCATCCTGCTGAAGGCCGACGCCTCCGAAGCAGGCGAGGCATTGACCGACAGCCAGATCGCTGTGGGATTGCACACCAGCCCGGTGACAGTTGCGCGCGTCCGCCAGCAACTCGTCGAGGAAGGCGTCGACGGCGTGCTCACACCCAAGCGCTCGCCGAATTCCGCCAGACGGCGGATCTTCGACGGCGCCAGCGAAGCGAAGCTGATCGCCCTGGCCTGCTCGACGCCACCCGAAGGCTTTGCGCGGTGGACGCTGCAGATGCTGGAGAGCAAGGTCGTCGAACTGAACATTGTCGCGCGCGCCAGCGACAACACCATCGGGCGGACGCTCAAAAAAACGTTCTCAAGCCGCACCTGAACGACCAATGGGTGATCCCGCCGGATGCCAACGCAGCCTTCGTGGCCGCCATGGAGGATGTCATCGAGGTCTACCATCGGCCACATGACCCCGATCGTCCCATGGTCTGCGTGGACGAGACATCGAAACAGCTAATCGTCGAGACGCGCACGCCAATCCCGGCCAAGCCAGGGCGACCGAAGCGGGTCGATTACGAGTATGAGCGCAACGGCACCGCCAACCTGTTCATGATGTTTGCACCGCTGGAAGGCTGGCGGGACGTGAAGGTGACCGACCAGCGAACCGCCGTCGACTATGCCCAGATGCTCAAGGAGTTATCCGACACGCACTTTCCGCAGGCCAGCAAGATCGTGCTCGTGCAGGACAACCTCAGCACCCACAAGCCCGCCTCGCTCTATGAAGCCTTCCCGGCCAAGGAGGCCCGCCGCCTCGTCGAGCGGTTCGAATGGCACTACACGCCCAAGCACGGCAGTTGGCTGGACATGGCTGAAAGCGAACTCAGCGTGCTGTCCCGCCAGTGCCTCTCCCGCCGCATTCCCGACAAGGAAAGCCTGACCAAGCAAGTCGCCGCATGGCAGATCGCCCGCAACAGCAAACACGCCTCGGCCGACTGGCACTTCACCACCGCTGATGCACGCGTCAAACTCAAGCGCCTCTACCCAACGTTATGAATGACTTGGGGTACTAGTGTTGCTGCATTGCCGACCGGTGTGCCACGAAAGCGTTCGTCAGCCTAGCGCCGGGGCGGACTTGTCAGGCCTGCGGCGGAGACCGGCCTGCAAGAGCCCCTGCAGGTCGAGCCTCTCGTGGCGGCAGGACTTGCGCCAGACCAGCATCGCCAATAGTGGCTGGCAAGGGTGCTCCTTCCGGTCACCATCTGTTGGTGAGTTGCTGGTTGTAATTCCTGACGCGGGTCCCACTATCCCAAGGACTAGAACTCGTGGAATATTCCATTAATTGCTCTGCAGTCTAGATGCCGGGTATTCTCCTATGACCGGCGTGCTACTTTCATTTTTTAAGGAGATTTCATGACGGAACACATGGTTGACGTAATGGATAAGACCGGGAAGGTCCTTCATACTTATCCGATCTCGCTCAGCGCATCGAGCCCCCCGATCAGCGCAACGATGCCTTGGCCCAGCGATGCCGACTACGTGAAGGCGGCACTCAGTGCCGCGAAAACGGCGAACCTGGTTCCGGAGTCTGACTTTGCCAGTCTGAGGACACGCGTGCACCAAGCTGCCCCAAAAGCCGCCGCGTGAAATGCGGACGAACACCGGACGTGGACGCTGCTGGGATTCGATCAGCTGCGCTCCGAGCCCGACCCAGGCCGCTGCTGTGAAGTTGACGACACCAAAGCGGCACCGAACTTTGGCAAAGGAGTTCGGCTAGAGCCGACCGAGAACTCCCCTCGGACCGAGCGACGGGACTGACGATCGCCTTTTTACCCGCGCGCGTCTGGCCAGAGGCCATGCGGCGCGGGTTCTCCGCGAGGGCGAGCCGCCGAGCCGCCCCAGGATTTCCGACGGTTTCAGCCCATCGACCCGAATCTGATTGCGCCTCTTTGTTCCCGGCCTCGGGCGTTCCCACATACCACCCGCACCATGGCCTGCATCGTCACCACGACCTGCCGCTACAAGCGCCCGCCGAAGCTGTCGGGAAGGCGCGCGCGGGTGTGCCGGCGATCGTCGCCCCGGTCCCAGTCGCCTCATCTGATGATAGCAGGCGATGGAGAAGCGACGACGGCTGCACAAGTCTTCATGACAGTTCCGGGACCTCGCAGCCGACCAATGACGACGGCCAGCGCACAACCGTCATCGCACGAAGGCCCCGAGCGAGGTCCGACAGCGACATGACACAGAGAAACACGCCGGCGAGGCGATGCAGCCCACGCACTGGCAAGATGCACCGCCGGAACGGGACCGCGCACTCCCCGTAGCCAAAGGATTCCACATGACCACCTACTGCACAGACGCGGAACTGGCCGGACTTCAGCCCGACCTTGAGAAGGCGACGCTTCACCTGATTCCCGACGATGACAATGGTCCCGGAGCTTTCGGCCTCACGTTGAAGTCGCTCATCCAACGGGCCGTGGATGCGATGGCCCAGTCGGTTGACTGGAGCATCGAAATTCAACTGCCGCCGGAGCATTCAAACCATTGGCTGAATGCCGAGCAGATACGCCTGCTGGCCAATAGATTTGGTATTGAAGCCAAGGAACCTTGAAGGCCAGCCTGACCACCACGGCCTGCTGACGCGCAGCGCGCCGCCAAATGCGCGCCGACCACCAACCACCACCTGCGGTGCGTGGGCTGGAGAGGGACAGGAGCTTCCTTCTATCTGTCGCCGTCCGCCTCAAGAGCCCGGGCTTCCAGTTCGTCGATCAAGACTTGCCGTTGCCACTAGGGTTCCTCGACATTGGAAGTAGGCGGCGTGGTCGGCTCGGCTGCCAAGGCGCGCCAGCGCGTTGCGAGAAAGAGCATGGTCTCGCGAACGTGCCCATTCATCTCCGCGCCGAGACGATCATATTCCTCGGCACGTTGCAGACATTGTTCACGGGTGCTTGACGGCAAGGCGCGGTGCGCTTCCTTCCTCGGTTACGAGCGGGAGCCCGGTCGCATCTCTCAGCCGCCGGAGCCCGTCAAGGATTGAATGGGCGATACCCGACGCTGCGATCACCAGTCCCCTGCCGCAACACAGAAGGATGTGCCGTGCAGCAACTTAGCGTGCGCGGACATGGGAGGTAGTCGCCGCATGGTGCGTGGCGTCGGCAGGCCGTGGGGTCAGGCGTCGCACAGCACGATCTTCCGCACCCGGAGGCCTGCTGGCAGCCTCGATGAAGTTATTCGCTTCAACCCCTCCCGGCCCTGCCGCCCCAGCAGTCATGTCGTATGCGGACAGGCGAGCATTGGCGCAGCGCCCGGCCGCCCATGGCGCGTTGCTGCCCGCAACTCGAGACCGAGGCTGCAGCCGCACAAACGCAGCGTCTGGCCGCACCGATCAGCACGAGCAAGGCGGTTTCGTGGTTTGCTGCGCTACAATCATCGTGTCGTAACAGCTACGACCAAGCGCACGCCCCAGTTGGTTCGCTCATTTCCAGGTGCGCCAGACGTCGCCTACCACTACCGACCGGTCAGCAATATCAACGTCGCGCCAGTAGGAAACCCACGGTGCCGCAGATAAATCCCGCGATCAACAGAGCGATGAGGGGTTGCTGCTCAACGGATCTGGCGACGACGGTCGCGGCTTCACGCGCTTGGTCTCGAGCGTGGCCATAAGCATGTCCTGCCGCCGTGGCGGCCTGGCCTGCTAAGTGCTCCACCTGGGTCTTAGCATCATCGGCAAGGGCTTTTGTCCGGTCCGTAAGGTTTGTGGCAACGTCTTCGCTGACGGCATTATCCATAGATCGTACTCCTGTTAAGCAGCAACCACCTCAAATGCACGGCTGGCACGGACTAGCCTCGTCACCGAGACTTGTTTGAATTTGCTTTCAGCTTTCCCGCCGATCGTTCGTCGCTCGGGTTTACGGGCACCGGCGGCATGCCGCCTTTTGGTTCGGGGTCCGCGACGTATTCAAACTCTGGCCCATCGTTCCAAGGACCGCGGATGTCGTCACCCTGCGACAGGTTGAACACCAGCTTCACTGTATCGTCGGGCGGCACGTTGCCAAACATCGGATCAGTTAGCTTGCCCATCGCATCGAGCGCTTTCATGAACATGTTGGCGTGCGTGATCTCGCGCGTCAGCAGATGGGTGAGCGTCTTCTTCTGTACCGTCGTCGTCACATGCCGTGATAAGCGCCTCGTACGTCTGGCGCGCCCCGGCTTCCGCGGCAATGTTGGCACGGAGGTCGCGTACCACGTTGCCGCCTTCGTTGATGTAGGCAGCCGTCCAGCAACTGCCTTGGCTATCGAGAAAGTGAGGGCCGCCGCCTTTCAGCCTGAACAGCGGCGCATCATAGACCTGGGTCTGGTCCATCTTGCTGGTGTGCTGCGCGATGAGCTGTCCGACCATCTCGAGATGGCTGAACTCCTCCATCGCGATGTCTTGCAGCATATCGCGTATGCCGGCATTTTCAACGTGGAACGACTGCACCCAATACTGAAGTGCCGCGGTGAGCTCGCCGGTCGCGCCCCCGAACTGCTCCAGCAGGAAAGTGCCGAAGCGCGCATCGGGCTTGCCAACCTTGACGGGCTGGAACAATTCCTTGTGATGTAAAAACATCTTGTCGTCCTATGTGAGAATGGTTCACGACCCGAGGGTCAGGCGGCTTTCGCGATAGCTGATGCGCTTTTGTTGATCTTCTTGAGAGCGAGCTCACTGAGCAGCTTGTCGGCCTTCTTTTCCTCGTCGAGTGTCTGCTGCAGCCAACTTACAATCTCCTTGTCGGCTCAGCTGCGCGCTCCGGTTGGGATGGTTGGGATGAGGACGCGTCGCGTTGCGGGTCCGTGCGTCGTCCAGCCCGGCGTCAGATCGCGCGGTCGCTGGATTCGATGTTGCAGAAGCGAAACCCGGAGAGCGCATCGGCGCCTCCGGGGTATTCGCTGGTCAGATCGAGGGACGAGTTGAATTGTGCGCCCGCTCGCGCGCTACATCTGCCGCGGTGTACGGCACCGACTTCTCGTCGAATTCGCTCCAGCCGCCGTCCCGATAGGCTTTCTCGCGCGTCGCCGGGTCGATGCGGCCATGGCGGTGCATGATCGCCTCGGCGGTTGCAAAGAGACCTTCGTCAACCCGAGCAGTCACTAGAGAGGCCCCGCGACGGACTGCTTCCGCGTAGAAGTTTGCATGTTCCTTGGTTACGCCGGCTGAAGTCAGCAGACCTATCAAGCCGCCCGTTGCTCCACCCGCGGCGGCACCTGCGACCGCACCGACGGCAGTCGCAACCAGCCAACCGGCGGCCACCACCGGACCAACACCAGGGATGGCGAGCATCCCCAGACCGGCAAGCAGACCAACGCCGCCCCCGATCGCAGCGCCGGCGGATGCGCCGGTTCCGGCTCCAGTGGTGGCCCCATGGGCGGAAGTGCCGGGGGCATCGTGCGTGTCGGACTTGTGGGCCACTATGCTTATGTCGGTGTCAGGGATGTGGGCGGCCTCAAGATCACTCACGGCTTGCGCAGCCGCCTCGTAGGTGTCGAACAAGCCTGTGATGGTTCTGGTTGTCATGATTATCCCTGTCCTTAAAGGAAGAGGCGACCAGAACGGTCGCCTCCAGGCGAAAGCAACGAATTAATTTGCGGTGATATTCCCCTGGTAGTCGAGGGCAACGTCCACTGCCTTGCCATTCTTCATCGCGTGGCCGCGCCAGATGGACTTGTCGTCCCTCGCCAGCGCCGATACCTGAGTGTAGCCTTGGTCCTCCATACGCTTCTGAGCCTGCGCCATGGTAAAACTATTCGCGCCGGCGACCGGCGCTTCCGCCGTGGTGTTGGGACCGTTGGTTGTGACCGCAGCGGGCATCTTCGTAGAGGGCACTGTGGTGACGCCAGCGCCGGTTGTGACCGTGGGAGACGCCGTCTGGGAGGGTGAGGTCGTGGTCTGGGCGAGAACGACACCCCCGCCTAAGGTGCTGAAAAGAAGGGCTGCCGCGATGGTTCGGTTCATTTCGATTGCTCCAAATATTCGTTCGTAAAGCCCCTGATACATAATAATATTCATCGACCAGGCAAGACATCAGCGAAACACTTCTCAAGTAGGCCCACGCCAGGGCTGCCGAGTTTATGGCCGCAATCAAAGCTTTCGCTGATCGATGGCGAGGGCACGACCTCCAGGACGAGCACGCTCGGCACCCCTCCCGCCTGGCTTGGGCGCTCCTGCACGCAGAGCGCCGCCGACGAACCGGCGGTAGAGACGGGAGTATCGCCGCACTGTCATCGAAACATCCAGCAGGTGGATCCTACCGCCTGTGATGATGACGGTTTTTGGGACAGATCCCAATGCAGCGAGTCTTCAAAGATCCGGACCTGCCGTCCGAGCCCCGCGCCTTCAGCTCGCCACGCGCTCCGGAACGTGTCCTTGCACTCTGGCCCGAAGCCGCCACCTGCTGCGCTCCGGTGCGACCGAGCCGGTTGCGCCGCGAGCGCGGATCCGTAGTTGTCGTGTTGCCCACTGCTCCTGTTCCGCAACGCGGCGTCAGGTGGCACGCCGTAACCAGGTCGTCCGGCACCGCCGCGGATCAAGAACGAGGTGCATGCCATCCGGCATGCGCACCGGTCCCACGCTGTCCGCATGACCTGTTTGGACGTCCAGGCCGGGATTGGCTCGGTCGCACGGCATCTGCGGGAGCTCGATCGGCTCGGCGACGACCTGGACGTGCTCGACCGAGACATCGCACAGGCTGCCATCAACGACCCGGCGGTCAAGCGACTGCTGACCATCACCGGCGTGAACCTTATCGTCGCCGCCGGCCTGATCGCGGCGATCGGCGACGTGCGCCGGTTCGCCAGCTCCGAGAAGCTCGTCAGCTACGTCGGCCTCAACCCGCGGGTGCCGCAGTCCGGCCTGGGTCTCGCGTAGCATGGCCGTATCAGCAAACAGGGGCGTACACATGCGCGCGCCATGCTGGTCGAGGCGGCATGGGCGGCAGCCAAGGCCCCAGGGCCGCTGCGTTCGTTCTTCCTGTGCATCCGAGCGCGGCGCGGTCATCAGGTGGCAGCCGTCGCAGTCGCGCGGAAGCTGGCCGTGTTGTGCTGGCACTTGCTGACCAAGGAGGTCGACTATCAGTGGGCGCGGCCGGCCCTGGTGGCGAACATGCGTCGCGCCGCACCGTTCCCGGCCTTGGTAATGCCGCCCTGGCGTCGCGTGCGACCGCTGGAATGCTCGGATGGCACCAGGCCGAGATACGCCATGAGCTGGCGGGGATTGGTGAAGCGCGTGATGTCGCCGAGCTTAGCCACCAAAGTGGCTGCGGCCACCAGTCGCACGCCGCGCAAGGCTTGCAGGGCTTCAACCACCGGTGCGAGAGACCACTCCGGCAAAAAACACTGCTTCGAGATGTGCCTCCAGTCGGTCGCGCCAGCCATCGCTGCCTGTACGAGCCAGCTTCACGGCCAGCGCCTTCAAGGCAGCCGGCGTGTTGGGGATCTTCCCATGCTCGCGCACTTCTCCCCGCAGGCCCGATGCGGCCAACGCGACCGCTATCGTATCCTTGTGCACGTAATCAGGTAGAGTTTCTTCCGCAGGCCGTGCTTATAGGTCGTGGTCAGGGAGGTGCCGCCCATTGGCTGGAGGGTGTCGTAAGGGATCATTTGGGTGTCTGTGATACGACCGCTGACGAATGACCCACCTGATGATGGTCGTCGCGATCGAGTTCATCCAGGGCCACGAGCAACGAGCCGACGCGGTTCACCGAAGACAGGCATTCAGCCAAGCCGGGATATACCCCGCTCACGCGATAATCCGGAACTCCGTTGGGTTTATGATACGGAAGTTGTCGGTGACTTCGTCGCAGTAGGTACGCCAGTTTCTGGGCACTTCGTCGTGCAGGAAGTTCAGCATTGCGCTGCTGAAGTCCTTGAAGGAGCTGTAGCACTTGTTGTGGGTGGTATGTCTGTGCATCAGCCCCCATAGCCGTTCGATCGGGTTGAGGTGCGGACAGTAGGCCGGAATGAAGTGCAGTTTGATCCGGCGGCCCGGCTGCCCGAGCCACGCCTGCACCAGTTTCGCGTGATGGTATCTGGCATTGTCCAGGAAGACGTGGATCCACCGCATGCCTGGATACATCGCTTCGATCGCCATCAACAGCAGGATTGTGCTCAAGGCATCGACCGTCAGCACATCTTTCATGATGGTCTGTCCGGTCTCGAGGTCGATCGCGCCATGAATGTTGAGGCGATCCCGTCCACTGCTCTGTTCCACCGCGAGCGGCACCTCTTTTGGCGCCCAGCAACCCACCGGCCGGACCGCGTGGGTTGGATGCACCGCATCCGCGAAGATCACCGCTTCATCGGCGGATAACCGGTTCATCAGGGCGTGGTGTGCCTTGATGAAGCTCGCCTGTTTCACCGGGTCCAGCTTGCGTGAGATCGCGCTGGGTTTGCGGTGTTCCATGCCCAGGCGGTGCAAGAGGGCGATCAGCCCGGACCGGGTCTGGTATTCGATACCGCATTCACGCGCGATCCACGCACCAACCGCGCGGGTTGTGCGTGGCAGCGTTTCGGAGATCCAGGCTTTCAATTTGTCTTGTTGCTGTGCCGTCAGCCGGCAGGTGCCGCCTTCATGGCCGAAGCTCGCCAGACCCTCGATCCCGTCTTCCCGATAGAGTTGATACCAGCTCCGGATCGTGTCGTTGTCGAGCAGCAGCACGTCGGCGACTGACTGACAGCTCATGCCTTTGTCCAACAGCACCAGCGCGTTCGCGCGCCGCGCCAGGCGGTGCGCAGCAGAACCATCGCGCGCCAGTTCAATCAGGTCGCGGCGCGATTCGCTGTCCAGGAAGCCTCGGCGGATCATCCATCAAGCAGAATCGCTTCACGCTCGGTTGGCAAGCAATTTTCCGGATTTCCGCAGAGTTGAGCGCCGTCTGCACCATCACAAAGGCGGCCACCGCCTGGGCCGCCTCGCCTAGAGACATCGTGCCGACCAGGTATTTCGGCGCACACAGGACCCAGCCGATGACGGGCGCCGCCAGAACGTTACCGTGCGACACCAGCGTCGTGCGCATGAACTGCCGGCACAGTTCCGTCCAGCGTTCGATCACGGTGTTGAACGCCATGCTCAACCGGCGGTGGCGCGATGCCCCATCACCCGTCGCAAACCCGACCTCACCGCTCTCGCGGAGGCTGGCAGCAATCGAGCGGAACTGCGCTTCAGCGGCGTTTTTACCGGCGATCACATGGACCATCCGGTGGCCGATCGTCGCCATGGCGAGCGTCAGCAGCGCTGAATACACTACCACCGTGATCACCAGATACTTTGGCACGGTGAGCACGTGGCCAAGGATCCGGACGACGAGATCGCCGCCGACATTCCAAAGGATGCCGACGAATATGACGACGTTGAGCAGCGCTGTAAGCAATCCGGCGGCCATACTGACCGGAGCATCCGTCGACACGTGTACATCCTCGGCGATCCGGTATTCAGGGTTTCGGTCCTCGCCCTGCAAGAAACGGAGCTGGCGGAAGCGATCGTTCGCCAACCAGCGATCAATCAGATGCCGGGTCAACCAGGTTCGCCATCTTCGTTGCATCGTCATGCGCGCCCACATCGACAGGACCGCCACCAAGATGCTCAAGCCTGCGAGCAACAGGAAGAGCAGCGCCTGAGCCCCCAGGGCGGACCCGTCGCGGCGACCGAATGCATCGAAGAAATCGCGACTCCAATAGTTCAAGCGGTACTGCAGCGCCAGCTGCAGCACCGCACTACCAAGCAGCGTCAAAGTGAGGAGCCTGGCTACTGCAGCGTGGGGTGCACGCCAAAACCCCGAGGCTGTGCGCCAGAAGCGAGCTGCCAGGAAGCGGCCCGCCGCAGGCGCCTGACCTACACCATCAGGGGTGGTTGAACTGCACGCCACCGACCAACCATACCACCAGGAGGATGATCAGCACGAGGCCGAGAACCCCACCGAGGCCTGGTCCGCCGTAGCGATTATAGCCATAGTAACCCCCCCCGCCGCCGAGCAGCAGGATCAGCACGACAACAATGAGGATTGTGCTCATAGGGTAACCTCCATCTCAGGTCTGAAGCCACGCCCGACCGAACTGCGTGAGCGCCGCGTTCGGCACGCCGCGGCCATCAGGGCGTGTTCCTCTTCGCGGAGCTCTCGATAGCCTTGCCAGTGGCGGAGATGTCCTGTCCGGCGCCCGCAGTTGTATGGCAAGCAATCAGTAGTGGCGCGGCAGCGACTATCGTAAGCAGGGTCAGAGCGAGAATGAACCTCTTGTACATGCTGGAGTTCCTTTTCCGTGTGTCCAGATCCCCGGTTTCCGTCGGCCCGAGGGGACTTCAGGGGCTAAGCGTGGCATGGCAGCGGCGCTGTCGCCTTGCCATCTAGCCCGCATCGTGTTCGAACTCATTGATCCAAATCAACGATCAACGAACGGACTAGCCACGCGCCCACCTTGGACCAGAACACTCGCAGGCACGGGCTGATCTCGAATGCTCTCGCGAGAGTTGCGGGCATTGATAGCGTCATCAAGGGGAAGCCATGAGCCGGTTAAGTCTGCACACGGAACACCACCTTGTAGACCGCATTGGGTGGTTGAGGGCCGCAGTCCTTGGGGCCAACGATGGCATCGTCTCGACTGCCAGCCTGATCGTCGGCGTTGCCGCGGCGGCCGTGACGCAGAACGCTGTCTTGATCGCGGGTATCGCAGGTCTGGTTGCTGGCGCCATGTCGATGGCAGCCGGCGAGTATGTGTCGGTCAGTTCACAGTCTGACACGGAACAGGCGGATCTCGCGCGCGAACGCCATGAGTTGCGCGACAATGCCGCGTTTGAATTGGATGAGCTTACTGAGATCTACGTAAAGCGCGGTGTCGATCGGGCTCTTGCGCGTCGGGTCGCCCAGCAACTGATGACGAAAGATGCCTTGGCTGCCCACGCGCGCGACGAGCTGGGGATTTCCGCTGCCACTGCTGCGCGTCCCGTGCAGGCCGCACTGACGTCGGCTGCGTCATTTTCCGTAGGCGCGGCTATGCCCCTGCTTATGGTCATCGTATCGCCCACCGGTTCGCTCGTTGCCATTGTGTCAGGTGCATCTTTGCTCTTTCTCGCTCTTCTGGGTGCGATCGGAGCAAGCGCAGGAGGTGCAAACATTGTGCGCGCTACCGCCCGAGTGACGTTCTGGGGCGCACTGGCCATGGCTCTGACCGCCGGTATCGGCAAGTTGGTCGGTGCGGTTGTCTGAACGCGGCGTTTATTCGCTTGCCTGCAAGGTGACACGCGCCTCTACCGACATGCCCGTCGGTCGTTCCGACGAAACTGCCAAACACCGCTGTCACCTGCCGGATATCGCGTGCGACGGCGACCGGGCTGAGATTGAGCAGCGACAGTGCGTTTGGTCGGAGCGGACGTGATCCAGCCTGTGCCTGGCCAGTCCTGCAAGGTCCGGGTATTGCTGGATCGTCCACGCTGGTGCCGGACCCGGCGCTTGCCGATCGCACGCTGGTTCGTCAACCAGATCTATCTCCAGGCGGTGAGTGCCGATGCCGTGCAATCGGCGCTCCGACAGGTCACTGAGACGCTGCAGCGCCGCCATCGCATCAAGCCGGGCGAGATCGCCGACGATTTCGCGGTGCGCAATCTCAGTCAGATCGCCGAGACCGCGCAGAGCAGCGGCCGGATCATGGCGCTGCTGGCGGCCGTCGCGTCGATCTCACTGCTCGTTGGCGGCATCGGAATCATGAACATCTGGCTGGTCTCGGTCACCGAGCGGACCAGCGAGATCGGACTGCGCATGGCGATCGGTGCCCTCCGGCTGCACGTGCTGTTGCAGTTCCTGGCCGAGGCGGTGCTGATCAGTGTGAACGGCGGCATCGCCGGGCATCGCCATCGGTGTTGCTCTGTCCCAGGTCGTTTCGTTCGTCGCCGGTTGGCCAGCACCGGCCTCGGCCGTCGCCATTGCCGGCGGTTTCCTGTTCTCAGCCGCCGTGGGAATCTTCTTCGGCTACTATCCCGCACGCAAAGCAGCGCATCTCGACCCGATCAAGGCGCTGCGGTACGAGTGAGCGCGCCAGGCGGAAATCGAATGAACAGCGCTGATATACCCCGCTCACGCGATGATCCGGAACTCCGTTGGGTTTATGATACGGAAGTTGTCGGTGACCTCATCGCAGTAAGTGCGCCAGTTCCTGGGCACGTCGTCGCGCAGGAAGTGCAGCATTGCGCTGCTGAAGTCCGTGAAGGAGCTGTAGCACTTGTTGTGGGTGGTATGTCTGTGCATCAGCCCCCATAGCCGTTCGATCGGGTTGAGGTGCGGACAGTAGGCCGGAATGAAGTGCAGTTTGATACGGCGGCCCGGCTGCGCCAACCACGCCTGCACCAGTTTCGCGTGATGGTATCTGGCATTGTCCACAAAGACGTGGACCCACCGCATGCCCGGATACATCGCTTCGATCGCCGTCAGCAGCAGGATTGTGCTCAAGGCATCCACCGTCAGCACATCCTTCATGATGGTCTGGCCGGTCTCAAGATCCACCGCGCCATGGATGTTCAGGCGGTCCCGCCCGCTGCTCTGTTCCACCGCGACCGGCACCTGTTTCGGCGCCCAGCAACCGACCGGACGAACCGCGTGGGTTGGATGCACCGCATCCACGAAGATCACCGCTTCATCGGCGGATAACTGGTTCATCAGGGTGTCGTAGGCCTTGATGAAGCTCGCCTGTTTCACCGGGTCCAGCTTGCGTGAGATCGCTGTCGGCTTGCGATGTTCCATGCCCAGGCGGTGCAACAGAGCGATCAGCCCGGACCGGGTCTGGTATTCGATGCCGCACTCAGCTGCGATCCACCCACCAACCGCGCGGGTCGTGCGTGGCAGCGTCTCGGCGATCCAGGCTTTCAGTTTGTCTTGTTGCGCCACCGTCAGCCGGCAGGCGCCTCCTTCATGGCCGAAGCTCGCCAGACCCTCGATCCCGTCTTCCCGATAGAGTTGATACCAAGTCCGGATCGTGTCGTTGTCGAGCAGCAGCACCTCGGCAACCGACTGACAGCTCATGCCTTTGTCCAGCAGCACCAGCGCGTTGGCGCGCCGCGCCAGGCGGTGCGCAGCCGAGCCATCGCGCGCCAGCTCAATCAGGTCGCGGCGCGATTCGCTGTCCAGGAAGCCTCGGCGGATCATCCATCCAGCAGAATCGCTTCACACTCCCTTGGCAAGCGGTTTTCCGGATTTCCGCAGAGTCAAGGTATAGCTTGGGCTTGATCGCCCGCACCAGGTCAACGTTCATCGTTGGCACCAGGCATAGCGGCTCGCAACCAGCCAATGCGGTCGGTCTAGGAATTAGGCGTGTATGAGTTCGGCACCCGCGGCCAGCGACAGCAGAAGACTATCAGCACGAAGTGGTCCGCGCCTCACCGTCCGACTGTCCGGCCGTAGAAGAAGCCCTTGGTGATTTCGACGAGCCCGAGATACGCGGCTGTCGCGCCAACCAGAAAGACGAAGAAAAGCGGCGGTGGCGTGACGAAATCGAACCACCTGCCCACCGGGAGAA
>CAWETN010000020.1:0-28021 GCA_963812075.1 uncultured Alphaproteobacteria bacterium
GGCTGGGACATGTTGTCCTGGCGTATGGTGCGACCATCCGGGACGAGGGGCACCGGGAGCACGTCAGTGGGCAGGCCGATCCGTACGATGAGCCGAGAGCTCGTGTTAGTAGCTGGCCGCCCCTGCGACCGACCCGGTTGCGCCGCGAGCGCGGATCCGTAGTTGTCGTGTTGCCCACTTGCTCCCGTTCTGCAACGTCAAACAGGGAGCACGTGATGAAGCGCGTGATCGGCATGGACATCCACCGCACGTTCGCGGAGGTGGTGATCTGGGAAGCGGGCCAGCTCCGCCCGGCAGGGCGGGTTGATATGTCTCGAGCGGGGCTCGAAGGCTTTGGGCGCACGCTGAGCAAGGAGGAGGACGAAGTCGTCATCGAGGCGACCGGCAACGCTATGGCGGTCGTGCGGGCACTTGAGCCGCATGTCGCACGGGTGATCGTGGCCAACCCGATGCAAGTCAAGGCCATCGCCTATGCGCAGGTTAAGACCGACAAGATCGACGCCGGCGTACTTGCGTCCCTGCGGGCGGCGAACTTCCTGCCGGAAGTTTGGCTGCCCGACACCGACACCGAGCGCATGCGGCGTCAGGTGGCGCGCCGCAACCAGGTGGTCCGCCACCGCACGCGGATCAAGAATGAGGTGCATGCCATCCTGCATGCGCACCTGGTCCCATGCTGTCCCCATGACCTGTTTGCACGGGTAGGCCGGGATTGGCTCGGGCGACAGACGCTGCCAGACGATGAGCGGGCAGCGGTTGCACGGCATCTGCGCGAGCTCGACCGGCTCGGCGAAGACCTCGACGTGCTCGACCGAGACATCGCACAGGCTGCCATCAACGACCCGGTGGTCAAGCGACTGCTGACCATCACCGGCGTGAACCTGATCGTTGCTGCTGGCTTGGTCGCCGCGATCGGCGACGTGCGCCGGTTCGCCAGCTCCGAGAAGCTCGTGAGCTACGTTGGCCTGAACCCGCGGGTGCGGCAGTCTGGCCTCGGGCTCGCGCAGCATGGCCGTATCAGCAAACAGGGGCGTTCGCATGCGCGCGCCATGCTGGTGGAGGCGGCATGGGCGGCAGCCAAAGCCCCGGGGCCGCTGCGCTCGTTCTTTCTGCGCATCCGAGCGCGGCGTGGTCATCAGGTGGCGGCCGTCGCAGTGGCGCGCAAGCTGGCCGTGTTGTGCTGGCACTTGCTGACCAAGGAGGTCGACTATCAGTGGGCGCGGCCGGCCCTGGTGGCGAACAAGATACGCGCAATGGAGTTGCAGGCAGGTCAACCGGCCAGGAAAGGCAACAAGCGCGGTTCGACATACGTTTACAACGTTAAGGAGCTGCGGGATCGGGAGATCGACGTCGCTCGACACGCCGAGCAGGTGTACGAGCAATTCGTCCGCGGTTGGCAGCGGCGCGCTCCAACAAAGCGGCGCACGGGCGCCGCCCATGAAGGAGCGACTATGAAGGCTGCGCGGCCGAGCTGACATCCTCCCGGCCCGGCTCTTCGCCACGCGGTCACCCGTGCAGCCCGATGCTACCACCGGCCGGATCGCGCAGCACGACAGAAGTCGGTGCCCGGCCTGTCCCAGGGTCGCGCCGTGCTCGCGGCGGTCAAGGGCGCTGAGCGCCGCTGCGCGGTGGCCTGCGGCCACCCTTGACCGCCGCTGCGCGCGACGTCGTCTGGAACCTGGCCGGGACGGGAAAACGGCACGTCTCGACCGAACAGAAAAACATCCGATCCGGTCAACAAGAGGCTTGTCAATCTCATCCGTGGTGTAGATCACCCGCCGGATCTCGGGCGGGAACGCAAAGAACGGGATTACCTGCGCCCACGCCCGCCGCCATGCGGCAACGACGGTGGGAAACTTCCGGCCCCATTCGCCGTCCGCGAACGCATCCAACGCCGCTTCCGCCGCCTCGGCGCTGGCTGCCGCATAGATCGGACGCAATGCCTTGGCCAGCATCTTGCGGTCCTTCCAACTGGCGTAATCCAGACTGTTGCGGATCAGGTGCACGATGCAGGTTTGCAGCGTCGTTCTGGGGAAAACCGCCGCCAACGCCGCCGGCATCCCCGTCAGTCCGTCGGTCACCGCGATCAGGATATCGTTGACACCACGGGTCTTCAGGTCGTTGAACACCTTCATCCAGAACTTGGCACCCTCGGTGGTCTCGATCCACAAACCAAGGACCTCGCGCGTGCCGTCACGCCGCACGCCCAGCGCCAGATACACCGCCTTGTTGCGCACCACGTTGTCTTCTCGGGTCTTCACACGCAGCGCGTCGAAAAATACCACCGCATACACCGGTTCCAGCGGCCGCGCCTGCCAGGCCGTCACCTCTGCCAGCACGCCGTCAGTCACCGTGCTGATCAGGTCATGGCCGACTTCAGTGCCGTAGGCTTCCGCCAGGTAGCCCTGGATCTCGCGCACCGTCATGCCACGCGCATACAAAGCGACGATACTGTCGTCGAACGCCGTGAAACGACGCGCGTGCTTGGGCACCAACACCGGCTCGAAGCTGCCAGCGCGATCGCGCGGCGTCTCAATGCGCATCTTGCCGTCGCCGGTCAGCACCGTCTTCGACGTGCCGCCATTGCGATGGTTGGTGCCGCCGCATCGGGCTTCTCGGCGCCCGGCGGATATCCCAGGTGGTGACTAAGTTCGGCACTCAGCGACGCCTCGATCAGCGCCTGCTTGAAGGCAAGCCCCGCCGCGTTGATCGCCTCCTGGCTCATTGGACCACTCAAAAACTGGTCGACCAGTTCCCGCGGGATCGACGGCAGCTTGGCAACCGCGCGGTCCAGCTTCTTGGCTCGGCTCGGCATAAGACGCCTCCTTGGCGTTCGTTATGCCCCGCACACAGAATTACGGACAGGCTCGTCCAGCTGTCCAGGCAGTTCGCCGCGGCTACCAGCCATCTTGCCGACCCGCCGATAAACGTCGGGTGCGGCGAAGGACCCACCCGCCAAGCCCAAGAAATCTACTGGGGGAAATCTGCCACGGGCGGAGAGCCCTTCGGCAACCTCCTAGTGTGCAACATCACACACCACCCGCAGCGGGACGCCCTATCAATCTGAAGGACGATGCCCCCTCGAGCAACCGCGCATTTCGAGGCTTCCTGGGATCGTTCTAAGGAACATCCTTGAGGAAAAGCCAAGATGAACACGAACAGCGTATGGCACAGAATGATCTGGAGCTTGCTAGCTTCGGTCGTGGTGCTTGCCGGAGCCTCCTGCTTCGCCACTCCGGCATCAGCGTACCTCCTTCAGGAAGTCGGGAGCTGCAAGCCAGGGCAGACATGGGATACCTCGCACCCGATCAAAGTTCGCGTACTCGACGACAGCGTGTCCGACTATTTCAAGAAGCTCAACCCGCCGGCTGCGGCCGACCGGGGCCGGCTTGACGGCGATATCGATGCCGTCATCAAGCTCTACAATTCGATCCCCGGCAGCAGGCTGGTGCTGGAGAGGGACGCGGGAATAACCGGCGACAGCGACCTGAACGGGACCGACAAGGACAATTTCGGTCAGCAGACGATCGTGATAGGTTTTACCAACGACAAGCCCGCGGATTCGCCAGACGCCGAGGCGTGGACGGATCCGGCCGCTCCGAATGACGGCTGCACGAAGACACGGGCGCATATCCAGCTGCGCAAGGACTTCTACTGGATCTTCGGGCCGCCCGACAGCACCGATGTGGACGGCCGCTCGTTCGCCACCAGTCAGCAGCCCGGCCCGAAGGACAGCGACACGCTGCGCACCTTCCTCGGCATCCTGACCCATGAGATGGGCCATGCACTTGGGCTTGCCCACCCGCTCGACGACTACGCAATCATGGCTCAGGGCTTCGGGACATGGTTCCGTAGTCCAAATGACGTGCTGGTCACCCGGATTCTGCCCGACGACACCGCCGGCATCCTGGCGTTGTATGGCAAATCCGGCGAGTCGATGCCACTCGACATCTCGGTATCGAACACCTGGTACAAATCAGCTTCGGAAGTAGCGCTCAGCAAGTGCAAGACGAAGTCGGCCAACGTTACCTGGTATACCCAGGCGTTGGACGCCGCGACCACAAAGCGACCCCCCTCGTTAAGCGAAATCGCGGATCTACGGCAGGCGCTTGCCGAGGCCAAGGGTGAGCTGCAAACCTGCCAAAACTCGCAAAACGCCATGCAGCACGCTCACTGTATGGTGTCCAGTCGCGCCGATGAGTGGACACCGCTGGCGTCCGGAGTCGGCACGCTATGCGGCGTCAACACCGGATCGACATTTCCCAATGTCTCAAAGAAAGTCTGTCAGGGGCAGCAGGTCCAGCTGCGCTACACGCTGAACAATCACACCAAACTGCGCGAGGTGCTCGTCAAGTCCGAGGTCTGGTTCTCCGGCGACACCAAGCTCGACGCACACAACGGCGTGGACGTTCAATCGCCGGACATCCGGGAGGACACGCTCCCGGCGGCGTCCAGCCATCCCATCGGCCACGTGTTCCGGGTGCCCGCGAGCGCCCCGAAGGAGGCGAGCACCGGCCGGACCTACGTGTTCGTCCGCGCGATCCCGTACGACCCGAACACCGGCGAGAGCCTGTTCGCGAGTGAAGCCGATCAGTGGAACAACGCCATCATGGTGCGACACTGGATCCAGCTCGACCCGAGTGCCTGCCCCTGAGCCCGCCGCGCTAGCGCGCAATGCCGCACCGGCGCAAGACAAGCGGGAGCGGCGTCGCGCCGCTCCTGCGACGCGGACGTTCCGATGAGAACGCAGCCGCCGCGTAGCGGCGGCTCCTTGAGGCCGGCGGCGGTTGGAACGAGCTTACACGGGCGGTCGTCTATTCCAGCAACTGATCGAATCGCAGGCCGCTTGAACCCTCTCCACGGCCGATCTGCTTGCGAAACGCGGTCCACACCCGGGTTGTTCCATCGACCCAGCGTGCCGCGTGCCGCGTTCGCGTGACATGGACACCCTCGCGCGGAACATCCTCGTCATAGAGCAGCACGTCGGTGACGCCGCCCAGCAGCTGGCTCTGCGCTCGATGCGTCGTCTGCGTCCCATCCGGCTGCAGCACCGCACCTCGCTTCAGGCGTGAGGTCGTCCTCCCCGCGTCGTCCTGCAACTGCACCGGAAGCAGCGGGATCCAATTGCCAGGAACGGTCGATGCCAGGAGATAACGCGGCGCTCCTCCGCGCCCTGAACCGCCGTTATTGCCCGATGATACTGCCGGCAACGCATAGCCGCGAGCCCGCTCAACCGGACTTTCGACACTCCGCTCGATCGCCCACGCGACGTTGGCCATCTCGTCTCGCATGAACACGACGTCTTCCAACGCCGCTCCTTCCAATGACCGTCCGAGCCGTTGGCGGCAGGAAGAACATGTTGTGGACCGCGGCGGCGCCGACATCGCTACCCGGCCGGCGGATCAAAGCATTCTGCCACATGGCAAACCCTGCCTGCGACGTTCCGGCGGCGCCGATCGGCTGCAGTAGCGTGCGCACGCCGAAGCTGTCGGTCACCACCAGCGAATTCCACCCGGTTGATCGATCCGATCGGCAGCGTCAGCGGCACGACAAACCAGTCGTTGCCGTAGCTTCCGGCGTATTCGATCATCATCAGCTGCGCCAGATCGGCCGGACCAACCGGCAACAGGCCGTATGCCAGACGGGAATCTTCAAGTTCCCAGAACCGCACGGCAGGAGCGCCGCGGAAGCCTACCGGTGCCGGAACGGTGGTCTCGGTGATCGCGGAAAACGTGTGGTCGTCGCTGCTGGCGAGGTTCACCTCGAGGTCGCAGTCGAAGCTCTTCCAGTCCAGGTAGCCGTCGTCGAACTCCGTCGCGGTGAGATTGATCTGGTCCGAGGGTTGATCGGAGAAACACGCCGAGACTGTTGCGGCATATTCCATGCGCGACGGGTTCCAGGCCTCTCCGGTCGGACTGACCGGCTCCTCGAACAGCGAATCGTACCAGACCAGCCAGGCCAGCGCCGTCTGCTGCACCGCGGCCTGATCGCCTGCGGCGATCTGCAGCGATGGATCCTGCGCCACGCTCGCCGCACCGTCTCCGCGGAACGCGGCAGCCAGCAGTCGTGCATCGGGTGCACGTCCCGCCATCGTCTGCACAAAGCGGCGCGTCGCTTCGTCGGTCGTGGCGGCGAGCGCCGGTGGCAAAGGCTGAAGCGCATATCGGGCGATGAACGGCGCGCGGTAGTTCCGCGTCAGCGACCGCTGCTCCAGCATGCGCAGGAAGTGCTGCCCGGCCTCGACGCTCAAAGTCAGCATCCTCGGGTCGTTGGCATTTACCGGGCGCATGCGGCGGCGCTCGACCAGCGCCTCGAGCGGCGCGCGCAAGGGATTGAAGCGGGGCACCTGGATTGAGGTATTGGCAGGCAGCTCACCCAGGTGAACGCGTGAAAGCATCGCGGTCGTGGCACGCACCCGTGCCTGCACCGGGGTCCCGGCGTCCGCCGCCTGGAATTCGCCCATCTGCCACTGGCGCGCCATGAGCCACAGCGGGTCGAACAGGCGCGCACCCACGCTGCGGCCCATATCGGCATTGCGGCATTGCGGCTCCAGCCGCGTCCAGCTGGTGATCGAACCCGGTGGAGGATCCGGCGGAGCAGGGATCGGCAGGACGTTGAGGAAGGCCTCCTGCTGCGTCACGTTGCCGCCGCCGTCGATCGCCTGCACGGTGAAGCGATGCAGTCCGGCGGACAGGCTGAAGGCCATCTGCCAGCGCGACCAGTTGCCGGTCATATTATCGACCGGCGCAAAGTCGCCGGTGTCCAGTGCCGCCTGCACCAGCGAGACGTTGGCGTCCGGATCCAAGGTCGCACCGGCCAGCGTGAAGAGCAGAGGCCATTGTGCGCTGCTCACCTCCGGCGGGAAGGCGTCGATGGCGATCTGCGATGGCGGGTTGGCGATCCGCACGGTCAGGCTGGTACTTGCCTCGACCTCCTCGATGTCGGGCTCGCCGCGCACGATGAAAAAGTGAATCGTGCCCGCGGCATGGACGTTCAGATTGATGGCGGCGCCCGGCGGCACGTTCGCGTTCGGCTGGCCGATGCAGCGCCACGTCGAGTCGGTCACGAACGTCGCGGCCTGGATCGGGCCGCCGTCGCCGAACTGGACGCTCACCGACTTGCCGGTCATCGGACCACGGCCGGGCGTGAACTGCACCGCGATGCTGCCGGTGACCTCGATGACGCGCGGCACCTCCGCTCCCGCGGCCGGCGCGTCGATCTGCACGAACAACTGTGACATTGCCTTGGCTCCTCTCGCCGCCGTGTCGCTGTGGCGACACCGGGCGGGTGTAAATCCGCCTCGCCTACCGTGTCAGCGGCGCGAAGTCGGTCGACACCGCTTCGTCGCGCGCATTGAACGCGAGGTAGAGCGCCGGCAGGTACTGCGCGACCTCGCCCAGCGTCTCGGCATCGACCGCGCGTAGCTTCGCCAGGTCGAGCGTCTCCTCCAGCACCTGGCGCAGCGTGTCCTGGGTCCAGTCCACACCAGGAACCGGCGGCACGGCCACCAGCACGCTTTGCGGCGCGCAGGCATCCGGCGGATCGAACTGAAAGGTGATGGCGGTGGTCTCGCGCGTGTTCGGCACCACCTCGGTCCACTCGTCCACCAGCAGGCCAGTCATCGGCTGTGCCGCGTCGAATGGCCGTTGCCGTCTGCAGCACCAGCGACAGCTTGCTCGGCGGCACCGGCTGCCCATGGTCGGGCGGCAGACCCACCCACCGCTCGCCCGCCACGAACGGCAGTTGCGCCACGCTGAGGTTCAACCGATCGCCGGTGCCCAGCACCTCGGCTCCACGCAGACAGATACCGGCCCTGGGCCACCGGGTCGCGCACACGGGCATGCAGCGTAAACCAGGTGTTCGCAGCCAGCTGATCGCCGCCCTGAGCCTGTGTGCTCGCCGCCAGCGCGGTCTGTCAACTCGGCGCTGCTCGCGGCGTCGCAGCTGAACCGCGGCAGCACGACGAACGCCTGGCCGAACACCGCGCGCATGCGGTCGACCAGCTGGCTCTGCCGCGCCCGCGGGTCGGCCGCGGCCGGCCGGGCGCGCAGCGCCGGCGCCTGATCGAGCCGTGGTCCGCTGGTCTTCATCAGCGCCTTGGCCTGCGCCACCAGGCTCGCGACCGCCGCCGGGCTTTCGCCCGCAGCGCTGGTCGGTACCGCCGGTCCGACGCCGAATCCGCCCAGCTTCAGGACCGCCGCGCGGAAGGTCTCGGCGGTCGTAGCGGCGCTTTTGGCAACCAGTGCCGCCAGCTGCTTGTGCGCCGCGTTGAGGCCGTTCTCGGCCCGCACGACCCGCGTCTCGAGATCGGCCAGGTCGATCGTGCCGTCGCCGCGCGCTCGGGCGGGTTGAGATCCTCCGGATCGGCGCCGCGCACGCGCGCCAGCAGCCGTCGCAGCGCCCGCGCCTGCTCCAGCACGTCGAACAGCGTCGTCTCGCCGGCGGCGAGATCGGTCGGCCGCGCATGCTGCAGGCGCAGATTCGCCTGCGGGTCGAAGCCGCCGGCGATGCGCCTCGCCTGGTACAGCACGTGCTGCTCGATCTCGCTCAGCGTGCCGGATGGGCGGCGTCTCACCGGTGTCGGTCTCGACGCCGTAGACCACGTCGAGCGGCCCGATCAGAAGCGTGTTCAGCGGGACCCTGCGCGTCTCGGCGACCGCGCCGGTCGCGTCGAGCCGCTCGATCGTGCAGCGCACCTTGGTGGCGTTGCCCAGCAGCTTCGACGCCCAGGCGTTGAGCATCGGCTCGGCGCTGGCGCGGATCGACGAATTGGTCGCCAGCCAGCCCGGATTGACCACCGGCGCGCCGCTGAACAGCACGAGCAGCCGATGCGTCAGGGCGGTGCCGGTGCGCGGCATGCGCGCCACCTCGAGCTCGGGCGGCGGCGCGTCGCCCTGCGCGATCGCGGACAGCGTGCTGGCGATGCGCGACGTGTTGCCGCGCGCCATCTGATAGGCGGTCTCGGCGGTCAGCGCGTCGCTCAGCCCGTCGATCGCGTCGCCGAGCGCGTCGAGTTCGTGGCCGATGCGTCGCCAGCTGGTCGGCCGTCAGCGGCGGTGAAGAGTCGCTGGGCTGCATGTGATCCTGCACGCCCTGGGTTATCCTGCCACATCTGCGCCAGCACCAGCCCGTCGACCACGTTGTTGGCGGCGATGGCCTCCATTGGCGTCGTGCTGTTGTCCAGATGGGAGCGTCCAGCGGCGCCAGCGCGCGCATGCGCGGAATGACCACGTCGAGCCCGAGGTCGTGCAGGCTGCGCTCGAAGCGGTAGCCGAGCAGCGCGCCCAGCGGCTGGCCCTGGCGAACGCCGTCGAGCAGTCGGTCCGCCTCGCGCACCCGGCGCGACGACAGATCGATCGCGAACGGGCTGTTCGGCTGCGGCGTGTTCGTCGCACCGAGATGCGCATTGCGCAGCAGAGCGGCCGCGGCGGCGTGGGTCAGCGACGGCGCGTGGATGAAGCCGCTGTCGCCGGCACGGGTGAACAGCGGACCCGGTTCGCCGGCCGGCAGTCGTCGTCACCGTGTCACCGACGAGCAGGCAGGGGCTGCAGATTCTCGACCCAGCCATAGGCGCCGACGTAGGCGCCCTTCGGGCCGTGCGCCACCATGCTCGCGAGCCGCTTGGTGGCGAACGACGTGATCCAGGCATCGAGCCGATGCGTCGAAAGATCGAGCGTGCCCTGCATCAGATATTGCAGCGTTTCGCTGTCGAGCCCCTGGAGGTGGCTCAGGCTGCGGCGGAAATCGCCGAGCGCGCGGCCGCCGGCGTGGTGAAGCGGTCAGCGCCTTCGAGATACTGCCGGATGGTCGGGTGCCGGTGACGGCCGCGACGATGCTGTCGAGCTGGCGCTGCCAGGTCAGCGTCGGCGGCGCGCCGGTGACCAGATCGACCAGCTCGACATCGCGCAGCAGCGCGGCGAGGTCGGCGCCCGGCGCGCTCGCGCCGATCTGCGCCGCGGCGTCCGCCATCTCGCGCAGCAGCGCGTGGCGCAGCAGCATCTGCAGCAGGCTGGTCGTGTCCGCAGTCGCCGTCGGATCGGGGCGCGCGCTGATCAGGCCATCGATGCGCGGCTCGGCCAGCAAGGCGCCGATGTAGTTCGGCTCGAGATTGCGCCACGGCGATACCTCGCCGGCCTGCACGAGCGGCGCGTGATCGGCCAGCCACCTCGGCGGAGACGGTGCGCGCCAGGCGCGGCCGCCAGGCGATGCCCAGCCGCTGCAGGAGGCCGACCGCCAGCGCATCCTGTGTGGCGACGAAGCCGTTCGCCTGCAGATCCTCGCCCAGGAAGGCACGCAGGTGCTGCAGATAGTGGCGGCCGAACACGCTGCGGGTGCCGTAGCTGCTGGACAGACCGTCGGTGCGCATGACGTCGGCGAGATCGGCATCGGGGTCGGACTGCCGCCGTCCGAGCCGGAACGCGTCGGCGAGGCGCGGCCGCCAGATCTTGTCGCGCAGGTTGGCGAGCAGTCGCGCAGCCAGGCGTCGGGCGCCAGGCCTGCTCCTGGCCCGCCGGCGGCTTCCACAGGTCGAGCGAGGTCACCGGCAGCAGGCCGTACGGCTGCCGGCCGCAGCGCAGGACCGGATACGGCCCGCCGCTGCGCACGTGGATGACGAAGTGATCGCGCGCCCAGGCGATCAGGCTCGGCGGTCAGGCCGGTGCCGTCGAAGCCGACCATGTTGGTGAGGAAGTAGCCCCAGCCACCTGCCACAGCGCGACGTTCATGCTGCGCATGTCGAGCTCGTGTTGATCCGCGCGCCGCACCGATGCGGCCGAGCACCGGGGCGATGGCGGCGGCCGAAAGGCCGAGCGCGGTGCCGACGCGCACCGCGTTGGATTGCGCGCCGAGCGCCGCGGGATCGGAGGCGACCTCGTTGGCGAAGCTGCGCGCGTGCCCCGGATCGTCCTTGCTGGCCGCCGCACGCCGGTCGTCGGTGTTGTTGGTCGGCGTGCCGAACCGGAGGAACTCCAGCCCGTCGGTGTAGTGGTGCGCGTCGAGCAGGTTCGCCAGCTGCGTCGCGCGTCGCTCCGCCGGCGAGCGAGGCCGCCACGCCGAACACCAGCAGGCTGTCGCAGACCGGCGCTGAGCGCCGCCGGCGGCACGGTGATGCGCAACGCCATGCCCTTCGCTTCGGCCTCGTCGAAGTCGACCATCCACTTCATGCCGGGATCGACGGCCAGCTGATCGCCCGGCACGTCGGCGCCGGCGGCAGCGGGATCGGGACCGACCGCCAGCGGCCGGACGATGTCGCGGCCGGTGACCGAGATCGTCGTCGCGCCCGGTGCGCAGGACGGCGATCCAGCGATCGGGCATCAGCCGCGCCTGCGGCGCGTGCCGCCAGGCCGAGTCCTGGCCGTCCGTCACCACCGTCACCGTCGGGAACTGCGGCGCGACGGGCAGCGGCGGCTCGTCGGAACCGGCGCGGTGGGCCGCTGCTGCGGATTGGTCGGCTGCAGCATGCGCGCGATCCAGGCGGCGCGCTCGGCGCCGAAGCGGTCGGCGAGCTGGCTGCCAAGCCGTGGCGCGCGCAGTCGCGTCGTTGCCGGCGCGCCAGTCCTGCTCCCAGTAGTGCGCGCCCCAGTCCTGCTCGGCGGGCAGCAGATCGGGCTCGTGCGAATCGAGGTGGATCTTGTCGGGATAGACCCGCACGCGCAGCTCGGTGACGTTGTCGGGCAGCGCGAAGAAGCGCGTCTCCAGCCGCACCGGCAGCAGCACCAGCGGCAGATCGCAGGGGCAGAACACCGGTGTCGGGGTCGCAGCGGGCGACGTCATGCCGTCGACGGTCAGCGCGGTGCTCATGGGTTTTGGCTCGCTGTACTCGATGTCAGGAATTGCGAGGCGTGGATCGCCAGCCGCACCGGCAGCCGGCGCGTGATGCCGGCCATGTGCGCGGCGTTGCGGCCCCACTGCAGGCCGTTGAGCGGTTGACCGCTGGGCGCGCCGCCGCGCGATCGACAGATGGCTGGCGTTGCCGGCCGACACGCCGGTGTCCAGGCCGAAGCGCGGCTCGGTCGGATGCTGCTGGATCACCAGGTAGTAACCGCCGGCGTGACCGCCGCCGCTGCCCGACACCTCGTCGGCGGTGACGTCGAAGCCGAAGAAGTTGATGTCGGGCTGCATCGCGCCGGCGAAGACCGGCAGCTTCTCGTCGACCGGGGTCTCGCTCGGCGCCCGTGCGCCATCGGTGAGCACCGCGGGCGTCAGATAGATCACCGCGTTCGGATAGCGCCGCAGCAGCGCGCTGCGCATCAGCATCACGAACTTCTCGCGCGGCGGCAGGCTGGCTGCGTCGCCGAGCGGCCGCTCGCCCCACAGGTGCAGCGGCTTGATGTCGGCGCCACCGCCCCAGAACTGGTCGAAATAGGTGCCGCGCTGGTCGGTCGGGAAAGCCACGCCACAGCAGCTCGCGCCCCATCTCGACGTTGAGCCCGACCATGTAGGCTTCGACGAAGCGGCGATTGGTCTCCAGGCCGAGCACGCTGTCGGGCACGACGCCGTCGAGGCCGGGCAGCATCAGCTCCTGCGACAGATCGCGCAGCGGCTCGTACATCGGCTGCGGGAACGTCGGCGCCACCATGATGGTATCGACACCGCTGCCGCCGCCGACGGTTGCCGCCCTGGCGGACGTCGCACGCAGCTGTTGCGGTGCCGCGGTCACCCCGACGGAGATCGCCCCCTGCGCCAGGGCGGCGATCGTCTGCTGCGGCTGGGTGCCCTGCGACAGTCCGCTGCGGATGTCGTCCGATCGGCACCGGTGGGACGTGGAAGCCGATGGTGCCGGAGCTGCGATCGGGCTTGACGCGGGCCAGATGCTCCGCTGCCGCCTGGCGGAAGGCGCGCGCCGAGGGGCTGTCGAACGATCGCAGCGCCGTAGGTGAAGGAGTAGGCGATCGGGATCGGCTGGCCCTTCGGGCCGGACCACGAACCACGGCGCACCGCCTCGGCTGGCGACCACCTGGTCGGTGACCGCGGCGAACTGCAGCACCGCTCCCGGCGGGCTCATGTGCTGGGACACCGCGGCGACGGTGACCAGATCGAACCAGGTCAGGACCGGCAGCGCGGCGGTGCCCGCTTCAAGCGATGCCACCCATGAGGCGCGAGCGAAACAGCCGCTTGCGCCGCGACACGCCGCGTGAGCGGTCCGCGCTGACGGCCGATGCGGCGCATCGCCGGGCTGAGCGCCGGCGCGGGAATCGCCGTGGTCCTGACCTGCGCCAGCATCGATTGCGGGTTGCGCCGCTGATCGGAGCCGAGGCGGCTGAGCACCGGCGCGCTGACGCGCAGCGCCGCCTCGTCGCTCAGCGGCGCGAAGTGCCGGGCGAACAGACGGCTGCCCACCACCAGACTCATCTGCAGCTGGCGCAGCCGCTGGTTGGCCCGCTGCAACTCGCCGGCCTGCTCCCAGGCGGAGGCCATCAGCGCCTCCTGATGCTCCTGGACGACGCGCGTGCCGAAGGCCGCGACACTGCGCAGACGCGGATCGAGGTTCAGCTGGTCGAACCAGTCCGCGCCGGTGCGCGCGACCGTCGGACGCGCCGCATACCAGCGGCCGTAGAGCGGCGGCGCGAGCAGCGGGTCGGCCAGCGGGTCGGCTGATCGCGCTCTGCCCCGGCGCGTTGACGATCGCGGCGAGCGCGTCCTGGAAGGGCTGCGCCGCGACTGTCCGGCCAGGTCGGCATCGCGTCCGGCGCGCCCGGCGGCAGGATCGGCCGCAGCGCGCCTTCGACCTCGAGGACCGTGCCGGCAGGGAGCTAGGCCTCGGCGGGCAAGGCGAAGCCGGGCTGGCTGATGTCGATCGGGCGGCGGCCCAGACGCGGGCGGCGCCGGCTGCGGCCGCAGCCGGCCGACCAGCGATGCGAAGTCGCCGCCGACGCCGGTGCGGAATTCCCAGTGGTGGTAGACCGGCAGCGTCACCTGCGCCGGCGCGGGCGACAGCGACCACGCCGGCGCGAGCGCCGTGGCGGCGATCAGAGTCGGCATCGGTGATCGCCAGGCCGAGGCCCGCCTTGCGGCCGAGCTCGAACGTCGGCACGACGCAGGCGATGTAGTCGGTGTCGGCGCGAGGATGCGCGGACAGATCAGCCGCGACAGCGACAGCTCGGGCGAACCGGCCAGCGCGGCGCGCACGTTCGGCTGCGTGCTGTCGGCCGCCGCCGCCTGCGCATGCGCCCAGGCCCAGCTCTCGCGCGAGGTCGGGCAGCTCGATGCCCGGATGCGCCGGCGCGGCGATCTGCAGCACCGGCAGCGGCGCGTCGACGGTGGCTGCCGAGCGTGACGCCGTCCTGCTTGCGCACCACCACCAGGCACAGCCACGGCCGCAGCTTCGCGTTCGCGGTCGGCGCGCGCCGGCGTGAACAGCCAGGGGAAGTCGGGACGGTCGAACTCGATGCACGGGAAATAGTTCGGCTCGAAGTCGTCGGTGCCGGGCTGCGGATCCATCCGAACGATCTGGTTCGCGTCGATGCCGACGACGTCGGCCGGCCCGCGCAGGCGCACCGGCATCGCCGGCGTGGCGCGTGCCGTTGACGCTGAGGGCCGCGTTCAGATCGACGACGCCAGGCTGGCCTGGCGCCGAGCGTGTCGGTGGTGACGATGGCGGCCGCCACGCCCTGGCGCACCCAGGGCAGGAAGCTCAGCGATGCGGACATCGCGGTGGACATGGTGATCGAGCCTCAGGCAGCGCGTGCGGCGCGGGCACGAGCTGGACAGCGGCGCCGCCGCGGTTGAGTGCGTCGAGCGCCGCGAGGTACTCGCTCCAGGTCGCGACGCCGGGATCGAGCGGGCGCGTCAGGCGCCGCGTCGAGCGGCACGATCGCCCAGCGCGGCTCCGCGAACGCCACCGCCGCCGGCCCGGCGGTGCGGAAGCGCGCGCGGCCGACACGGCGCACCGGCGCGCGCGCCGCCGCGCCGGTCGCGCGCGTGCACTGCAAGCTGCGCGCCGGCAAGCGTGTAGCGCGCCGGCAAGCTGGGGCGGGACGCCGGGCGGCGCCAGCGTGTCGATCACGATCGCCTCGTACTCCACCGGCGCCGCCACCAGCTGCGCGGCGTCGAAGCGTCACCGCGTCGCTGCCCGACCACCAGCCCGGCATCCATCGTCTCGAACGACGGGCTCGCCAGCTTCTCGTCGTCGCTCATGGCGAAGAACTGCGCCGGCGCGAACGGCGCCTGCAGCGTCTGCGGCTGGCGTCAGCGTCACGCCGTTGAGCGCCGGCGCGCAGGGCGAAGCGCCGCGCCCCTGCCACCGGCGCGCCGCCGAAGATGTCGATGTCGCGCCCGGTGTTCAGCGGCACCACGTCCTGCGTTGACCACCAGCCGGCCCGAGCGGGTCGAGCACCAGCGTCGGTGCCGGGCGCCAGCTTGCGCAGCGCCACGCCATGCGTGCGGTTGGCCGGCGCATCGCGTGCTCCAGCTCTGCGCCGTTGCTCAGCGCGCTGCAGCAGCTCGGCCAGCACGTCGATCGCCGGCGGCGGCGGCGGCGGGTCGCCGTCGACCAGCGTCTTGTCGAAGCGCACCGAGAAGTCGCACCAGAAGATCTCGAAGGTCGCCTTGCCGCTCAGCACGCAGCGGCCGCGGCCCTTCCAGCGCGCCTTCCACCGACACCTTGAACAGATTGTGCGAGCCGTGCTTGAGCTGCACCGAGGCGTGGAAGTCGGCGATGAAGTGCAGCGGCGCACGCGTGATCAGCACGTCGAAGCCGATGTCGCCCTCGACGCTGAAGCCATAGGCCTCGGCGTAGCAGCTGCGCGCCGCGCACCGAACTGCATGGTGTTGGAGGTGATGGCGAAATAGGCGTCGCAGGTCAGCCGCGGATTGTTGCCCGAGCTCAGCGCGATGGCGACGCGCGGCAGCGGCGGCACGCCGGCGGGCGGCGCGAAGCGCGGATTGAAGCCGCCGACCGCCAGCACGAAGTCCGTGCTCGCCGGCCGAGCCCCAGCCGGCGCGCAGCGCCGCCGCACCGGTGAGCGCGAACTTGTGCGCCAGCCGCGAGTCGACCAGCATGGCGTCGATCGCCACGCGTGCCCTGGTCGAAGTCGAGCACGCCGATCGCGTCGAGATTGATGCCGCACCAGGTCGTTGTCGGGCGACGGCAGCAGCGCGCTGATGCGCCCGAGCACGAGCAGCCGCTGGCGCGCGCCGAACTCCAGGATCAGCGCCAGGTCGAGCCAGATCAGCGTCGGGCGTGAACCAGCCGATGCGTGCCAGGATGCCCAGCAGATAGCTGCCGCGCTCGGCCGGGAAGGCGCTCGCCAGCGGCGCGATGATGGCCGGCGCGTTCGCCACCGGATCACGCGGGAACAGCAGCGATCTGCAGCGTGTCGTTCTGCATGCCGGCGCGCAGCACCGTCCTCGTCGAAGGTGCGGTTGATCGCGACCATGCCGCCGATGCCCTGCAGCGTGAAGCCCAGGCCGAGCGGGATCGGCTCGAAATCCTCGGCGGTGATGAAGACGAGTCAGCGAATAGCCGGGGCTGCCGTCGGGCATGCTGGTCGCGATCAGGCCGAACGCCGTGCACCGTGAGCGGTCGTGCAGCGACAGCTGCATCACGCCGGCATACAGCTGCCTGCGCCGGGTCGTGGAACAGGAAGCCGCCGCCGGTCACCACGCCCTGCGCGTCGACCGACAGGCCGATGCCGGTGGGCGGCCTGAAGCCGAACTGCACGTCGAGATCGCCGAACACGCCACGCGCCGGTGCGGTGACCGGAGCCAGCGTGAACTGCACACCGATATCGGTCACCACGGCCTGCACCGGACCGATGGCGGCGCCACCGCTGACCGCGACGGCAAACGATACATCGTCGTCGGACGTCTCGATCGCCAGCTTGATTCCCTGGATCGTCAGCGGGCCGAATGTCGCATGCATCGGCACGCTGAGGCTGAGGCCCGCAGCGCCGGTCCAATGCAGTCCGGTCTGCGACGACCAGGTCAGGCCGCCGGCGAGCTGGACGGTCTTCGGGTCGGTACCGAACAGGTCGGTGACGAAGCTGTCGCCCTCCGACGGATCGAAGATCAGCGAAAGCGAGTCTGTCTCCAGCGTGAACTGCAGATCGGCCGAGGCAACCGGTCCGGTCAACGACAGCCCGAGCCGGGTCTTGCCCAGCTCGATGCGATGCGAATCCTCGCTGCCGATCAGCAGGTATGGCTCCTGCGGCTCGAACGAGAGCGCGGCTTCCAGGTCCAGATCGGTTCCGGTGGGTCCGAGATGGGCGGCGAAGGAACCGGGCCGCAGCTCGATGCCGACGTCGCCGCCGCTCTCCAGTCCGCCCTTGAGCTCGAGCGCCAGCGACCCGCCGAGTTCGACGCGCGCCGCGGCCTGCCCGTAAGCGTAAGGTCCGACGAAGCAGCCGGTCGGCGCGGCGGCCGGCGAACCGGACGGCGGTACCGGCAGCACGGCAAATCCGACGCGCACGAAACCCACGTCGTCGCGGCGTTCCTCCGCCAGTGGCACGCGCAGCTCGCGCACGGTGTCCGGTGGCGGAGCGCCGCCATAGTAGATGGTCGACAGCGACTGCCGGGGCACGTAGCGCCCGGCCGGAACGCCGAAGGCGAGCAGTACGCGTTCGAGCCGGCCCAGCAGTACGTTGGTACTTGAACGTCGATCCCCAGCCATACACGTCGCGACCGAGCGATGCGGGGTCGGACACCAGCGTGACCAGCCGGCTCCATTCGACCCTACTGCGCACATAGGGAATGCGATGCGGCGCGTCGCCTGCAGCAACCAACTCTTCGTCGAGGATGCCCAGCAGATGCAGCGGGGCGAACAGCGTCGGCTGCGCCACCTCCATGTAGCGCATGAAGAGATCGGCAAGCAGGTCGCCCGGAAACGTGCTCCAGAACGCGTCGCTGTCGAACGGCGGCGGCAGCGTGCCGGCCGGCCGCGCGAGCGCGCGCAGATCGGCGATGACCTTGCTCACCGCGTCGATCGCGGCAACGATGTCGCCGACATCCGGCTGGTCGCCATCGAGCAGCGAGGCCAAGGTGCCGGCGGCCTTTTCCACCGCGCCCACGGCGCCGAACGCATCGCTCACCGTGGCGAAGTATTCGCGCGTCGGCGGCGGCAGCCACCCCTGCCGGCGCATCAAGGCCTCGAAGCCTTCGGGCGACTGCAGTGCCTGGCGCAGCGGATCGAGCACGTCGAGCAGCGCCTGGCCCAGGCGGCCGAGCATAGCCGTATCGGTCATCGCGGCCACTCCGGATCAGCCGACGCCACCCGACGCGGCTGCATGGGCGTTGAAGGCTGCATTACAGGTTCTCGAGCATCGCCGGGTCGGACGGACCAGCGGGAACCTGCTGTTCCGTCGAGCCGTCCAGTGCCTGATCGAAGAAGCGCAGCCGTTGCCTGATGGAGCTCCACAGCGTGCGCATCGCGGCATCGAGCGGATTGGCCTGGCCATCCAGCGACTTCAGCTGCTGGCGGACGTCGTCCAGGTTGCCGGCACCGACGGCCGCGGCCAGCCACGCCTGCTCGCCAAACGACAGGCTGGGGATCTGCCATGGGACCGCGCCTTCGATCGCGTACTGGAAGGCGAACGTTAGGCCCTGTTCCAGGAAGACGTTCCAGCGCCCGGCCGATATTTCCGTCGCGGTCGCCGAATACTTCAGCGTCACCGTCGATCGGTTTGCGGCCGGTGTCAGCTCGACGTCGACATGCTGATTGGGCGGCACGGCGGGCGCGCCGAGGACCGTGTGCGCTCCCTGCGCCAGCCGGCCCGCACCCCAGCCGCGGAAAATGTTGCGTGGGGCCGGTCCCCCCGCCCACGAGGCACCGCGGCGCCAATGCATGTGCAGGGCGAAGTCGGCACAGATCGGGGCCGCGATGATCGGCTGTCCATTCGCATCGGTGCCAAGGTCGGGATGGATGCACAGCGAGTCGTAGGCGCCCTGGCGCGGCAGCTTGTGCACCGTCTCCGCCGTCGCCTGCCCCGCCGGCCATGTCTTGGTCTTCTCGCGCGCCGCGGTTCCCAATGCGCCGTCGCTACGCGCATTCGCCGCGGTGACCTTGACCGTGCCCGACGCATCGACGTTGACGTAGTCGTACACCCTCGACCAGTAGGGCACCGGCAGCAGCGACTCCATGCCGGGCACCATCGCAGTGCGCAGACCCGGGCGCTTGCGTGCGTCGGTGGCGGCACGGTTGCTTTCGCAGAACAGGCTGGTGGTCAGGCGCCCGTTGAGGATGCCGTTCAGCGGCTGCGAAAACGGCCCTGGATCGGCATTGTTCGCAGCCAGCGTGACCGTCCCATGCAGCGATTTCACTGCCCTGGTCCCCGGGGTCAGGCTGTGCACTCGCATGGCGATCTGCGGATAGAGGCGGCAGCCGACCATGATCCCCGCGGGATCGATGTCGTTGTTCATGCTCGCCAGCACCAGCGACAGCTTCGCCTCGGCGACGCAGCTGTGCCTGGGACTGTGAGTGACCAGCCAGGACAGCGTCAGGCAGGCGCCCAGCTGGTACCGTCCGCGCGCGTCACCCTGCCGGCTGACCGCGAATTTAGGCGGCATCGTCGCCGACGCGAGCGCGTCGGCCAGCGCAAGCGGCCTTGTGGTGCCGTCCGTGAACTTCAGCTCGAGCCCTTCGAACGCCACGCTCTGCAGGACGTGCGCGACATGTGGCGGCACCGGTGCCGACCAGTAGTCGACGTTGCTCAGGTTGACGTCCGTGAAACGGAAAGACCCGCCGGAAAAATCCACCGCGCAGGACCACAGCGGACCAGTGGTCTTTGCTGTGCTGACCAGCGACGTGCTGACCATCGGCAGTTCGGCGCGATCCTGCCACGCGATCGCGTCGAAGAGCCGCCGCTGCGTATCGATCTCCACCCGAGGCTCGAGAATCACCCCGATGCGGCTGGTGATCACCGTGCGCAGCCGCGCCTCGCAGGCTTTGCAGAACACCCGCATGGTCGACTGGATAGGCAAAGCCGGAGGGTTCGTGCCGGCCGGCTCCAGCGTATCGCTGATCGCCGCTGGAATCCGGCGCATCAGACAATCCTTGTCGCAGCGCAGCACATGGGTGCGAAACCCGTCGCCGCCTTCGACCAGGTGGAAATCGCCGAGGGCGTACGACTGGGTAACTCCGTTCCAGGCCGGAATGGGATTGGCCGACGCGGCGGTGTGCTCGACGAAGTCGACCGCAGCCGCCGGGGGGATCGACCAAGCAGCGAGCACCTGCGGCGCCGTCGCGGCCACGGCCCCACCGGCGACCAGCGCCTGACGCTGTGTGTCGCTGATCGTGAGCACGTTCGGCGCGAGCTGGCTGACCGCGCCGTCCGGCGGTTGCGCGAACCCGTCACCCTCGAGTTCGTACTCGTCGCCAAGGCCGGCCAGGTTCTGCGCGATCGCACGTGCCAGCACGAGCGGCCAGTCACCGCCCGGCACGACGTTCACCGCGACGAATGGCACCTGGTCGTCGCTGGTCGGATCGAGCTGATACAGCTCGGCGGGGCGCGGATCGTCAGGCGGCGAAGCGGCGGCGTTGTGGGTGAGGAATGGAGCGCGCCGCAGCACCGCGATCATCGACCCCTTCGGACCGGTGCGCCTTTCGCCGATCGGCCAGTACTCCGTTGCGCGGTGCACCGATCCGTTGGCCAGCCGCACGGTGAGATGCGACAGATATTCAGCGAGGCTGCGGCCGACCGGCACGACCTCGGGCGGTTCCACCGTGCTGTGGCTGATCCGCAGCGCATCGACAGGGGCGTAGGTGATCGGCGTGCGCGTCGTCGGATCCAACACCGGATTGCCGGTGATCGGATCCAGCCCTGTCCCACGCACATGTTCCTGACGCAGCGGCAGCGACAGTCCTGTGCCGTCGGGGTGGGAACCCGCGTCGTAGTAGCAGGCCATGGCATTCCGGCCGCCGGCCGCGACGAGCAGATTGAGCGGCGCTATGTCCGCCACCCCTTGACGCACGTGTGCGATCCCGGCCCCGCCGGCGAACGGGCCGGCATTGACGTTGAAACGCCCGAACAGGCCTTGCTGCACGACCTGCGGGAATTCGTCCGGCCAAAATCCCTGGCCGATCAACAGCAGGCTGAACACCTGATCGGGCGGCTGATCCGACAGTTCGATCACCCGTGACAACGGCACATCGGCGGTCGGAGGCGCGACGCTAGCCAGCTTCAGCAGCGGGCCGAAGTCCGTCGGGATCGACAGATGATTGGCAGCATCGACCGCGGCGACGACGCTCGCGTCGTGCGTGGCCTGCCCACCGAACGGCGGAGGAAACGGCACGCCGCCAGAATATTGTAGATAGAAGTTGCGCGGCCCGGCCCAGGCGCGCGGATAGCGGATCGTCGCCAGGTCGGTAGCCTTGAGCGGGTCGAGGTTGTCGTTTGCCAGCCACGCCCACCACAGCGGGAAGCGTGTGAAGTCGATCGCCACGCCGTCGCTGGTCACGAACGCCGCCGCATCGACGGCGGTTGGATCGCCCAGGTTGTTGAGCCATGTGCTCCGCCCGGTGTAGACGAGCGGCAGCAGATCGCCGCGCCGCGTGGCTCCTTGAACGTAGGGGGTCAGTTTGTTCAGTGCCCAGGCCAGCTGATCCAGCGCGCGCTGCTTGCGCATCGCTGGCGTGTCATGCGCGTTCAGAGCCGGAGGAAGCTCACCCTCATAATCGATGACCGGGGGCAGATCTCCTGGCTCGAGGCCCCCGACAGCGTCGATGCGATCGGTGAAATTCTGGACCATCGTCTCGATGGCGGCGCGGCCCAGGTTCCGCTGCGGTGCGAGCAGAAGATACGCGCCACGAATGAGTCCGGCGTTGCGCATCGCCAGCCAGAACTCACGAAACCGCTGATCTGCAGAATCACTCTCGTGCCACGCCTTGGCGACGCCGATCGCGACGCCCAGGTCGGCAACGCCCGGCCAGTTGACGTCGTTCGATTGGTAGACGTCGATACCATCGACGCGTCTGGTGAGATTGGCCACCGTCGACTCCCATCGTCTGCCACGCCCGCTCGGGCCCTGAGGATTCCGTAAGCGTCAGGCGCGAGTGCTATAGCGACCGACCAAGCGGAGTGCCGTGGCGCAGGTCACAGCACGAAGCGAAGTTCACACTTAACGTCAGTCCGGCAGCAGCCCGAGTTCCTCAAGCCGTCCGCCAAAATGAATATTGCGCATGGCGTGAGCGGGCAAAGGAGAATTTTTCATCTGCGGCGAGAGATGAACTCATAGGGCGTGATGCGCCCTTGTCCTGCTGGTTACGGTCATCATCCTGTGGAACGCTCGGCATCTGCGGACGAGTGGGTGCCGGTCGCCCCGGCGAGCGACGGCGAGAAGGTCGACCAGACCGATATCGCCGACATCGAATCGGTGGAACACATGGTGTAGGGGTGCGACGGCATCATCCATCTCGGCGGCATCTCGGGCGAAACACCTGGGAAAGAGTCCTCGAAGGCAACATTGTCGGCGTTTACAACACCTTTGAGGCGGCACGGAAAGCAGGCGTTAAGCGTATTGTCATGGCCACTTCGAACCACGCGGTCGGCTTCTATCCGGGTTCGCAGACGATCGACCATCGGGTCACTGTGCGACCGGACAGCCGCTACGGCGTGTCGAAAGCCTTCAGTGAGGCGCTCGCCAGTCTTTATTCTGACAAGCATGGGATGGGGTTTTTGTGCGTCCGCATCGGCAATTACGGCACGCACCCGATCGACCGCCGCCGCCTCTCGATTTGGGTCAGCACGCGCGACCTGACCCAGCTCGTCCGTATAGGTCTCGAGCATCCCAATGTCCGCTACAAGATCGTCTACGGCGTCTCCGGCAACCAACGTTCGTGGTACGGCGACACCAGGCCAGACGGCATCCACGCATGCCGCTGATGGCCGGCTCGAGCACTGTGAAGTAGTGCTGCATTCTTCCCTCTTCTTCCCCATCCTGCGCTGCAGGTGATCGAGGTGCGATTCGAGCCCTTGCCCTGACGCAGGATGGGCACATCACCACCTGATCCCGGGTTACTCGGCGGCCGCCTTTCCGTGGCGCGGGCGCAGCCGGACGTGGATTGCCAGCTCCACCACTCGCCGATTGGCGTAAGGCGGGCATCGTCCTCTATTATGGTCGACTGGCGCACCGCGCCGGCGATCGACTTTTCTGAACTGGGAAATGCCGCCCTCGATGCTGTCTGGGCCACTGGTCTGGGACGCAGCCCGGCTGGGCCAGCTACACGGCGACGCGGACAGGGCTGGGACTGGGCGAACAGCCAAGTGCCGGCCGGACGCCCACCCTGCCTGTCTTTGCACCAGACCAGCACCTCACGTAGCCCGGCACGCAGCGTGGTGCGTGGCGTCGGCAGGCCGTGGTGGTCTTGGCTTGTCGGGTTCTCCAATCGCAATCCTGGGTGGCGGCTCCCTTGGTAGTGACGACCGCCGTGCAGGTGATCTCGGCCAGCTTCCGGGCGGCGGCTTGTAGCGGTACGTGCTGGTGACGATGCCTGCCTAATGGCTCTTTGGCAGCTGCTGCTCAGCCAGCGTCACCCAGTAGGAGGCACCGATCGGCAGGATGTCGTCGTTAAAGTCGTAGCGCGGATGATGGAGCATCGGGTCGTTCGCATCTCGCCTCGCCCCCAGCAATATGTAGCTGCCGGATTTGGCCTCCAGCATGAAGGCGAAGTCCTCTGCGCCCATGGTTGGATGCTTCATCGGGATCACGCGGGTATCGCCCGCCACGGTAGACGCAGCGCGACGAGCAATCTCTGTGGCCACTACGTCATTGACTGTGGCTGGCATCACTCGCTGGTAATCGACCGCCGCAGTGGCACCGAAGCTCTCAGCGATGCCTGTCGTGAGGCGACGGATGCCACTTTCGAGCTGATTGCCAATTACTGCATCGAACCAACGAGCTGTGCCGCGCATGCGGACGCTCTCAGGGATCACATTAAAGGTGTCGCCACCAATGATTTGGCCAATGCTGATCACGCCGCATTCCGCCGGGTTAATGGACCGCGACACGATGGTTTGAAGCGCGGCGACAATCTGCGTGGCGATGATGATTGGGTCAATTCCAAGATGAGGCAGGGCTGCGTGGCGCGCGCCAAGCCCAAAAACGGGGCCTTGCCGGCAATCGCCGGGCTTCCGATCACGACCGGTTTTCACCTCCGGGGCGCTTGTCGCGGTAGGCGCTGGTGAGGATGGGCGGTCGTGGGCGGTGGTGATGCTTTTGGCATCCTGCAACCATCAGTGCCACCAGGCGGAGGGAAAGCGCGGCCATCAGGGTAATATTGGCGCCGAACGGCTGCGGAACAAAGCGGCCTCAGCCGCCCGAATGCCAGATCGAGCTTCTCAGCGGGAACCGGGACCCCGAGCACCACCCTCACGATCGTATCCGCACACGTCCAGCCCAGTGCCTGCTGGCGGGTCCCATTTGAAGACGACAAACCGCCCGCCCTGGAACGGCGTGATCGGTTCGCTGAGCGCGTCATCGAGCGAGGCCGGCGGTGCGCCATATTTCGTCGACCCGTCAGCAAGTTGCGGGCAAGCGGCACGATGTCCTCAGGCCGCTTCGCATGGCTGCCGGCCTTCTCGATGCCAGGAAAGCGAATCCAGTATTCGCCGGCGTCGTGCTCGACAGTTGCGATGTAACGGGTCATCACGGTTACCCTCGACCTGATTCACGGTGCCCGGCAGTGGACGCCCGCTGCATCGGCGGATCTCGGAGCCATCTACGCGCTAATTTGGACGTGACATACCAAGACTTGAAGGTTACTGCGGACCACGCTGTGGCGGTTACCCGAGATCAGTCTTCTTCCAGTGTGAACCCGACCTTGACGGTCACCTGGTACTCCCGGACCCGATTGTTCTCGATGTTGCCTCGGATTTGGGCAACTTCGAACCAGCCGAGATGTCGCAGGGTTGTTCCGGCCTTGCTAATTGCCCGACCGATGGCCTTCGATATGCTCTCGTTTGACGTACCGACGACTTCGACGATCTTGTAGACCGAATCAGCCATTGTCGCCTCCCTTGGTTGCTGTGCTGCGATCGAACTGTTGGCGGCTCCCAGCTGGCCAGATTGTGTCGCAGAGCACGGCATCCTGGGTCAACGCACTCCGCTGTCGAGAAGCTGCCGGCAAAGCCGTTGTAGCGCTGCCAAGGTGGGCTTGGCGGTGACGAACTACAATCCGAAGTGTCGGCATGGCGGCAGGAAATCCATATACGGGCGCTTCACGAGCCAGGCACTGGTCATAGTCCCCTGCCCGCCCCGCCTAGGCCTTGCTCACGACGACGCACGTGGACCGGCATTGATTTCCCGCGATAAGTCCGAAGAGCAAAGTCGGCCAATTGGACTTGTATCGGTGTGCGGTTGCACGGCGCGGCATTGGCCCTCTCCCAGGCCACTATCCAATGCGGGCCGCACGCGCCGGGCCCGCGGCTGGTTTGTTGCCGGTATGCATGCCGGCAAGGTGTTCGCGCAGTTTGGCCCAACGCCGGCGTGAACCGTGATTGCGCACCGCGATGGCCAAAGCCTTCCGCTGACCGACCAATACCACCAGCCGCTTGCCGCGGGTCACCCCCGTGTATAGCAGATTGCGCGCCAGCATCATGTAATGCTGCGTCGCCAACGGGATCACCACCGCCGGATATTCGGAACCCTGGCTCTTGTGGATCGTCGTCGCATAGGCCAACACCAACTCATCGAGCTCACCGAAGCCGTAGCTCACCTCCTTGCCGTCGAACACCACGACAAGCTCACTGTCCTCCTGAACGACCCGCTGAACGACGCCGAGGTCACCATTGTAGACGTCTCGGTCGTAGTCGTTCTCGATCTGCATGACCTTGTCGCCGGGGCAGAAGATCCAGCCGAAGCGCTCGACCCGCGTCTCACCCGGCGGATTGAGCGCCTTCTGTAGCTCGATGTTCAGTGATCGCGCACCAACTCCCCCACGGCTCATCGGGCACAGCACCTGAACATCGCGGATCGGATCCAGCCCGAAGGCCTTGGGAATCCGATCACGGACGACAGCAATGATCTTGCCGACGGCGTCCTCGGGCGCCTCGGCGTCGATGAAGTAGAAATCGGACAGCGTTCCGTCGTTGGACAGCTCAGGCATCTGGCCGCGGTTGATCCGGTGCGCATTGGCGATGACCCGGCTGCCCGCCGCCTGGCGGAAGACCTCCGTCAGGCGGACAACGGGGATCAGATTGCTGGCGATGATGTCGGCCAGCACCTGGCCGGGGCCGACAGAGGGCAACTGGTCGACATCCCCGACGATGAGCAGGGCTGCCTCGTCCGGCACCGCGCGGAGGAGCGAGCGCATCAACAGGACATCGACCATGCTCGCCTCGTCCACGACCAACAGGTCGCAGTCGAGCGGATGGTCCTCGGTCCGGCGGAATGCCCCGGTCCGCGGGTCCGTCTCCAGCAGACGGTGGATGGTCTTCGCCTCCAGACCGGTGCTCTCCGACAACCGCTTGGCCGCCCGACCGGTGGGCGCGCACAGCATCACGCGCACCTGCTTGGCGATCAGCACCTTCAGGATCGAGTTGACCAGCGTCGTCTTTCCCACCCCCGGCCCGCCGGTGATCACCAGCACCTTGCTGGAGAGGGCCATCCGGACGGCCTCGCGCTGGCTGGCGGCCAGCTGCAGACCCGTCCGGCGCCCCACCCATGGGATCGCCTTGGCGGCGTCGATGGACGGCCAGGTTGGTTCAGTGGACACCAGAGCCCGCAAGCGCTCGGCGATGGTCTGCTCGGCCCGATAGAGGCCCGCCAGGAAGACGCATCGGCGGCCCTCCAGCTGGTCGGCTACGAGGTCCCCGGCCTCCAACTCCAACGCCAATGCCGTCGCGATCAGGTCGTCAGGCACCTCCAGCAGCCTGGCGGCCAGGGACGTCAACTCCTCCACAGGGAGACCGCAATGCCCCTCATCCATCGCCTCGGCCAGAGCGTAGCTGAGGCCGGCGCGAACCCGCATCAGCGCGGTCTTCTCGATCCCGACCTTGGCCGCGATCTGATCCGCGGTCCGGAACCCAATGCCGCGGATGTCCCTGGCCAGACGGTAGGGGTTCTCGGTGATCACCCGGACGGCGTCGTTGCCGTAGGTCTTATAGATCCGCACCGCCCGCGACGTGCCGACGCCATTGGCGTGCAGGAACAGCATGATCTCCCGGACGATCTTCTGCTCGGCCCAGCCGGCGATGATCCGTGCCGCTCGCTTGACGCCGATCCCGGTCACCTCCCGAAGGCGTTCAGGCTGCTGCTCGATGAGATCGAAGACGGCCTCCCCGAAGCCCCGGACCAACCGCTTGGCGTAGACCGGGCCGATGCCGCGGATCATCCCCGAGGCCAGGTAGCGCTCGATACCCTCCAGCGTTGTCGGTGGGCTGGTTTTGAGGAAGGACGCCCGGAACTGCTGGCCGTGCGTGCGGTCGTTCACCCACGCACCACTCATCTGGACGAACTCACCCGCGCCGATCATCGCCGCCTGGCCGACCACGGTCGTCAGCTCACGTTGGCCCCGCACCTTGACCCGGAGCACGCAGAAGCCCGTGTCCGGGTTGTGGAAGGTCACCCGCTCGACAAGTCCCGCCAGGGCCTCCGGCGCTGACTGGGTCAAATACGCCAATCCCCTCGCCCCTTCCCCAGAATTGGCTTCACTGTGCTCCTTTTACCAGGATCGGCAGGCTTTCGCTGCCGGCAGAAGGATGAGCCCGCGGTGAGGCAGACTACGGAACTTGCGCGCGTCAAGGCACGCATCAAGGCGCTCGCGGAGAAGACCATCTCCAACGGGTGCACGGAAGCCGAGGCCATGGCAGCCGCGGAGATGGTCGGGCGATTGCTCGAGCGGTATGCGCTGTCGATGGAGGAGATCGACGTACGCGTGGAACGCTGTGTGCAGGTCGAAGTGCCGATCGGCGGCAGCGGCGGCGGCCAATCGATGGTTGCGTGACGTCGATCGCACGGTTCTGCGACTGCAAGGTGTGGATCGCACGAGACGGCATTGTGCCGAGCTATGTGTTCTTCGGCTTCGACGCTGACACGGCCAGCGCGATAACCTGTTCAAATGTTACATACCGCGCCATGGCGACCGCGCTCGCTG